>NZ_BMED01000016.1 GCF_014636315.1 Parundibacterium terreum | reverse complement strand
GGACGGCGAATTCGTTGTCCAGGCGGAAGCGAAGACTTGCGGCAGCTCAGTTTCGATCAACCTCTGCGAGACGCCGGTTTCCGCGGACCAGCTTCCCACGTCAGTGATACGTTATGCTGCTCGCACCCGGGAGATCGTGATTCTTGACGATACTTCTGTCACAGGTCCGCACTTTTCTGATCAGTACATCAGTGCCCACGGAGTCCGATCGTTACTCTGTTTGCCCTTGATGAAACAGGGGACGCTGGTTGCGCTGCTGTACCTGGAAAACAGGCTCGTTCCAGGAGTTTTTACGCCCGGTAGGATTTCCGTGCTGAAGGTGCTTGCATCCCAGGCTGCGATTTCGCTCGAACACAGTCGTCTGTACCGCGAGCTGCAGATGCGTGAAGCCGAGATCCGCCGCTTGGTCGACGCCAACATTGTTGGAATCATGATCTCCGACCTGGAAGGCCGAATTTTTGAGGCCAATGACGCTTTCCTGCGCGTAGTCGGCTATGGGCGCGAGGATTTAGTTGCGGGTCGTTTGCGGTGGACCGACCTGACACCTCCTGAATCACTCGCCCAAGAACTAGAACACACGATACCGCAGTTTGAATTGACCGGTAACGTGCAACCCTTTGAAAAAGAGTATATCCATAAAAATGGCCACCGCGTTCCTGTGCTCATCGGGGTGGCCGGATTCGCCGACGAACGAAATCGTGTTTTAGCTTTTGTCATCGATATGACTGAGCGTAAGCAAGCGGAAAAAGAATTACGGCGCAGCCGCCA
>NZ_BMED01000015.1 GCF_014636315.1 Parundibacterium terreum | reverse complement strand
TAAAATGGCAAAAGGTAAGTTCGAACGCACCAAGCCGCACGTGAACGTGGGCACAATTGGTCACGTAGATCATGGTAAAACCACATTGACAGCAGCGATCGCGACAGTATTGTCCAAGAAGTTTGGCGGCGAAGCAAAAGCGTACGACCAGATCGATGCAGCGCCAGAAGAAAAAGCGCGCGGTATTACAATTAATACAGCCCACGTCGAATACGAAACAGCCGGCCGCCACTACGCTCACGTAGACTGCCCAGGCCACGCCGATTACGTTAAAAACATGATTACCGGTGCAGCGCAGATGGACGGCGCGATCCTGGTATGCTCCGCAGCTGACGGCCCAATGCCACAGACTCGCGAACACATCCTGCTGGCCCGCCAAGTTGGCGTACCATACATCATCGTGTTCCTGAACAAATGCGACATGGTTGACGACGCAGAACTGCTGGAACTGGTTGAAATGGAAGTGCGCGAGCTGCTCTCCAAATACGAATTCCCAGGCGACGACCTGCCAATTATCCAGGGTTCCGCCAAATTGGCGCTGGAAGGCGACAAAGGTCCGTTGGGCGAAGAAGCCATCATGAAACTGGCTGACGCACTGGACTCCTACATCCCAACACCAGAACGCGCAGTAGACGGCGCCTTCCTGTTGCCAGTAGAAGACGTATTCTCCATCTCCGGTCGCGGTACAGTGGTAACTGGCCGTATCGAACGCGGTATCGTCAAAGTTGGCGAAGAGATCGAAATCGTCGGTATCAAAGACACAGTCAAAACGACTTGCACAGGCGTGGAAATGTTCCGCAAACTGCTGGACCAAGGTCAAGCAGGCGACAACGTCGGCGTATTGCTGCGTGGTACCAAGCGTGAAGACATCCAGCGTGGTCAAGTGTTGGCAAAACCAGGTTCCATCAAGCCACACAGCCACTTCACTGGCGAGATCTATGTGTTGTCCAAAGACGAAGGTGGTCGTCACACACCATTCTTCAACAACTACCGTCCACAGTTCTACTTCCGTACAACGGACGTAACTGGTTCGATCGAGTTGCCGAAAGACAAAGAAATGGTCATGCCAGGCGATAACGTGTCGATCACAGTAAAACTGATCAACCCGATCGCGATGGAAGAAGGTCTGCGTTTCGCGATCCGCGAAGGTGG
>NZ_BMED01000014.1 GCF_014636315.1 Parundibacterium terreum | reverse complement strand
GATGCCGAGGGCCTGGTCTGTGCCCGCCAGGGCAGCCTGGAGAGTGACACGGACTTGCGCATCATCGCCGCAACCCCGGCCTTTGCGCCTTTGCTGGACCAGAACCTGCACCAGACGCCGCAGGCAGGCATCCTGGAACAGGTACAGCGCTCGCTGGCGGAACGCCGCAGCCTGTATGAAGCGCAGTCCACCACGCTGTATTTCAGCAATGTGGCGCAGCGCGACTTTACGGTCTACCTGGATACCGGCTTGCACCTGAATGAGATGGACAAGCGTTTATTGGAAGTGTTCTGCAGCAACATTTCCGTTGGACTGGACAATGTGATGCTGGCCTCGCGCCTGCATAACTATGCGTTCTATGATCCTTTGACCGGTTTGTCGAACCGGCTGAAGCTGCTGCAGACCTTGAATGAGACGCTGGCTTCGCCGCTGAAGGAGCACAGCACGCTGTCCCTGATCGATATCGATCACTTTGCCGAGACCAATGATGCGCTGGGCCATCAGTTTGGCGACATGCTGCTGTGTTCGGTGGCGAATCGCCTGGTGGCTTATTTTGGGGAGGATTGCCAGTTGGCGCGGGTGGGGGGCGATACCTTTGCCTTGCTGGGGGATGAACAAATGGTGTGCCCGGAGGCTATCCTGGGCTTGTTCAACCGTCCTTTCGATGTGGACCGGCAGGAGGTGCAGTTGTCGGCCACCATTGGCTTGGTGAAGCTGGCGGAGTATGACGGCCAGGGTTCGGAAGCCTTGAAGGATACGAATATCGCCTTGAAGCGGGCCAAGACCCATCAGCGCGCCGGTCATGTGTACTTTACCCGCGACATGGGGGTGGAGATCCGCGAGCGGGTGCGGCTGATGCATGCCTTGCGTACGGCCTTTGAGAACCAGCGCCTGTTTCTGGTGTTCCAGCCGCAGATCG
The DNA here is from genome assembly GCF_014636315.1 of Parundibacterium terreum. Classification (GTDB taxonomy): domain Bacteria; phylum Pseudomonadota; class Gammaproteobacteria; order Burkholderiales; family Burkholderiaceae_D; genus Undibacterium; species Undibacterium terreum. The sequence goes on along the minus strand of NZ_BMED01000014.1, from coordinate 529 downwards.
ACATGGCCAGCGGCCGTGCGGTCGGGGCGGAGGCTTTGTTGCGCTGGAAGACCGATGACGGCAAGTTTGTGCCGCCGGACCAGTTTATTCCGATTGCGGAGTATTCGGGCTTGATCGTGGATATCGGGGAGTGGGTCTTGCGTACCGCCTGCTATGAGCTGGTGCATCTGCGCCAATTGGGTTATACGGACTTCCAGATGGCGATCAATGTGTCTCAGGCGCAATTCTCGCATCCTTTGTTCATGCAGTCGCTGCACCGGGCCTTGCAGGATACGCAGGTGCCGCCGGAGTGCATTGAACTGGAGATCACTGAGTCGATGGCGATGAAGGATCCGGACTTGCTGATCAAGACCTTGTACCAGATCAAGCAATTGGGCATCAGTATTTCGATCGACGACTTCGGTACCGGTTTCTCGTCGCTGAGCTATTTGCAGAAGCTGGATGTGGACAGGCTGAAGATAGACCGGGCGTTTGTCAATGAGATCAAGGATAGTTCGAGCGACGCCAGTATTGCGAAGATGGTGATCCA
>NZ_BMED01000013.1 GCF_014636315.1 Parundibacterium terreum | reverse complement strand
TACTCCGTGCTCATGGTGGGGCACACCACAAGACTTAGGCGGTTGTGATTGTTTGCGAACAACGGGCAAACACACAAGCTTACTTGTCGTAGCCTATCACCTGTTAAGGTTATAGGGACAAGCCGCACGGGCAATTAGTACTGGTTAGCTTAATGCATTACTGCACTTCCACACCCAGCCTATCAACGTCCTGGTCTCGAACGACCCTTTAGGGGAATCTAGTTCCCGGGAAGTCTCATCTTAAGGCGAGTTTCCCGCTTAGATGCTTTCAGCGGTTATCTCTTCCGAACATAGCTACTCGGCAATGCCACTGGCGTGACAACCGATACACCAGAGGTTCGTCCACTCCGGTCCTCTCGTACTAGGAGCAGCCCCCTTCAAACTTCCAACGCCCACGGCAGATAGGGACCAAACTGTCTCACGACGTTTTAAACCCAGCTCACGTACCACTTTAAATGGCGAACAGCCATACCCTTGGGACCGGCTACAGCCCCAGGATGTGATGAGCCGACATCGAGGTGCCAAACTCCCCCGTCGATATGAACTCTTGGGAGGAATCAGCCTGTTATCCCCAGAGTACCTTTTATCCGTTGAGCGATGGCCCTTCCATACAGAACCACCGGATCACTATGTCCTACTTTCGTACCTGCTCGACTTGTCAGTCTCGCAGTTAAGCACGCTTATGCCATTGCACTATTAGCACGATGTCCGACCGTACCTAGCGTACCTTCGAACTCCTCCGTTACACTTTGGGAGGAGACCGCCCCAGTCAAACTGCCTACCATGCACTGTCCCCGACCCGGATAACGGGCCAAGGTTAGAACCTCAAATAAACCAGGGTGGTATTTCAAGGATGGCTCCACGAGAACTGGCGTCCCCGCTTCAAAGCCTCCCACCTATCCTACACAGATCGATTCAAAGTCCAATGCAAAGCTACAGTAAAGGTTCATGGGGTCTTTCCGTCTAGCCGCGGGTAGATTGCATCATCACAAACACTTCAACTTCGCTGAGTCTCGGGAGGAGACAGTGTGGCCATCGTTACGCCATTCGTGCAGGTCGGAACTTACCCGACAAGGAATTTCGCTACCTTAGGACCGTTATAGTTACGGCCGCCGTTTACTGGGACTTCAATCAAGAGCTTGCACCCCATCATTTAATCTTCCAGCACCGGGCAGGCGTCACACCCTATACGTCCACTTTCGTGTTTGCAGAGTGCTGTGTTTTTATTAAACAGTCGCAGCCACCAGTTTATTGCAACCCCTTCGTCCTTCTGGCGCAGGCCAGTCAAACTACAAGGGCGTACCTTATCCCGAAGTTACGGTACCAATTTGCCGAGTTCCTTCTCCCGAGTTCTCTCAAGCGCCTTAGAATACTCATCTCGCCCACCTGTGTCGGTTTGCGGTACGGTCTCGTATGACTGAAGCTTAGAGGCTTTTCTTGGAACCACTTCCGATTGCTTCGTGAACAAGTTCACTCGTCCCAACCCCTTGAATTATGTGCCCGGATTTGCCTAAGCACCTTCTTTGAGCCAGAAACCGACTATTCCAACAGTCGGACAACCTTCCGCGATCCGTCCCCCCATCGCATCATACGACGGTGCAGGAATATTAACCTGCTTCCCATCAGCTACGCATCTCTGCCTCGCCTTAGGGGCCGACTCACCCTGCTCCGATGAACGTTGAACAGGAAACCTTGGGCTTACGGCGTGGGAGCTTTTCACTCCCATTATCGCTACTCATGTCAGCATTCGCACTTCTGATACCTCCAGCATCCTTTACAAGACACCTTCGCAGGCTTACAGAACGCTCTCCTACCATATCCTTACGGATATCCGCAGCTTCGGTGTATCGCTTAGCCCCGTTACATCTTCCGCGCAGGACGACTCGATCAGTGAGCTATTACGCTTTCTTTAAAGGATGGCTGCTTCTAAGCCAACCTCCTGACTGTTTTAGCCTTCCCACTTCGTTTTCCACTTAGCGATACTTTGGGACCTTAGCTGGCGGTCTGGGTTGTTTCCCTCTTGACGCCGGACGTTAGCACCCGACGTCTGTCTCCCAAGCTCGCACTCATCGGTATTCGGAGTTTGCAATGGTTTGGTAAGTCGCGATGACCCCCTAGCCATAACAGTGCTCTACCCCCGATGGTGATACTTGAGGCACTACCTAAATAGTTTTCGGAGAGAACCAGCTATTTCCAAGTTTGTTTAGCCTTTCACCCCTACCCACAGCTCATCCCCTAATTTTTCAACATTAGTGGGTTCGGTCCTCCAGTGCGTGTTACCGCACCTTCAACCTGGCCATGAGTAGATCACTTGGTTTCGGGTCTACACCCAGCGACTAATTCGCCCTATTCGGACTCGATTTCTCTACGGCTTCCCTATGCGGTTAACCTTGCCACTGAATGTAAGTCGCTGACCCATTATACAAAAGGTACGCAGTCACGGAACAAGTCCGCTCCTACTGTTTGTATGCACACGGTTTCAGGATCTATTTCACTCCCCTTCCGGGGTTCTTTTCGCCTTTCCCTCACGGTACTGGTTCACTATCGGTCGATATCGAGTATTTAGCCTTGGAGGATGGTCCCCCCATGTTCAGACAGGATTTCACGTGTCCCGCCCTACTTGTCGCAAGCTTAGTCTCACACCAGGGATTTCGTATAAGGGGCTATCACCCTCTATGGCCGGACTTTCCATTCCGTTCTACTATCGCTGATGCTAACTCTTGCAGGCTGTTCCCATTTCGCTCGCCACTACTTTGGGAATCTCGGTTGATTTCTTTTCCTGTAGCTACTTAGATGTTTCAGTTCGCCACGTTCGCTTCGTATTCCTATGTATTCAGAATACGATGACCTTACGGCCGGGTTTCCCCATTCGGAAATCTGCGGATCAAAGTGTGTTTGCTCACTCCCCGCAGCTTATCGCAAGCTACTACGTCCTTCATCGCCTGATATCGCCAAGGCATCCACCATGTGCACTTAGTCACTTGTCCCTATAACGTTAACCTCTAAACTGATTTGTTCATCGCTTAGAGAACGGTATAGTTCTTACTACTATTGAGTATTACTTTAGCGTTTGCCGTATCTCAAGGAATTTGATTTATCTAAAACTACTTCTTCAAACTCGCTTTTAATACTATGTTTGTTCGATACAATCACAACCCTTCCATAAATTCGATACACTTGCGTGCATCTCTCTTTACAGAAATAATTTTGATTATTTCTACTTTACTTCTTCCAAATTGTTAAAGAACAGTACTTCTTAAATCTTTGTCTTCCGTTGTGAAAGCACAAACCTAAATCTTTTACACTAAACCTTGCTTCGGGTTTAGGCAGCGTTGTTTCGCTGATCTTCTGACTTAGGTTTGGTATTTCTTGGTGGAGGTTGACGGGATCGAACCGACGACCCCCTGCTTGCAAAGCAGGTGCTCTCCCAGCTGAGCTAAACCCCCGACACGCTCAATAGCCTAACCTCACTATTGAATTCAAACCTTGGTGGGTCTGGTTGGGCTCGAACCAACGACCCCCGCGTTATCAACACGGTGCTCTAACCAACTGAGCTACAGACCCGTCATCTATTTCTAGATTCGTTTCAGAGCAGCACAGCGGCGTGGTCATGATTCGCCAACTCAAACCGTCTCTGTTCTTTAATTCTTAACAGTCAATAAGTGTGGACACTTAACTTCAGCGCACTCTAGAAAGGAGGTGATCCAGCCGCACCTTCCGATACGGCTACCTTGTTACGACTTCACCCCAGTCACGAATCCTACCGTGGTAAGCGCCCTCCTTGCGGTTAAGCTACCTACTTCTGGTAAAACCCGCTCCCATGGTGTGACGGGCGGTGTGTACAAGACCCGGGAACGTATTCACCGCGACATGCTGATCCGCGATTACTAGCGATTCCAACTTCATGTAGTCGAGTTGCAGACTACAATCCGGACTACGATACACTTTCTGGGATTAGCTCCCCCTCGCGGGTTGGCGGCCCTCTGTATGTACCATTGTATGACGTGTGAAGCCCTACCCATAAGGGCCATGAGGACTTGACGTCATCCCCACCTTCCTCCGGTTTGTCACCGGCAGTCTCATTAGAGTGCCCTTTCGTAGCAACTAATGACAAGGGTTGCGCTCGTTGCGGGACTTAACCCAACATCTCACGACACGAGCTGACGACAGCCATGCAGCACCTGTGTTCAGATTCTCTTTCGAGCACCCTCAAATCTCTTCGAGGTTTCTGACATGTCAAGGGTAGGTAAGGTTTTTCGCGTTGCATCGAATTAATCCACATCATCCACCGCTTGTGCGGGTCCCCGTCAATTCCTTTGAGTTTTAATCTTGCGACCGTACTCCCCAGGCGGTCTACTTCACGCGTTAGCTGCGTTACCAAGTCAATTAAGACCCGACAACTAGTAGACATCGTTTAGGGCGTGGACTACCAGGGTATCTAATCCTGTTTGCTCCCCACGCTTTCGTGCATGAGCGTCAGTGTTATCCCAGGGGGCTGCCTTCGCCATCGGTATTCCTCCACATATCTACGCATTTCACTGCTACACGTGGAATTCTACCCCCCTCTGACACACTCTAGCCATACAGTCTCAAATGCAGTTCCCAGGTTGAGCCCGGGGATTTCACATCTGACTTATATAACCGCCTGCGCACGCTTTACGCCCAGTAATTCCGATTAACGCTTGCACCCTACGTATTACCGCGGCTGCTGGCACGTAGTTAGCCGGTGCTTATTCTTCAGGTACCGTCATTAGCAGCTTGTATTAGAAACTGCCGTTTCTTCCCTGACAAAAGAGCTTTACAACCCGAAGGCCTTCTTCACTCACGCGGCATTGCTGGATCAGGGTTGCCCCCATTGTCCAAAATTCCCCACTGCTGCCTCCCGTAGGAGTCTGGGCCGTGTCTCAGTCCCAGTGTGGCTGGTCGTTCTCTCAAACCAGCTACTGATCGTCGCCTTGGTGAGCCTTTACCTCACCAACTAGCTAATCAGATATCGGCCACTCCATGAGCATGAGGTCTTGCGATCCCCCACTTTCAACCTGAGTTCGTATGCGGTATTAGCGTAACTTTCGCTACGTTATCCCCCACTCTAGGGTATGTTCCGATATATTACTCACCCGTTCGCCACTCGTCAGCGGAGCAAGCTCCCTGTTACCGTTCGACTTGCATGTGTAAGGCATGCCGCCAGCGTTCAATCTGAGCCAGGATCAAACTCTTCAGTTTAATCTCTGTTTTGTGGCATT
>NZ_BMED01000012.1 GCF_014636315.1 Parundibacterium terreum | reverse complement strand
GGTGCGAGCAGCATAACGTATCACTGACGTGGGAAGCTGGTCCGCGGAAACCGGCGTCTCGCAGAGGTTGATCGAAACTGAGCTGCCGCAAGTCTTCGCTTCCGCCTGGACAACGAATTCGCCGTCCCGGGGAAAAATCAGCAATCCACGGTCTGCCCCGGCATGCTCGATTGCCATACGCAACAGCGATTCGATCAGCTTTTCCGGGACGATCTCTCCCGAGATCGACTGCGACACTTTTATCACAGTGGCCAGATCCAGATCCTCGACCTGTGCATCGATCATGCCGGTCGAGCCTGGGGCTCGATTGTCCAGCCTTAACTCCGGATTAAGCCCATCAATTTGTCGCACCTTCCCATGGGCTCCCCAGCGCTGATAGGCGCGCCGCGCGTTTCCTAGATAGAGATGCGCAAACTCTTCGAGGCCGTGCGCCACGTAGAAACGGGCAGCCAGTTCGTAAGATAGCGCCTCGTTCTGAATAAAGCCATTTGAACGCGCTAAGCGAATGGCGCGCTCGTACAGATCCATTGCCTCAGGTAAACGTCCGTCAATGCGTGCAATCTCCGCGTCAACCAACACCGCCCGATCTTCGAAATTTTGGGGGCAGTTTTTCGCCCATTCTCGGAGTTGCCTCTCGTGTGTTGTCAGCGCCTCTCGATGCTTTGGGTGCGGATCGGAACCCATGGGTTCGCAGCGGGCCGCAAGGGAGAGGGCGGCATAGAAATGGTATTCCACCCTCTCCACCAGCATGACTGAAAGCGACGTTGCCGTCGAATAGTATCTCTCCGCCTTTTCCGCGGCGTCGACAGCCGACACATAGTCACCTGAGAAGAATCTCGCCTGCAACTTTCGGATCCAGTAGAAACATTCAGGCATGGCCTGAGCCGGATGACCGGTGAGACGCGCCTCGAACGAGCCCTCGGTGAACGAGCCATCGTCAAGCGTGCCGAATTTCGCGGTTTCGCCACGGAGCGAACGCACGAGTGTGAACGCGGGCAACATCATGTCGGTAGCGAGTCCAAACTGCACTGTGCGCACAAACTCCAATCCTTGTTCTGATTCACGCTCAACGCTATCGAGTGGGGCGCCCGAAGCGAAAAGATCGGAACTGAAAGTGCGGCAGGCGTAGGCAGCAAACGTCGCGTCGCCTTGCTCGTTTGCGATCTGAAAGGCACGGCGAGCCTGATCGATCCCTTCCCGCAGCTGTCTCGTCCACGGTACCACGAGCGCGAAGAGCAGGTAGGCTTTTCCTGCCAGGCGGGTCAATCCGCGACGTTCGGTCAAATCGCAAGCGACCTTTCCTAGTCGATACCCTGCGTCGTGGTGGCCGAAGCGGTCGCCGGCGATTAGCGCGACCGCGACGTAGTGCGCAGGTGCGCCGTCGCTGTTGCCACGCTCCAGGTTGAGATTCGCCGCCCTACAGGTGGCGAGCGCGTACAAATTTTCGTCGGTGAATAGCGCCGGGGCGCCTAGGTTGATGAGCACGTCGAGCGTCGCGCGAGACTCTGGATCTTCCATCAGCGGCAGGTCGATGATCTCCTCGATCTGACGACTTCCGAGCTGGGACCATATCCGTTCATACTCGCAATGCGCTTCCTGTGGGGTAGGATGGGCTGTCCAATCGATGCCCACATGCCGGAGATATTCCAAACCGACCGCGACCGCCCGGTCGCAGTCCCCTAGCATCGTGTAAAGATCCACGCGTCGGCTCGCGACAGCCGCTCGTTGAACCGTGCCGGCAGCGCGCGTGGCAAGCACAGCGAGACGCTCTTCCACGGATGATAGCCCGCCGATCCAGAGCTCGCAATCGGCCCGATGCAGTTCCAGGGTGAAGGCAAGCTCCTGCTGGCGCTCCCATGGATCCCCCCGCAGCAGAGCTGCGCCGGCGCGCAGATAAGTCAGCGCAGAGGCGCAGGCGGACGAGGCTTTCGCACGCTTGCCGGCGATCAGGTTCAACTCGGCGAGCTTCTCACGCTCGTCCTGTAAGGTGATGAGATGTGTAGCTCGGTTGAGGTGGTTGACGATCTCGAAGATCATCTCCGAGAGCTTTTCCGGAGGGATGCTTGAAGCGAGCACCCTGCCTATCTGGAGATGGGTCTGCGCACGGACCTCCTCCGGGACCAAGGAGTAAGCCGCCTCCTGAATCCGGTCGTGCACGAAGCTGCAGGAATGCTCTGAGCAAGTGATGAGACCAGCCCGAATTGCTTCCCGAAGCCGGTCCAGGAGATCGTTTACCGGACACTGGGAAATGGTTTCCAGTAAGGCGATCTCTGCGCCGTTTCCCATGCAGGCAAGCAGTTGCAGGTCTTGTAGGATTTCATTTGGCAGGCGGGTCAGCTTTCCGACCATGAGTTCCACCACATTGTCGGTATAACCCTTCGTGTGGATACGGTCGAGGTCCCATGACCAGTGCGCCGCGTCATGATCGAAGACAAGCATTTCCTCTTCTGTGAGCGATGAAAGGAACTGAATGGCAAAGAAGGGATTTCCTGCGGTCTTGTCATACACCAGCGACGCGAGTGGCGCAACCCGCTCCGGCTTACAGCGAAGAGCGTCCGCCATCAAGTGTTGGAGATGCTCTGGGGCAAGTGGTGTGAGTGTGATCTCTACCAATTTGCCGCCGTCGGCCTTGATGGCATCGAGTTTGTTCATCAGTAGATGCGCGGAATTAACTTCGTTGTCGCGATAGGCACCGATCAGCATGAGATTTCGCGGATGGGAGCGGGTCAACAGGTCCTCTATCAGGTCAAGCGTCGCCGTGTCGAGCCATTGCAAATCGTCGAGGAAGAGCACTAGCGGGTGTTCCGGTCGGGCAAAAACACCGATAAACCGGCTGAGTGCTAGCTGCGCGCGACGTTGCGCGTCTTGTGGAGGTAACTCCGCGACGGGTGGAGGCGCTCCGATGATGAGTTCCACTTCGGGAACGAGATCCACAACGAGTCCAGCATTCGGCCCCAGCGCCTCCTGAAGAGCCTCTCGCCAAACTGCGAGCTCCAACTCTGTTTTGCCAAGCAATGGCCGTAATAAACTTCGAAAGGCTTGCGCCAACGTTGAATAGGGAATGTCGCGCTTGTACTGGTCGGCCTTACCCACCGCGAAAAGCCCGCGCGGAGGTACCAGCGGCCTATGCAACTCGTTGACGATGGCTGACTTGCCGATTCCGGAATATCCCGAGACCAGTACCAACTCCGGGGTTCCGTTTTTAACGATGCGCTCGAAGGCCGCGAGCAGGGCCTCGACCTCGCACGATCGTCCGTACAGTTTCTCGGGAATCATCAGCCGGTCCGGTATGTCGCCCTCTCCGATTGAAAATTCGTCGATGTATCGCCCAGTTTCCCATTGCGCGAGGCAGCGTTGCAGGTCTGCTTCAACGCCTGTCGCGGTCTGATAACGTTCTTCCGAGGCTTTCGCAAGCAATTTCATAATAATCGCTGAAAGCATGGATGGCAGGTGGGTTACGCGTACATGCGGAGGCACCGCCTCTCGAGCGATATGGCAGTGCACCCATTCCATCGGATCGGTCGCGGTAAAAGGTAGACTTCCAGTGAGCATCTGGTAGAGCGTCACGCCGAATGCGTACAGATCGCTGCGGGAGTCTACCGAACGATTCATCCGCCCGGTCTGTTCCGGCGCCATATAGGCAAGCGTACCCGCTATAAACTCTGGCGGCTCGGGCGATGGACGCTCCTGTGTAATCTGCGACGCGAGGCCGAAGCCTGCGAGGCTGACTTGGCCACTGTCGGGATTTACCAGGATATGGGCCGGCTTTATATCCTTGTGCACAAGCCCACTCTGGTGGACTTTGGCCAACGCCGCTGCGATGCCAATGGCGAGGCGCAAGAAGCGGCCGGATTCCATCGGTGCATTGAGAATGAGGAGATCGTTGAGTGGCTTGTAGTTGGAATTCTCGGGAACAAGGACTGCTCCGTCGTGCCGGCGGAGCAGCAGAGCGCTATCCACATCGAGTTCGTTTCGGTTCATGTAATGCAGGTCCATTTTGGTGCTTGCTCTAGCCGTGAGCACCCGCCCACGACGGCTTCAGGAGTGACGCCGTTCTTGTAGTCTGCGAAACGCCGGAAGCACCCGCGCTGCAGGATGGCCGGTGATGATCGAGCCTACGGTTGGCTTATTACGACCATCAAAGCGGCATAGGAGAATACAAGATACTAGCTGTCTTCAATAAGTCATCTCGGCTGGCACATGCGACATTAGATGTCGCAAAGTGAAGATCGCTGAGTTGCACGGAGTTCTTCCCAGGCGTCTACAGAGGCTAGAAGTGGCAAGCGGTGTAAGGGGCGCAGTCAGTACCACAAATTTGTTTCCCATCAGAAACTACAAGTCTACAACTCGGCATTCGATGATGCCATTACATATTTATTTAATGTACGAGAGCGCTATACCCTTTATTTTTTTGCCGGTACGCCATCGAGCGCAAACCAAAGCGTCATGTACTTTCTCCGGTCAGAGCGACACTTTGCTTGTATTACTACTGCGAAGTTAACCATATCAGGGCGGATTTCAAAAGTTAGTGCCCAGCATATAGATTCTGTTGCACAAGTATTTTCGAGCGGCGCATTGTAAATAAAAGCTCTGACTCCTTCCTTCAGTCTGCACGGAGGCTTGCTTTCAAATCAGCAATATTTTCCATATGCGGATTGCGCTCCTTCTCGGAAATCGGATTACCGTAAATCTCCAAAATGGAAAATGCGAGCGAAGCATTTCATCCTCTTCAGTCGTGACTTTCATTAATTGTCAAAGTCTTTTTTTTCGCCATCTTTGAAACATAATAAATATTTCCCAAGAACTCGGCGCAAAGAATGCGCTGGCAATTTTAATCTGGGTTTTGAAACCAAGTGAGTTTTCCGCAAAGAACCATCGTTCTCGCACCAAACCTAAATCTGCATCTCAAAAAAATAGATAAAGTAATGGCTGAATTGATTCTTTTGATTTTATTAATTTGAAATGCTACGACTCACGTCGAATCGATACATTTTCATGAATGGGATATGGCCTGTATGACCATAGACAATTTCCGAATTTCATCGATTAGCTGAGATCTTTAGATTTGGAATCATCGCGCCAAACTCAACTATCAACTATGGAGAATACAATGAAACGGTTAATACTAGCGGCATTCACAGGTACCATAATTATGGTCTCAACGATCGCAGAAGCACAAATCGTCGGATCAACTTCTGTCGGCGTCGCCGTAGTAGAACTGCGCGAAGACGCTCTGGGTTGGAGTGCAAAGCATCAGGTATTAGGAAAGCCCGTTTTTAACGCAAAAAACGAAAAAATCGGTAAGATCGACGATATTGTGATCGCTCCTGACAAGGCGGTCTCGTTTGCGATTGTGGGCGCCGGCGGCTTTCTAGGTGTCGACAAACATGATGTCGCTATACCTGTAAGTGAATTGAAGCAAGACAAAGGAAATTTCGTCATTGACGGAGGAACTAAAGAGGCACTTAAGGCAATGCCTCGATTTATTTATTCTGTTGATTTACACTGAGCCTCGATTAGATCGAATAGGTGGTCGGGCGGTTCTTGCTAAGCACTTATTTGGCGGCGATGAGGCCAACTATACATTTAACACCGAGCGTTTATCTCAAACAGTTTAAACATCTCAACGACAGAACCGGACATACTTTGGGCGATCTTCTAGTTCAGGAAATAGCCACACATCTGATCAGATGTTTGCTTACTGTCGAACCTGTTTTAGGCTCCCTTGTCATTTCGTCTTCTATCAGATTGACCTGTACAGCCAGCTCTTCCTGACTTGTTCAGGCTTCCACTGGCCTAGGTTGTCGAGTGCCGGCCGATAGCCGAGTGTTAAGTGCTGTCTTTTGAGAGTATAAAATACTTTGTCCCATTCGAGCGTCGCAGATTTCATTTCAGCATGAATGATCGGTATCGCAGGCCATGACACCGATCATTCATGAAACTGGTAAACCAACCCTCGGTGGGTATTGATCCTACACTCAAGGAACGGCTATGGCAGCCATTGTATATGCAAGACTAATAGAATAAAGCTCTCTTGCGATATAGCGGTTCAAGTAACAATCATTTTCTTTAATGGACATGCCCTCAGATAATAGCCGTTCCCACATAAGCACGCGCGCGCGAGGTTCTCTTGCAAGTCTTAGGATGGGATAGAGACGCCATGGGGGATGAATAGCCTTGTTATGCTATCAGATGGAGAATTTCGTTCCCATTGTGGCGAAATTCCGGTTTGCACGGACTCATTAAACGAGAGTAACTATGAATTCATTTGAGATTGTGCTGGCCATGCTACTGGCAGTGGTCGCCAGCGGCTATCTGCTGCGTCTGCTGCCACTTCCCTTGCCGTTGCCTTTGCTACAGATAGCGCTGGGTGTGCTAATTGCCGTTTTTTTCCGGAACGGTGTCATGTTGGAGCCGGATATCTTCTTCATTCTGTTCCTGCCGCCTTTGCTGTTTTTGGACGGCTGGAGGATTCCGAAAAACGACCTACTGCGTGACAAGGGCATCATCCTGGCAATGGCGCTGGGCCTGGTCGTATTCACAGTGCTGGGTGCCGGGTATATGATCCACTGGATGATTCCCTCCCTGCCACTGCCGGTGGCGTTCGCGCTGGCGGCGGTTGTGTCCCCGACCGACCCTGTTGCGGTCTCATCGATTGCCGCGCGTTCGCTGTTTCCAAAGCGCCTGACGCATATCCTTCAGGGCGAATCAATCCTTAATGATGCTAGCGGACTGGTGTGTTTTCGGTTTGCTGTCGCCGCTGCGACGACCGGTACATTTTCATTTACCTCAGCTACGTTGGCTTTCCTATGGCTCGCTGCAGGCGGAATAGCTATTGGAGTGATTGTCACGCTTCTGATCACCGGTGCCCAGCAATGGCTGACGCGCCGCCTTGATGAGCCGGTGGGATCGTCAATCCTGGTCAACATGCTGTTGCCCTTTGGTGCCTATATGGCAGCCGAGCATTTGCATACGTCGGGCATCCTCGCTGCCGTTTCCGCCGGGATCGTGATGAGCCACGTGGAATTGAGTGGGCAAACATTAGCTTCCACGCGTATCAAACGATCAGCTGTGTGGGATACCGTGCAGTTCTCACTGAATGGCGTAATGTTCGTGCTTCTCGGAGAACAACTGCCGCACATACTACGCGGCGCCGGCGAATCAATTGGCCAGGGCACCCATATGAGCCGCTGGTGGCTGGCGGGCTACGCACTTGCTATCAGCACCGGCTTGATTATGCTACGCTTTATCTGGGTCTGGGGAACACTACGGCTTATGATGTTTAAGCAGAGCAAAAGCCATGCGAGAGTAACCAGGCTGCAACTGCGATTGGTGCTTGCTACGTCGCTGGCCGGCGCGCGCGGCGCTATTACGCTGGCAGGCGTGATGACACTGCCGTTGACGTTGCCCTCTGGCGACGTGTTCCCAGCACGCGACCTGACGATTTTACTGGCCAGCGCCATTATTCTGCTATCGCTGCTTGCGGCCAGCATCGGTCTGCCCCGTCTCCTGGGTGGGATGTATTTTCCGGATGAACCGGCTGCACTACAAGCAGAGGATCGTGCTCGGCGGGAGGCAGCTGAGGCGGCAATAGCAGCGATAGGGCAGGCGCAACTAGAACTGATGTCTCGGAGTCCCGACCCAGAAATTTATCCGCAGGCAGCAGCATACGTGATTGGACTATACCAGTACCGTCTCGGTGCCGATAGCGACAGTGACTTCGGGGAGGGCAGGTCCCATGAGCGCGACCATGCCGAAAAAGTGCTGCGACTGGCTGCTCTACAGGCTGAGCGCACCACGATCTTCCAGTTGGCGTTACATGGCCAACTGTCCGACGATTTTTCGCGCAAGTTGGTGCGCGAGATAGACCTAATTGAAGCCCGCTATCACTAGCCCGACTTGGACACCATACTGGCTATCCTGCCGCGAGATTTCTAAACTATCATGCGACAGATGAGCGCCTCTTAAATGAAGCGGGGAAACACTTTAATAGTGCGCCTAGTATGGGACTCCACTCCTGACAACCACACCAACAGAATTATGTCTCAATGAGAAATTCCCTAATTTATCGATGGCTAGGTCACAATAGCGCTCCCTAAACCAAAAACTGGGCAAGGCCATAAGCAGGCACTTGATACCTTCAGCGTGTTCTTAAACAACGACAATTGGAATATCAATATAAAGGGAATTGTCAGTGAGAACGGACGGCTCGGTTTGTATCAGGTCAGAACCGTCGTCAAATCAGACAGCAGCGGATCTTCCACTTACGTCTCCTTGTATAAATTTTCTCCCCTCTAGCTACATTTCATCAATGTGGTGATCCGTACCGTCAAGTTGAAACACGCGCTTCCCCAAATCAATCCCGAGAATATCGATATCCCTATCAGGCCTCCGTACACGAAATGGATGAAATGCTAGTTTGCTCCGATTGGTGGTGTCGGGTCCATCTCAGTAAATGAACATCCTAGTCGATTCACCACGATTGAGACTCAAATGCAGGTCAATTTATGCCCAAATCTCCCATCGAATCCAGTCATTTCCCGTGCAAATCGACCGTCCTCACGAAAAACTAACTAGATTCAGTAACCCCCCTCTGAGCACAGTGACTAAAGCAGAGCACGTTATCAAAAGACGATATATCCCCGGTGGCGCATATTTCGCCTATCGGATTTAGTCGGCTTCGATCTGCGGCACATTGCTAAGGAGGGGCCGCCGTCCTTTGTGCTTATGTTCGAATTTTTTTCGATGACCTAGACCTACATAGCGATGCTACCGTTGCAAATATTGGCCGAAACTCCGCGCTATCGCAACAAACAGGTACTGCAAGAATCGTTATCCAAAGAGGAACACGTGTCGAATAACTTTTACAGCAAATCGAGCATCGGCAAATTTTCTCGAAACTTCTTCCTGCGGGGTGTCATTTATTATGGAACGAGAACTTACATTAATGAGAGGGATAACATCACTATATGATGATCAGTCAGAGGAAGTTCATGACCTGTCATCATCATTGATATCCGTCGGCATTATCGAACGTGAAAGCATTACTCTAGAAGGGCTGGTAACAATTCTCAACCGGGCCTCCGACATCAACCGCTCTGCACCGCACGACCCCGAGGAAAGTATTGGCGCATATATAGAACGTACCTGTCCAAATGTCCTAATTTTTGCTCCTGATGGTGAGCTCAATTTAGCCGATTTGGAAGCGATTCGCCAGCGATATGCGCACATTAAATTTCTCCTATTGATTCGATCGAGAATTGGATTTGATGTTGCCTCTGTCCTAGAAGTCGGTGTGAGCGCAATAATCTCAAAAGGGGCGAGAGCGGAGGAGTTGCTCGCCGCTATACGTTCGATTTCACGAGGCGATCCTTACTTATCGCCGGAATTTTCCAGTCAACTGGTCAAAAAATTTTCCTTTGGATGCCTTACTCCGCGGGAACGAGCGGTATTGGAAGAAATGGCAGTCGGGTTGAGCACAAAACGAATAGCGCGTAGGTTGGGAATTTCAGAGGGCACCGTCAAATGCCATATCAAGAAAATATTTGAAAAGCTTGGAGCGGGCTCTCGCTCACAGGCCATTTTCATCGCAGCGCAGCTCGGTCTTTTGCCTATATTAAGTGCGAAGTGAGTCGTCGTTTTTGCAAAAGAATCCGATCATATGCAAATAAAAAACTGAAAAAATCTCCCTAAATTGGGGTATGGCGAGGGAATGCTCCGTCCTCTATCCTTAACGCGTATGGGAGCAGGAAAGTCTTTTATTTGCGTCCATTTGTTGACGGATTAAAGAATTTTCAATTTATGGGGGAATGCTCGTGACATCAGAATATACGTGGCCTGACAAGCGCGAATTCGCCAGTAGCTTTGGCGGAACAACGAATGAAGCAAGAGTTAAAAATATCCGTGAAATTAATATTCGCGAGAGAGGCATAGCCGCGCGCATCTATGAATTTCATCATGATTTTCAGTCTACTCAATTCGTAGAATCTAGAGATCAGAAGCAGAAGGCGAATCGCACCAGCAAGCCTGATCCTATACTACCAGTGACAGAACATACCGAGTCAGACTTCAATCCGACAGAAACAGTGAACTTGATTGCTAGGAGGTGAACAAGTATAACGCGCCATGAATTGAAGATCATCCATCGTTCGAAATGGCCCATAACAAACTTAAATTTGCAAACCTATGCCAAATGGTCAATGAGATTATGTTCGACGGATAGTCGATAAGAGCGAAGGTAACATGATCGTTCAAAGTTACATTGCATCCGAACGTTTCGTAGGTAGGCTGAAGCTAAAGGTCACGCCACGGACATCATTGTGCACTACCCAGATACTGCCAGCGTGCGCTTCGACTATGGATCTAGAAATCGCCAAACCCATGCCCATTCCCTCTTCCTTCGTCGTGGTAAATGGCTCGAATATCTTTTCTATATCGACCAATCCTGCGCCTTCATCGTGAATGTCGACTACTACGTTTTCTCCGTCATGCCGGGACCGGATTAATAAAAATTTTTTTTGCCCAGTAGTAACCGATAGCGATTCGATAGCGTTACGCACGAGGTTGACGATAACCTGTTGAATCTGCACTGCATCGGCCCTGATCATCGGGACATCGTTGGCTAACCGAGTCTCAAGGAAAATTGAGTTCGCGTGAATTTCGTCATCCATCAACTCGCATATCTGAAGTATCAGCTTGTTGACATCAAGATCCACCTTCGCAGGAGCCGTGCGCTTGAACAACGCACGAATACGACTTATTACGTCTGCGGCAGCGTATCCATCACGGACAATAGAGTCGGAACTCAGACGGGCTTTTTCAATGTTGGGCGGTGTCGCAACCAACCAACGCCGGCACGCCTGCGCGTTGGCGACAACGGACTGCAGCGGTTGATTGATCTCGTGGGCGATGGAAGCGGACAATTCGGCGACAGTCGCCATCCGCGTTGCATGTGCAAGCTTTTCCCGTGCAGATCGCAGCGCATCTTCCGCTCGTAAGCGCTCGATAAACTGGCCAACTTGGCTAGCGATGGAATTAAGCATTTGCAGGAGATCGTGGTCAGCATCGCGGACCTCACGACTGAAAAATTCAATCACACCCAGTACATCGTTCTTGAAAGTAATAGGAAATGCGAAGGCCGCTCGGAGCCCCTCCTTCGCAGCAATTTCTGTGCGCTGGAACTCCGAGCCGAGCGCCAAGTCGGAAATCCATACTGGTTCACCACTAGACCATACTTTCCCGGAAAGCCCTGTGGCGAAACCGCCGGCTCCTGATGCAGATACGTTGCCGGTTTCTGCATTCGTGGTCAAGGGCCAAGTTTGCACGCATACGAGCGTACACGAATTCGAATCAACCCGCCAAAATGCTGCACAGTCCAAATCGAGTGCCTCACACATTTCGCGCAAAATGCGCGGTCCTGCCTCTTCAAGCGAGCCCGTTTCTGACAGTGTTCGCGTAACGCCAAACTGTGCGAGCATCCGTTGTTCACGGCGCTTGCGGTCAGTGATGTCGGTGGCGAGAGCAATTGCAAAAAGGCGCTCGCCTCGGTTGAACGCACGTGCACGGACTTCGACGGGGAAGTGGCTTCCGTCCTTGCGTTTGCGGCGGCCGTGGAATGTGGCGTTTCCGTCCTGGATCAAACGCTGTTTAATCTGCAGGGTTCTTTCCGCTGTGACATCGTAGTCGATCTCACAAGTGCGCATACCGATAAGCTCTTCACGTGCGTAACCTAGTGACTCGCAAGCCTGGCGGTTCACGTCGAGCACAATTCCATCTTCGTCGTACAGAAAAATGGAATCCGTTGCTTGGTCGACCAAGATTCGGAATCGTTCTTCGCTCGTCCGCAACGCATCCTCGCTGGCTAGCAAGTCACGGTGAGCAAGTGCGCTCGCCAGTGCGTCCTCTAGGCGACGGCCAATTTCTTCGAAGAGCCGTCGCTCCACTGCTGACCAAGAACGCAAATGCGAGCACTGATGCAGTCCGAACAGGTAAGGGTTGTCGCCTTTAGGGCGAACTGCAACCGCAATCGTCGATAAGATGTTGAATCGGTGACGAAGTTTCGCCGGGATGCGATCCGCCACTGCTCCAGTAGCCTGCAGCACGTCGCGTAGGGATTCTGCCGTCTCCGCATCCACCGGAATCTCCTGGCCAAACACCAAAGCGCCGGGATAGTCTGGATCTGTATGCTCCATCACTGCACGACAGGTTTGAGCTTCGGGATCACAAGGATATAACAGCCATGCCCTATCGCTACCAAAGATCGCACGCGCTTCCTCCAACACTCCACTCGTCATACTCTCGACTTCGTTTGTCCGTTGCATGGCGCGGTTGATGCGGTCCATGCACTCAAGAAACCATAGATGTTCCTCGCGCTCTTCATCCGCCCGCCTTTGCTCGGTGATATCCATCACGGTGCCGATGTATTCGATCACCCGCCCAGAGTGGTCCCGAATCGGGTGCCCCAGGCTACGGACGGTTCTCACGCCGGTATCGGAGTTCACGCGTCGGTACTCGGCTTCCCAGTCGGTGCCTTCGCGCAAGGCCTTCTCAAAGCTTTCCACGACTCGGGCGCGGTCATCCGGATAAACGTCTTCCGCTACTTGTTCGAACGAAGGCAGGCCCTGCGCAGGGTCACGGCCCATGACGCGATAACAC
>NZ_BMED01000011.1 GCF_014636315.1 Parundibacterium terreum | reverse complement strand
GCTTTTGCTTCTTTCCCGTCTCATTCCGCTCGTAAAACTCGCTCTCAAACAACCCTGTTTCCTGCTGTTCGTTTCGCGTCATTTACTGCGTGTCGCGACGGGAGCCGAACTATAGCAAGCCACTTCTGCACTGGCAAGCTTTTTTGTAAATTATTTTAAAAATAGTATTTTGCAGTTCCCAAGTGAGTTTGCACCTTAGCCCGCCCCTATATATAGAGCGAATAACAGAGATAGCAGGAAAGCTTCTTTTTCTTTGACATTCAATGTTTCGTACGATACATTTTTTGAATGAAAGTTACAGAAATCAAACCAACCGACGAGTTTTACGGGCGTCTGCAGCATGCCTTTGATTACTTCAACATGCAGCTTTTTGAAAACAGCCTGCCGCACTGCCTTATTACAGTACAAAGAGAAAAGAACACCATGGGCTTCTTTTCTGCCGCGCGCTGGAGCAAGGATGGCAACAGTGAGGTACACGAAATCGCACTTAATCCTGCCTATTTTGCCAGGCGCAAGGTCATTGAAGTATTCCAGACCCTGGTCCATGAGCAATGCCACGTCTGGCAGCATGAATACGGCAATCCAAGCAGAACCGGCTATCACAACCGGGAATGGGCGGAAAAAATGGAGTCGATAGGCCTGATGCCCAGCTCCACCGGCGAGCCGGGAGGGGAAAAGATAGGTCAAAAAATGTCGGATTACCCTATCGAGGCCGGCCGTTTCAAGCAAGCCTGCATCAGGCTGATCATGAGCGGCTACCAGTTCAACTGGGTAGACAGGCGGGTCGCAAGGCAAATCGGCGACGAGATGGAGCATCCAACAGGAGAAATGGATGATATTGATGCAGAAGAAACCTATGACGAAGATCTGTCCGATACTACCGACAGTGTAGAAATCACAGAAGCGCCGCTTGCGGTCAGGGCCGCAGAGAATGTATTGAGCCTGCCCATGTCAAAGCTCATTCCCAATCTCGCGCTGCAACTGATTTCGCCATCCATCACTGTGGCTAAAGCCAAGACAAAATACTATTGCCCCGGTTGCGGCGTGAATGTGTGGGGCAAACCCAGTCTTGCCATACGCTGCGAAGAGTGCGAGCTTTCCTTTATTCCCGCATAGACATGCATGCACAGGTGGCGAAAATCTTCCTTTCGCCACCTTCCCGCCAAAGCGACTCAAACCACCCTACTGCACATCAATCCGCCCATATAGTCCGTGCGCCTCTTCTGCAGGGCCTGCTGTAAAGAACAGGGTATTCACGGGCTGGTTATTAATCCCGTTTCCAAACGCGATCCCCCATAATCCATCAATGACAATCGGTGTGCCGTCGGCCTTACTGATGGTTCCAGCAAAACTACCGTCAGCCGGATCATACGCATTGATTTTGCCATCGCCAAAATTCGCGACCAGCAACTTGCCGCTGAAAGGCCCGAAATTGGCCGGCGCCATCGCAAGGCCCCAGGGGGCATTCAACGCGCCGGCTTTTACCAGTTGCTTAAGAAAAGTACCGCTGCTATCAAACACGTCGACAATTCCAAGCCCTGCTCCCATCACATCATCATGCGCCTGGGCATCCTGCTTGGCATAGGTGACATAAATATTTGAGCCTATGGCCTGTATGCCAAAAGGCGCAAAGCCAGCAGGAATGGACGCGTCCTTGAAGCCACCCGGCAGCGATACCTGGGTAAAAGTACTGTCATAGACGTCGACGTTTCCATTATGAAAATCAGTCGCATACAGATAGTTCACGCCAAGATAGCTGGAAATCGCCAGCCCTTTATAAACCTTGCCGCCGGCACCACCATCAACCACATTGATCGTGCTATTCAGATTCACCGACGGCGACCAGCCCGATACCGTGCCGGATTCGCCGACAAAAATGAAAGCGCTCGCGCCTGTTTTTCCGCCTTGGCTTACCTTGAAGTCCTGGCTGGAGTTAAAAACAATTCCAGTGGGACTATTTGCGCCGGACTGGCCCGCAGGCAAGGAAACTATCAGTGTTTGCGGCACGCCATTGCCGTCATACAAAGTCGAAGTTGAGCTTCCATTGTTGGCAACCCAGACAAAGCCAGTCGGATTAAAGGCAATTCCCCACGCATTTTTCAGGTTGGCATCTGTATTGGCAGCATTGCCGACCACATCGGAAACGATGCTTTTTGCAGAATAAGCCATCGTCACAACAGGCGGCGTTACCGGTGGAAGCTGCGTAGGAGCCGCCGGCGTGGCCATGCCTCCCCCATAGTCACTACCGCCACAAGCAGCCAGGCTACCAGCCAAACCTAGGGCAAACAAATTTGCTGCCAGCCATCCTGCACTACGAGTTTGAGTTTTCATCACATCTCCTTTTTGCTTCGACAAAAAATGCACACGGTTTCCCGTGTATCCTTGGTCATGGCAAAAAGGTTCTGAATTTATTTTCCGGCAAGCGCCGTCTGTCGGTCTGTAAAAATCAATACGGACAGTAAAGCCAGGAAGAGGCCGGCTTTAAAATGAATAGGACGCACTCAGCGTCAATGCACTTGGGTTGTGCGCGCCATATAGATAATAGCGGGAGCGGGTTTTCAGAACACCGACCCATGCCAGTTGCACGCGCCAATCGGCCCAACTGCTACCGACACCAAGCAATGCATCGACGCGCGACAAGGGAACGATGCCTGGGCCGTCCGCTCCGGAAAAAGACCTCAGATACCCCAGATGCGCCAGCAAATGGGTTCGCTCTGCAATCAGATGCGATGCATTCAATTCTGCATAAACACTAGGCATCGCCTGGCCAAAATAATTCGGAGATACGTATATTCGCCCGCTCAGGTCTTCAAAGCCCAGGCCCGCATATACTTCGGCATAGTTATAGGCCGCCGTTTTGAGGAACACGGAGTTTGTAACCCCGACTTCCCATGTCAGGCCGAATGGCAGCCGCTGCGCATACCCGGCATAGGCGATCACTTGCACGTCACGCCGCTCGCGCAACTCGGTACCGGCCCCGAAAGCGCCGACATACCATCCTGCCGGGCTGTCGTAGCCAAGACTCAATTGCGGCTGGGGTTTTCCGTCGCTTAACGAGATACCGCGGAACCTGTAGTCGGAAAGCACAGACACGCTCCCACTGACCTGGGACCGGGCGTCCGCAGCAAGGGCGAGCAGCGCCCCGGCCACGCAAAGCAGCCAAACAGAAGCACCGTTCTTCAAGTCAAGGATTATGATTTACTTTCAATGCATGTGCCGAGGAGCATAAGCATAGACACTTTCCTGCCTGGTTGGCAACAGTCGCACAAACATCAATGGAACTCAGCAAAGCCGCGCCGCTGTCATTCCCATCTGCCGCGGTGAGAACTATGCCTTCGCGAATATGGGAAGTTCGCCCCGGGTGCAGCTCCAGCAACAATGCCATCATGCCCGACACATGCGCTGCAGCGTATGAAGGACCTGAAACAAAACGCCATTTGGCGCCCGGCACTGTAGTCGGGATATCTCGGCCGGGAGCGATTAGCACTTGGGCTGTAGCGGCTTTTGCCGCGTCATCGCTGACCGCCACCACCCCGGGATAAGACGCAGGGAATCCCCCACCCTTGACATGCGGATCTACCGCACCAATAACTATAATGCCGCGACTCAGCGCGGCATCCACCAGTCGTTGCAGCAGCCGGTCAGGGGGCCCGCTCAAACTCAGGTTGATAATCTGCGCATTGTGCAAGATGGCGAAGTTAAGCGCCTTCCCCAAGGTGAAGCTATTACACTCGGCAGTCTTGCCCGGATTTTCCCAGCACGCTCGCAGAGCCATCAACTTTGCATCCGGCGCCACGCCGGCAATGCCCACTCCATTTCCAGCACGCGCCGCAATAATGCCGGCCACCGCAGTGCCATGAGATTCCGGTACATAGGGATTACCGTCAATGAAATTCTCTTTGAGTTGGACTTGCCCCTGCAAATCGGGGTGCGTATCCTCTATGCCGCTGTCAATCACCGCCACGCGAATATTGCGGCCGGTAGAAACACTATGGATTTCCGCCAGGTGCCAGGCCTTGCCACCCGGTTGCACCGGATACAGAGGGTCGCTGCTTTGCTGGGCATGAAATACGCCCATCTCCTGTACCCACTCCACCCTGGCATCCTTGGTGAGCGTATCAACAATCTGCGCAACCGATTCACGCGACGCACGCGCAGGCGCAGGCACCGCCATCACATAGCAATCGACACCCAGCATGGCCATGGGCCAGTCGCCTACCAGCGTCAAACCATGCACCCGAGCCAGATCCTCAGCGATGCGGCGGCGCGCACTGCGGCCACTATCGTCCGTATAGCGTCCGCTATAGCTGTTATCCGGGCGAAAATGAGGTGCAGGCAAATGCAGCATCACCAGGATTTGCGCAGGAGCACCCTGCCCCGGACGCTCAGCGCTCGCCGCCCCCGTATCTGCTGCATAGCACGCGGAAATAGCAACGTGGACAGCAAAAACCCAGAATGCCCAGAATTTGATCAACGTCCGCTCCCGGAATCCAAGGGCTCCGCCAATGCCACGGCAGGCTCTGCACGCAACTGCACCAGCGCCTGTGCCACCGAGGCCTCTGGAACGCTCAGTAAATACGCGTCACTCACCGTTGGACCATCCACCAGCCTTGCATTGCTTGCGTGAAGTATCCGCCGCAGGTCCTGCTCTTTAACCTCGGGCCTGAACATGACGACCAGATTGCCGCCCGCTTCCTTCGGCGTGCCCAGCACATGGTAGGCTGAATGGTCGGCAACAGGCGACGCGACCTGGAATAGCAGCCCAACGATAATCGCACATTGGGCGGCCAGTCCCCAGCGCATCCATTGCACATTCTCGCTTGAAAACAAGGAGCGCACTATTGCCAGCAGATTGCGCTTTGGCGCCTGCGGCTGCGCCGGAAGCTTCGCCAGCAGTTGCGCAAACGCCTTATCAACATCCGGCGCTGCATCGCTCGGCAGGTAGACGGATTGGAACTTGCGCTGCCATGCGATATCGGCCTGGCACTGCGCGCAATTGCGTATGTGCTCCTGCACCATCGAAAGCTGCTCACCTTCCAAAGTATCCGTAACAAACCACGGCAGCAATTCCTGCGCTGCCTTGTGCACCGTGGCATCCAAAGTAACTATACGCGCGCTCATCCCTGCGCCTCCACATAATAAGAAAGCAAAGTTTTCAAACGGCGGCGCGCATGGAACATGCGCGTCTTTACCGTGTTGACCGGACAATCCATGATCTCGGCGATCTCGCCGTAGGCCATGCCGTGGAAATAAGTAAGATGAATCACCGCGCTTTGCTCTATTGGCAAGGCGTGCAAAGCCTGCTCTATACTCGCATGCAGTTCCTTATGCATCACACCCTGCTCCGGCTCGTTCAAGCTTTCATCCAGGCAGATCTCATCATTGTCCTGCTCAAGCGGCTCATCCATCTGGCGCAGCCCCTTCAAGGCCTTTCTATAGGCAATTGCGAAGATCCAGGTAGATACCTTACAACTGCCATTGAAGCTGAATGCCTTTTGCCAAACCGTGAGCATCGTGTCGTTGATAATTTCCTCAACCAAGGCAAGGCTACGTGTCATCCGGCCGAGAAACTTTACCAGCCGGGGAAAATAATTCCGGTACAAGGCCTCGAACGCACGCCTGTCCCCCTCAGCAATACGGCTGATGAGGTGTTGTTCATTTAATTCTGTTGCTGAAGCCCTGCTTTCAGTGCCCGTGACGTCTGCTTCGCGATTCTGCGCCATCAACTCCCCTTTGTCTTGTCCGTATATACCCTGACGAAGCAAGACGGTTCAATCTATTTACAGAAATCAATCCTCCATACCCGAATTACATAACCATAGCCTAAAAGTATCAAATTGTTGCTTTTTGACTATTTTGTTTCATTTGGTAAAGTTCGTTACATTTACTCGACAGAAAGTGCATGCTGTTACATATAGTATTTAATAGTCGATTCGCTCAAGGAACTGCAATGAACATGACTTATCTCGCTTATATCTTAATCGTCTTTGCCCTAGGTGCAGCAGGATGGTTCATTTATAGCCGTCAAAACCGGAGTGAATTCGACTTCCGCAAGAAAAAACCGTTGAGCGATAGCGGCGAGCTCATGTATTGGAGACTGGCCAAGGCCTTGCCGGAACACCTGGTATTCACCCAGGTCAGCCTGCCAAGGATACTCAGTTCATCCCATGCCGAAGCCAGAAGTTCGATCGCCATGCAGGCGGTCAGTTTTTTGATTTGCGAAAAAGACCTGAATATCGTAGCCGCCATCGACATCGAGGAAAAATCGCCCAGCCGCGGCAGGAAGCAGGCCGACGAGGCAAAGAAATTTGCCCTGGATAAAGCAGGAATCAAGCTGATCCGATGGAAATCTGCTGCCCTGCCGGTTGAAACCGAGATATTGAGCCGGGTTCTTGGCATACGCCCCAAGGCGCCGCCGCTAAAGGTCGTGCCTCAGCAAAGCTTCGATACCGAAAATGGCACGCACGGCTAACCAACAAGCCTCGTCCAATAAAAAGGGAGTGGCATGGCCGCTCCCTTTTTTTGTTGAAGCAGCCAGTTCAAACATCCGCAATTGCTTTATGATCAGCATATCAAAAAGATAAGCAAGCAATGGACTAGCCAGACGGCATGAAAACGCGGGACAAAATAGAACGGAACGCCGTTTACAAAACCATGGAAAGCCCGGTGGGGCTACTGGTCATGCTCGCCTCAGAACATGGCTTGCACGCAATCAACTGGGAGGGAGAAGATCAAGTCCGGGCAGAAGGCTTCCAGCCGGAGCCGGAGCATCCCTTATTGATGGAGACAGAACGGCAACTAAAGGAATACTTTGCCAGCCAGCGCAAAGTGTTTGATCTGCCGTTGGCGCCCAGGGGTACGCCATTTCAATTGCAAATATGGAAGCTGCTGCTTGATATTCCCTTTGGCCAGACAGTCACCTACGGCGAACTGGCCGCATCGGCAGGCGACCCCAATGCATCGCGCGCAGTTGGCATGGCCAACAACAAAAATCCCATACCAATTATCATCCCCTGCCATCGCGTGATAGGACGCTCCGGCGCACTGGTCGGTTTCGGTGGCGGCCTGGAGAACAAATCTATCCTGCTGGATCATGAGAGCCAGTTCCGCCTGTTCTAAAAGGCGGCAAACCTGCCTTACCCCCTGCTAAAGCCCCTTTTGAAATCCACGTCGAAAGACGAACTTGATCCAATTTGATATTTATTCTCATTATCATTTAGAATGGCATATCATTAAGTAAGAACGACTCATATGCCTGATGCTTCAAGGACTGTAAAAATCACGATGACCACCCTGGATCAATTGTCTGTAGGTACAAGTGCACTGGTAGATTCAATTGCAAGCATCAAGGATGGCGGCGATTTTGACGTAAGCCTGCGGCTGAAAGAGCTTGGCTTCGTACAAGGCGAGTCGGTCAAGGTATTACACAAGGGATATTTTGGTGGAGAGCCTATTGCGGTTCGCATAGGACAATCCACTTTTGCTTTACGCAAATTTGAGGCTGCCCTGATTTCTGTCACGCAGCCTGGATCAGTATGAACACAGTCAATATTGCATCGCCACTCACATCGCCTCGCATCGCCCTGGTAGGCAACCCTAATTGCGGCAAAACCGCACTATTCAATCGACTGACAGGCGCGAGGCAAAAAGTCGCCAACTACGCCGGCGTGACCATAGAACGAAAAGAAGGAAAATTTCGCTCCGAGTCCGGCCGCCTGTGGCATGTACTGGATTTGCCGGGCACCTACAGCCTGAACGCCATTACTCCGGACGAGAAAATCACCAGTGACGTCGTCAAGGGCTTGCGCCCTGATGAAGCCTTGCCCGATGCCGTAGTGTGCGTCGTGGATGCCACCAACCTGAAGCGCGGCCTGCGCATTGTGCTGGAACTAAAGAGCCTGTCCATTCCCATGGTACTTGCCGTCAATATGATGGACGTGGCGAAGAAGAGAAACATCCACATCAATATCCAGACCCTGCAGGAAATGCTCGGCGTTCCCGTGGTGGAAACCGTCGCCGTTGCCCCCAAGGGCGTGGACAGCTTGCTGACTGGCCTGGAAGATCTGGCCGGCAGCCTGCAGACCGCCGCCGCCCCAGTCAGCTCCGCGCTACCGCAATCGCCGGAAAATATCCAGCGTGAAGCAAATGCGATTCTGGCGCGCGCAGTCTCTTATGCCGATGTCAAAGAAGGCAGCCTCAGCCAGAAAATTGACAGCCTGGTACTGCATCCATTGCTCGGACCTGTCATCTTCGCAGTCCTGATGTTCCTTGTATTTCAGGCGGTATTTGCCTGGGCTCAGTGGCCCATGGACCAGATCAAGGATTGCATGGACAAGCTGGGCGGCCTGATCGAGTCAGTAATGTCGCCCGGCGCACTGCAAGGTCTGCTGGTCAAGGGAGTCATCGGCGGCGCCGGCAGCGTGCTGGTATTCCTTCCACAAATCCTGATCCTGTTCTTCTTCATCCTGGTGATGGAAGATTCAGGATATCTGCCCCGTGCGGCTTTCCTGCTGGACAGGATCATGGGCAAGGTCGGCCTCTCCGGGCGCGCCTTTATCCCTCTGTTGTCCAGCTTCGCCTGCGCCATCCCCGGCATCATGGCTACTCGTACGATACAGAACCCGCGCGACCGCCTGGTGACGATCATGATTGCGCCATTGATGACCTGCTCAGCCAGGTTGCCGGTCTATGCATTGATCATCGCCGCCTTCATTCCAGAAAAAATGATCTGGGGCTGGCTCAGCCTGCAAGGCCTGGTGCTGTTTGTTCTTTATATCGCCGGTATTGTCGCGGCCATGCTGGTTGCCTTTGTCTTGAAAAAACAATGGGGCGGCACGCAGCAACAGTCTTTGCTGCTGGAGCTACCAGACTATCGTTGGCCAAATTCCCGCAACCTGCTGATAGGACTGTGGGAACGGGTCAAGATATTCACTACCCGCGTCGGCACTATCATCCTGTCGCTGATGATCTTGCTGTGGTTCCTCAGCAGCTTCCCGGGAGCGCCGGAAAATGCCACGCATCCCGCCATTTACTACAGCATCGCGGGGCTACTGGGTCGCGCACTGGAAACCGTATTTGCGCCGATAGGCTTTAACTGGCAAATCTGTATCGCACTGGTTCCCGGCTTGGCGGCCAGGGAAGTCGCGGTCGCCGCGCTCGGCACCGTGTATGCACTGTCGCAATCCGGTGAGGAACTGGCCAGTTCGCTGCAACCGCTGATTGCGCAATCCTGGAGCCTGCCAACCGCCTTGTCGCTGCTGGCCTGGTATGTGTTCGCGCCGCAGTGCATCGCTACCCTGAGCGTGGTCAAACGGGAAACCAATACCCTACGCTATCCATTTCTGATGGCAGGCTATCTATTTGCGCTGGCCTATCTTGCCTCTTTCGCGACCTATCATATAGCTCGCCTGATTATGGGAACTTGAATATGCAAACCTTGATCACTGCGCTGATATTACTATTCGCTGCGGCCTACCTGGCCTGGCGCTGGATGCCTAAATCCTTGCGCGCAAGCCTGGGTGGCTGGATCTCCCGCAAGGCGCCAGCCTTGTCTCCGTATTTCTCAGCGCCGGCAGGCGGCTGCTCCAGCGGCTGCTCATCTTGCGGCAGCAGCAACGCCGACAACACAGCTTGCAGCAGCGACAGCATGCCCAAAACCAACAGCAAGGGCCGTCCGGTTATCCTGTTAAAACAAGAACAATAATTAGTGGTTCATCACGCTAATATTGCAGCCTATCCAACAATGGGCGCCACAGTGATTGGCGATATCCCCATATTTGGTGTATCCTAAAATCAATAATTAGTATTTTGTACAACGTGCTTCCCGGCACGCGTCATGGCAATGACTTGCTCCCCGCCATGACATGACAAAACATAAGAGACAATCAAGGATAGCGACAGCCGACATGAGCACGCTGATATACGACAAAACCGACAAGGGCCGCGAAGAAATAGCGACTCGCAAGTACCAGCTTGCGTCCCGCATCAGGACTCTGCTCGTGATGGTAGACGGCAAGCAGACTGAAGATGACTTGCTGAAGAAAGTCGCCGGACTAGGCTTGGGCCAGCAAAACATCGATGACCTCATCGAGCAGCAATTCATCGCTGCTGTCACGGCAGCTCCTGCTGCCGCCACTGCACCCAGGGCACCTTCAGTTAACAGCAGTCCGCCGGAGAACACCGCAGCGGCCACAGCCCCCTTGGCACCGATGGAAGATAACGGCCCCGACTCCGTCCTTGGATTGGGCGCTGGTCCAGAAACAGAACTCGATGAAGCTGCACGCTTCCAGGCCGTCTATAACTTCTTCAATGAGACCATCAAATCAACGCTGGGCTTGCGCGGCTTCACGCTGCAAATGAAAGTAGAACGTGCTGCCACGCTGGAAGATTTCCGCGAACTGCGCCGGCCGTATCTGGAAGCGATACAAAAAGCCAAGGGCAATGAAATGGCACGCAGCCTGCGCGACAGGCTGGATCAGTTGCTGGTGCGTCCAGGTGAAAAATTGCCTACCGATACCACCCTGCTGGGCTCATAAGCAGTATTTGGCAGGCTGCCCTGCATCACAAGTCAGTCACATCAAAACAGCAAACCGCCGCCCTTCCTGAACAAGGCAATATCCACGTAGCCGGATAAATGCAAATCGGGGTCGGCGGGATTGATCGTCAAACCACCCAGGTCTATCTGCCCCTTTTGCGCAAAGAAGTTCTGCGCCCCCGGCTTGCCTGCCCCCCCCATCTGTATTGCCTTCACCAGCGTTTTGCCGACAGCAAAGCCTTCCAAGGTCAGCGAGGAAATGCTTTCGTCGCGGTATTTCTTCATCATGCGCATATGGTCGTTCTGTATTACGGATACGCCGGCAGACGGATTAGGCACTACCTGCGCAAAGACCGTCCACTCCAGCATCTTGGGATTTGTCATTTCTGCCAGCGTGGTCAGATTAATCAGCGACGTGCCGGCCACAAAAGTCCTGGCTGCATGCTTGCGAAATTCTTTCAGGAACAGACCGGTACTGATCGTATCGGCGACGGCAATGACAATATCCGGTGCTGCTGCTGCCAGCTTCTTCGCTTCTTTTTCAGTATCGGCCGGCAGTCCCAATATCTTTGCAGTGCCGCTCAGAGTCAAATTTCGCCGTCCCAGCTCCGCCACCACATATTGGTAGGTTTCCTGGTTCAGCGAATTTTCCTGGTAGGCAATGCCTACCTTCTTGATTCCCAATTTGCCGAAATACGAAAAAATATACTGTATCTCCTGCTCCTGGCTGGGTCGCCAGAACAAGACTTTCTGGCCGAAATTTTTCGATGTGTTTACTAAGGGCGCAAACAGAACTTGCCCGCTTCTGGCAAAGCTGCCTGATGCAACGACGGATTGTACCGTATCACCGCCGATGCCGCCGATCAGATAGTCTGCCTTGTCCTGCTCCAGCAATTCAGTCACCGCCTTGACCGACTCTGCCGCATCGCCGCGATCGTCCTTGGCAAGGTATTTGATACGCTTGCCGTTGATGCCGCCGGAAGCGTTCACGCTATCGAAGTAAGTTGCCAGGCCGGTGACATAGTCGCGGCCTATGCTGCCGTTCTGGCCGGATAAATCGATGGCCTGTCCAATGACAATATTCTTTTCTGCCGCAGTTGCGACAGCCATATCAAAACCTGCGCTCAGCAGCGCAAAGACAGGAAACAGGTACCGGACGAAGATGGGCATGCAGTATTTTCCAGATAGAAATTCTGGAGTGTGCACACCGAATATGACCTGAGAATGACGCGCCCCAAAATATGCCGCGCAATGTCACGCAATGCCATGCGAATAAAAGAAAAAAGCCAGGGAAGTCCCTGGCTTTATATGCTGCAGATCCGGTATTACTGGATGCCCTGGCTGTTCAGGTACTCTTCGTAGCTGCCATGGAAATCAATAATTTCATTTTCCTTGACTTCCAATACGCGCGTCGCCAGTGAAGATACAAATTCGCGGTCATGCGAAACGAAGATCAGCGTGCCGGCATATTTTTCCAGCGCGATATTCAGCGATTCAATCGATTCCATATCCATGTGATTGGTCGGCTCATCCATCAGCAGCACATTGTGGCGGCCCAGCATCAGCTTGCCGTACATCATGCGGCCTTTTTCTCCACCGGACAGTACCTTGACCGATTTTTTCACGTCGTCACCACCAAACAGCAAGCGGCCGAGGATGGAGCGCACCGCCTGGTCATCGTCGCCCTCTTGCGTCCAGCGCCCTATCCAGTCCGTCAGGTTGCGGTCTTCGGCAAACTCTTCAGTAGGATCCTGAGGCATATAGCCGACGTTGGCGTTTTCCGCCCATTTGGACATGCCCTTGTCAGCCTGCAGGCCGGCAATATCGGTACCGCCTATGCAGCGCAGCAGTGTCGTCTTACCGGCACCGTTGGCACCAATGATCGCGATGCGTTCACCGGCTTCCACCATGATGTTGAAGTTGTTGAACAATGTCCTGTCGTAGGCCTTGGTCAAACCCTGCACTTCGACAGCCAGCCTGTGCAATTTCTTCTCGCCGTCAAAGCGAACAAATGGATTCTGGCGGCTGGAAGGCTTGATGTCTTCCACCTTGATCTTCTCGATCTGCTTGGCACGGGAGGTTGCCTGGCGAGCCTTGGACTTGTTTGCCGAGAAGCGGCGTACGAAATCCTGCAACTCGGCGACCTTGTCCTTGGCTTTTGCATTGTTGGCCATTTGCTGCGCACGTGCCTGCGACGATGCCAGCATGTAGTCATCGTAATTGCCCGGATACACTTTCAGCGTGCCGTAATCCATATCGGCCATGTGCGTACACACCTGGTTCAGGAAGTGGCGATCATGGGAAATGATGATCATTGTGGAATTGCGCTCATTCAGCACATCTTCCAGCCAGCGAATGGTATTGATGTCCAGGTTATTGGTTGGTTCATCAAGCAGCAGGATGTCTGGATTGGAGAACAGCGCCTGGGCCAGCAAGACACGCAGTTTCCAGCCTGGCGCAATCGCGCTCATCGGTCCCTGGTGCTGGTCGGTAGGAATACCCACGCCCAGCAGCAGCTCACCCGCGCGCGCTTCCGCCGTATAGCCGTCGTATTCGGCGAACTTGGCTTCCAGATCGGCGGCTTTCATATAGTCGTCGTCGGTCGCTTCCGGATTCGCGTAGATCGCATCCCTTTCGGCCATCGCTGCCCACATCTCGGTGTGGCCCATCATGACCACATCCAGCACACGCATGTCTTCAAAGGCAAACTGATCCTGGCGCAGCTTACCCAGGCGCTCATTCGGATCCAGCATGACGGTACCGGACGATTGTTCCAGGTCACCACCCAGAATTTTCATAAATGTGGATTTACCACAGCCATTGGCGCCGATCAGGCCATAGCGGTTGCCTTCACCAAACTTGACGGTGATATTTTCGAACAGCGGCTTGGGGCCGAACTGCATAGTAATATTTGCGGTGGATAGCACGAAAAACCTTTTGCAAGAGAATACAGGGAATAATCAACCTTACATTATACCATTCTCCCCTGCTTAAGCCCCAAAACAGCTTCTCAAGCATGGATTTTGACTCCAGAATCCACGTTCAACTCCCAAGCTAGCCTTCCCCCCATAAAAAAACCCGGCAAGCTTTTCAGCCACCGGGTTTTATTATTTTAGCAATTCACACGACTTTTAGCCGTTAAAACCCTTGCCTTCTGCTGCCAGCTTGGCCAGCAGTGGAGCCGGCTTCCATGCATCGCCATGGCGGCCTTTTGCATATTTGTCCATGGCCATCACAACATTTGGCAGACCAACGGTATCGGCGTAGAACATAGGACCGCCGCGGTGCAATGGGAAGCCATAGCCGGTCAGGTAGACCATATCGATATCGGAGGCACGCATGGCGATACCTTCTTCCAGGATATAGGCACCCTCGTTGGCCAGTGCAAACACTAGGCGTTCAACGATTTCCTGGTCACTGATCTTGCGGCGCTCCACACCCAGATCTGCCGAGTGCTTGATGATCATGTCATTCACCAGTTGCGAAGGATATGGTTTGCGGTCGCCCGGTTTGTAGTCATACCAGCCGGCGCCGGTTTTCTGGCCGAAGCGCCCCATTTCGCACAGCAAATCCGCTGTCTTGGAATAGCTGATCTGTGGCTTCTCTACATAACGGCGCTTGCGGATATACCAGCCAATGTCATTACCGGCCAGATCGCCCATGCGGAACGGGCCCATCGCAAAACCGAATTTTTCAACAGCCTTATCCACCTGCTCCGGCGTGCAGCCTTCTTCCAGCAGAAAGCCTGCCTGGCGGCTGTACTGTTCTATCATGCGGTTGCCGATAAAGCCGTCGCAAACACCGGATACCACGCCGGTTTTCTTGATTTTCTTGGACAATGCCAGAGTCGTCGCCAGCACGTCTTTCGCCGTTTTTTTGCCGCGTACGATTTCCAGCAACTTCATCACGTTCGCAGGGCTGAAGAAATGCGTACCGACCACGTCTTCCGGACGCTTGGTAAAGCTGGCGATCTGGTCCACGTCCAGCGTCGAAGTATTGGACGCCAGGATCGCGCCGGGCTTCATCACTTCATCCAGCTTCTTGAATACCTGCTCCTTGACGCCCATGTCTTCGAATACCGCCTCTACGACGATATCGGCCTGGCCTATGCCTTCATACGACAGGGTGCCGGTGATCAGGCCCACGCGCTGGTCAAACTTCTCTTGCGTCAGCTTGCCCTTCTTCATCGTGTTTTCGTAGTTCTTGCGTATCGTCGCCAGACCCTTGTCCAGCGCTTCCTGTTTCATTTCCAGGATTTGCACAGGAATACCTGCATTGGCAAAGTTCATCGCAATGCCGCCGCCCATCGTACCCGCACCGATAACGGCGGCAGACTTGATCGCGCGTGTCGGTGTATCTTCCGGCACGTCAGGGATCTTGCTGGCAGCGCGTTCTCCAAAGAAGGCATGGCGCAAAGCCTTGGATTCTGTCGTCTGCACCAGTTCAACAAACAGTTCACGCTCAAACTTGATGCCGTCGTCGAATTTCTTCGTGATCGAAGCAGCGACTGCTTCCACGCATTTGAGAGGCGCGGGGAATGGACCCGACATGGCCTTCACAGTATTGCGCGAGAATTGCAGGAAGGCTTCGTAGTTCGGATAGTTGACCTTGATATCGCGCACGCGTGGCAGTGGACGTGCATCGGCAATCTTGCCGGCAAACGCCAATGCGCCTGCCAGCAGGTCGCCTTCTATCATTTCATTGAACAGCGCGGTTTTCGCCAATTTTTCGGAAGGCACAGGTGTGCCGGACACGATCATGTTCAAAGCCATTTCCAGGCCCAGCACCCGTGGCAGGCGCTGTGTGCCGCCGGCGCCAGGCAAGATGCCCAGCTTGACTTCAGGCAGCGCAATTTGCGCACCTGCAGTCGCGACACGGTAATGGCAACCCAGTGCCAGTTCCAGGCCGCCGCCCATGCAGACGGTGTGGATCGCGGCAACCACCGGCTTATCCGAACCCTCGACCACATTGATGACCGTATGCAGCGTAGGCTCTGCCATCGCTTTAGGGGAATTGAATTCCTTGATGTCTGCACCGCCCGAAAATGCCTTGCCGGCGCCGGTAATCACGATGGCTTTGACAGCGGCATCGTCCAGCGCTTTTTTCATGCCTTCCACAATCGCGCTGCGCGTCGAATGGCCAAGGCCGTTCACGGGAGGATTATTCAGGGTGATGACGGCGACATTGCCGTTGACTTGATATTCTGCAGTCATGTCTCTTCCTATGGTTGATTTTGATGTTCAGACAAAAACTGTCTGCGTTGTTATGTCCGGTGCATTAATATACCGCAAAAAGAACGACCGTATTATTTTTTTTGAGATGTTTAGCGAGTTTCAGGAATCCAGGAGGAAACAGCCAAATGCCAATGACAACAGGGAAGTATTCTCATACTTCCCTGCGGCAATTCAGCAAAAAATTGCTCCAGATAAATCTACACCTCCAGCCATTCCTTGCGAATGTTTTCATTCGCCTTCAAATCCGCCGGGCTCCCCTCAAACACTATAGAACCGTGCCCCATCACATACAAGCGCTGCGAGATTTCCAGGGCAATTGCCAGCTTTTGCTCCACCAGCAAAACCGAGATGCCACGATTTTTCAGCTCCTTCAGGTACTCCGCCACCAGTTCGACGATCTTCGGTGCAAGCCCTTCGGTAGGCTCATCGATCATGATCAGGTCGGGATCGCCCATCAGGGTGCGGCACAGCGTCAGCATCTGTTGCTCACCGCCGGACAACACGCCGGCCGCCGTATGCTGGCGCTCTTTCAGGCGGGGAAACATCTTGTACATGTCATTCAGCGACCAGCGTGATTTCTTGCCGGACTTTTCTCCCAGGATCAGATTCTGCTCCACCGTCAAGGTAGGGAAGATATCGCGGTTTTCCGGCACATAGCCCAGACCCTTGTGGGCGATCTGGAAAGCCTTCAAGCCAATGATTTCCTCTCCCTTGAAACGTATGGAGCCGCTTGCATTGACCTGCCCCATGGTTGCCTTCACCGTGGTGGAGCGCCCTACCCCATTGCGCCCCAGCAGGCTGACGATTTCACCCTGATTGACCACCAGATCCACGCCGTGCAACACATGGCTCTTGCCGTAATAAGCGTTCAAGTCCTTAATTTCGAGTAATGCACTCATCGTTCAAGCCTCCACCGGTGCGTGACCACCCAAATAAGCATCTTTTACCTTTTGATTATTGCGGATATTCACCGGAGTATCGCAGGCAATCACCTCGCCATAGACAACCACGGCTATCTTGTCCGCCAGGCCGAACACCACGCTCATGTCATGCTCCACCATCAACAGGGTCTTGCCTACCGTGACTTTGCGTATCAGCTCCACTGCCATGTCGGATTCGGAACGGCTCATCCCTGCAGTAGGCTCATCCAGCAAGATCACATCGGCACCGCCGGCGATCGTAATGCCGATCTCCAGCGCGCGCTGTTCCGCATACGTCAGCAAACCCGCAGTAATATCACGGCGCCGCTTCAGACCGATCTGCTCCAGTACGGCCTCGGCCCTCTCATGCGCATCCTTCAAGCCACCCAGCCTGTGCCAGAAGGAATATTTATAGCCCAGCGACCACAGTACAGCGCAGCGCAGGTTTTCATAGACCGACAGACGATGAAAAATATTGGTGATCTGAAAGCTGCGCGACAAGCCACGGCGATTGATTTCAAACGGACGCAGCTTCGTCGTGCTCTCCCCATTCAGCAGGATGTCACCAGAACTGATAGGGAAACGGCCCGATATCAGATTGAACAAGGTCGATTTGCCGGCACCGTTGGGGCCAATGATGGCAAAACGCTCGCCCTTCGGCACCTGCAGCGACGCACCGCGTATGATTTCAGACTTGCCAAAACTTTTGCGAACTTCTTTCAATTCAAGCGAGAACGTCGTCATGCTTGCGCCCTCCGCATCTGATCTTCAATTTCGGTATTCACTTCGCCCCACTTTTGCATAAACACCACTTTGCAGCGTGTGAAACCCCAGCCGCCCACTGCAATCAGCAGCACTGCCACGATCCATGGCGTAGGTTGCGAAGTATCCACAGACACGCCAAACAAGCTGATGACAGGCCCTTGCGTGGAATCCAGCGTACGCTGATACAGCATCTCTACCGCGATCACACAGCCAGCCAGGGCAACCACGGATACCAGGACGATTTTCCACATCGACGACCAGATGCGCTTGAACAGGCCAAACTTGGCGACCCGCAAATTCATCATCAGGATGCTGGCGATACCGCCAGGAGCAAACATCACCATCGCGATAAAAAACACGCCAAGATACAATTGCCATGCCTTGGTAAAGTCGGACAGCATCACACTGAGGAAAATACCGATTACCGCGCCTATCATAGGACCGAAGAAGAAACCGACGCCGCCGATAAAGGTGAACAACAGTACACTGCCCGAGCGCAAGGCACTGACATTTTCTGCACTGACGATCTCGAAATTGATCGCCGACAAGCCGCCGGAAATTCCGGCGAAGAAAGCCGACAGGATCAAGGTCAGGTAACGCACCCATTGCGTGTCGTAGCCAATGAACTCCACACGTTCAGGATTGTCCCTGACAGCATTGGCAAGCCGGCCCAGCGGAGTCTGTGTAAACGCATACATGCCTATGGTGCTGACAAACAGCCACAGCGCGATCAGGTAATACACCTGGATCTGCGGTCCGTAGGTGATCCCCATGAAGGACTGACCAATGACACGGTTAGTCGAAATGCCGCCCTCGCCGCCGAAAAAGCTGGGGAACATCAGCGAGCAGGCAAACACCAGCTCAACGATACCCAGCGTAATCATGGAGAAAGTCGTACCGGATTTTTTGGTCGTGACATAGCCGAATAGCACGCCGAACGCCATGCCGGCAAGGCCGCCAATCAAGGGGATCAGCGTGATCGGAAAATTGACAGCGCCGTTCGTCACCAGATTCATCATGTGAATGGCAAAGAATGCACCCAGGCCGGAGTACACAGCGTGGCCAAAGGACAGCATACCCCCTTGTCCCAGCAGCATATTGTAGGAAAGTCCGAAGATCATCACTGTACCCATCTGCGACAGCAGCGACAGTGAGCCGCCCTTGTTGAAGATCAACGGGGCAACAATCAGCATCACTGCAAAGCCTGTCCAGATAATCCAGCGCGCGAGATTCAGAGGTTTGTATTTAAGAGTATTTGTCATTTTTATCCTTCGCGTGTACCCAGCAAACCTTTTGGCCGGAAGATGAGGATAAGAACCAGGAGCAGATAAGGCAGGATAGGCGCGGTTTGCGCTATCGTCAGACTCAGCAATGGATATCCCGGTGTAGTCGGTGTGACTTGCGTCCCGATTTTTGCCAGCAGCGACATGAATGAATAGTCCAGCGCCACCGCATAAGTCTGGATGACGCCGATCAGCAGCGACGCCACGAAGGCACCGGCCAGCGATCCCATGCCGCCCACCACAACCACGACGAAGATAATGCTGCCCAGCGTTGCCGCCATACCCGGCTCGGTAACGAAGGCATTGCCCCCCACCACGCCAGCCAGCCCGGCCAATGCGCAGCCGCCGCCAAATACCAGCATGAAGACGCGCGGAACATTATGACCAAGCGCCTCGACTGTGTCCGGATGTGTCAACGCCGCCTGGATCACCAAACCTATCCGGGTGCGGGTCAGCAGCAGGTAAATGGATAGCAGCATCAGCAGAGCCACCAGCATCATGAAGCCGCGATACATAGGGAATGTTGTCGTGTACAGCGTGAACAAAGGGCCGTCCAGCGATGCAGGGATAGGATAAGGAACTGTAGAGCGCCCCCACACCAGTTGCACCAGCTCGACGATCACGAAAGAAAGGCCGAAGGTAAACAACAGTTCGGGGATATGCCCGTACTTGTGTACCGAACGCAATCCATAGCGTTCTACCAGGGCACCGAGCAAACCTACCAGCATCGGCGAAATAAACAGCGCAGGCCAAAAACCTATCTTGACACTGATGCCGTAGGCGAAATACGCGCCTAGCATATAAAAGCTTGCATGGGCGAAGTTAAGTACGCCCATCATGCTGAAAATCAGCGTTAGCCCCGACGAAAGCATGAACAACAGCAGGCCGTAACTAACTCCGTTCAGCAAGGTGATCAGTGTGAATTCCACAGCGAGATCCTTATTAAAATTCTTGAACGATCGTACTATTTTCAAGTACAAAAAAAGAGAGTGCGCACCTAGGTACGACTCTCTCGTTGGGAGCTATTTAGCCAGGGCGTTTCATCTGACAGGAAGTCGGCTGGGTAGCGACGAAAGCATCAATTTTTTGATTGGTCTTCCATCCCAGACCAGTATTTTCCTGATCAAACTTCACATCCTTGCCGTTGACCTTCACCCATGTCGCGATATACAAAGGCTGCTGCAACTGGTGATCCGACTTGCGCATCACGTCTTCACCGTTCAAGCTCTTGATCTTGGCATTTTCCAGAGCCAGGGCCACGTCCTTGGGCTCTATCGATTTAGCCTGCTTTACAGCCTGCGCCATCGCAGCAACGATGGTGTAAGTCGCCATGGAATAGTAGTCGTCTTTGTACTTGGCCTTGAATCCTTCCACCACATCCTTGCCGGCGAAAGTTTCGTTGTTGGCATTCCAGTAGCCCACATACTTGACGCGGTCCTGGCCGGCAGCGCCCATTGCGGTAGGAACACCTGTCGTTGCACCGTAGTAGGTGTAGAAGTTGGCTTTCAGGTCAGCGTCTTTCGCGGCTTTAATCAGCAATGCCAAGTCGGCACCCCAGTTACCCGTGATGACTGTGTCAGCACCGGAAGCCTTTATTTTTGCGATGTATGGAGAGAAGTCTTTTACCTGGCCGATAGGATGCAAGTCATCGCCGACGATCTGTACATCTGGGCGTTTGCGCGCCAAGTATTCTTTGGCAGCGCGCGTCACCTGGTGGCCGAAGGAATAGTTCTGGCCGATGATGTAGACCTTCTTGATATTCTTGTCCTGCGCCATGTAGGTTGTCAGCGCTTCCATCTTCATGTCGGAATTGGCATCAAAACGGAAATGCCAGAAGCTGCACTTGCTGTTGGTCATGTCTGGATCAACAGCAGCGTGGTTCAGATAGACGATTTCCTTGCCTGGATTACGTTCATTGTATTTATTGACCGCGTCCAGCAAAGCCAGGCCAACACCGGAGCCGTTGCCCTGCGTGATATAGCGGAAGCCCTTGTCGATCACAGTCTTCAGAACGCTCAGGGATTCCTGCGGGCTGCCTTTATTATCGAAGCCCACGATTTCAAATTTGTGCGCGCCGGCCCAGCTTTTTGCATTGGCTTCATCCGCGACATATTGAAAAGAGTTCAGGATATTTTGACCTACCGGCGCAAAAGGTCCTGACAGAGGGTCGATATAGGCAATCTTGATCGTGTCAGCCATAACAACCGGGGCTGCCAAGGCAAAAACGATTGCTACCACTGGTGCACGTAATTGAAATTTCATTTGTCTCACTCCAATTCCTCATTGATGGGATTTAATTATTAATAATCGGTCCGGCTCGCACTACACCGGAATAACTATTTTTATTGCTTTGAAACACCAAACGTCTAAAGCGGCACTGCTTCCCTCTGAGAGTCATGCGGTCGGTAATTTATACTCTTTGAATTGTTCTCTCAGTTTATTTTTTAATATCTTACCGGTAGCGCCCAGTGGCAATGCCTCGATAAAGACGACATCGTCCGGGGTCCACCATTTTGCTATCTTTCCTTCATAAAACTTGATCAGATCTTGTTTTTCTACTTCTACTCCCGGTTTTTTTACGACTAATAATAAAGGCCTCTCATCCCATTTGGGATGGAACACGCCTATGCAAGCGGCTTGCAATACCGCAGGATGGGCCATCGCCACGTTTTCAAGATCAATGGTACCTATCCACTCGCCGCCGGATTTGATGACGTCCTTGCTTCTGTCGGTAATCTGCAGATAGCCGTCAGCATCGATCGTAGCAACGTCGCCTGTTGGGAACCAGCCATCCTGCAACACATCTCCGCCTTCGTTCTTGAAATAGCTGCTGACTACCCATGGCCCCTTGACCAGCAGGTTTCCGTAGGTACTGCCGTCCCACGGCAATTCCTTGCCGGCATCGTCAACGATCTTCATATCCACGCCATAAATCGCGTGTCCCTGCTTTTCAAGCACGGCCTGCTTCTGTTCTTCCGGCAGGGACAGGTGCTTGGTCTGCAAGGTGCCGGCAGTACCCAGCGGCGACATCTCGGTCATGCCCCATGCGTGCACGACTTCCACGCCATAGGTATGGCGCAAGGTCTTCATCATCGCCGGCGGGCAGGCAGAGCCGCCTATCACCGTGCGCTTGAAGCTGGAAAATTTCAGATTGTTTTGGGCGACATAGGTCAGCAGGCCCAGCCATACGGTGGGCACACCGGCAGAAAATGTCACCTGCTCCTGCTCGAATAATTCAAACAGTGATTTACCATCCAGCGCGGGGCCAGGAAACACCATCTTGGCGCCGGTCATCGGCACAGAATAAGGCAGTCCCCAGGCGTTGACGTGGAACATGGGAACGACCGGCAATACGCAATCCCGCGCTGAAACGTTCAGGCTGTCCGGCATCGCCGACGCGTAGGAATGCAGTACCGTGGAGCGGTGCGAATACAAAGCCCCTTTCGGGTTACCCGTGGTGCCGGAGGTGTAGCACAGGCTGGATGCAGAATTTTCGTCAAACAGCGGCCATTCGAATTCTTCAGAGTTTTCAGCGATCAAATCCTCATAGCACATCAGGCCAGGGACTTTGCCGTCAGTCGGCATGCGATCGCGGTCGCACATCATGATGAAACCCTTGATCGTCTTGCAGTGCGCAGAGATCGCTTCAATGATGGGCAGGAATGTCAGGTCAAACAGCAGATACTGGTCTTCTGCGTGGTTGATGATGTAGGCAAGTTGCTCAGGATGCAGGCGCGGGTTCAGCGTGTGCAGTACGGCACCGGAGCCGGAGACGGCATAATAGGTTTCCAGGTGGCGATAACCATTCCAGGCCAAAGTGCCGACGCGGTCGCCGATCTTGATGTTCAGTTTTTTGAGAGCGTTTGCCAGCTTCTTTGAGCGCCGGTGGCATTCCCTGTAGTTGTAGCGGTGAATGTCTCCCTCGGCGCGGCGCGATACAATTTCATTACTTCCGAAATACCGGTCCGCATGCTGGATGATGCTCGAAATGAGCAAAGGTTGGCCCATCATCTGCCCCATCAAAGGGCTTTTCTGATACTGCAACATCTGGTCTCCTGAAGTTTTTAATTTTGGCTAGTACATTTAATGCGCTGCTCTTTATTATTTGTGACTTCAGGTCGATTTTTGTACGACCGTACTAATTCGTCAATGATTATTTTTGCTGCATTGCGACATATCTTGCGGGTAATTGCTTGAGAATATTCTCATAGTTTCTGCAATCATCCATGCAACACCTGCATTGCAGTGCAGCATTTCACTTCGCAGTATCGGACGGGTTTGTTCCGGCGCAGGTCTTTTCGGCGCAATTTTTGGATGAAAAGACTTTCAATGCGGCGCGCTGGATCGCCAGAAATGCGCAGAAACTCAACGATGCGGCTCTCGCAATCCTCTCAAAAAGTTTGGTTTATTGTTGGTTTGAGTTGCGGATTACGCGCACGGCAGGTGCCAGCGATAAAAATCGCTTCAAATGCTAAGGAATATTGAAGATTTTTGTTGTTATGACGCCGCATGGGCAAGAAAAGTCCGGGATACTCGCGGCCAAAAGCAGCAAGGCCTGCAATCAAAAAACTTGCAGGCCTTGCTGTTTTAAGCGACTTTTGTGCTGCACTGCGGATTACACCGCATACAGTACAAAATGAGGGATTTATTTTGGCCGCTTCTTGCCTATCGTCTGTGTCTCGCCGGATTCCAGCAAAAACTCGGCGCCGGCATCGCGGCCCAGCACTTTGACCAGGTAGGGCATTACCTCTCTCAGTGTCGCTTCAAGAGTCCACGGTGGATTGATGATGAACATGCCGCTGCTACGCAGGCCAAAACCGTCCGGGGATGGACCACTGATAGACAGCGTCACATTCAGCCAGCCGTTGCCTGGAATACGCTTCAGGCGTTCCGGCAACTGTTTGGATTCCGGCCTTTGCAATACCGGATACCATACCGCGTAAGTGCCGGTGGGGAAACGCTT
The DNA here is from genome assembly GCF_014636315.1 of Parundibacterium terreum. Classification (GTDB taxonomy): domain Bacteria; phylum Pseudomonadota; class Gammaproteobacteria; order Burkholderiales; family Burkholderiaceae_D; genus Undibacterium; species Undibacterium terreum. The sequence goes on along the minus strand of NZ_BMED01000011.1, from coordinate 25,708 downwards.
GATCGCATCTTCCACGGTTTCCTTGACGCGGCGATAATCGTCCTTCACTTCGTAAGGTGGATCGATCAGCACCAGCCCACGGCGCGAAGGCGGCGGCAGCAAGGCCTTCAGCCCCAGAAAACCATCTCCCGCGGTGATGATGGTGCGTTTGCCGCGAGTAGTCGGACGCTGTCCCTGCGCCTCTTTGTGTGCATCCAGACGCTGGAAATTCTCGCTGAGTATCTTGATCTCGCTCGGATGCAATTCAAACAAACGCAGCCTGTCCTGCTCGCGCAGGATTTTTTCAGCGCAATAAGGCGACCCCGGGTAGTAGCGCATTTTGCCGCTGGGGTTCATTTCCTTGACCAGGTTCACATATTCCGCCAGCGCCGGCGGCAGATCCTTGCGGTCCCACAGCGGGCCGATACCGGTCTCATATTCGGCATTCTTGCTCGCATAGCCACCATCCAGCGCGTACAGGCCGGCGCCGGCATGGGTGTCTACGTAGGTATAGGCAGTATCCTTCTGGGCCAGGTAGTTGAACAGTTGTATCGTGACAAAATGCTTGAGTACATCAGCATGATTGCCAGCGTGAAAAGCATGGCGATAGCTCAGCATGGCTGGGTAATTCCTATAAAATCGAATGTGAGATGGGTACTTGGCAGAACTGGTTTCGTCAACACCGGAGCGATGCGCAGCAAACAGGTTCTCATCGCTTTTTGCTCGCGAAAACAAGTCATCAAGGCGGGATAAGCCAGATTTTAACCTTTTTAGGGCATTGCCGCCAGAAATGCGGCAGGACGGCACGTACGCCGCCCTGCTGTCGGCGCAACAGCTTGCCCGGCCCCGGGCATGAAAGTCCGAGGTAAGCCCTTAGGCGACGCGCTTGCCGACGATGATCAAATCCCGTTCTATACCGTCGAGATTGGCGACTTTAGGCATATTGGCCCAGGTTTGGAAGCCGAAGGCCTCAAACAACTTCAGGCTGGGCGTGTTATGTCCAAAAATAAAGCCCAGCAGCGTATGTACCTGGATCTTGGGTGCGTAGGCAATCGCCTCAGTCAGGAAATAGCGTCCAAGCCCTTTACCTCGGGCATCTTCATGCAGGTAAATGGACAGTTCGGCGGTTCCGGAATAAGCCGGCCGGCCATAGAAATTGGAAAACGACAACCATCCCAGTATCTTCCCCTCCTCTTCCATTACCCATAGCGGGCGTTTGGCCGGATCATGGTCATCAAACCAGGCAAGACGGGATTCCACGGGAATGGGTTCGGTGTCGGCAGTCACCTGCCTGGACGCGATGGTCGAATTATAAATGTCGACGATGGCGGGTAAGTCGTCAAATCGAGCCAGCCTGTATGCAGGCTTATTTGCATCGGTAGTTGCAGAATTAGTTACAGACATGCAGTTTACAAAGTATGGGTTGCTCGCGACGAGCGCAGCGCTGCACCTAGCAGCTCCTCCACTCGCAATTTGATCCTGGTGCCGCTTTCATCATCCGGGAAGTGCACGCCTATGCCCTGCGACTTGTTGTTGCCGGCACCGGCAGGCGTAATCCAGGCGACCTTGCCTGCGATAGGATATTTGTTGGGATCGTCCAGCAGCGTCAGGATAAGATAAATCTCTTCGCCGAGGCGATAGGATTTATTGGTGGGTACGAAGATACCGCCATTCTTCAGAAAAGGCATATACGCTGAATACAGCGCTGCCTTCTCCTTAATAGCCAGTGACAGCACCGACGGCCTTGCCGGCGCAGGCGCGTTCACTGGCGTGGTTGTATCTGGTGTGTCGGCCATATGCAAGCTTTCAATCAATGGAAAAGCGCTGAATAATCCAGCAGCATGTCTTCTATAAACAGTTTAGCAGCCAGAGGATGGCTAGCGATAGCCTGCCGCTCATTGGTATTTCTTATCACTTGCAGCAATTCCGTGCTGCCCGCGCGACCGGCCAAAACAGCCAATTCCTTCTGATAGCGAGGATAATACCGGATTGTACCCGTTTGTTTACAAGAAAAAATATCGTACAGCCAACGTTGCATCCAAGACACGGTCGTCGGCACATCCATTTTTTGCATCTTTTCTGCAATTTTCAGGCTTGCCTCAGGTCCAGGTTTGCACAACTGCCTTAAAAATTCATCCAGTTCCGCCCGGCCCTCGGACTGAGAGGCTTCCAAAGCACCCAGCGGTGAACCGCCCTGCTGCGCCAGCCAGCTTTCCGCATCACTGACATTCTGTGATTTCAGCCAGGCCAGCGCCTCTTCCTTCGCAGGCAAACCCAGACCGAACTTGTGGCAGCGCGACAATATGGTCGGCAACAGCCGGTCCAGGCTATGGGTCACCAGGATAAAGACGGTATTGCTGCTTGGTTCTTCCAGCGACTTCAGCAAGGCATTGGCGGCAGGGATGTTCAACGCCTCGGCAGGATAAAGAACAATGATCCTGCGCCCAGAGCGATGGGTAGAAATATTCATGAAGTCAGCCAGCGCACGGATCTGGTTGATCACGATTTCCTTGGAGGGCTTGGCCGACTTTGCCGATTTTTTTTCTACCTCCACCACCTCACCCTCGGCACCGGCAGACTCTTCCTCGTCCAGCAGTTCCGGGCGCACGCGGCGGTAATCCGGATGGCTATACTGGGAAAACCAGCCGCAGGAAGCGCAATGGCCGCAAGCGTGCCCACCCTGCTCCGGCGTTTCGCACAACAGCGATTGTGCAAAATGTTCGGCAAAAAGGGTCTTGCCTATGCCCTCCGGCCCGTGCAACAGGATCGCATGCGGCAGGCGATCGCCAAACTGCTGCAACTGCTGCCACGCGGATTCCTGCCAGTTAAATAAGGGATTTGTCATTGTTGAGTCCAGCTCATTCGCTATTCATTCGCTATTGCGCGAGTACGCGTAATCAAACCGGAAATCAGCTGATGTAAAAATTCACGTATTTCAGGAATGGGCCTGGTTGAGTCTATCACCTGGAACCTATGCGGAAACTCCGCCGCACGACGCAGGTACTCAGCCCTGGCCGCGGCAAAAAAGTCGGCTTTTTCCTGCTCGAATTTATCCTGTACCCGCGTCGCATCCAGCCGCTCACGCGCCACCTCCAGCGGTACGTCAAACAATAGGGTCAGGTCAGGCTGGACGTCAGGATGCACCCATTTTTCCAGCGTGTTCAACTTTTCCAGGGATAAATTGCGGCCACCGCCCTGATAGGCAAAACTGGAATCGGTAAATCGGTCGGAGATCACCCAATCGCCGCGCTGCAGCGCCGGCTCTATCACTTGCGCCAGGTTCTCGCGACGCGCCGCAAACATCAGCAGCGCCTCGGTTTCCAGATGCATCTTTTCATTCAGCGCCAGATCGCGCAGGCGCTCCCCCAGCGGCGTGCCACCCGGTTCCCGTGTGCTGACTACTTCAATACCGTGCTGCTTGATCAGCTCAATCACATACGCAATATGCGTGGACTTGCCGGCACCGTCTATGCCTTCAAAAGTTATAAATTGCCCTGACTGCTTCATTCAAATTCCGTTTTTAATTTCAACTCTGATTCCAACTCTACTTCCAACTTATATTTCAGGTCACATCCTGAACCGCGCGGCAACGCTTCCTAGCGCTGATATCTATTCACTGCCTTATTATGTTCAGTCAGATTTTCAGAAAAATGACTGGTGCCATCACCTCTGGATACGAAGTACAGCGCACTGGAATCGGCAGGATTCAGCGCCGCCGATATCGATGCGATTCCCGGCAAAGCGATAGGGGTAGGCGGCAGGCCGGCGCGGGTATAAGTATTGTAGGGGGTATCTGTCAGCAAATCACGCTTATAGATCTTGCCCTTATACGCATCGCCCATGCCGTAGATCACGGTAGGATCGGTTTGCAGCAGCATCCCACTACGCAAGCGATTGACGAATACGGCGGCAATCAGGCCGCGCTCCGATTTTTGCCCGGTTTCTTTTTCGACAATGGATGCCATCGTCAACGCTTCATACAAGTTTTTATATGGCAGGGATGGATTCCTGGCGCTCCAGGCTTCGCCCAGGCGCTTGAGCATCGCGGCGTGCGCCTGTTGATAAATCTGCAAGTCACTGCTACCCTTGGCAAACAGATAGGTATCCGGGAAAAACAAGCCCTCCGGCCATTTATAATCCGCATCCACTTTCTTCATCAACTCTGCATCCGACATCCCTGCCGTATCGTGCCTGATGGCGGGATGGGCGTCGATCAGCTTGCGCATCTGCTGAAAAGTCCAGCCCTCGATAATCGCAATGGTCGCCTGGGAAAACTCGCCGTTGGCGATTTTATCCAGCAAGCGGAAAGGCGTGATGCCCGGCTCAACTTCATAGGATCCAGCCTTCAGCTTTGCACCCTTGCCGCTGGCTCGCACCAATAACTCAAACAAATAGGGGTTTTGCGGAACACCTGCCTCGACGATCTGCGACGCCAGACTGCGCACGCTGCTACCGGGCTTGATCGTGAAATCGATAGATTTGTCGGATTGCTGTATAGGCTGCGCAGCCCAATACGCGAGCCCGGCTGCGGCCGCAATAAAGAGCAATATCAATAATAAAATTAGTTTTTTGAGAGATGCCATGCAAATCGGTTTCAAACGTAAATTTTGTGGCGCTACTATAATCTGTGCAACAGAGTCCGTAATATCTTTACGCTAAGCGTTTCAGGATAGGGCCGGACAAGAGCGTAATGATACTGGTTTATTCGGTAACACCACAGAATTATGAGAGAAAAGATGACGACTTGGCAGCAATTCCTGGCGCAATACGGCGCGCAATTATCAACTAAAGCCGGTGCAAACGAGGGTACAGGCATTTCAATGGATTCCGAAAACCTCAATGCCTCCCTGCCTGCCTGGAACACTAACAGCCTACAAACCGGCTTTGTCGCGCCACTGGCCGACCTCGGCCTGATACGCGTGCAGGGCGATGACGCTGCCAGCTTCCTGCACAATCAACTCACCAACGATATTGAAGGCCTGGGCCTGACTGAGGCTAAACTGGCCGCCTATTGCTCACCCAAAGGCCGCATGATTGCCAGCTTCTTGAGCTGGAAAACCTCTGAAGGTATTTTCCTGCAATTGTCACGCGACATACAGGCACCGATACAAAAACGCCTGTCGATGTTTGTACTGCGGGCCAAAGCCAAGCTGGCAGATGTCAGTACAGAACAACTGATGCTGGGGCTGGGTGGGCAGGCTGCAGCAGACACGCTGAAACAATGGTTTCCCACATTACCGCTACAGGCATACGCAAAAACAGACAATGAATACGGTAGCCTGATACGCGTGCCGGATGCAGACGGTGTCGCGCGCTACCAATGGATAAGCACGGCAGAGACTCTGGAGCAAGCCTGGCCTGCCTTGTCTGCCAGCCTCGCGGTTACAGATGCCAGCGCATGGCGGCTGACTGAAATACAGGCAGGCATACCAAGGATTACTGTTAAGACGCAGGAACAGTTCGTTCCACAAATGGTGAATTTCGAATTGATAGGCGGCGTCAACTTCCGCAAAGGCTGCTACCCTGGCCAGGAGATCGTCGCCCGCAGCCAGTATCTGGGCAAACTAAGGCGCCGCATGGCGATTGCCGTCATTGCAAGCAATGAGGTTGCCGCTGCAATGGAAGTCTTCAACGGCAGCGACGCCACGCAGCCCTGTGGCATGATCGTCAACGCCGAGATCTGCGGAGAAAACCAGAGCCTGTGCCTGGTAGAGATGAAAGTGGCAGACCAGGAAGCCGGAGACATCCGCCTGGGCAGCAACGACGGCATCGCACTGGAATTTCAGCCACTACCCTATGCAGTGCTGGATATCACGCAGTAGTCGCCGAAGCTAATTACAACATCGCAGGATCAGGCAATGGATTGTTATATCTACTACCGCTCGGCAGTCAGCCATCAGCAGCAAGTCGCGGAACAGGCCGGCAAACTGCAATTACTGCTGCAAAAGGCTGCAGATGCGGCAGAGTTGAAGCGGCGGCCGGAAGCCGAAAAGGAAATGCACACCTGGATGGAAATTTACAAGAATATTCCGCTTGATTTTGCAGCACAGATGGAAGCCGCACTACCGCTGACAATGCTGCCCTCGCTGATAGACGGCCCGCGCCATATCGAATATTTTATGGACGTGCCTCCATGTGCCTGATCGTTTTCGCCTGGAAATTACTCCCCTACACACCGCTGGTCGTTGCAGGCAATCGCGATGAATTCTATGAGCGCCCCACCGCTGCCGCAAGCTGGTGGGATGAAGAACCAAGGGTGTATGCGGGCAAGGATCTGCAAGCCGGCGGCACCTGGATGGGCATTACGCGCAAGGACGGTCCGGGCTCGCCAGCCGGCAGGTTTGCTGCAATCACCAATATCCGGGCGCCATCGGAAAAACGCCCGGATGCTCCCAGCCGCGGCAAACTGGTCTCCAACTATCTGCACGGCGATATGTCAGCCGCCGGCTATGTGGAACAAATCAGGGATGGTGCGCCAGCCTACAATGGTTTCAATTTGCTGCTCGGCGATGGTGAAAACCTGGTCTGGTTCTCCAACCGCGCAGATGGTGATGAGCGCAATGGAAAACCTCTCCCACCCGGTATTTATGGCGTTTCCAATGCCTTACTGGACACGCCCTGGCCCAAGGTCGTGCGCACCAAGGCCGAGTTCGCCAGCCTGATCTGCCAGAGAGCGCCGGAAGACGCCTACTTTGAAATGCTGTCCAACTCCACGCAGGCGCCGGATTGCCGCCTGCCGGATACCGGGGTCAGCTTTGAAATGGAGCGGCTATTATCATCGGCATTCATCGAATCGCCAGCATACGGCACCCGCGCCTGCAGTCTGGTACGCATCTATGATGACAAGCCTGCCGATTTCCTGGAAAAAGTCATTCGTTAGCAATGCACGCTGAGCAAAGCTAGCCTTCAGCGCAGATCACGCAGCGGTGAGCGCCACAGGATGATGAAGGCGGCAAGCTTTAGCGCGCAAGGTACCAGGGCATAGGCAACAGAAAGCGCCTGTAGCCCCTGCTGGCTACCGGCACCCGGTAGGTATCCAAGATATTCCAGCAAGGGAAGCGAAATCCCGGCCGCCAGCGCCAGATTCATTTTCGTGGCCCAGCTCCATACGCCAAAATAGGCGCCTTCTCTCCGCCCACTGTGTCCGCCATCCCGAATCACCGCAGCGAGCAAGGCCGGCGGCAGCGCCAGGTCGGCTCCCAAGGTGAATCCCGAAAGCACGCAGATCACGCCAAAAGCGGTAGTGTCGCCAGCACCCAGCAGATAAGCCCAGACAAACACGATGACAGACAGCAGCATCGCCGCAAGCCAGGCTCGCGCCTCGCCAATGCGGCTGGCAAGCAAAACCCACAAGGGCATGGAAAAAGCTCCGGCGACAAAATACAGGATCAGGAAAATGCCCGATGATGCCGCCAGTTGCAAGCGATCCCTGACAAAGAAAAGGAACAGGGTTGCGGGAATCGCCGCCGCGATGCCATTCATCACAAATACGGCAAACAGCCATCTAAAGACCCTATTTTGAAATGGCAGGCGCAGGCTGGCATCCTGACGCTCAGGCTTTGCCAGGCTTAGCGGACGCGGTGCATAGCGAATCAAAAAGAATCCAGCCAGTAACAGCGACATCATAAACGCCAGCGAGAGCCAGGCGATACCGGCCAGTTGCGACAAGGCCGCCGCACCGATAACGCCAATCAGGCCGCAGGCCTCCCTGGTAGAGGTCAGGCGTATTCGCTCCCCTGCCTGCTGCGTCAGTGCCGCACCCCAGCTTTGGTGCGCAATGCTAGCCAGACTAAATCCTGCATATACCACGGCCAGGGAAGCCAGAAACCAGGCAAAAGGCTGCTGTCCGGCCAGCATGAGAGGATGAAACAGGGCGAAGTATCCTGCCGCCAATACAGGCGCCGCGATCAGGATGAAGCGGGGATATCCTGTCCTGGCCTGAGTGCGGTCTATCCAGGCGCCCATTGCAGGATCGATGAATGCATCAAACACTCTGGCCAACAGCAAGGCACCGCCGATCAGGGATAGCGACAGATGAAAGCGTTCAGAGTAAAACTGCGGCACATACACATAGATGGGCAAAGCCACCATGGCCAACGGCAGCCCGAACAAACCGTAGGCCAGCAATGCAGAGAACCTGAGTGTCTTCGTTGTCATGGCTGGTCCGGCTAACGGTCTGATCCATTTGGGATGCGTATAAAAAAACAGTGTGTCATGCGATCACACTGTTTCCCTTTCCAACTCGCCATGACGGCAGGTTCGCCGTCAGCAGCTGGCTAGCCTCAGCTCAATTCTTCCAGGCGCAGCTTGGTGACTGTACCAAACACGGAACTGAGTGCCTCAATCTTGGCGATCGCAGCAACGATATGTTTTTCCTGCGTCTGGTGCGTCAGAATAATGATGTCGGTCTGGGTTTCACCTTCAGCCGGTTCTTTCTGCAGCATCGCATCGATGGAAATCGAGGTATCAGCCAGGATGCGAGTCACATCGGCCAGAACGCCAGCCTGATCCGCCACATGCATGCGCAGATAGTAGCTGGTCACGATCTCAGACATCGGCAGAATAGGCAGATCGCTGATCGCATTCGGCTGGAACGCCAGATGCGGCACGCGATGTTCAGGATCCGCAGTCGCAAGGCGGGTGATATCCACCAGGTCAGCAATCACAGCGGAAGCCGTCGGCTCCGCGCCCGCGCCCTTGCCGTAGTACAAAGTAGCGCCTACTGCGTCGCCTTGCACCAGCACCGCATTCATCGCACCTTCCACGTTGGCGATCAGGCGGCGGGTCGGGATCAGCGTAGGATGTACGCGCAACTCTATGCCCTTGTTGGTGCGCTTGGTAATACCCAGCAGCTTGATCCTGTAGCCCAGTTGCTCCGCATAGCGGATATCAGTAGCTTCCAGCTTGGTGATGCCTTCCACGTGCGCCTTGTCGAACTGCATAGGAATGCCGTAGGCAATCGATGCCATGATCGTCGCCTTGTGCGCGGCATCGATACCCTCGATATCAAAGGTGGGGTCGGCTTCGGCATAACCCAGCGCCTGCGCCTGCTTTAGCGCTACGTCAAAATCCAGGCCCTTGTCACGCATTTCAGACAGGATGAAATTGGTGGTGCCGTTGATAATGCCGGCAATCCACTGGATACGGTTGGCCGTCAAGCCTTCGCGCAAGGATTTGATGATGGGAATCCCGCCGGCAACAGCCGCTTCAAATGCGACCATCACACCCTTGTCCTGCGCTGCCTGGAAGATTTCATTGCCGTGCGTTGCCAGCAAAGCCTTGTTGGCTGTCACCACATGCTTGCCTTGCGCAATCGCCTTCAGCACCAGGTCCTTGGCAATCCCGTAACCGCCTATCAGTTCAATGACGATGTCGATGTCCGGATGATTCACCACCAGATTGCCGTCACTGACGACTTCGCATTCGCCATTGGTCAGCTCGCGTGCCCGCTCAATATTCAGGTCTGCCACCATCGTAATCTCAATAGAACGGCCCGCGCGACGCATAATCTCTTCCTGATTACGCTTCAAGACGTTGAATGTGCCGGAACCGACAGTGCCTATGCCTAACAGACCTACTTTGATGGGTTTCATATAGTCTTCAATATTGCGGGTTAAAATAAAATTACTGCTTTGCTGCCTTGCCACCTTAAAGTCCTACTTTACTGCTCTAAATTTATATCTGATCAAGCGGTGCCGTGGCGTTTGCGATACCCCTCAAGGAAAGTCGCAATACGGCCGAATGCATCGGTCAAATCATCGGTATTGGGCAAAAATACGACGCGGAAATGGTCGGGCTTGATCCAGTTGAAACCGGAGCCTTGCACCAGTAAGACTTTTTGCTCAGTCAATAGTTCATGAATAAATTCCTGATCATCCTTGATCGGATACATTTCAGGATCCAGCTTGGGAAACATATACAGGGCGGCCTTGGGTTTGACGCAAGTCACGCCCGGTATCGCCGTCAACAGCTTATGGGCCAGGTCCCGCTGGCGCAGCAAGCGGCCGCCGGGGCCGACCAGGTCATTGATGCTCTGGTAGCCCCCTAGCGCTGTCTGGATGGCAAACTGGCCCGGCGCGTTCGCGCACAGGCGCATAGACGCCAGCATGTTCAAGCCTTCAATATAGTCTTTGGCATGCTTCTTCTCGCCGGACACCACCATCCAGCCGGCGCGATAGCCGCAGGAGCGGTAATTTTTTGATAAGCCGTTCAGGGTCAGGAACAGTACATCGTCCGCCAGCGATGCAATCGACGTATGCTCGGCTTCGTCATACAGTGTCTTGTCGTAAATCTCATCCGCAAACACGATCAACTGGTGCTGGCGGGCGACGTCCACAATCTGCTGCAGTACTTCTACCGGATACAGTGCGCCGGTAGGGTTGTTGGGGTTGATGACAACGATGGCGCGGGTATTGGGAGTGATCTTGCTCTTGATATCTTCGATATCCGGCATCCAGTCTGCGCTCTCGTCGCAGATGTAGTGCACCGGCTTGCCTCCGGACAGGCTGACTGCGGCCGTCCATAAAGGATAGTCGGGGGCCGGCACCAATACTTCGTCTCCGGTATTCAGCAAGGCATTCATGCCCATCACGATCAGCTCGGATGCGCCATTGCCTATATAGATGTCTTCTATCGTCACGCCGCGAATATGCTTTTCCTGCGTGTAGTGCATGATGGACTTGCGCGGTGCGAACATACCCTTGGAGTCGGTATAACCGGCCGCATTATGCATGTTGTGTATCATGTCCTGCACGATTTCGTCAGGCGGATCAAAGTTGAAGACGGCGAGGTTGCCAATATTCAGCTTGATGATCTTGTGCCCCTCGTCTTCCATTTGCTTGGCTTTTTCCAGCACGGGTCCGCGGATGTCATAGCAAACGTCGGCGAGCTTATTGGACTTTTGTACGGGTCTCACAAGAGCGATCTTTCTATTTTAATTCGCGGAAGCTTGATACCCGGCGATTAAGCGCCTGGGCAGACAAAAACTTCTCTGATAGGTATATGTTAGCCAGCTTATCAATGGAAAGCACCTGCCTTAACAGCGACAAATGCTGCACTGCCGAACTAAGCATTCTGCCCAATGCGCTCAGTTTTATCAATCCGTTTTGCGAAATTGTCTAATATTATTTGCTTTTTTTATTGTTCACATTAGATTTGCAGGTGGGCATCTTGCGACAATGAACCGTCCGCTGGCGAAAATACGGGGCTAGGAGGTCTTTTTTGGCATCTCTCCAACCGGCAAAATCACACGCCCCATTAATATATTAACGATCGTTGTCGTTTGTGCAAACTCGGCAGGAAATGCCAGCTCACGGATTGATCTTGCCACTATGTTAAATACATCGCGCCAGATGCATCCACCGTCCCTAACAAAAACTCGGTACACAGAGAGAAACTGATAAGCTGTGCAACAAAAAAGCAGCTACAATGCGGCAGTTATCAAGCTAAAACACGCCTGACGATTTGCCAAAAGCGGGCGTCGGCATATCAAATATCCGGCCATGAAGCTGCACTCTACACTTACCCAGCAATACCAAACTGTTACCGCATACGACAAAGACAGCGTAGAACTGAACGCGATACGCTACAACTACAGTCTGGTCGTACTTCCGGAAGTCGCCCCTACCGCCTGGCCGGTAAGCCGCTTTGAAGACTTGAGCAAAGAACATTTTGCCCAACTGGAAGCCACCCAGCCAGACGTTATCATTCTCGGCACCGGCCCAAAGCAGCGTTTTGTGCATCCCAAGCTGATCTCCTCCTTGACAGAAAAAAGGATAGGCGTCGAGTGCATGGATAGCCAGGCCGCGTGCCGTACCTACAATATCCTGATGGCAGAAGGCCGCAAGGTGGCATTGGCCCTGATTATGGAAACTGCATGAAGCAACACTCCTCTTCTTTTGCATCATCCTCTGCATCCCCTTTCAATTCCCGCGGCCTGATCTGGATACTGTCGCTGCTGTTCCTGGCGATCTGGTTTTACATGCTAGGGTCCCGCACGCTGGTACCGACGGACGAAGGCCGTTACGCGGAAATGGCGCGAGAAATGCTGGTTACCGGCGACTGGGTCACTCCACGCCTGGACGGCATCAAATATTTCGAGAAACCGCCGCTGCAGGCGTGGATGAATGTTATTACCTTCGAGTTGTTCGGCGTTGGCGAATGGCAGGCCAGACTGTGGACCGGCCTGTGCGGTTTGCTGGGCGTTGCGCTGGTTGCACATACCGGGCGCAAGGTATTTAACTCCCGCGTGGGCATCAATGCGGCGCTAGTGCTCGGCTCCAGCGTACTGTGGGCGGCTTCTGCCCACTATAACTCGCTGGACATGGCTGTTGCCGGCATGATGACGATTACCTTGTGCGGCGTGCTGCTGGGCCAGCGCGCCGATGCAAGCGATGCCGAGCAGCGAAACGGCATGCTGCTGTGCTGGGCAGGCATGGCGCTGGCAGTATTGACCAAGGGCCTGATCGGCGTCGTACTGCCGGGCGCGGTACTGGTAATTTACACCTTCGTCTCGCGCGACTGGGCGATCTGGAAACGCCTGCACATGGGCAAGGGCCTGTTGCTGTTCTTTGCCATCGCAACGCCATGGTTTGTGCTGGTCGCATTGAAAAATCCGGAGCATCCGCATTTTTTCTTTATCCATGAACATCTGGACCGCTTTACCAGCAATGTACATAAACGCAACCAGCCGGCCTATTTCTTTATCGGCATCCTGGCTATTGGTATCGTGCCCTGGCTGGGCCTGCTGCTGCAAGGCATGTGGGCTGGCGTAAAGAGAGAAAACCGCGGTTTCCAGCCACGTCAAATGCTGCTGGTATGGACGATCTTCATTTTCGTCTTTTTCAGCGCATCCCACTCCAAGCTGACCGGCTATATCCTGCCTATATTTCCATCGCTGGCGCTGCTGATTGCATGCCAGCTTGAGGCGGGTTCCAGCAAGAGCCTGCGTTTTGCTGCGGGCTTGTTCACCCTGACAGGATTAGGCACGCTGGCCTTCGCCCTGATGGCACCGGCCAAATTTGCCAGCTCCAAACTGCCTCCGCTGGAACTGGCGCTGAACCAGGCAGCAATGCCCTGGGTAATTGCAGTCTCGCTCGTCATTATTGCCGGCGGACTGCTAGCGTTTGTGATTGCGAAGGACAAAAGAGACTGGGCTGTCATCAGCCTGGCGGCTGCCGGCTTTTTGGCCAGCCAACTGCTTCTACTGGGATACGAGCCCTGGGGCTACTATCGCGCCGGCCTGCTGCAATTGAAGCCGATACAAGCCGAACTGAAGCCTGACACCCCGCTGTATGGAGTAGGCCTGTACGAACAATGCCTGCCGTTTTATCTAGGCCGCACCATGATCCCGGTTGAATTTCCTGACGAACTGGCCTTCGGCCTGGAGCAAGAGCCGCATCTGTGGATACCGGAGCGTAAGGACTTTATGGAAAAATGGCGCGCCTACAATGCCAGCGGCAAGCTTGCGATCGCCATCGTGCGGGTAGATGTCTATGAAGACATGCTGAAGCAAGGCCTGCCCATGCGGATAGTCGGACAAGATCCGCGCCGCGTTGTCGTTGCCAGCACAGCCAAAGCGGCAGCGAACTGAGCGCCCGCGCTCGTAAGACCTATAAAAATGAATGATGACAAGGAATATCCATGAGTGAGCAACTGCCCTTTCTGCCGTTTACCAAGCCGACCATCGATGAAGAAACCATCGCCGCGGTAGCGAATGTATTGCGTTCCGGCTGGTTGACCAGTGGCCCCAATGTGCAGGCGCTGGAAGCCCAGTTGTCTGAATATTTTGGTGGCCGTCCGGTGCGCACCTTCAACTCCGGCACCTGCACAATGGAGATTGCCTTGCGCATTGCCGGCATAGGCGCCGGCGATGAAGTCATCACCACGCCCAACTCATGGGTAGCCACTGCCAATGTCATCATAGAAACCGGCGCCACGCCGGTATTTGCCGATATTGATCCGCGCACGCACAATATCGACCTGGACAAGGTCGAAGCGGTGATCACCCCGAGGACCAAGGCTATCATTCCGGTCCATATGTGCGGCCTGCCTTGCGATATGGACAAACTATATGCGCTGGCGAAGAAGCATAATCTGCGCGTCGTGGAAGATGCGGCGCAGGCGATAGGATCTACCTGGCAAGGCAAGCGCATAGGCTCTTTCGGTGACTTTGCCTCGTTCAGCTTCCAGGTAAACAAGAACATCATGACCGGCGAAGGCGGCTGCCTGGTGCTGAACAATGCAGAAGAAGCCCGCCTGGCTGAAAAATACAGGCTGCAGGGCGTCACCCGCAGCGGACTGGACGGCATCGACGTCGATGTGCTGGGAGGTAAGTACAATATGACCGATATCGCGGCGGCGATAGGCCTGGGCCAGATGAAGCATCTGGCAGAGTTCAACGCCAAGCGCCTGGCGCTGGCCAAACATTACTTCACCACCTTCGGTCCCGATTTTGAAGCGCAAACCGGTGCCGAGCTGCCCATTGCCGACTTTGAGCAATGCAACTGGCATATGTTCCATATCGTCTTACCCGAGCGCATCAACCGTGGCAGCTTCATGGAAAAAATGATGGAACTGAAGATAGGCTTGGGCTATCACTACCGCGCCATCCATTTATTCAGCTATTATCGCGCGCGCGGCTTTACCGACGGCATGTTCCCTATTGCAGAAAGAGTCGGCAAGCAGATTGTCACGCTGCCCCTGTTCCCGACGATGAACGAATCTGATGTGGAACGTACCGTAGCTGCGGTAAAATCCTGCCTTCAATAAAAATAAACGCTGCTCGATGAAACCAGAACTCTCAGTTGTCATCCCTGTCTATAACGAAGAAGCGGGCCTGGACCGTCTGTACGCGCGCCTGTACCCTGCGCTGGACGCACTGGCTGCGACCGGCGTCAGCTACGAAATCGTGTTTGTCAATGACGGCAGCCGCGACGGCACCGCCGCCATGCTGGCGACGCAGTTCCGCCTGCGCCCTGACGTCACCCGCGTAGTCCTGTTCAACGGGAACTACGGTCAGCATATGGCCATTCTGGCTGGCTTCCAGGCAACCCGCGGCGATATCATCGTAACCCTGGACGCCGACCTGCAAAATCCGCCGGAAGAAATCGGCAAGCTGGTAGAAAAAATGCGCGAAGGCTATGACTATGTCGGCTCCGTGCGCCGCAAGCGGCAGGATTCCGCATGGCGCACTTACGCGTCCAAGCTGATGAATCGCCTGCGCGAGAAGATCACCCGTATCAAGATTACCGATCAGGGCAATATGCTGCGCGCCTATGGCCGCAACGTAATCGACCTGATTAACCAGTGCAGTGAGGTCAATACCTTTGTACCTGCGCTGGCGTACACCTTTTCGCGCAAGCCGACTGAAATCCTGGTTGAGCACGAAGAGCGCGCCGCAGGCGAATCCAAGTATTCCATCTATAGCCTGATACGCCTGAACTTTGATCTGATGACCGGCTTCTCGGTTGTGCCGCTGCAGATTTTTTCCATGCTGGGCATGATATTGTCGATTGCCTCGGGCGCCCTGGTCATCTGGCTGCTGGCACGCCGTTTCCTGTTCGGCGCAGAGGCTGAGGGCTTGTTCACGCTGTTTGCAATTGCCTTCTTCCTGATGGGCGTGATCCTGTTTGGCATAGGTTTGCTGGGCGAATACGTGGGCCGCATTTACCAGCAGGTACGGGGGCGTCCGCGCTATGTCGTGCAGGCAGTGCTGGAACAAGGCAGTACCGACCGGGCCGATACCAACTGATATGACGCAAGCAATGAGCTCTAGCACACCCTCGCCCGCCAAAGCCGTTGTTTTTGGCTACCACAGTGTCGGCGTGCGCTGCCTGAAGGTATTGCTGGCACGCGGCGTGGACGTTGCGCTGGTCGTTACCCATCAGGACAATCCGGCAGAGACCATCTGGTTTGAATCGGTGGCCGAGCTCTGCAAAGAGCACGGCATACCCTTTATCACACCGGAAGATCCTAAATCGCCGGAATTGATGGCGACTGTTGCAGCTATCCAGCCCGACTTCATCTTCAGCTTTTACTACCGGCATATGCTGCCCGTGGATTTGCTCGCGGTAGCAAAGCGCGGTGCCTATAATCTGCACGGCTCATTGCTGCCAAAATACCGCGGGCGAGTGCCGGTGAACTGGGCGGTATTGCATGGTGAGACTGAAACCGGTGCAACCCTGCATGAAATGGCGGCCAAGCCGGATGCAGGAGCGATCATCGCCCAGACCGCAGTCCCCATCCTGCCGGACGACACTGCCTATGAAGTTTTCAATAAGCTGACCGTTGCTGTTGAACAGACACTGTGGCCGGTATTGCCTGCACTGATCGCCGGTACCGCGCCAAGATTGCCGAATGATTTGTCCAAGGGCAGCTACTTTGGCGGTCGCAAACCGGAAGACGGGCGTATAGACTGGCAACAGCCGGCGCAGCAGGTGTATAACCTGCACCGGGCAGTAGCCCCTCCCTATCCCGGTGCTTTTTTTGAGCAAGCCGGCAAGCGTTACGTCATAGGCAAAGCACGCCTGTCCGGCGTGGATGCAAGCCGACTGCCTTTGGGCCTGGTGATAGACCAATCAGGCGCTAGCGAACGCATCCTGGGAGTCTGCGGCGACGGCCGCGCACTGCACATCCTGGAATTATTCCATGATGGAAAAGCCATGGCCGGTAGCGAATTGCGATCGGCGCTTCAGCAGGGATGACATGGGGCATCCCTTGCCCCCTCCGCAGTCGCTCTCTTTATCAGCAGCATCCAAAAGCAAAACCACGAGTACAACCAAGTTTCCCGGAAATCCCCCATGGCCAGCATCGTATTGAAAATTGACGTAGACACCTACCGCGGCACCCGCGAGGGTGTGCCCAATCTGGTGCGCATGCTGAAGAAGCATCAGGCGCAGGCGACCTTCCTGTTCTCGCTCGGCCCCGACCACACCGGCTGGGCGCTGCGCCGTGCTTTTCGGCCAGGTTTTTTCCAGAAGGTATCCCGCACATCGGTAGTGGAACATTATGGATTCAAGACGCTGATGTATGGCGTCCTATTGCCGGCCCCGGATATAGGAAAAACCTGCGCAAGCCAAATGCGGGCGGTGCAGGACGCAGGTTTTGAATGCGGCATCCACACCTGGGATCACGTTGTCTGGCAAGACAATGTCAAAAATCGCGGAGCCGAATGGACCGTGGCGCAGATGCAGCAGTCCTTCAGCCGTTTCCAGCAAATTTTTGGACAAGCGCCCAAAACACACGGTGCCGCAGGCTGGCAAATGAATGAGCATGCATTTACTCAACTGGACAACTTCCATTTTGCTTATGCATCCGACGGCCGCGCGATGCTAAAAGACAATGGAGAATTGGCAAATCCTGATGCCGGTCCATATCGCTTGACAACAGGCAGTGGCAGCAAGGCGCTATCCTGCCTGCAAATGCCTACGACACTGCCTACGCTGGATGAATTACTTGGCCGCACGATAGATGGCGTGGTCATCGATACGTCAAATATCGCCACGGCGATACTCAAGCTGACCAGCACGCAAAAAAACCATGTGTTTACCCTGCATGCGGAACTTGAAGGGCAAAAACTTGCCCCCATTTTTGAAGAGTTGCTGGCAGGATGGACAAAGCAAGGATACTCGTGCATCTCCATGGCGGACTACTATCAAATGATAAAAGACCATGAGCTGCCCGTTCGCCCGCTGACCTGGGGCGATGTGCCTGGCCGCTCGGGAGAATTGATTACCCTGGCAGCCTGACGGCATAGCATTCACCATCATTGCATTGTTTGCTGTGACAGGTGATCAGGAGAATCCCTTGCAATCAGGGCCTAGTAAGGCATATCATTCCGGTCAAACCTGAAATCCGACTAAAGTCTGCAGCAATATCCCGCTCCTCTGCCTGGAGCGATGCAAGCTCAAATATATCTGCAAAAAGCGTGGCTGCCTCCGGGTCTAAGCATGTGGCGGTCCGCTAGAAGCAACAGTTCGCCCTGCTTCAGCAACATTGAAAAGACTTGGAATTGCCCTTCGTTTTTCTCCCCTCTCAATAATTCAGGAGACCACTGTGGCCGACGAAAGCCCATCTGCACTCAACAAGATTGTTCCCAATTTTTCAGCAGCCATGACAGGAGATCAAACTTTTCAGCTCAGCGACTATGCTGGAAAGAAACTGGTTTTGTATTTTTATCCGAAAGACAACACTCCGGGTTGCACTACCGAGAGCATGGCTTTCAGGGACTTGCATACTCAATTTGAGGAGCACGGCGCCAAAGTATTCGGCGTCAGCCGCGACAGCATACGCTCGCATGAAGGCTTCAAGTCAAAATTAGGCATGCCATTCGACCTGATTTCAGACCCGGACGAGACCCTCTGCAATTTGTTCAATGTAATGAAAATGAAAAACATGTATGGCAAGCAAGTGCGCGGAATAGAACGCAGCACTTTTGTCATTGACGGATCGGGTAAATTAGTGAAAGAATGGCGTGGAGTAAAAGTAGCTGGACACGTTGATGAAGTGTTGGAATTTGTGAGCGCACCTTAGTAATTGAAACCCAAGAATCTTCTTCTCAAAAGCCGCGAATGGAAGTAACCCGGAGTCACTCCGTGTTGCCCATAGCGGCTTTTTGATTTTAAGCACTCACAACTTTGATAAGAGGTCCTAATGCCCCTGCCAAAAATGCCGACTAAACCTGCGGCCCTGTTGTCCCCCAAGGATTACCCGAAAGCAGAAAAGGGGAAATCCGTAAAAACCGATAAACCGGAACCTAAATTAGTTGCAGTTCCCCAACAGCCTTTAGCCACAAAACCGGCTGCCAAGATAGCAAGCCCTGTTGTCGCCAAATTGCCGGCGGCGCCTTCCCGCGCCAAGACGCCTGCAGTAAAAGCCGAAAAACCAGTTGCATCCAAAGCAAAGAGCGCGGAAAGCCGTGTCAAATCGGGCACCAGCCGCGCCGCCGACAAGTCGGGCGTGACCAAGCTGTTCGTACTGGATACCAATGTACTGATGCATGATCCCTCGTCCCTGTTCCGCTTTGAGGAACATGATGTGTATCTGCCTATGATTACACTGGAAGAGCTGGACGACCACAAAAAAGGCATGTCGGAAGTAGCGCGCAATGCCCGCCAGGTATCGCGCTCGCTGGATGCACTGGTCGGCGACATTGATCACCATGAAATTGAACAAGGCATTGCCCTGTCCAAGCTCGGCAATAAAGATGCCAAAGGCCACCTGTACTTCCAGACCAAATTGCAGACCGCGAGCCTGCCTGCCGGCCTCCCACAAGGAAAGGCCGACAACCAGATTCTGACCGTTGTCCGCGCACTGGAAGCCGATCAGCCTGGCCGCCCTGTCGTACTGGTGTCGAAAGACATCAATATGCGCATCAAGGCTCGCGCGCTGGGGCTGCCTGCAGAAGACTACTTCAACGACCATGTGCTGGAAGATTCCGATCTGCTGTACTCGGGCATCGTGCAATTGCCGGAAGACTTCTGGAACAAGCATGGCAAGGGTGTAGAAACCTGGCAGGAAAACAAAAACGGGCTGAGCACGACCTTCTACCGCATCACAGGCCCGCTGATTCCTTCCTTGCTGGTCAACCAGTTTGTGTACCTGGAGCCGAACAACGGCGAAGCGTCTTTCTACGGCCAGGTCAGGCAAATCAACGGCAAGACTGCAGTGCTGCAAACACTGCGCGACTATGGCCACGCCAAGCACAGCGTCTGGGGCATTACGTCGCGTAACCGCGAGCAGAACTTCGCCCTGAACCTGCTGATGGATCCGGAATGCGATTTCGTCACTCTGCTGGGCCAGGCCGGTACCGGTAAAACCTTGCTGGCCCTTGCTGCTGGTTTGGCGCAAGTGTTGGAAACAAAAACCTATAACGAAATTATCGTGACACGCGTAACAGTGCCGGTCGGTGAAGACATAGGCTTCCTGCCTGGAACCGAGGAAGAGAAAATGTCGCCATGGATGGGCGCGTTCGACGACAACCTGGAAGTATTGAACAAGTCCGACAACGACGCCGGAGACTGGGGCCGCGCAGCGACCCAGGATCTGATACGTTCTCGCATCAAGATCAAGTCATTGAACTTCATGCGTGGCCGGACCTTCGTCAATAAATTCCTGATCATCGACGAAGCGCAAAACCTGACGCCGAAACAGGTGAAGACTCTGGTTACCCGCGCAGGTCCCGGTACCAAGATCATCTGCCTGGGTAATATCGCGCAGATCGACACTCCTTACCTGACTGAAGGTTCGAGTGGCCTGACTTATGTGGTTGACCGCTTCAAGGGCTGGGCACATAGCGGTCACGTGACACTGGCACGTGGTGAGCGTTCTCGTCTGGCTGACCACGCGAGCGAAATCCTGTAATACAGCATTAGAAAAGTCACTCACCGTCGGCGCCCACTGGGCGCCGATTTTTTTTGCCCGCATCATCCAGCAAGCCTGCACGCAACACCAAAACATCTTATTTTTCCGTCAAGCAAAAGCTTCTAATTTCGAGTAAACTATTGCCTAGGCAATGATTACAATGGAAATATGAGCAATTCTCCTTCCCCTTTTACGTTCGATAACTATCAGGTAGAAGACAGCGTCGGTTATCTATTGGCTCGCTCCAAAACCATGCTGTCGAAATCCATAGACGAGTCGCTGACCAAGCTGGGCATCACGCACGCACAAGGCAGCGTGTTCATGATGCTGGCCATGGGCAAATGCAACACAGCGGCAGACCTGGCGCGCGACCTGTTCATCGATTCTGCCGCCATGAAGCGCATGCTGGACAGGTTGGAGGCCAAGGGCTTGCTGACACGCGTCCCAGATATGAACGACAAGCGCCTGTTTAAACTGGAGCTGACAGATGCAGGCAAAGAACTGGTGCAAAAGCTGCCGGCAATTTATTCCGATGTCATCAACATAGGATTTACAGGATTCAGCGCTGAAGAAATAGGCTTTTTAAAAAGCCTGCTAAGAAAATTATTGGCAAATCGTCCCTTACTGGAATCGAAAAATATTAATTGACATGACAATCATCGCTTCTCCCTTCAAGACCAGCAATACCAAGGGCCTGATCAGGTCCGCGGGCCTGCTGGCGGCATGCAGCACGATGGTGCTGCTCTCGGCGTGCGTCAGTTTCAGCGGCATACAAAGCGATGCGCAGCTTAAATCCCTGCCTGCCACAAGCAGCCCCAACACCCTGCCCAACCAGACAGGCACCTGGCCAAGTACCAACTGGGCGCAAAGCATAGGAGGCAAGCCGCTGCAAGACCTGATTGATGCCGCTATTGCAGACAATCCGAATATGCAGATGGCCGCGGCACGCGTGGCTGCAGCCAGGGCCTATGTAGAGGCCGCCGGCGCAGACAGGCTGCCGACCGCAGGCGCAAACCTGGGCAGCACCTACCAGCGTTTTACAGAACATGGCTTGATTCCTCCGCCTTTGGCCGGCAACTATTACAGCGACAATGAAATGGCGCTGAGTATTTCGTATGAAGTCGACTTCTGGGGCAAGCATTCGGCTGAGATAAGCGGCGCGCTGTCGCAAGAGAAGGCTGCGCTGGCGGAGCAGCAAAGCGCCAGGCTCGCCCTCAGCAGCGCCATCGCGCATGCATGGGTACAGTTGGCACGCCAGTACGCACAGCTTGATTTGTCCAACCAGCAACTGGGCTTACGCGAAAAGCTGGACAGCCTGACACAGCAGCGCGTAAAAGCCGGTCTGGATACCAGGACGGACACCGAACAAAGCCTGGTCCAGGTCTCCAGCCTGAAAGCAGAGATCACGCAATGGCAGGAAGCAATTGCCCTGACGCGCAACCAGCTTGCCGCCTTGCTGGGCCAGGGACCGGAGCGCGGCCTGAGCATCCCTCGCCCTAGCCTTGCAGAAATTGGCGACGCCACCCTGCCCGCGCAACTGCCGTCAGAATTGCTGGGTCGCCGTCCAGACATCGTCGCGGCACGCTGGCATGTGGAAGCCATGCAGGGCGGCATCGATGTTGCCAAGACCGAGTTCTACCCGAATATCAACCTGAGTGCGTTTGTCGGCCTGTCCAGCCTGGGTGTCGCTGATTTCTTCAAGAGCGGCAGCACCATCATCGGCGGCGGCCCTACAATCAAGTTGCCTATCTTTGAAGGTGGCCGTCTGCGCGCGCAACTGAAAAGCAAAGTCGCGTCCTACGACAATGCAGTGGCGACCTACAACCAGAGCCTGACCGATGCCCTGCATGAAGTAGCGGATCAGGTACAGTCGATGAAAGCAGCAGAAGAGCAAAACAAGAATCAGCGCATTGCGGAGCAAGCCTCCAGCAGAACACTGAAGCTGGCGCAGCAAAGACAAAAGGTCGGTACGGCGAATATGCTGCCGGTACTGGCAGCCGAAGGCGCTTTGATCATGCAGCAAAAAATCCTGCTGGATAACCAGATACGCCGCGCTGATCTGCAGATCAACCTGATCAAGGCACTGGGAGGCGGATTTGAAGCCGGCCCCGAACTGCGCGCACCGGCAAACAATTCCACACAAACAAGCAATCAACAAAAATCACAACCGGAGGCTGCGTAATGAACGCTCCCGCACAAGAAAACAAAGCACCAGATTCAGCAGCACCCGCATCCAATGGCAAGCGCCGCGGCATACTCATCAAGGTCACCATCGTATTGGCCATTATCGGCCTGGCTTATTTCGCCTACTGGGAATTGATAGGCAAAAAATTTGAACACACCGACGACGCCTATGCAGCTGGCAACGTCATCCAGGTAACTCCGCAAGTCGCCGGCACCGTGCTGGCCATCCATGCCGACGATACCGAGCTGGTGCAGGCAGGCCAGCCGCTGGTCGATCTGGACCGTGCCGATGCAAAAGTGGCCCTGGAGCAGGCAGAGGCGCAACTGGCGCAGACAGTGCGCGAAGTCCGCGTATTGTTCGCCAATAACGGCTCCCTGGCGGCCAATGTCAGCCAGCGCAGCAGCGAGGTCGAACGGGCAAAATCCGACCTGTCGCGCCGCCAGCAATTACTGAGCACAGGTGCGGTATCCACAGAAGAAGTGGACCATGCAAAAACCGCCTTGCAAAGTGCCGAGTCAGCCTTGCTGGCCACCAAGGAGCAGCTTGCTTCCAACAAGGTGCTGACTGACCACACCAGCGTGGAACAGCATCCGAATGTACAACGCGCTGCAGCACGCGTGCGTGAGGCCTATCTGGCCTATGCCCGCACCAGTCTGCCGGCACCGATGACGGGCTATCTGGCGAAGCGCTCCGTGCAGCTTGGCCAACGCGTGGCCGCAGGCACGCCCCTGCTGTCCATCGTGCCGCTGAATGCACTGTGGGTAGATGCCAACTTCAAGGAAGTACAGTTGACGCATATGCGCATAGGCCAGGATGTCACACTGGAGTCCGACCTGTATGGTTCCGACGTTGAGTATCACGGCAAAGTAGCCGGTTTGTCCGCCGGTACCGGCGCCGCCTTTGCACTACTGCCGGCGCAGAACGCCAGCGGTAACTGGATCAAGGTAGTACAGCGTGTCCCGGTACGTATCACGCTAGACCCGAAGGAGCTTGCCGCACATCCATTGCGGGTAGGTCTGTCGATGCAGGTCAAAGTGAATATCTCTCAAGAGCAAGGCGCGCCTTTGGCAGCGGCTCGGGCACGCACTGCACCAGCGTATAAAACCGAAGTGTTTGCGCAAACCGGCAATGAAGCCGACAAGCGTATTTCGGAAATCATCGCAGGCAACCTGGCTGCTGCCAATACAGGAAAAAGCCAGCAATGAGCGCACCCGGCACTGCCCCGCTGCAGCCGCTGAAAGGTTCCCAACTCGCGCTGGGAACTCTGGGGCTGTCACTGGCGGTTTTCATGAACGTGCTCGATTCGTCGATTGCGAACGTTTCCATTCCCGCCATTTCCGGCAATATGGGCGTATCGCCGCAACAGGGCACCTGGGTCATCACCTCGTTTTCCGTCGCGAATGCGATCTCGGTACCGTTGACCGGCTGGCTGACACAGCGCTTCGGCCAGGTACGCCTGTTCATCACGTCCATCCTGCTGTTCGTGATTTCTTCCTGGCTGTGCGGCATGTCGCCCAGCATAGAAATCCTGATCGCAGCGCGTGTGTTGCAGGGCGCCGTCGCCGGCCCGATGATTCCTTTGTCGCAATCGCTGCTGTTGGGGAGTTATCCGCCAGCCAAAAGCTCAATGGCCTTGGCCTTATGGGGCATGACGACTCTGGTCGCCCCTATCATGGGCCCCCTGCTGGGCGGCTGGATTTCGGACAACTATACCTGGCCATGGATTTTCTACATCAACATTCCGGTTGGACTCTTTTCCGCCTGGGTCACCTGGTCGCTGTATCGCAAACGGGAATCGGCCATACGGCTGGTGCCTATCGACAAGGTAGGCCTTGCGCTGCTGGTGATCTGGGTCGGCTCCTTACAACTGATGCTGGATAAAGGCAAGGAACTGGACTGGTTCAATTCCGGCGAAATCATTGCGCTGACTGTAGTTGCGGCTGTCGGCCTGATTTATTTTGTGATCTGGGAACTGGGCGAAGAACATCCGGTTGTAGATTTGTCGCTGTTCAAGGGGCGCAACTTCAGCGCTGGCGTGGTCGCGATCTCTATCGGCTATGGACTCTTTTTCGGTAGCCTGGTCATCATGCCTCTATGGCTGCAAACGCAATTGAGTTACACCGCAACCGAGGCCGGCAAGGTCATGGCGCCGGTCGGCGTATTCGCTATTCTATTGTCGCCCGTGATCGGTAAATTTTTGCCGAAGCTGGATGCACGCAGGGTCGCCACAGTGGCGTTCTCCTTGTTTGCGCTCGTGTTCTACATGCGCTCCAAGTTCACCACGGACGTTGACACCATGTCGCTGCTGATACCTACGCTAATACAGGGTGCGGCAATGTCAATGTTCTTTATCCCGCTGACATCGATCATCCTGTCCGGCCAGGCGCCGCACAAGATACCTGCGGCTGCAGGCTTG
Organism: Parundibacterium terreum; assembly: GCF_014636315.1. Taxonomy (GTDB): domain Bacteria; phylum Pseudomonadota; class Gammaproteobacteria; order Burkholderiales; family Burkholderiaceae_D; genus Undibacterium; species Undibacterium terreum. Next base: position 767 of record NZ_BMED01000011.1, on the reverse strand, counting down.
TCCAATTTTGTCCGCATCATGTGCGGCGGCATGGGAGCCTCCATCGCGACCACGATATGGGATAGCCGCAGCACGCTGCACCACGCTCAGATAACAGAGCATACCGGCAGCGGCAATCCCGCTTTCGGACAAACCGTACAGCAATTGGGGCAACTGGGCATTCCCGAGCCGGGTGCATGGGCTGTCATTGACAGGACGATCAGCGTGCAAGCCAGCACCATGGCTGCAACCGATATTTTCTGGATATCCTCCATCATGTTCCTGATGCTGATCGGCCTGGTATGGCTGACCAAGCCATCGAAATCATCTGCGCCTGTCGATGCAGGCGGCGCGCACTAAGCTACCGCCATGTCGCGTACTTATGTGGGCATGACATAAAATGGCTTGCATATGGTTAATTCCGCCAGTGTTTACTGGCGGAATTAACCATAGTTTGCAATTAATGCCCAAAAAACACATCCTCCCCGCTTTCATAGACTGATCTAATGTTTCCTAGCAGATTCCTTATATACTCCTAATCAGGCGGGTATATACTGAAACTCGGAGAGTTATCTATGAGTTCACACAACAACCTGGATCACGACAGCCTGGTCTTTTTTGAGGACCATGAAGTGCCGTCGGCTCCAGATTCAGAACGCCCCACGTGGCGGATCATGATAATAGACGACGATCCCGACGTGCATTCGGCGACGACCTTTGCACTGGGCAGCCTGGAAATCCAGCACCGCGCCCTGAGTTTCCTGCACGCCTACTCCGCCGCCGAAGCA
>NZ_BMED01000010.1 GCF_014636315.1 Parundibacterium terreum | reverse complement strand
GCCAAACTTCTTGGACAATACTGTCGCGATCGCTGCTGTCAATGTGGTTTTACCATGATCTACGTGACCAATTGTGCCCACGTTCACGTGCGGCTTGGTGCGTTCGAACTTACCTTTTGCCATTTTATTCTTCCTTCAAAAAGAACGATTATCAACATAGAAAGCTCACCCCGACATGGGGTGAGCCCTTGATTCTTACTTAGCTTTTGCAGTTACGATAGCGTCGATAACATTTTTCGGCGCTTCGGAGTAGTGCTTGAATTCCATCGTGTAAGTTGCACGACCTTGCGTTGCGGAACGCAGGGAAGTCGAGTAACCAAACATTTCGGACAAAGGCACTTCTGCTTTGATGATCTTACCGCCACCGCCAGGGATCTCATCCATACCTTGAACCATACCACGGCGTGATGACAGATCGCCCATCACAGTACCAGCGTAGTCTTCAGGCGTTTCAACTTCAACCGCCATCATTGGTTCCAGGATAACTGGGCTAGCTTTACGGCAACCATCTTTAAACGCCATCGAACCCGCCATACGGAATGCGTTTTCGTTGGAGTCGACGTCATGGTAAGAACCGAAGAACAGAGTTACTTTAACGTCAACAACTGGGTAGCCAGCCAATACGCCGGATTGCAGAGTTTCGATAACGCCTTTTTCTACCGCAGGGATATATTCACGTGGAACAGTACCGCCCTTGATCGCGTCAACGAATTCAAAGCCCTTGCCTGGTTCTTGCGGTTCGATCTTCAGAACAACGTGACCATACTGACCGCGACCACCGGATTGCTTAACGAATTTACCTTCGATCTCTTCGCAAGTTTTGCGAATAGTTTCGCGGTATGCAACCTGTGGCTTACCGACTGTCGCTTCAACGCCGAATTCGCGCTTCATACGGTCAACGATAATTTCCAGATGCAACTCGCCCATACCGCCGATGATAGTCTGACCGGATTCTTCATCTGTCTTAACGCGGAAAGAAGGATCTTCCTGTGCCAGACGATTCAGTGCCAGACCCATTTTTTCCTGGTCAGCTTTAGTCTTAGGCTCAACAGCCTGAGAAATAACTGGCTCTGGGAAAACCATGCGTTCCAGAGTGATGATGGAAGCTGGATCGCACAGGGTTTCGCCTGTTGTCGCTTCTTTCAGACCAACTGCAGCAGCGATGTCGCCGGCGTGCACTTCTTTGATCTCTTCACGTTGGTTTGCATGCATCTGCAGAATACGGCCCAGACGTTCCTTCTTGTTCTTGTTCGGGTTGTACACTGTGTCGCCCGACTTGACCATGCCGGAATAAACGCGGAAGAAAATCAGCTGACCGACGAACGGATCAGTCATGATCTTGAATGCCAGCGCAGAGAATTTCTCTGTGTCTTCTGCTTTACGTGTTGTTGGCTCGTCATCTTCATCCAGGCCGGACACTGGTGGAATATCCACTGGTGACGGCAGGTATTCGATAACCGCGTCCAACATCGCCTGTACGCCCTTGTTCTTGAACGCAGTACCGCACAGCATAGGCACGATTTCAGCAGCGATCGTGCGAGCACGGATTGCTGTCTTGATCTCAACTTCAGACAAATCGCCTTCTTCCAGGTATTTGTTCATCAGTTCTTCGTTGGCTTCAGCAGCTGCTTCAACCATTTTTTCGCGCCATTCAGCAGCCTGGTCAGCCAGTTCTGCAGGAATGTCACGGTAGTCAAATTTCATACCCTGGGATGCGTCATCCCAGTAGATTGCCTTCATTTTGACCAGATCGACCACGCCCAGGAAGTTCTCTTCCGCGCCGATAGGGATTTGCATCAAAATTGGGTTGGCTTTCAAGCGTGCGCGCATTTGCTCGTACACTTTGAAGAAGTTCGCGCCAGTACGGTCCATCTTGTTGACGAAAGCCAAACGTGGGACTTTGTACTTGTTAGCCTGACGCCATACAGTTTCAGACTGAGGCTGCACACCACCTACCGCGCAGTAAACCATGCATGCGCCATCCAATACGCGCATGGAACGTTCAACTTCAATCGTGAAGTCAACGTGGCCTGGGGTATCAATGATGTTGATGTGATGCTCAGGGAAATTGTTCGCCATGCCCTTCCAGAAGCATGTCGTTGCAGCGGAAGTAATGGTAATACCACGTTCCTGCTCTTGCTCCATCCAGTCCATGGTAGCCGCGCCATCATGCACTTCACCGATTTTGTGGTTTACACCGGTGTAGAACAATACACGCTCAGTTGTAGTTGTTTTACCAGCATCAATATGAGCTGAAATACCGATATTGCGGTAGCGCTCAATGGGGGTCTTACGGGCCATAGCTAATCCTAAATCTTTTAATGGACAAAACCGAGCGCAATTTTCTGTAAAAATCGCGCCCGGCCTGATTCAAAATACTTGCTGAAACCATTGCATAGAGTGCACACAATGATTTCTCACTCTTACTCTTAGAAGCGGAAGTGGGAGAAGGCCTTGTTGGCTTCAGCCATACGATGCACTTCATCACGTTTCTTCATCGCGCCGCCGCGACCTTCAGCGGCTTCCATCAACTCGCCACCCAAACGTTGTGGCATGGATTTTTCGCTACGCTTGTTAGCGGCTTCGCGCAACCAACGCATGGACAAAGCCAAACGACGAACTGGACGAACTTCAACAGGCACCTGGTAGTTAGCACCACCAACACGGCGGGACTTAACTTCAACCAGAGGTTTTGCGTTGCTGATTGCAGCAGCGAAAACTTCCAGAGGATCTTTGCCAGATTTTTGCTGGATGTGGTCAAACGCACCGTAGATAATGCCTTCAGCAACAGACTTCTTGCCGGACAACATCAATACGTTGACGAATTTTGCAACTTCTACATTGCCGAACTTTGGATCCGGCAGAATATCCCGTTTCGGGACCTCACGACGACGTGGCATTTCGATTCCTTTCAATCTTCAGTTGAGCACGCGGCAACAAATTTACCCGCACTCGCGGCAGGCCATCATAGCCAGCCACTTACTCGGCCCATTCGGGACCGACACTGTTCCGTTTTACCGGAGATTACTTAAGATGACTTCTTGGACTGCTTTAAGACTATTAATTACTTCTTAACAGCCTTAGCACGCTTCGCACCGTATTTGGAACGAGCTTGCTTACGGTCTTTAACGCCCTGTGTATCCAAAGCACCGCGAACCATATGGTAACGAACACCTGGCAAATCCTTTACACGACCACCGCGCAGCAACACTACGCTATGTTCTTGCAAGTTATGGCCTTCACCACCGATGTACGAAATTACTTCGAAACCATTGGTCAGACGTACTTTGGCAACCTTACGCAAAGCCGAGTTAGGCTTTTTTGGGGTTGTAGTATAAACACGGGTACATACGCCGCGTTTTTGCGGGCTGTTTTCCAGCGCCGGCGATTTGCTCTTGACACGTGCAGAAACACGTGGCTGGCGAATCAGTTGATTGATGGTTGGCATCGCTATAAATCCAACAAAATACAACGTTAAAACACAAACCCGGAAACGGTTGCCCGGGGACTAATCGGTAATTCTCGCTAGCGCGCACTGATAAATCCTGCGCGCGGCTGCAAATTTTCAGCTATGAAATCGGCGTTTTTCGACGCATTTTTGCATCCAAAAACGCAATGCCATAGCCATCCCAAAATCGAGAACTCGCAAGTTTAACGCCTGGGAAGCTGGATTGTCAATGCTTATTACTAGCCGCAGCAAGCTTCTTGCTGCCTGTGGAATAGGCTGCCGGGCCTTTCAGAATAGAAAAAATCCCCATGATTGCAAGCCCATTTGTCCGATATTTTTGCGGTTCAGGCAATAGCAGGCCTCAACTCAAAAAAGTTAATACAAAGACACAATTCGGGCGACCGCGGTTTGACCTGACTATATATATACGGGTAAATCATTTATATTGTTGCCCTTCGCGCTAAGGCAACATTGTCCTGGCAGCCGCTTACTTTTCTTGAAACAGCCAATGCCATCACTGCTGCGTCCGGGCACTCTCTATATAGTCATCAGCTACCTGCTGATTTCCGCACTCCCCTTCCTGCCACTGGCATTGGGACAGGAAGTCGCACAACCCTATCACCTGTTGGCGATGGAAGCCGTTACCTGGACATTGTTATGGGCAGTCTGCAAGCGGCCCGGCTGGTTTCACTGGCTGCTGCTGCCCGCCTTCTTCGCGGTGCCGACAGAGATCTACCTACGCCTGTATTTCGGCCAGGGCATCTCCACGCATCATTTAGGCATCATTGCGGAAACCAGCCCCAAGGAGGCGCTGGAATTCCTCGGTAATAAGGCATGGCTGCTACTGCTGGTTTCTGTCGCCGTAGTGGCCTGGTGGTGGAGCATTCTATTTATCGCCAGACGCAGCCGGGTATTGAACTGGAAGCATTATTCGCGCTGGCTGTGCATAGGCGCTTATCTTATCGGCGCCGCAGTCTGGTTTTACGGACGAGAAATCGGCGTCGCCAGCGCACCGGCCAAGACTGCCTCCGTGTCAAAGGCCAGCACCTCCGCCAGCGATGAGGAAGACGAAGACGATGCCAGTGAAGAATCGGCCGGCAGCGCCAGCGCATCGCACAAGGTGGCGGCAAGCAAACCTGCCCCTGCATCCACCGCCTATGACCGCGCGCTGGCCAAGCTAGCTCCGTATCTGCCCAAGCTGCCTCATTGGGCCAACATACCTTACGATGACGACACTTTCGCCAGGACCTGGCCGTTTGGCCTGGTCATACGCGGCGTGGATTTCTGGAAAGAACGCGCCTACCTGTCCGATCTGGCCGGCAAAAGCAGCAGCTTCAATTTCCAGGCACATGACGCCGGTGCTGCCGCGCCCCCACAAACGATAGTCGTCGTCATAGGAGAATCTTCCCGCTATGACCGCTGGAGCCTGAACGGCTATGCGCGCGACACCAATCCCCTGCTGAGCAAGGAGAGCAATCTGGTCAGTTTTTCCGACATGGTCACCGCCGTCTCAGCCACCCGGCTGTCGGTACCAGTGATCGTTTCCAGGAAGCCCGCGACGATGAGCCTGAAAGCGGGCTTCTCGGAAAAATCCTTCCTGACTGCCTTCAAGGAAGCCGGCTTCAAGACCTTCTGGCTATCCAACCAGATGAGCTTCGGCCAGTTCGATACGCCGATCTCGGTCTTCGCCAAGGAAGCCGATGTGACGCAGTTCCTGAACCTGGGCGGGTTTACCAACAGCTCCAATCATGATCAGATTTTGCTGGAGCCGATGAACAATGCGATGCGCGACCCAGCGCCGAAGAAACTGATCGTGCTGCATACACTGGGCAATCACTGGAACTATAGCCACCGCTACCCCAAGAGCTACGACAAGTGGCAACCCTCACTGTTTGGCGTCGAAAATCCGGAGTTTACCGACCTGAAGAACAAGCAGGCGCTGAATAACAGCTATGACAACTCGGTGCTCTATGTAGACTGGATGCTGTCCGAGGTGATCAACAGCCTGAAGGCTGCACCGCAATTGACCGCGATGATGTATGTGTCAGATCATGGGCAAACCCTGTATGACGGCAGTTGCAACCTGGCCTTTCATGGACATAACACGCAGCATGAATTCCATATCCCGGCCTTTGTCTGGTATTCCGACATCTATAAGGACAATTATCCCGGCAAGGTAGCGCAGCTCTATGCGCACAGGAAATCCCGCCTATCCACCGAAAATATCTTCCACTCACTGCTGGACCTGGCCGACATCCACTATCCAGACGAAAAGCTGCAATGGAGTTTCGTCAGCGACCAGTTCAAGCCACATACCCGTTATGTGGACAGTTATGGCTGGAGCAATTACGACAACGCCACATTCAAAGGCGATTGCCGCGAGGTGATAGACAAGAAAAAACCGCTGGTGCAGGAGAAATAATTACGCCGCGCAGGTTCGCGGCACCCTGCGCTCTATATCAGGCTGATAACGAGCCCTAGCAGGCCAAACGCAACAAATAAGCCGTACACGATAAACAATGCCAGCGCGCGCAAGATTTGCGGTATCCAGCGTCCGCCATATACTTTACGTAAGGCTGCCACAAAGTAGACGACAAAAACAGTTGCCAGCGGCCCGGCAGGCGCAAAGGGCAGCAGACTCAGCAAAAACAGCAGATACGCAAATGCGTGCACATGCAAGACAAACACCAGATGCACACCATAGACAAAGCGACGGCGGAAATAGGTAATCCTTAACAGAAAGGCGAAGATAGGCATCAGCATAAAGACCACATAAGGCAGCTTGCGCATGCCTTCCTTTTGCAAATGCGCCATAGTATCGTCCGGGTGGGCCATATATTCATCCTTCAGCCGTTCCAGTCTTGCGCCGAAGTTATTTATCCAGGGAACGTCGCTGCTCAGCATTTGTCCGCCGGGCTTTGCCTTGTCTTTAGCTGCATCCCTGGCCTGCTCTTTTTTATCCAGCGCCAGTTCCAGTGCAGCCTCTGCCTTATCCTGCGCGCTATCCTCGTCGGCGCCAGACGCTGCTCTCGGTCCAGGGTGCAGATTTTTGATGATAACCTGTGCCTGCGTCTGCTCATCTCCGCCGGTATTGGGGATGACATGCACTATCGAACCAAACAGGCCCAGCAGCACGAAAAAGATGAAGCTGATCGTCAGATACAGCTGCAAAGGCTTGATGTAGCGCTGCCGTCTGCCGGCGATGTACTCCGTCGTCAAGCGCCCAGGGCCGGTGATCAGCGTCCATAGCGTCCGCGTCAGCGTTCCCTCCAGCGCCACATAGTGATGCAGGTACTCATGGATGAACTCAAATAAGGTCGGGGTTTCTATATGCGTCTTTTGTCCGCAGGCGGGACAAAAATTTTCCGGAGCAGGATGTTCGCAATTGGCACAATTCCCGTGATGTTCGCGATGAACTATTTCAGTCGAGTCAGCGCATTGCTCAGGGTGTTCGCGATGATCGATTTGAGGCGTAGCAGTGGAAGTCATGCGGTCTCGCAAGGAAAGGGGCCGAAAAGGGAGTAGATTGCGATAATACAAGTGTTTTTTAGTCAAGCCAACGAAAAAGGGGCGAATATCAGACAAAACCTGCATGCCGCCGGGATTTGCAAGAATTGCATCGGCAACACTTTCTCCCTTACACTGGCGACATGCCCCGTTACCGCCCCCCATCCATTACCTTGAACGACCAGGACCAGGCATCGGCCGTACTCGCCGGTGCCTGGCTGGTCTGCACGATGTCGGAAGAGGACGTGATGCCCAAGCTGAGTGCCGGCCTGAAGCAGTCCGCGTCCCGCCATGACCTGCACTGGGACCTGTCGCAGATCAGTGCGCTGGATACGATAGGCGCGCAGATGCTGTGGCGTGCGTGGGACAAGAAACGACCATCCCATCTGGTGCTAAAACCTGAGCATGAAGATCTGTTCAAAGGATTGGAAAAGGTCAGCGCCTTGTCCATCCCGCGAGAACCCAAGCCGCGCCTGACCCGCGTAATGCGGCTGGGTAGGGTGATGCTGAGTTTCTTCGAGCATCTATATGACTTTATCGGCCTGCTCGGGCAACTGATGCTGGACTTGTTGAGGTTTGCGCGGCATCCGCTGCGCGGCCCGTGGAAGGAAATTTCCGCCAATATCTACCGCACCGGCTTCCAGGCGCTGGGCATTACAGCACTGGTCGGCGCGCTGATCGGCGTGGTGCTCTCGTATCTGTCGTCCAACCAGCTACGCACTTTCGGCGGCGACGTATACCTGGTCAATATCCTGGGCATGGGCATTATCAGGGAACTGGGGCCCATGCTGGCCGCGATCCTGGTGGCCGGCCGCTCCGGATCGGCGATTACCGCGCAACTGGGCGTGATGCGCGTGACAGAAGAACTGGATGCGATGACGGTGATGGGCATACCGCAAGGCTATCGGCTGATCATGCCCAAGGTTGTGGCATTGGCAATTTCCATGCCGCTGCTGGTGATCTGGACCGATGCGATGGCGCTGCTGGGCGGCATGTTTGCCGCACAGGCCAAGCTGGGCATGTCGCCGCAGTTTTTCTGGAACAAGCTGCCTGAGGCAGTGCCCCTGGCTAACTACTGGCTGGGCCTGGGCAAAGGCGTGGCCTTCGGCGTCCTAATCGCATTGGTGGCCTGCCAGTTTGGGCTGCGAATACAACCAAATACGGAGAGCCTGGGCCAGGGCACGACCAGCTCTGTGGTCATTTCCATTACTGTGGTGATACTGGCCGATGCGGTGTTCGCGATCATGTTCAGCAATATAGGCTACTGATGACAGACCGCGCCACCATCATCGACATCCAGAATTTGCGCACCCAGTTTGGCCGCGCGGTGGTGCATGACAACCTGAACCTGCAGGTGCAGCAAGGCGAGATCCTGTCCATCGTCGGCGGTTCCGGCTCGGGCAAGACGGTATTATTGCGGCAAATGCTGGGCCTGGAAATACCGACAAAAGGCACGATCAAAATACTGGGCGAGGACATACACTCGAAGCAGGCCAAGCATATGCAATACCTGCGCAGGCGCTCGGGCATGCTGTTCCAGCATGGCGCGCTGTATTCCGCGCTATCGGTATTTGACAACGTGGCGCAGCCTATGCGCGAGCTGCGCACTTTGCCTGAAGACTTGATCCATGACATGGTCTACCTGAAGTTGCAAATGGCAGACATAGGATTTGAACATGCGAAGAAAATGCCGTCGGACCTGTCCGGCGGCATGATCAAGCGGATTGCACTGGCCCGCGCACTGGCGCTGGACCCTGAACTGCTGTTCCTGGACGAACCGACCGCTGGTCTGGACCCCGACCGCTCGGACAGCTTCGTCAAGCTGATATTGGCGCTGCACAAGCAACTGCGCCTGACCGTGATCATGGTCACGCACGATCTGGACAGCCTGTTTGCGCTGTCCAACCGGATTGCGGTACTGGCGGACAAGAAGGTACTGGCTGTAGGCACGCCACAAGAGGTAATAAAAGTACAGCATCCCTTCATCGACAGATTTTTCCTGGGAGGACGCGGCGTCCGGGCAATGGAAGTCCTGCAGCAGCCGGCGCCGGAGCAAGACCACGCACCAGCGCCAGACTCTGAGTCAAAGTCCGCGCCAGTCCATCCGCAAGAAGAAAAGGAAAATTAAATGGAAAACAGATCACATGCGCTGATAGCCGGTTTTTTCACGATAGGGCTGGTGGTTGCCACCATCCTGATCGCGGTCTGGTTCGGCCGGGACAAGATACAGCGCGTTCCGTATGAAATCGCCACCAAGATGTCGGTCGCCGGCCTCAACCTGCAGGCCGCAGTACGCTACAAGGGCATCAAGGTCGGTAACGTCACTAATCTTAAGTTCTCCAACGATACGCCTGGCCTGATCGTGATACGGATAGAGGTAGCGCCGGACACCCCGATTACCCAGTCCACTTTCGCCACGCTGTCCTATCAGGGCGTTACCGGCATCGCCTTTGTGCAGCTGGATGACGATGGCAGTTATCCGGTAGCAGTCGCGGCCAAAGGCCAGGAATTGCCGCGCATTCCGCTGAAACCCGGTTTGATGCAAAATTTGGAGCAACGCGGCACGGCAATCATGGTGCAGGTCGAAGAACTGACCCGGCGCCTAAACACAATGCTGGATCCGGAAAAACAAAAAACCATCGCTTCCGCCATCGACAATATCAACCAGGCAGCGATCAAGTGGCAGCAATTGCCGGAAAAACTGGAACCCACGCTAGCTAAATTACCGGCAGTGGCCGACCAGGCGCAGCACACCCTGAACTCATTCAAGGTATTGAGCGACAATGCCAGCACCCTCAGCAACAACCTGAACGGGCTGGTGACGACGATACAGGGACCGGATGGTCCCATCGTGAAGCTGACGCAATCGGTGGACCAGATCAGCAATGGCCTCAGCTACGATACCCTGCCCAAGGTGACCGCATTTACGACAGATGCGCGCACCACATTCAGAAACATCAATCGGGCAGTAGACAAGATCAACGACAGGCCGCAAAGCCTGCTTTTCGGCAGCCCCCCCGTCGTACCCGGCCCTGGTGAACCCGGCTTTGCAGCGCCCAAGCAATGAGAGAACAATTCAATATGAAACCTGCTCCTATTTTCAAGCTGGCGCTCATCAGCGCCCTGTGCATGTTCCTGCTTGCCTGCTCCACTCCGGCCGCCCCGCCGGTGCAGATGTTTGACCTTGGGCAAGCAGGCAGCGGCGACACCACGGCAATACCTACAGCGGGAAGCCGGCTGCCCGCGATCAGCCTGGCCGACATCAGTATCTCGCCCTCGCTGGACAGCAACTATATGCTGTACCGGCTGCAATATGAAAACAGCCAGCAAACCCGTTCATATGCACAGCATCGCTGGAGCATGACGCCCGCTCAGTTGCTGGCCCAGCGCTTCAAGATGCGCTTTGCCGCCGCCGGCGGTGTGATCGTATCCGCGATGGATGGCGCCGCCAGTTTGCCGGTGCTGAAAATAGACCTGGATGACTTCTCGCAGCAGTTTTCATCCGCAAACAGCAGCGTTGCCCGTATCAGCGTGCGTGCCTCCGTCTTCAAGGGCCGCAATCTGGTCGCACAACAGAGTTTCGTGCAGCAGCTTGATGCCGGCGCCGATGCACCAAGTGGTGCCAGAGCCATGGCAGCCGCCAGCGATGCACTAATCCAGAGCATGACGCTGTGGCTGCAAGGCTTGCCATTGAATTAGAAACTGTTGTGAAATTACGCTGGCGTTGTTGCTCCTCCTCGCCGTACTACTCGTACTGTCTTCGTCGTCGCGCCTAGCCAGCCTAATTTCGAAACAGCTTCTTAAAATCCGCAGCCCCGCTCCAGCCTTGCTGTAAAAAGTAACAATGACGAATACCGAACCAGACTCAGCCGGCTCACCGGCGCCGCCTACGCCTCTTGTGCAAGCGCTGCCGCTGCGCTCATCGCCGTTTGCGCGGGCCAGCCTGGTGGCCTACCTGTTCCTGATCGTGTATGCGAGCTGGTACCCTTTTTCCGGATGGCAGAATGACAACCTGGCGGCGCTGACCGATGTCATCCGCCAATGGCCGCGCTACTGGACCTGGTTTGATGTACTGACCAATATCGTCGGCTACATGCCATTGGGAATATTGCTAGTATTTGTGCTGTATCCTTGGCTGCGGCGCTGGTGGGCCATCATCTTGTCCACTCTGACAGGGGTACTGATCTCCGGCACCATGGAAACGGTGCAGTACCTCCTGCCCAGCCGGGTTACTTCGCCGCTGGATTTTCTGACAAACTCTGCCGGCGCACTGATAGGCGCGGTGCTGGGTGTCTTGCTGACGCCGCTGATCCTGGAAAAAGGACGCTTGCGGCTGTTGCGCAAGCACTGGCTGTCCAAGGAAGCCAGCCGCGAGATGGTGATACTGGGCCTGTGGCCGCTGGCGCAAATCTATCCGCAAGCTTATCTCTACGGCCATGGCCAGTTGCTGCCCATCTTTTCCGACTGGCTGAGCGACCTGTTCGATACGCCGGTGGACCTCGGCGCTATCCTGCGTAATGGCATAGAACTCAGCACTGAAGAATACTGGCTGTCGGAAACCATCATCACCGCCTGCGGCTTTGCCGGCGCCATCCTGCTGTGCTTGTCAATCCTAAACAAAAATGCACCCAAGGCGCGCGTCACCGCCCTGCTGATCCTGGCGGCCCTGAGCGTCAAGGCCATGGCAAATGCGCTGTTGTTCAAGCCGGAATATGCATTTTCCTGGCTGACACCGGGCGCCCAGGGTGGCCTGTTGATAGGCGGGATCATGCTGTACGGCTTTTCATTTGCACCTATTAATGTGCAAAGGCGCTTGTCGGTACTGATGCTGGCTATCAGCCTGCTGTTTGTGAATCTGGTGCCGGCTAATCCGTATTTTATTGTTACGCTGCAAACCTGGGTGCAGGGAAAATTTTTGAACTTTAATGGCGCGGCGCAGTTCCTATCGCTGCTATGGCCGTTTTTTGCACTATGGGCTTTATTGCGCAACCCGGCCAAGCGGCATTTCTTCAGGGTAAATTAACTACTCATTAACTGACGTTGCGGGGCTGGGAGTTACAGCCTGTAACATAGCCATACGTAAATCGGCTGTGCCCACCGTGACGCTACGATGTATCATATGAGCAGTTGCATTACTAAAAATGCATTCAAGAAACAAATCATGCTATGCCGCCGAACGGAACTATGCACAAGCTGCATAAGCTTCCCCACAAATACGAGCCTCTATGTCTGACACTCCATATTACGAAAAACACGTCTTTTTTTGCCTGAACCACCGTGAAGACGGCCGCCCTTGCTGCGCTGACCGCGGCGCGCAGGCTGCCCAGGAACATGCAAAAAAGAAAATCAAGCAACTGGGCCTGAACGGCCACGGCAAGATACGCATCAATAAGGCTGGCTGCCTGGACAGGTGTGAAGAAGGCCCGGTGCTGGTGGTGTATCCGCAAGGCACCTGGTATACCTTTGTCGACACGCAGGATATCGATGAAATCATCGAGGTCGACCTGGTCGGCGGCAAAGTCGTTGAGCGTCTGAAGATCTGAGACAGGTGCAACGATGAACGTCCATACCCAGCAATTCATGATTGCAGGAGCAGTCGGCCAGCTTGAATGCGCGCTTGACCTGCCCGATCCAGAACAATTTGCCCAGCCCATAGGCCTGGCACTGGTTGCCCATCCGCACCCACTGTATGGCGGCACGATGGACAACAAGGTAGCGCAAACCCTGGCCCGCACCTTTATCGCTCTCGGCTATGCCACGGTACGCATGAACTTCCGCGGCGTAGGCAAATCCGAAGGCGTGCATGATACCGGCGGCGGCGAGACCGACGACATGGAACTGCTGCTGGCCCATATGCGCCAGCAATATCCGGATCTGCCGCTGGCACTGTCCGGCTTTTCCTTCGGCACCTTCGTACAGGCGCAATTGCAGCAGCGCCTGATCGCGCAAGGCAAGCCGGCCAAACGCCTGGCGCTGGTAGGCACTGCCGCCGGCAAATGGCCTATGCCGCAAGTGCCTGCCGATACCATCCTGATCCATGGCGAGCTGGATGACACCATCCCGCTGCAACAGGTGTTCGACTGGGCCAGGCCGCAGGATATTCCGGTGATTGTCATCCCCGGCGCCGATCACTTTTTCCATCGCCGCCTGCCGCACATCAAGAATCTGATCGCGGGGATGTGGCATATGGGGCAGTAAGCCCCGGCCGCTTTCCTGTCCGGTACCAATTTTTATTCAGTTTTTACTTAGTTTTTTATTTATCGCTCCTACATGAAAAAATTTCTCGCAACACTAGCCGCTGGCCTCCTCAGCTTTTCCGTCGCTACTGCGCAAACCCTGCCGACACCCAGCATCGCCGCCAAATCCTGGGTATTGCTGGATGCCACCAGCAACCAGATCATAGGCTCGCAAGAACCCAATCTGCGCATAGAACCGGCATCGCTGACCAAGATCATGACGGCCTATATCGTCTTTGAGGCGCTCAGGGACAAGAAGCTGGACCTGGCGCAATCGGTGAATGTTTCCACCCATGCGTGGAAGGTCGATTCCAGCAGCTCCAAGATGTTTATCGAACCGAACAAGCCGGTCACCATCAATGAATTGCTGTACGGCCTGATCGTGCAATCCGGTAACGATGCGGCAGTAGCGCTGGCAGAAGCAGTGGCCGGCAGCGAAGACGCCTTTGTCGTGCAGATGAACCGCGAAGTGGAACGCATGGGCTTGAAGTCGACACATTTTGCCAACCCGCACGGCCTGCCCAGCCCGGAGAACTATTCGACAGCGCAAGACCTGTCGGCCCTGGCGGCACGCCTGATCAGCGACTTCCCAGCCCTCTACAAGACCTATTATTCCACCAAGAGCTTTACCTATAACAAGATCACCCAGCCTAACCGCAACCGCCTGCTGTGGCTGGACCCGACCGTGGATGGCATGAAAACCGGCCATACCGAAGCCGCAGGCTATTGCCTGGTGACCTCGTCTATACGTGCCAACGGCAGCGGCCAGCGCCGCCTGATCTCGGTACTGACCGGCGCCAGCAGCGACCAGGTGCGCGCCCAGGAAAGCCTGAAACTGCTGAACTGGGGCTTCCTGAACTTTGACACGGTCAAGCTGTATGCCAAAGGCCAGGCCATCGCTACACCGGAAGTCTGGAAAGGCACACAGAGCCAGGTCAAGATCGGCTTCACGCAAGACCTGTACGTCACCCTGCCTAAAGGCAGCGCGTCCAAGCTGAAACCGGCACTGGAACGCAAAGACCCGCTGGTCGCGCCTATCGCCGAAAACAGCAAGGTCGGCACCGTCAAGATGATGCTGGATGGCAAGGCCGTCGTGGAATTCCCGGTACTGGCATTGGAACAAGTGAACCAGGCAAGCATTTTCGGCCGTGCATGGGACTCGCTACGTCTGCTGTTTAAATAAGTACGACACTCGTCAGCAAAACGCTAATGGCGCATGGTTCAGCATTGAACCATGCGCCATTTTTCATTTCGCACGATGCATTTGCCATTCTTTATTTGCATAAAGCAAAGGACTTTTCTGTGTAGAATTTGAAATCCCTTCACTTCACTCACACAGCCATGAACGATCCCCTGGTTTATTTGAACGGCGCCTTTACGCCCATCTCCGAAGCAAAGATTCCAGTACTCGACCGGGGTTTCATTTTCGGCGACGGCATCTATGAAGTGATACCGGTGTACGGCCGTAAGATGTTCCGCGCCGACCAGCATTTCGCGCGCCTGTTCCGCAGCCTGGCATCGGTAGGCATTACCAATCCGCATAGCAAGGAAGAATGGCTGGAGCTGATCGCCAAGGTGATGGATGCACATGAAGCGAACGACCAGATGGTGTACATCCAGGTCACCCGCGGCGTCGCCAAGCGCGCGCATGCCTTCCCCAAGGATACGGTGCAACCTACGGTATTCATCATGACCAATCCGATCACGCTGCCATCCGACGCCGTGCGCGCCAACGGTGCGGTTTGCGTATCGATGGAAGACAAGCGCTGGCTGCGTTGCGAGATCAAATCCACTTCCTTGCTGGGCAATGTACTGGCAGCACAAAATGCCGCCGAGCATGGAGTCACCGAGGCCATACAATTCCGCGACGACTTCCTGACCGAGGCTTCTTCGTCCAATGTATGGGTATTCAAGGATGGCGTGCTGATGGGACCGCCGAAGGATAACCTGATACTGGAAGGCATACGCTACGGCCTGATCGAAGAACTGTGCAAGACGAACAATATTCCCTTGATCGCACGCCGCATCAGCCGCGAAGAAGTATTTGCCGCCGATGAAGTATTGCTGTCATCTGCCACCAAAGAAGTGCTTGCAGTGGTGCGCATAGACGATCAGACTATTGGAAAAGGCCAGCCCGGCCCCATTTACCAGAAATTGTATGCAGCCTATCAACTAGCAAAGGCTGCATCCTGACATTTTAGAGAAGATTGCAATGCCAACAACCAATACCCCAGCCGACGTGCAAGAAAGCCTGATCGAGTATCCCAGCGATTTCCCCATCAAGATCATGGGAGTGATGCAGGATGCCTTTGCGCAGACCATGGTGGAGCTGGTGGCAGAGCATGACCCGACTTTCCACGCAGGCAAGATGGACATGCGTCCCTCTACCAAGGGTACCTATCTGGCCCTGACGGTGACCGTGCGAGCCACCAGCCGTGAACAGCTGGATAACCTGTACCGCGCTCTGTCTGCTCACCCTATGGTCAAAGTCGTACTGTAGTTTGCTACAGGCGCGGGCATTCCTTGCCCGCGCCGCTCTCTTGCACGGCGTCCTGCTGTACTACTTCAATCCTGATTTCGCCAACTCATCCAGCAGCCAGCTACGGAAGGCCTTTACCTGTGGCTTTTGCAGGCTATTGGGCCGGTACACGATGTAATAGGAATTAGGGCAAGGCACCGAGATATCCAGCAGCCGCACCAGGTCGCCGGTCTTCAGATCCGTTTGCACAATACTATTACGCCCCAGCGCAATGCCATGCCCCTCCACAGCGGCCCGCACCAGCATCGACGCATCCTGAAAGATCAGGCCGCTGGTGGGCTCAGGCGTGCTGAGGCCGGCAGCACGGAACCAGGGTTCCCACGGCTCCTGGTCGCAGCGCAACAGATTGGCCCGCACCAGCTCACGCGGCGTGCGCGGCAATTTGCCGCCATTGAAGCGCGGACTAGCCACCGGGTAATAGGTATCGTCCATCATGTGCTCGCTATCCAGGCCAGGATAATGGCCGCTGCCGAAGCGAATGCCGATGTCGACCGACTCCCGGCTGAAGTCGATCAGGTTATTACTCGATTCCAGGCTGACTTCCAGATCCGGATAGCTTTCAATAAAGCGCCCCAGCCGCGGCGACAGCCACCTGGCGGCAAAAGAAGGCAAGGCGGTGACCGACAGCCGCGTCTGCTTGTTCCGGCTTTGCAGCACATCTGCCGCCGTGGCGATATCTTTCAATGCAGAACGTATCGCTTCGGCAAACTGCTCGCCATCCGCGGTAATAGCTATGCGCTTGCCATGCCGGGTGAACAATTGCACGCCGAGCTCTTCTTCCAAGGCCCGCACCTGATGGCTGATCGCACCATGGGTAACGTGGATTTCTTCGGATGCACGGGAGAAATTTTGATGCCTGGCGGCAGCTTCAAATGCCCGCAAAGCGGCCAGATTGGGGAGGCGGCGGAAGTCACTCATTATCAGTTCTTTATGACAACATAATGAATCTAATGTGAATTAAATTAGCAAGAGAGTGGAATATAACTCGTTTTGAAACAAAATTGTTAGCGACTACAATGATGTTATCGCACTGCAACATCCTTAGTACGCCTTATTGCCAGTAGCGATACACCCATATTTTATGGCTGCATAGCAAGATACTGAAGGAGTAGTAAAATGTTAGTTAAATTCGCAAAAGAATCATACACCATCCCCGCCGGCGCAGCAGTTTCCGGTAAAGTTGCAAGCCCACAGGCTATCCATATCGCCAGCGGCCGCGTATGGCTTACAGTAGAAGGCCTGGAAGCCGACCACTGGTTGAATGCAGGTGAATCTTTCACACTGCCAGCAGACCGCCTGATCGTGATCGAAGCAGACAAGCAAGCCAGCCTGATCGAAATGGCAACTGGCAAAGCAGCAATATCGCCGGCACATTTGCCAAAACGCCATGCCACGCCACACCTCGGCGCCGGCAAAGCACAAGCAGTTTAAGATGTCTCCCGTCTAGGCTGTTGAACTCCCTTTCTTCGGACGCAGGGCAGTCTCAACAGTCGACGAGCGGCCAAGCTGCATTTTGGTTACACTACAGCCTATGCAAGCAGCTACCGCCCTTCCAGTTCTCTCCAGTATTCCCGTCATACGCCAGCGCGGCATAGAAGCGTATCAAACCAGCTTTGATGCGATGCGCGCCTTCACCGATACCCGCAACGCCTCCACCGCAGATGAACTGTGGATAGTCGAGCATCCGCCCGTGTACACGCTGGGCCTGGGCGCCGACCGTTCGCATGTGCTGGCGCCGCATGATATTCCTGTAATCCAGACCGACCGCGGCGGCGAAGTCACTTATCACGGCCCCGGCCAGGTGGTGATCTACCTGCTGGTGGACTTGCGCCGCGACCGCCCCGGCGCGCGCGTCTTTGCGCGCGAATTCGTGCAAAAAATCGAGCAGGCAGTGATAGACACCCTGGCAGGGTATAATCTGGCTGGCGTGCGCAAACCCGGCGCGCCCGGCATTTATGTCGCTGACGGTGCTTTAGAAGGCGCCAAGATTGCGGCCCTGGGCTTGAAGATACGCGGTAACGGCTGCACCTACCATGGCGTGTCGCTGAATGTAGCGATGGATTTACAGCCTTTTTCCTGGATTAATCCCTGTGGCTATGAAGGCCTGGTCACCGTGGATATGAAGACCCTGGGCGTTACCGCTCAACTTGCAGAAGTACAGTCAGCACTTGCTCAGCGATTGCAGAATTCATTTACCGACATCGTTCGACGGAACGACACAGAAATAGCATCATGACAACCGAACAGACACCGCTTCTAGCGGCACCTGCAACGACAGTTGCAGCAGCGCCAGCCTACAACCCCAATGAAAAGCAAAAAGGGGCCAGCAAGACTGCGCGTATTCCTATCAAGATCATCCCCATAGAACGCCTGCCCAAGCCGGACTGGATACGCGTGAAGGCAGCCTCGCCGACCACCCGCTTCTATGAGATCAAGGATATCCTGCGCGCCAACAACCTAGTAACGGTATGTGAAGAAGCATCCTGCCCGAACATCGGCGAATGCTTCGGCAAAGGCACGGCCACCTTCATGATCATGGGCGACAAATGCACACGCCGCTGCCCTTTCTGCGACGTAGGCCATGGCCGCCCCGACCCGCTGGACGTGAATGAGCCGGAAAACCTGGCAAAAACCATCGCCCAGTTGCGCCTCAGCTATGTGGTCATCACCTCGGTGGACCGCGACGATCTGCGTGACGGCGGCGCCGCCCACTTTGCCGAATGCATACGCCGCGTGCGCGAGTTGTCTCCCAGCACACGCATAGAAATCCTGACGCCGGACTTCCGCGGCCGTATGGACCGTGCCCTGGAAATCCTGAACGCCGCACCGCCGGACGTGATGAACCATAACCTGGAAACCGCGCCACGCCTGTACAAGGAAGCGCGTCCCGGCTCCGATTATGAATATTCGCTGAACCTGCTGAAACGCTTCAAGGACATGCATCCTGATACGCCGACCAAATCCGGCATCATGGTAGGCCTGGGCGAAACCGATGAAGAAGTGCTGCAGGTCATGCGCGACATGCGCGCGCACAATGTGGACATGCTGACCATAGGCCAGTACCTGGCGCCTAGCGGCCATCACCTGCCAGTGCGCCGCTATGTGCACCCTGACACCTTCAAGATGTATGAAGAAGAAGCCTACAAGATGGGCTTTGCGCATGCAGCCGTCGGTGCGATGGTACGCTCCAGCTACCACGCCGACCAACAGGCGCATGAGGCTGATCAAAAGATGTAATGGATAGCAATTGCATGAAAGCCCGTCGCTGAACAAGCGACGGGCTTTTTTATTTGCGTATTCACACTAGGGCCTGTTAACAATTAAATTAGGAGTGCGAATGGGTCTAAACAGGTATAGGGCTAGGCGTAGTCCGCGCCGCAGTATGAAACAGCGGGCTACAACAACGCCCTAAGCCTGTTTAGACCCATTCCCTCCTGGTTCCAAGCAAAACGCCTGCTGGACTGCGTTGCACTCCTTGTTAAGGCATTAGCCTTAACTGCGTTGCGCGCCTTGCCAGCCCGCGTTTTGCTTGGAACGCATCTCCCAATTTAATTGTTAACAGGCCCTAGCCCATGCAATGCACAGGCATAGGAAGATGCTCCGCAAGATGGTAGACTTTTGATCCACTTCATCTTCATTTTTCACTTACTCCGATCTGTGATCGCAACAAAAGCCATACATGCCGAATTCGTCATTATTAAAACTCCTTAATCATAAAGTCCAGAATGCCCTCGCGGCGGCAGGATATCCCGACGCTGTTCCCAATGTTCAGCCTTCGGGACGACCTGAGCATGGCGATTACCAGGTCAATGGCGTGATGGCGGCGGCAAAGACAGCAAAAACCAATCCACGCCTACTTGCGCAACAGGTCGTCGACAAGCTGGAACTGGACGGCATCGTCAACACCATTGAGATTGCCGGCCCAGGCTTTATCAACCTGAAGATGGCACCCGAATACCTGTCGCATCGCCTGACGGAGGCACTGCGCCTTGGAGACCTGGGACTGGCTCGCGTATCGCAGGAAGCCCAGCAACGGGTTGTCATTGATTATTCCTCGCCCAACCTTGCCAAAGAAATGCACGTGGGCCATTTGCGGTCGACGATTATCGGCGACGCGCTGGCGCGCGTCTTCCGTTTCGCCGGCCATGAGGTCATCGCGCAAAACCATGTGGGCGACTGGGGCACGCAGTTCGGGATGCTGACCGCGTATCTGGATGACGGCGAGCAATCCGGCACCGCAAGCATGGATCTTGCCGACCTGGAAGTCTTTTACAAAAGCGCAAAAAAACGCTTCGATGAAGACCAGGACTTTGCCAATCGCGCGCGCGAGTATGTCGTAAAGCTGCAGGGCGGCGACCCCCATGTTGGCGCTTCGTGGAAGCGCTTCCTAGAAATTTCCATGCATCATTGCGAAGAAATTTACCGTGCATTGGGTGTTGGCCTGACGCGTGCCGACGTACACGGTGAAAGTGCCTATAACGACGACTTGCCTGTCGTCGTGGCCGATTTGAAAGCGCGCGGCCTGTCAACGACCAGCGAAGGTGCCCAAGTCGTCTTTCTGGATGACTTCGCGAATAACAAAGGCGAACCGGCGGCGTACATCGTGCAAAAGCAGGATGGCGGTTATCTGTATTCGACGACCGATCTGGCCGCAATGCGTTATCGTGTCGGCACATTGAAAGCCGACCGCATCCTATACGTCGTAGACGCGCGCCAGCAACTGCATTTCCAGCAGTTATTCTCATTGTCGCGCCGCGCAGGCTATTGCCCGCCCGAGGTCCAGCTGGAACACGTTGGATTCGGCGTCGTGCTTGGCGATGACGGCAAACCATTCAAGACGCGTAGCGGTGATACGGTAAAGCTTGCCGACCTGCTGTCGGAGGCAACTTCCAGGGCATTCGACCTGGTTACGGCGAAGACTCCTGATACGCCTGAACCCGAGCGCCGTGCGATCGCCAAGGCAGTGAGCATAGGCGCGGTCAAATATTTTGATTTGTCCAAAAACAGAAGCACGGATTATGTCTTCGATTGGGATAGCATGCTGTCTTTCGAAGGCAATACTGCGCCTTACCTGCAATACGCTTACACCCGGGTGCGCGGCGTATTGCGTCGCGCCGGCGAATGGGATCAGGCTGCGGCCATCAGCATCATTGACCCGGCAGAGCGGCAGCTCGCACTTCACCTGACGCGCTTTTACGAGGCAATCCATACCGTGGTGCGCGAGGCCATGCCGAGTTATCTGTGCACTTACCTTTATGAATTGTCTGCATCGCTGATGCGCTTTTACGAGGCTTGCCCGATACTGAATGCAACAGAGCAGGTACGCGGCAGCCGCTTGCAACTATGCCGCCTGACTGCAGATACCTTGCGCACCGGCCTGGGCTTGCTTGGCATAGAAGTGCTGGAAACCATGTAACAGATGTCAAATGCATCAAAGCCCGTCGCTAGGATAAGCGGCGGGCTTTTTTATTTTCCATCCAAATGATGTCTGACCATGGACCTAGCTAGCCGGAAATTGCAGGCCGGGTCTAAAAAACGGCAATGAACAAGGCCTTCATTACGCGCAGCTTCATGCCCTGCACAGTATCCAGCCGCATTCTTTGAAGATATGTATCCGGTATCTTCTTGCCAAGCCATAATTGCCTCAGCAGCACAGCGAGCAGTTTCAGCGGTTTTTGCGACAGCGCCTGCAGCCGTTTCAGCGCGCCCATGATGCGCAGCTCATCCGCGTCAAAGTCGGTGCCGAAAGGCAGGTCAGGCAGCGTGCCGTCTTTTTTCCACGGCGCCAGGCGTGCGGCTAGCGCGGTCGGCGTATTGTGGCAAAGCTGCTCCGGGATCACATAGTCCCTGGCGATCTTGCCGTTGGCCTTGGCCTGCTCCAGCAAAGCCTGCTGGAAACGCGAATCGGCAATGGCCAATAGCCGCTTGATGCATTCGCTGTCGGTCTGGCCGCGCAAATCTGCCGCGCCATATTCGGTGACCACAATATCGCGCAAGTGCGCAGGTATCGTCGCCTGTGCATAATTCCACACGATATTCGATACTACCCGGCCATGTTGCGAGCGGCAGGCGCGCACCATCAGCACCGAACGGGCATCCGGCAGGGCTTGCGCCATCGCGATCAGATTGTATTGACCGCCTACGCCGCTGACCACCCGGCCCGACTCCAGGGTATCCGATGCGGCCGCGCCGCGCAGGCTGACCATCATCGCGGTATTGATGAAGCGTGCATCCCGCCGCTGCAAGCTCGCTAATTGCTCGTGGCCGAACAGCGCGTTGATGAAACTGATACGGCTCATGCCTATCTTGCTGCGCTCTATGGGACTGAGATCGCGCAGCGCCTGATAAAAGTCGGTAGGCCCGAGAAAGAAGCCTCCATGCATCCAGACACCGCCTTTGAATTCTTTATCCAGATCCAGCGCCTGTGTTTCCAGCGCGGCATCGGCATGCAGGGCGCTCAGGGCGGTATCGCTTTTGAATATGCCGTAGCGCTTCAAAAAGGCGAGGTCTCTCTCCGTCAGCCTGCTGCCTATTAGCCCGTCTTCGCGCAAGATGGCCAAGATCTGCGGATCGACCAGCGGCTGCAATTTCCCCTGGTTGATCAAGGCCTGCAAACCCGCATGATCGTAGACCTGGCGGCGTATGATGCCTGCCTGTATCAGCTTCAGTAAGCCGTTGGCGAACATTTCGCTGCAACCGTACAAGCCCTGGAGAAAACGCCCGGTATGCGCAGATTCCGGAACACCTGCCGGGAACAATGCCGTCATGATCTGGCTATACGCATCGTTATGCTGCTCGCGTACGATCAGCGCCTGCGCAATCGCATCGCCGTGCGCACCTATACCGATCTGGAGCGTTCCGCCATCCTTGACGAAAGCACTGGCATACAAGCCTATCGCATAGTCCTGCAGGGATACCGGCAAATTGGGCGATGCGAATGGCTGGTGCGTGCAGGCCGGGTCACGCAATATCAAATCAAAATCCTCCGCAGCGGCTACTGAGTCGTTTTCCATGAAGGGAAGCTTATGATTGCAACAGCCGACCACAAACACGGGTGCGGCGCCTTCCGTTGCCGCCATATCCAATAAGTCCAGGGTGACTTCCGGATTGCCGGAGTAGGAGTAGCGCAGCGCATCGCCAGCTCCGTCCACTGCTACTTCCTGGGCAATCACATTCAGGCCCTGCAGCATCATGTCGCGCGCGACGCTGGTGTAATTGCTGTAGACGTAATGCTGCTGGGTGTAGTCCTCGTTCACGGAAGCGCCCGGCTTCATGAAGAATTCCATCACCTCTATGTTCGCCGGCAGCGTGTTATTACGGCGCGCGGCAATATAGTTTGGGTCTTCATATTCGCCGAAGACGCGCGCCACAAAAGGATCGATAAAACGCTTTTCCAGCTCGCTGGAACCGGAAGGTTTTTCCAGCGACAGCGCGGTGATGATCTTCAATTGCAGGCTGGGGTCATGCAGGGCGCGGCGAAACAGCGCATTCAGGAAATGATTGGGCTTGCCTATGCCCAGCGGGGTGCCGACGACGACACGTTTGCCTATCGCGCTTAGCAAGGCATCCACCGCGACTTCTGTGTCGTCCAGATAGAGGGGTTGTTTCAAGAGCCGCTACTCCCGCCAGGATAGTGATGAAGCGCCTATCTTAGCAGGAGTGCGATGCTACCGGCGTGCTGGATGCCAGGGAATGGCACCACACTTGGTTAAGTGCCGGGAATGTGCGAGGGAACTCAGGCAGCCTGCCGCTTGTCTGCAGCCTGCCTCTGCTCGCGGTCTTCCTCCGCACCAAAATCCTGCGGAAAGTCATCCACCTGCACCACCCTGTCGCCGTAACTGGCGAATTCCGACAGCACGCTTTGCTCTATGCCGTCTATCACGTCTTTGTCCGCCGCATCGCGTATCCATTGCTGCATGTCGATAAAGCTTTGCGGTATAGGCGGCAGGCTGCCGGCCTTGATCGCATCTTTCAGGCGTTTCTCGATCAGATTGACCCTAGGCAGCAATTGCAGCGCCAGTTCTCCATATGAGCCGGGGTCTGCACTGACCCGTGACAGGTAAGTATCCGCCAGCAGGCGGTCACGGCTATCGCCGCTGACCTGCATTGCATCCGCTACTTCTATGCCCAGTAAGTCGGCAGGTTTGCGGAAAGGCCGCCCAAAAGGAAATGCCAGGAAACAAATGACGCCGGCAAGAAACGCGTTCGGAAAATTTTCCATTACACCCAGCAAGGCTTCCTGCGCCTGGTATAGCGCATCCTGTATCGACCAATGCACATAGGGCAGATCCTCTTCCTGGGCGCCTTCATCCTCGAAACGCTTCAACGTGCAACTGATCAGATACATCTGCGACAGCACATCGCCCAGGCGAGCGGAGATGCTTTCGCGGCGCTTCAGCGATCCGCCCAGAACAAACATCGATACATCCGTCATCAGCGCAAATACAGAAGAAAGGCGGCCTACTGCCTGATAGTATTCCTCAACATCTTCACTGACCGCCTGCGGTGCTGAAGCTGCATGGCCGCCGGTAAAACCATAGACGATGGAGCGCGCCAGATTGGCAAATACAAAGCTGACATGGCCGAAGAAAGCGGCATCAAAATCATGCAGTCCCTTGTGCGGGTTTTCTTCATTGACGGCATTCATCTCTTTCAGCACGAATGGATGGCAGCGTATCGCGCCCTGGCCGAAGATGATCAGGCAGCGCGTCAGGATATTTGCGCCCTCTACCGTAATGGCAATCGGCACCTGCTGATAGGCCCGCGCCAGGAAATTGTTGGGGCCCATGCAGATACCCTTGCCTCCGACGATATCCATACCGTTATTGACGACGATGCGCGCCCGCTCGGTGACGTGGTATTTGGCGATGGCGGAAATCACCGCCGGCTTTTCACCGCGATCTATCGACAAAGCGGATATCTTGCGCACAGCATCCATCATATACAGATGGCCGCCCATTCTCGCCAGCGCTTCCTGCACGCCTTCAAACTTGCCTATCGGCGCATGGAATTGCTTGCGGAAGGCGACATAGGCGCTGGTGCCACGCACGACAAACTTGGAGGAGCCCACATTGGAGGACGGGAGTGAAATCGCGCGCCCCGCCGCCAGGCATTCCATCAGCATGCGCCAGCCTTTGCCGACCTGCGCCTGGCCGCCTATGATCCATTCCATGGGGATGAAGACATTTTCGCCCGAGGTAGGGCCATTCTGGAACACCGCATTCAGAGGCCAGTGCCTGCGGCCTGTCACCACGCCGTGGTGTTTGGTCGGTATCAGCGCGCAGGTAATGCCTATCTCAGTATCATTCCCCAGCAGCTTGTCCGGATCGACGGCGCGGAAGGCGAGGCCCAGCAAAGTCGCTATTGGCCCCAGCGTGATATAGCGCTTGTCCCAGGTCACACGGAATCCCAGTGTCTCCACCCCGTTAAATATTTCGCGGCAGACTATGCCTATGTCAGGAATGGCGGCAGCGTCCGAGCCCGCATACGGGCTGGTCAGCGCGAAACAAGGCAACTCCTTGCCTTTTGCCAGACGCGGCAGATAATAATTCTTTTGTTCTTCAGTGCCATAGTGCAACAACAGCTCAGCCGGCCCCAGCGAATTGGGCACCATCACGGATACCGCCAGCGCCGAACAGCGCGATGATAGTTTCATGATTACCTGCGAATGCATATAGGCGGAAAATTCCTTGCCGCCATAACGCTTGGGAATGATCATGCCCAGGAAACCCTTGTCGCGGATAAATTGCCATGCCTGGGGAGGCACGTCTTGCCAGACCTGCGTACTTTCCCAGTCATTGACCATTTCGCATAGCTGATCAACCTCGTTGTCCAGGAAGGATTGCTCCTCAGGGCTCAATGCAGGCTGCGGCAAGTCCAGCAGCTTTTTCCATTGCGGCTTGCCTGAAAACAGTTCCGCATCCCACCAGGTCGTGCCTGCTTCCAGCGCATCGCGCTCAGTGCCCGACATATGCGGCAGGATTTGCTTGAACAGCTTGAAGATGTAAGGCGAGACTAGCGCACGCCTCAGCGACGGTATTGCGATCAGTGCCATGGGCACAAACAGCAGGATGGCGAAGACCGTCAGGCCCAGCCCGCCTATGAGTTGCGATGAATAACCGGCTGCAAGCCAGACCGCGGCCGCGCCAAACCAGAACCACGCCCCCGCCTGGGTATAGCTGAGCGCCAGAAATGCAATGATGAACAAGCCAATCCACCAGATCATGGGATTCCCCTTTTTTATCGTTCGCTATGCCAGGCGATCAGGACATCCTCACTGGTCGCACCGCTTGTTTCTTACATGGCACAATGCACCACAGCACCTGTGGAATCGGTGCGGCAACGAACAATGCAGCCAAGTTCGGCAAGAATGTTTTGGAAGAAAGCAGGAAGAAATGAGGAAGGGGGAATAAGCGGAAGGTATTGGACACTGCAAACCCGGCATGGCCAAGTATATACCAGTCTAGTGCCAGCTTCAGTTAGCAGCAGTCAGCGCTTGCATCAAGGGCTTGCGATAGCCCTGGTCTTTTTCATTCCAGAATACCAGGCGTTTTTTAAGATCGAGATTGAAGAAAGTCTCGTAATAGGCATCGGCTTTTTCCGTATCGCCATCTTTTCCGAAGATCTTGATTTTGACCGGCTCGGCACTGATATCGATACTTCCCTGATGCAAAGCAATCGCCGTATAAGATTCCTGACTGACCATTTTCAATTTTTTCGGCGGATTTCCATACAAGCCCGATAGCACCGAGATCAGGCGATCACTTTCCGGTCCCGAACGTATGAAGCGGACGCCCTGGGCGACCACATGCTCCTTTATCAGATTCAGGCTTGCGTCAAAAGCGCCCTTGATTCCCTTGGCAACGACGACATCAAGGCCCAACACATCGCCTTGGTGAGCAGCACTCATGTGAAAGCGGTAGCTGTCTCCAGCCTCAGTCAAATTGCTGATCCTGAATACGCAATCGACAAAACCTTCTTCACCGAATTGCTCCAGGATCGGATTACCGGCATTGTCAGTCAGCATTTCCGTCTTCGCAAATGCGAGCATAGGCAGCAAGCACAGGGCGATCAGCAGCTTTTTCATAATGAGAACGAATTCGCACGAAATTAAATTGCAATAATAATAACATTAAAAATTGCAATTTAATACATGCGGCTTCGCCCCATCAAAACAAAGCGGCAGCCTTCAGCAAGAGACCACCGGCAACAAACAGCAGCATCGTTGCAAAGCTGCGCTGTATCACATGCGCCGACAAGCGCCGGGCAAAAAGCCGGCCCGCCAGCATGCCGCCGGCGGTAGCAATGACAAAAGACAGCGTAAATGCCAATGGCAGTTCAGCACCGTGCTGCAAGGCGCTGGCTACCGCAGATGCGCCTACCAGCGCGATCACCAGCAATGATGTGGCAACCGCTCCGTGCATGCTGACATTGGTGAAGCGGCGCAGCATGGGCACAATCACAAAACCGCCGCCCACACCCAGCAGTCCGGTGCAAAAGCCGGCCAGGCTGCCTATTGCTCCTATGATCAAACCGGTGGACAGCGTCCAGTCAAACCGGCCGGTTTGCGCATTGATGTGGCATACGGTATGCCTTTGTTCGTCGTTTCCTTCCGGCACCCGGTGCTGCAGGAACAGGCGCACCGCAATGATGAGCAGCACGATGGCGAACACGATCATCAGCCACTGCTGCGACATGGTATGCGCGACCTTGACCCCGATAGTGGTAAATGGAATTCCCACTAGAGCCATCAGCATCGCCGCACGGTAACGCACCAGCTTTTTCTTCAGGCCCTCGATAGCGCCAACCGCCGCGCCGCCGGTAACAGCCAGTAATGCCACCGGCATCGCCTGCTGCATGCTCCAGCCCAGCCCCGCCACCAACGCGGGTACGGCGATGCTGCCGCCACCGGCGCCTGTCAGCCCCATCACGGAACCGACCAGAATACCCAGAGCTAAAGAAATAATCAGTGTGATCATAAGGTCCGCAAGCCTCGCCTGCGCCGTCCAAGTAAGTCAATAGTTCGGTGGTGCCGAACCCTAAGCTTCATGTTGTGCAAGCGTCCTTGTGGGCCGCTGCAGCAATTCAAATACCAGCATGCCCAACAGCATGGCGACGACAAAAACCAATGCCTTGCCGCTGCCGCTGTTGCTGCTGCCCAGCAAAACCATTGCAGGGCCTGGGCAAATGCCTGCCAGTCCCCAGCCTATGCCAAACATCAGGCTGCCCAACACCAGGCGGCGGTCTATCCCGCTTGCCGTGGGCCATTGCATGGACGAACCCAGCAGCGATTTACTGCGCCGTCTGGCCGCGGCAAACGCCACGCTGCCTATACCAATGGCACCGCCCATGACCAGCGCCAGCGACGGGTCCCAGGCACCCGCGATATCCAGAAAACCGAGCACCTTGGCTGGATTCGCCATGCCGGCAACGATCAGGCCTATGCCAAACAGCAAGCCCGCCAATCCTGACAACAGTATAGGCATGATCATGCTCTCAGCAAGTGCCGCAGCAAGTACACCGTGACAAAACCGGCGGCCATGAACAGCAGCGTCGCCACCAGTGAACGCGCAGAAAAGCGTGACAGGCCGCAAACGCCGTGACCGCTGGTGCAGCCGGAGCCATAGCGAGTGCCGAAGCCTACCAGCAATCCGGCAACGATCAGCACCGGCCAGGACGCATCGACCTGGCTTTCCGGCAATACAGCAAATAAGCGGTAAGCAAAAGGCGCCAGGACCAGGCCAAGCACAAAGGCTATCCTCCAGCCTTTGTCGCCCGCACTAAACGAAGCAGAACGGCCAAACAGGCCACCGACTATGCCGCTAATGCCGGCAATGCGTCCATTGAACAGCATCAGTGCCGCGGCAGCGAGGCCTATCAGCACTCCCCCCAGCAAAGCGCTATAAGGCGTGAAATTACTCCAGGCGATGGACATGATGTCTCCTTACTTAGAAAGTGCAGCAAATTGAGTGGCTCAGCGGCTACGGCTCCCTGTTTTTATTATTCCGGCTTCGGGCAATACAAGTCATACAGCAAGGAGAGCAAGCTCAGCACGCGCGGGTCCGAGATGGAATAAAAGATGCGCTTGCCTTCACGCCGGGTGTTCACCAGCGACTGGTTGCGCAATACACCCAATTGCTGCGACAGCGTAGGCTGATGGATGTCCAGTTGCTCTTCCAGCTCGCTCACCGCCATTTCCCCCTGGCTGAGCTGGCATAGCAGCAGCAAGCGGTCGGGATTGGCGAGCGCAGACAATACTGCGCTGGCCTCCCCGGCGGCGGCACGCATCAAATCCATATCGGGTAATTTTTTCGCGGTATCCATGCACTCCATTCTTGCTGCGCTCTGTATTCACTACATAGTATATGAAATAACATTATATATTTCAATATAATGTTAATGAAATCCTCACCCCGCGAGAGTGCCGTGGATTTCACCGGCGAAAGGTATCGGCAAGTTTTGGAAGAATTTGGCTGGCCCGAGTCAAAGTGAATGCAGTTGACCCAGGCCGCTTTGCGGCTTAAGGGTGGTGGGTGTCGCCCACATCCTTGGGATAGATGCGCACCAGAACAATGCGCGGGCCATTCATTTTTTTGACCACGGCATCAAAGTGATCGAACTCAACTTTCTGCCCCTCTTCCGGCAAGTCTCCCAACTGGTGCATGATCAAGCCGCCTATGGATTCCACTTCTTCGCTATCGAGGTCTATACCCAGCGCGGTACCCAGCGTATAGAGAGGCAGGCTGCCCTTGCCCAGCAAGGTGCCGTCATCCTGACGCGTCCAGTCATTTTCATTCTGGCGGAATTCGTCGCGAATCTGGCCGACCAGTGCGCTCAGCAAATTATCCAGCGTCAGGAATCCAACCGGCTTGCTGCCCTTGTAGCCGACAATCGCAAAATGCGGCGCGCCCTTGCGGAAGCGGCGGAACAATTCCAATGCCGGCATGGTAGGCGGCACGAACTCTACCTGGCGCAGGTGCTTGCCAAGATCGGCCACCGGTTTGTTGCCCTGCCTGGCCAGAAACAGATCCTTCAGATGCAGCATCCCCAGCACTGTCTTGCCGTCGCTGTCGAAATACGGGTAGCGGCTGAAGCGGTTGCGGTAAGCCGTCTGCATATTGTCTTCCAGCGATTTTTCCTTGTACATCGCCACCACTTCATTGATAGGGCGCATCAGGTCGGAAATTTCCAGATCCGCAAAGTCCAGCATCTGCGCCATGATGCTGCGCTCGTCGCTGACCAGCTTGTCGCCCGGGTGGCGGGTGCGCAGGATCAGCTTCAGCTCGTCCTGCGAATAGTGGGCATCGCCTCCATGATGCTCATCCAGCCCCAGCAGGCTGAGCACCTTGTTGGAACTCCAGTTCAGGGTCCAGATGGCGGGATACATGGCCCAGTAAAACAGATACAGAGCGGGTGCGGTCCACAAGGAGACCCGCTCCGGCATGCGTATCGCCATGGACTTCGGCGCCAGCTCACCGACGACGATGTGCAGGAAGGAAATGACGAAGAAAGCGAAGAAGAAGGAAATACCATGGATCAGGTCCTGCGAGGTAACGCCTATGGCGCTCAGCAGGGGTTCCAGCAAGCGGGCAAAAGCCGGTTCACCTATCCAGCCCAGGCCCAGTGAAGCCAGCGTGATGCCCAGTTGGCACGCGGACAGATAAGCATCCAGACGCTGATGGACAGTGGCAAGTATGCGGCCCTGCACGCCGCTGGTTTTTGCGATGGCGCGCACCCGTGTCTGCCGCAGTTTTACCAGGCCGAACTCAGCCGCAACAAAAAAACCATTCAACACCACCAGGAACAAGGCGGCAATCACCAGCAAAAGATTATCCAACGAGCAGACCTACTATTTTATGAACAAGCCTCCACTTTACCATAGCAGCCCACGTCCCCCTCAGACGGTGCAGGCGGCAACTACATCGACAAAACCCTTTTTGCGGGGAAAATGACTTAAAATCAACACGGGTTCATCAATCTGGGAACCTACAGGACCAAGAAGGAGAGCAATATTGTCCATAGATGACGTCCTTATTCGCATCGTTAGTAACAACGCGCAACATACCCCCCACCGTGACATCGCCCTGCTACGCGAACTCGTCGCCAGGATACGGCCACGCAAACCCCATGATGTTGTCACCGCTACCGACAATATCCGTGCCCTGTGCTTTGTGCTGGACCAGCATCCGGCCTGGGCCGAAGGATTGCGCGAATATATTGCCAATGTGGTTGTCACGCGCAAACTGGTGCACCTGCTGACAGACACCGGTATCACGCCCAACCAGGGCTTCTGGGGTGCTGCCTGGCACAGGCTGACGGAAAAATGGCTGCCGCCGCTGATCAATGACGATTACCTGAAAGACGTATTCGGCCAGTTGTTCGACCGCACGGATGACCATATTTGGGTCGCTGCCGTCAGCGACGCGGCCTGGGCCAGCCTGTTCAGCACTCTTGGGTTCCGCGTCAACAAGCTGCGCCCTTCGTATGCGACCGTAACCCAGGAAATACTGGGAGCGATACAGGTGCTGTCTTACCGCGTCACTGCGATCGGCCTGGAATCGGAACTGGTGCGCAATCATCCCGACATAGAACGCTTCGAATCGCCCTTCCTGCGCCAGAACGACGAGATCAATGCCTATATCGCCAAGTACAGCGCCTGGCTGGTGGACCGCAAATCCGAGCGCGAGGACGGCGCCCATGTCGAGGTCTTGCTGACGCAATGTGAAGACATCATCGTCAAGATACGCCGCAATGCTGCGACCCAAGGTGCGTCTGTCAGCCTGACGCGCCTGCTGTTACGGGTGACGCAAAGCATCAAGCGCCTGCGCATGCTATTGGATCTGCTGGACAGCAAGAACAGCGAAGACGCAATACTGATCAGCGTGCGTTGTCTGAAAGAGCTGGTCACGGCCGACAACCACAAGAGCAGCCTCACCGACCTGGTCAGCAGCAATACCGAACTCTTGTCCTTGCAGGTAACCGAGCGTGCCGGGCGCAGCGGCGAGCACTACGTCACCAATAACCGCAGCGAGTGGTATGAGATGCTGCGCTCCGCACTGGGAGCCGGTTTCATTGTCGGCTTCATGGCGACGATCAAGATACTGTTCGGCAAAATGTTGCTCGCGCCTTTCGGTTATGCACTGCTGTACAGTCTGAACTATTCTTTCGGCTTCATGCTGATCCACGTACTGCATTTTACGGTGGCGACCAAGCAGCCGGCGATGACCGCAGCATTGATCGCAAAATCCATCGACGAGGGCAAGGAAAAACTGTACGAGCTGGTGGAACTGGTAGTCCGTGTATTGCGCTCGCAATTCATCGCCATCATCGGCAACGTCGCACTGGCCATACCGACCGCATATGCGATCGCCTGGGCCTGGTACGGCATCTATGGCAGCCACCTGGTGTCGCCCGACAAGGCCAGACACCTGCTGGAAGACATAGACCCCATCTATAGCCTGGCGCTGCCGCATGCGGCGATTGCCGGGGTCTGCCTGTTCCTGTCCGGACTGATCTCCGGCTATTACGACAACAAGGCCAGTTACAGCAATATCCCGGAACGCTTGAGGCAGTTGAAGTGGCTACAAAAAATACTCGGCGAAAACCGGCTAAACCGTATCACCGGCTACATAGGCAACAACCTGGGCGCACTGGCAGGTAACTTCTTTTTCGGCATCATGCTGGGCACCATAGGTCAATTGGGTTCCTTCTTCGGCTTGCCGATAGACATACGCCATATTACTTTTTCCAGCGCCAATTTTGCGTTTGCGCTGGTAGGACTTGACCATCACATCAGCTGGCAACTGGCGCTGTATTCTCTGTGCGGCATCATGCTGATAGGCATGGTCAATCTGGGTGTCAGCTTCAGCCTGGCACTGCTGGTGGCACTGCGCTCACGGCGGGTCAGCTTCGGCCGCGGCGGCGCACTGGCGCTGCTGATACTGAAACGCTTCTTCAGCGGCACGCGCGATTTCTTCTTTCCGCCAAAAGACACTGAACCGGTATTGAGCGTGGCGCCGGCGGCCACCAGTACCGATGAGCATTCAGAGTCGCACGACAAACCACACTGAAAAGGAAAGCTGCCTATGGAAGTGCTGTACGCTATCGATGCCTGGCAACTGGCTCTGGCCCTGCTGTTTGCACTACTGTTGGTGATTGAAGCCAGCTACCGCATAGGAAGGCGCAGCAATCCAGCGGAGTATGAGCGCTCCAGCAGTGTGTTCTCTACCTTGATGGGGGCTGCACTGGCCTTGCTAGGCTTGCTGCTGGCGTTTTCTTTTGCGATGGCGTCTGCACGCTATGACCTGCGCAAGGGTGTGATACTGAAGGAGGCAAATGCGATCGGCACCGTGTATCTGCGTACCGAGCTGCTGGCTGACAATGCTCGCGGCCAGACGAAGAAATTATTGCGGCAGTACGTTGATGCGCGCCTTGAAGGCTACCGGGCGGGAATCGACGGCGCCAAGGCCAAGCTGGCTGCCAGCCAGACGGAGGCGCTGCAACAGCAGATCTGGCATATCGCCAGCACGGAAATGCAGCAGGAAAAGAGCATCAGTAATTCCTTGTTTGTCACAGCACTGAATGACATGATAGACATCAGTTCCGAGCAAATCGAAGCCGGTGAAAATCATGTACCGGAGCTGGTGATCTGGCTATTGCTGATATCCGCTTTGCTGACTGGCGCCATGAGTGGTTATGCCTGCGGTGCGATCGGCCACCGCAACCTGTTTGCCACCTGCAGCTTTGCCTTGCTGGTGGCCCTGGTGATCTTCTCCATCCTGGATCTGGACCGGCCACAACGCGGACTGATACAGGTCAACAAGCATCCATTGCAAAGCCTGCAGCAGAGCTTGCAGCAAGATGCCCGCCAAAATGCGACGCGCTGATATTGCTTGAAAGAGCGCTATTTTT
Source organism: Parundibacterium terreum (assembly GCF_014636315.1). Lineage (GTDB taxonomy): Bacteria > Pseudomonadota > Gammaproteobacteria > Burkholderiales > Burkholderiaceae_D > Undibacterium > Undibacterium terreum. Next base: position 33,371 of record NZ_BMED01000010.1, on the reverse strand, counting down.
CCGGGCCGGTCATCCGTTTCCCTGGTTCGCGCGTTGTTAGCCGAAAGCTAATTTTCGGCCTTCGCCAGTGCTTTTACCACCGCCCTCGTCCCATCCACCTCTATGAAAGAGACTGCATGAAATTGAGCTTCAACCAGGCAGCCCGACTGTCATCGGTCAGCGCCGCCCTCCTGTGTTCGCTGCTGGTAGCACAATCCGCCAGCGCCCATGAGTATTCTGAGCAGTTGCGCGCCAAGAAGTATGCCGAAGTCGAGCGTGCAGTCAGCAGCAAGCTGGCGGCGGACCCCAGCAATGCCGACGCGCTGGTCGCCAGGACCGAACTGATCCTGAATGAAGGCAAAGAAAGCCGTCTGGACGAGGCAGCCAAGCTGGCTGAGCAATGTATCGCGGCCCACCCGCAAAATTCCGAATGCCATGAGGCGTTGGGCAATGTGCTGGGCACCAAGGCAGTGTCGGCGGGCATCATGTCGGCAATGGGTTATGCGGGCAAGATACGCAATGCCTTCCAGAAGGCGGTAGAACTGGATCCGAAAAACTACGATGCCCGCTTTTCACTGTTGCAGTACTACTTGCAGGCACCCGGCTTTGTCGGCGGCGGCAAGGATAAGGCGCAGGCGCTGGTTGCCGAAACCACCAAGCTGAATCCCGTTGCAGGCAAGCTGCTGCAGGCGCAGATTGATCTCAGTGATGACAAATACGCCAAGGTGGAAACCGATGTGCTGGCGGTGAATACTGCCGGCTCCCCCTCCCTCAGCGACATACAGCGCAATCTGCTATCCGGAGTGGGCAGCAATTATGTGCAGCAAAAAAAATATGCAGACGCGGAGCGCGTCTTCCGCGATTTGCAGCAACGCTATCCTGACAGCGAACTGGGTGCATATGGCTTTGCCCGCAACTTGCAGGAGCAAGGCAAACAGCGCGATGCAATTCCTTACTTTGAAAAAGCCATCGCTGTAGAGGGCCGCGCACATATCTACTACCGCCTGGGCCAGTGCTACCAGGCTGTGAATGACAAGTCCAAAGCGGTCAGCGCTTACGAGAAGGCACTCAGTGTCAAACCTGAGTTGCGCAAGAAAATGAAGTCGGACGCGGAAGATCAGTTGAAAACCCTGAAAAGCTAGCCCCCCGTCCGCTAAAAAAAATTGCCGGAAAGCACGTTTTCCGGCAATTTTGCTTCAGCAATCTCGCCGCTGACTGGATTGTGGCTGGATGCCATTCTTAGCACTTACCCAACATTTCTGTGATTCTTCGCTGAAATTTCTGCAGGCCCCGTTTTTCGCAGCAAAATACCTCCCCATCCGCTTCTTCGCCCTATCCCGCATATCAAGGCCATCAGCTGAATCAATTCGGCATCAATTCAGCACCAATTCAGTTGTATTCATACCAGAGTCAGCCCTAGTCAGACGAATATGATTGACGGTCGTCCTGTATAGGTATTATGGTTAAATATTTAATAGTGGCAACAGAATTTCCTATGCAAATCCCTAGGTTCAGCCTGCTGTGCGGACGTGTTCGGCACGAAGGCCCTTCATGCTGCTAAAGATGCCAAAGTCATCTTTCCAATTGGCAATATCTGCTGTGGCCGCGTTGGCTACGCTGAGCTTGCACGGCTGCTGGGTGACGGCTCCACATCCGGATGCACAGGCCCTGGTCAAACCCGGCCCTCAGTGGGAAGCACCACTGCCTGCAGAAGAGACAAACCGGGTGGCGTCGATGGCGGCCTGGTGGGCAGGCTGGGGAGATACGGTACTGACCGATCTGCAGGCTAAGGCGCTGCAAGACAATACCAGCCTGGCACAGGCCGCCGCGCGTATCGCGCAGGCAAGAGCCGATGCCGCATCTGCCGGTGCCGCGCTGTGGCCTTCCGTCGATTTAAGAGTTGTCTATGCCAGCACCCGCAGTCCCTTGCAACCGCCGCCGGTAAAACAGAGCTATGCAATAGGCGGGCTGGATGCGCGCTGGGAGCTGGACCTGTTCGGCGGAGCATCCATCACGCGCAGCGGCGCGCAAGCCCGGGTGGAGGCACGCGAGAATGAATGGCAAGATGCCAGGATCAGCTTGTCAGCCGAAGTGGCGAACGCCTATGTGGCGCTGCGCACCTGCGAGATCCAGCAAGACATCCTGCAAAAAGTCGCCAACTCGCAAACACTGACGCAAAAACTTTTCCAGCAAAGAATAGGCGCGGGCTTCATTTCCGCCGTGGAAATGGCACAGAGCAATACGCTGCTGGCGAATGCACTGACCCAGTTGCAGCAGCAAAAAACCGAGTGCGCGATCACCGTCAAATCACTGGTGGTCCTGACCGGCATGCCGGAACCCGAACTGCGCAGCCTGTTGGCGACACGCGCAGCCCAGATGCCGCAGCCGGCCAGCTTTGTCGTCGAGAGCGTGCCGGCCAAGGTCTTGCTGCAACGCCCGGACATGCGCGCGGCGCTGCAAAACTTGACGGCAGCCGCATCGGAAGTGGGCGTGGCAGACGCCCGCCGCTACCCTTCCCTATCCTTGATGGGAGCAGTAGGAAGATACACGTACAGCATCAACGGGCAAAACCAGCAAGGCAATAGCTGGTTCTTCGGCCCGGTGCTGGATCTGCCGCTGTTTGATGCAGGGACCCGCAGGGCGGCACTGGACAATGCCAATGCACGCTACGAAGAAATGCTGGCGGCCTTCAAGCAAAAGACCTTGCTCGCCGTAAAAGAAGTGGAAGAAGCCTTGCTGCGGCTGGATGCGGCAAACCAGAACCTGCTGCAGCAGCAAAAAATTGACGAAGCTCAGAATATCGCGATGCAGGCCAGCGAAGCAGGCCTGAAAGCCGGCAGCTATAGCGTGCTGGAGCGGGAAGAAGTCAGGCGCCAGCAATTGACCAGCCAGCACCAGAAGCTGATGCTGCAGCGTGACCAGGCCGCAGCATGGATAGCCCTGTACAAGGCAGTCGGCGGCGACTGGCAGGCAGAGACAAAACAGGAGTAAACCCGCAGGCCTCACCGCCCTGGCATTGCAGGGGAAGGCCGCGCAGCCCGCAGCATGAAGTCCGTTGGCGAACTTCACGGGCTTATAGAAAAAACAGATACTGGAGTCGGCTCATGGAGTACAAACCTAAAAATACACTGGCAATCGCCATCGCAGCCGTACTGGGGCTGGTGGCGGCCGGCTTCCTGTTTATCAAGAAGGATGCGCCGGCAAACAACAATAGCCCAGCCGCGCCAATTACACCCATTACGACTGCCTCTGCCTCGTCCACTGCATCTTCTGCGTCCGCTGCAGCATCTGCGATATCTACAACCGCCAGCGCACCCGCAAGCCCGTCCGGTGCAGCCGGCCGCCCGGCGCTGACCGTTACCCTCGCAGCGCCGCAGAACAGTTCGTGGACTTCCACCCTTGCGGCCAACGGCAGCGTCGCGGCATGGCAGGAATCCATCATAGGGACGGAATTGAACGGCGTGCGTCTCAGCGAATTGCTGGTACAGGTCGGCGACCAGGTAAAAAAAGGACAATTGCTGGCAAGATTTTCGGACGACACTATACAGGCAGAAGTGGCGCAGCAAAGTGCCGCCGTGGCCGAAGCAGAGGCCACGCTGGCCGAAGCGCAAAGCAATGCCAGGCGCGCGCTGCAACTGAAAGACAGCGGCGCGATGAGCGTGCAGCAGATCAGCCAGTACGCCACCGCCAGAAATACCGCTGCGGCCAGGCTGACTGCCGCCAAGGCAGCGCTGCAAACCGGCAACCTGCGCATGCAGCACACTCGCGTCGTAGCGCCGGATGACGGCATCATTTCGTCCCGTACGGCGACCATAGGCGCTATCTCTATCGGCGGGCAGGAATTGTTTCGCCTGATACGGCAGGGCCGGCTCGAATGGCGCGCCGAAGTCACCGCCGAAGAAACCGCCAAGCTCAGCAGCGGCCAGGCGGTGCATGTATTTTCTGCGGATGGCACGGTCATCAACGGCAAGCTGAGGACGGTAGCACCCACCGTAGATCCGCAGAGCCGCAAGGCGCTGGTGTATGTGGACATGGCCGGCAATGCGGCAGCGATGACAAATGTGAAGGCAGGCATGTTTGCCAAAGGCGAATTCGTGCTCGGCGAAAGCAGCGCACTGTCGGTACCGGCCAATGCCGTGGTGATACGCGACGGCTATGCCAGCGTATTCACGGTCGACGCCAATAGCAGGATCAAGCAGTTACGTGTAACGCAAGGCCGCACGCAGCAAGGGCGCACCGAAATCCTCAGCGGCCTGCAGGCAGATGCCAAGGTCGTCGACAGCGGCGCCGGCTTCCTGGCCGATGGCGACACGGTGCGCGTGGTTGCCGCGCTTGCGCCCCCAACTGGCAGCAGCAGTTCCGGCAGTGAAAAATCCGGCAAAGCCAAGGCAGCGGTGAAATGAGCGGGCAGACACGATGATCAATTTTTCTGCATGGTCGATCAAGAACCCGATTCCGGCGGTATTGCTGTTCATCCTGCTGACGCTGGCAGGCCTGATCGGCTTCCACAATATGAAGGTGCAGGATTTTCCTGACATAGAACTGCCGATGGTGAACATCACCACGGTCTTGCCGGGCGCGGCACCGGCCCAGATAGAAAGTGAAATCACCCGCAAGCTGGAAAATGCAGTCGCCGGCCTGCAGGGCGTGAAACATATCTACTCCACGGTGCAGGACGGCCAATCGCTGATCATGGTGCAGTTTGTGCTGGAAAAACCGATCACGGAAGCGATGGACGACGTCCGCAATGCCGTCGGCACCGTGCGCGGCGAACTGCCGGGCGACGCCAAGGACCCTATCATCGGCAAGGTGGAATTCAGCGGCGTGCCCTTCCTGGTCTACACGGTAGGCTCGTCCAGGCTGGATGAAGAGGGCTTGTCCTGGCTGGTGGACAACCAGGTCACCAAGGCCATGATGGCGGTACGCGGCATAGGCAAGGTATCGCGCGTCGGCGGCGTCAACCGCGAAGTACTGGTAGAGCTGGACCCTGCCCGCATGGCGGCATTGAATGTGTCTGCGGCAGAAGTGTCGCGCCAGCTATTGCAGGTGCAAAAAGATGCATCCGGCGGCCGCGCCAACCTGGGAGAAGGCGAACAGACAGTGCGCACGATTGCCAATGTGGCCAGCGCACATGACCTGGCTAATATGGAATTGTCGCTCAACGATGGCCGCCGCATACAGCTGGGCCAGATCGCCAACGTCAAGGATACGGTCGCCGAACGGCGCTCGATTGCGCTGCTGGATGGCAAGCCCGTGGTTGGTTTTGAGATTACCCGCAGCAAGGGTGCCAGCGAAGTGACCGTAGGCAAGGGCATACGCGAGGCGCTGGAAAAAATGCGCGCGTCGCAGCCCGACCTGAAGTTTGACGAAGCCTACAATATGGTCGAACCGGTGCAGGAATCCTTCAACGGTTCCATGTACCTGCTATTTGAAGGTTCCTTGCTGGCGGTGCTGGTGGTGTGGTGGTTCCTGCGCGACTGGCGCGCCACGCTGGTATCTGCTGCTGCGCTGCCGCTGTCGGTAGTGCCAACCTTCCTTGGCATGTACCTGTTTGATTTCACGCTCAATACCGTGACTTTATTGTCGCTGGCGCTGGTGGTCGGCATCCTGGTCGATGATGCGATCGTGGAAATCGAAAACATTGTGCGCCACCTGCGCATGGGTAAATCGCCTTTGCAGGCAGCGATGGAGGCGGCGGACGAGATCGGCCTGGCGGTGATCGCCACCACCTTCACGCTGGTCGCGGTCTTCCTGCCTACCGCCTTCATGACCGGCGTTGCCGGCAAATTCTTCAAGCAGTTCGGCTGGACTTGCTCGCTGGCGGTACTGGCCTCGCTGGTCGTCGCGCGCCTGCTGACGCCGATGATGGCGGCTTACATGCTGAAACCCATCTTCCACGGCGAAGAAAAAGACAGCAAGCTGATGCAAATGTATATGCGCGCTGCACACTGGTGCCTGAAAAACCGCTTCCTGACGGCCCTGATGTCGGTATTGTTTTTCATCGCCTCGCTGGCGCTGGTGCCGCTATTGCCCACGGGCTTCGTGCCTGCCGATGACAGGTCCCAGACCGTGGTCAAGATGGAACTGGCGCCCGGCAGCACCTATGCCGAAACACTGGCCATGGCGGAGCGTGCGAGAAAGCTCCTGGCATCGCGCAAGGACGTCGTGAAAGTTTATACCGCGGTAGGCGGCGGTACTGCCGGTGGCGATCCTTTCACTTCAGGCGGGGTGAGCTCGGTCAGCAAGGCCAGCCTGACCTTGACCCTGGTGCCGCGCTCACAAAGGAAAGAAACCAAGACTGCGATTGAAGGACATATCCGCGAAATGATGCAAACCCTGCCCGGCGTGCGCACAACGATAGGCCTGGGCAATACCGGCGAAAAATACCAGTTGGTACTGGTCGGCGAAAATGTGGATACGCTCACTACTGTCGCAGACAATGTGCAGCGGGAATTGCGCACACTGCCGGGCATAGGCTCGATCAGCTCCAGCGCTGGCCTGATACGGCCGGAAGTGATCATCAAACCCGATGCCGCACGCGCCGCCGATCTTGGTGTAACGACTACGGCTATCGCAGAGACCATACGGATAGCCACCGTCGGCGACTATGACGTGGCGCTGGCAAAAATGAATTTGCCGGAACGGCAAATTCCCATCGTGGTCCGCTTCCCCAGTTCTGCACGGACCGACCTGGAACAATTGTCACGCCTGTCGGTACCAACCAAGACCGGCCATGTGATGCTGGGCCAGGTGGCCGACATCGCGCTGGGCAGCGGCCCCACCCAGATCAGCCGGCTGGACCGTTCACGCAATGTGACTTTTGACGTGGAACTGAACAGCCTGACACTGGGTGAAGTCAGCGATGCGGCAGACAAGCTGCCCAGCGTGAAAAACTTGCCGGCTGGCGTGTCGCGCGTGATCATTGGCGATGCCGAAGAAATGGGCACCTTGTTCCTCAGCTTCGGCCTGGCCATGCTGACCGGCGTGCTGTGCATCTACATGGTGCTGGTATTGCTGTTCAAGGATTTCATGCAGCCGGTGACCATCCTGGCGGCGCTGCCCTTGTCGATAGGCGGCGCCTTCGTCGCACTGTTGCTGACACACAGCGCCTTCTCCATGCCGTCGCTGATAGGCCTGATCATGCTGATGGGCATAGCGACCAAGAACTCCATCTTGCTGGTGGAATATGCGATCGTCGCGCGGCGCGAAGGCATGACACGCATGGAAGCGCTGCTAGATGCCGGCCACAAGCGCGCAAGGCCCATCGTGATGACTACCATCGCCATGGGTGCCGGCATGCTGCCGATTGCGATGGGCATAGGGATAGATCCAAGCTTCCGCGCACCGATGGCGATTGCGGTGATAGGCGGCCTGATTACCTCCACGTTGCTCAGCCTGCTGGTGATACCTGTCGTATTTACCTATGTGGATGATGTGGTGCGCAAGCTGTTTCCCAAGCGCAGCCTATAGCGAACAGCTCTAGTCAGAATTGAAAAAGCCGCTACACCTTTCCGGGTATAGCGGCTTTTTATTATCCGGGGCTGGATGCTTTAGAACCAGCCTCTGTCGTCTTTAAGCAGAAGCCAGTGCCTTGTCCAGCAACTGATGCAACTCTGGGAAGGAAGGCTGGCCCAGATAGCGCTTCAGAATATTGCCGTGCTTGTCGATCACGAAGGTGGTCGGGGTCATCTTGACGTCGCCGAAGGCCTTGGCCAGCTTGCCCTGTACGTCCAGCGCCACATCAAACGGCAGCTTGCGCGTCTCCGTGTAGTTCAGCACATAGTTTGGAGGATCTTCGCTCATGGCAACCGCGACAAATTCCAGACCCTGCTTATTGTATTTATTGTAGGTCTCTATCATGTGCGGCATTTCGGCCACGCAAGTCTCGCAGGAGGTCGCCCAGAAATTGACCATCACCACCTTGCCGCGCAGGCTCTGCGACGTGATTTTTTCACCCTTCAGGTTAACGAAGGTAACGTCAGGGGCCTGCGGCTTGTTCGACAGGGAAAAGAAGGTCACCGCCAGCGCAATCAGCGCGACCGCAGCAACCACTGAAAATATCTTGAATTTGACCGGAGAAGAAGGCGCTAACATGGAGATTCCAATAAGTCATGCGATAGATTATGCATAGGCGGCTCAAGCACTGCCAAGCCCATGCGATCAGGTACCCGCATTATACGACCTATTTAATTTTGTTGAGTTCCATCGGATAAACGTACCGGTGCGGTAATCGCCTTACCGGCAACATGGGTTGTCAAAACGATAGCGGTTGAGGTGGAGCCAAAGGCATTCAATTCATTGATGATGCGCTGCAAGTGCTCCACGTCGGTTGCCAATACGCGCATCACCGCGCCGTCTTCGCCGGTGACGGTATAGCAATCCACGATTTCCGGACACTCCGCGACATATTGGGCATAAGGACGCCCCTGCTGGGTGGACAGGCGTATCATCGCAGTGATCTGGTAGCCCAGCGCCTTGGGGTTAATGTCGGCCTTATATGCCCGTATCACCTGCGAGCTTTCCAGGCGCTTGATGCGCTCGGAGACCGCCGGCTGGCTCAGGTGCACCTGGCGGCCGATTTCTGCATGCGACATACGGGCGTCCTGTTGTAATAATTGCAGGATTTTCTGATCAAAGCCGTCTATTTTCTGGTTCATAAGGTAATCCGGGCGATTTCCATTCAATTCTTGACTGAACAGGCCTTTTGCTTATGGAAGCCCGTTCAATTCTGTGTCATAGCTTGGTACATTATAAGCAGATTCCTTTATTCCCCATCTTTTGAAATTTATTGACCACCATGACCACCAGCGCCCAAATCAGCAAGATCGTCGAACAATACCAGACCCCGTGCTGGATCTATGATGCAGCCGTCATCCGCAAGCAGATCGCCCGCCTGCGCAGCTTTGACGTGATCCGTTTTGCGCAAAAGGCCTCCTCCAACATTCATTTGCTGAAACTGATGAAGGAAGAAGGCGTGATGGTGGATTCGGTGTCTCTCGGTGAGGTGGAGCGCGCACTGGTCGCCGGCTTCCAACCCGGCGACATCCAGCATGCGCCTATCGTCTTCACAGCCGATCTGCTGGACCGCCACGCCTTGAAAAGGGTGGTCGAATTGAATATTCCAGTCAATTGCGGCTCACCGCAAATGCTGGAACAACTGGGCCAGGCAACGGCGGGCAATAGCCAGGGCCATCCGGTATGGCTGCGCATCAATCCCGGCTTTGGTCACGGCCACAGCCGCAAGACCAATACCGGCGGCGAGCAAAGCAAGCATGGCATCTGGTTTGAGCAATTGCAGCAGTGCATGCAGATCATCGCGCAATACAATCTGAACCTGATCGGCCTGCATATGCACATAGGCTCGGGTGTCGACTATGACCATCTGCAAAGCGTGTGCGAGGCGATGATACAGCAGGTCAAAGCCTGCGGCCGCGACCTGTCTGCGATCTCCATCGGAGGCGGCCTGTCCATCCCCTACCGCGACGGTGAAGGCGAAGTGGATACCGCGCATTATTTCGAGATCTGGGACAAGGCCAGGAAAGAAATAGAAGCCTATCTGGGCCACGCGATCACCATGGAAATCGAACCCGGCCGTTTCCTGGTCGCGCAATCCGGCATCCTGGTGTCTGAGCTGCGCGCGCAAAAACAGGTAGGCAGCAATTTCTTCGCGCTGGTGGACGCCGGCTTCAACGACCTGGCCCGCCCGGCCATGTACGGCAGCTTCCACCGCATCACCGCCCACGCCCCCAATGGCGACGCCCGCAGCACCGCGCTACGCCCGACAGTCGTTGCCGGCCCCCTGTGTGAATCCGGTGACGTGTTCACGCAGGAAGACGGCGGCGTGGTCACCACACAAGACCTGCCAGCCTGCGACATAGGCGACCTGTTCGTGTTCCACGACACCGGCGCCTACGGCGCCAGCATGTCGTCCAACTACAACTCACGCCCGCTGATCCCGGAAGTGCTGGTAGACGGCGACAACATCAAGCTAATACGCCGCCGCCAGACGGTGCAGGAATTGATCGCGCTGGAATTGTAAGAAACTATGGATCTGTCATCACGAAATCCGAGATGAAGTGTATTTGCAGACACCGACCACTTGCTAGGCAAAAGCCTGATTGCCTCTGTTTTTGATCTATCCCCGCTGGGGACGTAGCATTTTGTGCGTTACAGAAAATGGATCAGAAACAGACGTTGTTTGAGCCGCAGGCGAGTTTCGTCTGTTTCCCATTTTTTGTGATGCACAAAATGTGATGGCGCACTGCGCCATCACCCGTAGGGCAAGTCTGCGGTCGCCTTTTTTGGCCTACCTTTTTTGGCGAAGCAAAAAAGGTAGGTAGCCGCCGGGCTACCCCCGGCCAGCAACCTTAAAATAAGGTTGCCCATCTCAGGCACTCACAACCATCACTACAAAGCCACCTCCGGCAAACTATCCGACCGCGACCCTGCCACAGGCGGATTATCCAAAGCCCGATAAGTAAATACCATCGAATACTTGGTCTGAGCGGTCTGGTTCTTGCCGGCAGCATGAAACAGGTTGCTGCTGAAAAACAGCACATCACCCTGTTGCAAGGGCACGCTGACTGCCTGCCGTATCAGCGCCTGATTGTCTTCCAGCTCAGGCCGCAAAAACTGTGCATCGTCCAGTTGCTGCGACTGTATTGCCACCTTGTGCGAACCCGGTATCACCAGCAGGCAACCATTCTCTACCGTCTCGTCACGCAAGGCCAGCCATACCGTCACCAGTTCGGCGCGTTGAAAACTCCAGTAGCGGCTATCCCTGTGCCAGCCGGTAATGCTGGAATACTGCGGCTGCTTGGTCATGATGCAATTATGATGTGCTTGCGACAGCTTGGCCTGCGGCCCCAGCAACTGCTTCAAAGCCGGCACGATGGCATTTCCCGTTGCCCAGTTTGCCAATAATTCGCCGCGGCCATAGGCGCGCAACAGTCGGCGCGCTGTGTGCCCGCCCTCGTCGGTGCGTGATGCGGGAGCACCCGGATACTTCAGGTCGGCTTCAAACTCTATGGGTGCAACCTGCTCTGCCAGTTGTTGCTGTGCGAAGGCGATCACCTGCTCGCAAAATGCAGGGCCGGCGAGGCCACGCAAGATAAGGTAACCTTGCTGCTGGAATTCGGAAATTTGTTCAGGACTGAGCATAAATAGTCTCTTATGATAGGCCTTCATTTTAAGCCTTTTACGGGATCGGTGCGAAGCCCGGCTTACTGGCACGGCATGACTGAACAGGCTAACCACACTAGGTTGATAACATACGCTACCAAGAGCCTATATATGCCCTATGCGAACAATGACGGAACGAAAATCTACTACGAAACCCATGGCCATAGCCAGGGTGAGGCGATAGTACTGCTGCACGGTTTCAGCTCCAGCAGCAAGCAATGGCAGATGACTGGTTATGTCGCCGCACTGGAAAGATATTACCGCGTCATCCTGATCGACCTGCGCGGTCACGGGCTCAGCGACAAGCCTCACGATCACGATGCCTATGCGTTGGAAAAGCGCATCGACGATGTGCGCGCAGTTCTGGCCGAACTGGCGGTGCAGCGCTGCCATGTACTGGCCTATTCCATGGGTGGCTGGCTGGCCTTCGGCCTGGCGCTGCGCTATCCGCAATTGGTAGCTACATTGATCATAGGCGGAGCGCATCCGTATGCAGATAGCTTATCCGCATTTGCCGCTTTAGATGGCAGTGACCCGGATGCTTTTATCAGTGCACTGGAAAATTTTATCGGCGAGACGGTGAGCAAGGAGGCTCGTCCGTTTATTCTGCACAACGACCTTGCTGCGCTCGCTGCGGCAGCGCGTGACCGCGATGGCTATCAACCCAGGCTGGCCGAGATCACGGCGCCGCTGATGCTGTTTTCCGGCGATGGCGACCGGCGCCTGCCAACAATAGAAAAAGCCGCTAAGGATCTGCACGCAGAAAAACTGCTGATCGTTCCCGGCACCAATCACGCGAGCACTTTATTTGCGGCAAAGGCGCTGCTGCCCGACATTATCGCCTTCCTGCAACAGCACTAGCCTATTGTTCGCTTGCTTATTGTTCTCCCACTTATTTCGCTCACTTATTGCGCCACTGTGTTTCCGCACTTTCCGGCCTCCCCAGCTCGAACATGGTGTCGGGCGTAGTGCGGGTGTACCAGTCGCCTCCCATGCGGCTGACATAGTCGGTTTTTCTTGGATCTATCTGCCCATCTTCTCCATACAGGCTTTCGGCAACGTGGAAATACACGACTTCGCCTATCACGTAGTTGGCTGACGCCGTGCCCTCCCCATGCGGCACAATCTGATGCAACACGCATTCAATCGCAATCAGGCTCTCGGCAACCCTGTCGCACTTGACCTTGACGCATGGTACGGGGGTGAAGCCGGTATGCGGCCATTCGCTCTCTCCATGCGGGTAGGTATAGGAAGCCTGATTCATGCCGGTGATCATCGAATAGCTCAGCAGATTGATCGTGAACTGGCCGGTAGCGCGGATATTCACCAGCGTATCCTTGGGCTTGCCGGTATGCGTGCCGACCGGCGACACTACGACGGAAGGAGGATTGGCGCCGCCCGCCATGAAATAACTGAAAGGAGCGAGGTTGGGCACGCCGAGTTCTGAACGCGTGGACACAAAGGCGATGGGGCGCGGCGACACCATATTGTTCAGTATGCGGTATGCCTCACCGGTGCTGAGTTGACTGACATCAAGGCTGCGAAAGACTGTGCTCATCATAATTCCCGGGTTCTTGTATAGAATGTCGTTTCCTGCTGTTGCTTATTATAGGCAAGAACCGTCAAGCAAGTTCACGCTCCCATTTTCCCATCCATCAAGGCCGCCATGATTACCTGTTACCTGCGCTACATCATCGATCCCTATAAACAAAAAGAGTTCGAACACTACGGCAAATTATGGATACCGCTGGTGGAAAAATTCGGCGGCACGCATCACGGCTACTTCATGCCGTCGGAAGGCGCCAGCAATGTCGCGCTGGCCTTGTTCAGCTTTCCCAGCCTGGCTTTGTATGAGGAATACAGGACCAAGTCCGCGCAAGATCCGGCATGCCAGGCTGCGTTTCAATACGCGGATGATACCCGTTGCTTTATCAGCTATGAGCGCAGTTTTTTCAGGCCGGTATTTGAATAGACAATGCGAAAGCTTATTTCGCTCATAGCAGTGAGATGAGTTTCGGCTACAACGATCAGGCCGGTTTAATGGCGATCAATAGCAGGCTGGCCTCCGCACCCGTCTCCAGATGAATGGAGGACTCTTGCTGTACCAGCACTGCGTCATAAGGACGTATCGTCTGGCCGGTGTTCACGATCCGGCATTCGCCTTGCTGCGCCAGCAGGATATGAATAGCATCATCGAGTTCAATCTGCTGTGAGCCGGAGATACGCACCGTGGATAGCAGATGCGTAAAGCAATCGCGCCTGCTCATCACATTCAGCACGACATGCGGCTCGCCACCTGCTTCGGTGCGCACCCTGGCTTCGCCGGAAAACCTCAGGCTGGGATTTTGGCTATCCAGCTGGAAGCGCACTTCATCTACCAGCAGGCACAGCGGTTCCGGACCGGCATTTTCCAGCAGGCTAAGACTGCGGTCCACTCCCTTGAATTCTGAAAATGGACCTATGCCGCCTATCGTCGCGATGCTGAGGCGCCAGTCGAAATCATCCAGGCCTGCATTCTCAGGCATTACCAGGATATCGCTGGTGCTGCCGCCACCGTTTTTCCATGGCTTGGCAACACGTGCAGCGACCGGCAGCAGCGTCATCATTTTGGCAGCTTGCGCAAGGCCGTCATTGCGCTGAGATAAGAGCCGGCGATAGTCGCCTGGTTCACATGCCTGCCGTTTTCCACCATGAGCTGCCCTCCTACCCGCACATCGCGGACCAGGTTGTCGTTGCCGGTAAATATCCAGGTGTTCAGCACATCCTCCACCGCTACACCATATAGATTGGGATGCTGATCGTCCAGCACCAGTATATCCGCTCGCGAACCGATTTGCAGCTTGCCCAGCTTGCGCCCAGATGCTTGCGCCCCGCCGGCCAGGGCCTCCTGCCACAGGAAGTCGCCGACGCGGCGGCGCCCTGCCAGGTTGGCCACATTGCGCTGCTGCGTGCGCAATCTTTGCCCGTATTCCAGCCAGCGCAATTCTTCAATCGGGCTCTGCGACACATGGCTGTCGCTGCCTATGCCGAAGCGGCCACCGGCGGCAATATAGTCGGGCAAGTCAAAGAAGCCGTCACCCAGATTGCCTTCCGTCGTGGTGCAAATGCCGGCCACCGCGCCGCTGGCGGCGATTGCCCTCAGTTCGCTCTTGGATAAATGCGTTGCATGCACCAGGCACCAGCGCCGGTCTACTTGCTGCGTATCAAACAATAACTCTACCGGGCGCTTGCCTGTGCTTTGCAGGCAGGCACCGACTTCCCTTTGCTGCTCAGCGATATGGATATGAACGGGCCGGTCGGCAGGCAGGGCAGCGACAAGCTCACGTATCTGCTGTGTGTCTGCTGCCCGCAGCGAATGTGGCGCAACACCAACCTCGGTCTGCCCGTCACGGGCATTTTCCAGCAGGGACAGCATTTGCAAAATCTGTTCGGCATTGGTGACGAAGCGCCGTTGATCCGTGCGCAAGGCCTGCTTGCCGAAATCCGCATAGCTATACAGCACCGGTAGCATCGTGATGCCTATGCCGCTGGCGCGTGCGCCGGCGATCACCCGGCGCGCGGTTTCCGTCATATCGGTGTAAAAATTGCCATCCTGCGCGCGATGCAGGTAGTGAAACTCACAAACCGAGGTGTAGCCATGGCGCAGGCATTCAACATACAACTGCGCAGCAATGACTTGCATCTGCTCCGGCGAGATATTCAGCGCAGTGCGGTACATCAAGTCACGCCAGGTCCAGAAACTGTCCGGCCCCTCACCCGCGGTTTCAGTCATGCCGGCCAGCGCACGCTGGAAAGAATGCGAATGCAGGTTGACCATGCCGGGAAGCACAAAGTGCTGCTGTTTTTCATAAGCATGGGCGCTGGCGTCCAGCTCGATTTCAGTCAAGTCGCCGTACGCATCCCAGTGCAGCCGGACATTGCTGGCCCAGCCTTGCGGCAGCAGCGCATGGCGGGCGAACAGATTATTGGCAGAAGTCATCGTATTCATTGCGTTTACGCCGTTGCTTTTTTATTGGCATCTGCCCACGTCAGGCAGGCAAGCAGCAGCTTGTGCAGCAGGGGTTGCACTTGCGCGGCAAGGTCGGGCCGGTATTCAAACGGTTCGGCTTCATTCATGTACACGCACTGGCTCATTTCCAGTTGCACCGCATGCACATCTTGGGCCGGAGAGCCATAATTGCGCGTGATATAGCCGCCCTTGAAGCGGCCATTGAACACATGGCTATAGCGTGCGGCCTCGGTCGACTGCAGCGCCTCCGCCAGCGCCTGCTGCATGCCGGGGGCACAGGAGCGCTGGTCAGCAGTGCCGAAATTCAGGTCCGGCAGTTTGCCTTCAAAGAAACGCGGCACCTGCGAGGCGATCGAATGCGCATCCCACAGCACAGCAATCCCATGCTGCTGCCGGATACGCTGCAGCTCTTGTTGTAACTGCACATGGTAGGGTTGCCAGTACTGCTTTATGCGCTGCTGCGCCTGCGCCTCATCCGGCTGCATCCCTTCCTTGTACAGGGGCTGCTTGCTGAAGGTATCTATTGGAAACAGGCCGGTAGTGTCCTGGCCAGGATACAGGTTGGTGTCGTCGGTAGGCCGGTTCAAATCGATTACATAGCGGGAATAATTCGCTACCAGTACAGAAGCCCCGAGCTCCGTGGCCATGTTATACAACAAGGGTAAATGCCAGTCGGTATCGGCCTTGACGGCTGCAATGGGATGCATGGCAGCTGCGATGTCTACGGGAATTTCAATACCGGCATGCGGCATGGAAATCAGCAAAGGGCTGCTGCCCTGATGGAAATGAAATGCGGTGCTCACGTTGTAGTGTCCCCTTACAAATGCATATTAAGATGCAAATTATTTTAACTAGCTCGTAGGCGCTGGCTGATGCGGGCGGCGGTAGCCAGGGTTTGTTGTATCCACTCGTCTTGTCTGGCTGCCGCGCGCGAGACCGGCGCCATCAATGACAGGGTCGCTTCCATTTTATTCCTGCCGGAGAAGACGGGGGCGCTGACGCCCCAAACACCCTGGTCCACTTCGTTTTCGCTCACTGCATAGCCCTGCCGGTAAATTTGCTGTAGCACTATCTTCAGTTGGCGCTGCTCATCCGGCTGCTCCGGCAAATAATGCGCAATCAGCAAATCCTGCGCCGGCTTCGCCGTAAACGCCAGCAGCGCTTTGGCTGAGGCGCCGCGCAAAGGGGAATTGGCCCTGCCCTTGGCAAATGAACAGCGCAGCGCTTGTTCGCTCTCCTGCATGTCCAGGCATACCACCTGCCGCTGTACATGCACCAGCAAGCCCACGCTCTCGCCGGATTGCGCGACCAGTTGCTCTATCTCGCTCCTGGCCTGGCTCATCAAAAAAGAATGCTGGTCGAAGCCCCAGGCGAGCTGCACACCCAGTGGCCCAGGCTCATACAAGCCGGTTTGCGCATGCTGCTGCACCAGTCCCCATTTCTTCAATGGGAGCAGGTGACGGTAAACGGTGCTCAAGGGTAGCTGGGTTTGTGCAGCCAATTCCCGCGCCGATATGGGATGGCCGCTACGGGCAATCGCCGCAAGCACCTGCAATACCCGCTCACTGACGGGTATTGGCGATGTTGCATCGGGTGTTGGGGGAATCCGCATGGGAACTGATAGCTGGAAGATGAGACCTATGCTAGCAGCTTGCGGAGAGAATTCAAGCCTTGATTCCCATATGGCGGGAATCAAGACCTCATATTTGAGATTTTACCTATAGATACCGCAGGCAAACCAGATATCGTCCACCCGCTCTACATAGGTGCTTTTCTGTTCCAGTTCTTTGGTAGTGGGATTGGGCCAGCGGTAGTCAACCCAGCCTTTGCCGGATTTGCTATTGGCGACTTCCGCCATTCTCTTGACGAACTTATTGCCGTCCACGTCTTTCATCTCACTCAGATTTTTCCCCAGCAGCTTGGCATTGGCGCCATGGGCCAGCGTCACCCCTCCTTCTTGCGTGCTGCCGACGAACAGGTACAAATCCTTGTTAATGAACTGCCCATCCGGCTTATTGATTTCGGCAAAGGTGTTTTCCTTGCCGTTTGCCTTGTAGTAGGCAACAGCTTGCTTGACCAGGGCTATCGCTTCTTGCTCGGTACCATGCTCAGTCGCGGCAAGCGCAGATGAGGTTGTGATGGTGATGCTAACGAACGCAAGCAATGCCGCTGCTGCGCTCCTGAAAATGGCTGTCATTTCTGTCTCCCGGCTCAAATCGTTGTTCTGCAAGCTCATTACGAAATTATTGCAAACTTGATGATTTATACAATGTCACAAGCATTGTTTCGCAAGCCGAAGATGCTATAAAAATGCACATAACCATCCTCTTGCCCGCACTGACAGCATAGGCAGATATAGTCATGCATTCAAACAACATTTCTATTGGAGAAGAAAATCTTTGTTAAATTTGGGGGAGGAAGGCATCAACTGCAGGATGTGACAGGTGTCGTGCCTCTGTCGTGTCTTGAATGTGCCTGGAATGTGGATCGGGGACCAAAGTCCCCGAAACTTGGCAGCTTAAGCTACCGGTGAAGCCTTAAGGTTGGCTGGGCTCGCATCGGCTTTTACTATTTACTAGCCATGCATGCTCTCAGTCGCGGTCAGGCTGGAGCCTGCTGATTAGCGGCTGGGATTGCGGGTTTGATTACCGGCGTCTTGCTGCTGGTTGCCCATATTGCTCTTGTTGCCTTGCTGCTGGGAGTTTTGCTGGCTGTTGCGGTTCTTGCTATTGTCCGCCTGTGCAGCATTATCCTTTTGATGGCCGCTGCCTGGAGGGGTAGCGGGTTTTTGCTGATTATTGCCAGCCTGCGGGTTTTGATTACGGTTATTTTGATTTTGCTGAGTAGTCATCTTTGTTCCTCATAAAGTCAATAAAATGAGGGACATCCAGCCGGTGCGCGTTACTAAAAAAGATGCAGCCTGCCGGATATCCCGGATCTCTGATACAGAGACCTCCATTGCCGAACATATTGCACTCGCCTTGCACTATCACCAGCGACAATGCGAAACAAGCCATCAACAATGTGAGTTCATCTTACCGGGATGGAGGAAGACCGGGTATCAGTGCCGTCCTAGAAAGCTGTGGGATCAGGCCTTGCTTTTGTTGAGGACGTGCAATTGCTTGCTGTCATGAAAATCTGCTGAGTACCGCTGGCGCTGAAGGCTAGACTAGGCAAGGCTAGTTTTTGCTATACGCCGTGGCCTGGCAATTGTGTACTTCCTGCGCGGGGAAATCTATCTTGATACTGTCGAATTTCGCCTGCTCTTCCGCATTCAGCGCGCGTAGCTGATACGCGAACTTATTTGTCGTGATGCTGCGCGCACCTATGCGCGCCGAACGCACACCCTTGTTATTCAGGTTGGCGAGATGCGCTTTTGCTGCGTCCTCGGTCTTGAATACGCCCAGCGAAATACCCCAGCGCAGATTGGACTGGTCTTGCACGATATAGAAGTCATTGATGCCCAGGCGATGTAGTTCGCCGGCCTTCTTGTCCGCTCCTTCCTTGCTGCCCATGGATGGGATGAAGACCATGTGCGTGGCAACGTCCTGCACATTGGTGCGCGATTGGCGGTCGCCCAGCGCGAGCTGCTTCAGCCTGTCTTCTATGCGCGGCAAATCTGCCTGCGTAAAACTGCCTATCTCCACGCAAGCAGTCACCACGTCTTTTTTATCCGCGCTGGGATCCACGATCGCATTTGCCACCGCAGCAGACACCAGTTGCAGTTGCCCAGGCTGATACTGATTCTTCAGGCGCTGCGGCTCATGCGCATCCATGCCCCAGGTACCGAGATAGCCCTGGGTATAGGCAAACAGCAGCGCATTGGCGACTAGCAGGCTCCAGAAAAAGAATCTAAGCATAAGGTTTTAGTTATTCATTGATGATTTTGCTGCATGATATAAACCGGTCAGCACCAGATTTTCCATGTGCCTGTGCTGCACGCCTAGGCGCCCCAGCAGGTAGGGTGCCGCGCCGCCGGAAACAATACAGCTTACTTCCGCTTTTTGCGACGACCGCCATGCGGTAACCGCATGTTCGATCGCTCCCACCTGCGCAGCAATGCAGCCGCTGACAATGGCCTGATCCGTATTATCAGCGAAAATGCCCTCAACGGAAACACTCTCTGCAACCTGTGGCAATTGCGCCGTATTCCTGGCCAGCGACTGCGCCATCAATTTCAGGCCAGGCAGTATCATACCGCCGTGGAATACCCCATCTGCGCTGACCGCGTCAACGGTGGTCGCCGTGCCGCATGTGGCAACGATCAAGTCCTGCCCCGGATACAAGGCATGCGCAGCGATGGCCGATGCGAAGCGGTCGCAGCCCAGTTGGCCCGGATTGAGGTAGGCATTGCGCAAGCCCGCCAGTTGCGGCTGCGAACTGAACCAGTCAGGTGCAAGGCCGGGAGCGATGATCGCCAGGCTGCTTTCCAGTAGTTGCCTGACTGTAGCGCCGGCGACATTAGATATCAGTATCTGCGTGACCGCATAGGGTTTCAGTTCATCCGCCAGATGCGGCAGGTCGGCATGTGCCAGCGATCCTGCCGCCAGCCATGCAGGCAAGGCCGGGCTATCCGCTGTGGTTAGCTGCGTGATGCCCCATTTGATCCGGGTATTGCCGGCGTCTATCAGTAACAGCATATTTTTTCCGAATGGCCAAAATGGCCGAATAGCCTAAACAGGCCGCAATGATACATCGCCCGCCACCACCGTGACCGGCCCTTGCGCCGTCAGCAAGGACAGGCAGCCGTTGGCATCCACGCCTAGCGCGGTGCCCTCATGCACAATCTGGCCCTGGTCCAGGATGCGGACCATCTGCTGCGCATACGCATGCATGCTGTTCCAGCGCCCGGTAAAGGCGGCAAAACCCTGCTGCTCGAACTGCTGCAAGGCCTTGGCCAGTGCATTCAGCAAGTGAGCCATCAGCGTGTTCCTGTCCATCTGCGCCAGCCAGGGCGCGTCGGCGACTTCCCTGCCTATCTCCGCCTCCAGTTCGTGCGGAATGCTCAGGTTAAGGCCTATGCCAATCACTGTCCAGGTGCCGCCGCCGTCCTGATCCGGCACTGGCGAGGTTTCTATCAATATGCCGGCCAGCTTCTTGCCGTCTTTCAAAATATCATTGGGCCATTTCAATTGCACCGGTACGCTCTGGGCCAGCAAGACCTCGGCCACGGCCACGCCGACTGCCAGCGGCAAGCCGAGCAGGCCCTGCGCCTGCCTGCGGAAACGCCAGGCCAGTGAAAATGTCAGTACACCGCCGGGCACCGAGCGCCAGACCCTGCCGGCGCGCCCGCGGCCTGCGGTCTGGCGTTCGGCGACGCGCAGCACGGGAGCCTGCAGCAGATGCAGCCGCGCCATCAGGTCGGCATTGGTGGAACCGGTTTCTTCCACTACCTCCACATCGGCCAGGCTGCCGTACTGGTCCAGCAGGGGAATAATTTGATTGGTATGCAGTGTAGTGCTCATGCAGCTTGCTTAGAAAATGAAAAATGCGATGACAAATAAGATGACAGATAAATTTCTACAAAATTAATAGCATACCCGGCATATACAACGGCATGTGCCCGGCAGGTACGAAAAAAAAGCACCGGAGCTTTTCGCTACGGTGCTTTCATTCTTGCTACTTGCTAAATTACGCTTCGCCGTCCGCCGCAGCATCGGTCGCTGCTACTTCAGGAATCGGTGCAAATGCTGCTTTTTCTGCCTGCAGCAATGCCGAGCGTTCATCCGCTTCCCAAGTTTCTTTCAACTTGCGGGCACGGTGGAATGCCAGACCTGTACCAGCCGGTATCAGGCGACCGACGATGACGTTTTCTTTCAGGCCGCGCAGGGTATCTTTCTTGCCCATGATCGCTGCTTCTGTCAGAACACGTGTCGTTTCCTGGAAGGACGCGGCAGAGATGAAGGAATCGGTAGACAAGGAAGCCTTGGTAATACCCAGCAATACGTTTTCGTATGTTGCAGGGATACCGCCAGCCGCAGTGACGCGATCATTTTCATCCAGCAGTTCGGAGCGTTCTACCTGTTCACCGACGATGTAGTTGGCATCGCCTGGGTTCACTACGGCAACACGGCGCAACATCTGACGCACAATCACTTCAATGTGCTTGTCATTGATCTTAACGCCCTGCAGACGGTACACGTCCTGCACTTCGTCAACGATGTAGCGTGCCAGTGCTTCGATACCCAGCAAGCGCAGGATGTCTTGCGGATCGGCAGGGCCGTCCACGATCATCTCACCCTTGTTGACTACCTGGCCGTCATGCACCAGAACCTGCTTGTCCTTGGTGATCAGGAATTCATGCTTCTCACCGTCCATGTCGGTGATTTCCAGACGCTGTTTACCCTTGGTTTCTTTACCAAACGCAACCGTACCTGTAACCTCGGCCAACATACCTGCATCTTTTGGCGAACGTGCTTCGAACAGTTCGGCAACGCGTGGCAGACCACCAGTAATATCACGAGTCTTCTGTGATTCAGTCGGGATACGCGCCAGGACTTCACCAACGGTAACTTGCTGGCCGTCTTTGACAGTAATCAGCGCGCCAACCTGGAAGCCGATCGTCACTGCGTGTTCGGTGCCGGCGATCTTCACTTCTTCGCCTTGTTCGTTCAACAGTTTTACCTGTGGACGCAGCGATTTGGTCACAGAGCCGCGACGTTTCGCATCGATCGCCACCAGAGTGGACAGACCGGTAACTTCGTCGACCTGCTTGGCAACGGTAACGCCTTCTTCCACGTTTTCGAATTTCACGGTACCTGTGTACTCAGTGATAATCGGACGTGTCAGCGGATCCCAGGTTGCCAGTGCAATACCAGCCTTGATCACCATGCCGTCTTTAACGATCAGCGTCGCGCCGTAAGGCACTTTATGACGTTCACGTTCACGACCGTGGTCATCCGTGATCAGCACTTCGCCGGAACGGGAAATAACGATCTGGTCGCCTTTGCCGTTAGTCACATAACGCATAGTCGCTGTGAAGCGGATAGTACCGTTGGACTTGGCTTCAACAGAAGATGCAATCGCTGCACGGGATGCCGCACCACCGATGTGGAAGGTACGCATCGTCAACTGTGTACCTGGTTCACCGATGGACTGCGCAGCGATAACACCGACTGCTTCACCAGCGTTGACCAGAGTACCGCGGCCCAGGTCGCGACCGTAGCACATTGCGCACAGGCCGTAGCGTGTGTCGCAAGTCAGCGGAGTGCGAACCTTGACTTCGTCGATGCCCAGACGTTCGATTTCTTCTACTGCATTCTCATCCAGCAATGTACCTGCATCGTACAGGTTGGCTTGCGTTTCAGGATTGACGATGTCGTTCGCAGCAACGCGGCCCAGGATCAGGTCACGCAACGGAACGTTCACTTCACCACCTTCAACGATCGCCTTCATGGACGCGCCGTTGGCTGTGCCGCAATCATCCTCGATCACAACCAGATCCTGCGTAACGTCAACCAGCCTACGTGTCAGGTAACCGGAGTTCGCTGTTTTCAACGCCGTATCGGCCAGACCCTTACGGGCACCGTGCGTAGAAATAAAGTACTGCAACACGTTCAGACCTTCGCGGAAGTTCGCGGTGATCGGTGTTTCAATAATCGAACCGTCCGGTTTCGCCATCAGGCCACGCATACCGGCCAACTGGCGAATCTGGGCAGCGGAACCACGTGCACCGGAGTCGGCCATCATGTAAATCGCGTTGAACGATTCCTGAGTGCCTTTGCTACCGTCGCGGCGGACTACGTCTTCCACTTTCAGCTGTTCCATCATGGCCTTACCGACTTCGTCACCGGTCTTGCCCCAGATATCCACAACCTTGTTGTAACGCTCGCCAGCTGTTACCAGACCGGATGCATACTGCTGTTCGATCTGTTTGACTTCGTGTTCTGCGCTCGCCACCAGGGTGACTTTTTGCGGCGGAACCAGCATGTCATCGATACAGATGGAGATACCTGCGCGTGTCGCCAGGCGGAAACCGGACTGCATCAGTTGATCGGCAAACACGACCGTTGCGCGCAGACCGCACTTACGGAAGGATGTATCGATCAGCTTGGAGATTTCTTTTTTCTTCAGCGCGCGGTTCAGCACGGTGAAAGGCAAGCCCTTAGGCAGAATCTCGGACAGAATTGCGCGGCCGACGGTGGTTTCGTAGCGCTTGATAGTGCGCACGAATTCACCAGTAGCTGGATCTTTTGGATTTTCAACGATACGTACGGTGATACGTGTCGTCAATTCCACTTCCTTGTTGTCGTAAGCACGGATGACCTCGGATACGTCCGGGAACATCATGCCTTCGCCCTTGCCGTTGATTTTCTCGCGGGTAGCGTAGTACAGACCCAACACGATATCCTGGGAAGGCACAATAGACGGTTCGCCGTTGGACGGGAACAGAATGTTGTTGGATGCCAACATCAGGGTACGTGCTTCCATCTGCGCTTCGATAGACAGAGGAACGTGAACCGCCATTTGATCGCCGTCAAAGTCGGCATTGAATGCGGCGCAGACCAGCGGATGCAACTGGATCGCTTTACCTTCAATCAGGACCGGCTCAAACGCCTGGATACCCAGACGGTGCAATGTTGGCGCACGGTTCAGCATCACAGGATGTTCGCGGATGACTTCTTCCAGGATATCCCAGACGACCGGCTCCTGGATTTCTACCAGTTTCTTCGCTGCCTTGATCGTTGTCGCCAGGCCCATCAATTCCAGTTTATTGAAAATGAAAGGCTTGAACAGTTCCAGCGCCATCAGCTTCGGCAAGCCACACTGATGCAATTTCAGCTGTGGACCAACCACGATAACGGAACGACCGGAGTAATCGACGCGCTTACCCAGCAAGTTCTGACGGAAACGACCGCCTTTACCTTTGATCATCTCAGCCAGGGATTTCAGCGGACGCTTGTTGGCGCCAGTCATCGCCTTACCGCGACGGCCGTTATCCAGCAGAGAATCAACCGCTTCCTGCAGCATACGCTTTTCGTTGCGTGTGATGATTTCCGGAGCGCGCAATTCCATCAGGCGCTTCAGACGGTTGTTACGGTTGATGACGCGGCGATACAGATCGTTCAGATCGGAGGTCGCAAAGCGGCCGCCGTCCAGCGGTACCAGCGGACGCAATTCCGGGGGCAATACTGGCAGCACTTCCATGATCATCCAGTCCGGCTTGATGCCGGAACGCTGGAATGCTTCCAGCACTTTCAGACGCTTCGCATATTTCTTGATCTTGGCTTCGGATTTGGACTCTTTCAGCTCTACGCGCAGCGCTTCGGCATCACGGTCGATGTCGATGGAGCGCAGCAGTTCACGGATGCCTTCGGCGCCCATGAATGCAGTAAAGTCGTCGCCGTACTCTTCGTACTTGGCAGCATAGTCATCTTCCGACATGATCTGGCATTTTTTCAGCGGAGTCATGCCTGGATCGGTCACAACATATGCTTCAAAATACAGAACGCGTTCGATATCGCGCAGGGTCATGTCCAATACCATACCCAGACGGGATGGCAGGGATTTCAGGAACCAGATGTGCGCAGTCGGGGAAGCCAGCTCGATATGACCCATGCGTTCACGACGCACTTTAGCCAGAGTAACTTCAACGCCGCACTTTTCGCAGATAACGCCGCGATGTTTCAGTCGCTTGTACTTACCGCACAGGCATTCGTAATCCTTGATTGGGCCAAAAATCTTGGCGCAAAACAGGCCGTCACGCTCAGGCTTGAAAGTACGATAGTTGATGGTTTCCGGCTTTTTAACTTCGCCGTAGGACCATGAACGGATTTTTTCTGGCGACGCAAGACCAATCTTGATCGNCTTGATCGCGTCGAATTGTTCATTTTGCTGAACTTGCTTGAATAGATCGAGCAGGGCTTTCATGTATCACTCCAGTCAGGTGTGAAAAAATGCATTAATTACTGTACTTGCCTATCAAATCTGCCGCACAGCCCGGAGGCTGCGCGGCCGGATTTGATTAGTCGCGCTCGAGGTCGATGTCGATACCCAGGGAGCGGATTTCCTTAACAAGAACGTTAAAGGATTCCGGCATGCCGGCATCGATCACGTGATCGCCCTTGACCAGGTTCTCGTACACTTTGGTACGGCCATTAACGTCATCGGACTTCACGGTCAACATCTCTTGCAACACATAAGATGCGCCGTATGCTTCCAGTGCCCACACCTCCATCTCACCGAAACGCTGACCACCGAACTGAGCTTTACCGCCCAGTGGCTGCTGCGTAACCAGAGAGTATGGACCTGTAGAACGGGCATGCATCTTGTCATCGACCAGATGGTGCAGTTTCAGTACGTGCATGTAACCAACGGTGACATTACGCTCAAACGCTTCGCCAGTACGACCGTCATACAGTGTCACCTGGTTTTTCGAAGGCGTCATGCCCAGTTGTTTGGCGATATGGTCTGGGTAAGCCAGATCCAGCATGCGACGAATTTCTTCTTCGTGTGCACCGTCAAACACCGGCGTTGCGAAAGGCACGCCATTTTTCAGGTTGGCTGTCAGTTCCAGGATCTCGGTATCGGAGAAGCCGTCGATGTCTTCCTTCTTGCCAGATTCGTTGTAAATCTTCTTCAGGAAATCACGCAGTTCTTCGACCTTGGCCTTGGCTTTCAGCATTTCGCCGATACGCAGACCCAGGCCTTTTGCCGCCCAGCCCAGATGCACTTCCAGAACCTGACCAACGTTCATCCGTGAAGGAACGCCCAATGGGTTCAACACGATGTCCGCTGGCGTACCGTCGGCCATGTAAGGCATGTCTTCGATAGGAACGATACGGGAAACCACACCCTTGTTACCGTGGCGACCCGCCATCTTGTCACCAGGTTGCAGACGACGCTTAACAGCCAGGTAAACCTTGACCATTTTTTGTACGCCTGGAGGCAATTCATCGCCCTGTGTCAGCTTGGTACGTTTTTCTTCGAAAGCCAGATCGAACTGATGACGTTTTTCAGCGATGGAATCCTTGATAGCTTCCAGAGCTTTAGCAGCATCGTCGTCAGCAGGACGGATATCAAACCAGTGATATTTATCCAGATCCGCCAGGTATTCCTTGGTGATCTTGCTGCCTTTGGCCAGTTTCGCAGGGCCGCCATTGGCAACCTTGTCGATCAGCATACGTTCCAGACGTTCAAACGCATCGCCTTCAACAATACGCAACTGATCGTTCAGGTCCAGGCGATAGCGCTTCAGTTCATCGTCGATGATCTGTTGAGCGCGCTTGTCACGCTGTATGCCTTCGCGGGTAAACACTTGAACGTCGATTACTGTACCCACCATGCCGGAAGGCACGCGCAGGGACGTATCTTTTACGTCGGATGCTTTTTCGCCGAAAATCGCGCGCAGCAGTTTTTCTTCCGGTGTCAGCTGGGTTTCGCCTTTTGGCGTTACCTTACCAACCAGTGTGTCGCCGGCAGTCACTTCAGCACCGATGTAGACGATACCGGATTCATCCAGGCGGGCCAGTTGGTTCTCGGCCAGATTGGAGATATCGCGGGTAATTTCTTCAGCGCCCAGCTTGGTATCACGTGCAACAACCGACAACTCTTCGATGTGAATCGATGTGTAGCGGTCATCGGCAACTACTTTTTCGGAGATCAGGATCGAATCTTCGAAGTTGTAGCCGTTCCAAGGCATAAACGCGACCAGCATGTTTTGGCCCAGCGCCAGTTCACCGAGGTCGGTGGACGCGCCGTCAGCCAGAACGTCACCTTTGGCAACCATGTCGCCTACCTGAACGATAGGACGCTGGTTGATGTTGGTGTTCTGGTTGGAACGTGTGTACTTGATCAGGTTGTAGATATCTACACCGACTTCACCGGCTTGCGCTTCAGCGTCATTCACACGAATAACGATACGGCCCGCATCGATGTAGTCCACTTTACCGCCGCGCAATGCCTGCACTGTCGTGCCGGAATCGACTGCCACGGTACGTTCGATACCTGTACCGACGAATGCTTTTTCTGGGCGCAGGCAAGGAACTGCCTGGCGCTGCATGTTGGCACCCATCAACGCACGGTTCGCATCATCGTGTTCAAGGAACGGAATCAGCGAAGCCGCAACGGAAACAACCTGGCCTGTGGCCACGTCCATGTACTGAACGCGTTCTGGGGATACCAGAATGGTTTCGCCCGCTTCACGCGCGGAAACCAGTTCATCCACCAGAGTACCGGCGCCGTCGATGGTCGCATTCGCCTGAGCGATGATGTAGCGGCCTTCTTCGATTGCGGACAGGTAATCGATCTGGTTAGTGATCTTGCTGTCGACAACCTTGCGGTATGGCGTTTCCAGGAAACCGTATTCATTCAGACGAGCGTACAGCGCCAGCGAGTTGATCAGACCAATGTTCGGTCCCTCAGGCGTTTCGATCGGGCAGACACGGCCATAGTGGGTTGGATGAACGTCACGCACCTCAAAGCCTGCACGTTCACGTGTCAAACCACCAGGTCCCAGTGCAGAGATACGACGCTTATGCGTGATCTCGGACAGCGGGTTGGTCTGATCCATAAACTGCGACAACTGCGAAGAACCGAAGAACTCGCGGATAGCAGCAGAGATAGGCTTGGAGTTGATCAGGTCATGCGGCATCAGGTTATCGGCTTCAGCCTGGCCCAGACGCTCTTTCACAGCACGTTCTACACGTACCAGACCGGCGCGGAACTGATTCTCAGCCAATTCACCGACGCAACGTACACGGCGGTTACCCAAGTGATCGATATCGTCGACTTCGCCGCGGCCATTGCGCAGCTCTACCAGGATCTTGATCACAGCCAGCACGTCCTCATTGGACAGGGTCATCTGACCTGTCAACTCGTCACGGCCGATACGGCGGTTGAACTTCATGCGACCCACTGCGGACAGATCGTAACGATCTTCGCTGTAGAACAGGCCGTTGAACAATGCCTCTACGGAGTCTTCTGTCGGTGGTTCGCCAGGACGCATCATACGGTAGATCGCTACACGCGCAGCCATCTGATCTACTGTGTCGTCGGTACGCAGAGTCTGGGAGATGTAAGCACCCTGGTCCAGATCATTGGTGTACAGAGTCTGGATTTCCTTGACGCCGCCTTCGCGCAAACGGCCGAGCAATTCTTCTGTCAGCTCGTCGTTGGCATTGGCAATCACTTCACCTGTGTCGGTATCAACGATGTTCTTCGCCAATACGCGGCCCAGCAGGTAGTCTTCCGGTACGGAGATGTGCTTGATGCCTGCAGTTTCGATGTCGCGTACGTGACGAGCATTGATACGCTTGTCTTTTGCAACCAGGACTTTGCCCGATTTGTCGGCGATATCAAAACGTGCAACTTCACCACGCAGGCGCTCGGACACGAATTCCATTTCTGCGCCATCATTGTGCAGTGTGAAATTGTCGAAGACGAAGAAGTTAGCCAGGATCTGTTCGTTGGTCATGCCGATGGCACGCAACAAAATCGTTACCGGCATCTTGCGGCGGCGATCGATACGGAAGAATAGGATGTCTTTAGGATCGAATTCGAAATCCAGCCAGGAACCGCGGTAAGGAATGATCCTTGCCGAGAACAGCAATTTACCGGACGAGTGTGTCTTGCCGCGGTCGTGTTCGAAGAACACGCCAGGCGAACGGTGCAACTGGGACACGATAACGCGCTCAGTACCGTTGATAACAAAAGAACCAGTAGTCGTCATGAGCGGCAATTCGCCCATGTAGACTTCCTGTTCCTTCATTTCTTTAACGACCGGTTTAGTAGGAGATTCTTTATCCAGAATGACCAGACGCACTTTTGCACGCAAAGGAGATGCAAAAGTGAGGCCACGCTGTTGACATTCCTTGACGTCAAAAGCAGGATCACCTAAAACGTAGGATAGGAATTCGAGACGAGCGAACCCATTATGCGACACGATCGGGAAAATGGACGTGAAGGCTGACTGCAAGCCCTCGTTTTTGCGGGACGACGGTGCTTTGTCGGCTTGCAAAAAGCCCAGATATGACTCGAGCTGGGTCGCCAGCAGGAACGGAACGTTGTGAACGTTAGCGCGTTTCGCAAAAGATTTACGAATACGCTTCTTCTCAGTAAATGAGTAGTGCATGGACACTCCGTGAGTGACAAGGAAGGATGGAGAATTCAGGATTCAAACTGCAATATCAAGTCCGGAAACTCAATAAATACATCATGAAACCTCAAGTCTCAGCCCTTACAATGTTGAAACTAAGCTTCGAGCCGACAAACTGGGGCAGATAAACTTGCCGCAGAACTTACTATTACACTACAAACCAGAACGACGAAGAAGCCAAAGAGGAACCCTCTCTTTTGAGAGGATTCCAATCTTTGACTCTGGCGAATCCGGAAATTCGCCCTGTAACATCAATATTACTTGATGTCTGCTTTCGCGCCAGCTTCTTCCAGTTTTTTCTTAGCAGCTTCAGCATCAGCTTTAGCAACTGCTTCTTTAACTGCTTTAGGAGCGCCGTCAACCAGATCTTTAGCTTCTTTCAAGCCCAGACCAGTCAATTCGCGAACTGCTTTAATTACGCCAACTTTGTTTGCGCCGACTTCAGACAGAATTACGTTGAATTCTGTTTGTTCTTCAGCAGCAGCGGCACCAGCACCACCACCAGCTGCAGGTGCAGCCATTGCAGCAGCGGAAACGCCGAATTTTTCTTCGAATGCCTTAACCAGGTCGTTCAGGTCCATTACGGACATCGCGCCTACGGCTTCCAGGATATCGTCTTTGCTAATTGCCATTTGAAACTCCAATTATTTAGTATTACATCTATTCGGTATTGACGAAATTACGCGAAACAGCAATTAAGCTGCTTCTGCTTCTTTCTTTGCTGCCAGAGCTGCGAGGCCACGTGCGAAGCCGGATACAGGAGCCTGCATCATGCCCAACACTTGTGACAACAGAACTTCACGGCTAGGAATGCTTGCCAATGCGATAACGCCAGCTTTATCCAGCGTTTTACCAGCATAGTTACCTGCTTTAACAACCAGCTTGTCGTTGGATTTTGCAAAGTCTTGAACGACTTTAGCAGCAGCAACGGCATCTTCCGAGATCGCATAGATCAACGGGCCGGTCATTTCAGAAGCGAGGCTTGCGAATGCAGTTCCCTCAACAGCGCGACGTGCCAACGTGTTTTTCAACACGCGCATGTATACGCCTTGAGCACGTGCCGAAGCACGCAATTGCGTCAAATGACCGACCTGGATGCCACGGTATTCGGCCACGACGATAGTCTGTGCTTTAGCTACTTTTGCAGAGACTTCGGCTACTACGGCCTTTTTGTCATTCAGATTGAGACTCACGGTCAACCTCCAATTATGATATTCGGTCATCGCATCAGGATGATGCCACTTCCTTATATCGTTTCGAACACGGCGTCCGAAGTTAGGAGTCCCACACTGGCGGGCCAGCGATGTAACTACAAACTTGTTCGGGTACACCATCTGCGTTGGGAAAACCGGTCGCCCGGCTCGTTTTAACTTTGTACATCAGCTTGCATGTACGCCGCCCAACGGTCTTTGACACTCTGACCGGTATTGATAAATCGATACCGGTCAGCCCAAAGATGCGCCACGCACTATAAGCAGTGCATGGACTTAATTCTTGCTGATTACGCGTTCAGACTTGCGTGATCTACACGTACGCCAGCGCCCATAGTGGACGAGATGGAAACCTTACGCAGGTAAACACCTTTGCTGGACGCTGGTTTAGCTTTGTTCAATGCTTCGATCAGAGCAACCAGGTTGGATTTCAAATCTGCGTCGCCAAAGGACTTGCGGCCGATGGTCGAGTGGATGATACCAGCCTTGTCAGTACGGTATTGAACTTGACCAGCTTTTGCGTTTTTAACCGCGCCAGCAACGTCAGGAGTTACAGTACCAACTTTAGGATTCGGCATCATGCCGCGTGGTCCCAGGATCTGGCCCAGGGTACCAACGATACGCATAGTGTCTGGAGAAGCGATAACGATATCAAAAGGCATGTCGCCAGCTTTGATACGTTCAGCCAAATCTTCCATACCAACGATGTCTGCACCAGCTGCTTTAGCTTGTTCAGCTTTTTCGCCAGTTGCGAATACTGCAACGCGTACAGTTTTACCTGTGCCGGCTGGCAATACTACGGAACCACGAACAACCTGGTCAGATTTCTTAGGATCAACGCCCAGTTGAACTGAAACGTCGATGGATTCGTTGAATTTCGCAGTTGCGCACTCTTTGATCAACGCAATAGCGCTATCAAATGGGTATACCTTCAGGCGGTCAACTTTGGATTTCAGCGCTTTTGCGCGTTTGGATAACTTAGCCATTACAGACCCTCTACCGTGATGCCCATGGAGCGTGCCGAACCAGCGATGGTGCGTACTGCTGCATCCATGTCCGCTGCTGTCAGATCTGCGCGTTTAACGGTCGCGATCTCTTCAGCTTGCTTACGAGTAATTTTGCCGACTTTGTCAGTATGTGGTTTAGCGGAACCTTTAGTGATGCCAGCCGCTTTTTTGATCATGTAAGTTGCTGGAGGAGTCTTCATCACGAATGTGAAAGACTTGTCCGCAAATGCAGTGATCACGACAGGGATAGGCATGCCTGGTTCTACACCTTGAGTCTGCGCGTTGAACGCTTTGCAGAATTCCATGATGTTCAAACCACGTTGACCCAATGCTGGACCAATCGGTGGGGATGGATTTGCTTTACCGGCTGGCACTTGCAGCTTGATAAAGCCTATGATTTTCTTTGCCATGATGGCTCCTTCATAAGTTGAGTGTTAGCGCCCACTAGCACAAACTTGCTGTATTAACGGGCTCCTCTGTTTGCTACTTGCCGGTTTAAACAATATTTCTATTGCTGCGCACCGGCTGGCGCTAATTCTTGCAGGCTTGCTTAGACCTTCTCTACCTGGCCAAATTCCAGTTCAACTGGAGTAGCGCGGCCGAAGATGGTGACAGTAACGCGTACTTTGGATTTTTCGTAGTTCACTTCTTCCACGTTGCCGTTAAAGTCAGTGAATGGACCATCCTTGATACGTACTACTTCGCCTACTTCGTACAAGACCTTAGGCCTTGGCTTCTCGACACCCTCTTGCATCTGCTGCAAGATTTTATCGACTTCATGCTGAGGAATCGGCGACGGCTTGTTGGATTTGCCACCGATAAAACCGGTTACCTTGTTGGTGTTCTTAACCAAGTGCCAGGTATCGTCAGTCATTTCCATCTCGACGAATACATAGCTTGGGAACAAGCGCCTTTCGGTAACGGCTTTTTTGCCGTTCTTTACTTCAATCACTTCTTCAGTCGGCACCAGGATCTGGCCAAACTTATCTTGCATCTCTGCGCGCTCGATGCGCTCAGTCAGTGCGCGCTGTACGCTTTTTTCCATGCCTGAATAGGCATGCACTGCGTACCATCTTTTAGCGCTTTTAGGTACAGACACTGTTGGCTCTGTACCTGCTTCGTTATCCTGATTGTTTTCGTTCATTATTTCTTCCATCCGAGAACCAGTTCCAATAACACGAATTCAAGAATCTTGTCCGTGCCCCAGAGGAAAATTGACATAAGCAAAACAAAACCAAACACTACGGCAGTAATCTGCATCGCTTCTTTACGCGTAGGCCAAACTACTTTTTTGGTTTCGCGCACAGATTCGCGGGCAAAGTCGATAAAACCTTTACCGGCTTCCGAAGTCCACGCCAAACCAATAGCGACGATCAGGCCGGCAACCAGCGCCGACGAACGCACCAAGGTAGATTGATTCGCGAGAATATAAAAAGCAGCAACACCGGCAACGACAGCAACGATCGCCAGGATGACTTTGAACTTGTCATTTGACGTGCTGACTGTTTGAACGGGATGGTTAGACATACTCTATTTACTTTCGATGCCCTGCGGCCATGATGGTGGCAGGGGCGGAGGGAATCGAACCCCCAACCTTCGGTTTTGGAGACCGACGCTCTGCCAATTGAGCTACACCCCTACGCCTTTGAACTTCTTGAACCAAACGCAGTGATCCAATACTGGAGCACTGCGTCTATTCATATACTACCGAACTACTAATTACTCGATGATCTTGGCAACAACACCAGCACCAACAGTACGACCACCTTCGCGGATCGCGAAACGCAGACCTTCTTCCATCGCGATCGGGTTGATCAGTTTTACTGTGATCGACACGTTATCGCCTGGCATGACCATTTCTTTGTCTTTCGGCAACTCGATCGAACCAG
>NZ_BMED01000009.1 GCF_014636315.1 Parundibacterium terreum | reverse complement strand
TCTCGCTTTTGCTTCTTTCCCGTCTCATTCCGCTCGTAAAACTCGCTCTCAAACAACCCTGTTTCCTGCTGTTCGTTTCGCGTCATTTACTGCGTGTCGCGACGGGAGCCGAACTATAGCAAGCCACCCACACACTGGCAAGCACTTTCTTCAATATTGTTTAGATTTTTTGTTTGCGGCGAATATGCCCGCTTTTCACGACAGTAAAAAATACACGCGCCTATATATAGACAATGCACCGCCCTCGGCAATCTGCTTTATGCCTAGTTTTAGGCTTTAATCCGGCCAACAGGTAAAATAGCGCTTTATTCTGCCGGATTGACATCCGGCAGATGATTCACCGCTATCTGGAATACTGTACTTACATGCTACGCCTGACCGACATACAACTACCGCTTGATCATCCCGAACCCGCACTGAAAGCGGCGATCCTGCACGCCCTCGGCATCAATGAACAAGAGCTGGTCAGTTTTACGATCTTCCGCCGCGGCTACGACGCCAGGAAGAAAAGCGCAATCATCCTGACCTATACAATAGATGTAGAGACGACGAACAATGAAAAGGTATTGGCGCGCAATGCCGGCAAGCCCCGCATAGGCCTGACGCCTGATACCAGCTACCGCTTCGTCACCCACACTGAACAGGCACCGGAGCAGCGCCCCGTTGTCATCGGCTTTGGCCCCTGCGGACTGTTTGCCGGCCTGATCCTGGCACAAATGGGATTCCGACCTATCATTCTGGAACGCGGCAAGGCCGTCAGGGAAAGGACCAAGGACACCTGGGGCCTGTGGCGCAAGCGCGAACTGGAACCGGAATCCAATGTGCAGTTCGGCGAAGGCGGTGCCGGCACTTTTTCAGACGGCAAGCTGTATAGCCAGATCAAGGATCCCAAGCACTACGGCCGCAAGGTATTGACCGAATTCGTCAAGGCGGGTGCCCCTGAAGAGATCATGTATGTGAGCAAGCCACATATAGGTACCTTCCGCCTGGTCAAGATGATAGAAGAAATGCGCACCAATATAGAGGCGCTGGGCGGAGAGATCCGTTTCCAGCAAAAAGTCACGGATATCGACATCCAGGATGGCCAGGTACGTGGCTTGCACGTAAATGACGGAGAATACATCAAGGCAGATCACGTCGTACTGGCTATCGGCCATAGTGCGCGCGACACATTTAACATGGTGCATCAGCGCGGCGTCTATGTGGAAGCCAAGCCGTTCTCTATCGGCTTTCGCATAGAACATCCGCAATCAATCATCGACCAGGCCCGTTTCGGCCCGAATGCCGGCAATGAAATCCTGGGTGCGGCCGACTATAAGCTGGTTCATCACGCCAAGAATGGCCGCTCCGTCTACAGCTTTTGCATGTGCCCAGGCGGTACCGTGGTAGCAGCAGCATCTGAGCCTGGCCGAGTCGTCACCAATGGCATGAGCCAGTATTCACGCAACGAACGCAATGCGAATAGCGCGATCGTCGTCGGGATTACGCCGGAAGACTATCCGGAACACCCTCTGGCCGGCATCGATTTGCAGCGCAAGCTGGAAGAGCTGGCCTACGAGATGGGCGGAAAAAACTATAACGCCCCAGGCCAACTGGTAGGAGACTTCCTGGCAAAACGAGCATCCACCGAACTTGGCGACGTGATTCCCTCCTATAAGCCTGGCATTACCCTATGCGACCTGGCGGCGGCGCTGCCGGCTTTTGCAGTGGAAGCGATGCGTGAGGCGATTCCCGCCTTTGACAAGCAGATCAAGGGTTTCGCCATGAAAGACGCGATACTTACCGGCGTAGAAACCAGGACTTCGTCGCCGATACGCATCAAGCGCCATGACGACACGCTGCAAAGCCTGAATACCAAGGGCTTGTATCCTGCGGGAGAAGGTGCCGGCTATGCGGGCGGCATCCTGTCGGCAGCCGTGGACGGCATCAAGATCGCAGAGGCCGTGGCACTGGATATACAGCAGGCTATCAAAAACTGAGCAATTCACCGCAAAACAAAAAGCCGCCTTGATACAAGGCGGCTTTTTTATGCCCCTTACTACCAGTCTTAGTTGACGAGCGACTCCAGGCCGGCACCCAGCTCAGCCAGAGGCGGCATATCGTTCAACATTAGTTCCGGCCTCACTCCCAGTTTGACAGCAACCTCGGTTGGGAAAGTTGCTTCCAGCTCTTCCTTCGAGTATTTATTCTCTTCAGCGCGAGAACGCCACGCAGCAAGATGGATAATCGCGGCCATCGTGTCAAACGGCTGTTGCTCCAATGGATCGGTGCAGGCCTTGATCACCGTCGCAAAATTGTCAGGGAATCTCCAACGCCTTGCCAACTCCGCACCCACGTCCGCATAGTTGTAGCCAAATGAAGTCTGTTCAACATCGACCCGGCGAGCATCCAGGGTGCCGGCAATTTTATCGATTTGCAGGGTTTTCTCAGGCATGGCCGCATGCATCACCAATTGGCCTATCGCATGCATCAAACCGACGATGAAGGCAAAGTCGGAATTACCATGCAATTGCTTAGCCAGCCATTTTGCGATGACTGCAGTATGCAGGCTGTGCCGCCAGAACTGTTTCAGGTCAACTCCGGGCATGGACTTGAAGCTGCCAGTCAGCCCCGTACTGATCACCAGGGTCCTTACTGTCATAAATCCCAGCATCAGCACCGCATCATCTATCGTGCCTACACTGCGCGACGCATGATAGTAGGAAGAATTTGCAAGGCGTAGCAATTTCGCACTCAATACCTGGTCCGCGATCAGCTTTTTGGCTATTTCATCGATGGAGACGCTTTCATTATTAAAGCTATCGATGACTTCCTGCACTACTTTAGGTATGGAAGGAAGTGCATTTTGTTGCTGGAACAGTGTATCGAAATTCATAAAGTCTCCCTATATGGTTACGGCCCAGGGGCCGTCGCAGCCGGTATTGTTCTTGATTGAGTCGAACCTTTGATGAAAGCCAATTTTAACAGCGGGAATCTGCTTCAAGCGTTAAAAATGATACTCCTATCAAATACTGAAAGAAATACATTTTTACGCAGTAACGGGAACGCAGACGGCATTTGACAATGCAGATAACGCGAGCCTGAGGGTAGCGACCTGATCTCCATTGGACAAGATATCCTCCAATGTGACTGCATTATTTATCAGGGGAATGGTCAACGACGCTGCCGGGATCAATCTGGCATTCATGACAGTCAGGATTTCTGTCAGCGCCGCATGGGACCATGTGGCGCGCGCCGAGGCGTTCAGCAACGCAACCGGCTTATCGACCAGCTCTCCACTGCCCACCACCCAATCCAGCAGATTTTTAATGGCACCGGTGACGCCGTGTGCATACTCAGGGCTGGAAATTATGACGCAATGCGATACTCTCAATTGTCGACGGAGCTCCAGCACGGAGACCGGCTCCTGCCCTTCCAGGTCGGGGTTGAACAGGGGTAAGTCTCCCACTCCATCATATACGCTGACAGCAATACCGGCAGGAGCTAACTGCGCCGCAGCATGGAGCAAGGCTGTATTCGAGGAATGCGTTCTCAGGCTACCTGAAATCGCGAGTATTTCAATTTGACCGGACATAAAAAAAGTAATATCTGATGACCACCAGATATTATCCGTTTTGGACGCTCACGCCTTAGCACCCGCTAAAACCAGCGTGCATGCTGGAGCTCAGAGCAGCTTTTGCCAATAACCGACATCTACCCATTTGTCATTTTTAAATCCAACCTGCTCGAACATTGCAACTTTGTGAAATCCCATTTTTTCATGCAGCCGGACACTTGCCTCATTGGGTTGCGCGATCCCGCCTATCGCTGCATGCACACCCAGCTTGCCAAGCTCACCCAGCAGCGCTTCATACAAGCTGGCGCCAAAGCCCTGTCCGCGCGCATCTTGTGACAGGTAGACCGAGGTCTCCACAGAAAAACGGTAGGCTGAACGTACCCGCCACTTGGTCGCATAGGCGTAGCCGGCAATCAGGCCATCCTGCTCTACAACCAGCCAAGGTAGCTGCTGCGTGACGTCGGCAATACGGCGGGACATCTCTACCGCAGTCACTTCTACCTCTTCAAACGAGATAGATGTATTCATCACATAGTAATTGTAGATGCGGCATATCTCTTCCGCATCAGACGGGGTTGCAGCACGAATATTCGACATGTAATACAGAAATTGAATTAAGCGTATGCCCTCACCGCCAACACAGCCGGCAAGGGCAATTTACAGATCAACTGAAATCTAATCGTCTTTGGCGCCGTCTATACCCAGCTCCTGGATTTTCCGGGTGATGGTATTGCGCCCTATCCCCAACCGGATCGCAGCATCATTCTTGCGGCCATGGGTATGACGCAACGCAGCTTTGATGACGACCGATTCAAAGTGACGCCCAAGCTTATCAATGACTTCAGACTGGCCCTGGCTCAGCATTGCCGTCGCCTCCGCATCCAGCAAGGTCATCCAGTTATCAGTGCTGACAACTTGCGCATGAATAGCGGCAGGCGCGATGGACGCCCCCTCTTGAGTGTGGCCGTTGGCGACTGGATCGCGTCTGCTACCAGCCTCACCCGCGACAACAGAGCCTGAAACATGCTGAACTGCGGACGACACAAGATCCTGCGGCAAGTCCAGGACTTCCACAGTCTGCCCCGGGGCCATTACGGTAATCCAGTTACACAGATTCTCCAGCTGCCGCACATTGCCGGGAAAATCCAGTCCAGACAGGAAATGCAGCGCAGCTTCCGACATGCGTTTAACCTCGACACCCAGTTGCTTCGCACTTTGCGACAAAAAGTATTTGGCCAGGATAGGAACATCCTCACGCCGCTCACGCAAACTAGGCAGGCGTAGGCGGATCACGTTCAGGCGATGGTACAAATCTTCGCGGAACAATCCGTCACGCACGCGCGATTCCAAATTCTGGTGTGTCGCGGCAATCACGCGCACATTGGCCTTCATGGGCTGATGGCCGCCGACGCGATAAAAATGACCATCGGACAGCACGCGCAGCAGGCGTGTCTGCAAATCAAAAGGCATGTCGCCGATTTCATCCAGAAACAGAGTACCGCCCTCGGCCTGTTCAAAACGCCCGCGCCGGGTCGTTTGCGCACCGGTGAAAGCACCGCGTTCATGGCCGAACAATTCTGACTCCAGCAGATCCTTGGGAATAGCGGCAGTATTCAACGCAATAAACGGCTGTGCCGCGCGTGGGCTATGCTTGTGCAAAGCACGCGCTACCAGCTCCTTGCCGGTCCCGGATTCTCCAGTGATCAGCACCGTCACATGAGATTGCGACAGGCGGCCGATAGCCCGGAACACATCCTGCATGGCCGGTGCCTGGCCCAGGATTTCCGGTGTTTCGGCAATCGCCTGTTCGACACTGGACTCGCGCAAGCTCTCATCCAGTGCGCGGCGAATCAGCTCTACCGCCTTATCCAGGTCAAATGGCTTGGCGAGATATTCGAACGCACCACCCTGGAACGCCGCCACTGCGGATTCAAGGTCTGAGAACGCCGTCATGATGATGACAGGCAAACCCGGATATTTGGCTTTTACTGTCTGCAGCAATTCCAGGCCGGATGCGCCATGCATGCGTATATCGGATACCAGGACCTGTGGCGTATCGCTTTGCAGCGCGGTCATTGCATCGCGCGCATTGGTAAAGCTTCTTGTGACCAGATTTTCCCGCGCTAAAGCTTTTTCCAGCACCCAGCGAATTGAATCATCGTCGTCCACTATCCAGATTGGTTTCATATTATCGTTTTGCATCCTGCGTTAAGCGTTCAGCGCCATCAGCAAGAAGTTCTTGCAAGAAAGGGTTCGTTTTCCTTTGCATAGAAGATTCCCTTACTGACGTCACCAGATTGATGGAGTACTTTTGGCACTACCCGTTCTTCCGCCTTCTTTGTTCAAGGAAGCGGAATCAATATTCTGAAATCCGTTAACCCTGGCCGGCTCTCGCATTCGATCACACCCATATGCTGTTGAACGAAAGTCTGAGCCAGCGTCAGCCCAAGACCGTTGCCGCCATCCCTGCCTGAAACCAGGGGATAAAAAATACGGTTACGAATCTCGGACGGGATACCCGGACCATTGTCGATGATATGCAAGTCTAATGCCAGCCTGTAGCGAACCTTGGCCAAAGTGATCTGCCGCAGTACGCGGGTCTTGAAAGTCAGCTCTGCATCTCCTTGCCGGATGCGATCCACCAGTGCCTGCGCCGCATTGTGCGCAATATTCAGAACCACCTGTATCAACTGCTCCTTGTCGCCGCGGAACTCGGGTATCGACAAGTCATAATCACGCTTGATGTTCAGGCCATGCGGGAACTCTGCAAAAATCAGGCGCAATACGCGCTCGCATACTTCATGGATATTCACATCGCCGACAATGTGCGGCAAGCGGTGCGGTGCCAATAGCCTGTCAACCAGCGTCTGCAACCGATCCGCCTCCTTGATGATGACCTGCGTATATTCGCGCAATTCCTTCAACTGGCGCTCCGGCAGCTCCATCTCCAGCAACTGGGCTGCACCGCGGATGCCGCCCAGCGGGTTCTTGATTTCATGCGCCAGATTGCGTATCAGCTCCTTGTTTGCCTTGCTTTGATCCAGCATGCGTTCTTCGCGGTCCAGCTTCAGTTGCTGCACATTTTCCCTCAGCTCTATCAGTACCGGGGTATCGGGATTATCCAGTGCAGTCACTATGCTGTGTACTTGCAGGGGCTCGCGGCCGGCCCTTTCCAGCGCCAGGTCCTGGCGCTTGTCGGCAAACTGGTGCTCTACCGCCTGCTGGAAAACGGCCAGTAATTCCTCGCCGTTCAAAAACAGGTCGGCCAACTTTTGGTGTGTTAGTGATTTGAATGAGCTGTCGAGCAGGCTTTCTGCCGCAGCGTTCGCGTAAATGATGCTGCCGTCGGCGTCCAGTACGATGACGGCAGAGGACAACAGGTCAAGGCCTGCAAGGGATGTCAGTGGAGTTCTCAAGATAATCTATAAAAAAAGGCCGCTACTTATAGCGACCTTATTACGCAAGCATCATGCCTGATTCATTACCTGAAGGAAAGAACCCTATTTCAGATTGGCTATTTCCCGTTTCAGGGCCTCGATGTTCTTTTCAGTGCGTGCAATGTCGTCCTTCATTGCGCTAACCCGTTCCTGGTATTTGACAAAATTCTTTTCATTGCCGCGCCGCTCAGGCTCACCATTATTGAACTCGGCTTTCTGAGTCGCCAGTTTTTGCTCTTCCGTCTTCAACTCATCCTGCAAAATCTGCTTGCGGTCACTATCACGCGACTTTTGAGTGCTGTCATCGACCTTGGGAAAGTCTGAAGGCGATTTTGCATTGGCCGCCTTCTTCGGCACTGTCGGCCCCGGCACTATCGTTATACCCGGCAGTTCCACCTTCTTACATCCCTTGGTCAAGCCCGTATTCTTGTATTCCTTGTTGCCATGTTCATCAACGCACAGGTAGACGTCGCCGTCCGCATATGCATGGCCGGCAAAGATACCAAAGAGAAGCAAACCAGAGAGTAGACGATTCATAGGGGAGTGAAATGGTAGCTAATGACGCTTAGTGTATGTCATGCAGGCGTGCAACACAATTGCCAGTACTACGCATGTTACAGATGTAACAAATTAGGGCGAAAAAAAAGCGGGGATAACCCCGCTTTTTTGTGCAATCCCGATTACAGGGAGTAGTACATGTCGAATTCGACAGGATGAGTTGTCATGCGGAAGCGTTGTACTTCTTGCATTTTCAATTCAATGTACGCATCGATCATGCTGTCTGTGAAGACGCCGCCGCGTGTCAGGAACTCGCGGTCCTTGTCCAGATATTCCAGAGCCTGTTCCAGTGAAGAGCACACGGTTGGGATCAATGCATCTTCTTCTGGTGGCAAATGGTACAGATCTTTGGAGGCTGCTTCGCCTGGGTGGATCTTGTTCTGTACGCCGTCCAGACCAGCCATCATCAGTGCAGCGAAGCACAGGTATGGGTTGGCCAGTGGATCCGGGAAACGTGTTTCAATACGGCGGCCCTTAGGATTCGCAACGTAAGGAATACGGATGGAAGCA
Source organism: Parundibacterium terreum (assembly GCF_014636315.1). GTDB lineage: Bacteria > Pseudomonadota > Gammaproteobacteria > Burkholderiales > Burkholderiaceae_D > Undibacterium > Undibacterium terreum. The sequence continues at coordinate 122,085 of NZ_BMED01000009.1, read as the reverse complement.
GAACGGTTACGTGCAGAGTAAGCCAATTTCACCGGTGCTTCGTAGCCTGGAACCAGACGCTTGTAGGAGTTGGTACCTGGATTGGTGATCGCATTCAATGCACGGGCGTGCTTGATGATACCGCCGATGTAGTACAGCGCGAAATCGGACAGGCCTGCATAGCCGTCGCCAGCGAACAGGTTTTTGCCGTCTTTCCAGATGGATTGGTGCACGTGCATGCCGGAACCGTTGTCGCCAACGATAGGCTTAGGCATGAAAGTCGCTGTCTTGCCATAGGTGTGGGCAACATTCCAGACCACGTATTTCAGGTTCTGCGTCCAGTCGGCGCGCTCTACCAAAGTAGAGAACTTGGTGCCGATTTCGTTCTGGCCAGCGCCAGCCACTTCGTGATGGTGCACTTCAACTGGAATGCCCAGGGCTTCCAGGATCAGGCACATTTCAGAACGCATGTCCTGGAAGCTGTCGACTGGAGGAACTGGGAAATAGCCGCCTTTGACGGTAGGACGGTGGCCGGTATTGCCGCCTTCCAGTTTTTCGCCAGTTGTCCAGGATGCTTCTTCAGAGTCGATCTTGACGAAGCAACCGGACATATCGATTTTCCAGCGTATGCCGTCGAAAATGAAGAATTCTGGTTCTGGGCCGAAGTAAGCTGTATCGCCGATGCCGGAGGATTTCAGGTAGGCTTCAGCGCGCTTGGCGATGGAACGTGGGTCACGGTCATAGCCTTTGCCATCGGAAGGTTCGATCACGTCGCACTGCATGAACAGTGTGGTTTCTTCCATGAATGGATCGATGTTTGCTGTATTCGGATCTGGCATCAACAGCATGTCGGACGCTTCAATACCTTTCCAGCCTGCGATGGATGAACCGTCAAACGCGTGGCCGGACTCAAATTTGTCCATGCCAAACTGCGAGACAGGCACAGTCACGTGCTGTTCTTTACCTCTGGTATCAGCAAAGCGGAAGTCAACGAATTTTACTTCGTTGTCTTTCGCCATCTTCAAGACTTCTGCGGCTGTCATTGCCATGTGAAACTCCTCAAATAGAGCTAAAAAATAATTCGAAAGATGCAGAGTTGCCTGCTCGTTGTCTTTTCTGCTACGCATGCTTGCCGATAAACTATCGCAAAGCACCGTTGTTCAGATGACAGCAGAACTCAGCAAAGGATGATAGCAGAATCCATGCCATCCACCACTCTTGTCATAAGCAAATGAATATTTCTTTAAATCTTTGTTTTTGCAAAGATTTCCGCAAGACCTCCGGAAAAGCTCAGATTAGTGCATTTTTCAGAAATGCACCAAAATAACTCTCAAAATCCAATACTCACCAAAATAATGCAATTAAAACGCGAAAAATTAAAATCGCATTAATTTGGTGCAGTCGTGGACTGAGAAATGTTCAGGAAAGTTGAAAAGCCTGTTCGATGCTTAGAATATTGCCGGCCTCTGCACCGTCATACCCTTCCAGTTGCCCCAAGGTGGATTTAAAACTGCCACTACGCAACATTTCGATGATATTTTGCATAATTGGCAATTTCATCGCATCTTTGTCGATGGCGAAAAAATAGCGCTCCCGTATCAGCGGAATAAAATCCAGGCCGAAATGCCTTGCCGCAGTTTCCACGCCAAGGCCAGCGTCCGCCATCCCGCTGGCAATATAGGCCGAAACCGCTGCGTGAGTAAATTCCGTGTTCTCAAACCCGTTCACTTCCGTTACCGGAATGCCCTGTTCTGCCAGCATTAGCTCCAGCAACATGCGGGTGCCCGAACCTTGCGGACGATTGACGAAACGAAGTTTGGCGTTTGCGACATCCGTCAGCGACTTCACGCCCAGCGGATTGCCAGGCGCAAGAAACAGGCCTTGGGTGCGAACCGCCAGATGTATCAGCATGTGCCGCTCCGGATCCAGCCAACGCAGGTATTGCGTTGCGGCCTCTTTTTCATGCACGCCTATCGGCACATGAAAACCTGCCAGATCACACTCCTTGCCCGCCAAGGCTGCCAGCGCCTCTGCGCTATTCCTGTAACGCAATTCCACGGGCAAAGCCATCGCACGCATTTTTTCCAGCAAAGCGGCAACGGCGAATCCATGGCTGGCATCGATTCTCAAGGCCAGTTGCTTGTCCTTGTCCATCCGGTCCAGTTCGTTCGCGAGTTCGGAGGCCAGACTCTCCAGCAAGGGCGACAAGCGGGCTGCAATACGCCTGTCGGCCCACATCAGTTTTTCTGCCAATGGAGTCAGGCTGGTGCCGCGCCCCCTGCCGGAAACAACCAGCGGCCCGTTAAACAGGGCTTCAGCATCATGCAACAGTCCCCAGGCATAACGGTAAGACAGGTCCACGGTTTTGGCCGCCAGCGCGATAGAGCCTGTCTGCTGTATCGAAACCAGCAAGCGTATCAGCATCGTCGTATCGGTGGCGTGGCTGCCATCCGTTGCAATCTGCCAGTGGGGATTGATCGTAATTTTGTACATCTGAATTTATCTGGAAAATGCCGGCGTTCAAGAATGGTTTGCGACGGATTGTATCCCAAGCTCAAGCCAACAGGCTGACTGACATGATCGCCGCACTTGATGCATAATTAATGGAACACCCCCACAGACACTAAGAAGCTGTTGCGAAATTAGGCTGGCTAGGCGCGACGACGAAGCAGGGGGGACGCCGAGTCTACGAGTAGTACGGCGAAGAAGAGCAACAGCGCCAGCGTAATTTCGCAACAGCTTCTTAAAAATATTTACGGATCTTCACTATGACCACAAGTATCCTTGCTAACGCCAGACAAAGAGGAAAAGACAGCGCACTGCCATATGCCGGAGCAGTCACGCCCACAGAAGCTTTGAGCTTGATACAGGCTGGCGGCGATGTCATTCTTGTCGATGTACGCACTAATGCAGAACGTGACTGGGTGGGGCGCGTGGCCATCGCAGAACCGCAGCACAAGGCAGTGCAATGGAACCTCTATCCAGGAGGTACGCCTAACCCTGACTTCCTGCAGCAACTGTCCGCAGTTGCCGGCAAGGACACGGTCATTCTGTTTTTGTGCCGTTCAGGCGTACGCTCGCGGCACGCGGCCAAGCTCGCCACCGAAAACGGCTATACCCAATGTTATGACATCCTGGAAGGCTTTGAGGGCGACAAGGATGCGGATGGCCACCGCAAATCAGTGGGCGGATGGTGCAAGGCCGGCCTGCCGTGGGCCGGCGCTTAAAAAAACGGGCGATCGTCGATAGATCGATCGCCCCGCTTTCATTTTCCGTCCGCCATCAAATCCGGTGCGATGTCATTGGTATCCTTGATCACCTGCAATACGATATTTGATCGTATATCCAGCACACCGGTAGTTTTATACAGCCGCTCCAGCACAAAAGAAGAATAGTGTTTCAGGTTGCGGGCCCGCACCCTGAGCAAATAATTCGCATCGCCCGTGATGATGTAAGAGCCGACTACCTCAGGCCAGTTTTGCAGGGCCTGAGAAAAGTTCTCATGCCATTGCTCCACGTCACGGCGCATCGTCACCTGCACGAAGGCATCCACCTCCAGTCCTAATTTGGTCGCATCCAGTACTGCACTATAGCGGCTGATGATGCCTGCCTCTTCCAGCATCCTGACCCTGCGCAGACAGGAGGACGGCGACAAAAACACCTTCTCAGCCAGCTCCAGATTGCTGACACGGCCATCGGCTTGCAAGGCCTGCAAAATCTTCAAATCCGTCGCATCGAGTTGCATTGGAATTTATCACCGTTTATTTATATATTTTTCGAACTATATTCTATAAATGAACGATATGCCACTGCAATTTGCAATAAATAACCAGTAATTCAGGCATAAAATAACGCATCAAACTTATACAACGAGACTCACTATGGCAGAGACACAGCCCCGCATCTGGGACATCAGCCCTGTTATCGAAGCCGGCATTCCGGTCTGGCCGGGCGATACCTCATATTCTTCTGCGACTACTTGGGAAATTGCCGACGGCTGCCCCGTCAAGGTCAGCAAATTCACGATGTCCACCCATACCGGATCGCATACCGATGCACCGTCGCATTATGATCCGCAGGGCAAAGCCATTGATGCTGTCGGCCTGGATGCCTACATCGGTCCTTGCCGCGTACTGCATTGCATAGACTCATCGCTGGTCCAGCCTGAAGATTTGCAAGGCAGGCTGGACGCAGTGCCTGCGCGTGTACTGCTGCGTACCTACCGCCAGGCGCCGCAACAAGCCTGGGACCACAAGTTTCCGTGCGTTGCCGCCGCCACGATCGCCTTGTTGGCAAGCCATGGCGTAAAACTGATAGGCATAGACAGTCCATCTCTGGATCCGCAAGATTCAAAAAACCTGGATAGCCACATGGCAGTCAAGGCGCATCAGATGGCCATCCTGGAGGGCATCATCCTGGATGAGGTCCCAGAGGGGGACTATGAACTGATTGCCCTGCCGCTGAAGCTGTCCGGCCTGGATGCCAGCCCGGTGCGAGCGATCCTGCGCAAGCTCTAATTACAAAAACCTACCCAAACCTATGACTACTATTACCCGCGACCACTGCCTGGCACTGGATCAAGCCGATACGCTTGCCAATTTACGCAATGAATTCAAGCTCCCCGCAGGCACCATCTACCTGGACGGAAACTCGCTGGGCGCAATGCCCAGGAGTTCGCAAACCCGTGCGCTGGAAGTTATCACCCAAGAATGGGGCAATGATCTGATCAAGAGCTGGAACCTGGCGGGCTGGTTTGATTTGCCTTCACGCCTGGGCAATTTGCTGGCGCCATTGATCGGCGCCGCAGACAATGAAGTGGTGGTTACCGACTCTACCTCGGTCAATCTGTTCAAGGCGCTGGCAGCCGGTCTGCAAATACAGGCGGACAAGGCGGAAACCGCACAGCGCAAGGTCATCGTCACCGAACGCAGCAACTTCCCTACCGATATCTATATGGCAGAAGGCCTGACTCGCTGGCTGGACCGCGGTTACATACTTAGGCTGGTAGATACGCCGCAAGAACTGGCAACAGCAATCGATGCTGATACTGCTCTGGTCATGCTCACGCATGTGAATTACCGTAACGGCTATCTGCACGATATGCAGGCAATCACGCAGCATGCGCATCAACAGGGTGCGCTGATATTGTGGGATCTGGCGCATTCTGCCGGCGCCTTGCCGGTATCGCTGAATGAAGCCGGAGCCGACTTTGCAGTCGGCTGCACTTATAAATACTTGAACGGCGGCCCCGGTTCGCCGGCATTTATCTGGGTTGCGCCTCGCCACCAGCAGGCATTCCAGCATCCGCTGTCCGGCTGGTGGGGACATGCGTCACCGTTTGCCATGCAGCCCTCGTTTGAAGGCACTCCCGGCATACGCCGCGCATTATGCGGCACCCAGCCCATCGTCTCGCTGGCGATGGTGGAATGCGGCCTGGAGATATTTGCCAAAACCAGCATGCAGGCATTGCGCCAGAAGTCACTGGCGCTGACCGACCTGTTCATCCAGCTGGTAGAGCAGCGTTGTACGCAGCATCCGCTGGAACTGGTCACGCCACGCAAGCATGCGCAACGCGGCAGCCAGGTCAGCTTCCATCACCAGCATGGCTACGCGATCATGCAATCGCTGATTGCTCGCGGCGTCATCGGCGACTATCGCGAACCCGGCATCATGCGCTTCGGCTTCACGCCTTTGTACGTGGGCTTTGCAGATGTGTGGGATGCTGTGGAAATACTGCGCGATATCCTGGACACCAAGGATTACGCCTTGAATGCCACGCGCCACGCAGTGACTTGATTGCTACAATAAAGAACAACACCATGAATACCGAAAACAAAAACCAATGCCCGGACGAAAGCGCCGGCGAACAAAAATGCCCTGTGCAGTGGCATGACGCCAAAATGGATTTCAGCGATGCGATGAGCTACGGCGATTATCTGGGCTTGAACCAGATATTGAATGCGCAGCATCCCCGCTCGCCCAACCACAATGAAATGCTGTTCATCGTGCAGCACCAGACCAGCGAATTGTGGATCAAGCTGATGCTGCATGAATTACATGCAGTGCGCAAACAATTGCATAGCGGTGATTTGCCGCCTGCGTTCAAGATGCTGTCACGCGTCGCCCGCATCATGGATCAACTGGTGCATGCCTGGGATGTGCTGGCCACCATGACCCCAAGCGAATATACGGCGATCCGCCCTTACCTGGGCAATTCTTCCGGTTTCCAGTCACATCAATACCGAGAACTGGAATTTATATTGGGCAACAAGAATCCGGCTTTGCTCAGCGTGCACCAGACCAATCCCCAGGCGCATGCGATTCTCGATGCAACCCTGCGCGCGCCGTCCATTTACGACGAAGCGATCATGCTGCTGGCACGCAGCGGCCTCGCCATCGACAGCGAACGGCTAAACCTGGACTGGACCCAGCCGGTTGCGGCCAATGAGTCGGTTAAGGCGGCATGGCTCAAGGTATATCAAGCTCCTGAGCAACATTGGGTGCTGTATGAACTGGCAGAAAAACTGGTCGATATGGAGACGGCATTTCGCATCTGGCGCTTCCGCCATGTGACGACGGTGGAGCGAATCATAGGATTCAAGACCGGAACCGGCGGCACTGCCGGTGTCAGCTATCTGCGCAAGATGCTGGATGTAGTGCTGTTTCCTGAGCTGTTCTCTTTGCGCACGGCGCTGTAATCGATACGATTTATACTTAATTAGCCCAAGAAGGCCAAGAAACGGCCTTCTTAGTGGGCTTACCACCACATCCCCCTTATAAACACGGTCAGGACTGCTAGAATAAAGAAAATGTATATTCCTTAATGGAAAAATGAATAGTAGCCTCATAACTAAAAATATTTCCGTGGAACAGCTGTGCATAGGCTTATATGTGCACCTTGATGTGGGTTGGCTTAATCACTCCTTCGCCCGCAACAGTTTCAAGATCAAAAGCGACAAGCAAATCAGTGCAATCAAGCAACTGGGATTGAAAACAGTCCGGGTGGAGCCTGCGCGCAGCGATTGCCGCCCCCTGCCCGTGAGCCAACATCCCGCAGAGCCTGTAGAAGCGATAGAGCCCAGCCCCGAAGAACTGGAACTGATTCATGCGAAAAGGGCCAGGATAGAAAAGCTGGTGGCAGAAAGCAGTGCCATCGCGCAGTGCGAAAAAGAATTCGAAAAAGCCGCGAATACGCTGAAGAATATCTCCCGCAATTTATTCTCGCGCCCGCAAGAGGCGCAAAGAGAGGCCGACCAGTTGATACAGCAAATGCTGGAGTCGCTGCTTGCCGATAAGGATATTGCGATTCACTTGATGAATGACAAGATCGCCGGCGAAGAAGCTTACTATCATTCGCTGAACGTATCGGTACTGGCCATGATGCTGGCCAAGGAACTGCACCTGTCCGAACCGGACATTAAAATGATAGGCGTTGCCTGCCTGTTTCACGACATAGGCAAGATAGAAATACCGGACAGGATAGTCAACAAGACCTTTGCACTCACCAAGGCCGAACAAAACCTGCTGCAGCAGCATTGCCAGTACGGCGTTGTGATTGCCGAGAAGCTCGGGCTGCCCAAGCAAGTGATCGATATCATCCAGCAGCATCACGAATACGCTGACGGCAGCGGCTATCCGAACCGGCTGACATCCGGCCAGATGTCGCCATTGGCTCGTATCGTCTCGGTCGTCAATGCTTACGACAACCACTGCAATCGTCCAAATCCGGCAGATTCGCTAACACCTTACGAGGCGCTGGCTTTCATGTTCAAGCAGCAGCGCAAGCTGTTTGAGCCGGCAGCGCTGGACATGTTCATCCATTGCCTGGGAGTCTACCCGCCCGGGACCATCGTCCAGCTATCGGATGCCACGCTGGGGATGGTCATGTCCATCAATTCCGGCAAGCCTCTGCGCCCCAGCGTCTTGATTTACGACCCTGAGATACCCAAAAACGAGGCCATCATCCTGGATCTAAGCAAGGAAACAGACCTGGAGGTAGCCGCCAGCCTGAGGCCCAAGCAGCTCGCGCCCGAGGTCTATGAATACCTGAGCCCACGCAAGCGCATGTCGTACTTCATGGATACGCAGCGGACAGGCAATAAAATCCGTTCCTGATCAGACGATAAGCAGGCTAAGCTTTTTCCGGCGGCTACACAGTCGCTGGTCTTGTCAAAATCTACAGGCATTCACTCACCTCACCAAGGTTTGCCCCATTTGACACAGCCACTTGTCCTTTTTGGCTGAAATTGATGTAATCTTGAGACGAAGTTTCCTGCTAACCAGGACTCTGCTCGCCCTTAGGAGGGCGGCAGGGTACGATACACAGCCATACTGCATATCCATTCATCCTTCGCAAAGAGAATAGGTGACCCGATGACCGTGCCAGGAATTCAGGATGACCCAGAGAGCAGAGGCGTGAGCAAAGCCGTACCTGTCGTGTTTGGCGGCGCACAGCCGTGGCTTCCTTATCGAAGCTGGTTCGGATTACGGGAAAAGTTGGTCATGCTGGTACTAGGAGTGGCAATGATCAGCATGCTGTCCGCCGCAGGCGCCTTCCTGTTTGTCAGCCAGCGCTACATGGAAACGTCCATCGAGTCCCATCTTGCCTCCGTCGCGCGTCTGCACGCGCAGCGCATTGATGAATTCATGAACTTCCTGACCTCTGAATTGAGGCTTATCAGTAGTAGAACACCGCTGCGCAAGGCAGTCACGGATTATGTTGACCGCCGGGATAACGCGGCGCTGGACCAGATCAACTCTATCCTGTCAGACGCCAAGCGCTCCGTCTCTTCTTTCGAAAATTTACTGCTATACGGCATAGACGGAAAATTGATTACGTCTATCTCGGCACTGAGCCTGGAATCGCAGCAACTGGACAGCGGCATGCGCGACAAGCTGCTCAGTAATTATCAGGTGACATCGACCATCATCGGTGCGGAAGGACGGCGCGTGATCCAGGTCGGCGGCCCCATGATGGACGGTAATCGCGCGATCGGCATCCTGGTCGTCCTGACCAGCATGGAACCGCTGAGAGCCGCCTCCAGCGGCAGTGGCGGCTGGGTTTCCGAAGAACTGATCATTACCGAAGCCGACGCCAAGGGCCATGACAAGGCCATCACTCCATTGCGCTTTGCAATGGCAGAGGATGTACCGCCGTTGACGCTGACCCAGATCAAGGAGCAGGACAAGATCAAGTCCGACGAACGGAATCTGCTATCCGGCAAGGACTATAGAGGCGTGGCTGTGCTCGCCTCTACCCAGATGCTGAAAAATCCGGCATGGACCATCATGGTCAAGATAGACCAGGATGATGCCTTCCGCCCAATACGCGACCAGAGGGACTTGTGGCTGGCGATGATGCTGCTGGTACTGGTGCTGGTCGCCATCATCGGCGTTTGGCTGTCCAGCTACTTTACTATGCCTATCCTCGGGCTGGCCGAAGTCGCAGTGATGATCGCCAGCGGCGATTTCAAGCGCCGCATGCAGCATTTCTCGCGCGATGAACTGGGCATGTTGTCGTATTCCGTCAACCGCATGGCAGACAAATTGGTGGACGTCAGCGCAGAGCTGGAAACGCAGCTGCGCCTGCAGCATGAACGCGCAGACAGACTGAACGACCAATTGATTCATGCCAACAATGAATTGCACTGGCTATCCCGCACCGATTCGCTGACCAAGCTGTTCAACCGCCGTACGCTGGAAGAAACACTGGAAAATGAATGGCTACGGGCAATACGTACCGGCCATTCGCTGGCCGCCATCATGCTGGACCTGGATTTTTTCAAGAGCATCAACGACATCTCCGGCCATGCCAGTGGTGATGAATGCCTGCGCCGGGTGGGATCGGTATTGAAAGAAACCGTACAGCGCAGCGGCGATTTTGTCGCGCGCTATGGCGGTGAAGAATTCGTGATCCTGGTCATTGATGCCAATATTGAGCACGCCTGCACCTTTGCCGAGCGCATACGCACCCGCCTCGCCGAAGAAGCCATACCGCATCCATCTTCCGATCTGGCGCCGGTCGTGACTGCCAGCATGGGTATCACTGCGATGATACCCAGCAACGATCGCTCCCCGCAAGAATTGCTTGACCTGGCGGACCGGGCGCTTTACCTGGCAAAAGCAAGGGGACGTAACCGGATAGAAACAGTCGGCCCGGATCAGACATAAATCCGGCAATTCCTGCGGGGATATGCGCGCTATCCCACATAAACAATATTCGCACCGCGTTAAGCTGCCTGTATTTACACAGGGAGTAGCGATCATGACGCAAGTGAAAAAGCAGGCAACCCCATCTTCCGCCAATCCAAAAGATGCGAGCAACAGCACCCATATCAATACCGATGAGAAAGTCGTGAACGACGGAGAAAAGCGCCTGCCCCATGAGCGGGATCAGTCGCCGGATGCGCAGTCAATACAACCGAAGAAAGTCATGCAGCAAGCCAAGGCAGACCTGGACGCAGGACAAGTAGACACCGATATGCACGGTGAGCGCGGAGTAGAAAAAGTAAGCGGCAAAAATCCACGCCAGTAGCTGCGAAGATTTTTGACGGCGTGGGGGCTGAATAGCCCCCACGCCCCAACGTCAGAATGCGGCGATGCCGGTCTGTGCGCGCCCCAGTATCAGCGCATGGATGTCATGCGTGCCTTCATAGGTATTGACCACTTCCAGATTCACCAGATGGCGGGCAATGCCGAACTCATCGGAGATGCCGTTACCGCCCAGCATATCGCGCGCGGTACGCGCGATGTCCAGAGATTTGCCGCAGGAATTGCGCTTCATGATGGAAGTAATTTCCACTGAAGCCGTGCCCTCGTCCTTCATGCGCCCCAGGCGCAGGCAGCCCTGCAATCCCAGGGTTATTTCGGTCTGCATGTCGGCCAGTTTCTTTTGCACCAGTTGATTCGCCGCCAGCGGCTTGCCGAACTGCATCCTGTCCATTGTGTATTGACGTGCGGTATGCCAGCAGAATTCGGCTGCTCCCAAGGCACCCCAGGCAATGCCGTAACGAGCGGAATTCAGGCAAGTGAATGGACCTTTCAGACCTTCCACTTTGGGCATCAGGTTTTCTTCCGGCACGAAAACTTCGTCCATCACGATTTCACCGGTAATTGATGCGCGCAAGCCTACCTTGCCGTGTATCGCCGGCGCCGACAGGCCCTTCCATCCCTTTTCCAGGATAAAGCCGCGGATGCGGCCATCGTCGGTCTTGGCCCACACCACAAACACATCGGCAATCGGGCTATTGGTAATCCACATCTTGGCGCCGCTCAGCGCATAGCCGCCGGGCACCGTCTTGGCACGGGTTACCATGCTGCCAGGATCGGAGCCGTGATTAGGCTCGGTCAGGCCAAAGCAGCCTATCCATTCACCGCTAGCCAGCTTGGGCAGGTACTTCTGTTTCTGGGCCTCGCTGCCAAACTCATTGATGGGCACCATCACCAGCGAGCTCTGTACGCTCATCATCGAGCGGTAACCGGAATCCACGCGCTCCACTTCACGCGCAATCAAGCCGTAGCACACATAACTGAGCCCGGCACCGCCATATTCGGTAGGGATGGTTGAGCCCAGCAGACCCAGTTCACCCATTTCACGGAAAATGGAAGGGTCGGTTTTTTCATGGCGGAAAGCTTCCAGTACGCGCGGGGACAGTTTCTCTTCGCAATAAACACGCGCAGCCTCTTGCACCATGCGCTCGTCTTCGCTCAACTGGGTTGACAATAACAAGGGATCTTCCCAATGAAATACAGCTTTTGCCATCTGATTCTCCTGATTTATACGCAGCGGCGCTTAGCCCTGCTGATGTTTTAGTGATAATTCTAATTGCGCCCTGCGTGACAACCACAGGCTGGGGCGATACCGCGGATCTCCGGTATATGCCAGCATATTCTGCAATATCGTCAGTATACGCGATGCGCCGAGCTTGTCGCCCCATGCCAGAGGTCCAAACGGATAGGCAAGGCCCAGTTCCACCGCCCTGTCCAGATCATCCGGCGTACAAATACCTTGTTGCACTATATCGCAACCGATATTGACGACGCATGCCAAGATCCTCTGCGTGACAAAACCTGGGCTATCCTGGATCAGGCTTACACCCTGCCCGCTTTGCAACAACAGGGCGCGCGCCTGCTGGGCAATAGCGGTATCCGTCGCAGGATTGCTCATCAGGCTCAAGTGCCCCTGACAATCAAACAGGCTATCTATGCCCAGCGTGCGGCGCGCATCCAGCTTTTGCCTGACGACACAAGTGCTGACATCTTCACCCAGGGGGGCGACAAGGCATAGCGAATCTGCCGAGGGTTCGGGCGTGTTTTCTATATTGGCGCCGCAACGTTCTAGCAAGGCACGCACCGAAGCGGCGGCCTCAGGATTCTCCGGGCTGATCCAGATCCAGCCAGTCCACGGCTGCGCACCGGCAATGGCGTCGGCAGCATCAGCCTGAGGCACGGTCTGCGCTCCATCCGTGTAATCATAAAAGCCGCGGCCTGTCTTGCGCCCCAGCACGCCGCCCTGCAACCTTTGCGCAGTGATCACGCTAGGGCGGTAACGCGGCTCCTGGTAATACTGCTGGTAGATGGATTCCATTACCGGATGCGATACGTCCAGGCCGGTCAAGTCCAGCAGCTCAAACGGACCGAGCCGAAATCCTGCGGCTTCACGCATGATGGCATCGATAACAGGGAAGGCGGCGACGCCTTCCTGCAACACGCGTAAGGCCTCGGTGCCGTAAGCCCGGCCCGCATGATTGACGATGAAGCCCGGCGTATCCTTGGTGATCACCGGCCTGTGTCCGGTCTGATGGGTAAATGCCACCAGCCGCTGAACTACTTCCGACCTGGTACGCAAACCGGCTATCACTTCAGCCACTTTCATCAGCGGCACAGGATTGAAGAAATGCAGGCCGGCGACGCGCTCAGGCATCGCCGCACCTGCTGCAATTGCAGTCACCGAGAGCGACGATGTATTGGTTGCCAATATGCACCCGGCGCTGACAATAGCCTCCAGTTGCCGGAACAGATCGCGCTTTACATCCAGTCTTTCGACGATGGCTTCAATCACGATTTCGCAATCCGCCATTGCATCCATCGCAGTGACCACTTGCAGTTGCTGTTTTGCAGAGTGGAATTGCTGCTCGGTCAGCTTGCCCTTCTGCTGCAATTTTTCCCACTGCGCCAGTACTGCCTTACGGGCATTCTCGGCAGCATCTGCCTGCACGTCGAATAGCTTGACCTGCATCCCTGCTTGGGCCGCAATTTGCGCGATACCGCGCCCCATGGCTCCCGCCCCTATCACTCCGATAACGCCTATGCTGCCGTGAACTTCGGCTACCGCTGACACTGCTGGCAATTTCCGCTCCTTATTGGTAAATCATCTATATCCATCTAGTCCGGCACGATGGCTGTCACCTCTATCTCTACACGCGCCTGGTCTTCTATCAGGTCTGAGACCTGCACTGCAGTCATCGTAGGGTAATGGCGGCCTATGATGTCGCGATAAGCCTGTCCGATATCCTTGTATGCCGCTACGTATTCCTTCTTGTCCAGCACATACCAGGTCATGCGCACGATGTGCTCAGGGCCGGCATCGGCTTGCGCCAGCACTTCAACGATATTCTGCAATGCCTGCCTCACCTGGCCGGCAAAGTCGCCGGCTGGAAATTGCTGTTGCGCATCCCACCCTATCATACCGCTAACGCAGACAGTTCGCCCGCGGGCGGCTATTCCGTTCGCATATCCCTTGGGACGCACCCATCCCGGCGGCTGTAAAAATTCCATCTTGTTCCTCTCGCTGTATTCTCTTGAATTTCCGCGCATTGTTGCAAAGATCTGCACTAACAAGCTATGTTGCCTTCAATATTTCCCTGGCAATGATTAGCTGCTGCACTTCGCTGGCACCCTCGTAAATACGCAAGGCGCGGATTTCGCGGTAAAGCCTTTCTACCGGGACTTCGCTCACCACACCCATGCCGCCGAAGATTTGCACTGCCGCGTCTATCACTTGCTGCGCCGTTTCCGTTGCGACCAATTTGGCCATTGCCGCTTCCTTGGTCACGCGTTCGCCCTGATCCCGCTGCCATGCTGCGCGGTAGGTGAGCAAGGCAGATGAATCTATGCCCGTTGCCATCTGCGCCAGTTTGGCCTGAGTCAGTTGAAAATCAGCCAGGACCTGGCCGAACATCTTGCGCGAACTGGCCCTTTGCAGAGCCTCATCCATCGCACGCCTAGCGAATCCCAGCGACGCTGCCGCAACCGATGTACGGAACACATCCAGCGTTGCCATTGCCACCTTGAAGCCCTGGCCAGCCTCCCCCACCATTTTGGCGGCGGGAATGCGGCAATTACTGAAGCGCAGGCGTGCCAGCGGATGCGGCGCAATCACGTCAATGCGCTCAGCAATCTCCAGGCCTGGCGCATCCGCATCCACGATAAAAGCGGAAATCCCCCTTGCTCCCGGCGCTTCGCCGGTGCGCGCAAACAACACATAGAAGTCGGCAATTCCACCATTGGAGATCCAGGTTTTTTCGCCATTCAATACATAATGGCCGCCATCTGCACCGGATACAAAGCTCGCCGAGCACTGCATCGCCGCCACGTCGGATCCCGCATCCGGCTCCGATAATGCAAATGCGGCAATCGCCTCGCCGCGCGCCACGCGCCCCAGATAAGCCTGTTTCTGCGCCTCGCTGCCAAACAGGCTGATCGCACCGGAACCCAGGCCCTGCATCGCAAATGCAAAGTCCGCCAGGCCCGAGTGGCGTGCCAGCGTTTCGCGTATCAGGCAAATCGTGCGCGTATCTATCACGTCCTGCGCACCACCATGGCCCCGGCCTGCTACTGCATGCCGCAACCAGCCGGCCTGCCCCAGTTGCCGCACCAGACCACGGCAGGCCTGATCGACATCAGGTGCATGTTCCTGCGAGATGTGCTGGCTAGCCCATGCGTCCAGTTCGCTCTCCAGTTGCAGATGGTTTCCGGCAAAAAACGGCCAGCGCAAATAAGCCTTATCAGACATTGCTTCAGTCTCCTTCAAATACCGGTTTTTGCTTGCCGGCGAAAGCGTGGTAAGCCCGGTGAAAGTCATTGGTCATCATGCAGATGGCTTGCGCCTGCGCTTCCGCTTCTATCGCTTCATCGACGCCCATATTCCATTCCTGCTGCAGCATCTTCTTGGTCATGCCGTGCGCAAAGCTGGGGCCATCGGCCAGATCCCTGGCGTAGGCCTGTGCATCCGCCAGCACTTGCTCAGGGCTGCTGAGGCGATTGAAGAAGCCCCAGCGCTCGCCCTCTTCGCCTGACATGGCGCGGCCGCTATACAGCAAATCGGCGGCGCGCCCCTGGCCGATTACACGCGGCAGCAAGGCGCACGCGCCCATATCGCAACCAGCCAGTCCCACTCTGGTAAACAGGAAAGCCGTCTTGCTGCGCGCTGTGCCGACGCGGATGTCGGAAGACAGAGCCAGGATCGCGCCGGCACCTGCGCAAATGCCATCCACAGCAGCAATCACCGGCTGCGGACACGCGCGCATCGCCTTGACTACATCACCGGTCATACGGGTAAAGGCCAGCAGACCGGGCATATCCAGCTTGGTCAGCGGGCCTATGATTTCGTGCACATCGCCGCCTGAGCAGAAATTTTCTCCGGCGCCGGTCACCACGATGGCCTTCACATCGCTGGCATAGGCCAGCGCGCGGAACAGCTCGCGCAATTCGGCATACGACTCGAAGGTCAAGGGATTCTTGCGCTCGGGACGACTCAGCGTGATGGTCGCAACCCCGTCTGCCGTTTCATACAAAAAATGTTGTGCCTGATAGGCCGACATGCTTGTGCGGTTGCCAGGCAATTGCTGCGACTGGCCTGATAAATACTTCATCGTCTTTATTCCTCTGTAATATGTACTTCACTCACATGATTTTTTACCTGTGACAGCAGCTCGAACAGTTCGCCCTTCTGGCCTGCCTGCAGCGCTGAAAACATTTCCGCTATCCACTCTTCGTGGACTGCCGCCATGCGCTTGAAAGCCTTACGGCCCGCAGCTGTCAGTTTGACGCTGTAGGCGCGCCTGTCCTTGGCATCGGCAACGCGCACCACCAACTTTTCATGCTCCAGCTGGTCAGTAATGCCGGTCACATTGCCGCCAGTTACCATCATCCGCTTGGACAGCTCCCCCATGCGCAGTCCATCCGGATGCCTTTCCAGTTGCGCCATCAAATCAAAACGCGGCAGCGTAACGCCGAACTCGGTGCGCAAGCGGCCACGTATCTGGTTTTCTATCAGCACAGTACAGGACAGCATGCGCAGCCACAGCTTCAAGGACTGGTGATGGTCCTTGGTCATCCTGCTTTCAAGGTCATACACCGGCTCTGTATCACCGGGAATTTCAGCATCTTTTTGCATGGAAGCATTTTTCATTTTTTTGCTCCGTTCACATCACTTCGCCGCCGGCCACGGCTACAGACTGGCCATTCATCGCGGATGCCCCCGGCATGCATAGCCAGACCACCGCATCAGCCACTTCAACCGGTTGCACCAGGCGCTTCTGCGGGTTATTGGCCGATAATTCCGCAAGCGCCTGCTCCTCGCTGCGGCCCGTCTTGCTGACAATATTGGCGATCGCCTCGCGCACGATATCGGTTTCGGTATAACCAGGACAAACAGCATTGACCGTCACCCCTTTGGTCGCAACCTCCAGCGCCAGCGAGCGCGTCAGGCCGATCACACCGTGCTTGGCCGCGCAGTAAGCGGCGACATAGGCATAGCCGCTGAGGCCCGCGGTGCTGGATATATTCACAATACGCCCCCAGCCCGCCTTCAGCATTGCAGGCAATACCTGTTGGGTACAATGAAAGGTGCCAGTCAGGTTGACGGCCAGCATATGCTGCCATAGTTGAGCATCCGTCTTATGGAAAGGCGCCGACTGGGCCTGTCCCGCATTGTTGACCAGAATATCGATGCGCCCGAGCCGCTTGCTTGCCTGCTCAAAAGCCTGCTGCACAGAACCTTCGTCGGTGACGTCCAGCGTTACGTAGTTCACCTCCCCCATCTGTAGCAAACGCCTGACTGCATTTTGCAAATGGGCTTCATCGCGTCCAGCAATCGTTACCCTGGCGCCCTGCAACAGCAAGCCGGCGGCGATAGCCTCGCCTATTCCACGACCTCCGCCAGTGACCAGCGCATGCTTGCCATGCAGGTTCTTCATGTTCTCAGCCATCTCAGCCTTCCAATAGTTTTGCTGCAATCTGCTGCGGCGTCAGCCCGCCGTTGGCAGCCGCCAGTTGCCGCTCACGTTCAAGGTTGCGTTCCAGTTGTGCTTTGCCGGCAACATACTGCTTGGGCCATGGCATGTCGTCGTAACCCAACTTGGCTGCCTCATTCAAGGTCCAAGCAGGATTCGCCAGATGCGGCCTGGCAATCGCGCACAGATCGGCGCGGCCGGCCGCAATGATGCTATTGGCGTGGTCAGCCTCGTAGATGGAACCGACCGCTATCGTCGGTATTTTCGCTTCATTGCGGATGCGGTCTGAAAACGGAGTCTGGAACATACGGCCAAAGACCGGCTTCTCTTGCTTGCTGACCTGGCCGGATGAACAATCGATCATGTCCGCGCCTGCCTGCTCGAACAGACGGGCGATCTCTACCGCGTCGTCCGGTATAATGCCGCCCTCAACCCAGTCATGTGCGGAGATACGCACGCTGATGGGCTTGTCATTTGGCCAGACCGCCCGTATTGCATTAAAAATACGCAAGGGAAAGCGGCAGCGATTTTCCAGGGAACCGCCAAACTCGTCATTCCTGTGATTGGTCAGCGGCGAAATAAAGCTGGACAACAGGTAGCCATGCGCGCAATGCAATTCCAGCCAATCGAACCCGGCCTTGGCCGCTTCCAGCGTCGCCCGCACAAAGTCTGCGGTAATCCGGTTCATGTCGGCCAATGTGGCCGCACGCGCTACTTGCGACACACCTTTAAGATATTGCTGCTCCGACGCCGAAACCAGCGGCCAGTTGCCGCTTTCCAAGGGCTGGTCTATGCCATCCCACGCGCTGCGGGTTGATCCCTTGGCACCCGCATGGCCGAGTTGTACCGCTATCTTGGCATCGGTATTGGCATGCACAAAATCCACGATGCGCTTCCATGCCTGCGTATGCTCGGGTGAATACAGGCCGGGACAAGCCGGCGTGATCCGTGCATCGGCAGAAACGCAGGTCATCTCGGCAAATACCATGGCTGCGCCGCCCATCGCGCGGCTGCCCAGATGCACCAGATGATAGTCGCCGGCGACGCCGTCTTGTGCAGAATATTGCGCCATAGGCGAAACCACAATGCGGTTTTTCAGCACTACATTGCGGAGTTTGTAGGGCGTCAGCATGGGAGGAATCGCGGCATCGCCCGGTGGCAACTCGACACCCGCCTGCCGGTAAGCGCGTTCGGTAATCCACCGCTCAAAACTGCGCACGTAAGACGCATCCCTGACGCGCAGGTTTTCGTGCGACAGGCGCTGACTGCGGGTCAGCATCGAGTAGGCGAACTGCGGCGCTTCCAGTGCGGTATAGCGTGTTACGTTTTCAAACCATTCCATGGAATTGCGCGCAGCGCTCTGTATCTTGAGAACCTCGACCGAGCGTGAGCGCTGATAAGCCTCCAGCACTGCTGGCATATTCGATATATATGGCTGACCGCTTCCACCAAACCGCTTGAAGCAGTTGGCCAGTTCTATGGCGTCCTCCAGCGCCAGCTTGGTGCCGGAGCCTATAGAGAAATGCGCGGTGTGAGCAGCATCCCCCATCAACACTACCGGTACTTGCCTGCCATCCAGCGTATTCCAATGCACCCAGTTTTTGCATATTATGCGGGGAAACTTGATCCAGTTTGCAGCCCCCCGCAAATGCGTGGCATTGCTCATCAATGCATTTCCATCCAGGTATTTGGCAAATATTTTTTCGCAGAAGGCGATCGCCTGCTCCTGGTCCATTTTGTCTATGCCGGCCTTCAGCCATACTTCTTCAGGTGTTTCGACGATGAAGGTGGCGGTATCGCCGTCATATTGGTAGGCATGGGCCTGGAACCAGCCGAATTCAGTTTCTTCAAAGGCAAAAGTAAACGCTGGGAACAGCTTGCGGGTACCCAGCCAGACAAAACGGCATTTGCGGGTATCCACATCCGGCGCATAGGTGCTCTGGTAGCGGCTGCGCACGCGGCTGTTCAAACCGTCGCAGGCGATCACCAAGTCGGCATCATATTCGCGGGCCAGGGCCTGGTCGTCATTGGCATCGGTCTCAAATACAAGGCGAACGCCAAGTTCCTCGCAGCGCTGCTGCAGGATGTTCAGCAGACGTTTGCGGCCTATGCCGCAAAAACCGTGGCCACCGGAAGTCACCACCTGCCCTTTGAAATGGGTATCGATGTCATCCCAATGATTGAAGGACTGCAAGATGGAGCGCGCTGTCTCATCGTCTGCATTCACCAGATTGCCCAGGGTCTGGTCGGAAAAGACAACGCCCCAGCCGAAAGTATCGTAGGGCTTATTCCGTTCTATGATCGTGATTTCATGTGCCGGATCCTGCTTTTTCATCAGCAAGCCAAAATACAAACCGGCGGGGCCGCCGCCTATACAAATTATTTTCATGTTCTCTACTTTCCGCTATCCGGCTCGCGCAGCTTGTAGCGCTGTAACTTCCCGGTTTCTGTGCGCGGCAATGAAGCCTGGAATACCACGGCGCGGGGATACTTATATGGCGCAATGCTCTCCTTGACCAGGCACTGCAACTCCTTGACCAGTTCATCCGAAGCCTGCACCGCAGGCTTCAATACGACGAAGGCCTTGACGATCTGTCCGCGTTCTTCATCCGGCCAGCCCACCACCCCACATTCGGCAACCGCCGCGTGTGTCAGCAACACTTCTTCCACCTCCGGACCCGCAATGTTATAGCCGGCCGACACTATCATGTCATCGGTGCGCGCCCGGTAATAGAAGTAGCCATCCACGTCCATTTCATACGCGTCACCGGTCAAATTCCATCCGTCCTGGATATAGTTCTTTTGGCGGGCATCTGCGAGGTAACGGCAACCGGTCGGACCTTTTACCGCTAGGCGCCCAATGGCGCCAGCTGGGAGCTGCTTCCCCTGCTCGTCCAGAATGCAGGCCTGATAACCGGGCACCACCTTGCCGGTTGCCCCTGCCCTGGCCTCGTCGCCGGACGCGGAGATAAAGATGTGCAGCATTTCGGTGGCGCCTATGCCGTCTATCATGATGAGGCCGGTGGCCTGTTGCCATGCCAGCCGGGTAGACGCGGGCAGGACTTCGCCGGCCGACACTGCCTTTTTCAGGCTGGACAGATCAAAACTTCCGGCCAGCGATGTCATTTGCCGGTAAAAGGTAGGGGCAGTGAAACAGACGCTGGCACGAAACTCGGAGATCGCCTTCAACAGGCTTTCCGGGTTCAATTTTTCCAGCAACACCGTCGTGGCGCCGACTCTCAAAGGAAACAGCAGCAATCCTCCCAGGCCAAAGGTAAACGCCAGCGGCGGCGTTCCAATAAAGATATCGCTGCTTTCCGAATGCAGTACGGAACAAGGAAAACAATCGCAGATTGCCAGCACATCGCGGTGAAAGTGCATCGTCCCCTTGGGAATGCCGGTAGTGCCTGAAGTGAAGCTGATCAGGCAGACATCTTCGGCGGCAGTATCCACTGCCTCAAAATGTGCCGGCTGGCTCTTCATCATTGCTTCCAGCCCCGCAGTATCTTCGGGCGCTGAGTGGAAGTAGACTAGCTGCTTCAGCACGCTACAGCTGGCAGCGGCCACCTGCATTTCATCCTTGAGCGCAGACGAACACAGCGCTGCGCTCACCTGCGCTTTATCGATAATCGTCGTGAGCTCTTTCGCGCGCAGCAAAGGCATGGTGGGTACGACGATGCAGCCCGCCTTGAAAACCGCCAGCGTACAGGCCGCCATAATGGGATTGTTCGCTCCGCGCAGTAGCACGCGATTCCCGGGCACCAGACCCATCTCTTCTTTCAGCACATGAGCGATGCGATTCACCTGCTCCAGCAAAAAGGCATAGGTCCAAGTCTCCTGATAAGTGACTATCGCAGGCTTGTCGCCATGCAGCTCCGCATTTTGTTCCAGCAGTTCAGTTGCGCAGTTGAGCCTTTCCGGATATTGCAGCTCGGGCACCGGAAAAATCATCTCCGGCCATAGCTCCGGCGGCGGCAGATGGTCGGCTGCAAAGGTATCCAGATGAGCACTACCGGTATCAAGCAGTGGGGGCATTTTTTCTCCGATCAAGTTGCCAAAACATCACAATCAGACCAAAATATACTTTAAACCTAAAATATTTATAGGTAAAGCAAATTTTGGCAGAAATGAAAAACGATAGACGATGCAGAGAGGGATGGAGAGAAAAATGCGGGGGTAGGGAAAAGCAGAGGAATGACTTGGGAGCCCGTGCAGCTATGGGTATTGCAGACTCTTGGCCGGCTTGCAGAGGAAGAATCTTGGAGATGAAACGAACGGAATGCTACAGATGAAAACGCAGGATATACCGGCCCCGCATGAGTTGCGACTGCAGGCCAGGCCCTGCGGTCACTACTCATGAATGCTTACTGTCGGCACATCCTGCCTGAAACTTATTTTTTACCGGAATTTATTTCAACCCGCTTTTCGTTGATGTGTATCTGTGCCGGCGATTCCTTGATGCTGTAGCTATCAGGAACCGTAAATAGTGCGCTACTCGGCTCGCCGCGCTTCAGATTTGCCAGGCGATAAATCAGGTCGCCCGTGCGTGGATCGCTGTGCTTGGAATACACGGTGACCTGCAGTTCAGGCGAGTACCAGGTTTCAGTTGACACAGTGATCGGGTTCTTGTTACCGATCTGCCCGGCTGGGATGGAATAGGAGCTCATTTTCCCCTCCGCCTTGATGCCGTCAAAGTCCTTGCTGCCGAGATCTTTTTTTGTCGATTTCGAAGACATGCCGGCATCACCGAAGGCGTTGTATATCGGCCCCATGCGCACCATTTCGCCGAGGCTGGCGCCCATGGTGTTCAGGGAAGATAAATTAGCTGCCAGTTTTTCTTCCTTATCTGCGTTCAGACGGATAACTTTCACCCTCACCTCTTCCCGCACATCCTTGCCATCCGGCCCCTTGGCCGCATCCTTGCCGGTATCGCTGCTCTTTTCACTACGCTTGACGATAATTTCCTGTCCGCCTCCTTCGCTCTGGGCAGCCGCCAGTTTTCCCTCTTTTCTCGCTATCTCCGCCTTGGCTCTCGCCACTTCTGCCTTGGCCTTGGCCTCCTCTATCCGGCGCGCGAAATCCTTATCCACGGATATTTTGAAGGCTGTCTTGCTGGACGGGTTGAGCATGTAGCGCGTACCCTCCACCGCGTCATTGATAATGACCTGTCGTACTTCACCCTTGCCGTCGCGGATTTCCTGCCGTGTGCGCCCCTGTGCGTCGCGATAAGACATTGTGCTGGTCTTGCTGCCGATCTGGTTTCCATCGGCCAGCGTCTGGATTCTTTCGGAAACGACTTCGGTGCTGTAAGGTGCGTTTTTCACTACCTTGCCGCCGGGCAGTAAGGGCGCGCTCGACAGCGCCTCCGACATTGCGGTAGAAACGATGGTTTCTATCTGCGTAGGACTAGGCACGTCTGCCAGCGCCGCCAGTTGTATCGGCGCAGCATCAAAGCTCCGGACCTCCAGCCTGCGGTCCATTATTCCCGGCGCACTCGCCGTCGAAACTTCATTAGTAACAACAGTAAAAGTTCCCTTGCGCAGTTCCAAGACTCCATTGGCTCCGTTAGCGCCATTAGCTGCGCCGTCTGCAGCGCTGGCCTGAGTAAAGCCAAAAGCGCCAAATGTGCCAAAAGCCGAGGTGATCAGCAGGGCAAGTAGGCTGACTGGTTTTTGCATGTCTTTCCTTCAGTAGTCAAAAAAATAAAATTCAATGTGGTGCAAGGCGCATCGCCAGCGGCTGGCCGGATTCGCTCAGCAACATTTGCGCATGTACCGGCTCATCGGCCATCTCCGGCGCCACCGGCAAACCCAACGAGGCCAGCCAGCTTCCGGGAACGTCTGCATCCACCAGGCGCGGTGCCGGCTCTCCCTCTATCCGCTCCAGCGAAGCAATCGCAATAAACGGCGTGCCAGTCTCGTCATTCAGCATCTGCCGGACTGCGGAAGTCGCCTCCATCGGTGTACGCACAGGCGAAATCATCATCGTGACCACCAACGCTGCAGTGCCGGCAATCGCACACGTGCTGGATATCCAGTGCCGTGAACGCTGGTACCAGGCCCTCAGAGGGCTTGGTACGGACGGAACACGCTGTGCCTGCACCGTATTGAATGCGGCCAGCAGCCTGCCTTCGAGATCAGCGGGAGCTTGCATTTCCTGCATTTGCTGCCGGAGCGCGTCGAAACCCACGTCCAGCGCATCAGCTTGTTTATCCGGTTTATCGTCATTCATGATCTTTTCCAGTTTTGGCGCTACTTCTGCAATGACCTGGCTAGCCTCTAGCCAGCCGTTCCACCGCGTACTGCAGAGTTGCCAGGCTCCAGATGGGCGAGTTTTTTCAACAACGCAGCACGTGCACGGGACAGGCGGGAGCGCACAGTCCCTATATCAATCTGGCAAATCTGCGCAATATCGACATAAGACATATCGTGCATTTCATACAGCACCACAACATCGCGGTAGTGCGGCGCCAGCGCCGCGAGCGCCTGCCTGACCTGCTCCGCTACCTGGTTGGAGAACAGTTGCCGGGCGGGTTCATCTTCTTCCATCCTGTCCTCGCTCGCCCACTCCTGGTCTTCGTCCTCATTCTCGGCATCTGCGCTGGTGGAGACAAAACGCCTGCGCGCCTCCTCCCGCTTCAAAATCAGATTGCGCGCCACACCGAACAGGAAGCTTTGTAAATTACCGCGCAAAGGGTCGAACTGATAAGAATCCGTCAACAGCCCCATGAACACATCCTGCACCACGTCCGCCGCCACATCGGCCGATGCCGCCCTCAGCAAGGCGTAGCGATAGAGCGGCGCCTGATGCTGCCGGTACAGGGTCTGGAAGGCGGCGGTGTTGCCGGCTCTCATTTCCCTCAGCAAATTATTGTCGTGAAGTGGATTGGTCAGGGACATAGTCTCAGCGTCTTTTCTGATATTCCCTTGGGAAGCTTGAAAAGTTCCCGTTTTTTTTAACTATTTGATTTTCGCCGCTAAATTACTACGATTACTGCGACCTGAGACTGCAGTGCTTGATGCCTTGTTCAGTGCTAATGTGAATCGTCCGGCCCGGTACCCGGGCCGGACGCGGTTTCAGGTAGCAGACAGTTTGATGCCGAAACCTATCAACGCGACGCCCGCAATACGGTGTGCGAGGCGTGAAATCCGTGCATTGTTTTTCAGCCTGGCTGTGATCAGATTCACCAGCAACACGACGGAAAAACAAAACAGTATCGTCAGGCTGCTGACAGTCAAGCCCATTGCCATCAATGTCCATGCGCCGTGATGCTGCTCAGGATTGATGAACAAGGGGAAAAATGCCATGTAAAAGACTATTGCCTTGGGGTTCATCAGGGTAATGACGAACAGGCGGCGAAAATGCCGGCCTCCAACAGGCTGCTCGTCTGTTGATGGCTGGTCCTGTATTTTTGTACGCAGCAGACCTATGCCCAGATACACCAGGTAAGCAGCGCCGAGATACTGTATCGCTTTGAATACCAGCGGATTCGCCTGCAGCAAGGCAGCTACGCCTATGCCGGCGAGCAACATGTGTATCCAATCCCCTGCCACCACTCCCAGCGTGCTGGCAAAGCCTGCGCGCCTGCCATCTTTCCCTGCGGCAGCGATGATCCCCAGCAAGCCAGGACCGGGGATAGCCAAAAATAATAGAACTGTGGCAACAAATGTGCCGTAATTGATAATGCCAAACATGGTAGCTCCTCGAACGATACTGACACCAATAGTACACAAGCACACCAGACTCCCACAAGCGGCCCGAATACAGCGATATATGCAGAGGAAGCGAGTCCACCCCGCCTCAGCTTAGCCATTTAATCCTACAGGGCAAGTAGGCATCGTCCGATGGTGCCGCTTCATGGCCGCTCCTACCATCGAGGTACGGTTACAGACCAGCGCTACATAAGTTACCCGATAAGTCACCAATGACCTCAACCAGCCTGCACTCAGGACTGGCTCACCCAGGAAAACACCATGAACACAGCACAGGACGCAATAAAGGTAGCGATACTCGCCACCGACGGCTATGAACAATCGGAATTGCTGGAGCCCATGCAGGCACTGGAAAGCGCCGGCATGACGGTACACATCATTTCCGATAAGGATGGCGTCATTCAGGGCTACCACCATGAAGACAAAGCGCAGACCGTCGCCGTTGACCAGAACTTTGAACAAGCCAATGCCGAGGACTACGATGCGGTCGTCTTGCCCGGTGGCGTGATCAATAGCGATGCACTGCGAACATCGCCGCAGGCGCAAGCCTTCATCAGGCAGACAGACGCGGCTGGCAAACCCATTGCCGTCATTTGCCATGGTGCATGGCTGATGATTTCAGCGGATGTGGTACGCGGCAGGGCGCTCACCAGCTGGCCCAGCTTGCGCGACGACATCCGTAATGCTGGCGGTATCTGGCTAGACCAGGAATTGGTCAAAGACCGCAATATCATTTCCTCGCGCAGCCCGGAAGCTCTACCCGCCTTTAATCAGGCGCTGCTTGCAGCTTTACGCCAGCCTGCGCATCCGGCCAAATGGGCATCCTGAGCTCTCTGGATTTGATTATCCGGATTTGATTGACGACAGATTGCGAGTTTCAATGTCAGCACAAGCCACCCCGCAAGTACCTGCGCAGAAAACTGCGCTTCCGCCAGGTGCCATCAAGGCCTTGGTAGAAAATTTCTCGGCCTTGAAAACAGATGCAACGGTGGCCGCGAAGCAGGCCGGACTACGCTATGTCAGCGATCAGAGCCCTGGCATCCAGCGTGTAAGTGTTTTGAAGCAGGGGAAGCCGGAATTTCGCTATCTGGCAGCAGATGGCAAACGGCTGAGCGGTAAAGCCAGCGAGGCTTTGCTGGCGCGCATCAAATCCCTGGTCATCCCTCCCGCCTGGACCGACGTCTGGATATGCCCCTGGGAAAACGGGCACATCCAGGTTACCGCGAGGGACGCGCGAGGACGCAAGCAGTACCGCTATCATCCGCAATGGAGAGCTGTGCGCGATGAAGCGAAATACGGCCATCTATTGCAGTTCGGCCCGGCCCTGCCGCTTATCAGAAACGCTATCCACAAGGCACTGGCTAAACCGGGGCTGTCGCGGGAAAAAGTACTTGCGGCGGTTATCTCTTTATTGGAAAGCACGCATATCCGTGTCGGCAACTGGGAATACGCACGCTCCAATAACTCCTTTGGGCTGACGACGCTGAAAAACCGCCACGTGCAAATCAAGGGCACCAGTATTGCATTTGAATTCCGCGGCAAAAGCGGAGTCAAACATGCCGTCAGCCTGCGAGACGCAAGGCTGTCCCGCATCATCCGGCACATGCGCGAGCTTCCCGGACAAGAATTATTTCAGTATCTGGATGAAGACGGCAAACGCCACGCGATCGACTCGTCCGACGTCAACGACTATCTGCGCAACATCGCCGGCGATAGCTATACAGCCAAGGATTTCCGCACCTGGTCGGGCACGCTGTACGCGGCGCTGGCATTGCAGGAACTGGGGCCTGCAGAATCCGATGCAGAGGCGAAGAAAAACATCGTCAATGCCGTTGCGCAGGTAGCAAAAAAACTGGGGAACACGCCGGCAATCTGCAGAAAATGCTATGTACACCCGGATGTCCTGCAAGCTTATATGGAAGGCCGCCTGTGCGACGAATGGAAGGCATGCGCCTCTGTCGCGGCCAATTCTCCTACCTCGCTACAAAAAGAAGAAGCCATCCTGTTAAAATTCCTGGCCCTGCGCCTAAGGCAGGGCCATAACTAAAATCAAGACAATAGCCGTATCAGTGCATCAGGATGCACATTCCAGCCTATCAGCCCGGCCAGCCCCATCAGGATACCAAAACCGGTAGGTATCAATGCCAAGCCATACAACCAGCGCTGGTGCGTCAGCGCGGTTACCGCGAGCAGGGAAATAGCGATCGCGATCAATGCATCTGAAAGATCGAACTGGTCGTCCCTGAAATTAGCGGCATCATAGTCCTTCTGATCCTGATCCGCCTGGGCTTTCAATTCATCTTTTTTCTTTTCCTGATCTGCAGCCAGTTTTTCATACTGGGCGATAGCCTCCTGGTATCCCTGCTGTTCACCAGCGGGACGCCCGGCAGCAGCAAGCCGCAGCTGCACCAGCGTGGATTTGGCGACTTCCTCGCGAATGTTGCGGGCCTGGTAAAAAGCCCAATGGTCCAGTTTATTGGCCTGCGCCTGCTGCATGGACTGGACGATATTATCGTCCTTGACCTTGCAGATGCCCATGAAGGTAGCCAGGATCGCCACCGTAATTGCCACCAGCATATTCAGGCGCATGGAGGCGCGATCTGATGTCCTACCCTCTTCCAGTTGTTCTACCGTTTCTATCGGATCTATATCCATGGTTTACTTATCTTCCTGCATTAATAATATTGTCGACTGCGCGCTCACCACAATTTCGCCACCGGCACTACGATACCGGTAAACAAAGCCCAGTCGGGCGACGCATTGTTCAAGCCGCGAATGACGCCAAAGTCTATCGTCATGCGCTTGCTGGGGCTATAGGTGAATGCCCCCAGCAATTGCGATGTGCTGTCCACGCCGGTACGGCGCGTGCCCGACCATTCAAAATTAACACCCCATTGCTCTGCAATCGGAAGTGAAAAGGAAGACGATACGCCAGTCTGAACCTTCGATGTCCCGATATCGACACCTCCCAGCCTGGTGAAGTTCAGGTTCAGATCCATGTGCAGCCTGCCCATATCCTTGCTAAAGATGCCGTTCAGCGAATAATCGGTACGGCCGCTACCTATGCTGTCTTTCGCACTCGGCAGCTTGCTGCCCAACTCCAGGCCGAAAGCAGTCGCGTCATCCACCAGGAAGGCACGCTTTAATACCAGGTTCGTATCACCTATGCCGCGCGCGCGGTTACCGCTATCGTCGCGTGCCGACACATAGGCCTCGCCGCCTATCAATACCCCCCACTGCGGGTTGAACGCCAGCTTGAACAAATAAGGCAGACTATCGCGCCTGGCATCCCCGCTCTTGGAGCTAAGCCCCCCTAATTCAAACTCCAGTTGCCCTTCCTGCGGCAACTGGGCCGGACTGGAAACAGAAGGTCGATAAGGAAGGACGCCCGCCTCCTCGTCCGCCATCGCCATTTCGATGTTGCCACATAGCAACATGAAAATCATCAATTTGTAACTAAACATAAAATTCCTAAAGACTTGAACTGCGGCAGAAATACCGGTTGGCAGCAAATAACACCTGCGGACACGCGCGTATTAAGCGCTTGGAAACATTGTACTTATCTAAACGCTGAAGTCTGTGATTCGCTCACATTCGCCATAAATATTCCAAAACTAGCGGCTGAATTGCCACAGTTGAGACAGTGGCAGCGTAAAAATATCCGTTTTGTATATTTTTTTATATTGCCCTGCTTCACGCGCAGCACATAAAAAGAATTACCAGTTCAGTCCATACCAACTAGTTTCTCAAACGAATTTTTTACATTTTTTAACATTGTGTTTCGATACGTCACAAGCTTGTTAAATAGTTACTGATAAATTGAAAAGCATTCTGCATGGGATCGTCAGTGGCCCCGCGTCTTCAACCACCTAGACCAAGTCCTTATCGTGAGCACCATTCAAGTCCCAGACTATATCTCCGAGCCATCCTCGGCAGTTGCTTCGGCACCCAGCGGCATGTCCGCATTGCACAATATTCCCAAACATCACGAACTTCACGGGCATATTCGTCAAATCTATTATGACTTCAAGCATCTCGGCTATTTCGACCAATACGGCAGCAGTTGCTTTGCCATGGCCGCATTGACTGCAAGGATCTTGCGGGCCAAAGGCTATGACACCGAGGTCAGGGGTTGCCACGCAATTTTCAGGAATGATAATAAAGAGTTTTATTTAGGCTACCAGGGCTATACGCAGCCTGGTCAAGTCGAGGGGCATGTGGTTTGCGTCGTCAACGGTATCAACGGTAATATCGTGCTGGATTTCGGGCTGGGAAATGTCAGAAAACACTATAAAGGATATTTTTACCGCGCAGTCGCCTGCATAGCCAGCAACTCAGGCCCGGTGCTGGCCTCCGTGGACTTTGGCAACGGTATCAATGTGCAATGGCGTACCGACTGGGTAGGCCCGGAAGTAGAAGGCGAGCTGGTCAAACAGGAGCCCTATCTGCTGCCCATCCTGGCCAAATACGAAAGCTACAGACAAAACCGGCTAGGCTACCTGGTCAGAAATATATTCAGCGGCCCCAATTCCAGGGCCACGCTCATCTAGGACACTCATTAAGCGCGCTCATCTAGCCCCATATCCAGCTTATTTCGGCTGCCAGTCTTCCGCCAGCTTTTTGGCCTGTGCGATTTCGTCCTTGCTCATTTTTGCTTCGGCATACTCGCGGTATTCCAGTGCGTCTTTATAGCCATCGGCCAGGATGAACCATTTAAGCGCTTCTACGTAATCCTGCTCTACACCGTTGCCCCTGAAGTACATCAGGCCCAGATAATGCTGTGAGCTGGCATTGCCCTTCTTGGCAGCCTTAAGGAACCAGGACTCCGCAGTGGAGAAATTCTGCTGCGCACCTATGCCGGTAAAGTACATGATGCCCAAGGTATACTCGGCGTCCGGATAACCTTGCGCGGCCGACTTCTGGTACCAGGAACGAGCCTGTCCATAATCCTGAACAACTCCCAGCCCCTTCGCAAACATGCGGCCATAATTCAGCTGCGCGCGCGCATTTCCTTGCCCGGCGGATTGCTCATACCAGTCCAGTGCCTTGTCGTAATCGCGCCCGACTCCTTCGCCATTTACATACATCAGACCCAGATTGAACTGCGCATCCGCATTTCCTTTCTTGGCCGCCTTCTCGAAGGAAGCCAACGCGCTTGCATAGTCTTTCTTTTCATACGCGGCGACTCCGTCAGAAAAATCATCCGCCCATGCTGTCGCCATCACAGCGGGCACGAACAAACAGAGTAAAAGCTTGGCAGGCAGTTTCATGAATCCATCCTATGAAGGTACTGAAGTTTCGCCGGCAGCCGGCGGAAACGAAATTCGGCGAATACCTCAATAATAAGATGTTTCAGAATGATCCACTAAAAAATGATGAGGCTCAAATCAAGCGACATACTGAGGCCGCGTATCGGCACTCAGCAAAAGCTGCCAGTGCCGCAACAGCCGGACATCATCCTGGCTCAGTGCAGTCCGCACCGAGGGTAGAGCTGGCATCGTCGCGGCAACAGGGGTTTCTGTACCCAGGCCCTGGGTGGAAGTATAGGCAACGCATCCGACGGCGTGCGCGCCAAGTACGGCATAAAGTGCAAGCTGATTCATGAAAGTTCCTTTAAACATGGAGAAGCGCCTGGCAACGGCAAAGTGGGCATTACTGCGATGACAGGAAGTGTAGTGACAGACGCGTTTTTGCTGAATACCGGATATTCTTGATACATTGCCTAATTCTCTAAAATTAACTTCAATTGAACTACATTTTCGCCATTTCATTGCCTAAAATAAATTTCATGAAAAATTTAAAGCCTCAGCTCACACAATTATCTTGATCTATTGCCTAATCCTATTGCCACAGCTAAGGAGCTCTGGACTGCCACTGTGCCGCTGGTGTTAAATGCGGCTATCTTCATTTCTTTGCCAACACCGCCATGAACTCCATCGACAAAATATCCCGGCAACAGCAACGCATGGTGGACCTGCTCGGCACACTGGCGCCGGCAGAAGGTCAAACCCTGTCCACGCTGGACGGCATTAAATTCATGCGCGCCAACAAATCCCTGCCGCGCACGCAGGTACTGTATGAACCGGGGATAGTCGTCGTGTGCCAGGGGAGAAAACGCGGTTTTCTGGGTGACCAGATGTTTACCTATGATTCACAGCAATTCCTGGTGCTTTCTGTTCCGCTTCCGTTCGAAAGTGAAACGATAGCCAGCCCGGAAGAGCCCTTGCTGGCAGTTTCCATCCGCATCAATCTGGCGGTTGCCGCAGAACTGGTGCTGTCGCTGGACGAGTCTCAGCATCATGTCGCGACCACGCCCGTCAGCATGTGCTCCACCCCGCTGGACGACAAATTAAGCGATGCTGTGCTGCGCCTGCTGGAGGCTCTGACGTCGCCGATAGACAGCCAGATACTTGGCCCGGCCATCATGCGGGAAATCTATTTCAGGGTCTTGACCGGCGAACAGGGCCCGGCAATACGCGCCGCGCTGACGCATCAAAGCCAGTTTGGAAAAATCAGCAAGGCACTGCGCCGCATCCACAGTAACTATGCCGACGGCCTGGATGTCGATACCTTGGCCACCGAAGCGGGCATGAGCGTGGCGGCCTTCCATGCTAACTTCAAGGGAGTGACGACAACGTCACCGATGCAATACCTGAAAACCACCAGGCTGCACAAGGCGCGGTTACTGATGATACAGGACGGGCTCAGCGCCGCCACTGCGGCGGGACGGGTAGGCTATGAAAGCACGTCGCAATTCAGCAGGGAATTCAAGCGCTTTTTCGGCCGTACACCCGTAGAAGAAGCAAACCAGATGAGGAGCCTGCTGGTCGAGATGCCTGCAGAAAGCAGCTCCCGTTACGTGACGGTACAGTAAACCAAACCGCAAGCCACGCGGGCGCTAGTGATCCGCCTCCCAAGGCGGAGTATCCTTGAACTCTTCCACCAGGAAATCGATCATCACCCTCACCTTGGCACTCAGATGCCGGCGGCTGGGATACATCGCCAGCACATCAATATCCGGCATCCTGTATCCGGGCAGGAGCTGAACCAGCCGCCCGGCCCGTAAATCCGCGCCAATCAGAAAGCTGGGCTGCCAGATGATGCCCGCACCGGCCAGCGCAGCCGCCCGCGCCGTGTCGCCGTTATTGGTGCGCATCGTATAAGGGACTTTTACTGAATGCACATGCCCCTTCTCATCCAGAAAGCTCCATTCATCGGCGGTCGGCGAATAGCTGTACACAATGCAATGGTGATTCACCAGGTCAGATGGCAAGACAGGTGCGCCATGCTTGCGCAGATATTCCGGTGAAGCGCAGATGATATTGTGCGAAGTTGCCAGCTTGCGGGCCGCGTGGGCCGTAGAGCCAACGCGGGAGATGCGAATCGCCAGGTCGTAACCTTCTTCGACAATATCGACCACCCGGTCTATCAACGCAATTTCCAGTTCCACTTCCGGATAGGCTGCCTTGAACTTGGGCCATAAAGGCGCCAGGTGCAGAATGCCGAAGCTGAGTGGCGCATTGATACGCAGCAGACCGCGCGGCTGCATGGAAGCCGACGAGGCAATCGCTTCCACCTCCACCATTTCCTCGACAATGGATTTTGCCCTCTCATACAGAGCCTCGCCGCTTTCGGTCAGCGACATCTTGCGCGAACTACGGTTCAGCAAGCGGGTACCCAGATGAGACTCCAGGTCACTGATGATGCGCGTCACGTTCGCTGGAGAAGTATCCAGCGCATCTGCGGCACGGGCAAAGCCATTCTTGCGGACTACTTCGACAAAGACTTCCATAGCACGCAGGCGATCCATTCATGGCTCCAGGATAGGTTCATAGGTCCTGAAGATGATATCAAAGTTTCTTCTTTACCATACGTCAGCTTGCAGGATTCTGTTGTTTGACCCTGTTTTCCGCCTTAGCCCGCCGTTTGATTCACATAAACTAAACGATCCATCAAGACTTTCCGTATTGTTGGTAAGCCGTGCCGCTCATATAGTAGTTGCACAGACAAACACATCTGTTTCAGCAACTCACACAAACCCAAGGAGCTATCATGAAACGTTTCGACAATAAAACAGTACTCGTAACCGGCGGCAACAGTGGCATCGGCCTGGCAACCGCGCAGGAATTCGCAAAGCAAGGCGCCAGAGTGATCATTACTGGCCGCGACCAGGCCACACTGGATGCAGCAAAAGCGCAACTCGGTGAAAAAGCCATTGCTCTGCGTACCGACGCCGGCGACATCAAGGCATCAAAAGAACTGGCCAGCACACTGACAGCGCAAGGCATCACACTGGATGCAGTCTTCTTTAACGCCGGCGTTGCCAAGTTCGCACCTTTGGAAGCCATAGACGAAGAATTCTGGGATCAATCATTTAATGTCAACGTCAAAGGTATCTTCTTCGCGATCCAGGCACTGACTCCCTTGTTCAATAGCGGCGCGGCAATCGTGCTGAACGGCTCCATCAATGCACACATAGGCATGGCGTCTTCCAGCGTTTATGCAGCCAGCAAGGCCGCGCTGATTTCCTTCGCAAAGACCTTGTCTGCAGAATTGCTGCCACGCGGTGTACGTGTCAACGTGGTGAGCCCTGGCCCTGTCAGCACACCTTTGTATGGCCGCCTGGGCATGCCAGCAGAACAACTGAATGAACTGGCAGCAGGCATACAGTCGCAAATTCCTTTGAAACGCTTCGGCACTCCAGATGAAGTTGCCAGCGCGGTGGTCTATCTGTCCTCGCCGGAATCTGCCTTCATCGTCGGCACTGAGCTGATTGTAGACGGCGGCATGAGCCAACTGTAATTTCATCTTCCCATTCGCGGGATGTCCCGCGAATGGGCAATTTCATAATATCCAGGAATCGATATGAACAAATCTACAAGCGTTGCCGTCATCTACCATAGCGGCTATGGCCACACTGCCAGACAGGCAGAAGCAGTTGCACGCGGCGCCGCCAGTGCCGGCAATATTGAAAGCATCCTGATCAGCGTCGATGATATCGACCAATACTGGGACAAGCTGGAAACTGTCGATGCGATTATCTTCGGTTCCCCTACCTACATGGGTAGCGCTTCAGCCAAATTCAAAGGCTTTATGGAAGCGACATCCAGCAAGGTGTTTGCCAAAGGCGGTAAATGGGCGAATAAAGTTGCAGCAGGCTTCACCAATGCAGCATCACGCTCAGGCGACAAGCTGGCAGTGTTACAGCAGTTGTCCATCTTTGCTGCCCAGCACGGCATGCACTGGGTGAACCTTGGTTTGCCACCCGGCCACAATAATTCGAAAAGCACTGAAGACAGCCTGAACCGCCATGGTTTCTTCCTCGGTGCTGCAGCACAATCGAATGCAGATGAAGGTCCGGATGTTGCCCCTACCAGCGCCGATCTGAAAACGGCGGAGCATCTGGGTGCACGCGTTGCCAAAGTGGCCATTCAGTTGGCTGCGGGGCGTCACGCAGTCGCTTAAGCAGCATCTGTAACATTTGTAGCATTTTTCTTTTTCCATCAAACCGCCGGGGCTTTTCCCTCAAACAGAAAGCCCGGCGGCATCGTGGATACCATCCCCACGAAAATTGGGAAGAGGCAGTACGCGAATCAGGAGCAGATCATGGGTTTATTAGTAGAAGGAAAGTGGCGCAACGACTGGTACGACACCAAGTCGACCGGCGGCGCTTTCGTCCGCAAGGCATCGAGTTTCCGCAATTGGATTACTGCGGACGGCAGCCCGGGACCCAGCGGCAACGGCGGCTTCAAGGCAGAAGCCGGCCGCTATCATTTGTACGTATCGCTGGCATGCCCCTGGGCGCATCGTGCGCTGATTTTCCGTAAGCTCAAGGGCCTGGAAGACATGATCTCGATCTCGGTCGTCAATTCCTTCATGGGCAACGAAGGTTGGACCTTCAATCCCGGCCCACAAGTCATTCCAGACACGGTGAACCATTTCAGCCGCATGCATCAGATATATACGCTGGCCGATCCGGAATATACGGGACGCGTGACAGTACCCGTGCTGTGGGATAAAAAGACACACACCATCGTCAATAACGAATCCTCTGAAATCATCCGCATGCTCAACAGCGCATTCGATGACATAGGCGCCCTCCCCGGTGACTATTACCCTGAAGACTTGCGCCAGGAAATCGATGATATCAATGCCTATATTTACCCGAACGTTAACAATGGCGTATATCGGGCGGGCTTTGCAACTACGCAGCAAGCCTACAACGAAGCGGTCGGCGAGGTGTTTGCGGCGCTGGATAACTTGAACCAGCGCTTGTCCACCCAGCGCTATCTGGTAGGCAAGCGCCAGACCGAAGCCGACTGGCGCCTGTTCACCACGCTGATACGTTTTGATGCGGTCTACGTCAGCCATTTCAAATGCAGCATACGCCGCATTGTTGACTACCCGCATCTCTGGGCTTATCTGCGTGATTTGTACCAGCAGCCGGGCATCGCCGATACGGTGAACCTGGACAACATCAAGGCCCACTACTATGGCAGCCATGGCTCCATCAACCCTACCGGCATCATCCCCGTAGGACCGGATCTGGATTTGATGGCAGCGCACGGCAGAGCGCATTTTTCATCTTGAATTTGAATTCTGAAAGTACATCATGACCGACACAATATCTTTTATCGTCCATTTACCGTCCAAGCCCGAAGTGCGTGAAAAAATGCGCAAAATGACTTTCGAGGTGCTGGATGCCATGTCGCAAGAACCGGACTTCATCAATACCTGGGTGCACGAGGATTTGAATGATCCGGACACGCTGGTGATTTATGAAAACTGGGCCTGCAGCCGCGACTATTTCCTGGAACATCATCTGAGCAAGCCTTACCGCCAGGCTTTTGAAGCGGCACTGCCAGAACTGCTTGCACATGAACGCCGGATAGAATTTTTGCGTGGCATACGCTCCTATCCCGGAAAATCACTGGCTTCTTAGAAAATCTTCAACGACTGCCAAGAGGCGCTTCGGGTGGGGCGCCTTTACTTATCCTACGGCAGCTCTGGGTGAGATGATCGGGCAAGAAACAAAAAATTCCCAGGTCATTGCAGATGGCTACTTGCCAGCTCTTCCAGCACTTTGCTAAGCGGATGAGGGCTGGGCTGCGTGACGATACCCAAACCAACGGATAGTTCTTTTCCCTCAGCCAGTTTTCTGTAGGCGACACCGGACAGTTTTAAAGAGGCGAAGGACTCCGGCAGAAAGGCAATGCCCTTGCCACTCGCCACATCGTTCAGCAATACGTGATGATCCAGTGGTTCGCGTAAAAAGCGCGGAGCAAATGCATGACTGCGGAAAATGGCATGGCAATGATCAAAGAATGCCGGCTGCCGCGCGCGCTCGAACCAGTAAACCGTTTCTGCATTCAAGTCTGCCAGAGACAGGCTGCGTCGCCTTGCCAACGGATGCCGGCTTTGCAACGCGACCATCATATCTTGTTGCACCAGGGACTGTACCTTGAGTTCATAAGTCTTGCTCGGCATTGCAATCACCGCAGCATCCAGTTTACCGGTGCGAATTGCACTGATCAGACGCGGAGAAGACGCAAACGTCAGTTCCAGGCTGGTTTGACCTAGTGCGTTTTCCAGCGAGCGAGTCAACCCTGAGAACAAGCCTGCATCGACAGACGTCGTCAATCCCAGACGGAAGCGTGCCATCCCTTGCTGGCGCATCAACGAATTTTCCGCCTCATCCAGCAAACCGAGTATTTGCTGAGCCTTGGGCAGCAAGTCTGCGCCTGCGCGTGTCAGTGCGACGCCCTGCGTGTTCCGCTCAAATAATTGCACTCCCAGCCTTTGTTCCAGCAGCTTGATCGCCCGGCTCAATGGCGGCTGCGACATATGCAGTTGCTCGGCAGCTTGCCGAAAATTCAGGCTTAAGGCCACCGCTTCAAACATTTGCAGGGCATTCGTATCTATCTTCCTCATACCAAAAAGGTATCACGAATTTGGTCATTCCACAATCAAGCCTCCCCTCCTACACTGCCCTCATCCCTGCACAACGAGGGGACACTACCGAAACCAATAAGGACTCACTATGCAAAAGCGCAATATAGGAAAGACGGGAATGCAGGTATCGGCACTAGGCCTGGGCTGCATGGGTATGTCGGAGTTTTACGGCCAGACGGATGACAGCGAATCACTGTCCACGCTGGAAGCCGCCTATGAAGCCGGAGTCAGCCTGTTTGACACCGCAGACTCATACGGCATAGGGCACAATGAAGAATTGCTTGGTTGCTTTCTCAAAGGAAAGCGAGACAAGGTGCGCATCGCCACCAAGTTCGGCCTGATCAGAAAACCCGGCTCCTACGAACGCCGCGTTGACAACAGCCCAGCCTATATTGTCAGCGCCTGCGAAGCATCGCTAAAACGTCTTGGCGTGGAGGCTATCGATTTATATTACGTACACCGGCTGAATCTGGAAACTCCATTGGAAGAGACCATAGGCATGCTCGCAAAACTGGTCCGGCAGGGCAAGATCAAAGCTATAGGCCTATGCGAAGTATCGCCGGCCACATTGCTGCGTGCCGCAACGATCCACCCCATCTCGGCAGTGCAAAGTGAATATTCCTTGTGGACGCGAGACCCAGAGCTGCAAGTGCTGGATGCCTGCCGGGAAACGGGGGCCAGCTTTTTTGCCTACAGCCCCCTGGGGCGCGGCTTCCTGACCGGCAAGCTCGCCGATGTTGCGACGCTGGATGACAAGGATTTTCGTAGTTTCAATCCACGCTTCACCGAAGAAAACATGCGGCACAACAAGCGTATCGTGGAAGTCCTCCAGGCCATTGCAGGCGAAAAATCCTGCACGCCTGCCCAACTGGCTCTCGCGTGGCTGCTGGCTCAGGGAGACGACATCATTCCTATACCCGGCACAAAGCGCAGCAAGTATGTACAAGAAAACCTGGGCGCGCTGCAGGTAAGTTTGAACCAGGACGAGCTGTCGCGCATCTCGGAGGCCCTGCCTCCCGGTATAGCTGCCGGCGCACGCTATAGCGAAGAGGGGATGAAGGGAATGAATGCCTGATGAATGTCTGGTGAACGTGTGATATCGGCACAGCCGGTGCTGTTAACAGCAGGACCAAAGGACCATGCCTGGCCCGCTGCTCCTCCTATACTACTATCCTGTATTCAGCTTATTTCGGCTGCAACGTTGCCCTTTTGGGAAAGCCAGGCGCGTGCACTCTGGAGCACAAGGGCAAATTCTTTTTCAACCGCCTCCAGCGACGTGGGCAGGGCTGCCTGCTGTTCCTCAACAATGGCCCGCTCCATCTCCAGTGCAGCAGCGACAAAGCGCTTGGTGCCCAGGGTCCCTATCGACCCTCGCATCCCATGCAGGCGGCGAGCCACTTCCTGATTGCGCCCGTGACTGAGATCTGCCTTGATTTCATCCACTGGAAGCATATCGGAGGCCACCAGGTCGCGTATCATTTTCACGATGACTTCTGCCGCCCTGGGGTCCATCGCCATGAATTCCAGCAGCTTGTCCGGCGCAAATATGTCGTCCGCATCAGGTGCGCCAGCCACATCTTCCAGCACCGGGGCAGGTATGTCCTTGCCACTTGCCAGCAGCTTCTCCAGCACACCGACCATTTGCATCACATCGAGTGGTTTTCCAATGAAGTCATTCATGCCTGCATCAGCGCACAGCTGACGCTCGGAAGTGGTCACCCCCGCCGTCATTGCCACAACCGGAATTTGCAAGCCTAGTTCCTGGCGTATCTTGCGCGTCGCGCTAAAGCCATCCAGCACTGGCATCTGTACATCCATCAGGACTGCATCGTAGCGGCCGGCATGCCTGGCGAGGTGATCAACCGCCTGTTGCCCATCTCCCAGCACATCGACAGTGGCTCCTTCGTGCTCCAGCAAGCCGCGCGCCACAATCTGGTTCAATGGATTGTCTTCGACCAGCAGCAAATGCAGGCCCTTTAACCTGCTGGTCATAGGCCGCTTCGACTTCAGCTTTTCAGCACCCGAGACTTTGGCGACAATGGCTTCGTGTACTGCATTAAACAGACTGGACCCGGTAATAGGTTTGGTCAATACAATATCAGCCTCATCGGCATGCGGGGCTCGCGCCATCTGGTCACGCGCAAACGCATTCACCATGATGATGACCGGCTGCCGGCTTCCCTGTGTCGTCTCGCGGATCGCTTTTGCAGTAGCAAGGCCATCCATCTCCTGCATGGTCCAGTCGGCAAGGATCACATCATAGTTTTCTTTTTTTGCCATGCGCCGCTTAAGCTGCAGTACTGCTTCTGCGCCGGAGCCGACGTCATCTGCCTGCCACCCCCAGCTACTGACCATTTTTTGCAGGAAATTGCGGCTGGTCTGGTTATCATCGACAATCAGCAAGCTCAATTTGCCGAGTACAGGCAAGCGCAGCTCTTCCTTCTGTTCGGCCACCACGTCGACAGGAAACGTGAACCAGAAACAACTACCCTGCCCCGTGCGGCTGCTGACACCGATCCGTCCGCCCATGATGTCGATCAGCCGCTTGGTAATGGTCAGACCCAGCCCGGTTCCACCAAAACGACGAGTGATGCTGGAATCAGCCTGAGAAAATGGCGCAAACAAACCCGCCTGCTGCTCTTCATCAATACCTATACCAGTGTCTTTGACCTCAAAACGCAAGACCGCCTGATTGCCGCTCCTCGACTCCAGGCCCACGCTGACAGATACTTCGCCTTCATTGGTAAACTTGACCGCGTTCCCGGTCAGGTTGACCAGGATCTGCTGCAGGCGCAGGCTATCTGCCAGCAAGATACGCGGCACCTCGGGATCGATACCTATAGCCAGCTCCAGCTCTTTTTCCCCGGCATTCATCGTCATCGTGGTGGCCAGCGAATTGAGTAGCTGGTCGATATCAAATTCAGCCGGTACGACCTCCATATGGCCGGCTTCAATTTTGGAAAAATCCAGCACATCATTCAAAATGCCCAGCAACGATTGCCCCGAGGTGCGCACCATCGTCAGGTAATTTCTTTGCTCCGCCGTCATGTCCGTGTTGCCCAGTAACTGCACCATGCCCAGCACAGCATTCATCGGCGTGCGTATCTCATGGCTCATATTCGCGACGAACTCACTTTTGGCGCGGTTCGCAGCCTGCGCACGGTCACGCTCTATTTCCAGTTCATGCGCGCGCTCATCAATCTCCTTGATCAATTGCTGTAGCCTGGCATCCGCGGCAAAACGCGACTCCATCAGTGCATTGAAGGCCTCAGTCAATTGTCCGATTTCATCCCTGCGTTTTACCGGCATGGCCGAAAAATCACTGACGTCAGGTCGCATGGACAAAATACCGTCCCTTAATTTACCCAGCGGCGCCAGCAATCGCGTTGTGATCCATCCGATAAATACGGCGGCCAGCAACGAACTGACGGCACCCAAGGCGGCAAGACGGTAAGAGACGTGCTCGAAAGGCGCAAATGCCTCGGCAATAGGAAGTGAGGATGCCAGCACCCAATCCACGGTCTTCAGCGACTTGAAGCTGGTCAGTGCCCGCAAGCCATTGCTGTTGGTGCTTTCCACCGTTCCCTCAAAGCCTTCCTTTAAAGCACGGGTAGTGGCCAGATTCGCGTTGACCGGCCGCGGTTTCAGCAATTTCTTTACATCCGGCTCCAGCACATAGATAGGGACCTCCGAACGAGTCAACGCAAAATAAAATCCTGTTTTCCCTACCTTGGCAGTTCTCAGGTGGCCCAGCACATTATCTTTGTAAAGGCGAAGCACGCCGATCAGCACTGCCTGCACATCACCATGCGCATCCAGCACAGGCGCAATGACCTGGACGATCGGCTCTCCCCTGGCCCTGCCGAACAGGGGTTCGGATATAAAGGCTTTCTTGGTCCGCATCACCGTCTTAAAATAGTCACGGTCCGCGGCATTGATCCTGGTGCGGCCTGCCACCTCGGGGGCATCGGCGATGACATCGCCCCGCTTGTTAAGAATCAGTATGTCGTCGAACAACGCAAGAATTGCCCTCTGTTCATAGTAATTTCTGAGCTTGGATGGCGTATCAATCAACTCGCGGGGAAGATGCTCAGCCGAACGCCGCAGGATATCAATCAGCATCGCAAGTTTGTCGTCAAGCTCTTCTGCCGTGCGATTGACCAGAGCCGTCTGCTGATCATATAAGACATGGGTGAAGTCTTCACGCATCTGCCGGATTTGCATTGCGGTGACAAGCGCAATCATGACGACTGTGGCAAAACTGGTCGCCAGGGCTATTTTGAATTTGATGCTTAGAGTGCTAAGAGGAAGGGGAATCATCTCTGTCTTTGAGGGGCTTTCAAATGAAGCCGATTAGCGATTCTACAGGGTAGCGGCATACGGGATTGACGGAGTATTTTGTCAAATAGCAGTACTTGAACAAGCAATATATGGGGAAATGTTGAGGATAGGATGAAATCACATTGGCAACTCATTGATAAGCACAAAGATTGAATGCATTCGTCCCAATATTGTCCTCTTGAAAAAAGTTACATAAAAATCATTTTAATCTATCAATGTCGTCCGCGTGCAAGTATCGAAGTTCCCGCAATTTCCTTGCAAATCTTCCAAGAAAATTTGCAGCGCCAGTGTATTCGTATAAATTCAAAAGCAAGAATTCCCAAAAAAATTATTGCTGTGTCCTAAATAGCTTGACCATCGCACCTGAAAATGGTTTGCTATGATAAAACATGGCTAGATATATAAAAAAACAAGATTGGGTAAAAGGGGCTTGCGTCAATATTTCTCAGCAGCGCCCACAGTAGGTTTCCTGTTATTACCGATGGTACCAGCGCCCTGTGCACGGGCACTTCGCACGCCATCTTGCCGGGGTAAGTATACTTATGCCAGCAAGATGTTTATCGGCTTCAGGCACGCAGGATTTACTGAAGCTGATGATGAAAAGGATAGCACCATGGATATCGTTCACCAGGAAGTGTTGCTGCCCAAACCGGAGCCCGACGATGCCGGAGTTCTGACGCAGCCACGCCCCTCCATGGAAAGCCCTGCTTCTCCAACAGCCGGTCCCCGGACGCTCTCCAGCATCAAACGCGCAGGCTCCCGCTTTTATTCCAGCAATTATTTCATCCCAGCCCTTGCCTTGTTGAGCGGCGTGGCAGTTTCAATCGCGCTGTTTTCCGCAGTTTCCAATCAGATCGAAGATGAAGCAAAGCTGCGCTTTGAGCGCCAGGCGAGCGATGCCCATCATGTTATCCAGTCTCGGATTTCGTCTTATGTGGAAGTCATCAGGGGCTTGTCTGCCTTGTTCCACACTTCAGGCAATGTATCCAGGCTGGAGTTTCATCGCTATGTCGCCGGTCTCAAGCTGGAGCGCAGCTATCCCGGATTCCAGAATCTGAACTACGCCCAGTTCGTGCAGAATGAAGAGAAGACTGAATTCGAAACCAATGTCAGGCGTGACATCAGCCTGAGCCCACAGGGCTATCCGGATTTT
Source organism: Parundibacterium terreum (assembly GCF_014636315.1). Taxonomy (GTDB): domain Bacteria; phylum Pseudomonadota; class Gammaproteobacteria; order Burkholderiales; family Burkholderiaceae_D; genus Undibacterium; species Undibacterium terreum. Next base: position 79,714 of record NZ_BMED01000009.1, on the reverse strand, counting down.
TCCATTACGCCTTCCGGAAAACGAGCCAGCTATTCAGTCCTGATCTATCAGGAGCCGATGGCAAGTAATGCGAGCACCTTTGGCAAGGACCTTGCCGCCAGCACCTCAGGGGCGCTGGCGCTGGCGAAAAGCCGCGATACGGGTGAATTGATATCTTCAGGTTCGCTGATTCGCGTCTCGGGTCCCAACAAACATGTAGGCCTGGCCATGCGCATGCCTGTATACCAAAACAATATGCCTTTGGATACGGTTGAACAACGGCGCCTTGCCTACAAGGGCTCGGTGGGTGCGGGTATCAACGTTAAAAACCTGATGGCTGGAGTATTGAATAGTGAAGGTCTGCAAAACATGCATTTCCGCATGTACGACCGTGGCCCTACCGGTGAGAAAGCTGCGACGCCCCCCGCAGGCGGCAATAGCCTTTTGTTTGACAGCAATGAAGCGCAGGAAGATGAACAACCTGTCTCTGAACTGGACCAACAAAACAAGCAGCGGCATACAACACTTTCGCTGGAAATCGGCGGACGCACCTGGGAGACTGAATTCACTTCGAAAGAAGGTGCGTTTGCGAATCACCTGGACGTATGGCTACCATGGATAGCATTGCTCGGTGGACTGTTGTCCAGCTGCCTGTTGTCCTGGGTCTTTTATGCAATGGCATTTTCCCGCAGCCGGGCAATAAAATTGGCGAAGGCGATGACCAGGAAATTGCGTGAAAACCAGGCCAACCTGGCAGAGGCGCAACGTACTGCCCATCTTGGAAGCTGGTCGCTGGACAGGGGCAATGGCGCCATGACCTGGTCGGCAGAGACCTACCGGATTTTTGAATGCGATGCCACGACCATGGTCCCGGAATTCGAGACTTTTCTCCACCGCATTCATAATGACGACCGCCCACAACTCAGCGCGGCGCTGGAGCAAGTTGTGTCGGTAGGTTACAGGGTCAGCGGAGAATACCGCATATCCAGCCGGAACAATACGATACGCTGGGCGCAGATCATCCTGCAGCCATCAAAGCCGGGCGAAGACCGCGTGTTGAACGGCACGATCATGGATATCACCGAAAGAAAACGGACTACCTTGCTGGCGGAGGTGGAACACAGGGTGACGCAACTGATGGCATCGGCCAAGGATACCGAGCTTGTGATGCCGCTGGTACTGGAAGCCTTGTGCAGAGGCCTTGGCGGCACAGCCGCCTGCTTTTATATCATGGCAGAAGACGGCCCCTGGTTGCGCTATGCCTCGTCCTGGTGGCTGGATTCGGTAAAAGATACGGAATTCCTGGACCAGAAAAAAGAAGTACGCATTTCACGGGGTATCGGTGCGGCAGGCCGTGCGTGGGAGCATCGCTGGCCGCTGCTGATGTCTAATTACGGCCCGGACCTTCAATCGGAGTTGCGCCACACCGAACTGGCCGGCATGCCCAGCGTTTTCACCTTCCCGATATTGTCCGATGACAGCGTGTTCGGCGTCATCGAATGCTTTGCGCGTCCGGATTACCAGACCTATGAGGGTCTGCAAAAAATGCTGATGTCTATAGGCGGCCAGATCAGCCTGTTCTTCCAGCGCAAGCTTGCCGAGACAAATCTACGCCATGTTGCGAACCACGACTCGCTGACCAATCTTCCTAACAGGAACTTGTTCACCCATACGCTGCAGCAGGCCCTTGCACGCAATATCCGCTACCGTCGCGGATTGACGATATTATTTATTGATGTGGACCGGTTCAAAGTCGTCAACGATACATTGGGGCACACTGCCGGCGATCAGCTACTGATTGAATTTGCCCGCCGCCTGAAAAATTGCCTGCGTGAATGCGACATCGTGGCGCGCCTGGGCGGCGACGAGTTTGCGGTCATGGTGGAAAATTACAATCACCTGGACCACATCGTCACTGTGGTTGAAAAAATCCTGGCCAGCTCAGCCCAGGCTTTCCAGATCAACGGCAAAGAATTCAAGACAACCTCAAGCATAGGTATTGCCGTTGCCCCGGATGACGGCAGCGACGTGGAAACTTTGTTAAAAAATGCCGATATAGCGATGTATCGCGCCAAGGTGGATGGCAACAACTACCAGTTCTATTCTCCGCAAATGAACGCCGATTCCTTGAAACGCTTCACGATGGAATCGGCTTTGCGGCATGCAGTGGAAAACAGGGAAATGTTTTTGCACTACCAGCCAAAGCTGAACTTGCAAACCGGATTGATTAGCGGCGTGGAAGCCTTGTTGCGTTGGCAGCATCCGCAGTGGGACATGGTGCCGCCGTCCGACTTTATCTCGCTGGCGGAAGAATCCGGCCTGATCATAGAGATAGGCACATGGGTAATGCATGAAGCCTGCCGCCAGGCTGCCATCTGGCAAAAACAAGGGCCTCAGCCTTTGCGTGTTTCCGTCAACCTGTCGGCACGCCAACTCAGGGATGAAAAACTGCTGATCAATATCAACAGCGCCCTGGAATCCAGCGGCCTGCCTGCGGAATTGCTGGAAATAGAAATCACGGAAAGCATGGTCATGCATGATGTACAGCAAGCGATACTGGCATTGCAAAACCTGAAGCAACTGGGCGTGCATATTTCCGTTGACGATTTCGGCACCGGTTATTCTTCGCTCGGCTATCTGCGCCAACTGCCGGTGGATAGCGTCAAAATAGACCGCACATTTATCAAGGACATCCCCCATGAAGCTGATGATATGGCGGTCACCACCGGCATCATTGGCCTGGCGCACTCACTGCGCCTAAAAGTAGTAGCCGAAGGTATAGAGACTGCCGAGCAGATGGAGTTTTTGAAGGCTAACGGATGTGACGAGATACAGGGGTATTTTTTCAGCCTGCCTTTGCTGGCCGCTGATTTGATGCCTCTGTTAGAACACAATTTTCACAAGTCTCTCGTGGAAACTGTGGAAACCCCGAGCCAGGCATCTGAGCTTGCGCAAGTTTAACTTCGACGTAAAGGATATAGACATGGTTACCGAACAACAATCCAGAACGATAGAACAAACCATCTCCGCCATTGAGGCGTTGGATCTTGAACCAATCAAATTCAAGCTGATGGCACCGGAAGGTGACGACAAGTGGACGCAAGAACAGGCCGACGCCAACGAACAAGGCTACCGCCGCTTCCTGATCCTGCTTGCAAAGTATCCCGGCGAAGCACTTGCACCACATAAAGACGTGGACAAATTCTGGCATGGACATATCCTGGACACGATGAAGTACGCTGAAGATTGCCAAAATACCTTCGGCTTCTTTTTGCATCACTTCCCTTACCTTGGCATGCGGGATGAAGAAGATGCAGTAGAAAGGATAGAATCGGCCAAGCTGATTGACGAACTTTCCCTGAAAGAATTCGGTGTCTATCACTATGGACCTGAAACCCGGCGCGCTACGGCGGCCGCTTATAGCGCGGCAGTTGGTGTTGAAAAAGTAGCAGCTTACAGCGCAGCGGTCGGCATTGATAAGGCAGCAGCTTACAGCGCAGCAGTCGGCATTGATAAGGCAGCAGCTTACAGCGCAGCAGTCGGCATTGATAAGGCAGCAGCTTACAGCGCAGCAGTCGGCATTGATAAGGCAGCAGCTTACAGTGCAGCAGTCGGCATTGATAAGGTGGCAGCCTACAGTGCAGCGGTTGGGATTGAGAAGGTAGCGGCTTACAGTGCAGCAGTGGGCGTTGATAAGGTCGCAGCCTACAGTGCCGCAGTTGGCGTGAAAAAGGTAGCAGCTTATAGTGCTGCGGTCGGCGTCGCCACCACGGCAGCTTACTCTGCAGCTATGCCACAGGCAGTGATGCAGGCCGGGCAAGACAAGATGAGAACCTGGTTCCGCCCACGCTCAAGGGCGGCACAATAGCTTGAAGCGGAAGCGCATGCGGCAAAGCTTCGATTTTTCTTTGCATGAATCGGAATGATGGCCTGCCTCCCTTCCAAATACTAATGCCCGCATAAGCGGGCATTAGTATTTTAAAAGCTAACAAGCGAATGGAAAACTACCATGCTTTCCATCAACGCAGCCCCTGGCAGCATGTATTGCCGGTCACGCCCTTATCCATCTCTATTTCACGCGCTGCTTCTCCAGCTTGCGTGCCAGCGTGCGGCGGTGCATGCCCAGGCGCCGCGCGGTTTCGGAAATATTGAAACCTGTCTCGGCCAACGTTTCATGAATACGCTCCCACTCCAGGGTCTTGATCGAGGTTGATCTGTTGGTCACCTCTATCTCGCTATTGCCTGCCACATGCTCAAAGGCGGCCTCAATATCATCGGTATTGGACGGTTTGGCCAGATAATGGCAGGCACCGAGCTTGATCGCCTCGACCGCCGTGCCTATGCTCGCAAATCCGGTCAGTACCACAATCAGCATCTCTGGATCATGCTTGTGCAGCATCTGCACGCAAGCCAGCCCGGAGCTATTGCCATCCAGCTTAAGATCGACCACCGCGTACCCAGGGGAGTGCTGCTGCAGCAGCGCCTCGGCCTGTTCAAGGTTGCTGGCAAGGATGACACGGTAGTTGCGACGCTCAAATGAACGACACAGCGTGCGCGCAAAAGCGGCATCATCCTCGATAATCAGTAGCTGGCGCTCAGCTGACATGCTCACTGCCCTCTTCCACGGTAATCGCCGCCAAAGGCAAAGTAAGACGAACTGCGGCCCCGCCCTCAGCGCGGTTTTGCGCGGCAACAATACCCCCCAGGGTACGGGCGACGTTCACAACCAGGAATAAACCCAACCCGCCTCCAGGGCGCCCTTTGCTCGATTGATAAGGCTTGCCGAACTGGCTCAGCATGGCAGGGGCAAACCCGGGGCCCGCGTCGGTGACCAATAAGGACAGGGAATCAGCATCGCGGGCGGCTTCAAAACTCAGCCATTTGGGCGATGCCTCCAGCGCATTATCCAGTATATTAAAAATCGTCTGCTTCAGCGTAGAGTCAAACACCACCGGAATATCTTGCTGGATGTGATTTTCATAAACGAATGAGGTGATAGGCCGGCTGGACTGCCACTCCTTGACTAGGTCATTCAGGAATTTATTCACCGTCGTCTTCACCGCCGATTCGCCACGGGTCTCGCCTGCCGACAGCAGGATACCGCTAACGATGCTTTTGCAGCGCTGCAATTGCGCCTGCATTTCAACAATTTCTTCCTGCAACTCGATATTCTTGCTGAATTCAGGCACCCGCTTCCAATCCCCCAATATCACCGACATCGTTGCCAGCGGAGTGCCCAGCTCATGCGCTGCACCTGATGCAAGCAAGCCCATGCGCACGATATGCTCTTCTTCTGCGGCGCGCTGCCGCATGTCCGCGAGCTGCGTATCGGCGATCTTGTGGTTGCTTTGGATGCGTGTGATAAAGATGACCAGCAACGCCGCATTCAGCACGAAACAGATGATCATTCCCTCGATATACAAGCTAGACAAACCCTCGCTATTCTGCGAAGGAAGCGCCAGCGGATCGGAGAACAGCGATAAGCCGGCCAGGCAGACGCAGGTAATGCCGACGATGGACCAGGTAGACCAGGCCTTTAGCAGCACGGCACTCAGAATGACCTGCATCAGGTAAAGCGAAGCGAAAGGATTGGTTGTGCCTCCACTCAAATACAGTTGCAAGGTCAGGATGCCGACGTCCACCAGCAGTGCAAAGAATAGTTCATCATTGGCCACCACGCGCCGCTCGTGCCAGCGCAGATGGCTGGCAATATTGAAGGCGATCAGGCAGGCCAGCACTTCCAGCATCTGCGGCAGCCTGAGATGTATACCCAGGCCGACAGTGGCGACGGTGATCGTCGTGATCTGTCCGATCACGGCTATCCATCGCAACTGTATGAGCTGCAGCATATTATTGTGGCCAGCCACGTTTTCAACCACGTTGGCTGCCGGCTGGCCCTTTACTGATTCTGCGTCCGTCTGCCTCGCAATATTTCCCGTCATTTTCGCTTTCCAGCCAAACTGCGCTCCTCGCGCAAGCTCCACAACAAAGCACCCGCCACCATCAGGGCAAGTACATACCAGGTGATAGCATATACCAAGTGGCTGTTGTGGAAGCTGACTACCGTCAGACCGCCTACCGGGCGGCCTTGATTGTCATCGGGCTGGCCTTTTTCAGCCGCCTGCGATGTGGCATCGGCATCGACGAAATAAGGCGCCGTCATCGGTAGGCGGAGGGCGGCGGCAATGGCGGAAACATCGCGAGAATACCAGCGGCCCGCAGCGGGATCATTTTTTCTCAGGAAGCCACCGCCAGGCTCGCTGATACGCAACAGCCCGGTCACGCTGGCCGGACTGCCAGTTTGATTGGAGGGGGAGAGGTCGGGGCCGGATTTTGTCCAGTCGCCCGCTTTGGAAGGCACAAAGCCGCGGTTGACCAGCACCGTGCTGCCGTCTGCCCTGCGTAGCGGTGTCAGCAGCCACCAGCCACTGCCGAGCGCGGTAGAAGCCTGCACCTTGACAGTGAGGTTATAAAGAAAGTGGCCATTCAGGCTTACATGCCGGTACTCGTCGGATTCGGCATTGATTTTTTGCCACTGGTCTGGCGGCGGCGGATCGACGGCAGGAGCCTTGACCCGCTGCTCTACCCGCTCTATCAGCGCCAGCTTCCAATACAGGCGCTTGACCTGCCAGGTGCCAAGAGCAGAAAAGCAGACAAAGGCCAGTATGGCGGCTATCACCAGCATCCACCGGATAGCCCTGGAGCGAGCGCGAGGCTCTGCCTCTGGTGAAGCAGAGCCGGCGGCACGCGCGGAAACCCCATCAGGAGTCAGCGTGCCGCGCGGGACAGAACTCATGGCATGGTTTTCACTTCTGGCTTGCCCTCTTGCATGCTAGGCGCACCATTCATGTCATGCCCTTTCATCATCTCGCCTGTCGTATCCTGCATCATGCCCGGCATCATATTGTGATTCAGGTGATACATGACCCAGATAGAGCCGCTCAGCATGATAAACACCACCATGCCGGTAAAGATCAAGGCCAGCATGGACCAGCCGCCCTCGGACTTGGTATTCATGTGCAGGAAATAAATCATGTGCACGACGACCTGCACTGCGGCAAAGGCCAACAGGATCAGCCCGGTCGTGCTGGACTTGTCAAAAACCTTGCCCATCACCAGCCAGAACGGTATTGCAGTCAGCAAGACGGCAAGCAGGAAACCTATGGTATAGCTTTTGAGGCTGCCATGATCAGCATGGTCGTCGTGACCATGGTGGCCATGGTCACCGTGATGCGCATCTCCGATGGGACGAGCAGGATGTTGTTGATGCTCGCTCATGGCAAGACTCCCATCAGGTAAACAAAGGTAAATACACCAATCCAGACCACGTCCAGAAAGTGCCAGAACATAGACAGGCACATCAGGCGACGGCGATTTTCCGGGCTCAGGCCGTGACGACCCAATTGGAACATCAGCGTGACGAGCCAGACAATACCGAAAGTCACGTGCAGGCCGTGGGTACCGACCAGCGCAAAGAACGAGGTCAGGAAGCCGCTGCGCTGAGGGCCCGCGCCTTCATGTATCAGATGCGCGAACTCGTACAATTCGAAGCCGATAAAGCAGGCGCCAAGTACGCCGGTCACAGCCAGCCAGATCAGGGTACTGCGCAAACGCTGGCGCTGCATCTCCAGCATTGCGAAACCGTAAGTGATCGAAGACAGCAACAGCAGCGAGGTATTCAGGGCCACCAGTGGCAAATCAAACAGTTCGGCACCGGTTGGGCCTTCTGCATAGTTACGGCCCAATACTGCGTATGTCGCAAACAGACAGGCGAAGATCAGGCAATCGCTCATCAGGTACATCCAGAAACCCAGCAAAGTGCCGTTCTCCGGATGATGCTCGTTGACGTAATAATGCGAGCTTGGGTTGGCGCTCATGGCGCCGGAGGAAATAGTGGTATCAGACATAGCTACCCAGCAGGCGTGTGCGTTCACCTTCGGTACGGACGACTTCGTCCGCCGAAATATAGTAATCGCGGTTGTAATTAAATGTATGGACAATAATTGCGACCATCATCGCGGCAAAGCCGACTACGGCCAGTAGCCACATCTGCCAGATCAGTGCAAAACCGCATACTGCGCTCAGAGCCGCGATGATGAAGCCGGCACCGGTATTTTTCGGCATATGGATGTCAACAAAACCTTTGACCGGACGGGCATAATCATTGGCCTTCATATCAGCCCAGGCATCATTGTCGTGCACGCGTGGCGTGAAGGCAAAATTGTAGGACGGCGGAGGCGATGATGTCGACCATTCCAGCGTACGGGCACCCCAAGGGTCGCCGGTAGTGTCACGCAGCGATTCGCGGCGTTTGAAGCTCACCACCAGTTGCACAATGAAGGAACCAATACCCAGCGCAATCAATACCGCACCGAATGCAGCGATCTGGAACCAGATTTGCAAGGACGGATCTTCGAAATGGCTGACACGGCGTGTCACACCCATCAGGCCGAGCACGTACAGCGGCATGAAGGCAAAGTAGAAACCGATGGTCCAGAACCAGAAGCTGCACTTGCCCCAGAAATCATCCAGCTTGTAGCCGAAAGCTTTAGGGAACCAGAAATTAATGCCGGCGAACATACCGAATACCACGCCACCGATAATCACGTTATGGAAGTGGGCGATCAGGAACAGACTGTTGTGCAACACAAAGTCAGCAGGTGGTACTGCCAGCAGCACGCCTGTCATACCGCCGATAACGAAGGTAATCATGAAACCTATCGTCCACAGCATAGGCACTTCAAAGCGGATACGGCCACGGTACATCGTGAACAGCCAGTTGAAAATCTTCGCTCCGGTCGGAATCGAGATGATCATTGTCGTGATACCGAAGAAGGAGTTGACGCTGGCGCCGGATCCCATCGTGAAGAAATGATGCAGCCAGACCAGATAGGACAGGATGGTAATCACGATGGTCGCGTACACCATCGATGTGTAGCCGAACAGGCGCTTGCTGCAGAATGTGGAAACCACTTCAGAGAAAATGCCGAATGCAGGCAAGACCAGGATGTAGACCTCAGGGTGGCCCCAGATCCAGATCAGGTTCACGTACATCATGGAATTGCCGCCCATGTCGTTCGTGAAGAAATTGGTGCCGGCCAGGCGATCCAGGGACAGCATGCCAAGAACCGCAGTCAGTACCGGGAAGGCTGCCACGATCAGTACGTTGGTGCACAAGGCTGTCCAGGTAAAGACAGGCATCTTCATCATGTTCATGCCGGGCGCGCGCATTTTTACGATGGTCGCAATCAGGTTAATACCGGACAGCAGCGTCCCTACCCCGGCAATCTGCAGCGACCAGATATAGTAGTCCACCCCCACATCCGGGCTGGACAATATACCGGACAAAGGCGGGTAAGCCAGCCAGCCGGTACGCGCAAATTCACCCACAAACAGGGATACCATGACCAGGATGCCGCCAAAGCAGGTCATCCAGAAACTGAAATTGTTCAGGAAAGGAAAAGCCACGTCGCGTGCGCCTATCTGCAGCGGCACGACATAGTTCATCAAACCGGTAACCAGAGGCATGGCCACGAAGAAAATCATGATCACGCCATGCGCGGTAAATATCTGGTCGTAATGGTGAGGCGGCAAGAAGCCGGCAGAATCACCAAACGCAAACGCTTGCTGCGCACGCATCATGATCGCATCGGAAAAACCACGTAGCAGCATGACAAGGCCGAAGATCACGTACATGATGCCTATCCTTTTATGGTCGATGCTGGTTATCCAGTCGCGCCATAAGGTGCCCCAAAAACGGAAGTAGGTAATGGCTCCCAGCACCGCAACGCCGCCGATGACGACGCCAATGAAGGTGAAGAGCAAGATGGGCTCGTGAAAGGGAATTGCATCCCAGCTCAGACGGCCGAAGATCAGCTTCGTCAAATCAATATGGTCTAGCATTATTACTTCCCGGAAAAAAATTGTATGGCGCTTACGGCTGCTTCAGTGTGTGCAGAGTCGCATATTGCCTGTGCATGATCGAGCTGTTGAAGTCTATTCATGGCGGCTACCCGGCTTGACGTTCAGGTCGGTGCTCATCACTTTGTCCATGCAGGCCTGGGCCGGATCTACACAGCGATTCACGATTGCGTGGTAGAGATCGGCATCCACTGCAGAGAAACGGCGTACTGGATCCTTGACGCTGGGCTTTTCAAGTTCGACGTAGTCGGCGCGCTTCAACGCCCCCCCAGCAGCTTTGGTGCTTTGCACCCACTTCTCGAAGTTCTCCGGTGTCATGCCATGGAACTTGAAGCGCATATCGGAAAAACCGGCACCGCTATAGTTAGCCGAAAAGCCCTCAAACTCGCCCGGGTGGTTAATCACCGCGTGCAAAGACGTTTCCATGCCCGGCATCGCGTAAATCTGGCCGGCCAAAGCAGGAATGTAGAAAGAGTTCATCACGGAAGAGGCCGTGATCTTGAAACGGATAGGCACATCCACCGGCGCTGCCAATTCGTTCACGGTAGCGATACCTTGCTCCGGATAGATGAATAGCCACTTCCAGTCCAACGCAACTACTTCAACGGTAATTGGCTTCACTCCGGCGGGAATCGGCCGGTTCGCATCCAGCCTCGAAAGCGGACGATAAGGGTCCAGCGTATGCGTGCTGATCCAGGTCAGCAGACCGAGTGCAATGATGATCAGCAGCGGAGCACCCCAGATCACCAGTTCCAACTGGGTGGAGTGATCCCAATCCGGTTTATAGGTAGCGGCAGTGTTGCTTTGCCGGTAGCGCCAGGAGAATAATACAATTAATGCAATTACCGGAATAATGATAACCAGCATTAACAATGTCGAGATGACAATAAGGCGTCCCTGTTGGGAAGCAATATCTCCTGAGGGGTTCATCACCACCGTATTACAGCCTGCCAGCAAAACGGCAGGGGCAAGAAATAGACCGCGACGGGCTAATTGGGATGCCATAAGGAAAAGTCCAGTCTAAACGTCAAATTATGCTAATGTACTTGTACAAGCAAACCTTGGCGATTGGACGTTTTGTCCCACCCCTTACAGATATTAGTAGAAGGGACGGGCGAGTTCAACGACCGAAACTCAAAATAGAGAGACACGATTATGTCAAGCACCAGCAGCCATAATGCCCCATTCCCTGCAGGGATACCTGCGCCTGCCCCAAAAAACACCAGTTCCGACCATGCATCGATCGCCCCGGGCGAGATAGCCATTGGCGTCGTCATAGGACGCGCATCGGAATATTTTGATTTTTTTGTATATGCAATCGCCTCCGTGCTGGTTTTTCCTTCGGTCTTCTTTCCGTTTGAACAGCGACTGGAAGGTACGCTATATGCGTTCGTGATTTTTTCATTTGCCTTTCTTGCAAGGCCTATAGGCACCGTTGCCTTCATGGCAATCCAGAAGCGCTTCAACCGCGAAGTCAAACTGACCATCGCGCTGTTCATACTCGGCATTTCCACGGCCGGTATCGCATTTTTACCGACCTATTCACATCTGGGCGCCGCCTCCATCGTCCTGCTGTCGTTCCTGCGGATAGGCCAGGGGCTGGCATTGGGCGGTTCATGGGATGGTTTGCCATCGCTGCTGGCACTGAATGCTCCCGAGAACAAGCGCGGCTGGTACGCGATGCTGGGACAACTGGGCGCCCCGGTAGGCTTCATTCTCGCCGGCAGCCTGTTTGCCTATTTGCTCTCCACCCTGACCACGGAAGAGTTCCTGGACTGGGGCTGGCGCTATCCGTTCTATGTGGCCTTCGCCATTAATGTCGTAGCGCTGTTTGCCCGCCTGCGCCTGGTATCAACCAATGAATACGCCCGCCTGCTCGATGAACGCGAGCTGGAGCCGACCAATGTCGTCGAAATGACTAGGACCCAGGGACGGAATCTGTTGATTGGCGCCCTGGCAGCGCTGGCAAGTTATGCGCTATTCCATCTGGTGACTGTTTTCCCGCTGTCCTGGATCACGATCTATTCACCGCGCTCGCTGAGCGGCTTCCTGGTCATCCAGATCATGGGAGCTGTATTGATGGCCGTCGGCGTGGTCATATCCGGCATCATCGCCGATCGCTATGGACGCCGCCGCACCCTGGGTACGCTGGCAATGCTGATTGCGCTGTTTAGCGCACTGGTTCCTACGCTGATGGATGGCGGCGAAGCTGGACAAAATGCATTCATCCTGCTCGGCTTCAGCTTGCTCGGCCTCTCTTATGGCCAGGCGGCCGGTGCTGTAACGGCTAACTTTCCGGCCAAATACCGTTACACCGGCGCAGCGCTGACTTCAGATCTGGCTTGGCTGGTAGGCGCCGGCTTTGCACCGCTGGTTGCTTTAGGCTTGTCGGCACATTTCGGTCTGGTATATGTCAGCCTTTACCTGCTATCTGGCGCGGTCTGCTCTCTCGCGGCGCTGAGCCTGAATCGTGCGCTGGAAATACGCGACTAAGACACAGCTAAGATGCAACTAAGACGCAAAAAAAATCCGCACCATAGAAAATGCCCGCATCCGCGGGCATTTTTACAATCAAGCCTGCAAGTCTGGATAGCCGAGAAACAGCGCTGTAATCCACTCTGCAAACACGCTGAGCTTCGATGAAGCCATGCGCCCTTGCGGATACAGCAGCGACACCGGCATCGGTGTGGGCGGCCATTCAGCCAGCACTTCTACCAGTGCCCCGCTTTCCAGATGCGTCCGGACCTGATAGCGTCCGCATTGGGCCAAACCGAGTCCTTGCAAGGCGCAGCACAAGTTTGCATCTGCATCATTGATCGCAACCGGCCCGCTCATTTCTACCTTGACGGCCTTGCCGTCGACAGTGAAATCCCAATCGAAGGCACGGCCCGTACGACCAGAAAAATGCACAATGCTTTGATGTTTGCTTAAATCCTGAATAGTCTCCGGCACTCCCCTGCTGGCAAGATAAGACGGCGCGGCACAGGTTAAAAAGCCCATATTGCCTATCCTGCGGCCTATCATCGAAGAATCCTGCAAGTCGCCTACCCGCAATGCGACGTCGATGCCCTCTTGCGTCAAATCTACCAGCCTGTCGGTCAGGCTGATTACCAGTTCAACTTCCGGATAGGCCGCGTGAAAGCTGGAAATATGCGGCAACACCAGATTGCGGCCCACTGCACCGGGAAGATCTACGCGCAATTTACCCTTGGGCCTGTGCGAATCAGGCCCACGAAATGTGGTTTCAGCCTCCTCGATAGATGCCAGTATTTCTACACATTTCTGAAAATAATGCGCTCCGTCCGATGTCAGCGACAGCCTGCGTGTCGTCCGCTGCAATAGCTTGGTGCCTAAGAAAGCTTCCAGGTTCTGCATGGTTGCCGTCAGCGAGGCGCGCGGCAGATTCAAGGTTTCTGCCGCCTTGGAGAAGCTGTTCGCCTCAACGATGCGAACAAAGGTTTGCATTGCCTTCAACCTATCCATGTCATCTCCCTCGCACTATTGTTCATTTAAAACGAAAAGTATAAGTGGATTATGCCCTAATTATCTTTAAATGACTTCCACCTACAATTCCCCCATCGAAAATTTTTTATTGAGAGGGAACAAAATGAGCGCGGATACCAAGCACGAACCAGATATTTCACGCGGCATGGTATGGCTGCTGGCCATTGCGGCCGGCCTGATTGTGGCCAACCTGTACTACGCACAAACCCTGGTAGGTCCGATCAGCGCTGCAACCGGGCTGTCCTCCCAGGCAGCGGGGCTGATTGTTACCTTGACGCAAATTGGCTACACCTTAGGCTTGCTGTTCATTGTTCCGCTTGGCGACCTGCTGGAAAACCGCAAGCTGATCTTTAGCGGACTGATTTTCACGGCAATTGCCTTGATGGCCGCTGCACTGAGTAGTAGCGCCTGGATGTTTTTGGCTGCCGCGCTGGGCATAGGCCTGGGATCTGTCGCTGCGCAAATTCTGGTCCCGTTTGCAGCGCATCTGTCCAAAGAAGCCACCCGCGGCCAAACCGTAGGCAAAGTCGTCAGCGGCCTGCTGATGGGTATCATGCTGGCGCGCCCAGCAGCGAGCCTGATTGCCGACCACTCAAACTGGCACATTGTCTTTGGCGGCGCATCCATCCTGATACTGGCGTTGGCGGCAGTGCTGCGCAGCAAACTGCCACTGCGAGTGCCGAACTCTCCAATGTCCTATCCGACGCTGATAGGCTCGTTGTGGAAACTGTTCCTGAGCACACCCGTACTGCGCCGCCGCGCCGCCTATCACGCCGGCCTGTTTGGATCGTTCAGCCTGTTCTGGACCGTGGTACCGATGGAGCTCGCCGGCCCGCATTTCCATATGTCGCAAACCGGGATCGCGGTGTTCGCACTGGTCGGCATGGCAGGCGCAATCGCCTCCCCGATAGCCGGCCGCCTGGCCGACGCAGGACATACCTTGTTCGCCACAGCCGCTGCACTGCTGCTGGGTGTCGCAGGCTTTGTCCTGCCGATGATTGTGACCGATTCGCACAATGTGGCATTGGCTCTGCTGGTTGCCGCATCCATCATTCTGGATATGGGTGTTGCCGCGAACCTAGTGCTGGGACAACGCGCAATATTCAGCCTCGGCGCAGAAGTGCGCAGCCGCTTGAACGGCCTCTACTTCGCACTGTTCTTCGCCGGTGGCGCGCTGGGCTCAGCACTTGGTGGATGGTCCTTTGCTTCTTATGGATGGCACGGCGCACTGCTGACCGGCATGGCATTTCCCGCCGCAGCATTTATCTACTGGTTGGTGGAATTGCTGGAAAAACTTCAGCTGCAAAGGCGCAAACTGGCCTGATCGATAGTTGTCCTTCAAATACAAATGCCCGCTTGCGCGGGCATTTGTATTTTGGCGGAGAAAGGGGGACTCGCCCCCCGAAAGTCTTTACCAGATATGCATCTCAGGGAAGCGCTGGCAAGAAATCGCCATTCAATCCTAGCTACGCCGTGAATCGATGTCAGCAGTCATTCCAATAAATTGAACTACCAGGAAAATTGACCGTGATTTACAACGCAGCTTCGAGCACGCAGCGGCTGAGCGCAAGCGTGACATCCTGTCGCCCCCACCAGGTCGGTCATGCCATGCGCTTCCAGCTGCTGGACAATCGCATCGATGTCCTTTGCGACGATATCGTAGGCGTGCTGACGCGTAGGTACGCCCAGCCCTTCAAAGAAGGCACGCATGCGCGCGATTGCGGCGTCAATGCACTCTGAATATCGCTGGCGGCTTGAGGGCATTGTGAGGGGCTACTTTTCAGACTCGACTATCTGATTCCGAGATGAGGCTTATTTCTCATTCATTTCAAAGCAGACAATTTTTATATCCTCGATACGCGCGTTGCCCAAGTATTGACAAAATTTTTAGACAACCACGACTAACATAGGCATCAATGCATCTATATGTAATGGAGTGAATAAATGAAAAATCCGTCTATCGATCATGCGCATCACTTGAGAGAAATCAGTGCACATCAAAGGCTGCGCCAACGTAGGAATATGAAGATGGTTTTGACCTACCTCACCGTCGCTTCCATGGCGGTCGCCAGCGCCTTGTTCTTTTCATTGAACGCTGTCCAGGCGTAAGCCTGGACTATCTGAGAGTCGTCGTATCGCATCAGGAGGCATCATTTCTACTGAGCAGCGAATCACCTGTAGCATTTTTATTACTCTGGCCATCTTTGCTGCTATGCTGCACCCGCGCAGCGCAGCGGTGCGCGCCGCCCCTGCTACAAGGCCGACACGTGCCGCCAATATCCAGGTCATCGAGAGTGAACAGCATTTCGGGTATTTCTTGGCCGAGCCTGTATCAGATGTTCTATACATCAGCCGCGCTGCCGCGCTGCGTCAAGTAGACCGTATTGCGAGAGCGCGCAATATGCCGCGTGAAGCCTTGCGGCTGTTGGTCAACTCCAGTATGCAGGCTGAGCCGCAACAAAACCCTGGCGATGGCAAGGTCAGCCTGCTGGCGTTGAATTTAATCCTGGACGTACAAAACATACACTACCGCTAGGGCGTGTTGACATATGCGTTTTAAGAAAAAGCGCACCCGGCAAACGAAGTATTCTCCCAGCAGAAGGCGATACACCTAACCGACACGCGTTAGCCTGCATAATCTCGCAACAGATTCTTAAGCGTTAGAAGTGGCTTGCATAAGATAGCGAAGAGCATGCAAGCGATGAATGGCAGCGGAAAAAGGCGGCATTTATTAACGGGAGCTTATGTTCCCGCAGAGACGCCGAAATTTATGCGTTATTGATGCCGAATAACAAAAGATTGATAAAACTTTTACATCGAAGCCGCTATCCTTCTGAGCTCATACAGCAGCCGCTGTTATGGTGGATGGAGAAATTTTATGTTCGAACTCAATAAAGACTACAGCCGTGAAAACATTCATCAGACTGTAGGTGGTAACAAGGAATCGTTCCTGCCAGCTTCTCGTGGAAAAATTGTCGCAGCATGTCTGCGTCCCGATTTAAATCCGAGAGCGCCAGAATATATTGTCTGCAATAGCGGAGCAGCAGCGCGAGCATCCGGCTTCACGCTGTCCCGCCAAATTGATCCCGTTCCCGTATTTATTCGCCAGGACTCGGATCGATACCGCTTCGTCGGCCATTTCGTTGTGCAGGAATCGTACACGACGCAAGTCGATTGCGCACCTTTTGCGCAGGGGACCGGATTCACCTCAGGCCAGATTTCGCGCGTCATCAAGATGACGCCTCACAAATAAACTTGGTGCACAAAAGAAAATGCCCGCTTACGCGGGCATTTGTATTTTGGCGGAGAAAGGGGGATTCGAACCCCCGGTAGGCTATGAACCTGTACATTCATTCCCCGCAAACCCTCATGGATAAAGGATATACAGGGATTTCACTGCGCTATTACTTCACCAATCCAGCGTCTGTAAGCTATTGAATATATTAGTTTTACATTTGTTCAATAGCGCAGTTCACGTCCCAAAAAAGCATGACGTTGCTGTGTCACTGCGGCGATACGATCCGGTCATCTCATAGCAGCCCAGATAACACTTTTACATTTCTCGCGAGTCGATCCAACAGCATAGATCTTAGTGAAGTTGGCAACTGTGATGCAACCTGTCCAAATGTTGATTCAATACGAACAAGTAGTGCGTCCAGATGGCTTGCGGCTTCTTGCGACGTTTTGAAACCAAACCGAACGGCGTCGGCAAGAAAGGCAGCACGACTTATTGCAAAGGTGCCGACTGACACTTGAAGCGTGAGACGCTTCGGTGTTTCGTCCGAGTTAGGGACAACGTCGAAGGCAGGCGACAGACGCCACCTGTGCTCGGACGGTTGGTATATGGCAGCATGATTTCTTGGATGGTCGTCGTCATTGCCAACAACAGCGTTGAACACCATACGGTCGAATAACTCCTTCCAGTCTTCGACTGGGGCACCTATCCGGCGCAGTTCCTCCGCCAGTCGGGGATAGCTCCAACGCGCGACTTCCGAAGAACTGGCCCCAGGGTACTCAGTCCCAAGCAAGGATGCTCCGCTGATAGTCATAAAGCGTCTTTCCCCATGCCTGTCAAAACGCAGTACCCGAACAACGCTCTGCTCGCCAGACAGGCGGTGTAGCACCGTCTTAGCGAAATTCATACCGGCCAGGGTCCCCCATTGGAGCGCCACATGCTCCAATAGCGGTATATCCGCCGTATCAGTAGGTAAAAACGGCTTGACCAACCAATAGTCATCTCCGTCACGAATCGTCGCCTTCGCTCTTGCTCCGCCTATGCTGGGGGTTCCAACAAGTCGCCTACGAAGCTTGGCATCGACCGGTGGTCGTCGCTCCGCAATGGCCAGCAGCTCCTGAGCCAACGCGTCAAGCTGGGGCAATTTTGGGAATGCCGTGTTTGCTACGGACGGCAATTTAGTTTTGCCGACCGCCAGTGCCCCCCACCTATCAGCATTGCTGGCTAACACGAGATACTTGGATTCATGCGTGTTGGATGGCAGCTGGTGTTCCTTTTGGAGCAGTAGTTTGCCCCAGGCGTCGGGACTTGCATCGCGAAGAGCATCATGAAGGCCGCTGTATCGCGGGGCGACGAAATCGTGGTTAGGGATCAGAGGAAGATTCACTGGGTCGATTGACCAAGCAAAGCCGGATTCTATGTAACTGGGCGCATAGAGGAATTTACCAGCATTCGTCGCAAGGTCCAGTGTATAACGTCCTACAGTGACCCACTCTCCGTTATCGGGGCGCTGTAGATAGATGTATAGCGGCCTAGAAGTCATCGTCAGCTTCCTTAGAATATCCCAGGCGGACCCTATGATTCACAGTGGAAGTGTTTTTCAGGTCGATCGGAAGCGATGGCGCCACGATCTCTATTGCCCCCAAGATCATGAAGGCATTGAGGTACAGCCCGGCGCCTGCCCCCGGGTCACCTTTCTCCAGCCGCCGCAACGTCGTATGGGTAATTCCCATACGCTCGCATAGGTCCACCATCCTGATATTCTGGGTCAGCCGTAGATTTCTGATACAGGCCCCCCAAGTGTGAAGGCGCTCTACAACAAGGGTTGGTGCTTCGTCACTGGGTAGGCGTTTCTTAGGCATTGACTCATCAGAAATGAATATAGATACTCTTTTATATCACATAAAAGAGTATCTATCAACATTATCTCATTTTTAAATTAAATATAGATGCTCTCTTAATGGCATTAAAAGAGCATCTATCATAGGAACCAAATTCCGACACAAGCGCTACATGTAAAATTTACCGCGGCGGCCATAGCTTAGTGGAACCACCGGCAGTTGGGGGGCAACTTTCGGTCAGCGGCAACATCCTTGTGGTTAGGAAACCCCAGCGAAGGTGGATATTTCACGTTACATACTCCTCCGATTTACATGCGAGGCAACCACATGCCCACTGTCGCCACGGCGATGCCAAGGCTCATTGCCAGGGTCACTCCAGTCAGCACTGCGGCCATGGCGATGTGCGCCATCACTCCTCCGCTCGTGCGACAGCGCAAGTAGAGCTCAAGCACTGCTAGCGGAAGAAGGTACTGGGCGTATGCCAAGAAACTCAGGAAGGGCCCGGTAAAAGTGTCCGGATTAAAGCCGGCAGGACCACCGTGGATGGCAAGCCAGAACATCAAGCCGATGCGGAAGAACCATACGCCGCCGACCGCCAAGAACAGTCGCAACGCCCAGCGACTGTGTGACGCAAAGTCGCGTCTTAGGGCCCGACGTAACGCCATGCCGGCGAACAGCAATATCAGTAAGGCGTTCAGGCTAGTGCCTAGGTGTTGGACCAAGTCGCCGACCGCGCCGCGAAACCACACCATGTACAAGCCGGTTAGACCGCCCATGACGGCGCCGGCCAGATAGAGCCTTCCATTCCAGCGATGAAAAGCGGGGGCGTTATGGCGCACTCCCGGAACCAACTGTAACGCACCGCTCATCATGACAACTAGTGCCAACAGCAAATGCACGCCGATAGCGACGTTACCCACGGAATCCCCAAGGATATGACCGTGCGTCATTACGGCATTCCAGCCATTGAAGTCGCCCCGTAGCGCCGAACGGCCATAAAGGGCCGCAATATAAGCCGCAAAGACTAACTGGCCGGCAAAGGTACACAGGAACCAAAACTTAACGGCAGACGCGAGCGCGGTCTTTGCCCATTCCGGGGGAGCAGGTTCGCGCACTAAATCGGCCAGGGATGTGGAGGTAACGGATGTCATATGTTCCTTTGTAATGTCATTGTGTATGCGCCACGATAGCCAGCTGAGGACGTTACAGACAACATGCTTTGCCAAACTATGCGACGAACGACGGTTTTTAGGGCTTGAACGAAGGTTGTGCATCGGTTATCGTGTGCCGATGACGCCATCGCCATCGCAACCCATGACCCGAACCGCCGCCAATATCCTTCCATCGGCATGGCAGGCACTCGTGGTCACGATTTTTACCTTGCTGCTGTCGTGGCTGTTGCATTTGGTCAGCGGCACGCCGTACTTGAGCGTGTTCGGCCGCATTGGATTTATCGGTGCGGCTTTGTTGATGGCGTATTCAGCGGCGGGCGCATTACGTCCGCGCTGGCTGCCTTTGGGCCCTGCCCGGCTGGGCGCAGTGGTGCTAACAGCGCCCGTCGCGGCATTCATCACAGCGCTGGTGACGCAACGCGGAAATTTCATTCCTTACCTAGCCCAGACCGAAACGCTAGTGGGTCATGGGTTGATGGTACTTCTGGCGGTGATCTTCGGCGTGCTTTTTTCCCTATTGGCGATGCGCAACGAGCGAAAGGAGCGTGAGCGCGCCGATCGGCTTCAGATTGAGGTGGAAAAGAATACAATTGAGCGGGAATTGCTGGATACCCGCTTGCGCCTGCTGCAGGCACAGATCGAGCCGCACTTCCTATTCAACACGCTTGCCAACATCGAAGCCCTGGTCGCTGCCGGCTCAGCTAATGCTGGCCCAGTATTGCGGCACCTGATCGCCTATTTGCGCGCGGCAATGCCGCGCCTTAGCGACGCCGACGCAACGCTGACGACCGAGCTGCATCTGGTTCGCGCTTACCTTGAACTGATGCACCTCCGCATGCCCGATCGTTTGCAGTTTGATGTGAATGAGGTCCCGCAAACGGCGACGCTACGCTTTCCCGCAATGGCGCTGTTGACACTGGTTGAAAATGCGGTCCGCCATGGTATCGACCCGAGCACGGACGGGGGCCGGATTGAAGTCGGCGGACGGCGCGAAGATGAGACTGGTGCAATGACAATATGGGTTAGCGACACAGGTGTAGGCATGTCCGAAACCGCGCAACCGGGCACCGGACTTGCCAACTTGCGCACCCGCTTACAAGCCTTTTACGGAGCAGGTGCTCGTCTTGATATGCATGAGCAAGCTCCCCACGGCGTGCGCGTCGAATTACATTTTCATCCTGGAGAGAAAGCATGAGGCATGCTACGGGCTTGATTGCCGACGACGAACCTCTGCTGCGCGAACGACTGCGCGCGCACTTGACTGCATTGTGGCCGGAACTCGTGTTGACCGATGACGCGCGCAACGGCCTGGAAGCGCTGGCACTGTTCGAACAACATCGTCCCCATATAGTATTCCTGGATATCCATATGCCCGGCCTGAGCGGCATCGACACAGCGCGAGCGCTCAACGGCCACGCCCACCTAGTGTTCGTAACGGCGTATGAACAATATGCGCTGCAGGCGTTTGAACAGGGCGCTATCGATTATTTGGTCAAACCTATCGATTCGGCCCGCCTTGCCCACACGGTGGAACGCTTGAAGCGTCAGCTAGCTGGACCGATAGCGGAGGGCGCAGCATTAGACCTCATGCTTGATCGGCTTGCACGCAGACTGGAACAGCGTGTGCAATCCAAATCATGGCTCCAGTGGATCAAGGCATCGGTGGGTAATAGCGTGCGCCTGATCCCGGTCGAACAGGTTCAATTCCTGCGTGCCGACGACAAGTATACGCTGGTCGTCTGGGACGAAGGCGAGGCGCTGATTCGAAAAAGCATACGTGAACTAGCGGAGCAGCTGGATCCTGAGCGTTTCGTGCAAACGCACCGCTCTGTCATCGTCAACCTACGATGCGTGATTGAAGTTATAAGAGGCGTCAACGAAACGGCGGAGCTGCACTTGCGCGGGCGCAGTGAGACGCTGCCGGTGAGTCGAAACTATTTGTGTCACTTCCGTCAAATGTGACCATCAACTTCAACCGCTTTCGCTTAAGAGGCAGGGCCGCGACACTTCATAACTGATTTTCTCGAACGTGCCAGGGCTATTTGTGGGATCCATACCTAAAATTATTATCTTAGAATTTCGTCGGGCATCCGATATTACGTTGGTAGGCCAAAGCAGTAAAGAATTTGGTCTCATCCCTAATAGCGCGGAGGTTTAGAACGGGTATTTTAATTATGTGTGTTAAACCGTCTGTTCGAAAGCACACTTAAGGGGCTAGAATATTGCTTTATATATATCAATATCAACACCGGTAACGTGGTATAACTGGTTCGGTCAACTAGTGATTTTCATTGGAGCTTGCTCAACCATGGCAACATTACCCAATATCTCTGACCGGTCAGAAAAAGCGGCGAGCTGCATTCAATGCAAGAAGGCAGAACCGTTGAACTTTGATTTCACCTTTGCATATCAACCTATCATCGAACTCTCTACGCGGTCGATTTTCGGGCATGAAGCTCTCGTGCGTGGTCCCAACGGGGAATCAGCTTTTTCGGTCTTGTCACGGGTGAACGACGAGAACCGATATATGTTTGACCAAGCCTGTCGCGTCGGCGCCATCAGGGGCGCGGCACAGCTTGGCATTACAGAATTCTTGTCTATCAATTTCCTCCCCAACGCAGTATATCGCCCTGAGGCCTGCATACAGGCAACTTTCGCTGCAGCTCGTGAGCACAAGTTCCCGATACAACGCATTATTTTCGAGGTAACCGAAGGCGAAGAGGTTAGAGACCGACCACATCTCGTGAACATATTTAATGAGTATCACAGGTTTGGTTTTCAGACGGCTATCGACGATTTCGGGGCTGGCTACGCTGGATTAACTTTGCTGTCAGAGTATCAGCCGGATATCATAAAAATCGACATGGAGCTGGTTAGAGGGATTGAAAGAAGCACATCGAAGCGAGCCATCGTAAAAGGTATTGCATCCATTTGCGGCGAACTAAACATTAAAGTATTGGCTGAGGGAATCGAAACAACCGCCGAACGCGACTGTTTACAGGATCTAGGCATCAACCTCATGCAGGGATATTTGTTTTGCAGGCCGACTTTAATGGCGATAGGAATGATCAATCCGGATTCTTGGTGACAATTCGGTAGAAGGGAATTACTTTCTGGGTAATGCCGTAAATACGCTTCTTGTGCGATATGTTCTCACTCAAACTGGGCGTGTGGGCATGTCAAGTCAATCCAGCTAAGGTTCATATATGGCGAAAATCTGTGTTATCGCCCAATTCGCTGGAGATGAGTTCGCATTTGAATAATGCTTCGTCGAATCCATGTTTTGACGGTGCCGAGTGGCAAATTGGTTACACGAGCCACCTCGGCATGTGACATGTCAGCGTAGTAGGCGAGATGAATGAGGTCGCGATGGGTACAGTCTAATACCGACATGCAATAATCCAGGCGTGTCAAATCACCTAGTAACCGCATTGGATCGCTCCCATGGCTGGCAGAAAGGCACTGATATTCGTCGCAATCGTCGATACCCATTTCGATATAGCGATATCGCTTCCGAACCACATCAAACGCCTTATTACGGATGACGCTAGTCATCCATACCATCGGCGCCGCCATGTCATTTTTATAGCTTGAGGCTGAACACCAAATTGACATTAAGCCCTCTTGAACAGCCTCTTCTGCCAGTTCACGATTATTGAGAATGCGGAATGCGGCATTTAAGAGCTGTCCCGCGATGGCATCGTGCAATTGGCGAAAGGCATTTATGTCGCGTGCACTTACTTGTGATAACCAGAGCTTCAATTGGTGTGAATGTGCTTCGCTGTTGTTCGTTGGCATTACGCAGTCCGATCCACGAAAGACAGCTAATGAGCGAAATCTCTATTGCTATCATTGGCGACTATGGATTGCTTCGGATGATTGAACTGTGCGCTTACACACCAACCACTGATTAAAATAAGTTCGATTCATTTTCTCGTTTCTATACTGTCCAGAAAACAATCTATTTTCTTACATGAACACTGATGCCCAAACCTTATGGTGAGGGCTATTTTAATGTTCATGCGGTTTGATAACTTGTTCATTGTTCAGCTTGAATTTGATCGGCTCAAGATTAAGCGCTTGTATGGATGCTACCATTTCTTCCATCGTCCTTTGCTGGCGATCATCATTTCTACATCCTCTCTCGTGAATAAACAAACTAAGCAAGCGTCGTCTTTAAGGGCTGGGCGTTGCGGCTCCACACTTGCCGCAAGGGTTTGCGGCAAGTGCGTTCTAACAAGATTGTCACTTCTGCGACCGGCAGCGGCTTGCTGAAGAAATACCCTTGTATTTCATCGCAGCCGTTTGCTTTCAGAAATTCAAGCTGATCTGCGGTTTCAATTCCTTCGGCGACCACGTCCAGCCGCAGGCAATGCGCAAGCCCTATGATGCCGGTAGTAATGGCCATGTCATCGGCTTCGTTGGGAATGTCCTTGATAAATGACCTGTCGATCTTCACACAATCGACCGGCAGATGGCGCAGGTAGGCCAGCGACGAATAGCCCGTGCCGAAATCGTCTATCGACAGGCGGACGCCGAGCAGTTTAAGTTGCTGCAAGACCCGGATTGCATGCTCAGCGTCATGCATCACCATGCTCTCGGTGAGTTCTATCTCCAACCAGTCAGACGCCATTCCGGTTTGATCCAGGATGTTCGAGATATCCTGGAGTATTTTTTCATCCCGGAACTGCCGGGCTGACAGGTTGACCGCCACCCGCATCGGTGCCAACCCTTGCCTTTGCCATTCGACGTTCTGCCGGCAGGCCGTTTTCAACACCCATTTGCCGATCTCGATAATGAGGCCGGATTCTTCTGCCAGCGGGATAAACTCTACCGGAGAAATCATGCCTAATTGCGGATGCCTCCAGCGCAACAGCGCTTCTACTCCGCTGATTTCGCCGGTGCGCAAGTCGAGCTTGGGCTGATAATGCAAGAACATCTCATCGCGGGCCACTGCATGCCGCAAGCTCGCCTCCAGCGTGAAGCGCTTCAGGGAGTCTTTGTTCATCAGCGGGGAATAGAACTGGTAGCTGTTGCCGTTGACCTTGGCACGATACATCGCCACGTCCGCATTTTTCAGCAGTGTTTCGACATCGCTACCGTCGTCTGGCGCAACAGCAATGCCGATACTGGCGGTCGTCCTGAATTCCTTGCCGTTGATGTGGAACGGCTGCGCCGAACTTTCCAGGATTTTGTTGACGACCGAAATCACGTCATCGGTCCCCGGAAACCTCTCTATCATGATGGCGAATTCATCACCGCCGAACCGCGCCACGCTGTCGCTTTCACGCAGGCACGCTGTCAGCCGGCGCGAAAATTCGATCAACAGCAAGTCACCTGCACTATGGCCCAGCGTATCGTTGATCACTTTGAAACGATCGATGTCGATAAACAGCACCGCCAAGCCTTCTTGATAGCGCGCGTGGCGGTTCAGGGCTTGTTGCAAGGTTTGGTTGAACATGCTGCGATTCGGCAGGTCCGTCAGCGCATCGTGCCATGCGACGTGATGCAGATTCCTTTCTGTCGCCTCGCGTTGCAGGTACAGGCTGATCTGGCTGCTGATGGACAGCAGCATTTTTTGCAATCCCTCATACGGCTGGTATTCAGAGGCGCCGAAACATTCAATCACGCCAAATATTTTTTCGTCTGACGCAACCGGGCAGGCGAACACGCTGGAGACGTTCGACGGCATGGCGGCGCGCTGGCGGTTTTGCGGATAAGCGTCGAAGTCCGGCCTGATGATAGGAGCGCAGCGCTTCCAGCAGCGTCCAGCCAGGCCCTGGTCCAAGGAAATCTGCTCCTCCCTTTGCGCAGCCATGAATGGAGCAAGATCCATGGCATCTGCGCACCATGCGTCGCTGTAAATGAGCTGAGCTCCCTGTTCATCGGCGATGCGGAACACGGCGCATACGCAGTCCAGCCCTCGGACCAGGGTTTCCAGCACTTCGGGCATGACCTGCTCCGGATTTGCGCCGGAGGCAACCAGTTGCGTGACGCGGTGCTCCACTTCCGCCAGCAGAGTGGCCTGCTTGCGTTCAGTGATATCCATGATCGTGCCATTGAGCGAGGCATCGACGGATTCATGCGAAGCCTGAAAGATAATTTGCGTCCAGCGGATGGCGCCATGCGGATGGGATATGCGGTATTCCCCGCTCATCCTATGCCCGCTCCAGATCGCACTCTCCAGCGCCGCTTCCATCTGCGCCCGGTCGCTGTCGCGTATGCGGCACAGGAACTGGCCGAGATCCGGGCGGACGTCGCCGACGGCCATGCCCAGGATCCGATAAGTCTCGGCCGACCAGTGCATGCTTTGATCCGCCGGGTTGAGCGACAGGCTGCCCAGGTGCGCGGTACGCTGCGCCTCGGCCAGCCTGGCCTGGTTTTCCCGCAAATGCCTGGTCATCGCGTTGGCGATCTTGACCGCCCCGCTGCGCGAGATGGTCATCGCGTAAAAAGCCCATGACAGCAGGATGCTGCACAGCAGGCCGCCCGACAGCGCAAGCCAGGGCAGCGCCGCATCGAGCCGGTTCATATTGGACTCCGGCCTGGCGCTGAATACCAGCCCCCAGCTACGGCCGCCTATTTCCATCGGCAACGACGTCATCAACTGCTCGCCGGACACGTCGGCATCGGCGGCGCCCCTGGACGCGTCCAACAGCTGGTTGCTGTCGAAAACCAAATTTTCCTTGCTTTCGAGCTGGGCGGCCGCTTTGCCGCCGGCCGGTCCGCGATCGTAGAGCCGAAAGCGCATGCGCCGCAGACCTTCCTCGTCGGACACACCTTGCATGAGTTTCTTTACATTGAAGCCTGCGCCTACCGAACCGATATAGGCTGCGCGCCGCTGTTCCAGCGTGGTTTGCGGCATGTCGTTGCGGTACAACGGCATGCGCATGGCCAGGCCTACGTGCTGATCCGCTCCCTTGACATGGATTAAGGAGCCGGAAGAGACCAGTTCCCCCGTATCGCGGCTGGTTGCGAGAGCCGCTTGCGTCCTCGGGTTAAAGGCTAGGTCTTTGCCGAAGGTGCTGGCGTTGTTTTCCATCGGCTCCTGATAGAGCAGCACCGAATAGCTGGACCTTTGTCCGGCGGGCTTGATGGAGAAGTCGGGATAGCCGCGCAAGTCCAGGCTGGCATCCTGCCTGACCCTGGATTCAAAGGCTGCTTTATTGTCATCTGTGACAAACTGCGCGTAGTTCAGGTTTTGAAAGCCAGGATAGCTTTCGACCAGCTTGAGGTCTGTCACATAACGGTGGAAATCGACACGGGACACCATGCTGGACGTGTGAAACAGTGCCCTTAGCCCGCGAATGACATCGACGTACGACGAGATGCGCGCACTGATTACGTGGTGGACATCGCTGGCCTTGCGCTCAAAGCGGAGCCGGGCCTCGTCGTCGATCTGGTTCGAGACCAGGGAAAACATCAGCAGCGAAAGCCCGCCGCCAATAATCAAGGTGAGCGATGGGGTAAAGGAATTGCTAGACAAAAAGGGGCGCACATCGCGCCTTAACAGCGACAATCTGTCCATGAATTTATCCCATCGAATCAACAGAGCTCCCACCATCAACGATCCCGATTTAGTTGCGCGAAATGCCATCGATGTAGTTCCCAATTAGCATTTTTCATTGCCCATTCTTTCCAACTTACTTTGACACTTGTCGATGCGGCCATTTGCGGCAATTGCATGATTTGAACAAGATCTAGTACAGCCACTTCCGAAACAAGTCCAACCCACCGTGTTTGTCAGGCGGTTAGCAGCTTTGAGAATAAAAGGCAGGGGTTAATTTGTTGTAGATAGAATCACCGAGTTTTAGCATGGCGCGCATGCTGGAATCGGCGACAGATGGCGAGATATCCGCTTGGTGTTTTAATAACGGGGAGATGGTTTCGAGGTTGAATGGGATCAAACTCTTTGCGCTCAATGATTGGAATAGTAGACCAAAATTTCCGAACGGTAAGGCTCGGACACAAGATTTAACGATTCCAGGAAATTGCTCTCCAACGCGTAAGATTCTATTCTTTTGAGTGACCATCCGGCACCATGGACTGAGGGTGTTATTTTTTCAACTTGAAAGCTCCTACGTCGTGACTCGATACGTGAGCCGGACCATAGTCCGGAATGGCGTCTCATCAATAGCTTGAACCGTTGGAAGCACAGCATATGGTGCTCGCAGAGTCAATGCCTGCAACTCTTTGCATTTAACAATATTGCACAATGTCTTTGAAGCCGCCACTCCTATAATCAGGCGGCTGCATTAGGTTCTATTTTTTTAGGAGTACATCATGGAACGTAAGTATTTTTTCGAAAAAGGAAACTGGGATGAAGCATCTTGGGTCCTCGCAAAACAATTTCCTGAACGATTTCCAACTGAATGCGAATCAAGAAATCATCTGAAAAATGCCGTTCTTGAGGTCCTTGATATGTTAGCTTTGACGGAGATCAAGCGCTTCGACCCCATTATCAATGGGAGCATAATGGCTCTGCCCTCACCATCATTGCAGCGCTCCTACATGGGAGACTATGAAAGTGTTCATGTCCATTTTTGGCAATGCTTATCGACCGATGACTATTCAGTCATTGAGGTGCTACCAACCTGGGGGCCATATGCCGGCGCCACTTCGGACGCGCGGGCACCAAAAGCAGAAACTCATGGCGATACTGATGTTAGATTTATTCATAATATTATTCGAAGAAGTTAATGTTATTAGCCACGCATAAAAGTGGCACCCGTCCCTTGTCTATCCAGTGATTACCCTTAAAAACTTTAAAACTTCCCAGTGTTTTTTTGGGACCCGGACATGACCCGATTTGTTTGACCCGCCTCCACTGTCTGGCGAACGCTGCCGCGCGGTCTTACGCCACCTCGAATCCCAATTCCATCAGATCCAAGTGTAGTTTTTTCAAGCTAAGTCGCTGCTTGCGAATTTTGCCGATCTTCATCTTTAACCAGATAGAAAGATGGAGAGAATATTTGTTGATCACATCAGGTGTTTGCCGCTGCGTGTAGGCTGGCACTGTGTTTTCCGTGCGCAGTTAACCAAACAATTTTACTCATACAGATTTTGATCCGATGAGAGCCAGTGATCTCGTTCGGGATCAGGAAAATGGCGAACCATGAAGTCCACGAAACCGCGTACCTTGGCCGGCATGAGGCGCTTAGTGGGATAAACCAGCGTTACCGAAAAAGAACCAAGATTGTAGTCCGGCAAAACTCTTACCAGTTTTCCTGATGCGAGGTCTTTGCCAAGATTAAAGCTTGGGCGCATCAAGATTCCCATCCCCGCCAATCCGCAGTAGCGCAATAACTCACCATTGTTCGACGTAATTTTGCTAGTAATTGCAATGTCTTTGGACTCATTTTCACCGACCAGGTGCCAGGAATGTTTCAATTGCTCATAATCAAAATTGAGGCAGGCATGCGACGAAAGTTCTTCCGGCTTTTGCGGCATGCCCTTTTCCTTGATGTAGCCCGGAGAGGCGCACAGTATTACTTCTGAGATGCCCAACTGCCTGGAAATCATATTGCTGCTGAAGTTTTGCAATCCTATGAAGATACCTATGTCATACGCCTCACCCACTAAATCCAGCGCCTTGCTAGTAAGTTTGACGTCGATGGCGATATTTTCGTACTCCCTTGAAAACAAAGGCAGCAGACGAGCCAATTGCAATTGACCGAATCCGATGTGACAATTAATGCGAAGGGTTCCAGTTAGCTTGGAGGAGGCTGATGCGGCAAGTGCATCCGCCTCCTCTAGGTCAACGAGAATTTGGCGAATGCAGTCGTAGTAAGTCTGGCCGGCATCAGTCAGCGACATACTTCGTGTGGTTCGATTCAACAACCGAATTCCGACAGTTTCCTCAAGATGGGCAACGTGGCGAGTGATCACCGCGGTAGACATTTCAAGAGCTTGGGCGGCCCCTATGAAACTGCCGCGTGAAACAACTTCAGAAAAAACCCGTATTGAAGTCAATCTGTCCATGTAATTTCTCCACTAAGCCTGTGTTTACTATTTATTTGAATGCTATTGATCAAATTCTTTAGCACTTAGTTCTGTGTTTTAATGCTCGTGAATCGATCCAGTCTGTTCGATCCGCCTCGATTGCTTGTCGAGCACCACTACCTAATCGCGTTCCACTCAGTTCCGAATTCCATTCGATCTGAGTGAGGTCTCCTCGATCACGTCGCAGCCTGCGATCCGTTCTCCGCTTTCGCCTTCAGCCCATTAGAAAGACGAACCCCAGGAAGGATCAGGGTAAGACTTCATGGAAAGGTAGACAACTAGGGGCATCGCAATGCAAGATGTAGCTTTGGCCAAATCCGCTTAATCAATCCGTTATGAGCCTTCCGACCAAACCCCAGCCGACCTCCAGGCGACGCGAGCAACAGCGCGCAGTTGAAACACGCTTGACGATCTTAAAGGCCGCGTTGCCGGAGTTCGCGGACAAAGGGTTCGACGCTGCTAGTCTTCGTACAATTGCCGAGCGAACCGGCCTCCAGCATCCATTAATTACCTATCACTATCGAACAAAGGAAATTTTGTGGAAGGCAGTCGCCGAGCATGTTTTTAATCTCATCGTCGAACTGTGGGATGAAGGCGTGCCGGCAGACACAAAAATGGCACCTATTGAGCGAGTTCGCGAAGAGTACAAAGCTTTCTTCAAGGTCACTCTAGACTTCCCTGACCTTCACCATTTCATACTTCGCGAGAGCCATTCAGGGAATCCGCGCATGGCTTGGCTCGCAGAGAATCTCTTGAAACCGCTGATGAGTCGATTACTACCGCAGATCGAAGCCGCTCAAGCTAGCGGTGATCTCCCGCCCGGCGATCCGGTGTTACTGCACTACATGCTCATCGGCATGACCACAGTATTGTCATCATTGGGCGCCGACATGTCTGCGACTTCAGGACGCTCCCCGGAAAACCCCGCTGTAGTAGCGAACTACTGGGCGCTGCTAGAGACCGTTATTTTTAATAAGGCTTCTGGTCACCGCGGTCAATAATCAAAATTCCATTCTCCTGTTTTTCATTCGTTCACCAATTCTTGGGCGAATCAATGAAAATTCAATAATTTGGAGCTAACATCCAAAAAATCGGGGCGTGCGCTGCTCAGCAAATGCAATAACTCCCTCCTGCGCATCATTCGATTCACCCGATTCCACAATCAGCTTCCGTTCCATCGCAAGTTGTTTTGCAAGACTTTGATGAGGTGCAGCATCGGATACTTGCCGAATACGTACAAACGCTAACGTCGGGCCGCGTACAAGTTCAGCGAGTAGCTGATCGACCTCTGTGCCTAGCACGTTGTCGGGAAAGACCGCATCGAAAATCCTCATATCCAGACATTGCGCAGCTGTCATTGGCCGATTGAGAAGGAAAAGCTGCTTGGTCCTTACAGGGCCTATGCGCCTATTCAAAAACCAAGTGGCCCCAGCATCCGGCGTGAGCCCGATACCGGCATATCCACCACGCAATTTTGCCGATTCGGCAGCAAAAACAATGTCCGAACTGAGAGCAAGGCCGATGCCGCCTCCACCCAGCGGTCCATTGACGGCACTCACAGTGGGCAGCGGCAAGTTTGTCCATGTGAGCAGTGCCGTATTGAGAATACCGAGCAACGCGTCAAGCTGCGATGCCAAACTCTCGGGGTCTTGCGAAAACTTGACGACATCGCCGCCAACGCAAAAGCAGCGGCCGACGCCAGTCAATAATGCGACTCGAACAGTAGGATCATCAGCGATCATATCAACCGCAGACAAAAATGAACGCGCGCTCTCAAGATCCAGCGCATTATTGCGCATAGGACGATTCAAGCTTATTCGTGCCACGCCGTCTTGGATATCGAGTAGCACAGATTCCGATATGACCGGCTGTACGCTCATGCATAGCTCCTCTATTGTAATAACGCCTATAGCGCTGAATTCATTACGCTCTACTAGCCAGCCGGTCGTGAACCTATATGCATCCAAAGCGGCTTTAACGTCGACATGGCAGTAACCAGCATCGTCATGCCGTCTTCTGTTCTTCCACTTCTAGCAAGCGAATCATTTGTTCGCGCATGGCAAACTTTTGCACCTTGCCTGTCACGGTCATGGGCAACTCACTGACGAAATGCACATACCTTGGCACTTTGAAATGGGCGATTTGACCACGGCAAAACTCCCTGACTTCCTCTACCGTCGCTGTTTCACCTTCGCGTAGCACAACCCAGGCGCAAACCTCCTCGCCATTTTTCTTGTCGGGCACGCCAAATACTTGCGCGTTCTGGATCTTTGGATGACGAAACAAGAATTCTTCGATTTCTCGCGGATAGATATTCTCTCCGCTGCGAATCAGCATATCCTTGAGGCGGCCGACGATATTGCAATAGCCGTCAGCATCCAGCGTTGCCAGATCCCCTGTATGCATCCATCCATCAACAATACTCTCATGTGTTTTCTCTTCATCGCGCCAGTAGCCCTGCATGACCGAATATCCTTTCGTGCACAACTCACCCGTAGCACCGATCGGGACAATGCTGCCGTACTCATCGACAATTTTTACTTCGAGATGGGGCTGGATACGTCCGACTGTCGTAGTCCGTTTATCCAGCGGATCGGTGGTCGAGCTTTGAAACGAGACGGGGCTGGTTTCTGTCATTCCATAAGCTATCGTAATCTCGGCAAGATGCATTTTCGCCACTGCTTTCTTCATCGTTTCAATCGGACACGGAGATCCTGCCATGATGCCGGTGCGTAGGTGACTGAGATTAAAAGAAGCAAAATCCGGATGTTCGAGCTGGGCAATGAACATCGTCGGCACGCCATGCAGCGCCGTACAATTTTCTTCAGCAAGAGCGGCGAGAGTTACTCCAGGATCGAATGATTCTCCAGGAAATACCATACTTGCTCCGGTGGACACGCACGAGAGCACGCCCAATACCATGCCGAAGCAATGATAGAGTGGGACTGGAACGCATAACACGTCCGCTTCGGACAATCGCATTGCCATTGCTACATAGCGTGCGTTATTGACGATGTTGCGATGCGTCAGCGTCGCACCTTTGGGGGCGCCGGTCGTACCGCTCGTAAATTGAATATTAATGGGTTCATCGGAAAATAGTTCGGCGTCCAGAGCAGCAAGAATAGCCCCGGCACCACCCTCAAGCGCCGCACTACCGCGCGCCATCAGGTCTGAAAACGCCAGCACACCAGGCAGGTCGCTGCCGTCCATGGATACGACAATGCGCAGGTCGGAGAGACGCTCAACGTCAAGTCGGCCCGCGTGCTGTGCAGCGAGTTCCGGAGCAATCTCCAACAGCATTTCCAAATAATTTGACGATTTAAAACGCTCGGCACAAATGATCGCTTTACATGCAACTTTGTTCAGCGCATATTCGAGCTCGACGACCCGATAGGCGGGATTGATATTGACAAGTATTGCGCCTATGCGTGCCGTGGCGAACTGGGTCAACAACCATTCAGCTCGATTCGGCGACCAGATGCCAACTCGATCACCTTTCTCAATACCTATTTCGACCAGCGCTACCGCGAGCCTATCAACTTCTTCAGCAAATTCACTCCATGTCCAACGTATGCCTTGACCACGAAAAACGGCTGCAGGGCGATCAGGAAAGCGTTGCGCAGTTCCGGCAAGCAGTTGCCCGATCGTTTCTTCACTGAGCTCAATTGCCGTCGAGCCACGCACATAGGAAATGCCGTTACGCGGCGCGATCAGCGCGAATTCATCTAACACTATTGTCATCGAACTATCTCCTCCTATCGGGTCTCGCGAGACCCAATGGAATGTCATGTTTTATCTTGCGCCCGCCTCCTGGCGTTGTGCATGTTTATGGCTAGCTGTTACCGTCGAAGGCGGCTCACGCCGAACTCGCTACAGATTTTTCGGCCCTACTTTCCAAAGAAAATCATATCGGGCGGAACCATATCTGCTTCGAATGCGGCTGCCGTACTGAGAAAGCCGCGAGTTACGTCTTCGCTGGCGTGCAGGTCAATTGTGATATCGAGCATCACCGCATCGGCTGCGGCCACGCCACCGCTCGACCAGGCTTTGAGCAGCGTGCGCGTTGCCGCATACGATCGCGTCGGCCCGTTTGCCAGTTGAATAACCAACTCATTCGCGACACGCTCCAGGTCATCCGCCTTCGCCACGTGCGTTGCAATTCCAAGTTCACCGGCCAAGGTTCCTGGAATCGGCTCTCCCAGCATGGAAAAGCGAGATGCACGGCTACGTCCCACTCGCTCAGCAAGCCGTTGCAAGGCGCCGGCAAGCGGAAGCATCCCTGTAGTGACTTCAACGCAGCGGAACACGGAATCGTGGGCTGCCACGATGAAGTCGCAATTGAGGGCAAGCTCAAACCCGCCTCCAAAGGCTGCTCCTTGTACAACCGCTACCGTAGGGACACGTAGCGACTCAATTGTGCGATATGAGCTATTGATCGCTGCAACAAAAGTGCGGAACCAGTTGACATCCTTGCCCGGCCATTCGCGAACCTCACCGCCAAGACTGAAATTTGGTCCCTCCGCGCGCACTACCAGCACACGGATGTCGCTCTGACTGGCTTCGCGAACGGCTTCTTCAAGGCATTGCGCAAAGCGAGTATCTAAGCGGTTGAAAGGAGGATTAGCCAAGATAATGCTGCCAATGCCGTTATTGCGTTCAAATCGTATGCTTTTCATGGAAACGTGTCTTTCGCGTTCAGGTCGATAAATGACAGATCCATCCCGGAATCGGCGCGGGATGGATACTACCTGCTCTATACGGGTTGTGCGATCAGCGGAATAATCGGCAGCAGCAAATGCGACGGGCGCTCTGCATCACGGTAGATCTTGTGCGTGACCGTCGTGCTGCTGCACACGTGATACGGAATGTATTCGACATCGGTCATCGCGCCTGTTCCGGTTGGCGCATCCATGCTGCAGATCTCTAGACAAATACGGTGTCCCGCCTTGAACTGGTTTGCGGTAGCTATTACCTGTATCTCGTATTTGACGATTTCTCCCGGAGTAACCGGTTCGATAGAACTGCGCGTTAGCTTGTAAAACGGTTCCCATGGCTTGGAGCGCTCCGGGTCTGTCGCCCGATACGATGCTTTCAGCCAACCACGCGTCAATTCTCGCTCCGGCAGATCCTCCGATACGGCACGCTCACCAACCCGCGCGGTGACCACTGAAACATCGGGGCCAACGTCCTTGAGCACCACGAACCAGTTGGTATCGGGCTGATCGATCTCTGCATACAGCGTCAGTGAGATGGGGCCGGCCACCAGGACATCGTGCGCCAAAGGTTCTGTCATGTAGCGAAGGCATTCAACCCGGCTGGTCTTCTTGAGCGGCATTTGTGTGAAGACATCGGGCTCACGCGCCGCCGCGCCTACCTGGTCAGCGGGGCGCGGTGCGTCGGTTGTCAGTCTTTCCCAGCCAGAAAGGTGATACTTCACCCACTGAGTTTCGGGCAAGGGCCAGTCCGTGCCGGTACGCCATTCGTTCGCTCCCATGACCCAGTAGCGTACCGGTGGCTCATTCATGATGCCGGTGTCTATACCCTTCAGCCAATAGTCGTACCAACGAATGACTTCGTCGTGATACTGGTGGAAAGGTCGTTCCAGATGCGCTGGCCCCGTAAAAATCAATTTTCGGGGCTGGTCGACATTTTGAAAGTAATGTTGCGCACCGAGCCAGTGCAACTTATAGGTGTAAGCATATGCCCCCGAGCCGGTATAGTAGGGGATCTTGATCGCCTTGAAATTCTTCTCGGCTTGTTCGACCGTACCCTCTTCTTCCCATGGGTTAGTGAGGATGTGGTACATAACCCTAGTCCTCTGTCCCTTTTGGGTCAGGATGTTGTACAAATTAATGTACATCTTGTAATCAGGGTTGCTGATGGATTTTTCCCACAGCTCTTGCTGCTTTGCAGGCAATTCGCCAGGCGTGCCGCGCGGCTCGTGCACCGTGCTGAATACGTCGAGCAAATATGGGAAAGTGTGTACGACACCGCCCGGATTGAAATCACGGAAGCCAAACATTCCTCCATACGCGCTGCACGCATCGTACGGAAAAATTGCTTTGAGCGCCGGATGCTGTTGCGCAGCGGCGCGCCATTGTTCGCCCGCGAAGCCCGAGATACCCACCATGCCGACTTTCCCATCTGACCATGGTTGCTGCGTAATCCATTCGATCATGTCGTAATGATCAGATTGCTCCTCGCCGTAGTGCCCTTCCGACTTCGCTGAACCGCGCGGTTGTGCGATGACGTGAATATAGCCATTGGCGATGAATCTGCGCGTGTCGCCGGCTTCAATCGGGCCAAACCAAAGCGGCGCCTGGGCCGGTTGAGGCGGCAGTACGTCCGCAATGTCTGGTCCCTGAAGATCTTTGTTATGCAGTGCAGAGGCGTAGAGCACTGGGTATTTGCCAGGCCCTTCCGGCCGATATACATCCACAGCGAGACGTATCCCGTCGCGCATAGTCACGATCACATCACGTTCTTCTATCATGTCTCCGCCCACATCGTTAATAGATATTGATTAGTGGTCCCACAAAGAAACGTCGCTTCCGGGTTCCACCGCAGATTTCTTTCTTCGCTGATTAATTGCGTCGGTCACAACCAAGTGAGCAAAGCTATCAGTCTGTTTTTAAACTTTACACTCGTAAAGTATATTGCTTTGCTTAGGCTTGTCAACGTCAATTTAAAGCCAGTACCTTATCGTCAATAGGTAGCGTATTGGTTCCGCGATCACTGCTCCGCATTTAAGGCCTTTGGGTTCACCGACGCTCCGAACGCATTTTGAGAGACCGGATTCTGCCCATTACTGCAAAGTCTTTGCGCAACGTCAGACCTAAGGACACGAAAGGTTGATCACCTTGAACGACCTACGCTTGCGTTAAGCTATAGATCAGCGAGCGTTTGACTTTCAGGGAAGATTTCAATAGCTGCAACTCACGTCGTGCGCGCATCGCTGCGACATACTCGTGCTGCAAGTCGTGGATGCCGCCATCATCTGTTAGCTCCTTCTTGTCCTCTGCCTTGGGGCCATCATCGGCCAATGTATTACTCAAACTTTTAATTGACTCGTTTGCCGTGTAAAGACCAGCACTTACTTGGTGTATGCGACGCATTATCTTGTTCCAATCTACAGCGATAGTTTTAAACAACAGCAGGCTTATTACTCTTGCGTTCATCCAGACTCAGCGGAGCCGTACCAAAATAGGCGATTTGTAGAAGGCCGCCGGCCATCATCAAATTTTTGAGACAGTGAAACATCTGATTTTGGTAAGCTAAGTTACTGTGAAAAAAAATTGCAGTTGCGATCAAGAAGGCTATCATCCCCAATACGGCTGGCCGGGTGAGGTGATTGGCTAACAGCCGAGCTCCGCCGCTGATCTCCACCAGTGCAGCAACAAGCCAGGCCAAGGAAGCTGACGGCAAACCGACCGCGGCGATATGAGCAACCGTCAGCGCAAAGGCGAAAATCTTGGAACGTCCGCTCTCGATGAATGGCGCGCCGTTAGGCAAGCGCCCGACGAAAGGGAAGAAACGTTTGTGCATGATTTCAGTATTCACGAAAAGTGGATAAGCGCTTCACAGCACTTCGACCAGAATAAATTCAGAGTCTTCGATTGCTTCAATGGTGATGTGAGTCTCGCCAATAATTGCCACGCCGTCGCCCATTTCTACGCGTACTCCGTTGACCGTCAGTGTGCCGAGAGCAGGTACCAGGTAAGCGTTACTGTCAATGCCCAGGAAATAATCTACTCGCTGGCCCGCCTTGAGAGCCGCCCCTAAAACACGAGCGTCCGCGCGAATAAGTAAAGCCCCGTCGTCGCTCGGCACGCCGCTAGCAAGCGGAACCAAACGTCCTGCACGATCCTCTTTCGGAAATGGTCTGGTATCCCAACGCGGCGCTCCGCCAGGCTCACGCGGCCGTATCCATATCTGGAACAGCTTTAGGGGGATACTTCCGCTGTTGTATTCCTCGTGGAGGATCCCGGAGCCAGCACTCATAACCTGAACATCTCCAGCAGCGGTTTGCCCTTCATTTCCCGTGTTATCTCGATGAGATACTGTCCCTTGCCTCACATAAGAAATGATTTCCATATCTTTGTGGCCATGCAATGGAAAACCCGTCCCGGGCGCGATCTCGTCATCGTTCCAGACTACGAGCGCACCCAGTGCATGATGCGTAAAGTTGCCCTTGTCGCTGACAACAAAATGGTGTTTTGCTTTTAGCCAACCGAAATCACCTCCGTCCAGCTCTGTTCGTGGTCTATGTTGAAGCATTGCATCTCCAGAAAATTTAAAAAGGCCTGACGGATTCGAGTGTAAAATCGAAACGGTTCCAGATAAATATCCAATTTTTCAAAGAACCATTGTCGGCAATAGAATGATTGAAGGTTTAACCATTACTATGGACATCCAAGACCTAAACAACATGCGCTTGTTCGCCGCCGTAGTGAGCCACGGGAGCTATACCTCCGCCGCGACAGAGCTGGGCTTACAGACATCGAAGCTCAGCCGCCGTGTGACCGCTCTCGAACAGGAACTCGGCGTCCGGCTCTTAAACCGTACTTCGCGCCGGCTATCTCTTACGGATGCCGGCAAGATGTTTCATCGCCACTGTGTTGCTCTGGTAGCGGAGGCACAAGCAGCAAAACTGGCGATCGATCAGACGCGCGCCTCACCCCAAGGCGTGGTTCGGATCAGTTGCCCGCCCGGCTTGCTGCACGGCCAAGTGTCGCCCATCCTGTCGCAATACATGATCGACAATCCTGCCGTCCGTATCGTGCTCGACGCGACCAACCGACGCGTTGATGTCGTCGAAGAAGGTTTTGATATAAGCATCAGGGTACGGTTGCTGCCGCTGGAGGACTCAGATCTGGCGATGCTGCCATTGGCGAAGTCGCACCGAATTCTGGTGTCCGCCCCAAGCTTGATAGCCACCCAGCAAGTGCCAACAACTTTAGACGAACTACGCCTCTTTCCTACGCTTGCCACGGCCCATGCAAGCGAGCGGTATCAATGGCATTTCCTCGCACCGCAGCCGATCTCATTCGAGCACACGCCCCGATTGGCGACAGATGACCTCGCCACGCTGCGCGATGCAGCTCTGCGCGGCGCGGGCATCGCGCAAATGCCAAAGGAACTGGTGCAAGATGATCTAAACAAAGGAACGCTTATTCAGGTGTTGCCGGAATTGACTACGCCGGAGGGTAGTGTCCATGCCATCTTCCCATCCCGCCGTGGCATGGTGCCCGCAGTACGTAGCTTGCTAAACGCTCTAGCAACGGGTTTCACTGCATCATCATCCACCGACCAAAACTAAGACATGGGTTCAAAATGAATGCGCGCTTCGATGTCTCCATGTTTTTCTACTGCTCTGGTGCGTTTTACTGCGAAGTCATTCGTCAACGGGATTTCCTTTAAGCGATCAATAAACCATCTGCCGGCGGGGCCGGGCGGCGATTTCGTTTGCCAGATGGCCGACATGGGCAAGGTCAATCCGTCAGGTGGCACGTCTTCAATCTGCAACACAGATAAACGACCGCTTTCGATGTCGTCGCGCACGATATGCAAAGGCATACCGCCCCACCCTAAACCATTCAATAGAAAATGATGCTTGGCGAAGAGGTCGGCCAGCCGCCAGGTCGTCGGGGACATGACGCCGAGATCACGTCCCGTCGACAAGTCTGACCGATCCGTCAGGACGATCTGTGTATGCTTAGCGAGGATGTCCTTTGCAATTTTTCCTTCATGCAATGCCAAAGGATGGTCGCTTGCTCCGACCATGAGCAGCGAAATGCCAGGCAAACGTTCGCTGGTAAGTGTGTCTGGAATGACAGGTAACGAGCCAACAATACCGACGCTGCAACGCCCCTCAAGAACAGGCTGAAGTGCGGCGCCAAGGGCCTCGACATAGATACGCAAAGCGACACCTGGATACTCCTGACGAAATGCTTTCGCCACTTGGGTAACCGCATCGATAGGGTAGAACACGTCAACAACAATCGAGAGCTCCGGTTCCAGGCCAGCAGCCATTCCCTTTGCCCGCGCCTTAAACATGTCCACACCGGTGATGATGTTGCGAGCGTCGGCCAGAAGTTCGACACCGGCCGGTGTCAGCTTGGGATAGCGTCCCGAGCGGTCGAACAACAGTATACGAATCTGCTCTTCGAGATTGTTGATCGTCTCACTAACGACCGATTGCGCACGAAACAATTTACGGGATGCAGCCGAAAAACTGCCCTCATCGACCGCAGCAATGAACGTGCGCAATTGATCCAATGAAACACCGTCTAACATATCTCCCCCAATACACATCGAAACAATCGATGGATTAATGATTTTATTTTTTTGAGTCTTGCAACATGCAAGATCAGAAATTCAGCCGATGCTACTGAAGTTGTGATTGTTTGCATATATCCTGATTTGCAACGTATCATTACCTCAGATGGAACGATAAGGGCCTGCAAACAAGAATGATCGACCAAATCACAGATCTCAATGACCTTCGACTATTTGTTGAAGTAGTCGAACGAGGAAGTTTTACCGCCGCCGCCCGCAGTCTCGGCCTCCAAACGTCCAAGCTCAGTCGCCATGTTCGTGCTTTGGAGGAGGAGCTAGGAGTTCGTCTGCTCAACCGTACCAGCCGTAACCTGTCGTTGACGGAAATCGGGCGACAGTTTCACCGGCACTGTCTTGCACTGGTCGCGGAATCCAAAGCTGCCAAGGAGATTGTGGATCAGACGCGAACCAAACCCCAGGGCACAGTGCGAATCAGTTGCCCGGTCGCGCTACTAAGCTTCGGTATCGCGGACATCATTTCGCAGTACCTCTCGGACAATCCCGAGGTCCAAGTTCTCGTCGATGCAACAAATCGTAGAGTCGATGTCATCGAGGAAGGCTTGGATTTTGCCATTAGAGTCAGGCGCCCACCGCTAGAGGACGCCGAACTCGCAGTTCGGCAATTGGGAGTATCTACCTTCATTCTTGTTGCTAATCCAAACATGGTTGAGCGGTACCCCACTCCTACTTCTATCGACTCATTAAAGGATTGGCCAACCGTTACGATGGCCGATAGTAGTGAGCGATACATCTGGAATATGCTCGACTCCGACGGTCACACCATATCGCTGGCGCATCATCCTCGCCTGGCGACGGACGATATCGCCAGCCTGCGTAGCGCGGCGATACTGGGCGCTGGCGTGGCACTGCTACCCAGGGAATTCGTGGATGAAGACATTCGGTCCGGTAGGCTACGGCACCTTCTGCCGGAACTTGCAACAAAGCCTGGTATTGTGCACGCAGTTTTCGCCACGCGGCGAGGCATGGTTCCGGCCGTGCGCAATCTGCTTGATGCCCTCGTTGCGGGATTTGAAGCCCTCAATCAAAGGCTGTACCCCGGGCCGGCTAAAAAGGAAGTCTTACCAGCCTGCACCGAGAGCAGCATTAAGCCTGCTTGATCAGACCCTGACTTTGCAATCGACTACCGATCTGCGCAATGTTGAGCTCACCTTGCCAAAGTGCTTCAACATCGGTATGAACGGAGTAGTATCCTGCGACCAAGTCGTACGGGTGTTTGATCGCGGAGCCGAGCACGAAACCAGTGTCAGAAATAGCTTCAAAGTGAATTTCGTCTTCGGACTCTTCAAAAACAGCGAGCTCACCTGAGGATATCCGTTCAACTGCCGACACCTGCCCGTCATGAACTGCGATCCAAGTCACATTATGGCCTTTGGATGGAGAGAAACTCCAGCGCTCGCCAGCCTTCAGCCGTACGTCCAGGTAGGTCATACCTGCAGGCGCGGCGACAATACTTTTTTGTCCCTCATATTCGCCTATGATGATTCGAGCAGGTCCGACAGTTTGAAAGGCAGAGGCTTCGAGATACTGACTATGAGGATCGGCTAATTCGAGTTCTGGCGGCATCGCAATCCATAGCTGAAATCCTTTGCCGCGCTCATTGCCGTGTAAGCCCCCTGTATGCCAGACGCCGCTACCTGCTCGCATCCATTCCGCGCCGCCAGAACCGATAACGCCTTCGCGTCCTGTCGTTTCTTTGTAAAAAGCCTGGCCGGACAAAATCAGCGTCAATGTCGCAATGCCGGAATGTGGGTGAAATCCAAACTTTGGCGCGTCTGCTGCATCTGCTTCGAAATAATCAAGAAATACAAATGGCTTAATCAATTCGCCGATGTCTCCGGGGCTTACCAATCGTGTGATGGCCCCATGTGCCTGTCCTCGTGTACGGAGCGCAACCGTTCGTTGCTGTTGATTGCCCCTCTCGGATTGCGTGCTTTCTATATGAACTGCCATCTTTTTCTCCATGCCATGATAAGTACCTAAGTACCGTGATCGGTTTACCGCAGCCCCAGTCAACTCGACAAGCTCATCATGATGTACCCATGCGCTGATTTGGAGGTGCAACGTTGGCGAAAGAATATAGGTTAGCAATCCATCTTAAAAGACGAAAAATTTAGATGCTATCCATCTGTGTAGCCGATGAAAGAAACATAAATGCCATTTCGAAAACAGGAGTTAGTTGAGTTTCCCCTGCGTAGCCTCAAAAAAACAGTGCCGGAAGGGATGGGGCAGGACTGCGAACAACATGATGCCCGTCTCCGTAAAATTCTTCCGAGTTGATCGCGAGAATGTACAAAGATGCTGCATCACAGCGCCAGTGTGTATCGGTCAAAACGATAGATTACATCTAAAAATAACTACTATTCAGATCGTAAGTCGAAGCCTATTATCCGATTTCTTGCAAACGGGTCGTTTGCCATTTTGGAGATCATTATAATGAAATTGCTACATTTAGATTCAAGTATCCTAGGACAAGGTTCTGTCAGTCGTGAACTTTCTGCGGAAGTCGTTGCCACATTCCTCGCCCGCCAACCAAAATTTGCGGTCACTCGCCTTGACCTTGCGGTCACACCGATCGGCCATCTGACAGCAGCACATCTCGCTGCTGCGCAAGGCGCTCCTGTCGACGAAACATTGAAGTCTGACGTTGCTGCGGGCCAGGCTGCGCTTGATGAGTTCCTGGCTGCAGACATTGTGGTCATCGGCGCGCCGATGTACAACCTTGGCATTCCCTCTCAACTAAAGGCATGGATCGATCGTATCTCCGTTGCCGGCAAGACGTTTAGATACGGGGAACATGGCCCAGTCGGACTGTGCGGCGGCAAGAAGCTGGTCATCGCCTCGTCACGTGGCGGCGTTTACAGCCAAGGATCCCCTGCAGCCTCCTACGACCATCAGGAAACCTATCTGAAGGCGGCCTTCGGCTTTTTGGGTATCACAGATATCTCCTTCATTCGCGCCGAAGGTGTGGCGATGGGCGGTCCAGAGGCTCGTGATGGAGTCATCGAATCGGCAAAGAAAGAGTTCGCCGCGCTAGCTGCTTGAGGTGGCGCCATCGCCATGACCATTCCACACGTGCCTACATGAAACTGTAGTCACCGCTTTGTTTCGTGGATGGGCGTGGCGATACGCTCCGCTAGTAGTTTGCAGCACTGGGGAAGCCCGCAATTGAGAGTGGGAGGACGCAGATAGGTGCCCTTCTGGTGACGAACGGCGGCATGACTGGTGCTGACTGCATACGTTTTATACAAATCAAAGGAGACTCTGCATGACCCCTTCCATCAACGGCGACAAACGCTGGCTAGCACTCATTGTTTTGTGCCTCGGCGTGCTCATGATCGTGCTAGATACCACGATCGTGAATGTTGCATTGCCTTCGATCGCTGCAGA
Source organism: Parundibacterium terreum (assembly GCF_014636315.1). Lineage (GTDB taxonomy): Bacteria > Pseudomonadota > Gammaproteobacteria > Burkholderiales > Burkholderiaceae_D > Undibacterium > Undibacterium terreum. The sequence continues at coordinate 36,314 of NZ_BMED01000009.1, read as the reverse complement.
TCTCGGTTTTACTGAAACCTCGCTGGTGTGGGTAGTTAACGCATACATGCTGACTTTTGGCGGTTGTCTATTGCTTGGCGGGCGGCTGGGGGATCTATACGGCCATCGCAAGTTATTCCTTGGCGGCATTACACTGTTCACGGTGGCATCGCTCGCATGCGGCATGGCCAATTCACAAATCCTACTGATAGGCGCCCGCGCCGTGCAGGGTTTAGGCGGCGCTGTCGTCTCCGCCGCCTCGCTGTCGCTCATCATGAATCTGTTCACTGAACCTGGCGACAGAGCCAAAGCGATGGGTGTATACGGCTTTGTGTGCGCGGGCGGCGGCATGGTCGGTGTATTGCTCGGCGGCCTGCTGACAAATCTTCTAAGCTGGCACTGGATTTTTCTCGTCAATTTGCCCATTGGCATCGTCGTCTATGCATTGTGCGTCGCGCTCTTGCCATCTGCACCCGGCCAAGCGCAAGGTGAGCGACTCGATGTGGGCGGCGCTGTGACGGTTACCGCATCGCTAATGCTCGCCGTATACGCGGTCGTGAACGGCAATGAAGCGGGCTGGACCTCAGCGCAGACGCTGGGGCTGTTGTTTGCCGCGCTGACGCTGTTGGCCTTGTTCCTCATTCTCGAAGGACTCGTGCAGCACCCATTGATGCCTCTCAGTCTTTTTCGCTTGCGCAACGTCGCGGCGGCCAATGTGGTCGGAGTACTGTGGGCGGCGGCAATGTTCGCGTGGTTTTTTATCTCAGCGCTATATCTGCAGCGCGTACTCGGGTATAGTCCCTTGCAGGTTGGACTTGCGTTTTTACCGGCCAGTCTGATTATGGCGTTCTTTTCGCTGGGATTGTCGGCACGCGTGGTGATGCGCTTCGGCCTGCGCCGTCCACTTGCAGTTGGACTGCTCGTCGCGGCCAGTGGACTCGCGCTTTTCGCAAGGGCACCGGTAGACGGTAACTTCGTGATCGACGTGCTGCCGGGAATGATCTTGTTCGGCTTCGGTGCGGGAATCGCATTCAATTCCATTCTTCTGGCCGCAATGAGCGACGTCGATCCGAGCGATTCGGGGCTTGCATCCGGTATAGTCAATACATCGCTGATGATGGGGGGTGCCCTCGGCCTCGCGGTCCTTGCAAGCCTCGCTGCAGCACGTAGTGATGCGATGCATGCTTCTGAAAGCGCTACGATGGCACTTAATAGCGGTTATCACTTGGCGTTTCTGATCGGTGCGATCTTAGCGGCGACGGCAGGCGTGGTGGGAGGGCTACTATTACGTCCTGGACAACCAGGCGGTGCCAGCACGCAACCGAATGCTGAGATACCTGAGGTAACGGTGACGGACTTTGCGTCTATCACCGACAATACGGTCGCTACAGAACGCCACTGACCGAGTATCGCCACTATGAGGCGATAAAATGGTGACAACGACGATTGTGAAGTCGAATCACCGTAGTAGATAAAGGCTGCGCGGAGACGCAGCCTTTACCTTGCCCCTCCTGCGCGAATCACCTCCAATGGAATTGGCTGGTGTGGAAACCAGCGTTTGTATATTTCGGAGAACTGGCCGCTACGCTTGACCTGTCGAAGCGCATCTTCCCAAGCCTTGATGGTGTCGTGCGACGTTCCTGGTGAGAAAGCGAGATAGAGGTCTGAAGTTTCCAGTGTCATAAACTTCTCTACATCGGCAGGTGAGTAGCCGGCACTGCTCAACACTGCCGGGGCACTAAGGCTGGCTTCTGCCCACATGTCAAACCGTTTCTTCATCAACATATTTGCTAGCACACCTGATGTCGCTGCCTGCTCTAATACACGAAAGCGCTTTTTCTTTACCATTTCTGCCTGAATGCCGTCGCGGAGAACGCCGATTGGCTGGTCGAACAGTTTGTCTCCCATCGCGAGTAGCCTGGTTGCGTCGCCTTTCCGAATGAAGACATTGGCCTCGGTCCTGACGATGGGACCGACTAAAGTAAGCTGGGACTGCCGCTCCTCTGTGCGCACGACACAGATCATCAATACATTTGGCTGAGTTAATACTTGGTGATAACCACGAGCCCACGGGACCACTTGGATCAGAGTTGGTTGCCCAAGTCGTACTTGCACCGCCTTCACAACCTCTATAGCCATGCCATCCGCTTTTCCGTGAGAGAGAAAATACAATGGCGGCCAGTCCTGAGTCAATATGGTCAGGTCGTTAGCACTGGAGGTTGTAGAATTGGTGACCAGGGACGCAACGAAAAGCACAAGTAATATGCGTCGTTTGCACGGCCCGATTGAGGCCTGCCTGGAAATCCCTGAGGCAGACAAACTTGCACGAATGAGCTTGCAAAATATACCTAACATGGCCTCTACTTCATGACTAATTGGTATTGCAATCAACTCACTATGTCTCGATATCAACTTAAAGTGGAATGAGAATTGCCGCGCTGTTCTAAATCAATGACATGCAGGAGGTCAAGAGAGCCCCCCATATATATTGTCGGTAAGGAAAATTGCCAGATGACCATGTGCTAGTGCAGTTGGTTTGCGCGCACGACCTTGATTATGCCAGATCTTTGAAGTTGCCTATTTTGCGCCATCGTTGACGTAGACTCCGACGCAAACTAGCGTATCTCCGCCAGCATCCTCGCAATACGTTTTATTGGTGGCTAATTCTTTAGTCACCGGGTTAGGGAAGCGATAAGTGGAAGTCCAGCCTTTCTTCTTCAGCTTGACGATATCGATCATGTTTTTGACGAACGGCACACCATCAACATCTTTCAAGGCGATCATGTTCTTACCTTCCATCCTCTTGTTTTTAGGCTGGACTAAGCCATTGCCGTTGTAGTCATATACAAAAGGGAAAAGGTCTTTGTCATTGAACGCGGTACCGGGATTGTCGCGAAACGTTTTATACGCATCTTCTGGACCTAGCTTATGAATCAAGGCAACCGCTCGCTTCACCATATCTTGTGCCTCCGCCTCACTTCCATGATCGCCAGCCGCGAAAGCAGAAGTTCCGAAAAGTTGACCAAAAACCATAGATGCTGCGAGTGCGACTCTTTTCATGGCTGCCTCCTGTTTAATTGCAATGAGCTACTATTCTATTGGACTCGTGGCACGTCCAATTTGAATTGAATGAAAACTGAGTTTGCCGAGGCTGCTTTTCTTCCATTTGGCAAGCAGAAATCGCTTTAGGCCATTGATGCGAATCCTTGACCAGGCCCATCATGGACGGCAGTGAGTATGAGTACGTAGTTAGTCCCAATCCGGGGCGAGATGGGGTGGATTGACAATCCGGCTTCCTGAAGTATGAAGCTTAGTTATCGTTTGCATGTCTTCATCGGCAAGCTCGAAATCGAAGACACGGGCATTTCCGGCGACTCTCTCGATCTTCTCGCTACGGGAAAGAGCAACGACCTGGGGCTGTTGGATCAGCCATCTTAAAACGACTTGCGCAATAGTTCGCTTATTGCGCATGGCTATTTCCTTCAGGACGGGATCTTTAAACACGCGTCCAAGTGCCATCCCGCAATAGGCCATCAGGCTTGCCTCGTTGGCCTGAGCCGTCTCGATCAGCACGCTTTGGTCCAGGAAGGGGTGATACTCCACCTGATTTGTGACGATTGGGTATTTGGAAAATTCAATCGCCGATCGCATCATTTCGGCGTTGTAGTTACTTACACCAATGTGACGAACCTTTCCCGCATCTACCGCACGGTTTAAGCCGTCGATCTGCTCTGCAATGGAAACTCCACCGCGTGGCCAATGCACTAAAAGAAGGTCTATATAGTCGGTTCCAAGATTCTGCAGGCTTAGATCGACTGACGCCGCAAATCGTTCTGCAGGATAGTTACCAACCCAAACCTTGGTTGTCACGAAAACATCGCGACGAGAAATTCCGGAGGCACGGATTGCTGCACCAACGTCAGCTTCGTTCTGGTACATCTGAGCTGTATCGATATGCCGGAAACCGTGATGAAGCGCGGATACCAGTATCTCTTGAAGGCGCGACCCCGACATGCCGTAGGTGCCAAATCCTAGGCGGGGAATTTGTGCCCCGCCAACAGCTAGCGTTTCAGACAAAACAGGCGGGTATATTGCATTAGCGGACATTAATCGCTCCTTACTCTCTCATTCCAGCTCAACAGACAATCATCTCTCGGAAGGGCAGAAGGCGCCAGACAGAATTTTCCGATATTGCCCATCGGTGTTTACGATGGATGCAAACAGAATCGCATCGACTAACTGCGAGAGAATGTGATTATTAACAATTTAGCGGTTTCAGCAAGCGGACCAGGTAGGTTTCATCATTCACGTCGATCGATCTGCTGAGCCGATAGTATTCATCTGAATATATGGGCTATTCAATTTGAAGAAAAAACGGAAAAATAGTTGGGATAACGAATGTTTCGATCAAATTTTTAAAGGTAGTCCATGAAAGCAGTTCAACTTCGCCAGCCAGGCGGTCTTGATAATTTAGAAGTAACAGACCTGCCCGTCCCCGGAATGCCCGGCCCCGGCGAGGTGTTTGTACGATTACGAGCCAGCTCACTGAATTACCACGACTATTTGGTCGTGACCGGGAAAATGCCGGCGAGAGACGGGCTCATCCCTATGACGGATGGGGCCGGGGAAGTACTTGCCGTCGGTGACGGCGTGGAAGAATTTCAGGTTGGAGACAAGGTGATGTCTGTCTTCTTCCCGGACTGGATCGACGGCGCGCCACGCAATGTACCTCTGTCCCAGGCCTTTGAGCATGTGCCAGGCGATGGCGTTGACGGCTGTGCCCGCCAATTGATGGTCGCACCCGCTACAGCCTTCACTCATGCGCCGCGCGGCTACTCAGATGCGGAATCGGCCTCACTGGTTTGTGCAGGTCTGGCAGCTTGGCGGGCACTGGTCGTGGAGGGGCGTCTGAAAGCGGGAGACATCGTTTTGGTGCAAGGCACTGGCGGAGTGTCTTTGTTCGCACTACAGATCGCCAAAGCGATGGGCGCCACCGTGGTAGCGACCTCGTCATCAGTGGAAAAGCTCGAACAGCTAAAGGTACTCGGCGCAGATTACCTGATCAACTATCGGTCAGAACCCAATTGGGGCGCCGCCGCGCACGCGTTGACCGGAGGGCGTGGAGTCGACCATGTCGTCGAAATCGGCGGCACTGGAACTTTGGAGCAATCCGTCGCTGCCAGTCGCGTCGGAGGTCATATCGCGATGGTCGGGCAGCTATCTGGCCAAAAAGGACTCTTGCCCACATTGGAGATGATGGGCAAGCAGTTGCGGATAAGTTGGATGATGGTAGGCTCGCGAGCCATGCAGATCGACATGGTACGCGCCATAGAAGTCAGTGATATCAGGCCGATACTTGATCGCACCTTCCCCTTGCATGAATTGGCAAACGCCTTCCGCCATCAGGAGAGTGGCGCCCATTTTGGAAAAATAGTCATCGACATTTAATGGGCTTAGTCAGTGTTAGTTGCTACTTTCACGTAGCGCACATGAGAAGATAATCGTGCAAGGTAAGCCGACACGATAAGAGCCGCTATCCGCGCTAATTTTCCACCCAGATAATATACGCTCGACACGAACGCTTGGTAAGAACAGGGTTGCCTTCTGTGTAAGCGCAAGCGCACTCGCCTTCGGTGGGTTCTTGACTAAAGCTCGCGACTCAGATTTTGGTATCCAGCCACAAGTGCATCGAGAAGATGACGCACGTCAGGTACCATGCCTTTCCGTGTTGGGAAGACCGCGTGACCAATCGCTGGTCTTGTTGCAAGGTCCGGCAACAGGTGGCACAACTTGCCCGACTTTAAGTCTTCGCCCACGAGATCTTTCGGTAGCATTGCCACGCCAACGCCTTTTATCGCCGCGAGGCGCAAGCTGGTAATATCGTCGGCCGCCAGTCGAGGGTGATGTGCCAGCGATACCAAGTGTCCGTGGGAGCCGACCATGTTCCATATGTATCGTTCACTGGTATCCACCATACTGACTGTTGGTCAGTCCTTTAAAGAGTCGATCGTTGCAGGGACGCGGTACCGCTTAACCAAGTTAGGGCTAGCAACAAGAATGAAAGTCGACGATCCCAATTGCCGCACAGCGAGGTCTGAGTCCTCCAGTGGTGCTAGCCTGACCCGGATTGCAAGGTCTATCCCTTCTTCAATGACATCTACTCCGCGATTTGTTGCATCAACCAGAACTTGGACTACGGGATTGTCCGAGAGGTACTGCGAAATGATTTCCGCAATACTGAGGCTCAGCAGTGGGACTGGACAGCTGATCCGCACGGTACCTTGCGGTTTTGTTCGCGTTTGGTCTACGATCTCCTTGGCAGCCTTGGATTCCGCCACCTAGGCAAGACAGTGCAGATGAAACTGTCGTCCGACCTCCGTCAACGACAGATTACGGCTGGTGCGATTGAGCAGGCGAACTCCAAGCTCCTTCTCCAAAGGACGAACGTGCCGACTCAGTTTCGACGTTTGAAGTCCAAGGCTGCGGGCGGCTGCAGTAAAGCTTCCTCGCTCGACCACTTCAGCAAATAGCCGCAGATCATTGAGATTCGTGATTTGGTTGATCATTTTGGTCTCAAATTACCGAACCTGTACATTCAATCCTTGCAAACCCGCATGGATAAAGGATATACAAGGATTTCACTGCGCTCTTACTTCACAAATCCCACGTCTGTAAGCTATTGAATATATTGGTTTTGCGTTTGCTCAATAGCGCAGTTCAGGGATGATTTTATGTCTCGGATATCTATATTGCGATTCACTGAAAAGAGGCGTGAATTCACTAAATTTTTACTGGTCAGACAAATTTCCCCTGGGAAATGGGACAGTTATTGATAATTCGCAAACCTGAGAAAAATTGGCCTCCTATAAAAAGACTGCCAAACGACGCAAAACTTAAGAGACGGCCAGGTCATCCCGTTTCTTCTCAGTTTCTGGAACCGAGTGTGCTGTCAAAACGTGTCCAATGACCGACTTGGCGACGAGATGCAAATTTGCTTCCGCTTTGACGATTCGTGGCAGGCCGAGGCCGAATGAACAATAGAGAAGCGCGACGTTTCGTTTGGCGTGCGCCTTCTTCTTCACCATGTTGACGACGTGGGACAGCTCCCGCTCGCTCAGGACCTTCGCTTGCCCCTCGCGCATATTCGCTCCAGAATGGTTTAAAAGTATTGTCATATTGCAATAATTAAACATTCTATCCAGCCCTTTGAGCCTCGTACATCGCAGGAGTGGCTCAGGCAGCCAAAATGCTTACTAATTGCGCTTAGTAAACATTTCTGACGAGGCATTCCAACTTAACACGAGCGGGGTGCTATTTATTGCAATTAATGCCGCTTTGGGGAACGCGGTCAATGACATCAAATTACGGAATGCAGCATTTATAAGGGCGTTTTGCTTTTGTGCCTTGAACGGAGGGAGGCATTGCTCTGGCTGCGTTTCTTCAGATCCGAACCCATCGCCGTCCGCCGATCACAGTAGCGGCCACCAGCGTGATTGCGGCGGCCAAGTGCATCGATAAATCGATCAACTCCCCCGCTACTGGATGACAGAATCCCAGGAGAATCTGTGACGTTGCTGCGATGCCAAGTCCCGCGATCGCCAGGCTGCTGGTCGGACGGAGCGAACGGGTGCGCCGCAGAGCGGCGATCGCGATCACGACCATCGGGGCACCAGCAATCATCATGAAGGTATAACAGTATTGGCCATCCCCAAATCGTCCCACCGGGTCTGGCGACATCGTCGCATCGATCAGTCCAATCAGTAACCAGACAACAGAACATACGATCACCCATCGCCGATGCGCCATGCGGTATCCAGCAATGCTGAGGGAAAATGCGGTCGTGATGGCAAGCGCGCCAAGGCAAAACGACGCGAGTATCCACAACCCCGCCCACAGTGCACCCGGACTGGACCAGTCCGCCGTTCCCCGATGCATAGTCAGAGACGTCAGGAAACCACAGGGCAGCGCAACCAGCATCCATCCAGCCGCCCGCAGCCAAGGCGTCGCCGGTCTTTTCACCGGGTGCGCTTCGCGACAAAGCTGTTCAATCAAGGTATCGTGGTTATTCATAGTCGGTATTCTTATCTCGGCGAAGCGTAGTAAAAGCGCGATGGAGCATGGACTTCACCGCCGATAACGTCATGCTGCTGGCCAACGCGGCTTCCACTAGGCTCATTTCGCATAAATGTACAAGTTCAACCATCTGTCGTTGACGGTCGGGGAGGCGGCTGAGCAAGCCATCCAGTTGCTGATGGGCCGCTAGTTTGTCATGCCCATCCACGATGGATGGGTCCCGATGCTCGAATACGGCTTCCTCATCAATCACCTCCCAGCTTTGGCGACGACCGCGCGACCGCAGCGCATCAATGGCGCGCGCCGAGACAATGGCACATAGCCAAGGCAAAAACGGGCGGATTGGATCATAGGTGTTCCGGACCCGGTGGACGGCCAGCAAAACGTCTTGCACTACGTCTTCAACAAGCGCGTCATCCTGATGGATTTTCCGCCGTACCAGCCCGCGAATGACTGGCACGATCGCCTTCAGCAAACGGGCATAGGCGATCTGATCACCGTCCTGAGCGCGCACCATCAACTGTGGCCATGCGGCTCTTGAGGCATCGTTCTCAGTTGGCGACGTATCTGTCAAACCTTGTTCCCAGTGATGTTTATCCAGCCACAGATGGCTTTCGCCGGGTGCCATTATATAGTTTATGACCGTTTTTTCGATGCCTTCTCCAAAGCGGACATCACGATGTCCGGGCTAAGTAGTTGAGGCAGGAGCACGGGCTCGCCACCGTCCGCCGGATAGACCACGTACACTGGAAGTCCTCCGCGGCCGAACGCATTGATGGCCTGGTCGATATCCGGATTATATTTGGTGGAATCAGCGATCATGTAGACCGTTTCCGTTTGGGCCATCGCGTCCTTAACCGCTTTTGTGGACAACGCCGCCTTGTCATTGACCTGACAAGTGATGCACCACGAGGCCGTAAAATTAACGAAGACAGCTTTTCCATGCCCGCGCTGGGCGGCAATGGCCTGGGGTGTCCAAGCGGTTGGATTAGCCGACGCGGCTGGTCCAACAGCGACAGCATTCACCTGACTGCGGCTATCGCTGGTCGTGGGCAGATTTGCCACAGGAACTGCCAGGACGATCAAAAGAACCATGGCAAAAACCAGCAGCGGTCGGTGACGCTGTCTGGAAAGCTGGCGTTGTTGTGCTAAGCCGTAGAGCCAGGCCACAAGCCCCAGCAGGACTGACGACGCCAGCAGCGTCCCCAGCGCGGCGGAACCGGCCTGCTGGTCCAATACCCAGGCAAGCCAGGCGGCTGCGGCCAGCATCGGAAACGCCAGCACTTGTTTGAGCACGGCCATCCACGCGCCGGGCCTCGGTAACAGTCGTGCGAATGCGGGCACCAAGGCAATGATGGTGAACGGCGCACCGAAGCCGAGCGCTAGGGCCAGGAAGATAGCCATACCCTCGGCGGGCGGGCGCAGCAGTGCCGCGCCGACAGCTCCGGCCATGAATGGCGCAGTGCAAGGCGTCGCCACGATAATCGCCAGAGCGCCGGTCAGCGCGGCGCCGAGCGGCCCCGTACGCGGACCCGCGATGCCGCCGATGCGCTGCGCTACCAGCCCGATCTCGAACACGCCCATCAGATTGAGCGCCAAGGCGAGCATGATGAGCGTCAGCGCGGCGATCAATACCGGAGACTGCAACTGGAAGCCCCAGCCGACGGCAGCGCCTCCCGTGCGGGCCGCCAATAGCGCGGCGCCAAGCAGGAGCATGGTGACCACTACGCCGGCAAGAAATGCGAGCCCTTCCATGCGCGCCGCGCGCCGGTCCTGAATATGGCGGATGAGGCCAAACGCTTTCAGCGAAATCACCGGGAATACGCAGGGCATGAAGTTGAGGATCAGCCCACCCAAAAATGCGGCAGCAAGCGTCGTCAGCATCACTGGCTCCATGTCTGGCTCAACAACATCGGGAGCGCTGTCATTTGTTCGTCTCGTGCCATGCTTTGACCGCGCTCATGGCTTTTTGGATATGCAATTCCGGGTTAGGGTCGGTGTAGCTGAGCAGAATCTTGCCATCCGGCGCGATGACGAACGAGGTGCGCTCAGAGAGCGCTTTTCCGTCTTTGGTGTGGAATTGGGTCTGATACTCTGCGGCGATCTTTGCTCCTGGATCCGCCGCCACCGCAAACTTGTCACGGCATTCGAGTTTCGAGAACTCTGCGACCCGGTCCGCATTGCCCGCAGTGACACCAATCACTGTGGCGTTCATCTTCTGGAATTCGTCCGTCGCTTCAGCGAATTCATGTGCCTCCACCGTGCAGCCCTGGGTGAACGCGGCAGGAAAGAAATACAGCACGACCGGACCTTTGTGCAAGGCTTTCGCCAGCGAAAACGTCATCGGTTTACCTGCAAGCGCTGCATCCAAGCGGAAATCGGGGGCCTTCGCGCCTTCGGGCAAGGCCGCCAAAGCATAGGAGGCGGACGCCGCCAGGACGGTTAATGTTGCTGCTTTTGCCAGATATATCGCGAGCCGGGTCATGAGGAACTCCATTTGAAAGGGGGGATTGACGATCTAATGATCGCTATATCTGGCAGTTCGCTGTTCGTGGCAAAAAAGTTTCGGTCAAAAGAAAAAATTGTGTGGGCACTTCCCGGTGGCCGGATTGGGACTCCAAGTCGCCACCAACGCTTGGGGCGCTGGCTTTGCGGCGCGCCGGACTAAGCGGTCAATCATCGGCTGATTCCCTAAGTTAAATTCATCCGATTGAACGGCTCGAAAACCCTCCAGAAGATGTGATCGTTTGCCCAATCTGTTGATTTGCAGCGAAATCTGACCCACTGAGGGGGCAGACAAAAACTTGGACTGGCTTATGCATTGATGCCGAGGCTCTTTCGAGACTCCCGCAAAAAACCGCTACCGATCTTAAATTTAATTGATGATTCCCGCTACATGTCGTGACATTAAATCAAAACCGCTCATATTTAATACCTACAGCCCAAAAAAAACAATCTCAACTCCTGTGGCAGAAATCTCACTTTCCATGGCAGCAGTCTCACCTTCTGTCGCACTTTGCGACTTCGCATAGAACGGTCAATGGATAGACTTTTCAGGATATGTTTTCTACCACTTTTAGCCTATTCAAAAATTGAGTGCTCACATTTAATATGAGCGCTATGAACCTACGGTAAGTCATCTGGCAGCGCCATAGATTCGCCTTACATTTCTTTATTTTTCTACGATCTGAGCTAAGTCAAAGATTTTTCAATCGAAATTTAGCAAAATTGTGAGGTCACTGAATGCATTTGGAGCGCCACAAACATCCTGCGTTCGACAGAGCCTGCAAGCAAATTCCCTTGCAAGAGGCGTTGATCAAAACCAGCGGATCCGTCCTCAGCGACAAGAACGGAGTTGCGGGAGCAGATACTCTTGAATTGAATATGAACCTCTTGGCAAGCATCGCACATGACGTGCGCGGGCCGCTCACGATAATTTGTGCTTTGGTAAAAACTTTGAGCGACTCGTCACCCATACTTTCGCCCGTGCAGGCAGATATTCTGACGCGGCTCCAAACGGAAGCGCTGCGAACAAACACACTACTTAATAGCCTGCTTGATTTATTGCGTATTACCCACACGGACTACCCCTTAAAACAAGAATGGCAGTCGATGGAAGAGGTGATCGGCAGTGCTTTGCGGATCTGCGCAAAATACTTAGATAGACATCGGGTGACTGTTGCCATCGCAGATGGTTACCCGCTTCTGCGGTTTGATGCCATCTTGATCGAAAGAGTGCTAATCAATCTGTTAGAAAATGCAGCGAAATACACTCCATCTGGTTCACACATCTCTCTCGTAGCTACCTTTGACGTCAAGGAGGCTCGTGTAGTAGTGCAAGACGACGGTCCAGGTTTACCTGATGGTTTGATGGGCCAGCATTTTAAAGCCTTTCAGCGAGGCACCTCAACATCTGGCATTTCCGGCACCGGCCTGGGACTAGCAATATGTCAATCCATATTGACAATGTCTGGTGGGCGTTTCTTTGCTTGTAGTAGCTTACTCGGCGGGGCCGGTCTGACCCTAGCTCTGCCAGTGAAAAGTCGTGAGTAGGAGCGCTAAAATGCAATGCGTACCTTTGTGTTTTAGAAAATGAAAAATCGCTCGGTTGAGCGATTTTTTATTTTATTGAGACAGCTAAGTGTGCTTCAGTTCCATTTGGGAGGGCGTTTTTCAAAGAAGGCCGTCATCGCTTCCTTGGCATCTGCGGAACGTACTCGCAAAGCGAACTCTTCATTTTCTAGCTTTACAGCTGTTTCTAATTGTTCACGCGTGGAGCGCTTCATTAGCTTCTTGCACGCCTGCAAAGCGCGGGTTGGTTTTTCAGCGAGCTTCTGTGCCATCTCGGTCGCTGTCACGAGCAGTTCCTGATCCGGCACAACCTTACTAACCAATCCTAATGCCTCTGCATGAGAGGCATCGAATGGCTGACCCAGCATAATCAACTCAGCAGCGCGGATATATCCAAAGCGTTCTGGAAGAGAAAAAGTTGCACCAAACTCTGGTATTAGACCCAAATTAATGAAGGGTAGCTGGAACTTAGCACTTTGCCCAGCGTAGACGAAGTCACAATGTGTCAACATAGTTGTTCCGCCGCCTATTGCGGCACCATGTACTGCGGCGACCAACGGTTTATCAAAGTTAATCAATGCCATGATTAATTTTGACTGCGGACTTTCGTGTGGCCCTGGAGGATTTTTCATAAAATCCTCCAAATCGTTCCCTGCACAAAATGAGTCACCGGCACCATGCCACAGCACGACACGTACCTGATCATCCTTTGCTGCATTGTCGAGTAAATCGGCCAATGTCACGTACATGGCGGAAGTCATCGCATTTTTCTTGGTTGGACGATTGAATTGAATATGTAAGATGCTGCCAGAACGTTCAGTCTTGATGTCACTCATTTTATATCCCCTTTACCCTTGCCGACAATATTCGGCTTCCGCTTAAAAATGGAAATCAAAGATGTCCGGTGGCGTTCTCTCGATTGCCATCTGTTTGCCCAACGTCGGGGATTTTAAAATCATTCAGAATCCCAATTATCGGTTGGCTGCAATTGTCTTAGAGGCCCTATTTTCTATCGGGAATCGTTTCGGGTGAATACCCCAAATGGCAGAGGCAATACGCAGGAATGCTAGTGCCGCGATCATCGCGACATGCTGGACCACCGTGTCCTACAACAGCGCTCGTTGAAACCCGCTTTTTCCCTTACAAACGACGCGCCGTTACATGACTCCAGAAATACGGACGCCACTATCTGAGTTTTCTGGGCAGGCGGTTATTTCGTGTAAAGCAAGATAGTTTGCCGAAGGTGCAGATGTCGATTGACTCATCATTTTTGTGTGCGTTAAGGTTACAAGTGCCGCGACAAATGGTCGATAAAACTTTCGGGGTTCAGAAAACCGATGATGCGGCTTTGTGGTATCTCTGCACCTGATGCATTGAATAAAATTATCCCGGGTGGACCGAACAGGTTAAATTTTTTCATGAGCGCCTTATCCTCGGCGCTGTTTGCGGTAACGTCTACCTGCAGCAGCCGTAACCCCTTCAATTTGTCACTGACTTTCGTTTCGGAAAAAGTATAGCGTTCCATCTCCTTGCAGGACACGCACCAGTCGGCATAGAAGTCCAGCATTACCGGCGTGCCAGCTGTCGCCAGAGTCTGCTCTAGCTCGGCCACGCTGCGTATGCGAGTAAACCTGACTTCAACGCGGCCGGTCGCCGAATTGCCCGGACCGGCTGGATCTGCGACGGCAACCCGCAGGTGCGTCAGCGGCTGCAATATGTCGCTGCCGGAACTGGCTGCACCGATCAGTTCAAACAGGCCACAGACCAGGAACACCAGTCCCAGGGTCTTGCCTAAATAGGTGCGTAGCCCGGTGTTCGCCGGCAACGGCTCAAACACATGCAGGAACACCGCGCACAGAATCGCAAAGCTGCCCCAGATTGCCATCATCACGCCGACCGGGAATACCGGCGACACCATCCAGATCGCCACCGCGATCAGCAGCAGCCCGAATACCTTTTTCACGTGGTTCATCCAGGCGCCGGCGCGCGGCAAAAGGCTGCCGGCCGATATCCCGGTTAGCAGCAAGGGTACGCTCATGCCGACTGCCATAGAGAATAGGGCCCAGCCACCGGTCCATACATTGCGCGTCTGGCTAATGTACAGCAAAGCGCCGGCCAAAGGCCCGGCGACGCAGGGACCGACTATCAGCGCCGACAATGCCCCCATCACAAACACTCCGATGAAGCGGCCGCCACGTAATCCTCCGCTGGTGGTGCTCAGGCGGCTTTGCAGCGCGCTGGGCATCTGCAACTGGTATACGTCGAACATGGACAAAGCCAGCCCCACCAGCAGGGCGCCGAATGTCAGCAACACCCAGGGTTTTTGCAGAGCACCGGCCAGGCCTTCTCCCGCAAGGCCGGCGGCCACGCCCAGCGACGTGTACACCAATGCCATACCGAGGCAGTAGGCCAACGCAAGCATCAATCCACGCCCGCGCGATACCGTGCCCTCGCCGACAATGATGGAAGACAAGATGGGCACCATAGGCAACACGCAGGGCGTAAAGGACAGCAGTAGGCCGAATAGCAGGAAGGCAAGGCCAATGCGCCAAACGCTGCCGCTTTGCAAGGTGCGCTGTGCCAGCGAGCTGTCGTCTTCTGCCGGCGGCGCTATGGGTGCCGTCGTTGCCGCCGGTGCTGCGAATGCTGCCGGCACGCCGGCCGGCATATCCGACGCCGCGGCCAACGGTCCCGGCTTAGCAGGGTCGACCAAATAGGTCTGCTCTGCCGGCGAGTAGCATAAGCCCGCATCGGCGCATCCCTGATAACCCACTTTCAGCGTGAACGTATGGCCGGCATTGCCGGCATTGCCAGCTTGCGTGATCGGCAGCTTAACCACCAGCCGGTTTTCATAGGTTTCTAGCTCGCGGTTGAAATTGGTGTCGAATTTGCGTATCCCCGCTGGCAGCTTGGGCTCACCCAGCACCACATCCTCCCCTGCAGCCTTGAAGGTCAGCCGCTCGCGATAGAGGTGATAACCTGGAGCGATGGACCAGGATATCATCAAGGTCTTCGCGTCCTTCAACTCGCTCTGCAGCTGGAATGCCTGATCCGGCTCCAGAAAGTCGTCGGCCAACGCAGCGCCGCCAATAAGCACCAACGCGAAAAAAGCGATGAGTGAACCTTTCCATCGATGTATGCACCCGTATTTCATCAAGCTCTCCGCATTCTCTAAATTTTTTAAAATAAACAGGTCCTAGTTTTCAGGCATTTTTTTTCAACAAGTTCCCCTGCTGGTCTATCGCCAGATAGCTCATACCAGAACTGTCCAGGAAAACCAGCGCGTCCTTCTGTTTTAGCATCGCGATGGTCGAGCAACTGCCGGCGGCTATGGCCAGCGGCCCCAGCACGCTGACCGAGCGCCAGTGAGAAACCGGCATGCCGCAGCGCGGATTAAGGATATGGCAGTATCTGCGCCCATCCAATTCGAAAAAACGCTCGTAATCACCGCTGGTCGCCAGTGCGCCGCGGCTGACAGGGATAGTGGCGATAATCCTGTCAGCATGGCGCGGATCCTGAATGCCGATGTCCCATGCCTGTCCGTCCGGCTGCGGTCCGATCACGCGGATGTCGCCGCCCAGGTTGGCATAGCCGAACTGCACGCCCTGCTCCTCCAGCACCGCCGCCGCCCTGTCAGCTGCATACTCCTTGCCGAAGCCACCGAAATCCAGCTCCATCCCGGCCCGCGGCAAACAAATTCTGCGCAGGTCGCGATGCACCTTGGCCCAGCCTATCAAATCAAGCAGCGGAGCAAGCTTCTCCGGTTCAGGCAGCGCTGCGGCGCGAAAATTCCACGCGCGGCGTAGTACTCCGGAGGTGATGTCGAATAGGCCGTGGCTGGCCTTATACATGCAATCCGCATAAGCCAGCAGTGCCGAAGTTTCCTCGTCGCACTCTACAGCTTCCTTGCCGGCCGCGGCATTGATGCGGGAAACGATACTGTCGGGGCGATAGCGGGAGTACTTGTGTTCGATGCGCCGCACCTCATCCACCGCCGCTTGCGCCAGGCGGCCGGCGGCGGTTTCATCCGGAGCGGCCAGCCTGATTTCGCAGCGGCTTGCCATCGCTTCGAACGCAATGCGGAAAACCGGCTCTACCACTGGCGTGTCACTCCCAATTGTATGCTCTGCGCGCGCAGTGGCTCCAGGCCCGGGCTGCCCTGATGGAACAGGCGCCAGCTTCCGCGCTGCTGATAGGACTCCAGCTTGAGGTCCACCGCCCAGTCGCGCGTCAATTGTTTGATCAGCTTGAGACCCAGCGTGACGGCGCCGAATCCCGACAAGCGCTGATCGGCAGACACGTATTGATTGGAGCCAAATACATATCCCGGCGGGAACGGCGCACCCAGCTGCGTGTCATACACCGGGTCGAAGTAAAAACTGGCCGCGCTCTGGGTGTACAGGCGGATTACCGGCGCAACTGTCCATCCTTGCGCCAGCGGCTGCACGTACTCGGCGCTGAAGGTATGCGCCCTGATCTTATAGCTGTCGGTATAATAGCGGTAGCTCAGCCGGCTGGTGCCGTCGCTGCCGGAATAGTGATGGTTCCATTGTGCAAGCAGCGCGGTCTGGTTGCGCACCCGCGGCCGGTTGTCTACTTCCTTGTAAGGGTCGGAGAAATAGCCGTCGCCGAGGCTGCGGGTCACAGTCAATTGGCCGATGTCCTGCGACGTAAAAACCTGGGTCACGCCTAGCAGGAAATTATTGGTTCTCTTTTGTTCGTCAGTCACGATAAAATTCACCGGATTGATGCGGTCGCGGGCGCCGCCTATGCCGACCGACCAGGTAGTGTTCTTGTCTTCACTGGAGAGATTGCCCTGTACCGACAGCGCACGCGACTCGTAATCGTGCTCGGTCGAATAGGCGGCGCCCATAGTCAGGCTGCCGCGCGGGAAATAGCGGGTCACTGAAAAGTCGGCGCCAGTGCGCTGGTCATTCATCCGCGAAGCGCCGGAAACCGCAGTATGGTAGCGCGGCGATGCGCCGGATACGTTATCCGATGTCAAGGTGCCCTCTATCGCCCATTCTCCGGCAACCGGAGTCATAATGGAGATTGCCGGCGAGTGCGAAGTAATCCGGTTCAAGCCCGGCTGGTTGTCCCGGTAATCGAGGTACTTCAGGCTGAGGACGGCATTTTCCGGCGGACTGTCCGCATGGGCCGCTTGTATGCCTGGCAGTACCAGCGCCGCAGTCAGGATCGTTGCGCCGAGCGCCTGCTGGCCGCTCGACGATGGGGTAACCGCTGTTGCAGCAGCGGGAGTTGATTGTTTGCGTATAGTCATGTCAGATCGTTTTCAGGGTATTCAATTGCAACCACAACCGCCGCCGCCGACGCTGGAACCGCCCGACGCTGCTTCCCGGCTGGTATAGATGTGTTCGTTGAAGCGTGCTTCCAGCTTGTCGCCGCCGAAAGTCATCTCGGGCCGCGCGAGCGTGCCTTTTTCCCACGGCTGTACCGTGCTGATCGACGCGCAGCCGGACAAAGCCGTCAGTGCACTGCAGAGCGCGGCGACGCGTGCCAGTTTCTTGATTGCCGTTTTCAATTTTTGACTCCCAGCGAAGCTTTGATTTTTTCTTCCAGTTCCACCTTGTCGGCGTCCTTGAAGCCGCTATGCTCGAACAGCACTTTGCCATCTGGGCCAATCAGCAGGCTGCTGGGCATGCCCCGGACGCCGTAGTTGCGCGGCGTGGCGCCTGCAGGATCGAAGGCAATGACGAAATGGGCCGGCGTGCCAGCGAGGAAAGTGCGCGCATCTTCATTCCTGGCGTCCAGGTTGACGCCGATAACCTGCAAGCCCTGAGCGCCGTATTTGTTCTGCAGCTCGTTCATCCATGGGAAAGACTGGCGGCAGGGGCCGCACCACGAGGCCCAAAAATCCAGATAGATCAGCTTGCCCTGGTATTTTGCCAGTTTCACCTGGCCGTCTATCCCGTTCAAATCGAACGCTGGAGCGGCGCTGCCCTTCTCCAGCGCGTACGCCTGCGGCAAGTAAAGGATTGCGGAAAAAATGGCGAGCGAGGCTAAACGCGCTCTACCGCCCAGGATTTTCTTTGGTTTAAAAATTGAATTCATCGCGACACCTGATTCGATATACAACCGCTTTAAACAAGAGGCGCCGCCGCTTGCTGCAACAGGCCGGCACCACGTATTCCCCTCTTGGCAGCTAGCGGGAGGATTTCCCGTCATGCCTGGACTGGCGACGGCGCCAGACCAGCACGGCCGCAGCCATGAACACCATCAGCACCAGCAGCGGATCATTGCCACTCTTGGCCGCCGAGCAGCCACCGCCGCCCGTGTTTTGCGCCGCGTTGCTAGATGCCGGTTGGCTTGCCTGGCTGGCTGTGCCGGTGAATGAGATGGTCCAGCTGGTCGCTGCAGCGCTGGACTGGATCACTACATTGCCGTTGCTGGTTCCAGCAACAGTCGGCGCATACTGCACCAGCAGGTCGCAGGAGGTCCCAGCCAGCAGCGCAAAGGGGAAAGCCGGGCAGGTGGTGGCATCACTGCCGGCAGAAAATGGCCCGCTAAATGTCGCGCTGACCAGCGAAACCGCAGAGTTGCCGGTGTTGCTCAGGCTAAAGCGCTTGCTCAGTGGAGCGCCACCGATTGCGCTAGTGCCGAAATCGAAGGCCTGCGGTGAAATGCTCAGTGTCGGCGCAGTCGTCACTACCGCAATGCCGTTGCCGGCCAGGTTCAGATTGAATTGTGCGCCGCCATCGGTGACCAGCAGCAGGCTGCCGGACCGGGCGCCCGCCGCCGACGGTTTGAAACTGGTTTCTATGGTGCAGTTTGAGGCAGGGCTGACCGTGGCATTGGCACTGCAGGTGCCGCCTAGGATAAAGTCTCCCGGCTGGCTGCCGCTGACAACCAGCGACGTGATTTTCAGCGCTGTGGTGCCGGAATTGCTCAAGGTCGTGGTATGGGCCGCCGAGCTCTTGCCGACCTGAGTATCGGCAAATGCGATGGTGCCGGAGTCGGACAACTCAGGTTTCGCGGTAGCCTTGGCCGTGACTATGGCGGTAATGCCGACCTGAACCGTAGCAGCACTAGAACTGATCACCAGGTTGGCGGCCACATTGCCTTCAGTAGTCGGCGTCAGCGCCAGCGGTACCGCGCAGTGCGCACCGACTGCCAGCGTCGTACCGCAGCTATTGCCGGCCCCAATCGCGACAGCGGCCGAACCGGTCACGGCGATCGATGTAAAGTTCACTGCGACATTGCCAGAGTTGGTCAGCGTCACGGTCTGGTTGGCGGGAGTCGAACCTATGCTCTGGGTGCCGAAGGCAACCGCAGTCGGATTGGCAAGGATAGCAGGTGCCGGCGTTGACCCCGAACCGCTTAAGCTGATGCTCGCAGCACCGTTGGATGCGTTGGAGGCGAGGTTAAGGCTGGCAGTAAAATTACCCGCTACTGTCGGCTTGGCCTGCACGGTGACCGTGCAGCTGCCGCCCGCAGTGACCGGCGTCTGCGTGCTGCAACTGCCGCCCAGCGTGAATACGCCTGTATTGGCTCCGCCCAGCGTTATGCCGGTAAGGTTAAGGGCCGCCTGGCCACTATTGCTGACTGTGATGAACTGCACCGAAGATGAGGTATTGATGAGAACGGCGCCAAAATTGACACTGCTCGCCGATGTGGCGATGCTTGCCTGCGGCACTGCGTTGCCGGTGCCGTTCAGCGCTATGGTGCTGACACCGCCAGTGGCATTATGCGTGATGCTCACTGAGGAAGAACGCGCGGCGGCAACTGTTGGCCGGAAGGCGGCATGGATAGTGCAACTGGAGCTCGCAGCGACGATGCTGCCATTGGCACAAGAGCCGCCTGCGACAAGCAGGAAATCGGCAGCAGCGCCGCCGGCAATGCTAATGGTCCCGACATTGAGCGACGCGGTACCGTTATTCGATAGGGTCGCCTCCAGCGCGCCGCTGGTCTGGCCCACGGTAGTGCCGGCAAAAGTCAGGCTGGGCGGAGAGACCGATGCGGCTGGCGCTGCCGTTACAGAAGGATTGCCAATGAACGCCGCCAGGTCGGCGATTTCCGATGCGGAGAACTTACCATTGAACAGAGAACCCATTCCGCCCAGGTTCTGCGCGAAAGCGCTGCTTATGACGGCTGGGTTATTTGCGGCGGCCAAGATGCCGTTGACATTGTTCGCCGGACTTGGACCATGGCAAGAGGCGCAACTCACGCCTCCAGACACCGGTCCGTTCAGAAACAGGTTTTTGCCGTTCAGGGCGTTGGCGGCATGCGCCAACTGGGTGCTGCAGCTGAATCCGAGTATGGCGTAGATACTTATTGCGCGCAATTGACGCAGTAATCGGAATAGACGCAAATGCGGCCTGGTCATAGCTTCTTCCTCATAGGTGAATAAATTTAAAAACCACAAAAACAAAGTGCAAAGGCATTAAAAAAACTATGGACCAGCGCGCACAGCCGCCAGTCCCTGGTAGCCTGGTAAACGAGTGCGAGCACCAAGCCCGGCACAAATACCATCCCGGCCATGAACAGTCCTGCGGATAAGTGCAGCAAGCTGAATCCGGTCGCAGACAGCAGTACAGGCGCAAGTATTGGCAAAAGCGTGGACAAGATCGCGGGCAAACCAGTAGGTACTGCGGCTGCCTGCACTTCCAGCCGATAGTGCTCGCTGCGTCCTATCGTCCATTCCTGCAGGCCGGCCCGAATTATCCACTCCTCCAGCAGTGGCGCCAGCAGCAACAGGCGAAGCAAGATGCCGGCATCGGGATGTTGCAACTGGCTCCCACACAAGCGAGGTATCGTAATAAACAGGGAAACAAAATCCATGGAGATAGTGCGCGGTTCAATTCCTAAATCCCGGCCGGGATCAGCGGCCATTACCTGTGCTGTCTTCAGGCCCAGTTTCAACATCGAAGCAGGCCAGTTATTTCAGTCGGTAAATACGATGCCAAGCAGAAATGGTTCAAAGGGCTAAAGAAATTTCGTTAAAAAAAATTTTTATTTGACGCATCGGCAGGTGGGGATTTTTTTCTGGGTGTCATGAACCTTTATAGCTGAATCTGGCACTAACCCATTCACAGAGTGAAGGCTGAACTCAAGGCGTCGATGTTCTAAAAGCCACCGAAATGCCGCCACAATATCTATGTTGGATACCTACCCTTGTCAAGCCTTGCGGCAAGCGACTTTAAGCGGCCTCCATCGGAGGGGGTCAAAGTAATCCCGTGAGAAGCAGCACAACCAAAAATGATGCCAATCATTCGTCTTTTTTTTTTGGGATTGATGATGACATCACACCGCGTCATGACTCAGCGCGATGGTGTATTGCAGCTTTGGTGTTCGCCCGCGTGGCATGGCGCCGAAGATGAGTCATTTCGTATTTACGGCTATCCGCTAAACCGCATTGAGGTTGCGGCAACACGACACCTCCAACAAATGGAATGTCCGCAGCCCCAAGATGCGCACCAAAGTCGGTCCACCCTACTGCGAATCTTTGCTATCAACGCTGGATGGGAAACCCGCGCATAGTGCGACTACCCTGGAAAATGCGCGGATTAGACAAGCGTTAGCTTGACGTCGATGTTATTGCGCGTCGCGTTCGAATAAGGGCAGACGACATGCGCCTTGTCGATCAGAGCTTGCGCCTCCGCGCGGCCTATCCCCGGCAGCGAGATTTTGAGTTCGACTTCGATACCGAAGCCCATTGGAATCTGTCCGATCCCGACGATACCGTCGACAGCGACTTCCTTCGGCAAAGTGATCTTCTCGCGCATGCTGACGGTCCTGAGTGCGCCAATGAAGCACGCGCTGTATCCAGCGGCAAAGAGTTGTTCTGGATTTGTACCGTCACCGCCTATGCCTCCGAGTTCCTTCGGTATTGTCAACTTGAGATCAAGGTAGCCCTGTGGATCCGTCGCACGTCCGTCGCGCCCGCCAGTGACGTACGCATGAGCACGGTATAAGACTTTTTCAATGGTCATTCTAAATTCCTTCTCATATCAAGGTGGTAGTGGGGGTGGTTTAATCCACTCGGTCGTCGAGTGGCGAACGCAACTCCCCACGCGTGCGATAAAATTAACTAAGGAAAAGTAACCCAGCCGTCAATTCAGCACTAGCACAACGCTTACTTTTCGCAGGGAAATTTCGCCAGCTTAAAGGAAGTTTTCACGCACCATTTCCAGCACATCGGCCCCGCGCCCGTTGAGTACGGCGCGAACGGAGTACAGGGCCATGCCGATCACGGGCTTTGCTTCAAAAAAGGGCGGCTTGACCAGTTCCAGCGGGTTTACAATGACATTAAGAAGCGCGGGGCCCGGTTGGGACAGCCATTCTTGCACGCTCGTTGGAAGCTCGGAGGCGTTCCGAACCGTTTTCCCCCAAAGGCCGATCGCCGTGGCCACATTGCCGAAATCCGGATTCTTCAAGTGCGTGAAAGTGTCGAGCATGCCCTCCGACTTCTGTTCGATTTCCACGAAGCCCAGCTTGCTGTTGTCGAATACGACGATCTTGATCGGCACGTTTTCCTGGATCGTGGTGAGGAGTTCGCCGAAGAGCATCGAAAGGCCACCGTCTCCGCACATGGCGATCACCTGACGGTCGGGACATGCCTTTTGAAGTCCCAATGCACTCGGGAGGGCAGTCGCCATGGTGCCATGCAGAAGGCTACCGAAGATCTGGCGTTTGGCGTTGGCCTCGATCAGGCGAATTGCCCATACCACCGATGTGCCATCGTCCGCGCAAAAGAGTGCATCGTCGTTGGCATATTGGTTGATCACCGACGTCAGATACGAGCCGGGGATGGTGTCGTTGTGTCCGGGTACGAGATGCTTTCTTGCAGATGCCATGGCCTCGGCGTATCGCTTGACATACTTTTCCTGAAAGGAAGCATCGTCTTTGCGCTCCAGGTGCGGCAGCAATGCCTGCAGTGTAGGTTGAATATCGCCGACGGCACCCAGGGTGACATGATGCCGTCGCCCTATATGCGTCGGGTCGATGTCTATCTGAATAATCTTGGCTTCGTCGGGATAGAACTGACGCCACGCAAAATCAGCACCCAGCAATAACAAGGTGTCGCATTCGAGCAGGGCGTTGTAGCCGGCTTCATTCCCCAGGATGCCCGTCATGCCGATGTTGTAGGGATTGTTCGGCTCAAGAAAGCACTTTCCGCGAGAGGTATGGGCGATCGGGGCCTTGAGCTGATCAGCCACTGCAATGATTTCGTCGAGTGCCCCCTCGCAGCCGGACCCCGCATAAATAGCGATCCGTTCCCCGGCGTTGAGCATCAGTGCAATTTGTTCGATCTCCGCGTCACTCGGCCGGATGATCGGGCGAGTATGATGAACGCGGTAAGGGAAGTCTTCTTTTACTTCGCCGTGGGACATGTCGACCGGGACGATCAGCACTGCGACTCCACGCTTGGCCAACGCGGCCTGGCAAGCCATTACCGTTTTTTTTCTGGCTTGGTCAGGCGTCAGGATCATTTCGCAGAATACCGAGCATCCTTTAAAGATCGACATGAAGTCCACCTCTTGGATGAACTCAAAACCCATCTCACTCATCGCCACCTGACTTGCGATCAGGACTACAGGAGCACGATTACGGTTGGCTTCATACAATCCGTTGATGAAGTGCAAACTGCCCGGGCCGCAGCTACCCGCACACGCCGTCAGGTTATTCGTGTACTGCGCTTCTGTGCCCGCAGCAAAGGCGCCCGCTTCTTCGTGGCGAACGCTGACCCAATCGATAGAGCTGCGCTCCAGGTTTTCCGCGAACAGGTTGAGCGTGTCACCCACGATGCCGTAACAGCGCTTAACGCCAGCCTGTTCGAGAACTTCGACAATTATTTCTGCAACTTTCTTGCCCATATACGTCTCCTAGACGTGAGGTGATGGAGAATCGCATGAACAACGTGGCAACCTATGTCCTGACGTGTTCACCGCGAACGAGGGCATCGACCGGACGTGTCCGTGAAAACGACATAACGCGGTTCCACCGTATGTCGGCCGCACGATGCGTGGACAATCGCATGCCAACAGGCCGGAGGTATGAAGCTCACCAAGCTGAGGTTCGCGTCAGAGTCCTACCTTGCTGTGATGATAAGAACCAGGAGGAAGGAGCGCAATTACATGAAGCTGTAGTTCGTCTTGTTCGAGGAGTAGGTCGACCTGGCGCTGCTGACTTGCCGATGACCCGAAGGACTGGAAAATCCTTGCATCTTGGAAATTGTCGACAGTATGGCTGGGTACCGTGGCAGGATCGGATCGAACTAGGTCTGATGGCGTTCTCGAAAGCTGTGTTCACCATCGGCCGAATCTCGGCTAGCGAATATGTTAAACGCTGGTACGGTAAGTGTTCTATTGAGATATTTTTTATTGGTGAAAGGGGGTACCCTTCGAGCTGGACCAACGCAGCGAGATGAAGTGATACGCTTGTCGAACCTTCACAAGAGAAGTGACACCATGTCAGCTAGAGACAGAGGAATGTGCTGGCTCATAGGCTCTGTTGCACCCATCTGCTGCGTGGCAGCTACTGCAAAGACAGTGCCATTAAGATAGAGATACTGGTGACCCTTCGCATTCGCCAAATTCGTTGGACGAGATCATTTTCCGCTCATTGCAAAGCGAGGCTTTCCTGCCACTGGCGCAGGCTTTCGAGATTTTTGTTCGCGCGCATGGGCATACGGATGCTGTGGCGAGGACGATGCGCGATTGGAATGGACATGGATGATCGCGTACAAAGCTTGTCGTGAACGCGACCTGATGTTGGACATGTTGGCCTGGCGCATCGTGACACCAAAGCCCAATTGCTACCGCTCGATAGTGGCATACGACCACCCCGCCTGAAGATTTCGGCGTCACGCATGCCAGCGAGGACGATTTGTACGCGATAATTGACTGGCTGCTGCAACGGCAGGGAATGATCGATAAAGGGCTCTCGGCGCGTTAGTGCTCTATCTTGTTCATTTCTTGTCTTTCCAAAGTAACGTTGATTTTAATTCACCTAAGGTAGACTAAATTTTAGGCGACACTTACCTTAATGTCGATACTAAGAAGCACCGACAGGAGATACGCGGACTGTCATACTTCTGCCGGATTGACGCTTTCAAATCCCATACTCTCCGGACCCAGCTCTTCAAAGAAGACGTCGACACTCGTACTGGATTACTCTGCACAATGTAACCGCCAAACTGCTCTGGAAGCAACATGACTTGTGTCTGATCCAAGAAACTTCTGCGTGAGTGGCGCATGGACTTGCACCTACCCGAAAGACAGCGACCTACACAACGGCGTGCGTCAATCCTTGAGCAGCAAGTCAGAAGTGGCTCGGTTGACATCACTACATCCCGTCAGAATCATGGCGACCCTGAGCTCCTCTCTAAGGATGTCCAACATGTCCCGGACCCCTGATTCGCCCGTCGCCCCCAATGCATATGCCCACGCCCGTCCTACGAAGCATGCCTTGGCGCCAAGCGCCAGCGCTTTCAACACGTCCAGGCCCGAGCGAATGCCTCCATCCATAAACACCGGAACTCTACCTTCAACGGCATCGACAACCTTCGGCAAGGCACGAATGGTCGATGTCACGCTATCGAGTTGCCTGCCACCGTGGTTTGACACCACAATCCCGTCGATATTTGTCTGTACAGCGCGCTTTGCATCTTCGGGGTCGAGAATACCTTTCAAAATAATCTTTCCAGGAAAGATTGACCGTATCCACTCGATGTCTCTCCAGTTAGTCGATGCATCGAAGTTGTCGTGAACAAATTTTCCATACGGGACGCCTTTGGGCATTGCTCCAGCCACAGTACCGAACTTCAGTGGCCAGCCTTTAGTGACGATATCGAGGGCCCAGCGTGGGTGCGTCACGCCTTGGGCTACGAACCCCAGCATCCCAAGAAGCGTCGGGTCCTTCTCCATCCCGTCGTGCACCTCGCTGTATCGCCGCCCGGGGGTCGCAAGATCGACAGTGAATACCAACACCTTCGAACCTGCAGAAACTGATCGTTCGATCACGCTCTTTACGAAACCGCGGTCTTTGAGCATATAGAGCTGGAACCAAGGAGGAACGCCAGTCTTTTGCGCGACCTCGTGCACGTCGCACACCCCCATGGTCGACAGCGTAAACGGAACCCCAACCGCCTTCGCCGCATTGGCCGCTTTGACTTCGCCGCGGCTCGAGTACATTCCGGCCATACCGACGGGCCCTAAAACGATTGGCAGTGACATTGCCTGCCCCCACAAGTCAATCGACAAGTTGATATGCGATTCGTCCACCATCACACGTTGGCGCAACAGCGTGGCCTGTAGCTCCGCCATATTCGCGCGCAGCGTGTTCTCCTGGAAAGAGCCACCGCTGATGTAGTCGTACAGGAATCGGGGAAGTCTGGCTTCGCATAGTTTGCGATAGTCTTCAATGTTCGCGATATTCATGCTGGTCTTCAACTCCTTAGGAAGGTAGGCGCGCTGCATCAGCGATAGAGTGATCGTGGAACTCTATATTACGTCCGGGACCTAGAATGCGCTATCCCTCCTACGGGGGGGATGGCGCCGAGAAACTAGGTGCGCATTACGCCGTCGTTCGGACCGCATCCGCGACTGCCAACCGCGCCGAAAGGCCCGCCGACAAAAACGATTGTGTTGGAAAACCTTGATCGTACTAAGGAGACCATGTCGGCCACTACCGTCTTCGGACCAATGTACGAGAAATTGCTTCCCCAGCGCCACATGCTGGACCAAATACCAGTTCAGTTTTCTCACGGATTCCAAAATCGAAACGCTTCCTCTTGGTATGAGCGTTAGTACGATTTCTCAGGCCAGTTTTGGAATGCGATGTTGTACATGGCTTGTCGCGTTTTTTACAATATATTTGCGACAGTACCAGATGAAAATCTCTCATTTGGGAGACCTGAAAATTGATCGACATGAGCCTATCCCCCATGCGAGGGATAGCTCTGCCCTGGCTGATCCTGCATTATTGGCTCGTCGCCAATCACATCGGAATCGCAACCTTCCATTGAGATTCGACACCACTGTCCCGCATAATTTTTCGGGAAAAACGTCACGGAGGCCGTCGAATAACCATGAGACTTCGTCTTTTGAAATTGAGTTTAGTGACTTTCGGCACAACCCTGTCAGGCTGCACGGAAGGCGTGTTGGTAACGCACGGACCGATAGGAGCCTCGGAAAAATTGCTCCTACTAGAAGCATTGATCACGATGTTGGTCGTCGTTGTTCCAGTCATTGTGCTAGCTTTGGTGTATTTCTGGTGGTTCCGTTCGACAAATAATAAGGCCATCTATCGGCCCGATTGGGAGTATTCAGGCCGCATCGAATTCAGCATTTGGATGGTCCCGCTACTAGTAGTTCTCTTCCTCAGCGCGATTGCTTGGACGGGAGCTCACGACCTTGATCCCTACCAGCCAATTGCATCGGAGCAAAAACCTTTGAACGTTCAGGTTGTCTCTATGGATTGGAAATGGCTATTCATCTACCCGGACCTTGGCATAGCGAGCGTCAACGAACTCGCTGTACCCGTCGGCGTTCCGGTCAACTTCAAATTAACGTCGGCGACCGTCATGAACTCATTCTTCATTCCCAGCGTGGGAGGCCAAATCTACACGATGGCGGGAATGCAGACGAGCCTCTCCCTTCAGGTCACCGATCTGGGAACCTACGAAGGGTTTTCTGCTCAATTTAGCGGCGATGGATTCTCCGACATGCACTTTCCAGTATTGGCAACGAACCAAGCCGGTTTCGAAGCATGGGTCGCGAAGTTAAAGAGCGGTGGTGGCTCTCTAGGCCCACGCGAATATACGCGCCTCGCGAGCTCACACAAGACGTCAGGCATTGAACATTTCGCCTCTGTCGATGGCGACATTTTTGGATATGCAATGCTGCTGAGCGTGGACTCAGTGGCGGTGAGCCGGGAATGCGGTCAAAAGCCTGCGATGGCAATAGACGGTATGGTCCTCGGAAAGGAGTATTGAAATGTTCGGAAAATTGACGTGGGATGCAATTCCGTTCGACCAACCCATCGTGATGGGCACGTGCTTGGTCATTTTAATCGGAATTTTCGGGGTCCTTGCCCTCATTACGTATCTGAAAAGGTGGCGTTGGCTCTGGACCGAATGGTTGACGACGGTGGACCACAAGCGCGTTGGGGTGATGTACACGCTGCTTGCGCTGGTCATGCTGCTTCGCGGCTTCAGCGACGCTATCATGATGCGTTCGCAGCTGGCACTGGCGCATGATGGCGCAAAGGGTTATCTACCCCCAGAGCACTATGACCAGGTTTTTTCAGCTCATGGCACCATCATGATTTTTTTCATGGCGATGCCCTTCGTCATAGGTCTAATGAATTTCGTGGTGCCGCTCCAGATTGGTGCACGTGATGTCGCATTTCCCAAGCTCAATGCTATCAGCTTCTGGTTGACCGCCGCCGGTGCCCTGCTTGTGAATCTGTCGCTGGGAATAGGCGAGTTTGCCCGTACGGGATGGCTTGCTTATCCTCCATTATCGGAGCTCGCGTACAGCCCCGGAGTAGGGGTTGACTATTACCTGTGGTCCCTGCAGATATCCGGAGCAGGAACACTGCTCTCGGGCGTGAATCTGCTTGCGACTATTTTAAGAATGAGGGCCCCTGGCATGAAGCTTGATATGATGCCGGTGTTCACGTGGACTGCACTTGCATCCAACATGCTGATCGTAGCCGCGTTCCCTATCCTAACTGTAACATTTTCGGAATTGCTGCTCGACCGCTATGTTGGAATGCACTTCTTCACCAATGACGGCGGAGGAGACCCGATGATGTTCATCAACCTTATTTGGTCTTGGGGGCACCCGGAGGTCTATATTCTGGCGTTGCCGGCCTTTGGGATTTTTTCTGAAGTCATCGCGACTTTTTCCGGAAAACCCCTCTTCGGCTACCGATCCATGGTGATTGCCACTATGGCGATTTGTCTGCTCGGCTTTACGACCTGGTTGCATCATTTCTTTACTATGGGGTCAGGGGCGGACGTCAATACGTTTTTCGGCATCACAACAATGATTATCGCGATTCCCACTGGGGTCAAAGTATTCAACTGGATCTTCACAATGTACGGCGGCCGTGTTCAGTACACGTCCCCGGTGCTTTGGACCATAGGCTTCATCATCACCTTCACGGTGGGCGGCATGACTGGCGTCTTAATGGCCATTCCTCCGGCGGACTTCGTACTGCACAACAGCCTTTTCCTGATTGCGCATTTCCATAACGTCATCATTGGCTCCGTTGTCTTTGCCTGCCTGGCCGGCTTGACGTACTGGTTCCCGAAGGTGTGGGGCTTCACGTTGGATGAGCGCCTGGGAAAGGCCGTGTTCTGGTTCTGGTTTGTGGGCTTCTATTTTGCTTTCATGCCGCTTTATGTCCTGGGCTTCATGGGCATGACCAGGCGCCTGAACCACTATAACCATCCCTCATGGAACATCTACCTCTATGTGGCGGCATTCGGCGCCTTCCTGATCCTGATTGGCATCCTTCTACAGATTATTCAGCTGGTCTACAGCATCTGGACTCGCGACCGTCGGCGTGACGTCACCGGGGACCCATGGAACGGCAGGACCCTGGAATGGTCAACTCCGTCGCCGCCTCCGATGTACAACTTCCCGGTCCTCCCCGTCGTTACCAGCGTCGACGCTTACTGGAAGCAAAAGATAGAAGGCGTGTCGAGCGCGGCCCAGACATTTGAGGAGATTGAAGTGCCAAAGAACTCGTCCCTGGGTTTTTTCATCGCCTTCTTTGCGGTAATTGGCGGCTTTGGAATGATCTGGCACATCTTCTGGCTTGGCGCCCTCTCTCTTGCCGCAATAATCGCGCTCATTGCGGTTTTCGCGTGGGATGAAGACGATGAATATGTGCTGTCGGCCGCCAGCGTCAATGGGATGCAGTCCAACGCACAAGGCCGTCCGGCCACACCAATAAGGTCAATCTAATGTCCAGCTCATACGCAACGCCATTCGAAGCAACTCCAATAACAGGAGACGGCACACCGATGCGCCAAAGAGTCACCGCATTTGGCTTCTATCTCTACCTACTCAGTGACGCGATTCTTTTCGCTGGGCTCTTTGCCACTTTTGCGGTCCTTCATAACTCGACTGATGGGGGGCCGTCGGGCCATGATCTCTTTAGCTTGAAGAACGCCTATATTGAAACGGCGCTGCTGCTTACCAGCAGCCTGACATGTGGCATGGCAATGCTGGCTTGCGATAATCGCAACCGCGTGGGGGCGCTCTTCATGCTGGGACTTACCTTCCTCTTGGGAGCGGCGTTCCTGAATCTGGAATTGTCGGAGTTCCGTCAACTCATCACGGATGGCGCGGGGCCGGACCGCAGCGCATTTCTCTCCTCATTCTTCACCCTTGTTAGCACGCATGGCCTGCACGTTCTCGCTGGACTCCTTTGGGCCATATACATTGGGGTGCAACTTCTCCTCAGAGGATTTTCGCCCGCTGTGATGCGCCGATTCTATTGCTTCAGCCTGTTTTGGCATGTAATTGATGTCGTCTGGATTGCCGTGTTTACCTTCGTTTATCTCATTGGAGGTCGCTCATGACTGACTATTTATCACCACAAGAGCCCGCCACCGAAAAAGCGCCCGGCATTCGGACTGGTGGCGGTCATGGGACATGGCACGGATACTTGATAGGCTACCTCTCTGCAGCGTTCTTGACTACAGCAGCGTTTATTCTGGCCATAAATGATTGGATGACTCCCGCGAGCATTTTGGCTGCCGTGAGCGTGCTTGCCGTTGCGCAGATGCTGGTTCATCTCATCTTTTTCTTGCACATCAATACCGCTCCTGAGCAGCGCACCAACATCTTGGCATTCGCCGCAACATTGCTCATCATTTTTATCGTCGTCGTGGGGTCGCTCTGGATTATGTCCCATCTGCATCACAATATGATGCCAATGAATATTTTGATGAAAATGCAAAGATAGTCGGAAATCTGAAGTATCGATGCGTAACATTACTTGCTGCTCTCTTTGTCCAATACCGCCAGGCGAAACGTATGTAATATCAGGCTATACGCCCCACAACCGAAGCGCTGCTTTGGATCTTTTTCGAACATATCAACGAACAGGCGTTCGGTGCGCTAGTTAAGGCTGGACACGCCTATCGCGAGGTTTTGTTAGTGCGGCCTTCTCCCGCTATGAAAATATTTTTTTCAAAGCTATAGAGTTAATGACCAAGCCTAAGGAAGACTTTGCAAGTCTGGCGATGCTTGAAATAGGGGAGCGCATTTCTGAAAGCTACTGTGAATACGAACTCAGCTTATCCATCTCGCTGTTGTATGCCGATAGCACCGATATTTTTTGGGTACTAAGACCTTGCAATCAACGGCTGGCGATCCTCAAAACGAGTATTCCACTCTGGGACTATTAATTGGAATTCAACCGGAGCCTGATGAGTTTATCAATATGAAACTAATTTGTGTCATCAAAGGTCCCAGGCTTGTCGCGTGACACTTTTAAAGCATTAGGGGAAATTGCAACAATGGGGAAAACACGGTGCCTGAAACAAGTGTCGAAACGGTGGGAATTCAACAAATTTTTTGAAACTATTCGAAAGCAATAATTTTCGCAAGACTTTACTAGGGAAAAGTATGCTGCAGTGTCTATACAATGGGTCCGCCCGATATTTCCGCATAGCCCTCGTGCCGAGAATCATCGTTTTCCTGGGCGTACTCTTTTCGTTCGGTAGATATTCGTTCGCCGAACCGGCGTCTGAAGAGCCTCAAGTCGCAGAGGCCCGAGAAGCACAAAATCCTATCGCCCATTTAGTTACTCTTCCTCTGCAAAATAATACATATTTTAACGTTGGGCCATATGGCACAACACAAAATGTATTATTAGTGCAACCAGTTATCCCAGTAAAATTAAATGACGATTGGGTGTTAATCACTAGATGGATTACTCCATTGATCTATCAACCGCCGGCTACTTCAGATTCAAATGGTCAATTTGGGCTAGGTAACATGGAGCCACAGTTTTATTTTTCGCCTGCACATCCGGGAGAGGTTATTTGGGGTATCGGCCCACAGTTTTGGTTGCCGACCGCTACAAATAGAATGCTCGGCACCAATAAATGGGGCACCGGTCCCGCGGCGGTGGCGTTAACGATACAAGGTCCATGGGTCGTTGGCGCGCTGATTAATAATGTGTGGGCTGGCGAAGGTTCGCAACGGGTTAATCAGCTGACGTTTCAGCCTTTTGTGAACTTCAACATGAAAGGAGGCTGGTATCTGGTATCTAGTCCCGTCGTTACTTCGAATTGGAAACAAAAATCAAGCGAGCGCTGGACGGTACCAGTTGGCGGAGGCATTGGTCGTTTATTTAAAGTTGGCGGCCAGTCTATCAATACCAATGTACAAGTATTTTCAAACCTCGCTAGACCCATAAACGCGCCTAGTTGGTCATTCAGACTGCAGGTCCAATTTCTATTTCCGAAATCATGACGCAAGTGGTTGGCCGTATCGCGTGAATTCAAGGAACTCGCAGTCAAACGCGTGGCCGATGGCTCAGCCATCGCGGCGCCGGAAAAAAAGCTCAGATCGAGCGACTAGAGGCTGCGCAGCTCGATTAAGACAGCTGCATCAGGCAAGCTAAATAGGCAGATACATAGTTAAACCAGGTAATTTAGCTGTTTTTGGTATGTCACTGATGTAGTTTGGATTGCAGTATTCACGTTCGTTTATCTCGTCGCAGGTCGCTCAGGACTGGTTATATAACGCGTCAAACACAACCCGACGAAAACTCACCCGGTATCAGGACTGGCGGTGGTCATGGAAGATACATGGATGCTGGACAAACAATTCAACTGCGTCATGGCACCTGTCTCGAAACGGATTATCGCGAGTCATTTTGAGGCGCTTGGTCAGTAGAGCAAAAAATAGAATCTGGCTGCGATGGCAATCCCAAGCAATGAGAAATAGAAAATTCTTTCCTAAATTCTAGCCATTGTTTCCAACCCATCAATTTCACCAACAATTGGCTGGACCGCATTTGAAGTCGGCTGTTGCGTAGTCACTTCATTTTTTTGCAGAAATCCGATCTAGCTATTCTCCATATTTTCATTCCGCGTCAACTTAGTTACAGGCAGCGAATAAGTGACTACCCCAGCGGCTTTTTCTGGTCGTCACAAAAATCATGTAAGATAAGTTACTGATATCTTTATATTTTAGCTTGCGATCAACAGCGAGCCAGGTCATCAAGCAACGGACCTGCCTTATTCACAAGTTCGGAAAAACCGCAATACTGTAACTGTAATAGTTCGATCGCGAGATCCGTTTGGTCTGAATCTGTACGCACTGTTAAATCGTGAAATTCACGTGCTCTTCCATGTTGCAAAAATCCTGATACCTAAGTAGCTAGGCTATGAGGCCGAGATATCGCCTATTCCGATCCATGTGCGATGACGTTGACCATCACTTTATAAAAATTAAAAGGCCATAACAAAAATTGGGGCAGGTACACCATTGCAAAGTTCTTGTCTCCGGCGTCCAGTGGCAACAACCAGATATGGTCGTAATCGAAGTATTCCCGAGGTAACTAGAGGTAAGATGACTCATTCTTTCAATTTGGCTCCAAAATATGGGTCGGAAGGCTGAAACTAAAGGTCACACCATGGACTTCATTGCGCACGACCCAGATACGACCGGCGTGAGCTTCGACTATCGACCGGGAGATCGCCAATCCCATGCCCATACCCGTTTCCTTCGTGGTGGTAAATGGCTCGAATATCGTCTCCAGATTTGCCAATCCAGTACCCTCATCCTGAACATCGACAACTACGTCTTCCCCGTCGCGTCGAGAGCGAATCAATAAGGACTTCTTATGCCCTGTCGTAACCGACATGGCCTCAACGGCGTTACGCACTAAGTTGACGATCACTTGCTGAATCTGCACCGCGTCGGCCCTGATCATCGGTACGTCCTGAGCTAATCGAGTATCGAGTAAGATCTCGTTTGCTTGAATTTCGTCTGCCATCAGAGTGCATATTTGAAATATCAGCTTATTGATGTCAAGATCGACCTTCGCAGGAGCCGAGCGCTTGAACAGTGCACGAATGCGGAATATTACGTCCGCTGTTGCATATCCGTCACGGACGATGGCGTCAGCGCTGAAACGGGCCTTTTCGATGTTGGCTGGCATCGCAGCGAGCCAGCGCCTGCAAGCCTGTGCGTTGGCTACAACAGACTGCAGCGGTTGGTTAATTTCGTGGGCTATGGATGCTGATAGTTCAGCTACCGTTGCTATTCGCGAAGCCTGCGCAAGCTTTTCCCGCGCATATCTTAACGCCTCTTCCGCGCGCGTGCGCTCGATAAACTGTCCAACCTGGCCTGCGATGGAGCTCATCATCTGTATGAGTTCGGGATCGGTATCGCGGACCTCGCGATGGAAGAGTTCAATCACGCCCAAGACCCCGCTCTTGATCGTAATTGGGAAGGCGAAAGCAGTGCTGAGCCCTTCCATTGCGGCCTTTTCCACCGACTGAAACTCCTGATCGACCGTCGTGTCGGTAATCCATACAGGTGCGCCACTCAGCCATACTCGATTGGAGAGGTACATGCCGAAGCCATCTATTCCAGTTTCCAACTCGGAGTGGGGGCTCGGGAAGGAGGCAGACGACCATGTTTGCATGCAAGCTATGACGCCTGCTTCCGGATCAACGCGCCAGAATGCAGCACGTTCCCATTCGAGTGCCTCACACAATTCGCGAAGAATGCGCGGTGCTGCTTCTTCGAGTGATGCCGCTTCGGACAGCGTCTGCGTTACACTAAATTGGGCGAGTAGCCGCTGCTCGCGAAGCCTACGGTCGGTAATGTCGGTGGCAAGTGCAATCCCGAAAAGGCGCCCTCCGCGGTCGAATGCCCGCGCGCGCACTTCGACGGGAAACATGCGCCCGTCCTTGCGAAGGCGGCGGCTTTGAAACGTCGCACTTCCTTCTTCGATCAGCCGTTGCTTGATCCGCTGGGTCTTTTCCTGTGTCATGTCGCAGTCGATCTGACAGGTACTCATGCCGATTAGCTCTTCGCGCGTGTAACCCAGTGCTTCGCAGGACTGACGGTTTACGTCAAGAACGATACCTTCATCGTCATAAAGAAAGATGGCATCCGTCGCGTGGTCCACCAGGGTTCGGAAGCGCTCCTCGCTCGTTCGTAATGCGTCTTCGCTGGCGATCAGATTGCCGTGCGCTATCGCGCTCGACAACGCATCTTCCAAGCGCCTGCCAATCTCTTCGAAGAGCCGCCGTTCCACGGCGGTCCAAGAGCGCAAATGGGAGCACTGATGCAACCCGAACAGGTATGGCCTGTCGCCTTTGGGGTGAACTGCGACCGCAATCGTCGACAGAATCTTGAATCGGTCGCGAATCTCCGACGGGATGCGATCCATCACCGCCCCTGGGCCGTGCAATACGTCGCGCAGGGACTTCGACGTTTCTGCGTCGACCGGCAATTCCTGGCCGAGCGTGAAGACACCCGGATAATTCGGCTGCGTAAGCTCGATTACCGCGCGACAGGTCGGCGCTTCGGGGTCGCAGGGATATACCAGCCAGGCCCTGTCGCATTCGAAGATCGCCAGCGTCTCCTCAAGCACACCGCGCGTCATACCCTCGACCTCGTTCGTTCGTTGCATGGCGCGGTTGATGCGGTCCATGCACTCAAGAAACCATAAATGTTCCTCGCGCTCTTCCTCCGCGCGCCTTTGCTCCGTGATATCCATCACAGTTCCGACGAATTCGATCACCTGGCCAGAGTCATCCAGAATCGGATGCCCCAGGCTACGAACGGTACGCACCCCTGTATTGGTGCGCCCTATTCGGTACTCGGCTTCCCAGTCGGCGCCTTCGCGCAAGGCCTTCTCAAAGCTTTCCACGACTCGGGCGCGGTCATCCGGATAAACGTCTTCCGCTACTTGTTCGAACGAAGGCAGGCCCTGCGCAGGGTCACGGCCCATGACGCGATAACACTCGTCCGACCAATACAGAATAGCATTCGAAACCGGGTTCAGTGCCCAGCTTCCGGTATGGCTGACCATTTGCGCTTCCGCAAGATAGTGGCGGCTGCGCCGTAATTCTTTTTCCGCTTGCTTACGCTCAGTCATATCGATGACAAAAGCTAAAACACGATTTCGTTCGTCGGCGAATCCGGCCACCCCGATGAGCACAGGAACGCGGTGGCCAT
>NZ_BMED01000008.1 GCF_014636315.1 Parundibacterium terreum | reverse complement strand
CAACCGGAACCGGGATGGCGCCGCACTGGCTGACGGCCAGCCAGGTGGCGATATAGGTATTGGACGGGACGATGACTTCATCGCCGGGGCCGACGTCCATCGCGCGCAGGGCCAGGTGCAGCGCATCTAGGCCGTTGGCAACGCTGACGCAGTGCTGGACGCCGCAGTAAGTGGCGTAGTCTTGCTCAAAGGCATCGACTTCACCGCCGAGGATGTACCAGCCGGATTCGAGTACGCGCTGGACGGCGCTGTCGATCTCTCTCTTGAGTTCGCGGTAGGAGGCCTGGATATCGAGAAAGGGGACGGCGGTGCTCATGGTCGTGCTCATGGTGAGGGTAAGGACGCGAGGGCGGCCAGGTAGTCGTTGTAATTGCGATAATAGTCGGATTCGTCGTACGGGGCGGAGGCCAGCACCAGACAGACCGAGCCGGCATCGAAGTTGATTTCGGAGGCCCAGATCATCGGCGGCACATGCAAACCCTGCCAGGGGCGGTTCAGGTGGACAGTGCGTTTGTTCTTGCCGTCATCCAGGGCGACGTCAAAGCTGCCGGACAGGCAGATCAGGAACTGGTGCAGGCTTTTGTGGGCGTGGGCGCCGCGGTCGGAGGCGGTGGGCACGTCATACAGGTAGAACACGCGCTGGATCTCGAACGGCACGTGCTTGTTCGATTCCATGAAGGTCAGATTGCCACGCGGGTCGTGGATCTTGGGCAGCTCTATCAGGCGGCAGTCTTCTACTGACATCTTCTTCTTTCTTCTGGGTTGGACTCAGCCAGTTTTATTATTTATCTAAGGCTGCTCTTGGTCATTGCAGGGGAAACAGCGATTCCAGCGTATGGTAACGCCAAAACAATGCCGAAATCCCGGGAAGCGAGAGTAGCACAAGCAATTTTCAATCGGCAATAGGCTCGCAGCCTGCTTTTATCCGATCAAACAGGCTAGGCAGGTAAAAATTTCCTGAATTTTTGCATTGATTGCTGTATCGCCGGCAGTTCTATCCTGAAACGGATATCCTCCCCCTCCCTGCCCGTCTCGACAGCGCCAAACTTCTGGTGGAAGTTGATCACGCTGTCATTGCCAGCACTCACCTCAAAATGGCTTTGCGTAAAGCCTTGTCCCAATGCAAATTGATATACGAGCAAGGCCGACTCAATCGCCGTTGAAGAAGGCGCCCCTCGCTTGATCAACCAGCTTCCCCAGCAAAAGCTGTCGCCCTGCTGATCATATAGGCGCACCAGACCCAAAGGCTCATGCGCCAGCGAGCAGATGACAAAATAAAACTGGTAAGGGTCGGCATAGGATTTTTCCAGCCAGGCGGCCTGATCCGCGATCGTGCCCTGTATCTTGTTCAGGTAGCGCGACTTCATTTCATCACTGCGCATTTCAAACACGAAGGCGGCATCCTCGCTGGTCGCCGCACGCAAGTAAATGGATCTGCCGTTTACTACATCTTTCTTGTCAAAACTCTTCATAAGGTCTATCCATTATTTTTATCTGCCTTGCATCCACCACGCACAAAGCGCGCGCTCAATGCCTGCCCAGGGCGAGATTCAGGCGGCTGACGAATACATCGTAGCTGTATTGCCGCACATAATAATCACGCGCCTGCGCCGTTTGCGCCGCATGGTCGGCGGCGACCGTCTTCAGTGCCGCGAGCAACTCAGGGATGTCGGTCCAGCCCAATTCCTTGTTGGCAAAAATATCGGCATGCCGCAGCAAAGGAGCACGGTCATCATTGGCGTAATACACAGCCGGGTAGCCGCAACCTTGTGCCTCTATCGAACCGCGCCCACCCGGAATCGGGAACGAACCCAGGAACACATGGCCGTCTATCTGTTTCAGGCTATCCCACAAGGACGGCACATGCGCCACATAACAAAACCTGTTCTCGGCTATGCCGCGCGCTTTCAGCGATTCGCGTATCAGGGCCAGCCACGCATCATCCAGATGGCCTATATGCCAATAATTTCCACCTATCAGTCCCAGCACCTCGGCAACCACGTTCTGATACGCCAGCACACCATCGCGCTTGTACTTGTTGGATGAGCCGGATGAAACGACAGTCAGGGTTTCAAGGGTGGGACTGCTAAAGGTTTTAACGCCGCGGTCAGCAACATACAAAGGCATATGGGTCGCCGGCCGCCCAAGATTTTTTTCGCAGATGGTTTGCAGATGCTCGGTAAAGTCCACATGCTCATAACCCGGCAGCGTGCAGCCTACCGAAGGCTGATGGTCGCAGTGATGGAAGAACACTTTGCGAACCGATTGCGGCAGGCTCGCGGCCGCCACATACGGCAAGGGGTCCGGATGGTGCGCCAGGATCAACACACGCTCCGGCCTTACGGCACTAAATACCGCCTGCAACTCGCGTACCTTACCGGCAAAGCTGGGGTCTTCCAGCCTATGCACCATGGCCTTGGGCATGCGGGCTCGCGCGTCGGCCACTTTCAAACGGCCGCTCTGGTAAGAGCCGAACATATCAGTCAACACGACCACTGCTCCACCCAGCACGCTCACCAGATCTTCCGCCACGCGCGAATGTCCGCCGGCGCTGTAAAACTCACTGAGGATCAGCAGATAGCCCCCGCGTGCTTCCGTCTCCGCCGGCACGCTGGTATCGCGCATCGCCTCGCCCAGGCGCTGCACCAGCCGGTCGTAACCAAACAGGTAGAGGGAGTAACCGATAATGTCCGGCCGTGTATAGAAAGACCCGACACCGACCGCAATCGATCTGAGTGCATCATCGTACTGTCCGGCATCAATCAATGCCGATGTCTGATCCTGCAAAGCAGTAGCTTCAATACAAGGCGATAAGTCGTCCATGCAAATCCAATTAAAATTTCACTGCATATTCCGCATCATTGCTGATGGCTATACTGATCTAGGCCGCCTGCCGGGCTGCCACCACATCGACGATCTTCATTACGCTGTCCAGTTGCGCCAGCTCTTCCTCAGAAAATTCCGTCCCCAGCTCATCTTCCAGCGCGAACATAATTTCCACATGCTTCAGCGAATCCCATTCGACGATACTGCTGCGGGTGGAATTCAGGCCTGCGTCCAGTGGCCGCTTCAATATGGTGGCGACAGTATCCAGCACGATGTCTTCAATTTCCTGGCGATTCATTATGGCTTGCTTTCCTTTAGTTATTTTTTGTTATCTTTTGTTATCGTCACACTGCTGTCAGGCACGAAGCGCCTCAGAATATCGGCAGGAAGCAGATGCTCCCCTTCTGCCGGCGCCTCTTGCATATCAAGCAACTTGCCCAGCCACTCCAGCGCGGGCTGGTTGCGCGGGCCGTGGCGTACGACAAAGGCCAGTTCCGTGCATCCGTCAAACTGCGGCATGCCGGCGATCACCCCCAATATCATCGTATCTTCCAGTTGGCGCCCCATCGCGCGGCAACTGATGCAAAGTTCCTCAATGCGCAAGCGGCTCCCCTCTCGCTCGGCAATGATCAGGCCTATCATGCCGCTGTCGGATAAGCGGTCCTTCATGCTGATGCTGGCTACCGATGCAGAAGGCAGCGCCATCCTGTCGGCCACCTCGGCTTCGGTGAAACGCCGCATCGCAAGATTGAACTGGTTGGTCTTGCGGCATAATTCCGCCACCCGCGCCAATTGCTCAAGCGGGTCATAGCTAAAGCCCAGCGCAACTTGCAGACTGCGGAAGTAAGCCGAACTATCGGCGGCATCGGCCTGCAGTGCAATACGTTCGGCATTGGCTTGCAGATCCTGCACGCGCTTGGCGTCATTGACATCCACGCGCCAGCGCCACAGGCCTGGATAAAATTCAATCGCGCGGCGGGTCAGCGCGGCGTCTGCATGCACGGTCTTGATGCCATCCAGCGCAGCCGCCACGCTGGCAAGCTCGCCGGGATTATCATCGACAAACAGAATTGCATCCGGCGCTATCCGCAAAGCCTGCGCAACGCGGGACAAGGCTTGTGCCTTTGGGTCCCAGGAAACCTCGATCGCAGAAAAATCACTCCACTTCAATGGATAGTCGCTGCGCTGGGCAAACAAGGCTTCGGCATCCTGCATTTCATTGCGCGACACCAGCGCGAGAAATATCCCGCGCTCACGCAAGCCAGCCAGCATCTGCTGCAAGCTGGCATGCTCTGCTGTCAATTGCACGCCATCTACTCCATCCTCGCCCAGCACGCCTGCGTGCAGGGTATGGTCCAAATCCAGAGCAATTGCTTTCACCGGCGGCAAGGCTGCCGCCGGCAGCCAATGGCAAGCAAGCTTGCGGGCCAGCAGCGGCTGCGCAGCATTTGCCAGCGGCGTGCCTGCCGCTGCCGCCGAGCGCTGATCCGTCAACGCCACGCCAGCCTCCGCACATACGGCGGCAAGGTCGGCGAAATAAACCGCGGGCACGGCATCCGCCAGCGCCTGCAGGGGATGTATGTCGTCGGCTTGCACAGCCATCCAGCTGGCAATGACTATCGGCGCTTTGCTGATGGCGCGCAAGGCACGCACCCTTCCCTCCAGCCACGTCAGCCACTCTGCGGCAGCAGAAGCAGCCAGGTAGCGCTCGCTATCCAGCCATAACAGCTCCACATCGGCAGACTGGTGGCCGGCAAACATCAGGCTGTCATCGTAATCGCTGATATGGAAGCCGGCGGCGATTCTGCCATAGGCAAAGAAGGGCTGCGCCAGGCCAAGCAGGTTCTCTATCGCGTGGTTACGCCAGACGTTCACCTGCAGCGACTGCCGCGGCTCATCCGCAATGTCCAGTTTTTGCAGGGCCAGGCGCGAAATTTTTGGGGCAAACAACACCGGTTGCGCCTCCACCCGGCGCAGCATGCCTTCTATATGGAGAGTATCCGGATGATTCATGAATACAATTCCCGCTCCGGTTGCCAGGAAGATCGCAGGGCCAGGCGGCGCGGCAAGATGTCGGGACCAGTCCCGTGCAAAAACAGCAAAATAAAATACTCCCGGCAGGCACGGCGTCAATCGTAGAAGAGCACGAGGAGAGTGCAATACCGGCTGCCGGCTCCGCGCCGCCACCTCCACTCTTATCCACGCTCTTATCTACTTCTTAAAGTACGCCAATTTTAACGAATTACTACGCTTCTGGAAAACAAAAGGATGCCTGGTAAAACCCTCAGCCTCATAAATTGGCATGGACAGCCATAGGTCCTTATCCTCCCTTGCATCTGCCCATTCTTCATAAGGCGACCCGTCACGCCAAAACACAAATTTTCCATCGCAAGGCGCCAATCCCGCCCTCCCTTTTAAAGCAATTCCATGATGGCTAGGCTTTATATTAAGTTATCAAAAATAACATAGATAAATCCGATCCTTTGTTCATAGGAGAAAGTGTAAAACCGATCATTTTACAAACAATTTTTTACAAGCAAGGTTTTGACTTTCGTTTTGACATTGTTTACAGTGGACCAGTTTTTCCAACCAGGTGTATAGATGCCAACATTCTTTGACAGACATCAACGGCAAGCCAAGCTAGCGCTTTTGGCTGTGCTGCTGCAAGTCGGCCTATGCAGCCCAAGTTGGAGCGCAGACACCACCTTCCCCGAATCTTCCACCGCCTACACCAAACTCCAGGAACTGAAAGAACGCGCAGCAGACCTCAGCGCAAAAGCAATGGGCCTGCTCGGCATCAATTACAAGCGCGGCGGTAATACCCCGGAAAATGGATTGGATTGCAGCGGCTTTGTCCGCTATGTGTTTAAAGATGTCATCGGTGCGGAATTGCCAAGAACTTCCGCCGAGATCAGCAAGGTAGGCGAAAAAGTAGATCAGAAAGACTTGCAGCCAGGCGACCTGGTGTTCTACAACACGCTGAAACGCGGTTTCTCACATGTCGGCATTTATCTGGGTGACAATAAATTCATCCACTCTCCATCCGCTGGAGGCCAGGTCCGCATAGAAAGCATGGACATCGCTTACTGGAAAAAACGATTTAACGGCGCCAGAAGAATCAACGACGACGACGGCAAAGACAGTAAAGAAAATAAAGACAAGAAGTAAGCAACAAGCAGCACATCTGAAACTAAACCGGGGCTAACCCAGGCTTAAGCAGCACAGACACGCTGAGGACACCAGCAAGTCCCCTACCACTTCCCAGCATCACCGCCCGAATTCTCGCCGCATCAGCACCTCATCAGCAGCCTACAGGCTATCAGCACGCTTAGTGCTCCTGCATCGCCTTTATCTTTTGCTTCAGTTCCGGCAGTGCTGCTGTGGCAGCTTTCTCGCCTGCCAGAATGGCCAGATTGCGCCCGGCAAAATCACTGCCCTTCATGTTCGCCAGATCAGGCTTGATGACGATATCGGCATTCTTCAGCTCAAAATTATTCATGCTCTGACCCATGATGGTAAAAGTCTGCATCAGCACATCCATGGAACTGACCGGCGTTTGCCCTTCAGGCTGCGAAGATATATTGACGGCAATCACAAAATCCGCGCCCATTTCGCGCGCGAAGCGCACCGGCACCGGCGAGACCAGGCCGCCATCGACATATTCCCTGCCATTGATCTTTACCGGTTGGAACACGCCAGGCACGGCGGACGAAGCCCTGACGGCAATACCTGTGTTACCGCGCTGGAAAAGGATAGGCTGGCCGCTATGCAAATCCGTAGCGACAGCACCGAACGGCTTCTTCAATTTTTCTATCGGCGTATTGCCCACCATCTTGTTGACATAGTTCTGCAAGCCATCGCCTTTCAGCACGCCGCTGGATTTGGAGAACAAGGGCAAAGACCAGTCGGAGATGGTTGCCTCATCCATTTCCAGTGCCATTTTTTGCAGGACAAAACCATTATTGCCAGCCGCATACATCGCGCCAACCAGGCTGCCGGCGCTGGTGCCGACCACAATATCGGGCACGATGCCCTGCGATTCCAGCACCTTGATCACGCCTATGTGCGCAAACCCGCGCGCGGCACCGCCGCCAAGTGCCAGGCCTATCTTGATAGTGCGCGGCTGCTTGACTAGCGGTACAGGAGCAATCACCACCGGTGCCGCAGGCGGCTCTACACTCTTACAGCCTGCCAGCATAAGGCTGCATAAAGCCAGATATTTCAGGGAATTCAGTGCTTTTCCAAAAGAGGGCATGGACTTTATTTAGACAAGGAAGGGAAGGATATTCAATCTGGCCTACAGCCACCAACAAAAACGAAAGTATCAACTGCAGGGAAAAAGGCTTTCACAGACAGACCTGATATAAACACGTCGATAGAATAAGAACGCCGCAAACCGGCAAAGTTCATCGAAGAAAAACTGCGATAGGTATCAAGCTCTGCACGCCCTTTATTCAAAGGAAGTTTCGTTGCTGTAAGACGCTGGATTATATCTTGTTTTGCCAGACATAAATCCCGCAGGCAAGAATCAGAGGGGGAGGATGATTCCCGTGGAAAACCTGGCTTATACACTCAGAAACAATGAACCTATTGGCTTGTCGATGGAATTTACAAATCATTCGCAATATCAAAAAGTTCATAAGTAAATCATTGATTTATAAGGACTTTACCAATCTGGCACGATAACTGCTGCTTTTTTTGAACTTAACCGGAGCGAACTCACCATGAAAATCATGTCACGCATCATGCTGTTCTGCTTGGTCTTGTTCGCAGCCCCCATACATGCGAGCGTCGTCCTGTACCAGGACTTGAGCCAGTTCCTGGCTGCGGCCGGACCTGGAACTACAGAAACCTATGAGGGCTATGCGCCGCCAGGCGGTTTTGCGGTTTTATCCGACTCTACTGTTGGCAGTATTACTTACTCCGACAACGCCTACGCTGTGGACCCTGCCTTCGACGGCGGCGGCTACAATTGGGGAACAGGCGCTGTACTGCTGCTTTCCAACCCTGCTCCTTTCACCCCAATTCTGACATTTGCACCGACCAAGGCGTTCGGAGCGCTATTTGGAACCGTGAATGACTTTCAGCAAGATATCACCGTCACCATTGATGGGCA
The DNA here is from genome assembly GCF_014636315.1 of Parundibacterium terreum. Lineage (GTDB taxonomy): Bacteria > Pseudomonadota > Gammaproteobacteria > Burkholderiales > Burkholderiaceae_D > Undibacterium > Undibacterium terreum. Next base: position 236,636 of record NZ_BMED01000008.1, on the reverse strand, counting down.
GTCTTTTCTATTAAGCACAGGCCCCTTCGCCAATTGGACATTTTACGGCTTCATATCCGACACCCCGTTTTCCACGTTCTCTATTTCGGCTGCCAATAGCGCACTGCCTATCCTGGATAATGTTTTCGTAGGTCAAGCAAGCGTAGCAGTCCCTGAGCCCGCCTCGCTAGCCATGCTTGGGCTTGGGCTGCTTGGTATCGCCATACGCAGGCGACAAGCAAGATAAATGCAAGCCAAGCCCGTTACGACGGGCTTTTTTATTTCTGCAAAACATCAAAGCCGCAGAATATTTGTGACTTACTGCCATGCACCATATACTGGAATCCAACCGATTGGAAAGCATGTGAGAACAGAGCATGACAAAGGTATCGTGGAGTTGAGCGTCTTTCGCGATTTTGCGCAAAGATCGGGATTGCCTGTGCTGGACACCTCGATAGAAAAGCGCAGCGGCGATTCCGAGCCGGACATACTCTGCACGCTGGGTGATGAAGGCAAGGTGGCTTTTGAAATGGTGGAAATTTGCGACCCCATGCTCGCAGCCAATATCGCCTACTCGCTGGCCGGCGGTGCCGGCACAGTACCTGTAGCGACAGATCCGTCTATCAGGATAGTCTGCAAAAAACTCAGCAAGACCTATAGAACGGCGTGCCCGGTAGAGCTGGTATGCTATACCAATGGCCGAACGAAAACCGCAGACGATGAAATCTTTGCGGCTATCCAGCCCTGGTTCAGCGCCATCAAAGGACCGTTTCGCCGTGCATGGCTATTAGGCAAAAGAGAGCTTTATGAAGTATGGAGTCTTTAGCGGCAGCCAGTGCCACTTTTCATCCCTCTCAGCTAAACTCCTTTTTCCCTACCGGCTCCAGCTGCAATATCTTGGTAAAAATCCGTTCCAGCTTTTCAATGAAACTGGCCTCGAATTCTTCCTGCTTAAACGGCGGCAAGGCAAGCGGCCGCACCAGATGCCGCTTCACCAGGCGGCTGTCCTGCTCGCCCGGCCCGCCACGCCCCAGCTCGCATCCCATCTGCGTTGAATAGTTTCCTCTTACCGTGACGGATATCCTGTACTGATTGGGATAACCGTAGGCCGGATCAATCTCTCTGGAGGTAAACACCAGCGTTGCCTCCACCATTGTAGAAGGTGTCAATTTGCGTTCTATGACGGGCTGGTAGCCTGCATTGATCAGGCCAGTGACGGATGGTTCAAAGAGTTGTTCCAGCTTATCCAGTACAGGTTCAAATTTTTCTATAAACGCCAGGTTAGCCGCCTCGGCGGCTTTGGCTGCGGATTGTCTTTCGGTATTTCTTTGCTTTTGTTGTTCTTCGTATTTGGCTTTAGCCTTGTCGAATGGGTTCATCACGATCCAATAGGCATTAAAAAAGAAAATGACTATACCAAATAATTCGCCGTGAAAAACCGTGGTAACAAATTGTTGCGGATATCAGAAAATGAAACAACTATGCCATGAGGAAACATCACGTTGACGAGAAAAATATGCCGCGCCATTAGGTCGTCAGCATCGTGTTTCATCACTTATTCCATTCGCATATCCAACTACATTTTCGCAAGAAAATTTCGCAAAACTACATCGGCGGCTGTACCAGGTTGATTAAATTTCCGCAGGTGTCTTCAAACAAGACTGCCGTGATAGGCCCCATGCTGACGGGCTCGCCACGAAACACGACACCTGCTTCTTTCAAGCGTTTGTACTCAGCCTGAATATCTTTGGTAATGAATGCGGTAGCAGGAATGCCCGCATCAAACAATGCTTTCTGGTACGCGGCGGAAGGCGGAAATCCCAAAGGCTCCAGCACCAGCTCAGTACCCTCCACACCTTCCGGCGAGATCACAGTCAGCCAGCGATAAGGCCCCATCGGTATGTCGGCCATCTTGGTAAAACCGAGCTGCCTGGTGTAGAACTGCAGCGCCTGTTCCTGATCAATCACAGTAATGCTGGAAAATTTAATTTGCATGTGTGTCTCCTTGATTTCGAATTTGAAAATGAACAGCTGACAGCAATAATTGTTCCGCTGTACTCCAGACTGAACTCCATTCGGTGCAATGGCATTTCTTCGCCCCTCAATAACAAACTGCGTAACAAACTACGTCCTGTCAGCAGTCAGATTTTTTCATACTCCGGCTTTTCTACACGAAATTGCATCAAATTAGTGCCTCAAATAAATATTAATTATTTTATATGCATAACTGACAAATTTTTATTATTATCCAAGACGTAACAAATTGTTACAGATGATTTACTTATAAAAATAGAAAAGGGATGTTATGCATAAATTGCTATTCTTGGCTTCGGCACTTGTCCTTACCGGCTGTGCTTCCATTTCCGGTGAGAAGTTACAGCCAGTATCTGTGACGACGATACACGACAATAAAGAAGTCGCTGGCATAGGCTGCACTTTATCAAACGACGCCGGATCCTGGTTTGTTACTTCACCAGCCAGCGTTGTCGTCCACAAAAGCACCGGCGACTTGTCGATCGACTGCAAAAAGGATAGCCTGGCCGGCAATGTCGCGGTGGTATCCAAATCGAACGGGGCTGTATGGGGGAACATTCTGATTGGCGGCGGCATCGGCTACATCATAGACAGGAATACCGGCGCCGGCTTTGACTATCCACCGTCCGTCATGGTGACCTTGCGCCAGATCGGCGATGCTGCTGGTAATAAGCCTGCTGGCGCCGCGCCAAGCGTCGCAACCAATGACGTGAAAGAGGCGTCTGCGAAGTAATCAGGTATTGACGGATGGGCTTGCCACCCCAGGCCCATCCGCACACTTCCGGCGCAGATTTGAGCTCCCTATTGATGCAGTCCTCTGCACGGACATATAACTGAAAAATATCAGGCGAAGATGGCGAGCGACATTCTTTGCCAGCGCTTCATGCGCCCCCGCTCCTCCATCCCTCAGGCTGTTTCTGCATTAACTTTATGAGACAGGCCTTCTATCATTTCCCGTTTTAACACAAGCTCTTCAAAAGCCTCCAGCACTACCGGCCGGCTGAACAGATAGCCCTGGTAGCAATGGCAACCCACGCCAGCCAGGAAATCCCTCTGCATCTCCGTTTCCACCCCTTCGGCGATCACGCCCAGCCCCAGGCTTTGGGCCAGCGCGACGATGGTCCTGGCGATTGCAGCATCGTTCGGGTCCAGCAGCACATCGCGCACAAAGGACTGGTCTATCTTCAACTGGTCCAGCGGCAGTTTTTTCAGATAAGACAGCGAAGAATAGCCGGTGCCAAAATCGTCCAGCGAAAAACCAACCCCCTTGGCTTTCAGCGCAAACATTTTCTCTATGGTTTCCTGCACATTGTCCACCAACAGGCTCTCGGTCAGCTCCAGCTTTAGCCGCGCAGCATTGGCCCCGGTTCTTTTCAGCACCGACAAAACCCGCTCCACAAAATCCAGCTTTCCAAACTGGCGCGCGCTGACATTCACCGCAATCGTCAGATGCTCCATCTCCGGACGTAAAGCCCATACTGCCAATTGCGCGCAGGCGGTTTCCAGCACCCAGTCTCCCAGCGGCAGGATCAGGCCCGTTTCCTCTGCCAGCGGGATAAATTCAGCGGGAGACACCAGGCCGCGCTGCGGATGCATCCAGCGCACCAGCACTTCCGCACCGATGACCCCATTCCCACTGATCACCTGGGCCTGGTAGTGCAGCAAGAACTGCTTCTCCTCTATCGCCTTGCGCAAGTCAGTTGCCAGTGCCACGCGCTCCACAGCCGCAACCTGCATTGCCGGATCAAAGAAACGGAACTCGTTGCGCCCTGCACTCTTGGACCGGTACATCGCCAGATCGGCCTGCTTCATCAATTCGTCTATCGATACCGGTTGCGAGCCGAACAAGGTAATGCCAACGCTAGCCGTACTTTGATGCGAGACATCACCCAGTTCATAGATCTTGCGCAGCTCAACCAATATCTTATCGATCACAATCTTTGCGCTGGCAACAGAATCTGCCTCATTGGAACCCAGGCCAGCGAGCAGGACCACAAACTCGTCACCGCCCAGACGCGCCACTGTATCGCCTTCGCGCACACAGGATTTCAGGCGCTGCGCAACTTGCTGCAGCAGCAAATCGCCCATGTCATGGCCGAGCGTGTCGTTGAGTGCCTTGAAGTCATCCAGGTCAATGAACATCAGTGCGCTGAAATTGCCACTCCGTAGCGAACTCGTCATGGTCTGCTTTAAGCGGTCCAGCAGCAGTGTGCGGTTGGGCAGGCCGGTAAGCTGATCAAAGAATGCCAGTTCCTGTATCCTGTCTTCCGCTTTCTTCCTTTCCGAGATATCAAACTGCGTACGCACGTAATGGGTGACCTTTCCACTGCTATCCTTCACTGCAGAGATAGTCAGCCACTGCGGATAGTTTTCACCGTCCTTTCGCTTGCTCCACACCTCGCCTTGCCAGCCGCCGGTGAGATTGACCGCATCCCACTTGGCGCGATATTCTTCCTCGCTATTGCGATCAGATTGAAACAGAAAAGGCGTTTTTCCGACTACATCCTCTGCTGTGTAGCCGGTGATTTCGGTAAAGGCACGATTCACCCGCAGGATGATGCCTTCCGCATCGGTCACCACGATACCTTCCTGCGATTCAAACGCTGCTGCTGCAATCCCCAGATCAGCCTCTGCCTGCATGCGCTCGGTGATGTTTTCAGAAAAAATGACGATGCCTTCCGGAACCGGCTGGATAATCACCCTGAACCAGCCTTTGCGGCCGTCGGGATATTCGAATTCAAACTCTCCCCGCTGCATGATGCGCTGATCCATGCAATTTTTTTCCAGCACATAAATTTCCGTCCCGGTAAAGCCGGGCCAACAATCGGTGACGACCTTGCCCAGCAATTCAGCCGTCGGTCTGCCATTCTGTTTTTCAGCCGCGTCGTTGATATACAAATAGCGCCAGTCGAAATCGACGATCTGGCAGCCTTCCATCATCGAATCCAGCATGCTACGCAGACTGGAGCTGCTTTGATGCAGCGCCGCCACTGCCTCTTCGCGCTCCGCCATGGTCTTTTCCAATTGGTCGCGCTCATTGCGGATAATGTTTTGCTGCTCGCCCGCATAAACTAGCAAGCGGTTGAAATCATTCAGTAGCAGCCGGATCTCGCTGCTGCCTGAAACGGGCAAGGGCTCCATACTGGTTTTCCCATAACCCGACATGCCTATCTGGCGGGTTGCATACTCCAACGGCGCCAGCTTGCGCCGGACCAGCAACCATATCAGTATGCCGCCAAACAAAGCGATGCATACCGCACCGGTGTAGATACGGGTGGCCACACCGCGTATCGGCGTAAAAGCTTCGGCTGTCGGCAGATAGGCAATCACCAGCCAGTTCGCCGCAGCAACCCTGGCGGCCGAGCTAAGTATTTCAGTGCCGGTGGAATCCACGATTACCCCCGGCCCCATGTATCCCTGCAGGCGCCGGTCAAACAAGGCATTCTTGCCCTTGGCCGGCACCGCCTGCAGCACGCGCGCAGGATCGGAGCTGGTGACAATAACGCCATCCTTGAGAGAAACCACATGGAAGCCCCCGGTCTTTCCATTGCGCACTTCACCGGCAAAATAGAAGGGGCTGCCCGGATCGATCAGCTCAGATCCACATAGCACGCCGCCAATGGAGCCGTCTTTTTCGTACAGGGGAACCGCCACAATCAGCACCGGTTTTTTTGCAAAACGCCCAAAGGTCGGACGGATGACAGGCCTCCCTGTTGCCATCACTTCCTTGAAGTAAGGAGAGTCCGCATAGCTGCTGCCGGTGAAACCCAGCGCAGGCGCTTCCGCAATGCGTATGCCTTGCTTGGAGATGACATAGATATCGCGGGTGAAGATTTGCTTGGCGACCGGTTTATCCGCCAGGTAGGCCTGCAAACGCAGCGGATCTGTCTGCAGCAGTTCGCCGGATTGGTCGGCGATCGCCAGTAGCGCCTTCAGCCGCTGGCTCAGTTCACGGTCAACGGTACGCGCTACATAGCTTGATGCGGTCGCTTGCTCTTCTTCTACTACATGCGCAAAATCTGTACGCAGTCCCTCGACGACAAACCAGGACAAGCCACCTATGCCAAGCACAAAGATCAGCGTCCCAAACAGTGCCAGTTCAATTTTGAGCGGCCAACCGCTGGACCGGCCGGGCTTGTCCCCTATATTTTTTTTCATGGCCCCTTCCTTTGCAGCAGCGCACCGAAAAATTTTTGTTCTATTTTTGCTCTAGTCAGATAGATTCAGTGCTGTCTGCGCATTCTGCTGGATGACGCGGCATCAAAGATTTGCCAGGACGCCGCTATTATTAATTTTGAATGCTAGAAAGATCATACAATAGTAACGCCGATTTGGGCCACCAACGATGATCAACACTACAGGATTCAAGCAATTGGAGACAATATGGAAAATCCCATTGATCAGCAGCTTGCCATAACGCAACTTCAACACATGCAGCTTGAGAATGAAAAACTGTCGCTGGAACTGGAAAAAATCAGAAAAGGCACAAGCTGGCTGCAACTCCCACTGCAACTGGTCCCGCTGATCAGTGCGCTGGTTGCCGTCGCCGGCTTCTTGTGGGGCGTTTTGCAGTATTCGGATGAACAAGCCAAGAATCGCTCAGACAAGGAGACACAGTCCAAACGGGAAAACGCTATCGCCGAGCGCGAATTCATGAGGCCGTGGCTGGAAAGCCAGCGGCAAACCTATCAGGAAGCACTGACGGCGGCAACTGCCATTGCCAACAGCAAAGAGAGCAAAGACCGGGGAGAAGCCGAGCAAAAATTCTGGCAGCTCTATCATGGCGCGATGATCCTGGTGGAAACCAAGAAGGTATCGGGCGGCATGGTGCTGTTCGGCCACTGCATCGATGGCACAGAAGCCTGCAGCCAGCAACAGATGAACGAACGCAGCCGCGATCTCGCGACGGCAATGGCGGAATCGATGGCCGCAACTGCAAAAATGTCTTATCAGGAATTTGTTCAGAATCAGTTCCACTACGCAACCGGGCCTGCCTGAGTGCGCCAGATGCTGCTGCCCAGCTTAGTCCTTGCCGACCTCTTCCAGCCGGTACCCGTAGCTGTACACTGGAGTGAGGCGATAACCGTTTTCCGGACGCAGTTCCAGCTTGGCGCGTATTTTGGAGATATGTGTATCCATCGTACGTGAAGGAACATCGATATCCCGCGACCAGATCGCCTCCAGGATATGCGCGCGTGACAAGGCGCGGTTCAGGTTGCTGAAGAATAGCCGGGTCAGGTCATATTCTTTCTGCGTCATCTCCACCGTCACGTCGTTGACACTGATGTTGCCGGAGCCGGTCTCAAAGCGATAGATGCCATACTGCGTGCGCTCGGCAACCGTGGTCTGCGGATAGGCGCGCCGCAACAAAGCCTGCACTCGCGCCACCAGCTCAGAATGGCGCGGCGGCTTCACCACATAATCATCCGCGCCCATCTGCAGGCAGGCCACCACTTCTTCTTCCGCTGAGAGATTGGTCAGCACCAGCACAGGCAAGGTAGGCGGTAGCTTTTCCCTCACCCACTGCAAGATTTCGACCCCACTGACATCCGGCACCAGAAGATCCAATACCAGCAAATCATAACTCTCACGCTTCAACTCATTCAGCAGATCCTGCCCCAATAAAAAGGGATGCACGCTATGACCCGCCCCACGCAAAAGGCTGGAGGCTAGTTCAAGGACACTGTTATCGTCGTCAAGTACAGCAATTCTCATGGGAGCAGACAAAAGACCAGAAAGGTTGTTGCGACAAGCCAGCCAGCATGGGCCACGGAGGCCTTGTTCACAATGAAATATTGACCCGCCGATATATTACCAAAAAATAATCAAAGAGATAGGCAAGCTCCCCTTTTTGAAGCAGGCTTCACAAAATTTCACATCCTTGAAATAATTGGCGGGTATGCTTCGTCTCACTGGCACACATGCAAACGATATGCATGGTGGCAGCTCGGTGAACCGGGCCGATGAGCGCCCGTTCACCACTTCCTTTTAGGACAACGCGATACTCTTGCGATCCTCCCCTTGCCCTCCAATATCCCTCGAGACCGTAACTAACGTAGCCTTCAATGAGGGCACTATCTTGATTTGATCACGAAGTGACTTGCCAGTGAGTTGGCGAGAAATCTGGGCTGACTTATTGACCTGAGTTGCGGAAACCATTTCCTCAACCAACTGATTTTCAAGCATTTTTGAGGACCGCGAATACAGCACAAAGGAAATGCAGAAAATAAAAAAGCCCTTGATTATCAAGGGCTTTTTTAATAAATATTGGCGGAAGCGGTGAGATTCGAACTCACGAACGGCTCACACCGTCGCCAGTTTTCAAGTCTAGCCGCTTATCCTTTCAAATCAGAAGCTTAGTTCGTTTTCGTTTCCGCAACACCTTGATTTTAATTTGTGATAGTGCCTGTTACTACAGGGTGTGCTTACGAGTTGCGGAAATGATTTTTGCCTTTTTTTTGAGCATATCCTACACATAGAACTCCTATGTTGTTTAGGTTACATTATCTCAAACAATAGGAGCCAGTCAGCAGGAAATAAGAAAATGGCGGTATCGGCACCGCCACAGGAATCTTTATTCTGACCCGACCTCTCCTCTTAAGGGCTGGTGTCACTTCCAACATTTTTATCTAGTGTCTCTAATGCTCTCACGTGAGGGGGCCAGAGCCTTTTTACTGTCTATGAACGACTGCTTTTCCTTTAATTCGTTCCCTAGCTCTTTTCTAGATGGAACGATTTCAATGTCCTTTTTATTGTCCTTTTTACTGTCCTTTTCAATGTCCTTTTCGGCGGCCTTTTTATCGGCCTTTATAGTGGTACCACCAACTCCTTGCACTCGCGATATACCTTCACCTGCTTTTGGGAGGCAATACTTCTTACCCGTCGAAGCCGATATTTTGCAATCGTCCGCTAGGGCGGCTGATGTAAAGATCGCACAAACACAAAACAAGATAACCTTTATCATTTTTTAATCTCCTCAGCGTATTTAGCTTCGAAAAGAGTAATGAAACAGTCAGAAACGTCGCCACCTTTATTTTCGTCTTTGCATTGGGAATATATTAAAGCCATATCACGAATGTCACCCTGCGTAGCGCCTCCTGCGTAGGTTGGGATGCTGACTGTTTTGTATTCATTGATAAGCAAGCCCGCTGCTCCAGACATTAGGGCCCCAGATGCAAACAATGCGACACCGGTGGATCCGATTTTTAAGTTAAATTTTACGCCAGTCGATTCTCCGCTCCCATCCACGCCTCCCTCGTTGATACCTAAAACAATAAACATCAAACCGACACTTATTATTGCAAAGCCAATATGCATCACAGCAACTTTCATTATTTGCTTATTTGTCATTGTTTTTAAGTTGGCATATTCGGACTGCATCAGCGAATAAAGCAGGTAATCGTTGACCCCATGCATCTCCTTTCTTACTTCTGTGAAATTTTTGGTCACGCTGATACTCGTATCAGACGCCGAAACTTGATGCCTGAGGTCCTGCATACTTAAGAAAGCCTGGAACATTAAAAATGTTGGCAATATTATTCCTAAAAGAATAACGGAAGCACCTTTTACGATTGCCTGCGATTGTCGTTTTGTCAGGCGCATATTCTATAAGACCTTAATTAAACGCCAACAATATGGTTAGCAAAATTGCAGTATAGTTGTACGTTTGAATAAGTAAAGTTTTTGCTGTCAAAGGCTCGTATTTAGTAACCTGAGACTACGGCACATCCGCTCAGAATGGCTGCCTCTAAGACGCGACACGTAACAATGGTAACTACCTCGCAAATGCAGTTGGGAGCTGACCCCAATCCGTTGTGTAATGCGGCGTCTTGTTTTCAAACTTCGCCGTCCATCGAGCGCTGCTGGCGGCGGATGCGATCTTGACGGTGTCGCGGCCGAAGCGTTTATTCAGCGCATCCAGGGCGCCCATCACCGCTGCAGACGTCTGCATATTCCAGGATTCTTCAAATAAAGTGCCCTGCTTCGTGCTCTCTCTAGAGAGGCCCATCAGCACCACCCCTGCTTTCTTGTATTTGTAGCCTGGCCGGTAAATGCGCTTCAGGCCCATGATGGCCGCGCGGACCAGGTCGCGCGTGTCGTTGGAGGGATCTTGCATCGGCACTGTGATGCTACGGGAATATTGCCGATCCTTCAGCCGGAAAGGATCTGTGTGAATGAACACGTTGACCGAGTTGCAGTAGGATTGCTGGCCACGCAATTTCTCTGCCGCCCTGGTCATGTACTGAGATACAGCCTCTTCCAGCTCAGAGAATTCAAACACAAGCTCGCCAAAGGATTTTGACGATATGATCTCTTGCCTCGCCGGCGCCACCTCCTGCAGGCCCATGCAAGACACGCCGCGCAGCTCTTCGCAAGTGCGCTCCATTACGACACCGAAATGCTGACGCAGGCCTTTGGGCGATGCAGTTCGTAAGTCCTGGACCGTGTTGATACCCATGGCCCGGAGTTTTTCAGATATCCGTCGACCGACACCCCAGACCTCGCCGACATCGATGCCGGCAAGGATCGTGTCCACGTCGGCCGGGGCCAGGCTGGTGAGGTCGCACACTCCCTGAAACCGGGGCTGCTTCTTTGCAATGTGGTTTGCCATCTTGGCCAGCGTCTTGCTAGTAGAAATGCCGACACAAACCGGCAATGCTGTCCACTGCAGCACCTGCTTCCGGATCTTCTGGCCAAGCTGAGCCCGCTGCTGCCACATGGCATCCATTCCATTTAACGAAACAAAGGATTCGTCGATCGAGTACACCTCGACGTTGGGGCTAAAGGTACGTAGGATCTCCATCACCCTGTTGCTCATATCGCCATAAAGAGTGTAATTAGATGACAAAGCAATGATGCCGTGCTGCTTTGCCAGATCCTTAAGCATGAACCACGGGGCACCCATAGCTACGCCCAAGGCCTTGACCTCGCTAGAGCGCGCGACAGCGCAACCATCATTGTTAGACAAAACTACAACTGGCTTGCCGCGCAATCCAGGGTTGAAAGCCCGCTCGCAACTCACATAGAAGTTGTTCACGTCAACCAGGGCGAAGACCTGACTTTCAGCTTGCACCATGGTTATTTCCGAATTCTACGCACCAACCCAGACACGACGCCCCACACCTCGAGTTCGTCGCCCTCTTTCATTTGCTGGGGCTGATACTCAGAATTTTCCGGCCGCAGTTCCATCGTGGCACTACCAATGTAGAGCCGCTTGAGCGTATATTCATTGTTTATTATTGCAACAACAACATCGCCATTTCTGGCTGTCAGCGACCTATCCACCAGGATTTTATCGCCGTTGCAGATGTGGGCCCCAATCATACTGTCACCCGATACATTCATAAAAAAAGACGCCGCCTGGTGTTCTACCAGGAATTCGTGAATGTTCAGGGTTGTTTCAACGTAGTCGGCCGCCGGTGATGGAAAACCTGCTGGCACGCTATTGCCGATCAACGGGATTAAGGAGCCGCATACCGCGACAAGGGCTGTACTTTGTTCAAGGCTAATTGCATTCATGGCATCACACAATACTGTATATACATTCAGTATAAATGCAAATGTAAGGAGCGACAAGGTCGCTTTAATAGGACATTAGACCTTGTATATGTAACTACTTGTAAATTTTGAGGTAGTATCAAAAAGTAATGACATTAAAATACGACTATAAGGAACTCTCAAAATGCACTCCGACATCGAAATTGCATACAACGCTCTAACAGGTCTCGCCACGACTGTGCTAAACGCATTTCCAGGGGACGCCACGCTACGCGACCATCTAGGATGGAACCATCCACTCATTACAAAACGAGAACTTGCGGATATACCTTACGCGATCGCAATAAGCTTAACTGCACAGGAAAAAGCAATAGTAGACTCAGGCAAGAGCGCAAAATTTCCTGAGATTGCTAGGAGAGTAGAAATTTTAGCCACCGAGACGGTGCCGCAACTATTCAATGGAAACGGACCAACGGCCATCCCTGTGTTTCTTACAACTCTGGAATGGATCAAATCTCAAATACCCGTGACTCAAGTCGATTGGTCATCCCCACCGAACAAAAATGCTATGCCGCACAATTTAGTGCGGAGATTGAACGCGTATCAGACTCAACTCGATACGCTAACGCCAGATATGGCGAAGCTGGAAGGACAAGTAAAACAAATTCAAGAGGCGTCCGAAGCCGCAGACTCGTTCCCAGCAGACATCGCTTACTTGAAACGAGAACAAAAGAAAATTGACGAAATTACAGATAACGTAATAAAACTCCAAGCAAAAATTCAGGAGTATTACGACACCAGCGGGCTATTAGCAGCACAAATTATGGGACAAGAACGGGAAACAGCAAAATTAGTCGCCCAAGTTGGCGAAGCATACAGTATCACCACAACGAAAGGATTAGCTGCTGCATTTGATGAGAGAGCAACTAATCTAACTAATTCGGTCACAATGTGGGTTGTCGGACTGATGGCAACCTTAGGCCTCGCAGGAGCAATTGGATACTTGCGCTTCACAAAATTAACGGAGGAAATATCAGCCCCCTCTGCACAATGGGCCACAATAAGTATGCACATCGTGCTCTCGATTTTTAGTCTTGGGGCTCCGTTTTGGTTCGCTTGGATTGCCACCAAACAGATAGGCCAACGTTTCCGGTTAGCTGAAGACTACGGGTTCAAGGCTTCAGTCGCAAAAGCATATGAAGGATACAAACGCGAAGCGGCCAAATTAGATGAGACGTTTTCAGCTCGATTATTTAGTTCAGCCCTTAGCCGCTTAGAAGAAGCTCCTTTGAGGCTGATTGACAACTCGACCCCGGGAAGCCCTTGGCACGAATTGATCAGTTCACAAGCGTTCCGTGATGCCATGAATCAGGTCCCCGCTCTGAGGGATAAATTTTTTGAACTTGCGAAAGATGGGCTATCGAAATTAACACTGAAAGATGTAAAAGAAGCCATCGAATCAATGAAGACGCTTGGGATCAGTAAATCGGATACCCCCACAACCAGCGCTGCTGGGGTCGCAGCAACGCAACTCCCGGCAGTACCGGCAGTCCCACCTGCGCCGCCACTAACAGTACCACCACCGCAAATGCCCGTAACCACCTGAATTAAGGACTTATTGCCATAAGGTTTTGGTAAAATTTTCTGAGTCCTAGGGCCTGCTCTCGCCAAGCCCTACAGGACTTGGCGTTAGCAGCTTCGGTTTCACCGACCTCAGCAAGCGATAGTCCGGCGGGTTCTCTGTCAGACTCGACGGCAGATCCGGCAGGCTCGCCAGTCCAGGCGGAATCGTGGATGCGCACGAAACCAGCGTTGATAGTGCAAGCAGCATTATCAGCCGCAGTGACATAGACAGGTACTTGTTTTTCAATTTCGTCTCCCTTGACGTAAATGGTCTTGATACGATCGCGGTATTCAATTTCAGTTTTTGTGACTAGTACTTGCTGGGCCTTAGCCAATTTGACGGTTTGCGCGGCTTGCTGCTGGACATATTCCGTATGAGCCTCGCCGGCGACGCGCTCGCCGTGAAGCTGGCCAAGCAGGTAAATGGCGCCGCCGGCGGCTGCCAGCCCCAGGATGCGTACCCAACCGGGAACTGCAGACAGCAGCAAGCCGCCGATCACGCCAGCACCTTCTTCGCTACATTCCAAAATGCCAGGCGCTCAGGGTAGCCAATCGCGTCGCCGATCGCTTCGGTCTTATGGCCTGTGTTCACCGCGTCGCACACACCGTCAAAATCACCCTTGTCTGCCCAGGTGTTAATGTTATTGATTTTCCAGAACCATCCTGCGGATCTGCAAGCGCCTTCTGGTGTTCGGAGCCAGTCGCCTATCTGGTCGACCGGTTTGCCGAAGTATGCGGCGCAGGCTGCCTGGTTGTTTTTGAAGGTGAGCTGGATCAGGCCGGCGCCGCGGTACCGCCAACCATCGCCGGATGCCTCGTTACCGTTGCCGTTTCGGTCCGCATAGACTTTGTTGGCGATTTTTTCGGGCTGGTGCTCGTAAGGCACTGCGTCGGCCAACGTTGGAAACCGCTTAGGCCATGTCTTGCACAGGCCCGCGGCGCGGTAATTCAGGTTTTCTTCCACGCGTGCCAATTCCCCAGATTCATGGGCAATCTGCGCCAGGAAGGCTGCCTGGCGTGCCGACGACTTGATGTCAAACTCAGCCATGGCACTGACCAATGTCGGCAAGAATAAAGCCGCCCTAGTTCCGGCCAGCGGCATGATCGCAATTAATTGTTGTTGATTCACTTTAAACGCTCCTTTTTGCGGGGATCCCGCCAGAACAGATAGATCATTGCCGCCACAAAGGCCAGCAACACGTTAAGTATGGCCATCAGCGCCGACTCTGGCCGCCCCAGCCAATACACCTTCAGCACACTGAAGAACGCCCAAATGCCAAAGCATGAAAGCAGCAGTGTGCCGATAAAGCGAGTATGCACCCGTTTATCCAAGACAGCCCAGAGACATAGCGCCAGGATGATGATGTCGGCCAGCGCCGTTATCAGATTAGCGATCATGATTTACCCCAGAAATTTTCGTTTCAGCGAGCCGATGATGTCTGCATTGTTCAGCTCTTTAAACAGCTCCCGACAGGTGGCCAGAGCGAACAGTCCAACCAGGAACTCCACACCTGGCGTAACGTGCTCACCCTTGAGGGACATCAGCTCCAGCAACATGGGCGCCACATAAATTGCAAAGAAAAAGCCGATCGCAAAGCTGGTCAGCTTTTGCCAGCGGTTGATGCCATCCCCCAGGAAAGAAAGGGAGACGGCGGCGCCCATTGCCCCCGGCAGCAGCGGCAGGATGTATTTGGAGATCAGCAGCCAGATCGTGGCGAAAAATCCTGCGTCGTTATTCATGTTTATCCTTATAGTGAAGTACTGCGTTAACGTGGGCGGTTATGGACGACGATGGTGCGTACCATTTGCGGGGTGAATGTCACCCCACCTATAATTGCCGGCGGCGCCTTGGGGGTGCATTCGATCAGCATGTCTACGTCTTCTGCTACCGCCTTAGCCCAGACCTCCACCAGGTAGCCAGTGATGCGCTTGGTAATGAAGGTGCCGCCCTGGACATCAATCTCGGCATCGAGCAGAGTCAGGCCCAGCGCTGTAAAGGCATCCGTGTAATCAAAGCCGACTCCCAGGACTGACTTGGTGTTTTCAGTCAGTTCCAGCCGCTTGAGCGCGTCATGTTTTTGGGTTTCTATCATTCTTATCCCTGCTGTGAAGTAGTTGCCGGCACGCGATAGACGCGATTTACGGCCGGGATGCGCCAGGTGCGGTCCGCTGCCTTGACGCGGAATATGCGGCTGGCGTGGACGGGCGCCAGATTGACGCTGCTGGTGACAAAGCCATTCAGCTTTACATCATCCAGCACGACATCGAGGGTGACTATTCTAGGCGGCAAGCTGGAGGTGGACACCATTCCGGTCAGCGCTGCGTCTTGCAACGTGACGGCCTGCCGTGCAGACGTCTGCATCGATCCCGCGGCGGCCAGCTGGGCGGCATCCAAAGCTGCATTTACGCGCACATTGTTGCCTGCTGAGGCAACCAGGCTGGCAGCGACAGGCTGCAGCTGTGATGACCCGGCGACACCTGCAGAAGCGCTGGCCGTGGCCACGAGCGTGGCAGAGTCCAGCGTAATGGACAGATAGCCTATGCGCGGCGGAATAGCACTCACCAGGCTGAACAGTGCGGCGTCCTGCAGGGCGACCGCCAAACCAGCATTGGCAGCGGAGCTGGCGGCCGCCGCGATCGCCGCGCTGGCCAGCGTCGTCACTTGAGTGACACCAGCCTTGGCAGACGCCTGCAGCACTCCCGTCGCTGGCGCCAGCGCGGCGTTGACACTCAATGATGCCGATGCACTGCTGACCGCCGTCAAGAGGCTCGGCGCAGTGACCAGGCTAGCCGTAACCCGACTGGCCGCAGACACCTGCGCTGTCAGCGTTGCTGAATCAAGCGTGACGCTCAGCGCTACAAAGCTGCCGCTGGCACCTGCAGGCGGCGGGGACATCCCCACCGCTGCCATTCCCATCGCTGATAGGCCGACTGCCATTTAGAAGGGCCACTCCGTAGCAATGTCGTAATCCTGCACAGCCTCAAAGGACTGCAGGGTAGCGATGGCATCCCGGTGCCTGCCACTGATACCGGCGATCTCCTGGCCGACACCATCCAGCAGAGCTGCGTTTGCCATTATCTTGACCATCAAATCCTGCACTGGAATACGCCGGATCGCCGCCTCTCCCACAACCGATGGGCAGCTCGCCAAAGACTGTGTTTGCTGATATGCCATCGTCTGCGAGAGCAAGACCGGCCAGCGTGCGGCCTCAAATGCTGATTTCTTTTTGCCAGCGGTATCAAACTGGACACACGTCAGCGCATCCACCTCTGCCATCCGAGCTGTCTTTGCGTCTGCCAGCGTGTAGGCGTCCAGGACAGCCTGCACCGCCGCAGAATCACTGCAGACCCAGGCGCCGGCGTCAGCGATGCCGTTTCCATCGAGCTGGTGCTCAAAAGCCACGCTTAGCCCCGCTGCCTCGATGCGCTGGATAACGTCGGCCGTAATCGGGAAATTGACTGTGATCATTGGAATAAGGGCACTATGGCAGGTGCGTTATTGGTTGCATTACCGAAGGAGGCCGGTACGCCTGCACGAGCTGTAACGCCGAATGAGGCGAAGGGCATGCCACCACTGGCAAAGCGATTGATACGGTTAGATGCTGCAACACCACCCATGGGGCCAGGCAATACACTGTTGGAGCCATACAAAGACGGCGCGCCGTTTGAAACAGCATTGAACCAGTACCAGCCGTTGGCCACGATTCTGGAGGTCAGGTTTGCATACACGGCGCCGGCCGACGCCATGGACAAGCCGCTTGCGGCCGCAATGACGATCCCAGGACCACCGTCAGCCAGGCTGTTGGAGGAAAGGCAAATATTCAGACTCTTGCCGGCAGCCGCCGTCCCTACCTTCACGCCCATTTTGGAGATTGGAAAGCCCATCTGCAAAAGCACTGGCACACTGACCAGAACATCCGGGCTCATAGTGAAAAGCGAGAAATCCGTGCTATCCAGGAAGTTCATCGGGATGCTGGCATCATTCACACCGGATGTTGCAGACATGTTGGTACGAACCGGGAACCCGATCGCGCTCATCGCGGAGATGGAAGTGATCTCTACATCGATGTCCGCGGAGCTAGAACCAAAATTGACGGGAGGCGGCGCGCTGACATTGAGCACATTGCCAATCAAGGTCTCGACCGGAATTACCCTGCTCAGCACTTGCGACGCCGACACAGTCCCGTATCCGGTTTCTGCCTGCAGGAGTAGACCAAGCGCCCTGCTGGCCCATTGGCGGACCACGTAGGTGCAAGGTTGGTCAGACGCCAGGCCCGAGCCCATAGTCGCCAGCCCGCGCGCCGTCGTTACGGTAAGCGGCCCCGTACCGCCAGTTGCCGATGTACCTCCGGTCAGATCTGCCAGCATGGTTAGGCATTGCCTATAATAATATCCCACTGGGATGGGTTAAAAGGCTGACCGGTGGATACGTTCGTATTGTCCGTGCGCAGATCTTTAGGCCCGATATATTTCCATGTGACGGTGCCGTCGACGATGCTGTTACCAGTACCTGTCGGGCCACCCGAAGCTGCGGACGTACCGGGATTTATCACCTGGTACACGTTGCCGCCTTGGTCGACCTGTTTGCCCACTGTGTTGTATAGCGTGCTGAATGCATATGGTTGGGACACCAGACCCTGGATGCAATCACGATTGTCGGCATTGACGGCGATCCTGTAGTAGCGCACATCAGTCCCAGCTCCGGCTGCGGCCAGCCCCGTTGTCGTCCACGACCCATTCAATTGCTTCTTACCAGCGCCGGCAGTACTTGTGGTCAGCCAGTCTGCCGGCAGCGCACCTGAAGCGATCTTGGTGCCGGTGGGCGCGGTACTGATAGCCGCAGGCATATAGACGTTCTGAAGGCCGGCGTTAAACTGAGGGACCATGCCTTGCTGCGCTAGCAAGGAGGCATCAGACCTTGCGTCAAAATTGACCGGATCGCTCGTAGTCGGCGGATCAGGTAATTCATCAGCCGGTGTTGGCACGATGGGCGCTGATAAGCCCGCCCACAGTAGATGCATTGATTTTCTCCGACATCTGGCACGCCGACCACAATCTGATTGAGGGCGCCACATCCAAAGTGGATGGCCTGCGCAATACCAAGGCTATGGCAGCAGCAGGCAGCCCAATTGCCCAGCGTGTGACGGAAATCAATCTGCATGGCCTGTCCGATTTCTACATACCCAGCCCACAAGAGCATGACGTGATCGATGCTGCCATGCGTGCGGCAGGCTCAGAACCAGGCACTAATTCCCGCTACTGGACATCCATGCAGACAGCACAAGGTGCCGCCGCTTTCCATGACTACCAGACTGGTGGTCAGGGTTTTGAAAACATCCGCGAACCTATGAACGTGCTGCCAATCCGCCGCGAACTGGTTAGCTAAACTGCGCGACCTACCCATTGGCCGGATCAACGCCGGTCATGTTTTTCCTCTTGAAGCAAATCAACACTTACTCATAAACAACCATGACAAACCAATCAGCAGCGCAACAAGCAACCGAGGCATCTACAGATAGCCACCTCATAGCACGCATCAATGCAGTCGCTGTGAAGTTGGTTTTCCCCTTCATCGCTAAGGAAGACATACGCTACTACCTGAACGGAATCAATATCCGGCCCTTGCCGGAGGGTGGCGTGATGATCGTCGCGACAGACGGCCACCGCGCGATTGTGGTTCGGGATCCCAATGGCTTTGCCGAAGAAGAAATTATCGTCGCCATTTCCAAAGACGCACTCAAACATGCCGGTAGCGCCAAAAACACATTAGACGTGATGTCCGACGGACAAAGCATGTTCTCAGGAAAAGTCGCCGAACCGCTATTTATTCAACCTGGCAACGCATTGGTTGACGGCATTTTCCCTCGCATAGAGAGCGTAATGAATATGAAGGGCTATACCGAAGGCATTCAAGGAAGCCTCAATCCACGCTACCTCTATGACGCGCTGGTCATCAGCAAATCTTTCGGCGACTCCATCCGTTTTTTCACCACAAAAAGCGAGTCAGACGCCCTCAACTTTACGCTGAGCGGCATTGGCGACCTTGAATGTTTTGGCGCAATTATGAAAAAACGCGATCTAAACACAGGCCTTCCAGCTTGGTTCCCCAAGAAGCAAGCGGCAAACACATTGGCCGAAGTTTAAAAAATATCCGGAGGCAATATCGTGAGATTCAACCTCTTGTTCATCATCATCATTGTCGTCGCCACCTGCCTATTGGCGGCATTTTTCAACAAGTTTGTTGGAGTCATGTGATGGATGCCCTACGCAATACACCGCCAACCGAAGCAAGCCAGGCAGATACAGAATTTGATGCCTACCACGCGACCCACACCCCACGAATGGACACCAGCCGCGACATCATCCGTGGTGGCCTAGCTACACTACGCCGCTATTTTGCCGCTGGCAAGATCGCACAAAAACGGCTTGGCACTACTGAATTGGAGGACTAATGGGAGCCATGTTTGAAATACCCATCGCAACAGAAACCCTGACCCACGAAGAGATACAGGAAATTTCAGGATCCGCGCGTCGCTCAGATCAAATCGCCTGGCTGCAGTTAAATGGCTGGACCTTCCTTAAAAATCGGGCAGGAGATCCCATTGTGGGTCGCCTGTATGCCCGTCTTAAGTTAGCCGGCATCAATCCGTCGTCGCTTGGCGCTAGCACAAGCTGGTCGCTTGACGCGTCAAAAATACGATAAGCTATCTAATCATGAAGCCCAAATCCACAGGCAGAGACTTGCCGCCAAGAATGCTTCGTCGGACAAAAATACTTAAGTCCGGCAAGGTGTGGATTGCCTATTACTACAATGGGCGCGATGACAATGGCGACCGTCAAGAAATTCCTCTCGGAACAGACCTCAATGAAGCGAAGCGAAAATGGGCAGAACTGGAATGCAAGGAACCTCCGCCTGACACACGCATGATGAAAACCATCTTTGATCGATATGAGGCACAAATCATTCCGAAAAAAGGCATCAATACTCAGAGCGAAAACCTTGGCGCATTGAAGCAGCTGCGCATAGCGTTTAATGACGCCCCAATCGATGCCATCACCCCTTACGTTATCGCCCAATACCGCGATCGCCGTACTGCGAAAGTCCGCGCTAACAGAGAAATTTCTCTGCTTTCTCACATCTACAATCATGCGCGTGAGTGGGGCTACACCACCAAGGAAAACCCTACCACTGGCGTGAAAAAAAACAAGGAGATCCCGCGCGACTATTATGCGGATCCAGAAGTCTGGGAAGCCGTCTACGCGGTCGCTTGCGAAGAACTGCGCGATGCCATGGACATCAACTACCTGACAGGCCAGCGGCCGGCCGACGTTCTCAAGATGACTGAGCACGACGTCAAGCCCGAGTCACTGCATGTGAAGCAAAATAAGAGCAATAAAATCTTAAGAATTCTTCTCGAAAGCAATGGAGAAAAATCTCTTTTGAGTGAGAAATTGACTGAGATTCGCGGACGGTCCCGGAAGGTAAAAAGCATGCACTTGATCGCCACGCCTAAGGGACGGCATTTGACGAAAAAGATGCTGAGGGATCGGTTTGTCAAAGCTAGGAAGACAGCCGCAGACATCGCAGAAATCGCCGGCGACACGCTATTAGCACCCAGAATTAGAGCATTCCAATTCCGAGATATTCGGCCAAAGGCAGCGAGTGAGATTGACGATCTAACAGATGCCAGCAGATTGCTGGGGCATACAAAAGAGGAAATTACGAAGATTGTTTATAGGCGCGTTGGCGAGAAAGTAAAGCCGACAAAATAACAGCTTTACTATGCTAATTTCGATTGAAACAATTTAATTTGCTGAAGAATTTCTAAAACCTCTGTACGTACTTGCCCAAGAAACATAGCTTTGTCCCCCGGCTTAGTATCGTCCTCACGATTTATCCCCAATTCATTCGCTGCACAATACTCAATTAGCAAATCTTCGATCTTATCAAGGCCTTCCCTAGCAGTTTTTGCAAGGCCCTGATCAATCAGGGAGAGTGCCGACAATCCCAAACTCAACTCTAGGACTTTGCTTTTGTACGAATCGAGAAATGGAGTAATTTTCGACTGATCAAAGTTCGCATCACCGAATGGAGCAGGAACCGCTGCAGTCATTTCGACTACAGTTTTCAATAGCGGTTCGATCGCAATTGGGCCAATAACTTTCCGAAGCCAATAATCATCCTCAATAGAATGCTTACGGGCGCGAGAGTCTTTTCTTTTAGTGTAAATACCGAGACTTATAGATACGATCAGTGCCAATGTTCCGGTGCCAACTGAAAAAATCTTATCCCAGGTTACTTCAGGTGGTTTCAGTGAGTTCTCAAGAAATTGATCAATCAATTTCTCTTGAGATGATGTCAGTGAAAAATGAGATCCATTAAATTGCGGAGCTTCAGGATTTGAGGGATTTGGCTGTCCAACATCTGCAGAAGAGGAGGGGCGAACAATAACAGACGCCCCCCAAACGGTAACTTTCTCTGGTTCTTTTTCAGCGAGCGCAAAAGCATTACTCGCACAAAGTAAATTAGCTAGAAAAAATATTTTTATCCTGAAGAGCTCTGGCAACACAGCTGTCAATGACTTCTCGGAATAGACCATTGGTTTCGAAGTGATATTTATTGTAAAAAGCCTGTTTACTACCTGCCTTCACTACACTCTTTCCAAACAGTCCCAAGATAAAGGAACTACTTATAGAATATGTAGAATCTGGAATTTTTACTTCCACAAGGATGTTGTTGTCGTCAAAACCATCTACATTAAGCGACTTACGCAGCAATTCACCACGAGGCCGCCCAGTAAATACGGGTCCTTCAAACTTACCAAAATCAATAATCACGGTATCACTCATGTCTTATCTCCGGCCAAAGCAACTGTACTTGTAGTGCTTAGCGGAAAGCGGATGCTAATAATTGTCCCCGGAAAATGTAAGCCGAGAGGCTTCACATATCTAGGATCAGGCTTGCTATAAAGATCATTGGAGACATTAAACGCTATAACTTTACCACGTCCCCCACTTTCACGCATTTTGTATGTCCCGTCAAACAAAATGTATGTTTCACCGGACACGATTGCCATCTTCGCTTTAATTGGGCTGTCAGCAGCGCACTCCTCGTGAACCTTTTGAAAAAACTCAATCAAATCTCCCGTACCTTGACCTCGGGTATCATCTTTTGAATTATTTTTCGAGCTCACGTGCCCCTGAAGCGCAACTAATGTCAATAAATCGGTTTGCCGCCAATTAGGCGTAAACAGGCTCATCCCATGATGCAGTTTAAGGTAAGGATCAATCTGCTGCCGGGTATAACTACCGCTTGGAAGCGCTTTCAGTGTTTCCGCGATTGATTTTCCAAAGTTAAATATCGCTATCTCACATATTGGATCTTCAAGTGAATTATCAAGGTACCCTTGAATAGTCCAATCTACAAATCCCGGATGCTCCTCGGCATTTCCCAGAATCTCACCGATATATTCACAAAGCTTATGTCTTGCCCTTGGAGTCAGCGCTCGCCTATGATCACCTAAACAGGTATCGACGTGATCGACAAATCCTTGAACTGTTCGCGATTTAAAATCAGATTTAGTCGGATCCGCTTTTACATGGTAATGACGGTTTCTTTTATCGAAACGACGTAATTTTGCGACTTCATTATCGGAAGGCCCTTCATGTTTTACCGAGAGATGTTTGATGATCCCCATGGATCGAATAAAGCGTTTTATCGATTCATTTTTAGGATATGCCCCCGAAAAGCCCACCTTGCTGTCTCTATACCTGCCCTCTACAACAATTTCGGTTGCAACCAAATCAAGCAATGCATTTGCAGCTAGGTCATACTGTTCAAGTGCCGACTGATCGATCCGAATAGAGCGCACACGATACATGCGTACGACCTTAGCAAATTTCTCCACCAACTGAATGGCCGTTGTCGGATCTTCAATGATCGAAAAAACCGGCGGAACAACAATATCGACTGATTTTCCGAGGTCCGGAACTTTGTGTCTATTCGCTTGAGCCAGCATCCTGATGATTACCGAACGATCCCCAAATCGAGTCCGGTGTCTGCTGGCAAGCTTCGCTTCTATACGCAGTCTTCTTGCGAACCGATTTTTGCGGCGCTTAGCCTTACGCAAACGTTTATTTGATAATAACAGGTCGGCTTCATTCGAGATCATATTTAGGCTCTGTTGCCCTACGATTTTATTTTAGTTTTGCAACCACTAACGTTAGCTCAAATGCAACGATTATACTTACCTGCAGCCGAATCTACAATTATTCGTGTTACCAAAATTTCATTGAGCAAATAACTATTAGATGTAGTACAGGCTAGTTGCGGAGATCATCTCCGCAACTAGCCTGTACTACAGCGGTTAGGCATGGCACTATCGCTATCGAAGCAATACGCGGGACACAAAAAAAGCCCTTGATAATCAAGGGCTTAATTAAGAATACTTGGCGGAAGCGGTGAGATTCGAACTCACGAACGGCTCACACCGTCGCCAGTTTTCAAGACTGGTGCCTTCAACCACTCGGCCACACTTCCTTTTCGGTTACCAGATGCAATATTTTCAATTGCGCCTAACTTCCGAGCCCATGATTATACTGCAGATTTAATACTTCCGCGCATTTTTTAGACCGAGATTTGTGCTTCTCTATTCTTTGACTAGGATCCAAGACAACAGGAATTACAATCCTGGACTCTGCGACTAGAGTGCAAAACGATAATCCTTGACCAGCATTTCCTCAAACTTCGCAGCGCTGACCGGGTGCGAGAACATGTAGCCCTGCACTTCGTCGCAGCCGGCGTTTTTCAGGAAATTGAGCTGCTCCTGGCTTTCCACACCTTCTGCAATGACCCTGTGCTTCAGTTGCTTGGCCATGCTGATGATGGCGCTGGCGATCGCGCAGTCGTTCACGTCTTCCGGTATGCCCTGGATAAAGGAGCGGTCTATCTTCAGCGTGTCTATGGGGAAGCGCTTCAGGTAAGACAGGCTGGAATAGCCGGTGCCGAAATCGTCCAGCGACAGGGTCACACCCAGCGTGGTGATTTCATCCATGATGCCGAGCACGCCTTGCGCGCTGTTCATCAGCATGCTTTCGGTGATTTCCAGCTCCAGCCATTGCGGTGCGATATTGTGGCGGCTCAGCACATCGCCTACCCGTTCCGGCAATGAGTTGGTGAATTCCTTGGCCGAGACATTGACGGCAACGCGGAAGGCATCCTGTCCCAGGTCGCGCCATTTACGCGCTTGCGCGCAGGCGGTTTCCAGCACCCAGGCATCTATCTGCAGGATCAGGCCGGTCTCTTCTGCCACCGGAATAAAGTCTACCGGCGAAATCATGCCGCGCTCCGGATGCAGCCAGCGCAGCAATGCTTCCGCACCGATGATCTTGCCGGTGGCGATGTCTATCTTGGGCTGGTACAGCAGCGAAAATTCCTTGCGCTCCAGCGCGCGCCGCAAAGCGGACTCTATATGCAGACGGCCGGCGATGGTGTGGTTCATTTCCTGGTTATAGAAAACGTAACCGCCGCCTACGCCCTCGCCGCTGCGCTTGGCCTTGAACATCGCAATGTCGGCGCGGCGGATCAGGTTGTCTGCATCCTGGCCGTCTTGCGGATACACGCTGATGCCTATGCTGGCGCCTATGCGCAACTCATGGCCTTCGATGATGAATTCTTCATCCAACGCAGCCAGCAGTTTTTGTGCGACCAGGCCTGCGTGATAGTGCTGGTTGATCTCCAGCAGCGCGATCGCAAACTCATCGCTACCCAGGCGTGCTACCACGTCGTTGTCGCGCAGCGTGCGGCGCAGGCGCTCTGCAACCTGCTTGAGCAGCAAATCGCCGATGTGGTGACCCAGTGTGTCGTTGATAGGCTTGAAGCGGTTCAGGTCGATGAACAACAGCGAACCCAGCGTGGAATTACGCTGGAACTGTATCAGCGCCTTGTCCACCAGTTTCTTGAACAGCGTGCGATTCGGCAGGCCGGTCAGCAGGTCGTAATAGGCCAGGTGGTTGATACGCTCTTCGGCCTGCTTGCGCTCGGTGATGTCGCGCAGATAACCGATGATGCCTATCGGTTCCTTGTTGGCATCGCACAGCGGCGACAATGTGAGGCTGGCCCAGAATACTTCGCCGGATTTTTTACGGCGGCGCACTTCCATTTCGCGGCCGCCCTGTTCCAGGAAAACGTCAAACAGTTTCAGGCCATCCAGCTCTTCATCGTCATACAGGAACAGGATGTTCTTGCCTATAGCTTCGCTGGCCGTGTAACCAAATAGTTTTTCGGCGCCGCGATTCCAGCTGACGATAAAGCCAGCCAGATCCATGGTAATGACAGACTCCTGCATCTGATCCAATATCTGTGACTGTTGTTGCAATTGTACCTGCGCCGTTTCATTCATGCGCTTGCCCAGCTCGGCCTTGGTGGCGAATAATCTTACCGTAAGATCGGTCAGCACTGCCAGCCTTGCCTGGTCCTGCTCGGTATAGCCGTTCTTTTTGCCGGACAACACGTAGAAGGTGCCAGGCAAAACGGCACGCACCAGTTGCGGCACGTCGTCGTGGCTGGGCGATTGGCGGACATAGCCGCCTTGTGGGCTCTCCAGTACATTCCTGGCGATACGGCTCAAGGCGGCGTCCAGCGCATCGCCCTGCAGACAAAGTATGGCTTCTCCAAGTTCTGCGCCGAGATTGAGGTCGTGCGCTCCCGTTCGAGATATCATCGTTACATATCCTGACAGACCAGATTGACCCATTCATAGGCCTTGGTCACGCAGCGATAGTAAGCCTCTATATCCAGGCCGGTATCCAGCAACTGTTGCAGGTCCACGGCAGATTTGTCGGTGTCGGCGGACTCCACCAGGCTGAGCATTCCGCCCAGATGCCCCCTGCGGTCCAGCAATGCGTCCATCACTTCTTCGGTCAGATTCAGCGGCTGCAGTACCTCGTTCAAAGGCTGGCCAAATAACACATGCAGCAGAGAGAACATGCCCACCATGAAGGCAGCATCCTGTTCATCCTTGCTGCCGCCGTTTTTCTGACACACGGATTCCATCAGGCTGGCCCGGAAGGCGGCACGCGGCATCAGCGGATTGAGGCCTGCGCCCTGCTCATTCTGGCGCGCGTACAGCAGCAGTTGCAACCAGCGCTGCAACTGGCGGCGGCCTAGCAGGTTGATGGCTTGGCCGAAGCTGGAGACTTTCACCGTTTGCGCAAACGCAGCAGAGCTGACCAGCTTGAACAGACTGAATGACAGATTGGTATCTTGCTTGAACAATTCTTCCAGTTCGCGCGATTCTGCATCGCGTGAGACCAGGCCCAGCAACTTCAACAAGCGGGCGCGGGCACCGCTGTCTGCAGCGCTGGTTTTCGGGGGAGGTGTAAACGCATAGTCGCCCGAGAAAATTTTGAAGCCGGCGCCTATCGCATCCTGCAGCTGCGCAGGGTTGGTGATTTGCTTGGCCCAGTGCAGGCCACCACTCAGGCCGCTCAGCAAAGGCTTGACGTAAAACGGAACGCCGGTGCTGCAATCAATGGCTACGGTCTTGGAACCGTTCCAGCTTAGCTCGGTCTTGGAGGCCAGATCGCCAACCAGGATGCGGTAACCCAGGCTCAGCAGATATTTGAGCTTGGTCTGCACTTCAGGATTGGAACAACTCTGTTCCGATATGCAGAACATCAGGCGCGATGCAGCGACCCGCCCTTCCAAGTCGGGCGGCAACAGCATGGGGTCGGAAATGGAGAGCAGTAAAGATACGCCGGCCAGCTTGTCGAAGAAATCGATTTCTTTAAATTGCTGCAGTAATTGCAGCACCTCTTCGGTGGAGGCGACTTTTAAATTGGGACAGAGGGCGACTAGTTGTTGCTTAGTATTGACGACAGGCAATAGAGCAGCAACCGGTACCGTTGAGCTGGTCGAGTCTAGAATATCCATTTATCTTTGTGTGAGGCTTAGAGTCGGATTGCGTTGGATTTCGCTCAGGGATGTTATGTTGAAAATTAGTCAATTGCAACATGAATTGAAGAAATACTTGAGCTATATTAACGAATCTGCGTGAAAGTGCTCAGTAAAATTTCACATTGCACAGATTCCTACGCAGATTTAGCGACACCTTGCAGTACGACAACTATTTAGCCTACAGCACTATTCCGGCAACACCTACTCGCTCTTCAGAAAAAATTGCTGCAGATCATTCAAGAAACGCTTGCCCAATTCAGTAGGCTTGATCACTTGATGATCCCGGTATAGCAAGCCCTTCTGCTCCGCCAGTGATAATTCTTTTTCGATATTGTTCAACAACAAACCCGTGCGTTCATAAAACAGATTGGCGTTGAAGCCTTCGTTCAGGCGCAGGGCGTTCAGCATGAATTCAAAGCCCATTTCATGGCGACCGATTTCCACTGACTCTTGCACTGCATTGCCCTGCATTGCCGCGTCGATGAAAGCTTTCGGTTGCTTGTAGCGTGCCTGCCTGATCACACGGTGAGGAAAGGACAATTTGGAATGCGCGCCCGCACCGATGCCGAGGTAATCGCCGAAGTTCCAGTAGTTCAGATTGTGACGCGATTCGTGGCCAGGCTTGGCATAAGCGGACACCTCATAGTTCACGTAACCGGCATCCTGCATCTTGCCCTGGATCAGGTCCTGCATCTCGGCGCTGAGGTCATCGTCAGGTATCACCGGAGGATACTTGGCGAAGTAGGTATTCGGTTCCAGCGTCAAGTGGTATAGCGACAGATGCGGTGGTGCCAGCGAAATCGCGGTTTCCACATCCTGCCTGGCTTGCTCTATTGTCTGGCCCGGCAACGCAAACATCAGGTCCAGGTTGAAATTGTCGAAATACTTTTGCGCAATGGCGACTGCTTTCATTGCCTCATCGCCGTTATGGATGCGGCCCAGTGCGTGCAGGTGATCTGAATTAAAGCTTTGTATGCCTATCGACAGGCGGTTGATGCCGCTGTCACGATAGGAACGGAACTTGTCGGTCTCGAAAGTGCCGGGGTTGGCTTCCATCGTGATTTCTGCGTCAAGGTCCAGCGGCAGCAAGGTGCGCACGTCAGACAGCAGGCGGTCCAGGCCGGCAGCGGACATCAGGCTGGGCGTGCCGCCGCCAATAAAGACCGTATAGATCTTGCGGCCCCAGATCAATGGCAGCGCATGTTCCAGATCGGCACGGACGGCAGCCAGATAAGCATCTTCGTCGAAACTGCTTTTTACTTCATGCGAATTGAAGTCGCAGTAAGGGCACTTCTTTACGCACCAGGGAAAATGGATGTATAGCGATAGCGGCGGCAATGCAGTCAGGTTCAGGCTGCCTGCGCCCAGGTAATTGCTCACCACATCCTGCGCAACGCTGTCTATGGATTTGCTGGTATTGCTACTGCTGGTGGCCGCAAAATCGGCAACCGGTTTGATCGGTATCATTTCAATTTTTCTACTAAGGCACGCAGAGCCTGGCCACGGTGCGACAACTGGTTTTTTTCCTGCGAAGTGAGTTCGGCTGCGGTCTTGCCCAGCGAAGGGATCCAGAAATAAGGATCGTAGCCGAAGCCACCTTCTCCGCGTGGCGCTGCCACCATCTCGCCGGTCCAGACGCCATCGGCAATGATGGGCTGCGGGTCATTGGCAGACCGCACATACACCAGCACGCAGTAATAATACGCCGAGCGGTCTTTGTGTGCCGACAGGTTTTCAATCAGGTGCGCATTATTGCGGGCATCAGACTTGGGCTCGCCGGCATAGCGCGCGGAATAAACTCCCGGCGCGCCGCCCAGCGCATTGACGCACACGCCGGAATCATCTGCCAGAGCCGGCAAGCCGGTCAGCCTGGAAGCATGGCGCGCCTTTTCCAAAGCGTTTTCCAAGAAGGTGATGTGCGGTTCGGGGCATTCGGGCACATTGAACTCGGCTTGCGAGTGCACTTCTATGCCCAGCGGGGCCAGTATCTGAAAGAACTCTTTCAGCTTGCCCTGGTTGTTGGAGGCGAGAACTATTTTTCGTGTCATGACATTTCTACTCTACAGATGCAGCCCGGCATTTTACGCGGGGCTGCGGGCGGCCCTACAAACGTAGGCAGGGCCGCCGCGGAACTACATAATTACATGCTCAGTACTTGTTTTTGCAGCGCGATCAAATCGGTGATGCCTTCCTGCGCCAGATCCAGCAAGCGGTTCATGGTAGCACGGTCGAAAGCTTCGCCTTCAGCCGTACCCTGCACTTCGACAAAATGGCCCTGCTCGGTCATCACCACATTCATGTCGGTATCGCAGGAAGAATCTTCCGGATAATCCAGATCCAGCACCGGCACGCCCTGATAAACACCAACGGAAATAGCAGCCACAAAATGCTTGACCGGTATCGCAGTAATGGCGCCGCGCTCTACCAGCTTGGAAAAGGCATCATACGCCGCCACCATCGCGCCGGTGATCGATGCAGTGCGGGTGCCGCCATCAGCCTGGATCACATCGCAATCAATGTGCAGCGTGCGTTCGCCAAAGGCTTCCAGATCAAAGGCTGCGCGCAGCGAGCGGCCTATCAGGCGCTGTATTTCCTGCGTGCGGCCGGACTGCTTGCCCTTGGCAGCTTCCCTGTCCATGCGGGTATGCGTGGAGCGCGGCAGCATGCCGTATTCCGCCGTCATCCAGCCCTGGCCTTTGCCCTTCAGGAAGCCCGGCACCTTGTCTTCTATGCTGGCCGTGCAGATCACGCGAGTATCGCCGAACTCAATCAGCACGGAACCTTCCGCATGTTTGGTGAAGTGGCGGCTAATGACGACAGGACGCAATGCGTCCGGAGCGCGCCCGCTAGGGCGGAGGGTTTGAGACATGATGGAGCCTAACTCTTGGTAGTAGTGATACGGGATGATTTGTGGATAGCACTGCGAATTTCCGCAATGGCTTTTTCTATTTCGGCATCGTCAAAGATATCGGCTTCGGCGGCAGCAGCTGTTTCGGCTTCCGGCGTCATTGGCGCCTGTATCGTGGTCGTGACTGAGCCTATCGGCAAGGTATTGGTGGAGATGATCGACGTATCGTCGATATTATCGTCGCCTTCCCACATCATTGCCAGTGCAGTGACGTTGTCGCTTTGCTTGCCGGCGATATCGGTGGCCGAGCGTATCAGCTCCGGCACGGCGCGCACGATGGTATGGTCGTGCAGGCGCTGCGCCAGCATGTGGTCCGGCAATACCGCCCATAAGCCATCGGAACACAGCATGATCACATCACCAGGCTGCAAGGTGGCGCGACGCGACAACTCCACAATAGGTGCATTGGGCGCACCCAGGCAGTTGAACAGCTTGTTACGGTCAGGATGCGTATGCCGCTCCGCCGGATCTACCTTGCCCTGCGCAATCAGCGTCTCTATGCGCGAGTGGTCCTTGGTGCGCAGCAGGATCTGGCCGTTGCGCATCCAGTACAGGCGAGAGTCGCCGCAATGCGCCCAGTAAGCCTGGCCATTCTGGATCAGGCAGGCAACGATCGTAGTACGCGGCGTTTCCGGCAGGCCGTTCATCTGGCGGTAGCGGTGTATCTCCTGGTGTGCCAGCAGAAAGCTATCTTCCATGAAGCGTTCCGGGCGACCTATCATAGGCTGCGCCTGTTGCTGGAACAGGCTGCCTATGGTTTGCATCGCAATGGCGGCAGCCATTTCGCCCATGATATGCCCGCCCATGCCGTCGGCCAGCAACAACAGGATGGCGTCACGGGTAAAGCTGTAGCCCATGCGGTCCTGGTTGACCTTGCGGCCGCCGATGTGGCTTTCTTGATAGACAGAGAAACGCATTGAAGATTTTGTATCCTGTTCAGGCTGAGTAAGAGGTACAGGGACGCTGGCGCGCCCCGCCCTTTAGTTCAGCGTATGTTCTTGTATGGTCGTGCTGTCTTTGATGTCTTTTTTGCGCGCAAACAAGGCATTGATCTTTAGCGTTGCCTTTTCTACGAAGCTGAGTTCTTTCTTCGGCTGCGGCTGCGCGGTGACCAGCGCCTTTTGCAGCGCAAACACGCTTTGCGGACGCTCCAGCGGGTCGATCTTCAGGCACCAGCGCACGACTTCGATCAATTCTTCCGAATACAGGCCTTCCAGCTTGCGGTAATGGACATCCATCTTGTCGCCGTTCTTGCGCTGATCCGATGGCTGCGGCGGTGCGCCGACCATGCAGGCAAAAATCGATGCGCCTATGCTATAGATATCGGTCCAGGGGCCGAGATTGCCGTTCTTCACATACAGTTCCGGCGCAGCAAAGCCTGGCGTATACATAGGGTACAACTTGGGCAAATCTGTCTTCAGCGTCTGGCGGGCGGCTCCGAAATCCAGCAGGATGGGCGTGCCATCCAGGCGCAGGTAAATATTGGCCGGCTTCAGGTCCAGATGCAGCAGCTTGTTGGTGTGCACTTCGCGCAGGCCGTTCATCACCTGGTTGAACATGCGGCGGATAAAGCGTTCTGACACCAGCGGCTTTTCGCCCTTGTCGCGGCGGCGCAGGATGTGCTCCTGCAGCGAACGGCCGGACTCATAGGCCATGACCATATACACGGTCTCGTTGGCGCGGAAGAAGTTGATAACGCTGACCACATTGGGATGTGAAATCCGGGCCAGCGCCCTGCCTTCTTCAAAAAAGCATTTCAGGCCTATGCGGTAGACGGGCAGGTTTTCCGGGGAGATTGCCGGCACCAGCTCACCCTGCTGGCGCAAGGCCAGGGAGCTGGGCAGGTATTCCTTGATGGCGACTGCATTGCCATCCTCATCCGAGGCGAGATAGACGATACTGAACCCACCGGATGCAATTTTCTTTACAATGCGGTATCCAGCGATTTCCAGGCCATCCGGCAAGGGAGCGTTATTTTGTGCAGCCATATCGTCCTATATCCACGTTTACAATGGATTGTGTTGATTATTGATGCGTTTGTAAAGGATATCTCTTCCTAACTGGCGCGCGATTCTACGTGAGTTTGTAAGAATTTGTATTACTGAAGCTCTTGCCGAAACCACTTGCACCGATTTTCGAGCTTATCGTAACCTAGCGGCACCGGGCGTTAATTTTTACGCCGTGCCCTGCCTAACAAGGAATCCAATTGACTATTAACAGCATGACCGGCTATGCCGCCACGACCAATGAGACCGATGCGGGCACCATCACCATCGAGATCAAGAGCGTCAATTCCCGCTTCCTTGATCTGCAATTCCGCATCAATGACGATTTCAGGTCCATAGAACCGCTGTTTCGCGAAGCGATCTCGCGCAAGCTGACGCGCGGCAAAGTCGAATGCCGCTTCAGCTTTGGCAAAAAAAACAACAGCGGCGCAATGAAGTCCCTGAATGCCGAGGTCCTGACCCAGATCGCCGATCTGCAAACCCATGTCACAAAACAATTCCTGACAGCAACGCCATTATCGGTCAATGAGTTGCTGCGCTGGCCCGGCGTGGTCGAGGAAGCTGAAATAAATGAAGAAATGTTGCAATCAAGCATCATATCGACGATTAACAGCACCCTGGATGCTTTTGTGACAAGCCGCGAACGCGAAGGCGCCGCACTGGAACAAACCCTGCTGAGTCGCATCGCCGCGATGGAAGAGATAGTCGTACGCATTACGCCGCTGATACCTCAAGTCGTGCAGCAGTTCCAGCAAAAAGCCACTACCCGGCTGGAAGAAGCTTTGGGCCTGGCCCTGCAGAATGGCGCCAATAATAACGCCGCCCAGACCATCACCCGCGAAGAAGCGCTGGACCGGATACGCCAGGAAGTCACCATGTATGGCATACGCATAGACGTGGCCGAAGAACTGGCCCGCCTGTCTGCCCACCTGACTGAAACCCGCCACATACTTAAAAAAGGCGGCATGGTCGGCAAACGCCTGGATTTCATGATGCAGGAACTGAATCGCGAAGCCAATACGCTGGGCTCCAAGGCGGCGGCCAAGGAACTGGCAGATGCAGCGATGGAATTGAAGCTGCTGATAGAACAAATGCGCGAACAAGTGCAAAATCTTGAATAAATGCGCGCATTTGCTTATACTCGCGCCCTTGCATTTTGTGCCGCCGGGTGCAAATAGCCGATAAGGGCAGCGAGCCGGCAAGCGCGAAGGGAATTCCACCTTCGTCCCAAAAGCAGCGTCCGACCAACCACACCTTAGAGGATATATGCTGATTTCATCTCCTACCGCCGGTAGCCTGTTCATGGTTGCTGCGCCGTCTGGTGCGGGCAAGTCAACGCTGGTGAATGCACTGCTGGCACAGGAACCGGCAATACGCCTGTCGATCTCCTACACCACGCGCCCGCCGCGCCCGGGTGAAGAAGACGGCCGTGAATACCACTTCACCACAGTGGAAGATTTTTTGGCGCGCAAGGCACAGGGCGAATTCCTGGAATCAGCAGAAGTACACGGCAATTACTACGGCACCTCGCGCATCGTCATAGAACAGCAGATGAAAGCCGGCACCGATATCCTGCTTGAGATAGACTGGCAAGGCGCTCAGCAGGTGAAAAAGCAGTTCCCGAACGCGGTCGGCATTTTTATCCTGCCCCCTTCGATTCCGGCGCTGGAAGACAGGCTGAAAAAGCGCGGGCAGGATGAGCCGCACATCATTACCAGACGCATACTTGCGGCTGGCGGAGAAATGGCGCACGCTCCTGAGTTCGAATATGTTATTATTAATCAAGAGTTTGCGACTGCATTGTCAGAATTGAATGCCGTTGTCAAAGCGACCCGCTGTCGTTTTACACAACAATCTACCCGCAATGCAGAGCTGTTTGCCCAATTGGGCATCCATGCCAACCCCCAATAGTGACGCATTCACTCAGTATTTACTGATTTATTGAGCATTTTTAAGCTAGTCGTTGGACTGTACTAAGGAAAATATATGGCCCGTATTACAATTGAAGATTCTTTGAAGCAAATCCCAAACCGTTTCCAGCTCACACTGTGCGCTACTTATCGTGCGCGCCAATTGTTGCAAGGTCACACCCCAAAAGTTGATTCCAAAGACAAACCAACTGTGGTAGCCCTGCGTGAGATCGCTGAAGGCAAGATCGGTATTGAGATGCTGAAAAAAGTTCCAGTTTAATTCTGATTATTACTACCGTGAAGCGGCTGGGAAACAGGCAGAATGAATATCATAGACACCAATTCTTCTCTCACAGCCGCTCCTGAGCACCCCGCGCCTCGCCCCCCTGCAAGCAAAAAAAAACTCTCCTCTGCAGCAACACCAGTCGCCGATGCGGCTAATGCGTCGACTACCCGCACGACTAATTCCTGTGTCGCGTCGATTACCGACCTGACCAACCGTCTTTCCGAATACCTGGCTCCCGGCGACCTGAAACTGGTCAAGGAAGCCTATCGCTTCTCGGATGAAATGCATCTGGGTCAGGTGAGGAAATCCGGCGAACCGTATATCTCGCACCCCATTGCGGTCGCCGAGATCTGCGCGGAATGGAAGCTGGATGTGCAGGCCATCATGGCGGCGCTGCTGCATGACGTCATGGAAGACCAGGACGTCAAGAAGGAAGAGCTGATAGAGCGCTTCGGCGCACCGGTGGCGACGCTGGTAGACGGCTTGTCCAAGCTGGAAAAAATAGAGTTCCAGAGCCAGATCGAGGCGCAGGCAGAGAACTTCCGCAAGATGCTGCTGGCGATGGCGCGCGATGTGCGCGTAATCCTGGTCAAGCTGGCGGACCGCCTGCACAATATGCGCACGCTGGGTGCGATGGCGCCGGAAAAACAGCGCCGCATCTCGCGCGAGACGATGGAAGTGTATGTCCCCATCGCACACCGCCTGGGCCTGAACAATATCTATCGCGAACTGCAGGACCTGGCGTTTTCGCATATTTATCCCATGCGCTACCGGACGCTGGCCAAGGCAGTCAAGGCAGCGCGCGGCAATCGCCGCGAAGTCGTCAACAAGATTATGGAAGCGGTCAAGGACGCGCTGGCCAGCGCCGGCCTGCCTGCGCAGGTATATGGCCGCGAAAAGACCCTGTACGGCATTTACCGCAAGATGCATGACAAGAAGCTGAGCTTCTCGCAGGTGCTGGACGTGTATGGCTTCCGCATCGTGGTCGACAGCTTCCAGAACAGCTATTACGCATTGGGTTCGCTGCACGCGTTGTACAAACCTATGCCCGGAAAATTTAAAGATTACATCGCCATACCGAAGACCAACGGCTACCAGTCGCTGCATACGACATTGATCGGCCCTTACGGCACGCCGGTGGAATTCCAGATCCGAACGCAGGACATGCACCATGTAGCCGAGTCCGGCGTGGCCGCGCACTGGCTATACAAAAATGAAGAAGGCAGCCTGACCGACCTGCAGCAGCGCACGCATGCGTGGCTGCAATCGCTGCTGGACATCCAGAAACAGACTGGCGATTCCGCCGAGTTCCTGGAGCATGTGAAGATCGACCTGTTTCCGGATTCGGTCTATGTGTTCACACCGAAATCCAAGATCATTGCGCTGCCGCGCGGCGCCACCGCGCTGGATTTTGCGTACACTATCCATACCGACATCGGCGACCAGGCGATTGCCACCCGTATCAATAATGAGCCCGTGCCTTTACGCTCGGAACTGAAAAACGGCGACATCATCGAGATCATTACGTCCCCTAGTTCGCGCCCTACGCCGAACTGGCTGACCTATGTGCGCACCGGCAAGGCACGCTCAGCGATACGCCATTATCTGCGCACCATCAACCTGAATGAATCGACCGAGCTGGGCAAGCACCTGCTGGCACAGGCACTGGTTGCGGTACACCTGAACCCGGAATTGCCGGACGCGCTGGTAGACAAGTTGCTCAACGAATCGAGCGCCAAGTCGCTGGACGAAATCCATACCGACATCGGCATAGGCAAGCGCATGGCCGCACTGGTCGCGCGCCATATCCTGGATCTGGTGGAAGACGATTCTCCGTCTATCCCTTTCCAGCATACCGGCGGAGACAAGGCCTTTGCCAAACGCGACCCTGTCATTATTTACGGCAGCGAAGGCGTATCGGTGCAGCTCGCTCCTTGCTGCATGCCGATACCGGGCGACGCCATCATCGGCCAGCTGAAGCGCGACCAGGGCCTGGTCGTGCACGTTGACACCTGCGAAAACGCCAAGCGTATGCAGGTAAAAGAGCCGGACCGCTGGATTGATGTCAGCTGGGGCGAGGACCTGAACCGCCGTTTCGATACCCGCATCACCGTCACAGTCAACAATGAGCGTGGCGCACTGGCACGCATTGCCGCCGAGATCGGCGAATCGGACGTCAACATCAGCCATGTCAATATGGAAGACGGCGACGCCAACGACATGACCAATATCCATTTCACGATACAGGTGGACGACCGCCTGCATCTGGCAAGGCTGATGCGCAATATCAAGCACCTCAACGGTGTTTCCAAGATAGTGCGCGATCACGGATAAATACCGTGACCAATTGGCCGCTTGCCCTGCTGCAGGGCAAGCGCCTTAAATCTCAAGCACTCGAAAACGCTTACTCGGGATATGTGACGTCGATGACGTAAAGCTCGTCTTCGCCTGCAGGCGTCTGCAGCACGACCGTGTCGCCGGTCCTGGCCTTGGTCAGCGCCCTTGCCACCGGCGATATCCAGCTGATCTTGCCTTTGAGCGGATCGAACTCATCCACACCGGTAATCGTGATCACCTGCTCTTCTCCGGCCAGGTTTTCATAGCGCACTGTTGCGCCAAAAAATATCTGGTCGGAACCATGGTGCACGCGCGGATCGACCACTTCGGCAAGATCCAGCCGCTTGGTCAGAAAGCGGATACGGCGGTCGATCTCACGCAATCTGCGCTTCCCGTAAATATAGTCGCCGTTTTCAGAGCGGTCGCCATTGGAAGCAGCCCAAGAAACGATGTTGACAACTTCGGGGCGGTCTACATCGATCAGACGCAGCAGCTCGGTCTTCATCCTGTCGTAACCTTCCGGGGTCATGTAATTTTTAACGCCCGCGGGTATAGGCGGCGCGCCCGCTTCCAGGTCGTCGTCATCCTGCTCGGTTTCTTTGACAAATGCTTTATTCATAAGGGTATTGTAGCGGAGCCAGCACTGGCTACGCAGCTAAAGTTCAGCGAATTTCGCACGGATCCTGTAACTAAGCGCCGGAACCGGGATGCAAGGCACCGGCGCAGCTTAATAAGTTTTGCCGCCGGGTCGCAAACAAGCAGGAGCGAACTAAAAAACTGCATCTAGCCGTCTGTAGCTATTTGCAACATATTAAACAGTTAATAACAAATTTGCCTGCCGCTCAAGTGCCAAGCCTTATAAAATAGCAGATAAGGTAAAAAGGGCAGAAATAAATAGCACAGAATCAATAATGCCCCTCAATTTCAAGGTAAATGCATGACTGACAGCACCGCAATCAAACTACTGATCGTTGACGATCACGCGGTAGTGAGAGAAGGATTAAAACAAATTATTGGCAGCAGTGCGGATATTGTCGTCGCCGGCGAAGCAGAAACCGGCCTGGAAGCAATCAAGCAAGTGCGCCAATTGGAATGCGACGTTGTCTTGCTGGACATCTCTTTACCTGACCGCAACGGCATCGAAGTCCTGAAGCAGATCAAGAAAGAAATCCCCGCCATCTCGGTACTGATGTTCTCCATCCACAGCGAGGAACAATACGCGATACGCTCGCATAAGGCGGGCGCCGCCGGCTACCTGAACAAACAGGCCGGCGCGGCCGACATACTGGATGCGATACGCCAAGTGGCGGCAGGCCTGAAATATGTCAGTACACAACTGGCACAGGAATTGGCCAATAACCTGAACCAGCCGCACGATGGCGCCTTGCACAAGAGCTTGTCGGACAGGGAATTCCAGACCATGACCATGATCGCTTCCGGCAAGACCGTCAGCGACATTGCCAAAGAGCTTTCACTTTCTGTCAAAACTGTCAGCGAATATCGCGCCCGTGTATTG
Organism: Parundibacterium terreum; assembly: GCF_014636315.1. Taxonomy (GTDB): domain Bacteria; phylum Pseudomonadota; class Gammaproteobacteria; order Burkholderiales; family Burkholderiaceae_D; genus Undibacterium; species Undibacterium terreum. The sequence goes on along the minus strand of NZ_BMED01000008.1, from coordinate 198,582 downwards.
TTAAAAATGAAGCTGCGGCACAACGCCGAGCTGACTCACTACGCAATAAAAAATCAACTGGTTGAATAATATTTGTCTTGCTTCGCGAAAAACCTCTAGAATCGACATGGTTCGTGAGGCGCGAAGTTAACTGTCTGCCGATCGGACCTATTGGGGACTGCTCACCCCATACCAATAAGTTTCGTCACTTAACATCGGCTCGCTTGCGTCATGTCAAATAATTCAAATAGCTCGCAATTCAAAAGTCCCACAGACATTGCCAGGGAAACCTTCCGGCGTTTGGCACTGGAGCGCATAGCGCCAACGCCGGACGCATACCGCAAGCTATATCTGGACATCTCCGGCGAGCCTGACGAAGAGGCAAAAAAAGCACAGATCGCAGCGCTACAGGCATCCGAGGCAGAAGCAATGCTGACAAGCTTTGCAAGCAGCCTGCAAAAGTCTCCGCCAGAGATCGCCATGTTCGGCCAGAGACTAAGCCGCGCGGTAAGGGCAAAAGACTGGGAAGATTACAGCAAGAGCTTGAACCAGCTCGTAGAAAAGCTATCGGCCAAGCCAGCCACGCCACCTGCATCCAAGGGGATCAGCCTGGTGGATGACATACCGCCGCCCGCCCCCTCCCTCAGTTCCGGCATTTCTTTAGTCGACAGCTTCGCCGAAGATGAGCCTATGGTGCGCATCCTGAAGGATTCGCTGTACCGCACCCTGTCGCTGGCACTGACTTCGCTACTCCAGACCACACCCAAGCTGGCCGCCGATGCTGAGGCGCTGGGTACTGCTGTCAAAGAAGCGACCAACGAGAACAGCCTGAACCAGGTTGCTGCGCGCTTGAAGCAGTTATGCTTCCAGATAGAATTGAAGAGCGGTGACAGCGCCGAGCAGCAGGAGTTGCTGTTGCGCCTGTTTAGCCTGCTGTTGGAAAACGTGCATGAACTGCTGGACCATGACAATTGGCTGCGAGGGCAAATTGAAGTCGTGCAGAACCTGATTTCAGGTCCTATCGATCACCGCGCATTGCAAGATGCGACCCGCAGCCTGAAGGATGTCATCTACAAACAGGCTGCGCTGAAAAACAGCATTGCCGAATCGCAGTCGTCGGTAAAGAACATGATGACGACCTTTATCGACCGCCTGGAAGTGATCGCCAACAGCACCGGCAACTACCATGCAAAGATGGACGGCTATTCGAAAAAAATCAGCCAGGCCAAGGACGGCTTGGAAGTTGGCAAACTGGTCAGCTCGATGCTGGACGAAACCAAGCTGGTGCAATCCGAAGCAATACGCTCGCGCGACATGATGCTGGCAGCACAAAAAGAAGTCAAAGAAGCCGAAGACAGGATCAAGGAGCTGGAAGAAAAGCTCGCGCACATGAGTGAATTGGTACGCGAAGATGAACTGACAGGTAGCCTGAACCGGCGCGGGCTGGACGATGTGTTCGATCGCGAAGCGGATCGCGCAGACCGCCGCGGCACTCCCTTGTGCGCGGCCATGCTGGACCTGGACAACTTCAAAAAACTCAATGACATGCATGGCCATGCTGCCGGCGATGAGGCACTTGTGCATCTGGTACGCATCGTCAAACAGACCTTGCGCTCTATCGACGTCATTGCGCGTTACGGCGGCGAGGAATTCCTGATTGTGATGCCGGAAACCAATCTGGATGAAGCAGCCCAGGCGATGACACGCGTGCAACGCGAACTGACCAAGCATTTTTTCCTGGTCAATAATGAGCGCCTGCTGATTACCTTCAGCGCCGGCGTTGCGCTACGCGAACCAAGGGAAACCCAGGAATCTGTTGTCAAGCGCGCGGATAAAGCCATGTATGAAGCAAAAAATACCGGCAAAAACAGGGTTATCAAAGCAGATTAAGTCCTTGGCAGGCCGCTCCAGAATAATTCCAGTTAAGTATCCGGACCAAACTGTCGCCTAGCAAGTATTGACAGGATTGCCGCTGTTTGCAGGGTTTATCGGTATCTAAAGCACGCAGCGGTATATCTGGAGCAGCGAACGTGGTAAAATTTTTTGCTCTACGGTAACAATGTGATGTATTTGCCACGCCGGTGTCATCCGATGAGACCGCGTGCCATAATCCAGACCCAGGCATAAGAAAATACCGGATGGCAGCGTCGACAAACATCCAGATAACGAATAGAAGCCTATATTGCATGCTTTCCTGATGAATGTTGCGCGCGCCAGGCTGTACTATGCAGCTTGCTTGTCTATCGATAAATACATAATGCACATCTTATCGGGCCAAGATTTTAAATTGCATACTCTTTACACCCCATAAATCACGATCGATGCAAGAAAAATTTCCTCACTCGGTAATTCAGTGTCTGACTGCGATTGCGCAGCATCATGGGCTGCAGATCAACCCTGAGCGGCTGATCGACGACTATGCGCTGGCTGCAGAAGACCCGCCAGCCGCCATGCTGGAACGCATCGCTTCTGAAATAGGCCTGAAAGCAAAGACCGAGAAATTCAGTTGGCAAACCCTGATGGGCCAGGCCGGCGTATTCCCTATCCTGGGCAGGCTGAACACCGGCGAAGGCGTGATCATCGTCGGCGTACGCAAGGAAGGCGATGGCAAGGTTGCCATCCTTGACCCCAAGGCAGACCGCGCCACCGTTATTGTCGTGGACAAGGAGCAGTTCTGCAGCCGCTGGGGTGGCGAGGTCGTGCTATTGAAACGGCAACATGCCATCACCGACCCCAACCAGCCTTTTGGGCTGCGCTGGTTCATTCCTGAAATATTGAAACAGAAGGCGGCTTTTCGCGACATCATCATTGCGGCGCTGTGCCTGCACGTACTGGCGCTATCATCGCCGATTTTCTTCCAGCTGGTGCTGGACAAGGTGCTGGTACACCAGAGTAATTCAACGCTATGGGTGCTGGGCGTGGGCGTGGTGCTGGCATTGATGTTTGACGCCACCTTCGGCTTCTTGCGCCAATACCTGACGCTGGCTGCGACCAACAAGATAGACATGCGGCTGACCCGGCGCGTGTTCTCGCATCTGATTTCACTGCCCATCGATTATTTCGAGACAACGACTGCCGGCGTGATTACCCGCCATATGCAGCAACTGGAGCGGATACGCCAGTTCCTGACTGGCCGCCTGTTTTTTATCGGCCTGGACGCCACCGCGCTGTTCCTGTTCCTTCCCTTGTTGTTTACCTACTCCGTGCCTTTGGCCGGCATCACACTGATGTTTACGGTATTGATAGGCGGCGTGGTTGCCATTCTGGTACCGACCTATCAGCGCCGGCTGAACAAAATGTACACGGCCGAAGGCAAGCGCCAGGCCATGCTGGTGGAAACCATACACGGCATGCGCACGGTGAAATCACTGGCGATAGAACCGATACAAAGGAAAACCTGGGACCAGCGTTCGGCAGATGCGATCAGCAGCCATTTCAAGGTAGGCCAGATTTCCATTACCGCCAATGCCATTACCGATTTCCTGGGCAAGCTGCTGCCTGTGATCATCATCGTCATCGGCGCGCAGGCAGTATTTGACCAGACCATGACAGTCGGCGCATTGATCGCCTTCCAGATGATTTCCGGCCGCGTGGTCTCGCCGCTGGTGCAGATAGTCAGCCTGGTCAATGAATACCAGGAAACGGCCCTGTCGGTACGCATGCTGGGCGAGGTGATGAATCGTCCACCTGAAGGACGCGCCGGTGCAGGTGGCCTGCGCCCGCAGTTCAAGGGCGAGATCAGCTTTGACAATGTGACCTTCCGCTATCCCGGCGCGACGAACACGGCACTGGACAGGACCACGTTCACAATCCAGTCCGGCACGGTGATCGGCATTGTCGGCCGCAGCGGTTCCGGCAAGACCACGCTGACCAAGATGATCCAGGGCTTGTACGGAATACAAGAAGGTATCATCCGTTTTGACGGCATAGATTCGCGCGAAATAGATCTGTCTCACCTGCGCAAACAGGTAGGCGTGGTCTTGCAGGAAAATTTCCTGTTCCGCGGCTCGATACGCGAAAACATCTCTGCGACCAAGCCGGACGCCACTTTTGAAGAGATCGTCGCCGTTGCGCAAGCGGCCGGCGCCGATGAATTCATCGAAAGAATGCCACAGGGTTACGATACGCTGCTGGAAGAAAATGCGGCCAACCTCAGTGGCGGCCAAAAGCAAAGGCTGTCCATTGCCCGTTCGCTACTGTCCAATCCGCCGGTGCTGATCCTGGATGAGGCCGCCAGCGCGCTGGATCCGGAAAGCGAAGCAATCTTCATCAATAACCTGTCCCGTATCGCCGTGGGCAGGACGGTCATCATGATTTCGCACAGGCTGTCGACCCTGGTCAACGCCGATGCCATCCTGGTCATGCAACAAGGGAAGCTGGTCGATAGCGGCCGCCATTCCGAATTGCTCATCAGTAGCTCTACTTATGCACATCTATGGAATCAACAAACAAGCCACCTGTAAACAAGGCCGCCGAGGACCTGACCGTCGTCGAATTCCTGCCTGACGCAGACGAAATCGAACGCCGCCCTCTGCCGCGCCTGGCACGTATTACCTTGCTGGTGCTGGTGGCAGGCCTCTTCACATTTATCATTTTTGCCTCTTTTGCGAAAATTGATAAGGTAGTTGTTGCGCGCGGCAAGCTGGTAACGCCCTCTTCCAATATCATCGTGCAGCCGCTGGAAACCTCTATCATCCAGACCATCAACGTGCAGGTAGGCCAAGTCGTAAAAAAAGGGCAAGTACTGGCAGTGCTGGACGCCACCTTTGCCGGGGCAGACCAGGCTGAGCTGAAAAGCCGGCTAAGCAGCCTGGAAACGCAATCCAAAAACCTGGAAGCGGAACTCGGCGGCGCAAAGAATCCAAATACGCCGGCTGCCAATGCCGATACACAGTTGCAGGCAAGGCTCTCGCTGGAACGCCAGGCCAACTACCAGGCCCAATTAACCAGGCTGGAAGAAACAGTCGCCCGCTTGCGTGCTTCACTGGAAACCAACCGCAAAGACCAGCAGTTGCTGGAATCGCGCGTGCAGTATCTGCGCGAAATGGAAGCAATGCAGGAAAAGCTGGTAGAACAACAATACGGCGCCCGCGCCAACTACCTGGCAGCACAGGACAAACGTCTTGAAGTCGAAAGGGAAATGCTCAATACCAAGAATCGCGAAAATGAAATCAAGCGCGAACTGGCGGGCTCGACTGCAGAAAAAGCAGCCTTTGAGAAAAGCTGGCGACAAAAAGCGATGGAAGATTTGCTATCCACCACTCGGGACCGCAACTCTGTGACAGAACAATTACAAAAAGCTGACCGCCGTAACAAATTGATCACGCTGGTCGCACCTTCCGATGCCGTAGTGCTGGATATTGCGAAATTGTCACTCGGCTCCATCATCAAAGAAGCAGAGCCGCTGTTCACGCTGGTACCGGTAGGCACCGAGCTTGAGGCGGAAGTACAGATTGACTCCGTCGATGTGGGCTATATCAAGCTGCATGACAAAGTGCATGTGAAGCTGGATGCCTTCCCCTTCCAGCAGCATGGCACCTTATCAGCGGAAGTCCGCACCATCAGTGAAGATGCCTTCAAGCGCGATGCCGGCAATCTGGGCCAGGGACTGGATGCCTACTATGTCAGCAGGCTGGGCATAGGCAAGGTCGGCTTGAAAAAAATGACGGAAAAGGCAAGGCTTTTGCCTGGTATGACTCTTTCTGCTGAGATCGTCGTCGGCAAACGCTCTGTAATGTCTTACCTGTTATGGCCCCTCACCAAGGCACTGGACGAAGGTCTTCGCGAACCTTAAACAAGTATAAGCACAGCACTCCACGCCTGTGCAGCGCTTTCCCAAACCCTATCATGTCAAATAGGGTAGTTCTTCCTGCAAATTAATAATACCGCACGGAAATTTTTTTTCGAACTACCCTAAACATTCAAAATTTCCTGCCGTTAAATGTCCAGAGGCCGATCAAAGTAGAAATTTTGACGGCTTTCTTGATGAAAATCTGAGAATAAAAAATCCTCTTATTTCATTTAAGAACCAAAGATTTTCTGTCGCCATTACTTACTGTCGCAATAAAATTCACTTCCGCATTAGCCCAGTATCAAGTTTCATGATGCTGGTTTGGTGTGGATAAATATCACTAAAACAGGTAGCTCTCTGGAGGTTGCAATATGAGTTCGATTTTTTCAAGTATGACCACCGCGCAAATCGCTGCGCTCACTACAGCCCAAATTGCCGGTGCCTCAACTGATGACATCATCGCTTTGTCGACTGATCAAATCATTGCGTTGACTACTGCTCAAGTCGGTGCTTTTAAAACCTCTCAGATTGTTGCATTCACTACAGATCAGATCCCCGCTTTCGAAACACGCGACGTTGCTGCGTTCACCACCTCCACTATCGCAGCACTGACCACTGACCAGATCAGGCTGGCTCTGACCACTGATCAAGTAGTTGGCCTCACGACAGCGCAAGTAGCTGCACTGAAAACCTCCCAGATCATTGCATTGACTACCGATCAGGTACACGCGCTGGAAACTCGCGATGTCGCCGCTTTGGGTACTACCAATATTGCTGCACTGACTACCGACCAGATTTCTAAAGGCTTGAGCGCTGCACAGGTTGCCGCCATGACCACAGGCGAAATCAATGCGTTGACTACAGACCAGATCTCCAAAGGCCTGACTACTGACCAAGTTGTCGCCCTGACCACTGCACAAGTTGCCGGCATCAAAACCAGCCAGATCGTTGCATTGACGACTGACCAGGTAGCTGCACTGGAAACACGTGATCTGGCTGCGCTGACTACAGCAGCAATCAACGCCCTGACGACAGACCAGATCTCTAAAGGCTTGACCACTGATCAAGTCGTTGCCCTGACTACCGCACAAGTCGGTGCACTGAAAACGGCGCAAGTTGCATCGCTGACTACTGACCAGGTTCACGCACTGGAAACACGCGACGTTGCTGCATTGGGTTCTGCCAACGTTGCAGCACTGTCTACAGACCAGATTTCCCAAGGTTTGACTGCTGCACAAATAGCTGCCTTCACCACCGCTGAAGTTGGCGCGCTGACGACTGACCAAATCTCCAAAGGCTTGACTACTGACCAGGTCGTTGCATTGACCACAATACAAGTAGCTTCGCTGAAAACAGCACAGGTTGCATCCTTGACGACCGACCAGGTGGCTGCGCTGGAAACCCGCGACGTTGCTGCCCTGTCCACCGGTGCCGTTGCCGCCCTGTCTACCGACCAGATCTCCAAAGGCCTGAGCACTGCCCAAGTAGCTGCGTTGACAAGTGCGCAAATCGGCGCATTGACAACAGACCAGGTTGCTAAAGGCCTGACTACTAACCAGGTCGTGGCACTGACCACAGCCCAGGTAGCATCGCTGAAAACAGCCCAGGTTGTAGCCTTGTCTACCGACCAGATCGCTGCATTGGAAACACGTGACCTGGCTGTCTTGAGCACCGCTGCAATCGCTGCGTTGACAACAGACCAAATCTCCAAAGGTCTGACAACAGATCAAATCGTTGCCCTGTCTACTGCACAAGTCGGCGCATTGAAATCCGCGCAAGTTGTTGCCTTGAGCACCGATCAGGTACGTGCACTGGAAACACGTGACATCGCCGCTCTGAGCTCGGCCAATATTGCAGCATTGACCACAGACCAGATTTCTAAAGGTTTGAGCACTGCGCAAGTCGCTGCCCTGACCAGCGCCGCGATCGCTGCGTTGACGACAGACCAGATCTCCAAAGGTCTGACTACTGATCAAGTCGTGGCACTGACCACAGCACAAGTTGGTGCACTGAAAACAGCGCAAGTTGTAGCATTGTCTACCGACCAGATCGCTGCACTGGAAACACGTGACCTGGCTGTCTTGAGTACCGCTGCAATCGCTGCATTGACAACAGACCAGATCTCCAAAGGCCTGACTACTGACCAGGTCGTAGCGCTGTCTACAGCACAAGTCGGCGCTCTGAAAACATCGCAAGTTGTAGCATTGAGCACCGATCAGGTTCACGCTCTGGAAACACGCGATGTCGCTGCATTGGGTACTGCCAATGTTGCAGCTCTGTCTACAGACCAGATTTCCCTGGGCATGACAGTAGCGCAAGTTGCCGCCTTTACAACCGCTGAAGTCGCTGCCTTGACTACAGACCAGATCTCCAAAGGTCTGACCACGGATCAGGTTGTAGGCTTGACTACTGCACAAGTCGGCGCACTGAAAACAGCTCAAGTAGCTGCTCTGTCCACAGATCAAGTCGCTGCTCTGGAAACTCGCGATGTTGCGGCCCTGTCCACCGCTGCAGTTGCCGCCTTGTCTACCGACCAAATCTCCAAAGGTTTGAGCGCTTCCCAAGTAGGTGCAATGACCAGCGCGCAAATCGGCGCATTGACAACCGACCAGATCTCCAAAGGTCTGACTACTGATCAAGTAGTGGCACTGACTACAGCACAAGTCGGCGCTCTGAAAACAGCTCAGATCGTAGCCTTCTCTACTGACCAGATCGCTGCATTGGAAACACGCGACCTGGCTGTCCTGAGCACCGCTGCAATCGCTGCATTGACAACAGACCAGATCTCCAAAGGCCTGACTACTGACCAGGTTGTGGCTCTGTCTACCGCTCAAGTCGGCGCACTGAAAACATCGCAAGTTGTGGCATTGAGCACTGATCAGGTTCACGCTCTGGAAACACGCGACGTTGCTGCACTGGGTACCGCCAACGTTGCTGCGTTGACTACCGACCAGATCTCTCAAGGTCTGAGCACCGCGCAAGTTGCTGCGTTGACCAGCGCTGAAATCGCTGCGTTGACGACAGACCAGATCTCCAAAGGCCTGACCACTGACCAAGTAGTCGCATTGACTACAGCCCAAGTCGGCGCTCTGAAAACATCTCAGGTTGTCGCTCTGTCTACCGACCAGGTAGCAGCGATAGAAACACGTGACCTGGCTGTCTTGAGCACTGCTGCAATCGCTGCGTTGACCACAGACCAGATCTCCAAAGGCCTGACTACTGACCAGGTCGTGGCATTGTCCACTGCCCAGGTAGGCGCGTTGAAAACTGCACAGGTTGTCGCTCTGACTACCGACCAGGTTCACGCTCTGGAAACACGCGATGTTGCTGCGCTGGGTTCTGCTAACGTTGCTGCACTGACTACCGACCAGATCTCCAAAGGCCTGACTGCGGCACAAGTTGCTGCATTCACCACTGCTGAAGTCGCTGCGTTGACAACTGACCAGGTCTCCAAAGGCCTGACGACCGACCAGGTTGTGGCCCTGTCTACCACCCAGGTCGCTGCGCTGAAAACAGCACAGGTTGCATCCTTGACGACAGACCAGGTTGCTGCGCTGGAAACACGCGACGTTGCCTCCCTGTCTACCGCCGCTGTTGCTGCATTGACGACAGACCAGATCTCCAAAGGTCTGAGCGCTGCGCAGGTTGCTGCAATGACTACCGGCCAGATCAATGCCCTGACCACCGATCAGATCTCCAAAGGTCTGACCACGGATCAAGTCGTTGCTTTGACTACCGCACAAGTCGCCGGCCTGAAAACGACCCAGGTTGTTGCATTGACGACAGACGAAGTCGCTGCTCTGGAAACACGTGATCTGGCTGCAATGACTACCGCCTCTATCGCTGCATTGACGACAGACCAGATTTCCAAAGGTCTGACCACCGACCAGGTTGTGGCTCTGTCCACAGCACAAGTCGGCGCGCTGAAAACATCGCAAGTTGTAGCGTTGACGACAGACCAGGTCGCTGCTCTGGAAACACGCGATGTCGCTGCACTGGGCTCCGCTAACGTCGCTGCGTTGACGACAGACCAGGTTTCCAAAGGTCTGACTACAGCGCAAATCGCTGCATTGACTACCGCTGAAGTTGGCGCTTTGACGACAGATCAAGTCTCCAAAGGCCTGACGACAGACCAGGTCGTTGCATTGACGACTGCACAGGTTGCATCGCTGAAAACATCGCAAGTTGTAGCGTTGACGACTGACCAGGTTCACGCTCTGGAAACACGTGATGTCGCCGCACTGAGCACCAACGCAGTTGCTGCCCTGACGACAGACCAGATCTCCAAAGGCTTCACAACAGCGCAGATCGCTGCTTTGACTACTGCTGAAATCGGCGCATTGACGACAGATCAAGTCTCCAAAGCATTGAGCACCGACCAGATCGTTGCGTTGACGACTGCTCAGGTCGCCGCAATGAAGACTGCGCAGGTAGCGGCCTTGACGACCGACCAGTTGCAAGCAATGGAAACTCAGGACGTTAAAGCCCTGACGACCAGCGCGATCAACCACTTGACGACTTCTCAAGTCAGCCACCTGACGACAGACCAGATCGTTGCGTTGACGACTGCTCAGGTAGAAGCCCTGTCATCGACACAAACCATGGCCCTGACCAGTGACCAGATCCCTGCGTTCACCACTGCACAGATCTCTCACCTGAAAGTGACTTCGCCTATCATTCTGGATCTGAATGGCGACGGCATCAAAACGCAGAGCATCGCGTCCGGCGTTGAGTTCGATCTGTTTGCAAGCGGCAACAAGGTCAATACTGGCTGGGTTTCTTCCAGCGACGGCTTGCTGGTACTGGATCGCAACCATGACGGCATCATCAACGACGGTTCGGAACTGTTCGGAAATGCAACCAACACGTCCACAGGCGGCAAAGCGTCTGATGGTTATGCAGCACTGAGCGAGCTGGACAGCAACCATGACAACGTCATCTCCAGCGCAGACACCGCCTTCGGCGATCTGAAGGTATGGGTAGACAAGAACTCAGACGGTATCAGCGAAGCCGGGGAACTCTCTTCCCTGACCGACCTGGGCATCACCAAGCTGAATCTTGACGCATCCAAAACTTCGGTCAAGGATAACGGCAACTGGCTGGGTCTGGTTTCCAGCTACGAAACCGCCGACGGCAAGACACATGCGATGGGTGACGTCTGGTTTGTTGCAGACAAGAACCAACAGCCTGCAGACCTGAAATCCAATGTCAGCAGCTTGTCGCAAGCCATCGGTGCCTTCGATAGTGCACAGACAGCTGCAGCCGGCGCGCCTGCCATCAGCGGCGTATTGGGTGGAAACTCCAGCTCGAATGCCTCTACGGCGGCAAACGTGGCGACCATCGTCGATGTGATGAAAAACTTCGATGCCAATGGCAATCTGGTCAACGGCTCCGGCACACCGGCAATGTTGGCAGGCCAAACTGGCGGTGGACAAGGTATCCTGAATCCAAACAACAATGGAATCCTGGCACCAAGCCACAAGTAATCCAGCTGCATGAATAGAAGCGGCAAGACTGAAAAGTCTTGCCGCTTTTTTTACGCCTGGGCATTTGCCTTAGGCCGGAGATCGGCTTGATGGCCGACTTGATATCCGGCTGAAAGCTGTCCGAAATCTGCAATTCGTACCGAAAACACAAATAAACCGCTTAAAGCAGTATTTCTGCTTGCGTTTAGGCTATCCATTTTGCAAAATCACTGGGCGACCATATCCTGCTGCATGCCTGTTACATGCCTTTTACGCGATTGCGCGGCATCGCCAGCACGGATACTTGACCTCAATGTGCAGCAAATAAGAAAAACGAAAAGATGTCCAACTCAGAACAAACTAACTACGACGAACTTCTTGCGCTGGCCCTGCAAGGCAAGCTTGAGCTGTTAAAAGTCATCCCGATGGCGGAGCAACTGATCCGCACGCAGCAACAGGCTAAGGCGATTGATCTCTACAGGGCCTGGCTCAAGCACCCGGAGCGGGCGCTTGAGCATGCCGCCTATTTCAACCTGGGGGTGCTGCTGGGTGAAGTCGGCAGCTCCTCCGAAGCCGTAGCGGCGTTTCGCCAGGCGGCGCATCTGAAGCCGGATTTCTTCCAGGCCCAATACAATGTCGGCGTTCATCTGGAACGCCAGGGCCACTTCCAGGAAACCATCAAGCAATGGCGCGCCTCGCTAGCCGAGCCGGCGCTCAAGGATGCGCAGAATAATGGCATTCACATCATGCTGCTGAACGGCATGGGCAGGCTGCTGGACAAGTTCAAAGAGTATGACGAGGCCGAGGACGTATTGAGGCGCAGCCTGGAATTGAACCAGGAGCAGCCGGCAGCGCTGTACCACTGGATACACCTGCGGCAAAAACAATGCAAATGGCCCAGCCTGCGCAAGCTGCCCGGCATTTCCGTTGAAAACATGTGGCAGGCGGCCTCGCCGCTGGCCCTGCTCGGCCTGACCGACGACCCCGCCCGCCTGCTGGAAACCGCGCGCAATTATGTGAGCAAGAATGTCATCGACGTGCCGCGCATGATGCCGTTCGGCCGGCTTTATCCTGAGCATAAGAAGCTGAAAATCGGTTTCCTGTCCGGCGACTTCTGCCTGCATGCCTTATCACTGTTGACGGTGCGCTTCTTTGAACTCCTCGATCGCAACAAGTATGAAGTGATAGGTTTCGGCTGGAGCAACCGGGACGGCACGCCCTTCCAGCACCGCGTATTCTCATCCTTTGATAAATACTACGACATCGCCGGTACCAGCGATGAAAAAGCAGCAGAGCTGATCCAGAAGCAGGAAATAGACATCCTGTTCGATCTGCAGGGGCTGACTGCAGGCACGCGCCCGAATATCGTGGCCCGCGGCCCTGCTCCCATACAGATCGCCTATCTGGGCTATCCCGGCACTTCCGCACTGCCCTATGTCGATTACGTCATCGGCGATGAGTATATCTATCCGCCGGAGCTGGCACAGCACTTCACCGAAAAGCCGCTGTATATGCCGGACTGCTACCAGGTCAGCGATGACCAGCGCGAATATTCCAGCGAAAAGAAAAAAGCGCATTACGGACTGCCGGAAGATAAGTTCGTTTTCTGCGCCTTCAACAACAACTACAAGATCATCCCTGAAGTATTCGAGTCATGGATGCGCATACTGCGCCGGGTTCCGGACAGTGTATTGTGGCTACTGAAGGACAATCAATGGTCCGAGCAAAACATGCGCAATGCGGCACAAGCACATGGCATCGACCCCGACCGCCTGTTTTTTGCCGGCAGAGTGTCTCCTACCGATTACCTATCGCGATTCTGCTCGGCCGATTTGTTCCTGGACACATTCCCCTACAATGCCGGCACAACCGCCAACGATGCCGTCTGGGTGGGTCTGCCGCTGGTGACCTTATCTGGACGCAGCTATACCTCGCGCATGGCCGGCAGCATACTGCGCTCGGTCGGGCTGGAGAGCCTGATCGCCGATACGCATGCAGAGTATGAAGACAAGGCCGTTGCCTTTGCGCTCAGCCCGCAGCAACAAGCGCAAAGCAGCGACATACTGAAGGCAGCCAAGCAAAATAGCGCGGCACTGAATACGCATAAATTTGTGGCCGACTTTGATGCGGTCATCACGCGTTTGCTGGCTGAGTTAAAACAAACTGCATAGCGGACTCAAGGCTCGCGGCAAACCCTACTCAGCCAATTGCAAGAACCACATTGATCAACGAATCCATCTCATGCGCCAAGTCAAGCTCTACCAGATAGCCTATTCCGAACAAATCCTGGCCAATATGGAAGCGGGTTACTCCGCCTTGAATATCACTGACAATCCACGGGCGGATTGGCGTGAATACTACCCCATCCGTAATTTCCTATTGAGTGAAACGCTGGACGAGGAGTGCTTTTACGGTTTTTTCTCACCCAAGTTCCGTGCCAAGACCGGGCTTTCGCATGCACAGACCGTCCAGTTCATACTGTCCTCCCCCGCCGACACGGATGTCATCACCTTCAGCCCGCAGGCTGACATGGGCGCATTCTTCCTGAATGTCTTCGAGCAGAATGAGTTGTTTGACCAAGGTTTCACGCAGACCGGCGAGGATTTTCTGGCCGCGATAGGCAAGCCCTTGCGGTTGGCCGGCCTGATCATGGACTCCCGCCATATTGTATTCAGCAATTTTTTCGTCGCGCGGCCAGCGTTCTGGCGCCAGTGGCTGCAGATTAATGAAGCCATGTACGCAATTTGCGAGGGTCCGGACAGCGAATTGAAGGCCCGGCTTTGCCATACGACCAGCTACGAAGACGTGGAAAGAAAAGTATTCCTGATGGAGCGGATTGCTTCTTTACTATTAAAGAGCAATAGCGACTGGAAAGTGTGGGCCTACAATACCTTCGCCTGCGCCTGGTCATCCACTCGCCTGAACCAGTTTGAGCATGAAGCCGTGGTCAGCGACGCCCTGAAAATGGCCATGAATGACAATCCCAATGTTGCACATTACCTGACGGCATTCAATAAGATCCGCGATGTGTTGCGTTAAAAACGGCATTTTACTCAAGTGTGCTAAACCGGTCGCTGCAATGAAAAGCCGGTCGCTCGCAGACTATGCACGCCATTAGCCGAGTCTGCCCCCAGTCCTGTAAACCTCACGAGATCGACAAGCGCGTCGGGGGCCTAAATCTATCTGCGATTAGCTGACCGGCGATCAGATCGCACTCTGACACAAATACCCTCGCAGCATCAAGAATCTGCACGAGCTTTTAAGAAACGGCTCGCTGCAAGAACCATGAGCCCGATCCCGGCTAACGTCAGTGAAGCTGGCTCGGGAACAGGATTGGCAGGGACGGTAGTATCCAGAACAATATTATCCACCTGGGATCGTTTGGCTGTTGTCGTCAACGGAGTCCATGATACGGCTGACAGGTTTGTCAAATTAAAAACAAATGTTTGAAGGCCGACGATATTATCCAATGTTACTGTCTTTTGGCTCGTTAGCCCGTTCGCGAAGAAGAAATTGAATATGACATTTCCGGAAGACGTGGAGTTTGCACCGTCCCCCATATCAATAGAATCAAATGAAAAAGTGCCTCCGCCGGATTTGGTGAGAGTCAGTGTCGCACCAGCATAATTATTAGTCAGCGTATTGCCTTTGCTGTCGGCATTGTAATGAGCGCTGTTATCGCCCCAAAAAACAAGAGTCTGATTCTTATTCGCGCCGTCTTCGTTGGCGGCAATACGGAAACCATCTTCCTGATACAGGCCGCTGGCGTGATAAGTCTTATCAGCATTAAAGTCAATCACCGTAGCCTGGCTGCTTGCGGTAAAAGCACAAGTTACCAGTAGGGCGGCAAATAAACGCTTCTTCATAAATGTCTTTCGGGATAGTAGATAAAGTTGCAGCAAAAAGAATATTCCATCGCCTAATTGTTGCACATAGACAATAAATTATATTTCCCAAAAGCAATTTTATAAAATCAACGGCAATTCCCCCTTATTTCTGGTGATCAAAAAAGCTTTATTCAGTAAGTAAATAGCGCCGGAATTTGAATTGAGTTGTCTTAATTTTAATTTTTCTTAAAATTAAATTCTCAAATAAGCTTAAACACGACAAGAAATCTATTTTTTCTCCAAGGTTTGGGGTTATGAACAGAAAAAACATTGCGAAAATTAACTGAAAATTTACCCTAAAGTATTTTCAGATAACGCCGTAGAGCGAAGTAATCAATATAAATTGAAGGCCAAAAAAAAATATTTATCTGCAGAAACTAGTTAAACATTTTGGGAGTCCGTCCGATATCACTTAGCAACGGCGGTCCGATTGTCTTAGTCTTTACGAGGCAGACCAAAGTTTAAGGCGTGTTCCGCCAAATTTAATGACTTCGGTAAGGAGAATCAACATGGCTTCAGTAATTAATACCAATATTGCTTCACTCAATGCTCAGCGTAACCTGACGACTTCACAATCGTCCCTGAACACTTCGATCCAGCGCTTGTCTTCCGGTCTGCGTATTAACAGCGCAAAAGACGATGCTGCAGGCTTGGCGATTGCCGATCGTTTCACTGCTCAGATCAACGGTCTGTCACAAGCTAGCCGTAACGCAAACGACGGTATCTCCCTGATGCAAACTGCTGAGGGTGCTTTGGCAACCACAGGCGATAACTTGCAACGTATTCGTGAACTGGCCGTACAGTCCGCCAACGGCTCCAATACAGCAACTGACCGTGCAGCGATCCAGAAAGAGGTTGGCCAGCTGATCTCCGAGATGGACCGTACAGCTCAAACTACACAGTTCAACGGCTTGAACCTGCTGGACGGCAGCTTTGGTACTACATCTTTCCAAGTTGGTGCTAACGCCGGTCAAACGATTACAGCGACAACAGCAAACTTCCGTACAAACAGCTATGGTAACAATGCTTTCTCTACTGACGGTGTAGCAGCAAGTGCCACAGCCGCCTACGCAGCTGGTACTTTCGACATCCAAGGTTTGGCAACAAAAACAATCAACGTTTCAGCAACTGACACAGCAAAAACAGTCGCAACGTCGATTAATAGCGTTTCCGACACAACCGGTGTGAGCGCAACAGCACAAACAGATACACAGGTAAAATTTGTCGCAGGTCAGTCCTATTCTCTGGGCCTGGTATCCGACAACTCTACCGCAGCCAACGTTACTTTCACTGTTGGCGCCAATCTGGACGCTAGCGGCCTGGCAACAGCAGTATCGGCAATCAATGACGCTTCTTCCAAAACAGGCGTAACCGCCAAGTTGAACTCGACAAACGATGCACTGATCCTGACCAACGCAAGCGGTAACAACATTGCTATTACTAACAATAGTACTGCAGCAACAGCAACTTTCGATAACCAGAATCTGGATGCTTCTGGTAATGCGCAAGGTGCGGTAGATGCGGCCGTTGCAAATGGCGGTACAACATCCAAATCGCTGGGTTATGTTGTCATGAACTCGGACAAAGGCTTCACCGTTGGTAACATTGCAGGTGCAACAGACTTCACTGCAAACTCTGCTACTTTGAACACTGTGTCCAACATCGACGTTTCGTCCGCTAAAGGCGCAACAGATGCATTGAAGGTTATCGACTCCGCTTTGTCCGCAGTCAACGGCCAACGTGCTACATTCGGTGCTTTACAATCACGTTTCAGCAGCGCTGTTACTAACCTGCAAACTACTTCTGAAAACTTGTCTGCTTCCCGCAGCCGTATTCAGGATACAGACTTTGCAGCAGAAACAGCCAATCTGACACGTGGCCAGATCCTGCAACAAGCTGGTACTGCGATGTTGGCGCAAGCGAACTCGCTGCCTAACGGCGTGTTAGCGCTGTTACGTTAATCGGAAAAATAGTACGGTAAATAAGTCCTGGCAGAAATTCTTTCTGCCAGGCTTATTGTCATAGAGGGAGCAATCATGGATATATCACCTACCGGCGGAGCTAGTTCAGCCGCGTCGCGTGCAGCGAGTATTGGCGCTTACGGCACCGATACAGCAAGCCCTGCAGTGCCTGTCAAGGCAGCCGTCGCCCCTGTTGTAGAGGCTACTGATATAAAGCAACCATCCCCTGCCCCTACTACTGCACAAGTCACCCAGGCAGTCAAAAGCATCAATGACATGCTGAAGTCCTCTTTCTCTCAAGACCTGGAATTTTCATTTGACTCGGACGCGGACCGCGCTATAGTCAAGGTAGTTGACCAGAAAACCAAGGAAGTAATACGTCAGATGCCATCCAAAGAAGCGCTGGAAATCTCCAAGGCCCTGGATGATCTGCAAAACAAACTGCAAGGTGTGCTGATCAAGCAAAAAGCTTGATAGCATTCTTATATCGAATCTCGAAATAGCAGGTAATTCTCCCCTCTTTAGGTCGCTTTGGAATAGCCCGCTATCAGATACATTATAGTTTTAGTCGGAGGCATTCGTGACCGTCAGTGCAACCAGTAGCGGCAGTATCGATGTGAACAGCATTGTCAGTCAGTTGATGACTGTCGAAGCCAGGCCATTGCAATTACTGCAAATTAAAGAGGCATCTTACACAGCCAAGCTGTCTGCTTATGGCAGCCTGAGCGGTGCTTTGAGTGCATTCCAGAGCACGCTCACCAGCCTGGGCGACGCTTCCAAGTACCATGCGCTTTCTGCCACAGCCGGCGACGCGACGATATTGTCCGCGACCACGACTACAGGTGCTTCCGCAGGCAATTACAACATCAATGTCTCGCAATTGGCGCAGGCGCAAAATCTGGCTGCTACCGGCCAGGTCAGCACCACTGCGACCATAGGTTCGGGCGCATCGACCTCGATCACCTTTGAATTCGGCGGCATTTCCGGCGGCACGTTGAATCCTGACGGCACCTATACGGGAGCCACTTTCACTGAAGACGGCACCAAAGGC
This sequence comes from Parundibacterium terreum, assembly GCF_014636315.1. Classification (GTDB taxonomy): domain Bacteria; phylum Pseudomonadota; class Gammaproteobacteria; order Burkholderiales; family Burkholderiaceae_D; genus Undibacterium; species Undibacterium terreum. Next base: position 180,448 of record NZ_BMED01000008.1, on the reverse strand, counting down.
GCGGGCACCATCACGATAGACGGAACCAATAATTCACTGCAAGGCATCAAGGACGCAATCAACAAAGCCGGCCTTGGCGTTACCGCCAGCATCGTTTCAGATGGTTCGTCCGCCCCCAACCGCCTGGTACTGACATCGACCAAGACTGGGCAGACGTCCAGCATGAAGATTTCGGTTTCCGGCGACTCCGCCATTCAAAACCTGCTTGCCTACGATCCTGCCGGCACTCAAAACCTGTCGCAAAAAACGGTGGGACAGGATGCCAAGGTCAATATTAGTGGTATTGACATTACCAGCCCTACCAATGACGTCAGCGGCGCGATCCCCGGTGTTACCGTTACGGCCTCCAAAATCGGTACCACGTCACTATCGCTTTCCGCTGACACCACTACTGTTACAGCCAGCCTGAATGCCTTTGTGAAGGCATACAACGACCTGAACACGACCATCACCGGTCTGACAGCGCCCGGCAAGCAAGCCAGTGCAGGCGCAGCTCCTACGGGTGGCGGTCCATTGGTTGGCGATGCGGCCACCAGGAATATCCAGAATTCCATTCGCAAGATGTTTACGACAGATGTGCCTGGATTGAACGGCAATCTGACCAATTTGAGCCAGATCGGCATTACCTTCCAGGACGACGGCACGCTGGCGCTGGATTCCAGCAAACTGTCTTCCGTGTTGAAGAGTAATCCGGACGACGTGCAAAAACTGCTGGCAAGTTCAGGCAGCACTTCCGACAGCCTGGTCAAGTTCGTCAGTGCGGGGAAAACCGCTCCTGTCGGCAGCAATGCGATCAATATCACGGCTCTGGCTACCCAGGGCAATGTTACCGGCAGTACTGCTGCGGGCCTGAGCATCAATAGCGGCAATAACACGCTTAACCTGACTATCAATGGTACGACCGCAAGCGTCAATCTGACGCCATCCGGCACGCCATATACCGCGAGCGGGCTGGCCACGCAGTTGCAATCACTCATTAATGGCAACAAAACTTTTTCCAGCGCCGGCATCAATGTCTCTGTGACGCAGAACAACGGCGTGTTCACGATTACGTCCAATAAATATGGCTCGGCATCCAAAGTGAGCGTCTCCGGCGCCGGTGCAGCCAACTTGTTTGGAACGACAACAGAAACCGTAGGTACCGATATCCAGGGCACGATAGGCGGCGCAGCAGCAAGCGGCAGCGGCACGACCCTCACCGGTGCCGACGGCGGTCCGGCGGCCGGCGTCAAGGTGGATATTTCCGGCGGTGCTCTCGGTGATCGCGGCACAGTCAACTACTCCAGCGGATATGCGTCAATGTTCAGTTCGCTGCTGGACAGTTTTATCGGCACAAATGGTTCGATCAAGGCTGCCAATGATTCAATCAATGCATCGATCAAGAGTATAGACCAGCAATCCGATGCGTTAAATACGCGATTGGCGCAGACTGAGAAACGCTTACGCGCTCAATACACGGCATTGGATGTATCGATCAGCAGCATGCAGTCGACGTCTACATTTTTGACGCAGCAGCTAGCAAAAATATCGGCAAATGGCTAGCGGTCACGCTGACTATTTCAAGGATTACCAGGAGAGTTATTGATGTTTGGTTCCATACGTAATGGTGCAAATGCCTACGCAAAAGTAGGCATGGAAACCGGGGTGGCTGCTGCCAGCCCGCACAAGCTGATAGTCATGCTGTTTGAGGGTGCATTGGTCGCCATCAAGACAGCGATGCAACAAATGGCGGAAGGTAACATCCCCGAAAAAGGCATGTCCATTTCCAAGGCAATCCTGATCATTGACGGCGGCCTGCGTGCCAGCCTGGACAAGAATGCCGGCGGCGACATCGCAGAAAGCCTGGATGCGCTGTATGAATACATGAGTGCGCGCCTGCTGGAAGCGAACTTGAAAAACGACGTAAAGATACTGGAAGAAGTCCATACCTTGCTCACTGATTTGAAAACCGCGTGGGATGCGATAGGTAACGGTAGCGCAGGCACCGCAGATGCTGGCGGCCCCGACACTACCAATGCAAGCACCGCGAGCGGAAAATCTGCAGGACCAAAAATGTCGGCCTATGACGCACTTGCCCCTAATAAATATTCTTTTGTGAGTGTTTAACGATGATGAATAGCGAAGAAATCATTTCTATCTACGAAGTAGTTTCAGAAATTACAGATCAGATGCTGGTTGCAGCAAAATCGCAGGACTGGGAAAAATTCAGCGACCTTGAAAGCAATTGCGCAAAACACATACAGACCTTGAGACAAGAAGACTCTCCTGCACCTTTGCCACCGCAAAGCAAGGAAAAGAAGATCAAGCTGATCCAGAAAATACTGGCTGACGACAGGGAAATTCGTGTGATCACAGAACCCTGGATGGCGCACCTGAGTGCATTGATGAGAAATACCGGAACAGCACGCAAACTATCAAATGCCTACGGTAGCAACCGTATCGGCTGATCACTATGCTGCCAAGGGTCGACAACCAAGTCAGACCGCCGCCATCGGTTGACGCTCCCAACTCGGCAGCATCCGTAGGAGAAACAAGGCAGGATGTCGTTTCCAGGCTATCCCAACTGGTGGTTGGGAAGCAGATTCAGGGCGAAATCCTGTCCCGTCTGAATGACGGTACCTTTGTAGTCCGCCTGGACGGCGCCACCGCCCGCATGGCGCTCCCCAAAGACAGTAAAGCCGGCACCTCCCTGCCACTCACCCTCATCTCGACCAATCCCCGCCCTACCTTCCTGCTGGAATCCGGCGAAGGATCTGCGACCACAGTCGCCTTGACGCGCCAGGAACTGGTAGAAGGTGCCCAGCAAAAGACCGACGGCAAGGACAATACCAATCCTCTGGCCGGCTCCAAACAAAACCCCTTGGGCACCTATCTGGCGGAAACCGGCCAAGAAAAGACTGAAGCTGTCAAAACCGGACAGGTGCTGGATGCCAAAACGGCGACAAACCAGGCTCCCCAAGCCGACCATGCATCCAGTGCGCCGACCATTTTGAGCAATGCAGGAAAACTGATCGACCAAATGCTGCGGTCTGCCCAGGAACAGGGAGCGCCAAACTCGCTGGTCGGCAAGACCCCGCTAGCGGCGTCCAGCGAGGCGATGGCGCATACCGACAAAATGGCCGACACGCTGAAGCAGACCATCAGCTCCAGCGGTCTGTTCTATGAATCGCATGTGGCCGACTGGGCCGAGGGCAAGCGCCCGCTGAATGACCTGATGCGGGAGCCGCAGGCGCAAATCGGCAAGGCCCTGGGTAATGACGCCGACATGAACGGGGTCAATGGAGCCAAGGGCACCGAACTTGCGCAAATGGTCAATCTTCAATTGAATACGCTGGAACAGCAACGCATCGTCTGGCAAGGCAACCTGCTTCCGGGCCAACCCATGGAATGGGAAGTCACCCGCAACACCGAAAAGAACAAAAGCCAGCAGACCGAACCCGAACAATCATGGCAAAGCACCGTGCGCTTCGAGCTGCCGCATCTGGGGGCAATTGCCGCAACGATCAACCTGCATGGCGAACATCTGCAGATTTTCGTCCGCACCGACTCTGAATCCTCCGCCACCGCTTTACAGGAACATGCTGTAACATTGGCGCAAGCGCTGAAGCAAGCAGGCGCTCAACTGGACAGTTTTTCGGTGAAAAAGGATGACAAAGCCTAAATCCGACATGCAAAGCGCGGTCGCACTCGCCTATCAGGGCGGCGCTACCACGCCTAAAGTGGTCGCGAAAGGCCGTGGCCTGATCGCTGAAGCCATCATCTCCAAGGCCAAGGAGCATGGCGTGTTTGTCCATCAGTCCAAGGAACTGGTATCGCTGTTGATGAAGGTGGAGCTGGACCAGGATATTCCGCCTGCCTTGTACCGTGCGGTTGCAGAACTGCTCGCTTGGCTATACCATATTGAGAGAGAGAAATCTGGAGAATCCAGAAAACCGGATATCTGATCCGGAAATCAGGCTGGAAGCACATTTCCCACTCATCCATTTCAGGTCACCACAAACGTATATGCAATCAGCTCCTCCAGTGTTGGGCACCGAGAACCAAAGTCCATTTCAGGTCGACTCGCGACGTGAAATCATCTCGCTATTGCGCGGCCTGAAAGAAGCCAACCAGTTGATCAGCATGATGATTAACGGCGGGTCCGAAGTTTTCATCACATCCATCCTGGAAGTGGACGACGCCAATAACACCGTCATCATCGACAGCGCCCCGGGCCAACTGGCCAATCAACGCATCGTGGAAGCGCCGCGGGTATCGTTTGAAGGCCTGCTGGACAGGATCAGCATACAATTTTCATCGACCGGCATACAGCGCACCGATTTCGAAAATCGGCCGGCACTGCAGTTCGGCATTCCGACCAGTATGATCAGGCTGCAAAGGCGCGAGTACTACCGTATCAATACCCCGCTGTCCAATCCTATACGCTGCCAGATGACGCTGTCCGAAGAAAATCGTACGGAAACAGTAAAATTGTCGCTGGTGGATATCAGTTGCGGCGGCGTGGCCATCCTGGATGACCGCAAGATCATAGACTGCGCGATCGGTACCGAATACAAGAACTGCAAGATTGATCTGCCGACGATAGGCCTGATCGATGTCACGCTGCAAGTGCGGAATTCACAGGACCTGATCCTGCTGAATGGCAAATCCAACCGCCGGCTGGGTTGCCAGTTCATGGACTTATCCAACTCCGTGCTGTCCAGCATACAGCGCTACATCATGAAGCTGGAGCGCGAACGCAACGCCAAGATGACCGGCATACGCTAGAAAAACAAAAACCTGGCATCCTTTACAGGATGCCAGGTTTTTTTCAGTATCAGCCAGATCAAATCTGCATATTCATGATGTCATGGTAGGCCGACACCAGTTTGTTCCTCACCTGGATAGAAGTCTGGAAGGAGATGTTGGCTTTTTGCATCGAAATCATGACATCAGACAAGCTGACCTTGTCGTCACCCAGCGAAAACTTCTGCCCCAACTGGTCCGCATTCACCTGCATGCTATTCACCTGGTCCAGCGAACCCTTCAGCATATCGGCAAAGTCTACCTTTGAAGCGCTTCCTGTCGCCGGCGAAACGGGATTGGGAATGCCCCCCTCCATGCGCGCGGACGCAGCCCTTAGCTGTGCTACCATCGCATCTATTCTGCTAGTATCAATTCCACCCATTTTTGTACCTCTTGGTCATCTTTATCAGCTATAGCGAACCGAAAATTGATAAGACATCCGGCAGCGGCTTTGATCCGCATTTTCGCCACCCCATCACATTAGCACTCCAACATCTCCGGCTAGCTTCGATAAGAAGGGCAAAAACAAGTTTGCTCTCGCAATTGATTTTTCCAAATCACAGCAAAATTCGTATCAAGGAAAAAACCCCGGATTGGAAATAGAAATGCAGCACACTCCCCCGATGAAGCACGAGGCAAGACATGGCAATCGCTGAAGAAACCGCACTGGGTGAACCGGCGCCGGCACCGGTACCGAGCATTTTCGGCATCCCGCAGACACCGGCCGTGCGTACTGCGCTGATGGGCCTGGGCGCTGCATTGGTTATCGGCATCATGGTTGCAGTCTGGCTATGGGGCCAGCAACCGGACTATAAAGTCCTGTTTTCCAACTTTAACGACAGGGATGGCGGTGCCATTGTTGCACAATTGCAAACAATGAATGTCCCCTACAAATATTCGGAAAGCGGCAACGCCATCCTGGTTCCAGCCAACCAGGTGCATGACGCCAGGCTGAAGCTGGCGGCGCAGGGCCTGCCAAAAGGCGGTAATGTCGGTTTTGAACTGATGGAAAACCAGAAGCTAGGTATTTCCCAGTTCCTGGAACAAGTCAACTTCCAGCGCGCGCTGGAAGGCGAGCTGGCCCGCTCCATAGAATCTGTATCCTCCGTACAATCGGCGCGCGTGCATCTGGCGATCCCCAAGGCTTCCGTATTTATCCGTGACCAGCAAAAGCCTACCGCCTCCGTACTGCTGAACCTCTACCCCGGCCGCATCATGGACCAGCAGCAGGTGTCCGCCATCGTGCATCTGGTAGCCAGCAGCGTGCCGGAACTGACCACCAAGAATGTGACCATCGTCGACCAGAACGGCAATCTGCTGTCTGATCCGAACAAGCAGAACGGCCCCAACATCCTGGACCCTTCCCAGCTCAAGTATATCCAGGACATACAGCAAAACATCATCAAACGCGTGGAATCCATCATCGCGCCTATCGTGGGACCGACTAACGTACACGCGGAAGCTACTGCCGATGTCGACTTTTCCCGCAGCGAGCAGGCAGCAGAAAGCTACAGACCGAATTCGCCGCCGGAACCTCAGGCAATCCGCAGCCAGCAGTCCAGCGAGAGCTTCAATAAAAACCAGAATCCTTCCGGCATTCCAGGCGCACTGTCCAACCAGCCGCCGGTGCCTGCCATTGCACCTATCGTCGCCAGCGGTGCCGCAAACTCCACTACGGCCTCCAATACAGCACTGGTACAAAAAGATTCCACCGTGAACTATGAGGTGGACAAGACGATACGCTATACGCAGCAACCCATGGGCGGCATCAAGCGTCTGACAGTGGGTGTGGTGATCAATTACAAGCGCGATGTCGACAAAAACGGCAAAGTAAACAACATTCCGCTGACCGAGCAGGAGAAAGCCCAGATCACTGATCTTGTTAAAGAAGCCATGGGTTACAACAAGGATCGCGGAGATACGGTGAATGTTGTCAACAGTCCATTTGCCAGCCCTGAAAAAGACTCTATAGTGGAATTACCATTCTGGAAACAAGCCTGGTTCTGGGACTTGATGAAAGAAGTCGGCAAGTATCTGCTGGTCGCGCTAGTATTGGGATATCTGTTCTTTGCCTACCTGAAACCTTTGTTGTATAAACTGTCGGGCCAGGAAGAGCGTGACCGCCTGAAAGCGGAAGCAGAAGCCGCGGCAGAGGAAAAAGCCAGACTGGAACAGGAAGAAGCGGAAGCAGAAGCCGCCCGCCTGGAGAACGGCGGCGACGAAGAAGAAGGCGCAATAGTCAGCCTGACCAGGGATGCAGAAGGCAATATCGTCAAGCATGGCTCTCCTTATGAGAACGACCTGCAGATGGCAATAGACCTGGCGAAGAACGACCCGAAAATTGTGGCAAACGTAATCAAGAAATGGGTAAGCAATGAGTGATGACGGCGTACAAAAAGCAGCGACCCTGATGCTTGCGCTAGGTGAAGACGGCGCAGCCGAGGTCATGAAGTACCTGGGCCCGCGCGAAGTACAAAAAATCGGCGCGGCGATGGCGGTGATCGGCGCTATTCCACACGAGAACATTGCCAAGGTGCTGGAAGAATTCAAGGCCGAGGCCAATATCAGCTCATCCGTCGGTCTTGATTCCGACGAATACATCCGGAATGTTCTTACCAAGGCCCTGGGCGACGACAAGGCGGCCTCGCTGCTGAACCGCATCCTGGGCGGCAAGGACGCCAGCGGCATCGAGAGTCTGAAGTGGATGGACTCCCCTTCCGTGGCCGAACTGATCAAGAACGAGCACCCGCAAATTATTGCCACCATCCTGGTCCATCTGGAGCGGGATCAGGCCTGTGAAATCCTTAACCAGTTTACCGAGCGCCTGCGCAACGATGTCATCCTGCGTATTGCGACGCTGGACGGTATCCAGCCTACCGCGCTGCGCGAACTGAATGATGTATTGACCAAACTGCTGACCGGCAACGAAAGCCTGAAAAAGAAAACTATCGGTGGCGTGCGCGCGGCGGCAGAAATCCTGAACTTCATGAGCGGCGAAAACGAAGCTTCGGTGATGGAAAACCTGCGCAAGTACGACGGCGATATGGCCGAGAAAATCATGGACGAAATGTTCGTCTTCGATAACATCCTGGAAATCGACGATCGCGGCATACAGTTGCTGCTACGCGAAGTGCAGTCCGATTCACTGATCGTTGCACTGAAAGGTGCCAACCAGGATATGCGCGACAAGATCTTCAAGAATATGTCGCAGCGCGCGGCAGAAATGATGCGCGAAGATCTCGAGTCCAAGGGACCGGTTCGCCTGTCCGAAGTCGAGGCGCAGCAAAAGCAAATCCTGCTGATCGTACGCCGTCTGGCAGACGAAGGACAGATCATGCTGGGAGCAAAAGGCGAAGATGCCTATGTCTGATAGCACCATACCGAAAGGCCAGATGTCGGCCTTTCAACGCTGGGAAATGGCCTCTTTCGGCGATGAGCGTCCATCCCAGGTAGCGGAAAGAAATTTGAATGCCAGCGTGGCAGCAAAAGCGCAGCAGGAAGAAATGCACCAGGCCCGTGAACAGGCGCGCAAGGAAGGCTATGCCGCCGGCTACAAGGAAGCCTATGCATTAGGCTTGCAGCAAGCTCAGGAAGACGGCCATAGGGAAGGACTCGCTGCCGGCAAGGAAATCATTGATGCCGAACTGGCCACGGTACAGAGCATTGCCCATCATTTCGCAGAACAGATCGCATCGGTGCACAAGCTGGTTACACAGGATGTATTCAAGCTGGCGCTGGACCTGTCCGAAGCCATGCTGAGAACCAGCCTGGAACTGAATCCGGAACTGATACTTCCCGTGGTACGTGAAGCTGTCGAAAGTTTGCCATCGGTGCAGCGCCCTGCCCAGCTGATATTGAATCCGAATGACGCCGAGATCATCAAGAGCCATATGGGGGATGAACTGGACAAGGATGGCTGGCGTATCGTCACCGACAGCCATATGGAGCCAGGCGGATGCAGGCTGGAAACGGCGCAGAACCTGGTGGATGCCAGCTTCTCCTCGCGCTGGCATAAGCTCAGCGACGCGATGAAAAAACAACTGCCGCCCAAAAGCTGAGGCAAGCCTTCAATGACGATCACTGAAACCGAGAACGAAACCCAGGCCAAGGCGGAGGGCGAGCTCGATATGCACCCCTGGCAATCGCTGCTGCAACGGGGCATAGCGCAGATACCGCACATACAGACTTTTCAGACAGCCGGCCGGGTGACCAAGGTGACCGGACTGGTGATGGAAGCTGTAGGGTTGAAACTGCCGGTAGGCAGCGCTTGCTCGGTGCATCTGCAAAACGGCATGAAAATTGACGCCGAAGTGGTCGGCTTTGACGGCGACAGCCTGTTCCTGATGCCGCATAGCGATCTGGAAGGCGTCACGCCGGGCACACCGGTTTTTCCTGCCGAAGTGGTCCAACTGGAAAATCCCAAACATCCGAAACGCCGCCCTAGCGACCGCACCCGCCATCTTCCTGTGGGCTACGAATTGCTCGGACGTGTGCTGGACGGCAATGGCAGGCCGCTGGATACGCTAGGGCCGTTGGGCGCCACGGAATCAGCGCCGCTAGGTGCGCGTATTTATAACCCGCTGGAAAGAGCACCTATCGTCGATACGCTGGACGTGGGTGTACGCGCGATCAATAGTATGCTCTCTGTAGGCCGCGGCCAAAGGCTGGGTCTGTTTGCCGGCTCGGGCGTCGGTAAAAGCGTATTGCTCGGCATGATGGCGCGCTATACGACGGCAGATGTGATCGTGGTGGGCCTGATCGGCGAACGCGGCCGCGAAGTAAAAGAATTCATCGAGCAGATTCTGGGCAAGGAAGGTCTTGCCCGCTCTGTAGTCGTGGCAGCTCCCGCCGATGCACCGCCGCTGATGCGCCTGCAGGGCGCCGCCTATGCGACCACAATCGCCGAATATTTCCGCGACCAGGGCAAGGATGTCTTGCTGATCATGGATTCGCTGACCCGGTATGCGATGGCACAGCGTGAAATCGCACTGGCAATCGGCGAGCCTCCCGCGACCAAAGGTTACCCGCCGTCAGTATTTGCAAAATTGCCTATACTGGTAGAACGCGCCGGCAACGGTAAGGAAGGCGGCGGTTCCATCACTGCTTTCTATACGGTATTGACCGAAGGCGACGATCAGCAGGATCCGATCGCCGATTCGGCCCGGGCGATTCTGGACGGCCATATCGTATTGAACCGTACACTGGCGGAAAGCGGCCATTATCCGGCAATTGATATTGAGCAATCCATCAGCCGCGCGATGCACAGCATTACCACACCGGAACATCAGCAATTGTCCCGGCGCCTGAAGCAATTGTATTCCCGTTACGAACGAAGCCGAGATCTGATCAGCGTTGGCGCTTACTCTCCCGGCTCAGATCCCTTGCTGGATGAGGCGATCAGGCTACACCCGAATATCGTTTCGTTTTTGCAACAAAACATCATGGAAAAATCGACCATTCCCGAGAGCTTGGCTGGACTTGCCGCTCTATTCAACGGATGAAATCTGATACCACTCTCTATAATTGACTCATCATGACGCAAAAATCTCCGCTCAATACCCTGATTGAGATAGAAGAAAAGAATACCGATGACGCCGCCAAAAGACTGGGCAACGCCATACGAGCGCATGAGGAAACGCAAAAGAAACTGGCTTTGCTGGTGCAGTACCGCGACGATTACGACTCCCGTTTCCAGGATGGGGCGGCTAAAGGCTTGAGTATTACGCAGTATCACAATTTTCAGTCTTTCATCAGAAAACTGGATAGCGCTATTGATGGCCAGAAACAGGTGGTCAAAGATGCGGAGCACAAGATACAACTGGCGCGGCAACTGTGGCAAGACCATGAGCGGAAACGGCTCTCATACGGCACGCTGCAAAACAGGGCCGAGGTGTCGCAGCAGAGCAAGGAAGCAAAACGGGATCAAAAAGCGATGGACGAACATGCTTCCCGATCTTTTTTTTATAAACGCTAAAGCAATTTTCTGGTGAATATCATGCGCACGAATTCCGTACCTCCTCAAGCAGACTTCTTGCCGACTGCCGTATCGACAAAATCCGCCTCCAGTGACGTGTCCGGGCCATCGTTCAACCAGTTCCTGAACAAGGAAATTGCCAGCCCCAAAAGCCCGTCCAACAGTAACAACAGCAATCAAAATAACGTCAACAATAACAACAATGATGTTAACAATAACAAAGACAGCAGCGCCAATAACAATCAGGTAGACAGCAAGCCTGCGGACAAGCCAGCGCAAACCGATGCCAGCGGCAAAACCGACAAGCCCACTGAAGCCAAGGACAAGGACGACGACACCAATGCCGACCAGACTGCGGCATCTGCCGACCAAACTCCCGGCGGGCAATTAATCGCCCTGGTGGAAAATCTGGGAAAACTGGCGGTAGACAAGGCGCCGTCTTCCGATAAATCGGATGACAAGAAAGTAGACCTGTCAGCTATTACAGGTGCTGAAAAAGCGGGATTAGCAGACAAATCCAAGCAGTTGGTGGATGCCAAAGCAGATACCGACGTCACCGCTGGCGACAAGGTGCTGGCAGCCAAGGATGCAGGCCTGAAAACCGATGCAGACCTGACAGGAAAAAAACCGGTAGATAGCCAACTCGCCGACAAAGCCGGTGTCCAACAGGATACCGACGCATCCAAAGCCAAAGATGTAAGCACCTTGGCAAAGGTAACGACAGACTCGCGCGACGCTGCCAAAGACGCATTGCAGCAAATTCGCAGTCCGGCAGAATCGACCGCCGGTGCAGACCAGAAATTACAAGCGGCCCAGGAACTGGCATCGGCCAAGGCCCTGATGCAGGATGGCGCCGCCAGCGTTGCTCCGGTCCAGCAAAACTTCGCCCAGCAACTAGCAGCAACTGCAAGCCAGGGCAGTACGGCAGCAGCCGACCACCTGGCACCTCGCGTAGGCGCGGCAGGCTGGGATCAGGCCGTGGGCCAAAAAGTGGTGTGGATGGTTGCAGGCGGCAAACAAACTGCCGAATTAACCCTGAACCCACCGGATCTCGGCCCTATGCAAGTCGTATTGAGCGTCAACAATGACAAGGCGACCGCCACCTTTGTGACTGCTCAACCGGAAGTGCGGGAGGCACTGGAATCTGCCATGCCCAAGCTCAGGCAAATGATGAGCGATGCCGGCGTTCAGTTATCCAGCTTTTCCTTCAACACACAGTCATCCAATCCCGGCAGCCAGTTTGCCGGCAACAATAATAGCTCATCAAGTTCAAACCGCTTCAGCCATGGACTTCCCGATGCGGATATTGGCTCGTTGCCAACAGTCAGCAGTACGGTAACTTCCCGCGGCGGCAATCTGGGGATGGTCGACACTTTCGCCTGAGCTAGCGACCGCTTATGGTCTCCGCTATAAGCTCCAGTTAAGCCCCCTTCTTTCCTCAATGTCGCAACAGTCTGGCTTGCCAAGCTGTAAGAGCATGTAAAATAACAGTAAGCCAGTCACAGCCGCAGAATCAGGCACGGCATGGCGCGTCTGATCGTGCACCATCTGGAATGAGGGAAAAACACTGCATTTACCTTTCTTTTTCACAGATGTTAGGCACGATTGTAAAGATAATATGAAGCAATCAACGGTAATATGGAACAATATCCGTACATCCGTGCCCAGTAATAAGGAAGATTATGTCAAAAGCACCAGCAAAAGCAGCGGCAGCTCCCGGCGAAGCAGCAGCCGGCGGTTCCAAGAAAAAGCTGATTATCATCATTGCCGCAGTGGTGGTCCTGCTGGCCGGCGCCGGCGGCGGTGCAGCAATGTTTTTGTCAAAAAAAGGTGGCGGCGAACATAAAGAAAAAGAACATAAGGCAGAACCTGCCAAGGCCCCTGTGTTTCTCCCCATGGAGCCATTTACCGTCAATCTGCAATCCGAAGGCGGTGACAAGTACCTGCAGGTCACGATGACACTGCAAGTGCCGGACGAAGAAACGGTCAACCTGGTCAAATTGAATATGCCGCAAGTACGCAGCCGCCTGCTGATGCTGCTCTCCAGCAAGGATGCCACTGAAATACTGACCGGCGAGGGCAAAGCAAAACTGGTGGAAGAAATCATGGAACAGGCTTCACTGCCTTTCACCCCTAAAGGCGAACCGCAAAAAATTACCGGCGTGTTCTTCACTTCATTTGTAGTACAGTAGATCATGGCTGATAATTTTCTCTCCCAGGAAGAAGTTGATGCCCTTTTAAAGGGTGTCACGGGAGATCAGGACGACGCGGCGGGACCGGAAGACACCTCTGGGGTCCGTCCCTACAATCTTGCTACGCAAGAGCGTATCGTTCGCGGCCGTATGCCGACACTGGAAATTATCAATGAGCGTTTTGCACGCCTGCTGCGCATAGGCCTGTTCAATTTCCTGCGGCGCAGTGCCGAGGTTTCCGTTGGCACCGTGCGCGTTTCCAAGTACAGCGAATTCATCCGCAATCTGGTAGTCCCGACCAATCTGAATCTGGCGCATATGAAGCCTTTGCGCGGAACGGCATTGATCGTCATGGATCCCGGCCTGGTGTTCCTGCTGGTGGACAACCTGTTCGGCGGCGATGGCCGCTTCCACACACGCGTCGAGGGTCGTGACTTTACCCAGACCGAACAAAGGATTATCCAGCGCATACTGGAAATCATTTTCGAAACTTATTCCAAATCCTGGGAGCCTGTCTATCCGGTCGAATTTGAATATATACGTTCGGAAATGAACACGCAGTTTGCCAATATCGCAACGCCGAACGAGGTTGTGGTCTCCACCACCTTCACGATAGAACTGGGCCCCGTCAGCGGCGAGATGCATATCTGCATGCCCTACGCGATGATAGAACCTATCAGGGATTTACTGACCTCCAGCTTGCAGGGTGAAACCCTGGAAGTTGACAAGCGCTGGGTGCGCCTGATGACGCAACAGATACAGATCGCCGAAGTGGAAATCGTCGCCGACCTGGGAACCACCAGAGTAACCCTGGGCGATATCCTGAACATGAAGGAAGGCGACATTATTCCCATGTCGATACCGGAAATCGTTTCTGCCAAGGTGGACGGCACGCCAGTGATGGAATGCAAATACGGCGTATTCAATGGACAATATGCGCTACGCGTGGAAAAGCTGATCAGCTCCAGCGTACAGGACATAGCACAAGGAGAAAATCATGGATGACAATAGCGATGCACCTATCAGTGAAGATGATTGGGGCGCTGCCATTGCAGAGCAGGCCAAGGCGGAAGCTGCCATTACAACCCCACCTCCTGCCGCAGCGACCATCTTCAAGGAATTCAGCGGCAAAGGTACTGCTACCGAGACGCACAATGATATCGACTTTATCCTCGACATTCCTGTCCAGCTGACGGTAGAACTGGGCCGCACCAAGATCGCCATCAAGAATCTGCTGCAACTGGCGCAAGGCTCCGTTGTGGAACTGGATGGCCTGGCGGGTGAACCTATGGACGTACTGGTTAACGGCTGCCTGATTGCACAGGGCGAAGTAGTGGTGGTCAATGACAAGTTTGGTATCCGCCTGACCGACATTGTGACGCCGGCTGAGCGCATACGTAAGTTGAACAAATAAGCTGAACAAATAAGTTACATCAATACGTTGAACACATAAGCGAACCAATGAGGCGAATTTTAATCCCTGCAGTTTTAGTACTCACAAGCAGCGCCGCTTCGGCGGCAGAACAAACGGCGATCTCGCCTACCGCCGGCCTGCTGCAGATTTTTCTGGGCCTGGTCGCTGTATTGGCATTGATGGCCGTCGCTGCCTGGTCATTCAAAAAAATTGGGCCGGCCACGACCGGCAATAAGGTACCGGTCAAAGTTGTCGGCGGCATCAATGTCGGCAACCGTGAGCGTATCGTGGTGGTAGAGGTTGCCGATCAGTGGATCGTTGTCGGCATCACTGCCAGCCAGATCAATACTTTATCGACGATGCCCAAGCAAACCAACCTGGTTGAACAACAGGATGACGCCCAGCCTGTGAATCAGTTCTCTACCTGGCTGAAGCGGACGATGGATAAACGCAACGAGCCACAGCAGTAAGCCAAAGTATGAAAATATCGAACACATTCGCGCCGGGCACGCTGCTGGCTCTCGCCTGTCTGGCCGGTGCAGCCTTGCTCGTGCCCACGCAGGCGCTTGCCCAGGCCAGCGGCGGCTTGCAGGCCATCACCAGCACCCCTGCTCCCGGCGGCGGCCAAAACTATTCACTGCCCATACAGACGCTGCTGTTCCTGACGGCGCTATCCTTCATCCCGGCAGTATTGCTGATGATGACCAGCTTCACCCGCATCATCATTGTGCTGTCGCTGTTAAGACAGGCGCTGGGCACGCAATCGGCGCCGCCCAATCAGGTCATGGTGGGACTGGCCCTGTTCCTGACCTTGTTTGTAATGGGTCCGGTATTCGACAAGATCTATGTCGATGCCTATCAGCCTTTTGCAGAAAACAAGATGACCATGCAGGAGGCGATGGACAAAGGCGTTGAACCGTTGAAAAAATTCATGATTAAGCAGACCCGGCAAACCGACCTGGCCTTGTATGTGAAATTGTCGAATACGCCGCAATTGCAGGGACCGGAAGAAATCCCATTGCGTATCCTGATTCCGGCTTTTATCACCAGTGAATTGAAAACGGCCTTCCAGATCAGCTTCGCCATCTTCATCCCTTTCCTGATCATCGATATGGTGGTTGCCAGCGTGCTGATGTCGATGGGTATGATGATGGTGTCGCCGGCCATTGTGTCGCTCCCGTTCAAGCTGATGCTGTTTGTGCTGGTCGATGGATGGCAGTTGCTGATCGGCTCCCTTGCGCAAAGCTTTTACTAAGAAAGAATAAGATGACACCAGACAGCGTAATGACGCTTGGCCGCCAGGCGATAGAAGTAACACTGATGGTTTCCGCCCCGCTGCTGCTGGTGGCACTGGGCATAGGCCTTATCGTCAGTATCTTCCAGGCCGCAACCCAGATCAATGAAACGACACTGTCTTTCATTCCCAAGCTGATCGGTATTTTTGTGACGCTGGTCCTTGCCGGCCCCTGGATGCTGACGGTACTGCTGGATTACATGAGGCAGGTTTTTGCCAGCATTCCGACATTGGCAGGATAATAGCGCTATAGGCTTCGTTGAAAAACTCTCCCGGCGTTGTGACGCTTCCCAGTAATACTAAATAGATCCACATTAGATCCATTTCATGGTCACCGTTACGAGCAATCAGATAATCGGCTTGATGTTGTCCTTCATGTGGCCGCTCACACGGATACTGGGCATGCTTGCGATAGCGCCGCCTTTCGGCAATAGCACGGTCCCCGTCCAGGTCAAGCTAATACTGGGGATCATGCTGGCGATGATCGTCGCGCCGACCATCCCTCCGCTGGACGTCGCCGATCCGCTGTCGGCCGCAGGCATCATGATTCTGGGTCAGCAGTTTGTGATAGGCATGGCGATGGGCTTTGTCATCCGCGTCATTTTTTCCGGCATAGAACTGGCTGGTGAAGTGATAGGACTGACGATGGGTCTGGGCTTTGCCAGCTTTTTCGATCCGCAAACCCAGGGCCGTACCAATGCGATCAGCCAGTTCCTGGTATTGGTGGCGACCTTGCTGTTTGTCACCATGAACGTGCACCTGTCCATGCTGGCGACGCTGGTAGAGAGTTTCACCACCATCCCCATTTCAACCACGCTGACCACCGGCTTCAGCTTCCAGCGCCTGGCCATCTGGGGCGAACAGATTTTCATCTATGGCATGCGCCTGTCGCTGCCTATCGTTGCTGCCTTGCTGATCACCAATATTGCACTCGGTATATTGACCCGTGCGGCGCCGCAGCTTAACCTGTTCGGCATAGGTTTTCCCATCACAATAGGCGTCGGTTTCCTGATGGTAGGTTTGATTCTGCCTTACCTGATGCTGCCTATAGAAACCATGTTCAGGCAAAGCATAGAGGCGATACAATCTTTGTCCCTGCAGCCGCCAACTCCCGTTCCTATCCCGCGTTAGCTGCACAAAAATTTCCTGCGGAGCGTACTTCATGGCCAGCAAATCTTTTCTGTCGAAAAATGCCCTGTACTCGGTGCAGCAGATTCGTGCAATGGAAAATGCGGCTACCTCTACCCTGCCGCCAGAAACCCTGATGCGCAGGGCAGGAGTCGCTTCTGCCGCCTACGCAAAATTGCTGCTGAAAGGGGCTTCGGCCAATGTGCTGGTCATCGCCGGCCCAGGAAATAATGGCGGCGATGCGCTGGAAACAGCGCATCTGCTCGCGGACGACGGCTACGCTGTCTCCGTCATGTTGTGCGGGGACATTACCCAGTTTTCTGCCGATGCGCAGCAATGTTATCGGCGCGCCTTGTCCAGCAAGGTGCAATTTTTTGGCCCGGACTATCTGAACGAAGCCAGGCCGGAACAATGGGCGCTGGCGATCGACGGCCTGTTTGGTATAGGTTTGTCGCGCCCTGTCAGCGGCGGCTTCTATGCGGTGGTGGAAAGGCTGAATAAACTGTCCGCCCTGTACCGTATCCCAGTCCTGTCGCTGGATGTCCCAAGCGGATTGGATGCCGATACCGGGCAAGTCGTGGGCCAGCAGGGCATCGCCGTGCATGCGACCCATACGTTGACCTTCATCGGCAACAAGCCCGGCCTGCACACCGGCGCAGGAAAGGATTATGCAGGTGAAGTGGAAGTCGCAGACTTGGCCATAGACCAGCAGTTGAGGCAATTGCCCAAGGCGCAATTGAGCAATCAACTGATGTTTTCATCCATATTGAAACCCAGGCCGCACAATTCGCATAAGGGAAGGTATGGCGATGTGCTGATACTCGGCGGAGCGCCGGGCATGGCGGGCGCAGCCGTGCTGGCAGCCCGCGCCGCAGCGCATTGCGGCGCGGGCCGGGTTTTCACCGGCTTTATCGCAGAGCCTCCGGTGTACGACAGCCAGAATCCCGAGTTGATGTTTCGCCGTGCCGCCGACGCCGATTTTTCCGCAGATGCGGTCGTCATCGGGCCAGGCCTGGGCCAGTCCACCGCGGCCAAGCAGCTTCTGTACAAAGCCTTGCAGCAAGCGGCCAAGCTGGTGATAGACGCTGACGCGCTGAACCTGATTGCCGTGGATAGCGGCCTGCAGGGCTTGCTCTCCAAGCGCTCGGGTGCCACAGTGCTCACCCCTCACCCGCTGGAAGCCGCGCGCCTGCTGGAAATCAGCGGCCTGGAAGTACAGGCGGATCGCCTGCATGCTGCGCGGACACTGGCCCAGCGTTTCTCAGCCACGGTCATACTAAAAGGTTCCGGCACCGTGATTGCGGACAAGGAAGGCTATGTATTCATCAATCACACCGGCAATCCGGCGCTGGCGACCGCCGGCACCGGAGACATACTGGCTGGCATCTGCGGCACGCTGCTGGTCAGGGAAGCGCCCGCCATAGATGTGGCAGGTTTAGCCGCCTGCCTGCACGGGCAGGCAGCAGACCGGCTGGTGGAGCACGGCATAGGTCCAGTGGGGATTACGTCCGGTGAGTTAATTCATGCAGTCAGAGAGTGCCTGAATGAGATGCTGGCTGATAGCAGCGGACTCGTTGACGCATATTAGAATTTATTTCATCGCCAGCGCAAAGACCCATTTTCGACACGCATCAGTCCTGATGCAGGCGCCCGGCGGTGATCGTCAGCGTCCGTGAGCACCTCGCAGCGATCGACAAGTCATGCGTCACCAGCACCAGCGTCGATCCGCGCTCGCGGTTCAAGGCAAACATCAGTTGTATCACCGACTCGCCGGTGGCCGCATCCAGGCTCCCGGTAGGTTCATCGGCGAACAGCAGTGGCGGCTCGGTCACAAAAGCACGCGCCAATGCCACCCGCTGCTGCTCACCGCCGGACAAATATTTGGGATAGTGCTTCAGCCGGCTGGATAAACCCACACGCGACAGCATCTCTTCGGCCTTTTCGCGCGCCCGTTTGTCACCGCGCAGTTCCAGAGGCAGCATCACATTTTCCAGCGCGTTCAGGTGCATCAGCAACTGGAAGGACTGGAACACAAAACCCAGTTTTTCCTTCCTGAAGCTGGCCCTGCCATCCTCATCCAGTGCAAAAATATCTACGCCATCCAACAACACCTTGCCATGGCTAGGGGTATCTAAACCTGCCAGGATACCCAGCAAGGTTGACTTGCCCGAGCCCGATGCCCCAACTATCGCAAGCGTTTCGCCAGCTTGCGCGGTAAAATCAATCTCGTGCAAGATGGTGAGTTCGCCAGTTGCGTCAGCAACGCGCTTGGATAAATGCTGTACCCCGATTGCAGTGCGAGTAGTTTCCAAAGGAAGGTTCATGCTGTTCTTTAATCAAAAAGGTTGGGTCAGGCGTATATATGGGCTGATGCTGACAATGACAATCGCTTTATGCGGCACGGCCGCCTATTCTGCATCAAAAACCGTGCTTGTGCTCGGTGATAGTTTATCTGCCGAATACGGTCTGGCACGCGGCACAGGCTGGGTAGCGCTGCTGGACCAGCGCCTGAAACAAAAAAAGATAGACGCCACTGTGATCAACGCCAGCATCAGCGGTGAAACCACCAGCGGCGGCAAGGCCAGGCTGGCGAGCCTGCTGAGCAAGAATCATCCCGACGTTGTGATCATAGAACTGGGCGGCAATGACGCATTACGCGGACTAGCCCTGGGGGCATCCGAAACCAATTTTCGCGACATGATCGCCATGTCCAAAACCGCCAAAGCCAAGGTACTGCTGGTCGGTATGCAGATCCCGCCAAACTATGGGCGCGAATACACTGAAAAATTCTTTTCGATTTATGCAAAGCTGGCCAGGGAGAGTAAGGTAGAGCTGGTGCCCTTTCTGCTGGAAGGCGTTGCCGACAAGCCTGAGCTGTTTCAGGCAGACCGCATCCATATGACAGCGCAGGCGCATCCAAGAATACTGGACAATGTCTGGTCTCATCTGCAACCGCTGTTGTCCAGATAAACAGAATGCATCAATACAGATAGAAATGAGTTCATGAAATACCCGGAAGTCCTTAGCTTCAACGATCTGCTGCCGCACCTTGCACAATTTGACGCAATCATCGATGTGCGCAGCCCGTCAGAATATGCGGAAGATCACCTCCCCGGCGCCATCAATTGCCCAGTGCTGGATGACGAGCAGCGTGTCCGTGTCGGCACCATTTACAAGCAAGTCAGTTCTTTCGAAGCCAAGAAAATCGGCGCGGCACTGATCGCCAAGAATATCGCGCAGCATATAGAAGAGCGCTTCCTGGACAAACCCAGGGAATGGAAGCCGTTGATCTACTGCTGGCGCGGCGGCAATCGCAGCGGCGCAATGGCGCTGATACTGGCAAAGATAGGCTGGCCGGTGGCTCAGCTAGAAGGTGGTTACAAAAATTTTCGCAACCACGTCAATGAAGTACTGCCCCAGTTCGCGCCCCGCTTTCAATGGCGGGTGATCTGCGGCACCACAGGCAGCGGCAAGAGCCGCCTGCTGACCAGCCTGGCCAGCCAGGGTGCGCAAGTATTGGACCTGGAGCAACTGGCAGCACATCGCGGCTCGGTGCTTGGCGATCTGCCCAGCCAGCCACAGCCATCGCAGAAAAAATTTGAAAGCAGTATCTGGCAAACGCTGCGCAACTTCGACTCCACCCTTCCCGTCTATGTAGAAGCCGAAAGTAAAAAAGTAGGCAAGCTCAGGGTGCCTGAAGCCATCATGGAAGAAATGCGCAAATCGCCTTGCATCAATCTCCGCCTGCCGACCGAACAAAGAGTGGAACTGCTGATGGATGACTATGCCCACTTCATCGAAGATACAGATAATTTGAACCGGCAACTGGATTTTCTACACGTCTTGCATGGCAAGGAAAAAATCAAGGACTGGAAGCAGTTGGCAGATAAGGGGCAGATAGGCGAACTGGTCAGGGAACTGCTGGAAAAACACTACGACCCGGCTTATCTGCGCTCCATCAACAGGAATTTTTTGCAGTCGGAAAATGCGCTACTGATAGATCAGACAGGTATCAGCCACGAAGATTTTCTACAGAGTACAAAAGTGATATTGCAATCTGATTTGGCCCTGGCAAAAAATACAGCAGGCATGGGAAACCCAACAAGCGCGGCAAGCAAAACCTGATAAAGCTTGCGGCCATAAAAAAACGGTGGCATTGCACCACCGTCTTTTTTGCCCTTGTGTTAGCGACATGATGAGGTACCTAAGATACCTCGGGTCCGCGGCCTATGCGCGGGAAGCAAACTGCTCAAATTTTAATTTCATACTTCACTAATAACCGGTACACCAGACACCACCGGAACACACTCAATTCGTAACAACGACCTGAATTTCCAGTTTTTAGACCTCCTTCTTTTGAACCAGTTACGGGTTCAATATAGGCCAATGCCTAGCATACGGAAAGATAAATATAACTATCCAAGCAGCGATGGAGATTTAAAAAATTAAATAAACAATATCCCCGAAACAACTCGATTTATGCATTGAATACAGTGCGTTCGTACCGGACAAAACACCCTGAATCCCTTAACGCAGGCCCGGGATGCTGCCCTTCCATAACGAAGAGATGGCACCACTGCCAATGGAAGCGCCGAACTTTTTCAGCACGCGCTCAGGCAAGCCTTCTTTCTGCGTATAGTCCACGATGTCTTCCGCCTTGACAATGTCGCGGGCCACGGTGTCTATCGTACCGAAGCCATCTGCCAGCCCCATGTCCACTGCTTTCGTGCCTATCCAGAACAGCCCCGTAAAGGTTTCCGGTGTTTCCTTAAGGCGCTGGCCACGACCCTTGCGTACCGTATCGATAAATTGCTGGTGGATCTCGTTCAGCATTGCCTGTGAAAAAGCTTTTTGCTTGTCCGACTGCGGCGAGAAAGGATCCAGGAAACCCTTGTTTTCACCTGCTGTCAGCAGCCTGCGCTCCACTCCGACCTTGTCCATCAAACCGGTAAATCCGAAGCCGTCCATCAACACGCCGATGGAACCGACGATGCTGGCCTTGTTCACATAAATCTGGTCGGCAGAAGCGGCGATGTAGTAGCCGCCGGACGCGCACATTTCATCCACGACCACGTACAATTTTTTTTGCGGATAAGCTTTACGCAGGCGCAACATCTCATCACTGATAATGCCTGCCTGCACAGGGCTGCCGCCGGGGCTATTGATATGCATGACCACGCCTACCGATCCTGCATCGGCAAAGGCCCTATCCAGTGCCGGCACCACCACCTTGGCGCCGCCGCTGCTATCGGTATCTATCGTGCCGTTAATTTCTATCAGTGCAGTATGGCGGCCGAGGTTTTCCATTTCAGCGCTGTTGTAGACGCTGAACTGGTATAAACCAAACAGCACCAGCAGCAGGAAAGATCCCTTGAAGAAAATTCCCCAGCGGCGGCGTAGCTTTTGCTCCTTCAAGGCATCAGTCGCAAGTTTTTCAAGAAGCTCACGCTCCCAATTGGGCTTGGATGAAGGTACAGCCTGATCCGTTTGATTGTCGTTCATACGTGTCTTTGCGAAAACTGAATAAGGGAACTCGGGGGCTCAGGCCATTACGGGTTTAACAAATTCGTCGGGCTGCCACAA
The DNA here is from genome assembly GCF_014636315.1 of Parundibacterium terreum. Taxonomy (GTDB): domain Bacteria; phylum Pseudomonadota; class Gammaproteobacteria; order Burkholderiales; family Burkholderiaceae_D; genus Undibacterium; species Undibacterium terreum. The sequence continues at coordinate 158,078 of NZ_BMED01000008.1, read as the reverse complement.
TATCTGCCCGTCTTTTTCTATCACACTGATCTTGCGCAGGCGCGCTCCACGGCAGGGTCCGCCCGCGCAGTAACCGGAGTCGGGCACATAAATGGCGCCATGTGTCGCACACATGATGTACAGGCCGCTGGACTCAAAAAACTCACCTGGATTCCAGTCCAGCTCCACCGGCACATGTGCGCAGCGGTTCAGATAGGCATGCACTTCGCCGCCGTAGCGCACCACGAAGCCAGTCGCATCGTCGCTGCCGGCGGTAACCGGAAAACGCACTCCGCGTCCGCCCTCCTCCACATCGGTGGATGGGCAAATGGAAATTTCAGTCATTCTTCTTCAACCTCAGGCGTTCTCAGTCAGCCAGCTGTGCAACTCGGCAACCGTCCTGGCAGAGAAAGCCGGATTCAAGCCTTTCAGCGACAATTCATCGTGTGCACCGTATTCAACCGCGACCGAAGCTGCACCGGCATTCATCGCCATCTGCAAATCGTGCGTGGTATCGCCTATCATGACGGTCCTCCGCATGTCCTGACCCAGTTCGCGCGTCAATTCCTGCAACATGGCCGGATGCGGCTTGGAGAAGGTTTCATCGGCACAGCGGGTCGCATCAAACATCGATAGCAGGTTGGCGGCGTGCAAGGCACGGTTCAGGCCGACCCGGCTTTTGCCGGTGGCGACTGCCAGGAAGTATCCCTCCTGCGACAACTCCTGCAGCATTTCCCTGACTCCTGGAAATAGCGGCAACTCGTGATCACGGGCCAGGTAGTGGTAACGGTAGCGTTCCGTGATGCGCGGGTAATATTTCGGATCAAGCCCCGGCATGGCCATCTGCAAGGCTTCGTTCAATCCAAGACCGATGACGTAAGAGGCGGCTTTATCGTCGGGTACAGGCAAGCCCAGGTCTCTGGCCGATGCCTGTATGCATTTGACGATGGTTGCCGTGCTATCCATTAAAGTACCGTCCCAATCAAAGACGATAAAATCAAATTGCTTTTTTGCCATATATTATTTTCATAAGCCGGCAACGTCATTTTTTCTATCGCTGCGGGCCCTTTCAATCCTCAATGAAGCTATTCTACTCTTAATTTTTTTAAATTAACAAAACATTAAGATTTTGATGTCGGCAACAAACTCACCAGGAATTTTTCGCAATCCGCCGGCAGGGCTGCATTCAAGGTCATGCTCTTCCCTGTTTCAGGATGGGTAAAGGTGATCTGGTGCGCGTGCAGGAACATCCTCTTCAACGCCCCGCGGTTCTTGTCCGCTTTTAGCAAAGCACGGTTCAGCGCAAAGTCACCATACTTGTCATCGCCGGCGATAGGAAACCCGCTGGCGGACAAATGCACACGTATCTGATGCGTACGGCCGGTCTTCAGTTCCGCTTCCAGTAAGGCAAACTCGCCGTAGTTCTTTTGCAACGTAAATACCGTATGCGAGGCCATACCATCCGCCTGCACCCGGACCCGGCGTTCACCCTCGGCAGTTGTATATTTGTGTAAAGGCAATTTGACGTGCTGGCGGGCGTTCTTCCAGTCGCCATGCACCAAGGTCAGATAGCGCTTGTCGGTAATGCCGTCGCGCATCTGCTCATGCAAGTTTGTCAATGCAGAGCGTTTCTTAGCCAAAAGCAACACTCCAGAGGTTTCCCTATCCAGCCTGTGTACCAGTTCAAGAAACTTGGCATCCGGCCTTGATGCGCGAAGTTGCTCTATGACACCAAAACTGACACCGGAACCGCCATGGACTGCCGTCCCGGCCGGCTTGTCGATGATCAGCAGATGAGCATCTTCAAACAGGATGGCGAATTCGGCCGCAGGAGCGTTCTGATTTGCACTTTCAGCAATACGGATAGGGGGAATACGGACGATATCGCCCTCCACCAGCCGGTATAACTGGTCTATCCTGCCCTTGTTGACACGCACCTCGCCGGAGCGCAATACGCGGTAGATATGGCTTTTAGGTACACCTTTGCAGATACGTAATAAATAATTATCGATACGCTGTCCCGCTTCCTCTTCGGAAATGGTAACTAGCTGAACCTGGGCTTGTACTTGTGAAGGCTGGCTGGGGGCATTCTTTTGAGCCGGTTTCCCATTATTTATCGCTAAGTCCTTCATTTTGAATATATAATCGTTTTCGCTTCAGCAATTTGCTTAAGCAGGTGTATGAATAAACGTCTATTCTACACAGGGGCGTATCTGTCGGCCTCGCCAATTTGCAAATTCGACGGAAAAGATGTGTATGCAGCGTCCTGATGCACGTCAAGGTAGCGACCAAATGCCGCTATCGGACAGTGCAAGGGAAGTTGGATCAGATTGTTTGAATTGTAAGGATAAGTCTGGCAAGAGACACCAATTGAATATGAAAGGTGTGCTTGCCGGTTGATGGCTTTGAAGCAGTTTTTCGATTTGGCTGGAAACGCTCATATAAATACATATGCGTTATCCAGCGTACAAGTTGCGCATCGCCTGGCGTTGTGTTCGGCATCTCCGGACCAGTACAACGCGGGGGACATGTGCACTCGACGAACAGCAGAAGCTATCCGCGCCCCGCGCTGCAACTTAGGGATACAGAGGCGCTCATACTGAAATAAGAGCGTTATTTGCTGTCCTGTTCAGCCTCAGGCATTTCCCGCCCCGTCAAACACTCCGTCCGCGCATACATCCCCACGTAAGCCAGCTGCCGTCCCAACACAGGAAGGCAGCACAAGATGACCAGAAGGTCACGGAGTAAAACATGAAACGTATGCTGTTTAATGCTACGCAACAGGAAGAATTGCGCGTAGCCATTGTGAATGGGCAAAAGCTCATTGACATTGATATCGAGACTGCCGGCCGCGAGCTGCGCAAATCCAATATCTACAAAGGCGTCATCACCCGTATCGAACCTTCACTGGAAGCCTGTTTCGTCAACTACGGCGAAGAACGTCACGGTTTCCTCCCTTTCAAGGAAGTTGCCCGCACCTATTTCAAAGAAGGTATCGACGTCCGCAATGCCTCCATCAAGGATGCGCTGCGCGAAGGCCAGGAAATCATGGTCCAGGTCGAGAAAGAGGAACGCGGCAATAAAGGCGCCGCCCTGACTTCCTTCATTTCGCTGGCCGGCCGCTATCTGGTGCTGATGCCTAACAATCCACGCGGCGGCGGTGTTTCCCGCCGTGTAGAAGGCGAAGACAGGCAAGAGCTGCGCGAAACCATGGACAAGCTGGACCTGCCTGGCGGCATGTCGGTGATTGCCCGTACTGCTGGCATAGGCCGCAACGTTGATGAATTGCAATGGGATCTGAACTACCTGATGCAACTCTGGCGTGCCATCGAAGGTGCCGGCAAATCTGCCGCAGGCGCCTTCCTGATCTACCAGGAATCCTCCCTGGTTATCCGCGCCATCCGCGACTACTTCCAGCCTGACATAGGCGAAATCCTGATCGACACCGACGACATCTACGAGCAGGCTCAGCAGTTCATGAGCCACGTAATGCCGGACATGGTGCATCGCGTCAAGCGCTACAGCGACGATGTGCCGCTGTTCTCCCGCTTCCAGATTGAACACCAGATCGAAACCGCGTATTCGCGCACCGTACCTTTGCCTTCCGGCGGCGCGATCGTGATCGACCATACCGAAGCATTGGTGTCGGTCGACGTCAACTCGGCGCGCGCTACCCGCGGCTCCGATATCGAAACAACCGCATTTAACACCAACTGCGAAGCGGCGGAAGAAGTTGCACGCCAGTTGCGTTTGCGCGATTTGGGCGGCTTGATCGTGATCGATTTTATCGACATGGAAAACGCCAAGAATCAGCGCGAAGTCGAAACCCGTCTGAAAGACGCACTGCGCTACGACCGCGCACGTGTACAAATGGGCAAGATTTCCCGCTTCGGCCTGATGGAATTGTCGCGCCAGCGCCTGCGCCCTTCCCTGTCTGAAGGCAGCCATGTGACCTGCCCGCGCTGCAATGGCACCGGCCACATCCGCGATACAGAATCCTCCGCATTGCAAGTCCTGCGCATCATCCAGGAAGAAGCAATGAAGGAAAACTCAGCCGCCATCCACGTACAGGTACCGGTCGATGTTGCCGCTTTCCTGTTGAACGAAAAGCGTGGCGAGATCCTGAAAATCGAGAACCGTCATCGCGTAACCGTGATCCTGATTCCGAACAAGCATCTGGAAACGCCGCACTACAAGCTGGAACGCCTGAAACACGACGATCCACGTCTGGAAGAAGCGCACGTCAGCTATGCCATGGCTGAACAGGCCGACACCGATATCGGCTACAGCAAACGTCAGAAAGAAGACGTCAAGCCGCGCCAGGAAGCAATGGTCAAGAGCATCACTCCTGAACAGGCACCTATCGTGGAACGCAAGGAAGTTGCACCTGTTGTGGCAGCGCCTGCACCGGTAGTTACTACTGAATCACCGGGCTTCTTCGCCAAACTGTTCAGCTTCTTCAAAGGTACTCCGGCAGCACCGGCACCTGTTGCGGAACCAGTCAAAGAAGAGAAGCCTTCACAGTCCCGTGATCGCAACGACAAGAACGGCCGTGGTCAACGCAACCGTGGCCGTAATGGCGGACGCAACGGCCGTGGCGACAAGGAAGAACGCGAAGAGCGCCCGGCACCTGCAGGCGGCAATCGTAGCGAGCGTAATGAACGCAATGACCGTGGCGATCGCACCGAACGCGCAGAACGTGGCGACAAGGAAGAGCAAGCCAAGCCGGCACAGGCGGAGCAAGCTCAGCGCCAGCCTAAGCAACCCCGCCCTCCGCGTGAAGACCGTGAAGGCCAGGGGCAGCAGGAAGGTCGCCGCGAACGCCAGCAGCGTCAGCGCGAAGAACGCAAGGATAATTCTGCCAATGTCGCTGCAGAAGCCAAGTCGGAAGACGCTTTGCTGAAAAACACAGCTCCAGTAGTGGAATCCGCTGATCAGGCTGACGCTGTTGAAAACCTGAATGTCGGTGCCGACAACGAAGCCGGTGAAGGTGGCGAAGAGCGTCGTCGTCGCCGTCGCCGTGGTGGCCGTAACCGTAACCGCCGCGATCGCGATGGTTCGGAAGCAGGCGACACAGCAGAGGGCGCAGAACAGGGTGAACAAACCGCCGCTTTTGTGCCAGTAGCAGAAGCTGCACAATTTGTTGCAAATACCACACAAGCTCCTGCACCGGTCGCAGCACTGGAAACAGTGCCTGCTCCTGACAGTGCTATTGCACCGGCAGCCGCAGCGCCTGTAAGCCAGGCTGTCGTCGAATCCGTTGCAGCGCCTGCTGCTGCGCCGGTTCACGTTCCTGCAGCACCGGTAGCTCCAATGGCTCCAGTAGCTGCTGAGATTGCAGCACCGGCAGAGGCGGCTCCTGTAGCAGCGCCAGCTCCTGCGGCAGCTGTAGCTGAAGTAGCTGCAGCCCCAGCGGCTGTTGTTACACCGGTAGTACCAGCGGCGCCAGCAGTTCCGGCAACGCCTGCGATACCGGTGGAGGCACCAGTTGCTGTCGCTGCTCCGGCGCCAGCTGTGGTTGAACCAGTCGCAGAGGCTGCCGTTATTGCACCGACACAGGCAACCCTGTTTGATGCAGTAGTTGAAACAGCCAAGCCTGTTGCAAGCGCACCTTCTGTAGCCAAGGCCGCGCCTGCGGAAGACTTGAGTGCAGTATTGGCATCGGCTGGCCTGGTACTGGCCAGCACGGATCCGGCCAAACTGCGCGCGGCACAAGAAGCTGCTGCAGCGGTTACGATTGCACCGCGCGTACCGCGCGAGCGCAAACCGGTGGAACCTGCGTCCACTGAACCGCTGGTGCTAGTGGAAACAAAGCACTAAGCAACAGTAAGCAAATAGGCTCTACCCTCAGAAACCGGCTGCATCCTTGCGATGCAGCCGGTTTTTTCATGCCGATATGTTGAAAATAGCCGATTCAAGGGTGCTGCGGGGCGGCGCGTCTCGTGGTATCGTAGTTGTCTGAAGAATGAGAAAAATAAGCATAAAAAGCTGCATTTTGGATAAGACATGACCGAAAAATTCATCCCGGTGGTAGATCATCGCCAGCGGAACCAGGCTTTGGCAGTGCCCAATGTTCTGGAAGCCCCGGATGGAAATCTGCTGGATACCCTCAAGCGCCCTTTGCACGATCTGCGCATTTCGGTGACGGACCGTTGCAACTTCCGTTGCGTGTATTGCATGCCGAAATCCGTATTCGACAAGGATTACGATTTCTTGCCGCACTCTTCGCTGTTGTCTTTCGAAGAAATTACCCGTATCGCCCGCTTGTTTGTCGCACACGGCGTGACCAAGATCAGGCTGACCGGCGGTGAACCGCTACTGCGCAAGAACATAGAAAAGCTGATCGGCATGCTGAGCCAGATCAAGACTGTTGACGGCAAGGATCTGGACCTGACCCTGACCACCAACGCTTCGCTGCTGGCCAAGAAGGCACAGTCCTTGAAAGATGCCGGGCTGACACGGGTGACAGTCTCATTGGACTCTCTGGATGACGCCACCTTCAAGCAAATGAACGACGTCGACTTTCCAGTGGAAGAAGTACTGAACGGCATTGCGGTCGCGCATCAGGTGGGATTGGGCCCGATCAAGGTCAACATGGTCGTCAAGCGCGGCCTGAATGATCAGGAAATCGTTCCCATGGCGCGCTACTTCAAAGACACTCCGCACATCCTGCGTTTTATCGAATATATGGATGTAGGCGCATCGAATGGCTGGAAAATGGATGAAGTGATACCTTCCGCCGATGTCATCAGTCGCATCAGTGCGGCCGGCATGGAGTTGCAAGCGGTAGATGCCAACTATACGGGAGAGACGGCTGCACGCTGGCGTTATGCCGACGGCAGTGGTGAGATAGGCGTCATTTCCAGCGTCACCCAGGCCTTTTGCCAGGATTGCACGCGCGCGCGCCTGTCCACCGAAGGCAAGCTGTACACCTGCCTGTTTGCCACCGGCGGCCATGACCTGCGCAGCCTGCTCAGGAGTGGAGACACACTGCATTCCGACCAGGCCATCTCCACGGTGATCGGCCAGATATGGCGCACACGTGGCGACCGCTATTCCGAATTGCGCACTCAGCAAACCATCAGGCTGGACCGCAGCACCAGGAAGGTCGAAATGTCTTACATAGGCGGCTGACAGGCCGCCATGGAAAAGACTGCACCCATCGCCATCTCTGAGATAAGCGGCTTGCTACTGGCCGGTGGCCGCGGTTCGCGCATGGGCAATGTCGACAAGGGATTGCAACTATTCCGCGGCGAGCCCCTGGCCTTGCATGTGATGCGCAGGCTCCTTGCCCAGGTAGGCAGCCTGAGCATCAATGCAAACCAGAATGCAGAGGCTTACCAGTCGCTGGGCGCCATGCTTTACTCAAACCAGGTCCCCATCCTGCCGGACCAGACGGAAGACTTTGCCGGACCGCTGGCAGGACTGCAAGCGGGTCTGCGCCACTGCAAGACCAGTTATCTGCTGAGTACGCCATGCGACGCCCCTTTCGTGCCATTGGATCTGGCAAACCGGCTGTCGCAGGCCCTGCTGGAGCAACAGGCGGATCTCGCCGTGGCCACCGCATCAGTAAAAGGCCAGTTGCAGGTGCATAGGGTATGTTCGCTGATGAAAACCAGTGTGCTGCCATCCCTGACAGCTTTTTTGGACCAAGGCGGCAGAAAGGTGGGGGCCTGGCATGCCACGCTGAAGGTCGTGCAGGTCCATTTCGACGATGAAACCGCGTTTTATAATATCAACACCCTGGAAGAACTGCGTCAACTTGAAGCCAATGCCTGAATCCTTGCTCCAACCCTCCCCTGATTTATCTAGCCTGCTCGCCGGAGTAGCCGGCTACGAAGCGACTACCGTCCCGGTGGCACTCGCTCAACAGATCATCCACCAGTTTATATCTCCGGCAGCTTCGGCTGATCAGGTAGAAATGCTGGCAGTACGCAGCGCACTGGACCGGGTACTGGCCAAGGATATCGTGTCGACCATTAATGTCCCCGCATATGATAATTCGGCCATGGATGGCTATGCCTTCCATGGCCAGGATTTAGACGGCGATGCGCCGGCAATACTAAAAATAGCCGGCATCGCCTTTGCCGGCAGAGCCCATCAGGGCACGGTACAACGCGGTGAATGCATACGCATCATGACCGGCGCTGTGATGCCACAAGACCTGGACACTGTGATACCGCAGGAGCTGGCACAAGATATCAGCGAGAACAGCATCACCGTCCCGGCAGGAAAAGTAAGGCCGGGCGACAACCGGCGCCTGGCCGGAGAGGATCTGGCCAAGGGCAAAATCGCGCTGGCAAAAGGCAAGATACTGCGTCCTGCGGATCTCGGCTTACTGGCCTCGCTGGGGATTGCAGATGTTCCTGTCCGGCGCCGGCTGCGGGTCGCATTTTTTTCTACCGGAGACGAACTGCGCTCCGTCGGCGATGCACTGGATGAGGGCTGCGTCTACGACAGCAATCGTTATACCTTATACGGCATGCTGACGCGCCTGGGCTGCGAAGTAATCGACATGGGTATTGTCAAGGACGATCCGGTATCGCTGAAGGCTGCCTTCAGTACAGCCTGCCAGCATGCAGATGCAATCATCACCTCAGGCGGCGTATCCGTGGGTGCTGCCGACTACACCCGGCAAATGATGGCGACCATGGGAGATGTTGCGTTCTGGGGCATCAATATGCGGCCAGGCAGGCCCATGGCCTTCGGAAAAATCGCATCGGAAGGCAGCAGCGCTTATCTATTCGGCCTGCCCGGCAATCCTGTCGCAGTGATGGTCAGCTTTTACTTTTTTGTGCGCGAGGCCTTGCTGCGAATGGCAGGCGCCGATGCGGCCCCATTACCGCTGGTTCCTGCAACAGCAAGCAGTGCAATCCGCAAACGCCCCGGACGTACCGAGTATCAACGCGGCAATCTGTCGGCAATGCCCAATGGCGATTTGCAGGTAAAAATTACCGGCGCCCAGGGCTCGGGCATCCTCAGTTCAATGACAGAGGCGAATTGCATTGTCGTATTGCCGGAGGGACAGTCGGATGTTGCCGCAGGCGACAAAGTGAATGTCATCTTGTTCGACGGCCTGATCTGAACCCCGGCTTCGCCGTATAAATTTGCAAATATACAAATGTTGTCATGCAAATTTACATTTCAATTTAGCTACCAACAGACTCTAAGGCCTTCAGTAGCGATATACTACGCACATATCCCGGTTTATAGCCGATAGGAAACAAATACTGTAGCACCTCATTCAACAATTCGATTGCAAAATGCAATTTGTATTCAGGAGAAAATATTGAAAGCACTAGTTTGGCTGGCAAGCGCACTCACAGCGACCGTTTTACTGGCAGGCTGCGGCGGAAGCAAAGATAGCGCCACAACCACCCCTACAGGTCCGGTAGCCTCGATCTTGAAAGTAGCTCCGGATCAGCTCGTTTACCGCAATACGACGACTCTGACCATCACCGGACAAAACCTGCTGAAGGGTTTGACCATCAATAACTATGGCTGCTTCACGATGACGGAAGTCGGCACAGGCACCGATACGCAGCGTGTATACTCATGCAAAATGATCACCGTCGGCACATCCTTGCTGAAGGTATATGCCAGCGACAATTCCCTGATCTATTCCGGCACCCTGACTGTCCCTGTTCCGGCCCTGCCTCCGCAAGTCACGATGACTACCACTCTGGGCAGCGTAGTCATGCAGCTGGAGCCAAGCAAGGCACCAATCAGCGTTGATAATTTCCTCAACTATGTGGAAAGCAATTTCTATCCAAACACGATCTTCCACCGCGTCATTAGCAACTTCGTGATCCAGGGTGGCGGCTATACCGCAGCGCTGACACAACCGACGACGCAATCGGCAATCGTGCTGGAATCGGGTAATGGCTTGAAAAACGTGCGCGGCAGTGTGGCAATGGCCCGTTTGACAGCGCCTAACACAGCGACCTCGCAATTCTTCATCAACGTGGTGGACAATGCATCGCTGGATGCGACAAATGCTGGTGTAGACGGCTATGCAGTATTCGGCGCGGTAGTCAGCGGCTTGAACGTGGTTGACCTGATCAAGGCCGTACCGACTTCGACACAAGGCGGCATGACGGATGTACCGGTAACACCTGTGACCATCACTGGAATGACTCGTTCGCAATAAGTATAAAAATGCTTGCAGAAGTTACAGCGACTTCTGCAAGCGCAGCAATCAGATCGTCATGCCTGCTTTACTGCGGTAACAGGCAATTAGCCGTAGCTCAGATTTTTTGTGAAATGCCGCACCTGGTGCGTTAAACCATAAGGAGTAAAGATGAACAGGCTATTGAAATCCATGTTGCTGACTTTAGGCGTTTCCTTGATGTTTGCAGGTGCAGCCCAGGCCGCAGACAAAAAAGCATCGGCACCCGCCAGTGCAGCAGCTCCTGCGTCAGCCTCGGCATCGGCTCCGGCCAAGACGGAACTGCTTGATATCAACAGCGCCAGCAAGAAGGAATTGTCTGCGCTGCCAAAGATCGGCGATGTCCGCTCCGACGCCATCATCAAGGGCCGTCCGTATAATGGCAAAGACGATCTGCTGAACAAAAAAATCATTCCTGAAGACGTGTATAACGGCATCAAGGATATGATTATTGCGAAGCAAAAAACAAAGAAGAAATAATCGATATAGTGTTTCTTCAAAATGGAAAGAGGCCGATGAAATCATCGGCCTTTTTTTCGAACGCTCAATTCAAATACTAAAATTTTACTCAACTTATTTCATATCAGCGCGTTACCCGCACATTGCAAGCTAAGTAATTCAATTCCCTTCCATCACTCAAACTCGACGCTTATCCTGCCGGCTTCATCACAATCAAAAAATTTGACAGAATAGAAATTTCCTTTGAGAATGTTGTCTGTTTTTTATAAAATTTTAACAACTATAATTACTGATGATGAAATCTGGAATGAAGAAATTGCTGAATTTATGTTTATACACGTCGATTGCTCTCTTCCTATCCGCGTGCGGCGGTGGGGGCGGAGGATCAAGCGGGGCGACAAATCCGAATACGACACCGGTTACACCCAGTATGCCCTTCTTGAAAGACGTCAGTCCAACAAGTATCAACCTCCAGGTATATGAGGGGGCAACTATTCCCGACGTGACTCTGTCGGGCACTCTGGATGGTGATTTATCGGTGCTCTTTGGAAAAACAGTTTATGTATTCATTACCATCCCGGACCCATTGTTCGCAACAGGGATCACCCCAGCTACGTTCAACAATACTACGCCTAACGGCGCTGTCAAACTGCGCGGACTAGTAGCACCTAAGGGGGCGAAAACCTATAGTGGAAACCTGACGATCAAAGTATGCCTGGACAGTAATTGCCAGACACAGCTCGGCAATTCCAACTACCCCGTCCCTTACTCAATAGTGGTTAAACCGGCGCCCCCCTTACCCACGATCAGCGTTGTGACCGATCAATTGGCATACCGTCAAACAGCTACACTGACACTCACCGGCAAAAACCTTGATTCTGTATTGAAGGTTGCCTGTTTCGGATGTGTAAACGTGACTGAGATCGGCGTCGGCACGTCAACTCAACGCAAGTTCACTGCAAAGATCACTGGAACGGGCACGGTACCTTTATATGTAGACACTGTGGACAATGTCAGGACGTCCATTGGTACGCTCACTGTTCCAACACCTCCATCACCGCAAGTATCTATCAACACAACGATGGGGAATATCGTCATGGAATTAAATCCTGTCAAAGCACCGGTCAGCGTAGACAACTTCCTGAATTATGTAGAGAGTAAATCTTATGCTGGCACAATTTTTCATCGAGTGATCAATAATTTTGTCATCCAAGGCGGCGGTTATACTCCCGCATTGGCCCCAATCCCAACCTTCACGCCTATCTTACTGGAATCAGACGTCTCCTTGAAAAATCAACGCGGCACCGTGGCGATGGCGCGTACCAGCGAACCAAATACCGCGACTTCGCAGTTTTTCATCAACGTAGTGGATAACCCCAGCCTGAATGCCAATTTTCCAGGTGTGGATGGCTATGCAGTATTTGGGAAGGTTCTGAGTGGCATGGATGTTGTCGACAAAATCAAGGCAGTCACCACTAAATCGAGTGGTGGATTTAATGATGTCCCGGTAACACCTATCGTGATCAACTCTGTCATTCAAATACAATAGGATTGCCTGAAGAAACAGTAATTCTTCTAGACTCGCTTACTGGAATAGTTTGATCCGCAATCATCTTCTTTTGTTGATCAAGCTGTTCCAGAAAGTAGGAGCGGCAGACCCGTTTTCGGATACTCAGCTCAGCAAATCCTGATCCCCGGCATCAGCCAGCAAATCTCCATCCACGCCCAGCAGGCTTTGCGCCGCCTCTGTCGGCAAGGCTTCCACCGATTTCAATTTGCGAGTCATTTGCCGGGTGCGTACTTCGGCGTTGTCGATATTCTTGGCGGCGCGCTCCAGCGCCGTCTTGGTCGCAGCCAGTACGTCGCCGAATTTGCCGAACTCGGTTTTCACCGCACCCAGTACTTGCCATACCTCGGAAGACCGTTTTTCCAGTATCAATGTGCGGAAGCCCATTTGCAGGCTGTTCAGCAAGGCCGACAAGGTAGACGGGCCTGCGATGCTGACGCGGCAGGTGCGCTGCAAGTCGTCCGCCAGGCCCGGCCTGCGCATGACCTCGGCATACAGGCCTTCGGTCGGCAAAAACAGGATGGCGAAATCGGTGGTCAACGGCGGTGAAATGTATTTTTCAGCGATGGTCTTGGCTTCTCCGCGTATCGCCCTTTCCAGCTCCTTGCCGGCCAGTGCTACACCTTCGGCATCGGCACGCTCTGCGGCTTCAACCAGGCGTTCATACTGTTCTTTAGGGAACTTGGCATCGATAGGCATCCATACAGGCACCTTGCCGTCTTCCTTGCCGGGCAGCTTGATCGCAAACTCTACGCGCTCGCCGGTGCCGGGTATGGTTTCCACATTCTTGGCATACTGTTCCGGCGTCAGCATCTGCTCCAGCACCATCTCCAGTTGCACTTCGCCCCAGGTGCCGCGCGTTTTCACGTTGGTCAGTACGCGTTTCAGATCGCCGACACCGATTGCCAATTGCTGCATCTCGCCGAGGCCCTGATGCACTTTTTCCAGCCTGTCCGACACCAGCTTGAAGGACTCGCCCAGGCGCTGCTCCAGCGTGGCATGCAGTTTTTCATCTACGGTCTTGCGCATCTCTTCCAGCTTGGCGGCATTGTCTGCCTGCAGTCCCTGGATTTTTTCTTCCAGCGTTGCACGCACTTCCGCCATCCTTTGCGCATTGGATTCAGTCAAGGCAGCCAGGGTCTGGTTGATGGTGTCGCCGAAGCGCTTCAGGCTCAGTGCCTGTTCTTCGCGTGCGCTCTGGCTCTGCTGTATCAATGCCTGCCTGACTTGTTCCAGTTGCTGTGCATTGGTTTCATTGAGTTTTACCAATTGCTGCGAAAACGCATCAATCTGGTTATTCTGCAAGGTTGCAACGCTGGTCAACTGAGCCGCCAGATTCTGCTGCAGTTGGGAGAAATTACCGCCCAACTCCTGCCTGGTGGCTTGCGCCGTGCTCTGCACCTGCTCGCGCAACGAGCGCTCCGACCTCTCCTGTGCCTGCTGCTGCGTTTGCTGATCCTGCTTGAGCGCATCCTGCAAGCCTTGCAATTGCGCATTGATGTCGCCGCCCTTGCTGCGCTTGAGGATAAGCAAGCCCATTACCAGCAAGGCCAATAGCAGCAGGAGTATGATTATTTCTATAGGGTTCATCGTCATTTTTTATTCATTTTTATCGCGGCTATTTTCAGCCTTGCCGGTTTCGCATCCAGTCTGCGGTTTCATAAAAAGACTGCATCAGTCTTTCCTGCAAACCCGCATCTATGCCTACATCCTGCATGGCCCAGGCCATGCAGCGCAGCCATTGATCGCGTTCGCCGCTGGCAATGGCATAGGGCAGGTGGCGTGCGCGCAAACGCGGGTGTCCGAACTTTTCTATATACAGGCTGGGGCCGCCCATCCAGCCCGACAAGAACCAGTAAAGCTTGTCGCGCGAGCCTTCCATGGTCGGTGGATGCAAGGCACGGATGCCGGCAAATTCCGGCTCCAGCTCCATCAAGTCATAAAACCGGTCTACCATTTCACGCAATTTCTCGGCGCCGCCAATTACGTCAAACAAGGTGGCTTCCGTCGCGCCGGAGCTTTCTTCAGTGTTCTCTACTGTCATGCCATTTCCAAAAACTGTTTAACTTTCGCGCAAGCTCAATAGTGGCGGCTGGTTCAATACATTGCGCAGGCCTACCCATCCGCCTATCAATGCACATCCTGCTCCCACTACCAGACCGGCCACCCATACCAGCGGGCTGAAAGTCCATTCAAAATTAAATACGAAGCGCGCCAGCGCCCAGCCTATCGCCGAGGAACCGGTCGCTGCCAGCACGCCGGCCAGCCCGCCCACCAGCAAGAATTCTATCCATTGCGCCTGCGACAGCTGCTTGCGGGTCGCACCGAGTGCGCGCAACAGCGCTGCTTCCCGCATCCGTATATCCTGCGAGCCTGCCAATGCCGCATACAGCACCAGCACGCCAGACGCCAAGGTGAACAGAAACAGGAATTCAACGGCAGTGATCACCTGGTCCATCACACTTTGCAATTGCTTGATCAAGGCCCCCACGTCAACGATGGTCAGGTTCGGATAGTCACGCGTCAGTTGATTTACAAAATTTACCTGTCCTTCCGGCAAACGGAATGCGGTGATCCAGGTTTGCGGCATGTCTTGCATAGCCTTGGGATTGATGATGACAAAGAAATTCACCCGCATTGATCCCCAGTCCAGCTTGCGCAGACTGGTCACCATAGCGCTGACACTTTGTCCGGCGACATCAAAGCTCAGCTTGTCGCCCAGTTTCAGATTCAGTGTCTTAGCAATCCCCTCTTCCACCGAGGCTTCTGCCTGCTGGGTGGTGCCATCGTTATACCATTGGCCCGCGACGATCTTGTTCATGAGCGGCATTTCAGTCATCGTCGACAGATTGAACTCCCTGTCCACCAGCCGTTTGGCCCTGTCTTCCTGATAGGTGTCGGCCGTGATCACCTTGTCGTTCACTTGCGTCAGGCGGCCGCGTATCATCGGGTATAAAACAGGTTTGGCTACCTGCGCCAACCGGGCCGCAATTTCTTCCTTCTGGTCCGGCTGGATGTTGATGACAAACTGATTAGGCGCATCTACCGGCGTGGCTTGCTGCCATGCTGCGATCAGGTCGGAGCGCACCACGGTCAGCAATAGCAACGCCATCAGGCCCAAAGCCAGTGACACGACCTGGATCACCGTCGCACCGGGGCGGCGCTGCAGCGCTGTCACGGCAAAGCGCCATGACGCATGATTGATCAGCCCGCGCAAGCGTTTCAGCGATGCCACTGCCAGCCAGGAAATCAGCGCAAAGCCCAGCAAGCCGAGCAGGAAGCCGGCGGCAGTCAGCAAGCCCAGCTTGATATCGCCAGCCTGCCATAACAACAGGCCGGTAAACATTGCCAGACCCAGGCCATAGCTGGCCAGCGTCAATGGTTTGGGGGCATCCTGCTCGCGGCGTATCACGCGGTTATGCGGTACATTACGCAACTGCAGTATCGGCGGCAAGGCAAAGCCGATCAGCAACAGCAAACCGGTAGCAAGGCCCTGCCATACAGGCAACCAACTGGCGCCGGGCAAATCATTGGAAACCAGTTTCCCCAGCCACTCCAGCAACACATAATGGCCGGCGAATCCCAGCATCACGCCGGCCAGGCTGCCGGCAATACCTACCATCAGGAATTCAACCAGGTACATGGACGTGGCCTGGTTTTGCGTCAATCCCAGGCAGCGCAGCATGGCGCACGCGTCCAGGTGGCGCAGCATGAAGCGTCGTGCCGCCATCGCCACAGCCACCGCTGCCAGCATTGCGGACAGCAGGCTGACCAGCGACAGGAATTGCTCTGCCCTGTCCAGCGTGGCACGCATTTCCGGCCGCCCGGTTTCCAGCGATTCCAGCCGCACGCCTTTGACATCATTCTGTTCTATCGTATCCTGCAGCCATTTCTGGAAAGCCTGGGCGGTTTTGGCAGGACCGGCGACCAGCAAGCGATAAGTGACGCGGGAGCCGTCCTGTATCAGATTGGTGCCTGCCAGATCCTGCTTGGAAATCATCACGCGCGGCATGAAGTTCATAAAAGAAGCGCCGCGATCAGGCTCGTTGGCAATGATCTGCGCCACATTAAAAGACTTGTCGCCCAGCTTGAGCTGGTCGCCTACTTTCAGGTTAAGGCCGGGGAGCATCGCGGGGTCCACCCATACGGTGCCGGCGGCAGGTGTTTCCGTCGTGGTCGTTTCCGCCTTGCCCTGGACCAGCTTTAAATTGCCGCGCAGGGGATAGCCGGAACTGACGGCCTTGATGGAAACCAGCTTGGTCGCGGCCCCGTCACCCACACCGGCAATCGCCATGCTGGGGAATACCACCGTTTCCGCCAGCGACAGGCCGCGCTTCTGCGCTTCACTACGCCAGGCCGGATTCACCGGCTGATCTGCGCTGATTACCAGGTCAGCGCCCAGCAATTGATGAGCGTCACGGTTCAGGCCGGTGCGCATGCGGTCGACAAAAAAGCCGACCGAAGACAGGGAGGCCACGGCAATCATCAGGGCTACCAGCAGGAAGCGTAATTCGCCTGCGCGCCAGTCGCGCATTGTCATACTAAAAGAAAGCCGCAACATTCCTGTCCTTCCAGACCGTAGTCCCAGTTTGACTCTAATTATTTAGCCAGCCAACGCCTGCCGGAAATCTTCCAGCAGGTCTTCGGTATCTTCCAGGCCTATCGATACCCGTATCAGCGATTCGGCGATGCCCATGCTGGCACGGCGCTCTGCACCCATCTCGTAGAAAATGGTGTGTGCAACCGGAATAACAAGGGTGCGTGTATCACCCAGATTGCTGGCGGGGATAGCCAGCTTCATGCGGTTCAGGAAGTCAAAGCAGTCTATATCCTCGCGCAGCTCAAAGCTGAGCAAGGCGCCGTAGGAACGGAACAACTCCTTGGCGATATGGTGCTGCGGATGTCCCGGCAAACCCGGATAGTGGACAGCAGCCACACGCTCGTCTGCTGCCAGCAGTTCCGCGACTGCCTGTGCATTCTCGCATTCGCGCTGCTGGCGCAAGGCCATGGTTTCTGCACCGATGGCGACGTGATGCGCGGCCTCCGGCCCCAGCGTGCCGCCGAAATCGCGCAAGGCCTTGGCACGTATCTGTGCCATGCCCCACTGGATGACAGGGAATTTTTTATAGTTTTCCACAATATGCGGATACGCATTCCAGTCGTACAGGCCGGTATCTGTCAGCGCGCCGCCGAGCACATTGCCGTGGCCTGCAATCGCCTTGGTCAAAGCATTCACTACCAGCCCTGCCCCTACAGTCTTGGGGCGGAACAGATAAGGCGAAGTCATGGTGTTGTCCACCACATACAAAATGCCGCGCGCGCGGCACAGCTCGCCTATGCGCTTCAAATCCGCGACCTGAGTGCGCGGATTGGCAATGGTTTCCACAAACACGATGCGGGTTGCAGGCGTAATCGCCGCTTCCACATTGCTTACATCCGTGGCATCGACAAACGCAACATTGACACCCAGCCCACCCATGGTCTGCCACAGGCTATTGGTATTACCGAACAGGAAAGCGGATGACACCACATGATCGCCCGCACGCAACAGGGATTGGCAGATGGCGCCTATCGCCGCCATGCCGGTGGAAAAACAGATGGTGGCGTAGCCGTCTTCCATCTTGGTGATCTTGTCTTCCAGAGCAGACACGGTAGGATTGCCCTGGCGGCCATAGCGGTAGCCGGGCTGCTTGCCCTGGAATACCGCAGCCAGGTCGCGCGCATCCTTGTAGCCGAAAGCAACGGAGGTATGGATAGGCTTGTGCAGCGAGCCGTGCTCTATGCTTTTCTGGCGATCGCCGTGCAGGATAGTGGTGGTAAAGCCGTAGGAAGGTTTGTCACTCATGATCTGTGGGAAATAAAAAACGAATCCCTCAAGTGTACCCTAGAAACGGCCTTCTCCTATGGGCAAGCCAAGCTCAGCCCCACCCTTTCAGCGCTTAATTTTCAGCCAGGAATTCTTCCAGCAATTGCGCCAGCACTTCAGGTTGATCATGATGCAACATGTGGCCGGCATCCATGATCATTGCCGTCCTTACATTGGCGATGTGCGCAATCCGGCGGTCTATTTCTATCCTGGCCTGCTCTTTCGGCCCCATCCAGCGCCACACATCGGTGTCATTGGCCTCCACCCACAGAACCGGCGCGGTAATTTTCTGCCAGCAGGCCATCACCTCTTCCACCTGATAAAGCAGGGGACTGGACAGCTTGTGCGCGGGGTCGCCCAGGATTTCCCAGTCACCGGCGTCATTCTGCGCAGACCAGTGTTCCGCCAGAAAAGCCGCCCTTTCGTTGGACAGGCGAGGATTGGTCTTTTGCAAGCGCCCTGCCACTGCCGCCTGCGTAGGGTAAGTACGCAACGCAGGTTGCTCGCGCAATTCGTCCAGCCACTTGCGATAGCGGTTTGGCGCCTGCTTAGGATGGCTGGCGGGCATGCCGAAACCCTCCAGGTTGATCAGCTTGCGTATGCGTTCCGGCCGGATGCCTGCATACAGGCTGACCACGTTGCCGCCCATGCTATGCCCCAGCAAATTCACCGGCTCCCCGGGTGAAAAGTGCTGCAAGATGGCGTCCAGATCACCAAGGTAATCGGGGGCCCAATAACAGTCGCCCGGCGGGGTCTGGGTCAAGCCGAAGCCACGCCAGTCGCCTGCGATTACGTGCCAATCTTGCTTCAGGCAATCCACCACAAACTGGAACGAGGCGGCGACATCCATCCAGCCATGCATCATGAAGATTTTCGGTGAATTTTCTTCACCCCAGTGACGAATGTGATATTGAAGTCCGCGGACCGTGATAAATTCTGAACGAGAAGGTTTCATATTAGGTTAAGCAGGTTAGGCAACCAGGGCCGTGGCAATGGTAAAGGCCGCTTTGATTTAGTTTTTATACAGATGGAACACAGACAAAAGAACGACCGTTCGATAATTATACCGGAGACACGATGACCAGGCAGATATCCCCTACAAGCAATCAGGCACAGCCGGATCATTACGAGGAGCTTTACCGGGATTTCCGATGGGAAGTTCCCGCCGATTTCAATATTGCCCAAGCATGCTGCCATCGCTGGGCCAATGACCCCGCCACAGCGAACAATATCGCAGTGTATTTCGAGGATGCAGAGGGAAATACAGCAACGCTGAGCTATACGGAGCTGCAACAAAAGGCAAACCAGCTATCCCAGTTGCTTAGCCGGCAAGGCGTACAACGCGGCGACGTAGTCGCCTGCATCTTGCCGCAACGCCCGGAAACTGCTGCGACGATGATGGCTTGCCTGCAACTGGGCGCAATCGCCATGCCGCTGTCCTTTCTGTTCGGGCCGGAAGCGCTCGAATACCGGCTGCAGCATAGCGAGGCCGTGGCGCTGATCGTCGATCAAAGCGGTGCGGAAGCTTTCCAGCAAATCCGTCCAGCCTGCCCTACCGTAAAAACTGTCGTTGCTCTGGATTGCAGCTTGGAGAATGCGCTGGACTGGCATCAGCACATGGATGCGATGCCGCAGACATTTAGCGCTGCCATTACCAAGGCCACGGATCCTGCCATCCTGATCTATACCAGCGGCACCACAGGTGCGCCGAAAGGAGCGCTATTGCCGCAGTCGGCCATCATCGGCAACCTGACCGGCTTTGTCGCTTCGCAGAACTGGTTTCCGCAAGAGCGTGATGTATTCTGGTCCCCCGCCGACTGGGCCTGGACCGGCGGCCTGATGGATGCGCTGCTGCCGACGCTCTACTTCGGCAAACCTATAGTCGGCTACCAGGGCCGCTTTTCGGCCGACACTGCGTTTTACCTGATGCAGAAATATGCGGTCACCAATACCTTCCTGTTTCCCACCGCTTTGAAAATGATGATGAAGGCTTGTCCGCAACCGCGCGAGCAATACAAGCTGAGCCTGCGCGCAATCATGAGTGCCGGCGAAGCAGTGGGAGACACGGTATTCGGCTGGTGCCAGACCGCACTTGGCGTCACACCGAATGAAATGTTCGGCCAGACAGAAATGAATTACATCGTCGGCAATAGCGTGCAGCAAT
This sequence comes from Parundibacterium terreum, assembly GCF_014636315.1. Classification (GTDB taxonomy): domain Bacteria; phylum Pseudomonadota; class Gammaproteobacteria; order Burkholderiales; family Burkholderiaceae_D; genus Undibacterium; species Undibacterium terreum. Next base: position 137,875 of record NZ_BMED01000008.1, on the reverse strand, counting down.
GGCCGGCCAAGCCCGGCAGTATGGGCCGCCCCTATCCTGGGCACAGGGTGTCTGTCATCGACGACGATGGCAATGAGGTCGGCATTAATCAAAGTGGAGAAGTGGCAATGCAAAGGCTGGATATCCACGGTACGCCGGACCCGGTTTTCTTCCTCGGCTACTGGAAGAACCCGGAAGCTACTCGTAATAAATTTACCGGCGACTGGTGCCGTACCGGCGACCTGGCGCTGCGCGATGCGGATGGCTACCTGTGGTATCAGGGCCGCGCTGATGACATGTTCAAGGCCGCGGGTTATCGCATAGGCCCGTCGGAAATCGAAAACTGCCTGGTCAAGCATCCGGCGGTGGTGAATGTGGCCGTGGTGCCCAAGCCGGACAAGGAACGCGGCAACCTGGTCAAGGCGTATATCGTTCTGAGCGCAGGCTACCGGGGCGACGACAAGCTGGTGGCGGAATTGCAGGCCCATGTGCGCGGCAAGCTGGCGCCGTATGAATATCCGAAGGAAATTGAGTTCATCGATGCGCTGCCGATGACCACCACGGGCAAGGTGCAAAGACGGGTATTGCGCTTGCGCGAAGAGGAGCGTAGCAAAGAAACAAACTAAAGAGTGCGGTAGGAGCCAGGGGGCAAAGAGTACAAGGCTCCTTGTCCTTTCACTGCGCCCTCGCCTCTACCTTGGGTTCCGCGCGGACGATATCCCCGGCGCGTATCCCGCTTGCCCTCGCTTCCACAGACAGTTCGCCAATGGAGAACAGCGGTTGCACCTGCGCGATGGAAACCGTGCCTACGCGCGTTTCCGTTGTGCCAAATATCGCTTGCTGCGCAGTCGTTATCGGCATTTCATTTTTCAGCCTGTAGACCGCCAGCACATCACCTGCAGCAATTGCCGAGCTGGCGCCTGCGTCGAGGATGATTTGCCCGTTATTAACGCGTAACACCTTTGCCGACAGGGGAACATCGGTCAGGTCAACATCAACTTCCTCCACCAGTTGATCCAGCATGGTATCGATTGCCTTGCCCAGGCTGGTGGAAAAGAAATTCTTGCTGCCGAAAGACTTTTCCCGGCCGACCAGGACATCCTTCTTCACGCGTTTTTCCACCCGATGTTCTGCTATCTGGCTGCCGGTCGCGCCATCGTAAATCACCAGATCGATCTCTATATCACGCTGATCGGTATTCCACAGGCCCAGGTATTTCTTTTCAACCGAAGCTTCTGCGCTCCTGACCGTGCCGGATACAACCAGTTGGCTATCATTTGCATCGGCCATCTGCCGTATCATCTTCAGTGACGGCGTGTCTCCACGCATACCGGACCCAAGGAAAGTATCCGCCTTCCTGACCAGGAATTTACCGGACCGCTGCAAGCGCTCCGCCAGCTCTCTGGGAAAGCCCCTGGCAATATCGTTGATATCCGCCACCTGTGCAGGCTCATCGATATTAAATGCGCTGGTAACCAGTTTTTTCTTATACAGCGGCAAAAGCGGCTTGGCCTCTTCGGGCTCCATCGGAGCTATCGGCATCACCTCCACTTCCGATGTGGCGGGCGTCGTTGCAGGCTTGGCCACGGGCTGCTGGGCTTGTGCGCCAAGCGCCGCGGACATTGCCAACACAGCGCCCAGGGCCATCCACATCGTTTTATGACTCATGCATTGCTCCGATCAAGAACTTGTTCTGGTAACGGCCATCGCTACGGCATCTTTAACGTATATTTAACGCATCTTTAACTGCTGCGCCAGGCTTTGCATCAGGCCTGCAGGATTTTTAGCTCCGCCTCGCTAAACCCGGCAGCTCTCCTGGCCTCGATATTGAATGGAGGCCGCATTTGCGGCGCCCTGTATTGTTTGGCTAGCTGATCATAGGCAGCCAGCAGGTCCAGGCCGCGCTGCTCGCATAAATAGGCAAACCAGCGATTGCCTATGCCTACATGGCCGATTTCATCGCGCAGGATGATATCCAGGATCTCTGCTGCCGCCTTGTCACCGGCTTGCGCCAGCTTGGCGCGCACAGCCGGCGTCGCATCCAGGCCGCGCGCCTCCATCGTCCTGGGTACCAATGCCATCCTTGCCAGTACGTCGCCGGCGGTTCTTTCTGTCAATTCCCACAGGCTATTGTGCGCCGAGAATTCACCATACTGGAAACCCAGCGCGATCAGGTGATCTGCCAGCAGGCTGAAATGGTAGGCCTCCTCCTGCGCCACCTGCAGCCAGTCGCTATAGTAGCCGGCCGGCATACCGGGGAAGCGCCACAGCGCATCCAGCGCCAGGTTGATTGCATTGAACTCTATGTGGGCCAATGCATGGATCAGTGCAGCGCGCCCTTCCACCGTATTCATTGCACGCCGCTTCACATCCAGTGGCGCCACCAGATCGGGCTTGGCCGGCCTGCCGGGGATATTATCCGTTTCAGCGATAATGGCATTACTGTCCAGGCTCAATTCACCCTGCAGCCAACTGTCCCGCAACGCACGCACCCCTGCGGCCTTCTGCCGGGCATCCGTCTGCGATAGCCAGAACAGCGCTGCCTGGCGCAACTCAGTGCCAGGGGTGCTGGAAGACGAATTTACTGCGGAAGACTGTGAGTTCATACCAAGAGCGTTAAAATAGAGGGTTAAGGCAAATTGATCGCCATACCCCTCTATTTTACGGAAGAATCCCATGGCCATATACCAATTAGGTGATGTTGCTCCAGAAATCGATCCCTCAGCCTATATTACAGACAGCGCAACGCTGATAGGCAAGGTCAAAGTGGAGGCCAATGCCAGTGTCTGGTTTGGAGTAACGCTGCGGGGCGACAATGAATTGATCACCATAGGTGAAAACAGCAATGTGCAGGAAGGCTGCGTACTGCATACGGACCCCGGACATCCGCTGCTTGTTGGTAAAAATGTCACGGTTGGGCATCAGGCAATGTTGCATGGCTGCACTATCGGCGACGGCTCCCTGATAGGCATACAAGCAGTGATACTGAATGGCGCAAAAATAGGTAAGAATTGCCTGGTCGGTGCCGGTGCGCTGGTTACTGAGGGCAAGGAATTTCCAGATAACTCGCTGATCGTCGGCGCTCCCGCCAAGGCCATCAGAACTTTAACTGATGAAGACATCTTGCGTATTCAAGGAAACACCCAAAATTACGTAAGTCGCGGTCAGGCTTTCAAGACCCAATTAAAAAGAATTGGCTAAAAAATAATGATAGATACTTTACAAAAATTCATGTTCGAGCACGCAGGCGTACGCGGCGAACTGGTGGAAATTTCCGACACCTGGCAACAGATTTTGTCGCATCAGCAATACCCTCAGGCGGTGAAGGTCATCCTGGGTGAGCTGGTGGCCGCATCTGCGCTGCTGAGTGCCAACCTGAAGTTTGACGGCACCATGGTCATGCAAATTCATGGTGACGGCCCGGTCAAGCTGCTGGTGGTGGAGTGCGATGCAGAACTGCATATACGCGCAACCGCCAAGCTGGCACCCGATGCGGTAATCGCCGACGGAGCGGGATTGGCAGAACTGGTGCATGCGCACGGCAATGGCCGCTTCGTCATCACGCTGGATCCAAACAATAAACTGCCGGGCCAGCAAGCCTACCAGGGTATCGTGCCGCTGGACGGCGATACGGTGGCCGTCATTATTGAAAACTATATGGCGCGCTCGGAACAGCTGGATACCAAGCTGTGGCTGGCGTCGAACGACCAGATTTCGCGCGGCATGCTGCTGCAAAAACTGCCCAAGACCGGCGGTATCGAGGCGACGGTTGAAGACGAGACCGAAGCCTGGAACCGTGCGGTCACCTTGGGTAGCACGCTGAAGCAGCAAGAGTTGCTGGATACCGATATCAACACGCTGTTGCATCGCCTGTTTTGGGAAGAAACCATACGCGTCTTCGATCCGCTGCACCCCAGCTTCCAGTGCAATTGCTCGCGCGAAAAAGTCGGCAATATGCTGAAAATGCTGGGCCAGGAAGAAGTGAATACCGCCGTCAATGAACTCGGCAGGCTGGATATCAACTGCGACTTCTGCGGCAAGCACTACGGCTTTGACAAGGTAGATTGCGCACAGTTGTTTGTAGCAGCCACGCTGGCAGAAGCCACTACAACGGCCAGCGATAGCAAACACTAGCAACGAAGCGTCTCGCAAATAAAAATGCCGCAATGATTTTTAATCATTGCGGCATTTTTTATGCTTCTTTAATGCTTGGGAGTGGCAGATGCTGCGGGTGGAGCAGACGGTAGCGATGCTGTGCCGGCATCCAGTATCTGCACAAAGATCTCATCCTTCTTGATCATGCCCAGTTCAAAACGGGCCCGCTCTTCCACTGCGCCAGTACCCGTCTTCAAGTCTTCCACTTCAGATTCCAGCTTGCTGTTGCGCTCTTTCAGGCCATCGTTATGGCTTTGCACTTGCGTGACTTGCCGGTCCAATTCCCAAACGCGCAGCCAGCCGCCCTTACCCAGCCATAGCGGGTACTGAATCAGCAGTAACAGGGTAGCAAGTGCCAGCGCAATCAGACGCATTCAACAACCACATATCCAAGAAACAGGAAAATCCCAGAAACAGGGAAACTCAAAAAAAGGGGGAACTGCGTTCCCCCTTCTCATTGAAACTTACTTCAGATTATAAAACGCTTCACGTCCTGGATAGCTGGCGATTTCGCCCAGATCTTCTTCGATGCGCAATAATTGGTTGTATTTTGCCATACGATCGGAACGGGACAAAGAGCCTGTCTTAATTTGCAATGCATTGGTGCCCACTGCGATATCGGCGATAGTGCTGTCTTCGGTCTCACCGGAGCGGTGCGAGATCACTGCTGTGTAGCCCGCGCGTTTTGCCATTTCTATCGCAGCAAAAGTCTCGGTCAGGGTGCCGATCTGGTTGATCTTGATCAGGATGGAGTTGGCGATACCTTTTTGTATGCCTTCGCGCAGGATCTTGGTGTTGGTCACGAACAGGTCGTCGCCCACCAATTGCACTTTCTTGCCCAGCACTTCAGTCAGCGTTGCCCAGCCTTCCCAATCGTTTTCTGCCATCGCATCTTCGATGGAGATGATAGGGTATTTGTCGACCCAGGTCGCCAGCAGGTTGGTAAAGTCAGCGGACGACAATGTCAGTCCTTCGCCTTCCAGGTGGTATTTGCCGTCTTTGTAGAATTCGCTGGCTGCGCAATCCAGGCCCAGCGCGATTTGTGTGCCTGGCTCGTAGCCGGCAGCTTCAATCGCCTGGATGATCAGCTTGATCGCCGCTTCGTGGTTTTCCACGGAAGGAGCAAAACCGCCTTCATCGCCAACCGAAGTCGTCAATTTTTTCTCTTGCAGGATTTTTTTCAATGCATGAAACACTTCCGCGCCATAACGTACGGCTTCGCGGAAAGTTGGCGCGCCGACCGGGATGATCATGAATTCCTGGATATCCAGGTTGTTGTCGGCGTGGGCGCCACCATTGATCACGTTCATCATAGGCACAGGCAACTGCATCGCACCGGAGCCGCCGAAATAGCGGTACAAAGGCAGGCCGGCTTCTTCAGCAGCAGCCTTGGCAACCGCCATGGATACCGCCAGCATTGCATTCGCACCCAGGCGGCTCTTGTTTTCCGTACCGTCCAGGTCGATCAGCGTGCGGTCCAGGAAAGCCTGTTCATTTGCATCCAGGCCCATGATCGCTTCAGCGATCTCGGTATTGATATGCTCGCAGGCTTTCAATACGCCCTTGCCCAGATAACGTGATTTATCGCCATCACGCAGTTCGATTGCTTCGCGGGAGCCGGTCGATGCGCCGGACGGCACTGCAGCACGTCCCATTACGCCAGATTCAAGCAGGACATCACATTCCACTGTTGGATTGCCGCGTGAATCAATAATTTCACGACCGATAATATCAACGATAGCACTCATTCAATTCTCCTAAACAATGCAATAATAAAATTCTTATTTCTATCTGTGTCTGCGTGTCTCTAGCCCTGGTCCGGGCTGGCTGCGAGATAAAGGTGCATTTGATCTTTGATGCTGGCGGGGCTCCTTGTCGGACAATCTTCCCCGGTTCGACGAACTCAAAAGCTTTTTTACTCTCACCTTCTTTTCTTAAAGTCCAAGAAGAAGGGACATCCATCTGTTCTACTTTGCTACTTCACTGATGTACTGCGTATGCGAAACCGGATTCCGGGAAGCCAGTTTCCCCGACCGCGATCAACTTCGATCAGCGTGGGCATTCATTTTTTCCTAAGCCCCAAGATTGAGCATTGGGGCTTAGGATTTGGTCCTGGCCAGATTTGGATGCGGGTACTTTTCCGTCGGCAAACCAGCGAGCCAAGCTCACACCCACAAAACCTGACTCTTACTTGTCTGCCTTGGCAGCTTGCTTGTGCGCCAGCGCAGCTTTGGCAAACGAGATAAACAAGGGATGACCGTCGCGTGGCGTGGACTTGAACTCAGGGTGATATTGCACGCCCAGGTACCAAGGATGCACATCACGCGGCAATTCCATGATCTCGCACAGGTCTTCGGTCGGTGTGCGTGCGGACACGATCAAACCGGCCTGCTCCACGCGGCCCAGATAATGGTTGTTTGCCTCATAGCGATGACGATGGCGCTCAGTCACAACATTGCCGTAGATTTCCGATGCCAGCGTACCCGGCTTGACCGCGCAGGTTTGCGCGCCCAGACGCATGGTGCCGCCCAGATCCGAATTCTCGTCACGGGTTTCTACCTTGCCGTCATGGTTTTGCCATTCATTGATCAGGGCAACCACAGGCTGTTCAGTTTCCAGATCGAACTCGGTCGAGTTGGCAACAGTCAGGCCGGCTTTGTTACGCGCATATTCAATCAGTGCAACTTGCATACCGAGACAGATGCCGAGGTAAGGGATCTTGTTTTCGCGTGCAAAGCGAGCGGCAACGATCTTGCCTTCCACACCGCGCTTGCCGAAACCGCCAGGAACCAGGATCGCATCGTATTTTTCCAGCGCCTTGGTACCGTGCGCTTCGATCTCTTCCGAATCGACGTATTCGATGTTGACACGGCTTTCGGTATGAATACCGGCATGGCGCAGAGCTTCGGTCAAGGATTTGTAGGATTCAGTCAGATCGACATACTTGCCGACCATGCCTATCGTTACTTCTTCCTTAGGATTTTCCAGCGCGTAGATCAGCTTGTCCCACATTTCCAGATTTGCCGGTTTTGGCGACAGGCCCAGCTTTTCGCAAACGATCGCGTCCAGCCCCTGGTCATGCAGCATCTGAGGAATCTTGTAGATGGTGTCGGCATCCCATACGGAGATCACGCCATCTTCAGGCACATTCGAGAACAGCGAAATTTTCGCGCGCTCATCATCCGGGATACGGCGGTCCGCACGGCACAGCAGTGCATCCGGCGAGATACCGATCTCGCGCAGTTTTTGTACGCTATGCTGAGTAGGCTTGGTTTTCAGTTCGCCGGCAGACGCCAGGTAAGGCACCAGCGTCAGATGCACGAAAGCTGCCGCATTGCGGCCTGCACGCAGACTCAATTGACGTGCTGCTTCCAGGAAAGGCAGGGATTCGATATCGCCGACAGTACCGCCGATTTCAACCAGCGCAACGTCAAAACCGTTCGCACCGCGATGAATGTAATCCTGGATTTCGTTGGTGATATGCGGGATGACCTGCACGGTCTTGCCCAGGTATTCGCCACGGCGTTCTTTGCGGATCACGGACTCATAAATCTGGCCGGTGGTGAAGTTATTCACCTTGCGCATTTTGGCCGTGATGAAACGCTCGTAGTGACCCAGATCCAGATCAGTTTCGGCGCCGTCATCGGTGACAAACACTTCGCCATGCTGGAAAGGACTCATGGTACCCGGATCCACATTGATGTAGGGATCGAGTTTCAGCATGGTGACTTTGAGACCGCGCGATTCAAGAATCGCAGCGAGAGAGGCAGCGGCAATGCCCTTGCCTAGAGAGGAGACAACGCCCCCGGTAACGAACACAAACTTAGTCATTGCAGAAGGTGCCAGACGGCACAAGCGGGAAATTCGAATTATACACCAAAGCGAATTCCCCTCACAATTTTTCCTCGGCTTTTATGCCGGCAGGGCTTGCCTATAGGGCATAGGAAAATAGTATTTTGGCAAAATTCTGTGCACCCTCGCCATTCGTCAACTGGCGGATTTCATTGCTCCTGCGGACGATGGAGACATTCACGCCAAATTGTTCACCCCGCCACACGTAGCCCAGCTCCAGCTCGCCGACGCCCCTTTTGGGATCGACCAGCGTGTGCTCATTGGCGAAATACCCACCCTGGATGGTAGCGTTATATGCTACCGCCTTGGCTTCCACCCTCGCGAATGCATAGTTCGCCCTTTGCTCCGGCAATGCGTTCAGCACCCCTGCACGGACTGTCACTCCCGCTGCCGCATCGGTAAAGATGTTGCCGAAACGGCCCTTGATGACAGGGGTAACATCCATATAGGAAGCCGGTGTCCAGCGCAGCGGCGACCACTCGCCTGAAAACACCGCGCCCCATTCATTACCCAGTTGCGTACTCCAGCCTTGCGGCAGCGGCTGATGCAATAAGCGGTGCAAATGCGTCTGCGCCCAATCGCCGCCGGCACAAGGGCCCAGGCAGCCAATATCCAGCCCCAGCCTGAAACTGCGGCCATTGGCATCTGCGGACTCTTTATAAATGCCGCCGAACAGCCAGCCGGCATAAGGATGATCGCGCGGCGACAATTGCGAAGGCAGCAGCTTGGTATCCGACGCGGTATACAACTCCTGCCCTATGCGCCAGCCGTAAATGGTGGACGTACTCTGTGTATTGAACACATTGCGCTGTCCAAGACGCACCCCGCTGGTATAAAAACCATCCTTGTCATTGAATAGCAGGCTGTCGTTTTCTATATCCAGCTGCCAGACCGATATACCCTTGGCACGCACATCCTGATATTCCTGCCAGGATGGCAGCACAGATTGGGCGAAAGATGAAATGGAGACAAAGGCGAAGCTGGCCGCAAGGAGCTTGCTCAAGCTATTTTTTTGCATGCTGTATTTCCTTAAATCAAGTTCTGTATCATGGCATGGGTGGCGGCGGCAGTCTGTGCCGGCACCTCCATCGGTATCAGGTGGCCGCCGGCAATCCGTACAAATTTATCGCCTACCAACTTTTTGGTAGCTTCCAGACCGGCCTGCCGGCACTCTATTGACTCGGTACCGCCGACAAAACCGATGGGCACGGGATAGGGCTTACGCAGGATGTAGCCCAGGCGGTCCGGCAGGCTCATATAGATAGCAGTCTCAATTTCGCGCGTAAACCGCAAAGTCACACCATCCGAATGTGGCACAACCCCAGCGTGTATGTAGTCCCACAGGACTTCTGTCGGCCAGATCGCAAACATCTCTTTTGCCGCAAAGTGCTGATAGGCCGCTTCTGCGCTTTTCCACATATTCCGACGTTTTTCCGAAAATTGCGCAGGAGAGAATTTTTTATCGACACCCAGTATTTTGAAAAATCGCAGTGCCAGCGCCTTCCAGCCACTGACCACCGGCGAATCCAGCATCACAACGCAACGCACGAGATCGGGCCGGGCCTTGGCTGCGATCAATGACAGGATGCCGCCCAGCGAATGCCCCACCAGGATCACCGGCTGCTGGTAGCGCGCGGCCAGCGTATCGATCAGCTCCTGCACCAGCTTGCCCCAGCCGTCCGTGACAGGATATTGAGGGTTGTGCGCATGCATGTCGAGCGCCTGCACATCATAATGCGGCGCCAGGTGATCAAAAAATACGCGGTAGGTGCCCGCCGGGAAGCTGTTGGCGTGTACAAAATGCAGGATGGGTTTTGCAGAATCTGAGGACATAAATAAAGGAATTCAGTGTTGATGCTCTTAAAAATCTGGCTACGATGCGCTTGCATATCCTGTCCAACACAAGGGACAGAGCATGAAAAACACCTTCTTTCAACGGTGATACCAATAGCGGGCATGCTCGCTGCGATATTCGGAAAATTCCAGGTCAGTCCCGAATTGTAATGTGATTGCACCGGATTCGTCGGTTCTTAGACGTTTTATTCCAAAATCAGCATAGCGCTCAAAAACTTCAAGCTTGGGATGATGGAAGCGATTGCGGTACCCAACCTGGAATAAGGCCAACTGAGGGTGCACTGCCTGCAGGAAGGGTGCTGTCGAAGACGTACCGCTGCCGTGATGGGGTGCCAGCAGCACAGTCGCCGGCAGTTTATCTGCCGAGCTATACAACAATTCCTGCTCCTGGATCGCTTCAATATCGCCAGGCAACAGGATGGAGTGCCGGTCCTGCGTAATCTTCAGCATGCAGCTACGGGCATTCGGCTTCCATTTCTGGCTATCGTAGCTGGGCGCTGCCGGCTGCAGCATTTCAAAATGGATGCCGTCCCAGTCCCAGGCCTGCCCCGCCTCGCAGCGCCGGTGGTTCGGCGCTGCGGCAACGATGGCGCTCTCCGGAGCCAATGACGAAGTCACCCAGCCGACTTTCACATGCTGGAATACCGACAGGGCCCCGCCGGAGTGATCGTTGTCATTATGCGAAATAACAACCGCGTCCAGCTTGCCTATGCCGCGCGCATCCAGATAGGGCAATATCACGCGATTGCCGCCATCCGATTCCGGCGAATAGAACGGACCGGTATCGTATAGCAATCGATGGCCGGATGTTTCCACCAGCAGCGCCATGCCCTGCCCGACATCGAATGCAGTGATAGTCATATCCCCTTCCTGCGGATGGCTGGGCAGATTGCACAGCAGCGGTAGCCAGCACAGCGCGCCTAGCCAGCGGGAGGGCCAGCCGCGCGGCGCCAGCAGCCATAAGGTGCCCAGCATTGCCAGCACAAACATCCATGCTGCCGGGATGGGCGTAGTCCATACCGAGTAAGACAACTTGCTTAAATACTCCAGGCATGTGGCCAGCGAGGCGATGCAGGCATGCGCCAGTTGCAGCAGCCAGCCGGCAATCGGCGCAGGCGCCAGGCTGCCGGCCAGTGCCAGCGGCGTGACAACGAAGCTGACCAGCGGGATCGCAATCGCATTCGCAACCGGGCTGATCAACGATATCTGCCCGAACAGCAACAAGGTCAACGGCACCAGCCCCACCGTCACCACATACTGCGTATGGCTGGCGGCCCGCCATGCTTCACGCCACACTTCACTCCACCGGCGCTTCAATCCATGCTGCTGAACATACTGCACCCGCCCCACGCCGGCAAACAAGATGATGGCGACCGCGCCGAACGACAGCCAGAAACCGGGCCACAATACCGCCCAGGGATCCAGAACAATAACGATACCCAGCGCCAGGCAAAGCACATGCGATACACTGGTCAGGCGGCCCAGCCACATCGCTGCTGCTATGACCATCAGCATATACAGGGTTCTTTGGGCGGGAACGCCGAAACCGGCCAGCGCTACATAGATGAAGGCCATCAGCGCACCCGCAACGGCTGCCGCCTTTTGCGCAGGCAGCAGCAAGGGCAATTGCGCGCGAGTGAAAAAGGAACGCCGCCACAGCCAGTAAACCAGCCCGGCAAAAAGGCCGGCGACCATGGTGATGTGTAAACCTGAGATTGAAATCAGATGACCTATCCCGGTGCGGTTAAACACCTTCCAGTCGGATTGGTATAGCATTCCAATTAAAACCTGAGCTGTGACAAATAAACCGGCGCTCGCTAAAAATCCCAAAGAATATGGAGCCACGCCACACTTTTGCGCTCAATAAAAGCTGTTCCAAAAAGTGAGCCAGTCCTCCGAAACCCGCATGGCGCCTAGATTTCGCTGCGTACCAAACGAATTGCCAGCTATGTTCGAGATGAAGTATACGAGCACGCCATACTCCTATCTTCCTCCTGCCTCCAAATCTTCCCTCCCACTTCGTATAAAAAGTTCAAAAACCCGAATTCCATTGAAATCAATGCTTTACGTCCCGCGTGCCGATACGCGTGACAAATAAACCTGAGCTCCAAAAAGTGGTGACAAATAAGAGTTGAGCCTACGCTTTGCGCTCTAGTGTTTCTGCGAAATTTGGAAATAAATTCGATTGTGAACAAGCCCTGCTGTCACTATCATTGATTACAAGGGCGTGCGAATTCGCACTCAAGATTGCTGAAAGATGAGAGGCACAAAGTGAATGCAATAGTATTTCTCGACTTCGACGACGTGTTATCCATTTCCAACCACTATAAAGGTTCAGCCGTCGTCCTCGCGTTCCGGCAAAACGACCTTGATTACAACACCGACCTTTGGGTACAAATTTTTGATTCCATTTTGTGCGCGAACTTGCGAGCACTCCATGACGAGTTCAAACCCCAGTATGTCATTTCATCGTCGTGGGCTTCTTTGCTCGAACAAAACCAAATCGTCGAATTGTTTAAAAGGACCGGCCTCCAGTTTGTATCTGACAACCTGCACCAGGAATGGCGTACACCGCGCACAGCCGAAACCGAACGGGCCGAGGAGATTGCTGGCTGGTTGGATGTCCACAACGCGGCTGCCCCCCGCCGCCTTCGTCATTCTGGACGACCTGCTCTCAGGTAAGTCGCTAAAAGGTTCGCCCCTGGAGGCGAATGCTGTTCTTTGTGATGCTTGGAAAGGCTTCAAATATCCAAAACTACGGACGGCCCAAAAGATTTTGCGTGCACAGCTTGCCACCAATGACAAAGGGCCACGTTGTGACTGACGTATTCGCTGTCCCTGACAGCTTTCCGCGACCGAGTCCTATTTCGACCCTGCCTGGTTCGGTAACCAAGTTCGTCGTTGAGCAATATGAAGGAAAATTTTACCCGGCTGGAGGAACTCCTCCCCAACTGCACGCCGACTGGTGTTATTGCGAGGACCTAGCCCAGCAGTTCAAAGAAGCCTCCTTGGACACGAAGGCAGGCAAGCGAGCACATATGAGAGAAGCCGATATCCTGGACCTATACCTCCTCCGCTTATTGGAAACCAATTGGGGCACGCCCGCCCAAATGCGTTGGGTCATTCAGCGTGCGGCATCACTGCTCGGCTGGCAGGCACCGCCGAACTCCTTACTTGAGCCGGAGAATTAAAGCCAGCAACCTAGGCAGGATACCCATGGACCAAATGCAGACTCAACGCTAGAGCCAGTAAGTAGACTAGTTCGCGGTCTTACTGTGATAAAAGTAGAGGTATATCAGGCCGATTGGCGCGATAAATACAGCAAAAAACCAGCACAGCATCATTGTAAATAATTTTATGACCATCAGAAAAATCGCGTTTCCATAAAATACATTTTCCCCAATGATGAAATTAATCACGCTTTCATATACGAAGCGCGAATATGGGTATAGGCCAGTATTTACAACGGCGAAAATATAAAAACTGAATGGCGTTCCACGGGAATCGTGGGCCAAACTCATTAAGGAAAGGATGAGTGCGGGAATAAGGAGTGCGAAAAATAGTTGGCGAAAATAATATTGTTTTGTCAGACCACCAAACGTTTTCAATAGCACCGAGTGCATTAGTTATCCTTGTTGAAATTAAATTTCGCAATCTGTGGACCCAAGTGCACCTTTATCCGTCGCAGGTATCTCTATCTAATAGTAAGAGCGGCATTAGCTCTATTAAGTCAGCTAGAAAATCAATATCCGTTTTTACGTTACTGAAAGGTCCAAAAAATTGCATCGCGCCCCTGGGCACGTCAAGCTGTTGCTGCGCCCAAAATTTAATATCCTCAGAAAGAACTTGTTTTTCTTCATCAGAGAGTTCAAAAGAACTTCCAACAGACCGCGCCAGTGCAATGCCATTGCTTATGTCCCTTTCAAGTTGGGATATATCATGTGGGCAGAAAAATTTATGAGGGACGAAGACGGGAAGTTGTGCGTGCAGACAGTCGACCTGGACGGCGAGCGGGCAAAATGCTCTATTAATGAGTTGACCGACTTGTCCCTTAAGACCGATTCAGACTCCATAAGAATTACGACCAACTTTTCCGACTGGAAGAAATGCCGTCCCACCATCTATTTGGCTCTGGCGGACTTCCCCCAAGGCATAGACGAAAGTCATTCCGTCTTTGAAATTGAATCCAATGGGATTAGGTATCTAATACCAGCCCTGGTACTAATGCATGCGTTTTTCCGACCCAAGCACAAGGTGTTTCCGGATTTATTCTCGCCGGCCGGCCTTGAGCGGCTTTGCATACCCATGAAGGGAGTTCCGTCTGATGTAGAATTTCTGGACATGCGACTTCATTCACCCACGACTGCCGACGGGCGTACGCGCGCATCTCCCTACTATACGGAAGGACACAGACGTACCCTCGCATGGATGTGGTCTTTTCCTTCCGCAAACAAATTCTGGAATAGCATATTTCGACACGCTTTATGTGGTCTGATATCAGCAGATTTGCCGTTAGGAACCTTGTCGGCGATATTCCGTGGACGTCGCACGAGACAATATTTCTTAGTAACGGAAATCCGCTTAAGGCGGTTGGCCACGGATGAGTGTCCTTTTGAATTTGCCGCCAACAGTTTGACAAACTTCGATTTGAATGACGTCGGTCCCAGGCTCGGTAGTACCGAGTGCGGTGGTATCACTCTCAGTTCGACCATCAATTTGCACGACAACGGAGATTGGGCTCTCACAGACAACGAATGGTCGGACGTTTCGGCAATCATTGAATCTGGCAAAACGCATTGTCGTGAAGGTAGTAAGTTCGACTTGCGACCGATGATTGATGCACTTATTCGGAAAATAGGTTGCGGGATAGCGTGGCAAAAAACAAGCTTTCCAGATAATAAATTAAATTTGGCTAGGTTCTACTATCGCAAGTGGCTTAAAGACGGAAGATGGGATGCAATTGTGAACTGCTTGAACAAGGTAAGATGACGGCCGTGCTGATGGGCATCTATGTGAACAGTGCATCAATCGAAATGCGCTCTGAAATAACCTATGTGTTCATGCGCAATGCCTTGCGATTACTCATCCAAGCTCATAATAAGGTTATCGCGAATGTAAGTGCCGGCTAATTGCACGTCATACTCCAAGCCTGCTCGTAGCAAGGCAGTCATATCTGAGCAAAATCCACTATCCTTCAAGCGAATATCTAAGTGTTCTAGAAACTCTTGTCGAGGAACAGTGGTTTTTTCCTCATTCATATAGTGTTGGAAACACTTAATGACATCAACTCCGTTAACCGGTTCCGTGGTGTTTTGCGCCAAAGCCCAGTATAGGTCAAAGAGGTCTCGCCCTTTTTTCCGCTGGAATAACGCACGCATTTTAGTTCCTAGCATCTCATGAATGTCAAACGAGGGTATCTCGGTAGACAACTCCGCCCCCTGAAATTGGATGGAGAATGGAAATCGCTTGACGGGCATAAAGGGTGTCCGCTCAGAGACATTTGCCTCAACCTCAATTTTCAAGGTTCGCCCTGGGTCGATAACCGAAGGGACCTGATATATGACCCGGAGAATACGCGAGGGTTGTGCAATGTTGCGTACCGCAAGTTTCAACGATTCCCAGCCCCAAGTTTGATGGGTACCCAGTACGTCCTTCAATACTCGCTTTATTGCTGCTCGGATGTGTTCCTCGGGCCGGTCTCCAACTACCACGAGGTCGATGTCCTCAGAATAGCGTGACGCAGGGGCCAAATGAACCTTATGAAGAACTGTGCCGCCTCGCATCGCGACTTGCTGCGAAAGAAAGTCATCATTGAAGATTGCGACCATTGCTCTGCAAAGAAGGAGGTCTTGCTCCACTTGATAAAGCACAGGCCATGGAACTTGTGCTTGATGAAGTAATACGTCTTGACGTGTAAGTGGAGTCATGAAAGTTCAGTTATGTCAGCGTTGATAAAGACAGACCACCTGTTCGAAAAGGGTATTGTCTGAGTTGGCTCATCTTGCTTGTGAAGTTCAAGCGGGATACGTTTAACTTCTCGTGGTAATCGGCGGTCTACTAGAGGATAAAACTTGTGTTGTTCAAGAGTTTCTAGAACATAGCCTAGGCGCTGAACAGTGGAATCCTCTTTCTCATTATCAAGGGCAATTCGAAGACCAGCTTTCGTGAATTTGGAGAGCATGCCTTGAATGGCCTGGGTAGCACGGCCGAGTCCGCCGATGCGATGAGCGTATCTTAGGAGGTCCAATGCTGTTGTTTCCGGAGTACTAACGTTCAAAGGTGCAAAAGCGTTAGGAAGTCGAGTTTGCTGTGCGGTCGTAATGTTTTTTTTAACAAAAAACTGAATACGAATTCGACCGACGCTTATCTCTCGGCGAGGTTTGTCCGTAATAACTTGGACCACTTGGACTGCTTGGTGAGATGATTCGTATTCAGCGGCAGCCGATAGTAAGGCAAGGTAGTAAGGACTTTTTTGCTGATGGAAATAAGCGTGGAGCCACCAAGAAGCAGGCGGTGCGCCCATAGCAAATTGTTCTGGACTTACAATGAGAAAAAAATCTTGGCGTGGCGACACTCTGACAACTTGTTCTCCCAAGCGCTTTAATTGGTCCCGAGCGGCTATCACTGACAGCCCCGTGTCCTTGCAGAGTTCCGCGATAGTAAAAGATATCTTGCCAATAGCCTGGCTGGCCTGTATGAAACGTTTAGCAGCACTGACCATTCGGTGCCGATGCGAGGGCCTAGCAAGGGGTAGTTGGTCGCGAATCATTTGCATATCTTAGTGTATAACACTCCGTTGTGCAAATGATTCGTGGACCACGATATTGTTATTTTAAAACTTTTCATCACCCGTATTGATGTATGGAAAGGAACTGCGAAGCGAGAGCATGCAACCATGAAATGATGACGTTCCTCGTCTACTCAACGTCATGTGGGCACACCTCCCCCACAGGGCTACGACCAAGCCTTTTCAACGCTGAATACTGTACTGAGCACCAACGTTCACGACTATCTGACAACATACAACGAACCGGGCAAGCGAGTCTTCGACCTTATGATGCCTAGAATGGTGGACTATGATTGGTAAATTTCCAAGGGCAAACAAACGGGTAGCTACGACAAACTTTTACATCTCGCCCTAGACTCAGACAAGGCTTGCGATTTCAAGAGGCGCGAGCCAGGGAAGGAACTGGTGCGGCAGCAGCAACGTGATGGCATTATCCGCCGGCCGCCTCTGACCTCAGTTAATTCCACGTGCGATAGCACGGGCGCCAGAATTATCGTCAGGTTGAGCGCGCTGCTGAACTCGCGATGGGTAACCAGTTATACGAGGTGTGTTGGTACTGGAGAAGAAATGACCAATTAGTTTTTTTCGAGCATTCGAATATCAACCTCGGCGCGTGTTTTCGCCCGTTTTGGTTTGTCGAAATAAACGACTGTAGTGACAGGTAATTTCGGCGTCGATGGACGATAAACGCCGTATTTAAAATAGACGCTTACATTATCTTTTGACATCGTCGGACCTATGTGCTTGTGCTTAAGCACGTCATCAACCCAAACATGAAAATAGCCATTCCCTCTAGTGCTCCACATTGCTTCGACAACGACGTCATGCCACTTGCCCGCGAAATCCGCTTGGCTAAGCAGTTCAATTTCCGCTTGCGCTAAAGTAGGATGCGTCGGAAAGACTCTCAATACAAAAGGGCCATCATATTTCTTCCCGAACATGAATGCCGGATACCATTGTGCGTCGTGGTCACACGGTTCCTGATGAAACTGGGCTATTGCAACTGTCTTCGATGTACCAGGCGCATTTCCCGACTCTACATAATTAGCTGGAATAAAGAATGACCAGCCATACCAAAATTTTTCTTCTTCGTAGTTTCGCGGTTCCATTTGAGCCATTTCCGAGCGCTCGCGAATTCCGTCGGTTCGAATGCGGTCAGGTTCGCTGACGTCTCCCGTCCGTATTTCGAATCGCTCTGATTTCAGGCACCGTCGAAATATGTTCGCGTCAGAAGTTATCTCCTGATAGGAATATTCACGGTTCGCTGAATGTGACCTTTCGTACTCAAATACCCAGTCCGAAACACCGTTCTGACCATTGTCTGGCTGCTTACCCATAATAATTCCCAATGTCCTATGAGTTCTTTGAACAATCCGTCCAACCTATCAAAAAAAATGTTCGGAACGCGACAAAACTGATTGCTATTAGTCATCTAATTTGCAGATTTTACAGCCGAAATTGTCACAACCGATTTCTGGGCTCCTCCGATTGTAATGGTGGCAACCCCAAGTGACTGTTTGATTAATCCAATGAAGCAAGATTTCCGTAGTGACCTGTCCATTTAATTATATGTTGCTTTTAAATAATTATTAAAATCAAAAATACAATCATTTACCCTACTGCCATCTTGATGTTGAGCTCGTCCTTCCTTTAACACTAGATTAACTTGAGTCCTCTAAAACAACAAAACCTAGAAGATAATTAACAATATTGAATTTTGCAAAAAAGTAAACTATTGTTATTAAGGTTCGGAAACACATGATTAAGCAGAACTGGTGCAAATTTAAAATTAATAGCTAACAGCTCAGTATTCATTAAAACATGGAGGTTTTATGAAAAAAGTAGCGCTAAGTTTTTTGCTTCCAGCCTTCGCCCTTACACCGATAGTAGGTCAAACAGAAACTATATATGATGCTTGCAAAACAATCATCACTGATGGGTTAAGGGAATATTCAATCCAAACAAGCTCATCCGAGTATCTTAATTCCGTTCATGACAATTATTGCGAGGCAAGTGGTTCCGCCAAGAGCAGCAAATTTGGTCTCGGTCTGGACGCTGTGGTTGATGCAATTCCAATTAAATTCACTGGCTCCTACGGTTCCTCTCAAGAAGCGATGAAGAATTTCTGTAAGAATTATGATTCCAGCACCGTCGCGCTGTCGGACCAATCGGCTGTAAAGGTCACTACCGTTAGTCGGGCATATCAGTCTTTCGACCAATGCATGGCGTTAGCCGCTCAAAACGTGGTATTACGCCATCAGGTGGTCAGCGCCCAAAGCTTCAACTTTCAAGTTGCGCCCGGCTTTAACCGACCTGTGACCATTAACGGAATCCAAGTTGAAGGGGCCGTGCAATGCTATGGGCAAACGCCTAAAAGCGCTACTGCTGTCAAATTCGATAAAAATACCAAAGTAACTTTAGCAAACAATGATACGGTGAGTTTAGGGTGTACTCGAACAGGCACAAAAGATGCAAAGGGAAACACCATTTACGACACTGCCACCGTGACGCTATTTACTAATATAGTTCCCAATGGGAATTATTCCGTGTACATTCCGAAGCAGACAACAGTCGCTACCGACGACGCTGCCGATATAGCAACACGTTTGGCCATCCTAGAGTCGTCACTGACAACCACTAGCTCTAATGTTAGTCGAACAAATTCTCGCCTAGATAAGTTTCGCTTCAATATTCAATACACTGACCGAGCCCCATTTCCTTTACCATCGCCACCGGGCTGTCCTGCGGGATTTTTAGATACTGGAGGTATCACTGTATATTCCGTTGAAGGAAGCAGTCACGGGGTAGGCCAATATGGCCGCTTATGCTATACCGTAGACCAATAACGTTGTGCCATGCAATGGCCTAAACCAGCAAAATCGCTTGCCCCTAGATTAGGGCAGCGGTTCGGGTGGGGAGGGGTTTTTCCGATTTTACTTTTAGTGGTTTAACTTTCAACGCCGATATTCCTAAATGAAGGAATCGCTCTCGACAGAAAACATTAATTCCTTCTGTTGATTCCTTTCATACCATGCCGAGCCATTAGATGAGAGTTGATAACTGACTGACCGCGTTTGTCTAGTTTGGGGATTTCCTATAGCCAAAAAAAATTGTGCTGGATAGTGATTGTAGCTAATCGAACAAAGGCTGCCCTACAAAATTGGGGGACTTATGACAGAAGAAGATGCGATTGTCTCCGTCATCAAAGATATACGCGACGAGGCATTCGAATTAAAGTGCAAAGCAGAAAATATGCAAATGAAGCATCAGTTCTTCACGGTACTGACAATTTTGCTTGGCGTTGCGGCTCCCGCTTTTGTCACTTACAACCCATCAGGCAATTATTACGAAATGTGGTGGAGGCTAATGGCGATTGTCGTCACTGCACTGGCAAGCGCTTCAGCAACAATCCGCACGGTGCTGCGTTATGGCGACAGGTACGCGAATGCCTCACTTACTTCTATGGCGCTTGAGGAACTGAGTGCCGAATTGGATTCCAAGCGAAGTGAGGTCCAGCGGCAGGTCAAACCAGAGTTCATTGAAGTTAAGTTCGCCGAATATATTTCATGGGCCCGTAAGGAAATGTACGGAATCAAGAAGTTATACGTAGATAAAGAAGTTGCCGCAACCGCAAAAGACAAGATTGAGTTGGCATCCGCACCGGTCATCGACAGTAACCAGAAAATTGACCATACTAAGAAAGTGCTTTCGTAAGAATAAATACAATCAGCCTCAAGATATAGCTGACGCTCACCATCACAGAAATAATTCAATGTTTTCGCGGTCAGCTACTTGCCTCGGGCGAAAGCGGCCGGCCAATCCAAGTTTTTCAACGGGTATAATTTCGAGGCCATTGGTAATAGAATCACTTCATTGAATTCAGTCTCTCACGAATTTGGTCTTGCACATCTAACGCACTAAGGCCTAGCCGGTCATCAGTTTTGACCAGGTTATCTCTACACTGGAGGGGACACCCAAGGGCATCGTTGTCAATCGCAAACCAACGTGTGAGATGCTGGCGGATAACGTCGTTCCAAATTTGAAGTTTTCCCATTGAGTAAGGGGTCCGCCTGGGTGCTTGTAGGAAAACTTGGGTCGGGAACTCCGTGAAGAAAATTCGCATTCACATTCACTACAATGGAGAACGCGCGTGGTTTTTACCGGAGTGTTATAAAGACGCCGCTGGTCGAAATTTGAATCAATATTGAGCCTTGCGCAACACGTATCCGAGTAACGTTTGAGAATTCGAATAGAAAAGCCGATACCTTGCCAGTATCGATTTTTCTATTCGAGGAAGGCCAATCGCCGAACCCGTCACAACAGGTTTTAATTGTAAATCGACAAAACGCAATGCTACCGTGCAAAACAGATTTTAATGTAAGTGCATAAAATACAGATATTGCTACTGCCATTAAAATCAATGACTTAAGAAATTCGCCACCACAGGTTTTAATTGTCGATAACCATTGGGATACTTCGCGCTGATCGCCTACGACCAGCGCGACCAGCACGCCTGCAAATGGCTTATCAGGCAGCGCCACATTGATACGTTGCCGCAGCCACGCGCGGCTGAGCTCTACGGCATTGCCAAAACTCCACACAAAATTCGCCAGGCGCTGGTTCTTCCATGCATTGTTCTCGTCAGAACGGACGGTGCCGGTGGCGCGCAGGTTTTGCTCCAGTAGCCAGGCTTCGTAGTCAAACCCATATTCGTTCGCGTTGCCGTGGGGCCGCTTCAAGCGTACCGTGAATTGCCAGCGCTCACCGGGTTTTACATCCCCTATGGGGCCAAATTCCTGGCTGCCGAAACTGGAATACCAGGATAGCGACAACTTGAAGGGCAATACGGGCACAGTCCGCCCTTGGGCCAATATCTGCTCCACCGCAAAATTGAAACGCACGCCTTGCGGAAACTGATGCGGCAAGCTGTCTATGGTGCCGATCACGGCCACATCGCGCCCCTCCCATTCTGCAGGCAATTCCTGCGCCAGATAGGCATGCGCATAGACACTGGCCCAGACGAAGCCGGCAATCGCAAAGCAAATCGCTCGCAGCGCCAGCCCGACGTACGCATTGAGCTTGCCGAATTTAAGGCTGGAGAAGAAAAGAAGGAGCACAGCGGCAAGCAACAGGCCAAGATATTCCCATTGCAAGAGACTGGCCTGCTGCTGCAGGAAGGCCGCGCCAAGCACAAAAGCGATGATGGCGCTGCGCATCCGGTCCTGGATCAGTCAGGCAGGGCCGGCAGCATGCGCGGCAAAACCTGATGGGCGTTGACTGTGGTTTGCCTGGCCACTTGCTCCAGCGGCAGGCCGCGCAATTCCGCCAGTACTGCACCTATGCGCGGCAGTTCCGCGGGGCTATTCGCAGCGGGATGCAGCCAGCTAGGGGAGATGTCGGGCGCATCGGTCTCCAGCACGATCGCTTCCAGCGGCAATTGCGCTGCCAGGCGGCGGATTTGCAAAGCGCGGGTGAATGTCATTGCACCGCCAAAACCCAGTTTGAAGCCCATATCGATGAAAGCCTGCGCCTGCTGCTCGCTGCCATTGAATGCGTGCGCAATCCCGCCTACGACCTTGATGCGGCGCAGGTATTTCAGAATGATGTCCTGCGAGCGCCGCACATGCAGCAGCACCGGCAAATCGAAGTCCCGCGCGATTTTAAGCTGTTCGGTATAGAAGAATTCCTGCTTTTCTTTCAGCGGATTGACAGTCAGTTCCGGCACAAAAAAATCCAGACCGATCTCGCCTATGGCGACGAAGCGCGGATGATCCGTCTGCTGCTCCAGCGTTTTTGCAACCAGCGTACGCAAGGCTTCCAGATCCTGCTCTTTGGCGCTTGGTACGTACATGGGATGTATGCCCAGCGCGTAAAAACAATCCTTGCGCTGGCGCGCCAGCTCCGCCACCGTCTGAAAATTGCTGGGATGGACGGCGGGAATGACAATCGCAGATACGTGGTTGCGTGCCGCATCATCGGCAACCGCAACAGAATTGCCGCCAAATTCGGATGCATCGAGATGACAATGCGTATCTATCCACATTGCGCGGCCTTTTGCACTGCAAAACGCAGGCGTAGGTAAAAGAGAAAATGGGAGAGAAAAATAGGCATGCAATAATTATACTGCGCGCCCGGCATGTCCCTGTATTTTCTTGCAACAATTTTGACTGATAAACTGGCGGCGATGAAGCCAGTTATATTATGATTTAGATCGCAACAGCCATTTTCTATGCCGCATGTCAGCCTGATGCGGCATGGATACGCTGCTGTTTCTGTAGTGATGGACTAACACTAGTGGACGAGCCAGTCCGGGCATAGCGCAGCCTGGTAGCGCACCTGCTTCGGGAGCAGGGGGTCGGAGGTTCAAATCCTCTTGCCCGGACCATCTTATATGGCTCCATCCTGTTTGCCATGCTACGGCAAACAGGGACTCTTCATTTCACAGCACTGAAAGCACGCATAAGCGTGCTGGAGCACTCAGCAACAATTACCTTCATGCTCCTCATGCTCTGCCAGCGAGGCACGTAGCAGCTTGGCTGCCTGCACCATGTTTTCCAGCGCCGCGATCGTTTCCGGCCAGTCGCGCGTTTTCAGGCCGCAATCCGGATTGACCCACAGACGCCGGTCAGGTATCACTTCCCTCGCCTTTTGCAACAGCCTTTGCATTTCCAGCATGCGCGGCACGCGCGGCGAGTGGATATCATACACGCCAGGGCCGATCTCGTTCGGATAGGCGAATTCGCCGAAACCGTCCAGTAATTCCATATCGGAACGCGAGGTTTCTATCGTAATCACGTCGGCATCCATCGCGGCGATCCAGGGCAGGATGTCATTGAACTCGGAATAGCACATATGCGTGTGTATCTGAGTCTCGTCAGCGACGCCGCAGGCGCTGACTTTGAATGCGCGCACTGCCCAATCCAGGTAATGCGGCCAGTCGCCGGATTTCAGCGGCAAACCTTCACGGAAAGCGGGCTCATCTATCTGTATCATGCCTATACCGGCTTTTTCCAGGTCGCAGACTTCGTCTCGCAATGCCAGCGCAATCTGCAGCGCCGTGGTTTCACGCGGCTGATCGTCGCGCACAAAGGACCATTGCAGCATCGTAACCGGGCCGGTCAACATGCCTTTCATCGGCCTGCTGGTCAGGCTTTGCGCAAACTCACTCCAGCCTACTGTCATCGCTTCGGGGCGATATACATCGCCATAGATGAAAGGCGGTTTGACACAGCGCGAGCCATAGCTCTGCACCCAGCCGTTCAGCGTAAAACCATAACCCCATAGCTGTTCGCCAAAGTATTCCACCATGTCATTGCGTTCCGGCTCGCCGTGCACCAGCACGTCAATATCCAGTTGTTCCTGCTTTTCCACCACCAGACGAATTTCTTCACGCATCGCATCCAGATACTCCAGATGCCCCAGGTCGCCGCGCTTGTGCGCAGCACGCGCCTGGCGTATGGCCTTGGTTTGAGGAAAGGATCCTATTGTCGTAGTCGGAAACAGCGGCAGCTTGAATCGTGCCTGCTGTTTGACTATGCGCTCACCGAATATGTTACGGCGCTGCGCATCCGATTCCGCCAGCTCTTCTACCCGCTTCTTGACCAGCGGATTATGAATGCGGCTGGATACATTACGGCTATGGATGGCAATCTGGGAAGCAGTAAAGTGCGGCAGCACTTGCGCAGCCTGTCCGTTCAGCGCGCATTTGAGGGCAACGATCTCGTCCAGCTTTTGCGTCGCAAACGCCAGCCAGCTTTTCACTTCTTCATCCAGCGATGTTTCGGATGACAGGTCAACCGGCACATGCAACAAGGAGCAGCTAGGCGCTAACCACAACAGCTCACCCAGCTCCTGCTTCAGCGGCTGCAGCCGTTTCAGCACCTCGGACAAATCTGCGCGCCAGATATTGCGGCCGTCTATCACGCCCGCCGACAGCACACGCCCCGCTGGCCAGTTTGCCAGCAAGGACTGTGCTTGCAGCGGCGCGCGGATCAGGTCCACATGCAGGCCGGCTACAGGAAGGCTGTGCAGTAAATCAGCATGGTTTGCCACTGATTCAAAATACGTGGCGAGCAGGAGCTTAGGCGCTTGCGGGCTCAACACTGCATAGGCGGGTGTGAATGCCGATTTCCATGTGGCGTCCAGATCCAGCGCCAGCACAGGTTCGTCTATCTGTACCCATTCAACGCCCGCTGCCTGCAGACGCGCCAGCACGCGCTGATATGCAGGGAGCAGCTTTGGCAGCAAGTCCAATTTATGCGCCAGCCCCCCCTTGATCTTGCCCAAATACAGCAAGGTGACGGGGCCAATCAGGGTCAGTTTTGCCCGGTGTCCCTGTGCCTGGGCTTCTGCCAGTTCATCAAACAGCCAATCGACGCCGCGGTCGAAGCTGCTGTCGGCAGTCCACTCGGGCACCAGATAGTGATAATTGGTATCGAACCATTTGGTCATTTCCATCGCGAAATGCTGTGTATTGCCGCGCGCGAGGGTGAAGTACTCGGACAGAGTCAGATTTTTTGCATCAAATCCAAAACGGGTAGGCAGTCCGCCCAGCAAAGCCAGGGTATTGAGCACCTGATCGTACCAGGCAAAATCGCCCACGCTTACCGCATCCAGGCCGGCTTGCTTTTGCAGCTTCCAATGGCGTGCACGCAGATCAGCACCTACATCGCGCAATGCGGCCTCAGACAGTTCTCCACGCCAGAAAGCTTCTTGTGCAAATTTCAACTCACGCTGAGCACCTATGCGCGGAAACCCCAATATATGTGCCGATGCCATGCTTTTCTCCGATGTTGACGGTTTGCGGACATACCCGCAAATCCATTGATGATTCATTGCTTGCCATCATCGGACATCCTCCATTATGATTCAAACGATAAATATTAAGAATCAACTTGAATTTAATTCATAATCAATTTTTCCCACTGCCATGCATTCCATCCTCGAATTCCGCCACCTGAAAACCCTGCACGCGTTGCGCGAGGCAGGCAATCTGCTGCGTGCGGCAACCTTGCTTAACGTGACCCAGTCGGCGCTCTCGCACCAGATAAAGTTATTGGAAGATCATCACGGCACGGCACTTTTTGAACGAAAGTCAACGCCCATACGTTTTACCCCGGCCGGAGAGCGACTATTGCAACTGGCCGACAGCGTGCTGCCGCAGATCGCCAACGCGGAGCGGGATCTGGCCCGCATGGCGCAGGGCGTTGCCGGGCAACTCAGGATTGCGGTGGAATGCCACACCTGCTTTGACTGGTTGATGCCGGCGATGGATGTGTTCCGCCAACGCTGGCCTGAGGTAGAGCTGGATATCGTCTCGGGTTTCCAGGCAGACCCGGTGGGCCTGCTGTATGAGCATAGGGCCGATGTCGCCATCGTGTCGGAGATTGACCATGCGGAGACAGTTGATTACCACCCGCTGTTCCGCTTTGAAATCGTCGCGCTGCTGGCCAAGGAGCATCCTTTGTCCAGCCGCGACTATCTGGTGGCCCAGGACTTTGCCACCGATACGCTGATTACCTATCCGGTGCCGGATGATATGCTGGACGTGGTACGCCAGGTGTTGAAACCTGCCGGCGTGGATACGGCAGCGAGAAGAACGACGGAATTGACAGTGGCAATGCTGCAACTGGTCGCCAGCCGCCGTGGCATAGCCACCCTGCCCGTGTGGGCAGCGCAAAACTATGTGAATCGCGATTACGTGATGCAAAAACGCATTACCAAAGACGGGCTGACCGGCAAGCTATATGCAGCCTGCCTGCCCGAAATGTCAGGCAAATCCTATCTGAGCGACTTCGTCACGACGATACGAGAAAGCAGCTACCTGAACTTGCCTAGCATAGAGCTTATTTAAGCAGATTCTCCGAGGCCACCAGGACGCCGTCCGCATCGGCATAGATCCAGTCGCCGGGCTGGATGGCAACACCCGCGATGCTGATGCGCACGTCCTGCTCCCCTGTGGAACGCTTGGCGCTACGCACGGGGAAAGACGCCAATGCTCTCACGCCGATATTGCAGGCGTTGATTTCCTCCACATCGCGCACACAACCGTTGACAATAATGCCGACCCAGCCGTTTTGTTGCGCAAGACTGGCAAGATTGCCGCCTACCAGCGCGCAACGGATACTGCCGCCGCCATCTATCACCAGCACTTGCCCATTCCCCGGGCTCTCCAGCTTGGTCCTGACCAGGGAGTTTTCCTCAAACACTTTCAGCGTCACTGCCTGCCCCAGGAACTTGCCCTGGCGACCGAATTTCATGAACAAGGGCGGCAGTACTCTCAGCTCGCCGGTGGCAAGCTTGTCTTCATTGGCATCGCAAATATCGCAGGTGAAAAAACTCATGATAGGGCCTTGTAGTGTCGGGTTTGATCTGGAATGCCTGTTGCCTCCATATTAATCAAACGCCGCCTGTTTGCAATGGCTAATATCAGGTGCTGCTTCAGCATGCAGAGCGCAGGATGCAGAATGCAGAATGTTAAAAAGCCTTGCCGGTCCACCCAGGCAAGGCTTAAGCATTGCTGTCGCAATGCAGGAGACATCGAGTCTATCCGCGCTATGGAGCGCCATCCAGAAATTTCTTGATCAGCCCTATCGTCGTTTCAGGGCTCTCTTCCATCAGCCAGTGCCCCGCTCCGGGAACCACTTCTTGCTGCACATTCACCGCGGCATTGCGCATGACGCCGGCCATATTCGGGCCGAAGGATTTTTCACCGCCGATGGCAAGCACAGGCATGGGGAGCTTGGTCTGCGCGGCGACGCGGTTGTCGGCAACATCCTTGGCAGCTATCGCATTGAACTGTGCAAATGCCGCCCGCATCGCACCGGCTTGCGCATATTGCTTCGTATAGTAAGCGCGAGTCGCTTCGTCTATCTTGGATGGATCGCCTGCAAATTCATTCCAGAACCGGTCGAGATAGATGCGTTCGCGGCCGGCGACCAGCCGCTCCGCATCCTTACCGCCAAAATTGAAGTGCCACAATTGCGGGCTGAGGATGATCTGGTCCCACGGCGCCACGCCGGGAACGGGAGCGTCCATCACCACCAGCTTGTCCACCTTGTCCGGATATCGGGCTGCATAGGCATATGCCACCATGGTGCCGATATCATGCCCGACCACAGCCGAACGATCCTGCCCCAGCTTGGCGAGCACCGCCCGCATATCGCCGGCCTGCGTCATCTTGTCGTAACCTGAAGCAGGCTTGGATGAACGCCCCATGCCCCGCAGATCCGGCACGATCACAGTATGCGTCTTGGCCAGTTCTTTCGCCAAGGGCCCCCACATATCGCCGGTGTCGCCAAAACCATGAATCAGTATCACCGCCGGCCCGGTTCCACCCGAGCGCACAAAGATACCCACTCCGTCACCCGTTGTGACGGTCTGTGTCTTGAAACCGGGAGGCAAGGAAGGAGCAGCCGCTCCCGCCATACCCGCCGTCAGCACAAGTCCAAGCATTGCCATTACAAACAAAAGCTTGCGTTTCATCATCAGCCCTTTTCTTTATCTAGAAAATCTTCGTGTGACAGGTCTCAAATTTTTTTCATACCTACGCAGCATAGTAGTCTTCAGCACCATCCGTTGACTAGTATGTACGTGCTGTTCACCGTTCAAAAAATTTTGACATGCTTTGCAGCATGCTGCCCGCCTGGAAACTGGCCTGGATGCAAAGGCTTTTCCCTGCAATTGCTGCCGCTCATATTGAATAATACTGATGCAGTCAGTCATAAAATTTCAAGTAGATCCTGGGTGCATGAATCTATACTTCGCACTTGTCAGAAAAGCTGGTATGCAAGTGCTGAAATGGGCGCAACAGGCTTGCGCGCATGGATTCGTGGCTGCCGCACATGCTAGTGCAAAACATAGATTCTTACTTTTCCAACTCCAAAAAATGTTAAAACTTGAAGGCATCGCCGGCTTTGTCGCAGTTGCCGAATCCGGATCCATCAGTGAAGCCGCAAGACGCCTGCAACTGTCAAAATCAGTGGTCAGCGAAAGGCTTGCAGATCTGGAAAAAACACTGAACGCAACCCTGCTGCATCGCACGACCCGGAAAATTAGCCTCACCGAAGACGGAGGGGCTTTTCTGGAAAGGGCCAAGCGCATTATGTGTGAAGTTGCAGAGGCCAAAGCGGACATGGCGGAGCGTCGCGGCAGCCTGATCGGACCTTTACGCATATCCGCGCCGGTGACTTTCGGGCGTATGCATCTGGGGCCGGCGATCTATTCCTTTTTAGAAAAATATCCCAAGCTTGAACTAACGCTGGATTTGAATGACCGCCGCGTTGATGCAGCGGCCGACGGCTATGACGCTGTCGTCAGGCACGGTCCCTTGGAAGATTCACGCCTGGTGGCCTGGCACCTGGCGCCAAGCCGGCGCATGCTGGTCGCATCACCGGAATATCTTGCGCGGAATGGCACACCGGGCAGTATCGAAGACCTGAAGAATCACCGTGGCGTTTTCTATACCAACCGTGGACTATCAGACTGGCGTTTCATTAGCGATGACGGCCCCATCACTGTACGCACCTCCGCCGCATTGCGTGTCAACAATGGCGACGTGATGCGAGACTCGGTCCTGGCAGGACTGGGCATCGCCCTGCTTCCCACCTTCATCACCGGTGCTGAAATTCAAAAAGGCGATCTGGCTGTGATCGACATAGGGATGGAAGCGCCGGAAGAGTCGATCTATGTAGCGCATCCCGAGGGCCGCAGGGCATCGGCAAAATTGAAAGAATTCGCTGCCTGCCTGCAAACTGCGATAGGAACTCCGCCTTACTGGGACGCCTGGAACAATCAAGAAAATTAGCGGCAAATCCTATCTTGCCACCGTTTTTTTCCGTGCAATGTTAAGGTACCGAAAACTTCAGCCGGACCTCCGATCCGCAAGCCACGGTGCTTTGTTCCACTGACTCAAAGGCGGAACACAGGCGGTTACCGGCAGGGTCTTCCATATCCGGATGAATCCGCAATTCATAGATCCCGGCACGCCAGGGAGACGACGGAGTAAATCGCCATCCTGCTTCTCCATTTTCAAGTGCAAATTTGCCAGCCATCCGGCGGCCGTCCGGTGCAGCAACAGCGATCAATTGGGCAGCACCTGCATCCAGCGCCGTGCGGAAATCAACATGCAGCGCCTTTCGTCCGCCAGCAGTGGGGGCCTGAATAATCCATTGCTGCGAGTCTATCCGTTGCCGAAGCGCCGGACCAATCATCCAGGTTTTCTTTACCGGACTTTGCAACTGAGGATCATCGATTTCCAGACTTACCGTCTGCCCCTGACGCAAGGCCATACCTATGCTGGAATTAGGGCCGACACCGGTTTTGATGCGCCCCGGATGCATCAGGATGGAGACGCTCATCCCATCCCTGCCGGATAGCGGCACATCGAGAAACGCATCGTTTATCTGTGAGCCTGCAGCATCAAGCAATTTTACATGGCGCATGTCCAAAGGCGCCGCCAGCGGCGCATCCAGATACAACTCTATACGCAATATGTTTTCGGGTATCTCATTGCCGGACGGTGTAAGCCGTGGCGCCGCAAAAGTAGCCGCCGATGCACAGACAGCGAGTAATGAAATGGCGATTAGCAGGCAAGTAATGGGGGACAACAAGCGCTGACGCATTTTCATTATTCCCTCGCCCGTTATCGAGCCAATTCTGAATAGCCCTCTATGCCACGCGCAAATTTATGGAAATCGTGGAACTTGTCGCCGGCCGGATACTGGTAGTCGGGGAAGTCGTATTCGTTCACAAAGTCGCTCAAGCGCAGGTATGCCCCCTTGGGAATGGATACCAGTTGCATGTCTCCTGAAGTCGTATCACGCCGCAAAGCAAGCAGCAGGTTGTCATTCAAATTATCAATACGCATGACTGCAGACAATGGCGTCATGATGGCTTTTACGCCGGCATACGGTTTGGCAGGCACTTCAATCGGTGTCGTCAGGCCTGGCTTGGATGCGCCATCCGTGATATCAGAAAGCGTCAGCAAATCAGCCGAACGGCTGGAATTGGCAATCAATGCGTAATCCATATCACCTTGCTTATAGGTGACCATGCCTACCGGGGCATTGCCCCAACCCAGCTCGCCCACCGTCTTTGCCTTGATGTGCGCGCCATCCTGCAAATCCTTCAACGGAATGGTCACCAGCGGAGTGCAAGTGTAGGCCGCAACCAGGCTGGCCTCGCCGCCCACCTGCATCACAACCATTGATCGTATAGGAGCGCGCGTCTCAATTTGATTATGCACCGGATGGTACATCTCTATGGTCGACGCGCGTGCATTACCCTGGAAGGGGAAATCATAGATCCGCAGGGTCGATGCAAAACTGCGATTGGACAAACCCGCGACATACAGCTTGCCCTGGTAGAACTTCATATCGGTGACCGTAAGGCTTTGCGCAGGAAGATCGCGCCAGAACGATTCACTGGCAGATGGCTGATCGGTAATCGCCACTGAGGAAGATGTTTTACGCAAATCGACTCGACTGACCTTGCCCTGGGAGTCAACGGAAACAATCGCCGGCGAACTGGATTTCCCATGCTTTACCGTCAGTGCCACATAGGCTACTTCGCTACCTGGCTGCACGGCCAGATCCTCGAAGCGCAGCGAGGTCTGCGGTACCTGTAAGGCTGCCGCTATCGCCGCCTGGATATCCTTGAGATTAAACGGCTTGCCTGCCGGACTTTTCACCGCAACCGGGAGCGCATAAATTCTGACTCCTTTCCAGTCAGCAATAAACAGAGTGGTGGCGTCGCCAAAAGTCAGCTTGGTTGCAGATTGAGGCGCGGCAGCCGGAGCCGCATGCAATAGTGCTGATTGGAGAGACAATACAGCGGCGATAAACGCTAAAGATGCCCGCATTTTCATAGAAGTGCCCTTAGAAAAAATGCATGGCCTTGCGGCCAGGAGAGATGAGAGAACTGGAACTCATTTCATAAATAGCCATTTGAGTGGCCGCTTCGCAAACGGCCAGCCGGCAAATAGCATCTCCATCAATTCTGGACTGCCTCGCCTGATAAAACTAGAATTTGCGTGCTGTTTTGGATGGGCCGGGTCCCCTGCCGCCCGACCAGAACAAGGCCTGTTGAATGCGGCCGGCATTTTGTTGGCTCTTTCTATGTGTTTGTCAGTCCCGGATAAAAAATGGGGCACCCCCGCCCTGTTTGTATTTTGCAAAGAAACAAGCAGGATTTCCTTGTCTGATTTAAGATAAAGCCATATCATTTATCGCAAATCCGCCATGCCCATCGTCCCCATCAAACATACCAATGCGCCACCCAGCGATACCACGCCGACAGCGGAGCGCAAGATCAGGATGGTGGCGCGCGATCTGCTCGCACAACAAATCCTGAGGCCGCATAGCCATCCGTGGGGGCAGCTTACTTATGCACGCGAAGGCATGCTGCATGTGATTGCCGATAACAACACCTGGTTTGTGCCTCCCCTGCGCGCTATCTGGATACCGCCGAACATGGTGCATGAGATACGCACGATGGAAGACGCCCGTCTGCGCGCGCTTTACAGCTATGCCGGCTACATCCCCTTTCCGTCCGACCACTGCATCGTGCTGGAAGTGTCGCCGCTATTGCGTGAATTGATACTTAGCATAGAGAACGTCAACCAGGCAGGCCCTAGGGAAGATCATCTGGTGCAGGTGATACTGGATGAAATCGTCCATGCAGAAACCCTGCCCATGCATCTGGCGATGCCGCATGACAAGAGGCTGAAAACCCTATGCGAGAGCCTGATCGCCGATCCCGCATCGGCACTGACCCTGGAAGATTATGCGTTGCAGGTAGGCGCTTCTGCGCGCACCTTGTCCCGCCTGTTTGAGCAGGACCTGGGCCTGACCTTTGGCCAATGGCGGCAACAGATGCGCCTGACCCGTGCCACCTCGTTGATTGCCAACGGATTACCCCTGTCCAAGGTTGCCAGCAAGCTGGGCTACACCAGCCAGTCGGCATTTTCCGCAATGTTCAAAAAAACTTTCGGCAAATCACCGTCGGCGTTTTATCAGAGTAAATAAATATTGAACATTTAATCAACCCTGTCTGCCCAACGTAAAAATTTGCCGAATACTGTTGTAAATCCGGATATTAAAAAAAATCATCCCCGGCATCCGGCTGCCACCTGAAAACGATATGGGTTAATATTTAATTTGCACCAATAATCCAGGCAAAAAGTCAGGGGGACAGGATGGCAGATCAGCTAGCGGCGAGGGGCCGCTACACCAGCGCCGATGCTGACGGCGAAACAAAGACAGCACCTATATTTACCACGTTCGACCGAAACGCCGTTGAACAAGCAGACCATGCGATGCGCCACTGGGCAGATGCATCGCCCGAGCCGGTCCGCATAGGCTCCCGCCGCCACCTGCAGATGTTTTGCGAGATGCTGCTGCAAACACACAATCCCTACAAGCCGGCCGTCATTGCATGGCCCGCGCTATCGCCAGACGCGCTGCAGCATGTCAAGTCACTACCGATCTGGGATATTGCAGTACAAACCGAAGGCCGCGCCTCAATCCGGGTACAAACTTTTGCCGATACCGTGCAGGAACCCCTGTTGCGTCGCGCGCTGGAGATGGATGGCGCAGAGGAAGCCCGCCACAAAGTAGTGCTATCCAAACTGGTGCAAGCCTATGGCATTCCATTGGCCCCGGAACCTGCCTATCCGCCTCCGGCAGATCCGGAATGGGGATGGCTGGTCACCGGTTACAGCGAGTGCATAGACAGCTTCTTCGCCTTTGGCCTGTTCGCCGCCGCAAAACGCTCCGGTTTCTTTCCTGCTGAACTGGTGGAAACTTTTGAGCCCGTCATACAGGAAGAAGGCCGCCATATCTTGTTCTTCGTCAACTGGGCTGCCTGGTACCGTCGCCAGCTTCCATGGTGGCGACGCCCGTGGTTCGCGCTTAAGGTAATGCGCGTCTGGGCCTTCCTGATCTGGGAGCGCATAGGCATAGCACGTGGCATCGATTCCGACGGTGCAGCACAAGATGCAAACTTTACGATGAATGGTTCGGCTTCAGTGGGCGAGGCTTTATCGCCGCGCGCTCTGATCGAACTTTGCCTTGCGGAAAATGCGCGGCGCATGGCAGGTTACGATGCACGCCTGCTACGGCCGGAGACTGTGCCACGACTGGCGCGGCTGGCGTCACGCCTGCTGGCTTAGCAGACCAACGGAGGATTTTCCCGGCACCAATTCCTGATGGCAAGAACATGTTCCTAGCTGCTTTCAGTTCAGGTAACCCTCGGCCTTGAACCATGCCAGCGCATCTTGCAATCCTGCGCGATAGGCCCGTGGCTGATAACCCAGTTCCTGCCTTGCCTTACCGGAACTGAAGTACATCTTATAACGGGACATATCCAGCCCGTCCACCGTGATAAAAGGTTCGCGCCCGGTGACCCTGGCCACAGCCTCGGCCGCGTGGGCCAGCGGATACAGCGGCCAGCGAGGCAACTGCACGGTGGGAGCGCGGCGGCCGCTCAGCTCTGCAATGTCGGCCAGCATACGCTGCAGGCTGACATCCTCCCCGCCCAGGATATAGCTCTGGCCTACCCTGCCCTGATGCAGCGCCAGAAAATGTCCTTCGGCGATATCGTCCACATGCGCCAGGTTCAGCCCTGTATCGACGAAAGCCGGCATCTTGCCGCTTGCAGCCTCCAGGATGATGCGGCCCGTGGGCGTGGGCCGCACATCGCGTGGACCTATGGGGGTGGAAGGATTGACAATCACGGCAGGCAAGCCTGTGTCGGCAATCTGACGCTCTACCCAGCGTTCTGCCAGGACCTTGCTGCGCTTGTAGGCGCCGATGGCCTCGCCTGCCTCCAGCCTGGCGTCTTCCGATACCGGCGCTGTTGCTCCGGCCACACGCAAGGTGGCGACCGTACTGGTATACACGATGCGCTCCACGCCACATTGCTGCGCAGCCTTCATCACCGTCTCTGTGCCTGCAGTATTGGTACGCACTATCTCTTCAGGATCGCGCGCCCAAAGCCGGTAGTCGGCGGCCACATGAAACAGGTAGCGCACGCCCGACAAGGCTTGCGACATCATGGCAGCATCCCGCATATCTCCCATGAAGACGCGCACCGGCAAGCCCTCCAGATTGCGCTGGGGGCTGGACGGACGAGTCAGCACACGCACCCGCAAGCCACGGCTCAAAGCCTGCCTAACTACAGCAGAGCCAAGAAAACCTGCCGCTCCGGTTACCAGGATATCGTCTTCAAGCATCACCAAATTTCCCTATTGAAATACACTATATTGCGCAACAATCAGCGAAACAAAGAACACGGCACAGGTATATACTAAATGCTATTTTGTAAAAGTGTTGCTTTTGTATCAGACACATTCGACCGGATTTCGGAAAGAGGGGTTTGTATGCAGGTGATTCTTGCCCAGCCACGCGGCTTTTGTGCCGGAGTAGTTCGTGCGATCGAAATCGTCGACCGCGCACTGCTCAAGTATGGAACGCCCGTTTTCATCCGCCACGAAATCGTACATAACAAGCATGTGGTGGATGGCCTGCGGCGCAAGGGTGCTCACTTTACAGAATCCCTGGACGGCATTCCCCCTCACTCGGTCACCATCTTCAGTGCGCACGGCGTATCCAGAGAAGTAGAGGCAGAGGCGCGGGACCGTCAATTGCATGTCCTCGACGCGACCTGTCCCATGGTCGCAAAAATACATCATCAAGGCCGCCAATATGCCGCAAGCGGCCGCACCGTCATCCTGATAGGCCATGCCGGCCACCCCGAGGTGGAAGGTACCCTGGGCCAGATTCCCGGCAAGGTCATCCTGGTACAAAATGAAGCCGAGGTCGCCCTGCTCGACTTGCCTGATGATGCTCCCGTCGCCTATGTGACCCAGACAACACTGAGCGTGGACGATACCCGCAACGTGATTGCCGCCTTGAACAAGCGCTTTTCCAACCTGATAGGCCCTGAGACGCGTGATATCTGCTACGCCACGCAAAGCCGCCAAATTGCTGTACGCAAACTCGCCAAGCTGGTGGACGTGATCGTGGTCATGGGAGCCTCTAATAGTTCCAATTCCAACCGCCTGCGCGAAATCGGTGCCGAGAGCGGCGTGCCCAGCTATTTGATTGCCGACGGCAGTGAGCTGGACCCGGCATGGGTGCGGGATGCACAGGTGGTGGGCATTACCGCCGGCGCCTCTGCCCCGGAAGCCATGGTGGAAGATGTGCTGGCAGCCTTGCGCCGCTTCGGTCCCGTAGATATTTCCACCATGGACGGAGAGATAGAGCATGCCGAGTTCCGCCTGCCGGCCGAACTGGCAGATCCAGTTTCTACAGTCGACTAACCTCTTAGCAAGGAGAAACCCTTGGCTATACCGTTTCTGCAGGTAGCACGTGTGGGCGCCTATGTTGTAAAACAGCATCTGGCGGGCCGTAAGCGTTATCCTCTGGCCTTGATGCTGGAGCCGCTGTTCCGCTGCAACCTGGCCTGTTCCGGCTGTGGAAAAATCGATTATCCCGATCCCATACTGGACCAGCGGCTGTCCATCCAGCAATGCCTGGATGCAGTGGATGAATGCGGTGCGCCGGTCGTGTCCATCGCCGGTGGTGAACCGCTGCTGCATCGTGACATGCCGGCTATCGTGGAAGGCATCATCGCCAGGAAGCGCTTTGTCTACCTGTGCACCAATGCGCTGCTGCTGGAAAAGAAACTCGACCAGTATCAGCCCAATCCTTATTTCGTCTGGTCAGTGCATCTGGATGGCGACCGCGATATGCATGACGCATCGGTATGCCAACCGGGCGTGTATGACCGCGCAGTGCAGGCAATACGCGCAGCGAAGGCCAGGGGATTTCGGGTCAACATCAACTGCACTCTTTTCAATAACGCGCAACCGGCGCAGGTGGCGAGCTTCTTTGACACGCTGAAGGGAATAGGCGTGGACGGGATTACCGTTTCGCCAGGCTATGCGTATGAGCGTGCTCCTGATCAGCAGCATTTCCTTGCACGTAACAAGACCCGGCAATTGTTCCGCGACATATTGGAGCTGGGCCGCGGCGGCAAGAACTGGGCCTTCAGCCAGTCTTCACTATTCCTGGATTTTCTCGCTGGCAACCAGACCTATCATTGCACTCCATGGGGCAATCCTACCCGCACGGTATTTGGCTGGCAGCGGCCCTGCTACCTGCTGGGCGAAGGCTACGTCAATAGTTTTCGCGAACTGATGGATGGAACCGACTGGGATGCCTACGGCACCGGCAATTATGAAAAATGCGCAGACTGCATGGTACACAGCGGCTACGAGGCCTCTGCGGTGGCGGATACGATAGCGCACCCACTCAAGGCAATGGGCGTCAGCCTACGCGGTGTCCGTACCAAAGGGGCGATGGCGCCGGATATTTTGCTGGACAAGCAAAGGCCGGCCGAATATGTGTTTTCAGAGCACGTGGCAATCAAGCTATCCGAGATAGGCGGCACCAAGCATGCGAGGCAGCGTGCCGAAGCAGTGGCGGCCCAGGGGCGCTAATGATGACAACGGCAGAATGGACAAGCTTGCTGGGAGCTGCCCTGTGTGGCGTGGCCACCTGCTATGCGGCCGTGGCTGCCTGGCTGAGCAGGCGGCGTCCGCTCGACTTGAATCTGGGGCTAAATAGTAAGCTCGCTTCCACGCCGCAGCCGGTCACGGTGCTCAAGCCTCTTTGCGGTGGCGAGCCGCGGCTTTACCACAACCTTGCCACCCTTTGCCGTCAAAAATATGATCAGTTCCAGATCGTATTCGGCGTACGAGATGCAGAAGACCGCGCACTGGCGGTGGTGCGCCGCTTGCAGGCTGACTTCCCGGATTGCGACATCGCAGTGGCAATCACACCCGATCTGCATGGGCAAAATCTGAAAGTCAGCAATCTGATCAATATGCTGCCGCTGGCGCGCTACGACTGGCTGGTGATCGCCGACAGCGATATTGCCGCACCTCCGTACTACCTGTCACGGATAACGGCCCCGCTGGCAGATACCTCCACCGGCATTGTGACTTGCCTGTACCGCGGCCGTGCGCTGGCGGGTTTTTGGTCCCGGCTAGGGGCACAATTCATCGACGACTGGTTTGCTCCATCGGTGCGCATTTCCCACACTGCAGGATCGCGCCGCTTCGCTTTTGGCGCAAGCATTGCATTGCGGCGCGATGCATTGGCAGCGATTGGCGGCTTTTCTGCGCTGGCTGACCGTCTCGCCGACGATTTCTGGCTGGGAGAACTGACGCGCCGCCAGGGGCTGGCTACCGTATTATCCGATGTAGTGGTCACTACCGACATCACCGAGGCAAGCCTGGCCGAGTTGTGGACGCACGAGCTGCGCTGGCTACGTACCATACGCTCCCTAAGCCCCGCAGGTTTCTTCTTTACATTTATTACTTATACCTGGCCCATGCTACTACTGGGCCTGATGCTGGCGCCAGGCCCTGAAGTCTTCGTCATAGCCATAGCGGGCGTAATGGCGCGCAGCATACTCGCGGGCAGCATGCATGCCGCGTTGCGGGCGCCGTTGCGGGACACCTTGTTGCTGCTGGAATGGGCAACGGCGCTGTTTGGGTCCCAAGTCAGCTGGCGCGGGCAAACCCTGTCTGTCAGGGACGGTATGCGAGCTGAAGACGGCCAGACATCGGACTCTACCACAGCCAATTCCTTCGCCGCCCACACGGGCGGAAAAACTGCCGGCAGGCTTCCCCCTTCCATGTAATCAGTCACAGACACATGCTCTAAAGGACATTATGAAAACTCTGTTCCTCCAGGCTCCTTCTTTTGACGGCTTTGACGGCGGGGCCGGTTCACGCTACCAGGCCAAGCGCGAGATCAAATCATTCTGGTATCCCACCTGGCTGGCCCAGCCGGCAGCAATGGTGCCGGGCAGCCGCCTGCTTGACGCCCCGGCAGATGGAATCAGCGTACAGGAAACCCTGGATATTGCCGCCGGCTACGATCTGATCATTATCCATACCAGCACCCCTTCCTTCCCAACAGACGCCAGGTTCGCCGAAGAACTCAAGATACGCAAACCTTCCCTGCTGATCGGCATGGTCGGAGCCAAGCCGGCAGTGGAACCCGACGGCACCCTGGGCGCCAGCCCTGCCATCGATTTTGTCTGCCGCGAAGAGTTTGATTACACCTGTGTGGAAGTTTCGCAAGGCATACCGCTGAAGGACATCACTGGACTGAGTTACAAGCTGGCGGACGGCTCCATCGTCCACAATCCGCCGCGCCAGATGATAGAGAATATGGATGAGCTGCCGTTTGTCGCACCCATCTATAAACGGGACCTCAAGGTCGACAATTATTTTATCGGCTACCTGAAGCATCCCTACGTCTCCATCTATACCGGCCGCGGCTGCCGGTCCCGCTGCACGTTTTGCCTGTGGCCGCAAACCGTAGGCGGACACCGTTACCGCACCCGCTCGGCAGAAAGCGTCATTGCCGAAGTCAAATGGATCAAGGAGAACATGCCCGAGGTAAAGGAGATCATGTTCGACGATGATACATTCACCGATTTCCGGCCGCGCGCAGAAGAGATCGCGCGCGGATTGGGCGAACTGGGCGTCACCTGGTCCTGCAATGCCAAGGCCAACGTGCCCTATAGCACGCTGAAGATCATGCGGGACAACGGTCTGCGGCTGCTGCTGGTGGGCTATGAATCCGGCGACGACCAGATCCTGCTGAATATCAAGAAAGGCTTGCGCACCGATATCGCCAGGCGCTTCACTGCCGACTGCCGCGAACTCGGCATCACAATCCACGGCACCTTCATCCTCGGGCTGCCAGGCGAAACCCAGGAAACCATAGAGAAAACCATACAGTATGCGAAGGACATCAACCCGCATACGATACAGGTATCGCTGGCTGCGCCTTATCCCGGCACTACCTTGTACAAGCAATCTGTGGATAATGGCTGGCTGAAGGAAAACAAGGTCATCAACCTGGTTAATGACCGCGGCGTGCAGCTTGCTGCCATCAGCTATCCACACCTGTCCAGCGAAGAAATCTACCACAGCGTGGAAGTGTTCTATAAACGCTTCTATTTCCGCCCCAGCAAAATCTGGGAAATCGTGCGTGAGATGCTGGGTAGCTGGGATATGACCAAGCGGCGTCTGCGTGAAGGCGTGGAGTTCTTCCGCTTCCTCCACTCACACGAGGCTTGATCCTGAGTTCTCCATCTGAAGCGGCCACGGAGCGGCGCCTGATACTCACTGCCGACGATTTCGGTCTGCATACTGGCGTCAACGAGGCAGTGGAACTGGCGCATCGCGATGGCGTTCTCAATGCAGCGAGCCTGATGGTAAGCGCGCCCGCAGCCGCCGATGCAGTGCAACGCGCGCGCAGGCTGCCCCAGTTGCGGGTGGGCTTGCATCTGGTCCTTGCCGACGGACAGGCCACACTGCCCCGCGCCGACATTCCCGATCTGGTGGATGCCAATAGCCGCTTCGGTTCCAATATGGTGCGCGACGGCTTCCGCTTTTTTTTCTTTCCGCATATACGCCGCCAGTTGGCTGCAGAAATACGCGCGCAGTTCCAAGCTTACGCCGCCACAGGCCTGCCACTGGACCATGTCAATACCCATAAGCATTTCCATTTACATCCGACCGTGCTGTCACTGATTTTGCGCATAGGCAGGGAATTCGGTTTGCGTGCAATGCGGCTGCCGCTGGAGGTGGGGGCTCCCTTGCTGCTGCGTCCCTGGCTGGCCTTGTTGCGGCGCCGCTTGCGCGCAGCCGGCATCGTTCACAATGATTATGTCGTGGGAATCGCCGGCAGCGGCAAAATGGATGAGGCGGCCTTGCTGGCGGCACTG
Organism: Parundibacterium terreum; assembly: GCF_014636315.1. Classification (GTDB taxonomy): domain Bacteria; phylum Pseudomonadota; class Gammaproteobacteria; order Burkholderiales; family Burkholderiaceae_D; genus Undibacterium; species Undibacterium terreum. Next base: position 97,434 of record NZ_BMED01000008.1, on the reverse strand, counting down.
CATGGACTGCCCCGCGGAATCATCGAGATCTACCTGCATCCCGGAGTCGCATCCGGCGCCCAGGTTGCACCGTCGATGAGCGGCTACCGTCACGCCGATGAGCTGGCGGCACTGCTGTCGCCAAGAGTCAGGTCTGCGCTGGATACGCTGGCTCCACGGCGCGGCGGCTTTGCCGACATACTGTTGCAGGCATCATGAAGCGCCTGGCCTACCTGACTGGCCTGCTCGGGCTGCTCGCGCTCACGCTGCTGGTCTTGCATCAGGGCGTGGACGATGTGGCGGCTGTCTTGCTGCAGGGTGGTTATGCCTTGTTCCTGCTGGTGCCGTTGCATGCCTTGCCGCTGCTGCTGGATGCGCAAGGCTGGCGCACCCTGTTGCTATTGGCTGATCCGCAGGGGCGCGCATCGCTGGGCTTTTTGTGGTGGGTGGCTACGGTGCGTGAAGCCGTCAACCGCTTGCTGCCGACGGTGAGCGTAGGCGGAGAGCTGGCTGGAATCCGGCTCGCGCGCCTGCGTGTTTCAGACACCAGCGCGATCGCGGCCAGCGTAGTAGTAGAAGTGATGCTGACGCTATTTGCCCAATATCTGTTTGCCGCGCTGGGTGTGCTGATGCTGGTGATCTCCATCGATGCCAGCGGCCACGGCTGGATCATCCTGGCCGGACTCCTGCTATCCTTGCCTGTTCCGATACTATTTGCGCTATCCCTGCGCTACAGCGGCATCTTCGAGCGGCTGGAACACTTTGCAAGACGCTGGTTCAGTAGCAGCGATAACAAGGATATTCTGGTCGACGGTGCCCGCCTGGATGCGCAAATCCGCGAGCTCAATCGCCGCCATCGTGATTTATTTGCGGCCCTGCTCTGGCAGTTCGCGGGTCTGGTCTCAGGCACGGTGGAAGTCTGGTTCGCGCTGATACTGCTTGGCCATCCTGTTACCTTCTGGGAGGCGCTGGCAATCGAGGCGCTGACCCATGCGGCGCGCCAGATGGCTTTTTTTGTACCCGGAGGACTGGGTGTACAGGAAGCGGTCGTGCTACTGCTCGGTCAGTTGCTTGGCGTCAATCCACAAGTTGCCTTGTCTCTCGCTCTGGTCAAACGCGCACGTGAAGTACTGTTCGGCGTTCCTGCATTATTGAGCTGGCAATGGGTGGAATTCAAGCGCTACAGGCGCAACGGAAAGATTCCGGTGGACAGCAAGAACCCCAAGGAGCGTTTGCCATGATGCCCCATCCAGGCGCAACAAAGGCTTTAAGGACGGGCCGCTTGCCTGGCGTTGTGCCGGTTCAGGTAAGCGAGCAAACCATTGATGCCGTCTTTGGCGAGGATGTCGGCAAACTGCTGGCGATAAACTTCGATCAGCCAGGCTCCCAGCATATTGATGTCATAAATCTTCCATCCGCTGGGCGTGCGCCTCATCCTGTAGTCGATCTGGATTTCGTCACCGTTGTTCAGCACATGGGTTTCCACGACTACGTCAGCCGCCGTCGCAGCGACCGGTGCCGGCTTGTAGCGGAACTTGACATTCTGTTCGCGCAATTGCGACAGGGACAGGGCATAGCTGCGCACCAGCAAGAGTTGGAATTGCTCAAACAGTTGCTGTCGCTGTTCTACCGTCGCATCACGCCAAGCCTTGCCTACCGCCAGCCGAGTCGTGTATTCAAAATCGGTATACGGCAAGAACTGCTTCTGCACCACGGCTATCGTCTTGGCGATGTCGCCACTGCGCGTGGCCGGATCAGCCTGTATGCTGCTGATCACACGCTCCACAGCAGATTGCACCTGGGCCTCAGGAGCCGCATTGGCGACCGGCTGAGCTTGAACCGAGGCCATGACAGTTACTGCAGCGATGGGAAGAAAACAAACAAAGCCGTGTTTATTCATAAGGAAGGCGAACAAATAGTGAATAAAAAGGACATCCGGAACCGTGAGGAGCGCAAACGCGCAAGCACGTGCCACCAAACCAGTATAGACCAGCAGCCGGCCACGCGCCAACTTACATAGCCACATGCTGTCATCCCTGCTCACCCGCCTTGTCCGTTTCTCCGCTCGCCGCGCCTGGCCTGTAATCATTGCCGCGCTGCTGCTCACCGCCGGCTGCACTGCTTACGTCGTGGCACACTTCGCCATCGATACCGATATCGACCGCTTGCTGGAATCCAATGCACCGTGGGCACAACGCGATGCGGCCGTCAGCAAGGCTTTTCCGCAACGCCAGCAGCTTATCCTGGCGGTAGTCCAGGCTCCGGCACGCGAGCTGGCTGACGCTGCGGCCGATGCCTTGGTCGAGGAACTGCGCAAACAAAGCCGGCGCTTTCGCGCGGTGGATCAGCCTGGCGGTGGCGATTTCTTCGCCCGTTCCGGCCTGCTTTTCCTTCCGACGCCAGCCGTCGGCCAGCTAAGCACGCAACTGATACAGGCCCGCCCGCTGCTGAATGTGCTGGCACACGACCCCAGCTTGCGCGGTCTGGCAGACACGCTATCCACCACCCTTGCCTTGCCGCTGCAACTGGGCCAGGTCAAGCTGGGAGATATGGCGCCCTTGCTGGATCAAAGCGCCTTGACACTGGAGAGAGTACTGGCGACACAGCCGGCTGCACTGTCCTGGACTGCACTGGCGGCGCCGGAAGCTGGAGTGGATATTCAAGCCGCGCCCTCTGCATCGGGTAAACCTGCCATGTCCAGCAGCTTCGTTACAGTCAGTCCGGTACTGGATTACAGCAATCTGGAAGCCGGCTCAGATGCGGCAGAAGCAATCCGCGCTACGGCCAAACAATTGAATCTGCAGCAGCGTTTTGGAGCTAGCGTGCGCCTGACCGGCCCGCAACCGCTGGCCGATGAAGAGTTTGCCTCTGTTGCAGAAGGAGCTGCCCTCAATGGCGTGCTGACGATATTGATGGTCCTGCTGATACTATGGTTGGCGCTGCGCTCTACCCGCCTGATCATTGCCGTATTGCTGAGCCTGTTTGCCGGCCTCATCATCACCGCAGCGCTGGGTTTGGCAATGGTGGGAGCATTGAACATGATCTCGGTGGCCTTTGCCGTATTGTTCGTCGGACTCGGCGGCGACTTCGGCATACAGTTCGGCGTACGTTACCGGGCCGAGCGCCACGAGCTTGATGATTTACCGGAAGCGCTGGCGCGCACCGCCGCAGGAGTCAGCGTGCCGCTGGCCTTGGCTGCGGCAGCAACTGCGGTCGCCTTCTTCAGTTTTCTTCCGACGGACTATCGCGGCGTGGCCGAACTGGGGCAGATAGCCGGAGCAGGCATGCTGGTGGCATTCGCCACCACCGTCACGCTGTTGCCCGCGCTGATTTGCGTGCTGCGCCCCGCCAGCGAACCGCACACACCGACCATGCAGTGGCTAAAGCCGGCTGACGATTTCTTCGAGCGGCATCGCCGGCCAGTGCTGCTGCTCAGTTGCGTCGCCATCCTGGCAGCCTTGCCCTTACTGTGGCATTTGCGCTTCGACTTCGATCCCCTGCATTTAAAAGATCCACAATCCGAATCCATGTCTACGCTGCTTGCATTGGCTGATTCTCCGCAGGCCGGCACCGAAGATGTCAGCGTATTGGCCGCTTCGCTGCCGGCCGCGCAAGCCATAGCGGCACGCGTGGCTGTGCTGCCGGAGGTGGCAAGAGTGGTCACGCTCAATAGCTTCATTCCGGAACAGCAGGAAGCAAAGCTGCCCCATATTGCCGCCGCTGCGACTAGCCTCTCGCCTGCCTTGAACCAGGTGCGAGCCACACCAGCCAGTGATGCCTTGCGTGTAGATGCATTGAAGCGGCTTGCAGAGCAACTGGAATTTGCAGCGGAAGATCATCCAGGCCCGGGGGCTGCACAGAGTACACGACTGGCAAAAGTACTGAAAAATCTTGCTGCCAGCGATGCATCTGTGCGCGATCGCGCTGAGGCCGCATTGGCTCTGCCCTTGCAATTGACCTTGACCAAACTGAAGCTGGCATTGCAGGCAAAACCGGTAGGCATACAGGACTTGCCACCGGCCATGGTACGAGATTGGCTCACGCCCGACGGCAAAGCGCTGGTCAGCATCAGCCCCAAACTGCCCCGCGCCAATAGCCCAGAGCGGGCGGCAGTCTTGCAGCACTTTCTTGACGCGGTACTCAAAGCCGAACCCGCTGCGGCAGGAGGACCGATATCGATAAAAGGTTCGGCGGATACCATCATGTCCGCCTTCGCCCAGGCAGCCGCCTGGGCTGTATTGTCGATCACGATATTATTGTGGATTACTTTGCGTAGCTTCGGAGATGTATTGCGCACCCTTGTCCCGCTGCTGGTATCGACGCTGGTGACGCTGGAACTATGTGTTGTGTTCGGCATTGCGCTGAACTTCGCCAATGTCATTGCCTTGCCGCTGCTACTGGGCGTAGGCGTAGCCTTCAAGATCTACTATGTGATGGCCTGGCGCGCGGGCCAGACCCATTTGCTGCAATCCAGCCTGACCCATGCGGTGCTGTATAGCGCCGCGACTACCGCTGCGGCTTTCGGCAGCCTGAGTTTTTCGCATCACCCCGGCACCGCCAGCATGGGCAAGCTGCTGGCGCTGGCACTGGTGTGCACGCTGATCGGAGCGGTCTTCTTCCAGCCCATCCTGCTGGGGCGGCCACGTGATCCCATCTCAACGAAAGAGTGACTTTCTATGACGCTCCTGACTTTATTCAGCATTACCGTACGCAAGCGCAAGAATTTTTCTGCACTGCTGCTCTTATCTGTCTTGCTAAGCGGCTGCGCCACCGGCCCCAATGCCAACCCGAAGGACCCACTGGAGCCATTCAACCGGGTAGTCTTTCGCACCAATGACAAGCTCGACCAGTATGTAGCTGCACCCCTGGCCAAGGGTTACCAGAAGGTCGCACCGGCGCCGGTACGTACGGCGATCACCAATTTCTTTTCCAACCTGGGCGACATAGGCAATACCATCAATAGCCTGCTGCAAGGCAAGGGACAGGATGCAATGGACAGCTTTATGCGGCTGGGGGTGAATACGGTCTTCGGCCTCGGTGGCTTGATCGATATCGCCACTCAAGCGGGAATACCCAGGCACTCGCAGGATTTCGGTTTGACGCTGGGGAGCTGGAATATTGCATCCGGTCCTTATCTGGTCCTTCCGTTATTCGGACCCAGTTCCTTTCGCGATGGTGCCGGCCAGGTGGTGAACGTAAAGCTGGATCCGGTCAATTACACCGAGCCGCCGCTGCGCAATCAACTGTATGCAGTCAATATCATCAACACGCGCGCCAATTTTTTAGGTGCGACGGACCTGCTGTCGCAGGCGGCACTGGATCCATATACCTTTGTCCGCGACGCCTACCTGCAGCAGCGTGAATCCTTGATAGAAAAAGGACAGGGCAAGCAGAAGCTACCTGAATATGAAGATCCAGAAGACAAGGAGGAAGCACCTGTTTCGCCGCCATCTACGCCGCCCGAGCCATCCAAACCAGCAGGCGCAGCAGTAAAGGATGCGGTTCAGGCCGAGGCCAAATAAACAGGAGCTTCCGGCAGCGCATAGCGCAGCCCCAGAGTCGTGCGAGCCTTCCGCAATGCCGTCTTGGCGGTCTTCGCATCACGTGCCAATTGCAGCAGATCGCTGAGCTGACCAGGGTGGCTGGCAAGGCTGGACAGCAGGGCCTTCATATCGGTATGGCCATCGCGGCCAAAAGCCGCCAATGCGGCCGATGGCAATGCCCGCTGTGCCGGATCGAGTATGATGCGGCAGGCCACATATGGGACCCGCGCCGCAAACGCCAGCCGGGCAACCAGGTGGGACTCCATATCGATAGCCAGCGCACCGCTGGCACGCTGCAAGGCTTGCTTGTCGGCCACGCTGGCGACAGCGGCATCCCCGCTCGCCAATATGCCTCCCACCGCTGCCGGAAGTGCATTACGCAGTATTGCGGACCAGGCACTGTTCGTATCAAAACTCTGCTCGCCGCTGGCAATACGCTCGGGGACCACGATACTGCCCGGCATTAATAGCGGATCCAGTCCACCCGCCACACCAAAGCTGATGACGCCATCGCATGGGTGGCGCAAGCGTTCAGCTAACTCACGCTCCAGCTTGCCGTCGTGCCCGCCATACAGCACTTCGACATCTGTACCGGCGGCGATACGGGCCTCGAATGCCATGCCTGTCACTACCACAATCCCGGCCACGGCTACATGCCCCAGGCTGTCACGTCTGAGGCATCCTGACGCAAATTACAATAACGGGCCAGCGCCCATAAAGGAAAATACCGGGAATAACCGTGATACTTCAGATAGAAAACGCGCGGAAAGCCCACCGCCGTGAAGTATTCCTCTTCCCAGTTGCCGTCAGCCTGCTGGGTGCGGATCAGATAGTCGATGCCGCGCGCCACCGCCTCGTGCCCGGTCTCTCCGGCTGCCATCAATCCGAGCAAGGCCCAAGCGGTCTGCGACGGCGTACTGGGCGCCGCCATGTGGCCGGAATAATCCAGGCGATAGCTGTCACCGCTCTCACCCCAGCCTCCATCTTCGTTCTGGATGCTGATGAGCCAAGCGGCAGCACTTCGCATGGCAGGCGCCTGTGCAGGCAGGCCGGCGGCATTCAACCCACATAGCGCGCTCCAGGTGCCATAAATATAATTGGTGCCCCAGCGGCCAAACCAGCTGCCATTGGCCTCCTGCTCCGCCAGGATGTAATCCAGCGCCGCCTGCGCCTTGGCGCCCTTTACGCCGCCTTCCAGTTGCGCCAGCATCGACAGGCAGCGTGCCGACACGTCAACCGTTGGGGGATCCAGCAGCGCGCCATGATCGGCGAAAGGTATGTGGTTCAAATGGAAATGCGTGCTATCGGGTTCAAACGCCCCCCATCCGCCATTACTGCTCTGCATGCCCTCTACCCACTCAACCGCACGCGCCAAGCCTTCATCCACAGGAATGGCCTCTCCGGCCACCCGCAGCTTGCCGTCCAGGGTTTCTGCAGCGCGATGCAGCGCCATCACCACCACGGCAGTATCGTCCACGTCCGGGTAATGCGCATTTGCATATTGGAAAGCCCAGCCGCCCGGCCTTAACTGAGGTCGCCGCACCGCCCAGTCGCCATACAGATCCAACACCTGCAACGGACGCAGCCAGGCCAGGCCGCGCGCCGCCGCACTTGTTGCCCGCGTGCCGCCGACTTCCAGCAACGCATGGCATGCGAGTGCGGTATCCCACACCGGGGAATGGCAAGGCTGGCAATACGCCTCATCATCGCGCACCACCAGCAGGTGATCGATGGACTTGCGCGCACTGAGCATCGCAGGATCATCGCGAGGCACACCCAATACATCCAGCATCAGCACGGCATTAACCATGGCTGGAAAGATGGCGCCCAGGCCGGACTCGCCATTCAGTCTCTCCCGCACAAATTCTTCGGCACGCGCGACGGCACGCTTACGCAGGGCGTTCGGTATCAAAGGCTCGCACACCCTCAGCATGAAATCCACGCCGGAAAAAAAATAAAACCAGGATGCTTGCTGATGAGGCGCTTTGCGTGGCAACCGCATCAAGCCGCGTGGACGCCCGAACAATTCGTCTATGCCTACGCCGCGCGGATTGCGCGCCTGCGGCCGCAGGCTGTTCAATACCAGAAGAGGAACAAGAACGGTGCGTGACCAATAAGAGACCTTGGAAACATGAATAGGGAACCAGATCGGCAGCAGCATCAACTCCACCGGCATCATCGGCACGGTCTTCCACGGCATCACACCAAACAGCGCAAGCAGCGTGCGCGTGAACACATTAGATGCCTCAGCCCCTCCCTGCGCCAGTATGGACTTGCGCGCACGCACCATGTGCTCGGCATCCACCGGGTCCCCTATCATTTTCAGCGCAAAATAGGCTTTTACACTGGCGCTGACATCCGCCTTGCCATGCGCAAACAAGGGCCAGCTGCCGTCCTCATTCTGGATACGCCGCAAATAGCGGGCAATGCGGGCCTCCAGTAAACTGTCCGGGGTTTCACCAAGGTAATGAACCAGCAACACATACTCGGCAGAAATCGTTGCATCTGCCTCCAGTTCGTAGAGCCAGTGGCCATCTTCGCGCTGGTGCGCCAGTAATGCCTCCAACGCCTGTTCGAGTGCGGCATCGGCATCCTGCGGTTCCGGCGCAATGTGGGCTTGTCGTAATTGGGACGTAGTCATAGGGCTCATTGGTCGAATCGTTCACACCAACTACATGGCACGCCTGAATTACATCCAACGTGCCGCTCTTCTGAAATACCATCTGGCTTGCCGCTCACGGCATGGTTCAACTAATGCAATAACGCTTTCGGCATTCGTACGGGCTCATCACCCCGGTCACGATGGAGGTTTCCTCCTGAGAAATAATGGGATAAATAATTAGGATCCATTTCAGCTACAGTCTTAGGCCGCAGAGAAAAAAATATTCGTGAACTTATGGGAAAAGAAGATTCCGGCCAACTGGCTGCGCTCGCGGACGGAGTGCTTTGCAAAGCGATATGGGTACCTGCCACGTATCACCTCATCTCATGTTGAACTAAATGCCGGATTTGAGCATCGCTACACTACAACCTTGCCGGCAAAGGTTGGCGATTTCAATATGGTCAAAGAATTATAACAAGATCGCGATTTTGCGGATTCAGATTGGCGCTCATCAACACATGCATCTACGGGCTGGTAGTGAATATGAGAACATGAACTGCTCACCATCAATCAGCGGCAAGCATATAGACACGTTCTGGGCACAAATCAATCAGCGTTTTTCTGGTGCTGCAGATTGTTTTCTCCGCCTGCTGTTTCTTATTTTACTTTCGATTACGGTAGCGTGCTGCCTGCTTGCACACAGCATCCAATTTCCCGCCGGTCCGGCGCAACTGCAACGCTACCGGTAATAAAATCTGCTGTCCATAGGCTAAACACGTTTGCAGTTTTCGGATGTTTCCACGAGGAAAAATTCCGTAGTACTTTGCTCCATTTCGCCCTATCACAGGGTCGACTTAGACACTAGCTTACCAGCATTCCAGCCTCAGTCTCAAGCAAACTTCGTGCAAAGTGCAAATAGGCATAAAAAAGCCGACCTAAGTCGGCTTTTCACTGGGAGACGAGGCTGGCTCAGGCTTTTCCAAACACCAGTTCGCCATTGGCGGCATCCACCGAGATAATATCTTTCGGCCCAAACTTTCCTTGCAAAATCAGCTTGGATAAAGGACTTTCTATCTCTTGCTGGATAGCACGCTTCAAAGGCCGCGCACCATACACAGGATCAAAGCCCGCTTCTGCGATTTTTTGCAAAGCAGCGTCGCTTACCTGCAAGCCCATCTCCATCTGTTCCAGACGCTTGGTCAGCGTATCCAGTTGTATCCTGGCGATGGCGCCGATGTTCTTCGTATCCAGTGCGTGGAAAACCACGATCTCGTCGATACGGTTGATGAACTCTGGACGGAAATGGTTTTTCACTTCGCCCATCACCGCCATTTTGACCACGGCCTGGTCGCTACCTTCCATCGCCTGTATCTGGTGCGAACCGAGGTTGGACGTCATCACGATCACCGTATTCTTGAAGTCCACCGTGCGCCCCTGGCCATCGGTCATGCGGCCATCATCCAGCACTTGCAGCAGCACATTAAATACATCGTGATGCGCCTTCTCTACCTCATCCAGCAAGATGACGCTGTAGGGCTTGCGGCGCACGGCCTCGGTCAAGTAACCACCCTCCTCATACCCGACATAACCCGGTGGCGCACCGATCAGCCTGGCCACCGAATGCTTCTCCATGAACTCGCTCATGTCGATGCGTATCAGTGCATCCTCGGTATCGAACAGGAAGCTGGCCAGCGCCTTGGTCAATTCGGTTTTACCCACGCCCGTTGGTCCCAGGAACAGGAAAGAACCGTAGGGACGGCTAGGATCGCCCAGACCTGCACGTGAACGGCGGATCGCATCGGATACGGCAACGATGGCTTCGTGCTGGCCGACCACACGCTTATGCAGAGCATCTTCCATCTGCAGCAGTTTCTCGCGCTCACCCTGCATCATCCGTGAAACCGGAATGCCGGTGGCACGGGAGACGATCTCTGCAATTTCTTCAGCACCGACTTGCGTACGCAGCAGCTTCATCTTGCCGGTGTTGTGCTGCTGGCTATCGTCAGCCTGTTTCAGTTGCGCCTCCAGTTCCGGCAAGCGGCCGTACTGCAGCTCGGACATTGTCTGCCAGTCGCCCTTGCGCTTGGCATCATCCATTTGCAAGCGGATTTTTTCTATTTCCTCGCGGATGTGCGCACTACCCTGCACCGTGGCTTTTTCCGATTTCCAGATTTCTTCCAGGTCCGCATATTCGCGCGACAAGCGGCTGATTTCTTCCTCTATCAACACCAGGCGTTTCTTCGAGCCTTCATCTTTTTCCCGTTTAACCGCTTCTTTTTCTATCTTCAACTGGATCAGACGGCGGTCCAGCTTATCCATCACTTCAGGCTTGGAGTCGATCTCTATCTTGATCTTGGCAGCAGCCTCATCGATCAGGTCGATGGCCTTGTCGGGTAAGAAACGGTCAGTGATGTAGCGGTGCGACAATTCTGCCGCCGCAATGATCGCCGGATCAGTAATATCCACGCCATGATGGACCTCATATTTTTCCTGCAGGCCGCGCAAGATCGCCACCGTTGCCTCTACGCTGGGCTCGTCCACCATGATCTTCTGGAAACGACGCTCCAGTGCAGCGTCCTTTTCTATGTATTTACGGTATTCGTCTAGCGTAGTGGCACCGACGCAATGCAGTTCGCCGCGCGCAAGCGCAGGCTTCAGCATATTGCCGGCGTCCATCGCACCTTCCGCCTTGCCGGCGCCGACCATCGTGTGCAGCTCATCAATAAAGACTATAGTCTGGCCCTCGTCCATGGCGATTTCTTTCAGCACCGCTTTAAGGCGCTCTTCAAATTCGCCGCGGAACTTGGCGCCCGCCAGCAAAGCGGCCATATCCAGCGACAATACCCGCTTGGACTTCAGGCTGTCCGGTACTTCACCGTTAATAATCCTCTGCGCCAGCCCTTCGACGATGGCGGTCTTGCCCACGCCCGGCTCGCCGATCAGCACGGGATTATTCTTGCTGCGCCTTTGCAAGACCTGGATCGCGCGGCGTATCTCGTCGTCACGGCCGATTACAGGGTCCAACTTGCCCAAACGGGCACGTTCGGTCAGGTCCAGCGTGTATTTCTTCAAGGCTTCGCGCTGGCCTTCGGCTTCCTGAGAATTGACATTGGCGCCGCCGCGCACCGCAGAAATAGCCGCTTCCAGCGACTTGCGGCTCAGGCCGTTTTCCCTTGCCAGCTTGCCGGCATCGGACTTGTCGTCGGACAGCGCCAGCAGCAGCATTTCGCTGGCCAGGAACTCATCGCCGCGTTTTTGGGCTTCTTTGTCGGCAAGATTGAGTAAATTACTCAGTTCACGCCCAACCTGTACCTGGCCATCAGTGCCGGACACTTTGGGCAGGCGCTCCATGGAAAGCTTCAGGGCGGAGGTTAGGCCCCCTACATTGACGCCTGCCCTCTGCAGAATGGAGCGAGCACCCCCATCTTCCTGGTTCAGCAGAGCCAACAAAACGTGCACGGGCTCTATGTATTGGTTATCATTGCCGACCGCATAGCTTTGTGCATCGGCCAGGGCTTCCTGCAATTTGGTAGTAAGTTTGTCGAGACGCATTAAATGCTCCTGAAAATGGTTTATTACGTCAAAAAATTGGGGCAATCACCCTTTTTTCAAGAATGGAATATGCGACAAGCTTGATCTGCATCAAGCTTCGTCCAAAATCGCAATGGAATTATTACAAATACAAGTAATCTACCAGGCAGAGGAAGACCGCATCCTGGTCAAATTCTCTTTCGGCGAAAGTGCTGCTGAAGGAGAAAGGCAAGAAATCCGGGCCCATCTGACAAGGAGGCTTTTGTTACGCCTATGGCCCACCACACTGCAAGCGCTTGCAACCCAGGTAGTATTGAACAAGCCGGAAGCCGCGCACGCCAGCGCAGACATTGTCCAGATGGAACATCAATCCTCACTACAAAAAATGCATGAAGAAGGCGGCTTCAGCAACCCTTATCAGGCCTGTGCAGAGATTTTCCCGCGTGGAGAAGCCGCATTGCTGATCCATAGCATCAACTTCAATATAGTCGCCGGCGCATCCATTTGCCTGCAATTCTTCCCTGTAGGCCAGGAAGCGTTTGAAATCACCATGCCGGAAACCCTGCTGCACGGTTTCTGCAGCCTGTTGCAGGCCGCGACCAAAGAAGCAGAGTGGGGCTTGGAGCTGCTCATACCAGGCAGCGAACATGCCTCAGCAGCGCCGCGCGTGCTGAACTAAAATGCAAAAAGCCTGCCATTTTCATGCAGGCTTTTCATTCCAGCTTGGATGTCCGCAGCAAGCGCTTGCCAGCGCGCTGCGGATGATATCTAGTCGAACGCCATTTTTTTCTTAAATTGTTCGGTAGCCGCCACCAGCGCGGCCGCAATCCCGGGCTCCATGGCAGCATGGCCGGCGTCGCCGATCAAATGAAAGCGTGCCTCAGGCCATGCCTGATGCAGACGATAAGCAGTCGCCGGAGGACAAATCACGTCATAGCGGCCCTGCACGATTACCGCCGGTAAATGCCTGATCTTGCTTATATTCCTGATCAATTGGTCGTCTTCCATAAAGGCCGTGTTCAGCATGTAATGCGCTTCCAGCCGGCCTATGCCCAGGCTGACCGCATCCGACTCAAAATCTTCTATCGCCTCTGCCTGTGGCTTCAGGAATAGACAACTGCCTTCATAGCGGCTCCAGTTCCTGGCGGCCTCGGTATAAATGGCGGGGTCGTCGCAGAACAGGCGCTTCACATAGGCTTGCAGCAGGTCGCCGCGTTCATCTTCAGGAATAGCGTTGGCGAAACGTTGATGCACTTCCGGATAAAACCAGCCCATACCGTTGACGAACCAGTCCACCTCGGCCTGGGTGCACAGGAAAATGCCACGCAGCACAAAGCCCAGGCAACGATGGGCATGTGCTTCGCCATACGCCAAGGCCAGTGTGGAACCCCAGGAGCCGCCAAATACCAGCCATTGCGAAATGCCCAGCATTTCGCGGATTTTCTCTATATCGGAAATCAGCAGGCCGGTGGTGTTGTTGCGGTACTCGCCCAACGGCGTCGATTTGCCCGCGCCGCGCTGATCGAACAAGACGATACGGTAATGGCGAGGATCGAAAAAACGCCGGTGATTCGGCGACAAACCACCGCCCGGCCCGCCATGCAGGAACAGGACCGGCGTGCCGTCGGGATTGCCGCACTCTTCCCAGTACAGGGTATGCAACTCATCAACCTGCAAAGTGCCGGTGCGGTAAGGCTCTATCGCCGGAAACAAAAGATTATCGATAGTCGTCATGAGAATTTTCCAAATGATGGCGCAGCGCGGGATCACCGCATTGCACCTGATTGTTCTTGCATAGCCCGAATCAGGCTACTCCGATGTTACTCCAGTGTGGCAGCAGGCATGATCATAACGCTTTGCAGGCAATGCTTAATTTGCCAACGCCCGCCAGGATGCGAATCCGGCGATGCAGCACAGTACCGAACCGATCAAATGCAACAGTGAATGCCCGGCCGCCCACATATACTCACCGCGCTGCAACAACAGCATGGATTCTGCAGAAAATGTCGAGAAGGTCGTCAAGCCTCCCAGAAAGCCCGTAATGGCAAACAGCCGCCACTCCGGGGCAATCTCAGGATAGGAGGAAAACAAGGCCACCAGCAGCCCTATCAGATAGCCGCCGCCCAGGTTCGCGGCCAACGTACCAAGCGGCAGCTCGCCGTGCACAGGATTGAGCCACAGGCCCAGTCCCCAGCGCAGCCAGGCGCCTATGGCAGCTCCCAGGCCGATCGCCAGCCAGCTCATGAAACGTCCTCATCCTTGCCGGCGGAATTGCTGGAAGCGACACCCCACTTACTCAGGGCCTTGTCATCGTGCTCTCTGGCATCCACCCAGCGCGCACCCTCGGGCGTCTGTTCTTTCTTCCAGAAAGGCGCCTGGGTTTTCAGGTAATCCATGATGAATTCGCAGGCGGAAAATGCCTCTCCGCGATGAGCGGACGCCACTGCGACCAATACAATCTGGTCCAGCGGCTGCAGCGGCCCTACCCTGTGGATGACCAGGCAATCCTGCAAGGTCCAGCGCTGATGCGCCTGCTGCACGATATCTTCCAGCGCCTTTTCCGTCATGCCTGGATAGTGCTCAAGTTCCATCGCATGTACATCCATACCCTCGTTCATGTCGCGTACCACACCGACGAAGCTGACAACAGCTCCTATCGCAGGCTTGTCGGCACGCAGCTTCGCCAGCTCGGTGCTCAAGTCAAAATCTTCGGTTTGTACGTAAATCGACATAAGGAATTTGCTTCGTTAAAAATAGTGGAACTTCCGGCGCATCTACCGGGGTACTGTCAATAATTCAGCCGCCTGTCACCGGCGGGAAAAATGCCAGTTCGCCGCCATCCGCAATAGCGGTATCCGCGCCGCACATCTGCTGGTTATAAGCCATGCGTAAAGCGCGGCCTTCCGCCAGCGCTTCGGCCCATGGACCACCGCGCGTCATCAGCCAGGCCCGTACATCGCCGACAGTTTTTACTTCTACAGGCAAGCTGGCTTGCTCTGCCGAGGTACCCAGCTTTTCACGAATGCTGGCAAAAAAACGTAATTCTATATTCACAGTCAATCCCACCATTCAAATCTGTTTTCAAAGCTGAGTTTCTTCAAGACAGCAATTCTGCAAACGGGATAAAGCGTACCAGATCCCCCGCGGCAATAGCCTTGCCTGGCGCCAGATCAATCAAACCATCCCCCCATACCGTAGAAGTCAGCACACCGGAACTCTGGTTGGGGAACAGGTCCAGACCGCCACTACGATTGATGCGTGCGCGCAGGAATTCGTTACGCCTGTCCGGCTTGCTCCAGTCAAAATCGGCTCTTAGCTGATAGGACAGCGGAGCGACATCAAGCACTCCCTGCATGCGTAAAATAAACGGCTGCACAAACAGTAGGAAGGTAACAAAACTCGCGACAGGATTGCCAGGCAAACCCAGGAAGAAAGCAGATCCCACTTCGCCGAATGCCAAAGGCTTGCCCGGCTTGACCGCGATCTGCCACATATTCAGACGCCCCTCCGCTTCCACTGCAGGCTTGACGTGGTCTTCCTCACCGACGGATACGCCGCCGGAAGTGATGATCAGGTCATGCTGCTGCGCGGCGCGACGCAGGGTGTCGCGGGTAGCTTCCAGGCTATCCGGCACGATGCCGTAGTCGGTAATATCGCAGCCCATGCCTTGCAGCAAACCGGTCAGGGTGAAACGATTGGAATTATAGATGGCGCCCGGTTTCAAAGGCTCGCCCGGCATTGCCAGTTCGTCGCCGGTAAAAAATACCGCAACCTTCAGCTTGCGGACGACAGGCAGATTGGCCAGACCCACCGATGCCGCCAGGCCAAGCTCCTGCCCGCGCATGCGGGTGCCGGCCGGCAGGATAATGGCCCCTGCGCGTATATCCTCACCCTGGCGGCGTATCCATTCGCCGGAGACCGGTACGTGATTGATGGTGACAACATCCGCGCCTTCCGATTTTTCCAGCAGGCATTGCTCCTGCATCACGACCGCATCTGCCCCACGCGGTATCATCGCTCCGGTAAAGATGCGCGCTGCCGTACCCGCTTCCAAAGCCTGGCCTACATGGCCTGCCGGGATGCGCTGCGTGACGCGCAGCCGGGCCTGGCCGCTGGAACAGTCTGCCGTGCGCACGGCATAGCCGTCCATCTGGGTATTGTCCATAGGCGGCACATGTAATTGCGATACCTGGTCTTGCGCCAGGGTACGGCCAAAGGCGGAGATGGTCGGTATCGTTTCAACATCCAGCACAGGGCGCACTGCGGCCAGCAGGATATCCAGCGCTTCGGCAACACTTAGCATGGGCTTCTTTTCGCTCTTTTTTTCACTCATCTCAGGCTCTTATTTTGCTATACATGCCTTATTGTATATCGGCAGCAATAAGTTGCACTGATGCGGGCGGTGATAATGCCCATTCGCTTAATATTCGCTTTATACCGTGACGGTGCCGCGCCCTATTTCCAGCACCCGGCCGCCGACCCGAATTTGCCTGTCAGCCGTTACTTCCAGACTAAGCCGGCTCGGGCGCTGCACTTGCTCCCCCTGGGAAACACTGAGGCGTGCCGGCAGCTCCTGATCTGATGCAATCCACCAGCCGCCCAGATTGGCGCACGCCGAACCGGTACCTGGGTCCTCGACCACACCGCCGCCCTTGCGGACAAAAAAATATCTGGACAGAACCTGGATCTCCTGTCCCGCGCTGCTGTTTTCTTCGTCAAAAGCAAACACATACGCGGTCTTGCGCCCCAGGCTGCTCTGCGGCCATTGCTCCAGTCGCGAGCTGTCCGGCTGCGCGCGCCTGACGGCAGCAGCGCTTTTCAGCGGAACCAGCAACTGGTCAGTGCCGGTATTGACCCAGACCGGACTGGCTGACAAGTCATCAGCTTCCAGGCCCAGCATCGCGGCAATGTCCTCCGCAGGCAAGCCGGGTACCGTCATGACCGGATTGCCGTCGCTGGGCGCCGTAAAGACCCAGTGATCCTGCCTGGCCTCTACTTGTACCACGCCGGCCAGGCACTCCAGGCTCAAGCTGTCTTTGCCTCCCATCAAGTCGCGTACAACGTGTGCTGTGCCCAGTGTAGGATGGCCGGCAAATCGCATTTCATAGCCGGTGGTAAAAATGCGCATGCGGGCATTGGCCTTGTCGGAAGGCAAAATAAAGCTCGTCTCCGACAGATTGAACTGCAGCGCGAGTGCCTGCATCTGCTCATCCCGCAGCCCCTCTGCATCTTCAAACACGCACAAAGGGTTGCCGCCAAAAATGGATTCGGCAAAGACATTCAACAAACGGAAGGAATAAGTCTTCATGGGCAAGATCCTGATAATAGAGATATCATAAGTGCCTGAAAAGCGAGGCTTACTTTTTATAGCCTATCATGATGTCCTAAAATGTCCGCTTAATGTCTGACAACCAGCTACCGGTTTTGCATCAAACTGTTACGCTCGTATCCAGGTTTTATGAATTATATTTTAAGGATACGTGATGCTGGAACTTCGCCCTGGCTGTGAATGCTGTGACCGTGACCTGCCGCCGGATTCGGCCGAGGCGCGGATTTGTACTTTCGAATGCACGTTCTGCGCTGATTGCGTAAAGAATGTCTTGCATGATACCTGCCCTAACTGCGGGGGCAATTTTGCAGCACGGCCTATCCGGCCGGCAGGCAAGCTGGGCAAGTTTACTCCTTCGCAAAAGCGGGTTTTTAATCCTGATTTACTGAAGAGCACTCAATAAAAGCATCAAGCAAGCATAAAACCTATTTTCCCTAGTCGAGCAGCCATGTCCAAAAATGTCCTTTCGAAACGCCAACTCCTCATTGCACTGACCGTCATTTTGCTATGGGGCGTCAACTTCGTTGTCATCAAGATAGGCTTGAAAGGCGTCCCCCCTTTTCTGCTTGGCGCACTGCGCTTTGCCCTGGTCGCATTTCCCGCCATCCTGTTTTTGCCGCGCCCCAAGGTAGAGTTGAAGTGGCTGCTGGCTTATGCATTGACGATCAGCCTGGGTCAATTCGCCTTCCTGTTTTCGGCGATGGCGGTCGGCATGCCTGCCGGGCTGGCGTCGCTGGTGCTGCAGGCACAGGCATTTTTTACGGTGGGATTCTCGGCGATGGTATTCGGTGACAAGCTCCGCGCATCCAATCTGCTCGGCATGCTGGTCGCCAGCGTAGGCCTTTTATTGCTGGGCAGCGCCAGCATCAGCAGTTCGGCCAGCCAGGTTACCTTACTCGGTTTTATCCTGACCCTGCTCGCCGCGGCATCCTGGGCCAGCGGCAATGTGGTGAATAAAAAAATAGGCTCGACTTCGCTGCTGAGCCTGGTGGCGTGGAGCGCATTGATACCGGTAATTCCCTTCCTGCTGCTGTCGCTGATTTTTGAAGGCGCAGACACGATCAGCTATAGCCTCAGCCATATAGGCCTGTCCTCCGTGCTCGCTATCGCCTACCTGGCCTTTGCCGCGACGCTGACAGGCTACACATTGTGGGGCAGCCTGCTGTCCAGCCTGCCTACGCACATGGTCGCACCATTGACGCTATTGGTGCCGGTGATCGGCCTCAGCACTGCCTGGATACTGCTGGGCGAAGCGCTGAATCCCTTGCAATTGCTAGGAGCGGCGATCGTCATGTGCGGCCTCGTGATCAATGTGTTCGGTGCCAAACTGCTCGCGCAATGGCGGCGCGCGCCAGTCTGACATGGCAGCGCCCGGAGCCTCGACCATGCAGAATGTCAAACGCCATACAGTGTATTTCCTGCTATTGCCGGATACGCTATTGATCGACATGGCAGGTCCCGCCGATGCACTGCTGTTTGCCAACCGCTACCAGAAGGATATCCATTTCGACCTGAAATTCATCAGCCCTTTTCCGCAAATCCGCTCGTCAGTCGGTTTGCTGCTGGGTGAGCTGGCGCCTTTGCCCGACGAATTGGAAGCAGATGCAATCCTGATCCTGCCGGGCCTCGTGGGCATGGAGTTCCACTACGATACACCCGAGGAAAAAGCCGCGATACGCTGGCTCAGGCAACAGGTCAAACCAAGCAACCGGCTGATCTGCATTTGTTCCGGCGCCTTGCTCGCGGCCCATGCCGGCCTGCTGTCCAATCATGCGGCAACCACGCACCATGACCATTGCAAGGACCTGGCCAATATCGATAGCTCCATCCGCGTCGAGGAAAACCGCATCTTTGTCGAACAGGGAATGGTCAGCACCAGTGCAGGTGTTACTGCAGGCATAGATCTCGCGCTGCACCTGATCAGCCAGCTCGCCGGTCCGCTCACNGCTCACTTCCGCTGCAGTTGCCCGCAACATGGTCGTCTATATGCGCCGGGCCGGTTCCGATCCACAACTGTCGCCGTGGGTCATGCACAGGAATCATATCCATCCTGTGGTGCATAAAGTACAAGATGCAGTTGCGAAAAATCCAGCCCATCCGTGGAGCCTGCCGGAGCTGGCCGATATCGCCTGCACCAGCTCGCGCCACCTGACCCGCCTGTTCAAGACACATACCGGCATTTCGGTCCAGGAATACCTGACCAGCCTGCGCCTGTCTCTGGCTAGCAAGCTGCTGTCGCAGACCGGCTGGTCCATGGACAGGGTGGCACAGGCGTCGGGCTTTGGCTCCGCCAGGCAATTTCGCCGCGTGTGGGGCAATTTCCATGACGAATCCCCCAGGGCCTACCGTGCACCACAGGAAAATCTGCGCCATTGAAACCATGCCATGCAGTAAGCATGGTTCCATCAGGCAATCTTTGGCCCGAAATAAGCTATCATAGTCCATCCTTCCGATTTTCAGCCTGAGCACCGAATGCCACAAATTTGCCCTAAATGCAGCTATATCCGCAAGGCCACTGATGGAGGTCCGGAATGGCAGTGCCCATCTTGCCAGGTTGTCTATAGCAAGGCCGGCGGTGCGGATGCCGACGCCAGCTATGGCAAATATGGCGCTGCCAGCGTCAGCCGGGCACCTGCTGAATCAAGCAAATTAAAGCTCATCGTATTGCTTGTGATATTGGCGGCTACCATCGTGGTTGCCAGGCCGATTATGAAAGCCAGGGCATTGCGCCATGCCGCCGGAACCGGTATCACTGCAGATAGCACAACAAGCAACACCGCCCAGCCTACCGTCATCTTGTATGGCACGACTTGGTGCGGCTATTGCGCGGCAACCAGGAAATTTTTTAAAGAGAACGGCATACGCTATACCGAGCTCGATGTAGAAAAAACCACAGAGGGCTACAACGGTCATAAAAAACTGGGCGGCGGTGGCGTGCCGGTGGTGACGATAGGCGATCAGGTACTGCATGGCTATAGCGAAGAAGCATTAAATCAAACACTAGGTCCCTGGCTCAAGAAATCCTGAATTAGCGCAAATATCTTCGCGCATACGCTAGCCAGGGCGTGACGGCCAGGCATTGTGCATCGCTGTAAACAAGCGCAAAATCCAGCTAAGCTTCCTTGTTCCCATTAAAACAATATCAGGAGACAAAACATGCGCGCCCTTCCCCTTTTATTTTCTTTAAGCTGCGCCGGCTTGCCTTGCCTGGCGCAAGCTGCCAGCCTGGCAGACCTTGATTGGCTCAGCGGATGCTGGCAAAGCACAGGTGGCGAAGCAGGATCTGAAGAGCACTGGCTGGCAGCAGCGGGCGGCAGCTTGCTGGGCATGGGGCGCACCGTAGTCAAGGGCAAGATGGTGGATTTTGAGTTCATGCGCATAGAGCAGGACAAGGATCAACTGATATTTACGGCCAAGCCATCTCGCAAGCCGGAAGCCAGCTTCCAGATGATTTCACTGCAGGGCAAGAAGGTGGTATTTGAGAATGCCACCAAGGACTTCCCGCAGCGTGTGATCTATCAATTGAAGGATGACGGCAGTCTGCTGGGGCGCATAGAAGGCAAGTCGAATGACAAGGAGCGCGCCATCGATTTCCCCATGCAAAGAAAGAGCTGCCAGTAAAAACATGCAAAGGCGCGCAAAGACATGCAAATAAAAACGCAGCCCTGGGGCTGCATTTTTATTTGTCAGTGATGCGGCGCTTACAGGCCGGTATGCTGGCTGATATAGGCCTTCATCTTGTTCACATCAGCAGTCATCACTTCAAAGCGCTGCGGCAAGGCTTCTATGTTTTCAAAGCCGGCTGGGCGCTCTGCATCATGGCCCAATGCCTCACGTATGGTTTCATTGAACTTCGCCGGCAGCGCCGTTTCCAGCACTATCATGGGCACGCCCGGAGCCAGGTGTTCTTGCGCGACCTTGATGCCGTCCGCAGTATGTGTATCGATTGTGATCCCATATTTGGCCTTGACCTGGCGTATCGTATTCAGGCGGTCGGCATGCACGGATTTACCTGACACAAAACCGAACTGCGAGATCTTCGCAAACTCATCGCCGTCGCTGCCCGGCTTGCCGGACAGATCAAAGCCTCCCTGGGTTTCCACCTTCTTGAACAAAGCCGCGACCCTTACAGCATCACCATCCAGCAAGTCATAGATGAAGCGTTCAAAATTGGATGCCTTGGAGATATCCATCGAGGGGCTGGTCGTATGGTAAGTCTCTGCCGATTTGCGCACGCGATAAATGCCGGTAGTGAAAAACTCATCCAGCACATCGTTTTCATTGGTGGCAACAACCAACTTATCGATAGGCAAACCCATCATACGCGCAATGTGGCCGGCGCAGATATTGCCAAAATTACCGGAAGGCACAGTAAACGACACCTTCTGTTCATTTGCCGTAGTCGCGCTCAGGTAGCCGCGGAAGTAATACACCACCTGCGCCACCACGCGCGCCCAGTTGATCGAGTTGACGGTGCCTATCTTTTGCCTGGCCTTGTACTCCAGGTCATTGGATACCGCCTTGACCATATCCTGGCAATCGTCAAACACGCCTTGCACGGCGATATTGAAAATATTCGGATCTTGCAGGCTGAACATCTGCGCAGTCTGGAAGGCGCTCATCTTCTTATGCGGCGACAGCATGAAGACGCGTATGCCCTGCTTGCCGCGCATCGCATATTCGGCAGCGCTGCCGGTATCGCCTGAGGTCGCGCCGAAAATATTCAGCTCGGCCTGCTGCTTGGCCAGGGTGTATTCAAACAGATTGCCCAGCAACTGCATGGCCATGTCCTTGAATGCCAGCGTCGGGCCGTTCGACAAGGCCTGCAAAATCAGCTTGCCGTTTGCGCCCTCTTCCAGCACGCGCAAAGGCGTGATTTGCGCGGCATCTTCACCGGCACGCGTATTGCGGTACACATCGGCGGTATAGGTCTTTTGCGTAATGGTTTTGATGTCGGCAGCGGGGACGTCGGTGGCAAATTTGCTCAGCACTGCAAAAGCCAGGTCAGCATAAGACAGTTTGCGCCAGGCGTTCAGTTCATCGCCGCTCACTTGCGGATAATGTACCGGCAAATACAAACCGCCATCGGGTGCCAGGCCGCCTAACAGTATTTCGGAAAAAGTCTGCTCTGCGGCATGGCCGCGGGTGGATACATATTGCATAGTAACAAGAGGAGTGGGAAGGATTTTTCCTTATTATATATCGCCCCACCGGCCAAAAATCTGTAAAAATTGGGTTTTTACAAAGAATATTAGTGCATTTATTTGGCGTATTTACCTGGCACAAGTATTTGATGCGTCTCTTGCGTCGTCTCCTGCATCGTCTCCTACCTCAGAAGCGGCAATTGAGGAAAAAGCCGGCTTTCAGGCCCGGGAAACCCGTTGCGGGTGCGCATACACGACAAAGCCGGTACGCCGCACAAAACCCAGCAAGCTGATGCCGGCCTGCTGGGCCATATTGATGGCAAGGCTGGTCGGTGCTGAAATGGTTGCCAGCATGCTCATATTGGCGCGTGCCGCCTTTTGCACCAGCTCATAGCTGGCGCGGCTGCTCATGATCGCAAATCCAGGTGATCTCGGTGCTTTGGAAGAAGCCAGCGCGCCTATCAGTTTGTCCAGCGCGTTATGGCGGCCCACATCTTCACGCAGCAAGACGATATTTCCATCCACATCGGCCCAGGCGGCCGCGTGCGTGGCGCCGGTTACGGCATTGATCTCTTGCAGCCCCTGCATGGATGCAAAGGCCTTTTGCAAGGCTGCCGTGGTGATCAGCAAGCTGTCCGACAGGCTGGGCATGGACAAGTCCAGCGCGGTCAGGCTTTCCAGGCCGCATACCCCGCAGCCGGTGCGGCCAGCGAGCTGGCGCCGCTTGTCCTTCAGGCGCACGAAGCACTCTGAGGCTATCGTCAATTGAATTTCCATGCCACCCGCATCCGGTGCGGCTATGCATTCGATATCATAGATCTGCGCGGGGCTGTCGATGATTTGTTCAGAAAGGCTGAAGCCCAGTGCAAAGTCTTCCAGGTTCTGCGGCGTCAGCATCATCACAGCATGCGAGATGCCATTGAATACCAGGGCCACCGGCACTTCTTCAGCCACCCGGTCTATCGTCGGCAAGCCATCAGCGATAGCGGAAGCATCAGGCTGCTGCCATTGATGGCGCACTACCGTCACATCACGGTAGCCTGGCAATTCAACGGGATCCGTTTCCATCTTGCGACTCTCCCTTGTACCCTTTGTACTCCTCGCAGGCTGCGCGCCCCTTGGCGGTCAATGCCAGCAAGGTCCTGTCGCCATCCTGCACCACCGCGACCCAGCCCAGCCCAGCCTGCTCGCCTATCTGCTGGTCGCCGAGATAGGCTACACAACGCAGCAGGCTACTCATGCGCACACCCAGCTTTTTCGTCAGGCGCGCCGCCGATACCGGTTCTGCATGCATCGCCAGCTCTTGCAACAAGGCTTCCGATAGGGACTGTACGCTATGCTCCATGTGACAATCAGTGTACCGCAGATGCCGTTTCTTTTGCCTGATGCGGCGTCAGCAAAACAGGAATCGACTTCGAGGTTGGCGTACGTGCAAAATCGGCAAAACTGGACAAGGGCACCAGATTATTGGTTTCCGGGAAATACGACGCCAGGCAGCCGCGCGGAATATTGTATTCCACCAGCATGAAGCGCTTTGCCTCGCGATGCACTCCGTCCTCTCCCAGACTTTCTATATCCACCCAGCTACCGGCCTTCATGCCCAGTTGCTCTATGTCTTCCTTGTTGATGAACAATACCCGGCGCTCGCCGAACACGCCGCGATAACGGTCGTTCATGCCGTAGATGGTCGTGTTGTATTGATCGTGCGAGCGCGTTGTGGACAGATTGAATACCTGGCGGCCATGCTTCTCCCTGGCGCGGTGGATAGGCAAGTCTGTCGGTACGCGATGCGCCTTGAAATTGGCTTTTTTGGTAGCCGTATTCCATACACGCTCTGATGCGGTATTGCGCAAGTGGAAGCCGCCCGGCACCTTGACCCGGTTGTTGAAGTCGGCAAAGTCATCCAATACCATCGCGATCTTGTCGCGTATCCTGTCGTAGTCTGCCACCAGGGACATCCACGGCGTCTTGCTGCGATTCTTCAAGGTAGCCGCTGCCAGGCGCGCAACAATCATCGGCTCAGACAACAGATGCTTGGAAGCCGGCGCATTGATGCCGGAAGACAGATGCACCATGCTCATCGAGTCTTCAACACTGACGGCTTGCGGACCGGTTTCCTGCATGTCGATCTCGGTGCGGCCCAGGCAAGGCAGGATCAGGGCTTCACGTCCATGCACCAGGTGGCTGCGGTTAAGCTTGGTGGTGACATGCACGGTCAGCGCGCAATTACGCAACGCCTTGTGGGTAGCATCGGTATCCGGTGTCGCGGTGGCGAAGTTGCCGCCCAGCGCAAAGAACACCTTGTTCGGTTCTGCCAGCATCGCGCCGATGGCGCCAACGGTATCGTAGCCGTTCTCGCGCGGCGGCGTAAAATCAAACACCTGACCCAGGCGATCCAGGAAAGCCGGGCTAGGTTTTTCATAAATGCCCATGGTGCGGTCACCCTGCACATTACTGTGGCCGCGTACAGGGCAAGGGCCGGCGCCGGGCCGTCCGATATTGCCACGCAACAGCAGCATATTCACGATCATCTGTATCGTTGCGACCGAATGCTTGTGCTGCGTAATGCCCATGCCCCAGCAGGCGATAACGCTCTTGGCCTTCATGTAAATATCGGCGGAACGCTGTATCTGTTCCCGGGTAAGGCCGGATTCGGTAACAATCACGTCCCATGGCTCTGCCAGCACATCGGCAGCGAAGGCATCAAAATTGGCCGTGTGCTCTGCGATGAAGTCCACATCGATCACACGCGGCTTGCCGGCTGCCTGTGCCGCCTGATCGGCTTCCAGCGTGCACTTGATGATGCCCTTGACGGCGGCAAGATCGCCGCCGATTTTTACTTGATGATAACTGGAAGAGATAGACGTCGCCTTGTCTGCAATCATCTCTATCGTGCTCTGTGGATCCTGGAACTTTTCCAGGCCGCGTTCGCGCAAGGGATTGAATGAAACTATGGCTGCGCCGCGCTTGGACGCTTCACGCAATTCACCCAGCATGCGCGGATGATTGGTGCCGGGATTTTGTCCAAAAATGAAAATCGCTTCTGCGACATGGAAGTCGGACAGCAATACCGTGCCCTTGCCTATGCCCACCGATTCGCGCATCGCAAAACCGGAAGGTTCGTGGCACATATTGGAGCAATCGGGAAAATTATTGGTGCCGAATTCGCGTACGAACAACTGATACAGGAAAGCCGCTTCGTTGCTGGCACGCCCTGATGTGTAGAAGATCGCATCGTTGGGCGACGGCAAGGCATTCAGCCTTTCCGCCACCAGTTCAAAGGCCTGCTCCCAGGACACGGTCTGATAGCGGTCGCTCGCTGGATCGTACTGCATGGGCTGCGTCAGGCGACCCAGGTTTTCCAGCCAGAAGTCGGGCTGCGCGGCCAGGTAGGCCACTGTATGCTGGGAAATCAGTTCAGGGGTAGCGCGGCGGGCAGTCGACTCCGCAGCAACTGCCTTCGCGCCGTTTTCACAAAACTCGAAGGTGGACGTGTGATCCTTATCTGGCCATGCGCAACCGGGGCAGTCAAAGCCGTCCGGCTGATTCGCGGACAATAGCGTGCGCGCACCTTTGGCAGGTATGCCCTGCTCAAAGATCTGCTGCGCCACACTTTTCAACGCGCCCCAACCGCCGGCTGGACGATCATAAACCTGGATAGTTTTTTTGCTCATAATTGCCTAGGATCACTATGTTGACCGTAGCCTAACACGCCTGCCATTAGCAGCTCAATAAGCTGAATAAAGCATATTAGACATTCGGCTAGACCAAACTACATCGGGCTGCTTCAAACAAAAAAGACCGCACAAGGCGGTCTTTTTTTCATGCTTTTACATCGCTGCTTATTTAAACAGGATTACTGCTTTTTGCAGCGTGATCGAGATACCGATCAGCATAGGGATACCCACTGCCAACCAGGCAAACATGACCAGTACCGGGCTGGTAGGCGTACCTGCAACGGCAACACCTGCAGAATCGGTAGCGGAAGCTGCAACACGGTCGTGCGCCAGTTTGCGCTCTGCCGCCAACTCTTCATCCGTCATGAATACGCTGTCTTTCACAGGACGCACCAGCAGATTGCAGATGAAGCCTAGTACCAGCATGCCCGCAAGGATATACATGGTTTCGTTATAGACCTCTGCCTTAGGCACACCGGCAGCCAGCTTGGATTCACGAATATAAGTGATCAGTACTGGACCGAGTACACCCGCAGTCGCCCATGCAGTCAGCAGACGGCCATGGATCGCGCCCACCATTTGCGAACCGAACATGTCGGCCAGATAAGCCGGCACAGTCGCGAAGCCGCCGCCATACATGGACAAGATAATGCAGAAGAACAGTACGAACAGTCCCTGGCTTCCCGCTTGCGCCGTGGATGGGATGGACGCATACAGGATTCCGCCCAAGACGAAGAATATGAAGTAAGTTCCCTTGCGGCCAATGTAGTCGGAGCAAGTCGCCCAGAAGAAGCGGCCGCCAATGTTAAACAGGGACAGCAAGCCGGTAAAGCCAGCAGCAATCGTGGCGATCTGCGCTTTTTGCGCGGTAGTCAGGTCATTGAAGCCGATGTCATTCAAGCCAATCAGCTTGCCTGCAAATACCTCCTGCAGCAAAGGAGAAGCCATACCCAGGATGCCGATACCGGCAGAAACGTTCAGGCACAGTACGGCCCAGATCAGCCAGAACTGAGGCGTCTTCCAGGCTTTGCTCAAATGAACATGCTTGCTAGTAATCATGGTGTTGCTGCCCTGCGAGGCAGGTGGAGTCCAGCCCGCTGGCTTCCAGCCTGAAGCAGGAACGCGGTAGCCGAATGCGCCAGCCATCATGAAGACGAAGTAGATTGCAGCCATGCACAGGAATGTTTCCCATACGCCGACAGAGGTCGGTGTTGCGAAATGACGCATCAGCCAGTCAGCCAGCGGAGCACCGATCATCGCACCGCCACCAAAGCCCATGATCGCCATACCCGTCGCCATGCCGCGCTTGTCCGGGAACCATTTGATCAACGTCGATACCGGCGAGATATAGCCCAGCCCCAGGCCTATGCCGCCGATGACACCGCCGCCTACCCACAGCAGCCATGCCTGGTGCACATACACGCCAAGGGCCGATATCACCAGACCGCCGCACCAGCACAAAGCGGAAACAACACCGGCCTTGCGCGGACCCGCGCGTTCCAGCCAGCCGCCAAACAAGGCTGCGGAGCAACCGAGGAAAATGAAGAACAAGGTGTACATCAAGCCCAGCGTGGAGACTTTCCAATCGCAATTGGTGGCAAACAGCTCTTCAATAAGACCCATGTCTTTTGCGCAGGCCAGCGGCTTATCCAGGCCTATGGCCTTGGACAGTGGCAACCAGAATACCGAGAAGCCATAGGCCATCCCGATACACAAGTGAATTGCCAGAGCGGCTGGCGGTACCAGCCATCGATTGAAGCCTTCGCCGGCGATCGTCCGCTCTTTGGAAAGTAATGAAAATTGCGATTGTGACATTGAGTCCACCCTGTATAGATTTATGTATTTGGCCCTGCGACGAAGTGCTGCCTTGTGGGTTGCGTACTATTACTTATAGTTGTCTATATACAAAATAATGCCTAAACAACTTGCCATCGCTCCAAAACTAGTTGCTGGAACAAAGGATTCGGTATTATTTCATCGCATTGTGTTTGAGAACATGCCGCTTGACAACTATTTTCTTCGCCTAGCGCAACATTACATTTAATCAATAAAAACAAAATACGTGTTTATACGCATTTTGATTGCCATTTATTTAGTTAAGTTAAATTTCGGCTAATTTTCGGCTAACAAAAGTAAAAAGCCCCGCTTTTCCCATTAAAAAGCGAGGCCCCTTCATAAGCATCAGTAATTTCGGGCAGCGGCCCTCCATTTCAGCGATGTATCACCACCATCAGCGCACGCGCTTCAGTCTTGCCTATGTTGCGTATTGCGTGGTTCTTGTCGGCCTCATAGCGCGCAGTGCCGCCCAGTTTCAGCTTTTTCTTGACGCCGTCCACCTCCACCTCCATAGAGCCGTGCAATAGCGTCAGGTGTTCTGTCGCGCCTGGGTCATGTGGACTGGAAACCAGCTCGCCAGCCGGGGCCAGTGTCAGCTCATACCATTCATACTTGCCCGCCAGCTCCATGGGGCCCAGGATGCGCAACACGTAGCCTGAATGCCCGCCGGGCAAGGTCGGCGTCTCATGCGGTTCCAGCATGCGTATCGCATCCACCTTGCGCACCTCCGCCGATAACAGCTCGGCAATATTGACTCCCAGCGCATTCGCCAGCCGCCAGGTCACCGCTATCGTAGGATTAGCCTTCTCCCTTTCTATCTGAGACAGCATCGATTTGGAAACACCTGCCGTGCGCGACAGGTCTTCCAATGTCAGGCCACGCTCCAGCCGCATTCTCTGCAAGGTTGCACCGACTTCCGGCGGGGTGTTGGCAACCGCTTTTTTCATAAATTTCCTTGCATAGTTTAATAAGCATAGATAAAATTCGATATATTGAACTTTAGTTCTAAATATCGAATTATTCAATGATTTGTAAAAAAATCCATATTACCAGAGTGTTGTAGCATGGTGGGGCGGATTTGCACAAGTCATCCATGGAGGAAGCTAATGAGCGCAACTAATTCCAAGCAGGCATTTTTCACCGGCCTGGCCGGCAATCTTGATTCCCTACGCCAGCAGGGCCTGTATAAGGCGGAGCGCATCATTGCTTCCCGTCAGGGTGCAGAGGTCACCTGTGACGATGGCCGCAAGCTGATCAATATGTGTGCCAACAACTATCTCGGCCTGTCCGGCGATGAATCGATGGTGCAGGCATCCATCAAGGCGACTGAAGAATTCGGCTACGGCCTGTCATCCGTGCGCTTTATCTGCGGTACGCAAACCGTGCACAAGCAGCTGGAAACGGCGATTTCGGAATTCCTGGGCATGGAAGACACCATCCTGTATGCGGCAGCGTTTGACGCC
This sequence comes from Parundibacterium terreum, assembly GCF_014636315.1. Classification (GTDB taxonomy): domain Bacteria; phylum Pseudomonadota; class Gammaproteobacteria; order Burkholderiales; family Burkholderiaceae_D; genus Undibacterium; species Undibacterium terreum. The sequence continues at coordinate 68,330 of NZ_BMED01000008.1, read as the reverse complement.
AACGGCGGCGTATTCGAACCGCTGTTCGATGAGCAGGATGCAATCATCTCCGATGCGCTGAACCATGCATCCATCATCGACGGCATACGCCTGTGCAAAGCCGCACGCTACCGCTATGCGCACAATGATATGGCCGACCTGGAAGTGCAACTACAGGCAGCCGCAGGCAAGCGCCATAAAGTCATCGTCACCGACGGCGTGTTCTCCATGGACGGCACAATCGCTCAACTGGACAAGATCTGTGATCTGGCCGACAAATACGGCGCACTGGTAATGATCGATGAATGCCATGCATCCGGCTTCATGGGAGCCACCGGCCGCGGCACGCATGAGCATCATAAGGTCATGGGCCGCATCGACATCATCACCGGCACGCTAGGCAAAGCTCTCGGCGGCGCGATGGGCGGCTTTACTGCAGCGCGCAAGGAAGTAATAGACACGCTGCGCCAGAAGTCCCGCCCTTACCTGTTCTCCAACACGCTGGCGCCGTCAATTGCCGGCGCCTCGCTATCGGTATTGCAGCGTCTGTCCTCCTCGACCGAACTGCGTGATCGCTTGCACGCAAACACTACACACTTCCGCCGCGAAATCGAGGCGCTGGGCTTCACGATCAAACCGGGCACACACCCTGTCGTACCGGTAATGCTGTTCGACGCACCGGTTGCACAAAAATTTGCAGCACGCCTGTATGAGCTGGGCGTACTGGTCACCGGCTTCTTCTACCCTGTCGTTCCCATGGGCCAGGCCCGCGTCAGGGTACAACTGTCGGCAGCGCACAGCACGGAACAATTAAATACTGCACTGGCCGCCTTTGCGCAGGCCGGCCGCGAACTTGGTTTGTTGAAATAAGGAAATCAGCATGGAACGTATTTTAGTCATAGGCGCCAATGGGCAGATCGGTAGCGAACTGGTTGATGCATTGGCAGCACAGCATGGTGCCGACAATGTCGTCGCCGCCGACATCAGCCCACGCAGCCTGTACGGCGCGAAGATCTATGAAGTCGTCGACGTACTGGACAACAGCCGCCTGGCACAGATCGCCGAGCAATACCAGATCACCCAGGTCTACCAGTTGGCAGCGATGCTGTCGGCCACCGGCGAACAAGCGCCGCTGAAAGCATGGACACTGAACATGGACGGCCTGCTGAACATCCTGGAGCTGGCAAGGATACGCGGTCTGGAAGGCAAACCGCTGAAGGTATTCTGGCCGTCCTCGATCGCCGCTTTCGGCCCGAATACACCTGCCGTGCAAACGCCGCAACTGACAGTGATGGACCCAAGCACGATTTACGGCATCAGCAAGCTGGCCGGCGAACGTCTGTGCGAATACTATTTCATCAAGTACGGCGTGGATGTGCGCAGCATACGTTACCCCGGCATCATCAGCTACAAATCGCCTCCAGGCGGCGGCACTACCGATTATGCGATCGCCATTTTCCATGCTGCATTGCGGGGTGAATCTTACTCCTGCTTCCTGAGTGCAGAGACCACGCTGCCTATGATCTACATGCCGGACGCGATCCGCGCCACCATTTCCTTGATGGCTGCGCCTGCCGCCAAATTAAAGGTACGTTCCGCCTACAATGTGGCCGGATTAAGCTTTAATCCACGGGAATTGGCGCTTGCAATCAAACAAAATTTGCCTGCATTTGACATACACTACACGCCGGATAGCCGCCAGGACATCGCCGATACCTGGCCCGACAGCCTGGATGACAGCGTCGCCAGCACCGAGTGGGGCTGGAAAGCTGAAATAGGTCTGGCGCAAATGGTCACTGACATGCTTGCCAATATCAAGGTGGAGCAAGGAGCACTGAACCAGGCGGCTTGATACATAAAACGATTAAAACGAATAGAGACTGAGAACTGTATGGACATGCGTGTATTTGATTTGTTTAAGATAGGCGTAGGTCCGTCCAGCTCCCATACCGTAGGACCGATGCTGGCTGCGCGCCGCTTCCTGCTGGAATGTCCTGAATTATTCAAGGCGAGCAAAGTCCAGGTTGCACTGTACGGCTCGCTCGCCCTCACCGGCCACGGCCATGCGACCGACAAGGCCATCCTGCTGGGCCTGATGGGCGAAACCCCGCAAGACCTGATACCCGACAGTGTAGAAGGCAAGCTGGCCGCACTGGCTAGCAGCGGCACATTGCACTTGCTGGGCGAATACGACATCAAGTTCAAGATCACCGAAGACCTGCTGTGGCATAAGCAAGAGGTCTTGCCCGGTCACCCGAACGGCATGCGTTTTACCCTGACCAGGAACGACGGCAGCGTCTGCGAGCGTGTGTTCTACTCCACAGGCGGCGGCTTCATCTATGCCGAGGAAGAACTCGAAAACTCCAAGTCTTCCACCGAAGAACCCAAAGTCGCCATCCCCTACCCGTTTGCCAAGATGGAAGACTTGCTGGCACACGGCAAGCGTACCGGTCTCAGCATTGCACAAATGCTGCGCGCCAATGAACTGATGCATTGCAGCGAAGAAGAACTGGATGCCGGTATTGACCGTATCTGGGCAGTAATGAAGGGTTGCATCGCACGCGGTCTGCAAATCAGCGGAGAGCTGCCGGGCGGCCTGCATGTGAAGCGCCGTGCCGCCAAGCTATGGCTGACGGCCAATGACAACAAGGATGAACTGCCGCATGACGGCATGCACAGGGTCAGCCTGTATGCAATGGCAGTCAATGAAGAAAACGCAGCCGGCGGCCGCGTCGTGACAGCACCGACCAATGGCGCTGCCGGCATCATCCCGGCGGTGCTGCGCTACTATGCAGAAGACTGCAAACCCAGCAATCCCGAAAAAGGCGTACGCGATTTCCTGCTGGTAGCTTCCGCCATCGGCATGCTGTGCAAGCGCAATGCCTCCATCTCCGGCGCCGAGATCGGCTGCCAGGGCGAAGTGGGCGTAGCCTGCGCCATGGCCGCAGCAGGCCTGACGGCGGCACTGGGCGGCAGCAATGAACAGATAGAATCCGCAGCGGAAATCGGCATAGAACATCACCTGGGCATGACCTGCGATCCTATCGGCGGCCTGGTGCAGATCCCCTGCATAGAACGCAACGGCATGGGCGCGGTCAAGGCGATTACTGCCGCATCGCTGGCGCTGAAAAGCGACGGCACCCATCATGTCAGCCTGGACCAGGTGATAGAAACCATGCGCCAGACCGGCGCCGACATGCAGGACAAGTACAAGGAAACCTCGCTGGGCGGACTTGCGGTACACGTCGTAACGGTCAATTACGCTGCCTGCTGAGGCAGCACTCCAGCAAATCCTCCCTCCGGATGCCGCGGACGCGGCATCTCTCCTCACCGGTTGTATGAGAGCTAACGTACAGACTGGCCTGGCCACTACCGCGATGATGCAATCAACGCAACGCCCCTGATTGCAATCCTGCCGCAAGCGCACACAAAAAAAATCCTGACATTTTGCTCAGTTTTTCCTATTATCAAGATAGCAGACTATCAGCGATGCGGCCCGAATCCTGATCTTGCCCCTGCCAACCTCGCTTCAGGTGCAGCATCCTCTTTCTTATTAAAAAGGAGTTAGCATCATGTACAAACGCATCCTTATTCCCACCGACGGCTCAGATTTATCCGATAGCAGTGTGCAGGCCGGAATCGAATTCGCCAAACAATTGAATGCAGACGTGGTCGGCGTATTTGTCGCCGCCAATTTCCAGTACCCTATCTACGTTGACCTAATTCCACCCAATACGCCTACCGAACCCGAATATCAAAACGCGATGCGGGTGCTGGGTGAAACCTATCTGCATACGATACAAGATGCCGCCTCCAGAAATGGCGTGGAATTCCAGTCTGTCGTGCAATTCAATGACTCCCCCGCCAAGGAGATCGTGCATACCGCACATGTCTTCGGCTGCGACCTGATTTTCATGGGCTCGCACGGGCGTAGCGGCCTAGGCCAATTCCTGCTCGGCAGCGTCACCACCAAGGTATTGTCGAACTGCCAGATTCCCGTACTGGTGCATCGCGTCAAGCATGAGACGACAAAAACGGCAAAAGCCGCATAAATAAAAGACGCGTTTCCCATGAATAGGGAATTGCCAGGCATTTCGGAAAGCACTCTTTCGCTCAGGAGGCAACATGTCTTACAAGACGGTGCTCGTGCATGTGGACGAATCCAGCCGTTCCGATTTCAGGGTCGGTATCGCAGCAGAAATAGCCAGGCTTGAAGGAGCCCATCTGATAGGAACGGCGGTCACCGGCGTGTCGCGCTTTATTTATCAGGACGGAAATATCAGTACCGGCGACCCCAATCTTGCCAATCACCTCAATTTCTTGCGCGAACGGGCTGAGCGCGCTATCGCCGGCTTTGCACAGCGGGTGCACGATCTGGGTGTGCTATCGCAGGAGAGCATGGTTGCGCATGACGAGGCAGGCGGTGGCATAGGAGTATTGTCCAGGTATAGCGACCTGATCGTGGTGGGGCAAGCCAATCGCGACGAACCATCGCCTTCCGTACTACCCGATTTCCCGGAATACATCGTGATGCATTCCGGACGGCCAGTACTGATTATTCCCTATGCCGGCGACTTCACTTCCTTCGCCAAGCGCCCTCTGATCGCCTGGGATGCCAGCCGTGAATCGACGCGCGCAGTGACCGACGCCATCCCGCTGCTGAAACGGGCCGGAGTAGTCCAGGTGGCGATGTTCAACCAGGACCACTCCACTTTCGATGTACCCGGCGAGCGGCCTGGAACAGACATTGCGCTATACCTGAGCCGTCACGGTATCAATGCGGAAGTGTCGGTGCATAAGACCAATACCGATGTCGGCAACGGCCTGCTATCGCTGGCGCACGACCTGGACAGCGACCTGATCGTCATGGGTGGCTACGGGCATTCGCGTTTCAGGGAAATGATCATGGGCGGTGTCACCAGGACCATCATGGAGAGCATGACGGTTCCTATCCTGATGTCACATTGATGCCGGCTGGCCCTGGGAAATTTTGCTGCGGGAGTATGAATACCAGAACAGCACCAGCGCAATCGTGGAAAACATCCAGTAGTCAACAGGCGCACCCAGGAGCCAGTGCTTATGCCAGGGAACATCCACGGGATTGAAACGCGCCAATCCAAAAGCCGGATTCATCACGAACCACAGAAAATCTTCGGTGATCCAGAACAGCATGATGCTGGCAGCAGCGCGCGCCTGCAGCCGCCAGGACCATTGCTGCATGAAGAAAAACGGGAAGTGGAAGAATAGCGTGATGAATGGAAAAACCCAGGCGTGATAGCCGGTCATTGCCCTACCGCCCCAAAAGATATCCAGCAGCCAGTGTTTTTCTATGCGCCAGGTTGGCAGGTTGGCCGCCCAGCCCGCAGAGCCCTCTATCTGTATCTCGGTCTGCGCAAAGAACAGCCCCAGCAAGGCAATCCAGGCCAGCGTCATCAATATGGGTAAAGCTTGGTTTCGTTTAGTCATGAGGTGGTGACAGATTCATCCGGCGTGGTTTGTGGAAGCGACAAGTCTTTCAATACGATATTCAGCACATCCCTGGCAGCATGCGCGCGCCCCAGTTTTCTCGCCTTATCCGCCATATCGTCCAGCTTGGCCGGATGCTGCAGCAGATGGCGTATGCGGTACTCCAGCGTGACATCGTCAAATGCCTTCAGCGCTACGCCCTGCTCCAGCAGGAAGTCGGCATTGCGCTCTTCCTGCCCCGGTATCGGCGCATTGACTATCATCGGCAAACCCATTGCCAGGCATTCAGACGTCGTGAGGCCGCCGGGCTTGGTAATCACCAGATCGGCGCAGGCCATCAGGCGCTCTACCTGGTTGGTAAAGCCTTGCGGAAACAGGCGGCCGGGCTGGGCCTCCGCCAATGTCTTCAAACCGGCCAGCAGTGCCGTGTTTTTCCCTGTCAGTACGATTAATTGGAAATTCCCTTCCAGCGCCAGCAAGCGCTTGGCTATGGCATCCATACTGCCGACGCCGGCGCCGCCGCCCATCAGCAGAAAAGTGCGGCGCTGCGGATCCAGCCCAAACTCGCGCGCGCAGGCAACACGGTCCAGCGGCTGCGCAAACGCCGGCATGATGGGGATTCCCGCGATATGGATACTGTCGGCGGCTATACCCTGCGCACGCATGCGGAAGGCCACTTCATCATTCGCCGCAAAATAGCCGCGCATATGCTCATGCACCCACATCCTGTGCAAATCAAAATCGGTCACCTGCACCCACACCGGGCAATGTAATTCGTCCTTGCGTATCAGCCGCGACAACATCTCCGCCGGCAAGAAATGCGTACAGATAATTGCATCCGGATGGAAGGCCTTGATCTCCCTTAGCAAGGCGCGTGCGTTCATGCGTTCCAGCTGGCGCCGCACTCTTTCCATCGTGCCGTCGGGCTGTGCCTCGTTACTGGCGTTATACAGATAGCCCCATAGGCCGGGCGCCTTGTTGACAAGCTTGATATAGAAATCCGTATACAGCTTACGAAACGCGGTCGTCACGAAATCCATCGCATCAAGGTGCGTGACTTCCACGTCGGCATCGCCGGCACTGACGCGGATAGCCTCTGCGGCCCGCATGTGCCCAGCGCCCGCCGATACGCTCAACAGCAGCAATCTTTTTTTCATGGAATCCAATCAGCAGGGAGCGTCTGTGAGCATGCAGTAAATACGTTTAAAAATCAGGAAGAATAAAAACAGCGGCCACAGACATGCTTGTAGCGTTCATTGCCGCCGATATCAATCTGTTCGCCGCTGGTGACACGCTTGCCGTCAGCACCCACGCGTATATTCATCGTCGCCTTCTTGCCGCAGGAGCAAATGTTTTTCAGCTCTTCGATATCGTCGGCCAAAGCTAGCAGATAGGCGGCGCCTTCAAACGGCTCCCCCATGAAATCGCTGCGCAAGCCATAGCAAATCACCGGCACGCCCTTGACCTGCGCCAGTTGGTGCAATTGTTTGACTTGAGCGGAGGACAGGAACTGCGCTTCATCGATCAGCACACAGCTGACCTTGGGCACTTCCTTTAAAAAATCAAACGATGCGTCGAACACTTCTGCATTGCGTTGCGGGCCAAGACGGGAGGTCACCTTGCCGCCGCCGTAGCGGTTATCTATCGCTGCGGTATACAGCTTGACGCTCTGCCCCTGCTCTTCATAGTTATGCGCGACCTGCAGCATTGCCGTCGACTTGCCGGCATTCATTGCCGAATACCTGAAATAAAGTTTTGCCACGATGTTTCCTTAAAACAAATTCTTGTCACTTTTCTTGCCGCTTCGTGTCCGGCCACGCCATTTTTAAGACTGGCTCTTGCATTTCCGGATTCCGCCCTCAGCACCTATGGACGCCATTCTACTTGTTCTGGAGCAAAAAAATGATGACAAATACGCAGATTTTCTTTTTTCAAAAAAAGCCTTGAAAAGCATCACAAGTGTTCGTATATCGGTACCAGCGGATGCTCAATGAGGTCCGCCAGAAGGCCCGCAAAAGCGTGTATCGCGCGATACATACGGATGTGTGCCTGTCACCCATATCGCTTACTTTAACAAGGATATTATTATGCGTACTTATGACTTCTCCCCACTCTATCGTTCCGCTATCGGTTTTGACCGCTTGGCACAATTGTTCAACGATGCGCAACGCGCCGATGCACAACCCAGCTATCCTCCTTACAATATCGAACTGATCAGCGAAGACAAATATCGCATTACGATGGCAGTCGCCGGTTTTGACCGTTCCGAACTGGAAATCGAAACAGAACGCAGCACACTGAAAATCACTGGCCGCAAACAAACTGAAGAAGGCCAGCGCAATTTCCTGCATCGCGGTATCGCAGCGCGTGATTTCGAACACAGCTTCCAACTGGCCGACCACCTGCGCGTAACAGGTGCGCAACTGGACAACGGCTTGCTGAACATCGAACTGGTGCGCGAAGTGCCTGAAGCACTGAAACCACGCAAGATCCTGATCGACGGTACAGAAAACCTGCAATTGCTGGATCGCAAAGCAGCTTAATTCCCCGCAAAAAAGAAAAAGCAGGCAAACCAGGTTTGCCTGCTTTTTTGCTTTCTTTTTTTGCTTTATGCGCAAACCCGCTATATCGCGAGGCATGCACAACACCTACCGGGGACAATGAAATCTGAGGCCCTCAGGCAAAAAAAAGGCACCGGAATCCGGTGCCTTTTTCATACTGATCAGATTACCAGATCTTGAATTACTGATCTGCTCCGGATGCAGGCTGAACTTCCAGCGCGCCAGGAGTGATGGTAACTTTCGCTTTTTTCTTCAGGTTCTCTACATAAGAGAACATTTCCGTCTGCGCCTGCGCACCATCCAACTGCGCGCGTTCGCTTGCACGGCGAGCTTCATCCGGCGTGCCGACGTTAACCCTACCTATACGATAGATCACATAGCCGTTACCCGGTGCATCGATGCCGACGAAACCCGGCAGCTTCTGCACATCAGCCTTGAACAGCTCAGACAATGCAGGTCCTGGCACATCCTGATTCTTCAGGCGTGAAATCGTTTTTGTTTCAGAGAAGCCGGCAGTATTGTCCGCCGCTTTCAGCGCCTGCAATTTTGCTTCGCCTTCTTTTTTCGCCAGTGCCACAGCTTCAGTCTGGGTGACTGCAGTTGTGATCATTGCCTTCACTTCTTCAAACGGACGTTTTGCAGCAGGCTTGTACTCAACGATATGGCCGGAAACCAGCGTAGAAGGAGCAACTTCCACTGCATCGGTATTCAGCTTCTTCTTGACAGGATTGTCGCCAAAAATCGCAGTCAGGAATTTTTGGTTATTAGTCAGTGCGCTTGGCGGCAAGGCAGGATTCGGCTTGCGCGTCAGGTTTTCCACAGTCTGAATTTTCAGCTTCAGCTTGTCGGCAACCGGCTTCAGGCTGTCAGCCTGTTCATACACGGTATTGGTAAAGGTTTCTGCCGCTTCCGCATAGGCTTTGGAGGCTTTCTGTTTTTTGATCTCGGCAACAATCGCTGCTTTGACTTCTTCCAGAGGCTTGATCGTAGCCGGCTTGATCGCGGTCAACTGGATGATGTGGTAACCGAAATCGGATTGCACGACATCGCTGATCTCGCCCTGCTTCAGCTTATAGGCAGCTTCTTCAAACGGCTTGACCATCATGCCCTTGCCGAAGAAATCCAGGTCGCCGCCGCGCTCTGCAGAGCCGGTGTCGGAAGAATTTTCTTTTGCCAGCTTGGCGAAGGAAGCCGGGTTTTTTCGCACTTCAGCCAGCAGGCTTTCAGCCTTGGCCTTGGCGGCTGCCTTGTCCTTGTCGTTCGCGTCTTTTTTGACTTCGATCAGGATGTGACTGGCACGACGCTCTTCTTCAGTGCCATAGGTTTTCTTGTTTTGTTCGTAGTAAGACTGCACATCGGCATCGCTGACATCCATCTGCGCTGCAATCGTATCAATGCTCAGGACTACATATTCAGCCTTGATGGATTCAGGAATCTCAAACAAGGATGCATTCTTGTCGTAGTAGGCTTTCAGCATCTCATCGGTCACTTTGACCTTGGAGGTGTAATCGGCGGCCTTGAAGACCAGCGCCTGTACTTCACGCTCTTGCTCGTTCAATGCAGACAACTGAGTTGCTACTGTCTTTGGAACAAATGCGCTGCCCTGTACGGCGTTAACCAGTTGCTGGTAAACCAAGTCCTGGCGCAGACGTTGCTCGTAACCGGCAGTTGTCATGCCTTGGGAAGCCAAGATAGTCTTGTAGCGCTCAACGTCAAAGCTGCCGTCCGGCTTTACTAGGCCAGGAGTAGACAGGATGCTTTGCTGCAGTACCTGGTCGGGAATGCTCAAATGGTTCTTGGCCACTTCCGCATTCAATGCACGCTGGGCAATCAGGTTGTCCAATATGCTCTTCCTGGCTTCAGGCGTATTCAGCATCTTGGGATCAAACTGCGCGCCATACATCTGGCGCATGCGGTCTATCTGCTCGCGCTGGGCCGCATCGAATTCCTGACGGCTGATGGACTTGCCGCCTACTGTGGCAACTCCACTATCAGCCTGGAAGGATTTGTAGCTGAAAACACCACCGGCCACGAAGGACGGGAAAATAATCAGCAACAACAGAAACTGCATCAAGCGTTGATGTGTACGAATATACTCAAACATGTTCGACCGATCACTATAATAGGAAAAGCTCAGGCTACTTAATATGAAAAAAGGCGAACTCACGTTCGCCTTTTTGATTTCCTGATGAGACCGGAGGACGTTGAAACGCTTTCACCTTCCAAAAATCATCAATACAATCAAAGACTTAGTAGCACTACTAATTGAAAGCAACAGAAACTTGGTGTTGACTCTGTTACTACTGCTAAACGATCACCGATTTTAGCAGTGTTTCCCGCCTTCTTACACTGATAAAAGCAAAAAAGCAGCCCAAAGAATATCTTTTGTGCAACGCCCTCCGCCTCTTTTTCACGAAGTCCCAAGCTAATATCAAGTGCAAGATGCTTGATGCATTTCGATATTGCTTTTTTAATATGGCCTTGTATCATGCAGGATGCCACACCGAAAGCAGCCGTGGGCTGAACAAAATCGGCCCGAACCGGCTTCGCCCTACCAGATCCACCCGCTAGACCAATCGCATCCCTATCCATCAGGTTGCGCCCGTTTTTGACTTTTACATCAGGTAAAATATGAAAAACTACTGGTTCTCAAAAGCTGTCCCCACCACTTTACTTGTCATCCTTGCCCTGCCAAATCTGTCCTGTGCCGCCGAAGGCATGTGGACGCTGGACAATTTACCGCTGGCCAAACTGCAATCCCAGTACGGCTACAAACCCAGTGGCGAATGGGTCAAGAATGTGATGCTCAGTTCTGCCCGGCTGGCGCTGGGTTGCTCCGGCTCCTTTGTCTCCAAAGATGGGCTGGTGATGACCAACCACCATTGCGCTTCCGAATGCATAGAGCAGATATCGACGGCCCAAAAGAATTACATGAATGATGGCTTTCTCAGCAAAAGCCGGGAAGCCGAAATAGTATGCCCGGCAATGGAAGTCAATCGCCTGGAAGACATACAGGATGTCACCGAGCAGGTGAAGAAAGCCACCGCCGGGCTTGACGGCAATGCCTACAAGGACGCACAGAATGCAGTCCGCGCCAAACTCACGTCGGCATGCGTAGGCAGTGACAAGACCTCTACCCGCTGTGACTTGGTGGATCTGTACCATGGTGGGCGCTACCATATCTATAAATATCATCGCTATGCCGACGTGCGTCTGGTATGGGCTCCAGAGAAAGCGGCGGCCTTTTTCGGCGGCGACCCGGACAACTTCATGTTCCCGCGTTACGACCTGGATATGTCACTGGTACGCGTCTATGAAAACGGCAAGCCTGCTCAGATAAAAAATTTCTTCCCGTTTAGCAAAAACGGCGCGGAAGAAAATGAACTGGTGTTTGTGACCGGCCATCCCGGCTCCACGCAGCGCCAGTTGACGGTCGCGCAGTTGCTGAGCTTGCGCGACATCGGACTGGTGGACAGATTGCTACGCCTGGCAGAACTGCGCGGCGTGATAGAACAATACCGCACCACCAGCCCGGAGGCCGCGCGTACGGCAGAAGGCACGCTGTTCGGCGTAGAGAACAGCTACAAGGCATTGTATGGCGAACTGCAAACCCTGCTCGACCCGGCTTTCATGAAAAAGAAACTGGAGGAGGAAAATGCTTTGCGCAAGTTTGTCGCATCCAAACCGGCGCTGCAATCCAAGGTAGGCGGCGCCTGGAGCGCAATAGAAAAAGCACAGGAAAAATATCGCGCATTGAATGTTCGCGTAAGTAGCATCGAAGGCGGCCGCGCCTTGATGAGCGAGTATTTTTTTCATGCGCGCGACCTGGTGCGTGCGGCAGATGAAAAAATCAAACCGGATGCAGAGCGCCTGCCGGAATACTCCGATGCGCGCTTGCAGGAAGTAGAAGAGCAGATTTTATCGGCTGCACCTATCTATCCGGAATTTGAAAAAGTAAAACTCGTCTTTGCACTGACCAAGATGCGCGAGAAACTGGGCCCCGATGATGCCTTCGTCAAGCAGATACTCGGCAAGGCATCGCCGGAACAACTCGCCAGCGATTTGATCAAACGTTCGACATTGAATGACCCAGCAGTGCGCAAAGCGCTATGGACCGGTGGCAAGGATGCCATCGCCAAGTCGGATGATCCCTTCATCAAGCTGGTCATTTCCATCGATGCGCAAGCGCGCGCCATCCGCAAGCAATACGAACATGAAGTCGAATCCGTCGTACAAAAAAATACCGAGCTGATTGCTCAGGCGATGTTTGCACAATCAGGTACCAGTGCCTATCCCGATGCCACCTTCAGCCTGAGGCTGTCCTATGGGCAAGTCAAGGGCTGGGATGAGGCCGGCAGCAAAGTGCCTGCCTTCACGGATTTTTCCGGTGCATTTGCGCGGGAGACCGGAGCAGACCCTTTTGCACTGCCGCCCTCCTGGCATGCCGCCAAAGGCAAACTGAACCAGGCGCAACGACTCAATTTTGTCACCGACAACGACATCATAGGCGGCAACTCGGGCAGCCCCATGATCAACAGGAATGGAGAAATCGTCGGACTGATCTTCGACGGCAATATCCATTCATTGGGAGGTGCATTCTGGTTCGATCAACGCGTCAACCGCGCAGTGGCAGTGCATAGCAGCGGTATCCTGGAGGCACTGGACAAGATCTACGATGCGAAGGATCTGGTGAAGGAAGTAACAACGAAATAGCAATTCTGGCTTAAAAAAACCTTCCTCCATTGCTCAAAGCAATGGAGGAAGAAATTTTCTTAGCCAGCGGCCTTTGCCTTTGCCGCCAGCGCCGCAAATTCCTCTATACCGAAAGCGGTACCAGCCAGCCCCCAGCCGCCTTCGGCCGCTTCGGTCAACAGCACCCAGGTCCGGCCTGCCTGGCTCGCATCGCCGGATATCCTGGTCACAATCTCGGTCGCTTCCTTGACGATCTGTTTCTGCCCTTCCCGCTTTAGCGAACCAGGGGGAGTAATGATCTGTACGCGCACGGTTCTCGCTTGCGCCGTCGATGCGGTCTGTACTGCGGCAGGGTTCATGCGATGGATATATACCGCCGTATTATTCAGGTGAAAAGGGCCGGGATTTGCGACACCTTCCGCGCGCAGCACGGCCAGAGTAAGGGCTTCGCCCAATTCACGGTCGGCACCGGCGGGGAACAGGTCTGCTGCGGCATATACGTCGATCATCGGCATGGCAAAACTCCTTAATATGGATAAAAATAGTAGGGAAACTGCTGGCGCTACTCGTTCGGCACTTCAAAAGTACTTCAAAACTTGCCGTTCACATTTTTCCATTCGGTACGTGACGGGATCGCTTCTATCGTGTCCCAGTGCTCGGCGATCTTGCCGTTCTGAATGCGGTAAAGGTCATAGTAGGCAGACGGCTTGCCGCCAAAGCTGCCTTCGGCAACTACCAGGACGAAGTTCCCCTCACCCAGCACCTTGTGTACTTTGTCGTACTTCACTGCCAGGCCCTGCTTGGCCAGCGCCTGCAAGCCGGCAAACAAGCCACTCAAGTTATCCGCTACCAGCGGGCTATGCTGGATATAGTTATTGCCATCGAAATAGCTGGTGAATTTTTCCTTGCGGCCGCTCAGCAGATCATCCATATAGGTTTGCATCAGCAGCTTGTTGGCCGCAGTCTTGTCCAGATCGGATGCTACCGCCGGACCGTCTGTCATTGTATGGCCGCTGGGGCTGGGCTTGGCAGTGGCTTCCTGCAGATTATCCCAATGTTCAACAATCTTGCCGTCTTCAAACCGGAAAATATCAAAGCCGGTTTTGGGGCCGAAGAAGTTGTATTCGGTATGAGCAAAGACAAAGTCGCCGTCCTGTAAGACACGCACCGTATTGACCTTGGCTGCGCCTTTGGGCAAGGCCTGAAATAGCCCTTGCACACCAGCCAATCCGTCAGCGACTGCCAAATTATGCTGGATGTATTTATTGGGATTGATATAGCTAGCCATGGGTCTGCCATCACCGGTTTCTATGCTCTTCAGCAGTTCAACCACCTGCTGCTTATGATCAGGCGCTACAGCCTTTCCATCTGATGCATTCGGTCTTGTCGCGCAAGCCGCCAACGCGAATACGCAAGCGATGACTATGCCGGCCCTGCTCAATGAAGCTCGATTCATGCCTGTCTCCTGGTTAGCGTCAATCAATGACGTTTTTCATTTTCAGCACGTTGAGTCAAGGTGATGAAATACCTGAAATTTGCGCCATGAGACACTCAACCACCCGCCCTGTGGTGAACGGACCCGACTAAAAGCTTTGATCGGCAAAGGTTTGCAGCAGGGCAATCAGAATTATACTCATCATCCTCATCAGGGATGATGTCGAATATAATCCACATTGTCAAGCCCGAAGATGGGGGAGTTTTTAGATGGGCCATTCAAAGGCAGAAAAGGCCAAGAGCCATGAACGTATCGTCAAAGTCGCCGCGCAACGCTTTCGCGAGACCGGCGTTGACGGTATAGGCCTGGCCGATCTGATGAAAGATGCAGGACTGACCCACGGCGGCTTCTATCGGCATTTTGATTCACGCGAAGGCTTGGTGGCAGAGGCGATAGAGTGCGCGCTGCAGGATGGCGGAAAAGCGGTTGCTGCCATTGCCAATATCAAACAAGCGCCGTTGGCAGCGGTCATAGATGGTTATCTGAGCCCAGTTCATCGCGACCAACTGGCAAGTAGCTGCGCAGTTACTACTCTGGCCGGCGACGTCGCCCGCAGCAACGACAGGGCACGCTCAGCCTACACCAAACAGGTAGGCATCTACCTGGACTTGCTAAACAGTTTAATCCCGGACAAAAAAGATGAAGCGAGAAGAGCGAAAGCCATCACTGCGCTTTCCACACTGGTAGGCGCAGTGTCATTGGCGCGCGCGGTGAATGATGATCAGCTTTCTGCAGAAATACTACAATCCGTCGCAGTCCTGCTAAAAGAGCAGCTTAAATAGCACTCGGCGCGGATGGGAGCCCGCAAGCGGGCAAAATGGCAGATGCAAATAAAAATGCCCGCTTGCGCGGGCATTTTGTATTCTTGGCGGAGTGGACGGGACTCGCCCACACCTTGCAGGCCGCTGAATCGCTTGCAAGCGATTCCCTTCGAGTCCCCCCGAAAGCCGCGCAGGCGGCTTTCTCCCCTCCGCAATATACGCCCGCAAGCGGGCAAGATGGTAGATACAAATAAAAATGCCCGCTTGCGCGGGCATTTTGTATTCTTGGCGGAGTGGACGGGACTCGAACCCGCGACCCCCGGCGTGACAGGCCGGTATTCTAACCAGCTGAACTACCACTCCTAAGATCTTGCATTTATGCTGAACAGTATTGATGGTGGGCGCTGAGAGGCTCGAACTCCCGACCTAAGCCTTGTAAGGGCTCCGCTCTACCAACTGAGCTAAGCGCCCCATCCTACAACACTGCTACAACAAGGTGGTGCTTGTCACCGCACCACGAAGTCCATTAGTTTACCGCATCTTTCAAAGCTTTGCCAGGCCTAAATTTAGGAACTTTCGCAGCTTTGATTTTTATTGCATCGCCAGTACGTGGATTACGGCCAGTCCTGGCAGCGCGTTTACCTACGGAAAAGGTGCCAAAACCCACCAGGGTAACAGTACCGTTTTTCTTCAATGTCGTTTTAACGGCACCGATCACCGCGTCCAGCGCACGTGATGATGCAGCTTTAGAAATGTCCGCAGTTTTCGCAATGTGATCGATCAATTCAGTTTTATTCACTTACGCCCCCTCACAAAAGTTTGACTTCGCAATGATGTATCCGATTATTTTATTTGTCGAGCATCTATCACGGCAAGCAGAAAATCTGCAGCCAGTATTAAATCAAGCGGCAAAGCCCCATGTCAAGCGCTTTGCGTATTTTCATTACAATCTATGCCGGTTTTTCATATTAAATCGAAAGTATAATTTCGGCTATCCATTTCAGCGTAAATCGGCTTTGGCGTGCGCCCATCAGCGCAATTAAATATGGCTGATACTGAAGTAGAATCGATAACCGCACATTCTGAGAGGCGCTTCAGCAATATTGCGCTGCCGTATTCCGCGCTGCAGTTTTCACGCACAAGTCAGTCAAATAGCGATACCGGCACATCTATTACTATCCATTTCCCCAAACTACTTATTAATAACTATGAATACGATAAAACGACTGGGCACGCCCTTATCCCACACTGCAACCAAAGTCATGCTGCTGGGTTCCGGTGAACTGGGCAAGGAAGTGATTATTTCCCTGCAGCGCCTGGGTGTGGAAGTGATTGCGGTGGACCGCTATGAAAACGCTCCCGGCCACCAGGTCGCCCACAGGGCCCATGTGATAGATATGACAGATGGCACTGCACTGGCAAAACTGATAGAACTGGAGCAGCCCGATCTGGTTGTCCCTGAAATAGAGGCGATTGCAACGCCTATGCTGGTGGAGCTGGAAAATGCCGGCAAGGTACGAGTCATTCCTACAGCGCGCGCAGCATGGCTGACGATGAACCGGGAAGGAATACGACGCCTGGCAGCCGAAACCCTGTCCCTGCCGACCTCCCCTTACCGCTTTGCCGACAGCCTGGATGAACTGAAAGCCGCCTGCGCCGAGATCGGCTTCCCCTGCATCATCAAACCGGTCATGTCCTCCTCCGGCAAAGGCCAATCCAAGATCGACAGCGCTGCCGAAGTGGAAGAAGCGTGGAACTATGCAGCAGCAGGCGGCCGCGTCAACTCCGGCCGCGTAATCGTCGAAGGTTTCATCGACTTCGATTATGAAATCACGCAACTGACAGTGCGCGCCATCGGCAAAAACGGCGAAGTAGAAACCCACTTCTGCGACCCTATCGGCCACGTTCAAGTACAGGGCGACTACGTAGAATCCTGGCAGCCGCAAATCATGCACAGCAAAGCCCTGGAACGCTCGCGCGACATCGCCAAGAAAGTGACCGACGACCTAGGCGGCCTGGGCCTGTTCGGCGTAGAACTGTTCGTCAAGGATGAGATGGTCTGGTTCTCCGAAGTCAGCCCGCGCCCGCACGACACCGGCATGGTCACCATGGCCAGCCAGGTGCAGAATGAATTCGAACTGCACGCCAAAGCCATCCTGGGCCTGCCTGTCAACGTCGCACTGAAATCCCCTGCCGCCTCCGCCGTCATCTATGGCCAGCATGATGCAAAAGCGATTGCCTTTGAAGGCGTGGCAGAAGCGCTGCAAACCCCAGGCGTGGATATTCGCCTGTTCGGTAAGCCTGAATCTTTCGCGCGCAGGCGCATGGGCGTGGCGTTGGCGGTTGCGGCCGATACCGATGCGGCGCGGGTGTTGGCTAAGCAGGCTGCGGCTACGGTGAAGCCAGTGGTAGTTAAGTAGATTACGCTGTAAGCGCTTCCGCGTTCATGAGGCAGTGCTAAATTAAGTTTACTCTTCGTCGGTACAAGCCGGGGGTGGCCCGGCGGCCACTCACTTTTTCTTGCTTCGTCAAGAAAAAGTAAGCAAAAAGAAGACGACCGCAGACTTGCCCTTCGGGTGATGGCACGTAGTGCCATCACATTTTGCTGCATTACAAAAATGGGAAATGAACGAAACTCGCCTTCGGCTCAGACAACGTTCATTTCTGATCCATTTTCTGTAACGCACAAAATACTGCGTCCCAAGCGGGGGCACGTCAAAACCAACGTCAACAAAAACCCCCGATCAAGCCAACTTATTGCACTGAGCAAGTTCTATTTGCTTTCGGAGAATCTGGTTGCCGTTGTTTTTGACTTGGTTTTTGCTTCTGCTTTTGACTTTAAACCGCTCTGAGCCTCGCCGATTGTGCGGTACAGAAAATGGATCAGAAACGGGTGTGTCTGAGCGCAGCGAGTTTCGCCCGTTTCCCATTTTTTGTACCGCATAATCGGGCACCCCGAAGGGGCGAGGCTTGCGGTCGCCTTTCTTTGCTTACTTTCTTTGGCGAAGCAAAGAAAGTAAGTAGCATGCCGGGCTACCCCCGGCCAGCAATACTAAAACGGCCAGCTCAATCGCCAAGTGAGCAAGACACGCTAGCGAGATAAAATATATCAATCAAAGTGCCCAAACCAAAAATAGTCTATAGTTTAGGCTCATTTTGGCACACCCACCTTGGGTACGGCACCGGACGGCAGCAGTAGAAGCTCCCCGCACGAGACATGCGGTACAACCTCCGCCTCAGCCAATGTATATCAAAATCATATGAACATGAAATTCGACGTTGCAATAGTAGGTAGCGGCCTGGCAGGTTTATCGGTGGCGCTGCATCTGGCAAAGACCCGCAAGGTAGCAGTGATCTCCAAGAAAGAATTGCTGGACGGCGCCAGTAACTGGGCGCAAGGCGGCATTGCCGCCGTGCTGGACTCCGGAGACAGCCATGACCAGCACATCTCGGATACCTTGATCGCCGGCGGCGGCCTATGCGATGAAGGCGCGACCCGCTTCATCATAGAACACGGACGCGAAGCGATAGACTGGCTGATAGAACAAGGCGTGCCCTTTACCCGTGACGACAGTGCGGAACTGGGTTTTCACCTGACCCGCGAGGGCGGCCACAGCCAGCGCAGGATCATCCATGCAGCAGATGCGACCGGCCATGCGGTGCAGGTCACGCTGGAAGAAAAGGTGCGCTCTCATCCCAATATCACGCTGCTGGAACACCACTACGCGATTGACGTCATCACCACTTCCAAGCTGGGCGACCAGTCCCCTACGCCGCGCTGCGTCGGCCTGTATGTGCAGGATGTCAAAACCGGCAAGGTGCATACTGTTTCAGCACATCACACGGTAATGGCGACCGGCGGCGCCGGCAAGGTCTACCTTTACACGACCAATCCGGATACTGCAACCGGCGATGGTATCGCGATGGCATGGCGCGCAGGCTGCCGCGTGGCGAATATGGAGTTCATGCAGTTCCACCCTACCTGCCTGTATCACCCCTACGCAAAATCCTTCCTGATCACCGAAGCAGTACGCGGCGAAGGCGGCGTGCTGAAGCTGCCGGCAGAGGCAGGCAATGCAGCAGGCACCCGCTTCATGCAGGCGCATGACGAGAGAATGGAACTGGCGCCGCGCGACGTCGTTGCCCGCGCGATCGACTTTGAAATGAAAAAGCGCGGCCTGGACTATGTGGAACTGGACATCAGCCACCAGCCGCCGGAATTCCTGAAAGAACACTTCCCCACCATCTATGCAAAATGCCTGGAGCTGGGCATCGATATCACCAAGCAGGCGATACCAGTGGTGCCTGCGGTGCATTTCACCTGCGGCGGCATCGTCACCGACACCACCGGCCGCACTGACCTGCCCGGCCTGTATGCAGTGGGCGAGACCGCCTATACCGGCCTGCACGGCGCCAACCGCCTGGCCAGCAACTCGCTGCTGGAATGCCTGGTGGTCGGCAAAGCTGCGGCACAGCATATCGCCAGCCAGCCGGAAGCAGAGTTTCGCAAACTGCCATCCTGGGATGAAAGCCGGGTATCGGATGCCGATGAAGAAGTCGTCATCGCCCATAACTGGGACGAGTTGCGCCGCTTCATGTGGAACTATGTCGGCATTGTGCGCACGACCAAGCGCCTGGAAAGAGCCAAGCACCGTATACGCCTGCTGAAGGAAGAGATAGACGAGTACTACGCCAATTTCCGCATTTCCAACAACCTGCTGGAGCTGCGTAACCTGGTGGAAGTGGCATCGCTGATCGTCAACAGCGCGCTATCCCGCCGCGAAAGCCGCGGCCTGCATTTCAGCCGCGATTATCCGGATACCTTGCCGAAAGCACTGGCCACCGTGCTGTCGCCAAAACGCAAGAAATAAGCAGATGCAAAACAAAAGAGCGCCCGGTTTGCGGCGCTCTTTTGTTGATGGCTTAGGCTTTTATCGTTTTTCCTGAACCGTTTTTTCTACACCGTTTTTTTAGATAATACGCAGCGAAAAATCTGTTGCCTTTATATCCTTGGTCAGGCTACCGATAGATATCCTGTCCACCCCAGTTTCGGCAATCGCCCTGACCGTTGTGGTATCCACACCGCCGGAGGCTTCCAGTATTGCCCGTCCGGCAGTCAATGCCACCGCTTCACGCATCAGAGCAGTCGTAAAGTTATCCAGCAAGATGGATGTCGCGCCCGCCTGCAAGGCATCTTCCAGTTCTTTCAGGTTTTCCACTTCTATCTGTATGCTGACGCCCGCATTCAGGGCCAGCGCAGCTTGCATGGCTTCAGTAACGCCGCCTGCTGCGGCAATATGGTTTTCCTTGATCAGGATGCCGTCATACAAGGCCAGGCGCTGATTCTTGCCGCCACCCACGCGTACCGCGTATTTTTGCGCCAGGCGCAATCCCGGCATGGTCTTGCGCGTATCCAGGATAGCGGCACGCGTGCCCTCTACGATCTGCACATAGCGGCGTGTAGCGCTGGCGACACCGGACAGCAATTGCAGGAAATTCAGTGCGCCACGCTCTGCTGTCAGTAAGGCGCGCGCCGGTGCTTCTATCTTGCACACTACCGTATCCGCCGCCATCAGCGCACCCTCGGCATACTGCCATTGAATGCGAATACCAGCGTCCAGCCTGCTCATCACCGCCTCAAACCAGGGAGCGCCGCACAGCACGGCCTGTTCGCGCACGACGACATTCGCACTCACCCATTCATCGGCGGGTACCAGCTTGCCGGTCAGGTCGCCATTGCCGACATCTTCTGCCAGCGCATCGGCGACGTTGCGCTCAAAGGCGGCAGCGAGTGCCGCATCAAACGGCGCAAAGGGATTAGTTAACGTGGAATTAGCTAATGTGGAAGCGGATTCTTTGATTTGCTCACTCATGCAGGGCCTATACCTGAAAACAGTTTTTGTTCTTTTGCCAGATCTGCGCTCGGGCGCACATTAGCTTTTTTCTTTGCAGCGAAATCCAGCATGCGGTCTATACAGACCGTGGCTTTCTTGCCGACTTCACTATCCACATGGATCTCGTTGGCGCCGGTTTCCAGCACTTGCGCAAGATTCACCAGGCCATTCATCGCCATCCATGGGCAATGCGCGCAACTCTTGCAGGTAGCGCTGTTACCGGCCGTCGGCGCAACGATAAAATGTTTATCCGGAGCCGCCATCTGCATCTTGTGCAGGATGCCGTTATCGGTTGCGACGATGAACTCTTTCGCATCCATCTCTTTGGCTGCATTGATCATCTGCGTCGTGGAACCGACCACGTCGGCCAGAGCAACAACAGAGGCCGGGGATTCCGGATGCACCAGCACTTTGGCGTTTGGATATTCTTCCTTCAGCGTTTCCAGCTCTACCGATTTGAACTCGTCATGCACCAGGCAAGAGCCCTGCCATAACAGCATGTCTGCACCGGTCTGCTTCTGGATATAGGCGCCAAGATGCTTGTCCGGCGCCCACAAGATTTTCTTGCCCTGCGCGTGAAGGTCGGCAACGATGTCCAGGCCTATGCTGGAAGTTACCATCCAGTCCGCCCTGGCCTTGACTGCCGCACTGGTGTTGGCATACACCACCACGGTACGGTCTGGATGCTCGTCGCAAAACGCGGCAAACTCGTCGGCCGGGCAACCCAGGTCCAGCGAACAGGTAGCATCCAGATCCGGCATCAGGATGCGTTTTTCGGGACTCAGTATCTTTGCTGTTTCGCCCATGAAGCGCACGCCGGCAACCACCAGCGTCTTGGCTTCATGGTCACGGCCGAAGCGCGCCATTTCCAGGGAATCGGAAACGCAACCGCCGGTTTCTTCGGCCAGGTCCTGGATATCGGCATCCACATAATAGTGGGCAACCAATACCGCATTTTGTTCACGCAATAATTGCTTGATGCGCTGCTTCAGCGCTTCTTTTTCCGTAGCGGAAGGTATGACGGGCACCTTGGCCCAGGCATTGGCGACACAACTGGTGCCGCTGTCCATTTGTGGACGTTCAAACTCTACAACTTTGGTAGCTTCCATCTGCATGATCTGTTGGGTCTTAAATATCGACTTTTTATCGACTTCTGCCACGCGCGCACATCTATGAACATGCACGCAAGACAATAAATGCCGGATATTTGTTACCTAAAAAATTAAGGTTCCTAAAGTGTACCCCAGCTTAAGCTTCATCACAGAAAGCAAAAAACCGGCATACACTTGGTTTGAAAGCGAGATGATACAGCAATGAAATCAACAAAAGACATTTTTACCAACACCAGACAGCCCTCCCGGCGTCAACGCAAATGAGTTCTAGCGCATTCATATTCCTTGCGATATATTCAACAGGTCGCTTAAAAATGTGGCAACGGCAGTAAAAAAGAAACAAAGCTTCATCATGCCCGAAGCTTGCGGTCGCATGTGTTTGTCGCTTTGCAAATAAATAAATCAATAATAAATATGGAGATATCCGAATGAAACATCGTTTGAAGAAAATGAGCATAGTCTTGTCATTCACTGCCTTGGGCTTGGCGACACAGGCGCAGGCAGAGAATGTAAAAATCGCTTTTATCGACGCGCTGTCGGGTGCGTTTGCACCGCCGGGACAAACCGCGCTGAAGAATTTCCAGATGGTTGCCGACCTGGCCAACCAGCAGAAATGGGCCGGCAATAATACGATAGAGGTGGTCGGCTTTGATGGCAAAGGCAGCCCGCAGGATTCGCTGACGCAGTTGAAAGCCGCGATCGATCAGGGCTACCGCTATGTGACGCAAGGAGGCGGTTCCGGCGTGGCATTTGCGCTGATTGACGGCATCAATAAATACAATGAGCGCAATCCGGGCAAGGAACTGGTCTTCCTCGATTTCGCCGCGCTGGACCCGGATCTGACCAATTCCAAATGCAGTTTCTGGCACTTCCGCTTTGAGCCGAATTCAGACATGCGCATGGAAGCGCTGACCAGCTTCATGGCCAAGGATCAGGGCATCAAGAAGGTCTTCATCATCGGTCAAAACTACGCGCTGGGGCACCAAGTGAGCCGGGCATCGAAAGACTACCTGAAGCGCAAACGGCCGGACATACAGATCGTCGGCGATGATTTGCACCCTATCGCCACCGTCAAAGATTTCTCGCCCTACGTGGCCAAGATCAAGGCTTCCGGCGCTGATTCTGTCATCACCGGCAACTGGGGCAATGACCTGGCGCTGCTGATCAAGGCCGCCAAAGAAGCCGATCTGAAAGCCAACTTCTATACCTATACGGCCTACACCACTGGCGTACCTACCGCAATGGGTTCAGCCGGTGTGGACCGCGTGAAGAACGTCAGCAACTGGAACATCAACAACGAAACCTATGCCGGTCATGAAATCGCCGAAGCCTTCAAGAAAAAATACAATGAAGACTATTGGCTGATGTCCAGCCACAGCGTTATCGCGATGCTGTCCAAGGCCTTCAAGGATAATAATTCCGTCGATCCGGTAAAGACCGCTTTTACCATGGAAGGCATGAAGATCAAGAGCCTCAACGGTGAAGTGGAAATGCGCAAAAGCGATCATCAGGCACAACAGCCTATCTACATCACAACCTGGGTTAAGACCAACGGCAAGGATGTGAAGTATGATCAGGAAAACACTGGCTTTGGCTGGAAAACAACACAGAAGATCGATAGCTTTGTTGCAAGCCAGCCCACTTCTTGCCAGATGAAGCGCCCGTCCATTTAGAGCGCACGCACCTCGCAAAATCCATCCCTGCATCGCCTTGACAAGACAGAGGCGATGCAGCGGTTTTTCCCTTATTTTCTTATCAAGTTAAACGACGTAGAAACACAGGCCGGCACTGTTTGCAAATGACAAACAGGTGCAATTAAATCGTTCACGCCCTTACGCAAAGCGTAGAATACTTTAGCGGGAACGCTGTTGCAGCTTGCCTTGTACCCGCTTCCTAAAGGCATACACCAGCTAGTGAGGAAGAAATGAATTTTCTAAAACCACCGACCTATGTAGTCGATTTCACTCAAAAAACAATTCTGGCGGTGCTTTCTCCGGCTGCACTGGAAGGAGATGAAGTCGATCTGGATGTCTACGCCAACAAAGACGTTGCACAAAAATTTGAGGCCAAGGGACAAAGGCTGAAAGAAGACAGGGATGTGTTCCGCGTAATCACTGCGCTAAATGATGGCACGGATACCTACGACTGGAACTACACCATACTACGCGAGTCTGCAGACCGGCATCGCAAGAACAAAAAATAAAATCCGGTATATCCGGGATAAACGCATCATCCAGGTACTGCCATGATCGCGTTTCATAAAAATTCAGAGCATTTCCATAGCTACCTTGAGCGCAGCTTCTTCGGCTGCCTGCTCGCTATTGAACACGGTTTCCACACATACCTGCTGATAGGGAAAAACGCTGTTGCGATGCATGGGATTGGTGCCTCGCCCGTAGATAGTCAGATGCGCTGTCCAACTTGAACTATTGGGCACCCGCACGCCGGCTAACTCTATGTCATGGCCCTTGATCTGCTCTGTACGCATAAACGCCTCCATGTAATGATGAAAATCTTATCACGGAGCGCATAGTCGTATTTTTTGAGGATGGATACGCTACAACAAGACGCCAGGCATCAGTCGCAACATCGGCAGATGCGAGGCAAGAAATGCCTGCGCATTTACCAGCCGACAAACTTGTCTGCCTCTGCCGTTGCCAGGCGCGCATTGACCACCAGTTGGGCCTCTACTTGCTCTGCATGCGACCTTTTCTCTTCCGCTTCTGCCGTCGTCAGGCTGCGGGCAGAATTGGCGGGGCCGGACATCTTTTGCTCGCACAACGCAGTCCAGGCAATCATCGCTTCCAGATCGCTGATCGTGATCTTGAGCTCGGGCGGGCAATTTTTGGCTTTCAGCGCGGCGATTCTGTCTTGTATTGCTGCAATCTTGCCGGAGTCATAGTTGAAACTGCCATTCTCCACTGCCAGATGGCACTGGCGCGCAATCTCCCTCAGTTCGGCGGCGGTATCCCTGGCGATACGCCAGGCTTCCAGGCAGATTGCTGCGTAATCGTCCGCTTCCTTTTTGCGTTGCGCCCGGCTAACGAATACCGTCTTTAATTTCTCTTGCAGCATTGCCACGACTGTTGCCGCAAACGAATCTTTCCCAACCATACCTGAGCTCTCTTAATGATGATACCTGGTGATATGTAGAACTCATTTCAAGCAAGCTGAGAATGCGTTCCAGAACGCAGCATTATACCTTCACGTATTTGCTGCACGCATTTGCCGCAGATAAAACA
Organism: Parundibacterium terreum; assembly: GCF_014636315.1. Lineage (GTDB taxonomy): Bacteria > Pseudomonadota > Gammaproteobacteria > Burkholderiales > Burkholderiaceae_D > Undibacterium > Undibacterium terreum. The sequence continues at coordinate 43,128 of NZ_BMED01000008.1, read as the reverse complement.
AAAAACAGGGGCCTGGCCAGCATGCCAAGGTATTTTCAAACGCCAACAAGAGAGTATTGCTGTTTGGATATTTAGTCACTTGTGCTGGTCTGCGTGCAAGAAAAACTCCTACAAAAATTTCTTGTTCGTAAGATTTCTCCTACAAAACCACGAGAATCAAGATCGTTAAACTTTCGACCATTGCGAAGTAAGATGGAAACAGACAATTTAACGCACTGCAGCAAATGGCGAAATCTCGAAAATCTATGGAAAAACCGGAAATACCTGATACCGAAGCCTGGAGGCGGCGCGTTGAACCGGACGATGCCCCTGCCGGAAATAGCGAAGAAGCCGCCGACGACGCCGTACTGCGCCTGTACGCCGAAATGGTTCAGCATGCGATACACCCGGACCCAGACAGCTCCTGTTGATTTCCCCGCAGCACCCTCTTAACCCGCCAATGCGCGGGTTTTTTTGTAACTAATGGAAACAGAGGGTAGCGTGTCCTGCTTGCCCCGGCGAAAAAAGATTCCCCGGTTTTCGCCTACAGGTTGCCGCCGATCGGATTGGCGATCAGATCCACGATTTTTCTCTCAGCCTCGTGGAGCGCGGCGTTTTTCGCCTCGGCCTCGGTTGCGGCCTCAAATGGATGGGTGAAGCTTTGCATGATCTCCAAGCCTGCCGCGCCCATTTTCTGCACCTCGGTCGTTGCGGACCAGCGGCCGTCCTTGGTCGGGATTGCAATGGTAAAAATGTCGTAACCTTTAAAAGACTCTGCGGGCTGCCTGCTCATGAAGTGCTCCTGGAATGAAATTTGACCTGGAAACAATAACACTCTGGACCGACCGGTTCTGTTTGCTGGCGTACCGTCGCTCGTCAGCCCTTTACCCTATTCATCCTCAAAGTCCGGGCCGGGTATGCCCAGGGTTTCGTGACCGTGCTGCGATGAAGATGCAAAATCCACCTCTGTATAAGTTTCTATATTTTTCAGAAATTTGGCAATGTGCCGTTCAAAACGGCGCATTTTATTCCCAGGATGCTTGACCAGTTCTTTCACCGTATGCGGATTCCAAAAGATCGTCAGCGCAATAGGAAACTCATATTTGCCGGCACCAAGCGGCCCGCCGTGCAAATAGACAGCCTTGGCCTGATGCGCTTTCCCATCCAGGTCATCCGCAGTGATTTCTGCGGGTAACTTGTTACGTATCAGTTGTTTGATCTTGGGGAAATAGGTTTCGTTGAAGATATGTGCGGTCTTGGCATCCATAGCAAACTCTTAATCGGCTCTTTAGACAGCTATGATAGCCGCAATCCAGTTTGGCCGAAGCCTGCCAGAAAAGGATGCCGGCTGAAATGCCCATATCTGAAGCGAGACAGCTCCGTTGCAAAGAGCTGGAGCAGCCCCATGCTTTGATCCAGCCAGCTCAATCCACCCAGTTCAGCCGCGGAAATTTTTGGTGTATCTCTTCCGGCATGGGAACCACCTTGCCGCTCTTGTACGCGTAGCAGACAAAGCCGGATTTCGCCATCGCCACCAGCGTGTTATCCGCAGGCCGGGTAATGCGGAAGGTGATATCGCCGCCGTACTTATTAAAATCCATGACGCCGACCTCAAACAGCAACTGGTCGCGTGCATGGGCTTCTGCCTTATACATCGTCGCCAGATCGGTCACGATAATGCCGGGCAAACGCCCGCCACTGGCTGTTTCGCCTATACCGAACTCAAACAGGAAGCGCGCCCGTGCTTCCGAGATCATGGAAATCATGGAATCGTTGCCCAGATGGTTGGCGCCGTTGATATCGGTGACGCGTACGGTCAGCGTAGTGGAATAGTAGAACTGGTCTTCGGGAAAAATCAGATTAAGGCGAGCCATATTGCTATTGTTTTGATGATGGTTACTGTGAATACAGGCCTCATCCTAGCATCGTTTGGCACGGAGTTGGATGGAGACAGTGCCTGGTAGCAAGCCTCGCGGAAGCTAGTCCGCCCCCCCGCGCTTCAGCGCTTTCAAATCAGACCTTGACATGCAAGTATTTGCTTGCCTATACTTTAGAAATGCAAGCAAATGCTTGCATTTCATAGCCACAGACCAGGATGGAAATGCAGGAGATAGACAAGGTATTCAAGGCGCTCGCCGATCCCAGCCGCAGACAACTGCTTGACCGCCTGCACGCCAAAAACGGCCAGGCGCTGGGCGAATTATGCGCGGGCCTGGACATGAGCCGGCAAGCGGTTACCCAGCACCTGGGCCTGCTGGAAGACGCCAACCTCATCGCTATAGAACGGCAGGGGCGTGAGAAGCTGCACTTTTTCAACCCGGTTCCTATCCACGACATTTACGAACGCTGGATCAGGAAATTTGAACAGCAGCGCCTGGAAGCGTTGCACGACTTTAAACGCAAGCTTGAAGGAGATAGCCATGAGTAAAGAAAAATTCGTCTACGTCACCTACATCGCCACCACGCCGGACAAGGTCTGGAATGCCCTGCTCGATAGCGAAATCACCCGGCAATACTGGGGCCATGAAAATTTGTCGGAATCGGACTGGAAGCAAGGCACGAAGTGGCAACTCGTCAGCGCCGACGCCAACCGCACCGTCAGGCATGTTGGCGACGTACTGGAGAACGTGCCGCAGAAGCGCCTGGTGCTGAGCTGGGTCGATCCCGAAGATATCGCAGACGATGCCAAACACACCCGTGTGGCGATCGATATCGAAACGGTGGGCGACATGGTGCGCCTGACGATTATGCATGACCAGTTGCATGCCGAAATGGCAGCCAAAATCACGAACGGATGGCCGCGTGTGATGTCGAGCCTGAAGTCTCTGCTGGAAACCGGACGCCCGCTGCATGTCTGGGGCGAGTGCAAGTAAGAAGCAAATAAGCAAACAAAAAGTCAAAAGGAGATCGTTATGGATACTGAAAAATTCGTCTATGTCACCTATATCGCCGCCACGCCTGAGAAGGTATGGCAAGCCCTGATCGAAGGTGAAATCACGCGCCAATACTGGGCCCATGAAAACGTGCCGGAGGCAGGCTGGAAGCCGGGCACGAAATGGCAACATGTCGCCGCCAATGAACAGCGCACGGTAAAAGTCATCGGCGAGGTACTGGAGCATATCCCGCAAAAACGCCTGGTGCTGAGCTGGGTAGGGCCATCCAACTTTGCAGATAAAACCAGGCATACGCGCGTTGCGATGGACATTGAAACAGTAGGCGACATGGTACGCCTGACCATCACGCACGATCAACTGAACCCCGAAACAGCTGCCGCCATCAGCAAAGGATGGCCGCGGGTGATATCAAGCCTGAAGTCCTTTCTGGAAACCGGCAAGCCGCTGGATGTTTTTGCGTAAACCGGATCAAGACATCAGCAAGGAGAATCAACAATGCCTAATATCGTTCATAGAATTGGCATCAGGGCCCCCATCTCAACAGTGTACGCAGCTGTGTCAACGATCGAAGGTATTGCGGGCTGGTGGACCCGCGATACCAGTGGGGAATCCAGACTTGGAGGCAGCATCCAGGTTCATTTCCGTACGCCCTCAAGGGAAGAAATCGGCAAAATGGGCTTTGAATTAAGCAAGCTGGATGTCAACAAGGAAGTGCACTGGCACTTCACGTCCGGGCCGGAAGAATGGCTGGGGACCGACGTCACCTTCAGTCTTTCCCAGGAGGGCGATTGCACGCTGATCCTGTTCGGCCATAGAAACTGGCGCGAAGAGGTGGAGTTCATGGCACATTGCAGCATGAAGTGGGCAACGTTCCTTTTAAGCCTGAAGCTGCAAGCCGAGGCCGGCAAGGGCAAACCCGCACCTGATGATATGAAGATAGACAACTGGAACTAGGGCTGGAGCTGGAGCTGCAGTCGCAGCCCAACCTTGATTGCCGGACAGGGGCCGGCTGCTGCACTAAGCACCCAGTATCCCCCTGCTGCCCCGGGTCCCGGATGTTCCCGCGATATGTTCCAGCGACGCCAGCCGAGCATCCAGTATAAAGGCGTGAATCTGGATTGCCTCCAGCAGTGCCTTAGCTTCAGGGGACTCTGCAGCATCAACCAATTCCTGCAGGCGAGTAAATCCATTGCGAATTGCATCGTTAGACATTTCGGCCTCCTTAAAAACATCATTCCGGCAAGATGCCGTCGCGCCGATGCAGATGCCGGGCTTAGTGCCTGGTCGGCCCCGTCAACGCATCAATCGCTTCTTTGGCCATGTCAATCGCATGCTCACGCGCTTCATCCTCGCTAGGCCAGGAATCGACATCGGCATCGGTATAAGTCACCACCCCATCGGTACGTACTATCTTGTACGAACTGCGGAACCGGTAGTCCGCCATCTCGTAAGTATGTAGAGCAATCGTCAGCCCTTTATACTCAGCAACATTGATATGCGCCATTGCCACCTCCTTCTATGACCATGCTAGCACCAAGCCAACTTGGGCGTATGGCAGCCAGACCGGCCTGCCATTTGCCATTGACCGCAGCCCCTTCGACGCCCTTCTCTTTTAAGGGACTTTGCAACGAAGACTTGGTTCCCTGCCTGCTAACAATCTACTGAGTCCACACACGAGCGCTAGCGCATATCCGCATGATGTTACACATTTTTACATTTTTGTTTTTTTATTGTAATATTTGCTTGAGAAAAATAATTTCAATTAAGCAAACATATCAGAGACAAACGAGATGCAAAAATCGTCAACTAAATGAAATTCAATATCGCAATTATCCTGATCACTTTCGCCACTATCGCTGTAATGGCCTGGTTCATAAATACCTATGTAAAGGCAATTTAATGGCCGACTGAGCCCTTTTGCAAAACCTGGAGAAGCTTTTCCTTCACCGGACTGCGAATGATGTATTCGCACTGTGCTAAATTGTCGTGTCCCTACTTCAATTCTATGAGCCGGCTCCCACATGAAACTAGACCGCACCTTGCAACGCGAAATACTCACCATGCTTGCAGCCTGCTACCCCGCCGGAATCCATCCCCTCACCCAGAAATTTCCCCAGTACGATGAAGCGACGCTGTTCGCCAATATGGTCTACCTGGATGAACTTAAACTCATCCATTCAGGAGTCGTTCATCTCAACTTGATTGATGAGCCAGGCAAATATGAAGACATCGATTTCAGCAAAATCACCGCCAAAGGCCTGGACCTGCTGCTCAACGATGGTGGAGTCAGCGCCATACATGCTGTTACCGCTATAGAGCCTCTTGCCGATACGGCAAAAGCCGAGTGATAAAAAAATAGATCGGCCACGTTGCCTGTGAAAGAAAAATCAAAGCTGAAAAAGTATGCTGAGAGCATGGGTTTCGTAGCGGCTGCAGCTTCGACAAGATATCTTTTGTCGCAAGGGCTTGATCACTGGCCGGATGCGGCTGAGTGCCTGCGCACCATTTTCATTTTAAAAGCGGTGACGCGTACAAGATATATCCGCCCGAGCGCACGATATCCTGAAGCTAGCAAGGAATTTGAGGTTCGCGTATATGCCAAAACAAAAAACCTGCATCTCGCAAAAGATGCAGGTTTTTGAATATTCTGGATTGAACTAAAACTTTGTACTGGTGCCGAGGCCGGAATTGAAAAAATAAAAAATACTCTTACAAATCAATAACATTGTATTTTTTAAATTTACAAATACCGTCACAGATACCGTCAAAAATAATTCCTCGCATTTTTTTGACAGTATTTGAGACCCGACCGGTCCCCAAACACCTCGCTACAATTGACGCGATTCTCATTACGACAAGCTAGAGGGATAACAAAAATTTTCCCAGGTCCGAGTCCTTAATATCCGAGAAAGAGGTCTCTCTGGCGATCCTCCAATTATCAGATTTTCTCCACGGCTTACCTGATTCTTTAAGTAATTGAAAAGGACCTAAAGGCTGATATTCGTCACCAAGTGCGGCTCGAATTCCTTTGGCCTCAAAATAGTTTTCAGTCGCGCGACGTTCCGAAGCGCTCGCGCTGACACCAAATTTTCCACATTCAGTTATGAATTCAGACCGATCCGCCGCGATTGGCTCGCCCTCAGATTTTTTTTCACTGTCGATAAATACGTAGATTTTTGATGGATCGATAAGCCTCGACATTTCTGCGATATGTGGGCCAATCTTGGAATTTATGAGCGACGATCCGCCAAGCTGCATTACTACATACTTGCCATCTTTTTTTATTTTCCTTAAAAATTCTTGGAAAAAGAGCACATCAGTTGGTCCTTCCACCAGCAGAAGCCCTTCGCATCCAAGCTCGACGCGACTAGAGTAACTTAATTCGCCAAGCCACTCCGAAAAATTAACAGCTCTCTCACCTAGGGCCTCCATTTTCGACGAACCATTTGCGATTTTATACGTAGCAAATATCCGGTTAGCAGTACTGCGAGCCAACCCAATTGAATGAGTAGAATAGAGAAGACCTTTTGTCGAGTATGTACCCAAAGTAGACAAAAAATTCAATTGCAGCGATGGGTGAAGACTGAGCTCAGGTTCATCAATCAAAATATATGGAGGCTTTTGGACTAATGCGGCAGCAAGTACGATAATTAGTTGCGCCACTCCTGCACCAACCTCGTATAGTTTATGAGGGCGACCGTCTATATTCACATCAAGTGTTTTTCCACTTTGATCTGCGTTAATTTGTATAGAGCCGAAACCTAACAATTCAGCTATTTCCCTTTCGACCCGACCGATAGCCAGTTTTTGCGCTTTTGAATTACCAGCCTTCCAAGAGTCCCATGTCGAAACCAGAGAGGTACCTACAGGGATATCATAATAAGTGCCCGCACCTTCATTGATTGCGTTTCGGAATGCCGGAAAATATTTCGAAGCGCTTAGATCTCTCGCAAAATCCAGTAGCCTCGAGAATTCTACGTTGCGATTCTTATTTGGATAAGCAATTATCCATCCGTTCTGCAGTTCTCCAGTCTTAATTTCCGACTCATTTATGACTTCTTCAGTTCCATCCGCACCAATCACGAAAATTTTTGTGGCGATACATATTTGTGTATTAGTGTCAAACTCAAAAACACCTTTCAACGCCAGCGCATAATTAGGATTCTCGGGACGTAAAGAATCTGAAATTCCAAGCTCAAATTGGAATCTTCGCGAATCTCCATCGTTGGCTAATTCCGACGGGTCAGCGACTCCTAATAGTGGGGTACCAAGCTGAAAATTACTCCCTCTGTGTAATGTGGAACCAATACTCGCTAAATGATTACGTAGCTCATATACCGCACGTAAGGCCGAAGATTTCCCTGAATTGTTTTGACCAATTAATGCCGTGAATCCCTCTCCGAAAACAAGGGCAGCAGGGTTATGCCAATCAAAGCATCTGTAATTTCTTAGGGTTAGAGTACCTAACGTAGACATATGTTTTCTCCAATAAAGACTTTCCCGAAACATAACATACTCACAAAACACAACAACCCATTTCATTCGCTGCCTTTTAAGCAACATTAAAAAATTAAGGGAAGCCTGTCGCTTGGGTAGATACGCGGAGGTAATGACTCGCTACCCTCAAAAACGCCGGTTAACCTTGTTTAAAATTCCACCAACATTTAACCAATGGTTAATTTAACTAAGCGCAGCACCCAACGCCTAAGAATTCAACGGGGATCGAATTACCCTCATGCATAAAACACGGGGAAGGACCCGCTGTTTCAGGCCGGCGATATTGATAGTCAACTGCTAAAGCCAATCCACATGCAGCTTACAGCCGTATTTCCCTCTACAAACCGCATGAATGCTAGCTATCAAGATTGGCATACTTCTAAATGTGCCGGCCACGTTGCACACCGTGCCTCGGAACCACCACCTTTTGAAGTGTGGCAGTGTGGCAGCTCTCCCAACTCCCCGGAAACCCGCATGCCTATTGGGGTTGCGTGCCACACTTAGTCGCCACACTTGCTGTTTTTGAAGTGTGGCAAGTGTGGCAGATAGATGCATGTTTAATAACTTTAATACTGAAGTAAAGGGTGAGAGGCGCAGGCAGTGTTTCCCTGGCATTGGTGAGCAGCGACCCTGTTTTTTTTCAGCGCGAAGAGGTTTCCCTCCCCGCGCCCCCAGGGCCGCGACTGTCTTGATGGCGACTGTGTTGGTCAGTCTGTGTGTTGCCTGCGTTGCTGTACCTTGATACGTTTGGCCTAGTGCTGCAGATTCATAATGTCCGCCGTGATCTTATAGCAGCGGGCGTTACCGACACTCGGCAGGCGTTCCGACCGGGATGCACTCTTGAACTGCCCTTCCGCCGTGGTAGCCGGAATCAAGCAACCATGCTTCAGCAGCAGGTCAGCCACCGCCTTATGGCTGTAGCCCTTGCAGATTTCATTCTTCCACACGTCGGCAAAGAAATAATACTCAATGCCTGCTCCTTCGGCTTCGGCGGGATGCATCTTGTCCCCGTATTCCTTGTGGTAGTCGCTATTGCTGTTGATCGGCGTGCCATCCTTGGTGACTTGTTTCTTGAAGCCGGCGCGGTTAATCGTATTCGGCTTATGATCATCCATCGCCCTATGCCACCACGTCAGGCGTGATTCGCCATGGCGCTGGATGAAATCCACCACCTGGCTCAACATTGCGCTATGTTCGACGTTACCAGCGCCACCCCGGCTGGCTAGCCAATCGGCAAAGCAAGTCCTGGCTGCACTGATCGCCTCGCCTTCGGCCCAGCCGGTAATCCCGGCGCCGGTCGCCAGTTCACCGGCAATCCCGACCAAGGCAAAGCGGCTGGCTACCCGTGACACTTGGCCGTGGGCCTCTTGCGGGCAGAGCTCGCGGGTCAAGTCACCGACTCGCTTGCGCAGGCTATTCGGTAGCGTGTCCGCCTTGGCGACGGCCCGTTCAATGAAGGCCAGACCGGCAGTGCCATAGTATTGCTGGCTCATTTTTACTAGATGATCAGACAGCGCCGCACCATTGGCGAAGTCGTGCAAGGTATCGAATACGCCAAAGCCTTTCCCCGCGTCAGCCGTGATATGCGCCATCCGCACATCGTGCCCGCCCCTGGTTCCCTTGCCTGCTTCCGCCATATGACTCGCCAGGCTGACCTCACCGTCACTTAAGAACAGAATGCGCCAGGTATGCGACTTACGGGCGGTCGCGGTCTGGGTCGCTCGGCTCTTGCCAGTCTCGTTAGCCAACATGTAGACGGTATCGCCGACTACTTTAGGGTCCACCTGCGCGATTTCATCCAGCAAAAGCAAAGCATCTGAATGCTGCGCGGCTACCGTTTCTAGCGCGTTGTCGGTCATGCGCCAATTCCTTGGGTAGTCGCGACCACCAAACACCGAGCCGGCGACCTTAAAGGCTGTACTCTTGCCACTAGAACTATCGCCCCAGATATGGAAGCCACCGGAGGGCACGCCGGAGTGATGCAGCAAGGTCGCGGCAAAGCCGGCCGATACGCAGAACAGCAGACGGGAATTACCCCGGCAATGGCTTGATACATTGGTGCGCCAGTCGTCCAAGCGGCCTTTTTGCTTGAACTGCGACACCACGCCGCCAGCCGCTTGGAACATCACTCTGTCTTCACTATCCCCTATCGTGTAGTCCGGTAAGACGTACACATCATCATGCCAGCCAATCCGGTCCACGCAACGGACACGGGCGTCGGTATCTGTGGTCTGTATGTAAACAGTCAGTTGGTTTTTGGCTTGCAAACCGGCGCCGATCAGCAGGCCCATATCTAATAGCGCTTGCCGGTATTGGTTGCCGTCCCCGGCTAGCATACTGGCGGGCATGGCCCAGCGTTTTGGGTTGCCGTCGGGATCATTAAATTCCAATAGATAACCCCATGAACCATTCACGGCGTCGCGGGACTTGGCGGTAATACTGAGGCTAGAACATATCCATTGGGCCGGCAAAGGGTCACCTTGCTGGTTAAAGCCATGAAACCACACGCCGCGCTCATCATTGGTGAAGAACGGCTTACTGGCATGCTCAGCACTGGGTGTTGCCGGCCTAGCTTGCGTCTGCTTAGTCCGCTTAGCCGCTTTGCTACTCTCTTGCGCAGGCACGACCTCGTTAGCGCTCACTCCTTCGGCTGGATCATTCAAAGTGCTCGGCGTTACTTGGACATCCGATGCATGCAATGTGTCTGGTACATCCAGCGCCGCCATTACGGTTTGCTCATCCGTGAGTGAGTGCTGATTCATCGCTGCCGCTATCTGGTCACGTACCGCCTGTTTGCCACTGGACAGGGCCAAGTCATTGAAGTCGGTTTCGCCGGCCTGCAATCCTATCGGCTGACAGCAGTGAGCGTGTACTTGCTCAGCCACTTTGGCCGCTGCTTCCAATCCTGCATTGACGCCCGTCTTGGCAGCGGATTCACTATCGTCATCGGCACAGATCAGCATAGTCTTGGTCGGGTAGCGCTCACGCATCAGGGCGGCGACATGTTTGAGGTTATGCGCAAAGAAGGCGATCACCACCGGATAGCCGGTAATTTCGTGCAAACTGGCCGCGGTCGCATAGCCCTCCGCGATCAGTAGCCACTCACTGGCATCGATATCGCCAACGACGTGGAAACAGCCGGACACTATGCCGTCTTTATAGAATCGCTTATCGCCATTGGCGAAGATGCGTTGCACATTCCATAGGGTGCCGTTGCGATCCATCACGGGGATATACAGTACGTCGCCGTGATAGCGCACGCCGTGCCCTAGTATGGCCTTGCGTTGCAGATAGGGCGAACTGCCTTCCGGGCTGGCGGCATCCCAGGCGGTGACGGCATTCTTGGCAGCGGCGGCTTGCTTGCGTTTGGTTTCTTGTTCGGCGGTGGCATCGCGTTGCAGACGTTCTGCCTTGAGGCGTTGCAACTCTTCCGCACTGATGGGAGTTGCCGGCGCATACTGCTTGGGATCGAAGCCACGTTGTTGCGCTTCATGGATCAGGGTGCCGATGGAGACTTTGCCGCCGAGCTTGAAACTCTTCCAACTGGCTTTGGCGGCTTTGTCGTCATAGTTGTCGGCGCTCAAGCTCCAGGTTTCGAAGGTGCTCCAGCCATGGTCACCGAGCTCGGCTTTAAGGGCCATGCCAACCCGTAGCCACAGGTCACGGTCATTGGCCGGGATATACGTGAGTGCGGCCTGTATCACTTCATGGCTGACGGGATGCGTCATGCGTGGCCCTTTCTATATAGTGGCGATGGGCGGCGGCGTCACGTCCGGTTTCTTTGAGGACGATGGGCAACAACTGTTGCACTTCATCGGCCAGGGTGGACGCCAGCCATAGCACATCGCTTTGTATGGTTTTACTGGAGTTATTAAAGTCAGATTTGACATCGGCGACGACGCTTAGCAATGCGGCGAGCTGTGCCGCCCGCATACAGGCGTGATCGTAGGCATTGTCTTGAATCACGAGCTCAACGCCGCTGTAACTGGTCGTGACGGTCCCTAAGGGGCCCAAATTGGGAATGTTATTTGTCATGGCGAGCCTCAATGGAGCGTATCGGACGGACTCACGGCACGGCCACCGGGCGGGTTCGGGGCCTTTGGGCCTAACGTTGCCTCACCGTGAAACAGCCGGAGCTCTTGCTGGATGCGTCCCAGGTAGCCAGCGGCAAAGGCGTCGGTACAGGCTTGGGCGCCTATGCTGGCAAATTCAGGATTCTGGCGGGCGGCGGCTCGTAGCGACCTATTGAAGGCTTGCAGCGAGAGCGCAATATGGTCGTGCAGACCGACGGCGGCGAGATCGTCAAAGAAGTCCACGGCAGCACAGGCACCGGCGTCCACGCAGAATTGATAGCGGGCAGACACATTCAGGGCCACGGGTGGTAAATGGGGGCCGATCAGGTTCGCCAGCAAGGCCGGTTGTTGGTCGCGCTTAAGCATGGTGGCCTCCGGTCAAGGTGGACAGGGTATGCGCCAAAGCGTGGCGCTCGGTATCGGCGTCTTGGCTGTAGCGTTGCTGCAAAGTGCAGTCGGCCAGGATGCGGGCCTTGGCTTCGCGGGAGAATTCCAGGAAATGGCGCACGGTCTTGGCGACGGACCAGTGCTGTTCGGTGTCATTGGACACCACGGCGAAATAGCACGATGCCAGCGGGTAGCCTAGGCCGACGTTGCCACCTGCGTAGTACAGCGATGGGGAATTGGATTGAGGATTGCGGGGTAGCTGTCGGGTTTGGACAGACGTGGGTGAGCCAGGCATAGTGCCTCCTTCGTTGCGGTTAAACCGCTTCCCCGCTCTCAAACGGGGTGAGCAGCAGATGGCAGGGTTGAGAGACCGGCACGAAAGCACACCGGCGAACCTTGCGGCTCCCCTACCACCGCCGCCCATTGAAGGTAAACGAGGGTATACGCACGTAAAAAAACCGCATTGCGCGGTCCGTGCGCTTTCGTATTTCTGGCTCTCACCCCAGGTCACTTCTTTTTCGGTGACGGACATAGGATAAACCCTGTGCCGTCGCATGGCAAGGGTTGGGTGTTCGAACAGGAACATTCTCATGCCTAGCGCCCTTTCAGTTTCAGGTATTCCGACTGCTTGCACGTTAGCCACTCATCAAGATTGGGGTAGTAGCAGTCTGATGCACGCTCTATCGAACCATTGGGGCATAAGATGTCTTCATTGTGGAGTTGTGCGCCTTCCAATGTGACCGGATAAGGGATCAGGAATTCCATTTCGATAGCCCAGGCGATTACCGGCGTTTGATAGGCGCCGACCGGGTAGCAGCTATCGTCCAGCTTGACTTCTAATACATAGAAGCCGGAATTTGCGGCGATCGTTAGGGCAAATATTGGACGTTGAACGTCCAAGGGGCGTTTCATTGAACACCTCCCTGAATCACGGACTTGACCCAAGATTGAATGGCGGATGAATCAAAAGCTATCGCCCTGGCTCCCAATCGGACGGGTTTGACGAAGGTTCCGGCTTTGATGCGCCGGTAAATTTCTGATTTGGACAGGCCAGTTTCGGCGATGACGCGTGGCAAGCGCCATAGTTGGATTGACTGTTGGTGCGGCATAAATACTCCCTGAATGTTACGGCGCCGTTCGGGATGAACTGGCACCACAGGACGTATCTTTGCAAGTTGACGAGGGAACTAATATTCCCCCGGATCAGGTAAACAGGGCTTTTACGGGGTCAACCTGGGTTAACTTGTAACTGCTGGTGTGCGATTAAGTCGTTTTTCCTTCGAGTTGTAACGTTTTCTGCACGCTCAGATGTTTATGAATGACTTGAAACGATTTTTTTATTGGTGCCTCAATCGACTCTTGACCATTCAATTTGGAGAACACCCTAACTCGAATCCACTCATAAGTTGATAAGAAATCGTCAGGAATACTACTTTGAGTCTCAATTATTTCTGCGTAGCTAACGCAAAGATCAATGAAATATTCTTCATCGACACACTTGTAAATCAACCGATTGTTAAAATTAGCAGCATCCAATTTTTTCATTTCACTTGCAATTTTGTATGCGCTACTACCTATCTCGATTTCATAAGCCAACCGCGTCGGCATTTTTTGAATCACATCCGCTACGTACTCCCTGACAGCGTTTTGTTTCAAGCCGAAATACTTATTTTTATCGTCGTACTCTCTGACCAATTCGTAGATTGGGTATACCAATTGCTGACGGTCGAGTAACGCAAATGCCAAAGACAGTGCCTCGCTAGTCTCTAAAAAGAGCACTTTAACGAGTTTGGTGACAAGCTCATTGAGCTGCGCCATTCTCCCCCAACGAATCGCTTGGCGCCTCAGAAGGCTGTCACAATCACCTATTCCCATCAAAATAGCTTTAATATTTAATTGTGCGCGATCTGTCGATGTCAGCGTTGCCAGAGTCGAATACAGCTTAGCTAAATATTGCTCAAAAGCTTCAGGCTGAATACCACGGAAATTAGTTGCAAAGTCCCCTAACTCTCTTGAATTCAATAGGCCATCTACAATGCGTCGACGGGCCTCTCCCGGGGCGAGTGTTCGTTGAAGGTAATTTATTATCGTGGTTGATTCAGTGATTCGGCCGTAATTCTTCCAGGCCGTGTCGAGATTATTTACCTCTGGAGCTACCTGTGCGAGGCCAAATTTGTGTCTGAACAGATTGAAGGGCTGGCTGCTTAAAAACGGCACTAAGTCTAATCGCTTATAGTCTTCGGATAACCACATAGCGGTTTCCGGATAACGATCCTCCAGTATTTTTAGATATTTATCAACGTTGTCATCGATGTAGTTTTTTAAAATTGAGGGCAAAATTTTTCTAGTCTTAAGCGACAGAAGTTCTGCCGCTACGTTTGGCGCGAATAATTCGCATGCCTTCAACAATATAAAATCAACAGGATGAATTTCTCCCGCTACATGTTTACCGTGGGTGACAATCAGAGCATTCTTGAGGCGCTTTGCATCTCTGGGTACTGTTACTAGAAGCGGTAACAAATCAAGCCTGCGTTTATCTTCAGCAGTCATTTTCACAGATCTTCCATCATGCTCTAAAAGCATTGGCAGCTCATAAATCACCCTATTTAAATATTTTTTGAAGTCATGGTCTTGTGGCTTAGGCATGGGGTAGGGCATTTGCACTATCTTATCCAAATAAGTATGCCCGTTGCCCGGATGTGCCTTTTCCAGAGCTGCGGAGACTACTAATCGGTCATAGGCAAGGACATAAACTATATTGCTCAAATCTAGTACTGATTTCACTACGCGGAACAATTCTTCAATCTCATCCGATGCCAATCGATCAATGTTATCGATAATCACAACTAGGCGCTTGCTCTGGTTTGAAATCTTTTTCTGAAGCGCTTTTCTCCGAGCATCAAACGTTGCCGGCACAGCGTAAAATTTACATATTAGAGATAACAAAAGTACTACAGCCGCATAGACTATAAATGCCAAAGTACTTGAAGGCTTACCTTCATTTAGAAACATCAAGATTGGTGGGTAGCTAAGTCCGAGGATACTCAGCCCACCACCTAATAACGGTAGGACAGTGGCGATCTGCGGAGAAAGAAAATCGAGAATGTGTTTCTTATGACTGGGAAGTGTTTTCTGCAAATTTGTTAGTGCAGTCCTTATTCCTAGTATCGCAGCTGATTCCGATCCACTCAGTTCGGTTAAAAAATTATCGAGTAGGTGGTCTTTTCCATTGAACCACCATGGGTCAAAATTGATTACCGTGAGCCTGGGAGGATCACTTCTGACCATCCATTCTTGAAGTCGGGTTGTAATATGCAACTTCAACAACAACATATTCACAGGTTTCAATAGACGCATGAGTAGTCGTTTCCCCCACCCGGGCGCCTCAGGAGCATCCATCAACAACAATTTTTGAAGAAGCTTGATAAACGTACTTTTGCCTTCCCCCCACTTGCCCTCGATACCTATGACAAACGCTTTTGTCTTGATCTGTGTGTTTGGCAAAAAATTTTCAATAATTGACGCTAATTCGCTCACCGACGAATTAAAACCGAGCTCGTCGTTTTCAGCAGGTTGGTCTTGCTCTAGGGGTAGTTTACTTTGATCAGTCATTTTAATTAGCGTTGCGATCCTTTTCCATTTTTTGACGTATGCGCTCAATTTCTGCGTCAACTTTTTTCCTGCTTATCGCTTGCTCAATAAGAGTCATCGCTATCTGGATCAGCCCCTTGAGGTCCTTGGTATCGTGCGAATTGTATTTCTTAATGTAATGCGTCTCATCGTTTCGAAGCGCACGTGCCAAATCTGAACTCCCCTTAATTGAATCATCCTTAATGTTGTTGATGCATTCAGCTAAAGTCGCTTTTTTTATTTTTTCTGAGTCCCCGGGATTTTCAAAAATAGCATAGTCCTTGATCAGTACCTCAAGTGCTTTTCCAAAACCAAGCCCACAAATTTGTGTCAATCCATCTTGCTCAGCATATGTCGCTTGAGTGTAAATGTCGCAGTAGATAGAAGAAATGGATTGAATGTCTGAGGGTATATGAGGAGATGGTTTTCCCAACGCAGATCGCACCTTTGCTTGTATTTCTTTTTCTAACTCTTCCATCATCACTTTTTTTGATCGCGAGCGCAAAAAATAAGCGTAAGTAGAGGAAAATGTCAAAAAAATACAAGCCAAACATAATGCGAATACATTTTTAATCTCCATTTGCATACTCCTGAATAATAGTAAAACGACGATTCGCTATATTGCTAGAAGAAAAATCGCCAAATGTTTATCACCTGGACATAGCCTGCGAATCAAAATTATTTGAAAATTATTACTAGCTTACTGACGATCTGTTAATTTGTTGTAAAACACTAATGGATCCCAAAAATCAATCGTCGCTTAATGTTATTTTTCTCGGGCGCCCGCCTACCAGCCTGACATGCGGCATGGCTTCTTTGTACCATTTAACTAGCGTATCTGGCCCGTAGTTGCGCTCCAAAGGCCAATCCTCAAAGGGCCAACTTTCGAGCTCGGCGCGATTTCTAATTACATGATTTTTTTTATTAAAGTATGTAATCATCGTTTTTTTATCTATTTGATCCTGGCGAAGTAGATAGCCATTATCAACCTTCTCCATACGTTCGACGACCTTCGCCATCTCGTCAGTCACCGCTTCGGCGCGTTCTTCTTCGGTCATTTCTGCCCAGTAAACTACTAGGCGCAAGAGATGCGCGCCGAAATCTGGAGAACCCATGATCTCGGCTTCTGCTATGTGATCTCTTGCTTTTAACGCATCATAAAGATCAAGTGCTCTCATCGACAAGCGCGATGGTTCATTGGCACTGCGCATGGCCGCAACCATGCTTGAATTGAGAGTCGCAAATGTGCTGGCTAACGTTTCCCGCATCGTTTTCATATTGGCGGAAAATTGCGCACTACGTTTTTCATACGCTGCACGCTGCTCCGGCGTTAGGCTTTCGAACTTTTGAGCCCATATCATCCCAGAGCGAAGAGATTCGCTCGTTTTGCTTTCAAGTTGTGTATCGGCCTGCTTGAATTTTTCTTCATTTTCAGTGCGCCGTTCGGCGGTTATATTTTTATCCACCGATTCACTACCTGTCTTTTTAAAACTAAAAATCTTCTTCAATTGATTTCCGATAAAACTTACTGAGAGTGTTAAAGTCAATGACCAATTTCTTTGCGCTTAGATCAGTTTTTCTCGCATTGAGTAATTTTTTAAGGTCGCTAGTCTTATCCGCAAACTGCCCATAGTGAAGTTTTTTATGGCAGGCCGGACATAGGGCCACAATATTACCTTCGACATCCAAGCTGAATGCGAACTGAGATTGCATCCCCATCGGGATTAGGTGGTGCGCTTCGACATAATTTTTACCTGTCTTCTCTGAGATAAACGATGGATGTGTGCTATCGATCTCGCATTTAAATCCAGCGCGCTTTAACGCATTTGCAGCTCTCTTCGCATCTCGCTGGTATTTGCTCCCCTTGGAGGCATTCGACTGCGGTGGCACGTTTTCGCCACCCGGTTCGAGGTTTATCTCGTCCTCCGGAATATCGGCGCCGGCGCCTGCTGCAATCATATCGACCTGACTCTGATACTCATTTTCTGTCACGGGCGTGAGATTCAATAAATTCTTTCCACACAGAGTATGGAGTTCGTCATAAGCCGCAAGCAGTTTAGAAATATCTTGCTTGAGTTGGGCGTCGGAAATCTCTCCAGCCAATAGCGCTGCGGTCGTGTATTCAAAAGCGGCAATAGAGCCTTGCTCATAGCCTTGGGCCAGATTCAAGGACGCTGAAAGTTTGATAGGGCCGTATTTTGCCCCGGCGATCGGTTTGATGTGTTTGACTGCCTCATCGGCGGTGTCTCTCAATTTTCTGAAGGCCAACGAATCAGAAATGAACTGTTTTTTGTATGCAGTAAAGCCTTGATTGAGCGAGAGCCAGCATGAATTCATCGACTCGGAGAAAAGCAAAACGACGTAGTAGCCTTCTTGCGCGGTCCCAGTAATGTCGCGATTAAATATCGCCACCCATGGGCAAGTTGCAATTGAAAAATTGAACTGCCCATATGAACCTTTTACTTTATATTTTTTGGTATCAGTCGCGATGCTTTTGAAAAACTCAGGAAGTGTTTCTGTGATCTCATCAAACGCCACTGAAGTGTTTGAAGACGCGACCCTTTTGAATTGATCTCTGTCAGCCTTGTAGCCCGTAAGCACTTTGACTAATGAAGTACTGCTCATAATGCCCTTCAGGGTATAGATTAGAAATAAGTGCTGTTATTGTATAACCGACATCGCCGTGGCGGGTTGCGTGCGAGAAATTATTCTCGCGCTCAATTCCAAGAAGTGCAGGGTCGTCTCAAAACTATCCCTTGATCCCGCTAACGTAGAGCTGGTGCAGCTTGTAGCCGTTTTTACCTTGAAAACCCGCATAAAATGGTTGGGTGTTTTTGACTGCCACACTTCTGCCACACTTTTGCCACACATTATTTAACTATAAGTGTGGCAGCTAAACCTAGTATTCATGAGGGTTTCCAGAGGTTTTGCGATCTGCCACACTGCCACACTTGGAAAAACACTCCCAGCCTGTTTGCATTTCACGCTTTGGCCGAAAAAAAACCGCAGAATTGCGGTTTAGGGGAGTGACGTTAGGCCGCTCGTATTGGAATTATCGTGGCGCCCGCCTTAAGACCATCAACATAATCGGCCCAAGCCTGCATCATGTTTCGACGCTCTTCCAAATATTTGGCCTTTTGATAAACGCCCTTCACTCCTTGCACCTTGTGGGAGAGCTGGCGATCAATCATATTTTCATCCCATCCCATTTCAGCGAGCATGGTTGCAGCAGTATGCCGAAAACCATGCGGTTGGATGATGTCGCTGGTATACCCAATGCCCTTTAATGCCTGATTGATCGTATTTTCTGACATCGACCTTTGGCCGCCCCTAACCGAGAAAACATATTCGCCGTCGCCGGTCAATGGTCTTAAAGCCTTCAACTGCTCAATGACTTGTGACGATAGAGGGACGATGTGATCAACGTCTGTTTTTGCAACGTGATAGCGCCATTCTTTCGCATCAAAATCAATATCCTCCCACTTTGCCATGCGGAATTCGCTTGGCCGAGTAAAAACCAAAGGCAGCACCCGCATAGCCACTTTGACGACCGGCGTGCCTTGATAGGCTTCGATATCACGCATCAATTGCCCGAGAATCTTTGGGTCCGTAATGTGCGAAAAGTTCTTTGCCACATGAGCTTCTAATGCTCCACGCAAGTCGGCGGCAATATCACGCTCTGCCCTACCCGTCGCAATGGCATATCGCCAAAGCTGCCCCATTTGTTCCCGGACGCGGTTAGCTGTCTCGGTAATGTTCTTTCCTTGTTTATTCTTACGGGCACCAATACGGCGAAGGCACTCTAACAAAGCCGGAGCCTTGATGTCCGCGATGTTTAAAGGCCCCAGGTATGGGATCAAGTCGTTTATGAGATAGGCCTTTGTACGGCTGCTGTGGCTCTCGGACAATGAAGCTATTTTTGTTTCAAACCATTCCCAAGCAATCGCTTCGAACGAGTCCAAGGCAGGCAGGCCAGAAGCAATCCGCATATTCGCCTCAATCTGACTACGCTTAACCTCCCGCTGAGCTTTGCGCAATAATCCAGGGTCTCTCCCCTCCCCAAGGTCTTTACGCGCCTCAGCACGTTTTGCACGGGCGCCGGCGAGAGTCACTTCAGGATATTTCCCGAATGACAATGTTTGTCTTTTAGCATTAAATCGATAATCCATGCGCCAATACTTGGCTCCGTCCGCATTGACTAAAAGATAGAGCCCGCCCCCGTCCGGCAGCTTGTACGGTTTCTCCTTGGGCTTCGCGTTTCTTGGTTGCGTATCAGTGAGTGGTGGCGCGAGTTTTGGCATTTTTGACGGTATACGGTTTTTGACGGTATCTGGATTTTACGTATACCGTCACTGTAACCGTCAAAAACGTGGGATGTCAAAGAACTTATTGGTACGTCCTGAAACAAAAAACCCGCGCTCTCATAGGGAGAAGCGCGGGCTTTGGGATATCTTGAAACTACCTGAAACTTGTAACTGGTGCCCGAGGCCGGAATCGAACCGGCACGCCCGCTATTAACGAAGCGGCGGATTTTAAGTCCGATGTGTCTACCAGTTTCACCACTCGGGCACTTTGCCTACTTCCGGCGGCATTGATAATACGACCGGTTGAAGCCGAAAAAAGCGCCTGTAGCGCTTTTTGAAATCTGGAGGCGGGGACCGGAGTCGAACCGGTCTACACGGCTTTGCAGGCCGCTGCATAACCGCTTTGCTACCCCGCCAAGGGTTGCTATTTTAATGCAGATGATAATTTCTTGCCATGACAGCGGGAAACATCGGTGCTTAAAAAGCGGAGGACTGAACTAAACAAAAAGGGAAGCTACCAGCTTCCCTTTGAAAATCTGGAGCGGGAGAAGAGTCTCGAACTCTCGACCTCAACCTTGGCAAGGTTGCGCTCTACCAACTGAGCTACTCCCGCATTTTTACTACAAGACCTGCAATACTACGCCAAAAACTGGAGCGGGAGAAGAGTCTCGAACTCTCGACCTCAACCTTGGCAAGGTTGCGCTCTACCAACTGAGCTACTCCCGCAATTTTTGCTACAAGCCTACTACTATACCACGCCATAAAACTGGAGCGGGAGAAGAGTCTCGAACTCTCGACCTCAACCTTGGCAAGGTTGCGCTCTACCAACTGAGCTACTCCCGCATCAACAACAGGCGCACATTATATAACACCTGTTTAACTTGTCAAGAATTTGATACTAATTATTTTTGTCGGTGACTTCTTTAATCAACGGCCACGCCTTGCGCAAATAATACAGCATAGACCATACCGTTAAAACTGCCGCAATCAATAACAGCCAGGGGCCCCAGTAGGCCGTGTCGATGACGCCGAACAGGGTGTCGTAGTACAGCAACATGGGAATGGCCACCATTTGCGCAGTCGTCTTGATCTTGCCCAGAGAATTGACTGCGACGGATTTGGAAGCGCCTATCTGCGCCATCCATTCGCGCAGTGCAGAGATGGTGATTTCGCGGCCGATGATGACGAAGGCAATAACGGCATTAACCCTGTCCAGCTCGGTCAATACCAGCAAGGCGCCTGCTACCATCAGCTTGTCTGCGACCGGATCCAGGAAGGCGCCGAAAGACGAGGTCTGGTTCCAGCGCCGGGCCAGAAAGCCGTCAAACCAGTCTGTGATAGCTGCCACGATGAAAATAATGGTCGATGCCACGCCCTGCTCAAACGGGCTGAGCCATTCTTTGGGCAAATAAAACACGCCTACCACCAGGGGAATCAATGCGACGCGCAACCAGGTCAGCAGAATGGGGAAATTGAAAGGCATTTTTTTTATTTAGTATCGATTACGCACATTATATTTGTTAAGTTTGCGGCACGGTTTTTTAATCTGTATCGGAAGTTAGCATCTGCCGCGCAGAAGTCTTTGTGCGAGCGGCATTGAGTTAGCGCAGGCGCTTGTAAATTTCCTCGGCCAACTGGTGGGAAATCCCCTCTACGGATTGCAAATCCTCCACACTGGCGTCTGCCACCCCTTTAAGGCCGCCAAACCGCACTAGCAGCCTCTGCCGGCGCTTGGGGCCTATGCCCTCTATCTCTTCCAGTTGCGAGGTCTGGCGTGCCTTGGCGCGTTTGGCGCGCATGCCGGTGATGGCAAAGCGGTGCGCCTCATCGCGTATTTGCGCGATCAGCATCAGCGCTGCAGATTCCTTGCCCAGTTCTTTTTCTGCGCGACCATCGACAAAGACCAGGGTTTCCAGGCCGACCTTGCGACCCTCTCCTTTGGCGACGCCGACAATCAGGCTGATATCCAGGCCCAGCTCTACAAACACCTGGCGCGCCATTTCAACCTGGCCTTTGCCGCCGTCGATCAGCACGATGTCCGGCATCACGCCATCGCCATTGGCGACCTTTTCGTAGCGGCGCAGCAGCACCTGGCGCATCGCAGCGTAATCATCGCCGGGTGTGATGTCGTTGATGTTGTAGCGGCGGTATTCGCCGTTCTGCATTGCATGGTGATGGAACACGACACAGGATGCCTGTGTGGCCTCGCCTTGCGTATGGCTGATGTCGAAGCATTCCACCCGCAGCACGTCGATGTCCTCGATGTCCAGCTCCAGCACATTGACCAGTGCGCGGGTGCGCGCCTGTTGCGAGCCTTGCTCGGACAGCATGCGCGCCAGTGAGATTTTTGCACCCTTGACGGCCATGTCCAGCCAGGCGCGGCGTTGCTCCTGCGGCTGAAAGGACAGATGTATCCTGTGCCCGCACTGCGCAGCCAGCGCCAGCATCAGGTCGGGCGCATCCAGCTCCACGTTCAGCACCAGTGTGGACGGAATAAATTGATCTACGTAGTGCTGCGCCAGGAAGGCCTGCAGCACTTCAGATTCGATAGAGTCTTCCGCCGCCAACTGCGCATCATCGACATGCGTAGGAAAATACGCGCGGTCACCCAGGTGGCGGCCGCCGCGCACCATCGCCAGGTTGACGCAGGCGCGCCCTCCTTCGACGATGACGGCGATGATGTCGATATCGGCATCGCCGGTAGTTTCCATGCTCTGCTGATGCAGTACGCGCGACAATGCCGACATCTGGTTGCGCACCAGCGCGGCTTTTTCAAACTTGAGTTCGGACGCAAAGCCCAGCATTTTGGTTTCCAGCGTCTGCATTACTTCCGATTGCCGGCCGCGCAGGAACTTGGACGCATTGTCCACGTCGGCCAGATAATCTTCCTTGGAAATGATGTCCACGCAGGGCGCACTGCAGCGGTGGATCTGGTGCAACAGGCAAGGCCGGGTACGATTGGCAAATACACTGTCTTCGCAGGTGCGCAGCAGGAACACCTTCTGCAAGATCTGCATCGATTCCTTGACAGCCCAGGCGCTGGGAAAAGGTCCGAAATACTGGTTCTTCTTGTCCACCGCGCCGCGGTAGTAAGTCATGCG
Source organism: Parundibacterium terreum (assembly GCF_014636315.1). GTDB lineage: Bacteria > Pseudomonadota > Gammaproteobacteria > Burkholderiales > Burkholderiaceae_D > Undibacterium > Undibacterium terreum. The sequence continues at coordinate 20,263 of NZ_BMED01000008.1, read as the reverse complement.
CGGCACTTCCTGGCCTGTGATTTTCAGGTAAGGATAGGACTTATCATCGCGAAACAGGATGTTATAGCGCGGGCGCAACGCCTTGATCAGGTTGTTTTCCAGGATCAGCGCTTCCGCCTCGCTGCGCGTGACGGTCGTTTCCAGCCGGGCGATGCGCTCCACCATCATGGCAATGCGCGGGCTGGTCAGGGTCTTTTGGAAATAGCTGGAGACGCGCTTTTTCAGGTCGCGCGCCTTACCTACGTACAGCACATTATCTTCCGTATCGAAGTAACGATAGACACCGGGCAGATTGGGCAGCTTGGAAACCGTTTCCAGCACGATAGCGCGGGCGTCGGCTTGGCTCAACTCAGGCTTTTCAGGCTTTAAAGCGGGCGTCATATCCAGCCCGGGTTCAGGCCGGGATTCAGCTTTCGGTTCGGACTGCGGTTCCGGCGTGGATTCGGACTTCGGTTCAGACATGGTTTGAAAAATCCAGAGGGCTCACCTGCTCACCTGGCAAGGTCTGCGACGTTTTTTTCAACGATGACGAAGGCCACTGCATAATCGGTTTCATCAGTAATGGAGACGCGCGCAGTCAGGCCCTGGGCTGTCATCCATTCCAGCAGGCTGCCGCTGGTGACGGCAATCGGCTGGCCGCTGGGAGCATTCAGGGTTTGCATCGCGCGCCATGTCATGGGCATGCGCATGCCCATGCCTATGGCTTTGGAGAAGGCTTCCTTGGCAGCGAAACGCGTCGCCAGAAAGCGTATGCCGCGCGCCTCTACCTTGGCCTTGCGGCGGCGATATTTTTCCAGCTCTTCCACGCCGAGGATTTTTTCTGCGAAACGCTCGCCGTTACGTGCCAGCGCTGCCTCTATGCGCGAGATCTGGATGATGTCGGTGCCTATGCCATAGATCATGCGCAGGCTCTCAGGCTTTGACATCCGCCAGCAGGCGGGCGTGGGTCATGATGGCCTTCATGTCGCTGACGGCTTTTTTCCAACCGACAAACACGGCCTGTGCAACTACCGCGTGGCCTATGTTCAATTCGGTAATATCGTGGATAGCAGCAATCGCCTGCACATTGGTGTAGTGCAGACCGTGGCCGGCGTTCACCTTCAGGCCGCGCTTAATGCCTTCCAGCACACCCTGTTTGACGCGGACCAGCTCACTGGCCTGCTCTGCATCGTCATGCGCATCGGCGTAACGGCCGGTATGAATCTCTATCACCGGCGCGCCCGATTCTGCGGCAGCCTGGATTTGCTGTGCATCGGCATCGATGAACAGGCTGACACGTATGCCTTCTGCCTGCAATTGCCTCACTGCCGCCTGTACCTGGGAAAAATACTTGACCACATCCAGGCCGCCTTCGGTAGTCACTTCTTCCCGGCGCTCCGGCACCAGGCAGGCATCCTGCGGCTTGATCTTGCAGGCAAAGTCGATCATCTCTGTCGTGATTGCCGCTTCCAGGTTCATCCTGGTCAGCAACTGCGGGCGTATGCGCTCTACGTCCGCATCCTTGATGTGGCGGCGATCTTCGCGCATATGCAGCGTAATGCAGTCGGCACCGGCCTCTTCCGCCATCAGCGCAGCCTGCAGCGGATCGGGATACGAAGTCCCGCGCGCGTTGCGCAATGTAGCGACGTGGTCGATATTGATGCCGAGATCGATCAATTGGGTCTGTTGATGGATGTTCATAAATTCTGTAGATCGATCAGGATTTGTCGAGTATTCAAAGCGGCGCCGTGCAAGTGATGCGCGAGCAGGTAGCGCATCAGCAACTTGCTTTGCGCCTGCGTGGTGGCGTCCTGATACTCCCCCATATGCATGTCGGTCAGGGTTTTTCCAAGTACCTTCGGTGCAGTATCTGCAGGCCGGGCCGGACGTGCGCCCAACTCCGGATCAATGACGTAATATTCTTGCGCAAATACTGTCCTGCGCGTCAGCGTGCATAGCGTCAGGTTGCCCACAAGACCGGACTCCCTCAGCAGCGCAAGCTCGAACTTCCTCAGCACGATGGAGGCAGGCTCATTATGCGCAAGCTGGTTTAGCGTGGAAACATAGTGATCGAACAATGCAGGGTGCGGATCATCGCGCACCATGAACTTGATCAGCAATTCATTCAGATAAAAACCACATAGCAGCGCGGATTTTTCCAGCGGCAGCATGCCGCCCACCCATTCGGCATCGATCAGCGTACGTATATCGGATTTGCCGGTCCAACCCATTGTCAAAGGCTGGAAGGTCTGCAGCACGCTGCGCAGCTTGGAGTGCGGGCGCTTGGCGCCCTTGGCCACCAGCGCCACACGGCCGTGATCGCGGCTGAAGACGTCGATGATCAGGCTGGTTTCTTTATATGGATAGGAATGCAGCACAAAGCCGGGCTGGCTGGCGATGCGGATTTCTTTTGCGGCCGGACGAGGAGCGCGCGGCGCAGCTGCTTTTGCGATTCTTTTTACGGCAGGTTTGCGAGTTCCTGCCAGTTTTTCCGGCAGGCCCGGTGACAGCCGGTTCAGCGTTGCACTGACACTTTCATCAGGCAAGGCTGCTTCTTTGGTGTCCAGTTCGACGGCATGATCAGCCATGTGGAGTGTGCGCCTCTATTCGTAACCGTAGGCGCGCAAGCCGGCTTCATTATCTGCCCAACCGGATTTGACCTTGACCCAGATTTCCAGGTACACAGGGCCGCCAAACAATTTTTCCATATCCTGGCGCGATTGCGTGGAGATGTCTTTCAAACGCGCCCCCTTGTTGCCTATCACCATCGATTTGTGCGTACTCCTGTCTACCAGGATCGCAACAAATACGCGGCGCAGATTACCTTCCTGCTCAAACTTTTCTATCAATACGGTGCTGGTGTACGGCAGTTCATCGCCGACAAAGCGGAACAGTTTCTCCCTGACGATTTCTGCCGCCAGAAATTTTTCGCTGCGGTCGGTAATATCGTCTTCCGCAAAAATCGGCGGATTGTGCGGCAGGTATTTCTTGATCTCTCCTTCCAAGGCATCCAACTGGAAGCCCAGGGTAGCCGACACCGGCACCACAGCCGCAAACGGGAACAATGCAGTGATTTTTTGCGCGAAAGGCATCATCACTGCCTTGTCTTTGACGCGATCGGATTTATTGATGACCAGGATGCAAGGCACGTTCTTTGGCAACAGATCTATCACCTGCTGATCCGCCGGGCCGAAAGTACCGGCCTCGATAATGAACAGGATGACGTCGGACGCTGTCAGCGTATTGGTCACCGTGCGGTTCAGCGTGCGGTTCAGCGGATTGGAATGGCGGGTCTGGAAACCCGGCGTATCGACATACACGTATTGCGTATTGTCCTTGGTCTGTATGCCGGTAATGCGGTGGCGCGTAGTCTGCGCCTTGCGCGAAGTAATGCTGACCTTGGCGCCTATCAGCGTATTCATCAAGGTGGACTTGCCAACATTAGGCCGCCCTACGATAGCGATATAGCCGCATCGGAAGTCGTCATTGGAATCGGTTACTGCGGTTGTTGGCTCGGTCATGCTGTCTTCGGTTGCGTAGTATGCGTTGGGTGCTGCTGTGTTGCGTTATCTGTTGCCGGTGTTGCCGGGCTTGCCTGCGCTGCTGCGGGCTCCAGCAGGGATTTCTGTTTGCCGGATGCGGATTGCTTATCCTTGGCAACTTCTTTGGTCACTTCCTTGGCTACTTCTTTGCCTGACTCTTTGGCGGCATCCTTGCCGGCATCTTTTGCCGGCTCGGTTTGCACAGTGGCGATGCCGGCCAGTTTCAGTTGCGCAGTTCTCTGCTTGCTCTTGCGTGCTGCTGCAGGCGTCTTCGCCAGCATTGCCAGCGCGGTTTCCAGTGCCAGCTTGGCTGCAGCCTGCTCTCCGGCCCGGCGGCTGCCGCCGGTACCGAATACCTGTATCTCCAATTTGGGCACCAGGCATTCGATTTCGAATTCCTGATTATGCGCCGCACCGTGAGTCGCCACAACATTGTATTGTGGCAAGGCGATTTTTTTGCTTTGCAGAAATTCCTGCAACAAAGTTTTGGCATCCTTGCCCAGCGTGGTCGGATCAACCGAAACCAGCACAGGCGCATACAAGCCGCGTATCACTTCGCGTGCTGCATCAAAACCTGCATCCAGGAAGATGGCGCCGAACAAGGCTTCCAGCGTATCGGCGAGGATGGAAGGACGGCGGAAACCGCCGGACTTCAATTCACCTTCGCCCAGGCGCAGGAATTGCGACAGCTCTATTCTTTGGGCAATTTCGTATAAGGATTGCTGCTTGACCAGATTGGCGCGCACACGCGACAGATCGCCCTCATCTATCGTCGCAAAACTTTCAAACAATAAGGAAGCTACAACACAATTGAGTATCGAATCGCCCAGAAATTCCAGGCGTTCGTTATGCAAAACGCTGTGACTGCGATGTGTCAGTGCCTGCTGCAGTAACGCGGCATCCTTGAACACATGGCCTAGCCTTTTTTGCAATAATTGATCATCCATATGAAGTCTTACTGCTCCTTCATTTTGGCAGCAACGCCGGATTTGGCGGTCGTGCCTTCATAGTCCATCACCAGGCTTGCAGGGCCGGTTAAAGGAATTTTTTTCTGATAAGAAAAACTGACATCAAAACCGTCATCGCTCTTGGTAATGACCAGATCCTTGCCCTTGATGGCTTCCAGATAGCCGACGTCTGCCTGCTTATCGAATGATTCCATGATCTCTCTGGGCGTGGTTCCGGCAGCTTTGGCAACCACGATGGCCTTTTTGATACCCATAAACTCAATAACGGTAGGCACTACTTTGGCGCCTATCATCACACATACGCCCAGGATGCCCAAGGTCAGTATCAGGCCGATCAGGGACATGCCGCGCTGGCGATTCAAATGCTGTTCTTTATTTATTAATTTATTTTTCAACATACATAAATCCTGTCAGATTAATTATTGAAAGCTGCCTATGCGTTTAAGATCACCCAGGTTCATCCAGATGAAGAAAGCTTTACCGACGATATTTTGATCAGGTACAAAACCCCAGTAGCGGCTGTCTTCGCTATTGTCGCGGTTGTCGCCCATCATGAAGTAGTTGCCGTCCGGGACGGTGCAGGCAAATCCTTCCGAGTTGTAGCTGCACAGATCGCGATGCGCAAAATCATACGGGTCCTTCACAAACGTTGGAGCGGCCTCGTTGTTGAGTATCCTGTGCTGCACGCCTGTCAGGTTTTCCTTGAATTGCTGCGAATAGCTGAGGCGTTCATCATCCAGGAAATCCGGCAAAGGCTCGTAAGAAACCTCTTTACCATTCACCGTTAAACGTTTGTTTTTATATACTATTTTATCACCAGGAACACCCACCACACGCTTAATATAATCCAGCGATGGATTTCGTGGGTATTTAAACACCATCACATCTCCGCGTTGCGGATTATTGATTTCTATGACCTTTTTGTTCAATACCGGCAGCCGTATGCCATAGGTGTATTTATTGACAAGTATCAGATCGCCTACATACAAAGTTGGCAACATGGAACTGGATGGGATCTTGAACGGCTCCCACAAAAAGGAGCGCAGGAAAAATACCAGCGCAATCACCGGGAAGAAACTGCCGGAATATTCTATCCACACCGGTTGCTTTAACAGGCTGGCCTCTATGTCGGCACGATTACTTTGCTGCAAACGTATGCCATCTGCAGTCAATTTGGCATTACGTGTATCAAAATCAGCCAGGGCCCGGTCGGCTGCCTGACGGCGCTGCTTGGACAGGTAAAACGTATCCAGGAACCAGATGACCCCGGTCACCAGAGTCAATACAAACAGGATCAATGCAAAATTGCCTAGAATTGTCTGAAAATTCATTTATCTTCCACTTGTAAAATCGCCAAAAACGCTTCTTGCGGAATTTCCACAGAGCCGACCTGCTTCATGCGCTTCTTACCTGCTTTTTGTTTTTCCAGCAGCTTGCGTTTACGGCTGATATCGCCGCCATAACACTTTGCCAAGACGTTCTTGCGCAAGGCTTTGACATTCTCACGCGAGATAATGTTCGCGCCGATTGCCGCCTGAATAGCCACGTCAAACATCTGGCGTGGAATCAGTTCGCGCATCTTGGCGGCGACTGCACGGCCGCGGTACTGGCTGTTGGCCCTGTGCACGATAATCGCCAGCGCATCGACCTTTTCGCTGTTGATCAGCATGTCGACCTTGACGACATCGGAGGCACGGTATTCCTTGAACTCGTAATCCATGGACGCATAACCGCGCGAGGTGGATTTCAGCCTGTCGAAGAAATCCAGCACGATCTCGGCCATTGGCATTTCGTAGGTCAGCTTGACCTGCCTGCCGTGGTAATTCATGTCCATCTGCACGCCGCGTTTGCCGGTACACAAGGTAATCACAGAACCGACATACTCTTGCGGCATGTACAGGTTGACGGTAACGATAGGTTCGCGGATTTCTTCAATCTTGGACGGTTCCGGCATCTTGGACGGGTTATCCACCATCAGGATGCTGCCGTCAGCCATCACAACCTCATAGATTACCGTCGGTGCCGTGGTAATCAGGTCCATGTCGAATTCACGCTCCAGACGTTCCTGCACGATTTCCATGTGCAGCAGACCCAGGAACCCGCAACGGAAGCCGAAGCCCAGCGCCTGCGAAACTTCAGGCTCATACATCAGCGCAGCATCGTTCAGCTTCAGTTTTTCCAGGGAATCACGGAGTGCATCGTACTGGTTCGCTTCAACCGGGAACAAGCCGGCAAACACCTGAGGCTGCACTTCCTTGAAACCAGGCAAAGGTTCTGAGGCGGCTTTGCCGGCGATGGTAATCGTGTCACCTACCTTGGCGGCCTTCAATTCCTTGATACCGGCAATGATGAAGCCCACCTGGCCGGCGGACAACTCGTCGCGCGTCAGGGACTTCGGTGTAAACACGCCTACGCTTTCCACCTGGTGCTGGGCACCGGTGGCCATGAACAGTATCTTATCTTTTGGACGCAGGGTACCGTTCTTGATGCGCACCAGCATGACCACGCCGACATAGTTATCGAACCAGGAGTCAACGATCAGGGCCTGCAGCGGCGCTGCCGGATCGCCTTTTGGCGGCGGCACTTTGACAATCAGGGATTCCAGCACGTCCTGCACACCCAGGCCGGTCTTGGCGGAGCAATGCACTGCATCGCCGGCATCAATGCCGATGACTTCTTCAATTTCATTGATCGCATTTTCCGGATCGGCGGACGGCAAGTCTATCTTGTTCAAGACAGGAACAACTTCCACACCCAGCTCGATCGCCGTGTAGCAGTTGGCGACCGTTTGCGCCTCTACGCCTTGCGATGCATCCACCACCAGCAGCGCGCCCTCACAGGCGGACAGCGAACGGCTGACTTCATAGCTGAAATCGACGTGGCCCGGGGTATCGATCAGATTCAGGTTATACACCTGCCCATCACGCGCCTTATAGGACAGGGCTGCAGTTTGCGCCTTGATCGTGATGCCGCGCTCACGCTCAATATCCATTGAGTCCAATACCTGGGCTTCCATCTCGCGGTCAGCAAGGCCACCGCACAACTGGATGATGCGATCAGCGAGAGTAGATTTACCGTGGTCAATGTGAGCAATAATCGAGAAGTTGCGGATGTTGTTCATTAATACCAAAAATAATGCGATGAAAGTTTAATTACAAAAAAGGCGCTCCGTGCCGGGCAAACATCCCCAGGCGAGCGCCTCATTTTGGGTTATGCAAAAGCGTCATTTTACCGGATTTCAGTGGGGAAAGCCGATAAATCATGCTTGCCACACTAATAACAAACCCGATTTATCAGGCTTCCTTGTGATTTTTTGTGCAAATCAGCAACACTATGAAAAGTCTTGCAATTTGAAATATTGCTGCAAAGATAGAAATCGGCTTCAGGGCAGCGCAATACCCAAAAATCCCGGGAAATGCCCCTGATCGATTTGCGGCAGCGCCCACTTCTTATCGTAGTCTATTCTGGCGAGATAGAGGCCATCCGGCATGAAAGTCGGGGCAGACAGGCTACGGTCCCGGCTTTCCAGTAATTCCGCGATCCATGGCGGCTCACGGCGGCCGGTTCCGACAAAAATGAGAGAACCCACAATATTGCGCACCATATGATGCAGGAAAGCGCTGGCACGCAGCGTAAATACAATCAAATCACCCTGCTGCCGTATCTGGACCTCGTACATGTGCTTGACCGGGGTCTTTGCCTGGCAGGACGCGGCGCGAAAGACCGTGAAGTCCTGCTCACCGATCAGGTGGACCGCTGCTGCCCTCATCCTGTCCACATCCAGGGGCCGGAACACCCAGCCGGCGCGCTCAGCCCAGATAGGCGAACGCACTGCGCTATTGTGTACGACGTAATGATAAGTACGCGCATAAGCGCTGAAACGCGCATGAAAATCCGCCTGGGAGTCATGCAATTCATCTTCCCTGACTTCATGCGGCACTTCCGTAGCCCATTGCACCGCAATGGAGGCAGGCAAAAAGGCATTCACCCCGTTGACCCAGGAGTAAGCGGCCCGGTCCAGCTCGGTATCAAAGTGGACGATCTGCTCCAGCGCATGCACTCCAGCATCGGTACGACCGGCACAGGTCGTCGCTATAGGTGCCTTGGCGAACGACGCCAGCGCCCGCTCCAGAACATCCTGTACGGTATTGCCGCTGGGCTGCGTTTGCCAGCCGCTCCAGGGGCTGCCATTGTATTGGACGCCTAAAACGATACGCTTCAATTCAATTCCATTATCAAGATCACTTCCTATGCCTACCCGGCGTGCCCGCATCAGTATGCAAGATGCAGCCGTATAAATAAAACGGGCGCCAGCGAAAGCGGCGCCCGTTCGGGATTATACAAGGCTTGAAACTATTCCATCATCAACCCAGTTGTGCCAGCATGCCCTGCGCTTTGTGTATCTGGTCTGCAGTGCCGCCTTTCAATACCTCATCCAGCAGCTCGCGCGCGCCTTCCTTGTCGCCGATCTCGTGGTAGGCCACAGCCAGATCCAGCTTGGTCGCCATCTCTGCATTGTAAGACTCGGCATCTCCACCTGCGGCTTCTGCAGACGGATGCTTGTCTTCGTCAAGGTTCAGGTCAATACCGGACAGATCGAAATCATAGTTGGCAGGAGCTTCCGCTTTGGCCGGCTCTTCATGATGACCATTGGACATGGAGTGATCCAGTCCTGGCAAATCAGGAATATCCGCCATCGCGTGATGTACGTGCTCCTCTACGTGCTGTGGCACCTCAGGAATCGTAGGAACAGCAGACTCAAATGCTATTTCATTACCACTATGAATGGAATGCGCAGCTTCCTGCGGCTCCACATGCAGCTCATTGCCGGCGTCCAGTTTTACTGAATCCAGATCGAGCGAATGGCTAGCAGGGAAATCCAGCACCGCCTCTGGCGCATGCGTCACTTTTGCAGGTTCTTCTGCACCAAGATCAAAATCAATGGACTCAAAATCTACCAGTGAATTTTGCTCTGCATGATGATCGTCTGCTTTCACATGAGCTACAGGAGCGGACTCAGGAATCAGCGGCGCCTCATCCACCAGCGGCTGATGCGGGGCTTCCGGTGCAGATGCTGTAGGAATATCCAGATCGAAGTCCAGCGAACCGATATCCATTGTCGGTTGCGCATCCAGATGTGCATCGGCAGAACCGTGATGATCATCCGACGTCGCATGCGCAGTATCGATGATACTGATAGATTCCAGCATGTCTTCCGACAGGGAGTTAGCCAGCAGCGCCTCAGGATCCAGATCTTCAATAGGCTGAGTCGCCGAGCCCAGCGCTGCTGCCGTGCTCAGTGCATCAGGCGCTTTACCGCCTGCATACAGAGGATTACCTGGCTCCAGCGCAATACCCATGGAAGCAGCTTGCGCCCACTCTTCACCTTTGCCGCCGGTCATGCCATACAGCTCGCTGGCAAGGCGTTCAAAGGATTTGGTGTCCTTGCGGTTGGAATAAATTTCCAGCAATTTCACGCGCACCGCATGCCTGTCTGGCTGAGTACGCAGGGCTTCCTTCAATATCTCTTCTGCCTGGGAATCACGGCCATAAGCGATATACACGTCAGCTTCAGCAACCGGATCCACTTCGTTCGCATCCAGCTGGCTGGCAGAAGGGGCGAAGTTGGAATTGAATACGCTGTTATTCGTATCGACGCTTTGACCACCCGTGGAGCCAAACATGGAGTTTGCCTTCATGCTGGAACCAGTCAGAATGCTATCCTCAAACTGTTGCAGTTTTTTCTTGCGGCGGCTAGTGAAAATACCATAGCCACCCAGCAGGGCTACCACAATACCCGCCAGCGGCAAGACCAGCGGGTTATCCATCAAACCATCAAAGAAGCTTGGCTCAGGAGGTGGCGGTGGCGGCAAAACTTTGCGCTTGACTGCAGGCTTGGCCGGAGCCGATGCCGCAGCACTGGCATTTGCCACGACAGGAGCCGCGGCGCTCGCAGCAGGCGTCGGCGCAGGCGCTGGCTCAGCAGCTACAGGAGCTGGTGCTGGGGCCGGCTTCTCTTCCGCCTTTTTCACTTCAGGCTTGGCGTTGGCCGCAGCCTGCTTGGCAGCCAGATCCTTGTCTTTGACTTCCAGTATCTTTTGCAGGTCGCCGACGTTCTTTTCCAGCTCTTTGACGCGGGCATTGGCATCGGCAATCGCCTTATCCTTGGCCAGTTTGTCTTCTTCTGCCAGCGGTTTGCCGGTACCAGCCTTGACCGTTCCGGCTGCATTCGGGCTGGCTTTGGACAACTTCAGCTTGTCGGCAGCCTCATTGGTCGCGGTCGGCAGTTCTTTTATCTTGGCGGTGATATTGCCAGCGCCACCCTGCCCCTGCTTGCTGGCAGTCGCTTTTTCAGCCGGCGCATTGGAAACCTGTCCTGCCAGTTTATTCCTGTAGGCACTGAAGTCAGCAGCATGCGCCATGACTACGGAATGCGCCTCGCCTCCCCCAGAGGAGCGCGCGGTATCGGCGTCAGGTACCGTCAGTATCTGGCCGGCCTTCAGGCGATTCATGTTATTGCCGGCAAATGCCTGGGGATTGGCGCGGTACAGACTGACCAGCATCTGATCCAGCGACACGCCTTCCGGTTTGTAGTTGCCAGCGATCTTGCTGAGGGTATCGCCACTCTTGACCTGGTAATCGCCAGCGGATTTTCCTGCTGGGGCGGTTTCCTGCGGCCTGGAGCTGGCAACAGGCCTTCTGGACGGCTGTGCCGCTTGCGATACAGGCGCGGATACCGGCGCAGGCACACTTGGCCTTGCCTGGGAACCCTGTGTCGATGGAATATTGGCGATGCTGACCGGATTGGCTACCTGGGCAGACTGGCTATTCCTCAGTTCCGCCGGATCAAGCAGGAAGGTGTATTCGCGCAGCAGTTTACCGTTGCTGGAATTCAGCTCAAGCAGCAAATCAACGAAAGGCTCATTCATCGCCTGCGAAGAGCTGACGCGAATGACATAGCCGGAGCCGCGCTGCTCAACCACAAAACGCAAGGAAGTCAACGCCGGATTGAAGTCGATATTGGCTTGTTTGAAAGCATCTGCAGAAGCGAGCTTGGGAACCAGGGAACCCAGGTCCTCCTTGCTTGGCGACGTGAGTTCTATCTCCGCGCGCAGGGGCTGGCCAAGGGCGGAAAGTACGGTCAGACGTCCTAAACCAGTAGCATTTGCGCCGGTAGCAAGCAGCAAAAGCGCTGAAGCTACTGCGGCTCCCAGCGCTTTGCGCCCCAACAATGTGGATGGCGAGCGTTTATAGTTATGCATTTTATAGGACATTTTTGGGAAATAGGGATACTCGAATACTGTTAAGTACGGCGATTACATTGCACCTGCTGCCAGAATTTGTTGCCAAACCCTGACGTGCCTGTAACCGGGGTCATGTGTCGCAATCCATGTGAGTACTTGCCCACAAATGCGCCACTCTTACATTATCGTCTCTTGACAAGCGCCACCCGCTTAAGCCCGATCATTAGCTGTCATGAACGGCCAAGTGACACTTATTTCAAGATAACACCAGCCACCTAGCCCCGCAAGCTTAACTCTATTTACTGTTATGGTAAATACATTAAGGGCCCGAGAAGCTGTTGCCAGATTACCCGAGAGCCGAAGCGCTGCATTGATCCATCTTATGCGTTCAGCCAATTTCGCAACAAATCCGGGTAAGGTGGAACTCATTTCATAAATAACAGCCGATGCTATTTATGAAATGGGTTCTGCCTATAGTATAAATCCTTGTTGCCGTTTGACAATGAAAAGTAGAGGACTAAGGTCCTTTCTCAGCCTACTTTGTCGCATTTCAGGTAAACATTGACCCCTGAAAACAAAAAAAGAGTGACGAATCACTCCTCTTCGATGCACAAATATCTACGCTGATTATTAATCTGCTATCAGAATGCGCAGCATGCGGCGCAAAGGTTCTGCCGCACCCCACAGCAATTGATCGCCGACAGTAAACGCTGACAGGTACTCACCGCCCATTTGCATCTTGCGCAGGCGGCCTACCGGAATCGTCAGGCTGCCGGTGACTGCAGCTGGCGTCAGATCCTTCATCGACGATTCCCTATCGTTAGGAACTACCTTCACCCACTGGTTGTTGCTGGCGATGATGTCGTTAATTTCGTCCAGAGGCACGTCTTTTTTCAGCTTGATTGTCAAAGCCTGAGAATGGCAGCGCATGGCGCCAATGCGAATGCACAGGCCATCAACTGGAATTGCCTGATTGCCGAAAGCTTCACCCAAGCCGAGTATCTTGTTGGTCTCTGCACCGGCTTTCCACTCTTCCTTGGAAACGCCATTACCCAGATCCTTGTCTATCCAGGGGATCAGGTTGCCGGCCAGCGGCACGCCGAATTGCTTGGTTTCGTCGGCAGTCAGAGAGTGCTGTTTTGCCAATACTTTGCGATCTATTTCCAGGATGGCCGCTGCAGGATTATCCAGCAGCGCCTTCACCTCGGCATTGATGCTGCCGAACTGGGTCAGCAGTTCACGCATATGCTGCGCACCACCGCCGGAAGCTGCCTGATACGTCATGGAGCTCATCCAGTCCACCAGATTGTGCTGGAACAAGCCACCCAGGCCCATCAGCATGCAAGATACTGTGCAATTACCGCCGATGTAATTTTTAACGCCGCGGCTCAGTGCGCTTTTGATCACGTCCAGATTGACCGGATCCAGAACAATGATGGCATCGTCTTTCATGCGCAGCGTGGAAGCCGCGTCTATCCAGTAGCCATCCCAGCCGGATGCGCGCAATTTAGGGAAAATTTCCGTCGTGTAGTCACCGCCCTGGCAGGTAATAATAATGTCGCACTTCTTCAATGCATCAATATCATTCGCGTCTTTCAATGTCTTTTCATTCTTGGCCATTGCAGGGGCTGCGCCGCCTGTATTGGAAGTTGAAAAAAACACGGGTTCAATATGATCGAAATCACCTTCTTCCTGCATGCGTTGCAGCAGTACGGAACCCACCATTCCACGCCAACCTACCAGACCTACTAGTTTCATCATCTTTCCCTAAACACTCGCAGGACGCCCCTGCCCTCCAAAACCTGTCTAATCTCTTACTGCGCGGCCATGACCGAGGCTCACGCACTCCTCGAAATGCTCACGTACCCTTATTACCTTTATGTACGCTCCGCTTTCTGTGCTGCTCCTCACCCCGCTGACAGCCGTTCGCTACAGATCTTAAACAGGCTTCACCTACAAAAACTATCCTAAAGCCTTTACTACCGCCTCACCCATTTCGGCCGTACCGACCTTGGTGGTACCAGCCTCATAAATATCCGGCGTACGCAAGCCTTGCGCCAATACTTTCTTGACCGCATTCTCGATACGGTCCGCCTGCTCCGCCTTGCCCAGCGAGTAACGCAACATCATCGCTGCCGACAGGATTGTCGCCAACGGATTGGCCACGCCTTTACCGGCGATATCCGGAGCCGAGCCGTGCGACGGCTCATACAGGCCCTTGTTGTTCGCATCCAGCGAAGCGGAGGGCAGCATGCCGATGGAACCGGTCAGCATCGCCGCCGCATCGGACAGGATGTCGCCGAACATATTGCCGGTCACCATCACGTCGAATTTCTTCGGCGCGCGCACCAATTGCATCGCCGCGTTATCCACATACATATGATCCAGCGCTACGTCTGGATATTCTTTGTGCACATCGGTAACGATGTCCTTCCAGAACTGGAAAGTTTCCAGCACATTGGCCTTGTCGACGCTGGTCAGGCGCTTGTCCCGTTTTTGCGCTGCCTGGAAAGCGACGTGGGCAATGCGCCGTATCTCACCCTCCGCGTAGCGCATCGTATCGAAACCTTCGCGCTGTCCCTTGAAAGGACCATCCGGCGCCTCACGCACGCCGCGTGGCTGGCCGAAGTAAATGTCGCCGGTCAGTTCGCGGATGATCAGGATATCCAGGCCGGAAACGACTTCCGGTTTCAATGTTGAAGCACCGGCCAGTTCCGGATACAAAATCGCCGGACGCAAATTGGCGAACAGGCCCAGGTTCTTGCGCAAACCCAGGATAGCTTGCTCGGGGCGCAAGGAGCGCTCCAGCGTATCGTATTTCCAGTCTCCAACCGCACCGAACAAGACCGCGTCTGCTTCTTGCGCCAGCTTCAGGGTTGCTTCCGGCAGCGGATGCCCGTGTGCAGCATAACCGGCACCGCCGACTGGAGCCGATTCCATTTCAAAGGACTCGCCAAGGGTATTCAACACCTTGACGGCCTGCTCGATAATTTCCGGACCTATGCCGTCACCCGGCAAAATTGCGATTTTCATTTATAGACAAGCTTCAAAAAAGGAAGGTAGCAAATAATCAGACCAAATCAGATCAACTCAGATCGTGTTTGCGAGCCATGGCTGCGTCGCCAGATGGCGCTCTTCAAATGCGCGTATCTTGTCCGACTGGCGCAACGTCAGGCCGATATCATCCAGACCGTTGAGCAGGCAATATTTGCGGAAGGTATCCACTTCAAACGGATAGCTGACGCTGCCATTGGAAGTAGTCACAACCTGCTTCTCCAGATCAACGATCAGGCGGAAGCCAGGAAACGCTTTCACCTGACTGAACAAGTCATCCACCTGCTGCTCCGTCAGAACGATAGGCAACAAGCCGTTCTTGAAGCAGTTATTGAAAAAGATATCGGCAAAACTGGGAGCGATTACCGCGCGGAAGCCATACTGGTCCAGCGCCCACGGCGCATGCTCGCGGGAAGAACCGCAACCGAAGTTTTTGCGGGTCAGCAGTATCGATGCGCCCTGATAGCGCGGCTGGTTCAGCACGAAATCAGGATTCAACGGACGCTTGCTATTGTCCACGCCCGGCTCACCATGATCCAGATAGCGCCACTCATCAAACAGGTTGGGGCCAAAGCCGGTGCGCTGTATCGATTTCAGGAATTGCTTGGGTATGATGGCATCGGTATCCACGTTTGCCCTGTCCATAGGGGCAACCAGGCCATCAAGTACAGTAAATTTTTCCATGCTCACACTTTATTTTTTGCCGACACTTTCAACTGCCTCACCGGCCCGTTTCACGTCCTTGCCAATACCTTGTACGGTATTGCAGCCGGCTAGCACAAATACACACAATCCCAACATCCAGAGCTTTTTCATGTGAATTCCTTTTTTCAGATTTCTATTTTTTTAACTTCAACAACCAGCGATTTTCTATTAGCGTACGCCACGCACATCGACAAAATGGCCCGCGATCCCTGCTGCTGCGGCCATTGCAGGCGACACCAGGTGGGTACGCCCGCCCTGCCCTTGCCTGCCTTCAAAATTACGGTTGGACGTCGAAGCGCAGCGCTCACCCGGCTCCAGCCTGTCGGCATTCATTGCCAGGCACATCGAACAACCCGGTTCGCGCCATTCAAAACCGGCGTCGCGGAATATCTTGTCCAGGCCTTCACGCTCTGCCTGGTCCTTGACCAGGCCGGAGCCCGGAACGACCATCGCCAGCTTCACATTTGATGCACGATATTTGCCGCGCACTACCGCCGCGGCGGCGCGCAAATCTTCTATGCGCGAGTTGGTGCAGGAGCCGATAAACACTTTGTCGATACGGATGTCGGAGATCGCAGTGTTGGGTTTCAGCGCCATGTACACCAGCGCCTTTTCCATCGCATCGCGCTTGACCGCATCTTTTTCCTTGTCAGGATCAGGAACGCGGCCCTCTACCGATACCACCATTTCCGGCGAAGTGCCCCAGGTGACTTGCGGGGTAATTTCCGCAGCGTTCAAGGTAACCACCATATCGAACTTTGCGCCAGCATCGGTGTGCAAGGTGCGCCAGTATTCCACAGCGCGATCCCAGTGCGGGCCGACCGGAGAAAACGGACGTCCCTTTACGTAGTCGATAGTAGTCTGGTCAACAGCGATCATGCCGGCGCGCGCGCCCGCCTCGATAGCCATATTGCAGACCGTCATGCGGCCTTCCATGGATAGGCTGCGTATTGTGGAGCCGGCAAATTCAATTGCATAGCCCGTGCCGCCTGCGGTGCCTATTTTGCCAATGATGGCCAGCACGATATCCTTGGCAGTGACGCCGGCAGGCATTACACCGTCAACTTGCACCAGCATGGATTTCGATTTTTTTGCCAGCAGGGTCTGCGTTGCCAGCACATGCTCAACTTCAGATGTGCCTATACCATGCGCCAGACAGGCAAACGCGCCATGGGTCGAAGTATGAGAGTCGCCGCAAACGACTGTCATGCCCGGCAGGGTTGCCCCCTGCTCCGGTCCGATCACATGCACGATGCCCTGGCGCTTGTCGGCCATGCTGAAATAGGTCAGGTCATAAGTTTTCGCATTGGCATCCAGAGTCTCCACCTGCAGGCGCGAGGTAGGATCTTCGATGCCATTGATACGGTTGGTGGTCGGCACATTGTGGTCAGCAACCATCAGGTTGGCGGAATTGCGCCACGGCGTACGGCCAGCCAGCTTCAGGCCTTCAAAGGCTTGTGGGCTGGTCACTTCGTGCAATAGGTGCCTGTCTATATATAAGATGGAGGTGCCGTCTTCATCCGCATGCACCACATGGGATTCCCAAAGTTTGTCGTAAAGCGTTTTAAGCATGATCTGCAACCTGAAATAGTGCGTAAATAGTGCGTACTGCTGAATTTAGCTCTTGATTATGCCACAATTGTGCAGCGCAGAACCACGCCAAAAGCCAAGTTGGGCACACATTTTTCAAGATAAAAAATCAGGAAGACTATTAAACGCCGAATTTTCATCAGAAAATTCAAACAAACTTGGATTTTGGCCGGTTTTTATTCAGCTGCCGATTCAGGCACGCACCAAAATGGAGATACTGCTGCGGGGAAACCTATGGTACCCGCAACTCAGGATGCAAGGCTGTTGCTTGCATGCGCCTGCCAACGGAAGTACAAACACGCGGATAACAATCCGGCAACAGCGAAGACGGACGCCGCATAGTAGACAGCCTGCGGCCCAAGACCTTCCCAGATGAGTGTCAGCAGCAAGCCACCCAGGGTTCCGCCCAGCCCATAGGAGATGCTGATAAACAAGGCTTGCCCGCGCGCCTGCAAGGGGCCGGAAAACCATTGCTGTATCGTCATTACGGCTGCCGAATTGTGGGCCGCAAAACTGAAGGCGTGCAGCAGTTGCGCAAACACCAGAATGGCAAAAGACTGCGCACCCCAGCCTATCATGGCAAAACGAATGATGGCCACTGCAAAACCCAGCAGCATCAGCGCCCGGATCCCAAAGCGCTTGAAGATGGGCGCCTGATAATAAAAGAACAGAATTTCTGCCAGCACTCCCAAAGTCCACATGAAGGCGATGCTTCCCTTGCTCATGCCTAGTTGCGCTAGGTACAGCGAGTAGTACACATACAGCGAAGCATGTGCGGCCACCATCAGGAAGCAGGAAATAAAAAATGCCCAGACCTCTCGCCGCCGCAGCAAATGCGCCATGGACGGAGCCTGGCTACGGGAAGCCCCTTGCACGCTCTGCTTGATGCGCATGCTGGCGCACCAGGCTATCCCCAGCAACAGCATGGCCATCCACGGCATGCGCGCGATGCCTATCCAATCCAGAACCTGCCCCACCAGCATCAGCGTTACGACAAACCCTATCGATCCCCACAGGCGCAGCTTGCCGTAATAAGTGAGGTCGCCACGCATCTCGGCCAGCATCAATGCTTCCGACAAGGGACCCTGCGGGCTGGTGAAAGTGTTGATCAGCACCATCACGATAAAGAAGGCGGCAAAGGTCTGGCCAAAGAACAGGCCGCCGACAGAAATCGTTGCGCCCAGCGCCATCAGGCGCAATACCAGCACACGCTTTTGCGTATAGTCGGCAACCCAGCCCCAAAAATTAGGGCCGAAGATGCGCATCACCTGCATCAGCGACATCAGCACGCCAATCTGTGCGACTGTCATGCCCTTGTCAGCAAAATACAGGCTGGCATACGGCGTAAAAATGCCGGTATAGCCGTAATAGGCAAAGAAAAACAGTGCGAACTGGAAGGATTGCTGCGGCCAGGCGCGGCGTGGAACATTCATCGGATCAACGAATAGGACAGCGGAAAAAGTGGAGCAAGGAGCTAAAGGGGCTTTACTTCAGACAAGCGCATGCCGGCGCTTGTCCTTACATTATCCCAGCTTCACATCGCCACACTGCGCCCTATGTCTCAGCGCATGGTCCATCAACACCAGGGCGAGCATCGCTTCTGCGATCGGCGTGGCACGAATGCCGACGCAAGGGTCGTGGCGGCCGAAGGTCTCCACCATGACAGGATTGCCGTTTTTATCGATGGAGCGGCGCGGGATGCGAATGGAAGAAGTCGGCTTGATGGCGATGGAAACAGTAATATCCTGGCCTGTGGAAATGCCGCCCAGTACGCCGCCGGCATTATTTCCGACAAAGCCTTCCGGTGTAATTTCATCGCCGTGCTCTGAACCGCGTTGCGCAACGGATTTGAAACCGGCACCGATTTCCACGCCTTTGACGGCATTGATGCCCATCATTGCATACGCAATATCGGCATCCAGCTTGTCGTAGATGGGTTCACCGAGGCCTACCGGCACGTTGCTGGCAACAATATCTATCTTAGCGCCGATGGAATCGCCATCCTTGCGCAGCGCATCCATGTAATCTTCCAGTTGCGCGATCAAGGCCGCATCTGCAGTTGGCGCAAAGAAAGGATTGTCCTTGACGTGCTCCCAGGACTGGAAGGGGATCTCTATGTTCCCAAGCTGGCTCATGCCGCCGGAAAACACAGTGCCGTATTGCTGCTGCAGCCACTTCTTGGCTACTGCGCCCGCGCCGACCACAGGCGCAGTCAAACGCGCGGAAGAACGGCCGCCGCCGCGCGGGTCGCGGATGCCGTATTTGTGCCAATACGTATAGTCGGCGTGGCCGGGGCGGAAGGTCTCGACGATGTTGCCGTAATCCTTGCTGCGCTGATCCTGATTGCGGATCAGCAGCGCGATCGGGGTGCCGGTG
The DNA here is from genome assembly GCF_014636315.1 of Parundibacterium terreum. Taxonomy (GTDB): domain Bacteria; phylum Pseudomonadota; class Gammaproteobacteria; order Burkholderiales; family Burkholderiaceae_D; genus Undibacterium; species Undibacterium terreum. Next base: position 805 of record NZ_BMED01000008.1, on the reverse strand, counting down.
GTTTTACCCTCGTAAATACCGGACAGGATTTCTACGGTATCGGGCTCTTGTCTTTGCGTGACGTGGCGCGAAGTGCCGGGCTTGCGCCGGTCCAGATCGCCTTGAATATCGGCAGCGGATAGCTCCATGCCGGGTGGGCAGCCGTCAATGACGCAGCCGATTGCAGGACCGTGAGACTCACCAAAGGTTGTTACGGTAAAAAGCGTTCCAAAAGTGTTGCCAGACATAAAATATGCGGTAATGATTAGGCCAATAGGCAGGATTCATACAATTCTAACAGCGATAGGGGTGCATAGACGGCAAAGAAACTGCGGCAATCCAACAAAAGCTTGTGAATTAAAGAATTAAATTCGCCAATTATCTGTGCAAGCCACGATTTCTGATGTTTTCTTTTGGTAATCTTGTTTTATACTCCTCGAAAGCCTACTGAAGCGCAGCTACACTCGCTACAATCGTTACCATCGCTAAAATCAGGCTGTTTGTTTGCTCAACTGTTTTACTCATTAAATAAATATAAGAAGACCCTTAATTTTTCGTCAGCATCTGTGAAAAGAAAGATAAGTCCATTTATGGAGTCGCACATCAGATGAACGCAATGATCCACTCTTCGGAAGATGACCTCGTTTTCCTGGACGAACCAGAGGCCAATGAGCCTTCGGTAGCTGCAAGGCCACAACTCACGTGGCGGATCATGATAATAGACGACGATCCCGACGTGCATTCGGCGACGACCTTTGCACTGGGCAGCCTGGAAATCCAGCACCGCGCCCTGAGTTTCCTGCACGCCTACTCCGCCGCCGAAGCA
>NZ_BMED01000007.1 GCF_014636315.1 Parundibacterium terreum | reverse complement strand
GCCAAACTTCTTGGACAATACTGTCGCGATCGCTGCTGTCAATGTGGTTTTACCATGATCTACGTGACCAATTGTGCCCACGTTCACGTGCGGCTTGGTGCGTTCGAACTTACCTTTTGCCATTTTAGACTCCTAACGATTTTGATGAGTATGCTCAGGCACGCGCCCGACAACTTAAAGATTAAAACCAGAAACTTTGAGACACGCTGCAATACTAATGGTGCCCTTGACGTGGATTGAACACGTGGCCTCTCCCTTACCAAGGGAGTGCTCTACCACTGAGCTACAAGGGCAGCACGGCTCGCGCAAAATACAACATCACAAGCACTTAACTGGAGCGGGTGAAGGGAATCGAACCCTCGTCATAAGCTTGGAAGGCTTCAGCTCTACCATTGAGCTACACCCGCAGGGGCTACCACTTCAGCCGCAATAATTCTTTACCTATGGTGGAGGGGGCTGGATTCGAACCAGCGTACTCAGAGAGAACAGATTTACAGTCTGTCGCCTTTAACCACTCGGCCACCCCTCCGTAGGGAACCCCGGATTATGAAGATGTCTCGAACACCTGTCAACACCTATTTGCGAATGATACTGAAAATTTGTGCTCACCGCCTGATTTTGCTCAATAAAGCATCAAAGTTTCCCTTTGAACATCAATTAAGCATGGATTTTCAGGCCGAATAATAAATAGTCCGACCAGTCGGTTTATTTAATATATACTCAAACGGCAGCCGCGAGCGACCAGGTATTTTCTCTTTTCCAGTGCGGCAATGTCCTGAATCGACATCAGCGAGTCCGCCATGTATACCCAAGCACTTGATTTGCCGACCAAAGACCTGCAGGAAGATAAGGCGCCGCAACTCAGCGAGACGCAGGCCAGGCTTGCTTCGCAACAACAGGCCAGATTTGAGGCCGCGCTGGCAAAAGAACAAAAAATCGAAGCCCAGGACTGGATGCCGGACGCCTACCGCAAAACGCTGGTGCGCCAGATCAGCCAGCATGCCCATTCCGAGATCATAGGCATGCTGCCGGAAGGGAACTGGATTACCCGCGCGCCCAGCCTGAAACGCAAAGCGATACTGTTGGCAAAAGTACAGGACGAAGGCGGCCACGGCCTATACTTATATGCAGCGGCAGAAACCCTGGGCACTTCACGCGAGCAAATGCTAGACGCGCTGCACAGCGGCCGCGCCAAGTATTCCTCCATCTTCAATTATCCGACGCTCACCTGGGCCGACATGGGCGCCATAGGCTGGCTGGTGGATGGCGCCGCCATCATGAACCAGGTGCCGCTATGCCGTTGCAGCTACGGGCCTTATGCGCGCGCGATGATCCGCATCTGCAAGGAAGAGTCTTTCCATCAGCGGCAAGGCTTCGACATCATGCTCAGCCTGTGCAAGGGCACGCCGGCCCAGAAAGCGATGGCGCAGGATGCCTTGAACCGCTGGTGGTGGCCTACCGTAATGATGTTCGGGCCTAACGACGACAGTTCGCCGAACTCCCGGCAATCAATGGAATGGGGCATCAAGCGTATTTCCAACGACGCGCTGCGGCAGAAATTTATCGACGCCACGGTACCACAGGCCGAGTTATTAGGCTTGAGCATCCCCGATCCTGCCTTGAAGTGGAATGAGGAGCGCAGCCACTACGATTTCGGCGAAATAGACTGGAGTGAATTCATGCGCGTGCTGGGCGGCGACGGTCCTTGCAACAAGGAGCGCCTGTCCACTCGAATGAAAGCACATGAGGACGGCACCTGGGTAAGGGAAGCGGCGATGGCCTATGCGAAGAAGCATGGCGGAAAGTAAGCAGCAAGGACAGAGACAATGAGCGATCAAAGCAATCATCAGGAATGGCCGCTGTGGGAAATTTTCATCCGCAGCAAGCAGGGTCTGGAACACAAGCATTGCGGATCACTGCATGCCTGCGATGCCAGGCAGGCACTGCAGATGGCGCGCGATGTATATACCCGCCGCCAGGAAGGCGTATCGATCTGGGTCGTGCCATCCAATGCGATCACCGCCAGCGCACCGGAAGACAAGGATGAATTATTCGAACCGGCGGCCGACAAAATCTATCGCCACCCGAGTTTCTACGAACTGCCTGACGAAGTGAAGCACATGTGATGACGGAGAACCCGCATATCGATTACCTGCTGCGCTTGGGCGACAGCACCCTGATACTCGGCCAGCGCCTGTCCGAATGGTGCGGCCATGGCCCGGTGCTGGAAGAAGACATCGCACTCGGCAATATTGCGCTGGACTTGATAGGCCAGTCGCGCCTGCTGCTGAGCCATGCCGGCTCATTGATGCAGCCGGCTCAAACCGAGGACCAGCTTGCCTATTTCCGCGAACAATTTGGCTTCCGCAATTTCACGATGCTGGAACTGCCGAATTCCGGACTGGAAAAGGGCCAGCAGCAGCGCGACTATGCATTCACGATCTGCCGCAATTTCCTGTTCTCCGCATATATGGTGCTGCTATGGCAGGCACTGGCCGCCTCGTTGGACCGGCAACTCGCGGCAATCGCCGAAAAGGCTGTGAAAGAGGCGCGCTACCATCTGCGCCACTCCAGCGACTGGATGCTACGCTTTGGCGACGGCACGGAAGAATCGCACCGCCGCGCGCAGCAAGCCCTGAACGCGCTGCTGCCATACACCCATGAATTTTTTTCCGCCGACGCCGTGGAGCAGCAGATGGCGGATGCCGGCATCGCAATAGCCGGAGCCTCGCTGCGAGCCGCCTGGGAAGAACAAGTGCGCGGCACGCTCCAGGATGCAACGCTGGAATGGCCGCCGCAATGGGCAGATTCTCAATTTCGCTCCAGCGGAAAATCCGGCCGGCACTCTGAACACTTCGGCTTCTTGCTGGCAGAAATGCAATCGCTGGCACGCGCCCATCCCGAAGCGATATGGTAGGTGGTAGGCCATGGACACGGAAATGACGACGCAACTCTATAGCAAGGATGCGGTGCGCAAGCTGCTCAGCGCCGTGCCCGATCCGGAGATACCGGTCGTCTCCATAGAAGAACTGGGCATACTGCGCGAAATCAATATCAACGCTGAACAGGTAGAGGTCGTAATCACCCCCACCTACTCCGGCTGCCCTGCCATGTATGCGATTGAACAGGATATTTGCGGCGCACTGCAGCAAGCCGGCATCACGCAATTCAGCGTGCGCACCGTCTTGTCTCCGGCATGGAGCAGCGACTGGATTACTGAGGAAGGCAAAGACAAGCTGCGCGCTTACGGCATAGCGCCACCGCATGCGGTGGGCAGCGAAACCAAGGCAGGCCAGCCGCAAGCGCTGCGCTTCATGCGCAAAGCGGTGAATGGATCTACTCCAGTCTGTCCGCATTGCAGTAGCGGACAAACCGAACTGCTGTCCGAATTCGGCTCCACCTCGTGCAAGGCACTGTACCGCTGCCTGGCATGCAAGGAGCCTTTTGACTATTTCAAGCCCTACTAGCCCGCTTCAACACGCAATGGTGTGAAACAAACGATGACTCCACATTTTCATACGCTCAGCATACGCGAAGCCAGGCGTGAAACCCGGGATGCCGTGTCGCTCAGTTTTAGCGTGCCGGTAGAACTACGGCAGCACTACCGCTATACCCAGGGCCAGTTCCTGACACTGCGCACGCAACTGGATGGCCAGGAAGTAAGGCGCGCATACTCCATTTGCAGCAGCGTGGACGAGTACCAGCAAACGGGAACACTGCGCGTTGCCATCAAGCAGGTGGACGGCGGCCAGTTTTCGCAATTTGCGCAGGCATTAAAAACCGGAGACCTACTGGAAGTCATGCCGCCGGATGGCCGTTTCTTCACTGAACTGCTTCCCGGCAGCGCCCGGCATCATGTGGCGTTTGCCGCCGGCAGCGGCATCACGCCCGTGCTGTCCATTATCAAGACCACGCTGGCCAGCGAGCCTTTGAGCAGGTTCACGCTGATTTTCGGCAACCGCAACGCGGAAAGCATACTTTTTTGCGAAGAGCTGGAAGACTTGAAAGACCGCTACCTGGACCGCTTTACGCTACACCATGTGCTGTCCCGCGCGCCGAACGAAATCGAATTGCATCACGGCCGCATAGACGCGGATAAAATGGCTGTCTTGCTGCCGCTGATCCCTGTAGAGGGCATACATCATGCGTATATTTGCGGGCCGAACGACATGATAGATTGCGTGGAAAGCAGCCTGCTCGCCGCAGGCATGCCCAAAGCCAGCATACATACCGAACGCTTCGGCATGCCGGCTACGAAGCCTGCGGCAGCGGCACCGATTACCGAGACAGCAAACGATGCCAATACCGTGCCGCTGACCGTCATACTGGATGGCAAGCGTCACGCATTACGCCTGCCGCGCCAAGGCGCCAGCGTACTGGATGTCGCCTTGCAGGCAGGCCTGGACCTGCCCTATGCCTGTAAAGGCGGCGTTTGCTGCACCTGCCGCGCCAAGCTGATGGAAGGCGATGTCGCGATGGAAAAAAATTACACGCTGGAAGGATGGGAAGTGGCGCAAGGTTTTGTATTAACATGCCAGTCGCACCCGCGCTCGGACAGTGTCACGGTTTCTTTTGATGAGCGGTAAGCTGTAAACTCTAAGCAGCAGCGCGCATCGGTAGCAAAGCAGGTATCGAACAGCAATCCATTCCGTCACAGAAAACCAATAATATGGCCCGTACCCAATCTCCCGATCATCAACTGCAGCGCGACGAAATACTGGAACGCGCGGCGCAGGCCTTTGCCGCCAACAGTTACCCGGGAACCTCGATGAACGACCTGGCCAGCGCCTGTGGCACTTCCAAGGCCCGGCTGTACCACTACTACCCCAGCAAGGACGCCATCTTGTTCGACCTGCTGGACAGGTATACCAAGGTCTTGATCGTCATTGCGCAAACCCATACCACGCTGCCGGCGCTGATCGAAGCCTTCCTGATCGAGTATGAACATTCGCAGACCCGCCACATGGCCTTGCTGAACGATGTAAAATTCCTCGAAGAACCGCAGCGCAATACCATCCTGGACGCACAAAGGCAGGTAGTGGACCTGTTTACGCAGACGATACAGCGGGCCTATCCACAACGCACGACGGAAAAGAACCGCAGCGCGGTGACCATGCTGCTGTTCGGCATGATCAACTGGACCTTTACCTGGCTGAGGCCGGACCAGGGCCAGGAACAATCCGGAAAAATGTCGTACAGAGACTTTGCACAACTGGTGACCAGCATCTTCATGCACGGCATGGACGGGCTGCCGCTTCATAAAGAGTAATAAAGAATAATAAGAAACGAAACCAAGGAGTAAAAAATGAGCAATGCCGACAGCTCCACCAAAAAATTCGCTTCCCAGGCTGACCTGGAAGCCAAGAAGACCAGTTTCATCAAACTATCCGACAATGCCTATGCCTACACGGCAGAAGGCGATCCCAATTCCGGCGTGATCATTGGCGACGACAGCGTGATGGTCATCGACACGACCGCAACACCGCTGATGGCCAAGGACCTGATCCGCAATATACGCAGTGTTACCGACAAGCCCATCAAATATGTGGTGCTGTCGCATTACCATGCGGTCAGGGTACTGGGTGCGTCGGCCTACTTTGATGAAGGCGCACAGCAGGTGATCGCCTCGCGCGGCACCTATGAAATGATCGTTGAGCGCGGCGCGCAGGACATGCAGTCCGAGATAGAACGCTTTCCTCGTCTGTTCTCCGGCGTCGAGTCCGTGCCCGGCCTGACCTGGCCGACCATGGTGTTTGAAAAAGAAATGACAATTTTCATGGGCAAGCTGGAAGTCAGGCTGACGCACATAGGCATGGGGCACACCAAGGGCGACACGATAGCCTGGATCCCATCGCAAAAGATCTGCTTCTCCGGCGATCTGGTGGAATATGAGGCGGCTGCCTATACCGGCGACGCCCAACTGGAAGAATGGCCGGCAACGCTGGAAGCCCTGCGGGCCATGCAGGCGGAAAAACTGGTGCCGGGGCGCGGTCCTGCGCTGCTGACGCCGGCACAAGTCAACCAGGGGCTGGATTATACGAAAGACTTTGTCACGACGCTATTGCAGAGCGCGAAAGAGTCGGTGGCGGCGGGCATGACGCTGAAGCAGGCCATGGCGCACACGCGCAAGGTCATGGACCCCAAGTTTGGCCATGTATTTATTTATGAGCATTGCCTGCCCTTCGATGTCACCCGCGCAGTGGATGAAGCACAAGGCATCAAACACCCGAGGATCTGGACAGCCGCACGCGATCAGGAAATGTGGCACGGACTGCAGGCAGGATAAGAACAATGACGCAACCCATCAAACCCATGAATATTTTTAAACGCTCTCTGCATACAGCGATGGTATTGGCGGCGCTGCTCGCCATCACCAGCCTGCACGGTATCGCCCTGGCGGCCGACGCCGTGCTGGAAGTCGCCAACGGCACTCAGGTACAGAAATTTACCCGCGAGGAGCTGCTGAAGAATCCGGGCCTGCGCACGATAGAGATCAAGCATGACTCGGCGTATGGCAGGACCATGAGCTACCAGGCCGTTCCCTTCGCAGCCTTGCTGCCGCAGGTGCAAAAAATGCTGTCAGTGCAATTTACGGCGCTGGACGGTTTCGTCGCCAATATCCCCGGCCCGCTATTGGCCAGCAATGCCCAGGCCTGGCTGGCGATTGAGCCGGCAGACGGCAAATGGCCAGCGGTAAAAGCCGGCGAGGCAGCCACAGCCGGCCCTTTTTACCTAGTGTGGCTAAGCCCGGAAAAAGCGGGCATCTCCAATGAACAATGGCCGTACCAGATCGCCAGGATCGCCGAGGCGCAGCCGCTGGAGAGCCGCCATGCGCAATTGCTGCCCAAGACTGCAGCGGACAGCATAGAGCAGCGCGGATTGAAGGTGTTCGTGACCAATTGCGCGGTGTGCCACAAGATGAACGGCGGCGGCGATGCGGCGATAGGCCCGGACCTGAACAAGCCTTACAACCCGACCGAATATTTCCAGGAAGCCTATCTGCGAAAGCTGATACGCGAACCGGCCTCGGTCAGGACCTGGAAGCAATCCGCGATGCCGGGCTTCAGCGAGCGGGTACTGCCGGAGCCGGAACTGAATGAGCTGATTGCCTATCTGAAACAAATGGCCAAGCAAAGGTAGAGGGTTTAATTCCTGGCATGCGTCATCTGGAAAAAATCGACACCGGCGAAAGTCGCCAGCTCATTTGATAAGGCGCTGATCGACCATGCCAGTTTCTTGTTCAAGGCCACGGCCACAAAACGCCATTCGGCCTTGCCTTCCCTGACTGAAATGGCCAGGGTACCACCGGCAATCTCATAGCCACGCTCCAGGGCCACCCTTCGCAATACATCCTCCCTGGGTACAAAGCCCTGCCGGAAACTGAGCGTGATCGCGATTGCCGCCTTGGACGGCAATTTGGTCTCCAGCTTGGAAATCCAGGTCATGCACATCGCAGACAGCAAGGCCAGCAAGATCGCCGCCCAGTAAAAGCCCACGCCGACCATGATGCCTATCGCCGACGATGCCCATAGAGAGGCTGCCGTCGTCAGGCCGCTGATATTGAAACCTTCGCGCATGATCACGCCGGCACCGAGGAAGCCTATGCCGGTGACTATGCCCTGTATCGTGCGGGTCGGATCAACGCTCAGTGGAATATTGGCACGCGCACCGAACCAGTATTCGGGGTAGCCGGTGATCACCACCAGCGCAGCGGACGCCATGCATACCAGGCCATAGGTGCGCATGCCAGCCGCGCGCCCATGGTAAGTACGCTCATAGCCGACCATAAAACCCAGGATCAGCGCGCCAAACAGGTTCAGGAAGATGATGATATTGGTCATCAGTTCCGAATGCGTCCAGAAGGGAAGGAAAGAATCAACAACTGTCATGGCCGGGCCTTTTTATTCGTTTTTGTAGGCTTATTCAATTACTTGCTCAAGTCTAGCTGATACAGGGACATCTGCCTGCCGCTACCGTCGTCCTGCTGCAACACACTCAGGTTGGAGATGCCGGCGGCTTGCGCCAGGGCCAGCTTGCCGCTGGCGGAACGGTAAGTCACCGGGCCTGCCGTAGAAACGCGTGCAAACTTCCAGCTACGGTCGGAACCGTTCTGCAGCTTGCTTAATTGCCTGTGTGCCTTGATGTATTGAATCAGCACGTCGCGATTGGTGTCCGGCGAAGCATAGATGGTCTTGCTGCCGTCCAGCCCAGGGAAATTGCCGCCGCCGCTGGCCCGGTAGTTATTCGTCGCAACGATGAACTCCTGTGCCGCCGCTATCGGCTTGCCTTGATAGCTCAGGTTTTTGATGCGCTTGCCCGCATCCTGAGTTACGTCGATTTCATAGTTGAGGTTTTTTTCGGTAAACATGTCGAAGTTATACCCGGCGAAATTGCCGATCAGGTTTTGCGCTTCTTTCCTGTTTACGTCTATCTTGCTGAAACGCTGCGCCGACGTTTCCAGCCAGCGCCGCAGGTCTTCTCCATTCACCTTCACCGCATAAACGGTATTCGGATACAGGTAAAGATCCGCGGCATTATTGATGGACATGCTGCCCGCAGCGACATCGGTGTAATCGTTGCCGCCGGCAAAGCCACTCTTGAACGGGCTGCTGACCGACAGCACCGGCAGCTTGGCATATTGAGGCAGGCTGGCCTTGATATAGGCGGCGATGTATTCGGTCTGTGCCTGGTTGATGACTTGCAATGCCGACACATCTCCCAGGTCGGCAAAGAAACTGCTCATGCGGAAATCGGTATTGCCTATCGGCGTTTTGACATAGGCGATGGTTGCCTGGTGTTCTGTTTCTATCAAAGGTGCCACCGCAGGATCGGCGGCTATCACGCTACCGTCGGCATTCTTCACTGCGCGGGCCTGCACCAGGGTTTTATTCTTGTCCACGGCCCAGGATTTGCCGTCATAGCGCAAACCCAGCTTGATCACTCCCAGATGCTGGCCCCAGAAATTGGCCATCACGGTAGGTACACCATGCACCAGCCCCCTGCTCTTGTCGATGCCGGGAAGATTGAATTGTGCGACGGTGCTGGCGGAATTGGGGAAGACCTGGTGCGAATGACCTATCAGCATTGCATCGATACCCGGCACCTGCGCCAGATAATAATTGCCGTTTTCCATCGTAGCCTCATATGGTGCATCGTCCAGGCCGCCGTGTGAAATGGCGACCACGATATCGGCACCCTTGGCGCGCATCTCGGGCACATATTTTTGCGCCATCTCGCGCACGCCCTCGGTATATACCTTGCCATCCAGCCAGCGCTTGTCCCAGCTCAGGATAGTCGGCGGGGTGAAGCCGATCACGCCTATCCTGACATTGGCATTGATAGTTTTGCCCTCGCTATCGCGGGCGAGAAATTTCCTGTCCAGTATCACGTAAGGCTGATACAAGCTTTGCCGGTCTTTCACGCTGAACAGATTGGCCAGCACCATAGGAAAGCCGGGGCCGGCACAACGCCTTTGTTCATTGACGGCGGGCATGCCCTCAACATTGAAACGGCTACCGGTAACTTGCGCCAGAAATGGCAAGCCATAATTGAATTCGTGGTTGCCTATGCTGGCGGCGTCGTAGCCGGCCATATTCATGGCCTTGTACATGGCTGCGGTATCGGCACAATCCAGCGGCTTGACGATTGCCTGGTAATCAGACAGGGCCGTGCCCTGTATCGCATCGCCATTGTCGAATAACAGGGTATTGGCGAATTCTGCGCGTGCCGCCTTGATCAGGCTGAGCGTGCGCTCGAAGCCGATCGCAGGATCTTCTTTCAGCTTGTAATAGTCATAGCTGCGGATATTGCTGTGCAAATCTGTCGTTTCCAGCAAAGCCAGCTCTACCGTGCTGCCTGCCGGTACAGACGTAGGCGCCGGTGCAAGCCCAGGTTTGCTGCAGGCAGAGAGCAAAAGGGCCGCAGCGGCGACTGTGACTGCGGCCGTGGCTGTTGAAGGAAAAAAAGGGGATAGTGCGGGCTGTTGGAATTTCATCGCAAGTCGAGTCATGAACATTGCCGTATTGGCATGCCATGATAACTCACACTCGGGCAGACTTGCGCTGACTTATGTTAACGAACCGCGAGGAATGGATATTCATCAACCCTCAAGGCGATGGCAAGAGCCTACCGACCCCTGCCATCATGGAAGAACAAAGTCAGGACGTCGCGCTGTACTTATGCGCTGAAGAAGCCGCCGTGCTTGTCTGGCTGCTGGCATCAGGCAGGGTCACCACTGCGTCGCCGGATGGAATGCCATTGGCTTTCCAGCTATCGAAGGTGTCCTGGATCGCCTGGTAAGTTTGCTGGCTGATATCGGGCAAAGTACCGCCCAATGCTGCTTTTGCCTCACTAAAGCCTTTTTCCACCGCAGCACGGATTGCATCCAGTTTGCTGGGGTCATCACCTATGCTGGCCTTGGCGAAGCTGAGGATACGTTCCGCTGTTTTCTTCACGCCGAAATCGCCGTCAGGAGCAATCGCATCCTTGGCTGCAGCAATCGTCGCCGGGTCGGCCGTCAGTTTTTGCTCGCCGCTGGCAACTTTAGCAATATTCAAGCCTTGCTGTTCAACCAGCGGCCGGATCAGGTCGATGATCTGCTGCGCCTTGCGGTCTGACTCTGCCAGCATCGCTGCCAGATCGGTCTGCCCGGTCTTCGCGGTCTGGCTGGTGCGCGGATCGGCGTAAGTGACATCCTTCACATTCGATGACGAAGCAGAACTCAGCGTTACCTTGTCCTGGGCCGTAGTCGTCGAAGTAGTTGTATCTGTTGCCACATCCTTGGCTTTGGTGGGTGTCACGCTGATAGGCTGCTGGACACCTGTGGTATTGGCTACGCGCATGGTATTTCCTCCTGCCGGCCGCAACGAAATAGATGCTATCGCACACCGGATAAATGATAAATAAAATAACAATGCTTCAGACTGAATGCATTAGTCATCTGTATAACATCGGCCCAAAACAGGAAAACTCAAGCAAATAAATGAATTAAGCTTAAAAAAGATGCTTTTGTTCAATATTCATGCGGCCAGGCAAGTCCCGCCATCGCCTCGCCTGACATCTACCAACCCTACCAGGCCTACCAAACCTTATATACCTGGCCCGTCTGCGCACCCTCTACACTGCGGCTATATGCCAATGCCACTTTCTGGGCCGGTACCGCCTCAAAACCGTAAAAATAGGGGCCATAGGCCTCCAGCGACTCTTGCAGCACCGAAGGATTGACAACATTGATACGCAGGCCACGTTTCAGCTCTATCGCGGCGGCACGCGCAAAGCCTTCGATTGCCGCATTCACCGTGGTCGCATTGGCACCGTACAATATCGATTCATTGCCCACGATACCACTGGTCAGCGTGAACGAGCCGCCGTCATTCAAATAATCTTGCGCCGCCAGCACCACGTTCACCTGTCCCATCAGCTTATCCTGCAAACCGACAGCAAATAATTCCGGCGTCATCTCCTGCAGAGGGCCGAAATGCAGCTTGCCGGCCGTCAACACAATACCGTCGATCTTTCCCACTTTTTGCAGCAAAGCACGCACGCCGGCGATATCAGTGATGTCTGCCTGATATTGCCCGCTGCTTTTGCCTACCTGTATCACTTCATGCCTTTGCTGCAACTGGTGCACGACTGCGCTGCCTATGACGCCGCTGGCGCCGATCACGAGAATTTTTTTCATATGCACTCCTGGTGGTTTAATTAAGCGAGTGCCCATTATTAATTCGATCAGTGTACGAATAAATGCGCTAATATGAATATCATTCAAAACCTTTGGTTAGCAATCAAGCGATGGATAAACTGCTCAGCATGGAAATATTTGTCGCCGTCGTTGATGCCGGTAGCTTTACTGCCGCGTCCGAGGCATTTGATATTTCCCCGGTCATGGTTGGCAAGCACATACGCTTCCTGGAACAAAAACTGGGTGCCAGGCTATTGACCCGCACCACGCGCCGGCAAAGCCTGACCGAGATAGGCCATCAGTATTGCGAGCGCTGCCGTGTAATCCTGGCGGAGATACGGGCTGCGGAAACCGGCGCGGAAGCGATGCAGGCCACGCCGCGCGGCGTGCTGAAGATCAATGCCTCCGTGTCTTTCGGCACCGAATGGCTGGCGCCGGCCATGACCGAGTACCTGGAGCGCTATCCTGAGATCAGCCTGGAGCTGAATCTGAACGACCGCGTGGTAGATCTGGTCGAGGAAGGCTACGACGCCTCGGTGCGCATAGGCGTGCTGGAAGATTCAGGCCTGATCGCGCGCCCTCTGTTTGCGTACAAGATGCTGATCTGCGCATCGCCGGACTATCTCGCAAGAAAAGGCACTCCGCAAACCCCTGCCGATCTGGCCGGCCACCAATGCCTGGACTTCATGCACTGGAACAAGCACGTCCGATGGAAGCTCAGGAATCTCCCCGGCGAGGCAGATACCGAATCATTGATACCCGCCAGCCGCTTCCGCTCCAATAATGGACAGGCCTTGCGCATGGCGGCGCTACAGGGTTTCGGCATCGTATTGCAATCCGAGGTATTGTTAAAGGCAGACATCGCCAGCGGGCGCCTGGTCTCTGTACTGGAAAACTACACGCCGGCACCGAGACCGGTACAAATCGTCTATCCGCGCAACCGCCAGGCGACGCCGAAACTGACCAGCTTCATCGATTTCATGCTGGAGCGATTTGCAAACAGCAACCAGTCAAGCGGACAAATGGCTGCGCGCCGCCCCTAAAAAATAGGCAGGCGTGGAATATTTCCTGCTTACTAAAAATCCACTATCCGGTATTCTTTTTCAGGTATTTAATTATTTAAGCCGTCCATGATTCAAACCAAGCCTCCCAGCATCCTCCTGATCTATGCCCACCCCGCCAGCCAGAGTTCGCGTGTCAATCACAGGCTGCTGGACGCTGCGCACGGCATACCCGGCGTGCACATCAATGACCTGTATGAAAACTATCCGGATTTCCATATCGACGTAGAACGCGAGCAGGCGCTGCTGAAAGCAGCAGACCTAGTGGTATTCCAGCATCCGGTACATTGGTATGGCATGCCCTCGCTATTAAAGGAGTGGATAGACGTCGTGCTGGAACACGGCTGGGCACATGGCAGTGACGGCAATGAACTGAAAGACAAGGATTGCTGGCTGGTGCTCAGCACCGGAGGCACCGTTGCCGACTACCAGGACGGCGGCCAGCATGGCTATCCGTTGGATACCTTCCTGATGCCTTTCCTGCAAACCGCAACCCTGTGCGGCATGCACTGGAAGCCGCCTTACGTACTGTACGGCGCCTATCAGGCAAGCGAAGCCACGGTGAATGCGCATTGCCAGCATTTCCATGATTTGCTGACCAGCTACCCCGCCTGGCCTGCCGGACTCCCGCAAACAGTGGCCGCATCATCGAACAAGGAAGCCTGATGGAAAACAATCTGCTGTTTAATGCGCTGATTTACCTGCTGGCGGCGGTGATTGCAGTGCCTATCGCCAAGCGCCTGGGACTGGGCGCAGTGCTGGGCTACCTGATCGCCGGCATGGCTATAGGCCCGTGGGGACTGCGCCTGATAGAAGATGTACAGATCATTTTGCATTTTTCGGAATTCGGCGTGGTACTGCTTTTGTTCGTGATAGGGCTGGAGCTGGATTCCAAGCGCCTGTGGTCCTTGCGCCGGCCCATTTTTGGCTGGGGCGGCGCGCAAGTGCTGGGCTGCAGTGCCGCGCTGTTTGCCGCAGGGCTGCCGCTGGGAGCGGACTGGAGAACGGCACTGATCGCCGCGCTAGGCCTGTCGCTATCCTCGACCGCCATTGCACTGGCGACACTAGATGAGCGCAACCTGATGAATACACCGGCGGGCAATGCCGGTTTTTCCATACTGCTGTTCCAGGATATCGCCGCGATTCCTATGATCGCCCTGATCCCCTTGCTCGGCATTGCAGAAACCCAGGGTGAAACCGAGGGCTGGCTGGGCGGCCTGAAGGTGGTAGGCGTGATTGCCGGCCTGATCGTCGGCGGCCGCTACCTGATACGTCCGATATTGCGCATCATCGCCAAGACCGGCATGCGCGAAATTTTTACCGCGTTTGCGCTGTTGCTCGTGATCTCGATTGCCCTGCTGATGGATTCGGTCAATATGTCGATGGCGCTGGGCACCTTCCTGGCAGGCGTGCTGCTGGCAGAGTCCGAATACCGGCATGCGCTGGAGAGCGATCTGGAACCGTTCAAGGGCTTGCTGCTGGGACTATTCTTCATCGCGGTTGGCATGTCGGTGGACTTTGGCCTGTTCCTGACCAAGCCCTGGCAAATCCTCGGCCTGGTCATGGCATTCCTCAGCATCAAGATGAGCGTGCTGTATGTGCTGAGCAAGTGCTTCAAATTGCCGCGTACCCAGCAAAGCCTGTTTACCTTCCTGCTGGCACAGGGCGGTGAATTCGCTTTTGTGGTGTTCAGCACCGCCACCTCGGCCATGGTTTTTTCGCGCGATACCTCCGCCCTGCTGGTGGTTGTGGTTGCGCTGTCCATGGTCGTCACGCCGCTGCTGCTGGTCGCTTACGACAAGTTGATAGAACCGCGCCTGCGCAATATAGATGCGCGTCCCGACGATGAAATTACGCCTCAGGACAATCCCGTCATCATTGCCGGCTTCGGCCGTTTCGGCCAGATCATAGGCCGCCTGCTGTATGCCAATCGCATCCGCGCCACCGTGCTGGACCATGATTCGGACCAGATCGATCTATTGCGCAAATTCGGCTTCAAGATATTCTACGGCGACGTCACCCGTGCCGACCTGCTGCAATCCGCTGGTGCCGACAAGGCCAAGGTGCTGGTAATTGCGATCAACGATGCCGATGCCAGCCTGAAGCTGGTCGATGTCGTCAAGCAGCGCTTTCCCAAGCTTCGCATCGTGGCGCGTGCGCGTGATATCACGCACTGCTATCAATTGATGGACAGGGGCGTGGAAATACTGGAGCGGGATACGTTTGAGGCTTCGCTGCAACTGGGCCGGCGCGTACTGCAGGAACTGGGTTTCGGTGCCTACCAGGCAAGGCAGACTGCAATGAAGTTCCGTGCGCACAATATCAAGACCATGTATGCGGTCTATCCCCATTACAAGGACCAGCAGACACTGGTCTCGCTGGCAAAACAGGCCAGGGAAGAACTGGAAGAGATGTTTGCGCGCGACCGCGAAGCCCGGGACAAGCAGCAGAGCGGCGGCTGGGATGCGTAGAATTTAGGCCCGGCCGGGCTTCATGCTGTATAATACGCTTCTCATATTCATTGGGGAGTAGCCTGCTTCAATCCCAGATTGAAGCAAACGCATCAACATACTTGACGATCGTCATGGTGCGTTTGGCCTGAAAGTCCGGATTTCACCGGCTTGCAGGTTTGGCAAGACCTTTGATATATGCGCTTGCAGCGACCAGGGATTGGGCGGCAGACGTATGTATCATTGGTTAATTCGCCCGATCCGCACATGTCCATGGAAGCTTTCCTCGTCTCTACCTTAGCCATCGCCGTTGGTGAAATCGGCGATAAAACCCAATTGCTGGCCTTATTGCTGGCGGCCCGCTACAAAAAGCCCTTGCCCATTGTGCTCGGCATACTGGTCGCTACACTGGCCAATCACGCGCTGGCCGCGCTACTGGGCCAATGGGTTGCCGCCCATGTTTCCGCCGACGTGCTGCGCTGGGCGCTGGGCTTGTCTTTCATCGCCATTGCCGCATGGACCCTGAAGCCCGATGAAATGGAAGAAGGCGAAGCCATCAGCAACGGCCGTTATGGCGTATTCCTGGTAACCTGCTTTACTTTTTTCCTGGCAGAGATAGGCGACAAGACGCAACTGGCGACCGTCGCGCTGGCTGCCAAATACTCCAGCATAGGCTGGGTTGTTGCCGGTTCTACACTGGGCATGATGATCGCCGATGTGCCTGCAGTATTCCTGGGCAAGATCGCATCGCCGAATTTCCCGTTCAAGACGGTGCGCATTGTCGCAGCGACCATCTTCTTCGTACTTGGCGCGGCAGTGCTGCTGGGCATGGGCAGCCAGTTTTTATAAAGAACAAAGGCGGGACGGGTTCCCGCTTTTTTTGAAGTATTTGAAGCATCATGGAGCACGCTTTGATCACGATCTATCACAATCCACGCTGCAGCAAATCGCGTGAAACCCTGGCGCTGGTGCAGGAAGTCGCCGAGCGCGACGGCCAACCACTGAACGTCATCGACTACCTGAAGACGCCGCCTGATCTGGCGGCGCTAAAAGACTTGCGCGCCCAACTAGGCGGCGATGTACGCGCCATGCTGCGCGACAATGAAGAAGAATATGCCAGCCTGGGCCTGGCCGGCGCCGACGATGCTGCCTTGCTGGCTGCGATCGCCGCTCACTCCAGATTATTGCAAAGGCCCATAGTCAGCTACCAGGGACGGGCAATCATAGGACGCCCGCCGGAAAATGTTCTGGCGCTGTTCGGCAAGAACAATTAAAACGATTCCACATACGCAGGCAACACACCATGAGTGATTTCACCCTTCCGGCTGGCACCGTCGTTAAATACGGCAGTATTTCCACGCAGCTTTACCCCATACTGAGAAACGGCATACCAGCCGCTTCCGGTATCTATGTGGGCGAGCTGATGTCTTATTTTGCAGCCTGTTCCGATTTCTGCAGTGCCACCAGCGAACTGCACAGCCAGCATGAAGCAAGCATGGATGCCTTCGTCAAGGCCCTGCAAAATGCACACGGCCAGAAGCCGGACATGCCGGAGCTGGAAGCTATTGCGCTGCAGGCAGGCATACCGGTCGTGATGGAAATAGAATTGGCGGAAGCCTGCGTAGTGCGCGCCAATGAAAATTTCATTGAAGGTACAAGCAAGCACGAAGCCGCAGCAATAGATGACAGCGTATTGCGCAGCAAGGCAGAAAAGAGCTGGGGCAACTGGCGCTGCGGCGTCATCCTGCGCCCAGAAGGCATACCCGCAAGCTGGATCAGGAAATTCCATTTCCCGCGCCTGCTGGA
This sequence comes from Parundibacterium terreum, assembly GCF_014636315.1. Classification (GTDB taxonomy): domain Bacteria; phylum Pseudomonadota; class Gammaproteobacteria; order Burkholderiales; family Burkholderiaceae_D; genus Undibacterium; species Undibacterium terreum. Next base: position 254,221 of record NZ_BMED01000007.1, on the reverse strand, counting down.
TTACCGCGATGTCAGCGGTGCAAAGAATTCGCGCATGCTGGAGCAAACCACCGATTGCGCGCTGATGGTAGGCGGCCTGATGCAATCATGGCACAAGGATTTTCCGGCAGACTTGCTGAGCGCCTTCCGCAAGCAATACGGCCGCACCGATTTTTCGCAAAGCAGCGGCTTTGATGAAACTGCAGTGGAACGCTTTTTCAACCTGAACGCCATGCTGGATCCGGCCACCCGCCTGCTGAACCAGATGACGCTTTGGCAGGATATCGATGCATTGGCCAAGAAGCAGCAAATCCCTCTGGCATAATCAAAGATAGTCAAAAAAACGGCGCTTTCTTCAACGCCGTTTTTGCATTCGTCGGTCTGATGCCAAGCATCAGCCGCGCATTAGCCGCGCATCATCGCTGCCAGCAACTGGCTTTTCAGCGTCTTGATCAGCGCGGTTTCATCCGGCGGCACGCCTTCTTCGGCGATCACTGCCCGGTCTGCATAGAACAGGCCCAGGGGCTTCTTCTGTATCACCAGCGGCAGCACGATAAAACTGCGTGCATCCGGCAATAGGGTTTTGTGCCAGGCCGGCAGCATGCTTTGTATCTTCGGCGTCATCGCATCCGAAATCATCAGGTCGGCATTATTGACCATCGCCAGATTGAAAATATCGTTTTCAGCCTTGGTCGGAAAGACAAATGCCTTCTGCCGCTCCGCATAATTTTCGCCTACCGCGATCCTGGCGACAAAGCGCGATGATTGCACATCGCGCAGGCAGGCGGTTGCAAAGCGGAAGCCCATGCTGCTGTATAAGGTTTCCAATACCAGCAGCACCAGATCGTTCAATTTGCATTGCTCGGATGCCAGCATCTGCGTAACATCCTGCACGCCGGCCAATAGCAGGTCGCGCGCATTCACCGGCTTGCCGCTGGCATAGCGCTCCGATTTTTCCTGCATCTGTTCGGAATCGAAAGCCTTCAGCAAAAACTCGCTAGGTACTCCCGTGCTATTGGACTGATCGCCATCCGCACCCGCGCCCACCGGCGGCATGGCAATATCCATGCTTTTCGCAAGTTCCCTGGTTTCCAGCTCCACACGCGTCAACAAAGCTTCCATCCTGGCTTTATCCAGATCCAGCACGGTGCCAAATTTGAGCAGTATGGATTTGCAGCGGTCGAATAAGGGCTCGCTAGTCGGTGTCAATATCTTGTCAGCGACTTCGTCACTAAAACTGGCGACCTGCTTCAGCCAGTCATTGCGGTTATTCGCCCTGCGCAAAGTCCCGCCGGGCAAACGCCCCAGGGATTGCACGATAGTGTCGGGAATTTTCCAATCCTGCAGCGCCAGTTCACCGAAGCGCTCATAGGGGCAGCCAAGCAAAAGATCAGATGCTTCTGACGCCGTGGCCTTCCCAGTATCGATCATCGCCTGTATGCGGCCATGCAACTGGTGATCGAAAGATGCTACCAGTACCCGGCCCACATTCTTGAACAAGGCAGCAACCGCAGCTTCTTCGGAATCGTGATAAACGCTGCGTTGTGACATTTCACGCCCGACTATGCTGGCGCACAAGGCATGTATCAATTCCTTGCGCACACTCTGCGCATGCCTTTTGTCGTGGAAACAATCGACCAGCAGCATCGCGAGGGCGCTGGTCTTGACGGTATTGAAGCCGAGCAGAAAAATTGCGCGCGAGATCGTTGTCACCGGCACGCCGGAAGTATTGCGGTACTGGATGGTATTGGACAGGCGCAGGATTTTTTGCGTCAGGCCCACATCCGACAACACAAAATGCGCCAGCTTGGCGACCGAATCCTCGCCGGAAGAAGTGATTTCAACCACCTTGGACACAGCAACACCCAGTGTAGGCAAGCTTTCGTCTTCACTGATCTTTTTGAGTATCCTGTCGCGCGGTAATTCAGGCGCGTCCTGCTTCAGGAATGCAGAGGGGTCGTTTATCATAAATTCAGTTTATCAGTGCCGGCAGGCTAGCCCGCATATCGGCGGCACTTGCAACATTATTTAACTTTCCGGGTAGCGTTAATGCCATATTTCTTTTGCAACGCGTCATACAAGCCGCTGATCGCCCGCAGGCGCGGGTTCATGGGATCCAGGCGCCGGGCCGACTCTATCAGCATACGCGCCTGCGACGCCACTGCACCTTCCCAACCCAGATTCTCCAGATACTTCAGGGTTGCCAGTGCGGCATTCATCACGACTTGCGGATTGTCCGGCGATTTGCGAGCAGCAGCGGTCATCACATCCACAGAACCCTTGAAATCGCCATCCCGCGCCTTTTGCACGCCGGTGGAAACCAGCGTCATCACCTCTTGCCGACTTTGCTGAGCCAGGAATTGCGCGATGTCGTTCTTGCCTGCTTTTTCGAACACTTCCATTGCACGCGACATCACCTGCTGGTTGCTGGCATTGCGCATTACATCCAGCACGACCTGCGTAGCCTGCTGTTCCTGATCATGCTCAAGACACTCCCGCGCCAGGCCCAGCTTGGTCGCGGTCGATAAACCGATATCTTCCTGGCTGGCCGCGACTGCCGCTTCCAGCTCTTCCATCAAACGCGCATCACCTGTCTTCGCATGCACACGGGCAGCAGAAATGGCACGGCAGGCCTCGGTCTTTTTCATGCCCGCCATATTTTTTTCCAGGTCGCGGATGACCGACTTTGCCTGTTCGGTGTCGCCCCTTTGCACCAGCGCGTCGACCAGTTTTACATGGTCTTCCGGATCGCGGAAATCAGAATGCCGGGCCTTGCTGACGACCTTCTTGAAGACGCTCTCAGCCATTTCCAGGTCGCCGGTCTCCAGTGCTATATCGCCCAGCTTGCGCAAGCGCCGTACTGCATGCGGCGATACGATGACAGCAGCACCCAGCACTGCTTTTGCTTCCGGCAATTCGCCTATCATTTCATGGGTCTTGGCCAGCCAGTCATAGGCGTCCATGAACTTGTCGTTTTCCGCCACCAGGCTCTTCAGCAGGCTTTCAGCCTCTTCGTAGCGACCCTGCATGAACAAGGTCTTGGCCAGCCCCAGCCTGGCCCAAGCCACCGCGCGTAATTCAAACAACTGGGTATACAGCGCTTCCGCCTCTACCGCTTCGCCCAGCGTGACATGCAATTCTGCTCGCAGACGCATGAAGTCCACTGCGTATTTGGGATAGATCTCGCCGCCCTCAATGCATGCCTGAACCGCGACAGCCAGCTCCCCCCTGTCCATCAGCGAATAGACTTCGACAAAGGCTTTGCGCTTGTCGATTGCCTTCATCACCCGTTCCAGCAAGGTATCGGCAGTGAAGGGTTTCAGCAGGTAATCGGACGGCGCCAGCTCGGCAGCGCTGACGACTTTGGCGTATGAGCGCTCGGCTGTCACCATGATGAAGATAGTGGAAAGCGGGGTCAGCTTGTGGTGACGTATGTCTTCCAGCAACTGCTGGCCGTCCTGGCCGACACCGAGGTCATATTCGCACATGATCAGATCGAAGGGCTTGGACTGTATCGTACGCACAGCCATCCCTGCAGTCTGAGAATGCTCTATTTTAGAAATGCCGCACAAATTCAGCATATTATGCAAACTGACCCGCATGCCTGCATGCGGCTCAATGAGCAATGCCCTTATTTCTGCCAGATCGCTCATGAAAACTTTCAGCGTGTTATTTAGAACTCATTTCATCAACACAAATGAGATGCGTTCTCATCATTCTTATTGCCGCTGCCCTAACTTATTAAGTCGTCCCGTATCAATAACTTTACCCGATTCGCTGCAGCTAGCAATGGTAGGCACACAAATCCGCTACCTGTCTGTTGCTTTTGTGGATACATCATCCTCAAACCCGGCGTGGTCTCACTTCAGAAAGCGCGCTATCAGCAAAACCGCCAGGGACAGCAGGATGGTGGAAGCGAAAGGTAACGAAAATACCCGTCCAAACAGCTTGAAACGCAGATCGCCCGGCAAGCGTCCTATGCCCAGCTTTTCCAGCCAGGGCAGCAAGGCTGAAAAGACAATCAGCGCAATAAATATCGTAAACACCCAACGTATCATGCGAATTCTTTCAATGTCTGCGTTTCGCTCATTGTGCCCATCGTGCCCGGGCATTCTGTCATCAAACCTGCATCAAGACTACAAACGGTGGCTGCGGTCATGGCGCAATAATTTGCTCAATCCAGCATCTGCTTCGACCTCTGTTCCAAGGATCAGCACCTTGAACAATTCCCCCATCTCGGCCGGGGAAATCAGCTTTTGCAGCGCATTGGCCTGCGGTAAGTAGGCCAGTGGGTCGTCTGCCGGTGTGCGCATCAAGATCTCGCCTATGCCCGCTTCCAATAAAAATCCAGCCTGGCTCATATAAGCGATCACATCCAGCCCAGCCTCGCTGGCAGCAATCGCCATTGCACTAAAATCAACATGGGCGGTGATATCCTGCAAACCCGGCAGGTAAAACGGATCCGGATGCGAATGATGGCGGTAGTGGCACATCAGCGTACCCTGCATGCGCTGCTCCAGATAATACTCTGCTGCTGGAAAACCGTAGTCGATCAAGATCGCGGCCGCGCCCTTGCCGCTGGCTTCGCGGCCATTGCATAGCATTTGCGCCAAGCTGCGCATGAAGCCGGCTGCAACAGGATGTACCTCTGTCATGTAGCCACTGGGCAGCGCCTGCGCGTCCGGAATTTGCGCCACCAGGGCTGGATCGCAGTCTCGCTCGCGATAGATGAAGCGAGGCCCGCTGTCTGCGTCAGCGTCGGCAACACTGACTCCGCATTCTTTCCAGCCGCCGTCAGTCTTGATGACTAGCTGCACCGGCATCGCATCCAGCACCTCGTTGCCCAGCACTACGCCGGCAAATGCCTGCGGCATTTGCTGCAACCATTGTACTTGGGGAAAGTCTTTCAGTAATTCTTCCTGCCTGGCGCGCAATTCACCGGAGAGCTCCACGATAAAATAGCGCTCCAGCGCGATACCCTGGGCCTGGTATTCCGACAGGATGTCGTAGGCCAGCCTGCCGGTACCGGCACCGAATTCCATGATCTGCGCGCCCGTCTGCGCAAACAAATTAGCGGCAACATGCGCTAAAGCCTGACCAAAAAGCGGCGTAATTTCCGGCGCGGTTGTAAAATCACCATCTTTGCCTAATTTTGCTGCACCGCCACTGTAATAACCCAGCCTTGGCGCATACAGCGCCAGTTCCATATACCGGGAAAATGAAATCCATCCGGCATGGTTGTTGATATCATCAATAATCAGCTGTTGCAGCGCCTGTGATGCTGCTTGCGCGTCTGCAGCAGGTACGGGAAGAGATAAAGGTAATTGCATACCGGCATTGTAGAGAAAACGCCCGGCTAATGCAGTAAAAAGCCGCAGCATAAACCTTAGTAAAGAATATTTTCATTATTGGTGCCATGAGCAATAAAGAAACGAACGCCACAAGCAGCCAGCCGCCTGCCACTCCAGCACCTGGCGCGCGCGTCGCGCTGGTCACCGGCGCAGCCAAACGCATAGGCCGCCATATCGCGCTGGCGATGGCGGCACGCGGCTGGGATATCGCCGTGCACTATGGCCGTTCCGCTGCCGAAGCGGAAAGCCTGATCGCCGAGATCAGGGCCATGGGCAGGCGTGCGGTAGCTTTATCTTGCGATCTGCTGGACGAGGAGGCAACGCGCAGGCTATTGCCGCGCGCCGTCGCGGCACTGGGCCAGGTGCAGTGTGTAGTCAATAATGCATCGTTATTTGAAGAAGACGATGCGCAAAGCTTCAGCCAGGCTGGCATGGACAGACATATGCGCGCCAACCTGGCCGCCCCGGTAATGCTGGCGCAAGCGCTGCATGCCGCAACGCCGGCCGGCCAGCAAGCCTGCGTGATCAATCTGCTGGACCAGAAACTGTACAACCTGAACCCGGATTTCCTGTCTTATACGCTGTCGAAGGCAGCCTTGCAGTGCGCTACCACGACCTTGGCGCAGGCACTAGCGCCGACCGTGCGGGTAGTCGGCATTGCTCCCGGCATCACGATGGTGTCCGGCGAGCAGAGCGCAGCGGACTTTGCCACAGCGCACCAGGTCACGCCGCTGGGGCGCTCCAGCACACCGGAAGACATCGCCAATACCGTTTGCTTTGTCGCCGAATCCGGCGCCATCACCGGCACCACCTTGCTGGTGGACGGCGGCCAGCATTTAATACCCCTGCAACGCGATGTGATGTTTCTCGCCACGGCGAAGACACCACCCGCCTTGTGAACACCCCTATCACCGTTTATTGATCAGAAATAAAGAGCCCCATCATGCTATCAGCCCTGCACCACCCCCAACTCGCCGACTGCCGCCGCCTGTTCCTGCGCAACTACGAAGTCAGCATCAACATAGGTGTGCACGAGTTCGAAAAGAAAGGGGAGCAAAGGGTATTGATCAACGTCGACCTGTATATCCCTCTGGCTTTGTCCACACCGGCCGCAGACCAGTTGCATGAAGTCGTGGACTACGATTTCATGCGCGAGACCATCGCACAGCGCATGGCCCAGGGCCATGTGCATCTGCAGGAAACCCTGTGCGACGACGTAGCCCGCATCATGCTGGCGCATCCAAGGGTCAGGGCAGTTTGCGTGTCCACGATGAAACCAGACGTCTATCCCGATTGCGAAGGCGTAGGCGTAGAAGTATTCCAGATTAAAACGGATAAGTAATACGAGACGCGCAAGAAGCATAAGCAGGCGAGTCCTGCAGGTATCCCCGTTCGCCGTGGATGCCTGCACAGGACTCCAGAAAAATCGCCCTCAATAACAGCGAACCATCGCTGACTTCCCTAGTCTACACATCCACGCAAGCCTGAGCATAGATAGCACATGACTATAAAACCTTGGACATTTTTACTCGCAAGTATTTTTCTTAGCCTGGATGTGGCGGCGCAAACCCCGACAACGCCTCCTGTTTGCTATCGCCGTTGCAACGACGTACCGCTCAAGCAGCCCGAGGAAATGGATTCAAACTTCTTCGCATCTGTAAGAAAAATTCAGGAAAAAAAGAAAAGTGAAACCGATCCCGCAAAAATCCAGGAATTGGATGAGGCTGAAAAAGAGGCGATGGACAGAATCCTGGGGAAGCACAGGAAATTTTGCAGCAAGCTTTGCAAGTATGATGACTAAGTAAGGCTATTAGCGGAACAGGCCAGCTAAAACCTTCAATCCATACAAGAAAGGCGTAAGGTACATGCCCTTACGCCATCCGGATTGTCGGCAGATGCCTGCGCGTCGCACTAGTGAAGGAAGTGCGTAGCTAAATGAACTTGACGACGCTTTGTACCGTTTCGGAAGAATCAGGCGGATCAAACAAGGTATCGCCCTGGACTTCGCCCGATTGCCGGGTTTCAAACCTCGAGAAGTCATACAGTTCGCGGTCAAGCATATGCGAGGGCTTGACGTTGGACATCGCTGTAAACATGCTCTTGACCCACAGAGGATTGTGCTTTTCCCATTGGGTCGTCATCTCTCTCATCGCTTGCCGCTGCAGATTCGGCTGGGTGCCGCACAGATTGCAAGGAATGATAGGATAATTCATCGCCTTCGCATATTTTTTGATGTCGCTCTCTTTGGAATAGGCCAGGGGGCGAATGACGATGTTCTTGCCATCGTCCGCAATCAGCTTCGGCGGCATCGTTTTGATGGTTCCGCCGTAAAACATATTGAGCATGAAGGTATGCAGAATATCGTCCCTATGGTGGCCCAGTGCGATCTTGGTTGCGCCCAATTCCTGTGCCGTGCGGTACAGTATCCCGCGCCTCAGCCTGGAGCACAGCGAACAGGTGGTTTTTCCCGGTGCGATCTTGGATTTGACTATGCTATAGGTGTCTTCCTCAACAATCTTGTATTCGACACCAAGTTTTTCCAGATAGGCTGGCAGGATTTGCTCAGGGAAGCCGGGTTGCTTTTGATCCAGGTTGACTGCCACCAGATCAAACTTGATCGGGGCCACCGATTTCAAATACAGCAACGTATCCAGCATGGTATAACTATCGGCTCCGCCGGACAGGCACACCATGATGCGATCACCGTCTTCAATCATGTTGAAGTCGCCAATGGCCTTGCCTGCATTGCGCCGTATGGTCTTTTCCAAAAGCTCGAAGCGCCGGGAATTCTTCACCATAGCTTCCTCCCCTTCGCCAGCATTCACATCTGAATCGGCTGTATCCGGAGAACCTAACAATGATGGGTTTAGCGTACTAATTTCGAGATCTAATTTCATGACTTCCGATACCTGTCTGTTGCTGCCAGCGCCGAACCATGGATTCGGGCTTCAATAAAATAAGCCCGTATTATCGCATGCGGGAATTCGGCACAGTGAATTTGCAATTCTGGCAACAGCAAAGTGGCACAAATTTCAACACCGCTGTCTGCACCGCTTATGGATATCGTATCGTCAACAATATTCAATAACGGTGCACTCACAGCCAAAAAACACCCGTCGTCTACTCGCCGCCTACTCCACAAACAAGGTAGCAGGATGCTCCAGATAGCTACGTATCGCCTGGATGAACTCCGCCGCATACGCGCCATCCACCACACGATGATCAAAGGACGAGGACAGGTTCATCATCTTGCGCGGCACGATGGCGCCTTGCAGAACTACCGGGCGCAATACCATGCGGTTGACGCCGACTATCGCCACCTCTGGATGGTTGATGACCGGCGTGGAGACTATGCCGCCCAGCGCGCCCAGACTGGTGATCGTGATGGTGGAGCCGGACAGTTCTTCACGGGTAGCATGGCCGGCACGGGCCGCCTGCGCCAGCCGTGCCACTTCCGCCGCGCTGGACCACAGGTCGCGCGTCTCGGCATGCCTGACTACCGGCACTACCAGGCCATTATCGGTTTGTGTCGCAATGCCTATATGCGACGCGCCATAGCGCGTCAGCTTGCCTGCCTCGTCATCAAACAAGGCGTTCACTTGCGGATAACGCTGCGATGCCAGCACCACGGCCCGCATCAGCAGCGGCAATAAAGTCAAACGACCGCGCTGCTCTCCCCACCTGGCATTCAGCTCGGCACGCAGCGCCTCGATCTCGGTAACGTCGCATTCTTCAACATAGGTGAAATGTGGAATACGGCGTTTTGATTCCTGCATCTTTTGCGCTATCTTGCGGCGCAAGCCGATGACAGGTATGACCTCTTCCGCGCTGCGCTGCGTATATCTATCGGCGCCGGAAGTCGATGGCCGGGTCTGCTGTCCTTTCACCAGCCAGGCATCCAGGTCCTGATGCGTGACATGGCCATTGGGCGCTGCCTTACTGACACGCTGCAAATCGATTCCCAGTTCGCGCGCGCGACGACGCACTGCCGGAGATGCCTGCACTTTCTGATCTGCGCCATCACTGTCCGATGCCGCCAAGGGCTTGCTTGCCGGCGGCTGGGGCGGGGGCGACATCGGCGGCACTGACACCACCGGCGCTACTGCCGCAATCTTGGCAACGGCAGGTGCCGCAGCTTCTTGTGGCGCGTGGGGATTTTTCGCGTTTTCTGCAATCACGGCGTTGCTGTGATCCTGTACCTCTATCCGTATCAATTCGGCACCGACGGAAATCAACTGCCCGAGCGCGCCGCCCACCGCTATCACCGTGCCGGCTACCGGCGAAGGGATCTCCACATTGGCCTTGTCGGTCATCACATCGGCCAGCGCCTGGTCTTCGGCCACTTTATCGCCGGGCTGCACATGCCATGCCACCAGCTCCACTTCGGCAATGCCCTCGCCGATGTCCGGCACCTTGATCACATGTATGCTCATCTAGGCCTCCATTGCGCGTCTGAACGCCGCACCGACACGGTCCGGTCCCGGGAAATACGCCCATTCCTGCGCATGCGGATAAGGCGTATCCCAGCCGGTCACCCTTTCTATCGGCGCTTCCAAATGATAAAAGCAGTGCTCCTGCACCAGCGAAGCCAGCTCTGCGCCAAAGCCGCTGGTACGGGTCGCCTCGTGTACGACAACACAGCGCCCGGTCTTCTTGACCGAATTGACGATGGTCTCCAGATCCAGCGGCCAGATACTGCGCAAGTCTATGATCTCGGCATCGATGCCAGTCTCATGCGCTGCTGCCTCTGATACAAACACCATGGTGCCGTAGGTAATTACCGTCAGGTCGGCACCACTGCGAAACACCGAAGCCGATTCCAGCGGCACCGTGTAATAGCCTTCCGGCACCTGGCTCATGCGATGCGTGGACCAGGGCACCACCGGCCTGTCATGATGGCCGTCGAATGGGCCGTTGTACAAGCGCTTGGGCTCCAGGAAAATCACCGGATCGTCATTCTCTATCGCCGCGATCAGCAAGCCTTTCGCATCATAGGGATTGGACGGCATCACCGTGCGCAGGCCGCATACATGGGTAAACAGCGCTTCCGGGCTCTGGCTATGTGTCTGGCCGCCATAGATGCCGCCGCCGCAGGGCATGCGTATCGTCATTGATGCAGTAAATTCACCGGCGGAACGGTAGCGCAGCCGCGCGGCCTCCGACACGATCTGGTCCGAAGCCGGATAAAAATAATCGGCAAACTGTATCTCCACCACCGGCCGCAACCCATAAGCGGCCATGCCTACTGCGGTGCCTACGATGCCGCCCTCGGAAATCGGCGCATCGAAGACGCGCGATTTTCCATACTTGGCTTGCAAACCCTCGGTACAACGAAACACGCCGCCGAAATAGCCCACGTCCTGGCCGTAGATCACCACGTTATTGTCACGCTCCAGCATGATATCCATGGCCGAGCGCAAGGCCTGTATCATCGTCATTGATGTCGCCACGTCGTCTCCTCACAGATTCGATTCAGGATTGCAGTTGTCTCAATTGTTCGCGCAAGTGCGGAGGCATCTCCTTGTACACATCTTCGAACATCGATGCATCGCTGGGGATATGGCCGTTGGCCAGGGTGCCGTAGCGCTCTGCCTCCTTCTGCGCGGCAATCACTTCCGCTTCCAGTTGCTTTTGCGTTTGCTCGTGTTCCTGCTCCGACCAGATGCCCAGCTTGATCAGGTGGCGCTTTATCCTGGCGATGGGGTCGCCGAGCGGATAGTGCGCCCAGTCGTCCGCCGGCCGGTAGCGCGAGGGATCGTCGGATGTGGAATGCGGCCCGGCGCGGTAGGTGACCCATTCAATCAGCGTCGGCCCCAGGTTGCTGCGGGCCCGCTCGGCAGCCCACTGCGACGCGGCATAGACTGCCAGGAAATCATTGCCGTCCACGCGCAGTGAGGCAATGCCACTGCCGACCCCGCGTGCAGCAAAGGTCGTGCTCTCGCCACCGGCAAAAGACTGGAAGGTGGATATCGCCCACTGGTTATTGACCACGTTCAGCACTACCGGCGCGCGGTACACATGGGCAAAAGTCAGCGCGGTATTGAAATCCGATTCAGCGGTGGAACCGTCGCCTATCCAGCCCGAGGCGATTTTACTGTCGCCCTTGATGGCGGACGCCATAGCCCAGCCTACCGCCTGCACAAACTGGGTTGCGAGATTACCGGATATCGTGAAAAAGCCTGCCTTGCGCACCGAATACAGGACCGGTAGCTGGCGTCCCTTCAGAGGGTCGCGCTCATTGGACAGCAACTGACAGATCAATTCCACCATAGGCACATTGCGCGCCATCAGTATGCTTTGCTGCCTATAGGTAGGAAAGCACATGTCGCCTTCTTGCAGCGCCAGTGCGTGCGCCGAGCCTATCGCCTCTTCGCCCAGGCTCTGCATATAGAAGGACATCTTCTTCTGTCTTTGCGCGATCACCATGCGGGTATCGAACACGCGCGTCTTCAGCATCGCCAGCATGCCCCGGCGCAGTAATTCATCGCTGATTTTCGGCGCCCACGGGCCTAGGGCATTGCCGTCATCATCCAGCACGCGTATCAGCGTGGTGCTGAGATCGGCGGTATCGGCAGGGGCGACGTCTATCTCCGGGCGACGAACGGTACCCGCCTTTGCCAGGTAGAGATAAGAGAAATCGGTTTCTTGCCCCGGTCTGCCGGTAGGCTCCGGTACGTGCAGCGTCAGAGTGGTAGTCTGGTCTGGCTTGCTTCTCATTGTGCTTCCCCCTTTGTGTGGTGGTGCGCACTACAAGCTTAGCAGAAATTGCATTTCATTTTGCTGCCCTGCAACCAGAGTACCGCCATCGCGGACGGCATATCTTGCCGTGAGGAATTTCAGCATATCGTCCAGGCAGGAAATGAACAGTCACCGCCTCAATTTCAATAACTGCGCCGGCAAGAAATTTAACAGCCTGATCATCCACCGCATCTGCCATGGAAACACACTTACCGGCACGGCTTGCTGTATTGCCGTAGCTATCAGCGCAACCGCCTTCTCTTCCGGCATGATGAATGGTTTGTGGCTGGCATCGCCATCGTTCAGCTCGCGCAGTTTTGCGGTGTCGACATAGCCGGGAACAATCGCAGTCACCTTCACCGCAAAAGGCGATAGCGCAATGCGATAGGTATCGCACAAGCTCAACACCGTTCTTTTGCAGGCGCTGTATACGGACGCACCGGGATAGTCCTTGAGCAGGCCAGCCACGGAAGAAATGCCGACCAGATGCCCATATCCCTGTGCAATCATTTTTTCGGCTGCCAGCTCGAACGCGGCATTCAGGCCGGATACATTGGTCTTTAGCATCCTTAGCGTCGTAGCTTCATCCAGCTTATGGTGACGGGTATTGAAGTAGAAACCGGCAGAGACTATCAGCATATCCAGTCCGCCAGCCCCGAATTCATTGACAGCCGCAGCCAGCGCAGCAGTATCTGCGATATCAAGCTGGTACATCGTCAACTGCGCATATTGCCTGGCCAGCGCCTGGTCGACACGCTGCACATCCCTGCCGCAAACAGCAAGCTGGTGGCCGGCTTGCAGGTAATGCTGCGCCAGCGCCCAGCCTATGCCGCTGGTTCCGCCTACAATCAGTATTTTCATTTTTCGCCTGTAGGATCGATCACTTTTCCATGAGTGGTTCGGCTCAGCTTCCTAGTATTCCCTGAGGTTCCCTCGCATTGCCTTCCATCGCCTTACCGTATCCATACTGCCATTGCGCTTCAATCATTTTCAGGTAGTCTGCATAGCTTTCGGGAGCAAGCAATTCAATCTTGTTTTTCTGCCAGGCCAGCTTCTTCTCTATCTGCGGGCTAGCCAGCGCCTTGCGCATGTCGGAGGTATCAACCCACATATCGGCAGGCTGCTTCAATACATGGCGCAGCCTTTGATTGCCGTCTATTCCCAATACCGCTCTCAGCGCGGGCAAGGCAAAAACACCCTCATACATCCCTTTCCTCTCCATGATAAGCCGATGCGACAGGCGCCTGGCCACCTCGATGGGAAACAGGTCGATGACGCCGCCTATATAATTCTCCGACAAATAGGAATGGCAGCGGAAATAAAACATGTCGGACACCGATGCCCGCACCGCCTCGGCAACAGGCACGCCTTGCCGGGTAATCAGTTGCGGCGAAATGGCATTCTCTCCCATTGCTGCGTCAGCCAGTGGCGAACGCATATCTGCCAGCAGGGCGGCCGTTCTGGTATCGCAGAAAACGGTTTCTGCAAATAATTTGCGCTCTCCCCGTGCCTGCCCTACCTCACTCTCATCAAACAGGAGTTTACCGGCAATGATGGCTACCGCTTTTTTGGGGTTTTCCGGTGCAGCGGGCAAAGGCAGGTTTTCCGGTATCTCGAACAGATAGTCGTTGAACACATCCGGGATCACATCGACACCGCGGACAAAGAACTTGCGCTTTACTGCACCCGCCAAAGAAGCGCTCAGGCTGGCATGACGATTTGATTTCAGTCCGCGCCAGAACTCGTGCATCTCTGGCGAGGCAATCCAGGCCTTGCGCGCGGCATCATCGGGAAGTGCCTGGATAATGGCGGCAGCTATCGCGCCGCCGCAACTGGCCAGCAGCAGATCCGGCTCTTCCTGCAACTCGCACAGGGCGGCGTGAATGCCGAGATAGTAGCCGAATCGGAATCCGCCTCCGGCCATGACCATACATCGCTGATATTTTTCCACTTGATCCATAGTGTTAGAATGAACGGCACAATAAAGCTATCACTTTCGGGACTACCTTTGACAGCAAGCATAGAACTGGCGACACGGTCTGAACGTGCGCGACACTTTCTGATGAACATGCTGTTGTTCAACCTCTGCTATCTGCTGGCCAATTCACTGGCACAACAGCAGCATATTATCCGCGATATAGCCCTGCCGTTTGAGAGAAATACGCCATTTATCGAATGGATGGTTATTCCGTATCTCAGCTCGGGCATCTTCTTTGTATGGAGCTTTCTGCAGGTAGAGAGCCGCGAGCAGCTCCGGGTGTTGAGCCAGCGCCTGTTGCTGGCAACGGTATGCGCGTCGCTGATTTTTTTCCTTTACCCGCTGCGCTTCAGCCTGGAAAGGCCGGCTTTGACCTCTTCGCTGTTTGCTCCGCTGTTCCATTTCCTGTCCCTGATTGACAAGCCTTATAACCAGTTGCCGTCCCTGCACGTGGCCTATTGCCTGATCTTCTGGCAATCGCTGCATCCCACCCTGAAACGGCAGGCTAGTAAAATCATCCTGGCAGGCTGCCTGTTCCTGGTGGCTGCATCCACGCTGTTCACCTATCAGCATCATTTACTGGATCTGGTCGGCGGCCTGGCGTTGGCAGCGGCTGCAATACGGCTGATTCCAGCCGGCCACAGCCAGGTGAAAGTAGGCTTTTACTATACGATGGCCGCTGCCGTGGTGTTCATGGCCGGTGTGCTTGTCCTGCATAGCTGGCTGGCAGGCTACCTGTGCATCAGCATGCTGCTGGTAGCGCTGGCCTATCAGCGGCGCGACAGGTTTTTCCTGCCAAAGCGCAACGGCAAACACACTTGGCTGGCGTGGCTGATGTATGCGCCTTATCTGTCGGGCTATTGGCTGACCTGGCTTGCGGTGCGCTTCCGCGAACGCCATCGTCCGGCATTTATCCAGTTCAGCAACCACTTGTGGATAGGCCGTCGGCTAAGTGAGGACGAGGCTGGCCACCTGCCGCCGGAGTCCAGCATCATAGACCTGAGTTGCGAACTCGGCGAAACCGCCGCCTTGCGCTCCCGTATCTACCTCTACTTCCCCTTGCTGGATCTGGTGACACCGGAACCCGCCGTGATGGAAGAAATAGCCGCCGCGATCCGCCAGGAAATAGCCGCGGGGCACAGCGTATACCTGCATTGCGCCATGGGATATAGCCGTTGTATATTGCTGGCCAAGTACACTTTCGCAGACACCAAGCCATGAGCATCTCCATTTACCAGCTGAAGCCGAAGTTTCAGCAATTGCTGGCGCCGCTGTTGTCGCTGCTGATACGCCGCAGAGTGACGCCGAACCAGATTACTCTGCTGGCAATGAGCTTGAGCGTGGCATACGGCGCAATCCTGGCGGTCTTCCCCCAGTTACCTTGGCTATGGATGGCCTTTCCCTTTTTTATGCTATTGCGCATGGCATTGAATGCGATCGACGGCATGCTGGCCAATGCCTCCGGCCAAAAGACCAATCTGGGCGCGCTGCTCAATGAGCTCTGCGACCAACTATCCGACCTGGCCTTGTATCTGCCGTTCGTGATGCTGGCAGATATCTATGCGCCACTGCTCGTTGCCGTGGTGATCGCCGCCTTGCTGGCGGAATTTGCCGGCGTTAGCGCGGCACTGATAGGCTCGCCGCGCCGCTTTGATGGCCCCATGGGAAAAAGCGACAGGGCCTTTGTTTTCGGGCTGCTGGCGCTGATGCATTTCTATGCCGCCTCGCCTAGCTGGCAAAACGGCTTGCTCGGCCTGAGCCTGCTGCTGCTGGGCTACACCATTTTCAATCGGCTGCGGCAAGCGCTGCGCTCGCAGGTATCCGCTGTGCAACCGACACTGTAAAGATCCCGGCAATACCTATCTGCATCTGGATTTTCTTGCAGCCTATGCCGGCAACCAGGGCATCCATCTCCACCTGTGGCCGCGGCCGCATTATCCATGGCTGGCCCTGGTGATTGGTCAGCGTCTTGGCGATCATCGCCAGTTGCGGGTGCCAGGGCTGGCCGGTGTATACGATATGGCCTCCCGGCGCCAGTTGCCTTTGTATGCCCTGCAGGGAGCGCATCACCAGGGCATTGTCGCTGAATAATTCATACAGGCCGGACACGATTACGATATCGTAAGGCTGTTCGGTCACAGGATAACTGTCTTCGGAAAATGCATCACGGCATTGGAAGTCCACGCTTTGCTTCAACTCCAGATGCGCCGCCAGTTGCCTGGCCTCTTCCAGATTATGCGGCAGGTAGTCGCGCAAACTGACATGGATATCCCTGTCCTGGAAGCGCTTGACTGTTTCCAGCACATACCGGCCGGCACCCGCTGCCACGTCCAGAATGCGCAAGGGCTTATCCGCAGGAGCCTGGGCAATCAGCTCCGACAGGCTTTGCTGCAACTGCATTTTCCTTTGCCGTATGCCGCGCCAGCCTATCGCATCCAGATAGCCGCGATCGATGGACTTGCCTATCAGGAAGCGCCCGCCAGCCTGATTGCGATATACATAGTCCAGCGACGCACCGGAATCGAAGCCATACTTCTGGCCTATCTTCATGCCGTCGCTCAGAAAACCGAGCGAGCCCAGCATCACGCGCTGCATTCCATAGAAGGCATTCTCCAGCGGGCCTCCTAATCGCCCTTGCTGTAAGGCCAGATACTGGCTGGCGCTGGAGCTTTGCCTGTCCGCGGACTGATAGCGCAAGGTTTGCGTCACCGGCTGCGCAAAACATTCCGCAATAAACTGCCTGCTGGCTTCAATCGCCGGCTGCACCTGTTCTTCATAGAAAATCGCGTGATAGCTATCCTTGAGAAGCACATAGCGTTTCAGGCTGGACGACAGGCGGTCAAAAAAAGTGCGCTGCGGTGCCTGCTGCACGACAAAATCCTTGTCCGCCACCAGCATCAGCACGGGCACATCAATCGCCGCTGCATCCTGCACGATGCGCTGCGCGGTATCCGCCAGGCCGAGCAATACGCGCGCGGAGATGCTTTTAGCAATTAGGGGGTCGCTGTCGTAAGCTTTGGCCTGCTCCCTGGAATGGGTCAGCATCGACGAACGGATATAGCTGGTGATGAACAGATCGGGTTTGAAGCAGGTGGCGAAACGCAAGCCTGCCTTGGCAAACGGCACATACAATTTGATCTGGAATGCGGCTGCGGCCATGATGACGCCGCGCACGCGCGGCGCGTAGTCATGCAGCCAGGTCGCCGCAATCACCGCGCCTACGCTGTTGGCGACGATCAGCATATTCTCCGGCGCGATACCGTAAGTCTGCTGTATGTGCGCGACAAACGCATTGAAATCCTGCACCAGGATATCGAAACCGGGAGCGTCGCCGCGCTCCCCCGGAGAATAACCGTGCCCACGCGCATCCCACGCAAAGCTCCAGTCATGGCGGCCCGCCAATTGCTCCACCAGCGGCTGTATGCGGCCTGAGTGTTCATGGCCGCGATGCAGGAATATCAGGGCTCTGGCAGGGCCATCGGCACGCGCTTCCTGCGGTTTCCAGCAGCGGTAAAACAAGCGCGTCTGATCGATAGTATTAAATCCCGATTCCAAATGCGTCCAATATTCTGCGGTTGTAGCGGTCATTAGATAAATCCGTCATGTGAGAAATAAATTACCTGGTATAGCAGCGGTGCCGTGACTATCAGGCTGTCCACGCGGTCCAGAATGCCTCCGTGGCCCGGTATCAATTGAGAGTAATCCTTGATGTGCAAAAACCGCTTGCCCGCAGAAAAGAGAAGATCGCCGGCAAAACCTCCCAGCGACAGCAGCAGGGCCAGCAAGCAAAGGTAGGGCAATGTCGCCAGCTGCAGGAAACTGCCCAAAGTGACGGACACCAGTATGCTGATCACCACCCCGCCCGCCAGGCCTTGCCAGGTTTTATTGGGGCTGATGCGTTTTGCGATCTGTTTCGTGCCCAGGCATTTCCCGCTGACAAACTGTGCAATGTCGTTCAGCGCAGTCAAAGTGAATAGATAGAATAGCCATGCCAGATTGGTATCGGCCGGCAGCGGCAAATGCGTCAGCTGGATCAGAAAGCTCAGGCCGAAGCAGCTCAGCAGGAAGAGCAGCAGCAATAGCTGGTTGGATTCGCGCCGCAATGAAAAATAGGCGAGTTGCGCAATAATCAGCAATGGAAGCAGCAGGGAAACGCTGCGCGGCTGGTAATACGTCAGCGCCAGAACGAGGCCAAGCAAGACGAGGCAGATCGCGCAAAACAGCGGACGCGGCCCCTTGTGATAGCGCACCAGCTCGCGTATCGCCAGGCAAGAAATCAGCAGGATCAATGCCAGGCAGCCATACGGGTATATGAAAATGCTGAGGCTGACGACCGGGAAAATAATCCACCACGCATACACCTGCTGGCGTAGCTGGCTAATCGGTGATGAGCGCGTCTTGTATGCGACTGCGACAGAGCTTGCCCCAAGCAACAGATAGAGCACTGCCATGGCAATCCATATGGTGTAATCGACAACGAATCTTGCGGAAGCCACTAAACCTTAGTCCTTTTGCATCTACGCTGAAGCAGGATACCCTGAAGCTCTTTCTATTCCGGTGTGGCGTCGATTGAAGTCCGACTTCATTTTATGATCAAAATGGAGAAAAGTGATGTTTTTTTATAAAAATTTCTAATATGCAATTTTATGAGGCAGGCTCTTTTGGTAGCAGTCTCAGTGCTCAGGGCATCCCATGAAAGGAGGCGGACGAAAAAAAACGCCGCATGGAAGCTTCCGATGCGGCGTTTTTTGATTTAGCCGCGATAGCGGCTGAAACCGGTCAAATTATTTGCTTGTTGCAGTTTTGACAGTTTCTGGTGTTGCTTTTGCTGCAGCAACTGGTGCTTCTGCAACATAAGTATCGCCACCAACTGTTGCGCCTGCTGCGCGAGCCTGTGTCAGTTCAGCGATGACTTCTGCGCGTGTTTTGCTGGCGCTGTTGGAGGTTGCAACTGCGGCTGGAGCAGCTTTAGCTGTTTCAGTTGTTTTGATCATGGAAGGGATAGGGAAGCTTGCGTATGCTTCGCCGCCAACCTGGTAGTCACCTGCAAAGGCGATAGAACCGGTAGTGATCAGGGCAACAGCAGCAATAAGTTGTTTCGCATTCATAGTATTTCTCCAAAAATTAAATTCGTGACTCTGGGTAGGGCCGCCAAGTGATGCAATACTCTGCTGTCTCCTGCCTCGGTGTTTCGTACCTGAGCCGAAATGGCTGTGGTACTCATCGATGGCGTCGAGTTTATATTCTTTAGCGACCTCAATAAAGATGACTATTCGCAATGTGTTATTCCATATTCAGCAATAATCGACTATTGCCGAGGCAAGCAATAAGTCGCTATTAGCCGCTATTTCCACGGAAATTAAATGCCCAGTGGAAAAATACATCCAAACCACACTCGATTACGTATCAAATGGGCGATAAAAGCTCGGGCTGACGGTAGAATACAATTTGCTTTTTTCACACTGTTTATCGATTCTCCTACTTGCTCCGATATCGCTTCTTTTTTTGAAACGGATTAAAAATTGTCAAATCTACCAAAAATAGACTCCGGCCAGCTGCATATCTGGCTGGCGGCTGTGGCAAACAAAGATAGCGCGGCGTTTCGTTCACTATATGAAACAACTTCGCCGAAACTGTTTGGCTTCGCGTTGCGTATATTAAATAAGCGCGAACTTGCGGAAGAAGTATTGCAAGAGAGTTTTGTCAACATCTGGAACAACGCAGCCAGCTATCAATCCAGCCTGGCTGCGCCCATGACCTGGATGACGACCATCGTGCGCAACCGCGCGTTTGACCTGTTGCGCAAACTGGACCATGACGTAGAAATCGATGCGGATCATTTTGATATGGAAGTAGTCAATGCACTGGAATCCGGCGACCCGACCCCGATCGAGTCGCTGCAGCTCAGCGAAGACGCGAAAGCGCTGGCGAGATGTTTTTCGCGCCTGGAGGGCTTGCACAGGCAGGCAATGGCGCTGGCCTTTTATCATGACCTGTCACACAGTGAAGTGGCCGAACAAATGAAACTGCCCATGGGCACAGTCAAAACCTGGATACGACGTGGACTGGACAAGCTGCGTACCTGCTTGTCCAAACTGGAGACCGCATGAATATCCACAATAAACCGGATCTGCAGCAAAAGCTGGCATCCGAATATGTGCTCGGCACGCTGCGCGGCGGCGCGCGCCGCCGTTTTGAAAAATGGCTGAGCGGCGACCAAAGCTTGCAGCAGGTGGTAAGGCAATGGCAAAGCAATCTGCTGCCAATGGCAGAATTTTCTCCTGCCGCGCAGCCTGCCCCCAGCGTCTGGGCAGCACTGGAAAGACGCCTGAAGCTGAAAGCCTCAGGCAAGGTGGAAGACCGCTGGGCTTACTGGCGCAATCTGCGCGAAGACCTTGCATTCTGGCGCGGCCTGGGAATGGTATCTACCGCGGCAGCGCTGGTGCTGGTGTCGGTGCTGGTCAGCAGGCAACAAGTGGAACCAACTGCTCCGCTGAACAACTATGTGGCGACCCTGTCGGATGACAAGGCCCAGCCTATCGCCGTGGTCACCGGCGACCTCAAGCGCCGCCAACTGATAGTACGCATGGTCGCCGCACAGAATATTGCGTCCGACAAGAGCCTGGAACTGTGGGCTGTGTACAAGGATGGCAAGGTCAGGTCGCTGGGTCTGGTCGCGGACAAAGGCACGGTTACCCTGCCCATGCCCGACTATATGAGCGAGGAAGCGACCCCGCTGCTGGCAGTGACGCTGGAACCGAAAGGCGGCTCTGGTAATCCGGATAAGGCGACGGGCCCCATCATCTTCAAGGGTAACTGGCTGCAAACCTGATCTCAGAGTTTCATTGCCTGATGGGCAAACACCTCGAACGGGGCACATGATGTGCCCCGTTTTTTTGTTGGACTCCCGCCAGAACAGGCTGCCCGGCACAAACCGCGCATGTTAAAATTTCGGCATCGAAGCTCACCCTGGAACCACAATGAACGTCGTCATCCTTGCAGCCGGCATGGGCAAACGCATGCAATCCGCCTTGCCGAAAGTATTGCATCCCCTGGCCGGAAAACCGCTGCTGTCGCATGTGGTCGATACCGCACGCAGCCTAAGCACTAGCGGCCAGGCCTCGAATATCTGCGTCATTTACGGGCATGGCGGCGAACAGGTACCAACCGCTATTGCGGCAGACGACCTGCGTTTTGCAAAACAGGAGCCGCAACTGGGCACCGGCCACGCGGTAGCGCAAGCCGGCCCGGTGCTGGATGATGCGGTGCCTACGCTGGTGCTGTATGGCGATGTACCATTGACTACCGCAGCCAGCCTGCAAAGGCTGATTGCCGCCGCAGGTACCGACAAACTGGCGATACTGACCGCTGAAATGTCCGACCCTACCGGCCTGGGCCGCATGGTCAGGGAGAACGGCAAGATCGTGCGCATCGTCGAACAGAAAGATGCCAGCGAAGCAGAGCGCGCCATTACCGAAATCAACACCGGCATCCTGATCGCACCTACCGCCAAACTGAAGCAATGGCTGTCCACGCTATCGAACAATAATGCGCAGGGCGAATACTATCTGACCGACATCGTCGCCCGCGCGGTGGCGGACGGCGTGCCTGTGGTCTCGGCACAACCGGATGCGATCTGGGAAACCCTGGGTGTCAACAGCAAGGTGCAACTGGCGGAACTGGAACGCGTGCATCAGTCCAACATCGCCAAGGCCCTGCTGGAACAAGGTGTTACGCTGATGGACCCGGCCCGCATCGACGTGCGCGGTAGCCTGGTGTGCGGCCGCGACGTTACCATCGACGTAGGCTGCGTGTTTGAAGGCAAGGTCACGCTGGAAGACGGCGTGCGCATAGGCGCCAACTGCGTGCTCAGCAATGCACACATCGCCGCCGGCGCGGTGATCAAGCCTTTCTGCCATATAGAAGAAGCCAGCGTCGGCGCGGCATCGCAAATCGGCCCGTATGCAAGGCTGCGCCCAGGCACTACCCTGGCGGAAGATGTGCATATAGGTAATTTTGTCGAGGTCAAAAACAGCCAGATTGCCGCACACAGCAAGGCCAACCACCTGGCCTACATCGGCGACGCCACGATAGGTTCCCGTGTCAACATAGGCGCAGGCACGATTACCTGCAACTATGACGGCGCCAACAAGTTCCGCACCATCATTGAAGACGACGCCTTTATCGGCAGCGATTCGCAACTGGTGGCGCCGGTGCGGGTCGGCAAGGGTGCAACTTTGGGAGCAGGCACCACGCTGACCAAGGATGCGCCGGAAGGAAAGCTGACCGTGTCCCGCGCCAAGCAAATTACCATAGAGAACTGGCAGCGCCCGGTGAAGGTAAAGAAGTAAATAGCCACAGCCTCCAAGCCGCTGTAGTGCAAATACCGCACCTGCAGCGGCAACCCTTTCCCAGGCATTAGATTACCCAGCCTGCACTTGCATAAAGTGCAGCGAACAACTAGATTGATCCAGAGCGTTCGTACGCTTCGTACTGTTACCCGGCAATGCAGCACCGGCCCGGAAACACAGCGCCCTCACCCACAGTCAAGACACTAACAGACAAAGAGGCAGCGATCATGATCATTTCCCTGATAAACCACTCCACCAGCCTCAGCGACGAAGAGGTGCAATGCGTGATTCGCGCCATCAACCGGCAGGTCAAGGAAGATTTTGAACCCTACTGGTCGTTCGGCGCCAACTTGAGGCTGGAAGGCATGATAGGCAAGCGGGCCGATATCAAATCCCTGTCCGGCATGCGCGGCGATGCGGTGCTGTACCTGAACGACAAGACCAACATCAAGGACGCACTCGGCTATCATGACAAGAACAACCGCGGCATTCCGTATGGCTTTATCTTCCTGGACCTGTGCAAGAAACTGGGAGAAAGCTGGACGGTCACGCTGTCGCACGAGACCATGGAGCTGATCGCCGATGCGCAATCCAATCTGCTGGTACAGGGGCCGCATCCGGACAACCCGGAACATGAAGTCTTCCACTGGTTTGAAATGTGCGATGCCGTGCAAAGTGAAAGCTACAAGATAGACGGCATAGAAGTATCCAATTTCGTACTGCCCTCGTATTTCACGCCAGGCGAGCAAGCCGGGGCCCGCAACGATTTCCTGGGCCGGCTGGATGCAGACCGCAAAGGACTGGCGTCTTTCGGCGTGAAACCGGGCGGCTATATCGGTTTCTATGATCCCAAAAAACGCGAGCATACTACCTGGTCGCCTCCCGAGGATGCTGTCGCGAAGCAACGCCTGATCGCAAAAACCGAAGCACGCAGCGGGCGCGGCTATCTGAGAAGAAATGCGATTGCCTGATTTTTCCGATTTGCATTTTCTACATTTATAGCCAGGCGGCAGCAATCTGGTACAAGCAAAAACACTGGATAAACGTTACCATCCAAGCCTGAAGGAGGATGGTAATGACTGCAGACAGTCCAATCAATACAGAAACAAACAAGGCGCCGCTGGCCAGCTTCGCCGCCGGTGCACGCGACACACTGCCTATGCTGATAGGCGCAGCGCCTTTCGGCATCATTTTCGGCACCCTGGTCGCGGCCAGCCCGATGGCGCCCTGGCATGGGCAACTGATGTCGCTCAGCGTTTATGCCGGCTCCAGCCAGTTCATCGCCACCGGACTGGTGGCCGCACATACCGGCATGCTGGTGATCTGGTTTACCACGTTGATCGTTAATATGCGGCATATGCTGTATGCCGCGACCTTGCTGCCGCATGTGGCGCACCTGCCTGCGCGCTGGCGCTGGCTGCTGGGCTTCCTGTTGACCGATGAAACCTTTGCGGTGATGGCAGGCTATTACCAGCGGCACCGTAATCCGCCCAATGGGCACTGGTATTTTCTCGGCTCAGGCCTGGCCATGTATGGCAACTGGCAATTGTGGACCCTGGTCGGCCTGCTGTTTGGCGCGATCTTCCCGCAACTGCAAACCCTGGGCCTGGATTTTGCAATGGTCGCCACCTTCCTCGCCATCATCGTGCCGCAACTGAACCGCCTGCCTCAATTCGGCGCAGCGCTGGCAGCAGGCACGTTTGCCTACCTGCTGCAAGGACTGCCATACAAGCTGGGCTTGCTGTCGGCGGTACTCATCGGCGTGATTGTGGGTATAGCGCTGACGCGCGCCAGCAAGGCAAAAGATACTACCCAGCAGGTGCAGGCATGAACTATACCGTGATGATATTGGGCATGGCCGTGGTGACGGTCTTCGTCAAGGCCATCATGTTTATCCTGGGTGACCGCATCAGTTTTCCGCCCTTGCTGAACCTGGCCCTGAGCTTCGTTCCCGTCACTGTGCTGACGGCAATCATCGTTCCTATGATACTGGCGCCGCATGGGCCGGACAAAGGGATGGAGTTGAACCTGCATAACCCGCAGCTGATTGCTTCCATCGCGGCAATCATTGTCTGCTTGTTCAGCAAGAAGCAGATGCTGACCATTATTGCCGGCTTGTCTGTATTTTTTGCGTGGCAGTTCTGGATGATGTAATGCAATGATTGTTTGAAGAAACCGCGCATTTTCCTTGACCGGGGGATGCGCGGTTTTTCTTTTCCGCCAATCGCCCCGCCGCCCGTTTGCATTCAAAGTCTGTGCTTGCAATTCCCTCAGGATGTTCTACCTTTCAAAAGTCTGAAGCAGATAATTTACCCGACTGAATCCGGCCTGGCCTTCCACAGATGGAATACCTTGCTCAAACCAAAAAAACCTCCGGGATTCAATCCTTCCAGCTTTTCATTCGCGGGCGTCCTGTTTCGCTGGAGCGCTTCCGCTCATCTTTTTACCGCATCCCAACATCTTCATCTGGCATACGGAGGCCGGTGCCATGTGACGCAATCCTGATGGCCTCCTATAACTTGGGAGTATCAACATGGTGACCTATATTTCTCTCGCAAAATTTACCGACCAGGGAATGCGCACAGTGAAGGACACAACAAAGCGCGCCGACATGGCCAAAGAACTATCCGGCAAGTTTGGCGTCAAGATGACCCATATCTATTGGACGATGGGCGAATACGATATGGTTTCTATCACCGAAGCAGAAGATGATGCAGCGATTACCGCCTTCGGTTATGCGTTGAGTGCCAATGGCAATGTGCGTTTCTCGGCGCTGAAGGCCTACAACAGGG
This sequence comes from Parundibacterium terreum, assembly GCF_014636315.1. GTDB lineage: Bacteria > Pseudomonadota > Gammaproteobacteria > Burkholderiales > Burkholderiaceae_D > Undibacterium > Undibacterium terreum. Next base: position 229,032 of record NZ_BMED01000007.1, on the reverse strand, counting down.
ACGAAGTGAACAAGATACTCAGCAAGCTTCCATAGGCAACGGCCTGCCGGCGTAAGTCAGAGCCCGCTCGCTCCAGGATATAGCGCGAGCGGGAAGCCAGTTAAGATCAGTGTGGTTTTACATCATCTTTCAGCGCTGCCAGTGCCATGTTCTCCACCAGGCCGGGAGCGATCAACTTCATGAAACGGCCCAGCTTACCCTTGAATGACATCACCACTTCGCGCTTGCGCCGGTTCATGCCGTCCACGATCAGGCCGGCACACTCCTCTACCGACATTGCATCATCTTCTTTCAGGCTGCTACTGCCCAGAGCGGTACCGGCAGCGTTGTAGCCCTTGTAGCGTATCTGCGTTGCAACCACACCTGGATAGGCCGTCGTCACACTGACGCCGGCCACCTTCAGTTCCGCGCGCAAGCCTTCAAAAAATCCGGCCATCGCAAACTTGGTCGCATTGTAGGCAGTACGCCCCGGCACGCCGATCAGGCCCGCCAGCGAAGACACCGCCACGATACTGCCGCGGGATTGCTTCAGGTAAGGCAGTGCAGCATGGGTACACCAGACGCTGCCCCACAGATTGATGCGCATCAGCTCTTCATACCAGGCCAGATCCAGCACATCCTCAAACAAGGCGTGCGCCGAACGGCCAGCGTTATTCACCAGCGCATCGATGCGCCCGAATTTGTCTACCGTTGCCGCAATCAGGTGTTTGCATTGTGCCTGCACCGAGACGTCGGTCTTTACGACCAGTGTTTGCGTGCCGAATTTGGCGCACTCGTCGGCGACCTGCCTGAGCTGTTCTTCACTGCGCGCTGCCAGCACCAGGGCCAGCTTGCTGCCTTCCGCCTTTGCCATCTGGCGCGCCATTTCCGCGCCTATGCCATCGGAGCTGCCGGTGATAATCACTACTCTCATTATTTTTTCTTTCTTATGTCGAGATATTTGGAACTGATTTCTAAAAGATACTTTCGCGAGCAAGGCTATGAACGGATATCGCTAGGATCGATGGATTTTCCTTCATCACGCAACCCTGCCAGACGCGCACCTTCCTTGGCCAGCATGTCGAACAGGCGCTCCGGGTCCTGGGTACGGAAATTCAGCGCGGCAAGTTCCTTGCCTTCTGCTACCGGGATCTCGCGCTTGCCTGCTGCCATGCCATCCAGGATGATCTTTGCCGCAGCCGCGACCGGCATGCCGTTATCGATATTGGCGTCGGAGCGTCCCCGCGACGAACCGTCACCCACCAGTGCGTTCACGGCGATGGAGGTTTGCACGGACCCCGGCAAGATCACACTGACCTTGATGCCGTAGGCTTCTTCCACTTCTGCGCGCAGGCCGTCAAAATAGCCGACCACCGCATGCTTGGCGCCGCAATAACCGGTGCGCAACGGTGTTCCCACCTTGCCAGCTACAGAGCTGATCACCGCCACGTGCCCGGAGCGTTTTTCTACCATGCGCGGTACGATCAGTTGTGTCAGCGCCAGCGGCGCCAGGTAATCGACCTCGATCAGTTGGCGATAGACATCCAGGTGCGTATCCAGCGCCAGGCTGCGCTGGCTGATGCCGGCATTGTTGATCAGGATATCGATCCTGCCTTTCCAGGCCCAGGCTTTTTCCACTACCTGTGGCAGTGCATCATAATCGGTCGTCTCGAAAGCCAGGATCAATGTACGGTCCGCTGCGCTTGCTGCAACCCGCTCCAGCTCCGCAAGCCGGCGGCCGGACAAGATGACTTGCGCACCAGCCTGCAACAAGGAACTAACTAGTGCCTCCCCTATTCCGGATGAAGCCCCAGTTACCCAAACAACTTTACCTGCATAAGACATAGTAATCTCCTGGCCAAAACTTGAGACTCGTTTTCAGAGTCCGCATCAGATAAACAAAGCCCCGGATAATGCCGGGGCCTGCAAGATAGTGCGTGGAACCGGATCAGGTTTTGTAGCTCTGATCCATGCGGTCCAGCTTGCGTATCAGAGAAGGCCAGACGAAAGCGCCGCCCAAGCCGCCAGTCTGCACCCGCATCGCTTCCGATACGCCCTTGACGATCATAGGATTGACCTGCGTCAGCTCACCGCCGGCCTGCGCCGACAACTGTATCTGGCAAGTCGCTTCGAAGGTGTACATGGACAGGAAGGCATCGGCGATGGATTTACCGGCCACCAGCAAGCCATGATTGCGCAGCATCAGGAAATTGGCACGGCCCATGTCAGCCTGCAGGCGCGGTTTTTCTTCATCGCGGAAGGCCACGCCTTCATATTCGTGATACGCCAGCGATGCCAGCACAAAGGTGGATTGCTGAGAGATAGGCAGGATGCCGCATTTCTGCGCGCTGACCGCAACGCCGGCGCGGGTATGCGTGTGCAGTACGCACTGCACGTCGTCACGGGCTTCATGCACGGCACTATGGATCACAAAGCCGGCAGGGTTAACCGGAAATTCCGAGTCGATCACCTTGTTGCACTGCTGATCTACCTTGACCAGCGATGAGGCGGTGATCTCGTCAAACATCAGGCCGTATGGATTGATCAGGAAATGGTGTTCCGGCCCAGGAATGCGCGCACTGATGTGCGTGAACACCAGATCGCTCCAACCGTAGGCGGCCACCAGCCGGTAGCAGGCAGCGAGGTCCACCCGCAATTGCCACTCTTCGGCACTGACGACTTCTTTCAATGATGGGATATTCATATTTGTCTCCTAAAATTTTTTTTTGCTTGGATAGACATTGATGGGCTCTGACGGCCCGAGTGCGGTCTTATTCGCTCAATGCCTTCTTATAGATGGAATTGCGCGGGCTGGCAAACAGCTTGCGCACCATAGGCTCAAACTCGCTCATCGGCAAGGTCTCTGCCTTGGCATCAAAGGCCGGGTTGTCATACAGTTCGCAGAATTCCGCCGTGCGCGTAAAGTGCGGATGGTCCTTGAACTGGTCGCGCATATTCTTGTCCAGCCCTATATGGTGGAAGAAGTAATAACCCTGAAAGATGCCATGATTCTGCACCATCCACAGGTTTTCTTCACTGACGAAAGGTTTCAGGATGGCGGCGGCAATATCGGGATGGTTGAAGGAACCCAGCGTGTCGCCTATATCGTGCAGCAAGGCACAGACGACATACTCGTCATCGCGGCCGTCTTTCAGTGCGCGTGTCGCGGTTTGCAGCGAGTGGGTGTAACGGTCTATGGGAAAGCCGCCGTAGTCGCCTTCCAGGATTTGCAGATGCTTGATGATGCGCTCAGGCAGTCCTTTGCTGAACTGCATGAATTCGGAACCTATCAGTTGCCAGTCCTGTTGCGTGCTGTCCTGCATGCGGACGAAATTGGCGCGTGCATTCATATTGTCTCTCCTCAATACTCATTGGTTGGGTGTGCGCTTGGCATTTTTGCTCTATTTGTACAGCTACCTTACAACTAGGCTACACTCTTAACTGTCAAATTTTTTACAGTTGCTCAATTAAGCCCAGAGATATGAGTATATGAGTTCGAGCCAGGACCTGTTACAAAGACTCTCGGCCAACCCCTGGTTTGGCTCCCTGCCCTTGCGCGAGCGCAAAATCATGCTGGCGGCTTCCGAGCTGGTGCGCCTGCGCCCCGGCGAAATGCTGTTCCGCCAGGGCGATCCTCCCGGTAACTTGTACGCCGTTGCCACCGGCACAATGAAGATGTCCACCCTCAGTGCAGACGGCAAGGAAGCCATACTGGTTGTGCTGGAAACCGGCACCTGGTTCGGCGAGATTTCGCTGATCGACGATCAGCCGCGCACGCATGATGCAACGGCGATGGGTGAGGCGGAAATCCTGGTCTTGCCCAGGCAGGTATTTGATACGCTGATGAAGAGCAATGTGTTCGCGCAGGCGATAGCCAAAATGATGGCGGCCCGCATACGCCTGCTATACGGCATTGTGGAAGACGCCACCTTGCGCTCCACCCGCGCCCGTATCGCTCGCCGGCTGTTGCTGCTGGCCAGGGGAGACGCCACCATGTCCACCCAGTTGCGGCCACGGCTGCCAGTATCGCAGGAGTCGCTGGCCATGATGCTGGGCATTACCCGCCAGACTTTGTCCAAGGAACTGAAGCTGCTGGTGGAGCAGCAGGCCATACACCTGGGCTATGCATATATAGAGGTAGTGTCCGAAAGCAAGCTGAAGACGCTCAGCGAATACGCCTGATCCCAGGGCAGGCTATTCCACCGGCACGCGCGTCTCGAACTTGCTGCGCAGGATGGAAAAGAAACTGCGCACATTGCGCACATTGGATTGCGTCGCAAACAGCCTGTGTGCCAGTGCATGATAAGCAGCCATATCCGCCACCAGGATCACCAGCACAAAATCCGGCCCGGGCGACACGCGATAGCACTGCTGCACCGCGCTTTCGCCGGCAACCAGCGCCTCAAACTCCAGTTGTTTCTCGGTCGCCTGGTGGTCCAGCGTAATTTCCACGATGGCCGTCAGGCTGGCGCCCACCTTTTCCGGCGACAAGATGGCCACTTGCCGGGCAATCACCTTTTCATCCACCAGGCGCTTGACGCGGCGCAGGCAGGTAGGCGGCGACGCATGCACGCGGGCAGCCAGCTCATGATTGGTCAGCGACGCATCTTGCTGCAGTTGCTGCAAGATGCGCCTGTCCAATTCATCCAGTATCAAAACATCATCTTTTGATGGCATATAATTTCATTTAATTTAGTAATTTGGAATATTTAAACACAAAAATACTCGACCATCATTTAAATTCAAAATACCCTAAATATTGCAAGATAATTTCATCGCAAACCCTTTAGCATGACGCAACAGTTTGGCTTTATTGAATAAACCCATCCCACCCAACAAAACATCAAGGGGCTCTTATGTGTGGCATCGTCGGCGCAGTAGCACAACGCAATATCACTCCCATCCTGGTCGAGGGCCTGAAAAGGCTGGAGTATCGCGGTTATGACTCTTGCGGCGTGGCACTGCATGTGGACGGCAAGCTGCAACGCTCGCGCAGCACCTCCCGCGTGGCCGATCTGGAAACCCAGATCCAGCAAACCGCGCTGTCCGGCTTCACCGGCATTGCGCACACCCGCTGGGCAACGCACGGCGCGCCCTCCTCCTCCAATGCCCACCCGCATTTCTCGCGCGACCGCATCGCGCTGGTCCACAACGGCATCATAGAAAACCACGAAGAACTGCGCGCAGAACTGCAGGCGGCAGGCTATGTGTTCGAGAGCCAGACCGACACCGAAGTGATCGCCCATCTGGTAGACCATTTATATACCGGCGATCTGTTCGAGACCGTGCAGCAAGCAGTGAAACGCCTGACCGGCGCCTATGCAATCGCCGTCTTCTGCCGCGATGAACCGCACCGCGTGGTCGGTGCGCGCCAGGGTTCGCCGCTGATCGTCGGCGTAGGCCAGGGCGAGAATTTCCTGGCATCCGACGCGATGGCGCTGGCCGGCACCACCGACCAGATCATCTACCTGGAAGAAGGCGATGTCGTGGACCTGCAATTGCAGCGCTGCTGGATCGTGGATGTGAACGGCAAGGCCGTACAACGCGAAGTGCGTACCGTGCATGCCCATACCGGCGCGGCCGAGCTGGGCCCTTACCGCCACTACATGCAGAAAGAAATCTTCGAGCAGCCGCGCGCCATCGGCGACACGCTGGAAGGCGTTACCGGCATCATGCCGGAACTGTTCGGCGACAAGGCCTTCAACATCTTCAAGCAGATAGACTCGGTGCTGATCCTGGCTTGCGGCACCAGCTACTACGCCGGCCTGACCGCCAAATACTGGATAGAATCCATCGCCAAGGTGACCGTCAATGTAGAGATCGCCAGCGAATACCGCTACCGCGACAGCGTGCCCAATCCGAACAGCCTGGTCGTCACGATCTCGCAAAGCGGAGAAACCGCCGACACCCTGGCAGCGCTAAAGCATGCACGCGCGCAAGGCATGCAGCATACGCTGACCATCTGCAACGTTGCTACCAGCGCCATGGTCAGGGAATGTGAATTGTCTTACATCACCCGCGCCGGCGTTGAAGTCGGCGTCGCCTCCACCAAGGCTTTCACTACGCAACTGGCAGCACTATTCCTGTTGGCGCTGGCATTGGCGCAAACCAAAGGCCGCCTCAGCGATGAGCAAGAGGCAGAACACATCAAGGCCCTGCGCCACCTGCCGGTAGCCATCAGTGCCGTGCTGGCGCTGGAACCGCAAATCATAGCCTGGGCAGAAGAATTCGCCCGCAAAGAAAACGCCTTGTTCCTGGGACGCGGCCTGCACTACCCCATCGCGCTGGAAGGCGCACTGAAACTGAAAGAAATTTCCTATATCCACGCAGAAGCCTATCCCGCCGGCGAACTGAAGCACGGCCCACTGGCCCTGGTCACCAAGGAAATGCCGGTAGTGACAGTGGCGCCGAAAGATGCGCTGATAGAAAAACTGAAATCGAATATGCAGGAAGTGCGCGCACGCGGCGGCGAACTATATGTATTTGCCGATGCAGACTCCCGCATTGCCCCGAGCGAAGGCGTGCACGTCATCCGCCTGCCGGAACACTACGGCCAGCTATCGCCTATCCTGCACGTGGTGCCTTTGCAGTTGCTGGCGTATCACACGGCGCTGGCGCGAGGTACGGATGTGGATAAGCCTCGGAATTTGGCGAAGTCCGTTACTGTGGAGTAGGTTCGGTATTGGAGATTGTCTGGCAGTCTTGATTAGTTGTTGATACAAAATGGCGAGGCCTCCGCGTAGGCCTCATCAAGTCAGTCTGAATCACTATACTGCCTCAAGCAGCGCCACACTCCCCTGGCCGCCATCGGCGCAGATGCTGACGATGGCACGGCTACCTGGCGGCATCGCTGCCAATTCTGCGACCGTCTGGCTAAGGATGCGCGCGCCTGTGGCGCCGAACGGGTGGCCGAGAGCGACACTGCCGCCGTTGGGATTGAGTCTTTCATGTGGGAAGGCTCCGAAGCTGTAATCCACACCGGCTTTTTCCTTGATAAAGGTCTGATCTTCCAGCGCCTTGATGTGGAACAGCACTTGGCCCGTGAAGGCCTCATGGATTTCCCATAGAGCGATGTCTTCGTAACGTAGCTTGTGCCGCGCCAGCAGCTTAGGGATGGCGAAGGCAGGCGCCATCAATAATCCCTCAACCCGAAAATCGACGGCTGCGATCTCCCAGTCCACCAGCCTCACCCTCGGTATGGTGGACGGAAGCTTGTTAAGGCCGGAGCGTGAAGCTACCCACAGTCCAGCGGCACCGTCTGTGAGAGAAGAAGAATTCCCTGCCGTCAGCGTGCCTTTGCCACTCGTACGGTCGAACACTGGTGACAATCGCCCAAGCTTCTCCAGTGAAGTTTCTTTGCGCGGTATGGTATCGCGCTTGGCTTCACCGACCGGTATAACCAGATCATCGAAGAAGCCCCGCTCCCAGGCTGCGACGGCGCGCTGATGGCTTTGCAATGCCAGATGGTCTTGCTCAGAGCGGACGATACTCCATTCCTTCACCGTGATCTCGGTGTGTTCGCCCATGCTCATACCACTGGTGCGGTTGGTGACTGCGGGAATGTAAAGCCGCACATCGCCCGGTTTGAGTTCGGCCAAGTGCTGTACTTTCTGCCCCAGAGAGCTTGCTTGCTGGAACTTGCGCATCCAGTCCGACAGCTTCATACCGAGACCGATCTGGACACGGCTCATACTTTCAACGCCCCCAACCAGCGCCAGATTACGGCTAACGCCATCGAGCATGCCGGCCGCCTGTATCGCGGCAATCATGCTGGTGGAGCAGGCCATGATCGTGGAGTAGGCCGGTATAGACGGCGACACTCCCGAGTCCATCAGCACCTCACGGGCGATATTGCTCCAGGTGAGGTTGGGCACTACCGTTCCCCACGCCACAAAATCCGGTGAGGCCCCATTGAGCTGTGCCATCATCCCCTGCGCTACCGGCACAGACAACTCGATGGCATCGAAACGGCCAAGTGCACCGTCAACCTTGGCGAACGGTGTGCGTAAGCCTGCGGCAAGCCAGACTTCGTTGCGGGCGATATGCTCATTCATGGGCTTCTCCTAAATTATGTGGCCGGCCGCTATAAACGGCAGCCCGTGGTGACTGCGTTAGACGTGGTGTCGAACGAGCCGGCGCTCGTTTTGCAATAAAAACAATATCACATTGACCGAGGATGCGAAACCACTATCCGACAGGGCATAGGATGAATACATTACGAGCCTCCTGCGGGACAGGCGCCGCTTTAACAAGTGGGACTGTCAATCGCAAAACCAGTATCCGGGCAGGCCATGATTGCTACTCCATGCTTTTCAAGTATGGGGACAGGCATACAAAGTCTTTGAGATCAATCCGCGCTGTATCTATCCTAGTGAGCAAGGACAGCATATCGCTGAAATTAAATTACCTCGCAAGGATACTCATCATGACTTCGCATACGCATCAAACTGCACCTACGCAGTACGTTTCAGCAAAAGGGATTCAATTCGCCTATCGCCGTTTCGGCAAGGCCGGTGGCGTGCCCCTGGTTTTCAACATCCACTTTACTGGGACCATGGACCATTGGGACCCACTGGTCACGGACGGATTAGCCAAGGACAGGGAGGTGATTCTCTTCAATAATGCGGGCATTTCCAGCACCAGCGGGGAAGTTCCCACCTCCATAGAAGAAATGGCTGCTAACGCTGCTGCATTCATCAAGGCACTGGGATTATCACAAGTTGACGTGCTTGGCTTCTCAATGGGGGGTCTTATCGCTCAAGAATTGGCAATTACTGAACCCACTCTGGTTCGCCGCGTAGTCCTGGTCGGCACTGGTCCCAGAAGTGGTGAAGGAATGTCGTCATTAACACCAGAGGCCCAGCAGATATTCGGTGCCACCTACAAGCATCCTGATGATTTGTGGCTTGACGTGTTTTTTACACCGTCCGAAAAGAGCCAGGCAGCGGGCCGCGAATTTCTAAAACGCTTTCGCCTGCGCACTGAAGGCCGTGACCCTGAAGCGAATGAAAAAGTTGCCGGCGCGCAGCTCGAAGCACTCGGCAAATGGGGCGCTCCGCGTGACCAGCCTTATGAATATCTGAAGGCACTTCGTCAACCTACCCTGGTAGTGAATGGGCAAACCGACGTGATTATTTATTCGGTCAACTCGTTTATCCTCCAGCAAAACATCCCTGACGCACATCTGATTCTGTACCCAGATTCAAACCACGGTTCACTTTATCAATACGCAGAGATGTTTGTTCAGGACGTTTCGCGCTTCCTGTCGCAGGCGCACGGCTAAGAATTCGCAAAGCATCGTTCAAGACAGCCCCCTCGCACCGGCCAAGGCCGGTGCGCAGGCGATGCGGCAACAATCCCACAGACGGCACTCTGGCAGAAACAAGTTGGTCAGTGAAATCACCATTTTCAGGCTTCGACAGCGTGGCAATTTGGAGCGAGAAAAATTGCCGCCGCTATTTTTCAGTTTAAAACTTTCAACCACACAAAGGAACCCAAATCATGGAAACCAAGGCAATCAAAATACCAGGCCCCGAGCACCCTATTACTATCAAACAAAATCCGGCTCGTGTCACCGTGACGGTGGCCGGCCGTATCATCGCCGACACCCGCAATGCGCTGATCTTGCAAGAAGCTTCCTATCCGGCCGTGCAGTATATCCCGCGCAAGGATATCGACATGACGCTGCTGGAACGCAGCGCTAACCAGACTTATTGCCCGTATAAAGGAGACTGTGCCTATTACAGCATCCCCGCAGGAGGAGAGCGTTCGCTAAACGCTGTGTGGACCTATGAGGCTCCTTTTGACTCTGTCGCATTGATCAAGGATCACGTCGCTTTTTATCCTGATCGTGTCGATGTCATCGTGGAACATCCATTAAGCTGAACGGTATTAATATGTGGTAACACCTGCAAGCTGCACAGGCTTGCAGGTGTGCACGGTCAAAGAGAATCAGCGATCATTGGCCGAGCGAAAATCATCGCTACCCATCGGCGAGCGATCCTGCCATATCGAGAAATATTGTCTGAGCAATTCCTCATCCCCATCTCTGGGGATCTCAAACTTCCCATTAAATTGCACTAGAAGCCGGCCCAGGATCCAGCTTCCCAGGAATACGAGAATATAGATAAAAACACTGCAAAAACTGATAAAGCTGATTTCGTATTTCACGGCCCGCCTCCATATTCCCGCCAACCGGCGGCTTCGTCCTATTCCACCAGCTCGTTTTGGTAGGAAGGAAAATCGATGTAGTTGCGCTCATCCCCACCCCAGAATGCATCACGTACATAGGGTGTCAGTGGCAGGTTGCGACGCAGACGCTCAGGTAGATCCGGATTGGAAGAAAACCACCGCCCGAAAGCAACAAGATCGGCATCGCCACGTTGCAAAATCTGCTCAGCATCGTAGCGGTCGAAGCCGCCGGCAGCGATAATCGGTCCCTGGAAGTGGCGGCGAAGAAATGCCGATGCGACTGGAGCCTTGCCTTCTTCGAGCGTCTCCGTCCCCATCACCCTAGGTTCAATCACATGCAGGTAAGCTAGCCCATATTCATTCAGGCGCTGGGCGAAATAAGCGAATGTCGACTCCGGATCGCTGTCCGAAATTGAGCCCCATTTGCCGCTCGGCGAGATACGAACACCGACCCGGCCGGCTCCGAACACAGAAATAAAAGCCTCTGTCAGTTCTAGCGGGAAGCGCGCTCGCTTCTCAACCGAACCGCCGTAGCCATCGCTACGTTTATTGGTACCGTCCTGCAGAAAGGTATCAACCAGATAGCCGTTTGCGGAGTGCAGCTCCACGCCGTCGAATCCGGCATCATGCGCCCGCTTGGCCGCAAGCCTGAACGACTCTATCAGCCCGGGAATTTCATCTGCATCAAGTGCACGATGCGGCGATACCGGCACCCAGCCATCCTGCGTGAAAACAACCGTATCGAAGGGCACCACGGACGGTGCGATCGGAGCCTTGCCATTACTCAGGTCAACATGCGATTGACGACCGTCATGCGCAATCTGCATGATGATCCGGCCACCCTTCTGATGTACTGCATCCACCACCGGTTTCCATGCTTCCACATGCTTATCGGTATAGATGCCAGGTGCGCCCAAATAGCCGCGGCTATCGAACGAAGGATGCACGCTCTCGGTGATAATCAAACCACCTTCGGAGGCGCGCTGCCGGTAATACTCCACCATCATGGCGCTTGGACTATCGTCGGCGTCGGACCGCAGCCGGGTCATTGGTGCATGCACTACCCGGTGCGACAGATCGAGTGCGCCCAATTTGTAGGCACTAAATAAAGAATTTTTTGTCACAAAAGTATCCCTGCGGATCGCTCGGACCCGCATCAATTTGATCAATGAATGATTTCGCATCCGCCGCGCTAGCGGCGGCGGATACTAAAATCACGCCTTGGCGCTTGGACGTGCCGCAATACGGTCATACCAGCGCTTGGTCGCTGTGTGCTCTTCAGGAATCGGCAATTTGGCGCCGCCGGTGGCAAAATCGACGGTGATGAAAGCCGTGATATCCGCCACGGAAAACTGCTCTCCGGCGACAAAGCTTGATGTGCCAAGCCAGGTGTTCAAGTCGGCATAAAAATTCTTGATGCGCTCAAGACTACGCTCAGCCAGAGCCGGAATCTGCTCATAGGCATGCGGACCCGATAATGCCCGCCCCTTCAGACCTGGAACGGTATTGCGCACCGCTTCCATCACTGCAGAAAAGCCGTCGAGCTCAACCCGGCGCTCCCACATGGCAATGAGCCCCTGCTCTTTTGCGGTAGCCCCGAGCAGCGGTGTACCAGGATGTGTTAACTCCAGGTAGCGCCAGATGGCGGGAACCTCGGTGATCGACGTACCGTCTTCTAGCACTAGCGCAGGAACCTGCAAGCGAGGATTGATTGCGCGATACGGGTCCGAGAATTGCTCCTTGGCGCCAAGATCTACCGGAATGACGGCAACTTGCACGCCCTTCTCGGCTAGAAACATCCGCACACGCCGCGAATTGGGGGAAGCCGGCGATTGATACAGCTTGATAGTGTTATCTGTCATGGTGAAACTCCTGGATAGTTAAAAAATAATTAAAAATGAATGGGTAACGGTTTACAGCTTCGAACCGCCGTCAACGTGCAGTGTTTCGCCGGTGATCCAGCGCGCCGCGTCGGATGCGAGAAAGGAAATCGCAGCGCCGATATCATCCGGCTGTGCCATCCTCTTGAGCGCTTGCATGCCGATCGCAAAATTGCGGCCTGCCTCGGTTTTTGTAAAGCTGGACATGTCGGTAGGTACCACACCCGGTGCCACGGCATTGACGCGTATCCCGTGCTCACCCAAGGCAGTAGCGAAATGCTTTACCAGCGTATCGATCGCGCCTTTGGTCGCCGCGTAAGCCGATAAAGTACCTATTGACGAATGCGCCACCAGCGAAGACAACAGCACGATACTGCTTCCAGTACATAAAGCAGGCCGTAGTTGCTGGACCAGAAAAAATGGTGCGCGCACGTTAATGGCAAACAAGCGGTCAAAGTCTTCGACCGACGTATCCTGTATCGATGTCGATGAGCTGATTCCGGCATTGGCAACAAGAACATCCAGCCGTCCTCCGATAATGGCACGCACACCTTGGGCCAATTGATGCGGCCCGTCGGGTTGCGCCAGATCAGCGGAAATTTTTTCCGCCTTGCCTCCGGCCTCGCGAATCTCGGCCACTACAGCCGCGGCCTCCTGCTCGCCGCGACTGTAATGCACCAGCACCTGGGCACCATCTCTCGCCAATGCCAGGGCAGTGGCGCGGCCGATACCGCGCGAGGCGCCGGTCACCAGCGCGGTCTTTCCTGCAAGCTTACTCATGAGACATTTTCCTTGTCAGTTAAAAATGATCACGCAATCAGCCTGCAGTCTTGCCGCCATCGACCGTGAGAATTTGCCCGGTCACGAAAGTGGCGCCTTCGGATGCCAGATACAACACCGCACTGGCAACTTCCGCTGGCTGGCCGACGCGGCCCAGCGGTACGCCGGCTGCGAGCGCCGCTTTGTTTTCAGGAGTGCCGGTAAAGCGATCCAGCATGCCGGTGTCGGTTGGCCCCGGTGCAACTGCGTTGACGCGCACGCCGCTGCCGGCAACCTCCAGCGCGGCGGACTTGGTGATGCCCTCTACCGCATGCTTGCTACCGGCATACACGGATGCGTATGCGGCGCCTTCATGACCGTAAGTCGAGGAGATGTTGATGATGCTGCCGCTTCCCTGTGCGGTCATCACGCGCAGTTCGTGCTTCAGGCTCATCAGCGTGCCCAGAACGTTGGTGTCGAAGGTTGCGGCGTAGCTTTCGGCGGTTTGATTGACGATCAAGCCAGGCTGGCCTTCAGTGCCGGCATTGTTGACCGCGACATCGATACGGCCAAAACGTGCGACGGCTGCATCAACCAGGGTGCGTACATCGTCGTCCTGACGCACGTCAGCGCGAACGAAGACGGCTTCGGAACCAAGCTGGCGAAGTTCGGCTTCCAGCGCCTTGCCTTCCACTTCGCGGCGGCCTGAAACAACCAGGCGAGCACCATTTTTTGCAAACGCCAGTGCAGTAGCACGGCCAATACCGGTCAGGGCGCCGGTGATCAAAACAACGGGATGAGTCATGATGTAAATCCTTTAAGGTATATTTTTTAAACATGGGTCTAGTTGATCCATGGCATCGGCCGGCATCCGAAATAATCCGCAATGCGCTGCCACAGGACCCAATATAGAAACTTATGGCACAATAAAAAAAGACTTTATAAGCTGGTGGGCATGCTTCCCAGGCATGGAAGAATAAAAAAGGAATAGAAACATGGAGCTGCGACACCTTCGTTATTTCATCGCCGTTGCCGAAACAGGCAGCTTGACCATTGCTGCCGAGCAGCGGCTGCATACCTCGCAGCCCTCTCTGAGCCGGCAGATTCGCGACCTGGAAGATCAGGTCGGAACCGAGCTGTTCAGCCGCAGCGCGCGCGGTGTGGAATTGACAGCGGCGGGGAAAGCATTTATCGACCATGCCCGGCTGGCCTTGACGCAAGTCGATGCTGCAATCGAAGCGGCGCGGCGTGCAGCGACGCCGGCCAAGCAAAGATTCGCCTTGGGATTTCTTACGGGGCAGGAAATGACTTGGCTACCACGCGCAATGGCCATACTGCGCGAGGAATTGCCAAATGTGGATGTCACAGTATCCAGCGACTACTCGCCGGACCTTGCAGAGTCCTTGGCACGGGGCAAGCTTGATGTTGCCTTTTTGCGGGCGGAGCCAGGATTTGACCTTACTTATCACGCCGTTACCAGTGAACCTCTGGTAGTCCTCATGCCCAGCGATCATCACCTGGCTGCACAGGAAAGTGTCCACCCAAAGGACCTTGTCGGCGAAAAATTTATCGCGATGGCGAATAAGGCAAAGGTGTTGCGTGCAGTCATTGACGCTTATCTGGAACGAGAAGGTGTCGATATTGTGCCTAGCCAGGGTGTGGATAATCCCGCCATGGTGATGTCACTCGTGGCATCCACACGCGGAGTTACCTTGATTCCCTCTTACGTGGAAAACCTCATGCCCTGGTCTGTCGTCAGCCGGCCACTTGCTGGCACTGCACCGAGAGTCGATCTTTGCGTTGGATACAGCAAGGCAAACATGTCGCCCACCCTGAAACTGTTCATCTCTCGTCTCGATCAGCTAATGGTGCAAGCAAGCCACACACTGCCTTAAAGAGTTCCTCAGTTCGCCACATAATTCTCTTGTCAAAACGGGAGAATTTTCGTATTTGCCCGCATTTTTCCGCATTTATCACTACATGTTTCCGATGCGCCAATATCAATGCGGTAAATCTACTCATGCCTTAGCACCTCGGTTCTAAAGCAAAATCGCCTTCACAATCCCATCTGCAATTTCTATCGCCAGACCCAGGTTTCTGCTACTGCAGCGGCGAGTTCACAGCCACAGATAGAGTGTCTGCCAATAAGCCTCCATGCTTACCGGGCATGCCCACAAGCTTATAAAGTATTTTTCCCGAAAATGAAGTCCGCGTATCTTCCTTTCAAAGACTAAGCCAAAGCAATTTGACCGGTCTTCCATACGACTGATTGACCTATACCTGAAAAGTAGTCGTCAATCACATCATTCTGATCTTACAAAGGAATTATCATGACAAAACTTTCTGGAAAAAACGCCCTGGTCACAGGTGCATCTCGCGGTATCGGACGAGCCAGTGCCATCGCACTGGCCAAGGCTGGCGCATTCGTCGTTGTTCACTATAGTAGCGCGAAGGCTGAAGCAGACAATGTGGTAGCCGACATCATTGCTGCCGGCGGCCGCGCTACCGCCATTGCCACCGATCTGAGCGCTCCTGACGGCGCGCACGTACTGGCGAAACAGGTACGCGCCATTGTTGGTGATCGTCTGGATATTGTATTTGCCAACGCAGGCGTTGCTTCAGCAGGCCCCATCGAAGAAACCAAAGTCGATGACTTTGACCGTCTGTTCGCTGTCAATGTCCGGGCTCCCTATTTCCTGGTTCAGCAATTGCTGCCTATCCTTGGCAGCGGCAGCAGCATCATCCTCAATTCTTCACTGGCAGCGCGTGCCGCTGTTGGCGAATTGTCGGCCTATGCAGCCACCAAAGGTGCGATCAGTACACTGGTCACACATTTTGCGAGCGCGTTGGGCGAACGCGGTATCCGGGTAAATGCGGTAGCACCTGGTGTGGTTGATACCGACATGTCCAGCTTCGTCAAGACAGAGGGCGGCCGGGATTTCACCCTCTCGATTCAAGCGCTGAAACGTATCGCGCAGCCTGACGATATCGGCGATGTGGTGGCCTTCCTTGCCTCGGACGAAGCCCGCTGGATCACCGGCGATGTCGTTCAAGTCGGCGGCGGCTCCAAACTCTAAGCTCCTTTGGGTCAAATCGGCGGAGTATGAATTTCTCGCGTACGAAGCCGGTTTTCAAATTTCATTTTATTGTTAGGAAACATCATGTATTTACTTGATTTAAGTTACATCAAAGAAAAGCAGCAGGTAGAGCCGGAAAACAAGGCTCACCTCGATTGGGTAAAAAAATACCTGGCCGATGGCAGCTTCCTGTTCGCTGGGGCAAAGAGAAATGGCCAGGGCGGTATCCTCGCCGTCAAAAGCATGGAAATGCAAGCGTTGACAAAAATACTGTCCGAAGACTCCTATGTGATCGCAAATGTAGGCGAATATCAGATCACCGAAGTCGATATCAAGCTAGCGCAGCCGACGTATGAAGCACTGAAGGCGGCCTAAAAGTACCTGCGGCCTTTCTTACGTACTTCAGTGAGGGTTTAGCGCTAACCCAGTGTGCCCCTCTGCTCAGCCTGAGGGGCACTCCGTTCAAAGACCATTCCGAATTCAGCACTCTCTGGTACGTATATTCAAAAGTAAGCTCTCAAAGAAGAGTCACTTTCAAATGCAAAGCAACAACCCTCTCCATTTCCCCCACGGGTCCGCGTATTGGTTCTACAGCTCGCGCCTTAATCCCCACCCTTCGTCGCAAAGACATTGATAGCGTACGAGGGTGCGCAGAGAATCACTGAGCTTACCCACCTTTGGAGCTCATCCATGAAAAACCTGAAGTCGACCGTACTTTCCGCCCTGACGATACTGGGCATGACACTTGCCGCCACTTGCGCGCAAGCTGCCGGGTTCCAGCATGGCTTTGCCGCTGATCCCGATGGGAAGCCGCTGGAAATCGGCATCTGGTATCCGAGCCAGGCAGCGCCTAAGCCCGTGACCATGGGAGCAACAATAATGTCAGTTGCGGTTAACGGGCCGTTAGAAGGACGCGCATTGCCGCTGGTGGTCATGTCGCACGGCACCGGAGGTTCATTCCTGGGGCACTACGACACAGCCATTGCCCTGGCAGACGCGGGCTACGTGGTTGCGGCTGTTACCCATACCGGCGACAACTATGCCGACCAGAGCCGCAGCGTATTCATCATGGATAGGCCCAGGCAAATGAGCCGGGTGATTGACCATATGCTGTCAAGCTGGGATGGCCGTGCCAATATCGATTCGGCACGCATAGGGATGTTTGGATTTTCGGCCGGCGGCTTTACAACGCTGGTCAGCATCGGCGGGCTCGCCGATTTCTCCAAGGTGGGCCCTGTGTGCCGCGAGTATCCGGAAGATTTTGCCTGCCAATTGCTGGCGAAGGCCGGGCAAGCTGCTGGCGTGCCGCCTGCTTCAAGCCTTGCGCAAGATCCTAGGATCAAGGCGGCGGTTGTGGCAGCCCCGGCTCTGGGCTTCACGTTCTCGCCGGATGGACTGAAAAAGGTCAATATACCGGTGCAACTATGGCGTGCCGAGGATGACGTGATACTGCCGCATCCACGCTATGCCGAAGCTGTTCGGCTTGCTCTTCCAAACGCTCCAGACTTTCACGTGGTGCCAAAAGCCGGCCATTTTGACTTCCTGGCACCTTGCAGCCCTGCACTTGAAAACATTGCCCCCGTCATCTGTAAAAGCAACCCCGGCTTTGACAGGGCGGCGTTTCACCAAAGCTTCAACAAGGCGGTAGTCGATTTTTTCAGTAAAAATTTGAGGTAAAGCTGAGTCGCTTCGCAGATAAATTGGGTGAACCGGATAAATTCCGGCAGTTGAAACTTTGTATGAAGGAGTTGTGGTTAGCGCCTTTGACGGACGCTGGCTCAGCCAGCTTGTTCGGTGCGCTTGTTCGATGACCAGGTGGCTGTGCTAAGATTTATCCCAGCATCCGCTTTGTCACGATCTCCACCCTATATCCATGCAGAATTTTGAAAAACGCCGCGATAGATACGACTTTTTTTCCCAGGCAGACAATCCCCGCTTCAATCTGAGTTTCGATCTTGAGCTACCGGACTTCCGGCCTTATTGCAAGGAGCGCGGGATTCCTCCCTTCCACTTCCTGCTGTTCTGCCTGCTGAGTTCCGTGCAGGATGTGGAAAATTTCCGGTATCGCGAGCATGACGGAAAAATAATCAAGATAGATAAATTCTGCGGTTCTTATACGGTAGTCAATAAAGATAACAACTTGAACTTCACCCAGTTTGACATGACTTCCGATCTGGACCAGTTCATTGCCCGCAGCCTGGCGGCAAAGAAAGAAGCCGAAGAAAGCGTGCAGATGATCAATACGGGCAATGAGTTGAGCGAGCGCGAGCAGAAGGATGCCTTCCATATTACCTGCATACCCTGGCTACGCCTGACATCGATAGAGCATCCTGACTTCAGGGGAAGCCCCGATATTCCTTCGTTTGCATGGGGCCGTTTTGGATCTGCACAGGATGGCCTGATGACAGTACCTTTTTCAGTACAGGCTCACCACGGCTTCGTCGATGGTTTCCATGTTCACCAATTGGCGCAGGCAATTGCTGCCCGGGTTGCCCGGATCATCAACGCATAGTCCCCTTTGATTTGGGTTGCGGCATTTGCAGCAACGCACGGGCGCCAAAACAGAAACTCAGTTATCGAGCTGCCGTTACATGCCCTGCACGCGACGTCTTTGCATTTGCTGGGATATCACGTGGCTAAGGAGGATGGATATGACTAAACCAACGAATGTTGCTAAGAATGAGGCGACAGAGTGGCGGTCAAATAACTCGTCGAATGGGACTTCAACGCTAGAAATAAAAGGCCACTATTAATAGTGGCCTTTAGACTTAGGCGCAATCTAAGATTCATCAACAATCTTAGTTGTTGGCCCATTGAACTTGCACGATGCAATACCGTTATCTCGAGCCGATGTCGACGAGTACATTTGGCTGGTGCCAATAATTTCGCCGTTCTTAGCCTTTAACACGAAATAGGGCTGGCTTGACGTCGAATTACGCTTGTCGTATTGTGAGTCGTAAGGACTATTCACCTGGCAGGAAGCTATGCCTGTATGCGCCCCTTGCTTCGAAACATAAGTCTCACTAGTAAGGATGACCTCATGATTATCTGCCTTTAAAACAAAGTGAAACATGCCGGACGAACCTTTTTTAATTACGTAATAACCTGCCATTTAAGTCTCCTGAGTAGGACCAAATTTTACTGTTATTCTGGAATTTATTTGCATGTCGATGATCATGTATGCAGTTCTTATTTTGGCTGAAAAATTAATTTTTTTCCACCAAAAGGATCCTGTTTGTTTTTTCACCTTTGTCCTTGGTGATATATCCACCTGAGTTATCCAATCCGTTGAAGTTCAACCTCCTAAGATCCAAATAAAGCCGTTCAAACCATCGCCCTGCTTCCGATCCAAGGTCGCCTCACTATTCGACCCATTTTAAAATACTAGCGAATTTGGACACGAAATCTCCCTACAAAGAACGTCAATTTCCAGAAAAAAATGCCATCAAAACTATCGTAGAGAATTTGATGATTTATATATCCTGTAAACCCATCTTTATTGCATTCAACCAAGGTCGAATCCAGTCGCCGGTATTTTGACGGTCAAATAGATATACTCCTGTCTCTTCCTTTTTCCCCCACAACGCATCCGCAGATTTTAGTATCGTTTTTGCGGCATTAAGGTCCGAGGAAATGACTGCCTCAGTTTCCTGAAACCAATATAAATACTGGCGCCATCCATATCCAACCCATGCCTCGCCTGAGCCAGCATCAAGAATTTCAAGAATTTCCTTTGAAAATGGATTTGAACTAGCTTCGGTACGATCAATTAACTCGTTCTTATCCAGTAACTTGATATCGTCTTCTCGGAGCCAAGTAATCAAGCCGGCATCAGTCCAATAGGGAACGACCCTCCCACCATCTTGATTGTCTTCTTCAAACCTTCCTGGCACAAATCGGCGCAAATTGAAAAATTTTCCACTAGCAACATGAGTTGCGCCAGCTGCTTTCCAAAGGAGCATATCTAGACCACTGAACGATACCAAAACCTCGGTGCCTGCATCTTCAAGCAGCCTAATCAGGCGAATAGCACCTGCCAAGCTTTCGACATCTGTACGCTGATTTCTTGGGGTAAGGTCGTCCGAAAGTACTAGGTAGATTCTAGAGATATCAGTACCAGTTAAGATACTGGCAATTGCCTCGCATCGCCCTTTTTGAGCGAGTTCAGACAACCGGACAATTGAGGTAATAAGTGTGTCAATCCCGTTTTTTGATGCGTGCTTACTTGTCGTTTCCGCGCAGTCGACGGTCCAGCGGTAATAGTCGTCACTGTATATCCTCGGAAGCATCGCTGGGGAGCATATTGCGTTTGCACCTACACTCTTCGCAGCTGCCACGATAGCTTGTCCCTTTTCCCCCCACCAGCTAACATTTGCCAGATTTACGGTGTCTACATCTGTGGAGAAATACGGCCATGATGCCAGTTGTCCCCTATTACTGCGGGGCTCATACAGCTGCGGGTCGAGGATGATATCGAGGTCGTCGCGCTTCTTTTTTAGAGCCAGAATTCTTTGCGCCATTGTTTCTGGAGCGTTATTTATTGGACTTAGGACGATGCCTTCATAACCGTGCAGATGTTTTTCGTGCACGAGA
Organism: Parundibacterium terreum; assembly: GCF_014636315.1. Classification (GTDB taxonomy): domain Bacteria; phylum Pseudomonadota; class Gammaproteobacteria; order Burkholderiales; family Burkholderiaceae_D; genus Undibacterium; species Undibacterium terreum. The sequence continues at coordinate 208,553 of NZ_BMED01000007.1, read as the reverse complement.
TTCCAGGAATCATGCCCCATCTGATGATAAGCGCCCATGTTAATTATTGCCTTTCAAAGCATTAAGAAATTCTTCGGGTTTTCTATAACGTTGAACAGACCAAGGAGACATGGCTTTGATCAAACAGCCGAACCCACTGTCAATTAGTCGTTGCTTATTGATATCTGGCATCGACTGCCGACTAGCAACAGTCATAACAGCATCTCGCGGCTGAGAATTTTCGTCCGTCAGGAAAGGATGGTGGCCCAAAAGCTGCTCAGCTAAGACCAACGCTAAGCCGAACTGGTCTGTCCGCCAATCAATAGTACTTTTTTCGTTAAGTAGTTGTTCCGGCGCCGCATACATCGGTGTTCCGGGTCCCTGTGCCATGAAGTCTTGGGTAAGAGACTGCTTATTAAGCATTCTCACGATTCCAAAATCAGTTAGTACAGGTTCTGTAGAATTTCGAAACAAAATATTAGCGGGCTTAATATCCCGATGAACGAATTTACGTTCGAAGAGATGGGCTAGAGCCTCGGCTAAAGAAACGCCCATATGCAGAATGTCTGCTCCAGACAAAGATCTGCTCTGTGTTAAATCTTGGAGTGTTCCGAATGGCAGGTACTCCTCAATGATTGTCCAGTACTCCCTGTTTTGAACGATCATGAGATCCGAGGCATGAATTTTCGAAATCGCAGAGTGAGAGCACGTTTTCAGCGCGTCGACTTCACGTTCAAACCTAGCCTTGAGCTCACCTGACACCGGTGCTATTTTGAGCGCGTATAAATGACTATCTTTTTCTATCAAATAGACTTGCTTGAAGGCGCCAGAGCCCAGGCCGCGTAATAACGCGACATTAAGCTGTCTGCATATTTCCGTTGCGATGTCCGTTTGCAATTGTGAGTCCGCACTCTGCTGCCTCATCGAAAAATAGATGGGCCTTCCGATGCATCCACGGAATTAGCGGCTCATCCTCCAAATCAGGTGCTTCTATTACAATCTTAACACCATTATTGTCAATTGAGCAAAGTCCTATGCGGTAGCGCTGGAAAATCTCTGGATGTGTGCTTGCTCTTTGTGCCGCGCTGGGAGGCATAACAACATAAGCACTTCTTGTAAAAGTAGTATTCTTATAAGCCTGATGAGTTGCACGACGCCAATCTGTCAATTTGGCTTCAAAGGCGACGAGGTGCCCCTGATTAGTACGGACTAGAACATCAGTGATTCCATTGCGGTAATCCCACTCGGTGGTAGTTTCTACATTTCCCCATGGAGACTCACCGACTTTCAGCAACTCCAAAAAATTCTGAACCAGATCGGCTTCACTGGAAAATGGCTCTTGGCATGAAGAGTTGTGGGTTTGTTGTTGCAAGGGAGCCTTGATTGTTAGTAATGAACTGCGACAAGAACAAATTACCGTAAGTTAACTTTATAAGTTGCGGATTTCATTCAACTTTGACGATGCCGATTCTAGTTAGATTCAAATTCAGAATCAAGAAGTTCATCGGATTATATGTAGCCGTTCCTTAAATCGCGGGATTATGCCTGACAATTATGCCGTTCCCGTCAAAAGGGAACAGGAACAGTAATCAACGTCATTTTTCGGGCGATATTTTATAAAATCCACAGCTATATTCTGCGTTTTGAAAATTTTCTTTGGCATTTTCAATCAAATTTTTCCAGTATTGACCTATACGAGATCCAAGTGAATCAATTTCCAGCGCAAACCAATACAACGTTGCCTCACACGCCTAAATATTCCCCTCTGCCCATACTGCTCAATTTTCAATCGAAAATCACGTCGCTGACTATGTCATGCCCTAAGTGATCATCAATGCTCATGGTGCCACAACGATTCAATAGTTTGCCAGCTTGGCGTCATCCACTTCTATCAACTGATCCAGGCGCAAGGTTTCGCCCGTACTCAAGCTCAGATAATCGGCGCCTTGCCTGGCAAATACATCGGTAATCGTCGCATGGCGAGTTTGTGCTGTTCCATCGCTGTCGAAGAAGTGTATCTGGGTCGGCTTGCGCTTTGTTGCGTGCACTTCCAGCAGGTCGTGAAATTCGCAACTGATAGGTTCGTATTTGGATGGATTGGTCGTCATATATGACCTCCTGTGTTAAATGTTATCTGATTCTATCAAGTTAAGAGCAAGCCACACGGAGAAAGCCCCGCCATTTGCAGCGCAGCTTGCGGCGCATGTAACGCGCACTCTTTACCAGTGCCACCAGAGTTACCTGGGCCATATTGAAGTCCAGTGTCACCATCAATTGCATCAGGCTCAGCATCAACAAGACCAAGGAGGGCTTGTACAACTGACGTGCTATAAGTTCTCTCATACTGCCCTCCTTTTGTTTAGGTTTATACGTGAAGATGAAGCGCCCGGATGCAGCCTCAGGCTGTGATGACGTTCAGGGTCACATCAATATTGCCGCGGGTTGCTTTGGAGTATGGACACATCTGGTCAGCACCATGTGCAATCGCCAAAGCCACTTCTTCGTCAATGCCAAGTGCGATCAGCGTGATGCGCGCTTGCAGGAAATACTCGCCACCGCCCAGGCCCAGATCCACTTCTATATCCACTGCAGTATCAGCAGGCAGCGTGACGTTTTTCTCTTTGGCCACGATGCCGACTGCCGCGCTATAGCAGGCAGACCAGGCACCGGCAAACAATTGCTCAGCGGTAGGATGGGCCTGGATTGCTTCAAATACATGGGTGCGTGCGCCGGTGCCTGTCAGCTTGATGTTCAGGTTGCCTTCGTGGTCGCCGGAAAAAATGCGTGCGTCGCTGCCGGTAGTGTGGGTTTTGCCTGTTACCAGTACTTTTTGAATTTTGCTCATGATGTTTCCTCGAATTTAAGTTTGGGTTGAATCAAATTGTTTAAGTAAGCTTACATTAACAACGCATACGCTTACATCGTATGCGAGTTATATGTCATTAAATTAGGCGGTGACAACTTTCAAAGCTACGTCGATATTGCCGCGGGTTGCTTTAGAGTATGGGCACATCTGGTCTGCACCATGGGCAATCGCCAAGGCCACTTCTTCGTCAACGCCAGGCGCGATCAGCGTGATGCGCGCTTGTAGGAGATACTCGCTACCGCTCAGGCCCAGATCCACTTCTATATCCACTGCAGTGTCTGCTGGTAGCGTGACGTTTTTCTCTTTGGCCACGATGCCGACTGCACCGCTGTAACAGGCAGACCAGGCGCCGGCGAACAATTGCTCAGCAGTAGGATGGGCCTGGATTGCTTCGAACGCATAGCTGCGCGCGCCGGTGCCTGTCAGCTTGATGTTCAGGTTACCTTCGTGGTCGCCGGAAAAGATGCGTGCATCGCTGCCGGTAGTGTGGGTTTTTCCTGTCACCAGTACTTTTTGAATTTTGCTCATGGTTGTATCCTCATATCAGTGGTTAATTTAACATTCGCATCCGCTTCAATCGCATGCGATGGACTGCATATTGGACTACGAGCCGCCGCCTGTCAAGAATATCCTTGAAAAAAGATTTAAATGAAGTCGGCGCTGTTGATAGTAGCGGTGCCGGCAGGCATCAATCCATATGCGCAGCAGTAAGCTACTGTGGGCGACCAGTGCGATAAATCCACAGCTTTACTGCGGTGCCGACAAAAAAACTTTCCTGAATGATATTTGCCCACTACCTATGCAAAGGGCCGAAAGCGAACCCGATGCCGCTTGAGGTAGTTGCTGCGAAGCCGCTTTCACGGCCTCGCTTAAGCTTGCCTATGCCGAGGCTTTTGCCAACTCGCCATCGACAAGTCTCCAGATACCCAGAGGATTCTCATGCTGCAAGGCTTCCGGCAGCATTTCATCCGGAAAGCCCTGGTAGCATACCGGGCGCAAGAAGCGCTCGATTGCGCTCATGCCGACCGAGGTGAAGCGGCTGTCCGAGGTCGCCGGAAAAGGCCCGCCATGAATCGATGCATGCGACACTTCCTGCGGGTGCGCAAACGCGTTGATGACGATGCGTCCCGTGCGGCGCTCCAGCAGCGGCAACAATCGCGTTGCGGCAGGATAATCGGCACTGTCTATCTGCATCGTCGCCGACAACTGGCCTCGAAATTTTTTGGCGATTGCTGTCATCTGCTCCAGGTCTGCAACCCGTACCAGCAGCGCGGCAGGGCCAAATACTTCATCTGACAAAACCGTGCTGTCCAGCATCTGGGCACCGTCAACTTCAAACAGGAAGGACTGCCCATCCCACTCTCCTTGCGCAACGCTGCCGGCGGCGACCTGATGTGCGCCGGAGTTCGCCAGGCGTGCCAGATTCTTCTTGTACGAAGTATGGATGCCGGGAGTCAGCATCGTCCGCGCGTGCATCGCGTCGACGCGGGCGATCATTGCGTTTTTCAGCTCGGCATATCCGGGGCCGTCCACCGCCAGCAAGATGGCCGGCTTCAAGCAAGCCTGCCCTACTGTTACCAGCATCCTTTCCGCAAATCCATCGCCTATCTCGGCCCCACGCGCGGCCAGTGCTGCGGGTAGAACAAAGGTCGGATTGGTGCTGGTCATCTCGGTAAACACAGGGATGGGATCGGGCCGAAGCTGCGCGCGGAGATACAGTGCCATGCCGCCAGCTTCAGAACCGGTGAAGGTTACGCCCTTGATCAGCGGATGATCAACCAGCGCCTCGCCTATGTCATTGCCGCCGCCCCGCAACAGCGAGAATACGCCTTCATGCAGGCCGGCCTCGCGCACTGCCTGTTGTATGACCCGCCCCTGGATCTCGGAAGCCCCCGGATGCGCATTGTGGGCCTTTAAAATCACCGGGCAACCGGCTGCCAGCGCCGATGCGGTATCGCCGCCCGCCACTGAATAAGAGATGGGAAAATTGCTGGCGCCAAAGATCGCAATCGGGCCGAGTGCAATCTTTTGCAGGCGATGATCCATCCTTGCGCGCGGCTGGCGCTCAGGCTGTGCCGTGTCGATGGCAGCCTGCCGGAAGCGCCCCTGGCGCACGACGGCGGCGAACTGGCGAAACTGCGTCGCCGCCTTCCCTGTTTCCCATTCCAGTTGCGCAACGGGCAATCCGGTTTCCAACGAAGCCCGTTTTGCCAGCTCGGGGGCGACGGCATCCAGGCCGTCGGCGATCTTTTCAAGAAACGCTGCGCGCTGTGCCAGGCTCGTGGCGTTATAGCTGTCGAATGCTTCATCCGCCAATTGCACGGCCCGATCTACTTCGGCAGTGCCGCCAAACGCGAATTCTGGTTCGATTTCCGAATTGGATGCCGGATTGAATGCCTTCATCGTACCTGCCGTGGCAGGCAATTCCTGCGCGCCGATCAAGAGTTTTCCTGTTAGTTGCATGATGTACTCCGATCCGTTCAGGCTGGCAATGCAGCGACCAGTTCCGCCGTCGTCAGAATTTCATGGGCAAAGGTAGGGCCGTTCAGCTCGTGCGCCGCGTGCATCATTTCTTTGGTGAACGCAGAAGTTGCATCGCGCACCAGTGTCACGTGGTAACCCAGCTCCATCGCGAAGCGCGCGGTGGATTCTATGCAGGTATTGGCCAACAGGCCGACCACCACAACGTGCGTGATGCCTTGTTGCTTCAACTGGAAATCCAGGTCGGTATTGGCAAACCCGCTCTGCGCCCAGTGCTCCTGGATAATGATGTCGCCTTGCTGGGGCACAAAGTCCGGATGCCATTCCCCGCCCCATGTGCCCTTGGCAAACGAATGGCGCTGCTGTATGAGGCGCTGGGTTGGATTAGGATGTTTCCAGTTGTCGTAATCGCCCGGCTGCCAGCGCCTGTGCGGAACATAAAAAACCTGGATGCCTTTTTCCCGCGCGCTGCCTACCGCCGTGCGCAGGTTATCGAGTAAATTAACTTCCTTGGCGATCGGTTCCAGCATGGGGAATATCTTGCCGCCATGGGAGAGAAAGTCATTGTAAGGATCAACCAGCAATAAGCCAGTGCGTTCTTTTGTGTAGGTAGTGGTAGTCATTCTGTCCTCCGTGAGGTGCTAAAAAGCAAAGAAAACTGTTCGTGCGGAACAGTCATCATCAGGCTGCCTCGCGAACGATTTGATACCGGCGGGATGCGATGTATCGTGGCCGCAGAATATCACTATGAAAATCATAGTGTCAAGCATTGCAGGGCTTATAGCGTATTTTTACGGTCGAGCTACCGGCAGCCGTAAGAGACGGCCATACCAACGGAGGGCAGCACGTGCATTCGGCAAAGCAGGTAAAATTGAGGCTATGAATTTAATAGTTAATCTCGGAAATACTCATTATGGCAAGCCAGGCTGAAGCGATGAATACCGTCTGTCCGGTCTCTCGCTCACTCGACGTTACCGGAGACCGGTGGAGCATCCTGATACTCAGGGAACTGTACATGGGAGCAACGCGCTTCGAAGAAATACAGATACAGACGGCCGCCACGCCGCAAATGCTGACCACGCGTTTGAAATCACTGGAATCCGACGGGATGATAGAGCGCCGGCCCTACAGCGAGAAACCCTTGCGGCACGGATATCATTTGACCGAAAAAGGGCGGGCGTTTTATCCCGTCATTCACGCGCTGCGGGCCTGGGGTGAAACCTGGTGCAAGAGCAAGGATGAAGGGATCGCCGTCAACTTCGTGCATCGCGCATGCGGACATGATGTGGGCGTCAGCAATGTCTGCCCGGTGTGCAAGGTGCCGGTGGAGCGCAAGGACCTGGACTCGTCGCTGAGCGACAAATATGCACACGAACGCGCGGAAAGGCGCGCGGCATTCAAGGCGAAATAGCGCTTGAATATAGTGTTTAGCAGGGTGACTGAATAGCTCGCCTGCGCCTTGGCGCCTCTTCCCCCGCAACATTTGCCCGCAATTTCCTTATTGCAAATTCAATTTAAAAACGCATGCGATTGAATCGCATATGTGCTACATTGTGCGTATACACCACCTCTTTCAGGCAGGAAAAACATCATGAGTAAAGTCAGCAAACTTGCTAAAGCACCCAAATCCGCCAGGCAGGAAATTTTGCCGCTGGCAGACTTCCTGTGTTTTGCTACCTACTCGGCCAATCTGACCTTCGGCAAGGCTTACAAGCCCATGCTGGACGAGTTGGGTCTGACCTATACCCAATACATCACCATCATTGCGCTGTGGGAAGAGCGAGGACAAACAGTAAGCGGCCTGGGTGAAAAGCTGTTCCTGGAATCAAATACCCTCACCCCTATCTTGAAGAAGCTGGAAGGTATGGGTTATGTCACCCGCCAGCGCGATGCTGCCGATGAGCGCCAGGTCCGGGTCGATCTGACCGACGAAGGACGGGCTTTGAGGGAAAGGGCTTTTGCCGTGGGCTTGTTCGAAGCCTGCGGTTTGTCACAAGAAGAATTCACTATAGCGCGTGACTTGCTGATCAAGCTGCGCACCAGCCTGTTTAACTCGCTACACAAATAGCCAAGACCACAGGCCGGCTGGAACGAAGAAAAGCGGATAAGCTCAGATATTGCCGGGAAATTCCTGCACCATATTCCTCAATATCTGATCGGAGTTTGCCTGGCTGACCTTGCCATCTGCATCCAGCACGGTACCGCTGAAGGGCGCGGTGCTTTGCCCGCCCTGTATCTGCTCAATCAGTTGCGCAATCTTTTGCGCATAGCCATCCTTGGCGAAGGGGCTGGCGATACTGTCGGTGAACTCTTGCGCAGATACCGTGCCATCGCTGTCCTTGTCCATCTTCTTGTACATCGCATCTGCCCTGGATTGCGAACCTCCCGATGCGCGTATCTGGGCGCTGTACTCTTCCTTGGAAATTTTCTGATCGCCATTGGTATCCACTGCCGCCATTACCCTGGAGTTGTACATGTCGGGGAAAAGCGCCACCGTTAGTGTGGGCTTGTTGTCGGCTGCAGTAGCAGCCGCAGCGTCCTTTTCCCTGGTTTTGGCGACCGTTGCATCGGCATCTGTAGATGGGATTTGCGCTGCTGTGTTTTTTTTCAGCGTATTCGTGCTGAGGATCGCGTTATAGGCGGAAGATAGCTGGCTGATAGAGCTCATGGTCTGTTCCCAGGTTCAGTGAAATGGCCTTGAGAATATACATCCGCAAGGCAAGCTCAATTCACTGAATAGCAACGGAAAAGCATTGCAATTCCCCCTTATGGAGAAATCCGCGAGGCAGCCCTGGCGGAATTTCCGCCAGCGTGGAAAAAATTACTTGGACACCGGAAGCATCAGCGCCAGCAGATATAGCAGCCCATTGCCGAAAAAAGTGCGGTAGCCTATCTTTCCGGCCACCAGCCCGCGAATTCTTTCCAGCCTGCGAAGATGGCTGAACGTAATCAGGAAATTAATCGCCCCCATGCTGGAGTGCGGGATCAACCCGAACCTTTTTTTGAAGGCCAGCGCTTGCCGCGCTGCCATTTCCAGGCTGTTTTTCGCCATCCGGCATTTCGCGCGCGGGCGCAACAGCATTTCCCAATACCGGCTTCTCCGGGCGCCAACCTGGTTGCCCTCATGCTGCCTGTAGAAGATCGTGGCCTGGTCTACGTGTCCGACCTTGCCAAACGTGGTCGCAACCAGGATCAGCCACCAGTCATGCATCGCGGCCTGTTCGGGCACCGGCATCGCCATCTCCAGCAACTTCCGGTTGAATATCATCGTGCACCCAGGTGCAACATTGGACAGGAAGATGTTTGCCGGCAGCTGATAGCCTTCCGGCTTGATTTTCATATAGTCGAAAAACGAGGGCTGCACGGTATTGAGCCGGCTGTCGGTAATCGCCAGATCCGTGAATACCAGCAGCGGGCAATCCTTGCCGTGTGCCTCTTCCATTTCCAGCAGCTTTTGCATGGATAGCAGGATCTTGTTGTGCTGCCAGATATCGTCCTGGTCGGACAGCATGATGTAGTCTGCCGTCGAGTGCGTCAGCGCGTGATTGAAATTATTGATGACGCCGCGCTTTTCATTGATGGTCAATTTCACCTTGTCATGCCGCTGCGCTATCTCGGTCACGATGTCAGCAGTGCGGTCCGTGGAGCGGTTGTCGGAGACGATGATGCTTTTCAATGCAAAGCGGCTGGCGTCCAGCTCGCTGCTCAGTATGGAATCTATCTGCTCGGAGATGTATTTTTCTCCGTTATAAGAAGCGAGTGCAATGTCTATCATCAGCATGATTAAAGTCCTGGAGTGGTCGCCGCATCGAGCAAAAGCCCGGGTGTTGAAGATTTAAAGAAGGGGAATCTGCTTGCGCTGGGCAACCGCGATCATCGCCAGCGTGATGCCGATTTCTGTGATGTACAGGCTCGCGATCAAGCCGCTGGATTGGTGGGCGTAGGTCAGATAACTGGCATAGAGCGCGTGCAGCGGTCCGGCGATCAGGTAGATCCTGCTCAGCACCCGGCTTTCACCCAGCGCCAGGAAGCGCCACTGCGAAATCACGGTGGCGACGGCGATGATCACCGGCAGGAAAGCCAGCGATTTCAGGTAAACAGCGGCGGCCAGGAAATCAGCCCCGAGGTAGCGGCGGGCAATGAGGTCGGCGCCGAAATACAGCACCAGGCCACCGGCAAGTTCCAGCGCGACCAGCAATACAGTGCCGCGGAGAACCAGTGCACGCGAGGCGGCGGCACTCTCCGCTTTCCTGCCCAGCGCAACGATGCGCGGAAACAGCGCAGACGCAATCGGCTGTATAAAGCCTTGCGCGGCGAGCCTGATCTTGTCGGTGGCGGCAAAATACGCCACCTGGTCGGCGCCGGAGAATATCTTCAGCAGGATGAGGTTGATGCCGGTGTAAAAGCTGGTCGACATATTCGACAGGAAAACAGGCCAGCCCTCCTGCAGCATGGCTTTGATGGTCCTGGCACTCACCGCCGACCTGCCTACTATTCCCTGCTGCGACAGGTAATAGAACGAAGCTATCGCGGCCAGCAAACCCGGTATGTTTTGCAATATCGCTGCGCGGATAACGTCATCTGGTGTTTTCACGAACAGGAAGAAGAAAGGCAGAGGAAGCAGCCTGGACATGCAGGTGATGAAGGCCAGCATCTGCATTTTTTCCAGTCCCTGAAACAGCCAGGTGGGAAACAAGGCATTGCCCAGCACACCGATAAAACAGGCGGCGAGCAGCAAGGCGTTTTCTCCCAGGTCGGAAAATACCGCCATCAGCAGCAGCGAAAACAGCGCGCAGGCGATCGCCAGCAGCAGCTTGACTGCCAGGGTATTGGCGACGACCGCAGAGACGGCGTTTTTATTCCGGCTATCGATGGCAATCAGCCGGGTGGCGGTGATGCCAAAGCCATAGTCGGTGACCAGCACAAAGTACTGGATGACGGCCTGCGTGAAGCCGAGCAGCGCGTAATGGCCAACGTCCAGCGTCCGTGTCAGGTAAGGCAGGGTGATCAGTGGTGCCAGGTAGGTAATCGCCTGGACCAGTACCAGATAGAAAATGTTCCCGGAGACGCCTTTCGCTGGCTCGGGACTAGAGTCATGGAAAGGCTCTGGGGCAGAATCGCGACCCGGCTCATCAAGCGGCTCGAAGATCGATTCGTCCAGCGGGCCGCGAATCGAATCGCGGGTGCTGTCCCTACCGGGCCACATGGACATGCCGCGAGCCTGCCCTGCCGCAAACCGATGTGCACTGGTGCAGGAAATATGCAGTAAAAGCAGGGAAGATTAGGTAAGCCATGTGCCGCGCGCCGTTGATATTTTCAGCATGCTGTCACATGCCGGCGCGTGCCCGATTTGGCTTTACACGGTTTTACTCATTGCTATTACCGTATTTACATGTCTTAACGGGAATTTACAAAACCACGGAAATTGTTGCCGCTATGGCCAGAAGAAAAACATAAAGATAGAACGGCTTACGTCCTAAGCGGTCGGCTCTTCGCCTATCTTGAACATGCTGGTCGCCTCCAGATCAAGCACTTGCTGGCCGCTCTGGTTCAGCATGATCCATTGCCAGCGCACTATGCCCAGCCAGGGGCGGGATGCCGATATGCGCGACTCCAGTACCAGCACCTTTAGCGTCAGCACATCGCCGGGCCTGAGCGGATTAGGCCATTTGACATAGGCCAGGCCCGGTGACGCATAGGATTCGGAACCGGCGAGTATCTGCCTCGACACCATTTGCATCGCCAGCGCGCAGGTGTGCCAGCCGCTGGCGATCAGGCCGTGGAAGGGGCCTTGTTCAGCACGCACGGGATCGGTATGGAACCATTGGTCGTCGTAGTTGCCGGCGAACTGCATGATTTCTGCCTCCGTCACCAGCACCGGCCCCAGGGTGAATTTCTTGCCTTCACTGATTTCAGAAAATTTCATGGCATCGTGCGTGCAAATACCGGCGCACGCTTTTCCTTGATGGCCCGCACGCCCTCTCGTGCATCTGCCTGGCTGAAATCCATCATTTCTGCCGCCAGCGATGCCTCGAATGCGGGCCAGGCGGCCTGCATCCAGTGATTCAGCGAGCGCTTGGTGCCGGACAGTGCCGAACGGCTGCCTGCCGCCAGTTTCTGTGCGATCTGCAAAGCCTCTTGCTGCAAGGCCTCTGCATCGACAACGCGGCTGACCAGGCCTATGCGTTCCGCCTCTTCGCCGCTCAGGGTTTCGCATAGCAGCAGATAGTATTTTGCCTTGGCCATGCCGCATAACAGCGGCCAGACTATTGCCGCGTGGTCACCGGCGGCCACGCCCAGCTTGGTATGGCCGTCGATCAGCTTGGCCGTACGCGATGCCACCGAGATGTCGGCCAGCAGCGCTACAGCCAGGCCGGCGCCGACGGCTGCGCCGTTGATGGCGGAAACAATGGGCTTGTCGCAATCCAGCATGCCGCGTACCAGCTCGCGCGCTTCACGCATCACCCGCTGGCGCGCCTGCTCCGATACCAGCATATCTTCCACCATCGCCATTTCCCCACCGGCGCAAAAGGCCTTGCCTTCGCTGCGTACCAGGATGACGCTGACATCCGGCCGCGCACTGAGCCTTGGCCACACTGTGGCCAGTTCCGCATGGCCTTGCGCATCCGTGACCGGCATGCCGGCCACGGGCTGGAACACCAGATGGGCAATGCCATCCTGTTCTATATCAACACGGAAATTATTGGTTTTTAGCGCGAGGGAATTTGTCATTGGCTTATTCTGGAAGGCCCGGAGGCAGGTACAAGCTGGGGCGAGGATAAAAGACGTTGCGGGACAGCCTAAGGCTATCCCGCTTGGCTACTCATATGCGGCGTGCTAATAGGTTTCAACATGGAAGCGGCCTTCGCTGACCATTCTTGCATGCAGCGCGGACCAGTCCTTGCCTGCATCCTTGCAGATGTCCCGCAAGGCCTGCATCACGCCGGTTTCCATGCCCTTCAGACCGCAGATATACACATAGGTGTCACCATCCAGCAGTTCGGACACCGCCTTGCCGGCATCGAGCATCTTGTCTTGCACATAGGCGCGCGGCTGGTCCGGGACGCGGGAAAACGCCAAGTGCATGTCGATCAGCTCCGCCGGTAATTTGCGCAAGGGGCCAAAATAAGGCAATTCTTCCGACCTGCGGGCGCCGAAAAACAATAGCAACTTGCCGTTCTGCTCTTTCGCCTGTGTCTTCAACAACCGACGCCGTCTTTCCGTCATCGCGCGCATGGGGGCAGAACCTGTGCCGGTGCAAATCATCAGCAGATTGGCATTGGCATGGTTGGGCATCAGGTAGCTGCTGCCGAAAGGACCGGCCAGGCTTACCGTGTCGCCCTTCTGCAAGTCGCACAGATAATTGGATGCCACTCCCGGCACTGGCTTGCCGTCATAGTCTTCCACTACCCGCTTTACGGTCAGCGAAAGATTGTTGTAACCCTCGCGCTCGCCGTCGCGTGGGCTTGCTACCGAATACATGCGCATATAGTGCGGCTTGCCGGACGCATCAGTACCTGGAGGAATCACGCCTATGGACTGGCCTTCCAGGATGGGGAAGAACTGGTTGCCGAAATCCAGCACGATGTGGCGGATATCGCTGTCTGCATCATCTGCCGTCAGCCGGAAATTACCTGCCACCGTGGCCGTGATAGGCGTTTTCAAGGTGTACAGATTGGTGTAGGGATGGGCAGCCGACCATGGCGCCGTGGTCGAGGATGGGGATACTGCAGCATTCACCTGCACAGCGTCGAAAGCCAGGCTTTCCGGCGCGGGACTCGCATCAGCGGCGATTTCCTGTTGCACCGGCAGCTCATCCCAGCTCAACTGTTCTTGCAGCGTATAGGCGCCGGCCTTGGGCATCGTGCGCCAATGGTCGATGGAACCTGTAGGACAAGGCGAGATGCAGGCGCCGCAGCTATTGCATTTATCGGCATCGACGACGTAATTGCGGCTGTCGTGCGTGATGGCGTCTACCGGGCAGGTTTCTTCACAGGTATTGCAGCGTATGCAAACCTCTGGATCAATCAGGTGTTGCCTGATCAGGATGACGGCTTCGGGAGCGTTCATGATATGCCTGACGTTCTATACTGAAGAAAATTCGCGGAGCATGCAATTGCCTGCTCCGCATTACCGATCATTAAGACAGTTTAATTAAAACGCACATATTCAAAATCGATAGGCTGGCGATTGATGCCCACCGGCGGCGGTGCTATCCAGTTCGCCATTTTTCCAGGCTCTATCACGCGCCCCATCAGCGATGCGACATAGGCACGGTCTTCTTCGCTAGGCAGCCAGTGGCGTACCTTGCTCAGCCATTCGGCTTCTGAAATGACCTGGCCTTCCGGCGAAATGCGCATATTGGCGAAACCGCCTATGTGGCGATTGAAGGCCTTGTGCGGCGTGCTCAGGCGGAAGTTGATGCCCGCCTTTTCTATCACCCGGTTCCAGCGGCCCACACCGGCTACCGAATCGCGAATGAAATCGTCGCGCAATACTTCATTCAGCGCATTCAGCATCGGCACTTCACGCTCAACCAGGGAGCCACCCGCTACTTCCAGGATGCGATAGGACTGGCCCTTCAGCAGATGGTCGTCGTCGCGCTTGGTTTCTTCATAGCGGCCCTTGAGGCCGGAAGTGTAGAAATTGGCGGCATTGGAAGACTGGTCGGCACCGAACAAATCTATCGTCACGCTGAAATGGAAATTCAGGTAGCGCTGTATGGTCGGCAAGTCGATCACGCCCTTGGCACGTACCTGCTCGGGATCTTCGATGCCGAAGGTGCGCATGACTTCGCAAGTGCGCTGGATCACGCGCGAGATACCGGATTCGCCGACAAACATATGGTGCGCTTCTTCCGTCAGCATGAAGCGGCAGGTACGCGACAGCGGATCAAAGCCGGATTCGGCCAGTGCATTCAGCTGGAATTTGCCGTCACGGTCGGTAAAGTAGGTGAACATGTAGAAGGCCAGCCAGTCCGGCGTTTCCTCATTGAAGGCCTCCAGGATGCGCGGTTTGTCCTGGTCGCCGGAATTGCGCTGCAGCAGCGCCTCCGCTTCCTCGCGGCCGTCGCGTCCGAAGTATTTGTGCAGCAGATACACCATGGCCCACAGATGGCGGCCTTCTTCCACATTGATCTGGAACAGGTTGCGCAGGTCGTACTGCGAAGGCGCGGTCAGGCCCAGGTGGCGCTGCTGTTCCACCGAAGCCGGTTCGGTATCGCCCTGCGTCACAATGATGCGGCGCAGGTTGGCGCGGTGCTCACCGGGCACATCCTGCCAGGCATCGCGGCCCTTGCTTTCGCCGAAATTGATCTTGCGGTTTTCCTCCGCCTGCGCCAGGAAAATCCCCCAGCGGTATTCCGGCATCTTCACATGGCCGAAATGGGCCCAGCCCTCGGGCGTGACATTGATCGCTGTGCGCAAGTATACGTCATGGTTCAGCGAACCGTTCGGCCCCATGTCGCGCCACCAGTTCAGGTAGTTGGGCTGCCAGTGTTCCAGCGCGCGCTGCAGGGTCTTGTCTTCCGACAAGTTCACGTTGTTCGGTATCGTCTCATTGTAGTTAATTGTGCTCACGGGGCTATCCTTTGCGGGTAGGGAATGTAGTCGTCTGGGTTCAGCAGTGTTGCCGGATTTTTTAAACGCGATTCAAATCGAACTTGGCCTTGTTGCCGCTGCCATAGACCTTCAATGCACCCAGCTCGCCAACTGCATTGGGACGGATGAAGATCCAGTTTTGCCACGCGGTCAGGCGGCCGAAGATGCGGGTTTCCATGTTTTCCTTGCCGTTGAAGCGCAAGTTCGCTTCCAGCCCTGTCAGTGCATCAGGCGACATGCTGGCGCGTTCTTCCAGCGCCAGCCTGGTTTCATCGGCCCAATCCAGGTCATCCGGATCGGCGGTGATCAAGCCCAAGGCCATCGCCTCTGCAGCATCCAGCGGAGTGCCGATTTTGGCGCGGACCGCAGCCACCTCAGCTTCATCTTCATAGAAACGGCGTTGCAGGCGGGATTGGCCGGTAACCATGGGCAATGCGCCAAAATTCATTTCCGATGGGGTAATCCGTGGCGCTTTTTTCGGTTCGTCCGGCATCGCCAGCATATAGCTGCGGTCCGCTGCCAGCGCTATTTCCAGCAAAGAACCCGCGAAGCATGAGCCCTCTTCGATCAGCGCGAACAAGGACCGGGAAGATACGTCCAGACGGGCAAAGGTGCGGCGCATGAAGCCTATGGTTTCACGCACCAGCCAGTGCGACTTGTGCTGCACCAGGCTGGCATCCACGTCCAGCACATCGCGCGCATCGCCCTGGGTTTTCAATATCCAGGTGCCGATGTCCAGCTCATTGGTGCGCAGATGCAGGATCGCATCGTCCAGCTCACGCGCCATCTGCAGCGGCCACCAGCTTGCACCGGCCGCTTCTATGCCGGCGATATCTTTCGGCTGCTCCACCGACGGCGCCTTTACGGTCAGCGTCGCGGTGCGGCCGTCGCGGTTGATCTGTATGCCGACAAAGCTGTAGTTGACAGTATCGGCGGTGATCTCCTTGTTCAAGGGCAGGAATTTCACGCCCTGCGCTTCCGCTGGCCTGTCACTCAATTGCGCCAGGGCTTGCGCACGCTCTTTGACGGCCTGCTGGAATTGCGCAGGTTTTACGACCTCGTCCACCAGGCGCCAGTCCTTTGCGCGCTGGCCGCGCACGCCTTCCGACGTAGTGCAGAAGATATCGGCATGGTCGTGGCGCACCTTGCGCTTGTCGGTCAGGCGGGTCAGACCGCCGGTGCCGGGCAAGACGCCGAGCAAGGGCACTTCCGGCAGGCTCACCGAAGAAGAGCGGTCGTCCACCAGGATGATCTCGTCGCAGGCAGCGGCCAGTTCATAACCACCGCCGGCGCAGGCGCCATTCACTGCGGCAATGAACTTCAGGCCGGAATGGCGGCTGGAGTCTTCCAGGCCGTTACGGGTTTCATTGGTGAATTTGCAGAAGTTGACCTTCCACGCATGGGTGGATTTGCCCAGCATAAAGATGTTGGCGCCGGAGCAAAAAATGCGGTCACGCGCGCTGGTGATGACAACGGTGCACACCGAAGGATGCTCAAACCGGATGCGCTGCACTGCGTCATGCAATTCGATATCGACCCCGAGGTCATAGGAATTCAATTTCAGCTTGTAGCCTTCTTTCAGGCCGCCGTCTTCATCAACATTCATTGTCAACGTGGCAATGACGCCATCCACGGACAGCGTCCAATGCTTATAGGATTCGGGGTGGGTTTCGTAATTGATGATCGTTGACATGTGTCTCACTCCTCAGTGGCAGTATGCTGCATTTGAAATACCTTAAACGCACTATATTGCATGAATATGGACAAGTCAAGCAATAAGCTGCATTTTAAAATTGCCGCATTGCGGGAAATTCGAGGAGATTCGCTGCAGGCAAACAGAAACAGGCGGAAAAAATGCCGGACTCAGCCGGCATCAGGGAGGAAATTGAAACAGCGCTACTTGGACAGGGCCATGGACCGCAGCTGATCATCCAGCGCCAGGAAAGCGCCTTCCTGGGTCAGTTCGCTGGTATCAAAGGTTTCATCGGCCTTGGAGTAAAAAGGGGTGCGGCTCTGGATGATTTCCTTCAAGTCTTGCATCGCCTCGCGGTTACCCGACATCGGACGGGTATCGCCCTGTGCCACCACGCGGCTCATATGCTCTTCCGGCGAAGCCTTCAGCCATACTGTATAGCAATGCGACAGCAGCAGATTAAAGGTGGCCGGATCGGATACGATGCCGCCCGGCGTCGCGATCACTGCCTGCGGATAGCGCTGGATCGCATCTTCCAGCGCCCGGTATTCATAGCGGCGGTAGGCGTTCTGCCCATACAGGGCATGGATCTCGGCCACGCTGCAACCGGCCAGGGTTTCTATCTGGCGATTCAGCTCAATGAAGGGCACCACCCAGCGGTCAGCCAGCATGCGTCCTATCGAGGATTTTCCTGCTCCGCGCAAACCTATTAGCGCCACCCTCTGGCGCCTGGCCTTTTCGCTGGTGGGCGTCTCAAATACGCCGGACAAGGCAGCACGTGCCTGCGCCAGCTCCGCATCGGAACGGCCGCGCAGCACCTCGCGTATCATCAGCCATTCCGGCGAGGTTGCGGTTTCATCGCCTATCATTTCGGCCAGCGTGCAATTCAGCACCGCCGTCAGTTGCCGCAGGAATTGTATGGACGCATTGCCGACACCGGATTCCACATTGGCAAGATGGCGCTCGGAAACATCGGCCAGGCGCGCCAGCGCCTTGCGGGTCAGGCCGCGCCTGGACCTTAGCGCGCGCAGCCTGTCCCCCAGCGCGATCAAAAACAGGTCTTTTACCTCCCCCGGCGACTCGCCCGAGATTGCTTGATTACTTATGTCGTTCATGCACTGCTTTTCCAGAGTTGAGGATTACTTCATGAAATATAATATGCACCCAATACTTGACACATGCAAGATATTACACCTACACTTCACAGAAATCACACCTTCAGTGCACTTTCTAAAAAAATGTATGCACTATAGATGCAACAATCTGGAGATTGTAAACGATGGATGCGCAGGCTTTTCAAAAACTTATCGCCCGTCTCACTGAAGAAATCGCCGGGATACCGCTGGGTGCCGCGCTCGAAGCGCACCTGAATGCAGAACACGGACCAGGCAGCCCTATCTATGAAGCCATCTTCGATGCCTGCGTGACCGGCACCAGCGAAGGCTGGATGTGCAATCGCGAGGGCGGCGGCATCCGCTACGGCAGGGTGCTGAAAGCCTCCGATGCCACGCATGGCTTCAGCGTGGACGTGGTCGACATGCAGGATATCGCCGGTCCCCACCACAGCCATCCTAACGGCGAGATCGACTTGATCATGCCGCTGACCAGTGAAGCGGTGTTTGACGACAGGCCGGCAGGCTGGTGCGTGTACGAAGCAGGCAGCGCCCACAGCCCCACCGTCAGCCGGGGCCGCGCCTTCGTACTCTACCTGCTGCCGCAAGGCGCAATCCATTTCAGCGCAGCGGCCTAGCGCATCAACCAGGCCCTAGTCCCCATCTCCTACCTTATTTATATATCCAACGGACATCCAGGCACTCTATGACGAATTATCTGCAAAATTATCTCGGCGGCGCATGGCAGGCACGGGCTGAACCGGTAAACAAGCTGCTGGACCCCATCACCGGCGCACACATCGCCAGCACCGGCGGCAAGGCCGAAAACCTGCAGGCCGGCTTTGATTTTGCGCGTACGCAAGGCTCGGCCGCATTGCAGGCAATGAGCTATGGCGAGCGCGCCGCCATGCTGGACCAGGTGCTGAAGGTATTGCAGGCCAACCGCGATGCCTACTACGACATCTCGCTTGCCAATTCCGGTACGACCAAGGCTGATTCCGGCGTCGATATCGAAGGCGCCTTGTTCACGCTGGGCTATTACGCCAAACTCGGCGCCGGCCTCGGCGATGCCAGATTGCTTTTGGACGGCAGCCCCGCCATTTACTCGAAGGACAAGCTGTTCCAGTCGCAGCATATCCTGACGCCGGTGCGCGGCGTCGCGCTATTCATCAATGCTTTTAATTTTCCGTCCTGGGGCTTGTGGGAAAAGGCTGCTCCGGCACTCTTGTCCGGCGTGCCTGTCATCATCAAGCCGGCAACCGTCACCGCATGGCTCACGCAGCGCATGGTGGCCGACGTGATTGCCGCCGGCATCCTGCCGCCCGGTGCACTGTCCATCGTCTGCGGCAGCTCCGCCGGCTTGCTCGACCAGCTGCGGCCTTTTGATGTGCTGTCATTCACAGGCTCCGCCGACACGGCTGTGGCGATACGCTCGCATGATGCGGTGGCGCGTCACTCGGTCAGGGTCAATGTGGAGGCGGATAGCCTGAATTGCTCGATACTCGGACCGGATGCCTTGCCGGGCACGCCATCCTTTGATGCCTATGTCAGCGAACTGGTGCGTGAAATGAGTACCAAGAGCGGGCAGCGCTGCACGGCGATACGCCGCGCGCTGGTGCCTGCCGGTATATTCAGCGCGGTGGCCGAGGCGGCTTCCGCCAAGCTGGCGCAGATCAAGGTCGGCAATCCTCGTAATGAAGAAGTGCGCATGGGCTCGCTGGTAAGCCGCGAGCAATACGACAATGTGCAAGCCGGCATACGCAAGCTGGCCGGCGAAGCGCAAACCATCCATGGCGGTTCCAGCCAGCCCCTGGTCGATGCAGATCCTGCCATAGCGGCCTGTGTGTCGCCAACGCTGTTTGGCATACGGGATGCGGACCAGGCTACGCTGGTGCACGACCATGAAGTCTTCGGCCCTGTCTCTACCCTGCTCGGCTATAGAGACACCGAGCATGCGCTGGCACTGGCGCAGCGCGGCCTGGGTTCATTAGTGGCATCGGCCTTCAGTGAAGACAGTGCCTGGCTGGCCCGTACTGCACAGGCGCTGGCGGCATCGCATGGACGGGTGCATACGGTCACGCCGGAAGTGGCAAAGACCCAGACCGGCCACGGCAATGTGATGCCGGGATCCATTCACGGCGGACCTGGACGTGCCGGCGGCGGCGAGGAACTGGGCGGCCTGCGAGGCCTGGCCTTCTACCATCGCCGCAGCGCGATACAGGGATCAGCACAAACGCTGGAAAATTTATCTGCTACCGCAAAAGCCTGGATCGTCTGAACATTGATTTCAGACGGCAAATAACAAGGCGGGTTTACCCAGCGGCAGTGCAGCCAGGAATGTTGGAGGAGAGACAGCAATGGATCAGGCAGATGTATCAGAAATAGATGTATCAGAAATCAAGCTTCCGGAACAATTCAATTTCGCCCGGCACATCCTGGAGTTGAATCAGGACCGCGCTGGCAAGACCGCATATATCGACGACAACCGGAAACTCAGCTATGGCGAACTGGCACAGGCTTCACGCCGCTTTGCCGCAGGCCTGAAACTGGCCGGCATACACCGCGAAGAACGTATCTTGCTGGTGATGCAGGATACCGTGGATATGCCGGTCGCCCTGCTGGGTGCAATGCTGGCCGGCATTGTGCCGGTGCCTGTGAACACGCTGCTGCCTGCTGCCGACTATAGCTATATGCTGGAGCACAGCACCGCCAGCGCCGTGGTCGTGTCGGAGGCTTTGTGGCCGGTGGTACAGGAAGCGCTGGCCGCCTTGGCCACACAGCCCAAGATCATCATTACCGGCCAAGGTGCGGCCAGTGTCGCGGGAGCGCTGAGTTTTGCCAGCGTGCTGGACACCGCGCCGCTGGCAGAGGCTGATTTTGCCAGGACACGAGCCGACGACTTCGCCTTCTGGCTATACTCCTCCGGCTCCACCGGCCGGCCCAAGGGTACCGTGCATTCACATGCCAACCTGTTCTGGACCGCAGAGCTGTATGGAAAACCCGTATTGGGAGTGCGCGAATCCGATCTGGTATTTTCTGCGGCAAAACTGTTCTTTGCCTATGGCCTGGGAAATGCTCTGACCTTTCCGCTCAGCGTGGGAGCCACTACGGTACTGATGCCGGAACGTCCTACCCCGCCTGCGGTATTCAAGCGCCTGACGGAACACCGGCCCACCGTGTTTTGCGGCGTGCCCACCTTGTATGTAGCGATGCTGGCCTCGGACGAGCTACCGGCCAAAGAACAAGTCGCGCTGCGCATCTGCGCCTCTGCGGGGGAAGCCCTGTCCAGGGAAGTCGGAGAAAGATTCCATCATCATTTTGATTGCCACATCCTGGATGGCCTGGGCTCCACCGAAATGCTGCATATCTTCCTGTCCAACCGGGAGGGCGACGTGCATTACGGCTCTACCGGCAGGCCGGTACCCGGCTACCAGCTGGAATTGCGCGACGACAACGGTCACGCCGTGCCGAACGGCGAAATCGGCGACCTGTACATACGCGGCCCCAGCGCAGCATTGCTGTACTGGGCCAACCGCGAAAAAAGCCGCTCCACCTTCGTCGGCGACTGGGTCAAGAGCGGTGACAAGTATTCGATTGATGCAGACGGTTACTATACCTATGCAGGCCGCAGCGACGACATGCTGAAAGTCAGCGGCCAGTATGTGTCGCCGATAGAAGTCGAATCCGCATTGATGGGCCATGACTCAGTGCTGGAGTGCGCGGTCATCGGCGTGCCGGATGCGGATGGACTGACCAAGACCAAGGCTTTTGTGGTGCTGCGGCATCCGGAATCCGCCTGCGGCGAACTGGAGGACGATTTGAAAAAGTTCGTCAAGTCACGCCTGGCGCCGCATAAATATCCGCGCGACATTTCTTTCGTGCAATTACTGCCCAAGACAGCCACCGGCAAAATACAGCGTTTCAAACTACGCGCAGCGGAAGGCCATTAAGCATGGTTGCAGAGCATGAAAATCAATCGCCGCTGTTCGCCGAAATAGACTGGAATGGGCGTAATATCCAACTGGAATACCAATGGGTAGGCGTGAAAAAGTCGGATCAGCCTGTGGTGGTCTTCCTGCACGAGGGGCTGGGATCGGTATCGCTGTGGAAGGATTTTCCGGAACAATTCTGCTCGCGTAACGGCTTCAGCGGCCTGGTTTTTTCCCGCTATGCCTATGGAAGATCCACGGCCAGGCCGGCGGCCGAACGTTTTCCGGTGGACTTCATGCAGAGGCAGGCATTTGAAGTATTGCCGCTGTTTTTCAAGAAAATAGGGCTGGAAAAACCCTGGCTGTTCGGCCATAGCGATGGCGGCTCGATTGCATTGCTGTACGCGGCACGCTATCCCGATATGGTCAGCGGCATCGTGGTGGTAGCACCGCATATTTTTGTGGAGGACATGACGGTCGCAGCCATCGGTGTCGCCCGCGAAACTTATTTGCAGCAGGGCTTGCGTGAGCGGCTGGCACGCCACCATGACGACGTGGATTCTGCATTCTGGGGCTGGAACGATGTCTGGCTGGACCCTGAGTTCCGCTCCTGGAATATAGAAGCATATCTCCCGTCCATCGCCTGCCCGATGCTGGCGGTGCAGGGAGAAGACGACGAATACGGCACGCTGGCGCAGATCACCGGCATACAAGACCAGGTCGCGCAGGCGGTATTGCAGGTGATTCCGCAATGCGGGCACTCACCCCACCGTGATCAGGCGGAGGTATTGAGTAACAAGGCAGGGCAATTCATCAAGGCGGTACAGCAGATGTAGTTAAAAAAAATCAATGAGGGCGGTATGTTCAACAAGGCGCAAAAAGACGTCATTAAAAGATGCCATTGAACGCCGTAATAACAGGAGACAAAAAAATGAAAACCAAAATAGCTGCACTGGCGGCGATGCTGCTGTGCTCAACGCTGGCCTGCGCACAGACCACGCCTATCAAGGTCGGCCTGATGCTGCCGGCCACCGGCACCTATGCCAACCTGGGTGAAATGATAGAAAACGGCTTCAAGTTGTACGTCGCCGAACAGGGCGGCAAGCTGGCCGGGCGCGACATACAATACTTCAAGGTTGACGACGAGTCTGATCCGGCCAAGGCGACCGACAATGTTAACAAGCTCATCAAGCGCGACCAGGTCGATGTACTGGTGGGCACCGTGCACTCCGGCGTCGCGCTGGCCATGGCCAAGGCTGCACGCGAAAGCAATACGCTGCTGATCGTGCCGAATGCAGGAGCAGATGCGATCACCGGTGCGATGTGTGCAAAGAATGTATTCCGCACTTCATTCACCAACTGGCAGCCGGCATATGCGATGGGCGTGGTCGCGGCCAAGAACGGCCACAAGAAGGCGATGACCATCACTTGGAACTATGCGGCAGGCAATGAATCGGCCAAGGGTTTTGTCGACGGCTTTGAAAAAGGTGGCGGCAAGGTAACGCAAAACCTGACCCTGGCCTTCCCCAATGTGGAATTCCAGGCCTTGCTGACTGAAATCGCCGCGCAAAAACCGGATGCCGTATATGCCTTTTTTGCCGGAGGCGGCGCAGTCAAGTTCGTCAAGGATTATGCAGCGGCTGGGCTGAACAAGACGATACCGCTATACGGCCCCGGCTTCCTGACCGACGGCACGATAGACGCACAGGGTGCGGCGGCGCAAGGCCTGACCACGACACTGCACTATGCGGACAACCTGAACACGCCGCGCGACAATGCCTTCCGCCTGAATTTTGCCAAGACCTATAAAACCAATGCCGACGTGTATGCGGTACAGGGCTATGACGCAGCGCAATTGCTGGAATCGGGCCTGAAAGCCGCCGGTGGCGACATCAAGAACCGCGACAAGGTGATTGCAGGCATGGCAAGCAGCCAGGTGGACAGCCCGCGCGGTAAATTCACGCTATCTGCGGCGCACAATCCTGTGCAGGATATTTATCTTCGCCAGGTGAAGGGCAATATCAATGAAATGAAAGGCATTGCCATCAAGGCACTGGCCGATCCTGCCAAGGGCTGCAAGATGTAATCGGTGTAGGGGCGGGCGAGCCTGCGCGCACTACGCTGCGGACTCGCTCTTCTTAAAACGCTGGCATTAAATTTTCACCTCAAAGTGCTTGCATAGAATTTTCACATCGAACAGCAGCGCAGGGTAGCCATGGAATTTTCTACATTTCTCGTCCAGTGCCTGAACTCCATTCAGTACGGGCTCTTGCTTTTCCTGGTGGCAAGCGGCTTGACGCTGATTTTCGGCATCATGGGCGTCATCAATCTCGCGCATGGCAGTTTCTACATGCTGGGCGCGTATATGGCGTATGCACTGGCGCCGGTTTTCGGCGACCAGTTCCTGCTGCAGATGGCAACGGGCGTGGTGCTGTCCGTGATCTTCGGCTTTGTGCTGGAATGGGTGTTCTTCAGCTACCTGTACCAGCGCGACCACCTGCAGCAGGTGCTGATGACTTACTCGTTGATACTGGTGTTCGAGGAGTTGCGCAGCATCCTGGCCGGCAATGATGTGCACGGTGTCAGGCTGCCGGAATGGCTGTCCGGCGCGATCTCGCTCGGCGACCTGATGAAATACCCCGTATATAACCTGTTTGCATCGGCGACCTGTATTGCGGTTGCCATAGGCCTGTATTACGTCGTCAACCGTACCCGGCTGGGCATGATGATACGGGCTGGCGCCAGCAACCGCGATATGGTGCGCGGCCTGGGTATCAACATCCGTTTGCTGTACCGCATCGTGTTCGCCGCCGGTGTCGCACTGGCGGCGCTGGCCGGCATGATCGCCGCCCCGGTCAGCTCGGTGTACCCAGGCATGGGCGGCCAGATACTGATCATCTGCTTTGTCGTGGTGGTGATCGGCGGCATAGGTTCGATCTCGGGGGCATTGATTGCTGCCTTGCTGGTCGGCTTTGTCGATACTTTCGGCAAGGTCTTGTTTGCGCAATATAGCGGACTCAGTGTTTATCTGCTGATGGCAGTCATCCTGGTATGGCGTCCGCAGGGTCTAAAAAGCAAAGGTTATTGATTCATGAGCATTCCCCTCACTGCAACCGCTGCAAACGCCATGTCGCCACCCATCAAATCCAAATCGAGCAAGGACTGGCTGCTGCCGGCTATCGTGCTGCTGGCAGCCTGCATGCTGCCCGCGCTGCTGAGCGAGTATGCACAGGATCTGGTGGTCAAGATCATCATCTATGCGATCTTTGCGCTGAGCCTGGAACTGCTGGTCGGCACTACCGGCCTGATCAGCCTGGGTCACGCGGCCTACTTCGGTATCGCCGCCTACGTCACCGCTTTGACGGTGCCTGACGACGGCCCGGGAAGCATACTCGTGATGCTGCCGCTGGCGATGCTGGCGGCCTGCGCTTATGCGCTGTTTGTCGGCGCGCTGAGCCTACGTACCAAGGGTGTGTACTTCATCATGGTGACGCTGGCCTTTGCACAGATGGCCTTCTTCATCTTCCACGATACGGGCATCGCCGGCGGCAGCGACGGCATCTATCTGAACAGCCGCCCTGTGCTTGCCGTCGCCGGTACCAGCCTGGTCAACCTGGAATTGCCGCAGCATTTCTTTTTCTTTGCGCTGGGCAGCCTGGCCGTGAGCTACTTGTTGCTGGTGACGATACAGCGCTCGCGCTTTGGCCGCGCCCTGGCTGGCATCCGTACCAATGAGCAAAGGATGCGCGCTGCCGGCTACCGCACCTATGGCTACAAGCTGGCGGCTTTCGTGATCGCAGGCATGCTGGCAGGCCTGGCAGGCTTCCTGATGGCAGCCAGGACCGGCGTCGTCAATCCGGAATTATTGTCCTGGCATGAATCCGGCGCAGTATTGCTGATGATCATACTGGGCGGCCTGGGCAGTTTGCGCGGCGCGGTGCTGGGCACTGTGGTCTTTATCCTGCTGAAGGAATTTTATTCATCGGAAGCAATCTTTGCCGGCTTTGCGCAGCACTGGCAACTCAGCCTGGGGATCACGATGATACTGTTCGTAGCCTTCCTGCCAAATGGCCTGATAGGCCTGGGCCGAAAAGGGATATGGAAACGCGCCAGGCGCGCAGCCAAAGGAGGCAGTGATGCATGATATGCAAACCCGCGCTCCGCTGATGAGTGCGAGCAGCCTGAGCCGCCGCTTTGGCGGCCTGACTGCGGTCGATGCTGTTTCCATTGATCTGCACGTGGGCCAGGTGCATGCGGTGATAGGCACCAATGGCGCGGGAAAATCGACATTGATCAATATGCTGTCCGGCGAGATCCCGCCATCCGGCGGCAGCATTGCGTTTGACGGCCAGGATATCAGCCGCTGGTCGCAGCCGCGCCGCGCCCGTGCCGGTGTCGGGCGCAGTTATCAGCGCACCACGATCTTCCATAGTTTCGATGTACTGGAAAACTGCCGGCTGGCCGCACAGTCAGCCGCACAAAAACCCTGGGCCATATGGCAGGCGGCGTCCGCCTGCAGCAGCAGCCTGGCGCGTGCCCGCGACGCGATGGAAATCGCCGGACTGACACACGCGGCCGCCACACCGGCAGGCAGCCTCAGCCACGGCCAGCAAAGACAACTGGAAATTGCGATGTGCCTGGCGACCGGCCCGCGCGTGCTGCTATTGGACGAACCGCTGGCCGGCATGGGCGCAGAAGAAACCGAGCGCATGCTGGCCATGCTGGAACAACTGAAGCAGGCCCATGCCGTGCTGCTGGTGGAGCATGACATGGATGCGGTATTCCGCGTGGCCGACCATATCACCGTAATGGTTAACGGCCAGGTCATCGCCAGCGACACACCGGCCGCAATACGCAACAACCCGGAAGTGCAGCTCGCCTATCTGGGTGAAGCACACGCTAACTGAGGACCGTCATGCTGCAGATGCAAGCAATCAACACCTACTATGGCGAGAGCCATATCCTGCACGGGGTGGACCTGAAGATAGCCCCCGGCCAATCGGTAGGCCTGCTGGGCCGCAATGGCATGGGCAAGACCACGCTGATACGTACGCTGATGGGCTATGTGCCGGCCAGCTCCGGCCGCATCAACTGGAAGGACAAGGATGTTACCGGCCAGGCGCCGGAGCGCATGGCGCGCATGGGCATAGGCTATGTGCCGGAAGGCCGCGGCATTTTCCCCAACCTGTCGGTGCGCGAAAACCTGGTGATGAGCGCCCGGCGCGGCAACAACGGGCGGCAGGACTGGACTTACGAAAGAGTGCTGGATACCTTCCCGCGCCTGCGCGAACGGCTGGATCATGGCGGCCAGCAGCTTTCCGGCGGTGAGCAGCAGATGGTGGCTATCGGCAGGGCCCTGATGACCAATCCCGAGCTAATGGTCCTGGATGAAGCCACCGAGGGCCTGGCGCCGCTGATCGTCAAGGAAATCTGGCGTGTGATAAGGCAAATCGCCGAATCCGGCATCAGCACGCTGATCGTGGACCGCAACTTCCGCGCGGTGCTGGCGCAAACCGACCAGGCAGTGGTGCTGGAGAAGGGGCGTATCGTGCTGGCGGGCCAGTCCGACATGCTGGCAGCATCGGAGGATTCTTTAAAGCAGTATCTGGGGGTGTAGCAGAAATCCCGGCCACCATGCAGTGGCCGGCATGTAAAACGGAATTACTTGCGGTAGATGCCCACACCCAGCAGCACCGTGTCATTGACGCGCTTGATGTACGAAGACTTAGGTTCCAGTTCCTTGGTAACCGGATTCACCCATTGATAGTCAACCCAGCCCGTTCCCTTGGCCACAGCCAGGTCCGACATGGCCTTGGCAAATTGCTTGCCGTCTGCATCCTTCAACTGCGACAAGTCCTTACCGTTCATCTTGGCATTGGTTGCATGGCAGATCATCTTCGCTTGCGTGTCCTGCACGAATACATACAGTTCACCCTGGATATAACCGCCGCTAGGGTCTGCAAAATCCTTGCAGGCTGCTTCCACGCCCTTTTTCTTCACGTTGGCGACCGCCTTGTCCACCAGCGCCACGGCGGCATCCTTGCTGGCCGGTTCTGCATGGGCGGCAACAGAAGCTGCCAGGCTGAGCGCGCTCAGGCTTAAAGCGAAAATTTTCTTCATGTAAGTCTCCTTGTTTGTTTTTGTGGGCTTATGCAGTGCGTTCGCACTGTCAGGAGAGCGGCGAAATACGACAGTATTCCAGCCCCCTCCATCATTTCGATTATGATGCCATCAGGCAATATCGTGAAGCCCTTTCTTAAAGAAACCACACGCTGTTGTGCGATTACAGCACAGGACTGACCTTGTTTGCCTTGAAGTCAACAAAGGCCGTCAGCCTGTCCTGCGTATCCGGGTCGCTCTGCGCCACCGCAGCCATCAGAGCCTCGGTCACCATGCCGTCCTGGATGGATTGCTCTACCACGCGCGGCAATACATGCAGCACGCCATAATTGGTCAACGGTGCATTGGCCGCTATTTTCTGTGCCAGCGCCAGCGCTTTCTCCAGCCCCTGCCCCGGCGCAACCAGGTATTGCGATATGCCTGCGCGCAGCCCCTCTTCTGCATCCAGCACCCGCCCGGTCAGCATCATGTCCATCATGCACGGCACACCCACCAGGCGCGGTATCCTGACCGAGCCGCCGCCGCCGACAAACAGGCCGCGCTGCCCCTCCGGCAACGCATAGAAGGCACTCGTCTCGGCAATGCGTATATGCGTTGCCGCTGCCAGCTCCAGTCCGCCGCCTATCACCGCGCCTTTCAGCACCGAGATCACCGGTACCCGCCCGAACTGTATCCGCTCGAATGCGTGATGCCAGGAGCGCGAGTGGAACATGGCCTCGGCTGCGCTGCGTCCGCGTACTTCGGACAAATCCAGGCCGGCACAAAAGTGTTCGCCACTGCCCTGTATGACCACCGCCTTGATGCCGCTGTCCAGTGTTTCGAAAAAAGTGCGCAGCTCTGCAATTGTCACGTCGTTCAGCGCGTTGCGCTTGGCCGCCCGGTCCAGCGACACCACGGCAACTGCTCCGTACAGGGCTACGCTCAGCGCTCCAAAGATTTTTTCATCGGTCATGCTTTTGTCCTGCGCTTTTACGTAGATTCAGGGTAGGGTTCTTGATCCGGCTTTGGCATCGATCAGACCGGTCAGCAGGCGGTCACGCTCGGCTTCCAGTGCGCTGGACTGGCGCTGCTGCAATTCTTCCTGCACACCTGCGGTGATCTTCTGCTTCAATTCTTCGGTAATCGACGGCGCTCCCAGATCGGCCCACCAGCTTTCTATCGGCGGCCCCAGATGATCCAGCATATGGCGTATGCCGCCGTCGCCACCGGACAGATGCAAATTGAGGAAAGGCCCCATCAGCGCCCAGCGCAGGCCCGGCCCGTAGGCGATTGCCGTATCGATGTCGCTGACCGTGGCAACGCCCTGCTCCACCAGATGAAAAGCCTCGCGCCACAGCGCCGCCTGCAGGCGATTGGCTATATGTCCTTTGACTTCTTTCAGCGGATGGATAGGCCGCTTTCCTATGGCTGCATAAAACTCCATTGCCGTTTGCACCGCCTGTGGCGAAGTCTGCTCGCCGCCTATCACTTCCACCAGCGGTATCATATGCGGCGGATTGAAGGGATGGCCCAGCACCACGCGGCCCGGATGGCGGCATGCAGCCTGTACCCGGCTCATCAACAAGCCCGAGGAGCTGGATGCCAGAATCACCTGTTCAGGCAAGGCCGCATCCATGCGGCGGAACAATTCTATCTTCAGGTCTTCCCGTTCCGGTCCGTTTTCCTGCACAAAGTCGGCATCTTTCAGCGCAGTTTCCAGGTCAGCGCTGAAACTCAGCCTGTCCATCGAGGCACCGGCTGCCAGGCCCAGCTTTTCCATCGTCGGCCAATGCCGCTGCACTGTGTTCCGTAATTTTTCTTCCGCCCCCGGCATAGGATCGGTCGCCGATACATCCAGCCCCTGCGCCAGGAAATAGGCCACCCAGCTGGCACCGATGACACCTGTGCCGACTACTGCTACTCGTTTGATATTCATGCTTTGCTCACCTCTTGTTTCACCGTACTTAACTTATTAACTCATCCTATTGATTCATGCTTTTTTTCGTGACAGCAGCGCCGCCACTTCCTTCACCGTTTCTGCCACGGTCTTGCCCGATGTCTGCACCGTCAGGTGGGCGAGCTGATAGGCACTTTCCCTTGCTTCCAGCGTGCGGAAGATGTTTTCCATCGCTTCCTGCCGCAATTGGGGGCTGGCAATGCGCGCATCGTGCTGGGCCATTACCCGCTCAAAATGCTCCTCCGGCCTGGCCCTGAGCCAGATGTTGTAAAACGAATGCTGCAACAACTCATAGGTGGAAGGCTCGGCAACGATGCCGCCGCCGGTGGCCAGCACCACCTCCGGATAGGTCGCGATTACGCGTTCCAGGCAGCGCTGCTCCAGCCGCCTGTAGCCAGCCTGACCGTAGATCCAGAAAATCTCGTTCAGCGTAATGCCCGCTTCCTGTTCTATCTCGCGGTTCAACTCTATAAACGGTACCTTCAGCTTGGCCGCAATCAGCGGCCCCAGCGTCGTCTTGCCGGCGCCGCGCAAGCCGATCAGCGCAATCTTGCGCGGTGCGGTGTCATTGCCCTTGCGTCCTGATACATGGTCAGCCAGTACACGCCTGATTTCTGCCAATTGCTCCGGCGACTGGCGCTTCAGCAACTCTATGACCAGCGTATAGTTACTGCCATATCTTTCGTTATCGGCCAGCAGGTTTTCTATCGGCAAATTGAGCGCCAGCGCCAGCCGGTACAATACGGCGATAGAAATATTGCCGTCGCCCTTTTCCACACGAGACAAATAAGGCAGCGAAATCCCGGACTCGGAAGCCAGTTGCTTCATCGTCATCGCACGCGCGGCGCGCGCCGAGCGCACCCTCTGCCCCAACTGCAGCGACAGCTCTGTCGTTTCCAGCGTGCTGGACTTGTCGGCCGCTTTTCCGCTTGCCGGCTCTGCGCCTTCTATTGCCTCCGCCTGTGGAGCATTCTTGCTTTTTTTTCCTGCTTTCCCGACCTTTGCGGTGTCTGCTACCGCAGTTTTTTTCCCGCTTCCCTTGCGATCCGGCATAGTCGATGTCCTTTCTAAAAGCACATTGTAGAACTCATTTCACAAATAGGGGTGAGTGCGAACGAGTTCATTTGGGATGCAGTACGAGGCACGTCGCGACGTAAAGGGTGGTTCCCTTTACTAGCGGCGTAACGCCGCAATGTGCCCAAATGAGCCGTTCCCGAAGGGTTTGACTTAAAAGTGGGCTTTTAAGTCAAACGCATCTCCCTCCTATTTATGAAATGAGTTCTACTAGACCTGCCTCTATTTTTTCTTTCTTTTGCCGCTTTACTGACGGCGGCCATCACTGGAATCACAAGGAAATGAGCTCCGCATCGGCCGGTTCCGCATACAGCAAGTCCACCAGATGATGGCGATTGTTCAGCACTGCCGCCTGATTCACGTAGCCCTTGTCCGTGATTTCGCTACCGTCCACGGATAAGGGCTGCTGCAGGAATAGCGCGCGGCTTGCGTAAGTGGAAGAGCCGGCTCCTGTATTGCGCAACTCATGCAAGGCACTACGTATATGATCCCTGACCGCAGGATGCGCCAGCACCTCGCTCAGGCTTGCATCGTCGCTGCTGCCGCTAAGGCGGCGGCAAGCAGCGATGTTTGGCAACAGCAGCAGACGGATATCATTGCAGTCGTGCCCGGCGATGATGGCATCCTGTACCAATGGCGCCATTTTTTCTATCACCCTCAGGCGCAAGGCACCGACACTGACCCAGGTTCCGCTGGACAGCTTGAAATCTTCGGTAATGCGGCCATCGAAGATCAGGCCCAGATGGGGTCTGGCCATATCGACAAACCTGACCGCATCGCCCATGATGTAAAAACCCTCGTCGTCAAAGGCTTTCAGCGACAGCTCGGGCTGCTTGTAGTAGCCGGGAGTAATATTCGGCCCCTTGACCCTGACTTCCAGTTTTTCGCCGCAAGGCAAGAGCTTCAGCGTGACACCGGGAATCGGCAAACCGATGACTCCCGAACGCTCGGCCTGGAAATTGCAATCGGTCGCCAGCGGCGCCGTCTCGGTGGAACCCCAGGCCGTAACCATGGGGATCACATAACCCAGCTCCTCGCGCGATATCTGTTCCAGCGCCTCCCACAGATGCTGCGGCAAAGCGGCGGCTGCATAAAAAATCACCTGCAGGCGCGAAAAGAAGCGCTGCCGTAGCGCAGCATCGCTACGCAGCATGGGCACCAGCATGTCAAAGCCGCGCGGCACGTTCAGGTACATGGTAGGCGCCACATCGCGCAAGTTGGCGATGCTGGTATCAAACAAGCCTGGCATGGGCTTACCCGCATCCAGATACAGCGTGCCGCCATTTGCCAGGATCAGGTTGAAATTGTGGTTGCTGCCGAAGGTGTGGTTCCACGGCAGCCAGTCCAGCAACACCGGCGGCGTCTGCTTCAGAAAGGGCCATACCTGCAACTTCCCCTGCTGGTTAGAGCACAGCATGCGCTGGGTATTGATGACACCCTTAGGTTCGCTGGTGGAGCCGGAGGTAAACAATATCTTGGCTACGGTATCATGATTCACCTGCGCGAACCTGGCATCCACTGCCAGCTCATCCACTTCGCCCAGCAAACTGGAAAAATTGAGGCCGGCCGGCGGTGCATGCTTGCCATCCGCAACCACGATAGTCGCCTGGTGCAGGCCATCAATCGCGGCCAGCGCTGGCCCAAACAAGACGGGGTCGGCCACATAGATCACGGCCGGTGCCAGGCGCCTGATCAAGCCCTTCAGCTTGGCGTGATCCCTGGACACGACCGAGTAGGCGGGCGAAATCGCCGAATACGGTATGCCCACCTGCATGCAGGCCAGCATCAGCAAGGCATGCTCGACACTATTGTCGGACAGGACCACGACCGGATTATCCGTGCCGATGCCTTGCCCGATCAGCCAGGTGGCAATGCGGTACACCTTGTCACGTGCCTGTGCATAAGTCACTCCGGCCCAGCGGCCCTCGCTATTTCGTTCGAGCAGAAAGGCCCGCTGCGGCGCTTTTTCCGCCCACAGATTCAGGTATTCTCCGAGACAGCGCACCTGCTGTTCCAGCGCCACGGGCGACTGCAGGAAAATAGCGCCGTCTTCCCGGCGCGTCATGTTGACCTGTGGCTCGGAAAACAGCACAGGGCTAGTATTCAATTCAGCCATGGTCGTGGACTCACTGTGCATTGATCAGTTTCCAGTCGCCTTTTTCTACGCGCACCAGCACGCGCGAACGGGCATCATGGCCAAAATGGTCGCCGGCAGTCATATTGAACACGCCCTGCGTGCCCGCGATTTCCTTTTCCGATTCGATTGCATCGCGCAAGGCCAGGCGGAACTCCGGCGTGCCGGGCTTGCCCTTTTTCAAGGCGACCGGAACTGCGGCGGCGAAGATGCGATAGGCATCCTGCGCATAAGCGCCGAAAGAAGACAGGGATCCGGCGCCGTATTTTTCTTCATACAAGCGGGTATATTCCAGCCCTAGCTTTTTAGAAGGATGGCTATCCGGCAATTGCGCAGCAACCACTACCGGGCCAACAGGCAGTATCGTGCCATCCACCGCCTTGCCGCCTACGCGCATGAATTCCCTGGTGGCCGTGCCGTGGGTCTGGTAGATCTGGCCCTTGTATCCGCGCTCCAGTAAGGCCAGTTGCGGCAATGCGGAGGGCGTGCCGGAAGCCGCCACCAGGATCACATCCGGCTTGGCGCCCACCAGCCGCAGCACCTGGCCGGTCACGCTGGTGTCGGTGCGGTTGAATCTTTCTACGACGGACACGGACATGCCGGCGTCGGCCGCAGCCTTGCTCATTTCCTTGAGCCAGCCCTCGCCATAGCCGTCGGTGTAGCCGATAAAGCCTATGGTTTTGACCTTGTTGGCCTTCATATGCTCGGCCAGCGCCTGCGCCATGACGGCGTTATGCTGCGGCGTGCGGAATACCCATTTATTCTTGTCGCCGGCCAGTTCTATCGGCGACATCGACAGTTGCGGCGTCTTGCTTTCATTGGCGACCTCGGCAATGGCCAGCGCAGGCGGCACCGAGGACGATCCTATGATCAGGTCCACATTGTTCTCGGAGACAAACTTGCGCGCATTCTTGGTAGCCTGGGTCGCGTCGGTCGCATCATCCAGCACGATGTAATTGACTTTCTCGCCGGCTATCATCGTCGGGAACAGGGCTACCGTATTTTTTTCAGGTATTCCCAGCGAGGCGCCGGGCCCGGTCGCGCAAACTGAAATACCGACATTGATGTCGGCCATCGCCGGTGCTGCAGCAGCAAGCAAAGCGCTGCCCACTGCGGCCGCCAGGGCGCAGATATTCTTGTTCATGTCTCCTCCGTTATCAATCAATGATGTAGCCGATTTGCTCGGTCTGTTTTAAATCGGGGAATTGCTACAGCTCAGCTCAGCTCAGCTCAGCTCAGCTCACAAATATACTATACGCAAATTAATTTTAAAAAACAACTATAGTTTATTTAAGGTCACGCAGCCTATTTTCCATTTCCTGTCAGCCAAAAAAAAGAAAAACCGCCCGAATACGAATGATTCGGGCGGTCTTCCCTGCTCGGCCGCACGGGCAGTGCGCCGGGAATTGCTTCCTTGCTGCTCTACTGCGCTTTTGCGTGCTGCCCCATCGCTACATCCTTGTAGTCGTAGCTGACATAAAACTCGGTGCGATACGGTCCCCAGGCGGTGTCTTCCAGGATGCGGTTGATTTCGCGCAGCCGCGAAGCCGGAAAGCGCAAGGTAATCACCTGGCCTATGCCCATCGTCACATACCAGCTCATCACCTCGGTGCCGGCTGGAGGAAATGCTTTGAAGAAGCCTTGTTTTGCCAGTTGCGCATTCAACTCCGCCAAGGGACGCGACTGGTCATGCTTCAGGAAAATGGTCAGCAATATGGCATTGTCCGCAGTTGCGGTCGCCGTACTGGCTTGCGGCGCAGCGACCGTTTGCGCATGCACCGAGGCTGCGATTGAAAACAAGCCTGCGAGCAATACCTTGCCCACCATCAAACAAAATCCGCTATCCAATTTTTTCATCCAATGCTCCTCACAATAATTTACGCAAGAGCCTCATACACGTACGCCATTCATGCTGCGCGCACGGCGAGCTAAGACGCTAATGGGGCTGAGCGCAAAGTCTAGCATTGATCATCTGTTGCCCGCGGCCACCGCTTGAAACGCGGCCGAGGCTAGCCGCCACACAACTTGCAACTTGTAATTTGCGTATCGACTTCTATACTAAGGCGATGTCCAAAAAACAATATCCTGAGAAATAAATCCCACCGGCAAATAGGAAGATCCATGATTACAGAACAAACCCTGAAGACTGTATTCCCACAGTGCACCGATCCTGCCGGATGGGCAGCGGCACTATCACCGGCATTGGACAAATTCGAGATCAATACCCGCGACCGCATCTGCAGCTTCCTGGCACAAACAGGCCATGAATCGGGCCAATTCAATACCTTGACCGAGGGTCTGTTTTACAGAACCGCCGCGCGCCTGATGGCCGTGTGGCCGAAGCGCTTTCCCACCGAAGCATCGGCACTGCCTTATGTCGCCAACGAGAAGAAACTTGCCAGCTTTGTCTATGCAAACCGCCTGGGCAATGGCAACGAAGCCAGCGGCGATGGCTTTCAGTTTCGCGGCCGCGGCATCATACAGATCACCGGACGGGCCAACTATGTGGCAGCGGGCGCGGCGCTGGGCCTGGATTTGATTAACAATCCCGACCTGCTCTTGCAAAAGCCCAATGCCGCGCTCAGCGCCGCATGGTTCTGGAATACCAGGGGCCTGAATGCGCTGGCCGACGACAAGACCGATGACAATGATCTGGAAGACTTCACCGAGATCACCAAGAGAATCAATGGCGGCACGGTAGGCCTGAAAGAAAGGTTTGCGCTATACCAGCAATTGCAGCAAACCCTGCCGGCCTAGATATCTTCCTATTTGTACGTTTATATATATCCTTAGACTCGGGAATTTTCCTTGCTGCGCAATTTTTCCGGCAAGCCATAAGCCAGTATCAATACGCACAGCAAGGCCATGCAGCCGATTACATACAGCGCCGGCGTGGTGCTGCCCGTCATGTCCTTGATGCGGCCCACCATCACCGGGCTAACGATGCCGCCCAGTTGTCCCAGGGTATTGATCAGCGCAATGCCGCCGGCTGCACCGGCGCCGCTCACCAGCTTGGGCGGCAAGGCCCAGAACGCCGGGATTGCAGCTACTACGCCTGCACCTAGCGCACATAAGGCAAAGACCAGCAGCGCAGTCTGCTTGTCGAACAT
Source organism: Parundibacterium terreum (assembly GCF_014636315.1). Lineage (GTDB taxonomy): Bacteria > Pseudomonadota > Gammaproteobacteria > Burkholderiales > Burkholderiaceae_D > Undibacterium > Undibacterium terreum. The sequence continues at coordinate 172,520 of NZ_BMED01000007.1, read as the reverse complement.
GCCCGCCATGAAGAAGCCTATGGCCGCCAGCAGCATCAGGCCGATCACGAACTTCCTGCGCTCTCCGCTGGCATCCGACATGCGGCCCACCAGCACCATGCTGATCGCACCGCAGATATAGGGTATCGCCGTCAGCAAACCGATGACTGTCGGATTTTGTGTGCCGGCAGTGCGGATCAGATGCGGCGCCCAGAAGTTAAGCCCGTACGAAGCAACCTGTATCAGGAAGTACACCAGGCCCAGAGTCAAAAAGCCGGGTGTCTTGATCGCGCCGAGCAACGAATGCCCGCCGGTGTCCTTGTTCTGGTGCGCGATACGGCTGCGCAGCAGCTCGCGCTCCTCATGGGACAGCCATTGCGCATCTTCTATCCTGTCCTTCAACTGGCTCAGCACGACCAGGCCAAGCAGGATGCAGGGCAAGCCGCCCAGCAGGAACAGCCAGTGCCAGCCGCGCACGCCCATCACGCCTTCCAGGTTGCTCAGGATCAGGCCTGAAACCGGCGCGCCGATCAGGCCTGCAAAAGCAGATGCCAGGAACAGCAGCGATGTGATACGCCCGCGAAACGCGGTAGGAAACCATAAGGTCAAGTAGTACAGCACGCCCGGTGCGAAGCCTGCTTCCATCGCACCGATCAGGAAGCGCAGCCCATAAAACTGCCATTCGCTGGAAACAAAGATCATGGCCGCGGTGGCAATGCCCCAGGAGATCATGATGCGGGCTATCCAGCGCCGCGCACCGACCTTGTACAGGAACATATTGCTGGGTACTTCAAACAATACGTAGCCGACCACGAACAGGCTGGCGCCCAAGCCATAAGCCGTATCGCTGAGGCCGAGGTCGCCCTGTAGCTGGAATTTGGCAAAACTGATATTGATGCGGTCGAAAAAAGCAAACAAGTAGCAGATCATTATCAGCGGCATGATGCGCCATGCAACCTTACGTACCATGGCTGATTCATCCAGTGAAGTCGTGATGCTGCTTGCCAGCCCTGTGGCAAAAGTGCTTTGGGTATTCATCTTGTCTCCTGTCGGGCCTCTGTGCGAGTGCGCCGAAGTGTTAGTCATATTATTGTGGTTGTACTTGTGGTTGCACTACTAAAACTCAGGCTGCAAGCTCCTGGCACGGCATGGGATGCAGCTCGCTCGCCAGGCCGGCCTTGGCAACCTGGCTGGGTACTTGATGCCCCAGCAGGGCGGGCAGCGTGCGCGACACCTTGATCAGCGCCGGCAAATCTATGCCTGTAGCTATGCCGGTTTCGTGGCACAGGTTCACCAGGTCTTCAGTACACACATTGCCGGACGCGCCGGGTGCGAAGGGACAACCGCCCAGCCCGCCCAGCGATGCATCAAAGCGCCGCGCACCAGCTTCATAGGCTGCCAACACATTCGTCAATCCCAGGCCGCGGGTATTATGGAAATGCAAGGTCAACATGGAAGCGGGCACGATGGCCAGCACCCGCTTGACCAGTGCAGCAACCTGGCGTGGATTGGCCATGCCGGTGGTATCGGCCAGGGTGATGCCCTGCATACCCATCTGCCGGTATTGCTCTACCAGCGACAGCACGCGCTCTTCCGCTATTTTTCCTTCAAACGGGCAACCGAAAGCCGTGGCCACGGTGCCGTTCAGCGTTACCGCCGTTCCCAGCAGCCTGGCACCCTGTACCAGCGTCACGACCTCCGCAAATGCCGCCAATGATTGCTCGCAGCTCATGCGCATATTGGCGCGGTTATGCGCCTGGCTGGCAGACATGACCAGATTCAGTTCGTCGGCGCCGGCCAGCATTGCCCTTTGCGCGCCCTTCAGGTTGGGGATCAATGCAACATAGGTCACGCCCGGCTTGCGGGCAATGCGGGTGAATACTTCCGCTCCATCGCGCAGTGCAGGAATGGCCCTGGGCGATACAAAGGAGCCGGCTTCTATGCGTGAAAAACCCAGGCCGGACAATTGGTCTATCAACGCGATCTTGTCCTCGGTCGCCACCCAGGTCGGTTCTATCTGCAAACCGTCTCTGGGAGCCACTTCCTGCACGATCAGGCGCTCTGCATCTGTTTCCAGGTTTTTCATTGAACGACTCCTTCCTGCTTCAGGCGCTCTATCTCGGCCAGCTGCATGCCCAAGCCCGCCAGTAATTCATCGGTATGTGCGCCCAGCGCCGGCCCCTGCCAATGAATTTCACCGGGAGTTTCCGATAATTTTGGCACGATGCCCGGCATCTTCACCTTGACGCCGCCGGGCAATTCCGCAGACAGGATCATGTCGCGCTGCTGGTAGTGCGGATCGGCGACGATATCTTGCACCGAGTAGATGCGCCCGGCAGGCACCGCAGCCTGCTCCAGCACCGCCAACACGGTGGCGATCGGCTGGCTGGAAGTCCAGCCGGCAATTGCCGCATCCAGCAGGGCCACGTTGGCGACACGGCCGTCGTTGCGCGCAAACTTTGGATCATTGCCGATATCCGTGCGGCCTATCGCCTGCATCAGGCGCTTGAAGATGGGATCGCTATTGCCGGCGATGACGACATAGCCGCCGTCGCGCGTTGGATAGGTATTGGATGGAGCAATGCCCGGTAGCGAACCGCCACTGCGCTGGCGCACATGGCCGAGCAGATCATATTCCGGGATCAGGCTCTCCATCAGGTTGAACACGCTTTCGACCAGCGACACATCCACCACCTGCCCCTGGCCCTGCCCAGTCTTCACGCGCAATACCGCCATCAAGGCGCCCATTACTGCATGTAGCGACGCCAGCGAATCGCCCAGGCTGATGCCGACCCGCGGCGGCACGCCATCCGGTTCGCCGGTGGTAAAACGTATGCCGCCCATCGCCTCGCCGATTGCGCCGAAGCCCGGCCGGTCGCGGTAAGGGCCGGTCTGCCCATAGCCGGAAATACGCACCATCGTCAGCGCCGGGTTCAGCGCATGCAGCACATCCCAGCCGAGGCCGAGTTTTTCCAGCGCACCGGGTTTGAAGTTTTCTATCAGGATGTCGGCATCGGTAGCCAGGCGTTTGATGATGTCTATGCCGGCTGGGGATTTCAGGTTGATCGAAATCGATTTTTTATTGCGCGACTGCAGATACCACCACAGCGAAGTTCCCTCGTGCAGCTTTCTCCATTTGCGTATGGGGTCGCCGGTATCGGGCGCTTCTATCTTGATCACTTCAGCGCCGAACTCGGCCAGCATGCGCGCCGCAAAGGGTGCGGCGATCAGGGTTCCGATCTCGATGACACGGATACCTTTCAGGGGTCCACTCATTACAGTCTCCATCTATCTTTTTTTCAGGATAGTGAAAGACCCCTGCCGCGTCCAATCGTCATTTTTCCACCAGCGTTCGCAAAAAGAGAACGCTCACGAGCTGCCAGGCTTAAATTTTCTTCAGGGCTTTGGCTTGCCTGCGCGCTGCTCGGCGCTGCACAGGTAATCGTACAGCGCCGCCGTCACCGGCGACAGGCTGCTTGCATCGCGTACAACGGTCAGCAGCTCACGCTGCGCCCAGCTCTCATCCACTGCGACGGCAACCAGGCCCAGCGGACGGCCGATTGCCAGGAATACATCATGCGGCACTAGCCCTATGCCCATGCCTACCTGGGCCATGCGGCATACCGCATCAAAACTGGGAACGTGGATGCGCATCTTCAACGTCCGACCGGCTTCGCGCGCGGCCAGATGGGTGCGGGAATTGATGGAACTGTCGGCATGCATGCCGACGTAATCGCTGTCCAGGGTTTCCGCAAACGCGACATGCTGCCGGCCCGCCAGCGGATGGTCGCTGCGCATCACCAGTGCCAGCCGGTCGCGCCGGTAAACTGCGGTCTGCAGTTCATGCGTATCGACATCCGACGAGCAGATGCCGATGTCGGCCCAGCCGTCTTCCACGCCCTTGACCACGCTATTGCTGGGGCGTTCGTTCAGGTCCAGCTTGATCTGCGTATGCATCTGCATGAAGGCGCGCAGGTCTTCCGGCAAAAACTCGACGATGGCGGAGATATTCGCAACCATGCGGACAAAGCCGCGTATGCCCTGCGCATGCTCGGACAATTCCAGGCCCAGGTTCTCTACGCTGAGCAGCATGCGCCTGGCATGCGTCAGCAGGGTTTCGCCGGCGGGTGTCAGTTCCATGCCCCTGGCCTTGCGCACGAAAAGCGGCACTCCCAGCGCCTGCTCCAGTTCTACCAGGCGTTTGCTGGCGGCGGACACCGCAATCGCCTCACGCTCCGCGGCACGCGTGAGGGTGCGTTCCTCGTGAATCGCAAGGAAGAGTTGCAGGGTAGTGAGATCGAGCCGCCTCAGCAGATTGGTAAAAGCCATGGCGGATAAAATACCACGGAAACGGCAGTCTCCGTGGGCCTAGCTCCAAAGCGGCCGGCGCCGCAGGCCGGAGCCTGCATGAGTTATTCTTCCAGTGAACCTGCTGCTGCGTTCATGATCGCAATGTCGCGCACATTCTTTTGCACGGCAACGGCAGCAAACAGGCTGAGCAGGAAGGCCATTGCATAAAAGCCTTTTTCGCTATCCGCCAACGTGGCATTGAACAGGCCCACTGCCAGCAGCAGGATCGCGAGGCCGGTAGACAGCCAGCAAAGACCGAAGTAGATGCCTGTCACCGGTATGCCCTCCATGCGGTCGCGTACGGATTTCTGCAGCGATACCGCTGAAAACAGGCCATACAAGAAAACGGTGAAGTAATAGCCCTTTTCATTCAACTGCATATTCGCATTCCATAAACCGACCATGAAGGTAATCCCACCCACCAGCAATGCGGTCCAGGATGCGCCTATGAAGGCGCCGGTTGGTTTGTGGATTTGTGGCTTCATGCTGTCCCTTTATGAGTATTGGCGTGAACAGCAATATAGCTCAAGCTTGCAAACCAGACAATCCTCGTATTCAGTCACGGGGAATCTCTATCCCTGGCGACTGGCAAACGCAATCAGCTAGGCTGAGTGTCCATTGAATTCAGCAGCAATGCATTCCAGAATGCCGCACCCTGTGCTGTATTATCGAAAATGCACCACACCTGCTTTCCCTGGCCCTGCTGCGACACCAGCATGTTGTGCAGCGCCCGCAGGTAATCACCATCGTAGGCCGAATAATACATATCCGGACTACCGTGCAGGCGATGATAGGCAATTGATGAAGCCTCCGGCAGGTCTGCGCTCCCCATACCTGCGGGTTGCGGGTCGGCATGCACAGGTGCGAGCTGGTACATGTGCATCATTTCCAAGGCTTCAGGGCCGAACCAGGTCGGATGCCTGGGTTCCAGTGCCAGCGCAACCTCTGTCTGCTGCTTTAGACTGGCAAAGAACTGTTGTGCCACGCGCCTTTCAAATTTCAGGCTGGGTGGCAATTGGATCAGCAAGCAACCGAGTTTCTCGCGCAGATAGCCAACCTCTTTGATGAAGCTGCGCAGTTCGCTGTCGCAGTTTTCGAGCCGGAGAAAATGGGTGATGCGACGCGGCAGTTTGACTGAAAAACGAAAGTCGGCAGGCACGCTCAGCCGCCAGCGGTCGTAAGTTGCCGGCATATGCGCACGATAAAACGAAGTATTAATTTCTACAGCAGAAAAAAATGATGCATAACGCTGCAAGTGGGTTTTATCTTTTTCAGCATGCTGTTGATGCTGTAATTGCTGCTGGAACGGCAACAACACCGGAAACTCCCCCATTGCCTGATCAGGTAAATGGCGCGGGACACTCCAGCCAGCACAACCGAGATACAGCGTAGCCATAAGCAATAGCGGTTTTGATATGGATAATCGATAAGCTGCTACAGCGACATCATTTTTTGGCGGACAAACTGAAACAGCAATGCAGGAGCCGTAGCCGCATAACAGGCAGGTTAGGACTATCTTAGCCAGACCGGCAAGCCTGCTCCGTGCGCTGACGTACCTTAATCCCAGGCAAGCCTGGCGACCAGATTGGCGGCGTTAGCATGCAAACAGACCATCCGCCTCCCCTGTTTCACGATGTGAATATTGAAGGAGGGGAGAAAGGATTGCTAAGGCTTTTGAGCGGCAGAGTGTGGAACCGGCGCGACAAACAGGCGGGAAAAGCTGGCGATGCAGGCAATTGCAGCGAAGCTGGCGCCCAGTCCTAGCGCCAGGGCCTCACCGTTTTTACCGGAGATCAGGAAGCAGAAAGCCACCAGCGCGGCCCCTGAGGCCTGCCCTATCAGCCGGGAGGTGGCCACGATACCGCTGGCCCCGCCGCTGCGTTCCGGCGGTGCACTGCCCATGATGGCCTTCAGATTAGGGGCCTGAAAAAAGCCGAAACCTATGCCGCATACCGCCATGCGCCAGCAGATGTCGATGACCGACGGATGATGCGGCATCAATATCATTGCCACCAGCCCCGCGGATAAAGTCGCCAGACCTATGCCGCCCAGCAGGCCGGGCGGATAGTGATCGCTCAAACGGCCCGCGATCGGCGCCATGACGGCGACCAGCACGGCCCAGGGAGTCATCAGAAAACCGGTCTCCACCGGGGACCGGCCCAGCACCGCTTCAAAGTAAAAAGGCAAAGAGACGAATGCCAGACCCTGTGCTGCGAAAGTGCATACTGCCGTCAGTGCAGACAAGGCAAACAGCGGCCGGCGGAACAGATCCACCGGCAGCATCGGCGCCTGATGCCCGGCCTGCCTGCGCAGCAGCAGGAAGAAAAATATCAAGGCGCCGCAAGCTTCCAACAGAATTTTCTTGATGTCGACCATATGCGCGGCGTCGCCGAACAGCAGGATTAGCAGGCCAAAGGCGCCGACATTGTAGAGCACTGTAACGACATCGAATTTATGCCCGGAACGCTGGGTCACCGGCAGGGCCTTGCGCGCCAGCAGCACAGCGACAATACCCAGTGGCACATTGATCGCAAACAGCCAGGGCCAGGAGGCGACCGACAGTATCAATGAAGCCAGCGTAGGTCCGACTGCGAAGCCTACCGCCACCACCAGCGAATTGAAGCCGTAGCCGCGTCCCAGTAATTTGGAAGGATAGATCGCGCGCAGCAAGGCGGTATTCACTCCCATCACGGCGCTGGCACCTACACCCTGGAATAAACGAGCGACCACCAGCGAAGGCAGATTCCATGCGCAGGCGCAGGCCAGCGAAGCAACGGTGAACAGGCACAGGCCAAAAATGCAGATGCGGCGATAACTGAGAATTTCGCCCAGTGCGGCAAACGGCAGCAGCGTAGCGACCATCGCCAGTTGGTAGACATTGACGATCCATACCGAGTCTGCCGGGGTCGCCAGCAACTGGCTGGCCATTGCCGGTAATGCCGTATTGGCAATCGCCGTATCCAGCGACGCCATGCTGACACCTATCGCCACCGAGGCCATCGCCCAGCGCCTCTCATTGTCCGGCAAGCCATCCCTGGCTGTGATATCCGGGCTTTTAACCGGAGCCGTATCCGTGTTTATTTCGTTGGCAATTTGACCAGCCATGTTCATCCACATCCGAATGCTGCGACATCAAAAAATACCACTGATGCTACCAGCATACGCCGTATCTCGCTTGGCACCCTCGCCTGAGAGGATCTTGATGACTAAGCAAAGAGGGACGTGCGATCAGATGGAGATAAAAAAATCCGCTTCTGTTGAAGCGGATTTTTCAGGGATAAAACTACTTTATCCAGCGTAGGTGAAGCTGTCCACCGTCGTCGTATAGCTGGAACTGGTCACCGAGCTGACATACACATAATCGCCCTTGGCGCCTGCAGGCGTCACGGTAACCAGCATATAGCCGCGGCGGTAGGTATCGATGTAATTGATATCATCGACCAGTGCCTTGATGGTGCCTGCCAGAGTTGCTGGCGGTATCAATGCAGGCGGGAAAATTTCTTCAAAGCCGGAAGATGTGACCGACATGCCGGCAAACTCCGCGCCTACCTGTGTTCCATCTGCCAAGGTCAGTTTGTTATACCAGGCATTGTGGCTATCACCGGACAGTACCAGGAATTTCTTGCCTGCGGCCTTGTTCTTGGCCGCCGATGCGAGCACGGCATCGCGCGCGTTCGGATAACCTTCCCAGTTATCGAAGGTATAGGAAATCCTTGGATTCTTTGCCGGGTCCAGCAAGTCCTTTTGTGCCTGGGTCTGAACCGCAGCAGGTGTGGCTTTTGCTGTCAGGTAGTCGGTGACGGAGGCGGCGCTGAGGTTGGTCACCAGCACTGAAGCGGGAAGCTGCACCCGCCCCATTACCGTCTGGTTGCCGAGTATCTGCCAGGTTGCCTTGGATGCCGCCATCTGCGTATCCAGCCAGGCTTGCTGCGTTGTGCCCATCAACTGCTTGTTTTTGTTGAAGGCGTAAGGCAGGAAGGCAGGGTCGGCAATATCGAGTCCTGCTGCGTTGATGGTCCGGTCAGGCTGATGTTCGCGGCCTATGATGCGGGTATCCAGCATGTGCAGCGACAGCAGATTGCCGAAATCGAAGGAGCGGTAGATCTTCAACAGATTGCTGGCGTCTGGGGTACGTATCGGCATCCACTCATGGTAGGCCTGGCTGGCAGCAGCTTTCCTGGCAGTCCATGGTCCCTGCGTGTTGGGATTATGATTTTCTGCGCCATCCATATAGGCGTTGTTGGCAAACTCATGATCATCCCAGATGGCGATCATGGGCATGCGCGCGTGCAGGGCTTTCACATACGGATCAGCCTTGTGCAGGGCATGCCGGGTACGGTAGTCGGTCAGTGTCACGACTTCATTAGGCGGTGCGGATACGCGCGCCGCTACTGCAGTCGCAGCCGGCGGATAAACGCCGTCTTTATACTCATAGATATAGTCGCCCAGGTGCAGCGCGAATTGCGCACCGGAAGAGATCGCAGAATCGTAGGCGTTGAAGTAGCCTGCAGGGTAGTCGCTGCAAGAGAATACGGCCAGTTTCACTTCAGAGACATTGCCTGTAGGCAGAGTGCGTGTGCGCCCCACTGCGGATACGGCATTGTTCGGCGCAGTGAAACGGTAAAAATATTCGGTATTCGCGCTCAGTCCGGTTGCGTCCACTTTTGCGGTGAAGCCGCTATCCTTGGTCGCCGTGACCTTGCCGGAAAACAGCACCGTCGTAAAACTGGCGTCAGCGGCCATCTGCCAGGTCAGGTCAACTGAGGCGTCGGTCGAAGTCTTGGCATATGTCCACAGGATGATGCGGTCTGCCAGCGGATCGCCACTGGCGACGCCGTAGTTGAAAGCAGCCTGTTCGCCGTTCAGATCAGCGCCGCTGCCTCCGCAGGCGGTCAGCGCACCGCCGGAAGCCAATACCGCGGCGACAGACGACATCTTGACGACGAAACCGCGCCGGCCCAGGCTCTCTGGCGCATTATTGTCTTGCGACTGCTCACGCTTGCTCATGTAGTCTCTCCCGATTGAAAGCGCCGATTCTATTGCCGGCTTGTGTCAGGGAGATGACTTAGAGGAAACACTCAATTTCACGAAAACGTCATTTATCGAATGAGTATCTGCATTAAGAATGCGTAAAAAAAATACGTAAAACAAAAAAAATCCGGCAAAAGTTTGCCGGATTTTTTCTTCTTGGCTCGACTACAAAAGAGTGAGGCTTATTTTGTAGGAGCTGGCTTTGCTGTTTCTGCAGTCAGGTCTTTCTTCGCATCCTTGCCTGCTTCACGGTGCTTGCTGCCTTTTCCGTGCTTCACTTTCTTCACTGCTTTTTCTGCTGGTGCAGCAGCGGATGGAGCAGATGCAGCGGCGGCGCTTGCGGCAGGAGCAGCCGGAGCTGCGGCAGTGGCCGATGTTGCAGCTTTTGCGGAGGCAGCCGGTGTTGCTGGCGCGGCTGGCTTGGCAGGAGTTTGAGCGAACGCTGTACCCATGGCGAAGGTAGCAGCAACGAGGGTGGCGATCAGCTTGTTCATGGTGTAGTTTCCTATTTACTAGTTATCGCAGGCATCTCCTGCGTACCTCTATAACGCGGTCATTTCAAAAGCTGTTGACTGGAGAAGTGTTGCAAGATGTTACGACACAGAAATTGACATTCCTGTCCGCGCACCTTCGCAAATTCGGCATGGCGCCAATAAAAAAGCCCGCGCATGCGGGCTTTCTTTACTTAGCAGCTAAGGCGCTCAGCTTTTTGCAGCGACATGTCGCCGGTCCTGCCCCTCGGTTCCCGCATAATATTCGCGCTTGTCCTCGTACATCCTCTGATCCGCCCTTTGCACCACAGCCTCCAGTCTTTCGCCAGGCTGGCTGGTGGCACAACCCATGGACAGGCTCAGCAGAGAGCCGGAGTAGTACTGGTTATTGATCTCTATCAGCTCTTGTATGCTGTCCATCAACGCCAGCGCGTCGCGCTCTTCGCTGGCAGGCATGATGATGGCAAATTCATCGCCGCCTATGCGGGCCGCGTGATAGGGTTTATCAACCGCCTTCTCCAGGACTTCACCCACCCTGCGTAACAAGGCATCGCCTGCTGCGTGGCCCAGTTGATCATTCGCGTCCTTCAAACCGTTCAAATCGCCAATGATGATGGTGACAGGGTGCGGGCCCTTGCGCTCCAGCCGATTCAGCTCATCCACCATGAAGGCGCGGTTATGCAGCTTGGTCAGCGCATCATGTTTGCCGAGGAATTCCAGATACGCTTCGGCCTTCTTGCGCGCAGAGATATCAGTCAGCGCGATCAATATCTGGTCCCAGTTTTTTTCATGGCCGGGCAGGATTGAAATTTGCAGGTGTACATGCAGCAGTTCACCGGTCAGCGCATAGTTGACCACTTCGCGCTGGTGGAACTGCTTGCCGTTCCACAGGTCTATCAGTTGTTCCTTGAAATGGGGCAGCAGGTCATCATGGAAAATTTCGCCCAGGCTGCGCAGCAGGGTGGGCTTGTCCGGGGACGCGAACATGCTCAGGGTCTGCTGGTTCACATCGATGATACGGATTTCCTGCATGCAGCGCTCGACGAATTCCGGATGCACATCGGTGAAAGTGCGGAAATCGCTGATGCCGCGCTCGCGCAACTCGTCGAACAGCGCCTTGATATGGCTGAAGTCTTCCACCCACAACGACACCGGAGAATGCTCGAACAAGCCGCGCGCATAATCCTCGCTGGCAGCCAGCTTGCGCTGCGCCGTTTCGCGCTCGCTGACATTTTCTATCGATACCAGTACCCGCTCCCAGTTGTGTTCATACGCTGGCAGGATGCTGCCGTTCAGCTGTATATCCAGACGCTTTCCGGACAGGCTGTAATTGACCGTGCTGCTCGTGAAAAGCTGCTTGCCTTCCCACAACTGCATCAGCTCATCAATATGCGCTGCCAGCATATCGTCGCGAAAGATGCGGCCCAGGTTCGCGACCAGATGTTCCAGGTCATTCGCTTCAAACAAACTCAGCGTCTTGCGGTTGACCTTCAGCACGCGTATTTGCTGCATGCAGGAATCGATGCGCTGCGTGTCTTCCATCAGGTAGCTGCGCAAATCGGTAACGCCCTGCGCTCGCCACTGGTCCATCAAGCGCTTTACGCCGCTGAAGTCTTCCAGCCACAGGGACACCGGCGCCAGTTCAAACATGTCGGCATCTATATTTTGATCAGGCTGATTTTGCATGGCGATGTGAGTTAGGCGTTGGGGGTAACGGACGGGAGCAGTTTAATGGTTTTAAGCAGGCATGTCAGGCTTTGACGGCCGCAGCAGGCTGTTTCCGGGCTTCGAGGTTGCAAAAACCCCGAAAGTATCACCGGCAAAGCCAGGATTCAGGCTGGCAAGCTAGGCGCCGAAGCCTTCCAGTACATTGACGACATTGACGCCGACTTCGGCCACGGCATATCCGCCCTCAAACACGAATGCGGTCGGCAGATTGGCCGCGGCAATTGCCTGGCCCACCTGCAGATAATCGACAGTGCGCAATGCAAAGCCGGATATGGGGTCGCCTTCAAAAGTGTCCACACCCAGCGAAACCACCAGAGCCTGTGCGTCGAAACGGCGGATTGCGTCCAGCCCGCTTTGCAGCGCCTTGTTCCATGCCGGAAAGCCCGTGCCGCGCGGCAGCGGGAAGTTCAGGTTGTAACCCAGGCCGGCCCCGGCGCCCCGTTCGTCCGCATGGCCGAGGAAGAAGGGGTACTCGGTGCGCGGATCGCCGTGCAGCGACACTGTCAGCACATCATTGCGCTCGTAGAAGATGCTCTGGGTACCATTACCGTGGTGGTAATCGACATCCAGAACCGCGACGCGCTGCAATCCGCGGTCGAGCAGGGTCTGCACTGCCAGCGCCGCATTATTCAGAAAACAGTAACCGCCGAAGAAATCCGCGCCTGCATGATGGCCCGGTGGACGGCTGAGCGCGAAAGCATGCCGTGTGCCATCGCCGTTTGCGATACCTGCGGCAAGCTCGCGTGCCGCCATGATGGCGCAGGCGGCACCCGCCCTGGCGGCGGTCCAGGTACCGGCCGTCAGCGGGGTGCCCGCATCAAAGGAAAACAGACCCATGCGGGCGGCAAAATTATCCGGCAATACGTCGTGCCGGAAGCTGCGTGTAGGCCACACGGAAGGCAAGGCGTCGATATCGGCGTTGGCCGGGTCCAGAGCCACCCATTCATCCCAGGCGCCGGCCAGAAAATCCAGGTAGCGCCGGCTGTGGATACGCTCCAGCTCGGCAATGCTCACTTCACCGGGCGTTTGCAGCACGCCCAGCGGCCGCCGCTGCAGTTCAGCCAGCACATGGTCGAGCCGGTCGGGCACTTCGTGACAGGGCACCAGGCGGCCGCGAAACATTTCATGGCGGCCCTGGTGCAGATGGTGGACGGGATTATGAAAGATCAGCATAGCGGCTACCATGGTCGAAAAACCATAGCATAGCCGCAATACGGAAAACTTAGCGGACGATGTTGTGCAAACCCACTTCGCGTATATCCTTGGTGCCGGTCAGCGCCATGCTGACGTCCAGCTCCTTGTGCAGGATTTCCAGCATCTTGGTCACGCCCTCTTCGCCCATGGCCCCCAGGCTATACAGGAAGGCGCGGCCTATCATCGTGCCTTTGGCGCCCAGAGCAGTGGCTTTCAGGATGTCTTGCCCGGTGCGTATGCCGCCGTCAAACCATACTTCGATCTGGTCACCGACTGCGTCCACAATCGCCGGCAGCGCTTGTACCGACGACATCGCGCCATCCAGCTGGCGGCCGCCGTGGTTGCTGACTACCAGTGCATCGGCGCCGGACGCGACTGCCAGCTTCGCATCCTCCACATCCAGTATGCCTTTCAGGATCAGCTTGCCGCCCCACTCCTGCTTGATCCAGGCCACATCCTCCCATGACAAGGTAGGGTCGAACTGGCTTGCAGTCCACTGGCTCAGCGTCTGTATGCCGCTGGCGCCGCCTTGCACGTGACCGGCCAGATTGCCGAAGGTCTTGCGGCCGCCCAGCGCGCGCAATGCCCAGGCCGGCTTGCTGGCTAGATCGATCAGGTTGGCAATGGTGATGCGCGGCGGCACCGACATGCCGTTCTTGATGTCCTTGTGGCGCTGGCCCAGTATCTGCAAATCGAGCGTCAATACCAGTGCAGAGCATTTGGCATTTTTGGCGCGCTGTATCATCTCGCGGACAAAGCCGCGGTCACGCATCACGTAAAGCTGGAACCAGAAAGGCTTGGTGGTAACACTGGCCACGTCTTCTATCGAGCAAATGCTCATGGTCGACAGGGTAAAGGGAATACCGAATTTTTCGGCGGCGATGGCGCCCAGCATCTCGCCATTGGCCCATTGCATCCCGGTCAGGCCGGTAGGCGCAATCGCGACCGGCATGGTCACGTCGTGGCCTATCATTGTGGTGCGGGTAGAGCGCTGGTCAACGTTGATGGCGACCCGCTGGCGCAGTTTCAGTTTTGCCAGATCATCAGTATTCGCACGGTAGGTACTTTCTGTATAGGAACCGCTGTCGGCATAGTCGTAAAAGGCTTTCGGCACCCTTTTCTTGGCAAGAATGCGTAAATCTTCTACACAGGTAATGACAGGCATGCTGGTTTCTCCATCGCGATTAATTGTTCACAGAAGAAAGTGTAGGCCAAATTGGCAAGCCGATGGCGTAATTCGATTCAGTGCTGGCGTGAAGTATTTTCAGCGCTGGCAACCGAAAAGCGGGAGTCCGGCGGCAGTGATGCGGCTATTTGATGCAAAAACACTAAATTTTATTGGTAAAAAAGCCATCCGGCATTGCGCGGGATGGCTTTTCAGTGAACAGCGTTCAGGTTCTGCGGGTTCTGCAGGTTTAATACACGTCCCTGCGGTAACGCCCTTCGGTGATCAGGTCATCCAGTGCCGCCTCGCCCAGCAATTCAGTCAACACCGCATCCACGCCGGCGGCCATGCCGTCCAGGCTGCCGCAGATATAAATCGCTGCGCCCTGTTCCCCCCATGCCAGCAAACGTTCTGCCTGTTCGCGCAGCTTGTCCTGTACATAGATGCGCTGCGGTTGGTCGCGTGAAAAAGCCAGATCGACATGGCTGAGCATGCCGTCAGCCTGCCATTGCTGGATTTCTTCGCGGTGATGGAAATCATGCGCTACCTGCCGTTCGCCATACAACAGCCAGTTCTTGTGCTGCCCCTGGGCGATCCTGGCTTTCAACAAGCCGCGCAAGCCGGCCAGGCCGGAACCGTTGCCGATGAAAATCGAAGGACCATCCCCGTCAATCAGTTCAAACCCCGGATTTCGCAGCACGCGCAATTCTATTCTGTCATTCACTGCGGCATACTCAGTCAGCCAGCCGGATGCAATACCCAGGCCGTCTTCATGGCGGCTCTGCCTGACTAGCAGATGCAGACGCCCTTCTCCGGCAAGCGAAGCAACCGAATAGCGGCGGGAGGCCAGCGGCTGCAGGGTATCCGCCAATTGCTGCGGCGTCACATAACCCAGCGCCACTTGCGGCGCAGGCAACTGGCTGCGTGCCAGCGCTTCGCTCAGGGTGCGCACTACTCCCAGGTGTTTCACCTTGGCCTGGCCATCCAGGCCGGTGCAGCTGAGAAAGAATGCGATACGGTCCGGTGCATGGCGCGGCACGATCTCGGCCAGCGCACCTGCTTGCCACTGCTGCGTTGATCGCTCCATTGATGGTGCATTTGCAGCGCCATTCGCAGTGACCTCCAATTCAAGGTGAAAAATGGGTGCGCCCTGGCTGTGCGGATTCAGCAAGCGCCGTTCCACCAGTTGCCAATCCTGGTAATCCTGCTCCTGCAGCGCCGGTGCAGGATTGGCGTCCATCCGGATCTCGGTTTTTCCTGCCAGCCGCGCAAGCACATTCTGCCAGCGCGCCAAGGCCTCGGCGTCATTGTTGTCCACTTCTATCATCGGGAACAGCGCTTGCGCTCCCTGGCTATGCAGCCAGTGATCCAGCGTGTGGCCGAAGCCGCAGAATTTCTGGTAATTCCTGTCGCCCAGAGCCAGCAAGCCATACTGCACATGCGCCAGTGAATTGCCCGCCTGGTGCGACAACTGCCTGGCGAACTTGCGCGCCGCATCCGGCGGCTCGCCTTCGCCAAAGGTCGATACGATGAACAGCACGCGCTGATAGTGGCGCAGCTTGTCGGTATCCAGTTGCGCCAGTGACATCACCGTCGTATCCACGCCTTCGGTCTGCAGAGCAGATGCGGTGCGCCAGGCCAGCCCTTCGGCACGGCCGGACTGTGTGGCAAAAGCCAGCAGCACTTGTTCAGGCAATTGTTTTGCTGCTGACCCGACTGCCCCTGCCTGTGTGCGGCGGCCGGCGCGCAAGATCGCCTGTTCCGCACGTATCTGCCGCTTTTTGCGGCGCCGGTCCAGGTACAGCATCCAGCCGGTAATGGAAAACATCGGCAGAATCAAAGCCGCCAGCGTCATGATGATGCGGCCCGGCAAGCCGAAATAAGTCCCCATGTGCAACGGATAGATGGCACTGATGGCCTTGCCGCCGGTGGTCTTGTCTGCGTAGCGCTGGTTCTGCGTTACCTTGCCGGTGGCGGGGTCAATCGACATGCGGTTGCGTGCCTGCTCATGCGGCGGCTCAGGGTCCAGGTAGGTGATCTGTATGGGCTGGCCGGCCTTGTCGGGCATGCGCATGCTGAGCTTGCTGTAAGCCCCGCCTTCTTTCTGGAATACGTTCCACAGCAAAGTCAGATCGGGTACGGCAATCTGTTCTTCGGCCTTCTTGCCCACCTTGAATTTATCTGCCTGCACCGGCGGTGCCCGCCTCGGCGCAAGCGTTTCACCGGCCAGGGTATTGATGCCCAGCTTGACGACGTCAAACGCCCAGTACATGCCGGTGACGGTAAATATCAGGTATAGCAGCAGCGCGCAGGTGCCCATTACCGAGTGCAGGTTCCACAGGAAGGAACGACCGGTCAATGCAAAGTCCAGCTTCAGCCAGGCCCGCAAGGACAGGGGCTTGCGCGGCCATCGCAGGTACAGCCCGGACAAGGCCAGCACAAACAGGCACGCGGCAACCATGCCTGCCACCAGCTTGCCGGTATCGGTAGGCAGCAGCAGCCAGCGGTGCAGGCGCTCTATCCACTCAAAGAAGTCCTGGCCCAGCGGGCGCTCCAGCAACACGCCGGTATAAGGGTCGACGTAACGGATTTCACCGCGCCGCACGCCCTTTGGCGGCGCATAGGTGATCTTGGCGGATTCTCCGGCTTCGGCCGACATTGCCAGCGTGACGATACGGCGCTCCGGATCCAGCGCCCTTACCTTGCTCAACAATTGTTCCGGCGTCAGCACCGCCATCGTCTGCGGTTTTACATGCACGATGCCGGGATTGAGTGCATCCACTATTTCTTCATGGAAGCTGAGCAAGGCACCGGTCAGGCCGATGATGATCATGATGGTGCCGGCGGTAATGCCTATGAACCAGTGGATTTGAAACCAGATTTTTTTAAACATGAGTATCTGCTGCGTGTCTGCTGCGTGGCTATTGCGATAGTGGCGTGGCGTTTACTTGCTTCTGCATCACGCAGGCCCTTAGGCCCTCACGCCGCCTCTTATACAGAGTCGAGAAAGATAGGGCAATAAGTACAAGCGCTTATGCATGAATTGCTGACACAGGAGCAAGCCGCATGTTACCATAAATGCTAATAATTCTCATTTATATTCAAGAAAACATATAGCCATGAGCATGCTCAAAGTATTGGGGAGCGGCACGCTGCTTTCCTTCGCACTGTCGCCCTTAGCCCATAGCCAGGCCCTGCCTGCAGGGCCAGCAACATCCACGACATCTGCATCTCCCGCAGCACAAACAGAGGCCGCCGATGCTTCTTCGCTGAATCTGCCCGATATCATCATTCGCGAAAAGGCGCAGGAACGCGGCTACCAGCCGAAGCGCGCGTCCACCGCGACCCGCAGCGATGCCGCCTTACTGGAAACGCCGCAATCGGTCGGCGTCGTGCCGGCCCAGGTAATGCAAGACCAGTTGATACGCAACATCGATGAAGCGATGTACAACATCAGCGGCGTCACGCAGGCCAATACGCTGGGCGGTACACAGGATGCGCTGATCAAGCGCGGCTTCGGCTTCAATCGCGACGGCTCCATCCTGCGTGACGGCATACGCACGGTGCTGGCGCGCAACCTGACCTATACCACCGAACGCGTCGAGGTCCTGAAGGGGCCCTCTTCCATCATGTACGGCACGATGGACCCGGGCGGCGTAGTCAACATGGTCACCAAGAAGCCGCAATTAACTACCCAGGCCCAGGTCGCGCTGACAGCCAGCGACCTGGGCGGCGGCGCATCGGTAGATTTGACCGGCGCCATCGGCAGCTCAGGCCTGGCCTACCGCCTGATCGCCGACTATAGCAACAGCGATTACTGGCGCAATTTCGGCGACAGCCGCCAGCTCGTGGTCGCGCCTTCGCTGGCCTGGTACGGCCGCGACAATACGGTGCGCATCTCGTATGAGCATACCAATTACGAACAGCCTTTCGACCGTGGCACCGTTATCGACAACCGCACCGGCAAACCTGTGAATATCCCACGCGATGAAAGGCTGGACGAAGCATATAACCGCAGCATAGGCGATTCCGATTTTTTCACCGTGCAGTCGCAACACAAGCTGAACCAGCAATGGACAGCCAACTTTGCCTATAGCTACAATCGCAACCGCTATGATGACTTCCAGGCGCGCACCGTATCGCTGAATCCTGTCACCGGCGTGCTCACGCGCCGCCCTGACGGTACGCGCGGTGCTGTCAGCCAGGAGCATGCGGTACAAAGCGATATCACCGGCAAGCTGAAGCTGGGTGAAATCAGGCATGACGTGATGCTGGGCTTTGATTTTGAAGACAGTAATATCTACCGGCGCGACCTGATACGCGGCACCAACAATACCAGCTTCAATATCTACAAGCCGGTATACGGCCTGTTGCCGAACTCCACTACGATCAGCGCACCGGATAGCGACCAGACCGACAAGCTGCACGCCTACTCGTTGTTTGCGCAGGACACGGTACACTTGAGCGAGCAATGGATAGCGCAAGCCGGCGTTCGCTACCAGCAATACGATGAAGTTGCCGGCAAGGGCCGTCCCTTCAATATCAATACCGATGTCTCCGGCAACAAGCTGATACCGCGTGTAGGCGTGGTCTACCTGCTCAACCCTGCAGTGTCGCTCTATAGCAGCTATAGCGAATCCTTCAAGCCAAATACCTCTATCGCCAGCCACATCGATGCGCTGCCGCCGGAACAGGGTAAATCCTGGGAAGTGGGCGCTAAGCTGGACTTGCCGAAAGGGATCACCGCTACTGCAGCGCTGTATAACATCGACAAGCAGAATGTGCAGGTATCCGAGGTTGTCAACGGCGACACCTTCGTGCGCGCAGCGGGCAAGGCACGCTCACAGGGCCTGGAACTGGATGTTGCCGGTGAGATTGCACCACAGTGGAAACTCATAGGCAGTTATGCGTACACCGATGCGAAGGTCACACAAGACCCCAAGCTGCAGGGCAATCGCCTGGCTAACGTCGCCCGGCAGAGTGCCTCGGTGTTCATCACGCATGATTTCGACCGCAGTGCCAACCGCGATCAATGGCGTGCCGGAGCCGGCGTGCGTTATGTAGGCAGCCGTGCCGGCGACAGCGCCAACAGCTTCTTCCTTGATCCCTATCATGTAGTAGATGCATTTGCTTCGTATGACACGACGCTGGCCGGGCACTCTGCCCACCTGCAATTGAATATCAGGAACTTGCTAGACAAAACCTATTACCCTTCCGCCGGCAGCAATATCTATGTGGCGGTGGGAGACGCCAGACAATTCATTTTGCGCGGGATCATCGATTTCTGATTTCAGGCTCAATAAAAAAAGCCGCTGCGGCAGCTTTTTTTTGCGTCCCACAATAGGAATTTGGCAATTTAATTTAATCGCATCACATCAAATTCAATGCCGAAACTGGAAGAAAAAGTTTCTCCCAAATGCACGAATGATTTTTAATCTCAATTCCAAACCCGGCCTTATATCACTTGATTCCCCTGAAAAATTTGTCACATAAAGTTAAGTGCAAACGATGGTTAATTTTCTACGAAAAATGTCCTCGAAAATGGGATAGCGCTTGTGGCCAAACTGGTTTGCACTTACCATAAATTCAGTGAGGAAATTTTATATATGGCGGGACCCGTAATACTTAAACGAACAACAAGAACTGGAGTTGGTGCGTTGAAGGCAGCGGCCGTTCCGTAATGCTGGGGTGGTATATGAAGAGCAATTATCTGAAAAGAGTTGCCATAGTTTTTGTAATGGGTACTGCGGTCTTGGGAACGAGCCGGCTACTGTACGCGGCAACGGTCACCGCAACCATGGTGAATACAGTCACAGTCAATAATAGCTGCACAGTAAGTGCCAGCGGCTTCACCACGACTTACGATCCACTCAATGCAAATGCTGCGGCCAACCAGGACGTCACCGCCTCGATCAGCACCAGTTGCTCTTTATCGGTGCCCGCCGTCATTACTCTCGACCAGGGAGCGCATGCAGCAGCAGGCTCAACAGACTCTACACCAGTGCGCCGCCTGTCCAGCGGCGGCACTACACCGGTCTTCCTCAATTATTCGCTGTACAAGGATGCAAGCCGTTCTACCACCTGGGGCAATACGCCTGCGACGGGCATGCCCTTGGTCGGCACCGGTTCGACTGCGAACAGCAGCGTGTATGCACGCATTCCTTCTGGACAAAATCCGAGTACGCTTGGCACCTTTACCGATTCCGTAGTTGTGACTGTCACCTACTAAGCCATACCGATTGCGCCGATGGCTCGCTGTGCTAACTCTACCCTGTGTCAGCGAAGTCTTGTACTTGTTCATGAAGTTTGCTCATAAAAAAATCGGCCGGTGAATTCCGGCCGTTTTTTTATCTTCTTCCCGGGAGCATGGATGCTCTTGCAATCATCCACTATCAATTGCGGTATTCCAAGGGTTTATTGTAAGAGCTCAGTTTGTCCGCCGACACCGACTGTGAACGCACTTCGTAACGATAACGGTCGGAAGTCTGCGCTGGCTGACTCGGATAGGAAGCATCGCCGACAGCTAACTTGCCATCTTTGCGCGCCTGTTCCAGTTCGGCAAGGACTTCAGCGCGTGTTTTACCTGCGCTAGCTTGTTTGGCAGGTGCATAGTGATATTCATCGCCAAGTTTTAATTCGCCGTTGGCGCGGGCCTGATCGAGATCAGCGCTTACCTGGGCGCGGGTTACGCCCATGCCGGTGTATGGACCGGCATTGGAACCAAAATTGGGACCGTTATATTGGGCGAACACCAGATTGCTGGCTGTAACGGATATCAATGCTGCTGCGAAGAGAGTTGCGGTTTTCATTTGAAGCTCCTTAATTTGATTTGGGTTGATTTATCTTCAACATAGCTCACTACTAAGTAGCAAGCTATGTATTTGATGGGGATTAACTGCTTATTTCAGGTGTACTTTCAGTTCTTCACCGGCTTGGCGCATTGCAGCTTTTACTGCCGGTACATCGCTGATCACATTCAGCAAACCGAAGTCGTGAATCATGCCGCTGTAGCGTACGCTGGTAACCTGCACACCGGCAGCGTCCAGCTTGTGGCCGTAAGCTTCACCTTCGTCGCGCAATACGTCGAACTCTGCTGTTTCAATCAGCGTCGGCGGCAGGCCTTTCAGTTGCGCTGTCGTTGCTTTCAATGGCGATGCATAGATCTCGTTACGTTTTGCGGCGTCAGTGGTGTAGTTGTCCCAGAACCATTTCATCATATTGCGTGTCAGGAAGTGGCCTTCGGCAAATTGTGCATACGAGGCGGTGTCGAAGTTGCTGTCGGTGACCGGCCATAACAATGCCTGGAACCTCAGGCTTGGTCCGCCTTTGTCTTTCGCCATCAATGCAACCACCGTTGCCATGTTGCCGCCTACGCTATTGCCCGCTACCGCCAGGCGGTTGCCATCCACCTTGATTTCCTTGCCGTGCTCGGCAACCCATTTTGTGGCGCCATAAGCCTGGTTGATTGCGACGCCATAGCCGGCTTCCGGGGATGGCGTGTAGTTGACGAATACCGCAACCGCACCGGAGTTGGCGACCAGGTCACGTACCAGGCGTTCATGGGTAGGGAAATCGCCGAGCACCCAGCCGCCACCATGGAAAAACATGAAGGCCGGCAGCGTCTTGCTGACACCTGCAGGACGCACAATGGTCAATTTCACGTCAGCGCCATCCACCTTGATGGTTTTTTCCGATACGTCCGCTTTTGGCAATGTCAGCTTGACACCTGCCTGCGCGCCTACCAGTATGGCGCGCGCGTCTGCAGGCGACAGTTGCTCCAAAGGCTTGCCGCCTCCCGCTTCCAGCGCCTGCAGGAAAGCCTGGGTGTGGACCTCTACGCCGGGGCTGCCCGCTGCGTTTGCGTTGCCGATGGCGGCGAGGGAAACACCGATTGCTGTCACTGCCAGTGCGTTTTTGATGGATTTCATGATTATTTCCTTTTAGCCTAGTGCTTAATGATGAATGAGTGAATATTGGTTAATGCCAAGCTGCTTCAATAAACTTCAATGAGTTGCCGCCTTTTACTTTTCTCCGCAAGAGGCGCCCCTCATTTATTATCGCCAACTACTATATAGCGCACTATATATTTGAGATTAAAAGTGGCGCAAACTCCCGCGCCTTCTCATTTACTCTTTACTACAAAGTTCTCGAACCATCAGCATCTGAGACACATCAAGGGAAAGACGGCCCGGCCGTGCTGCCTGTGTTTCGATGTTTTGAATTATATATAGTGCACTATTAAATATCAAGCTATTTTAAAAATAATTTTATTTCATCTTTCAATTCAGGGCGGCAGCATCGCCGCAACGCGCCTCCGCACCTCGGCAATCACTCGGCAAAATGCTCGGCGATGAATCCCCTCAGCCACTGGCTACCCTCGTCCTGGTTGTAGCGCCGGTGCCAGAACATATTGGTTTGCAGCGAAGGCAAGCGCAGCGGCGGTTTTACATAGTGCAGATTGAAGGGAGCTGCTGCCCGCTCCGCCAGTTTTTGCGGCACAGTCACCAGCAGATCGGTCGTACTAACAATATAAGGAACAGCAACAAAGTGCGGCACGCTAAACTGCGAAACATCCTTCACACCGGCTTTTTCCAGGCTCTGGTTGATGCTGTCGTAAGGGCTTTCCATCGATGCGACGATCAGATGCGGGGCAGCCAGGAAATCCTTCAATGTCAGCTTTGCTTTTGCCAGGGGATGGCCGGCACGCAGCATGCAGACGTAGTCCTGCTTGAACAGGCGGCGCTGGTAGAGCGCTTCCGACACGTCATCAAACGCGCCTATCGCCAGATCGACCCGCCCCGCCTCCATCTCTGCCTTCAGGTCCACGCTACTGGCCCGCACCGTACTGATCTTCAGTTGCGGCGCAAACTGCCGGCATTTTTCCACCAGCACGGGCATGAAATACACCTCGCCGACATCGGTCATCGCTATCGTGAAATGGCGGCGGCTACTTCCTGCATCAAAATGCTCATGCCGGTTCAACGCCAGCCTGACTTGCTCCAGCGCAGCACCTATAGGTTCAGCCAGTTGCTCGGCAAACGGCGTAGCCTGCATGCCCAGCGCAGTACGCACAAACAACTCATCGCCAAAGCTGCGCCGCAGGCGGGCCAGCGCATTGCTGACCGCCGGCTGCGACAGGCCCAGCTTGCGGGCAACCGCCGATATCTGCTTTTGCTGGAATATTTCCTGGAATACCACCAGCAAGTTCAGGTCCAGCTCTCTGGGTTCTATCATCTTTTACCTATTATTCATAATATCAATGGGCTACATTTATCTATTTATAGCGTAAAAGGCTGCACTTTGCACTAAAGTATTAGCACTCAATTAGTACTCAAACAGCGCTCAACTAGTGTTCACACAGCTAGCAGCAAAGGAAAGCCATGAATACGATGACCGAGGGCCGCCAAGCCTCCCTAGCCTCCCCCTTGCAAACCGGCAAACTGGCCTACCAGACCGGCTTTGCAAATGAATTCGCCACCGAGGCCCTGCCCGGTGCATTGCCGAAAAACCAGAATTCCCCGCAAAAAGTGGCCTATGGCCTGTATGCAGAGCAAGTGTCCGGCACGGCTTTTACTGCGCCGCGCCACCATAACCGCCGCTCCTGGCTGTACCGGATACGCCCGGCAGCGATGCATCATCCGTTTCAGCAAATCAGTAACCGCGGCATCGTCAGCCAGTTTGACCAGATAGCAGCACCGCCCAACCAGTTGCGCTGGGACCCGTTGCCTATGCCTGCCGAAGCAAGCGACTTCATCCAGGGCTGGATCACGATGGCAGGCAACGGCTCGCCGGATGCACAAAGCGGCTGTGCTATCCACCTGTACGCGGCAAACCGCGACATGACGGACAAGTTTTTCTATTCCGCCGACGGCGAATTGCTGATCGTGCCTCAGCAGGGGCGGCTGCAATTACGCACCGAACTGGGCATTATCGACCTGGAGCCGCAGGAAATAGCGGTCATACCGCGCGGCATACGCTTCCAGGTCAGCCTGCCGGATGGCGAGGCGCGCGGCTATATCTGCGAAAACTTCGGCGCCTTGCTGCGCCTGCCCGACCTGGGAGTGATAGGCTCCAATGGCCTGGCCAATCCGCGTGACTTCCAGACTCCGCATGCCAGCTATGAAGACCGCGAAGGCAGTTTCGAGCTGATCGCCAAGTTCAGCGGCAATCTGTGGAGCGCAAAGATAGACCATTCGCCGCTGGATGTAGTGGCCTGGCACGGCAACTACGCGCCGTATAAATATGATCTGCGCCATTTCAATACCATAGGCTCGATCAGCTATGACCATCCTGACCCATCCATCTTCCTGGTACTGCAGGCGCCCAGCGATACGCCGGGCGTGGACACGCTGGACTTCGTGATTTTCCCGCCGCGCTGGCTGGCTGCGGAAAATACTTTCCGCCCGCCCTGGTTCCATCGCAATATCGCCAGCGAATTCATGGGCCTGATCCACGGCCAGTATGATGCGAAATCGGCCGGCTTCCGTCCCGGCGGCGCCAGCCTGCATAACTGCATGAGCGGCCACGGCCCTGACGCGCCGACCTTTGACAAGGCCAGCAATGCCGATACCACAGCGCCGCACAAGGTAGATAACACGATGGCCTTCATGTTTGAAACCCGGCACGTGATACGCCCAACCGCCTATGCGCTGGCCTCGCCGCAACTGCAGAACGACTACTACCAGTGCTGGATGGGCATACAAAAGAACTTTAATCCGGAGCAAGCATAATGACCGTGCAATTGAATGAAACCCATGATGTGAAACTAGGTAGCTGGGTGGCCTCGGCCAACCAGCCGGACAGCGATTTCCCCATACAGAACCTGCCGTTCGCAGTATTTCGCAGCAAGGCCGGTGGAGATTTTCACATAGGCGTCGCCATCGGCGACCAGATCCTGGACCTGCATGCAGCCTACGCGGCAAATGCCTTCAGCGGATTTCCGTCCTTGCAAAGCACCGAAGTCGCGCTGGCCCTGCAAAGCAATAGCCTGAATGCCTTGATGGGCCTGGGAGCAGAAACCTGGTCCGCCCTACGCCTGGCGCTGTCGCGTATCCTGCGCGCAGGAGCGCAACAGGAAGCCAGCCTGCGCAGCGCACTGGTTCCCCAGAGTGATGCTGAATATGGCCTGCCGGCGCAGATCGGCGACTACACAGATTTTTATACCTCGGTCCACCACGCCACTGCGATAGGCAAACTGTTCCGTCCGGATAATCCATTGCTGCCCAATTACAAATGGGTGCCGATCGGTTACCACGGCCGCTCTTCATCGATAGGCGTGTCCGGCCAGCAGTTCCGCCGCCCGCTGGGACAAACCAAGCCGCCGACCTCGGATACTCCGGTATTCGGCCCCAGCAAACGGCTGGACTATGAACTGGAAATCGGCATCTTTGTCGGCAAGGGCAATGAGCTGGGTGATGCCGTCACTATTGATCAGGCGGAATCGCATGTATTCGGCCTGTGCCTGCTGAATGACTGGTCGGCGCGTGATATCCAGGCCTGGGAATACCAGCCGCTGGGACCTTTCCTGGCCAAGAACTTCGCCTCCACCATCTCGCCATGGATAGTCACGCTGGAAGCGCTGGCGCCCTACAGGCTGGCATGGGACAGGGAGCAGGCCGATCCTCAGCCCATGGCCTATCTGGATTCCGCCGATTTGCGCACGCACGGTGCATTTGACGTTCAATTGCAGGTGTCATTGCAAACCCAAGCCATGCGCGAGCAAGGCGTGGCCGCGCAAAGCCTGTCCCAATCCAACTTCCGCCATTCTTACTGGAGCGTATCGCAGTTGCTCACCCATCATACGGTGAATGGCTGCAATTTGCGCCCCGGCGACTTGCTGGGATCCGGCACCCAGTCCGGCCCGCAACCGTCAGAAGCGGGTTCGCTGCTGGAGCTGACCGGCGGCGGCAAGGAGGCGATCAGCTTTCCGGGCGGCGAGAAACGCATCTTTATCGAGGATGGCGATACCGTGATCCTGCGTGGATGGGCCCATAAACCCGGCTGCGCCCGCATAGGTTTCGGCGAAGTCAGCGGTACCGTCCTGCCGGCACGCACGCTGTAAAACCTGATTGCCCCCATAGCGGCCCCTCCGACGAGCGGGCCATTTTTATTTACGTGTTTATTTGCGTCTTGACATCAATCTTGATATCAATTCAAGCCCGCCGACCTCATTCCTAGATTAAATAATTCAGCCAGCCCGATCCCTCATATACGAAAAACGCATATCAAACCGCGAAACTATTAGTTCTTGTTTCACTTGCGCCGCATTAATCTACATTCCTCAAATTTTATTTTCGGCAGGCCTCGCCGGCCTTCCGACAAAACGACAACAAGGAAAATTGCAGATGAAACTGAAACACCTGTTCCTGGCCGCCTCTATCGCTGTAATCGGCAATATCTCCGCGCACGCCGCCGACATATCCCTTTTGAACGTTTCCTATGATCCTACCCGCGAACTGTATCAGGACGTAAATCAGGCATTTGCCAAGCAGTGGAAAGCCAAGACTGGCGACAACGTCACCATCAAGCAATCGCATGGCGGTTCCGGCAAGCAGGCACGCGCGGTCATTGACGGCCTGGATGCTGACGTCGTCACACTGGCGCTGGCCTATGATACCGATGCCATCGCCGAGCGCGGCCTGACTTCCAAGGAATGGCAAAAGAAACTGCCTCACAATAGCTCGCCTTATTCATCGACCATTGTCTTCCTGGTACGCAAAGGTAATCCCAAAGGTATCAAGGACTGGAACGACCTGGTCAAGCCTGGCGTTTCCGTCATTACACCGAACCCGAAAACCTCAGGCGGCGCCCGCTGGAACCATCTGGCAGCCTGGGGCTATGCTTTGAAACAACCGGGCGGCAGCCCGGCCACAGCCAAGGAATTCCTGAGCAAGCTGTATAAAAACGTACCGGTACTGGATTCCGGCGCACGCGGCGCAACTACCACCTTTGTGGAGCGCGGCATAGGCGACGTATTGCTGGCCTGGGAAAATGAAGCACTGCTGGCAATCAAGGAGCTGGGCCCGGACAAGGTCGAGATCGTAGCGCCGTCCACCAGTATCCTCGCCGAACCTTCGGTCGCTGTAGTTGACAAGGTAGCTGACCGCCGCGGCACCCGTAAAGTGGCAGAAGCCTATCTGAACTTCCTGTACACCGACGAAGGCCAGGAAATCATCGCGAAAAACTACTACCGCCCAACAACGGAAAAAGCATCGAAAAAATATGCGTCGCAATTTCCAAATGTGAAGCTGTTTACGATAGATGACACTTTCGGCGGCTGGACCAAGGCGCAAAAAGAACATTTCGCGGATGGCGGCATCTTCGACCAGATTTATCAACCGGGTAAAAAATAAGCGCGCCGCTTATTACACTCAAGCACTCAAGTTTAGTGAGATGACATGAATATCCTGCTGCTCTCTGGAAGTCCGTCCAACCCTTCACGCTCTACCCGCCTGCTGCATCATGTAGGAGACAGGCTGAATGAGCTGGGTTACCGCACTGCCAGGGTGCAAGCAAGGGATTTGCCGGCCCAGGCGCTGCTGCATGCCGACTTCAACAATGATGAACTGCGTGCGGCAAAAGCGCTGGTGGCACAGGCGGACGCGGTCGTCGTCAGCACCCCCGTGTACAAGGCCGCTTATAGCGGCGTATTGAAAACCTTCCTGGATATCTTGCCGCAAGACGGCCTGAGTGGGAAACTGGTGCTGCCGCTGGCAACCGGCGGTAGCCAGTCGCATATGCTGGCGCTGGACTACGCATTGCGCCCGGTGCTGGCTTCACTCGCCGCCAAGCATATCCTGCCCAGTATTTATGCCACCGATGCACAGATAGAATGGTCGGAAGAGTACGGCCTGAATATCGATACGACGATAGCCCAGCGCATCACCGAGGGCATCAGCCACCTTACCCACAGTCTGATTGCCTTGCGCAACCAGGGTAATAATTTCGACGCAGTTCAATTCACGCAACTGCGATGTAGCGCCTAGCAAACCCAGAGGCCGGTACCCCGGCCTTGCCGCAACTGCGTCACCACTGCACTACAACTGATCCACAAGCCCATTTCTGGCGGCATCGTGCTGCAGGGGGACGGCTTGCCTGAAAAATTGAAATTGTGATCTCAACACTGCGAATGTAGAACTGGACGACCATGAACAATTTTAAAGACGATAAAAGGAAAACCAGGCGCCAGGCTTTGGGTCTGCTATCAGCGGCCACGCTGGGTGCTTTGGGAGGCTTCGCCGGTGGTCTGCCCGCGCTGGCCCTGGCACAAGGCAAAGCAGCGGCCGGCACTCTGCGCATAGGCTATCAAAAATACGGCACGCTGACCTTGCTGAAAGCCACAGGCGCGCTGGACAAGCGCCTGGCACAGCAAGGCATACAACTGAAGTGGATAGAATTCCCGGCAGGTCCCCAGTTGCTGGAAGGCCTGAATGTGGGCAGCGTGGATTTCGGCACTACCGGCGAAGCGCCTCCCATTTTTGCGCAGGCGGCCGGCGCCGACCTGGTGTATGTGGGCCACGAACCGCCCGCACCGGCAGGCGAAGCAGTGATCGTTCCCAAGAACTCTCCGTTGAAGACCGCCGCCGATCTGAAAGGCAAGAAGATCGCGCTGAACAAGGGTTCCAATGTGCACTACCTGCTGCTCAAGGTCCTGGAAAAAGCCAGTATCGCCTACAAGGATATCGAGCCCATCTATCTGCCGCCGGCCGATGCGCGCGCCGCATTCGAGCGCGGCAGCGTTGACGCCTGGGTGATCTGGGATCCTTTCTTTGCGGCAGCAGAAAA
Source organism: Parundibacterium terreum (assembly GCF_014636315.1). Classification (GTDB taxonomy): domain Bacteria; phylum Pseudomonadota; class Gammaproteobacteria; order Burkholderiales; family Burkholderiaceae_D; genus Undibacterium; species Undibacterium terreum. The sequence goes on along the minus strand of NZ_BMED01000007.1, from coordinate 143,798 downwards.
ACAACTGGGCGCACGCATCCTGGTCGACGGCCAGGGCCTGGTCAGCAACCACCAGTTTTACCTCGCGGCGAGACCCTATGCGCAAAAAAACGCCGACATCCTGCGCATTACGCTGGAAGAACTGGTCAAGGTAGACGAATGGGGCTCCAAGAACACCGCCGATGTGACCGCACAACTGGCGTCGCAAGTGGGCCTGGAACCGAGCATCGTCGAACTGGCGGCCAAGCGCTTCGCTTACGGCGTAAAACCGCTTAGCGAACAGGTGATACGGGAACAGCAAAACATCGCCGATGCCTTTGCCGATCTGAAATTGATTCCTAAAAAAATCAATATCAGGGATGCCGTCGTCGCCATCAAACTCTAGCTCGCCGGAATAGACGATGAAGACCCTCTCCCCATTGCGCCGCAGCCTGCTGCTGGCAGTAGCTCTTGCCTTGACACCCTATCTGGCGTGGGCTGCATCGTCTGCATCCGCAGCCCCAGCCATCAGCGATGCGCCGAAAGAATTGCGCATAGGTTTCCAGAAAAGCTCAGTCAACCTGACCCTGCTGAAGCAAAGGCAGGCCTTGGAAAAGCAGTTGAAGGGCACCAAGGTGACCTGGTTTGAATTCACTGCCGGCCCGCAAATGCTGGAAGCCTTGTCAGTCGGCAGCATAGACTTTGCCACCACTGGCGAGCCGCCGCCGATTTTTGCGCAGGCGGCGGGTAGCGGCCTGGTGTATGTGGGCGCCGAGCCTGCCAAGCCGGCGGTCAGTGCCATCCTGGTAAAACCGGATTCTGTGATCAAGTCACTGGCCGACCTGAAGGGCAAGAAAATCGCCTTCCAGAAGGGTTCCAGCGCGCACTACCATGTGCTGCGCGCGGTACAGCAGGCCGGCCTGCAATGGAGCGACATCAGCCCCATCTATCTGGCGCCGGCCGATGCGCGGGCCGCCTTTGAGCGCGGCAGCGTAGATGCCTGGGCAATCTGGGATCCTTACTGGGCCGCGATAGAGCAAAGTGCGCAGCCGCGCGTGCTGGCGACCGGAAAAGACCTGGTGAACAACCTGTCTTACTACCTGTCCAGCCGCTCGTTTGCAGAAAAATATCCGCAAATAATCCACCTGCTGTTTGAGGAACTGACGCGCAGCGACAACTTTGTGCAGACCAACCGCAAGGAGGCCATCGCTGCGATTGCCGCCAGCACGGGGCTGGACCAGCCGACGATATCCGCCTACCTGACGCGCCGGCCGCGCTCGCCGGTAGTGTACCTGACCCAGAGCATGCTGGAAGACCAGCAAAGAGTGGCAGACAATTTTTTTCAGCAAAAACTGATCCCCAGGCAAATCAATGTGAGGGATGCGGCCTGGCTGCCGCCCGCAGCGTCCCCGGCGATTGCTGCACGTAACTAATAACTAACCACTTCCAGACCTCCAGGGGTGGCGCTGCGGCGCCGCCCCGGCAAACAGAAAGGAACGATCATGAGTTTAAATGTTTTCTGGTTCATCCCTACCCACGGCGACAGCCGCTATCTGGGAACTTCGCGCGGCGCGCGCCATATCAACTACGACTACCTGAAGCAGGTAGCGGTTGCCGCCGATACCCAGGGCTATGATGGCGTATTGCTGCCTACCGGCCGCTCTTGCGAAGATGCATGGGTCGTCGCCTCCAGCCTGATAGGCGCGACAAAGAACCTGAAATTCCTGGTGGCGATCCGCCCCGGCCTCAGCAGCCCCGGCCTGTCGCTACGCATGGCTTCCACTTTTGACCGCCTGTCCAATGGCCGCCTGCTGGTCAACGTCGTCACCGGCGGCGACCAGGGCGAGCTGGAAGCGGATGGGGTCTTTGCGGACCACACCGAACGCTATGAAATCACCGATGAATTCCTGCGCGTCTGGCGCGCAGCATTGTCCGGCGAAGGCGGTGACAAGGGCTATGATTTTTCCGGCAAGCACATCAAGGTCAAGGGCGCGAAAACCCTGTATCCGCCAGTGCAAAAACCCTACCCTCCGCTGTATTTTGGCGGCTCTTCCGGCCCGGCGCATGAGCTGGCGGCAGAGCAGGTGGACGTCTACCTGACCTGGGGCGAACCCCCGGCAGCGGTAGCTGAAAAGATCGCCGACATGCGCGCGCGCGCCGCCAAATACGGGCGCACACTGCGTTTTGGCATACGCCTGCATGTGATCGTGCGTGAAACCAATGAGGCAGCCTGGAAAGCGGCCGATGAGCTGATCAGCCATCTGGACGATGAAGTCATCGCCAAGGCGCAGGCCTCGTTTGCCAAGATGGACTCGGTCGGCCAGCAGCGCATGGCAGCCCTGCATGGCGGCAAGCGCGACAAGCTGGAAGTGTCGCCCAACCTGTGGGCCGGCGTAGGACTGGTGCGCGGCGGTGCCGGCACAGCACTAGTCGGCGACCCGGAAACCGTCGCCGAACGCATGCATGAGTATGCGGCCCTGGGTATAGACACCTTCATCCTGTCCGGCTATCCGCATCTGGAAGAATCCTACCGTTTCGCAGAACTGGTTTTCCCGCTGATAGGCAAGGCAGTTCCGGGCGCCGGCGAGAGCACCAGCATCACCGGGCCGTTCGGAGAAATCATGGCCAACAATATCGTGCCTATCTCGCGCCCCAGCCCATCCCAGCAGGCGCAAGGCAAATTGCAGAGCCAGTCGTAGTTCGCGCCAAGCGACATTCGGCCGCCGCGAGCCTTATCGGATAGCAGGAGAAAAAGATGGGACCATTTATCACAGACATTCCAGAAGAGTTGCTCTCAGGCAGAGCAACTATGGAACATGTTGCACCCCGCATCAACTGGGCGTCGCACGCAAGGGAATTGCTATCTCATTTCTTGCCGTGGGCAGTGCCGCTGCTGTTGCTGATTGTATGGCAAGCCTCATCCCAGCTGGGCTGGCTGTCCAGCCGCATCCTGCCTGAACCGCTGGCGGTTGCCAAAGCGTTCTGGACGCTGGCCGCTTCCGGTGAGATGTGGCTGCATGCGAAAACCAGCCTGTGGCGCGCACTGTCCGGTTTTGCGGCCGGCGGCGGGCTGGGGTTGCTGCTGGGCCTGCTGACCGGCACCTTCAGGTCCGCCGAGACCCTGCTGGATACGTCGCTGCAGATGGTTAGGAATATCCCGGCGCTGGCGCTGATACCGCTGGTGATACTGTGGTTCGGCATTGATGAAACGGCCAAGCTGTTCCTGGTCTCGGTCGGCGTATTTTTCCCCGTCTACCTGAATACCTTCCACGGCATACGCTCGGTGGACAAGGGGCTGATAGAAATGGCACAAAGCTACGGCCTGTCGGGCTGGGCACTGTACCGCGATGTGATCTTGCCGGGCGCCCTGCCATCCATCCTCGTCGGCGTGCGCTTCGCACTGGGCCTGGTGTGGGTATTGCTGATCGTGGCGGAAACCATCTCTGCACAGGCCGGCATAGGCTATATGACAATGAATGCGCGTGAGTTCCTGCAAACCGATGTGGTGCTGGTCGGCATCCTGCTGTATGCGCTGCTGGGCAAACTAGCCGATGTGCTGTCGCGCGCGCTGGAACACTATTGGCTGCGCTGGCATCCATCCTATAACAGGAGCAAGGCATGAATCATTTTCCCGCAGAACACGCGCAGTTGAGAAGCGCATCCCGCATAGAAAGCATCGCCGCCCTGAAAAGCGAGCTCGATGCCGACTGGGAAGACAAGGGCCAGGAAAAGCAGGAGCCCGCACCCTTGGTGCAAGCCAAAAAGAATAAATCAGCAGGTGCAAGCCTGAGCCTGCGCGGCCTGCAAAAATCCTTCGGCGGCAGGCGCGTGCTGAAGGCGATAGATCTGCAGGTCAAAGCAGGCGAGTTTGTCGCCGTGATAGGACGCAGCGGATGCGGCAAAAGCACGCTGCTGCGCCTGGTTGCCGGATTGGAAACCGCCGACACCGGCAACATAGACTTTAATCCGCATGCGCAAGCCATCACCTGCGCCAGTTGCGTAAACAGCGTGCCGAACAGCAGGCCGGATACCCGCGTGATGTTCCAGGATTCGCGCCTGTTGCCATGGAAGAGCGTACTGGACAATGTCTCGCTGGGCCTGAAGCAGGGCAGCGATGCGGCAAAGCGGGCCTTGGCCCAGGTAGACCTGGCCGAGCGCGCAGATGAATGGCCCTCAGTCTTGTCCGGCGGCCAGCGCCAGCGTGTCGCCTTGGCGCGTGCATTGGTGCATGAACCGGCGCTGTTGCTACTGGATGAACCGCTGGGTGCGCTGGATGCGCTGACCCGCATAGAGATGCAGAACCTGATCGAATCACTGTGGCAGCAGCGCGGCTTTACTGCCTTGCTGGTCACGCATGACGTCCAGGAGGCGATAGCACTGGCTGACCGCGTAATTCTGATCGAAGACGGCCAGATCACGTTGGATGAGCAGGTCTCGCTTCCACGTCCCAGGGCACGCGGCAACCCGGCTTTTGCTGCGCTGGAGGAAAAGATCCTGGATCGCGTACTGAAACGTCCGGCCCAGTCGCTGGATGCACCGCTGGGTGACCTTTCTCTGCTGAAGACGGTCAGCCAGGTGCACTGGGCCGTATGAACTAGCTGGATCCTGCAGATCACCGCAATTTTTTTCAAGGCTGAGCCAGCCGCTTGTTTTTTCTTTTTTTGTTACACCACACAGGAGTCATCATGGGTATCCAGGCAATCAACGTCCGCAATCAGTTCAAAGGCAAGGTCAAGGCCATCATCGAAGGTTCGGTCGTCTCCGAAGTCGATGTGGAAACACCGGCCGGCATCGTCACCTCGGTCATCACTACCCGCTCGGTCAAGGATCTGGGCCTGGAAATAGGTACGGAAGTAGTGGCATTGGTGAAGGCAACCGAAGTATCAATCGCAAAACTCTGATCACTGCAGACTTCCGGCCTTGCCCTATCCGGGCCGAGGCTGGAATCTGAAGCACCGGCGGAAACACCAGCGGCAAGCGTCGCCCCCCCTGCAACAAACAAGGAGCAGCAATGCCCTCTCCCGCATTACAAAAATACCTGACCCATTTATATAATACCCAGGGTGCCAGCACCAATATCTGGCTGGACGAAGAAGGCCGCGCACGCGGGCGTTATTTCAATTCCACGCTGACCAGCGCTTTCCAGGCCATACGCTCAGGCCAGGACCGCCGCGTCATCGGCTATGAAGGCTACGCGCGCAGCTATGCTGCCAACGACCAGGGCCTGAACATCTGGAAGCTGCTGGACCATGCTGCCAATGACAATGAGTCGGTAGAGCTGGACAGGCTGTGCCGCATCCTGCATGCGATCAATTTTTACCGGCAGCCCGAAAGCCAGGGCGTGGATTTATACCTGACCGTGCATACCCGCCTGCTGGCGGCGGTGGAAGGCAATCACGGCATGGCCTTTCGCCGCATCCTGGACATACTGGAGCTGCCGCACCAGCATATCGTTTTGCAATTGCCGCAGATTACCCCCAGCCAGCGCTGGGTGCTGAACCACGTGGCAGACAACTACCGCCGCAACGGCTTCCGCATAGGCATCAATGCCAGCGACGCACATCAGGCTCTGGAATTGCTGGACAGGGTCAGGCCCGACGTGATCAAACTGGATGCCAATCATCCCACTGCGACAGAAGCTCACCGCAGCCTGCTGGAACAAGCGACAAAAGCGGGTAGCCGTGTGGTCTTCAAACGCCTGGAAAACCAGGAAAAACTGGCCAGCGTCCAGGACAACCACGCCGGTAGCGACTATTTCCTGCAAGGTTTTTTGCTGGATCTGCCGGCAGCCAGCCTGGCAGTCAAGAAAACAGAAAATACCGGCATTGCCGAGACAGCTACGTGATTTTGTTTGCTATTCCACAAGAAAAGCCACTTAAATTATCAAATACATACTGATTTGAGCGCCCTTTATGCATATTTCTTCTATCAACATGCATAAAAATTCGTTTTCCATATAACAAAATACTGCCATGATCGTGACTCCATAGTCATATATGTTATAAGGCCGCGAATGGCATCTGCTGGTATTTTCACCAAATCTACGGCGCACCGCGTGATCCCCGGCTTTCATCTGTCGCTGGGATTCACGCTGTTCTACCTCGGTCTGATCGTGCTGATCCCCCTGTCTGCGGTCTTCCTGAAGACCTTCACCATGACCTGGGAAGCATTCTGGAATACCGTGACCTCAGACCGGGTAGTCGCCTCTTACAAGCTGACTTTTGGCGCGTCGCTGATCGCCGCCACGCTGAACACTTTCTTTGGCGGCATCGTCGCCTGGATACTGGTCCGTTATAAATTCCCCGGCAAAAAACTGATAGACGCGGTGGTAGATCTGCCTTTTGCGCTGCCGACCGCCGTGGCCGGCATCACCCTGGCCACGCTGTATTCGCCGAATGGCTGGATAGGGCATTACCTGGAACCGCTGGGCCTGAAGGTTGCATTTACACCTCTGGGCGTGGTTGTTGCGCTGACCTTCATCGGCCTGCCTTTTGTTGTGCGCACTGTGCAACCGGTATTGGAAGAGGCCGAAAAAGAACTGGAAGAAGCGGCAATCAGCCTGGGCGCCAGCCACTGGCAGACCTTCACCAAGGTGATCCTGCCGACCATCCTGCCGGCATTGATGACAGGATTTGCACTGGCCTTTGCACGCGCCACCGGCGAATACGGTTCCGTGATCTTCATCGCCGGCAATATGCCCATGGTGTCTGAAATCACGCCCTTGTTCATGATTACCAAGCTGGAGCAATACGACTATGCGGGTGCTACGGCCATTGCTGTGGTCATGCTGCTGCTGTCTTTCGCACTGCTGTTGTCCATTAATGCTCTGCAAGCCTGGAGCCGTAAAAAGAACGAGGCCAACTGATGTCCACCGCCGCTCTTCCCCTGACTGAAAATACCGCCGCGTCGGAAGCCTTGGCACGGGCACGCCGTGCAGAGCCTGTACCCACGCTGGCGGCAACGATGGAACCGCTGTGGGTGCGCGTGGTGCTGGTCACGATAGGCCTGGCCTTTTTGACGTTATTCCTGTTCGTGCCGCTGGCCGCCGTCTTTGCAGAAGCCTTCAAGAAAGGCTGGCATGTGTATCTTGCCGCCATCACGGAAGACGATGCCCTGTCCGCAATACGCCTTACGCTGATCGCCGCCGGCATCGCGGTGCCGCTAAACCTGGTATTCGGCGTCGCTGCAGCCTGGACCATCGCCAAGTTCGATTTCCGCGGCAAGAGCGTGCTATTGACGTTGATTGACCTGCCCTTCTCGGTATCGCCGGTCATTTCCGGCCTGATCTATGTATTGCTGTTCGGCGCGCAGGGCTGGTTTGGCGAATGGCTGCGCAACCATGAAATAAAGATCCTGTTCGCGGTGCCTGGCATTGTACTGGCTACTATTTTCGTCACCTTCCCGTTCGTCGCGCGCGAACTGATACCGCTGATGGAATCGCAAGGCAGCGAAGAGGAAGAAGCCGCGCTGGTGCTGGGCGCATCCGGCTGGCGTACTTTCTGGCACGTGACCCTGCCTAATGTGAAATGGGGCCTGCTGTATGGCGTGATTCTGTGCAACGCCAGGGCCATGGGCGAATTCGGCGCGGTATCGGTGGTGTCCGGCCATATCCGCGGCGAAACCAATACGCTGCCCTTGCAGGTAGAGATTCTCTATAACGAATACAACTTCACCGCAGCCTTTGCAGTCGCATCGCTGCTGACCTTGCTGGCCTTGCTGACGCTGGCCCTGAAGGCCCTAGTGGAGTGGCGCACTCACCAGATCCACAGTAAACAGATACCCCAGGAATAAGGCGACACATCATGAGCATCGCAGTCAACCAACTCCACAAGCGCTTCGGCAGTTTCGCCGCTCTGGATAATGTATCGCTGGATTTCCCCAGCGGGGAACTCACCGCCTTGCTGGGTCCTTCCGGCTGCGGCAAGACCACGCTGCTGCGCATCATCGCCGGCCTGGAACATGCGGATAGCGGCCAGGTGCTGCTGGATGGGCAAGACGCGTCGGCGCAGCATGTGCGCGAGCGCCAGGTCGGTTTTGTATTCCAGCACTATGCGCTGTTCAAGCATATGACGATCTTCGAGAACATCGCGTTCGGCCTCAGGGTCAAGCCGCGCGCCATACGTCCTTCCGAAGAGCAGATACGCGACAAGGTCACCAAGCTGCTGGAACTGGTGCAACTGGACTGGCTGGCAGACCGCTATCCGCCGCAATTGTCCGGTGGCCAGCGCCAGCGTATTGCGCTGGCCCGCGCACTGGCGGTGGAGCCGCGCGTGCTGCTGCTGGACGAACCTTTCGGCGCGCTGGACGCCAAGGTGCGCAAGGAATTGCGCCGCTGGCTGCGCAGGCTGCATGATGAATTGCATGTGACCAGCATCTTCGTCACGCATGACCAGGAAGAAGCACTGGAAGTCGCCGACCAGATCGTGGTCATGAACCAGGGCAAGGTCGAGCAGATAGGTTCGCCGTCCGAGGTCTACCAGCATCCGGCGTCGCCGTTCGTCTACGGTTTCCTCGGCAATGTGAACCTGTTCCACGGCCGCGTGCATGAAGGCATCCTGGATGCAGGCGGCGTAGCATTCCAGGCTCCCGGCCACGCAGAAACCCGCGATGCGACCGGCATAGGCTATGTGCGCCCGCATGAACTGGAAGTGGATCGCTATTCGCCCGGCGCAGAAGGCTTGCTGGTGCAACTGAAGCGCGTACACAGCATAGGTCCGCTGGCGCAACTGGAACTGGAGCGGGACGACAATGCCGACCTGATAGAAGCGATGATTTCCAGCGAGCGCTATGCCCACCTGAAACTGAAAGTGGGCGAGGCGCTGGTCGTGCGGCCCAAGCGCCTGCATGTCTTTGTCGATCAACAAGCACAGTAGTAATCACGCAAGTAAGTACATAAGTAAGCACAACAACAAGCACAACAAGAAGACTGCCATGAACTTTCAACAATTGAGATCCATACGCGAAGCCGCCCGCTGCGGCTTCAACCTGACCGAAGTAGCGAACGTGCTGTTCACTTCGCAACCCGGCGTCAGCCGCCAGATACGCGAACTGGAAGAAGAGCTGGGTGTGGATATCTTCGAGCGCAACGGCAAACGGTTGACCGGCCTGACCGAGCCAGGCAAGGGCATATTGCAAATCATAGACCGCCTGCTGCTGGAAGCGGAAAATCTGCAACAGGCCGGCAATGACTACTCCGACCAGACCCGCGGCACGCTGACGATAGCAACCACTCACACCCAGGCACGCTATGTATTGCCAAAGGTCGTGCAAGCTTTTCGTAGCGCCTTCCCGGAAGTGCGCATAGCCTTGCAGCAAAGCTCGCCGGAACACATCGCAGAATGGGTGTTGTCGGGCAAGGCAGATATAGGCATCGCCACCGAGGGCCTGAGCCAGTTCAAGGACCTGGTTTCCTTCCCCTGCTACCAGTGGAACCATGTGATCGTGGTACAGGATGGCCATCCTCTGCTGGACAAGGACAGGGTGGAACTGGCCGACCTGGCCGCCTATCCGCTGATCACCTACGATGTCGGCTTCACCGGGCGCGGCCATATCGACGCGGCCTTCAAGCAGGCTGGGATCAGCACCGACATCGTGCTGACAGCGATGGACTCCGACGTGATCCAGCAGTATGTATCGCTGGGCCTGGGCGTGGGCCTGGTGGCATCGATGGCAATAGAGTCTCATCGCGATCATGGTCTGAAAACCATAGAAGCCAGCCATTTGTTTGCAGCCAATGTCACGCGGCTGGCGGTAAGGCGTGGTGCCTATCTGCGGGCATACACCTATGATTTCATCCTGCAGTTCGCACCGGAACTAGCAAGGGAAGATATCTCCAGGGCATTGACCGAACATACCGAACAGGCTGCCTGACCCAGCAACCGCCTGAAGTAGGATATTGCCGACAGCCAATTGAGCAATTGGCTGCTTGCACTATTTCCACATGGAAATATAATGAATCAAGTCTGGCGTCTTCAGCTAATTAATAAAATAGCATGTATGTTGCGCTTGCGTGATATGATTTATTAGCTTATTGAGCAATAAATAAGCACCAAAGGACCTGCCTCCCTTACCTGCTTCGTACCAAGCCCCAGGTAGGGGAAGGTTGCAACAGTCCCCCTTAGCTGCACGGCCGCATCTGCCGCCATCAGCGAGGCCTGCTCAGCGCGCTTATATCGGTAGGTGACTAGTGTGAAATTAACGCTACAAACCAAGATAGACATCAGTTTTGCCCTGGGTCTGCTCACCCTGGGCCTGCTCGGGTATACGGCCTGGCGTTCCAACGACCAGCAAACCACCGATGCGATCCAGGTCGACCATTCGCACCATGTGATCGCTGCGCTGGAATCGCTGCGTTATGTCGTCACCGATGGCGAAACCGGCGTGCGCGGTTATGTGATCACCGGCGATATCGCTTATCTGGGTCCGTATCAGAACGACCTGAACGACGTAGATAACCGTTACGACAATCTGCGCATACTCACCAGCGATAATCCGGCCCAACTGCAACAGCTTAAAACCCTGAAATCCCTGCTGGATGACAGGCGTGCCGGCCTGGCAAAAGTCTTGCAGCTCAAGCGCGAGCAGGGATTGGACGCGGCCAGGGATAGCTATCTGGCTGGCAAGGGCCTGGTGTTGCATGAGCAGATCAGGCAGGCGATCAATACCCTACAGCAAGGCGAACGCAGCTCGCTGGAACTCGCGACGACCAGAATGGAGGCTTCCAGAAAACAGGCCAGGCTAGCGATTGCCGCCTGCATCATTCTTGGCCTGCTGATTACCTTGGGGTCCTTCTTTGTGATCCGGCGCGACCTGATACACCGCAGCATCACTGATGAAGCCCTGCGCAAGAGCAATGAAGACCTGCTAGCTGCCAGCGCCCGGGCGCAGCAATCGGACCGCATCAAGTCTTCTTTCCTGGCCACCATGTCGCATGAGTTGCGCACCCCGTTGAATTCCATCATCGGCTTTTCCGGCATCCTGTTCCAGGAGCTGGCCGGCCCCTTGAATACCGAGCAGAAAAAACAGCTGGGCATGGTAAGGGAAAGCTCCCGCCATCTTCTAGCGCTAGTCAACGACGTGCTGGACATCTCCAAGGTAGAAGCCGGCCAGTTGCAGGTACTGCAAGTGCCCTTCCCTATCGCCGAATCGCTGACACGCTCGGTAAGCCTGGTCGCCCCGTTGGCCGAGAAAAAAGGATTAACGCTGACAACAAAGATAGGCGGCGATCTGGGCGAAATCGTATCGGATAAAAGGCGGCTGGAACAGATACTGATCAATTTGCTCAGCAATGCGGTCAAATTTACCGAAAAAGGACAAATCACGCTGACTGCCGAAATGGTGGACGACTATGCGCAGGATGAAGACAGCGTGCCGCAACAGATCATGCGGGTGCAGATCCAGGATACCGGCATGGGCATCCGGCCGGAAGACATGCCTGCACTATTCCAGCCTTTCCGGCAAATTGAAGACAGGGTAAACAAGCCGCATGAGGGTACCGGCCTGGGGTTGGCGATCAGCCAGCGCCTGCTGGCCCTGATGGGTGGGCAGATCAGCGTGGAGAGTGTGGTGGGCCAAGGCAGCATTTTTACCGTGATCCTGCCGCGCCACGGCATTGCAACACCATAAAGATTATTGATCAATACGCCGTAAGATAGAAGCATTCGAACAACACCAGGTAAAGCGTAGCGTAAGGAAACAGGAAACTGCGGCATGCCAAGAATATTGATCGTTGACGACCGGGAAGAAAACCGTTATTTGCTACAGTCGCTGCTGGAAGGGCACGGCTATCTGGTGGACGTTGCCGCCGAAGGCGCAGAAGCGTTGCTGACGGCAAGGCAAACTCCGCCGGACCTGATCATCACCGACATCCTGATGCCGGTGATGGACGGCTTCCGCCTATGCCGCGAATGGAAAACCGACCACACGCTACGCCATATTCCGCTGGCCTTTTACACCGCGACCTATACCGACTCCAAGGACGAAGCCTATGCGCTGGGCCTGGGCGCAGACGCCTTCATTACCAAGCCGGCAGACCCCGACGATTTGCTGCAATTGATTACTGAACTGCTGCGCCTCAGGCAGCCGCCGGCGGTGTCCCGCTTCAAGTCTGACGAAGCGACGATACTGAAAGAATACAATGCAGTGCTGATCCAGAAACTGGAGCACAAGATCGCCCAGCTGGAAGCTGCTTCTTTTCGCGCTACGCAGAATGAACAGCGCCTGACGCTGGCACTGGAAGTAGAAGAAGCCGGTATCTGGGACTGGGATTTGCTGAGCGGCGTGATCATCTGGAGCGACCGCCACGCAGCCCTGTTCGGCATGGAGCCAGAAGACTTCGACGGCCGCTATGAAAGCTTCCGCAAGCGCGTGCATCCCAATGACATCGATGGACTCGAAGCTGCGTCCGAGATAGCGCGCGACCAGCATTCCGACTACAGCAAGGATTTCCGCGTCATCTGGCCCGATGGCAGCCTGCACTGGATCGCCGGCCGGGGCCGATATTTATATGATGCACAGGGCAAGCCTACCCGCATGTGCGGCGTTATCGTGGAAATCACCACGCTGAAAAACAATGAAGAGCAGATGCGGCTGGCGGCCCAGGTCTTTGAAAGCAGCCATGAGGCGATCATCATTACCGATGCGCAGGCTAATATCATTACCGCCAACTCCGCATTTTGCAGGTCCACCGGCTACACCGCGGAAGAAATCAGCGGCGTCAACGCCAGTATTTTGCGAGCAGACCAGCACGACGTAGGCTATTTCAGCGATCTGTGGAAAGACCTCAGGAAAAACCGCCACTGGAATGGTGAGCTGAACAACAGGCGCAAGGACGGTTCCACCTATCCGGTCCGTCTTTCCATCAGTGCGGTAGGCGACGATAGCGGCCTGACCTCGCATTACGTCAGCATTATCACCGACCTGACCCAGTACAAGGAGGCGGAGGAGCGCATCCAGTACATGGCCTACTTCGACGCACTGTCCACGCTGCCCAACCGTACCCTGCTGCGCGACAGGGCAGTGCATGCACTCGCTGCGGCCCGGCGCGATCAAACCGAAGTGGCGATGATGTTCCTGGATCTGGATCATTTCAAGACCATCAACGATTCGCTCGGGCACTCGGTAGGCGACCAGGTCCTGCAAACCGTTGCCAGCCGGCTCAAATACCTGATCCGCGAAGTGGATACCGTGGCACGCTACGGCGGCGACGAATTCAGCATCTTGCTGACCAATACCGATGCCAAGGGTGCCGCACAACTGGCGCAAAAAATCATAGAAACCCTGGCCGCGCCGATAGAAGCAGGCAACCACTCGCTGGTGGTGGGCGTCAGCATAGGCATCAGCTGCTACCCGGCAGATGCCGATGATTTCGAGGCGCTATTAAAGAATTCCGATATCGCACTGTTCCGCGCCAAGGGCGCGGGACGAAATAATTTCCAATTCTTTACGCAGGAAATGAATACCAATGCGCACAACCGGCTGGAGCTGGAAGTCGCGCTGCGCAGCGCATTGGCAGACAACCAGTTCAGGCTGCATTACCAGCCGCAATTCGACTTGCGCAGCGGCAAATTGCTGGGCTTTGAAGCCTTGCTACGCTGGCAGCATCCTGTGCGCGGCTTAATTCCACCTCTGGAATTTATTCCCATTGCCGAAATCAACGGTTTGATTGTCCCCATAGGCACCTGGGTGCTGAACGAAGCCTGCCGCCAGGCCAAGGAATGGCAAACCCGCGGCATTACACATGCGATGGTCGCCGTCAATCTGTCGGCGGTGCAGATACGCCAGGCCAATATCGTCAGCATCGTCAAGCAGGCGCTACAGGCCAGCAAGCTGGAGGCCAAATACCTGGAACTGGAATTGACTGAAAGCCTGCTGCTGGAAAATGTGGGATCGGTACTGCTGCAACTGCACCAGTTGAAGGAAATCGGCGTCACGCTGTCCATCGATGATTTCGGCACCGGCTATTCCAGTCTGGCCTACCTGAAGCGCTTCCCCATAGATACGCTGAAAATCGACAAGTCCTTTGTGTTGAACCTGACGGAAGATGCCGACAGCCGCGCAATCGCCCTGGCCATCGTGTCGATGGCGCATAGCCTGCGCTTGAAAGTCATCGCTGAAGGGGTGGAAGACGCATCGCAAGCGAAGATCCTGGCGGAAATGGGCTGCGACGAGGCTCAGGGCTATTGGTACGCCCGCCCTATGCCGGGCGACCAGGTCGCCGGCTGGCTACAGCGCAACCCCGAACCGGCAACTCTTCTGGCGAATAGGGCCTGAGAGATAGGGCAATGGAAAATCATGGAACAGCATTTGAGTCCGTTTCGGTCAGGCTCACAAGCCCTGAGCGGCATCTTTTCCTGCCATTATGAGACTATACACATGCCCCAAGCCCATTTATCGACGTGAGTCCTTGGAAAACCGGGCTTGATGCTTGTGCATGAACTGATCAGTGATTGTCACCACTTCACTCAATCGCGTATCCATCACGAAGTGACCGCCGTCCAGAATTTCAATTTGAGCAGCCGGGTTATCTTTACGAAAAGCGACAGCACCAGGGACAGTGAAAGCCAGGTCATGCTTGCCCCATAAAACCAATGTCGGCAATTGATGTTCCCTCAGCCATCTTTGCCACACCGGATAAGAAGCCAGATTGTTTTGATAGTCATAAATCAGCGCAGCCTGAATTTTTCCCTGTCCAGGGCGATTTAGGTACGCATATTCGTCCATCCACAGATCGGGATCGTAGGCCTCTGTATCAGGATCATCGCCCAGATGGCGCATTTTCGTCACCGCCAGCGATTGCTGAGCCTCGATAACCTCTTTCTCATGCGCAGCGCGGTCCGCCCAAAAAGCTTTGCGCTTGGCCCACATTGCCCCCAGGCCTTCGTCATAGACATTACCGTTCTGGAAGATGAGGCCTTGTACTGCGCCAGGTCTGGCCAGGGCCATGCGCATGCCTACTGGCGCACCGTAGTCCTGCATGAACAATACGTATTGTTGAACACCCACTGTATCCGCAAACTTTTGCATAACTTCAGCGAGATGATCAAAGGTGTAGGAGAACTGCTCCGGGTCAGATGCGCTACTATTGCCGAAACCAGGATAATCAGGAGCGATCAGGTGATACTTGCGCCCTAGCTGGCGCATCAGACCATCGTACATTCTCGATGAGCTGGGTACCCCATGCAGTAACAGCAAGGTAGGCTGGTTCTGCGAGCCGGCTTCGCGATAGGCGATCTGCTGGCCATCGACCGTTACAGTACGGTAAACAATTGGCGTTGCCGCGGCAATTGAATTTGTTGCTGCCAACGCCAGCGACAACGCTGCAACAAACTTGGCAAGACTGTTTATTTTATTCAGATTCATAATATTCTCCGTAAAGTCCGCTGCAATTTCACTGAAGCAGGACAAGAGTAACAATTCGAAGTGAACAGCCCGGATTGCTTCCTGCGCTGCCGACACTTCCTTTTTTTCGAAACAGAATGGACAGGTTTTTCTTACTTGCCGCATTTACTGCAGACAAATCCATAGTAATGACGCTCAGTTAAGACAGGAATGATGTAGGGCGCAATACTCTGTTTCGCGCCGCGCATGATGAGAAAAAGCGAGCTCTAATTGAGCTGCTTATTAAGCTGCTTATTGGCCCGCAACTTCTCTGCGACCATATCGATGCAGTACGCACCTTAGACGAACCGCTTTTTGCCTTCACGGTGTACTAGGTGAACGGGCCAGGGGGTTTCCTCATGCTCGGCCGGCACAATCTTTAGCCCCTTTCCTCGCGGACAGTATCTTTACAATCCGGGTCGTTCTGGCAAAGAACGTTACAAATCTTCTACTAGTGCGTATTTATACGGGTTTATTTCCTGCAAATAAATGATATATAATGAGAATTATTATCATTTACAATTGAGCGGCGCCAAGGCCCCAAGACGCCTGCCGCAGGCATGTCCAGACTCCCATGAGCGAAATAGCCATCACCAAACAATCCAATCAGCAACGCCGCTCATTCTGGCTGAAGCATTTGCACCAGTGGCATTGGATCAGCTCTGCGCTGTGCATCATCGCCATGCTGCTGTTTGCCGCCACCGGTATTACGCTGAATCATTCGGCACAGATCGAGGCGCATCCGCAAGTCACCAAGAAGACGGCGCAGGTACCAGAAGCTTTGGTGTCGCAGCTGGCCAGCCTGCAGCAGGCGCAAAAGCATGGCGCCAAAGATCCGCTGCCCTTGCCTGTGCGCGATTGGCTGGGCAAGCAACTGTCGATCAGCGTTGGCGAGCAGGCGGCGGAATGGTCCAAGGAAGAAGTGTATGTATCGCTGCCGCGTCCGGGCGGCGACGCCTGGCTCAGGGTAGACCTGGAAAGCGGCGACCTGGAATACGAATTGACCGACCGCGGCTGGGTCTCTTATTTCAATGATTTGCACAAAGGCCGCAATACCGGCGCCGCATGGCCCTGGTTCATCGATATTTTTGCCGGCGCCTGCCTGGTTTTTTGCATTACCGGTCTGTTCTTGCTGCAACTGCATTCCGGCAACCGCCCCACTACCTGGCCCATCGTCGGCTTCGGTCTGCTGGTGCCCTTGTTGCTGGCGATTGTCTTGATTCATTAGCATCCTGTTTTTCTCGCATCTGTTTTTGTAATTTGCCCTGTCTGTCCAAATTTTTCTATCATTACTACTGAGGTTTAACATGCGTGTATTGCTCTCCGTTGCCCTGACCGGCCTGGTCGCTCCAGTCATGGCTACCGATCTGAATCTGAAAGTCGAAGTGCCGCGTCTGAATGTGGCCGAATACCACCGCCCTTACGTCGCCATCTGGATAGAAAAACCGGACCAAAGCGTCGCAGGCAATCTGGCGGTCTGGTATGACATGAAGAAAAAGGACAACGAAGGCAATAAGTGGCTGAAGGATCTCCGCCAATGGTGGCGCCGCAGCGGCCGCGAACTGCAAATGCCGGTGGATGGCGTCAGCGGCGCAACGCGTCCGGTCGGCGAACATCAATTGAGCTTCTCTTCCGATAAAGGCGTGCTGGCCAATCTGCCTGCAGGCGACTACCAATTGGTGGTGGAAGCTGCGCGCGAAGGCGGCGGCCGTGAAGTCGTCAAGGTACCGTTCAAATGGCAAGCCAAGGGCGAACAGAACGTTAAAGTACAGGGCGGCGATGAGCTGGGCCTGGTATCCCTGAACATCAAGTCCTGATATCGATAACAATAAAGGAGAACGCCATGACACTATCCGGTACATTCAAACGGGCAGTCACGCTGACAGCTACCGTCGCCGCCATTGCTGCGGCATTTACGCCATTGAGCGCCAGCGCGCACCGCATGTGGCTGCTGCCTTCCGGTACTTCACTGCCGGCAGAAAAAGCCTGGGTCACCGTCGATGCAGCGGTATCCACCGATGTTTTCTTCGCCGACCACCAGCCTTTGAAACTGGATAATCTGGTCATCACTGCGCCTGATGGCACCCAAGCCAAGGCGGAAAACGCCAGCACCGGCAAATACCGCAGCACCTTCGACGTGCAGCTGTCGCAGGGCGGCACCTACAAGCTGGGCATCGTCAACAATGCGATGTTTGCCAGCTACAAGGAAAACGGCCAGACCAAACGCTGGCGCGGCACGGCAGAAACATTTGCGAAAGATGTGCCTGCCAATGCGGAAGACTTGCAGGTCACGCAAAGCAGCGGCCGTGTAGAAACCTTTGTCACTGCCGGTAAACCGGGCGGCAAGGCCTTGTCCATCACCGGTTCCGGCCTGGAAATGCAAACAATAACCGCACCGACAGATCTGTTCGTCGGCGAGGCTGCCAGCTTCCGCCTGATGATAGACGGCAAACCGGCCGCCAATGTCAAAGTCAGCGTGATCAGCGGCGGCATACGCTACCGCAACAAGCTGAACGAAATTTCGGCAACGACTGACCTAGATGGCAAATTCAGCGTTACCTGGCCTACCGCCGGCATGTACTGGCTGGAAGCCTCGCTGAAAGACGACAAGGCTGCCAAACCGGCCAAGGAGCGCCGCGCCAGCTATGTCGCGACACTGGAAGTATTGCCGCAATAAGCGGCTCAAGTATCTTGTGCAGCACGGGCGGATGGCAAGACTTGCCGTCCGCCATATCACCAAATGACTCTTCCCCGGCCTGAATGAATCGCGTCCTGATCCCATTGACGATGGCACAACCGCCATCCATCCCGCCATCTGCAACGATAGACAGCCTGGCGGGTAACAGCATGGGAACGACCTGGTCGGTCAAGCTCGTGCGTCCGGATCACCTGGCGCTGGAGCAACTGCATGCAGGCATACAGCAGCGCTTGGACAGCGTGGTCGAACAGATGAGCACCTGGCTGGACAGCTCTACGCTGAGCCGCTTCAACCGCGCCGAAGCCGGCAGCTGGCATGCATTGCCACCGGAATTTTTCAAGGTGCTGGATTATGCGCTATATATCGCGCAGCAAAGCAACGGCGCTTACGACCCCGGCGTAGGCCCGCTGGTCAACCTGTGGGGCTTCGGCCCCGGCGGCAGGCATGACCAGGCCCCCGCTGCTGCTGCAATCGACCATGCCCGCGCCGCCAGGGGATGGCGGGAGGTCAAACTGGACCGCCTGGAACAGCGCGCCTTGCAGCCCGGCGGCGTGTATATAGACTTGTCTTCGATCGCCAAGGGCTTCGGCGTGGACCATGTTGCGCAATACTTGCAGGAGCAAGGCGTGCAAAGCTACCTGGTCGAGGTCGGCGGTGAATTGCGGGGCTATGGCTGCAAGCCGGACAATGACCCATGGTGGGTAGAACTGGAACAGCCTTTGCCTCTGAGCAGCGCTGCAACACATGACGGATCGCCACAAAAAAACCTGATCGCACTGCATGAAATGTCCGTGGCGACGTCAGGAGACTACCGCCGATTTTTCGAACACAAGGGCAGGCGCTATTCGCACACGATAGACCCCCGCACCGGCTACCCGGTAGAGCATGCGCTGGCCTCGGTCACAGTATTGCACACCAGTTGCATGATCGCCGATGGCCTGTCCACCGCGCTTACCGTGCTCGGTGTGCAAGAGGGAATGGACTATGCGCGCAGCCAGAATATCGCGGCATATTTTGTCAGCCGCACCGCACAAGGCTTTGAAGAATGCATGAGTCCGGCATTTGAAGCAATGCTGGATTAGTTTACAACTTCAAAAGACATCATTAAGAGATACCACGATGAAATCGCTGCTGACCAAAAACCTGTGGATTGCCAGCCTGGCATTGGCGGCGATTTCCACATACAGCATCAGCCGCAGCCACTTGCTGGATAGCCAGAATGGCCGCATGTTCACGGCGGCATTGCTGGTGCTGGCTTACCTGGCATTTTGTTTCGTCACTTATCTGAAAACCAGGAATAAACAGCAACTCGGCCTGCAACTGGCAACTGCTGAAGGCAGCAGCCAGGACGCGATGCTGGTGGTTTATGCCAGCCAGACCGGTTATGCAGAACAAATCGCCTTGCAGACTGCGCAGGCCTTGCAGGACGGCGGCATGGCGGTGCGCTTGCTGTCACTGGCAAAGCTGGACAAAGCCATGCTGGATGCCGCAAGCCGTATCCTGTTCATCGTCAGCACGACAGGAGAAGGGGATGCACCGGACAGCGCGGCAGGCTTTGCCCGCAAACTGATGGGGCAGGCCCTGCCGCTGGCACATTTGCAATACGGTGTGATGGCATTGGGCGACAGCAGCTATGAACAGTATTGCGCCTTCGGCCACAGGCTGGAACACTGGCTGCGCCACCAAGGTGCGCGCACATTGTTCGATACAATAAAAGTGGATAATGGTGATGAAGGCGCACTGCGACACTGGCAGCATCATCTGGGCGTACTGAGCGGCCACACCGACATGGCAGACTGGAGCGCACCGGCATATGCCAACTGGACACTGGCAGAACGCAAGCTGCTGAACCCGGGCAGCGCAGGTGCGCCGGCTTTCCACCTAGCATTGCTTGGCCCCGAAGGTACCAGTAGCAACTGGCAAGCCGGCGACATCGCCGAGATAGGCCCGCGCAATGCGCCGCAAAAAGTGCAAGAGCTTATCACCCGCCTGCAGCTAGACCCGCTGGCGCCGGTCAGCGTCGCGGGACAGCGAGTTTCATTGACGGATCACCTGGCAACTTGCCTGTTGCCGCATAAAGAACAGGAAGGCGCTGTGCTGCAAGGCCAGTCTGCGCAGCAATTGGCCGATGCGCTAAGACCGCTGCCGCACCGCGAATATTCGATCGCCTCCATCCCGGCGGATGGCAAGCTGGAATTGCTGGTGCGCCAGACGCAACTGGACAATGGCGATCTGGGGCTGGGCTCGGGTTGGCTGACCGAATATGCGCCGCTGCAAGGCGACATCGCATTGCGTGTCAGGGAAAATCGCAGCTTCCAGGCGCCGGAAGACGGCCGCCCGATGATACTGGTGGGTAACGGCACCGGCCTGGCCGGACTGCGTGCGCACCTCAGGGCCAGGGAAAAAGCCGGCCATATGCAAAACTGGCTGTTGTTTGGCGAGCGCAATGCGGCACACGACTATTTCCATCGCGAAGAACTGGAAGCCTGGCTGGCCAGCGGCGTGCTGCAACACCTGGATCTGGCCTTCTCCCGCGACCAGGCACATCGGGTCTATGTGCAGGACAGGCTTAGCGAGCAGGCAGAACGACTGCGCCTGTGGGTAGCCGATGGCGCCGCCATCTATGTCTGCGGCAGCCTGGAAGGCATGGCCGCCGGCGTGCACGCTGCGCTGGGCGTGATCCTGGGCCAGGAAAAATTGGAACAGATGGCGGAAGAAGGCAACTACAGGCGCGACGTCTACTAACAGCGCTGAGTAAGCTGACGCTAAGCTTTCTTCTTCAGCGCCAGCTTAATAAAGACCGCAGTCCCCAGCCCGGGAAAATCCTCTTCCACAGCCAGCTTCCTTTTGGACTTTGGTGCAGGAAAACGCAAGCCATTCGCTTCCACCGAGAAATCGGAAAATGCGGAAGCCAGCGCATGCATGCTGGAAGTCGCCTTGCGCACCAGCTTGCTGGATGCACTGCCGTCGGCAACTGCTTGCACAGCCAAAGATAAATCCTTGGTTTTGAGCTTTTGCGCAATCTTCTTGAAGACACCGACGCCATTATCGGAAAAATGCATCTCCAGGCTACGCGCAGTCTGCTCTACAACAATATACAAGCCGCTGGCCTTGGCATGACGGTTCGCATTGTGCACAACAGAGACAAAACCCTTGCGCGCCAACTCAGCCACCTCTTCAGACAGATTCAGGAAAGGAGCAAACTCCGTTTCCCACAACACTTTGGCGTCAATGCCAGGCAGGCTATAGCTATCCACCAGCAACCGGCGCTTGCCAGCGGCAAACACCTGGCCGCTACCCGTACCGCTACGAACCAGATATCCCTCTTCCACCAGCCTGGCAATGACCGTAGCGGCAGCAGTGCGGCCCACGCCGAAATGCTCGGCCAGAGCCTGCGTCAATTGTCGGGGGTGCGCGACTACCGCTCGCGCTACCCAGCTTACCGCTTCATCGAAATTTATTTTTGCCATTGGGGGTTCCGTTTTTTTAGATGGTGGGGATTATATTCTCTACTTGGGGTCGTGGCCTTGCTTTTGAGATTGCTGGCCGGGGGTAGCCCGGCGGCTACTTCCTTTTCTTGTCTCGCCAAGAAAAGGAAGCAAAAGAAGGCGACCGCAAGCCTCGCCCCTTCGGGGTACCCGATTATGCGGTACAAAAAATGGGAAACAGGCGAAACTCGCTGCGCTCAAACACACCTGTTTCTGATCCATTTTCTGTACCTCACAATCGGCGAGGCTCCGAGCGGTTTAGGGTCAAGAACAACAGCAAATTCAAAGGCAACGGCAACCAGATTCACCAATAACAAATAGAACTTGCTCAGCGAAATAAGTTGGCTTGATTGGGGTTGTTGTTGACGTTGGTTTTGACGTGCCCCGCTCGGGACGCAGCATTTTGTGCTTTACAGAAAATGGATCAGAAATGAACGTTGTCTGAGGTGTAGCAGGGGTTTCACGGAGCAGTGCTCCGTGCCTGCGTAACGGTATCCGCTTGCAAGCGGATATGCGCCCTGCAAGGGAAGCGAGTTTCGTTCATTTCCCATTTTTTGTAACGCACAAAATGTGATGGCGCTACGCGCCATCACCCGGAGGGCAAGTCTGCGGTCGCCTTTCTTTGCTTACTTTCTTTGGCGAGGCAAAGAAAGTAAGTAGCCGCCGGGCTACCCCCGGCCAGCAATCTAAAAAATCATCACATCTAGCCAGCCAGCAAGCAAAAGGCTTGCAAGCCAAGCAAGCTACATATTCCTCCGATATTGCCCCCCCACCTCAAACAAGGCAGTAGTAATCTGCCCCAGCGAGCAAACCCGCGCCGCATCCATCAATTTCGCAAATACATTCTCATCATTGATCGCCGCTTGCTGCAAGGCAGCCAAAGCCTGTGGCGCCACATCGGCATGGCGCGCATGGAAATCGGCCAGGCGTGTCAGTTGCGATTGTTTTTCATCGTCGGTGGAACGTGCCAGCTCTATCTTCTGCGGTGTTTCTCCAGCCTTGGGATTGCGGAAGGTATTCACACCGATGATAGGCAGGGTGCCATCATGCTTCAGGTGTTCATAGTGCATCGATTCTTCCTGGATCTTGCCGCGCTGGTAGCCGGTTTCCATCGCGCCCAGTACGCCGCCGCGTTCGGCAATGCGTTCAAATTCCTGCATCACTGCTTCTTCCACCAGATCGGTCAATTCCTCGATGATGAAACTGCCCTGGATAGGATTTTCATTCTTCGCCAGGCCCCATTCGCGGTTGATGATCAACTGGATTGCCAGTGCGCGGCGTACCGATTCGTCTGTAGGGGTGGTGATCGCCTCGTCATACGCATTGGTATGCAGGCTGTTGCAGTTGTCATAAATCGCAATCAATGCCTGCAAGGTCGTGCGAATATCGTTGAAATCTATCTCTTGCGCATGCAGTGAACGGCCGCTGGTTTGAATATGGTATTTCAGTTTCTGGCTACGGTCGTTGGCAGCGTATTTGTCACGCATTGCCACTGCCCAGATGCGGCGGGCCACGCGGCCCAGCACCGTGTATTCCGGGTCCATGCCATTGCTGAAGAAGAAGGACAGGTTAGCCGCGAAATCATCGATATGCATGCCGCGCGCCAGGTAGGCTTCGACAAAGGTGAAGCCATTCGACAAGGTGAACGCCAGTTGCGAAATCGGGTTCGCACCGGCTTCCGCAATATGGTAGCCGGAGATCGATACCGAGTAGAAATTACGCACCTGGTGATGTACGAAGTATTCCTGGATATCGCCCATCACCTTCAATGAAAACTCGGTCGAGAAGATGCAGGTGTTCTGTCCCTGGTCTTCTTTCAGGATGTCGGCCTGCACGGTGCCGCGCACGTTCTGCAAGACCCAGGCGCGGATTTTCGCGGCTTCATCGGCGGTCGGCTCGCGCTTGTTGTCGGCGCGGAACTTGTCCATCTGCTGGTCTATCGCGGTATTCATGAAGAAGGCCAGTATCGTCGGCGCAGGGCCGTTGATGGTCATCGACACCGAGGTGGCCGGATCGCACAGATCGAAGCCGTCGTACAACACCTTCATATCATCCAGCGTCGCGACCGACACGCCGGAATTGCCGACCTTGCCGTAGATATCCGGGCGCAGGTCGGGATCGGCGCCATACAGCGTTACCGAGTCGAACGCGGTGGACAGTCGCTTGGCCGGCATGCCTTGCGATACCAGTTTGAAACGCTTATTGGTGCGGAAGGGGTCACCCTCGCCGGCAAACATGCGGGTAGGGTCTTCACCTTCGCGCTTGAATGCGAAGACGCCCGCAGTAAACGGGAAGGAGCCGGGAACGTTTTCCAGCATCAGCCAGCGCAGGATTTCGCCGTGATCGACAAAACGCGGCAAGGCCACCTTGCGTATCGTGGTGCCGGACAGCGATTGCTGGGTCAGGCGGGTGCGGATTTCCTTGTCGCGGATCTTGACCACGTATTCATCGCCGCTGTAGGCGGCCTGCATATCGGGCCACATCGTCAGCAATTTCTTGGAACCGGCATCCATATGGCTGTCGCGCTCTGCGATCAGTTCGTCAAAGTCGGCGCTCTTGCCTGCCTTGCTCAGCATGCGCTTGCTTTCCTGCAGTTGCTGGCGCTCGCGTGCCAGCACCACTTGCTTGCCGGTGAACTTGTGATAATGACGCACAGTATCGGCGATTTCAGCCAGGTAGCGGCTGCGGGCCGGAGGCACGATCACGTTCTTGCCGCTGGAGAATTTGACGTCCACTACCGGCAACTTGCCAGGCTTGGCAAGCAGGCCGTGCTTGGCCAGCGCCGGCAGGATGCCCTGGTACAGCGCAGTTACGCCATCATCGTTGAAGCGGGAAGCCTGGGTACCATAGACCGGCATTTCATCCGGTTTCTTGCTCCACAGCTCACGGTTGCGCTGGTATTGCTTGGCCACGTCGCGCAAGGCATCCTGCGCGCCCTTGCGGTCGAACTTGTTGATCGCGACAAAATCGGCAAAGTCCAGCATGTCGATTTTTTCCAGTTGCGATGCGGCGCCGAACTCAGGCGTCATCACATACATGCTGACATCCACATGCGGCACGATCGCGGCGTCGCCCTGGCCTATGCCCGAGGTTTCGACAATCACCAGATCAAAACCGGCCACCTTGCAAGCGGCGATCACGTCCGGCAGTGCCTGCGAAATCTCTGAGCCCGCTTCGCGCGTGGCCAGCGAACGCATGAATACCTTGACCTGCCCCTTCCACGGATTGATCGCATTCATGCGTATGCGGTCGCCCAGCAGGGCGCCGCCGGATTTGCGGCGCGAAGGATCGATGGAGATCAGCGCGATGTTCAACTGGTCATCCTGGTCCAGCCTGATGCGGCGTATCAGCTCATCCGTAAGTGAAGACTTACCTGCGCCGCCGGTGCCGGTAATGCCGAAGGTAGGGATATTGATGGTATCGGCCTTCTGGTGCAGTTGCTGGCGCATCTCTGCCGATACCTTGTCGTTTTCCAGTGCGGTAATCAGTTGCGCCAGCGGCCGGTGCTTGGCCAGGATATCGCCATCCTGCAGCCTGGACAGGCTGGTCGGCGCATAGCTGGACAAATCCACGTCGCAGGCCTGTATCATCGCCAGTATCATGCCCACCAGGCCGAGGCGCTGGCCGTCTTCAGGGCTGAAAATACGGCTGACGCCATACGCATGCAGATCGGCAATCTCGTCCGGTACGATCACGCCGCCGCCGCCGCCGAATACCTTGATATGCTCGCCGCCGCGCTGCTTCAGCAGATCTATCATGTACTTGAAGTATTCGACATGGCCGCCCTGATAGCTGGAAATCGCTATCCCCTGCGCATCTTCCTGCAAGGCTGCGGTAACGATCTCTTCCACCGAGCGGTTATGCCCGAGGTGGATCACTTCCGCGCCATTCGCCATCAGGATGCGGCGCATGATGTTAATGGACGCATCGTGGCCATCAAACAGCGAGGCGGCGGTGACGAAGCGTACCTTGTTGGCGGGTTTGTATTCGGTCAGTTTTTGGGCGATTGACAGGTCGGTCATGGGTTCCTCAATGAAACGGGTCTCTATAGTCTTTTTATTATCTTTTGCGGTTTTAGGGCCTAATGCGACCCTGCCAGCAGATCTAAAACAAGAGTTTAAGGTATATGACGTTTACGTAAACGTCAAATGAAATTAAAACGGGGCTGAAGGCTGTGAAGGCAAGGCGGTATTCGCCTTGCCTTCACAGAAACTAAGCTGCCTGCGCTATCACGCCAGCAACTTTGCCTGGCAACTTTTGCAGCAAGCCAGCCTTGTCAGCATAGTAGGTTTTCATCGCTTTTTCTTTGACATGGCCAAAGCCGCGCACTTTTTCCGGCAGGCTGGCCAGTTCCACGGCCAGTTCCAGCTTGTCCTGGTTCAAATCCTTGATCAGGGACAAGATCATTTGCTGGTAGTCCGCGCTCATCGCGCGCTCGGCCTTGCGTTCTTCGGTATAGCCGAAGATGTCCAATTTGCTGCCGCGCAATTTCTTGAACTTGGCCAGCAGGGTGAATGCCTGCCACATCCAGGAGCCGTATTGCGCCTTGACCAGATGGCCTTGCGCATCCTTTTTCGAGAACAAGGGCGGCGCCAGGTTGAATTTCAGCGAGAAGTCGCCTTCAAACTGCTGTTTCAGCTTTTCGGTGAACTGGCCGTCGGTGTACAGGCGGGCAACTTCGTATTCATCCTTGTAAGCCATCAGCTTGAATGCATATTTGGCCACTGCCGTAGTCAGTTTATTGCCCAGTGCCAGCCCGGATTCCACCGCGCGCACCTTGCCGACCAGATCCTGATATTGCTGCGCATACGCAGCATCCTGGTAATCGGTCAGGAAGGCGACGCGGCGCTTGATGATGCTGTCCAGGCTCTGCGGCATTTGCACGATCACAGGCTGCGAAGGAATCGCGACCTTTTCCACAAGCTGCAGATCGACCGCGGCGCGGCGTCCCCACAGGAAAGCCTTCTTATTGGATTCAATCGCAACGCCATTCAATTCCACTGCGCGCATCAAGGCCTGCTCGGAAACAGGAATCGCGCCTTTCTGGTAGGCGAAGCCCAGCATGAACAGGTTGGTCGCGATCGAATCGCCCATCAGTGCCGTTGCCAGTTTGGTGGCATCGATAAAGTCGGCATGATTGCCTACCGATTCCACGATCAGTTGTTCTACTGCCTCTGCCGGGAACTCCCAATCAGGATTCTTCGCAAACGGGCCGGTCGGCTGCTGATGTGTGTTTACGACCGCGCGGGTGCGGCCTGCACGCATCTTGGAGATGGCGTCATGCGCACCGGTAGTCAGGATGTCGCAGCCCAGTACCAGATCCGCCTCGCCTGTGGCAATGCGCTGCGCGCGCAAGCGTGCCGCCTTGTCGGCGATACGGATATGCGAAGTGACCGAGCCGTTCTTTTGCGACATGCCTGTCATATCCAGCACGGAAACGCCCTTGCCTTCCAGGTGGGCCGCCATGCCTATCAGCGCGCCGATGGTGATAACACCGGTGCCGCCTATGCCGTTAAGCAGGATGTTGTACGGTGTTGCGCAGCCTGGAATTTGCGGCTGCGGCAAGATGCCGAAACCGTCATCACCCTTGCTTACACCGGCCTTGGATTTTTTCAACTTGCCGCCTTCCACCGTCACAAAGCTGGGGCAAAAACCTTTGACGCAGGAATAATCCTTGTTACAGGAAGACTGGTCTATCGTGCGCTTGCGGCCAAACTCGGTTTCCAAGGGCATGATAGACGTGCAGTTGGATTGCACTCCGCAATCGCCACAGCCTTCACAGACTGCTTCATTGATCACCATGCGCTGGTCGGGATCGGCGAACTCGCCCTTCTTGCGGCGGCGGCGCTTTTCAGCAGCGCAAGTCTGGTCGTAGATTAAGACAGTGGCGCCGCTGATCTCGCGCAATTCGCGCTGCACCGCATCCATGTCCTTGCGGTCATGCAAGGTCACCAGCGCAGGCAGGCTGGAACGGTCTGTATAGCGCGACAAATCCTCGGTCACCAGGGCAATGCGCTGTATGCCTTCGGCGGCCATCTGCTGCGCCATCATGGGCACCGTGATCGTGCCGTCCACCGGCTGGCCGCCGGTCATCGCTACCGCATCGTTGTACAGGATTTTGTAGGTGATATTCACTTTCGCAGCAACCGCGGCGCGTATCGCCAAGTAGCCGGAGTGGAAGTATGTGCCATCGCCCAGGTTCTGGAATACATGCGGCAAGCTGGAAAAGGCCGCCTGGCCTATCCACGGTGCGCCTTCACCGCCCATGTGCGTGGTCAGCTTGTTAAATTCCGGGTAGATCGCTGTCGCCATTACATGGCAACCTATGCCAGCCAGCGCCAGGCTGCCTTCCGGCACCTTGGTCGACGTATTGTGCGGGCAGCCGGAGCAGTAATAAGCCGGGCGCGGCGGTGTGCTAACCGATTTATTCAGCACCACATCCTTGGCCTCCAAAAAGGCCAGCCTTGCCTTGATCAGATCGCTGGTGTGGAAGCGGGCAATACGCGCTGCGATGACGCGTGCAATTTGCGCCACTGAGAAATCGGCCTTGGACGTCAACAGCCATTCACCGCGCGGCGCTACCCACTCGCCTTTTTCATCAAACTTGCCGATCACGCGCGGACGCACATCGTCACGCCAGTTATACAACTGTTCCTTCAACTGGTATTCAACGATCTGGCGTTTTTCTTCAACGACCAGGATTTCGTCCAGGCCCTGCGCAAATTCGCGCACGCCTTCCGGCTCCAGCGGCCACGGCATCGCCACCTTGTACAGACGGATGCCGATTTCGGCGGCGAATCTTTCATCGATACCCAGCTCTTCCATCGCCTCCAGCACATCCAGGTAGGATTTGCCGGATGCGATGATGCCCAGATGCGCGTGCGGGCTGTCTATCGTTGTGTGGTTCAGCTTGTTGGCGCGCGCATAGGCCAGCGCTGCATAGATTTTGTAATCCTGCATCAGCGCTTCCTGCTTGCGCGCCTGTATGCCCAGCGTATCCAGCGACAAGCGCGTATTCAGGCCGCCTTCCGGCATCACGAAATCTTCCGGTATCGTGATCTTCAGGCGGAAGGGATCGGCATCCACCGACGAGCTGGACTCGACCGTATCGGCCAGGGCCTTGAAGCCGACCGCGCAACCGGAAAAGCGTGACATCGCCCACGCATGCAAACCCAGGTCCAGGTATTCCTGCACATTGCAGGGATACAGCATGGGAATCATGCAGGCGGAAAAAATATGGTCGGACTGATGCGGCAAGGTGGAAGAGTATGCACCGTGGTCGTCGCCCGCTACCAGCAATACGCCGCCATGCTTGGCGGTACCGGCGTGGTTCATATGCTTGAACACGTCGCCGCAGCGATCTACGCCCGGGCCTTTGCCATACCACATCGCAAACACGCCGTCGTATTTGGCGGGGCCTATCAGGTCTACCGTCTGTGTACCCCAGACCGCCGTGGCCGCCAGGTCCTCATTCACGCCGGGCACAAACTTGACGTGACTGGCTTCCAGTAAATTCTTGGTCTTCCACAGTGTCTCATCCAGACCGCCCAAAGGAGAGCCGCGATAGCCGGAAATGAATCCCGCCGTATTCAGGCCCGCGGCCAGGTCGCGTTGTCTTTGTATCATAGGCAGGCGCACGAGCGCCTGTATGCCGGACAGAAAGATCGTACCGCTATTGGACGTGTATTTATCGTCCAGGCTGACCGGCGCCAAGGCTGGTGCGGCTTGCTCATTGCGAGTGAGGATGGGGGTATCTTGCGTGGCAGATTGCTGGGCGGGCGCGGACGCCAGACCAGCAGATTCCATTGCTGCGTCGGATGACATGTGTACTCCAAAAATTTGTGATTTCGTTTGCAAACTGACATTCGATGCGTCCGGTAAGACACAGGTTTGTCAATCGTGCAGGGCTGTGATGGCAGCCATTTTATTCCAACTTGCATCAAAAATAGAAATACCCGAGTACCGAAACCACCCCTATTGGCGGCCTGTTAGCACAATGTATTGATATTTTTTATACAGATTGGATGTTCAAAGGAAGCTTCGAATACGAACTTGAATTTACATCAGTGCAATGTGAGCATTGATACAAGACCAGGTCCTAGCTGCAGCGCCTCCTCGACTCCCTTTGAAATCTGCTGTACGGCCAGTGTAGGGATTATCACCGCCCCTGGGAAATATGGAATTTGAATAGGGGTATCATAAAAAATGATATCCGGCTTGAGGCGGTCAAAAAAACCTGGAGCGATGACGAGCAAGCTTCAAGGCCAGCGCATCTCACTACTTGTGAAGTGAGATCTATTACATTAAGTTCCGCGCACCCAGCCAGCGCCCGCTGGCGCACAACTCTCGCGCCACTTCCAGCACCAGCCGTTCTACCGCACCGGCGGCATTGGTCAGGGGAATGTTTTTCGATGAACACAACACTACGCTACGGACTATCTTTGCACCGCCTATGGGCCAGGCGCGCAGCTCACCACGCTCTATCTCCGACAGCAGCGGAGCTACCGGCAAGATCGTCGCCCCCATGTCGGCCATCAAGGCCGATTTCAGGATGGCGATGGAGTTGATGTCGATCACATTGTCAATCGACAAACCCGCCTGGCGCACGATGTTTTCTATGCGCGGCCGCACGCCGTGCTGCAAGCCGGGCAGTATCAAAGGCGCCTGCAGCGCCTTGTCCAGCGGGATGACTTTGCGCTTGCTGATGAATTGCGAATCGGCGCGCGCAATGTACATCATCTCTTCTTCCACCATGGGCTTGACGGCAAAGCCGGACAACTGGCCGTCGTCGAACAGGACGGCCAGATTGATACGGCCGGACTTCAATTGCTCTATCAGGTTGCCGGTCAGCTCTTCCGTCATTTGCAGGGATATTTCAGGATAGTGCGCGCGCACCGCTTTCAGTAAAGGCAGTGCCAGTGCGCCGGACGCGCTTTGCGGGATACCAAGCGCCACGGTACCGGTAGGCTTGTCGGCAGACTGCGCCACGGCAGACCTGGCATCGCCCACCTGCTTCAGGATGGCCTGCGCATGCTCATAAAACAGCTTGCCCGCATCGGTGGGCAGCATGCCTTGCGCAGAACGGTGCAGCAGTGCGGCACCCAGTTCCTCTTCCAGTTGCTGCAATTGCTGGGTCAACGCGGGTTGCACGATATGCAAAACACGCGCCGCCCGCGACAAGGAGCCGTGATCGACGATGGCAACAAAATACCTGAGCTGGCGCAGTTCCATCCTAGGCTTTCAATTGAAGACGGGCCGCAACGCGCGCCGTTCCAGCGGGGACGACAGGATCAGTGAGGTGGAAGTGTCGCCGCAGCGGCGGGTCAGCTCCACCAGCACGCGCTCCAGCTCCTTTACCGAAGGCACGACCACCTTGACGATACTGCAATCGTCACCGGTGACAGAATGGCATTCGACAATTTCCGGCATTTCCTCGGCGACGGCGGCAACCAGCCGGTAATCCGAGCGCACTGCCACTCTCACGAACGCAGTCAGGCTGTAACCCAGCGCCTCGGGATTGACGCGCGCGTGATAACCAGTGATCACATTGGCGGCTTCCATGCGCTTGACCCGCTCAGCCACTGCCGGCTGGCTCATGTGGATACGGCGACCTATTTCCGCCAGCGTGACGCGGGCATCGGCCTGCAGGATTTCCAGGATCTTGCCGTCCATCTGATCCAATTCTAGTTTCATGGAAAACCCCCTCATTTTCAATTAATTCAAAAGTAATGTAACCGATTTGCCTTCGTTTATCTATTCAAAAACAGACTCTGCAGGCATACACTGTCACTACTGAATGTTGCCTCCAAGCCCTTGTTGAGCGCTCTTTACACCCTGTTACCCCCTTATTACCTCTTTTTAATATCATGCCTCGCCTGCCCAGACTCGTTCTTTTTGCCCTGCTGACTGTCTATATAGTCTGGGGCTCAACCTACTATGCAATCCACGTTGCGCTGGCCTCGTTTCCGCCTTTCCTATTGATGGGCACGCGTTTCCTGGTGGCCGGCGCCTTGCTGTTCGGCTGGTTGAAATTGCGTGGCGTCAAAAATCCCAGCCTGATGCAATGGCGTGACGCCGGCGTGGTCGGCATCCTGCTGATGGGTGGCGGCATGGGCCTGACTGCAGTGGCCCAGCAATATGTATCGTCCGGGCTGACCGCAGTATTCATCGCCTGCTCGCCGATGATATTGTCGCTGTGCGTGGGCATGTTCGGCGACTGGCCGAATAAACGCGAATGGACCGGTATCCTGAGCGGTTTTGCCGGCGCCATCCTGCTGGCCAGCAGCGGCGACTTCTCGGCACAGCCCATAGGTATCGTCGCACTGCTGGGCGCCATCTTTTGCTGGGACATAGGCTCAGTGCTGTCGCAAAGAAAGCTGTCGCTGGCCCCAGGCGCAATGGGATTTGCCAGCGAAATGCTGCTGGGCGGTGTATTCCTGAGCATCGTCGCTGCGCTCAAGGGTGAAAGTTTCAGCGCACCGATCACGCTGCCTGCGTTCATGGCCTGGGCTTACCTGGTCGTGGCAGGGTCCCTGCTGGCATTTACTGCGTATATGTATTTATTGTCCACGGTGCCTCCGGCATTGGCGTCCAGCTATGCCTACGTCAATCCGTTGATCGCTGTGACGCTGGGCGTGGTTTTGGGCGGAGAAAAGCTGGGGCCGCGTGAGTTGCTGGCCATGGGCATTATCCTGGGCAGCGTCCTGCTGCTGACGATGTCGCGCGCACGCCCTGCCCCATCCGCAGAATTGAAGGAAGCAGTATGAGCTGGGACGCCTACCTAATTTTTGTCGTCACTACCGGCGTGATCTGCCTGACACCCGGCCCCGCCGCCCTGTTGATCATCGCGGGCGCGCTGACGGCAGGCGTAAAACGAGCCATCCACTAAAAAGCGGATAGCGCGGCAACTCAGGGAAATTAAAAGAACTCTGCGGTATCGTTGGAGCGCTCGGTGTGCAGATCGCCGCTCTGCACCAGACTGTCGTAATAACAGGTGCGGTTGCGGCCATTGCTCTTGGCAAAATACAGCGCCTGGTCGGCGCGGCCCATGATGGCAACCGCCGGCTCAAACGGATCGATGCGGGCAAAACCGACACTGACGGTCACCTTGCCTACTTGCGGAAAGTGGTGCTGCTCCACATTGGTACGGAAACGGTCAAAGATATGCTGCGCGTCTTCCTGCGTGGTGGAGCGCAGCAAGATCACGAATTCTTCGCCGCCGAAGCGGAACAGGCGGTCAGTAGGGCGGAAAGAGGAACGCAGCAGGTTAGCGATCAGGATCAGCACCTCGTCGCCGTACAGATGGCCGAACTGGTCGTTCACACGCTTGAAATGGTCAATATCCAGCACCGCCAACCAGTGCTGCTTTTCCGGCTCATGCTGGCGGCGCTCAACACCGCCGCCATCCACTTCGCTACCTTCATTGCTGCTTTGCTGCGATGTCGCACGCAATACTTTGGAAAAATTATCGTCGAAGGTTTTACGGTTCAGCAAGCCGGTCAGCGAGTCGCGTTCGCTGTAATCCAGCAGGTTCTGGAAATTGCGGTAAACGATTAATATGCCTTCCATCGCCTCCATCGTATTTTTTGTATACGACGCGGGATTGATGATTTCCAGGCAAGTGCTGACCTTGTCGTTGATCCAGATGGGCAGCCAGACTATGCGCTTGCCGTCTTCAGTCAGGCTCTCAATCAGATTGGAATGCTGGGTGATTCCCTGCTCCAGGGCAGGATACTGGCTAATCGCCTCGCCGGTCTGCACCGCGACCAGATGTTCATCGACGGTAAGCACCTTGCCATTCTTGATCGTGATTTGCGGTTGCACAAAGATTTGTTTTCCAACGGCAACAATATCCAGCGCGCGCGCATACTCCGCATGCGTCAGTTCGCTTAATGCAGAAATCACAGAAATATTGAGGAGATCATGGTCACGATGACCGGTAATTTCCACAAGGTGCTTAATGATTGATTCCATACATTCTATTTAGGATGCAATTGCGATTAATATTCCAGTGCAGCAAATCCTTTGGGTAGAGGCAGAAGATACATTAGTAGCGCCTCACCGACAACATGCTCTATTCACTTTTATCATACGGCAAAGAGCGGCAGCACGTAGCGAGATGCGTCTGTCTCGGTGCTGTTTTGACATCTAATTCACTGAAGCGATGCCTTTTTGGCCGTGATAGCGACGAAACTTGGCAGCGGCGAGTCTCGTATTAACGACGTATTAAATTCTTTGCATCACATTATATGCGAAACATATTGCCTCGACTCACTATTGGTGTTTGTCAACTATTGTAAAACCACACTTTATTTCGTAAGTTTCCGTTAGGCATTATTTCTATACTCCTGCAAAAACAGCCACGCCAGTAGTATAGTTATGCGTTGCATAGTTTCCCGGAGATAAGCCTCCGGATTGAGACTTGTGCGCTTTACTGATTACCTTGGGCCGTTTCAGGCATAAATATGAGCAGACCACGTCTAATGCACACCGCCGTTGTTATTTTATTAAATGGCATGGTGGCGAGCAGCGCCTTTGCCACCCTGACGGTGCAGGTAGTCGACAGCGCGGGTCAGCCGGTTGCAGATGCCGTTGTGTACGCCGAAGGAACGGCTCCGCTGGTCAAGTCCCCGCCGCAAGTGGATGTCGAGCAAAAGGACAAAAAGTTCATCCCTCTGGTGACTGTGGTCCAGACCGGTACGGCGATTAGTTTCCCGAATAATGATACTGTCCGCCACCACGCCTATTCTTTTTCTGCGCCCAAGCCCTTCGATATCAAGCTGTATGCGGGCACTCCCACCAAGCCCATACTCTTCGACAAGCCAGGCACGGTAGTCGTAGGCTGCAATATTCATGACCAGATGATTGCCTATATCCAGGTGGTCGATACCCCGTATTTCGCAAAGACGGATGCCAGCGGCCGGGCCAGGATCAACTCCATTACGGCAGGCAAATATGCGCTGAAAACCTGGCATTTCAAACAGGCTGCAGGCATTCCTGTCAACGAACAGAGCATTAGCTATAAAGATGATGCGACAATTACTGTTAAACTGAATTACAAAGCCAGCTAGCAAACTTACGTCTCCAGATTCCGGCTCAGAAATGCACGCAACTTTGCTTAAATGCTGCCACTCGCCTGCACGGCATACGCAGCAATTTTCAGGAACGGCCTATGCGCTTCCATAGCCTGGAAAGCCGTGTCGTCGCCCTATTCATCGTCCTGATACTGGCCGTTCAGCTGGCCGGCTATTTCACCATACGCCACGAAATCCAGGCCAATGCGCGCGCCTCCATCCAGGCCGATCTGAAAATCGGCGAGCGCCAGTTCGGCAATCTGCTGGAACAAAACGCGCAACGCCTGATCTTCGGTGCCAAGGTGCTGGCTTCCGAGTTCGGCTTCCTGACTGCAGTCAGCAGCAATGACCGCGACACCATAGAATCTGCTTTGTCCAACCACGGTGAACGGATAGGCGCGACGCTGACGGTGCTGATAGGTCTGGACAAGAGCATTACCGCTTCGACCAACGCTGCATTGGCAGCCAGCCTGCAGCAATCCATCCCGACGATGATAGACCAGGCGGAACAGAATGGCGGCGCTACATCCAGTACCACCATTGTTGAGAGCCACCCCTACCAGCTGGTTGTCGTGCCGCTGAAAGCACCGGTAACAATAGGCTGGGTCGTGATGGCAATTCCCATCGATAAAAAGATCGTCGCCGACATGCGCGAACTATCGTCGATGCAGGTATCGCTGCTGACCAGCAGCGACGGCGGCCCATGGAGTTCCAGCGTCTCCACACTGGCGCCGGCAGAGGCAGGCGACCTGGCCAAGCAATTGCCGACGACGCTGGACAAGGCCTTTTTTCTGCAAGACCTGGATATTGGCAACGATAATTACAGCGCGCGCGTGCTGAAGCTGGCACAAAATCCGCGCCAGAACCAGACCACGGTACTGGTATTGCAAAGATCCATCAATGAAGCCATCGCCCCTTATGAGAACCTGAAGCTGAGCCTGCTGGTGCTGACAGGCTTGGGCGTGCTGGTGGCGATCATCATCAGTGTCTTCTCCGCCAGGCGCATTACCGGCCCCATGCGGCAACTGGCGGAAACAGCGAAGAAGCTGGGCGCCGGCGATTACTCCGCCACCATAGACGTCAAGGGCCAGGATGAAATAGGGGAACTGGCGCGCACCTTCATCAGCATGCGCGACGGCATTGCCAATCGTGAGAAAGAAATCCTGCGCCTCGCGTACTGGGATACGCTGACCAATCTGCCGAACCGGGCGCGCTTCGTCAACATGCTGAACGACGCCATCAAGCATGCGGAATCTAAGGAAGAATCCTGTTATGTATTAATGATGGATCTGGATCGCTTCAAGCATGTCAATGACGTCATGGGACATAGCTTCGGCGATCTGCTGCTGACCCAGGTCGCAGTCAGGCTCAGTGCCGAACTCGGCCAGGGCGCAACCAAGCCGGCGCGCCTCGGTGGCGACGAATTTGCGATCCTGTTGCCCAATTCCAGCCTGGCGGCAGCGCAGGAACTGGCTGCACGTATCCTGCAATCGCTGGAAAAACCGATCTCCATCGAAGACCAGACCGTGGATCTCGGCGCCGGCATAGGCATCGCCGGTTATCCGGAAAACGCCACCAGCGCTGAAACCCTGCTCAGCCATGCAGAAGTGGCAATGTATGCGGCCAAGCAAAGAAATAGCGGCGCAGTCACTTATATTCCCGAGATCGACAAGTCCAGCCAGCAAAGCCTGTCGCTACTGAGCGAACTCCGGGCCGCGCTAGATCACAACGCCTTCCGCCTGTATGTACAGCCAAAGGTGGAGCTAGGTACCGGCAGGGTGATTGCGGTAGAGGCTCTGGTGCGCTGGATACATCCTGAGCGTGGTTTCATTTTCCCCGACCAGTTCATCCCTTTCGCAGAGCAAACCGGCTTCATACGGCTGCTGACCCGCTGGGTACTGGAGCAGGCGGCCACCATGTGCAGTGAATGGGAGGCACGCGGCCTGCACCTGAAAATGTCGGTCAACCTGTCTACCCGCGATCTGCTGGATCAGGACCTGCCGAACAAATTTGCCGATATCCTGGCTCGCCACAAGATCAGCCCCGAGTCCTTCTGCCTCGAAATCACTGAAAGCGCCATCATGGATGATCCGGTGCGGGCGCAGCAAACCCTGGAGCGCCTGCATGTGATGGGCGTGGATTTGTCGATTGACGATTTCGGCACCGGCTATTCATCACTGGCCTATCTGAAGAGCCTGCCGGTGGATGAACTGAAGATAGACAAATCCTTCGTACTGAAAATGGAGCAGGATCTGGATGATGCGAAGATAGTCAGGTCCACCATCGACCTGGGCCACAACATGGGCCTGAGGGTCGTCGCCGAAGGCGTGGAAAACAAGGACGTGATGCAGTTGCTGAGGGAAATGGGCTGCGACCAAGCCCAGGGCTATTACATCAGCAAACCCATGCCCGCAGAGCACCTGCAGGAATGGGTAATGAAATGGGTGCCGCCGGAGTATTCAGCAGCGGCCTGATTACTGTTACTGCACCGCCACCGCTGCACGGTCCTGCCTTGAGCACCTGCCGCAGAAGCTCAAACCAGATGCATCTGGCTGGATTTGCGGTCACGCTTGCGCTTGTACATACGCCCGTCTGCAATCTTGATCAGCCTGACATAGTCGTCGCCGTCATCGGGGAAACTGGCCCAGCCTATGGAGACGCCGACACTGACTATCGTTTGATCCAGTGAGATCGGCTCTTCCACCAGCGCGCAGATTTTCTCCACCATATTATTGATGTCTATCGAGCTCTTGGTTTCTTTCAGCAACAGCACGAACTCGTCGCCGCCGTAGCGTGCCACTGTATCGGTATCGCGTATCGCCGCCTTCAGGCGTTCGGCAATAATCACCAGCACCTTGTCGCCGGCATCATGGCCGTAATTGTCATTGATGAATTTGAAGCGGTCCAGATCAACGAACAGCAGGGTAAACGCATCCACATCCCTGGCGTTGCGTTCGGCCTGCTTGCGCAGGTAGTTGATTTGCGCGAACAGCGATTCGCGGTTGGCAACCTGGGTCAGCTTGTCGAAGCGCAGCTTGTTTTCCATCTCGACAAAGGTCTGCGCCAGCGTACCGATTTCATCGCCGCGCTGTATATCCATCACCGGTAGCGGTTCCCCGTTACCGAATTTCTCCGCCGCATTGGTCAGCTTGCGGATATCCCTGACTACCCGCTCCACCATTGCCAGCCCTATGGTCAGTGCAAAAATAATACAGGCCAGGGCGATCATGGCACTCTGCACAAAGCCCTGGTTGATGCCGCTCATGAAGTCCGAGCGCGGCACCGCAACCACGGTCAGCCAGTTAAGTCCCTGCTTGCTCCCCAGCGAAGACACGGCGACGTCAACGGTGCCGACGCTGAGTTCCAGTTGCCGCGTGGGCGGCACATCCGCGCTTTTCTGCAGAATCTGCCTTTGCCACTCAAAACTCTTCTTATAGGTTTCGCTGATCAACGAGGTTTTCATTTCTGTCGCCGTCATATGCACCGGCATGCCGGCGACGGTCTTTACAGGAGATTCCTGCCCCGAGGTCGCAACGATATGGCCGTCCGCATCGAGGATATAGGCAACACTGTTTTTGCTGATTTCCAGTGTCTTTAAAAAGTCGGACAACACTTTCAAGGTCACATCGGTAGCAACGACGCCTGACAGCGTATGGTCTTTCCTGAATACCGCCTTGGCCAGCGTGATGGTAGGGAAGTCCGACGTGAAATTATTGTAGATCGGCGACCACACTGGTTTATCGGTCACCGAGGCAATCCGGTACCACGGCCGTTTACGCGGATCATAGCCGTCCGTTCGCATCATCTTCGATCGATCACCGGGGCTGTTGACGTTATATACCTCGCGCTGCGCCTCACCCGGAAGACGCCAGAACAACTGGACAAAATCGCTGGATATGCGATACACGCCGACAAAGCGCCCGTCCGAGCCGCCGTAGTAGACGTAATTATTCACGTTCATGAACAGGCCGCTGGCAGCCCACAGGTTGACCTCCAGCGTATGCATGTCGTCGGAAAATACCTGCTCCCTGGGGACAGTCTTGGGGTTGGGCGAGATCGATTCCAGCGCGATCAAGGCCCCTTCCAGATGGCGCTCGGTCGCATTGCTGATGCGGTTGACCATGTCGGTCAGCACCCTTTGCGTCAGCGTCTGTACTGCATCGGTTCCGGCCTTCATCGAGACCCAGGCGATCGCAACCGACACGCCGATGACAAGTACAGTGACCGGTATCAGTAGCTCGCGACGTAAGGAAGTTTTTTTCATACTGCCGCTTTTCCCAGGCGCAAATTCTGATGTGAGGTGGACAAGGCCGTTTTTTGACGGACTCTTATAGAGAACAGCAAATCCTCTCTCCTTTTTATAAATATAGAGGATGACGGACGACGAAGACCAGGGTCTGCTTGTGATTTCCTTGCTCGTACTTACTTGTACTCAATCATACTCAACAATATTTCACATAAAAACTTGTCCTTGGATAACTTTCCTGCAGGACTTTTTTGTTAGAGTGTACCTGCATTTTATAGCGATGAAGAGTGGTATTTTTACCATATTTTTCAGTATGCCCTTGCTTATAGCTATTGGAATAAAGTATCAATTAGAATAAAACTAATATGCTCCCCCACTACGCGTTTTTTTATCTGTCCAGAACAAAAAAATGTCATATAGAACAGCAATCGTCCCAACAACTTTGACGCTCATGGCTTTGTGCTCGGGCGCACCGGCTTCGGCAGAGTCCCTGTCTTTGCCCGATATGGGCAAATTGACTGCCACCGGCGGCGTCAGCCAATTGGAAGGTGCCGGCGGCGGCGGTATCACGCCGTGGGCGCTGATTACCGGCTATGGCAGCTCGGACAGTTACGGCGGCAACGCCCATTACACCCAGGTCAGCACCCAGGATTACACTTTAAAAACCTACGGGTTATCGCTGGGCATCGCCGACCGGGTAGAGATTTCTGTGGCAAAGCAAGAGTTCACCGGCAGCAAAGCCCCGCTGAACCAGCTGGATATCAAGCAGGACATCATCGGCATCAAACTGAAGCTAAGCGGCGACGCCGTGATAGACCAGGACAAGCTGATGCCGCAAATCGCCATCGGTGCGATGTACAAGCGCAATAACGGCATAGGCGGCCTGGGAGCCCTGGGAGTAACCAATGTCAAGCAGTTAGGCGCGACCGATGACCACGGCATCGATTATTACGTCGCCGCAACCAAGCTGTTTCTGGACCAGAGCCTGCTGCTGAACGGCACCGTGCGCATGACGAAGGCCAACCAGATGGGCATACTCGGCTTTGGCGGCGACAAGCACGATAACTACAAGCCCATGTTTGAAGCTTCGGCAGCGTATATGTTTACTCGCAAGCTGGTCGGCGGCGTGGAATACAGGATGAAGCCGCGCAATCTGAGCGTGGACAATGAAAAGGATTACTACGACGTCTTCCTGGCTTACTTCCCCACCAAGAACGTATCAGTCACTGCCGCCTATGCAACACTGGGCGATATCACCATATTCAACCCGACCACGCAACGTGGCTGGTACCTGTCCGTGCAGATCGGCAACTAGACAAGCAAGGCCCAACTCATATGAAAACCGCTATGACCATTTTCAATAAGCTGCCTTTGCGCATGATGATGCTCAGTCTAGCGCTCGGCCTGCTCTTTTCTTTCCCTGCTCCCGGTTTTGCACAGGCAGGTAACGACAAGCTGTATCAGGGCCTGGGCGCAGAACAGGGGATCAGCAATATTGTCGACGACCTGATTGTGCTGATACTGCAGGATGCCAAGATCAAGGAACAGTTCAAGGAAACCAATATGAAGAACCTGGCAAAGCTGCTGAAAGAGCAGTTTTGCGTACTCAGCGGCGGGCCATGCAAATATACCGGCGATGACATGAAACTGGTGCACGGCAAATTGGGCATAAACAATCTGCAATTCAATGCGCTGGTCGAGGATTTGCAAATGGCGATGGACAAGAACAATATCCCTTTCGCGACGCAAAACAAACTAGTTGCCTTGCTGGCTCCCATGCAGCGCGACATCGTCGCGCCCGCAACTCCGGCCAAATAGCCGGCCAGAAGACACCCGGCATAAAATTCAGCCGGTTTCGGCGGCTTCCACTCCCCAATCCGGCGCAACATGGTTTATGCTTGCGCCCATCCTCTTTTCACTAGCGAAAACATAGCAAATGGCTAATTACGTCTATACCATGAACCGCGTCGGCAAGATCGTGCCGCCGAAACGCCAGATTCTCAAAGATATCTCCCTGTCCTTTTTCCCCGGCGCCAAGATAGGCGTGCTGGGCCTGAACGGTTCCGGCAAATCTTCCTTGCTGAAGATCATGGCCGGTATCGACAAGGACATCCAGGGCGAAGCAGTCCCTATGCCCAACCTGAACATCGGCTACCTGCCGCAGGAACCGCAACTGGATCCGGAGCAAACCGTGCGCCAGGCAGTGGAAGGCGCACTGGGCGAGGTATTTGAAGCCAAGGCCAAGCTGGAACTGGTGTATGCAGCATATGCAGAAGAAGATGCCGATTTCGACGCACTGGCAACTGAACAAGCCAGGCTGGAGGCGATCATCTCCACGTCGTCCGGCGACAATGTCGAATTGCAACTGGAAATGGCGGCTGATGCACTGCGCCTGCCACCCTGGGATGCCAAGATAGGCGTGCTGTCCGGCGGTGAAAAACGCCGCGTCGCGCTGTGCCGCCTGCTACTGTCCAAGCCGGACATGCTGCTGCTCGATGAACCGACCAACCATCTGGACGCTGAATCGGTGGACTGGCTGGAGCAATTCCTGTTGCGCTTCCCTGGCACCGTCGTTGCGATCACGCATGATCGCTACTTCCTCGACAATGCCGCCGAATGGATACTGGAACTGGATCGTGGCCACGGCATTCCTTGGAAGGGCAATTACAGCTCCTGGCTGGATCAGAAGCAGGCCCGCCTGAAACAGGAAGAAGCCACTGAATCTGCGCGCCAGAAAGCGCTGCAAAAAGAACTGGAATGGTCACGTCAGAATCCTAAGGCACGCCAGGCCAAGAGCAAGGCCCGCCTGGCCCGCTTCAACGAGATGAGCGAGCACGAATACCAGAAGCGTAACGAAACCCAGGAGATCTTCATCCCCGTGGCAGAACGCCTGGGCAATGAAGTCATCGAATTCAAGAACGTCTCCAAAGCCTTCGGTGACCGCTTGCTGATAGACAATCTCAATTTCAAGATCCCGCCTGGCGCGATCGTCGGCATCATCGGCCCCAACGGCGCCGGTAAGTCCACGCTGTTCAAGATGATCAAGGGTCTGGAACAGCCGGACAGCGGCGAAGTGGTACTGGGCCAGACCGCGAAAATCTCTCTGGTCGACCAGTCGCGTGAAGACCTGGGCAATACCAAGACGGTATTTGAGGATGTGGCCAATGGCGCCGACATCCTGACCGTGGGCCGCTTCGAAATGCCGTCGCGCGCCTACCTGGGACGTTTCAACTTCAAGGGCGGCGACCAGCAAAAGATCGTCGGCAACCTGTCCGGCGGTGAGCGCGGCCGTCTGCATCTGGCCAAGACACTGCTGCAAGGCGGCAACGTATTGCTGCTGGATGAACCGTCCAATGACCTGGATGTGGAAACCTTGCGCGCGCTGGAAGATGCACTGCTGGAATTTGCCGGCAGCGTGATGGTGATCTCGCATGATCGCTGGTTCCTGGATCGTATTGCGACACACATCCTGGCATTTGAAGGCAATTCGCAAGTCAGCTTCTTTGACGGCAACTATCAGGAGTATGAGGCCGACAAGAAAAAACGTCTGGGTGAAGAAGGCGCCAAACCTAAGCGCATACGCTACAAGCCACTGACTGTGTAACACAAGCATGCGGGCACGCCCTGTGCCCGCATCGTTCTCACGCCATTTCCATACCATGCCCGCGCCCTGCGCCGACTCAACATGAAATTGATCCTCTCTATACTGCTGACCGGCTGCTGTACGCTAAGTTATGCACAAGCCAATATGTACAAATGCAAAGTCGGCGGCAGCGTGGTGTATTCAGACCAGCCCTGCGGCGACAATGCGCAAAAGATACGCAAGGATGCGGCACCGGAAGCAGCGCCGGCATCGGTCACCGAGCATGTCTGCGCACAAAAAATCAGTACCTATGCCAAGTTTGACGAGCCCGATCATATCGTCATAGAGAGTATTAAAAAGGGCAATTCGGCCGCTATCGAGTATATGAATGGCAAGGTCTATGCAAAGACCTACTACCTGAAAATCAGCGAAAGAACTGCCTCCGGCGCCTATACAGGAACACGCAGCTACACCTGCCATGTCAGCGAAGACGAGCAGCGCATCCTGAAAGTAACAGGACCGTATTAGTCGTGCAGGCATGCGCCCGGCAATGCGGGCCATTTGACGTAACACACAAGGATATCCATGAAAAACCTGGCAAACGCCCTGCTGATCGCCGGCATCCTGATGCTGGCCGCAGCCGTCGGCTGGTGGTTCAGCTTTTATCAGCCCATCGTCGGCAAGCTGGGCATGCACCTGTCCGACGCCGGCAATTGCCTGTATACGCTGGACGGCCCCTGCGGACTGGCTCATGGCGCGGCGCGCTTTGTCGGGAAAACCCCATACAGCCCCTACCTGTTCTGGGCTGCAGCCGCGGCACTGCTGGCAGGCATACTGCTCAGGGCAGCCAGGGCGAAATGAAACCCGGAGCTAACATGCGGCGAAATATGCCGTGCCAGCGGTGGACCACCTGACATGTACCAGATCGCAGCAAGCTGCAGCGCTGAAATAGAAATCAAGAAAAGCCGTTTTCTCGCCTCCTTACACCCCGTCAACAGCCGTGCCGAAGCCCGTATGAAACTGGCGGCTATACGTGCCGAGCATCCGAACGCGGTCCATGTCTGCTGGGTGCTGCTGTGCGAGGGCGATTCCGGCCTCGATGATGACGGCGAACCCTCCGGCACTGCCGCCAAACCCATGTACAACGTGCTGGTGCATAAGCACGTCGCGAATGTGCTGGCGGTAGTCGTACGCTATTGGGGCGGCATCAAGCTGGGTGCAGGCGGACTGACACGGGCTTATGGCCAGGCGGTCTCGGACGCATTCAAGATGGCGGAATTGATTCCGGTGGAAGTACTATGCGAAAGAACATTCGCCTTGCAATTCGCCGATGAATCAGCCTTCCGGCGCCTGGCCGAACAGTATGCAGCGCTTGTTCTGGATGCTGTGTACGAAGAGCGGGTCGTGCTGCGCCTGCAATTGAAGCTGAGCCAGGCAGAGGAATTTGAAAGCTCTGCATACAGCCTGCTCAGAGGATCTTTGCAGCGTATCGGTGAAACACCCTAGTTCCGTTAAGCAATATTATTTAGCGCATTTGCTGCGCAAGCGAAACTGCACTACCATGCAACGACCGGCAGGCGTTTATGGCGGCCCATTGAAAGGAGTTGCAGCATGTCAATATCCCTACTCTCCCACGCTCTTGAAAAAGAATGTCCTGAACTGGCCGAGAAAATAGCCATGCTGAGAAAAGACGATCCTCACTTTGTGCGCCTGCTTGCCGCGCATGACGAGGTCGATAGCCAGATCACCAGCGATGAAGCCGGCACCAGGCAAAGACTGGATGACGCTACGCTGCAGCAATTGAAACTGCGGCGCTGCCAATTGAAAGACGAGCTATACAAGATCGCCAGCAACGGCAGCGGCAATCCCTGCTCCTGACGGGCTGCAGGAATTACCTGCGCTGTCTCAGGCGGTGCGCTTGACGAAAAACAGCGCTGTTCCGACAGCCATCAGTACCCCGCCAAAAAACCTGTTCTGCCTTTTCACTGCGCGCGCATTGCGGAAAAAACCCTGCATGGTGGCCGCAGCGAAGGCATAACCGTGCATGACGAACAGGTCCACGCTGCACATGGTCACAGCCAGTATCAGCAGTTGCGGCAGCAAAGGCCTTTCCGCGCTGATGAATTGCGGCAGAACCGCCACCATGA
Organism: Parundibacterium terreum; assembly: GCF_014636315.1. Lineage (GTDB taxonomy): Bacteria > Pseudomonadota > Gammaproteobacteria > Burkholderiales > Burkholderiaceae_D > Undibacterium > Undibacterium terreum. The sequence continues at coordinate 99,227 of NZ_BMED01000007.1, read as the reverse complement.
AGATAATGCCCTTGGGATTGGTGGCATTGGTCAGAAAACCCTGCAAAATCCTCTGGCGCAAAGCCGGTACTTCAATCCGTGGTGCTGTTGCCTGGCTGACGGCATTGTCCGGCTGTTCTGCTGGCGCTGTCTTGCCCGTGTCAATTCTGGCACGCCATTGGCTGATGCCGGAATAAATCAGATATAGGGCGCCCACTGTTTTGACCACCGTAAAGGCGGTCTCCGACGCCAGCAGGATGGATCCCACTCCCGCACCGGCAATAAACAGCAGCAGCATGCCGCCCATCTGCAAACCCAGGATGGTTCCCGAGGTTTTCTTCACGCCATAGGCGAGACCATGCGACATGCACAGCACTGCACCCGAGCCGGGTGAAATGGCAATCAGCCAGCAGGCGAGGAAATAGGTAATCCAGGTATGAAAAGTCATGTCGAATAGGTAATCAGAGACGAAGTGCCGAACCCGCATTCTAATATAGACCGGCAAAGGAATAGGCTTGCAGGTGAACCGGCACTCCGGTTTTTGCCAGAATGGCATCAATCCTGTGCCGTTTTTCCTTCTGCAGCGGTAGCAGACCGCGGCCGCAACAGCACGCAAGCCACCAGCATATAAAACAGCAGGCTCATGCGCGGAAAATCAAACAAGCTATCTACCAAGCCAACCGTGAGGAATGCCGCCAGTGCGGCCGCAATGGGCGGAAAAGGGAAACTGTTTTCGCGGTAGCGCTGCCACAGTCCACGCACTACCCACAACAGCAGGGCCAGGAATAAGCCTAAGCCCAGCCAGCCCTGCTCGAAGAAAACTTGCAGGAACAGGTTCTTGAAGTGCCAGGGCAAATGATTGTCGGCAGCAAAGAACCAGTGATCCATGCCCTGCTTGAAATCGCCGTTTTGTATCAATTCCTTGCCATCGGCAGAAAGCAGCGACACGTGGGCGATGGCAACGCGGGTGTTTTCATTCAGGTTCAGTAAGGACAATTTGGCCGTGGGCCAGGCATGCCAGGCCTGTTCGCGGAACCTGCGGGTACTGACGTTCAGGCTGTATTTCTTCCACTCGCCACCGGTATCGCCAACCGGCAGCCTGTTCCAGCTGCATGCAGTGGAATACAGCATCCACTTTCTGCAGACCGGAATCAGCAGTTCAGCATCGTCACTGCGCCCCATCAGGGTCAGGTCCAGCCTGTAGTCTTGCCCTCCGCGTACATCGACTATCTGCTCAAAATACAAGGGATCGCCGCCGCTGAGGAGCAAAAATTGATGGCCAGCCTCGCCGGCAAAATTATAGCTAGACAGGATATCTGTACCGCTATGCCGGTAATAAGCGTATGGAAGACTGCCCAGGCCCATGCCCAGCGCCTGCGTGTAGGCATCCTTGCCCATGATATCCAGCACTTTCGCCCAATGCGCGGTGCGTTTGGCGACATCTTTCTGAACAATGGAGAAGCGGTACTCCATCGGCGTATCTCTCAGGCCGAACCATCCTGCACCCACCAGCAGCAGCAAGGCAATCAGGGCGCCACGCAGATGTGGCCGACGAAAGAAGGCACTGCGGCGAAACAGCAGGCTAAGCAGCAATATCAGCATCGCCAGCACCAGCGCCACGTACCCGCCGCGCGCATAGGTAACCAGCATCGCATAGCAGCCGATCACAAATACGGCAGCGCCAAATCCCCTGTGCAGCCAGCGCCGGCTCTTCAATGTCCACCACAACACAAAGGGCATTGCCGTCGCAAAATAGGCTTCTACATAGGCGCCGCCAGTGTGCATGCCAGAGAAAGGGCCAACGACACGGTAGCCGCTATTGAAATTCCACAAACCGGGAAACGACAGCCGTTCCCATATAACTACAGCGGCGGCGGCCAAAGTACCGATCACCATGCCAAAGGCCATGGCCCTATAGGTCTTTACTGCATTCTGTTGCAACGCGTCTCGCAGAAACGGCAGCAGCAATATCGCATATAGCACGCCCTTGCCTACACGCAGCGCATTATAAGGACTGTAGTAATTGCTGAAGGCATTGGCATCCCACGCAGGATAAGGATAGCAAGCTATCAGCACGGAAACCGCGACCGATACGACAAAGCCCCCCAGCAGGCATTGCGCCGGCACAGAAAAAAGGTAGCTTTTCTCACTGCACGGCCGCCGCCATAGCAATCCAGCGAGCGTCAGCAACACCAGCAGATCAAACTCGTCAAAGAAAAACCAGCCGCTGAATGGGGCAAAATCAAGCACCGGCAATACTGCCAGCATCGCAGGCAGCCAGGCTCGCGGCCAGCGCCGCAATGCCAGCACATAGCCGGAAGCCGCAAGCAAGGACCAATAACGTCCCAGCGGATAGCTGGTCAACGCCCATAGCGCGATGCCGGCAAATACAACGGCGAACAAGTCCCGCAGGGCAAAGCCAGCCGCTGTTCGCCTGGGGCCAGGCGTCGAAGCCGGGATCAGTGCGTCCAAATGGGGGCCATGTCGGCCTGGGCCTGCGTGCAAGTCGGCATATGCTTATCTGAGGAGTTGGTCGGGATCATAGTAAACAGGGATTGCATTCAGGACATCAAAAATAAGGCCAGCCCGTTATCGTCAATATATTACAAGAAAAGACCGAATCTGCTGATTTTGCTATTTTTATCCCAGTTACCGCCGACAAAAACAGGCGTGTAAATTTTATTTCCATGCGCCATAATGGCGAAATTGAAAATTCTTTCCTTCAGCCCATTGCGTTTGCAATGCCAATGCGAGGCCACACTGAAGGATGCCACTATTCCATCGCCGCGATTTCAATCTAAGTTGCCATGAATAAAATTTTTCTTTTGAAAAACCTCTGCCTGGCATCTCTCGGCCTGTCATTCGTGCAGCTGTCCTGTGCTGCCGACTTGCCTGCCACGATCAAGGTAGTCAAGCCCTCAGTGGTCGCGGTAGGCACCCTGCAAAAAACCCGCAGCCCGGCGATCAGTTTTAGCGGTACCGGATTTGTCGTCGGCGACGGCTTGACAGTCATTACCAATGCGCACGTCGTCAACCGCCCCCTGAACCCCGAATCGCCGGAAACATTGGGCGTGCTGGTAGGCAAAGGCGATTCACCGGATTTCAGGCCGGCGACCGTGGTTGCAATCGATGAGGAGCATGACCTGGCCAGGCTGAGGATCAGCGGCGCGCCGTTGCCGGCGATGACGCTGGGAGAAGCGAGCGACGTCGCAGAGGGGCAGGCGATTGCGCTCACCGGTTTTCCCTTGGGTCCGGTACTGGGATTTCATCACGCAACCCACAGGGGAATTATTTCCTCGATCACGCCGGTAACCAAGCCGGTGCAGGACATTAAGTCACTGGACCCAAAAGTGATCGCCCAATTGCGGCGCGCGCCGTATGTGGTTTTTCAGCTCGATGCGACGGCTTATCCCGGCAATAGCGGCAGCCCGGTTTATGATACGGAAACCGGCAAGGTGATCGGCGTTGTCAACATGGTGTTTGTGAAGGGCCTGAAGGAAACGGCCATCACCAGTCCCAGTGGAATTACCTATGCCATCCCGGTGAACTTCATTCGCGATCTGCTGCAGCGCAATGTAAAGTAAATCCGCCTTGCCAGGCAACAGGATGACAGTGCAATCTTGAATAACGAATTGTTGAATGGAAACTTTATGGCTGTTGTTGGCATCGTTGGACTCGGTTATGTCGGATTACCGCTGGCGATAGAATTCGGAAAAAAAATCACTACCATAGGCTACGACCTGTCTGAGAACAAGGTCTCCAGCTATAAGAAATTCATCGACCCGACAGGGGAGGTGAGCACCGAAGAACTGCAGGCGGCACAACACCTGAGCGTCACGAACGACCCGGCCAGCCTGTCGCAGGCCGACTTCATCATTATCGCCGTGCCTACCCCGGTGGACATTGCTCATAACCCGGACTTTGGCCCGCTCAGCAGCGCCAGCGCCGCTGTCGGCAAGCAAATGAAGCGCGGCGCCATCGTCGTCTACGAATCAACGGTATATCCCGGCGCCACCGAAGAGGTGTGCATCCCTATCCTGGAAAAACATTCAGGCCTGACATGGAAGACGGACTTCCATGTGGGGTTTTCGCCGGAGCGCATCAACCCGGGTGACAAGGAGCATACGCTACCGAACATCCTGAAGATCGTTTCCGGCGACGACGAGGAAACGCTTGAGAAAGTGGCGGGACTATATGAGAATATCATCCGTGCCGGCGTACACAGGGCCAGCAGCATCAAGGTAGCGGAAGCAGCCAAGGTCATCGAAAACACCCAGCGGGATCTGAATATCGCGCTGATGAATGAGTTGGCAATCATCTTCGACATGATAGGCATCGATACGCTGGAGGTATTGCAGGCGGCGGGCACCAAGTGGAATTTCCTCAATTTCCGCCCGGGCCTGGTCGGCGGGCATTGCGTGGGTGTTGACCCTTACTACCTGACGCACAAGGCGGATATGCTAGGCTATCATCCGCAGGTGATCCTGGCAGGCCGCCGTATCAATGACGGCATGGCCAAGTTCATCGCAGAAAAAGTGGTGAAGGAAATTATCAAATCGGATCATCACGTCAAAGGCTGCGTGGTCAATGTCATGGGCCTGACTTTCAAGGAGAATTGTCCCGACCTGAGAAATTCCAAAATTGCCGAAATGATCTTTGAATTGCAGTCCTATGGCATCGAAGTCCACGTACATGACCCTCTCGCCGACGCGGCCGAGGCTATCCATGAATATGGCCTGAAGCTGGAAAGCTGGGATGAATTGCCGCGGGCTACTGTCACTATTGCCGCAGTTTCCCACGATGAATTAATACAGCGGCCATTATCCGATTATTCCGCTAAATCCTTGCCGAACGGATGTTTTGTAGACGTCAAATCCAAATTCGACAGAAGCGCATTGAAAGACGCCGGTTTCAGCGTATGGCGGCTTTAAACCACCTCACCAAGATACATAACGCAAAATGACCAAATATCAAGACATCCAGCAGCAACTAAAAACCCGCCAGCACCGCTGGCTGATTACCGGCGTGGCCGGCTTCATCGGTTCCAACTTGCTGGAAACCCTGCTCAAACTGAATCAGAACGTTGTCGGCCTCGATAACTTTTCAGCCGGCCACCAGCATAATCTGGATCAGGTGCGCGAACTGGTCGGCGAAGCCGCTTGGCGCAATTTTAAATTTATCAAGGGCGACATCCGCAATCTGCAAGATTGCCAACTGGCCTGCGAAGGTGTGGACTATGTGCTGCACCATGCGGCCCTGGGCTCGGTACCGCGCTCGATAGAAGATCCTATCTTGTCGAATGAAAGCAATGTGACCGGTTTCGTCAATATGCTTGTCGCCGCGCGCGACCACAAGACCAAGCGCTTCGTGTATGCCGCTTCCAGCTCTACCTATGGCGACCATCCGGGCCTGCCGAAGGTCGAATCGGTGATAGGCAAGCCTTTGTCCCCTTACGCCGTGACCAAATACGTCAACGAGCTGTATGCCGATGTCTTCAATCGCTGCTATGGCATAGACAGCATAGGCCTGCGCTATTTCAACGTATTCGGCCCGCGCCAGGATCCGAACGGCGCCTATGCTGCGGTTATTCCGCAATGGGTAGCGGCATTGATCAAGAACCAGACCCTGTACATCAATGGCGACGGTGAAACCACACGCGATTTCTGCTTTGTCGACAATATCGTCCAGGCGAATCTGCTGTCCGCATTGACGGAAGACAAAGCGGCATTGAATGAAATCTACAATGTGGCGCTGAATGACTCCACCAGCCTGAATCAGCTTTACAAGATGATGAGCGATTTGCTGAAGGACGATTTTTCTCATATCAGCGAGCACAAACCGGTGTACCAGGATTTCCGCGCGGGCGACGTCCGTCACTCGCAGGCGGATATTTCCAAGGCCCAGAACCTGCTTGGCTTTGCGCCTACCCATACGGTAGACCAGGGTCTGGGAGAAGCAATGGCCTGGTATAAAAAGAATTTGCAAAGCACATCATAAGCCGGTCAAAAATCATTCCTGTCCCTCCTTCCGGAGCGGCAAGCGGGCCCGCAATGCCGTCGCTCAGGCGGCAGCATTGCGAGTTGGCGTCCCTTCCAGCATAAAGCCCCTGCCCTGCGATGAAAAAGCTTTGTATCTACGATAGCTTCGATGACCTGCCGGCAGCCTATGCAAGCTTGTTCGACGCCGCCGAGCGCTCTGGCGGCATTTTTCTGGGCCGCTCCTGGTTCCAGCACCTGGCAGCGCATTCCTTTGACCCCGACACCAGACTGCGCCTGTATGGGGTCGAATCGAATACAGGGCTGGCAAGCGTCCATGTCCATGCAGCGCTGGTCATGCGCTTCCAGCCGCGCGCGCCCGGCTGGCTGGCGCCCAATACCCTGCATGCGGCAAGCAATTACTACGCCTCTTTATTCTCGCCTGTGCTCAACACGGCCACGAGTGATATGAAGAGTGACATGGATGAGGACTTGCGCCTGCTGATGCAGGCCGTCCGCAACGATGCACAAGGCTGGGACGCGGTAGATATGCACCCGATGGCGCAGGACTCCCCTATTTTTGCATCATGCCTGCGTGCACTGCGTGCTGCGGGCATGATTCCACAGACCTATTTTTGCTTCGGCAACTGGTACCTGCAAGTACAGGGGCGCAGCTACCAGGAATATTTTGCGTCACTGCCATCGCGCCTGCGCAATACCGTACAAAGAAAATCCAGGCAACTGGAAAGCGCAGGCCGCGTCAGCATTGATATCGTGACTGGCCCCGAGCGGCTGGAAACAACGATCCAGGCCTACCAGCAGATCTACTTGTCGAGCTGGAAGGGGCCAGAGTTTTACCCCAATTTTGTTCCCGGCCTGATACGCCAACTGGCAGCCGAAGGCAAGCTAAGGCTGGGGGTCGCCTATGTGGACCAGCAACCGGCCGCGGCGCAGCTGTGGATAGTCTCCGAAAAAACAGCATCCATCTATAAGCTGGCTTACGACGAACAGTTTGCCGAGCTGTCGATAGGCTCCATCCTGACTGCCCGCATGATGCAGCAAGCCATCGATGTTGACCGGGTCGATACGGTGGACTACCTGACCGGCGACGAACCGTATAAGCAGGACTGGATGTCGCACCGCCGCGAGCGCTGGGGAATTATCGCCTTCAAGCGCAGCAGCGCACGCGGCATGCTTGCCGCCGCCAGACATATCGGCGGCCGCTTGCTCAAGCGCTACATGCGGCAAGTAATCACCGTCGGGAAAAATCTGTTGAGGACATTGTCGGGACAGTCGGCGTCGGGAAGGACCTAGTTTTTGGATGCTTTGTTCGATTTCGAGTAGATTTGGTGTAATCTCTGCAAAGAGTGATTTTTCGCCAACAAATTCAGCACTTTGATGGCCCGCCACACTAATAAAGTAGAAGCCTGCTAAAAGTTTTATAACCACAAGATTTGATCCTCTATCAAAAAGGACAGGAATATGTCACGCAAGAGAAGCAAACGTACCAGTGTTGCCCTGATTTCCGGCGCTGTTCTAGTATTGGCTAGCCTGGGGGCATGCAATAAATTTCAGTCCGCAGATAAATTCGTCAGCGAGGCCAAGCAATACCAGGAAAAAGGCGATAACAAGGCCGCCATCATCCAGCTAAAAAATGCGCTGCAAAAAGATCCGAATAATGCAGAGGCACGCTATATGCTGGCCGGCATTTATAACGAGAGCGGAGACCCGGTTTCGGCAGAAAAAGAATTGCGTAAGGCACTTAGCCTGGGCCTGAGTGCGGAAAAAGGAAAAGCCGTACTGGGCAAAGCCTTGCTGATGCAAGGCCAGTTCCAAAAAGCACTGGATGAAACCAAGATCGACCCAGGTGCCAAACCGGATCCGGCCATTTTGACCTTGCGTGGCAATGCTTATCTGGCGGCGGGCCAATTTGCCGAATCACAAAAATCTTTTGACGAAGCCCTGAAGCTGCAACCCAACTATGTAGATGGCTTGATTGGTCTCGCCAAATTGGCATTCGCGCAGAAAGACATCGCTACCGCAGTCAAGCTCGCGGAGCAGGCCACCACGAGCAATCCAAAAAATGCAGACGCGTGGATGTTCAAGGGTGATGTTGCCAGATCACAAGGGAAGCCGGATGATGCGCTGGCGTCCTATGCCGAAGCTCTGAAGCTTCAGCCCGAGAGCGTGGTCGCCCATTTAACGCGTGCCAACGTGGAAATTGGCCAGAAAAAATTTACTGAAGCCCAAGCTGATGTTGATGCGGCAAAGAAATTTGCCCCAGGAAATATTATTGTCCTGTATACCCAGGCCTTGCTGCATTTCAGCCAGGGGAAAAATGCTCCTGCACTGGAAGCCTTGCAACAAGTGCAGCGCGGAGCTCCTGACTATATGCCCGGCGTATTGCTGACCGGCGCAGTGCAATTTGCACTGGGTTCTTATGAGCAGGCGGAACAAGCGCTTAAAAAGTATCTGGGCGCCAATCCCAATAGCCTGTACGCGCAAAAGCTGATGGCAGGGATCCTGGTCAAAAGCAAGCAAGCCAAGCGCGCCCTGGTATTCCTTGAGCCTGCATTGAAACAATACCCTCAGGATACACAATTGCTCGCAATGGCCGGTGAAGCCGCGATGCAAGCCAAGGATTACGCAAAAGCAACTGAATACTTTGAAAAAGCCAGTGCCATCGCTCCGCAAAATGCAGAATTCCGCACCTCGTTGGGCATGAGCAAATTGGGTTCCGGCGATAATGAAAAGGCGATTGCAGAACTGGAAAAAGCCAGCGACCTGGATGCCAAATCACCCAAGGCAGGTATCTTGCTGCTGATGACGCATCTGCGCCTGAAAGAATACGATAAGGCGATGGCAGCTGCCAATTTGCTGGAAAAAGAAACACCCGACAATCCTTTGATCTATAACCTGAAGGGTGGCATCTACCTGGCGCGGAAAGATAAAGTGAAAGCCCGGGAAAGTTTTGAAAAAGCCCTGGCTTTGCAGCCTACCTATTTCCCGGCTGCAGCGAACCTGGCCAATCTCGATGTCAGCGAAAACAAGCTTGATGCGGCAAAAAAACGCTTCCTGAACATCCTGGACAAGGATAAAAAGAACGAAGCTGCGATGCTGTCGCTGGCCAATATAGCGCTGGCTGAAAATAACAACGAAGAGGCCAAGAAATGGCTGGAAAAAGCCAATACCGATAATCCTTCTTCCTTCCAGGCTACCCAGTTGTTGGCGACACATTATCTGCGCATGGGCGATAAGCAAAAAGCGCTGGTCTTTGCTAAAAAGGCGCAAGTGCTTAACCCCACGGCCCCTGAATTCCTGGGCTTGCTCGCGCGCGCGCAACAGGTCACCGGCGACAATCAGGGAGCACTGGATAGCTATAGCAAAATTGCTGCAATGCTGCCGGAATCTCCTGCCGCACAATTCTCAGTCGTGACGCCGTACCTGACGCTGAACAAGGATGCAGAAGCCCTGGAAGCGGTCAAGAAAACCTTGCGCCTGGACCCGAACTTCCGCGACGCCCAGACGGCTCTCGCAATGCTGGAGGCCAAACAGGGGAATTTTGACCTGTCCTTGCAGACAGCAAGGCAAACTCAAAAACAGGATCCAAAATCGCCTCGCGGCTATGTCACAGAAGGAGACATCCTATATGGACAAAAGAAATATACCCCTGCAATCGCTGCCTATGAAAAAGGCTGGGCCCTGGAGAAAAATCCGCAGATCCTGATCAAGCTGCACGCAGCCATGTTCGCAGACGGCAAAATCAAAGAAGCCGATGCAAGATTGAATCAATGGCTGAAAGACCAGCCCAATGACAACAATGTGAGGATGTATCTGGCGACCTATTTGCTGGCAACGCAAAAGAGTAAATTGCCGGCCATTGAACAGTTCCAGATTTTGCTGAAAGCAGCTCCGGATAATGTCGTTGTCCTCAATAATCTGGCCTGGGCCTATGATCAGGAAAAAGATCCCAAGGCCCTTGGATATGCAGAAAAGGCGTACAAGCTGGCACCTGAAAGTGCCGCAGTGCTGGACACGTATGGCTGGTTGCTGATACAGAAAGAGGATGTCAAAACAGGTTTGCCATTGCTGAAAAAAGCCGCTTCACTGAGCCCGACTGCCGCGGAAATACGTTTCCACTACGCGCAGGCCTTGATCAAGTCTGGAGATAAGACAGGTGCCCGCAGCGAGCTGGAGGCGACCATTGCCAACGGTAAAGGCTATGCCAAACTGGATGAGGCAAAAGCCCAGTTAAATCAGTTGTAAGCAGATGATCGTGGCGCTGGCACCGGACTTGTGGGGGTTGAGCGCTACGTGATTCGGGCTGCCGGGCTAGCGGCAGCAGCTCCAGGCGAAGATACGAGGCCCAATCAGCTCCAGTGCCTGCAAGCCTCAATCAGGAAGACCACAAAAAAAACCTGCATGTTTCGGCATGCAGGTTTTTTTATTTATCTCTTCTTGCTCAGCTTCATAAGCCAGGCAATAGAACGAAAGAAATCAGAAGAAGCTTTGCGGTATTACCAGCACGTCGCCAGGACGCACAGGCACGTTTGCAGAGATATCACCATCCTTGATCAGGTCATTCAGGCGCACGCTCAATTTTTGCTGTTTGCCATCTACCGTGCGGATCAGGTTGGCCTTGTTGCCTGCAGCAAATTCTGTGATGCCGCCCACAGCAATCACCACGTCCATCAATGACATACCCTGACGGTAGGCAAGCGCCTGCGGTTTGGCAGCCTGGCCGATAACGCGTATTTGTTCTTCATACGGGCCGGCAAACGCGGTCACGATGACGGTCACCACCGGTTGCTGGATGAATTTCGCCAGCGCTTTTTCGATATCCCTGGCCAACTGTGTCGAGGTCTTACCATTGGCAACAATATCTTCCACCAGCGGTGTTGTGATCTTGCCGTCTGGACGGACAGGAACCACCATCGAGACTTCGGGGTTGCGCCATACGATCACGTTGATGGTGTCGCCAGCGCCGATGACGTAGTCATTGGTAGGTATTGCTCCTTCTGTCGGTGCCGGCGGATTCGCATTGGTTGCGCATCCGCTGACAACCAGCATGCTCACCGACATGGACAAACAGGCTAACCATTTCATCGTTGTTGTACGTAGCGTGTTCACTATTTTTCCCTATAAGTGCGTGATGGAGTGTCTAGCATTTTCTGGACAGGCGACGCAACCAGACATGCTTGTTACTTGACATTGAAACATGATGGTACCATCAACATAGCAAATTACAACTATTCGGCAGCGCAATTCGCTGAAATCGCTATCGTGGCGCTGGTTATTGGATACACGCGACTATCCATTTATTGAAGCTACAAATTGTCTCTATGGCGAATCAACGGCATTGTTTCTTTGGGGCATTTTTTACGTCATCAACGGCCATATCTTGGATTCAATAGTTCCCTTTATTAGAAAAGCCTGCAACAAAAATCCCTGATTTTTGAAGGGCTTGGCGCACTAAGGTAAGAAATCCGTTAAAAATTTCCAACACTTCGATTAAATTTATCCGAGGCAAGAAACCTCAAAATATTGCGTCAAAATTCCAAATAAATTGCCGCAGGAAAATGTTCCTACGGCAATCGGTACTTAAATCCCGGTTTTCCTCTGGACAAGGCTGGATTTCCTTGTTTTTTTTATATCCGTGCAATATCATAGCTCGCTAAATAAACGTGCCCATCTAGCAGATAAGCTGGTAACTTATAGCTTGGAATAGATGCCGTTAATTACCATATATGGAGAGTTTGACAAGATGGAGGAACTGGTTACGCAGCTACAATCCCTATTGAGGGGTGGGTGGAAATATCGCTGGTATGCTGTCACGATAGCCTGGCTGGTTGCCGCCGTAGGGTTTATTGTCGTCTATAAGCTCCCGGATAATTACCAATCTTCAGCCAGGGTGTTTGTCGACACGCAAACGATCTTAAAACCATTGCTTGCGGGCATGACCAGTATCCCCAATGTGGAACAGCAAGTTTCCATCATGAGCCGCACTCTGCTGAGCAGGCCTAACGTCGAACGCGTAATGCGCATGGTCGACCTGGACATCGCCGCCAACACCGGCAAGGACAGGGAGAAAATGATAGAGACCCTGATCGCCTCTATCAAGATAAACGGCACGGTTCAAAACGATATCTACACAATTTCCTACAACGATGAAAATCCCAAGCTGGCCAAGGATGTTGTCCAGGCCTTGCTCACCATTTTTGTTGAAGGCAGTTTTGGAGACAAGAAACAAGACTCCGCCAAAGCCATCGTCTTCATCGACAGCCAGATCAAGATCTATGAAGAAAAACTGGCCACGGCAGAAAACGCCCTGAAAGACTTCAAGCTGAAAAACATGATGATGCTGCCGCGTCAGGGCAGCGATTCCGGCAGCAAGTTGCTGGACATCACAGAAAGCCTGAATTCGGCCAAACTGGAATTGTCCGAAGCGGAACAGGCCAGGGATGCAATCAAAAGGCAGATCCAGGGAGTAGAAATGCCGCAAAAAGCGGAGGATGCAGTGGTTTTGCCGAATCCGGAATTGGATGAGCGCATCCAGTCCTTGTCCAAGAATCTGGATTCCTTGCGTTTGCAGTACACGGAGCAGCATCCGGACATCGTTTCCACCAAGCGCCTGCTGGCGCAATTGGAAGCGCGCAAACAGGAAGAAGCGAAAACCAGGAAGCCAATGTCCGAAACGACGATGGCCGCCAATCCCCTGTTCCAGCAATTGAAGATTTCCTTGTCTGCAGCGGAAGCCCGGGTCGCCTCAATGCGTGCCCGTGTGGAAGAATACAATTCGCGTAGCGCCCGCTTCAAGGCACTGAGTGTTGCTGCGCCTGAAATTGAATCCCAATTGGCTCAGTTGAATCGCGATTACCTGATCAACAAAGAAAACTACGAAAAACTGGTCGCCAGTCGTGAATCTGCCAAATTGTCCGGCGATCTGAGTGCAACCACAGAAATGATGACCTTCAGGGTCATCGATCCGCCGACGATGCCATTGACACCGGTAGGACCTAATCGCCTGCGGCTGTTCTCTATTGTATTTGTCGCAGCATTGATCGTAGGTATGCTGGGAGCTGTACTGATGAGCAAAATCAGGCCAACCTTCCTCAGCCATATCGATTTGCTGGAAGCAACCGGTTTGCCGATTCTCGGTACGGTGTCCATGAACTGGACTGAAGGCGAAAAAACCAGAAGGAAGAGGAGCCTGTACGCATTCGGCCTATCTTCCTTCGTACTGCTCTTCTTCTATGTTGGCGTAATGGCGACCATGTATCTGAAGTAATGTTCTTGCCCAGGCCCGATTTGTCCATGGATGATGTCAAACGGGTTTCAGAGGGGTAATTGGCGACAAGCAATCAATATTTTTGGAGTTAGCGTGAGCATTATTGAAAAAGCAGCTGGTAGACTTGATCAGAGCAAAGGAGCAGCCGGAGCCGCAAGCCCGGCCGCTGAACCTGCAATCGAGATCAAAACTGCGGCGACAGAAGAACAGGCAGTTGCTGCCGTACAAAATCCTGCCGCACCTGTTGCTACTGCACCCGCTGAAATAGCAACGCCTGCAGCGGCGGCTCCCGTCCAGCAACAAGCTGCGCCGGTACCTCCTGCTGCCGTTGCAGCGGCCATTCCTGATCACCGGATACCTGCTCCCGCAGCAACGCAGGTAAAAAAAGGAACGTCAAGAAAGATAGAGATTGATCTTGCCCAGCTACATCAATTGGGCATGGTCACTCCGGACGCCGAAAGAACCGTCATCGCAGAAGAATTCAGGCTGATCAAGCGCCCACTGATAGAAAAGGCGTTTGCCAAGAATGGCGGCGCCAGCAAGCATCACGGCAACCTGATCATGGTCGCCAGCTCGCTGCCAGGCGAAGGAAAGACGTTCTGCGCAGTCAATCTCGCGATCAGTATCGCGATGGAACTGGATCACACTGTTCTGCTGGTGGATGCCGATGTGGCCCGCCCTTCCGTTCCCCGCTATCTGCGCCTGGATCCGGCAGATACCAGTTCAGCTATCGGCTTGATGGACGTGCTGCTGGATGACAAGCTGGACCTGGCAGACGCAATGTTGAAGACCAATATCGATACGCTGAGCATACTGCCCGCCGGCCGTAGCCATAAGCGTGCAACCGAATTACTGGCCAGCCAGGCGATGAGCAGCCTGCTGGATGAAATTGCCAACCGCTATCCCGACCGTATCGTTATTTTTGATTCCCCTCCTCTGCTGTTGACGACAGAAGCCCGAGTCCTGGCCAATCAGATGGGCCAGATCGTGCTGGTTGTCGAAGCCGAAGCAACGACCCAGCATGTCGTCAAGGAAGTACTGCGTCAGTTGAAATCACACACTAACGTGAATCTGGTCTACAACAAGGCCAAGACCTTCGCCGGTGGGGATTACTATGGCCGTTACTATGGTTAAACGGAAGGTCGCGCACATGAAGCACGGAGCCGCACACGTCAAGTGCAAGGTTCGGCCTCTTTCCTTTTGGGTTGCAGCAAGCTTGTCGCCGCTGGCGATCGGTCTTGCAACAGGTGCGCATGCGGCAGAGTGGAAAATTTCACCTACCGTCAACCTCACGGAAACCTATACAGATAACGTCAAACTGGTTCCCGACAGCCAGAAGCAAAGCTCTTTCATCACCCAAGCAAGTCCAGGCGTGGATTTCACTGCGACCGGTGCGCAATTAAAGATGAGAGTCAACTATCAGATGCAGAACCTGTATTACACAGGCGATGCAAACGGCTTAAAGACGAATCATCTACTGAATGCGGATGCCAACTCAGAATTGATGAAGGATCTTTTTTTTTTAGACGGCAAGGCGAACATCAGTCAGCAGAATCAAAGTCCCTTCGCGTCTGAAGCAACGAACAATCTGAACCTGTCCAATAACCGTGTTGAAGTAAGGACCTATAGCGCGTCGCCATACCTGCGCCATACGTTTGATCGTACCGCATCGGCCGAATTGCGCTACACCCGGGATTCTGTCTCCAGCAGCTCCGGCGGCACCGTGAACAGTACTGGTGATCACATTTCCATGAACATCAATAGTGGCACCGCATTTCAAAAAGTGAAATGGGGATTTACCTATGATGATCTGAAAACGAAATTTGACAAGTCGATCAATACGATAGAGGCGGAAACTACCGGCGTCACTGCAGGCTATTATCTGTCGCCGCGTTTCAGCCTGACGGGCACCGGCGGTTACGAAAAAAACAGCTATGTCGCCATCGACGGCAAGAAGCCAGCGGGTGCCTACTGGTCTGCCGGCTTCGACTGGGAACCTACAGAGAGAACCAGTCTGGTCTTCAATGCCGGCCACCGTTTTTACGGCTCGACATATAGTCTGACCGCGGCTCAACGTACTCGCGCCACCACTTGGAGCCTCGGCTACCACGAAGATATTACAACGACCCGGCAGCAATTCCTGGTACCAGGCAGCGTCAATACGAGTGCCTTCCTGAACCAGCTATGGCAAACCAGCGTTCCCGACCCTGCTGCGCGCCAGCAACTGGTCGATGCTTTTATCAAGAGCTACGGCTTGCCTTCTTCTTTGGCGCAATCGGTCAATACCTTTTCCAATCGCGTATTCCTGCAAAAAAGCCTGCAAGGATCAGTGGCAATTACCGGTGCGCAAAATACCCTGCTGCTCAGTCTGTTTAGTACCAAGCGCGATGCACAGTCAACCGACCTGACACCTGTATCGTCGGCCGATCCTGCGTTGTCTGATCGCACCAAGCAAACTGGCGCAAATGTTATCTGGAATCTGGTATTTTCTCCTCGTACCTCGGCCAATTTTACCTTGGGCTACAATCGTGCAGACTCGTATTCGACGGGTGTCAGGGATAACAACAAGATGTTCAGGGCTGCGTTAAGCAGGGATTTACAGCCTAAACTGAAGGCAACGCTGGAATACCGGCGCAATCAAAAAGATTCCAGCTTAAGCGTAAGCGATTTCCGGGAAAACGCGTTGTCTGTTTTCCTCTTACTAGGTTTCTGATAAGTCAGGCAACAGATGTATGAATCCTATTACGGTTTCACCGCGAAACCATTTCAATTAAAACCCGATCCGCGCTTTTTCTTCGGCAGCAAGGGGCATAAGCGAGCGATGGCGTACCTGGAGTACGGCATTTCCCAGGGTGAAGGTTTTATCGTCATTACGGGCGAAGTCGGCGCAGGGAAGACCACGCTGATGCGCAATCTGTTTTGCGAACTGGAATCCGAAAACATCCTGGCCGCACAGATCGTTAATACGCATGTCGGTTCCGACGATATCCTGCGGCTGGTCGCCTCAGCATTCGGTCTGGAATATGAGGACGCAACCAAGGCATCGCTGCTGACCCGGCTGGAACAATTTCTCCGCCAATGCGACAAGCAGGGCAAGCGTGCATTGCTGGTGGTCGATGAAGCGCAAAATCTGACGCCGCGCGCAGTGGAAGAATTGCGCATGCTGTCCAATTTCCAGACTGCGGACAAGTCCCTGCTGCAAACCTTTTTGCTGGGCCAGCCGGAATTTCGCCGCACCTTGCTGAGTGCCGACATGCAGCAATTGCTGCAGAGGGTAATCGCCAGCTATCATTTGGGCCCGCTGGACCTGGTAGAGACCCAGTCATACATAGAGCACAGGCTGCATACCGTGGGCTGGAAAGACGACCCCACCATCAGCAAGGAAGCCTTTGCCGCGATTTATGACTACACCGGCGGCATCCCGCGAAAAATCAATTCCCTGTGCGACCGGCTGTTCCTGATGGGCTACCTGGAAGAATTGCATGCTTTCGGCGATACCGAAGTCAAACAGGTAATCGCGGACATCAAGCAAGAATTCGATATCCCTGAAAGCGCCGCCCCCGACACGGAAGCGCAGCAGGCGGCCAATTTTGCGATGGGCTTGAAAGAATTGAATAATGTCAGCCTGGAAAGCATGGATGACAGGATGGCGAAAATGGAACGATCCATTATTTCAGTGATTGATGCGCTGAAAAAAATGCTGCCGTCTGCGAAGATGGGCAGTTCCTCGGAAAAAGAGAATTGATGCCCCGCCAGATAATAGTGAAGAGCTGATCATGTCCCAGGCTACACCATCTTTCCCGCAAACCAGTGCGGCGCCTGTCCCAGCCAAGGGGATACGCAATGCAATGACGATAGACGTGGAAGATTACTTCCAGGTTTCGGCTTTTGCCGACCATATCTCGCGCGAAAGCTGGCCTACGCTGTCCTGCCGCGTGGAACGCAATATCGACCTAATACTGGGCGTACTCGATGCATCGCAAGTCAAGGCCACCTTCTTCACGCTGGGCTGGATCGCAGAACGCTATCCGGCGATGGTCAAGCGCATTGTGGACGGCGGCCATGAATTGGCCAGCCACGGTTATGGGCATTTGCGTGCGTCCGATCAGAATGCGCAAGAGTTCATGCAGGATATCAGCAGCAGCAAGCGCATCCTGGAAGACATAGGCGGCCAGCAGGTACTCGGCTACCGTGCGCCCAGCTTTTCCATCAGCAAACAAAACCTGTGGGCGCTGGACTCGCTGCTGGAGGCCGGCTACCGCTACAGTTCCAGCATTTACCCGGTCAAGCACGACCATTACGGCATGCCGGATGCGCCGCGCTTTGCGTTTTATCCCAACGGCGAAGACGGCTTGCTGGAAATACCGATTACCACCGTGCGCATCATGGACAGGAACCTGCCTGCCGGTGGCGGCGGCTTCTTCCGCCTGTTCCCTTACCAGTTATCGCGCTGGCTGCTGCAAAGAGTCAACCAGCAGGACAAGCAATCCGGAATCTTCTATTTCCATCCTTGGGAAGTCGATCCAGAGCAGCCGCGGCAACAGAATATCGGCATGAAAACCCGTTTCCGCCATTACGTTAACCTGTCCCGTACGGAAAACCGCCTGAAGGCGCTGACCCGCGACTTCCAATGGGACCGCATGGACAAAATCTTCCTGAAGAAGCCATGAATTCTATCGTTGAGGCCTCTGCAGCCCAGTTGCAATCCCCCACCGCCAGCTCTCCACTCTCGATCAAACTGATGCAGCCGCAAGATGCGGCAAGATGGGATCAGTTTGTGCAGGAGTGCCCTGAAGCTACTTTCTTCCACCGGGCCGGCTGGCAGCCGGTGATAGAACGCGCATTCGGCCATAAAACCTGGTTTTATTATGCCGAATCGGAAGGAAAAATCGTCGGCGTACTGCCTCTGGCAGAAATCAAGAGCGCCTTGTTCGGCCATTCGCTGAGCTCGCTGCCGTTTTGCGTGTATGGCGGTGTCGCCAGCGAATCCGAGGCAGCGCGCGCTGCCTTGAATCAGCAAGCGCAGGCACTGGCAGGCAAATTGGGAGTGGGTCATCTGGAATACCGGAACATCAAGGCCCAGGCCCAGGAGGGATGGCATACCAAGGAGTTGTACGTCACCTTCCGCAAGGAAATCGATCCTGACGAAGAAAAGAATATGCTGGCCATTCCGCGCAAGCAGCGCGCAATGGTGCGCAAGGGGATCAAGTTTGAATTGAAAAGCGAGCTGGATGAAGGCGTGGACCGTTTTTTCCATGCCTATTCCACCAGCGTGCACAGGCTGGGCACTCCGGTTTTTTCAAAGAAATTCTTCCGACTGCTGAAAGAGACTTTCGGCCCCGATTGTGAAGTAATGACCATCGTCAAGGATGATCGCGTGATCGCCAGCGTGATGAGTTTCTATTTCCGCGATGAAGTGCTGCCCTATTACGGCGGCGGTACCGCCGAAGCACGCGACCTGGCCGGTAATGATTTCATGTATTGGGAATTGATGCGGCGCGCCTGCGCGCGTGGCTACAAGGTATTCGACTTTGGCCGCAGCAAACTGGGCACCGGCGCCTTCGATTTTAAAAAGAACTGGGGCTTCGAGCCGCAAGCGCTGCACTATGCCTATCAATTGCATAAGTCCACGGCAGTGCCGGACAATAATCCGCTGAACCCCAAGTACCAGCTTTTTATCAAGATGTGGCAGCGCATGCCCTTATCCCTGGCCAATCTGATCGGCCCGCATATCGTCAAGAACCTGGGATAGCCATGGAAGATCTGCTATTGCTGGTCCATCGCATACCTTTTCCTCCCAATAAGGGAGACAAGATACGCTCCTACCATCTGTTGAAACACCTGGCTCAGCAATACCGTGTGCATCTGGGTACTTTCATCGATGACGACAATGACTGGCAATATGTAGACAAGGTCAAGGAGCTTTGTGCCGACACCCATATCGCCAGGCTGGATCCGCGTACGGCCAAGATCCGCAGCCTGGGAGCCCTGCTGGGGAACCGGCCGCTGTCGCTAGACTATTATCGCAACGCGGGTCTGCAAACCTGGATCGACACGACAATCCGGCAGCATGGAATCAAGCGCATTGTTGTCTTTTCGTCTGCGATGGCACAGTTCGTCGAGCATATAGACGGCGCGCGCAGGGTTGTCGATTTCGTCGATGTCGATTCCGATAAATGGCTGCAGTACGCAGACAAGAAAATCTGGCCCATGAGCTGGCTGTACCGGCGCGAGGGCAACCAGCTGCTCAGCTATGAGCGCCGGCTGGCGCGAGAGTGCGACGCTTCGCTGTTCGTCTCGGAGGCAGAAGCTGCACTGTTCAGGCAACTTGCTCCCGAAAGCTCGGCCAAGATCGATTTTTTCAGTAACGGCGTAGATACCGACTATTTCACTCCCGAATTGGCGCACGCCAATCCCTACACAGACGGTGAGACGGCAATCGCTTTCACCGGCGCGATGGATTACTGGCCTAACGTGGATGCAGTGCAGTGGTTTGCCGATGAAGTGATGCCGGCTATCCTGAAGCAGAACCCCAATGCCGTGTTTTACATCGTCGGCGCCCGCCCGTCCGACCAGGTGAAGGAATTGGCGAAATTGCCAGGCGTGCGGGTTACCGGCTCGGTGCCGGATGTACGTCCTTACCTGGCGCATGCCCATGTTGCGGTCGCTCCATTACGCATCGCTCGCGGAATACAAAACAAGGTACTGGAAGCGATGGCAATGGCCAAGGCTGTCGTTGTATCCGCACAAGCGCTGGAAGGTATAGCTGCCGCACCAGGCAAGGAACTGATGCTGGCCGACGATGCCCAGCAGTTTGCCAGCCAGGTATTGCAATTGCTGGCACTCCGGGACACGGCCATGGAACAGGCAGCAAGGGCCAGGGTCATCGCGAAATTCAACTGGACGGCCAACCTGTCGCGGGTGGATGCGCTGCTGGATCCGTCTGCACCGGCCCGCAACCAGCAGCCCCCTTCCCATTTACCCGGCTTATCTCCAGCAAAGGCCTAGTCGTGACGACATCAACCCCGGCAAACCCGCCATCCAATTTTATCAAGGGATTGATCATCACGGGCGTGCTGCTCATTCCCTTCCTGTTCTACCTCGCCACGGCGGAGTCCATCGTCTCCGTCTGGAACAGTTCCGAGACTTTTGCGCATGGCTACATCATCGCGCCGATCAGCCTGGTCCTGATCTGGCTGCGCAGGAAAAGCCTGATGCAGATGACGGTCCAGCCTTACTGGCCGGCATTGCTCGCATTGCTGGCCTGCGGCCTGGCATGGCTGCTGGCCGATCTGGGTGAAGTGCAAGTAATCAAGCAGTATAGTTTTGTGGCGATGTTTCCGCTGGCTGTCGTTGTATTGCTGGGCCGCCGTGTCTCGTGGGCGATGGCCTTCCCCTTGTTTTTTGTGCTGCTGGCCGTGCCTTTTGGCGAAGTCTTTATTGCCCCTCTGATCGACTTTACCGCCGATTTCACGATACTGGCCCTGCAGGCGACCGGTATACCGGTGCTGCGCGACGGCAGCAGCTTCTCCATCCCGTCCGGCAACTGGTCCGTCGTCGAAGCATGCAGCGGCGTCAGGTATTTGATTTCTTCACTGACGCTGGGCTGCCTGTATGCCTATCTGACCTACCGCTCGCTGAAACGGCAACTGGCTTTTGTTGCGCTGTCCATCGTCGTTCCCATCATTGCCAACGGCATGCGTGCCTATATGATCGTCATGATAGGCCACCTGAGCGGCATGCAACTCGCGGTAGGCGTGGATCACATCATTTACGGCTGGCTATTCTTTGGCCTGGTGATGTTCATCATGTTCTGGATAGGCAGCTTCTGGCGCGAAAACAAGGACGATACTGTCAGTGAGGCTGAAAGAAACCAGGCAAGGCTGGACAACCCACCGGTAAGTACCGGCAAAGTTCTGGTCGCAGCGGTTGCAGTCGTCATCTGCATAGGTATATGGCCTGCCTATGCCTCCTATATCAAACGCATCAGTTTCAATCCTGCCCCGGCACAACTGGCTGGTCTGCACATAGACTGGCAGGAAAGCGCATCGTTTACTACCTGGCGCCCGGTCTTCCTGCCGGCCAGCGCCGAACTGGATAAAGCCTATCAGCACAATGGCGAACGAGTGAACCTGCTGCTGAAATACTACCGTAACCAGACACGCGATACCGCGCTGATCAGCAGCGTCAATATCATGGTGCCCGACCATGACGATAACTGGACCAAAACCAATTTCTCGGTGCGCCAGGAATCGGTGGCGAATCGCCAGATCGTAATACGTGAAACCCAACTGAAGGGGCCATCGGGTCCTATGGTCGTCTGGCACTGGTATTGGCTCGCCAACCGGTACACTGCCAATAATTATGTGGGCAAGCTGTTGCAGACCAAGGAAAAAGTGCTGATGAACGGCGACGATGGCGCATCCATCATCGTCTACGCACCTTTTAACGAAAACCCCGAAGAGGCCAGGACAGCGCTTAGAGACTTCCTGAACGCCAATCTGGATGCGGTGCAAGCCACATTGTCAGCGAACAAGAAATAATCAAGAATCATGAGGCAATTGCCACTCGTCGTGCATCTGGTCTACAGGCTGGATTTTGGTGGTCTGGAGACCGTACTGGCGGAGTGCGTCAACCGCATGCCTGCGGATAAATACCGCCACGCCGTGGTGTGCCTGACCGATTTCACCTCGTTTGCAAAAAAAATCACCAAGCCGGGCGTAGAGATCATCGCCTTGCACAAGCCGGCAGGCCTGGGCTTGAAAACCCACCTGAAGTTGTGGAAGCTGCTGCGCAAACTCAGGCCGGCCATTCTGCACACTTATAACCTGGCCGCGATCGAATATTCTTTCACTGCGAAAATGGCGGGAGTGCCGATTTGCATCCATGCAGAGCACGGGCGCGACCTCAGCGATCCCGAAGGTAAAAACCCCAAGCACAATATGCTGCGCCGCCTGCTGATTCCCTTCATCGATTGTTATATCCCGGTGTCGCGTGATTTGAGGCAGTGGCTGAAGGACGTAATACGCGTGCCGGACGCAAAAAATCTGCTGATCAATAACGGCGTCGACACCGAGCGCTTCCATGCGGCGCCAAATGGCCTTGCGACAGAGCCGTTCGTCGTCGGCACCGTAGGCCGTGTGCAGGATATCAAGAATCACAAGGGCCTGGTCATCGCCTTCCAGCGTCTGCTGGAATTGATGCCGGAGCACAAGGAAAAACTTCGCCTGCATATCATAGGCGACGGCCCGCTGATGCGGCAATTGCAGGCGCAAGTAGACACGACAGGGCCGGGCGAGCAGATATGGCTGGCCGGTGCCCGCTCCGATATTGCCGAGCTGATGCGCGAATTTTCCGTGTTCGTGCTGCCGTCCTTTGCCGAGGGCACGCCTGTTACACTGCTGGAAGCGATGTCCAGCGGCCTGCCGGTAATTGCTTCAGCCGTCGGCGGCATCCCGGATGTGCTTGATCAAGGGCGCACCGGCATCCTGGTCAGCGCAAGTGATCATGAAGCAATCGCCGCCAGCCTGGCTGACTATTTCCGCCAGCCGGCAAAGATGGCACAGCACGGCATTGCGGGCCGCGAGCTGGTAGAACAAAATTACAGCATCGCGGCAATGTTGCAGAATTATATGAAACTGTACGATGCGCTGTGCCAGGCAAAACTTTAATCCAATCTTTCAATCGGGAAATCAGCAACCATGTGCGGAATAGTCGGAATTTTTGATACGCGCGGCGAACGGGCGATAGACCGGGAAGTACTCCGGCGCATGAACGAAAGCCAGCATCACCGCGGCCCCGACGAAGGTGACCTGTACCTGGAACATGGCCTGGGCTTCGGCCATCGCCGCCTGTCCGTGATCGATATCGCCACCGGCCAGCAGCCGCTGTTCAACGCCGACAACACGGTAGGTGTCGTATTCAACGGCGAAATCTACAATTACCTGGAGCTGATGGACGAACTGGGCAAATTGGGGCATGTCTTTCGCACCCGCTCGGATACCGAAGTCATCGTCTACGCCTGGCAGCAATGGGGCGAGGATTGCGTACATCATTTCCGCGGCATGTTTGCGTTTGCCTTATGGGACCGCAACAAGAAGACCATGTTCCTGGGCCGCGATCACGTCGGCGTCAAACCCATGTTTTATTCGCTGCTGCCGGATGGGCATTTCGTGTTCGGCTCCGAATTGAAATCGCTGATGACCTTTCCGGCGTTGTCCAGAAAACTGAATCCCAGTGCAGTGGAAGACTATTTTGCCTACGGTTATATTCCGGAACCGAAAACCATCTTCCACCAGGCTTTCAAACTCAGCCCGGGCCATACGATCACACTGAAGGTCGGCGACACATCCGTGCATCAGAAACGCTTCTGGGATATCCCCTTCCAGCCGGTGGCAGCCATTTCCGAACAGGACGTGGAAAGGGAACTGGTGGAGCGCTTGCGCGAATCGGTGAAGAGCCAGTTGAAATCAGAGGTGCCATTGGGCGCCTTCCTGTCCGGCGGCGTCGATTCCAGCGCGGTAGTGGCGATGATGGCGGAACAGGATCACGAGGCAGTCAATACCTGCTCCATCGCTTTCAATGACCCGCAGTACGACGAGTCTGCCTTTGCCAACCAGGTGGCGCAGCGTTATAAAACAACCCATTATTCGGAAACCGTGGACAAGGACGACTACGGCCTGATCGATACCTTGGCCAGCCTGTATGACGAGCCATATGCGGATAGCTCCGCCATTCCCACGTATAGAGTCTGCCAGCTGGCGCGCAAACGGGTAACGGTTGCCCTGTCCGGCGACGGCGGCGATGAAAACTTCGCCGGCTATCGCCGCTACCGCTATGCAATGGGCGAGCAGCGCGTGCGCTCACTGCTGCCTATGGGCTTGCGCAAACCTGTCTTTGGCACCCTGGGCAAGATTTACCCCAAGGCCGACTGGGCACCACAAATGTTCCGCGCCAAGACCACCTTTGAAGCCTTGTCACGCGATCTGGTGGACGGTTATTTCCACGGCGTGTCCATCATGCCGGACCGGGTCAGGAAAGAGCTGTTCAGCGCCAAATTCCAGACCGAATTGCAGGGCTACCGCGCAATCCAGGTCATGCACGACCACGCGGCCAACTCACCCACCGATGATCCGCTATCGATGATCCAGTATCTGGACTTCAAGACCTACCTGCCGGGAGACATCCTGACCAAGGTCGATCGCGCCAGCATGGCACACTCGCTGGAGGTGCGGGTGCCGCTGCTGGACCACAAGTTTGTAGAATGGGTATCCGGCCTGCCGCCATCAATGAAGCTGAAGGGCAGCGAAGGCAAGTATATTTTCAAGAAGTCGCTGCAGCCCTATCTGTCGGACGACATCCTGTACCGCGCGAAAAAAGGGTTTTCCATTCCGCTGGCAGATTGGTTCCGCGGCCCCTTGCGCGCCAAGGTCAGGGAGTCTGTGCTGAGCCCGCTGCTGCTGGATACCGGCATCTTCAATGAAAACTATCTGCGCCACATGGTGGAGCAGCACGAGTCCGGCCTGAAAGACTATAGCGCATCGCTATGGTCGGTACTGATGTTCGAGACCTTCCTGCGTGTCAGCGTGGGCCGCGAATATCATTAGCGCCTATGATGGGTGACGGGCGAATCTGTCACCCAAGTGTCACACAAATATCGCCGCAAAAACAAAAAGGCCCGGATGAATCCAGTTCATCCGGGCCTTTTCTTATTTTCTTACTGCAATCAGTTATTCAACTGTTCTGCGTCAGACAGCTTGTCTTTGTATGAATCAAAGATTTTAACCAGGGCATCGCGCATCGAGTATTGAGGCGCCCAGCCCAGTTCGGACTTGGTGCTGTCGATCTTGGGAACGCGGTTCTGCACGTCCTGGTACCCCTTGCCGTAGTAACCCTGCGCGGTCACATCCACCAGTTTCACCAGCTTGGCTGTTTCGCGGTATTCAGGATATTCCGCTGCCAGTTCCAGCATCATGCCAGCCAATTCCTTGATGGAATAATTGTTGACCGGGTTACCGATGTTGTAAATCTTGCCTGTGGCAACGCCGTCTTTATTGGCGATGATGCGCACCAGTGCGTCAATACCGTCATCCACGTAAGTGAAGGAACGCTTCTGCACGCCGCCGTCTACCAGTTGGATGTTTTCGCCGCGAACGATATGGCCCAGGAACTGGGTCAGTACGCGGGAAGAACCTTCTTTTGGCGTATGGATGGAATCCAGGCCGGCACCGATCCAGTTGAAAGGACGGAACAGCGTGAAGTTCAGGCCTTCCATGCCATAGCCCCAGATCACGCGATCCATCAGCTGCTTGGAGCAGGCATAGATCCAGCGGGATTTGTTGATAGGACCATAGACCAGGTCAGAAGATTCCGGATCGAATTCCGCATCGGAACTCATGCCATACACTTCGGAAGTGGATGGGAAGATCAGGTGCTTGCCGTATTTGGCTGCAGAACGAACGAAAGGCAGGTTGGCCTCGAAATCCAGTTCAAATACGCGCAAAGGCTGTTGCACATAAGTAGACGGTGTAGCGATCGCAACCAATGGCAAAATAACATCACATTTACGGATATGGTATTCGATCCATTCCTTATTGATCGTGATGTCGCCTTCGAAGAAGTGCATGCGCGGATGGTCCAGCAAGTCCTTCAAGCGATCATTTTGCATGTCCATGCCATACACTTCCCAGTCGGTCGTTTCCAGGATGCGCTTGGACAGATGGTGACCGATGAAGCCATTGACACCAAGAATAAGAATTTTTTTCATGTTATTTAACCATTAACGGGCTAGGATGCTGACCAAGCATTATACCAATCTTTGAAGCGAATCAAGCCAGTCTCCAATGGCGTGGTCGGAGCAAAGTCTACCCAGGCCCTCAATTTGGCCGTATCCGCATAGGTGGTAGGCACATCGCCGGGCTGCATAGGCAATTGATTGATATTGGCTTTGACACCCAACACTCTTTCCAAAGTGTTAATAAAATCAACCACTTTCACCGGCTGATGATTGCCGATGTTGAATACCGTGTGCGGCGGACTGGACTCGGTTGCCGGCGTCGGCTTGAACAGCAGGCGCACTACGCCCTCAACAATATCGTCAATGTAAGTGAAATCGCGGCGTAGTTGCCCTTCAGCAAAAACCGGTATGGTTTCACCCTTCAGCATCTTTTGCGTAAAGCTGAAATAGGCCATATCCGGCCGGCCCCAGGGGCCATACACAGTAAAGAAGCGCAGGCCGGTCGCCGGCAGCTTGTACAGGTGGCTGTAGGAGTAAGCCATCAGTTCGTTGGCCTTCTTGGTGGCTGCATACAGCGACACCGGTTCGTCCGTCTGGTCATCCTCGCTAAACGGGATCTTGGCATTGGCGCCATACACGCTGCTACTGCTGGCGTATAGCAGGTGTTCTATCTTATGCCGCTGGCTGGCTTCCAGCATATTGCCGAAGGCAACCAGGTTGGCCTGGATATACACGCCAGGATTGGTCAGCGAATACCTGACCCCTGCCTGTGCGGCCAGATGCACCACCAGATCGGGCTGCACCTTATCAAACAAGGCATTCACCTGGGCTGTATCTGCCAGTTCTACAGTCAGGCACTCCACCCCTGCGGGCGTCAGTATCGCATTGACGCGATCGGTCTTCAGCTTGGGCGTGTAGTAATCGTTGAAATTGTCGCAGCCAACCACTTGATGGCCCATGCCGGCCAAACGCGCGGCGACAAAACTGCCGACAAATCCCGCTGCCCCTGTAACCAGAATTTTTTTATTACCAGACGTCATTGGCTTAAGCCCTTATCAAATCAAGCTATACAGCTTGGGATAGTCCCCAGCTAAGCATCGCAATGCCAGGCTCGGGACCAAATTACTCGCACAGGACATGGGTACTGGGCCTGGCTTTACCTCGCACCAGCAAACCAGGCATAGGAAAAGCTTGCGGACAAGCATCGAAAAAACCTTCGCCTTGCATTATGCATGTCATCCATAGGCAAAAGCGGCCCCGCTTTTGTCAAATTTGGAAAAACAACGTTGCAAATCGGAAAAGACCGAATGGAAGCCGAGTCATGCGAGGCATAATTGTGCTGACTCACTATATGCGCGGTGAAAACCCGTAAAACAGCACGCCAGGGCAGACGATCTTCTCGTCATGCACTTGCCGCGAGGCTGGGAATTTTGGATTTTCTCATCACAAAATTGCCGCTCGGAAATCAAATAAATACAGGATGTTCACAATAGACCAGTGCAAAATTATACTTTCCATTTTGCTATCGGTAAATATCCAAAAAAATATTAAATAACAAGGACATAGAAGTGATTCCAAAACGTAACAGCTCTGTTAGTATCCACAGTTCTAAGCAAAATGGCACTTCTTATGCTGCTTGCGCTTCAGGCAGGTCTCACCATGTTATGAAAAGATGAAGCTACTCACATTCAGTACCCTGTTTCCTAATGCAGAACAAGCTAATCATGGCATCTTTGTAGAGACCAGGCTGCGCTACCTGATTGCCAGCGGCCAGGTGGAGTCGCGTGTGGTTGCACCCGTGCCCTGGTTCCCATCGACGAACCCGCGCTATGGCCACTACGCCAGCTTTGCCAGGGTGCCTGCAGAAGAAACCAGGCATGGCATCCGCGTCCAGCATCCCCGCTACCCTTTGCTACCTAAAGTAGGCATGCAGGTCGCGCCTTTCCTGATGGCCAATGCCGTCAAGAAGACCATAGGCCGCATCATCGATGAAGGTTTTGATTTTGACGTGCTGGATGCGCATTACTTCTATCCGGATGGCGTGGCGGCGGTCATGCTGGGCAAGCACTTCAACAAGCCGGTAGTGATTACCGCGCGCGGCACCGATATCAACCTGATTCCGCAACACCGGCTGCCACGCAAGATGATCCTGTGGGCAGCGCAAAATGCCAAGGGCATCATCACCGTGTGCAATGCCTTGAAAGAGGAAATGGTCAGCCTGGGCGTCACCGCGGACAGCATCACGCCGCTGCGCAATGGCGTGGACCTGCAGCGCTTCCAGCCTATGGACAGGGCAAGTGCCAGGCAAACGCTGGGGCTGGAGCACTTCACTTTATTGTCGGTAGGCCTGCTGGACCCGCGCAAAGGGCATGACCTGATCATCCAGGCCATGCCTTCATTGCAGGGCGTGCGGCTGCTGATCGCCGGCACCGGCCCGGACCGCAAGAAACTGGAAGACCTGGCGCTACAGCTCGGCGTTGCCGACCGTGTCAAATTCCTGGGCTCAGTGCCGCAAACCGAATTGAAGACTTATTACAATGGCGCCGATGCGCTGGTGCTGGCATCCAGCCGCGAAGGCTGGGCCAATGTCTTGCTGGAATCCATGGCCTGCGGCACGCCTGTGGTCGCCAGCAATGTCTGGGGCACGCCGGAAGTGGTCGCCTCGCCGGAAGCCGGCATATTGATGGAACAACGTACTCCCGGCGCACTGGTAGATGCAGTCAACGCACTGCGCGCCACATATCCCGAGCATGCGGCTACGCGGCGCTATGCAGAAAAATTCAGCTGGGACGACACCACACAAGGACAACTGCAATTGTTTCAGAATATTTTGAACAGCAATGGACAAAGGCTGCACGGGGTAAGCGCCAAGTGAAGATACTCTACCACCATCGCACCCGCTCCAAAGACGGACAGTCGGTTCATATCGACGAAATGATCGCAGCCCTGCGCGAACTGGGGCACGAAGTCATCGTGGTCGCCCCCGCCGGCGCGGAGCAGACCTCTTTTGGTTCCGACGGCAAATTTGTGCCATGGCTGAAACGCCATGTTCCCAAGTTCTGTTATGAGCTGATGGAATTTGCCTATAGCCTGATCGCCTATCGCGACCTGGTCAAGGCAGTCAAACTGCATAAACCTGACTGCCTGTATGAACGCTATAACCTGTTCCTTCCGGCCGGCATCTGGCTCAAGCGCAAATACCGCCTGCCGATGCTGCTGGAAATCAATTCTCCGATTTTTGAAGAGCGCTCGCGCTACGACGGCCTGTCGCTGCAGCGCCTGGCGCGCTGGTCGCAAGCTTACACCTGGAAAGCCGCCGATTTTGTACTGCCGGTCACGCAGGTGATGGCAGAGATCGTACAGTCGTACGGCGTGCCGGCCGAGCGCATGATGGTCATTCATAACGGCATCAATACCAAAGAATTTGAAAATGTCGCAGACAACACTTCAGTCAAGACTTCGCTGGGGTTAACCGACAAACTGGTGCTGGGCTTTACTGGCTTTGTGCGCGACTGGCATGGACTGGACAAGGTCATCGACATGATCGCCAAGGACCCCGCCGATTCAGCCAGGCACCTGATGGTGGTCGGCGACGGCCCCGCGCGCCAGGCACTGGAGCAGCAAGCCAGGGACCTGAACGTCGCTAGCCGCGTCAGCTTCACCGGCATTGTCGGCCGTGAAAAAATCCCGCAGTATGTGGCCGCCTTTGATATCGCGCTGCAACCTGCCGTGGTCGCCTACGCATCACCGCTGAAGTTGTTTGAATACCTGGCACTGGGCAAAGCCATCGTCGCGCCAGCCCAGCCGAATATCCGCGAACTGCTCAGCGATGAGCACAATGCCGTACTGTTCGACCCGGCGCAGGCCGACGGCTTGCCGCTGGCCATAGACCGCCTCTGTTCAGATTCGACGCTGCGCAGCCATGTCAGCAAAAATGCGTCGGCCACCATCGCCGACAAACAGCTGACCTGGAAAGCCAACGCCGAACGGGTAACCGGGCTTTTTGAGAGGTTGCAGCAGCATGCGTGATATTGCGCTTTTCGTACTCATATTCAGCTTGCTGCCGTTTGTATTTACGCGCCCTTTCCTGGGCGTGCTCATGTTCATCTGGGTCAGCTTGATGAACCCCCACCGGCTTACCTACGGTGCTGCTTACGATTTTCCATTTGCAGCGCTGATAGTCGTGATCACCTTAATCAGCCTGCTCGCTTCCAAACAACCGAAAAAATTTCCCGTGACCCCGGCGGTAGTGGTCTTGTTGATTTTTATTGGCTGGATGAACCTGACAACTTTTTCCGCACTGGAGCCAGTTCGCGCGTGGACCGAATGGAACCGCGTCATGAAGACGATGTTCCTGCTCATGGTCGTACTGGTATCTGTCAACACGAAAAAGGAAATTCAGGCTCTCGCCTGGACAATTGGTTTATCCATTGGATTCTGGGGCCTGAAAGGCGGCATCTTTACCTTGACCAGCGGCGGCGGCAGCAATGTGTATGGGCCGGACGGCAGCTATATTGCGGATAATAATGCACTCGCATTGGCGCTGGTAACCGCTTTGCCGATCATCTGGTATACCCAGCTCACCGTAAAATACAGAATCATACGCTACGGCCTGATGGCACTGTCCATCATTTGCCTCGTCTCAGCAGTCGGCTCCTACTCGCGCGGCGCCTTGCTCGGCGGCGGCTGCATGCTGATTTTCTTATGGTTAAAAAGCCGGCAAAAAATTCGCACCGGCCTGATCCTGTTGCTGATCGTGCCATTGATTTACACGGTCATGCCGGATAAATGGTTTGACCGGATGAACACGATAGATGACTACAAGCAGGATGCCTCGGCCCAGGGCCGCATCAATGCATGGGGTTTCGCTGTTAATGTTGCCGAAAATAATCTGATGGGCGGTGGCTATGATTGCTTCACGCACAAAATGTTCGCTGTCTACGCGCCGAATCCTTATGACCAGCATGCAGCGCATAGTATTTATTTCCAGGTACTAGGTGAGCACGGCTTTGTCGGCCTGGGCTTGTTTTTACTGTTCATCTGGATGGCCTGGCGCTCCGGCACAAAAATCATCAAGCATTGCAAAGGAAGGGACGACCTGAAATGGGCATCCGACCTCGCCGCAATGTGTCAGGTCAGTATCATCGGTTATGCCATCGGCGGAGCCTTCCTGACTCTCGCCTACTACGATTTGTTCTATGACGTGGTAGGCCTATTGATCTTGCTGGAAAAAGTATTACTATCCAATAAACTTGAGCCGCGAGAACCGGAGGCCGCAAGCCTGGAACTCAATCCGGCTGCCAGCCAATCGCAGCTTAATACTCCTGATCGCGCATGACTACCTCATTCATCGATAGCCTGACCTCGCGCATGGTGCGGGTCATCGGCAATAGAATCGCTCCTCATGGCAAGGGGCAGGGACGTTTGTGCATACTGAACTACCACCGCATTCTTGAGCACGCAGACCCTATGCTCGACGAAGATCCGGATG
This sequence comes from Parundibacterium terreum, assembly GCF_014636315.1. Taxonomy (GTDB): domain Bacteria; phylum Pseudomonadota; class Gammaproteobacteria; order Burkholderiales; family Burkholderiaceae_D; genus Undibacterium; species Undibacterium terreum. Next base: position 67,758 of record NZ_BMED01000007.1, on the reverse strand, counting down.
TAGACATGTTTCGCTGGCAAATGCAGGCATTGGCAAGTTCATTCAATGTAATGCCCCTGTACGATGCCATGCTTGCCTTGAAAAACGATCGCATGCCGCCAAGGGCAGTCGCCATTACCTTTGATGACGGCTATCGCTCTACCCACGATCTGGCCCTGCCTATACTGAAAGAATTCGGCCTGACTGCCACCGTATTTGTAACGACAGGTTACATGGATGGCAACAACATGTGGAATGATAGGATACTGGAGGCTGTGCGCCGTTTACCTGAAGGTACACTGGATCTGCACGACCTCGGTCTGGGTCTGCATCCTGTCTCTACCGTCGCTGAGCGAAAACAGACGGCAGACAAGCTGATCGATATCGCCAAGTACCTTGCCACGGAAAAAAGACTGGAGCTGTCGTTGAAGCTGGAAAGCCTGATAGGAAACCATCGCAGTGAAGACCTGATGCTGACTCGCCAAATGGTACATACCCTGGCTGAACAGGGTATAGAGGTTGGCGGTCACACCATTACGCATCCTATCCTGACCCGTCTGGACGATCAGCGCGCCCGGGATGAGATTGCCGGGTGCAAGGAGCAACTGGAAGCAATCATAGGGAAACCGGTAAGACTGTTTGCCTATCCGAACGGCAAAGTCGGCATGGATTTCGATGAGCGCCATGTGCAGATGGCAAAGGCGGCAGGTTACAGCGCAGCCTTTACGACAGCCATGGGCTCGGTCAAGCCGCAAATGGACATGCATCAGATTCCCCGCAGCCGCCCCTGGGACAATACGCCCCTGTTCTTCAAGCTTCGCCTGTTGCGCTGGCTGGCAATCTGAAAGCCGAAACATGTGGCCTCTCATGAACATTCACACTTCCAATTTATCCGTGCCGCTAGCGGGTGAGCGCTCGTTGGATGTCGGCATCCACCCGACCAGTAGTGCCGTAAAACGCGACACGGCAGGAACAGGCCTAGGGCGGAGCCTGTCGTACAAAGTCAAAACTTTGGTGAAAGAACTTGCCTACGGTACCGGCGCACTGGATATCTATCATCGCTTCCGCAACCGGGACAATCTCACCGTCGCCATGTTTCACCGGGTGCTCCCTCGCACCGATATACGCTGGGCCGGCGCCGACCCAGAATGGACCATGAGCACGGATACCTTCTCGGCGTGCCTGCACTTTTTCAAAAAGCACTATCAGCTCATAACTCTGGAACAGCTTGCAGCAGCCTGCGCGGCAAACTCGTCTTTACCTGCCCGCAGCCTGCTGATCACTTTTGACGACGGCTGGGCAGATACTGCGGAATACGCGCAGCCCATCCTGGATGAACTGGGTCTGTCTGCTCTGGTATTTGTTGCCGGCTGCGTTATTAATCAGCACGCGCCATTCTGGCAAGAGAGCGTTTACCGGGTTTTGTCTGCCGGCCAAAACGGGCTGATGCAGCTACGGCAAGCAATCGCCCATTGCGGTCTTCAGGTGGAGCTGGCGCAGCCGCCCGCCTACGATGAGAAGAACATCCGTTCCATCATACAATCGCTGGAGGCTGGCGATAAACAGCAGCTCAATGAACTGGCGCGCCTGTTACAGGCGGCCTCTAATGAGCCGCCGGCGATGATGAATGCAGAACAGCTCAAGGCAATGTCGACATCCCGGCATGCCATCGGCAGCCATGGCATGACGCACCAGCCGCTTACCAAAGTGGCGAGCGCCGGCATTGAAGTCGCACAGGCAAAAACGGCGCTTTCTCATTACCTGGAAGGTGCCTCCATCGACAGTATGTCGTTTCCGCATGGCGCGTATGACGGCAATGTCGTCAAAGCATGCCTGACCGAAGGCTATCGGCATTTGTTCAGTAGCGATGCAATGCTCAACAAAATGGACGCCGCCGGAAGAGGTGGCAAGATCTGGGGCCGCATCCATATTTCTGAACGCGCGATTACCGATGTAAAGGGTCATTTTCATCCATTCATGCTGGCGACCTCGTTATTCCTCAGGCCGAGCAGCAGCTTGCATATGGACTGACTCATGAAAAATCAACTACTTTCAGCCAGCATCCTTCGCCCGCTACAGTTGGAGCAAAGTGCGATCGACGCATGGGATGCGCTATCGGCGACCCAAGCCCATCTCGCATCGCCTTTTCTCAGCGCACACTACGCACGCGCAGTCGAGCAATCCGGTATGGATGTACGCGTTTGCATACTCTATCGCGACAGCAAAATGGTTGGATTTTTTCCTTACCAGTTTGAAAGCAAACTCTCCGCACTACTTAAATCGGCAGCACCGGCGGGCGGAGGAATGAGCGACTACTTTGGGCTGGCGGCGGATGCAGGCATCAGGATCACGGCACCCGAACTGCTCAGGCTGGCGCATTTGAACCATCTCAATTTCTCGCACTTGGATGAGTCTCAACTGAACTATGGATTAACCGGAGAACGTCCACGCACCGGGCTGAGGATACGCTTCGATACCGATGCCGCCGATCGTACCCGGCTCGAGTCCATGAGCCATAAATATCTGAAAGATACCGAGCGGCGCGAAAGGCAATTGAGCCGCGACATAGGACCTGTCAGTTTTGAGTTCGATACACAGCAGGACCGATTGGAAAAGCTGCGGCGGCTGGTTGCACACAAGCGTGCTCAGTACAAAAAAACAAACGCCAAAGATGTGCTGGCCACCGCCTGGAAATTAAAATTGTTAGAAAATTTGCTCGAGAAAAATTTCGCCAGTTGCCGTGGTGTGCTGTCGCATATGACTGCCGGCGATACCTGGGTTGGCAGCCATTTTGGCGTCATGGGAAACGGTGTGCTGCAATACTGGTTCCCTGTGTATAACCCGGACTTGGCAAAATATGCGCCAGGCCGTTTGCTGCTGCACTCTATCAGTAAGGCAACGTATGCCAATCAGGTGCACATGATAGACCGTGGCGAGGGCGATACACCCAGCAAGCGCGAGATCACAAACGAAGACCATTTGTTTTACAGAGGGACCTGGTACAACAAATCAGTCTCGACTCAATTAGCACGAGGCCTCCAAAGCATACAATGGAGACTGGGAATTTAATACGATGAATAATTCCACCCACTCACTTGCCGCCGAAGGTGAAGAGAACGTCTACGAAGTCAGCGTCATCATCCCGGCCTTTAATGCGGCGCAGACCATTGCCCGCGCCATTGAATCGGTCCGTATCCAGAATATGGACGCGATGGAAATTATTGTCATCGACGACGGCAGCGCAGACGACACCTACGAAGTCGCGAAAAGCCTCGTACGGCCGACAGAAATTTTCCATGTCCTGAAGATGCCGAAGAACGGTGGCGTCTCTGCAGCAAGAAATATGGGTATCCGGCATGCGAAAGGAAAATTCCTGGCCTTTCTGGATGCCGACGACATATGGCTTCCAGGAAAATTGAAACAGCAAGTGGCAGCCATCAAGCAAGACCCTTTGATTACGCTGGTATCCTGCAATAGCAAACTGATTTCAGAAGCCGGCGAACATCTGAAAGAGGGGCATGTCAATCGCCCTCCCGTTGAAGGCGACGAAGCCTGGAAAACGCTGTTGATCTACAACTTCTTGCCAACACCGACGGTACTAACGTACCGCAAGCTGGTATTGCAGCTGGGCGGGTTTGATGAAAGCCTGGCCGTCGGCGAGGATCTGGACCTGTGGATCAGACTGGCCATGCTTGGCAAGATCAGGGTATTGAAAGACATACTGATCAATTATTATGACAGTACCGACAGCCTGATGAAGAGGCATCTGTGGCAAACCCAGACTATCGTCCAGCCCATGCTGGAAAGACACCTGGTCACGCAGTACAGCAAGTTGTCTTCCAGCGAAGTGCGCCACATTCGCGGCACGCAGTCCTTCCAGATGGGTTGTAACCTGTTTTTTGCCGGAGCCTTCCTGCCCAGCATACCGCCGTTTATAAAAGCCGCCTATTTTGGTATTCGGCCCATCAAGAGTGCGACCTATATACCGCGCGCTTTACTGATGGAAGGACTGTCCCGCTTTAAAAGGCAGCGCTAAGCCGGATGCCGGCGGGGCCCCACTCCCCGAGGCAGCATTTGTTAAGCATCTCATCCGAAAAAACCGGCATTTGTTTCATCGAAAAATTTCATCAACGATACTGTGTGAGTAATCCGTCGCAGGCATAAAGAGTGGTAGCGAGACTCAGGAGAGATTTGTGTCACGAGAAATTTATCAAAAGCTGTCCATATTGCTGGCGCTGGCAGTCGCGGTTGCTCTGCTGTTCATCGGAGCGCCGTCGCACGGTGCTTTTGACTGGAGCGATGCACCGCGCCATGCATTGAACGGGGTATTTCTGAAGGATTACTTTACCGCGGGTCATTTTCAAAATCCTACCGAATTTGCGTATAACTACTATGCGCAGTATCCGGCATTAACGATACTTTTTTATCCACCGCTTTTCTATGTCATCTCTGCACCTTTTTATGCACTGTTTGGCGCATCGCAAAATACAGCATTACTGGTAGTCGCACTGCACTATGTTGCGTTTGCCTGGGGCAGCTGGTATCTATTCAAGAATTGGCTTACTGCATGGCAGGCAGCGCTCGCCGCACTGATGCTGCTTGCGGCACCGGAAGTGGCCTTCTGGGGGCGCCAGGTCATGCTGGAAATTCCTGCCTTTGCCTTCCTGATGTGGAGCGCGGTATTTTTTGTCCGCTACCGCAAAGAGTCCAGACCGGTATTTCTCTACCTGTGCGCCGCCCTGCTTGTGCTGGCCATGTATACCAAAATTTCCACCGCTTTCCTGGGTTTGGCCTTTGCGCTGAGCCTGCTGGCAGAGAGGCGCATGCAACTATTGCGCGACCGTCATATCTGGATCGTCGCTATTGTCGCCGCGATAAGCCTGGTTCCACTGATTGTCATCACGCTGAAATTTGGGCAGGCTAATGTGCAATCCGTGACCGGCGTCGCAGACTCTGTCGCATCCCGCAAAACCCTGGCCGGCTGGCTATGGTATCTGCAACAATTTCCAGGTCAATTAGGATGGCCGCTGGCATTGACGGCAGCAATGGCGGCTATCGTCGCGCTGATACGACGCAATAGCGGTGAACTGACAAAGGGAGACCTTCTGTTCTGGTTGTCGTGGCTGTTCTGCGGCTACCTGTTTTTCTCGTTGATTGACCTGAAAGAAGCACGCCACAGCATTTTCATCCTGCCGCCGCTGGTACTGGCAGCCAGCTTATTGATCCGGAATATAGCGCCGGCGCGGCTTTCCTCTGGATTGCTGATGCTGCTGACGGCAGCACTGGTGATGCAGACCGTACTATTCAGGCCGGTTCATTATGTGCAGGGTTACGCCGCCGCGGCGGATTATATTGCAAAAAATGCGCCGCAAAAAAGCAAGGTGTTGTTTTCGGGCTACCGCGACGGCTCCTTCGTATTCAACATGCGCAGCCGTGAAGACAGGCGCGATATGTCGGTGATACGAGCGGACAAGCTGTTACTGAGCGTTTCAGTAAGACGCGAGCTGGGTGTCGCAGAAAAGGATTTGAATGAGGCGGAAATTAACGACAAAATCAATCAGCTGGGCATTCATTATCTGGTAGTACAGCCGGGATTCTGGGCCGATCTGGCAGTCATGAAAAAATTTGAGCACATGCTGGCGACCGGCAAATTTGAGGAGGTAGCACGCATCCCAACTCCTTCGAACTACGACGCGCATGAGAAGGAGCTAGTCATCTACAAGAATTTGGGCGAGGTTAACGATAAACCGTCGGCGCTGGAACTTGGACTGCCCATCATTGGCAAGACGATCAACACTGTGCGCTAAATCCCTGCTGTTGATTGTGGAAAATTCGTGATAAATTCACGCCGATATTAATTAAATTACAAGCACATCCGACTGCCGCCCAATGACGCCAGATACACACTCCCCTCCCCCTTTATTTGTCGATCTGGACGGCACGCTGATCAAAACCGACTTGCTGATGGAGAGCACTCTGCTCTTGATCAAGCAATCGCCGTGGATCGTTTTTTCCCTGCCCTTCTGGCTATTGAAAGGAAAAAGCTACTTGAAGGCGCGCATTGCCGAGCGGGTCAGCATGGAAGCAGATACTTTCCCGCTGCAAGCCGAATTCGTCGCCTTCCTGCAAGAGCAACACGCCAGTGGACGCGAACTCCACCTGGCGACAGCATCCGACATCAGGCTCGCGCAACCGGTGGCGGACAGGCTGGGCATCTTCACCAGCGTACTGGCTAGTGACGGTATCCATAATCTGCGTAGCGAAGCTAAACTGGCGGCAATCCAGAAACTCACCAATGGCGGACCTTTCGACTACGCAGGTAATGCCAAGGCCGATTTCGCGGTATGGGACAAAGCAAGGCAAGCTATCGTTGTCAATCCCGGCGCGGGGGTAGAAAGCGGAGCAAGAAAACGCACGCATGTGGCACAGGTTTTTGACGACCGCCCACCTGCCTGGCGTGTGTGGGTGAAAGAAACCAGGTTATATCAATGGATGAAAAATCTGCTTATAGGCGTGCCTCTGCTGACCGCCCATGCCTTCAATGGCGGCAGCGTGCTGGCGATCGTTAAAGCCTTTATCGCCTTCGGCCTGGTTGCCTCAGCCACTTATCTATTGAATGACTTGCTGGATCTTGCCAGCGACCGGCGGCATCCGCGTAAATGCCGTCGCCCTTTTGCTGCAGGCAACCTCGGCATTGCCAAAGGCTCTATAGGTATGGGATTGATGCTAATCGCAGGTCTGGCTACCGCCAGCTGCATCTCACCCTTGTTTCTGATGTCTTTGCTGAGCTACCTCGTCATCACCTTGTCCTACTCGCTCTATTTTAAGAGCTACGTGCTGATAGACGTGCTGCTGCTTGCCTCACTATATACAGTGCGTATCATTGCCGGTGCTATTGCCATTCAGGTGGAGGTATCATCATGGCTGCTGGCGTTTTCCATGTTTACTTTCCTGAGTCTCGCGCTGGTGAAAAGATCATCGGAGCTGGTCGCCATGGAAAAGCTATCGCGCGCGGGGGCCAAAGGCCGCGATTATCAGCTCGGAGACAACCAGATCATCAGTAGTATGGGCACTGCCGCCGGCTATCTCGCAGTTCTGGTACTGGCCTTGTATGTAGACAATCCCGCAATACAGCATCAATACCAGCACCCGCGCAGGCTATGGCTGCTCTGCCCGCTGATGCTCTACTGGGTATCCCGCTTATGGATCAAAACCACGCGCGGAGAAATGGATGACGACCCTCTGGTCTTCAGCCTGAAGGATAAGGGAAGCTGGTGGATTTTCAGCGGCATGATCGCGGTAACGCTGGCCTCTATTTAGCTATCTCCGGTTAGCCTGACCGACATGCCGGACCCAAATGAGCAATTAAGCCCGAAAGAAAGAAAAAAATGAGCCCTACCATTATTGCCCTGATCCTGCTGTCGGTATCAATGTCTGCAGTCGCGCAAATAGTATTAAAAATGGGCATGTCCGGTACGGCGATGAAAAGCGCAATGGCACTGGGGGGCATTCATGCAGCAAAAGCCATCGCAATGAATCCCTATGTGTGGCTGGGTTTGTGCATTTACGGGCTGGGCACCATATTGTGGCTGGGCGTGCTGTCCAAAATCGATGTCAGTCAGGCCTACCCCTTTGTCGGACTGGGATTTCTGCTAACGATGGCCTTCGGTGTGTTTCTATTAGGCGAACCCCTCAGCATCGGCAGGATCACCGGCACCCTGCTGGTACTATGTGGAGTACTGCTGGTAGCCAGGTCAAATTAAACCGGGACAGCAACAGAGAGTAACCGCGATTGACTTGAAATTCACCGTATATTAGTATTTTTGACACTTCAAACCGCGTGACACCCCTCGATAGGTGCAATGAAGCAAAACCAAAGCTGGATGCGGTAAACTAAATTGCGTTCAAACAATATTGAACTGCGTGGGCATACAGCAAGCTCGCGAGGCCCTGAAAACATAAATGCATCGTGAGACCATAGCTTGAGCTCGATCCGAAAAAAACTTGGAATACAATTTTTTGCAACAAATAGCGCAACAATAACGTATTTTTTCATGTCGTTAGTGTTGTCGCGCCTGCTTTCTCCCTCCGAAATCGGCATCTTCTCCATTACCGCTGTCCTGGTCAGTTTTACGCATGTGTTCCGGGATTTTGGCGTGGCAGCATTCATCCGAAGGCAAAAAATCCTGAGCGATGATGTACTGCGCGCGTCCATAGGCGTTCTGTTCACTTCATCGTGGATCATTGCGGCCTTGTTATATATCTCGGCAGATTACTGTGCCATCTATTTCAAGCAGCCTGGCATCGTCCAGATCATGCATATCCAGGCTATAGGCTTTCTGATTATTCCCTTTGGCAGCATTCCGCAAGCAGTGCTGTCCCGCACACTGGAAGTGGAAAAAACGACGATCGTGACTTTTATATCGGTCATTGTGTATGCCACTACCTGCATCACACTGGCCTACATGGGCTTTAGTTACATGAGCATGGCCTGGGCTAATCTTCTCAATATTATCGCATCCAGCGCCGGTCTCATGCTTTTAAGCCCGAAGGGTTTGCCAAGGATGCCCTCGTTCAAAGGCTGGAAGCGTGTCGTGCATTTCGGCGCAGGTGCCATGACCACTTCAGCGCTAAAAGCGGTCGATGCGGCATTGCCGGATATTTTGCTGGGCAAGATCAGCGGTACGCACGACGTGGGAATTTTCAGTCGAGGTAATTCGACAGTCAATATTTTTAATAGTATCGCTACGCCTACAGTCAACTATTTCGCGCTGCCCTATCTGGCCAAAGCCCACCATGGTGGAGCCAATGTTGGTCAAGAGGTTGGCAGATCGATCGCCTTACTTTCCGGAATCATGTGGCCAGCCTTGATCGTCATGGCTGTCATGGCCAGCAGTGTCATTACTCTACTGTATGGCGAAGCATGGGTGGAAAGCGCGACCATCGTGCCGTGGCTTTGCGTATGTGCGGCAATCCAGATAGGTTTTGTCGTCTTGCAGCCTGCGCTGACTGCGCTGAATAAACCGTATCTCAGCGCCTTCCCGATAGCCTTGTTGGTGATAGTAAAAATCACATTGGGAATTGCCAGTTTCGACGGCGACGATCTGATTTCGTTTGCACGGGCTGTGGCGATCGCCGAAATGCTGGCAATCCCTATCTATCTCTATCTACTAGACAGGCATGTAGGTCTCAAGGTTGTCGACTGGTTCAAGGCCATCAGTAGCAGCCTGAAAATATGCGTCTTGATATTGGCACAGGTCCTGCTGCTTAAATTTGCGATACAGACTATTCATCAGCCTCTGATCCGTATTTTGCTTGCCGCGCTATGGATCACTCCCGGCTGGTTGTTTGCGGTATTTTTATTCAAGCACCCGTTGCAGGAAGAAGTTCTTACAGCATGGGCTTATATAAAATCCCATTTTCCAACCAATGCCACCAGGAGGCCAATGGCAAAAGCAAAATCGTCGAGCCGCATCATCATTTATGGAGCCGTCTCCGCGCGGGCCGCGACAGAAAATACGTGGCAAACATTTAAATCCAGTACCAGGATTTCCCTGGCAAGAATCCGGGACATCTTGTTTTGGAGGCTAGGATCATTAAGGCATCTTCAGTATAAAAATTACCTCACGCTGGGTTCAATCAACAGAGGCGACGAAGCAATTACTGCCGCCACGCGCCAGCAATTGTTGCGCCATGATCCTTACCTTGAATTCATTGACGTCAATTGGGGAGATCTCGGCACGGCCATCGCGAAAGAAGCCCAGCAAGGGATAGACTTGATCGTCATTGCAGGCAGCGGTTATATATCGCTCGACGGCAAAGGCAATCTCTCTGAACGCATAGAGGAAGATTTGAAGGCGCTGCACCGGACTGCAGCACCGATGGTCCTGTATGGCATAGGCGTTAATCAGTTGCTGGAATCCCGTATCGAGACTGATGGAACCTATGTCGCCGAATCCAGTGCGACAAACTTGCGCGACATCCTGAGTAGGGCCTCATTCATCAGCGTGCGGGATGACGCATCAAGGACCCTGTTAGGCAAGTTCACTCACAAGCCAATCAGCCTGACCGGCGATCCGGCTCTTTATTACCTGGAAACGTCGCAGGCCCCGGATCAGCATCAACCGGCGGAACAGCACCGACCCATCATAGGTATCAATTTTGCGATGCATGGACCTGCCGCGAATGCCCGGTTGAAGCGCAATTTTCCTGTGTATGTTACCGCGCTCAAGAAGCTGCAAAAATTATCCAACTGCAAGTACGTCTACTTTGAGCACTATGGCGCAGAACAGATAATCCCCACCTTATTGTCTGTGAGCGGCATCCATACCGAAATAGTCTCCGGGGATCCCGACGTATTAACCGCAAACTATGCCAGGGTGAATTTGCATATAGGCGAGATGCTGCACTCGAACATACTGGCGACAAGTGCCGGTGCGCCGACCATCGCACTGGCCTATGACATCAAACACACGGGATTTTTCAGTTTGCTGGATATACAGCGAAACTGCTTTTCCAGCGTGGAATTTGACCCTGAACTGGTCGTCGAAACTGCACAGGAGATTTTGACGGCGGAAACCATCGTGCGAGCAAGGATCAAGGCCAGGCGTGAGTTACTGGAGATAGACTCCAATCTGTTTATCGCTGAATGCTTATCGCTGACCGCGCCGCAGCAGATCAAGGAAACCGCTCTGGAAAAGTTGGGCTAGTTGCCGCGTATGGTGGCGGGAATTTGTCGAATCGTGGCACGCTACCTCAATCCCCGAAAGGAGATTGAGGCATCACATCCCCAGCCGCGATAGTATCTTTCTCATTACGAAGGCGGGACTCAGCAATTTTTTCAGCCTGTCAGGATTAAGGCGGTAGGACCAGTCATAAATATTGCGCATCTGCTGGGTCAGCGGTTCCATGGCCGCAAGAAAGAGCGATAAATCGTTTTTGCTCTTTGCTGCCAGAAATTCCGTATGGCTCTTTTCTGCAATGCGGGCTCTCAGTCGAACAACGCGCTTGCGGAAAAAATCAACGTGGCGGCTGCCCGGAGCAATCCGCTTATGGGGAAACCACGTCCCTTTGCGCTTTGCGTCCGCGGCTCTCAGCGAGAGCCCGTCCCAGCGATGCCTGTAATTGCCGTCCTGCGATTTCGCGACCTGGTCTGCACTGATCAAATCCAGCTGTATGGCACCGCTACTGACACCTTGCTTAAGTAAATCCTGCAATTGAGATGAGCGGCAGATCACGATGTTCGTGCCCTGCCAATCCTTCTCATATTCAGGCAGCCATGCATCGCCAAAAGTGACGTCGCCCAATTCACCCATGACATCGTCACATGCGTCGCAGGCTTTTAACTGAAAGAAAGCGTGACCCCAATTGCTGCCATATAACTTGTAAGCAGGGCCGGATTTGGCGGTGGTGCCGCTATCCGCCCAGGCAGCAACCGAATAGCGGCTGGCCCCCTGCTGAGGATCTTTCACACGAAAATCGAAGCGGCTCAGCGTCGCCGGCTGGACACCCAGCTGCCATGCCAGCAATTCGGCAAAGGCTGGAGTTTTCAAATGTCCGCAGATTAGCGCAAAGTGAAAAAGTACCTGATCTTTCAGTACAGGATCGGACGCGCTGAGCAAGCGCATCGCCTTCACAAAGCAGGGCACGCCAATAAATACATACCTTCGGCCATTACCGCGAATGCTTGCCAGCACATCGGAAAATTCTATCGTGTAGTAACGGGACTTGGTCCTGGATTGCAGTTGTTGCAAATTTTCAGAAACCGTATATCCCACCAAGCGGTCGCTTTGATGCTCAGGCTCGCCCACGTGGATGACCCCATCCACCAGGCCTGCTTTCAACAACTCAGCCGCAAGCCAGGTGGTCAGGCCGCCGGAACTGGAACGCTCTATGAAGGCCGAATCGGTAATCCTTCCCGCATACAAAGACTGGTAAAAACCCAGTCTCTCATCGTGGGGCAAAGATTTTCCTCCAAATATCTCCCGCCCCAGAACTGTCTCGTCCTGGCTCGCATCGGAGAAAGGACATACCGGATCAACCTCTGATAAAAGCTGCTGGCTAAGACCATCAAGCTTGGGGACGAAACGCCCGAGCGAGTCAGACTGTATCGTAATCGCGCCCCGGCTCGCCACCTTACAAGCACCGCAACCGACACAGTATCCGCCTTCAACGACTTTTTCTATGGAGCTCAATTGTTTTCCAGGTAGGGATATGAAAATTCAATTTACTGAAAGCTTGTCATGGATTCTATCATCCTAACTGCAATTTACCGAAAAGCATTCCCCTCTGTAGACGCGTGTCGCGAGCATACTATGCAAGAAATTGACATATCTTTACATGACAAACGCCCTGGTAGCCTTGATTCTGGATAAGGCAAGCACACAAACAGCAGAAAGTAAAAATACGAGAGCTACATAAACGAATTCCCATAGCCAGAAATTTGTCCATCGCCCTATAGGCCGGAGTACATCGACAAAAATTATATGCACAGCGTACAGGCCCAACGTAAATTTTCCATATTTGCTCAAGGTGTCAAATTGAAGAAATTCAGCATTGGAAAGGGCTGCAATTGCCATCCCCATTCCCATAAAGTAAGTGCCCGCTACATAGTCTTGGTATACGCTGACTCCATAGGCATTAGACAAAAAATAGAGTTCGGAAAAATGCAGGATGAAACCGGCGCCAAAAATTAAAAGCCCCTTTAAGAACCAGCTAGAGTTGGGCGTGTACGTAGAAAGAAAATAGCCTGAGGCAAAAAATATCGTCCCGAAGAACGGTCCGTTTCTCGTATCAAAATCAGTATGAATTCCGAGCGGCGTATCGGCATAGGCTTTTGAGAGAAGTCCCAAAAGATATAACAAGATAGCGACGGCCATCAGTGCCTTGAATTTCTTTTTCGCGACAAAGCATGCGGTAATGACAAGGGAAAATACCAATGCGATGAGAAACCACAGGTGCACTTTGGTACCCTGCATGAAGAAGCTTAACGGGTCATTCAATACCGCCATCCAGGTCCAATAGGCGTACTTTATAGGACCCACCAAGCCGTAGTCTGCAATTGCTCCTAAATTATAAGGAAGCGCATACACCAACGACCAGACGGCAAAAATAAGAAGTACCCTTTTTGCCATGGCGATAGAAATTGGCGATATCGGCTGGTCCTTTTTTAATTTCTCGCCCCAAAAATACCCTGAGATCACAAAGAAAAATGGCACAGCAAACCTGGCCAATTGGCTAAGGAATATTCCTAGATATTGCCATGCATTTTGATCGGCCCAGGCATCGCCTTGAAAAGGCTTGGTATGAATTACGATAACCGCGGCAATCGCGAACAATCTGAACACATCCACACTTTTAATACGATCCAAAGCTCTCTCCGCTATTGTTCAAATTGCAAAGCGGAAAGTGTATCATGATCAAAATATTTTTTAGTGTTTTTGCAATTTTCAGCTGTAGTAAAAATTAATATGCTCGACAATAAAACGCATACGTAACAAAAAAGCTTACTGGCACCATTTATAGTCGCCAATAAGCTTTCTCTGCATATTTCGCAGCCCTAATTAGCTCTAAACTACTTCGCCTATTGGCGTGGAATGATGCCGAATTGGGGACCGGTAGAATAGTCAGGCCTGACTGATCTCGCCATAAATATTTTCCAGGCATCTGCGCCGCCAGTCGCTCCCGAAACTGCAGCATAGGCCAAGGCAGGCTGCATATTGGAAGGATAGCCGGTATTGGAAGTGGAGTAGCCGACCATCTCGCCTACTTTTAGACCAAGAAAAGTAGCCATCGCTGGAGAATTGCACGCCAGCGATGCCAAGCCCGTGATCTCTGTTGCATTGTATGCTTCAGCGATGGTCTTGTAGAAAGAAGGGTCGGTACTCGAGCTTCTGATATTCAGAGCATAAAGAGAGCCGTCAATCCAGCAAAAACCTGGAGCCGTCATCCTGCTAATGGAAAATTTCGCCTTCCATGTCAGCAGAGGATTTGCCTTTGTGAAGCCCAATTCCGCGATGTGACCGACAGCAGAAGTAAAGAAGTCATCCTGCCAAGGTGCCATACCTCGACTGTCGTTGTATTCCAGTGCATAGCCATTGACGATCACACCCAGCAGATTGGCGCTGGAATTATTTGTATATTGCGCGTTGTACCAGTCGAGGTTGCTCGTCAAGGTACTGGTGAAATAGGCTTTCAGCGTGTCCGAGTCGGGAGTGATGTATGCTGCCTCTCCGAGAGTACGCAGATCCCAGGCCTGCCCCCTGATTTGATCTCCTAGGAAGATGCCTTGATCATAGTTTCTGTAGGCTCCGGCAAATACCAGCATATTGTAGGTAGCCCAAAATTGCAGCTCTTCCAGATAATAGTAATCTCCTGTCAGCAGATAGGGCAGATAAGCAAAGCCAGGCTCATGGGCAGTATCTGCAGAATTAGGGTTGGCTGAGCTGGCCGGTACTGGTAAAAATTCATCTTTCTTTGTCGCCGGATTGAGCGTCGTGGTGCGATTGTTTGTTGTCGCGTATGGATAATCCTTGATGCTGATCGGCTTATCTGTTGTCCTGTCCCTGTAATGGATGGACCAGCTGCCCGCCAGATCTGCCGTACCCAGGGTTGCATCCCTTGCCCGCTTGTCCATGCTGAGTAAGTGCATAGTGGCCCAGCCTGGTAACAGCGCCATGTCAGGACGTCCGCCAGTCTGCCCCATGTAGGGTATAGCTACGCCTGGCCCCATGGGTTCGGTCACTGCGCCGGAGAACTGGCTTGCGAGCGTAGCAAGCGAAGCTTGTGCAACCGCGAAACTCTGGTCATAGTTAGGCACAGCCTTGGATGCGATCAGATATGAGGTGTTGTGCTGGATATTGGTGAGCGGCGATACACCCCACCAGAAAACTTTGCGCCAGCGAGTGTGGTGATATTGCGTTAAACCGGTCTTGGAATACACGGTTTGTCCGCCAACCAGAATTTGCGCGTCATACGCAAAGTCCTGAGGATTAGGTTCGTAGGCCCAGTTGTTTTCCAGTGTAACGTCTACCCTTGCCTTGTTCAAACCTGTGTAGGAGCGAATCGCAAAACGCGCGGTCAAATGAGGATGAGCAACGCCTTGCGCATTTTTTAATGGTGCGAACACCTGCCACTCGTTGACCAGCGGACCCGACAGCCAAGTTTTTGCCTGCGCTGTCTTCAGTAAGCTGTCGGCAGATGCGGTATATAGCTGTCCATTCAGCGTGATATTGACGCCGGCAGTAAAGCCCGCTGCCAGCAAAGATGCAGGTGTCGCGCTGGCCGCAGAGGGTGCTGTCGGTGTGGCAGCCTTGATCAGCGTAATGGCCAGGGTCTGGTTATACGGCAAGCTGGTCAGCATGGAAGAAATAATCGCATGGCGCACTGAACCATCGGGATGCTTTGCTTTTACATCAACCTGCAAAGGTACGACTGTGCCATCGCTCAATTTTCCGTACAAGGCGTTTGCATTTGGCACATCACCTTGCGCGAAGATATGGCCGAAAGTCAGCGGTACATTAGTCTGCGTTCTGGACACTGTGTCGGTGTTCTGTATCCTGACGTTGGTAATGACAACATCTCCCGGATTCACAGGAGGTGTCACGACAGGCGGCACGATCACCGGCGGGGTTGTAACCGGAGGAGTTACGACCGGGGGAGTCACGACTGGTGGCGTTACTGTTGGAGGCAAGACCACCGGTGATGCCGCAGGAAGACTAGGTGCCTGAACGGATAATGAACCTGCATCTGCGCTTCCGCCGCCGCCGCCGCAGGCGAACAACAAGACGCTAATTGAACAGGTCGATACTATCTTCATGAGCTTGATATAACGGACGGGAGGATTAAATTTCATATCTGTCATCACCGGAGGGAGACGCCTTAAAATGCTGGAAGAATGACCGAGCATACATTGCCCAGCATCATCAATGTCTACAACTCTTACAAATTGTAATCATTCGGTGCAGAAAGACTGATACGCTTTATAACAAACCACAGCTTAGTTCTTATTCCACAATAATCACATGTATTTCTGACATGGCACAAAGACAAAAACATACTGATGAAAACACTTTCAAAGTGAGCCATTCCATCACGAGTACTCGGGTGTTGTCTGAATGAATTGAAACAAGCGCATCGCGCACTTGTAGAGTTCGTAGCACGGCCGGCGAGAACGCTGTTACCTCCATTCTTGCGCATCGGATAAATATTTTTTCGGTTGGCAATAAATTTATATAAACTCATCAACCTATCAACAAACAATTCAACAAGAATTTTATGACCACCTACCGAGAACGAAGAAGCAATGCCGGACGCATGCGCTCCATTGAGGGTGCGCGTGGGGTTGCCGCTTTTATGGTCGTATTAATGCATGCAGCAAACTTGATGGCTGTTGAGCAATTCTCCGGACATGTTGGCGTGGCGGGAATATTTGGATTCGGGTACGTGGGCGTCGATTTTTTCTTCGTACTTAGCGGCTTTATTATTTCCTTTGTGCACTTTGAAGATATTGGCCACCACCAACAATTGACGACTTATCTGAAACGCCGGGCTTTTCGTATTTATCCTATCTACTGGTTTTGCCTCGCACTCGCTATAGGCATTCTGTTGGCCGGCCGATTTGTTCTTCACAAAAACACTCCGCTGGGTTTTGGTGTGAATGACATCGCGGGCACCCTGTTCCTGCTACCGGTCTCTGATCCGCTATTTGTGGAAGTAGCTTGGTCGCTGCAATTCGAGATCATGTTCTACGGCCTATTTGCAATCCTTATTTTAGGAAAGCGGCTTGGGAGTGGATTATTTTTACTTTGGGCGGCGGCCATCATATGGCGATTACTGGTGTCGCCGTCATTACCTTCTTTTGGCGGCTTTTTAAGCGCGTACAGCCTGCAATTTTTATTTGGGGTGCTTACAGGCATTACGGTCAGCAGCCGTGATTTCAAATGGGCCGGAAAAGCGACCTTGATGGTGGGGATAGCCGGTTTTGCTGCTTCGGTCTTTTACGAACGGGCCATCGCAACCAGCTTTCATGGACCGGCAGGACAGGTATTGCTGGGGCTATCGGCGGCGATCATTCTATTCAGTCTGGTTGAAATGGAAAAAAATAAAACCATTCAAACTCCCAGGCTGATGTACAAGCTAGGCTCGGTTTCCTACTCTGTCTATTTGTCGCACATAGTTTTCATCAACCTGATCTACAGCATCATGCTCAAGCTTGGGCTATATCATCGTCTACCTGAGCTTCTCGTTTTTCTGATCGCGGTTACAGGAGCCCTGATCAGCGCATCCGCAGTCGGCTTCCTGGTGGAGTTGCCGTTTTCAAGATGGGCGAAGCGGTTTACAGGCCACCCGCCCCCCCAATTTGGCAGCGCCAGAGTACCAGAAGCAAGTACCTGAAACCCGGCTGGATTTAACTTCTCTAAACGATCACTTCGGCTGCGATTCGGTGTCCCAGAAACGCAGTCGGGCTTGCCGTCAACCCATACGCACCCGACTGGAACACCACAATCAAGTCCCCGATCTCCGCATGCGCCAATGCCATCTGGTCGGCAAGAATATCCAGCGGCGTGCACAGCGGGCCGACAACAGAGGCGTTTTCCGCCGGAACTCCAGCCTGAGCCGCAGTCATCTTATTACCAACGGCAACAGGATAATTCTTGCGTATCACCTGGCCGAAATTTCCTGACGCCGCCAGATGATGATGCATGCCGCCATCGGTCACGATGAATAACTCTCCACGCGAACGCTTGACATCGGTCACGCGCGCGACGTAGATGCCAGCCTCTCCGACCAGATAGCGGCCGAACTCCAGCGCCACCTTTGCATGCGGCAATTCCGCATGCACGCGCGGCAGCGATGCATGCAAATGCTCAGCGATAGGCGCTACATCAAGCGGCACTTCGCCGGGAAAATAGGGAATGCCGAAACCGCCTCCTATATTCAAGGAAAGAATTTCTTGCGACGCATCTTGCGCAAGGCGTATGGCCAGTTCAAACGATTTCTGCTGCGCCTCGATGATCGCTGCAGGTTTCAAATTCTGCGATCCGCTAAAGATGTGAAAACCCAGAAATTCCAGGCCCATCGCGCGGATACGCTGCATCGCTTGCGGCACCACTTCTGCATCGATGCCAAAGGGTTTGGGGCCGCCGCCCATTTTCATGCCGGAGGACTTTAATTCGAAATCAGGATTCACCCTGATTACCACTTTGGGTGTGATGCCCAGCGCGGAAGCAATACGCTCCAGCCTTTCCAGTTCCGTCAGCGACTCGGCATTGATGACTATGCCTGCAGCGACCGCCTGGCTGAGCTCAGCCTCAGTTTTACCTGGACCGGCAAAACTGATGGCTGCTGGCGCCATGCTCGTATCCAGCGCGACTTTCAACTCCCCTGCAGATGCCACATCCAACCCGTCCACCAGGCCGGCCATATGCTGCACCAGTGCGGGCATGGGATTGGCCTTGATGGAATAATGCAGCGCCAGTTGCGGCGGCAACAAGGTACGCAGATACTGCACACGCTGGCCCAGCAAGCTCCTGTCGTAGGCATAGAAAGGAGTCGTGCCTACTCTTTGCGCCAGCCGCGTCAAAGCCATGCCGCCTATCTGCAGGCAATTATCCAACACCTGGAATTGGGTTTGCGCTGCGTGCACGGGTTTAGTGTTCGTCATAATTGTCAGGGTTTGAACAGATCGGCAAAACGGGCCTGCAAAGCCTTGCGGTCAATTTTTCCGTTCGGATTGCGCGGCAGGCTGGAGGCGTCTATTTCTATATGTGCAGGCACCATGAATGCCGGCAGGCGGCGCTGGCATTCTTTGCGCAATGTATCGGCACTCAAGCTGCCTGCGGCATTCTGTTTTATCGCAACAACGATGGCCTGCCCCAGTTGCGGATGCGCTACGCCCACGGCCGCCAGCTCATCCACATCCGGAAAACTGTAAATGACTTCTTCCACCTCGGTTGGACTGATGCGATAGCCGGAGACCTTGATCATATCGTCTTCGCGGCCGATAAAATACAGATAGCCCTCTTCATCCATGCGCACCGTGTCGCCGGACCACACTGCAATTTCAGGGAAAGGCAAAGCGGTCGAAGTCTGCGGCAAGGGCCTGAAGCGTTCTGCGGTTTTTTGCGGATCGTTCCAGTAACCAAGGGATACCAGCGCGCCTCTGTGCACCAGTTCGCCGGGCTCATTCGGTGCGCACGGGGTGCCATCGGGACGGACCACGAGTATCTCTGCATTCGGTATGGCCTTGCCCATGGAATCCGGCCTGATATCCAGTTGCGACGGCGGCAGGTAGGTGGAACGGAAGGCTTCGGTCAGGCCATACATCAGGTACACCTGGGCGTCCGGCAACGCTGCACGCAATGCCTGCAAGGTGGGCCGCTGCATCGCGCCGCCTGAGTTAGTCAGGTAGCGCAAGCTGCAATCCGCCGGCCAGGCTTGCTGCGCCAATTGTATCCATAGCGGCGGCACAGCAGCCAGACCGGTGATGCGCTCTGCGGTGACGATACTGACGACATCGCGCGGCAGCAGGTAATTCATCAGCACGACAGTGCCGCCGCTCAGGAAGGCGGTCGTAAGCTGGCTCAGGCCATAGTCGAAACTCAGCGGCAACAACGCCAATATCCTGTCCTTGGAATGATTGCCAAGATAGCCGGCGACACTCTGCGCCCCAGCAAGAATATTACGATGCGATAGCACTACGCCCTTGGGTCTGCCGGTGCTGCCTGATGTGTACAGGATCGCGGCGACATCGCTGTCTATGCATCGGTGGGTAAGTGGTGATATGCCAGCCGGAAGGCAGTTCTCCCACGCCAGCAAGCTGCAAGCGGTGTTTGCTTGCAGAGCCGGAGGCATGCCTGGCTTGCTGCCGACGACGATCACCGCATGCAAGCCGGTGCAGGATTGCAGCACAGGAGCAATAGCGGCCAGCCTGTCGGCGGACGTTACCAGTATGCGGGCATCGCAGTCGTTGACGATATGGGCGACCTGATCTGCCTTCAACAGAGGATTCACCGGCACAAAGGCGGCACCGGCAGCCGACGCGCCGAATAAGGCAACGACGGTTTCTATCCGTTTCTCCAGATAGACGGCAACTCTATCGCCGCGGCCAGCACCGGCCTGTAGCAAACCCTGGGCAAACCGTCCGACCTGCTCTTCCAGCTCTGCGTAGTTCAGCCTTTGTGCCTGATAGCACAGCGCTTCCGCAGCAGGGGTAAGCGCGGCCGTTTGCCGGATTAATTCATGGACCAGGTCGCTCATTGCCTATACCGCCACACTCCAGGGGCCAGACTCATTCATTTGATCGCGTGCCGGTTCATCAGATCGTACAAGGTGGGCCGGCTGATGCCCAGCAGTTCTGCCGCTTTGGCGATGTTTCCATCTACCCGCGCCAGCGCCTTGACGACAGCCTTATATTCCGCATCTTCGCGTATCTGGCGCAAGTTGATGGGTTCTTCCTCGCTAGGCGACGAAGACAGGCCCAGGTCGTCGGCAGTGATTTGCGGGCCGTCCGCCATGATCACCGCGCGCTTGATACAGTTCTCCATCTCGCGCACATTGCCGGGCCATGGATGGCTCTCTATCATCGCCAATGCTTCCGGGCTGAAATTCAGTCCCGGGCGTCCTTCCTTGGCGTTGAACTTGTTCTTGAAATGGTGGGCCAGCAAAGCCGCATCGCCGGTACGCTCGCCCAGCGGCGGGATATTGATGACGATTTCGCTCAGACGGTAATACAAGTCTTCACGGAAGCGGCCGGTGGTGGTCAGCTCCTTCAGGTTCTGGTGCGTCGCGCAGACAATGCGCACGTCTACGGGAATTTCCTTATGCCCGCCTATGCGCTCTATCACTCGCTCCTGCAGGAAACGCAACAGCTTGGCTTGCAACGGCATAGGCAGGTCGCCGACCTCGTCCAGGAAGAAAGTGCCTTCATGGGCCAGTTCTATCTTGCCCATATTCTGTTTCACGGCACCGGTGAAGGCGCCTTTTTCGTAGCCGAACAACTCACTCTCCAGCAAGTTTTCCGGTATGGCAGCACAGTTAATGGCCATGAAGCGCTTATCCGCCCTGGGGCTCAGTTGATGCAGGGCTCTTGCCAGCACTTCCTTGCCGGTGCCGCTACTGCCCAGCAACATGACGGATGCCGAGGACGGAGCGACCTTTTCCACATTGCGGCAAACCTTCAGCATGCCAGGATCACGCGTGATCACGCCCGACATCGGCGAAGCCGCCTGCGTCTGCAACATGCGGCGGTTTTCCTGCTGCAAGGTATGCAGAAAAAAAGCACGCTCTATGACCAGGCCCAGCATTTCAGGATCGCAAGGCTTCTGATGGAAATCATAGGCGCCCAGGCTGATCGCCTTCACAGCATTAGCCCTTTCCTGGTTGCCCGACAAAACGATCAATTTGGTATCGGGCGCCATCGACAACACTTGCTGCAGTATGGCCAGGCCTTCGGTCGCGCCATCAGGGTCGGGCGGCAAACCCAGATCCATGGTGATCACTGCCGG
Source organism: Parundibacterium terreum (assembly GCF_014636315.1). Classification (GTDB taxonomy): domain Bacteria; phylum Pseudomonadota; class Gammaproteobacteria; order Burkholderiales; family Burkholderiaceae_D; genus Undibacterium; species Undibacterium terreum. Next base: position 46,273 of record NZ_BMED01000007.1, on the reverse strand, counting down.
TTCATGGCGCCGTACCTGGGCCAGCGCGCTCTCCCGGTCACCCGCGACCAGCACGTCATAGGCATCCAGACTCCAGCGCAATTGCTTTTGCAGACCCAGATCATCCTCGATGATTAATAGCTTCTTTTTTTCCTGGCTCACGGTATGACCTTTTGCGGTTAATTTGCCTGCAAGGCAGGTTCATCTTTAACTTGCAACGGCAAGGTAATGACAAAGCTCGTACCTTTTGAGGGCTGGCTGCTGACTTCGAGTGTGCCACCCAATTCCTGAATATACTCTTTGGTTTCAAACACGCCTATGCCCATGCCGGCCAACTTGGTTGACTCGAAAGGGCTGAACAACTTGTCGCGTATGAATTCTTCGCTCATGCCGACGCCGGTATCCCGGATTTCAACGATGGCGGTATTGTTTTGTTTTTTCAGCGATACCCTGACATTACCATCCCTGGGCGTTGCTTCGACTGCATTCTGGATAATATGTCCGATTACCCGCTCCAGGCGCTCCCAATTAGCGGTCACTGCAATTCTGGATTGTTGTATCTCAAGCACAGGTTTGGGTTCATAAGGAGACTTGGATTCCACCGCCTGCCGCAATAGCTCATCCAGCGGCAGCGATTCGGACTTTTCTGCATCAAAACCACGCGCCAGCTTCTGCAACAACACTTTCATTTTTTGCACAGAATTGTCTATCGTATCGACCATGTCTTTCTGGAACTCGGGATTATCCTTATGCTTTTCCGCATTTGCCAGCAACAAGGATAACTGGGCCACCAGGTTCTTCAAGTCATGCACCATGAAAGTGGACATGCGGTTGAAAGACTCAAACTGGCGCGCCACCATCAAGGCATTGGCCGATTCTTGCTGCGCCAGATAACTGGCCGCCTGGCTGCCGGCAATCTTCAGCAAATCCAGCACTTCCCAGTTCAGCTCCAGCCTGCTGCGCGCCTGCTCCAGCAGGATAAATCCAAACAGGCGGCCCTGGAATACCAGCGGCAGTACCAGCCATGCCCTTACTACGTTCAATAGCCACTCCGGGGTTTCCAGTCCATCATACTTGTCTGGATGGATCTGGCAATCCTGCAGGTCGATGACCCATTGCTTGTCCTGCAAAAATTTGCAGAAGCTGCTGTTGACAGGTTCCGCATGCCCAACCGATTCTTCCATGTTCCACTGCACGACGGGTTCGCAATTGCCCGACTCTTTCGCAATAAACAGCATCCCACCCGGACTCTCCACCAAGGCAGCAACGGCCTTGATCGCGCGTTCGCCCAAGGCCGGCCCGCTACCGGACAGGATGCGGGTGAAACGTATCCACTCTTCCCTGTAATCGTAATTGTAATTGTAAAAATGCTTACTGATAAACACCTTGAGCCAGGATCTGACCGAACCGGAGAACAGTAAAATGAGCAGCACGATCGCAGCGCCAAACAGAAAGGCCACTTGCAACACCGAGCCCCAGTCGCCGCCAAAAAAACGCAGGTAATAACCGGCTGCCGCCATGATCAGCAAATACACGGCGGAGCCGAACAAGGTCGCGGAATGGAACAGGATGCGGCGCGATACCTGCATGCCCAGCGTCCACTTGGGATTTCTGGCCAACGAGATCGCCAGCAAGGGCACCGTCAGCGCATCCACCAGCCCGCGCGCAGCCCATATCTCTCCATTGATAACGCGGAACAGCATCGCATCGCTGTACAGGTAAAAATCATAGGCAAACAGGCCCGCCAGACCCAGGCAGGCAAACTTGATGCTCCAGCGCCCTTTTTCTGAAGTACTTCTGAATAATTGCTCGACCAGCAACATGCCGGTGACAGCCAGCGCTACCCGGCCCAGCGTATTGACGGCGCCAAACAAAGCGGGAGAAGACAGGGCCGGAAAGCTGGTCCATATGGTGGCAAGCACCAGCACTCCCAGAAAAATAAGGATGCCCTTCGCGTAAGCCCTCATCTTTGGAGATACTGTGACGTCGCTCTGGCTTCCAGGACGCAGCAGCATCAACAGGAAGACAACCCAGCTTGCGCCACGGACGATTTCCAGCGTGTTGGCCAGCAGGCCCGGGGCAATGCCGTGCGAGGCATGCAGGGCCAGCACCAGCGCCCATAGAAATGAAGCGATGCTGGCAACGGTCAGGGACAGCCAGTGCAGGCGTCCGCGCCACCGGGTAAACAACATGACGGACAACAGGAAAAAAGCCAGCGCCGCCAGCGTGTAGCTGAGGGAGACTACGCTGCTCAGCATAGTGGATGGGCCGGTACGCGCTCCGCTGACTCCGATAACATAGATTGGCAGCCGAAGATCATCGGGCACCTTTGCCGAGCAGTACCACCTGCACGGTTTCTATCAGGATCAACGCATCCAGGAACAGGCTATTGTTTTTGACGTAGTACAGATCGTATTGCAGTTTTTGTACGGAGTCCTCGACCGAGGCGCCGTATGCATACCGGACCTGCGCCATGCCGGTAATGCCCGGCTTGATACTATGCCGCATATTGTAGAAAGGCACTTCCTTGCAAAGCTGATCCACAAAAAATGGGCGTTCCGGCCTGGGACCGACAAAGCTCATTTCGCCTTTCAGTACATTGATGATCTGCGGCAGTTCGTCGATGCGCAGCTTGCGGATGATTTTTCCTATCCGTGTCACGCGCGGGTCATTATTGGTTGCCCATTGTGGCTTGCCGGATTTCTCCGCATCGCTTCCCATGCTACGAAACTTCAGGACCATGTAGGTACGGCCGTTTTTGCCCACCCTTTCCTGCTTGTAGAAAATCGGGCCCTGGTCTTCAATGAAAATCAGCAAGGCAGTGGCCAGCATGATGGGCAGCGTGATCGCAAATATCAGCGCGCTGACGATCAGATCGAAAGATTGTTTACCGAACTTACGCAGAAAGCTTTGATTAAACCCGTCACCAAAAACCAGCCAGCCGGGCTGCAGTGACTCGACGCGGATCTGGCAGGCTTCGCGTTCGATGAAGGCGGCCGCATCGATTACCTTAACGCCGACCAACTTGCAATCCAGCAACTCCTGCAAGGGAAATTGCCCGCCGCGCCGGTTTTGCACCGAAACCACAATCTCGCCCACATTCAGGCGTTGGGCCAGTAAAGCGAGGTTTTCGGTTTGCGGTATCAATGCGGATTCCGGCACTTTGCATTCTTCGCCTGCCAACGGAACAAAGCCGACTACATCGTATTGGTGATAGGCAATATTATTCATTGCCAGCTCACGGCACTCCTTGGCCAGTGCACCGCTGCCCAAAAACAGAATGCGGGATTTCAGCAGACCGACTTCAGAAAATTTAAAGATCAAACCGCGTGCGGCCAATATCATTATTGCGGCAAAAATCATTACCAGGCCCAGAATGCCGCGTCCAAAATACAGTTCCGGCAACAGGTAGAAAACTAGCGTGATAATGCCGAAACCCAGCGCAAAGGAAGGCATCAGGCGCAAAAAGGTGTTGCGCAAGCCTTCCCGATAATTGATCTGATACATACCCAGCGCGCTCATGCTGAAGATGATCGATGCTGCAAACGCCAGCGCCGACAGCAAAAACTTGTCGGACTGGGGAAGATACAGAGAATGCTTGTCAAAAAAGCGTATCACCGCCCCCAGATAAACCGCCGCTACTGCTACCGCAAATTCAACAAGAAGCAAAAAAGCCGTAATCCGTGAAACGTGGTGATTGGCGATCCGCAAAATCAATTCTCCAAATAACTGAAAACAGCAAAATTATTCAATAAAAACATTCATCGGAGGATACTACATTCCAATAAGACACTAAACCTATTTCAGCCCATAATTGCGCTTTAAGCCTACGGATGTAGGCAGTATTGACACAGGAACGGGTAAATCGGCGGCTGATACTTTCGCTTTATTTCCTTTTGGCAATTTCCCTCGCTGCGCACGCGTTAACGGGAATCACCAGCGGTAATTGCCAGAAAGAATTTAAGTAGATGCAATATACTTGCCGAGCCTATGCTTAGGGTCTATAGCTATCATCACGGCTCCAGCCATTTGACGGCTTTTTTACAGCAATATGCCGCCTATTCCGTGTCGTCGCTTTCGTCGCTTGGAAATAAAGAGCTCAGCCTGCGCTTTCCGTGCCAGCTGCGCCTCAGGAAGGAAAACAGGAGCCAATATGAATTCAGAAGCCGCCATGTCAGATTGGGCCCGCTTGCTCGGTGCCTCCCAGGTATTGGATGCCCGCGCAGCCGAACTTGCTTACGGCGCTGATACCAATGGCATAACGCGCAGACTGCACGGTGCGCTGCAGATACTGGACAGCGAGCTGCTGCCGGAAGTCATGCGCATCGCCAGCCGCCACAAAGTACCGGTATACCCGATCAGCACCGGGAAAAACTGGGGTTACGGTAGCTCATTGCCCGCAAGCAACGACTGCATGATCCTCGACTTGTCGAGGCTGACACGCATCGTGCATTTTGATGCAGAGTTAGGTGTCGTCACCCTTGAACCGGGCGTCACGCAGGGCATGCTGACAGATTTCCTCGACCAGGGCGCGCATCCTTTTCTGGTACCCGTCACGGGAGCAGGTCCAACTGTCAGCCTGCTTGGCAATGCGCTGGAGCGGGGCTATGGCATCACCCCGTACACCGACCATTTTGCTGCGGTGACCGATCTGGAAGCGGTACTGCCGGACGGCTCGCTGTATCGCACTGCGATGCGTGAAGCAGGAGGAGAAGATCTCGCCCGCTTGTTCAAAGGGGGAATAGGCCCGGGATCCAGCGGCCTGTTCACGCAAAGCGGTTTTGGCGTGGTGACGCGCATGAGCATTGCGCTGGCCCGCAGGCCAGAGTGCATCAAGGCTTGCCTGTTCAGCCTGAAGGACGACAGCCTGCTGGAGACAGCAGTGGAAAGAATACGCGGCATTCTGTCCAGATTTCCCGGCATAGTAGGCGGCATCAATTTGATGAACCAGCACCGCGTGCTGGCAATGTCTGCGCCGTTTCCGCATGACAGGCTGGACGCCAACGGCATGATTCCGGCCGCGGTGATCAGCGAACTCGGCAAGCAGTACCAGATTTTTCCGTGGACCGGTTTTGGCACGCTCTACGGCAGCAAGCGGGTCGTTGCGGCGGCACAAAAAGAAATACGCGCAGCGCTGTCCGGAGTTGCCAGCCGGCTACTTTTCATCAGCCCGGAGCGAGCCGGTACGCTGGCAAAAGTGGCGGGCTATATACCGGGAGCCGGCGGACAAAGGCTGGCACGCACAGTCAATACCCTGGCCAAGTCACTGCAACTGGTGGCGGGGCGCCCAAATGAAACGGCTTTACCGCTGGCTTACTGGCGCAACCCCCATCCTCCCGGTGGTGCCTTGCGCAATCCGGCAGCCGATGGATGCGGCCTGATCTGGTATCCGCCGCTGGTTCCCATGCGCCCTGCAGGGGTACGCAGTTATGTGGAGATGGTCAAGAAAATCACCCAAAAGCACGGCATCGAACCACTGATCACGCTGACCTCGATCAGCGACCGGGTCTTTGACAGTACGGTCCCTATCATTTTTGAAAAACAAAAGCCGGAAGCACAGCTTGCCGCCGACAACTGCTATCAGGACTTGCTGGAAACCGGGCGCCAGATGGGCTATTTCCCTTACAGGGTAGGTATTCACTCCATGCAACACTTGGCTTCGCTGCAACATCATGCGCGCGATTTCCACGGAAAACTCAAAAACCATCTTGATCCGGCGAATATCCTGGCTCCCGGCCGCTACAGTTAAGACGCATTTAAATGATGGTTTTAAGAAAATTTTCTTTTCAGAACTGTAAGAATTACCAGAAGCGCACTATGAGAAAGGCCATTTTTAACTGTCGATATTTTTTACACTGATCAAAATATTTCGCCACAACCAACTTGTTTTTCCTGGGAAAATTTTTAATTTATTGTTTGTTTTCAACGACTTACACCGCAACAACATTTCCTGGCACGCTACATGCTTTATACCAAGGCAAGAGACTGTCGAAGTCGTCTAAAGCGAAACAAAATTTACTCCTTGGAGAAAACAAAATGAACTTTCTGAAAAAAGCAATGTTCGGTGCTGCAGCTGCGATGGCTCTGGTTGGCTCCGTACACGCAACACCTATCAACGTCGGCGGCGTTATTTTTGATCCGGACGCACCATTGAACCTGTCTGGCACTACAGACACGATCACACAATCGATCAATCCTAGCACTGGCGAACTGAGCGGCTACGGTATCATCACCAAGCTGAATACTGATTCCACTTTCTGCCCAGGCTGCGAACTGACATTCAAGTATTCCGGCTACACACCAGTTAGCTCCGGTACAGTTCCAACCCCTGCTGGCACTGGCCAAACTATTTTCTACACAGGCGGCATTATCTCCATCTATGTAGACGTATCGAAAGACGCGACTGCAGCTGGCGCGCTCGGCCTGAATGATGCAAATACAACTAACGGCGTACTGTGGTTGCAATTGGCAGGTCACAACATCAATGGCACCAGCCTGACAGGTATTAATTTCACAAGCCTGGCTGGTAGCAAATTGGTCGGCGGTCTGCTGGGCAATGGTCAATGGGACGTTACTGGCGGCCTGGCTGACAGCTATTTGAATACAAATACTCAAGCTGACGGTTCGGACTTCTCCTTCACCAACAGCTTCACAACCTTCCCAACCAATTCCATCTTGTTTGCGACAGGTTCCGGCACATTCAACGGTAGTGCAATCCCTGAACCAGGCTCCATGGCTTTGATCGGCCTGGGCATGCTGGCTGCTGGCGTACTGCGTCGTCGCAACGCTGCAAAATAATTAGCTAGGGTTCACCCAGCTTTGAGGAGGGCCCTGCTTTTGCAGGGCCTTTTTTATTTCCAAATCCTTGATGCGAAATAATTGGCAGTTATCACCTGACATTGACATCTTCAGAGATTGGCGGCGCGTGCGCGGAACAAGTGATGGAAGCGACGAAATTTTTCAATCATTGATGTCTGCAGGGCACCGAAATTAAATGCAGCGAAAACTCATAGCCGAAAGCAATTTCCTCTTTTCAATTTCTATATCTAGTTGTCTATCCTTATGGCATGATGTTCAACAGTGATTGGTGAAAAGCAATATCCGTATTCGATTTCAATGTTTCAGCAATGCATGGACCAAGCAATTTCCGCTCTGAGTTCGTATAATAATGATATTGGTATCTGTTCTGTGTTGAGGCTAGCTTTTTCCTCTTTGACTACGCAAGATAACCAACCGTCTTCGGAGAGAATATGGCGAACAATCGACTAATAAAAGACGCTCGCAAGCTGCTGCATCAGACATTGAGAAAAGCCTTCAGCTTCTTGCCAAAGAGCGGTAAGTTTGCCGTGTATCGTTCCTTCGTCGAATGCAATCCAGAACCGAATGAACGCCTGATACTGAAGATCGCAGAAACCCAGGAAGAACTGGAAGCCTGCTTCGCGCTGCTGCATGATGCCTACGTCGGTAGCGGCTTCATGAAACCGGATCCGTCCGGCATGCGGGTCACCCTGTACCATGCGCTTCCCACCACCACCACGCTGTGCGCCAAGTATGACGGGCAAGTCGTCGGCACTTTATCGCTGATACGCGAAAGCGCGCTGGGCTTCCCACTGCAAAAAATTTTCGACCTGACCGATGTGCGCAAGCATGAGGGCAATATCGCGGAAGTATCGGCATTGGCTGTGCATCGCAAGTTCCGCAAGACCGGCGGCAGCATCCTATTCCCGCTGATGAAGTTCATGTATGAATATTGCACGACCTTCTTTGATACGCGCCATCTGGTGATCGCGGTCAATCCCTATCATATCGAGATGTATGAGTCGCTGCTGTTCTTCAAGCGACTGACTGCCACCCCGGTGGACAACTATGATTTCGTCAACGGTGCACCGGCAGTAGGTGCCTGGCTGGACTTGAAGTTCGCCCCCGAGATCATGAAAAAACATTATGCGTCCAAGCCGCCGCAGCGCAATCTGTACGCCTATTTCACGCAAGTGAAGCTCGCCAATATCAAGCTGCCGGAACGGCGCTACTATACGACCAATGATCCGGTATTGACTCCGGAATTGCTGGACCATTTCTTCAATAAGCGCACTCACGGCTTTGCCAATCTGAGCGAGCGCGAGAAAGTGTTACTGCACACTATCTACGATATTGTTGAGTACATTCCGGTATTGCCGCCATTGACCACCAGAAGTCTCGACGTACATGTGCGCAGGCACGAGCGTTACTCGATGAAATGTCCCGGCCAGGTGACAGTAGAGATCGTCAACGACGGCCAGGAAAACATAGACATCGATGTTGTCGAAGTCTCGCTGGAAGGTTTTCAGGCGCGTGCATTGAAACCGATACCGATGCAGGTAACGCTGAAGGCGACTGTATGGCTGGGAAAAACAGAAGTTTCTCATCTGCAAGTAGAGGCGGTGCGTGACATAGGAAAAGGTTTTTACGGTTTCCATTTAGGCCAGGCCGATGCGATCTGGAGAACTTTTGTGAATGCGATCTACTCGGGGACAACCCATAGGGACCTGAATGAACCGAGCCGCTTTGTCGCAGACATTAAATTGGCCTAGGGAAACTTGTTACAGACTTTGCACTTTGTTGCGAGCCATTTCCCCGACTGACAACGTCAACTCCAGAATTTACATGCAATAATGGCGAACCAAAATTCTGCCTTCACCAGCTGGCCGGCTGCAAATCCGGTGCGTTGCATCCAGCAAGAGGGCAGGTTTTTTTCGCAGTTCCAGGCTAATTACCGGCGCTTTTTTTGTCGGACCTGAATAGCCATTATTGAGGTTGAATCTAGTGATAAAGAAGGGCATATCAGGCCTTAGAAAGCACATGCACACAGCGCTGAGAAAGCTGTCTGGTGCGTTGCCGCAATCAAAAAAATTCTCGCTGTATCGCTCATTTGCTCGCTGCGATCCGGCACCGAACCAGCATCTGGTATTGAAAATCGCAGAAACCCAGGAAGAGCTGGAAGCCTGTTTCGCTTTGCTGCATGACGCCTATGTAGGCAGCGGCTTCATGAATCCGGATCCCTCCGGTATGCGCGTTACTCCCTATCACGCACTGCCCACCACGACTACCTTGTGCGCCAAACTCAATGGCGAAGTCGTCGGTACGCTGTCGCTGATCAGGGAAAATGCAATGGGCTTCCCACTGCAGAATGTGTTCGACCTGACCGAGGTACGCAAGCACGAAGGCAACATCGCTGAAGTATCCGCGCTGGCTGTGCACAAGAGGTTCCGCAAGACCGGCGGCAGCATCCTGTTCCCGTTGATGAAGTTCATGTATGAATATTGCACGACCTTCTTCGATACGCGCCATCTGGTGATCGCGGTCAATCCCAATCATATAGAGATGTATGAGTCGCTGCTGTTCTTCAAAAGGCTGACGGCACAACCAATCAAAAACTATGACTTTGTGAATGGTGCGCCGGCAGTCGGTGCCTGGCTGGATCTCAAGTACATTCCCGAGATCATGAAAAAGCATTATGGCTCGCGCCCGCCCAACCGCAACCTGCATTTTTATTTCATGCAGTTGAAGATGCCGAACATCAAGCTGCCGCAACGCCGCTATTACACGACGAACGATCCGGTGCTGACGCCCGAACTATTGCACCACTTTTTCAATCACCGCACCCGGGTCTTTGCCAATCTGAGCGAGCGCCAGAAGCTGTTGTTGCATTCCATTTACGATATCCCGGAGTATCTGTCGGTGCTGCCTAAGCTGACCAGCAATCGCCCGCATGCACCGATACGCCGGCACGAACGCTTCTCGATGCGCTGCCCGGGCCAACTGACCATCCGCGCACTTGATGGCGCCGAGAAGAAAGTCGATATCGATGTGGTGCAGGTTTCTTCATCGGGATTCCTGGCAAGCATCAGTACACCTATCCCTTTGCAAATCCTGGGCAATGTGATGGTCAAGCTGGGCAAGGCCGATATCTCCTATCTACAGGTGGAAGCAGTGCGCAGCATAGGCAAGGACTTTTACGGCTTTACACTGGATTCGCCGGACACCAACTGGAAAACCTTTGTGTCGGCGCTGTACCAGGGCAGCACACATAAGGACCTGGAAAACGCGAGCAGCTTTTTGTAAGCGGCTCGGCAAATCCATAACGAAAACGGCGCGGTTAATTCTGGCGCCGTTTTTTTGCGCCATCCGCGCATTGCAGCCTTAAGCAATCAGCGTGTATTGCAAAGAGATCAGCGCATGACGACCGGGGAAGCTTCAGTGATGCTGCGCTGGAAGGCGTGGCGGGATTTTCCGTAACGGCTGTTGATTTTCTTGACGTACTCTATCGTCTCCAGATAGGGCGGAACGCCGCGATATTTCTCGACTGCCCTTTCGCCGGCATTGTAGGCAGCGGCAACCAGCGGCACATTGCCCTTGAAATAGGCCAGCAGCCATTGAAGGTAGGCGATGCCGCCCTTGATATTATCTTCGGCATCAAACGCATCCTTGACCCGGAAGCGCTGCGCCGTCTCCGGGGTCAGCTGCATCAGGCCTTGCGCGTTCTTGGGAGAAATAGCCTTGATATTGAAGCCTGACTCTACCGATATAACAGCCATTACCAGCTTGGGATCGATACGATAATGCGGCGCTATCTTGTCCACCAGCTTGGCAATCGCTTTTGGATAATTGCCGGGCGCCGCATCTTCCTGCGGCTGTTCTATGACTATCCTTTCCTCCAGCAGGCAAGCCGGCAAGGCCAAGGTCTGGGAGGGAACAAATTGCGTAAGCTCCTTCGCCTGGCTGTGCCCCTGCTCCGCCGCTGCCTGAAACAGCTGAGCGGCAATTTCATCACTCCTGGGGACGCCGCGGCCGTTGGCATACATCCAGCCCAGCGCATACTGCGCATCCGCATAGCCCAGCTTGGCGGCAGCGCAATACAATTCCACGGCCCGCGCGTAGTCACGCGCAACACCTTCCGCATTTTCATATTTTCTGGCTTCCGCAGTGAGCGTCATGGACTCACTCAGTACGCCGCTGACATCGATCGCTACCGGCGTCGGCAACTCGGCCGCAGATGCTGCCCACATCATGCAGAGCAGCGCACACAGAACTGTGGAACGTCTTAAAAAAGCGGCATTCGCCATGGTGAACCTCGCGCTCGAACTCGTCCGCGCCGTGAAAGTTGTAGCTTAAGGCCTGATGAAAATAGCAGCGTCAAGCCTGGCACGTGACACCCCGCCACTTAATCGCCGGGGTAGCATGAAAAGATCGTACTGCGTACAAAAAAACGATTGAATCAATCTTCTTTCTTGGGAGAAAGAAAAGCCTTATGAAATAAATGTCGCGCCAATAGCAAGGGTGGCATCCGCAGCCAGTTGGCGCGCATGTATAGCATCAGCCTGGCTGTCGCCGTCCATCTGTCGTTACAACTGAAGTGGTCCGGCAGCAAAGCCCGCGTAAACAGTTTGTCCATGCACTTCAGCAGCAGGTTGCCGGGCCGCCCTATGTCAGCGTCGCGCAAAGCCTCCGCCGGGATCGGCGTATGCAGCAACAGCGCAGAATAGCGCAGTGCATAAAATAAAGGTCGCGTCAGTTCCAGTTCGCGCCCCCTGGATGTCAGCGTGGTCCAGAATTCCGGCGAATCTCCATAGTATTGCAGCAAGCCGTGTATATCCACCAGGTCCCTGAGGCCATTATCGTATTCGCCGTCATGGAACAAATGCACGGCGCTGTGCAACACCATATCTGCAGGAGAAAATACAAAAGTATTCTCCACTTCACCCACGTGTCTGGCTGCCGCCAGCAGCTTGGCGGAATCTGGATGGATGGCCGCAGTCGATGGCAAAATGGCGTGATGCACGTCAATCACCGTCATCCGCTTGGCATGCTCCATCGGCGGTATTTCATGCATCCATTCGCGATAGTAGCGCTGGTCGTATTCGTCGTGATGGCTGGCGTGCCAGCCATGCAGCATCAGGCTGCCTTCGGCATTGCCAAGGCTTTCCTTGGGAACGATGATATCGATGTCGGAAAATATGCGCCCCCTTGCATGCGGCAGTTTTGCCAGCACGTAGGCCGCGCCTTTCAGCACCACCATTCTCAGCCCGGCATCTTCCAGCGCCTTGCGAATAAAACCGATTTCCCACAATACTGCCTGGGTGTGCCTTTGCGCCAGATAATAAGACCACTGCAGGTGCCGTTGCGCCTGCTCGGGTATCGTTGCCAGCAACTGCTTGTCTTCCAGCAAAAAATACAAGCTGGACATCAGGTTGGATTTCCACGCCTGCCGCAGCAGCAAGTCCCAGTGGCGTAACTCCAGCTTGGCCAGAGTATCCGGTGCCCGGAAAGCCTGGAGGATAAGTTCGCGCTGGCTCATAGTGCTTGGGCAGGAGTTTGCAATGAGGCGAAGGTTTCTATCGCCTCATCCAGGGAACTGTAGTTGAAGTCAAACGCCGTGGATTTGTCGATCAGCCCAGCCAGGGCCTCAAATCCTCTTGCACCCAGCAGGCTGTAATTGAAGGCATTGTCAGCGACCCGCATGAAGGCGCGTGATTGCGGTATGGCTTCCAGCCGCGTCGCAGCACCGGCCTCGTACTTGGGAAAAATGATCCAGGCAGGCTTTACCGTTTCCGCAATCCGGGCAAGGCTGTCAGCAGGCGGCTTCATCAATGCCACGGTCCCCTTCAGGGTGTCGTAGACTTTTGGGCTCAATACTGCAGACGGCACATATTGCTGCACAATGTCGATGGACGCATTTTTAAGGCTGACGGGACGAGGCAAAGGAATAATTTCACCGTCGGCGAGGCGTATCAGCGTCAGTTCGTCGGATAACAGCCGCCAGCCCTTGTGGACCAGTGTCGCACACAAGGTACTTTTGCCTGAGCCGGGCGGCGCGGGCAAGATCGCCGCGTGGCCGTCTCTTTCCATCACTGCAGCATGGATCATCAGGTAACCATGCATGTGGGTGGAGACACACCAGTTCATTCCCCATTCCAGCATCGGAAATGCCTGCTTGAACGGCAAAGGCTTGAAAGGAGAAACGCCATCCAGTTCAAACATCGCCTGCGGCTTGAGCCATCTGCGCAGGTTACGTGGAGGATTCAGCGTGACGTGGAAATCGGCGAAATCATCATCGGCAAGCGGGTAATCGGCATAAACCAGCCGCACGCCCTCTACCACACTGGGAACAGTACTGCGGATGGCCATGGTCACTGGACCGATGCGAAGGAACAAACCCTTCTTTAGCCTGGCTTTTAACTCGGATAATTTTAAGGAAGAAACTGTCAATCAGGCACGCTCAATCAAGGCCAATGCACCCAGGTCCGTCAACAAAGCATCTATTTGCGCGATCGCGTCTTGTTCGGAATCGAACTGCCAGTCAGTAGCCAGTTGTTCCATCAAGGCCTTGGAATCCAGAGGGGCCTGCTGTAATTTTAATAAAATCTGGCCGCCGGCCAGACCCAGGAGATGAGAATCTCCTGAGAGGGGATTGTAGACAACATACTCATCTCCCCAGTTTCGCATTGAGGAACCGCCCGCTATTGCTCGCCATTTCATGCTTGAACCATCATCCTAAAAGAAATAGCGAATCCTGCAAACAGGGCTAATCCCAGGTACCGCCGAGGTAAGTCATAATATATGAAGGGGACCACGCTGCAGCGCCCTTGGTTGGGATGTAGCCGCCACCACCTTGATAAACATCAGTATACATTTTAATAATGTTTGCGCGGGTAACGAAAGGTGCTTTCCCTGCGATATTATTCAAGTAAGCGGCAACCAGATATTTGGCAAGGCCGCCTTTGGTATCCACAAACCTCGTGATTTTACCTTTTTTATCTTTTTTGTAATTATTTTGCGGATCCAGGATTTGTATCAATGTCCAGCCATAGCAAGGAGACGTGCTGTTGGTTCCCGTAAAGCAGGTTTCAAACTTCGTATCGGTCTTGCAACTGCCAGGCCAGCCGTGATCACAATTACCTGACCAGTAATTCGGCGGGCAGCCTGGGTGGCTCGTATCTTTAGGTCCGTGACCGCTGACATTACCTGAGCAATAGACAGAAGGTGACACCCCGACAGTACAGCCCAGTGCCGGACGGCTAGCCAAAGTAACGAGCACACCCGATGCAGCAATACCTGTCTTGGTAAAGCGGCGACGCGATTCACCGGCAGGGGTGATCTGTTCGACCATTCCTTGCGGCGGGTGTTTTTCGTTGCTGTCGTGTTGTGGTTGCTCAGTAGTCATGACACTCTCCATCCCTGCATTTTATTTTCGCCAAGAAATATCAAAAACTGCTATTCCTGTTCATTTTGCGATTCTTACCTGAGTAGTAAGCAAGATACATTCCAACTTTTCCTGCCTAGCAATACCCTTTAATTATCAATGACTTACGTGCGTCAATCAAGGAAAATATTTTCCTGTGGCTATTTTTTCGAAAAAGCGTAAAAATTTTCGACAAACGGCGATTGCTATTAAGACATTTGCATGGAATATCTTGTGTGGTCCGGCAATTATCTCCCGAAGATGCTGCATTGCGTGCGCACAGGAACCAACCCCGTGAAAAACCGGTCTCTTTGTATTATAGAGAATCCGCTCGTGGGTAATGGTAAATTCCGGTTAAATTTGCACATTTGCGGCAAGCAACACTTACCGCCGGCTTTTCCGCAAGCTGCTTCGGGTATCATGTCGTTACGGTAATTATTAAAAAACCGAGCGCCTCGCCTGATACGGTCAAGCTGGCCACGCTCGCAAATATTGATCGTTTCACCAGGCAAATCCGGACACTATTTATGCAAGCAATTGAATATCTGAAAGATATTTTGGACGAGACCTTGAATCTGGGACCGCAAAAAGCGCACTTGGATACGGACACCGTACTGCTTGGCGGCATGGCCGAGCTGGACTCCATGGCCGTCGTCAATGTCATCGCCGCCATTGAAGAGCACTTTGGTTTCAGCGTGGAAGACGATGAAATCAACGGCAAGACTTTTGAGACACTGGGCAGCCTTGCCGCTTTTGTAGAAAGCAAGCTGAGCCAATGAGGTCCCCGGGGGATACCGGCGCTGAAGCCTTTTTCCTCGATGCGGGGGCAGACCAGCGTTTTTGCCTGTTCCATCCCTGCCCGCCGGGCGTCACCTGCCGCGGCACAGTGATCCATGTCCATCCCTTTGCCGAAGAGATGAACAAATCGCGGCGCATGGCTGCCCTGCAGTCCAGGGCGCTGGCTGCCGCTGGCTATGCGGTGTTGCAAATCGACCTGTATGGCTGCGGTGACAGCAGCGGTGATTTCGGCGATGCGCGCTGGGATATCTGGAAGGATGATCTGCATCGCGCGCAGCACTGGCTGATGATGCGCGGTGAGGAACCCTTGTCGCTGTGGGGGGTACGCATGGGCGCGCTGCTGGCGCTGGATTTTGCGCGCGACGCCCGTTCCGACATCGAGAAAATCGTTCTGTGGCAGCCGGTCTTCAACGGCAGCCAATACCTGAACCAGTTTTTCAGACTGTTGCTGGCCAACGATATGATCAACGGTGCGGAGCAAAAAAATGGCGGCACCCAGGGCATACGCCAGGCCCTGCTGGCCGGAGAAAAAATAGAAATCGCCGGCTACGATATCGCGCCGGAGCTGGTCGCCGGCATCGATAAACTTGAGGTTTCCGACTGGACTCCTCCAGGTAGTCCCGTATATTGGTTGGAAAACGTCAATCCGGGCAATCCCTCCCTGCCGCCTGCCAGAAAAAAACTGGCCGACGCCTGGATGCAGCAAGGCGCCAGCCTGTGGGTGGATTTTGTGCATGGTCCTGCATTCTGGACAACACAGGAAACGGTCGATGCGCCCGAGTGGATCAGTGCCACGACGGATGTCTTCCAGAGGCCATAACATGAAATTTACCGAATCTGCACTCAGTTTCGATTCACTGGCGAACCGCCTGCACGGCATCCTGAGCTTGCCTGAACAAGCAGGAAGCAGCGGCGTGCTGGTCATCGTCGGCGGCCCTCAATACCGCGTCGGCAGTCACCGTCAATTCACCTTGCTGGCCAGACATCTGGCCGAACGTGGCATCCCTATGATGCGTTTCGACTACAGCGGCATGGGTGACAGCGAAGGCCCGCAAAGTACTTTCGACGACATCCATGACGATGTGCGGACTGCGCTGGACCAGTTTTTTGCCGCCGTACCCGGTCTGCGCGAGGTCGCCTTATGGGGCTTGTGCGATGGCGCTTCCGCATCCTTGTTCTATGCGCCGCAGGACGAGCGCGTCACCGGCCTGGTGCTATTAAACCCCTGGGTCAGGACCGAGCAAGGCATGGCCAAGGCCTACCTGAAGCACTACTATCGCGACCGCCTGTTCCAGGCTGATTTGTGGAAGAAGATATTTTCCGGCCGCTTCAGCTTTTCCTCTGCCGCCTCCTCATTTGCAGGCCTGGTTTCCAAGCTGGCAGCACGCGGCAAGCGCACGGCCTCAATTGATGATGAGCCGCAGGATGCAGATCTGCCGCAGCGCATGATTGACGGCCTGGCCGGCTTTAGCGGCAAGGTATTGATCATCCTGGCGGGCAAAGACCTGACCGCGCAAGAATTTTCGGACCTCGCGGCATCCTCAGGCAGCCTGAAAAAATTGCTGGCATCACCACGCGTCAGCCGGCGTGAAATAGCCGACGCCGACCACACTTTTTCACGCCGGGTATGGCGCGATCAAGTGGCTGAGTGGACTGCAGACTGGATCAATACGCGCGGCAACGATTAGCATCGCCTAGCAAGAATGGGGAATGAGGAGTGCAAGAAATTGCACGACGGCATCGTCTTTTCCGAAAATCGGCTACCATTCCTGGTATCGCTATAGCCATGAAGCCCCTGCCCGGCTATACGTGGTAAGCAAGGCGATATATCCGCCTGTCTGCCTGCTCATTTTCTTTCGCCGCTACAGGATGGCTACGGGAGGGATGGCATGAATCAATCCTGAATATCCACTCTATCAACAATGTCCAATACCCTCGCCAACGGCTTCAGCGTTTTAAAAAACCGCAATTTCGCAAATTATCTTTCCGCCCGCGTACTGGGCACGCTTGCCGTACAAATGCAAAGCGTGGCGATAGGCTGGCAAGTGTATCAACTGACTGGCAGCCTGTTTGATCTGGGCATGATAGGGCTGGCCCAGTTTGCACCCTTCTTCGTATTGATCCTGTTTGCCGGCCACGTGGCGGACCGCTACAACCGCCGCAGCATCATCCTGCTATGCCTGCTGGCGCAATTGCTGTGCGGCGCGCTGCTGCTGGCTTTTACCCTGTCCGGTATCACCAGGGTGTGGCCGGTGTTCGCGGTGCTGGTGCTATTCGGCAGCGCGCGCGCATTCATGATGCCGGCTTCCCAGGCGATACTGATGAACCTGGTACCGGTAGAAAATTTCAGCAACGCGGTCGCGCTGAGTTCGTCCAGCTTTCACGTAGCGGTAATCCTGGGCCCGGTACTTGGAGGCCTGTTGTACCTGGCCGGCCCCAAAGCCGTGTATGCAGTTGTTGCAGTACTGCTGACGCTGGCGGTGATACTGATGACAAGAACCAAGATCGTCGGCCCTGCCGTTCGCAAGGAACCTGCCACTCTGCATAGCCTGCTGGAAGGGCTGCGCTTTGTTTGGTCGCGGCCGGTCGTACTCGGTGCTATTTCGCTGGACTTGTTCGCGGTGCTATTCGGCGGTGCGACGGCGCTGCTGCCCGCCTATGCGCACGATGTGCTGCATACCGGCCCTACCGGCCTCGGTTTGCTGCGCACGGCACCAGGCGTGGGCGCTGCGCTGACCTCGATCGTGCTGGCCTTCTGGCCTATCAAGCATAAGGTCGGCCGCTGGATGTTCGGCGGCGTGGCCTTGTTCGGCGCATCCACTGTCGTGATGGGCGCTACCAGCAACCTGCCGTTGGCACTGCTGATGCTGTTCCTGATGGGCAGTGGCGATATGGTCAGTGTGTATATCCGTCACTTGCTGGTACAGTTTGAAACGCCGGACGCAATACGCGGCCGTGTCAGCGCCGTCAATGCCGTCTTCATTGGCGCCTCCAATGAACTGGGCGAATTTGAATCCGGCATCACCGCCGGCTGGTTCGGCCTGGTGCCGGCGCTGGTGCTGGGCGGCGTGGCCACCCTTGTCGTCACCGGACTGTGGATGTTCGGCTTCCCTGTGTTGCGCAATATGCACGCATTTCCCAAAGCCGCAGAATCCGGCAAAGATCCTGCAGACAAATAAGGCCGATACGCCGCCGAAGCGTTAAAATTCACTATCACTCACGACCGCATCGCTATTGCACGCTTATGGAAACAGACGACATACTGAAGACCAAACTGATACAGGAAACCGCACAATTTCCCTGGAAAGAATTATTACGCCATTTTGCGGCCGGTACCGTCATTGCCGTGAGTCCTGAACTGGACCTGATCGAGGCCGCGCTGCAAGTGACCAAGGATAACAAGGAGGCGGTGACACGCTGGCTCACCTCGGGCGACCTGGCAAAAGTCAGCGACTTGCAGGCCAAGGCCTGGCTGGACGATAACGCCAGCCTGTGGACCGTTGTAGTCCGGCCCTGGATCCTGGTACAGCACCGCAAACCGCCAGCGGAAGACACAAAAAACCGCGTGCTGCACTAAGGCACAACACAGAAGCATGAAATGAAAACGGCGGCTTTACCGGCCGCCGCATGCAGGCATGGAATCAGGCCTGGCCCCTGCTGCTGAAATAGTCCTTGAATGCCTGCACCGTCTCGCGCACCTGCGCCGCAGAGACATCCAGATGGGTGACCAGCCTGGTTCTCTTGCTTATGCTGGCGACGATGCCGCGGCCCGCCAGATAGCTCGCTAGCGGTACGACATCTGCAGCATCTATATGCACATACACGATATTTGTCTGCACCGGCTCTACCGGCAAACCGTCTATCTCTGCCAGGCCGGCAGCCAGCAGGCTGGCATTCTGATGATCTTCCGCCAGACGCTGCACATGATGTTCCAGCGCATACAGGCCGGCAGCGGCCAGTATCCCCACCTGCCGCATGCCGCCGCCCAGCATCTTGCGCCAGCGTTTGGCATCCTTGATCAATGCGCTGCTACCGCATAACACCGAACCTGCGGGCGTACCCAGGCCCTTGGACAGGCAAACCGACACCGAATCCAGCCCGCGGCATACCTCTGCCGGAGGCAGGCCCAGCTTGACCGCCGCATTGAAGACACGCGCGCCATCCAGATGCACGGATAAGCCATGCTTAGCCGCCAGTTGCCTGACTTCGGATAAATAGGACATTGGCAACACCCGCCCGCCTATCGTATTTTCCAGTGCGATCAGGCGGGTACGCGCGAAGTGGATATCATCCGGCTTGATCGCGGCTTCTATATCCTGCAGTGCAATCGATCCATCCGCCTGGTTGAGCAAAGGCTGCGGCTGTATGCTGCCAAGCACTGCAGCGCCGCCGCCTTCATACTTATAGGTGTGCGCTTCCTGGCCAACGATATATTCCTCGCCGCGCTGGCAATGCGCCAGCAAGGCTGCCAGATTGCTTTGCGTGCCGGTAGGAAAAAACAGCGCCGCCTCGAAGCCGAACTGCTCCGCCATTACATGCTGAAGGCGATGGACGGTAGGATCCTGATCATAAACATCATCCCCGACTGGGGCATCCAGCATCGCCGCGCGCATCGCGGGGCCAGGTTTGGTAACGGTATCACTGCGAAGATCTATAGTAGACATGGAGGCTTTCAGCACGATAGCAAATGAGGTGATTTTATTGAGGAAAGACAGAAAGGAATCTAGGCTGAAAGTATAAAGGATTAGCGGCAACGCAGCTTGCACCGACGCAATTGCTTGCGATTGATGAAATTGAAACTTTTTACGCCCTAGTCCATCCTAGTCATAGTAAGCCCCGGACATTCTGTTCAAGAAATGGAGTCGTATGCAATTTTCGCCAGAGCATGCCCGCTCGCGCCGTCCAGTTATCTACCTGGCTCTCGTCGCATTATTCCATACGGTGGCGCTTTACGCACTGCTGGGCCAGGGCATGCTCACGCGCAAAACGTCCATAGACGGCGCAGTGGTTTATATGGACATCAGGAGTATTAAAGCTCCCCCACCACCGCCCATGCCATCTACGCTGTCACCGGACAAAAGCACTCAGCCTGCGGTTCTTGCCAAGCGCACCAAACAATCAGCGCCGCAAAGCCAGCCAATCATGGCTGTACCAAGGATGGAAGTACTACCCGCAGCAGAACCGGAACGCCCCACCGCACATGTCGAGGAAAAAAGATTGGATCTGGATAGCCTGCGCGCGCAGGCGCGCAAAAATGACAGCAAGCGCGAAATGACACTAGCTGAACAGATACAGGCCAAAGAACAACGCGATGTCAGCATCGAGGCAAAGATCGCTGCTGCGGCCGAAGGCGCGGCACGCAAGGATTGCCTGACAGCACATTCCGATACCGGCTTGCTGGCGCCGCTATTTGTCTTAAAGGATACTGTGACCGGCAAAGGCTGCAAATGGTGACTTCAAAGGCCGGTAGCCGCAGCCAGAGCATCCAGATATTCCCGCCTACCAACTTTCCCTATCGTAATTTCCGTTTAGCTGTTTCTGTGCGTTAGCACACTGACCCATGCGAGCAATTCGCTGAATACTGTCCTGCATCTACCTAGAAAAGGAGAGCATGATGGATTTCACCATAGACGACAGGGGAATGCCGGCCAAAAAATTCACCGGCGTGGTATTAGTCATCCTATTTCACGCAGTACTGGTGTACGGCTTGCTGCACGGACTAGGCCATAAAATTATCCAGGTCATCCAGGAACCTTTAAATGTGCAACTGGTAGAAGAGGTGCAACAACCACCCCCACCGCCTGCAGTGCCAGATACGCCGCCGCCTCCACAAATGGCCGCGCCGCAGCCTTTCATCCCACCGCCGGAAGTGCAGGTACAGACACCGGTACAGCAAGACACTATCAGCGTTGCCACGGCTGAACCTGTCGCAACCAGCGTTTCGACAGCACCTGCCAATACCGACTCCCAGGCCACCGGGCCAGTAAGGATAGCAGCTGTGGTGGATTCGCGCGCATGCGCCAAACCGCCTTATCCAGTCGCATCTCTGAGAAATGAAGAAACCGGTACCGTCAGCCTATCTTTCCTGGTCGGCGTCGACGGCAAGGTGATCGATTCCAAAATTGAAAAATCCAGCGGTTATCGTAACCTGGACAATGCTGCCCGCGCCGGCCTGGCCCTATGCAAATTTGTTCCGGGCACAGTAGACGGCAAACCCGAGCAGTTCTGGACCAAGATGCAGTATGTCTGGTCACTCGACAATAAATAAGTGCCGGGCTTTTACTTTACGCCATAGGTACTATCATTAATAGCTTAAGGATACCCATTATGAAAACTACATATTCCTCCCTGCTCGCTGCCGGCCTGCTTGCCGCGGCCATCGCCAGTCCAGCCGTATTCGCGCAAACCCCCGCGGCGGACGCACCGCCAGCTGCCAGTGCGACGACTCCCGATGGTGCCGTAACTACACCTGCACCCGCCGCTGCCGCTTCAACTCCTGCGGCTGATGCCGCAGCACCGGTCTCGGCTCCCACCGACATCGCTGCACCGGCGCCTGCCGTGGTAAAGGAAACGGTGGAAAATCCATATGGCCTTGATGCCTTGTGGAAAGGCGGCGACTTCGTAGCGCGCTCCACATTGATCATCATGGCCATCATGTCCATGGGTAGCTGGTACATCCTGATCACTAAATTTGTTGATTCGATCAAGATGAGTGGTCAATCCAAAGAGGCAAAAAACAAATTCTGGAAAGCACCCTCCGTGCAAGCTGGGGTCAACAGCTTGAAGGAAGGCAGCCCTTTCCGCTTCATCGCCGAAAGTGCCACCAAGGCTTCAGAACACCACGAAGGCGCCTTGCTGGAACAGATAGACTTGAATTCCTGGGTCTCCATGTCGATACAGCGCTCCATGGAAAAGGTACAAAGCCGCCTGCAAGACGGCCTGGCTTTCCTGGCGACCGTCGGTTCTACAGCACCGTTCGTCGGTCTGTTCGGTACAGTGTGGGGTATTTACAATGCGTTGACGGCGATTGGTGTAGCAGGCCAGGCATCGATCGACAAGGTAGCAGGTCCAGTGGGTGAAGCGCTGATCATGACCGCGATCGGTCTTGGTGTCGCGGTACCAGCCGTATTGGGCTACAATTTCCTGGTACGCCGTAACAAGACAGCGATGGAAGATGTACGCACTTTCGGTGCGGATCTGCATTCGGTCTTGCTGTCCGGCGCAATGAGCACAGTTACGCCTGGTGTAGGCCAGGCCAATATCAAACGCGTGGGGTAAATCATGGCAATGGCAATCGGCAATGACGGCGACGGCGAAGACGAAGTCAACAGCACCATCAACACCACGCCGCTGGTTGACGTGATGTTGGTACTGCTGATCATCTTCCTGATCACCATTCCCGTCGTCACACACACGGTGCCGGTCAAGCTGCCGGCTGAGATGAATCAGCCGTACAAGACCAAGCCGGAAAATATCAACCTGGCCATCGACAAGGAAGGCCAGATGTTCTGGAACGAAGCCCTGGTGCCGGATACTCCGGCATTGCTGGAAAAGCTGAAAAAAATCGCCGTCATGGTACCGCAGCCGGAATTGCATATACGCGGCGACCAGAACGCCCAGTATAAGTATGTCGGCAAGGTAATCCTGACAGCACAGCGCGCAGGGATAGCCAAAGTCGCCTTTGTCATAGAACCGCCGCCGCGCGGGGGCTAGTGTAGAAGGCCCTGTTTCCGGCGAGAGACAAGGAAAATTTGATAAAAGGAGTTCCCATGGGAATGAACGTAGGCTCAGGAAGTTCGGCCGAACCCGATGTAATGATAGAAATGAACATGACGCCATTGATTGACGTGATGCTGGTGCTGATCATCATGCTGATCATCACCATCCCGATTCAAAACCACGCAGTCAATCTGAACATGCCAACCAGTTCGCCAGCCAAACCGCTGACGGAGCCAACGGTGATCACGATAGACGTGGACTTTGACGGCACAGTACTGTGGAACGGCGTTGCCCTGAGCGGCGGCCGCAGCGAACTGGAAGCCAAGCTGCGTGAAGTAGCGGCGCAACCGGATCAGCCGGAAGTGCATCTGAAGCCCAACAAACTGGTAGCTTACAAGTCGGTGGCGGCAGTGATGGCGGCAGCGCAGCGCCTGGGCGTGACCAAGATAGGCATGATAGGCAACGAGCAGTTCATCAACGATTGATTTCGGACAATTGACTAAGGCCAGGCATTCATTTCATCAGCAGGAGTGAGATAAGTCCCGGTAACGCCTCGTTACATTCCATCCGCCCGGTGTGGTGTCAGCCGGGCGGCTGTCATATATAATGCCGAAGTATCAGGGGCGCAGTGTTTTTTTAGCAACACCCAGCCACTACAACATATTCGGTTGAATATAAACCCGCCCTGCCGGCCACTGGACGACAGGCACATTACTTCCATTTATCTATGCAAGTTTTCATGAAAAAAAATTCCACTATTGCCGCTGCCGCGCTGCTGGTCGCGCTGGGCACGTCTGCTCTCCCTTTCGCCACATCGACAGCCTATGCGCAGCAAGCCGCTGCAGCAGATGCGAAACCTGAAACGATACGCATGGAAATCGCCAAGCCGCTGAGCGAAGCGCAAGAGCTGATCAACAAGAAAGAATTTGCAGAAGCACTGGCCAAGGTAAAACTGACGGACGCAGTTCCGAACAAAACGCCCGGCGAGCTTTTCATGATAGACCGCACCAACGCAATCATCGGTTCGGGCAGCAATGACAATGCCTTGCTGGCAAAATCGTTCGAAAACATGATCGCCAGCAAACGCCTGGCCAATGCCGACGTGCTGAAGTTCACCGATGGCATGGCGTCGACCTTCTTCAACTCCAAAGACTATCCAAACGCTAAGATCTGGGCAGAGCGCTATATCGCCTTGGACAAGACCAACCCGCAAATCTACAACCTGCTGGCACGCATCCTGTACCTGCAAGACGACTTCGCCGGTGCGGCCAAGCAGATCGATGAAATCATCAAGTCCGACGATGCCGCCGGCCGTCCGACCACACAAGAAACACTGCGCCTGCAAGCCAGTGCCTATCAGCAGTTGAAAGACAAGAACGGCTACAGGAGAGTGCTGGAGCGCCTGGTAAAAGAATACCCGAGCAAGGATTACTGGGCTGACCTGCTGTATCAGACAGAAACCCGTCCTGGCTTTACCGATCGTTTGCGCCTGGATGAATACCGTCTGGAATTTGCGGTGGACAACCTGAATGAAGCCGGCCGTTTTGTAGAAATGGTGCAGTTGCTGCAACAGGCTGGTATCCCTGGCGAAGCGAAAAAAGTCATCGACAAGGGCTATGCAGACAATGTACTGGGCACAGGCAAGGATGCGGCAAGGCATAAGCAACTGCGCGATCAGGTCACCAAGCAAGCTGCCGATGACGCAAAATCCTTGAGCGATGGCGAAGCCCAGGCCCAGAAAGCCAAGACCGGTACCGGCCTGCTGAATATCGGCTACAACTACACTGTGTACGGCCAGTTCGACAAAGGCATTCCTATGATGGAACAAGGTATCGCCAAGGGCGGCCTGAAAAATGCGGATGATGCCAAATTGCGCCTGGGCGTAGCCTACCTGCAGTCCGGCAACCGCGCCAAAGCGGAAGAAATCTTCAACACCATCCAGGGTACGGACGGTGCTGCCGACCTGGCGAGACTGTGGCTGCTGGCCAAGAAATAATCCAGGCAATAGCTACCGGCAGTATGCGGTAGTGCTGTAGCAAAGGGCTATCGACAGATAGCCCTTTTTATTTTTGAGCTAACACCTTGCCCCGACGTTAAAGGAAAAAGCCGGGCTCAACCCGGCCTGCACAAGCCCACCCTCGTCTTCCCTCATCTTGTTGACGCCCCATATTTCATTCCCATTCAATGGCAGATGCAGTTGAGCGTGAGGGCTGGCAACTGAAAGCATTCCTCATCACTTAGCACAAAAAAAAAGGCACCTCCTGAGGAGGTGCCTGTCAAATCAGTGGCATGCGCTCTAAACATGCACTGAGGATACTAGCTTTGAAGAAACAAACTTATGCGTGGTATGCCGATTCACCGTGGCTGGTGATATCCAGGCCTTCGCGTTCTTCATCTTCAGGTACGCGCAGACCGATGACCAGATCAACCAGTTTGTAGGCAATCAGGGAAACCACACCGGACCAGACAATGGTGACGCCCACGCCGGTTGCCTGTGTAATAACCTGATCCATGATCGAGTATGGATCAGCGGACATCTTGTTGCTGACATAGTCGAAAATGCCTTGGCCGCCGAGTGATGGTGCAGCGAATACACCAGTCAGCAAAGCACCCAGGATACCGCCCACGCCATGCACGCCGAACACGTCCAGGGAGTCATCCGCGCCGAGCAGGCGTTTCAGGCCATTCACGCCCCACAAGCAGATGAGACCTGCCAGCAAGCCGATGATCAGTGCGCCCATAGGGCCGACGAAACCGCAAGCAGGAGTAATTGCTACCAGGCCGGCAACAGCACCGGAGGCGCCACCCAGCATAGAAGGCTTGCCTTTGGACATCCACTCACCGAAGACCCAGGATACGGTTGCCGCAGCAGTTGCCAACAACGTGTTGACGAAAGCCAGGGCAGCAACGTCGCCAGCTTCCAGCGCGGAGCCTGCGTTGAAACCGAACCAGCCCACCCACAACAGCGAAGCGCCGATCATTGTCATTGTCAGCGAGTGCGGAGCCATCGATTCTTTACCGTAGCCTACGCGTTTGCCGATCAGGTAAGCGCCAACCAGGCCAGCCACCGCAGCATTGATATGTACTACTGTGCCGCCGGCGAAGTCCAGCGCGCCTTTTTGCCACAGGAAGCCGCCTTTTGCAGTTTCAGATGCCAGTGTTGCTGCATCCTTGATACCGTCAGGGCCAGGCCAGAACCAGACCATGTGAGCGATAGGCAGGTAGCTGAAAGTGAACCACAGTACGACGAACAACAGTACTGCCGTGAACTTGGCGCGTTCTGCAAAAGCACCGATGATCAGGCCGCAAGTGATCGCTGCAAACGTAGCCTGGAAGGCGACGAAAGTAAATTCAGGTATCACAACACCCTTGCTGAAGGTTGCCGCAGTAGAGAAAGTCGCCTTGACCGGATCCCAGATGCCTTTAAGGAAAGCGCGATCGAAGGAACCGATGAACTTGCCACCCTCGGTAAATGCCAGCGAATAGCCGTAGATGCACCACAGAACGATGATCACTGCGAAGATCATGAAGACCTGCATCAGGATGGACAGCATGTTCTTCGAACGTACCAAGCCGCCGTAGAACAGTGCCAGGCCAGGAATCGTCATCAGGATAACCAGCATCGTCGATACCATCATCCAGGCCGTGTCGCCCTTGTTTGGCGTTGGCGCAGGTGCGGCTGCAGAAGCGGCCGCCGGATCTGCTGCCGCCGCTGGTGCGGACGCTGCTGCTGCAGCAACCGGGGCTGGAGCAGCTGCGCTTGCTGCAGCGGAGGCCGCGGCAGGTGCCGGAGCCGATGCCGCAGGTGCGGAAGCTGCACTGGCTGCTGCATCATCGGCCGCCATCACGGAAGGCGCAAGGCCTATGGACACCAGCAGCGCGCACGCGGCCAGTACGTTACTCAACATCTTATTCATGTGTTCTCCCTGAGTGTCGGTTATAACGCGTCGTTGCCGGTTTCACCGGTACGGATACGCACGACTTGTTGTAGGTCATAGACAAATATTTTGCCGTCGCCGATTTTTCCGGTGCGGGCAGCAGTTTCTATCGCCTCGATGGCGCGATCGACGATCGCATCATCCACTGCGGCCTCGATCTTGGTCTTGGGAAGGAAGTCGACCACGTACTCGGCACCGCGATACAGCTCGGTATGTCCCTTCTGGCGTCCGAATCCCTTCACCTCAGTGACAGTGATGCCTTGCACACCGATGGTGGAAAGGGCCTCGCGTACCTCATCAAGCTTGAAGGGTTTGATAATTGCAGTAATCAGTTTCATGCTGGCCTCGAATTGTTAAAAACCTCAGGACTTAAAATGTTTTCACGGCTGTCAGGACAATCGAACTTTTGCCGGTAAACTTGCCTTGCGGACTGACATACGCAGACCTTTCGGCATTGGTGCCGATCGCGGACAAATTGAAGCCGACGCCGAAGAACTCCTTGCTGACGCCGATCTTGTAATCCCAGTAGCTGGCGATAGGATTGTTCTTGATGACCTGGTTACCGATGTGCGTACCAACCGTATAGCCGTTACCCATATCGAAATTGGCGCCGATGTCCAGATAGCTGCTGTTTTTGCTATCGACAAAGCCGAACAGGTTGGTCAGCGAGTAGGAATACTTGATGTAAGCGATACCGTAAGAAAGCTGGGCATAGACTTCAGTTGTATCGGCATTGGCAAAACCGGGCACCTTGCCCAGGCCGTTGGAAGGATAGACATAGCTCAGTACGCCGACGTCATAGCCGAGGTCCTTGGCAAGCTCGCCGCGCTTACCGGCATACAGATCCCATTCCACATCGCCGCTGCCGCCGGCATCCTTGGTCCACTTGATGCTGGACAACCAGGTACCTGCGTAGAAACCGGTAGGATTGTGGGTGTAGTCGGCGCCGCCCTGCACTGCCGGGTCAAAACGTGATTGCGTGATACCGCGATAACGGTATTCGCTCGCGATACCAATATTGAAACTTACTTCATTGTCCGGCTTTGCTTCTTCTGGTTTTGCATCTTCCGCATGCGCAAAACTGCTGATGAAGGCTGCAGAAATGGCTGCTACAAGTATCAGTTTCTTCATAACGCTTCCCTCTTCTAGTTAATATCCCATTGCCCGAATTGATATACTTCAGGCTGGTATTAGCAGAAGTCGTGCCAAGCCCTGCATTTGCAAAATTTAATTTGGCAAATAGCCGATAGATAGCAGGAAGATTACGGATGGCATTTCTTGTTAGCCTGCTATTCCGTGCTGCATGCGTTATGATTCTAGAAATGCGCGGAGAATATCAAGCAGTAAAAAATGACGCGGCCAGCGGGATAAAACGCCACATATCAGTGTGCCGCACCAGATTGACGCAAGGAAATTGGGTGTCAGCGCCAAAGCCCGCACCAAGATCGTGCAAATTAAGTATTAGCCACAACAAAGGATTCCCATGGACAAGCAAAATTTCTTTAATGACATGCAGGCCAAGATCAATCAGGTTCTGGAAAACTCTCCCGCCAAGGACATAGAAAAGAACGTCAAGGCCATGATGAGCCAGGGCTTCGCCAAGCTGGATCTGGTCACCCGCGAAGAATTCGACATCCAGGCACAGGTATTAGCCAAGACCCGCGCCAAACTCGAAGCTTTGGAAGAACGGGTGGCGGCACTGGAAGCCAAACTGGACAAATAAACACTTGTTACCGTCGCGCGGCGCTTGCGGCAGCTGTCTGCAGCTCGCAGCGTGGGGCTTAAGTGCATGGCCGCTTTAACCTGCAACACTCCTGAGCAACGGGCCGAAGACCGGATGTAGGCTGCCTTTTTCCGCCGGCATGGGCGAAATGGCAGCCAGCGTGCCGGTAAATTTCTGCACATGCCGTAAAAACTCCTCAGCAAGCAGCGGACGCGAAAAATGGTAGCCCTGCGCTACATCACAGCCCCAGCTGCGTATCATGGCCAATGAGTCGGCCGTTTCCACTCCCTCAGCGACTACATGGTAATCCAGCTCTTTCGCCAGCGCGATCAGGGAGCGGACTATGCGCTGGTCGCGCAGGCTGGTGTGCACATTGCGTATCAGGGATTGATCAAGCTTGACTACGCTGGCAGGCACCTTTTGCAGATAAGAGAAATTGCTGTAACCGGTGCCGAAGTCGTCCAGCGCCAGGCCCATGCCCAGTGCGCGTATCGCCTCCAGCGTCTGGATGATCTGCGGACTTTCCATCCATATGCCTTCGGTGCATTCTATCTCTATATACTGCGGCTCCAGCCCGGCTTCCTTGCTGGCCGCCTCCAGGCGCTCGCAGATATCTTCCTCTTCAAAATTGTGCGCAGAGAGATTGATCGCTATCTTTATTTTGTGGCCGGCCGCGTGCCAGGCGCCGGCTTGCCGGAATGCAGTCCGTATGACCCAGTCGGTCAGCGGCTTTATCAGTGCCGTTTTTTCTATCAGCGGTATGAATTCCGCCGGCGAGATAGGCCCCAATTCAGGGTGGGTCCAGCGCAATAATGCTTCAGCCGAGGCGCAGCTGTCATTGTGCAGATCATGCTTGGGCTGGTAAACCAGGTGCAGGCCATCATCGCGGATTGCATCATGCACGTCATTGAGTAACCTGAACGAGCGCTGGTGGCTGCTATCTTCCACTATGCTGTAGACGGACCAGCGTTGCTGCAGCAGCAAGGCCTGGTTCACCGCAGACAAGGCCTTGCGCGGAGCCTCTAGCGCACTGTGCGCATCGACATCAAACTCGACGATGCCGCCAAAGCCAGGCAAGTTCAATGGCACCTCCCGGCTGTGCACAGGCTCATGCAAAGCCGGTTCCAGCCCGTACACGAAGCGGACAAAGCCGGCCGTATCGGCATCGCTGGACAAGATCGCAAACCTGGCATCGGTCACATGGTAGACACGGGCCTTACCGATAAACAGCCTTCTCAGCCTGAGCGAAACGCTGCGTATCAGCTCGTCATAGACGGCGGGGCCCAATACCGACGCGATCTCAAATGCAGTGGCGGCATCCGGCATATCCAGGTACACCAGCACGCGCCGCTGTCCGGCGGCCTCTGTCTGCAATGCAACCAGATCTTCTTCCAGCTGATATTTGTTCGGCATGCCACTGACTGCATCTACATGGCCCACCGTGCGGCGTAGCGACACGTGCGACATCGCCAGCGATGCCAGGCTCTGCAGCTTGGCCAATTGCTCCTCATCCAGCCGCCGCGGCTTGGTATCCGTCACGCATAAGGCACCTATTGCATCACCCTCGCGGGTCAGCATTGGCGCCCCTGCATAAAAGCGCGTCCCGGCGGGGCCGGTCACCATTTCATTGTGCCTGAAGCGCTCATCCAGCAAGGTATCTTCCACCACCATCACCTTGCTCGCATTGATGGCATGCGCGCAAAAAGACTCTCCCAGTTTGCCATCGTGCGGGCAAATTCCAACATTGGATTTCAGCCATTGCCGGTCGCGATCGACCAGGGATACGTATGATGCACTCATGCCGAACAGGGTCACCGCCAGCCGGGTAATGGAGTCAAAATATTCCGAGGTATTGGTATCCAGTATTCCGAGTTCATGCAAGGCTGCCAGCCTCTCGGCTTCAGAATTTTCTTGCATGATGGTGTCTGTGCTTGTGCTCATATTCATTCAGATACTCCTGCATGTACGGCACTTGCCGTCAACATGACTTGCCTGGCTCTCAGTAGCCATAAATATTTCCCGATGGAACATCATGTTACCCAGCAAGCGTTTTCGAGTGAATTTGATTGCGCCAACTACGCCGATAGCCATTCGCTATAATGGCAAAACAAAGAGTGCTTCCCCTGAGCTAGCCACGGGACTGTTAATAGTTCTGGCAACACCGGTTTTAAAAATCAATTATCATCAACCGCCTTATCACCAATCGGATAACATGCTTATCATTCACGGTGGATGGCGACTGCAGGCCCGTTTCTTGAGCCGGAATTGCAGGTTGTTTTGACAGATGGCGATAAAATTCTAACGCCAAGCTTTTTTCGGTGCCGACGCGATGTATTCTTTTTGCATCAGCCCGATTTCCTCTTGAATCAGGACTGGCAAGCAGTATCAGTAACAGGCTGTTGCGAATAACCACCACAGGAGAACCAGTATGAAATTGATCCCCATTGCACTTGTAAGCGCTGCAGCGATCGCAGGCTGCGCAGGCTTATCCAGCTCTGCGCCCAAGGCAGAAGCAATCATGAAGCCGACCCAGGGCAATACCGTCAGCGGTACTGTCAGCTTTGTGCAGCAAGGCGATGCGATACAGGTGGAAGCGCGCTTAGAGGGCCTGACGCCCGGCCTGCACGGTTTTCATATCCATGAGAAAGGCGACTGCAGCGCCTCGGATGGCACCAGCGCAGGCGGCCACTTCAATCCATCAAGCAAGCCGCACGGCGACCCGGCCCATGCGGAACACCATGGCGGCGACTTCGGCAATCTGACGGCAGATGCGAATGGCAAAGCCGTGCTGCAACTCAGCATCCCCGCTAGCCAGATCACGCTGGCAAAAGACGCGCCGAACAGCGTGATAGGCAAAGGCCTGATCGTGCATGCAGACCCGGACGACTACGTGACCCAGCCTACCGGTAATTCCGGCAAACGGCTGGCCTGCGGCGTGGTTGCTCTGAAATAAGAGAGCCTGCACTCAGATACAGCAGTAATAGGCAGAGCGCGGTTTGTACGACATAGGTTTGCCGCTCTGCCTCCTTTCTTCGTAATTCCCCATGCACAAGCTTGACCGTCTGCTGACCGAGATACGCGCCTGCACGCTGTGTGCCGAGCATCTTCCGCTGGGGCCGCGGCCCGTGGTGCAGATGGGCAGCACGGCCCGCATCCTGATCGCCGGCCAGGCACCGGGACGAAAAGTGCACGCTACAGGCACACCGTTTGACGATGCCAGCGGCGAACGCCTACGCGACTGGCTGGGCATGTCGAAAGAGATTTTCTACGACCCCGCCATCGTTGCCATATTGCCGATGGGCTTTTGCTATCCCGGCACCGGCAAGTCCGGCGACCTGCCGCCACGGCCAGAATGCGCAGCCACCTGGCGCGCAAAGGCGCTATCCCTGTTGCCCAATATCGAACTGACCCTGGTAATAGGCCAGTATGCGCAGGCCTATCATCTGCCGGGCAACAAAGCGACATTGACCGAACTGGTGCAGGCCTGGCGCGAGCATGGCCCGGCGATTATTCCCCTCCCCCATCCCAGCCCGCGCAATAACATCTGGCTCAAGCGCAATCCCTGGTTTCAGGCGGAATTGCTGCCTGAGCTCAGGGAGCAGATAGCCCGGATACTGTACCAGGCTTAATTTCCCCATTGTTCGCAGTTGGACAGGTTGGGACAGGCCAGGCTCAGCGGCGACATGTTCTGGTTCGCATGGCTAGAATTCAGCCTGCAGATATCACGAAAACAACATTCCTCCATTCTCCAGCCAGGTAATGCTCTCTAGCGTCCGGCATCAATGCTGCTCTTCGGCAAAAATCATTCGCTTAAAAAAAATTTCCAAATAACACCACCTGGTTTGAACCGGGATGAGACTGGCCGGTATTAACGCTTAGAACTCATTTATAAACAGCGCTGGCATTGCGTTGAAACGACCGTCTACAGGTGACTAATGAAGAATAAAAATAGAAAGCATGAACACGGCCTTATATCTTTAAAAGCACCCCTCCCTCCATTCCGGCCGGCGCTGGCCTTGCTATGCGCCGGCATTGTCGCGTTGCAGGCAAACCTCGCATTCGCGGTAGAAACCGGCAGCCTGGCGCCAGATTTCAGCTTGCAGGGTATCGCGCATCCCCTGCAGTTGAGCGATTTCAAAGGCAAGGTGGTGTATCTGGATTTTTGGGCTTCATGGTGCGGCCCCTGCAAGCAATCCTTCCCATGGATGAATGATTTACAGGCCAAATACGGCCCGCAGGGTTTCAAGGTCATTGCCGTCAATGTGGATACCAATGCCGAGGAATGGAAAAAATTCCTGGAAAAAGTACCGGCCCGTTTCGATATCGCGCTGGACCCTCAGGGGACGGTGGCCAGCCAGTACAAAGTCAAGGCCATGCCGACCAGCCTGATCATAGGTAGCGATGGAAAAGTACTGGTAGAGCATCAGGGATTCAATGAACGCACGCGCAGCCGTTCGGAAAAAATCCTGAGTTCCCTCTTTGGAGACAAACAATGAAGCGTCCAGCTTTTAAGAATAGTGGCCGCCTGCTGCTGCTGACCATCTTGGCAGCCTGCAGCAGCGCGTGCAGCAGCCTGTCGACAGTACAAGCCTGGCAAAGAGGAAATCTGGCGCGCCCGGACATGACAATAGAGGGTAGCGATGCGCTGGCCAGCAAGTTTAGCGAGCACATCTATAGCAGCCGTGAAGCCGCCGCCAAAGGCGCGGGTGTCGGCGGTGGCGGCTGTGGTTGCAACTGAGAAGATGAGTCTACCCATGCTCAAACCCATGAAAAGATATTCCAAGCTCACCTCAGAAAACCGTATCACGGTCGAAGTGGAGGCCGAGGAAAGCGCTATACGTCCGGTTGGCGCAGCTTTAATGGCCGCCGCACTGGCTTTGCCGCTTTCTGCGCAAGTCCATGCGGAAACCGCGCCCGAAAACGGCTTGATCAGCCTGAAACATCTGGACTACCAGGATTACCAGCCCGGCATAGACCGCATCCGTGTGAAAGCGACTGCGCTGCAGGTGATTGCCCCCATCGCGGAGGAGTGGGCAATCGGGGGCAGCGTCGTCACCGACAGCATTTCAGGTGCATCACCCGCATTTCATACCTCGGCAATCACCAAGCTGAAGGACTTCCGCCGTGCCGGCGACGTGGATGTAACACGCTACTTCCAGCGAGGCAGCATCAATATCGGCGTCAATATCTCCGGCGAATCGGATTACCTGTCGCGCGGCTTGTCGGCGCAAGGCAGCCTGTCCAGCGAAGATAAAAACACGACATGGACTGCCGGTTTCGGCGTGAACAATGACGACATCAACCCAAACAACCATATCGTCAGCCATGAACATAAACGTACCGCAGATTTCCTGCTGGGCGTCACGCAGATCCTGACGCCTGACGATATCGTGCAATTCACGCTCGGTTATTCAGACGGCAACGGCTACTTCAGCGATCCGTACAAGTTCCTGGATAGCCGCCCGCGCTCGCGCGATAGCACTACCTTGCTCGCACGCTGGAACCATTACCTGAATTCGACCAGGGGCATCTTGCGCATCAGCTATCGCTACTACAGCGATAACTGGAGCATCCATTCGCACACTTTCAACAATGAATATGTGCAGGAACTGCCCGGCGGCTGGACAATCACCCCATTCCTGCGCCTGTACACGCAAACCAAGGCGCGGTTTTATATCGATGCCGATCCGTCGATACTGCCGTTCGCGCCAAGTCCGCCGCCGGATGCTGTTTTTCATTCGGAAGACCAGCGCCTTGCCAACTTTGGTGCATTGACCTAGGGCCTGAAGGTGGCCAAACAACTGGGCGATAAATGGACGATAGACCTGAAGCTTGAACAATATACGCAGAAAGCGTCGCTGCAGATTTTCGGCAATGGCAGCCCTGGCCTGCAGGACTTCCATGCCCGCAGCATACAGCTCGGCCTGGCGCGGCAGTTTTGAGCGTTGCAGGAAGGGATACCCGGGCACTTCACATAACGACCACATATGGAAATTTACAAGATTCCCTTCCGCGCCATGGCCTGCCATTGCGAAGTCGTGATTGCGATGCAGAGCAAGGACGATGCGCATGCCATCGCCCAAAAGGCGATAGCAGAGGTGCAGCGTATTGAAACGAAATATTCACGCTACCGTGAGGACAGCATCGTCTCGTGCATCAATGCGGCGGCGGGCCGTGAAGCGGTCACCTGCGATGATGAAACCTGGTCGCTGCTGAAGTATGCCGACAGCCTGTATCAGGTGAGTGACGGGTTGTTTGATATTACTTCCGGCGTATTGCGTCGCGTATGGAATTTTAAAGTGCCGCAGATACCTGCAGGGCAGGATTTGGAGCAGGTCCTAGAATTGATAGGCTGGGGCGGTGTCAGGCTGGAAGAGCAACGGATACAGCTCCCGAAAGCCGGCATGGAAATCGATTTCGGCGGCTTTGGAAAAGAGTATGCGAGCGACCGCGCAGCATCGCTGATATCGCATCAGGGTGTGCAGCATGGCTACGTCAACCTGGGCGGAGATATCCGGGTGATCGGCCCCAAACCGGACGGGCAAGCCTGGATGATGGGCATACAGGACCCGCGCAAGAAGGGCGCACTGACGGCGACGATACCCATGCTTGCGGGCGGCCTGGCAACCAGCGGCGACTATGAGCGCTATTTCGAGGTAAACGGCCAGCGTTACTGCCATGTGCTCAATCCGCGTAGCGGGCAGCCGGTATCGCACTGGCGCTCGGTCAGCGTACTGGCGCCCTTGGCTGTAGTGGCAGGTAATTGCACCACGATAGCGATGCTGAAAGAAACGGATGGCCTGGCCTATCTGGAAAGCACCGGCATGCGCTATCTGGCAATAGATAACGAAGGCAGGATGCACTCCGACTCGCATTCAGAATCGCGGTAATTTTTTCTACAGAATTTAGGTATTTGATTTAACTACTTACTAGAGGCAAAGATCATGGCTAATCTTATAGGCACCGCAGGCAACGACATCTGGAGCTTTACCGGCGGACTGACCGCGACCATAGACGGATTAGGCGGTATCGACACTGTGATCATGGGGCTGGCAACGCAGGGCAGCTTTGAATATAACCAGTCAGCCGATGGCGCCATCCATGTCGACACTATCTCAGGCGCGAGCGACCAGGCCCACCTGACCTTGTACAACGTCGAAAAGCTGGTATTTTCAAATGGCACGGTCACGATGGATTTGACCAAATTCTTTGATTTGGTCGCGCCTACCGTTACCGGTTTTGATCCGGCGACGAGCGCGGTCAATGTTCCAACGGACAAAGACATACTGATTAATTTCAGCGAGGCGATAGCCAAAGGCAGCGGCACTATCGTCATCACTACCGCGGCTGGCGCACCGGTAGCAACTTACGATATAGCGACCAGCCCAAATGTGTCGGTATCGGGCAATAGCTTAAAAATCGACCCCAGTGCCGATCTGAGTCTAGGCACCACCTATAACGTGACGATCAATAGCGGCGCGGTCAAGGACCTGGCCGGCAACAGCCTCGCCGCCGGCAGCACCTTGAGTTTTAGCACAGTGAACAACACCACTATCGTCGGTACAAGCGGCAACGACAATCTCAAGGGCGGCGGCGGTGACGACAAGATTACCGGTGGTGGCGGCAATGACATCATCAACGGCGGAGACGGTACTGATACCGCAATATATTCCGGCAAGCTGAGCGACTACAACATCTCAGGCAATGCCAACAGTTTGACAGTGCAGGACAAAGTCGCGGCGCGCGATGGCAGCGATAGCCTGAGCCAGGTGGAGCGCCTGCAATTTAGCGACCACATCCTCAACCTCAGCGTACAGGCCGACGCGCGCAGTATCAGCAGCGGCCAGCTCCATGCAATTGAAGAGCTGTATGTGGCCTTCTTCAATCGCGTGCCGGATGCCGACGGACTGGATTACTGGATCCATCAATACAAGGCCGGGCTATCGATCAGCCAGATAGGCAATTCCTTCTTTAGCGCCGCACAGCAGTTTCCGGTGCAGACCGGTTTTTCGTCCAGCCAGACCGATACCGACTTCATCACCCTGGTGTACAAGAACGTCTTGGGACGCAACGACGGCCCGGACGCCGATGGCCTAAGCTACTGGCTGCATGAGCTGGGCAACGGGACTAGCCACGGATCGCTGGTCAGCACCATCCTGAATGCAGCCCATACCTATAAAGGGGATCCCAGCCTGGGATGGGTAGCCGACCTGCTGGACAACAAGATCGCCGTGGCAGACCAGGTGGCAGTAGCCTGGGGCCTGAATTTCCTGACACCTGAAGCCGCCATTACCGGCGGCATGGCGATCGCCGCTGCAATTACCCCGACCGATACCAGCGCTGCGATCAAGCTGGTAGGGATAGACGACAGCCAGATCAAGCTAGGCTGAGGCTTTATCTTAAAACAAGCATGGGATTGCAATGCAAGCTCACCGCACTTGACGACGGATTTTCCCAAGTTTTCAGGCCAAACCTGGGTCGGCGAAACATAGCAAATCCGGGAACAAGGCTCTATAATCGTCAGCTTACTCACTTGCAAGCGACGGTCTCCCATGCGGCTTTTAAAACAGCTCTTTCAACGCAAGACATCCTCAGCGCTGGACACAGATGAGCCAGATGATCTGGAACAGGCATCCCAGGGCAGCCAAGGGCAAACGCCAGGCGACAGCATGGTGCTGAACCTGGCATTTGAGTTAAAAGTCAAACGCTCAGGGTTCAATGAAACGCTGGACTGGCTGCAGGCGGGAGTGGAACTGCATCCTGACTCCGACCAGCTGCATTTTGTCGCGGCGAATCTTTATTTTCACAACAAGAATTTCGCCGTCGCAGCGAAGCTATTGCAGCGAGTTACTGCACTTAATCCCGGCAATGCCAATGCCCATAGCTTGCTGGGGGCGAGCTTGCAGATGCTGGGAGAGCATGAGAAGGCTTTAGCCAGTTTTGAAGCAGCGGTAAGAATTGACCCCACCCTTTGGGCAGCCAACCACAGCATTGGAAACCTGTACAAAATGCTGGGCCATCCTTACAAGGCTCTCGAACCTTTTCAGCGCGCCCTGTTCACTCGGCATAAATTGGGTGATGAGCTTATCCTGGACGGGGAGTTTACCCGCACTTCACGCAGCAAGCTGCGGCATGACGTTGAGCAGCTTGCCTACCTGGCGGAGCGAGAAATCGGAGGGCCGCCGGTCAAAGCCGCTTTGCAGGCACTAAACCAGGTGGAAACAGCCATGCAGCCCTACTTTACAGGCCATCTGGCTGAGTTCCCGGCACACATCAAACCCATCGCGGCGCCCTATTACAACCGCTTGCTGAATCATTACAATGCGCCTGCACTTCCGGGCGGAGCACTCAATCAGGACCAGGATTGGGCCGCTATAGAGGCAGCCTACGTGACCAACGCGCCGGGCATCATTTTCATCGATAATTTTCTCAAGCCTGAAGCCCTGGCCAGCTTGCGGCGTTTTTGTCTTGAGTCCACCATCTGGTTCGAGAACCGCTATTCGAACGGTTACCTGGGCTGTGTTGATGAACAAGGTTTCGGTTGCCCTCTGCTGGCTCAAATTGCTGAAGAGCAGAGACTGGCCTTGCCGGGTATATTTGATGACAGCAGGCTTACCGGCTTGTGGGGCTACAAATACGATAGCAAGATGTCCGGCATTTCTGTGCATGCCGACTATGCCGCGGTCAATGTCAATTTCTGGATAACACCGGATTCGGCCAATCTGAATCCTGAACGAGGCGGCCTGATCGTGTGGGACAAGGAAGCTCCGCGGGATTGGGACTTTAGCGACTACAACGGAAATGCACCGCGCATAGATAAATTCCTGCAAGAGTCCGGTGCCAATCCGGTCGTCATACCTCACAAACAGAACCGGGTCGCCATCTTTAATTCTGACCTGTTCCATCGTACCGACGACTACCACTTCAAGGAAGGCTACGAAAACCGGCGCATCAATATCACGATGCTGTATGGAGACAGAAGAAAGACTTGATGGGCTGAAGGCTGCCCGCTTGCGTGTTGCGGGCACGCTGCGCAACAGGGTCATCCAGTGCAAAACGCCGAAGTCCGACCGATGCCGCCATCTCACAAATCGCCTACCCGGCTTAAGTCACTTTGACGCTCAGGGCTCTATTCTGCTATTGTTACAGTTACAATTAATTCAACAATAGCCATTCTATGAGCCTAGCCGTTTTGAAGAGCCGCGCGCTGTCAGGCATGCAAGCGCCGGAAGTCACCGTTGAAGTGCATCTGGCAAACGGCCTACCTTCTTTTACTATTGTCGGTCTCCCCGAGACCGAGGTGAAAGAATCCAAGGACAGGGTCAGGGCAGCTTTGCAGAATGCGCGTTTTGAATTCCCCCAAAAACGTATTAAATGTAGTCAAGCACTTTTTACCCAAATTTTGAATCGAGTAGAAGTTGCGGGGTATGGGGGCGCTTTAGCCCCCATGTAGACAAACAACGCCTGATTTTGGTTAACTCGATTTGCGGCCTTTTCCTCTGCACATACGTATCCTGTTTCGCGCCATGCTAAACCGCTTTTGACTTTCATAAAACAATTTAATTGCATGAAAGAAAGATAAATCAAAAAATTTCCTTAGGGAATTAAATTGAAATTTATTGATTTTTCCTGGAGGCGCAATAGGCAACTTTTAACATCTCTGGCTAACTTGCGCCACGGAATGTCGACGGCTAATACCGACCTAAAGATGACACATTGACTCATTGAATGCTGCCAATTTACGCCAAAATTCATCACGAAAATTGGCCGTTTTTGTTTAGATTTTCATGCAAGTTATCGGCTTCTTTCAAAAAAAAGCCTGACAAAATCTACAACAAAGGATCGGTCTTTCGGCTTCATTTTTCCGACCAGATTACTAACAATTTCGGCCTCTGAAATTCGTTTAACTGGTCCCGAATCTAACAATTCGGCAATCGGAATTTCCAACTGCACCGCTATTTCTTCTAATAGCGCTAATGAAGGGGCTGTGGCGCCTCGTTCAATTCGAGAAATAGTCTCTACCTCGACATCAACCAGGCCAGCAAATTGATCTTGGGTTAGCCCAAGCATCTTACGCTGAGCCGCAACATTTTTTCCAACGCGGGGAATCAATTCGGAGGGTTTTCTTTTTTTCACGACCTGATTTGCCGGGTTATAAGCCAACAAATATGGTCTACTCTTTACCTTTTTCCAAGAAGGATGTAATCTGTCTATTCTTAAATCAACATATCACATCTATAAAAGCATAAAAGCGACCCATCTCTTCTCTCCCGAATTTTGTTAGGTGAGATTCCATATACCAATGCATATTTTTAATACTGACCAACGCCCCCTTTCCGCGCTCGTTCCCTGGCTAGGAACTCCGATGTGGCAATCTATGAGTTTGGACTTTAACCGACCATACTATTTGTTAGGATATGCGGCAGGTGACGAGTCGCCACAATTGGGTCACACATTCTTATTTTGGGAACTGGACCGGCTCGTACATTACTGCCGTGAAGTGCTCTCGGATGACGCCAAAAGGCTAACTCAAGTCTCCATGATTTGCCCTAACTGGATGACCAAGTCTGCAGGCTGGCAAATGGTCGACATCAGTGAAATTCGTCAGGTAAAAGTTAAGCGTGGCAATGTACCAATCTTTGTATATGTCGCCAAAGACGGGCGAGAATTATCGGACTCTAGATCAAACCTCCACCTAAAGAAGACAGGCCCGCACGAGTCCATATTAACCGTAGAAGTGTAACGACCAATAATCGGCTCCGGCTCAAGCACGCGGAAGTACTTGCTCGTGTTTTATTCAAAAATACAGCTACCCAAACATGCCAAACATCTCTAATTTTCACAAAAATATTCACGTCGATGGCGATGTTTTTCAGCTGTATCGCCGTATAGAGAAAGTTCTGTCTGGTTCGTATTTGAGTAACACGAAAGAGCATGAGCGATCTGTTCGGGAGCTAAGGTATAGAAAAGTTTCGTCGTTCGATTGTTCAGATGGGGCGTCTTCAGTATGAGTTCAGAATTTACCGAAAATAAACAACAAGAGTGGAATCCAGACTGGGTTGACCGTGTGCCAAGCGACTTTCCAATCCCAGCACCAGCTTCGGGAACCGTTGGAGGCTTTCAAGCCAAAGTATTGATGATTGAATACAAAGGAAAATACTACTTAAAAGGATCGACGCCGCGCGATCGCTGGGAGCGTTGGGACGTTTGCGAAGATATGGCTCAGCAACTGAAAGAAAAGTGCCTTGAATCAAAAGCAGGTAAGCGCGCCCACCTGCCGGAAGTCGACATCCTGGATCAATATTTTGATCGGCTACTTAAAACGAACTGGACATCACCGGAAGAGGCTCGCTGGATAACCCAGCGTATCGCCGGCTTGCTCTCCTGGCCGGTCCCTGAATCGGCGAATACGCATCAAGTGCCGGCAAGCAGGCAGTCTGGGGAAGCGGATTCCTTATGAGGCTACTAGTATTGTCCGACCTTCATCTAGACCTCTGGGAAGATGACGGTCCGACATTTGATCTAGCGCTTAGCAGACCCGACGTGGTTCTTCTGGTCGGCGACATCCACAAAGGTGCGCGGGGCATCAACTGGGCAGCTCGCACTTTCCGTGGCATCCCCGTGATCTATGTCGCCGGCAACCACGAGTTTTACGATGCGAACCTGGAAACCGTATTGGGTGAGATGGCAGAAGCAGCCAAGCGAACAGCCAATGTGCACTTTCTCGATACGGAAGAGATTTTACTGGGCGACAATCGATTCCTTGGCTGCACGCTGTGGACCAACTTCAGACTGATGTCGGACGAGCCAGCCGATAGGCAGATTGCGATGGAAGTTGCGCAAGGCAGCCCTGACTACAAATGCATCCGTCTCAAGAACCAGAAATTCCGTCCAATACGCCCCAGCGATACCGCCCGCTTCCATGCCGAACAAAAAGCCTGGCTGCAACGGAAGCTGTCGGAACCCTTCGCCGGCAAGACGATAGTAGCGACTCATATGGCACCGTGCCTGGAAAGCATAGAGCCACAAGATCGGCAGAATCCGCAAGCCGCCGCGTACGCCTCTCGGCTGGATGACTTGGTGGCACAAGCCGATCTCTGGGTACATGGCCATTTGCATCACCGTTCCGACTATCTACGTGGGCGCGCACGCGTGATATGCAATCCACGTGGATATTGGATTCCCGGTAGTGGCGCTGAAAATCACCGCTTTGATCCCAATTTCATTGTCGAACTGGGGCCGGCCGCTGTTTGATCCGGCAGCCGCATCGATCAATTAATATTTTTATATTATCGAATTTGTTTTTATTGAGTTAGCC
Organism: Parundibacterium terreum; assembly: GCF_014636315.1. Lineage (GTDB taxonomy): Bacteria > Pseudomonadota > Gammaproteobacteria > Burkholderiales > Burkholderiaceae_D > Undibacterium > Undibacterium terreum. Next base: position 4,580 of record NZ_BMED01000007.1, on the reverse strand, counting down.
CGTCGATTGTGAATGTCCTGCCTGATGTTATCCAGGGGATTTTTGATCGACAGGAAGCGAGGCAACCATGCCACCATCGAAATTAGCCATAAAGTACGCCCCTGACGTCGAGCGTATGCGCCAATGTTTGGAGAGAGGCGGCTACGTCGTGGGCAAGGGCCGTATCGTACAGGCCTGGGCCGACTATTCAGCTTCCGCTGGCGCGACCTGGTTGCGCCCGGACGCCCTTGAGGACAGCCTGCGTCAAGCCTTACTGCGACAACTGTCGCCACTATCGGCTGACCCGGGTCCTTGCCGTCGGTTTATCGGACAAATCGTGGATGCCCGGGATGGAAGCGGCGACGGTATCCTTCCACTGCCGGTCGACTTGGTCGCCTATGCTGGATGGGAAGAAGGCGACGTGCTTCGGATCTCCGTTATGGCCCCGGGCCAGCTTAGCCTGGAGCGGGTGAGTATAGCGCGGGGCGACCACCGATGATCCATCCCGAGAAACTCTTCGCCACCCACTAACCCGCAGTTCTGACGGTATTTCACTTATGAAACATGCTCCTATTGAACGTCTGCGCCTATCGGCCAAACGGTACCACCGTACCAAGCGCGGTACGCCATTCGAGCAGGGCATCCTCATCCGGCATGCCTATGACGGCGACGACCAACGGCTGACCTGGTGGGATTACGCCACCTTTGTGCTCAATGATTACCGCATTGCGCTATCTTGGGAGCATCCGAGGATGGTGTATCAGAGTATGTGTCATTTCCATTAATTAACCCGACTGAACATTAATTAACCCGACTGGGAACCAATGAATTTTCCAAAGTTCAGCACCGATTTCTTGGCAGAACATCGGGACGATCTGGAGCAGGTGGATAAAGAGGCGCTGTAAGGGCGCCGTATGTCCGATACGATATGAATTCCATCATCGTTGAGCCAGTCGATAAGGAAAGGAATCCAAGGTTAATTTCGGGATGATCGCACGCAGAGGAGCGCACAGAACAAAATTCTCAGATCTTGTAGTTTAGACAATTGGGTCAGCGTGTTTAATTTTCTTTGAAAAATCAGAATTGCATTAGAGCCCCCCCTAAAAAAACGCCTACCTTCTATTCCGGAAGGCAGGCGTTATGCGGTGCAAATATCTATCAGCTCAAACGAGGCGACTGATCTTGCAAACTTGATGCGGTTTGCAGATTCTGTGGGCTAGCGCCAAAGCTCGCGTTGCTCAGCATCGTTTGTGCCGGCCCCATTGAGATGCTCGATAGATTCCCCATCATCGCATATTGATACGCCAAGTCGCCGCCAATCACTGCTGTATCGCTACCGGACAGATAGAAATTCAACATCGATGACGACAAAGACCAACTATTTAAGTTCGGGTTGGAAGCCCTAGCTTGGTCGAACGCTGATACAAGGCCGTCAAAATTAAATTCCTGTACCTTTTTGTTCTTCAACGCATTGGACGAGCTTGCGTCATACTCACTCGTGCCGTCTATCACCATCTGCAAGTTGGCAACGGAGTGGTTGTTGGTATCAGCATACCAATCTTTAAACGTCATTTGCTCGTTTGATCCGGTCGTCAAAATGAGATCGTTTCCTGATTTTTGGAACGCCAGATCGGCATAAGTGATGCCGCCTCCGAGAGACACTGTATTGTCCTTGCCAGTAGAGGATTTTATAGTGTCTTGACCATCGCCATGATTGAAAGCGACGACGTCGGCACCTGACATTGGATCAATAGTGTCATCTCCGCTACCGCCTATCAGTAAATCATTTCCAGCTGCGCCGTTGAGCTTATCAATTCCGGCTCCTCCTTGGAGAAGATTGTTCCCACTGCTTACAGTCAAAATATCGTTTCCTGCCTGGCCACTTAACAAACCGCCAGCTTCAGTGCCGATCAATTGATCATTGCCAGATGTACCTTGCAAAACCATTCGCTTCACATCCGAATATGACCAGATTGCTCCATTGGCAAACTTGATTTGATCCAAGGCGTAGGTGAATGGACCGTTACCAGTGCCGTCGCCGGTGAAATAGCCTCCCACTTCTACATAGTCCGCTGTGCCCTTGATGCTGATATACAGTGTGTTGTCACCTCGACTGAAAACCACGTCCCCGGGATTCAGGCCATCCAACAAGAGAGTATCGACCTTGTTGGTCTCGTTATAAGACGTGTTATCGATAATGTCGTGGCCAGCGCCGCGCCCGAAAACATAGGTGTCTGATCCCGAGCCACCATATAAACGATCCGTACCAGCACCACCGGTGAGGGTATCGTCTCCTGCATCACCACCCAGGGTGTCATCACCGTCTCCGCCTAACAGTTGATCATTGCCATTGCCGCCATACAGGTAGTCGTCGCCGGCGCCGCCCTGCACGATGTCGTTGCCATCGTCGCCCATTACGCGGTCATTGCCGTCGCCTCCATCCAACTGATCGTCGCCACCGTGACCCGATATAGTGTCGTTGCCTGCTAGACCAGCCAATGTGTCATTGGTTTCGTAACCGAATAGATAATCGGCAGCAGTTGTACCTTTGAGCACTTCAGTCTTGACCTTATCAATATTCCACACTGTGCCGTCGGCAAACTTGATTTGATCCAGTGCATAAGTGAATGGACCATTACCCGTGCCGTCGCCGGTGAAATAGCCTCCCACTTCTACATAGTCCGCTGTGCCCTTGATGCTGATATACAGTGTGTTGTCACCTCGACTGAAAACTACGTCCCCAGGATTCAGGCCATCCAACAAGAGGGTATCGACCTTGTTGGTCTCGTTATAAGACGTGTTATCGATAATGTCGTGGCCAGCGCCGCGCCCGAAAACATAGGTGTCTGATCCCGAGCCACCATATAAACGATCCGTACCAGCACCACCGGTGAGGGTATCGTCTCCTGCATCACCACCCAGGGTGTCATCACCGTCTCCGCCTAACAGTTGATCATTGCCATTGCCGCCATACAGGTAGTCGTCGCCGGCGCCGCCCTGCACGATGTCGTTGCCATCGTCGCCCATTACGCGGTCATTGCCGTCGCCTCCATCCAACTGATCGTCGCCACCGTGACCCGATATAGTGTCGTTTCCACCTAGGCCACTATAGACGTTTTTATTATCGTCACCTATATAGTTGTCGTTTCCATTTGTCCCACCGGCCATTTGCTGCATCACATCGCTATATCCCCAGATCGTGCCGTCGGCAAACTTGATCTGGTCCAGCTTATATTTCCAGTCGCCGTTGCCATTGCCATCTCCGATGAAGTAACCCCCTATAAATACGCTGTCGGCCGTACCGTTGACCTGAATGACGAGGTGGTCTTCCGTACGCAACAGGGTCACGTCACCCGGGTTGATGTCCTTGAACTGGAGTGTGTCGATACCGTTGTCACGGTACGAGCTGTTGCTGATAGTGTCCGCACCTGAACCTCTGCCGAACAAGTACGTATCCGATCCATTGCCACCACTCAGCGAGTCCCTGCCGGCACCACCGTCCAGTATGTCGTCACCCGTATCACCCTGCAGGCTATCATTGCCATCACCACCCAGCAATTGATCATTACCGTTACCACCATAGAGGTAATCGTCGCCAGCATCGCCCTTGAGGACGTCATTACCTTCCTGTCCATATAGGTAGTCGTCGCCGTCGCCTCCGCTCAATATATCGTCGCCGCCATGGCCTTGGATTTGATCATTTCCCGCCAGGCCGGACAGCGTATCGGCCGTTTCGTAGCCGATCAGATTGTCAGCTCCCGCAGTGCCTTTGATTACTTCAGTTTTGACTTTATCGACATTCCATATCGTACCGTCGGCAAACTTGATTTGGTCCAGCGTGTATTTCCAGTCGCCGTTGCCATTGCCATCTCCGATGAAGTAACCCCCAATAAATACACTGTCGGCAGTACCGTTGACCTGAATGACGAGATGGTCTTCCGTTCGCAACAGAGTCACATCACCCGGGTTGATGTCCTTGAACTGGAGTGTGTCGATACCGTTGTCACGGTACGAGCTGTTGCTGATTGTGTCCGCACCTGAGCCTCGGCCGAATAGGTAAGTGTCCGCCCCATTGCCGCCATCCAGCGAGTCCCTGCCGGCACCACCGTCCAGTATGTCGTCACCCGTATCACCCTGCAGGCTATCATTGCCATCACCACCCAGCAATTGATCGTTGCCGTTGCCACCATAGAGGTAATCATCGCCAGCATCGCCGTTGAGGACGTCATTACCTTCCTGTCCATATAGGTAGTCGTTGCCGTCGCCTCCGCTCAATATGTCGTCGCCGCCATGGCCTTGGATCTGGTCATTTCCGCCTAGCCCGTTATAGGTGTTATTGCCTTCGTCGCCGATGTAATTGTCATCGCCGTTTGTTCCACCGGCCATTTGCTGCATCACATCGCTATATCCCCAGATCGTGCCGTCGGCAAACTTGATCTGGTCCAGCTTATATTTCCAGTCGCCGTTGCCATTACCATCTCCGGTAAAGTAACCCGATATAGACACACTGTCGGTTGTGCCGTTGACTTGAATAATGAGGTGGTCTTCCGTGCGCAACAGGGTCACGTCACCCGGGTTGATGTCCTTGAACTGGAGCGTGT
>NZ_BMED01000006.1 GCF_014636315.1 Parundibacterium terreum | reverse complement strand
TTGCGAACATTTGATATTTTTTAAGTTTAACTAATCTACCTAAGTAAATCAGCCGCGCTTTCTATCAAGTGCCCACATTTATTGACTGTTAATTGTTAAAGATCGGTATTCTGTAGTGCGTTTCGCTCGGTAGCTTTTGCTACTTTTGCTCTTCTCCGCTTCGCTGCAAATCGTTTTGTTTGTCAGCAGCAGAGAAACGAGATTATGTAGTATTTAATTCGCTTCGTCAACTTCTTTTTTAACTCAGCGCACTTATTTTTTACTACCGTACCAACTTGCCGTACCTCTCGCTTTTACTTCTTTCCCGTCTCGTTTCGCTCGCAAATCCAGCTTCAAAACTCGCCTTAACTGCACTGCTTGTTTCGCGCCTTTTACTGCGTGTCGCGACGGGAGCCGAACTATAGCAAGCCACCCACACACTGGCAAGCTTTTTTGTAAATTATTTTCACTGATTAGGTTTATTGCAAGATTGGATGGAAGCCGGTATGTTTATCCTTTCCCCATCTTTCTATATATAGACAAATATGTCATCCCATACCGAAGGCTCCACCAAGGCCATCTTCTATGCATTAGGCGCCAATGGCGGGATTGCTGTCGCGAAATTCGCCGCCGCAATTTTCACCGGCTCCGGCGCCATGCTGGCCGAGGCTATCCACTCTCTGGCAGACTGTACCAACCAGGTCTTCCTGCTACTGGGATTGAAAGAGGCCAAGCGCCCTCCCACCGCTTCCCATCCTATGGGTTACGGCAGGGTAGTGTACTTCTGGGCAATGATGGTCGCCTTATTGCTGTTCTTCCTGGGCGGAGCTTTCTCAGTCATGGAGGGCATAGAGCGCCTGAAGCATGCAGAGCCCTTGAAAAATCCTGTGGTCGCCCTCGCAGTGCTGGGCATCTCTGTCGTGCTGGAAGCCTTTTCCCTGTATGGCGCGATGAAGGAGATCAACAAGATTTCCGGCGGCAAATCCTTTTTTACCTGGTTCCGCGAAACCCGCCAGTCTGAACTGATGGTAGTTGCAGGCGAAGATATCGCAGCACTGGCCGGCCTGGCCGTCGCCTTTGTTGCAGTGGTACTGGCGGTTGCGACTGGCAACCCGGTCTGGGATGCGGTCGGCTCCATCGTGGTTGGCGTACTGCTGATGATTGTTGCTTTCTTTGTTACGCGCGAAGTAAAGGCCATGATTACCGGCGAATCTGCCGCACCGGAAGTGAATGACGCGATCAAGGCACATATAGAGGCACACCCGCATGTGGAATCCGTGATCAACCTGATTACCCTGCAATGGGGCGAGCAACTGATGATCGCGGTACAGGCCAAGATGCGCCGCCAGGAATCCGACCTGGCACTGGTTCATGCGATCAATGAGGTGGAAGAAAGCATACAGCAGACCTGGCCGCAGGCGAAATGGTGTTTCTTTGAACCGGATATCGAGGCCGGCAAGGACTAGACGACGGGCAAGCGCAAGCTTTTATCAGGGCCGCCATCCAGCGGCCCTGCGCTTTTCAGGCTCAGGCATACTCAAGGACGCTGTATATGGATGCGCAAATCCTGCAGCTTGCCGTCCTTCAGCGCAAACAGGATGGGGCAATTTACGACGATATCGGTCGCCTGTATGCTGACCAGCTTCTTTTCCTCGGCATCCAGCACCTCTTCCTCCGAGCGCAGTACCCGCGGCGTCGCCCCAGGCAGCCAGTTCACCATATAGACCACCCACAATGGCGTGTATTCGGTACTGGCATTGGCGTACCCGGCCGGTTGCGGCGCCGACGGAAACACGCTGCCCTGGTTGAAGTTGGGGAATTTATATACGCGGTCCACCGCGGAAGGCTGACCGGGAACCGGCGGACGCAACGCATGCCGCAGGCGCGGCACATAATTAGTCGCGGTCTGCCGCGCCATGCCCTGGTCGGACATATCGGTGGAAATGTAGTGCACCAGGCGCCCCTGATACCAGCCGGCCAGCAGGGGCAGCTCTATTGTCGCGATACTGTTTTCGTTTAATGACCCCGCCTCAGCAGCAAGGTCTTGCACTTTGCTCTGTGCCGAAGCCAGTTCCGGGGCCAGCAAGGCGGTGCCGCAGATAATAAGCACGGCCCCTAGTGACTTTAGTCCGGTTTCTTTTCGCATGAATTCCCTTGGCAGCAATCTTCAATCAATCGGGCTCGCACTCCGCAACAGGACCATGCCTTGTGCCCCAGACCGATTAGTCGCCAGAAAATTGTTTTCCTTACAGCAAGCAGAATGGCGGCTTGTCAGTGCGCAGCATGCGTAACGTGGTCTGCCGACAGCAGCAGGGATTGCACCGCGCGCTCGAATAGCGGCTCGGTTTCCAGGAAGCGTACCCGGCCATGGTCGATCAGCCGGCGGAACATATTTACGCTGACCATAGACGGAGCGGTCTGCCCGTCCAGCGTCAATACAAGGCTGGACAATTTAGGGTCTATCCAGCTGAGGCGGCCCTGGCTAGGCTTGCCACCCAGATTGATCTCCAGCGAGACGCCGCTCTGCAATCTTTCCATCACCGTCGCCTGCGCCGTTTCGGCCTCTTCAGTAGCCGGTTCGCTGGTGCCGGGCACAGCTGCCGCCAGCTCCTGGTCTCCTTCCAGCATCCTGTCTATCAGATGGACCTCGACATTCATTTCCTTGAAGGCATCATCCAGGAATTGCCTGTTTTCCGCTACGTCGCCTTTGACATCCGCAGCTGACACGGTTTCGGGATTATCGATAAATTTGCTGAAGTGCTCGTGAATCACCGGCAAGGGTGGCGAAGATTGCGCACCGTGCCCAGCCCTCAATGCACTGGTATGCGCATCCACCAGCCAGTTCAGCAAGGTCTGTTGCCTGGCACTATCCCAGCCTATCAGGCTCAAGCCTTCACGCAGGGTATTCAGGATGATGGGTAGCAGTGCAAACAACTGACTGCGGTCTTCATCCTTCAGCTTGGGCACTATGCTCCATAGCAAATCGGCAACCAGCAGGCGATAGCGGCGCGCACGCTTGGCATCGCTACGGTCCGCATGCTCGATTGCATGCACCCAGTCATCTTGCAGGAAATGCTTCAGATAAGGATCGATCGTCAGGTCGGCCAAGGCTTGCGCCATCTGCGCCGTCGTGTGCGCAAAGCGCAGAGTGCGGTTCTGCGCCTGCTCTACCGCCTGCACGGTACGTTCGACATTGTTATTGCGTGCACGCAGTTCCTGCGCAATGAAAGCATCCAGCTCATCCAGTGCCTGCGCAAAGGCCAGCGAATCCTCGGTCTCGTCATCCAGCAGCGTGGCGACTATCCTGACAATTTCGGCAGTGACATGGGTGCCGTCCGGATCCAGTTGCTTCAACCCCAGCGAGATCGAACCAATGCGATTGATCAGCAGGCGGACCGGATGACCTTTCTGCTTCAGCAGGCTGGGGTCCCGCAACGCCATCTTCAGCACCAGGAATTGCAGGCGGCCGAGCTGGGCCCTGACCTCTGCCGGCACCTGGCCGTCGCGCAAGATAAACTCGAACAGCATCGCGACGATATCTATCGTCATCTGCTCGTCCACGCCCTTGGCTTCATTATTGAGCTGCGAGCGTCTTTCCAGGATCAGGTTACGGACCTCGCCGTGCTGGTCCAGCATCTGCTCAGTCGCCGGAGTCTGGCTGCTCTGCAGGCTACGTACCGAAGCAGTCAGCGGAGAATCGACACGCTGTATCGTCGGCACATTCAAACCACCGTCATAGCGCATCTGTGAATTGGGGAACGGCGCGCCGCCGTCTGCAGCGCCACTACTGCCTGCGGCCATCTGGCTGGCAACCTTGGACTGCCAGCTTGAGCCGCCGCCGGAGAAAAAATTCCTCAGCACATCGCCAATTACCTGGCCGCTGCCCAGCCAGCCCGGCCTGGCCGCGCCTGCCTCCGCACCTGCCGATGCGTCCTGCGCGCCACCCGGCATTCCGCCGCCAGCCTGCATCCCCGGTGCGCCCGGCATCCCTGCCGACCCACCATAGATATTCGGCGCCCCTGGCATCGCTTGTCCCGGCATAGTATCTGCGAACTGCTGCTGGTTACTGCGCCCAGGCATTGCATTGGCAATACCGCCCGCCATCATGCGCACCGAATCCAGCAGTTGTTCCACCCTGCCCTTGGGGGTGTCCGAGGACAATACGCGCGACTCTATATCGTACTGTCTGCCGCCTATCTCATACTGGCCGCTGCCCATGTCGGCGGGATATGCACCGCCGCTGCCGCCTTGGCCATTTCCGCCTCCACCAGATCCACCGGAACCGCCGCCGGCAAACCCGCCGGCCATGCCACGGCCACCGGGCATCGCCGCAGCAGCGCCGTCCCCCGCATCATCGGCCAGAATATCCTCAGGCATATAGCCGGGAGGAAGGCCGGACTGGGTAGGCGATTTCTTTATTTTCAGTTGCAACTGCGCGGCGATACCGTGTTTCGCCAGTTGCGAGTTCACGCTATTGTAGATTTCGGCGACATGCGGAGCCAGGCTCTCCGCCAGTTGCGTTACCAGTATCGTGTTCAAAGCCTCGCTTTGCTCCAGCGTTTCCACCGAAGTCGTAATGCAGCGCGAGAACAGATAAGGGCGGAAAGGGTTTTCCCTCTCCTTGATCGTGTCCTGGTCAAACAGCAGCGCAACGCGGATATTCAGATCGCGCAATTGCTCTTCGGCTTCATTACGGAAATTCTGCGTAATCTGGTTGATGCGCAACTCGTCTTCCATCGCAGAAGACTCTACCAGCGACAGGGTATCGCTCTGGAAAGCCACGGTAGGCCGGAAATTATTGTAGGTCGTCTGGAAACTGCGGTTCAGCAGATTTTCCATCTCCTTGCGCATTTGCTGCACCAGGTGCTCTTGCCTGACCCGCAGCACGCTACGTGCAGTCAGCATCCAGCCTTGCTCGATGGAGGAATGACTTTGATCGGCTTTCTTGTAGAGTGCCTCAACCGAGTATGGAATAGAGGTATTGACCGCATCCACAAACGTTCGAAGAAACTCGGTACGAGTGGTCGCCAATAACGTATTCGAATCCATATTGATCCTTATCGCTTTCAAGCGACATGAGAGTCTGCCGAGGGAACCCCGGCGCCGGCTGCAATGTAATGCCCTGTAGCGCTATCGCCAGTCGGCCTGGGTAGCAGAAGCTCTGCCAAACCCAAGCCCGGATAGCGACACGCCGGTCTGAAATATGTTCAAACTATAAACGAAATACCCGGCTCCTTACCAGTCCGCTTGTAGCGCGGACGGCACAAAACAGGATCAGGCCGCCGCTTTCTTTTTCACAGCCGTCTTTTTAGCTGCTGCAGCCTTGGCCGGTGCTTTCGCGGGAGCCTTCTTCACTGCTGCTTTCTTGGTCGGTTTTTCTTCAGCCGCATCCGCTTCGGTGGCCGCAGCTTTGCCTTTGGCCGGCGCCTTGGCCTTGCGTTCTTCAAATTCGAAGCTCACCTTGCCGTCCTTGCCGCGCACCAGGAAAGCTTTGAATGGCCGGCGGGTACGTTGCGAAATGAAGCCCGGCAGCAAATCAGTCTTGCCTTCATTCAGCAGCTTGGCCATTTGTTCCGGCAAAATTTCCTGCTGCAGGATGATGCGGCCGCTGCGGAAGTCACAAGCCTTGGGCTTGGCGACCGATTTTTCACAGACATAGGCGAGGCCCATCTCGTACACGCCGCTGCCGCATTTAGGGCAAGGCCCCAGCGGTGTCTGGCCGGTGAAATCGACGCCTTCGCCGTTTTCGTCGTCGCCCTGGTTTTGGCCGAAATCAAATTCCAGCTTCAGGTTGCTATTATCGGCATCCGGCACGATCTTCAGTATCGCCGCAAACGGACGGCCCATCTTGGAACGGAAGCCCTGCAACGGTCCTATCTCGCGCTTGTTCAGCAATTCTTCCACTTCAGCCACTTCAAACTGGCGGCTGCCCGGCGTCTTGCTCATCGAGAATTCGCACTTGGTGCAAGCGAAGCGGCGATAGTTTTCCTTGACCACGCCGCCGCAATTCGGACAAGGCGTCTTCAGCGTGGCATAGTCGCCGGGGATAGTATCGTTATCGTATTCCTTGGCGCGCTTGACTATGATCTGCGTCATCTGCGCGATTTCGCGCATGAATTCTTCACGGCTGATCTTGCCGCGTTCCATCTGCGACAGTTTATATTCCCATTCTCCGGTCAGCTCGGGAGAAGTCAGCTCATCCACGCCCAAGCCGCGCAGCAGCGTCATCAACTGGAAGGCCTTGGCCGTAGGCATCAGTTCGCGGCCTTCGCGCAGCAGGTATTTCTCGTTCAGCAAACCCTCGATGATTGCAGCACGGGTTGCCGGCGTTCCCAGCCCCTTGCCCGCCATCGCTTCGCGCAGGTCTTCATCATCCACCAGCTTGCCGGCGCCTTCCATGGCGGACAACAGCGTTGCTTCCGAATAGCGTGCAGGAGGTTTGGTCACCAGGCCATTGGCGGTGATCGTTTCGGTTTTGACTTTTTCGCCTTTGGCGACCGCAACCAGGTTGCCCTTGTTTTCAGGGTCTTTTTCGTCCTGGGCTTCCTTGCCGTAAATGGCCAGCCAGCCCGGATTGGTCATGACCTTGCCTTCAGTCTTGAACTGATGGCCGGATACTTCTGTAATACGGGTCGTTACCTGGAATTCCGCAGCCGGGAAAAAGACTGCCATGAAGCGGCGGGTCACCAGGTCGTACAGCTTTTGCTCAGGCTCGGACAAATTCTTCGGCACTTGCGTCGTCGGGATGATCGCAAAGTGATCACTGATCTTGGTATTGTCGAAAATACGCTTGTTCGGCTTGACCCAGTTGCTTTTCAGAATCTGTTTGGCGAACTGGTGGTAGTTATTATTTTCAGACACCGCTTCCAGCGTGTCATTCACCGTGCTCAGGTAGTCTTCCGGCAGGTGGCGGGAATCAGTACGCGGATAGGTCAGGACCTTGTGTTTTTCGTACAGTGCCTGCGCCAGGCCCAGCGTGTTCTTGGCTGAGAAACCGAAACGCGAGTTGGCCTCACGCTGCAGGCTGGTCAAATCAAACAGTGCGGGGGCCATCTGTGTCGCCGGCTTGGATTCTTCGGTGACATTGCCCATCTTGCCGCGGCAGGCGGATACGATGGACTCGGCGGCAGCTTTGCTCCACAGGCGTTCGGCACGTTTTTCGGGATCGAACTCATCCTTCTTGAACTGATGATCCAGCCAGCGGCCTTCATAAATACCGGCAGCGCAAACGAATTCGGCCCGCACTTCCCAATAGTCGCGCGACACGAAGTTCTTGATCTTTTCTTCACGTTCAACCACGATGGACAGCGTCGGAGTCTGCACCCGGCCTACCGTCGTCAGGTAGAAACCGCCCTCTTTTGAATTGAACGCGGTCATCGCGCGGGTACCGTTGATACCGATCAGCCAATCCGCCTCGGAACGGCAGCGGGCCGCATCAGCCAGCGGCAGCATCTCGTCATCCGTGCGCAAATGCTTGAAGCCGTCGCGTATCGCACCCGGCGTCATCGACTGCAGCCACAGGCGGCTGACCGGCTGCTTGGCCTTCGCATGCTGCGCAATCAGGCGGAAAATCAGCTCACCCTCGCGGCCCGCGTCACATGCATTGATCAGTGCGGACACATCTTTGCGCTTGATCAGCTTGTTCAGCACCTTCAGCCGCGACTCGGTCTTGGCGATAGGGTTCAGCGCAAAATGCGGCGGAATCATCGGCAAATGCGTGAAAGTCCACTTGCCGCGCTTGACGTCATATTCCTCGGGAACCGCTATTTCCAGCAAGTGGCCGACCGCAGAAGACAACACATACTCGTCGGATTCGAAATACTCATCGTGCTTGGTAAAGCCGCCCAAGGTCTTCGCAATATCATTGGCGACAGAGGGCTTCTCGGCGATGATGAGGGTTTTGGTCATAGTGTGATATCTCGGATTGGTTCTTTAGCAAAACTGCCGGCTGTGCTTTGATTGTTGCTGAATTAATGCTGTTACAGCTTGATTTCTATTTTATTGCTAATTTACTAAATTAGTATCGCCTATTGCATCACGTATCCCGGCAATAACAATTTCTATAATTATTTAAGCAACAAAACCGGACCGACAGTCCAAATTAAGCGTAAGACTACCCTAATTAGGGGAATTTAGCGGGGATGATAAACGCGTTAGCTATAAAACCGCAATCGGCATGTGACTTTTGCCACCTTATTGCCGACTTAAATGCCAATTTAAGCGTCAATACCGGAGAAATGTTACAAAATGGAAATAATTATCTTGCATTCAGCTTATTCTGCTGGCGCTCACTAATAATAGCCGGCGCAAGGCAGAATAGACGCATCAATGCAATATCAGTGCAATAAGCGGGGTTCGCTCTCGTCGTCCGACAGCAGCAATTCGTCGAACATCAGCATATCCGGCTCTTTACCCTGGCTCCACAGCATCATCAGCACGATGACCTTGATCTTATCCAGAGGCACCGGTGATTCATTGATTGCCAGCGCGCGCTCAATGACGATTTCACGTTGTTGAGGATTCAACAAGGCTGCAGACTCAAGGAACTGTATGAAACCCATTGCCGGCGCACCAAGTATCGCAATCTCCTGCTGCGCATAGACGCGAAAGCCGGTAGAAAAGGGAGCAGCTTCGGGAAGTTTCTGGGCCAGGCCATTGGTGTTGTCGGCCAGCACGGTCAGCCAGTCCAGCGCTTCGGAAATTTCATCTTCCTCGAATCCGACTGCCGACAATTTTTTGGCTAAGGCTTCTGCATCCGGACAGGCATCCGGGCGATAGTACGTTTCGTAAAGGTATACAAGAATATCAAACATACTGTCACTGTATCCCCAAGGACGTTTTGAAACAAGCCCTACGCTACTTGCCGATGCGAAATTTATAAGGAAATCGCAACAGAAGAAAGCTCAGGCAACGCGCCGGTAGTTCGCTCCCGGCAACTGCTCTATGCTGCCATCCAGCTCCAGAGTTAATAGCTGTCCATGTAATTCTGCCACATCATGCCCGGTACGCAAGGCCAGAGTATCAATATGCACAGGATCGTAGCCCATTGCCGACAATAACGGATGGTCGGCCCCGGCCTCTGCCAAGCTCGCCTGCAAGGACGGCTGAGCCGGGCCCATCATCAGCTCATCCAGAATATCCTGTGCCGACTCCACCAGCTTGGCACCCTGCTTGATCAGCAGGTGGCAGCCCTTGGCCAGCGGCGAATGGATGGATCCCGGGATGGCAAATACATCACGCCCCTGCTCCGCTGCCATGCGCGCAGTGATCAGCGAACCGGATTGCGCAGCCGCTTCCACCACCAGCACGCCCTTCGCCAAGCCGGAGATAATACGATTGCGGCGCGGGAAGTTGGCGGCGATAGCCGGCATGCCTAGCGGGTACTCACTGACGATACAGCCGCCATCCGCTATCAGATGCGCCAGTGCGCGGTTGCGTGCAGGATAAACAATATCCGCACCGGTACCTATCACCGCAACAGTCGATCCCGGCCCACGCAAACCGCCCTGGTGTGCAGCGGCATCGATTCCCGCCGCCATGCCGGACACTATCGTCCAGCCTGCGCGGCTTAAGGATTCAGAAAATTTTTCGGCATTGTCTATGCCCTGCGCCGTGGCGTTACGGCTGCCGACCACCGCAATGGACGGTGCCTGCAGCAAGTCCAGTCTGCCTTTAACGTACAGGATGACCGGCGGATCCGGTATATTCAGCAGTGAGGGAGGATAGCCGGCATCGGCCAGGGTCAGCGCGGCATTGCCTGGCTGGTCGCACCACTCCAGCGTGCGGGCAATCTGGGACAGTATCTGTTCGCTTGGAGGCTGGCTCAACGGCAGTGCAATACGATCCGGCACTATCGAGCGCAAGGCAGGAAAGCCGGCAGCAAGAATTTGCTGCGGCAGGCCAAATGCCGCCAGTAACTTACGCGCGGTCTCCTGGCCTACGCCCGGCGTTTGCTCCAGGCGTATCCAGTCTGCCAGCTCAGTGTCGGACAAGCTTCCTGCTGCCACTACGGCACTGACTATTCAGGTGAGGCCACAATATCGCCGACCTGCACGGTATTGGTCACCTGCATGACCAGGCCGTAAGCAATATTATTGAATACGCGGAAGATGAACAGATTGCCGTATTTTTCATCCGGCAATTTGATCGGTTTCTTGCCGTCAGTAGGATCCGGCACTGTTTCACCGAAACGCGACAGTTCCAGCACAGTACCTAGGTTCAGGCCGCTGTTCGCACCACGGTTGATGCTGATGATATTGTTTTGCCCGCCCTGGCCCACGCCGCCGTAGACAGCTACGACCCTGCCCGCCACGGTCTGGTCTGGCGGATGCGGCATATAGTTCAGGATAGGTGTAGGCGGAATAGGAACCAGACGGTCGCCGACAGTCATTTCTTCCTTGGCATTGACCACGATGAAGCTATCGACACTGTCGCTGCCCTTGGCGGCACGGTCCAGTTTCACAGTACCCAGGAACACCGCCTCGTAGCCGATGATTTTCTTGGTTTCTGGATCCTTCAATGCCGCACCCGGACGGAATACCTGGAACGAGGTACCGCCCTTCAAGTCGCCGCGCACATAGGCCTTGTCGTTCTTGGCCAGTACCACGCGGCCTTCCTGCGTTGCCACGATGCGTGGCGCATTCAGCAGCTCATTTTCTTCAACGATCAGCGGCTGCGACAGGAAAGGCTCGATCAGGTTGGAAGGAATAGCGGGAATCGCATCCACGCCCAGTCCCTGCGTACGCAATTGCGGCGACAGCTTGGTGACACCGGATGCCTCGCCGTTTCCGCCAACAACCTGGCCCAGACGCAAGCGTCCGTTGACACGGTCGAAGTAGACGATCTGGCCCGGATAAATCCAGTGCGGATTGCGGATCTCATCGCGGTTCATGCCCCAGACTTGCGGCCAGCACCATGGGTTAGCCAGGAATTTACCCGAAATGCCCCACAGGGTATCTCCGCGGACGACGACGTGCTTGTCCGGTGCGTCGGGCAAGAAGCTGCATTTGCCAGCCAGTCTTGCTGGAGAAGCCTGTGCGTCCTGCGCATAGGCCTGCGTCGCAGCGATGGCGGGGAAGGCAAAAGCGAGAACCAGAGCGATTGTGCTAAACTTTTTCATGTATATTGTCCGATGCGTGGTACGTCATAGTGCTGTCGTAAAGGTATTCCGTTGCAGCTTATACCAATTGCCTGAGCATGAAGGTGTTTTGCGCTGGATTGTGCTGACTGGTCCCCAGTACCCGCATAATCCGCAATTTTATTCATGAAGCTCCGCTTCCACGCGTAAAATAGTGCAGCAATGATAAGACCTGCATCTGCAAAACTTGCCAAATTGAATCAAATTCTGCCCATAAATCCTTGAACTAGCAAGAAAAACCGCTTAGTTGTACTGATCCGCTGTTGCGAAATGTCTTATGTCTATATTAAATATCCTGCGTTATCCCGATCCCCGCTTACACAAAGTTGCCAAGCCGGTCACTGTTTTTGATGAACGCCTGAAAAAATTGGCCGCCGATATGGCCGAAACCATGTATGACGCCCCTGGCGTAGGCCTGGCTGCATCCCAGGTCGATGTACATGAACAACTGATCGTGATTGACATCTCCGACACCAATAGCGAGCTGCGCGTTTTCATCAATCCCGAGATTGTCTGGGCCAGTGCAGAAACCAAGGTTTACGACGAAGGCTGCCTGTCCGTACCCGGCATTTACGATGGCGTAGAACGCCCGGCTGAGGTCAAGGTCAAGGCGCTGGACCTGGACGGCAAATCCTTCGAAGTCAAGGCCGATGGCCTGCTGGCTGTATGTATACAGCACGAAATGGATCACCTGAAGGGCAAGGTGTTCGTGGAATACCTGTCGCCGCTGAAGCGCAACCGCATCAAGACCAAGATGCTGAAGGAAGAGCGTGAAGAAATCCGCAGCAAGCAGAAAGTCCGCTGATGCGTGAAAACCGCTTGCGAGTCATTTTTGCCGGCACGCCGGAATTCGCCGCAGTCGCGCTGCAGGCCCTTCATCAGGCCGGCTTTGAAATCCCGCTGGTATTGACCCAGCCGGACCGTCCGGCAGGACGCGGCATGCAATTGCAGGCTTCAGCCGTCAAGCAATTCGCGCTGCAGCATCAGATCCCCGTGGCCCAGCCGGTATCCTTGCGGCTGGACGGCAAATATCCCGACATCGCCAAAGAAGCGCACCAGCTTTTGCAGAGCACGCCGCATGACGTGATGGTGGTTGCCGCCTATGGCCTGATACTGCCGCGCTCTGTATTGGACATTCCGCGCCTGGGCTGCATCAATATCCACGGCTCGCTGCTGCCGCGCTGGCGCGGCGCAGCGCCTATACACAGGGCGATAGAAGCCGGGGATACCGAGACCGGCATTACCATCATGCAGATGGAAGAAGGACTGGACACCGGCCCCATGCTGAGCATGGAAGCGCTCACTATTGCGGCAACCGATACCACCGCCAGCCTGCACGATAAATTGGCGGACATGGGCGGCCGCATGATAGTCGCCGCACTGGAAAAATTACAGCAAGGCGAACTGCCGGCTACTCCGCAACCAGCAGACGGTGTCACTTACGCGGCAAAGATCAGCAAGGAAGAAGCGGCACTGGATTTCAGCCGGCCTGCAGACGAGCTCGCCAGGAAGATACGCGCCTTCAATCCCTTCCCGGCAGCCAATGCCGGCTACGCAGGCACGACGATCAAGATCTGGAATGCGGAAGCGGCAGAGATTCGCGCCGGCAGCTATTCCGCCGGCCAGGTGCTGGCCGCCAATCCGCAAGATGGCGTGCTGGTCGCTTGTGGCAACGGCATGCTGAAACTGACCGAACTGCAAAAGCCGGGCGGCAAACGCCTGCCGGTTGCAGAATTTCTGAAAGGCTTCGCTGTGGAAGCCGGACTACACTTCACCAAATAAAGCAGCCCCCGGAACCTGCATACCAGTTGCCGGGCTTAGTATGCTCCCGCCAGCCCCGGCCGCGCGCTCCCCTGCTTCAGTTAAAATCCGCTGCCTGGATCACTCCGCATGCGATGCAGACCACTGCACTCCCCAACAAAATAGCTCGCCTACCCCAGTAGTTCTACTGTATTGTCTTCGCAAGTTGCCAAATATAGTATCGAAAATTGCACCAGAAAACTTACTATAACGAATAATCGGAGACAGGGCAGCGCATCCGCCCGAAGAAAATATCGCAGTCTGGCCCCGGCCGGGCCGTGGCCATTTTCCCTCAATGCCTGACACCTATAACAAAGTGGCGGCGTCTTTCGTGCACATCCGATCCTGGTTTCACCATCGAAGTACTCATTATCAGGAGACATAATGAAACGCTTTGCCCTTACCGCTGTTGCTGCCGCTATTGCCGTTGTCACTCTGGCCGCTGGCGCCAAAGACATCAAGATCGCCCACGTGTATGACAAGACCGGGGCCCTGGAAGCCTACGCCAAGCAAACCCAGATCGGCCTGATGATGGGTCTGGACTATGCGACCAAGGGCACGATGATGGTCAACGGTAACAAGATCGTGCTGATAGAAAAAGACAGCCAGGGCAAGCCCGACGTCGGCAAATCGCTGCTGGCACAGGCCTACGGCGATGACAAGGTAGACCTGGCAATCGGCCCTACTTCTTCCGGCGTGGCACTGGCCATGCTGCCGGTCGCCGAAGAATATAAAAAGATACTGATAGTGGAACCCGCTGTTGCCGATTCGATCACCGGTGAAAAATGGAACCGCTATATCTTCCGCACCGGCCGCAATTCTTCGCAGGACGCGATCTCCAATGCGGTGGCGCTGGACAAGCCGGGCGTGACGATAGCCACGCTGGCGCAGGACTATGCGTTCGGCAAGGATGGCGTAAAAGCTTTCAAGCAGGCCTTGTCCGGCAAGGGAGCCAAGCTGGTGCATGAAGAATACCTGCCGACCACGACCACCGATTTCACCGCCGGCGCACAGCACCTGATTGATGCGCTGAAAGACAAGCCGGGCCGTAAAGTCATTTTCGTGATCTGGGCCGGCGCCGGCAACCCGTTCAAGATTGCCGACCTGGACCTGAAGCGCTACGGCATAGAAATAGCCACCGGCGGCAATATCCTGCCGGCGATGACCGCCTACAAGAATTTCCCCGGCATGGAAGGCGCGACCTATTACTACTTCGGCATACCGAAAAATCCCGTCAATGAATGGCTGGTCGCCAATCACTATAAAACCTACAAGACACCGCCTGATTTCTTTACCGCAGGCGGCATGGCAGCGGGCATAGCGGCGGTCGAGGCGCTGACCAAGGCCGGCAATAATCTCAGCAGCGAGAACCTGATCAAAACGATGGAAGGCATGGAATTCCAGACGCCGAAAGGGAAAATGATCTTCCGCAAGGAAGACCACCAGGCGCTGCAATCGATGTACCACTTCAAGATCAAGGTCGATCCCGCTTTTGCCTGGGGCGTGCCGGAACTGGTACGCGAGCTGAAGATAGAGGATATGAACATCCCTATCAAGAACAAGCGCTGATCCTTCCTGTATCCTGCCTTCGCCACACGAAGGCAGGATGTGCCTGCTGTCTTCACTCATCGGTATCCGCTTGAGCACATCATTAGAAACCCGCGCACTGACCGTCAATTTTGGCGGCCACGTTGCTGTCAACCAGGTATCCTGCGCCTTTGCGCCGGGCACGCTGACCGCCATCGTCGGCCCCAATGGCGCCGGCAAGACCACCTATTTCAACCTGATCTCGGGCCAGTTGCCGATCACCAGCGGCCAGGTGCTGCTGCATGGGCAAGACCTGACACAGGAAAATGCGGCAACCCGCGCGCAGCGCGGCCTGGGGCGAGCTTTCCAGTTGACCAATCTGTTTCCCCGCCTGTCGGTGCTGGAAAACGTGCGGCTGGCGATACAGGCCAGGCATAAGCTGGGGGTGCAGATATTCTCCACCTGGTTTTCACACCGGGTGCTGATCGAAGAAGCCGAACAGATACTGGAGCAGATATCACTGGGCGGCAGGCGGGATACCCCAGCCGCCGAATTGCCACACGGCGACCAGCGTAAGCTGGAAGTGGGCCTGCTGCTGGCTATGAAGCCGGATGTATTCATGTTTGACGAACCAACCGCAGGCATGAGCCATGACGAGGCTCCGGTGATACTGGACCTGATCGCCACCATCAAGCAACAGAAAGACAAGACCATCCTGCTGGTAGAACACAAGATGGACGTGGTCGAAAGACTGGCCGACCGCATCATTGTGCTGAACCAGGGCCAACTGGTGGCCGATGGAGAACCTGCCGCCGTCATGCAATCGAAGATGGTGCAGGAAGCCTATCTGGGAATTGCCGCCACTGAAGGAGCGGCAGCATGATTAACAGTAAAAGCAGCAATCTGCTGACACTGCAGGCAGTCCACACGCATATCGGTCCCTACCACATCCTGCAGGGCGTGGATCTGAATGTCGCCCACGGGCAGTTGACCATGCTGCTGGGGCGCAATGGCGCGGGCAAGAGCACAACGCTGCGCACCATCATGGGCCTGTGGCAGGCCAGCGCCGGCGAGCTCAGCCTGGACGGCGCCTCCATCAAGGGCATGAATACCGCCGACATCGCCTTGCGCGGCATAGGCTATGTGCCCGAAAACATGGGTATCTTCAGCGATCTCAGCGTGCGTGAAAACATGCTGCTGGCGGCCCGCTCCGGCCCTATGGACCCGCAGCGGCTGGAGTGGATTTTCGGCCTGTTCCCGGCGCTGAAGCAATTCTGGGAAAAACCGGCCGGCAAACTGTCGGGCGGCCAGAAACAGATGGTGGCTATAGGACGCGCGATCCTGGAAAAACGCAGACTGTATATGTTCGATGAACCGTCCAAGGGACTGGCGCCGGTGATGATCAACAGCATGATAGCGGCACTGCGGGAACTGAAAAAAGAGGGCGCGACGATACTGCTGGTGGAACAAAACCTGGCCGTCGCCCAGGCCCTGGGAGATGCGGTGGCGGTGATGGACTCCGGCCGCATTATCCATAACGGCAGTATGGCGGAGCTGAGTAGGGATACAGAGTTGCAGCAAAGACTGCTGGGCCTTAGCGTGGGAGCGCATTGATGCAACACTTATCTGACAAGCTGGGCCGCAAGCTGCCGCAAATGATCATCCCGCTGGTAATGCTGACGGGTCTGATCCTGGTGCCCAACCTGCCGACCTGGATCACGCTGACCATCGCCGGGCTGGCTATGGGCATGATGATCTTCATCATGGCCAGCGGCCTGACACTGGTCTTTGGCCTGATGGACGTGATGAATTTCGGCCATGGCGTCTTCATCGCCATCGGCGCCTTCGTCGCTACCAGCGTGCTGCTGCCGATGGCAGGCTGGATGCAGGCGGAAAATGCCGCACTCAACCTGATCGCCATCGGCATTGCGATGGCGGCGGCGGCCCTGGTCTCGGGCCTGCTCGGCTGGGCCTTTGAGCGCCTCATTATCCGCCCGGTGTATGGACAGCATCTGAAACAGATATTGATCACCACCGGCGGCCTGATCATTGCCGAACAACTGATACACGCAATCTGGGGACCGGAACAGATATCGCTGGCCCGCCCGGCCAGCCTGCGCGGCGCCTGGATTTTCGGCGATGTCGCGGTAGAAAAGTTCCGCGTGATCGCGGTCGTGCTGGGCCTGCTGATTTTCATCGCGATGTGGCTGATCCTGAACCGCAGCAAGATAGGCCTGCTGGTGCGTGCCGGCGTGGAAAATCCGGAAATGGTGGAAACCCTGGGCTACAAGATACGCAGGCTGTTCATCGGGGTCTTTGTGGCAGGTTCTGCGCTGGCCGGTCTCGGCGGCGTATTGTGGGGCCTGTACCAGGAAACCGTCAGCGCCACGATGGGCGCGCAACTGATGGTGCTGATCTTCATCGTCATCATCATAGGCGGGCTGGGGTCGGTGGGCGGCTGTTTCGCCGGGGCGCTGCTGGTCGGCCTGATGGCCAATTACGTCGGTTTCCTGGCGCCCAAGATTGCACTGGGCGCGAATATCCTGCTGATGGTGCTGATCCTCTTATGGCGGCCGCAAGGCCTGTTCCCGGTGGCATCGCGATGATCAGAAAACTCTTTTCCGGCGACCTGCCGAACAGCAAAATCCTGGCAGCGCTGTTGCTGCTGGTGTTGCTCGGCCTGTTGTTGACGCCCTTCATTTTCCCCGGCACGCGTGCGATGAACGTCGCCGCCAAGATCTGCGTTTTCATCGTGCTGGCCGCCAGCTATGACCTGCTGCTGGGTTATACCGGCATCGTATCGTTCGCGCACACGATGTTCTTCGGCATAGGCGCGTATGGCGTCGGCATCGCCATGTCCAGGTTCGATGCCGGCTGGCTGCCGCTGTTCTTGGGCGTGCTGGCGGCAATGCTGCTTGCCGTTTTACTGGCGCTGCTGCTGGGCCTGCTGTCGCTCAGGGTCAGGACCATTTTCTTTGCGATGATGTCGCTGGCACTGGCCTCATTTTTCGTCATCCTCGCATCGCAATTTTCCGACTATACCGGCGGCGAGGACGGCCTCACCTTCAGCCTGCCCGCACTGCTTTCTCCCGGCACCCAGTTTCTGGAAGAACCCTGGCTAGGGGTGGACTGGAACGGCAAGACGCTGGCCTACTACGCCGTCTTCTTCGGCAGCACCGCGCTCTTCCTGCTCTGCCTGCGCATAGTCAACTCTCCCTTCGGCCGCGTACTGCAAGCCATACGCGAAAACGACTTCCGCGTCGCCGCAATAGGCTTCAACCCCGTCACCTACCGCACCGTAGGCAACTGCCTGGCAGCACTACTAGCCTGCCTGGCCGGCGCACTATACGCCATCTGGCTACGCTATGTAGGCCCCGACACCGTGCTCAGCTTCGACATCATGATAGACGTACTACTGATCGTCGTCATAGGCGGCATGGGCTCGATGTACGGCGCAGCGATAGGCGCAGCGATCTTCGTCATCGCACAAAATTATTTGCAAGACGGCATGAAACTACTGCACAGCGGCCTGGAAGGCATCCCGCTCATCGCCAACTTCTTCCACCCCGACCGCTGGCTGCTGTGGCTGGGCGTACTGTTTGTATTGTCGGTATACTTTTTACCGACGGGCATAGTAGGAAAGCTGCGCCAGAAGAAAGCGTGATTCAAAATTTAACTCCGCACTGGTGTTGCAGTTGCCGTTGCGGTTGTTTTTGAACTTCATCCGCTGGGGACGAAGCATTTTGTGCTTCACAGAAAATGAATCAGAAATGAACGTTGTCTGAGCCGAAGGCGAGTTTCGTTCATTTCCCATTTTTTGTGATGCGCAAAATGTGATGGCGCTAGCGCCATCACCCGAAGGGCAAGTCTGCGGTCGCCTTTTGTTTGCTTACTTTATTTTGGCGAAGCAAAATAAAGTGAGTGGCTGTCGGGCCACCCCCGACTTGTATCCACGAAGTATTCCCGAATCAGTCCATAGAGCAATCAAAATGCGACCATCCTCCCACTACCTCACCATCCACCAAAGAGAACTCCACTACCTGCAATGGGGTTCCCCCCACAAACCCACCGTCCTCCTAAGCCACGGCCTGGCCAGAACCAGCCGCGACTTCGACGACCTGGCCGCAGCACTGGCCGGCGACTACCACGTGATCGTCCCCGACATGCTGGGCCGCGGCCTGTCGCAGTGGAGCCCGGAACCTCAAACCGAATACTGCCTGGAATTTTATGTAAAACTGCTGACCGGCCTGGCAGACCAGCTAGCCATCACCAGCATGCGCTGGGTAGGCACCTCGATGGGCGGCGCGATAGGCATGCTTGCCGCTGCCACCACGCTACGCGACCGCATCACCCATCTGGTGCTGAACGACAATGGCCCGCAACTGGCGGAGACAGCGATCAATCGCATCCGCAGCTACGCCGGATCACCGGCCAGCTTTAACACGGTGACCGAACTGGAAGCCTATTTCAGGCAAATCTATACCCCGTACGGCTGGCTCAGCGACGAGCAATGGCGTCGCCTGACGGAAAGCTCGGTGCGCCGCCTGCCGGACGGCAAGGTCACGCCGCACTACGATCCTAATATGGTGATGCAATTCATAGAACATGAAAATGATTACCTGCGCTGGGACGAGTACGATAGCCTGAGCTGCAAGACACTGGTGCTGCGCGGAGAAAGCTCGGACCTGCTGCTGGCAGACACCGCCCAGGCCATGACGCAGCGCGGCCCCAAAGCCACACTGGTGACGGTGGCAGGCTGCGGCCACGCGCCGGCACTGAATGTGCTGGATCAGATCACGATAGTGCGCGACTTTTTGCGCTAGCGCCAAGACCAAACAGATCCTGCTGCGCTGCGCGGCTGATTGCCAGCACCGCAGGATGGGTCAGCTTGCGCTGTACCGAGATCGCATAGAACTGCTCGCGGATTTCTTCGGTACTGCCTACCTGCACCACACCGTATTGCTTGACTACCATGTCTGCAATCGCGGAAGGCGCGGCAAAAAAGCCGGCGCCGGCCTGGCCGAAGGCGCTCATCAGCGCACTATCGTCAAACTCGCCGGTAATACGTGGGTGCAATTGTTGCGCGTTAATCCAGTGCATCAGCTTGGAACGCAAGGCCGAGTCTTCCCCCGGCAATAAGAGCGGCGCGGCATCCAGGCAAGCCGGAAAATCGGTCGCATATTGCTGCGCTAGTGCAGCAGTGGCAAAGAAACTGGTGCCGCACTCGCCCAGCAAATGGTTAAAGCCGCGCACATTGACGGTGGGCGGCATGGGGCTGTCGGTGATCACGATGTCCAGCTTGTGCACCGCCAATTCCGCCAGCAGATATTCCAGCTTGCCTTCGCGGCAATTGATGCGCAAGGTCTGCGGCAGGCTCAGTGCCGGCTCCAGCAAGCGGTAGGCCACCGGTTTCGCCACCGCATCCGAGACCCCAACCCGCAATTGCACGGTGCGCTCAGTAGGCCGGTGATGCAGCACTTCTTCCAGTTCTTGTCCCAGGGTAAAAATTTCTTCCGCATAACTAAGCACCAACCGCCCAGCCTCGGTCAGCACCAGGTTGCGGCCGCTCTTTTCAAACAACTGCTCTCCCTGGATTTCTTCAAACAGGCTGAGCTGGCCGCTGATGGTCTGCGGCGTCAAATGCAGTTGTTCGCTGGCGCGCGCGATACTGCCTGCCTTGGCGACCACCCAGAAATAGTGCAGGTGCTTGTAGTTCAGGTTACTCATGGCCAATACCCCTCAACTCATCGATTTATACGATGTATTTATCAATTATATTCGACTTTTTTTGTTTATTAGCCCGCACTACACTGTTGCTACCTTCTTTGGGAAGGTGAAGGGCTGCAATCAGGACTGAGCACTTATCCGCAGCTTTTCGACATTTCAGGAGAAAAGCATGAAATTGAATATGAACCGCGCCACGCTGCGTAATGTGCAGACGGTGGACTACATCGATGCCAGCGCCAGCGAAACCCACAAGGTCTTGCGCAATACCTATGCGCTGCTGTCCCTGACCCTGTTGTTCAGTGCGCTGACTGCTGCTGCCAGCGTCGCCCTCGCGCTGCCCGGTCCCGGCATATTGCTCACGCTGGTCGGTTATTTCGGCCTGCTGTTCCTGACCACCAAATTCCGTAACAGCGGCCTGGGCATTGCCTTCGTGTTTGCGCTGACCGGTTTCATGGGCTTCACGCTCGGCCCCATCATCAGCCGCTACCTCGGCATGCCTGGCGGCAGCGCGATTGTGATGGGTGCGATGGGTATGACCGGCGCGATCTTCCTTGGCCTGTCTGCATATGCGCTGATCAGCAAGCGTGACTTCAGCTTCCTCGGCAGCTTCCTGGCTATCGGCATCCTGGTTACCTTCGTTGCCAGCCTGGGCGCGATCTTCTTCCAGATCCCGGCCCTGTCGCTGACGATTTCCGCAGTCATGGTATTGCTGATGTCCGGCATGATCCTGTATGAAACCGGCGACATTATCCGCGGCGGCCAGACCAACTACATCATGGCCACTGTCAGCCTGTACATCACGATCTTCAATCTGTTCATCAGCCTGTTGCAGTTGCTGGGCTTTGTTAGCCGTGACGACTGATATCGAGTAGAGATTGCGTAGGGTGGGCATGCCATGCCCACGCTCTTGCCAATACAGATTTTGATGTGGCTGAAGCAGCCCTCCCAACGCAAAAGAAAGAACCATCATGATACAAACCATCGCCCAGCCCTGGATGTGGGCCGTCTTTATCGCCTTTGTGCTGGGAATGCTGCTGCTCGACGTCTTTGCGCTGGGCGGTTCGCGCTCGCACAAGGTAGGCGTGAAAGAAGCAGCCATCTGGTCCGGCGTCTGGGTCAGCTTGGCGCTGCTGTTTGACCTTGGCCTGTGGCTCTACCTGAAAGACACCGTAGGCACAGCCGTGGCGGATGCCAAGGCGATGGAATTCCTGGCTGGCTATGTGATAGAAAAATCGCTGTCTGTCGACAATGTCTTCGTGTTCCTGCTGATTTTTAGCCATTTCTCGGTACCGCTGCAATATCAGCGCAAGGTATTGCTGTACGGCGTGCTCGGCGCGATCGTCATGCGTATCGTGATGATACTGGCCGGCGTCTGGGTCGTGACCCAGTTTGCCTGGGTGCTGTACCTGTTCGGCGTGTTCCTGCTGGTGACCGGCTTCCGCATGCTGGTATCGGCGGAAAAAGAGCCGGACCTGAATGCCAATCCGGTATTGCGCTGGTCCAGGAAACTGCTGCCCTTCACCGACAATTTCCGCGCCGAGAAATTCAGCGTGGTTGAAGGCGGCAAGCGCCTGTTCACACCGCTGCTGCTGGTACTGATCCTGATCGAGATTTCCGACGTGATCTTTGCTGTGGATTCGATACCGGCGATCTTCGCGATTACGACCGATCCTTTCATTGTCTTCACGTCGAACATCTTTGCGATCATGGGCTTGCGCGCACTGTACTTCCTGCTGGCGGACATGGCGGAACGCTTCCATCTGCTGAAGTTCGGTCTCGCCTTCGTGCTGATGTTTGTCGGCGTCAAGATGTTGATTGTGCAATGGATGCATATTCCTACCGCAATCTCGCTGCTGGTCATAGGCGGCATCCTGGTCAGTTCCATCATCGCTAGCCTGGTTGCCACCCGGCCGGAGCACAAAAAACACTAGGTCGGCGCCTATAGCAGACGGCAGTAAACAGGTAGCAGCTTTGTAAATTAATTAACGGTTCCCTTTGGGGCACATCGCCAATCTAACGGTGATGTGCCCTTTTTTTGTCCATGCCTCGTCTGCCATGCGCATCCACCGTTCTTGCCTGCCTTGTTTTATTCCATCGGAAGGCGCAGAAGACGTTGCAAAATCAACCAGACCTGCTGCCCCGCTTCACCCAAGCCCTTGATTTGACGTATAATTTGACTTGGTGAACTGTAGCAGCCACTCAAAAGGCGCCTGTTACAGACCGCTGATTGCGCCGATTTGAGACTCAGATTGCGGGCGCGTAATAAGTGCAGCTAAAAGGACATAGCCCGATCCGCCTGCATAAGTCGATCGGGTTTTTTGCTTTATGAAATCAAGATGATGAATAGCCCTGCCACCGTATCCGCTACTGAAACCCATTTGCGCGACCTGCTGTCGCGCCGCATCCTGATCCTGGATGGCGCGATGGGTACCATGATCCAGCAATACAAGCTGACCGAAGAAGACTATCGCGGCGAGCGCTTCAAGGACTTCACCGGTCCCGGCCGGGAGCTGTTTGTCAAGGGCAATAATGAATTGCTGTCGCTGACGCAGCCGCACATCATCCAGGAAATCCACGAGCAATACCTGGCCGCGGGCGCCGACCTGATCGAGACCAATACCTTTGGCGCGACCACGGTGGCGCAGGACGACTACCATATGGCACACCTGGCCTATGAGATGAACGTGCAATCGGCAAAACTGGCGCGGGCTGCCTGCGACAAATACAGCAGCGCCGACAAGCCGCGCTTCGTTGCCGGCGCGCTCGGCCCTACGCCTAAGACCGCATCGATCTCGCCGGACGTGAACGACCCGGCAGCGCGCAATGTCAGCTTTGATCAACTGGTAGCCGCCTATCTTGAACAGACGCGTGGCCTGGTTGACGGCGGCGCCGACGTGCTGCTGGTGGAAACCATCTTCGATACGCTGAACTGTAAGGCCGCGCTGTTTGCGATCGATACCTATTTTGAAGAAACCGGCAAGAAATTGCCGATCATGATCTCCGGCACCGTCACCGATGCGTCCGGCCGTATCCTGTCGGGCCAGACCGTGCCCGCCTTCTGGAATTCCGTGCGCCACGCAAGGCCGCTGACGATAGGCCTGAACTGCGCACTGGGCGCAACCCTGATGCGCCCGTATGCGGAAGAACTGTCCAAGATTGCCGACACCTTCGTCTGCATCTATCCGAATGCCGGCCTGCCCAATCCCATGAGCGATACCGGCTTTGACGAATTGCCTGCCGATACCTCGTCACTGCTGAAAGAGTTTGCAGAAAGCGGTTTCGTGAATATCGCCGGCGGCTGCTGCGGTACGACGCCAGCGCATATCAGGGCGATCGCCGATCTGCTGCAACCGGTCGCTCCGCGCTTGGTGCCTGAAGTACCGTCCAGCATGAAGCTGTCCGGGCTGGAACCCTTTGTCGTCGATCACAATTCGCTGTTCGTCAACGTCGGCGAGCGCACCAACGTGACCGGCTCCAAAGCCTTCGCCCGCCTGATCCTGAACGAGCAATATGACGAGGCACTGGCCGTGGCCCGCCAGCAGGTGGAAAACGGCGCGCAGGTCATCGATATCAATATGGATGAGGCGATGCTGGATTCACTGGCAGCGATGACACGCTTCCTGAACCTGATCGCCTCCGAACCGGACATCGCCCGCGTGCCCATCATGATCGACTCGTCCAAATGGAGCGTCATCGAGGCAGGCTTGAAATGCGTGCAGGGCAAGGCCATCGTCAATTCCATCTCGATGAAAGAGGGCGAGGCTGAATTCCTGCGCCAGGCCACGCTGTGCAAACGCTACGGCGCCGCCGTGATCGTGATGGCCTTCGATGAAAAAGGCCAGGCCGATACGTATGAACGCAAGGTGGAAATCTGCAAGCGCGCCTACGATCTGCTGATCAAGGAACTGGATTTCGATCCGGAAGACATCATCTTCGATCCGAACATCTTTGCGATTGCCACCGGCATAGAAGAACACAATAACTACGCGGTCGATTTCATCAACGCGACCCGCTGGATACATGAAAACCTGCCCGGTGCGAAGATCAGCGGCGGCGTTTCCAATGTCAGCTTCAGCTTCCGCGGCAATGACCCTGCGCGCGAAGCCATCCATACGGTCTTCCTGTACCACGCCATCCAGGCCGGCATGACCATGGGCATCGTCAACGCCGGCATGGTCGGCGTGTATAGCGAACTGGATCCGGAACTGCGTGAGCGGGTGGAAGACGTCGTGCTGAACCGCCGCGAAGACGCGACCGAACGCATGATCGAATTCGCCGCCACCCTGAAAGCCGGAGGCAAGAAGGAAGAAGCGACACTGGAATGGCGTAGCGAGCCTGTGGAAAAACGCCTGTCGCATGCGATGGTGCATGGCATCACGCAATGGATAGTCGAAGACACCGAAGAGGCACGCGCCGCCATCATGGACAACGGCGGCCGCCCTATCCAGGTGATCGAAGGGCCGCTGATGGCAGGCATGAATATCGTCGGCGACCTGTTCGGCCAGGGAAAGATGTTCCTGCCGCAGGTAGTGAAGTCCGCGCGCGTGATGAAGCAGGCGGTGGCCCACCTGGTGCCGTATATTGAAGAAGAAAAGAAACGCAGCGGCGACACCAAGCCCAAGGGCAAGATCGTCATCGCGACCGTGAAGGGCGATGTGCATGACATCGGCAAGAACATTGTCACCGTAGTCCTGCAATGCAATAACTTTGAAGTCGTGAATATGGGCGTGATGGTGCCCTGCTCCGAAATCCTGGCCAAGGCCAAGGCGGAAAATGCCGACATCATCGGCCTGTCAGGCCTGATCACCCCTTCGCTGGAAGAAATGGCCTATGTCGCCAAGGAGATGCAGCGCGATCCGCATTTCCGCATGCTGAAGATACCGCTGCTGATAGGCGGCGCAACGACCAGCCGCGCGCATACTGCAGTAAAGATTGCACCGAACTATGAAGGTCCGGTAGTGTATGTGCCGGATGCATCGCGCTCGGTATCGGTGGCGCAGTCGCTGCTGACCGTAGATCAGCGCGAGCAGTATGTGGAAGAACTGGCGATCGATTACGAGCGCATCCGCGTGCAGCATGCAAACAAGAAGGCCATCCCCATGCTGAGCCTGGCGGCAGCGCGCGCCAACAAGGCCAAGCTGGAATTTTCCGGCGAGTTTGCGCCGGTCAAACCGAAGTTCATCGGCCGCCGCATCTTCAAGAACTACGACCTGGCCACCATCGCCCAGTATATAGACTGGGGTCCCTTCTTCCAGACCTGGGATCTGGCGGGGCCGTATCCGGCCATCCTGACCGATGAAGTGGTCGGCGATGCTGCCAGCAAGGTTTTTGCCGAGGGCCAGGCCATGCTGAAGAAAATCATAGAAGGCCGCTGGCTGACAGCCAACGGCATCATCTCGCTGCTGCCTGCCAATAGCGTGAATGACGACGACATCGAGATCTATACCGACGAAACCCGTAGTCAGGTGGCGTTTACCTATTACGGCGTACGCCAGCAAACTGAAAAACCTGTGATAGACGGCGTTGCCCGGCCCAATCAGTGCCTGGCTGATTTCATTGCACCGAAATCCTCAGGTGTCGCCGACTACATAGGCCTGTTTGCGGTAACCGCGGGCCTGGGCATAGAAAAACATGAGAAGCGCTTCGAAGATGCGCATGACGATTACAGCAGCATCATGCTGAAGTCGCTGGCAGACCGTCTGGCCGAAGCCTTTGCCGAACATCTGCATGAAAGGGTACGCAAGGATTTGTGGGGCTATATCAGCGATGAAAACCTCAGCAACGAGGCGCTGATCAAGGAAGCGTATCAAGGCATACGTCCGGCCCCAGGCTATCCGGCCTGCCCCGAGCATACGGTCAAGGCGGATGCCTTCAAGCTGATGCAGTGCGAAGAAATCGACATGCACATCACCGAGTCGTTCGCGATGATACCCGGCGCGGCAGTATCCGGTTTCTATTTTGCCCACCCCGAATCCAAGTATTTCAGCGTCGGTAAGATAGGCGACGACCAGGTGAGCGATATGGCAAAACGCCGTAACGTGAACAAGGAAGATGTGGAGCGCTGGCTGGCGCCAAATCTCTGATCCTGTTTCTGTGAAAAAGAGGCTATTGTTTTTGACAATAGCCTCGCCGGGCTTAGAAGCGGGACTCTAAGATCAGTACTTAGTTGCTTATTAATTGCCTAATTCATCACGGGAAAAAGCTTGCCCGGACACATTTCGCAACAGTCTCAGCACAATCATTTCCACACGGCAGCAAGAAGCGGCCTAATATCCATTAGAATACCCTCCAAGAAAACTCTTAGACTTATCCAAAATGAGAATGGCGCTTTTTATATTAAAAGCCCGGGATTTGCCGTTTAAAAAAGCGCAAACTCCAAAAGTAATGGATTTTTCTCATTTTACATGTTAATAATGCAAGTAATGAAGCACGGAATATGCGGGTTCACGAAGGCAAGCAAACAGCACTGGCTCCATGACTGATACCTACCCACAATTTATAGATCTCTCCCAATTGCGCATTGGGATGTTTGTGTATCTTGACATAGGCTGGATGGACCACCCGTTTCCCGTCAATAGTTTTTCCATCACCAGCCAGGAACAGATCGCTGCCATACGTTCGCTGGGCCTGGAACGCATACGCTATTCCCCGGAAAAAAGCACACCCGAATCCCAGGCCGAAGCCATTGCCGATGCTGCCCAGGCCGCAGGCATAGAGCCGCCGGTGAAACCGCTGCTGGTAGAAGTAGAATCCCCGAAAGCGGCGGAAACCCGCAAGCGGCGCGAATTGCTGGCAGGCCAGCAAGCCAGCCTTATGGCCTGCGAAAAGCAGTTCAATCACGCCACGCAGACTTTCAAGATGGTGATTGATTCGGTGCACGCACAGCCGCAAGTCGCGCGCGAGCATGCAGAAAACCTGATTCACTCCTTCTTGCAGGAAATCCTGACCGAAGATGAAGCCGCGATACGCCTGCTGTCCGAAAAAGCCGGCGAAAAGACTTCGCTGCATTCCATCAATGTCACCGTCATTTCGCTGTTGCTGGGCAAGGCAATGGAGCTGAGCAAGGCAGAAATGCTGGAGCTCGGCATAGGCGCGCTGCTGCACGACATAGGCAAGATGGAATTGCCGGACCGCTTGCGCTGGCTGGATGAGCATTTCAGTTATGCAGAGCGCCAGCTGTATCAGGGCCACGTCGCCCATGGCGTCACGATGGGCCGCAAGATGGGTCTGTCCGCCCACGCGATGTTGCTGATAGGCCAGCACCACGAGCATGCAGACGGCAGCGGCTACCCGAGCCAGATCAGGACCGACAAGATGTCGCCGCTGAGCCGTATCGTTGCGCTGGTCAACCGCTATGACAATCTGTGCAATCCCGGCAATCCGGCGCTGGCGATTACGCCGCACGAGGCACTGTCGCAAATCTTCACCCAGTTTAAAACCCAGTTCCACATCCCTACGCTGACTGCGTTCATACGGATGATGGGCATCTACCCACCCGGCTCGGTAGTGCAACTGACCGATGAAAGATATGCGATGGTTGTTTCGGTCAATTCTTCCCGTCCTATCAAGCCGAGGATATTGATACACAACCCGGAAGTGCCGCGCGACGATGCGCTGATCATCAACCTGGAAGCCGAGGCCAACCTGGGCATACACCGCAGCCTGAAGCCGATACAGCTGCCCAAGGCAGCCTACGACTATCTGTCCCCGCGCAAGCGCCTGTGCTATTTCTTCGAGCGTAGCCGTGAACTGGTTCCTGCAGGGGATATGCCATGAAACCGCACCAGTGGCAGCCGCTGATAGAAGGAATGCTGGAGGCTGTATTACTGGTCGACCCTATACAATTGCGCATACTCGGAGCCAACCGCTCCGCGCACACGCTGCTGCGCCTGCCGCCGGATACGCTAATGGGCACCGCCGTGGTGGAACTGGCAGCCGCGCCGGAAGACCTGTTCTTCTGGGAAGACGTGGCCGCCGGCCTGTCCGACAATATTTTTTCCGAAACGCTGCTGCAGCGCCAGGATGGCAGCACGATACAGGTGGAACGCCGCGTATCGCTGGTCAAGGTGGGGCTGGATAATTCCGTCTACGTGGTCGCGATCCGCGATCATACCAGCCAGCGCCAGGTAGAAAACGAGCTGGAAAAACTGATCGCCGAACTGAGGGCAACGCTGGAATCAACCGCCGATGGCATCCTGGTGACTGACCTGGACGGCGCAATCCGCAGTTATAACCATTTGTTCGCCAAGCTATGGGGCTTGCCGGAAGACTTGCTGACGCAGCGCGACGACGCCGCCATCTATTCCTGGATGGACAAATGCATGGTGGATGCGGGCCATTACATGGAGCGGCTGGGCACGATTGCGCGCTCCCCGTTGATGGAGGCAACCGATGTGCTGGTGCTGCGCTCGGGGAAAATCCTGGAGCGCGTCACGCTGCCGCAATATGCGCGCGGCCGCCCCATAGGCCGGGTCTATTCCTACCGCGACATCACGCAGCGCCTGGCTGACGAAGCCCGCCTGCAACTGGCCGCCAAGGTATTTGAATCCAGCACCGATGCCATCTTCATCACCGACGGCGAACAAAAGATCATCACCACCAACCCCAGCTTTGAACGGCTGACCAGCTATCACGAAGAAGAAATGATAGGGCAGACGCCGCGTGATTTCTTTTCCGAGCAAAGCAATAACGACCAGGTAGAGAAGTTGCTGGAAGAGCTGGAAATCAAGGGTTTCTGGGAAGGCGAATTGTGGAATCGCCGCAAGAACGGCCATGCCTACCTGTGCATGATCTCGCTGGTGCGGGTGCAGGATGAAGACGGGAAGACCATACACTACATAGGTTTTTTCAAGGACAGGACGGAAACCCATACGGCCAAGCAAAAGATCGAGGAACTGGCTTTTTCCGACATCCTGACCGGCTTGCCGAACCGCCTGTTGCTGGCCGAGAGGATCAAGCAGTCCATAGGCGTCGCCAGCCGCAGCAACAGCACGTTTGCCTTGCTGTTCATCGATCTCGATCACTTCAAGCAGATCAATGATTCGCTGGGCCATCCTTTTGGCGACCGCGTTCTGATCGAGGTAACTGAACGGCTGAAGAAATGCATACGCCAGGTGGATACCGCATCCCGCCTCGGCGGCGATGAATTTGTCTTGCTGCTGCATCAGGCTGACGCCAGCGGCGCGGAAATTTGCGCGCGCCGGGTATTGGAAGAATTGAACGTGCCGTTCACGCTGGACGGCATGAGCTTCACTGTCACCTGCAGCATAGGCGTGGCCCTGTATCCGGCCGACGGCATGACGATGGATGACCTGATCAAAAATGCCGACAGCGCGATGTACCACGTCAAGGAGCGCGGCCGTTCCGATTTCCGCTTCTATCAGCGCCAGATGAATATCGGCCTGTTGTCACGCATGAAGCTGGACCATGCGATGCGGCAGGCGCTGGAGCATGACAGCTTCCGCCTGCATTACCAGCCGCTGATAGACCTGGCCAGCGGCCAGGTGATAGGCGCCGAAGCGCTGCTGCGCTGGAACGACAAAGACATGGGCGAGATCAGCCCGGCGCAGTTCATCCCCATTGCGGAGGAAACCGGCGTCATCGTCGCCATCGGCAACTGGGTAATGGCCAGCGCCATCAAGCAGGCGGCAAAATGGAATCAGGGCAACCAGGTACTCAGGGTATCGATCAATGTGTCAGCGCTGCAGTTCCAGCAGTCCGACTTTGTCGAAAACCTGGCCATGGCCTTGCAGGAAGCCGGTCTGGCGCCGGACCGCATAGAACTGGAACTGACCGAATCCATCCTGGTACGGGATGCCAATGAGGCGCTGAGGGTACTGGAATCCCTGGCCAAGCTGGGCGTCAAGATGGCAATTGACGATTTCGGCACCGGCTATTCCAGCCTCAGCTACCTGAAGCGCTTCCCCATCAGCAAGCTGAAGATAGACCGCTCCTTTGTCCAGCACTTGCCGGATGATGAAAGCGATGTCGCCATCGTCACCGCAATCGCCAGCCTGGGGCATGCATTGAAATTGAAGGTCATTGCAGAAGGAGTTGAAACCGAAGAGCAGCGCGCCTTCCTGCAAACCCTGGGCTGTGACGAGTTGCAGGGTTTCCTGTATTCGCCGGCCCTGACTCCGGCAGAATTCGAGAGCACCTATCTGTTCCCGCCGCAGGAAAAACTGCAATCTTCCTGACTGCTTCCTGCCGCTGAACCTGGCCCTACATAGGCCGGAAGCGCCATGAATAGGCCTGGCTGACCTTCAGTTTTTCCTTGCAGCCGCGCAGTTCCACTGTCACCTTACCCAGCTCATCGCGATGCGCCTTGGCGATCGCGTCCGCGCGCACAACCACGCTGCGATGGATTTGCCAGAACACTTCCGGATCCAGCCCGTCTATCAGCTCACGCAGCGGCTTGCGTACGTGTGCCTCATCATCGCTGCTGACGACTCTGGTATATTTTTCATCCGATGCAAAGAACAGGATTTTCTCCACAGGGAACATCTTGATCGTATCGCCGACACTGGCACTGATCCAGCGTATGCGCTCCGTTGCCACGCTGCCGCGCAGGCGCTTGTCCAGTTCACTCATCAGCTTGCTGATATCCGGTGCGGACTGGCTGCTGGACAGGCGCTCGCGCAGCCGGTTCACCGCCTCCTGCAGGCGCTCACGCGACAAGGGTTTCAGCAGATAATCCAGCGCTCCTGCGGCAAAAGCTTCCAGCGCGTGATTGTCATAGGCTGTCGTAAACACCGCGTGGCACTGGCCTTTCACGGCGTTTGCCACATCCAGGCCACTGAGGCCGGGCATGCGTATGTCGAGAAAGGCTATATCCGGCGCGTAGTGCTGTATCGCCTCCAGCGCGTCCGCTCCATGCTCGCACTCGGCCAGTATCTGCAGTTCCGGCCAGACATCGGCCAGCATGCGGCGCAGTTCTGAACGCGGAAGGTCTTCGTCATCAGCAATAATGGCAGTAGGCATCTATCTTTCCTTCAATTCTATGTACGCAGATTAATTCAGTTCGGATCACGCCGACAGCGGCAACAGGATGATCGCCGCCACTCCGCCTTCCGGCAATGCTTTCAATGTAAGGCTGGCTTGCTCACCATACAGGGTTTCCAGCCTTTCCCGGATATTCGATAAACCCAGGCCGCTGCCGGAGGTGGTGCCGCCGAAGCCGACGCCGTCGTCGCTGACGCTCAGCTCCAGGCTTTGCACACCGCCGACCTCTATTTCCCTGGCCCGGATGGCTATGCGTGCAGCCCCTATCTTCGGCTCTATGCCATGCTTGACCGCATTTTCCACCAGTGAAATCAGGATCAGCGGCGGTATTGCGGCATCCTGCATGTCCACGTCTGATTCCACCGAATAACTGAGCCGCGGAATGCGCGCCTGCATCAGCGCCAGATAGGCACGCGCCGCTTCCAGTTGCGGGCCCAGCCTCGCTTGTGCACTGCTGCCGTCGCTACGCATTTGCGGTATCGTGGCGCGCAGATAATCCACCAGATGATCAACGATGGCAGTCGCCCTTTGCGGTTCAGTGACAATCGCCGAGCGTACGCCCGCCAGCGTATTGAACAGGAAGTGCGGTTCCACCTGCGCCACCAGTACCGACAGGCGCAGCTCCGCTTCATTGCGCGCCGCTTTCAGCCTGTCCATTTCCTGCTGCCGCAGCACTTCTTCAAGCCGGCGGCGCTGGCGGAAGAACAAAAACAAATCCATCCAGCCACCGAAGTGCAGCACGAATGCACTGACCCCCAGCACACCGGCAACGGTGCCCCACATATTCTTGCGTTCCTTGTCCTTGTTTTCCGTGTTGTCCGTGTTTTCCTTATTCCGGCCTTCGGACCCAGCGTCGCCGGAGGAGGAGGAGCGAGCGGAGGCAGCAGTTGAACTGGACGATGCCGCAGATACTTCAGCAGGCGAAGGCTCTCCAACACCGGGACCAACTTCTACCGCCGGAGAAGAATCGGCCGGCGCCGCCGCTTTTGCAGTCTTACCCTCGCCATCCACCTTCTCCGCTTTTTCCGCCTCATCCTTC
Organism: Parundibacterium terreum; assembly: GCF_014636315.1. Lineage (GTDB taxonomy): Bacteria > Pseudomonadota > Gammaproteobacteria > Burkholderiales > Burkholderiaceae_D > Undibacterium > Undibacterium terreum. Next base: position 465,876 of record NZ_BMED01000006.1, on the reverse strand, counting down.
TTTACTTCGCGGATATTGCCCGTCAGCGCAATGGATACCTCTGAAGACGCAGATCCATAAACCAGCATGCGCGCCAGTGTGCCGCTACCGCTGACCACGCCCCATGACAGCAACAGGCCCAGCAGCAAGGCAGTGACCAGACCTATCGCCTCCTTGCGCACCGGCCAGCCCTGGCGGCGCACCAGTACGGCCATGCCGATGCCGGAAGTCAGCAGGCAAAGCATGCCCAGGCCCAGCGACGCCCCCGGCACCACGACACTTTTCCACTGATCCCTGGAGGCGAAGGCAATCAGCAGGAAGATCACCAGCATCAGCACCATTGATACCAGCGCAGAGATCACCCGGTAGCGGTACCAGGTGCCGCTGAAGATGGGATAGCTGGAAGAGCGGTCAAACCAGGTGCTGCTGCGCATCGATACTTCGGTGGGAAGCAACTGGTCTTGCCTCGCCGGCAAGCTGGTTTTATTTACGGCAGTCATCTCTCATCCCCAAATCCTCTTTTAGTGTTGCCATTGTGGCTTGTAACGCAAGAGTAGGGGAAAGATGCGACGAAATCCAGATGCTGGCGATGAAATCCGCCAAAACCGGGATAAAGCTGGGTAAGCTGGATAAGCCGGGGGAGCTCAGCAATGCCGCCGCAACACCTCATCAGACCCAAGACAGCAATGACTTACTTGCCGTTCACCCAGGCATCGAACAAGGTTCCCAGCGGACGGCCTGCCGTTTGTTCCATGGCAAGCTGGAAATCCCTGCTGTCCACCGACTTGCCGGCATATTGCTGCGTATAGTGCCTGAAGCCTTGCCAGAACAGCTCATCCCCTAACTCCTTGCGCAGCACATCCATGAAAATCGCACCCTTGCTGTAGGTGATTGCCCGCTGTATGCGCAGGGAAGGGTAGTCGCCGACATAGGCCAGCGGCTTGTCGAAACCTGCATCTATCGCTGCCTGCCAGCGCTTACTCGCCAGTTCCAGTTCATGCACATAGGCGGCATGGCCCCAGCGCTGTTCCTTGTAGGCAGCCACCATGAATACCGTGATGCCTTCATTCAGCCAGAAATCCTTCCAGTCACGGCAGGTCAGCGAATTGCCCCACCACTGGTGCGCCAGTTCATGCACGATGACCCAGTCTTCCCTCGGCTCATCCAGTATCGGATCCAGCATCTGCTTACCGATGACGGAAAACGAACTGAGCTCCTGCGCTTCTGAGCCGGGCAGTAATACCTGCGAATACGTAGGGTGAGGGAAGGGCACGCCGGCTTTTTGCTGCAGGAATTCCAGCATCTGTGAAGTAGGCTGGAATTTTTTGCGTAAAGCGGCTGCGTCGTCTACCGCGCCGTAATAGTCCAGCGTCACCTCGCCCACTCGCTCTGTGGTTTGCTGGAATTTGCCCGCTGCAAATCCATACAAATAGCTGGCGTCGGCGCGCTGCTGATGCCACAGGTGGCTCACCAGCCCATCCGGCCCCGGCTTGATTGCCACCGGCACGCCGCTCGCCACCAGCTTGTAATCGGCCGGCAGTTGTATCTCCATATTGATGCTCGCCCTTATCCCCGGCGCTTCGTCGCAAATCATCCAGTGGCAGGTATGGAAGGCGGTGTACACATAGTCAGTGCCGAACACCAGGCCCTTGTCAGGCTTGCCCTGATAGGATATCTGCAGGCTGTGTGTTTGCCCCGGGGGACTTGCAGGCAGTGCTACCAGCAGCTTGCCCTGCGCGATATTGACCGGAATGCTGGAGCCATCCAGCTCAAGCGCCGTGACATTCAATGCATGCACGGGAAAAGAAAGCTGCGAAGCAGCTTGCGCTGTACCGCGCAATGCTATGCGTGTCTGTCCCTGGATGCTGTGCATCGCCATATCCGGCTGCAGGCGCGCATGGTAAGAAAGAATCTCGGCCGCATCGGCGCCGCCCTGCCAGCCCAGCCAGGCGGCCGATAGCGGCAAGATGAAACGACGGATGCGGGATAAGAAAGAAACGGGCAATGCCAAGATGCAGGCGGTGTCAGGCGCTGGCCTGGGCGTCGCCGTCAGCGGGCTTGGCTTGCTGCTGCTTGGCTATTTTCAGGATGGTATTGCGTATGGTCGCCAGTACGGCAACCGTATTGAAAGGCTTGACGATAAAACCCTGCACGCCTTTTTGCTGCGTAGCCTGTATGGTCTCTGCATCGATCTTGCTGGATACCAGGAATACCAGCGCCTTGGGCAGCGCACTGCGTATCGCATCCAGCAGTGCCAAGCCTTCTTCGCTCAGCTCACCGATATCGACACAAACTATTTGCGGCCGCAGTTTGACCATGCGCGCCAGGTTGGCCGCACCGGTATTGCTGTCGCCGACCACTTCATGGCCGCCGCTTGTCAGTACGGACCCCAGCAGGTTGCGGGCAACCGCGCTACTGTCCATGATCACTACTCTTAACATATTCACACCTTTAGGTAAGCTCTGTCATGATAAATGAAAATACCACCGGGGTCATTTCCATAAAGCAACAGCGAGCCCTTGATTTGCAGTATCTCGCTGGAAACAGGCCGAATACCGCACTATTTTCACGCAATCATACCCAAATAATGTTTTTGTGCTCACATCGTGGCGGCCCTAACCACAGAAATTGACATTATTTATTGAAAAATCCTGTTTGCGGCTCGCAGGCTGAGCAACCATCGGGAATTCAGCTAGCGCTCCATCACCTGTTCTATCCTGCGGTCAGGGATAAACCACATCCCCGCAACGCCGACGTAAATCACGAACGCTGCCCATGGGTTCCAGAATGCAGCGGGAATCGCCACCGCATAGCAGATCACGGAAGTAATCCCCTTGACGTCCTTGCCTATCGCCTTCGCCAGAGCGGAATCCCCACCATGGCTGGCAACCAGCGCGCGCGCCAGCAGGTAGTAGCCGAAACCGCTCATCAGCAAGACAAAACCATACAGCGCCAGCGGCAATGACGTGAACTGGTTTTCTCCCACCCAGCCGGTAACGAAAGGAATCAGCGAAAGCCAGAACAGCAGATGCAGATTGGCCCACAAGGCCGCACCGCTGACCTGCTTCGCAGCATGCAGCATGTGGTGATGGTTGTTCCAGTAGATGCCGACATAGATGAAGCTCAGCACGTAGCTGCAAAATACCGGCAGCAAGGGCAGCAGCGCATTCAGGTCTGTCCCATGCGGCACCTTCAGTTCCAGCACCATGATGGTGATAATGATCGCGATGACGCCATCGCTGAATGCTTCCAACCTGCCTTTGTCCATGCCTTCTCCTGTGTGATACGGATATTGGCAATCATTATCTGGCAATCGGCCCAAAAGAAAAAGGCCGGAAAATTCCGGCCCCCTCTTTGCAACTGCTCCATGCGGCTTCAGACTACTTCGCCGCAGGTGCCTCCGGCTTAGCGTTTTTCACGTATTTATCCAGCCAGCGGTCTTCTTCCCACAGCATGTGCATGATGGATTCACGCGCGCGGTAGGCATGGCTTTCGTTAGGCAGTGTCGATAGTCGAGTGACTGCGCCAAGGCCTTGCAGCGCCTGGTACATGCGCTCGCTCTGGATAGGGAAAGTACCCGAATTATTATCCTGCTCACCGTGGATCAGCAGGATGGGGTCCTTGATCTGGTGCGCAAAATTGAACGGCGACATTGCTTGGTAAACATCGATGGCTTCCCAATAATTACGGTCTTCGGACTGGAAGCCGAACGGTGTCAGCGTGCGGTTGTAAGCGCCGGACCTTGCAATACCTGCGCGGAACAGGCGGGTATGGGCCAGCAGGTTGGCCGTCATGAAGGCGCCATAGCTGTGGCCGCCGATGGCGATACGGCTGCGGTCCGCCACGCCGAGGCGCACTACTTCGTCGACGGCTGCCTGCGCATCCATCTTCAACTGGTCCAGATAAGTATCATTCGGCTCCTGCTTGCCTTCGCCTATGATGGGCATGGAAGGGCCGTCCAGCACCGTGTAGCCGCGCGCCAGCATTACATGCGGCCCCCAGTAACTGATGCGGTTGAATTTATACGGCGAATCCTTGACCTGGCTGGCGGCCTCGGCAGTCTTGAACTCCCTCGGGTAAGCCCACATCAGCATCGGGCGCGGGCCGTCGCGCTTGGGATCGTAGTCCGGCGGCAGGTACAGGGTGGCGGTCAGGTCCACGCCATCGGCGCGCTTGTAGCGGATCTGCTGCTTTTGCACGCCCTTGAACTGCGGCGTGGGGTCGGTGAAATGCGTCAGCGCACGCGGCTCATCCTTGCCTACTGTACGCACATAGAAATTGGCCGGCTCTTGCGTCGATTCGCGGCTGGTGACGAAGTTGTTGCCGCTATCGTCTAGCAGTGCAGCCACTTGCTCATAATAGGGCGCCTGCGAACGCCACAGGCGGGTGGCCTGCTTGCTGTCCAGATCAAACCTGTCCAGGAAAGGACGGTCGCCTTCCGGGCTGGCCCCTACACCGGCCAGGAATAGCGACTTGCCATCAGCAGCGGTACGCAGCACCGCCCTGCCGTAGGCATTCGGGCTAGTGGATGGCGTGCCCGGATTGGCATACTGGTCTTCCGATTTGCGGGCGAACAGCAGATCCGGCCTAGCATCGGCATGGCCGGGCTGTATGCGCCAGGTGCGGGTGTCGCGGGTCTTCCACCAGCTCTCAGTCACTAGCGCCAGGCCATCGTTACCCCACTGTACACCGGAAAAACGCCAGGCCATCGCCAGCAGTTTTTGCGGAGCCGCATCAAACGGGGCGGCTTGCTGGAACAGGATGTCATGGACATCGGCGATGACTTCAGGATCGCCGCCGGCCTGCGCTTCCGCCCAGTACAGTGTCGCCGGCTGGTCGCTGCGCCAGCCGAATTCACGCGGGCCGGTCTGCACTGCATCGTTGCCGCTGGGCAGGCGCTCCTGCATAGGGCGCTCGGCGATGGTTTTCAGCTTGTGCCCCTGGATATCCCAGACCTCGACCAATTGCGGGAAACGGTACACCGGCAAGATCGTGGAATAGGGGCGATGCATCTGCGTGGTCAGGATCAGCTTGCCATCCGGCGAAGCCTGCGCGCCGATCAAGGTCGCCACCGGTCCTATGCGTTTGACTTCACCCTGCACATTGGCCACCGCAAGCTGGCTTTGCAACTGCCAGTCCAGCAGATCGGCATCGGCCGCGGTTTTCAGCATGTCCGGATAGGTGCGGGTCTGGGTCAGCTTGCCGCCCCTTGTTTCCTGCATATTGGGGCCGGCCGGCACGATGGAGGCCACCGGTGCCGCCGCCTGTTTGGCCGGCGTCAGTTTCAGCAGCAAGCTGCGCGAACCGTTCAGCCAGCTAAAACCGGCACTGGTGGTTGCGTTCAGCTTGTCCTTGATCAGTTTCTTTGCGCTCGCTTTTTCCACATCCAGCAGCCACAGCTCCACGCCGTCGTCGGCCCAGCGGCTGAAAGCTACCCAGCGTTCATCGTTAGACCAGGCCACGTTCTCTATCCGTGGATTGGCCGGCAGGCCGCTGACCGAGCGGGTCTTGCCGCTGGCAATATCCAGCAATGTCAATCCATTGCCGAAGTCGAAATGGCTGGAGGCACGTACCCGGGGATTGATGCGCAAACCCGCCAGTTTCAGTTCCGGCTGCGCCACCTCGGCAATACCGGGCAAACCCGGCAAGCTGATCAGCAAGGCTTGCTTGCGCTGCGGCCCGAGGCGGAATTGCGGCGCGCGCGGCGCGTCGACAATCGCCTGCAGTTCCGGCACCGGCAACTGGTAACCGGAGATGGCAGGGCCGCTGGCGTTGGCTTCCGTGCTGGAGGCCGCGAATACCGCTGCACTACCTGCAGCAAGCGTGCTGCCCAGCACTAGCGGGGCAATGAGTTTACGTGAACGTGACATGGTCTTGTGGGAGCGAAGGAAAATCGAAAATACCGGAAGCGGCCAGGGATCAATACCATCCCTGGGCGCCGCCATCCTGTTTATTTAACTGTCGTAGGCGCGAAACCGCTGGCGGTGATATCCAGCTCGGTAATCTCGCCATATTTGGCGGCGATGCCGCGGATGGCCTCGGCCTTGCCGATCAGCACCATCTGCAGCTTGTCGCGTGGAAAATGCTTGTCCACCAGCAGCTTGGCGCGTTCCGGCGTCAGGCTGTCGACATCGCGGGTGAAGTGGTCAATTTGATCGCGTCCCACCTTGTTGATATACATATCGGCCAGCAAGCCGGCCAGTTGCTGGCTGGTCTCAAAGCGCGGCGGGTATTGGCCTTTGACATAGGCTTTGGCGGATTCCAGCGTTGCCGCGTCGATGCCCTTGTCCCACAAGCGCTGGTAGGTGGAAGCGGCCAGCGCCAGCGCGGCTTCGGTCTTCGGCGTTGCAGTAAAGCTGGAAACGGCAAACGTGCCGGTCTGTGACAGTGGCGAGAATTCGCTGCGGGCACCATAGGTCAGGCCGGAATTGACCCGCAGCTCATCGTTGAGCCAGGAAGTAAAGCGCCCGCCCAGTATCGTATTCAGCACTTGCAGTTGCACATAGTCGGGGTCGTTGCGGGCAATGCCGGCGCCGCCGAACAGGAAGGTAGTTTCCACCGCATCGGATTTATTCACCAGCCACACGCGAGACTTCGGCGCTGTTACCGTGCCATTGGCCCGCGGCTTGGGCAACTCGCCGTTGGCACGCCATTTCCCGAACAGGCCTTCCAGTTGCTGGCGCATCGCTGTCGGCTTAAAGTCACCCACCACGACCAGCGCTGCATTGTCAGGCCGGTAGTAGGCACGGTGAAAAGCCTGCAAGTCACTACGCTGCAGGGCAGCAACGCTGGTCAGCGAACCGGAGACCGGGTTGGCATAGGCGCCATCACCGAACAGCATGCTGCGGTAATAAGTCTGCACCACATTACGCGGGCTTTCCTTGGCTTGCCTTAATTCATCCACGGTGCGCGCGCGCAGTTTGCCGAATTCATTTTCTTCAAACACCGGGTGCTGCAGCATGTCGGCAAAGATGGGCAGCAGTTTGGCTGCATCATCGCGCGCAAAATCGGCCACCAGTCCACTTTGCTCAGCTCCCGTGACGCTGCTGATGCGCGCGCCGAGGAAATCGAAAGTCTGGTCTACGGTTTTTTTATCGTACTTCTCGCTACCCAGCAGCAGGCCGTCGCCGGTCAGGTTGGCGAGGCCCGCCTGCTGTCCATCACTGACCGCGCCTGCCTTCAATACAGCGCGTACCGCGATCAAAGGAACGTCATGACGCTCCATCAAATAAACGGTCAGCCCGTTCGACAATTTTGCGGTTTCAAACGCGGGCAGACGGAAGTCGCCCGCCGCAGCCAGCGTGGCGAAACTGCTCAGCCCGGCAAATGCCAATATAAAGAAACGCTTCATCATCAATCCTCCTTGGACGCGAGTACACCGACGGTGCGCTGCGACTTCTTGAAATATTTTGCGGCAACGGCCTGGATATCCGCGACGCTTAATTTGCGGTATGCCTCCGGCGCGTCGAACAGTTTTTTATAGTCGCCGAAGAACACTTCGTACTCACCCAGCTGGGAAGCCTTGCCGTTGATCGTTTCCTGTGCGCGATAGAAATTCAGCAGCTTTTGATTCTTGACCTTTTGCAGCTCATCCGCGCTGACACCTTCCTGTGCGACCCTGTCCAGTTCCGCCAGCAATGCCTGTTCCAGCTTGGCTGCAGGCACGTCGCGGGCGGCCACCGCGTAGATACTCAGCACGCCGGGATCAAAATTCTTGCTGCGGAAGGCGCCGGCATCGGTCGCCAGCCGCGTATCCACCAGCGCCTTGTACAAGCGCGAAGTCTTGCCGGTGCCCAGTATGCTTTGCAAGACATCCAGCGCGTAATAATCGTCGCTATTGGTGGCAGGCGTCTTGAAGGCCACCATCAGGTTCACGCTGGTAGCGGATTCCTTGCGCACGAAAACGCGGCGCTCGCCTTTTTGTTCCGGCTCCACGGTACGCACTACCGGCGGCAGCGGGCGCTTGGGGATGGCAGAAAAATACTGCTCCGCCAGACGCTTCACTTCGTCCGCTTTGACATCGCCGACGATGACGGCCACTGCATTGTTCGGCGCATAGTAGACATCAAAATAGCGGCGCAGATCATCTTGGGTCCAGGCCTTGATATCGGATTCATGGCCTATCACCGGCCATGAATAGGGATGCGCGCTGAATGCGGCGGCTTCCACCTGTTCCGACAAGGCGCGGAAATTGGAATTCTCCAGCCCGGTGCTGCGCTCGGACAGCACCACGCCGCGTTCGCTTTCCACCATCTTGGGATCAATCGCCAGGTTGGCGATGCGATCGCTCTCCAGATCGAAAATCACCGGCAGCGAAGTCGCAGGAAACCAGTCCTGGTACACGGTCACGTCATTGCTGGTATACGCGTTGTTCGAACCGCCGCTGGCTTCCATCGTGCGGTCGAACTGCTTGGGACCGTATTTTTTGGAGCCGTTGAACATCATGTGTTCAAAGAAATGGGACAAACCCGTGATGCCGGGTACCTCGTTGCGCGAACCGACTTTCCAGAAGGTATACATGTTCGCATTCGGTATCGCGGTGTTTTCCAGCACCAGGAACTTCATGCCATTGGGCAGCGTGAAGCTTTTCACCTGGTCTGCAGTGACAGCCTGGGCCGCAGCCGCCATGCCATACAGCAGGCAACCGGATGCAAGGAGGGTTTTCCACTTCATGGCATTTCCTTTTATTGGACAGATTCGGGATCGACGGAGTGTCGCCTTTACCCTCTGTGGGGCAGCTCATGGCTTTGACAGGCGATCAACAGTGACAAGGAGTATATTTTTACTAATTTTCCCTGTCTACAACATTCTTGCCGCCATTGGAGTAAAAAAAATCCCGGTAGTTCCACCGGGATTTTCAGATTGATGCGGAGGCTCTTGCTTAGCGCTCTATCGCCAGCGCTACGCCCATGCCGCCGCCTATGCACAGGCTGGCCAGGCCGCGCTTGGCATCGCGGCGTATCATTTCATGGATCAATGTCACCAGGATACGGGCACCTGATGCGCCGATAGGATGGCCGATCGCGATCGCGCCGCCATTGACGTTGATCTTGCTGGTATCCCAGCCCATCTCCTTGTTGACGCCTATCGCCTGCGCAGCAAAGGCTTCATTGATTTCCATCAGGTCCAGGTCCTGGTGTGTCCAGCCGGCTTTTTTCAGGCACAACTGGGCGGCAGGTACCGGTCCCATGCCCATGATGCTGGGGTCCACGCCGGCTGACGAATATGCCTTGATCCTGACCAATGGTTTCAGGCCCAGTTCTTCCGCCTTACGGGCCGACATCATGATTACTGCCGCTGCGCCGTCATTCAGACCGGATGCATTACCGGCTGTAACCGTGCCGTCCTTGGCAAAAGCAGGGCGCAAGCCGGACAGGGATTCCAGCGTGGTGCCGTGCTTGATGAATTCATCGCTGTCAAAAACGATCGTGCCTTTTTTCTGCGGGATTTCCAGAGGAATGATTTCATCCTTGAACTTGCCGGCTTTTTGCGCTGCCTCTGCCTTGTTTTGCGAAGCCATTGCAAACTCATCCTGCTCCTGGCGCGACACATCATATTTCTTCGCGACGTTTTCAGCGGTAGTGCCCATGTGGTACTGGTTGAACGCATCCCACAGGCCATCCACGATCATTGTGTCCACCAGCTTGGTGTCGCCCATGCGGAAACCTTCGCGCGAACCGTTCAGCACATGCGGCGATGCGCTCATGTTTTCCTGGCCGCCAGCGATGATGATGTCGGCGTCGCCGCAACGGATGGATTGAGTCGCCAGGTGCGTGGCTTTCAAACCGCTGCCGCATACCTTATTGATCGTGAAGGCCGGCACCATGTTCGGCAAGCCGGCGCGTATCGACGCCTGGCGCGCTGCATTCTGGCCTACGCCGGCGGTCAGCACCTGGCCGAGTATCACTTCATTGATCTGGTCACCGCTCAGGCCGGATTTGGCCAGCAAAGCCTTGATCACATGCGCGCCCAGGTCGGATGCGGCGATTTTAGACAAGGAACCGCCAAATTTACCTACCGCTGTACGGCCAGCGGCCACGATAACTACGTCTTGCATAGGATTCTCCTGGTTAGGGCTTAGTCTGAGCCAAGCCGGTGTGGCGAATGAGCGCGGCTATCTTTAGCAGAGCCGCTGTCATTTTAGTAAGTCGCATACTGATTATACTCGCCGCCGTAACTTGTGCAGCGGCGTGCCAAAACGCCGCGCAAAAAAAATGGACCGCGATTGCGGTCCATTCTATTTCCAGCTCTGCGTGCCAACCCAGGTATTACCTCAGGCACCGGCACTCAGCTCAGGCAGGCAAATTACTTCTTGCTGCGTGGAGTTGCTTTTTCAGCAGCTTGTGTGAACTGTTGAGTTGCAGCAGCCAGGTTTTCTTCCAGAGTCTGTACAGCTTGCTTGCTGGTTTTGCTCAGTTGTTCGTAACCGGCATTGATGTTGCCGATAACTGTTTTCAGAGCGGCAACAGCTTGTTCGGAACCAGCAGGTGCATTTTTAGTCACTTCGTCGATCAGTGCGACAACCTTGGTGTTGGTTTCAGCGATGTGCGCTTCAACAGCCTTGGTGAATTCTGCCTGGGTTGCAGTAGTGATGCTTGCCAGGTGACGGCCGTAGGCCAGTGCTTTTTCTGCGCTAGGTTTGGCTTGAGCTGCTGTCAGGGACAGGAATTCCTGTGGGTCTTTAGCGCCCATCAGTTGTTTTGCCGTTGCTGTGGATTCTTCGATAGTCGCTTTGGCAGCGCTAACGTTCAATGCGAAGATTTGTTCCAGGCCTTCAAAGGCTTTCTTGTTCATTGCTGTCAGGGAAGCAAACTGGTTTTCCAGGTTGGTTTTAGTCGCGGCGATGAATTGTTCTGGAGTCGTGTACATGGTATTTCCTTTAGAGTGAAAAGATAAATATGGCAGCGACGTCCATCTGGAAACTGCTTATGGTGCACTGCAACATTTACTATTCTACCCGCTTCGAAATCTGCGTCAAGCGTTTTTTGTGCATCGCAACATAAAATAGTTATTTTACATTCCACCAAGAAATTAAAATTACTCCAGGTACAATTTTCCTTGCTAAATCAAGCCCTTAGGCGCCTCCATCTCCAGTAAGGCTTGCTTATTCGCCAAGCCGCCGGCGTAGCCGGTGAGCGCGCCGGAGCCTGCAATGACGCGGTGGCAGGGCACGATAATGGAAACCGGATTACGACCGTTGGCTGCCCCCACCGCGCGTACCGCACTCGGCTTGCCTATGCGTTTTGCCAGCTCGCCATAGCTGGCGGTTGCACCAAACGGGATATCCAGCAAGGCCTGCCACACCGATTGCTGGAAGGGGGTACCGGCAGATAAATCCAGCGGCAAATCAAACTGCCGGCGCTGCCCTGCAAAGTACTCCTGCAATTGCTGCCTGACCTGCAATAGTACTGCGTGGCCGTCATCCTGTTGCCAGCCTGCACTGCCCTTGAAATGTCTGTGCTGCTCAAAATAGATGCCTGCCAGCCCCTTGTCGCTTGCCGCCAGTAACAGCTTGCCCACCGGGCTGTCGTAATTGGTGTAATACATGGTACTAGTCCTTGCTCTGTTTAGGGTAAGACAAAGATTGCCATAGCAGCAATGCGGCATAGGAGCGCCACGGCGACCATGGATGCGCGCGCGCCAGCAATTGCTTTTCAGTGATACGGGTTTCCGGTGCTACGGCGGCCGCCTTCTGCAGCGCCAGGTCGCCGGCCGGGAAGGCATCGGCAAAGCGCAAGGCGCGTAGCGCAATGTATTGCGCAGTCCATTCACCGACTCCGCCGACAGTCTTCAGCCTCGCCACCGCATCTTCCAGCGAGATACCGGCCGGCATCTGCAAACCGCCCTCCACCGCAAACACCGCCAGATTGCGGATAGTCGCCGCGCGGCTTTTGGTCAGCCCTATCTGCGCGATCTCTTCCACCGGCATCCCCGCCAGCAAATCTGCTGCTGGAAAGTGATGGCTAACTTCAGCGAACGGCGTTTCTATAGGCATACCGAAGCGGCGCACCAGCCGCCCGGCCACCGTCGAAGCCCCGGCCACGCTGATCTGCTGGCCGAGTATCGCGCGTATCGCCAACTCAAACGCATCAAATGCCCCCGGCACCCGCAAACCCGGCGTGCGCTGTATCTGCGCCGCCAGCAACGTATCGGTCTGCAGATAAGACTCCATCACCAAAGGATTTGCATCCAGATCGAACAGGTTACGTACCTTGGCCAGCAGCGGCATCAGCACCGGCGCCAGTGCAGGGGCCACCTGCAAGCTCAGTTGCTGTTTGTCCGCCACATGCCTGACCTGCAACCAGCCCTGCCTGTCGCCTATGCTGACACTGCGTACATAGGACTTGCCGGATTTATCCTCCAGCACTGCCTCCAACCCGGGCATGGCCCGCGCCGCCAGATATTGCAAAGCCTCATCCCACGCATACGGCGGCCGGTAAGCGAGGCGCAGGATAATGCCCTCGCTATCGGTGGCCGAAGCGCGGCGTATCGACCCCGGCGCCATCTTGTAGCGTTCCGCGAACAGCGCATTGAAACGCCGCACACTGCCAAATCCCGCCGCATAGGCCACATCGGTCATCGGCAGGCCGGTTTCCTGCAGCAGCTTTTTGGCAAACAGCAACCGCTGCGTCTGCGCCAGCTCCACCGGCGTCACCCCAAAATGCTGCAGCAAGACCCGCCGCAGTTGCCGCGAAGACAAGCCTATCTCTTCCGCCAGCCGCTCCACATCGCCATCATTCAAGGCCCCGGCAGCAATCCTTTGCCACACCGCATACGCCAGGTTCTGCTGCAAGGCATAAGGCGCAAGCTCAGGCCGGCAGCGCAAGCAAGGCCGAAACCCCGCCGCCTCCGCCGCCGCGGCGCTGGAATAATAAGTACATGAAGAAGCCCGCGCCGTCTTCACCGCACAAACCGGCCGGCAGTACACACCAGTCGTCTTCACGCCGATAAAAAACACCCCGTCAAACCGGCTATCCCGCGCCACCAGCGCCCGATAGCAATGCTCCGGGTCCAGCAGCGATACCGGAGATGCGGAAGCAGGAGATTCAGAAAGTAAAGTAGCCATGACGACGTTATACGCGCACCCAAATCCAGCGTCTAGCCGTTTTCGGACATTGCAATTAGAACCGCTGCGCACACACCAGGGGCAAGCTGATTCTCCCGTTGCCCTGCTTTTGCAGTTGCAGTTGCAGTTGCAGTTGCAGTTGCAGTTGCAGTTGCAGTTGCAGTTGCAGTTGCAGTTGCAGTTGCAGTTGCAGTTGCAGTTGCAGTTGCAGTTGCAGTTGCAGTTGCAGTTGCAGTTGCTTTTGATGTTAAACCGCTCGGAGCCTCGCCGATTGTGCGGTACAGAAAATGGATCAGAAACGGGGGTGTCTGAGCGCAGCGAGTTTCGCCCGTTTCCCATTTTTTGTACTGCACAATCGGGAACCCCGAAGGGGCGAGGCTTGCGGTCGCCTTTCTTTTGCTTACTTTTCTTTGGCGAAGCAAAGAAAAGTGAGTGGCCGCCGGGCCACCCCCGGCTTATATCCACAAAGTGCAATCGACTTATAAAACCACAAACCCAAAACTGGCCCGGTCAACCCACCAGCCCACCACCCCACCCACTTTGCGTTAAACTAAATCCCACAACACTCCCTACCGCTCATCATGCAAGCAAGCAAACTCCAAAAACTGCTACTGGCCCTGGCAATGGCGCTCATCGCAGCAGCCAGCGCCGCTGCCTGGCTGCAACCCTCGCTGCTGCTGAGCCTCGCCCAAAACCTGTCCCTCTGCTAAGCCACACAAAACCCGACAATGACCCAGCACCTCCCTCACGCAAGATCCATCGTCCAGCAACTGGGCGCATCCCAAATCCGCGAAGTCGCCAATGCCGGCATAGGCCTGGAAGGCGTACTGCCTTTCTGGTTCGGCGAGCCGGACGAAGTCACGCCGCAGTTCATCCGCGATGCGGCCAAGCAGGGGCTGGATGCCGGGGATACCTTTTATACCCATAACTACGGCATTCCGCCGCTGCGCGCAGCGATCGCCAACTACCTGTCCGGCCTGCACCAGTCCATAGGACCGGAGAGGGTGGCGGTTACGTCTGCCGGTGTATCGGCACTGATGCTGATCGCCCAAACCATCCTGAACCCGGGCGACCGCGTGGTGGCGGTTACCCCGATCTGGCCAAATCTGGTGGAGATTCCCAAGATACTCGGCGCGGAAATCGTCAAGGTGCCGCTGCAGTTCGGCCTGACCTGGGAGCTGGACTTGCAGCAATTGCTGGATGCGCTGACGCCGGGCACCAAGGCGGTGTTCATCAATTCACCGAATAATCCAACCGGCTGGGTCATGCCGCGCGAGCAACAGCAAATCGTGCTGGAGCATTGCCGCCGGCACGGCATCTGGATCCTCGCCGACGACGTGTATGAGCGCCTGGTGTATGGCCAGCAGTGCGCGCCGTCCTTTCTGGACATCAGCGTGCCGGAAGACCGGCTGATCTCGGCCAACAGCTTTTCCAAGGCCTGGCTGATGACAGGCTGGCGCCTGGGCTGGATTGTCGCGCCGGAAGCAATCATGGCCGATCTGGGCAAATTAATTGAATACAATACTTCGTGCGCGCCGGGCTTCATCCAGCGCGCCGGTATCGCGGCGATAGAGCGCGGCGATGAGATCGTGCGCCATACGCTGGAACGCTATCAGGCCGCACGGGATTTCCTGTACCAGCGCCTGAACGCGATGCCGGGCATCACCACCCCGAACCCCAAGGGAGCGATGTACCTGTTTTTCCGGGTGGACGGCCAGACCGATACGCTGGATCTCTGCAAGCGCCTGGTGCGGGAAGCCGGACTGGGACTGGCACCCGGCAGCGCCTTCGGCCCCGAGGGCGAGGGCTATGTGCGCTGGTGCTTCGCCAGTTCACTGGACAAGCTGGAACTGGGCGCCAGCCGGCTGGAGAAATTCCTGCAGCGATAGAACGTTAGAAAGACCCTTGAAAGCCGGCATGATTCCGCCACGGAATCAAATCCCGGCTTTCTTCATTTTTGCTATACAAAGTTGCGGTTTTTAAGAAAATTCAACAATTCTGTATCGAATTTTCGCTATTTGCCAGTTTCCAGGAATCAAATGGCAGAATATCCTGTCATAGTCAGGTAACACTATTTACATCCTGCATTGAAATCCTGTATTGAATGCCTGTTTTGCATATTACCGGCCAGAAATATAAAAACGCCCCTGCTGCAGGCAAGCAAAAGTAATCAGGAATTATCCATCTCTTTTCTATCCATTTTTTTGGGAACCACTATGTCACGTCTCCTGTTCATGATGCTTTGCTCCAGCCTTGCACTGAATTCCAGCATCGCAGCAGATGCTCCGCAAGCAAACACCAATGGTAGCGGCGCCAGTGCGGCCACTCCGGCACCTGTGCCGGCCGGCAACCCATTCATGACACCGAGTACTCTGCCTTACGGCATGCCCGCCTTCGACAGGATCAAGGACGAGCACTATGCGCCTGCCTTCACCGAAGCGATGCGCCAGCAAGCCTCCGAGATCAATGCCATTGCGGACAACCCAGCCGCGCCTACCTTCGACAACACCATCGTCGCAATGGAAAAGGGCGGCCAGATGCTGAACCGCGTTTCTGCCGTGTTCTTCAACCTGACAGGCGCCAATACCAATCCCACGCTGGAAGCGATATCTCGCGACCTCGCGCCCAAGCTGGCCGCGCACAATGACGCAATCAAGCTTAATGCCAAGCTGTTCAAACGCATCAGCAGCGTGTACGAGCAGCGTGCCAACCTGGCGCTGGACGCTGAATCGCGCCAGTTGCTGAACCGCTACTACACCGACTTCGTACGCGCCGGCGCCAAATTGTCCGACGCCGACAAGACCAAGCTGAAAGCCATCAATGGGCAATTGGCCAGCCTGGGCACCAATTTCAGCCAGAACGTATTGAAAGAAACCAATGTCTCTGCAGTCATTGTCGATACCAAGGCCGAGCTGAAGGGCCTCAGCGACAGTGAAATTGCAGCAGCAGCCGATGCCGCCAAGGCGCGCGGCCTGCAGGGTAAATACGTGATCGCGCTGATGAACACCACCGGCCAGCCGTATGAAACCACGCTGACCAACCGCGCACTGCGCAAGCGCCTGTATGACGCGTCGGTAGAGCGCGGCAACCATGGCGGCGAGTTCGACAACCGCGAAATCGCCATCGGCCTGGCCAAGCTGCGCGCGGAAAAAGCCCAGTTGCTCGGCTACCCAACCTATGCGGCCTATTCACTGGAAGACGGCACTGCCAAAACCACGACTGCAGTCAACAAGATGCTGGCTGAGCTGGCACCGGCCGCCGTCGCCAATGCAAAAAAAGAAGCTGCAGAAATGCAAAAGCTGATTGATGCGAAGAAGGGCGGCTTCAAGCTGGCAGCCTGGGACTGGGCCTTCTACGCAGAACAGGTGCGCAAAGCCAAGTACAGCTTTGACGAATCGCAGCTGCGCCCTTACTTTGAACTGAACAATGTGCTGCAAAACGGTGTGTTCTATGCGGCGACCAAGCTGTACGGCATCACCTTCAAGGAACGCAAGGACCTGCCGGTATACAACCCTACGGTGCGCGTGTTTGAGGTATTCGATGCGGACGGCAAGCCGCTGGCACTGTTCCTGGCCGACATGTATGCGCGCGACAACAAGCGCGGCGGCGCCTGGATGAATGAGTATGTGGATCAGTCTTTCCTGTTCGGCACCCGTCCCGTGGTGGCCAACCATCTGAATATTCCAAAGCCGCCTGAAGGGCAGCCTACCCTGCTGACCTATGACGAAGTGCGTACCGCCTTCCACGAATTTGGCCACGCGCTGCACGGCATGTTCTCCAATGTGCGCTATCCACGCTTCTCCGGCACCAGCGTGCCGCGCGACTTTGTCGAATACCCTTCACAGGTCAATGAAATGTGGTCGGTCTGGCCTGAAGTGCTGCAAAACTATGCGAAGCATTATCAAACCGGCGAACCGATGCCGCAGGCGCTGGCCGACAAGCTGACCGCTACAGGCAAGTTCAACCAGGGCTTTACCACTACCGAATATTTGGCCGCGACCTTGCTGGACCAACGCTGGCATCAACTGAGCACCAGCCAGATCCCGGAAGATGCACTGGAATTTGAAGCCAACGCACTGAAGCAAGCCGGCGTGGACTATGCGCCGGTGCCGCCGCGCTACCGCAGCACTTACTTCTCGCACGTATTCTCCGGCGGCTACTCGGCAGGCTACTACTCTTATATCTGGGCAGAAGTGCTGGATGCGGACACCGTAGAATGGTTCAAGGAAAACGGCGGCCTGTCCCGCAAGAACGGTGACTGGTTCCGCCAGCAGCTATTGTCCAAGGGCGGCAGCATGGATGCGATGGAAGCCTTCCGTAACTTCCGCGGGCGCGACGCCAAGCTGCAGCCTTTGCTGGAACGCCGCGGTTTGACCTCAACAGCGGCCAGCGGCAGCAAATAAACGGCACGCAAGCACACTGCAAAACCACAAAAGCCACGATGATTTCGTGGCTTTTTCATTTACTGCCGGCCATCAACAGCGATGGTGGGCCGTAATGTATGGGACTATGCTTAAATTGTGATAGACAGCTCCAAGCAGCATATTTATACTTTGACAATTTTCTTGAACAAACCTGTCCACAGCGGGAAACGCTTTCCTAGATAAACACGATGAGAAAATTGAGTCTGGCCGCCCTGCCCGTCCTGTTTATGGGCGCGCTGATAGCAAATACCGTTTTTGCCGCCGCATCGCCGCAGGAGCAAGTGCCCTTGCCCGCGCCTTCCTCCTCCGCCCAAAAACTGTACTCTTCCGCGCAAAACGATCTGCTGCAGATACGCGTGCTGTTGAAAAACGGGCGTACGCAAGCCTCGGTAGGCTCGGGCTTTCTGATCGACAATAGCAATCTGGTCGTCACCAATTACCACGTCGTATCGCAAATTGCGCTGGAGCCTGAAACCTATGTCGGCGAATACGTCGATACCGCCAACCAGCGCGGCGCGGTGGAGTTGCTGGCGGTAGATGCCTTGCACGATCTGGCAGTCGTCAGGGTAGGGCGCACCGGCACCGGCTACTTCAAGGTGCCGGAACAAATACAGCAGTTGCCGGAGCTGACCCAAGGCCAGTACCTGTATTCGCTGGGTAACCCGCTGGATCTGGGCTTTGCGATTTCTGAAGGTTCCTACAACGGCATCATACGGCGCGGCTTTTACGACCAATTGATGTTTACCGGCCCTATCAATGCCGGCATGAGCGGCGGTCCGAATGTGACGGTGGACGGCAAAGTCGCCGGTGTGAACGTGTCCAAACGGCTGGACGGCGAGCTGGTCAGCTTTCTGGTGCCGGTGCGCTATGTGCAGGAACTGCTGGCCAAAGTGAAATTGCAGGCCAAGCCGGCCAAGGACTTCAGCCTGATCGTCGGCCAGCAACTGATGGCCCATCAGGGCGTGATCGTGGACAAGCTGCTGGAAAGCCCGCTGACGCTGAAGACCCTGGGCCCTTACCGCGTGCCCGTCAGGGAATCGGACCAGGTGCGCTGCTGGGGCCAGTCCAATGCCAAGCCGGACATTCCCTATACCGTGGATGAAATGCGCTGCCAGACCGAATCCGCAATCTATGTATCCGGCCAGTTGCAAACCGGGCAGGTATCGATACAGCATGCCTACACCCGCAGCATAGAACTGAATGCGCTGCGCTTTTCCGAGCTGGTCTCCAATGCCTTCAAGAACCAGGTTAGCGGCAGTTACAAGAGTACGCAAGTGACTGCGCCGGCCTGCAATGAGCAGTTTGTCAGCAATAAGAAACTACCGGTGCGTGCCGTGCTTTGCGTGCGCGCCTACCGCAAGTTCACCGGCCTGTATGACTTCATTCTACTGACTGCAAGCACCGACCAGGCGATGATGAGCCTGCAAAGCCGCATAGAAACCAAGGGCGTGTCTTACGATAACGGCCTGCGGGTGTCGCGCATCTTCCTTGAATCCCTGAGCAAGGGAGGCAAATGATGAGCGGCTCCTATTTTGTCGAAGTGCTGGCCTCCAACGATGAAGTCAGGCACAGGCACCAGGTCAACGCGCTGCCGATACGCATAGGGCGCGGCTATGACAACGATTTCATCCTGGATGATCCGCACACCGCCGCCCATCACGCAGTGGTGGAGCAGGGCGAAGACGGCAGCCTGCATATACGCGACCTGGGCAGCCATAACGGCATCGTCCACAAGGGCAAGCGCCTGCCGCTGATCAGTATCAACGGCAATACCGTGGTCAGGCTGGGTCATACCAACCTGCGCGTGCGCGCCGCCGATTTTCAGGTGGACGATGAGCTGGCCGATACCACGATACACGGCTGGGAAGGCTGGCCACCGGCCCTGAGCGGCCTGGCCATCATGGCCATGCTCAGCGCGCTGGGTACCTGGCTGGGCGATGTCAGCAAGTTTGAGGCGATACGCTATCTGATGGCGATTGCCTATGTGCTCAGCGGCGGCCTGATCTGGAGCGGCGTCTGGGCCTTTGCCAATCGCCTGTTCGGCGGCCACGCGCGCTTTGGCCGGCATCTGTTTATCGCCGGCTGCGGCATGGCGGCGATGGAAGTCTGGAGCCTGTTCAGCGCGACTACGGCGTATGCATTGTCACTGGAAATACTGAGCCGCTACGGCAGCCACGTCGTCATCGCGATTACAGCGGCGATGGTGTACTTCCATCTGATTACCATCAACCCACGCCATCCGCGCCGCATTGCGACCACCGCCCTGATACTCGGCCTGATCGGCTCCGGCCTGATGCTGATGATGAATTTCCAGCGCTATGGGCAGGCAGCCGATGAACTGTACATGGCGCAAATCCTGCCGCCGTCCTTGCGCCTCAGTCAGGACAAGCCGGTCGATCAGTTCATCAATGAAGCAAAGAACCTGAAAGAGAAGGTGGATGCGGACCGCAGCAAGGCCGTCAGCCATGACGACCTGGATACGGATAGTTCAGAGTAAAGGCACCAGCCCGGCTAATTTCGCGACAGCTTTTAGGGGAATAAGGCGTTCACTTCGCCGTAGCCCAGGCTGCCGGCGAACATGCCCTCTACACTGCCGCCGTCCAGCATATCCTTGGCCAGCTTGACAGTCGTGCCCAGCGCGGCCTGCATCAGTGCAGTGCCGGCGCTGACACGGCGTGCGCCATGTGCGGCCAGTTGCTGCACATTGGCAAGCCCTGGCACTGCCATCACATTCACCGGCATGCCGACCACCTCGGCAATACTGCGCAAAGCATTCAAATCCGCGAGTCCCGGCACGAACAAGCCGTCAGCACCGGCACGTTTGTAAAACTCCGCACGGCGTATCGTCTCGGCTGCCAGCTTGTCGTTTTCCACCAGCTTGCGCAAATACACATCGGTGCGGATATTGACGAACAGGTCCAGGCCCATCGCGGCGGCTTTTTCGCGGATGGCAACTATTTTCGCCATCAGCAATTCCGGCGCTGCGGCACCATCTTCGATATTGATGCCGACCACGCCTGCAGCGATAAATTCACCGACGTTGGCAGCGACTATTGCCGGATCGTCGGAATAGCCGTTCTCCAGATCCACCGTCAGCGGTAGTTGCACCACGCGCACGATCTCGCGCACTGTCGCCAGATGAGCGGCCATAGGCAGCGCGCCACCATCCGCATAGCCATGCGCCCAGGAGACCCCGCCGCTAGTCGTAGCGATCGCCTTCGCGCCGCATTGCTGCATCAGCCTGGCGCTGACTGCATCCCATACGTTCGGTAATACCAACGCACTACCTTCATGCGCATGCAAGGCGTGAAACTGATGGGCGAGGTTGGCCTGGCTGGCGGCTTCGGCGTGAGTTTCCATGAATTTTCCTTTCATTGAAGAATATAGCGTACATCATCGCATCATCTTTTGCATCGGACTGGCTGGTTTCGGACATCCATCTTTACTATAGCCCTCATATTGCGGGAACTTGCCTCGCGTTGGAATTGTCTGCATCATGGGTGAACAAGCTAAAACTCAACTTTTTTGGCCGCCGGAGGAGTGATGAAAAATTACCGTACTGCGGCATTACTGGCCCTCGCGCTGGCGGCCACTGCACAGACAATGGCGTTTGCAGCCCCTTGCCCGCCGCCAGGCTGGAGCGTAGAGCAACTGACTGCGCTGAAGGCAAAGCAATTTGAAGTGAGCGATGATGCGCAGCGCCAGCAACTGGCACTGGCCTTGGTTCCCTGCCTGGCGTCGCCCAATCCGGTATTGCGCGACGACGTCGCTTTTGAGGCCTATAGCACCTGGCTGCGCGGCAGCAAGCTGGATAAAGCCACGCGCGAGACGCTGTACGCCAGCCTGTTGCCGGCGCTGGAACCCGCACACGCGGACAGCGACGGCTTTCGCGCGCCGTTCTCCGCACTGGTGCTATCCGAACTGGCAAGGGTGGATCGCATCGAGCCCTACCTGAGCATCGTTCAGCGGCAAGACCTGCTGGATCACGCCACCGCCTATCTGCAAACCCAGCGGGATTACCGCGGCTTTGACCAGCAGCAAGGCTGGCGGCACGGTATCGCGCATGATGCCGACCTGCTGATGCAACTGGGCCTGAATCCGGCGCTGGGCAAGCCGCAACTGGATCAGATACTGGCAGCGATAGCGAGCCAGGTCGCACCGTCCAGCGGGCATTTCTACCTGTACGGCGAAGCGGAACGCTTGGCGCGGCCCGCGCTGTATATCATGGGCCGCAAGCTGCATACTGAAGCAGAATGGGATGCGTGGCTGCAGCAAGTATCCTCACCGGCGCCCTTCACTTCATGGAACGAAGTTTTCCAGAGCCAGGCCGGCCTGGCAAAACGCCACAATACCCGTGCCTTCCTGTCTGCGCTGTACGTGGAAACCAGCGGCAGCAAGTATGATCAACTGGCGAAGCTGGCGCCGAAGATAAAAACAGCACTGGACACTTTGCTATAAACAACATTCATAGAATACCAAGGAAAATCAGAAGCCGATGAAAACCATCATAGAAACCGAACGCCTGCTGCTGCGCCCCTTTACGACTGACGATGCGGAGGCCTACTTCCCGCTGTGCGTGATCCCCGAGGTAATACGCTATGTCGGCAACAAACCGATGGCATCGGTGGAAGAAGTGCGCGCCAGCCTGCTGGAAGGGCCAGTCACCGATTACAAAAAATACGGCTTCGGCCGCTTTGCCGTGGTGTGGAAAGAAAGCGGGCAACTGATAGGTTTCAGCGGCCTGAAGTATATGCCGCCATTTGCCGAAGTGGAGCTGGGTTACCGCCTGCTGCCGGAGTTCTGGGGCAAAGGCCTGGCGCAGGAAGCCGGAAAAGCCTCCATCAAATTTGGCAAGGAATCCTTGAACCTGACCAAGCTGATCGCACTGGTGCACCCGGAGAATGAGGGTTCGGCGAATGTCGCGCGCAAGCTGGGATTTGAAGTGGAGAAGCAAGTCAGGATGGAGCTAGTTCCGGGCGTGGATATGAATATGTTTGCACGGGATTTGTAACACTCACCAACCCTACCGACTCCTGTTGGTAGATCGCAGCGACTGGTTTTTAGCAGAAGTTTTGAGGCAAACAATTGGACTACATCTCACAGATGCGCACGTCGGGAGTAGTCCAATAACTACTCAATCTTTGGCAAACGTAGTCCTTATAATTGTTGGTGCAAACTAAGGCCGAAATGCCGACTGAAAGTAAAACCAAAAACTAATAGCAACTCTATTACCCTACTTCAGGCATCCATCGCAACCCGACGAAGTGACGACTTGGCTTCACTTCACGCGCTGTAATTGACCCTCCTGAACTTATTCTCCAGACCGCAGAAGACGGGTACATAGTCTGGGTCAACAGCGAGCAAAGGACGAATATTTTTGGCCCACTTGGCAGCATCACGACATTGTAGTCTAAGGAAAGTCCCCGCAGGGTAGCATCTAATAATGCAATTGTCCGAACCGGTTCGTCGACCGAATAACAGTTCATCACGACTTGGCAATGCGTAGATTTTATCTCCCATCGGGACATTAAATTGCCCACGTCGATTAGTGCGATAGACACCATTGAAGCATGCTTTCATCAGGAAAATAAGTCGGGCCGCACGTTGTTCGATTGTCAGAGAAATAGGTGATAACGCCCGCAAAGAATAGTATGCCTCCCGCGTCCTCGGAATACTATCAAGCATATCTGAAACGGCATCAGCATCGGACTTGATAGCCTGATAGACGTCGATAACGCAAGGATTGACATCGGCCACAATTGCCTGGATTGGCATCAGTTCGAAATATAGCGACGCCGAGCCAGCAAATGGCTCAATATACCGCTCATACTTGGGAGGTGCGAGATTCATCAAGGCAGGTATCAGCTTCGCTTTGCTACCCGACCAGCGAAGAATGCTATTTTTTTGCACTTTAGGTATCCGATTTTCAAAGACTACATGATACGCCATGCCAATCAATGTTGAACCACATAAACGCAGCTCATTGGCCCCAATGAACGTGGTGAACTCGAGATACCCCTCTCAATAATCTGTCGCTGTCGCGTAGCGTGTGGCTTCTCGAAAGATGGCCCAACGAAAAATTATCGTCGTCGCTCGAAACTTCCATAAAGAGCCACCGTGGCCAAGTGCCCTAAACCTTACAAACGTTTTCGCTCTCGGTACGAAGATGAGGCTCATTCGAACGCGTGGAGTAGTCCCGCTTTCCGAATACCCGCGAACTTTTTTTGAGCTAGAGTATTCTGAAATTTCCAGGTCAATGATCTATCACTCACCAGTCACCTTTAATCACTTCGTATAGAGACTTGCTGAATATCGAGGCTCTTGGGCGCAGCGGCGAGAACGCATGTCAGAGGATTCCAGCACTGATTGTTTCGGCGGCCTGAAGTATAAGCCGCCGTTTGCCGAAGTGGAGCTTGGTTATCGCCTGCCGCCCGAGTTCTTGGGCAAAGGCCTAGCGTTTCAGAAATGCTGGATTTTCTACAAATACTTGCAAAATGGCAATATAATTCTTGCTCCAAGAGTCGGCGTGCCCGTCTTATTGTGCACTCTCGCCGAGGGCACTTTTTTTGTGCAACAAAAGAAAGATTCCAGAATTTATGGCTGACCTGACCACGCTGTTAAACACCGGCTCCAGCGCACAGAGAGTAGACATTGTTTTTGTCGCTGAAGGGTATACCGCGGCGGAAAAGGCCAAATTCCTGGCCGACGCCAACAGCTACCTGAACTCCATTCTCGGTTCGGCCAATGGCGTGCTGAATGCACCGTTTTCCAACTACAAGAATTTTTTCAATGCCAGTGCGCTGTTCGTCGCGTCCGAACAATCGGGCACCGACCAGCCTAACAACAACGTGGCGGTGAATACCTATTTCAATGCCACCCAGCACGGTAGCGACGGCCGTCTGCTGTATGGCGATGAGCGCAAGGTGCAGGATTATGTCGCGCAATCGACCTCTGCCAATGCACATGAGCTGACCATTGTGCTGGTGAATACCAAGCTGTATGGCGGCGCCGGCGGTTCGGTGGCCTGGGCCGCAGCCGGCAATAGCCAGGCATCGGAAATAGTATTGCACGAGATAGGTCACAGCTTTGCCGGCCTGCAGGATGAATACGTGGACGCCAGCGTCGCCAGCCAGTTCAGCATGAGCGATTACGGCTTCACCCATAGCCCGCACGTGTCGGCTTCACCGACCAATGTTCCATGGTCGGCCTGGCTCGGCTACAAGGATGGACTGGGCACGGTGGGCGCCTATGAAGGCGGCTATTACCGTGCCACCGGGGTCTGGCGCGCCACGCTGGATTCCAAGATGAACCATCTGGGAGTGGCCTTCAGCGCGCCAGAGAAGGAAGCCTTTGCGCTGGCCTATTACCACGCGATCGGCGATTACCTGACCATGAGCAGCGACATACCCGGCCTGTACAAGATCAGCACGCCGGATGACAGCCTGTTTTCCTTCGACTGGAAAATCAACGGCAACTCGGTCAAGAATACCAACGGCGATTATTTTGATGCCTATGCTGCCGGCGGCACCAGCGGCGCAACGGTCAGCCTGACCACCAGCGACATTACCGGTTACATACGGCAGCATCTGGCCGATACCCAGCAATCCGAGCAATCCAGCCTCAGCGCCCAGACCCTGACACCGGCCGGCGCCAACTACAGTGTCGCCGCGAGCAACAGCATGCTGCGCATGGACGGCAGCAATAACCTGATCAGCATAGACGCACCGCAAAGCGCGATGGGTATCTATGTAGACGGCGGTGCCGGCAGCGACACCCTGCAATTCAATGCCAAGCTGGGCGACCTGGCCTCTGCTACTGCCTATCTCGGCAAGCTGGCCAGCGGCACCGTGCTGATAGGCGGAAAAGATACGCCGCACTGGGCCGCGACCAATGTAGAGAAATTGCAATTCAGCGATTACACGGTGAACCTGGGCGTGCAGGCCGATGCGCACAGCATCAGCACCGCACAACTGCATTCGCTGGAAGAATTGTATGTGGCCTATTTCAACCGCATGCCGGATGCGGACGGCCTTGACTACTGGATCACCCAGCTCAAGGGCGGCATGTCTATCAAGCAGATAGGCGATGCTTTTTATTCTGCGGCGACGCAATTCCCGGCCCAGACCGGTTTCACCGACAGCCTGAGCAATGCCGACTTCGTCAACCTGATCTACAAGAATACCCTGGGCCGCCCGCAAGGCGCGGACCAGACCGGGCTGGACTACTGGGTAGGCAATCTGGTGAGCGGCGCGTATACGCACGGCTCGCTGGTAGCCGCGATCCTGTCCGGCGCGCATACCTATAAGGGTGACGCGACCTGGGGCTGGGTGGCAAACCTGCTGGACAACAAGGTCACGGTGGCCGACAAGTTTGCGGTGGAATGGGGCCTGGGCTACCTGACGCCGGAAGCTTCCATCGTCAACGGCATGGCGATCGCCGGCGCAGTGACCGCGACCGATATCCAGGCCGCCATCAAACTGATAGGAATCGCCGACGGCCAGATTCATTTGGCCTAGCAGCTGTTTTCTTCCGCTTCATAAAAAAGGCTGGCATTGCGCCAGCCTTTTTCTTATGCAGACCCGTGCTACTTGCCTATGCAGAAGCGTGAAAAAATCACACC
This sequence comes from Parundibacterium terreum, assembly GCF_014636315.1. Lineage (GTDB taxonomy): Bacteria > Pseudomonadota > Gammaproteobacteria > Burkholderiales > Burkholderiaceae_D > Undibacterium > Undibacterium terreum. Next base: position 439,787 of record NZ_BMED01000006.1, on the reverse strand, counting down.
CAGCAAATCATCGGAAGTAAATTCCCCGGTGATGCTGTTCAAACGGTCTTGCGTCAATCGCAGTTCTTCAGCAAATAAATCCAGCGATTGATCATTCTGCGCGGCATACTCTGCTGCGTTTTCCAGATGTTCATGCGCATGCTTCAAAGCGATCAGGTGGCGTTCGCGCGCCAGGTAGAGCGATTCACCGGTCTGCTGCCAGCCGGCGATGCGCAGCAATTCCTTGCGCAGCAGGTCTATGCCTATATGGTCTTGCGCCGACACATACACATGCGTCGCATCATCCATCACGTCCACGCTGGCGTGGTGGCCGGACAGGTCTATCTTGTTCCAGATGCGTATCACCGGCACACTGTCCGGGAAGCGTTCTATGATGGTTTCATCGGCGCGGGTAGGGCCACGGCTGGCATCTAGCAAGTGCAGGATGACGTCGGCCTTGTCGACCTCGGCCCAGGTGCGCTCTATGCCTATCGCTTCCACCAGGTCAATCTCGCCGCCTGCCTCAAAATGCTCATCGGCGTGATGGCGTATGCCGGCCGTGTCGATGATGTTCAGCGGTATGCCTTCGATATGGATGGTCTCGGTAACCTTGTCGCGCGTGGTGCCGGCGATAGGCGTCACAATCGCGATGTCGTCACCGGCCAGCGCATTCAGCAGCGAAGACTTGCCCACATTCGGCTGGCCTGCCAGCACCACGTTCAGGCCTTCGCGCAATAGCGCGCCTTGCGCTGCCTGTTCGAAGACCTGCTTCAGCGCAGCCTGGATGGTCGCCAACTGTCCGCGGGCGTCGGATTTTTCCAGGAAATCGATTTCTTCTTCAGGAAAATCCAGCGTGGCCTCTACCAGCATGCGCAGGTGTACCACCTTTTCCACCAGATTGTGAATCACGTTGGAAAACACGCCGGACAGGGACTGCGAAGCCGATTTGGCAGCAGCCTCGGTGGACGCCTCGATCAGATCGGACACGGCCTCGGCCTGGGCCAGGTCCAGCTTGTCGTTCATGAAGGCGCGCTGAGTGAATTCGCCGGGTTCGGCCAGGCGCAGGCCCAGGTCCCTGCCTGCTTCCAGGCAACGGTTCAACAGCATCTGCATGACGACAGGGCCGCCATGGCCTTGCAGTTCCAGCACGTCTTCACCGGTGTAGGAATGCGGGGCCTTGAAGTAGATCGCGATGCCCTGGTCAATCACGCTGCCGTCTGCCTGCGTAAAAGGGATGTAAGTCGCATGGCGCGGTTTGAAAACCTGTTCGCCAAACAGCGCCTGTACTACTGCGTGAAGGTCCTTGCCGGAGATGCGGACCACGCCTATGCCGCCGCGGCCGGGCGCCGTGGCAATTGCGGTAATCGGGGATGAATCGTAAGTCATGTTGAAATTCTAGCTGCGCTTGCACGCAGGCTGTGAGTAATTATCTTTGCAGGTGTGACGCAAATGACACAGTAAAGGCGCTATGAAACCCATGGATGCGATAGACGGCAGGAAATGCCGGACCGGCGCGACTAGAGATCCAAGGATCAGCAATACCTGAACAACATCATTTCTACGCATAGCCGCTAGTGTAACCCAGCAACAAAAAAGCCCGCGCTAGGCACGGGCTTTTTTAGTGTGGAGCGTTTGGAGCGCAGCGTTTTATGCTGCCGCAGGTGCCTGCGGGATCAGCTTGTTGTTGATCACCCATTGCTGTGCAATCGACAACACGTTATTCACTACCCAGTACAGTACCAGGCCGGATGGGAAGAAGAAGAACATCACCGAGAAAGCCAGCGGCATGAACATCATCATCTTCGCTTGCACTGGATCGGCAGGAGCCGGGTTCAGCTTGGTCTGGATGAACATCGATACTGCATACACCACGGGCAAGATGTACAGCGGATCAGGTGCGGTCAGATCATGAATCCAGCCCATCCACGGCGCGCCGCGCATTTCCACGCTGGCTTGCAATACCCAGTACAGCGCCAGGAACACCGGCATCTGGATCAAGATAGGGAAGCAGCCGCCGAGAGGATTGATCTTCTCGGTTTTATACAATTCCATCATCGCCTGGTTCATCTTTTGCGGATCGCCTTTGAAGCGCTCGCGGATGGCCGTCATCTTCGGCGTTACCACTTTCATTTTTGCCATGCTGCGATAGCCGGCAGCGGACAATGGGAACAGCGCCAGTTTGATCACGATGGTGAACAGCACGATAGTCCAGCCCCAGTTGCCCAGCAAGGCGTGGATATGTTCCATCAGCCAGAACAAAGGCTTGGCGATGATCGCCAGGAAACCGTAGTCCTTGACCAGTTCCAGGCCGGGAGCAATTTTTTCCAGCGAAGAGGTGTTTTGCGGACCGGAGTACAGCTTGGCATCCATCGTTGCCGTTGCGCCTGGAGCAATCGTGCCCAGCGGTAAAATGCTGCCGACTGCGTACAGATTGGTATCCACTTGCTTGGTGTAGATCTCGCGCTGTACTTTTTCTTGCGGAATGAAAGCAGAAACGAAGAAATGCTGGATCACCGCTACCCAGCCGTTGTCGGCCTTGGTGGCGTGGGAATCATTGCTCTTGCCGTTCTTCTCGGCTTCTGCCTTGTGGATCTTTTCAAAATCCAGCTTCTGGAACTTGTCTGCATCGGTATACACAGCCGGCGCATAGAATTCGCTAGGGCCGCTGAAGATGGAGCCGCCTTCCGGCTTGGTACCGTCATGCGCCAGTTGCAGGTACAGCGAAGGCGTGATCGGTGCGCCGGTGTTGTTGGTGACGCTATGCTTCACGTCGATCACATAATCGCCCTTCCTGAAAGTGAAGGTCTTGGTCAGCTTGACGCCGTTCTGTTCGGATTCCAGCACCAGTTGCACTTCGTTGCTGCCGTCCAGCGTACGCGGACCAGGCTTGGCGACGAAACCGGATTTATGGTTGGGGAAGGCACCGCCCAGCAGGCCGGTCTGCGCCAGATAGACGCGCTTTGCGCTATCGTCGAACAGCACGATGTTGTGCGCGCTGTCATGCGCATCTTTATGCTGCAACAGTTCCAGGCGCTTCAGCTCGCCGCCTATCGTATCGATGTCAGCCTTCAGCACATCGGTAGTGATGGTGATGCGCTCGCTCTTGACCGCCGGCGTATCGCCGCTGGCCGTGCCTGGCGTACTGGTCACGGTAGTGCTGGTTGGCGCAACGGCAGCCTTGGCCGAAGCCAGATCCTTGCTCTGCGTCGCGTGCGTCGGGGTAAACATCGATGGTTTGCCGTTAAAACGCTGCCAGTTGTCCCAGAGGAGCAACATTGACACCGTAAGAACAACCCACAGGACGGTACGTTTGATATCCATTTGTATTGTCAGGAGAATGGTGAAGAATGACCGGAAGGCTCTAAAAAGACCGGGCGCTGCCTGCCTGCTTCTGCAGGCGCACCGGCGGATTGTATAGAACCATCGTCGGATGTGGGGACTACTTGCTGATTTTCAGCTTTTTTCTGCTCGCCGGCCGCTTCCGCTCCAGGTGAGCCAGGCACCATATCGATGCCGCCCGGATGCCAGGGATGGCATTTACACAAGCGTTTGCCTGCCAGCAAGCTTCCCCTGGCAGCGCCGTGCACCCTGATGGCTTCTATCGCGTAATTGGAGCAGGTCGGATAAAAACGGCAGTTTTGTCCCAGCATGGGGCTGATGCCCAGTTGATATCCGCGCAATAAAATCGTCAGCAGGGATTGCACCGGGGATTTCATGTCGCATTGCCGCTGAGGATCGCCGGAGTTGCCGGAGGCCCGGCAATATCCGCCGGCGCAGCGTTCATGCCGGCGGGCAAAACCTGCGAAGCAAACAGGCGCACGATCTCGCCCCGCAACTCGCGCTTGAGCTGCGCGGTAGTGGCAGGACCTGCCTTGCTGTTGACTGGCTTGGACAAGCGCACAATGCAATCCACGTTGATTAGTGCAGACCGTCTAAAGATTTCACGCGTGACACGTTTGATCGTGTTGCGCGTGACAGCACGCGGCGCAAACCGCTTTGCTGCAACGACGCCAAGGCGCGCATGCGTCAGGGCGTTGGGCCTTGCATACAGCACGAAGTGTGGTGTTTTTTGCACGGGGCGCAAACGAAAAACGGATGAAAATTCATCCGTTTTAACGATGCGCCTTACGCGTGCAAAATCGCCACTCATAGTGTCGGTCATGCAATTAGCCCGGGCTGCCGCTGATGCTGCTCACCATGGCCTGCGTGTATCAGGCTGCCAGGCGTTTACGGCCTTTGGCGCGACGTGCGTTCAGAACAGCGCGGCCACCGCGGGTTGCCATACGTGCGCGGAAACCGTGAGTGCGCTTGCGGCGAACGACGGAAGGTTGGTAAGTACGTTTCATGTTGGTCTCGCTATTTGAGCAAATAAAAAATCGGAATTACGGGTAGCGGTCGAGTAAAACTGTTTCCACTAACTAACCACTACTGCCCCAAAACCGCTGCTCATGGTGTGCTGCACTAAGGTATTCAGCACCGGAGACTGATGAATTTAAATGCACAAAAAGAACATTCAAACGCCGCAATTTCCAGCAAATTAGCGCACCACTCAATAAAAGAGGGTAGGGAACCCTGAATTATTCACTAGTTTCTGCTTACCTGTCAATCACTTAGCGCGATTTAATCTGCCTCAAGATGTCGCCGTGGCACCATTATGGTGCTTTCGTCAAGCCCCTCCCTATGGCGGGCAACACTGCTCTGCAGCAAAGAAATTTCCGCACGCGCCTGTGGATAACTCGTGCGAGCAAGGGTAGAATAGAGGATTAATGTGGCTGGTTTATTTTGCCAATTTCACAATCCTGCAAAGTGCCCACTAGTATATGTCCGAGTACAAATACGGTGCCGACGATAGTGTAGGTTGTAAACAACAAAAAGCCATGCAGCCCCGCGTTTCCGTCGCACCGTATGCGCCCGGAACACGGTACTGCAAGCCATGTGCAAGTATTGATAGATAGAGTATTCATGGAAAATTTCTGGCAGGCCTGTTCTTCTCAATTAGAGCAGGAGCTAACGCCGCAGCAGTACAGCGCGTGGATTAAACCGCTAGCTCCGATCGATTTTGAAGACGGTAAGCTGCGCATTGGCGCGCCTAATCGTTTCAAGCTGGACTGGGTCAAGACCCAGTTCGCCAGCCGCATCACAGAACTCGCTGTGCAGTTCTGGGATGAGGCCGTGGACGTTCAGTTCATCCTCGACCCGCGCACGAATAAAAAGCCTGCGCCGTCGGCGGCTGCCAGCTCCATGCAAAACGCCAACCGCGAAGCCCGCGAGCAACGTGGTGAAGACGGCGGCAATGACGCCAGCAGCGAACTGCTGGAACTGTCCGCCGCGCAACCTGAAGTATCGCCGCGCCGCGAGCAAAGCCGCATCAATTCCGCACTGACCTTTGACAGCCTGGTGACCGGTAAGGCCAACCAATTGGCACGCGCCGCTGCGATCCAGGTCGCCAACAACCCTGGCGGCTCCTACAATCCGCTGTTCCTGTATGGCGGCGTAGGCCTGGGTAAGACTCACTTGATCCATGCGATAGGCAACCAGATCCTGGTCGACAATCCCGGCGCCAAGATACGCTACATCCACGCAGAACAGTATGTGCGCGACGTAGTGACCGCTTACCAGCGCAAGGGCTTTGATGAATTCAAGCGCTACTACCACTCGCTGGATTTGCTGCTGATCGATGATATCCAGTTCTTCGGCGGCAAGAGCCGTACGCAGGAAGAATTTTTCTATGCGTTTGAAGCACTGATCGCAGCCAAGAAACAGATCATCATCACCAGCGATACCTACCCGAAAGAAATCAGCGGCATGGATGACCGCCTGATCTCGCGTTTCGATTCCGGCCTGACCGTCGCGATTGAACCGCCGGAGCTGGAAATGCGCGTGGCGATTCTGCTGAAAAAAGCAACTTCCGAAGGCGTGCATTTCTCCGACGACGTGGCTTTCTTTGTTGCCAAGCATCTGCGCTCCAACGTGCGCGAGCTGGAAGGCGCCTTGCGCAAGATCCTGGCCTACTCCCGTTTCCACGGCAAAGAAATCACGATCGACGTCACCAAGGAAGCGCTGAAGGATTTGCTGTCGGTACAGAACCGCCAGATCTCTGTAGAAAACATCCAGAAGACCGTGGCCGACTTTTTCAATATCAAAGTCGCGGACATGTATTCCAAGAAACGCCCGGCCAATATTGCCCGGCCACGCCAGATTGCGATGTACCTGGCCAAGGAACTGACGCAGAAGAGCTTGCCGGAAATCGGCGAACTGTTCGGCGGCCGCGATCACACCACGGTCTTGCACGCAGTGCGCAAGATCGCGGCAGACCGCAGCAAGAACCCAGAATGCAATCACGAGCTGCACGTGCTGGAACAAACGCTGAAAGGCTAAGCGCGGCTTCGCAATCGATTGGCACGGCAAGAAATTAGCAGTCGAACACCGGTTTCATCCGTAGTTGAGCACCGCTTCAGACAGCAAGTATCAACAAAGAATCAATAAAGAATTATTAGAGAAATACCAGTAACAGCAGGCCAAGATACAGGCTGCATCCACCCGATGCAGTTCAGAATAAAAGCATCCTTTATCAATTTACAACACGCGAGGGATATACACATGCAATTGGTTAAAACCCACCGGGATACCCTTCTCCGGCCTCTGCAAATTGTGAGTGGTATTGTCGAGCGTCGGCACACATTGCCGATTCTGGCCAATATCCTCATACGCAAGGATGGTGAAAAAGTCTCTTTCCTGTCTACCGACATCGAAGTGCAGATCACCACGCATGCAGAGATCGGCTCTGGCGGCGAAGTTACTGCCACCACCGTCGCCGCGCGCAAACTGCTGGACATCCTGCGCGCACTGCCGGATGACAATGACGTGTCGCTGACACTGTCCAACAAACGCATGACCGTGCAATCCGGCAAATCGCGCTTTGCACTGCAAACCCTGGCGGCGGAAGAATTTCCTACCGTGGCCCAGGCCGAGCATTTCAATGCCAGCGTCAGCCTGCCGCAAAAAACCCTGAAGCACCTGTTCAACATGGTGCATTTCTCGATGGCGCAACAGGACATCCGTTACTACCTGAACGGCCTGCTGCTGGTCGTGGATGGCAAGAACGTGATCGCAGTCGCTACCGACGGACATCGTCTGGCTTTCTGCCAGGTGGAAGTGGAACAAGAGTTCCCGCGCCAGGAAGTGATCATCCCGCGCAAGACCATCCTGGAACTGCAACGCCTGCTGGAAGACAAGGAAGATCCGGTACAACTGGATATCGCCAACAACCAGGTCAAGCTGACGTTTGCCGATATAGAACTGATCTCCAAGCTGGTGGAAGGCAAGTTCCCGGACTTCAACCGCGTGATCCCTAAAGGTTACAAGAACAACTTCACTATCGGCCGTGAACAACTGCTGCGCTCGCTGCAACGCGCCGCGATCATGACCAGTGACAAGTTCAAGGGCGTGCGCTGCGTGATCAGCCCAGGCAGCATGAAGATCAGCTCCACCAATGCCGACCAGGAAGAAGCCGTCGAAGAAATCGAAATCGACTACGGCGGAGACAGCGTGGACATCGGCTTCAACGTGACCTACCTGCTGGATGTATTGAACAACCTGAAATGCGACCAGATCAATGTCGCACTGGGCGATTCCAATTCTTCCGCACTGATCACGATCCCAGAGAAGACCGACTTCAAATACGTCGTCATGCCTATGCGCATTTAATCGGGCACAACAGTCTGCTGTGGTTCCTCCTTCAGCGTAGCTAGCATGTCCTTACTGCACAACGTGCAGTAAGGATGCATGAGATGCCTGGTTTGAATTTGGAAGCGCGACCAGACTGAAAAACCTGGTTTTAGACTTAATAAGATGAGTCACAAGTGACTTACTTTTATCGGTAGTTTGTAGCAATGAGAGCTCCGCTCTCAGGTTCATGTGAACAAGCAGTAAATTTTTCAGAAGGTAGCCATGTCCGAGATTTCCCAAGACAACACTCCATCACAGCCAAATCAGTACGGCGCATCCTCTATCCAGATCCTGGAAGGTCTGGAAGCCGTGCGTAAACGCCCCGGCATGTATATTGGCGACACATCGGACGGCACCGGTTTGCATCACCTCGTATTCGAAGTGCTGGACAACTCCATCGATGAATCGCTGGCCGGCCACTGTACCGAGATCCACGTCACTATACACAGCGACAATTCCATCTCCATCACCGATAACGGCCGCGGCATCCCCACCGGCATCAAATGGGATGACAAGCACGATCCTAAACGCAGCGCGGCAGAAATCGTCATGACCGAGCTGCACGCCGGCGGCAAGTTTGACCAGAACTCCTATAAGGTATCCGGCGGCTTGCACGGCGTGGGCGTATCCTGCGTGAACGGCTTGTCCAAGCTGCTGCGTCTGACCATTCGCCGCGACGGCAAAGTGCACGCGATGGAATTCGTGCGCGGCGTACCGCAAAACCGCGAGCTGGAAACCGTGGACGGCATCATCACTTCCCCGATCAAGGTGATAGGCGATACCGACAAGCGCGGCACTGAAGTGCATTTCTGGGCCGATGAAGAAATCTTCACGCACGTAGAATTCCACTACGAAATCCTGGCCAAGCGTATCCGCGAACTGTCTTTCCTGAACAACGGCGTGCGCATCAAGCTGACCGACCAGCGCACCGGCAAGGAAGAATTGTTTGCGTTTGAAGGCGGCACCCGCGGCTTTGTTGAATACATCAACAAGAGCAAGAGCGTACTGCACCCGACCATTTTCCAGGCCACCGGCGAACGCCTTTCGGACCAGGGCACCAATATCACCGTGGACGTGTCCATGCAGTGGAACGATGCCTACAATGAACAGGTATTGTGCTTTACCAATAACATCCCGCAGCGCGACGGCGGCACCCATCTGACCGGCCTGCGCGCCGCGATGACCCGCGTCATCAACAAATACATAGAAGAACACGACTACGCCAAGAAGGCCAAGGTAGAAGTCACCGGCGACGATATGCGCGAAGGCCTGACCTGCGTCTTGTCCGTGAAGGTGCCTGAGCCGAAGTTCAGCTCGCAGACCAAGGACAAGCTGGTTTCCAGCGAAGTGCGCGGCCCGGTGGAAGAGATCGTCGCCAAGACGCTGACCGACTACCTGATGGAAAAACCGAACGATGCCAAGATCATCTGCGGCAAGATCGTGGAAGCCTCGCGCGCCCGTGAAGCGGCCCGCAAAGCCCGCGAACTGACTCGCCGCAAAGGCGTGATGGACGGCCTGGGCCTGTCTGCCAAGCTGGCAGATTGCCAGGAAAAAGACCCTGCCCTGTGCGAACTGTACATCGTCGAAGGTGACTCCGCGGGCGGCTCGGCCAAACAAGGCCGCGACCGTAAGTTCCAGGCTATCCTGCCTTTGCGCGGTAAAGTGCTGAACGTAGAAAAAGCCCGCTTTGAAAAAATGCTGTCCTCAGAGCAGATCACTACACTGATCGCCACACTGGGCACCAGCATAGGCCCGGACGAGTTCAATGTAGAAAAGCTCCGCTATCACCGCATCATCATCATGACCGATGCGGACGTTGACGGCGCCCACATCCGCACGCTGCTGCTGACCCTGTTCTACCGCCAGATGCCGCAACTGGTAGAGCGCGGCCACATCTACATCGCCCAGCCGCCGCTGTACAAAGTAAAAGCCGGCCGCGATGAGCGCTATCTGAAAGACGATGCCGAAGAAGCCAGCTACATGATGACCGTCGCCCTGACCGGCGCCGCACTCATCCCCGGCACAGGCAAAGACCCTATCGCCGGCGAAGTGCTGGAAGAACTGGTGCGCAAGTACAACCTGGCCAACGCCATCATGATGCGCCTGACCCGTGTGATAGACCGCGCGGCCCTGACAGCCATCATGACAGGCGTAACGCTGAAGCTGGACAATGCAGAAAACGCCGCTATCTCCGCCAAATCCCTGACGGACACCATCAACGACCCGGCCGTCAAAGCCACTGTCACCACCGATGAACTGTCCGAGAAGTTCACGCTGCGCATAGAACGCATGTACCACGGCAATATCAAGGTCAGCAGCATCGATGCAGACTTCGTGGAAAGCGCCGACTACCAGGTACTGGAAAACGCCGCACTCACCTTCAAGGGCCTGCTGACGGAAGGCGCATTCATCCGCCGCGGCGAAGGCGAAAAAGCCAAGGAATCCGCCGTAGCAGACTTCCACCACGCCATGCTGTGGCTGCGCGATGAAGCAGAACGCGGCGTCTCCAAGCAGCGCTACAAAGGTCTGGGCGAGATGAACCCAAGCCAGCTGTGGGAAACCACAATGGACCCTACCGTACGCCGCCTGCTGAAAGTACAGATAGAAGACGCCATCGCCGCCGACCAGATCTTTACTACGCTGATGGGCGATGACGTAGAACCACGCCGGGCCTTCATTGAAAGCAATGCGCTGAGGGCAGGCAATATCGACGTTTGATTTTGTGTTGTCGAATCCCGTAAACATGAAAAAAACCAGCCTTCGGGTTGGTTTTTTTCATTTAAGACTCCAGAAAAATCAGTCTGCGAGCATGTCCGTCGAACCGGGCACAATGGCGAAATGGAGGAAGCCATGGAATCCCGTGGATAAGCTGAATTCCCCAGTAGCATTCGCTCCACGCTTGCGGCCTTGCATATCGCACTTGCCGCTTACCGACTGAACTATAGGCCCTGCACTTGTGATAGGCTGCACTGAATTCTCATATTCTGTATCAGGCACTTTAATGGCTTCCAAAGCTATCCAATTTTCGCAGGCAAAAAGAAAAGCGGTTTTGAACAACCGGCTCTGCGCCTGCGCAAAGGGTTTCTGATTTGAGAACAGCGGCCCTCATCGAGCGCGAACCCTGGCGTCTAAGCACTGCGGTGCTGATCTCCCTGTTGGTGCATGCGCTGCTGCTGAGCATTGCACTGGGCGGCCAGGTGTTCGGACTTCCCGGCCTGGATTTTCCGTGGAAAGAAAAGCGCCTGGCTGCCGATGATCTGCACATCCTCCTTTTACCGGCGCAATCAGGATCAGCACCGGCAACAACGCCGACAGATGCCCCGTCCGCAGACATGGCCAATCCGGCGCCTGCTGCAACAGACAAACCCGCAATGGCGAGCGGACTGATCCTGTTGCCCAGCTCAGCGCTCTCCGCCGAGCCCAGCGAGAGCGCCGAAGCGGCCCCGCCAACGCCGGTAACTCCCCCCGCACCGGCGGCGCGAAAGCGCCCACGCATGAAGCGGCCAGCCGAGGCAGATAAGCCGGCGGCGGAAATACCCACGAATACGGCAGCGCAAACCACTCCTGTTTCGGAAAATGAGGCCCCAGCCCCCAGCAATACGGCCAATGCGGCCGACGTAGCGCAGAAGCAGGTCGAACAAGAGCCGGCCGACCCGGCACTTGAACTGGCTAGGGTAGAACGTGAAAAACAGAACGCAGAAGGCCAGAGGCAGGCGGAGTTGAAGGCGGCCGCGCAGAAAGAGGCGGCGCAGCGGGAGGCCGCCAGGCAGGAACAGGAACTGATCGCGACGGTGCAACTGGAGGCCGAGCGCAGGGAGGCCATACGGCAAGAGCAGGCCAAACAGGAAAAACAGGCACAGCTTGAAACGGCGCGGCAAGCGCAATTGGAAGCCTCACAGTTGTTAGCCGCAAAACAGGAAGCAAGCAAGCAAGAAGCCGCCCGCGCTGAGCAAGCAGCTAGGAGCGAAGCTGCGCGAGTGGAAACCGAACGCAGGGAGCTGGCCCGCCAGGAAGATCTTCGCCGTATCGCGCTGCAGCAAGAGCGCACAAGACAAGAAGAAAAAACTCGGCAAGATAGCGCCCGCAAAGAACAGCAGAGGGCCGAGGCGGCTGAGGCTGCAAAACTGGAAGCCGAGCGCAGGGAAGCCTCGCAACAGGAAGCAACACGCCGGGAACAAGCGAAGCAAGCCCAGCTTGAGGCCGCACGGCAGGCACAGTTGGAAGCGGCACAGCTGTTGGCCACAAAACAGGAAGCAATAAAGCAGGAAGCCGCCCGCGCCGAACAGGCCGCCAAGAACGAGGTTGCGCGCAAAGAGGCAGAACGCAGGGAGCTTGCCCGCCAGGAAGAACTTCGCCAGAACGCTCTGCGGCAAGAACGCGCAAAACAAGAGGAAAAGATACGGCAAGATACAGCCCGCAAGGAGCAGGAGAGGGCGGAGGCTGCAAGACTGGAAGCTGCGCGTAAGGAAGCATCGCAGCAAGAAGCAGCACGCCGCGAACAGGCACGCCAGGACGCCATCAGGCAAGAGGCGGCAAGGCAGGAGCAACTACAGCGAGACGCCATAAAACAGGAAGCCGCCCGCGCTGAAGCAGCCAGGAATGAAGCTGCACGCCAGGAAGCCGAACGCAAGGAAGCATCGAGGCAAGAAGCATCAAGACAGGAACAGGCCCGACAAGAAGCAGCAAGGCAAGAGGCAGCGCGGCAGGAACAGGCACGGCAAGACGCCTCAAAGCAGGAGGCTGCCCGCGCCGAGCAGGCCGCCAGGAGCGAAGCCGGGCGACAAGACGCCATCAAGCAAGAAGCAGCACGACAGGAGCAGGCAAAAAAAGAACAGGCGCAAAAAGAACGGGCCGAGCAGGACGCAATACATGAAGAGCGGCTGCGCGCCATCGGCAAACAGCTCAACGAAGAAGCGGCCCAGCGTGATGCAGCGCAAAACCGCCCTTCACGCTCGCTGCTGCCCGGCGTAAGCAGCCTGCGCCGCGGCTGGCTACTCGGCCGCGCCGACCCGAATGCCGATCTGGTTGCCTACGCAGAAGCCATAAGCCGCAAGATAGAAAGAAACATGACCTTCGACATGGTGCGCGACGTGGTCAAGCAGCCCCACACCCAACCGATGGTCACAGTGGCAATCCGCGCCGACGGCTCGGTAGAGAAGGTGACTTTCGTAGTCTCCAGCGGCGTACCCGCCATTGATGATGCGATACGCAAAGTCATCGCCAGCCAGGCACCCTATGGCCCGTTCCCACCCGGCCTGGTGCGCCAGTATGACGTGATTGAGATTCGCCGTACTTGGGTGTTTGATACGGCTATTCGTTTGCAGTGATTAGAAGGGGCAAAAAAACGCCACCTAAGCTTGATACGGCAGGGCGCGGCCCCTCAATTGATTGCAAAGAAGATAATTTTTCTTGCCCTAAGTAAAAATAAAGCAAGCAAAGGTAATTTGCTAGCAAGCTGTCACATTTCCCAAGTAGAATGCTCCGTCGTTTCATAAAAATCGCATGTTATTACCTGAAGGCTAGACAGCCCTGGCAAAGTGCCGGAACTGGGCAAGCATGCACAATTTAACTACCGAATAAAGGAATACCCTGTGTTGATCAAATCCCGTGTAGCCATCGCTGTAAGCGCCGCCGTTGCTTTGCTGGCCCTGAGCGCCTGTACTCCAAAAGAAGGCGACAAAGCCGCTGCATCCACTACAGCCACGGCTGACAAAGGCGCAATCGCCGCTACTGTCAACGGCACACCTATCACCCAAAAGCGCCTGGACCAGATCATGCAGCAGCAAGCGCTGCAACAAGGCATGCCTGACAATGCAGAAACCCGCAAACTGGTGATTGATAACCTGGCGATGCAGCTGCTGGTAGCCCAGGAAGCAACTACCAAGGGCCTGGACAAGTCCCCTGAAGTGGCTGAGCAGATAGAGATGACTAAACAGTCCATCCTGGCACAGGCTTTTGTGCAGGACTACATCAAGAACAGCAAGCCGACCGATGAAGCAATCAAGGCTGAATACGACAAGGTTGCAGCCCAATCCGGCAAGCAATACGAAGCGCGCCACATCCTGGTGAAGACAGAAGAAGAAGCCAAGGACATCATCGCCAAGCTGAAGAAAGATCCAAAACAGTTTGAAGCGCTGGCAAAAGCCAAATCGATGGACCCAGGCTCCAAAGACAAAGGCGGCGATCTGGGCTGGTTTGACCCACGCGGCATGGTGCCTGAATTTGGCGCAGCGGTAGCCAAGCTGGAAAAAGGCAAGTTCACTGAAGAGCCAGTCAAATCACAGTTCGGCTACCACGTAATCATGCTGGAAGATTCCCGTCCAGAACCAGTACCTAGTCTGGAAGAAGTAAAACCGAAAATCGCTCAGCAACTGCAACAGCAAAACTTGAAAAAGCTGCTGGATGACATGAAGGCAAAAGCGAAGATTGAAATCACCGGAGCACCGGCTGCTGCTGCCGGAGCTGCATCGGCTGCCGCTAGCGCACCAGCCGCTACTGGCGACGCTGCAAAGAAATAAGCATATAGCCAACACTATAGGCTATTAAGTTAAAGACTAAAAAGGCTCCGGTTGGAGCCTTTTTTACATACCAAGCCTGCTTCGAACGATCACAAAGAATCTAGTCCACAGCTTAACAAATAGGAAAAAGTGCAGTCGTAGAATGTCGAATAGCGCGTTTGATCTGCATCATCTCCGCTAGGTACAAATATCACCATACCGTGACGTGCGCGAGTTAGCAGCACCCTGTATGCGTTTTCCAAATAACGCTTTTGTGCCTCTTGATGGCGTTGCTTCCAAGTCGTACCGGTAAATTTCCAATGCTCAAATTGCCTATCTCCATACCGATAATCCGCATCCCAACCCACAAGGCACCAATCCAATTCCAGCCCTTGGATATCGAATTCAGTTGCAACGTCTTCCAAAAAGTGGCAAGACCGAACATCATCCACATCATTTAAAAACCAATCTGCTGCAGACAAACGGTTCTTAACAAAAATGCCCTCTGGCTTAAGCCTAGTAGCACCTGACGAAGCAACAACGCCCTTTGTTTCATTTGCTCGTGCTTGCGCTTTAATCCAGGCTTTCGCCTTACTTAAGTCTCTAGTAATTTTAATAGGAAATTTATGCTTAAATTTTTTATAGCAATCAGCCGCGGCTTCGGCCTGATTGTGGATTACATAATGGACCATGTGCGACAATTTTTCAGCACGAAACGACCGCATTGAAGTTGCTAGATGTAGGCTTGGCTCTGCCTTAACATTCGGTAGATCTGAGAAATTAAGGTCGCCTCCAGCGTATTCAATTTGAGATAACTTGGACGAATAGTGCACGTGCCAATTTGGGAATTTCGTCGCGAGCGCATCAAACCAACCTTGCAGGCCAGCCTCACCAGTATTTATTTCTTGCCCACCTCCAATGAGTGCGACGATGACACACCAGTCTTCATGCCTATCCATCACGCTAATCAGAAACTCTGGCTCGGATTGATTAAAATTTTCCTGGCCGCGTTTTTGCGTCATGAATTTCGATGTGCTTGCAAGATTCCAAGCGCGTTGCGCTTCGTCAAATATCACAACTCGCTCAGGTGGAGCTTTGCGTAGGTCCTTGAGTGCCTCATCCCTAAAGTGATGAATATTTTGGATCATTGACTCCACCTCTCTCGAAGCTTTTTCTTTCGTGGTGCCTGGGCAACGATCTACTTGATCACGTACAAGCGCCTCGCGCAAAACTTCAACTAATGGCCCATTTCCGGAGAGGAAAACCGCGTGCTCATCATTTGTTTTGCTTGCCTGTGCTGTCGCAATATTAAGACCAACCAAGGTTTTCCCGGCACCTGGCACGCCCGTGACGAAACAGATCGTTTTATTGTTGTTAAGTCGGGCCGAGTGAACAATATCTTGGATGCTTTTCGATGTAACTCTCAAGTTCTGTGCACTTGCGTCATGACGCGCAATATTTTTCACGTCATGATTTGAATATAGTGCCTGCGCGGCTTCAATAATATTAGGGGTCGGTTTGTAGGCTGAGCTTATCCATTCCTCATAATTGATAGGCTCGTTAGCCCGAATATTCTCTATGCAATGTCGGATGGCCTGGTAAATATTTAGCTCATTTATAGTGAGCGGCTCATACACATGATCGGGTCTAAATATTAAATGCACTTCCGATGCCAGTGCTTTCGTGGCAATCAAGATGGGCACTATAGTCTTTGCGTGACTGCCTTCGTGAAAAGAGCTCAAGTCAAGAGCATAGCCATGCGCTTGTCTAATATCTTGCGCAAGATAATTGTCAGCGCCGACCTTAAACTCCAAGACGAAAATAATGTCTCTGTGGATTAATACTACGTCCGCACGCTTTCCCATTCTGGGAATTTGTACCTCAAAAAGAATGTGCCCTTCTGCAATAGCGGACAATTGTTTTTGCAATATCTCAATTTGCCTGGACCATGCTCCGGTTTGTAAATGCTCTAGGCTTTGTGGATGTTTTTGCGTAATCTTTCCAATAATCGAGTCAACAGACTCATTTAGAAAATTAGAAATTTCCGCTGAATAGTAGGCTCTCTCAGTCATGGCTAATTGCTTCCGACTGAAATAGTTCAGAAGCTTGCACATCTAAGGCTTTAGCAATACGAAAAATATTGGTGAGACTGACATTGCGAACGCCACGCTCTATACCGCTGATATAGGTGCGATCCAATTCTGCAATAAGCCCCAATTGTTCTTGGCTCAAACCTTTTTCTAAACGTAGTTTTTTGAGATGAAGACCAAAGCCGACCAGCAAAGGATTTGCCATTGATTGCGCCCATGTTGATATATGTGCAAATCATGAAGTCATGTGACTTATAGGTCTACGGACTATAAGTCACAATTTTTCACTGAGCCGCCATTCAACTCAGTAAAATCTACGAGGTTCGCCACTCACCGACCTCCCTCCGCCATTCACCGAAAACCGCGCGACAAGCGCCGCGCCATCCCTTATCTTGACCTTGCTGACAACAAAACCGCCTTCCGGCCTTTAAAAACGGTGCCGGACGCGGCAAAACGGCCCTAGTGCCTGGTTATCCTCGGAAAGGAAAGCAATGTCTGATCAATTACAGCAAGGCGGGGCGGATAGTGCTCCCAATGAGAAAAAACGGCGCCGGTGGTATTACGGCGATGACGGCGATGCGCGCTCCAATCTGGTGTGGGGGCTGTCGCTGATTGCGGTGGGCGTTATCGTGTTGGGCTACAAGCTGGGTTTCATGGATGTGGATATCCTCACTTTCTGGCACCTGTGGCCGCTGATAGTGGCGATCTCTGGCCTGGCCAATATCGTGTTTGCGAAGAAGCCTGCGCATGTGGTGAGCGGCATCTACCATATCCTGGCGGCAGGGTGGCTGTATGCCTGCATGGAACATCTGTGGGGATGGACATTTGGCAATACTTGGCCGATGATCCTTATCGCCTGGGGTGCCAGCATCTTGCTGCGCGGCGCCTTCAACCTGTCTCACGATATCGATAACAAGAATAAGGAGTCTTCCAAATGAACCGCGACCGCAACCAAAGCCGGGTCTTCTTCGGTGCTTTCATCATCGTGATCGGCGCGCTGGCCCTGTTGAACAATCTGCATATCTTTGATACCAGCGATTTTCTGCCTTTTTGGCCGCTGGTGTTCGTCGGTTTCGGCGTGATGAAGCTGCACCAGGCGCGGCATACCAGCGCCTACATCCTCGGCGGCGTGCTGGTGGCGGTAGGCACCGGCATGATATTGCAGCATCTGGGCCTGGTGTATTTCCGCTGGCGCGACTGGTGGCCGGCTTTCCTGATCTTTGCCGGCGCCATGGTCTTGTCCCGCGGGCTGTATGGCAAGCAATGGCGTGCGCACCGCGACGGCATCACGCTGCAGCCGGGCGACACCAGCAGCGTAGACGTGGTGGCCGTGATGAGCGGGCATAACCTGAAAAGCGATTCGCAGGCCTTCAAGGGTGGCGATATCCTGGCGGTGATGGGCGGGGTGGAGCTGGATCTGCGCCAGGCCTCCATCGTGGATGAGGCGGTGATCAGTGTGTTTGCGATGTGGGGCGGCATTGTCATCAAGGTGCCTACCGACTGGTCTGTGGTGATGAACGGCACGCCCATCCTGGCCGGCATGGATGACAAGACCGTACCGCCGATGAACTCGCTCAAGCGCCTGGTGATAGAGGGTGAGGCCATCATGGGCGGCGTGGAAGTGAAAAACTGATTTTTATCATTTCCCGCCACCCACTAGCCCCTGCCCATGCACCCCATCCTCACTAACGCCCGCAAGCTGCTGTGGTACCTATCCGCATGGATGCTGACCGGGCTGTTTGTCGCACTGCTGATGGTGACCGCGGAGCTGGCCAGCTGGGGCAGTGCGCTGCTGTTTGCACTGCCGGCAGCGCTGCTGTACAGCTTTGTCGCTTCTTCCGCCTATTACGTATGTCGCTCGCTGCCTTTGTCGAAGCGGCATTTCATTTTTGCAGTGGCAGTGTTCGGCGGCTCTTCGCTGATTGCGGGTTTTGCATGGCTGGCCATTTGCCAGGTGTGGAATCAGTTGGCGCAAACGCTGGCCGGCGATTATGCGGCGGTGAATATATCTCAGCATGTGGCGGTGGTGCTGTTTGCTGCCGGTTGCGGCTTTTATCTGCTGTCCATCCTCGCGCATGATGTGCTGATCGCATTTGACACCATGCGGCTGGCAGAGCGCAGGGCGGCAGAATCCAAGGTACTGGCGCGGGATGCAGAGCTGCAGGTTTTGCGCACGCAGATCAATCCGCATTTCTTGTTTAACAGCCTCAATTCCATCAGTGCGCTGACGACGATGGACGGCCCCGCCGCACGCAGCATGACGATAGAACTGGCGCAGTTTTTCCGGCAAACCCTGGCACTGTCGGAAAAGCAGGTGATACCGCTGGCAGACGAGATTGCACTGTGCAGCAGCTTTCTGGCGATAGAGAAAATACGCTTCGGCAAAAAACTTGGATCAGAAATGGATGTTGCAGACAATGCGCAGCGCGCGCTGATACCACCGATGATATTGCAGCCCCTGATAGAAAACGCCATCAAGCACGGCATACGCGATCTGGTGGACGGCGGCACGGTCACGCTGCAAGCCTTTGCCCGCGAGCAGTGGCTGCACGTTTCAGTCAGCAACCCGGTGGACAGCAACCCCACCACAACCGCCGGTAATGGCACCGGCCTGAAGAATATCCGCCAGCGCTTTGCCAGCATCTACGGTGACAGGGCACGGGTAGACTGGACCTTGGCTGAAGGGCAGTTTGTGGTGGAGATGGCGCTGCCGCTGAGCTATAACGAAGCCTGAATATAAAAAAGACATGAGCGAAACCATCAAAGTACTAATCGTGGATGATGAAGACCTGGCCCGCCGCCTGGTGCGCGAGTATCTGGGCCAGCATGCAGACATGGAAATCATCGGCGAATGCGACAACGGCCTGCAGGCGGTGAAGGACATCACCGGCCTGAACCCGGACCTGGTCTTCCTGGACATACAAATGCCCAAGCTGACCGGGCTGGAAGTGCTGGAGCTGACAGGCCGCAACAGCGGCGTGATCTTTACCACTGCATACGACCAGTACGCGCTGAAGGCCTTCGACCTGCATGCGGTGGATTATTTGCTGAAACCTTTCTCGCAAACCCGCTTTGACGAGGCTCTGGCACAGGCACGCAAGGCGCTCGGCCAGACCCTGCCCGCACTGGAAAACCTGCTGACGCAAACCGGCGAAAAGCTGGAACGCATCCTGATCCGCGACCGCAACCAGGTGCATGTGATACCTGTAGAGAAGATGGATTATGCCGAGGCGCAGGATGACTACATCAGCATACAGTCTGAAGGGAAGTGCTACCTGAAGACGCAGAGGCTGTCCGAGCTGGAGACGCAGCTGGACCCGAAGAAGTTTGTACGCATACACCGCTCCTACATCATCAATATAGAAAAACTGCAGAGCATAGAACGCCAGACCAAGGACAGCCATGTGGCGCTGATGCGGGACGGTAAACAGATCCCTATCAGCAAGGCGGGGTATGAGCGTATCAGGGCGATGATGTAGTCGGAACCTTCTCCAGATGAACGTAGAACACAGAATGTAGGGTGTGTTAGCGAAGCGTAACGCACCGAATGATTCACCGGCTATTGAATCAAACTTCATCGTTGGCAGCGACCTCGTTGATTAATAAAGACGGCAAAGGATTGCGACGAATTCGGTGCGTTACGCTTCGCTAACACACCCTACCGTGTCATCTACTGCGAACGCAAGAACATTGGTGCCTACCCCAGTTTTACGGTTCCATAAAGTTCAATTTACCTCAAAGGTACTAATTCGCAGTACCAAATAGCCTGAATAGCGGCTCTTCGCACATCCTGGTAGTACCCATCCTTTCCCTTTGCTAATCTTCGTTCCGAAGCGGCGGCATGCCTAGTTGAACGGCATCCACGCTTCACTCCATCGTTTTAGAAAAGGATATAACCATGAAGCGCAAGCTACTCGCTCTGTTGACCATCGCTGCCGCTCTGCCGGCCCTGCCTGTTCTCGCCGCGGATAATTCCACGCTGGCGTCGCCTGTGGCAAGCGCACGTTCCAACGAGCAGGCAGAACAAACCATCGGTGCCGGCATCACTTACGGCGACCGTTTATTCGGCGACAAATCTCAATGGCGTGCCGGCCTATTTGGCGAGGCCAATTTTTCCAACGGCGTATTTGTCAGCACGTCGGACGGTATCGGTTACCGCTTCGTCAATAACTACAACGGCTTCTCGTTTGCCGCCAGCCTGGGCGCTAGCGGTTCCCGCAAGGAATCTGCCGGCGACAACGATAACGGCGCCCGCAACCGCCTGCGCGGCATGGGTGACATCGATACCCGCGCCCAGGTCAATTTGTTCGGTAACTATGACAACGGCCCTTTCCACGTGAACACCGCCTTGCGCCAGACACTGGGTGAACGTCGCGGCACCGAGCTGGATGTCATCGGCCGCTACGATGTCTATTCCACCAAGCAGGATCTGGTGCAGGCATCGGCCGGTTTTGCTTACGGTAACAAGTCGCTGATGCAAACTTACTTCGGCGTCACGCCGTCGCAATCTGTGGCCAGCAGCAATGCGGTATATACGCCGACAGCCGGCGTGGCAGGCAGCAGCGTGGGTGTGATGTGGCGCCATGCATTGACGCAGAACTGGGTAAGCACAGTCGGCGCAGAAGTGACACGCCTGGGTGATGAAGCACGCGACAGCCCGCTGGTGGCCCGCCGCACCAATGCTTCTGTTGGTGCATCGATAGGCTACAGTTTTTAAGGTCTTTTTCCTGAGCTTGCTTTTAGGCTTGGGAAGCGCAGTCCCCTTGTAGGGTGGACTGCTCTGCCCACATAAGCATTAACCGGTTAGGGCATCCCTCCCTCTCTTCCCGGTGTGTGGAACAGACGTCCACCCTATTTTTCTATTCAGTCTCATCAAGTAAGAAGCCCGGCCAATAAAGCCGGGCTTTCTGCTTTTTTGCTGCCAGTCTTTAAGAGACCGTCAGAACAAGTGAGAGAACAACCAGTACAGCGAGCCGGACAGCAGGATCGCTACCGGCAAGGTCAGCACCCAGGCCGCTGCCAGGTTGCGGATGGTGGACAGTTGCAGGCCCGAGCGGTTAGCCGCCATCGTACCCGCCACGCCGGATGACAAGACATGTGTGGTGGATACCGGCAAGCCGTATATATCGGCTGCGCCTATCGTCAGCATCGCTACCAGCTCTGCGGAAGCGCCCTGCGCATAGGTCAGGTGGGTCTTGCCTATTTTTTCGCCGACGGTCACCACGATGCGCTTCCAGCCGACCATGGTGCCCAGGCCCAGCGCAATCGCTACTGCCACCTTTACCCACAGCGGGATGAACTTGGTCGCGTCATCTATCTGTTTCTTGAAGGCTTTCAGGTTGGCCTTGGTGTCGTCATCAAAACCGGTGGCACCGTTCTTGTCCAGGAAGCGTATCGCTTCTGCGGCCAAATACATGTCATTACGCACGTTGGCCACCGACTGTTGCGGCACCTTGGCCAGGGAGCCGTGTTCTTTCACCTGCAGGCCGATGGAGCCTACCATCACGGCCAGAGCCGGTACTACATCCGGCTTCAGCTCGCGGGTGCGCACATATTCAGACAAAGTTTTGCGCGAATCGGCAGGAAGGGCGACTGTAGGTTCCAGGTATTTTTGCAGCGATTGCTGCGTCACTTGCGATACCGCGACGAACTGCGTCACATGGTCTACCGGCATCGCGCGGTTCAGCGCATAGGCCATAGGCACGGTGCCCACCAGTATCAGCATGATCAGGCCCATGCCTTTTTGGCCGTCATTGGAGCCATGCGCGAAGGAAACGCCGGTGCAGGTCAGAATCAGCAGGCCGCGTATCCACCATGGCGGCGGCGTCTTGCCGGCCGGGGCTTCATACAATTCCTTGCTCTTCACCAGCGCACGCATTGCCAGCAGCAACAGTGCCGCGCAGACAAAACCTACCAGCGGCGACAGCAGCAATGAGTAGCCGACCTTGGCAGCCTGTTCCCAATCGACACCGCTGGTGCCGTCGCGGCCATGCATGAGTGCATTGGCAACGCCGACGCCGAGGATGGAGCCTATCATCGTATGCGAGGAAGAGGCAGGCAAACCCAGCCACCAGGTGCCCAGGTTCCACATGATGGCGGCGATCAGCAAGGCAAACACCATCGCAAAGCCTGAGCCGGAGCCTACCTGCAAGATCAGCTCCACCGGCAGCAGCGAAATAATGCCAAAGGCCACTGCACCGCTAGACAGCAGCACACCGAGGAAATTAAAGAAGCCTGACCACATCACCGCAAAATTGGGCGGCAACGAGTGCGTGTAGATCACCGTCGCTACCGCATTGGCGGTATCGTGAAAGCCGTTGACGAATTCAAAGCCCAAAGCAATCAGCAAGGCCACGCCCAGCAACAGATAGGGCACCCAGCTCCCGGCGCCACCGCCGGCTTCGGTCACGTCGGTCGTCAGGCTATAGCCGGTGAACAGCAGGCCCGTTGCCAGCAGGCAGATAAAGATCAGGCCTGCCAGCGGGCCGTTCTTCTGGTCTATATGCGGGCGCGACGGGTGCCGAGGTGGGTGGGTGTGCGAGGATGCAGCTGCATGCAGGGTGTCTACGCTGGAACTCATGGCGATGCCTTCACAAGAAAAGGGGGATGGGATTTGAGCCTGAATTTGCTTGTCAAATCTACCTTTTGAATGTGACTGGCATATGACCTGCGGTCTTGTTTTGCCTAAGCTCCCTGGTTCTGTTCAGCTCTTGCTATCAGGCATTTTCTGAATGGAAATTGATGCGTCAATATGGACAATAAGTTTTATTTGGGCAAAGGCTGCAGCACTTCCAGCTTGCTGAGGCATTCCACCGCATGATCCATGAAGGCGCGCAGCTTGGGTGCCATATGGCGCGCGCTGGACACCACCAGGCTCACTGGAACAGCATCGTTTTCCCAGTCGGGCATCAGCCGTACCAGCGTGCCTTTGGCAATATCGTCTGCCGCCTGGTAAGACAGCGGCCGCCCCAGGCCCCGGCCGGAGCGCACCGCAAACAGCATCGCGTCTACATCATTGACGGTCAGGCGCGGCGTGACGCGCACTGTGTGATCGCTGCCCGCGTGGCGGAAGCGCCATTCCGGCGGTGCGGGTACACCGGTATTGTGGATGGTGTCATGCGCGGCCAGGTCATCCGGTGTCTGCGGTGCGCCGCGCTTGGCAATATAGTCGGGGCTGGCGACCAGCAGGCGCTTTACCTCGCCCACTTTGCGCGCCACGATGCCGGCATCCGCCAGCCGGCCTATGCGCACGGCTAGGTCCAGACCTTCTTCTATCAGGTCCAGATTGCGGTCGCCCAGCATCAGCTCCACCTGCATGGACGGATACTTGTCCATGAAGCTGAGCACGACCGGCGCTACATGGCGGCGGCCGAATACCTGCGGCGCGGTGACTCTCAGCTTGCCGCGCAAGGGTGCATCGGCGTCTTCACGCACCGCATCTTCATAGTCTGCCAATACCCGCCGCGCCAGCTCGGCCAGCCGCAGGCCGGCTTCGGTGGCGGCCAGCCTGCGGGTAGTGCGCTCTACCAGCCGCGTGCCTACCCGCTCTTCCAGAGCCGCCAGTGTACGCGTGACGGCAGGCGGAGAGCGTCGCAGCTTGCGCCCGGCGCCGCTGAGGCTGGCAGTTTCCAGGATGGCAAGAAAAACGACTAATTCATCCAATCTATCCATAGAAGCCCCTTTATTCTTCCTATTTGTGGAAAGCTGATTTCCACTATAGCATTATTTACGTCATATACCGGAAGAGTTATCATCATCGGCATAGTCCACACACCGAGGTAAGCGCCATGACCAGCACATCCAGACAGCCTGCCGACATCACCTTGCACGGCACCATCTATTCCGGCCACTGCCACCGCGTGGAGCTTTTGCTCACCATGCTGCAGATTCCTTACCGTTTTGTGGAGGCAGCGGCGAGCAAGCGGGCGACGCCGGAATTTTTGCAATTGAATCCGCTCGGCCAGATACCAGTGCTGCAGGATGGTGAGCTAACGCTGACCGACAGCAATGCGATCCTGGTGTATCTGGTGAAACGCTATGCGCCAAACAGCCAATGGTTGTCGGATGATCCCGTCACCGCGGCACAGATACAGCGCTGGTTTTCGATTGCAGCGGGCGAAGTGAAATTCGGACCTTGCACTGCACGCATGGCTCTGCAATGGAATGCGCCGGGAGATCCGGTCGTGGCCGCGGGAATCGCCAACAGGCTGTTCCAGTTTATGGAGCAGTACCTGGCGGAGCGCAGCTATCTGGCAGCAGAATACCCAACTCTGGCCGACCTCGCCTGCTACTCCTATATCGCGCACGCCCCTGAAGGCCGCATCCCGCTGGAACCCTATCCGAATCTGCGTGCCTGGCTGGCAAGGATAGAAGCACTGCCGAACTTCAAGGCCATGCCCAAATTGCCTGTACCGGCGGCAGCATGAGCCCCGTACCAGTCATAGCGGCTGAAGCGGCAGAGCATGCCGACTTTGAGCATACGCCCTTCCACGCCGGCGAATTACGCGCGCACCAGTTGGCTGGCGGCGGCTCCAATGGTGCCGCCATCCGCGACTATATGCCGGAGCAGCACCGCAGCTTCTTCCCGCTGCTTCCCTATCTGCTGGCCAGCACCACCGATGCAGAAGGCTGGCCCAGCGCCATCATGCTGGCAGGCCAGCCCGGATTCGTCAGCAGCCCGGACGCCCGCAGCCTGCACCTGGCGGTACAGCCGGAAGCCTTTGCACCGTACACCGAACAATTCGCCATCGGCAAAGCGATAGGCCTGCTGGGCCTGGACCTGTCCACCCGCCGCCGCAACCGCGCCAACGGCTTCATCGCCAATAGCGACGGACAAGGCATGCTGGTTGCAATTGAGGAATCCTTCGGCAACTGCCCCAAATACATACAGCTACGCGATGTGGAGTTCATCTCCGGTCCCCGTGCCGAACCGGAAATCACGCACTTTACTCGGCTGGACCAGCAAGCCGGCGAGCTGATCCGCCAGGCCGACACGCTGTTCGTCGCCACCAGCGGTGGAGAGGGCGAGGGTACAGACATCTCGCATCGCGGCGGCCGCCCCGGCTTTGTCCGCATCGCTTCCGACAAAGACGGCGACACGCTCACCATCCCTGACTTCACCGGCAACCGCTTCTTCAATACCCTGGGCAATATGCTGATGGACCCGAGAGCGGCGCTGCTGTTCGTCGATTTTTCTACCGGCGACCTGCTGCATGTACAGGGCACGGTAGAAGTACTGTGGAACTCAGAAGAAACCGCCGGCTTCGCCGGTGCGCAAAGGCTGTGGCAACTGAAGGTAAAACGCATCTGGCGCAAGACAGCCGCCTTGCCGCTACGCTGGACCTTGCGCGAATATGCACCGACTACGCTGGCGACTGGCGTCTGGTAGAAACCGAAATCCTGCGAAAATAGATTCGCCAAAACCAGGCCGAACTGGTGTGGAAGTTGAAGTTGCTTTTGACCTTGCTTTTGACCCACCCCGCTGGGGATGCGGCATTTTGTGCGTTACAGAAAATGGATCAGAAATGAACGTTGTTTGAGCCGAAGGCGAGTTTCGTTCATTTCCCATTTTTTGTAATGCAGCAAAATGTGATGGGGCACAGCCCCATCACCCGTAGGGCAAGTCTGCGGTCGCCTTTTTTTGCTTACTTTTTCTTGGGGGCCGCCGAGGTGCGAAACAAAAAAAGTGAGTAGCATGCCGGGCTACCCCCGGCCAGCGATCTCAACCAGCCCTAACTATAGAAGAGAGAGGCAATCGCCTATACTCACACGAAGAAAATTTTTCCATCAACAATTCCATACAAAATAAATAGCGCACACGGCTGATAATTCAGCCACAAACACATCCCCCATCGCTATACTTGCGAAACCAATTTTTTCCCCAACACCACCCAACAACCCCAGCCGCCGCAAGCAGCAAAACCACCTCCTCCCCGGTATGACCGAACTCCGAAACACCGAGCGCGAGCTCCATCTGTTCAGGATGCGCCTGCTCTTCGTCGGCATCGCCATCTTCCTGTGCTTCTGTACGCTGATAGTGCGCTTCGCCTGGCTGCAAATCATCAAGCATGACCAGTACGCGCTGCTGTCCGATGAAAACCGCATCCTGACGGTGCCGGTGGTGCCGAACCGCGGCCTGATCATGGACAGGAACGGCGTGCTGCTGGCGCAGAACTACTCCGCCTATACGCTGGAGATTACGCCGTCCAAGATTACCGAAGACATGGACACGCTGCTGGACAAACTGGCGCGGCTGGTAGACATCCAGCCCAAGAACCGCAAACAATTCGTCAAGCTGCTGGAGGAATCGAAAAATTTCGAGAGCATCCCTATCCGCACCCGGCTGACCGATGAAGAGATTGCCCGTTTCACCGCACAGCGTTTCCGCTTCCCCGGCGTGGAGATACAGGCGCGCGCCTTCCGCCGCTATCCGCTGGGCGAAACGGCGTCGCACGTGCTCGGCTATATAGGCCGCATCAGCACCAAGGATGCACAGAATATCGCCGACTCGGAAGACGAGGCCAACTACAAGGGCGCCAGCTATATCGGCAAGGAAGGTCTGGAAAAGAGTTATGAGAAGGTCTTGCACGGCACTACCGGCTTTGAGAAAGTGGAAACCACGGCTGCCGGCCGCGCAGTGCGCACGCTGTCGCGTACTGCGCCGGCATCCGGCACCAACCTGATCCTGTCGGTGGATATAGAGCTGCAAAAGATCGTTGAAGAAGCCTTTGGCGACAGGCGCGGCGCGCTGGTGGCGATAGAACCGGAATCCGGCGATGTGCTGGCCTTTGTGTCCAAGCCGACCTATGACCCCAACCTGTTTGTGGAAGGCATAGACCAGCAGAGCTGGAATGAATTGAATACTTCGCCAGACCGGCCGCTGCTGAACCGCCCGCTGACCGGCGCCTACCCACCCGGCTCGACCTATAAGCCCTTCATGGGCCTGGCCGGGCTGGAGCTGGGCAAACGCATGCCGTCGTCAGCGATCTTCGATGCGGGTTTCTTCAACCTGGGCAATCATCGCTTCAATGACGACAAGGTAGGCGGGCACGGCACGGTGGACCTGTATAAATCCATCGTGGTTTCCTGCAACACGTATTACTTCATGCTGGCCAACGACCTGGGCGTGGATGCGATCCATGATTTCATGCAGCCTTTCGGCTTCGGCCAGAAGACCGGCATAGACCTGGATAATGAAAAAGCCGGCCTGCTGCCGTCCACCGCGTGGAAGCGCAAATCGTCCAAGAACGTGGCACAGCAAAAATGGAATGCCGGCGACACCATCTCATTGGGCAACGGCCAGGGCTACAACACCTTCACGCCCTTGCAGATGGCGCATGCGGTGGCAACCCTGGTCAATGGCGGCAAGGTCATGCAGCCGCATCTGGTGAAGATACTGGAAAACCCGCAAACCCATGCAAGAACGCTGACGGTGAACAAGGAAAGCGGCCACATCCCGCTCAAGCCGGAAAATGTGGAAGCGATCAAGCAGGCGATGGTGGGCGTCACCAGGGAAGGCACCTCGCGCGGCGTATTTGCCAACGCAGAATACGTGTCTGGCGGTAAAACCGGAACGGCGCAGGTGTTCACGCTGAAGCGCAACGAGAAATACAATGCCAGCCGCCTGGCGGAACGCCTGCATGACCATGCGTGGTACACCGCTTTTGCGCCTGCCGACCATCCGCGTATCGCTGTTGCCATCATTGTCGAGAATGCGGGCAAGGGGGCCGAAGCGGCTGCACCTATTGTGAAGAAGGCGCTGGACTACTACCTGCTGGGCAAGCGGCCCGCAGCTACGGACAAAAACGTACCGAAAATCCCGGCGGCGCCGGTAGTTGATGAAAGTGAAGAAGACTAAAAGAAAACCGGGACTGCTTTGCAACAGTCCCAGTCCGAGCCATGGCCTTGAATGGGGAGGGCCGGCTCTTTAAGGTGGCAAACCTTTTACAGCGCTAGCAACAATTAGCTGGCTTTGACTTGCAGCTGGTTCTGGATGTCTTTCACACCTTCAATCGCAGCGACCATCTTGATCACGCGGTCACCGGCTTCTGCAGTCGGCACGGCACCGGTCAGTATTACAACGCCTTGCTTGGTGGTCACATTGATTTTCAATGCGGACACTTCTTTATCGGATACCAGAGCGCTCTTCACTTTAGCAGTGATCACGGAATCATCCACGGCGACAGCGGCTTTTTGCGTCATGCTTGGCTTATCAGCCTGGGCAGTTACGGTATCGGCTGCGAAGGAAGATGCTGCAGTAACAGACAACAGGGCAGCGGCGAACAGGGGAGCGATCAGTTTACGGTTTTGCATGGTAAATCCTTTCAAATCGGGTTTAAGGCAACGCTGCGGAAGTGTGGATTGCAGCGCTACTCCCTAGCCATACAGCACAGGCCGTGCCAGCCTGAAAAAACCCCATGCATTCAACCACTTAGAGCATTTATTACCTGCAGTCCAGGCAACAAACAGTCGTTTTAACGCTATTTGTGTCGGGATATGGCGACATGCAAAAAGAGCAAATAACTAAGTCTTTGATTTAAAAGGATTTAATCCTGTCGCTCATCAGCGACAGCCTCTCCGTCTGCCCTGAACAGGCTAGGTGTCAGCTCATGTTTTTGCAGCAGACGGTAGAACTCGGTACGGTTGCGATCGGCCAGCCTGGCGGCATCGGAAACATTGCCGTCGGTCAGCTTCAGCAGTTGTATCAGGTAGTCGCGTTCAAATTTCTGCCTGGCCTCGGTATAGCTGAGCACTTCCAGCGACGGCACACGCAGCGCGCGCTGCACCAGCGACAGCGGTATCAGCGGCGCTGTCGCCAATGCACAGACCTGCTCCACCACATTATGCAACTGGCGTACATTGCCGGGCCACGGTGCCGCCATCAATGCGGCCAGCGCGTCGGGTGCAAAGCCATTGATATGCTTGCCGTATTTTTCCGCCAGCGCCTGGCGGAAATGATTGGCCAGCAATGCGATGTCTTCACGCCGTTCCGCCAGCGAGGGCAGCGCCAGCGTGACCACATTCAGGCGGTAATACAAATCCTCGCGGAACTGACCCTCTTTCATTGCCACGTCCAGATCGCGGTGGGTAGCGGACAGCACGCGCACATCCACTGCAATCGCGGCATCCGAGCCCACTTGCCGCACCGTGCGTTCCTGCAATACACGCAGCAGCTTGACTTGCAAGGGCAGGGGCATGTCGCCTATCTCATCCAGGAACAGCGTGCCGCCGTGCGCCGCCTGGAACAGGCCGTTGCGGTGCGCCACCGCGCCGGTGAAAGAACCTTTGACATGGCCGAACAGTTCCGACTCCAGCAATTGCTCGGGGATGGCACCGCAATTGACGGCGATGAAGGGCGCCTTGCTCCTGTGGCTGGCGCGGTGGATCGCGCGCGCCAGCAATTCCTTGCCGCTTCCGCTCTCTCCCTGTATCAGCACGCTGGCGTCGGTGCCTGCAACCAGCTTCGCTTCTGCCAGCAGCTCGGCCATGCGCTGGCTGCGGCTGATCAGTTCGGCACGCCAGGCTTCATCCTTGCTGGCCGGGCCGGAAGCGGGGCCGCTCAGGCTGAGCGCATGCGCGACCTTTTCCAGCAGCACATTGCCGTCAAAGGGTTTGGTCAGGTAGGCATAGGCACCGCGCGCAGTAGCTTCCACGGCATCCGGTATCGTGCCGTGCGCGGTCAACAGTATCACCGGCAGCGCCGGATACTGGCTGCGTATATCGTCAAACAAGGCCATGCCGTCCCGCCCCGGCAGGCGCACATCGGTGATCACCAGCGCCGGCAAGTCTATCGCCAGCCTGGCAACCGCGGCCTCGGCACTTTCTACCGCGGTCACCCGGTAACCGGCGGCACTGAGGCGCATGGAGATCAGGGTCAGCAGGTCCGGGTCATCGTCCACCAGCAGGAGCTTGGCCTGTTCATTTTTCGGCTTGCCGGGTTTGTCGAGTTTGTCGAATTTATTCATCATGATGCTTGCATGCCTGTCACTGTTTGTTTTCGCCGGCGGGCGCAGGGGAAGACGGGGGGCTGGTCGGGGCGCCCTTGCTGCGGGCCGGCAATTGCCGTTCTATCGCCTTCAGGTCTTCCAGTTTCTGGCTGAGCTGGTCCGCGCGGCGTTGCGCGTCCTTCAATTGCTGGCCCTGCTTGTCGGCCGCTTCGTCCAGCCGCCGCCACTCGGCATAGTTGGTATATAAAAAGTAAGCCAGCGGCTTGATATGCTCGGCATCGGCATCGCTGGATTTGACGACGCCGTCCAGCACCGCCTGCGCGCGCGCCAAGTCGCCATTGCCGCGCATGAAACCTAGAATGATGGCGCGCTGCACATCGCGGTGAGGATTACGCGCCAACACATTCAGGTCAGCCAGCATCCGGGGCAGATCGGTCTGCGGTAGCAGCCGGGTACGCTGGTAGTAGGCCAGCAGGTCTTCGGTTTCGTTGACGGCAAGCGGCGCCGGTGCCGGTAAGCTTGCAGCTACGACGGGTGCCGGCTCGGACACCTGCGGCGGCGTCTTGCAGGCTGTTAGCGTTGTCGCCAGCAGCACAAGTAATACAGGTAGCACGCGCAGCGCCAGCGAGCGCATGCCACGCGAGAACAGGGAAGAGTAATATTTAGCGCAAGTGGAATTCATAAGGCAGATCTATCCGGAAATGGGCACCCGCGTTCGCAGGCAGCAGTTGCACTTGGCCGCCGTGGGCGGCGATGTATTCTTGGACGATGGACAAACCTATGCCATTACCGCTACGGGCGCCAGAAGGCTGGCGGGCGCCCTGGTAAAAAGGTTCAAAGATGCGCGCAGCATCGGCAGCGGCGACACCCGGTCCCTGGTCCATGCAGTCAATGCGTACGCCGGTATCTGCATACAACAGTGCAAAGTGTATGGCCCCACCGCTAGGGCTGAAGCGCACCGCATTCGACAACAGGTTGGCCAGCACTACCCCCAGTTTTTCAGCGTCGGCAACGATGTTTCTTGCCTCACCTTTTTCATCAACATCCACTTGCAGGCTGCGCGCCTGCCATTGCAGCCGCTGGTCATCGATCACCGTGTGCAGCAACTGCACCAGGTTGACCGGTGTGCGCTGCAGATGCTGTGCATCAAACTCGGCCGCGTTATAACGCAGCAGGTCTTCTATCTGCGTCTGCAGCGATGCGGTGTTTTGCCGCAGGATGCGGGCAATTTCTCGCTGGTTGTCGGACAAGCTTCCCGCCACCTCATCTTCCAGCAAGGCCACGCCTTCGCGCAGTGCGGCCAGCGGTGTTTTCAGCTCATGCGAGATATGCCGCAGGAAGCGCGCCTTGTCAGCCTCAAGGTCTGCCAGCCTTTGCCGCAGCCAATCCAGTTGCCGGCCCAGCTTGCGGATGTCGGCCGGGCCGCTGACAGCTATCGCCTGGTCAAAGCGGTTTTCACCCAACCTTTCAATCGCGACTTCTACCTGCGCCAGCGGGCGCGACAGCCACAGGCCGAAAGACAGAGCCAGCAAAATGGCGATGATCATGGCACCAGCGACTAGCCCGCTCAATAAGCGCCGCTGGCGTTCCAGCTCGCTCAGCGATTGATCGTTGCGGCGTTCTATCTCGCGCTTGCCGGCCAGAGCCAATTGGTCATTGATCTCCGGCAGCCGCACAAATGCCTGCGACAATTCCTGTTGATTATGGTGCAGCTTGTTTTTACCGCCTTGCCGTCCCTCCTGCAGCACCTGCCACGCCAGCTCGCTTTGCGTGTTCCAGTCTGTTACTTGCTGCTGCGGCAGATCGGGAATCGCCTGCGTCAATGCCTGCAATGCGTTGCGCGCTTCCTGCCAGGCATCAAAGAAGATATCGCGAAAGGCTGTATCGTCCAGCACCAGGTATTGGCGCGCGCTGCGCTCCATCGCCACCGTGCGCTCGGCCAGCTTTTGCGCATCCTCGGTCAGTTGTACCGCCTGATGCGCTACCGCTCGGCTTTGCTTGGTCAGCCGTTCCAGCGTCAGCAGCGCGTGCACCGAAGTCCCGCTCAGCAATAATGCGATGAACAGGAAACCCGCAAACAGCAGTTGACGGAAGGAGAGTTTTGCAAGCATGGTATCCCGAGCAGGGCCTTACTGAGGCTTAAATGAGATCGGCAGCCAGCCTACATGCTCGATTGCCGGTCGGTAAGGAAATTTATCTTTATTTTGTAAGCAAATTTGTTACTCTTCTGCTGGGCGCAAATAGGCCGCCAACCAGCATTGTCCAGTAATGACTGTAGCAGTCGGCGGCCAACCGCTCCGTGTGTTTGCGCACAGATGAAAATCCGTGTTACGTCTTGTAATACAAAAGCGGTCAACGGCACATTGCAAGCGAGCGTTGTTGAAACACGGCAAACTTGCCTACCCTCGCGGAAAACAAAAACGATAATCTATGAAGGAACAATCATGAAGCGCTGGATACAGGCTCTGACATTTAATACCCCGGCCAAGGCCGGCTTGCTGGCAATCGCCGCACTCGCCTCTTTGTGCGGCTCGGCCGCGCAGGCCGGAGAAATCACTTTGTATGAACATCCCGGTTTTAACGGCCGCCAGGTTGAGCTGCGCGATGCCACGCCCAGCCTGCGCAATATCGGCTTTAATGACCGCGCCTCCAGCATGGTGGTGCGCTCCGGACGCTGGGAAGTCTGTAGCGACGACGACTTCCGTGGTAGCTGCGCAGTGCTGGACCGTGGCGAATACCGCGCCCTGGATCCGCGCCTGAACGACCACATCTCCTCGGTGCGCGAAGTGGGCTATTCCGGCGGCGGCAATCCCGGCAATGGCCCGGACCGGCCTCGCAGGCGCGCTGTCATCGACATGTTCTCCGCCCCCAACTTCGGCGGGCAATCGATCAGTCTCAGCGAAGATGCACCCAACCTGAGGCAGCAGGGCTTCAACGATACCGCCATCAGCATCAATGTGCAGGAAGGAAACTGGGTATTGTGCAGCGATGCCAACTATGGCGGCGACTGCCGCACCTATGGCCCTGGACGCTATCCTGACCTGGGCTATGGCATGGCGAGGGCGGTCTCTTCTGCCCGCGTGCTGGAAGATCGTTATGACAACCGTCCCGTGCATGGCGGCGGCTGGGACAGGCCGCGCCGGGATGACGACCATGACGGCCGCCCCGACTACAGCAATAATAATGCGCGCCTGGTGCTGTTCTCCGAAGACGGCCTGCGCGGCCGCAGCATGGCGGTCTCCGGCAATGTAGTCGACTTCAGCAGTGCAGACTTCAATGACAGGGCTGCATCGATGGTGATCGAGAGCGGTTATTGGGAATTCTGTTCCGATGCCTACTTCCGCGGCGAATGCCGGGTCTTGGGCCCAGGCCAGTATCCACGTCTGGAGCCTGTGTTTTATCGCAGGATTTCGTCGGTGCGTGCCGCTGCGCCGCAGGCGAATAATCCGCCGCCAGCGAGCCGTGCCGCGGTTGAACTGTTCAGCGCCAACAACTTCGGCGGCGACCGTTATGAAGTGGCGCAGAATCTGTCCACCTTCCGTAACGGCGGCTTCAATGACAGGATACAGTCGCTGGTGATCCATGAAG
Source organism: Parundibacterium terreum (assembly GCF_014636315.1). Classification (GTDB taxonomy): domain Bacteria; phylum Pseudomonadota; class Gammaproteobacteria; order Burkholderiales; family Burkholderiaceae_D; genus Undibacterium; species Undibacterium terreum. Next base: position 405,959 of record NZ_BMED01000006.1, on the reverse strand, counting down.
GCCAGTGGGAATTCTGCACCGACGCCGATTTCCGCGGCCGCTGCACCGTGTTCGGTCCGGGACGTTATCCTGGCCTGGGCGGGCTGGAAAACCAGTTGTCTTCGATGCGCAGGGTACGTTAATACCCGGTTTTCGGAGGACTATCGCTGCGACGGTTTACAATACTGCCTGCCGGCGTTCACCATGAACGCCGGCCTGAATTTATCAAAAGGCAATAATGAACAAATCCGAAGCCATACAGATCGCCAATGAATCCCTGCGCGCCAATCTGCTCAATGACGGCAACACGCAATTTTCCAATGTGGTTCGCTATGTGAACGACGAGGGCTGGTGGCTGAATATTCCTTTGGCCAACTTCAGGAAAGAAAACCATTTCCTGATCTGTAGCGAAAAAGCCAAGATCATCCGCCATCTGACGATTAAAGCGAACAACATCCTCAGTCCGGCGACCAAGTTCCGGGTCAAGGACGGTGTCGCAGATATTTTCATCTCCGCTGCCAATCCCAAAAAGCTGGTAGACATCCTGCAAGGCGGCACAAAGTACAGTTTTAACAAGCATTTAGTCGACGAACACCGCTATTGAGAAGCTGTTGTGAAATTGGGCTGGCTAGGCGCGACGACGAAGACAGTACGAGTAGTACGGCGAGGAGGAGCAACAACGCCAGCGCAATTTCACAGCGGCTTCTAAGCTTGTTTTAATGCATTAAGTGGTATTAGCGCTCCCCGCTTATGGCATACTCAAGCCGTGCCAGCTCCCCTGAATTCCTCATGCAGAAAGTGACATCTTATTTCCGTGCCATCCGCCGCAGCATGCTAGCAAGCCTGCTGGCGGGCGCGGCTCTGAGCGCTCACGCATCCTGCACCCGCCCCATGAATGTGCCGCTATCGCCTATAGGCCTCAGTGTCATCGCGAATGGGGATACGGTCAGCGGTGTCTATCCTGATGTACTGCGCACCGCCGGCACAAGGGAAGGCTGCAATTTTGAATTTTCAGTCGTGCCACGCGCACGCTTGAGCGCGATGTTTGATGCCGGTAAGGCAGATCTGCTGATACCTGCCTCCAAATCCGCCCGCCGCGACGAGCACGGTATCTTCGTACCGCTGATCTTTGGCCGCGCGATGGTAATCTCGCTTGCCTCCGACCGGGCACCTATACGCAGCGCGCAGGATTTGCTGGACAGGCGAGATTTGAAAGTAGCGCTGGTACGCGGCTTTGATTTTGGCGATGCTTACCAGAAACTGGTCAAGGAACTCAGCAGCCAGGGCCGTGTATTTTTAGACACCGACGTTGTCTCCGTAGCCAGGTTGATGCAATCCGGCAATGCCGATGTGACCATCATGGCACCATCCATCCTTGCTGGCGCAATACAGGCAGAACCGCGCACGCCCGGGCTGCTGGAAAAACTGCGCTATGAGCCTATCGATGAATTGCCGTGGAGCGACAGCGGCGCCTATATCTCCCGTACTTCACTCAATGAAACCGACCGCAATGCGCTACGCGAGTTGCTGGAACGCAGCGCAAAATCCGGCGCGATCTGGAATGCCTTCCAGCGCTATTACCCTGCAGGGGTGCTGAGCGGTAGCATACGACCACGCTAGCCGGTAAACCTCCTTGCCTGTCTCATTTTAGTGAAATTCCGCTGTACCAAATTGCCTTTGAGGTGCAAAATTGGGCCAAGGAAAGGCATGCCTGCATGCAGCTTTTCTCCTACTTTACTTATTGGCACGGGTATCTGAATTTATTAGAACAATTAAAACAACAGGTCCGCGTGCGCAATTCATCGATGGTTGAAGCAGCCGGCGCGGCCTGAGAGCTTATCTCTGGGGGAATGGCAATGCGTTTGCTGAACACAGTTGTAGGCCCATCGGCACTCACCGACGGCTTCACGCGCATTACTGCGCGTATCGTGATGGACATCGAGGAAGAAATGTCGCTGTGGGTCGACGTGCCCGATGAATTAAAAGACGGCATCTCCGATTCCGGCAACCCCTGGGTCATCGCCATGCTGCCTATTGCCGCCGCCAGACATGAAAATATCCAGCTTTCGCTACCGGTAGATGCGCTGCTGCTGGAAAACCTGCGCGGCATATCGAAAATCTGGTCAGGCTGGTATCCCGAACTATCGGAAGTGGCGATAGATTGCAGTACTTTCTCCAGCATAGAAACCCTAAAACCGGAAAAATGCGCTGCGTTTTTTTCCGGCGGCATAGACTCCTATTACACCATTGCCCGGCGCCTGCCGGACAGCGGCACCGGACTTCCCGTGGTCGGCCATATCGACGATCTGCTCAGCGTATGGGGCTTCGATGTGTCAGCCAATGACGAGGCCAGCTTCAGCCCCATGGCCAAGGGGCTGATCTCCGCAGCAAAACAGATCAGGCGCAAGCACGCCATCATCCGCACCAACTTGCGCGACAACCGCACGCCGTGGTTTACCCGCTGGGGCCCATTGACCAACGGCGCCGGCTTGGCCTTCATCTCGCTGGTGCTGGAAAAGCGCTATCGTCAGGTGGTGCTGGGCTCTTCCTTCCCCAACTACACCTATGTGGACTGGGGTTCGCATCCGCTGGTGGACCATCTGTTTTCAACCTCCGCAACCCAGATCGTGCATGACGGCCCCAGCGTCACGCGAGTACAAAAGACCGACCTCGCCGCGCAATTTCCACCGGCGCAATCGGCGCTGCATGTCTGCCATGCGATAGGGGATGATAACTGCTCGGAATGCGAAAAATGCTACCGCACCATGATCACGCTGGACATACTCGGCCATAAGGAGAGGATGTCCAAAGTATTCGACTGGTCCAAATACCATGTCGAGGCGGTGCGGAAAATCAAGATAGGCAGCAAGGGCGACAAGGTCTTTTACGGCGAGATCCTGGATGCGGCGCGCGCAGCCAAGCGCGCAGACCTGGTGAGCGAACTGGAAAGCGCAGGCATACGCTCCCGCACAGCGTCGCCGGCACTGAAGACCAGCGAATGGCTGATGCAACTGCCCGGCTTGTGGCGTGCCGGCATGGCGCTCAGAAAATTCGTGCTGCGCAATTCCATCACTGCCAAGTATATCAAGCACTCCAGCGACAAACCCTGAGGGCTGGCCCTGATCGGCCTGGCCCGGCATGGTATCGCCTGTGCCTTTTTTCCGGTACTGCGGTGCTGTGTCTTTTTGAGCAAAAGTGCATGATCCGCATTGTGCTTTGCAGAGCAAATCCGCTACACTTTGTTATCAAATAGTTCACTCAAATGCCGATGCATGATTGTATTGATCAAGGCAGCGGATCCAGATAGCACCACCATGGAGAAGAACGATGCGTTTGCTGGATGTCACGATTACCCCGTCCCCGCGCACTCCCGGCTATACCAGGAGCACCGGCAGTATCGCTTATGACAATGGAGAGCAGCTGCAGGTTTGGGTTGACGTGCCGGACGCCATCGCAGCAGGCCTGTCCGATAGCGGCAATCCCTGGCTGATCGCGATGCTGCCCATGGCAGCAACCAGGCATGAAAACATCGAACTGTCGCTACCGGTGGATGGGCTGTTGAAAGAGAACCTGGGCGCAGTGCTGCGGGTCTGGGTGGACTGGTTCCCCGATCTGGCCGAAATCGCCATCGATTGCCCTACCTATCACACAGACGGCCTGCATCCCGATGGGAAGATCGCGGCATTTTTTTCCGGCGGCGTGGATTCTTATTTCACGCTGGCCAGGCATTTGCCGGACAAGGATTATGGCTTGCCGTGCATAGGCGATATCGACGACTTGCTGACCGTATGGGGATTCGATGTGCGTATCCACAACGAGACCGGCTTCACGCCTTTGCTCAATATGCTGACGCATGCCGCCGGCCGCATAGGCCGCAATCATTTTGTGATCCACACCAATCTGCGCGACCAGGCCTGGACCGAGCGCTGGGCCCAACTGACGCATGGAGCGGGCATGGGCTTCGTCTCGCTGATGCTGGAAAAACGCTACCGCCAGGTGCTGCTGGGCTCCAGCTATCCTTATCCCACCTTGCTGCCCTGGGGTTCCCACCCGATGACGGACCCGCTGTTTTCAACGTCCACGACCCAGGTCGTACACGATGGCGCGGTTGCCACCCGTGTGGAAAAAACCGAACTGGTCGCGCGCTTCCCGCCGGCCCAGACGGCCCTGCATGTCTGCATGGCCCTGCCGGAAAAAAATTGTTCGCACTGCGAGAAGTGTTATCGCACCATGATCACGCTGGACATACTGGGTAAAAAAGAAGCGATGGCCGAGTCCTTCGACTGGTCCAGGTATGACTTGGCAAAAATCAAAAAGCTGAGCGTAGGCGGCATCCATAATCTGGTCGTACACCGTGCCATCTTGCAGGCGGCGGAAAAAGCCGGCCGTCAGGATATAGCCAGCGGCCTGCGGCAGGCGATGTGGCGTTCGACGCTGAGTTTTCCTTTCCTGAAGATCAGCGAGCGCCTGTTCAAGCTGCCGGGCGTATGGCGTGCCGGCATGCTGCTGCGCAAGCTGGTGTTGCACAAGAAGCTTAACTGACGCTCTGCATGAGGCGGCGCAGGATGGCCATCGCCGTCGGTATCGCCGCTTCGTCAATCGCGCCATAGCCGAACACCAGGCCCGCCTGCTTCGGCTGTCTGCCGATAAAATACTGGCCCAGCGTATTGATGCTGACACCGTGCGCTGCGGCCTGCTGCCTGATCGCCTGCAAATCATTGCCTTCGTGTGCCAGCGCAGCCAGGTGCAGGCCGGCAGCCGACGGCAATGCCTGCAGGCGGCCGGGGAAGTCTGCCTGCAAGGCATCCAGCACCAGGCGGCGGCGCCTGTCATACACTTGCCGCATCTTGCGCACATGGCGGGCCAGATGGCCTCCGCTGATGAAAGCGGCCAGCGTATCCTGCGCCACCAGATTGCCATGCCAGTCGCTGCACTGGCGGGCGGCGGCCAACGCAGCCTGCGCCCATACCGGTGCCACCACAAAGCCCAGGCGCAACCCTGGGAACAGGCTCTTGGAAAAGGTCCCTACATAAAATACTGCATCGGCCCGATCCAGCGTTTGCAGCGCATCCAGAGGGCGGCCGCCAAAACGGAATTCACTGTCGTAATCATCTTCGATGATTACCGCACCGTATTTTTGCGCATGCTCCAGCAAGGCGGCCCTGCGCCGTGCCGACATCGCCACACCGAGCGGGAACTGATGCGAAGGCGTGACGCAAATGATGGCTGCATTCTTTGGCAACTGTTCCACGATAAGCCCTTCTGCATCAACCGCCACCGGCACCAGCTTCGCACCGGCCGCCGCCAGTGTCGCCCTTAGCGGCGGATAGCCTGGGTCTTCCACCGCCACCAAAGTCTTGCCGGGCGTGACCAGGATGCGCGCGAGCAAATCAAAGGCTTGCTGCGCACCGGAAGTCACCAGAATATCCTGCGGGCTGCAGGCGACGGCACGCGTCAGTGAAACATGCGCTGCAATGGCTTCCCGCAATCCCTGCCTGCCTTCAGGCCCCTCATAACTGGCTACCGACTTCGACAATTGATGCAGGCTGCGCGCGGCCAGGCGGCGCCAGATATCAAAGGCGAAATGCCTCTGGTCCGGGCTACCGAGCTGGAAGTCGTATGCAGGGATGCTCCCCCCGCGCGCCTGTACTACGGCCGGGGGCTTGCGCCAGTAGGCATTCAGCCTGTGTTCGTCCGCCTGCGGCAAGCTCGCATTGCCTTGCCTGCGGAGTTCCGTGTGCCTGGGCAGCAGTTGGGCAACATAGGTGCCGGCACCGGGCCGCGCTTCCAGATAACCCTCTCCCAATAGCAAATCATAGGCAGCCACTGCAGTATTGCGCGATACGCGACATGTTGATGCCAATACCCGCGTCGACGGCAGCCGCAAGCCGGGTTGCAGGCGGCCGTCCAGGATTGCCGCCCGCAGTTGCCCATGCAGCGAACGCAGCAGATTGCGGCTGTCCCTATCCGGCAACTCCAGTGCCAATTCGAAAATTGGTTCCATAAATTTGGCTTAATGTGGATCTTTTAGCATACCAGATTACACCCTATCCTGTGCCTTATCGACAAGCACGGATGGAGAAACCAAGTGATAGACCTCTACTACAGCGCTACCCCCAACGGCCACAAGATGACCATGTTCCTGGAAGAAACAGGGCTGGAACACCGCATCATCCCGGTCAGCCTCAGCAAGGGCGAGCAATTCAAACCGGAATTTCTGGCGATATCGCCGAACAACAAGATCCCGGCGATGGTGGACCATGCACCGGTTTCCGGCAACCAGCCTGTCGTGCTGTTTGAGTCCGGCGCCATGCTGCTGTACCTGGCAGAAAAGACAGGCAGCCTGATCCCCGGCGATCTGCAGGGCCGCATGGAAGTATTGAAATGGCTGTTCTGGCAAGTCGGCGGCCTCGGCCCCATGGCCGGGCAGATAGGCCATTTCAATGTGTATGCGCCGGAAAAAGTACCGTATGCGATACAGCGCTATACCAATGAAACCAATCGCCTGTATGGCGTGCTGAACAGGCAACTTGCAGGACGCGATTTTATCGCCGGCGCATTTTCTATCGCCGACATCGCCTGCTATCCGTGGATAGTGCCGCACCAGGCACATGGCCAGGATCTGGCGCAATTCCCCCATCTGCAACGCTGGTTCCATGCGATGGCAGCCCGACCGGCAACGATACGCGCTTACCGGGGCATGGAAGATGTATACACCAAGGCAGAGCCGGTATCGGCAGAGGCACGCAAGATACTCTTCGGCCAGACCGCCAGCTAGCCAGTTAATAGAACAAGCTTTTAGCTTACCAAATCGGAGGCGGCAAAATGAAAAAGCGAGACATCGCAACACTCTTGTTCCTGGCCGGACTGTGGGGAGCTTCCTATCTGTTCATGCGCATGGGCGCAGGCGAGTTTGGCGCACTGGCAATGGCAGGATCGCGCGCCGCCGGTGCGGCGCTATTATTGCTCCCCTTGCTGGCCTCACGCCGCGACGGCGGGCTGGCCGCACTGAGAACACACTGGAAGCCGATCGCCCTGGTAGGCATCACCAACTCCGCCTTGCCCTTTGTGCTGTTCGGCTTTGCCGCGCTCAGCATCAATGCCAGCCTGTCTGCCATCTTCAACGCCGCCACCCCTTTGTATGCCGCGCTTATCGGCCTGCTATGGCTGCGCGAAAACATCAGCGCCCAGCGCGGCCTGGGCCTGGCGATAGGCTTCGCCGGCGTGCTGTGGCTGGTATGGGACAGCGCCGGCTTCAAGACCGGCACCAGCAACACTACCGCCACCGGCTGGGCCGTACTGGCCTGCCTGGCCGCAACCCTGCTCTATGCATTCTCCGCCCACTACAGCAAGCAACGCCTGGCCGAAGTGCCGCCATTAGCCGTCGCCACCGGCAGCCAACTGATTTCCGCAGCAGTGCTGGCCATACCCGCCATCCTCTACTGGCCCGCAGTAACACCCTCAACACACGCCTGGCTCGCCCTGCTGGCCCTGACTGTCGCCTGCACCGCCCTGGCCTATGTCCTGTTCTTCAAACTGATCGCCGACGTAGGCGCCTCTCGCACCATGACCGTGCCTTTCCTGGTACCCGCATTTGGCGTGCTGTGGGGAGTACTATTTCTTGGCGAAGAGTTTACTTTCAGGATGGGGGTGGGGAGTGGATTGATTGTCATCGGGACCGCGTTGACTACCGGCTTGATCCGGGTACCCGGTTGGGCCTTAGGTCGTGCTGCCGTTGTGGCTGACACAAAATAAGTTTAGATCGCTGGCCGGGGGTAGCCCGGCATGCTACTCACTTTTTTTGCTTCGCACCTCGGCGGCCCCCAAGAAAAAGTAAGCAAAAAAAGGCGACCGCAAGCCTCGCCCTTCGGGTTCCCGATTATGCGGTACAAAAAATGGGAAACAGGCGAAACTCGCTGCGCTCAGACACACCTGTTTCTGATCCATTTTCTGTACCGCACAATCGGCGAGGCTCCGAGCGGTTGAACGTCAAAAACAAGCTCAAAAGCCAAATCAAAAACAACGGCAACCAGATTCTCTTTTTTCAAAAGAATCTCACTATTCAAATTAAGTTGGTTTGATGTAGGGGGTTGGGGTTGTTCTTGACGCTGCTTTTGAATTACCCCCGCTCGGGACACAGCATTTTGTGCGTTACAGAAAATGGATCAGAAATGAACGTTGTCTGAGGTGTAGCAGGGGTTTCACGGAGCACTGCTCCGTGCCTGCGTAACGGTATCCGCTTGCAAGCGGATATGCGCCCTGCAAGGGAAGCGAGTTTCGTTCATTTCCCATTTTTTGTAATGCAGCAAAATGTGATGGGGCGCAGCCCCATCACCCGAAGGGCAAGTCTGCGGTCGCCTTTCTTTGCTTACTTTCTTTGGCGAAGCAAAGAAAGTAAGTGGCCGCCGGGCTACCCCCGGCCAGCAATCCCCAAAAAAAACCATCCTTATAATCAAAAGGCATCAAACAATGCCATATCGTCATTTGACGACAAAAACACCACCCCTATATACTTGCCCGTTCCCAATCAAACAAAAATGAGATTATCTTGTCAACATTATCGTTAAAAGCGATCCTCCTGCCGTTCGCCGTGCTGGGCGCGACCCTCCCAGCGCAGGCCGACGAAGGACAGTGGCAGCCCTACCAGTTGCCGCAACTGAAATCCGAACTGAAGCGCATAGGCATCACGATACCGGCAGAAAAACTGGCTGATATCACCAAGCATCCGATGAACACCATCGTATCGCTGGGCGGTTGTTCTGCATCCTTCGTTTCCACCGACGGCCTGGTAGTGACCAACCATCATTGCGCTTACGGAGCGATACAGCGTAATTCGACAACGGCGCATAACTATATTGCCAACGGTTTCCTGGCGAAGACGCGCGCGGAAGAATTGCCTGCAGGATCGAATCAGTTGATCTATGTGACGGACAAGGTAGAGAATGTGACGGATCGCGTGCTGAAAGGCTTGAGCGCAAGCCTGTCCGGACGCGAACGCAGCGAGCAGGTGGAAGAACGCATCAAGCAGCTGATCGCGGAATGTGAACAGGACAAGGATTACCGCTGTACCGTGCCCAGTTTCCACCGCGGGCTGGAATACTACCGGATCCGCCAGTTGATGATACGCGACGTGCGCCTGGTGTATGCGCCTACCGAGAGCATAGGCAATTTCGGCGGCGATATAGACAACTTTGAATGGCCGCGCCAGACCGGTGACTTTTCCTTCCTGCGCGCCTATGTAGGCAAGGACGGCCGCCCGGCAGACCCGTCGCCTGACAACGTGCCTTACCATTCCAAGGACTTCCTGGTGGTGTCGGCAGAAGGCCTGGTCAATGGCGATCCTATCCTGCTGGCCGGTTATCCGGGACGCACCAGCCGCTACAAGCTGCCGGTGGAAATCCGCTTTGCTCGCGATGCGACCTACCCTAAATACGTTGCCGAGGCGACCGCGGACCTGGATGTGATCGCGCAGGCGACCAAGGGCAATGCCGAATGGGGCGTGCGCTATGCAAACGTCGTCAAGAGCATCAACAATGGCCTGAAGAAAACCCAGGGCTTGCTGGACGGATTTAACCGCAAGGATATCGCGGCAATCAAGGATAGCCAGGATGCCGAGTTCCGCCAGTGGCTGGCCAAGCAGCCAGACACGGCGAAAAACAATGCGTTGATGGCAGACCTGGATGCGGTCATCGCTGCAGACATGGCGCTGAGCGAGCAGCAATCCGCCTACAACGTCGCCACCTCCAGCGATCTGCTGCGCAGCGCCCGCACGCTATACAGGCTTGCACTGGAACAGCAAAAACCGGATGCCAAGCGCGAAGCAGGCTACCAGCAGCGCGACTTGTCGTTCATCAAGGCCCGCCTGTCCCGTCTGGAGCAATCCTTTATCAGTGAAGTGGACCAAGCGCGCTGGAAAGCCGCGCTGCAGCGCTACCAGAAACGTGCAGCGGCCGAACATCCTCCGGCTCTTGACGCCTTGTTGCCGAATGCCGATGCAATTGCCGGCCTGTACCAGAAATCAGAACTGGCCGATACCGCCAAACGCCTGGCCTGGATAGGCAAGGATGCGGACAGCATGACAAAATCCGACGACGCCATCCTGCAACTGGCAATCAAACTGAATGATGTAGCGATGTCGCTGGAAAACCGCCGCAAGGAAGTGGACGGCAATCTGGAACGCGTGATTCCGCAATACATGCAAGCCGTGATCGCCTGGAAAAAATCGCAGGGCAAGCCCGTATATCCGGACGCCAACTCCACCTTGCGCGTCACTTACGGCACGGTAGCGCCGTATTCACCGCGCGACGGCATCAGCAAGGGTCCGTTCACAACCGTGGAAGGCATAGTCGAGAAAACGACCGGCAAGGAGCCGTTTGATTCACCGAAAGCCTTGCTGGATGCGATCAAGGAAAAACGCTATGGCGGATTCCGCGATGCAGCGCTGGGAACGGTGCCGGTCAATTTCCTGTCCAGTGCGGATACCACCGGCGGCAATTCCGGCTCCGCAGTGATGAACAAGCGCGGCGAACTGGTGGGCCTGAATTTCGATTCCACCTATGAATCGGTAACCAAGGACTGGTACTTCGATCCGGCAATTACACGCGCCATCCATGTGGATATTCGCTACATGCTGTGGGTGATGAAGGAAGTTGATCACGCAGACAATCTGCTGAAAGAAATGACGATCAAATATCCAGCGAAGAAAAAATAAACGTACAAGACTGATGCAAGAACGATGCAAGGGCGGTGCCGTTAATAAGGCACCGCCCTTTTTTATCGCCTGTTTTTATTTTCCGGCCAACTGGTTCTTGGCAGTGATCCATTGCGACATATACTGCGTGCTCTTGTGCAGGTGATGGCGCAGCATCGCTCCGGTAAAATTCTGTTGGCGGCAGTTCGACTGATTCTGTCTTGCGTCGCTCAGGCGTGACAGCAAACCCTGTGCAATATCCTGCCGCGCAAAACGCTGTTGCAGGATGTCCCTGCCATGCTGCTGTGCCTGCTGCCAGGCCGCCTGGTCCTGGTACAGCGCCACCGCCGCAGCGGCAAAGCTATCGCCATCCTCGGCCACCACACCGGCCCAGGGCAGCGTCCCGCTCATGCCTTCGCTGCCAATGGCTGTCGTCACGCTGGGCGTGCCGCACAACATCGCATCCGCCAGCTTGCCCTTGATGCCGGCGCCGAAACGCAAAGGCGCCAGGCAAACCCGGCTTTGCGCCATGACCCGCTGCGCATCGTCGGCCCAGCCCAGCACATGAAAGCCCTGGCGAGGATTATGCAAGGCTGTTGCTTTCGGCGGTGGATAGGAGCCATACACATGCAGCTCGGCCTGCGGCAATTGCCGGCGTATCGCCGGCCACAACGCATGTTTCAGCCATAGCACCGCATCCCAGTTCGGCGCATGGCGGAAATTGCCTATGCTGATGAAGTGCTGCCGCTGCTCAAATTCCAATCCTGGATTCGCAGTAGCAGAAGCGACCGACATCAGCGCGCAGTGGTGCAACAGATAGGCAGGCACCGAGAAATGCTGCTGCAAGAAATCCCGCTCTATATCCGAGATCAGCAGGCTCAGGTCGCAACGATAAATGGCGGCAATCTCGCGCTGCGCCGTATCGTCCACCGCCATCACTTCGTGCAACTCTGCCTGCGTCGCACGTACAGGACCTGCGCTCTGTTTTTGCTGTTCGTTGCCCAAGCCTTGCTGTGCCTGCTTCAGCAAGCCATGCCTGGCGTCGCGCAGACTATGCAGATCCACTGTATCCAGCACGCGCAGCGCTTGCGGGCATATTTTTTCCACGCGCCAGCCGAATTGTTCTTCAGTGAAGAAGCGGTCGAACAGCACCATGTCCGGCTGCAACCCGGCAATGAAGTGGTCGAAGCTGTCGCTGTTGACTTCTATGCAGACTTCGCTGACGCCCAGCGCAGGTAATTCCGCCCTGTGCTCCGACAAGGCAGCCGCGCTGGCAAAAGTGACTTGCCACTGCTGCTGCAGAAAAAGGTGAATGAATTCCATCATGCGGCTACCGGCCGCCGACGAGCGCGGCTCCGGCCATACATAGCCTATGATCAGTACATTCTTTAAAGGCTGCATATCCGTTGGCATCAGCTACCCTGCTTGTTCTTGGTAGGCCGCAAATCCGCGCGCACCCTGCAGGCCGCCGGTATGCACGGCTACCACGCTTTCATCGGGCCGGAATTCACCGTCCGCCGTCAATTGTTTCAGCGCATGGAACATCTTGCCGGTATAAACAGGCTCCACCGGAATGCCGGTCCGCGCGAAAAAGTCGCGGCAAAATGCCAGCAGCTCATCTGTTACTTTCGCATAACCGCCGTGATGAAAACCGGTCAGCAATTCGTAATTGTCATAGGCGGGATAGCCGGCCTGCTGCAGCAAACGTGCTATCTCTGCGCGCAGGTAATCAGCATTTTTAAGCACGGCAATGCCCAGCACCCGGCCGCGACCGCGCATACCGGCCAGCAAGCCGGACAGAGTCGCACCGGTGCCGCAGGCGACCACCAGCGTATCCGGCACGAAAGGAAGCTCATCCACCAGCTCGGCCACGCCATGCAGCGCTGCTGCAGAGCTGCCGCCCTCGGGGAACCAGGTCCACTCATGATCATCCTTGCCCGCATGTTTGCGCCATTGGTCCGGTACATCGCGCAATGCACGGTATTCTTCCCGCGTCACGAACCGTATCTCCATACCCAGCCGGCGGCAATCGTCCAAAGTCGCGCTGTCGGTCACATGCGGGCCGCGCACCAGGCCCAGGCATGGGTAGCCGCAAATCTTTGCCGCATGCGCCAGCGCGTGCAGGTGGTTGGACCAGGGGCCACCCATGGTGATCAGCGCCACCGGTTTGGCTGAATGCTGTGGCAACTGCTGCAGCCGCTGCAACGGAAACTTCAGCTTGCGGAACTTGTTGCCCGATACCTGTGCATGCAGCATATCGTCGCGCTTGACCCAAACCTGCCGCCCGAGCACCGAGGCATCCGACAACAATTGGCAGGGAGAGGTAAAAATCGGAAATGGCATGGCGATGGCCGTTGCAAGATGCTGCGAGAGAAGAAAGACCGGATTATGCCTGAGTTTAGCTGCGTTTTCCCCATCAGGATGGCCGTGCATCAGCTATGAAATGTCAATCCCCGCATTGATAAGCCCACGTTTTTTCTTATTCCGCGCAATAAAACATGCAGCAAAGGAAATTTTTATCGCCTGCTTCCAAAACCATGGCAAATAGGCAGTAAACTATCTGCAGCCTTTCAATCCCTACGGACGCACCATCCATGAATCTTCCCGCACGTCGCCTGCGTATAGGCCTGATCGCCAACCGCTCCCACCAGGATGCCGCCAATTCGGCGCTGGTGCAATTGTTTCGCGGTGCAAAAAACGCCTTGCAGGCGCTGCAGCCCGAGCTGATCGTAGTGGGCCGCACGCTGGATGCGCTGGCCTCGCATGATTTGATCAACGGTTTTCCGGCGATGCAGCGCTTCCCGTATGGCCGCGAGGGCGGTTTGATGAAGCTGGTGTCGCGCGTGGTGGACAGCGATCCGGAACGCACTGTCGACGCAGTGATCTACCTAATCGACCCGGTGGATCCTTCCTCCATCTTTCCCGAGGCGCTGGCGCTGAAGCGGCAATGCGTGATCCATAACAAACCCTTCCTGTCCACGCTGGCCAGTGCGCGCGAGTGGCTGGAGCTGGAAGCGATGGCGGCCGGCGCCACACCGGATGCTGCGCTGGATGCAAGCTTTTCGTTTGCCGGCGAGGGTATCGCACTCATCGCCCATGATGCGATGAAGGAACGCATGCTGGCATTGGCGGAACAGCACTTTGAATTGCTGGACGGCTACGCAATGCGCTATGCGACCGGTACCACCGGCGGCCTGCTGAACAAGCTGGCGCAAAAAATCAAGGGAGAAGAGGCTGGCCGCAACTGGGTACGCCCCTTCCTGTCGGGCCCATTGGGCGGCGATGCGCAAATCGCGGAACTGGTGCTGGAGCGGCAGATACGCCGCATCCTGTTTTTAGAAGACCCGCACGTGGCGCGCCAGCATGAGGCCGACATCCAGTTGCTGGAGCGTGCAGCGCGCACCGTCAGCGATTTTTCCACCGTGATCAGCGATGCGCAGGGAGCGGACCGCTGGCTCAGCCTGCTGACTCGCCGCTGCGCAACATGCTGACAGCACAATGAAGCATACCGGCCTCAACCTGCGCCACCTGTATTACTTCTGGGTGGTCGCCAAGGAGGGTGGCGTCACGCGCGCCGCCGAGCGCCTGGGCGTGGCGATACAGACCATCAGCATGCAACTGGCACAACTGGAGCAGGCTGTCGGCAAATCGCTGCTGACCACGCAGGGACGGCGCCTGGTGCTGACCGAGGCCGGACGGGTGGCGCTCAGCTACGCCGACCAGATTTTCCTTCTGGAAGAACAGATGCAGGATGCCCTGGCAGAAACCGATCTCGGCAGCAGCATGCGGCTGACGGTGGGTATTTCCGATTCCCTGCCCAAGCTGATCGCCTATCGCCTGCTGGAAACTGCATTGCGCCTGCCGCAAAAAGTCAGGCTGGAATGCTATGAGGGTAAGTTTGAATCCCTGCTGGCCGATCTGGCGCTGCACAAGCTGGACGTGGTGCTGACGGACAGGCCGGTCAGCGCCGGCACCAGCCTGCGGGTGTTCAGCCATCCGCTGGGCGAATGCCAGATCCAGTTGTTCGGCATACCGACGCTGGCAAAAAAATACCGCGACAACTTCCCGGCCAGCCTGCATGGCGCGCCGGTGTTGCTGCCTACCCGCAACAATGCGGTGCGCGGACGGATAGACCAGTGGTTTGAGCTGCATAATGTGAGGCCGGACGTCGTCGGCGAATTTGAAGACAGCGCGCTGCTGAGCACTTTCGGCCGCAGCGGACTGGGCCTGTTTCCAGCGGCATCCATCCTGGCGGCCGACGTTGCGGAACAATTCGGCGCGGAACTGGTCGGAGAGTTAAGCCAGGTGCAGGAACAGTTTTACGCAGTCTCCACCGAACGCAAGATCAAGCATGCGGCCGTGGAAGCCATCCTGACTGCAACACATGGCGGCATCTTTAGCTTGGCGGAAAATAAAATCTTAGAAAAATAGCAAAACAACCTGGGGAACAGTATCGTGGGGAAATCGGCTCGGCTGCCGGCAATCGACTTATTGCGCGGCATAGTAATCGTCTTGATGGCCCTGGATCATACCCGGGATTTTTTTGCGGCAACGCCTTTCGATCCCATGGATCTGGCGCAGACCAGCCCCGGCTGGTACTGGACCCGCTGGATCACCAACCTGTGTGCGCCTACCTTCGTGCTGCTGGCAGGCGTATCTGCCTTCCTGCGCCAGCAAAAGGCAGGCGTGGCGGACAATTCCCGCTACCTGCTAGGGCGCGGCGCGATGCTGGTCGTGCTGGAATGCACGTGGATCAGCTTTAGTTGGCAATTCGGCTATAACGTGCTGATCCTGCAAGTCATCTGGGCGCTGGGCATGGGCATGATCTTCCTGTCGGCGCTGATCTGGCTGCCGCGCACGCTGGTCGCCGTGATTGCTGCGGCGCTGATATTGCCGCATAACCTGTTGGACGCCTTGCATGGGCCGACTTCCGGCATCCTGTTCAAGGCCTGGCACCAGGGCGGCTTCCTGCCACTGGGTGAGGGCTTCGGCGCGGCATTTGCCTATCCGCTGATGCCCTGGGTAGGCCTAATGGCGGCCGGTTATGCAATGGGGCCGGTCTTCCTGTGGCAGGCAGAAAAGCGCCAGCGCTTCCTATGGATCAGCGTTGCAGCCTTGCTGCTGGTGTTTGTCGGGCTGCGCTTCGGCAATATCTACGGCGATCCGGATGCATGGTCGGAACAGGCCAAGGGCGGCGTATACAGCTTCCTGTCCTTCATGCGCGTGCACAAGTATCCGCCGTCGCTGCTCTACCTGTGCTCCACGCTGGGCATCAGCCTGGCCATACTGGCCGTGCTGGATAAGTATGTAAAGCAGCGGGTGCCGGTGCTGTCGCTATTCGGGCGCGCGCCGCTGTTTTTCTATTGCGTGCATATTGCGCTGATCCATGCGCTGGCCTGGGTGTACATGGGCTGGCGCTACGACTACCATCCATCCTTCGTCGGCCGCGGGCAAAAGCTGCCGGACGGCTATGAACCGACCTTGCTGGCTTGCTATACCGCCTGGGCCGTCATCATCGCCATCATGTTCGTGCTGACCACCGCATGGACACGCTGGCGCGATGCCCGGGCTGCGGCAATCACTAGCCCAGCCCCCGCTGCAGGTTCAGTATAAAGCTGACGCCACCGGCGACATTGTGGGCGGCGATGGTGCCGCCCATCTTGGCCATATAGGTCTTGGCGACGAACAAGCCCTGGCCGCGATTGCCGTTGGCGCCGGACTCATGTTGGTCCGACACGCCATATTCAAAAATCTTGTCCAGCAAGTCTTCTGCAATATGCGGTCCCTGGTTGAAGATGGTGATCGTGGCCGCCGTTTCACTGGCCTCCAGCGTGATCGTGATGGCCGTGCCGGGCAAGCGGTGGCGGTCGGCATTGCGCAGCACATGCGTGACCACATCCTCCAGCGAATAGTCATCCGCCCTGACCATGACCGGCATCTGCGCCGCAGCATCACCGGCAAACTGCACCTGCGGTATGCCGACGCAAGGCGCGTTGCCTGCCACATGCTGCAGGAAAGCGGTGATATCTATTTCCGCAACCTGCAATACCGTGGACTGGAAAGCTTCGCTGGGCGATGCGCTGCCGTATAACACCCGTATCGCCTGCTGCATGCGGTTGATGTAGCGGCTGCTCTGGTCATCCGGCGCATCATGCAGCGCCATCAGCGATTGCAGCGGCGACATGATCTCGTGGCCGACTGCATGCCACATTTCTTTTTCTTGCTCGGCCCGTATGCCTTCACGCTCTACATCTTCCCTGACCCGCCGAAGCAGGTCGTGCAGGCAATTGGCCAATACGCCCAGTTCATCGCTGCCGCGCAGATCGGACAAGTCGAATTTTTCCAGGCCGCCGGCACCCTTCACCGTCTTCGATACCGAATCGGCGCGCCGGGTCAGCACCGTGATGCGGCGTATGATGCCTATTTCTATCGCCAGCCAGGCCAGCAGCAGCGCCAGCAATATCGCGCCGACAAACCAGGAGACGCGAGTGGCAATCACGCTCAGGCTCTTGCTGACGCTGCGCACATCGCCTTTCAGCAGCACTTCATAGCTGCCCAGCGAAGTCGTGATCACCTCGCGGCTCTCCAGCGGCGTGTCATAGGCCTCCACCGGCAGGCGGCGGATCACGCTGGTCAGCAAATGCCAGGATTCATCTTCCTGTTCCACCTTGCCCACCAGCTTGACGAAATCCGGCCGCTCAGTTTCCGTCTCCTTGGTCGGTTTATCCAGCTTGCGTATGCGCAGGGTTTCTCCGGGCAGCAGCAAGGCTTGCAGGTCGCTCAGCGAAAATGGCGGTACCGCATCGCGGCTATCGCTATCCAGGAGAGGCGTGCTCTGTTGCGGCGCCAGCACCACGACCTGTACCTTGATCTGATCCAGGTCCTCTGGCGGCCACACCGGACGTTTTTTCTCGAACAGCGCATCCTGCAATACGCCTACCGGCAAACGCAGCGAAAAGAAGGAACTGCGGCTGCATTCTTCATCTCTGCCATCCTGCTCCGGTTCATTGCACGAGGCGTTTTGCCATATCCAGCCACGGAACTCCTTCACCGGACGCGCATGCGGCTTATCCGCTTCGCCGGCATTGAAGCCGGTCAGGCGGCCGCGCAGGCCCCTGGCTGCCGCCAGCCGGCTATTCAATGCCGGTGCATCCGAGATCTCTTCAAAAGGAGCTATCCACTGGTAGGTCTGGCCGCGCAAGGCCACGGTCACCTTGACCCGGTGCGACTGGTCCAGCACCAGTTCGCCACGCTGGTGTGCAACCAGGGCCTTGCTGTTGAAGCTACCTGCCACATAGATGAAACCGCCGGCCCAGGGATTATTGCCTATGCCCACGCACAGTGAGCCGTCATTGCCATAGCTGGCCATGCAACCGGACAATGCCACCGCCTGCTGCACCTTGTTCTGGTCGTCAAAATCCAGCGCGGAGTAGGGCAGCAGCAGCGGATGCAGGAAACGCCCGCTGCCTTCCTGTGCCGGAGGATTCAGCAGCGCCAGCTGGCCGGCGGGATTGCGCAGCGTGGATGAAATCTGTTCGCGCGTCTTGTTGAAACCACCCTGGTAATTTTTGTAGCTGAGCTGCTTTTCCTGCTGCAGCACAAACAGCACCAGCGCCACGGTAGCCGCCGCCAGCAGCAGGAACACGGTGCGGAACAATATCCGCAGCCGGTAGGGCGCTATGCTCAGCAGCCGCTGCAATACAGGCGCGCTCATTTGTGCTTGCCGGGTGCTTCGTCGGTCCAGCGGAAGCCGCGCATCGGCACGTTTTCTATGCATTCGAAGCCGGGATCAATCTCGCGGAAGGCATCGCGTATCGTGCTGACGTGCTTGCGGATATTGTCGCGGTTCTGCCCGCTCTTCACGACCTGGTACAGGTCCTCATACGACACCACCTGGCCGCGGCTGGCGAACAAGGCTGCCAGTATCCTCTGCGCCGTCAGAGGCAGGTTGATGCGCTGGCCGCGCCAGATCGGCGTACGCTGGCGCAGCGGGTCTATCGACAATTCATTGCCGGCTGGCGCTGCCGCCTGCTCTTTTTGCCTGTGCTGCTGGCGGTCCTTGGCGGCGCGCAGTATTTCCAGAAAGGTATCGATGAAATCGGATTCTTCAAAGGTGGCTTTTTGCAGGTAGTCCCAGGCGTCCAGCGCCTTCATGATGCTGCGATAGATGGTGGCCGGCATCGCCGACACTACCAGCACCGGCGTTGCCCGGCTCTTGTTGATCGCGTTGATGATGGCAACCCCGGCATGCCTTTCGCGGCCCAGCTCGATGTCCAGCACCACCAGATCGTAGGATTCGCGTTCTATCGCCGCCTCGGCATCGTCACGGCTGAACCACTGGTCCACCTGTATGCCGGGCCGGGCCGCTTCTATCCAGCCTTTCAACTGGTTGCTGGTAGGCAGATCGTCTTCTATGACCGCCACTTTTATCGCTGCCTTCGCCTCTAGCTGTGCCATGCGCTTCCCGGATTCTTCCGGCCTTATTGATTGATGAGGCAAAGTATCCACGCTTTCGCCAGAAAAGTCATACATCTGCTGTGAGCTTTTCTTCACACGCGGCAGCGCATCTTCCGCGCCGGGAACAAGCGCCGCCTGGGCATGAAAATTCTGGCAACGGCGCGGCATTGATACTTCCGCCACCGCCGGAGCACACTGCTTGCCAGGGAAGTGCGATGAGAAAACCTCCATCAAGGCACTGTTTCCTTTCTTCGATGTCTACAACAATAGGGTAAAGCCATGTCAGAGCGGATCAAGGTCGTCGTACAAGCCATACGTGCAGCGCTGTCCGGCAGTGTTGCCGGTATCAAGTCCAGCTTCCATTTCCTGCATTCCAAAGCCGCCAGGGTCGGCACTGTGCAGGTGGATCGCAGCCGCCTGGGGCGCCGCGTGCTGATTCTGGGATTGAGCGGGCTGGCGGTTTATGGGCTGTACAAGCATCCGCCGGTGCAAAATATCGCTCACGGCCAGGTCGGCGTCAGGATCAACCAATTGACCGGCAATGCGACCGAGCTGCATGAGGGCCTGGCGTTTGCAGTTCCCGGCCTGCACGATGTGCGCCGTTACTCGCTGCTGGACCAGATTTACCGTCCCGAAGGCAGCAGCCGTGCCGATGGCGAAGCGCCTTTCCAGTCGATAGAAGGCCTGTCACTGGGCGTGGATCTGACCATCCGCTATGCGCTGGACCAAAGCAAGCTGACCCGCATGTCGTCCAGCCTGCCGCAGGATATCAATGGAGAAGTAGTGGAGCCGCTGGTGCAGGGCGTCATCTATAAGGCATTTACCAAATATACGGTGCGGGAAATTTTTTCTTCCAAGCGCCAGGAAATCCAGCAGCAGATAGAAGCGGAACTGAAGCCCAAGCTGGCAGCCGACGGCATCCTGCTGCGCAGCGTGATGATGGGCAAGGTGGACTTGCCGCAAGATTACAAGAACGGCATGGATAAGTTGCTGGCAGAAGAACTGGAAACCGAAAAAATGCGCTACACGCTGGAATTGAAGGAAAAACAGGTCAAGCAAACCGCACTGGAAGCGGAATCCGACAAAATCAAGCGCGAAAAATCCGCAGAAGCCGCCGGCAATGAGCAAATTATCGCCGCCAAGGCACAGGAAGAAGCGATGAAGCACGTACTGCCCTTCAAGCAAAAGCAGATAGAGCAAAGGCAATATGAAGCGGAGGCCGAAAAAGTCGCCCGCATCAAAACCTCGGAAGGTGCGGCCCAGGCACGCGTGATAGAAGCGTCCGGCGAAGCCGATTCGCGCCGCAAACTGGCCGATGCGGAAGCCTACCGGCAGGAACTGGTCGGCAAGGTCGCCAGCGCGCAACTGGAACGCGACGGTGAACTGATCAGCAAGCATCCATTGCTGATACAAAAGACCATGGCTGATAAATTGTCCGACAAAATCTCGGTCATCATTGCGCCGCCCCCAGGCGACGGCGGCTTCATCGGTTCCACGCTGCTGGGTGGCGGCAAGCAGGACAGGAGCCGCAGGGTAGCCGCGGAAGCCACGGCCAATACCGAAGGGAGCCAGCAATGATCGCCGCCGGCATCGCTGCGGCCGCACTGGTCGCGATAGTCACGCAAGACCAGGCCCAGTTGCGGGCCTCGCCCAAGGATTCGGCTCAGCAGCAAGTCGTGCTATGGCAGGGCGACAGCCTGGAAATCCGTGGCGAAAAAATGGATTACCTGCAAGTCTATGATCACCGGCGCGAGCGTGCCGGCTATATCAAGGCTTCCCAGGTACGCCTGATGTCGCTGAGGCCGGACGATGCGCCTGACTTGATGGCGGTGGTACGCTTCCTGCGCGATACACCAGGAGCGGAAGCGCTGGGCATCAGTTATGCGGCAGCCTACCTGAAGGCGGCACCGGCCGAGGCGATAGGCGCGGAAGCTTTCGACGCGCTGGGTACGATGGCAGACCGGCTGGCGCGCCGTGCCTCTGCGCGCCAGAGCAAGCAGAATGACGCCATCATCGCGGCGCATCTGGAAGTGGTTGCCAACTACGGCATACGCATACAGGGCTTCGAGCGCGATAGCCGCATGCAACTATGCTATGACGGCGAAGCCTTCCGCCGCGTGCTGGCAATGACGTCCAGCAATGAGCAAAAAGCCAGGGCCGCGCTGGCACTGACCCGGCAGGAATGCATAGACCCTGCCATGCGCCCGGCCGAAAAGGCGGCGCTGGATACCTGGCGCGCCGACGTGCTGGACAGGGTAGAGCTGGTCAACTTGCCGGACTACCTGAAAAACCGCGTGCGCATGCGCCGCGCCGGAGTCTGGTCCAGCATCGTTTTCCAGAAAGCCAGGCGCAATGAATCACCGGTGGATGCCGGCAACCGTGCCATGCTGGAACTGGCAGGCGTGAACAAGCTGGAACTCAGCGATGAAGATAATAGCGCCTACGCCGATGCCGGTGTGCGCGCTGGCAGCATGCGCTGGGCAGCAGAGACGGTGCCTGCGCCGCAAAACGGGCAAGATGGAAAACCATCCGGACTGGGCATACGCACCACGCCCGGCAAGCCCGGCGAAACCTGCATCAGCCTGGTGGATGCCAAGCATGACCAGAAAAACCCGCTGGCGCAGCGCTGCACGTATGGGCTGGTGTGGAATGCCTCTGCCCGCGCCAATTCCCAGGGCACGGCGTTGGCACTGGCGGTGCAACCCATGGATAGCTGGCGCGAGCTATGGCTGTTCCATCAGGGCAGTAACGGCTGGATCATCGACGTATTGCCGCCGACCGCCAGCGAGTCCGAGCTGGGCTATGCCGAATTTGCCGGCTGGGTGCCCGGCAGCAACAAGATGCTGGTCGCGCGCGAGGCCAGGATAGACGGCCGCTACAAGCGCAGCTTTGAAGTGGTCAAAATGGATACGCTGGAAGTGGAAAAGCAGGCCGATGCGCCAAATTTCCTCAGCCTGTTCTATAAATGGCAAGACCCGGCCTGGAAAAGGCAGACTTTGAGCCTGCGTTGAGTTGCTGAGCTTGGGGTGAGTTTATCCGCATAAATTCACTCCAAGCCCTTTTTACTTCTGTTTTTACGAAGTAATCCTTCTATTATCTTCGCTTTTTCTATAAGCAATGCTGCTTTAGTATCCATGTATCGTCGGCTAAACGATGAATCCGGTGCTTTTGTACCGGACACACATACTAGGAGCTAACATGAAAAAATTCTTGCTTACCATGATGATTGCCCTTGGCGCGGTGTCGCTGGGCGTCGCAGATGCGGAGGCCAAACGCGTAGGCGGCGGCAGCGCTATCGGCAGGCAGTCGCAAAACGTTTCGCGCCAGGCGCCACCGGCACAGGCAGCACCTAACGCAGCCAAACCTCCTGCAGCAGCTCCCGGCGCCACTCCGCCTAAACCGGCCAGCCCCTGGAAGGGTATCCTGGGCGGCGCATTGCTGGGCCTGGGTCTGGGCGCATTGTTCTCCAGCATGGGCATGGGCGGCGCAATGGCCAGCATGCTGAGCTCCATCCTGATGATAGGCTTGCTGGCAGCAGCAGGTATGTTCATCTACCGCATGATCAAGAATCGCAGTGCGGGATCGAGCGCACAAAAGCCGGCATTTGCCAATGCCTACGCTGGCGGCCAGGCTAACGGCGTACCGGAAATCGGTTCAGGTATAAACAACCAGTCCGCCAGCCAGCCTGCAGCTTTCCAATCCGCAGCGGCGTCCACTGCTTCGGCAACAGGTGCCAGTGCAGCGACCTGGGATGTGCCGGCAGACTTTGACGTAGATACCTTCCTGCGTAATGCCAAGGCCCACTATATCCGTCTGCAGGCAGCATGGGACCGTGCCGATGTGAACGATATCCGTGAATTCACAACGCCGGAAATGTTTGGTGAACTGCGTCTGCAATTGCAGGAACGCGGTGCCTCTGCCAACCATACCGACGTGGTCAGCCTGAATTCGGAACTGCTGGGCGTGGAAACGACGGACAGGGATTATCTGGCCAGCGTACGCTTCAACGGCATCATCAAGGAAAGCGAACATGCCGCACCGGAAGCTTTTGCCGAAGTATGGAATATGAGCAAGCCGGTCAATGGCCAGGGCGGCTGGGTACTGGCAGGCATACAGCCGGTGTAACAAGTCCAGGGGAATCTCCCCAGGTAAAGCAAGCCTCCAGCGTTACCGGCGCTGGAGGTTTTTTTTCGCCCGTGCTTTACCGCTTATACAACTCATACCACTCATACCGCTCATACCGCTCATCATTGAAGATGACCGTTCATACCAAAGCGGTAGTGTCCCGCATTGCGACTCCCTAAGATGGCTGTACCAACCACCTGAGAGAGAAACCGCATGAACACATCCTTACTGAAACTGGCGCGCAGCGCCGCCGCATCGCTCGGCTTCATTGCTGCCCTGAGTGTGCTCGGCTCCGGCGCCCAAGCTGCCACCAACCCGGCTTTCCAGGTCCAGGCCAGCGGCCAGGGCCAGCCCATGATACTGATCCCCGGCCTGTCTTCCCCAGGTGAAGTCTGGAAAGACACCGTCGCCCATTACGACAGGCACTACCGCTGTTATGTGCTGACATTGGCAGGCTTTGCCGGCACGCCGGCCACCGACGGCCCTTTGCTGCAGCAGGCAGAGCAGCAATTGATGCAGTTGATCGCCTCCGAAAAAATGGACAAGCCCATCATCGTCGGCCATAGCATGGGCGGCTTCCTGGCGATGCAAACCGCCGCCGACCATCCGGACAAGATAGGCAAGCTGATCATCGTGGATACCATGCCTGCATTGGGCGCAACCCAGATGCCCAGCATGACGGAAGCCCAGTTGAAGGAAATGGCAGCCCCGATGCGCGACAAGATCCTGGAAAGCAGCCCGGCAGCACTGGAAGCAAAGTTTCGCGGCACCGCCTCCACGATGATCAGCAAACCGGAAGACATAGAAAGAATCGTCGGCTGGAGCATGAAGTCCGACCAAAAAACAATTGCTAACTCCATGTATGAGATGCTGTCCACCGACTTGCGCGATAAAATCGGCCAGATCAAATCTCCTACGCTGGTACTAGGAACCTGGATCGCTTACAAACAATACATGCCGCGCTCTACTGCCGAATCGACATTCAAGCTGCAATATGCAAAACTGCCGGGTGTGAAAATTGAATTGAGCGATACCTCGCGGCACTTTATCATGTATGACGACCCGCAATGGATGCTCGCCCGTATGGATGAATTCTTGAAGTGATCACCGCACCTGAACAAACACTGGACGCAGCACCGGACGCAAAACTGCCCCGGCAGCCCGGCCAGTACAAAAAAAACGGCATGCCCTGGTACTGGATCTGGCAGCTACTGGGCTGGTTGCTGGTGGGGGCATTCAATACCTACCCGTCAGTACTGAACCAGCCGGCCGATACCGGCAAATTCCTGCTCATTTATAGCTGGTCCAGTGTGACCGGGCTTTGGCTGACGCATCGCTGGCGCAGGCATCTGCAGGCAAGCGGATGGCTGGATCACAGGCGCAGCCTGCCCTGGCTAAAGCTCACCCTGGGTGTAGTGGTGCTGGCTGTGGCGCAAGTGATACTGGTTGCCGCCGTGTTTTATGCACTGCGGCCGGCTAACAGCTTCCATAACTGGCAATGGCTGCCTATGGCGCTGGCCGGATGGACTTTCATTTTTGGGATGTGGACCGTGCTGTATACCAGCGTGCATGCACGCCGCCGCTTTGTGCAGGCAGAACTGGACAAACTGCGGCTGGAGATCAGCATCAAGGATGCAGAACTGCGCGCGCTGCAGGCGCAGGTCAACCCGCATTTTTTCTTTAACAGCCTCAACAGCATACGGGCACTGATCTACCAGGACACCGAACTGGCGGCACAGGCAGTGGAACAACTGGCCGACATGATGCGCTATAGCCTGCAAACCGGCCAAAACAAGACCGTCCACTTGGCACAGGAAATGGAAGCAGTGCGCAATTACCTGGCGATAGAAAAAATCCGTTTTGAAGACCGACTGCTGTTTGCAGAAGATGTGCCCGATGCCTTGCAGCACCTTGCCATTCCCCCCATGACAGTGCAAACCCTGGTGGAAAACGCGGTCAAATACGGCGTGGAAACCAGTGCCGGCAGCTGCGAGATACGCATAGGCGCGCAATTGCTGGGGAACAGGCTGCAATTGACCGTAGCTAATCAGGGCAGCCTGGTACGGCGCCACGGTTCCACGCAACTGGGCTTGAACAACGTCAGCAAACGCCTGGGCCTGCTGTTCGGCGCACAGGCCTCGGCCACCATCACTGAAAACGGCGGTTGGGTCTACGCGACGCTGACGTTGCCGCTGGAGCCGGCATGAGGGCATTGATCGTCGATGATGAAAGGCTGGCGCGGGCAGAGTTGCGCCGCCTGCTGGCGGCCCACCCGGAAGTGATCATCGCAGGGGAAGCCGCGACTGCGGCGGAGGCACACAGGCTGATAGAAGAACTGCAACCCGAGCTGATTTTTCTCGACATACAAATGCCGGGCGGTAGCGGCTTTGATTTGCTGGCAGCGCTGGACCATGCCCCGCAAGTCATCTTTACTACCGCTTTCGATACCTATGCAATCAAGGCCTTTGAAGTCAGCGCACTGGATTACCTGCTGAAGCCGGTGACGGCAGCCAGGCTGGCGTCGGCCTTGCACAAGACAGCCCCGCATCCGCCATCACAAGCCGGCGCAGCAGCAGCGGCTGCGACAACAGCAGGCGAGAGCAAGCTGTTCATCAAGGATGGCGATCGTTGCTGGTTTGTCAGCCTGCCGCAAATACGGCTGTTTGAATCGGAAGGCAATTACACCCGTGTGTATTTCGACAACCAACAGCCGCTGATGCTGCGCTCGCTGACACAGCTGGAGCAAAAGCTGGAGCCGTCCCGCTTCGTGCGCGCCAGCCGCCGCCATATCGTGAACCTGGACCATGTGCAAAGCATCACCGCCTCGGCCAATGGCGGCCTGGACATGCATCTGGGCAAGCAGCAAGTGATAGAAATGTCACGCCGCCGTGCAGCGGAGTTCAAAAATAGTCACAAGTCCCTGCTGCAAGGATAGCGCACATCGTTTTAACAGCGGGTATGGCGGCCAAACTTGAAATCCCTGCAAATAGTCCGATAATGCATACAGGGTCCCCTCAGGCCGGCATCCGGCCATCCTCCAGGAGCCTGCGCATGGCGACGGCACACAAACAAATCTGGGCAGGTATTCTGACAATCCTGCTGTCACTGCTCAGCGCATGCGGCGGCGGTGGATCGAGTGCGCCGGCATCCGGCGGCAATGGCACCGGCACCCCGGTCAGCCCAGGCAATGGCGACCAGGCTTACGCCGATCCCGTTTTTTATTCCGGCGCAGCAAACGCATCGCTGGCAATGGCCAGTGAACAAGCCGCGCAAGTGCACAGCCAGTTAAGCCTGAACGGCAAAACGATCGCCTATACCAGCAGCAGCGGCCACCTCACCGCCAGCGACCTGAAAACCGGGGCAGCTTCCGCCTCTTTCTTTTATGTTGCCTATACGGCGGATAACCAGGATGCGGCCAAACGGCCCGTCACCTTCTTTTACAATGGCGGCCCCGGCTCGGCAACGATATGGCTGCACATGGGTTCTTATGCTCCCAAGCGCATCGTCACCAATGCCCCGGCGACCTCTCTGGCAAACCCGGTGCCCTTCATCGACAACGCTGAAAGCCTGCTCGATACCAGTGACCTGGTGTTTGTCGATGCGGTAGGCACCGGCTATTCGCAAGCGATAGCGCCAAATACCAATCAAAGTTTCTGGGGCGTGGACCAGGATGCTGCGGTATTCCGCGATTTCGTGATCCGCTATGTCGCCGCGTACCAGCGCAGCTCGTCGCCAAAGTTCCTGTTCGGCGAATCCTATGGCACGCCGCGGACTGCCGTGCTGGCAAATCTGCTGGAGACGGCTGGCGTCAAGATAGACGGCATCGTACTGCAATCGTCGATACTGAATTACAACGTCAATTGCGGTGTGCTTTATCCGGTCACCATCAGCTGCGACGGCTATCTGCCCAGCTATGCGGCAACAGGCGCTTACTACAGCTTGTCCAGTCCCGTGCCCACGGACCTCGCCGGCTACCTGGCTCAGGTACGGAGTTTTAGTGCGGCCAGCTACCGCCCCGCTGTTCTGGCCTATCTGGCCAATCACACTTCCGCGCCCGCCGGCCTGGTGGCACAGGCCTCCGCATACACCGGGCTGACAGCCAGCTATTGGCAACAGAACATCAATGTCACGCCGGATACCTTCCAGCAATTCCTGCTGCCCGGCAGCCTGATAGGCCGCTATGATGCGCGCATCTTTGCCGCCAATGGCAGTGCGCTGGCCAGCGGCGGCGATCCGTCTTCCACGCTGATCACGGCCAGCTTCAGCAGCATCTTTTCCAGCTACCTGAGCACTCAGCTCAAGTACTCGGCGAACTCCACTTACATCGTTTCTTCACCCGCCATCAATAGCTGGAATTTCCAGCACGACGGTATCGGCCTGCCGGATACGGTGCCGGACCTGGCGGCAGCCCTGCTGTTGAATCCGGCGATGCAGGTATTGTCACTGAACGGCTACCATGACCTGGCCACGCCGTTTTACCAGACTGAAATGGATCTGGCCAGGCTGGGCAGTAATGCCAATATACAGATCAGGAACTATAGCGGAGGCCATATGAATTATCTGGATGATGCTTCGCGCAAACTGGCAAAGGCCGATCTGCTCAAGTTTTATGCCGCGGCAGTGGCAGCGCATTAGCAGACGGCCGGCACTGGGAGGAAATATGAAAAAATTACTGGGCATCCTTATTCTTGCATCCGGCACTACGCAAGCCTGCCTGGCGCAGAATAGCCAGGATACTGCGCGTGCTGTACCGCCTTATGCCAGTCCCGCTCACGCCGATCCTTATCTACCGCCCGAAAAGCGCATAGCGCCAACGCAGCCACCGGCGTCCGGCGCGGCCTTGCAGGAGCAGGCGCTGAAAAAGCTGAAGCAGCAATTCGATGCTGCCGATACATCAGGCAACGGCGCGGTTACTGCAGTACAGGCGCGAGCGGCGGGCCTGGGCTATGTTGCAAAGAATTTTGAACAGATCGATACGCGCAAGCGCGGCAAGGTCAGCTTTGAAGAGGTGAAGGATTATCTGCAGCAAAGGCAAAAGCAGCAGCTTCGACAGTAATCTTGGCCGCCATTCCACGGCGACTTCCCGCCAGCTATGGCGAAAAAATGGCGGCGTGGATTTCTCCACGCCGCCATTCTTAAACTCAGCGCTGCAATTTTAACTATGCTGCTGCAGCCGATTTTCCGGACAGGCGTTTCAGGCGTTCCAGTGTCGATTCACCGGCGGTATCCGGCTGGGAGACCGACTTCCTGATAGCGTCGATCTCGGCAGCCTGGTCCAGCGGTTTTTGCGCGATATCGGCAACTATCTTCAGGCCGGCTGCTTCGTTGCTGACCGTCTGTGCACGGCGGGTCAGCGCGTTCAGCGCAGTGCTGTTGCCTTTCAGGCCGGACAGGCTGGACAATTGCTCCTGGCGCTCGGCACGCAAGGCTTGCAAGTCTTTTTGCGCATTCGCGGAAGCCAGTGCCTGCATGGCTTTCTTCGCAGCCGCATCAAAGTCAGCCAGTTGCTTGGACAGTGCATCGACGATCTTTTGCAGCTCGCTCATATACTCTTGCGCGTCCGCCTCTTCCTGCACTTCCAGCGGCAGCCTGGCTTTGTTCGATTCCAGCTCGTCGCAAAACAGGCTGACTGTCGCTTCCGAAATCTTTCCTGCCGCCAGACGTTCTGCCAGGGTTTCCGAGGCTTTTTCGTCGGTGGCGATCAGTTCGCGCAGTTTGACGACGTCAGCGTGTTCCTTGTCGAAAGAAGAACGGGCCGCCGCCAGCTTTTGTGCAGTTTCCCTCAGGGTATCGGCCAGGCGGTCACGATCCGCTTCGGTTGCTGTTTCCGGGTCGAAATTGGCGATGGCTTCCGATACCTTGTCGCCCAGTACGCCGAAGTGTTTGGATATCAAACGTGCTGTCAGGCCCCAACCATTCAAATTACTCATTTTGCTTCCTCTCAATTAAGAAATACTTCTAGTGTGTTACTGCCGTACAGCTCTTCAATTCTTGTGTTTGGTTCTTATGTTTTACTGCCAAATACTGTCATGGGGATGAAATCAAATTCGCATTCTCTACTGTATCGTTACCCTGTCCTGTTCCAGTGGTATGCCTATCATGAAGTCCACGTGGATACCGCGTTTGCTGCTGTCGCCGTCCTGGCTCAGCACAATTTCTGTCGTAATCAGCAGGTATTCCGGGCTGCCGACCACGTCCCTGGTGTAAGGCATGAAGACGACTTGCTGCTTCAATCCGTGTTCGCCGCCAGCGTCGTCTATCCTGGTCTCGGTGCCGGAGAAAGGGCGGACAAATTCCGCCTGCGGGTCGCCGGCATCGCGCTGGTAGGTAATGCTGTCTGCTTCGCCAAACACGTTTTTCAGATCCGCCTCGTCAAAACCCAGGCCCGCCAACTGCTCGCGCCACAAGGTATATGACTTGTCACCCAGGCCGTAACCGGCTTCCCCTAGGTAGGCTTCCTGGTCTTCCTCGGTTTCCGGGATCAGCCGGGTCAGGCGGGTGCAGTACATCAATTCCGCCACCTGGCCCTTGTCGTCCTGGTAAAGCTGCAGGTATTTTTCCTGGCTGTCGTCATCGCCGGTCGCCAGGTAATAGCGGAACAGGCTGCCCGACATATCCAGGTTGACCCGGCTCACGGCCCTGATCAGCGTATCTCCGTCACCCGGGATTTCCATCAGCGAACCATTGGTGCTAGCGTGGATGAACGGGGTTTTCTGCATCTTGATCATGCCGCCTATGCGGCCGCCCAGCGGCAAACCCTGGTCTTCGCGGCGCTCGCCGCTGTCCATGCCGTGACGGGCGGCTATGCCTTTTACGTATTTGAATGCATCTGTCCAGGCCATTTCAGAACTTTCCTAATGAGTAGTTGGAGGATTTGCTGATTCCCTTGCGCTTTGCCAGGTAGTAGATGCCGCCGCCGACCGCGGCCAATACCAGCAACCAGAACAGGACGCGCAATGTATGCATGAAAAAGCCGGGCTGCTCAGGCTGGCTGGCCCTGACCGCACCACTGCCGCCCCCTTGTCCGCCCACGCCATCGGCCATGCCGTCAGAACTGCCGGACGAGTTGGTGGAACCGTTTCCGCGGTCTATGATGACCCGCTCCCTATCGTGGCTATGCATGCTTTGGCCCAGCAGGAACCACATCCAGCCGTTCGACGAACCGCCGCCGTTGTTCTGGATGATCACCGGCGGTGCCGCCGCAGGAGCCTGCTGTACCGGGGCAGGTGAATACAGCGGGCCGCCCGCTGCCGATTGCTGGTTTTGGCTATCCTGGCGGGCTTTTGCCGCGTTCCTGGCGTCCAGCGTCTTTAATGCATTGGCATTGGCTGCATTCTTGTCCAGATCCTTGCCGAGCGCGGACCTGGACCTGGAGCTGCCGGAGTCCGATGATGGCGCAGAACCACTGTCTGAATTCTTGCTGAAAGAACCGAAACCGGTCTTTCTGCTACTGCTGCCCGAATCGGAGTCCGAACTGCCGGAAGATTTGCTGCTATTGCCGAAGTCGTAAGAAGAATTCTTCGATGAAGAGCCGGAAGACGATTTCTTTTGCGACGAAAATCCGCTCTTGAATGAGGAGCCCGATGTGCTGGAACGGCTGCTGCTGGCCGAGCTGGCCTGCGCATCGCTGACGCCGGCGACGGCTACCGCCGCCGCTATCGTCAGCACCATCATGCGCATCACTGCTATTGCTTTTTTCTGCATCATCTTTTTCCCGAATGCTATTTATAGGTACCCGACCAAGTCCGATATTTTTTCACGAATGCTATCATTTTAATAATAAAATCATCAACCCGATATTGGTAACAATACATTACTCCGAATACCGTGCTTCGCAACGTCCTTTGCCCATTTTCTGCTTTTTGTTCGGTACAATCTGCAAACTCTTCATCGTCGCTGCAGTGGAGGGAATCTTAGTAGACAGAAAAACAAAACGCATCGGTAATAAAAAGGGAAATTCACCATGACTCGCAAATACTCGGACATGAACCAGCACGATGCACTGTATAAAGTAGCGCGCGCCTATCCGGGAGGATTGGAAGCACTGGCACAGAAAATGGAAATTTCGGCCAATGTATTGCGCAACAAGCTGGCACCGGGCATAGAGTCGCACTACCCCTCGTTTGAGGAAACCTCGCTGATCGTGGAGTTTTGCCATAAGGCCGGAGTCAAGGATGCCTTGCTGCCGCTGCATGCCTTGCTGGGACGCCATGGCATGGCCGCCTTTGTGGTGCCGGAGCCGGAGCAGCTCAGCAATGATGATCTGTCGCAAACCGTATGCCGCGTGATGAGCCAGGTGGGCGATGTCGCCGAAGCAGTCTCTTCGGCACTGATGGATGGCGTGATCACCAATGCGGAAGCGGATCTGATAGAACGCGAATTCCAGGGCGCACTGACGGTGCTGGGCGAATGGCGCGCCAGGATACGGGCGCATAGCTCACGGCAGGAAACACGCGGCCCCGGCAAATCGCCGGAAGCAGCCTAAACGCTGCATCCGGCGTATCAAGTCTGCCCGCCTTGCTTTACAATAAGCAGGTCCAGCATGCGCAAACAGGTACTTACTTTTAGCAGCCCTTTGTTTGCGCCGCATTCCTCTAGTTGCCGAATTCACTAATGAACAGCTTGCCCCAGTCGCCTCCCGACCCAGCCAGTCCGCAACCCAAATCCCTGACCGACCTGTTTGTCTCCTTTACGCTGCTGGCGCTGCAAGGTTTCGGCGGCGTGCTGGCCATTGTTCAGCATGAGCTGGTAGAGAAAAAGCGCTGGCTGACCAAGGAAGAATTCGTCGAAGAATGGGCGGTCGCCCAAATCATGCCCGGTCCGAATGTAGTGAATTTGTCGATGATGATAGGCAGCCGCTATTTCGGCCTGCCGGGTGCCATGGCAGCGCTGGCCGGCATGCTGGTAGTTCCTTTGGTTATCATCCTGCTGCTCGCCCTGGTATATGCGCATGTCGCCGACCATCCCGGCGTGGCCGGTGCCTTGCGCGGCATGAGCGCGGTCGCGGCCGGCCTGATCATTGCGACGGGCCTGCGCCTGTACGGCGCGCTGAAAACCAATCCGCTCGGCATCAAGATTTGCACTGTATTAAGTGTGCTGTGCTTTCTCGGCATCGCCATCATGCACTGGCCGCTGGCCTATATCCTGATCGGCCTGGGTGGCATCTCCTGCATCCTGGTTTATAAGAGGCTGGGCGGATGACGACAGTATTGCAATTGAGCCTGGGCTGGAGCGACTGGCTGAACCTGTTCCTGCACTATCTGATGCTATCGCTGTTATCCATAGGCGGCGCCATTTCCACAGTGCCGGATATGCATCGTTATCTTGTCATTGAGCAACATTGGCTGACCGATCCCCAATTTAATGCATCCATCGCCATTGCACAGGCGGCCCCTGGCCCCAATGTGTTGTTTATTGCACTAATGGGCTGGAATATAGGCCTGAATGCAGGCGGTGTCTGGACCGGCTTGCTGGGCGTCATGATTACAATGGTAGGCATCTTGCTTCCCAGCACTACATTGACGTATATCGCAGCGAGCTGGGGTCACAAGAACCGCGAAATGCGGCCGGTGCGTGCCTTCAAACTGGGTATGGCGCCTATAGTAATAGGATTGCTGGTGGCGACAGGCTGGATTCTTGCTTCATCGCACAGTAATGCGGCGACCGACTGGCCCGTGTGGCTACTGGCTGCCGCCGCTGCGCTGATTGTCTGGCGCACCCGCATCCACCTGCTGTGGCTGCTGGCTGCCGGGGCGCTGCTGGGCTGGTTTGGGTACATCTGACTATATTATTAAGGCGAAAAAATTTGTTACATGTGTTTACTTCCGTTTGGGTTAAGCTTGCCCCTTTTAACGGGCCGCGACCAGCGAAATGCCGCCGTAAACGGGTTTTTCTCCTTGCATCTGAAACATGAAGTTTTATTTTGAGCAACCTGACGGCGAATGGGTAGAGCAAGGCGAAGCGCACCTGCACATCCGTTTTCGTCCACGCAACCTGCTCGGAATACTGATAGCCCTGCTGGTGCACGGCTTTTTGCTGTATCTGATCCTGACACACCACACCGAAAAAATCAAAAATGGCGGCGGTCAGGAGCAACCGCCTATGGTCCTGATCCTGGATCAAAAGACCATGGCCAAGATCGCGCAGGAAGCTGAGCCCAAGAAAACTCAGCCCAAGCCTTCCCCAAAAACGCCAAAGGCGATCACACCGCCGAGAAAATCCACGCCTAGCCCTATCATCGCACGGGAAACGCCGACACCTTCGCCGGTGCAACCGCCGCCGTCGGTGACGACCAATGAGCCTGACATGACGAGCATGCTGGCCGCCGCGCGCCAGCGCCGCCAGGCCGTCGAAGACAAGGCCAGGCAGGAAAACGAAGCCGCAGCCCAGTCCGGCCGTGGCATGTCGCCACAGGAAGTGGCGGAAGCGAACGTCAGGCGCAGTATGCAAAGGGCCAATACCGAGGGTACCGGCGGCGTATTCCAGATCTTGCGCAAGGGCACCCGCGAAGCCACTTTTGCTTTCAATGGATGGAAACCGAATGCGAATAATCGCTGGCGCCAGGTGGTTGAAGTCGATGCCGGTCTGGGTGGCGATGTCAACCTGGCCATCGTGCGCCGCATGATACAGATCATCCGTACCTACTACACCGGCGACTTCAACTGGGAATCCCGCCGCCTGGGACGCACAGTATCGATGTCTGCCCGCCCGGAAGATACCGCCGCGCTGGAAGACTTTATGATGCGGGAATTCGACTTCAGGTAGCTCACAACGGCAAAGGGTCGGATATCCACATTGCAGGCGGTGCCGGTCTGCAACCACTAAATACCCTCTTTATCGCCTCCTATGGGAATAGCAAAAAGCTACTAACTCAACGAGCTTTTTCGGCATTTTATTGCCAAAAATACTATTTTCCGTTTTACAATACTCAACCTCAATGTTGCGTAATATTTTTACGCCTTCATCTGACATCGTTGATCCGAAATGAATCGCGAAGCTTTTCTGCCTGTCAGCTTGCAGTTGCTTGAGCAGAATGAATAAACAATGTTCCTGCTTTCTTATATCGTGCGCGCACAATGCAAAAACGAAATATCCACAGTCTGCTCTGGTCACTGCTAATCTGCGCCTGCGCAAATCCCGCAGCACAAAAGTCAGAGTGGCAACGATTGAACGATGAAGCAACCGCACTCTATCAAGACGGGAGATATGACCAGGCTACCGCACTGGCAAAAAAATCCCTTCAGCTTGCCCAAAGCGACAACACACCTAATAATCCCGATGTGGCAACCAGCCTAAGCAAACTTGCCGCCATCTATGCGGCGCAAGGTTTTTTCGAGCAAGCAGAGCCGCTTAGCAGGCAAGCTTTAGCGATACGAGTCAAAAAACTCAATGCGGAAGATCCAGATATCGTTGCCAACCAGGCTCAACTCGCAGGTATAAACGCAGCTATTTTGGATCGTAATCGCACAATAGCTCCGTTCAAGCGGATAAGCACTGCTGCAAATTCCAGTTCAATTTTTCAAATTTTGAACAAGGACGCGCACTCAGCGACTTTTGCATTTAACGGCTCCGAACCTAATTCCCGTAAGCGCTGGCGCCAAGTGATTGAAGTTGATGCAAAGCAGGGTGAAGACATTGACCTGGCCATCGTGCGCCGCATGATACAGATCATCCGTACCTACTACACCGGCGACTTCAACTGGGAATCCCGCCGCCTGGGACGCACAGTATCGATGTCTGCCCGCCCGGAAGATACCGCCGCGCTGGAAGACTTCATGATGCGGGAATTCGACTTCAGGTAGCGCGTACCCAGCGACCTAGCTTTCTCTTTAGCCGCAGCAATAGCGCCAGCCTGCCGGCTTGCAGGCCGGTACGCACCGCCTCCGCCCATTTTTGCCAGCGGCTGGCGGGGCAGATCCGTATCAGTTCGCAGTGCTCATAGGCGGAAACCGTGGCCCAGCCTTTATTGCCCACCGTATAAGACTCCCCCTCCCGCAACACCAGCTCCGATTCAAAATACGGGGTTTCCATCCAGACCGGAGCGCTGCAGATACCGGCCTTGCCAAAACTCACATAGATCAGGTCCCCCTGAAGCGCCGGAAAGTGCAGGCGCTGGCCGGCGCTAAGCTGGGTACGGGTATCGCTGATATTGCTGACATGCATGGCGTTCTCCTTAGGTGACAGTATCTACAGCTTAGTCCCGCCTCTCCGTGCCTGACAGACACAGCAAAAACCTATCTGTATCGCATCAGCAGCCAATTTTCATATCTGTTATCGTCTGAATTCCTCCAGCCTGTATCTGTCCTGGCCGGGATAACAATGGAATGATGAGACATGGACACTCAAACCCTGTATCGCAAACTGGCGGCGCACTATGTGGCCGCAATCAAAGCCGGCACCCTGGTCAGCGGCGACCGCATGCCTTCGGTACGCAAGCTGATGCAGTTGCACGGTGTCAGCCTGTCCACCGCGCTGACGCTGTGCCGCCATATGGAAACCGAGGGCTGGCTGGAAGCGCGGCCGCGTTCCGGCTATTTTGTGCGGCAGCCGAAGCGTGTATCGCTGGTGCCGCTGGCCGAACCCAAGGCCGGGCAGGCGATAGACCCGGCGCAGTTTGTCGGCATCCATGAGCGGGTGTCTGCCATCATTTCGCAAGGGCAGAGGCCGGTGAAGGTTAACCTGGCACGCGCTACCGGCGCGCCGGAACTGTATCCCGAGCAGGAATTAAAAAACCTGGCGCTGCGCGCGCTGCGGCAGCGCCCGGACATCCTGACCAAGGCCTGCCCGCCGCGCGGCAACCAGGCCTTCAAGTCCACGCTGGCCAAACGCGCGATGGCCCATGGCCTGACAATTGCAGCCGACGATATCGTCGTCACCCACGGCTGCATAGAAGCATTGAACCTGGCCTTGCGCGCGGTTGCGCAGGCGGGCGACGTGATCGCAGTAGAGTCACCGACTTTCTATGGCCTGCTGCAGGTGCTGGAAAGCCTGGGCATGAAGGCGCTGGAAATTCCCACCAGCCCGCAGACCGGCATTTCGCTGGAGGCACTGGAACTGGCGATGCAGACCTATCCCAATATCAAGGCGGTGGTCGTAGTGCCGCATCTGCAAAACCCCCTGGGCAGCATCATGCCGGACGCGCACAAGGAAAGGCTGGTGCAGTTGTGCGATGCCCAGCACATCCCGCTGATCGAAGATGATTCCTACAGTGCGCTGGCCAATAGCGAGGTGCCGCTGCTGGCGGCCAAATCCTGGGACAAGACCGGCAATGTGATCTATTGCGCATCGCTGCACAAGATACTCGCGCCCGGCCTGCGGCTGGGCTGGATGGTAGGCGGACGCTGGCATGCGCGCATCAATATGCTGAAGTATGCACAGACCCGCTATAACGAAGAATGGGCGCAAATCATCGTGGCCGAGTTCATGGGTTCCAGCGCTTACGACCGGCACTTGCGGCGCCTGCGCAGCGCCCTGAAATCACAGCGGGAGCGCACCGCCGAGGCAATCGCTGCCTATTTTCCTGCCGGTACCCGGCTGACGATACCGGACGGCGGCGTATCGCTATGGGTGGAACTGCCGCAGCAGCTTTCTTCGCAAGCAGTATTTGATGCTGCACTACAGCAAGATATCCTGGTATCGCCGGGCCTGATGTTTTCCAATTCCAATCGCTTCGACCATTTTTTGCGCATCAATTGCGGCCTGCCTTATTCCAATGAGCTGGACCAGGCATTGCGCAAGCTGGGCCAGATCATCGCCGTGCTGATAGAAAGAAAACTCAAACGTCCGTCCATCGCAGCCTGAAGCTACAGCCAAGGTCCGTTGCGATACAGTAAGTTACACACCACGCAGCACTGCTGTGGAAACCCACAATTGCCCGTATGATGGGAATCGCTGATGATCACGGCCAAGCGCAAATTGGAAAAACCGATTTCCATGCTGCCGTCATCACCCCCATCGCTGATACGTGGGCATCTCTGATTTTGATGCGCAGTCTCAGTGCATAATTATTAATCGGAGACTAAGAATGAAGCAGCCGCTTTATAAATCCCTCTATTTCCAGGTCATCCTCGCCATTGTCATCGGCGTTCTGCTGGGCCATTTTTATCCGCAAACCGGCGCTGCGATGAAACCCCTCGGCGACGGCTTCATCAAGCTGATCAAGATGATGATCGCCCCAATTATTTTCTGTACTGTCGTGATCGGTATCGCCGGTATGGAAGACATGAAAAAAGTGGGCAAAACCGGCGGCATGGCGCTGCTGTATTTTGAAGTCGTCAGTACGATCGCACTGATCATCGGCCTGGTCGTCGTCAATGTACTGCAGCCTGGCGCCGGCATGAATGTCGACCTCACCAAGCTCAACTCCAAAGAGGCGCTGGCCTATGCGGGCCCCGGCAAACTGGCCGGCATCGTCGAATACCTGATGGCGATGATACCGAATACCATCTTTGATGCCTTCGCCAAAGGCGATATCCTGCAGATTCTGGTGGTTGCCGTGTTCTTCGGCTTTGCGCTGCACCGCTTCGGCGGCCGCGGCACGCTGGTATTTGATTTCATCGAAAAGACTTCGCACGTACTGTTCGTGATCGTCGGCTACATCATGAAAGCAGCACCTATCGGCGCTTTCGGTGCGATGGCTTTCACCATCGGCAAATACGGGGTTGCCTCGCTGCTTTCGCTGGGCTACCTGATGGGTACCTTCTACATCACCTGCCTGATCTTCATCTTCGGCGTACTGGGACTGATCGCTTACTGGCACGGATTTAACATCTGGAAGTTCGTGTCCTATATCAAGGAAGAGCTGCTGATCGTATTGGGTACTTCCTCTTCTGAATCCGCACTGCCGCGAATGATGGCAAAGATGGAAAACCTGGGCGTGAAAAAATCCGTGGTCGGCCTGGTGATTCCTACCGGCTACTCCTTCAACCTGGATGGCACCGCAATCTACCTGACGATGGCTGCGGTCTTCATCGCGCAGGCGACCAATACTCCATTGACGATAGGCCATCAGATTTCCCTGCTGATCTTCTTGCTGGTCGCCTCCAAGGGTGCAGCGGGCATTACCGGTAGCGGCTTCATCGTTCTGGCGGCGACGCTGTCTTCCACCGGCACCATCCCGGTTGAAGGCCTGGCGCTGATCCTGGGCATAGACCGCTTCATGTCCGAAGCACGTGCGCTGACCAACCTGATCGGCAATGGCGTCGCCACCGTCGTAGTCGGCAAATGGGGTAATGACGTGGACATGGTCAGGCTGGGCAAGGTCCTGAACAAGGAAGTGGAGCCCGATGCAGACAACCCGGAAGCCGTGTTGGATCACACCACTGCCCATATGGCTCGCTAAACCGGATTGCTGAATAATCAGCAATCCGAACGGGCAAAACAAAAGCAGACTATGGTCTGCTTTTTTATTTGGGTACCGCCTCTCCGTTATGCGCCAGCCGGCGCAGCACGCAAATGGCGGTAGGCAATAGTCAGCGCCAGCCCCTGCATGACCGCGGCCATGAAAAACGGCGCTCCCAGCAAAACGCTGCCTTTGGCCTGATGGCTGACCTGGCCCAATAAAAAGGTGCCTGCCAGCGTAGCCGCCACGCTCATGATGCTGGCCAGGGCTGTCAATGAACCCATCGCTGCACCTTGCGACTGCGGCTCTACCGCCTTGGAAAAAATAGCCTGCAGCGCCGGGCCGGAAGCAAAGCCGAGCACGTTGCACAAGATCAGCGCATACATCATCCAGCCCTGCGTCGCCAGCCCATACAACAGCAATGCGGTGGTGGACGAGGCCAGTCCTATCAATACCGCACGCGCATCGCCAATACGCTTGATCAGCCTGCCCAGGAATACGCCCTGCATCAGCACGCTGGACACCCCAACCACGAAGAGCGACAAGCCGTTCTGCAGCGGGCTCCAGCCGAAGCGCAGCTCTGTTGACAGGACCCAGGTGGTTTGCAGCGTGAATTGCGCAAACATGGACAGCGCATACACGATCACCAGCGGACCAACATTGGCCAGCTTGGCCAGGCCCATCAAACCGGTGAAAGGATTGGCCTTTTGCGCGGAGAAAGGCTTGCGCATATGCTGGGGCAGCGATTCGGGCAGGCTAAAACAGCCGTAAGCAAAATTTGTCAGCGAAACAAGCGCTGCCAGATAAAACGGATAATGGGTATTGATCTCGCCCAGTACGCCACCGAGCACGGGGCCGCAGATAAAGCCCAGGCCGAACATCGCGCCTATCTTGCCCAGCGCGCGGCTGCGGTTTTCCAGCGTAGAGACATCGGCAATATAGGCATTCGCCACCGACAGGTTGCCGGCGGTCACGCCACCCAGGCCGCGCGCCACCACCAGCCAGACGATCGAAGTCACCGCCGTCATCAGCAGGAAATTCACTCCCAGGCCGAAGACGCAGAGCAGCAGGATAGGGCGGCGGCCATAGCGGTCACTCAGCGCTCCCAGTATCGGTGCGCAAAAGAATTGCGCGATACCGTAAATCGCCACAATGATGCCGTACCAATACGCTTGCGCATCGGCTTGCGGCGCAAATTGTGACACCAGCCTGGGCAACACAGGAATGATCAAACCTATGCCGAGAATGTCCAGGAACACCGTAATCAGGACAAATTTAACACTCGGTTGCAATGAGGGCGCGGAAGTTTTTTGCTGCATGAAGCTGCCACTTTCAGAGAAGAACGCTACATTTAGGAAAATTTATGTGACAACTGTTGTTCAATACACCTCGCTGGGGAATTACCATAGTATATGATTGCAAGAATATCTATGAAGAGAAACCCTGGGCAGGCCGCCGATTGCTTCTATTTGCGCCCGCCCAAAGTTTTCGCCCCCCCCCCATTCCTCGCACCGCCCGGACAGCGGCCTTGCATGGAATGCTGAAAGGAATTGCCCATGGCCTTATTTGACCATTTTCTTGTGATCGCTTTATTAATCGCGATCAGTGCGTTTTTCTCGATGTCGGAAATTTCCCTGGCAGCCGCACGTAAATTGAAGCTGCAGGTACTCGCTGCCGAAGGCAGCCTGCGCGCTGCGCGCGTGCTGGAGTTACAGCAGCAGCCCGGCCACTTTTTTACTGCAGTACAGATCGCGCTGAACGCGGTATCGATACTCGGCGGTATCCTCGGCGAGCAAGCCTTGTCGCCTTATTTTTCCAGCGCCTTCCATGCAATGCTGGGCGACCGCCCCTGGGTAGACAGCGCCAGCTTTCTGGTGGCCTTTGTGCTGGTCACTTCGCTGTTCGTGCTGTTTGCCGACCTGATGCCGAAGCGGCTGGCGATGACCGCGCCGGAATCGATAGCGATGGCCGTCGTCGGGCCGATGAACGGCTGCGTCAGCCTGCTGAGTCCGCTGATCTGGATCTTCAACGGCCTGGCCAACCTGATCTTCAAGCTGTTCAATATCTCTACGCAGCGCGATGAGAAGATTACGTCCGACGATATCTATGCGATTGTCGATGCGGGAGCCGAAGCCGGCGCCTTGCTGGAAAGCGAACATCATTTGATCGGCAATGTGTTCGAACTGGAAAACCGCACGGTATTGTCGGCGATGACACAGCGCGGCGACATCGTCTATTTCACGCTGCAGGATACCGACGTCGTGATACGCCAGAAAATCGCCGAGCATCCGCATACCAAGTTCCTGGTCTGCGACGGCCATATCGACAACGTGGTCGGCTATGTGGAATCCAAGGATATCCTGAAACGGGTACTGACCAACCAGGCCTTTACCAAGGTGCAGGAGTTGTCCATGCGCACTGCGCTGGTAGTGCCGGATTCGCTGACACTGTCTGAAATGCTGGAACACTTCAAGGGCACGCGTGAAGATTTCGCAGTGATACTGAACGAGTACGCACACGTCGTCGGCGTGATCACACTGAATGATGTGCTCAGCACACTGATGGGCAACCTGGTCCACCCTTTCGGCGAAGACCAGAT
This sequence comes from Parundibacterium terreum, assembly GCF_014636315.1. Lineage (GTDB taxonomy): Bacteria > Pseudomonadota > Gammaproteobacteria > Burkholderiales > Burkholderiaceae_D > Undibacterium > Undibacterium terreum. Next base: position 364,769 of record NZ_BMED01000006.1, on the reverse strand, counting down.
CGTGCGCCGCGATGCAGATTCCTGGCTGATAGACGGCGCTACTTCGGTGGACGACGTCTGCCGCGCGCTAGGCCTGGATGAATTGCCGGAGCAGGAAAGCTATGAAACTATCGCCGGCTTCATGATGACCATGCTGAAAAAAATCCCGAAACGCACTGATTGCGTGTTCTATGGCGGCTATCAATTCGAGGTCGTGGATATCGATCACTACCGTATTGACCAGTTGCTGGTGGTGCGTGCGGACAAACCCGTTAATTCAGTGACAAATTAACAGCATTTCATAATAAAAATGACGAGACGCCCTGCTTCGTTCTATAATCGCTGCCCACTTTTTAATCAGGAAGCGTCATGGCAATTGCATGTGGAGTGGATTTCGGCACCTCCAATTCGACCGTAGGCTGGCACCAGCCCGGCAAACCTGCGTTGCTGGCGCTGGAAGAAGACAAGACCACCTTGCCTTCGGTAGTATTTTTCAATGCCGAGGACGACCACGTCAGCTACGGCCGTGCCGCACTGAGCACTTATCTGGCCGGCTACGAAGGCCGCCTGATGCGCTCGATGAAAAGCCTGCTGGGTACCAGCCTGATCGACGGCCAGACCGAAGTGCAAGGCCGGGCCTTACCGTTCCGCCAACTGCTGGCCTACTTCATCGGCGAACTGAAAAAGCGCGCCGAGCAATCCGCCGGCCAGAACTTCACGCAGGCAGTATTCGGCCGCCCGGTGTATTTCATCGACGACGACGCTGCGGCAGACAAGAAAGCCGAAGCAACGCTGGAAGAAATCGCCCGCGCAGCAGGCTTTCGCGACATCAGTTTCCAATACGAACCGATTGCCGCTGCCTTCGATTATGAATCCCGCATCGACAAGGAAGAACTGGTACTGATCGCCGACATCGGCGGCGGTACTTCCGATTTTTCGCTGGTACGCCTGTCACCGGAACGCGCCAAAAAAACCGAGAGGCGCGACGACATCCTGGGCAACGGCGGCGTACACATAGGCGGCACCGACTTCGACAAATACCTGAGCCTGGGCCACGTGATGCCGCTGCTGGGCCTCGGCGGCCGCCTGGGCAGCAACACCGATGTACCGTCCGGCTATTACTTCAACCTGGCAACCTGGCACACAATCAATTTGAACTACACGCAAAAGATCTGGCGCGAACTGCAGGATGTGTACCGCGACATCAGCGACGCCAACGTGCGCGATCGCTTCGACCGTCTGCTGTACCTGATAGAACAACGCGACGGCCACTGGCTGGCGCTGAAATCCGAAGAGGGCAAGATACTGCTGTCCAGCCAGGACCAGATAGACCTGCCGCTGGAACGCCTGCGCAACAAGAGCGGCACCGCATGCAGCATGAATCTGGACCAGGCCGGCTTCCAGACTTCGATCTCGCACCTGATCACCAGCGTCGAACAGGCTGTTGCCAAGGTATTGAGCGACGCCGGCGTCAAGGCTGCCGAAGTCGACACTGTATTCTTCACCGGCGGCTCCAGCGGCGTACGCGGACTGCGCGATCGCATCGGTGCTATCGTGCCGGATGCGAAGAAGGTGGAGGGGGATTTGTTTGGGAGTATTGGGGCGGGGTTGGGATTGGATGCGTTGCGCAAGTTTGCGTAACTTACGCTTGATATCAAGCTATCGTGGTCGCCGCCTTTTCTGGCTGCGATAACGCTTAGATTTAATTTAAGATTGCTGGCCGGGGGTAGCCCGGCATGCTACTCACTTTTTTTGCTTCGCACCTCGGCGGCCCCCAAGAAAAAGTAAGCAAAGAAAGGCGACCGCAAGCCTCGCTCCTTCGGGGTGCCCGATTATTCGGCCCAAAAAATGGGAAACAGGCGAAACTCGCTGCGCTCAGACACACCTGTTTCTGATCCATTTTCTGTACCGCACAATCGGCGAGGCTCCGAGCGGTTTAAGGTCAAAAGCCAAGTCAAAAACAACGGCAACCAGATTCTCTTTTTTCAAAAGAATCTCACTATTCAAATTAAGTTGGCTTGATGTAGGGGTTGGGGTTGTTCTTGACGCCGCTTTTGAATTACCCCCGCTCGGGACGCAGCATTTTGTGCTTTACAGAAAATGGATCAGAAATGAACGTTGTCTGAGGTGTAGCAGGGGTTTCACGGAGCACTGCTCCGTGCCTGCGGAACGGTATCCGCTTGCAAGCGGATATGCGCCCTGCAAGGGAAGCGAGTTTCGTTCATTTCCCATTTTTTGTAGTGCAGCAAAATGTGATGGCGCTACGCGCCATCACCCGAAGGGCAAGTCTGCGGTCGCCTTTCTTTGCTTCCTTTCTTTGGCGAAGCAAAGAAAGTAAGTGGCCGCCGGGCCACCCCCGGCCAGCGATCTTAAATCACAAGCAGCCATACTTCGAAGAAGTAAAACCCAAAGCTACTACTTCTTGTCAGAAGGCTTGCCATCACCGCCATGATGCCCCCACCCACCCCGATGTCCACGCATATGACGATGCGCGTCATCAAAAGTCTTTTGCTGCTCAGGCGTCAGCACTGCATAGAAAGTCTTCAATGCTGCCAGATGCGCTTCCATCTTCGCCTGATGTTCTTTCATCATTTGCAGGCCCTTTTCCATGCGGTCCGGCGTATTCAGCTTTTCGAAAGCCTTGCGGTCTTCCGGCTTGTGCGCTGGCATGGGGCCTGGTGCAGTCGCGTCGATGAAAGTTTTCCAGGCTGGTTCCTGCGCGGCAGTCAGTTTCAGCTTGTCGTGCAGTTCAGCCTGGTGCTTGGCCATGCGGTCCTTCATTTTTGCCGCCCATTTGGCACGGTCCGCTTCGCTCGGAGCGTGCCTTGCCGGTGTTGATGCGGCCGGGGCGGAAGCGCTTTGTGCGTAGGCGCCGGCAGCCATCGTCAATGCGGTCAATCCTATAAAAAACTGGTTTTTCAACGATTTCATGATCTTCCTTTTGGTGGATAAATTAAAGTCATGCACCTGGTGGGCAACGCTGGGCTAAATATACTGGCTGCTTGCAGCACCTTGCGGCGCAGGCTTTCTGTGCCTTGCACATGGGAAGCATGTTGGCCTACTTATGTAACTGGCAAGTGTCTCTGCTCTCGGCCTTTGTATCGCAAAGTAACAATTCAGACCACGTGCGGGGAATCTTTGTTTCGCACTGTTTCCCAAGCGATTTATCCTAACAAGTGGATACAAAAACGCTTTTTATCTACGGCGGATGCCTCCATAATAGCCATCAAGAACAATGATGAGTGATGATGGCAAGTATGGATACACCTACCAAAGTATTAATCGTCGACGACGACCGCGACATCCGCAGCCTGCTGGCCGATTACCTGAACGGTAACGGCTACGACACCGTCACCGCTGCCGACGGCATTGCCATGTGGGCCATGCTGGACGAGCACCACATCGATCTGGTCGTGCTGGACCTGAACCTGCCCGGCGACGACGGCCTGACACTGTGCCGCAACCTGCGCGCCAAATCTTCCGTGCCGGTCATCATGCTGACCGCGCGCGGCGAACCGCTGGACCGCATACTCGGCCTGGAAATGGGCGCCGACGATTATCTGCCCAAGCCTTTCGAACCACGCGAGTTGCTGGCAAGGGTGCGTAGCGTGCTGCGCCGCACACAAACTTCCAGCATGGGCGCCAACGGCGAACAAGTGCAAAAACTGAAATTTGCAGAATGGACGCTGGACCTGACCGCGCGCCACCTGATCAGCCCCGAGGGCATGGTCATTGCGCTGTCCGGCGCAGAATTCCGCATGCTGGGCATCTTCCTTGATCACCCGAACCGTATCTTGAACCGCGACCAGTTGCTGAACATGACGCATGGCCGCGACGCCGATCCGTTTGACCGCTCCATCGACATCCAGATCAGCCGCCTGCGCCAGAAATTGCGGGAAGATGCGCGCTCGCCGCAAATCATCAAGACTGTCAGGAATGGCGGTTATGTGTTGTCCGTCGCCGTCACTGCTGAAAATTAATCATGAAAATCCTCAGCTCCATGTCAGGCCGGGTATTCGCCATCTTGCTGCTAGGCGTGGTGAGTTCCACTGCGCTGACCTGGTGGCTGGCTTTTGGCGAACGTCAAAAGACGATAGCGCAATATCGCGAATCCCATTCCGTGGAAAGGGCCGAGCAATTGCTGCTGGCGCTGGATGCGCTGCCCGCGGATAACCGCGAAGCTTTCCTGGAAACGGCTCCACGCCTGGGCCTGCAGCTCAGCAAGCTGCCGGCCGCGACTTCCGATGATGAAATGCATACGCCGTTTGCCTATGCACTGAAAGAACGGCTCAGCAATAAATTCAAGGTGCAGTTCCTGCCCATGAATCCTGAGAACTGCCCTGCGCCGCTGTCGCCGGAAGCCAGGGGCGTGCGCGGGCCGTGTGAAGCGCTTGGCCTCATCTTGCATGACGGTACAACCGTGCGCCTGACGGTCTTGCCGCCGCGCAGCCCGGTGCCGCCGCTGAGTACGGATTTCGTCGTTTCGCTGGCATTGTTCCTGACCAGCATAGGTGTACTGGCTTTCCTGATCTCACGCATGACCATGCATCCGCTGAAGCAGCTGGCGCAGGCAGCAAAAGATCTGGGTAACGATATCAATCATCCGGCGCTGGAAGAAAAAGGCGCGGTCGAAATCGTGCAGGCCACGCATGCGTTCAACTCCATGCAATCGCGTATCCGCCACCATATCCAGCAGCGCACTCACATGTTGGCCGCGATCACGCACGATTTGCAAACCCCGCTGACCCGCTTGCGCCTGCGGCTTGAGAAGGTCAACGACAATGAATTGCGCGACAAGCTGATCGACGATCTGTCGGCAATGCAGGCCATGGTCAAGGAAGGCCTGGACCTGGCGCGCAGCATGGACAGCAATGAACCGCTAAAACCGCTGGACCTTGATTCATTGATAGACAGCGTTTGCGCCGATGCAGTAGATGCCGGACAAGAGGTCAGTTTCGACGGCAAGCCCGGCATTACCGTAATGGCCAGGCCGGTCGCTCTGCGCCGCTGCCTGATCAACCTGATCGACAATGCCGTCAAATACGGGCAATACGCAAAGGTCAGCACGGAAGCGGTGAACGATGCCGGCAAGCGGCTGATACAGATTTGCGTGCGCGACGGTGGCCATGGCATCCCGCCGGACCAGTTGAATAAGGTATTCGAACCCTTCTATCGCGTGGAAACCTCACGCTCACGCGACACCGGCGGCACCGGCCTGGGACTGACCATCGCACAGAACATCGCGCAACAGCACGGCGGCTCACTGCAACTGGTGAACCTGCAAGAAGGCGGCCTGGAAGTCAGGCTGACCCTGATGGAAAAAGCTGCCTGAGAAAAACCAAGTCGCAAGCCGAAACCCGTAAACTCCAAAAACATACGGCTTGATTGCCGTTGCTGTTGACCTACTTCCGCTGGGGACGCTGCATTTTGTGCTTCGCAGAAAATGGATCAGAAATGAACGTTGTCTGAGGTGTAGCAGGGGTTTCACGGAGCACTGCTCCGTGCCTGCGGAACGGTATCCGCTTGCAAGCGGATATGCGCCCTGCAAGGGAAGCGAGTTTCGTTCATTTCCCATTTTTTGTGACGCACAAAATGTGATGGCGCCGCGCCATCACCCGTAGGGCAAGTCTGCGGTCGCCTTTCTTTTGCTTACTTTTCTTTGGCGAAGCAAAGAAAAGTGAGTGGCCGCCGGGCCACCCCCGGCCTATACCCACGAAGTGCAATTCTTGCACAAAATAATTCTAATCGTTTCTCTATCAAGAAACGACCACCGACAGCATACTAATCGCGCCCAGCTCGATTCCATCCACAGGAATCTCCAGCTTGTCCTGTTCTGTCCTGGTTCCCAGCACATACAGCAAAGGCAGGAAATGTTCGGACGTGGGTACCGATAAGGCGGCATCCTGGCCAAAGGCCTGGTAGTTGATCACGGTCTGCATATCGCCTTCCTGCAAGGCCTGACGTATCGCATTATTGAAACGTATGGCCCAGCCGTGGCCGGCGGTATCGCGGTCAAGACGGCGCAGGTTATGCACCACATTGCCACTGCCTATGATCATCACGCCTTCATCCCGCAATGCCTGCAGTTTCTGCCCCAGCGCAAAATGATAGGCGGGTGGTTTTTCGACATCGATGCTGAGCTGTATCACCGGGATATCGGCGTCGGGATAGGTCTTTACCAGCACCGACCAGGTACCATGATCCAGCCCCCATTGCTGGTCCATCGCCACCGGCAAAGGCGACAAGATTTCTGCCACGCGCCTGGCCAGCGCAGGATCGCCGGGAGCGGGGTAGCGCACGTCGAACAAGGCCTGTGGAAAACCGCCGAAGTCATGGATGGTGACCGGCGCCTGGCTGGCAGTCACTCCGGTGCCGCGGGTGGTCCAGTGCGCAGACACTGCCAGTATGGCTTTCGGGCGCGGGAAATTCTTGCCGAAATCTTCCCACACCTTGGTATAGCGATTGTCTTCCAGCGCATTCATCGGGCTGCCGTGTCCGAAAAAAATGGCCGGCATGCGTCGTGTAGTGGACATAGTGGACATGGTTTTATGGTTCTTTCTTTAATCTTACTTCGGGGTACCGATACTGTGGATAAGCAAGCTTGTCCACAATCAAAATTCAGCAGCAAGGCGCAGCTTTCCTGCCGATTCCCTGCTTAAGCTATCTTACAAGCACTTGGGGGCGGCACTGCATTCTGCAAGCGCGGCCTAGTGTGCTTAGTGTGCCTTTGCCCCGGTACTAATTCCAGCTTTACTCAATGTAACACCTGCATTGGATTGCAAGGCCACGACGACTGCCAAAACCGCCAGCAAGGCAGGATATTCCCAGCCGCCGTTAGGCGCATTGAACACCCAGCCATTGCCCATGTGTACCGTCAGCGCACCCAGCATCACCGGCAAGGTCGCCAGTGCGACCAGGCGCGTCTGAAAACCCAGCAGCAGTGCCGCTCCGCCAAAAAATTCTACCGCAACGACAGGGTAGGCCATCCAGCCGGGAAATCCCTGGCTGGCGAAGAATGCGACCGTGCCGGGCAGGGTAAACACTAGTACCTTCAGCAATGCGTGCGCAAGCAGGATGACGCCGAAGCTGACGCGCAGCAAGCTGGCAGCGATGTTGGTGTTTCTGTCGTTCATGATGATATCTCCGGTATTTATCTAGAACTCATTTCATAAATAGGAGTGAGATGCGTTTGCCTTAAAAGCGGTGCTGGCAAGGCGTGCGAGGCGTCAATAGCGAGCTATTGACAACGAGCGCAACGCAGCCAGCGCCACTTTTAAGGCAAACCCTCTGGGAACGGCCCATTTGGGCGCATTGCAGCGTTGCGCCGCTAGCAAAGACGGCCAGTCTTTGCGTCGCGACGCGCCTCGCACTGCATCCCAAATGGACTCGTTCGCACTCGCTCCTATTTATGAAATGAGTTCTAGTGTTTGTCTAGTATTTACGTGCTCTTGGCTTAGCCTGAAACGTCTGAATGCAGACCGTGAACACAGCATATATTCTTCAGTTTGATAGAAAAATGGGGATGTGAGAAAATAATTATTCCGGTTTTTAGAATAATGGGAGAGGGCTCAAATGGACCTGTTTCAAGCCATGCGCATGTTCGTCAAGGTTGCCGAATCCGGCAGTTTTTCCGGTGCCGCCAGGTCGCTGGACACCTCGAATCCTTCGGTCACGCGCTATATCGCCGACCTCGAAGCCTATATAGGCGCGCGCCTGTTCAACCGCAGTACGCGCCGGCTGAGCCTGACCGAAGTCGGCAGCAATTACCTGGAACGCTGCAACCAGGTTTTGCTGGATATCGACAATGCGGTGCTGGAAGCCGGCATGAGCGCGGCCAATCCCACCGGCACCCTGCGCATGACTGTGCCGATGTCATTTGCGGTCAACCACCTGGGCCGCATCCTGCCGGAATACATGGAGCGCTACCCGGATGTGAAGCTGGATATTTCCCTGTCCGACCGCGTAGTCAATCTGGTCGACGAAGGCTATGACCTTGGTATACGGATAGGGCGTATTGAAGATTCCAGCCTGGTGGCGCGCAAGATCGCACCCGCCCGCCTGGTGCTGTGCGCGTCGCCGGCCTACCTGGAAAAATACGGCACGCCGCTGGTGCCGCAGGACATAGAAAGACAAAACCATATCTGCCTGCGCTATAGCTATGCCAACAATCCCGACGTATGGACCTTTGTCAAAGCCGGCAAGACGCATACCGTCAAGCTGAGCAGCAGCATCAATGCGAATAACGGCGACCTGCTGCGCGAAGCCGCCGTGGGCGGCATGGGCCTGGTGCTGCAGCCCAGCTTCATCGTCGGCAACGACATCCGCGACCAGAAGCTGGTACACCTGATGCCGGATTATGTGCCGCCGGCCAGCATGGTGCAGGCCGTGTATGCGAGCCGCCAGCATTTGTCGGCCAAAGTCAGGACCTTTGTCGACTACCTGATAGAACAATTCGGCGACACGCCCTGCTGGGATGATTTTGGCAGTTGCGAAAAGGCCGGCGCCAAAAAAAGTACAAAAAAAACATCATGATCAATTTACAACTAGGCGATGTTGGGCATATCATCCAGCTTTCGATTGCACCGGTCTTCCTGTTGAGCGGCGTCGGCACCACGCTGGTGGTGCTTACCAACCGTCTGGGCCGCATCATAGACCGCTCGCGGATACTGGAAGACATCCTGCAGGCGAAAGGCCAGACCACGCAAAAACCCGCGCTGCGCGAAGAATTGAGCGAGCTGTATGAGAGGGCGCACCTGATCAACCGGGCCATTACGCTCAGCACCACCTGCGCATTGCTGATCTGCCTGGTGATTGCCGCGCTGTTTACCGGAGACGCGCTGGATGTGCAATTGGATAAGCTGATCGCTTCGCTGTTCGTCGCGGGCATCCTGGTGCTGATCGGCAGTTTTATGTTTTTCTTACGCGAGATATTTGTCGCCACCAAGACGCTTACCAGGCAGCGGCAGCACGGCATCAGAGATTAAAGGCAGGCATTGATTAAAATCCTACTCCCGCTAGCAATAGCGCTGGGTGCGCAAAGCGCGTGGGCCCAGACAGCAAACATAGAATCGCAGTGCGCAGGTATCAAACAGGGGGTGAATGAATTCATTTCCTATCCTTCCGTCATCAATCTCTACTTCGAGAATGACATGTTCACCGGCACCGACCGGGATTACACCAATGGCGTCAAGCTATCCTGGGTATCGGCCAACCTGCGCAGCTATACCGAGGCGGATTGCCTGCCGCAGTGGGTCAAGGGCATGAACTCGCTGTTCACCAGCGTACATCCTGGCGATTTTACCTCCCGCAACATGGTGGTCACACTGGGGCAGGCGATGTACACGCCGCAAGACCGGCTGCGCCGTGACGTGATTCCGAATGACAGGCCGTATGCCGGCTGGCTCTACCTGGGCCTGGGCTACAACGCCCGGAAAAGCGTGCCTCCGCCCAAGAACAAGCTGACCGAAAAACTGGATGTGGAGATGGACCGCATGGATACGGTCGAAGTGAACATAGGCGTGGTCGGGCCGGCGGCACTGGCAAAGCAGACGCAGGATTTCGTGCACGACTTGCGCGGACTGGGACGTTTCTACGGCTGGGACAACCAGCTGCACAATGAGCTGGGCCTGCAACTGGTGGCTGAGCGCAAATACAAGCTGTCCAAGCCCGATCCGGCCAGCCCTATACACTTCGACGCGATTTCCCACTTCGGCGCCAGCGTCGGCAATGTCCGCACCTATCTGAATGCCGGTATGGAGTTCCGGCTTGGCACCGGCTTGCCGGATGACTTTGGCTCGGCACCGATACGCCCGGGCGGCGATAGCAATGCGCCGGTGGAAGGCGACGGCAGCCGGTATGCGACGACCGGTGTGCATGCTTTCCTGGCGCTGGACGGCAGGCTGGTCGCCAGGGATATTTTTCTTGATGGCAACACCTTCTCTTCCAGCCCCTCTGTGCAAAAGAAATACCTGGTGGGCGATGCCGCGCTGGGCTTTGCATGGCAATGGCGCGGCGGCAAGATCGCCTACGCGCACTATATCAACAGCAAGGAATTCAAGACCCAGGCCAATTCACACAAATACGGCTCCGTAACGCTGAGCCTGGAGATGTAGTCCACTCTCCCGGCGCCAGGGCAACAGCCTGCCATTTTGCGTTGCAAATTTGTGAACGACCGTGCAAAAATCTTTTAGATGTGGCACTCTACTCCTACAAAAATACATTTCCACCAGGATAAAAGAGAGACACGAGACATGAATACCCTGCACTACGCCCATTGGCCGGTAGGCCTGCCGCATTTCCTCACTCCACCTGAAACAAGCGTCTATACCAACCTGGAAATCTCGGCCAAGCGCTACCCCAGCAAGCCCGCCATCATTTTCTACGACAAGACACTGAGCTATGCGGAGTTCCATGCCGAAGTGCTGGCGCTGGCCGGTTATCTGCAGCAGGTATGCGGCGTGCAGCGCGGCGACCGCGTATTGCTGGACATGCAGAACTGCCCGCAGTTTGTCATTGCCTATTATGCGATCATGCGCGCCGATGCGATGGTGGTGCCGGTCAATCCCATGCTGATGACCGATGAGCTGGAACATTACATCAATGACAGCGGCGCCAAGGTGGCCGTCGCTTCGCAAGAGATTTTCCCGCGCATGCTGCCGCTGGTCGGCAAGACTTGCCTGCAGCATGCAGTGGTAGCGACCTATTCCGACTTCCTGCCTGCCTCTACCGACCTTACCGTGCCCGATTTTGTCGCCGCGCCGCGCCAGGTGCCTGAGCAGGCGGGCGTGATCGCGTGGAAAGACGTGATCGCCGCCGGGCATGTTCCGGGGCCTCATCTGGCAGGCCCTGCCGACCTGGCTTGCATGCCGTATACCTCAGGCACGACCGGCAAACCCAAGGGCTGTATCCACACCCACGCATCGGTGATGTTTAACGTGGTCGGCAGCCCGGTATGGTCGGGCTCCATCAATCCGGACATGGTGTCGCTGGCGGTGCTGCCTTTCTTCCATGTAACCGGCATGCAGTCGGTGATGAACGGCGCCATCTACTGCGGCGGCGCGCTGGTGATCCTGCCGCGCTGGGACAGGGATGTGGCCGGCCAGTTGATTACCCGCTATCACGTCACAGCGTGGACGCTGGTGCCGGCCATGATGATCGATTTCCTGTCCAATCCGCGCCTGGCCGAATACGATATCTCCAAGCTGAGCCGGGTATCCGGCGGCGGCGCTGCAATGCCGGCCGCGATCGCGCAAAAGCTGCTGGCACTGACCGGCCAGACCTATATGGAAGGCTACGGCCTGTCGGAAACCATGGCGCCTTCGCACCTGAATCCGCCGCAGCGCATGAAGCAGCAATGCCTGGGCATGCCTTACTTCAGTACCGATTCACGCGTGGTCGATCCGACGACGCTGCAGGAGGTAAAGCAGGGCGAAACCGGGGAAATCTGGATCAATGGCCCGCAGGTATTCCAGGGCTATTGGAACGACCCGCAAAAAACTGCCGAATCTTTTGCCGAGCTGGATGGCAAACGCTTCTTCCGCAGCGGCGATCTCGGCTATATGGATGAAGAAGGTTTCTTCTTCTTTACCGACAGGTTGAAGCGCATGATCAATGCCAGCGGCTACAAGGTATGGCCGGCGGAAGTGGAATCAATGATGTACCAGCATCCAGGCATACAGGAATGCTGCATCATCGCTTCGCGCGATGCCTATCGCGGCGAGACGGTGAAGGCGATCGTAGTTAAAAAGCCGGGCAGCGATGTCAGCGCGGAAGACATCATCGCCTGGTCGCATGAAAAAATGGCCGCCTACAAAACCCCGCGCATCGTCGAATTTGTCGACACGCTGCCCAAGTCCGGCACCGGCAAGGTAATGTGGCGTGCGCTGCAGGAAAAAGAAGCGGCCAACAACCCCTAATCTTGGGTAATCAAAACAGACGAGGCCGGCTTGTTGCGCAAGCCGGCTTTTTTCATTCTGAGCTAGGCCTGCTGGAACACTTCCTTCAATACCACCAGCGAATTCCTGACTGCCGGGCCGCCTGCATAAAAAGTCAGTTGCAATACGGTTTCCACGATCTGTTCCTGGCTCGCGCCCAGCTTCAGCGCGGCTTGCGCATGCGCGCGCAACTGCGGCATCGCATGGCCCATCGTCACGCAGGAGGCAATCAGCACCAGCTCGCGCGTCAGCAAATCCAGGCCCGGCCTGTCCATGATCGCGCCTATCGCCCAATCTATCGTCATGTCGGCAAAGGCAGGGCAGACATCCTGCATCTCGGCGACCATCGCGGCCCCGGCATGCCCGCCATGCAGTTGTTCCAGTAACTCCAGACCGCGGCGGCGGTAAATGCTTTCGGTTTGCATATTTGCTCCTGTGTTGACATCCTGAATAAGGAGCGCCTGAAAGTAATTGCGATAATCAACGCTCCGCTGAACCACGAACGTATTTTGATTGCAAATCTTTAAGCGATAAATCCACAAGCAGTTCCTTGACTGCAAACCCCTGGTTTTCAAATGCCCGGCACTGCTAAAGACCTGCACAAGCCTGTTACCATTTGCTACTACGCCCAATCCTCCTTTCACTATGCTGCGCGCACTCTTGTTTTGTCTTGCTTTGCTTGCTGCCTGTGCTGCCTATGCCGCCTGCGCACTGACGCAGGGGCAGGTAGTGGCAGGTGCCGAACGCATGTACCGCGAACGCATTGCCGCATTGGATGCCAGATCAGCACTGGATGGCGACGCCGCTTTTCTGCAAAGAGTGAGGCAACTGGCGCAGCGCCTGATACAGCGTGCCGCTGCCGATTATCCACAGACGGCGGGCTGGACCTGGGATATTCACACCACGTCGGACCCGGAAGAAAATGCGTTTTGCATGGCGGGCGGCAAGATACTGATAGGGCAGCGCTTCGCCACTGATTTGCATCTGGACGATGCAGAACTGGCCATGCTGATCAGCCACGAAATGCAGCACGCGATACAGCAGCACAATCTGAAGGAATATCAGGAAGCCCTAAGAATAGACCCATCCTGGCAGCAAAGGCCGTTCGAAGAACTGGAACAGGCGGTGGACAATGACAATGCATTGATGCGCAAGCTGGCCGCTTTCAACCTGGCGCAGGAAGTGGAGGCCGACCGCGAGGGCATGCAACTGGCCTGGCGCGCCGGCTGGCCGGCACATGGGCTGGCGAATTATTTCAAGAAGCTGGCGCGTGCCAGTGCATCGCCAAATTTCGACAGCCGCAGCCACCCCGCGCCGGCCCGCCGCTGGCAGGCGGCGCGGGAGCTGGCACACCAGTTGACCGTCATTAAGGCTGATTAAGGCAAGGGGAAAATCAGGCAGGTGGTGGTCGCATGCGCATACAGCTTGCCGTTCGCATCGATGATGCGCCCTTCTGCCGTGCCGACCCGGCTGCCGACCTGGATGACCTTGCCTTCGGCCCGCACCGGACCTGTCTTATCGGTCATCGCGCGTATCATATTCACCTTGATCTCCAAGGTGGTGTAGCCCACGCCCTTGGGCAATACCGATTGCACTGCGCAACCCACCGCCGAATCCAGCAAGGTGCAGAAGTAGCCGCCGTGCACGCTGCCGAGAGGATTGTAGTGTTCCTTGCCCGGCGTACCCTGGAACACGATACGGCCGGGTTCACCGTCCACAGCCAGAAATCCCAGCGTTTGGGCAATCGGCGCGGCCGGCAACTCGCCGCTGATGATCGCACGCAGGAACTCAAAGCCGCTCCGCGACTTCATCTGCTCCATTGTAGACACGCCATAGCCGGCGATGTTAGCCCTTACTTCGGCCTCGCGCGCCAGCCACTGCTCCAGCACGCTGCCGTTTCCTTCCAATCCTTCAGCCATCATCAACCTCTTCGTTTATTTAGGAAATAAGACCATCTGCGTGCAGCGGAACAGCGCCAGCGTCTTGCCGTTCTGGCTGACCACCGCATCCCAGACTTGCGTGGATTTACCCAGATGCACAGCCTTGGCTTCGCACTGGATCACGCCTTCCAGCGCGGTACCCAGATGATTGGATTTCAGTTCTATCGTCGTAAAACCGCTGGCGCCTTCCGGCAGATGTGCCACGCAGCCATAGCCGCAGCAGGTATCCGCCAGCGTCACTACGCTGCCTGCGTGCAGGAAACCGTTAGGCGCCATCAGATGCGGGACCACCGCCAGTTCCGCCTGCACTTCGCGTTGTGCGATCTTCTTGATCACTATCCCCAGGTGCCCAGGCAAAAAGTTTTTGCCTACCTCGTTATAAGCGTCTGCTGAAAATTTGTCTTTGACCATGATGCTTGCCTCGTTGCAAATGAAGACCATTGTAGGTATTGCGGCGAAGGCAGGATAGTGTCAGTATTGACTCAATTGAAGCCAAAACTGACAAGCCTGCGGAAATAGCCTATGTGCAATATCGAAGTGTGGATTTACCCGGACTGCCTGGCCTCCGCCGTGACCGGGCCGCTGGACATTTTTGCCGCGGCCAATGCGATCTGGGCGGCAAAAAACCGCGACCGTACCGGCCCGCTATTTACATGGAGCATACGCTCGCTCGATGGTAATCCTGTCAAAACGCCTTCTGGCATACAGATTGCGGCGGATGGCGCCATAGAAAACGAAGCTGGCGACACAGATGTCGTGATGCTGCCCGGCATTTATATCGACAAAGGCGTGGCGGGATTGCTGGCCAATCTGCAGCAATTGCAGCCGCTATACCCTTTGCTGCAGCAAAGATACCGGCAAGGCAGCCTGCTGGCAGCCAATTGCAGCGCCAGTTTTTTATTGGCCGAAGCAGAACTGCTGGATGGCGGCCACGCAACCACGACCTGGTGGCTGGAACGCGCGTTTCGCGCCCGTTATCCACAGGTGGAACTGCGGTTGGCCGATGTGTTGACTGAATACGAGCGCATGCTATGCAGCGGCGCCGGCACCAGCTACCTGAACATGAGCCTGCACCTGGTGCAGCGCTATGCCGGCCAGGATATAGCCGCGGTTTGTGCGAAGAGCATGCTGATCGACGCCAACCGCACGTCGCAGATGCCCTACATCAGCATGACCCAGCAGGACAGCCAGTCGCATAGCAATAGCCTGGTGCTGCGCGCGCAGAAATGGATGAGCAAGCGGCAAGACCTGCCCTTCAGTCTGCGCGACCTGGCCGCTCATCTTGCGGTCAGTGAACGCACGGTGATACGGCATTTTCATCAGGCGCTGGATAGTACGCCCACCGCCTATTCACAGCTGCTGAAAATCGACCTTGCCAAACGCTTGCTAGAAACTTCGACGCTGAGCCTGGATACCGTGTCTGAACGCATAGGTTACGCCGACCCCGGTTCTTTCCGCCGCCTGTTCAAGCGCGAGACCGGCCTGTCGCCTGCAGATTACCGGCAACAGTTCAGGCAACGCAAGAATATGCCGGCATAAGAGAAGGAAGAAATACAGGTAGTCTGAAAACGCTAGGCCTTGTTATCCGGCCATTGCGCCAGCAAGACCGCGGGCAGGATGTCTTCGAGGAAATCCCCCATGCCTGCATCCATCATGGCCAGATTATCAAATTTGCCGTCCAGCGCCAGATGGGCAAAACCGTGCACGGTGGACCATGCCAACAGCTTAATGGTACGGGCAGCCTTGTCCAGCGGCTGATCGGCCGCCATGCCCAGGTACAGGCGCACCGCCTGCTCCACCTCGGCCAGCGCCGCCTGGCCGGCGATTTCCAGCCTTGCCTCTTCTGCTAGCAACAGATCATGCCTGAACATTAAGTGGAAGCGGCCCGGATAAGCCAGTGCAAAACACACATACGCCTTGCCCAGCGCGCGCATGCGGGCGGCTCCTGTCAACGCACCTCCCGCCTCCTTCAGATAGCGGGCTAGTTCTGCAAAACCCAGGATGGCGACCTCGCTGAGCAGGCCGGCGGCGCTGCCGAAATGGTGGGCCGGTGCCGCGACGGACACGCCGGCACGGCGCGCCGCCTCGCGCAGCGTAAATCCTGCCACGCCGCGTTCACTCAGGATATCGTCGGCTGCGGCAATCAGGGATTCGCGCAGCGAGCCGTGATGATAGGCATCCCGGACTTCCCTGGCCTGTTCCGTGTCTGTAGAGGGTATTTTTTTATTATCCATGCTGGTCTGTAAAACCCTGATCTTGACAGTGTTAAATTATATGCCAAGCCAACACAGATGCGCCTCATCGCGCGCAATACTGCGCAGTTTTATTGCACTTTTTATTGCATTTTCCGTAAATAAACACAGCGCCTGCAATGATGCAGTCATCGGCGTAGACTTGAGGATGGACGACATTCCGGCAAGCAAGGCCGTATTCTTATGAAGGCGAATTCTGATGCTTACGACGACCGCCGCAAATAGCGCAAAAAGAAATGTGGGCATTTCCTTGCAACACATGCCTGCATGCAAAGTCAGCCTGGCGCCGCAAACCCGCCACTTGCTGGCCATCCATGTCGGCAAACCTGTCCGGGCGGCTTGCAGACTGGCCGGCGGACCGTTGCAGCGGCGATTGCAAATGCCTGGCGACATCGATGTGGTGCCGGCCGGTTGCACCGGTGAATGGGAAGATGAGGCTCCGTGTTCTATATTGACGATCAGCCTGTCTCAGGACCTGGTTGCGGCGACTGCAGCGCGTATGGACATCGACTTGTCTGTGCGCGGTATCAGGCCGCAATTGCAATTGCGCGATAAAAGCATAGAACACCTGGCTTGGGCGCTGCAGGCACAACATCGCACAGCCACGGCCGCCGCCGCCATCTACCTGGAGAGCCTGGGTACCGCGCTGGCAGCGCATCTGCTGGGTTCGTCCGTGCCGGAGCGAGTAGACAATGCTGCAGCGCAAGCGGGCAAATTGCGCCAGCTTCCCGCACCTGGACTGCAGCGCGTGCTGGTCCACATAGAAAACAATCTGGATACGGACTTGTCGCTGGCTGAACTTGCTGCAATCGCGGGCCTCAGTGTCTCCCATTTTAAAATGCGGTTCAAAACTGCAACCGGTATTGCCGCGCATCGCTACGTGATGCGGCGGCGCGTGGAATTTGCTGCGGAGCTGATACAAGGCGGCCAGCCGCTGAGCCAGGTTGCGCTGCAAGCCGGGTTTACACACCAGAGCCATATGGCGCGCAGCATGCGGCAGTTGCTGGGCCTGGCACCAGGTGAACTTCAGCGGCGGATTTCAGTCAAATAGCCGGTGCGCGGTAGCGCTACCATGCGCGCTGTGCTACATTCCGCTGTGCCGTATCTGCTTTCCAGATTTCACGGTCAGCACCACTATCTATCAGCTATCTGCCTGCCATAACTACATCAGAGACTACATGATTCCCGATTTCCGTTCGCGCGACATGCTGTTGTCGCACATCTCGCACACCATGCGCTTCTACCATCCACGCTGTATCGATCCTAGCGGCGGCTTCTATCATTTCTTCATGGATGACGGCAGCGTATACGACACAAGCACGCGCCATCTGGTCAGCAGCACGCGCTTCGTTTTCAACTACGCAATGGCTTACCGCCAGTTCGGCAACGCCGACTATTTGAACGCCTTGCGGCACGGCCTGGACTTTTTGCGCAATGTGCATCGCGATAGCAATAGCGGCGGCTATGCATGGCAATTGTCCTGGCAGGATGGAAAAAAGACCGTCACCGACGGCAACAACCACTGCTACGGTTTGGCCTTTGTATTGCTCGCTTACTCGCATGCGCTGACGGCTGGTGTACCCGAGGCGCGTGAACATGTGGCGGAAACCTTCGCCTTGATGGAGCAGCGCTTCTGGCAGCCAGAGCACGGCCTGTATGCCGATGAAGCCAGCGCCGACTGGTCTGTGCTGGACTCCTACCGCGGCCAGAACGCCAATATGCATGCCTGCGAAGCCTTGCTGGCAGCCTATGAGGCCACCGGCGAGAAACAGTATCTGCATCGCGCAGAAACCCTGGCCCACAATATCACCGTGCGCCAAGCAGCGCTGGCCGGCGGCATGATCTGGGAACACTACCAGGCCGACTGGTCGGTGGACTGGGAATACAATCTGCATGACAAGACCAATATCTTCCGCCCCTGGGGTTACCAGCCGGGACATTTCACCGAATGGGCCAAGCTGCTGCTGATCATGGAGCGCCATGCAGATGCACTGGCCGGACCAGCCGACTGGCTGGCGCCGCGCGCGGCGCAATTATTCGATACGGCGCTGGGTAAAGCCTGGGATGATGAGCACGGCGGCATCTTTTACGGCTTCGGCCCGCAAAACGAAATCTGCGACGCCGACAAATATTTCTGGGTGCAGGCGGAAAGCCTGGCGGCAGCGGCTGTGCTGGCGCAGCGCACCGGCGACGACGTCTACTGGCAGCACTACGATAATATCTGGCACTATAGCTGGCGCCATTTTGTCGATCATCAGCATGGCGCGTGGTACCGCATACTCAGTGCCGACAATAAAAAATACAGCGCGGAAAAGAGCCCGGCCGGCAAGGTGGACTACCACACGATGGGCGCCTGTTACGAAGTATTGACAGTGCTGGACCGCGCAGACAAGTCCGGGAGCAGGGCATGAGCGGCTTGCCGCGTTTTGTCGCCGCCGGTGAAGCGCTGACCGACATGCTGCATACCGGCGCCGATAGCTGGAAGGCGCAGGTCGGCGGCTCCACCTGGAATGTGGCGCGCGTACTGGCCGGCCTGGGCGTGCAGAGCGCCTTTGCCGGCGCCGTCAGCCAGGACGTGTTCGGCGATGCGCTGGCGGCGGCCAACGATGCCGCCGGGCTGGACCCGCGCTTCCTGCAGCGCGTTGCCAAATCGCCGCTGCTGGCGATGGTGTACCAGCTTGATCCGCCCAAATATTTTTTCGTCGGCGATGACAGCGCCGACCTGCACTTTGACCAGAGCCAGTTGCCTGCACAATGGCAGCAGCATGCGCAATGGGTGCATTTCGGCGGCATCAGCCTGGCGCGCCAGCCGTTGGCCGGCAAGCTGGTCGCGCTGGCAGAAGAATTGAAACAGGCCGGTGTCGCAATCAGCTACGATCCCAATTTCCGCGCCCTGATGGATAAGGATTACGATCCCACCTTGCGCCGCATGACAGAGCTGGCCGACGTGATCAAGGTATCGGATGAAGACCTGCAGGGCTTATTCCGCAGCGACGATATTGCTGCGGCATTTTCCACGATGCGGCAATGGAATCCACGCGCGATCTTCCTGTTTACCCGTGGAGCGCAGGGTGCTGCGTTATACCGCGGTGATCAGGTATGGCAGGCTTTACCGCCGGCCATCCAGGTAGTGGATACGGTAGGCGCAGGGGACGCCAGCATAGGCGGCTTGCTGTTCAGCCTGATGTCCAATACCGGCTATGACGATGGCGAGCATCTGCGCTTTGCAGTAGCCGCAGGCGCAGCAGCTTGTACCGCGGCAGGAGCGGCACCGCCGGATCTGGCCCTGATAAGACGTTTGTTTGAAACCTGCGCGCTGTCTTCCTAAAACGCATCGTCAAAACAGCCGGGAACCATCAGCGGCGCCGGAAAATTTATTCCAGGTGGCCGCTGAACTTGAACTTTGCATTGGTGCGCGGACCGTGATGCTGTCCATCTTCCTCGCCCATCTGCGGACTTTGCGCCTGTTGTGCCGAGTCGCGCCGCGCCAGGCCAACCGATAGAATATCCAGCAGCATCAGTTGCAGCAAGCGCACTATCATAGGGACAAAATTCAGATTGCCCTCGGCATGGTTCAGCGTCAGCAATACATCGGCCAATTTGGCCAATGGTGAATTGCTGTTGGTGATGGCCAGGATGCGGGCGCCGCAGGCACGTGCGATCTTGACCGACTTCAGTAGCTCGGGCCGCACGCCGGAGCGCGACACCACCAGTACGACATCGTTCGGGGTCAGCATTGCGGCGCTCATCTCTTGCGCCTGCGGGTCGGGGAAATAGCTGCTGACTATGCCCAGGTGCAGCAATTTCTGCTGCATGTCTTCGGCCACTACGCGGGCGCTGCCTACGCTCAGCAATTCCACCCTGTGCGCGCTGCGCAGCATGTCTATGCTGGCAGTCAGTGCCTTGACGTCCAGCATGTCGCGCAGGGCCAGCGCTGCCGAGGCATTATTGCCAAGCACCTTGCGCGCCAGTTCCGCATCGGAATCCGACATTTCCACATGCGCATGGGCGACCGTGATGGCCCCTCCTGTCATGCCGGAAGCCAGCTTCAGCTTGAAATCGGCCAGGCCCTGCACCCCGATCGAGCGGCAAAAACGCATCACCGTCGGCTGGCTGACACCAATGCGCTGTGCGATCTCGGCGATGGGCAGGGTCAGCATTGCATTCGGCTCCTTCAGTACCCAGTCGGCTACCTTGCCTTCCGACTGGCTCATGCGCTCGCGCGCCTGGCGTATCTTTTCCAGCACCGGCGCGCCGGCATTGGCCAGCTTCAGTTTTTGCGCCAGGATGGCCGAGATGCCAAGAAAGGTCGGCTGCTCTGCAGTGATCACATAAGTAGGTATTTGCGACAGGTAGCCGGCCAGCCGGCCTTTTTCTTCAAAGCGAGCACGGAACTGCGACTTTGCCAGCAAGGGGCCCAGGCGCGGCACGATGCCGCCGCCGATGTAGATGCCGCCCAGCGCGCCCAGGGTCATTGCCAGGTTACCTGCAATGGAGCCCAGTATCGCGCAAAAGCATTCCACCGCTTCCACTGCAACCGCACAACTACCGTTCAGCGCACGGCTGGTTACTTCAGCGGCCGGCAGGGAGGGTTCTTCGGTGTTGCCGGCGCGTTCGGCCAGCGCGCGGTAGATCAATTCCAGCCCGCGCCCAGAAGCCATGCGTTCTGCCGACACGTGCGAGACGCGCGACATCTCGCGCCAGGCAAAAGCCAGCACATCCATTTCACGCTGATCGCAAGGGCTGAAGCTGACGTGACCGCCCTCACTACCCAGGGCAATCCAACGGTCGCCGGCCGGTATCATACCGGACACCCCCAGGCCGGAACCCGGGCCGAGCAAGCCGATCACACCGCTGTCGCGCGCCGTGCCTGCGCCGACCTGCTGGCGCTGGTCCGGACGCAGATGCGGCAGCGCCATCGCCAGTGCGGTAAAGTCATTTACCACCAGCAGGGTGTCCAGGCCCAGCGCTATGCGCATTGCTTCGATGGAAAAAGACCAGTGGTGGTTCATCATCTTGATGACATCGTCATCGATGGGATTACCGATCGCTATGGCTGCGTGATACACGCGTGAAGAACCCGCGGCCCTGGCCGCCGGACTACTCATGTAAGCCTGGATTGCATCTTGCAGGGATTCGTAATTTTCGCAGGGCAGTACGGCTGCCGCTTCGAAAACGCCGGGCCGGGTCTCCAGCACGAAGCGTGCGTTGACACTACCGATATCGGCCAGCAGGCGTGCGCCGTCGCTGAAGCGATCGGCGTCTGTTTTCTGGTCTGTCTTCATGAGCAAGCCCTCTCTGTACCGGACCCGCAACATCCGCCCGGCTTGCCGCTTGGCGGTGATGATGCTTGAACGAAGCCCGGCTTACTGATGTTGGTTAAATGATCGGCAACCTTGGATTCTAATTCGGATTTACTTCGTTTGTGATGATATTACGTCATGCCATCTTTCAAAGCTTTTCGCTGCTCGCCGCTGCCGCGATATTTTCCGACAAAATCGCCGATACACCCAGGAACGCCGGATATTCTGCCGTGATCACGTAAGTTGGAATTTGCGCCAGGTAGCTGACGAAGCGGCCTTTCTGTTCAAAACGCTCGCGGAAAGGCGAAGCCAGGAAACGCTGCCCCAGCCGCGGTACGATGCCGCCGCCGATATAAATGCCGCCCAGCGAGCCCAGCGTGACGGCCAGATTGCCGGCGACGGTACCGAGGATCGCACAAAAGCGGTCTATCGCTTCTTCGCACAAGGCATTTTCCCCGGCCAGCGCCAGGCGGGAAATTTCCGGTGCCGGCAGGCCGGGAACGCTGAGCCCCTGCATGTCGGCCAGTGCGCGGTAGATCAGTTCCAGCCCGTCTCCGGACAGCAGGCGCTCTGCCGACACATGGCCGAACTCGCCCCAGGCAAAGCGCAAGATGCCGATTTCTGTCTCGTCCGCCGGCGAAAAGGTCACATGCCCACCCTCGCTCTGCAACGGAGTCCAGTGGCCGTTGGACGGAATCAGTCCTGAAACGCCAAGGCCGGTACCGGCGCCCACCAGACCGATTACATGCTCGTTTTTTGCACTGCCGCCGCCGACCTGTTGTTTTTGATCCACCGCCAGATGCGGCAGCGACATCGCCAGCGCGGTGAAGTCATTAACTACAAGAAACAACTCAAAACCCAGCTTCTGGCGTACCGCTTCTATCGAAAACTGCCAGTGGTGATTGGTCATCTGCACCTGGTCGCCGGTGACTGGATTGGCGATCGCCAGTGCGCAATAACGCACGCCGTCGGGGCTCAGAGCACGAATCGCCGGAGTCGCCAGATAGGCTTGCATGGCGTCTTCTACATTCGGGTAATCCTCGCATGGTAGTACCGCTACCGCCTCTATCCTGTCCGCAGCGGTCTCCAGCGCGAAGCGTGCATTAGTGCCTCCGATGTCTGCCAAAAGACGTGGAAAGCCAGTTGATGATGCATTGATCGACGACGATGTGTGACGAAGAGAATTCGAAACTTTATTGTTATCTGTAGGCATTGAGGATCATGGAGAAACGCCGAATTCGGCCAATGGGCTCATGATAATGCGAAAATTCGTAGGAATACAACATAATGTGTTGAAATTTTTACGTAGTATAGTTACCATTCAGTTGCCAGAATGATTTCTGGACGGTAAAAGCTCAACATCGGCCTTTTACTCGCAAAAGACAAAACGACCGAGGAGACACACCCATGAATCGCATCATCCTGAAAGCTTTACCTGCAGCAATCACCCTGGCACTCGCATGTGGATCGGCTTACGCCGGTGACGAAGAAGGCTTCCACGGCTACCTCCGTGCAGGCGCAGGCAGCAGCTCCACCCACGGCCCGCAAAGCTGCTTCGGCCTGGGCGGCAACACCATGAAATATCGTCTGGGTAATGAGTGCGACTCTTACTTTGAAGGCGGCTACACAAAAGAAATCGCCAAGGTTGACGGCGTAAGCTACCTGGCAACAGTCTGGGCAGATGCATACAGCCCAAATTCTGATTTCGGCGGTTCCAAGCTGGAACTGGCAAAAGCCTATGTAGAAGCGCGCGGCCTGGATTTCCTGAATGGCGGTACTGCCTGGATCGGTAAGCGTTACTACTTCCGTCCAGATATCCATATGCTGGATTTGCAATACATTAACTTCAACGGTACCGGCGGCGGTATCGACCAATACAAACTGGGGCCGGGCAAGTTAGGCTACGCATTCTTCAAAGACAACGACGCGACATCGACTGACCCAGTCACCAAAGTTGTCAGCACGACAGCAGCAACCCGTCAAAACTTCATTTACCAGGATGTTCCGGTCAATGCAGGCGGTTCCATGGACTTCGCCGCTTCCGTCATCACTGCACAAGGCAACGACACAATTGCCGGTAAAAAGCACAACGGCTGGCAGTTGTCTGTATTCCACAAGCAAGATAAAGTATTCGGCGGTGCCAACACCTTCGGTATCCAGTACGGCGTAGGCCCTGGTACAGGTATCGGCGTAGGCAATGACCGTATCGGCGCATCCGGCAGCACTCTGCTGGGTTCCGACGTGACACGTCTGCGTATATTTGACGACGTATGGGTACAGCCTACAGAAAACTTCGGTATGGAATTCGTTGCCCTGGTACAGCGCGACAAATCCGATGCAGGCGGTTCCAGCACCTGGACTTCCATCGGTGCCCGTCCTGTGTACGCACTGACCAAGAACTTCAAGCTGCAAATGGAATTGGGTACAGACCGTGTTACTTCCGCTACCGGCGGCCCTGCACAGCGCCTGACCAAGATCACTTTTGCACCGACCATCTCGGCCGGTCCTGGCTTGTGGTCACGTCCTGAATTGCGTGCTTATGTGACTTACGGCAAATGGAACGATGCAGCAACTGCCGCAGTCAATGCATCCAACAATTCCGGACCGGTCTACAACAACAATACCAGCGGTGCTTCTTACGGTATCCAGCTGGAAACCTGGTTCTAATAAATCCACTGCGCTGCCCCTCACCGGGTGGCGCATTTGACGTCCGGGCCATGCATTTGCTGCTCATTTTCTGCTCTACCATGCATGAAAATCCCGGCGCCAGCGGTTTTACCTGTTTTGTTTAGTGATGAAGGCGGCCAGACTGCATGTGGCCGGAAGTAGGAATAGCGTCGGCACAGGCGCACCCCATGTGTTTCGGCCAAAATGTGCCGCAGCCGGAACCTCACAACACGTTGGATCCATAATAAGGAATTTGGAGATGAAACTGAAACAACTCGTCATGATGACTGCCCTGGCATGCGCCGGCAGCGCTTTTGCAACCGACGTTGAAGTGTTGCACTACTGGACTTCCGGCGGTGAAGCCAAGTCCGTAGGCCAATTGCAATTGATGGTCAAAGAAGCCGGCTTCGGCTGGAAAGATTTCGCTGTTGCAGGCGGCGCCGGTGAAAACGCGGCAACTGCACTGAAAGCACGCGTCATTTCCGGCAATCCTCCTACCGCTGCGCAAATCAAGGGCCCTTCCATCCAGGAATGGGGTCATGAAGGCGTGTTGGCCAATATCGACGATGCAGCCAATGCAGGCAAATGGGACAGCGTCCTGCCTAAAGTTGTTGCAGACATCATGAAATACAAAGGCCACTATGTGGCGGCACCGGTTAACGTCCATCGCGTGAACTGGATGTGGGTCAATCCTGAAGTACTGAAAAAAGCCGGCGTCGTTGGCACACCAACCACTTGGGACGCTTTCTTTGACGCAGCGGAAAAAATCAAGAAGTCCGGCGGCATCGCAATCGCTCACGGCGGCCAGCCATGGCAGGACGCAACCGTGTTTGAAACAGTGGCACTGGGCGTAGGCGGTACAGAGTTCTACAAAAAAGCCATCCTGAAACTGGATCAAAAAGAACTGACCAGCCCAACCATGCTGAAAGTGTTTGATACACTGGGCAAGGTCAAGACTTACATCGACAAAGACGCAGCAGGCCGCGACTGGAACCTGGCAACAGCCATGGTCATCAACGGCAAAGCCGGCTTCCAGTTCATGGGTGACTGGGCCAAGGGCGAGTTCTCCAATGCCGGCAAAGTTCCAGGCAAAGACTACCTGTGCGTAGCTGCTCCTGGCACTGACAAGGCATACACGTTCAACGTCGATTCCTTCGCAATGTTCACGCAAAAAGATGCTGATGCGAAAAAAGGCCAGATCGCTTTGGCAAACGCGATCATGGATCCTAAGTTCCAGTCCATCTTCAACCTGAACAAGGGTTCCATCCCTGTACGTTCCGGCGTTTCCCGTGCCAAGTTCGACGAATGCGCAATCAAATCCATGGATGACATGGATTCGACCAACAAAAACGGCGGCCTGGTACCTTCCTTCGCACACGGCATGGCATTGGCAACAGCAACGCAAGGCGCTGTAACAGACGTCATCGCCAAGTTCATGAACTCCAACATGAGCTCCAAAGACGCAGTTGCAGCACTGGCAAAAGCGGCAAAAACGAAGTAAACATTCTGAGGTACACTCTGCATCCGTAAGCAATATGCAGTAAATAATGCATCGGACCGCCGCCCGGCAGTCCGATGCATTTGTTTAGCGGCTTAAACTAGTAATGCAAAAAAGAAACATCCTCGGTACCTCCCGCTTTTCACTCTCCTAAGCCGTCCTATGTCACTACGCAAGCACTTTGATCGATGGATACCACAATTGGTGCTGGGCCCCACGCTCATCGCCAGTCTGTTATTCGTCTACGGTTTCATCTTTTTGACCGGCTATATTTCCCTGACCGAATCGCGGCTGATGCCGAATTTCGATTTCGCGGGCCTGGCC
Organism: Parundibacterium terreum; assembly: GCF_014636315.1. Taxonomy (GTDB): domain Bacteria; phylum Pseudomonadota; class Gammaproteobacteria; order Burkholderiales; family Burkholderiaceae_D; genus Undibacterium; species Undibacterium terreum. The sequence goes on along the minus strand of NZ_BMED01000006.1, from coordinate 338,873 downwards.
CAATACCAAGAATTATTCGACAATGAACGCTGGTGGACTTCACTGACCAACCTCGGCATTTTCGGCTCCCTGTTCATCCTGGTCAGTGTTGTGGTAGGCCTGTTCATGGCCATCCTGCTGGACCAGAAAATCCGCGCTGAAGGCGCGCTGCGCGCTGTCTACCTGTATCCCATGGCGCTGTCCTTCATCGTTACCGGCACCGCCTGGAAGTGGATGCTCAATCCCAGCCTGGGCCTGGAAAAGCTGATGCACGACTGGGGCTGGTCCTCGTTCACGTTTGACTGGCTGGTCGATTCCGACATGGCGATCTACACCGTCGTGATCGCCGCGGTTTGGCAGTCTTCCGGCTTTGTGATGGCGCTGTTCCTGGCCGGCCTGCGCGGCATCGATGACGAAATCATCAAGGCGGCACAAGTGGATGGCGCATCGCTGCCGACCATCTATCGCCGCATCATCATCCCCGCCATGCGTCCGGTATTTTTCAGCGTGCTGCTGATCCTGTCGCATATCGCAATCAAGAGCTTCGATCTGATCATTGCGCTGACTGCAGGCGGCCCCGGCAATTCTTCTTCAGTACCGGCGATCTTCATGTACCAGTTCTCCTTCACGCGCGGCCAGCTCGGCCTCGGTTCTGCATCGGCAATGATGATGCTGGCCACCATCGTCGCGGTGCTGGTACCGCTGATGTATCTCGAAGCGCGCAGCGCAAAGGCGATGAGATAATGCAAACCACTAAAAAACTGACCCCGGGACGCATCGTCCTGTATGTGCTGCTGATCCTGTTTGCACTGTATTACATCGCACCGCTGTACGTGATGGTGTCCACCTCGTTCAAGACCCTGGATGAAATCCGTTCCGGCAACTTGCTGTCCTTGCCGAATGGCTTGAATACCGATTCCTGGGCCAAGGCCTGGTCCAGCGCCTGTACCGGCGTCACCTGTAACGGCTTGCAGCCTTTCTTCGTCAATTCGCTGAAGATGGTGATCCCGGCGGTGCTGATTTCCACCTTCCTCGGCGCGTTCAACGGCTATGTGTTTGCGCACTGGCGCTTCCGCGGTTCGGAAATGCTGTTTACCGCCTTGCTGGTGGGCTGCTTCATCCCTTTCCAAGTGGTGATCCTGCCTATGGCGCGCTTGCTGGGTGACTTCGGCCTGGCCAATACCACCTTCGGTCTGGTGTTTGTGCACGTGGTATACGGTACGGCATTTACCACGCTGTTTTTCCGTAACTACTATATAGGCGTGCCGGAAGAACTGATCAAGGCGGCCCGCATTGACGGCGCCGGTTTCTTCCTGATCTTCCGCAAGATCGTGCTGCCTATCTCCGGCCCTATCTTCGTCGTGTGCATCATCTGGCAGTTCACGCAGATCTGGAATGACTTCCTGTTCGGTATCGTATTCGCCAGCGGCGATTCGCAGCCGATCACGGTAGGCTTGAACAACCTGGTCAATACCACGACCGGTGTAAAGGAATATAACGTCGACATGGCTGCCGCCATTATTGCGGCAATCCCGACTCTCATCGTCTACCTGGTCGCCGGCCGCTATTTCGTGCGTGGCTTGACCGCAGGCGCAGTTAAAGGTTAAGGAATAAGAATGTCTAATTTAACGATACGCAATATCCGCAAGGTCTATCCGAATGGCGTCGAAGTGCTGAAGGGCATCGACATCGAAATCAAGGATGGCCAGTTCCTGATCCTGGTCGGCGGCTCCGGCTCCGGCAAATCCACGCTACTGAACATGATCGCCGGCCTGGAAGATGTCACTTCCGGCGAAATCCTGATCGGCGACAAGGTCGTCAATGACTTGCCGCCGAAAGATCGCGACATCGCGATGGTGTTCCAGTCCTATGCGCTGTATCCATCAATGACAGTGCGCGAAAACATCGCCTTCGGACTGGGTGTGAAAAAGGTGCCGAAACAGGAACAGGAAGAGATCGTTGCCCGCGTTGCCGAAACCCTGCAGATCACGCATCTGCTGGATCGCCGTCCGGCACAATTGTCCGGCGGCCAGCGCCAGCGGGTAGCGATGGGCCGCGCGATCTCGCGCAAGCCTTCGCTGTTCCTGTTCGATGAACCGCTGTCCAACCTGGATGCCAAATTACGCGTGGAAATGCGCGCCGAGATCAAGCTGCTGCACCAGCGCCTGAAATCCACCATCGTCTATGTTACGCACGACCAGATCGAAGCGATGACGATGGGTGACCTGATCGCGGTGATGAAAGACGGCGTAGTACAGCAACTGGGTACCCCGCAAGATATCTACGACAATCCGGCCAACCTGTTCGTAGCAGGATTTATAGGCTCGCCGTCGATGAACTTCATCAACTGCAAGCTTGCCATCGAAGGCGACGACGTTTATATGCCTATAGAAAACGCCGGCAAGGCAATGCGCCTGAAACTGCCGTTCGCTGCCGATAAACTGCGCGCCTTCGCCGGCCGTGAGCTGACCCTGGGCGTACGTCCGGAACAGATCACCGACGTCGGCAGCGCGCATGGCGACAACGGCCAGGAACTGTCCTGCCTGATCGACCTGGTAGAGCCAACCGGTCCGGATACGCTGCTGACGACCAAGCTGAACGGCGGCGCAGTTACCTGCCGCGCCCACCCGCGTGAAGCGGTGCAGCCCGGCCAGACCATGGCCCTGTCGTTCAATCTGTCCAAGGCAGCCTTGTTCGACCCGGCTACCGGCGAGCGCATCATCTAAGCATCCCTCCTTAAACAGCATGAACGGACGATGAAATAATCATCCGTTTATGCTGCACATCGTCCTTTCCTGCGCGACATCCAAGCTCATCCTGCCTAAGCTCTTTATACCAGCAGCCATCCCGGCCCTGCTATAACAACGGAGCACACGATGCCAAGCAAGCAAAATGTAGAACGGTTAATAGAACTCGTCGTTAGCGACCAGACCGTACAGGCAATGCAGGAATTCTATGCCGACAATGCCAGCATGCAAGAAAACAACCAGCCGCCCAGAACGGGCCTGCCCCAACTGCTGGAACACGAGCATCAGGTACTACGCAAATTCAAGTCGATAAAAGCGCAAACGGTGGAGCCTTTCTTCATCGCCGGCGACCATGCGGTGATCCACTGGATATTCGATTTCACGACCCATGATAATCGCCGCTTCCGGCTGGATGAGCTGGCTTACCAGACTTGGGAAGGGGAGAAGATAGTGAAGGAAAAGTTTTACTATGATCCCGCGCCGCAGTGGGTGGGTGCCGAATAACAAGGCCTTGATGGATGCTTGCCCTTTGCCGGGCAGGAAATGGCTCGCGATAATTGAAATGGTATTTCAACGCCAGAGCGACGTGCTTTCAGGCTGATTGACGGTACTCGTATCAAGCCTGCGCAAGACAGGCTGTATTTACGAGTACATCTATTCTTCCGCTATCGCTATTCCCCTTCAGCCCGTATTCGCCCAATTTTTCTTTCTGATACAGTAACAACAAGCTCACTTGATACCTTAACTGGTAACAAAACCCCGGCGTTGACGAAGAAGTTAATCCGAATTTCACCCGCCGATTCTGATTCTTTTGGGTCTTGCATCGATAAGTCGCATGCTTGCTTTGTCCATATTCGGAAAGCAACAGGCCGAGTTGCAAGGTCCCCGGTCCCAATCATAACAAGACCACACTCACGCCATTTTCCTCGGACAATTGGGGTTTCTGAATCAATCATCCTGTAGTTAACCGCCACCAAGCCAAAGCTGCTATTGGTCGGAATTTTTGAATTCCACAACTCGAACGTAGTGAATGAAGCCACCGGCTCAATTTGCACCTCTTCCGATACGGGGATCTGAGCAGCGCGCACTATCATTGGCACGAGTATGCAGGGTAAAATGAGAAGAAATTTAGATTTCATGACTGATTTTATTTTCACTCAATCCCCGCCGCCGCTACACCCACCGCTGCAGCCTGACCCGCTATCCGAGCCCCCATCCGAACTGCTGCCGGAGCTGTCGAAACCGCTGCCGCTATCGCCGCTGAAATCATAACTTCCGCTATCGGACGAGCTGTCGCTGGAGCTGCCTGAAAAATCGCCGCCGCAGTACACCGTACCGTCGCCGTTTTTTCTCAGCGCGCTGCAATCCGGCTCGTAGCGGAAGCCGTCTGCCAGATTCCATTTACCATCCAATGCGAATAACAAGGGCAGGCGCGTGGCCTTGCGCGGATTGATGTTTTCTTCCAGGCAGGCAAACCACCAGGTGCGCCTGAGTCCGTCATTATTGCGCCGGCTCTGGCCCAGCACGGCGGCCGGGGTGTGATGCATGAAGCGGCCGAAGGCCTTGCGGCAAAACAGCTCGTAATTCTTGGTATACAAAATAAACTCGTGCCACAGATCATCCACCACCTGCGAGGGCATGGAGATGTGCTGGTAGCCGCTCTTCAGGTACACCAGAAAATACTGGCGCAGCGCACGCGCGACCAGTTGCCTGTCCTTCAGCGATAGCTCCGGCCTGAGCTTGATCAGCGTGTCCAGCAAACCCGGTGGAAACATATAAGTACGGATGTAGTCGGCGCGGGCCGCGCTGCGCCAGCGTGACCAAAAAACAAACAGGAAGATACCCAGCACGGCGATCACGATCAGCAAGAAGAGTGGCATGTTTCCCAGCCTTATAAATAGGATGTTTTCCGCATACAACAGACTGCAAATATTTTGTTATGGAAAGAATAATAGCAACATTGAGGGTTATGCACACAAGCAATTTTGCTCTACTATGAATGCACCAGGAACGTGAATTTGCGTTCAGCTACTGGATGGAATGATGCTGATGAAATAAGAGATACGCCGTCGTTTCTTCGAAATTTGCCGGGCATTCGATATTTTGTATTGCAAAAACTCTGGTACGGTAGTTGCTTGTATGCATCGTGTATGTTAGCCAAAAATATTCAAAAATTACTACAAGGCAAACATTAGCTTAATTTATATCGCACCACGGGGAGAAATGCTATGGATCTACGCAACCTGCGTATAGGGGTCAGGCTGGCTATCGGCTTTGGCGTGATATTGGCAATGCTGATCATCGTATTGGCGGCCGACAGCGTGTTCAGCGCCAATAACCGCAAACAGATGATCGCGGGACTGGAAGCTGCCAACACCAAGAATGCCCAGGCCGCAGCAATGAAAAGCAGCCTGCTGGAAGGCGGCATTGCGATACGCAATATCGGCCTGCAAAACGAAATCAGCGAGATGAACAAGCAGCAGGCGATCGCCAAGGCACAGCGCCAGGTGTTCCAGACTGCACGCGACAAACTGCTGGCCAGCGGCCTCACCGACGCCGAGAAAAAAGTCGTCACCGATATCAGCAACCTGGAAGCGCAGATCGATGCGCCATTCAAGGAAACCCTGCGCCTGATTACTGCTTTCAATAATGACGAGGCAGTCAAGGTCATCTCTACCCAGATCGAGCCGTTGTATCAAAAAACCCTGGTCGAACTGAACAAGCTGGTCGCACTGCAGAATGATGCATCGCAAGAATTGTCTGCGCGCACCGAGGCGGCAGGCAAGAAGCTGAGTTTTTCCCTGTTCGGCATCGGTGCGGTGGCGCTGGTCATCGGTGCGGCATTTTCTCTGTTCCTGACGCGCAGCATCACGACCCCTTTGCGCGATGCGCTGACGATTGCCAAACGCGTGGCTTCCGGAGAACTGACCTTCCGCGAAGAAATCACCGGCCAGGATGAGATCAGCGAATTGCTGAATGCACTGAAAGACATGAACGACAGCCTGCACCGCATCGTCAGCGAGGTGCGCATAGGTACCGATGCGATTGCTACTGCTTCGGGAGAGATTTCGGTCGGCAATGCGGATCTGTCTTCACGCACTGAGACTCAAGCCGGCGCACTGGAAGAGACCGCCAGTTCGATGGAAGAAATCACCGCGACCGTCAAGCATAATGCCGACAATGCAAGGCAGGCCAATCAACTGGTAGTGGCCGCCAGCAACCATGCGCTGAAAGGCGGCAAGGAAGTAGGACAGGTCGTGGAAACCATGAGCTCCATCCGTGAAAGCTCGCGCAAGATTGTCGATATCATCGGCGTGATTGACGGCATCGCCTTCCAGACCAATATCCTGGCGCTGAACGCCGCAGTGGAAGCGGCGCGCGCCGGCGAGCAGGGACGCGGCTTTGCCGTGGTAGCCTCCGAAGTGCGCAACCTGGCGCAACGTTCAGCCAGTGCAGCAAAAGAAATCAAGACCCTGATCGGCGACTCGGTAGAGACCGTCAATTCCGGTGGCAAGCTGGTGGATGCGGCCGGCAAGACCATGGACGATATCGTCAGCTCAGTGAAGCGGGTGGCGGAAATCATGGCCGAAATCACTGCGGCCGGCCAGGAGCAAAGCTCGGGCATAGAGGAAGTGAATAACGCGATCACGCAGATGGATGAGATGACGCAGCAAAATGCGGCGCTGGTTGAGCAAGCGGCCGCTGCTGCTGAAAGCATGGAAGAACAGGCGGCCAATCTGGCGCAAACCGTCTCCGCATTCAAGCTGGATCACAGCTATGTACCGGCTCCCGCTGCACAGACTTACGACAGCAGGCCATCCGGCGGCATCACGGCAAAGCCTGCGGCATCCATCATCGCCAATGCCGGCAAACTGATGCGCACGCTGAAGTTCGAAAAAGCCTGAGCCTCTACACCTGCGGCAATGCCTGTTCAGGCATTGCCGGGTTTCCCTTTGGCCTTGTCCAATACCTCGTAGAACAAGCGCGCCATCTCGGCAGACCAGCCCTGCAAATCCATGCCTGCCGGCTGTACCAACAATAGATAGCGCCTGCCTCCCCACGCCGCCAGCAGCAGTGCCTGCACCGTCTCCTCCGCCGGTTGCTGCGGCATATCCGGACATGCGGCAAAGGCTGCCTGCCATTTTTGCATCAGCTCCTGATACACGCGGCTATGATGCTTGGCTTCGGCTATCTGCCCCTCCAGCATCAGCATGTCGTGATCAAAATAGGCGAGCCCGGCTTGCTCTGCGCCACAGGTCAACGCTACCAGCCGCTGTACCCGCTGCTTCCAGTCCAAGCCCTCGGCTTCCACCACCTGGCGCTGCAGACAATCCAGCAATTGCTCTACGCAATGCCTGACGTAGCCCGACAAGACCGCCTGCTTGTTGGGAAAATAGTCATACAAGGTGCCGACCGCAATACCGGTCTCCAGCGCCAGCGCACGGGTAGTCACGCCGGCCCAGCCCTGCTGCTGCCAAATCCGAACAAAGGCATCATAAATCGCCTGTATCGTGAATTTTGCCCTGGCCTGCGAAGGCCGCTTCAGCGGCTTGCTGGCTCCTTCTGCCTTCGGTTTGTCCGTGGCTGCTGCGCTACTTTTTGCCAATTGGCCTCCAAAAAAATCTCACTGCAGCCGCACGTTGTTTCCGAACCACGGCGGCGGCGTATGCGCTTACAGTAGAACTCATTATCCATCAAGAATAAATCCGGAGGAGACACCATGAGCAGCTATACCCTGACACAGTTATTGACAGACAAGAGTTCGCTGGACAAAAGCCGTATCGTGCACAGCGAGCAGGATACGCATGTTGCCGAAGGCGAAGTACTGCTGAAGATACAGCGTTGCGCGATTACCACCAACAATATCACCTACGCCGCCTTTGGCGACTCTATGCAGTACTGGCAATTTTTCCCTACCGGCATACAGGGCTGGGGCCATATGCCGGTATGGGGATTCGCCGATGTGGTGGCATCCGCCGCCGAGGGCGTGGATATCGGGGAGCGCTTCTACGGCTACTTCCCTATCGCCAGCCATATCCGCATGCAGGCTGAGCGGGTCAGCAAGCGCGGCTTCTACGATGCATCCGAACACCGCAAGCCGCTGGTATCCGCATATAACCAGTACACCCGCTGCAGTGCAGACCCGGTGTATGCAGAAAAGCTGGAAAACTACCAGATGCTGGTGCGTCCCTTGTTTATTACCTCCTTCATGCTGGCGGACTTCCTGCAGGACAACGCCTTCTTCGGCGCGCAAAGGCTGGTGATTTCCAGTGCATCCAGCAAGACGGCATATGGAACGGCCTTTTGCCTGAAAGATTATCCACAGGTGGAACTGGTGGCGCTGACATCCGTGCGCAACCGCAGCTTTGTCGAAGGCCTGGGCTGCTATCACCAGACCGTCTGTTACGAAGAGCTGGCGCAACAGCCCACCGACAAACCGACGATGTATGTGGACTTCTCAGGCGACGTAGATTTGCGTGCCCGCATCCATCATCACTATGGCGATGCACTGGTATATGACTGCTTCGCCGGGTCCGCGCAAAATACCGATGTACCCAGCGACGCCGATTTGCCCGGCCCCAAGCCGGCCTTCTATTTTGCGCCTATACAAATCCGCAAGCGCAATGCGGACTGGGGGCCGGATCTGGTGAACCAGCGCTTCAATGCGGCACAGTCCAGCTTCATTTCGCACATCAGCGACCCTGGTCATCTGTGGATGAAGGTGGTGGAAGAAGACGGTTTTTCTGCAGCGCAAACCCTGATCCGCAATTTGCATGACGGTAAAGTGGATGCGCAACAAGGGCGCGTGATACGCCTCGATAGCCTCGCTTGAGCTAGCGAAATGCAGGGCACGGGGCGGTAGCCCCGTGTTTCATTTGGGAACCACAAACTTAACAAAGCCAACAAAGTTTTACAAAATTGAATCCGTCGTCGTACTCCTCACGTAAACCGTATGCAGATCAAATTATAAGAGACTGTATCCGCTTTCCCATCCTTCGAGGAGTCGACCATGAAACCTTTCAGCACTGCATTATCCACGAGACTATTGCTCAGCGCCATTGTGGCGAGCACGGCAAGCACACTGGCGAGCTTGCCGGCACAGGCATCCAGCCATAGGGAAGCCCCCTTCATCACGCGCCAGCCGAAAGTCGATGGTGCCGACTTCTATATGTTCCGCAGCTATGAAACCGGCCGCAGCGCATACACCACCATCATTGCCGACTATATTCCTCTGCAAGGCCCGGGCGACGGTCCCAATTACTATGAGATGGACCCGGATGCGCTGTATGAAATCCATATCGACAACAACGGCGACGGCAAGGAAGACCTGACCTTCCAGTTCCGCTTCAACAACCAGAACAAGGATACCCAGCTGGCAATCGGCGGCAAGCAGGTCTCGATTCCCTTGGTCATCAATGGCGGTGCGATAGACGGCGTAAACCCTGCCGGGCTGAATGTGCGCGAGACCTATACCATCACGATGGTAAAGGGTGATAGGCGCACCGGCGTGCGTACACCGGTGACCAATGCCAGCGGCGGCGGCACCAGCTTCGACAAGCCCGTGGACAACATAGGTAATAAGTCGATACCCGACTATGCGGGCTATGCAGCCAAGCATGTATATGCAATTACTATCCCGGGCTGCTCTACGCCGGGCAAGGTGTTCGTCGGCCAGCGCAAGGATCCGTTTGTGGTCAACCTCGGTGAAACCTTTGACCTGATCAATATCCAGGCGCCAGCCACCGCTTTCGACCCGAATGCAGAGAAGGCAGGGCACGATGATCTGGCGAATAAAAATGTCACGTCCATAGAGCTGGAAGTCCCCACCGCCTGCCTGACCAATGGCACGGAAACCGTGATCGGCGGCTGGACTACCGCCAGCGTCAGGCAGGGCCGCCTGATGAACCCGACCCCGAATACCGGCACCGCATCGAAAGAAGGCGGCGCCTGGACCCAGGTATCGCGCCTGGGCATGCCGCTGGTGAATGAAGTGGTGATAGGCCTGAAGGATAAAGACCAGTTCAATCATAGCAAACCCAGCGGCGATGCGCAGTTCCTGAACTATGTCACCAATCCTACCTTGCCCGCACTGGTGCAGATCCTGTTCGGCGGCGCCGGCGTCAAGGCCCCGACCAACTTCCCGCGCAATGACCTGGTCGCCGCCTTTCTGACCGGTGTGAAAGGCGTGAACCAACCGGCCAACGTGGTGCCATCGGAAATGCTGCGCCTGAATACCAGCACCGCAGTATCGGCCACACAAAACCGCCTGGGCGTGATAGGTGGTGACAGTGCCGGTTTCCCTAACGGCCGCCGCCCCGGTGACGACGTGGTGGATATTGCCTTGCGTGTGGTGATGGGACGCCTGTGCATACTCAGCATAGGCTGCGTCCCGGCCGATGCACCGTCCGGCAGCATAGACTTCACTGACGGCGCCTACCTCGACTCCACTTTCTTTGACAATAGTTTTCCTTACCTGAAAACACCGTTGCCAGGCTCACTGAAACACTAAGCGGGAGACCATGATGAAACTCAGAAAAACCCAAATGGCGCTTTCCACATCCATGCTGTTACTGGCGCTGGCAGGTTGCGGCGGCAGCAGTTCCAGCGGTTCAGCGACAACACCGCCGGATACGACACCGGTCAGCATGCTGGATGCCTTCTATAGCGCGGTCGCCAGCCTGGTAGGCAGCAGCCCGGATACGACGGAGCCGCAATCGGTAGATACGGTGACGGTCACCACGCCGGACAATACCGAGCCTGTCGCACCTATCTGATAGGCAGGCAAGAACGGCAGGTATTCCCTTGCTTTGGGAGTACCTGCCTGGACGGCCAGATGAAAGAGGGGAAACCATGCTGTTGAAAATCATATCGGTAGTGCTGCTGGCAATGGCTGCCACTGCGCACGCCCGTCCCTACATCCCCGCAGACGACAAACAAATCGTGGAACGCCTGCCCAGCCGCAATGATCCTGCACAAAAGGATTTTCAGCGCCTGCGCAAGCAATTGGCGCAAAAGCCGGACGATCTGGCAGCCGCCAGCGAACTGGCGCAAAAATACATCAATGAAGCCCGCAATGACGGCGATCCGCGCTACCTCGGTTATGCACAGGCGGTGCTGAAACCTTGGTGGAACCTGCCCCAGCCGCCGGTGCCGGTGCTGGTCTTGCGCGCTACGCTGCTGCAAAGCACACACCAGTTTCCGGCCGCACTGGCGGATCTGAATGCGGTGCTGAAACAGGACAGGGACAATGCGCAAGCCTGGCTGACGCGCGCCACCGTGCAGCAGGTACAGGGGCAGTATGCTCAGGCGAAAAATAGCTGTATGCACCTGTATGCACTGGCACCGGAACTGATCACCGCTACCTGCCTCAGCAATATAGGCAGCCTGAATGGCGACGCCGACAAAAGTTATGCAATGCTGGTGGATGCGTACAAGAAAAATGGCAATACCGATCCCGGCGTCAGCGTCTGGGTCATGACCTTGCTGGCCGAGATGGCGGTACGCCGCAGCGATACGGCCGCGGCAGAACAGTGGTACCGGCAAGCAATGCAACTGCTGCCTCCAGACAGTTATCTACTGGGCTCGTATGCCGATTTTCTGCTGGATCGTAAACGGGCAGCAGAGGTGATACCGCTGCTAAAGGATAAAACCCGCGTGGATGCACTGCTGCTGCGCTATGCGCTGGCGCTGCAGGCTGTCAATGCGGCAGAGGCCAGTACACAACGGGAAGCGCTGGGCCAGCGCTTTGCCGCCGCAATGATGCGCGGCGATACCGTGCATCAGCGCGAGCAGGCGCGCTATGAACTGCAACTGAAGGGCAATGCAGCGGCGGCCCTGAAGCTGGCGCAACTGAACTGGGAAGTACAAAAAGAAGCGGCTGATGTGCGCATCTACCTGGAAGCGGCCGTTGCAGCTGGGGATATTAGGGCTGCGGCGCCGGTGCTGGCCTGGATCAGGCAAACCGGTCTGCAAGATGCAGCGCTGACGCCGCTGGTTTCCCGGCTGAGCGGACTTGTCCAAGGTGGAGCTGCATGATGTTGAAAGCTTTCGTACGATCCCTACTCGCTTTTCTCTGCCTCGCAGCAAGCCTGTATGCGGGGAATGCCTGCGCGCACAAGCCCAGCGACAGCTATTTGAGCCTGACCGTAGACAACAATACAGTGCACGGGCAATGGGATATCGCCTTGCGCGACCTGGATTTTGCCATCGGCCTGGACAGCGATGGCAACGGCGAGCTGAGCTGGGAAGAGGTACGCAGCAAGCACGCCGATATCGCAGCGTACGCGCTGTCACGGCTGAAACTGCAAAGCGGAGGCCATGCTTGCGACATCACACCCGGCAAGCAAATGCTGGACGACCATACCGACGGCGCGTATACCGTGCTAATGTTTGATGCGGCATGCGTAGACATCAGCACGCTGACAGTGGAATACAGCCTGCTATTTGATGTAGACCCGCAGCACAAGGGCCTGTTGAAGCTGGTGAACCAGCAGGGTATGGTCTCTACCGCGATCTTCAGTCCGGATAGCTCCAGGCAGGAATTCAGGCTGGCCGATACCGACAAGCTGCAGCAATTCACCGACTATGTCAAACACGGTGTCTGGCACATCTGGATAGGTTTTGACCACATCCTGTTCCTTCTGTCGCTATTGCTGCCTGCCGTGCTGGTACCGCGCAATCAACAATGGGAAGCCGGAACCAGTTTCAAGGCTTCCGCACTGGAGGTGCTGAAGATAGTCACTGCTTTTACGCTGGCGCACTCGATAACGCTGACGCTGGCCGCACTGCAATACATTGCGCTGCCATCGCGCTGGGTGGAATCCGCGATTGCGGTGTCGGTGATCCTGGCCGCGCTGAATAATCTTTTTCCGTTATTCCAAGGCAAGCGCTGGGTGGTCGCCTTTGCTTTCGGCCTGATACACGGTTTCGGCTTTGCCAGCGTATTGAGCGACCTGGGCCTGCCGCATTCGGCGCTGTTGCTGGCGCTGCTCGGTTTCAACCTGGGTGTGGAAATAGGGCAGCTGACCATCGTTGCCGTCTTCCTGCCGCTGTCCTTTGCGCTGCGCAAGACCTGGGCCTACCGCAGACTGGTTTTCAGCGCGGGATCGGCCGCAATCGCGCTGGTTGCCGCCGTGTGGCTGGTGGAGAGGGCGTTCAACCTGCGCTTGATTTCTGCGTGAGCGATTTACAGACTATCCGGGTGCAATCACACCGCAGGCAATACGTAACCAGTCAATAAGGCATGCTGCCAGTCCGGCCTGCCATTGCGCAAGGCCGCTTCCGCGGCTATCTGATAGTCGTAGGGCACGCTATGCAAGGCGGCACTCCACGTGCCCTGACGATCTTCTATGATCGCATAGCGCGCATCGGTGGAGGCGTTCTGCATCAGGTGATAGTGCGGATGGTCGTCGTCGTAGGCTTGCAAACCGACGCTGCCGGGATTGACGATCAGCGTGCCATTGCTGGAGCGCACGGCACGCGGGATATGGGTATGGCCACAGGCGACTACTTTCGCTGCGATGCCTCCCAGCCTGGCATCCACTTCTTCCGGCGACGCCAACCTGACTGCGGCGGCCTCTACCGTTTCCAGGAAATATACGAGGTCGGTGGCCGGTGTGCCGTGGCACAGAAAAACCTCTTCATCCAGCCACAACGTTCCCGGCAGGGTTTTCAGCCAGGCCAGGATATCCGGCGTCAGCGTAGACAGCGCATAGCGGTCCGACTCGCCGCCACGCTGCGGATCGAATTCCAGGATCTGTCTTTCATGGTTGCCGGCCAGTTGCGGCCAGTCCTGCTGCATCAGGAACTCTGCCGTTTCCCTGGGAAACAAAGGTCCGGACAGGCTGTCGCCGAGATTGACGATACGATCCACATCGCGCCGCGCAATGTCATGCAATACCGCCTGCAGAGCGGGCAGGTTGCCATGGATATCGGACAGGAGGGCGATGCGCATGATCTGGAACTTAAGGGTCTTCGATAAGCTATTTTAGCTGCTACGCGGCTGTTCTGCGCTTGTTCCAGCATTTAGCTCTGCAGCCAGTTCCTCTGTCATTTGCTGTACCAGTTCCGGGCGGCCATGCAATGCGGCGGGCGTGTTTTGCAGCTGACTGATCTGCCAGCTATTGTTGTGCGACTTTGCGATGATAGTCTGCACTGCATTCAATGCCGGTTCCAGCGCTGATTTACCTGGCGGTACCATGCCGACAATGGCGCGCAGCAGCGCTACGTCGGCCGTCAGGAAGCGGATTTCCTTCAACTTGTGGACAAAGGGCGGCGTCGCATGCTGGGTAAAAATCTGCTGCAGCGTCGCCTGTATGTCGGCTCGGCCCTGCATCTGGCTGCCGTCAAAGCCTATCGTGTTGCCGTCGTCGGCAAACTGCGCGGCCATCAGCGCTGCATCGCGCCGGTTCCAGCCGTCCAGCATGCGCAGGTATAAGCTATAGATCTGGCCTTCGGTTTCATCCATCTCTTTTCCCGCCTTCAACTCAATTCTGGCAATATTATTTTTACAATAAATGGGTTACTCAAAAAGTGATCAAAATTGTAATTTTTATGTTACATTTCATACATTATGTCACCGACTTTTCTCAATACACTTCCTATAATCAAGTAAAGATTCAGCGAACAATTTCTTTAACGGAGGAAATGATGCGAGCTTTATTCAACAAAAATAATATCATCCATCGCGCAACACCTGTTTTGGCCATCGCAGCGAGTCTGCTGCTGTCCGCCTGCGGTACCGCGCCTTTGTCCCAGCTGGACGGCAGGCTGCAAGCCAGCTCGCGCATACAGTTCAATACCTATGGTGTCAGGGTGATTTCCGTCGATGGCGATTTTTCGCTGCAAAATCCGCGCTGGATTGGCCCCGGCCTGCATACGCTGGTGGTCACGGCGGCACGCGGACCCGGCGCACGCGATGTCGGCCAGCAAGCCTTTACCTTTAATGTGGAACCCTGCACCCGCTATTATCTGGCGGCAAAGCGCCCGTCTGCAATGAGCGCCAACTGGGACCTGGTGGTAGCGGACCAGGAGACACTGGGCGGCTGCGATCCTGAGAACGAATGGGCTAAAGCCAGGGCAGAAAAAGCCTCGCAGTTGAAAGCCAGCTAATTCAATTACAGTTCAATTACTGCATAATTACCGCACATCAATAAATCTTGTTGTTTTTCCTGGGGGCCGGCATTATTTTCAGCCGGCCCCTGTTGTTCCTTTAGCCACTTCCGCCTTGCAAGAGTATAATTTTTTGCATGAACAGAGTCGAAGCCTTCAGAAGCATAGCGGAACAAGCCCAGCGCGGAGAATTGATTTTTCCGACGAATGTTGCCGCCTCCCTCAAGATCCAGAAAGTCATAGACGATCCCGATTGCAGTCTGGAGACAGCCAGCAAGCTGATCCTGACCGAACCGCTGCTCGCAGCCCGCGTGGTATCGGTTGCCAATTCCGTCGCTTACAACCGCTTTGGCGGCACTGTCACCAATGTGCGTACCGCGATTCCGCTACTGGGTTTTCGCACCCTGCATTCCATCGTGGCGTCGGTGGTAGTACGCCAGATCAGCGGCATGATCATTGACCCCACGCTCAGTGCAAAGGCGCAGAAATTATGGGAACACACCGCCCATGTGGCAGCGCTGGCGCATGTGATTGCGCGCCGGGTCAGCCATGTGGATCCGGATACCGCGATGTTTGCCGGCGTCGTGCATGAAGTCAGCGGCTTTTACCTGCTGTCGCGCGCCGACCATTTTCCCGGCTTGCTGGATGGGGAACTGGAAGAGGCTGCCGCCACATTCGAGGCCAGCATAGGCCGCGCGGTACTGGCCAAGCTGATGATACCCAAGCCGGTGACGGCCGCCGTAGAATCGCTGTGGTACGGCCTGCGCGTGATGCCGCCGGAGACCCTGGGCGATACGCTGATCCTGGCCAATGACCTGGCCAAGGTGGCATCGCCGCTGGATCTGCGTTCTGAAGCCAGTAGCCAGCAGGACGCATCCGAGATCGACTTTGCAATCGGCGACGGCACGCTGGCCAGCATACTCGCCGAATCAGCCGAAGAAGTGCGCTCGCTGACCGCCGCCTTGCTGGGCTGATTCATTCCCTGCATGGCGGGATAGCACTGTAGCTTGCTACCGGCTGGCTGCTGATTTGCTGGTGATTAATTACTGATTTCAAACTCCTCATCCACCGGCCGTTTTTGCGGCGCCTTGCGCGGCAATATGATTTCAAAACAGGTGCCGCGTCCTTCTTCGCTATGCACCCGTATGCTGCCGCCCAGCACGCGCGTCACCAAGTTGTAGACGATATTCAAGCCCAGCCCGCTACCGCCATGCCCCAGCCTGGTGGTAAAGAAAGGGTCAAAGATGCGCGGCAGATTGGCCTCGGGTATGCCCTGACCATTGTCGCGGAACAGCAGGTGCACATTTTCATCGGCATAGCTGTCTGTATCAGTGCCAGTGCATCCCTGTGTCTCTCCTGCTTCATCAGCGCCCACCAGGCTGACCTGGATCTCTCCTCCTGCTGCATGCTCGAAACCATGCGTCACCGCGTTGGTGCTCAGGTTGGTGATGATCTGTATCAGCGGGCCGGGGTAGCTGTCCATCATCACGCCGTCCGGCAAGGCATTAATAAAGTGGCAGCCGGCTTTTTTCAGCGTGGGCATCAAGCTCAGCTGGGTCTCGTGCACGATTTCCTTCAGATCAAACTCACGGCGCTGGTCGCTGCTCTGATCCACTGCAATCTGCTTGAAGCTGTGCACCAGCTCTGCGGCGCGCTTCAGATTGCGCTGCAAAATCTGGTTGCCGTCGCGGAGCGCGTTCAGGAAATTGCTGAGTACGCTGCGGCGCAGGCCGGTTTTCAACTGCTCTTCAAACTCTATCTGCTGCGTCTCCACCGTGCTGGCGATCAGCACGCAATTGCCTATGGGTGTATTCAGCTCATGCGATACACCGGCCACCAGCGCACCGAGAGCGGACAGTTTCTCGCTTTGCACCAGTTGCGCCTGGGTCTGGCGCAGGCGCAGCAGCAATTGCGTCATTTCTTCATTGGCTGTTTCCAGCTCCTGGGTGCGCAAAATGATTTTATCTTCTAGGTCATGATTGGCTTCTTCCAGGGTATTCCTGGCTTCCAGCAATAGCAGGCGCATGCGCTCTTGCGCATCGGTCAGCTCCACGATCTCGCTGAAGCGCGCATCCACGCTGACCGGCTCGTCCAGCTGCATGCCGCCCAGGCGCGTGCTCTCTTGCGCCAGTTGCTGCAAGGGTTGCCTGACGCGCTTCACAATATGCCGCGCGGCAAGGTAACTGATCACGACCACGGCCAGCAAACCCAGCAAGGCAGAGAGCACCAGGCGCGTGGAAATGGAAGAAAAATCGGCGGCCGGCGCAATCGCAACGATGGCCAGCGTCTGTTCGCCAACCTGCAAGGGCCGCACCGAACCTATCCAGCTAACCCCGTTATCGTCGTCGAAATGCAGGCTTTGCGATCCGCCGCCCTGGTTTTTCCAGATATCCAGCGCCGCCTGGATTTTCCCCAGACCGATTTCCTGCGGCTTCTTCAGGATAGTCGAACGCAATGCCGCTTCGCTGCCAAATTCCGGCAGGCGCGGCAAGCCTATCACCCTGCCGTCTTCAGTCAGCAGGCTGACGTAGCCGGATTGCCCGATTTGTATAGTACGGGTCAGCCGCGAGATATCGGCCAGCGTTACGTCAAAATCAAGCACATGGGTAAGCTCAGAATTAGGTGCGCGCCAGCGCGCCGACACCGATATCGCCGCTTCGCCGGTGGACACCAGCATATACGGGGCAGACCAGTGTATGGCTTCGTCGGATTTTTCCGCCGCTGCACCCTGATACCAGGGCCGCCTGCGCGGATCATAATCGCGCTCCGTCCATTCGCTAGTGGGAGGCAGGTCTTTTTTCCACTCCAGCCATTGCTGCCGCTTTCCCCATTCGTCAACGCGGCTCAGGCGGTTTTTCCAGCCTTCCGGTGTCTTAATCAGCAGGATTTCCTCGCCCGACTGGTTGGCCGTGACCACCGAAGACATGAAGGGAACATTGCGCAGCATGGGCATCATCAGCCGGTTGAACGGCTCTGCGTCTTTTTCGTTGAACATGCCGGCACGTCCCCAGGCCAGGCTTTGCAGCAAGATGCGCTCTACCGGCCGAAACTGCGAATCCAGCTTGCTCTCCACCCTCTGTATCGCTGCTATCTGCGTGGCTTCGGCGAGTGCATTGATCATCGGCCGTTCATGCAGGAAGTAGAACAACGGTACGACAATAGCCGCCAGCAGCAGCACCAGTCCGACGATCTGCAGGGTCAGTTGCCAGCTCAGGCTGGGCAAAGGCCTCTGTTCTTGTGACAACATCAATTCATTCCCTTCCAAAAAATATTGGCCGAAAATACCTGTGCTGATTTTTCTTCAATGAGCGGGTGCGCGGGCGATGGCATGCTGAAGATGCAAACACGCCGTGCAGGAGTTCACACTATGCTACAGATCGGGGATAGGGGAAAGACAAGATTGTAGAAAAGGAATATTGCGCTACACATTCTGCAGCGCTCAATAGTGCGGCGGCCTTTCATCGACAATGCGCTGTCCGGCAGAGCTGGCCGCCAGCGCCGCCATATCCTTCAGGCGCCCGGCCAGTGCCGTGCACAAGGCCTCCAGCTCGTCGATTTTCTTTTGCTGCCGGTAAACGGTCTGGTTCAGGCTTTCCATCAGGTCTTCCTGCAAGGCAACTTTGCTCTCTATATTGACCAGTCGATCTTCTTCCATCTTGTTCTCTTCTTTATTCACTCTGCGCCTCCAGCGTGGCAAGCTTGCTGAGCTTGCTAAGGTTGTTATTGCGCCAGCGCAGTATGCCCGCTGAATAGATGGGGTAGTAGCAAAAAACGATACCCAATACCAAGGTAGTGCCCGGATTGATACCGTAACCGTTCGTATGCGCATCCGGTATGCCGCCCGCACTGTAAATCTGCATGAAACGGTAAGCCAGGCGGCCGACAAACAAGCTCATCAAGGCGATACCCATGTAGAAATTGGGCGTATAGGCAAGGCCCTCCGGGCCATTTTCATATCTGGTCAGCTTTAAGCCCCAATAGGCCAGCGCTACCCCTATGACGCCACCGCCCAGCAGACACTCAAATGACAGCGTATCCCTCAGTGCGCCGACACCGATCAGGATGAAGAGCAGCGGAAACAGCAGCATAGACGCCCATAGTTTCCCTACGCGCGGCGTCTGCTTGCCGACCAGTTTGCGGTAACGCGAATACAGCCGCCACCCAAGCAAGGGCACCAGCACCACCGGTAACAGAGAGGACACGACCATGGATAAAACTCCAGATAAAAGAGCAGCGAAGAAGGCCAGCAGAATAGTAACAGATGTCGCTGATGGCCCGGCAGAACCAGGGAATTCAGAGGGGGGAGTTTGCCGAGTTGGACTCAGCTGTGTTCATGGCAATCGGATGCTGCCTGCCTGATCTGCTTCTCCATCTTCAGTCGATCTCGTGAATCGGCTTTTGCAGCGCGTAGCGCCTGGCTTGATGAAGAAGTCTGACGGATTTTTTAAACTTCAGGATACGGCATTAATGATCGTGTACGGTATAAGGACTTGCCTGCGAAGTTGCAATATCGGTGCTTGCGTTCAGCCTGCTTTTTGCGCAGTACGCATAGCCTCTTTCGCGATAGTGCTTTGCAGGCGCAGTTCTTCTTCCAGCATCGCCTGTTTCTGTTCTGCAGTCAGGCGCTTGGCTGTGATAAAGACAGTCTGTTCCACACTCGCCTGCTGCTGAAGCTGTTCCATGTCATAGGCGTGTTTTTCTTCGTTTGTCATGCGTTTGGCAGTGATGGTCACGGTAGGAATTTGTTCTGCCTGAGCTTGTACACCTGCCGCATTGTGAAAAGCGCTGCCTGCGACAAAAACGGCACCAACCAGCGCGCCTGTCAGTACGGTAAATACTTGAAATTTGCTTTCGGTTTTCATTTCTGTATCCTTTCGGTGGATGTTACCTGTATGGGTACCGCATGCTTGCTATCTGCTACCTGTGCTGCGATGTTGGTACTTTAGGCAATCGCTGCGCAAGCCGCCAGCGGGATGCGATGAAACGCAAAAATGCGGGGATGAAGGCAAAAATTGACGCGCCAGGCGGCAGCGGCGAGCAATACCAGCAGAGTGAAAACTCTGTTGTGGTATGCCCTCCTGCCGGGCTCACACTGGCGTTTTGCAGGCGAGCCCGGCGCATTCGGCCGGGATAATTCCCACTGGTATCAGCGCTGCCAACCTTTGCATCGCCCAGGAAAAAACCTGTTGACCGCGCACTCTGTTGCCAGCATGCTTTTGCGCTGGACTCCAATAGGCATTGACAGACAAAATGACCGCAGACTATATGACGGCAGGCAAAAATACAGCAGGGCAGCAAGTGGGCAAGGGTTTGGCCTGCATCGCACTTGTGGGCGCGGCGCTGGCGGCCCAGGCTGCAGATGCAGTCAGGCCGCGGCATGTAGTGATAGGCTACTACCTGCTGGAAAAAGAACAGATCAACCACTATACCGAGAATGCCGGTCCCGCCGTTCCTGCCGTTCCCTTTGCGATTTCTCGCATCACACCGGAAAAGGCACGGATGTTGACGCATATTAATTATTCTTTCCAGAACCTGAATGAAGCGGGCGAATGCGCGCTGGAGAATGGCACAGACCCGGCCAAGGCGGCTGAAGTCTTCAGCAAGCTGGCTACGCTGAAAAAATATAATCCAGATCTGCGCATCCTGTTTTCGCTGGGTGGCTGGGCTTATACCAATGACGACAGCGCTACCGCCGTCAGGTACCGCGATGCGGCGTCAACAGCAGCCAGACGCAGGCAGATGGCAAGCTCCTGCATTGCGTTCATGAAACGCTATGGCTTCGACGGCATCGATATAGACTGGGAATATCCGCGCAAGGAAGATGCAGATAACTTCGTCGCGCTGCTCACTGAGATACGCCGGCAATTGAATACAGAAAACCGCCAGCGCAGGCAAAAATACCAATTGACGATAGCCGGTGCCGGCGGCGCCTTCAACCTGTCGCGCTATTACCTGCAGTTGAAACAAATCGCCGCGCAAGTCGATTACCTGAACCTGATGAGCTACGACCTGAACGGCGCATGGCAAAAGCAGACCGACCATAATGCACATTTGTTCGGCGATAGCCGCGAAGCCAAATACGATAATCCCCTGCGCCAGTTGCAGTTCGACCCGGCATTACCGCCGGCAGAATTGCAAAGCCGCTTCCCGTCACCGTTTGCATTGACGGTAGACGCAGCGGTGCAGCAATACCTGCAAGCCGGTGTGCCCGCCAGGAAAATTGTGCTGGGCCTGCCTTTTTATGGCCGCGCCTACTTCGCAGTCGGCAGTGAAAATCATGGCCTGTACCAGCCGCACGCGACACCGGCCGGTGACGACTATCACGGCGATACTACATTGCTGACAGGCTGTGACGCCTGCGTGCAGCGCGGCGATCCGCGCTCGGCGGGCTATGACGATATACGGAAATTGCTTGCGTCCGGGCTGGGCTACCAGCGTTATTTCAGCAGCGAGGGCAAGGTGCCCTGGCTGTATAACGCCGACAAGAAGATTTTCGTCAGCTATGACGATGAAGAATCTTTCCGCTACAAAAGCAAATACCTGAAGCAGCAGGGGCTGGCAGGGGCCATGTTCTGGCATCTGGGCCAGGATGATGCCGAAGGTACTTTGCTGCGTACGCTGCATCGCAGCTTGAACGATGCCGGCTACTGCGATGCGGATCTGGATTTAAGCGGAGGGCTGCACTATGCGAGCAATATGCCCAGGAAAGGGATAGCGAAGCCAGGCGCGGCCTGCAAAACCAAATAGCGCAAAATAGAGCCACTCAGGCGTAGCTGTCCACCTTGGCTGGGCTGGAAGTGGACGCCTGGCCGGTATTGCTGATCGACGCATAGACGCCGGCCAGCTTGGTCTGCTGCTTTTGCGCCTGTTGCTGCTGCAATTCTACCTGCGCTTGCTGCTCCATCTGCCTGGCCTGCGCCGCCACCGCGAGATCCGGCCCGGAAGGATCGGCCGGGGCCAGCGCCGCTGCCTGTATGATTTGCGCGCGGGCTATCGTATCCTGCGGCGTGCGTCCTGGCGAGACATCGATATGCACCTCGCCGCCTATCGCATAGCTGACGCCGTCCGGCCCTTTTTCATAGGTGTACGAAGCGCCGCTGGTGGCGAGGCCGCCTGCGGCGGCAAGATGCGCCTGTTCATGGTTCCTGACCTGGGTATCGCGTGCCTGCAGCTTGCGGAGCTGGGCCTGTGCTTCATCGCTGAGCTTGACAGTCCCTCCGGCGGATTTCACCTTGGCACTGCTGTCTGATCCCGAACCGGCCTTGGCGCTGTCAGCGGTTTTATTGGCCTGCTGGGCAGCCGCAGCCGTACCGGTCGCCAGTTGCCCGGCGACAACGGAAGATGCGGCAGGTGCAGCAGAGGTATTCGTGGCAGCAGGAACAAGCGTCAGGCTCATCACATACAAAACCCAGGTCAGAAGTTCTCATATTAGTTCTCTGCCCCAGCCATGCAAAGCAGATGTTTGCTTATTGTTACAACTTGTTTCCAATTGGCATCTTTAGACGGTTTTTAAGACACTGTTAGGCCAAGATAGGGGCTAAATGATGTTTCTCTCCAACAAGGGGCGGCCATCCAGCAGGCGCTGGACCGACAGCGGCGACAAATCCAGGCTGGCATAGCTGCCGTCGGCTATCCACTCCGCCAAACCCCGCCCCACTGCTGGGGAATGCTGCAGGCCGTGGCCGCTGAAACCGTTGGCCAGCAGCAGGTTGGGTAGCAACGGATGCGGCCCCAGAATCGCATTCTGGTCAAAACTATTGTATTCATAGTAGCCGGCCCAGGCCCGCTGCAGCCGCAAGGCGTCAAAGCCGGGTACACGCTGCGCCAGCAGTGGCCAGGCCTGGTCGAACTCACGGTAATCAACGTCCAGTGCTACATCATCATCGTCTTGCGCCGGCGGCATACCGCAAATCCAGTAAGCGCCTTCGGGGCGGAACCATAACCCGGACGGATCAATGACCAGCGGGCAAGCTGGCGTTTGCGCCGGGCTGGAAAACACAAATACGCAACGCCTGCGCCCATGCACGGGCATGTCAAAGCCGGTATCCGCCAGCAAGGGCCGGGCCCAGGCGCCGGCGGCGTTCACCGCCCAGTCGCAGCGCAGCTCGGAACCGTCTTCCAGCCTGATTCCCTGCACCCGATTGCCGCTGTGGATAAATGTCGCGGCGTGCGCGCTGATATAGCGCACGCCCAGGCTGCGTGCCTTGTGGCGAAAAGCCATCAGCAAGCCATAACCGTCAAACCAGCCCTCGCCGGACAGGCCCAGCGAAGCGAGCGCCAGATCGGCCGTATCCAGCCATGGAAACCTGGCCTGCAATGCGTGCGGCTCCAGCAAGGCCGCGTCAACACCGTGCTGCCTCTGTATTGCATGGTTGTCGCGCAAGACCTGCTGGCCGGATACAGTGGCCAGATACAGATAGCCTTGCTCGCTCAGCCCCAGGTCCGGCACCTGTCCATCTACGCCGAGATGCTGCGGCAACTCACGTAAAAAAGAGATGCCGAACTGCGACATCGCAATATTGACCGGCGTTGAAAATTGCTGGCGTATCGAACTGGCGGACAAGGCCGACGATGCCTGCGCATACGAGGCATCCCGCTCGATCACCGTGATACTTCCCTTGAAGCGCGGATGCACGGCCAGGAAATAGGCAATCGCGCTGCCTATGACACCGCCGCCGACGATGATTACCTGTTTTTCCTGCATGCCGGATTTCCTTTATGCAAAGCTTGTACAATCTTCAGGGCAAGTATAAAAACCAGATCAACACCGGCAAGGAGACAAATATGGCTGTGCTAGGACCCGACGTCAGCGTACACAATGCTGCCTACATACATGAGACCGCCCATCTCTACGGAAAGGTGAGCGTGCATGAGCATGCATCGATATGGATCAATGTGGTGGCGCGCGCGGAGCACAAGGAAATCGTGATCGGTGCCTATACCAATATCCAGGATTTCGTGATGCTGCATATAGGCGACCAGACACCCACCATCATAGGCAGCCATTGCTCGATTACCCATCACTGCACGATACACGGTTGCACCATAGGCGACAACTGCCTGATAGGCATCAACTCCACTATCATGGACGGCTGCGTGATCGGCGATAACTGCATCATCGCCGGTCATAGCTTCCTGAAAGAGGGCACGGTGATACCGGATAATTCCATCGTGATGGGCACGCCGGGCAAGGTGATACGCACGCAGAATAATTATGTGCGCAACCGCCTGAATGCCTATCTGTATTACCAGAATGCGCTGGCCTTTGCGCAGCAAAATTACCGGGCTTGGGAAACTCCCGAGTTTCCGCAAATCGTCATGCGCGAGATGGCCAGATTGCAGGCCGAGCTGGAACAGAGCGGCATCAACTGAACAGGCATAAACAAGCATAAACAAGCCGCATGCAAACCCCATCACAAAGGCCGCTGAGCCTGGCCATCCGCGCTGATATCTTCACCCACCTGGCCGCCATGGAAAAGGCCGGACTGCCGGCCGACAAGGCCTATAGCCTGCTCAAACTAGCACCGGCGGCGCAGCCAAGGCTGGCCCTGGCACGCAAGCTGATGGCGCGCGGCATGAACCCTGCCAGCGCCGGCGACAGTTCCGGTTTGTTTACGCCTATGGAAGTCAACCTGCTGCACGCGGCTTTTGCGGCGGGCAGCCCGGCACCGGTCTACAAGCGGCTGGCGGATACCTATGCCTACAAGCTGAAGCTGGAAAAAGCCGTGAAGTCACGCATGAACCTGCCGGCCCTGATGCTGATCCTGGCACTATTTGTGCAACCGCTACCGAGGCTGATTAGCGGCATGCTGAGCAGCTTCGCTTATCTGCGGCTTTGCCTGCAACCCTTGATCGTCATTGGTTTGCTGTATTTTCTGTATCTGCAGGTACGCGGCTGGCGGCAGCACAGCGGCGCTACGGCTTTGCGCCTGAGCATGGATAGCCTGTTGCTGGGCCTGCCTGTATTCGGCACGATGCACCTGCGACGCAATGCGCGCGACTTCTTTGAAAATCTCGGCATGCTGCTGGAAGCCGGCCTGCCCATGTTTGAAGCCTTGCCCAAGGCCAGCGATGCAGTGAGCAATTATGTCATCCGCGCCGACTATGAAAAACTGCTGCCGGCGATGCAGCGAGGCGATACGCTGGCGCAGGCGGTTGCCGGCATACGGTATGCGGGCGAGCGCCACATCGTCGGATTTATCCAGACCGGCGAAGCCAGCGGCAGCCTGCCTGAAATGCTGGCCCGCCATAGCAAGGGCGAGAGTGAAGCAATCGATCATTTCCAGCAGCAAGTCGCCGACTGGCTGCCGCGCCTGGCTTATAGCGCTGTGGCGGTATGGATGGCTTACGGCATTTTAAGTACCTCAGTGTTCAAGCCGCCCGCGTTGTAATCACGCTTAATCACGCTCTCGCCGGGGCTTGCTGCATGGCTATTTGGCAGGAATTCTGTCAGACTGATATGGACAAAAACAAGAGTGAAAAACTGCGGCCGTCTTACGGCAATTTTTTGGCAGATTTCTTTAGCTCATTTCATTAGCTCCAACATCAGAAGCCGGGAGATCTTGTGCGCAAAGCACTGAATAATTTGCTGAAACGCTGGTTTACACAGCCGGAAGCCGCGCCTACACACGGCGACAACAATGCAGACCTGAAAGCGGAAGCCGAAGCCATTCCCAAACCCCTGCCCGCAGCAGAAGCAGCACAAACTGCCGTCGCCGCAACCGCGGTCAGCGTGCCGGAAACCAAACTGCTTGCCGCAGAACAAGAAATCTTTGTTGCCTGGAAACCCCGCGTGGCAATAGATGCGATGTTCTTCGACTGGCTGATGGGCCATCCCGGCGAAGGCAGCAGCATGGAAACCGAGCAAAAGATATTGCAGGCGCTGTATGCGCTGCTGGCGTCGGACCTGAACGATGCAGTGGTCGTGCCGCGCGTGCCTACCGTGATACCGCAATTGCTGAACAGCCTGCGCAACAAGAGTGTATCGGCCGGCGAGCTGGCCCAGCATATCGTCAAGGATGTGGTGTTGGTCGGCGAACTGATCAATGCCGTCAACAGCTCGCTGTACAATCCGGCCGACCGTATCAACAGCCTGGACAAGGCCATCATGATCCTGGGCGAAGACGGCCTGCGCCTGCTGATCGCCAAGGTTGCGTTCCGTCCCATCATCAACATGAATTCGGGCCAGTACACGCGCCGGGCTGCGCCGCATATCTGGAACCAGTCGGAAAAATGCGCGATCGTCTGCCACCATCTGGCCGGCAATCAGGATCCTTTCCAGGCCTTCCTGACGGGCTTGATGAAAAACGTGGGCCTGATCATTGCCTTCCGCCTGCTGGACCAGGTGTGCGAAGAACCGCGCTTCAAGTATTCGCGCAGTTTTGCGCTGGCCTTCACCTCGGTAGCTGCAACGCTGTCTTACCGCATCGCGCAGCGCTGGGGTTTCCCGCCTGAAGTCGTGCAAGCTTTGCAGCAGCAGGCTGGCGGCAGCAAGGCGCCGAACTGGACCCCGCTGGGACATCTATTGCATACCGCTGACCTGCTGGCCAAGATGCGGGTGCTGGTCAATAATAACCAGTTGAAATCCAATGATGAAAATCTCAGGATAGGCCTGGATCAACAGGCGGTTGCCTGCTTTGACAGCCTGAACGATATCAACCTGTATGAGCAGGCCGGGACTGGAAAAACACAATTGACGTCATGAGATTGTCCACAACCTGGTCTTAATCCGGTCTTGAGGAATATGCTGAAGCGGCCCGAGCTTGTGGCAGCTGAGTTTAGAATCTCGAATCTGGGATTGATGCGCCGGGAGGCGCTGGATGGCGGTCTTGCCTGATCGCCGTATGCTTAGTCGGCGTCTCCGGTACCCCGGAATGACTTTAAGAATGGCTGCAACGCGGCTGTTTACTTGGTCTTGCTGAAGCTTGCTACTGCTTGTTAAGTCTTACTTCTTTTTACTTCCTTGCCGAAGCCCTGCCTGATTTCGTTTAGCGGGTGCCAGGCTGTTTTCTCTTTTTCCCTACCTCTACAATCAACCTGCGATCAAGCTGCAGGCTGATTGCGTTGTACAGCGCTGGCCTGGATGCGCAGGTCTTGCTGCAGCATGGCCAGTTTTTGTTCTGCTGTCAGGCGTTTGGCGGCGATCACTACAGTCTGTGTACCGGCGGTTGCTGTATCGAAGGCGATTTTTTCATCTTCTGTCATACGCTTGGCGGCGACCACGACTGTTTGTGCAGTTGCTGCTGCTGTGTCGAAAGCGATTTTCTCATCTGTCGTCATGCGTTTGGCAGTCATGGTCACTGTTTGCACATCGCTGCCGGCAACTTGTTGTGTGCCTGCGTGGAAGGCGCAACCGCTGACGAATACTGCAGCTACCAGGGCAGTTGCGACGATCACGCTGGATTTGAAAGTGTTTGCTGTTTTCATTTTATTTCCTCTTTCGATTTATTGTTTGGGGTTGTCTGTGTGTTTTTCTTTTTACTGCTTTTTTTCGTTTATCGGCTGTTTGTCTTTCGTCGATGGTTGTACTGTAGTCAAAGCCTTCGCAAGCCGCGAGCGACTTGCGACGAAATGCAGAAACGCGGGATCAAACGACAGAAAAAGCGGACTGGAGTAATTTGGCAAGGTGATGGTTCAGGCATCGAAAAGCCGGTTTTCGGGGGTAGCGAGGGCCGAACGCGTACAATACGGCTTTACGCTATCTGGCGCCCGCTACCCCTGTATCCCATGACCATCCTGCTGTCCACTCTGAATGCCCGCTATGCCCACGCCTCGCTGGGTTTACGTTATCTGCTTGCCAACATGGGTGATTTACAGGAGCAAACCAGGCTGCAGGAGTTCGTCATCGGTGCCAAGACGACCGATATGGTTGAAAAACTGTTGTCACACCAGCAAGCTGGAGAAAAGCTGATCATAGGCTTTGG
Source organism: Parundibacterium terreum (assembly GCF_014636315.1). Lineage (GTDB taxonomy): Bacteria > Pseudomonadota > Gammaproteobacteria > Burkholderiales > Burkholderiaceae_D > Undibacterium > Undibacterium terreum. The sequence continues at coordinate 311,113 of NZ_BMED01000006.1, read as the reverse complement.
CGTGTATATCTGGAATATAGAAGAAACCACCAAGCTAGTTGCCGTACTGAAACAGGTCGCACCGGAAGTCGTCATCGTGCTGGGCGGACCGGAAGTGTCGTATGAAACCAATGAACAGCACATCGTCAAACTGGCCGACTATGTCATTACCGGCTGGGGCGACGTTACCTTCCCGGATATCTGCAAGCAGGTCCTGCAAGGGCCCAAGCCGCTGATGAAGGTCCACGCCGGCGTGCAGCCACCGATGGCGCAGATCAAGCTGCCGTATGATCTATATAGCGACGATGACATCAAGAACCGCACGCTGTATGTGGAGGCATCGCGCGGCTGCCCGTTCAAATGCGAATTTTGCCTGTCGGCACTGGACAAGACTGCGTGGCCTTTTGATATCGACCTGTTCCTGGCCGAGATGGAGAGCTTGCACGCACGCGGCGCGCGGCTGTTCAAGTTTGTCGACCGCACCTTCAACCTGAATATCAAAACCAGCCTGAAGATCATGCAATTCTTCCTGGACAAGCTGGAAGCCAATCCGGAAGACCCGGTATTCGCCCACTTCGAGGTAGTGCCGGATCATTTGCCGGATGCCTTGAAGGATGGAATCAAGAAGTTTCCGCCGGGCACTTTGCAATTTGAGCTGGGCATACAGACTTTCAATCCCGAAGTACAGGCGCTGATCAGCCGCAAGCAGAACAATGACAAGGCCGCCGAAAACATACGCTGGCTATGCGAACACTCCGAGGCGCACCTGCATGTGGACCTGATCGCCGGCCTGCCGGGAGAGACTGTAGAAAGCTTTGCACTGGGCTTCAACCGGCTGTATGCGCTGAAACCGCACGAAATCCAGTTCGGCATACTGAAACGTCTGCGCGGCACCCCCATCATCCGTCATACGCAAGAGCATGGCCTGATATTCGACCCGCATCCGCCGTATACGATACTGGCCAATGATACGATCAGCTTCGCCAGCATGCAGAGGCTGGTGCGTTTTGCCCGCTACTGGGATCTGGTTGCCAATTCCGGCCGTTTCGCGCATACCTTGCCGGTGATACTGGGCGAGAGCCCGTTTGAGCATTTCATGGCCTTATCCGACTGGATATACGCCAGGACCGATGCCACCCACAGGATAGCGCTGGAAAAGCTGGCCGCACTGGTCGCGGAATGGCTGTCCACCGAGCGCGGCATGGACAAGGAACAGGTCGCTGCGATGATCAAGAGCGACTATGCCGGCCAGTCCATCCACCAGCACGGGCCGGACAAATCCGCCGGCAAGGCCGCAGTTGCTAAAACGGCGACGGCGGCTTCCACCCCATCCCGCCAAGCCAGGCATATGGCGGCTTGATTATTTGCCGGGAAAGAGCAGCCGGGTAAATTCTCCAGACTTTCTGGCATTCAGGATCACCTGGTCCAGTTGCTGCATCAGCCCGTCATACTTGCCCGGCAGCGCGGCAAAATGCAGTTCGTCGGTCAGCAGCGGCTTGCGCATGACGCTGACATGGGTCGCCTCCGGAATTGCCACATCATTGATCTGTTCATGCAGGATACGGTTCAGGCGATTCTCCACGTCTTCCGCCTGCGGACGGCGGTCACCGACCAGCATGACATCCATGCGCCTGTTAAGCAGTTTCTTCAGACGCACCACATCCGAGCTGACGTCTTCTTCGACCCGGAACAGTTTGTTCCTCTGTGCGTCAAATGCATCGCCGTAACTGGCACCGCGTACGACGCCGACGGTTTTTCCCTTCAGGTCGCGCATGTCGGCAAAGGCAAAGCTGCTTTCGCTGCGCGTCACCAGCCATACATAGCTGGCAAATACGGGTTCGGAAAAACGAAACATTTTCAATCTTTCACTAGTCTTGCTCAACCCGAACACGATGCCTTCGCCGGCGCGTGCATTGGAGATCACACGGTTCCACGGGTAGCGGCGGATATCAAAACTGACACCCAGTTCGCGTTCTATATACGCCAGCACATTGCGCACCTCTTGCTGCACCGGTAGAAGCTCGCCGTTTTCGCCGCGTAATTCCCTGATCAGCAAGGGAACGCTGGTCGCCGCTGCAGACTTGACAGTAGCGGCAGGAAGCAGCGAGAACAGTAGTAAAAAGGAGAGGGCGCGCCGCCGCAGGGCCATGGGAGAGTCAGGCATGGCGCAAACCTCTGGCCCGGCTAGGACTTTGATGCTTGCCAGATACGCAGCAGGCTTTGCGCGTTCGGCTTCAATTCCTGCGCCGCTATTTCTTTCTTGCGGTGGAAGATCATCAGCGCATACTCGCTCGCAAGGATGTTTACCTCGGGTGACAGCGCGCATTCGTCGCCGGTTGCGGGACGTTGCTGGCGCCAGTAGTTAATGGCGGCTTCCAGTTCCGGGAGAGTGATGTTCATTTCACCATTCTACATCCATTCTGCAATTGACTTTATCAGAACAAAATCACGGAAAAATATTGATGCGTTAAGTCTGTGCGCGAGCTGCTTCAGGCAAATTTGTCCAGCAGCCTGACCAGCCGCTGCAAGCTCTGCTGCCTGTTTTCCTCGCCGCCTTCACCTTCGGCCTGCGTGACTATGGCGCTGGTCATCAGCGTGACAAAAGAGCGGTCCAGCGCCTTGCGGGCCGCCGACATCTGCTGCGCAATCGCTTCGCAATCCTCAGGCTCGGCAGCCTTGGCGACCAGCTTCTGTACCCCGCGCAACTGGCCTTCCACACGGGCCAGCCTGTGCAGCAAATCTTTCTTCTGCTGTTCAGTCAGCGCAGTGCCTGTGAGAATCTTGAGAGGAGGGGTGCTTGCCATGTCGGGAATTTGCCTGTGCTTTTATATACTCTGGCGAGTATCCTAGCACCGTTTGGAGGCTTACTGCTCCTGGCTGAGCGCTTTCGCCAGGTCGCCGCTCTTCTTGCCGCGTGCGATCACTGCATTGATTTTCTTGATGATGCCATCGTCGTCCCTTGCACGTATTGCAAAGTGGATATTGTCCATCATCAGCGGCTTGCGCAACACCCGGAACACGACGCCGGGCGGCATCCTGATTTCCGGCATGTCTTCCATCACGCGCCGGTTCAGCATCAGCTCCACCTGCTCAGGATCGGCATTGCGGTTCTGGTAAATGATCGCATCCATGCGGTTATTCAGCAATTTTCTCAGGCGGCTCTGCAAACCGTAGGCGTCTTCTTCGGCCGTGAACAGGATATTCTTCTTGCGGTCGAACTCATCGCCAAAACTGGCGCCGCGGTTGATGCCCAGCGATTTTCCCTTCAAATCCTGCATGCCGGAAAAAGGAAACACCGCATCGCTACGCGTCACCAGCCACACATAATTGACATACACAGGATCGGAAAAATGCAGGGTCTGCAGGCGGGCGGTATTTTTAGACAGGCCGAAAGCCAGGCCCTCGCCGCTATTCAGGTTTTGCAGCAGCCGGTTCCATGGGTAGCGCCTTACCTCGAAACCGACATCCAGCCCACGCTCGACAAACTCTATCGTATTGCGGAAGGCCGGCTGCGGCAAAGTGCCGGGCACGGCGTCGGTCATTGACGCCACCATCAGTACGATGTCCGGTTTTTCCGCGTACAAGGCCAGCGGTTGCAGCAACAGCAGGGGCAGCAGCAGGCGCAATAGCTTCGCTATGCAAGGCACGCGGCGGGACAAGCCATGTCGCCATGGCGTCTTCCGGCGTGCAGAAAGACCTGCCCGCTCACTATTTGCGCATACCGGATACATCGTGGAATCGGGCCTACGCCGCTCCTGGGATTAGTCAACAGGAAAACAGATTACCACTCTTAAACATTGCCCGGCAACAACATTACTAAGGCTTATGTTTCCATTATGTAACAGCGCAATATCCTTCACTATGCTCAAACCCAGGCCTGCCCCTCCCGGATTGCTTTCCACAGCCGTGCCGGCACGGTAGAAAGGCGCAAATACACGCTCCTGCTCGGCCGGCGGTATGCCGGGGCCGTCATCTTCTATCTCCAGCACGGCCTGTCCCGCCGCCGCATAGGCCCGTACCGTAATATGTCCCTGCTGCGGCGTATACCGAATGGCATTGTCCAGCAGATTGGACAGCATCTCATGCAATAGCAATTCATGCCCTATCACCGTCACCTCCTGCTCTGCTTCCAGCGACAGGTCGATTTGCTTCTTCACTGCAGGCAGGGCCAGTTCGGTGCATACCTGGCGTGCGATATCGCGCAGCGAGACCCTGGCCATCGCCCCTTCGGCAGCGCCATGGCCGGTGCGTGCCAGGGTCAGCAACCGGTTAGCCAGGTGTACGGTGGAGTCAGTGGTGGCGGCGATACTTTGCACGATGTGCCGCATCGCCTCGGTATCGTTTTCGCGCAGGGCCAGCTCGGCCTGCGTCTTCAGCACCGTCAGCGGCGTGCGCAACTGGTGCGAGGCATCGGCAATGAAGCGTTTCTGCCCGCTGATCAGGGTTTGCAGGCGCGCCATGTAGCCGTTCATTGCGATAATCAGAGGACGGATTTCCTTGTGCACCAGCTCAGGATCAAAATCCGACAGGTCAGTGGGTTCGCGGTTTTCCACATTGGACTTCAACTGCATCAATGGATGCAGCACGAAGCGCACCGCTACCCATACCATCAGCGCCACCGCCAGCACCAGCGCCGCCTGGCGTACCAGCGTATCGATCAGGATGGTGCGCGACAGGCCGCGCCGCGCATCCATCGTTTCGCCGACCTCGATCAGCGCAATGCCGCGCATCCTGTCGTCGTACACCGGCTGGTGCAGCGCCGCTATCCTGACTTCCTGGCCCTGGTAGTCGGCGCCGAAAAAGTGTACCAGCGCAGGATAGATTTGCGAGCGCGGCACATTTTTAGGCAAGGTGGGCAAGTCTTCATAGCCGGAAATGAATTCGCCGTTGATGCCGGTCACCTTATAGTACAGGCGCCCCAGCGTATCGGTCTCGAAACTGTCCAGCGCCACGTAAGGCACATTGGCAACCAGCTTGCCATCCACGATGCTGACCCGTTCCGACAAGGCGCGCGCGGAAGCCAGCAGCGAGCGGTCATAGGCCAGGTCGGCCGCATCCAGCGCATTGCGGTAGACCGAATAGGCGTTCAGCGCCACCAGCAGCAGCAAGGGTATCAGCAGCCAGCGCAGGAACTGGCCGCGCAGGCTGCCGACGGTATCGGTGGATTTCCACAGCTTCATTGCACAGGCTGCCGCATCATGCGCCGCGCGCTTCCAGCAGGTAGCCTATGCCGCGCAGCGTCGTGATCGCAACGCTGCCGCCGCTGGCGCTCTCCAGTTTCTTGCGCAGGCGGTGAATATAGATTTCTATCGCATCCAGGTTGGCGTCATCAACCAGTGCAAAGACTTCATCGAACAGCTTTTCCTTGGGCACCGCCTGCCCGCGCCGTATGATCAGCGCTTCCAGCACCGCATACTCGCGCGGGGTCAGCGACAAAGGCACTTCATTGAAAGAAAACAGCCGCGAAACGGTATCGAAGGACAGACCGCCACAAGTCAGCGTCACCGCCTCGTTACCCTGCGAGCGGCGCAGCAGCGCCTTGACCCGGGCTTCCAGCTCCGCCAGTTCAAACGGCTTGGCCAGGTAGTCGTCCGCGCCCAGGTTCAGGCCCTGCACCCTTTCATTCAGGCCGCCGCGCGCAGTCAGTACCAGCACCGGCATCTTGCTGCCGCGCGCACGCATGCGCTTCAATACGTCCAGCCCGTCCATCTTGGGCAGGGTCAGGTCCAGGATCACCAGCGCATATTCCTGCGTGTGCAGCAATGCGTCGGCATCGGCGCCGTTCATCGCGCATTCCACCGTCAGGTGGGCGTCCTGCAGGGCCTTGGTCAGCCAGCGGGACAGTTCTATGTGGTCTTCCACCAGTAATATGCGCATCTTGTTATAGTCTCTTTACATCTTTTTGATCGTCTCTGTTTTTTATCATACCCATATTCCCGCCTTTTGCAAAAGCAGGCCAGGCCGCTTGCCATCGACCGCAGTCGCATATTGCAATGCACAAACGAAGTATTTGCGCAAAGACCTAGCCTGAAAGCTAACTGAAAGTATCCGGAGACTAGCATGCCTGTCACATTGAAAGAATCCCGTCATATTCCACCCACAACGACCAAGCTGCCGACCATGCGCCTGAAGCCAGCCTACTTGCTGAAGCAGTTGCAACGCATCCTGCCCGCAATGGCGGTGGCAGCGCTGTGCGGAAATACGCTTGCCGCTGCCGTCCCGCCGGCAAATGCGAATGCGACCTGCCTGGCGCCGGCCAAACCCGGCGGCGGCATGGACCAGACCTGCAAGCTGATACAAAAAGCGCTGGGCAGCGATATGCAGATCAGCTATCTGCCGGGTGGCATAGGCGCGGTGGCCTGGAATTCTGTCATCACACAGCGCAAGGCGGAACAAAATACGCTGGTTGCCTATTCCGGCGGTTCGCTGCTGAACCTGGCCGAAGGCAAATTCGGTAAATCCAGCGTAGCCGACGTGCGCTGGGTCGCCGGCATAGGAACGGACTACGGCATGATCGCGGTGCGCAGCGATTCACCGTACAAGAATCTGCGCGAATTGCTGCAAGCCATCAAGAGCAAGCCGTCAAATGTCGCAATCGGCGCCGGCGGCACCGTAGGTAGCCAGGACTGGCTGAAGATGTCGCTGCTGGCCAAGCGCGCCGACCTCGATCCCAAAATCATGCGCATCGTCGCGCTGGAAGGCGGCGGCGAATCCTTTACCGCCTTGCTGGCAGGCTTTGTCCAGGCGATCTCCGGCGATACCTCGGAAGCCAGCCTACACATACGCGAAGGCAAGATCAGGGTGCTTGCCGTACTGTCTGAACAGCGCCTGCCCGGCCTGCTGGCGGATGTACCGACTGCGCGCGAGCAGGGTTTCGACGTGACCTGGCCCATCATCCGCGGCGTATATATGGGTCCGCAAGTCAGCGATGCCGACTATAAAAAATGGGTAGCCAGGTTCAATCAGGCAATGGCGACCAAGGAGTTCGACCAGTTACGCGCGGCGCATGGCCTGTACCCGTTTGCGATGACGGGCAGCGACCTGACTGCCTATATCAATAAAACCGTGGAGCAATACCGTACCCAGGCCAAGGAATTCGGCCTGTTGCGCTAGATCGTCAAGACCGGCAACAGGCAAAAGCAGGACATTCGCTACAAAGACATCAGATTCAACCATACCAAAAACAGGAGACAAGACTATGTTGCGCAGAAAAATCATCACCACCGCCATCGCCGCTATTGCCGGTACTGCCTTGAGCGCTTCCTTCAGCCTGAGTTATGCACAGGCACCTGCCGGCTATCCGGCCGATTACAGCAAGATCGTCGATGCGGCGAAAAAGGAAGGCAAGCTGGTCATCTACAGCGCGACCGATACCAAGGCCGTGGAGCCGATGATCAAGGACTTCAAGACCATGTATCCGGATGTCCAGGTCGAATACAACGACATGAATTCCACCGAAGTCTATAACCGCTATATCTCCGAAACGGCCGCCGGTGGCAATAGTGCCGACCTGATGTGGTCTTCCGCAATGGACTTGCAGACCAAGCTGGTATCCGATGGCTACGGCCTGCAATACCAGTCGCCGGAAACCAGCGGCATCCCGCAATGGGCGGTGTGGAACCAGTCTGCCTACGGCACCACCTTTGAACCTGCGGTGTTTGTGTATAACAAGCGCCTGGTGGCCGAAAACGAAGTGCCGAAGACCCACGCCGAATTTGCCAAGCTGATCACGACCAAGCTCGACAAGTTCAAGAATAAGGTCACTTCCTACGATATCGAAAAATCCGGCGTAGGCTTCATGTTCATTACCCAGGACAGCCGCGAAAACAAGGAATTCTGGGATCTGGCCAAAGCCTTCGGCGCAGTCAGCCTGCGCGTGCAGTCCTCCACCGGCACCATGCTGGAACGCATCTCTTCCGGCGAGAACCTGCTCGGCTACAACATCCTCGGTTCGTATGCGCTGGTGCGTGCGGCGAAAGATCCTTCCATCGGCGTGGTGCTGCCCAAGGACTACACACTGGTGCTGTCACGCGTGATGTTCATCAGCAAGGGCGCCAAGCATCCCAACTCCGCCAAGCTGTGGCTAGACTATACCTTGTCCAAGCGCGGCCAGACGATGATCGCCAATGAAGCCAAGCTGTATGCGATCCGCGCCGACGTCAAGGGAGAAACCACTTCCTCCGACCTGGCAAAGCAGATAGGCACCGGCCTGAAACCTTTGCCGGTCAATCCCATGCTGCTGCAATACCTGGACCAGGGCAAGCGCCTGGCTTTCCTGAAGCAATGGAAAGAGACCGCCGGAAAGAAGTAATTTCGTCCTAACAAGCTACGCCGCATGGATGCAGTTCTGCAGACCATGCGGCGGGCATGCTGAGTGCAGCTTTCAATAGCCTGCTCCCAGTCGTTCCTGATTTAACAAGGCATCCCTCATGCAAACCCTAAGCCTACCCCCAGTCAGCAAATGGTCGCGGATCAACTGGCCGCGCGGCGTCGTTGTGACGCTGGCACTGCTGGCGATCTTCACACCCCTGTCCCTGATTTTTTTCCAGAGCTTCCTGTCGGCGCCTTTCTTTGCGCCGGTCAAAACCCTGGGCCTGGATTCCTACCGTTTCATCTTTGATGATCCGGACTTCCGCGATGCATTCTGGAACGGCCTGATCCTGGCCTCAGGCCTGGCGGTGATCGCCGTGCCTCTGGGCGGCTTGCTGGCCTTCCTGATGGTGCGTACCGATCTGCCGGGGCGTAGCTGGATAGAACCGATGCTGCTGGTGCCCATCTTTGTGTCCCCCATGGTGGTCGCCTTCGGCTATGTCGTGTCTATGGGGCCGGTCGGTTTTTACACGCTGTGGATAAAACAGCTGATCGGTGTGCAGCCGTGGAATATCTATTCCTTCTTCAGCATAGTCGTGATCGCCGGCCTGACCCATGTGCCGCATGTCTACCTGTATTCTTCCGCCGCGTTGAAGAGCCTGGGCTCCGATGTGGAAGAGGCTGCCCGCGTTGCCGGCGCTTCGCCTTTCCAGGTTGCGCTGAATGTATCGCTGCCCATGATCATGCCGGCGCTGGCCTTTGCCGGCGTGCTGGTGTTCTTCCTGGGTTTCGAGGTATTTGGACTGGTGCTGGTGCTCGGCGATCCCGAGGGTCATCTGGTTTTGGCGACCTATCTGTACAAACTGACCAACAAGCTGGGCACGCCGTCCTACCATCTGATGGCGGCCGCTGCAGTATGCCTGGTTGCGGTCACGATGCCGCTGGTGATGATACAGCGCTGGCTGCTGAAATCCGCCAACAAGTACGTGTCCATCAAGGGCAAGGGTTCGCGCCAGAAACCGCTGCCGCTGGGCAAATGGAAATGGGTAGCCTTTGCCGTGCTGGCCGCCTGGCTGATCTTCACTATCGTGATTCCCTTGTCCGGCATCGTGCTGCGCGCCTTCGTGTCTTACTGGGGTGAGGGCGTGCAACTGGCCGACGTGCTGACGCTGCAGCATTTCCGCGACATCCTGGAACAACCTTCGCTGATGCGCGGCATTTTGAATACGGTCTTGATCGGTGTAATCGGCGGTGCGCTGGCGGTCATCTGCTATGCCGGTATCGCGCTGGCGATGCACCGCAAACCGGATGGCATCACCCGCCTGCTGGACTACAGCGTACTGGTGCCGCGCGCCATTCCCGGCTTGCTGGCCGGCCTGTCCTTTCTGTGGGTATTCCTGTTCGTTCCGGCCTGGCTGGAAGGTGCGCTGAAAGGCTTCGACAATGCCGCCGCAGTGTGGCTGGTGGAAAACCTGATACCGCAAATGCGCGCATTGCGCTCCACCATCTTCTCGGTATGGATTGCCTATTCCGTGGTCTGGATGGCCTACGGCTTGCGCCTGATTTCCACCGCGCTGCTTCAGGTGGGGCCGGAACTGGAAGAAGCGGCGCGCGCCGTCGGCGCCAGCCGCGGCCAGGTCACCCGCGACGTCACGCTGCCGCTGGTCAAATACGGTTTGCTGGGTGCGTGGCTGATGGTATTCCTGATTTTTGAACGCGAATATTCCACCGGTGTTTACCTGCTGTCGCCGGGTACCGAGGTGATAGGCGCACTGATCGTATCGCTGTGGGCCGGCGGCTCGGTCGACCTGGTCGCTGCACTGTCCTTTATCAATATCGCGCTGGTCGCCGTCGGCCTGGGCCTGGCCTTGCGCTTCGGCGTCAAGCTGAGCCATTAGAGCTACGAGAAAATTATCCTGGCCTTGCCGCGGCTCCTGGCCAGGCTAAATTTTCAACAAGCTTTGCTACTCGAAACAGAATATTCAAAATACGAGAGAACACTATGTCTGAATTAAGCGTAAAAGATCTGACCCTGGAATACGGCTCCGGCGCCACCGCCAACCCTATCCTGAAAGGCGTATCGATGGACTTGCAGCGCGGCGAAGTGGTTGCGCTGCTGGGCCCTTCCGGCAGCGGCAAGACAACCCTGCTGCGCGCGGTGGCCGGCCTGGAAACCCCTAAAACCGGCACTATCCACATCGGCGACAAAGCCTTTTTTGACGGAGCAAAAAAACTGGAAGTGCCCGCCGAACAACGCAACCTGGGCCTGGTCTTCCAGTCCTATGCGCTGTGGCCGCACAAGACTGTGGCCGACAACGTCGGTTACGGCCTGAAGCTGCGCAAGATGAATTCCAGCGACATCGCAGAAAAGGTCAAAGCGGTGCTGGCGCAGCTGGGTCTGGGCCACCTGGGTGAGCGCTTTCCGCATCAATTGTCCGGCGGCCAGCAGCAGCGCGTGGCGATCGCCCGCGCACTGGTGTACAACCCTCCTGTCATCCTGCTGGATGAACCGCTGTCCAACCTGGACGCCAAGCTGCGCGAGGAAGCACGCGCCTTCCTGCGCGAACTGATCGTGCGCCTGAACTTGTCGGCCTTGATGGTCACGCATGACCAGGGCGAAGCGATGGCCATCTCGGACCGCATCCTGTTGCTGAATAATGGCGTGATCGAACAGCAGGGCACGCCGCAAAGCATGTATGAAACGCCGAATACGCTGTTCACCGCGGAATTCATGGGCAGCAATAACAAGCTGCGCGGCACCGTGCTGCAAAAGGACGGCTCCCGCGTCAGGCTGCAGGTACAGGGATCAGCATTGGAAGCGACGGTGCGCGGCAGCGGTGCCGGTGCCGCCGGGTCCGATGTAACGGCCATCATACGGCTGGAGCAAGTCAAGATTTCCGGCAGCCAGTCCGACAATGCGATCAAGCTGCCGCTCAGCACCTGCATGTATCTGGGCGACCGCTGGGAGTGCCTGTTCGGCCTGGCCGGCAGCGACAGCGCGCTGCGCGCCTATTCTCCATACAAACTGGAGCAGGGCGAGTACTGGCTGCAACTGGATGCCGACAAGCTATGGGTGTACTAGGCTTGGTACAGCGGCATTGACTGCCAGCCAATAGCATCACCAGCCCAATCAGGGCGGGCCCGGTCTTCCAGGCCCGCCCTTCGCATTTCCCGAAATAATTTCCTCACGCCAATTAACGGTATCCCTGCGCGCACCGGATATTCGTCCGCCTTCTTTTCCAGCAGCATATTGCTACGAAAACCACAGCAAAATCGCCATCCTTGCCGCATAATGGGCCGTAAGCTCTGATTCAGCATGCCCCATAAAATTTTATAAAACCAAATGAGCCGGAGGGATTGGTCAAGGCATGGAGTGTCCGCACATACCTGACAACTGCGGATAGCCAAGACCGGCACGAACCTCGCTGCTCGGGAATAGACTTGCCATGTTCAATGTGCCGTACCTGCCACAAGCTGCGGGCAGCAAGAAAGTCCGCCTGGAGCTGGAATCGCTGCGCTTCCTGATAGTCATCCTGGCCTATGTCGCCGCAGGAAGACTGGGCCTGGCCATTCCCTACCTGAGTCCCAATGTCAGCCTGATCTGGCTGCCCACCGGCGTCGCCGTTGCCGCACTGATGCGCTGGGGCAGGCGCAGCACGCTGCCAATTTATATTGCTGCATTCCTGCTGGAATTTTCCGCCGGTTATAGCCTGACTGTAGCGGCCTGGCTGGCTTTGGGCAATACGCTGGCCCCCAACCTGACTTGCTGGCTATTGCGGCAACAGAACTTCGACCGCTTTTTCTCGCGCCGCAAGGACGTGATCTGGTTCAGCGCCGCCGCAATGATAGGAATGACACTCTCGGCCAGCGGCGGGGCGCTGACCTTGTGGCGTTTCGGTCTGAGCGACAATATCGTCCAGGTCTGGCTCACATGGTGGGCCGGCGACACGGTTGGCGTCTTGCTGGCGGCACCGGTCTTGCTGTCGCTGTCTTACAAGACCATTGCCGAATTCACGCAGAGGCATGAAGAAGTATTGATCTTCGCGCTGATTTTCCTCGGCAGCAACTGGTTCATCTTCCTGTCGCCGCAAGCGCATTTCCGCCTGACCTTTATCGCCGTTACCGTAATGATATGGCCGGCGATGCGTTTCGGCATCAGTGCCTCGTCGATTGCGGTGCTGGGTTCTTCCGCGATTGCGGCCTGGGCCACGGCCACGGGCAGGGGCCCGTTCAATGGCGGCGATGCGCAAAGCAATCTGCTGATCTTGTGGGGCTATATGACGACGCTGGTGATCGTGACGCTGATCATCACGGCGCTGCAAACCGAGAGCAAGAAAGCGGCCGATGAGCTGCGCGAGGCATTCGAGCGGGTCAGCAAGGTCGCATCGCGCTTGCCCGGCCTGATCATGCAATACCGCGCCCATGTGGACGGCACTGCCAGCGTACCCTATGCCAGCGAAGCGATACGGCAGATGTTTGAAACCCGGCCGGAAGAAGTAAGGCACAATGCTTTTCCGCTGTTCGACAGGATAGATCCGGCTGACGTGGACAAAGCCCGGCCACTGATACGCGACGCCACCCGCACGCTGACCAGCTGGCAGGCCGAGTTCCGTCTGCGCCGGCTCAATGGTGAAGTGCGCTGGCTGTTTATCGACGCACTGCCGGAACCGGAAGCCGACGGCGGCATGCTATGGCATTGCTTCATCACCGATATCACCGAACGCAAGCAGGCAGAGCATGACTTGCAAATCGCCGCCTACACCTTCGAATCGCAGGAAGGTATTTTCGTTACCGATGCCAGTTGGACGATACTGCGGCTGAACCAGGCATTGACCCGCATCACCGGCTACGAAAACAAGGACCTGCTCGGTAAACAGCCGCCCATCTACAAATCCCGGCAGCAGGATCAGGACTTCTTTGACAGGATCACCGTCATCCTGAACAAGGACAAGTTCTGGCAGGGCGAGATGTGGAGCCAGCGCAAGAACGGCGAAGTGTATCCTCAAATGATCACACTGACCGCGATCACCAATGCAGAAGGCGAAGTCAGCAATTACATCGCATCCTTTACCGACATCAGCCAGCACAAGAGCTATGAAGAGGAAATCCGCAACCTGGCCTTCTACGATTCGCTGACGCAGTTACCGAACCGGCGGCTGCTGATGGACAGGCTGCAGCACCTGATTTCGCTCAGCAAGCGCAGCGACAACCACTGTGCAATCCTGTTCATCGACCTGGATAATTTCAAGACGCTCAACGATACGCGCGGCCATGATGCCGGAGACTTGCTGCTGGTGGAAACCGCCAGCAGGCTGCAGACCTGTGTGCGCGACAGCGACACAGTGGCAAGGCTGGGCGGCGATGAATTCGTCGTGGTGCTGGAAGAGCTTAGCCTGCTGCGCGATGAAGCAGTGCAGCAGGCGGACCGTATCGCCAACAAGATACGCATGCTGCTCGCCGAGCCTTACCACATCATGGATTTCGAGCACCACGGTTCCAGCAGCATAGGCGTTTGCCTGTTCCAGGGCGGCGATATCACCGTCAAGGACTTGTTCAAGCGTGCCGATACCGCGATGTACGAAGCCAAGACCTCGGGCCGCGATGCGGTGCGCTTCTTCGACCCGGCGATGCAGGCGGTGCTGGTGGTGCGCATGATGCTGGAATCCAATTTGCGGGTGGCGTTGGCACAAAACCAGTTCAAGCTGTACTACCAGGTGCAGGTCGATTCCAAGGGCGGCTTGATAGGCGCGGAAGCGCTGCTGCGCTGGATACATCCGGATCGCGGTTTCATCTCGCCGGCAGAGTTCATTCCGCTGGCGGAAGAAACCGGCTTGATTGTGCCCATAGGCTATTGGGTATTGGAAACCGCCTGCGCGCAATTGAAGAAGTGGGAAGAAAAGCAGGATACCCGCGATCTGACGCTGGCCGTGAATGTCAGCGCCAAACAATTCCAGCAAATCGATTTCGTGCAAAAACTGCGCGGCATGCTGGAGCGCAGCGCAATCAATCCTACCCGGCTGAAAATAGAACTGACCGAAAGCACGATACTCGACAATGTGGACAGCACGACCGCCAAGATGCATGAGCTGCGTGAGCTGGGCATCGCTTTTTCGATGGATGATTTCGGCACCGGCTATTCATCGCTGGCCTATCTGCAAAGGCTGCCGCTGAACCAGTTGAAAATCGACCGCTCCTTCGTGCGCGATATCAGCGACGACGAAAACGACGCCACCATCGTGCGCGCCATTATTTCACTGGGCGTGAACCTCGGCCTGAACGTGATTGCCGAAGGCGTGGAAACCCAGGCACAGCGCAGCTTCCTGATCGAGCACGACTGCTATGCCTTCCAGGGCTATCTGTTCAGCAAGCCGCTGCCGCTGGAAGGCTTCCAGGAACTGCTGCAGGCATCCCGCCAGACCGCTACGCAAGGCTGAACCCATCCCGCCATACGACTGCCTTGCCCCAGGCAAGGCAGTCGCGCTGTTGCTCCCCCCAACGCATAAAAATTTCCCACGAGGTAATTGGCCTGTAAGCAATCTGTGTTAATATTTTTATCAGTGTATTTTTGATAATTATTGCAACAGAGAAGCTTTTCACCGTCTTCGTCCACAAACAGGATACCTATTTCATGCCCTCACCAACCACAGGCAGCCCCTCCGGCACCGTCCAGCTAAGCGGCGATCCGCTGGTGGATTCCTTGCTCAGCACCTATAAATGGCAAAGCTCCACGATCACCTACAGCTTCCCGCACTCTCCATCCTGGTGGTCTACCGATACCTTCGAAAATGGTGGCTACGGCCCCAGCACCAGCGACGGCGAACCCTGGCACAATCTGGACTTTCTTTCGGCGGCAGAAGCGGCGCGCTTCCGCACAGCGCTGCAAAAATGGTCGAATGTCGCCAACCTCAATTTTGTCGAAGTGGCCGACACTCAGACCAATGTCGGGGATATCCGGATTGCCTATACCTACAATCAGGCCATGGTCAACTCGGAGGCGTATTCGTATTATCCGCAAGCCGACGCCAGCAGCGGTGACATCTGGTTCAGCACCAAGGCAGACTCCTACCACTCCAGCTTCGCCGACGGCAGTTATGGCTACCTGAGCATGCTGCATGAACTGGGACATACACTGGGCCTGAAGCATCCGTTCGCTTCTTCCAGTCTCAATTCAACCGTCATAGATCCGAACTTTGATTCGCAGATGTACACGCTGATGAGTTACTCCGCCCAGCCGGGCGACCACACCAGCTTTTTCTCCTATAACCCGACTACGCCGATGGTGATCGACATCGAGGCGATCCAGCAAATCTACGGGGCCAATACATCCTACAATGCCGGCAACACCGTCTATAACTACCAGCAAGGCCATGACTACATGGAAACCATCTGGGACGGCGGTGGCATCAACACGCTGTCATATACCGGCAACGATGCAGTCTTGCTCGACCTGAATGAAGGCCACGGCAGCATACTCGGCAACCTGGTGTATACGCTGGATCAAAACGGCAACAAGATAGACACGGTACGCAATGTCTGGATCGCCTTCGGTACCAAGATGCAGGCCGCTATCGGCGGTGCAGGCGTCAACTATATCTACGGCAACAACTACGGCAACGTGCTGACCGGCGGTATCAGCAATGATGAAATCACCGGCGGTTCAGGCAACGACAATATCACCGGCGGAGGCGGAGACGACATCTTGACGGGCGGCGGCGGCAACGATACTTTTATCGGCCTGAACGGCAAGGACGTCGTCAATGGCGGCAGCGGCAGCAACATGCTGCAAGTGAGCCAGACCTCCAGCCACGTGCATATCAGCCAGTTGCGCGCCAACTCTTTCCTGGTCGAAGACGATGCCGGAAACTTGAGCATACTGCGCGATATGCAGCAGGTGATGACCGCCGACCGCACGATCTCGCTGGCCGGTATCGCGTCCAACAGCATCAATCAGGCATTGATAGACATCTATGTGGCAGCCTTCAGGCGGGCGCCGGAGACCAGCGGCTACAACTACTGGCAGGGAGAGGTCGCATCCAAGGGCATAGCGGCGATTGCCGACACCATCTTTTCTCTGGATATAGTGAAACAGCTGTATCCATCCAGCATGAGCTCCAGCCAGTTCGTCACGGCGATCTACAACAATGTGTTCAACAAGGCGCCGGATGCCGAAGGCCTGGCATATTGGAGCAAGCAACTGGACAGCACTTCGCGCGGCAGCGTGGTCATCAACATGACCAATGCTGCGCTGGGGGTGGCTGACGGCGTGGACGGCAAGGACTACTTTCAGAACCGCGTCGACTGGGCAGAATATGCGGTTTCCTATCAAGCCAAGAACCACAGCGAATTTACTGTCGCTCACGCACTTTCACTGACGGATGGCATCAGTGCGGACCCGATGACCCTGATCAAGCTGATAGGCAGTGCAGAACAGGGAGCGCTGATCTAGCTCGGGCTGGCGGAGAGGCTTCCTAGCCTGCAACTGGTAATACCGGCATTACCGGCTGTTGCCGGAATGCCGGTGCAGGCTACGTTTATGCCAGCTTCAGCGCGCGCAGATCCGGCTTGCCATCCAGCATGGGCGGGCACCAGTAGTAGCTGCCGCTGACCGGCTTGGAAATCGTGAATAGGGCGTCGGTGTGTTTGTCTTCAGCCCCGCTCATGCGGCGCAGTTGGGCTTCAAACGCGTAAAAGGATTTGCCGAAGGCGACAAAGTGCAGGCCGGCGTTCAGCATGTCGGCCCAGGGCATGGAACGGCGCAGCACAAAGGCTTCCGGATTGAAGCTTTCCTGCGCGGTGCGCTTCACATGCGCCGAGACCGGTGCGTCGTCCAGCTCTTCATTATCGCTGCGGCGGCGGCCCATCATATTGTCCTGATCCAGCTCAGCCATTGCCTCGAACTTGTCGAACTGATGCTGCCACTGCTGGACTGCAGCGAAACTGGCGCCATCGTAGCCCTCGCCCTGTCCCTGCACAAATGCAGCGTCCACTGCTGCCTGGTCCTTAGGATTTTCAGTACCGTCCTCGTAACCGGTCAGATCATGGCCATTGCCGGAGCGGAAGGCTTCCACCGTATGCTGCAGCTCAAATGCCGGCAGCAACGCGCGCAAGATGCGGCGGGTCTGGTGCACCAGGTCGGTCCTTTCGTTTTCGCGCAGCCAGCACCACAAGGCCGCCGGTGTCGCCGGCAGGCGCACCCGGCTGCCTTCTATGCCGGTGAAATCATGCAGGCCCGGTATCTGCACGTCCAGCGCGCTGACCAGCGTGTGGCCGAAACCCAGCACCACGCGCTCGCCATCGACCAGCGGCAACAGCCTGGCCAAAGAGGCATGCAGTTCATCGGCCGATTTCAGATCAAAGCTAAGGTAACGGCCATGTGCAGTGATAGTTTGCAAGATGCCGGGCTGTATGGGTAAATGGGTAGGGCTTGTGGATAAGTTTGACATGGATAAACTTTAGAGATGATTGAACTTGGCTTGGCAAAGCTATGTGACGGAGATGCAGAAGCTAGATTGTGGATAAGTCGGTTACAGCCGGTACAGGCTGCCGGACATAATAGATATCCCATTCGCTTTCCGCACTTTGCACAAAGCCGTGCCTTTGATAAAAACGGTTAGAGTCGCTGCCGCGCAGCGCGCCGACTTGCAAGGGCAGTCCGGCCTGGTCTGCTTCCGCGATGATCTGTTTCAATACCTGAGCACCTATCTGCCGGCCTTGCCAGTCTGGATGCAGATAGAGGTGATCCAGCAGCAGGCAGCTTTGCGGCGAATCGGCCACAGGCTTCACGGCTACAAAGCCTATGTCCTGCCCCTCGGCCACGATGACGCGCGTCGCGGCCGGATCAAAGCTCGCGCGCAGACGCTCGCGGGCGCGTTGCGGATCGAAACGGCCCAGGCTTTCCAGGCTGGGCCGCATCGCAGCGATGCGCAGCGCCAACAGGCTTTCAAAATCCGATTCGGTGGCGATGCGTAAAAGAAAACTGCTGCCGAAACTCAAGCTTACTCCGGCCATGCAGCCTGCACGATCGCTTCAATATCATCGGGATCGGCCGCCGCTTTTTGCGCATCTGCCCAATCCTTGGGCTGGGGCTTGGCCTTGGATGTGAATACAGCAGTATTGACCGCCATTTTCATGCCGAAAACGACGATGCCGTCGGACAGTGCAAAGGGCCGCAATTTACTGACGGCTTCGGTAACCGCCGCATCGTAGTATTCATGCAGTGCCGGCTGCATGTCCAGCCAGGCGGCGATCTTGCCGTCTGCGCGCACTGCCACCACCAGATAACCGGCGCTGGCCGGCATGCTGACCTTTTTCAGCGCCTTCCATACTGCGGATTGCACGCTGCGGTTAAAGCGGGCGAAATCCTGGAAATTCACCTGCTTCTCCTTCAGCACTTCTTCCTCCTGGAAGAAATAGACACTGTCAAAGCGGGTTTCCGCCGCATGGCCGAGCGACGCAAACAAGAAAAACAGGCAGGAAATCAGCAGTTTCATCGGCAGCTCAATAGTTATGGATGCGGGTTATCAATGCGTGGCCGGCACAGGTGCAAGCTTACCTGGCCGGCCCGACTGATTTAGTTGGTGACGAATACGCCGGCGGAGCGGTTCTTTTGCACATTATCCCATGCAAATACCTGGCCATTCATCGCCACATACACGCCGGGCGCCAGTAATTGCGCAACGCCGGCAGCAAAACCGAGGTTGAACAAGGCATCGGAATTGGCGATTTCATAAGGGATCATCGCGCCGGTGAAGACGACCACCTTGTCCAGCTTGGCGGCCCCCAGCACCTCGGCAGTTTCGCGCATGGTGTCGGTACCGTGGATGATGACGATGGCCTTTTCCGGCGCCTGCTGGCAGGATTGCAGGATCTGCTGCCTGTCCACATCGGTCATGTCCAGCGAATCCATCAGCGGCCGCACTTCCAGCTCCACCGGCAGCGTAAGGCGCGCACGGTTCAGCACTGCGGGCAGGTGGCTGGCACCGAAAGTTAGCTTGCCTGCCAGTTCGTCATAGTGTTTGTCAAAGGTGCCGCCGGTGGCGATGATGCGTAGTGTCATATTGTTCCAATGAGTTTAATTGCCAATTGATTTATTGGCTTCATTGTAGCCCGAGCATGCAGCCCTGAGAACCACAGTCTCCTCACAGCGTCCTTTATCCAAAAGAAATTAGAAGCATGATAATATTGTCATTCACATAATTTTGCGTAAGCCATGACTACCTTTCCCCTGTCCCGCTCCGGCACGCTCGTCATCATTGCAATGGCATTGGGTATTACGCTAACGGCCTGCGGAGGTTCTTCGGCACCGGTAACACTTGACGTCAGCGCCAACCAAAGTGAAACCTCAGCCGCTGGAGATGCGCTGGTACTAAATGCAAACCTTGCCGGCAGCAACGGCGCTATCAGTTGGCAATTGAAAGACAAGGACCCCGGCAGTCTCGATAAAAATAGCGGCAACAGCGTGCGCTATCTTCCGCCGGCCGCCGGCAGCGTGGATGAAGATAAGACAATAACAATTACCGCCACTGCGGCTGGCCTCAGTCGAGAATTCCGCTTTACGCTGCACCCTTCACCCGGCGTCTATATGATTGCCGGCAGCCTTGGCGGACCTGGCAACCTGGACGGAGCAGGTAGCGCGGCGCGTTTTTTTGCTCTTAGCAGCCTGGCCCTTGACCCGAAGGGCAATCTTTATATCGGCGACGGCGTCTCCAAGATCCGCAAAATGGGGCCGGATGGCCTGGTAACAAAACTCACCGGTGACGACTTAGGCGGCTCCACCGACGGTGACAAGGATGTAGCAGCGCTTTCCAACCCCGGCGGCATGTACTCGAATGGCAGTGGAAATCTCTATTTCCTGGATATTTACGGCTTGCGCCTTGCCAGTTCAGACGGTGCCATCAGGTCGATCTATAGAAACCCTCACGAGCAGACTCCGGCGCAATCGCTGGTACGCGACAGCCAGGGCAATTTCTTTTATTTCCTCAATGCGGCCATTTATAGGGTGACACCGGGCGGGCAGATCAGCGTTGTCGCCGGTAACCCGGCACAAGCAGATTTTATTGACGGCCCCGCCACTGGCGCCAGGTTCTCCCTCACAGGATCACTGACTATAGATGCGGCGGACAATCTCTATATAGCCGACACCGGTAACTGCGTGATCAGGCGCCTCGATACAAAAGGTATCGTCGTGACCTGGTCGGGCAGTCCCTGCTCCAACGGATACAGCATTATCGACGGTGAAATACATCAGGCCAGATACAATAAGCCCAGCAGGATCACCTCCGACCCTGCCGGCAACAAGTATGTCTATGACAGCGGCTATATCCGCAAAATCTGGGCAGCAACTCAGCTTGTCACTACCGTATCCAACATTTCGCCGCTGGTAGAAGATATTGTGGCCAAGACTTTGCCCGGCGATATCACACCGGCCGCCATCCCACGCGGCTTCCATGATTTTGCGGCCGACGGGCAAGGAAATCTATTCATTGCCGCCGACAATATGGTTTATAAAATGACGGACAATGGCAACACCACCCTGATTGCCGGTGTAGGCCGCAACTATCAGGGTAGTGTAGACGGCATCAAAGGGAATGCCTTGTTCAGCTATCCGGAAGATATGACGCGGGATGCTGCAGGCAACCTTTACGTAATCGACAATCGCTGGCATGTCAGCGCAGACGGTTATCTGGCTGGATTAGTGCTGCGCAAAATCACACCGGATGGTACCGTCACCACGCTGGCCGGGCCGGGCATATGGTGGGGGCAGGCAGATACTGCGGACACTTTCCGCAAGTTCGGCTATCCGCAAAATCTGAGCATCGACAATGCTGGAAATATCTATGTTTCAGATGTAGAAGCCCCCGGCATCAAGGACGGGAAAAGCATCAGCTTTGGACAGAACGCACTCAAAAAAATCAGCCCCAATGGCACAATCACCAGCCTGGGACCTTACACGAATGGAGGGGGCTGCAAGGTGCGGGCCGATGGCACCGGCAATCTTTATTTCACTACCTACGACGGCATTCAGAAATTGCGGGCAGACGGCACGCTACAGACGCTCTTGTCCAACCACCTATGGTATTGCCCATTGACGGTGACAGGCGCAGGAGACTTATATGTATTCTCAAACTTTGGCGGCGGATTGGCAAAAATAGATGCCAAGGGAAATATCAGTCAGCTTCCGTTCAGCTCTCATGTCACTGCAGCAGATGGCAGCATCTGGTCTGTGGGAATAAACAGCCTGGTACTCGACAGCAAAGGCGTTCTTTATGCAGCGGACTGGATGGGGCCCGTCTTCAGAATCGGCGCAGATGGCCAAACTACATTGATGGCAGGTCAAGTGCCTACGAGCAATATCCGAACTGGGAACAGCAATCCCTTTTTGGGCAATCGGCTTGGTCAGAACTCCAGCCTGTCGTCACCAAATAGTCTGGTTATGTTGAATGACAGCACACTTGCGCTCATAGCAGGCCAAGCGATCTTAAAGGTCGTGATACCCAAATAAGTCCAATGTTTCGCCTATTTTTTCCGCCCAGCCTTGCAAACGCTTGAGCAATCAATTGGCGAAACAGTTTTGCCGGATTGCTCGATTGGCGCTAATAAATATTAGCTGCGCATGCGGCGTTATTAAGCTTTATGCCAAGCTGAAAAAACGCAGCCTCGCCCCAGCCTGAATGCTGCCGGTGTAGTTAGCAGAAATGCACAATATTTAAGCAAAAACGAACTGGAAGATGAACCATTCATGGTTTACACTGGTGCAGTTATTGCCTTGCAACATGCTTATATGAAACCCATCGCCCCCGGTACCGTCATCTTCCACCGCCATCGCGGTTATGGCGTGCTGACGGCTGTCAATTTACTAACGGGCTGGGTATCCGCGCGCTTCGGCAATGAATCGCGTACGCTGGACCTGAACTTATCCACAGATGAAGTGCAGCATGCAGACGGCGAGGCTATCCTGTTCAGGCGCGAACCGCCGGAACGCATGCCGCATGCGCGGCTGATGGCGATGGTCAGGGAATTGCATCAGGCCGGCTACCAGAAACTTTACCTGTATAGCTGGCCCAAGCAGTCCGGCCTGCACTGGCGCTGGCAGTTATTCACAGGTCCGCGCGACTGGATGCAGCGCCCCTGGCGCGAAGGCTGGTATGGTTCCGGTGCCGATTACAATTTCAATCCGGTGATGGGCTGGGGCGATGCGCCCGGCGCCACCACTGAAGAACTGGTGCACGCACTGGCGAAGTTCGATCCGCAAGGCCTGGCGCAGGCATTGGGCCGCGACGAAGACCATACCGCTTGGTTTGCGACAGTCTGCGACGCCTTGCTGCCGCATTATGCGTACAGCCTGGGCAGCGATCACCAGCAGCATTCCCAGCAGCAGACCATGCCGCAACACTTGCCGGTGATTGCGGTCAGGCAGAGGCAGGGCGACTATACTGGCCCCGCGCTGGACTGGCCTCCGGGCTGGGAAAGGCTGTGGGGTCCAGCCAGCTTCAACGGCAGGCGCGAACAACTGCCGGTGGTCAGGCATGACATCATTCCCAACGCCTTCAATCTCCCCATTCCCTGAATTTCAGGAATCCGGTGCAAATCCGCGCTGATGCACGCTGATGCATTTTGTGGCAAATAATTCTACAATGCCCTAAAGCAATTTGACGAGGGAGCTTCACTTGAAATTCCATTTGCATTCCGCCATCCGCATGGCCGGCTCCGCAGCCTTGCTGCTTGCGGGCAGCAGCCATGCCGTCGCTGCCGATGCGGCCGATACCGCCATTGAAGCAAAGATCCAGGCCCGCAAACCCGAAATCCAAAAAATCGTCGCCGAAATTTCTGCCAAACGCATAGAAGCGACGATCAATAAACTGGTCAGCTTTCACACCCGCCACACGATGTCGGACACGCAATCCGACACCACAGGCATAGGCGCGGCACGGCGCTGGATCAAGAGCGAGCTGGAACGCTGCGGCGCCGGCAATCTGGACGTGCAGTTCGATAGCCACCTGCATCCTGTGGACAGGCGGATAGACAAGCCCACCGAAATCGTCAACGTGGTCGCTACGCTGAAAGGTACCAGCGCCAGCGACCGCTATTATGTCGTCAGCGGCCACTACGACTCGCGCGTGACCGATATCATGAACGCGACCGGCTTCGCACCCGGCGCCAACGACGATGCCTCCGGCACCGCCGCCGTGATGGAGATGGCCTGTGTAATGGCCAGGTATAAGTTCGACGCCAATATCGTGTTCATGACTGTCGCCGCAGAAGAGCAGGGCCTGTACGGCTCCGGCCATTTTGCGCAGCAGGCAAGGGAAAAAAATCTGAACATCGCCGGCATGTTCACCAATGACATCATCGGCAGCTCACGTTCCGATACCGGCCTTGTGGATAACAAGCAGGTACGCCTGTTTGCCGAAGGGGTGCCGGCGCGCAAGGAAATGCCGGACAATATACGCACGCTGGTTGCCACCGGCGGTGAAAACGACTCGATCTCGCGCCAACTGGCACGCCATGTGAAGGAACAGGGCGAGCGCTATGTGCCTGACTTCAAGGTCACCATCATCAACCGTGCCGACCGCTACCTGCGCGGCGGAGATCACATGCCTTTCCTGGAGCAGGGCTACGCAGCGCTGCGCTTTACCGAGCCGGCAGAAGACTTCAATCACCAGCATCAGGACGTGCGCACGGAAAACGGCGTGAAGATAGGCGACCTGGCCGAGTATGTGGATTTCAACTACACCGCGCAGGTGACCCGCGTGAATGCCGCCGCGCTGGCGTCCCTGGCGCTGGCCCCTGCTGCGCCGTCCAAGGTGCAAGTACGCACCGCCAAACTGGAAAACGCCACCAGCCTGGTGTGGGAAGCCAACAAGGAAGCCGACCTCGCAGGCTACCGCATCGTATGGCGCGATACCACGGCAGCGGATTGGCAGCACGCCAAATACGTCGGCAACGTGACCGAGTTCACGATGGACGTGTCCAAGGATAATGTGTTTTTTGGGGTGCAGGCTGTGGATAAAGATGGAAACGTGAGTCCGGCGACCTATCCTGTACCGCTGAGGTAAAAAAGGCGCTACATGCAGGTTTTTTTTGACAATCCATGGTTTGCCAGCCTGCCTGCGGAAGACGCACAGGCTTTGCTGGATGCAGGCCGGATCTTAAAACTGGCACGCGGAGCATGCATATTCCGCCAGGGTGAGGTGCCCGCCGACTCTGCCGGTACTTTCTTTGGCGTGGCATCCGGCGTAGTACGCCTATCCATGCTGCACGCCGGCGGCAACGAAACCATCCTCGCCATCATGGAACCGGGCAACTGGTTCGGCTTCACGTCGCAGTTGAACGGCTTGCCGCGCTCACACTCCACCATCGCGCATACCGATGTGGAACTGCTGGCGGTTAGCGCACCGGCCTTCCAGAACCTGATGCAACGCCTGGGTTTCGCGCAGGGCATGGTAAGGCTGCTGGCAGGGCGGCTCAGACTGGCCTATGGCATGACAGCCGACCAGGCGCTCAGCAGCACGCGCGAGCGGGTAGCCCGCCGCCTGGCCTTCCTGGTCAACGGCGACATGGCACTGTCCACCAGCCGCAGCAATATCATCGATACATCACAGGATACCCTGGCGATGATGCTGGGCATCACCCGGCCCACTCTAAACAAGGAATTGCAGTGGCTGGCCAGCCGCGGCGCCATCGCACTGCATTATGGCCGTATAGAGATCAAGGACTTGCAACTGCTGCTAGCGAATTTCGACTGAAGCGAGGGCGGCAACAACGCCTAGCCCAGTCGCGCCACCTCATACACAACTGTCGGCTGCATGCTATCAATGTTTTCCACAGGCTCTGGCGGACGCCAGACGTATAGCGAAAACACCATCTTTTCCGGCGTAATGTCGATAATTGTGAAACCGTTTTTTTCTACCGGCTTCAGCGCCTCCTCCATCGGTACCAGATGCGAAGGCGTGGATTCTATGCGACGAAACGCCGATGGAAAACCCAGGTCGCCGGTGCCCAGCGTACCCGACATCACGGTATGCACAGGCTGGGCCAGCGCCAGGTCGCCCGAACGCAGCATCTTGCCTGCGGCAGACGCGTGGAAATCACCCTGCACGATCACCGCAGCACGCCGCGTCTGTCCAGCCAGTGCCGCCACCAAGCGCTGATGCTGGTCGTACCAGCCGCTTTGCCAGCCATCCTTGCTTTGCCCCAGCACCAGACGCCCGCTCTTTGCATCCAGCTTGTCCGGATACCAGTCGCCCAACTTGCCGGAGGAATAGGCAAACGGTAACGAGGGGGCATGGAAGAAATGCGCGGTATCCTCAGCCTTGGTACGCGCCACTACCCAGTCTTCCGCCCATTGCGGGATGACCTTCGCGTGCCTGCCCTTGTTGTCCAAGAAACGCCGGCAATCGTAGAGCACCACTTCCAGCAGGCCACCATAACGTAGCGTGCCAAAAGCGCTGTTGCTACCCTGCGGCATGCCGGCTTTGTCTCCACCTGGCAGCCAGGCAGGACGGTTGGCGTCGGGCAGGAATTCCGGATAATACATGTGCTGGGTCTGCTCGCAGCCAGTAATGCCGTACTCTTCCGCCGGCAATGTGGCCACGGCATCGTCGAACTCATCGTTCTCGAAATTATCGTGGTCATCGGTCAGGAAAAAAGCCGGCGTGGAGCGTAGCGTGCTGCCATACAGCCCGGCAATCTGATAATCACAGATGCGTGTGAAAGTTGCGGCATTTTTCGGATGCATCATCGGCACCGAAATATCCAGCGTGCCGAACCTGCTCCACATCAGTTCGCGCACCGCTTCGATATAGGGCTTGTTCAGATTGGTCTTCAGGTCCCAGTAGATATGGTCGCCATTGGCAATCACTGCATCCGGCTTGAACGCCATTCCTCGCGCCAGCAGGCGGCGGCGGGGCTCCATATCCAGCCAGCCGCTCTTGCCCATCAGGCGTGGGCCGTCGCAACCGCCTGCGCAGGTGTATGCCAGGATACGCATACGCTGCGGCGCGGCATCCGGCGCTGGAAAAGTACGCAATGGCCATGCATCGCACAAGGGTTTGCCCTTGGCATCGAGGATGCGCAACTGGTATTCGGTAGACGGCGTCAGCGCGCGCGCATCAAAACGCCAGAAGCGCCCCTCCAGATCGGTCTTCTCTCCCGCGATACGCTTGCCGTTGATACTGAGTAAGGGCACAGCGACCAATGCCGCAGTAAACGAAACCTTGATCAGCAACCGGTCGTGACTGGCAGTAGGGATCAAATGCGCGACCTGGCCCGCATCCCAGATAGTGTCACCGGATTTGCCTACGGCCGCCAGCGGCCAGCCCAGCGTGCCCAGGGCTGCTGCGCTAGCGCTCACAGCCAAAAATTTGCGCCGGCCCCTCGCGCGACCCGCTAGAGCTTTATTCGTTTTCATAATCGCCTTTCTGTGATGGAGGACCGCCCTAATGTAGGGGCTCTCACAGAAACGAACTGTCAGCGATTTAGCAATTGGACGAATGTTTGTGCAGAAGGAGCAGCAATCTCAACAAACCAAACACGGCCACCAAGGCAAGGCAAGGCAAGGCAACAGCAAACGCCAATCAAGCCTATGGATTCAACACATTCTTCGGCGTCCCCGCCGCAAAATCCACGATATTCTGAAACGCCGCCCCAAAATACAATTCATAGCTATCCTTTTCCACATAGCCCAGATGCGGCGTCGCCAATACGTTTTCCATACGTAATAAAGGGTTATCCACAGGCAGCGGTTCGGTCTCGAACACATCCAGCGCGGCAAAACCCGGGTGTCCCTTGGGCAGGGCGGCTTCCAGCGCGCCGCTGGCGACCAGTTCTGCACGGCTGGTATTGACGAACAAGGCCGTCGGCTTCATCAGGGCCAGGTCGGTTGCGGTGACGATGCCCCTCGTCGCTTCATTTAGGCGCAGATGCATGGAAATGACATCGCTTTCGGCAAAGAAGGCTGATTTTGACTCTGCTGCCTGGTAGCCGTCGCCGATCGCTTGCGCGCGGCTGGGTTCGCGGCCCCAGACGACGACGTTCATGCCGAAGGCCTTGCCGTAAGCGGCGATCATCTTGCCTATCTTGCCGTAGCCCCAGATGCCCAGCGTCTTGCGCTTCAGCACCCAGCCCAGCGTATTGTGCTCGGCTTTCAGCGATGCCGTTTGCCATACGCCATCATTGAGCAAACCCGCATACTGCGGAATCTTGCGGGCGGCGGCCATGATCAGTGCCCAGGTCAGTTCGGCCGGGGCCGTGGGGTCGCCGGTGCCTTCCACAATTTTCACGCCGCATTCAGTCGCTGCGGCAACATCGATATGGCCGGCAACCTTGCCGGTTTGCGACAGCAGTTTCAGGTTCGGCAGTTTTTGCAGCAGGGCGCGGGAAAAGGAAGTGCGCTCGCGTATCAGCACCAGCGCTTCATACGGCGCCAGCCGTATCGCCAACTGGCCCACGCCAACGGCGGAACTGTGGAACACCTTCACGTCGTGCCCCTGCAGCAGTTCAAAACATTTCAAATGGCGCACCACATCCTGGTAATCATCCAAAATGGCAATTTTCATCTGCTTTTCCTTCGTATATGACGGCTTGGCCTGTTGATCAATATTCGGTATTTCCCCTACAGCCACAGTACAAACCTGCTGTGGATCAATGCATCCTGCTTTCACAAAGCATGTATTTTACATAACAATTCTGACGTAAAATTAGCGTTGGCTTAAGCTCAAGTGTACAATGCTTCGTTACGTAGCTTTTTGATGCTTACGCTCCGCTAACAATGTGTTAACAGCGCCATCAGGCGGGGTGCAAGTCTGGAATGCAATACCATTGCCTTCCTATTATCCGACAGAACCGCCGTCATCGTGACCATCGGCGCTTACTTGAGCCTGACACTGTGTGCTCGTAACGCCAGATACCCCTAACGACGATCCTGCCGTGCCGCTACAAAGCGCAGTCAGGAAAACATCGCGAGCAGGCCCGATTTGAAGCAAACAGCGTTGCCCCCGCCTCAGGCCAGAGTGCAGGCAGATGTGCAGCAACGCAGCCAGATTGAGGCAATGCCGCAGCTTTGCTGACTCCAAAGATTTCTTATTGGCATTGGAGGTAGTATCGTGAATCAACCCATCATGGGCGGCGTGGCAGCATTGAATGTGCCCGCTCACGTCAAGCAGCAAAAACTGGTCAACTGGGTCGCCGACATCGCAGCGCTGACCAAACCGGACAGCATCTACTGGTGCGACGGTTCACAGGAAGAGTATGACCGCCTGTGCGCGCAAATGGTTGCCGCCGGCACCATGAAAAAACTGAACCAGGAAAAGCGCCCCAACAGCTACCTGGCTTGCTCCGATCCTTCCGACGTTGCCCGCGTGGAAGACCGCACCTTCATCTGTTCGCAAAAGAAAGAAGACGCCGGTCCGACCAATAACTGGACCGACCCGGCAGAAATGCGCGGCACGCTGAACGGCCTGTTCGACGGCTGCATGAAGGGCCGCGTGATGTACGTGGTGCCTTTCTCGATGGGCCCGCTGGGTTCTCCTATCGCGCATATCGGCGTGGAACTGTCCGACTCCCCTTACGTTGCAGTCAATATGCGCATCATGACGCGCATGGGCAAGGCCGTATATGACGTGCTGGGCACCGATGGCGAATTCGTCCCTTGCGTGCATACCGTAGGCGCACCGCTGCAGCCGGGCGAAAAAGACGTTGCATGGCCATGCAATGCCACTAAATACATCGTGCATTATCCTGAGACCCGCGAGATCTGGTCCTATGGCTCCGGCTACGGCGGCAATGCGCTGCTGGGCAAGAAGTGCTTTGCGCTGCGCATCGCGTCCACCATGGGCCGCGACCAGGGCTGGCTGGCAGAGCACATGCTGATCCTCGGCGTGGAATCGCCTGAAGGCAAGAAGCACTATGTCGCGGCAGCTTTCCCTTCCGCCTGCGGCAAAACCAATTTTGCGATGCTGATCCCGCCTAAAACTTTCGACGGCTGGAAAGTTACCACAATCGGCGACGATATCGCCTGGATCAAGCCGGGCGCCGACGGCCGCCTGTACGCGATCAATCCGGAAGCCGGCTATTTCGGCGTGGCACCGGGTACCAATACCGCCACCAATTCCAATTGCATGGCCTCGCTGGGTTCCAACACCATCTTCACCAATGTCGGCCTGACCGATGACGGCGATATCTGGTGGGAAGGCCTGAGCAAGGAAGCGCCTGCGCACCTGATCGACTGGCAAGGCAAGGACTGGACACCGGAAATCGCCAAAGAAACCGGCCGCAAGGCCGCGCATCCGAATGCGCGCTTTACCGTTGCCGCAACGCAGAACCCGGTCATCGATCCGGCATGGGATGACCCGGCCGGCGTGCCTATCTCCGCCTTCATCTTCGGCGGCCGCCGCTCCACCACCGTACCGCTGGTGACGGAAGCACGCAACTGGGTAGAAGGCGTGTACATGGCAGCGACCATGGGTTCCGAAACCACGGCAGCCGCAGCCGGCCAGCAAGGCGTAGTGCGCCGCGATCCTTTCGCGATGCTGCCTTTCATGGGCTACAACATGAGCGACTACTTCCAGCACTGGCTGAACCTGGGCCAGAAGATCGCTGCCAGCGGCGCCAAGGTGCCCGGCATTTTCTGCGTGAACTGGTTCCGTACGGATGAAAACGGCAAGTTTGTCTGGCCCGGCTTTGGCGACAATATGCGCGTGCTGAAGTGGATGCTGGAACGCATAGAAGGTACAGGCAAGGGTGTGGAAAACGTGTTCGGCACCACGCCGACTTTCAGCGACCTGGAATGGGACGGCCTGGACTTCACGCAACAGCAGTTTGACACGATCACGTCTATCGACAAGGCCGCCTGGGAGGCGGAACTGAAGCTGCATACCGAGCTGTTCGACAAGCTGAAGCACCATCTGCCGGCCGAGCTGGAAGCAACCCGCCTGAGCCTGGAAAAACGCCTGGCAGCCTGATAGCCTGCCGCTGGTGCGCAGCGCACCAGCCGGCATAAGAAGAACGCGGCCCGCAGTCTGGCCGCGTTTTTTTATTCCTGCGGAAAAGGCATAGTCACAGATTTATCCACAAGCGCGAACGCGCACTTATCCCCAGGCCTGAACTCGCTGTGCACAATATGCAGGCAGCGCCGGGGCTTGCTGGTAGCCGGCAAGCGGCGCTTCCGCACAGGTGGCCATCCGGCCAGCCGGGAATCAGCTTTTCAGGCGCCGGAATGAAAAAACCCGCAAAAACAGGGTTTTGCGGGTTGAAATCCTGCTTTGGAGGAAAGCAAGAGGAGACAGAGCTTAAAAATTACAGGGCGGCGACAGCGCGGCGTACGCTCAGATGGTTCTTTGCGGTTGCTTCGATGGAGGCGCTGGTAATGTCAGCCAAAGCCAGACCCGAGATATCCACAGAGTTGTTCCTCGCAGCGTAGGAATTAGCCACAGACTTATCTACAGTCCTTTCCACAACATTATCCACAGCAGCGGAAGCACCGTTGCCGTAGGCATTCATGGCGCGCGACAATTTGCGGATCAGCGGGGCAGCCATATAGGCAACAGGGAAGGCGATAGGCCAGCATGTCAGCCATGCTTCCATCCAGGCGCCGAAGAACTCATTGCTGAATCCTACCCATACCAGGCGCATTACCGCAGTGGCTACCAGAGTGACCAGACCGCTCATCAGCATGGTAGGCAGCATCGATGCCAGGCTCTTGGAGCCGGCTACCGAAGGCTTGGACTGCTGAGATGCCTCTGCCTCGCGGTAAGTACCCGAAACTGCTGCATAAAGTGAAGAATGGCGCATCAATAACCCCTTGTAATGAATACAAATATTGCCGGCTGTAGCAAAAAGTCCTGCAAAAGGTCCTGCAAATTAACCGCGGGAAGCCAGCGCGCGCAATTCCGCTGCCATGCTTGGCGAGGTAGAATCCAGATCGCGGGCAACATTGTTGATTGCCAGCAGATTACGCAGGTTGCGGCTTGCTACTTTTTCATCTTTGGTCAGCCTTGGACTGATCAGCAGCAGTGAGGCGCGCAGCAGGCCAGTGATCAAAGGCTTGAACACCACCAGCATGGTGGCCAGGATGCCCATGCCCAACAAAGGACGGGCTGCTCCGACTACGCTGCTGACTGCCATTTCCGCGACCGGCACGGCGCTTTGCAAAGGAAAGGCGAGGTTCAGGAAGGTCATAATATTTCTCCACATTTCTATCTAATTCGGCGATGATGTCACTATATTGCAGTGCAATATATAAATCCAATTACGTTTTTCCATACCTGTTATATAGTTTCTGAATATCAACAAAAAGATGATTTTTTGTCTTGACCCATAAATTCAAGACGCCCGGAGACCTTCCTGATATGAACTTCCTGACGCTGGATTTGAACCTGTTGCGCGTGTTTGACACCGTAATGGTTGAACAAAACCTGACCCGCGCCGCGGACAAGCTGGCCATGACGCAGCCGGCCGTCTCCAACGCGCTGAAGCGTTTGCGCTCTTCTCTGAGCGATGAGTTGTTGATAAGAACCGCCTACGGCGTCAAGCCGACGCCGCGCGCCGAGGCGCTGTGGCCCGCTGTGCGCCAGGCGCTGTCCACACTGGAAGCCGCGATCGCCCCGGCCAGCTTTGATGTCTCCAAGGCGCAGGCGACCTTCCGCATGGCGATGGCAGACGCCACCGCCGCCTTGTGGATGCCGACCCTGGTCAGGGCCATAGAAAAGGACGCTCCCGGCCTGAACGCCCGTATGGTGCCGCTGACCACGCGCGAACCCCGGCCCATGCTGCTGCGTGGCGATATTGATATCGCCGTCGGTTATTTCCCCGGCGTGGTGGCCCAGTTGGCCGCAGGCCAGGGCGCCGGCAGCCCGATACGCCACGACCGTTTATATTCCGGCCACTATGTATGCGTGATGCGGCAAGACCATCCGCTGGCCAAAGGCGAGCTGACGCTGGACGACTACTGCAATGCGAATCACCTGCTGGTAAGTTTTTCCGGTCGCGCGCACGGCCTGGTGGATGACGTGCTGGCGCAGATGGGCCGCGAGCGCCACATCTTGCTGACGGTGAACCAGTTCTTCACCGGCGGCCGCGTGGTCGCCAATTCCGACCTGCTGACGGTGCTGCCGCACCACCTGATGTCTTCCACCGGCATGACCGACGCGCTGATCTGGAAAAAGCTGCCCTTCGACATGCCGGACGTACACATAGACATGCTGTGGCACGAGCGCGACGGCCGCAATCCCGCGCACAAGTGGCTGAGGGACAACCTGATCAACATGACCAACGACACCATCCTGCCTGAGCTGGGTAGGGATAAGCAGTTGGCGGATACGTAGACAAATATGTGGATGCTGGCGCTTTTGATCGTACCCGCCCTATTTATCTATATTTTTATTCCTCTCTCGCGAACGGCTCGCTACCTTGCAGCATTTGCATTGGTTGGGGCATGTTGTGTTCTGCTGGCCCCGACCATTCAAAAAAACTATCGCCTTGAAAAAGCCGGGCGTCAAACCGCTGGCGTCATTACAGCCAAGCATTGCAGCGGCGGAAAAAGCCAGCGCATCGAATACAAATTCCTTGCCGAGAGCAAAGAATTCAGAGGCAGCGGCGCAGTAGACAATAATCAATACTGTGCGACACCAAGAATCGGCGATCAAGTCTTTGTCACTTATCTTTTAAGCGCCCCCGATGTCAGTGTTCCAACCAGAGAAGTAAATAGCCACATTTTTATCGGAATTCTTTGCGCCATCTGCATGAGCTTCATACTGATCTGGCTCAATGCAGAACAGGCACGGTCCCGGAAACGGCGGGAAATCAGCAAGAATGCAGCTTGAAGCTAACCGGCCCTGTTAGCCCGGCTCCCTTATTCAGGCAAGTACCCGCTCCCAATCCAGCTCAAATTTCGCCAGATATTTTTTCAGCCTGTCCGCATCATTTGGCTTGACCTTGCTGCTGCGTGATGCCGCATACAGCTTGCGGCCGGCATCGGACAGTGAGCGGGACGAGCGGCAGACCGCGATGACTGCCTGCAGCTGCAAAGCATCGAACAAGTCCATTTGCTCCAGGCTTTCCCGACTTAAGACGTCACTCAGCTCAACCGTGCTGTCTGGCACCGAAGTTTTGGCATGATGCTGCCACAGACGTTGCAAGCGCCTGACTTCATCAGTGACGATCACATCAGTAATCCGGCCCGCATCCGCCAGTGTTGCCATGCGCGTGACTGCTGCAGATAAGTCCCTGAAGTTGCCGATCCACAATGCATCCGGTGAAGTGGCAAAACGCATGAAGCGTTCACGCGCCTCCTTGTTGAACCTGACCATCTGCGCATTCTCCGCACTGAACTGCGCTAGCAGGTAATCGATATTCGGCTCCACGTCTTCCGAACGGTCCCTGAGGCCGGGCAATTCATAGGTCCATAGATTGATACGGGCATACAGGTCTTCGCGAAAGCGGCCTTTGACGACCTCTTCCGACAAGTCACGGTTGGTACCGGCAATCAACTGGAAATCGCTCAACACTTCATGGTCGCTACCGACCGGCAAAAAACGTTTTTCCTCTATCGCCTTCAACAGCATCGCCTGCTCATCCAGCCCCAGTTCGCCTATCTCATCCAGGAACAATAGCCCCTTGTGCGCAGTTCGCAGCAGGCCGGGCCTGTCCGACGCAGCACCTGTAAATGCGCCCTTGATATGGCCAAACAGTGTTGATCCTGCGCCGTCTCCATGCAAGGTCGCGCAATTGATTTCGACAAATTTTCCATCCAGCTGATGCCGCGCCTTCTTCAGTTCAAACACCCGCCTGGCCAGGAATGATTTACCGG
Organism: Parundibacterium terreum; assembly: GCF_014636315.1. Lineage (GTDB taxonomy): Bacteria > Pseudomonadota > Gammaproteobacteria > Burkholderiales > Burkholderiaceae_D > Undibacterium > Undibacterium terreum. The sequence continues at coordinate 277,020 of NZ_BMED01000006.1, read as the reverse complement.
CACCGGTGGGACCCATCAGCAGAATCGGTGCCCGGGATTTAATCGCCACGCGCTCGATCTCATCGATCATCGTATTGAAACGCGCATTACGGGTGGCAATACCCGATTTCAGAAAAGCCACGCCTTCCTGCTGCTCGCTGGAAAAACGCTGTGCAATCTGATCGTACTTGGACAAGTCCAGATCGATCAGCGCATAGCTGCCCGCCGCACCTATAGTCTGCCGCCGCGGCGGCGAAGACTGCAGCAGCTTGCCTGGAAAGTAATGCGCCTCTGTCATCAGGAACAGGCAAATCTGCACAACGTGGGTGCCCGTTGTGATATGCACCCAATACTCTTCGTTATCGGTATCGAAAGTGTAATTCTTCGCAAAATCGAACAGGCTGCCATACACGTCTTCAAAATCCCACGGGTCGACGATGGGCAGATGATGGGCGACCACCGTGGTTTCCGGCGAAACCGACGCGATGTCCTTCTCCACCTGCGCTACCAGGGGTTCAAAGTGACCGCTATGCAGCAGGTCGAAGCGCTCCACTACCAAGTCGTCATGCTGGGTAAGTGCAATGCTCGGCCGCCATTTTTCCCAACGTGCGCTGCCCTTGCCGCCATCCAGCTGGGTGCCGATGAAACCGATGACGACGATTTTTTTCTTTTTCATTTTGGATAAATATTTATCTAAAAAGATAATTTAACACGAAATCAACCTTAAAAATAAAAAACATACTGACGCTCAATTTTCAACAATTTTCATATTAATCAATCACTTACCATCCTCAACCGAAAGACCCAGGCAAGCTGGCACGGCTGTTGCAATAGAAAGGATACAAAACGAGAAAACAAAGGAAATGAAAATGGCTAATACCCAGTTGTTCCAAAGCCTGAAGGCTAAATTGTTGCCGGTGGCAGACACCAAGAATTTTGAAGCAGCGCCGGCTTATGCGCTGTCCCCGCAACATCAATTGGCGCAGTACGCCGCCACTGGTTGCCTGAACGCGACTTACTATGCGAGCGCAGAGGCGCAGCTGGATACTGTATTGAAACTCTGCAAGGAAGTGGATGCCCCCTTCATTGCACAGACTGCAGTGTATTGCCGGGAACGCGGCTATATGAAAGACATGCCGGCATTGCTGACTGCGGCACTGGCGGGAGCCAAGGCGGCAGAGCTGCCACGCACTTTCAAGCGCGTCATCAATAACGGCAAGATGCTGCGTAATTTCGTACAGATACTGCGGTCAGGTGCCGTGGGCCGCAAATCGCTGGGCACCCGGCCAAAGAAACTGATACAGGCGTGGCTGAACAATGCCAGCGAACAGGAATTACTGGCCGCTTCGGTAGGCAATGCGCCTTCATTGGCGGATGTGGTGAAGATGGTTCACCCAAAGCCGGCGGAGGCATGGCGCGAAGCTTTTTTTGCCTGGCTGATAGGTAAGGCATACAACGCCGATGCCTCGCCGCCGGTCTTGAAATCTTTCGAAGCCTATAAGTTGGACCGCTCACTGCCTTTGCCCAAGGTACCGTTCCAGATGCTGACCGCGCTGGAGTTATCAGAGTTTGCATGGGCGGAAATCGCCCAGCAAGGTGGATGGCAAATGGTACGAATGAACCTGAATACCTTTGCAAGGCACGGCGTATTCCAGTTGCCGGGTATAACTGAGGCAATTGCAGCCAAGCTGCGGGATGCGGATGCGATCGCCAGGGCAAAGGTATTTCCTTACCAGATCATGGCGGCATACAAGGCTGCAGGTGAAGGCGTGCCATTGCTGATACGGGAAGCATTGCAGGATGCGCTGGAAATTGCCTTAAGCAATGTCCCGGCAATCGAAGGCAAGCTGGTGATATGTCCGGACGTGTCAGGCTCGATGTCTTCTGCTGTCAGCGGCTACCGCGGCAGCGCCACTTCTGCGGTGCGCTGTATCGACGTTGCAGCGCTGGTCGCAGCGGCAATGCTACGCAGCAATCCGCAGACTTCGGTGCTGCCTTTTGAAAACCAGGTGGTGCGCTGTGAGCTGAATCCGCGCGATACCGTCATGAGCAATGCGCAAAAGCTGGCATCCATCGGTGGCGGCGGAACCAATTGCAGTGCACCGCTGGCGCAGTTGAACAAGCAGAAGGCAAATGCCGATCTGGTCATCTTTGTGTCGGATAACGAATCCTGGATGGATGCCACACGCCACGGTGCAACTGCGACTGTCGCTGAATGGCAAAAGTTCAAGCAGCGTAATCCGCAGGCCAAACTGGTTTGCATAGATATTAGCCCGCATGGCAGCACTCAGGCTACGGAAAGGGAAGACATCCTGAATATCGGCGGCTTTTCAGACGAGGTGTTCAAGATCATTGCGGCTTTTGCCGCCGGACAGTTGGGAGCTGCGCACTGGGTGGGAGAAATCCGGTCGATGCAGATTTAGGAGAGCGCCATGAGCTGGATTATCAGGGTTGGAAGTACAGGTTTTGAGCAGGGTATGAATGCCGGTGTGATTACATCAAAATGTCAGATCACATCAAACAATTGTCACACCTTTGCTCAATTGAGTTTGTCCCCGAATGCAGGCAAGACTACATTGGGAAAAGCCGGTTCGAATCCGGTCTGTCACGCAGAGCAAGTGTGGCAGAATGTCTTGTCGGACCTTGTCGGGGTTTGAATTGCGCTTGGTTTGAATTAAACCCAGCGTAAATATGATCAACAGGCAAATGCAGGAAGAAATACATCTGTCCCCGGTTCGATCCCGGGCGTGCATCGCGGAAGATTGCCGTGCGCGTAGCTCAGCCGGTAGAGCAATGCTTTTTCCGCCCCTTGTTGCCGTTGAATTGCAAAAGTTTAGGCGAATGCCGGTGGAACTACATCACTAATAATGAGGAGGTAGCGGGTTCGAGTCCCGTCGGCGGCAAATCAGGGCCGCCGTAGCTCAAGGGTAAGAGCACCTGTTTCACCATATCTTGTCGCCGCCAGTTTTGATGAATGCAGATGGAATTACATGGACAGAGCACCGGAGCTTGCTCCGGAGGTACCCGGTTCAACTCCGGGCGGGCATAGCCTGTAGCTCATTACATTTCATCGCTCCTTGTCATCACCCTATTTTAAAAATGAGAACAATATGAAACACGAAGAATACGATGTCATGAATGTAGAAGGCGGTAGCCATGTGAAGATGTGGACCAGGGGCGTCCCTGTGGAAGATGCAGCCAGGCAGCAATTGGCGAATACCGCAAAAATGCCCTTCATCTATAAGCATATCGCCGTCATGCCGGACGTGCATCTGGGCAAAGGTTCGACCATAGGAAGTGTGATTCCTACCCTGGGAGCGGTCATCCCGGCTGCGGTCGGCGTGGATATCGGCTGCGGAATGATGGCGGCCAAGACCACGCTGCACGCGAACGACTTGCCGGATAACCTGGGCCCTTTGCGTAGCGCAATTGAAAAGGCGATCCCGCACGGCATGAGTCCAAAAACCCGCAGCTTCAAGGGCCGCGACAAAGGTTCATGGGAAACCCCGCCGTCTCCGGTGGATGCCGCCTGGGGCCAGTTGAAGGATGAGTTCGATACTATCTGCCTGAAAACACCAAGACTGAAAAATACCAACAACTATCGTCATCTGGGAACCCTGGGATCAGGCAACCACTTTGTCGAAGTGTGCCTGGATGAAGCAAACGCCGTCTGGTTCATGTTGCATTCCGGTTCGCGTGGAGTAGGAAATGCGATCGGCACCCATTTCATTGAAATGGCTAAAGAAGATATGCGTACGCACTTTATCAATTTGCCTGATCAGGACCTGGCTTACTTGCCGGAAGGAACCCAGCATTACGATGAGTATGTGGAAGCTGTAAGCTGGGCACAGAAATTTGCCCGCATGAACCGCGAAGTAATGATGCAGAACCTGATTAGCGCGGTGCGTACTGTCATCAGCAAACCTTTCGAGACACATGTGGAAGCAGTGAATTGCCACCACAACTATGTACAGAAGGAATCGCATTTTGGCAAGGATGTACTGGTCACGCGTAAAGGTGCGGTATCTGCGCGGGAAGGCGAGTTGGGGATCATCCCGGGATCGATGGGTGCCAAGAGCTTTATTGTGCGCGGCAAAGGAAATCCTGAAAGCTTCCATAGCTGTAGCCACGGCGCGGGGCGTACCATGAGCCGTACCGCTGCAAAAAAACGGTTCACTATCGCGGATCAGATTGAAGCAACCAAAGGCGTTGAATGCCGCAAGGATGAAAATGTAATTGACGAAATCCCGATGGCGTACAAGGACATTGACGCAGTGATGCTGGCGCAGCGGGAGCTGGTCGATGTCGTGCATATCCTGAAACAGGTAGTGTGCGTCAAGGGTTAAAAAAGCAGAACACCAGCAATGCCGGAGCATACATGCCTGTACGGATATATGCCCCGGCGCAGCCGGCTTCTTCCTACAAGAAAAGAAAAAATTGAATAATAAAGAAAAGATGATAGAGCTGGACGGTGCAATCGGAGAAGGCGGGGGCCAGATCTTGCGGTCTGCATTGACGCTGTCCATGATTACTGGGCAAGCCTTTCGCATTAATAATATTCGTGCCAACCGCCCAAAACCCGGCCTGATGCGCCAGCATCTAGTTGCCGTGCAGGCTGCTGCTCAAATATGCAATGCAGAGATAGGTGATGCCGGTATCGGTGCGCAGTTGCTGGAATTTGTGCCTCAGAAAATCAAGGGCGGCGACTACCAGTTCGCAATCGGCAGCGCCGGCAGCTGTACGCTGGTACTGCAGACCGTGTTGCCGGCACTATTATTTGCAGACAAGGAATCGAACATCAGGATCAGCGGCGGTACGCATAATCCTATGGCGCCACCGGTACAGTTTCTGCAAAGGGCCTACGGAAAGGTATTGGAAAAAATGGGTGCTTCGATCGATATCCAGTTGAAGCGCTTCGGTTTCTATCCCGCCGGCGGCGGCGAGGTCCTGGCACAGATCCAGCCTTGTTCACAACTGCGCCAGATCTCGCTGATGGAACGCGGAGAGCGCGAATCCGCGTTCGCGGAAAGCTTTATCGCAGGCGTTGCCGCCAACGTCGCGAAACGCGAACTGGAATGCGTTGGCAACGGCATGGGCTGGGATGAGTCGCAATTGCTTGTGCGTGGCCTGCCTGCCGAGCAGGGGCCGGGGAATGTCTTGTTGCTGACACTGGAATATCAGCATGTGACGGAAGTCTTTTGCGCATTCGGTGAAAAAATGCTGCGTGCCGAAGCCGTTGCAAAAAACGCTATTCAGCAAGCCCGTCACTACCTTGCATCCGGTGCCGCCGTCGGCGAATACCTGGCCGATCAGCTGATGCTGCCGATGGCGCTGGCCGGCGGTGGGAAATTCACTACCAGCCAGATTTCCGAGCATGCAAAAACCAATGCCGCTGTGATCAAGAAATTCCTGCCTGTGGATATCTCTTTCGCAGAGAACGGAAGCTGCCATACCTGCACTATCTCCAATCAATAAAACCGCGGGAATCCCGGAACAGGATTCCCGTGCATGGACGCGGTGCTTGTTCTATCATGCTGATACCATTCACCGTGCCCCTTATTTGCATGAAGACACCTCTGCGTTCACTGACTGCGACGGCCTTGCTGCTGATGCCATTTTTCGCCCACAGCGCGAGCTTCGACTGCCATAAGGCCGCCACAGCAATAGAAAAAGCCATCTGTGCCAACCCCAAACTGGATAAGCTGGATCAGGATATTGCCGATGCCTATGGCAAGCTGCTGGCCGCTGCGGATGATCCCTACAAGAAGCGCGTGCGCGAGGCACAGCGTGACTGGCTGAAAAACCGCAAGGATCCCAGGCAACTGGAAACCTCTATGCAAACCCGGCTGCAAGCCTTGCGCAGTGCCATCGTCAACGAGCATGGCTTGAGCTTTTTGCGCCTGCAGGGCAGTGAAAGGCCGTTGTATCTGCTGAGTAAATTGCCCGGCGCTACAGCCTACAATCAATGGGTGGACAAGACATGGCAAGACGCTTCCGGCGAGACCAGCCCGGTGGAAGCCGAGGCTTTGATCAAGAACTGCAAGTCCGAGGACGAATGCGATGTAGATTCCATTACACGCAGTTATGCAATCGACTTTGCCTCGACAGAAATGATCAGTGTGCATGAATCGGTTTCGGACTATATGTATCGCGCAGCCCATCCTAGCAACCAGGATAGCCACTACAACTGGTGGCTGTCGAAAGCGGGCAGCATCCAGCCTGCCGACCTGTTTTCCGGGCAGGCTTACAAAAAAATCATAGAGAAGTATGCGCGGCAATATGTGGCGGCTAGCATGGACATCAAGAACGACGGAAAACAAAGTGCGGGTGACGCCACCGAGCCAGGCAACTGGGCCATCGCCAGGGCAGGTTTGCATATCACCGGCCAGGGCTATGACTATCAGATGGGCAGGGGATTCGTGGAGTTTGATATCCCCTGGACTGCCTTTGCAGGAATGTTGAATCCAGCTTTCAGCAGCGCATTAAAAAATAAATAGACCTTTATGCGTCGTGAGGGTATCCCTATCCGATAGCGATACCCGCATAGGTTTTTCCATCAATCCAGGAAGTCGGAATACTCTTTCTGCGCAAAGCCTTTGACATTCGCCCACGGCAAATCCTTGCTTACTGTTGCCAACGGTTTCACGTCGATGCGGCGGTAGAAGCTGCCTGCCTTGTCGCCGGTTTCCACTACCAGTGGTATCTGCCTTTTTTCATCCCACAGCACGCGCTGATAAACGCCGTTGGTTTCTCTTTCTCTCCAGCGCGCGCCGGGCACTGTGGATAATTTTGTGGATAAAGGCAGGGTCTTCAATTGCTCCGGGTCCAGCAGGTAGTAGGCATTGACCCAGGAGCCGTCGAAGTTGACGTTCTCGAATTCTGCAGCAGGTATCGTTACCACCTGTTTTTCTATCGCATCGACAAACTCTATGCGTACCTTGTTGTTGTCCAAAATAACGTGGTGCGGCACAACGACGTGGTTGAAATGCTTGTGTTCATGCGATTCGGTTTTCAGCGACACTTGCTTGACGTTCTTGTCGCCTGCGCGTTTGGCTTGCGGCTGATGCTCGTCATGGCCTTCCTGATGCGCCAGTGCGACAGCAGGCAGCACGCGCGCGACCCAGACATGGGAAGGACGGCGCAGCATTTTTTCTTCGTAGCGGCTTTCGCGCAGCACGCCTTCCGGCGTCATGATCTTGCTGTAGTACTGGATCGTCAAATCCAGGTCGGGTGCCGGTGGCGTTGCCGCCGGTGCGGCATAGACCGTCATACTGATAACGGAAAAGGCCAGTGCGCTCGCGCGCCTACTTGCCAATACGGAAAATTTGAACAGATGTTTCATAAAATCTTTCCAGCGTGGTGATGCAAATGATGAAGCGCTGACTGCAAATCTGCAGCCAGCGCTTGCGCTATTACCGGTTTAATTCATTGCTTCTACTACGTCTATCAGAAACCAAAGGCAGTCTTCAGCAAGCCGAATACCTTGGTGTTATCGATGGTGCCTTTGAAAGTCTTGGAGCCGGCACCTGTGGATAACAATTTCACGTCGCCGCCGCCGTGGGTTTCACTGGCCAGACGCACGCCTGTTTCCTGCAGGTAGTTGTCTGCCAGTACAGTGGCGCTATCCAGGTTGGTGCGCAGGTCTGGACGGTTAGGGCCATTGCCGAATACCAGCGTGGTATAGGTATTGCCGTCCGCATCCTTGCTAGGCTGGCCGGTTTTGTAGTCGCGGTTGATATCCAGGATAGGATTGCCGCGCTTGCCATAGCCGTTGAATGCCAGCGTGTGGTCATGGTCGGCGGTAACAACGATCAGGGTGTTGGCCAAAGTAGGATCGGTCAGCTTGGCCTTGTCCAGCGCAGCCTTGATCGCGTCATCAAATGCGATTGTGTCCACCAGCGCGCGCTTGGCATTAATGCCGTGCAAAGCGTGATCGATACGCCCGCCTTCTACCATCAGGAAATAGCCATTGCTGTTTTGCGACAGCAAGTCCATGGCCTTGGTCGTCATCTCGGCCAGGCTAGGCTGGCTTGCACCTTCGCCGACTGGCGGCGTTGCAGTGCGGTCCAGTTCATATTCCAGATGGCTCTTGCTGCTGTACAAGCCGATGAATTTCTTGCCGTTAGGCGCGGCCAACATGTCGGCCTTGGTGGCTGCCACGGTATAGCCTTTGGCTGCCAGTTCGGTCAGCAGGTTGCGGCCATCGGCACGGCCCAGCTTCTGGGTTGTCGCATCGAAAGGAACGAAGTGATTGCGGCCGCCGCCCATCAGCACGTCCACGCCGTCACCCAGTGCTGTGTTGTAGCCAACGCCACCTGGCACTGCCTGAGCAGCGATGTGGTATTGCGCATTGCGATTGCAGATATGCGAATACGTTGCTGCCGGTGTCGCATGTGTCAGTTCTGTGGTGGTGATGGAGCCAACAGCCTTGCCCTTGGCCTTGGCCAGTTCCAGGATCGTGGCGACGCTGGTGCCATTGCCTGCGGCGCAGTTATTCACACCCAGGTTGCCGTTGGCATCTTTGCCCGGTGGCGTTGCCACGGTTTCCGGCGACATGGAGATGACTTCATTGTTCATCTTCACACCTGTCATGTAGGCAGCCATCGACGGTGCGCTGTCTGTGGTTTGTGCATCATTGGAAAAAGTCTTGATGCGCGCAGTACGCTCTAGCGTGTCCATGTTCAGGCTGCCGGCTTCGCCGTATTTGTAGATACGGGAGGCTGTGACTGTGCTTGGGCCCATGCCGTCGCCGAGGAAGAAAATAATGTTCTTGGCTTCACCGGCGGCAAAAGCCGGCGCGGCGAAGGAGGCTGCCAATACAGCGGCCAGTATGTTGCGATTGAATGTAGGTTTCATCTTGTTTGTCCTGACAAATGTTTTGCTAGCGCGGATTACAGGCCGGAGGCGTTTTTAACCAGCGTGAAGACCTTGGTGTTGTCTATCGTGCCGAGGAAGGTTTCCGAACCCTTGCCGATCGCGCCGAGGAACACATCGGTGCCGCCGTGGGTTTCGCTACCGGCAGCAACACGGATGACCGCTTCCTGGTGGTAGGTATTGGCTGCGGTGGTCGTTTCATCCAGCGCGGCCAGCACGGAACGGCTGCTTTGCGTGCGGTTTTCACCGTTACCGAAACCGATGATGGAATACGGTGCACCATCCAGATCTTTTTCCACTGCGCCGGTCACATAGTTTTTCACTACGCCCAGTACACCTGGATTGGTCGGCGTGGTTTTGCCTGTGCGTTTTGCATAGCCGTTCAATACCAGCGTGTGGTCATGGTCGGCGGTGACAACGATCAGCGTGTTTTTCAAAGTAGGATCGCTGACCTTGGCCTTGGCAATCGCTGCCTTGATTGCATTGTCGAAAGCCAGCGTATCCTGCAGCGCTTTCTTGGCGGTAGTTTCATGCAGCGCGTGATCGATACGGCCGCCCTCTACCATCAGGAAGTAACCCTTGCTGTTCTTGGCCAATACGTCCATGGCCTTGGTTGTCATGTCGGCCAGGCTAGGTTCCTTGCTTGGATCGCGGTCCAGGTCATAGCTCATGTGGCTGGAAGTGAACAGGCCGAACAGGCGGTCGGTCTTGGTGCCGTCGATGGCATTGAACTCGGTCGCGTTGCTGGCAACGGCGTAGTTCTTGGCTTTCATTTCAGCGATCAGGTCGCGGTTGTCGGAGCGCTTGCCGCCCTTGGCGAATGGCGTGAAAAATTGTGTGCCGCCGCCCAGTACGACGTCGATGCCGGTCGTCCCCAATGCTGCGTTATAGCCTGTGCCGCCCGGTACCATAGCTGCGGCGATGTCATTTTCCAGATCGCGGTGGCAGATGTGGGAATAGGTCGCTGCAGGAGTGGCATGCGTGATGCGGGTTGTTGTGACTACGCCGGCGGACAGGCCCTTGGCCTTGGCCATTTCCAGCAAGGTGGTTGCCGGTGTGCCGTTCTTGGTGCCGCAGTTGTTGCCCAGCTTGTTGCCGTTGGCATCTGCCACCGGGTCTATCGCCAGCGTGTCGGAAGACATGGACAATACTTCATTGTTCATCTTCACGCCTGTCATGTAGGCAGACATCGAAGGTGCGCTGTCGGTGACCTGCGCATCATTGGAATAGGTTTTGACAAAGGCTGTTTCTGGCAGCGTGTCTATGGTCAGATCGCCATCTTCGCCAACGGCGTAAGTGCGCGCGGCGGTCAGCGTGGTCATGCCCATGCCGTCGCCGAGGAAGAAGATTACGTTCTTGGGAGCGGCTACTACCGGCTCTTCCGGTGTAGTCGGGTTTCTGGCTTCATTGACAGTGCTGCTGCCGCAACCTGTGATCAAGATAGCCGCGCTGAGTCCAGCAACGATTCCGTATCTGCGTTTCATGTCATCCATCCAGCTCTTGTTAAAAGAGTCATGAATGTAGCAACACTATGTTACACGCTCGTGACGTTTCGTTACTTAAAAAGGCCCAGGCGGTTCAGCCGAATGTTGCGTCTTCGGCAAAAAGAAAGGAAAGCAGGGTCAGGAACGGGAAGAAAAAGATGGGGCTTGCCTGCACAACTCATGCTGGCGGAGAGGCAAAGCTAGCGCCGGCAGAGTGATTTCTGCCGGGTGCTTGTGGATAACATCGTGAATACCTGCAGATCAAATACGCAGCCCCAGGTGCTGCGTGCTGCGTGCTGCGCGTTTATTTGATCGGCAGATTGGTCGTATTCTTGACTTCTTCCATCACTGCATAGGTATGCGTCTCGCGCACGCCATTCAATTGCAGCAGCGATTTGCCGAGGAAGTCGCGATAGGCGTTCATGTCCTTGACGCGGGCTTTCACCAGATAATCAAAGCCGCCGGCCACCATATGGCACTCCAGCACCTCTGGTATGGCTTGCACGCCGCGCTTGAAGGCGTCGAACACATCGGGTGTAGTGCGGTCCAGCACCACTTCTATGAATACCAGTAGCGCCACATCCAGCAGATGCGGGTTCAGTTGCGCGGTATAGCCCAGGATGTAACCGGACTCTTGCAGCTTGCGCACACGCTCCAAACAGGCTGCCGGGGACAGGTTGACCCGGGTTGCCAGTTCTACATTACTGATACGGCCGTCATTTTGTAATTCGGCCAGAATTCTTTTACTGATTTTGTCGAGCATAAGAAGTCGTAATATTGATTAATAAAATTCGGTGTAATTTTCTCACAAAATAGAAAATTTCGATATGCGTTCATATTTCCAGAATTAATAACAAGGATTCGTCGATACAATGAAATCATATTAGTTACTATAAAAAAGATATATGACCTCTCAGCCGTCTGTCCCGCCATTTGCCAGTTTACAAGCAGAACTTATCCCCCATTCTTCCCCTCTCAGAGCAGCAATTACCCAGGTTTATCGCCGGGATGAGGCCGAATCCGTGCAATGGCTATTGTCGCAAATCCAGCCGCAGGCTTCCACTCAGGAAACAATACGCGGGCTTGCGCACAAGCTGGTCAGCTCGGTCAGGCAGCAGCGTACCCGCGCCTCCGGTGTGGATGCGCTGATGCATGAGTTTTCGCTGTCTTCCGAAGAAGGCGTGGCGCTGATGTGCCTGGCGGAAGCGCTGTTGCGCATTCCCGACCACCAGACCGCAGACAGGCTGATCGCCGACAAGATCAGCAAGGGCGACTGGAGCAAGCATCTGGGCGAATCGCCTTCACTGTTTGTGAATGCAGCAACCTGGGGCTTGCTGGTGACCGGCAAGCTGGTGACCACCAATAGCGAGCAGGGCCTGGGTTCTGCATTGACACGCCTGATCGCCAAGGGCGGCGAACCGCTGATACGCAAGGGCGTGGACCTGGCGATGCGCATGCTGGGCAACCAGTTCGTCACCGGCCAGACCATAGAAGAAGCGCTGAAGAATAGCCAGGACAATGAAAAACGCGGCTATCGCTATTCCTACGACATGCTGGGTGAAGCGGCACTGACTGCACACGACGCGGCGTTTTACTACCGCGCCTATGAAACCGCGATCCATGCCATCGGCAAGGCTTCCAACGGCCGCGGCATCAAGGACGGCCCCGGCATCTCGGTCAAATTGTCTGCGCTGCACCCACGCTATTCGCGCGCACAAAGGGAGCGCACGCTGAATGAATTGCTGCCGCTGCTGAAAAAACTGCTGCTGCTGGCCAAGCAATACAACATAGGCCTGAACATCGATGCGGAAGAGGCAGACCGGCTGGAGCTGTCGCTGGACCTGATGGAAGCTTTGGCCTTCGATGCCGATCTGGCAGGCTTTGAAGGCATAGGCTTCGTGGTGCAGGGCTACCAGAAGCGCTGCCCGTATGTGATCGATTATTTGATAGACCTGGCCCGCCGCAGTAATCGCAAGTTCATGGTGCGCCTGGTCAAGGGTGCGTATTGGGATGCGGAGATCAAGCGCGCGCAAGTGGACGGCATGAGCGGCTTCCCGGTATACACCCGCAAGGTGTATACCGATGTGTCTTACCTCGCCTGCGCGCAGCGCCTGCTGGCGGCGACCGATGTGATTTATCCACAGTTCGCCACGCACAATGCGCTGACGCTGGCCACCATCTATAGCTGGGCACAGGCAGCAAAGATCACCGACTATGAATTCCAGTGCCTGCACGGCATGGGCGAAACCCTGTACGACCAGGTGGTAGGCAAAGACAAGCTGAACAAGCCTTGCCGCATCTATGCGCCGGTCGGTTCGCACCAGACCCTGCTGGCCTACCTGGTGCGCCGCTTGCTGGAAAACGGCGCCAACTCTTCTTTCGTGAACCAGATTGTCGATGAAAGCGTATCGATAGAAACCCTGATCGCCGATCCTATAGAAATTGCGACCAAACTGGGCGGTGTGCCGCACAGCGGCATTGCGCTGCCACGCGACCTGTTCGGCAGCGAACGCAAGAATTCCGCCGGTCTGGATTTCAGCAATGAACTGGAACTGGAAAAAATCGCAGCCGGCTTTACCGCCAACAGCGCACAGCAACTGGTTGCCGCGCCGCTATTGCATGGACGGGTATCGGCAACGGCGGCAAAAGATGTCAGCAATCCGGCCGATCGCCATGACATCGTCGGCCAGGTCATAGAAGCCGATGCACAGGATGTGCAGACCGCATTGGCGCAAGCGGAAGCGTATGCGATAGACTGGCAAACCACCGCACCGGTGGAACGCGCAGCGGCGCTGAAGAAAACCGCAGACCTGCTGGAAGCGCAAACCCTGGACTTCATGGCGCTGGCAATACGCGAAGCAGGCAAGTCGCTGCCGAATGCGCTGGCGGAAGTGCGTGAGGCAGTGGACTTCCTGCGCTACTATGCGGCACAAGTGGAAAGCTTGCCGAATACGCTGGCGCTGGGCCCGGTGGTTTGCATCAGCCCATGGAATTTCCCGCTGGCGATCTTCATCGGCGAAGTCAGCGCGGCGCTGGCTGCCGGCAACGTGGTGCTGGCCAAACCGGCCGAGCAAACACCCCTGATCGCCTACCGCGCGATACAGCTGATGCATGAAGCAGGCGTGCCGCGCGGCGCGCTGCAATTCCTGCCCGGCACCGGTGAAGTGGTTGGTGCGCAACTGGTGGCAGATAGCCGCGTGAAAGGCGTGATCTTTACCGGCTCCACCGAAGTGGCGCAGATCATCAACCGCACGCTGAGCAAGCGCGCGGTAGCAGAGAATATCGATATCCCGCTGATCGCTGAAACCGGCGGCCAGAATGCGATGATCGTCGACAGCAGCGCCTTGCCGGAACAAGTGGTGCAGGATGTGCTTTCATCCGCTTTCGACAGCGCCGGCCAGCGCTGCTCGGCCTTGCGCGTGCTGTGCCTGCAGGTCGATATCGCCGACAAGACACTGGAAATGTTGAAAGGCGCGATGCAGGAACTGCGCGTAGGCAAACCCGATCAGTTGGCCGTGGATATAGGGCCGGTCATCGATGCGGATGCGCAAAAGCAGTTGCAAACCCATATAGCCAATATACAAAAGCAGGCGAAGACCAGCTACAGTCTGCCGCTGGCTTCCAGTTGCGAGCAGGGTACCTTTGTTGCGCCTACCGTCATCGAGATTTCTTCACTGTCTGAATTGAGCAAGGAAGTGTTCGGCCCGGTATTGCATGTGCTGCGCTACAAGCGCGACGATCTGCCCAAGCTGATAGACAGCATCAACGCCACCGGTTTCGGCCTGACACTAGGCATCCATTCCCGCATTGATGAAACGATAGACTTCATCACCTCGCGCGCACATGTGGGCAACATCTATGTGAACCGCAATATCGTCGGTGCAGTCGTCGGCGTGCAGCCTTTTGGCGGTGAAGGCAAATCCGGCACCGGCCCCAAGGCCGGCGGCCCGCTGTACCTGAAGCGTCTGCAAAAGAATCCTACCGGCCAGCTCGGCGGCCATACCGTGTATGAACGCCAGTCGCCGGCAGCACTGGAAGCCTTGCTGGTATGGGCCAAGACCCATGGCCACGAAAAGATTGCCGAACTGGCCGACCAGTATGCCTACCAGACGCCTTACAAGATGACCCTGGTCTTGCCCGGCCCTACCGGCGAGCGCAATACCTTGTCCTTCGCGCCGCGCGGCCGCGTGTTCTGTGCAGCAAATACGGTGAGCTGCCTGCTGAACCAGCTGGCAGCCTTGCTGGCAACCGGCAATACGCCGGTATTGCCGGCGCAGACCATGGGCGTGTTGCCGGCCGGCCTGCCGACCGAAGTGAGGGCGAAGATACAGCAAGCCGAAGCAGAGCAGGCAGATGCGCAGTTTGCCTTGGTCGAAGGCGCGCTGCTGGCGCACTACAAGCCGGTATTTGCGGCGCAGAACGGCGCCATCGTGTCGGTGATAGAAACCCACGAAAACACCGAAGTGCCATTGTGGAGGCTGGTGGCAGAACGCGCACTGTGCGTGAACACCACGGCGGCCGGCGGCAATGCCAGCCTGATGACGCTGCAAAGCTAGGCGCTTGCCGGCAACTCATCTACCAGTTCATTTGCCAGCCCATTGGCAAAGGGACTTGCCAAATCATCCACAGGGGATATCCCTGTGGATATCTACTGAATAAACAGCGTATATCTTGTGTATACGCTGTTTAAATCCTGTTCATAAGTACTCAAAAATGGTGGATAAGCATGTGGACAGCCATGTTCATAAGCCTGTCCATAAGCGGTGCATAGCCGGTTGATAAGCTCTGACTACCCGTCACTGCTTTGCTCTAGCGCCTGCTATGACGGGCTTTCTATGTTTGCTTCCTACCCAGACGCGATATTTTCCTGGCGCTTATCCGCATCATCTTTATCCACCCTGCCGGCCTGGGATCGGCCAGCATGCTCAAGGCCCGCGCATAATCCAGTGTCAATCCCGGCGTCCAGGCCATGGTTTTGGCGCGCTTGCGTATCTGTGCCGCCACCCATAGCTCCGGACTGAGCAGCAGGCGGACAAACACGGTCCAGGCGGTACGACGCCCCTGCACCTTGCCTACAACGCCCTCCAGGGCCGCTTCCAGCGCCTTGGCAACCGAGCTGGAGCAATTTCTCCAGGTCAGGTTATAGGTCTTATCCTGTTGATATGTTTCCCAGAAAGCATGCAGCCGCCCGGCATTGTAGTTGCGTATCCTGACCTTGACGGTGGACGGGCACCAGGCCTGCGATTCGGTCGCATAGTCAGGCTGGAATACCCCCGGCACGTCGTTCTCGTGCGTTGCGCGCAATAAACGGCTGAAATCATCGGGAGAATGGTCAATTTCCACGCCAGGATACAGGCTGATATAGATGCCTTCCGGCGTTTCCAGCGCTGCATGGCCGGTGGAAATGATGCCGTTCACATCCACTGCAGCAATATAGCGGTCTACGATGGGCATGCGCTGCGCTTCGGTCTTGGCCGAGCCTACCGGCGTCCATACATGCACGGTCAGCGCTTTTTCATTCGCCGTTGGCGGTCCGTCCCATTCAAAATCACTGATCCCGGCCTTGCTTTCGGACGGCAAGCCTGTGGAAAAACTATCCGCGCCGTTTTCCAATACCGATTCCACCGTCGCCAGGCTGGACAAGCGATGCACGCGATACGACAGCAACAGCATCTGCCAGCCGCCGAATATCAGCCCCAGGCCTATGCAGTACGGCACGGTGCCGACATAGTGGGTGGGGTAAGGCTGATAGAAAAATAATGCGATCGCGCATTCCAGCATGCCAACCGCAAAGGCCAGTTTCCAGCGTGGAAAACGCACCAGCGTCGCCGAAGTCGCCTGTAAAACACCGTCCGCCAGGAACAGGGTGCCGAAGATCATCGACAATAAAAAATTGCCGTACAGATGAACGCCGGCCAGCACCAGCAAGCCGGCAAACACATAAGCCGCTCCCTTGACCAGCCGCAGGCTGCGCTGGCCGCCGACACCTGTCCAGGAAACCAGCAAGGTGGAAATGCCGTTGGCCAGCAACAGGTAGGCAAAAAAGTCGATAGGAAAGCACAGCGCATTATCCAGCGCATCGATGAAAATAATGATGCCGGCGACGCTCCAGATCCAGCCCAGCGCACGTAGCAGGCGCCAGCGCTCCCGCATGAAATCCACGCCTAGCAGCAACAGGACGAGACGTATCATTGCACCGTCTTTCTGCGCATATCATCCGCAAGAATGTGGATAACATGGAAAAGATGATCAGGATGAAATTGTGGATAAGTTCAGAACAGCTCTGGCGGGCATAAGCCCGGTGCTGCCAAGAATCTAAAGCCAGAGTAGCCGCAGCTTAAAAATTTGGCAAGCATTCTGGCATGCCCGGGGCTGTGGACAAGTTTCAGGACTATGCTGTTGTTGCGGTTTTCTTAGCTGCGCTGGCGATATCCGGGTCTTTTGTTGCTCCTAATACCCGGTAAGTATCTCTGTTGGCATGCAACCAGTTGCTGGCCAACTCGCCATTGTCCTGGTCCCACGGGGTAAATCCCGGCCGCAGGTAACTGAAGCCTTGCGGTATCAAATCCCACAGCAAACCCTTTTTACCCAGCAGATAGCCAATTGCGCTGAACCAGGTCCGGGGCTTGAACAACTGGCCGTCGCGATACAAGTTGTTTCCGGTCTGGCAGATCACGTCGATCAGGAACATCAGCCACACATACACATACCAGCCCACCCGCAATTTATAACCGCCGCCTATCGCCCGATATGCATCAAAAGCGACCGATTTGTGCTCGGTTTCTTCCACTGCATGCCATTGCCACAGGCTTTTAGCCGGTTCTGCCGCGTTTTCCAGTTTGTCCCGCAACACCACGTCGGCAAAGATTGCGGTGAAATGTTCATACGCCATCGTTACCGCCAGATTGCTGCGTACCGATAAATGCGCGGACGCCTTGAGGCGGCGTTTTACCCAGGGTTCCATCACATACTTCAGCCCCTGCTTGAACAATTGCTCGTTGTACTGCGCATGCAAATGCCGGTGCGTCGCCTCCTGGCCGATAAAGCCGCGTATGTCTTCCAGCAATTGCGGATCACTGATCTGCGCTTGCGCAGCTCGCACGCTATCAATAAAAAACTGCTCGCCCAGTGGAAAACTCATGGACAGCGCATTGAACAATTGCGAGCGGAAGGCATCACCGCCCAGCCAGTGCCTGGGAAAACCCTGCGATAAATCGATATTCAAACGCCGTACTTCGATTGCTGCCATAGGTAAAAGCTCCAAAACTGTGGATAACTTGAGGCTGTGGAGAAATTATTCCGGCTAATTTCTGAACAAGCCCTTGGCACGAGCGGCGCAGGTAAATCGGCGCCAGCCCAAGCCTGTGCATCTTGCGTGATGCGTTATTATCACTTTAGTGAGCTTTGCTCAGTTTTGATACTCGCTTTCGGAGACTCCATGGCGACACGTAAAAAAGTAATGCAAGTGCTTGATTTAATGCGGAAAACCCCGATACAACCGCGTGCAGAAAAAACCATAGAAACAATTTACGAAGCAACCGCTCAGATTTTGGGCAGCGAAGGCGAATCCGCGCTGACTACCAATCGCATTGCTGAAAAATCCGGTTTTTCAATAGGTACGCTGTATCAATATTTTCCCAGCAAGGAGGCGATCGTCTTGTCGATGATAGACAGGGAACGCAATCGCGTCATTGCCGAACTACAAAAAATGCTATTGGCTGCTCAAAACCGCCAACTTTCCAGCCGCCAGCTACTGACGGAATTCATCCAGGCCCTGATCATCGCTTTCGGCACCGGCCGCCGCCTGAAGCGTACCCTGGTCAAAATTGCCTGGCGCCTGGACCACACCGAGCCAATTATCCACAGCCTGAATCTGATGGCCGGGCAGATTGCAGCCACTTTGCAGCAAATCAAGGACCCGGAATTGCGTCCACCAACCGCTGCCGGCATGTACGTACTGACCCGGGCTGTGATGGGGGTAATACGCTCGGCCTCGATGGAGGATTCTGCTTTGCTGGGCACTGCTGAATTTGAAAATGAGCTGGTTGGCCTCTCTTGGGGAATGCTGAAAAGTTAGCTTTATACCAGACAAAAAGCCGAATGCAATGCGTCGCCTGTGGATAAGTCTGTCGATAAATCTGTAGAAAGAAATGTATAGCGTTTTTCATTTCTATAAAAATCAATGACTTGGCTTGCGAATTGATTTTATTTTTCGAATTCGCAGCACTGCCTCAGCAATGACCACTGCCTGTGCAGGGAAGTTGGCTTTCATCTGCAAAACCGTTTTTGATTTTTCTCAGAATTCCAGTTTGCTGCTTTTGCTTGCCGATGCGGTTTGTGCCTTTGCAGTTTTGCCTGCGCTCTTTTTTTCGGATTTTCCACAGCGTTTAATAAATATAGCTATGTTAGATATATAAATAGTAGTAGTTGTTAACGCCGCGTTTTTTTGTGGATAAGTCAGTTTACCTGAATAAAATCAAACGTTTACAGAAAAGATAAATACGCTGGCAAATCCTGTGAATAAGCAGGACAGATTCTGAACAAATTTTAGCGCAGCGGCAAAAAATGGGTTTTGCCACAATCTGTGCAGTGGATATCCTTGGACTTATCCACAGACGAATTGAAAATAGATGTCTTTTTTGCCTGCTTTTTAGCTTGCGCGGCAGAAGTTATGCAAAATACCCAGGCTGTACTGCGCCGCAACCTCCTGGATGAACTGGCCGAAGTTGTAATCCGCGTGTTCGCCGGCATCATCGGAAATGGTTCTGAGTATCGCAAACGGGATTTCGTAGTCGTGGCATACCTGGGCGATCGCCGCCCCTTCCATTTCCACTGCCAGCAGATCCGGCAAATCCTTTTTCAAAGCGGCCAGGATCTGCGCATCATTGATGAATTGGTCGCCGCTGGCGATCAGGCCATAGCGGATTTTCACGTTTTGCAGGTTGAATTGGGCGATAGCGGCGTCCGACACATGATTTTCCCTGTCGTTCTCCAGGAAAAAGTCGGCCGCCTGGCCTAATTTCCCACTCAAGGCCGTGTCTGTGGATAAGTGGCTGACGCCTGTCAGCGGGATTTCAAAGCGGGGAAACAGCGGACTGGCATCCATGTCGTGCTGCATCAGCGTGGTGGCAATGACGATATCGCCTATTTTCAGTTCTGCGTCGGCAGCCCCGGCGACACCGATCAGCACGATCTGGCTGACATCAAAATTTTCTATCAGGCTGGTGACGGTTGTTGCAGCAGCGACTTTGCCTATGCCGGACAGCACGCAAACACATTCCTTCCCCCACAAGCTGCCGGTCAGGTAGCGGCGCTTGCCTCTGACAACGACTTTTTTGTCTTGCAACTGGTGTTCCAGGCCTTGCTGTTCTTCTTGCATGGCGAAGATGAATGCAATTTTTTGGGTAGTTGTTTGATTTTGGCTTGAATTGTTTTTCATGGTTTGGGAAAGAAATCTTCTTTTGTTCGGGTTTTGTTGTATACGACTAAGTTATATATACATAGTAGTAGTTGTTAACAGTGGCTGTTTTCTGTGGATAACTGCTGTTTACCTAAAAAAATCAATTTCTTAGCGCCAGTATAAATAGCTGCTTAAGCGGTGTACTAAAAAAGAACATATTCTGGATAAGATTTTGGTTTACCGGCAAACTTGAGATTTTGCACATGCTGTCCTGTGGATATCCCTAGCTTTATCCACAGGCTCTTTGGTCCTAAAGGGCCGTTTTCAGACGGAATCGGCTTTTTTCAGGATAGCCGGCGCATGTTTTTGCATCAGCGCGGCGAAGACTTCATTGCAATGACGCTGGAAGCGCGGCAGGTGACTGCTGTAAACGGCGGTGTATTCCAGGTGGGCGATGCCGCCGCGGGCGCGTTTGAATTGTCCGGCGCCTGAACTGTAGTGCAGCGAGGCCTGTCTTTGCTGTGCTTGTTGCAATAATAAAGACATCAGGCGGCGGTAAATGCCGAGATCTTGCGCCTGGTTCTGGTCATAGCCTATCAGCGGCGTGGTCAGCCAGTTGCGTTCGCTGTAGGGATCATAGTGTTCATACAGGCCGACGACGCCGACGATTTTTTCCTGCAGGCGCAAGGCATACAGGTCCAGGAAATTACTTTCCAGGCACATTTCAAAAAAAGCCGGTGTGAAATCCGGATTCAGACCGGAATGCTTGTGGATAAACAGGCTGCGGAACAGCTCGCGCATCGCCGGCAGATCTGCTGCCTGCAATTGCTGCGGGCTGAGCACTTGCATATCGCCGCCGGCCAGCAGTTTCTTGTCCTGTTTTACATGATTATGTTTCCACACGCTGGCCTGGCCGGGCTCGCACAGGTAGACCAGGCGTGCCGGTATCAATTGCCAGCCCAGGTCTTGCAGGGATTTGGCCAGGCCGGGCGTCACTTGTGGACAAATATTCCTCAGCATCAGCGGCCGCTGTGGATAAAGATCCAGCAATTGCTGCTGTAGCTGCTGCAACTGTGGATAAGTCCAGTCCGGGTACAGATTGGTCGAGATCAGCCTGTTGCCGAAGATGGCAGCCTGATCCAGGCCGCAGCCTTTGAGTAGCAGGGACAAGGGGCTTAATGCACAGGCGGCGGCAGTGCGGGCGGCGAAGCCCGGGTTTGCCTGTAGCCTGCGCGCCAGCTCATGCTGTGGATAACTGACCCAGCTCGAAACCGGGCTGGCCACATAGCTCTGGACCTGTTGAGCCGCCTGTGGCGAGGAGCGCTCGCTGCGCAGCAAGGTGACCGGCTGCGCGCTATGTTCAATTTCCACCGAATGCACATCGCACGCCGTATTTGCCAGCCAATGCGCGCCGCCGCGTGCGCGGGCCACCAGCAGCCACAGGGCATCAGCCAGGTTGCGCGTCGGTATTTGGGCGTTCACTCAGAATCGGGTATCAAAAATCTTGTTCAGTTACTGAGCCGGAATTCAGGTTTCTTAAACCGGCTGTTTTTGATACAGGTGCATGCCGCCGTAGATGGCCGAACGGTCTGTCATATACAGCGCGCGGTTATGCGCGGTGTCGGTGTACCAGGCGCGCAGCAAATACGGCGGCAGTTTTTCTTCCAGCGGCGAAGTGCTGCCGCCGGTGCGGAACACGACCTTGGCATCCGGCGCTGCGGTACGGGTGACTTCTTCCCACAGCTCGGTCAGCTGGATGTCGTCCATCCAGTCTTGCGCATCGAGGAACAGATACGCGTGCATCGATTCGCGCGGCTGATTGCGCAGGAATTCGGTCAGGCTGGTGTGGTGGCCGTGCACCCGGTCTATATTATTGCGCAGGCTGGAAAAATGCTCGCGCTGCAGATACATAGGCAAGGCCTGTTGCTTGCCGGTGTCGTAGCGGCGGGCAAAGGCCTGATGCGCAAAACAGTTTTCATCCAGCGGGAAATCGCAGGCAAGATGGCGCATTCTTTCCTTGAACAGCAGGTGCATGCCGTCCAGTCCGCCCGGTGCATCTTTTTTCAGCGCATCGAACTGCGACGGCGGTATGCCCAGGCTGTACAGTGCAATCGGCTGGCGCGCGATGAAGCGGAACAGGCGGGTATCGAAGATCGGCGCCAGGTGCTGCTCGAACAATTGCTTTTGTTCTTCCAGATTGCGCGCGGCCGCCAGCTTGCTCATGTCGCCGCCCATCATGCGCACGAAGAAATGCGCAAAACCGATGAAGTCGCCAAGCAGGCCGTACTGATAGGCATTATCCCTGAAGTAATGATGACGCTGCTTGCCGGACCAGTCGCGGCTTTCCCAGAAATCGGAGGCTGCTTCCGACAGGTGGGGGCGGATATGGCGCTTGTAGCGCTTCAGGTTATCCACATGGTTGGCGTCGCCCAGGTAGGCGAGTACCGCTTCATAGTCAGGCAGGTGCTTGATCGCGCGCTGCTTCATTTCCAGCATGGCCAGGTGATTGGCGTTCAGGTCTACCGCATGCACGGCGGCAGGATCGGCCGCCAGATAGGCGAGTGCATTACAACCGCCGGAAGAAATGGTCAGGATATTGGCGCCGGGTTTCAGTTGCAGCGCATCCAGGTCGGATTGCGGATCTTCCCAGATCTGCGCATACACCAGGCGGCTGAACCAGTGTGTGAATAACTTGTCGGCCCAGGCTTTGCTGCCCGAGGTGCTGGAATTGATGATGGCATTGTCGACCAGAGTTTTCGTCTGCATAGTATCCCCGCGCTCAGTTTTTCCCCCGGTGTTCCCGGTATATCCTTATTACTTTTTCCTGCTTTCATCGAGCACTTTAGGCAGCATTGATGACATACCGGTGACAGCTGAATGAAAAATTGATGAAAAATGCGGGAAGCCGTGAATTCTGTGGTTTTGTGCGCAAAATTGTGGATAAGCCTGTGCTTAACCCTGTTTTTAACCATGTGATTAAGTTGTGGCTAAGCTGTGCTTAAGTTCCGTCAGTGCCACGATTTTTGGCTAAATGGCGGTGGGTAAGCATGTGGATAACATGGTGATAAGCCTGTTTATAAGCCAGGGGTAAGACTGTGGGCAGCTTGGGGATAAATAGGCCATATTGAATGAAAAAGCCCGCCAGATAAGGTGCTGGCGGGCTTTAGAGTGAAACGGCCACAGTAAATCAGGGTTGCTCTACCAGCTTCTTCAGGTTTTTCAAGCCGCTGTCGAAATCACTGCCGACCATCTTGTCCATGAAGGGGCTGAACAGCTTCATCATCAGGTTGCCTTCGCTGTTGCCGTGCATGGACCAGGTGAGTTTGGTGCCGCCGGCTTGCGGCTCGAATTTCAATGCACCGCTGGACGGTTTGCCCATACCTTCAAAATGCAGTTCATAGTCTATGTTCTGGTTAGGCGTTGCAGCGGTGAATTTCATGCCGCCGTTGCCCTGGCTTTTGCTTTGCCAGTCCCAGGCGGCACCGGTACCGCTGGCCGGGCCGGAAAACGTCATCTGCATGGCCGGATCGCGCTGGTTCCAGACCGACCATTTTTTCCATTCGGCCGGCGCGGCGACCAGCGGATAAATTTTATCTGCCGGTGCATTGATGACGATGCTGCGGGTGACTGTAAAGTCATTCGGCAGCATCAGCGCAATGGCGATCAGAAGTACCACGAGTGCAGCGATGATACCCAGCAACCATTTTAGTATTCTCATTATTCTCTCCATGGGTTGAAAAAGAAAACGGGCAATCTTCAGGACGGCGCTTTATTCTGAATTTAATCTCTGCAAATGACAATAGCGTGATTTTGGGCCGTTGTTTGCTCCGCAAAATCATACAACCGAGCTACTTATACACAGTTTTTCCACGATTTCGGGCTGCTGTCCTAGGAGCTTGTAGGACTATGTTGACAGGGCTTACAAAGCATTACATCTGACACACTAATTACCTTCTTTAAGCGAGCGCGGGCCTGTACACTTGGAGTACAGCAATAGTAGTTCTGTCATGTCGCCGATTGCCGTACATATAAATTAAAAAAGAATGAGGTCTTCAAATGGAAAATAATCAATCCCGCCGCATACACCCGCTGGTTGCCGGTGCCGCAGTCTCCGTTACCCTGGTCAGCTTGATCGGGGTTGCCGCGATCACCGGAATCTTGCCTAACTCTTTGAGCAAATCCGGTCCTGTCGATCAGGCCGCATTGCAGAATGCGACGATGTCGCAACCGCAGAATGCGCAAAATGCCCAGGATGGCTATGCAAATGCGCCGCAAGCCGGGCAAAAAAATGGGCAGGCGTATGTGGATAACGCACCGAATGACTCCGGTAACTCCCGCAATCCGCAAGGCCAGCCCTACACTTCACAAGTGGCGCAAGCCAATCCTGAATACAGGAATGCAGCGCCTGCAGCCGAATCCCGTCCTGCAGTGTGCAAACATTGCGGCCGCGTAGATTCTATACAGGCTGTGCAACATCAGGCGCAGACCAGCGGCCTGGGTGTTGCCGCCGGTGCGGTGTTGGGCGGCGTGCTGGGCCATCAGGTAGGCCACGGTAACGGTAATACGCTGGCGACGGTGGCCGGTGCGGTAGGCGGCGGCTATGCCGGTAACGAAGTGGAAAAACGCCGCAATACAACCACGACCTATATCGTCAAGGTACGCATGGATGACGGCAAGGTACGCAGTTTTCCACAGGACGGCTGGAGAGTCGGGGACCGTGTGCGTGAAGTCAACGGCAAGCTGGAGTCTGAGGGCTAAGTTATCAACAGACGCTGACGCGCGAATAAAAAAGACGGCTCAGGCCGTCTTTTTTATTATGTGAACCCTTGGGCCTGTGCTGAAACTTTATCCACAGGCTTTTTCTTTACATAAGACTAGCGCACCCTGCCTATCGCCTGTTCCCATTGCTGCATCAGGGCTCCGGCCTGGTCGCGGCTCATGGTCGGCAGGAAGGTTCTTTCCATCTGCCACTGCGCTGCGCATTCTTCAGTGTTCTGAAATACGCCGACGGCGATGCCGGCCAGATAGGCGGCGCCGAGTGCCGTGGTCTCGGTGACCTTGGGGCGTATCACCGGTATGCCGAGCAGATTGGCCTGGAATTGCAGCAGCAAGTTATTGGCTGCCGCGCCGCCGTCGACCCGCAATTCGCTAATAGCAGATACTGCATCGCGCGTCATGGCCAGCAGCAGGTCGGTACTCTGGAAGGCAATCGACTCCAGCGCGGCGCGGGCGATATGCGCCACCGTGGTGCCGCGGCTGAGGCCGAGTATCGCACCCTTGGCGGACGGCACCCAGTAAGGCGCGCCCAGGCCGGTGAAAGAAGGAACGAAAACCACGCCGCCGGAATCCGGCACGGTAGCGGCCAGTTCTTCCACATCGGTGGAATGCTGGATGGCTTTCAGGCCATCGCGCAGCCATTGGACGACGGCGCCGCCGATGAACACGCTGCCTTCCATTGCATATTGCGGTTGCGAACCTACCTGGCAGGCGGACGTGCTGATCAGGCCATTCGTCGATACTGCGCAGTCGCTGCCGGTATGCATCAGCATGAAGCAGCCGGTGCCATAGGTATTCTTGGCCATGCCGGGTTTGAAGCAGGCTTGGCCGAACAGCGCGGATTGCTGGTCGCCGGCAATACCGGCGATGGCGATAGGGCTGCCGAACAGCGTGGTCTCGCCGTAACGGTGGCTGGATGGATGGACTTCCGGCAGCACTGCGCGCGGGATATTGAAGCAATCCAGCAATTCCTGGTCCCAGCAGCCCTGGTGGATATTCCACAGCATCGTGCGCGACGCATTGCTGACGTCGGTGACGTGCAGCTTGCCTTCGCTGAGTTGCCAGCTCAGCCAGCTATCCACGGTACCGAAAGCCAGTTCGCCGCGCTCGGCCTGCGCGCGCGCGTTCGGTACGGTATCGAGTATCCACTTCAACTTGGTGGCGGAGAAATATGGATCGAGGATCAGCCCGGTTTTCTTTTGTATCATGCCGGCGTAGCCCTGTGCGCGCAGTTCATCGCAGTAGGCTTCGGTGCGCCGGTCTTGCCAGACGATGGCATTGAAGATGGGTTTGCCGCTGGCTTTTTCCCAAACGACGGTGGTCTCGCGCTGGTTGGTAATGCCCAGTGCTGCAATCTGCTTGACGGGGATGTTGGCCTTGCTCAGGGCCTGGCGGCACGTGGCAAGCTGGCTTTGCCAGATATCCACAGGGTCATGTTCCACCCAGCCCGGCTGCGGAAAAATCTGCCGGAATTCCTGCTGGGCCGAGGCGACGATATTGCCCTTGTCGTCGAACAATATGCTGCGGGAACTGGAGGTACCCTGATCTAGTGCCAGTAGATATGCCATATGCCGTCAATTGAAATTAAAACATCAGTGTAATCGATAGCCCGGCGAATCAGGCGGCACAGGCTGTGGATAATGCGCACAGCTTGTTGTGCATTGCGGTAGCAGCGGGTGGTTGTGGAAACTTATCCACAACCTGGTCCATGCAAGGGCAGTATCAGGCGGATGCGTCTGCGCTGGCGGCGTAGCCATCCTTGCTTATCCACAGTCCCTCGCCTGAGAGATCCATCTGCGTCAGGTAAAGCCTCAGGTCCAGTTCGTACTGGTGGTAGTTCGGTTCCATGTGCGTGCACAGCTTGTAGAAAGCCTTGTTGTGCTCTTTCTCTTTCAAGTGCGCCAGCTCGTGCACGACGATCATCCTGAGGAATTCGTCGGGCACGAATTTGAACAAGCTGGCGACCCTGATTTCATGCTTGGATTTGAGCTTGCTGCCCTGCACCCTGGAGATATAGGTATGCTGGCCCAGCGCATGCTGGATCACCTTGATCTTGCTGTCGAAGGCGACCTTGCTGATTTGCTCGCCGTTGCGCAGGTAGCGGTTTTTCAAGTCTTGCACATAGTTGTACAAGGCCTTGTCGGTGCGCACCTCATGCGCACCGGCGTATTTGCGCAGCAGCACCTCGCCGAGCTTGCCATCGGCGATCAGTTGCCTGACCTGGCTCTGGATATGCTCGGGGTAGGCTTGCAGGTAGCTGAGTTGCTGCATTGGGCTGCTCATTTGCTTGTCCGGCTTTTGGCTTGAGTGCTTATTTCAGTGCTGATCCCAGCGCTTACCTGACGCCGACCAGTTCCACATCAAAAATCAGGTTGGCGCCGGGAGGGATCTTGCTGCCGGCGCCATTTTCACCATAGCCCAGTTCACTGGGGATGATCAGGGTGCGCTTGCCGCCTACCTTCATACCTGCCACGCCCTGGTCCCAGCCCTGTATCACGCGTCCGGCGCCCAGCGGGAAGCTGAACGGTCCACGTCCTACCGAGCTGTCGAATTGCACGCCGTGCTGCTTGTCGGCCTTGGGGCTGTAGATCCAGCCTGTATAGTTAACGGTGACCACGGTATTGGCTGCTGCTTCCTTGCCGGTGCCGACCTGGGTATCGATGATTTGCAATGTCAGCGGCGCCGCTGCTGCAGCGGCGGCTTTTGGCTTGGCGGTGGCCGCCGTTGCAGTGTTCACAACGCTGAAAGGCAGCAGCATGGAAGCTGCAATGGATACGGCAAAGGCGGTAGGCAATACGCGAATTTTCATGCGGTGGCTTTCAAGGATAAATAAGGCAGGGATAAAAGGGCAGCGAGCTCAGTCGCTTTTCTTGCGTAGCTTGGCTTCAAAGGCGACGTCCAGTTTGCTGATTTTCTTAGGTGTCTGCTTGCCCAGCGAATTGACGAAGCGCACGAATTCATCCAGCTCCATGGGTTCGTTCAGTTTTTGCGGATCGGCGTCGCCATTGGCGAGTACCAGGTAGAAACGGCCATCCGCCATGGTGACCATGGAATAGGGCGCATTGTCGCTGCGGTCTTTCAGTCTTGATATCGCGTAACTGGCCTTGGTGGATCTCATCGTTTCTTTCCTCGCTTCAGGCCGACATTATCGCCTGATTTGCACAGGAAGGCACGGATGGGATGGCGCTGGCGCAAGAGGCTGTATAGCGATTTACTTGACGCCGTATTTGCGCATCAGCTTTTCTGCCGTGCCGTCGCGGTCCAGGTCGGCATTGAGCTGGTTGAAATTGTCTATGCGCTGCTTGTCCATTTTCGCATTGCACAGCATGTACAAGTCTATGCTGCGGTATTTGACGGCCTTGCTGATATCGTTCCAGTAACCCTGTTGCTGCGCCAGAAACATGCCGTGCAATTCCGATACGATCCAGTAATCCAGCCTGCCATTGACCAGCAGGCGGGGGTTATCGTCATCCTGGCTGGCGAACTGGATTTTGTAACCCTGCTCCTGCAGATACAGGCCGGTGGCGGCGTTCTTGTAGGAACCTATGTTGTAGGACTTGGCGTCTTCCAGGCTCTTCAGCATGCGGGTATCGTTTTTCCTGCCGTACAGTACCCAGTTGTCGGTGGCTACCGGACCTACCCATTTGAAATACTTTTCCCGGTCCGGGGTGCGGCGGAAGGCAAACAGGCAGGAATTGTCTTCGGTCAGCGCGGCCTGGTAGCCGCGCGCCAGCGAGGTGCTGGTGATGGTATAGCTCTCATTGGCGCGTTTCATGATCTCTACCACCTTGTCGGTGACAAAGCCATGGATCTCGGTGCTCTGGTAATCGGTATGCGTGAACGGCGCGAATTCCTGTATGTACAGCTTGATATCCTCTGCCTGCGCGAGCACCGGTGCGCCAAGCGCACCCAGCAAGCTCATCAGCGGCAAGACAGAGGATTTGATCACGTGGGCTCCGCAACACAAAAAATTGGACTATAGAAATATACCCTGCCTGCCGGCAAAAGCAATATTTTGCATTGCAAAATAAGGTGTCATACCTCTTCCAGCCCCCAGCACTGTCTCAGCAGGCTGAATACGGCGGCAATCATGGGCTCGTTTTTGCGTTTTTCCAGTGTAATAAAGCTAAGCTCTGTGGATAAGCTGACCGCATCCGCGATCACCAGGCCGTGCGCATGCGCTTCGCGTATCGCGATGGAGTCGCGCAGCAGGCTGAGGCCGACTCCGGATTTCACCAAGTCCAGCATCGATGGCTCCTGGTCCACCAGGGCCACCTTGTTGGGGCTGGCATTGTGCTCAGCAAATACCTTGCTGAGCAGGCGGTGGTGCGCGGACTCCGGCGGTGTCCATATCCACGGCAGTTGCGCCAGCGCCGCCCAGCCTTTGCCGCTGACCCGGTTTTTCCAGCCGCTGGGCGCCACTACGCGATAGCTGAAACTGGTCAGGCTCAAGGCGTGGCAGGCGGGTTTGCCATCGTCCGGCGGCTTACCCAGGTAAAAACCCACGTCCAGCTCGCCGCTGCGTATTCGGTGCAATACCGAGCCGGACATGCCGTGCTGCAACTTGGTGGATAGCTGTGGATAAGTTTCCACCAAGCGCTTCAGGAAGATGCCGAGGCGGGTGAATTCCGGATCCAGGATGGTGCCTACCGACAATTCTCCGGAGAGCGTGGTGTGCAGCGTTTCAACGGCTTGCCGGAACTCGGCGACATTGCTGAGCACCTTTTCTGCATAGGCCAGCAATTTGGCGCCATCCTTGCTGAGCACCATGCCGCTGGCGGTACGGTTGAATAATTGCAGGTCCAGATCTTCCTGCAGGGACTTGATCTGCAGGCTGACCGCAGGCTGGGTCACATGCAGGCGTTCTGCTGCACGGGTCAGATTGCCTTCGCGGGCGACGGTAACGAAAGCGCGTAATTGGGTCAGGTCCATTTGCTTGCCTGTTTGCGGGAGTTATCCACTGGTGTTGCCTGTCTTTATTATTAGCATTGCTTATATTGCTGTTGATAATAACTCATTGGATCAGGCGTATGCGCTGGATTATTCTAGGCAGACCTCGTTATTTACCCCAAAGGTTTCCTTATGTCTGCCTCCCCAGCTTCCAGCTCCTTCCCCAGCCTGATCCAGCACTATATCAACGGCCAGCTTGCGCCTTCCGATAGCGGCCGCCGGCAAGACGTGTTCAACCCTGCCACCGGCGAGGTGTCGGGCAAGGTGGTGCTGGCCAGTACGGCAGAGGTGGATGACGCGGTGGCGGCGGCCAAGGCGGCCGCACCGGCCTGGGCCGAGACTGCGCCGCTGAAGCGGGCCAGGGTGATGTTCAAGTTCAAGGAATTGCTGGACAAGCACCATAAGGAAATGGCGGCCATCATCACGCGCGAGCATGGCAAGGTCTTGTCGGATGCGATGGGCGAAGTCACGCGCGGGCTGGAAATCGTGGAATTTGCCTGCGGCATGCCGCAACTGCTGAAGACCCAGTTTTCCGACAATATCGGCGGCGGCATAGACAACTTCAACCTGCGCCAGCCGCTGGGCGTTACTGCCGGCATCACGCCTTTCAATTTCCCCTTCATGGTACCGATGTGGATGGCGCCGCTGGCGATTGCGACCGGCAATACCTTTATCCTGAAACCCTCCGAGCGTGATCCCTCTGCATCGCTGCTGATTGCCGAGCTGTTCAAGCAGGCGGGTTTGCCGGATGGCGTATTTAACGTGGTGCAGGGCGACAAGGTGGCCGTGGATGCGCTGCTGCATCATCCAGACGTGGCGGCGATTTCCTTTGTCGGCTCCACGCCGATTGCCGAATACATTTATAGCGAAGGCACCCGCAACGGCAAGCGCGTGCAGGCTCTGGGCGGCGCGAAGAACCATTTGGTGGTGATGCCGGATGCTAACCTTGAACAGGCGGTCGATGCGCTGATGGGGGCTGCCTATGGTTCCGCCGGCGAGCGCTGCATGGCGATCTCGGTTGCCGTGGCTGTCGGCGACGTCGCCGACAAACTGGTGGATGCGCTGGTGCCGCGCGTGAAGGCCCTGAAGATCAAGAACGGTATGGAAGCCGATGCGGAAATGGGGCCGGTGGTGACAGCGGTGCACAAGGCCAAGATAGAAGCCTATATCGCCGACGGTATTGCGGAAGGCGCCAAATTGCTGGTCGATGGCCGCGGCCTGCAAGTGGCCGACCATGAAGGCGGCTTCTTCCTGGGCGGTACCTTGTTCGACCATGTGAAGCAGGACATGAAGATCCATCGCGAAGAAATTTTCGGGCCGGTATTGTGCATCGTGCGGGTGCCGGATTTTGCTTCGGCGGTGAACCTGATCAATGCGCATGAGTTTGGCAATGGCGTCTCTTTGTTTACATCGGACGGCAATACCGCGCGCGAGTTTTCACGCCGCATCCAGGTTGGCATGGTTGGTATCAATGTGCCTATTCCTGTGCCTATGGCCTGGCATTCCTTTGGCGGCTGGAAGCGCTCGCTGTTTGGCGATGTGCATGCGTATGGGGAAGAGGGGATACGTTTTTATACTCGTTATAAGTCTATTATGCAGCGGTGGCCGGATAGTATTGATAAGGGGGCGGAGTTTACTATGCCGGTAGCTAAGTAAACCGGATTTATTGGCATAGCGTTTTCATTGCCCTGCGCTTGGTTAAGAGCGTGGCTTTTTATGATTGCTGGCCGGGGGTAGCCCGGCGGCTACTTACCTTTTTTGCCTCGCCAAAAAAGGTAAGCCAAAAAAGGCGACCGCAGACTTGCCCTTCGGGTGATGGCGCATTGCGCCATCACATTTTGCTGCATTACAAAAAATGGGAAATGAACGGAACTCGCCTTCGGCTCAGACAACGTTCATTTCTGATCCATTTTCTGTAAAGCACAAAATGCCGCGTCCCGAGCGGATGAAATTCAAAAGCAACTGCAACGTCCGAACCAGCTTGCATTTTTTTGATAGCTTTGGCTAAAGCTTTATCAGCTCAAAGTTCGATCCTATATATTCAACTCGACCTTGCTTTACTAGGAAAACATACATGGAATCAGCCGGTAAATTTGATTACATCATCATCGGTGCGGGGACTGCGGGTTGTGTATTGGCTAATCGGCTGAGTGCGGATGGCAAGTCGAATGTGTTGTTGCTGGAGGCGGGGGGCAAGGATGATTATGTGTGGATCCATATCCCTGTGGGCTACCTGTATTGCATCAATAATCCGCGTACCGACTGGTTGTACAAAACCGAGTCTGAGCCTGGTTTGAATGGGCGTAATTTGATTTATCCGCGCGGCAAGGTGCTGGGTGGCAGCTCTTCTATCAACGGCATGATTTACATGCGCGGGCAGCAGCGGGATTATGATTTGTGGGCGGAGCTGACCGGCGATGCCAGTTGGCGCTGGGACCAGGTGTTGCCGGTGTTTAAGAAGAGTGAAGATCATTACAGCGGGGCGGATGCTTTCCATGGTGCGGGCGGCGAGTGGCGGGTGGAGAAGCAGCGGCTGTCCTGGGAGATTCTGGATGCCTTCCGTGAAGCGGCAGCGCAGGTCGGCATTCCCAAGACTGAAGATTTTAATCGTGGCAATAACGAGGGTTGCGGCTATTTTGATGTGAACCAGAAGCGCGGCATACGCTGGAATGCGTCCAAGGCTTTCCTGCGTCCTGCTGCCGGGCGCGGCAATCTGACCATCATGACCGGCTGCCAGGTGAAGCGCCTGTTGCTGGAAGACGGCGAGCAGGGCAGGCGCTGTACCGGGGTGGAATTTTTCGGCAACAATAAGCTGTGGCATGCGGAATCGGCACGCGAGACCGTGCTGACCGCGGGTGCGATAGGTTCGCCGGCGATATTGCAGCAATCCGGCATAGGGCCTGCTGCGCATCTGCATGGCGCAGGCGTGAAGGTGGAACATGATTTGCCCGGCGTAGGCGAGAATCTGCAAGACCATTTGCAGATCCGTTCCGCGTTCAAGATCAGCGGCGCGCGCACGCTGAACATGATGGCCAATAGCTGGCTGGGCAAGGCCAGGATAGGCCTGGAATACATGCTGATGCAGAGTGGCCCGATGTCGATGGCGCCTTCGCAACTGGGAGCGTTTACCAAGTCGGATGCGTCGCAGCAGACGCCTAATCTGCAATACCATGTGCAGCCTTTGTCGCTGGAAAAATTCGGCGATCCGCTGCATGCTTTCCCGGCGTTCACGGCCAGCGTCTGCAACCTGCGGCCGACTTCGCGCGGCCACGTGCGCATCGCCGGCAATGACCCGCTGGCAGCGCCCAAGATCACTCCCAATTACCTGAGTACGCCGGAAGACAGGAAGATCGCGGCCGACTCCCTGACCCTGACCCGCAGCATCGTCGCTGCGCCTGCGATGCAGAAGTATGCGCCGCAGGAAATGAAGCCGGGCGCGCAGTTCCGTACCGAAGAAGAACTGGCACGCGCTGCCGGCGATATCGGCACCACGATCTTCCATCCTGTCGGCACCTGCAAGATGGGCCGCGCCAATGATGCCTCCGCGGTTGTGGACAGCCAGTTGCGGGTGCGCGGCATACGCGGCCTGCGGGTGGTGGATGCCTCCGTGATGCCGACTATTACGTCCGGCAATACCAATTCCCCTACCATCATGATCGCCGAAAAAGCCGCTGCATTTATGCTATCAGTAGCAAGCTGATTTGTGTTTTAATAAGGCGGTTTTCAAGCTTGGCAGTTCAGCGTCGGCGGCGTCGTTTTGCACGGAAAAAGTGCGATGTTCGCGGATTGTGGTTACTACTTACAGTAGTTATACCGTATTGTTGAAAACTCTACGCGCTGTGTACTATCAAAAGCTTAGTTGAAATCGTAACTATACGAAATAATCGCCAAAGAGCGATGTGAATAATTGCTGAAAAGAGCAATATCGGGATGCATTGATGGCTGGGCTTTGCCGGCGATGAAATGTGACTCAGATCCAAAACAAGGAGATCAGATGACCGACGTCATTCTGGAGACCAAGAACTTGACCAAAGAGTTCAAGGGCTTTACCGCTGTCAGCGAGGTTAACCTGCGCGTGCAGCGTGGACATATACACGCGTTGATCGGCCCCAACGGTGCGGGCAAGACGACGTGCTTCAATCTGCTGACCAAATTCCTGGTTCCGACTTCGGGACAAATCCTGTTCAATGGCCGCGACATTACGTCGGCCAAGCCGGCGCAGATTGCGCGCCAGGGCATTATCCGTTCGTTCCAGATTTCTGCGGTTTTCCCGCACCTGACGGTGATGGAAAATGTGCGCATAGGCTTGCAGCGCACGCTGGGCACGTCTTTCCATTTCTGGAAAAGCGAAAACAGCCTGTCGCGCCTGAATGATAAGGCGATGGAACTGCTGGCCCAGGTCGACCTGACCGAATTTGCCGATACCGTGACTGTCGATCTGCCTTACGGCCGCAAGCGCGCGCTGGAGATTGCCACGACGCTGGCAATGGAACCGGAAATGATGCTGCTGGACGAGCCGACGCAGGGCATGGGCCATGAAGACGTGCACCGCGTGACGGAGCTGATCAAGAAGGTCTCCGCCGGCCGCACCATCCTGATGGTCGAACATAATATGAACGTGGTCTCCGGCATTTGCGACAAGATCTCGGTCTTGCAGCGCGGCGCAATGCTGGCCGAGGGCCGCTATGAAGAAGTCTCGCAAAATCCTAAAGTCATGGAAGCCTATATGGGAACGACATCCGGTGAGCTGGAAGGAGCCCACGCATGAGCGGTAGCCAGACTCCTGCGCTGGAAATCAGCAATCTGCAAGCCTGGTACGGCGAATCCCATATCCTGCATGACGTGAACCTGGTCGTGAACCCGGGTGAGGTAGTGACCTTGCTGGGCCGTAACGGCGCCGGCCGCACGACGACGATGCGCGCGATCATGGGCCTGACCGGCGCCCGCAAGGGTTCGATCAAGATCAACGGCACCGAAGCGATCAATCTGCCTACCTATAAGGTGGCGCATCTGGGCGTAGGTTATTGCCCGGAAGAGCGCGGCATTTTCTCTTCGCTGTCCACTGAAGAAAACCTGCTGCTGCCGCCTTCGGTTTCCAGCACCGACAAGGGCATGTCCATAGACGAAATTTATGCGATGTTCCCCAACCTGGCCGAGCGCAAGAATAGCCAGGGCACGCGCCTTTCCGGCGGCGAACAGCAGATGCTGGCCGTGGGCCGCATCCTGCGCACCGGCGCCCGCCTGCTGCTGCTGGATGAGATCTCCGAAGGCCTGGCGCCGGTGATCGTGCAGGCGCTGGCCAGGATGATCACGACGCTGAAGCAAAAGGGCTACACGATCGTGATGGTGGAGCAAAACTTCCGTTTTGCCGCACCGCTGGCAGACCGTTTTTATGTGATGGAACATGGGCAGATCGTCGAGACTTTCGGTGCTGCCGAATTGAACGACAAGATGACGGTCCTGAACAATTTGCTGGGCGTGTAAGCGCCTGGTCCTGGTTCTCGGGTTGAATCGGCAGCATATGCTGAAGAAGTTGAAGTAGTTGGTTCGGAAGGCTGGTTTTAAAACAAGCTGTTTTAATAATGAACGGAGAAGACAAATGAAAACAAAATTCAAGGCCCTGACTCTGGCTGTATCTGCTGCCCTGGCGGGCTTTGCAGGTACGGCTTCTGCGCAAGTTTCCGGTGACGTGGTCAAGATCGGTTTCATCACCGATCTGTCCGGCCTGTATTCCGATATCGACGGCCAGGGCGGCGTAGAAGCGATCAAGATGGCGATCGCCGATTTTGGCGGCACGGTGCTGGGCAAGAAAATCGAACTGGTCACTGCCGACCATCAAAACAAAGCCGATATCGCCGCCAGCAAGGCGCGCGAATGGTTTGACCGCGACGGCGTCGACATGCTGGTCGGCGGCACCAATTCCGGCACCGGCCTGTCGATGGCAAAGGTGGCTCTGGAAAAGAAAAAGGCTTACATCTCCATCGGCGCCGGTTCTGCCCGCCTGACCAATGAAGAATGCACGCCTTACACCGTTCACTATGCGTACGACACGGTAGCGCTGGCCAAGGGCACAGGCTCCGCAGTTGTGAAGCAGGGCGGCAAGAGCTGGTATTTCCTGACC
This sequence comes from Parundibacterium terreum, assembly GCF_014636315.1. Taxonomy (GTDB): domain Bacteria; phylum Pseudomonadota; class Gammaproteobacteria; order Burkholderiales; family Burkholderiaceae_D; genus Undibacterium; species Undibacterium terreum. The sequence goes on along the minus strand of NZ_BMED01000006.1, from coordinate 241,436 downwards.
GCCGATTATGCATTCGGCGCGTCGCTGGAAAGCGATACTTCCGGCGTGGTCAAGGCTTCCGGCGGTACAGTGGCCGGCTCGGTCAAGCATCCGCTGTCGGCTTCCGACTTCTCTTCCTTCCTGTTGCAGGCGCAGTCTTCCAAGGCACAGATCCTGGGCCTGGCCAATGCCGGCGGCGATACCATCAATGCGATCAAGGCGGCCAATGAGTTCGGCATCACCAAGACCATGAAGCTGGCCGGCCTGCTGATGTTCATCAACGATGTGCACTCGCTGACTTTGAACCTGACGCACGGTATGTACCTGACAGATAGCTGGTACTGGGATCAGAATGAAGAAACCCGCACCTGGTCGCGCCGCTACTTCGGCAAGATGAAGAAGATGCCTTCCAGCCTGCAGGCTGCGGACTACTCAGCGACTATCCAGTACCTGAATGCGGTAAAAGCAGCCGGTACCGATGATACTGAAAAAGTATTGGCGAAACTGCGTACGATGAAGATCAACGACATGTATGCCAAAAACGGCTATATCCGTGCCGACGGCAGCATGATTCATGACATGTATCTGATGCAGGTGAAGAACCAGGCCGATTCCAAGTATCCATGGGATTACTACAAGGTCGTGCAGACCATCCCTGGCGAACAGGCTTTCACCGCCAAGGCCGAGACCAAGTGCTCGCTGTGGAAATAAGCGCAGGGTCTGGAGTTACTAGCCGTTGTTGTTAAATACCTGGCGCGCTTCCCACTTGCTTGAAGAGGGCAGTGCGCCAGTTCTCTGATTTTTCACCCACTAGGGTGATTTTTTTCATGAAGTCGCCATGGAAATATTTGGTATACCGCTGCAAGCGATGTTGAGCCAGTTGCTGCTGGGACTGGTCAACGGTTCCTTCTACGCGATGCTGTCGCTAGGCCTGGCCGTTATCTTCGGCTTGTTGAATGTGATTAATTTTGCCCACGGCGCCCTGTATATGATGGGGGCGTTTTTTGCGTGGATGGGCCTTACTTATTTTGGCGTGAATTACTGGGTGATGCTGATCGTGGCTCCGCTGCTGGTCGGCGTATTCGGCATCGTGATCGAGAAGACCATGCTGCGCTGGCTGTACAAGCTGGATCACGTGTACGGCCTGCTGCTGACCTTCGGCATTACCTTGCTGCTGGAAGGCGTGTTCCGCTCCATCTACGGCGTTTCCGGCCAGCCTTACTCGGTGCCGGACGCATTGACCGGCGCCACCAATCTCGGTTTCATGATCTTGCCTAACTACCGCGCCTGGGTAGTAGTGGCTTCGCTGGTGGTCTGCTTTGCGACCTGGTTTGTGATTGAAAAAACCAAGCTGGGCGCCTACCTGCGCGCCGGCACGGAAAATCCTAAATTGGTGGAAGCTTTCGGCATCAACGTGCCGCTGATGGTAACGCTGACCTATGGTTTCGGCGTGGCCCTGGCGGCCTTTGCAGGCGTGCTGGCGGCGCCGGTGATACAGGTGTCACCGCTGATGGGTTCCAACCTGATCATCACCGTGTTCGCGGTCGTGGTGATCGGCGGCATGGGTTCCATCCTCGGCTCCATCCTGACCGGGCTGGGACTGGGCATCATCGAAGGCCTGACCCGCGTGTTCTATCCCGAGGCGTCCGCCACCGTGGTGTTTGTGGTGATGGCGATCGTGCTGATGATACGTCCGGCCGGTTTGTTCGGCAAAGAGAAATAGGCACCTACTATGAATAAGAAAATTGGATATGGCATCGCGCTGCTGGCGCTGCTGGTGGCACCGCAAGTGGTGTATCCCATCCTGATGATGAAGCTGCTGTGCTTTGCATTGTTTGCCTGCGCCTTCAATCTGCTGATCGGCTTTACCGGCCTGTTGTCCTTTGGTCACGCGGCCTTCTTCGGCGGCGCCGGGTATATTGCTGGCTGGGCGATGCGCGACAAGGGATTGACGCCGGAAGTCGGCATTCTGCTGGGCACGCTGGCCGGTGCCGCTATCGGCCTGGTGATGGGCGCGCTGGCGATACGCCGTCAGGGTATCTACTTCACGATGATCACATTGGCGCTGGCGCAGATGCTGTACTTTGTGTTCCTGCAAGCCAAGTTCACCGGCGGCGAAGACGGCTTGCAGCAGGTACCGCGCGGCAAACTGCTGGGTGTGCTGGATCTGGGCTCCGACATCACGCTGTATTACGTGGTCTTGCTGATTGCGGTAGCCGGCTATGCGCTGATCGTGCGCACCGTGCATTCGCCGTTCGGCCAGGTATTGAAGGCGGTCAAGGAAAACGAGCCGCGTGCCATTTCGCTGGGCTATGACGTCGATAAGTACAAGCTGCTGGCCTTTGTGCTGTCTGCAGGCCTGTCCGGCCTGGCAGGGGCCACCAAGACGCTGGTACTGGGTTTTGAGACGCTGACGGACGTACACTGGACCATGTCAGGCCTGGTCGTGCTGATGACGCTGGTGGGCGGTCTGGGCACGCTGGTGGGCCCTATCGTCGGCGCCATCATCATCCTGGTGCTGGAAAACAAGCTGGGCGAGATCGGCGACTTCCTGGCGCGCGTGACCACGGTGGACTGGTTCCATTCGCTGGGTGAATCGATCACGATCGTCACCGGCCTGATCTTCATCATCTGCGTGCTGGCCTTCCGCCGCGGCATCGTCGGTGAGATAGGCGCCAGGCTGGGCAAACGCGCATAGGGCTTAGATTCGCGTAGACGCAATAGCGTCATCAAAAAACCTGGAGATGCGAAAGCATGCCCAGGTTTTTTTTCGCCCGGCGTATGGATGTGCAAGTCTGCAATGCGGGTTAGACTTGATGCAGTTTTAATCATTATTTCAGACTGGATTATTCTTCATGCCGTTCTCGGTCACCGACAACTTGGACCATCAGCCTACGCCGCTCAGCTACCGCCCCTATGCGTTTTTCGTGAACCTGAAGGCGGGGCTGCGAGCCGCTTGCCTGTTGCGCATTTCCAGCGACAGCGTGCATGCCAGCGCGGCGCAGTTGATCTTGCTGGTGTTGCTGGGGACGGTGCTGCAATTTAGTGCCGATCTGCTGCAGACCGGCCGCGACGGCATGTTCGTGCCTTACGGCCTGGGCGGCTTGCTGCTGAACGTGCCTATCGTGCTGCTGGCCGCGTGGGGAGTGGCTAGCTGCTTCCGCCGTCCGCGCCAGTTGCTGGTACTGGCGGTGCTGATGCTGGCGACGATGCTGGTGATCGACTACGGCATGCTATTCCTGGAATACCTGCTGGACTATCTGCCCGGGGCCATTTTACGAAACTGGCCTGCCAGGCTGAAAGTGCGCCTGGACCGCTACGGTTTCCTGCTGCGGCTGGTCTGGCTGGTGCTGGCTTGCGCGCTGGCCAGCGTGCGCTTGCTGCGCCTGCGGTTTCCGGCTTTCGGCCCTGCGACGGTGGTATTGAGCCTGCTGCTTGCAGCGCCGTTTACGCAAATCTATATCGACCGGACTTTGTGGACAGCTGCGCGTGAAGAGTCGGCGCAACTTGCGCCTGAGTTGCAGAAGGAAGATATATTTTATCTGCAGCCGCAATTACTGCAAAGCCAGTTGGCCTCGATGCGGGCGGGGGAGGGCAGCCGTATCCAGTTGTTTTTCCTGGGCGTGGCCGGCTATGCGGGGCAGGACGTGTTTATGAAAGAGGTGCGCTATGTGCGCGCGATGTTCGACCGGCGCTTCGGCACTGCCGGGCATTCGCTGATGCTGATCAATAATCCGAAGTCGGTGCGGGCTTCGCCGATCGCCAGCGTCAGCAGCATGCAGATGAGCCTGAACCGCATAGGGCAGTTGATGGACAGGGACAGGGATGTACTGTTCCTGTACCTGAGTTCGCATGGCTCGCATGATCATAGCTTTACGCTGGAATTTGAAGGCATGCAGTTCTTTATATTGAACCCGCAGGCGCTGCGCACGATGCTGGATGCGTCCGGCATACGCAACCGCGTGATCGTGGTTTCAGCCTGTTATTCCGGCGGTTTTGTCGATGCGCTGAAGACCGATGATACGCTGGTGATGACGGCTGCAGCGGCGGACCGGACTTCTTTCGGTTGCAGCAATGAAGCGGACTTCACCTATTTCGGCAAAGCGTATTTTGAAGAGGCGCTGAACAAGACCGATTCTTTTACCGAGGCATTTGATATGGCCTTGCCGGCGATACGCGTGCGCGAGAGCATGCAGGGTTTTGACAATTCCAATCCACAGATTTTCATCGGCAAAAATATCGCTGGCCGCCTGCAGGAATTTCAGCGGCAGCTACCTAAAAACAAAACGCCGGCCAAGGACTGACCGGCGTTGTTGCCGTAGCTGTGGATATCTCGCTGACAGCAAGCTACAGCGCGGCGGCGTAGATCGCGCGCGCATCTTCCAGTTTGACCTCTCTCGGGTTGTTGCCGAGCAGGCGGGTCTGCAGCATCGCATCGCTGGACAACTGGTCCAGATCTTTTTCCGCAATACCGACCTGGCGCAATTGCGTTTCTATGCCCACCCGTTTTGCCAGTGCCTCCATCGCATTGATCAGTGCGGTGCTGCGCGCCTCGTCGCTGCCCTGTGCTGCCGGTGCAATGATGGAAGCCAGCTCCGCATACTGGGAGGCCGCTTGCGGCGCATTGAAGCGCAGTACATGCGGCAGCACCAGCGAGTTGGACAAACCGTGCGGCACATGGAAGATGCCGCCTATGGGATAGGCCAGCGCATGCACGGCGGCGACCGGGGCATTGGCAAAGCACTGGCCTGCCAGCATTGCGCCGAGCAGCATTGCCTGCCTGGCTTCCAGGTTTGTTCCATTGGTGCAGGCCTGGTCGATGTTATTCCATAACAAGCCGAGCGCCTGCCGGGCCAGCATATCGGACAGCGGGTTTTTCTTGTGCTTGGTGGTGTAGGCTTCTATCGCATGCACCATCGCGTCAATGCCGGTAGCAGCCGTTACCTTGGCGGGCAGGCCGGTGGTCAGTTCCGCATCAAGGATGGCGATGTCGGCATACAGCTGCGGTGCGACCACGCCCATCTTGGTGGTGGCGCCAGTGGTGACGATGGAAATCGGCGTGACTTCAGAGCCGGTGCCTGCGGTGGTGGGTATCTGTATCAGCGGCAGACGGCTGCCTTTGACATTGCCTATGCCATACATGCTGGACAGGGACTGCTCGCTGCCGGCGAGCACGGCAATCAGTTTCGCCACGTCCATCGAGCTGCCGCCACCCAGGCCTACGACCAGTTCTACTTCTTTTTGTTTGGCGTCTGCTACCGCCTGGTGGACGACCGCTTCCGGTGGATCGGCAATCACATCCGAGAATACGGCGACATGCAGTTTATTGTTTTCCAGGCTGGCAATCACCGGATTGACCAGGCCGGTCTTCAGGAAGCCCGCATCGGTCACCAGCAGCACGCGTCTGACGGCAGGGTAGTGCTGGGCGATCATTTCTCCGAGCTGCTTGGCGCCCCCGATCTGGCTGACGATATAGGGGACGGTACGAAATTCAAAATTGTTCATTGTCTCTCTCCTTTGCAGCTATTGTAGCAAGCTTGGCTATTGCCCCTGCCTGAATAGATTTCAAGCGTGGGAGGGTGGAGCGGGCCGCGATCTTGTATGATGTCGGCGGGGAAATAGTTCAATTGCACGCGGATGGACGGGATGTTGATGGATTTCATAGTACTTGGTATGGCTGCCTTCTTTGCCGGTTTTGTTGATGCTGTGGTCGGAGGCGGAGGGCTGATACAAGTGCCTGCGCTATTCTCGGCGATGCCGAACGTAGCGCCTGCGACTTTGCTGGGTACGAATAAGCTGGCCGGCATCTGGGGCACCACCGCTGCTGCGGTGAACTATGTGAAAGCGGTGCGCCTGCGCTGGAGCATGGTGCTACCCGCGGCGGCGATGGCCTTCCTATTTGCCTTTGCCGGTGCCTTTGCCGTCACGCACATCCCGCCTACCTATCTGCGCAAATCCCTGCCTTTTATACTGCTCGCGGTCGCCGTATATACCTTCAGAAAAAAGGATTTCGGCAGCACCCATGCACCGCTTTATCATGGCGACAAAGAAAGAACGATGGCGATGCTGGTTGGTGGCGGCATTGGTTTTTACGATGGTTTTTTCGGTCCCGGTACCGGCAGTTTTCTGATGTTTTTGTTTGTGCGTTTGTTCGGCTATGACTTCCTCAGTGCCTCCGCAGTGGCAAAAGTGTTGAATGTGGCGACCAATGCAGCGGCGCTGTTGTGGTTTGGTTACAGTAATAATGTCATTTGGCAAGTAGGGTTCGCCATGGCAGTATGCGGAGTGTTAGGATCTCTAACGGGTAGCCGTTTGGCAATAAAGCATGGTAGCGGCTTCGTCAGGAAAATGTTCTTGCTGGTTGTTGCTGCATTGATACTTAAGACGAGTTATGATGCTTTCCTGAAATAAGGGGCGATGTTTCACGTGAAACATCGCGATGGAAGAGGCGCTTGCCTCCGTACTGACGAAAGATGAAGTGTGGGCTATCCGGATTGGGTAATATTTCAACGTACAGATTCAGGCAGGGCCGAGATCCAGAATAAGGAACGTGGCCTGACCCAGAGCGAACGCCTGGTGCTGATTATTGCGGATGGTGTCAGTACTTATGCAGGCTTGCGTATCAAGCTGAAGAGTCTGGCACATCAGCGCTTTGACAGGGCAATACGCAAGTTGCTGGAAAAGGGCTTGCTGTACGAGGTGATGTTTCCGGCAGAAGGGCAGAAGCCCGACATGGTTGATCCGGATATCATGGATAAATTCCTGCGCCAGGAAGATGATGATCCTGTATCCATTATCTCGTTTGACCCTGATGAAGAGCACGGGGATGGTAATCTGGACCAGAATAGCGTTGCCCGCATGGCTTTGCAGAATTCACAGACTCCGGCCAGCCAGCGTTATGGCCAGGCTGCACATCCTATCCCCCTGCAGCCCAGATCGGCGAAGGTAGTCGATGGTAGCTTCCCCGCGATCAGTGATGAAATCTTGAACGAATTTGTAGTTGCGCCTCAGCACCCTGAGCCGCAGCATGCGGACGAGCTTCAGGTAGAAGAGCCCCCTGCGGTGGATACTGAGGAACTGGATTTCTTCCTGCCCTTGGATGAGCTTGCCGTAAAACAAGAGGAAAGAATAGAGCCTCATATTCCTGTAGCGGCGGCTAAAGTGGCTAAGGCGCCTGAGGCTGCGAGCGTCAGCATAGACAGTGCCGGCACCAAAAAAGCGGTATCGGTGTTCCCGGAGCCGCCGCCCATCGCGCGACCCAAGCCCGCAGCTAAGAAAGCGGAGCCCGGCTTATTGGCCAGCTTGCGCCTGAACTCTTCCTATATCCTGCTGTTTTTGGGCATCACTCTGATCTGTGCTCCTTTTCTGGCCAGGTTCATGCAGTGGTTGCTGATGTAGCAATATTCACAATTTTGCTTTGTTTCACGTGAAACAATGATAGCGGCAGGTCATTAATATTTCACGAAATTAGTCTTCCCTTAGGCTTATATTCGGCTTAGATTATTTGTGTAAGTCCAAAACACTCTATAATCGTGCCTCCCCAAGATTTATTAATGAAGTCTGCTATGTTCTATCCTAAAGAATTCGACGTAATTGTGGTCGGCGGCGGCCACGCCGGTACCGAAGCCGCATTGGCTTCTGCCCGTATGGGGCAGAAGACCTTGCTGCTGACCCATAATATTGAAACCCTGGGCCAGATGTCCTGCAATCCCTCCATCGGTGGGATAGGCAAGGGCCACCTGGTCAAGGAAGTAGATGCCATGGGCGGTGCGATGGCGATTGCCACCGACGAAGCCGGTATCCAGTTCCGCATCCTGAATTCTTCTAAAGGACCGGCAGTGCGCGCCACTCGTGCGCAAGCAGACCGCATGCTTTACAAGCAGGCTATCCGCAGCCGCCTGGAAAATCAGCCGAACCTGTGGCTGTTCCAGCAGGCAGTGGATGATCTGCTGGTTGAGGGCGACCGTGTTATCGGTGCAGTGACGCAGGTCGGCATACAGTTCCGCGGCCGCGCGGTGGTACTGACTGCTGGCACTTTCCTGGACGGGAAGATACACGTAGGCCTGAATAATTATTCGGCTGGACGGGCAGGGGACCCGCCGGCAGTATCCTTATCCGCACGCCTGAAAGAATTGTCCTTGCCGCAAGGCCGCCTGAAAACCGGTACGCCGCCAAGGATAGACGGCCGTAGTATCGATTTTTCAGTGATGCAGGAACAGCCGGGCGACCTCGATCCTATTCCCGTATTTTCAGTCATGGGTAATGTAGGCATGCACCCAAGGCAATTGCCTTGCTGGGTTACGCATACCAATGAGCGCACGCACGATATCATCCGCGCCGGCCTGGACCGCAGCCCCATGTACACCGGCGTGATCGAAGGCGTGGGTCCGCGTTATTGCCCATCGATAGAAGACAAGATACATCGCTTTGCCAGCAAGGAATCGCACCAGATCTTCCTGGAACCGGAAGGCCTGACGACTAATGAGTTTTACCCTAACGGCATTTCCACCAGCCTGCCTTTCGATGTGCAACTGGATCTGGTGCGCTCTATGCGCGGCATGGAAAATGCCTACATCCTGCGTCCCGGCTATGCGATTGAATATGATTACTTCGATCCACGCGGCCTGAAAGCCTCGCTGGAAACCCGTACTATCCAGGGCCTGTTCTTTGCCGGCCAGATCAACGGCACCACCGGTTATGAAGAGGCCGCCGCGCAAGGCATGCTGGCTGGCTTGAATGCCGCCCTGCTGACCCAGGGCCGCGATGCCTGGGTACCGCGCCGCGACGAGGCTTACCTGGGTGTGCTGGTGGACGACCTGATTACCAAGGGCGTGCAAGAACCCTACCGCATGTTCACCAGTCGTGCCGAGTTCCGCCTCAGCCTGCGGGAAGACAATGCTGATATGCGTCTGACAGAAATCGGCCGCCAGCTCGGCTGTGTCAGCGATGCGCAATGGGCCTTGTTTGAAACCAAGCGCGAAGCTGTTTCACGTGAAATGGAAAGGCTGCGTTCGACCTGGGTCAACCCGCGCATCCTGGCTGATGTGGAAGCAGAGCGCGTTGTCGGCAAGGCGCTGGAACGTGAATACTCGCTGGCAGATCTGCTGCGCCGCCCACACGTTACCTACGAAGCACTGATGAGCCTGCACGGCACCGAAGGCCAGGAACTGGCCGGCCCCGGCGTGCAGGATGAAGCCGTCAAGGAGCAGGTAGAGATACAGGTCAAATATTCCGGCTACATCGATCGCCAGGCCAAGGAAGTGGAGCGCCATGCGCACTACGAAAACCTGAAGATGCCGGCCGACTTCGATTACCTGGAAGTCAGCGGCTTGTCGATAGAAGTGAAGCAGAAGCTGAACAAGCACAGGCCGGAAACCCTGGGCCAGTGCGGGCGCGTGTCTGGCGTGACGCCGGCAGCGATCTCGCTATTGCTGGTGCATTTGAAAAAGCGCGGATTCAAGGGCTTTGCCAATGCTGCTGAAAATGCAGTCGTAGAAACCGGCGAGGCTTCATGAGTACATTGGATCGTGTGGCTCTGACCGCAATGCTGGCGGACGGAGTCGAAGAGATGGGCTTGCCCATCAATAGTGGTCAAATAGATAATATGATTTCCTATTTGACATTATTGTCGAAATGGAATGCTGTGTATAACCTGACCGCCGTGCGCGACCCGCGCGAGATGGTCAAGCAGCACTTGCTGGATTCGCTGTCGGCGGCGCATGCATTCAGCGGCGCCAGCAATGTGCTGGACGTCGGCGCAGGCGGCGGCCTGCCGGGGATGATACTGGCGATTACCTTTCCCGGCATCCGCATCTCGATGATAGATACGGTCAGCAAGAAAACCGCCTTCCTGACCCAGGCCAAGACGGAACTGGGCTTGTCCAATGTCACCGTGCATACCGGCCGCGTCGAGGCGCTGCAAGTGGCGCAAAAATTTGACGTGATCACGTCGCGCGCATTTTCCGAATTGAATAACTTCGTCAACTGGTCCGGCCATTTGCTGGCCGATGGCGGACGCTTCATCGCGATGAAAGGCGTGGCGCCGGATCAGGAGATCGAGCGCCTGCCGCAGGGGTGGGTGGTGGAAGCGGTGGAGCCGCTAACCGTGCCCGGCCTGAACGCGGAACGCCATCTGGTGTACATCAAGAAAACCGCAGACTGAATCCATCCTTCAACGATCGCTTAAAAAAAACTGAAAACACATGGCAAAAATTTTTTGCGTAGCTAATCAAAAGGGTGGGGTAGGCAAGACCACGACGACGGTTAACCTGGCAGCGGGACTGGCACAACTGGATCAGCGCGTACTGCTGGTGGACCTGGATCCGCAGGGTAATGCAACGATGGGTTCCGGCATCAACAAGGCCAAGCTGAAAGCATCGATTTACGAAGTGCTGCTGGGCATGACCGATGTCAGGACCGCGCGCCAGCGTTCAGAGTCCGGCAGGTTTGACGTATTGCCGGCCAACCGCGAACTGGCCGGTGCCGAAGTCGAAATGGTGGAACTGGAAAACCGCGACAAGCGCCTACGCAATGCGCTGGCCGAGGTCAAGGAAGAATACGATTTCATCCTGATCGATTGCCCGCCGGCTTTGTCGATGCTGACGCTGAACGGCCTGTGCGCTGCGCATGGCGTGATCATTCCGATGCAGTGCGAATACTATGCGCTGGAAGGTCTGTCCGACTTGTCGAACACGATCAAGAAGGTGCATATGAACCTGAACCCGGACCTGAAGATCGTCGGCTTGCTGCGCGTGATGTTCGATCCGCGCATGACGCTGTCGCAACAGGTGTCGGACCAGCTGGAACAGCACTTCGGCGACAAGGTATTCAAGACTGTGATCCCGCGCAATGTGCGGCTGGCCGAAGCGCCGTCCTACGGCATGCCGGGCGTCATATTTGACCCCTCTTCCAAGGGGGCGCAAGCGTATATCGCGTTTGGCGCCGAGATGGTAGAAAGAATTAAATCACTGGACGTAGAATAAAGATGGCAACCAAAAAAATGACTGGCCTGGGTCGCGGCCTGGATGCGCTACTGGGAGGCGCAAGCGATTTCACCGAGGCGGTACCGAATGTGGTGGGCGCACCGACCAGCCTGCCGGTAACGCAGATGCAGGCCGGCAAATACCAGCCGCGTACCCGCATGGACGAGGGCGCGCTGGCGGAACTGGCCGCATCGATCAAGGCCCAGGGCCTGATGCAGCCTATCCTGGTGCGTCCGGTAGGGCAGAACAATGGCGTCACCCGCTACGAAATCATTGCCGGTGAACGGCGCTTCCGCGCGTCGCAGATGGCCGGCCTGGAAGAAGTGCCGGTGCTGGTGAAGGATGTGGACGACCAGGCTGCCGCCGCGATGGCGCTGATCGAGAATATCCAGCGTGAAGACTTGAACCCGCTGGAAGAAGCGCAGGGCATACACAGGCTGATCTCGGACTTCAGCTTTACCCATGAACAGGCAGCGACCGCGGTAGGCCGCTCGCGCAGCGCGGTTTCCAACCTGCTGCGTTTGCTGAACCTGGCCAAGCCGGTGCAGACCATGCTGATGGCCGGCGATATCGACATGGGCCATGCCCGTGCCTTGCTGGCAACCGACGCTGCTACGCAAATCCAGTTGGCCAACCAGGTGGTAGCCAAGCGCATGTCGGTGCGCGATGCAGAAAAACTGGTGATGCGCACTACCGCCGAACTGGCTTCGCCGAGCAAGCCGCGCGACAAGGCTGAGAAGTCGCGCGACATCACCCGCCTGGAAGAAGAACTGTCCGATTTGCTGGCGACCCAGGTCGTGTTGAAGATGGGCAGCAAGGGCAGGGGCCAAATGGTCATCGACTTTGCCGACCTGGATTCGCTGGATGGCGTGATCCTGAAGATACGCGGCCAGTAAGCGCGACACTGCATGAAGCCCGTCACCGTATTGCTGCTTCCCGGCCTGTACAACTCGGGCCCCGGCCATTGGCAGACCATCTGGGAGCACACTTTGCCGCAGGCGGTAAGGGTGCAGCAGCAAAGCTGGGACCAGCCGCATAAGGATGACTGGGTGGCAAGCCTGGCGGCGGCCGTCGCCGCGGTTGACGGCCCGGTGGTACTGGCTGCGCATAGCCTGGGTTGCGCGCTGACCGCATGGTGGGTCCAGTCGGGCATGCCGGGCCTGCAAAATACTGATGCGGATGACAAGATAAAAGGCGCATTGCTGGTGGCGCCGCCGGATGTGGAACGCGCCGATTTTCCCGCGTCCAGCTTTTCACCGATGCCGCAAATGCGCTTTCCCTTTACCTGCAAGGTAATCGCTTCCAGCAATGATCCATGGTGTGATATGGCTGTGGCGCAGGAATGGGCCGCGCAATGGGGAGCGGAATTTCACAAGCTTGGTGCGAAAGGTCACATCAATGGCGATTCCGGCCTGGGGGCCTGGCAGCAAGGCCAGGACTGGCTGACAGCATTTTATACTGCAGTGTAGAATTATCACAAAGACAACTATCGCACCATTGTTGGGCGCAACAGTATAAAGTTTGGAAAGGTTTGACGATAGGATGCACTACCACGTATAATTCCGTGGCTTTGGCTAGCGAGAGTTCGTGCTGGCCTGAACGAAGTGGTGGCACATGTTGGGAAATCAACAGGCGGTGCCCCAAAAAAATTGAATGAGGGAATGGCATGGCGCGTATGGTTCTGCTGCAATTGGCGGCAGTTTTGCTGGTCGCGCTGATTGCGGCGCTGATAGGCGGCGTTCCCTCAGGAGTCTCCGCGCTGTTGGGCGGCTTGTGTTGTGCGATCCCCAATGCTTTGTTTGCTGCGCGACTTTATGTCAGCGTGCTCAAACCGGGTGGCGCGAATCCGGTGACTTTCTTCATCGGTGAATTTGTCAAAATTGCCTCAACAATTGCATTAATGATTGCAGTTGTTAGTTTGTATCACGATTTGAATTGGGTAGCGTTTATCGCTGGGATCGTCGTGACGCTTAAAAGTTATTTTATTTTACTATTTAGACACCTATCATGAGCGCAACTGAGCACGCAGCAGTGACTCCATCGGAGTATATATCCCATCACCTGGGGCATCTCTCTACGTCTCATATTCCGCAAGAATCCTTGTGGGATATGTCTATCATCAATATAGATACGCTGTTCTGGTCCATCGCCTGCGGCGTGATCGGCACGCTGCTGATGTACCTGGCTGCCCGTAAAGCGACTTCCGGCGTGCCTGGCCGTTTCCAGTGCGCAGTTGAAATGCTGTTTGAAATGGTGGAAAACCAGGCCAAGAGCATCGTTCACGGCGACATCAGCTTCATCGCTCCTATGGCATTGTCCGTATTCGTCTGGGTTGCCCTGATGAACTCGCTGGACTTCCTGCCGGTGGACCTGTTTTCCCAATGGATCTTCCCTGTGCTCGGCATCAGCGCCGAGACCCACCACCGCGTGGTTCCTACTGCCGACTTGAACGGCACCTTGGGTATCTCCATCGGTGTGTTCGTCCTGATGATCTACTACAGCCTGAAAATCAAGGGCTTCGGCGGCTTCCTGAAAGAATTGTTCACAGCACCGTTCGGCCCATGGCTGTTCCCTGCCAACCTGGCATTGAATCTGGTTGAGTACGCTGCAAAAACTTTCTCCCTGGGCATGCGGCTGTTCGGCAACATGTTTGCCGGTGAATTGCTGTTCCTGTTGATCGCGATGCTGGGCGCCAGCGAGACCGTAGTCGGTAGCGTAGGCCATCTGGTAGCAGGTACAGGCTGGGCAATATTCCACATCCTGGTCGTTTTGCTGCAAGCATTTATTTTCATGATGTTGACCCTGGTGTACATGGGTCAGGCGCACGAAGCTCACTAAGAATCATCAAGCTGAGCTGTTGCCGGGGTTGTTTGAAATTTAGTTTTGGTTTTGGGTATTTTGTTTTTTGATTTTTATTATTATTTTTAAACTTTGAAGGAGTTGTCATGACTAACGTCGCTTTCGTTGCACTGGCTTGTGGTTTGATCATTGGTTTGGGCGCTTTGGGTGCATGTATCGGTATCGCTTTGATGGGCGGCAAATACCTGGAAGCTTCTGCACGTCAGCCAGAATTGATGGAAAAGCTGCAAGGCAAAATGCTGTTGCTGGCTGGTCTGATCGATGCTGCGTTCATTATCGGTGTTGGTATCGCGATGTTCTTTGCAACTGCAAATCCGTTCAAAGGCTAATTAGCTTTCCTTCTTGTACCGTAAGCAGGAAGCTGCTTACGGAACGATTAATTTGATAAGGAAACTATCGTGAATCTTAATCTGACAATGTGGTTCCAGGCTGCGGTGTTTTTCATCCTGGCCTACTTCACGGCGAAAGTCGTGTGGCCACCAGTGATTGGCATGATTGACGCGCGCAGGCAAAAAATTGCCGATGGTCTGGCAGCCGCCGACCGTGCACGCACCGAAGCGCAAGCGTCTGAAAAACGTGTGCAAGCCCAATTGGCTAGCGCAGGTGAAGAAGGCCAGAAACGCGTTCTCGATGCAGAAAAACGTGCTCAGCTGATCATTGACGAAGCCAAGAATACTGCAACTGCAGAAGCCGCACGCATCATCGCTGCCGCTAAAGCCGAAGCAGACAATCAAGTAACTAAAGCACGCGAAGAATTGCGCGACCAGGTGGCAACACTGGCAGTTAAAGGCGCCGAGCAAATTCTGAAACGTGAGGTCAATGCATCGGCTCACGCTGATCTGTTGGGCCAACTGAAAACTGAGCTGTAATCATGGCTGAACTCGCAACGATCGCTCGTCCTTACGCAGAAGCGCTGTTTCGCGTTGCTCAATCCGGCAACCTGTCCGCCTGGTCGGACCTGGTTACCGAGATGGGGCAAGTTGCTGCGCATCCCGATGTAGTGGCTCTTGCACACAACCCAAAGGTCTCCGCTTCGCAAAAAGCTGAGACCATCTTGTCCGTGCTGAAATCCCCAGTGACTGAAGAAGCCAAAAACTTCATCAATACACTCGCCGAGTACGACCGTTTGACCCTGTTGCCCGAAATCGCTACACAATTTCACGATCTGAAGAATGCGCAAGAAGGCGCCGCAGATGCAGAAATTTTCAGCGCATTTGAATTGACGGCTGCACAGTTGAGCGACCTGACTGCGACACTGGAAAAGAAATTCGGCCGCAAGTTGCACCCTAGCGTGAAAGTGGATGCTTCACTGATCGGTGGTGTGCGTATCGTGGTTGGTGACCAGGTGCTGGATACGTCGGTACGTGCCAAGCTGCAACAGATGCAAGTCGCCCTGACCGCGTAAGGTCACAAGTAAAGAATCTGAGCCAAGCGCAAAGGGAAGTTGATTCATTTTGGTGGGCGGCTCGGGCCCTGGTTACAAGCGCAGTCCCATGCAGGGACACTGAAATAATCAATGCGCAAACCGGGGCGTGCCGCGCTCAGATGATTTGAACTTCTCGACAGAGAAATAATATTAGGAGTTAGTATGCAACTCAACCCATCAGAAATCAGCGAGCTGATCAAGAGCCGGATTCAAGGTCTTGGCAACGGCGCTGAGATTCGCAATCAAGGTACGGTTATCTCCGTTACCGACGGTATCTGCCGCATCCACGGTCTGTCTGACGCGATGCAAGGCGAGATGCTGGAATTCCCAGGCAACACATTCGGCCTGGCGCTGAACCTGGAACGTGATTCCGTCGGCGCCGTTATTCTGGGCGACTACGAGCACATCTCCGAAGGCGACACTGTGAAATGCACAGGCCGCATCCTGGAAGTGCCTATCGGTCCTGAACTGCGCGGCCGCGTAGTGAATGCACTGGGTCAGCCTATCGACGGCAAAGGCCCGATCAACGCAAAAATGACAGCACCGATCGAAAAGATCGCTCCTGGCGTTATTGCACGTCAATCCGTTTCCGAACCTCTGCAAACCGGCCTGAAGTCCATCGACTCCATGGTTCCAGTTGGCCGCGGTCAACGTGAATTGATCATTGGCGATCGTCAAACTGGTAAGACTGCGGTAGCGATTGATGCCGTGATCAACCAAAAAGGCCAGAACGTTACTTGTATCTATGTAGCGATCGGTCAAAAAGCGTCCTCCATCAAAAACGTAGTGCGTTCCCTGGAAGCACACGGCGCGATGGAATACACAATCGTGGTAGCGGCTGCCGCTTCCGAGTCCGCAGCGATGCAATATGTATCCGCTTACTCCGGTTGCGCAATGGGCGAATACTTCCGCGATCGCGGTCAAGATGCACTGATCATCTATGATGACTTGTCCAAGCAAGCTGTGGCTTACCGTCAGGTTTCCCTGCTGCTGCGCCGTCCACCAGGCCGTGAAGCTTATCCTGGCGACGTGTTCTACCTCCACTCCCGTCTGCTGGAACGTGCAGCACGCGTGAACCCGGATTATGTAGAGAAGTTCACCAATGGTGAAGTCAAAGGCAAGACAGGTTCCTTGACAGCATTGCCTATCATTGAAACTCAAGCCGGCGACGTTTCCGCTTTCGTTCCAACCAACGTAATTTCGATTACCGACGGTCAGATCTTCCTGGAAACTTCCCTGTTCAACTCCGGTGTCCGTCCTGCGATTAACGCGGGTATTTCGGTATCGCGTGTTGGTGGTGCAGCGCAGACCAAGGTTATCAAAAACCTGTCCGGCGGTATCCGTACCGACTTGGCGCAGTATCGTGAATTGGCGGCGTTTGCGCAGTTCGCATCCGATCTGGATGAAGCAACCCGCAAGCAGCTGGATCGTGGTGCACGCGTTACAGAACTGTTGAAACAGGCTCAGTACGCACCATTGTCCATCTCCCTGATGGCCGTGACTCTGTTCTCCGTGAACAAAGGCTTCCTGGATGATGTGCCTGTGAAGAAAGTATTGGCTTTTGAAGCTGGCGTGCACAACTTCATGAAGACCAGCCACGCTGCATTGTTGCAAAAGATTGAAGAAACCAAGCAACTCGACAAAGATGGCGAAGCTGCCATGTCTGCCGCGATTGCTGATTTCAAAAAATCCGGCGCATATTAACCCCACCCCATTAACAGGGTTTAAAAGGAGTTAATACTCATGGCAGCAGGCAAAGAGATACGTGGCAAGATCAAAAGCGTAGAAAATACGAAGAAGATCACCAAGGCGATGGAAATGGTCGCCGCATCCAAAATGCGCAAGGCGCAGGACCGGATGCGCGCCGCCCGTCCCTATAGCGAAAAGATTCGTCAGATCGCTGCGAACTTGTCACAAGCAAACCCTGAGTACACGCATCCTTTCATGATCGCGCAAGACCAGTCCAAGAAAGTTGGCGTGGTTGTTGTGACGACAGACAAGGGTTTGTGCGGTGGCCTGAACACCAACGTTTTGCGTTTGGTCACCAACAAGCTGCGTGAACTCGAGGGCAAGGGTTCAACAATTGAAGCGGTCGCGATTGGTAATAAAGGTCTCGGTTTCCTGAACAGGGTAGGTGCAAAAGTCGTGTCGCACGCAGTGCAACTCGGCGATACGCCTCACCTGGACAAACTGATAGGCCCAGTGAAGTTGTTGCTGGATGCCTACCAGGAGGGGAAACTGGACGCGGTCTACCTGTCTTACACCAAGTTCATCAACACGATGAAGCAAGAGCCGGTCATGGAGCAGTTGTTGCCCCTG
This sequence comes from Parundibacterium terreum, assembly GCF_014636315.1. Taxonomy (GTDB): domain Bacteria; phylum Pseudomonadota; class Gammaproteobacteria; order Burkholderiales; family Burkholderiaceae_D; genus Undibacterium; species Undibacterium terreum. Next base: position 223,871 of record NZ_BMED01000006.1, on the reverse strand, counting down.
TCGGCTGCCCAGCTCGCAACAGACAAGTCTTCCCATACCTGGGATTACCTGTATGAGCCGGATGCGAACACCGTGATTGATGAGTTGCTGGTACGTTATGTTGAAGCGCTGATTTATCAAGCGGTTGCTGAAAACATGGCATCTGAACAATCGGCCCGTATGGTGGCGATGAAGTCAGCCAGTGATAACGCAGGTAATGTGATTGGTGAACTGAAACTGGTTTATAACAAGACCCGTCAGGCTGCAATTACCAAAGAGCTCTCCGAGATCGTCGCCGGCGCGGCAGCGGTTTAAAACTGAATTTAAATTATTGAAGGAACGAACATGGCTGATGGCAAAATCGTTCAGTGTATCGGCGCTGTGGTGGACGTTGAATTTCCACGCGACGCGATGCCTAAGATCTACGACGCCTTGAAAATGGAAGGCTCCGACTTGACATTGGAAGTGCAGCAGCAATTGGGTGACGGCATCGTCCGTACTATTGCTCTGGGTACTTCCGACGGTCTGCGTCGCGGCATGATGATTAGCAACACAGGCCACCCTATCATGGTGCCGACCGGTAAAGCAACACTGGGTCGCATCATGGACGTACTGGGTAACCCGATTGATGAATGTGGTCCGGTCAGCCGTGAAACCACAGCGTCTATCCACCGTAAAGCGCCTGCTTACGACGAACTGTCCCCTTCGCAAGAACTGCTGGAAACCGGTATCAAAGTTATTGATCTGGTATGCCCGTTCGCAAAAGGCGGTAAAGTTGGTCTGTTCGGCGGTGCGGGTGTGGGCAAGACCGTCAACATGATGGAATTGATCAACAACATCGCTAAAGCGCACAGCGGCTTGTCCGTGTTCGCCGGTGTGGGTGAGCGTACTCGTGAGGGTAATGACTTCTACCACGAAATGGCTGACGCTAAAGTGGTTGATCTGGACGAACCAGAAAAATCCAAAGTAGCGATGGTGTACGGTCAGATGAATGAACCGCCAGGCAACCGTCTACGTGTGGCATTGACAGGTCTGACTATTGCTGAAGGTTTCCGTGACGAAGGCAAAGACGTTCTGTTCTTCGTGGATAACATCTACCGTTACACACTGGCCGGTACTGAAGTTTCTGCGTTGTTGGGCCGTATGCCTTCCGCGGTGGGTTACCAGCCGACTCTGGCCGAAGAAATGGGTAAGCTGCAAGAGCGTATCACTTCGACCAAGACAGGTTCGATCACTTCGATTCAAGCCGTGTACGTTCCAGCGGATGACTTGACTGATCCATCCCCAGCAACAACATTTGCCCACTTGGACTCCACCGTGGTTCTGTCCCGTGACATCGCCTCCCTGGGTATCTACCCAGCGGTTGATCCACTGGATTCCACATCGCGTCAGCTGGATCCGCAAGTGGTTGGTCAAGAGCACTACGAAACAGCCCGCGCTGTGCAAGGTACTTTGCAGCGTTACAAAGAATTGCGCGACATTATCGCGATTCTGGGTATGGACGAACTGGCTCCTGAAGACAAGCTGCTGGTAGCGCGCGCACGTAAGATGCAGCGTTTCCTGTCCCAGCCTTTCCACGTTGCTGAAGTGTTTACCGGCTCTCCAGGTAAATACGTTTCGCTGAAAGATACAATCAAGGGCTTCAAGATGATTGCATCCGGCGAACTCGATCATCTGCCAGAACAAGCGTTCTACATGGTAGGTACTATCGAAGAAGCCATCGAAAAAGCGAAAAAAATCGGTTAATACCCGATGAGGCAGGAGTCCGGCACTGACCGGGCTCATGCTTCGCTTTTTTGATCCAGCAAGAATGAAAAGGGTCCAACATGGCACACACTATTCACGTTGACGTGGTTTCCGCGGAAGAGCTGATCTTCTCCGGCGAAGCCGAGTTCGTCGCGTTGCCGGGTGAGGCTGGTGAATTGGGTATCTATCCAAAACATACGCCACTGATTACCCGCATCAAGCCGGGTGCAGTACGCATCAAGGTAGCCGGCCAGGCTGACGAAGAGTTTGTCTTCGTTGCAGGCGGTTTGCTGGAAGTGCAACCTGACACTGTTACCGTACTGGCCGATACTGCGATCCGCGGTAAAGACCTGGACGAAGCCAAGGCGAACGAAGCGAAGAAAAGGGCAGAAGAAGCCCTGGTCAATAAAGAATCCAAAATTGACTACGCTCAGGCACAGGCAGAACTGGCCGCCGCGATTGCCCAACTGGCCGCAATTCAAAGATTGCGCCACAAAGGCTGATTGATTCAGGCGGGTAATAAGTTTTTGCCGTTTCAGCAAAAGCGCATTACAGGCAGTAAAATGAAGGCAGCTCAGGCTGCCTTTTTTTCGTCCCTAGCGGACGCCGCCATGAATGATACCGCCATGATGATCAATACCGACATCGCTGCCACCTTGCGCAATGCGCGCACGATCGCGGTCGTCGGTTTGTCCGCCAAGAGCCACAGGCCCAGCTACGGAGTGGCAGCCTACCTGCAGCAGCACGGCTACAAGATCATCCCGGTCAATCCTATGGAAGAGGGCAGCAGCATCCTCGGCGAGCCCTGCCATGCCAGCCTGGACGATGCGGTGACGGCTGCGCAGCAACAGGGCCTGCAGATAGATATTGTCGACTGTTTCCGCCGTTCAGAAGAAATACCCGCCATCGTGGATGATGCAATACGCCTGGGCCTGGGCTGCGTCTGGATGCAGCAGGGAGTGATTCACGAAGAGGCTGCGGCGAAGGCGCTGCAGGCCGGCATCAAGGTCATGATGGACCGCTGCATCAAGGTCGATCACACGATATTCAACATACCCAGGAAAGACTAAGACACCCATGCCTATCAGCTCCCTGTTTCGCCCCGGCAGCAAACTGAAGATCAAAGATGCAGACGCCAGCCAGCGCCTGCTGGACGACGGTGACAAGAAACTGGACAAGGATGAAGCCAAGACGCGCGATAAGCTTGCCACTATGAAACTGGGAGAGCATATCTCGGCCTACCAGGAACTGCTGTATGCGCAAAAGAAATACAAGCTGCTGATCGTGCTGCAGGGCATGGATACCTCCGGCAAGGATGGCACGGTGCGCGGTGTATTCGGCCAAATCAATCCGCTTGGTGCCCGTACTGTCGCTTTCAAGGCCCCCAGCAATGAAGAAAAAGAACACGACTACCTGTGGCGCGTGCACAAGGAAGTGCCAACCAATGGCGAGATCGTCATCTTCAACCGCAGCCACTATGAAGATGTGCTGATCACTCGCGTGCACGACTGGATAGATGACGCGGAATGTACGCGGCGCTATGCGCAGATACGTGATTTCGAACGCATGCTGACCGAAACCGGCACCGTCATCCTGAAGTTTTTCCTGCATATCTCCAAGCAGGAGCAAAAGCAGCGCCTGCAAGAGCGTATAGACGATCCGCACAAGCACTGGAAATTCGATCCGCAAGACCTGGTGGAGCGCAAATTCTGGGATGCGTACCAGACGCAGTATGAAAAGGTGATCGCCGCCACCGATGCCGAACACGCACCCTGGCATATCATCCCAGCCGATTCCAAGACCCAGCGCAATCTCGCCATTGCCAGCGTTGTAGTGGAAAAACTGGAAAGCCTGGAACTGGAATATCCGCCGGCCAAGCCGGAACTGGCCAAGCTCAAGATCAGTTGAGCGCAGCTGCCATGCTGCGATATTATCTGCCGGAATTGCTGGCTGTGCCGCTTTACCCGTTGCTATATCTGCAGGGAAAATACGTACGCAAGGTAACACCGCGCCTGCCTGAAGCTGCGGGAGAGGCCAACGGCATCGCATCCTCTGCAAGCCCATCCCCGGGCGATCAGCCGCCTCTGCGTTTGCTGGGCATAGGCGAATCGCCAGTCGCCGGGGTCGGCGTCACGCTTCTGGAACAGGCCATCACTGCCCAGTTTGCGCAGGCGCTGGCGGCGCAACAGCAGCACCCCGTGCAATGGCAGGCATTGGGCAAGAATGGCGCCGACCTGGCCCAGGCGCTGGAATTGATGGTGCCGCAATTGTCCGCATATGCGCCCGGGGTGGACATCGTGCTGATCGCTTTCGGCGTGAATGACACCACCTCTTTCCGCTCCGCCCGCCGTTACCGTAGTGAAATGACCCAGCTTATCTGCGCAGTGCGGGACAGGCTGGCGCCGGTGCGCATCATCCTTTCCGGCGTGCCGCCCATGCATGCGATGCCGGCTTTGCCGCAACCCCTGCGTTTTGTGCTGGGAAGCAAGGCCAGGGTGCTGGACAGTGTCAGCCGCGAGCTGGCAGCCGACTTTGCCAATGTGCACTATGTCGCGATGGGTTTGGATACCGACGATGCCGCTTTAATGGCCGAAGACGGCTATCATCCGTCCGAAAAAGGGGCGCGCTCCTGGGGACAGTATTTGGCCGAGACTATGCGCCTAAGCTTTGGGCAGCTTGTCCCTAAAAAATAATACTTAGGGTCACTTATGCACAGTAGTGCGACCAAGAAATACGCTGCACTGCAAATAACAGCACGAATTTCCACTCACTGGTATCAATGAAATCAAGCATTTACAGCGTGTAACTCAGTGTACTGGTCTTCTTAACCTGATTTAACGTTTTGCCATATAAACTGTCCACAAAGTTATCCACAGTTTGTCATCGAGGGTCTACCTGTGGATAAATGCTGGCAAGAAGCCGCAAATTGGATGCAAATAATCGAAATTACTGTTGCCGGTGTGCCTTCCTGCGGCGCATGGGTGATAATGTCGGTTTATTCTCATTTCATTCCTTCAGGCATCTGCTAAAGGCGCTGCGGCTGCGGCCAGTGCGCCGCAATCATTGTTAGCATCATTAGCATTGTCAGCGCGGGCAAGCCGCTGCAGGCCCGTTTGAAGAGCATAGTCGAAAGCAACCATGTCATCACAATTTGCGCCCTTGAAAAACGATACCTTCCTGAAAGCGCTGATGCGCCAGGAAACCGATTACACGCCTTTGTGGCTGATGCGCCAGGCTGGCCGCTATCTGCCTGAGTACCGCGAAGTGCGCAAGGGCGCCGGTTCTTTCATGAGCCTGGCCAAGAATCCCGACTTTGCCACTGAAGTGACGATACAGCCGCTGGACCGTTTTGCACTGGATGCCGCGATCCTGTTTTCAGACATCCTGACGGTGCCTGACGCCATGGGCCTGGGCCTGTACTTTGAAGAAGGCGAAGGCCCTAAATTTGAACGCCCGCTGAAAGATGAAAAAGCAGTCATGGCATTGCAGGTGGCCGATATGGGCAATCTGCAATATGTGTTCGATGCGGTGACGCAGATCCGCACCACGCTGAATGGCCGCGTGCCGCTGATCGGTTTTTCCGGCAGCCCATGGACGCTGGCCTGCTATATGGTGGAAGGCCAGGGCTCGCGCGAGTTCCATACCGTCAAGAGCATGATGTACAAGCGCCCGGACTTGATGGACCACATCCTGCGCACCAATGCGACCTCGGTGGCGGCTTACCTGAACGCGCAGATCGATGCCGGCGCGCAAGCCGTGATGATCTTCGATAGCTGGGGCGGCGCATTGGCCGATGGCGCCTACCAGCGTTTCTCGCTGCAATACATGCAGGATGTGATGCGCCAGTTGAAACGCGACAAGGATGGCCAGCGCATTCCAGCCATCGTCTTCACCAAGGGCGGCGGCCTGTGGCTGGAACAGATTGCCGACATTGGCGCCGATGCGGTAGGCCTGGACTGGACCGTGAATCTCGGCCAGGCCCGCGCCAGGGTAGGCGACAAGGTTGCCCTGCAAGGCAATCTGGACCCGGCCGTGCTGTTTGCCGGACCGGATCAGATCCGCGAGCAGGTGACCGCCGCGCTGACTTCCTACGGCAAGCCTGGCGCAGGGCATGGCCATGTATTTAACCTGGGCCACGGCATTTCGCAATTCACTCCGCCGGAGTCGGTCACGGTGCTGGTTGAAACGGTGCATGAAGTCAGCCGCAAAATGCGCCAAAGCCACGCATAAACAGTCGTTAAGCATTTGGCAAATACTGGCAAGGATTGCCACTTTTGCCCGCCTGCCTTGCCATTACGTCATGTTGCTCTGCAAAAGCGAGCATCCATGCGGTTGGCAGGGCATTAATGCCCCGCAGGCCCCTGAAATAGACGCTACAAAAACCTCATTTGCATGCACATTTTTTGATAGTTATGCACAAAAATGAGGAGGCTCTTATAAAACAAAAAAAATTATTTCCCTCACTCTGGGTAAATTTCTAAGTCATTGATTTATAAGAGATTAGTTTTTTTGTTGAGAATCACTTATTCCATCAGAACCCGCGTAAACGCTAGCGAATGTCGATGTCAATACTTCTTTCTCCACAAAGTTATCCACAGGCCTTGCGAGTTTACAAAAAATCACTTATGAAACGGGCAGTTAGCGCGTTTCCTCAAGGTTTACATTAAGTTCGTGGAACAATTATTCCTCACTATTGCGCTCGATACCCCGCTGGACAGGGTCTTCGACTACCGCTGGACTGCACAGCAGGAGGGCGAGCCGCGACCGCAGCCGGGGCAACTGGCGCTGGTGCCTTTCGGCCGCCAGGAAGTGATGGGCATCATCGTCAGCGTAGGCAGCAATACTGATGTTCCTGCGGACAAGCTGAAGGATGTGCTGGCGGTACGCAGCCAGCTGGCACCGTTGTCCCCGCACTGGCTGGCGCTGTGCGGTTTCGCTGCAGACTATTACCAGCGCCCGCTGGGGGAGGTCGCGATTCCGGCACTGCCGAAGAATTTGCGCGTGGCCAAGTCCACCTCGCTGGACAATAACCTGAAGAAACTGGCCAAGGCCGGCCTGGGCAATGACGCCAGCCCCAATCCGGAACCTGCGCTGAATGCCGCACAACAACAGGCGGTGGATGCGATCAGCAGCGCCAGCCGGTTTGCGCCGCATCTGCTGTACGGCGTCACCGGCAGCGGCAAGACTGAAGTCTATCTGCAGGCCAGTGCCCGCGTGCTGCAGCAAAGCCCGGATGCGCAAATCCTGATCCTGGTGCCGGAAATTAATCTGACGCCGCAACTGGAAGGGCATCTGCGCAGCCGTTTTTCCGGCATACAGATTGCGACCTTGCATAGCGGCATGGCCGAGGGCGAGCGCCTGCGGCATTGGCTGGCAGCGCATCTGGGCCAGGCCCGCATCGTGCTCGGCACGCGACTGGCCATCCTGGCCTCGCTGCCGAATTTGAAAATGATCGTCATCGACGAAGAGCACGATCCTTCCTACAAGCAACAGGAAGGCCTGCGTTATTCGGCGCGCGACCTGGCAATCTGGCGCGCGCGGCAACTGGATATCCCGGTGGTTCTGGGCTCTGCAACGCCGTCGCTGGAGAGCTGGCTGCATGCGCGCACCGGCCGCTATACCAAGCTGGCGCTACCGGAAAGGGCGGTCAAGAACGCGGTTTTACCTGCCGTAACACTGATCAACACCGAGCGGGAAAAGCCGCTGAACGGCATTACCCCGACCTTGATCTCGGCTATCAGAAAGCGTTTGGAGAAAGGTGAGCAATCACTCTTGTTCCTGAATCGGCGCGGTTATGCGCCTGTGCTGGCCTGCGATGCCTGCGGCTGGATCAGCAATTGCACGCGCTGTACCGCGCATCTGGTTTTGCATAAAGGCGACCATGCCTTGCGTTGCCACCACTGCGGACTGGAACAGCGCATACCTCGTTCTTGCCCGACCTGCGGCAACATCGACCTGCAGCCTTTGGGGCGCGGCACGCAGCGCATGGAAGAGGGTTTGCAGGCAGTTTTCCCGGAGGCAAGGGTGTTCCGCATCGATGCGGACTCCACCCGCCTGAAGGGCAGCGCCGAGGCTGCTTTCGATACCGTGCACCGCGGTGAAGTGGATATCCTGATCGGCACCCAGATGGTCGCCAAGGGCCATGACTTTAAAAACCTGACCCTGGTCGGCGCGCTTAACCCGGATAGCGCGCTGTTTTCGCAAGACTACCGCGCCAGCGAAAGGCTGTTTGCACAATTGATGCAGGTGGCAGGGCGCGCCGGGCGGGCGGCGACCAAAGAGGGCGGCAATCCCAGCGAAGTGATGATACAGACCCGTTATCCACAGCATCCCTTGTATCACTGGCTGATGTCGCACAACTATGACCGCTTTGCCGATGATCTGCTGGAAGAGCGGCAGGGCGCCGGCATGCCGCCGTATATCTACCAGGCGCTGCTGCGCGCAGAAGCCAGGGAGCTGCAGTTCGCGCTGGATTTCCTGCATGAGGCGGCCGTCTGTGTCGAGCATCCCGGCATCACGATGAACGATCCTATCCCGATGACGATGACCCGCGTCGCCAATATGGACCGTGCGCAATTGCTGGTAGAGTCTCCATCGCGGCCGGCATTGCAGGCATTTGTGAAGCAGTGGATAAATGCCCTGCGCTCAATGAAAACCCGCGTCAAATGGTCGGTAGAGATAGACCCTGTGGATATCTGAGATATTCCTGAGGTCGTTCAGGAATTCAGGCTGGCCGGCAACAAGCCTTCTTCCACCATCTCGCGGATGACCTTGATGGTGTCGATATCGGCTTCCTGGTAGGCGGAGCGGCGGTATTCGTTATACATCTCGTTTTCCGCATCTTCTGCCGCCGTATGGCCGTCGTCGTACGCAAAGCGCACGAACAGCGCATGCGGCTGCGGCTCTTCTATGCTCATGCGCAGTGTCGAATGCGGGATGTCGTTCTGAGCAGCCACGTCGTAGTGCACGTAGTTCTGCGGATCAAACTGCACCTTGTCGTTGATGATCAGGTCGCCGAACTTCAGTGTGCGCGAGATAGCCTTGTCGGCGCGCTCGGTGATCGTGCAATCGTCCATATACGGCACGAAAAACTTCGGCGACTCTGCGCGCACCACCAGGCCGCGCCATAATTGCTCGCGGGTAATGACTTGCGTCAGTGGGTTGTTCAGGTCGTTGATTTCTATCAGATGTTCGAATTTCATATTTACCTCGTAGGCCATCCGCTATTTTATGCCAAGCGCCTTTTCCACGCTAAATTACCGTATAAACAATTATTAGGGAATGATCGGCACGGATTTGTCATTCGCCACCCCATATGATGGTAAATAGTCTATTAAGACTATTACGTAAGGCAAGCTTGCCGCAGTAAATTACCGGCTTTGCGCATCGCGCACCTAATCGCACTTACAATAACGGGCTTGCAGCGCATTTGCCGCCTCCCCGAATTTCTGATTGCCCCTGAACTATGTCCCACGGTTTAAATACCCCCCAACGCGATGCTGTGAATTACATGGACGGCCCCTGCCTGGTGCTGGCCGGGGCCGGGTCGGGCAAGACCAGGGTGATTACGCAAAAGATCGCCAACCTGATAGAGCAGCATGGCTACGATGCCAGGAGCATCGCCGCGCTGACCTTTACCAATAAGGCCGCGCTGGAGATGCAGGAACGTATCGCCAAACTGCTGCAGGAACCCAAGAAAGCCAAGCAACTGACGGTATCCACCTTCCACTCGCTGGGCGTGAAGATACTGCGCCAGGAAGCGCAGGCGCTGGGCCTGAAGGACAGGTTTTCCATCATGGACAGCGATGATTGCTTTTCGCTGGTGCAGGATCTGGCGATCACTACCGACAAGCAGTTGATACGCCGCATACAGACCGCGATGTCGCTGTGGAAGAATGGCCTGGTCGATCCGGAAGCCGCGCTGAACCAGGCCAAGGATGAAGAAGAAGCCAGTGCCGCGCGCATCTATCGCAGCTATGTGGCCACGCTGAGCGCCTACCAGGCGGTGGATTTCGACGATCTGATACGCCTGCCGGTGGAATTGTTCCGCACCAATGAACAGGTGCGCGACAAATGGCAGCGCCGCCTGCGTTATCTGCTGGTGGATGAATATCAGGACACCAATACCTGCCAGTACGAGCTGGTAAAATTGCTGGTGACCGGCATAGGCAAGAAGCCTATGTTTACCGCCGTGGGCGACGACGACCAGGCGATCTACGCATGGCGCGGCGCCACCATAGAAAACTTGAAGACGCTGCAAGTGGATTTCCCCGACCTGCAGATCATCAAGCTGGAACAGAATTACCGCTCCAGCACCCGCATCCTGCAAGCGGCCAATTCAGTCATCGGCAATAATCCCAAGCTGTTCGACAAAGCACTCTGGTCCGAACACGGCCTGGGCGACCCGGTCAAGGTATTGGGCATGCAGGATGACGAGCAGGAGGCCGACCAGGTCGCCATCATGATTTCTGCGCACCGCTTCGAGCGCCGCGCCAAGTATTCCGACTATGCGATCCTGTACCGCGGCAACCATCAGGCCCGCGTGATCGAACAGGCGCTGCGCAAGGAGCGCATTCCTTACACTATTTCCGGCGGCCAGAGCTTTTTCGACAAGGCCGAGATCAAGGACATCATTGCCTACCTGCGCCTGATCGCCAATGAAGACGACGATCCGGCCTTCATCCGCGCGGTGACAACGCCCCGGCGCGGCGTCGGCCAATCGACTCTGGAAGTGCTGGGCTCATTTGCCGGCCAATGGCAGTGCTCGCTGTTTGAAGCGGTGTTCAAGGGCGGCATTGAGGCCTTGCTGCCGGAGCGGCAACTGAGGCCCCTGCGCGAGTTCGGCAACTTCATCAACCACCTGGAAATGCATGCGCACCGCGAAGACCAGGCGACCGTGCTGCTGGATGAGATGATGAAAGAGATCAATTACGAAGGCTATCTGTACGACAGCTTCGACGATCGCGCAGCGCAAAGCAAATGGCAGAACGTGATCGACTTTACCAACTGGCTGAAGCAGAAGGGCAGCGGCGGCAAGGAAGGCACGGACGACCACCGCAGCCTGCTGGACCTGACGCAGATGGTGGCGCTGATGTCGATGATGGAAGGCAAGGACGAAGAACCGGATGCAGTGCGCATGTCCACCTTGCACGCATCCAAGGGGCTGGAGTTCCCGCATGTGTTCCTGGTCGGCGTGGAAGAGGGCATCCTGCCGCATAAGGGCGATCCGGATGCGCCCGCCGAGACCATCGTTGCGCGCATAGAAGAAGAGCGCCGCCTGATGTATGTAGGCATCACCCGCGCGCAGCGCAGCCTGCATATCACCTGGTGCAAAAAGCGCAAGCGCGCCGGTGCGCCGGTGCATTGCGATGTATCGCGTTTTATCAAGGAAATGAAGCTGGATGAGGGCGATGCCGTGCCGACCGAAGAAGAAGCAATCACGCCGCAAAACCGGCTGGCGAATCTGAAGGCCTTGCTGGCGACGCCTAAGCCGATTCCAACTGAACCGGCAGCTTAGCGTTCATTCCTGAGAGCGGCCCGGCATTCGCGTTCCAGACTGCGCTCGCCTTCCACCAGACCGGCGTAGACACCGCAGGGCCATGTATAGTCGTTGATATACCAGTAAGGCGGCTCTGACGCACATATTTCGGCCTGCGCGATGCGCCACTTGCCGTCTGCCTTTGCCAGCACTACCCACAGCATCTTGTCCAGGTCCGGATTACAGGATTGCGCCTTGGACCAGTCCAGCGGTTTACCGTCCGCCTGCAGCAAGCCGCCTACTAGCACCGCCCAGTTCGCGTCTGTATTCAAGTGATCGACCTTGAATTTGACCGGCTGGCCAGCCAGCCTGGAAATCACAGGCCGTGCAGCTTCCAGTATGTCCTTGCGTTCAGAGACCGATGCCGGAGCGGCAATGCTGTTCAGTCCAGCCAATAGGAGCGGCAGCAAGACTGCGAGTTTGTGCTTCAGAGCAGCGGGCATGGAATTTATTTCTTCGCGTTCAAAATTTCAATCAACTGCTTCGCCGCCGCCGGAGCCCTTTCCTTGGCGCCGTTGATGAAATACATGAACACGTCGCGCGGCTTGCTCTTGTCTCCGATTGCACCCGCATATGGCAAGTCGTCCGGCTGGCCGCCGCTGCTCCATAATTCTGCCCGCGCCGCCCATTTCTTCAGCGCGGGTTTGCTGTAGCCGGTGTCTATGTCCGATTGCGCGCTCATCAGCCGCGCATAGACCAGCTCGCCGGTGATATCGGCAAAGGAAGGATATTCTTCCGAATCGGTAAATACGGTAGCGATCTTGTGCTTCCTGGCCAGCGCCAGATACTCTTCGCACAGGAAGCTGTCATGGCGGGGATCCAGCACATGGCGCAGTTTCAGCTTACCCAGCTTATCCGGCAGCAGCTTGAAAAAAGCTTCCAGGTCGTCGGCATCGAAGCGCTTGCTGGGCGCCAGTTGCCATACGATGGGACCCAGTTTTTCACCCAGTTCCGACAGACCGCTATTGATGAACTTATCCACCGATTCACCGGCTTCGGCCAGCACCTTGCGGTTGGTCGTGTAGCGCAAAGCCTTCAAAGAAAACATGAAATCGTCTGGCGTCTGCGCATGCCAGTTGGTATAGGTCTCGGGTTTGAAAGTGCCGTAGTAGGTGCCGTTGACCTCGATGCCGGTTACTTGCCGGCTGGCATATTCCAGTGCGCGTTTCTTTGGCACATCGGGCGGATAAAAAGTCTCGCGCCAGGGATCATAGTCCCAGCCGCCTATGCCTACACGTATGCCGCCAGCCATTGCACTCTTGCTCATCGTTCCATTCTCCGTAAGAAGCCTATGTTACCGACCTGATTGCAAGCTGCCAGCATATGCCAAAGCGCATTTTATTGCAGCATGCTTTCCGATTGCCTGGCTAAAAATAAGAGAGTAAGTTAATGCCTTTCATAAAACATATTCTGGGGAGGGCGTATGGCAGGCATATTTTCCAATTTCGTCGGGCAATGGGAGGGCCGCAACCGGCTGTTTCTGAGCTGGCCAACGCCATCAGAATTTTTGTCCGACACAAGGCTGACGGTGACCGAACTTGCCGACGGCTCCCTGCTGCAACTCAATTATGACTGGAGCCATGAGGGCAAGCCGCAGCAAGGCATCCTGCTGCTGGCCTATGACGCAGAAAAAAATAGCGCGACGGCATCCTGGGGCGATTCCTGGCACGCCAGCAAAAAGCTGCTTCCGAGTAGCGGCGCCATCGGTGATGACGGCCTGGTCAATCTGCTCGGTTCCTTTGAAGCGCCGCCCGATCCAGATTGGGGTTGGCGCATATTGCTGAAGCCTGTGTCTGGCAGCGAGATGCAGATTGCGATGTATGTGATACCGCCGGGTGAAGAAGAGCAAGAGGCCGTGACGGCAAATTACCGCAGACTGCCGGGGTGACGGCATTGCCGGGTTTAGGGGTTACGCAGCGACAGCGTTTCCCACACCGCGACGATGATCAGGATCACGGTCATCGCCGCTGTCAGTAGCAGCGGCGTCATTCCATGGTAAAAAATCAGCAGCACCAGTAGTGCACCGGTCAGCCCCAGCCCGGCCAGATGCGATAGCGGCATACGGTCCAGCGGCGAAGTCAGCCACTTGAACAGCAGGTTGCCAAACAAAAACAGCATGGGGCCGCCGGTGATGGCGGCGATGGCAGCACCGGTCAGATGGCCATCGGGATGGGCCAGCAGCATTTCATCGCCCACCGCGCCGACGATGACACCGCCGACGATCAGCAGGTGGATGTAGGTGTACACCATGCGGGCGATGCGGCCGGGGTCCTGCGACTTGCTGATGTGGTGGCTGCCGCGTTCGGCGCCGATATTGAAGTAGATCCACCACATCGCCGCACTGCCGATAAAGGCGATAGCGAAGGCCGCCAGCGTCGATGCAGACCAGGCCAGCTCGGCGAAAGTGGCGCCGGTGACCAGGATGGATTCTCCCAATGCGATGATGATGAAGAGCGAACAGCGCTCGGCCAGATGGCCGCCTTCCACATTCCAGTCGGCGGTGGTCGAGCGGCCCAGGCCGGGTACCCAGAAGAACAGCGCAGGTGAAATATATTCTATGCATAGCGCTGCTATCCAGCATATCAGGCGGTCGCTCTCTTCCGCGATGCCTCCTGCAATCCAGAATGCAGCAGACAATAGCAGCCAGACCAGTACCCGCAGGAAATTACGAAGCAAATCGGGCGATCCATGCCGGATTGCCCACAGCATGAACAGTGTACGTCCGACCTGCATGCCGACAAACACGAGGGCAAATACCAGTCCCTTGTCGCCGAAGGCTTCCGGCAGCGACGCCGACAGTACCAGCCCGGCCAGCATCAGCACAAACAGCATCAGCCTGACAGGTACGCGGTCCGGGTCCAGCCAGTTGGTAATCCATAAGGTATAGATCCATACCCACCATACTGCGAGAAACAGCAAGCCGGTGTGCAAGGCTCCGGCCGGCGTCGCGTGCTTCAACAGCGTATGCGACAACTGCGTGACGGCAAACACGAACACCAGGTCAAAGAATAACTCTATCTTGGTAACCCTGGCGTGCTGGTGCGCGCCGCGCTGCCGAAGCAAACTCTTACTTGGCAGGCTCATGCCGGAATGCTGTTCCATGTTTCTGGCCTCTCTTTTTTATGAGCAAGTGTTTGCCCCAATTATAGGCATGGCCTGCCGCATGGTGTAAAGTCGCGTGGTAGCCACCAGCCAGCCGAGTCTTTCTCATGCCGCTTGCGCCAAACCGCATTTCCAGGGATAGAGCCAATTTCAGCGGCACGCTGACGGCCGCCGAGATAGCCTCGCTGCTGGATGACAAGGAACTAGGCATCCTGCAAACCAGCTCGCAGCCGGACATACTGACTTGCAAGCGGCTTAACGAAAGCCTGTTTGCGTTGCGGCCCGAGCTGGAACTGCGTATCTATGACGGCAATGGCGCGGTGTGCGACCTGTCGTTTTTAAAGCACATGGACTGCGTGCGCCACTTCTCTGCCGATTGCCTGCAACAGGCGGCCGGCCTGCAGCATCTGGCCAGCCTCAAGAACCTGCATAGCCTGGCAATAGGCATCGCCGATTTGCCCGATTTTGATTTTTTAAACCAGCTGCCCGACGGTGAGCTGCAGACTCTGTACATAGGCAAGTCCGGTGCGCGGCCTGAACAGCAGCCGGATTTACAGGTCTTGCAGCGCTTTGGCAATTTGCGCATCCTGCATCTGGAAGGGCAGCAAAACCGGCTGGAACAGATCGGCGGCCTGGCCCAATTGCATGACCTGACGCTGCGCTCGGTGAAGCTGGAAAACCTGGAGTTTTTGCGCTCCTTGCCTAAGCTATGCCTGCTGGATATCAAGCAATGCCAGATACAGGATTGGTCGGCATTGCGCCAGTTGCAGCAACTGCAGTTTCTGGAGCTGTGGCAGATCCGCGGTTTGCAGGACCTGTCCTTTATTTCGTCCATGACAGGGCTGCAGAATTTTTTCTTGCAGGCGCTGGGGCAGGTGGCAGCATTGCCTGACGTATCCGGCTTGCACAAATTGCGCAGGGTCTATCTGCACACGCTCAGAAAGTTAAGCGACATCAAGGCGCTGGAACAGGCGCCCGCGCTGCAAGAGTTTGCGCATGTGGCGGACAGCCGATGGCAGCCTGAGGATTATGCCGGGCTGCTGAAACTGCCCACGCTGACAAGTGCCGCGGTGGATTTCGGCAACCAGAAAAAAAACCAGGTATTTCGCGACATGCTGCATCAGCGGGGTTTGCGGGAATACGTTTATACAGAATTTCAGTTTATATAGGGCGCGACGATGTTCACCTTATTCGGCACCCGCGGCTCGGGCTCGGCCATGGTAGAAGTTGCCTTGCAACTGGCGCAGGCAGAGTTTCGCATCGTTGATGCTGCTTCGTGGGAAGAAAGTGCGGGGCTGGAAGAGTTGAAGAAGATCAATCCTCTGGCGCAGATTCCCACGCTGGTCTTGCCGGATGGCTCGGTACTGACCGAGAGCGCCGCGATCCTGATGCATCTGGGCCTGGAATATCCGGCCAGCGGCCTGCTGCCGCAACAGGCATCGGCGCGGGCGCAAGCCTTGCGCGGCCTCGTGTATATCGCCGCCAATTGCTATGCGGCGATAGGCATCGTCGATTTTCCGCAGCGCTGGTGCACGAAAGCCAATGAAGACGAGCAGCAGCGCATCATCGCCGGCAGTAAGCAGCGGCTGCATCATTTGTGGGATGTGTTCGCGGATACCTTTCCGGCAAACTTGTTGCTGGATGGCATGCATCCCTCTGCACTGGGCCTGATGGCGACGATCGTTTCCCGGTGGTCAGGCAGCAGAGTGCATCTGGCGACATCCAGGCCGGCATTCTCGGCTTTGCTATTGCGCCTGGAACAAGATCCCCAGCTTGCCGCCGTGATGCAGAGGCACTGGCCAGCTCAAGCTTGAGCCCGGCCAAGAAAATTGTAAAATTACTATTTTGATATCAATTTAATGCCGCCTATCCACTACACTATGTAGACACACAGCATGCCAGCCTTTGCATACCTTCTCTAACTCTCTAAAGCATGGCCTGAGTGACATCCATACAGGACGGAGATGCCATGGCGAAGAAGGCTGAAAGCGATAATCTGACGATGTATGCCGCCATCATGGCTTCTATCGGCGTAGCCGGTATTTTTGCCGGCATCTGGTTTTTCAATGCGAAAAAGAGCGAGGCGCCGCCGCAACCCAGCTATCTGGTGCTGAACCTGCCCACGGTGCATATCGAGGGTTATGGCGTGAGGGCGGAAATTTCCATCAAGGCTGACGGCGAAGATGAGGAATGGCTGAAACAGAATCGCGAAACCCTGGACAGCCTGCTGCAAAAAACCCTGATCAATACCGATCCGGAAGCGATACGTACGACTGAGGGCTTGAAAAACCTGCAAGCCAATATGACCAAGGTTGCCAATACCAGTCTGCGTTCGGACAAGGTCAGGGGCGTGTACCTGACCAATCTATTGCTGCAATCCGAATAAACCTTTTATTCCCGCTTGCGGAAGGCCAGCCAGCCTGCGATCACGGTAAACGTGGCGACAATGGCAACCACGATCCAGAAACCCGCAGGATGCTGCGCCAGCGGCACTCCGCCCACATTCATGCCCAGCAGACCGGCGATGATGTTGATAGGCAAGGCCAGCACCGTGACGATGGTCAGCACGAACAGCGAGCGGTTGTTTTGTTCATTGACGCTGGCGGCAATTTCTTCCTGCAGCAGCTTGATCCTTTCCTGCAGCGAAGCCATGTCGCTCAGCACCACTGCAAATTCCTCGGTGGACTGGCGCAGTTCCTGCACATCGGACTCGGCCACCCAAACAGGCGGTTTCTGCAGCAGGCGGAACAGCGCCGCCGGCTCCGGCGCCAGCAGCCTTTGCAGGCGCACCAGCACGCGCCGCAATTCGCCCAGCTTGGCCCGTTTCGGGTTCAGCCTGTCTGCCAGCAGGTGGTCTTCTATATCGTCGACGCGCTTGATCGCATTGCGCACTATGCCTATCAATACATCGGCCTGGTCGCGCAGCAGATGGGTCAGCAGTTCGGTTGCCGAATGGAATAGCTCGCCATGATTGACCGCATTGCGCAGCCTGTCCACCGATTGCAGCGGCTTGCGGCGGGCGCTGATCATCACGTTCTGCTCCACGCACAGCCATAAGGTGGCAATGTCGGAAGCTTCAAACGCAAAATCATGCAGCACATCATTGACCACCGCGATCAGGCCATTATTGGCGTGCTCGATGCGGGTCGAGCGCGAGCCTTCATGCAGCATTTCATAAAATTCATCCGGCAGGCGGCTGTGTTCATGCAGCCATTTTTCGGCTGCGACATTGGCCAGGTTAAAGTGCAGCCACAAAAAGGAGCCGTCACGGCTATCCTGGCGGGTGCGCAGCCACTCCAGCACCGCATCGGCATGGATCGCGCTGCCGGCCTTGCCGGGTTCAAACAGGTAGCCGCAGATCAGTCCGCACTGGTCAGAGCCGTAAGATAAGTTGTCGAGTTGCATGCATGGCCTGTCAGGTTTAAAAGTGGGCGCGCCGCTTGCAACGCATTGCAAGGAATGGCGAGGAATGGTGATCTGCGCCGCAGCTTGCCTCAAGTATAAGCTCGCTGCAGCTTAATTTCCTCCAGGTATTTTACCCGCAAGAGATTGCAGTTTCTTGACATTGACGGTTTGACTTTCACGCTGGCGGGGTATTAAATTCAGAAGGACTGCATCGCCGCAAGCGCATTGCCACGGCATGCCGCTTTGTAGTCGAGAACAGCCGGGTTCACCGGCGCGATTTGGATGGAGAGCGCGATCATGAACAGTAGCCGGCTCCTTCAGTTTGTCCTGGCGGCAAGCCTGGCAACGCCCGTCCATGCGATCAGCCTGACCACGGAAGATTATCCGCCGTTCAACATCGTCAGCCCCAAAAATGGGGAAATCAGCGGCATATCCACCGAGAAGGTGATGGAGTTGATGCGCCGTGCGGGGGAGAAATACACGATTGCCGCCTATCCCTGGGCGCGATCGATACAAATGGCGCAAAACAATCCTGAAACCTGCGTGTTTTCCACGTCGCGCACCCCCGGCCGCGAATCCCTGTATAAATGGGTAGGCCCGCTGGTCAGGAACAACTGGGTGATCTTTGCGCGGGCCGACGACACCCGCCGCCCCAGGACGCTGGAGGATCTGCGGCCTTATGTGATCGGCACCTACCGCAATGATGCGATCGCCGAATATTTTTCGCTGAAAGGCTTCAATACCGACCTCGCCAGCGCCGATGTGGATAACCCGCGCAAGATGTTGTACGGCCGTTTTGATTTCTGGGCTACCGGCGAGTTGCTGGGTATGGATATCCTGCGGCAACAGGGTTTGTCCAAGCTGATTGTTCCGCTATTTGTCTTCAACCAGACCGATATGTACCTGGCCTGCAATACCGGCATGGAGCAAGCGAGAATAGACCATCTGAACCATTTGCTGAAGGAGATGGACAAGGATGGCACCAGCGCGGCGATAGAGAAAAAATACAAATAAAGCTCTCGGGCTATAGAGAAAGACATTTCGCGAACACAAAAAAAGGCCGTCCAGATGGACGGCCTTGCTGTATCTACATTATTTACACTAGCCAGACCAATACCCTGTGTTGCGGGGCAGTGTCTGGCGGTGTTTAGCTACTTTTATTACTTGGCCGCTTCCGGCTTCATCTTGGACTGGTCGCCGGCAATGAAGACGGTCAGCTTGGACGGGTCTATGGTTTTCCTGACCGCGGCATTCAACTGTTCCACTGTCAAGGCCTTGATCTTGTCGTCCAGTGCCTGGCTCCAGGCGAAGGTACGCTGATGCTCCAGGTTGAAGTTCCAGCCTGATGCCAGGCGCGGGTCGCTGGTTCTGCCTTGCAGGCGTTGCTGCAGCAGGCCGGATTTGGCGCGCGCCAGTTCCTGTTCCGTGAATCCATCCTTTAGCATGCGTGCCAGTTCTTCGTTGACGGCGGCATCCACCTTGGCCAGGTTCTGTGGTGCGGCAATCGCGCTGATGCTGAAAGAGCCTACACGGTCCACCGAGCCGGCCTCGATACCTGAGCCACCGCCATAGGACAGGCCGTCTTTCTGGCGTATCCGCAGCATCAGGCGAGAATCCAGGCCGGAAGCGCCGAAGATATAGTTGGCAACATACAGCGCAGGGTAATCGGCATCGTCATCGCGCAACTGCAGATTCATCGCGGCGATATAGAAACCGTTTTCCTTATCCGGCGTATTCAGGGTTTCATGTTTTGCCGGGATATCATCGTAACGGCTGGACAGGCGCGTATACGGCGATGCGCTTTTCCAGTTGCCGTACGCTGCAGCGATCTGCTTTCCTGCTTCTGCCGCATCGACATCGCCGACGATGGACATTTCAGCATTGGACGCGCCGTAGAACTGCTTGTAGTAGGCTTTCACGTCGTCCAGGGTCACCGCCTTGATGCCGGCGATCGATTCGTCGATGGTTTCTGCCGCGCGTATATCGCCCTTAGGATAGCGGTTGAAATACAGTCCCAGCGCGCGCGATGCAACCGCGTTCGGCTCATTGCGGGAAGCTTCCAGGTTGACGATCATTTGCTCACGCGCTTGCGTGAATTCGCTTTCTGGGAAGCTCGGGTCTTTCAGGATATGGGCTGACAGTTGCAATGCTGCGGCAAGGTTGCTCTTGGTCGTCGTAAAACTGTAAATGCCGCCGCTCATTTTCAGCTTGGACATTTCGTCGGCCAGTTCCGCGCGGCTGTATTTGCTCGTGCCCTTGCCTATCATGGAGCCGGTCAGCGCAGCGATCCATTTCTTGCCGACCAGGCTTTTCTCGTCGCCGCGATGCAGGTTCAGCGCCACCGAGACCATTTCACCCTTGGTATGCTTGGACAGGATGGCCACATTGATGTCGCCTATCTTGCTGCGCTGCGTGCGTTTATCGATATTGGCCGGGGACGGATCGAAGTTCTCTGCTTCGCCAGTGCTAGCCTTGCCCTTATAGCCCTTCATCACTTCTTCTATGCTGGGCGCAGCCGGGATTTCCGCGCGCTGCGGCGCATCTTCCGGCAGGAACATGCCTACCGTGCGGTTATCGCGTTTGAAGTACTTGCCGGCAGCAGCGCTTACCTGCTCAGCGGTGATGCTGGCCTGCTGGTCGCGGTTCTGGAACAGGTAGCGCCAGTCGCCCAGTGCGATGATTTCGGACATCGCGACGCCGATTTTTTCATGGTCGTTGAGCAGTTTTTCAGTAGCATTGGCATTCTTGCGCGTGATCCTGTCCATTTCTTCCTTGGTCGGCGCGGTCTTGCTGAAATTTTCTATCGCGCTGATCAGCTCATCACGTACCGGTTCTATAGGCTGGCCTTTCTTGACCACCGCGCCAATAATCTGCAAGCCCGGCGCATACGATCCCAGCGGGATATTCACAATGGCAACTGCCTTGCCGCTTTCCACAAACTGCTTGTGCAGGCGGCCGTTCGGCGAGTCGGACAGGATATCGGCAGCGTAGGACAGCGAATCGTTGTCAGGGTGCAGGCCGGCCGGCATCTTGTAGGCGACTGCAACCAGTTGTATGTCGCCCTTGCGGCGCACGACAAAGCTGCGTTCGCCATCCTGCGTCGGCTCTACCGTCCACAACACCGGCAGGCTGCGCTTGGGCTTGGGCAGTACGCCGAAGGACTCGGAAATCCATTTCAGGGTTTGCGCGACGTCGAATTTACCGGCGATCATCACCACTGCATTGTCCGGCTGGTAATAGGTATGATAAAAAGCCTGCAGGTTTTCTATCTTGACGTTTTCTATGTCGCTGCGATTGCCTATCGTTGAATTGCCGTAGTTGTGCCAGTCATAGGCCACGCTTTGCATGCGCTTCAGCAAAACGCCGAAAGGCGAGTTCTCGCCGCTTTCGTATTCATTGCGGACCACGGTCATTTCAGAATCCAGATCCTTCTTGGCGATGAAGGAATTCACCATGCGATCGGCTTCCATGCCTATCGCCCATTTCAGGTTGTCGTCGCCGGCCTGGAAGATCTCAAAATAATTGGTGCGGTCCAGGCTGGTGGTGCCGTTCGGACGCATGCCGCGTTTATTGAATTCTTCGGTAATCTTGGGATGCTTGGGCGCACCTTTGAACATCATGTGTTCCAGCAGATGCGCCATGCCGGTTTCGCCGTAGTTTTCGTGGCGGGAGCCCACCAGGTAAGTGACATTCACAGTGGTGGTCGGCTTGGAGGCATCCGGCATCAGCAGGATCTTCAGGCCGTTTTGCAGCCTGTATTCGGTAATGCCCTCTACCGTTGTGATCTGGCTGACACCTTTAGGCAGCACCGGGGCAGTCTGCGCGGCGGCGAGGCCACTGGCCAGCAGCGCCACGCCCAGTACGGATGCCCTGGCGATTTTGAAGACGCTATTGAGGCCGGCTACCGTATCGGTATGTCCGTTGCCAGTTTGTAGTTGAGTTGAGCTGTGAACGGAGGCGATACCTGCGCACTGGTGAAAGCGTTTGCTGCCTTGCATTGTATTCCCTTGTGATTGAGATAAGAAAAGGCCGTTGTCGACAGCCATGCTACAGATAGACCGGGCTAAGCATATAAAGTGCCCGGCCCCGGCAGAAATACTGAAGTAACGGCGAAGTATCGAATTTATTACTGGCACAACAATATGTTCTGATTGTTAACACCTGTCAATGAACGAGAAGCTCTAAAGCTGCAAGACAGGCTGGCTGCTGATGGCCGACGGCAGCCGGCTCAGCGGGGTGATGGTATCGCCTGCAGGCCCTGGCTGCCGCTCCAGCGCTCGCCCGGCGCCAGATGAACCGCGTCCATGATGGCCCCGGCTTCCACGCAGAGCATGCGCCGGTAGCCGCCCGGCTCCAGGTCGGCCAGGCTGGCCGCTTTGACGGCGCCGGGATTCCAGACTACCGCATCGCTAAAACCGTAGCTCTTGATCAGGGTGGATTGCGCGCCTTGCCGCAATTCCAGTTGCGCCGGTACATTCGCATAGATACGGTCCACTTCGCCTGCTATGCCCAGCGTTTCGCCGGTATCCACGCAATTTTCAGCGCCGGTAGCGCTGTCCCTATAGTTCAGCCCGGCCAGGCCGTGCACGCTGACGTCGGCGATGTCTTCGACAGCCAGGTAGGTATGCAATGCCGCGGTGAAGCTGAAGGCGGTGTCGCCGCTGTTTTCTACTGCCAGCGCGATGTCCAGGCTATCGCCGGCCACCGTCACCGTCAGTTCCGCCCTGAACACATAGGGCCAGAGCGCTATCGTGGCGATGGATTCATGCAGTTCAAACACCGCCTGCGCGGCGCCGATTTCCGTGTGGCCGGAGCGCTGCAGACGCCAGTTCGAGGTACGGGCAAAGCCGTGCTTGGGTAGCGCACCCAGTCCGGCGAACTGTGGAAAGATCACCGGCACGCCGCCGCGGATAGCTGCGCCTGCGCGAAATTCCGAGGTCTTGCTGAGAAAAAGCTGTTCCTTGCCGCCGGCCGGTATCCATGAGCAGACGTGGGCACCGTGGTGCGTGATCGTGGTTTGCGCGCCATCGTGGGCGCGCAGTATCAGTTGTTCCATAGTGAGCGAGTGAGGTGAGTGAAATTGGTGAGATGCATCATGTTCTGTCAAAAACTGCCTGGCATCCAGCTCAGAATCCTAGCCGCAAGAATAGCAGGAATTGTTTGCCAAAATTACCATGACCTTGCACTTGTCGGTGGTTTTTGCAATTCAAGCCGTCAAATTGGCATTTCGTCACTTTTTGATTCCAATCCGTTAATAGACGATTTATGCTTCCAACTGCCGGATTGCGGTGTCTATCGAAGAAGAGTCAAAAAATGATCAAATACCTAGGATGCTTACTGCTGCTGACGCTGACCGCATGTGAAGTACATGTCAGTGATGACGATGTGAAAGGTAGCGGCAAGCTGGCGGTGGAAAAGCGCGAAGTCGGTGCCTTCAAGGCGATCGAAATGTCAGGTTCGTTTGATGTCGTCGTCACCGGCGAAGGCCAGCCTTCGGTAGAAGTTTCCGGGGATGACAACTTGATCAGCCAGGTCGTGACCACGGTTAATGGCGATACGCTGGTGATCAGCAGGAAATCCCATTCCGGCATACACGTGAATGTCGGCGTCAGCGACTATCCGTTGACGGTGAAGATTTCCGCCGCCAACCTGGAACGCCTGAAAAACACAGGCAGCGGCGACATGCGGGTGGAAAAATACCATGGAGACAAGCTGGAACTGGTGAATGAAGGTTCCGGCGATACGCGCATAGAGGGCAGGGTCGGGGAGCTGGCAGTAAAGAGCAACGGCAGCGGCGACATCGATCTGGGCCAGTTGACCGCGATGAAGATCAGCGCCAAGATGGTTGCCTCCGGCGATACGGTGATGGGCCCGGTCAGCCAGGAACTGAATATAGACAGCAGTGGCTCCGGCGACGTCACTGCCAGGGCGATACAAATGGCGCAAGTGAATGTGGTCATGAAAGGCGCCGGCGATTTTTCCATGGGCGGCCAGTTGAAAGGGCTGAACCTGGTCATGTCTGGTTCAGGCGATATTGACATCGGCGATTTGCAGGCAGACACTGCGAATGTAGTGCTGAACGGCCCGGGCAATCTGACGCTGGCCGGCAAGGTAGGGGAAATGCATGCGGAGCTGAATGGCTCCGGCGATCTGGATACCAGCAGGCTGGAAGTGGCGCGCGCCGTGGTCAAGGATGTCGGCCCGGGCGATGTCAACCTGAGCGGCGTCAGCGAAGCGCTGGAACTGGAAGCGCTGGGCTCCGGCGACATTGATGCGAGTGGCCTGCAGCAGGCGCAAATCAAGCTGACGATGGAAGGTTCCGGCGGGGTGAGCCTGAAAGGCAGCGCCAAATTGCTGGTCGCCAAGCTCAGCGGTTCCGGCGACTTGGATGCGGTCAGCCTGCTGGCCGACCGTGCGCAGGTGAATGTGCGCGGTTCCGGGGTGGCACAGGTCAAGGTCAGGAAGGTAAGCGATGGCAAGGGCAGCCGCGATGAGGATGCACGCGTAGTCAAAATCGACCGGCATGGGGTAGTACAGTAAGCTGCTCCGCAAAAAATAAAAAATCGGCGCTGTTCCCGTCATCCGGGAACAGCGCCGATTTGCTTTTGCTTGCCCGTATCGCTTTATTTAGGTGCGGCCTTTTTCGGTTCTATGACTTCAAACATGGGATTAAATTCATCCAGCATGCTGAACAGTTCCACCAGCTTGTCCGGCGGGCCGCCCAGCTTGATCTTGCCACTCTGGACCGCTTGCGGGAAAGTCATCTGCTTGAGCATGATCGCATTCAGTGTCGGCCTGTCCAGCACCAGGCTGGTATCGGCCTTGTCGGCTGCCTTGCCGCTGGTATAGGTCAGTGCTGAATTTTCCAGGTTCAGCACATAGGTCTGCCGGGTATCGGTGAACTGCCAGTTGATGACGATATGCTTGCCATCGGCCCGGCCTGCATTCAGGCGCACGCCCAGGAAATCGAAGAACATGTCCAGCGACAGCGCCTGCAGCGCATCGGCGGTCAATGAACTCGGCGGGTTGATTTTCGGCATGCCGTTGCGCAGTTCATAGGCGCCAAACAGGTAGGCATTGCGCCAGGTGCCTGCTTCTGCCTGGTAGCCCATCTGTTCCAGCGCATCGGCTGCCAGCTCGCGCGCTTCGCGGTTGGAAGGATCTGCATAGACCAGGTGATTGGCGACCGTGGCAACCCAGCGGTAGTTGCCCTGTTTATAGTCTTCACGCGCGCGCTTGATGATATTGTCGGCGCCGCCCATGTATTCCACATACTTCTTGCCGGCTTCCACCGGTGGCAGCGGATTCAGATTGGCCGGATTGGCGTCGTACCAGCCCAGGTATTTCTGGTACACCGCCTTGCTGTTATGGCTGAGCGTGCCGTAGTAGCCGCGGTCATACCATTCATTGGCCAGGCTGGCCGGCATTTGCAGGGTCTCGGCGATTTCGTTCGGCGTGTAACCCTGGTTCAGCAGGCGCACCGACTGGTCGTGGATGAACTTGTACATATCGCGCTGCTTCTTCATGAAATCGGCGATTTTTTGCGGGCCGCGGGTGGGCCAGTGATGCTGTCCTATCAGGTAGCTGCTGTTAGCGCCGAAAGCGCCCAGCGCTTCATCGATATAGCGCGCCCAGGCATTGCCGTCCCGTACTTCGGCACCGCGTATCGTGTACAGGTTATGCATATTGTGCGAGGTGTTTTCCGCCATATCCAGCACCTTGAACTGCGGGAAATACATATTCATTTCCGACGGCGCTTCGGTGCCCGGCGTCAGGTGGAACACGACTTCTATGCCGTCGAAGACGCGCTTTTCCATATTCTGCTTGATCAGCACATTCGGTGCGATCAGCGTGAGCGAGCCGCGCGACAGCGTCTTGCCCAGGCCGGTATCAACCTGGCCTTTTTCACCCGGCGGCAGCAGCGCACCGAACTGGTATTGCGCGCGCCGGCTCATCGCATTGCCGGCGATGATGTTTTCCGCCACAGCATGTTCCATGAAGCCGTCCGGTGCGATCACCTGGGCCTTGCCGGCTGCTATATCGGCCTCGTCGATGACGGCTTTCACTCCGCCGAAGTGATCGGCGTGGCTATGGCTGTAGATAACATTCAATACCGGTTTTTTCGGCCTGTGCTTGTAGTACAGCGCCAGCGCGGCCGCTGCGGTTTCCCTGGTCAGCAGCGGGTCTATGATCAGCAGGCCCTTGTCGCCCTCAATGATGGTCATATTCGAGATATCGAAGTTGCGCACCTGGTACACCCGGTCCGTGACCTTGAACAGGCCGTGGATGCTATTCAGTTGCGCCTGCCGCCACAGGCTGGGGTTGACCGTGTCCGGTGCCGTTTCTTTTTGCAGGAAGGCATATGGCTTCATGCTCCAGGCAGGGTAGGGCGTTGCGCCGGTGATCAGCGCATCGGGCAGGGTATCGATGAAGCCGTAGCGCGCATCGTCAAAATCGTCCTTGTTGGCAAAAGGCAGACTTTGCTTCAGCCTGGCTTGCGCGGCGATCGTCGCCGGTTCTGCGGGCTTGGGCTGGATCATCTGCGCAGGGGTTTGCTGTGCCAATACGCTAGTGGATTGCAGGCAGAGCAGGGTAGTGGCCTGGGCGATAAGGCCAATTGAGCGTCGTGTAAGCAAGTTGAATGAATGCATGATTTTTATCGGGGTTTGCTGTGGAATTGAGAAATTGTGCTTGAGTCTGCTATCTGCCGGCGCGGATCAGGTCGGCGGCCTTCTCGCCTATCATCATCGTCGGCGCATTGGTATTGCCGCCTATCAGGGTAGGCATGATGGACGCATCGACCACGCGCAAGCCCTGCAAGCCATGTACCTTCAGCGCCGGATCGACCACGGCCATCGCATCGGTGCCCATCTTGCAGGTGCCGACGGGGTGGTACACGGTATCGGCGCGTTCGCGCAGGATGGCGCGGATGTCGTCATCGGTCTTTACATTGGCCGTCAGTTTGTCGCGCGTGCGGGCGGCGGCCAGCGCCGGCGCATCCATCAGGCGGCGCGTCATCTTGAAGCCCTTGACCAGGGTTTCGATATCGTCCGGGTGTTCCAGGAAGCGCGGATTGATCAGCGGCGCTGCCAGAGGATCCTTGCTGGCCAGCGTCAGTTCGCCGACGCTCTTGGGCCGCAGCACGCATACGTGGCAGGAGTAGCCGTGCCCCAGGTGCAGCTTGCGCGCATGGTCGTCCACCATGCCGATGACGAAATGCAGTTGTATATCCGGCGCGGGCAAATCGGCATCGGTCTTCAGGAAGCCGCCGCCTTCGGCAAAATTGGAACTCAGCATGCCGCGCCTTTGCGTCTGGTAGCGCCAGAATTCGCGCGTCATGCGCACTGAGCCGGCGACGGAAAACCCCATCAGGTCCAGGCTGTCGGCGAAGTAATTAAAGGTAAAGTCAGGGTGATCCTGCAGGTTGCGGCCTACGCCGGGCAGATCGTGGGCAACCGGAATGCCGTGCCGCTGCAGGTCCCGGCCGTCGCCTATGCCGGACAGCATCATCAACTGCGGGGTTTGCAGGGAGCCGGCAGCCAGCAGGACCTCTTGTTTGGCACGCAGGCTGCGCTTTTGCCCAGCCTGTAAAAATTCTATGCCAACGGCGCGCTTGCCTTCCATCAGGATGCGCGTTGCGTGCGCACCGGTGATCACCTGCAGGTTGGCGCGCTTGCCCATGTGAGGATGCAGGTAGCCGCGCGCCGCGCTCCAGCGCTCGCCGTTATGCTGCGTCACCTGGTACAGGCCTATGCCCTCCTGTTGTTCGCCATTGAAGTCATCGGTGAGCGGGTAGCCTGCCTGGCGCGCCGCCTCCAGATAGATGGCCGGATAGGGATTGTCCGATTGCAGCGGGCCCACCCTCAGCGGGCCATCGTTGCCGTGGTATTCGTTGCGGATGGCGGCGTTATTTTCCGAGCGTTTAAAGTAGGGCAATACTTCATCGTAGGACCAGCCGCTATTGCCCAGGGAGGCCCAGTGGTCGTAGTCCCAGCGGTGGCCGCGGATATAGCACATCGCGTTGATTGCGGAAGAACCGCCCAGCGCCTTGCCGCGCGGTTGGTAGCCGCGGCGCCCGTTCAGTCCCGGCTGCGGCACGGTCTCGAAAGCCCAGTTATTCAAGCTGGTCGGCAGCATGCCGATGACGGCAGCAGGGGTCTTGACCATCCAGCTATCGCCGCCGCCGCCGGCTTCCAGCACGGCCACGCTGACATTCGGGTCTTCGCTGAGGCGGCTGGCTACTGCGCAGCCACCGGCACCGCCGCCGACCACAATGTAATCAAAGCTGGTTTCGCTCATATTCTTGTCTCCCGGTCATTTTTGTTATCTGAGCGCCGTCTTGTGCGGCGCAATATTGATTGTGAGCTTCAGACGGTGTAAGTTAGGTCTTCAAACCAGTCAAAGCAGACTCTAGAACTCATTTCATCAATAGGAGCGAGTGCGAACGAGTCCATTTGGGATGCAGTGCGAGGCGCGTCGCGACGCAAAGACTGGCCGTCTTTGCTAGCGAACTCGGCGTCCCCGCACAACGCTGCAATGCGCCCAAATGGGCCGTTCCCGGAGGGTTTGCCTTAAAAGTGGCGCTGGACTGCGTTGCACTCGTTGTCAATAGCTTGGCTATTGACGCCTCGCACGCCTTGCCAGCGCCGCTTTTAAGGCAAACGCATCTCACTCCCATTTATGAAATGAGTTCTAGCCTATCTTAGTTGCAGAACTTCCCTAGCGTAAGGACATTCGCTGCCATGTTTGTTGCCAAATCAGAGCCGATCGCCGAGCCAACCCCTGGGCTTGTAGCCGATTCGCCGGTACTGTCTGTCAAGGATGCGATCTTCCCCGCGCATCCGTTTGCCGGCTTGTTTGAAATCGGCGTTGAGCAGCGCTGGCAATTGCGCGACATGTTCCCGGCTTTTGACCTGAGCGACGCCGGTTTGCCGCGTTCGGACCGCCGCATCAATTATCTGCAGGCGCGCGAGAGCCTGTTGCAGGCCAGGCAGCGCGGCGGCGCCGATCTTGGGGTCTTGTCCGGCAGCCGCAAGACGCTGAAAAACCTGGGGGCGATGGGCCTGGGCATGCTGGCGCAGCCTAGCTTGGGCCAGGCCGTCAAGTTTGGCCTGCACTACCAGCTGGTGGCGGGTTCCATGCTGCAACTGGAACTGGAGATCGTGGGCAAGAATGCGGTGCTGGCTTCGCATGCCTTGTTCGATGATGCGGAAATCCAGGAATTCCTGGATGCAGACCACCTGGCGACCGCTGTCAGCGCGATGCGCCAGTTGCCGTGTGCGGCTACCCAGCTCGCGGGAGTCGAATTGCGCGGCAATCTGCAGGCCAGCCGCAGCGTGCTGGAAGATTTTTTCGGTTGCAAGGTGAGTTGCGGGGCGGATTCCAGCAGGCTGATCTTTGCTTCGCCAACGCTGGATACTCCCTTGATGTCGCAATACGAAAATGCCGAGATGCTGTCGCGCCAGGCCTGCGACAGCGAACTGAATGAAATGGGCGTAGTCGGCAAGCAAAGCCTGGTACGCAAGCTGGTTTCCATGCAATGCGAATTTCATAGCGTGCAGGATATGGCGTCGGCGCTGGGCATCAGCCCGCGTTCGTTGCACCGCCTGCTGGCCAGGGAAGGAACTTCGTATTTCCATATTACCGAATCGGTCAGGATAGAACGCGCCAAGCGCCTGCTGCTGGCCGGGGTGACGACCGAAGACGTGGCCGAGCGGCTCGGTTATTCGGATGCACGCAGCTTCCGGCGTGCCTTCAAACGCTGGACCATGCTGACGCCGACCGATTTCCGGCTGGTGCATGCGCAAGGCATGCTGCAGCAATAAGGGAGCGCGGCACTTTATTCAGCAGCGTCGAATTCAAACCAGAAAGTGGTGCCCTTGCCCTCGCCGGTTAAAAATCCCAGCTTGCCGCCCATTTTTTCCACCAGTGTCTTGGTGATGCTGAGGCCCAGGCCGGTGCCGCCCTGCTGGCGGGTATTGGTGCCGTCTGCCTGCGTAAAGGGTTCAAAGATATGCGGACGGTAGCTAGCCGGGATGCCCGGCCCGTGGTCGGTCACTTCCACCCGGCAGGCCTGGCCGTTTTGCCACAGGCAGATATCGACGGTATCGCCGTCGGCTGAGAATTTGGCGGCATTGGACAGCAGGTTGGCCATCACCTGCATCAGCCTGTCGCTGTCGGCCCGGATCAGCGCCCGCGGCGGATGCTCGCTGTAGCGTAGATGAACCTTCAGTGAAGACGCGTAGGCCATATTGGCTTCTATCGCATTTTCCAATAACTGGGCCAGGTCCAGCCGCTCCGTCCTGAAAATCATCTTGCCGCTGACCAGCTTGTCCATATCGAGGATATCGTTGACCAGGCCTATCAGCCGCACGCTGTTATTGTGTGCGATATGGATCAGGTGCCTGGCCTTGGGCGGCAGCTCGCCGGCGATGCCGGCTTCGACCAGCCCCAGCGAGCCGCGTATCGATGTCAGCGGCGTACGCAGTTCATGGCTGACGACAGAGATGAACTCGGATTTCAACTGGCCTATGCGCTGCCTTTCGCTGATATCCATCGCAAACACAACCCATTCATTGCGCGAGCTTTCCAGGTAGTTCAAGCCGACCAGTATCGGTATCTTGTGGCCGTCCTGATGCCTTAGCATCAGTTCAAACGGCGCCACGCTGCCGGTCGCGACCAGCTCTTCATACGCCTGCTGGCAAGTCTGCCGGTCCTGCTCGGAAAACAGCATTTCCCAGAATATGCTTTGTCCTATCAATTCCTCCCGGCGGTAGCCGGACAATTGGCAGAAGACCTGATTGACATCGGTCAGGTGGCCGGTGACGACCCCTTGCGCTATGCCGACCAGGCTGGAATTCATCAGTCTTTGCAGGCGGCGTTCACTGCTTGTCAGCGCGTCCAGCATGCTGTGCTGCAAAGTGATATCTTCCATCATCCATACCGCGCCGCGCACATAGTTTTCAGATGGCAGCGCACGTCCCGCTATCCTGGCGATGAAGCTTTCACCGGTAACGCGCTTGACTTTCCATTCGACATCCACCGCCTCATCCGCCAGCAGCTTGGGTGCAACCAGCGCGCTGAAGGCTTTGTAGTCGTCGGCGTCCTGGCACAGGAAATTGGTTTGCACGCCTATCATCGCCTGCGCGCTGGCGAAGCCGCAGAGTTCTGCCAATGCGCTATTGGCACGTACAATGACCCCTTCCGTCGCAAACATGATGCCGAGCGGGGCATTCGAGATCAGGATATCCAGTTCCTGTGCCAACTGCTTGTAGCGGCTATTGCTGGCGTTCAGCAATTCCTGGCTGGACCTGGCTTCTTCTTCGGCCTTTTTGCGCTCGGTGATATCGATATGGGTACCCAGCATGCGCACGGCGCGGCCTTCGTGGTTCCACTCCACTACGCTGCCCAGCGACATGATCCACTTCCAGTCACCAGACCTGGTCTTCTGGCGAAACTCCGCGTGAAAGTCCTTCCCTTTGCTATTGCTGAAGTGCGTCTGGTAGGCTTTCTTCAAACCGGGTATGTCGTCAGGGTGGATGCGGTGTTCCCAAAAGTCGCGCCAAAACTTTTTGGAGTCGGAAAATTCTTCCGGTTCATAGCCCAGCATGCGGGCAAATTCGGGGCTGGCGCTGGCTTCGCCGGTCAGTATATTGAAGTCGTACACGCCCTGGTTGGACGCCTTCAGCACCAGCCGCATTTGCTGTTCTGCCGCGCTGAGCTTTTGCTCGGCCAGCTTGCGTTTGCTGATATCGCTGATAAAGCCATGCCACAGCACGCTGCCGTCGCCCAGTTTTTCCGGCCTTGCATCTCCCATCAGCCAGCGTTCTCCGCTGCTTAGCTGTACCCGGTATTCGTGATGCCAGGGGGTCAGCAGGCGGGCCGATTCCATGATGCCGGCGCGTACGCTTTCCAGATCGTCGGGATGTATTTTGTTGAACACTTCCGTGGCGTCACGCCTCACCTGCTCCGGCGTGACTTCGTAGATATCCTGGATGCCCACGCTGGCGTAGGGAAAAAAGCTGCTGCCGTCCGGCGCCAGTTGAAACTGATAAAAGATGCCGGGTAATTGCTGCGAGAAAGTGGTCAGCAGCGCATGGCTCTTTTTCAATTCCTCATGCAGCAGTCGGGTGGGAGTGATATCGGTCACCAGGCCCATCATGCGGGCCGGCTTGCCTTCTGCCGTGCACGCCACCAGCGCGCCGCGCGAGCGCAGCCATTTCCAGCTGCCGTCGCTGCACTGCAGGCGATGTTCATTGTCATAGACCGGAATTTCGCCTGCCAGATAGGCGCGCGTGGTTTCCAGGGTTTGCGGCGCGTCATCCGGATGCAGGCGCCTGGTCCATTCACTCAGATGGTTGCCGAATTCGCCGTCGGCGTAACCGAGAATTCGCTTGTACGGCTGGGAAAAGAAGACTTCGTTGCTGACCAGATCCCAGTCCCAGATGCTGTCGCCTATGGCTTCCAGCACCGAGCGCAGGCTGTCATTGCCCGCAAATTGCAGCGCTGCGGCTACGTGGTGCTGTGCGAAGCTGGACGGGCTATTGGACATGGCACCAGCAATCTGCCCTGCATGCATGTTTGCAGCAGGGCCTTGGATTTAAGGGTGTGCGGCGATGACCTGGCTGAAGAAGTCGTACACGCCTTGCTCGCTCATCTTGCGGGCATTGGACAGTTCGCCGGCCTTGGTGGCATACAGCAGATTATTGTCCGCTGTCAGCACCACGGCTGCCGGAATACCCTTCTTGATCGGATTGCCGTAGGCATTGGCGATAGGTAGGTTCTTGTCAAACTGGCCGACGTCCACTTTTACGACGACAAACTTGCTGTCGATCAAGGGTGCGCTCTTGCCATGGATGGATTTGTCCAGCTCACGGCAATCGGTGCACCAGTTGGCGCCAAACAGTACCAGTACTTTCTTGTGCTGGGCAGTAGCGTCGGCCAGTGCCTTGTTCAGTTCCGCGCCGGCATCGGCTTTTTCGTCATACGGCAGGGCACCGGCGGCAAAGCTGGCGGAAGTAAAGGAGGCGAAGCACAGAGCCAGGCCGAGGGCGATCAATTTTTTCATGGCTTTCTTTCAAATAAACAAAACTGGCTGTCAGGATAATATATTTTCATCCGCAGCGCATGCTGTCGAGAATAGCAGAATTTGTCATTCTGCTATTGTTTGCGTAAATACTCAGGCGCGGCGGAAGGTGGCCAGCGCCAGTGCCAGCATCGCCATCACCACGGCGCAGCCGCGGTTGATCATCTTCAGTCCTGCCGCAGACAGCAGGCGGGCGGCGCGCTTGCCCGCCATCGCATAGGCCAGCATGACCATTGCATCTATGCTGAGGAAGACTGCGCCGAGGATAAAGTATTGCAGCGCCAGCGGCTGGCCGGCATCGACAAATTGCGGCAGGAAGGCGGAAAAAAACAAGATGGCCTTGGGATTGGACAAGGACACGGTGGCGCAGCGCAGGAAGGCTTTTTTAGGGCTGGTATGCGGCGTATCCTTATCCATATTGCCGGTTTCAATCGCGGCGGGTTCGCTGCGCCATAGCTTGTAGGCCAGCCAGCACAGGTAGATCACGCCCAGCACGCGCAGTAGGTTGAACAGGGTTTCCGATGCCAGCAGCAGGGAGCCCAGGCCGACCGCGACCGCGGCGATCAGGCAGGCGCTGGCGAGGGTGGCACCGGCAATGCCGTATGCCGCCACCCGCGTGCCCGAACTGATGCCGTTCGACAGCGCCAGCAGCATGGTAGGGCCGGGAGTGACTGCCAGCGCGACGGAAGATACGAAAAACAGGAGCAGGGTACTGACTAGCATGGCTTTTCCTTCTAGACGAAAAAATGGCTTAAAGCTAACTTTAGCATGTAAATCAGGGGCAAAACAGGCTGATCATCGATGCAGCCAGGCGTGCTGAAGCCAGGGGCCACGCAGCCTCGCCCGGCTTATTTCAGCCTTTGATGCCGTGGCGCTGCGGCCAGGCTCTGGTAGTAGTCGTTTTCCATCTGCTTCAGTTTGACCTTTGCCACCGCCGTATTGAAGGCCTGCTGCATGGCCTTGCCCTTGGCATTGCGCTGGAAGCAGATATGCAGCGAGAAATTGGTCAGCTCATGCTCGTCGAAAAGGATCTGCTCCTTTTCCTGCTGCAGGGATGGTTCATTGATCAGCAGGCTGCGCAGCACGGCCTTGTCGATGACGATGGCCTGCACCCTGCCGGCCAGCAGCTTGCGGATATTGCTGATATCGGTGGGGGCGACATCGGTATGCAAGTCGCCCTGCCTCACCAGCGCATCAAAATAGCTGTCGTTGGCATAGTCTTGCACCGTGCCTATCTTGATATCCTTCAGGTCGCTCAGTTCTTTCCAGTGGAAAGCGGTTTTCTTCAAATGCGCAAAGCCATTGGTGCTGCTGCCCAGAGGACTGGAAAAGTAGCATTGTTTTTCGCGCTCGGGCAAATAAAAGGCCGGGAAATAACCGGCATACCCCGGGTCGTCGCTGCCGGCCTGCATGGCGCGGCTCCACGGCAGATGTTCTATCTGCAATTGGTAGCCGGCCACGCTGGCGATGGCTTTCGCAGCCGACGCGGTCAGGCCGCCGTCCGGCATATGCGAGCTCACATAGGGGCCCCACTCCAGGCTGGCGAGGCGCATGGTTTTGTCTTGCGCATGGCTGTAGCCAGCCCATTGCAGTGACAATGCGACGACGCCTGCGAGCAGGATGCTAAGGTACTTACTCATGAAATTCTGGCATGCTGGTAGTGCGTATGACGGTGCTTGAAGTCGCGCGTGTGGTAAAGCTGATAATTCAGCTTTTAATGCAGCTTTTAACTCAGCTTTTAATGCAGCAGGTAATAAAACGCTGGTAATTAATACACACAAAGCGCTTATAACAGCGATCTGGCTAAAATGGATTTAAGTGTAATATAAAAGAAGGAATATATTTCCCAATTGCACAGCCACGCAAGCATAAATTTTGTTAAAAAGCACGGAATTGCTGCCGAACCGGCAATATTATTGAAATTAAATATACTGAAATGTCTATGCCATGCCAAAATTTGCCGCCAATCTGACCATGCAGTTCAATGAGGTTCCTTTCATGCAGCGCTTCCAGGAAGCCGCCAAGGCTGGCTATGCTGCGGTGGAATTTTTATTTCCGTATGAGTTTGCCGCGCAGGATATTGCCGCCGAACTGCAGGGCTCCGGCTTGAAGAATGTGCTGTTCAATGTCTCGCCCGGCAATTGGGCTGGCGGCGAGCGCGGCATTGCCTGCCATCCCGGCAGGCAGCAGGAATTTCGTGACAGCGTGCAGCAGGCGTTGGAGTATGCGCGGGTGCTGGGCACGCCTTGCGTGCATGTGATGGCCGGCATTCTGCCCGCAGGAGCGGCGCCGCAGCAATGCCACGATGTGTATATAGAAAATTTGCGCCATGCCTGTGCCGAAGCCGCGAAATACGGCATCCGCTGCCTGATAGAACCGATTAATACGCGCGACATGCCCGGCTATTTCCTGAACCTGCAGGCGCAGGCGCATGCAGTGCGGGAGGAGGTCGGCGCTGCCAATCTACAGGTGCAGATGGATTTTTATCATGTGCAGATCATGGAAGGCGATATCGCGGTGAAACTGCGCCGCTATCTGCCGCACGTAGGGCATATTCAGATTGCCGGCGTACCGGACCGGCACGAACCGGACAGCGGAGAAGTCAATTATCCGTATCTTTTCAAGCTGCTGGATGAGCTGGGTTACGAGGGCTGGATAGGTTGTGAATATCGGCCCGTAAATGGCACAGTGCAGGGCCTGGGCTGGATGAAGGCGGCGCTCGCCGCAGTTTGATTTAGTAGTTGATTTGGTAAACGTCGGCTGCGCAGCCCGTTTTATTCGGGCTGCGCAGCCGCAGCAGGTTTGCCTCAGTTATTCAGCAAGACTTGCAGGATCAGGCCGGTTGCGACCGCCGCCAGCACATAGTCGCCGCCCGACTGCACCCAGTGGTAGCCGCGTGGAGGCGCGTTCAGGTGATGGCCGCGCCAGTCGTCCACCACATATTGTTTGGCACGGTATTCCGGTGGCAGGCGCTCGCCCTTCTGGAAGCGGTGGCGCTGGTTTTCATAGCGGTCATTGTGGCTGCCTTCCGCATACACACGCCCCTGGTCGTAACGATTGCCGCGGTCATCGCGATGGTCGTCACGGTGGTCGCGGCGGTCATCGCCACGGCGATCGTTGCCCTGATTGCCGCGCCCGCGGTCATCCCGGTGATCGTCATTTTGGGCGTAGGCAACATTGCCCAGGCCAATCGACATTGCCATGATGGCGGAAACGATTACTTTATAGTTCATACAACCCCCTTGTGGTAGTGCACGCTGTACGCGGGCGACATGGCTATCATGCTAACGCCCGGACTAGCCGGTATTTTGTCGCTCAAGTAACACTAGTAACTCCAGTAACAAGTTATGCGAGCGGCGGAGGAATGTATGTACGCCATCGTACGCACGGGAAAGTGATGGCCGCCGGGTGCTGCATCGCTATCACTTCATTTGAAATCTCCGGCGGTAACGGTGACCAGTTTGGCATAGCTGATATACCTGTTCATCGCCGCCCTGACCTGGTCCGGCGTCAGCGCCATGATCTTGCGTTCAAAATCGGCATCGAACTGCATCGTGCGCCCCAAGTGCAGATTGCTGCTGATCTGTGCCGCCAGCTCGCCGTCCTGGCTGCGCGACAACTGAAATTGCTGGGCCAGGCTCTTCTTGGCATCTTCTATCTCGGCTGCAGTAAAGCCGTCGCGCAAGGCGCGCGCGATTTCTTCGCGCAGGCCGGCTTCCAGCTTGTTGCGGTTTTGCGGCGCAAAGATAGCCACCACGACAAAGTTGGCAGTTTCATCTACAGAAGATGGATTCAGGTAAGAACCGCCGCCATAGCTGACGCCGTCTTTCTGGCGTATGCGTTCCAGGATGCGCGAGTTGGTGCTGCCGCCCAGCAGGTAGTTGCCCAGGCTGAGTGCGGCAAAGTCCGGGTTGTGATCGCTGACGGGGATGGCCATGGTGCCAAAGAAAAAGGCATTCGCTTTATCCGGCGTCGATTTACTCAGGCTTTGCGGCCGGGTTTCCTGATAGGGCTTGGGCACGCGCTGGTACAACTGCTTGGCGCGCCAGTCGCCGAAATTTCTTTGCAATGCCGCTTCAACCAGCGGCGCATCAAAATCGCCGACGATGGCCGCTTCTGCATATGCCGTGCCGTAAAACTCCAGCCAGAAATTTTTGGCGTCATCCAGTTTGGCAGCCTCCAGTTCTGCGATACGCTCGTCGGTGCTGTGGTAGTAGCGTGGATCATCGGCGGGCCAGGTATTCAGTTGCTTGCGCGCGATATCCACCGCCACCGCTTGTGGATCCTTGCGCGATTCTTCCAGTTGCGCCAGGTTCTGATCCACCACCTGGTCGAATTCCGCCGCGTCAAAGGCAGGCTGGCGCAGCGCGTCGCGCAACAGTTCCAGCACGCGCGGCACATTGTCCCTGATCGTCTCCACGGTAATGCTGACGCCAGTTGCGGAACCGTCTATCTGCAGCCTGGTCTTCAGCCTGTCCAGTTCCTCGGTAAACTTTTGATGGTTC
This sequence comes from Parundibacterium terreum, assembly GCF_014636315.1. Classification (GTDB taxonomy): domain Bacteria; phylum Pseudomonadota; class Gammaproteobacteria; order Burkholderiales; family Burkholderiaceae_D; genus Undibacterium; species Undibacterium terreum. Next base: position 186,511 of record NZ_BMED01000006.1, on the reverse strand, counting down.
AGGGTTTGCGTGCCACGGCTGAGCATCGCCGCCGCCAGTTCGGCCGCAGTGGCCTTGCCTTTCAGGTTGTCCTGATTGCCCATATTCAGATTGAAGCTCATCACGACGGTGCCGCCGCGGGTACTCTTGGGCAGCAGTGCATACTTCATGCCGTTTTGCAGCGTGCCGGTTTGCGTGCGGCGGTCTATATTATCCGGTGTCGCGATGAAATTTTCAGCCTGCGCGATGGCCACGCCCGGCACAAAGGTCTTCACCTGTTCCGCGATATTGACCTTGGCGGGAGCGGGCACACGATCCGGCTGCGTGTCGGGAATGAAGCTGCCGCTGGTGCGGTTGCTGGACTTCAGCCAGGTGATGGCGACACGCTGTACGTCTTCCCGCTTCAATGCCTTCAGGCGATCGCGGAACATGAAAAACAGGCGCCAGTCGCCATTGCCTATGCTGTCCGACAGCGCCACTGCGAATTTTTCCGGATCGTTATATACCTGCTCCTGGTCGGATTCCAGCTTGGCCCTGGCGCGCTCCAGCTCTTCCTGCGTGACCGGGTTGCCGGCGAAGCCCTCGATCACGTCAAGCATGATCTTCTTTGCCTCCGGCAGGCTTTGTTCGCTGCGTAAATTCGCACCCAGCAACAGGAAGCCGGGTTCTTCCATATTGGCCGCCCATGGATAGACTTCCGTGGCTTTTTTCTTGTCCACCAGCGCCTTGTACAGGCGGCCATTGGGCGAATCGCCGAGGATCAGCGCCAGCACCTCGGTTGCCACATAGTCGGGATGCGCTGCCGGCACGGTGTGGTACAGCGCCGCGATGCCCTGCGATTCGCCGACGCGGCGCACGGTGACGTCGCGCTCGCCGTCCTGCACCGGGTCCAGGGTATAAGTGGTTTCTATCAGCCGTTTCGGGCGTGGTATTTTGCCGAACTGCTGGGCGATCAAAGACAGCGTCTGCGCGCTGTCAAAGGCGCCGGCGACGATCAGCGTGGCATTGTCCGGCTGGTAGTACTTACGCCAGAATGCCCGCAGCCGTGGGATATTCACATTCTCTACATCGGTGCGCGCGCCTATCGTGGATTTGCCGTAGTTGTGCCATTGGTAGGCTGCCGACGTCACATGCGCGATCAGCGTCGAACTGGGAGAATTTTCATTCTTTTCCATCTCGTTGCGGACTACCGAAAATTCGGTTTTCAGGTCTTCCCCAGAGATGCGAGAGTTGACCATGCGGTCTGCTTCCATAGCGATTGCCCAGGCCAGCGTATCCGGGCGGGCAGCAAAGGTTTCATAGTAATTGGTACGGTCCAGCCAGGTGCTGCCATTGAAATTGACGCCGCGCTGCGACAGTTCTTCCCACAGCCGTGGATGCGCCTTGCTGCCCTTGAACATCAGGTGCTCCAGCAAATGTGCCATGCCGGTTTCGCCATAGTTTTCATGGCGTGAACCGACCCGGTAGGTGATGCTGACCGTCGTGGTCGGTTTGCTGGAATCGGCGACCAGCAAGACTTTCAGGCCGTTCCACAACTGGTATTCATTGATGCCTTCCACGCTGCGCACCAGGCGCGCGCCGGGCGGCATGAAGGGTGGGGCGGTGACAGGCGCGGGTGCAAGCGCAAGTGCAGTGGCGGGCGTTGCGACAGCAGCGGAGGCTGGAGTATCGGCAGCCCATGCAGGCGAGCATAGTAATGCGGCGAAGACCAGCGCGGCGAACGAAGGGCGTATCGGTTTCATGGCGGGCGGCACCTGGGTGTTGGATTGATCACAGCTACACAAAAATGATGCTAACAGAAGCACATGCAAATGATGTATCGGTGTATTTCAGACCACTAGGTATTAAATGAGCAGGACAGCGTGCCCGTTCTTCTTACCGCTTTGAGGAGGATTTGATCATACGCCTTTCGGCCGGTTTTGAATCACAGGCTGCGGCCCGGCCATGTTCCGGAGGGCATGCATTAACGCAGCAGCGCAGCAGCGCAGCGAACCAAGCTCGCGCAGCTTGCGGCATTTGTTGCAGAAATGGAAATGGTGCGACCGACAGGAATCGAACCTGTATTGCGGGCTTCGGAGGCCCGTATCCTATCCGTTGGAAGACGGTCGCAGTGGGTACTGACGGGTGCAGGCCCAAAAATTACAGGGACTTGCATGAATAGTCAGCTATTTTAACCTATTGCTGCCGGTTACCGACAGCCTATCTGCACAAAGGGTTTTTTGAAGGCGGTTAAAATGGCAGAAAAATTACTTTTTTTGTCCTTAATAACTGTGTCTGTTTGTCCAAAAATGCACAACTTAACAATAAATTCCCGTTCCAAACTACTTGCTTTAGTTCTATAATCAAGGGTTTGATGCGGTGATGCTCTAATCAGCCAGCAGAGTAGTCCGCCAGCAGCAGCTCCATTAAATTAGCTATCTTAGAATTGCACCGAGGAAAATATGAGCGACGCACACGACGAACACGAATCAGCAATCAGGACACCTAAGCAACTTATCGTTGCCGTTGCAGCCGGTTTTATCGTTCCTATTATCGCGATTGTGCTGCTCGTGCAATTCGTTACTTCAGAACATAAGGTCGGTGCCGGTTCTTCCGCGCTGACGCCGGAAGCGATTGCTGCACGCATCAGCCCGGTAGCTGCCGATGGCTTTACATTGAAAGACGCCAATGCGCCCAAGCAGTTGCAAACTGGCGAAGCGGTGTACCAGGCAACTTGCGTAGCTTGCCATGGTAGCGGCGCTGCAGGTTCTCCTAAGTTCGGCGACGCTGGTGCATGGGCCCCACGTATCGCTCAAGGCTACGATAAGGTAGTTGAACATGCGATCGGCGGTTTGCGCGCAATGCCGGCCAAGGGCGGCAATCCTGATCTGGACGACGTAGAAGTGGCGCGCGCCGTGGTGTACATGGCCAATGCATCCGGCGGCAAGTTCAAGGAACCGGAAGTGAAAGCTCCTGCCGCAGCAGCAGACGCAGCCAGCGCTTCCAAATAAGCATTAGCAGTAAAAAATAAAAGGCCAGTCGTCAGACTGGCTTTTTTTTCGCCTGTCCTGGCTACAGCAGCGCTTGTTTTTCAAGCGTTTCCAATCATACCCCTATACCTTTATACCCTCGTTCCCTCTGTCCCGCTCATTCCTACAGGGATGCTGGTCTGGCTCTTCCTGCTCGTAGGTGGTTCTGCGCGCGGATTTGTGCCTGCGCATTCCTCCTTCCCTGGTGGCTGCAAAACGGAGACATCAATGCGCTGCTGGCCAGTGGGGTATCTCTTTTTCACGCCGCTATGCGCAGCTAAACGAGGCTTTCAGGCCGGTTACGGCCCGTCTGTTGGCATCGGGTGTTGCCAGTCGCGCCGGCCATGCGGGTTTGCATTATTGTCGAAGCTGCTTTTGCCTGGACGAAAAAAAACGCCTGGAATTGCTTCCAGGCGTTTTTAGTGGCTTGAAACTAAGCTGCAACTAAGCGATTACGTCATGCTTAGAATGTGTAACGGCCACCCAGTGTGAAGTAACGGCCAACCGCGCCCGATTGATGCAGGGATGGGTTGTAGTTGATACGGCCGTAAGTTTGTACATCCAAAGGCGCCATTCTGTCGAACAGATTGGAGATGGATGCTGTAACTTCCCATTGCTTGGATACTTTCCATTTACCGAACAGATCCATGGTTGTGAAGGAAGCGATACGGCAACCGAGGTAGCCTTTACCGTTTGCATCCACGTCCAGGCAGTCTCCGCCCAGTTCGTTGGTGTCGCTGATGCCGCTAACGTAGTTCACAGTACCTGCAACTGTGAATGGACCACGTTCCCAGCCCAGGTTGAAGGAAGCACGAGTCCTTGGTGTGCCGCCGTCGCCGGACAGGTTAGTGTCGCCATGCGTACCTGCAAATTCTTGTACTGTGCCGTCGGCATTAGTACGTTTGAATTTTTGCATGTAAGTGATGTTCAGGCCACCGTTCAGTTTGCCATAGACACCGATGTCATACTTGCCGCGGAAGTCCAGATCAACGCCGGAAGTTTCTGTTTTATTGGCGTTAACATAAGGAGATTTCACCAACAGGATAGGACCAACCAGGCCTGGGAAGTCAGACGTTGGTTCGCCGCGTACGATCACTGCATTTGGGTTGCCTGCTGGATTGGCAATCGCGCCTGCTGGATCGGAGCCGATGATTTCATTGTTACGAACGATGCGCCACAGATCAACCGCTACGCTGAAGTTTTTGATCGGCTCGATAACCATACCCAGGCTATAGCTCTTCGATTCTTCAGGTTTCACGTTCTTGTTGCCAACAGTAACTGCACCGATGGATTTGGTGTCGGTACAATCCAGAGCCAGATGCGTTACAGCGCAACGTACCGGGTCATTGTTGTAGTTGGTGAAAGCGGAAGTCGCGCTGTTGCCGTTTTCTGCGAAGCTCGGTGCACGGAAGCCTTCAGCATACGAACCGCGGAATGCAACGATGGAAGAAGGCGTGAACTTGAAGCCAACTTTCGGCGTTGTGGAGCTACCGTAGTCGGAGTAATGATCCGTACGGCCAGCCAGGCTGATTTCCAGGTTTTTGATCACAGGCAAAGCCAACTCAGCATACAGAGCGGACACATTGCGCTTACCTTGAGCAGCAGCATAACCCAGGCCAGGGATATCGTTGATATCGGTGAACGGAGTTGCTTGGCTATCCACTTCTTCACGACGGTATTCAGCACCGATCGCGATACCAGCAGCGCCGCCTGGCAATTGGAACAGCTCGCGGGATGCTTTGAAATCCAGGGAAGTCAGTTTGGATGTACCGCTGTTGCTCAGTTCTGGGAACACGGCTGCCAGTACTGCTGGTGTATTCAGGCCGAAGTTCTGGCCGATACGGTAAGTGCCGTTTGCCAAAGCTGCTTTCAAAGCGCTGGTACGGTAGTAGCCGTTCTGCGTTTTGTCGGTTTTGCTTTCTGCGTACATCAGGCCTGTATCGTAATCCCAGTCAGCAAATGTACCTTTAACACCGCCCAGTACGCGAGTTACTGTAGTGTCCAGATCGGCTGTACGTGGCTTGGAAGCCGCTACAAAACGTGGACGTGCTGCGTTGTTCGGGAATGGATTGTCTGGGTGGCCGATAGGCAATAGCAACTGGTCTGGACCGGTTGCTGTATTGTTTACACGGTTATGTACCAAGTCAAAGCCAGTACCTGTCATGCCGGAAGGCGTAGTCATGGTTTTAGCTTTGGAATTGAATACGCCAGCTTCAACATAGCCTTGAGTCGCTTCATTCAACTGGAATGTGCCGCGTGCAAACAGGTTGATGTTTTGTGTTTCAGGCTGGATAGTCTGGAACTTGACTGGATCCCACAAGCAGCCGCCGCCGCCATTGTTCGGGTTAGTCTTATCAATGTCTGCAGGGTTGCAACCTGGTAAGTTTTGAACGTTACCTGCTGCGCCGCCTGCTGCATTGACTGGACGGACTGTACCGACCAGGCTGCTGCCGCCGCCGTTACCGCTAGTTGTTGTACCTGCACGCTGATCGCGACCGCCCCATGGACGTGCATCAGCCTGGCCGAGGTAGTCGCCACGGTTGGATTGCAGGATTTTTTCAGTTTTCTTGGCATCGATATTGATGAAGAAATTGTATTTTTCTGTGGTCAGGTCACCGAAGCCCAGGGTTGCGGACGCCGCTGCCTGAGTACCGTCGCCGTGGCCGGATGTACCAGCGGAAGCAGAGATGGTTTTGCCTTGGTAGTTTTGACGCAGGATGACGTTGACCACGCCGGCGATAGCGTCAGAACCGTAAATCGCAGAAGCGCCGTCTTTCAGCACCTCGATACGATCCACTGCGTCCAGAGGAATGGAATTCAGATCGACGAAGCTGCGAGCGCCGTCATCGTTAAAGCCGTAAGGTGCTGTACGGCGGCCGTTGATCAACACCAGTGTGGAGTTGACGGACAGACCACGCAGGGAAACACCGGATGCGCTACCTGCGAAACCGTTGGTGAACGCGCCACTGATAGTACCGTTGTTATCTGCGGACAAGCTGCGAACTACGTCGGCGATGGAAGTCTTGCCGGATTGTTCGATTTCTTTACGCGTTACTACTTGCGTATTGGAAATGCCTTCAGCTTCGGTCCGTTTGATGTTGGAACCAGTGATCTCCACCCTTTGCACATTTTCTTGCGCAAACACCGGTTGAGCGAAGATGCCCAGGCCCAATACAACGCTACCTGAAAATATCACTCTCACCGATTTGGATAGTATTTTCTCTTTTGTCATTTTTACCATACTCCTACATGTTTATGGATAATGTACTAAATACATACATTACAAGATGTAAATCCGCTCGACTTGCTCTTATATCGCTGTGCGGCAAGTTACAAGCGGATGATATTAGCAAACTGTTTATAGGATTGACAGGCGGAAAAGGGGTTTACTGCGCACAATGCAACAGTTTTTTTCACATAAAGATAAAAAATGATACTTGTATTTACAAATGGGGCGGCAGCGCCTAGCTGAAGATACCGCGGTCCGCACTATGAAAAAGGGCTGATACCGCGTTTTGCATGTAACTTCATATGACTGTTTATACCTTGCGTTACATCACGAATGTTACAAGGAGCTGGCGAGTTCAGCGCCTTCCTTGATTGCTCTTTTGGCATCAAGTTCGGCGGCCAGGGCGGCACCGCCTATGCGATGGAAGCGAGGTCCGGTCTCTGCCTGCTGCTCAGGCATCAGCTCGGTCAGCGAATCCTGGCCGGCGCAGAGGATGATGTGGTCGACCTCAAGCAGCCGTGGGCTGCCATTAACGCTGATATGCAGTCCTTCGTCGTCTATCTTCTGGTATTCGACACCCGCCAGCATTTCCACGCCGTTTCTTAGCAGTGTGGCGCGATGTACCCAGCCTGAGGTCTTGCCCAGACCTGCACCCACTTTGCTGGTCTTGCGTTGCAGCAGGTAGATTTGCCTTGCCGGGTGGGCAGCGGCAGCTTCCACCAGGCCTCCATTGCTGACAGCTTGCAGGTCTACTCCCCATTCCGCAGTCCAATGTTTGACCGGCACGGGCAGGGAAATTGCCGGGTCATGAGCCAGATATTCACCTACATCAAAGCCTATGCCGCCGGCGCCTATGATGGCGACGCGCTTTCCTACGGGTTTCTTATGTTGCAATACATCCAGATAGGACAGTACCTTGGGGTGATCTATGCCGGGGATGTGCGGCCTGCGCGGAACGATGCCTGTTGCCAGGATGACGTGGTCGAAACCCTGTGCCAGCAATTCTTCGCGGCTGATCCGTTTTTGCAGATGGACTTTGACACCGGTGATCTCCAGCCTACGCGCAAAATAGCGCATGGTCTCTGCAAATTCTTCCTTGCCGGGCACCTGCATCGCTATATTGAACTGGCCGCCTATCCTGTCGCTACTATCGAACAGGCTGACTTCATGCCCGCATTCTGCTGCCACCGTGGCGGCAGACAAACCGGCCGGCCCGGCGCCAACCACGGCGATCCGCTTCGCTTGCCGGGTTTTCAGGAATTTCAATTCGGTCTCATGCGCGGCGCGCGGATTGACCAGGCAACTGGCGCGCTTGTTGGCAAAGGTATGATCCAGGCAGGCCTGGTTGCAGGCGATGCAAGTATTGATCTCGTCCGTCCTGCCGCTGGCCGCCTTGTTGACGAACTCGGGGTCGGCCAGGAAAGGGCGCGCCATCGATACCATATCGGCGTCGCCGCTGGCGATGATGTCTTCGGCCTGTTCCGGCATATTGATACGGTTGGACGCTACCACTGGGATGCTGACTGCCTGTTTCAGGCGCGCCGCCACGCTGCGGAAAGCTGCGCGCGGCACGGAGGTGACGATGGTCGGCACCCTGGCTTCATGCCAGCCTATGCCGGTGTTCAAAATGGTGACTCCGGCCTGTTCCAGCGCTTGCGCTACCTGCACCACTTCGTCCCAGCTATTGCCGCCTTCAACCAGGTCCAGGATGGAATGGCGGTACATGATGATAAAGTCGGTGCCGACCGCAGCCCGCACCTGTTTGACGATTTCCACCGGCAGGCGCATGCGGTTTTCTATGCTGCCGCCCCAGCGGTCCTGGCGCTGATTGGTGCGCAAACACAGGAACTGGTTCAACAGATAGCCTTCGCTGCCCATGATCTCCACGCCGTCATAACCGGCCTTGTGGGCCAGGCGGGCGCAGCGCACATAGTCGCGTATCGTGCTTTGTATACCGGCTTCGCTCAGCGCCTTGGGTTTGAACAGCGAGATCGGCGATTTCCTGGCCGATGCCGAAACCACAAAGGGCTGGTAGCCGTAGCGGCCGGAATGCAGGATCTGCATCACGATCTTGCCGCCTTCTTCATGTACCGCCCGGGTGACTTTTTTGTGGTTCCAGATATCGGCCAGGCTATTCAGCGTGCCGCCGAACGGCAGCAGCCAGCCGCGCCGGTTGGGCGAGATGCCGCCGGTGACGATCAGGCCGGCGCCGCCGCGCGCGCGCTCGCGGAAATATTCCGCCAGCTTAGGATAGTGATAGAACCTGTCCTCCAGACCGGTATGCATGGAGCCCATGATGGTGCGGTTGCGCAATACGGTAAAGCCTAGGTCCAGCGGGGCCAGCAAATGAGGGTAAGCAGTCGTCATGGGAATGGTCAGGCAAATAATGGGATGCGACGAAGAATACACAAGCGCCACGCGTTTCGGCCAGGATGAGGCTAGGCTGCGCACTCTAAAACGACGAGTGACTATATGTGTGGAGGCATTTGAACTCCGCTTGCCCGGTAAGCGCCAGCCATACTGCTGGCTATAAGTACCGGCTACAAGCACCGCAGAAAATTGACAAAACAAAAATGGGCACCTACATTTGCTCCACGCAAATCATGGATGGCAGAGCCAGATGAAGCTGAAAGACCTAGCCGGTATGCTTTTTTCCGTCGGTGGCGCGACATTAGGAACGGTGGCTTATCGCTTGCTCGGAATCTTCTGGTTTTTTGGAGGACTCATATTGCTGGCCGTGAGCCTGTCGCTGATCTGGAGCGCCGCCAGGGACCGCAAGTTGCGCGATGCCCTGGACCAGGTGCCCGGCGATTGGGGAGACCGGCATTATCTATCCGGAGCCAGCCCCACCGACGGTTTTGATTTCGGCGATGGGCATGACGATCTGGACTAGCAGCTGCGTTTATTGCAGTACCCGGGTGATTACGGATTTACCTCGCGGATGCCGCGCCCTCTGCTTCATATAGAGTCACCACACAGGCACCTCCCAGACCAAGGTTATGTTGCAGGCCCAGGCGCGCCCCTTCCACCTGCCGTTGCTGCGCCGTGCCGCGCAACTGGTGCGTGAGCTCATAGCACTGCGCCAGCCCCGTCGCCCCCAATGGATGTCCCTTGGACAGCAGGCCGCCGGAAGGATTGGTGACTATCCTGCCGCCATAGGTATTGTCGCCATCGGCTATGAATTTCTGTGCCTCGCCGGGCATGCACAGGCCCAGCGCCTCATAGCTGATCAACTCATTTTGCGCAAAGCAGTCATGCAGCTCCACTACGTCCAGGTCTTCCGGACCCACGCCTGCCTGTTCATACACTTGCTGCACCGCCTGCTGCGTCATGCCATAGCCAACCAGGTTCATCATGTCGTGGCTGTCAAAGGTATCCGGCCTGTCGGTTGTCATCGCTTGGGCGCGTATGCTGACATCGCGCCGCAGGCCCCTGGTTTTTGCATAGTCTTCCGACACCAGTACTGCGGCGGCGGCACCGCAGGTGGGTGGGCAGGCCATCAGCCTGGTCAGCACGCCGGGCCACAGTGCAGGTGCATTCATCACATCGTCTACGCTCAATTCCTTGCGCAGCAGGGCCAGCGGATTATTGGCTGCATGGCGGCTGGCCTTGGCCCTGACCTTGGCAAAGGACTCCAGCGGCGTACCGTATTTTTGCATGTGCGCCTGGCCGGCGCCGCCGAAATAGCGCAACGCCAAGGGCAGGTCGGCGATATTGACCAGCGCATCGGCTTCACGGTCAAAGTCTTCAAACGGGCTGGGGCGGTCATTGAATACAGTGCCTATGGCGCCGGGATTCATTTGTTCAAAACCCAGTGCCAGCACGCAATCGCAGGCGCCGCTGGCTATCGCCTGGCGGGCCAGGAAGAGCGCGGTGGAACCGGTAGAGCAATTATTATTGACGTTGATGACCGGGATGCCCGTCATGCCGAGCGGATAGACTGCCTTCTGGCCGCTGGTGGAATCGCCATATACGTAGCCTACGTAGGCCTGTTCTATTGCATCGTAGTCCAGCTCTGCATCTGCCAGTGCCTGGCGCGCGGCGGCACCGGCCATGGTGAAGTAGGGCTCGTGATTGCCCGGCTTGGTGAAAGGAATCATGCCGACGCCGGCAACGAGGACTTTGCGTTTCATGGTGGCTTTCTTTATTGCTGAGGCAAACTTGCCAGCAGCGTTGCACGTACTTCCTTCTTCAGCACCTTGCCTACTTTGGAGCGCGGCAGGTCGGGCCATATTTCAATTTGCTTAGGCGCTTTCACCGAGCCTATGCGTGCCTTGACAAAGGCCTTGATTTCTTCCGCATCAATCTTGCTGCCGCTACGCGGCTGCAATACCGCAACTACCCGTTCACCCCATTTTTCATCCGGCAAGCCGATGACTGCGCTGTCCTGTATATCCGGATGCTGCATCAGCGCCTGCTCCACCTCGGCGGAATAGACATTGAAGCCGCCGGAGATGATCATGTCCTTGGCGCGGTCCACGATGAACAGATAGCCGTCGGCATCGACATAGCCTATGTCGCCGGTATGATGCCAGCCGAAGCGCGACACCTCTTGCGTGGCGGCCGCATCCTTGTAATAGCCCAGCATCACCAGCGAGCCGCGCACCACCACTTCGCCGCTAGTACCGGTAGGCAGTAGTTGGCCATCCTTGTCCATGATGGCGACCTGCACCAGCGGCCCTGCGCGGCCCGCAGAAGTCAGGCGCTGATACGCGACTGTGCCGTCTGCATTGAAATGCTCGCTGGGCGGCATCATCGAGATCATCATCGGCGCTTCGGTCTGCCCGAACAATTGCGCCATCACCGGGCCTATCTTTTGTAGTGCTTCTTCCAGTCGCGCGGCCGACATCGGCGCCGCTCCGTACCAGAAGCATTGCAGCGAATCCAGTCTTGTTTCAGCCAGCCTTGGGTGTTGCAGCAGCATATAGATCAGCGTCGGCGGCAGGAAGGTATGCGTGATCCGGCATTGTTCTATCAGGCGCAAGAATTCCGCCAGGTCTGGCGCAGGCATGATGACGACTTGCCCGCCCAGCGCCATCACCGGCAGGCATAGCACGCCGGCGGCATGGGTGAGCGGAGCCAGCGCCAGATAGGCCGGGCGGCCATCGAAAGGATAGCCCATCAGCGTCAGTGCCGACATGGTTTCCAGATTGCGGCCCGACAGCATCACCCCCTTGGGTACGCCGGTCGTGCCGCCGGTACCGGCGATCATCGCCACATCATCCACGGTATTGATAACAATCGCCGCGTCGCTGACGCCGCTCAGCCATTCCTGCAGGGACGGTGCGTAAGGCAGGGTCTTGTCCAGGCAAACCAGCGTCGCGAGCTTGGGCAACTCGCCCCGCATCTGTTCCACCAGCGGCGCGTAGTTACTGTGAAAAATCAGACAACTGCAGTCGAAGGCGTCCAGCACAAAGCGGTTTTCCGCTGCCTCATTGCGCGGATTGATAGGGCACCAGACCGCAGCGGCGCGCGACAGGCCGAACACGCAGGAAAATGCAAACGGATCATTCCCCGACAGCACCGCCACTTTTTGCCCCGGCTGCACGCCGCTGTGTTGTAGTGCGCGGGCCACCCGGTAGCTGAGTTGTTGTACGTCCGAGTAGGAAAGCACGGTCTCGCCCATGCGCAGGCATGGAAACTCCGGGCCCAGGCTGGCGCCCTTGTCCAGATAGTCTATCAATCGCATACAGCCTGCCTTATCAAAAAGATTGCATAGCAAAAATTGCAGGATCAATGCAGCCGGAGCTCTGCCCCGGCCGCATCGTCGTGCCAGCCTGTCAGCGCTGTACGGTAAGCACAGGCTCCATCACCAGCCCGAAGTTTTTCAGCGTGCCCAGCAGTTCGCGATGGCCGAAGGCCTGGCAGGCCGAGGCAAATCCGGCGCGCTTCGGCGCCTGTTGCAATAGCGAGTAGGCGGCATAAGCCTGCAGCAAACCGGTCTGCTTGTAATTGCAATTGCCGTGGATGACGCAATGGGTGCGTACCAGCGGACCGGAGCCGTACACGGAATCCATGGAGATATTCACGCGCGGATTTTCACGAGGCGGCATGCCGGCCTGGATGGAGGCGGCAATTGCGGCCAGTTGTTCCTCGCGTTGTTCGGGCGGCAGCGGGGCGATCTGTTCCTCGTACATCTTTTGCGTGGCGACAAAACCCTGCATCACTTCACGCGCAAAGACGCCGCCCAGTGCCTTGCAGTTGGCCACGCGCGGATCGTCCTTGAACCAGACCGGATGCGCGGTTCCCGCCCAAGGTGTGACCATCGCCGGTACGTGGTGGCCCGGGACGTTCACTTCATAATGCGTGCTTTGCGGCCATTCCACATATTTGTTTTGCTCCATGTAATACCATTTGGCCTTCAGGATGGTAAAAATGGTCTGCGTCGATGCATAGGTAGGGAAGCCTTTCCACAGCACCAGAATATCCAGCGTATCGACCCCCGGTGTTTCCAGGCAGATGTTGGCCGCGATTTCGCCAGTGGTGTACATCTGTGCGATGCCGGGCGACAGCAGCAGACCCTTCGCGGCAAACTTGGCACCCCATTCGCCCTTGGCTTCCATCAGCCAGTCCTGCTCGCCGGTGGTGTCCATGTAGTGGCAGCCTGCGGCCAGGCAAGCCTCGGCAACCACGTGGCCGTATTTGATGAAAGGCCCCACCATATTGCTGACGACTTTGGCGCCGCGGAATAGCTCGGTCAGAGCTGCTGCTGTATGTTCGACTTCCACTACCTCGTAATCCGCCGTTTCTATGCCGGGGATCTTGTCCATCACTGCCTGCACGCGTGCCGCATCGCGGCCTGCGGCGATGAAGGGTATGTTCAGTTCGCGCAGGTATTCGCATACCAGGCGGCCGGTATAGCCGGACGCGCCATAAACGATGACGGGTTTTTTGCTGCCGTTATTGCTGCTCATGGGTTTCCCCTTAATGTCGGGTTGATCTGGAATTGGGTGATATTGGGTGATAGGGAGCAGAGAGGCAAATGAGCTACATGCCCATGCCGCCGTCCACAGGCAAGCCTATGCCGGTAATGAACTTGGCCCCGTCAGAGCACAGGAAGACCACCGCGTCTGCCATATCGCCGACTTCGCCCAGTCGTCCCAGCGGGGTTTGCTCGATGACGCCGCCCACCGCGGTTTCCACATTCGGCGCCAGGCCTGCAGCCACGATGTCGCTCGCCAGTTTCATGCCCATGTCGGTCGGCACCAGGCCGGGATAGATGCAATTAACGCGCACGCCGTAGCCAAGCTTGCCCGATTCCATCGCGGCAATACGGGTGATGCGGTCGACGGCGGACTTGGTGCCGGAGTAGCCGGCAATTGCCGGGAAGGCGATGGTGGCTGCGACCGAGGAGATGTTCACAACGGCGCCGCCTTTACCGGCGCTGCCGCCGGGCTGCATGCTGCGGAAAGCATGCTTGATGCCCAGTGCGGTACCGACCACGTTCACATTGCACATATTGCGCAAGTCTTCGGCCTCTACATTGATGATCAGCGAAGTGATTTCTATGCCGGCATTGTTGACCAGGATATCAAAACCGCCCAGCTTGGCGCTGGTTTCGGCCACCGCTGCGGCCCAGTCTTCATCCCTGGTCACGTCCAATTTGACGAAGCCTACCTTGGCGCCGCCTGCGGAGAGCCTGGCGGCGGTTTCCCGTCCGGCTTCGGCCAATATGTCGCCTATCATGACAGAGGCGCCGGCCTTGACCAGGGACTCTGCAATCGCTGCGCCTATGCCGCGCGCAGCACCTGTCACCAGGGCTTTGCGCCCTGTTAAATCGAATTGTGTCATTCTTGTCTCCTGTGATTTTTTAATATGAAGCAGGAACAATTTAGGCTTCAACTTGACAGTCGTCAAGTTTTTATTTGACAGTCGTCAAAGTGAATTTGGGCAACTGTCAAATAAATGTGTACGGAATGGGACAAAGCACGTTTTCAGCCGGGCATGTCATGCTATCCTCTCGAAAAAGCCTGCAAAGTGCGGGAATCCAGTGGGAATACAGCGAGAAAATGGCCGTAAAACAGGAAATCAGGAAAAAATCGGTGGAGCGGATTACCCGCGCCCATGTCGACAAGTTCGCCGAACGGCGCGCCGAGCTGGGCGAGGCTGCGCTGCAAACGCTGGCCACGCTGGGCTATGCGCGCACCAGCCTGCGCGAGATTGCGCAGAATTCCGAGTTCTCGCATGGCGTGCTGCATTACTACTTCAGCGACAAGGTGGACCTGATTACTTGCAGCGTGCGCCAGTACAAGGCCCGCTGCGTCACCCGCTACGATCAGGTCATTACCGTATCCGGCAGCTACGGCAGCTTGATCACCGGTTTTCTGGATGCCTTGGGACAAACCCTGAGCGACGAAGCCCATATGCACCGGCTGTGGTACGACATCCGGGCGCAGGCTCTGTTTGAGGAATCCTTCCGCGACGACGTGGCAGAGATAGACCAGAGCCTGGAAAATATGATCTGGCGCATCATGAGCCGTCTGGCTGAACTGGCGGGCAAGCCGCTGAACCTGCCGCCATCGGTAATGTATGCCAGCTTCGACGGCATGTTCCAGCATTGCCTGCTGAGGCATTTGTCCGGTGATGCCGCCGCGATCGCTGATATGCAGGCCGATGGGCGCAAGCTGATCGTACAATTGCTGGGCGAGCCGCTCGCTTCCTGACCCTGCAAACAGGCCGGACTTCCTGCATGGAAGCCCTGCCTGTCTATTACTGTTTATTGCTCATGCAGATTGTGCGGTAATCATCCTGATCAGAAGCCGCGACGCCAGAAACTCAGATGTCAGAAACCCAGGCTACGGAGGTCTTCCGCGTCGAAAGCCTGGCCGCTGCGGTTTTTGACGCTGGGCCGCTCTGCAACTTTCGATCTCCAGGCTAATAAGGCAACGCAATCTTCCGGGATAGCGATGCCTGCCGCATCGGCATGCATCAGCGCCGCAAAGGCCGTGATGTCCGCGATTGAGAATTGTTCGCCCGCGATATAGGCCTGTGTTGCCAGCACCTGGTTAAAATATTTCAAGCCCTGTACGAACTTGTCGCGCTGCTTGTTGCCCCATTCCTCCCTGTGCGCCCATTCAGGGCTCTTATATGCTTGCAAGCTGGCGCCCAGGCCTGGCGTAGCGTGGTGAAAATAAATTCCCACCGCATCAATCAACTGGTCGTCTGCCCGCTTCTGCATCATCAGTATCACGGCTTTTTCCTTGGGAGTTTTGCCGGTGAGCGTGGGATTACCATCGAGATTATCCAGATAAGTCGTGATCGCAATGCTCTCGGAAAGATAGCTGCCATCATCCAGTTCCAGTACCGGTACAACCCCGGCCGGATTTTTTGCGAGAAACGCAGCTTGCTTGTGCTCCGCACCGACCAGATCAACTTTGACAAACTGCACTTGGGATTCCAGTCCTTTTTCTGCGAGAACAATACGTATGCGGGCGGGGTTTGGGAAGCCGGGAGTGTCATGAATTTTCATAATAGCCTTAAGATGTCTACCTTCCGGTAGATAGATTATAATGGTGGCGGCAGTAATAAAACTTAGTTTTATCTATCTACCGGTAGATAGATAATATGGCCGAAGCATTTTCGCGTCAAGTAATTCAACAGGGATATTGTCATGACGACGATAGATACAAAAAAGACCATCATGGCAGTGGCCAAGAGTGCAGTGCAGGCGCGCGGGTATAGCGCGCTGAGCTTTCGCGACCTCGCCAAGGAGGTCGGCATTAAAAGTTCCAGCATTCATTATTACTTTCCTACCAAAGGCGACCTGGGATCGGCATTGGCAAGGGAATATACGGACGAATTCCTGGCCTATCTCAATGGCCTGTTGAGCGATTCGCAGGATTGGAAATTGTGCATAGACGGTTATGCCGATGTGTTTCGCCAGACCCTGTTGCGGGAAAATCGCATGTGCATGGGAGGCATCCTGGCTGCGGAGAGGCCGGAGCTGGCGCCGGAAGTAAAGGCGGAGATAGAGCGATTTACTGAGCTGATTGTGCAGTGGCTGACAAAAGTCTTGCAGCTAGGTAAGCCGGAGATGGAGCATAAGGCAGTCAGGAACTGGGCATTTGCGGTGTTTTCCGCGATTGAAGGTGCCCAGCTCGTTGCCCGGGGCTGCGACGACGTTGCAGTTTTCGACCAGACCCTGGCAGCGTATAAAACGGCGGGGTTGTTGCCCTAGTGCTCCCGGATAAATCCGCGTAAAGATGACGGCGATTGTCGAACTGTGCGCAGGTAGTTTTCGCAGGGCAAAAAAAAGCCACCGGCAAGCGGTGGCTTTTTTCTATGCTAAGCTCTGAAGCAGATTAGCCACCGATGTCGTATTCGGTATTGGCGCTTTGGCTCCTGGCTGCTTGTACTGCTTCCGCTTTGACATCGGCACGGCTGCGCGCTGTCTGTACGGCTGCTGGAACAGGATATTCTGCATCACGTACGTTCAGCACGCCTTCGCTGCGGGCTTGTGCCAGTTCAGCTTGTACTTCAGCGCGGGTTTTGGTGGACGCACTACGAGTGTTAGTAAAAGCAATATATTCAGAACCGCCAACGATGTAGCCTGGAGTAGCGCGAGCCTGTGCCAGTTCAGCCTGGACTTCTGCACGTGTTTTGCCAGTGTCTGCTGCAAATGCGCTAGTGCCGGCGGCGATCAGGGTAGCTGCTACAAATAATTGTTTCGCGTTCATTTTATTTCTTTCAGTAAATGTTTGGAAAAATATTCCGGGCTCGGCGGAAAGGTATTCCAATTCGTACGAGAAGTAGGATCTTATGTTGGCAGGTACTTACTTCTGATACGAACTAGACCACCCGTCGGGTTCGGCCTCTTTAAGCTGGTTTTTATGACTTGCTTAACGATGGGAGTAGTGTACGCGTATTGCGGCGCACAAAAAAGATGGCTGGACGGAATATACTATTGCATTATCCGGAACAATCCAGACAGGCTATCGCAGCGATAGGGGACAAAATGAAAATAATGACAAGAACGCAGATGCCGACGACGCTACACAGGAGCAGCTAATCCATGGATAGACTGCAATCCATGCGAATCTTCTCCAAAGTGGTCGAACAGGGCAGCTTTGCCCGGGCGGCCGAAATCCTCGATATGTCGAACGCCGTGGTGACACGCTACGTCGCCGACCTGGAAACCCATCTGGGTACCCGGCTGCTGAACCGTACCACGCGCAAGCTGTCGCTGACCGAAACCGGCCAGATGTACCTGGAAAGGGTGAGGCAGATTTTATCCGATGTCGATGATGCGGATGCGATTGCCTCATATTCGGCGCGCAAGCCCAGCGGCACCCTGCGCATCTATTCGCATCTGGGTTTCAGCAAATGGCAACTGGCAACGATGCTCCCGCACTTTGCCAAGGAATATCCGGACGTGGTGCTGGATGTGACCGTGTCCGACCGCACGGTCGATCTGGTAGAAGACGGTTTCGATATCGGCTTTTTCATCGACCTGCAAAAGGTCGATGCAACGATGATTACCCGCAAGCTGGCAACCTCCGAAGTCTTGCTGTGCGCGTCGCCGGACTATATAAAACAATATGGAGAACCGAAGACGCCGGAAGATGTGTCGCGCCATCATTGCCTCAATTTCGGCTGGGATTTCATGCGCAATTACTGGACTGTGCAGGGCAAGCGCAATGGTCCCAGCGCACCGGTGCAGATACCCATCCACAGTCGCGTTATCTCGAATAATTCCGACGTGCTGAGGGAATGCGCGATTGCCGGCATGGGCCTGGTGCTGCGTCCATCGTTCACGCTGGGGGATGATCTGAGCTGCGGCAGGCTGGTAAGGCTGTTTCCCGAATTCCACCTGGGCACGGTGTCGATTTCCATGGTCTACCCAAGCCGGCGGCTGCTGTCGGCCAAGGTCAGGAATTTTGTGAACTTCATCGCCGGCCAGTTTCCGCATCCGGAAGTGGACTTGTGGCTGGGAAAGTAGAGGGCGCGCCCCATAAAGCCAGGCAATCGGCAGCAGCATGAAAAAAAGCCCGGAAAGATCGCTCTTTCCGGGCTTTTGGCTGTGACCGTCTAACGCCAGGTCACGGGCTTCACATGCTTAGAATGTGTAGCTGCCGCGAACATAGTAGGCACGGCCGACTGGATCCGTGTAGCGTGGATCATAGCCTTTTTGGAACAGCGTACCCTGGTTGGAGAACGGTGGATCTGTGTTCAGCAGGTTTTTGATACCGGCTGTCAGAGTCACGTGCTTGATGCCGCTATAGCTGCCGGATACATTCCACAAAGCGTAGGAAGAAACATCCTGCTTGTACTGGGCATCCACCTGGTTCTGGTCATGGTAGCCAGAGTTGTATGCCTGGGCAATCGTTGCACCCCATGGACCATAAGTCCAGTTCAGTGCAGCATTATGCCTCCAGCGGAAGGTAGGATTATTGTCCGAGTACTGGCCTACGCTGCTCAGGAAAGGACCGTTACGTTCGTTCTGGTAATCGTACTTGAACACATAAGTGCCATCCAGCGTAAAGGTGAATACGCCGAAGCTGGACTTAGGCAGGCGGGCCGAGAAGCTGAGGTCGACGCCCTCAGTCTTGACTTCACCCAGGTTGTCGTTCAGATCCAGGATCGCAAACGGCGAGCCGTCAGGATTGCGCAGGAACAGATCCTTGTACTTGGCGTAGTTGCCATAGATGGATTGTTCAGGCAATGCGCCGATCTTGTCGCGCAGATGGATGTGCCAGTAATCCAGCGCCACCGATACATCCTTGATAGGCTCAACGACTACGCCAAACGAGTAAGTCCTGGATTTCTCAGGCTTCAGGTTAGCATTGCCGCCTTGCAGCTTGAACTGTTGCAGATCGCAGTCACGCAGAGGATTCGCGCCTGGCTGAGGCACGCCGCCTGGGCACAGGATAGGATCGTCGTACGAGTCATTGGTATCGTTCTTGGAACGCGGCGCATTTTTTTCAAACAGTGTCGGCGCACGGAAACCTGTGCTGGCCGAAGCGCGGAACAATACTTCCTTGGCTGGCTGGTAGCGGATGCCGACCTTAGGATTGAAGGTATTGCCTACGTCGCTGTAGTTATCCATACGGGCTGCCAGCTGGATTTCCAGATCCTTGATGACGGGCAGGTTCAACTCTGTGAACACCGCTTCGATATCGCGGCTACCGGTCTTAGGCAGGGAGCCGGACAGGCCGGAGCTGGATGCCTGGGAAGCGATCGCCTGGTTGACGTCGAAATTGGCTTTTTCCTGGCGCAGTTCAGCACCTACCGCCAGCGCCATATTGCCGCCGGCCAGAGCCATCAGTTCGCGGCTGGCCTTGAAGTCCAGTCCGGTGGTGGTGACCTTGGCGCTTTGTACTTCACCGCGCAGTGCGGTGCTGTCCAGATAAGCCTTGCCGGCGGTATTTTGCAGGCCGAAAGGATTCAAAATGCCATTCAGTACGCCAGCAGCAAACGATGCATCCTGCACATAGCCGCCGGTGAAGTTCTCAGCGGATTTGCTAACCGAGTAGGTCAGGCCGGTTTTGTAGTCCCAGCCTGCCAGTTCGCCTTCCAGTGCCACTACGATACGGTCAGCCGTGCCCTTGGAATTGATCTGGCGCTGGCCGGCTTCCAGAGGACGCCAGTTGACTGACAGAGGATCGCCGGACAGGCCAGGCTGGGCAGGAACGCCGCCGGAATTACCTGGGTAGTAAGGGCTGGATTTAGGCAGGATCAGGCCGGTTTGAGGCGGTGGTGCCGTACGGGAAATGACCTTGCTTTCCGAGTGCAGGTATTCGACGGTGCCGGTGTGGTTTTCACCCAGCTTCATCGTGCCCTTGCCGAAGAAGGCAGTTTGTTCGCTTTCCGGAATATCGTCGATCAGGCGGGTGTAATCCTGGCGGCAAGTCGTATTGCTGGTGCTTGGCACCGAGAACGGTGCGTTACAGCCGGTAGCAAAGCCGGGATTGCCGGATGCGCCGGAAGTCGGATCGAAATAGTTACCTGGGAAAGTGGTACCGCTGGTCAGGCTCAGGCCGCGGCTAGGGATGACGCCGGTCTTGGAGAAATCCCTGTCCTGCGAAGTGATGACTTTCTGTTTGTGGTAGTCCACTACGCCGAACACATTGAAGCCGTCCTTGCCCAGGTCGCCGTAGCCGCCTACTGCATTGAAGCGCTTCTCATCGCCGCCCTGCATTTTTGGCGAAATGACTTCGCCGGTCACGGTCACGCCGGTGACCGAGCGTTTGGTAATGAAGTTGATTACGCCGCCGATCGCATCGGTACCGTAGATCGCGGAAGCTCCGTCGCGCAATACTTCAACGCGGTCCAGCGCGGTAATAGGGATGATGTTCAGATCGACACTGGCGCCATCGTAAGGATGGTTGGCTATCCTGCGTCCGTTCAGCAAGACCAGGGTCTTGTCGCCGCCCAGACCGCGCAAATCGGCGCTGGCCTGGCCGCCGGTAGGCAAGCCGCTGGTGTTACCGCCGACTGCATTGCCCAGGCCGACCGTTGACTGGTTGGCGGGGATCTTGCTCAGTACTTCCGCTGCGGTCGTCAGGCCTTGCTTGACGAACTCTTCCGCCTTGATCACGGTCAAGGGTGCGGATGTTTCCGATGCGATACGTTTAATCGATGAACCGGTGATTTCCACCCTCTGGGTACGGGAGTCATCGGTCTCTTGCGCCATGGCGGTATGCGCCATCAGTCCGAATCCCAGGGCAATACCACCTGAGAACATCAGGCGTAGGGATTGAGACAACACTGTTTCCTTCGTCATTGCTTACCTCTTTGGGTCAAGTTTCATTAAAACGCGTGAGAGTTACGGTGCTTTACGCTCTTCGCAGATCGAATAGGCAGCGCTTCAGGTACGGAAAAACGTACTTGTAAAGGCGCATCCAAGGAGATGTAAATTGTCTATACAATATCCTTGACGCATGTATCAAAGCATTTCAAAGAAAAGTACGCAATTTGATAAAACGTGGTTTTAGGAGGAAAACAACAAAAGCGAAAATTTTTTGCGCGGGCGGCAAAATTGAAGAAAAATCGGTGTATCTTATGGCGCCGTTGTGCGGGAAAGGCCAAAAGTGATGCAAAAACGCCACAGATGAAAAGCAGCTAAGCTTATTGCTCCTGATGCATGTCCGGAGGGCAGATGTAGTTTTCTTACCTTACGGTAACTGGCCGTTTATTTGTATCGGGCCTGATACATGCGTGGCTGAATTCAGGCAGAAGTGAGTATATCCAGCAGGCGGCGGCCGGCGTTTTCTACGGGGCCGGTATGGTCCAGCCGGATGATTTCCGGTTGCTCGGGCCGCGAGAATTGCGCGTTTCTCTGCACCCTTTTTAACAGCGCTGCACCGCCGTTTTCCTGTTGCAGCAGGCGGTTTTCCATGCGTTGCCGTATCAGTGCATGATCGGCTTCTATCCATACCACTTGTGCATCCGGGTAGGCTTGCAGCAAGCGCGGAACGAATTCCCGCGAGCCGCTGATGACCACATTGCGGCCCGCTTTCAACTCGGCCTCAAAGCCGCGCCGTATGCCATAGCAAAAATCATGATATTGCCAGGTCATTGCAAAATGGCCAGCGGCTGCCTGTTGCCAGAATTGCTCAGGCGAGATGCTTTCATGTTCTTCCGACGGCAGCGCCGGACGGGTAATCGTGCGTTGCGCGAAGTAAGGCTGTTTATGCTGAGGCAGCTTTTGCCTTACCCAGCTCAGCAAGTCATCCCTGCCGGAACCGTAGGGACCGACCACAAAGAACAGGCGACCAGCCACCGGAAGCTGGTGTGCATGGTGCTCCAGTGCGCGCAAGCCAAAGTCGAAGCGGCGCAGCAGGGTGAACGGCGCGCCGGGTGCTTCTTCGCGGAATAGGGCGATGCCGTTGATCAGCAGCGGGGCATCGATATCAAAAAAGCGCTCGGCAGCCTTGCGCAGGCGGTAGGCGATATCCGCATCCACGCCGGACAGCTTGTCGGTCAGCGTCATGTGGAAGCGATATTCTTCCTCGGTATAGGGATAGCCCCAGCGCTGCAGCAATTGCTCCTGCCTTTGCGTCAACTGGCTGCTGCGCCGCTTGCTGAGTTCTGCTTCGGTGGGCGGCGCGCGCAGGAAATCAAAATAACTAACGCAGCGCATCGCCAGCGCATTGATCTCGCGCGATTCCTGGCTGGTGCGTAGCGCCAGGAAATCGCCCATGGGCAGCACCGCAGGGGCAGGTACCGTAATCCGGGTTTGCGCCGCGCAAAATGCCGCCAGCGTACCCAGCAAATGCGCCTCGGCGAATCCTTCCGCCAGCCTGAAAGGCGCTTTCAAGGTCGCATGAAAGCCATAGCGCCGGGCGTCGCTGCTCAATTGCTGCAATACCAGCGGCGGAATGCCATCCACTACGGGTTGCTGCAAGTCCTGGCCCGTGACCGGATCGCGCCCCAGCCAGCGGCAACCGGCTATCCACCAGGCTGAATTTTGGTCAGGCGCATAATAGAGGGCGTAGCGTGTCATGGATGCTGGGTTCTATCGGCAATTGTTCATATTGCGGCAATATTTATCCGCTAGTATCGGCTAGTTGGCGCATGCGTATATTTACATCATTGTAAGACCTGTTGCTGCACTTGCATCCTATGCCTGAAATATGACTGCAGCTTGACATCGGACGCTTCACTGCCAGCTATGAATCGTGATACCGTACTCGGCATGGTTATACGGCAATATGGCAGCTTGCTTGTATATAGGCCTGGAATAGGCCTGGAAGATTTAGCGGACGCTAAATACAGATAACACGATCAGCATCACCACCGAATACAGTATCGGGCAATTCGCGAGCAACCCAGGGAGTAGGCAGGCAGCGGCGGCGAGTTTACGATTTCCTTGTGATAAACGATTTCAGCACCATGATAAAAACCATACGTAATGCCCGCATAGTCACAGCCGATAGCGAATTCACCGGCTCGGTAGAAATTGACGGCGACCAGTTCGGAGAAGTGGCGCACGGCAATAGCGGCCTGTTCGGCCTCGCCGGCGAAGACTGGCGCGGCGATTACTTGCTGCCCGGCATGGTGGAGCTGCATACCGACAATCTGGAAAAGCACCTGATGCCGCGGCCCAAGGTCAGCTGGCCTATGCTGCCCGCAATTGTCGCGCATGATGCGCAGATTGCAGCATCGGGCATCACTACCGTGCTGGATGCCATATCGGTAGGCGACCTGGATAGCGATAGCCTGAGGACGCAGACCCTGGTCTCTTGCATAGACGGATTGAAGCAGGCTGGCGCCGCGGGCATCCTGCGCGCCGACCATTTCCTGCATTTGCGGCTGGAGCTGGCGGAGCAGAATCTGCTGAGCTGGTTCGAACCCTATGTGCATGACGACAGCCTGAAGCTGGTCTCGCTGATGGACCATACGCCGGGCCAGCGCCAGTGGACCGATCTCAGCCACTACCGCGTATTTGTGACCGGCAAGCGCGGCTGGAGCGAAGAAAAAGTCGACGGCATGCTGGAAGGCTTGCTGCAGCGGCAGCAGATCTACGCTGCGGCCAACCGGCGCGAAGTGATCGACCTGTGCAACCGCCGCAACCATCCTATACCGTTGGCCACGCATGACGATACGACGCTGGATCATGTACGCGAGGGGGTGGAAGACGGCGTCTCCATTTCGGAATTCCCGACTACGCTGCTGGCGGCCAAGGCGGCGCGCGAGCATCATCTCGGCATCATCATGGGTGCGCCGAATATGGTCAGGGGCGGTTCGCATTCCGGCAATGTGTCTGCCGCAGAGCTGGCGCGCGCCGGCTTGCTGGATGTACTGTCTTCAGATTATGTGCCGGCCAGCCTGCTGCACGCAGCCTTCCTGCTATTGAACGAGGGCTATGACCTGCCCAGGGCGGTTGCTACGGTGACGCGCAATCCGGCGCAGATGGTAGGCCTGACCGACAGGGGCGAAATCGCCCAGGGCCTGCGCGCCGACTACCTGCGGGTGCGGGTAGTGCAAGACATACCGGTGGTGATGGGCGTGTGGAAGGCAGGCAGGCAAATAGCCTGAGGCAATTGCCGCCCTGCAGCATCGCGGCTACTTGCAGCCGGCCCGGCCCGGTGCTTTAATGGCAAGCGCCGGGACTCTGCGCCTGGTTCAGCATGATTCCCCATTGCCTGAAGTGTCTGCGCCCCTGAAAGGAATGCCATGAAGCCGAACTCCTTTTCCTCACTACTTTTCCTTGTTGCTCTCAGCCTGTGTACTGCCGCCTCTGCACAGAACGCAGGTTTTCGCCGCACCGTCGTGCAAAAAGGCGACGTCTCCGTGCCCAACCGCGAAGCGGTGGTTGCCCGCGTAGAAGTGGACCCCGGTGTTACCTCTGGACGGCATACCCATCCCGGTGACGAGATCAGCTATGTACTGGAAGGAGAGGGCGAACTGTTGATAGACGGCGAAGCGCCACGCAAAATCAAGACGGGCGACGCCTTCATTATTCCCGCCGGGAAAGTCCATGAGGCCAAGAGCACAGGCAGTGTGACGATGAAACTGGTGGGCACCTATGTAGTGGAAAAAGGCCAGCCGATGGCGACGCCTGCTGCAGCGAAATAAAGCCAAATTTCAATCTCAACCCGCTTGTCTCGCGACAAGCGGGTTTTTGTTTGTGTGCCGACAAATAGAAGCCGCTTAAGGCATGCACTTTTACATTGACCGGCCATTCTTTCAAAAAAAACATCTAAACCTTTATCCGTAATACCATGTAACGGTTTGTAGATAAGGCATTAAATTGCCGCACATAATGAAAACCAAACTGTGGTCGCTCACGCTGGGTAACTTTGCGATAGGTACCGGGGCGCTGATTGTGCCGGGTATGCTGAATGAATTATCGTCCGACCTGGCCGTGACCCCGGCTGCGATAGGCGTGGTCATTTCTGCATTTGCAATGACGATCTGTTTCGGCGGGCCTTTCCTGGCCGGATGGACCAGTGCGATAGAGCGGCGTGTCTTGTTAACCGCCGCTTTGCTGCTGTATGCAGTAATGCATATCGCGGCTGCGTTCGCGCCCGGCTACCTGAGCCTGATGGCAATACGGGTAGTGACCGCGGTCGGTGCTGCCTTGTTCACTGCGCAGGCGGCGGCGACTGCGGGTTTGCTGGTACCGGCGGAGCAGCGCGGCAAGGCGATAGGCCTGGTATTTCTCGGGTGGTCGATTGCTGCGGTGGTCGGGGTGCCGGCCGGGGCCTATCTTGGTGCGCATATAGGCTGGCGTCTGACGATAGCCCTGGTGGGGGCGCTGTCTGCATTGTTTGCACTGTGGGTATGGTTGCAGATACCGGCGCGGCTATTCGTGCCGTCCATGGACAAAGCAGCCTGGCGGGCCTTGTTTGCCAACAAGGCGCTGCTGCTGGCGATCTCGGTGACGGCGATCCAGGGCGTGGGCCAGTTCACGCTGTTCTCCTACATTGCCGCAGTGCTGAAAAACTTTATCCAGGCCGGGCCGACGACCATCAGCGTGCTGTTTGCCTGCTTTGGTGTCACCGGCGTGATCGGCAATCTGCTGGCCAGCCGTTTCATGGATCGCCTGGGCACCACTCAGGTCGGCCTGTATGCGATGGGCAGCATGTTCCTGGCGCTCGCATTCTGGCCGCTGGCGCGCAACTCTCCGGCAATCACCACAGTATTGATACTGCTGTGGGGGCTGGGCTGTTTCGCATTGAATGGCGTGCAGCAGGCAAGGCTGGTGGGGATGGCGCCCGGGCTGGCACCGGCTTCCGTATCGCTGAATTCGTCGGCGATCTACCTGGGGCAGGCGCTGGGTGCCTTGACTGGCGGTGCGATGATCAGCGCCGGCCATATGGCGGACCTGTCCATCGTTGGCGCAGTGTTGACCGCGCTGGCAATGCTGGTGTCGCATATCGCAATGAAGATGTCGCACAAGGCTGCCGGAGTGCTGGTTTGAAAATTCTTAGCGTCAATACCGGCCGCGCCGCTGCTTTGACGAGCCCGTCGGCTGGCGGGTCTGCGAGCTCGACCAGCGGCAGCGTTATCACCAGCGCGATCGCCAAGTCTGCGGTGTATGGCCGCGTGAATCTGGGGAAACTGGGCCTGGAGGGTGATGAACAGGTGGACCTCAGTACCCACGGTGGCCGGGACAAGGCGGTCTACGCCTATCCTGCCGAGCACTATGAATTCTGGCGTGAGCACAGCCGCAGGGCGCTGAAATTCCTGCCTGAGCTAGCGCACGGCAGTATGGGCGAAAACCTGACGATACAGGGTTTGCTGGAAGCAGAAGTCTGGATCGGTGATCGCCTTCATGTGGGCAATACCATCCTGCAGGTGACCGGGCCGCGCCCGCCTTGCTTCAAGTTCGGCATCCGCATGGGCTATGCGCATGCGGTGAAGTTGATGGTGCAGAGCGGCTATACCGGCTTTTACCTGCGCGTGCTGCAAACCGGCAGCGTGCACGCGGGCGATACGATTGCCGTGCAAGCCGGGCCGCGCCAGATATCGGTGTCCAGGCAAAACGAAGTCCTGCATACCGGACATCAGCGCGCGCTGTTTTGAGCGCACCTTATTTTTTATCGGTCCACAACACGCCGCCTGTGGCCCAGTTGTCCTTCTTCACATCGGTGATGATCACATCGACCGATTCCGGCGATGAACCCAGCGTGGTGCAGGCCGCTTCGGTAATGGCCTTGACGAAGGCGCGCTTCTGTTCCAGTGTGCGGCCTTCAAACATTTGTACATTAATGGTAGGCATGGGCTTTCCTTTTTAAAAACTCAATTGGTATAGGTGGGACTGATCTGGTCCAGCTTGCGCAGCAGCGCCGGCCACTCCAGTATACCTTCAGGCGAGCCGTCGCCGAGCAGCTCAAGATAGGTTTTCTCGCAAACCGCCGATGCCGGCTGATGCAGGTGGCCGCCGCCGGCCATCGCTTTCAACTGTATTGCACAGGCCTTGTCCAGCGTGTCCATCAGTACATAAGCCTCGGCAATGCTGCGGCCGCAGGTCAGAGTGCCGTGATTGCGCAGCAGCATGGCCGGATAGTCCGCCAGTGCCGCGGTCAGCCGGCCCTGCTCCTGCGGCGACAGCGCCAGGCCCTCGTAGTCGTGATAAGCCAGTTGCCGGTAAAAGCGCAATGCATGTTGCGACAGCGGCAGCAAGCCCTGTTCCTGCATGCCGACGGCAATCCCGTTGGTATTATGAAGATGCATCACGCAGACTGCGTCGGGCCGCGCTGTGTGGACAGCGGCGTGGATGGCAAAGCCGCTGACATTCACTTTCTGGTGTTTGCCGCTGACGATATTGCCGTGTAAGTCTATCTTGACCAGATTGGATGCACATACCTCGTCAAATCTCAGGCCGAAAGGATTCAGCAGGAAATGTCCAGGCTCATCCGGCACCGTCGCTGAAATATGTGTATAGATCAAGTCGTCCCAGCCGTTCAGCGCGCACAGGCGGTAGCAGGCGGCCAAATCGACGCGGGTTTGCCATTCGGTCTGAGTCATGGGAATCCAGGTTGCGGTGACGGGAAAAGCCGGCGCGGAATGCGCCTATGAAGATTGTAGCCGTTTTAAAAAACGGCAGCATCCGCGGGTCAGATAGCAGATGCTGCCTTTCGCAAGGTAGATGTTTATTTGCGTTCGTGCACCAGCTTGCCTGCCGCATAGGTGGCGGCGATGGTCCTGTCGTCGCCCAGCAGGGCCAGTGCAAACAGCAGTTCTTCCACGCTGTCGGTACGTGCGCTGCGGCGCGCCAGCAAAGGCGTGGCTTGCGGGTCCAGCAAGATGAAATCGGCTTCTGCTCCAGTTGCAAAATTACCTATCGTGCCTTCCAGCTTCATGCTGCGCGCACCGCCCAGCGTGGCCAGGTAAAACATGCGGGCCGCGGGCAGATAGGTACCACCCATGCGCGCAACCTTATAGGTTTCATTCATCGTCTGCAGCATGGAGAAGGAGGTGCCGCCGCCGACGTCGGTCGCCATGGACAGCGGCACACCGGCCTCCTGCGCGCGCGGGAAATCAAACAGGCCGCTGCCGAGGAAGAGATTGGACGTTGCGCACAGCGATACGGCCGATTGCGTTTCTGCCATACGCCGGCGGTCGGTGTCGTCCAGCCAGATGCAGTGCGCGAACATCGCGCGCTCGCGCATCAGGCCGTAGCGGTCGTAGATATCCAGATAGCTGCGCGCCTGCGGGAACAGTTCCCTGGCCCATTTGCATTCGTCCTTGTTTTCCGCAACGTGGGTTTGCATGAAGGTGTCGGGATATTTTTGCGCCAGTTCTCCTGCCAGTTGCAATTGCGCTTCGCTGGAGGTGGGCGCAAAGCGCGGCGTGATCGCATATAGCTGGCGCCCGCGCTTGTGCCATTTCTGTATCAGTGCTTCGGTATCGCGCGCGCCGCTTTCCGGAGTATCGCGCAGGAATTCCGGGCAGTTCCTGTCCATCAGCACTTTGCCGGCCACCATGCGCAGATTGCGTTTTTCACTTTCACCGAAAAAGGCATCCACCGATTCCGGATGCACGGTGCAGTACACCATCGCCGTGGTGGTGCCGCAACGCAGCAGTTCATCGACGAAGAATGAGGCGACTTCGGCCGCATGTTCAGGGTTCTGGAACTGGCGTTCGGTAGGGAAGGTATATTTTTCCAGCCACGGCAACAGGCCCGGCGCCGGCGACGCGATCATGTCGGTCTGTGGGTAATGGATATGGCTGTCGATAAAACCCGGCATGATGATCTTGCCGGGAAAATGGGCAATGGAGCTGCCTTCCGGCAGGCTGTGTTTCAGTTGCGCATAATCGCCAGCGGCAAGCACGCGGCCATCCTGGATGATCAGCAAGCCGTCTTCATGCCACTGCATGCCCTGAACATTGTGCAGCGGGTCATCGGTGAAATGCAGCAGGCTGGCGCGGTAGGCTTGCACGGTATTCGGTATGGACATAAGTATCTTTTATCTATTGCCGGAATCTACGGGCGGGCGCGAAGGCCCGCCATTCCTGGCGGTCGCTTTAATGCTCCGGATTACGCAAATGAGCTATGCTGCATCCGGCTGACGAATGTGAAAACTGTTCTCTGGTTTAGCCGGCGGAGATCGCCTCTACGGCTTTCAGTATCGCTTCACCGGTCGCTGGGGCTTGCAGCGGCGGGTTCTTTTTGTAGTCCGCAACGCTGGCGATCGCATCGCGTATCGCGAAGAAGACCGAAAATGGCAGCAGCAGCGGCGGTTCGCCGACCGCTTTGGAGCGGTGTATGCTGTCGGCCACATTGCGGTTCTTGAACAGTTTAACGCGGAAATCTTCAGGGCAATCCGAGATCGCCGGTATCTTATAGGTGGATGGCGCGTGTGTCATCAGCTTGCCTGCCTTGTTCCACCATAATTCTTCCGTCGTCAGCCAGCCCATGCCCTGGATAAAGGCGCCTTCAACCTGGCCGATATCGATGGCCGGATTCAGCGAATTGCCGGCATCGTACAGTGCATCGGCGCGCAACAAGCGCCATTCGCCGGTCAGCGTATCGACAATCACTTCGGACACCGCGGCCCCATACGCATAATACGAAAAAGGGCTGCCGGTCATGGTCTTGCTATCCCAGTGCAGGTGCGGCGTTGCATAAAAGCCATCCGACCATAGCTGTACCCGCGCCAGGTAGGCCTTGCCTACCAGATCGGCAAACGGGATGCTTTGGCCGTTGACCTGCACTTGTTGCGCATAGAACTGCACGTCGGCAGCAATGCCGCCATAGGTTTTTGCCGCAAACTCTGCCAGCCGTTCGCGCACTTGGCGCGCGGCATCCTGCGCGGCCTTGCCGTTCAGGTCGGCGCCGGTGGAGGCGGCGGTTGCAGAAGTATTGGCGATCTTGCTGGTATCGGTGGCGGTAACCCTTACTGTGCCCAGCGACACGCCCAGTTCATGCGCCACTACCTGCGCTACCTTGGTATTGATGCCCTGGCCCATCTCGGTGCCGCCGTGGTTGACCAATACTGAACCATCTACATATACATGCACCAGCGCACCGGCCTGGTTCAGGTGGGTCACGTTGAAGGCGATGCCGAACTTGTGCGGTGTGAACGCCAGCCCTTTCTTCAATACCGGGCTGACGGCATTGAAAGCGGTGATTTCGGCGCGGCGCTTGCGGTAATCGCTGCTCTGTTCCAGTTCTGCGGCCAGCTCATGAATCACATTGTCGGCCACTTTCTGGCCGTACTGCGTGATGTTGCGGCCTTCAGTGTCATTGCGTCCATAAAAGTTCAGTTTGCGCACATCCAGTGCATCCTTGCCCAAATTCCGGGCAATTTCATCGACGATGTATTCAATCGCGATAGCGCCCTGCGGGCCGCCGAAGCCGCGGAAGGCAGTATTCGATTGCGTATTGGTCTTGCCGCACATGGCCTTGATATCCACATCCGACAGATAATAGGCATTGTCAAAATGGCAGACCGCGCGGGTAGCCACCGGACCGGACAGATCGGCCGAGAAGCCGGCGCGCGACACCATCTCCACCTTCGCACCCAGGATCAGGCCCTGGTCGTCGTAGCCGACTTCGTATTCATAGTAAAACTCGTGGCGCTTGCCGGTAACCATCATGTCGTCATCGCGGTCTGCACGCAGCTTGACCGGACGCCGCAAATTTGTCGCGGCCAGCGAGGCCGCTGCCGCCCATAGCGCAGACTGCGACTCCTTGCCGCCGAAGCCGCCGCCCATGCGCCTGCATTCCACCTGCACATTATGTGAATGGATGTCCAGCGCATGCGCAATCACATGCTGCATTTCGCTAGGATGCTGGGTAGAGCAATACACGTGGATGCCCTTGCTTTCAGTCGGGATCGCATACGAAATCTGGCCTTCCAGGTAAAACTGCTCCTGGCCGCCGACATGCAGCTTGCCCGTGACGCGATGCGGCGCATTCTGCAATGCCTGCTGCGCATCGCCGCGCTTCAGCGACATGGGCGGCAGCACAAAGGATTGTGCTGCGCGCGCTTCCACCGGCGTCAGTATTGCCGGCAATTCTTCATAGACGATCTCTACCTTGCGCACCGCGCGCCTGGCCAGGTCATGGCTTTCTGCGACGACGATGAAGATGGGCTGGCCCACATATTCGACGATGCCGTCGGCCAGGATGGGGTCGTCATGGATGATGGGGCCGCAATCATTGGTGCCGGGGAAATCACTCGCGGTATAGATGGAAATGACACCCGGCGCCGCTTTCACCGCGTCGAAATTGATCGATACGATGCGCGCATGCGCCTTTTGCGACAGGCCCAGCGCTGCGTGCAGCGTGCCGTGCAATTCCGGCAGGTCGTCGGTGTAGGTGGCTTCGCCCAGCACATGCAGGATTGCGGATTCATGCGGGTGCGAACGGCCTACTTCGGCCCAGGCGATAGGCCCGGCGCTCTTGTTGCTTTCTGCGACCAGGAACGGATCGGCTTGCTTGTTCATCTTTATCTCCGTTAGTGGTTCATCATGCCTGCACGGCAGCAGGCGTGGCGCTGGCGAAAGCATTCACTGCAGCGGCGGCCAGAGGGGCGTCGGCGCGGGTTTCCAGCCAGAAGCGGCGCAGCAGATTTTGCGCGGTTTTCATCCGGTATTCGCTGGAAGCGCGCATATCGGACAGCGGTGCATAGTCTTGTGCCAGTGCCGCGACTGCGGCCTCCAGCCTGGCCTTGTCCCAGGGCTGGCCTTCCAGTGCTGCTTCGGCCTGGCCGGCGCGTTTTGAAGTCGCCGCCATGCCGCCGTAGGCAATGCGCACATTGCTGACTTTGCCGTCGTTCAATGTAGCGGAAAAGGCTGCGCATACGGCAGAAATGTCCTGGTCGAAGCGCTTGGCCAGCTTATAGGTGCGGAATATCTGGTTCTTGGCCGGCAGGGGCACGCGCACGGCTTCGACGATCTCGTCGGCCTGCATGTCTTTTTTCTGGTAGGCCAGATACAGTTTTTCCAGCGGCATCACCAGCCGTCCACGGCCGCCGTTCAGCACCACTTCTGCGCCCAGCGCAATCAGCCAGGGTGCGGAATCGCCGATAGGGGAGCCATTGGCTACATTGCCGCCCAGCGTGCCGGCATTGCGTATGGGCAGGGAGGCAAAACGCTTCCACAGCTCGGTCAATTGTTCCGGATAGTGTTCGCAGATGGCCTGGTAGGCATCGTTCAGCGATACCGATGCGCCGATTTCCAGCATGCCGTCCTTGAGTTTTGTCTGCTTCAGCTCGGCCACCTGGCCCAGGTAGATGATGTCGCCCAGGTCGCGCATCTGCTTGGTGACCCACAGGCCGACATCGGTGGAGCCGGCCAGGATGCAGGCGCCCGGTTTCTCGGCCTTCAAGGCCAGCAGTTCCGCCAGTGTGCGTGGTGCGTGGAAGCTCTGGCCATTGTGGCTATAGCTGAAAGATTCCTGTCTTTGCAGCGATTGCAGTGCGCCGGCCAGCGCGGCGCGGTCGAATTTTTGCCGCGGCAGCTCGCACATGCGCTGCGCCGCGTCGATGATAGGGCGGTAGCCGGTACAGCGGCACAGGTTGCCGGAAAGGGCATCGTCGATCTGCTTGCGTTGCGGTTTTTCGGCGGAATCTTCATTTTTCAGGTACAGATCCCACAGCGACATTACAAAGCCGGGGGTGCAAAAACCGCATTGCGAGCCGTGGCATTCCACCATCGCCTGTTGCACCGGATGCAGGCTGTCTTCGTTTTTCAGGTCTTCCACGGTGAACAAGGCCTTGCCGTCCAGCGTAGGCAGCATCTGTATACAGGAATTCACCGATTTCAAGCTTACCTGGCCATTTTGCAGTTCACCGATGACGACAGTGCAGGCCCCGCAATCGCCCTCGGCGCAACCTTCCTTGGTGCCGGTGCAATGCAAGTCTTCCCGCAGATGCTGCAAGACGGTCTGGGTAGTGGCTGAGCGGTCTACGCTATGGGTGCTGCCGCGGTAGTAAAAACGAATCGGTTCCGACATGAATTCTCCATCATAATTTTTCTTCGGGACCAGCAATTTCCTTGCCATTGTTGAAATCCCGCCATGGAGGATGCCGCTTCATTGTTGTTTATTCGCACGGGACATGTGCGAACAGGCACGAATGTTGCGTAAAGCCAAGGCAACAATGGCCGCTTCCTTCCACAGTTTGAGATTAACACCCGTGTAGAAAATGACCATATGCGAATGATGATGCGCAATATCAATGTCAGTACATTTATGTGCTCAGGCAAAGAAAATTCTGTTCAATTGTTAAATTGCTGCATTCATTAGGTTGCACATTTTTTGTGCATAACTTATGCATATTGTGTGATTTAAGTGTTTGAAAATACTTTGGAATTTGTTGCGGTAAGGCATCTTATTTAGACGGGAAATTTCACGGAGAAAACCTTGCTATACAGAAAAAATCGAGTATATTCTTGGTCAGATATAGTTGATATTTATCATCTTTATTGTGAATCAATAGTGGGAGAAGAATGGGAAATAGCCCTTTAATCGAGTACTTCGATCAATTTACCCTCGCCCCATTAATGAGCGTGTCATAAGAAAACGGAAAGCTTTAGCGTAAATCCGCAAGACACATGCTGCAATTTCTTACATTACTTAATAAAAGAAACTAAATGAACTTAGCAAAAATGAAGGTAGGCAAACGTTTGGCTGTTGGCTTTGCTCTGGTGCTGGCACTGCTGGTAGCAACTACCGTATTGGGTATTGCCCGTATGTCGCAAATACAGGGCCGGCTGGAAAAAGTGATAGGCGTGAGCAATGTGGAGAGCCGCCTAGTCATGGATATGCGCGCGATTGTGTACGATCGCATGGTTTCCTTGCGTAATCTGACTCTGTTGACCGATGCCGGCGACATGGAGCCGGAGCTGGCAAAGATCAAGGAACAGTCCAAAAAATACAGCGAAGCCGAAGCCAAGCTGTCCGACATGTTTGCCAGCGAAGCTGGTACATCTGCGGAAGAAAAGGCCTTGCTGGCCAAGCTGAAAGAGCAGGAAGCGGCGTCGTCCGGCCTGCCGGCCAAGGCGCAGGCCCTGGGCATGGCCAATGATCCGGAAGCGGCGACTATTACGCTGATCAAGAAAATCCGCCCGGTGCAAAAGAAATGGCTGGATGCGCTGGATGAGATGGTGACGCTGGAAGACAAGATTAATGCGCAAATTGCGACCGATGCCAAATCCGCATTTGCCACCGCCAGCAGCATGATGATCATCCTGGGCGTACTGGCGGTATTGGCTGGTATTGCGGCAGCGTGGGCAATTACCCGCAGCCTGCTGAACCAGTTGGGCGGCGAGCCTGACTATGCGGCCAAGATTGCCAGCCAGATTGCTGCCGGCGATTTGTCCGCGCCTATCGATACCAAGCAGGGCGACAATTCCAGCCTGCTGGCTGAAATGAAAGCCATGCGCGACAGCCTGGTGAATATCGTCGGCCAGGTGCGCGTCGGTACCGACACGATTGCAACGGCTTCCAGCGAAATCGCTACCGGTAACCTGGATCTGTCTTCCCGTACTGAACAGCAAGCCGGCTCGCTGGAAAAAACCACATCGTCGATGAAGGAACTGACGGTAACGGTGAAACAGAATGCCGACAATGCACGCGAAGCCAATCAACTGGCAGCTTCCGCATCGGAAGTAGCGCGCCAGGGCGGCGTGGTCGTCGCGCAGGTAGTGGATACGATGGGCTCGATCAATGAATCCGCGAAGAAAATCGTGGACATCATCAGCGTGATCGACGGCATTGCCTTCCAGACCAATATCCTGGCACTGAACGCGGCAGTGGAAGCTGCGCGTGCCGGTGAGCAGGGCCGTGGTTTTGCGGTGGTTGCGGCCGAAGTGCGCAACCTGGCACAGCGTAGCGCCGCTGCAGCGAAAGAGATCAAGACCCTGATCGGCGACTCTTCAGAAAAAGTGGAAGTCGGCAGCAAGCTGGTGGCACAAGCTGGTATCACGATAGACCAGGTAGTCACGAGTGTGAAACATGTGACCGATATCATTGCCGAAATCAGCGCCGCCAGCCAGGAGCAAAGTGTGGGCATCGAGGAAGTCAATCACGCCATCATTGAGATGGACGGCGTGACACAACAGAATGCTGCGCTGGTAGAAGAGGCTGCCGCTGCTGCACAAAGCCTGCAAGACCAGGCCGCAGAACTGGCGCGCGTGGTCAGCATCTTCAAGCTGAGCGCAGCCGACCAGTTCAACATCACGTCTGCAGCACAGGCAGCTTCCGCTGCAAGCGCTGCACCGGTAGTGCAGCGCGTAGAGGCCAAGCCGGTCGCGATCAAGTCCAGGGCCAACAAGCCCAAGGCGATTGCAGCCAGGCCAGCTACGACAGCCAAGCCTGCGCGCAAATCAGCGGCCGCTTCCGCCAAGAGCAGCCAGAATGATGAATGGGTTGAGTTTTAATTAAGAGTTTGATTTGGTCGCAATGAAGGAATGCGGCCGGTAGCAAATACCGGTCGCAGAGTTTATAAATAATTTGAAAAGAGTATGACTATGAATGCCCGCTTTTCCACGCTTTCCACCTTGGTTTCCGCTGTATTGTTGACGGCAGCTGCGTCTGCGCTGGCGGCCGAAACGGCTCCGGTACTGGACCCCAAGTCCTGCGACCAGCCTAAGTATCCTAAAGCTGCACTGATGAATGAAGAGACCGGCACTGTCGGCATGGGCTTCCTGGTCGGCGTCGACGGCAAAGTGGTCGATTCCAAGGTTGAAAAGTCCAGCGGCTCCAAGAGCCTGGACAAGGCTGCGCTGGGTGCGTTCAGCCAGTGCAAATTCAAGCCGGGTGCCAAGGACGGCAAACCTGACCAAGTGTGGGCCAAGATTGATTTCGTCTGGAAGCTTGAGTAGTTGTTAAGTAGTTGCTATTGCATAGTACGATTGTACTGATGCAGCAAGGATAAAAAAGGGAGCCACGAATGAACTGGCTCCCTTTTTCTTTACCTGCAGATGAGTCTGGTCAGCCTGCGCCCAGGTAGATGAACTTGAACAGGAATACGCTGGAGATGATGCCGGCAACCGCCGACACCTGCTTCACGCGGCCGGTCAGCAGTTTCAGCACGACATAGGTGATGAAGCCGAAGGCCACGCCATTGGCGATGGAGTAGGTGAAGGGCATCAGCAATGCAGTCACTGCAGCCGGAATGCTCTCGGTCGTATCTTCCCAGTCGATCTCGGTCAGTTCGCGCAGCATCAGGCAGGCGACATAGAACAGCGCCGGTGCGGTTGCATACGAAGGCACGGTGCCGGCCAGCGGAGAGATGAACAGGCAGGCCAGGAACAGCGCGGCAACAGTGACTGCCGTCAGGCCGGTACGTCCACCCGCCTGTACGCCGGCGGCGCTTTCTATATAAGCAGTAGTGCTGGAAGTGCCGAGGAAGGAACCGGCAACAATCGCGGTGCTGTCTGCCAGCAAGGCCTTGTTCATGCGGTCCAGCTTGCCTGCTTTCAGCAGGCCCGCACGGTTGGCCACACCCATCAGCGTGCCGGTCGCATCAAACAACTCCACCAGGAAAAACACCAGCACCACGTTCAGTATGCCTATGGACAGCGCACCCATGATGTCCAGCTTGAACAAGGTCGGATCCAGTGAAGGCGGAGTAGAAACGACGCCCATGAACTTGTTGCCGCCGAAGATGAAGCTGGCAATAGTCACCGTCAGGATGCCGATCAGGATGGCGCCGCGCACTTTCAGCCTGTCCAGCGCCACGATCAGGAAAAAGCCGAGGATGGCCAGGATGGGCGCAGGCTCATGCAGATTGCCCAGTGTCACAAAGGTGGCAGGATTGGAAGCGATGATGCCGCAGCTTTTCAGCGAAATAATGCCGAGGAACAGGCCTATCCCCACCGTAATGGCGGTGCGTATCGAGTTGGGAATGCCGTTGATGATCAGCTCGCGTATCTTGAACACGCTGACAAACAGGAACAGGCAGCCGGAAATGAAGACCGAACCCAGCGCCACCTGCCAGGGCAGGCCCATGCCCTTGACCACGACATAGGCAAAATACGCATTCAGGCCCATGCCCGGCGCCAGTGCGATAGGGTAGTTGGCGTACAGGCCCATGATCAGGGTGCCCAGCGCCGCAGCGACGCAGGTCGCGACGAATACGGAATCCTTGGGCATGCCCGCATCGCCGAGGATGGACGGGTTAACGAAGATGATGTAAGCCATCGTCAGGAAGGTGGTGAGACCGGCGAGCAGCTCGGTGCGTACGTCGGTCCCATGATCCTTAAGTTTGAAAAATTTCTCCAGAAATAACATTTTGTTCCTCTCTCCTCGCTTTATTATGAAATTCCAACCCATGAAGCTGCGTAAAAAATTCTTTCCCTTTCGGACAGGCCGCATCTTAACTGTTTGTATGGATGCTTCCTACCATTTCAGCTATTGATATTCGCAATTCGGGTGATGTAATGTCGTTCATAAAACCATACGGCAGATGTGGGAACTCTGCATGTTGGTTATTTGATTTTGATGATATTTCACCATTTGTCGGGCTGGCGCGCCTATTCTGTACTTGTAGCGTTTTGTATATTGCCCCGGCGATTGCGTGGTGCTGTGGCTTTTTCAGCATGATTTTTGCGCTGGGAGCGGGTGAGATGACCGACTTTGCGGGCAATTCGCCGACGAAAGGTAGTACCATCAGGTAATTTCGTATCGTCTGTTCTGAATATCGAATCGCCATGTGCCAACTGCTAGGAATGAATTGCAATACCCCGACTGACATCGTGTTCAGTTTTACCGGCTTTGCCACGCGCGGCGGCCGCACCGATGAACACAAGGATGGCTGGGGCATCGCCTTTTTTGAAGGAAACGGCGTGCGCCTGTTTGTTGACCACCAGGCGGCAGTGGCATCGCCGATTGCGGAACTGATCAAGCGCTATCCGATCAAGTCCAAGAATGTGATCGCGCATATACGCAAGGCAACACAGGGACAGGTGACGCTGGAAAATTGCCACCCCTTTGTACGCGAATGCTGGGGCCGCTACTGGGTGTTTGCGCATAACGGCGACCTGAAGAATTTCGATCCGGTGCTGGACGGTCCCTACAAGCCGGTAGGCAATACCGATAGTGAGCGGGCCTTTTGCTATTTGCTGCAAAAAATGCGCAGGCATTTCGGCGAGGTACTGCCGGCCCTGGCTGAACTGACGGCTTTCCTGAAGCAGGCGACGGCGGAAATCGCCGGCCACGGCACCTTCAATATGATGCTGTCCAACGGCGAGGCGCTGTTTGCGCACTGCTCGACCAAGCTGCACTATATCGTGCGCCAGTATCCGTTCACCACGGCCAAGCTGTCGGATGAAGAGGTCAGCGTGGATTTTGCCGAAGTGACGACGCCGAAAGACAGGGTGGCGGTGATCGTGACGGAACCGCTGACCACGAATGAAAGCTGGACCCAGTTCCAGCCGGGTGAGCTGAAAGTCTTTGTTGACGGCGAGGTTTGCACTTCCTGCAGCGCATCAGGGTAATTGCGCTTCTGCCGGTCTGGCCAGTCAATTAAGGCTATTCACATATACTAATTTGGTTTAGTCTGGATAAAAGTAGGCAACAGTGGCTAAAAATTTCTTTTTCTGCCCTAACACCCCCGACCTGACACACTGAACTATGAGTAACCGACCGCACGATCATCTGGACACCAATTTACTGCGTGTGCTGCACACTTTGCTGGTGGAGCGCAGCGTGACGCGCACCGCGATGAAACTAGGCCAGTCGCAGCCCGCAATCAGCAATATGTTGAAGCGGTTGCGCGAGATTACCGGCGACGCCATCCTGGTCAGAGGTAAAACCGGTATGACCGCGACCGAGCGCGGCGAAGAATTGCTGTTGCTGGCCAAGCAGGGCCTGAGTGTGATGGAGAGTATTTCCAGCCCGGCGCCCGCCTTCCTGCCTGCGCAGACGCAAAGGACTTTCCACCTGGGAGCGCCGGATTACCTGAGCGTACTGCTGATCCCGCTGATCATGGAAAAAGTGCGCGAACAGGCGCCGCATGCAGGCTTGGTCGTGCATTCGCTGAATGCCGGTTTCGATTACTCATCAGCGCTGGAGAGCGGGGAACTGGATGTGGTCATCGGCAACTGGCCGGACTTGCCGCAGCATCTGCACCTGGCGCAACTGTTCGAGGATGAACTGGTGTGCATGATCAACAAGGAACATCCGGTGGTCAAGAAGGGCCTGTCGCTGAAATACTACCTGGAGATGGCGCATCTGGCGCCGACGCCGTACATGATGGGACACCGCAGCATCATCGACAGCGCGCTGGCGGAGCAGGGCCTGAAGCGGCAGATCAAGATGACCATTCCTTACTTCGGCATGGTGCCGTATGTGCTGTCCAAGACTGACCTGATTTTTACCACCAGCCGCAGCTTTGCGATGCACTTCGCCGGCCAGTGGCCGATAGCGGTCTTGCCTATGCCGGTCGCCATGCCTAAGATGCGTTTCTTCATGCTTTGGCATGAACGTTCGCATGCCGCTGCCGAGGTGCAGTGGCTACGCAAGATCGTCTCCGATTCCTCGCGCGAGATCATGGGCAAATCGGCGGAAGAATTGACTGGCGGCATGCTGAACGAACTCAAGGCTGCCTGGTGGAAATAGGCCCGGCTTGTTTCTTCTCAAAGACAACTCAATTTAAGCGGTCAGCTTTCGTGTCTTGACGGCGCGGCTACGGGGTAGCTGCCGCATCGCAAGTATCATGTCGTACAGCCTTTGCGCCGCTGGCGGTAGCGGCCTGCCGCGCCGGCTGATCAAGCCTATGGTGCGGCTGACTGCCGGTTCTGCCAGCGGTATGCTGAGCAGCGACGGATGTCCTTCCTGTGGCATCGCCAGCCTGGGTACCACTGCAATGCCCAACCCCGCTTCGACCAGGCCAACCAGGGTCAGCACATGCCTTACCTCGCAAAACCAGCGCGGGCGGATCGCGCTTTCGGCCAATGCCTGGTCCAGCACGACGCGATTGCCGCTGGCCCGCGTCACCGTCATGTATTCATAGTCTCCCAGTTCGGCCCAGCTTACTTTTTTCCTGCCGGCCAGCGGATGGTCGCTGCGGCAGGCCAGTACGAAAGCCTCTTTCAATATCGCCTGGAAGTCGATGTCCGGTTCCTGGATACCAATGTAATTCAGGCCGAAATCCGCCTCGCTGCGCGCGACTGCGGCCAGCACTTCATTTGCGCCTTCGTCTATCACCCGCACCAGCATATTCGGATATTGCTGATGGTAAGTCTTCAGCACATCGGGCAGGAAATAGCGCACCGCCGACGGCACGCAGGAGACGGTGACTTCTCCCCGCATCTTTTCAGCGGTATCGCGCATGCCCATCATCGACTCTTCCAGGCCGACCAGCAGCTCGCGTGCCTTGCGCAAGAACTCGCGCCCTACCGTAGTCAGCTCGACCTTGCGGGTGGTGCGCTCGAACAGGCTGACTCCCAGTGCATTTTCCAGCCTTTCTATGCGCCGGGACATGGCTGATTGCGACAAATGCAATTCAGCCGAGGCGACGCTGAAGCTGGCGTGATCCGCGACCGCGATAAAGGCCCGCAGATCGGATAAATCAAAATTTATGCGTGACATGCATGAATACCTCCGAATTTTGCATTTCACATTCTAACAGCGATGCCGCATCATCTGCTGCTGCAAGCCCGCACTGCTTAGAAGCAGCCCGAAACGCCTAGCGGGTCCGAAAAATATTCCAGAGAGACAATGCCATGAATGACAGCCTTCGCCGTAATTTCCTTAAATCCACTTCCGCCGGGGCAATTGCCTGCGCCATGCCTATGCTTCCAGCCCTCGCCTCAGCTGCCACTGCTGTCACGCCTGCCACCGCAACTGCGCCAGCCAATGCTGCCGGCCAGGGCGTGACCCGCACGCTGGCACGCTATATCGTGAATTCCCGCTATGAAGATTTGCCGGAGAATGTACGCAAGGAAGGCACGCGTACGCTGCTGAACTGGGTAGGCGTTGCCATCGGCGGTTCGCATCATGAGACTGTGGAACGTGCGGTATCCGCGCTGGCTCCTTTCTCCGGGCCGAAGCAGGCCAGCCTGCTGGGCCGCAATGACCGTTTCGACATCATGAATGCGGCCTTTCTGAATGGTGTCAGCAGCCATATCTTCGACTTTGACGATACCCACCTGAAAACAGTGATCCATCCCGCCGGTCCGGTGGCATCCGCCATCCTGGCCCTGTCGGAATATCAGCCGGTTTCAGGGAAAGATTTCCTGAATGCGCTGGTGCTGGGGGTGGAAACAGAATGCAGGATAGGCAATTCCGTTTACCCCAATCATTACGACACAGGCTGGCATATTACCGGCACTGCGGGCGTGTTCGGCGCGGCTGCGGCGGCAGGAAAGCTGCTGGGTCTGAGCGAACAGCAGATGGTATGGGCGCTGGGCCTGGCGGCGTCGCAGCCGGTCGGCCTGCGCGAATCCTTCGGCTCCATGAACAAGAGCTTCAATCCGGGAAAGGCCGCCAGCAACGGCCTGTTTGCCGCATTGCTGGCAGCCAGGGACTACACCAGTTCGGAAGGCATGATAGAGGCCAAGCGCGGCTGGGCCAACACCATCAGCACCAAGCAGGACTATGCGGAAATCACCGAAGGACTGGGACAGCGCTACGAAGCGCTGCTGAATACCTACAAGCCTTTTGCTTGCGGCATCGTCATTCATCCGGCGATTGATGCTGCGATACAGTTGCGCAACCAGTACAAGCTGAATGCCGACATGATAGATAAAGTGGAGTTGCGGGTGCATCCGCTGGTGATAGAACTGACGGGGAAAAAGACGCCGCAGATAGGCCTGGAAGGCAAGTTCAGCATTTACCATTCGGTGGCAGTGGCGATAATCGATGGCGCGGCAGGTGAACGGCAATACAGCGACCGCGCCGTGCAGGATGCCAGGACCATCGCACTGCGCGACAAGGTCAACGCGACCATAGATCCGGCCATTAAGGCAGAGCAGGTGGATATGACGATTGTGCTGAAGGACGGCCGCAAGCTGCATAAATTCATCGAACATGCGATCGGCAGCGTGCAGGTGCCGATGACGGACAAGCAGCTTGAGGCGAAGTTCATCGACCTGGCCGACGGCATCTTGCCGGCAGCGCAGACTCGTGCTGTGATGGACGCCTGCTGGCAGGTTGCGCAATTGCCTTCTGCTGCCAGTATTGCGAAGGCGGCAGTCAAGGCAGCCTGATGTAACACATACAGACATGCGCATACGCGCATGCAGGCCAGCTTTGCCTGCATGCGAGCTTCGGTCTTTGTGCTTCAGTCTATGTATTTCAAGCCGGCGGCAGCCAGCGCTTCGCGCATCTTGTACATATCCAGCCCGAGTACGCCGGACGCCAGCTGCGCCCGCTTGCCGGTTTCATTGGCTTCGCGCGCTTCAGCGGCATCGGCCACCTGTTGAACGATAGCCGCAGGCACGACGACAACGCCGTCGGCATCTGCGATGACTACGTCTCCGGGGGTGACCAGCGCACCGGCGCAGACGACAGGGATGTTCACTGATCCCAGCGTTGCCTTGATGGTGCCCTTGGCATTGATCGCGCGTGAAAATACAGGGAAATTCATTTCTTCCAGTTCTTTCACGTCGCGCACGCCGCCGTCTATGACCAGCCCCAGGGCGCCGCGTGCTCGGAACGAAGTCGCCAGCAGATCGCCGAAGAAGCCATCCTCGTTATCGGTGGTACAGGCGGCCACTACCACATCGCCCGGCTGTATCTGTTCCGCTGCCACATGCAGCATCCAGTTGTCGCCCGGTTGCAGTAGCACGGTGACCGCAGTACCGCACGTTGCCGCGCCGGTGTACGCCGGCCGTATGCTGGTTTTCATCAATCCCGTGCGGCCCATGGCTTCATGGATGGTCGCCACGCCGAAGCGGGCCAGCTTTTCTACAGCGGTGCGGTCGGCGCGCACGATGCTGCGCTGGACGATGCCGAGCTGGTTGAGCAGGTTGGCCATGATCACAATCCTTTCTGTTTCAGTGCTGCGTCCAGCCGCGGAAATACCCGTCTGGCATTGCCTTCGAAAATCTGCTGCCGCGTTTCGGCATTCAGGTAAGGCGTGTTTTCTATATAGCGCCGGGTATCGTCGTAGTAATGCCCGGTTTCAGGATCGATACCGCGCACCGCGCCTATCATTTCGCTGGCGAACAGGATATTGTCAACCGGGATGACCTTGCTCAGCAGGTCGATGCCGGGCTGGTGATACACGCAGGTGTCGAAGAAAATATTGTTCAGCAGGTGGTCTTTCAGCAAGGGCTTCTTCATCTCTTGCGCCAGGCCGCGGAAACGGCCCCAGTGGTAGGGCACCGCGCCGCCGCCATGCGGAATCAGGAACTTCAGTGTAGGAAAATCCTGGAACAGGTCCGAGGTCAGGCATTGCATGAAAGCCGTGGTGTCTGCATTCAGGTAGTGTGCGCCGGTCGTGTGAAAACAGGCATTGCAACTGGTGCTGACGTGTATCATTGCCGGGATATCGTACTCGACCATCTTTTCATAAACCGGATACCAGTGACGGTCCGACAGCGGCGGCGAAGTCCAGTGGCCGCCGGAAGGGTCAGGATTCAGGTTGATGCCGACAAAGCCGTATTCTCTTACGCATTTTTCCATCTCAGCGATACTGGTGCGCGGATCGACGCCGGGCGATTGCGGCAGCATGGCGGCGCCGACAAAATGCTCGGGAAACAACTGCGCCACGCGATGACATAGTTCATTGCAGATCGCTGCCCAGGTCGAAGAGACATTGAAATCGCCGATGTGGTGAGCCATGAAGCTGGCGCGCGGCGAAAAGATGGTCAGGTCGGAGCCGCGCTCCTTCATCAGCCGCAACTGGTTGGACTCGATGGATTCGCGCAATTCGTCGTCGCTGATTTTCAGCTCCGAGACCGCCGGCATCAGCACAGGGTCTGCTATGCCGGCGATCTGCCGGTTGCGCCACTGCTCCAGCGCCTTGGGCGCGGTGGTGTAGTGGCCGTGGCAATCGATGATCATGGAAATTTCCTTTTTTTGCTAGATCTTGCTAGAACCTGCTGTTGACGCCAAAAGTAAATGCATTCTGGTCCGACACACCGAAGGCATTCAGCGTGCTGACGACCGCATTCCTGTATTGCGTATTGTCGAATTCAATGTAGAGCTTGGTGCGCTTGGACAGCGAATAGTCCAGGCCGATGATGGCCAGGCCCTTGCGCCTTGCCTTGTCGGTGGAAACCCTGGTCTGGTAGTAGCCGCCG
This sequence comes from Parundibacterium terreum, assembly GCF_014636315.1. Taxonomy (GTDB): domain Bacteria; phylum Pseudomonadota; class Gammaproteobacteria; order Burkholderiales; family Burkholderiaceae_D; genus Undibacterium; species Undibacterium terreum. The sequence continues at coordinate 142,201 of NZ_BMED01000006.1, read as the reverse complement.
GTCAGGTTCATCAGTTCGGTGATGTTCCAGCTGACGCCGCCAAAGGTATTGTGTGTTACCTGGTCGGGCGCCGGCGCCTTGTTGTTCAGCGTATCGGACATATATCCGCCCGATATCTTCAAGCTGCCGATATTGTAGGCAGCGCCCACCAGGTAATAGTTTTCGTTGAAGTACGAAGTAGTACCGACGAGTATGCTGCGGCGGTTATACGAAGCGCCTATGGTCAGGTCGCCAATGTAGTACTGCAGGCCTATGCCGCGCGCGGAGCCATTGTTGAAACTGCCTGCGGTTTCGCCGAACGAGTTTTCCAGTTCCAGTTTGATAGGGCCGAACTTGCCCACGTACTTGGCATCGTTGCTGAAACGCGTACCGCTGGATGCCTGTGTCAACGGAATCAGCGGTGTATAGCGGAAACCGAACGGATCGTACTCCAGGATGAAGTCATGCGAAATCGTATATTGGCGGCCGAAATCGATAGAGCCGAATGAACCCTTCAGCCCCATGTAAGACTGGCGCTGGAACGGCGTGCCGGTTGTATTGTCGTAAGCGCCGGTCGCCAGGTTGAAGCCGCTTTCCAGCAGGAAGTGGGCTTCCAGCCCGCCGCCCAGGTCTTCGCGGTCGGCGAAGTCCAGCTTGTTGGAATTGTAGAAGCCGTTCGAGCCCATGAAGACCTTGGTGCCGCCGGCGGCATTGGCGTTGGTCTGTGTGCGTATGCCGCCGTCAACGTCACCGTAGATCACCACATTGGACTGCGCATAAGCGCTGGAACCCAGTACCGAGGCAAGCAAAACGAAGCTATGAGCAAATTTTTTCATGAAGAGTCTCCTGTCACAGTAAAAGTGACATATCAAATTGTTCTAATTGTGATTTGGCCCCGGAATGCTCTATGGCGTTTGCAGCATGCTCGTCATGTAAGCATCCGGGGAAATGATTGAAGCGGGTTTATTGGCTGAGTGCTGCCTTGTGGTGGATAAGGATTTCTGGTTCCTTGTAGCCGGCGTCCAGTTCGGCGCGCATCTTGTCTCGGTCGAGCGCGTTCTCCCATCCTGCGACGACGATCGTGGCCACTGCATTGCCGGTGATATTGACGAAGACAAAGGCAGCAGACATCAGGCGGTGGATGCCTAGTATCAGGGCAATGGATGATACCGGTATTGCATTGGTGGCTGCCAGTGTCGCTGCCAGCACCGCAATCGCCGATCCGGCTACGCCGGCACCGCCTTTGGATGTGATCAGCAAGACCACCAGCAGCGACAGTTGCTGTTCCCAGCCGAGAGCGGTATTGGTTGCCTGCGCCAGGAAGACTGCCACTGCGGCGAAGTACAGGCAGGTGCCGTCATGGTTGAAGGAATAGCCGGCCGGCAGCACCAGGCCGACGACAGATTTTTCACAGCCCAGTTGTTCCAGTTTTTGCAGCAATTGAGGAAATACGCTTTCGGATGAGCTGGTGCCTATCACCAGCAGCAGTTCGGCGCGGATATAGCGCATCAGCTTGAACAGGCTGAAACCGCTGAACTGCGTTACCGGCAGCAGAATCAGGATGAAGAACAGGCCGCAAGTCAGGTAAAACTCGCCCAGCAGCTTGCCCAGCGACAGCAGCGAACCGACGCCGAATTTGCTGACCGTGAAGGCGATTGCACCGAAAGCGGCAATCGGGGAAATTTTCATCGCCAGGCCGATGATCCAGAACAGGCCCGAAGAAAAACTGTCGATCACGCTGAGCACAGGCTTGGCGCGGTCGCCGGCGGCTGCGATGCCGAAACCGAACAGCACCGAAAAGAACAGTATCTGAAGGATATCGCCGCTGGCAAAGCCGGACACCAGGGTCTTAGGTATCAGATTCAGCAGAAACTGGCTCATCGATACGAACTGATGCGCTTGCGTGATATAGGAGCTGGCGGCATTGGTATCGAGCGAGGCGACGTCGATATTCATGCCGACGCCGGGCTGCAGCAGATTGATCGTCACCAGCCCGAGCACCAGCGCCAGTGAGGTAATGACTTCGAAATAGATCAGCGCCTTGATCGCGACCCGGCCCACCTTTTTCATATCGCCGACATTGGCAATGCCGCTGACGACGGTACAGAAAATAATGGGGCCGACCACCATCTGGATGATGCGGATGAAGGCATCGCCCAGCGGCTGCATCGATTTTCCTGCGTCCGGATAAAAGTGGCCTACAGCGATGCCGATGGCAATGCCGAGAAAGACCTGAAAGGATAGGTCCTCATAGAAGCGCCGCTTGGGTTTGGGGCGGACTGGCAGGGTATGCACGTCCATAGAGTGTTCTCCTTGATTAAATAATTTTTTGATATCGCTCTTATTCGGCGACTTATCGGTACAGCAACGCTTGATATCCGTACCAGAAATACCTGGTGCAAATTGGTACTACTTAGTAAGCGTCCTCGCCGAGGAATTCCATACAATCTTCAAAAATTTCATCCAGTTCCAGTTTGCGCGGCAATAGTTGCTGCGTATTGCAGAAATCCAGGATCATTTCCAGCGGCTGCCGCAACGCGTTGATGCCGTCGGGTAGCTTATTTGGCAAGTCCGGCGAAAGCTTGGCGTAGGCCTTTCCTTCCTTGAACATGCGATATACCGATTTTACGCTTTGCGCATTTTTTTCTGCGACCGCGCGATGCATGACGATCACATGGTTGATAGGGACAAAACGGTGTTCTGCATACCAGATGCGATCGGCTTCGACAGGATTGGGAATCACCGGCACGATGCCCTCATCCTTGGGCAGGTCGTTGCCGAAGATGGCGGCATCCAGTTCCCCTGCAAGCAGCATGGATTTCATGTCCTTGCCGGCCGGCGCATGGATAATCGATGGCGGATCCTGATACTCTGCAAGATGGCTGCCTTCGAAAGTGACCCAATTGATATCTTCGGAGCGTACGCCATAGGTCTGTGCCAGGATGGCGCGCACCCACATGCCGGTGGTTTGCGTGTAGGCGCGCACACCGACGCGGGCGCCGCGCAAGTCGTCCAGGCCGATGCGCTTTTGCTTCTCATTGCATATAAGGCAAGGCTGCTGCAAGCGTGCCGCTACGACGGTAGGCAGCATGATCAGCGGTTTGTTGTAAGCCTTCGCCTGCAGGTAAGTGACGATTGCCATTTCGCTGACGTCGAAAGCCTGGCTACGCGCCATCGGTGCGAACGCGCGGTGTATCGGCTCGACCTGCACGCAATCCAGTTTTACCAGAGGATCGTTGATCTCGCCCGAGATCAGCTTGTCGGTATGTGCATAACTCTTGATTGCGGTACTCAGTGTCAGTACGCCGTTCTCGATGTTCATGGCTGCGCTCCGACCAGTGCCGGGTAGATACTGCGGGCGGTATCGCCGAAGATCCAGGCACGATCTGCATCGGACAGCATGGAAAGTCCCTGTTTTGCCTCGGCCAGCAAGCTCACCAGCGAGCCTTCGGCAGACGGAAAGTTGGAACCCCAGGCAATGCGCCTGGCGCCGAAGGCCTGCACCACGCGCGGAAAGAATGCCTCGGGCGTGGAAGCGCCGCGCGATGCTTCATTGATGGTGCGGTTGGTCAGCTTCAGGTAGACACCGGGATGGGCCGCGAGGCTGAACAGCGGTGCCGCCGATTCGTAAGGAGGACCGCCTGCCAGATCCGGGCGGGCTAGGTGATCCAGCAGCACACGGCTGTTTGGGAAGTGCTTGAGCAGGTTTTGCAGCGCAGGAATACCGGCGGCAGTCATCTGCAGGCAGATCGAGATATTGTTGGATTGCGCATAGCCCCAGACCGGGAAAGAACGCTCGTCGTCCAGCCATGCAGCTTGTCCGGGCATGGTGGTGCCGGTGGTAAACAGGCGCAAGCCGCTGAGTCCCTGGTCCAGCCAGTATTTCAATTTTGTCACTGCATCCGGAGCCAGCACATCGATGGAAAACACACCCTTGAAGCGGTCCGGATGGGCTTTGATCGCCTCGGCCACATAGCTGTTGTCATTGCCGTAGGCGGTGGACGCCTGCACTACCATTGCACGCGCAATGCCGGCCTCATCCATTGCGGCCAGCAAGGTGTCGTAGTCTGCAGGACGGTGCGCAGACCAATCCGACTGCTTGCCCCCTACCGGAGCCAGCGGAAAGCGCAGGTGATCGGGTGAGATGGCATGCGTATGCGTGTCAATGATGTCGAACATGGTTAAGCTCCGATAATTTCTTATGATGAAAACGGAGTCGAGTTTATTTGAGATAAAGGGTTTTAACTAATTTCAAGTACGCCGTTTGGCATAAATTTAAGTTAAGCTTATAGGCATATAATCTTGTTTTAAGGAAAGAAAGTGGTAGTGATCAGCGATGACACAGTGCGCCTGCGGCGCCTGCTTTTTTTTGATGCGGTGTGTCGCGAGAAGGGCATCAGCCATGCGGCCGATGCTATCGGCATGACGCAGCCGGCTGTCAGCCTGGCCATCAAGAAACTGGAAGAGAGTTTTGGCGCGACCTTGTTCGAGCGCGGCTACGGCGGCAGCGAATTGACGCTGGAAGGGACGCTGTTGCAGCGCCGGGTGCGCAGGATGTTCGACCAGATGGAAGCCGCGGTAGTGGAGCTGCTGGCCGGCAGCAAGTCGCGCTCCGTCGACGTCGGCATCGTCTGCCGCCATCTGACCGATGCGCAGATACGCTGCCATATTGCGATCGTGCAGCTGGGTTCTGCTTCCGCTGCCGCACGCAAGCTGGGTATTTCGCAGCCGGCAGTGCACAGGGCGGCACGCGCGCTGGAAGACACCGTCGGCGTTGCGCTATACCGGAGGCGCGTGCATAGCGTGTCTGCCAATGCGGCGGGGATAGGGTTTGCGCGCCGGCTCAGCCTTGCCTTGCATGAAATCGACCAGGCGGCCAACGATCTGTCGTCCGCGCGCGGGCTGGCCAGCGGGCAAGTATCGGTGGGCATGCTGCCGCTGTTGCCGCAGCGCTTGCTGGCGCGCGTGATCCGGCGCCTGCGCGAAGATTATCCGGAGGTCGCGGTTACCATCCATGAAGGATCGCATACGCGCCTGATGAATGACCTGCAGTTCGGTGCCATAGACGTGATCGTCGGCGCGCTGCGCGAACCCAGGCTGCAGGGGGATGTGGTCGAATCTGCGCTATTTACCGATCCGTATGTCGTGGTGGTACGCAAGGGACATGAGCTTGCCACGCGGGAGAGCGTCAGCCGCAAGGATCTGGCAGCCTATGGCTGGGTCGTGCCGCAAAAAGATATGCCGCGGCGCACCGTGGTGGAAACCATGCTGGCGACCTTGCCGCATCGCCCGCGCGTTGTGGTGGAAACCAGTTCGCTGGCGATGATGATGGCGATGCTGGAAGAAAACGACTGCATTTCACTGCTGTCGCGCTCGCATATCCTGTACGGCAATTACAGGAATGACGTGGTGGCGCTGGACATGGAAACGCCCGAGGCAGAGCGCACGGTTGGCTACACCACGCGGCTGGACTGGCTGGCAACGCCCATGCAGCATGCCTTCATCGAATACCTGCGCGAGCAATGCCGGATTGACCACTAAGGCGGCATTGATTGCAAAGTCATGGCAGGGGCCGGACCGGCCCTGCATGCATCAGGACTTCTTGTTCCAGTATGCGAACTCGGTCTCGTAGCAAGTGCCGTCCATCTCAGCTACCTTGTCCTGCATATGCGATTGCGCGTCGCGTATTGCCTGGTTATAGATGCTTGCGCCTATCTCCTTGACGCAAAAATCCAGAAACAGGCGTGCCTTCAGCTCACCTATGCTTTCATCCAGGTTTTCAGATACATAACGTTGTATGGAGCCGATCAGACGCTCCTCGACTTCTTTTTCCAGTTTGATGCTCATATAAATTGCAGGCGATAGTAGATAGTTTGGTTGCTGATTAATGCTTGCTGAATGATAGGCGATCTGTCCGCAACAGGTTTAGTGTTTTCCTTCAAGTCTGCATGGCCCGCCGCTAAGGACGGCGGCAGACTAGCCCGCGCCGGCAAAGGCCAGCTTGATCCAGGACATCAGCTCGGCGTCGACCTCTTCCACACTGACTAGTTTGACCTTGTAATTGCACATGCCGCCGGCGGCCTGTTCCAGCAGTCGCGCATTGGCCGGCAGAGATTTGATGTTCAGCCCCAGTTCCACACGGGTATTGGTGGCCGGCCCCAGCATCGCGAACTGCTTTTTCCTGCGCAGGCTGAGGTAGGTTTTCTTCGGCGATATCTCGAATTCACCGAAGCCGGCCAGGCGCGCCATCACCGCGTCATGGATGGGGCGCAAGGCTGCCTTGGGGCCGGAATACAGTGCATCGGCCGCGTCTGTATCGTCCTGGCCATCCGCTGCGCCGGAAGCATCTGCAGCAGTGTCGGCTTTCAGCACGTAGTGGGTGAGGGAGTTCGCATCGCCGTGGCCCAGGGCCAGCGTGGTTTTCAGGTAATCGCGTATTTCACCGTGCTTGGTATGGCCGCAATTCTTGGCTATCTTGCTCAGTTCCGCCAGCGACTTCCCGGTACGCTGCTGGATATTGGCCAATTGCGTGGCAAGCGCGTCTTCCACTTTTCCCATTGCTGTCTCCCGGTCTTTTGACTTATTGCGGCTTATTGAGGGCGAATTGTCGGTATTGCCGTATTTTATTGCATGGCCTGCAAGAAGGGCGCATACACCGTCAGCGCCTTGTGGATGACGGCCGGCGTCAGCGTTTGCTGTTCGCTTTCTATCTCTTGCAGATGCTCTTCCAGTTCGTCCAGGGTTTCTTCATCCGCGTCCTCGCGCGCCTGCTCATGCTGCAATTGCTGCTGCAGAAATTGATGATAGTCGCGCAAGGTCTGCTGCGCGAGTTCCAGGTCTGGATGATCGGACATAGGAAAAATCCTGATGGTGAAGGGCTTGAATAAAGGAGTGGCTTCAGTATACGCGATAGTCCGCACAAATAAAAAACGGCTGGCGCAGGGCCAGCCGTTTTTGGATACCGTCTGATGGCGCTTAGCCCGGTACTTTGCCTTCCACGCCTTCGACATAAAAGATGATGTCATGCAGGAATTTGTCGTCGGCAACCTTGTCCTTGGGCAGCACCTCCTTGCCGGTATTGTCCTTGATCGGACCTTTCCAGATAGGGGCTGTGCCGTCGATCACACCCTGGCGTTTTTCGGCGATGGCTTTCTTGATATCGTCGCTCAGGCTGGCATTGAAGGCTTTCAGGTCTATCATGCCTTCTTTCAGGCCCCACCAGGTGGTGTCGGATTTCCAGCTTCCATCCAGCGCCTCGCCTACGCGCTTGTTGTAGTACACGCTCCAGTCGATAACGGATGCGGCCACATGCGCCTTGTCACCGAACTTGCTCATGTCGCTATCCCAGCCGAAGGCATACACGCCTTTTTCCTGCGCTGTTTGAACTACAGCGGCGGAGTCGGTATTTTGCATCAGCACGTCCACGCCCTGGCCTATCAGCGTGGTTGCTGCTTCACGCTCCTTGCCCGGATCGAACCATTTATTCACCCAGACGACCTTGGTCGTGATCTTGGGGTTGACCGATCTGGCGCCCAGTGTGAAGGAATTGATATTGCGCAGCACTTCAGGGATGGGCACCGACCCGACCACGCCCAGCTTGTTGGATTTGGTCAGCTTGCCTGCGGCCACGCCGGCCAGGTAGGCACCTTCATAGGTGCGTACATCGTATTGCGCCAGGTTGGCTGCGGTTTTGTAACCGGTGGCATGTTCAAACTTCACGTCTGGAAAGTCTTTTGCCACTTTCAGCATCGCTTCCATATAGCCGAAGGTGGTGCCGAAGATCAGCTTGTTGCCGTTGCTGGCCAGATCGCGCATCACGCGCTCGGCATCGGCTGCGCTTTCCGGGATGTTTTCGACGAAGGAAGTCTTTACCTTGTCGCCGTATTTGGCTTCCACTGCCTTGCGCGCTGCATCATGAGCATAGGTCCAGCCGGCATCGCCCACCGGGCCGACATACACGAAGGCCACCTTCAGCGGTTCTGCCGTCTTGGCGGCCGGTGCCGTTGCAGGTGCCGGGGTGGATGCTCCGGCAGCTTCCGCAGGCTTGGCTTCTTCTTTCTGGCCGCAGCCGAACAGGCTGAGCGCGGCCACTGACAGTGCGGCTGCCAGCGTATGTCGACGTGTGAATTTCATGGATGCTTTCCTTTTTATAGATAAATGGGACAACCAAAATCAAACAGAATCCAAACAACAATCAGGCAATCTAACCCGGACGGAAAGGCTTGCCCAGCGAAGCCGGCATATTCAGTCGTATCCAGTCCGGATTACGAGAAATCAGCACCAGCACCACGATAGTGGCGACATACGGCAACATCGACAGGATCTGCGAGGGTATCGCTATGCCTATCGCCTGGAAATGAAATTGCAATATGGTGACGCTACCAAACAATAAAGCTCCCAGCAAGACCCGTGCCGGACGCCAGGTTGCAAAGGTGGTCAGCGCCAGCGCGATCCAGCCGCGCCCCGCGACCAGGCCCTCTACCCACATCGGTGTGTACACCAGCGACAGGTAGGCACCGGCGATACCGCAGCAGGCGCCGCCGAACAGCAGTGCGGCAAAGCGTATGCTGCGTACCGGATAACCGAGCGCATGCGCCGATTCCGGCGATTCGCCTATGGAGCGCAGCACCAGGCCGGCGCGCGTGCGATACAGGAAACAGATAATGGCGACGCATAGCAGCAGGCTGAAATACACGATCCAGTGGTGGCTGAACAAAGCCACGCCGACAAAGGGCAGGTCAGACAAATAGGGAATGGCGGTGGGCTTGATGGTCAGCGACATGCCGACGAAGGATTGCCCCATGAAGGCGGACAGGCCGGCACCGAAGATGGACAGCGCCAGCCCGGTGGCCACCTGGTTGGTTGCCAGCACCAGCGCCAGCCACGCAAACAGGCTGGACATCAGCATGCCGGCCAGCGCACCGGCGGCAAAGCCGAGCAGCGGACTCTGGGTCTGGTAGCCGACCGCAAAACCGGCGATGGCCGAGACCAGCATCATGCCTTCGGCGCCGAGGTTCAGCACGCCGGCGCGTTCATTGATCAGCAGGCCCAGCGCGGCGATCAGCAGCGGCGTACCGGAGTTGATGGAGGCGGCGATCAGCGCGGCGAGATTTTCCATGGATGCCCTTATGCAGTGTGCGCATTTGCCGCCGGCTTCAGCCAGCGCAAACGGTAGTTGATCAGCGTGTCGCAGGCCAGCAGCAGGAACAGCAGCATGCCCTGGAACAGCCCGGTGATGGCGGAGGGCAGGCCCAGGCGCGATTGCGCCATCTCGCCGCCCAGATAGAACAGCGATAGGATCAGGCCGCCGAAGATGCTGCCTATCGGATTCAGCCTGCCGACAAAAGCGACAATGATCGCGGCAAAGCCATAGCCGGGCGAAATGGATGGCAAGACCTGGCCTATGGGGCCGGTTACTTCAAAGGCTCCGGCGATGCCGGCAAAACCTCCGGAAATCAGCAGCGAAGTCCACAGCGCGCGGCGGCTGGAAAATCCCGCATACCTGGCGGCCAGCGGCGCCAGCCCGCCTACCGTCAGCCGATAACCGGCAAAGCTGCGGTATACAAATACCGTCATCACTGCGGTTGCGACCAGCATCACCGCAAAGCCTATATGCAGGCGGCTGCCGGCAAACAGCACGGGCAGCAGGAATTCGGAAGAAAACACGCGCGACTGCGGGAAGTTCATCCCGTGCGGATCCTTCAGCGGGCCGTTCACCATATACATCAGCAGCAATTGCGCGATATAGGTCAGCATCAGCGATACCAGGATTTCATTGGCATTGAAGCGGTCGCGCAGCAGCGCGGTGATGCCAGCCCACAAGGCCCCGCCTGCGATGCCCGCCAGGCTGGCCAGCAACAGCACCATGCCGCCGGGCAGCAGGTGGGCGCTGTTATCGAACATCAGCACCGTGCTGCCGGCTGCGATACCACCGGCGATCAACTGGCCTTCCGCCCCGATATTCCAGACATTGGCGCGATAGCAGATCGACAAGCCCAGTGCGCACAAGACCAGCGGCGTGGTCTTCAGCAGCAGTTCAGAAATGGAAGAACGCGTCTTCAGCGGTTCCAGCAAGAAGACTTGCAGGCCGCTGAGCGGATTCTTGCCCAGCGCCAGAAAGAGCAGCGCGCCGAAAAACAGCGTCAGCGCCAGTGCCAGTACTGGAGAAAAGTAAGCCATATTGCGCGACGGTACCGCGCGCAGTTCCAGCTTGACAGGGAAAAAGGCGGCAAAGGGATTAGACACCGGCTAGCTCCCCCCGCTGTGTGGTGAAAGCTGCCAGGCCGCCGCTGTTGCCGTGCTCGTCATCGGCTTCGTTTTTATCCCACAATCCGCTCATCCACAATCCTATCTGTTCGCGTGTTGCCAGCCGGCTGGAGATAGACGGCGACAGCCTGCCCTTGGCAATCACATGCAGGCGGTCGCACAGGTGAAACAGCTCGTCCAGTTCTTCGGAAATGATCAATACCGCGCAGCCTGCTTCTTTCAGCAGGCGTATCTCATGATGGATTTGCGCTGCCGCGCCCACGTCCACCCCCCAGGTCGGCTGCGCCACCACAAACACCTGGGGCTGGCGCACGATTTCGCGGCCGACAATGAATTTCTGCAAGTTGCCGCCGGACAGGCTTTTGGCCAGTGCTGCCGGGCCGGAGGCCTTGACCTTGAAGCGGGCTATGATGTCGGCGGCAGCCTGGACTGCATGCGCAAACCGTATCATGCCGTTCACGACAAACGGCGCTTTCTGGTGCGACAGCAGCATGTTGTCAGTCAGGCTCATCTCCGGCACCGCGCCGCGGCCCAGGCGCTCTTCCGGCACCAGGCTCTGGCCGCGCGCACGGCGCGCATTGGGTCCCAGATTGCCGACTGCCTTGCCGGTCAGTGTGATCATGTCCGGCCTGGCGCGGCGGTCTTCGCCGGACAGTGCGGCCAGCAATTCCTGCTGGCCGTTGCCGGACACGCCGGCGATGCCGACGATTTCGCCGCTGCATACATCCAGGCTGATGCTGTCCAGCGGCGTGGCAAAAGCGTGCGCGCGCGCCAGGCTGAGCTGGCGTATCTGCAAGCGCACTTCGCCCGGCGCATGCGGTTTTGGCTCTGCCTCTTGTTGCGGTTCCGCGCCTATCATCAGGCGCGACAGGCTGGCCGCAGTCTCCTGCGCCGGATCGCAATGGCCGGTGACTTTGCCTCCGCGCATTACCGTGGCGGAATGGCACAGCTCACGGATTTCATCGAGCTTGTGGCTGATATACAGGATGCTGCATCCTTCCGCCGAGATCTTGCGCAAGGTGACAAACAGTTTTTGCACCGCCTGCGGCGTCAGCACGGATGTAGGCTCGTCCAGTATCAGCAACTGGGGCCGGGTCAGCAGCGCACGCACGATTTCCACCCTTTGCCGCTCGCCGACCGACAGCGTGTGCACATGGCGATGCGGCTCCAGCTCCAGTCCATAGTTGTGGCCGGTCTGGCGTATCTGTTCGGCCAGCTTCGCCATATTGACGTCGGCGGACAGGCCGAGCGCGATATTTTCAGCGACCGTCAGCGTATCAAACAGTGAAAAATGCTGGAACACCATCGCTATGCCCAGCTTGCGTGCATCCTGGGGATTGGCAATATGTACGGCGGCACCATTCCAGCGCACGGTGCCTGCATCCGGTTTGACTGCGCCGAAGATGATCTTCATCAGCGTGGATTTGCCTGCGCCGTTTTCACCGAGCACCGCATGGATTTCACCGGGGCCGACAGTCAGGCTGACATTGTCATTGGCGACGACTGCGGGATAGCTCTTGCAGATGCCGGAGAGTTCCAGTCTGGGCGGCTCAGGTCGGTGTGGCGTGTCGGACGTGGCAGGGGTCACAATGGCCTTTCATGTCATCGGTTTTTCGAGAGTAGGGGCGACGCAATGCAGCAAACATCATCCGCACAGCATGGCGTGTATTCTTTGTTAATTATATGTGTTGTATAGCGACGCAGTTGAGAAATAGACAGTGACTGCGATGGCGGATGTTGCGAAACCCGCTCTGCCTTGATTTTTTCCTTGCCAGTACCGCCCTGGCGGCATAGGCTGCATAAGCTAAAGCAAGACGAACGAGTACAGTAAAAAGCACAGCAAGAATTGCTCCAGGCCACGGTAGGCATGAGTTTGCCTGCGCCTGGTTTTTCAGTGCCACCGTAATGGGAGCTGCCCATGAAAAAACACCTGCTAGCCCTGTGCCTGGTTTGCCAGGCTGCCTCTTGCCTGGCGTCGGATATGCCGACTGTGGCGCCGGCGCCCACTGCCAAATCCTATTATGAAGACGCGCGCAAATCGCTGGATGCCAAACAATGGAAGCCGGCGCTGGCCAGCCTGCAAAAGGCGGTGGCGCTGGACCCGAATAATGCCGACATCCATAACCTGCTCGGCTATACCTATCGCAAGCAAGCCAATCTGGACAAGGCCTTTGAACATTACGAGATAGCCTTGAAGCTGAACCCCGGACATCTGGGCGCGCATGAATACCTGGGCGAAGCCTATCTGCAGGCGAAAGACCTTCCCAATGCGGAAAAGCAGTTGGCGGCATTGGCGAGCCTGTGCAATTCGTCTTGCGAACAATACAAGGATCTGCAGGAAGCGGTTGCCGAGTATAAAAAGCACTTGTAGCGCCTTCTGCGGGCGGCTGTTGTCAGCTTGCTTGTCGCAATGGCAAGCAAGGGTTGGCGATTGTGCTTACGGATTGTTAAAGATGGATAAATGAACTTTAGGCATCGGTAGCGCATGTTCGTTGACCAGAGGCAATGCACCGTCCGGCTGCAAGGCCGGTGCCGCCGGGCATGGGCATTGTATTCGATTCTGCTTAGATTCTGCTTGATTTTAGAACTCATTTCATCAATAGGAGTGAGATGCGTTTGTCTTAAAAGCGGCGCTGGCAAGGCGTGCGAGGCGTCAATAGCGAGCTATTGACAACGAGCGCAACGCGGCCAGCGCCACTTTTAAGACAAACCCTTCGGGAACGGCCCATTTGGGCGCATTGCAGCGTTGCGCCGCTAGCAAAGGGAGCCACCCTTTGCGTCGCGACACGCCTCGCACTGCATCCCAAATGGATTCGTTCGCACTCGCTCCTATTGATGAAATGAGTTCTACTTACATGGCGCGCTCCCGCCTGCCATATGTTTTCCCCAGACTCCAGCCAACCCAAGGTGAGCCAGATGTTCAAAAATACCACCATCAAATCACGCCTGATCTTTGTCATTGCCTTTTTGTCGGTGCTGCTGGCCGCGATAGGTCTGAGCGGCTTGTATAGCCTGGGTGCCACCAACGGCTCTTTTAAAACCCTGTATGAAGACAGGCTGATCGCACTGGGGCAACTGGATTCTGTCGCCCGTATCGTCAATCGCCAGCAACTGGGGATAGCCAAGGCGATAGCCCTGGATCCCGGCACGCTGGACCAGCAGGCCGCCGATGTCGAGAAATTGCTGGAGCAGGGAGACAAGATCTGGGGGGAATACATGGCCACCTACCTGACCCCGGATGAAAAGAAGCTGGCCGACCACTATACCGAGAGCCGCAACAAGTTTGCCAGCGACGCAGTGAAGCCGGCACTGGTGGCGATGCGAGCAAAAGACGTGGCCAAGACCACCGAGCTTTTGCAGGGCCCGATGACGCAGCTTGCCGTACCGCTGTTTTCCGACATGGATGGATTAATTAAAATACAACTTGATGTGGGCAAGGGCGAATACGACACATCGCAAAGCAATTTCAGCACTTTCCGTACCCTGTCCATCACGGCGATCGTGCTGGGCTTGTTGCTGGGTGCGGTGGTCGGTTACTGGCTGATACGCAGCATTTCAGCGCCACTGGATTATGCAGTCAGTATCGCGCAGACGGTTGCCAGCGGCGATCTGACGCAGCATATCGAGGTCGATTCCACCAATGAAACCGGCAAGCTGCTGCAATCGCTGAAGGAAATGAACGACAGCCTGATTACCACCGTCAGCGAAGTCAGGATCAGCACCGATACCATTGCTACCGCATCCAGCGAAATCGCCAGCGGCAACCTGGACTTGTCGCAGCGCACCGAAGAACAGGCGTCCAGCCTGGAAGAAACTGCATCGTCAATGGAAGAGCTGACTTCCACGGTACGCCAGAATGCCGACAATGCGCGGCAGGCCAACCAGCTGGTGGTATCCGCCAGCGACTATGCGACCAAGGGCGGCAAGGTAGTGGAACAGGTCGTCGATACCATGGGTTCCATCAAGGAAAGCTCGCGCAAGATCGTGGACATTATCGGCGTCATCGATGGCATCGCCTTCCAGACCAATATCCTGGCGCTGAACGCCGCAGTGGAGGCTGCGCGCGCCGGCGAACAGGGCCGTGGCTTTGCGGTGGTGGCTTCCGAAGTGCGTAACCTGGCGCAGCGTGCCGCGGGGGCAGCCAAGGAAATCAAGGAACTGATCAATGATTCGGTGGAAAAAGTCGATGCCGGGAGCAAGCTGGTGGATGATGCCGGTGTTTCTATGAACGAGATCGTGACCTCGGTCAAGCAGGTGGCCGACATCATGAGCGAGATCGCCGCCGCCAGCAGCGAGCAGAGCACAGGCATAGAACAGGTTAACCAGGCCATCACGCAGATGGACCAGGTGACGCAGCAAAATGCGGCGCTGGTCGAGGAGGCGGCAGCGGCGGCCGCCAGCATGCAAGAGCAGGCGGCCAATCTGGCGCAGGTGGTCAGCGTATTCAAGCTGGCGCAAAACAGCAAGCCAAGCGCAGCAAGAGCAACTTCGGCCACCCCAACGAGAACAGCGGCGCCGTTGAAGCGGCCCATGCTGGCAGCAGCGCCGGAGCCTGCAGAAGCAGAACCTGCTGCAAGCAAGCCGGCGATGAAACCGGGAGCCAAGCCCGTAGCAAAGCCTGTCAGCAAACCTTCCGCTGATGACTGGGAAGAGTTTTAAGTTTTCACATTTTTCCGGCAATCCGGCCTGTCCGCCCGTCTGGAGGGCGGCGTAACTGCAGACCGACTACCTAAGCCCGCTAGCGCTGACAGATACAACACGGTCCAGCACGCCAGCACGAAAGGCAAGGTAAAACAGGAAAAGCCGCAGGCAGCGCACAGCATGCCCAGTAGCAGGGTCAATACGATGCCGGCCAGCCGCCATTGCCATGCGCGCTGTTGCACGCACAGGCATTGCGCAGCCAGCGCGCAGTTTAGCCCCAGCCCCATCGCATGCAGTGAGAAAAATTGCTGCAAATCCGCATCGCCGGATGCATCGATGGCAGCCAGCAGCAACCATGCCGCCACTGTACCCAGCAGGGCCCAGATTGCCTGGTGCCAATGCTGCCTCGCCAGCGCGGCAAAGACCAGCATGCCCAAGGGAGCGGTGGCTATGAAGCTGGCCCGGGCCAGCGCATAAAATGCATATTCGATCAGGGACGTTGGTGCGGCAACGGTGTTAGCTGATAGCACCAGCCGCAGCAGGTATCCAGTCTGGTGTTCCGCAATGCCTGCCGATAACATGATCAGCACGAACGGCGCTGTCAATAGCGGCAGCCGGCTCCAGCGGGGTAGGAGCTGGGCGCCCGCCACGCTTGCCGCTATGGCAACGAGCAGGCAAACCAACAGAGCCATGTTCATCTGGTACATCGCGCACAGCGCAACGCCGCTGAGAGCTGCGTTATACGCATACACGCCTTGCCTGATCTGCTGATGCGGCAGGCGCATTGCATAGGCCAGCAGGTTGGCGCCCACCGCACCGGCAACGGCAGCCAGCGCCAGCGCCGGTTTGCTGACATATAGCGCTAACAACAGCACTGCACCAGTCAAAGGCGAGGCCTGGAAGTAAATCTGCGAGATACCGTTCAAAATACTCTGCAGGGCTCCCCACAGGGCTGCCTGCAGACGGCGGTGGCCGGGTAGCCGGTAAGTATGGATCATGGCGATGAAAACAGGTTATGGAAGGTACGCGCGTAGCAAGTCCCGCAGCCTCTGGATCCAGAGGCTGTGGCTTGTGTGGCTGCAGCGGCAGGTTTGGCTTAAATGGGCGTAGCCGCTCCGGTTCAGGCCGGTGGCCAGACCTCGGCGATGCGCAGCAGATTGGTGGTGCCGGGTTCGCCGAAAGGCATGCCGGCAGTGATGGTCAATTGCTCGCCGGGTTGCGCGAAACCTTCGTTCAGTGCGGTGCTGCAGGCGGCTGCCACCATCTGGTCCACATTGTGGACCTTGTCGCTGACGGTAGAATGCACGCCCCATACCAGCGCCAGCTTGCGCGCGGTAGAGAGTTGCGGCGTGATGCTGAGTATCGGCGCCGACGGCCGCTCGCGCGCGGCACGCAGGCTGGTGTGGCCGGAAGTCGTGTAAGTCACCGTAGCAACCGCACCGATGATTTGCGTGACACTGCGCAAGGCCGAGCAGATGGCGTCGCCCTTGTCGGCGCGCGGTGTGACTTGCTGTGCGTCCAGCATATTGCGGTATAGCGGATCTTTTTCCACTTCGCTGATGATGCGGTTCATCATTTGCACCGCTTGTACCGGGTAGGCGCCGCTGGCCGATTCTGCCGACAGCATTACCGCGTCGGCGCCGTCATAAATGGCGCTGGCGACGTCCGATGCTTCAGCGCGGGTCGGTACCGGTGCCGAGATCATTGATTCCAGCATCTGCGTGGCGATCACGATAGGTACGCCGTGCGCGCGGCAACTGCGCAGTATGCGTTTTTGCGCGCCGGGCACCTGTTCCGGCGGCAGCTCCACGCCGAGGTCGCCGCGCGCCACCATCACTGCGTCGGATACCTGCACGATCGCATCCAGTTGCTGCAGTGCTGCCGGTTTTTCCAGCTTGGCCAGCAAGCCGGCGCGCTGGCCTATGATGGCGCGTGCCTCCAGGATATCTTCCGGCCTTTGCACGAAGGAAAGTGCAATCCAGTCCACACCCAGCTCCAGCGCAAACGACAGGTCGCGCTTGTCTTTCGCGGTCAAGGCCGGGATAGGCAGTACCGCATCCGGCACATTGACACCCTTGCGGTCGGACAGCACGCCGCCATTGACCACGCGGGTGCGGATAGCCTGGCCGTCGCTGTCCAGTACTTGCAGTTTCAGCTTGCCGTCGTCCAGCAGCAGCGACTGGCCGCCGGTAATCACCGCAAACAATTCCGGATGCGGCAGGCAAACGCGCCGGCTGTCGCCGGGGGTAGGATCATTGTCGAGAGTGAACTCTGCGCCAGCCTCCAGCACCACCTTGCCGTCTGCGAACTGGCCTACCCGCAGCTTGGGGCCTTGCAAGTCGGCCAGGATGGCGATAGGCCGGCCCAGCGATTTTTCTATATCCCTGACGATGTTGTAGCGGACCTGGTGATCGGCGTGCGTACCGTGGCTGAAATTGAAACGGAAGACATCGGCGCCGGCTTCGAACAGGGCCTGTATCGTGGTTCTGTCATCGCTGGCGGGGCCAAGAGTGGCGACGATTTTTGCTTTACGTAGACGGCGCATAATAAGAAGGCTCACAGTAAATTGGGATGGAATATGTTTGCAAGCGATGCAGAGCCCCAGCCGCCGCGAATGAATCGGGAGGTCGCCGCGGAAGGGCTCCGCATGCAGCAAAAACGGGAGGGTTACGGCGTTTAGCCGCGCTTATCGCATGCTCGTCATAAAATCAGCATCGCGCGGAAGTCGTTGACATTGGTGCGGGTAGGGCCGCTGACGATCAGGTCGTCCAGCGCATTGAAAAAGCCGTAGCCGTCGTTGTTTTCCAGCAGGTTTTTCGGACGCAGGCCCTGTGCTGCCGCGCGGCCGGCGGAATCGGGGGCATACACGGCGCCGGCATTGTCTTCCGAACCGTCTATGCCGTCGGTATCGCAGGCCAGCGCGTAGATACCGGGGTAGCCGTCCAGCGTCACGGCCAGGCTCAGCAGGAATTCTGCGTTGCGGCCGCCGCGCCCGCTGCCGCGCACGGTCACCGTGGTTTCACCGCCGGACAGCACCACACAGGGCTTGCTGAAAGGCTGGCCCTTGCCGGCAATCTGCTTGGCCAGCGCTGCATGCACGATGCCGACATCGCGCGCTTCGCCCTCTATGCCGTCGGACAGGATATACGCGGCGATGCCGGATGCGCGCGCTTTTTCAGCGGCGGCATCCAGTGCATGCTGCGCAGTGGCGATGATGTGATGCTCGTGATGCTGAAAGCGCGGGTCGCTGGATTTAGGTGTTTCGCCTTTGCCGGAACTCAGATGCTGCTCGATATTGGCAGGCACAGCGATATCGTATTTGCGCAAGATCGCCAGCGCCTGCTCGCAGGTGGTGTCGTCGGGCAGGGTAGGGCCGCTGGCGATGATGCCGGGCTCATCACCGGGCACATCGGAAATCAGCAGCGTCACCACCCGCGCCGGTGCGCAGGCCAGACCCAGGCGGCCACCCTTGATGGCAGACAGGTGCTTGCGCACGCAATTCATCTCGCCTATCGCCGCGCCGCTCTTCAGCAAGGCCTTGTTGATCGCCTGTTTCTGTTCCAGCGTAATGCCTTCGGCCGGCAGCGCCAGCAGTGCAGAACCACCGCCGGAGATCAGGCACAGCACCAGATCGTCTGCTGTCAGCCCCTGCACCATTTGCAGGATGCGCGCCGCCGCCTGCTGGCCCGCTGCGTCCGGCACCGGGTGGGCCGCTTCCACCACTTCTATGCGCTTGCAGTCGGCGCCGTGGCCGTAGCGGGTAACCACCAGGCCGGATATCTCACCCTGCCAATGCTGCTCCACCACGCTGGCCATGGCAGCCGCACCTTTGCCTGCGCCTATCACTAGCGTACGCCCCTTGGGCGGCGCGGGCAGGAAAGACGGCAGGCATTTTTGCGCGCTGACGGCATCCACTGCCGTGTTGTACAGCTCACGCAAGAAGTGTTTAGGATTGGCAATAGTCATGATTGCAGCCTGATGATTAAAAGTTCTAGCATAACGCGGTTAAGAAAAACTGGCCGGGTATTGATTCATCCCGGCACAAAACATCAAGCCTGGGCGATCTGGTGGTTGGACATCAGCTCTATGGCGCGGCACAGTGCGGAGTGATCGAGCCCGCTCATGCCGTTGGCGGCGCAGGCATTCATCAGTTCCTGCGCGGTGGCCGTATTCGGCAAAGATACACCCAGCGCCTTGGCGCCCTGCAAGGCCAGGTTCAGGTCTTTCTGGTGCAGCTCTATACGGAAACCGGGGTTGAAAGTGCGCTTGACCATGCGTTCGCCATGCACTTCCAGGATGCGCGACGCGGCGAAGCCTCCCATCAGCGCCTGCCTGACCTTGGCCGGATCGGCGCCGGCCTTGGAGGCGAACAGCAAGGCCTCCGCCACCGCCTGGATATTCAGCGCGACGATGATCTGGTTGGCCACCTTGGTAGTCTGGCCGTCGCCATTGCCGCCGACCAGCGTGATATTCTTGCCTAGCAGTTCAAACAAGGGCTTGACCGCATCGAAGGCCGCTTGCGGGCCGCCGACCATGATGGTCAGCGATGCGGCCTTGGCGCCGACTTCGCCGCCGGATACCGGCGCATCCAGGTAGTCGCAGTTCAGCGCATTGATACGCCTGGCGAAATCCTTGGTCGCGATAGGTGAGATGGAGCTCATGTCCACCACCGTTTTTCCTGCAGTGAGCCCTGCTGCGACGCCGTCTTCGCCAAACAGTACCGCTTCTACATGCGGCGTATCCGGCACCATCACGATGATGATGTCGGCGCGCTTGGCCACTTCAGAACCGGAGGTGCAGACTGTGGCGCCACCTTCTATCAGTGTGTAAGGCGGATTTTTCTGGTCGTGCAGATACAGCTTGTGCCCGCCGCGCTGCAAGTTTTCCGCCATCGGCGCACCCATGATGCCCAATCCTATGAATCCTACTTTTGCCATGCTGTTCTCCTTCGTAGTGTCGAATATCTTTTGTATCTTTTCATCATTCCCAAGTTGCTCAAGATCTGTAGCGAGCGGACGTCAGCGAGGCGAAGAGCAGCACAGGAAACGGAACGTACTTGAGGTACGTGAGTATTCCGAGCAGCGCATGAGTCTCGATCACGTTCGCGCAGTAAGATATTGAGTAACTTAAATTCCGTGTGCTTCCCGCCATCCCAGCCCCGCCAAGGTGCCGTCTTTCGGCTTGTACTCGCAGCCTATCCAGCCTTCATAGTTCAGTTCATCCAGCAGCTTGAACAGATAGCGGTAGTTGATTTCGCCGGTGCCCGGTTCAAAGCGGCCGGGGTTGTCGGCCAGTTGTATATGCTTGATCAGAGGCAGGTTGGCGCGGATGGTGTTGGCAATCTCGCCTTCCATGCGCTGCATGTGATAGATGTCGTATTGCACAAACAGGTTGTCGGAGCCGGTGGCCCTAATCAGTTCCACTGCCTGTCCGGTGCCGGACAGGAAAAAGCCGGGAATGTCGAAAGTGTTGATCGGTTCCACCAGCAGCTTCAGGCCCTCGTCTTTCAGTTTTTCGGCAGCAAAGCGCAGGTTATCCACCAGGGTTTGCTGCGCCTGTTCGCGGCTGGCGTTTTGCGGCTGTATGCCGACCAGGCAATTCAGTTGCTTGACGCCGAGTATCCTCGCGGACTTGATTGCCTCGCCGACGCCGTCCTGGAATTCGCCTACCCGGTCAGGATGGCAGGCAATGCCGCGTTCTCCAGCCTCCCATTTGCCGGCCGGCAGGTTATGCAGGACCAGATCCAGTTGATACAGGTTCAGCTTGTCGGCGATCTGGTCTGCATGGAAGGCGTAAGGGAACAGAAATTCCACGCCGCGGAATCCAGCCCGCGCGGCAGCTTCAAAACGTTCCATAAAAGCCAGCTCATTGAAGAGCATGGTCAGGTTGGCAGCAAGTTTGGTCATGGCGTTTTCCTTTTGCTTGTTTTACTTGAAGGCGGTGATCAGTCCAGCAGCGCTACCGCGGTGGGCGCATCGTCGCGGCCTTCGGCCAACGCTTCAAATTCATTGATCGCATTGATTTCCGTGCCCATCGCGATATTGGTCACACGCTCCAGGATGATTTCAACCACGACCGGCACCTTGTATTGTTTCATCCATTCACGTGCCTGCTTGATCGCCGGCTGTATGCCCTGATGGTTCAATACGCGGATGGCCTTGCAGCCCAGGCCTTCGACGACGGTGATATGGTCCACGCCGTAGCCGTTCAGTTCAGGTGCATTGATGTTTTCAAACGCCAACTGCACGCAGTAATCCATTTCGAAACCGCGCTGCGACTGGCGGATCAAGCCCAGGTAGGAATTGTTGACGACGATTTGTAAGTACGGCAGATTGAACTGCGCACCCACGGCCAGTTCCTCTATCATGAACTGGAAGTCATAGTCGCCCGAGATCGCCACAACTTCACGCGTCGGGTCGGCAGCGACCACGCCCAGGGCGGCAGGAATAGTCCAGCCCAGCGGGCCGGCCTGGCCGCAGTTGATCCAGTTGCGTGGGCCGTATACATGCAGGAACTGCGCGGCGGCAATCTGCGACAAGCCTATCGTGCTGACGTAGCGGGTTTCGCGGCCGAAGGCCTTGTTCATTTCTTCATACACACGCTGCGGCTTGACCGGTACATTGTCGAAATGTGTACGGCGGTGCATCGTGCGCTTGCGTTCATGGCAATCGGCGGCCCAGGCGGAGCGGTCTTTCAGCTTGCCGGCAGCCTTCCATTCCCTGGCGACTTCGACGAACAGTTTCAGCGCGGCGCCGGCATCGGACACGATGCCGTAATCGGGGCCGAACACGCGGCCTATCTGCGTCGGCTCTATATCGACGTGCACGAACTTCCTGTCCTTGGTGAATACTTCCACCGAACCGGTATGGCGGTTGGCCCAGCGGTTGCCTATGCCCAGCGCAAAGTCGGATGCCAGCATTGTTGCATTGCCGTAGCGGTGGCTGGTCTGCAGGCCGACCATGCCGGCCATCAGCTTGTGGTCGTCGGGGATGGTGCCCCAGCCCATCAGCGTAGGGATCACAGGCACGCCGGTGATCTCCGCAAACTCCACCAGCAGATCGGACGCATTGGCATTGATGATGCCGCCGCCGGCCGTGATCAGCGGGCGCTCGGCGTCGTTCAGCAGGGTCATGGCCTTTTCTATCTGTGCACGGGTGGCCTGCGGCTTATAGACGGGCAAGGGTTCATAGGTATCGGGATCGAATTCAATCTCGCCCATCTGCACGTCAAACGGCAGGTCGATCAGCACCGGGCCGGGACGGCCGGAGCGCATCAGGTGGAAGGCCTGCTGGAATACGCGCGGCACCAGCGCCGGTTCACGCACGGTAACTGCCCATTTGGTGACCGGTTTGGCGATGGATTCGATATCGACGGCCTGGAAGTCTTCCTTGTACAGCCGCGCACGCGGCGCCTGGCCGGTAATGCACAGGATGGGAATGGAGTCGGCCTGGGCCGAATACAGGCCGGTGATCATGTCGGTGCCTGCGGGGCCGGAAGTACCTATACAGACGCCGATATTGCCGGCCGCTGCGCGGGTAAAACCTTCCGCCATATGCGATGCACCTTCCACATGGCGCGCCAGGATGTGCTTGACGCTGCCGCGCTTGCGCAAGGCCGAGTAGAAAGGGTTGATCGCCGCGCCGGGAACGCCAAAAGCCTGGTTTACGCCTTCTTTTTCCAATACATAGACGGCTGCTTCAGCCGCAGTCATTCTTGCCATGATGATCTCCTGAAAATGAGTGATTTACTGTTGAGTTCATGCTAATGGCAAACTTATTGTTTGATAAGAGGATAAAAAATCGTATTATTCAATACTTGAAGTATGGAATAAGCCAGAAAAGCAGCGCCGGGGAAACCTGAAAACATTGTCTTATGGATAAGTTAAGTGGATAAGCTAAAGCAGATAGAGGCCTTCGTCGACGTGATAGAGCAGGGCAGCCTGACCCGCGCCGCGTTGGGGCAAAACATCACGCCGGTGATGCTGGGGCGCAGGATAGACGCGCTGGAAAAACGCCTGGGCGTGAAGCTCATGCACAGGACCACGCGCCATTTACGGCTGACGGAAGAGGGCACGGTCTTCCTCGATCATTGCAAGAAATTGCTGCATGAACTGGATAGCGCGGAAAAGATCATTTCGGAAGGTCGGCACAAGGCCACCGGCCATCTGGTGGTATCGGCTCCGGCTGCCTACGGACGCAAGCACGTGGCGCCGCATGCGCCGGCCTTCCTGGCGGAACACCCGGATGTGCGCATCTCCTTCAACCTGACCGACCGCGTGGTGGACCTGGTGCGCGAGGGCTATGATTTCGGCATACGCATAGGCGGGGCGATCGACCCCAGCTTTGTCGCCATCAAGCTGGCGACCAACCGGCGTGTGGTGTGCGCCACACCGGACTATCTGCGCAGGCACGGCGTGCCGGCCACGCTGGAAGACCTGGAAAAGCACAACTGCCTGGCCTTCAACCTGCAGGGGGGGCAGCAGCGCGGCTGGTATTTCCAGCAAAACGGCAAGCCGGTCACGATACGGGCCAACGGCAATCTCGATTGCAATGACGGCGAACTGCTACATCGCTGGGCCTGCGAGGGCCTGGGCCTGGCCTGGCGTTCCACCTGGGAGATACAGGCGCAACTGGCGTCCGGCGAGCTGGTGACGGTACTGGATGACTACGCGCTGCCGGACTACAACATCATGGCGGTATATCCGCAGCAGCGCAATCTGCCGGCCAAGGTGAGGTTTTTTATAGAAAAGCTGAAGGCGATTTATGCGCAGCCGGGCTACTGGATGGGCTGAAGGCTAAGTCGGACCAAGTGCAGCTTAGGTACGCGAGCTTGCAAGCGAGCGTAACAGGCAAATATTCGGTAGCATGTCAGATTCACTGGAACATACAAAATAGGAACGTCTATGCAGGTAAGCGGAAAAGGCTACGATTTCAGCGCAGTGCATGATGCACTGCAATCCTATGTGGACCGCGAGTTGCTGGCCGGCGTATCGTCCGCGGTGCTGGTCGGCCGCGAGTTGGTTGACGTCCATACCGCTGGCTGGGCCGACAGGGAAAACAATATCCCGCTACGCACCGACCACCTGTTCCGCATCTTTTCCAATACCAAGCTGGTGACTTCTTGCGCGGTGCTGCTGCTGGTGGAAGAAGGCCTGCTGGGTCTGGACGATGCGATAGAAAATTTCATACCGCAACTGGGCCAGCGCCGCGTGCTGAAACCGGGTGCGACCAGCCTGGACGATACCGAGCCTGCGGCATCATCGATCACGGTGCGCCAGCTGCTGAACCATAGCGCCGGCCTGGGCTACGGCTTTCTGAATCCGGGCAGCCTGTTCGACAATGCCTATAACGAACGCAAGGTGATGAATCCCGCGCAGACGCTGGAACAGATGATGGACGTGCTGGCGGATTTGCCTTTGAGTTTCCATCCCGGCACGCGCTGGGAATACTCTATCGCGACCGATGTACTGGGGCGGCTGGTGGAGGTGGTCAGCGGCCAGCGCTTTGATCAATTCCTGCAGCAGCGCATTTTCACT
Organism: Parundibacterium terreum; assembly: GCF_014636315.1. Classification (GTDB taxonomy): domain Bacteria; phylum Pseudomonadota; class Gammaproteobacteria; order Burkholderiales; family Burkholderiaceae_D; genus Undibacterium; species Undibacterium terreum. Next base: position 117,780 of record NZ_BMED01000006.1, on the reverse strand, counting down.
CCCTTGGGCATGCTCGATACCGGCTTTGTGGTGCCGGCGGACAAGCTGGATCGTTTTACAGCCTACTATGCCGGCAGCGATATGATGAACCCGATGAAACCAGGCCTGAAGCGGCTGGAAAATTCACCTTTCCCCGGCGCCTTCGTCACGCCGATACCGCGCATGTCCGGCGGCGGCGGGCTGGTGTCCAGCCTGCCGGACATGGTGGCACTGATACGCAGCCTGATCGTAGCCAAGGATGGCAGCCCGACCTTGCTGAAGCCGGAAACGATCACGCAAATGATGAGCAATCAGCTTGCGCCCGGCCTCAGCATAGGCTTTCCCGGCCTGGGACCGGTGCCGGGCAAGGTGTTTGGCCTGGGTGGCGCGGTCACGGTAGAACCGTCTTCGCTGGACCCGGAAGCGTCTGCCGGCACCTTTGAGTGGGGCGGCGTGGCGGGCACCCATTGGTGGATATCTCCGCGGCATAATCTGGCAGGCTTGCTGATGACGCAGCGCCAGATGGCCTTCTGGCATCCCTTCTCGTTTGAATTCAAGCGCCGCGTATTCAAGGCGATGTTGTAGAACCAGTCTATCCCTGGCTGCGTGGTTTCATCGCGGCCGGGGCTATCCAGCACTATCCGGCACCAGCCGCTTTAATCAAAGCAGTTCGCGAAACGCGATCGGCTTTTGATCGCCTATTCTCCTCCCCAAGACTGCACGCCCCCACGATATTGCGTTTTTTACGCAATTTTTACATCTTGTTTACACCCCACCCCACAGTCTTTACAAAATCTTTAGACCGGTCTGGCTAAGCTTCAGCCTGTAAGAATCGCTTTCCTATTTTGCTGCACAACCGTCAGCGGCGGTCAGCCGATTCTCAAAAACATGGGGGTAATCGTGGATTATTTATTAGACATTTTTTATGTAGGCGGGATGCTCGCATTTTTCCTGCTGATCTGGGCCCTGGCCAAGGGTTGCGACAAACTGGGAGGCCAGGCATGAACACTTTCTACGTGATAGGCGCGGTGGTATCTGCTGCGCTGTTTGTGTACCTGATCGTGGCTTTATTGAAAGCTGAGGAGCTGTAATGACTACGCAAGCAATTGTTTTATTGATAGTTTTCCTGCTCGTGCTGCTGGCCATGTCTTACCCGCTGGGCCAGTTCATTGCACGGATTGCAGATGACAAGGCAGCCGTTCCCGGCATGGGCTGGCTGTCCTGGCTGGAAAAAGGCCTATACCGTATTGCCGGCGTCAAGGCCAATGAAGAAATGGGCTGGAAGAAATACGCGCTGGCCCTAGTCTTGTTCAATACGCTGGGCGCGCTGGCGGTGTACCTGATACAGCGTATCCAGGCATGGTTGCCGCTGAATCCTCAGGCTTTCGCTAACGTCAGTGCCGATTCCTCATTCAATACCGCGGTCAGCTTTGTCAGCAATACCAACTGGCAGGGTTACGGCGGTGAATCGACGATGAGCTACCTGACCCAGATGCTGGTGCTGGCGGGCCAGAACTTCTTTTCGGCTGCCACCGGCATTGCCGTGGTGTTTGCGCTGATACGCGGTTTCTCGCGTCATTCCGCCAAATCGATAGGCAACTTCTGGACCGATATGACTCGCTCCACGCTGTATCTGCTGCTGCCTTTGTCGGTGATCTTTGCAGTGTTCCTGGTCGGCCAGGGCGTGATCCAGAACTTCTCCGGCTACAAGGACGTGCAGTTGATGGATCCGGTGACCTATAGCCAGCCCAAGGTCGGTGCAGATGGCCAGCCTTTGAAAGACGCCAAGGGTGCTCCCGTGATGGAAACCCTGACCACCAAGACCCAGACACTGGCGATGGGCCCGGTTGCTTCGCAAGAAGCGATCAAGATGCTGGGCACCAATGGCGGCGGCTTCTTCAATGCCAACTCTGCGCATCCGTATGAAAACCCGAATGCACTGGTCAATTTCTTCCAGATGATCTCGATTTTCCTGATTCCTGCCGGGCTGTGCTTCGCGTTCGGCCGCATGGTTGGCGATATGCGCCAGGGCTGGGCAGTGCTGGCGGCGATGACTGTGCTGTTCGTAGTGATGGCAGTGTCCGTCATGTATGCGGAACAGCAGGTACATCCTGTCCTGGCATCGATGAACGTGGACCAGGCTAGCACGATACTGCAATCCGGCGGCAATATGGAAGGCAAGGAAACCCGTTTCGGTATCGATGCATCCGCCCTGTTTGCGGCGATTACTACTGCAGCTTCTTGCGGCGCGGTCAACGCAATGCATGATTCTCTGATGCCAGTCGGCGGCCTGGTACCACTGGTGCTGATGCAGTTTGGTGAAGTGGTATTCGGCGGCGTAGGTTCCGGCCTGTACGGCATGCTGATATTCGCAATCCTGGCTGTGTTCATTGCCGGCCTGATGATAGGCCGTACTCCTGAATACCTAGGCAAGAAGATCCAGTCTTTCGAGATGAAGATGACGTCGATCACTATCCTGGTGACACCGGCACTGGTGCTGGCAGGTACCGCGATTGCCGTGATGGCGGAAGCCGGCAAGGCCGGTATTCTGAATCCCGGTGCGCATGGCTTCTCCGAAGTGCTGTATGCGTTCACTTCGGCCGCCAATAACAACGGCAGTGCGTTTGCCGGCCTCACTGCGAATACACCGTTTTACAACATCATGCTGGCGATTGCGATGTGGTTTGGCCGTTTTGCGATGATCGTGCCCATCCTGGCGATTGCCGGTTCGCTGGCATCCAAGAAACGCCTGGAAGCCAATGCCGGAACCATGCCTACCCACGGTCCTATGTTCATCAGCCTGTTGATCGGTACCGTAGTCCTGATCAGTGTACTCAACTATGTGCCTGCGCTCGCGCTGGGTCCGATAGTCGAGCACCTGCAACTCATTGCTACGCACTAAGCCAACAGCAAAGGAAATTTCATGTCTACTACAAGTGTACAAAAAAGCATAGCCGGGAAAGTCGATGCTGCCGCGAATAAAAGCGCCGGTAGCACCGATAACGCCGAAGATGCATTGCAAAAAAGCGGCAAGGCTCGCCTGTCGCTGTTTGATTCCAGCCTGATCGTACCGGCTATTATCGATTCGTTCAGAAAACTGAGCCCCCGCACGCAATTGCGCAGCCCGGTGATGTTCGTCGTGTATATCGGCAGCATCATCACCAGCATGCTGTTCGTGCAGTCGCTGCTCGGCAAGGGCGAGGCCAGCTCCGGCTTCATCCTGGCCATCTCCATCTGGCTGTGGTTCACGGTGCTGTTTGCCAACTTTGCCGAAGCACTGGCCGAAGGCCGAAGCAAGGCGCAGGCGGCGTCGCTGCGTGCTCTGAAGCAAACCGTAATCGCCAAGAAACTGGCCACGCCTAAACACGGCACGACCTGGCTGCCAGCCTCCGCTGCAGACTTGCGCAAGGGTGACGTGGTACTGGTGGAAGCGAATGACGTCATTCCTATCGACGGTGAAGTCATAGAAGGCGTTGCTACCGTGGATGAAAGCGCCATCACAGGCGAGTCCGCACCGGTGATCCGTGAATCCGGCGGCGATTTTTCTGCCGTGACTGGCGGCACCCGCGTATTGTCCGACTGGCTGGTCGTGCGGGTCACGTCGAATCCCGGCGAAGCCTTTATCGACCGCATGATCGCCATGGTGGAAGGTGCCAAGCGCCAGAAAACCCCGAATGAAGTTGCGCTGACCATCTTGCTGATCGCGCTGACCATCATCTTCCTGCTGGTGACAGTGACTTTGCTGCCTTACTCGCTGTTCAGCGTGGATGCTGCAAAAGCCGCAGGCATAGTCAGCTCGCCGATATCCATCACCGTGCTGATCGCGCTGCTGGTCTGCCTGATTCCTACAACGATAGGCGGTTTGCTGTCCGCAATCGGCGTGGCAGGCATGAGCCGTATGATGCAAGCCAATGTGATCGCCACCTCCGGCCGTGCGGTGGAAGCTGCCGGCGACGTCGATGTGCTGATGCTGGACAAGACCGGCACCATCACGCTGGGCAATCGCCAGGCATCCGAGTTCTTCCCTGCACCCGGCGTGACCCAGCCGCAATTGGCCGATTCCGCACAGCTTGCGTCGCTGGCTGATGAAACACCGGAAGGCCGCAGTATCGTGGTGCTGGCAAAACAGCGTTTCAATTTGCGTGAACGTGAGATGGCCTCGCTGAATGCGCACTTCGTGCAGTTCACTGCACAGACCCGCATGAGCGGCGTGGATATCGCCGAGCGCATCATCCGCAAGGGTGCCGCCGATTCCGTCAAGAAATATGTAGAAACCCTGGGCCGTCCTTTCCCGGCAGAAGTCTCCAAGACTGTGGACGACATTTCGCGCCGCGGCAGCACACCGTTGGTCGTGGTCGACGACGGCAGGGTGATGGGCACGATAGAGCTTAAAGATATCGTCAAGGGCGGCATCAAGGAGCGTTTTGCGGAACTGCGCCGCATGGGTATCAAGACCATCATGATCACCGGCGACAATAAGCTGACCGCTGCCGCCATCGCTGCAGAAGCAGGGGTCGACGACTTCCTGGCGGAAGCAACACCGGAAGACAAGCTGAAGCTGATCCGCAGCCATCAAACCGAAGGCAGGCTGGTGGCGATGACCGGCGACGGCACCAATGACGCACCGGCGCTGGCCCAGGCCGACGTCGCCGTGGCGATGAGCTCCGGCACCCAGGCGGCCAAAGAGGCCGGCAATATGGTGGATCTGGATTCCAATCCGACCAAATTGCTGGAGATCGTGGAAATCGGCAAGCAGATGCTGATGACGCGCGGCTCGTTGACCACTTTCTCGATTGCAAATGATATCGCCAAGTATTTTGCGATCATTCCGGCGGCCTTTGTCGGCACCTATCCGCAATTGAAGGCGCTGGACATCATGCACCTGACCAGCCCATCGTCGGCGATCATGTCGGCAGTGATCTTCAATGCGCTGATCATCGTATTCCTGATCCCGCTGGCTCTTAAGGGCGTGAAATACCGGGCTATTGGCGCAGCGCTGCTGCTGCGCCGCAATCTGCTGATTTATGGCGTGGGCGGCATCATCCTGCCTTTCGTCGGCATCAAGCTGATCGACGTGATACTGACTGTATTGCACCTGGCTTAATAGAAGCGAAGAAAGATTAAGGAAATTATCATGAGTTCACTCAATGCAAGAGCTATAAGCAGGCCATCGGCACCTATAGAACCTTCAGTGCCTGCAGGCGGCTCCATCCTGCGCCCCGCGCTGGTGCTGTTTGCCAGCCTGACGCTGCTGGTTGGCGTCGTCTACCCATACGCGGTTACAGGCATAGGCAAGCTGGCCTTTGCCGACCAGGCAGACGGCAGCATCGTCATGCGTGACGGCAAGCCGGTCGGGTCATCGCTGATAGGCCAGGCTTTTTCTTCCCCTAAGTATTTCTGGGGCAGGCCATCGGCCACCGGGCCTATGCCCAACAATGCTGCCAATTCCAGCGGCTCCAACCTGGGCCCGACCAATCCGGCCCAGATAGATGCGGTCAAGGGCAGGATAGACGCTTTGAAAGCTGCCGATCCGGCCAACACCGCGAAAATTCCGGTAGACCTGGTGACTGCCTCGGGTAGCGGACTGGACCCGGAAATCAGCCTGGCTGCCGCGTATTACCAGGCACCAAGGATAGCGCGTGAGCGTAAAATGACAGTCGAAGAGGTTCGCAGCCTGGTAGACCAGTTGGGCGAGCATCCGGCTCTGGGCTTTTTCGGAGAACCCCGGGTGAATGTGCTGGCACTGAACCTGGCTTTGGACAAGAAGCACTAGCAGTTAATGGCAGCGCCGGTCTCTCTCAACCGCAACTGGTGAGGAGAGGCCGGTACTCCAAGGTCTCTTGCTAAATTAGCTTGGCGGGTAGGTGGGCCAGGCTAATTTCGCAACAGTCTCTTCAGTCTCTTAAAGAATTTGCAATACTATAAGGAATTATGGCCACCAGCAGCGATCTACGCTCCGATTTGCGTCCCGACCCCGATGTCTTGCTCGCCCATGTGCAGGCGCAGGAGCGCCGGGCTGCGCGCGGCAAGCTGAGAATCTATTTCGGCGCGTCGGCCGGCGTCGGCAAGACCTATGCGATGCTGACCGCTGCGCGCAAAATGCTGGCGGATGGCCAGCAGGTATTGATAGGCGTGATAGAAACCCACGGCCGCAATGAAACGGCGGCCTTGCTGGATGGCCTGGAAATTCTGCCGCTCAGGCAGATTACCTACCGCGAAAAGACCTTGTCCGAGTTCGACATCGATACCGCGCTGGAAAGAAAGCCGGCGCTGATACTGATGGATGAGCTGGCGCATTCCAATGCGCCCGGATCGCGCCATCCCAAGCGCTGGCAGGATGTGGAAGAACTGCTGGACGCGGGCATAGACGTATTTACCACCGTCAATGTGCAGCATCTGGAGAGCCTGAACGATGTAGTCGGCGGCATCACCGGCATACGCGTGGCGGAGACCCTGCCTGACACTGTGTTTGATGAAGCCGATGAAGTGGTGCTGGTGGACATTCCCGCCGATGAATTGTTGGCCAGGCTGAAAACCGGGCGCGTGTACAAGGCACAGCAGGCAGAACGCGCGGCGCGGAATTTTTTTCGCAAGGGCAACCTGATCGCCTTGCGTGAGCTGGCCTTGCGCCGCACGGCGGACCGGGTGGAAGATGATGTCCAGGCTTACCGCATAGAAAAATCCATTAGTGCAGTATGGAAGACTGATGCAGCCTTGCTGGCGTGCGTGGGGCCGCGGGCCGATGCGGATCACCTGATACGTAGCGCTGCCAGGCTGGCCAGCCAGATGAACGCAGTCTGGCATGCGGTGTATATAGAAACCCCCGCGTTGCAGCGGCTGCCTTCGGCACAGCGTGAACGCATCCTGAAAAGCCTGAAGCTGGCGCAGGACCTGGGCGCCAGTACCGCAGTATTGTCCGGCAGCGACATCGCCCAGGCGATAGTCGATTATGCGCGCGGCCAGAATTTTTCCCGCATCGTCATGGGCCGCAGTTCGCTGAACCTGCCATGGCGAGACTCCCATATGAAGCGCATAGCGATGTATGCGCCGGATATCGACCTGATAGAAATTGGGCGGGCCACGTCGCAAAGCGACTTATCCGGGCAGGATGGCGATTCGGGGTCCCGTTCCGGCGACAAGATCAAGACCATCGCTGAAAAAGCCGCCAGCACCCGGGTGCCGCCGCGCTATCTGCGCTATGTGTTTGCCGGATTGGCCAGCCTGGGCACCGCCTTGCTGGCAACACCGCTGATACAGGTCTTCAACCTGGTCAACATTGCGATGCTATTCCTGCTGACCGTGGTGCTGGTCGCAGTGAGGTTTGGCCGCGGGCCATCGGTATTGGCAACCGTCGTCGGCGTTTCCGCCTTCGATTTCTTTTTTGTGCCGCCCCGTTTTTCCTTTGCGATTAGTGATCTGCAATACGGGCTGACCTTTGCCGTGATGCTGGTGGTGGGCCTGATCACCGGCCACCTGACTGCCGGCCTGCGCTACCAGGCCAGGGTAGCCTCGCACCGCGAATCCCGCTCGCGCGCGCTGTACGAATTTGCGCGCGATCTGTCCGGCGTGCTGCAGGCGGAGCAAATTTCAGAAACCACGCAGGCGATCATACAGCGCGCTTTCCGCGCGACAGCCACGCTGTTGCTGCCGGATGAAAACGGCCGCCTGCAGGCGCCGGTACCGGCGATTCCAGGTCTGGACATGGGAATCGCCCAGTGGGCCTTCGACCGCGTGGAAACCGCCGGCATAGGCACCGATACCCTGCCGGCCAGCAATTTCTTTTACCTGCCGCTGGTAGCACCGATGCGCACCCGCGGCCTGCTGGCGATACAGCCGGAAAGCCGCCGCTGGATACTGATTCCCGAGCAAAGGCAGCAACTGGATACCTTCGCCGCACTGGCCGCGATCGCGCTGGAACGCGTGCACTATATCGAAGTGGCACAGGACGCGCTGATCCATATGGAATCCGAGCGCCTGCGAAACTCCTTGCTGGCGGCCCTGTCGCACGACTTGCGCACGCCGCTGACTTCGCTGGTCGGTATTTCGGAATCACTGGCCATGTCCAAGCCGCCCTTGAGCACGGTGCAGCAGCAGATGGCGCAAGCGCTGCATGACGAGACGCTACGCATGAGTGCTCTGGTGTCCAATCTGCTCGATATGGCCAGGATACAGAGCGGCGAAGTCAAGTTGAACTTGCAGTGGCAGCCGTTTGAAGAAGTGGTCGGCAGCGCCTTGCGCGCCAGCGGCTCGCAACTGGTACAGCACCAGATTGTGACCAGGCTGGATCGCGACCTGCCACTGGTCAGTTTTGATGCGGTGCTGATAGAAAGGGTGCTGTGCAATCTGCTGGAAAATGCCGCCAAATATACGCCTGCCGGATCGCGCATCACCATCAGCGCCGCAACCAATGGCAGCCACATGGATGTGATGGTGTACGACAACGGCCCCGGCCTGCCCAGCGGACGCGAGGAAGCCATTTTTGAAAAATTTACCCGCGGCGAGCGCGAATCGGCCAAACCGGGTGTGGGCCTGGGACTGGCCATATGCCGCGCCATCGTCGAAGCGCATCATGGCCTTATCCAGGCTGGGAAATCGCCGGATGGCGGCGCCTGCATCGTCTTCACGCTGCCGCTGGGCACGCCCCCCGCGATGCCGGATATGGATGAGCCCGCCGAGCTGGACAAGCTGGAAGACCCGGATAGCCGCCAAGCAGGCGCCAACCCCCATTTACAAGCAACACTATGACACAAGCCAATTTGACAACGACAAGCAATACGGCTGCCACAGCACCGACGGCGCTGCTGGTTGAAGACGAACCGCAGATACGCCGCTTTGTGCGCAGCGCGCTGGAAGAAGAGGGCTGGCAGATCTTTGAGTCCGGCAGCTTGCAGCGCGGCCTGATTGATGCCGGTACCCGCCAGCCTGACCTGATTATTCTGGACCTGGGCTTGCCGGATGGGGACGGCGTCGACTTCATCCTGGATGTGCGCAAGTGGTCCAGCATACCCATCATCGTGCTGTCTGCCCGGGTCAGCGAGGCCGACAAGATCAGGGCACTGGATGCCGGCGCCGACGATTACCTGACCAAGCCCTTCGGCGTCGGCGAATTGCTGGCGCGGGTCAGAGCTACTTTCCGGCGCCAGCGCCAGCCGGGCATAGGCCTGGATGGCGTGGTGCAGTTCGGTGAAGTGAAGGTGGACATGAAGGCCAGGCTGGTGACCAAGTCCGGCCAGATGGTACACCTGACGCCGACCGAATACCGGCTGCTGACAGTGCTGGTAACCAATGCCGGTAGGGTGGTCAGCAATCCGCAACTGCTGCGCGAGGTGTGGGGGCCATCCCATTCCGAGAGCGGCCATTACCTGAGGATCTACATGGGGCATCTGCGACAGAAGCTGGAAGATGATCCCACCCAGCCGCGCTACCTGCTGACAGAGACGGCAGTGGGTTACCGGCTACTGCTACCCAGCTAGCTTTACCCTTAATTAATTCAAGAAACCGGCAAGCCGTCCGCTCGCCGGCAGGGCTTCTGCACGCCCAAAATTTTTCGCACTGCTGCAATTTGCCATAGTTTGATGCAGCAGTGCCCCACAGAACGACCTGAGTCGTTAATCATCGAAAGGAAGTAGTATGAAAAAATTGATCCTGGCAGCCGCAGTCGGCGGCATCTTTTCTGCAGTTATTCCAGCAGGTTTTGCCCATGCGGAAGAAGCCAAGCCGGACAATGAAGTCAGCTTCAATGCAGCATTGACATCGGATTACCGCTATCGCGGCATTTCGCAGACTCGCCTGCAGCCAGCCTTGCAGGGCGGTGCCGATTACACGCACAACCCCAGCGGCTTCTATGCAGGCACCTGGCTGTCCACGATCAAGTGGACCAAGGATGCAGGCGGTAGCGGCGATATAGAATGGGATCTGTATGCCGGCAAGCGCGGCGAGATCGTCAAGGATGTCAGCTACGACGTCGGCGTATTGAGCTATGTCTATCCTTCCAACGGCCTGCCTACCAGCGCCGATACGACAGAAGTTTATGGCCAGGTCGGCTATGGCCCGGCTTATGCAAAATATTCTTATTCCTTCACCAACCTGTTCGGCTTTGCCAATAGCAAGAACAGCGGCTACCTGGACCTGGGTGCGAATATTGACGTTGCCGAGGGACTGGTGCTGAACCTGCATGCAGGTCATCAAAAAGTGAAAAACAATGATGTCTACAGCTATACAGACTGGAAAATCGGTGTCACCAAGGACTTCGGCGTAGTAACGGGCGCACTGGCATTCATCGGCACCAATGCCGGCGAAGCCGCCTATGCTTCCCCTGCAAATGGTAAATTCCTGGGCAAGAAGGCTCTGGTAGCAACGATCAGCAAGACTTTCTGATCCTGCTATGTGGCGGGCGGCGTACTACAGTCGCCCGCAGATATTTTGCAAAATTCGTGTAAAAGTCATGCAAAAAAGGCCCGTATCTGCGTGATACGGGCCTTTTCTTATGCAAGCGGAGTATCGAAGACGCAGCTCAGCACCTATAGATGGCCTGATACAAGGCCGTCAGCGATGCGTCGTTGTTCGCCTGCCCCTGCTGCGGCATCGCATGCTGGTGGATGAAGCGTATATTCGGCACCCGTTCAGAGAGTTTGGAGATAATTGAGTGGGCGGCCAGGCTGTCCATATCATCGACCATCACAAGTACAGGCAGGCCCGGGTTCCACGAGCGGGCGGCGCTGATGCGCTGCACCAGACGCTTTTGCCGGTCAGGGTTCCAGCTGGATACCTGTATTTCAAATACGGCCAGGCCGGTAGCGGCGAGGACATAGAGTGAATCCCCATGCTGCAGCCTGGGCATGTCGATCACTACATCATGATACAAATCCTTCGCGGTACTCAGTTCACTGGCTATCTCTTCCATGGCTAATTTTCGTACCCTGGCGCCGGCTTTCATCTCGGTTGCCAGCCACGCGGATTCTTCGCTTTCATGCGCATGCTGCCTGGCTTGTTTGTCCGCCGGTTTCTGGCAGATCAGCAACACGTTGCGGCCGGCGTTGGCCCTACGCCGCGCCAGTGCCGCGGCAATCGAGGATGCTATTGATGTGGTGGACGCCAGGTCTTGCGCATAGGCGCTTAACGGTGGAAGAGAGGAGGCCTCTTGTGAGGCGATAGTCAGTATCATCAGATATCCAATCGGGGAAGTCCTGTAGGTAAAGCCCGCCAGGCGCAGGTGCTAGGCAGAAAAGTATTGTTGGGATCCGAGCAATATCCTGTCCACTGCAACAGCGGTCAGCAGCAGGCCCATTAATTTCTGGATGCCGCTGGCGGCCATGGAAAAACCGAAATGGTGCTGCAAGCGGTAGCACAACTGCATCAGGGCGGCCGACGCCGCTACCGCGCAAGCGAGTGCCAAAGCCATTGCCGGCCAGTGGCCGGTTTGCGTTGCACTCAGCAACAGCACGTTGGCCATGGCAGTGGGGCCGGCCAGGTAGGCCAGCATGGCGCCGAAGGCGTCTGGGCCAATGGTGGAAGCTGATAGTTGCGCTACGGGCCGCACGCCGGAAAAAATCATGCTGACGGCCAGCAGGAACAGGATCAGGCCGGAGCTGACTTGCACGCTGGCGGTGGACAAAGAAAACCAGCGGATGACGGTCTGCCCCAGAATACTGATGGCCAGCAGCATGCACAGCGAGCAGCCGCAGGTTTTGAGGATCAGCCATTGTGCGTCCCCGGCACTCTTGCCGGCCGTACCTTGCCGTAGTGCATAGGTACAAGCCAGTGGATTCAGTACCAGCAGCAGAATGACAAAAACGGGGAAAAAATGCGCGTTCATGTTGCCTTGTTCAGCATGATCCAGTGCGTATGACGATCAACGGCCGAATATCTCGCTGCACAATTCTTTCATTTCGCTGATGGCCTCACGGTCTGCGGGCTGGTATTCACATACCGAAAGTCCATCCTGAAAAGCCAGGCGCAATGCGCTGCCAGAATGTATAGCCGTATGGAATAGCTGCGCCGCAGGTATGCTGGCGACGAAATTGCGGACGACTGCCATTTTTTCAGCGCAAGGCGGTTCTTCTGCACAGATTGCCACTACCAGTATGCGTAGCCCTGGATTGAAAAGACGTGCCGTATCTATGCGTGCCAGCAGTTTTGCTTCGTTCAATTGTTCCAGGCATTCCAGATCGACAGGAATGATCGCGACGTGGGCTGCGATCAGCGCTGAGCGGCTGCCCAGGGAATCGCGCGATTCGGTATCGATAACGATGTCGTTATAGCGATAAGCAAGGTTTTCCAGCTCCGGTTGCAAGCCCTTGCCGCTGATGGGCCGCGCAGCGACTTGCGGACGCTTGCCGCTGGCCTGCCGCTCGGCACACCAGTTGACTGAGGCATGCTGGGGATCGTTGTCCAGCAACAAGACCTTGCGTCCGGCGATGGCGCGCAGGGCAGCCAGATTATCTGCCAACATGGATTTGCTGGCGCCGCCGGATTCGTTGGCAATGGTGATGATCATAAATTCCGTGACTTTCCTGTTTGGATGTTCATTAAGACTGAGATGTTTAGCGCACTAGATTCAAATGAGCGGTTTTGTGGTGGGCAATGGCAGCGGGTATCTCCATGCCATCGACTGCCATCAGCTTTTCCAGCGCGGCTGCAAGTCTGGCCCTGCCGGGTTTGGACATCGGTGTCATCGGCAGCCGTAGTTCTTCCTGTAACTGGCCTTGCATAGCGAGGGCTGCCTTCACCGGTGCCGGATTGGGTTCTGAGAACATTAGCTGTATCAATGGCAGCATTTGGCCGAACAAGACGCGTGCCGAGTCCATCCGGCCCGCGCGCGCTAGCTCATACAGTTGCACGAACAATTCAGGCCGTATATGTGCGGCGGCAGAAATAGCACCGTGCCCGCCCAGGCAAAGGGAATGGAACAGCAGCGCATCGTCGCCGCACAGCACTTGCAGCCGGGTGTGATGGACCAGCTCCAGCATTTGTGCCAGATTGCCGCCGCACTCCTTGATCGCGACGATATTCGGCTGAGCCTGTAAGGCAACGACAGTTGCCAGTTCAATATTGACCCCCGTGCGGGATGGTATGTTGTACAGCACGACGGGTGCGTCGCTGGCCTGCGCAATCGCTTCAAAATGCAGGCGAATGCCTTCTTGTGATGGACGTACATAGGAGGGTGCTGACACCAGAAAACCAGCGCAGCGGCTGCTATTCAGGCGCTTCACTTTTTCTGCAAGCGCCCGTGTGTCGCTGCCGCTGATGCCCATCAGCACCGGGCAACTGTCTTGCGCTGCCTCGGCAACTGCCGCCAGCAGCAGTTGCTGCTCCTGTTCGCTCAGCGTTGCGGCTTCGCCGGTGGTGCCGCAGACGACCAGGCCGTGTACGCCGGCGCTGATAAGCTTGCGGGCCAGCCGCTGTGCCTTGTCCAGATCAAGCTGGCCGTTTCTGAACGGCGTGACGAGCGGAACCCAGATGCCTTCGATATTGCGCATGATATTCTCGATAAATTGGATAGGTTGAGGCGAGGGTCAGACCGGGATCAAACCGGCAGCAGCGGCGTGATCTTGCCGAACTCCGCCTGCGGCAGCGCGCGCATCACATTGCGGATGATGGTGTCAACCGAAGATTTGCTGAGGCAGAGCCAGACTTTCATTTTTGTCGCATGGTCCACCGGCTTTACGCGCATGTAGTTGACAAGCTCGCCGCAGGTGCCGACGATGACATGCCTGAGCTCGGTCACCGCAGCGGCATCGACAGTGATGCGCATGATGAAATCGTTTTGCTCGACCCTGGGTTTGCTGCGATAGCTGATGTGGGGTAGCGGTGCTATCTCTGCGGTTTTGCTGCGCGCGGCGGCTGGCGTATCTTCAAACAGGAATTTTTCGTGTTTGCAGGATTGCAGCTCTGCCGAGAATTCATCGGGCGGTACGGGAAAGGCGATTGCCGATGCACTGCTGATGTTGTGGTTCATGAAAATCTTCAGTCGTTTTGGTGCTTTCAGATTAGCAGCCGCGACATAAAGATTCTCTAAAAAGGGTAATGCAAAATGTAAACGGCGCATAAAAATTACGCGCCGCGTTTTAGCATAGTAAGCAGCCTGTACGTCTTGAAAATTGGGTTTACTGCTACAGCCAGCCGGTTTTCTTGAAACGGTAATACAGGTAGCCGCACACGCTGCCCATCACTGCCAGCGCAAACGGGTAGCCGTAGCGCCATTCCAGTTCCGGCATGGCCTTGAAGTTCATGCCCCAGATACCGGCAAAGGCGGTTGCCGCCGCGAAGATCGCCGCCCAGGCTGCCAGGCGCTTGTTCACTTCGCTCTCGTCTATGGCCACCATGGACAGGTTGACCTGGATCGCCGTGCTGATCGTATCGCGTATGGTTTCTATCGTGGTATTGATGCGGTACAGGTGATCATAGACGTCGCGGAAGTATTCCTGCGTATTGGCGCAAATAGGCGGTACCCGGCCGCCATACAGCTTGCTGGTGGCTTCCATCAGCGGCGTGACGGCATGTTTGACCATCATGATCTTGCGCTTCAACTGGTACAGGCGCTGGATATTTGCGCGTTCGCTGCCGGAGGCGAAAATCTGCTCTTCCACCAGTTCCAGCTCTTCTTCCAGTGCTTCGACCACCGGGAAATAGCGGTCCACCACGGCATCGATCAATGCGTAAAAGACGAAGGCCGAGCCGTGTTTAAGCAAATGCGGTTCGTGTTCGCAGCGGGCACGCACGCCGAGGAAATTTTGCTGGCAGCGATTGCGCACCGACAGCACATAGTTTTCACCGACGAACAGGTTCAGCTCGCCTATGCTGACCTCGCCGTCCACCAGTTCTACCGTGTGGATGACGGCAAACAGGGAGTCGCCGTATTCCTCTATCTTTGGCCGCTGGTGCCCATGCTGCGCATCTTCCACCGCGAGTTCATGCAGATTGAACTCGTGCTTCATCTGCCGTAGTTCGCCTTCGGACGCATCGCGCAACGCGACCCAGACGAAGCAGTCTTTTTTCTCTACATAGTTACTGATTTGTTCAATCGGGATGTCGGATAGCTTCCGGCCTTCCTGATAAGTCACGCAATTGATCAACATGATAAGTGTCTCTAGCCCGTTATTGCCGAAAAAGCCCACTGTAATGCAATTGCATCTAAAAATCAGCAAAGCTGATTTTGCCGATACAGCGTTTAAACATGGCAACTATGTGATTTGTTTGAAAATTTTATCTTGCCGGGAGCAGCGGGCTGTGGCTGAAAACAACAAAATCAATGAAGAGCCTCCTCCACAAGAGATAGGGATTGTGAATTACGGCGGCTATTTTCATGCATTCAGTCTAACGAAGCTGTCTGGACATCAAACATATGGCCATGATCATTTCTCCCGAGGCAATTTAATCCTCTTTTTGTACAACACCTACTCCGGCGCTGTCACTTTATCTTGAAGTTAATTGCGGCTATCGTCGCTTATATTGCTAATTATTGTTAATTTGACCATGTCTACGGGTAAAGGGAGCGTAATATCGTTTACAGCAAGCATAAAAGTATAAATAGAGTCCGTAAGTCCGCATAGATCGCTGTCGCAGCCAATCGAGAGGATGGAATATGAAACTGTTTTACGACCTGAAAATTTCAGCAAAATTGTTCACCGGCTTTATCGCGCTATTGCTGCTGACTACCTTCCTTGGCGTGTTTTCCATCATCCAGTTGGCCAGGGTGAACAACTCCACTTTTGATCTGGGCACTAACTGGATGCCGTCGGTGAATGCGGCGATGGGTATCAAGGAAAGAATCTCGCGCATCCGCACGCAGGAAATGCAGATCGTCTTGTCTGACAACGAGGAAGACATCAACAAATACCTGGGCCGCTTCAAGGACTATGTCGGCGAGCTGAAAAAATATGAATCCGAATACGCCGCCTTGATTTCCGAGCCAGCTGAGAAAAAACTGTTTGCCGAATATACGTCGCTGTGGGAAGCCTATGCGGCAGAGAATGGCAAGCTGGTGGCCTTGGCCAAGGAGGGCAAGCCCAAGGAAGCGCGCGATATCCTGCGCGGAGAATCTTCACGGTTGAATGGCGAAATGCTGAAGCGCATGGACAATATCGTCAAGGTGAATGTAGATGGTGGTGTGGCTGCCTATCGCCTGGGAGAAGACATCTATGCCAACTCGCGCACGATGATCATTGGGGTTCTCGTTGTCAGCATTGCGCTGGGCATGGTGCTCGCCTACTTCATTGCGCGCGTCGTTGCGCGTCCTTTGCAGCAGGCGCTGCGAGTGGCGCAGACAGTGGCCTCGGGTGACCTGACCAGCCACATCGTATCCGACAGCAAGGATGAAACCGGCCAGTTGCTGGATGCGCTGAAGGAGATGAACGCCAGCCTGCTCAGGGTGGTGAGTGAAGTCCGCACCGGCACCGACATGATTAACACGGCTTCATCGGAAATCGCCAGCGGCAATATGGATCTGTCTACCCGCACCGAAACCCAGGCCAGCTCGCTGGAAGAAACCGCATCGTCGATGGAAGAGCTGACTTCAACGGTGCGGCAGAACGGTGACAACGCCAAGCAGGCGAACCAGCTATCGCATTCGGCTTCCGAAGTGGCGCAAAAAGGCGGCAGCGTGGTGTCGCAAGTGGTGCAGACCATGGGCTCCATCAATGAATCATCGAAGAAAATCGTCGATATCATCGGTGTCATCGACGGTATCGCCTTCCAGACCAATATCCTGGCATTGAATGCGGCGGTGGAAGCGGCTCGCGCAGGCGAACAGGGTAGGGGTTTTGCGGTGGTTGCGTCTGAAGTACGCAACCTGGCGCAGCGCTCCGCCAGTGCCGCCAAGGAAATCAAGCAGTTGATCAATGACTCTGTAGAGCAGGTTGATTTGGGTACCCGGCTGGTGGATCAGGCGGGTATCACGATGGATGAAGTGGTGGCCAGCGTGCGGCGGGTGACGGATATCATCAGCGAGATCACCGCAGCGAGCCAGGAGCAGAGTACGGGCATAGAGCAGATCAATGATGCGATCGTGCAGATGGACCAGGTCACGCAGCAAAATGCGGCTTTGGTAGAGCAGGCAGCGGCAGCGGCGGGCGCCTTGCAGGAACAGGCCAGCAATCTGAGCCGCGTAGTCGGCGTGTTCAAGCTCAGCGATGCGCATCTCGCATCAACCCTTGCGCCAGCCGTAAAACCGTCAAATACCAGTACGGCAATCAAGAGGCCGGCGGTGACGCAAGCTGTGGCCAAATCGGCTAAGCCGACCACATCGGCCACGCAGCGTATCCCTGCCAAAGCAGCCGCACCCAAGGCGCCGGTACGCAAGGCCATGACCACGCCCGGCACCGACGATTGGGAAGAGTTTTAAATTCAGGCTTTACATTCCATTCTGGCTTTACAGCGTGGCCTTGCAGCACTGCAAGGCTGCTCAGGATTTTGCCAGATAGCTTTCTGCCAGCCTGACCCAATAGGTCGCGCCTATGGGCAGCAGGTCGTCATTAAAGTCATAGCTGGGGTTGTGCAGGTTGCATGGCCCCAGGCCGTGGCCAATGTCGCGGTGCTCGCCCTCACCGTTGCCGATAAACACATAGCAGCCGGGCTTTGCTTGCAGCATGAAGGCAAAGTCTTCCGCACCCATGGTCGGTTCCACCTGCGCATCTACCTTGGCATCGCCGACCACGCCGCGCATCACGTCGACGCAGAAAGCTGTTTCCTTCGCATGGTTGACCAGCGGCGGGTAATTGCGCTTGAACTTGAATTCCACCTCGGCACCGAAAGCGGCGGCAGTATGTTCGGCAATCGCGCGCATGCGGGATTCCACCAGGTCTATCACTTCGGTAGTAAAGCCGCGCACCGTGCCTACCAATTTTGCATCGTCGGCGATCACGTTGGTAGCGCTGCCGGCATGGATCTGCGTGATCGACAGCACGGCGGTATCCAGCGGGCTCTTGTTGCGGCTGATGATGGTTTGCCAGCTTTGCGCGATCTGCACCGCCACCATGATGGGGTCCACGCTCTTGTGCGGTTGCGCCGCATGCGAACCCTTGCCTTTTACCGTTACGAAGAACTCATTACTGGAAGCCATCATCGGGCCCGGCGTCACGCCGAAAGTGCCTACCTCGGCGCCCGGCCAGTTATGCATGCCGAACACGGCCTCCATCGGGCACTGGTCGAACAGGCCGTCCTCTATCATGCGGCGCGCGCCGCCGCCGCCTTCTTCGGCCGGCTGGAAGATCACATACACGGTGCCGTCAAACTGCCGGTGCTGGGACAGATAATGCGCGGCGCCCAGCAGCATTGCCGTATGGCCGTCATGGCCGCAGGCATGCATCTTGCCTTCATTTTTGGATGCGTGTGGGAAAGTATTGATTTCCTGCATGGGTAGTGCATCGATATCGGCCCGCAAGCCAATTGCCCGTGAACTGCTGCCGTTCTTGATGACGCCGACCACGCCGGTGCCGCCCAAACCGCGGATCACGGGGATATCCCACTCCTGCAGTTTTTGGGCAACCACTTCCGACGTGCGGTGTTCTTCGTAGCACAGTTCGGGGTGGGCGTGGATATCCCGTCGTATCTTTTGCAGTTCTGCATGGAACTGGATGATGGGGTCGATCAGCTTCATGATGGTCTCCGTATTGGTTTCCCTGTTGCCTGGTTTGCCGGAGGGGCCTGTTAGGTCCGCCGTAGCCAGGGCGATGATTTTTGTAAGAAGGATTGAACGATTTATTTTGCCTCAAAGAATGGCGGCAGGCAATTTGTAGGCAAAACACGACGCTATGCGGGTTTGCCCAGGCTTGATTTGGTTGCACCGAAATAGCGCACAGTGTATGTTGTTGCAACGCAAGCAAGTGGCCGTCTTCTTTAAGTTATTAATGATTGTAGACCTATCTCCCTCACTTTAAGGAGTTTCCATGCTGTCTTTGTTCCGGGGAATCGTTCGCCAGCCGCGCAATGCATCTCGCCACCTATTGCTTGCCGCAGGCACCGCCCTGCTGGTCGCCGCCGCGCCGGCTGCTCTCGCGCAGGAATTCAAGCTGGCGATGAGTTCGCCGCCCACTTCGCTGGATCCGCATTTCTATAATCTGTTTTCCAACCTGAACGTGTCCGACCACATGTTCGAGACCCTGGTCAAGATGGATGCCGACAGCCGCCTGATACCCGGCCTGGCAGAATCCTGGACCCTGGTCAATAACCTGACCTGGGAATTCAAGCTGCGCAAGGGCGTCAAGTTCCATGACGGCAGCGAATTCACAGCCGAAGACGTGGTGTGGTCGCTGGACAGGACCGCCACCATCGTCAATAGCCCAGGCAAGTTTGACGTGTATACCAAGGCCATCATCAACAAGAAGATAATAGACCCCTACACGATACGCCTGACGACCAAGGAACCGTACCCGCTGATGCTGGCCGACCTGACTTCGGTGTACATGGTATCCAAGAAGGCGACCCAGGGCCTGAGCAGCGACGATTTCTCCAGCGGCAAGGGCATGGTCGGCACCGGGCCCTACAAATTTTCCAAATACCTGCGTGATGACCGCATAGAAATGGACAGGTTTGCCGCTTACTGGGACAAGAAACCGGCTAGCTGGAGCAAGGTAACGCTGCGCTTCATCCCCAACGGCGCTACCCGGCTGGCGGCCTTGCTGGCAGGCGATGTACAGGCGCTGGAAAACGTGCCGACGCCGGACGTGGCCAGGGTGCGCAATGACGCCAGCCTGACCATGGTGTCCAAGGTATCGCACAGGCTGATTTATCTATACCTGGATGGTCTGCGCGACAAATCGCCTTTTGTCACCGACAAGGACGGCAAGCCGCTGGACAAGAATCCGTTGAAAGATATCCGCGTGCGCAAGGCGATCTCCATGGCCGTGAACCGCGATGCCATCCGCGACCGTGTGATGGAAGGCTTGTCGCAGCCGACGAATAATCTGGTGCCGCTGACGCTGTTCGGCCATAACCCCGACCTGAAGGTCGTCAAATACGACCCGGAAGCCGCAAAAAAACTGCTGGCCGAAGCCGGTTATCCAAACGGCTTCGGTATCACCGTGCATACGCCTAACAACCGCTACGTGAACGATGAAAAAATCACGCAGACCATCGCGCAGATGCTGTCGCGCATAGGCATCACGGCCAAGGTGGAAGGCATGCCGATGTCCATCTACTCGGCACGCGGCATCAAGCAGGAATTTTCCATGGGCTTGCTGGGCTGGGGCGCGCAGACCGGTGAAGTATCATCGCCTTTGCGCGCGATAGCCGCCTGCGATGATCCAGTAAAGGGTTTTGGCGTCACCAACTGGACCAAGTTCTGCAATCCGAAGATGGATGTCATACTCAGCAAGGCCATGAATGAAGTGGACGACAAGGCGCGCTTGAAATTGCTGCAGGAAGCGACCGCGATTACCGTCAACGACTATGGCCTGATCCCCATTCACCAGCAAGTCACTACCTGGGCGATGAAAAAGGGAATCACGTATATTCCGCGTACCGACGAACGCACGCATGCGTATGAGTTCAGCCAGAAATAGTGCGCCCGCCTGATGTTTTGCTGAATTTTTCCGCTGAACCAGGGTTTGCCGTCCACTGTGTGTTTGACGCTTTGGACGGCGCCCTATAGAGTCCAATCTTGGGATTTACCCGGTATTTTGCAGGAGTTTTATGCTTGTTTTTATTATCCGGCGCCTGATGCAGAGTGTGGTGGTGCTGCTGATCATGTCGCTGCTGGTGTTTGCCGGCGTGTATGCGATAGGCAATCCTATCGATGTGTTAATCAGCCCGGACGCCGACCAGATAGAACGCGCCCGCACCATCGCCGCCTTCGGCCTGGACAAACCGCTGTATGAGCAATACTTCATTTTCCTGAAAAGCGCGCTGAGCGGCGACCTGGGGCGTTCTTTCGCTTTCTCCACCCCGGCGCTGCAACTGATCTTTGAACGCATGCCGGCGACGATGGAGCTGGCCGTCTTTGCGATCTTGATTTCGATTGTGCTGGGCATACCGCTGGGCCTGCTGGCGGGCCTGCGCCCCAATGGCATCCTGGGCAAGAGCATCATGAGTATTTCCATACTCGGGTTTTCACTGCCCAGCTTCTGGGTGGGGCTGATGCTGATCATGGTATTTGCGGTGCAACTGGGCTGGCTGCCGTCCAGCGGGCGCGGCGAAACCACGCTGCTGTGGGGCATACCGGTCAGCTTCCTGAGCCTGGACGGCCTCAAGCACATCCTGATGCCGGCCTTTAACCTGGCCTTGTTCAATGTGGCCCTGGTGATAAGGCTGACCCGCGCCGGCGCGCAGGAAGCGCTGCTGCAGGACTACGTCAAATTTGCCCGCGCCAAGGGCTTGAGCAATTCCCGCATCATCGGTGTGCATGTGCTGAAAAATATCCTGATCCCCATCGTCACCGTTATCGCCCTGCAGTTCGGCTCCATCATCGCGTTTGCCATCGTCACCGAATCGGTGTTTGCATGGCCGGGAATGGGCAAGCTGATCATCGATTCGATACGCGTGCTGGATCGCCCGGTGATCGTGGCCTACCTGCTGCTGATCGTAACCCTGTTTATCCTGATTAATCTGGTGGTTGATGTGATCTATTCCCTGCTTGATCCGCGTGTACGTCTTTCAGAAGCCAAGGGGTGATCATGGCAAACAATAAAAATCCGGCCAGACCGCATACTCCGGAAACACCTTTCCGCCGTTTTGCACGCAACTTCTTTTCCAGCAAGATTGCCACCGTAGGCTTCATCATGCTGGTCATCATCTTGCTGGCAGCGATCTTTGCACCTTTCATTTCGCCGCAAAATCCCTACGACCTGTCCACGCTGGATGTGATGGATTCCCGGCTGGAACCGGGCCAGCCATCGGCAGACGGCAAGATGACTTTTCTGATGGGCACCGACGAGCAGGGCCGCGACATGCTGTCTGCCATCATCTACGGCGTGCGCATCTCCGTCATCGTCGGCGTATCCAGCACCGTGATCGCGCTGATCATCGGCCTCAGCCTTGGTCTGTGCGCCGGCTACGCAGGCGGCAGGGTGGAAGCCTTCATCATGCGGGTGGCGGATATACAATTGTCCTTCCCGCCTATATTGATCGCGCTGATCTTGCTGGCCCTGACCGGGCAAGGCGTGGGCAAGATCATCATCGCCCTGGTGGCAGTACAGTGGGCCTACTATGCGCGCACCGCGCGCAGTGCGGCTCTGGTGGAGCGCAAGAAGGAATATATAGAAGCCGCAACCTGCCTTGGCCTGTCGCCAACCCGTATCGTGCTGCGCCATCTGCTGCCCAACTGCCTGCCGCCGCTGATCGTGATCGCGGCCTTGCAGGTGGCTTCGGCGATTTCGCTGGAAGCCACCTTGTCCTTCCTGGGCCTGGGCCTGCCGGTGACCGAGCCTTCTTTGGGCTTGCTGATCGCCAACGGCTTCCAGTACCTGCTATCCGGCAAATACTGGATCAGCTTCTTCCCGGGTATTGCGTTGTTGGTGACGGTGGTTGCAA
Organism: Parundibacterium terreum; assembly: GCF_014636315.1. Taxonomy (GTDB): domain Bacteria; phylum Pseudomonadota; class Gammaproteobacteria; order Burkholderiales; family Burkholderiaceae_D; genus Undibacterium; species Undibacterium terreum. The sequence goes on along the minus strand of NZ_BMED01000006.1, from coordinate 95,337 downwards.
TCAACCTGGTGGCAGACCAGTTACGCGATGTGCTGAACCCGCGCCTGCAGACGCAATAGAGAAAAGACGAGAGCATACCGATGACACAGACAGCGACCCTCGTCGTAGAAAACCTGAAGACCCAGTTCTTCAGCCGGGCCGGCACCGTTACCGCCGTGGATGAAGTTTCCTTTAAGGTGGAGCCGGGCCAGATCATGGGCCTGGTTGGCGAATCCGGCTCGGGCAAATCCATGACCGGCTATTCCATCATGGGCCTGATCGATGCGCCGGGCAAGGTCACAGGCGGCAGCATACGGCTGAAGGGCAGGGAGTTACGCGGCATCTCCGCAGAAGAGATGCGCAAGATACGCGGCAACCGCATCGCGATGATCTTCCAGGACCCGATGATGACGCTCAACCCGGTGCTGCGCATCGATACGCAAATGATGGAAGCCGTGTTCGCGCACAACAAGGTCAGCAAGCAGGCGGCGCGTGAAATGGCCAGGGATGCATTGGGCAGGGTAGGCATACCGTCGCCGGAAGAGCGGCTGCTGGCTTACCCGCACCAGTTTTCCGGCGGCATGCGGCAGCGGGTGGCGATAGCAACTGCGCTGCTGAACAAGCCCGACCTGATCATCTGCGATGAGCCGACCACGGCGCTGGATGTGACGATACAGGGGCAGATCCTGTATGAGATGCAAAAGCTGTGCAGGGAATCCGGCACCGCGCTGATCTGGATCACGCATGATCTGTCGGTGGTGGCGGGCCTGGCCGATACGGTATCCGTGATGTATGCAGGCAAGATTGTCGAGAGCGGTGACGTGCAGCAGGTATTGGAACACCCGCGCCATCCTTATACACATGGCCTGATCGCATCGGCGCCGTCGCGCAATCCGCATGGGCAACCGTTGAAGCAGATACCTGGCATGACGCCGTCGCTGCTGAACCTGCCGTCCGGCTGCGCCTTCCGCGAACGCTGCGAGCGCGCCACCGCAGAATGCAAGCAAACACCCCTGTTGGAAAACGCCTCCGGACACGCGCTGCGCTGCTTCCATCCTGTTGCAGAACAGGGAGCCGCAGCATGAACGCAATGACAGAAGCAAGCATGACTACACAAGAATCACCGGTAAGCCAAAGCGGCACACCACCCATCCTGGAATTGCGCTCGGTTAGCAAGCGCTTTGTCAAATCGCTGGATATCGCCGCCAAGATCGCCAACGGCTTCGGCGCCGGCCTGAAAGAGCAGGTCGTGCATGCGGTGGATGACGTATCGCTGACAATACAGGCGGGCGAGGTGGTCGGCCTGGTCGGTGAATCCGGCTGCGGCAAATCCACACTGGGCCGCATGGCGGTCGGCCTGCACAGCCTGACTTCCGGCACTCGCCACTGGAAAGGGCTGGCCATCGATGAGCTGCCGCTGGCGGAAAAGCGCCGCCTGCAACTGGGCATACAGATGATCTTCCAGGACCCGTATGCATCGCTGAACCCGCGCATGCGGGTGCAAGACATCGTCGGCGAAGCGCCGGTCGTGCACAAGATCATCAGCAGCACCGAGCAAAAAGACTATGTAGAAAGCCTGTTGCAGCGGGTGGGCCTGGATCCAGCAGTGCTGCGCCGCTTCCCGCACCAGTTTTCCGGCGGGCAGCGGGCCAGGGTAGGCATCGCCCGCGCGCTGGCCGTCAAGCCGGAGTTCCTGGTTTGCGATGAAGCTGTTGCCGCGCTGGACGTATCAATACAGGCGCAGGTGCTGAACCTGTTCATCCGCCTGCGCGACGAGCTGAACCTCACCTATCTCTTCATCAGCCACGACCTGGGCGTAGTGCGCCATTTATCAGACCGGGTCGTCATCATGTACCTGGGCCAGGTCGTGGAGTCGGCACCTACCGCCGAAGTATTCGCAAGGCCCAATCACCCTTACACACAGGCGTTGCTGGCTTCCGCACCGAAGCTGGAAGTGAGGAAGATAGAGTTTTTTGCCGTCAAGGGAGAAATCCCATCACCACTAAACCCGCCATCCGGCTGCTACTTCCATCCACGCTGCCCGCAGGCGATGGAACGCTGCAAGCAGGAGAAGCCGCTATTGAAAGAGATCGCGACGGGACATTTTTCTTCTTGTCATTTGAATGAGTGATGCGCAGGTGAGGAGGGGGGCCTTTGGGGGCGACTGTTATTAGCCAACCACGCGCATTGAGAGTTTTGAGGGAATAATATGGAATACCGATTTCAGGTGGCTTCAGATGTGATCCGCGATGGCTTGGGTGTGGAGTTGACGGACTCAAACGGCGACGTACTTGCTGAGGTTTTCCGGTGCGATGCCGATAACTCGCTGAAAATTTCAATGTTTGCTGAAAATTTGCCGTTTGCGATGGTCGAAAAATTAGTTCTAATTGCACGCGACGAACTAGTTGCTTTTGAAGATGGAACGCCTCTACCAATGCCAGCGCAGCTTAATTGCTCCGCATAACAATAGGCCGGCGAACCACTGACCGCCAATTGAATACACTCGACCGGGTGATAAGATTATAGAAGTGCTCTTGGCAACGGACACCGATTGATTAAATGATGCTACGGGTCATGTGCGTAGTGCCCGTCCGCGCAAACCTCCCGCACACACCCCCGCAGCCAGCGGTGCGCCGCATCAGCATGCAGGCGTGGATGCCACAGCAGGGAAACCGTGATTTCCGGCACCGAAAAAGGCAGCGGGAAGCTGTGCATGCCGTCGCGCAGCTTGCCGGTGTGCCTTTCTGGGACGCTGGCGATCAGGTCGGAACTGCGAGCCAGGGATAGCGCGCTTGAGAAGCCGCCTACTATCGTGATGATGTTGCGTTGCAGATCCAGCAATTCCAGCGCTTCATCAATCGGCCCCTTGCTCAGCCCGCGCCGGGAAACTGACACATGCCGGCCCGATGCATAGCGGGATGGCGTGATCTTACCCTTGCTCAGCGGGTGGTCTGAGCGCACTACGCCGATAAAGCGATCACGGAATAAGGCTTGCACGCGCACTTCCGGGCCGGTGGCCTTGCCTATTACTCCTGTTTCCAGATCGACCGTGCCGTCGCGCAGCGGCGTGCTGTCCTTGCTCGGTTTTTGCACGAAGCAAAGCCGCACGCCGGGGGCTTCTTCGCTGATGCGTGCAATCAGGGCCGGGCCGAAATTTTCTACGAAGCCCTCGCTGGTCCGCAGCGTAAAGGTCCTGGCCAGTTGTTTCAGGTCGAGCCTTTCCACAGGGCGCAGTACCGCTTCTGTTTCCTGCACCAGTTGGCTGACCTTCTCGCGCAGTTCCAGCGCGCGCGGGGTAGGAACCAGGCCGCGCCCGGCCCGCACCAGCAAGGGATCGCCGGTGGTCTCGCGCAAGCGAGCCAGCGCCCGGCTCATTGCCGAAGGGCTAAGCCGCAGCCGCTGGGCGGCGCGCGCGACATTGCCTTCCGCGAGCAGCACGTCTAGGGTAAGCAGCAGGTTGAAGTCAGGTCTGGACATGGGTGCAGCTTAGCATAGCAGATAGTGGTATGGCGTCCGGTGCATGAATAAACTGCAAATGCTGCGCCTTCCGCCATATCAGCGCAAAGGCTAGCATGTTGGAAAACTCCCGTTGCGGGCGTTGCCAATAAGGGGTTGATACCGTGAAAACAAGTAGTGCAGTACAGATTGATGCTGCGGCCGCCAGCGTTGAACTGGCGCCGTCGGTGAAATGGGCACTGGCCGGTCTTTCACTTTCCATGGTGATGGCTTCGCTGGACACCAGTATTGCCAATGCCGGTTTGCCTGCGCTGGCGCATGCGTTTTCCGCCTCTTTTCAGCACATACAGTGGGTGGTTCTGGCTTATCTGCTGGCGATCACCAGCCTGATTGTCAGCGCCGGCCGCCTGGGAGACATCATAGGCCGCAAGCGCTTATTGCTGGGCGGCATAGCTCTGTTCACTTTGGCGTCGCTGTTATGCGGTGTCGCGCCCACGCTATGGCTGCTGATTGCGGCCCGCGCGATGCAGGGCCTGGGGGCGGCAATCATGATGGCGCTGACTGTGGCTTTTGTCGGCGAGACGGTGCCTAAGGCAAAAACCGGTAGCGCGATGGGGCTGCTGGGTACGATGTCGGCGGTCGGCACCACGCTAGGTCCTTCCCTCGGCGGCTTGCTGATGGCGGGGCTCGGCTGGCGCAGCATCTTTCTCGTCAATGTACCGCTGGGCTTGCTGAATCTTTTCCTCGCGCATCGCTTTTTGCCCGCCGGGAGCCGCGATGCCGATGCCAAGCGGGCAAACTTCGACTATGCCGGTACGCTATTGCTTGCGCTGACGCTCGCCGCCTATGCACTGGCGGTGACTGCAGGGGCAGGGCAAGGCCATTTCGGTTCGCTCAACATGGCCCTGTTGCTGATGGCCATCGCCGGTGGCAGCTTGTTTGTACTGGCGGAGAGAAAAGCCGCTTCGCCTTTATTACGCCTGGCGATATTTCGCGATCCGCTGCTGAGTGCTGGCCTGGCGATGAGCATGCTGGTCTCCAGCGTGATGATGGCAACCCTGGTGGTCGGCCCCTTCTACTTGTCGCGCGCGCTCGGCTTGAATGCTGTTATGGTCGGATTCATCCTGTCTATCGGCCCGGTGATATCCGCGCTCAGCGGTATTCCGGCTGGCCGCATTGTCGACCGCTGGGGCGCTCCGCGCATACTGATGGTCGGGCTTGCGGTAATGGTGATGGGTTTGTCGGCGTTGGTGGCGCTTCCTGCGCTATTCGGCTTGGCGGGTTATATCGCTGCGATAGTCATGCTGACTCCGGGCTATCAATTATTCCAGGCGGCCAATAATACCGGCATCATGATGGATGTGAAGCCTGATCAGCGGGGTGTCGTTTCCGGCATGCTCAGCCTGTCGCGCAATCTGGGGCTGATTACTGGTGCATCGGTGCTGGGTGCGGTATTTGCGGCGGCATCGGCGGCGCCCGATATCGCAACTGCGCAGCCGGAGGCCGTGGCCACGGGCATGCAGATTAGCTACGCTGTTGCGGCGCTGGTGGTGGTGGGTGCCCTGGCCATCGCGCTGGCAAGCCGCAGATATGCCAGCCGCCAAGCGCCTAGAGAGCATTTAGAGCGTGTTTAGAGGCAGGGTAGCTTGATCAGGGCTTTGCCAGTAGCGAAATACCGGATGTCTGAGGCGGTACCCATAGAGGCACGGCGGTGGCATTGATTTTTTGCGGCAGCAGGCCCGCGGCGTGGAAGGCATCGGCAATACGCTGCTGTTCTGCCAGCGCAGTTGTCACTACCGCGCGCACTTCATAGCTGCGACGGTTGTTGGCCTGTTCCACCGTTGCGCTATCCAGGCCCCATAGCGGAGCCAGGAAGGCTGCTGCTTCCTTCGGGCTTTGTTTCACCCAGCGGCCGGTTTTTCTTAGTTCTTCAAAAATCAGGTTCAGGATGTCGGGATGGGCCTCGGCAAAACTGCTGGAGGCCAGGTAATACCTTTGATAGTCGGCAATATTGCGGCCATCGGCCAGGACGCGTACCTGCGCCTGGCGTTGCGCGCCGGCCAGGAACGGGTCCCAGGTTACCCAGGCATCCACGCTGCCGCGTTCAAAGGCAGCGCGGCCGTCTGCCGGGGTCAGGTAGGCGGGTTCTATGTCTTTAAAGCTGAGGCCGGCCTTGTTCAGCGCGGCGATCAGCAGATAGTGGCTGCCTGCGGCCTTGGTCACGGCGATTTTCTTTCCCTTCAGTTCAGCCACGGTCTGGTAGGGGGCATTGGCCTTGACCAGGATCGCCTGCGCCGAAGGTGATGGCGCTTCCTGCGCAAAGTAGGTGAGCTTGGCACCCGCAGCCTGCGCAAACACAGGCACCGTGTCTGCCACGTCCGCACTGACGTCGATGCCGCCTACATTCAGCGCCTCCAGCAACGGCAAGCCGCTGGAAAATTCACTCCAGCTGATCTTGACGCCTTGCTGGGCCAGCCGTTTTTCCAGCAGCCCTTGTGCCTTGATGATGGTGATCAGTGTGGATGATTTCTGGTAGCCGATGCGTATAGACTCCAGAGGCTTTTCTGCATGGGCGGGAATGGCGGCAAACGTCGCCGTCGTTAGCAAGACAAGAAGGGTGCGGCGGCTGATAGGCATGGCAGTGTCCGGCAAAGAGGGAATTTTCCGATTGTAGGCAGGCCGCTGTTCCGGTTGAACGAATCTTTTCGTGGTTGGATATAGCTTTAGCGTATAAGGGGTAAAAGCAGCAAATCGGGGATGCCGGCCATAGTTACGTATAATCACGCCTTAGCAGTCCGTCTTTAACGGACGGACGTATTCACCGCTTTATTGGAAAAACAACATGGCTTCATCCCCCGACAATCTCAGCATGGCTGTGTTTTGCGACTTTGAGAATGTCGCTCTCGGCGTGCGCGACGCCAAATACGATAAATTCGACATCAAACCTGTGCTGGAGCGTTTGTTGCTGAAGGGCAGCATCGTCGTCAAAAAGGCTTATTGCGACTGGGATCGCTATAAAAGTTTTAAAGCGCCTATGCATGAAGCCAATTTTGAATTGATAGAAATACCGCACGTGCGCCAGTCAGGCAAAAACTCGGCCGATATCCGCCTGGTAGTGGATGCATTGGACTTGTGTTACACCAAATCGCATGTGAACACCTTTGTCATCATCAGCGGCGATTCGGATTTTTCGCCGCTGGTATCCAAGCTGCGCGAAAACGCCAAGCAGGTGATAGGCGTAGGCATCAAGCAATCGACATCGGATCTGCTGGTTGCCAATTGCGACGAATTTATCTTTTACGATGACCTGGTGCGCGAAAGCAGGCGGGCGATTGCTGCTAATGGCCGCGGCGCGCGCGAGGCGCAACCCGCCACCCGGCGCACGCCCGAGGAAGAACAACGCCGCCGCGAAGAAAAGGATGCGCGCCGCAACCAGGCAATCGAGATTGCGGTGCATACCTTCGATGCACTGGTCTCCGAGCGTGGCGACAGCGGCAAGATCTGGGCTTCGCTGCTGAAAGAGGCAATCAAGCGCCGCAAACCGGATTTCAGCGAGTCTTACTATGGCTTCCGTACTTTCGGCAATCTGCTGGAAGAGGCGCAGGCGCGCGGCTTGCTGGAATTTGGCCGTGATGAAAAATCCGGCACCTATGTGTATAAGAGTAGCGGTGCGGGCCATGCTGTTGTGGCCTTGGCTGACAAGCCGGCGGATCAGGATGCGCAGCAAACCTCAGCGGTGGCGGCAACCGTAGTAGCGACGGAAGAAGTCCAGGCCAAGCCGGAACGCCGCAGAAGCCGTGGCGGACGCAAGTCCGGCGCTAAGCGTAACGATGCACAGGCAGCGGCGGCAAGCAGGAATGACGTGGAAACGGCGGCGGAGTCCGCTCGTCCACCTGCCGGCGATCAAGCGGCAAGCTTGGCCCGCGAAGCAGTGGAACAGGCTATCCATGTCTCTGAAGAGAAGGCAGAAAAAGCGGCGAAGAAGCCTGCGCGTAAAACTACCGGCAGCAGTACCGGTGCAGGCAGGACAGGCCGCAGCAGAAAGGCCGATAATAAGGTTGATAGCAAGGCTGATAACAAGGCCGAGCCTGCGGAAGTCACTAACGTAGCCACTGACACCAGCACGGAAGCCAAGCCGGCCACCCGAGCCCGCCGTCCGCGTAAAACCAAGGCAGCGGACGAATAGTCCTGCTACTCGCCGCTGCCGGGCCGCCCATATCGGCCTGGCAGTGGTTCTTGTTTTCCAAGCGACCTGCTACAGCTCGCCCTCCGGCACCAGCGGCCCCAGCAACTGGATTTTGAGGCGGCGCCACCAGTTCACCTCCGGCTCTTCGGTGTGGACCACTTCGCCGTCCTCATTCCTGACCAGCCATTCTATGTCTTCGCCGTTGGCAGCGAGCCTGAGCCGGTACAGGCTGCCCCTGTCCATCAGGCCTTCTATTTGCGCGCACAGTTCCGGGCTGTCGATGAACACGCCTATCTCGGTATTCTTGGATGCCGAGCGCGCATCCAGGTTCATAGAACCCATATACACTTTTTTATTGTCGACGACCGCGGTTTTCGCATGCAGGCTGCCTTGCGAACTGCCGAAAGGTCCCAGCCTGCGGCGCACGCGGCTCAGCGTGGGGCTGAGTTCATGGATCTCCACGCCGGCTTTCAGCATCTCCTTGCGGTAATGCAGGTAGCCATACTGGGCCAGCGGTTCGTCGGTAGAGCCCAGTGAATTGGTGGTCAATATGATCTGCACGTCATGCTCCTTGGCCTGCCGCATCATGGCTACCCCGCTATCGCCGGGGATGAAATAAGGCGACACGATCAAGGCTTGCTGGCGTGCAGAGTTCAGCATAACCAGCACCCGCTGGGTGACAGTAGTTTTCGCCTGCTCGGCACTTAGTCCGCTGACCTTGGCCGGCGGATCTGCATAGGCTTCGGCATGCGCCGCCGTCAGTTGCTGCACATGGCCGTCAGCCAGTTCTTGCGGCAGCGTGCCGTAAGCCGCAAGTTCCGGCGGCAAATGGTCGTACGGTGGGCCTGCAGCGGGAGCCAGCAGCGTTTCCAGTGCAGCATCTGCTGCTTGCGGGTCCGGCCGCTGGCCGCTGATATCGGCAAGCGGATAGACCTGCGGGCTATTCCAGTAGGTATCGAACAGGCCGGATAGCTGGCGCACAACCGGCCCGGCGGCAAAGGCATCAATATCGACAAAATTGCTGGCGCCTGCGCGCATGAAATATTCATCTGCAATATTGCGCCCGCCAAAGACGGCCGCAACATTGTCGGCAATGAACAGCTTGTTGTGCATGCGGTGGTTGACCCGGTCGAAGTCGCTGGCCGCCGCGACAAAGCGCAGCAAGAAAGAAGAACGCGCCGCCGGGAAAGGATTAAAGAGTCTGACTTCCATATTCGGCAGCGCGGCCAGTTGCGACCATACCGTGTCCTGCCCCGCGGCATATAAATCGTCGATGAGTATGCGCACCCGCACGCCGCGCCGGGCCGCGTCCCGCAATGCTTTCAGTAGCGCCAGGCCGGTGTCGTCATGCTGGAATACATAATATTGTACGTCCAGCGTCTGCTTTGCCTGCTGCGCCAGGCGGATGCGGGTTGCAAAAGAGACCGAGGCCACCGGCATCAGCCGGAAGCCGGAGCGGCCGTCTGCCGGCAGTGCTGCCGCAGTTGCTGCGGCTAGCGGAGTGCTGTTGAAATCTGGTATGGCGAAACTGGATGGCACGGGAGGGCGGGGCGGAAGCGCAGCGCATCCGCCTAAGGACAGTATGGCCAGCAGGAGCATCAGTCTCAGCACGGTATGCATGAACTCAAGCCTCGTTGTAGTGCTTTGAACCCGCCAACAAGCCAAGGGCGGGCCCGGCTGTGTGGCAGGCGAGCCGGAAGTGCAGGCGCCATAGTCGCTGGCAGCTACCTCATCACGCAGAGCATAGGCATGCCGCCAAGTTATGCAAACGATGAATGTCTGATATGCGCAAAATAAAGAGGATTTATTTGTTGCACTGCGATATAGTTACACCTGTCTCCTCCAACACCTCCTAAGGTTTGGATTTAGCCCGCAACCGCAAGGTCGCGGGCTTTTTTTTGCCCTCAGATTTTACGCGCTTTTTCAAGGCCGTCCAAATTGGATGAACTGCTGCAATCGCCGGCTTTTGGCGACAGATAAGCTGTTATCCCGAATGAAAGCCTTTTTGCATAATGTGAATCAGCCTACCCGAAGATATGCGTTTGGTTAATAACAGATATTCGCATAATAAATTTCATTTATTTGTTGCGCTGCGATAAAGTTACACCTGTCTCCTCCAACACCTTCTAGGTTTGGATTTAAGCCCGCGAATAGCGGGCTTTTTTTTGCCTATTTCTTCCTGTGATTTTACACGGCCCAGGCGATTTCAGCCCTTTTGTTCAGCCCTTTCTGAATAGCTTGTCGAGTTCGATATTCAGTTTCTTCAGCGTCGCTTCCGGTACTTTACGGGTACACCACAGGTAGCGCATATTCCCGGCTGGCATATCTGAAAAATGGCTTAACTTGAATTGTGCAGGCTCATAGCCGGGGCTGCTGGTCAGCGGACCGAAGGCATCTTCCGCCATAAAAAAATAGTCTGCCCGTTTATACAGCAGCATATTCATCATGCTGGGCATGCCGGCGCTGGTGGGCTCGGTTTTCGGTTTGAACCTGGCGATGGAATCATCAACAAATTTGCCGAAGGAATAGCCTTGCTTGGCCAGCATTACCAGCTTGGGATTGCGCAGGGTGTCCTCCAGCTTGCCGCCGTCTGTCATCGCCTGGTTATCGGCCCGGCTGAGCGCGATGATGGGGCGGGACTGATAGATGGGGTGGCTGAACTGGCCGACCTTTTCACGTTCCGCTATTTTTACCGCGCCGACGATGCAGGCACTCTCCTGGCTGTCCTGCAGGATCTGGTACTGTCGCGCGACAGGGATTTCCTGCCATTTATACGTTACACCAGCCTGTAAAAACGCCTGTTTGACCGGATTGGCAATCAGGCCTTCGATATTGCCGTCATGCTGCTTGTCGCTATGGAAAGCAGGATGCTCGACATACAGCAGCGTCACCTCGTCGCTGCTGTTTGCGTGGGATACGCCCAGCAACCCGGCCAGGCTCAGGAATAGACACAGTCGTTTGTTCATCGCGGTAAATATCAACGCCCTAGTGCTGAGAATTCCGGTGGGGCTTGCCTGTGATACAACAGAGTCTGGATGTTACACTGGTTTTTGGTGAAATGGAGGGTAGAGTTGAAGCTGGGATGAGCCGATGAAGTTATGCTCTGAGGAAATATCTGATATAAGGAAAATAAAGCATACTTCGTTGTTGCGCTGCGGTAAAGTTACACCTGTCTCCTCCAACACCTCCTAGGTTTGGATTTAGCCCGCAACCGCAAGGTGAGCGGGCTTTCTTTTTTCCGCCCCCTTTTTTTCCAAACGTATTGCCGGCTTCAGGCTGTGCGTGCTTTATCCAGCGCGTCCTGTGTCAGCCACAGATCGGTTTGCAGCTGGATCTCATCGCAATTATGGCCCTGGCCTATCCTGTCCACCACCAGGAAGTCGCTGACCTTGTGCAGTGCAATCAACGGATGGTGCCATACCCCTTTCGCATAGTTCACGCCCTGGAAGCCCTTGCCGAGAAATGCACGCAAATTCTCCAGCTTGAACTCGCCGGCGGGCGCGACCACCACCAGGTATTCATCCTCTTCATTCTGCGTCAGCGGCACAAAGGCCTGGCTGCCCAGCGGATGCCTTTCCATGATGCCGATTTCCAGCGGCAGGCTGCGCGGCTGGCCGCGGAACAAGCTGATGATGGGCTGGCCACCTTCGGCAGCGGTATCGGCAGTCGCCAGCGCATGGTAACGCTCGGTCGTGCCCTGGTTGATGGGATAGTGGCGGGCGCCTTCCAGCATCACTACTTCGCCGAAGAGGGCAAAGCTGTCGCGTGTAAGGGGGCTGATGGTCAGGGCTGGCATAAATGTACTCTGGACTGAAATGACAGGGGCTGAGCAAGCGCAGGCGGCAAAGCCCGCGCTCACTGATGTTAAACCAAAACTAAGCTAAGCGGCTCCACAGGCGCAGGCGGGAAACGCCGCCGTCAGGGAACATATTAAACCGGATATGCGTGACCGGTCCGAGCTTGGCGATTTGTTCTGCATAGTAGTGCTGGTGATCCATCTGCAGTTTTTGCTCACCCAGCAGTACCGGCCAGAACATCGATTGAGTAATCAGCGAGCTGTCGGTGCCGCCGACCACATTGGCGGCCTGTATCATGCAGCCGTCCGGGTAGTTGCCCTTGAAGTGGCAGGTATCGACCTCGATCTTTTCCACAATACCTGGCTGCGCCAGTGCGATGATGCACCAGTCATTGCCCGGTTCGCGTCGGCGGCGCGTTTCCCAGCCGTCGCCCATGTTCACGCCACGGCCCGGCATCAGCATATTGGACGCCAGCCCGAAGTGCTGGTTATTGGCGGCAACCACATAACCGCCGTTTTCCATTGCGATCAGGTCAAACAATTGCTTGCGATCTGCCTCGGCCCAGTTGGCTTGCGGCTGCCCGTACACGCGCAGGCGGGCTACGCCGCCGTCCGGATAGATGTTCAGGCGCAGATGCGTGTAAGCCTGCTCGCTGCCTACTTCATGGTAGTGATGGCTATTGCCTTGCAGGTTCACCGAAGGCAGGATCTCGGTCCATTGGGTTTGCGCATCCGGTGCGCCGTCGGCGACATACGCGCCTTCCAGCGATGCTGCGGGTGGGTAGTTGCCGGTGAAATGGCTGGTATCGATATCCACACCTTTGATGACGCCGGCACGCGCCAGCTTCAGCACACACCAGTCATAGCCGTTGACGCGCTTGCGGCGTGACTCCCAGCCGTCCATCCATTTGCCGTTGGTGTCGTATTTACCGGGGATGAACACCGCCGGTTCCGGATTCAGCATGCGCGACATTTCTGCAAAAAAATCGTCACTGGTGGCCAGCGTAGCAGCGCCCAGGCGCGGATCGGCCAGGTTGGGATAGCGGCGGGTGAATTCAGGAGCGTTAGGATCGAGTGCAATGATAGCCATGATGGGTCTCTTTCTTGTCAGGTTTTAGTATCCTGCAGTGCCGCCACTGTGGCGGCGCTGCAATTTCTTTATGGTTTCTTATTCGGGTTTACTTGGCGCCGCCTTCATACCACTGGGCGATGATGGCGCGTTCTGCATCGGTGATATTGGTCAGGTTCCCCAGAGGCATCAGCTTTTGCTGTACCACTTGCTGGTAGATCAGTTGCGCCTTGGCTTTCACCTGCTCAGGCTGCTCCAGTATCAGGCCCTTGGCCGGCGTCGGCATCAGTGTCGGTTTGGATGAATGACACTGTATACAGCGCGCCTGCACCACTTGCTGTACCTGCGCCAGGTCGGCGCCTGTACCGGCGGCAGGGGCTGCAGTGCTTGCACTGGCTGCCGCCGTTGCTGTAGCCGCCGTGGTCGTTGTAGCTGGTACAGCAGCGACAGGCTCAACCGGCCTGGGCGCAATCCATGCTGCTACTGCCGCCAGTATCACCACCGCAATCGCTGGGTAGGCAAAATTGGTATTGCCCTTGTGGCGCAGGATGAAGAACTGGCGTATGAAGACTGCTGCCACCATGATCATCACCAGCACCAGCCAGTTATGCGGATGGGTATAGGTCATGCTGTAGTGGTTGGACAGCATTGCAAACAGCACGGGCAGCGTGAAATAGGTATTATGCACGCTGCGCTGCTTGCCGTTTTTGCCGTGGATAGGATCGACAGGCTCGCCGGCCTTCATCGAAGCGACCACCTTGCGCTGGCCGGGGATGATCCAGAAGAATACGTTGGCGCTCATGATGGTTGCGATCATCGCACCGATGATCAGGAAGGCGGCACGGCCGGAAAACAAATGGCAGGCGCCCCAGGCGGCGGCAATCACATAGGCCACGACCAATACCGACAACAGTTTTTCATTCTTGCCAAACAGGCGGCACAGCAGGTCGTACACTATCCAGCCTACGATCAGGAAGGCCAGCGCCAGCACGACGGCAATCGTCGGGGTCAGGTTGGCGACGCTGGGATCGATCAGATAGGTTTTTGCATTAAACAGATAGACCAGCGAAAACAGGCTGAAACCGGATAGCCAGGTGCTATACGATTCCCAGTAAAACCAGTGCAGGTCTTCCGGTAGTTTGGGCGGCGCGCCCAGGTATTTTTGCGGGTTGTAAAAGCCGCCGCCGTGCACGGCCCACAGTTCACCGCCCACGCCTTGCTGTTTCAGCTTGTCATCGACAGGCGGTTTCAGGCTGTTGTCCAGCCAGACGAAGTAAAACGACGAGCCTATCCAGGCGATGGCCACGATCACGTGCAGCCAGCGCAATAGCAGATTGGCCCAATCCAACAAATATGCTTCCATTCATATGCTCCAAAAAACTTTTTACCGGTTAAATGCGCGCTGCTTGCTGCGATGCCGATATCAGCCGCAGCAAAATACGCGCCATCCCCGTCTTTTAGGTAAGGGCTTAACGATCCAGTGTGTATGCCGTTGCTTGAGCGGCGTGCTGATCAGCTGCCGCGGTAAGTGGAATAGCTCCACGGCGTGGCCACCAGCGGCACATGGTAGTGCTGGGCCGCGTCTGACACGCCGAAACGCAGTGTCACCACGCCCAGGAAGTTGGGCTCGGGCAGTTTGACGCCCAGTTTTGTGAAGTAGCTGCCGATATCAAAGTCCAGCTCATAGATGCCGGCGCTCATGGAGTCGCCTTCCAGCAGCGGCTGGTCGCAGCGGCCGTCGGCATTCGTCAATACCGAACGCAGCGCCAGCCTTTGTCCATCCTTGACCTGGTACAGCTGCACGGCGATACCCTGGCCGGGTTTGCCGTGGGCAGTGTCCAGTACGTGTGTAGTTATACGTCCCATCCTGATTCCCTCATGATTTGGAGTCTGCTGCGAAAAACCCTGGCGCGGTTGCGCCCCTTGACCGTGCCAGACGCGCTTTCATCGTCGGCGGAGCCTGGCCGGATTAATTTCGCAGCAGCCTCTTAAACAAATTTGTATGAGCAGGAAAAAACAAAGGAGGAGAGCAAGCAAAGTATCCCCTCGCTATATGTTCCTGATCAATACAAATCAAAAAGAAAACACTAGCTTTGGGGTATCTCACCCATCTGCTGCCGGGCCGCCTGTACATGGGGAACCGATCTGAGATACGGGTAGAGCTGCCTTCTATTATCGGAGTGTTTTTAGGGCAAAACTTGCGCTTTGCCTTAAAAATATTGACGACAAAGATAAATCAATATTGTTGACAATCTTATGCCTGCTAAAAGCACTGTGTCAAATAGATTTTTGAAGAAAATGTCCAAAATTGATAATGAAACCCTCGCCGAGCGCAATTTTGTGAGAGAGACAGGCCAATTATGTGGTTTATATGATAAAGCCCATATCGCAATATGCTTGCAATTGTCGACAATTTGAATTTTAATGGTCAACAAAGTTAAACCGAAAATGCTGACAAAATGAATGAACCAGTCAAATTAGCCGTCGTGCAGGCGCCTCCCGCAGACAGCGGCGCGCAGGCGGAAGAGCGCATGTACCGCGAAATTTACGATGCCATCATGGAGCACAGGCTTCCGGCGCGCACCAAGCTGGCCGAGCAATCCCTGGGCGAAATCTACAAGCTGGCCCGCCACGGCGTGCGCAAGGTACTGAATCAGTTGGCTGCCGATGGGCTGGTAGATCTGGAACCGAATCGCGGCGCTTTCATTGCCAGCCCCAGCGACAAGGAGGCGCAGGACATGTTTGACCTGCGCTACACGCTGGAACAGATGGTGATAGAAAAAGCGATGGCGGGTGCCGTCGATACCAAGGCCCTGCGCGCACTGGTGGAGCGCGAGCGCGCTGCCTATATGCAGGGCGACCGTTCGCTGTGGATACGGCTGTCGGCGGATTTCCATATCGAACTGGCCAAACTCAGCGGTAACGACTTGCTGGTAGAGATGCTGCGCCGCCTGGTGTCACGCACGACCTTGCTGATTTCAACCACCGATGCGCCCGGCAACCAGCCATGCTCGTTTGACGAGCACCTGAAGGTGCTGCAGGCGATGGAACAAAAAGACAAGGCCGGCGCGCTGCAGGAGATGGCACATCATTTGCAACAGTGTTCTTGCCGTACGCCGCAAAAGAGCGACAAGGGTTTCGATTTGCGTGCCGCGCTGGGTAAGCCGCGGCCTTCCAAATAGCATGAAAAGGCTAGCATGAGCATGACAACAGACGGCAGCAACATCAATAATTATCCCAGGGACCTGATCGGCTACGGCCGCGATGTACCTCACGCCGAGTGGCCGCAGCAGGCGCGCATCGCTTTGCAATTCGTGCTGAATTATGAAGAAGGCGCTGAAAACAATGTGCTGCACGGCGACAAGGCTTCCGAGCAATTTCTGTCCGAGATCGTCGGCGCAGCGGCCTATGAAGCGCGCCACATGTCGATGGAGTCCATCTACGAATACGGTTCACGCGCAGGCGTGTGGCGCATCTTGCGCGAGTTTGAGCAACGCGGCCTGCCGTTGACTATTTTCGGCGTGGCGATGGCGTTGCAGCGCCATCCTGAACTGACCAGCGCCTTTGGCGAACTGGGGCATGAAATCGCCTGCCATGGCCTGCGCTGGATCCATTACCAGAGCATGGAAGAAGCCCTGGAGCGCGAACACATGCAGCAGGCAGTGCAGATTTTCCGTGAGCTGACCGGTAGCGCACCTTTGGGCTGGTATACCGGCCGCGATTCGCCGAATACCCGCAAGCTGGTCGTCGAGCATGGCGGCTTTGCCTATGATTCCGACTATTACGGCGATGACCTGCCGTTCTGGACCGAGGTCGGCCTGTCCGATGGCAGTAGCAAGCCGCACCTGGTAGTGCCGTATACGCTGGACAGCAATGACATGCGCTTCGCGACACCGCAGGGCTTCAATACCGGCGAACAGTTCTGTCAATACCTGAAGGACAGCTTCGATGTGCTGTACGCAGAAGGCGATCCGGCCGGGTTGAACCAGCCGAAGATGCTGTCGATAGGCATGCATTGCCGGCTGCTGGGGCGCCCGGGCCGTTTCCGTGCGCTGCAACGCTTCCTTGATTACGTGCAGTCGCATGACAAGGTCTGGATCTGCCGCCGCATCGATATCGCCAATCACTGGATGGAAAAACATCCTTACCCGAATAGCTCCGACCGCCAAGACAAGAAAGCCTCCGCATGAATCACACCGTTTCCCTGGCTGAATTGAATACGGCCAGCCCAGCCCGCTTCGTTGAAGTCCTCGGCGGTATTTTTGAACATTCCCCCTGGGTCGCAGAGCGCGCGCTGGCGAACCGGCCCTTTGCATTGGTACAGGACTTGCATACCGCAATGGCAGAAGCAGTGCGCCACGCCGATGAGGTAACGCAACTTGCCTTGATACGTGCCCACCCGGAATTGGCGGGCAAGGCGGCCGTAAGGGGCGAACTGACTGCAGAATCGACGCGCGAGCAAAGTGGTGCGGGCCTGAACCAATGCAGTGCGGAAGAATTCAATCTGCTGCAAAAATTGAATGCGGACTATAACGAGAAATTCAGTTTTCCCTTCGTGATCGCGGTACGCGGCCATGACAGGCACAGCATCATCCAGCATTTCACTCGCCGCCTGTCATCCGACCGCGCGACCGAGATGCATGAATGCCTGGAGCAGATTATCAAGATAGGCGGCTTCCGCCTGGCGGACTTGGTGGCGCAGTAAAAAAAAAGAAATTTGGAGATTCGGGTTGTGCCTGCTGTCTCGGCAACGTCTTGCTAAATAGGATGGGATTGATAAGTCCAGCGTGTCAAAAATGCGCAGTGATTTAAAAATTCGGGCGACTTCAACCATGGTGCCCGCTGACAGAAAGCATCTCAATGGCATGAATGAAATGCGTTCTGGTCACAGGAATGATCTTCACGCAGGGGCTGTTTCCGCTTAACCCTGAATAGCCTCACAGCAGCAAAAATAGTAGAAAAAACAGTAGAAAAATATTACAGCTATTTCAAAAGCCTGAACCACGGTACAGTTTTGCAGCTTGTGGCTCAGGCAAAATTTTGTCCAACCTTTGGGGAGATTTATGAGCATCACTACGAAAAAAAGCCTGGTGCAGGCTGCATTGTTCGGCATCACGGCACTGGGGCTATTGCAATCCCAGTCCCAGGCTGCGGAATGGAGCGATACGGCGATTAGCTGGCGCCACGGAAATTCCTTTGCGGAGCCTTTCAATCCGCAAGATATCGGCAAGAATATCTTTGCGCTGACCCATGTCAGCGGCTACAAATACGGCACCAATTTCTTCAACCTGGATTTCCTGCAATCCGATAGCAAGGACCCCGGTGCAGTAGGTTCCAGCGCCGGTGCGCAGGAAGCTTACCTGGTGTACCGCAATACGCTGGACATAGGCAAGATACAGGGCAAGGACATCAAGTTCGGCCCCATCCGCGGCGTGGGCGTGACCCTGGGTTTTGACTGGAATACCAAGAATGACGTAGGCTACAATTCCCGCAAGCGCATGCTGGTTGCCGGTCCTACGCTGATGTGGGATGTGCCGGGCCACCTGAACACCAGCATCGTGCTGCTGCGCGAGAGCAATGCGCCTTCCTTCATCCCCAGCCGCTATACCTATAAAACCCATCCCATGCTGACCGCTGACTGGGGTATTCCATTGGGCGAGAAATTCTCGTTTGAAGGCTATGCCAACTTCATCGCCAGCAAGGGCAAGGATGAAGTAGGCAATGATACTGCTGCCGAAACCAACATCGATATGCAGGTGATGTATGACGTCGGCTCCATCGTGGGAGCAGGCAAGAATACTTTCCGCATCGGTGTGGAATACCAATACTGGAAGAACAAGTTCGGCAATTCTTCAGCGACTACCGGCAACAAGGGGCAAACCGCCAAGACGCCTATGGTCAGGGCTGAGTACCACTTCTAAGCAAGCGGGGTTGAAGCGTGCGCTCGGGATATCCGCGAACGCACGCTACCTGCATATAGTGAACTTTATGGCATAGGCCGGGACGGCCTTGTACGATGCAGCAAACGTATCTGTTCGCCTCAGTGTGCCTGCTGTGCGTAGGCGGCCAGCTCATCCAGCCACAACTGTTTTTGCTCCGGCGCGGCAAACGACGCACAGAAACCGTTCTTGGCAAGCTGCACCAGTTCGACGCGGCTCAGATCCAGGGCGTCGGCGGAGGCGATGAAGTTGGCGTTCATGTAGCCGCCGAAATAGGCAGGGTCATCTGAATTGATGGTGACGCACAGGCCCGCGCGCAGCATGCGTGCCAGGTTGTGTTCACTCAGGTCATCCACCACGCATAATTTCAGGTTGGATAACGGGCATACGGTCAGCGGCATCTGGGTCTTGGCCAGTTTTTGCATCAGCGCCGGGTCTTCTTCTGCGCGCACACCGTGGTCTATGCGTTCTACCTGCAGCACATCCAGTGCGCTGTGGATATAGGCCGGAGGGCCTTCTTCGCCGGCATGCGCCACCAGGTGGAAGCCCAGTTCCCGCGCCTGCGCGAAGACCTTGCTGAATTTTTCCGGCGGATTATCTACCTCGGCCGAATCCAGCCCCACACCATTCCACAGATCCGCATACTGCTCTCTCAAGGGCAGTGCCAGCTTCAGTGTTTCCACGGCATCTTCCTCGCTCAGATGGCGCAGGAAGCACAGGATCATGCTGCTGGAAAAACCGTGCTCCTGCCTGGCCTGGCGCAAAGCGCGGGCGATGCCGGCGAATACTGTTTCCGTGCTGACGCCGCGCGCGGTATGGGTTTGCGGATCGAAGAACAGCTCTACGTGGCGCACGCTGTCTGCCAGTGCGCGCTGCACATAGGCCATGGTCAGGTCGTAAAAGTCCTGTTCCGTCAGCAGCACTGCTGCGCCTGCGTAATACAGATCGAGAAAAGATTGCAGATCCGTGAAGTTGTAGGCAGTGCGGATTTCCTCTACCGACGCGTAAGGCAGCGTGACCTTGTTGCGCTGTGCCAGCGCAAACATCAGCTCAGGCTCCAGCGAGCCCTCTATGTGCAGATGCAGTTCGGCCTTTGGCAGCTTGTTGATGAAGTCATGGTGAGACGTGGTCATGGGAGCTCAATTCTTTGCGTAGTCGTGTATCGACCGGTGTGCCTAGTGTACGTGCCTCGGACCACAGTTGCAATAATTGTGCCGCGACTGCGACCGCGATCACGCCGGGCTCCTTGCCGCTGATGCCCGGCATGCCTATAGGGCAGACCATGTCTTGCAGCCTGCCGGCGGCGATGCCACGTTCCTGCAAGCGGCGCTCAAAGTTGACGCGCTTGGTCTTGGAACCTATCAGGCCGAACCAGGCTGCATCTGTGCGGCGCAGGATATGCTCGGAAAGAATCAAATCCAGCCCGTGATGGTGTGTCATCACCAGGAAGTAGCTGCCTGCTTCGGCGTTGGCAATGACCGCTTCCGGCACATCGGTATCTTCGGTTTCTACGTTGCCCGGCAGGGAGGCGGGGAACAGGTGATCGCGCTCGTCCACCCAGCTGATGCGGCAAGGTACCTGCGCCAGCACCTGCACCAGCGCCGCACCGACGTGGCCGGCGCCAAACAGGTACAGATGCGGTAGTTTCGGCTGGAGTTGCTGAAATTGCAGCAGCTTTGCCGCGTATTCTGCATCGCTCATCTGGTCCAGTCGTTCCAGTGCGATATGCACTACGCCGCCGCAGCATTGCCCCAGGCTAGGGCCGAGCGCCAGTCTTTCCGTGCGCGCAATGCAAGCTGCGCCGGCCACGCTGGCCACCACCGGCTCGGCCAGCCACAGGCGGGCCATCGCCAGCGCTTTCCATTCCAGGTGGCCGCCGCCTATCGTGTCGCATTGCGAATGCGGCGTGACCAGCATGCGGCTGCCCGTAGTGCGCGGCGTGGAACCGGCAGCATCGGTGATCGATACCAATACGGCATGGCGCTCGCGCGGCAATTGCATCAGGCCGTTATACCAGTCTAGCGGCGTAATGGCTTGCGAACCGGGAGATGCACAGCATGTAGTGTCGGAATAGGCCATGATGAGGGCTAGCATTTTGATGCAAGGACGATAGCATTCGCTTGCAAGGAACGCATACGGTCTGAATGATGTCGATTATTTACGGTCATCTATAGTGTTGCCTGCTATTGTCGATTTTATGCGTTTATTGCCGGTTTTACAGGTTTTTTTTGCTGACAATGACGGGTAAAGAACCCTATCAGCATTGGGTCCGGCGCAAGTGGCTGCCTGCGTCTGCTTTGCTCCGGGCTTTGCGAAATGCGGTGATTGCGCGGAACTGATCCATTTACGCCACACCTGATATTCGGAAAGGCACCTAGGTAAGTAAAACGCGGTATATTGGTCACAGCCCCAGATCATTGCTGCAACCCAAGCAAATTGCCTCACGGATTACAGATGGAACACTTCAGCCCCCAGCAAGCCGCAGACTACCTGCAAGCCCACCCTTCCGCGTTGTTGATAGACTGCCGTAGCGAAATCGAGTTCCTGTTTGTCGGCCACCCTACCGGCGCCATCCACGTAGCCTGGAACGATGGGCCGGACTGGGCAGTTAATCCGCGCTTCGTACCGGATGTGAAAAAAATTGTCGGTAACGGCGACCGTCCCATTTTGCTGATCTGCCGCAGCGGCAGCCGCTCGGTGACGGCGGGCGAGGCGCTGGAAGCCGAAGGTTTTAAAAATATCATCAATGTCCTGCATGGGTTTGAGGGCGACCTGGATGCCGAACACCAGCGCAGTACCGTGAATGGCTGGCGCCACGACGGCCTCCCCTGGAGCCAGTGTTGAGGGGCTAAGCCTGCATCATCCTGTCGCCCGTATCAAATTTGCGGCTGAATATGCCCAACTGGTTTTTAGAAAGGTGAGCCATGAAACACACCTCCATGAAACAAGCCTGCTGCCTGTTGCTGTTATCTGCGTTGTGCCAACTGGCGCTTGCAGAAACGCCGCCTTACCAGATCCGCCGTATCGATAGCAGCACCGTTGCTTATCACGGGGTCATCGGCAAAGGCAGTACCCGCCATTTATTACCCTTCCTGGATGCCGGCACCGATACGCTGGTCGTCACCTCGGCAGGCGGCAGCGCCGACGAGGGCATGCGGCTCGCAGAGGAGTTGCGCAAGCGGCATATCCGCCTGGTGGTCGACAAATACTGCATGTCCAGTTGCGCCAATTACCTGTTTCTGGCTGCGCGGCAAAAATCAGTGAATCCCGGCAGCCTGATCGGTTTTCATGGCGCGCCGCTGGGCAGTCTTTCCGAAGAAAAGGAAAGGCAATTCCAGCAAGGGCGGCTTAGCAGCAAATCGATGAAGGGCGAGGGCATGCAAAATTACCTGGACAAGCTGGCGATCCGGGAGCTGGAGTTTTTTGCTGAAATCGGCGTAGACCGCGGCTTGTACCGTGACGTGGACAAGCTGATACTTGATTCAGTTGCCGGTAAAAACAAGGCAGCGCCGCTGCAAGGAAAACTGACGCTGAAAACCGGTCGGCACCAGTGGGATTATGGCGTCAGCGATGCGGAACTGGATAAGCTGGCGCTGAAGATGGCGGCGCTGGACAGGAAAAAGGTCCGCTACACAGTGCAGGGAGAAATAGAGCGGCCCGGCACCGCGCCCAATACCGCATATTTTCCCAGCCGCGCAACCCTGGAAAAGTATGGTGTGATGGGAATACAGAATTACCCTTATCCAGCCGACCATGCGGAATTGAAGAAGCTGGTCGGCAGGGTTTTTGACAAGGGCGTGCATATCATTGCCGATTTTGCCACGCTGGAAAATCCTGCAGGCTAAGCTGCAGGCTTCCCTCAAATGATGCTTACTGATTTACTGATGCGCTTGAACCCGGTTCAAGCGCATGAACTCAGTGCAGCAGCACCGATTGCGCCATATAGGAATCAAACTGGCCCAGGAAGTCGTCGATTTCTTCCATGCTGGGTTCAGTGGCGATCAGATCGGTGACATCCTTGCGGAAATTCAGCGCCAGCGGGCCGCCGATAAACCATTCGCGGCGCACCGACTTGTCGGTAATTTCATATCCGCCAAAACGCAGTGCGTCATGGTCAGCGTCGGCACCGTATTCCACCACGCTATATTGCTCGCTATTGTAGATGAGGTTCATTTTCTATCCTTTCCGATACCAAACAGGGTCTCGCTAATTAGTTCTAACCCAGACATGGTGCTGACGAGAAGGAATTTCAAGTGTTCCCGAGGTCGGGAAACACTTCCCTTCAGCAATAATTACGGTAGGGCAATCACTCAACTTGAGTGACTATTTGCAGTATTTGACGTTTGACTGCGATTTAAAAATGATCTGGCGATGATTTCTGATATGCATTTATCAAGGAGTTTGCTGCTTCACAATGCTTGCTGGAAGAGGGCTGTTTGCGTTTGGTGATACGGTGATACGGTGATGCGGTAATGGCTACATGCTGACCATATGCTTTCAGCTTAGTGCATGTCAGGCGCGTGCGTCCGGTATTTTCAGTGCGCCGGCTCGCCATGCGGCGATGACATATGCGTTATAGCTGGACTTCTTGCATCAGCTGCAACAAGCCGTCGTAGGGCTCCTGGCTCAGGAATTGGCGGATATTGTCCAGATGCTCACTACTGGCGAGGCTGATCACCAGCAGGCCGGGTTTGCGCCGTATCACGCGATTGAGCGTGACGCGCATTGCGAGATTGCCTATGCAGCACATGCAGCCGGGCGCGATACGCTGGATTTGCAAAACAGGGGAGGGGGTCAATACGGCCTGCCCGCTGGGCAAGCCTTCTAGTATGACTTCAACCACAGCCGGCTCAGCGGCGGAATCCGGCCTGGACGAAAGCTGGCTAGCGATGGCGATTTCCCTGGCCAGGTAATCGCCCCCGCTGACCAGCAGGGTGGGGATCATTCGCCGCGCTTGGCGTATTTCATCGACTCTACGCCGAGTTGTTTCAGTTTGCGGTACAGGTGAGTACGCTCAAGGCCGGTTTTTTCGGCAACGCGGGTCATGCTGCCGCCTTCCCGGTGCAGATGGTATTCAAAATAGATGCGCTCAAATGCATCCCTGGCTTCGCGCAAAGGCAAGTCGAAAGACAGGTTGGAAATATGGTTGTTAGCGGTAGTCGGCGCAACATTCTGCATAGGCGCAAAATGCCGGCTCTCATAGGCAACCGGCGCTGCGGCAAAACCTGGATTGGTCGCGATCAGCACTTCATTGGGCACAGCGCGCAAACCGGGATTGGCCGGACGCGGGGCTTCCACGCTGCGGGTCAGGCCCTGCTGCACGGCTTTCAATAATTTTTGCAAGGCGATAGGCTTTTCAAGGAAGTTGAGGGCGCCTATGCGGGTCGCTTCGACCGCGGTATCTATCGTTGCATGACCTGACATCATGATGACGGGCATGGTCAGCACGCCGTCACGCTGCCATTCTTTCAGCAGAGTGACGCCGTCGGTATCCGGCATCCAGATATCCAGCAGCACCAGATCAGGGCGTGACTCGAGGCGCGCCTCGCGCGCCTGCTGGGCGTTTTCCGCCAACTGCACTACGTGTCCTTCATCGCCCAAAATCTCCGAGAGCAATTCCCGGATTCCCATTTCGTCATCGACGACCAATATGTTTGCCATAAATCTACCCTATTAAATTCATCGCCAGTGTCAAAGTCTGCGTCTCTCCCGGACGTTAGACTGGTATTCTTGTTTTGACAGCAGCAGGATTCAGAGACACGTAATCCGCCAGAAAATCACAATAACTGGCACATCATGAATCCGGTGCTAACTTTAACAGCAAAATCGATACTTTTGCACCGTTTGTATCGCTACGATTTTGAATATCGATTCTACCGCCGTGTTCATCTATGATTTTTTTGACCATAGGCAATCCCAAACCGGTACCGCGCGGCTTGGATGTCGCATAAGGTTCAAACGCGCGCGCCAGGATTTTACTGCTGAAACCGGGTCCATTGTCGGTAATCGACAAACGCACTGCCGAGCGCCCCTCTTTGTCCGCGCCGGTATACCTGACCACTTCCGTCTTCACGTCGATTTGCGGCACAAAGCCGGGTTTGGCATTGTCGGCGACCGCATCCTGCGCATTTTGCAGCAGATTATGGATCACTTGCCGCATCTGGGTCGCGTCGCCCATCACCAAAGGCAGGTCGGGCGCCAGGCTCACGCGTATCGCGTCCCTGTCATCGCCGGCAACATACAGGTGCAGCACTTCATCTATCAGGCCGCTCAGGTTCAGTTGCTTCAGCACGGCAGGCGGCGTCCTGGCATAGTCGCGGAAGTCATCCACCATGCGTTTCATTGACGTCACCTGGTTCACGATGGTGGTGGTGCTCTTGTTCAGGATCGCCGCATCCGCTTCGCCCAGCCTGTCCTGCAGCTTCATTTGCAGGCGCTCGGCTGACAATTGTATCGGCGTCAGCGGATTCTTGATTTCATGCGCGAGGCGGCGGGCCACTTCGCCCCAGGCGATGGACCTTTGCGCCGAGATGATGTTGCTGATGTCATCGAATACCACGACATAGCCGGTACCGGAGGCCACCGGCAGGTGGGAGCCGCGCGCCAGCAGCGTAATGTTCTGCTCTTCGGTATTGTTCTTGTCGCCGGTATGGTCGGGTGCGGCA
Organism: Parundibacterium terreum; assembly: GCF_014636315.1. Taxonomy (GTDB): domain Bacteria; phylum Pseudomonadota; class Gammaproteobacteria; order Burkholderiales; family Burkholderiaceae_D; genus Undibacterium; species Undibacterium terreum. Next base: position 70,247 of record NZ_BMED01000006.1, on the reverse strand, counting down.
TTGGCGCTGCCGGCTGCCTGCATGCGCGGAATTTCTATCTGCTGTTGCCAGTGCTGCTCGTTTTCATTCTCGCCGCCGGCCGCTGATTGTGCATGCTGCTCTGAAAAAGCCTTGTCTATCGCTGCCGCAAATGCATGCATGCCTTCGATGTCGGTCAGGCTCTTGCCTATATCGCCTTCCAGGCTGCGCTGCAATATGCGCTCTACCGATTCATTGCAGGTCACCAGGTTGCGGCTCTGGTCCAGCACCATCACGCCGGCCGACATATTGGCCAGTACCGATTCCAGATAGGCTTTGGCGGTTTCCAGCTCGCTGCGGTTTTTTTCCACCGTGGCCCGCGCATCGGATAATTGCCGGGTCATCGTATTGAAGGACTTGGTCAGCGTGCCCAGTTCGTCGGAGGTGGTCACGATGGGGCGCGGCGACAGATTGCCTTCGGCCACCGCCTTGGTTCCTTCCGCCAGCAGCAGCAGGGGCCGGGCCAGCTCGCCGGAAATCATGAAGGCACTGCCTATCGCGGCGAAAATCGCCAGCAGCAGGGTCAGCGTCAGCGTATACAGATACATCTTGCGCAGGCTGGCACGACTGCGCGAGCGGATTTCATATTCGCTGGCGGCGTTTTGCAGCGATTCGGCATTGGCGGCCAGTTCCTTGGGCACCGGGTGTATCAGTTGCAGGTAGAAATTATCATTTTGCAGCGACAGGCCGGCATTGGAAGTCTGCAAGGCGATGACCACCCGCGAGCGCAAAACGGTAGGCTCCTCGGTGATTGCAGCAGAGGCGCTGGCCCCGGCTTGCGCATTGCTGTTACCGTCGCCATTGCTGGCTGCTCGTGCCGAGGCTTCAGGATTGCCTTCGGTGGCCGCATAAATGCGCGAAATACTGGCTTGCCTGATCATCGCCGGGCTGGGTATTTCCGGCAACAAGGCGCGTACATTGCCGCTGGCGGATGCAATTACCCGGCCGCGGCTGTTGACGATGATCGCATCCTGCACCTGCATCTGTTCGCGCAGCCGCGACAGGTGGATCGCCATCGACGCTTCGGACGGTTCCGACAATTGCGACGCCATATTGCGGGCCCGGCTCTGCAAATCCGCCAGTGACAGCTCCAGTGCACTACGGCCCAGGTTGAAACCCGATTCCAGCGCCGATTCTATCTTTACGTCAAACCAGGATTCGATGGAGCGGCTGACAAACTGTACTGATACCACATAAATCACTGCACCCGGCACGATGCCGACCAGCGCAAACAGTAGTACCAGCCGGGTCATCAGGCGCGAGCCGAATTCGCCGGCGCGGTAACGCTTGAACAGGCGCCACAGCAAGGTGCTGACCATGAACAGCAGCGCGCACGCAATCAGCGCATTGGCACCGACCAGCCATACATAATACTGTTCCAGCCGGGAGGAGTTTTCCGATGCCGACATCAGCAGGAATAGCAGGATACCCATCACCCCGCCGCCGATAATCAGCGCATACCGCAAAATTCTTGTCACTTCTCGTCCGCCTTGAAGGTAAATCGCTTCCACTCGGACGACAGGCGCCAGTCACTATTATTCAGTGCATTGATCAACAAGGGTTGCTTGGGAACCTGGCCGAGGTCCAGCTTCAGGCGCACTGCGACATTGTAGGTGGCGCCACTGGTCAGGTCGGATTTCTCAGCCACCACCCAGCGGCGCGGTCTGAGTACGGTATTCATTGCTTCTTCCAGCGTGGTGAAGTTCTGCGGCAGGCTGCCGCTGCTGGACGAGGTATATTGCCGGGTCCACACGTTGTAGCTGATCTTGACTGTTTGCGTGGAGTTGATTGCTTTTTCGTCGAACCAGTACCAGCGCGGCCGGGTCAGTTCGACCTCGGTCATGAAATACATGGGGATGCCGCGCGTGATGGCGTCTTCCAGTGCGTGGCTGAGTTCAAAGGAAAAACCGGCAAATATCCGGTAGCCCTCTTCGCTGGACTCTATCCGGGCTGTTGTCACTTCTGCATTGGCGGCCTGTGCCGGTGCTTGCAACAAAAGCAGCAGGGCCAGCAGGCAGTGCATCAGCAAATAAACAGGGCGTCTGATCATGTGATAATGAAAAGGCGTTGTATCCAGAGTAAGAAAAGGATTGATATGACCGCCATCATATCTTGAAAGTTGCGTCAGGCCGCCGGTTTTTGGAACAAGGCATAGAACAAACCGTCATGATCGTTGTTGCCATCCGACGTGGGCAGCAACTGTCCGGGTGCGTCCAGCCGGATGGCCTGGTGGCGTTTGGCGAAGGCGGCGGCCTGGCCTTCCGACTCCATGGGCCAGATGGAGCAGGTCACCAGCAACAGTTTTCCTTCCGGTTTCAGCATGGCCCACAAATTGTCCAGGATTCTGGCTGACAAGGCCGCCAGTTGCGTTGCGTCCGACTTGCGGCGCAGCCAGCGTATGTCCGGGTGGCGTCGGACTATGCCGGACGCGGTACACGGCACATCCGCCAGGATGCGGTCGAAGAGCTGGCCGTCCCACCAGTTGGTCTTGCTGGCGTCGCCGGTCTTCAGTGTGGCAGATAGTCCCAGCCGGTCCAGGTTTTCCTGGATGCGGGTCAGGCGCTTTGGATCGGAGTCCAGCGCAGTCAGTTGCAGATCCGCGCTTTCCAGCAAATGTCCGGTCTTGCCGCCGGGGGCTGCACAGGCATCCAGTACCCGCATGCCGTTGGCCACATCCAGCAGCGGCGCAGCCATCTGCGCGGCGGCATCCTGCACCGACGCGTGGCCGCGGTCAAAACCCGGGATCTGGTGCACCGGCACCGGCTTGGCCAGGCGTATGGCGTCCGGGCCGATCTGGGTGGCTGCAACTTGCTGCGCTTCCAGCACGCGCAGATAATCGGCAACGCTGTTCTGGCGCCGGTTCACCCGTAGTGTCAGCGGGGGAGGTAAATTGCCGGAACGCAAGATTGCCTGCCAATCCTTGGGATAAGCGGCCTTGCATTGGTCCACCCACCATTGCGGATAATTCCACAAGGCAGCCGGCTGTTTTAATACCGTAATTGTCAGTTCATCCTGTTCGCGCAGGAAGCGGCGCAGTATCGCATTGACCATGCCCTTCGCATGTGCCATGTGCGGGTTGGAAGATGCGGCGGTCACCGCCTGGTCCACCACGACAAAAGGCTCATACGGCAAGTCTTCATCGCCGACCTTGATGATCAGCGTCAGCGCGCAGCACAGCAGGCCGTACAGCAGTGCCGGTTCCGGCGCCTTGCTGGTCATCGCCGTCAGCAAGGCATCAGCCTGGCCGACCTGGCGCATGGTACGGTAGGAAATATCCTGGATCGCGCCGCGTGCTTGCGGTGAAGCATTATTTTGGGCAAAAACCTTGGCCAGCGCCTGCGGCAAGGCGGTCCCCTCTAATACATAGGCAACGGCTTGCGCCGCGCCCAGCAGGCTGAAGGCGAGGGAATCGGGCTTGACCTCGACCGCCTTGAAGTCGGCGGGAGCGGGTTTGGTGATGGTTTTTCTGGATGGAGGCAACATAGGGCTACGGATTTGATACTAGATATTCGGGACTGTCGGCGAACCGGAAACACCACAATACTACGCGTGGCCCGTCCAGGTCCGTTTTTTGGATGCTAATCCAAGGCCGCGTTGTAAGCCTGCATCAGTAGCACAGGCTTACGTCAGTCTGGTTTTCGTGCAGATCATACCTTCCTGATATGCATGACATCAGCGCTTGCCGGCTAAATCAGGCAGCGGTGCGGGCTGAGGTTTCGATCTGCACGGCGCGCTAGTGTACCAGCCTATACCGTAGTTACGCTGAGTCGTGCATTGCCGGAGAGGGCAAAAGCCGGTTTTTCAGGTAAAAACAATAATTTTGCGATACTGCTGGTTACCAAGGCCGGGAAGCTTGCTGAAAAAGCAAGCACGGCCCAGCCGGCGAGCATGCCACTACCGGCCGTAAGACTTACATTGCGTGAATAGCGGTTGCGGCTGTAGCGGTAGGTACGATAGGTGCGGATTCCGGCATCAACTGCTGTTTTTGCAGCCAGTTGTGAACATCGTCAAATACCCGCGAGGCGTCCACTTCATTGAAAATCTCATGGTAAAAACCATCATAGAAGTGGGCGCTTGCTAGCGATGGCGCCAGGTGCGCGAACAGGTTGCGGCTGCCCGCAGGGTCTACCAGACGGTCTTCGACGGCGACCACCAGTAGTGTCGGTATCTTCAGTTGCGCCGCATGGCCGGCAACATAGCCCATGGACTTCAGCATGCTGCCAAGCAGCCGCGCACTGATCTTGGAGTGCACCAGCACATCGTTTTGATAGGCGATGACGACTTCCTTGTCATGCGACAGGTAGCGGGTCTTCAGGCCATTGGAAATGCCCACGCCGGGTATCAGCGCGGTGGCGGCTTTCAGCATCAGCTTCTGGACAGGCGACATGCGCAGCGCCAGCGCCGGTGACGACAATATCAGCGCACGCAAAGGCGCCAGTCCTGCAGCGGCAAAGCGTGCAGCAAACAAGCCTCCCATGCTATGCCCGAGCAAGATGGGCGGGGCCGATAGCTGCCGCGCAAAGTCGTTCATGACCAGCCGGGCGTCGCGCAGCATTGCTTCTTCATCGGGCACATCGCCACGCGGGCCGCCGGATTTTCCGTGGCCGCGGTGGTCGTAGGTACGGACGACAAAGCCCAGCGCGTTGAAAAAACGCGCCACATGCGCATAACGGCCGCAATGCTCGCCCAGTCCGTGCATGATGACGATGCCATCACGCACCGGCGCGGCCTTTTCACCGGAGATTTGTCCGGGCAAAGGCCAGTCCCTGACAAACAGGGACGTGCCGTCTATGGTTTTAAGATGAAATTCAGACGTATCCTCTATATGGGATGTCATCAGACTCCCCACATCACATCACGCTGCATCTTGTGGGCTGCATGCAGCATTTCCAGCAGCGGATAGGCGCGAGCGGAAAAGCTGACCGTTTCTATCTTCTCGTGTTCATTGTCATCAACGGTGTCATTGTGGTGAACGTCGATATCCCTTTGCACGATCTCGGATACAGGATGAACCTTGCTCTCATTGACCGCAGCTTCAATGATCTTGATGGCATTTCCGGTTTCTTCGGAAGTGATGACGCCGATGTCGACATCCTTGTGGAGTAGCTCCAAAATTCGACGCGCATGCTCTTTATACATCGTGACTTCGGCGGCGGCTTTCGATTTGAAAGTGATTAACATGAAACCAACTCCTTATTTTTCGTTGTTTGCGCAAATGCAAGACCTGTTCCGCTGGAAGTTCCCGTATGCTGCAGTGCAAGGACTTCGCCTGTTTACACTGCGGCATCAGCCAGCGGGGTCACTTTAATGATAATCCTAAAAAACGTTCGCCGCAGAGCGGCAGCGTACAAACTAAAGATTTTTTTCTTTACGATACAAATTGCTGCAAAAAATGCGGTTTTGCCGCGCGGTATGCGCGAAAACAGCAATAATACCGTCATTTATACCCTCTGATGGCCTTTCATCAGCAACGAACCCTTGCATCCGCGAATCATTTGCGGATGCAACATAGCTGTGCGCCGAAACCGGTTTTTTCAATATTTTTCGCTTGAAAAACTTTGCCGCGAGGCTATTAAGATTGCCCGGCAGCGGCAAAGCCTTGCCTATTGCGTCTTGAACGCAGTCATGAAGGTATCGATCGCATCCCTGGTCATCAGCTTTTCGTTGCCAATGATGACAGCCTGATACACCCACTGGTCGCTGGCTACAAATCTGGCAGCCAGCACGACCGGCTGGCCGTTCTGCAGTTTGCCGTGCGCTTCTACATCGTAGGAGCGGGTTTGCTTGCTGCCGTTGGTGGTGGAAGCGGAGGCGCCGGCAGATTTTTCACTGCTGACCTGGCCATCGATGTTTTTCAGCATGCCGTCTTTAATGCCTTCCAGCGCTGCCAGTGCCTGCGCGTTGTCAGGCAGCTTGGCGCTGCCTATCGCAAAGCTGGTGCCGTCGACGTCGGCTGCCATCATATGCATGGTCATTTTGATGCCGTGCAAATCCATCTCGCGTGAAAATGACGAAGGCTTGGCCGGCAGCAGGGCGGTATAAGGTGCGTTTTCGCCATGGACTTCGCGCCAGTCCAGCTTCGGGCTACAGGCTGCGAGTGCTATCACGCCTGCCAGCGCCGCGGCGCGCAGCAGAGGGACGCGGCGGACTAAATCAGGGCTGAAAGTGGTATTTTTCACAAATACTTCATTTATTATCAAAATTAATAGATATTGTAAGCGATGCGGGCAGGCTTGGATGCTGTGCCGGTGCTTGCAACGTTTCTTTTCATCGCCTGCAAACACCGGTTGGCCCCTCGATTTGGCGATTCATCGGAGCGTCATGGCGCGGCGTATGAGCACTTGTTACAGTGCAGGCATCAACAGACTTACGGAGAAAACGATGAAAAACCACACAGGCATGTCGGGCGACAGCATCATGGAATTACTGCGCGATGTGGCAGAGGCTTTCACCGGATTGGTTACTCACGGCGGCCGCACCTTGATGCGCCTGCCTTTGCCGCGGCTAATGCTGCTGTGCATAGGATTGGCCTTTATGCTGACTATCCTGCCGCTGGCTTTCATGCTGTTCGTACTCTTCCTGGGCATAAAACTGGTGTTGCTGCTGTCGGTTCTTGCCGTCAGGAAGGCACGCCGGCGGCCCCTGTTGCTTGGCAACCCCGGCAAGCACGCGGACGAGTGATATGAATCAAAACGATAGCAACCGCCTGCTGCCCTTGTTGCGCGAGGTTGGCGAGACAATTTCGGTGCTATGGTGGGCGTTTTTTGACTGGCTGGCCGTTGTATCCTGGCGCAACCTGCTCATTATCTGCTTTGCGGCGCTGATTTTCGGCGGCATGCTGAATATGCCGCAACCGGCAGCGATGTTTGCATTCGTCTCCATTGGCGTCAAGGTGCTGGCCGGCGGTAAGCGCCGTGCCGATCTGGCTGCCGATGCGGCAACCACCCGCGCCAATGTGGAGGCGCTGGAGCGGCGCCTGATGGAAGCGCAGATGGCGACGCTGCAGGCTCAGATAGAGCCGCACTTCCTGTTCAATACGCTGGCGCTGATAGGCCAATTGATAGAAACCGATCCGCCGCAGGCCGCGCGCATCCATACCCATCTGATCCAGTACCTGCGTTCGGCTCTGCCGCAGATGCGCGACAAGGGCGGCGGCACGCTGGGGCGACAAATCGAACTGGCGCGCGCCTACCTGACCATCATGCAGGCGCGCATGCGCGACCGGCTGACGGTTGCCATCGAACTGCCCGAAAGCCTGGCCGAAACGCCTTTTCCGCCGATGATGATACAGACGCTGGTGGAGAACGCGATCAAGCATGGGCTGGAGCCCAAGACGCAAGGCGGCCATATCGATATCCGCGCCAGCGTGCGCGAGAAATTCCTGCATGTGGAAGTGATAGACAATGGCGTCGGCTTCAACCTGCATGCGGGCGACGGCATAGGTCTGGCCAATATACGCGAGCGCCTGAAAATGCTGTTCGGTGGCACCGCTCAATTGATCATAGAAATACCGGCGCAGGGTGGTGCCTACACCTGCATACGTGTGCCCATACAGACGCCTGATAAGAAAACGGGAGCTGCAGAACGATGAATGGTGGAGCTAACTATAAAACCATAACTGCGCTGATTGTCGATGACGAGCCGCCGATGCGCGAACAATTGCGCGCGCGTTTGCGCGAAGTGTGGCCGGAACTGATGATCGTTGGCGAAGCCGGCAATGGCCTGGAAGCCGTCACGCAGGCAGGCATGCTGCGGCCCGATATTGTGTTCCTGGACATACGCATGCCGGGACAAACCGGGCTGGAAGCGGCGCGTTTTCTGATGCAGCAATGCCATATCGTCTTTGTGACTGCCTACGACGAGTATGCGGTGCATGCATTTGAGCAGGGCGCGCTGGATTACCTGTTAAAACCCATCGATGCGGAACGCCTGCGCCGCACCTGTGGCCGGTTGCAGGAAAGGATCGCGCATCTGCAGCGCGCCAGCGCGGTGCCGGAAAATATAGAGCAACTATTGCAGCAACTGGTACAGCATGCACAAGGAGGCACGGGCAAGCGTGATTATTTGCGCTGGATACAGGCCAGCAGCGGTACCAGCCTGCGTATGATCAGTACCAGGGAGGTACTGTTTTTCCAGTCCGATGAAAAATATACGCGGGTACAGACCGAGCACTCCGAGGTCTTGATACGCAAGACACTGAAGGAACTGGAAGACGAGCTTGACCCCAGCGAATTCTGGCGTATCCATCGTTCTACGCTGGTGCGGGTGGATGCGATTGTGGCTGTCGCCAGGGATATGCGGGGCAGGCAGATGATTACTTTGCGCAATCATGCTGAGAGGTTGGAGGTTAGCAGGAATCACTCGCATCTGTTTCAGCAGATGTAGGCTGCGGATTGATGTGCTTGCTGACCTTGCCTCTTAATAAAGATATTTTACTTCGTTGATTTAGGCCGGGGGTGGCCCGGCGGCCACTTACTTTTCTTTTCTTCGCCAAAGAAAAGTAAGCAAAAGAAAGGCGACCGCAGACTTGCCCTACGGGTGATGGCGCCGAGCGCCATCACATTTTGTGCGTCACAAAATGCTTCGTCCCGAGCGGAGGTACTTCAAGAACAACTACAACATCTACGTCAAAAGCAATTCAAAGTCAGATTGCAGAGATTCATGGATCAGTGGCTTGCCGGCTTGAATGCCCGTACTGCAAATGCTACTCCTGCACACAACATCACTATCCCCATCAAAATCTGTGGTGCCGGCGGGTTGCCGCGCAGGATGAAGGCGTATAGCAGTGCGGATAGGGTTTCGAACACGATCAGTTGGCCGGCCAGGCTGGTGGGGAGTTTTTGGCTGGCGTAGTTCCACAATAGCGTGCCCAGCCAGGAAGCCAGGAGGCCCAGGGTCAGCATCAGGCCGATGAATATCCATGGGGTAGGACCCAAAGGGTAGTCGTAGCTGCCGCCGTTGAAGTGCAGCCAGAGTCCGTAGGCGATAAAGCCGGCGGCGGCCATGGGCAGTGTGGACAGGCCTTGCGCGGTGGCCCAGGTGGAGGAACTGATATGGGGGTGTACCTTCATATAGCGGCCATTCATGATCGGGTACCAGGTCCAGGCGGCGACCGCGATCAGCGCGACCAGGCCGCCTTTGGCGTATTCCGCCAGGCTGCGCTTGCCGTCCATATGCGCCAGTTCGCTGGCGTTGACCAGCATCAGGCCGATGAAGATGATCAGCAACGGCAATGCCAGCTTTTTCCAGGCGATGGATTCGCTGGTGTGGTGCGGCGACCAGTTGCTGCAAATGGCAATGATGACCGGCAGCGTGCCTATCAGCATCGTCGGTAGCGGTGCGTCTGCCAATTGGATGGCGCTGGCCAGTGCCGCGTAGTAGATGATATTGCCGATCAGGACCAGCTTGGCGGCGGCGAACCAGTCTTGCCGGCGTAGTTTGGCAATACGTCTCCTATCCAGCCAAGCCGGTACTAGCGCAATCAGGCCGAAGGCGATGTAGCGGCCGAAAGACAGGATGGCGCCGGGATAATCGGGCAGCAGTAAGGGCGTAATGAATACCAGGCCCCACAGTAGGCCAGCGCCCAGTGCAGCGAGGATGCCGCCTAACATAGAGTGCTAACGGGGCTGGTACAGATTTTGATGGTCATCGTAGTGCAGGCTTTCAGTACAGGATGTACCGATTATCCGCGTGTGGGCAAGCCTGGTCTTGTACCAATTTGCTGTTGATATTGTGCAGGAGTGACGCCATACGCGCGTTTGAACCAGCGGTTCAGGTGGCTCTGATCGGTCAGGCCCACGGCGGCTGCGGCGTCTGACGGTGTATTGCGCTGCGCCAGCAAGTGCTTGGCCCGGGCTGTGCGGCGCGCCTGTATGTACTGGTGCGGCGTTACATGGTAAACAGCGGCAAAACTGCGTACAAAGTGGAACATCGACAGCCCGGCTTCCGCAGCCAGTTGCTCTAACCGCAGGCTTTGGTCCAGATTATCTTCTATGCACTCCAGCACGCGCTGCATGGCCAGCGTCCGCCTTTGCTGATGGCTGGTCGCCGCTGACGCCACTTGCGCATTCTTGCCGTAACGGCTGACTACGCCGTCTATCAATTGCGTGAACGTGGACACGAAAGCGATGTCGTCACCCGCATCCCACATGGTCTTGAAGGCTTGCTGGTAAGCATCGGCCAGGGCAGGGTCATGCACGGCGGCATTCGGGAAGAAGGCCTCGGTGCCTGTCATTTCCAACAGGGTCTGCGGTTCTATGTACAGCATCTGGTAGGTCCAGCCGCCGTCCACTTCCGCCTGGCCGGTATGCATTTCATCCGGGTTCAGCAAGACCACGGTGCCGGCCGGCGCGATATGGTCTTCCCCCTGGTAGCGGAAGCGTTCCACGCCTGCTTCTATCGCCCCTATCGAATAGCCGTCATGCACATGCGGTGCAAACGCATGGTCCACCAGGCGTGCCGAATACAATTCCACGCCCGGCAGATGCGGGCTGGTCTTGAAGGTCACGAATTCATTCGGGTGGTGGAACACAATGGCGGCCATCTACAGATAAGGTGTCCCATCATAGAGGATTTTCCCCGCTATGGCAGGTTGCGGCTGCGGTTTACCTGTAACTATTGCCATAGTTGCCATTAATTCTTGCTATTTGTAGTAGCAGGCCTATATTTTATTGATCAGGAATAAGAAAGTGAAAGGGGAGGCGTATGCATCCTAATTTTTCAGCCGCTGCGATTGCTGCCTGCCTGCTGCTAAGCGCCTGTGCGAGCACCCCCGAAGCCAGCCAGAATGCGGCGGACAATAATGCCCGCTATGATGCGCAAAAAGTGCAGGCGATAGAGAAGGCCGCGAGAGCATCCGGCATCGATGTACGCTGGGTCAACTATCCGCAAAAAATGCAGGAAGAAGGAAAATAGACCGCGCAGCAGATAAGCAAGCGCCGATTCAGTGGTCCGCTGTCGTAGTGTCGGTCTGCACACCTGTCTCAATCATTGCTTTACTTATTCTTTTGTCTCCCTTATGTTGCTTTTGGTCTGACAACAAAGGGAGTGAGTGTGAAGCGAGTTCTCAAGTACATAGGCATCTTGTTAGTGCTGATTCTGGTATCCGGCGCTGCCTGGCTGTTTTATCAGTTCGAGCATCCACCCGAACTCAGTCCGTATACCTCGCTGGCGATGCCTGAGGCTGCGGCTCCCGAGGCCGCAGGACAGCAAGTGCGGGTGACATTTCTCGGCGTCGCGACCCTGCTGATAGACGATGGTGAAACCGCCATCATGACGGATGGATTTTTCACGCGCCCAGGCCGGATGACGGTATTAACCGGTGAAGTCGCTCCAGATCCCGCGCTGATAGCGCAGACGCTGAAACGCGCCGGTGTGCATCAACTGGCGGCAGTGATCACCGGACACTCGCATTATGATCATGCGCTGGATTCGCCCGAGGTGGCAAAGCAGACTGGCGCGCTGCTGGTCGGTTCAGGATCTACTGCGAACATAGGCCGGGGCTGGGGTCTGCCGGAGCAAAGCATCCGCACAGTGCACGGAGGAGATGAGCTGGACTTTGGGCGTTTCCACCTGAAATTCATCAAAAGCCAGCATGCGCCCACCGGCTTTACCGGCGGCGAGATAGGCAAGCCGCTGACGCCGCCGGCCCGCGCTACCGACTACAAGGAAGGGGATAGCTATTCCATCCTGGTGCAGCATGGGCAGTACAGCCTGCTGGTTCAGACTAGCGCCGGCTTTGTGGAAGGCGCGCTGAAGGGCGTGCACGCGGACGCGGTTTTCCTCGGTGTCGGCACGCTGGGTATGCAGCCTGAGGCTTTCCGGCAAGCCTATTGGAAACAGGTCGTGCAAACCGTGGGCGCGCGCCGGGTATTTCCTATCCACTGGGATGATTTTACCCGCCCGCTGGCTCAGGATCTGGTTGCGTTGCCTTTTCCATTTGATGATTTCACGACTTCGATGAATTTCATTATCAAAAATGGCAAGCAGGACAAGGTGGAAATCAGGATGGCGCCGGCATGGCGGCGCATAGATCCCTTTGCCGGCTTGTAGCAGCTATGTGGCGAGGTTTTCACAAATCGTCGCCGATAGTGCGCTGAGCCGTCCGTAAAGCTGACATATTGCAGCACTAGAGGCTAGAATAAGCATGTCTGTCCTGCCAGTTTATTTTTTCATCCCGGAGCCTTATGTCATTTCGATCTTCAGCATGTGTTGGTTTGTCGGCCCTTGCGCTGCTATGCGGCTGTGATCGGCTAGGTATCTCCGATCCGGTCAAGGACGCCGCCAACAAGGAAGCCGATTCCCGCGCAACCGGTAGCGCCTGCCGCCATGCCGGTCGTGCGATAGAAGACTGCTACGCGATCAATCCTGATGCGTCGCGCGCCGCAGTGTATGCAGGCTGGAAAGAAATGAACGACTACATGCGCGAAAACAAGATTGAAGTCGTCAAGCCCGAGCTGGCTCCGACTGCGCCGCCGCCCAAGCCGGCAGCCGAAGGCGAAGCCGGCTCCAGCGCATCGGCGGAAGCGAGTGCCAGCGCCAGTGCAGAAGAAAAATCGGCAAAGGCGCCCAAGAAATCAGGATCTCACTGAGGAAGCTTTTACTGAGTAAGCTTCCACTAAGTAAGTCTTGCCAAGTAAGGCCTGGCTGAGCAGTTTTACTCAGAGGCCTTTGCAAAACGCGCCGCAAATTTTTCCGGCGCCAGCCTGATCGCATTGGTCATGAAGGAGATCGTATGGTAATAACCTACGATCGCCAGCATTTCCAGCAGTTGCTCGTCGGAATAGTGCGTTGCCAGCTTGTCCCAGATGGCGTCCGGCACCGTGCTGTGCTGGTGTAGCGTGTCTGCCAGTTGCAGCAAGAGCGCCTCCTGTTCTGTCCAGCCGTCCGCAGTGGACGGAAATTCCAGCGTGGCGCGCACTTCAGCTTCCGTCAACTTGGCGTGTGTGGCAAACAGTGCCACATGCACTCCCCATTCATACTCCGATCCGCAGGCAGCGGTAGTGCGCAAGATCAGGATTTCCCTCTCGCGCAGGCTGATGGCGCCGCGATCCAGCAGGCCGCCGGCGAACATCTTGTGCAGCACGCGCGGATTACGCGCCATCGTGCTGAACAGGCTCAGCGGCTCCATGCCGGGCGGCATGACCTTGGTGAAAGTGTCTGCAATCGCAGCTTCATAGGGTGGCAGCACCGGCGCAATACGGGGTGCGGCGCTTTGGACAGTTTTTTCCATTGCATATCTCCGGGTAATTATTTTCCTAGGCCGTTTTTTCATGCATTGCTACTAAAACAGTAGCATGCTATGAATAGTGTAGCATGCGTATTTTGATCATGCAGGAAGTGAAAAATGAGCTTACCCAAACCGGGAACCCCGGTGCGCGGTTCCCGCACCGGACGCCCTGTGATGGCCTTGCTGGATATCCTGGGCCGGCGCTGGATGCTGAGGGTGATCTGGGAGCTGCGCGACACGGCGCTGACCTTCCGTGAATTGCAGGGCCGCTGCGATGAAATGTCGCCTACGGTGCTGAACCAGCGCTTGCGCGAGTTGCGCGATGCAGAAATTGTCATGCTGGCGGACGAGGGCGGTTACTCGCTGAGCAAATCCGGTGTACAGTTGCTGGAAGCCCTGATGCCTTTGCAAAAATGGTCGGACAAATGGGGCAAGAACCTATACCAAAAATAATTTCAAACGGAGACATATCCATGCCGGTAACAAATATCACCAATCTGGAATTCATCGTCGAGCGCGACAATCTGCGCAGCAGCAAGTTTATCGAATCCGCTCTACCTACTGCCGACACTTTGCAGGATGGGCAGGTGCTGATGCGGATAGACCGATTCGCCTTCACCTCCAATAATGTGACTTATGCGGCTTTCGGAAAGGCGATGTCGTACTGGAATTTCTTTCCTGCGCCTGAAGGCTGGGGCAAGATTCCGGTCTGGGGTTTTGCCGAAGTGGTGCTGTCGCGCCAGGCTGATGTAAAAGTCGGTGAGCGTTTTTACGGCTACTATCCCATGTCATCCCATGTCGTGCTGCAACCGTCACGTTGCAGCGAGCACGGATTTACCGATGCCGCCGAACACCGGCAAGCCATGCACGGCTTGTATAACCAGTATCTGCGCACCAGTACCGACCCGGCCTATACCGCCGGCAGCGAAGACCAGCAGGTATTGCTGCGGCCGCTGTTCATCACGTCCTTCATGATTGATGATTTCCTGGCCGACAATGATTTCTTCGGCGCGAAAACTGTGCTGCTGTCCAGCGCTTCCAGCAAGACCGCCTACGGCCTGGCCTTCATGTTGTCGCAGAGGGACAAGAGTCAGTGCAAGGTGATAGGTTTGACCTCGCAGTCAAATATTGCATTTGTAGAAGGGCTGGGCTGCTACGACCAGGTGCTTGCGTATGACGAACTGGCATCCCTACCGGTAGATCAGCCGGTGGTGTATGTGGACATGGCGGGGAATGGCCAATTGCGCAGCAAGCTGCACCATCATTACCAGGACAATATGAAGTATAGCTGTGCGGTAGGCGGCACCCACTGGGATGAGTTGGGCGGCGCATCCAATTTGCCGGGCGCGCGGCCGGCGCTGTTCTTTGCCCCGGCACAGATCAAGAAGCGCATGGGCGACTGGGGGCCGGGTGGCGTGCAGGCCAGACTTGCGCAGGCTTGGCAACAGTTGATGCAGCCGGTGATGCGCAAAGACAATCCCTGGCTGCAGGTAGTGCACGGGTATGGCCGTGAAGATCTGCAGCGTGTCTATCTGCAGATGCTGGACGGCGGCACGCAGCCGGTAGAGGGGCATGTGCTGGCGCTGGTAGAAAAGCAGGCTTGATCACGGAATAGCAGGAATGTCGTCATCCTTCTGGAACAAGCCCGGCTTCCGGCAGCAATTGCCGGCGACCTTGCGCCAGGTGTTGAAAGCGCTGGTAGCCGCCGCGCTGGCGTGGGTGGCGGCGGACGCCCTGCATTTGCCGCAAGCGCACTGGGCGGTCATTTCTACACTGGTAGTCGTGCAGGGCACGCTGGGCACGACAGTTAGGGCCGGGCGCGACCGTGTGCTGGCAACTGCTTTTGGCGCGGCAGCGGGCACGCTGGCCAGCCTGGCGCATAGCTGGAGTTGGCCTATGCCGGTGCTGTTGATCGCCGCATTGGGGCCAGCGGTCTTATTGGCCAGCATGCGGCGCGACTTCCGCACTGCGCCTATCGCGGCCATGATAGTTATCTCATCCATTTCCTCCCATGTGTCGCCGGTAGGCGCCGCGTTGCTGCGTGTCGCAGAAATTTCTTTGGGCGCCGTCATCGGTATCGCCGTTTCGCGCTGGTTCTTGCCCGTGCCTACCCAGGCGCGCATGCAGCTGGATGCCGTGCATCTGCTCGAGCAATTATGCGATTACGCGGCAGGCATAGGGCGTGCCCCCGACAAGGGCCAGGAGCTGACGGAAGAACAGGCAGAGGAAAGGGCCGCCAGGATACGTAGCTATTTGCGCGAAGCGGCGGTGATCGCCCGTGATGCGCGGCATGAGGGCAAGCTGGTGCATGAGCATGCGCAAGAGCTGGCTACCAGCCTGCGCCGCCTGTATGAAGACCTGGCGCTGATCAAGCGTGTTGCAGCCCAGGCCCGTCGCCGTGCACCGGGGTTGCACCCGTTGCTGGAACAGTTAGGGTCGGGTTTGCAAGAGGCTTTGCAGCAGGAGCTAAGGCAATTAGCGGAAGGTGGACCGGAGACAGGCAGGCCGGTATTGGAAAGTTTGCTGGAATCACTTGCACCCAATGCAGAAAGACCGGCAGGCGGCGATTTGCGCGCGGTGCTGCGCTATGCGCTGTCTTCATTGAAGCGTCAGCTGGATACGGTATCGGGACTGCTGCGCTACGATGCCACTCCAAAGTAAAATGGCGGCAATGGTCGTAGTGGCAGGGAAAGAATATGGCAGTCAATTTAAGATTAATGCGCAGTACGGATATTGAAGACGTTTGCGCGATACAGCAGGAAGCCTATGTGCCGGACATGGTGGAGGACGGCGAGGTGTTGCGTGAGCGGCTGCTGGCCTGCGCAGAAACCAGCTGGGTGGCTGAAGATGAATACGGGCTGTGCGCCTATTTGTTCGGCTATCGTTCAGTGCTGGGTAAGGTCAGCCCGCTGGGCTATCAGTTTAAGCATGTGGCCGGTGCAGATAGCCTGTACCTGCATGATCTTGCGGTGTCGCAGCGAGTAGGCGGGCAGGGCGTGGGGGCCTTGCTGGTGCGGCTGGCTTTGCAGCAGGCGGTAGCCCAGGGTTTGCGCCATTCCTGCCTGGTATCGGTGCAAAGTTCCACGGTGTTTTGGAGCCGGCTAGGGTATCTGCAGCAGGAGCTGGCTGATCCGGTGCAGCAAGCCAGCCTGCAGACATATACCGGCCCAGCCTGGTATATGGCCAGAAAGCTTTAAGAAGCTGTTGTGAAATTACGCTGGCGTTGTTGCTCCTCGTCGTACTACTCGTAGACTCGGCGTCCCCGGCTAGGCGCCCCCCTGCCTCGTCGCCGTGCCTGGCCAGCCTAATTTCGCAACAGCTTCTAAGCCTCCTAGTTTGCGTATCCGCTTCTGGCCAGTTGCTGCTGCCGCTTGTACGCGGCGGGCGTCTGTCCAGTGATACGTTTGAACATTTTTGCAAAGGCCGGCCTGTCCTGGTAGCCCACGGCGGCAGCGACTTCGGCCACCTGCGGATTGCCCCTGGCCAGTTGGTCACAGGCGGCGCTCACCCTCAGTCTTTGCAGATAAGTCGCCGGACTATATCCGGTTGCCTTGTTGAAGCGCCGCAGTAGCGTGCGCGGCGAGCAATGAGCGACCTCGGCGAGGTTTTCCAGCGTCAGTTCTTGCGCATAGTGCACGTCCATCCACAATTGCAATTTACCGATCAGGCTGTCGCCGTGAGCGAGCGCTGCCGGTGCTGATGCAAAGCCGGATGCAACCTCGGACGCAAACCCAGATAGCGCTGCAGATGCGTACGGCAACTGGCTGCTACGGCCTAGTTCCACCACCATGGCATTGGCCACCTGCCGTGCCAATGCTTCTCCTCCATGCTGGCGTATCAGGAACAGGCACAAGTCCAGCCCGGCTTGCGCGCCGCCGGAGCACAGCACATTACCGTCCTGCGTCATTAGCGCTTCTATGGACAATTTCACCTTGGGAAAGCGCTGGCGGAACCCCTGTTCCAGCGCCCAGTGCGTGGTTGCGCGCCTGCCATCCAGCAGGCCGGCGGCTGCCAGCAGAAAGGCGCCGCTGCACAGGCTGGCAAACTGGGTTGCAGATTTTTTGGCCGGCGCTTTTGATGATGCTTGCATATAGGCTTGCAGCTCCAGGTTTTCAGCGATCGCCAGATCGACATCCCGCCCTACGGCCGGCACGATAAAGATATCCGGCGTCGCCAGATGCTGCAGTCCGCTGTCAACTTGTATGCTGCCCAGCGTATTTTCCACGGACCGGCCGTCGGTGCTGACACGTTGCAACTGGAAAAGCCTGCTGCCGTGAAACTGGTTGGCCAACTGGAATGCGTCTATCGCCATGCACAGGCTGGATGTGATGGTCTGGCGGCAGACGTAAAGCGCGACTATGACGGTGAGCATGGAGTGGGAAATGCAAAAAAGCTGACGAAGAGGTTTGTCCATTATAGACACAAAATAGGTAAAATCGCCACCACCCAATATGTTATAAGAAGTGCATAATCGGGTTTCAATAGCTCCCATTTTCTTCTTACCTGATTGAGGTTTTCATGCACGCTAATGCTCAGCTGATACAGACTTTTTACCAGGCTTTCCAGAAGCTGGATGCCGAGACCATGGCGAGCTGTTATGCGTCCGATGTGCTGTTTACCGACCCGGTATTCCCCGCGCTGCGCGGACGGGAGGCGAGCGATATGTGGCGCATGCTGTCTACCAAGGCACAAAACTTTTCGTTGGTGTTTGACGGCATAGAGGCGGATGACAGGCAGGGCAAGGCGCACTGGGTCGCCACTTATACGTTCTCGCAGACCGGCAATACGGTGGTGAACGATATCCACGCCAGCTTTGAATTCAGGGACGGCAAGATCGTCCGTCACATCGACCGCTTTGACCTGTGGAAATGGGCGCGCCAGGCGCTGGGCCTGAAGGGATTGTTACTGGGCTGGACGCCGGTAGTACGAAATGCAGTGCAGGCACAGGCGGCCAAAGGGCTGGCAATTTTTCGCACCCAATCTGCATGATATAGCGGCAGTCAAAATTAAAAACGGGATGCCTGGCATCCCGTTTTTTTAAGCCCTGCCAATGCAGCTTACCTGGCTTTTATTCAGATTTTTCTGCTTTGGCTGCCTTGCCGGCGCGCTTGTAGATGATCTTCTTTTTGTCTGCATCGCAGCTGCCGACCACGCGGTTGGTGGTTTCCGTGTCTTTGGAGACGATTTCGAGCGTGTAGTTCTTCACGCCTTTCCCGGCCAGCTTGGTTTCGATTTTGGTTTGCAGATCGGCGCACGGCAATGCTGCTGCCAGTGTCTGTGCAGATGCCAGTATCAGGCCTGCGCTCAAAAACAGTTTTCTCATATCTCGCTCCGTGTAGGGGTATTCTTGCTCTTCCTGATGTGAGGACGGATCAGGCTTTAGCAGAATCATGTCACATTAGTATCCCATCCCGCTAGCGGGATGGTGGTTTATTTCCACAAATGTGACTTGCTGACGACGAAAGCTGTCTTGCCGCACAAAGCTCGCCGCTCAGGGCTTAGTGCTATTCAGCAGCAACTGGTGGTAGAAATTGATCATTTCCGCATAATTCTTGATCGATATACGCTCATTGGTGCCATGGAAGCGCGGCAAGTCTTCCGAGGTGGCGCGCACCGGCGAAAATTTGAAGA
This sequence comes from Parundibacterium terreum, assembly GCF_014636315.1. Lineage (GTDB taxonomy): Bacteria > Pseudomonadota > Gammaproteobacteria > Burkholderiales > Burkholderiaceae_D > Undibacterium > Undibacterium terreum. The sequence continues at coordinate 51,370 of NZ_BMED01000006.1, read as the reverse complement.
TATTGTCGCTGATGGCTTCAAAGTGGCGCGAATCGGTCGCGCCCAGCATCAGCCCCGGCGCAACAACGGTGCCGGGAAAGGTTTCGCGTATGCTGCGGGCCAGCGTCTGGTAGGCCTGGCCTGAGATCGGCGTCACGCGAGAGGGATCGGAATTGGCGGCATACGGCTTCAGCTTGATCGCGTCATTGGCGACAGTCTGCTTGACGTGCTCCAGCACGGTGGCCTGTGTATCTCCCGGCAGCAGGCGGAAATTGACGGCGGCGTCTATCGTGCCGGGCAACACATTGTCCTTGTTGCCGGCATGGACCATCGTCAGTGCAGTCGTAGTACGCAGCATCGCGTTGGTACTGGCGCCTTTCGCCAGTTCTTTTTGTACCAGCGGTTTGAACAGCCACAGATTGGATAGCAAGACCCGGTTCAGGCCGGACATTTCCGGTGCTATGGTTTCAAACATATCCAGCGCCACGCCGCGTATCTGGGCCGGGAACTGCTGGTCTTCCAGTTTTGCCAGCGCCACGCTCATCATGCCGATCGCGGTCTTTTGCGGCGGTATCGAGGAATGCCCCGGTACTGCATCCAGGCTCAGGAATACTGTCGCATAGCCTTTTTCCGCGACGCCCACCAGTGCGGCAGGCTTGTCCAGCCCTTTCAGTATGCCCTCGGTCACCAGCAAGCCTTCATCCAGTACATAGTCCAGCTTCACGCCGCGCGACTGCAGCAGCGCAGCGATCATTTTTGCGCCGCGCAGGCCGCTGACTTCCTCATCATGGCCGAAAGCCAGGTAGATGGTCTGGCGCGGCTTGAAACCTTCACTGAGCAATTTCTCAGTCGCTTCCATGATGGAAAACAGGTTGCCCTTGTCATCCCAGGAGCCGCGGCCCCAGACAAAGCCATCCTTGATGCTGCCGTCGAAAGGCTGTTGCAGCCAGTTCTTTTCGGTGCCCGGTGCAATCGGCACCACGTCCTGATGCGCCATCAGCATGATGGGCTTGGCTTTGCTGTCCGTGCCTTCCCAGGTGTACAGCAGGCTGCGGCCGTTGACTTCTTCCCGCTTCAAGCTGGCATGCACTTTGGGGAAGGATGTTTCCAGATATTTATGCAGCTTGTCGAATTCCTCGGCATTCTGCTCCGGATCGGTATCGCTGGAAATGGTCTTGAAGCGCAATGAACCGGCCAGCCGCGCCGCTGCCGCATTTTCATCCAGGCCAAGAGGGGGAACCGGCGCAACATCGATTTGCCGCGACTGGAAACGCAAGGTATTGATGGCCACAGCAGCGATCAGCAGCACCAGTATGGCGAGAATGAGTTGAAACAGGCGCAGCAATATTCGTTTCATAGTGTCTCTTTAATTTTTTATGTGGAGAAGCTTGGGCAGAATGATCATTTCACAAAATGCGGAAAATATCCAATGGCATCATGCACTTGCGCATCGTGTGCCGGGATGATCAGCAACAGGGGATTTTGCTGCTGGACGCGGTGCAGCGACGAGATCGTTTCCATGGTGCGCGGCTGGTCTTCATCGACCAGTGCGCTGGCTATCCACATTTTCGGCTTCTCTTCTACAATTGCCCGGCTTTTCCAGACGCTGTCGCCAATGAAGAAATACTGCCTGCCGGACGCCGTCGTCAGCAGCAAGCCCACCGAACCCGGAGTATGGCCGGGCAAGGGCAGCAGTACTGCACTGCCATCGCCAAAGATATCCAGACTGTGTGAAAATCCCAATACGGCTTTGTCCGACCACGCGTAGCTGTGCCAGCGTATGGCGGGCGGCGCGATCTGGGATGGAAAAACCGAGACCGCATGCGGGCTTGCCAAATACGCTTTTTCCGCCTCGCTGAGCCAGACTTCCGCCTCGGGGAAATCGACCAGCGCGCTGGCATGGTCCCAGTGCGCATGCGACAGGAAGATGCGCGGTATGCGTGTCAGGCCGGCGGCATCCAGTTGCTGCCGGGCCGGGGTCACAGGACCGTAGGAAAAGAAGGGGCGCGCCCATAGCGGCATGTCCTTAAACTGGGCATCGATATTTTTACCCAGGCCGCCGTCGAACAAAAAATCACCTTGGGGGTGGCGTACCAGCACCGCGATATGCTGCAGGCGGGTGGATGCAAAATAGCTGCCGCCGGAGTAGCTGAGGCCTTCCAGGGTGCTGACTTCCGACGTCTTGATGAGGGAAAATTCCAGTGCTGCAGGTGTTGGCGCGGGTGCAGGGCCCAGCGCGGGTTGCGCCATCACCGCCGGGGCCAGCATGGATAGCAGCGTCAATAAGCCAAGGCATTTGCGAAGCAGCGTCATCGTGTTTAGTCCAGGTACCGGTGAAGGTCGGATTTGATCTGCTGCAAGGCGCGGCAATCGTGCCGCGCGCGGCTTAATACCAGGCCGCCTTCCAGCGCCATCAGCAGGCGGTCTGCGAGCCGTGGAGCCTCGGCTTTGCCGTGTGCCAGGAACAAGCCGGCCAATGCTGCGTGCCACGCGGCATAGGCCTGTTCGCATGCAGCCTGTATGCGCGGGTTGATGCCCGCTTGTTCCAGCGCGATAGTCGCTACCGGGCAGCCCTTGGTGAATTGCGAAGTTTCCAGCTGATCGATAAAGTAGTCGATGGCGGCCGCGACGCAGGCCGGCAGGCTGGCATGCGCGCCAGCGACGGCCTGCAGGGCGGATTGCACCGCTACCGCTGATTGCTCCAGCGCAGCGATCGCCAGATCCTCTTTGCCCCCTGGGAAGTAGTGATAGAGCGAACCCTTGGGCACGCCGCTTTCCTGCAGAATCTGGTTCAGGCCGGTGTTGTTGTAACCCTGGGTTTGCAATAACAGGGCGGTGGTCTGGGTCAGGCGGTCGCGAGGGGGTGTTTTCATAAGATATATAATTATATAGACTGGTCTAGATATTATTGACTTTGGTCAGCGCTGTCAATCGCGCTTTTTCTGCACTCAGCCTGCTTTGAAATTGAGAAAACATCGGTTTTAAAGTTAAATCCGTGTCTGTTTTGCGAATATAGCTGCAAAAAAACTCACATTTGCTGCTATTCTGATAATGAGTCCATGTCACCTACAACATAGTCGGTGGAATAACAGATTCCATGCCTTTCAGGTCTAACAGGGAGTGTCCATGAAGCGAACCAGGATGCAGACCAGCCGCGTAGCTATCGCGCTTGGCACATTTCTGGTCGCGATCATCGCTGTCATCGCCATTGCTGCGATCCTGCTGCTGCGCAAGCAGGAAATTGATGACTGGCGCAAGCAATCAGCCGCATTCAGCCGCATTCTGGCTGAAACCACGGCACAGCAAATGAGTACCGCCTACCTGGCGCTGGACAGTATTGCAGAGCGCATCCAGGATTCGTCGACATCCGATGCGAATTACCTGCGGCGTGCCCTGAAAACGCCGGAATTCTTCCAATTCTTACGGGAGAAGGCTGCTATTTCACCGCAAATCGACGTGGTCGGCGTCATCGACGACCATGGCGATATCATCAATTATTCCCGCGAGTATCCGGCGCCCAAACGTAACCTGGCGGACAGGGACTACTTCATCGAGCAGAGGGATAACCCCAGCCAGGGTGTATACCTGAGCACGCCGATACGCAACAGGGCAAATGGCGACTGGACCTTTTATATCAGCCGCCGCCTGACCGGCAGCGACGGCGAGTTCATCGGCATCGTGCAACTGGGTGTATCTCCTGCGTTCTACAGCAAGTTTTACCAGCGCGTCAGCCTGCGGGGCCAGGCGACCATCAGCATGATACGCAACGATTTCACCCTGCTGGCAAGGTGGCCGATGAAAGACGAGCTGATGGGCAAGCGCAATGTCAGCGACGCCACCTATCGCGTGCTGGAAGTGCTGCAAAAAAAGAGCGACGTGGTGATTACTGCCGACAACCAGATGGAAGGTATACAGGTCGTCGAGAACTATCCGCTGATCACCAATTTCACGATAGACGAATCCCTGTATCTGGCCGACTGGCGCCGGACCAGCGCCATCATAGGCACGGTGGCCGTGGGCACCATCATCGCCATTATCGTTTCGTTCAGTATGCTGGCCAGCCTGTTCAAGCGGCGCGAAGAAAATCTGCAGGTCACCACGGCGCTGAAGCAGCAGGCGGAAGAGATCAACCGCACCCAGGCCATACTGCTGCAAAACCTGACGGCGCAGCAGCTTGCGCTGAAGGATAGCTCAGACCGCATGGAAGCCATCTTCCAGAATGCAGCGGACGGCATCGTCATGATTGACGAGGACGGCAAGATCGAGGCTTTCAATCATGCGGCAGAAGCGATCTATGGCTACAAGAATGCCGACGTCGTCGGCGACAGCAGCAAGATTTTCTCGCCACCCGGTAAATATGATTTGCTGGAACTGGCGATGAGCCGTAATGAGTTTGTGCACACCGGGCAAATCCATCTTGAAGATGATTCAGTGCGCAGCGGCGGCGATGCCTTTCCGGCTGAGCTGTCCATCAGCGAATATTATCTATCCGGCAAACGCAAACTGATCGTCATCGTGCGCGACATCACCGAGCGCCGCAAAATGGAAAGGATCAAGAGCGAATTTATTTCCACCGTCAGCCATGAATTGCGTACACCGCTGACGGCAATACGCGGTTCGCTCGGTCTGGTGCTGGGCGGGGCCGTTGGCGATTTGCCGGAAAAAGCCCATCCGCTGATCAGCATCGCCTACAAGAACAGCGAGAGCCTGACGCGCCTCATCAACGATTTGCTGGACATACAAAAAATAGAAGCCGGCAAGATGGACTTCAAGTACGAGCTATTGCCGCTGCAGCGCCTGCTTGAGGCTGCGGTGACAGCCAACCAGTCTTTTGCGCAGAACCTGGGCGTCAGCATCGCGCTGGAACACGCGGGTGTCAATGCGCAGATCCGTGTCGATGCCGGCCGCTTCCAGCAAGTGATGGCCAACCTGCTGTCCAATGCCTGCAAGTACTCTCCATATGGTAGCGAAGTGACAGTGGAAACCAGCATCGTTGAAGAAAACCGGGTCAGGATAGAAGTGATCGATCGCGGCGAGGGCATTCCGGAAAAATTCCGCCACCGTATTTTCCAGAAATTTTCGCAGGCAGATTCTTCCGACACCAGGGCCAAGGGCGGCACCGGCCTTGGTCTGTCTATCACGCAAGCCATCGTCAAGCAGATGCGGGGCGAAATAGGCTACTACTCCAGCGGCTTAGCGCAGGGCCAGGAAACCCACTTCTACGTCGAGTTTCCGTATGAGTCCATCGACATGCAGGTCAGCGAAAAAAATACTGTGGAGCTTGATCAGTCCTAAACAGACCCCTGCTTAGACGTCGTCGCTGCCGCTGTCGTCAAAACTGCCCAGATCGCTCAGACCGCCGGAATCCGCATCGGACTGTGCCAGCGTATCCGTTGCGAAATAATCCTTGATCAAACCGGAATCCGTATTGGCCGAACCAGCCGGGGCGGCGGATGCGCCGCTGCTGTCCAGACTGGCGCCTGAGCCATGATGTCCCATCAGGCTGCCTATGCCCTGGAACAGGAATGCACCCGCAGCAACGCCGGCGGCCGTTGCTGCCATGGTTCCCAGCATGCTGCCGCCTTGCCCGGACAAGAAGCCCGGCTGCGCTGGTGCAGCCGCAAAAGCCGCAGGCGGGGCAGCGGAGTAGGACGGCGGGGTTGGCGCATAGGTAGGGGCGGATGCCAATGGCCGGCTGCTCGCGCTATTGCCCCAGGCACTGGAGGCATCCAGGAATGCGCCGGAACCTTGTGCACTACGGCTGGCACGCAATTCTTCCAGGTCGATTTTCAATTGAGCAATCTGGCCTTGCGCAACATTCAGCGCCTGATCTTGCAACAACACCCGTTGCACCAGCAGATAGGCCGCATCCGGTTGCTGCGCTACCGCCTTCTCAATCAAGGCTTGCGCTTCTTTATCCTTGACCAATCCATTGGCCTGCACCAACCGTTGCAAAAACTGCTGCAATACCTGACTTTCTTGTGGCGACATGGTAATTCTCCGGCGTTGGAACGATACCAGCTAGATTGTTATCAAGCTGCCCTTTTCAAGATGAGGGCAGCATGAATAAAATGAAAAACCATACGCGGATCGGACCTTAAGAGATGTAAACAGGCAAGCCGGCCAACAAACAAGACAAACTCATGTCAGATCCTTATGATTTGCAGCGCTTTGTCGCCGCACAAGAAGCAGTTTACGAGCTGGTGCTGGAGGAATTGCAGGAGGGGGAAAAGCGCAGGCATTGGATGTGGTTTATTTTCCCGCAACTGAAGGGACTGGGGCGAACGGAAACTGCGCGCTTCTATGGAATAAGCTCCATCGACGAAGCCCAGGCTTACCTGCGCCACCCCGTCCTCGGCACACGTCTGTTGGAGTGCATACACCTGTTGTTACAGATCAAAGGCAAGTCCGTACACCAGATTTTCGGTAGCCCGGACGATCTGAAACTGAGGTCAAGCCTTAGCCTGTTTGCCATCGCTGCAGAAGATAAACAGCCCTTCCTTGTTGCTTTGGAAAAATTCTATGGCGGCGAACTGGATCCCTTGACGAGCGCTTTGTTGGTTGCGCTGCCATGATACTGACGATACATACGCCGCTTAGTGCTCCCTCAGTGCCCGCCTGTACTGGATCGCCTCCGCCACGTGTGCCTTGCTGATATGCGGCGCCTCCGCCAGATCGGCGATGGTACGGGCCAGCTTCAGCACCCGGTGGTAGGCGCGCGCCGACCAGTTCAGCTTGGTCATCGCATTGCGCAGTAATTGTTCCGCTGCGCTGTCGGGTTGGCAATGCGTGTCTATGTCGGTGGTGGATAGCTGGTTATTGGCTTTGCCCTGGCGCGCTATCTGGCGTTCAAACGCCTGCTCCACCCTGGCATTGATGGTGGCGCTCACCTCGCCGTCGGCCTGCTTCAACAAATCTTCATGCGGTAATGCGCCAACATGTATACGATGAGCCCCCATCCCAGATGTAAACATCGATATGGAGCCCGGTATAAAAGGACAACTCCAATAAATCGGGGTTATTTCGACGCACTATTGTAAACATAGGCACGAATATGCAGCTTTGTTTACGTTTATCGACTGCGCGAACGAATTATCGCTGGCAATTGCCCTCTTTGTCGAATCAATAGAATTACCTTCATGAGGCGCTGGCGCCAGACGCTGGGTTCAGCGTCGGTCCTAAGGCGTCTGATCATCGGCCAGCCTCGTCGGATTGAATGTGGGCAATCCATCGGACAGCTGGTGTAAGCGCAGAGGTGAGCGCCTGCACTTAAATAGGGCAAAGCAACAGAACTCTTCTCAATGCTTTAGCGACGACGAGACATAAATTGTCGGCCCACGCCCGAAGAAGTACTTTACTGAGCTTTATGCGACTTCCCATCAGATCCCCAGACCAAATTCTTCTCGGTGTCAAAAAGCTCTCTTATTCCTTCTTTCTTATATTTCATGCGCTCGAATTCGATAGTGGACTCGCCTTTTGTCAACTTAGAATCCCTCAGAAAAAAAATCGTGCCTTGCTTTAATTACGAAGATCTGTCGAATAGACTGGCCATACATAAATTTTCTGGAGAGATATATGAGGGACCCAATCATGGAAGGAATGAAACTCTATAACATGATTGCTACTGGAAAAGCCCAGCACAGAGTAAAGGCTTTGGAAGCTACGGTAGCTGAACTTAAGGATATAGCTCACGCTGAACAGAGAAGGAAAGACGAAGCGTTGGCAGACAGAGATGGCTTCGCGAAGCTTTGCCAAAAGTTGCTAAAAGAAAGCGCAAATCCCGCGTCGCAGAAATACTTGTGTGATTCATCTACGGCTGGTGCAAAAGCTCGCCAAGCTGTCGTTGACCGAGAAAAGATTGAGTCTCTGCGTAGACGCGCAGAAGCGAGACGAATAAGAAACTGAAAGTAGCCAAAATTGCTACTTTTCTTTGACAAAATCAACAAAATTGTGCATCGTCTACTGACTGGCAACTGGTATAACTGTTGCCGTGACGAATAAAAGAAGACGAATGCACAGTTATAGCGATACCTCATAGAGTACTACTGGCGAGGGCCCCGTCTATCCCGACTCGCTCGAATCCGCTGACTGACACATTAATACTTCCGGAGGAACCGTGGCACGAGTTCGTAAGGTTGAGATCAGAAATTTCCGTTCGATTCGAGTGCTTGATTGGTTTCCATCGGGAGGTATCAATTGTCTTGTCGGTCCTGGCGACAGCGGAAAGTCCTCTATTCTCGATGCGATAGATCTGTGTATCGGCGCGCGTCGAAGCATTTCGGTGGATGACACTGATTTTTTCGGTTTAGACGTTACGCAACCGATTTCGATTACACTCACGATCGGCGAACTTCCGGACGCTCTCAAAAATATTAATACCTACGGGGATTTTTTACGTGCTTTTGATCCTGCGTCTGGGCAAGTTGAGGAAGAGCCCCGTCAGGGACTAGAAACTGTCTTGGCCCTTCGACTGGAAATCGGTGCCGACTTGGAGCCTGTCTGGACGCTTATTTCAGCGCGCGCACGCGAACTGGGGCTTGAGCGTGGTATCAGTTGGAAGGATAGAGGTTCCATAGCGCCCGCAAGACTAGGAAACTATGCGAATTCAAATCTATCATGGAGCCGCGGATCTGTCCTTAATCGACTTTCGGGAGAGCGAGCCAATCTCGGCGCGGAGTTAGCACGTGCCGCTCGCGAAGCTCGTGCTAATTTTGGCAACCAAGCGGGCGTTCAGTTTGCTCAAACGCTGCAGACAGTCACTGCCACTGCAAATTCTTTAGGTGTATCGGTAGGAGCTTCCGCAACGGCGCTGTTGGACGCGCATGCAGTTTCTATAGGTGACGGTGCAATTACGCTGCACAGTGAAGCCGGCGTACCTCTTCGTTCATTGGGGACAGGCTCGGTCAGATTACTCATCGCTGGTCTTCAGCGAGCTGCTGCCGACAGTGCGTCGATAATCTTGATAGACGAAGTCGAATACGGATTGGAGCCCCATCGGCTGACGCGTCTACTCGATTCGTTAGGCGCAAAAGAGCCAGCCCCGCCGCTACAGGTCTTCATGACGACTCATTCACCAGTGGCAGTCCGCGAGTTGAGTGGGAACCAGATCTTTGTTGTACGTTCGGTTGCCAGAACACATTCCGTTCGACCCGTTGGCGTCGACGATGACGTCCAAAGTACCATTCGGGCGGATCCAGAGGCGTTTTTGGCGCGTACCGTTATTGTCTGTGAGGGCGCGAGCGAGGTAGGTTTTGTTCGGGGAATGGATGCACACTATGTCAGTGGAGGTCAGACTTCCCTGCTTGCGCGCGGCGTAGCCTATGTTAACGTTGGTGGCGGTGATCCCGATCGCTGTTTTATTCGAGGAAATGCATTGCTTACTTTAGGTTATCGAGCAATTGTCCTAGTCGATAACGATAAGCCTCCAACGCCAGAATTAAGACGATTGACCGCGCTGTTCGAAGCAAACGGCGGTACATGGGTTTCTTGGCGCCAGGGCCGTGCATTAGAAGATGAGCTTTTTGCGAGCTTAAATCGAGTTGCTGTAGGGCTCCTAATTCAACAAGGTATCGAGAATGTCGGTGATGAGTTGGTCGATGCGCACATTCGAACTCAATCCCAAAATCAATTAAACTTGCAATCAGTTCTTGCGGAAGGCTTGGCTGGCGATTACTCTCCCGCCACAAGAACCTGCCTAGGCGTGGCTTCAAGACATCGGAAGAACGGTTGGTTCAAGTCCGTTACCAAGTTTGAGCACGTAGCCCGTACCATAGTCTTTCCCAATTTCGCCGATGCTGATGCTGGTTTTAGCCTGCCCGTTCTCCGGCTGTACGGGTTGGCTCATGCCGCTTGAGTTTGATCTTTTTGCCTCGGCCAGGTGCTCAGTAACCGCGCCTGCCGGTTGTGGAAAAACCCAGCTAATTGCGGACACATTAGCGCTGCATGTTGGCCCCAAACCAATCCTTGTGCTTACCCACACAAACGCAGGAGTCGCGGCCTTACAAGTACGATTGAGCCGTGCAGGCGTTTCACGTTCAGCATACCGTCTAACGACTATCGACGGTTTTGCGATGAACCTGGTCGGTACATTTCCGCTTCGAAGCGGATTAAATCCTCAAATTCTTAAACTCGAAAATCCTCAAACAGATTACGACGCGATTCGCGGGGCGGCCTGGCGTTTGCTGCAGGCCGGCCACTTGAACGAGATATTGGCTGCAAGCTACTCGCGCTTGATTGTCGACGAATATCAAGATTGTTCGTTGAGCCAGCATGCTATTGTGGATTGGGCGGCGACGTCGGTCCCTACTTGTGTATTAGGCGACCCCATGCAAGCTATCTTCAACTTTCGTGGAAATGAACTGGTCGACTGGAATAACAACGTGCTCGCTCAGTTCCCCTCGCTTGGTGAACTGCAAACTCCATGGAGATGGATTAATGCGGGAACGGAACGGCTTGGTCGTTGGTTACTTAATTCAAGGCTTATTCTTGCTGCTGGCGGTGCAATCGATTTGCGCACAGCTCCGCCCGAAGTGAGCTGGGTTCACCTTCTGCCGGGCACGGCAGATGCTCAGCGGGCCGTAGCTGCACAAGCGCAACCGCTAACTCGCGACGGAACTGTACTGGTAATTGGAGATAGCCGAAATACCCTGGGCCGGCGCCTAATAGCAAGTCGGACCCCCGGCGCTATTAACGTCGAGCCGGCCGACTTGCGAGATTTAACCGATTTTGGACTCCGATTCAACGTCGGTGCTCCTGACGCCGTCACTCAATTAGTCGGATTCGCGGGAGAGTTAATGACCAATGTTGGCTCCGCAGAGATGCAGAGAAGAGTAGCTAGCATCCGCGCCGGAACAGCTCGCAATCCGGCGACGCCAGCCGAGCATGCTGTCGTTACTTTTGCGAATACACCGAACCTAAATACCGCACTCAATGCACTTATCCAAATTCGAGAGCAGGCGCATGTCCGCGTCTATCGTCCTGACATACTTCGAAGCTGTATGAACGCGATGCAGATGGCGTCAGACGGCAGTTGCACTTTTCAACAAGCCGCTCAAAGGGAAAGGGAGCGATGCCGACATATTGGCCGCGGTACGGCGAGACGTTCCGTAGGAAGCACGCTACTGCTCAAAGGACTCGAAGCGGACATCGCAGTCGTGCTTAACCCAGAGTTGATGGATGCGACGCACTTATATGTAGCACTCACCAGAGGGGCGCAGCGGGTGGTAGTTTGTAGTGCAACCCACACTCTTGTCGTTGAGCGATAGCATCTCACAGCCGCAGCATAGCGGCGAACATAAATCTGGCTAACTGGTTAGCCGATTTCGAAAAGCACTTCTCTGAAAATGAACGCCATCATCACACCTGAGCTCGACGGACTCAGAATATCGAACACACTCGCCTGACTGTTCGAGCTTGCTTACGTATCCACTCAACGGCAACAGGGTCAAGCTGCTCTATCGCAGAAAAGCCAGTTGCGACGATCAATGTGTCGATTGCCTTATTTGAATGTTGCTCCTGGCTAAGGGTCCGATGCCCCCGGAGTCCGATGCCTGTCTCACTCTCGAGATTGACAACGAAACATCACTGGCTTGGATGGCAGGGATTCTCGCGAAGCAGAGCGCGGCGCTATCTCCACTCGGAAATCACCGAGTTGGTCTACATGGAACGGCAAACAACAAGTGCCACCAAATAAATACGCTTTTCACGCGTGCTAACGCAGGACAACTCTCAAATCGATTTTGTTGTCAATAAATAACTCTTGATATTTATATTTTTACATCTATTCTGACTTCGATACCGTGAATACAACGGTACAAAAAGACGGCGCCAGCCGGTCACAGCTCAGTGGAAATTTATCATGTCACGTCTGCGCTTCAAAATTGCAGGATTACCCCTGCTTGTCGCTAGCACTTGCGCTTTCGCTTTCGGTCCGCCTGGGCACGAAGAAATTGGCGCGATCGCCGACAAAATCCTAGCCCAGGATAATCCGAAAGTTTACAAAAAAATTCAGGCTACTCTGGGAACTACCCTTGAGCAGGCTGCTGTGTGGATGGATTGTGCAAAGAACGTCCAAATTTCAAAAGGTGCGTTCAAGTACGTCAAATCACCGAAATATCCGTCACCTGAATGCAAACCATTTGAAACGGAAGAGGGAAAGCGGCACTTCGAGGATTACGTTGAACGTAATTGGGATGGCTGCGACGAAAAGAAGGAATGCCACAAGGACTACCACTACACCGACATTTCAATTCAACACACAGATTACAACAGCAATTATGTCGGGGCCCATCAGTACGACATCTTAAACGCCGTCAACGCGGCAGTCGCCAAGCTGCGACGCCAGTCTGTCAATGAGCCATTCAGCATAAAGACAAAACAGGAAGCGGTACTAATGTTGGCTCATTTCGTTGGCGATATTCATCAGCCTCTGCATGTGGGTTCAGTATATCTAGATAAAAACGGAACAGTGGTGAATGGCTTGCTGAATGGCGAATACGATCCCAGCACATTTACACAGGGAGGAAATTTAATTCGAGTGAATGCTTCAGGAAAGTTGCACGCGGAGTGGGATCATATTCCTCCGAATTTGAAAGCTAATACTACGCAAAACATTATTGCTGCGGCAGTCGATGTCCCGCCAACCAAAGGTGACGTTGGCGGCTGGGCACAAAGCTGGGCTGAAGAAACTTTGGGAGTTTCGGCCAAGGTCTTCGCCTGGATGAATTTTGTCGGGATAGAGAATAACAAAGACTTCAAGTGGCAAGCAAATTTCGAAGATCGCAAGAAATACCTGGTTATGTACAAGCAGGTTGAGCAAGAGCAGATCGTCAAAGCGGGAGCGCGCTTGGCTGCAATGCTCACTGAACTATACAAATAATCCCTCATTCTGAATATATAAAAAGATCACTACGTAGAGTTGTACATGAGTAGTGTCACCGAGTCCGTTCATCAAAAATGCTTCTAAGATGGCTACAGAAATCGTTTCAGATTGCTGTTGTTCTGCTTTCAAAACGGCATTGCGAGGCATTTGAATTTATCACTGAGCAGTATGACTTCGGGTTCAACCATTATTGGTTACCAGGCAAAGTCCAACATGATTATTGGCACGATCCCGAAGTGTTTGGGCATTTTATTGATGATGAATTGTGAGGACTTTGTATGAAAGGTATCTTGAGTAAGGTTGCCTACACTTTTGCTTTTATTTTTCTTGGAATTTCGTCTGTCAATTCCTTCGCAAATACGCAAAACATTGAAGTTTTCAATGGAAAGCCGGTGCCGCGCAATTATGCCAAGTGGCAGGCAGCGATTCATTTGACCAATAAGAAGGTAAGCGACGGATTGGTCTGTGGGGGAAGCATTATCGCAAGAGGCTGGATCTTGACGGCCGCCCACTGTTTTTATGACCGCTCAACGAAGCAGCGCTTTCCCGAGGATCTATTGCTGGTGTCCTACGGTTCGGTCGCACTTGATGGAAAAAGAACGTTTGCTCATATAAATAAAGTTCATATCCAAAATTATGCTTATGGCCTGCCGGCCAACGATATCGCCCTGGTTCAAACAGACGACGATCTTGGCTCCGATTTTATGCCGCTGGCGGAGCAACAGGATCAAAACCTGGAATTGGGAGAGCTGGGCGTAGTGGGTTGGGGCGAGACCGAGAAGAGTTTTGTTTCCAATATTTTGCTCTACGCCACAATGAACGCTTACCCTTACACCAACTGCAAGCAATTTTATCCTGAAATTCCAGCCGGGGTACTTTGTGCTGGAAATAAAGGAACTGATACATGCCATGGTGACAGCGGCGGACCACTATATGCCATCAAGAACAATAACATTGTCCAGGTTGGCATTACGATTGCTGGAGACGGATGCGGCGTAAAACCGGGCTTGTATTCCAGTGTGCGATTTTATTTGAAGTGGATAGACCAGACCCTTCAAGTTACCGGCAGTCAAAGAGTTCCGTATAACAATGTGATCGCTACATGCGACGCAAAAGCCGTTAAAAACGGAATTTGCTAAATTTTTATAAAATTCTAGGGAAAAGACATGAAAAACGGACTGGCATGTTTATTACTGGTTTTACTGGGTCACGCTGGAGCTTCCATTGCACAAACATCAGCGAAAGATCAGGCGGAAGCCGCCGCAGCTGTGGCAAAGGCAAATGCCGACGCCCTAGAATCTGAATTGCGGGCAAAAACCGCCCAATATGATCTACAACAGCTGGATGCCACGAAAAAACTGGCGGCGGCCAAGGCTCAAAAAGAATACGATGACGGCGTAGCCACAGCGAAAGCCGCGGCGGAAAAGGCTGCTCAGGACGCAAAAGACAAACAAGTGGCGGCCATAACGTCGGCGTCTAAGAGTCTCTCTGAATTACAGGTAAAGGGGGATATCAAGGACTTCGCAGTGGGCGGCACTCCGATTGAAACGCAAATGTTGTCTTACAGGGCGCTTTCAGTTATTTCAACGAAATTGACACAAGACTTGAAGCCGGAGACGTTTGCAAACAAGACCGGCGTCATCCTCGCACAGGAAGGGGACATAGAAGGTCTTTATAGTTACAAAGCTACAAAGGAAAAATTTCTTCTCCTAGAAAAAAATTACAAAAGCGTTATCGACAAGGCGGAGACCGAATACGCGCAGCTCATTAGTGCCTCGACAACGAACGACAGATCGGCCGCCGTCGTGGGTTTGGCTCTGGAAGGAGTAAAAGCACTGGCTGCATTGGCGCAGACCTTTCAAACTCAATTCCACGTCAACTCGGTCGACGTTTCTATAGAGCAGATGGCGATGAATGCAGCTCTCGCTCAAGCCTGGAGTAAGTCACCGGTCCTACGAACTATTCCGCTTTATCGATATCCTGGCCTCTCTGCGGAAATTTCTACGACCGAAATTGGCGCCAATTTGTCGCGATTGACTGAGCTTCTTGAAAGGTCGTCCCGGCTGCAGGTTCGCGCCGCAGACTGGTTGCTCCAGGAGCAGAAGACAATTGATGCGATGAGCGCTAAGATCGCAGCCGCTAAAGCCGCAAAAAAAACCCTTGCTGATTCCGAGACCAAAGCGTTGTCAGCGAAAACAGGTAATCTTGAGCAGGTTAAAACACTGGTTGCGGATCTCAAAAAAACTGACGATCGAGTTGCTGGAACAATCGACACCCTCACTGCAACGTCAGAGACCAAGCCTGTCAGCATCCTCGCAAACCTTGTCCGGGCCGGCTATATGGCGGACAAGGTGCAAGCTGGAATGGCGATGCTGATCGTGAAAGTGGTCTCCGCCGGAGGCAATACGTTAAGCACAAATAATATTTGGACGGGACCTAAATTATTTCACTCTGGCGGCGCGATTGTCGCCTATACCCTGATCAGTACGGACGGAGTCCTGGTTAGCGGTGACGTGCTCGCTTCGCATACCGGCTATGTGCGGCTTGACCGTAAGGAGATCAACGCTATTGGTAACAGTTGGACCTCCATTGCTCCGAAAACGGTCTCACCACCGGAAACTAATTAGCATCCGTCCCGGCGACGCGCCGAACGATTGCAGGGCGCTTCCTATATCGTGGCTGCCGAGTGCTCGATCAAAGGACAGTAGTGCGGGGCCACCAGCAGCCGGGACACCTCGGAAAATGCCGGTTCGATTTCGCCCGCCACCCTCCGCGGGAGGGCCACAGCAAGATGAATCATAGTCATTCGACGTCCGAGGGCGGATTATTTGTAAGGTTGGCAAACTTGTCTGCCATCGTTGGATTTCCTCGCGTTAGCTTCTTGATTGTTACATCTTGCGCCTTGTCGTTAGCTAAACGAAGATTCCGATCCGTGCCAAGTAGGGCCTCCTTTGTCTTTTGCAGGTGATCGATCGATTTGTCTATCTCCTCGATCGCCGTTTGGAAGCGCCTTGCGGCGAGGTCATAGTTCTTTGCGAATCCAGACTTGAAAGTCTCGAGTTCGTTTTCGAAGTTCGTTATGTCAACGTTCTGTGCCTTTACGAGTGCAAGCTCCGACTTATATTTCAGAGAGTTCATTGCCGCGTTCCGCAGCAACGTGATGATCGGAATAAAGAACTGTGGGCGAACAACGTACATCTTCTGGTGACGATGGAACATGTCGACGATTCCCGTGTTGTAGAGCTCACAGTCGGGCTCGAGCAAAGAAACTAACACGGCATACTCGCAACCTTTCTGGGCGCGATCCTTGTCGAGCTCTTTCAAGAAATCCTCGTTCTTGCTTTTTGTAGCAGTGCGATCGCTCTCGTTTTTCATTTCGAACATGATCGAGACGATTTCGGTACCAGCCTCATCTGAGTCGCGAAAGATGTAGTCTCCTTTACTCCCAGTGCGTGCGTCGTTGTCCTTCTCAAAGTACGCTCTTGGAAATGCGGTGGCTCGAATGCGGTTGAACTCTGTCTCACAGTGCTGTTCGAGGGTTTCGCCAACCATCTTGGTTGACAGACGAGCTTTCATATCGCGAAGTCGTTCGATCGCATCATCGCGATCCCTGATTTGCGTTTCATATTTATCCTTCAGTGACTTTTCGCCGAGTTGCTTCTCAAGCTCCGCTCGTTCAAGACCGCTCTTTAGCCCATCACGCTCCTTCTCGATTGCACCGACGGCCTCGTTGATCGCTAGTTTTTTTGCTACTTCGATAGCATCAAGCCTTGCTTTCAAGCCCTGAATCTCTGTGTCCTTCGTAGCCAAGGCCTTTTGCAATTCGATCGCTAACTTTGCCTCAGCTAATTCGGAGGCAGCTTGCTTGTCTTGCTTCGACTGCGCGAGTTCGTTCGCGAGCATGTCACGCTCTTTTTCTACGGCACTTAGGGCCTCGGTCACCGCCAGTTTCCGGGCGACCTCGCCTGCGTCGACCTTGGCTCTCAGCTCCGATATCTCGTTGTCCTTGATGGCCGCAATTTTCTGCAATTCGTTGGTGACCTGAAACTTGCCGAGCTCGACGGCATTCTGTTTGTCCCGCTCAGCCAACTCGAGTCGCTCATGTAACTGCTGCTCGAATTCAACATCGCGGACCTGCTTTAGGATGTTTGCATACCCAGCCTCGTCGATTTTGAAGGCCTTCCCACAGTGAGGACAGATGATTTCATGCATAATTAAATTCGCTCCACTTTCACTACTATTTGTTTGAGCACCTCTACTACTGCAGCTCTGCCATTGAAAGATGCTATCCGATACACAAGTTAATTCTTCGCGAGCTTAGTAGCGCTGTCTACAAAAAAATTCCTGCGTCGCTTTCGTATTATCAAAATCTGACCGATCCCTTGACCCATTCGGCGATCTCGTCCTCCAAAACCGGTTGCGGATACTGCGTACCAATATACAAAAAGGTCTTGTTGCGTTTGTCCCATTTGGCTCGACGTGTCAGACCATGAATTGTAATAATTTCGCAGTACTCGTCTTGCACTAGACGCGTCCGGGCATTGTTTTCGACGTCGGGGCCAGTAAGTTCTAGTGGTATATCCATTATGTAAAAACCTCAGATTTGATTGTTGGCTGTCGCTACCTTCTTGGGCTTGGCAATCCTGATTAGCGGTGATGCGGACGCCCTCATTCGTTGTGCTGGAAATAGGGTCAGATAGGCACGCGCGCGTTCCGGGTCTTTGCAATGTAAGAAATCGTCGTATTCAGATCTTTCTATAATCACGAGTGAGCGCTTTTCATCTTCAGGCCGGTGGAAGATTTTCATCAGCGGATGATCGTTTGCGTTGATGGATAATTGCGTAAATGCGTGGGTGACGCTTTCGTCTTCTTCCTTCCATTGGCGATATAAGCCGGCAACCGCGAACGGCGCCTCATCGGCCATGCCGATTTTCCAGCGCTCGGCGGTTCCGGTTTGCCAGTTCGGTTCGTAGAAAGCATGCATAGGTACCAGGCACAATTGGCTATTCCTCCATGCATCGGCATAGGTAACCTTTTCACCGACGGTTTCAACCCTCGCGTTCATGGTCATATAACGCTTCCGTTCTTTTTTATGGTGCTGCTTCGGCACCATGCTGTAGGCCGCCACCAGACCCTTCCGCTGGCCAGGCTCGCCGGCAATAATGATGGGCGCCATATAGTCCTGGAACACCTGCTCCGGCCAGGCTGGTTCCGACGGCAGAGTAACGTCGAACAACTGGTGCAAAAGCTCGCGTGTTACTGACTGGTAGTTGATGCACATTGTCGTCTCCTGTCGTGGATAGCCAACTGACCGTAATTTGACGTATCCATCATGCCTTGTTCCAGCGTGCTTGTAAATTTCATACGTATCTTTGTGGCAACGTTATAATATTCGTGACAGGTCCCAAGCGGAATTTCTGCTTCTTCGAAATTAATCAAACAACCGTTCGGCACCTGTCACCCTTCATGTCAACAGAAGTCCCGGCTGGTCGTCATCAGGTCTCCCAGCAAGTGCGACATATCCACCAGGCGCATCGCTATCAAATGCCGGATGCCTCCCTTGTTCTGTAGGCGCCCATAAACAGCCAGCAGCTTGGCATGGAATACCTCGGCCCGGAATTGTTCGCTTACCGTCGGCCATACGATCACATTCAATGGCCCAGTCTCATCTTCAAGTGTCAGGAAAATCACGCCCTTGGCTGTCTGCGGCTGCTGGCGTACGGTGACCAGGCCACAGCCTCGCACCAGCGCACCATCGCCATGCGCGTTCAGTACCTCGGCCGCCAGCAACCTCTGCTTCAACAGCGTGGCGCGCAGCAGCGCAAGCGGGTGTCGGTGCAGTGTCAGGCCCGTGCTGCGATAGTCGTCCACGATCGTTTGCCCTTCGGAGGGAGCTTCCAGCTCCAGGTGCTCTTCAGTGACCTTGGCCGGCCGCAGTAAATCTTTGTCCGGGATACTCACCGCCGACTGCCACTGGGCTTGGCGCCGATTGCCGGCCAGCGGTTTCAATGCATCGGCCGCAGCGAGGGCTTGCAAGGCCCGTCTGTCTAGCCGCGCACGGTCGGCCAGGTCGCTGACACTGGTAAAGGCCTGGATCGCTCGCGCCTCCTCAATGCGCCAGGCGGCATCCTTCTCCAGACCTTTCACATTATTGAACCCCAGCCGTACTGCAGAATGCCGGGTGTCGCTCTTTTCTAATGCGGCGTCCCAGCCGCTGATATTGACGTCCACCGGCCGGACCTCGATGCCATGGCGCCTGGCATCCTGTACCAGCTGCGATGGCGGATAAAAGCCCATAGGCCAACTATTCAGTAAAGCAGCCAGAAAAGCAGCCGGTTCATGACACTTCAGCCAGCTGCTGGCATAGGCCAGCAAGGCAAAGCTGGACGCGTGAGATTCCGGGAAGCCATAACTCGCGAACCCGCGTATCTGCCCGATGATCGATTCAGCGAATTCCGGCGTATAACCACGCTCGGCCATACCGGTTCGAAGCTTGGCATCAAACTGTTCAAGGTTGCCCTTGCGCTTCCACGCTGCCATTGCCCGCCGCAGCCGGTCTGCCTCGCCCGCAGAGAAGCCGGCGGCGACCATCGCGATCTGCATGACCTGTTCTTGGAAGATAGGCACACCCAGCGTGCGCTCCAGTACAGCTTCCATGGCCGGACTTGGGTAGCTGACCGGTTCTTCCCCAGTACGCCGGCGCAGGTAAGGCTGGATCATACCGCCCTCAATCGGTCCCGGCCGGATAATCGCGATCTCGATCACCAGGTCGTAGAATGTACGTGGTTGCATCCGCGGCAGCATCGACATCTGTGCCCGGCTTTCGATCTGGAATACACCGACGGTATCGCCTTGAGAAATCATTTCATAAGTCGCTGGGTCTTCTCCAGGGATATCCGAAAGCTCAAAGCGCTCACCGCGCTGCTCCGATACGATGTCCAGTGCTCGGCGCAGGCAACTGAGCATGCCCAATGCCAGGATGTCGACTTTCAGCAGCCCGACTGCGTCCAGGTCATCTTTGTCCCACTGAACAATACTGCGGTCGGCCATCCTGGCTGGTTCAATGGGCACCAGGCGCGATAGCTTGCCACGGCACATCACAAAGCCGCCGGGATGCTGGGACATATGGCGCGGGAAAGTCATCATACGGTCTGCAATACTGGCCCATTTCTGCGCGATGGTCGATTCAGGATCGAAACCACAGGCGGTTAGCCTGGCAAACAGATCGGACTGGCCCCCCCAGTTGCGGCCGGCATCGTTCACCTTGTCGATGATCGATTGATCCACTCCCAGCGCTTTGCCGACGTCGGTCAACACGCTTTTGGTTCGGTAGCTACGCACCACCGCCGTCAGTGCAGCCCTTACTCGGCCATACTTGTTGTAGATGTATTGGATGACTTCTTCCCGACGCTGGTGCTCGAAGTCGATATCGATGTCGGGCGGCTCATTGCGCTCAGCACTGATGAAGCGTTCAAACAGCAAGGTGCCACGTGCAGGATCCACTTCTGTGACCCCCAAGCAAAAGCACACGGCTGAGTTGGCTGCAGAACCACGGCCCTGGCACAGTATTTTCTGGCTGCGGGCAAAGCGCACGATGTCGTAGACGGTTAGGAAGTACGCTTCGTAATTCAGCTGGACAATCAGGTCCAGCTCATACTCCAGCTGCTTTTGTACGTTGGCGGGGATGCCGTTCGGGAATCGCCAGTTGGCACCGATGTAGGTTTCTTTACGCAGATAGGAGCTCGGAGTCTCGCCGGGGGGCGCCAGCTCTTCTGGATATTCGTAGCGCAGCTCGTCCAGGCTGAAGGTACACAGCTGAGCGACCCGAACCGTTTCTTCCAAGGCCTCACGACTATACAAATTACCCAATCGCAAGCGGGAGCGCAGGTGCTGCTCAGCATTCGATGCCAGCCGGAAGCCGCATTTAGCAATCGGCATCTTGTGGCGGATAGAGGTCATGGTGTCTTGGATAGGCTTGTACGAACGCACATGCATGCAGACGTCGCCAGTGGCAACCACCGGTAAACCGTATTCTTCGCCAACAGCGGCCACAACTGCTTTGTGTTCGTCATCTCTTGAGCGGTAGTGCAGACTGAGCGCGATCCTGGCCCGACCCGGCGCCGTGTGTACCAGCCAGGCGGCTTGCCTCGATAGTGTGTCCGCATCAGCCCCGTACGTCGGCGCCAGGATCAACTGGCAGTCCGGCATGCCACGTAAGTGAAACAGCTCACCGCCGGGATTGGCGATATCTTCCGGCTTGACCAGGTAGGTCCCTTTCTTGCCCCGCATGCGGCCGACGGTGATCAGCTCACACAGGTTGCCATAACCGTTTTTGTTCATCGCCAGCACGATCAGGTTGAACGGCGGGCTGTGATCATCCGGTGTGACCATCATCTGGCTGCCAACGATCAGGTGTAGACCCAGATCTTTTGCCTCAACATGCGCCTTGACCGCACCGGCAACGCTGCATTCGTCAGTAATGGCCATTGCTGTATAACCCAGTTTGACTGCGCGCTCGACCAGATCCTCGGGGCAAGACGCTCCACGCAGGAAGGAGTAATTGGAGAAGGTTTGCAGTTCGGCATATGCCGGCAGGATGGTGGGAGGTGCCATGGTGGTTCACGCGAAGAGTCCGTGCAAAAACCAGCGGGCATCGGTTTCCCGCTCCAGGTACACCCAGTAGCAGGTCGCGTCAGTTCCTTGAGCGATGAAGTAGTCGCGCGCGGCCAACTTGTCGTCGAACCAGCCGGACTCGATTCTTTCCGGGCCACTTATCAGCTTCAGTGCGGAACCGTAGAACGGACGCTCGTCGCGCATCATCAGCAGGAGCGGTTTGTCCAGCAGCAATGCCGGGCGTCGAAGCTTGTCTGGTTGCTCGGAGTGTTTGGGACGTTTGTCAGTTGCCGGTATCCAGCAGTTTGCATCCTCGGGCCGGTGATCTGCTTCGCCGACCAGGGTGAGGACGTTTTCTTTTCCGAGGCGGGCGACCAGTAGCTCGACCAGGCGGTGAAATTCTTCCGGGGAGCCGCCGGGCTCGGGAAATAGAGATTCAGTGGGTGGCAGCATTGCCGTCAGCTGGGTGGCGTCCAAGCGCAAGGCGATGACTGGAGCCACCAGCTCTATGCGGCCCAGGCGTTCTTTGAGTAGCCTGACCAGGTGTTCTTCGCGCCAGGTGGGCTCGGCCAACGCCACTTCCAGCTCGGTGGGTGGAACTGCCATGCGGCCGCGCTCGTGCTCAAGGTACAGCACGAAGCGAGTCACCGCTTGCTGTAGCGATACCAGCCAGCCTACGAGCTGCAAGATCAGTCGCTGGGCGCCGATCAACAAAGCATCCGCATGCTCGATGCGGTCGTGAGTCTCTACCCGCGCCGAGAAGACTTGCGGGGTCTTGATCCAGTCAAATAGCTCTGGGGCTTCACCGTAGGCCTTATCCAGGGATTCCAGGAGTCCTTGATTTGTGCGGCGCTGCAGGCCCGCGCGCGGCAACGCTCGCAACTGTCCCAGCGTGTTGCAGCCTATGCCCGCCAGCCAGTTCGCATGGGCTTCTGCGTTCGGCAGCAAGTGACACGGTAGCTGATCCAAGCGGCGTGCCATGGACTCCATTTTGATCGCGCGGCGCCGAACAGGATGCTTGCGGGAGAATTTGGCCCTGGCAAGCAGCCAGGCACCCAATGCTGTTGGGGCGGCACCGATTCTGGCGGTGAAGCCCAGAGCCTTGATATTAGCCTGCAGTTGTCGACACAACGCGAGGCGGCCACCGAACAGCCGCAGGCTGGTGGTGACATTCAATAAGATGCTGAAATCGTCCTGGATCGTGACTTCTGGGGTGAATTGCAATAGCGCCATCGCTATCGCACCAAAGGCGATTTCTTCCTTTTGCAGATCCCGTTCCAGCAGCAACGTGCTGGGAGAGATGGTAGCCGCGCCACCACGGCGCATGCCGGGACGAACACCGGCCTCCCAAGCTTCCCGTGACACACTGAGCACGCGATCCTGATCCAGGAGCGCATATTGCCCTGGTTCACACCAAGAGGGTCGGAACGCTTCGAGCGGCAGCAGCGGCAGGTGCACGCTGATCCATAGGCGCATGTTCTTTTTCCTGAATGTGGCGGGTTGTAGGCATGTCCGGCAGAGTGATAAACAGGGCTTCTTCGGAAGTTGGTCCCCTACGTTTGACAATGTCGATGCTGACGCCGCCGAAAGCAGGCCGCAGCGCCAGGCGCAATGGCGCCGGTGATGTGTCCTGGCGTGCAGAGATAGGACGCATCAGCCAGAAGGTGGTATCGCCCGATTGCGCAGCTAAATTCAGCCGGCGCAGCGCGTCAGTGCGGATATTGTTTTGCCAGAGGATGACGGCACCGCAGCTGCCGTTTTTGAGGATTTGCTCTGTAGTCCATAATGCATCGGCCGTCGACTTGGCTTTGATCCAGAACAGGCTCTCCGAGCGCAGGCCCCAGCCTTGGAAGGCGGCGCCGTGCGGCAGGTGCGGGGGCTGAATTAAGGCGATACGTTGGGTGTTCGCCAATGCAGCCAATACTGGTTTCAAGAGTTGCAGCTCACCAATACCGGGTTGTTGGAGTAGCAATTCAATCAAGGTCGACTTGGGCCAGCCGGCGTTTGGCAACTCATCATCCAGGGCTCGAAAGCCAGACGGTAGCGTCGAGGCACGGTAGGCGGCCATCTCGTTGGCGCGCCACAAGGCATGCGGCATCTGGGCGATGACACTCGCGGCGCCTGCAGATTGTGTTGCATTAAATGACATTTTCTCTCCTCTTGCGTGGCGAATCAGGGAGCTTTTATTAACCCTTAATACTGTATGTATAATCAGTATATTCGCAATGGAACGAGGAGGCTAGAAATTATTTCTACCCTTGGCAGAAAGGAATGAATGCCAAATTGACAAATAGAATGCCCGGGCGTATTGTTTCAGCACAATAAGAAATCGGGGATGAGATGAAGATCAAAATAGCGTCAATGCTAGCGGCACTGCTGTGCTTTGCCGCATCGCCAGTATTTGCTCAATACCAGCCGCCGGCGCCTGCATCGGTTCCGGCAAAACAGACAGAACCCGACGAAAGCAAGCTGACCACCCACAATCACTACACCAATAAAGCGGGTCAGACCGTGCATTCGCCGGCCAAGTCTACTGACGGAAAAACACCGCAGGGAGCGACCGCAAAATGTGGAGACGGTACCTATAGTTTTAGCCGAAATCATCGTGGTACTTGCTCACGACATGGCGGGGTAAGTAGTTGGCTATGAACTTGCGAGAAGCTAAAAGATATCAGTTAAAAAACCGTATGACACAAAATGCTGTCCGTTTCACTCCATCCATCCGCGACGTAGGCCTCAAAACATTTAAAAAAGAAATGAACTTCTTCAGGTATGGCGATTCGCTCGAATCAAAAATATAAATTTTCCCTAACTAACTTGGACAGCCAGCAATCATTTCAGTGTTTCCAAAGTCGGCAATATGTCTGAGCGCTCTCCAAATTAGCGCCCGCTGTGCCGTTGCTCCCAATAATTTTGATAAAGCCGTTTGGTTTGCTTTCACTGGGGGGATTCCCGCAATCAGTATGCACCCAATGAATTCCTGTTTCTCCGTCGGGGTATTTTTGTCCACATAATTCGACGCGATCACCGACCTTAATTTTTCGCAATGAAGCAGGAATACTTTTACTGTTCTTTTCGTAGTCTGTGGCGAATACATTATCAATCGCGACATCATAAATTCCGGGGTCCGTCCACTTTTACTTTTAGATGGGTATGAGAAAGCTCAATACCTTTTAAAAATTGACCGTGAGAAAATGTCGGGCCAGTCACTACTTCGCCAATCAAAAAAGTGCCCTGGCCCGCGGAACAATCGCTTTTGTCGTCGGCATTGGCAAAACTTGAGGCGAGCAGCAAGCACATAAAAAATAAAGGTCGAGTAAAATTTTTCATAACATGCCTATTTAATATTCGAACGAAAAAAATAAAAACGGGGCTTTACAATACAATCTAAAAACGATTCTGATCGATGAATGGGCCTCCGCAAATGGGTTGGATGCAGTCAGGCTTTCAAAAGTGAACTAGACGTTGGGATTGAATTTCAAACTCGCTCAAAAAAAATTCCGCTACTACTTATTTATTTGGAACTAGTAGTGCTTTTGCAAAGCCTCGCAGAGGGACTATTTCGTCGCCAATTGCGGCAATCCGTTCCCTATCTGACCTCCCGTCATTAAATCTATGTACAGCCTCGTCTATCTTGCGAACGGACGCGATCACTTTTTCAAACATTGGGTATTCTTCAGCGGTCCAAAATCTGCGTGCCCATGAAAGATATACAAATTCTTTTGTTCGAAAGGTGGTTACTGAGGTGTTGTAACCATCTACCAGCTGATCGATATCCCATCCATTGGTGCGAAATTCGTACATGAGCTCTGCGTTAAATATAAATGCACTTAAATCGCACGCAAACTCCTCAAATTGTTTCGCGCTTAGATCTGCGCGATTCAGACGCAATTTGATTTTGTCCAGCAAAGGGGTAAAGAATACGGCTATGAATGCGCCAGCCAGAGGGACTATCCACTTTGCAATTTCGGTTGCAACCGCAACGATAAACGAGGAATCAAATGCAACCGGAGCAGACATATATACCTCGATGGAGATTGAATGCAGCAATGCCTTTACTTTTTTCTTGGACGAAGATCAAATCAGAAAAAGCTTCTGCTAGTGATTTGTTGTGGATTAACAGGACCCGTGGGAGGTCGTCGTTACTATACTTCTATGCTGCTGACTCGCTCAATCGTCGATCAATATCTATTGCCCAGAAAAATAGAGCCTCTTCAATGCGCCAGCCGAATTTGGTTTGAAGTAGGTACCAAGCCAAGAATTATCCGTAGCGAGATTTTGAGGTTTCCAGTCGGCAGTGCTGTTACCTTCCTGCTGGTGAATAAAGAGTGCCTCGCGAAATGCATAGTGTGCAAATGATCGCATGAATTCGCCGAGATAGATGTCTGCAACACGTTTATCCCCCCGAATAAGCAGCATGTTTTCTTCGTTCGTGTTTGTGCTTGGGTCGCTGAAATTTGCTGAGCCGCTAATTACGATGGGGTCATTGCCGAGTGGATCAACCAACATAAATTTTGTGTGGATCCAATGCACGTTTGCCTTTGCAACTGCAGAACTGGCTTCCTTTAGCCATCGATCAAAACTGTTAACGGAAATGTTATGGCCGACAGCAACCAGAACATTTTCCAATTTCCTAATTTCGCCAATTTCTTGTTTACCCTTTTCGAGGCTAGCTCCGTTGCCCTCTTTTTCCATTAGCGCAAAACGTAAGACATCGTCATCACGTCGATAGACAGGTTGAAACACTTTGTTCATGCCGAAAGCAAATGTCATAAATAAGCCGCGTTTCGCAAGACCAGCAATATCCCCGTACGAACGAAGTGTTGAAAGTCCTGTTTGCGGTGAAAATACCTTTGAAATGCCCTTCGCCAAGGGAATTGTAGGCACCGGGGTATTTTGGTCAGTCCAAGATCTTAGATCGTCGGTTCCGGGGTCTTTTTTCAACTCCAACCAATACTGGAGATAGTCTTGTGCAACGGAGGCATCATCAATGATGTGAGCGCAGTTGAGATGCCCGAATATACCGTTTTCCGTAAGATTAGTAGATCCAGTTAAAACTGCAATTGGGTTACCATTTTTTAACAGCACAAGAAATTTATTGTGCATCAATTTGCCGTTTTGGAATCCAGTACAGAAATTTTTTATTTTTGTTAAAGCGATTGCAGATTCATTCTTCGACACAGGATCCATTTTGGCGTTTTGTATCGCGTCGTAGACGATCTCTACGTCAACTCCACGGTCTTCGGCAACTTTTAGCTCTCTTAGGATGTCGGCCCATTGATATTCGTAAAATGCTCCGCGCAAGCTAAAGCTATGGTCCTTGGCCCGGTCAACGAAGGCTAGAATAGCTTCCTCCAGGCCGCGAGATAACCAAGTGTAGGCCGGAGCACCAACTACATCAGGTCGCTTATTCTGAAATCGCCTTGCATATTCCTGTGAGGCGACGGCACCTCGATTGAAAAATATGCTGTGTACACTTTCTGGCGTGCCCCATTCAGGCTCGGTTTGTATTTTGACTGCGATGGAATTTTTTGCGTCTAGATTTCCCGGCTTTCCATACATTGCCACGAGCAAATACGTGTAGGAGTGGCCCGGTTTCGCGGTATAGTCACCCCATTGAAATCCCTGCAGAGGTTGCTCAAAAGTGGAGGCATCTCCGCCTGGTCCCAGCGGAGGGGACGTATCTGGAAATGATTTCATGCCTCTAAGCCAATAGGACTCGCCTTCGGTGTGGTCGGTACGTTGTATCGCAAACCCGAGAAGACCTTTCTTGAGGGTGTTATCAACCAAATCCCACCCGAGTATGACTACATGTGTACCAGCGATCGCTTGAATGGCTAGACCATTCCCACTTTTCTTGGCGCGCATATCTTCTCCGAGAAAGATTTTACAAATACTGGTTTTGGATACAGGCGGTCGCCTCAGGCACATCCTGAGCTCAACCATTCGATTGGCGGGATACCGAGTAATCTTAAGAGATATTTTTTTGAAATAAGAACTGCCAAGGCACATTAGTTCATTCGTAGGAATATTCCTACTGACAATTTTTACAGGCTTACAAAAACCGCAGTATGTACATTCCGCATTGGTCACAAATATCTCCCCAGATATACTGAGGCACTAGCAGCGGCCAGTCCGAATTCGGAGGCCAAGCATTTACAGAAACAGTCCCTGCTCGATCACTGCAATTCTTCGAGCCATCTTTGAAAATTTAGCCGTCGTCCGTTCGATTATGGCACTCACCATTTCAACCATGAGTGAATCTGCTCCAAGGTTCAGAGCATGTCTTTTGGCATCCGGTAATGCCGTTTGAAGCCTCGATGCAACATCAGTCAGCTCGCTTGCTATCAAGTCGGCGGATAGGCCAAGTAAAAAACCGAAATGTGCCCATTCATACGGAGTCATTTCATTTTCTGTAAATGCATCACCAATCGCCATCGAAAAAGCTTCTTTAGTCGGATTGTCGCTGAACACAAATGTGCTGACCAAGTCATAGGCTGGCGCTAGGCGCATGCCGTTATGGTCATTGAAAAACGAAACATTTTTGGCATGTGCATCGGTGTTCCCAATTACAACCTGCAGAATACACCAGCGAAGCAACTGCAACCGTTGAGCGTTCGCATCAGGAAATGCCTTCAGGAGTTCAAATAGCTTTGGCAGCGAGGCGCCGTCTCGATAATGCCTAACATCTAATCCAGTGCCGTAAAGCAGTTCATACTTAAACATCGGCGCGAGCCCCAATGCCTGGCAACCGTCAATGGCATTGATCCGAACAACGCCGTCACGGGTTCTTCTACGGTCAAACCGACTGATCGCCAGAACTGGCTCAGGCAAATGCAATAGTGCTACCTGCGCGGTTGGCAAGCCAATTGCACGAGAAAGTAGCATGCAGAAAAACTCATTGCTGGTGAGTCCCGCCCAATTTGTGTTGATCGGCTCAGGTTTTAAGATGATCGTGCTGGCGACTTGCTCTCCACTGGCCAAGAACCATTCACCTTCGCTTTCAAGTACGGATAATTTGTCTTGGTAGCCGGCAATCGCGCCCCATACACTGTGGTCCCAGACAGAAAACGGATCGGATGGCCGGGATTTGATCCGTTCAACCAACTCAGTGCTAGAGACCGGACGAAGCACATCGACAACGGGATTATGGTTTGTACGGTGGTCTTGTTGTTCCGATGGCCGAATGGAGAGAGCTCCCGCTGTTTCTCGACCAAGGGCGGCCAAAAGACCGAACAAGTCTGTTTTGGAAACCTGATATAAGGCTGACGCTTCGTCGAAAGCCTGGCCTTCTGGAAGAAGGTTGACGAAAAAGTTATAAACTGCCGAGTTATGAAGCGTAGCTGGCACATCGCCTGGCGCCAGGGGTATGGACGGAGACAACGGGTAATTGCGCGGATCGTTCAGCCATTCGGCACTGTAGATAAACGAATACTGCTGGTTCGCAGCATTCTGCTGAAGCGTTCCGACCAATCGGCGGTCGTCATACACATTCACTTCCCTCATGGTGCCGCCTCACAGAATGTTCAATTTCCCCCGCTCGCCGGCGACCCTTCACGTTCCCAATCTGTACGCGTAAACGGGTGAGATATCCAACATATTTATGCTTACAGCGTAACTAACGATCTCAATGGTGGATTAGGGCGCAGGCGCCACAAGCGTCCAATTACGACTCCGATCCCAATTCGACGATGAAATTGGGATCAAAGCGGTGATTTTCGGTGCCAATACCGGGAATCCAATATCCACGTGGATTGCATATCACGCGTGCACGCCCACGTAGATAGTCGGAACGGTGATGCAAATGGCCATGCACCCAGAGATCCGCTTGTGCCACCAAGTCATCCAGCCGGGAGGCGTACGCGGCGGCTTGCGGATTTTGCCGATCTTGTGGCTCTATGCTTTCCAGGCAGGGCGCCATATGAGTCGCTACTATCGTCTTGCCGGCGAAGGGTTCCGCCAGCTTCCGTTGCAGCCAGGCTTTTTGCTCCGCATGGAAACGGGCGGTATCGCTCGGGCGTAATGGGCGAAATTTCTGGCTCTTGAGCCGTATGCATTTGTAGTCAGGGCTGCCTTGCGCGATCTCCATCGCAATCAGCCTGTCGGCCGGCTCGTCCGACATCAACCTAAAGTTGGTCCACAGCGTGCAACCGAGGAAGCGATTGCCGCCAAGTACAATCTCTTCCGCATGAAGAAAATGCACATTGGCTGTTTTCCCGGCTGCTTCCGCCATCTCAGCCAATACGGTTTCCAGGTTCGCATCGTAAAACTCGTGGTTGCCGGCGACGTAGATTACCGGGATGCTCTTGAAAGTGCGGGCTGTCCACGTGATTCCCCGTGCACCTTTGTGGATGTCGCCAACCAGCAGCACGACGTCGGGCCGGCTAAGCGCTAGATCACATGTGGGACCGTCGTCTTCCCAGAGATCTAGATGCAGGTCGGACATTACTAACAGTCTCATAAGGAAAACTCCTTCCCAGGTTGCTGGATTACCGGCACTTAAAGCGCGTTCGCCGATTCAGGGACCGGCCAGGAGAGCAAGCCGGCGATACGCCGGATTACCCATTGGGCCTCTTCCGGCGACGTCCAGTTTGTTTTTAGTAGGCGTTCAAAGTACTGATCCAGGATGTCGACTTCCTGCAGGTGGGCGCGCTTACCTGCTTTTGATTCAAGGCACTTTTCTTTTAGCTGCTGGACCAGGTCCTCGCAGCGGTCCCAGCGAGCCCAGCGATCGCGCGGAGTCGTTCCCGAAATATAAAATTGCCCCTCATACTCGGTCATCAATACTTTGGCCTGAAAGCCGCCGATTGATCCAGGCGTTTGCTTAGGATAGGGGAAATCTTCCGGAATCTGATTTAACAGGTCAGGATTCCATTGATGCTCGTCGCTATCATTGGCTGTTGAGTTCATCCAAGGTATCCTCCGTCTCGACAGGCACCGATAGGTTCTTCTTTTTCAGATGTTTCAAGAACTCCAGGTGCTCCAGCTCAATCCTCTTCTGAATATCCAAGCACTTCTCTTGCAGGTCGCCAAATTTGTAAGCTTTAACCAAGATATACACGATAGGTATTAGGCCTATGCCCCACAGCAAAATACAGAAGATCATAATGATCCACGTGAGCGCATCTGGTCTCGGAACCCACCCTGCCGATTCGCCGGTTTGTGTAAATACCTTGGTCGGATACCGAAACAAGTAATTCCCAGTGTCATGATTGAACATTGAATATGGAACGTTTCGTGCCGAGTCCAGCGTCCCGACCTGCTCGGGATCGGCAATTACTTTTTTTCCGGCTAGCCTTACTTTGAAAATAGTGTGCCCTTCACGGGCAGGCAAACGGCCGCGAAGTCGAAAATTCGTCTCGGCGCCGTTATCGTCACGTAGCCACAGATCAGTAAATTCCTCAACGCTTGATGTGACGTGAGAAGTGCCAGAGACAGTGCCACTAATTGCGAAAACCTGGTTCGTTTGGCGTACTTTTGTATTGCTGGTGTACGTAACAGAAAGCACCTTGCCAGCGCTGCCATAGAATTGAAATTCGTCACCGTCAACGGAAAAGGTTTTTTCGAATTGGGTATTTTCGGTCATGGGTGAAATTAAAAAAGAGCAAATACGTGAGTAATAGACAGCGAAATGGGATGTGTTTTAACTGCCAAAAGCAATGTCGTAAGTTGAGGGGTTATACCGAGCTATGTGGTGACGGCCCCTCAAAAGGACATGCGCATGCATGAAGCTACTGCCTTGTGTATTGATAAATATTCAACCAAATTGTCACTCATAGGACGTGTCACTATAGAGCGTGGCCTTATAAAGGTCAAATATTTATGCTTTGGAGTATTAATACTTACAAATGCGGTAACATGGAATACAACCCACTACAGCTGTTCGGCCGGCATTTGGTAACGCTAAGAAAGGCGCATGGGTGGTCCCAAGAGAGATTGGCGCTGGAAAGCGGTTTGGGTAGGTCTTACATTGGGGGCATAGAGAGGGGGCAAAGAAATATCGCCCTAGTCAACATTTGCATCCTTGCGAGCACGCTGGATGTAGCGCCTGCGGAGATGCTGAATTTCTTTGATAAAGAATGAAACGATGAAGTCTTGGGGCGCTATTTAATTGCCGCCCCTATATGGCGCAAGAGAGGTGGCTTTCTTTCTGGTGTATTCGCTAGGAATCGTCATCGCTGCTCATTTCCGCTCGTGCCTTAAAAACATCCGGAAAATTTAGCTCACGCTCTGCGTTGTAAGCGTCCTCGGCATCCCGTAGATCACGCGCAGTGTAAAGGTCATAACCACCCTTGTCCTTAGGAATTATCTCTAATCGGTTGGAGCTATACTGGACACCTTCGACGCGATGAAACAACAAACTGTTGGGAGCGTATTCGACGGGAAAAACATCCTTATCGACCTCCAGCAAATCTCGGACAGGGAATAGAACTACGTTCGTACCACCGGCATTTTGCGCCGACTTAAACATGATCCCGTCTATTTCTGGTTTATGAACGTGCGCGAGGTATTCGGCCATTGTTTGCGTAATAATGTAGTCAGCCTCATGACCAGGGACGATGGGTTTGGTTATCAGCTTATGTAATTTTCTCAAAAACTGCCTGGTCTCCCGAGCTGTTCGAAAATCTTCCTGAAGCAAACTCCAGTTATCGTCAAATGATCGTTCCAATCGCTCAAAGTCCAGCAATCGCAATGATTGATTGAAAGCCAGTCCGACAACTGCTACGGTCTCTCCGATAGCAGGTCGTAGCTCGGCTATCGCCGTCTCGGATTGCATTGCGCAATACAAAACCACTACGCCATCAGGACTCATGCGTCCCGCTCTTGCCTTTTGCCTGGGAGGTGGCCCAACCTGCGAATACGGATCCGCCATGATGTCCTCAATGCCGTTGACATCGATCACCCGAGCACGATATACCACCATGCCCTGCGCCATGCCACGAACAACGTTTTCAAGGGTCTGTCCGTTCGTTCCAAACGTTTTGATGGTCTCGATGCCGGCAAATATGCCATTAAAAAACTGCTGCACTGCTTCGCTGAAGAATCTACGCTTATGCTTCAACTCGCCTATCAAGTAATTCCAGTGATCATCGAAATACTCAAGCGACACACTCTCATGATTGCGAGAGTACTGTGCATCGTTACCGAAAAAGCACTCGTCACCATCTTGGGGGCGGCAATCCTCACTTTCGACAATGGCTACAACAAGTTCGTCCAAAAAATACAAATCTTGATTGAGTATTTCGGAGACGATAGTTTCCAGAGTGTCGCCGCAGGGCTCGGTGTGGTCTCGATCGTCATTTCTCAGTACAAACCGGGTGTCGCCTGTTCCAAAATTTTGCTGGATGATAGTCGCTAGTACCCCGGCAAGGTGGGCTACATCGAAGACATGGGGCTTCTCTTGTACGCAAATTGAACACAACTGCGGCCAACCGTCTTTAATAATCCGTCGCTTCAAGTGGACATTGTCAGCACAGTCACTACAAATTGCAGTTGAATTGCTCATAAATATCCTCAGATCAACATCAAGTAGGCGCATGCCTGCGATAGTCTTTATGTCGGTTGAGCATGGATCACTTATCCCTGTACATGCGAAACAAGTAGTTAACCCCAGGGCTCTTACCGCACTAAAGCACGCTCGAGCATTCTGTTTGTCAATTTAGAATTTTCGCAAACCATGAAAATGGCAAATTGATGCGTATATTCCCGATTTTCCTTGGGCTACCTGAGCCATTTATACAGCTTGTATCCGCCGAATACGGTGACTGCAACGGCTGCTGCGGGCCAGGCAGCAGCGCTTGCGACAGCCATTACGCCGGCCGCCATTCCACCGCCGCCGGCAGCGACAGCACCACCACCAAGCGTCGCAAGGGCTGATGTTGTTGCAGCCGCACCAGTTAGGCCTGCGGCTTCAGCCGCAGCGACAGCGCCTAAATAGACGTAACTGGCATTTGCGATCCCGGCAGCCGCGCCTGCCGTAACTGCAGAACCTGTGGCTGCTTTTGTCCCGGTATACATGGTTTTCTCCGTTTGCGTTTTAGATCCGCCCAGTACTTCAGCGAGCTTCCTCTGGTTACGTTTGAGTCAATTCGGCGTCACCGAATAAATGCTGAGCAACTTAAGCATGATTGAATGGTTGTAAATCGCGATTCAAGAGTCGCCTCTCGCGAGGCATAAGATACTTCTTAATACTGCGCGTGCACTGCTTATTTCTTCATACTAGCTAGTTTCCGTTCCGCGACTTCGCGTCTGTGAAGGCCTAGATCTTTGCGTTTCGTGGCTGCAGAGAGATATAACTGGGCCTGGCTAGTAAAATTCGCCAATGTGCTTCCCTTGCTTTTTCCATGCTCTACCTGATGTGCCAGCGCGCGCCCAAGGCCATATTGAATTGCACCGGTCAGCGGATGACGTTTTTTGATCGCGGCCAGATCGTATAGCTGACGTAGTTTTCGCTTGCGTGAACGGTCTAGCGTGCGGTAATAAAGTAACCGACTTAGGTCGACATCGTGTAGCACTTTATGTGCTGCTACGAAGTATGAATCCTCCCATCGCGGAGGCAGTATTTCGAGTTCGATAGAGTTGGACGAAATAGTCACTCTGTCGGCAATCTTAAATGTGGCGTATACACGATGAACGCCAATCTTTTGAAAAGCGAACGAGCCGCTTTGGCCAAAGATACTAATATCTCGTCGAAATGGCTTATCTGGACTCACATCGAGGTGGGCAGTACTTTGGCAAAAGTGTTTGATTGAACGATAGCGGCGCTTCTCACCACTAGGTTCTTCGATCCAAATATTAAAGTCGTCAAATCCTGTGTCAAGACGATCTGGAATCGGTCTGGATTTCCACCCTCCTTTTTCCGGCAAGCTAAATTCAACATCCAGTTCCACAGGCTCGAACTGCCAAAATGCTGTTCGGTCCATCTTAATTCGAAGTTTAGGAAGGTCCGGTGCATTTGCCTCGCTTTCGTATACATTACCTTTAGCTAGTCCGCCTAAGACACCAAATGCAGATCCACCGGGGCGTATATATTCGCTCGACGAACACTGTCGTAGTAATTGAGTCTCAGCGGTAGAAAATGCGCAACTCTTGAGCGGAAATGTCGTCGGGAATGTGGCCGAACGTTCCATATAAGAAGGCGCGGGAGAATGGAATAAATTAAACACGTGTCCCAATTCATGGATGGCCGTGTATACACACTCATCTTCGAAATCGGCAGCATTACGCCTCGCTGCAATGCCGTCCAAGAATATACTTGCGCCCTCGCGAGCACGCCACTCATACTGATTAGTAGATTGCGGAGAATAATCTGTGTCGAACATCAGCCCGAAATAATCCTGTCGTGGCTGGAACGAATCTGCCAGCAGCAGACCTATATCCACTTGCGACTCTGGAGCGCCAGGTTGAAGAGTGTACAAAACGCGCTGCAGCGATTCGGTGTCCAAGGGGCCAGTGTAGTCGCTGCCTAGATCTAGCCTGGATACAAAAGGGCGCAGGACTATATCGTGGTTGGAGCCATTCAAAAAAGGAACGGCCACTTCGTTGGCAATTCGTTTGGCAATGTTCACGGCATTGGGCCGCTGTGACAATACCGCTATACCAAGGCGCAATTGAATACTCATCACTCCACCCTCACTGTCACCGTTCTCAAGGCAGGAGTAAGTTTCATTTTAGTGACGCCCTTGCCATCCGCTTTTGCATTGAATGCTTCGACCTCATCGAATTTGGCGGTTGTTGTAAAGTTGAGCTTAAGTGAATAATCGCCCCGTGGTGTTTTGTCGGACATGTGGATGTTTACTGTCAATCCGTCGGATTGCACAGCGATCATTGGCGGAGGAGCCTTTGTCGGCAACGTGAATGAGTCAAATGTCACGTCTCGTAGAGGTTGGTTGGCCGTGACAACCGAGACAGGTCCCCGTCCACCTTTTAGCCGCGCCACAGGCGATATGACCTTGATGATCAGTTCCGGATCAGCTTTTTTTGGCGGCAGTGGCGGTGTCCAAGTTTCGCGATATGACTGGGTAAAAGCCGGCTCCAGCGAAACACTTTTCGCATTCATTCGGACTAAGAAA
This sequence comes from Parundibacterium terreum, assembly GCF_014636315.1. Lineage (GTDB taxonomy): Bacteria > Pseudomonadota > Gammaproteobacteria > Burkholderiales > Burkholderiaceae_D > Undibacterium > Undibacterium terreum. The sequence goes on along the minus strand of NZ_BMED01000006.1, from coordinate 15,826 downwards.
AAACTTGGCTCCGGTGCTGTAGGAGCGGATTTAGTTTTCTCAACTTGATCATCTCCAGGTGCATTTGCGTTGTCACCTTTACTTGCAACCCCATTCGAGCTTGCGATTTGAGATTTATCGCTTATAGCATGATTTAAACTGACTTGTTTTGAGGCTAAGTCGATTTGCGCAACTAGAATTTGGGCGTTGATGTCTGTGGGTGGTGTGGGAGCACCCTTCGTATCCATCAACAAATCCAGTTTACTCTGCGCAATTGCTAGGTCCAATTGGGCTTTTTTCACTGCTGCGTCAGCTGCTGCAATTGCGCTCGCCTGTTTTTCCTCTTTGGCTTTGGCGTCCGCTGCTTCAGTCTTGGCTCGTTCCTTTGTCGCATTCATTTTGGCGACACGAAGCTCGGTGGCACTATCTAAGGCTTGTTTGGCAATGCCAGAACTATCTGCTTCAAGGCTAACCGATCCTAGAAATCCACTTTTATCTATGTTCAGGTCAAGCGTGTACTTTCCAAGGTACGACTCCGCAGTGACAACATATTCGTTATTGGTATCGGGCCAATAGACGACTTCGACCTCCATCGAGCCGTCTATCTTCGGTGTCATTTGGATTACCGGCTGTGGCAAAAAGTAATGTAACCCCTTAGCCCCCTTAGCCCCCTTAGCCGCCTGAGCCCCTTGAGCCCCCTTAGCCTCCTTAGCCTCCTTAGATTCCTTAGAGTTCTCTCCCACTTTCTCGCTCTTCACGATTGACACGCAACCGGATAAAAGTAGGAGACTCGATACCATCAGACAACTTATGAGATTTTTCATTGTTTGTCCTTTGGCAGATACATGATCCGCGTGCTTTGATTCCCCACCAGGGTCCACGTATCGTTTGTTTGTACAATTCGATATAGGTATGCACCCGGCAAGCTGTCGGTCGGTGTGGTTTTGTCGGGAGCATTGGCAGATGCACCTGCTATGGCTACCTTTGCGAGACCAGAAATTACCGAAGTTGGGATGACCGTTTCATCAATGATTGCCTTGGCTTCTACCAAAGTACCATTTTCGAATTTCAGTGTTGTGTTGTTTGATGAGAGGTAGGCATAAGGCCTGATTGAGCGCTTCTTCGTCATATCAGGCAAGTAGAGCAGTTTCGATACCAAGCCCCCTTTGCCATCCGTATAAATTAGCAGGAATGGGGATGTTTCATAATATCGGAAACCAGTTGCCTTTTCGTCTTCAGTCTTCCCGGCTTCACCAGGTGGAATCGGCGTCACCTCCAGTCCAGCGCATCCGGCCAATCCTCCAAATATTGTCAACAACAATAACAATGGCCCTGGTTTCATCGACGCCTCCTAAATGAATACCTCAAAGAGCACTAATATTGCGCCTTTATTTTGTTAATTTGAATATAAAAAAACACAATTTTTGTGTTGTGTCGAAAGAGCAACAGCTTGAGCACTTCTGGAAAGGCCCTGGACGCAGATTATTGAAAACGGGGCCTGTTGGCGCCGGACTTGGAGCTCGCATTGAACCACAACAGCAACGGTAGCTTGCTATTACAGATTGTCGCGCGCACCCGCATATCGGAGGCTCCCCGATGTCACGATATGCATCTAAACGTTGAGGATGGGGATGGGGATGAGCGCTGGTTCATTAACGCCTGCCAGACACCTGCTTTAGTGAAGCATTGAATATATTTATCCGAAAACATATCCAAAGTCGATTATTGATCGAGAGATCTGGGGGCGGCCTAGCGCAAACACCCCGGTGAAAGGGCGCAGAAACGTTTTGTTAGAATGGGATGTTTCCCTATGGAAATTCTCGCCTGCTATGGGCGGCAGCATATTTCATAACGGCCCGTCGTGGTCGGAAGCAAGAGCCAAAAATTTTCTAATCACATTTAATGAAAGGACACTCAATGATACCTAGCGAACCAATTGGACCAATAGGCAGTGGACTCCTACGCGTCGCCGCAGCTATTCTGGGTAGAAAATCGCCCACTCGTGGGAAGCATCTCCAGGCACACATTGTTATGCGTGGAATCGTCTCGGAATTACCCGCGGATTTCCCCTTTCAAATAACTGACCCATCTGGCCGTACACACCGAGGTGTGTACGCTCTTAACGTTTTAGTCTGGAATCGAGGGACGCAAGAAATTTCACCATCTGACTTTCTCGACAATGCGCCGCTGCGCCTGGCCGTAGGCAAAGAAGCTTATATCATCAAGGCAGACTCCTTTTCGAACGACGATCAACTCGCATGCTCTGCGGCCCAGGTCGATGAGCAAAGCGTAGACATCTATTTTGATTGCATCAATCCAGGAGATTTTCTCAATATCATATTGTTCTACGGCGGAAAGGCCATGGTGGACATCGATATTCTCGGGCGAATTCGTGGTCAAGCCGTAAGCCTCGATCACCAGGCCGATGAGGTCAAAGCAGGACTCGGCGAACGTCTTGCCAATTTCATTGTTCTGTTAGCTATAGCAAATATGCTGGTGGGGTTGCCGATCAGTTCCTGGCTTATCTATAGAAACTATAGCTTTTCGGACTTCTTCCAAACGCCCACTACAATTCCACCATTGCTCGGTTCATGTTTTGCGATGGGCATTGTTTTAGTCGGCCTGTTCATTCAGTCTCGCATCTTTATTTGGTGGGAGCGAAGGAAGTATCCACCAGGTTACCCGCTGCACGTGGACTTTGAACCCACGCTTATCGACAACATTAAGGGTATGTTTCTGACCGTATTTCGTGCGAAGAAGCAGCGCCTTTCCGCTTCAATTTTTAATTGGAGCAAGCCCGTTATCATGACTCGCAAGAAGAGCAAGCGACTTAGCGTCAACGACTGGATATCCTAGCCCAAATGGTGGAATTATCTTTATTTAGGAAAATATTAGGATTATTTAAGAATAGTAGTCATCCTAATAAAGAAATGTCTGGCTACTCAGACTAACGACCTTGTGTATAGGAATTTTCTGCGCCGACTACCGTTGCTTTGTAGCGTTGCAAGTACATTTGCCTTTGTACGTCACTCTGTCATCTCCCGGCCATATTCGCATAACTTAAAAAAGTAAGTCTGCCTGTGACACATCTAATTAATAAAAAGAAAATACAAAAAAACAATTGTAAAGAGATTGTAAAACAATGTGTCGCAGTGTATGCTCGAATATCCTTAACCCATGAGCAATATTGCACTAAGAAAACATGAATCACCGCTTGCTTAATGGCCAGGCCTTTTTTTGGGTTTTACAAGGCGTCTGTGCACTACATCGCAAGCCATTTTCTCCTGATCTTGCTCAGCAACAATTTGCCGCACCCTATACCGGGGACACTTTATTAAGCGCCGCCGAATCCCTGGGTTTTGAGGCAAGCTTACGCAAGGTGAAGGCCGAGAAGTTGCATCAAAAGAACTTCCCGCTAGTTTGCTGGCTCGAAGCTCCTGCGGAATTATCTAGTGCATCCACTATCGTAAGCGACGCAGCAACCGCTGCTGGTCAACCCGCGCTACCTACCGGACCAAGCCCCGACAGCGGCACCCTAGCCCTGATCCTGCAAGCAGACGGCAATAACTTCCTGATCGTCGAGCATAACGACACCACACCCCGCACTATTACCCTAGCCGAATTCAAAGAACGCTACCTCGGCCACGTCGCCAGCATCACCCCTAAAGCCGACCCGGCCACCGATCCCGATAGCGACAATGCCGCGCGCGAACAACGCAAGTTCGGCTTCAGCTGGTTTGTGCCAGAGTTGCTAAAACATAAAAAGCTGTGGCAAGAAATCTTGCTGGCTTCGCTGGTGATCCAGTTGATCGCGCTGGCAACGCCGTTATTTACCCAAGCCATCATCGACAAGGTGGTTGTGCACCGCACCGAGAGCACGCTATGGGTAATTGCCATCGGCATGGGCGTCTTCATGCTGTTCTCCGCCGGGCTGTCCTGGTTGCGCCAATATCTGGTGCTACACACCGGTAACCGCGTCGACGCAGTACTCGGCTCATCGGTGTTCGAGCGCCTGTTCAAGTTGCCTCCCATGTACTTCCAGCACCGGGCTACCGGCGTTATCGCCGCCCGCCTGCATGGGGTAGAGACCATCCGTGAGTTCATTGCCAGCGCTGCTGTCACCCTGGTCCTGGATTTTCCCTTCCTGCTGATCTTTGTCGCCATCATGTTCTACTACAGCGTGACGCTGACCTTGATCGTGCTGGCCATCCTGGCGGTGATCGTCACCCTCAGTATCGTCATTGCGCCCATCTTCCAGACCCGGTTGCAAGAACAATTTCAGCTGGGTGCGCGTAACCAGGCCTTCCTGACTGAATATATCGTCGGCCTGGAAACCGTCAAATCACTGCAACTGGAACCGCAACTCAGCAGCCGCTACAGCGGCTATCTGGCCAGCTACCTGCAAGCAGGCTTCGCGACCAAGCAGCTTGCCAACACCTACAACACCATTGCCAACCTGATGGAACAGTTGATGAGCCTGCTGGTGCTTGGCATAGGTGCATATACCGTCATGCACCATACCGACTTTACGATAGGCATGCTGGTGGCTTTCCAAATGTTCTCCGGCCGCTTGTCACAACCTATGCTGCGCCTGGTCGGCCTGTGGCAGCAATTTCAGCAAGCCAGCTTGTCGGTGGCACGCCTGGGTGACCTGATGAATGCGCCCGTGGAGCCCTATTCGGTCATCCCGGCCCGCGAACAAAACAAGGCCAGCGGCAACGGCAGCGTACAGATCGACGGTATTGCCTTCAAATATGCAGAGCACCTGCCGCTTGTCTATGAGAACCTCAGCCTCAACATCCAGTCCGGCCAGACCATTGCCATCATGGGGCCGTCAGGTTGCGGTAAAAGCACGCTGGCCAAACTGATGCAAGGTTTTTACCAGCCCAGCGCTGGCCGCATCCTGGTTGACAACGTTGATATCCGCTACCTGTCTGCCAATGAGCTGCGCAGCCACTTTGGTGTGGTGCCTCAAGAAACGACCCTATTTTCCGGCACCATCTACAACAACCTGCAGATGGCCAGTCCCAATGCGAGCTTTGAGCAAATCACTGCCGCCTGCAAGATGGCCGAGATCCATCACACGATAGAAGCACTGCCCAAAGGCTACCAGACCGAAATCGGCGAACGCGGTGCCGGCCTTTCCGGCGGGCAGAAACAGCGCATTGCCATCGCCCGAGCCTTGCTGAAGCGCCCCAGCATCCTGATCTTTGACGAAGCCACCAGCGCGCTGGATGCCAATACCGCAGAGCAGTTCGCCCACACCGTCAATGCCTTAAAAGGCAAGGTCACCATGCTGTTCATCACGCATGGACTACCCAAAGGCTTGAAGGTCGATGCCGTGTTTCGCCTGACCGACAAAGGCGCGCAGTTGCTGAGTCCGGCGCCTGCACTGGCCTCAACTGCTGCAACATCCAGTGCAGCCAGCTCGGCCAATGCCTGATGCCACTTCAAGACAAAAGCCCATCCATGACCCAGCCACAAACTCATCCTTCCGGCGAAGCGCCAATCCAGGGCGCCCAGCCAGCAACACCGGCAGCACAAGTCATACAACTGCGTCCTCCCAGCCGCTGGCATGACCCCCTCCATTTGATTCAGGCAGAAGCTCCCAGCCACATTGGCCGCATTGTGCTGCTGACCGTCTGTGCGCTGGTATTGATCATGATCGTATGGGCAGCCTTTGGGCAGCTGGACGTCATCGCGACGGCGGAAGGCAAGCTGGTGCCGCAGACGCTGGTCAAGATCGTGCAGCCGGCTGAATCCGGCGTTGTGAAAGAGTTGCTGGTTGACGAAGGTGACAATGTCAAGGCCGGCCAGGTGTTGGCAAGGCTGGACACCACCATTGCCAGTGCAGACAAGGCCAGCATAGGCAATGACCTCTCCATCCAGCAATTGCAAGAACGCCGCATCGAGGCAGAACTGGCCGACAAGCCTATGCTGAGTAAGTCCGGTGATGACCCAATACGTTATGCGCAAGTGCAAAGCCAATACACTGCGCACCGCCGCGCCTACCTGGACAGCCTGGAACAAGAAAAATCCATGCTGAGCAAGGCCGAGCATGAAAAGAAAAGCGCAGCCGAAATCCTGAGCAAGCTGGAACAAACGCTGCCCACCTACAAAAAAGCCGCCGACGCTTATAGCAAACTGGAAAAAGAAGGCTTTTTCGGCAATCTGGCCAGCGCCGACAAACAGCGCGAAGCATTGGAAAAAGCCAAGGACCTGGATGCACAATTAGCGACAGTCGCCGCATTGAACGCCACCATCGCTGCAGAACAGCAACGCATCAGCCAGATTCAGAGCAACTACAAAGCCGAACTGCAAAAAGACCTGGCCGAGATTCGCGCCAAAATCGCGCAACTGCAACCCAACCTGGACAAGACCGCCTACAAAGAAGGCCTGATGGAACTGCGCGCCCCGCAGGACGGCGTGATCAAGGACCTGGCCACCACTACCATAGGTGCAGTCGTCCAGCCCGGCACCGTGATCCTGACCCTGGTGCCGAAAGACGAGAAGCTGTATGCCGACGTCAATATCAAGAACGAAGACGTGGGCTTTGTGCAGATCGGACAAAAAGCACAGATCAAACTGGCGACCTACCCTTTCCAGCGCTACGGCATGCTGACTGGCAAGGTGACGCACTTGAGCGCAGATGCCACCGAAACCGGCAAAAGCAGCAATCAGCAGAACAACACCAACAGCAACGGCAGTAGCGGCGGCACTGCTGACAACAGTAATCCGGCCAGCACCATTTCCACCTACAAGGCAAGGGTGCAATTGGACAAGCAGGTACTGGTGGATGCGCAGGGCAACAAGCTCTTGATCACGCCGGGCATGCAGGTGGTGGCGGAGATTAATCAGGGCAAGAGGACGGTGCTGGAGTATTTGCTGTCGCCGGTGCAGAAGGCGACGCAGGAGGCGGCGAGGGAAAGGTAAAGTCCGCAGTTAGTATCAACCCATGGTGACATACCTTAAACGAAAAATACGCATCAATGAAGCTTAGAAATTTACTCCAGATTCTGGCAATCAGCAGCGGGACTCTTTTCTTGGGGGCCTGCGCGAGCAACTATACAGCTTCGCCAGGTTTTGGAATGGCTGGCTATTCCAGCAGGGATATTGATCCGACGACAGTCGAAGTCAGATATCTCAGCGGTGCGGTAGCCGGCACAGAAATTCTAAAAGAGTACGTGTTGTATCGTAGCGCGAGCATTGCAATTGAGCGCGGTTATGACGCCTTCCGAATTATCGACAGCGGAGCCTATTCAGTGCGAAGCCAGCATGGCTACACATCGACTGCCACTGCGACCATAAAAATGTTCAGGCGTGATAAAGAAGAAGATCCAATGGGAAAAAAAATACAGACAACAATATTTTGGCCCCAAGAGTTTAACAAAGCAGCTGTGTATATGGCGAGCGAAGTGAAATCTTCGCTCGAAAAAAATATACGAAAAGACTGACTTCAAAATGACCAGTACTTACATGGCATTAATTGTGGCATTCATATTATTCAATTAAAAGAATTTCAAATGGCAAGCATAAAATTTAAGCACTACGCAAATTTGGCAACGGCATTGACGGCATCGGCGCTGCTGTCTGCCTGTGTAACGGCAACCGGCCCTCAATTCAGTGGTGTTGCATCGCCTGAACCCGGTAAGGGCGACGTTTATCTGTATCGTTCAGCGGCAATGGCCGCGTCCCTGGATTCGTTTGCTGTAACGCTCGATGAAAAGAAGATCGGTAGTTTAGCAAATGGGTCATTCTTGCACTTGCGCATAGAGCCGGGTCAGCACAAATTAACGGTAAAACCGTCCGGGTTATCGAAGACTAGCGAAGTGGAAATGGAGATTAAATCTGCGGAGACTATGTTTTATAAATACGAGTTTCCAACGGGACCGTTGATGAATCTGTTTTTTGCCGGCTCCTCCATCGTACAGAAGGACCGAACTCTCGCCATCGAGGAAATGAAAGAATTAAGATCGTCAAAGTAATAAAGATACCGATGGTGAATCCCACTGCCCTGTAAAAAATTAACGGCTCATGATAGCCGATTGTTGTTCGAGCAAAGCAACAGTCTACACGACCAAATAATGATCAGACCATGACAGCAATAAATATAAATTTTCCGAGAATCTGTAAGCGGCCATTACTGATACTAATCACTATGCCGTTTCTTTTGGCTGATGCAACAGGAAATGCGGCCGATTTGCAGCAAAATACAAAGTCCCGCGATTATTATGAGCGCCCTTATTTGTCGACTAAAGAAAATTCATACTTTAGAGAAGACGCAACCAAGAAAAAAATTCTTGATAAAAAAATAGTGCCGATTGAGACAGGTCTTGAGCCTATGGTGAACCGGGCTTTGGGAGGGGCCCATGGTCCTGGCGCAATCTGGTTGAATGAAGATTCTTTCATCGTCAACGCGAAACAAGACACTCCAGATGCGGATGAAAAAAAACTTCAACGTGTCATGCTGGTTGACGCTCGTACGGGAACTTCGAAAGCTCTATTCACCGCCTCTCGTCTAGTTTGCTGGAGCGAAGAGTTGGAGATCGCCAATTTTGCTGAACTTACGTATACGGAAGACACCAAAAGGACATTTTTTCATTTGGATAAAAATGGGAATTTAGCCGCGATTTCAGAGCCTGTGGACATTGACCCGTTTAACTGTAGAAGCAAACACTCGTTGCCTCCCCCCTCCCAGATTGTGAACTATCTTCATGAATCAGATGGATACATTCGAAGTGTTCAGAAGGGTACGCCCACTGACGCCGCATATATAGACAAGGCAATTTGGCACAAGGCCGACGGCACGGTTGAAGAACTACCGTTGAGAGGCTCTGAAATATCAACTTCAGTGTACCTCGCGCATGAACAAAAATATTTGTTGAATATGCGCGATAGTCAAGGAAATTCAGATACCGATCGCCGCCTTGGAGCGGTGGATGCCTGGAAAAATCGACAGTACTCTCTTACACCTTATCGCCTGCTCGGAATGGACGGCAGCATAGAGCAAATCCCCTATCCGGCGATCTTATTTGAATATGGCATTCGCTACTTTGGTGTGTTGCTACCGACACGGGCTGGGCTGTTGATCGTCGCCCCAAATTCGCGGAAAAGCGAATACGGGCTATTTCTACTTCAAGAAAAAAATTTAGTCAGAGTCTTCGGCGGACCACGCCTACTTGGCATAGATGGGCGTGAAGGCGTGGACAAATTATCTCTTTCGCCCGACGGCTGCAAAATTGCGTTCAACCTTTATTCTGATTGGCGTGCTTTAAAAAAACAGATCGTCATAATTAACCTTTGTGAAGCTAAATAAAATGAGTAACGGACAAATAAATCTTGCGGCAGATAATTATGCGCTGGTTCGCGCTGCTTTTACGGCAATGGATCAGACTTATGGAAAAACAGCGGCTGGTTACGTATTACAAGCGATCGACAATAGCGGGCAAGGTAGACAACAACCTTGGGTTACGCCTGAAGGTTGGACAATCAAAAATTCTATTGAAGATACGGCACTAGGAGGTAAATTTGTTATATACAAGAACGACGTTACTAATCAGGTAATGGTCGTTCCGATGGGTACCAACGGAAATGATGACAAAAAAGGATGGTACACAAATTTCAAAGACTTCGGGTTATCACAATGGACATCTCCAACGAAAAATGAAAATGGCGATGACATAAAAACGCAAGTTTACAAAGCACTGAATAAAGCGCTGGAGGATGGTGGAACCCTTACAATTGCAGGCGATAGTAAAGGCGGAGCTATTACCAATTTTGTTCTTCATGACATTATTGCTGATAGAGACTCAAAAGTACTTACAGAGTTGGGCTTGAATAGTCTCGCAAATATCCGCAATGGAGACATAGCGATTATCACGCATTCGGCCCCTGGTGCAGAAGACGTCATAAAATCTCAGATTGACTCCTCCTTCGATCCAAACGGCGCTACTTACTCCGGTATATCTGCTTACAATGTAAGTACAAAAATGCAGAACGGTTCTGAAACTGAAATAGTAGGGCAAGTCGGCGGGAGGCTAATTGGTTCCAACGGTCTCGCATATGAAATTAAGAATGGAGTAGGAACTGATGCGTCGCAAGTCGCATTAAATGCAAATGGTTGGGTATATCTTCATCGTCTGGCGTACTCTGGCTACGACGGAATGGCTGCTGTTAACGGGGATTTCGGTCGGTTGACTCAGGTACCTCAGTTACAAATGACTGTGGCCGAATTACAAGCTATTGGAGGTTTCGCTGCCGGAATTGGCCAAGGAGATTCAATCAACAACACTGAGGCAACTGCGCGAATTGGTGCAGCGGCTATTTGCTCCATATTCGGGTCGCCATTGGCTGCGGCCGAAGGGGCATTGAAGGGAGAGTTTGGTGTTGAGACGTTTGTAGGTGCCAGTACTTTAGCGTTGTTTATGTTCGCTCCAGTTTCAAAACCCATCCTAGCCAGCCTATGTATAGGTGCTATTGGCGGTGCTAACGGCGCCAAATATTTAGGCGATGGTAAGGGCGGTGGATTGATGGCCACCGGTGATGACTTAGCAACTGCCATCCGTACTTCACATGCACCTACAACTGCTCCGGATGGGGCTGAACGATATTTTGGCCACACTTCAACCGGGGGCATTTATGTCATTGATCTAACGGAGGATGGCGGTCAATTTTACTCCTTAGAGCAAGGGACGTTGACAAAGGGGCAAATCAACGGCCCAGAAATTGATTTCAAGCAATTCAATCCGACTACCGGTCAGGCTATACTCGACGGTTTATTCACGACTGTTGGAAATACAACGAAATGGATCACTAAGGAACCAAACGGAAATATCGCCAGCAACATAACGACCACCTATGACCCAATAACGGAGGCCGCCACTCGCGATATAGAGATGTTGGTTGAAGACTTCCGAGTTCACCTCACCTATGCAACAGATGAAAAGGGTGAGTGGGAGTTGGAGAAGGTAGAAAGTATTAACGGTCAACCACCTATCGATGAAATGCAAACGCGGGAAGCATTGATCAACTCAGGTTTTGATCCGATGACCGGAAAGAATTCTGCTGAGGCCGCTAGCATCGTATATGCCGAAAGTAAAACTTCCAGTGGCGAATTATCTAAGCCGGACTCAAATGCCCCAGACCAATGGTGGAAAGATCCAAATGTCCAGCACTTGGCAAACTCCTTAACCAGCATACAAGGTTTGATGGCGGCGCTAAAGCGCGGCGATAGTCTTGCAATTGCGAACTCATCGTTCAACATACTGAATATCTGGAGCGACGGGAAAGTTCCGCAAATTGGTGACATATCTACCGGCCTCAATGTTCTAAGTGATGTCCTCGGCCTCAAAAAAGCGCTGGACCGTGGCGACACATTAAGCGCCTTGCGTAGTGGATTATCACTTTCAAACACAGCTCTCAATACTTACAAAACTCTTCTAGAAAATCAGGTATCGGTAATTCAGAACTACGCTGCGACCGATGCATTTGGTCACTTCGGTTCTGTGGACGCAGCTACGGATGCGGTCAACGAGGCATCTGCCAATCTGGCATCGGTAACCGATACGCTCAAGGGAATTGCAGATGTCTTACCCTTCCTCACGGCATTTATCGATATCAAAAATGGTGACTATGAAGGAGCGATCGTTGCCATTGCATCGTACTATGTGCCAATAATTGGACAAATTTGGGCCGGTTTTCAAATTCTCTCGCAGATATTGGATGATGATACTCCGCAGGGTGGCGCTATCCTCAGGCAAGATGCGACTGGACCTATGTTTGCCGCTGGCTACGGCCGAAATGGTGGTAACGAGATGTCCGTAAAAATGATGAACCAGCTGCTGGCTGGTGCTCAATCGGTTTTGAAAGCCTTGCCAGGTAAAGGTTTCATCGCAGAACGCATGCCTACGCTTACGTACAGCGGCCGTGGTTTTACTTGGACGATCAGTTATCGTGATCAAATAAGCGGTGAAGTGAAAAATGTTGTATTTGACCGTAACGGTGGTTTGATCTCAGAGGGAACTCCTGGACATCTAATTGATGGTGCATCTACGGATGATTTCTTTAAATCGATTGGTGAAATATTCGTCGAGGCCGCAATCAAGTCAGGTGCGGTAGCTCCCGATTGGATGACAGAGACGATCAAGAAACAGCATGCCTATTGGGATGCCTTGCCGCTCGAACCGATCGATTCGAATGATCCTTACGAGATAGCCATCTCAGGTGGTTTCAAGCAAAGAAACGAACGGGTCGGATTGAATGCTATGCAATGGGCCATTGAAGATGGCAACGTGCTTACCGCTCCAGCGAATGCCCCGCTGCAATCCGTACGCCCTATTGTTTTGGACCTTGAGGGCGATGGGATCAAGACAACTAGCCGCGACCAAGGGAATGGCGTGTTGTTCGATGTTGATGACGATGGCTTTGCAGAAGAAACCGACTGGGTCAATCCACGTGACGGCATTCTGGTGCTGGATCGGGACGGCAACGGCAGCATTAACGGTGGGCATGAATTATTCAACGACGTCGGCATAGACACGGCAAAGCGTGGTTTGGGCGCATTGAAAGAAATAGACTCCAACTACGATAATAAGCTCACCGCAGCCGATCCAGTCTTCTCACACATGCGTGTGTGGCGTGATATCAATATGGATGGTGTAGCCCAGGATAGCGAGCTGAAGTCCTTTGCAGATCTTGGCATCACAGTCATCGATTTTGCTGCGGGCTCGTTCACCATTAACGGAGTTACCCACCAGGTTGGTCTGGCGAACCTGACCGCAGATACCGACGGCGTGCTGACTAGCGTCACCGACAATAACCTCCATGTGGTCCATGAAGATTCGACGATAGAGTCTTATGCAACCGGTGTGCAAGATTTGACCAAGCTGCAAGATGGAAAATTACACAGCGCAACAAGTGCCGATGGAAAGTTAAGCGCAGGATTTGACCGCATTGACGGTGTGGAAGACGTCTCTGTGTCGGTTAATGCTACGCAATTGCTGAATAATGACTCCATCACTGGCGCCGGTTTGGATCACTCCTCCCTTAAAATCACTTCAGTGATTAACGGAGTTGGCGGGGAAGTAGATTATGACGCAGCGACAGGGGCAATCAAATTCTGGCCAAACCTAGACTTCAATGGCAGCGGCAGTTTCACTTATATTTTGACGGATGGTGCTGGCCGCACGGCGCAGGGAATAGTGACGGTTAACGTTGCAGCAGTTAACGATCTTCCATCCATCAGCAATTCTTCGATTACAAAACCGGTTGCCTCATCCAGGCTGGTTGAACATTCTGCAGATGAACAATTCCCAGGCGGGCGTTACAGCCTGCCTACCACGGTTCGCGTAGACGATAAGATTGCCGCTCCTATTGGCAATATTTCCACTATTTGGGGCATGGCAAACGGCGGGATATCCATTAACGGAAAAAGCTATGAACTTGGATCTTTGAATGGAATGTTGTTCGCGGGTGTCGTCACCAACGGACACACGGAATGGCACTCTATTGTTGAACTTGACAAATTCGGTGGAAAAATTCTCGGAGAAGACGTCGAGGACGGTGCGAATGTCTCATATTCCGTTGCACAGGATGCTCGCTTCGGCCACGTTGCGATTAATCAGGTCGATGGCACCTGGACATATACGCGCACAATCGATCAGTTTGCGAACACCGGATTACATCAGGATGATGCATTCATCGCAAGGGTCACCGATAAAACGGGAGGCTCCAGTCAATTGAAGGTTATTATTCCGGAATCCGGCTTGTCTGAAATTATTCCTAGGAAAGTAGTTCGTTTGGGTGTCGGCGCGAATAATTCGAATCACTCCGGCGCAGTCCATGGCATAGGATCTGGTGCAGCAGTATCAGCTGCAAACGGTACCGTTGTTCCACGCAGGGATCCTCTCGCGCTTGACCTTGATGGCGACGGCATTGAAACCGTAATCGATAATCATGGTGCGCCTATACTGTTTGACCACGATGCAGATGGTGTCAAGACTGGAACGGGGTGGCTGAGTCCTGATGACGGATGGCTCGCTCTTGACCGTAATGGAAACGGCACGATAGACAGCGGACGCGAACTTTTTGGTGTAGATACGGTTCTGAAAAATGGCCAACTCGCAACAAACGGATTTGCGGCTCTTGCCGATCTAGACGACAACGGAGACGGCAAGATTGATGCGAGCGATGCAGCATACAGCTCGTTGCGAATCTGGCGTGATTTGAACCAGGACGGTATCAGTCAGGCCAACGAACTGAGTTCCCTTGCCGCCAATAACATCACATCGATTTCATTGGGCGCCAATGCTGTCCGCCACGACTTTGGCAATGGTAATGTACAGACAGCGGCTGGAACTTTTACGCGCGGTGATGGAACCGTCGGAAATTCCGGAGAAATCAGCTCGAATATCGCAAATTTAGATTTACTTCAAAATTCGTTCTATAGCGAGTTCACAGATAGCATCAAGCTGACTGATCAGGCAATGAATTTGCCGAGCCTTGCAGGTTCCGGCCGCGTCAGAAATTTATCTGAAGCTATTAGCCTGTCTCCGGATCTGGGAAGCTGGGTTTGGCAATATACCCAGAAAAAGACTCGTGATGAACAACTGCCTATGCTGGACAGTTTTGTTGAAAAATGGGCAGGAACATCCACGTTTAAGACCTTAAAACAGCAAGCGGATGCTCTTTCTTCCAGCGGCGTATCGTTGACCTATCATCTGGAAGGATTGGCAGCCGGCACTGCCGAGTACAACGAATTCCTGAAAAAGTTAGGTATCGTCGAACGTTTCATGGGATTTACCTATGGCGGCGCGCAGGGCCAGGCACGAACGACTCTGCTTGATGCAAGCTCCGGTAGCCTTAACGTCACTTTAACGTCATCTCAAATAAATAATATTCTGCTCGCCTATGATCGATTCAAGGGTGACATATACGAATCTCTAGCGCTAAGTACGATATACAAAGACTTTCTCACTATCCCCATCAGTCAAAAAAATGACGGAAAATTCGAAATTTCTGGGATTGAAAAATATTTCGATGCTGCCTTCCAAAAAGATCCGCGCAATGGTGCAATAGCACTCATAGAGATCGTGAGCGCCTGGGGAGAAAAGAATGCGCAAGCAATAGGATGGGATCCCATCCCATACCTGGCAAGGAAGCTGACGGAGGCTGGAGACCTAGGTGGATTTAATGAAGAGCTAAGCAGTTGGACAGTGCGATTCATGGCCGCGACAGAATCCCAATTTTCTGGAACGGTGCGAGACGATTTAATTGTTGGCAATGGCCAGGATAATTATCTGTTCGGCGGGAACGGTAATGACATCCTCATTGGCGGTGCCGGCATGGATCACCTGAGCGGTGGTGCGGGATCCGACACCTATGTCTTTGGCCGCGGCGCCGGTCACGATATTATCGACAACGCGTCTTATAACGACACCAATAAAGTCGATACTCTGTTGCTAGTAGGTTTGAATCCAGCTGACGTTACATTTACTCGGGGCGAGAATACACTGTATATCAGCATCAATGGGACGTCTGATTACGTCGAAGTGTCGGGCTATTTTGTCGGCGACGGTACGGGCAACGGTCAATTCACATATGCGCTAGATCAAATCAAGTTTGCCGATGGAACGATCTGGAATGTCGATAAAGTCAAGACTGAAATAATCAAAGGCACGACAAGAGATGACAATCTGATCGGGTACGAAACGGCTGATACGTTGTCCGGCCTGGCCGGAAATGACCAGATCCAAGGCCATGGCGGCGACGATATATTGAGCGGAGGCGACGGCAACGACAGTCTGTATGGGCAGGAAGGCAATGACGTCCTCAAGGGCGACGCTGGTGA
>NZ_BMED01000005.1 GCF_014636315.1 Parundibacterium terreum | reverse complement strand
GTACCGGTTTCTCGTCGCTGAGCTATTTGCAGAAGCTGGATGTGGACAGGCTGAAGATAGACCGGGCGTTTGTCAATGAGATCAAGGATAGTTCGAGCGACGCCAGTATTGCGAAGATGGTGATCCAATTGGGCCAGAACCTGGGCCTGTCGGTGATTGCGGAGGGGGTGGAGAGCGAGATGCAAGCGCAGACCTTGCGCTCCTTCGGCTGCCATCTGGCCCAGGGCTATTTATTTGCTAAACCTATGACCAGGGAGGATTTGCGCCTATGGCTCAAAAATAATTGATCGCACTTTACCCCCCTGAATCACCAACATTTTCATAACTATAATAACTAGCAAGGCATTCGTATGTCAGATGGAGAGAAGAATGCTGAATTCGCGGCCAGACTCAAGTCTGTACGAAGAAAACTCATTTACACTGTAAGTGCAGGTCTGATATTTGCCAGTTCGTTTGTCGCGATGATCAGCGCGCACGACTGGCAATCCGCATCACTGCATTTCACTTCCCTGCAGCTCTTTGTTTCGCTGTTACTGACTATTGCAGCGGCGACTTGCTTGCGCATTTTCTGGAAAACGCTGTCAACGGAACTCGTCGCGCCACCCATTGCGCTCACCATCGCTCCAGCATCAGGCGCCCGAGGCCGGGACCAAAAAAATACAGACTCACCTTTGCCATCCAGTGCTGCCGCCGTCCACGACACCCAAGAACAAAAACGGTATCAAGAGGAAAACCGCAAACTTGCCCTGGCTGCGAACCTGACCAGCAATCTGGTCATGATCACCAATGCAGACGGAGATATGGAGTGGGTGAATCCGGCCTTTATTTCAACCACAAAATATACACTGGACGAAGTGCTTGGCCGCAAGCCCAGTGAATTATTGCTGGGCCCGGACAGCAACCCGGATACGGTAAAGTTCATGCTGGAAAAGGTGGCTCAGGGACAGGGCTTCCATGAGGTTGAGCTACTCAATTACACCAAAGAGAAAGTGCCGTTCTGGCTATTAATGGAAATGCAGCCTGTGCGTGACCACCATGAGCGGATTATCCATTTCATTGCGGTAGGCAATGACATCAGCAAACACAAGCAGCTTGAGCAGGCCCTGAGAATTTCAGAATCAAAATTCTACAGTGCTTTCAGATGCATTCCCGATGCGATTTCCATTACCCGCGTTAGCGACTCACGGATTATGGATATTAATGACCGATTTGAGGAAGTGATCGGATACAGCCGTGAGGAAACAATAGGCAAAACCTCGCTGGACCTTAAGTTCTGGGTTGACCGAAGCGAAAGGGATAGGCTTGGCAAGCAAGTTCTCGAGCAGCGCACAGTAACCGACTTCCCCACCAGATTCAGAATGAAGTCGGGCGATATTCGCGATTTTCTATTTAGCTGCTCCTTGTTCATCGTCGATGGAGAAGAATACTTTCTTTCCAGTGTGCGCGACGTCACTCTGCAGAAAAAAATCGAAAGACAAAATGAAGAGCTTGATCGCGCCTTACTCAAACTAGCCCAAGGAACAGCGTATGCAAAAGACAGGGACAATTACTTTGAAACATTGGTAACCGACCTCGCCTCTGCACTAGGCGTGGACCGCGCATTCATGGGTTTGCGCATACCGCATACACCGAACAAGCTGCGCTCCATCGCCAACTATCTACAAGGAAAACTGAGTGAGAACCATGAGTACTCCTATCTTGATACGCCTTGCGAAAGTATCATGGCCGGAAAAATTTCCATCTTCGCAAAGTCGGTCGGCGACCTGTTCCCGTCGGACTCCACTTTGCAGGAACAGGGATGGGAAGCCTATGCCGGGGCGCCCATTCATGACTCGGCGGGTCACATAATTGGCGTGCTGAATGTAATGCACAAGCAACCTCTCGAAAACCCGGAGCTAGTGAAGTCCCTGCTGGAGGTATTCAGCGAACGAGCATCCGCCGAACTGGAGAGAAAGCGCACCGAAGAAGCGCTGAAGGCCAGCGAGCAGCGATTCTCAAATATTTTCAGTAATTCACCTACTGCAATGTCAGTCTCTTACCTGAAAGACTATCGAATAGTAGACGTCAACAAGGCCTTTGAAACCTTGTTTCTCAGGTCACGCGCGTCGGCGCTGTCCAAGACCGCACTGGATCTGAACATGTATTGCGATATTGACGACAGAACCGCAATGTTGAAGATCTTAAATGCAAGCAATATGCTAAGCAACTTTGAGGCCTGGATGTGTCGCGCCGACGGCAGCCAGCTTTTGATGCAACTGTACGGAAACGTTTTCTCCGACCCGGCAGGGGAAAAGTTCATGATCGTGGCCTTTAAGGACGTTACCGAGCAGCGTGCCATCGAAGCGGAGATCAAGGCACTGAACATCAACCTGGAAGACAGGGTCAATGAGCGCACCAACTCTCTGCAGCAGGCCAATCAGGCCTTGGCTACTACACTCACCACGCTGAATATGGCGAAGGATGAGCTGGTGCGTAGCGACAAGCTGGCAGCCCTGGGAGCACTGGTGGCCGGTATCGCACATGAACTGAACACACCTATCGGCAATAGCCTGATGATTGCCAGCACCTCGCTGGATCACACTAAACAATTGAGCAAGGATTTCACCTCAGGGCTGACCCGCTCGGGGCTGGCAAGCTATATCGAGAGCACCAGGGATGCCAACGACATCCTGGTGCGCAACTTGCAAAAGGCTGCGGGCCTGATTGCCAGCTTCAAGCAGGTGGCCGTGGACCAGACCAGTTCGCAGCGCAGGAAATTCGGTGTGGCAGAACTAGTTGCAGAAATTGTGCTCACGCTGTCGCCGACGATCAAAAAGACCAGCTACACCATTTATACAAGCATACCCGAAGAAATTACACTGGACAGCTACCCTGGCCCACTCGGGCAGGTGCTGACCAACCTGATCAACAATGCATTGATACACGCTTTTGACAACCGCCCTACCGGCCAGATAAGCATCACGGCCAAGATCATCTCGGACAAGTCCGTCATGCTGACGGTACAGGACAATGGCGTCGGCATACCTCCGGAAAATATCAATCGTATCTTCGATCCGTTTTTTACAACCAAGCTGGGTGCAGGTGGTTCAGGACTGGGCTTGAATATTACCCACAATATAGTCACCGGCCTGCTGGGCGGGCGCGTGCAGGTCGAAAGCACACTGGGCACAGGCACGACATTCGCCCTGATGCTGCCGAGGAAAGCGCCGCTTACTGCAGAAGCGAAGAATCAGGCTTGAACGGCTTCTCACAGAACAACGGGCGAACAGCACTATGATTTTGTGGATGGATGTTTGCCTTTAGGTTTTTCAATAGCCCCGCGCACTTCGAAATGCACTTCATCCAGCAGCACGCCTTTTGCGTCCAGCAGCGATAGCAAATGCTTTCCTGGCCAGGGCATCCAATCATAGATGCCGTTCTTAGGCGCCTGCAGGGGCTTGCCGTCCAGCCGCCAGCGACCGTTGTGGATGCCCTGCGCGGCGAAGCGCAAGCGCTGCCGTTGCGGTGGAATATCGGGATCCAGCGCAATCAGCATGCCTGCTGTCGGATATAAAATAGCCGGGTAAATATCGTCAGGCTTCGCAAGCCTGATCAGATTCTGCTCTGTCCCGGCAAGAAAATACTCATTGCGTGGAGCTTCAACACCGGACTCATACTCGATATGCTGCGCCACTACGCCAGCCGCAGGTGCGTATGTTCTTGCTTTCACTCCTGCCGCACTTCTATTCCTGCCCTCCAGATAGGCCATCACTTCTTGCCACACAGGCGCTGCACCGGTCACGCCGGACACATCCCACATCGGTGAACCAGAAGCATTGCCTACCCAGACGCCGACCGTGTATCTGTCGGAATAGCCGATACACCAGTTGTCCCGCATGTCCTTGGAGGTGCCGGTCTTCACCGCTGTCCAGGAGCGTGTCGCCAGCGCACTTTCCAGACCAAAGGTCACGGCGCGCGCAGCACGGTCCGCCAGTATATCGCCGACGATGAAGCTGGATGCCGGTTCCATCACGGCGACATCACGGCTTGCGGCATCTTTTACGCTGGTACGCACTGTACTATATCGCCCTTTGTTTGCCAGGCTGCGATAGGCATTCGTCAATGCCAGCAAACTGACATCGGCACTGCCCAGCGCCAGGCTATAGCCGTAATAATCACCCGATTCCCTGAGCTGGAAGCCCAGGCTTTGCAAGCGGCGGAAAAACAAATCCGGAGTTACCGTTACCAGCGTGCGGACCGCTGGAATATTCAAGGAAGAACCCAGTGCGGTACGCACGCTGACCAATCCCTTGAAATGTTTGTCATAGTTTTGCGGTATGTAGAGGCCAGAAGCTGTCGGTAAATTAACCGCCGAGTCATCCAGTATCGATGCCGCAGTCAGCCATTTTTTCTCTATCGCCAGTTCGTACAGGAAAGGTTTCAATGTGGAACCTGCCTGACGCAAGGCCACGACACCATCCACCTGTGAAGCATCGGACAAGCTGCCGCTGGAACCTACCCAGGCCAGCACATCGCCGCTGGCATTATCCAGCACCACTACAGCACCATCCTCGATATTCCTGTCCACCAGCGCTGATAGCTGGCGCACCAGCGAATCCCGGGCAAAGGCCTGGGTAGCTGCATCCAGCGTCGAACGCACATTCCGGACCGTGGGCTTGGCGGCAACCGTCATTGTGTTGAGCGAGCCCTCTGCATCAAGCTTTAACAGTCTGCGTGCCAGATGCGGGGCCAGCTGGGGGCCGGCCGTAACATTGAGCTGCGAAGACTTTGCGGTCAGGCGCGCAAACCGCAGCTCGGTGATGCCCGCCAGATTTTGGCAATAGCTGGCAAGGCCCTGTTCTTTCAGGATAAGGCAGGCTCGCTCAGCCACTCTTGCAGGCTTGGCATTAGGCGCCCGTATCAGGGCGACAGCGATTGCTGCTTCTACCTGGTTCAATCCGCTGGGATGCTTGTCGAACAAGACCCTGGACAAGGCGTGCACTCCCACCAGCTCACCCCGGAAAGCCACCAGGTTTAAGTAGGCTTCCAGTATCTGATCCTTGCGCCAGCTCTGCTCCAGTGCTTTTGCGATGAAGGCCTGGCTGATTTTTTGTGTCGCGCTGCGCGGTGCGGCTTTTCGGCGCAAATCTTCTTCCAGCAGGCCGGCAAGCTGCATGGTAATCGTCGAAGCCCCCCTGGTGCGGGTATTCCACAGATTACCCCAGGCAGCGGCTGCAACCGCGTTCCAGTCCACGCCGCCATGCTGGTAAAAACGTTTATCCTCGGAAGCAATCAAGGCGTTTCTCAGCGCAGGCGATATATCCTCCAGCTTGACCCAGGCCAGCTTGCGCTCTTTCGGGTTCAACCTGAGCTGATGGATGGCGACGCCATTCCTGTCATACAGGATGGAATCCGAGGACCGGAAATCCTGCTGCACCTCGGCAAAACTGGGAACAGCACAGGCGGTCAAGCTGGTCACGCATAGCAACAGCCCGGCAAGCAGGTTTTTGCCATACCTGCCCACATAGGAAATCAGGTTTTTCAACCCATGCTGCTGCGTGTACATCACTTCACATTCAGCGGCGCATTGGGAATTTCACCAAACATCTCAGATGCATACATGGCCTCCACTCTGGTTTGTGGCAGGTTGAATTCCCCTGCATTGTTCAGTCGCATCGTATAGGACAGCTTGAATTTTCCTTTGGGCACGAACTGATAGTAGCTGCGATAGGCTTCAAAACTTCTTTCTTCATAGGCAGGCCAGGCACTACCTGCAGAACGCTCGCCGCTGCTGGCTATCGCAGAGTCGCGCCCCAGCCCTGAGCCCAACAAGCTCGCGCCGGCAGGGACAGGATCCGACACTACCACCCAGGTCATATCGGTTTGCGCATCAACTTCAAGCTCCACGCGCACGACGTCGCCACGACTGTATTTCCCTTTTTCTTTTTGCTCGACAGGTACCAGCGTCTTGGTGATGCGATAGCCGCTGGAGAAAGGCGCTTTCAAGGCTACGGCGGCCAGGCTTTGTAGCGTCACCCAAGGTTTGCCGCGCCCATCGTGCGTCAATTTCAAGCCATCCGGCGCCGTTGCCGGAGAAGGCGCGGCAGAAGCCGCAGGAGCCGCTTTGACTGCACCTGCAGGCCAGGGCAAGGACAATTTGCCGCCACCGCTTGCAGGCCAATTGAAAGACTGGCTTGCAGCGGCCAACGCAGCCTTGGTCGTTCCACTGACTTTTTCGGTTTCAAATTTCTGTGCAAACTTTTCCAGTGCCAGTGTGCCCCAGACATTGGCTGTCGTAGATGCCCAGCGCCCGCGCTGCTGGCGCTGTATGGCGCCGTTGATCAGCTTGGGCATGTCCTCGCGCCAGGCCGGGTCGTTCAGGGCTACCAGGATCAGCCGGTTGGCATTCGCATCGCCATTCCACATCAGCCACCACCAGTAGTCATCGCTCTCTGTGGAAAATCCCATCCGGGTGCCCTGATAGTTCAGGCGCGAGCGGAGCACCTGGTCAACCTCTTTCAGATACTTGTCATGCTGCGGTATCGTGCCCACTCTTTGCAGTATCGCAGTCCAGTCCAGCAGGGTCGACGTAGGCCATTGATTCGGCGCTATCTGTATGGAACCGAGCATGCGCGGATCCATTTGCCCATAGCGGGACAAAGCCTCCAGCGCGGCTATTTTCCTGACATCCAGATCTTTCTTCGGAGACCAGAAATCGCGGGTAATTTTTCCGTCGACAAAGGCAGCCAGACCACGCAGCATCTTGTCGCGGCTTTGCTGCGGCAAGGCATAGCTGGCTTCATTGCTGGCCGCCAGGATATAGGCGGTCAAGGTGTCGCTGCCGAGGCGCTTGCTGGCATCATTCGGCGGGTAGTAATAGGCCAGCCCGTCATCATCCAGATAGGTCGGCAGCTCCGTCATCACGCGCTCCCACATTGCCGCATCACGCAAGCCTATTGCCTTGGAAGTCTTTTGCTCCAGGCAAGAATAGGGATAGTCGGCAAAGAAACGGCGCAGGCCTTCGCTTGGCCCGGCAAGACTTGGCATCAGCGATATTGCCAGACCGCCGCGCCCGGGCAATCCATCTGCAGGCTGGGAAACGGCAATGGAAGTCGCCTTATCCAACTGGAACAGGCTCGCCTGCTGCACCGTGACCGGTACCGCCGGCACGACGCGCTGGCTGAATTTAAGGCTATCCTTGACTGCCTGTCCGCCCTGCTCCTGCGCTTTCACCTCCCACGCCAATTGCTGCGCGTCCCCATTCGCGGATACCGGCGCAGTGACGCTCCAGCTAAGCTCTCTTGCCTCGCCTGCAGGAATGCTCAGTTTCTGATCATTCAACTCCGCGCCCAGGCCGCCAACTTTTGCGGCCACATCCACCTGCATCGCCCGTGTAGTCGTGTTTCTGACCGTCAGCATTGCATTGAAGCGGTCGCCCTCGCGCACTAGCGGCGGCAAACCTGAAATCAGTTGCAAATCTTGCGTGGATCGTATGCTGGTGGAACCGGTACCGAACAATGATTCCCCGCTTTGCGCTACTGCCACAATCTTGAAGCTGGTTAGCGCATCGTTTAAGGGCACATCCAGTTGCGCCCTGCCGTTGGCATCCAGCACCACGTTGGGCCGCCACAGCAATAGCGTATCAAACAGCTCGCGCGTCGGCGATTTGCCACCGCCGCCACCGGCCGCGACGGCCTTGCGGCCGTAGTGCCGCTTGCCTATCACCTGCATCTGCGCCGTTGAAGTCTCTATGCCATAGCTGCGCCGCTGTATCATCGCCGCCAGCAAATCCCAGCTGGTATTTGGCTGCAGCTCCAGCAAGGCCTCGTCGACCGCTGCTACCGCCACCTCGGCTCCGGCAGCCGGCTTGCCGCTCGGCAGCAGTACCTGGAAGCTGACCTTGGCAGTTGAACGTATCGGGTAGCTGCTTTTGTCACTGGTAACCGTCACGCCAAGCTGGTTGCCCTGGGTGCCGACCGAAATTTCGGCAATGCCATACTTATAGGCCGGCTTGGACAAATCCACGATGGCGCCCGGCGCCTGGTATTCGCGGAACTCATGCCACCAGTTCAACGGTTCCTTCCAGCCCCAGGTAAAGAAGGAATACCATGGCACTTCGCGCATGCGCCCGCGCACAGCCAGCACGGAGACGAACACATTCGGCCCATATTCCGCCTTGATTGGCAGATTGATGGTTGGGTCCTGCCCATTCAGTTGCACCACCATGGTGTCGATGATGCCCTCGCGCTCTACCGCTACTAGCGCTGTCGCGAAACGGAAAGGCATGCGCACCTGGAACTTGGCCGTTTCTCCAGCCTGATAACGTTTCTTTTCAGGCAGGATGTCTATCCTGTCCTGGTTTTCACCGTCGAACCAGATTTCTCCCTGCCTTGTCACCCATACCGACGTCCGCGCTTGCGACAGGTTGCCGCTGCCATCCTTGGCCCTGGCAAATACTTCGATATTGCCCGGATCACTCAACTCCACATCGCATAGCACCAGTCCGCGCGCATCCGACTTGCCGGAGCACAGTGAACCCAGGTCCTTGGTATCTTCCGCGTTTTCATAGGCATAGAAGCCGCCTACCATGCGCTTGCGGTGAGAATTGGTTTGCTTCGCAATCCCGCTAAAGTCCACCTTCACATCCGCTTGCGGCTTGCCGTTGGTGTCCAGCACTATCGCAGTCAGCGTCATTTTTTTCTTGACTGAAACCCACTCGCCGGCTTTTACGCCTATCACCAGCCCGGAAGGCCATAGGGGCGTCACTGCCGATACGGTCTGCACCTCGCCATTCGGGTCGGCATAGGTCATTTCCGACAATAGTTCCTGCGGCTTTTTGATGGCCGGCAAATCCTTGATCACGGTTTTCCCGCTGCCATTCTTGTCCAGCGTGACCGGCAACTTGTTGGCGACGATCTTTTGCTCTTCATCGTATTCGCCGGAACTGGCGAATGAAAATTCCTGATAGGCGGGGAAAGAAATCGCACGGTTACGCAACAAGCTGGTGACCTCCGCCGACAAGCCGGAGGCGCCGCCGCCATTCAGATAATTGAGTTGCACATCCAGCGGCAACTCCTTGGGACTGATTTGCGCCGTTTTGGGCGGTGTTATGCGTCCCTGCAGCAAAGGCAGGCGGAACTCTTCCACCCTGAAACTACCGCTCATCAAGGTGTTTTCGTTGTCGCGCTCTTCACCCTGATCGTCGGCACTGGCCTCGGCATTCGTGTCAGTACCAGGGCTGGCATTCGCCTGGCCTTTATCCAGCAAGATGTCGTAACGCCCCAGCTTGGCCTGCTTCGGTATCGCAAACACTGTCTCTGCCGTGTTTTGCCCGCGCCAGACCAACGGGAACTGGAATTCCTGGTTGCTGCCCTGGTGGATGATGCGTACGCGATCAGGCAGCAAATCCTTTTTCTGTAAACCGAAGCCGCGCATATTCTCTATGCGAATCACATGCTTCATCGAAACGGTTTCACCGGCGCGCAGCAGGCTGCGATCCAGTATCGTATGGGCCCTGACTGTCGATGATTTGTTGAAATCCAAAGGGAGATTGAAACGGAACGACTCTATGCCGCTATTCCATGAGCTCAGCGCAAACGCCATGTCGGCGCGGCCTTTTTCGTCGGTTTTGCGGGCGCTGGCGAACAGGCCACTGATACGGCCCTCTCCCGAATCGCCGTCTACGCAACTATCCTCTATGGGTTTGGGCGATAAGGCGATACCGTTCTTGTCTGTCCTTCCGCGCCACAATTCTTTGCCCTTGCAATCGGAAATACGCACATCCGCATCGGCAACAGGCTTGGCATTATCCAGCGTTGTGACCCACACGGCCGCGTTTTCCCGCCCCAGCTTCAGGTGCACTGCAAGATTGGTCACCAGCACGCTGGTACGTACGAACATAGGCACCGGCTTGTCCAGCAAGGCCGCACCGAGACGTCTGGACTCCAGCTCAACAACGTGAAAGCCGGGCTCCTTGAAAGGTATGCCTATCACTTCAAACGGCCGTAACGCAGCTCCTGGCGCATCCGATGATGGCGGCAGGTCCAGCTTGCGCGCACCCGGTTCTTTTTCCAGCAGGCCTATGCTGCGCGTCTCCACCGGCTTGCCGCCGATTTGCACGGTACTTTCATGATAGCGGTTTAATTTACCCATCCAGGCGATGATGCCGGCATCGCTATCCACTTTCACATCCGCCAGCTTGCCGGGCGAGGCTTTGCCATTGGCGCTGCGCACTACCATGCTGTTCTCCACATTGCGCAAAGTGACAGGCAGCGTGGCATCGGCGTTCAGCTCAATGATGCCGAAAGGTGCAGAAGGAAATTTGGCCAGCGGCGGAAAGTCTGCTGTCGTAAACTTCAACGGGAACTGTGCCGCATTGCTCAGTGTCCGCCCATTTTCATCCTTTAAACCATTCGGCAGGACGATGGAATACTCAGCCTTTTCCGCCAGCGGCGGTTTGAAGCTGACATTGGAAACCATCTCTTCTTTATTGTCCTTGGCAAAATCCGGCTTGACATTGCCCCTGGCGCCTTTCAGGACGATGTCTTCCGCCAGTTTGCGAGTGATGGGAGAGCTGAAATACAGGTTCACCGGCAAGATGGGCGTGCAGGCGCTATTGGCATTTTCACGCTGGCAGGTGAAACTCGCGGTGAAGGCCTTGCGTGTCTTGAACTTGAAACTCTGCGCCTGCGTCGTGGCAATACCGGACGGCGTTGCGATGCCTTTGTCCCATACCAGCCTTACCGCGGCCTCGTTGGGAAAGCGCTGCTGACATTGCACGATGGTGACGCGGCTCGCCTCTATCTTCTGTGCAAACTGCTTCAGCAAAGCGGCTCGCATATCGGCTGCAACGAATTTTACCGGCACACGCTCGTGTACACCTTCTATTTCGCAGTACAAATGCTCGCGTATGCTGGCTTCAGTCGCGGCACCATTCTGCGTCAGGATGAAAGCCTGGTCTTCATCAATGCCCTCGCCTTGGTAGGGCTGGATATTCACTACTGCCGGGCCGCCGGTATTGAACTGGAAGGCAGTTTTTCCGCTGATGGCGTTGCCGGCAAGGGTCTTGAAGCCTGACTTCAGGCTGAAGCTGCATTTGGTACCTGGCGGCAGGTCGCGGACGAAATCGAAAATCCAGTTTTTATCGTCCGCCCAGCGCGCTGTTCCTGCTTCGGAGCAGTTCACGTCAAACGGGGCAGGCGCTTTAGGGTCACCAAACTGGATAGCGGACTCGGAAAAACTGGCCCTCACCTGCCTGACCTGTGCAACCTCGCCCTGGGGAGAAAAGCGGCTGATTGCCGCGGCATCCGCCTGAACCTGTCCAGCTAAATACAGCAGGCCGCAGGCCAGCACTCTTGTCAATACAGACATACCAATCTCCTCAAGCCAGCGCAGGCTGGCTTTAGTTCAGTGCAGTTTTGCGCTTGTTCCGACTATCTCTGCTTATTTCCACTCACCGCGCAGAGTTTTCACTTTTTCCTGCAGTATTTCAGGCGTTACGCTGCCCGGTTCCAGCGCCTCGCCAACCACCAGTTCCAGCTTGGAAAATGGTCCGCGGCTGAATGAGCGCTCAAACACATTGCTCTTGTCACGGCTCAGGAAACTGCCCCACAAGCCGCGCAAGGCGAGCGGAAACACCGGCACCGGCGAGCGGTCCAGTATTTTCATGACGCCACCCTTGAATTCGTTCATTTCGCCGGTGGCGGTCAATTTACCTTCGGGGAAGATACAAACCAGATCTCCCTCATGCAAAGCCTGGGCAATATCGACATAGGCTTTTTCCATCAGCCATGGATCTTCCTTGGCGGGAGCAATGGGGATAGCCTTCGCCGTGCGGAATATCCAGGACAAAAACGGTATCTTGAAGATGCGATGATCCATCACAAAGCGTATCGGCCGCGGACTGGACCCCATGATCACGATGGCATCCATGTAGCTGACATGGTTGCATACCAGCACTGCAGCACCTTCGTCAGGAATACGGTTGGTATTAACGCCGCGTATCCTGTAGATGGTATGTATCAGCAGCCACGCGATAAAGCGCAGCAGGAATTCCGGCACCAGGCTGAAGATATAGATCGCAACGATTGCGTTCAGTATCGCCGTGGCCATGAAGATTTGCGGAATCGTAAAATTCAGCTTCAGCATCAGGATCGCAAAACCGGTCGCCACCACCATGAACAGGGCATTCATGATATTCATACCGGCGATAGTGCGGGACAAATGTTTGGGATCGCAGCGAGTCTGTATCAGCGCAAACAGAGGCACGATATACAGGCCGCCGAATATACCTATCATCACGATATCGAACATGATCCTGTGGCTGCCGGCCTGGTGGATGAAGCCCATCATATCTACAGTGGCAACGCTGTGATAAGCCTCGCTGGCCAGGTACAGTTCAAAGCCGAATACCGACAAGCCTATCGCGCCGAAAGGCACCAGGCCGATTTCCACCTTGTGACCCGACAGGCGTTCGCACAGCAGGGAGCCGGTACCGATGCCGAAGGAAAACACTGTCAGCAGCAGTACGAAAACTTCGTGATCGCCGTGCAGGTAATTTTTTGCATATAAAGGAAACTGCGCCAGCACTATCGCGCCATAGAACCAAAACCAGGAATTCCCCAACAAAGACAAGAACACCGGGCGATTCTTGCTGCTGAAACTGATATTGCGTATTGTCTCCGTTGCCGGGTTCCAGTTGATCTTCAGCTCAGGCGCCGCCGCCGGCGACAAGGGTATGCGCAGGCTGGTGATCCAGCCCAGGATGGCTATGGCAAGCGTGCCGCCGGCAACCAGTTCCAGGCCCCAGGGCTTGTGTACGACCAGAACCGCCCCCAGGATTTCTCCCAGCAGGATGCCGACAAAGGTGCCCATTTCGATCACGCCGTTACCGCCGACCAACTCCTCTGTTTTCAGGTGCTGCGGCAGGTAGGCATATTTGACCGGGCCAAACAGCGTCGAATGGATGCCCATGCCGGCCACGGCACCGATCAGCAGCCACAGGTTGTGTGTCATCCATCCGGCGCCCGCGATCAGCATGATCACGATTTCCAGCAGTTTCACATTCCGCGCCAAGGCGCCCTTTTCGAATTTATCGGCCAATTGCCCCGACGTCGCCGAAAACAGCAGGAAGGGCAAAATGAACAGGCCTGGGATCAGGTTGTTGAGCAAGCCAACATCGACATTGGTCCAATGCATCGCATCG
Source organism: Parundibacterium terreum (assembly GCF_014636315.1). Taxonomy (GTDB): domain Bacteria; phylum Pseudomonadota; class Gammaproteobacteria; order Burkholderiales; family Burkholderiaceae_D; genus Undibacterium; species Undibacterium terreum. The sequence goes on along the minus strand of NZ_BMED01000005.1, from coordinate 488,503 downwards.
TAAGTCAGGATGGTCAGCAAGGCCGTCTTGAAAACATTGTCGTTAAAAGCTCCGAGAAACTGGGTCCAGAAAAATGGGGCGAAGCGGCGTTGTGCAAGCAGGCTGAACTGGCTTTTTTGGCTCATGGAGATACGATCAAAAATTAGAGGTGCGCTTTTAAAAAAGCATGTTTACCATCGTCGGGACAATAAGCTAACCAGAGAGCAGGCTTATTCTCGTGACACAGCAAGCAATATCCAACATTTTTGTGCTTTTGCCAAGCTTGAAATGAAAAACCGCACAACTCCTTGCAGAGTCATGCGGTTTTGTTTGCGGCAATGTTTATAGCAATATCCGCGCGAATCTGCAAGGATCAGTCCGTTTTTTGCAAACCTTGATCGGTCAGGCGCAAAACACGGTCACAGCGGCCGGCCAATTCTGCATCATGGGTCACGATCACAAAGGCGGTTCCCAGAGTGCGCGACAATTCCAGCATCAGGTCGAAGATTTGCTGTGCCGTTCCCCGATCCAGGTTGCCGGTGGGCTCATCTGCCAGCACACAGGCAGGCTGTGTCACCAGCGCCCTTGCCAGCGCCACCCTTTGCCGCTCGCCACCGGAGAGTTCGCCGGGTACGTGGATCACACGATGTCCCAGACCTACCCTCGCCAATATTTCCTGCGCTGCTTCCTGCGCTTCCTTGCGCGGCACCCGGCGTATCATCAAAGGCATCGCCACATTATCCAGCGCAGAAAATTCCGGCAGCAAATGGTGGAACTGATAAACAAAGCCAAGTGAATAATTGCGCAAATCGCCACGCTCAGCCTCATTCAGGCTGGCAAAGTCCTTGTCCTTCAACACTACATTACCGGTTGTCGGCGTATCCAGGCCGCCCAGCAAATGCAGTAGCGTGGATTTTCCGGAGCCGGAGGCGCCGATGATCGCCAGACGTTCACCCTTGTTGACGGCGAGATCAATCCCGCTCAATACCTTGACCGAATAGGAACCCTGGGTAAATGTTTTGCCAAGGTCACTACATGAAAGAACCAGATCACTCATAGCGCAGAGCCTCCGCAGGTTTTACGCGGGCAGCACGCCAGCTAGGATAAATAGTCGCCAGGAAGGCAAGCACCACCGCAACGCCACCAATGAAACCAACGTCGGACCAGTGCAGATCGGAAGGCAGAGAACTGATCACATAAATTTCTTTTGCCAGGAAATGGATGCCCAGCAGCCTTTCAATGAAAGGCACGATCACATCGATATTCAGCGCCACCAGCACGCCGCCGCCGACACCAAGGCCGGTGCCCAGCAAGCCGACCAGCGCGCCTTGTATCATGAAAATCTTCATGATCGATTTTGGCGATGCGCCCAGCGTGCGCAGGATGGCGATGTCTGCCTGCTTGTCGGTCACTGTCATCACCAGCGTGGAAACCAGATTAAAGGCCGCCACAGCAATGATCAGCGTCAGGATAATGAACATCATGGTTTTTTCAGACTTGACCGCCGCAAAGTAGATACGGTTGGTATCGGACCAGTTGCTGATATACAGATTACCCTGCAACATCTTGGACAGGTCGCGCGCTACCTGCGGCGCCTTGAGCATGTCATCAATACGCAGGCGCAAGCCGGAAGGCCCGGTCAGGCGCATCAGTTTTTCCGCATCTTCAATCTGGATAAAGGCCAGGCCCGAATCAAACTCATAGTGCCCAGCCTCGAATATGCCGACTACTGTAAATGTCTTCGGGCGCGGTATGGCGCCAAAAGGCGTCATCTGTTCCTGCGGCACCAGCAAATTCACCTTGCTGCCGACATTCACGTGCATCAGCCGCGCCAGCTCCTTGCCGACCACGATATTGAACTCACCGGCGCGCAGATCGGAAAACTTACCTGCAACCAGCTTCTTGGATACATCCGAGACATTCGGCTCCTGATCCGGCAGCACGCCACGCAGGACCACGCCGCGCATCGCCTCGTCGTGCAGCATGATGGATTGGGCCTCCACGTAGGGCGCAGATCCCCTGACCTCTGGATGCTTCTTGGCCTGCAGAGCCACTTCCTGCCAGTTCTGCATGGAGCCCGAGCCATCCGAGATTTCTATGTGCGACAACACCGACAGCATGCGGTCCCGCACTTCCTTTTGGAAGCCATTCATCACCGACAGCACGACGATCAGCGCTGCAACACCCAGCGAGATGCCCGCCATCGAGATCAGTGAGATAAAGGAGATGAAACTATTGCGACCGCTGCGTCGCCCTGCCCGCGTGTACCGCAAGCCTACCAGCCATTCAAAAGGCAGATTTTTCATTACCTGTTTTTATCCTGTTTTTTTATTCATGGTTCAAAGCAGCACGCAGTTTGCCACAGTAGTGCAGCTAAAGACAGTTCTGCCACCGGAACAGTTCCATATTGCAGCCGCATTGTACCGAAGCTGGGGAGGATTTATGTACGGCTACGTACCATACGTATCAATATGTAAAAATCAAAAGTCAAAATTCAGAGCACAGCGCCAGGCACGGATTGCGCCAGTTGTTCCAGCACGCCCGGCTGGCGCATGCGGCTGATCCACCAGCTCAAGGCCGCGCCATTCTCGCCAGTACGCCAGGCCAGGAATACAGGCTCATCGGTACGCGGCTCCTCCACCAGCTTCTGGATCAGGCTGCCCGCTGCCAATGCAGCGCGCGCGCAAGGCTCGGGCAAAAAGCCAAAGCCTAGCCCGGCCAGTTGAAACAAATATTTACTGCGCATATCAGGAATGGTCAGCGCATCCTGGCCGAATAACAGGCCTACCGTGCGGGGCCGCAAGGTACGCGCAGAATCGCCAACGGCAATCGCACGATAAGGATGCAGGTCTGCCTTGGTCAAAGGCCGGTCTATCGCCGCCAAAGGATGGCTGGGCGCCACTGCAAACAAAAATGGGATTTTACCCAGGGGGACTGCGTTATAGCCGCCGCCGGAAGGCCCTTCACCTACAGCACCAATCAGCAGATCTACGCGCCTGTCCAGCAAGGCCTCCCAGGTGCCGGATATCGCGTCCTGGCCTATTTTCAGGCGGGTACGATCGGCTACCGTGTAGAAAGCTCGAATATCCTCCAGCAGCGAGATCGGTGAAAACAGCGAATCCATGCCCAGGCCCAGCTCGGTTTCCCAGCCTGATGCTACCCGCCGGACGCGATGCTCCAGGTCTTCCGCCGCCTTTAGCAGGTAACGCCCCTCCTTCAACAGCTCCTGCCCGGCGCGCGTCAGGCTGACCTTGGGGCCGTTTCTATCAAATACCTGCACCCCAAGATCATCCTCCAGCTTGGAAACGGTATAGGAAATCGTCGATGGCACCCGGTGCAATTCATTGCCGGCGGCAGAAAAAGAGCCGCGCCGGTCTATCGCATCGAGGATTTGCAGGGCATCCAGGCTTATTCGTAGCATTCGATTTTTTCGATAATAAAAGGGTAAATTTTCCGTTTTTCTTGACAATGAAATACGTGCATACTTCGATCCATTGATGCAAACAACAGCAAATACCTAGCAAAACAAGGGATTTGGCAAGAGTAGAAAACATCAACGCAATCGACTATCGAAATTATCGCACATTACCGATATCGGCTCGCTTGCAAGGCAATATTTTCTTTAAAGCAATTAAACCAGATGGCCCAAGGCATTTCGCCCAGGCACAGTGAGAATGGAGAGCATCATGTTAGAAGTTCGCAAAAGCACAGAACGCGGCATCGCCAATCACGGATGGCTGAATTCCAATCACAGCTTTTCATTTGGCCACTACCACGACCCCTTGCATACAGGTTTCGGCCCACTGCTGGTGATCAATGAAGATCGCGTGGAATCCAGCCGCGGTTTCGGCACTCACGGCCACCGCGATATGGAGATCATCTCCTACGTGCTGGACGGCGCGCTGGAACACAAGGACAGCATGGGCACCGGCTCAGTATTGCATTACGGCGATGTACAGCGCATGAGTGCCGGCACCGGCGTGCGCCACAGTGAATTCAATCACTCGGCCACCGAAGGCCTGCATTTCCTGCAGATCTGGATACAGCCGAATGTACAGGGCATTCCTCCCAGCTACGAGGAAAAGCACTTCGCACCGGAAACAAAACAAGGCCAGCTGCGGCTGATCGCCTCGTCCGATGGCCGTGAAGGATCGGTATTGATACACCAGGATGCCAGCATCTACGCATCGATACTGAATGGAGCGGATCAACTGGAGCATGCACTGACAAACGGCCGTACCGCCTATGTACACGTCATACGCGGCAAGGTCGAAGTCAATGGCATTGCCCTCACCGGCGGCGACGCACTGAAAATCACCAAGGAAAACCTGGTGAGCCTAAAGCAGGCTGAAGCGGCAGAAGTCCTGCTGTTCGATCTGCCTTACTGATCGCAGCGAATCGCGCATTGCACTCTTAGCAGTGTGATGCGCTTTTCGTCGCGCGATTCGGCCAAATTGAATTACCTCTCCAATTAGTTACACGCAAAATTAGCTGCACCCGATTCAACGCCTTGCATAAAACCGCAAAGCAGCATTTAACCTAAGGATTACATCATGTCTAAACTTCTCCATATCAACAGCAGCGTTCGCGGCAATGGCTCCCTGTCCCGCCAACTGACCGGCGAATTTCTGAACCGCTGGCAAGCGACCCACCCATCCGACACCATCAGCGAACTGGACCTGGCGAAAAATCCTGTGCCTCACCTGACCGAGCAAATGATGGGCGCCTTTTTTACACCAGCCGACAAGCGCACGCCTGAGCAGGCTGCTACCGTAGCGCTGTCCGACAACCTGGTAGCCCAGCTGCTGGAATCTGACGTCATCGTCATCGGCTCGCCAATGTACAATTTCTCCGTCAGCTCTACATTGAAAGCATGGATAGACCACGTTGCGCGCGTAGGCCTGACATTCAAATACACAGAAACCGGTCCAGTCGGACTGGTCACAGGCAAGAAAGTCTATATCTTCACCTCCCGCGGCGGCGTATATAGCGAAGGCCCAGCCAAAGGCATGGACTTCCATGAAACCTATCTGCGCGCAGTATTGGGCTTCCTGGGCATCACCGACATCCAGTTCATCCACACCGAAGGCGTAGGAATGGGCGAAGAAGCCACGGCCAAAGCAGTATTGGCATCGCGCACTGCGATCGGTGATTTGCTGGCTGCTTAAGCGCAAGACTGGCAACACGCCAGTATCAGCAATATCGCAATAAACAAAGGGATGCTCTCTGAGCATCCCTTTGTCATTCCCCCCTTCCGAAATACCCCCCTTCAAAAAGCACAAAGCGATTTTTAAGGCACACCTGTTCGTGCTGCCGCCTACCCCTTACCCTCTAAGGTTTGCGCTGCGCGCGTCACTGACCAGCCTGCGCGCCACAGCAAAAGCGCCCGATCATCCAAGACCACAGGCAACAACGCTGCAACACTCAAGCATGTCGCCAGCGATTTCCCTTACCAATTTCTCTATTCCTGGAGTGTATTTTTTCTTATTATTTTAATTTTCGATAATTTCGATAATAAATCCGTAAATTTTCCGTTTTTCTTTCTTAAATTATACGTACATACTACACACATCAGCTCAAGACAAACAAATTAGCCAGAGAAACGAAATTTTTTGTCCGCAATACAAACTTCGAAAATATTGCAATTGAATTGACTAAAGGCAAGAAAACGATATTTATCAGGCAATAACGCTGCATCCGAAAATTAAACTTTTACCTACTTCGTTAAACTCAAGGAGAACAACATGGCAATCGCAAAAGCACAACCAGGCAAAACTTTGCTCGACGGCAGCAACCACACACTGATCATGATTGACCATCAGTCCCAGATGTCTTTCGCCACCAAGTCCATAGATCCGGTCTTGCTGCGCAATAATGCAGCACTGGTTGCCAAGGCAGCGAAAGAGTTCAAGGTTTCCACGATACTGACTACCGTGGCAGAAAAGTCCTTCTCCGGCCCCATGTTCGACGAAATCAAGTCCGTATTCCCGAATGAAACCGTAATCGACCGTACCACGATGAACACCTGGGAAGACAGCCGCATCGCCGACCGCGTCAACGCCATAGGCAAAGACAAGATCGTACTGGCCGGCCTGTGGACATCGGTATGCATCGTCGGCCCAGCACTCTCTGCTCTGGATCAGGGCTTTGAAGTGTATGTGATTGCAGACGCCAGCGGCGACGTATCGGACGAAGCCCATCAACGCGCGATGGAACGCATGATACAAGCGGGCGCCCGCCCCATGACTTCGCTGCAATACCTGCTGGAACTGCAACGCGACTGGGCGCGCGGCGAAACCTATAATGAAACAGTCGCAACCGCAATCACCAATGGCGGCGGCTACGGCCTGGGCCTAATCTACGCAAAATCCATGTTCAATGCGAGCGAAGGCCACTAGCATTATTTCCATGAAATGGCCCGCAATACATTGCGGGCCACACTGAACCATCCGAGTTCATGGATAAGCAGGCAGGGACTGCTTATCCATGTATTTAAATTGCCACTTATTGCCACTTAAAGAAAAAGCAGGAGCAAACATGAGCGCAGACACCATACTCTTTAACGGCCGCATCCACACGGTCAACCGGCAACAACCACTGGCCAGCGCAGTCGCCATCAAGGATGGCAAATTCCTGGCAGTCGGCAACATGGAAGAAATGCAGCAACACCAGGCAAGCACAACCAAGATGGTCGACCTGCAAGGACGCACTGCCATTCCTGGCCTGAACGATTCTCACATCCACCTGATCCGCGGCGGCCTGAATTACAACCTGGAACTGCGCTGGGAAGGCGTTCCATCGCTAGCCGATGCCTTGCGCATGCTGAAGGAACAAGCGCTGCGCACGCCGCATCCACAATGGGTACGCGTGGTGGGCGGATGGACGGAATTCCAGTTCGCAGAGAAACGTCTGCCGACCCTGGACGAGATCAATGCCGCAGCACCCGACACCCCGGTCTTCATCCTGCACCTGTATGACCGCGCCCTGCTCAACCGTGCGGCATTGGCCGCAGTAGGCTATACAAAAGACACGCCCAACCCACCCGGCGGCGAAATCCAGCGCGATGCCTCCGGCAATCCCACCGGCATGCTGATCGCCCGCCCGAATGCCATGATCTTGTATGCCACCCTGGCCAAAGGACCGTCATTGCCGCTTGAACTGCAAGTCAACTCCACCCGCCAGTTCATGCGCGAACTGAATCGGCTGGGCCTGACCAGCGCCATCGACGCCGGCGGCGGCTTCCAGAATTATCCTGAGGATTACCAGATCATCGATCAGCTGGCACGGGAAAACCAATTGACGGTACGTATTGCCTATAACCTGTTCACCCAGAAAAAGGGGCAAGAGCTGGAGGACTTCCAGAGGTGGACGAAAATGGTCAAGCCCGGCGATGGCAGCGATTTCTACCGTCATAACGGCGCAGGCGAAATGCTGGTGTTTTCTGCTGCCGACTTTGAAGACTTCCTGGAACCGCGCCCCGATCTGGCTGCAGGCATGGAAGATGAACTGGAAAAGGTGGTGCGCCACCTGGTCAGCCAGCGCTGGCCGTTCCGGCTGCACGCCACCTATGATGAGTCGATAGACCGCATGCTGGATGTGTTTGAAAAAGTGAACCGGGACATTCCTTTCGACGGCCTGCACTGGATGTTTGACCATGCGGAAACCATTTCACCGCGCAACATAGAACGTGTGCGCGAACTGGGCGGCGGCATAGCGATCCAGCACAGGATGGCTTTCCAGGGAGAATATTTCGTCGAGCGCTATGGCGCCGATGCAGCCAAAGCCACGCCACCCATCGCCCGCATGCTGGACATGGGAGTGCCTGTGGGCGCCGGCACCGACGCCACCCGCGTCGCCAGCTACAACCCATGGACGGCGCTTTACTGGCTGGTGTCGGGCCGCACGGTAGGCGGCATGCGGATCGCCGAGCAGGCAGCCAGATTGTCACGCGATACCGCGCTGGAATTGTGGACTACCGGCAGTAGCTGGTTCTCCAATGAGCAAGGCAAGAAAGGCCAGATCAAGGCCGGCCAATTGGCAGACCTGGCTGTGTTGTCCGCAGATTATTTCAGCGTGGATGAAGACAGCATCAAGTCCATTGAATCGGTATTGACGATGGTGGACGGCAGGATCGTCTACGGCGCAGCAGAATTCACACCGCTGGCGCCGCCACCGATTCCGGTGCTGCCAGACTGGTCTCCGGTTGCCAAGGTGCCCGGTCACTACAGGGCTGTCAGCGGCCAGCAAAAGCAGCAGCAAAAAACCATGCTGCCGCACCAGTGCATAGGTTCATGCGGTGTGCATGGACACTCGCATGACAAGGCTAGGCGCTCTTCGGTACCGGTCTCGGAGTTTGCCGGTTTCTGGGGTGCGCTGGGCTGCAGTTGTTTCGCTTTTTAACCGGGGGCCGTCATGTCTTATTCCAAAGTATTGCTGGGCTTGATCATTTCGTTTGTGACAGGCGTGGGCTGCAAACTACTGCATATTCCCGTGCCTTCGCCACCGGTACTGACCGGCGCTTTGCTGGTGTTCACGATGAGCCTCGGCTATTGGCTGGTTGATCGCTACTGCGCTGCAAACGCCGCAAAAAACAAATCGCTGTGCGCCGGGCACGCAATAGAAAAAGAGAGGAAATAATCATGGACGTACTGATAGGAGGCATTTTGGGTTTGGCGATAGGCGCATTGTGCCGCTGGCTGGACATCCCCTCCCCAGCTCCTCCCACGCCTATAGGCGCACTGCTGGTAGTCGCGATGACCGCAGGCTTTGTCATCGCCGGAAATTTCACCTGAACTGAGAGAACATTTACATGCAAACCGCATCCAGAATACAAAAAAATCCGATTTTCTCCAGCCCTGACCTCGGCCTGCTGTATTTACGCCTCACAGGCGCCTTGCTGCTGTTTTACGTGCACGGCCTGCCCAAGGTCCTGCACTACAGCACCGAGCTGCAGCATATAGAAGACCCGTTCAATATGGGGCGCGCCTTTTCACTGTGGTTCGCCATCTTTGCCGAAGTGTTTTGCCCGATATTGATTGCACTTGGCGTGCTGACCCGTCTGGCGGCGCTGCCGGTCATTGGCTTGCTGGCGGTGGCAATGCTGGCCGTGCATCCTGACTGGAGTATCGCAGAAGGCCAATTCGGCTGGCTGCTGTTGATCGTATTTGGCGCCATTGCGCTGGCAGGCCCTGGCCGCTATTCCATCGACGCACAAAGGGGCCGCGCATGAGCCAGAATAAAGCGCTGGGCATAGGCCTGGGATTTACCGCCGGCTATGTGGATACCCTGGGTTTCGTGTCGCTATTTGGCCTGTTCACCGCCCACGTCACAGGCAACTTTGTACTAATAGGCAGTGAGCTTGCCCGGCCCTCGCACGGTGTGCTGATCAAATTCCTGGCATTCCCGTCCTTTGTTGGCGCCGTGGCTTTGACGCGGATGATCGTGATCTGGCTGGAGCGCAGCGGCAAGGCCCCTGTACGCACCTTGTTTGCAGTGCAGATTGCCTTTCTGACGGCATTCATGCTGCTGGGATATTTTGCGCTGCCGCTCCAGTCAAACGACACCTTGGTAGTGCTGCTTGCCGGCATGTCCGGCGCAGCAGCGATGGGCGTGCAAAATGCAGCCAGCAGGCTCGTGCTGAGCGATATCGCACCCACCACGGTCATGACAGGCAATGTGACGCAACTGGTGATTGACCTGGTGGACATCTTGCGCGGCAGCGCCGACACAGCAGTGCGAGGCAGGATCAGCAAGTTCCTGTGGCCTATTGTCGCCTTTGGGCTGGGTGCAATCGGCGGCGCCTATGGCTATGTGCACTTTCATTTCTGGGCCTCGTTGCTGCCTATCGCGACATTGGGCTTGTTTGCGGTAAGCGACTGAAAACAAAGAAAAATCTGTCACAGAGATCGCCCAGGCCGGTCTTTGCGGCAGATTTTTAGACTAGCTCCGCCGTTTGCCCTAAAATGGCGGCATGAAACATATAGAATTAGTACTGCCTTTTGCGATCCCCCCTCTGCCCCTTGCGCCGGATCTGGTGCGAGAATTGAAAGTCCCGGCACTTTCTTTGCTGATCTCACGTACAAAAGCGATCAATACGCATCAATTTGAAGAATTTTCGCGGCAATTGCCGCATGAGGCAGTCCTGTCGGGACAGTTTGCAAGCAGCACAGGCGGCAACCGCGGCTCCGGGCAAGTACAAGAATTTGCCACCTCGGGGCCGGCGGACACGCACGACAAAATGCATGCGCTGGGCCTGAATCCCGCCGACGGGCATTGGTTTACCCTCAGCCCCATGCACATCCATATCGCCCGCGACCATCTGGTGCTGACAGATCAGCGTCGCCTGGAACTGGCTGACGTTGAATCCAAAGCCTTGTTTGCGTCAGCGCTGGTCATTTGCAATGAACTGGGTAAGGAACTGGTATATGGCAACGCCACGACCTGGTTCCTGCGCGCCGATGAATGGGCAGGCATGCAAACCGCGACACCCGACGCGGCCTGCGGCCACAATATCGATATCTGGATGGCCAAGGGAGACAATGAGCTGCAGTGGCGCAAGCTGCAAAATGAAATCCAGATGCAGTGGTTCACCGACAAGGTCAACACCGATCGCGAAATGCAAGGCATGAGGCCGGTCAATTCAGTCTGGCTATGGGGAGGCAGTTCGCGCGCCCTTGAACGCCAGGCGATATACCGCCCTCATTCCAGCCTGGAGAGCGCGCTGGCGACAAAAGATAAATCCATCTTGCTGGATCAATTGCTGGAGCCTGCGCTCAACGAAGACTGGGCCTCCTGGCTGGACCAGATGCATGCACTGGAAGCATCCTGGTTTGTGCCGCTGGCGGCGGCATTGCAAGGCGGCCAGTTATCCAGCCTGAATTTGCAGGTCAGCGATGCCACCACCCTCGCGGAATTTTCCGTCAGCCCGTGGTCGCTGCGCAAATTCTGGATCAAACCCTCCCTGAAACCGCTTACTTCGCTGGCCAGCCAATGACACGCATCACTACTCGCCCTTATTCGCTGCGCGACTCGGAAATGTTGCGCCAGAACGGCATCCATCCTGTGCTGGCAAGGCTGTACGCTGCACGCGGCACTAAAGAAACAGCAGAACTGGCGACTGAGCTGAATTCGCTGATACCCCCCACGGGCTTGCTGCATATAGACAAGGCAGCCGTGTTCCTGGCCGACGCCATTGCGCAGCACAAACGCATGGTGATCGTTGCCGACTATGATTGCGACGGCGCCACCGCCTGCGCTGTCGGCCTGCGCGGTTTGCGCATGCTGGGGGCCGAGGTGGACTATATCGTGCCCAACCGTTTCGAATACGGCTACGGCCTGACGCCGGAAATCGTCGCACTCACTGTCAAGGAAAAGTCGCCCGACATCATCGTCACTGTCGATAACGGCATCGCCAGCATAGACGGCGTGGCGGCAGCCAATGCGCTAGGTATAGAGGTCGTCGTTACCGATCACCATTTGCCAGCAGATACTTTGCCGCAGGCGCGCGTTATCGTGAATCCCAATCAGCCGGATTGCGCCTTCCCCAGCAAGAACCTGGCCGGTGTAGGCGTGATGTTTTATGTCTTGCTAGCCTTGCGCGCGGAGATGCGCAAACGCGGCATCTTCGATTTACAAAACCAGCCCAAGCTCGATACCTTGCTTGATCTGGTTGCATTGGGCACCGTTGCCGACGTCGTCAAACTGGATGCCAATAACCGCATCCTGGTGGCACAGGGCATCAAACGCATGCGCGCCGGCCGCATGCATGCCGGAATCGCAGCCCTGTTCCGCGCTGCCAGCCGTGAAGCGCGCAATGCCAGCCCATTTGACCTTGGTTTTGCGCTGGGCCCGCGCCTGAACGCGGCCGGCCGGCTGGCCGACATGGCGCTGGGCATAGAATGCCTGACGACCGACGATGAAGGCCGCGCCTGGGGTATTGCTCAGCAATTGGACACCATCAACCGCGACCGCCGCGAAATTGAAGCAGAAATGCAGGACACCGCCCTGGCCCTGCTGGACGACTTCAAGCCGCAGGACAGTTGCACGATCACCGTTTTTGATGAGGGCTGGCACCAGGGCGTGATAGGCATCGTGGCCTCGCGCCTGAAAGATAAATTCTACCGCCCGACTATCACCTTCGCGCCCGGCGGCGATGGCTTGATCAAAGGCTCGGGCCGCTCCATTCCGGGCTTTCATCTGCGTGATGCGCTGGACCTGGTGTCCAAGCATGCGCCCAGCCTGATCCAGAAATTCGGCGGCCACGCAATGGCTGCCGGCTTGACAATACGCGCGGACGATTTGCCAGCCTTCCAGGCAGCGTTCGAGGCGGTAGGCAAGAGCTGGCTGCAGCAGCACCAGCTTGAAAGAGTCGTCGAGACCGACGGCGCACTGGAAGACGCGTATTACACGACGGATTTCATCAGCCTGCTGGATAGCCAGGTCTGGGGCCAAGGATTTGCGCCGCCGATTTTTTGCGACGAGTTCAAACTGGTTTCGCAGCGCATCCTGAAAGAGCGCCATCTGAAACTATTGCTGGAAAAAAACGGCCAGCGCTATGATGCGATCTGGTTCGGCCACACAGATACGCTCGCCGGCACCGTCAGAGTCGCCTTCCGCCTGGATGCCAATGAATACAATGGCGTAACACGGGTGCAACTGATGGTGGAGCATGTGGAGTAAGCCCTAAGAAAGCTCCCCTACTCCGCAGCGCTCTATATAAGGTGATGCCGCCCGCTTGACGGAGCGGACGGCATGCTTCCCAGCCCCCCCATCTCAACAACGTATCTTCCTGTACCTGGTTTACTCCCAGCTCATCATTGACATTTGAATGTGCGTGCACTATATTACCAAGTAGTTATATAACTAAAAAGCTATATTAAGGCCGCATGAATCACTCCGACAAACTTGACCTGGCATTCGCCGCGCTCTCCGACCCCACGCGACGCGCAATACTGGCGCGGCTCGCTGCCGGAGAGGCAACAGTTAACGAGTTGGCAGAACCGTTTGATATGACGCAGCCTGCCATTTCCAAGCATCTGAAAGTACTAGAGCATGCCGGCCTGATTTCACGCGCCAGGGCAGCACAATCACGCCCATGCCGCCTGGAAGCTGCACGCCTGCAAGATGTCGCGCGCTGGCTGGAGGCCTATCGTAATCTATGGGAAGACAGCTTTGAACGGCTGGATGCATTTTTACAATCCACCCAGGTACCCGCTATGAAAGGAAAGAAAAATGTCCGCAGTTGATGACCGCAGCACTTTCGTTATTACGCGCCAGTTCAAGCTGCCGTTGGCTATCGTATGGCAGGCCTGGAGCGATCCTGAGCAGCTTCAGCACTGGTGGGGGCCCAAGGGCTGCACTCTGGACATCAAACGCTTTGAATTCAGGCCGGGAGGCTTCTTCCACTATGCAATGAATTTCGACGGCGCACCGCCGATGTGGGGCCGCTTCAATTACCGGGAAATCAATGCGCAGCAAGGCATGGTCTGGCTGAATTCTTTCGCCAACGAAGATTGCGGTATCGCACGCGCGCCTTTCAGTGATGTGTGTCCGATGGAAATCCAGAATTCCGTCAGCTTCACCGAACACGCCGGACAAACCACGGTAACGCTAAGGGTAGAACCCTTTGGCGCGACGCAAGCGGAACGCACCTACTTTGAAGAGTTGCATGCGTCATTGGGTGAAGGCTATGGCGGCACCTTCGACCAGTTGACAGAGTATTTGCAAAGGCAATCCAGTTAGCCCCTCCGCTTAAAAAAGGCTGGCTTGCGCCGTTGTGAGATTGCTGAAGCTGTCATTCATCGGGGTCAGGATGGCATCGGCAATCGGCTTCAATTGCCGGTTCAGGTAATGGTCGTAGTCTATTCTTGAGCCGATTATTTCCAGCGGTTCCGGGCCGCTGAGTGTAATCACATAATTGATCCAGCCGCCATTCTGGTATTGCAGCGGCCTGTGGCGTTTCTGGTTGAATTCATCCGCCAGCCGGGCAGCACGCACATGCGGCGGCACATGGGTTTGATATTCATCGAGCCGCCGGCGCAGCCGTTTGCGATACACAAGCTGATCATCGAATTCGCCCTTCAGCGTTTTATGCGCATAATCACGCACAAAGTCCTGATACGGTTCGGATTTAAAAATCCGCATCAGCAACTCCTGCTGAAACCTTTGTGCCAGCGGCGTCCAGTCGCTACGCACGTTTTCCAGGCCACGAAAGACGATCTCCTCCTTGCCTGATGGGGTCGTCACCAGGCCGGCATATCTTTTCTTGCTGCCATATTCCTCGCCGCGTATCGTCGGCATGAAAAATCGCTGGTAATGCGTATCCACTTCCAGGTCCAGCCAGCTTTCCAGCCCCAGATTTTCTTTCAGGCTTTGCTTCCACCACTGATTGATATTCTCGGCCAAACCTTGCCCTATCTTCAGAGCATCAGGTTCGCTATGCCTCTGCTTCAGGGAAACGAAGATGGAATCGGTGTCGCCATAGATGACGTCATAGCCCTGCGCCTCGACCAGCAACCTGGTCTGCTTCATGATTTCATGGCCCCGCAAGGTGATGGCCGATACCAGGTCGGGATTAAAAAAACGGCAATCGCTGGCCCCGAGCACGCCGCTGAAAGAATTCATCAACAACTTCAGGGTTTGCGACAAAGGCTCATTTTTCTGCTGTTTTGCAATATCCCTGCGCCGCCAGATTTCCGCCACGATCGCGGGCAGGCAATGTTTGTCACGGGAAAAGAGCGTACCCTTGGGCCCGGGCACTGTCGTCACCGCATCCGTCGCGACCGCTCCCTCGGCCAGGCCGATAGGATCAACCAGGAAGGTACGGATGATGGATGCGTACAGGCTTTTGTAATCCAGTACCATGACGGAGTCATAGAGCCCCGGCTGAGAATCCATCACAAAACCGCCGGGATACGAGCTTGCGGCAATTTCCCCGGTATTAGGCGCCACATAGCCCTCCCGATGCATGCGGGGCAGATAATGATGGCTGAACGCCGCAATGGAGCCGCCGAAGTGGTCTGCCTGCAGCCCGGTCACATTCGCGCGTTCTATCAGGAATTCCAGCAGTTTTGCCTTGGCAAATATGCGGGTCACCAGCTCGCAGTCTTTCAGGTTGTAGCGGGCCAGCGCAGTTTTATCCTGATGAAAACGCCGCTCGATTTCATCCATCCTGTCATAGGGATTATCGATGGACTTCCCCTCTCCCAGCATGGTCTGGGATACGTTTTCCAGGCTGAACGAAGGAAAGGTCCAGTTGGCACTTCTTAAAGCCTCTATCCCGTCTATCACCATGCGTCCCGGCGTCGGCGCGAACAGATGCCCTTTTCGCGTGCCGTGCTGCCGCCACTCTGTCGGTCGCCCCTCCCGGCCCAGTAACAAAGGCACTTTGAATTTGTCCGCCTGCTTTTGCAACACGCGAAGATCAAACTGTATCAGGCTCCAGCCGGCAATCACGTCCGGGTCGTACTCCACAAACCAGGCATTGAGTTTTTCTATCAGCTCCTGCGGCCCGTCGCAGTATTCGAGCGCAAAATCCAGGGCCGGCTGTTCACCGGGTGCCGGGCCTATCATGAAAACCCGCCGGTCGCCGCACCCCTCCACCGCGATCGAATACAAATCCTCATGCGCACTGGTTTCTATGTCCAGAGAAACCATTTTCAGCGTGGGCCGGTAGTCAATGTCCGGCTTTAACTTGCAATCCAGTATCGTCATGCCATCCGGTTGCCCGCCCTCGATCTGCACCGAGGCAGTGATGAAGCGCTCCATCAGATAACGCTCCGCAGGCCTGACATCTGCTTCAAACATTGGGATACCGTTTTCTTTCAGCGTTTTTTCCAAGCGCAGCAATTGCTTATATTGTTTGCAATAAACGCCGAGCACCGGTTCCTGATGAAAGGTCTTCAGCGGCAGATCCTGCAATTTGACGCCGGGAATGCGGGACAACAAGGGTTCTATCGCAGCGCCTTGCGCCGCTTTTGCAAAGGCCACGGAAGTCTGGGCCCTGAGCAAAATTTTGCGGGGGCCGTCGTCCGTCACGACCCAGAACTCAATTTCAGTTCCGGCGGAGGTATCCCGCCAATGGCGGGTAAGAATGAATCCTTGTTGCAAAGACGAAGCCAAGAGCTAACCTTAAAAATAGTAAAACTAAAAACGATGGACCCAAAACGGGATTCCCATATGCAGCATTGTATTCAATATAAGCAGACCGCTCATCTGTGCATCATTTTTCGTATAAAAGCCTGCATTTTCCGGTGAACTGCAGGGCCGGCAGGCTTGAAATTCTTGCGGAACGGACCCAGATTAGCCACTCGGCAGAAGGTGTTTTCTGGTCCATGTTTTAGCAGATGGCACTCTACGGCTTGCTCCAGCCCCTGACAAAGCGCCCGCAGATAGATGCGCATCTATTGAACAGGGTAAGATACCTGGGCCCGATGACATCAGCCGAAGACTGTGACGAGGCACCTTAACCTGGGTGCCGAGCTGGAAAATGCAGGAGTTTAATCGTTTTAATCAATCAGAGAATGGAAGTGATATGACTACGCAAACTGAACGTGCAGTATTCGCCGGAGGTTGCTTTTGGGGAATGCAGGATCTGATCCGCAAATACGATGGAGTGATCTCCACGCGGGTTGGTTATTCAGGCGGCGATGTTGCAAACGCCACCTATCGCAATCACGGCACCCATGCTGAAGCCATTGAAATCATTTTCGATCCGCAAAGAATCAGCTACCGAAAGCTGCTGGAATTTTTCTTCCAGATCCATGACCCAACGACCAAGGACAGGCAAGGCAACGACCGTGGCATGAGCTATCGTTCGGCAATTTTTTATGCCAGCGAAGAACAGAAAAAAACCGCTGAAAATACCATCGCCGATGTGGATGCCAGTGGACTATGGCCAGGAAAAGTAGTGACGGAACTGGCGGCAGTAGGCCCTTTCTGGGAAGCAGAGCCGGAACATCAGGACTACCTCGAACGCATCCCTAACGGCTATACCTGCCATTTTATCCGGCCGGACTGGAAGCTGCCGGCAAGATAGGTCTTGCTGAAGGGGCTATTTGCTTCGTTCGATCTGCTCGATCTGTTCGATACGCTTGACATTCAGCCCCTGCTTTTGCAGCAACTCAACAATGCTGCCCTTGCCCACCAGATGGCCGGCGCCAACGACGACAAAAACATTCTTGCCGTCCTTGAGTAGCTGGCCGATTTTATTTGCCATCTGCGGATTGCGGTCTTCAATCAGCAACTTCATGACCCGAGCCGAGCCGGGGTCCTTGCCGGCCTCTTTTGCCAGCAATTCAATCAGACCATCCGCATCGCCACTGCTCCACGCCTTGACCAGGCTATTCACATACTCTGCAGCTTCGCCGGTTTCAAAACCGTTCAGCACATCGGCCAGCATCGCTTCCGCATCCTTGTCTTCCAGGCCGCCCAGCACCGATGCCTGAAACTCTATCGATTCCAGTTCAATGATATTTTTCTTGTCTGCCTTGGCGCGCGACAGGAAATGCAGGTCTATGCCAGCCTCGGACTTGTAGCCAAGATCGCCGTATAGCCCCACCGCCATTACCACCGACAGCATGGCCGGTTTCAGGGTTTTGATTTGCTCAACGGAAGGCCCGAGCTTCTGCGACAGCTTTTTCCATGTTTCCGGGCTCAGGTGTTTCTGAAGATCGTCCTTTGCACCATAGGTCAGGAATGGCAGCATCCGCCCGGCCACATCCGGCGCACTGGGATCCACCTCAACCGCCAGCATGTCTGCCCCCTTGTAGGCCTTTTCTACATAATCAGGCAAAGGATAAAAGTCCTGCCGCGCAACATGGATGGAGCCGAATAAAAACACCGAGCTGCCGGCGCCTTTCACTTCCCACAACAAGGGATGAAGCTGGCTGGCCTGCAACGCCGGCTGCCGGTCTTTTGCTTCCGCCGCCGCACTCCCTCCGAGAAACGCCAGCAGCAACAATTGCACGGCAAAAAAGGAACGAAAAAGGGAATATAAATTGCGGGCGTTCAAACGCATCATGTGCAAATCCAGGAGGAGTAACAGAAAGACAAGGAGCCGCAAGCTTATCCCAACATGCAGCAAGAGTAAATTTGTGCCGTTTTTTACACCTACTCTATGAACTTGACCGCAAAAACCATGCGAATAAAAGGGAGAATCCTGATTTACTCAAAAAAACAGGATGACTGAATGACAAATTTCATCGCAACTCCCTGATTATTCGAAGAAAAACAAGTTCCGCTCCGGCGCTGCACTGTGATTTCCGGTACAATGCGGGCCATGAATATCGCACCAAAAAACATCTTTTCCTACCCGCGCCATCGCGCTGCGGCTAAAGCCCCGGCCCCCTTCCTGCCCATGTCCCGCGCCGAGATGGACACGCTGGGCTGGGATAGTTGCGACGTTATCCTGGTGACCGGCGATGCCTATATCGACCACCCCAGCTTCGGCATGGCCCTGGTTGGCCGCCTGCTTGAGCACCAGGGTTTTCGCGTAGGCATCATCAGCCAGCCGGACTGGCATTCGGCAGAGGCATTCCGCGTGCTCGGCAAGCCCAATCTGTATTTCGGCGTTACTGCCGGCAATATGGATTCGATGGTGAACCGCTATACGTCGGACCGCAAGATACGTTCTGAAGATGCGTATACGCCGGACGGCGATCCAAACAAGCGCCCTGACCGCGCCCTGGTGGTATATGCCCAAAGGGCACGCGAGGCCTATCCGGACACCAATGTCGTGATCGGCAGCATAGAAGCCAGCCTGCGCCGCATTGCGCATTATGATTACTGGTCGGACAAGGTAAGGCGCTCGGTGCTGCCTGATTCCAAGGCAGACATCCTGCTGTTTGGCAATGCAGAACGCGCGCTGGTAGACCTGACACACAGGCTGGCTGCGGGCGAAGATATCAAGGACATCCGCGATCTGCGCGGCACTGCGTTCATGACTCCGCCCGGCTGGCTACCGTCCGCAGACTGGGAAGAAACCAATTCCATCAAGCTGGATACACCCGGCAAGGTGGAAGCGCATACCGATCCGTATGCGATGATTCCAGAAAAAGAAGCCAAGTGCTCTACCGATGCGCCTGAAGCAAATGCAAATGCTGCGGCTGGTCCGGTTGGCATGCCGGGCATTGCGGGCACTCCTGGTGTCATTAACGCTGCAGATGCTGACGCAGCCATCAACGTCGTCAAGCAGCAGGCCATCCGCATCATGAGCCGCGAAGAGCGCCAGGCCATGCTGAAGGATAAGCATCTTAGAACAGTAATACGCCTGCCGTCTTATGAAGACATCAAGGATGATCCTGTGATGTATGCCCATGCTTCGCGCGTATTCCATCTGGAAGCCAATCCGGGCAATGCAAAAGCCCTGGTGCAGGCGCATGGCAACCGCGACGTCTGGCTGAATCCGCCGCCGCTGCCTTTGGCAATGGATGAGATGGACGGCGTATATGACCGCGCCTATGCGCGCGCGCCGCACCCCAGCTATGGCAAGGCACGCATCCCGGCGTGGGAAATGATACGTTTCTCAGTCAATATCATGCGCGGCTGTTTCGGCGGCTGCACCTTCTGCTCGATTACCGAGCACGAAGGCCGCATCATCCAGAGCCGCTCCGAACCGTCCATTTTGCGCGAGATCGAAGAAATCCGCGACAAGGTCAAGGGCTTTACCGGCACCATTTCCGACCTCGGCGGCCCGACAGCCAATATGTATCGCCTGGCCTGCAAAGACAAGAAGATAGAAGAATCCTGCCGCCGCCTGTCCTGCGTTTACCCTAGCATCTGTTCCAACCTGGGCACCGACCATAGCAAGCTGATTTCGCTTTACCGCAAGGCACGCGCCATTCCGGGCGTAAAGAAAATTCTGGTCAGCTCGGGCCTGCGCTATGACCTGGCAGTACGCTCGCCGGAATATGTAAAGGAACTGGTCACGCACCACGTAGGCGGCTTGCTGAAGATTGCGCCGGAGCATACTGAAACCGGCCCGCTGTCCAAGATGATGAAGCCGGGCATGGGTGCTTATGACGAGTTCAAGGCTATGTTCCACAAATACTCGAAAGAGGCGGGCAAGGAACAGTATCTGATCCCCTACTTCATCGCTGCCCACCCCGGCACCACCGATGAAGACATGCTGAACCTGGCATTGTGGCTGAAGAAGTACGATTTCAAGCTGGACCAGGTGCAGACCTTCATGCCTACACCGATGGCACTGGCAACGACGATGTACCACACCCGCAAGAATCCGCTGAAGAAGATCACGGCTGATTCCGAAGTGGTGGAAACCGTACGCGCCGGCAAGGTGCGCAAGCTGCACAAGGCCTTCCTGCGCTACCACGCGCCGGAAAACTGGGAAATCATCCACGACGCACTGATACGCATGGGCCGCCGCGACCTGATAGGTAGCAGCGACAGGCATTTGATCCCGTCTCGGCAACCGCTATTGCCAGTAGCATCTACCGCAACCGGTATTGCCAACGGCAAGCGCATTGCTGCGCCGAAGATGAATACCTTCGGCAAAAAGCCTGTGCCACGGACTACTGCCGCAGCAAACCCGGCACGCGTTACCTCGCTGTCGTACAACGCAGCCAAACCGAAGGCTGCGCCGGCAAAAGCGGGCCGCAAATAGATTATTGCGAGCACTGCGCATTTCACAACAAAAAGGCTGCCGGGCTTGCTCCGGCAGCCTTTTTTTATTCCCGCACAAGGGCTCTATGGCTTGCCGATGTACAATTTACCAGCCATTCCACAGATCTTTCGGCAGTTTTCCATCCATTACAAGAATTACTACCCCACCGAGATCGGAGACATCATGAAACACATGAAAACGGTATTGATCCTGGAGCACACGGAAGAGGTATTTGACAAGCTGACCTGCGATGTCTGCGGCGCCGAGTCGAAGTGGGATGAAAACTGGGGCAGCGAATCGCATGAAAAAATAATAACAACCGTACAACTGGAAGAAGAAGAGTCCTACCCGGACGGCGGCCAGTCGCTACAAACCCAGTACCACATCTGCCCCACCTGCTTCAAACAGCATCTGAGCAAATGGTTTGAGGGGCACAGGAACAGCAAGCCAACCGTTACAAGTTCAGTCTGGTAAGCAATTAGCAACACCAGCCCATATCGCAGCACCGCCTCCGTGCCAGCGGGCAATTATTCTTGGCATTTTTGCCAAGAACGGCTTAGGTATGCCCCTAGCTCGGGTATAATGTAAGGTTTGATTGCAACCGAAAAGAATTATGGAAGCCGAACGCCTAAATAGCCTGTCCGCCCTGCTCAACGACCTGACTGGTCGTGAAGCCGAACTTCGGAGGTATCTTTGACTTCGATGTAAAGTCAGAGAAACTGGAACAAGTCAACGCCGAGCTGGAAGACCCTACGGTCTGGAACGACCCCAAGCGCGCCCAGGACCTGGGCAAGGAAAAGAAATCGCTGGAAGCGATCGTCTTTACGCTGACCAAGATCGACACCGATCTGCGCGACACCAGCGACCTGTTCGCCATGGCACGCGAGGAAGGCGATGAAGATACGCTGGAAGCAATAGAACAAGATGCGCAAGGCCTGAAAGAACTGGTCGAAGGCATGGAGTTCCGCCGCATGTTCAACAATCCCATGGATCCGAACAATTGCTTCATCGATATCCAGGCCGGCGCCGGCGGTACCGAGGCGCAGGATTGGGCGTCGATGCTGCTGCGCCAGTACCTGCGTTATTGCGAGCGCAAGGGCTTCAAGGTTGAAATCCTGGAACAGTCTGACGGCGAGGTTGCCGGCATCAAGACCGCCACGCTGAAAGTGGAAGGCGAATACGCCTATGGCTTCCTGCGCACCGAAACCGGCGTACACCGCCTGGTGCGCAAATCGCCTTTCGATTCTGCCAATGGCCGCCACACGTCCTTCTCCAGCCTGTTCGTCTATCCTGAAGTGGATGAATCCTTTGATATCGACATCAACCCTGCTGATGTGCGTGTGGATACCTACCGTGCTTCCGGCGCCGGTGGTCAGCATATTAATAAAACCGATTCCGCTGTTCGCCTGACCCACGGCCCGTCCGGCATTGTCGTGCAATGCCAGAATGACCGCAGCCAGCACCGCAACCGAGCAGAAGCCTGGGAAATGCTGAAAGCTAAGCTATTCGAACTGGAACTGCGCAAGCGCATGAGCGAAAAGCAGTCGCTGGAAGACACCAAGACCGATGTAGGCTGGGGTCATCAGATCCGTTCCTACGTACTGGATCAATCCCGCATCAAGGATTTGCGTACCAGTTTTGAGACCGGCAACACCAAGGCGGTACTGGACGGCGATCTGGACGAATTTATCGCCGCATCGCTGAAGCAAGGCGTTTAATCAAGGATAGCCAGGGCGCACGCACTGTACACTACGTATTGCGCCCTGCCGGCAACCCACAGAATACAAAGCAGAAAACGATAATCCCATGTCAGAACAAAATACTCCGCAAAACGACGCAGCCGAACTACCGCAAGATGAAAATTCCATCATTGCCGAGCGCCGCTCCAAGCTGGATGCCATCCGCGCCCAAGGCGGCATCGCATTTCCAAATGACTTCCGTCCACAGCACAAGGCAGCCGCACTGAAAGAGCAGTACGGCGACAAGACCCGTGAAGAGCTGGAAGAAATGAATGTGCAGGTAGTGATTGCGGGCCGCATGATGCTGCGCCGTGAAGCAGGCAAGAAAGCCGCTTTCGCCGTATTGCAGGATGCCTCCGGCAGCAAGGCCGACGGCCGCATCCAGTTCTACGTCACCACAGACAAAACCGGCGAAGCCGAGATGGAGGCTTTCCGCCGCTACGATCTGGGCGACATCCTGGGCATGGAAGGTACACTGTTCAAGACCAAGACCGACGAACTGACGGTGAAGGTGACGGCACTGCGCCTGCTGACCAAATCGCTGCGCCCGTTGCCGGACAAGTTCCACGGCCTGTCCGATCAGGAAACCAAATATCGGCAGCGCTATGTTGACCTGATCATGAGCGAAGATACGCGCCGCACGTTCAAGGCACGTACCGCTGCGATGACGTCCATCCGCAACTTCATGGCCAGCAATGACTTCATGGAAGTGGAAACGCCTATGCTGCACGTGATTCCAGGCGGCGCAGCAGCCAAGCCTTTCATTACCCACCACAATGCGCTGGACATGGAAATGTACCTGCGTATCGCGCCTGAACTGTATCTGAAGCGCCTGGTCGTCGGCGGCTTTGACCGTGTATTCGAGGTGAACCGCAACTTCCGTAATGAAGGTGTATCACCGCGCCATAATCCTGAATTCACGATGATGGAATTCTACGCCGCCTATGTAGAATACAAGTGGATCATGGACTTCACTGAGCAGGTAATACGCAAAGCCGCAGTCGATGCGCACGGCACCGCAGTATTGACCTACCAGGGCAAAGAGCTGGACCTGAGCAAGCCTTTCCGCCGCATGACTATTGTGCAGGCGATCAACCAGTACGCTCCGCATTACACCAACGAGCAGTTGCATGATGCGGCCTTCATCAAGGAAGAACTGAAAAAGTTCGGCGTGAAGCCCTTCTCCACATCCGGCCTGGGTGCCTTGCAATTGGCGCTGTTTGAAGAAACTGCTGAAGCGCAATTGTGGGAGCCGACTTTCATTATCGACTACCCGGTTGAAGTATCTCCTCTGGCGCGCGCCTCCGATAGCGTGGCCGGCATCACCGAGCGTTTTGAGCTGTTCATGACTGGCCGCGAAATCGCCAACGGCTTCTCCGAGTTGAACGATGCAGAAGACCAGGCAGCCCGCTTCCAGGCACAGGTTGCCGCCAAGGATGCAGGCGATGAAGAGGCGATGTATTACGACGCCGACTTTATCCGCGCACTGGAATACGGCATGCCTCCGACCGGCGGCTGCGGCATAGGCATCGACAGGCTGATGATGTTGATCACCGATTCGCCGAATATCCGTGACGTGATCCTGTTCCCTCACCTGCGCCGCGAAGAATAAACTCGGGCTCAGGCATTCAGCCAGAACGCATCAACGAAGGGACTGCACTGCAGTCCCTTTTTCTTTGCTTGCAGCAATAGAAAATTTATTTTGCTGCGCTGCCATATTTATGCCATTATTATCAATAAGTTATCATCAATCCTGGAAGACTTGAAAGCTTGATATAGTCGGAGGAAGTATGGCCACCAACGGGTCCGCAGTTCAAGATTTACTATCCCCCTATTCGTCTATGCTGGAGTTGATGAACGCGTTTCATCCTGCATCTTTTTTTGCGCCCCTGATCTCCTCTTTGAACCAGCCCATCCTGCCGCTGACGTTCAGCAATGTGTATAACGTGACCGAGCAAAATTCCAGCGCTCCGGACGTGGAAGGCAAGATACTAGCCAAAGACAGCTATGGCCGCCAGCTAGGTACGCTGATGGATGCCGTTACGGTACTAATTGAACGCGAGCAGCTCCCAGGCCGCGCGGCAATATCGAAGGATGACAAGGAAAAGCTGAAGAAACTGCTGGCCTTGCAGAAAAAAATTGAAGCTACCAAGCTGGAAGCAATCACCGACAGGCTGGGCAGGATCAAGGCAGACTTGCTAACCTTAAAACGCAAGGATCGGACAAGCTACGACAAATTGATGAGCTCGTTGCAGGAATAAGATCCCCAAACAGCACTCTGCCGTCGTTTCTTAAATTAGAATATCAGCCTTCAGCGGCACGGCCGGCAGCATCCGGCCCGCCCCCCACTATTCCAGTTGAAGAACATGACACCTTCCCGTCGTCAATTTGCACATACCCTGGCCGCCGCAACCGGCGCACTCGCACTCGGCAGCGCTTCTGCACAAACCTCTCAAACTCAAGCTACATCGCGGCTAGCCCCTATCTACCCTAAACGCCTGAAAGCTGGCGACACGATAGGCCTGGTCAGCCCTGCCGCAGCGACGTATGAACGTGAACCGGTGGATATCGCGATAGAAAGCCTGCAGGCGCTGGGTTTCAAGGTCAAGCAAAGTCCTTACCTGCGCGGCCGCTACGGCCACTTCGGAGGCACCGACGCGCAACGCGCGGAGAGCATCAACAGCATGTTTGCCGACGACAGCGTGGACGGCATCCTGGCGATGACTGGCGGTTCCGGCTGCAATCGTATCGTCGACAAGCTCGACTATGCCCTGATACGCAAACATCCCAAATTTTTCGGCGGCTACAGCGACCTGACCTCACTGGTGAATGCGATACAGGTGCAAACCGGTCTGGTGACCTTCCACTGCCCCATGGGCGCGTCCGAATGGAATGAGTTCAGCACCTCACACTTCCGCTCTGTCGTGATGGAAGGCCAGGCTGCCTTGCTGCGCAACCCCAGCGATGTCAAGCAGCGCGGCGACAATCTGGTGCAAACCCAGGATAGGATACGTACGCTGCGCGGCGGGCGTGCACGCGGGCCGCTGATAGGCGGCAATCTGGCAGTACTGACGTCGCTGGCCGGATCGGCCTACTGGCCTGATTTTCGCGGTGCGATCCTGTTCATAGAAGAAGTCAATGAATACATCTATCGCGTAGACCGCATGCTGTCGCAACTGCGCCTGGCCGGCGCTTTGCAGCAACTCAGCGGCGTCGTGATCGGCAAGTTTACCAAATGCACGCCCGGAGAAGGCTACGGCACGCTGACGCTGGACGAAGTATTTGACGACTACTTCCTACCCCTGAACATACCGGTCTTCAGCGGCGCGATGATAGGCCATATCAAGCTCAAATTTACCGTGCCTGTGGGCGGCGAAGTAGAGATCGATGCGGATGCCGGCAGCATACAATTGCTGCGCCCTGCCGTCCTCTAAGCCCAGGCAACCAACTATGGCCGGGCCGCCAAAGCGGCCCGGTATTTTTTACTCCGAAGATTTTTATGCATCCATTAAAAAAACTGCTGCACTACGCCAAAGCTTACCGCCGCGATTTCCGGCTGGCGACGCTGTATTCAATACTGAATAAATTCTTCGACGTTCTGCCTGAGGTATTGATTGGTGTCGCAGTGGATATCGTCGTCAATGGCGACAAGAGTTTTCTGGCGAAGAAAGTGCTGGGCAACTTCGGCATTACCGATACCTGGCACCAGTTGATCTTGCTGGGCGTACTGAATGTAATCATCTGGGGCGGAGAATCCTGGTTTGAATATTTGCTATCGATCAAATGGCGCAAGCTCGCGCAAAACCTGCAGCATGACCTGCGCCTGGACACCTATGAGCATGTGCAAAAGCTGGAAATGGCCTATTTCGAGAACCAGCGCACCGGCAATCTGATGTCCATCCTAAATGAAGACATCAACCAGATGGAGCGCTTCCTGAACGGCGGCGCCAACCAGATCATCCAGGTGGTCTGCTCCTCCATCATGGTCAGCGCCGTCTTCTTTGCCTTGCAGCCTTCTCTCGCCATCGTTTCGCTGCTGCCGGTACCGGCCATCCTGATTGGCGCGTTCTGGTTCCAGCGGCGTCTTGAGCCGCGCTATGCGGAAGTCCGGGAGGCAGCCGGGGATGTCAGCGCGCGCCTGAACAATAACCTGCTGGGGCTGGCCACCATCAAGGCCTTTGCCACCGAAGCCTTTGAAGCGAAACATATTGCGGAAGCCAGCAATGCCTACAAGGCCGCCAATGGCCGCGCAATCGGCGTCAGCTCAGCTATTACCCCGGTGATACGCATGGCAATCCTGGCCGGTTTCACTGCCACCCTGGTGTATGGCGGCTGGCTGGTCTTGCATGGCGAACTGGCAGTCGGCGCCTATTCGGTGCTGGTGTTCCTGACCCAGCGCCTGCTGTGGCCGCTGACCGGCCTGGCAGAAGTGGCCGACATGTACCAGCGCTCCATGTCGGCAATAGACCGGGCAATGGGCTTGCTGAATACTAAAATCAATATTCCTTACGAAGGCCGCCATCTTGCCGCCGGCAGCGTCAAGGGCGAACTCAGTTTTGAGCATGTGGGCTTTGCTTATGGAGATAGCCCCACCCTGCATGATATCCAGATCAATATCCCGGCAGGCAAAACCGTGGCCTTTGTCGGCTCCACCGGCTCCGGAAAATCAACGCTGGTGAAACTGCTGCTGCGCTTTTATTCCGCGCAAAAAGGCCGCATCCTGATAGACGGGCAAGCAATCGATGAATTGAACCTGCAGGATTTACGGCGCGCGATAGGCTATGTCGCGCAGGACAGTTTTTTAACCGATGGCACCATCGCTGAAAACATTGCCTACGGTCTCAGCAATGCCAGTGAAGAAGCAATTGCCGCTGCCGCACAGGCGGCCGAAGCCAGCGAATTCATCCAGAAGCTGCCGCTGGGCTTTGCCACCCGCATCGGCGAACGCGGCCAGAAATTGTCAGGCGGCCAGCGTCAGCGCCTGGCCCTGGCGCGCGCAATATTGAAAGACCCGGCCATTCTCATTCTGGATGAAGCGACCAGCGCAGTGGACAATGAAACCGAGGCGGCGATACAGCGCAGCCTGGATATTGTCAGCCGCAACCGTACTACGATAGTTATCGCCCACCGCTTGTCGACGGTAAGGCAGGCGGATGCGATACATCTGATGGAAGCCGGGAGTATTATGGAAAGCGGCACGCATGATGAACTGCTGGCGCTGAATGGCAGCTATGCTGCCTTATGGCGCCTGCAAACCGGTGAACGGCAGAGCCTGGCTATTTAAGTTGTCTGGATCCAGATCAGGAAGATGCTCATACACTTCCTGTACCGTGGCATAACCGGTCAGCGCCGCCACGACTTCAGGCAGAGGCTCCGCCCAGCGCCCAGGCAGATCCCGCTCTTGGGTAGAAACGACGGGAAAGGCCAATTTTTCCAGCGGCGGGCAAAATTGGGCATCGACGCCCGGCTTGTTGCCGCGCGCATCCATCCAGTACCAGCCATGCTCCTTCAGATACACGGCGTTCAAGCCATGCAGGCAATAAGGCGGGCCTTCCGCACCTAGCGCCAGACGCTGGTAGCACAAGGCTGCCGGTATCCCATTCGCGCGCAGCAATGCCGCCAGCAGATGGCTCTTTGCATAGCAATAGCCGGTGCCGTAGTGCAGCACGTCGGATGCGCGGCAAGTCACAGGATTCATCTGATAATCGGAACTGTGCTTGATGTCGTCGCGGACAAAATGAAAACAGCGCGAGATCAAGTCCGTGTGTGAAGTAGCAGCCAGGGCAAGCTCTGCAGCCTTGCTGTTTACGGCGGGGTGTTGCCAGTCTATGTAGCTACTGGCGGCGAGAAATTCCTGCATAGTTGTGGTGCTTAGCTGGTGGCTTGTCGTGGCGGACAATTAATAGGGAATGAATAGGGAATGCAATTTTTGCATATTCCCCATCAAATTGAAACCGCCAGTGCCTTCGCGACTACCACGCTCGAAGATGCTAGCTGCCTATAGCCTTCGCCAGCGCCAGGCCGCTCAGGTAGGCATTCTCCACCCTGCCGCTACCGTCCAGGCCGACTGCAAACCAGTCGCCGCAGACGCCTATGCGCTGCTTGCCATTCCACATGCAATCTTCTGCCAACGGCTGTACCGACTGGGAATAACGCCAGCGATGCACCACAGCATGAATGGGCTGGATATACGAACCGGTCGCTTCGTGGAAGGCCTTGGTCAATTTTTCTTTCACCCTTTCAGGGTCGTCTTCCAGATGCTTCAGGCTCCAGGCGGCAGTGGCATGGCAAACCCAGCGCTCGCCTGCCCGGTGCGAAGGCTTGGCGGTATCACGCGCAACCCAGCCGAGACGGGAATGGTTGATCCATGCACCGTCATATTCCAGTTCCAGAGGTGCCTGGAAACCCAGCATCAAGGTCCAGCAAGGCGCCAGCCTGGCCTTCTGGGCCTGTTTGGCAAAGGCAGGCGCCGAGTTCAATAAGGGAATAGCCTGGTCTGCCGGCATCGCCAGTACAACCGCATCAAAAGGACCGGCCGTGGCATTAACCGGAGAGGTATCTGCCTTGACCGACAGCAGCCAGCGTTTATCGGCCAGTTCCACCGCAACCACCTGCTGCTCCAGCCGGACATCCAGCCCGTGCGCAAGACGCTTGCCGAGTGAACTCATGCCCGGCACCGGCACAAAACGCTTCGTACCGTTGCCCGCGGGCTTGCTGACACCCGTATCCAGGCTGGCCAGTTTGCCCGACCAGGGCGCGATCCAGCCCACCTTGCGCCAGTCCGCGACTTCTTTCTTGAAGCGCTCCGTGGTTGCCGTGAAATACTGGGCGCCGTGATCAAACCCGCCCAGCTCCGTCTGGCGGGTGCTCATGCGCCCGCTGACGCCGTGGCTCTTTTCATAGACGGTGACGGAATGCCCTAGCGACTGCAGTTGGCGTGCACAAGTCAAACCGGAAATACCTGCTCCTACGATGGCAATATGCATGGTGGCTGTCCTGGATGTGAGTGCAAATGGTATATGCGAATGTATACACAATGTGCGTGCAATACTGAATGCTAAAAACGGCGGCAACAAAAAACCGCTCGGGCATTTAAGCGCCGCGAGCGGTTTTGTCGGATTTGACTGTCATCAGTTGATTGATGCGGCCAGTTTATTCTTCATTCTCTTCAACCGGCCAATCCCGGATGTAGGCTTTCAGCATTTTATTTTCAAAGCTTTGCGCCTCCAATACCGCCCTGGCGACGTCATAGAACGAGATCACGCCCAGCAAGGTGCGGGCATTCATTACCGGCAGGTAGCGGGAATGCTTTTCCAGCATCATGCGGCGCACTTCATTGACTTCGGTATCCGGTGTCACAGTCAGCGGAGCATCGTCCATATGCTTGCGCACGGTACCCGTACCCAATCCGCCGTTATTTTGGTGGATGGCCTTGATGACTTCGCGGAAAGTCAGCATACCGACCAGATCACCATATTCCATCACGACCAGCGAACCGATATCCTTTTCTTCCATCGCGTTGACAGCTTCCACGATGGGTGTGTCCGGAGTCACTGTGAACAGGATATTGCCCTTCACCTGAAGAATTTCAGAGACTTTCATGTTTCCTCCTTTGCGCATCGTTAAGCGTCTTTATTTATTATAGGTATTGATTCCAATGTATCCCAAGCACTTGAAAAAATCTAGCGCTAATCCCGCCAAAGCAGCAATCAGGCACGAATCAAACGCGAATCAACCACCAATCGTGGCATTTGAAGACTGCCCGCCGCAACTGCCGGCGCAGGAATTCCCTTGATATTACACGTGTTTGCCAAAACTTTCCGGGCGATGCCCGCCAGCTTACCGCATCAAAACCGGCACAATAAATGGTAGCATTGGCGCACTGCAATTAGGAGAATAACATCATTATGAGCGCCCCTCACTATCCAGGCTTTGACACCCTGTCCCTGCATGCCGGTGCCGCACCCGATCCGGCAACAGGTGCACGCGCGACCCCTATTCATTTCACTTCATCCTTTGTATTCAAGGATTCCGATCACGCGGCCTCGCTATTCAATATGGAACGCGCCGGCCATGTGTATTCCCGCATATCCAACCCGACCAACGCGGTATTGGAAGAGCGCATCGCCGCGCTGGAAGGCGGCGTAGCAGGTATTGCCGTCGCCAGCGGCCAGGCGGCCATGCATTTGGGCCTGGCGACGATCGCCGGCGCCGGCTCGCATGTAGTTGCGTCCCGCGCACTGTACGGCGGCTCACAGAACCTGCTGGCCTACACGATGAAACGTTTCGGCATAGAAACTACCTTCGTCGACCCGCGCGACCTGAATGCATGGCGCAGTGCAATACGCCCCAATACCAAGGTCTTGTTTGGCGAAACCCTGGGCAATCCCGGCCTGGACGTATTGAACATCCCTGAAGTTGCTGCAATCGCACATGAGCATTACCTGCCGCTGATGCTGGACTCCACCTTCACCACCCCTTATTTGCTGCGCCCTTTCGACCATGGCGCCGACCTGGTATTCCATTCCGCAACCAAGTTCCTGTGCGGGCATGGCACCGCAATCGGCGGCTTGCTGGTGGACGGCGGCACCTTCAACTGGCAAGAAGCCTATGAAAAAACTGGCCGGTTTGCCGAGCTGTGCGAGCCGTATGACGGTTTTCACGGCATGGTATTTGCCGAAGAATCCA
Organism: Parundibacterium terreum; assembly: GCF_014636315.1. GTDB lineage: Bacteria > Pseudomonadota > Gammaproteobacteria > Burkholderiales > Burkholderiaceae_D > Undibacterium > Undibacterium terreum. Next base: position 457,477 of record NZ_BMED01000005.1, on the reverse strand, counting down.
CCGTAGCGCCTTTCTCTTTGCGTGCTAGGCGCGAAGGCCTGCGCGATTTCGGTGCAGTGATGAGTCCGCATAATGCCTTTGCCGTGCTGCAAGGTATAGAAACCCTGAGCCTGCGCATGGACAGGCATGTGCAGAATACGCGCAAGGTGGTCGAATTCCTAGTTGCCCATCCAGCAGTGGAATCAGTCTCTTATCCGGAGCTGGAATCCCATCCCGACTATGAACTGGCCAAGACCTTGCTGCCGAAAGGCTGCGGCGCCGTATTCTCGTTCAGCATCAAGGGAAATCGCGCTGCGGGCCAGCGTTTCGTTGAATCGCTGGGCGTATTCTCCCATCTGGCAAACGTAGGCGATGCCAAATCCCTGGTTATCCACCCTGCTTCCACTACGCACTTCCGGGTACCGGCAGAGCAATTGGCTGCATCCGGTATCACTGAGGGCACCATGCGCCTGTCGGTAGGCCTGGAGAACATTGACGATCTGCTGGAAGATCTGGCGCGCGGCCTGAAAGCCGCCCAGAAAGGGGCTTGAAATGCTATTGAATGTACAAGGACATGAGGCTTATTGCTATACAGGAGGCAAGGCCTTCAATCCGGAATTGCCTACGGTCGTTTTTATCCACGGTGCACAGAACGACCATTCCGTGTGGATACTGCAAACCCGCTACTTTGCCCATCACGGCTTCAGCGTGCTGGCAGTGGATTTGCCGGGACACGGCCGCAGCAAGGGTGCGGCACTGACCAGCGTGGAACAGATGTCCGACTGGCTGATCGCGCTGCTGGATGCAGCAGGCGTGCAAAAGGCCAGCCTGGTGGGCCACAGCATGGGCTCCCTGATTGCGCTGGAAACCTGCGGCCGCGCCAGTGAGCGCATTAGCAAACTGGCCATGGTGGGCACCGCGTATCCGATGAAGGTATCCGATACCCTGCTAAATGCCGCCAGGGATGAAGAACAAACGGCGATAGACATGGTCAACATCTGGTCGCATACCAGCATTGCACACAAGCCATCCAGCCCGGGGCCGGGCTTTTATGTGATGGGCGGCAGCCAGCGCCTGATGCAACGCATCTCCAGCATCAATCCTGACAAGGTCTTTTATACGGATTTTGCGGCCTGCAACAGCTATGCCAATGGCGAGCAGGCTGCGCAGGCGGTAAGCTGCCCTACCCTGTTCCTGCTGGGTAAAAAAGACATGATGACGCCACCCAAAGCGACGTCGACGCTGAGCAAGGCCATTCCGCACGCCGGCATCACACTGCTGGATAACTGCGGCCACTCGCTGATGGCGGAACAACCGGATGCCGTACTGTCTGCACTGTTTTCGTTTGCAAAGGCGTAATCAGGCATGGCAATGACGATGCAAAGCTGGCTATTGTTTACGGCGACGGAAGCAGCATTATCGCTGTCGCCGGGGCCGGCGGTGATGATGGTAGTGGCATATGGAATCTCCAGGGGGTGGCGCACTTCGCTGTTTGTAACACTGGGCATCCTGAGCGCCAATGCCCTTTATTTTGCGCTGTCGGCAACCGGCATAGGCTCACTGATCCTGGCCTCTCCCACACTGTTTCTCGCGATCAAATGGCTAGGTGCTGCTTATTTGGTGTATTTGGGCTTGTCGGCAATTTTTGGTAGGCCATCGCCGATCACGCTGTCACGCCTGGAGGGCAAGCCTTTGAGCGGCAGGCAGATTTACGCGGGCGCCGTCATGCTACAGCTGACCAACCCGAAGACCTTGCTGATGTTTGTCGCGATCCTGCCGCAATTCATCGATCCATCGCAGCCGGTAGGCTTGCAGATGAGCATACTGGCAGCCTGCTCCATCATTCCGGAATTTTTTATCCTGCTTGGTTACGGCATGCTTGCGAGCAAGGCCAGCCACTGGGCGACGCAGCCTAAATACAGCGTGATTACCGAAAGGATAGCCGGTACACTGGTCTTGGCGGCTGGCGTACTGGTGGCTGCGGTATAAAATAGAGATTCGAGCTATAAAATTTAAAACAAAATGGAGGAGACGCCATGACAAAAAAATTTACCAGCTTTGCCGAGTTTTATCCTTTTTACCTGAGCGAGCATTCCAACCGTACCTGCAGGCAATTGCACTTTGTCGGCTCCAGCCTCGTATTGAGCACCATCGTGCTCGCCCTTAGTACAGGGAATGCCTGGTGGCTACTGGCGGCGCCGCTTTGTGGCTACGGATTCGCCTGGGTGGGACATTTCGTTTTTGAAAAAAACAAGCCCGCCTCCTTCAAGCAACCTTTATATTCATTAATGGGCGACTGGGTCATGTACTGGCAATTGTTAACCGGGAAGATCGCTTTTCAGCCGGCCTGAAACCGGCTGCCGGACCTGTCAGAAATAGGCAAAAAATCTGGCGGCGAAACTATCCAGATCACAGGCCTCCAGGCGGTTGATGCCGCCTGCGGCCTGCCTCCCTCCCCCAGTGGCGAAAGAGGAACAAAAGCCGTGTGCCGTCTTTTGTCCCGGCGCACAAGACCTCACACTGGCAATAAAACAGCCATCCGGTTTCTCGGTCAGGACGGCAAAAGAGCGGTCAACACATTCGCTCTGCAATTTATTGGCCAGCAAGCCCGACACGCGCCGCGCCCAAGCCTGATTGGGAAGCACATAGATGGCGCCGCTTTCTTTTATCCAGCGCGGCTGCACATCCTGCAGCAAGCACATATCCTGCGCATAGGCTTGCTGAAGCAAACTGAAATTGCCGGAGTGGTTAATAAAGTCGAAGGGATCGGCATATTGATGCAAATCCTGATACAGCGTGGCGGGAGCGATATGCAGATCTGCCTCGGTCTCGCCGTAGGCATTGTAGTTCAGCAAATTTCCCAGCTCGCATAGCTGTTTGCTTGCGGCATCCGGCAAGCCGGCCTGTGCTGCCATCCCGGCAGCAACACTGGACAAATTATCGCCATAGGCAGCGGTAATCGCCCATAGCCTGAACCTGCCCTGCAGGTAGCGGTCAACCAGAATGCTGGTGCAGATATTTGGGGACTCATCCCAGTGCAGGTCCAGCAAAGGATGGGCGTAGCCTGCAGGCGCCGAGTGGTGATCAAAATAAGTCATGCTGATGCCCTGATCCAGCAGGCACTTTACTGCATCGAGATTGCTGTCCAGCGAGATATCCAGCACGCAAATATGGCTGCCTTTCACACACGCATATCGCGACATCGACAATGGCAATAAGTTGGAGAGTAGCTGTATGTCGCGCTTGACCCCGGTAATCAGCCTCGCATCGCGCGGCGCGGCCAGCCTGAGCTGGTGCAAGGCGCAGATGCCATCGGCATCGCCGTTGAACACATCAAAATCGCATGCCTGCGACCCTGCGGTTTGCTTTTCTGAATCCATGTAAAGTCACCTGACAAAGCCATCCTTAGTCAGATATTGACACAACTCGTACTCACTGTCTCGAGTGAGACGGAATCTGTATTGAACATTGTTGCCAGCTTATCTCAAGCAGGTCTACCGGCCAGGCCAGGAATACTCAAGCGCCGTCAGAATGTTTGCCATTCCTCTTCCGCCTTGGACTTTATGCCGGCATTGCCGCTCTTCACCTGCCTGACTTGCCGTGGAGAGGGATGCGGCAATGCTGCTCTTGCTTTTTGTGGCAGCGGACGGACATTTTCAATTGCGGCGTACCCGGAGGGCATTCCACTTAGCCTGAATGCGCTGACTACCTCGGCCAGACTGTTCGCCTGGCTTTGCAGCGAACCTGCGGCGGCAGCAGCCTCCTCTACCAGCGCGGCATTTTGCTGCGTCATGTCATCCATCTGCATGACCGCCTGATTGATCTGCTCTATGCCCGAACTTTGTTCATGCGTGGCGGACATGATCTCGGTCATGATATCGGTCACGCGTCGTATGCTGGCAACGATCTCCTGCATGGTCGCACCGGCCTGATCAACCAGCCTGGCGCCGACGTCGACTTGCTGTACCGAGTCATTGATCAATGTCTTGATTTCCTTGGCCGCCTGTGCCGAGCGCTGCGCAAGATTCCTCACCTCGCTGGCGACCACGGCAAATCCCCGTCCCTGCTCGCCGGCGCGTGCCGCCTCCACCGCAGCATTCAAGGCCAGGATATTGGTCTGGAAGGCGATACCGTCTATGACACCGATGATATCGACGATTTTTTTGGATGAATCATTGATGGAGCCCATCGTATCTATCACTTCGGCAACGACTGTGCCGCCCTTCACCGCAACCTCAGAAGCAGACACCGCCAACTGGTTGGCCTGCTTCGCATGGTCGGAGTTCTGCCTTACGGTGGATGTCAGTTCCTCCATGGAGGAAGCCGTTTCTTCCAGAGAGCCGGCCTGCTGTTCCGTGCGCGAAGAAAGGTCGAGGTTGCCGGAAGCAATCTGATGCGAGGCTGTCGCAATTGTATCGGTGCCGCTGCGCACCTGCCCGACAATATTGGCCAGCTTGTCCCGCATGTCCCTCATCGCGTACAACAGGCTGGTGTGGTCCTTATCTGCAACAATCACCTCTACGGCCAGGTCGCCAGCAGCAATCCGCCCCGCAATGTCGGCGGCATACCCAGGCTCTCCGCCCAACTGTCTGAGAAGACTGCGCGTAATCCCTACGGATGCCATGACTCCCACCAGCAAGGCGATAGCGCCGAAGACAAATACCACGATGCGCGCGCTGGCGTAGGCGTTTTCAGCTTCCAGTATGGCTTCAGCGTTTTGCTTTTCTTCCACGCCCAGAAAATCATTGAGCAAATCCCACCATTTTTTTTGCACCGGCCTGAATTCGGAGCGCAATAGCTTGTATGCCTCATCTTTTTTCTTTTGTAAGCCCAAGTCGAGTACAGCATTGATCAAGGGATCGCCTAGCCTTGCCTGAGTCCGGATATTGTCAAACAAGGCCGTTTGCTCCCGGCTGGCGCTACGATCGGCACTCATCATTTTTGCCAGCGCATCCTCTGCGTCGGCATATTTTTTTGCCTGTACTTTGACGCGGTTGACCTCTACCTGGATCTCGGCATCCTCACTGAGCAGTATCAGGTTGCGTAAAGCCAGCGCCCGCTCGGTGATGCTCAGGTACATGGCGGACGCAAACTTGGACTGCACATTATTGACATTGGCAATCTCTTCCATACGGTCCTGCATTTGCGCCATACGGCTCACAGACAAGAATATGACCATCACCAGCATGACCAGCACAAGCCCGAATCCTAGGCTCAAACGCGTAGACACTTTCATACTCTGCATATTCATACCTTTCCCCTGATGGCGAACAAACAAATTGGAACGATGCCTGATGCTTCGCTGCCTGGACGTGCAAAACGAATATTGCGCAAAGATCTAACGCGTAAGAAATTGGCGAGTGCTTAGGGGTGATCTACAACGAAACCGCTCGGGGATTGCTATCCAAGCGGCAATAACTCCCGATGACGACAAAAAGCGACGGTCATCCAGGAGAATTTCACATTTATATACTAAATATGTATATTCATTTTATTAACGCCGTTTGCAATTGCGATGTCAGATTGACATTTTTAGTAAAAAGAAACACAAAAAGAAAACCCCCGTTTTGAACGCCGGTCAGACGTGCAAAAATCGGGGGAATCAAATGACGCCGTTACCCTGGTAGAAGTAACAGCATAGAGATACATGCTAAAGCTCACACAGAAATGCTGAGCAATCCAGGCCTGCGCAATCAAGCTGCGCTAGCCGCCACCACTAGCTACCGCAAAAAAATCAGGGGAATTGATGGTGCATATGCAGATGGGGAATGCCGGCCTCTTCAAACACATCGCCGTCACGCACAAAGCCATTGCGCCCATAGAAATTCTCGGCAGACACCTGGGCATTCAGTTTGACCTCGGCATCGCCGCGCAATCTGGCCTGCTGCATCAAGGCCTGCAGAATCGCCACGCCGACTCCCTGGCCGCGCGCAGATTCCAGAACGGCCATGCGGCCTATATGCCCGTCCGGCAACAGGCGCCCAGTGCCCAGCGCTTGCTGTTGCGAGTCATAGGCGACAGCATGCAGGCATTCTGCATCCTTGACATCCCATTCCAGCTCAGCAGGAATTTTTTGTTCAACGACAAAGACCTTATAGCGTATCGCCTGTGCGTCTGTTTGCAGGCTGGACCAATCGCCCAGTTTCACATGTAGTTCTGTATTCATGATGCTTTATTCGCAGTCTTACTCAGTTTGATGAACAACGGCCGGCTACCTGGTCTGGGTAGACAGGTCCTCCGGCTTGATGGTTTCCAGAGCATTTATTATCTCACGCCAGCGGCCAGGTATTGCAACGCCTTTACGCACGGCCGTATCGGCATATACATATGACAACTCACCGGAAATCAGGTGCTGGTCGCCCAGATGGATTTCGACCAGAAAACGTATCGACGAGCGCCCTATTCCCGCGCAGCGCACGCCTATATCCAGCACATCGTCAAAACGCGCCGGAGCCATATATTCTATCGTCGCCTTGCGGGCGAACATCTCCTTGCCGTCGGCAGCCTGCTCCATTGCATTCGGCAAACCGGTGGCCCGCCAGTACTCGGTGAAAGCGACGTCAAAATAGGTCAGGTAATGGCCATTAAAAACGATGGCTTGCATGTCCACTTCAGCCCAGCGCACCCGCAAAGAATGGAAAAATTTAAAATCTGAACGTGCCATATGGTTTACGCCTCTACAAAACCGCGGATCAGCGCATTCACCCTATCCGGCTGCTCATGGATGATCCAGTGCGTGCCTTCAGGGATGCGGACAACTTCCAGATCCGGGATAAACGTATCCAGGCCGTTCAGCAGGCTGGCTGGAAGCGCCTTATCGTTTTCGCCCCAGATCACGCGCACCGGCACATTTACCCTGAAGTCTTCGGGTTTCAAGTTCAATTGCAATGGCCCCTTGTTGTCATCGGTAGGCGGATGCAAAGGCGAGGCGCGGTAGTAATTGACGCCGCCGCTCAAGCCGCGCGACCAGCATTCGTGGTATTTGGCCTGGGTAGCTTTGTCATACCAATCCGCAGGCGGCTGTCCCATGCCATTGAAGAAACCATCCATCAGCACGAAATCATCTTTGGCGAGCGCCGCTTCCGCTCCCTCTGCCCGTAGCCAGTTCATGTATCCGCTGGCAGACTTCTGGGAAGAATCCCCTGTCAGCGCCTGCATGAACAAATACGGGTGCGGGGAATTGATGATGATCAGCTTGTGCACTAACTGCGGCAAGGCGATGGCCAGGTTCCAGGCAATTGCCCCGCCCCAGTCATGCGCGACCAGGACAAATTTTTCGTATCCCAGATGTGCCGCCAGCAGCCGCAGGTCATCTACGATGTGCTTTGCCTTATAGGCGGACAGGTCGGCAGGCATGTCGGACAGGTTGAAGCCCCTGAGGTCGGGCGCCACGGCAAAATGGTCCTTGCCGAATTCCGGCAACTGGGCCGCCCATTCATACCAGAACTCTGGAAAACCATGCACGAAAAGGATTAATGGCTTGCCCTGTTCACCAGCGCTGGCATAGTGCAGGCGCGTGCCATTGGATAAAGATGCGAATTGATTCGATTTGATCATAGTGCTCATAGGTGCTCCCGTGCTCCCGGCCAATCAAAAAAAACAGGCATGTGGACGGCAAGCCGGCACATGCCCATCAATATCAACAAACAATCAACGAACAATCAACAGCGTCGGTCTTAGCCGGCTTTCAGCTTTTCCCGCAGGATGTCGCGGATATGCGGAGCAGCCTTGTACGGATCGCCAGGATTGGTTTGCGTGATGATCGCTTCCATTCTTTCCTGCACATTGCCCAGCGCGCCGGGATGCGAGTAGATATAGAACTGCTTGTCGCGGATGGCGTTGAAAGTCATCTCGGCCACATCGACCGCGCTGACCTTGCCGGACGAAACTGCCTTGTCCGACATGGCCTGCGCTGCGCGCTGGCTGGCAGTCGGTGCAGAGGCAGCAACATCGCCAGGGCGATTCCTTTGAGACTGGCTGATACCGGTAGGAACAAAGTAAGGACACAGTACCGATGCGCCTATCGGGGCCTGCACCAGATCCAGATCCTGGAACAAAGTCTCGGACAGGGACACGACCGCGTGCTTGGAGACGTTGTAGACCCCCATCGTCGGCGCATTCAACAAGCCGGCCATGGATGCCGTATTGACGATATGGCCCTCGTAGTCTGCTTCCTTCTTCGCGCATTCCAGCATCAGGTTAGTAAAGATGCGCACGCCATGGATCACGCCCCACAGGTTCACACCCAGCACCCATTCCCAATCGGCCTGGGTGTTTTCCCAAACCAGGCCGCCTGAGCCTACACCGGCATTATTGAAGACCAGATGCACGGAGCCAAAGCGTTGCATCGTCGCATCCGCCAGCGCCTGCACTTCTTCCGCGTGGCGCACATCGCAGCGCATTGCCAGTACTTGAGCGCCCTGTGCTTCCAGTTCCGCTTTCGCTTTGTCCAGCGCATCCTGCTGCACATCGGCCAATACCAGCTTCATGCCCAGCCGCGCACCGATGTTGGCGAATTCACGGCCAAAGCCGCTGCCGCCGCCGGTGATGACTGCTACCCTGTCTTTGAAATTTTTCATCTTGTCTCCTGTTTTGAATATCGGTACTGGATTTTATTTATTATTCACTGTGCGGCTTATTCGGCACGCTTCATTTGAAAACCCACGCGAGGGAAATGCACAACGACCGTGCCTGCGCGTTCGTCGTTGCGCTTGATGGCAAATTCATTGCTGCTGCATATCACCAGCTCGCCGACTACCGGATCGAATGCATAGTCGGTCGGCATGACAGATACGGGCTCTCCCAGCGCAATGCCATGCGTATCGACAAACGCGTAGCCTGAAGTATCGGCAGGTGTGGAATTGCGCGCCTGCTCTATCGCCTGCTCGCTGGTCATTTTTTCTTTTTGGTAATGGCCAAACGCAGCAATCTTGTCCATCCATGCCAGCACGGTCGGATAGGCATCCAGAATACCTGCTACCGCAGGAACCCGGCGCACAAACCATAGCGCATGATAAACAGAGAAATCGGCAATGCTGGCAGCCTCACCCAGCAAAAAAGTCGAACCCGACGCCAGCATGTCTTCCAGGCGGCGCAGATATTCCATCAGTTGCCCGGCAGCTTCCGGCAGGCTCATGCGCGGTGCATTGGCGCGCATCGCCGCCCTGTCCATGCTGAAGGCCTTCATCTGTTCCGGCGTGATGTCGCCCAGAATCCCGGTGATCGCGCTAGGCTGGAAGGTATAGGCAATCGCAGTCCAGAAGAGTGTTGTGTCCGCCCACTGCGCCAGGGTCCTGCCTAGGCCGGCGACGGCCGCAGGATATAGCGACGGCGTCGGAGCCAATTTTTCCAACACGTCGGCAATCAAAGGAGTATCGCAATAGATGTCCGCACCGATCTGCAATACCGGGGTACGGCGGTAACCGCCGGTCAGCGCCACCACATCCGGCTTGGGCATGATGGAGGGAATCATCACCGACTTCCAGGCCAGTTGCTTGAAACCGAAAATCAGGCGGACTTTTTCCGAGAATGGCGAAACCGGATAATGGTGAAAAATAAGATCTGCCATGTCAGCCTCAGATCAGCTTGACCAGCTGCTTGCCGAAGTTCTTCCCTTTCAGCAGGCCCATGAAAGCTTCCGGTGCAGCGGCCAGATCCGGCGCGACGGACTCGCGGAACTTCAGCTTACCGGTAGCGACCAGCGCGCCCAGTTCGCTCAGGCCTTTAGGCCACAGGTCCATATGTTCGGACACGATGAAGCCGCGCATGCTCAGGCGCATGGTCAAGAATACCCTGGCATTATTGATTGCCACAGGCTGGCCGTCGTAGCCGGCGATCATGCCGCACAAGGCGATACGGCCAAATGCATTCATGCGTTCCAGCGCGGCATCAAAGATCTCGCCACCGACGTTTTCAAATACCGCGTCGATGCCATTCGGTGTTGCTGCCGCAAGGTCTGCCTTCAGTTGGCCAGCCTTATAATCCACACAGGCATCAAAACCCAGTTCATTGACAACGTAGGCACATTTGTCCGCACCGCCGGCGATACCCACCACGCGGCAACCCATCTGCTTTGCCAGTTGGCCGACTACGCTGCCTACCGCGCCACTGGCGGCCGATACAACAACGGTTTCACCCGCTTTAGGCTGCATGATTTGCGTCAGGCCGTACCAGGCTGTCATGCCCGGCATGCCTACCGAGCCCAGATAGGCGGACAGCGGAATATGTGTTGTATCGATTTTGCGCAGCAGCACACCATCAGAAACACCCATTTCCGACCAGCCCAGCATACCCACCACTTTGTCGCCGACTGTAAATTTTGGATTTTTAGTGGCAACGATTTCACCGACTGTGCCGCCTATCATCGTTTCGCCTATAGGCTGCGGCACAGCATAGCTCTTTGCATCCTCCATGCGTCCGCGCATATACGGGTCCAGCGACAGATAATGGTTGCGAACCAGTACCTCACCCTCTTTCAATTCCGGAACCGGCACCGTCTCCAGGCGGAAGTTTTCAGGAACGACCGCGCCTTTAGGGCGGGATGCCAATACGATACGTTGATAGCTAGCTGTCATGATGGTCTCATTTCTTTGGTTGCGTGCCTGGCTTCGCTGAGCTGCGGGCACTTGATACCTGCATTGGATAGAAGATTAAAACGCCGGCCGGCATAGGCATCACCACCGGCGTTTCATCGGTATTGCAATTAATCGCTGCCGTAAAGCTTCTTCATGTTTTCGCCCGACTTCAGGCGCCGCAAATATTTGAACGTCCCCATGGCCTTGGCGATCAGCTTGTCGCCATTCCAGACTTCGCCTTCGCAAAAACACATGGTGGAAGAGCGATGGAAGGCATGCCCCCTTGCTTCTATGCGCCCGCCGGGCACACCGCCCGGTTGCAGGAAGGTAGTCTTCATCTCGACAGTGACGACGCCTTTCAGGTCGTCGCTCAGCGAACGGCCTGCCATCGCCATCACGACATCCAGCATCGTCATCGTGACTCCGCCATGCGTTACCTGCCAGCTGTTCATATGGCGCCCAGTCAGGTCCAGCGCCAGCCTGGCGCGGCCGTTTTCCATTTCCAGAAACTCGACCCCCATGTCATGCAAGAACGGGTTCAGGACTTGCGTAGGCTGGGCAATGGGCAAACTCGTGGTTTCGCTCATGGTATGGTGCCTCGCTTATACTGCGGAGACGCCGCCATCCACCGCCAAAGTCTGGCCGGTAATATGTTTGCCGGCATCAGACGCGAACAGCATCGCGATACCTTTCAAGTCTTCATCATCGCCTATGCGCTGCAACGGTGCTTCCCTGGACAGTTTTTCCTCACCCAGTTGCTCCAGGAGACCCTTGGTCATCTTGGAGGGGAAGAAGCCCGGCGCAATCGCATTCACGGTAATGCCGTATGGTCCCCATTCACCAGCCAGTGCGCGGGTAAAGTTGATGACCGCCGCTTTCGACGTGTTATAGGCGATAGTCTTCATCGTGCCCGGGCCATTGCCGGCCAGGCCGGCAATCGATGCGATGTTGATGATACGGCCTTGCTTGCGCGGCAGCATGGAACGCTTGCCCACTTCTTGCGACACCAGGAAGATGCTGCGTACATTCAGGTTCATCACCTTGTCCCAAGCTTCCACCGGATGATCTTCCGCAGGAGCGCCCCAGGTAGCGCCGGCATTGTTGATCAGGATGTCGATATGCCCCAGGCGTTGCAGCGCTTCATCAACCAGGGGCTTGATCGCAGCTTCTTTGGACAGGTCGGCAGCGATGGCGCTGGCATCTACGCCGCGGCTCTTCAAATGCGCGACAGCCTCGTCCAGGTCAGACTGCTTGCGTGAGGACAAGACGATTTTTGCGCCCTGCTCGCCCAGCGCCTCTGCCATCTGCAAACCCAGGCCGCGTGAGCCGCCGGTGATCAGTGCCGTCTTGCCTGTCAGGTCGAATAATTGTTTTACGGTGCGTGCTGTTGTCATTGTTGTCTCCTGTTATTTTCAGTGTAATGTTGTCTTAGAATCTGTTTAAGATCTGTAGCGAGCGGGCGTCAGCGGGGCGAAGAGCAGCGCAAAGAGCGGAACGTACTTTAGGTACGTGAGCATCTTGAGCAGCGCATGAGTCCCGATCACGTCCGCGCAGTAAGATATTAAACAGATTCTCAAAACCACGCGTCCTGCATCTCTAGTGTGGTGGTATCTATGCTGGCCAGCAGATCCAGTTGCTGGTGCACCTTGGGCAATTCCCAATGGAAGAAATATTTACATGCCTGCAGTTTGCCCGCATAGAAATCGGCATCATGCTGCTGCGCCTTGTTCAATGACAGCAGTGCCTGCTCCAGCCATATCCAGGCAACTACCGTATGGCCGAAGGCTTCCAGGTATAGCGAGGCATTGGCCAGCGTCTTATTCAGGTCTCCGGCCGCATACAATTGCTTGGTGACCGTGGCAATACGTTGCAAGGCTTTTGCCAGTCCTGCCGCATATTCAGCCAGTTGCGGCTCCAGCGTTGCTTTGGCAATGGTCTTCTGGATCTCTGCGCCCAGTGCCTGGAAGGCCGCGCCATCTTGCATCGTCACTTTGCGGCCCAGCAAATCCAGGCCCTGTATGCCGTGCGTGCCTTCGTGGATAGGGTTCAGGCGATTGTCCCGATAGAACTGTTCCACATTGTATTCGCGGGTATAGCCATAGCCGCCGTGGATCTGTATCGCCAGGTTATTGGCTTCCAGGCACCACTGCGAGGGCCAGGACTTGGCGACCGGCGTCAGGATGTCCAGCAGCAGCAAGGCATGCGCCCTGGCTTCCGGCGTCAGGCCGCTACGCTCCTCGTCCACCAGCCTTGCGCAATACAGGTTCAGCGCCAAGCCACCTTCCACATAGGCCTTTTGTGCCAGCAGCATGCGCTTGACGTCAGTATGCTGGATGATGGGCAGCTGAGGTGCCGCTGGATCCTTGTCTTGCGGCGCGCGTCCCTGCGGACGGTTGCGCGCATAGTCCAGCGAATGCAGGTAGCCGGTGTAACCCAGCATTACCGCACCAAGACCGACGCCGATACGGGCCTCGTTCATCATATGGAACATGTTCGCCAGCCCCTTGTGCAGGGTGCCGACGAGGTAACCTATTGCACCGGCCTTGCCTTGCGGCTTGAACTTGCCCTCGCCAAAATTCAGCAGGCAATTCGTGGTGCCGCGGTAGCCCATCTTGTGGTTCAATCCGGCCAACACGACGTCATTGCGCTCGCCAAGCGAGCCGTCTGCATTCACCAGTTTCTTCGGTACGATGAATAGCGAAATGCCTTTGACGCCCGGGATCAATTTGCCATCCTCGCCTGGCACCTTGGCCAGCACCAGATGTACGATGTTTTCCGATAATTCATGCTCGCCGGCCGAGATCCACATCTTGTTGCCGGTCAGGCGATAGCTGCCGTCCGCTTGCGGTTCAGCACGGGTGGATATATCAGACAGGCTGGAGCCGGCCTGCGGTTCGGACAGGCACATGGTGCCGAAGAAGCGGCCTTCCAGCATAGGTTTGGCAAACAATTCCTTCTGTTCGGGCGTGCCGCACTTCATCAGCGTATTGGCATTGCCTATGGTCAGGAAAGGATAGGACGAGGTACCGACATTGGCGCCCTTGAAATAGGCAAAGCCGGCCTTCTCGACTACGCAAGGCAATTGCATGCCGCCGACGTCGAAATCCTGCCCTGCGGCCATCAGGCCGGCCTCGCAGAAAGCATTCAGCGCAGTCTTTACTTCGGGAATGATGTGGACGACTTCACCATCGAAATGCGGTTCGTTCTGGTCGTTTTTTTTGTTATGCGGCGCAAACAGGTCATTGGCGATCTGCTCGCAGGTGTCCATGGCGGCATTGAAGGTTTCGCGGCTGTGATCGGCAAAACGGGGACGCTCGGTCAGGGATTCGACATTCAGCCATTCATACAGCAAAAAATCGAGATCGCGCCTGGGGATGATTTTTGATTGCATAGCTAGCCTGCTCAATAGCGTGAGGTTTAGTGGACACAGGGTGCTGACACATTGGCGGCACCGAAATGCGACCGGCACGAAAGAGACAATGGCTCTCCCTACCGGCCGCAACTTCCGGATTAAGCCCGGAAGCTGTTTTTCTCTCTATTGATCAGGCGATCAGACGACTTCGAACAAGCCCGCTGCGCCCTGGCCGCCGCCGATACACATGGTAACGACCACATATTTCGCGCCGCGGCGTTTGCCTTCTATCAGTGCATGGCCTGTCAGACGTGCACCCGATACGCCGTAAGGATGGCCGACGGCAATCGCACCGCCGTTGACATTCAGTTTATCCATAGGGATACCCAGTTTGTCAGCGCAATACAATACCTGCACGGCAAAGGCTTCATTCAGTTCCCACAAGCCGATATCTTCCACTTTCAGGCCGGCTTTTTTCAGCAGTTTGGGAATGGCAAACACGGGGCCGATACCCATTTCATCAGGCTCGCAACCGGCGATCGCAAAACCGCGGAAGATACCAAGCGGTTGCAGGCCTTTGGCTTCCGCCACTTTGCTATTCATCACGATGGCAACAGAAGCACCGTCGGAAAACTGGCTGGCATTGCCTGCACTAATGACACCGCCTGGTACCGCTGTACGGATTTTCGAAACGCCTTCATAGGTCGTATCGGCGCGTATGCCTTCGTCGGCGGAGATCGTTACTTCCTTGCTGACCAGCATGCCGGTCGCCTTATCAGCCACGCCCATGATTGTTGTCATAGGAACGATTTCGGCATTGAACAAGCCGGCAGCCTGCGCTGCTGCAGCGCGCAACTGGCTTTGCACGCCGTATTCATCCTGGCGCTCGCGCGAGATGTTGTAACGCTTCGCTACGGTCTCTGCAGTTTGCAGCATAGGCCAGTAGACTTCTGGTTTGTGTTCTTTCAACCAGGTTTCCACGATCATGTGGGAATTGGCTTCATTCTGCACGCAGGAAATCGACTCAACGCCGCCGGCGGCATAGATATCGCCTTCGCCTGCAATGATGCGCTGGGCAGCAGTTGCAATGGTCTGCAGGCCGGAAGAACAGAAACGGTTGATGGTCATGCCCGCCGTGGTAACCGGGCAGCCGCCGCGCAGAGCGATCTGGCGCGCGATGTTGCTGCCGGTAGCACCTTCCGGTGTTGCACAACCCATGATGACGTCTTCGACCTCACCCGCTTCGATCTTGGCGCGTTGAATGGCCGCATTCAATACGTGGCCGCCCATGGTCGCGCCATGCGTCATATTAAAAGCACCCTTCCAGGATTTTGCGAGGCCGGTACGTGCGGTGGATACGATGACTGCATCTGACATTTTTGTCTCCTAATGGATTTGATTTAATTTATTAACAAAATTCTACTAACACTAAGCGCTAAGACTAAATGATCAAACTAAATGCGAAACTAAACGATGATCACTTGCAGGCGTGCTCAAACAACACGGGAAAACCACCAACGAACATCAATTCCGCAGAGTTTCGACCTGCTTGCATGCATGGACGAATATCAGAATAACATATTTTTAGTACGACCGTTCGCAAAAATATTAACTTATTTTGCAGCGCTTTCCGGCACCTCTTTGGCCCAAATGTTAAATCCCCATACCGGCAAATCCTTAAACTTTTTGTAAGCTTCTGTAAGTTTCAAGACAGCATGATGTAAGTTTCGCATCGCAGACTGTGATGGCGCAAAAAGGAAGGTATTGGTTGTTGGTTATCCTTCTTTGCACATACTTTAAAACATTATAAGGAGACAAGCATGGCAACAGCACCAATTGCCTCGGGCGGCATACGGACCGACGCAGGCGGCATGACGTCGGAGGAACGCAAGGTTATTTTTGCATCCTCACTAGGCACCGTCTTTGAATGGTATGACTTTTATCTGTACGGCTCCCTCGCATCCATCATTGCCAAGCAATTCTTTGCCGGCACCGATCCAAACACAGCATTCATTTTTGCCTTACTGGCCTTTGCAGCCGGCTTCATCGTCCGTCCTTTCGGCGCGCTGGTATTCGGCCGCCTGGGTGACATGATAGGCCGCAAATACACTTTCCTGGTGACGATCCTGATCATGGGCTCATCCACCTTCATCGTGGGCCTGCTGCCTAACTACGCAACCATCGGCCTTGCTGCTCCGGTTATCCTGATCGCCTTGCGTATTCTGCAGGGTCTGGCACTGGGCGGTGAATACGGCGGTGCGGCAACCTATGTGGCAGAACACGCACCACATGGCAAGCGCGGCGCATTCACAGCCTGGATACAGACTACGGCAACGCTGGGCTTGTTCCTGTCGCTGATCGTCATTCTCGGCACACGCGAAGCGATAGGCGAAGAAGCCTTTGCAGACTGGGGCTGGCGCGTTCCTTTCCTGGTTTCCGTCTTCCTGCTGGCAGTATCGGTCTGGATCCGTCTTTCCATGAATGAATCCCCTGCCTTCGCTAAAATGAAGGCCGAAGGCAAGACATCCAAGGCACCGCTGACAGAAGCTTTCGCCAAATGGAAAAACCTGAAAATCGTGATCCTGGCGCTGATCGGCCTGACCGCCGGCCAAGCCGTGGTCTGGTACACAGGCCAGTTCTACGCACTGTTCTTCCTGCAGCAAACGCTGAAGGTAGATGGCGCAATGGCCAATATCCTGATCGCTGCAGCACTGCTGGTAGGCACGCCTTTCTTCATCATATTCGGCTCGCTGTCCGATAAAATTGGCCGCAAACCTATCATCATGGCAGGCTGCCTGATCGCTGCCGTCACTTACTTCCCTATCTTTGGTGCATTGACCCACTATGCCAATCCTGCTCTGGAAGCTGCGATCAAAAGCTCGCCAGTGGTAGTGACAGCAGATCCGGCAAAATGCCAGTTCCTGTTCAACCCGACCGGTACCAAGAAATTCACTTCTTCCTGCGATATTGCCCGTACCGTACTGGCAAATGCATCAGTCGCTTACACGAGTGAACCTGCTGCTGCTGGCTCGGTAGCGTCGATCAAGATCGGCGAAAAAGTGATTCAGGGTTACGATGCCAGCGGTTTGTCCAAGGATGATGCTGCAGCCAAGGATAAGGCATTCAAGAAAGAAATGGGCGATGCGATCAAGGCTGCAGGCTATCCAGCCAAGGCGGATCCAGCACAGATCAACAAACCTATGGTGTTTGTACTGCTGCTGATCCTGGTGATCTATGTCACCATGGTGTATGGTCCGATTGCAGCGATGCTGGTGGAAATGTTCCCAACCCGTATCCGCTACACATCCATGTCCCTGCCTTACCATATCGGTAACGGCTGGTTCGGCGGCTTGCTGCCAACCACAGCATTTGCACTGGTAGCGTACAAGGGCGATATCTACTACGGCCTGTGGTACCCAATCATCATTGCTGCAGCCACCTTTGTCATCGGTATGCTGTTCGTTCCTGAAACCAAGGACAACAACATCTACGCTGCCGACTGATTCAGCTAGATAGAAGCAAACGGGACACCGGCAACGGTGTCCCGGCAAAACAAAAAACCGCCGAAGTCCGGCGGTTTTTTATGTACCAGCTAAAAGCTAGGCGTTCGCTTTACTTCAGCGCTGGCCAGCCAGGCATCCTTATTTCTGCCTGACCGTCAACGCAGCTCAATTCTGCATCGGCGCCAAAAACCAGCGTCGCCTTGTCTTTGATATGGCCAAACGGCAAGCCAGTCAGCATGGGAACGGGGATGGTCGCGCGCAGGTAGCGCAGCATCTCGTCAAAGTTATAGCCGTTGTCATTCGCGCCCAACTGATAACCGGAAAAATCGCCGAATACGATGGCCTTTTGCTTTTGCAATATCCCTGCGTAGTGCAATTGCAGCATCATGCGCTCTACCCGGTAAGGGTGTTCAGCAATATCTTCTACAAACAGAATGCCGCCTTCCACATCAGGGAAGTAAGGCGTACCAATCAGATGCGTCAGCATGGCCAGGTTGCTACCCCATAGTTTTCCGGTGACCTTGATATCCAGGCCACCTGCAGACGAAAAGCTGACCGCATGCCGGTCCGCGCGCAGGCTGTTGAGGAAACTATCTATCGTGAAATCGCTGGTTTCCGTGCGGGTAAAATCATCGCATAGCATAGGCCCGGTAAAACTGGCGCTGCCAGTCTTGGCCAGTAAGGCAAGCTGGAAAGCGGTGAAATCGCTATGGCCGACAAAGCATTTGCCGCTTTCGGCCAGGCGCTGAAAATCCAGCTCAGGCAGCAAACGGCTCAAGCCATAGCCGCCGCGCAGCGCCATCACGATCTGCACATCAGGATTCTCTGCCGCCATATGGATCTGCGCAGCGCGTTGCGCGTCGCTGGCGCCAAAACGCTGGTACCGTTGTTCAGGCTGATAGTAGTTATGGACTGAAAAACCCAGCTCTTCCAACTTGAGCAGGCCGCGTTGTATGACGCTGTCGTCCAAGGGGCCGCTGCTGGGGGCGAAGATGGCAATACCGAGAGGAGAATTCAAAATCTGTTTCCATTGACTGTTTAAATATTCAACGGAAATTATAGGCTAAGACTGGATCTTTGTGACCGCATCGGCGGATTCACTTGCCTGAAGGCGTTTACGTTCGGCAGCTTCACGCCGGCGCGACGAGAAAAAATCTTTCAGCAAGTTACCGCACTCTTCCGCCATCACGCCGCCGCTGACGCTGGTGTGGTGATTCAACTGTTCTTGCTCAAACAGGTTCAATACAGAGCCGCAGGCCCCCGTCTTGGGATCGCTGGCGCCGTAAATAACCCGAGACAGGCGAGCATGCATCATCGCGCCGGAACACATGATGCAAGGTTCCAGCGTCACATACAGTTCGCAGCCGGGCAGCCGGTAGTTGCCGAGTATTTCCGCAGCGGCGCGCAAGGCCATGATTTCGGCATGCGCCGTAGGGTCATGCCTGCCAATGGGATGATTGTAGCCGGAGGCAATCACCTGCCCGTCCTTGACGACCACCGCCCCCACCGGCACCTCGCCCAGCGTAAGCGCATGCTGGGCCTGCGCATAGGCCAGTTGCATGAAGTCCTGGTCAGACATGTTAGCCGTCTATCTCGGCCCAGCAGTTGGGCGTTTCGTACAAGGTTACTTTTTGCAGCGACAGTACGCGGCCGTAGCGGTCGTGGTACACGTCTTTCAGGATATCGAAGGCGATCTTGGCCAGGTTTTCCACCGTAGGCACGCGGTCTATGACCACAGTCTTGTGGTTGGGCATGCTGTCCAGGAACTGGCGCACCATCGTGTCTTTTTCATATACGATGAATGCATGGTCCCACAGGTCCACCAGATACTCATTCGCCAGCGCCTTGATGTCGCCGAAATCCATGATCATGCCATTATCGGATTCACCATCCTGCTGCACCACTTCGCCGGTCAGCGTAATCAGCAAAGTATAACGGTGCCCGTGCAGGTTGCGGCATTGGCTGTTGTGGTCGGGAATCCGATGTCCGGCATCGAATTCCACTTTTCTTGTAATTGTAAGCATCTGGGGTAAAGCCAAAAAAGAGAGTAAAAAAGCAGCCGGGCATACCGGCAGAAGATCAGGGAATTTGCAGCAGCTTGTGCGTCTGCAGGCTCAGCTTCCATTTCGGATTCTGCTTGCAATGTTCAATCGCGAGCTGCAGATTTTTTTGCAGATCCGGGCCATCCATCGCCTGCACGAAGAAGTGTTCAAAATCCAGCGACTCATAGTCGCGCAACACTTGCTTGAACTGAGGGATCACGACCTTCAGCTCACTGCCCTTGCGCACGACCAATTCGGAACCCATCTTGGGGCTGACGCAGATCCAGTCCACACCATCCGGTACCGGCAAGGTACCATTGGTTTCGATAGCGATTTCAAACCCAGCCTTGTGCATGCTGTCGATCAGCGCGGCATCCAATTGCAGCAAAGGCTCGCCGCCTGTAAACACAACATACTTGCTGGCGGCATAGGTATCCGGCCATAAGCTGTCAATCACCGCCGCCAGCGCATCGCTGTCCTTGAACTTGCCGCCGCGCTCGCCATCGGTGCCGACAAAGTCGGTATCGCAAAACTGGCAAACCGCGGTGGACCTGTCGGCTTCCCGGCCTGTCCATAGATTGCAGCCGGAAAAACGGCAAAACACAGCCGGGCGCCCGGCATGATTGCCCTCGCCCTGCAAAGTATAAAAAATCTCTTTAATGCTATAAGTCACTACATACCCCAACGAGGAAGCACCCGGCAAACCTGGCAGCACTTCCGAACTCTTGTTTATTTACTTTGTTTTGCTTAAAAATCAATCAGCTTTCCGGCCTGCGTGGGAACATGAAAGCACGGCCGGTCTTCAAACTGCATGGTGTTTTATCATCATTTTCGCCTGGCCGGGGCGTTCTCGCCGGCGCGGAAAATGGAAGGGTGAGTCTGAACGGATATCAGGAGGCGTCGCCACAGCTGGATGATCAACTGACGCAAGTATACAGCAATGTCCCCCACTCGTCAGTCCCCGGCTGCAGGCGACTAAAAAAGCCTGGGCATACGCAATGGAATATTCATGCATTACACATATTCAGGAGGAGCTTGCACCTCTGTCAAACGCTGCATGCACCCCTGCCCCATAGCTACGCGGCTATGGGAATGCCGGCATCAACGCAAGCATGCATTAACAAAACAAGCCCGAAATACCAGGTTCGCGCCGAAATACCGCAACTTCGCGAACCCTCCACCGGTTTTAAGAGGCTTTGTAACGTTCAGCCGCATGCTCCTGCGCAAAATTCGGCAACATTGCCACGCGGGCAGCCGCATAGGCATCCCACTGTGCAGCATCCGGCAATGAAGGTATCGTCACCAGCTCACGGCGATCAAAACCGACCAGTGCGGCATCCACCATTTCTGCGACATCCATCACGCCCTGCATAGCATTCACATCGCGGCCTGAACGCTCCCAGATCTCGGTGCGGGTAGCCGCAGGCAGCACTGCCTGCACATAAATGCCACGCGCACCCAGTTCTGCATGCAAAGCCTGCGAATAAGCCAGTACATAAGCCTTGGTCGCGCCATACATACCCAGCGGGAATTCAGGCGCCAGCGCCACAACGGATGCGATATTGACAATGGCGCCCTTGCCGCCCGCCAGGAAACGCGGGATCACCGCAGCGCTGAGCCGCGTCACCGCAGTGACATTCAGGCGTATCAGGCGGTCCTGGGCTTCTACGTCGCCCACTTCAAAGCCACCTGGATTTGCTGCACCGGCGTTGTTTACCAGCACGCTGATAGCGGCGTCATCGCGCAAGCGAGCCTCCACTTTTCCCAGGTCGGCGGTTGAGGTCAGATCGGCGGCAATGATATCGACCTTGACCCCGGTTTCCGCACGCAAGCGTGCAGCCAGGGTTTCCATGCGGGCCTGGTCGCGCGCCACCAGCACCAGGTCGTATCCGCGACGCGCAAAGCGATCCGCATAGACCGCGCCTATACCTGTGGAGGCGCCGGTAATCAGCGCAGTAGCTTTAGTGTTATTACTCATGTGCAACCTCAATAATGTATATAAATGAAAGAAATGCTCGCCTTTTTATTCCTGATGATCATCAGCATTAATAATCATGATGGCGATCAGGTATAATGTCAAGCATCGATTAAAAGAGGTAATGAAGGAGTCACGATGAAAATCAGCCGTGAACAAGTAGCCATCAATCGCACGCGCATACTGGAAGCCGCCGCGTGTCTATTTCGCGAACGCGGCTTTGACGGCGTGACCGTGGCGGAAATCATGCATGCAGCAGACCTGACGCATGGCGCGTTCTATGGCCATTTCACATCGAAGGAAGACCTGATCGCCCAGACCTTTGCCCATGTGCTGATGCCGGGAGATGGAACGAGGGAAAGCGCCCTGCCCGAACGGATGATGGATTTCGCCGAGATCTACCTGAGCGCAAAGCAGCGCGACGAGCGCGCCACAGCCTGCCTGTACTCCACCCTGGGCACGGAAGCTGCGCGCGCATCGGTAGAGGCACGGCACGCAATGACCGCGAATGTCCGCAGCCGTATCGACATATTCAGCAAGGGTATGCCCGGCAACGACGCAGAAGAACGCAGGCAGGCCGCTACCGGCAGTTGGGCAACAATGATAGGCGCCGCCATGCTGGCAAGGATAGTCGACGACCCGGAATTATCCGACCGGCTGCTGGCGGATACGCTGGCATGGCTGGGAAAGACCTCAGGCCAGCAAAATAGTGTAGAAGATACCTTGCATGATCAGCCAGCTAGCCAGCTCCCACAACGCGCAGCGCATTAATTCGGAACAGACTCGCCAATTCACTGGCTTCCTCAAACAAAGTACCCTGTCTAGCACGCTCGGTTGAGAGGCTCATCAGCATAACGGCCACCTTCTTGTATTTGTAGCCGGCTCGATAGATGCACTTCAGGCCCATGAAGGCTCCGCACACCAAGTCGCGCGTGTCGTCTGACATATCGTGCATCGGAACTGTGCAGCAGTAGGAATATTGACGGTTTTTCGATCGGAATGGGTCCGGCCTTATAAACACGCTGACTGAATTGCAATAGGACTGCCGACCACACATCTGATTGCCGGTCAGACCATTGACGCAGAAAGAAAAATCTACTTAAGATTTTCTAGCTTTTTTGCGCATGGTTTTTGCGCGGTACATCGCTTTGTCGGCCGCGGCAAGCAAACTGTCAATGCTGCGGCCGCACTCTGGATAAGTGGCAGTCCCTATGCTTGCCTCGGCAAACAGCTCATTCCCTTCAATCAGGTAGGGTTGGGACATCAGTCTGCTTAGTTTCTCGGCCACAAAAGCGGTTTCATCTATGCCGCCTGACAGCACAATCGCAAATTCGTCACCGCCAAGCCGCGCGGCAATGTCTGATTTCCTTAATTGCGACGTAAGGCGCAGGGAAGCTTCGATCAGCAGTTTGTCTCCGATCGCATGGCCGTAAGTATCGTTAATAGGTTTGAAATTGTCGAGATCGAGATACAGCACCGATAACGTACCGTGAGCGCGATCAGCTGCGGCCAGCTCCCGCTCCAGGAAAGCATGAAACATGGCACGGTTGCCGATGCCGGTCAGGACATCATGCGTGGCTTGATACTGAGCGTGCTGAAGCATGTCCCATGCATTAACCAAAGCCTCGCTCACTTCGTCGGCCTCACGTACACCATTTGACACGAATTTCACTGGCTTGCCGCTCCCTAAGGCTAGCGCAGGCTCAATCAACCCGCGCATCGAATTACGTATCTTAGTGCCTATTTTCCAAGCAAACAGCAAGCCAACGCCTAAAATCACCACTGTGGCCAGGACTAGTGACCACAGCTTGCGCCACATGTCGACTTTCAGCTGATTCAAAGGAATGCCTATCGCCACAGTCCAGCCGGAATTTGCTGCGCGTACCATTACCGCCAACATCGGCGTACCGTCAAATGCCTGTGTTTCAAAGGCCGCTTCGGACTTATTTAGCATCAACTTCATTGCTTGCGGATTGATCTCGGTTCCGATATAACGCTCGATATCAACCGAGCGAGCGACAACCCGGCCACCTCGATCAACGATACTAGTGATCCAGTACTCAGGGTAATGTTGTTGCTGCAAAATAGCGCTGAAACGTTCCACTGTCAGTGTGGCAGTCAGGGCCACCCATTGGCCATCAATCGTTTTGCTTGGTATACCGACCGCTGTCATCCATTTCTTGGTTACAGGGCCGGAAAACACGCTGGATATAAAGGTCTGATCATGCGTACGAAGGAACCGCAATGACTGCGAGTCATCTTCACGAGGAAGAGGAGACCCATAGGGGGCGAAGGTATTAAAAAGTTGCTGGCCAGATGCATCCTCCATTACGACATTAAAAATCTTCTGACGGACGGCTAATTTGCGCGCTTGGGTGTCAAGGAATTTCAGATTGTCTCGGCTGAGACGATTAGTGGAGGAAAATCCAATGAGCGTGGCTTCAAGGGCGATAAACTCCTGATCGACCCCCATCGCATTGGATCGAGCAGTTGCCATCGCGTTTTGTACAAAGTCCGCATATGCTGACTGGTAATCGTAGTAGATGAGAATGACCGCTAATAGCGTTGCCGGAAGTATGCAAGCCAATACGAGCAACATTAACCGCGCCCGGATTGACGGGGAATACCGCAATTTAGCGTTAGGCATCATTACCTTTATAATCAACGAATAGTGTCTAAATGAATCTTATTTTACTATGGGTTAATTACGCTAAGAAGTCGAGATTGAGCTGAGAGAAGACCCAAAAAGACTCATAAGCCTAAGGTTGTTCTTTTGCTCGCTGAATTGACCTGGTCAGTTTGATCCACCTTCCACCGCCTGGTAAAAGGCTGCCACCCGGCCATGCGCCTCCTAGAATCCCAACTCCTTCTGATCCAAATGTAGTTGTTTCAGGCTACGTCACTTCTTGCGACTTTTACCTGCCTCCGTCTTTAACCAACCCGCAAGCTGGAAAGAGTATTCTGAAAGCCTCCGCACGCCTGTTTCGTGAACGTGGCTTTGATGGTGTGATCGTGGCGGAAATCATGCATGCAGCAGACCTGACGCATGGCGCCTTCTATGGCCATTTCACGTCGAAGGAAGACCTGATCGCCCAGACCTCCGCCCATGTGCTGATGCCGGGAGACGGAACAAGGGAAAGCGCCCTGCCCGAATGGATGATGGATTTTGCCGAGATCTACCTGAGCGCAAAGCAGCGCGACGAACGCGCCACCGCTTGCCTGTACTCCACCCTGGGCACGGAAGCTGCGGGCGCATCGGTAGAAACGCGGCACGCAATGACTGCGAATGTGCGCAGCCGTATCGACATATTCAGCAAAGGTATGCCCGGCAGCGACGCAGAAGAACGCAGGCAGGCCGCTACCGGCAGTTGGGCAACAATGATAGGCGCCGCTATGCTGGCGAGGATAGTCGACGACCCGGAATTATCCGACCAGCTACTGGCGGATACGCTGGCATGGCTGGGGAAGACCTCGGGCCAGCATAGAAATTCCGAAAATGGCTTGCACGATCAGCCTGCTAGCCAACACCCACACGGCGCAACGCATTAACTCAAGCAAACTCGCCGATTCATCCGCCTATACCTAAACAGGGAATGTCCGAGCGCAAAAAGGCCCACAGTTAAGCGGGCCTTTTAAAGTTTGGCGCGATCAGACGCTGGACAGTGCCGGACGCACGATCATCCTCACTCAATGATCAACAAGGCCGGAAATCATCACAAAGTCATACAGTTGGCGCAGCGTGGTTAGAGTAATGCGATGAAAAATGCCATGTCCTGAAATTTGATAGCCCCCACTGATCTGGCGCGAGGCAGCTGCCATCTCCAAGGTCAGCAGGCCATTGTTCCGGCGCTCTCTTGCCTCGTCTTTAATTTTCTGATCGCAGGCCGGCGTAGACCATCCTGGTAAATTGGTCGCCATTGAATACGAAATTTCCCCATTTCGCGTCGAAGGCAGCGGTCGGCCTGGCGGCAATAATTTCATCGAGCGATTTTCCTTGTTGTTTCAGCGCAGCTACGTTGTCGCGTACCGTGACCAGCATGTCACGGAATTCGATCAACTGTTTACGAGTGCCTACCGCACCGTGGCCAGGAATAACGATGGTGTGGTCAGTCGTGTGTGCAACGGCCTGGCTGGCCCACTTGATCGCTCCATTGATACTGCCGCCGTCTTCGTTATCGATATACGGATAGTTGCCGTTCCAAAAAGTGTCTCCCAACGCCAGCACATCTGCATTCTTGAAATAGACCCACAGGTCGCCATCGGTGTGGCCGTCGCCAAAATTTTCAACTTCAACCTCGCTTCCAGCGAAGGTAAATATTTTTTCCTTATCGACCAGCAGTGTTGGACGCGCCGACGCCGGCACCGGATCAAAGGTCCAGTTCCAGGCATTCACATGCGTGGTTTCGGTCAAATGCTTCGAGGTATTGTTGTGGGCAATTATGGTGGCTCCAGCCGCATGCATCCATGCATTGCCATCCGTATGGTCCCAATGCCAGTGCGTGTTGACTACAAATTTCACAGGCGCGGGACTGAGGTTGTTGAGTGCAACCTGTAGTTTTTCCTGTGATTTACTAATACCCGCGTCAACCAGGAACTTGCCGTCCCTTCCCGAAAGGACGGTGATGTTGCCGCCGGAACCCACTAGTACGCTGATGTTTCCACGCAGGGATTCCACGACGAGATCCGAATCGGCACGCTTCAAATATCTGGCGCCTGCGCCAGTGTGAAAATAGTCGTCCTGCGTCGTTTGGGCGAGATGGCTGACGGGAGCAGCAAAGGCCATCGCGGAGGCCAGCAGTATTGCCGATGCAATCGAAATTGACCGTAAATGAGACTTTTTGGCACTTTTGCCCAATTTGATGAATGTATTCATTTTGCTTTCCTTTGGTGAGAGAAGAAGAACTGTGGCGATGTGCACGCCGTTCTAACCCGGCCAGTTGGCGAGGATGATGCTGCACAGATTCGCCCGCTGAAATTCAGGATCATTAAATGCGAGAAAATCGTCATTGAACGTGCCGAAGGTGCTGCCAGGCCGATGCTTCAGGCCTTGATAAAAAGTTTCGATGACTTGGTGCCCGAAATCATGATCGCGCGGGCAGGCGGCAATCACTGCGCCGCGCTCTTCATCCGAGAAATCTGCCTGGTAGCGGCCCGCCATATCCATTCCGGCGCCAGCTTGCACCAGGAAGATTTCAGGGTGCATATGTTCAGGAATGCCGGGCGTCGTATGCAACGCGATCGCAAGCCAGACTTTCTCGATATCGCTTTGGGCGATTCCATAGCTTTGCAGACATTCGCGTGCCGCGTTCGCGCCATCGACCTCGAAGCGGAGCTGGCTCCCGTGATAGTGCGGCGTGATGCCGATGTCATGGAACATAGCGGCGGCGTAAAGTAGCTCCGGATCGAACTTCAAACCCTTGCGTTGTCCAAGCAAGGCACCCCAAAAATAAACGCGCTTCGAATGCTGGAACAACATATCGGTTTCGGTATCGCGAATGTGTTGGGTTATTTCCCGGGCAATACGACTGTCCGGAATCTTCACGCCGGAGATCTCAGCATTGTTCATCATGTCACCTATATTGATTGGCACTCGGTCGGGATGCAGGCGGAGCTTGCTCTCCCACCACAGCCATTGTCGATACATCCCGCATTCATGACCAGCGGCCTGAAAGCCATTGTGCGATATAATTGGGCCATGCGAAAAATAGCTGTTTTATCCCGTCGCTTGAAAATTGCCGTCATTGCTTTCGACGGTATCATCCCGTTTCACTTATCGGTGCCGTGCCTGGTTTTTGGTGGTAATTCGCGCGACCCCGGGGTGTCGGCTTTTGAAGTGGTAGTTTGTACAACTGACAAGGCGCCGTTACAAACTACGGCGGGCTTTACGATCGACACGCCGTTCGACCTTTCCGCTTTGGACTCGGCGGACCTGGTGATCATGCCTTCCTGGCATGACGACTGTCGCGAGGCCCCACCTTCTTTGCTCGAAGCGCTTCAGCGGGCGCACCGCAGAGGCGCTAGAGTCGTGGGGTTGTGTGTTGGGGCGTTTCCGCTGGCCCAGGCTGGCCTTTTGGACGGCAAAACCGCCACCACTCACTGGGAATGTGTCGACACACTGGCCGAACGACATCCCAAAGTAAAAGTGGATCCGAATGTACTGTATGTCGACGAAGGCGATGTCCTCACCTCGGCGGGCGTCGCTGCAGGCATCGATTGCTGCTTGCATCTGTTACGCCAGATTTCTGGTCCCGAGGTCGCAAATCGGCGGGCCAAAAGATTACTGGTCGCTCCGCATCGACAGGGAGGGCAAGCGCAGTTTATCGAACGTCCCTTGCCGGTCACGAGCAGCGATGGCCGCCTTTCCCAAGTTCTCGAATGGGTGACAGCGCATTTGGAGCAAGTCCATACCATTGAATCGCTCGCGAAGCGCGCAGCGATGAGCCGGCGCAACTTCACACGTCATTTTCGCGATGCGACCGGCACGTCGTTTAAACAATGGATATTGAGCCAGAGATTGGTGCATGCCCAGCATCTGCTTGAAAGCAGCACTGCATCGATTGAAGTCGTTGCCCAGGAGGCTGGGTTTGGGACTGGGCTATCCATGCGGCAGCACTTCCAGTCATCCTTTCGTCTTTCACCGTCAGCCTACCGCAAGCAATTCCGGTCAAACTCTCAGCCGCGCGTCGCGCGGAACTAGCGATCAAATGACTTCAGGACATCCATTGAGACGATTTCCACACGGTCGTAGCGCAACGCGACAGACCCTGCGCGACATCTCCTTGGGTTCGAGAGTAAATAGCTGACGCGAAAGACACCATGCCATGAGAAATGCCATTGATGATACGTCACGACCATCAATGGCATTTATTTAGTACAACAGAATCAATGAGTTAGAAAGTCAATTCATTCCCACTCAATAGTCGCAGGCGGTTTGCCCGAGATATCGTATACCACGCGGTTGATGCCGCGCACTTCATTGATGATGCGGTTAGATACCTTGCCCAGCAAGCTGTGCGGCAGGTGCGCCCAGTGTGCGGTCATGAAATCCTGCGTCTGTACTGCACGCAGTGCTACCACGTATTCATAGGTACGGCCATCACCCATCACGCCTACCGACTTCACTGGCAGGAATACGGCGAAAGCCTGGCTGGTGGCGTCGTACCAGCTCATCGCTTTTTCATTGCTGCCTGGTGCAGGCTCGGTTTGCGTATTGCGCAGTTCTTCGATAAAGATCGCATCGGCTCGGCGCAGCAGGTCGGCAAACTCTTTCTTCACTTCACCGAGGATGCGCACACCCAGGCCTGGGCCTGGGAAAGGATGGCGATACACCATGGAGTGCGGCAAGCCCAGGGCAACGCCCAGCTTACGCACCTCATCCTTGAACAGCTCTCGCAGAGGTTCCAGCAGTTTCAGGTTCAGCGTATCCGGCAAGCCGCCGACATTGTGGTGGCTCTTGATTGTGTGCGAGCCCTTCTTGCCCTTGCCCGCGCTCTCGATCACGTCTGGATAAATCGTGCCCTGTGCCAACCATTTTGCATTTTTCAGCTTGGCCGATTCCACCTGGAACACTTCGACAAATTCGCGGCCTATGATCTTGCGCTTGGCTTCCGGATCGGTCACGCCGGCCAGATGGCCCATGAATTGTGCAGTCGCATCCACATGGATGACCTTCACGCCCAGATTCTTGCTGAACATGTCCATCACCATCTTGCCTTCGTCCAGGCGCAGCAGGCCGTGATCAACAAACACGCAAGTCAATTGATCGCCGATGGCGCGGTGGATCAGCGCAGCGGCTACGCTACTGTCAACGCCACCGGACAAGCCCAGGATGACTTCATCGCTGCCTACTTGCTGGCGTATAGATTCAACCGCCTCGCTGATGTAGTCAGGCATATTCCAGTCGGATTTGCAGCCGCAGATTTCATGCACAAAACGGCCAATGATGGCTTCGCCCTGCACGGTGTGTGTCACTTCCGGATGGAACTGCACGGCGTAGAAGCGGCGCTCTTCGTCGGCCATGCCGGCGATAGGGCAATTATCGGTGGATGCCATCAGCTTGAAACCGGCGGGCATTTCATTGACCTTGTCGCCGTGGCTCATCCATACCTTCAGCATGCCGTGGCCTTCAGCGGTAGTGAAATCGTTGATGTCCTTGAACAGTGCCGTATGGCCGCGCGCCCTCACCTCGGCATAACCGAATTCGCGTACATGGCCATTTTCCACCTTGCCGCCAAGCTGCTCGGCCATGGTCTGCATGCCGTAGCAGATGCCCAGAACAGGCACGCCGGCTTCGAATACCGCCATCGGCGCGCGTGGTGTATCGCCTTCTGTCACGCTATTGGGGCCGCCCGACAAGATGATGCCGGCTGCGCCGTAGTTGCGGATGAATTCATCATCCACGTCATACGGATGGACTTCCGAGAAGACGCCTGCGTCGCGCACACGGCGTGCAATCAGTTGTGTGACTTGCGAACCAAAATCGAGTATGAGTATTTTCGAATGCATAAATCAAATGGTAATGTCAGGTTGCATAGGCGTAGCCTGTACAACACGGTTATTTCCTGCGCTCTTTGCAGATAACAGGGCTTTTTCGGCAAGGCTAATCAGCGTTTCCGGCTCTACATTGGGGAAGGTATCGGTCGATATCATCCCGGCGGTGATCGTTAATGCAATCTGCGCATCTCCTATCTTGTCCGGATGCGTCATGACGGCCAATCTGATACGCTCCGCCACCGCGGTTGCCACCAGATGCGATGCACCGGGCAGCACAATCAAAAAGACGTCATTGCCAAAACGCCCCAGCGCATCAAAAGGACGGATGCAAGAACGGATGCGGCTGACGATCTTCACCATGATCACGTCGCTGGCTGCAATGCCATGGGTATTGCGAATGACATCGCTCTGGTCCAGGCTGGCAAAAATCAGGGACAGCGGCTTTTCCGCCTTGCTGCAACGATCCATCTCCAGCCGCAAAGAACGCACAATGGCGGCCTTGTTCCAGGTTCCCAAAATAGGATCGATCAGCGAATCGCGCTTCAGGTTGCGGTTCTGCTTGATCAGCTCCAGTTGCGCGTGGTACATCGTGCTCAGCGCCAGTTCGCGCTCTATCATGACCGCCAGGTCACTCAGCAAATGCTTGTCCTCGTCGCTGAATTCGCGCGGCTGATAATCAATCAGGGCCACACTGCCCATCAGATTCTGCGCATGATCCCAGATAGGCTGTGCCGCGTAAAAACGGATATACGGCGCACCTACCACCAGGCGATTTTCCGCCAGCGCGGGATCATTTCGCGTATCCGGAACCACCACTACATCTTCCGGAACCGGCATGCTTTCGCAAAACATCACCTCCAGCGCCGCCATGGAGCGCTCAGCCTTGTCGAATCTCGCAGGCGAGTTGATAAAATTGACCATGCAGTTGGCAACCGAAAACAACCTCAGGCCAAGACGCTCGAAGCGTTTCAGCCGGTTTTCGAATTTTTCGGCAAATACGTTCTCAAAACCTGAGTTGGCCTGAAGCACAGTGGCAGGATTTGAACGATCTAGCTGAGTGGTCATACCGTGCAGAACCTTTATGAAAACCGGATAGCTTGAGTGCCGGCGGAAAACCCTGCGCAAGGCCCAATCCCCCACCGGCGCCGTAACAAGCCGCCGTTATCGCCGCTAAGCGAATAAAGGGAAAGTATTTTGCTTTTTAAGCAATGCCCCCACCGGTTTCCCGCCGCCTTTTTTACGTTCGGCAAGACTACTACGATTACCTTAATCGGCGCGATAATTCGGCGCTTCCTTGGTAATCTGCACGTCATGTACGTGCGATTCACGCATACCTGCAGAGGTGATTTCCACAAACTCTGCCTTGGTCCGCAAATCCTCTATCGTGGCGCAGCCGCAATACCCCATGGAAGAGCGAACGCCGCCCACCAGTTGATACAGGATAGCCAGAACGCTGCCTTTGTAAGGAACGCGCCCTTCGATACCTTCCGGTACCAGCTTGTCGGCATTATTTGCAGCATCCTGGAAGTAGCGGTCGGCGGAGCCGTCTGCCATCGCACCCAAGCTACCCATGCCGCGATAAGATTTATAGCTGCGGCCCTGGAACAGAATCACTTCGCCCGGAGCTTCTTCCGTGCCGGCAAACATGCTGCCCATCATCACGGTGGAGGCGCCTGCTGCCAGCGCCTTGGACACGTCGCCGGAGAAACGCACGCCGCCGTCTGCGATACATGGCACGCCAGTGCCTTTCAGCGCATTGGCCACATTGGCAATAGCGGTTATTTGCGGCACGCCGACACCGGCAACGATCCTGGTGGTGCAAATCGAGCCTGGGCCTATGCCTACCTTGACTGCATCAGCGCCGTGCTCTACCAGAGCCAGTGCCGCCGCAGCGGTAGCGATATTGCCGCCGATGACTTCTATGTGCGGATAATTGGTTTTGACCCAGCGAACGCGATCCAGCACACCTTTGGAGTGACCGTGCGCGGTATCGACGACGATGACGTCTACGCCGGCCTTGGCCAGCAAATCGATACGTTCGTCATTGTCTGCACCCACACCGACCGCAGCGCCTACACGCAGCTTGCCTTGATCGTCTTTGGAAGCGAAAGGATGCTCGGTGGATTTCTGGATATCCTTGACGGTAATCAGACCGCGCAGTTCGAACAGGTCATTAACGACCAGTACGCGCTCCAGCCTGTGTTTGTTCATCAGGCGCTTGGCTTCGGACAGATCCGCGCCCTCCCTGACGAATACCAGCTTGTCGCGAGGAGTCATTTTGGCGCGCGCTTCCGCGTCCAGCTCTTCTTCAAAGCGCAAATCCCGGTTGGTAATGATACCAACGACCGTTTTGCCTTCGACTACCGGAAAACCGCTGATGCCGTGCTGCTGGGACAGGGCCATCACATCACGAATTCTCATCGTCGGCGGAATCGTGATCGGGTCACGCAATACGCCGGATTCGAAACGTTTGACCTTGGCGACTTCGCGGGCCTGTTCTTTCGGTGTCAGATTTTTGTGGACTATCCCTATACCACCCTCTTGCGCCATCGCAATCGCAAGCCTGGCCTCGGTAACCGTATCCATTGCAGCGGAAACCAGAGGGATATTCAGTTTGATATTACGAGTCAAACTCGTAGTAAGTGAAGTATCTTTAGGGAGAATGTTCGAGTAAGCTGGAACGAGTAGCACGTCATCGAACGTGAGTGCTTTTTGGAGTAAACGCATAGCATTTCCTATAGGCGCAAAGCCGCATTATACAGAAAACTTGCCGAGACGTCTTTAACCGTGTAAAACTCTAGCAAATTTCTTTCAAACCCGGCTTTTCGGTCTATCGCCCAAAAAGCCAGACTAGCCCTTTCGGAATAACGATCCATGCAAAAATATCAAAAAAAACTCGTTTTCTCAGTATTGATGTCCTTTTTTGTCTGCGCCTCCGCCTTTGCCCAGTATGTCTGGGTGGATGAAAAGGGAGTCAAGCAGTATTCCGATACACCGCCGCCCAAGTCGGTGCCCAATAACCGCATCCTGAAATCGCCCGGCAAGGCCAGCATTGAAGCCCCATCCCAGGACAACGCGGCGCCTGCCCCGGACGCTGATCAGGCACCGAAGCCGGTAACCACGGCCAGCAGAAATGAAGACTTCATGAAACGCAAGGCTGAACAAGCGGAGAAAGACAAGAAAGCGGAAGAAGAAAAGCGCATCGCCAGCCAGAAAAAAACCAATTGCGAGCGCGCCAGCTCCTATCAGAAATCGCTGGAATCAGGCGTGCGCATTGCGACTACCGATAGCAAAGGCGAAAGAAGCTACTTGACGGACGAGCAACGAGCCAAAGAACTTGCCGATGCCAGGCGCACCACCGCAGATTGTAAATAACTGGATTGTAAATTAACGATGTAGGCGGCCCGGCCTAGGCCTGCCGCTCCACTTTCTGCTTGCCGGCCCGGCGCCGGCGCGCTTCCTTGGGGTCGGCGATCAGGGGGCGATAGATTTCTACCCTGTCGCCGTCATGCAATGGCGCGTCCGCGGCTTTTAATTTGCCATATACGCCCATTCTATGGACCTCGATGTCAATTTCCGGATGTTTTAGCAGTATGCCGCTACGCGTGACAGCATCTGACAGCGTAGCGCCGGCAGGCATCGTCAAATCCAGCAAAGTTATGCCATTGATAGCGGCATAACAAACCTGGACCTTGATAAATCCGGCATCAGCCATATAAAGTCTCTGCACGGGCACAAAAAGAGTCAACGAAACTGTTGGCGATTTTGCCGAACACAGGGCCGATCAGATGTTCCAGCAGCTTGCTGGAAAATTCATAGCTCAGGTCAAACTCTATCTTGCAGGCGTCCGGCCGCAATTCGGTAAACTTCCAGCGGCCGCTTAGCTGCTTGAAGGGTCCGTCAACCAGGCCCATTTCCATCGAGTGTGGCGGGTTGTTCTTGTTTTGCGTCGTAAAACGCTGTTTTATGCCATGATAGTTGATGGACAGTGTTGCAATCAATGTATCATCGGTTCTTTCCTTGACGTGGACTTCACCGCACCACGGCAGAAACTGGGGGTAGTTCTCCACCCCGTCGACCAGCGCAAACATTTGCGCTGCGCTATACCCGACAAAAACTGTTTTATGTACGACTGCCATCAATAAGAACCATTTGGTAGAATCACAATTCGAAATTTTAACCGACTCACTCTGTTTCCTCGTCAAAAAAACACGCAAGTCAGCCCGAAATGAAACTTAAAACGGGATTTTTTAGGCCGAAATAGAAATATTCTTAAAACTGCATGAGCATTGCTGATAACAAAAAAGCCTTTCACGACTATTTTATCGAAGAACAATTCGAGGCCGGGGTCGTATTACAAGGATGGGAAGTCAAAGCCATCCGAGCCGGGCGCGCTCAACTCAAAGAAGCCTACGTCATCGTTCGCAACGGCGAGATTTTTTTGTTTGGCGCGCATATAGGCGCCCTGCCCACTGCGTCTACGCATATTCACCCTGATTCCGTCAGGACGCGCAAACTGCTGCTCAATGCCGCCGAGATCAACAAGCTGATCGGCAAGGTGGAGCGCGCCGGATATACACTGGTTCCGCTGGATATGCACTTCAGCAAAGGCATGATCAAATGCCAGATCGGCCTTGCCAAAGGCAAGAAACAGCACGACAAGCGGGAATCAGAAAAAGAACGCGACTGGCAAAGAGAGCAACAAAAAGTGATGAAGCAGCACAGGCGTTAAAAATGCTGGTGAAGACTGCGACCGGATCAAACCCGGCCGCAGTCATGAATGACTGAATGATATTGCTGTGAACTGATTGGCAGAGACGGGAGTACGGCAGCGAACTAGCGCCCAGGGACGTAGATATCGTGTCCCGCATCATTGATCTGGCGGCGCAGTGCGCGGCGCTCATCAGGCGTCATGCGGCTGCGTTTTTGAGTAGCTTCGCCGCCGCCATTGGATGGGCCGGCTGGTGCAGCCTGGCGCTTGGCCTCGTTGCGCTGTTCGACCAGGGCCTCTTTTTCCATTTTCTTGTCTGCTGCGCGCTGGACTTGCTCTTCCCTGTGCTCAGGGGCCTTGCTTTTTCCGAACGAGAAAAAGCCGCCAAAGCGGCCAGGCTCGGCGAGCGCAGTCAGGCTAACTGTCTGCAGCAGCAAAAAGAAAACAAGTTGTGAACGTCTTATATCCATTCCGTTTTTCGCAAACAAGCGACTTCCTAGCTATGAATGATCAAGAAATCTTTTGTGTCAACGCAGCAATTATGCTCTAAGTACATCGTGGGAGGCCAGCATAAAGCGACGGTTTTATGCTTAAATCCAACGCTGGACATTCAAATAAATTATTTGATGTTAGTTTATGCGCTGCTGTTCGCAATCCTCCAGCCAAATCGGTAAAGTGTGTAACAGTTTGTAATGGATTAACAAAATATGACGATCAAATTTGTTTCTGACAGTAACATACCCCTATGAATACTATAGATAACAACCCCGACAACGCCGCCAATAGCGGACCGAAAGCAAAAATCCTCGTAGTAGACGACGACGTTCGCCTGCGTGACCTGCTGCGGCGCTATCTGACTGAGCAAGGCTTCAACGTCGTCAGCGCGGAAAACGCGCAGGCCATGAACAAATTATGGATACGCGAGCGCTATGACTTGCTGGTGCTGGACCTGATGCTGCCTGGAGAAGACGGCCTGGCAATTTGCCGCCGCCTGCGCGGTGCCGGCGACCAGACTCCCATCATCATGCTGACCGCCAAAGGCGAAGAAGTGGACCGCATCATCGGCCTGGAAATGGGCGCGGACGACTATCTGCCAAAACCTTTCAGCCCACGCGAACTGGTCGCCAGGATCAACGCTGTACTGCGCCGCAAGACCCCCGATGAATTGCCTGGCGCCCCCTCCGATGGTCCGCAATCTTTTGAGTTCGGCGACTTTGTACTGGATCTGGCAACCCGCACGCTGAAAAAGAACGGTGAAAATATCGCCCTGACTACCGGCGAGTTTTCTGTGCTGAAGGTATTTGCCCGCCACGCAAGGCAGCCGCTATCGCGCGAGAAATTGATGGAATTGGCCCGTGGCCGCGAATATGAGGTATTTGATCGCAGCCTGGACGTGCAAATCTCAAGATTGCGCAAACTGATAGAGCCGGACCCATCCAATCCCCTGTACATACAAACTGTATGGGGCCTGGGCTATGTGTTTATCCCTGACGGCCAATCCCGTCAATAAACAGTATCGTTAGCGATTTTCATCGAGACCTTGCCGCCCAAATGTGAATGCGCGCCTATTTAAACAGTTTTGACTGGCTCCTGAGCGGGCTGTTCTGGCGCACATTCTTTTTGCTGACCTTTCTGGTCATGAGCAGTATGGCGGCCTGGTTTGCGAGCTTTCGCATGGTGGAACGCACCCCGCGAGCGCAGCAGATCGCGGCCCAGATCGTTTCTGTCGTCACGATTACCCGCGCCGCTCTCACCCACTCCGCTCCCGACAAACGCACGGAATTGCTGATTGATCTGGCCAGCAATGAGGGCATACGTATCTATTTGCTGGAGGATACGGACAAGATAGACCCGCCGGAAGAAACTCCCATCTACCGGGAACTGCAAAGCCTGGTGCGGGAGCGCCTGGGTGAAGATACCCGCTTTGCCAAGAAGATGAACAATGTTCCGGGCTTCTGGATCAGTTTCGAAATCGACGGCGACCAATACTGGCTAAAACTGGATGAAGGCCGGCTGGAACCTGCGACCGGCCTGCAATTGCTGGGCTGGGCGGCGATTACCCTGTTCCTGACCTTGCTCGGCGCGGCCTTCATTTCCAAGCTGATTAATGAGCCGCTGGCCCGCCTTAGCGCTGCCGCCCGCATGCTGGCCAAAGGCAAACAGCCCAAGCCGCTACCTGAAGCAGGTCCGAACGAAATCAAGGAAACCAATATCAGCTTCAACCAGATGGTGGAAGATCTTGTGCGTATAGAATCAGACCGCGCGGTGATTTTGGCAGGTATCTCGCACGACTTGCGCACGCCGCTGGCGCGCATGCAGCTTGAAGTTGAAATGGCCAGCCTGACCGATGACGCCCGGCTGGGCATGCAGTCCGACCTGAGCCAGATGGACGCCATCATAGGACAGTTCCTGGTCTACGCAAAACCGTCTGAAGAGCTGAACTTTGAATTTGTCAGCCTCAGCGATATGCTGGAGCAGATCATTGAAGAATACTCCCGGCAAAGCGACATCATAGTCCGTGCAGCGATTCATCCGAACATGGAAATTCAGGGAAACACGGTTGAACTGCACCGCTTGTTTACCAATATTATCGAAAATGCACGGCGCTACGGCAAAACCGCCGACACCGCTTTCACCCACATTGATATCCGCACCAGCTACAAGAACAAGGAAAAGAAACAGGGCATCATGCTCAGTTTCCGCGACCACGGCCAAGGCGTGCCCGAGGCCGACCTGCCACGCCTGCTGAGACCATTTACCAGGCTGGACGCAGCGCGTGGCCAGGCTAACGGCTCCGGCCTGGGGCTGGCTATCGTGGAGCGCATCGTCAAGCGCCACCATGGCAAGCTCAGGATATCCAACCATCCGAATGGCGGCTTCATGGTGCTGATCGCCTTTCCGTAATAAGCTTGCAACTAAGGCTGCGAACTAAGGCTGCGCACCAGGACTGGAAACCTGGCCACCGATATCCACGGCCACCTTTTTGCAGACTGATTAAAAAAACGGCTGCCCATTTCTGGGCAGCCGTTAGTCGTTTAGCCTTCCTTAAAGTCAGCGCATTGTGCCTATTTCTGTGCCAACTTCAATTCATTGCCATC
Source organism: Parundibacterium terreum (assembly GCF_014636315.1). Classification (GTDB taxonomy): domain Bacteria; phylum Pseudomonadota; class Gammaproteobacteria; order Burkholderiales; family Burkholderiaceae_D; genus Undibacterium; species Undibacterium terreum. The sequence goes on along the minus strand of NZ_BMED01000005.1, from coordinate 419,750 downwards.
AGCCGCAGGCGTTGCAGCGGCCAATTGGTAGGACATCTTCAGCTTGCTATCTACCGCCTTGGCAGGAGAGATCGCTCCGGCTACAGCAGCCGTACGCACTGCCCCTTTGGCGCCCAAGCCGGCAGCGTGGGATAAATCCAGGGTAGTCCATCCAACAACGCCGGCCACGCCAGCCGCAACGGCAATACCGCTGAATACCGAGGTGCGCAGCTTGCCGGCGCGTTTTGCAGGCAAGGCCACGGCAACCGGGGCTTCCGACAAAACTGCCTCAGCGCGATGACGCCAAACCAGGTTTTGCTCAGTTTTCTGCGTGAAACGGGTCAGCAATTCTTTCGCAATTGATTCTGCCTGCTCGGTTTCACGCTGCAATTGCAGGCGTGCGGCCTCAGTCTCTTGCTCCAGTTGCGCCTGGACCTGTTGTTGCTGGCGCTCCATTTCACTGGCTTCGGCTGCTGCCTGCTGCGCTGCAATCAATGCCGCCTGCTGCACTTCCATCGCTGCCTGTTCCGCTGCAACGCTGGCCTGCAAAGTCGCTACTGCATGTGCTTCCAGTTCCAGGCGCTGCTGCAGCAATGCATTGTTTTCCTGCTCAAGGGCGAGCTTCTGCAGAACTTCTTCGCACAGCTTGCTCTCGGCCACTTGCTGTTGCTGCATGGTTTCAGCCAGTTGACGCTGCGCCACCAGACGGTCTTCTTCCAGTTGTATCAATTGCTGCTGTTGCAGTGCCTGATGCTCCAGTTGAGCGGCGATTTGTTTGGATGCCTGTTTTTGCTCTTCTGCGAATTTAACTTCAGCAGCATTCAACTCTTGTTCCAGTTCCAGACGCTCTTGTGACGCTTCGCGCGCAGCCAGTTCCTGCTCAGCACGCAATTCGCTTTGCCTGCACAGTTCCTGTTCCATGCGCACGCGCTGTTCGGATTCTGCAAAAATCATTTTTTCGGCGGCGATTTTTTCTTCTATCGCAGCCAGTGCAGCTTCATTCAACGCGATCTTTTCCTGCTCCAAGCGCAACTGTTCTTGTGTTGCAAGCAGCTTTTCCTGTTCCAGATCGGCATGCTGCAATTGGGCTTGCTGCAATTCACGCATATCCTTTGCGTGGATTTCGGCCAGCTCGGCTGCCTGCTGTGCGATCTGTGCTTGCTGCGCAAGCAATTCGGCAGCTTCCCGTTCACTGGCAAGCCTGGCCTGGATATTCTGGTTCGCTTCATGCTCGGCCCTGGCTTTCGCTTCGGCTATCGCCAGCAATTCCTGTTCCGCTTTTTGGCGCTTGCCGGCTTCAGTGAAAGCCAGTTTTTCCATCGCCAATTTACGCTGCACCAGATCAGCAGCGTTCAATTCCGCTGCTGCCCTTTCATTTTCCAGGCGAGCCACTTCGGCAGCGACCTTCAGCTTTTCTTGCACAGCCTCATTTGCAACCCGCTGCGCTTCCGCATGTTCTGCCGATTTCGCAAACAAAGCCTGCTCAGCCGCAAGTTTCGCTGCCAGATCCGCCGCAGCCTGCTCTTCCAGCTCAGCCCTTTGGCGAGAGACGTCAGCAACGCCATGTTCAAACTCTGCACGCTGCGCGACAGCTTCGCGCTCCCTGTTCTCAGCTTCCAGTTTGGCTTGCAATTCCAGTATCAACTGCTGATCAGCCTCGCAACGCGCCTTCTCGGCGATTGCAGATTCAACCAGCAAGCGATTCTTTTCATTCAGCGCCTGCGCAGCATCGCGCTTGTTGTCCGCCTCTTCGGCAGAAGAGGCGATCCAACGCTGCTCCGCCTGATTCAACTCTTCGACGGCGCTTTTTACTGCAGCGTCCGCCCGCAATTTTTCCTGCACCAAGTTCAGCTGCTGCTGTTCTGCAGCCGCCCGGGCCTGCGCTTCCTGGCAAGCCAGCGCTTCTGCCACTTGCCTTTGCGCCATCATCTGGGCAGCGCCCTGCTCCGCTTGCAGGCGCTGCTGCTGCAATGTGTGCGCCGTCTTTTCATCCAGCAAACGCTGCTGGGTCAGTTGGGCAACCAGATTCTGCGCTTCTGCGTGAGCCGCCATTTCCTGATACAACGATTGTTCGCCATGCAACAGCGCCTCAGTGGAAATACGCGATTGCCTCTCCACATTTTCCCGCGCATCGGCATAGTCTTTCAACTGCTGTTCTGCCTGCAGTTTTGCATTTGCCTCATCGCGTGCACGCCGCTCTGTATCCAGTTTTTGCTGGGTGAGCTTGACCAATTGCGCATCTGCTGCAAGGCGCTGCGCGGCAGCCTCCTCCAGCTCTGCCACCTTGTGCATCTTCGCAACCAGCAACTCCCTGGCCTGATGCTGTACTTCTGCAAATGCTTTTACCCTGCCGTGCAATTCCTGTTCTTGTGCAAGCTTGGCTTGCGCTGCGCCTTTCGCCTGCTGTTCAGCCACGGCCCGCGCCGCTGCCAGTTCGGCTTGTAATTGTTCCGCCTGCGCACGCGCCGCTGCATCTGCCAGCGCTGCCTGTTCGGCGTTCAGCCTTTCCTGAGCTGCCTGCATTTGCAATTGCTCAATCCGGGCACGCTCTTGCTCAGCTTGCAACTGCTCCTGCAAAATAGCGACATTGCGCTGCTGCGCCAGCGCTTTTTCCTTCTCAGCGTTGGCTAATTGCTCCGCAACGCTTGCTTTTGCACTCAGTGCCAATGCCAGTTCCTGCTCCGACTTGGCCTGAGCCTGGTTTTGCGCCAGTAATTTTTTCCCGGCTTCCAGCTTGATCGCAGTCGCAGCGAGTGTTTCCTGTTCTGCGCGCAACTTCGCATTGCATACATCCAGTTGCTGCTGTTCCTGGGCGGCTTTTTGCTCCAACTCAATAATCAATTGCTTTTCAGCGGCCAGCTTTTGCTCAACGACAGCCAAGGCGCGTTTTTCGGATTCGGCACGCAGGCGCAAAGTCTTGCCCAATTCCAATGCCTCTGCGACTTTGGTCTGGGCAATGGTAGAGGACTCGCGTTGCAACTCTGCATGCTCAGTCATTTTTTCCAGGCGCAACTGTTCTGCCTGCAACATTGCCTGACGGGCTTCCTTGGCGGCTGCTTCCTGCTGCTGGCGCTGATGGAACACTGCCGCGTGCTCGCGGTCTATCACGGCGCGTGCGATAACCTCTTCAGCAGCAGCGCGTTCTGCTTCCAATTTTTGCTGAGCGGCAACGACGGCCTCATGCTCGGCCTGCAAGCGGACTTGCTCTGCCTTGCCCAGCTCTACCGCCTGGCGCGCTTTGACCAAAGCAAGTTTGGCGGCTTTCTTTTGCATTTCGGCAAGCTGCTCTGCTTGTTCTAGGGCATGTTTCTCGGCGGTAGCTGTCGCCTCCAATGCCATCCTGGCTTCTTTTTCGTGCAAAGCCCTGGCTTGTGCAACTGCTTGCGCTTCTTCTTCTGCCTGCAAACGAGCTTCAGCCTCTGTCTGCGCAGCTTGCTCCAGGCTCAATTTTTCCTGCGTGGCAAGGATGACTTGCTGTACTGCGCCAGCACGTTTGCGCTCGACTTCCAGCTTGTCACGCATCAGTTCTGCCGCTTTTTGCTCATCGTTCGCGCGTTGCTGCTCAAGACGCAACAATTCTGCAGCGTCTTCTTCTTTTTTGACCGCCAGTGCAGCGATTTGCTGTTGCAGCTCGGCCTGCTCCTGGTTCTTTTCCAGAATGGCTTGCTCAGCCGCGCATTCCTTTTCACGCGCCAGCTTGACCTGGGCTTCAACTTCCTGCTGCTCCTTCAGCAAGTTGATACGGACTTGCTCCAGTCTTGCAGCCTCTTCCGCCTGCTCGACCTTTTTCTGTTCTGCCTGTAGTTTTTCCTGGATAGTCCGCGCAACCTTTTGCTCGGCTTCTACGCGCGACTGCTCGGCGTGTGCCAGTTCCAGCGCAGCCTCGGCCGCTTGTGCCGCAGCCACACTGGTTTTCTTCAACAATTCGACATGCAGTGTAGATGCTGCCAGAGCCTGCTGTTCAGACTCTGCCTGTTCACGCGCCAGGCTCAGGGATTCGGATTCCCTATCGGCACGTTCCTTGGCGAGCATGGCTGCCCGCTGCTCTTCCTGTGCCCGCTGCTGTGCAGCCTGCCCGGCATGCTGCTCCAGCATAGCGCGGCGACGCGCCTCTGCAGTGGCAGCAGTTTCCGCTTCCAACCGTATCCGTGCTTCTTCATCGGCAAGTTGTTCCGCTTCTATCCTGTGCATTGCAGTAGACTGCAATTCGCGCTCGGCCGTGATGCGGGATTCTGTCACCTGGCGTATGCTTTCTTCCGCATCGCGCCGGGCTTGCGCCGTTGCCGCAGCGATCAATTCGGCCTGCTCCCGCTTGGCAGCCGCATTGCGCAATTCCGTCTCTGCCTGCAGGCGCATCTGTATCGCTTCTGTAGCACGGCGCTCAGACTCTACACGCGCTCTTGCCATTGCCTCGTGTTCCTGCTCCATCGCTACCCTGGCCAATGCATCTTCGCGTGCACGGACTTCTATCGGTGCGCGGTTGATTGCAAACTCCAGCGCCATTGCATCGGCGTCGTCGCGCTCTTTGGTCAGTTGCAGGGTTTCGGTGCGGACTTTCAGCAGCATTTCAGCAGTTTCACGCGCTTCGCGGTCGCGTTTTTCACGCTCCCTGGCCAATTCGGCAATGCGCAAATCGGCACGCGCGCGCTCCTCCGCTTCCTGGCGGGCTGCATCGGATGCAGCAAAACGCTCGCTGGCCCAGTTACGGGCATTCAGGGTTTCCCTGGCCAGGTTTTCGGCAACGAGCTTGGCTTTGGCACCAAGCTCAGCCTCGGCTTCCAGTTGCTCTGCGGCCCGTTTATTCGCTTCTTTTTCAGATTTGGTGCGCTCTTCGGTCTGCTGGCGCGCCAACTCGTCCATCTTGATGCGTTCTTGCAGCTCCAGCGTTTCTTCATTCGCTGCAGCGATCCTGGCTTCACTCGCCTGGCGCGACAGGCGTTCAGCCTCCAGACGCGCACGATTACTGGAGAGGACATCCTTATCCAGTTCGGCTTTTTGCCGGGCTAAAGCGGCGGCTTCGGCATCTACCTGGGCGCGATCTTCAGCCAGAGCACGGGCGCGGGCCTCTGCCAGCACGCGATTTTCTGCGGCAACGGTAGCGCGGGCCTCTGCCTCGACACGGGCGATTGCCTCGCGTATGCCTTTGACGTCTATCCGGGAATTAGACTCAAAAGGAGCTTCCGACGCATGGAACTCTTCTCTTAAATCGGCATGCGTATCCATGGAAAAATTTCCCATAGACAATCTATTTGACAATGCCTTTGCGTCCATTCTATGCCTCCATTGAGAGTCGCTCCCCGAATCGGAGCTTTACTAACATGGATTATCACTGAACAGAAAGGCAAGCAATTGATGAATCAGAACGGGAAACACTGCCTATTTCCCGTTTATTCAGGTGTATGGGCGGCTGAAAAGCCGCGGAAGGCAAGCGCCGTACCGGGCCTAATGGCCTGCCGATGCAAACTCGGTGTCGTATATTTCCAGCAGCCGGCGCGAACTGATACGGAAGGCATCCAGCACCTGCGGATCAAAATGCCCCGGCATTACCCGTCCGTCGCCGTTCAGGATAATGTCCAGCGCTCTGGTTTGCGTAAAGGCCGGCTTGTAAGGCCGCTGGGAACGCAATGCGTCATAGACGTCGGCAATCTGCATGATACGGGCGGCCAATGGTATTTCTTCGCCGGCTAAGCCGTGCGGATAGCCGGTGCCGTCCCAGCGTTCATGGTGCCACATCGCGATTTCACGGCCCATCGTCAGGTAGGGAGACTCCCCGCCATCCAGCATTTTGGCTCCCAGGGCGGAATGCGATTTCATGATTTCCCACTCATCTTCCCGAAAACCACCCGGTTTTTGCAATATCGAGTCTGGAATTCCGATTTTGCCAACATCGTGCATGGGGCTTGCATAAAATATCCGCTCGCAAAAGTCGGCGCTCATGCCCATGGTTTCCGCCAGTTCCACGCAGTAGTAGCTGATGCGCTTCACATGGGCACCGGTCTCCTCATCCCTGTAGGCGGCAGCCCGGTTCATCGTTTGTATGGTTTCACGATAGCTGGAGGTCAGTTGCGCAGTGCGCTGTTTGATCTGTCCTTCCAGTATCTGGGTATGGTTGGCCAGGAAATTGGTATATTCACGCAGCCGCAGCAAATTTCTCACCCTGACCCACAGTTCCGCCCTGTCCACCGGCTTGGTGAGAAATTCTTCCGCCCCCACTTCCAGCGCACGGATCTTGGAGTCGCGGTCATCCAGCGACGTGATCATGATGATGGGGATGTTCTTGGTTGCTGGATCCAGCTTCAGCCTGCGCGCCACTTCAAATCCGTCTATACCCGGCATGATCAGGTCCAGCAGGATCAGATCGGGCTTGAAAATCGCGGTTATTTCCAGCGCTTCTTCGCCGTGGGTCGCAATCCTGGTGCTATAGCCGCCGGTACCCAGCACTGCCTCCAGGTATTTCACATTATGGACATCGTCGTCAACGATGAGTATGCGAGAGTCTGTGTCCGCCATCATTACCTCCATTCGTGCTTCCTTGCCAGTGCCTGTTAAGCTATGCCGGCTTCATGATGCTACGGCTTGATTGGATTGTGCTGCCGATTACGGGATTACCTCAGCCTTGTCCGCAGGGCCCAGCCAAGTTAGGCAAAAATCAGACGAAATTCAGGCGTAATCCAGACAAAATAAACGATGCAGCCTACCTCTCCACGTCTCGTTCCAGATGCCTCGCTACTTGCGCCAGCAATTCGGGATAGTGGATAGGCTTGGTTATGTAGCCATCACAGCCGGCTGCAAACATCCTCTCATCGTCACCTTTCATCGCATAGGCCGTCAGCGCGATAATAGGGATGTGGCGGGTCGCAGCGTCCGCCTTGAGGATGCGGGTAGCCGTCAAGCCATCCGTGCCGGGTAGCTGGATGTCCATCAGGATCAGGTCGGGCAACTCCTGTCTTGCCTGCTCTATTCCCTGGGCACCGTCCACCGCCTGCACTACCTGATAACCGCCACTTTCCAGCACGATGACGGCCAATTTCATATTGGCCTCATTATCTTCAACAACAAGAACTTTCATCGTCATTCCCTCTCTGAGGATGCAGTGGCAACCACCAGTTGCCTTTGATGTTCTTTACGCATAGTCATTTGCAGTAATCGATGTATTTCACTCATAAGTGTTTCGGGCTTGAAGGCAGATTTTTCAATGATTGTAGCAATATGTCCGTTCAATGCCGCACGGTCCGCCGACGTCAGCATCTTCGATGTCATGACTATAATCGGTATATTAACAGTTGCTGCATCTGTTTTCAGAGCTTCCACCACATCGAAGCCGCTCAGCTCCGGCATGATCAGATCAAGTATCAGCACATCCGGATGCCCTATCCTGGCCGCAGCAATCCCTTCGTAACCGCTATACGCACGTTCGACGCTGAAACCGTCCTGCTCAAGATGGGTGCTGATGATACGCACCGCCTTGGGATCATCATCGATCACCAGTACACGCACAGGTTTGGCTTTGCCTGTCTGCATGCCTATGCTGGCAAAAGCGTCTGCCAGATCCTGCCTTGATACCGGTTTTTGTAATACCTGGGTAGCGCCTAGGCTGATACCCTTGCCCGCATCGGCCACTATCGACACGATCAGTACCGGGATATGCGCCAGGCGGACATCCTGCTTCAGGCGGGTCAGCACATCCCAGCCGTCTATCCCGGGCAGCAAAATATCCAGCGTAATCACATCGGGAGGGTCGGCAGCTGCTACTTCCAGCGCGTGTTCACCGCTTACAGCCCGGCTGACCTGCAAACCCGCAGCCTCCAATTGCAGGCGCATCGTATGCGCAGCCTGATCGTCGTCCTCTACAATCAGCACCGAGAACCGTTGCTGCGCGTGATTCTGCTGATGGCGGCGCGGAGGGACGAGTCTCTCTATCCTTTCATCGCCGGAGACCGGTCCAACCGGCAACACGGCCTGCGCAGGCATGTCCCCGGCCAGCTTGTACGGCAGCCACACGCTGAAACGGGAACCTTCGCCCGGCACCGATTCCACCGCCAGCGCGCCTCCGTGCAATTGCACCAGGCGCTTGACCATAGCCAGGCCAAGCCCTGTGCCTTCATAGTGCTTGGACAAAGCAGAATCCAGTTGTACAAATGGCTCGAACAAGCGTGGCAGGTCTTCCGCCTGGATGCCTATGCCGGTATCAGCCACAACAATCTCAAGAAAATCGGTATCCGTCGTGCTGACGTCAAAATAGCTGCCATTGGGAGGTGCGGTGGGAGCTGCGGCCCGTTTTAAATCGAAACTGACCGTCCCTCCTTCAGGAGTAAATTTGATCGCATTGGATAACAGGTTATAGACAATCTGTTTCACCTTCCTTGGGTCGGCGACAATGTCGGGCAGGTCTGGATCGATATTGCTCTGCAGTTTGACGCGATGCGTCATCGCCCTTTCCTTGACGATGGAAAGGCTGTTGTTATACAACAGTTGGATAGGTAAAGGCGCCATATCCAGCGTCATATATCCGGCCTCGACCTTGGACAGGTCCAGGATATCGTTAATCAGCGACAGCAAATGCTCGCCGCTGGTATAAATATCCCTGGTAAGTCCCTGCTGCTGCGGAGTCAGCTGGCCAACCAGATTTTCTTTCAATATCTCTGAAAAACCGATAATCGCATTCAGCGGAGTCCTCAGCTCGTGAGACATATTTGCCAGAAACTCGCTCTTCATCCTGCTCGCATCTTCCAATTGCAGGTTTTGCCGCGTAATTTCCTCGCCGCGCACGCGCAACTGCGTAGCCAGCAGTTGCAGGTTTTCATGCTGTGTCAGATTGTGCAGGGCCACACCCAGTTGGCCTGCCAACTGATCGACAAAATCACGGTCGCGCGGGCTCAACTCGCGAGCCGATGCCAGTACCAGTACGCCAAAACGCTGCTCCTGGTAAATCACGGGCACCATCAATACTGCCTGCGGCTTAAAGGCAAAAATACCGGTATCTATTTCCAGTTTGCCAGTCTCAGCCGCGTCCTGCAGCAGCATCGCCTTGCCTGATTGTGCAACCTGCCCTACCAGCCCCTCACCGACCCGGATTTCACGCGGTGCACCTGCCGGCATGCCCCAGCTCGACTGTGCCGTAAATATCCCTCGCCATTCATCATAGTCATAGTAGGCGGCAACCGGAAACGCCTGCTCGGTAGCCAGCAGTTCAAACATGCCCTGCAACAGCTCGGCGCGCTCGCGCACATTATTGAATAGTGCCAGCGTCTTGCGCTGCGTCTGGTCGTACGCAGCCGCCTTGCGCAAGGCCTCTTCAGCGATCTGGTGATCGACAATCTCTCTTTGCAATTCATCATTGGTGAGAGATATCTGCGCAGTACGCTCAGCCACCCTGTGTTCCAGCAATTGCTGGTGCTGGCGCAACTCCGTCTCCGCCTTCTCACGCGCTACCCGGCCATTCAAGGCGGCGATACCGTAAGCGAGATCCGCCGCCAGCTCCTCAAACAGGCTTTTTTCAGTATCCGGAAAAGCCCTCGCTTCTGCACCATGGACTGACAGCACACCGATCACTTCGCCATTGCTGAGCAAAGGCAGGGACAGCGACGACAGGAAGCCCCTCTTGACAGACTCCACATGCCAAAATCCGGGATTGCCATCGTCGTCGAAATACCGCTCAATCAGTGGCCGCCCTTCCCGCACCGAGCGGCTTGCCGGCTCCTGCCCCTGGGTGCCATCGCCCCAGCTTAGCTGTACGATATTCAGGTAACCCTGCTCCTCGCCAAAATGCGTCAGAATTTCCACGCCCTGCCGGACGTCGGCTTTCAGCAGTCCGACCCATACCAGCGGATATCCACCATCCTGTGCAATATGCCTGCAAAAACTCTGCAGTAATTGCTGCTTATCCATGGCGTGCACCAGTACCTGGTTACAGTTGCCTATCATGCGCAACACCCGGTTCAGCGCCTTGATTTCCGCTTCGCGCCTGCTGCGCTCCTGTTCGCGCTTTTCCAGGTCGGCCGCAGTCAAGTCATACTGGTCCATCAATATACCTATTTCTCCGCTGATGCGCGGCCCTCCGACCCGCGCCGAAAAGTCACCCGCGCGCAGGGCTTGCGAGACATGGATAAGACGCATCATGGGCCGCCGCACCAGGCGCTCAGCCAAAATCCAGGCCAGTATTAGTGCAAACACCGTAAAGAAGGCCAGCGCAATCATATTCCTTACAAATGCCTGCTCCAGTGCGCCAAACAGCTCCTGCTCGGAAAGGGTCGCCACGATCCAGAACCGGTAGTCGCCCAGCTTGACCGGATCTACCGCATAGCGGCGAGGCTTCTCGTCAAAGCCCATGCCCCTGGTCACGAAGGCCGCCTCCCAACTGCGCAATAAGGGACTCACCACAGGGTGGAGCTTGCCTACACGGCCGATCTCGCTAGGAAAACTTGCCAGTATCCGGCCTTCCGCATCCAGAAAAATCAATCCTATACCCGGCCTGTTCTTGGTACGCCCTTCATCGTTGGCTATCCAGCCCAGGCGCATGAAGGCCGCGATGACGAAGCGCACATGCCCGTCGGCGTCACGCGCCGCAAAAGAAACCGGCAATATGGCTTCGCCGCTGATGGTGCCTATGGTGGGAACGCCAACGACCGCACTGTGGCTATCCAGGGCATCCTTGAAGTAGATGCGGTCGGCGACATTGATTTTCTTTCCGGTACTAATCAATCCACCGCAGACGATGTCGCCATTCAGGTTTGATATTGTGATATTCGAATAGCGCGGCAATCGCTCCAGCAGCGCCTTCATTGTTTTCGGACAGGCGTCCGCATCCATTTGCCGCACTTCGGGCAAATTCGCGACAGTCTGTATCAGCGCCGACGTGGCATCGCTGATACGCGCAGTAGCCGCAGCCACTTCGCGCGACATGGTTTGCAACTCATTGATTTCACGCTGTTCGCCTATTTCGCGCGTCACAGTCGCATATTGGACGTAGAGTGCCAGCACCGGAACCAGGATGACGATGATGAGCAGCAGCATGCGAGCGCGTATGCCTGCAAAATTGGATCCGAATTGCTCACTGCCAGAGCTCATCTACCCCCCTGTATCACGTCCGGGATGCATTGAAGGAAATCTCGGCCTACGAGTCCAGATTAGACGGCAAAGTGCAAAACTGTCAATGTTTTTGAATATTTAGCAAGAAAATTTAACAATGTCGCAAGGCATGTGCAAGTGGCCCGCCCTACCGGGCCATCGACTGCGCCATATTTAACTTGTCTCGTGTATTCCTGGTTCCAGTCCTTCGGTTCATTGCCGCCAGTGCCCCACTAGATTTGGTCTGCGCCAGGCAGGCATACGCTGTTTTTCAAATGCAGATATATTAGTGATTAGTAGGGGCATGACCAATACCATTAAAAGCATTTCCGTTCACGGCAATGCCAGCGTAAAATTGAGGCCTAGCCAGGATTTGCCGGCGGCAAAGCAGCAAGTCCTGATTGCTGCGACCATGTCCATGTGGTCACCAGCCGCCCAGGCACAGGCATAGCAGCAAAGTATCCCTTACCCATATACGGAGAATCACCTTGTCAGATTACGTGACGGAAATCAGGCATCCCCTGATGCAACATAAACTTAGCCTCATGCGCAGCAAAGAAACAACGACGGACAATTTCCGCCGCCTGTTGCGCGAGATCAGCCAGATGCTGGCTTATGAAGTCACCCGCGACCTGCCACTGGAGTTCGTCACGATAGAAACGCCGATGGCAACCATAGAAGCGCCAACAATCAGCGGTAAGAAATTGTGTGTCATTTCCGTGCTGCGCGCAGGCAACGGCATCCTGGACGGCATGCTGGACCTGCTGCCGGCAGCCCGCGTAGGCCATATCGGCTTGTACCGCGACCCTGAAACGCTGGAGCCGGTAGAGTACTATTTCAAAGTGCCTGACGACATCGCAGAGCGCCTGGTTATCGTGGTGGACCCTATGCTGGCAACCGGCAATTCTGCCGCTGCGGCAGTCACCAAGCTGAAAGAGCGCGGTGCTACGTCGATGAAATTTGTGTGCTTGCTGGCAGCGCCTGAAGGCATCAAGGTCATGCAAGCGGCCCATCCGGATGTGCCTATCGTGACTGCATCGATAGACCAATGCCTGAACGAGCATGGTTACATCATCCCCGGCCTGGGCGACGCTGGCGACCGCCTGTTCGGCACCAAGTAATACCCCCTCCCTTTCGGCATGGTTCTCTGCGCTGCCAGCAGAGAACCTCTTCACAGATTCAAGCATGAATTCTTTATCGACGAGCATACAGTCAACGCCGGCAAGTACGCTGGCATTGCATTCCAAGCTGCCGGAAGTGGGCACCACCATTTTTTCCATCATGTCGGCACTGGCCGCTGAAAAAAAAGCGGTCAACCTGGGGCAAGGGTTTCCTGATTTTGAGTGCGATCCTGCCCTGACCGGCGCGGTCTCCGCTGCGATGGCGGCGGCACACAATCAGTATCCTCCCATGCCCGGCGTACCCATGCTGAGAGAAAGGATCGCCGCCAAGATTGCATCGATCTACGGCCACAGCTATGACGCCGCCAGCGAAATCACGATCACGGCAGGTGCGACCCAGGGCATCATGACCATACTACTGTCTTGCGTACATGCAGGAGATGAAGTCATCGTCATCGAGCCGGCGTATGACAGCTATGTCCCATCGATTCAACTGGCAGGCGGCGTGCCGGTGTTTGTCTCCATGGAGCTGAATCAGCACGGTTATACCATTCCCTGGGATAAAGTCGCGGCCAGCATCCGCAGCAAAACCCGCCTGATCATGCTGAACTCTCCGCACAACCCTACCGGTTTCGTACTCAGCGCGGCAGACGTCAAGGCGCTGGCCGACATCGTGCGCGGTACCCAGGTCCTGATTGCCTCGGACGAAGTCTATGAGCATATGGTCTACGACGGCGTACGGCACGAATCGCTGTGCCGCCACCCGGAACTGGGAGAACGCAGTTTCATCATTTCCAGCTTTGGAAAAACCTACCACGTGACCGGCTGGAAAGTCGGTTATGTCGCAGCTCCTGCAGCATTGATGGCCGAGTTCCGCAAGGTGCACCAATTCAACGTATTTACCGTCAATACGCCTATGCAGGTGGGCATCGCCGAATACATGAACGATCCGGCGCCGTACCTGAATTTACCGGCTTTCTACCAGCGCAAGCGCGACCTGTTTCGCGATGGCCTGAAAAATTCACGCTTCCGCATGCTTCCGTCTGCGGGGACCTATTTCCAGTGTGTCGACTATACGGCGATTTCGGATTTGCCCGAGCTGGAGTTTGCCCAGTGGCTGACGGCTGAAGTGGGTGTCGCGGCCATTCCGGTATCGGCGTTTTACAAGCAGCAGAAAGAGTCCGGCATCGTGCGTTTTTGCTTCGCCAAGCAGGATGCAACTTTGCAAAAAGCGATTGCCTGCCTGCAGAAAATCTGAAAGGCGCCATACATTTGCACGTAAAAAAAGCAGGGATACCCTGCTTTTTTCATTATGGCTTCTGTGCCTGGCGCCGCTTTAAGTCTTCATCCAGCTCGTCGATATGCAGCTTGCGCTGCAAGGCCTTGGCCTCTATCTCTATCCTTTGCAGCTTCATCCTGTACTCACGCCGGTACAGCTTGATGTCGGTCAGGCAGGAATTGACGAAGAACTTGTCATAACAAGCCTGCTCAGAATGCACATACCAGTCCTGCAGCGCTGCTTCATTGACGGATACCTGTTTCAATGCTGCCTGGGAAACGTCCCTGGTTTGTATCGTCCCGGGAACGTAATAGGTATCCAGATCCTTGATCGCCGCTGCCAGCTGCTTCCCCATAGGGTCGATGGATGGCACATCGGCGCTGGTCGTCGCGCAAGCGCTCAGCAGTATTGCCGCCAACAGGTAAAGTGGCGTGTGTGCCAGTGTTTTCCAGCCTCGCATAGTCGGTGAAATTTTCATGGTTTCTCAGGTATCAGGCTATCGATTCAGCGATATTTCTTTGATCCGCATCCATATACTCCTGCGACTGCATTTCTATGATGCGCGACACAGTGCGGTGAAACTCGTTGGACAGCATACCCTGAGTATACAACTCTTCCGGTGCAACTTCAGCCGATATGATCAGCTTAACCTTATTATCGTAAAAAACGTCGATCAGCCAGGTAAAGCGGCGCGCTTCCGACGACATGGCAGCGGACATGCGCGGCACCGACGACAAAATCACAGTGTGAAAACGGCTGGCGATTTCCAGGTAATCATTTTGCGAGCGGGGACCGCCGCACAAGGTAGAGAAATCAAACCAGATCGCGCTACCGGCCTTACGCAGCGCGCGTAAATCGCGGCCTTCGATATTCACCCGCGGGTCTTCATCAGCGGTTTCAGCGATGCGGCTGAAGGCAGAACGCAATGCCTTGTCCGTCTCGGCATTCAGCGGCGTCAGGTAGGCTTGCACCTGCTCCATCGCGCGCTTGCGATAGTCATTGCCGGAATCGACGTTCATGACGTCCATGCGCTCTTTCAGCAAGCCTATGGTGGGCAGCATGCGGTCACGGTGCAGGCCATCCGGATACAAGGTGTCCGGCTGATAGTTGGACGTCATCATGAAAGACACGCCATTGTCGAACAAGGCCTTCAGCAGGTTGTACAGCAGCATCGCGTCGGCCACATCCGATACGTGAAACTCGTCAAAGCAGATCAGGCGGTATTTCTTGGCGACACGGCGGGCAACCTCATCCAGCGGATCGGCAACACCTTTCAACTCATCCAGCTGGCGATGCACGCCGCGCATGAACTCATGGAAGTGCAGCCTGGTCTTGCGCACCACCGGCACCACGGAATAAAAGCTATCCATCAGGAAGGATTTTCCACGCCCGACACCACCCCACATGTACACGCCGCGCGGTACTTCAGGACGGGTAATCAGGCGGGTCAGCCTGTTCGATCTTTTGGATTTGTACTCTACCCACTCATCGTATGCCTGCTGCAAACGATCTACTGCGCGCTGCTGCGCTGCATCGGCCTGAAAACCGCGCTGGGTTAAAGCTTCCTGATAAAACTCGAGAACATTCATGATGGATAGGGTCAGCGCCTACCATAAATCAAGCGGGCTAAGTTGTGCAAATGTACGGTACATTTTCCGCAGAAACGGAAAGGCCGCCGATGAGGGAATCATCAGCGGCCGTCTAGTGTCCTATTCCGTATGTTCGTAACAAATAAAAGTGGCGAAATCGGATCGAAACAAGGAAGAAAGCACGGCAAGGATACATCCTTGCGAGTATTTTTGACGCAGTGCTCGGTTCGATTCCCGCCATCTTTTATGTTGCGAATTTACGGAAGAGGACACTATTGCTACATCAGAAGTTTAAAGAACGTTTGTCCACCGCCAATGCGGCTTCCTTGGTTGCTTCCGACAGGGATGGATGTGCATGGCAGATACGTGCGATGTCTTCCGCCGATGCGCGGAATTCCATTGCTACCACGGCCTCGGAAATCAGTTCCGATGCCATCGGTCCAACGATGTGCACGCCGAGGATTTCGTCGGTCTTTGCATCTGCCAGGAACTTCACCATACCAGAGGTATCACCCAGTGCGCGTGCACGGCCGTTAGCCATGAACGGGAAGGTGCCCGCCTTGTAAGCAACGCCGTCAGCTTTCAATTGCTGTTCGGTTCGGCCTACCCATGCGATTTCCGGCGAGGTGTAGATAACCCATGGAATCGTGTTGAAGTTCACGTGACCATGCTGGCCGGCGATACGCTCTGCAACGGCAACGCCCTCTTCTTCCGCCTTGTGCGCCAGCATAGGGCCGCGCACGACGTCACCGATCGCCCAGACATTCGGCAAATTGGTTTTGCAATCGCCATCGACTGCAACAAAGCCGCGCTCGTCCAGTTTCAGGCCTACGCCTTCAACATTCAGGCCGTTGGTGTTCGGCGTACGGCCGATGGACACGATCAGCTTGTCGAACACGCCTGTCTGCGCATTGCCCTTGTCGTCGGTGTAGCTGACGGTAACATCTTTCTTGCTTGCCGAAATATCGCCGATCTTGACGCCCAGGTTGATGGACAGGCCTTGCTTGGCAAACAGCTTGCCGGCTTCTTTGGCGATCTGTTCATCCACTGCACCCAGGAATGCAGGCAAGGCTTCCAGTACGGTGACTTCCGCACCGAGGCGGCGCCATACGCTACCCATTTCCAGGCCGATCACGCCGGCACCGATAACGCCCAATTTCTTAGGCACTTCGGTCATCGCCAATGCGCCGTCGTTGGACAGGATCAGCTGTTCATCAAATGGCGTGCCTGGCAAAGCGCGCGCATTGGAGCCGGTAGCAACGATGATGTGCTTGCCGACTATGGTTTCTTCAGTCTTGCCGGCAACCTTGATTTCGTAGCCGCCATCAACTGCCTTCACGAAAGAACCCAGGCCCAAGAAAGAGGTAACCTTGTTCTTCTTGAACAGGAACACGATACCGTCGTTGTTTTGCTTGACGATGGTATTTTTGCGACCCAGCATTTTTTCCAGGTTCAGGCCCAGGCCCTTGACGTCGATACCGTGGTCCGCGAATGCGTGGCCGGCATGCTCATAGTGCTCGGACGATTGCAGCAGTGCCTTGGATGGAATGCAGCCTACGTTGGTGCAAGTACCGCCCAGTGCAGGGCCGCCCTTGTCATTGGTCCATGCATCGATACATGCAGTGGAAAAACCTAATTGTGCAGCACGGATTGCTGCGATATAGCCGCCAGGGCCGCCACCGATAACGATGACATCAAATTGTTTGCTCATGGATTTATCCCATATTTTCTGGTGAGGATCACGTCAGGCTCAGCCCTCTTCCGGCACGAATATCCACGCAAGCAGATAAGCCACCAGGCCGAAGCCGAAATAAAACGTGAACAAGACAAAAATCAAACGCCACACCCAGGATTCCAGCCCGGTAAATTTGCCGAGGCCGCCACAAATACCGCCGAACCATTGATCGCTCTTGGAACGGCGGAATTTGCCAAGCTGGCCCAGGGAATCATCCGGAAAACCGGAGGCAGACGCCGAGCCTCCGATGGAGGACAGCAGCTTTTCCTTGGCTTGGGCGAATTCTGCATCCGTCAGGGCTCCCGACAGATGCAGTTCGTGCAAACGCTTGATTTCGTCTGAGATGGACATTACAGATCCAGCAACAGGCGCGCTGGATCTTCCAGTGCTTCCTTCATTGCTACCAGACCCAATACTGCTTCACGGCCGTCGATGATACGGTGATCGTAGGACATCGCCAGGTAATTCATTGGGCGAACGACGATCTGGCCGTTTTCAACCACTGCGCGGTCTTTGGTCGCATGTACGCCCAGGATCGCGGATTGCGGTGGGTTGATGATCGGTGTGGACAGCATGGAACCGAAGGTGCCGCCGTTGGAGATCGAGAATGTACCGCCGGTCAGATCTTCCAGTGTCAGCTTGCCTTCTTTTGCCTTGTTGCCGAATTCGCCGATTTTCTTTTCAATCTCAGCGATGGACATCTGGTCTGCATTACGCAGGATAGGCACTACCAGGCCGCGTGGCGAACCGACTGCAATACCGATGTCGAAATAACCGTGGTACACAATGTCGTTGCCGTCAACGGAAGCATTGATGATAGGGTATTTCTTCAGCGCGGCAACGGCAGCCTTGACGAAGAAGGACATGAAGCCCAGCTTGACGCCGTGCTCTTTCTCGAACTTGTCTTTGTACTTGTTGCGCAGGTCGATAACCGGTTGCATATTGACTTCGTTGAAGGTCGTCAAAATGGCATTGGTCGATTGCGACTGGATCAGACGCTCTGCAATACGTGCACGCAGACGGCTCATAGGCACGCGCTCTTCCGGACGATCGCCCAGGTTAGGCGCTGCAGGAGCAGCAACTTGTTGCAACGCAGGTTTTGCAGCCGGTGCCGCGATAGGTACAACCGCAGGAGCTGCCGCCTTGTTGGCAACTGCGCCCAGTGCGTCACCCTTGGTGACGCGGCCGTCTTTGCCTGTACCGTCAACTTGACCTGCTGTCAGGTTGTTTTCTGCCAGGATCTTAGCCGCAGCCGGCATTGCAACGCCAGCAGCTGCCTTGGAAGCCAGCGCATTGATGGCAGCAGCAACAGGGTCAGCCGCAGGTACCGCTGCTGCAGGCGCAGATGCTGTTGCCTCAGGAGCCGCAGAAACTTGCATAGGGCTGACTTTGGCGGAACCGTCGGTATCGATCGTCGCGATCACTTCACCGGCAACGACAGTGCTGCCGTCCGGTTTGATGATTTGCGCGATCACGCCTGCTGCCGGTGCCGGCAATTCCAGCACGACTTTATCGGTTTCTACGTCGATCAGGTTTTCATCACGGCCAACCGATTCGCCAACTTTTTTATGCCATTGCAACAGTGTCGCTTCTGCGACGGACTCAGATAACTGCGGAACTACTACTTCGATAATTGCCATATTTCTCTCCGTTTCGGTGTGTACCTGCGGCGCATCAGGCTTACCAGCCCTTGCATGCGCCGCGGCGTCATTATTTGGTCAGGACAAAGCCCTTGAGTTTGGAAAATGCAGTTTCCAGCAAAGCTTTTTGCTGTGCATAGTGCTTGTCGTAGTAACCGACGGCAGGCGATGCACTTGCTGGACGACCGGCATATGCCAGCTTTTGACCATCTTCCAGGCTTTCAAAAATATTGTGCTGGATCTGGAACCATGGTCCCTGATTTTGCGGCTCATCCTGCGCCCAAACCAATTCAGCCAGATTCGGGAATTTCTTCAGTTCGGCAACAAAACTCTTATGCGGGAAAGGATACAGCTGCTCGATACGCACGATGGCGGTATCAGTCTGGCCGCGCTCTTTACGAGCATTGACCAGATCGTAGTACACCTTGCCGGAGCAGGCGATTACGCGCTTGACCTTCTTCGCATCGATCTTCTCATCTACTTCACCGATCACGGTGTGGAAGCTGCCTTTAGCCAACTCGGACAATGGTGAACCGGCATCCTTGTTACGCAACAAAGACTTAGGCGTCATGATGACCAGCGGCTTACGGAACATGCGAATCATCTGACGACGCAGCAAGTGGAAAATCTGCGCGGCCGTTGTAGGCTGCACTACTTGCATATTGTTGTCCGCGCACAGTTGCAAGAAACGCTCAGGACGTGCGGAAGAGTGTTCCGGACCCTGGCCTTCGTAACCATGCGGCAGCATCATGACCAGACCGGAAGCACGGCCCCATTTCACTTCGCCGGAGCTGATGAACTGGTCGATAACCACCTGGGCGCCGTTGGCGAAATCGCCGAACTGCGCTTCCCAGATTGTCAGCGTATTTGGTTCTGCTGTGGAATAGCCGTATTCAAAGCCGAGTACCGCTTCTTCAGACAATACCGAATCGATCACGGTAAATGGAGCCTGTTTGTCCGAGATGTTTTGCAGAGGAATATAAGTGCCTGCATCCCAACGTTCACGGTTTTGATCATGCAATACTGCATGACGGTGAACGAAAGTACCGCGGCCTGCATCCTGGCCTGTCAAACGGATACCGTAGCCGGAAGAAACCAGCGACGCGTAGGCCAGGTGTTCGCCCATGCCCCAGTCCAGGTTCATTTCGCCACGGCCCATCGTTGCGCGGTCACCCAATACTTTTTCTACCAGGCTGTGCGGCTTGAAGCCTTCCGGCACTGTCGTGATGCGCTCTGCCAGACGTTTCAATTCCGTCATAGGCACAGCCGTATCGGCTGCATCTGTCCATTTACGGTTCAGGAAAGGAATCCAGTCAACCGCATACTTGTTCTTGAAGTTGGAGATGACAGGATCGACTGTGTGCTTGCCTGCGTCCATCGCATCGCGGAAAGCCTTGACCATCTGGTCGCCGCCATCTGCCGCGATCGTGCCCTGGGCCGACAGTTTGTCCGCGTACATTTTGCGGGTGCCTGGATGCTGGCCAATCTTCTTGTACATCAAAGGCTGGGTCAGAGCTGGTGTATCTTGCTCGTTGTGGCCCAGTTTGCGGTAGCAGATGATGTCGACAACAACGTCTTTTTTGAACTCCATACGGTAGTCCAGCGCGATCTGAGTCGCCAGGACTACGGCCTCAGGATCATCCGCATTCACGTGCAATACCGGCGCTTCGATCATTTTGACAACGTCGGAGCAGTACAGCGTGGAACGGGAATCGCGTGGGTCGGATGTCGTGAAACCGATCTGGTTGTTGATCACAATATGTACTGTACCGCCTGTACCGTAGCCGCGGGTCTGCGCCAGGTTCAGGGTTTCCATGACAACGCCCTGGCCCGCAAAAGCAGCATCGCCGTGTACCAGGATAGGCAATACCTGTGCGCCGTCCTTGTCGCCGCGGCGTTCCATACGCGCCTTGACGGAACCTTCAACCACTGGGTTAACGATTTCCAGGTGGGAAGGATTAAATGCCAGAGACAGGTGGACCGGGCCGCCTGGGGTGGAGATATCGGACGAGAAACCTTGGTGGTATTTCACGTCGCCGGCCGGCAGATCGTCGCCATGCTTGCCTTCAAATTCGGCAAACAGGTCTTGCGGCATCTTGCCCAGTGTATTGACCAGCACGTTCAGACGGCCACGGTGGGCCATGCCAATAACGATTTCTTCCACACCACGCTCACCGGCGCGCTGGATAGTTTCATCCATGGAAACGATGAAACTTTCGCCGCCTTCCAGGGAGAAGCGCTTTTGACCGACATATTTGGTGTGCAGATAGCGTTCCAGGCCTTCGGCTGCAGTCAGCCTGTCCAGAATGTGTTTTTTCTTTTCTGCGGAGAATGCAGGAGTGGAACGGATCGATTCCAGCTTCTGTTGCAACCAGCGCTTCTCGGTAGGATCGCTGATGTACATAAATTCTGCGCCGATGGAGCGGCAATAGGTATCGCGCAAGGCATTCAGCAGGTCGCGCAGGGATGCAGTTTCACCACCGAAGTAAGTGTGGCTGATATTGAACTGCAGGTCCATGTCGGCATCGGTGAAGCCATAGAAGCTAGGCTCCAGCTCGGAAATTGCCGGACGTTCCTGGCGTTGCAGCGGATCCAGATTGGCCCAGTGGGTACCCAGGAAACGGTAAGCGGCGATCAATTGCTGCGCTGCGACACGCTTGCGGCCCATTTCAGCATTGTCTGCACCCGCGGTAACGCGGACAGGACCTTGCTTGGCGCGCTCGGCGAACGAGGCGATAACAGGAGCGTGAGCTACGTCGGGTTTTGTGGAGCCGTCGACCGCAGGGACATTCTGCATCGCGTCAAAATAGGCGCGCCAGTTGTCGGGTACCGAACCGGGATTATTGAGATACGCTTCGTATAACTCCTCAACGTACGGCGCATTGCCGCCGAACAGGTAGGAGTTGGCGTTATATTGTTGCATCATCTTGCTCACCTTTCTTCGCGTTTCGCGAGATTAGCGGGTTAATCTAACCTTCCGCGACACGGCCTGACCGGTTAGCGGATTGCACATCAAGTTGTGGGGAAGGGCTTGTTTCAAACTACCCCATTCTCAAATCAAAAATTTCATTCTCAATGTTAAAAAGATAATTTTTTTGAATTAAAAATGACGGTGGATCTAAAATTTCACTATCGAGCCGAAGCATAGCATACTACGCAAAAAAAAAGCGAGCCATACAGGCCCGCTTATTCTACTCTGCATCCATTATCTGTGCAGTCGCGATGCAGTCTTAACCGCGCTTGGCGATAGGCGGCACTTCACGTGTTTTCGAACCGACAAACAATTGACGTGGACGGCCGATTTTTTGCTCAGGATCGGAAATCATTTCTTTCCATTGCGCGATCCAGCCTACTGTACGTGCCAGCGCGAAAATGCCGGTGAACAGGGAGGTTGGGATGCCCAGAGCGCGCTGTACGATGCCGGAATAGAAGTCGACGTTCGGATACAGCTTGCGGGAAACGAAGTATTCGTCTTCCAGAGCGATTTTTTCCAGCGCCATTGCCAGCTTGAACAGCGGGTCGTCTTGCAGGCCGAGTTCTTGCAGCACTTCGTAGCAGGTTTCACGCATCAGTTTTGCGCGTGGATCGTAGTTTTTGTAAACACGGTGACCGAAGCCCATCAGCTTGACGCCGGAGTTTTTGTCTTTTACCTGTTTGATGAACTCAGGAATATTGTCTACGCTACCGATCTTGGTCAGCATGTCCAGCGCGGCTTCGTTAGCGCCACCGTGAGCAGGGCCCCACAGGCAGGCGATACCGGCAGCGATACACGCAAACGGATTGGCGCCTGAAGAACCGGCCAGGCGTACTGTCGATGTCGATGCATTCTGTTCGTGGTCTGCGTGCAGGATCAGGATACGATCCAGTGCGCGCACCAGCACTTCATTGACCTTGTAAGGCTCGCAAGGATTGGAGAACATCATGTACATGAAGTTCGCGCTATAGGACAGGTCGTTGCGTGGATACACGAAAGGCTGGCCGATAGAATATTTGTAGGCCATTGCTACCAGCGTAGGCATCTTCGCGATCAGGCGGATTGCGGATACTTCACGATGATGCGGATCATTGATATCCAGCGAATCATGGTAGAAGGATGCCAGCGCGCCGACAGTACCAACCAGCACAGACATAGGATGCGCGTCGCGACGGAAGCCGCGGAAGAAGAATTGCATCTGTTCGTGCACCATTGTGTGCTTGGTGACAGTGTCGACGAACTCTGTTTTTTGCGCTGTGGTCGGCAATTCGCCGTTCAGCAGCAGGTAGCAGGTTTCCATGAAATCGCCGCCATTGACTGCAAGTTGCTCAATAGGGTAACCGCGGTACAGCAATTCGCCTTTATCGCCGTCGATGTAGGTAATCGAAGAATTGCACGCGGCTGTAGACATAAAGCCCGGGTCATAAGTGAACATGCCCGTAGCGCCATACAACTTACGAATATCGATTACATCAGGGCCAACCGTGCCTTTGTAGATAGGCATTTCCAACGATGGGGAACCATCGGAAAACGATAGGGTTGCTTTTGTTTCAGAGTTAGTCATGGCTCTTCCCTAGAGGTGAGTCGTTAATCAAAAAAACACGAAAACCATTCCGTATTTCATGCGGCTTGCAGGCGTATCAGCAAGGCGCGAACATGGGGAAGATCAACCTCCCCTTCCGGCTGCTTCTTCGCCAAGATCAAATCCATCAAAATATTGTCGGACAGCTCCATCAGGCGGCTGAACGCATCAACCTCTTCATCCGTCATGGACTCCTCATGGGCATCCAGGAAACGGGTCAGTATCAAATCATTTTCCAGCAGACCCCGGCGGGCACGCCATCTGAGACGGGCACGTTTAACAGGATCACTTTGATGGCTTATCGACATACTTTATTTTTTCAATCTCTATGCATATTTCATGCAATTCTTGGAACCTGTCCAACATTTTACTGCTAAGACATTTTAGAAGTGGAGCACGGGTCTTTTAATTCACCGGAGACAACTCTCCAGCTAATTCCCCTGCTTCACAGGCTCGCTGACGCAATCCATTTGCGCCAAAAACTGCATGAAATAAGGGCGAAATTCAAACCGCAAAGCATTTGAATTTCGCACTTAATACAAACTATCAGGTCTCAGCCGGCGGCTTACACCGCGCGGCGAACCATCAATTCCTTGATCTTGCCAATCGCCTTGCTTGGATTCAGGCCTTTAGGGCATACATCCACGCAATTCATGATGGTATGGCAGCGGAACAGACGGTATGGATCTTCCAGGTTATCCAGACGCGCGCCAGTCGCTTCATCGCGGGAGTCAGCGATAAAGCGGTAGGCTTGCAGCAAGCCGGCCGGGCCGACGAACTTGTCCGGATTCCACCAGAACGACGGGCAGGAAGTCGAGCAGCAAGCGCACAGGATGCACTCATACAAGCCATCCAGCTCTTCGCGTTCCGCCGGAGTCTGCAGACGCTCTTTTTCCGGAGGAATGGAGTCGTTCATCAGATAAGGCTTGATCGAATTGTATTGCTTGAAGAACTGGGTCATATCCACGATCAGATCGCGGATGACCGGCAGGCCAGGCAATGGGCGCAAAACGATAGGCTCGGTCAGCTCGTTCAGGTTGGTCGTGCATGCCAGACCATTCTTGCCGTTGATGTTCATCGCGTCGGAACCGCACACGCCTTCACGGCATGAACGGCGCAGCGCCAGGGAATCATCAACGTCGGCTTTGATGCGTTGCAGCGCATCCAGCAGCATCTTGTCCGTATCTTGCAGCTCTACGGTCAAATCCTGCATGTAAGGCTTCGCATCCTTGTCCGGATCGTAGCGGTAGATTTTAAATTTTAGTGTGCGTGCCATATGGGTTCTCTTAGAATTTCTCTTAGAATGTACGTGCCTTAGGCTTGAATGTTTCCACTGTCAGCGGCTTGGTATTGACTGGCTTGTAGTCCAGGCGATTGCCCTCGGAATACCACAGCGTGTGCTTCATCCAGTTTTCGTCATCGCGTTTTTCGTAGTCACGGTGTGCATGCGCACCACGGGATTCCTTACGCGCGGCAGCCGATGTGATGGTTGCCTTGGCAGTTTCGATCAGGTTATCCAGTTCCAGCGCTTCCACACGTGCCGTGTTGAAGACCTTGGATTTATCCTTGAACGAAACATGCTTGCGGCGCTCATCCAGCTCCATGACTTCCTTGTAGCCTTCTTGCAGCAATTCATCCGTACGGAACACGCCGCAGTGATGCTGCATGGTCTTGCGAATTGCATTGGCCACGTCTTGCACACGCTCGCCGCCGGTGCTGTTTTCCAGCTTGGACAAACGAGACAGGGCCAGATCCGCCGCATCGGCAGGCAAGTCCTTGTTGCTGCGTTCTTTCAGCTTGCTGTCCACGATGTGGTTGCCGGCTGCGCGGCCGAACACCAGCAGATCCAGCAGGGAATTTGTACCCAGGCGGTTCGCGCCGTGTACCGATACGCAAGCACATTCGCCGATTGCATACAGGCCGTTCACGATTTCGCTGCTGCCGTTTTTCGGTGCAATTACCTGACCGTGGATATTGGTCGGGATACCGCCCATCTGATAGTGGATGGTAGGAACGACAGGAATCGGTTCCTTGGTCGCATCCACGTTGGCAAACTTGTGTGCAATTTCCAGAATCGAAGGCAGACGCTTCTGTATCGTATCGGCACCGATGTGGCGCAGATCCAGCATCACGTGATCCTTGTTAGGGCCACAGCCGCGGCCTTCCTTGATTTCCTGGTCCATGGAACGGGAAACGAAATCGCGTGGAGCCAGATCTTTCAGCGTAGGAGCATAACGCTCCATGAAACGCTCGCCCTGGCTATTGACCAGGATACCGCCCTCGCCGCGCACGCCTTCTGTAATCAGCACGCCCGCACCGGCAACACCGGTAGGATGGAACTGCCAGAACTCCATATCTTCCAGCGGCAGACCGGCACGCGCCGCCATACCCATACCGTCACCGGTATTGATAAAGGCATTGGTCGAAGCCGCCCAGATACGGCCGGCACCGCCAGTTGCAAACACGGTGGTCTTGGCTTCCAGCATCATGACCTCGCCGGTTTCCATTTCCAGCGCAACTACGCCAAGCACGTCGCCAGACGCATCGCGAATCAGATCGATCGCCATCCATTCCACGAAGAAATGGGTACGGGCGCGCACATTGCGCTGATACAGCGTGTGCAGCAATGCATGGCCGGTACGGTCGGCTGCAGCGCATGCGCGCTGAACCGGTTTTTCACCGAAATTGGCTGTATGGCCGCCGAATGGGCGCTGATAAATAGTACCGTCAGCATTACGGTCGAAAGGCATGCCGAAATGTTCCAGCTCGTACACGACCTTAGGCGCTTCTCGGCACATGAACTCGATAGCGTCCTGGTCGCCGAGGTAATCGGAACCCTTGACGGTATCGAACATATGCCAGTACCAGTTGTCTTCGGACATATTGCCCAGCGAAGCACCGATACCGCCCTGCGCCGCAACAGTGTGCGAACGGGTAGGGAAAACTTTGGAAAGTACGGCGACGTTCAGGCCGGCTTCAGCCAATTGCAGCGAAGCACGCATGCCGGAACCACCCGCACCGACGATTACCGCATCAAAACGGCGGGAAGGAATTGTGGATTTAATTGCTGCCACGGTTACACTCTCCACAAAATCTGTGCCGTGTATCCGACACAAGCGACCAGCCACAGGATAGTGGCAACTTGAAATACCAAACGCAGAGCAACGGAATGCGTGACATAGTCCATCCAGACATCACGCATACCAACCCAGGCGTGATAGAACAGGCTAACAAACACGGCAAACGTCGCCAGCTTGAACCATTGCATTGCGAAAATGCCGGCCCAGCCTTCGTAGGTAAAATGACTGCCGGTCAAGAACAGCACCAGCAATATAACGGTGTACAGAGCCATGATGATCGCGGTAACGCGTTGCGCCAACCAGTCACGCAGGCCGTAATGAGCGCCTACGACGAGGCGATTCGGGCCGATATTATTATTTGCCATTTAAAATGCTCCAAACAGTTTCAGCGCGATCAGTGCTGTCAGCACCAGGCTGATCACCAGCACGGCGACAGCCGACTGGCGTCCGCTAACCTTATCCAAACCGAGATGCAGATCCATCAGCAGATGACGAATCCCCGCACAGAAATGATGCAGGTAAGCCCACGACAAAGCCAGGATAACCAGCTTGACGAACACGCCTGAAGTAAAGGATTGGAAATAGGAAAAAGACGATTCAGAGGTCAAGCTCTTGTCGAGCAAGAACAGAACAAATGGCAACAGCACAAACATCAGCATGCCACTTCCGCGATGCAATATCGAGACAAGACCTGCCAGCGGCAGCCTGTATCCCAATGCATCGATCAGCCGCATTTTTCCAAACTGCGGCTTAGGTTTCACAACTTCAGACATAAATAATCTCCCCATTAACTAGTCTGTAAACGAACTTTGCAATTTTCGCCTATTTTGGTGCATCGCACCAACAAAAAAAGCCCGAATTTCACAAAATACCGATATCTTAGTCCTAATTTCGAATATGCGAATTGCGTTTCACCAATTTTGTGCGATGACAGAACTATGATTCGCTTCGCGCACCCACCGATATCCTCAGCAAGCACCCATTCAGCTAAGCTCATTTCTGTAATGATGCTGGCTGGTCAGGTATAGGCCTCTGCGCAATTCCACCGGCTTGTCGCCATAAGTGAAAGAGACGCGTTCGACATTCAGCAAAGGTACCCCTTTTTCCACATGCAAAAGCTCGGACGCAACCTCGTCTGCGCACACCGCTCTGATTTCTTCAGAAGCGCGTATCATGTGGGTGCCGAACTCAGTTTCGAACAAACCGTACATCGGCCCCTTGTATTCGTTCAGGCGCTCAGCCGTTAACCCCTTGAAGATTGCACCCGGCAACCACAGGTCGTCCAGGATCGTTGGCACGCCGGAGAAAGACTGCACACGGCGAATGAACACGACGGAATCACCGGATTTGATATCCAATAATCTCGCGACCTCGGCCGGCGCGCGCAGGCGCTTCACTTCAATAATTTTATTTTCGGGATAATGCGGCACGCCGCCATCCGGCACCAGACGCAAAAAGCGGAACTGCGAACGCGCCTCATGATGGGTCGCGACAAAAGTCCCCTTGCCCTGGCGGCGCACGACCAGATTTTCGGCCGACATCTCATCAATGGCTTTGCGCACCGTGCCCTGGCTGACTTTAAAACGCCCCGCCAATTCGATCTCACTGGGGATCAACTCACCCGGCTTCCACTCTCCCGACTGCAAACCCTGCATGATCAAAGCCTTGATCTGCTGATATAAAGGACTGAACGTAGGGGATGCGGATGAGGATGCAGCAGACGAAGAATTCGAGGAACTTGCGCCACCTGCGCCGGAGCCTGTACCGGCGGCATTATTATTCTGATTGTTGGCGGATGGCACGATAGAATTCATAGACCGCAATTTCACCACAAAATGACCCGTTTAGTCCAGAACAAAAGTAACAACTGATATGTCTTATATAAGACATAAGATATTCATTGACACTTGGGCTCAGGCAACCTAAACTTCGGTTAAAATTATTCGGCACCGGCTGGATAATGAAGTAATCAAAGATCACTCGTGATCAAAATGCAGATTCACCAAGCACTATAGTTCGAACACAAGCAATGTTAAAGCTCGAAAATCGGATCGCCAAAATTGACACCTCAGCAGGCCTGGGCTGTCAATTTTTTTGTTTCCGCCCTCTGAATTTGGCTGACTAGGCTGATTTTCAACGGTATCATTGTGTGTTTGCTTACCTGGTTTTTTGTCCAGGCACGGATTTTTAGAGTGCGTTGCACGGCTCAGCGACAAACCCGCTAAGCGGTTATATTGCTAAGGCTAGTGCAAAGCCCTCATTAACATCGTTTTACCCTACTTTGGAGATGCATCATGGCGAAATCCCCTATGCGCGTAGCTGTTACAGGCGCTGCTGGCCAAATTGGTTATTCCCTTCTGTTCCGTATCGCCAATGGCGACATGCTGGGCAAAGACCAACCGGTCATCCTGCAATTGCTGGAAATTCCTGATGAGAAAGCACAAAAGGCGCTGAAAGGCGTCATGATGGAAATCGACGATTGCGCATTCCCATTGCTGGCAGGCATGACTGCACACAGCGATCCGATGACAGCATTCAAGGATATCGACGTTGCCCTGCTGGTTGGCGCACGTCCACGCGGCCCAGGCATGGAACGCAAAGATTTGCTGGAAGCCAATGCACAGATTTTCACCGTGCAAGGCAAGGCACTGGATGCAGTAGCATCCCGCAATGTTAAAGTCCTGGTGGTCGGCAATCCAGCCAACACCAATGCTTACATCGCGATGAAATCGGCACCAAGCCTGCCAGCGAAAAACTTCACAGCAATGCTGCGCCTGGATCACAACCGCGCCTTGTCGCAAGTTGCTGCCAAATTGGGCAAGCCAGTTGCTGCGATCGAAAAACTGTGCGTGTGGGGCAATCACTCCCCTACTATGTACGCTGACTACCGTTTTGCCACAGTTGACGGCCAGCCGGTAAAAGACCTGATCAACGACCAGGTATGGAACAAAGACACATTCCTGCCTACAGTCGGCAAACGCGGCGCAGCGATCATCGAGGCGCGCGGCCTGTCTTCTGCAGCATCTGCAGCGAATGCAGCGATCGACCACGTACGCGACTGGGTACTGGGCACTAACGGCAAATGGACAACCATGGGTATTCCATCCGACGGTTCCTACGGCATCCCTGAAGGCACCATGTTCGGCTTCCCTGTAACAACAGAAAACGGCGAATACAAAATCGTTCAAGGCCTGGAAATTGATGAGTTCTCCCGTGAGCGCATCAATATCACGCTGAAAGAACTGCAAGAAGAACGCGACGGCGTTAAACACCTGGTAGGCTAAGCTCCAGCAAAAGGCGGATATGCTTGCATGCGCTGCATGAAAGCATATCCGCCGAATTTTTAAGCATGCGTATTTGACACAAGCTCCATCTGCGACTCAGGCCATATTTCACCGTATTCACCACCATCACCACCAGATAAACGACTGATGCATCCTTCCACCGTGTTATTCCAGGACCAGTTACAGCCGGTATTTCTACCGGTCTGCGACCACTATGCCGGTTCGGAAAAACTGATGCGCAAGTCCATGGAATTACAGAACGACCTGGCCGCCATATTTGACATCACGTTTGATTGCGAAGACGGCGCCGCTGCCGGCAATGAAGCCGAGCATGCAACACTGGTTGCTTCGCTGATCAATTCGGAACAGAACACCTTCAATCGCATCGGCGTGCGGGTGCACGATATTGAGAGCCCGTTTTTTGAACAAGATCTCTCCCTGATCCTGACAGCCGCAGCTGCCAAACTGGCCTATATCGTATTGCCCAAGGTAGAAAGCGCGGCGCAAGTTACCAAAGCCATCGCCAGGATCAATGCGCATGCCGAATTTGCCGGCCGCGATACCCTGCCTGTACACGTACTGATAGAGACGCATAACGCGCTGGCCGAAGTGCAGCAGATCGCCGCATTGCCACAAGTGCAGTGCCTGTCTTTTGGCGTCATGGATTTTGTTTCCGCGCACAATGGAGCAATCCCCTCCACTGCCATGCGTTCGCCGGGACAATTCAGCCACCCGCTGGTCATGCGCGCCAAGCTGGAAATCGCTGCCGCATGCCACCGTTATGGCAAGATACCGTCACATAATGTGACGACAGAAATCAAGGACACCGCCGTTGTTGCGGGAGACGCGACACGCGCGCTGCTCGAATGCGGCTACACCCGTATGTGGAGCATCCACCCGGACCAGATCAAACCCATCGTTAAGGCCTTGTCGCCAAGAAGCGCCGAGATTAACGAAGCAGTGACAATACTAAGCAGCGCCCAGCAAGAAAACTGGGGACCGGTGCAAATTAACGGCCGCCTGCATGACAGGGCCAGCTACCGCTATTTCTGGTCGCTGCTGAAACGTGCCCATTTAAGCCAGATTCAACTGCCGGAAGCGGCACTGAAATTATTATAAGTGCGCACTTGAAGCGCCACGCTAATGAAGACGCTGCAATAGCATCCTATTGCATGACATGGTAAATGCCTGACAAAGGTTTTGAGGAGAAAGTAGTGAAATTGATTTACAAATTATTGGCTTGCCTGGTAGTAGCTTCAGCAGCAACAGGCATGCAGGCAACAGCCTTTGCACAGACCACCACCAAGGCCAAGCCGGCAGCAAAAGCCAAGACAAAAGCGGCAAAACCAGCGGAAACCCCGGCAGTACAGGATGAGGACGATATGGAGCCGGATGTCGGCCAGAGCGTGACCTATGAATACAAGTGCGAACTGGGCAATTTCATCACCCTGTACACCAATGTGGATGACGAGATGCATGTTGCCATGCGCTGGAAAAAACGCCTGTATCGCCTGACCCGCGTTGATACCACAACCGGCGCCAAACGCTTTGAAAACAAAAAAGCCGGTCTGGTCTGGATAGGCATCCCTGCCAAAGGCATGTTGCTGGATTCCATCCGCGGCCAGCAGTTAGCCAATGAATGCAAGACCCCGGAAGTCGTTTCGCAAGTGAAGGCAGAAACCACTGTGACAGCCACCGCACCGGCGGCAGTAAAGCAGGTCATTCAGTAAATTTGTACCGGCGTGATGTTAAGTTTTTTGAGAATTTGAAGTAGTGAATGAAGTAGTGAATTTAGGTTTCAATCCGCTTCACAATAGTATTTACATTAGTAGTAAGCATGTTTTTCGATCATCGATTTGTATAATAAGGAACAGCCATGAGCCAAGATGCATTTAAAACCCTGAAAGATTTCAAAATTTCAGATACAAAAACAGGCAAGTTCTATTCTTTGCCTGCACTGGAAAAAAAACTGGGCATCAATATTTCTCGTTTGCCGGTTTCTATTCGTATCGTACTGGAATCCGTTCTGCGTAACTGCGACGGCAAAAAAGTCACCGAAGAACATGTCAAGCAACTGGCAAGCTGGGGCGCGACCGCAGCCCGTACCGACGAAATCCCATTCGTGGTTTCCCGCGTAGTGCTGCAAGATTTTACCGGCGTTCCACTGCTGGCCGATCTGGCCGCAATGCGTAACGTTGCCGCTAAAATGGGCAAGAAGCCAAAGAATATCGAACCGCTGGTTCCAGTGGATCTGGTGGTAGATCACTCCGTGCAGATCGATCACTTCCGCGAGAAAAAAGCGCTGGACCTGAACATGAAGCTGGAATTCTCCCGTAACAATGAACGTTACCAGTTCATGAAATGGGGTATGCAGGCATTTGATACTTTCGGCGTGGTTCCTCCAGGCTTCGGTATCGTCCACCAGGTCAATCTGGAATACCTGGCGCGCGGCGTACACAAAATGAAAGACGGTAAAGATGAAGTGTACTACCCAGATACTCTGGTAGGTACCGATTCCCATACCACCATGATCAACGGTATCGGCGTAGTCGGCTGGGGCGTGGGCGGTATTGAAGCGGAAGCAGGTATGCTGGGCCAACCGGTTTACTTCCTGACACCTGACGTTGTCGGCGTACACCTGACCGGCCAATTGCGTGAAGGCGTGACAGCAACCGATCTGGTACTGACCATCACTGAATTGCTGCGTAAAGCAAAAGTGGTAGGCAAGTTTGTTGAATTCTTCGGCGAAGGCACACGCTCGCTGACGCTGACAGACCGCGCAACCATCGCCAACATGGCTCCGGAATACGGCGCGACCATGGGCTTCTTCCCGGTTGATGAAGCAACTATCGACTACTTCGAAGGCACAGGCCGTACCAAGGCAGAAATCGCCGCATTCGAATCCTATTTCAAAGCGCAAAAAATGTTCGGCATTCCAAAGGCCGGCGAAATCGATTACACGACAGAAGTATCCCTGAGCCTGGACTCCGTAGCACCGTCCCTGGCTGGCCCGAAACGCCCTCAGGATCGTATCGAAATCGGCAACGTGCGCTCTACTTTTGCAGACCTGTTCAGCAAGCCTACTGCTGAAAACGGTTTCAACAAGAAAGTGGAAGACCTGGATGCGCAGTACACCAATACCGACGGCGTCAAAGTCAAAAACGGCGATGTACTGATTGCAGCGATCACTTCCTGCACCAACACATCCAATCCTAGCGTATTGCTGGCCGCTGGCCTGCTGTGCAAAAAAGCGGTGGAAGCCGGCCTGAAGGTATCTCCGCATATCAAAACTTCGCTGGCTCCTGGATCCCGCGTTGTGACCAAGTACCTGGAAGCGGCCGGTTTGCTGCCATACATGGAAAAACTCGGCTTCGGCGTGACTGCCTACGGCTGCACCACCTGTATCGGTAACGCAGGCGACCTGACACCAGCAATGAACGAAGCGATCGTCTCCAATGACATCGTGGCTTCCGCTGTATTGTCCGGCAACCGCAACTTTGAAGCACGTATCCATCCGAACATTCGTTCCAACTTCCTGGCATCCCCACCATTGGTTGTTGCTTACGCTATCGCCGGCAACATGACAGTGGACCTGATGACCCAGCCTGTTGGCCGCGTCAAAGGCAAGGACATCTTCCTGGGCGACATCTGGCCTACCAGCGCAGAAATCTCCAAGCTGATGAAGTTCGCGATGAACTCCAAAACCTTCAAGGACAACTACGCTGACGTCAAAGGTGCCCCAGGCAAGCTGTGGGAAGGCATCAAAGGCGTGGCTGAAGGCCAGGTCTACAACTGGCCTAAATCCACTTACATCGCTGAGCCACCATTCTTTGCTGACTTCACAATGGAGCCAAAAGCAGCGGCAACAGGCATCTCCGCAGCACGCGCACTGGGCGTATTCGGTGATTCGATCACAACCGATCACATCTCCCCTGCCGGCGCAATCAAGGAATCCAGCCCAGCCGGTAAATGGCTGCAGGAAAACGGCGTACTGAAAGCGGACTTCAACTCCTACGGTTCACGTCGTGGCAATCACGAGATCATGATGCGCGGCACTTTCGCCAATGTGCGTATCAAAAACCTGATGATTCCAGCGAAGATCGACGGTTCCCGCGTAGAAGGCGGCATCACGATTCACCAGCCAAGCGGTGAAGAGATGTCCATCTACGATGCAGCGATGAAATATGTTGCTGACGGCGTGCCAACCATGATCTTCGGCGGCGAAGAATACGGTACAGGCTCCTCCCGTGACTGGGCAGCAAAAGGTACGCAATTGCTGGGCGTCAAAGCAGTGATCGCACGCTCCTTCGAACGTATCCACCGCTCCAACCTGGTCGGCATGGGCGTCTTGCCCCTGCAATTCCTGGGCACAGACAGCGTTCAGACCCTGGGCATCACAGGCAATGAAACTTTCGACCTGAAAGGTATCGAAGACGACATCAAGCCACAGCAAGAAGTGACTCTGGTGATCACTCGTGCCGACGGCAAGAAACAGGAAGTGAAAGTACTGTTGCGCATCGATACACCAATCGAAGTCGACTACTACAAACACGGCGGCATCCTGCCATTCGTATTGCGTCAATTGCTGGCTGCGTAAGCAAGAGCAAACTTCTTCAGGCCCGGGCAACCAGGCCTGAAGAAAACAAGAAAGGGCTGAATTCTTATGGAATCCAGCCCTTTTTAATTATCAGGCACAGCAGCCTGGCCACCACATCAGGGCGGCTTCAATCAGAGAGTGATCAGTCCCAATAGCTCTTGCGCCGCTGCAAAAAGACGCGCGCGACTCTCTTGTCATCGTAAGCGATCTCGCCTTTTAAATTTTCGCTATTGACCAGTCCCGTAAATTTTCCGTGCATATCGGTATTGGTTGCCGGCAAATGAAAGCTGACCTCCTTGCCATCGCATTCTAAATCCACCAGCAACAGTATCCCGGCGCCGCCTTGGGCGATCTGCACCGTGCCGCGAAAGCCGATATCGGTCTGCACGACGCGCACTTCCATGCCACTGAACTCCCCTCCGACCGGATTGATCGCCAGATTGGAGAAGGTCCCCACGCAAGGCGAGCGGGCAGCCATTGCATTGGACATGAAGGATGAACTGAACAAGAGCGCCGCTAGCGCCAACCAGTAGCCCCGCAGCTTCCGCTCCCGATTCCACTCGATCATATTCCCTCCCAATTTTTAGCGACGATCAGCAAATCAGCCTGCCATTGCCGCGAAAGCCCGCGCTATGTCGGCTATCAAATCATCCGCGTCTTCCAGGCCGATATTAAAGCGCACCAGGATGCCTTCATGCGGCCAGTTCTTGCGCATATGCTTGATGCGATAGGGAACGCACAGGCTGTGCGCACCGCCCCAGCTGAATCCTATCTTGAACAGTTTCAGCGTATCGACAAAACGGTCCGTCTGCGCTTCGGTATAGCGAGGATCAAACAGCACAGAGAACAGGCCGGCGGCGCCGCTGAAGTCGCGCTGCCACAGTTCATGGCCAGGGCTGCCTGCCAGCGCCGGATGCAAGACCTTGCTGATTTCCGGCCGCGTCTGCAGCCAGGCAGCGATCTTTCTCGCACTCTGGTCGTGCGCGTCAAAGCGCAGCTTCAGTGAAGACAGGCTGCGCAGCACCAGATAGACATCGTCCATGCCTACCCCCATGCCCAGGCGCATATGAGCGTCCTGCAAACGGGAGTTCAGCGCCTGGTCGCGAGTAATCACGGCGCCCATCAGCACGTCGGACCCGCCGGACTGATATTTGGTCAGCGCTTGCATCACGATGTCCACACCGTGCTCGAACGCAGAAAAAGCAATCCCGGCTGCCCAGGTATTATCCAGCGCCACCAGGATGCCCTTTGCCTTTGCAACTGCACAGATGGCAGGAATATCCGGCACTTCCATCGTGACCGAACCTGGGGCTTCAGTCCAGATCAGCCGCGTGTTGTCCTGTATCAGCCCGGCGATGCCGGCGCCTATCAGAGGATCGTAATAGCGGGCGCTGACGCCAAAGCTTTTGCTGAGCCAGTCGCCCAGCTCACGATTCGGGTTGTACACATTGTCAGGCAACAGCACGTCGTCGCCGGATTGCAGCAAGGCGAGGTTCACCATCGCAATCGCCGCCAGGCCGCTTGGGGCCAGCAGGCAATACTTGCCTTGCTCTATCTCTGCCAAGCGCGCTTCCAGGGTAAAGCTCGTGGGCGTGCCGTGCAGGCCATAGGTATAGGCTGATTTGTCCTGCCAACTGCGCGAACGCATTGCGGCTACATTATGAAAGGTCACGGTGGAAGCGTGATGCACTCCCGTTTGCAGCGCACCGAAGTCTTCCGGCGCGGAATAGTCGCTGTGAATGAGGGAGGTATTGATATGGAGCTTATTTGCCATGCTGATCTGCCATGCTGAACCGGAATAGAAAGATAGAGGTGGATGCAAAACTACGTAAAACGTAGTTTTGCTTTCTATCTAGCATGGTAACAGGGCAAGCGCAGGAGTGCAGCTAGGGCGCCGACTTTTTAGCGTTGGCGCCAGATTTGGCCGCGGCCGTGGATTTAGCCGCATTGGCCGGCTTTGCAGGCTTGGCGAGTTTGGGAGATGCTGTTGCAGCCTGGATTTCCAGCGCAAACTCCTTGCTGACAGAGCCGTCGTCTGAAGTCCAGGTACCGCGCCAGATTTTGCCATCCAGTTTGCCGTCCCACTGGCCGGACACATCAATGCCGTCTTCCGACTCTTCCATCGTCACGGCATTACCGGACACCTCGCCCGCCAGCAAGATCTTGCTGCCCTTGCCAAAGACAAAGTAATCGCCTTCCACACTGTCTGCATCCTCGACCTTGGGCTGCAGGCGCATCTGCACTGTTTCGCTGCCGAGCTTGCCCCGCAGCACGATGGGAGCGGAAAAAGGATTTGCCGCGGCTGTTGCAGGCGCGACCGAAACAGGGGCAGCAGCCGATGCCGCCACCGGTTGCGCGACAGCCGCTGACGACAGCGCCACAGCCATTGCTGCCAATGACAAGGCTTTACCGGCAATCAAAGACAAATTATTTACTGCACGTACGCGATCCAGATGAATCAATTGGCTTCGCCCCACAGGTCGTGCGCATCAGCCGCGGTAATGGTGACGTCAAAAAACTCGCCCACCTTCAGCTTGCGGTTAGGCTCATACGGCGGTTTCACGTAAACCACGCCATCGATTTCGGGCGCATCGGCAGAAGTACGGCCGACACCGCCACTGCTGTCAAGAGAATCGATCAACACGCGCAGGGTTTTGCCGACCTTGGCTTGCAGGCGCTTCTTGGAAATACCTTCCTGCAATTCCATCACGCGGCGGCGACGGTCTTCGCGCACTTCTTCCGGTACCGGGTTTTCCAGTTCGTTTGCCGTGGCACCTTCTACCGGCGAATAGGCGAAACAACCCAGCCTGTCGATCTCGGCTTCTTTCAGGAAGTCCAGCAGGTATTCAAACTCTTCTTCCGTTTCGCCAGGGAAGCCGGCGATGAAGGTGGAACGTATCGTGATGTCAGGGCACATTTCGCGCCATGCACGGATACGCTCGATATTTTTTTCGCCGCTGGCAGGACGCTTCATGCGTTTCAGCACAGCAGGATGCGCATGCTGCAAAGGCACGTCCAGGTAAGGCAGCACATTGCCATCCATCATAGGGATGATCTGGTCCACGTGCGGATAAGGATAGACGTAGTGCAGACGCACCCAGGCGCCATATTGTTTGGCCAGGCCTCCCAGTGCTTCCACCAGTTGCGTCATATGTGTCTTGACCGGCTTGCCATTCCAGAAACCCATGCGGAATTTAACATCCACACCATAGGCGCTGGTGTCTTGCGAGATCACCAGCAATTCCTTGACGCCGGCTTTGAACAGATTTTCGGCTTCCAGCATCACGTCCGCAATCGGGCGCGATACCAGATCGCCGCGCATCGAAGGGATAATGCAGAAGCTGCAGCGATGGTTGCAGCCTTCGGAAATTTTCAGGTAGGCAAAGTGCTTGGGCGTCAGCTTAACGCCTTGCGCCGGCACCAGGTCGATAAACGGCTCATGCGGCTTAGGCAGATGGATATGCACCGCATCCATCACCTCGCCCAGCGCGTGCGGACCGGTGACGGCCAATACCTTGGGATGCACCGACATGATGATGTCGTTGCCGCTGGCATCTTTCTTCGCGCCCAGGCAGCCGGTCACGATGACCTTGCCGTTTTCGCTCAGCGCTTCGCCGATCGCATCCAACGACTCCTGCACCGCTGCATCGATAAAGCCACAGGTATTGACGATGACCAGATCGGCGCCGTCATAGGACTTGGCTGTGTCGTAGCCCTCTGCGCGCAGTTGCGTCAGGATTTGCTCGGAGTCGACAAGCGCTTTTGGGCAACCCAGTGAAACGAACCCAACTTTGGGAGTGGCGCCGCCGGTGGACAGCCTGGAAATTTGTTCGATAGCCATAAAAGAAAAAAGAGGTACAAAAGCGAATCCGCTATTGTACCTCCTGATGCTGTCGCCATGCTGCCCGGAAATGCCCTATTTCAGAAAATTTCCTGCAAAATCAGCAGCTTAAGACAAGTTACTTGTTTTTATTGCTATTATCATCGGCGCCAAATGGAAATACGCCGAAAATATTCTTGGTCTGGCTCTGCATCTGCTCTTGCATCTGCACAAACAGGTTCTTGCTTTGTTCGATGTAGTTACCCATCATGCCCTGCATCATCGGTCCCTGCACGCTCATGAACTGGGCCCACATTTCAGGGCTGAAAGGCTTGCCTTCGTACACGCCCTTGGAGTTCTCTGCCAGCTTGTTCTGGATATCGATGAAGGCCTGGATATTTTTTTCCAGGTAAGACCCCATCATTCCCTGCATTGCATGGCCATAGTAGCGAATGATCTGGGCCAGTGCCACGCTGGAGAACATGGGCGCACCGCCCGCTTCCTCTTCCAGAATGATCTGCAGCAAAATGCTGCGGGTCAGGTCTTCGTTGGTTTTCGCATCGATGACAGCGAAATCATCATTTTCCAGAACGAATTGTTTTACATCGACCAGGGTAATGTAGCTACTGGTCTGCGTATCGTACAAACGGCGATTCGGATATTTCTTGATCAGGTGCTGTGTCGTTTTCTTTACACTATTCATCGAATTCTCAATTAATAACATCCTAGCGTTTGAGTCGATCAGGCAAATCGCGGAGATGCTTGCCTGTCACGCCAAATCCATCCAAATAAACCGGCAATCATTTGCTTTTCTTACCTGCGTAGGTAAGCATGTCAAATAATTAACCAGCTTGTCCCTTTTTTAATTCTAATATATTTGTCTGCCGATTATGCACGCATATTGGAGGATATTGCATCCTTTTATTTCGGTCAGGAAATTCTACTGCTTAGTATAGATCAAACATGTAAAAGCCACATCATTATGACGTGGCTTTTTACATAAAAGCAATACCAGTGTTTGTTTTATCCCATGTGCAAGCCGCCGTTGATGGAAAAATCCGATCCAGTGGCATAACCACCTTCATCGGAAGCGATCCAGGCAACGATGGAGGCAATTTCACTAGGCTCGGCAAGGCGTTTTACCGGAATGCCGGCAACAATCTTTTCCAGCACGTCCGGACGGATGGCGCGCACCATATCTGTCCCCACATAGCCAGGTGAAACCGTATTGACGGTAACGCCCTTGGTAGCGACTTCTTGCGCCAATGCCATGGTAAAGCCGTGGATACCGGCTTTGGCTGTGGAATAGTTGGTTTGCCCGAACTGCCCCTTTTGGCCGTTGACTGAAGAAATATTGATAATACGGCCCCAGCCGCGGTCGACCATGCTGTCGATCACTTGCTTAGTCACATTAAACAATGAATTCAGATTGGTATCCATGACCGCATCCCAATCATCCTTGCTCATTTTACGGAACTGTCCGTCACGCGTAATGCCGGCATTATTGACCAATACGTCCACTTCGCCGATTTCCGCCCTGACCTTTTCGAAGGCCGCCCTGGTAGACTCCCAGTCGGACACATTACCTTCCGAGGCGTGGATATCACAATTTTCGGCGCGCATATCCGCCAGCCACTTTTCCCTGCGAGGGGAGTTAGGGCCACAGCCTGCGACAACGGTAAAGCCGTCGGCGCACAGGCGCCTGCAAATAGGAGTTCCGATTCCACCCATGCCACCAGTTACATATGCTATTCGTTTTGACATTCTTGTCTCCTATTGGTATGTACTTGCACTAAAACAATCGCTGAATCACCAACTTGCTGGCTCAAACTATATGTAGCTCAAACCAGTTAATTCAAACTGCTTGTTCAAATTACTTTTTCAAACGGCTTATCGAAGCTCTAATCGGCCCTTACCTTGACGTAACGCCCAGGTGCCGGCTCTATTGCCTGATAGTCGGCATTGCCGGGTTGAGCCGGCGCCTTGATCATCTTGCCGCCATGCTCAGCGAGAAATTCAGCCCATACCGGCCACCAGCTGCCCGCATGCTCCGTCGCGCCCTTGAACCAGGCGTCGGAATCCGCTCCCAACTTGTCGTTGGTCCAGTAACTCCTTTTCTTTTTTGCCGGAGGATTGACCACACCGGCGATGTGGCCCGAAGCCCCCAGGATGAAACGGTTTTTGCTCTTGCTCTTGCGGTTGAGGATGGAACAGGACGCATAGGCCGCCTGCCAGGGCACGATATGGTCTTCGCGCGAGCCGTATACGAACGTTGGCACGTCGATCTTGCCCAGGTCAACCGGTGAGCCGGCTACCTGGAGCTTGTCGGCCACTTTGAGGCTGTTTTCCAGATAGGTATTGCGCAGATACCAGCAGAACATCGGCCCCGGCAAATTGGTACTGTCTGCGTTCCAGTATAGGAGATCGAAAGGCGGAGGACTCTCGCCTTTCAGATAATTGGATTGCACATAATTCCACACCAGGTCGTTCGCGCGCAGGCTGGAAAAAGTACTGGCCAGGTCCTTGCCGGGCAGCAGGCCATGCTTGCCTATGGTCTGCTCGCGCATCTGCACCTGCATCTCATCGACAAACACATCCAGCACGCCGGTATCGGTAAAATCCAGCAAGGTTGTCAGCAGCGTCAGGCTGCTGACAGGATGCTCGCCCCTCGCTGCCAGCACGGCCAGCGCAGTGGAGATAATCGTGCCGCCGACGCAAAAGCCAAAACCGTTGATTTCCTTTTGCTTGCTGATTTCCTGCGCCAGATGAATGGCCTTGATTGCGCCTTCCTCAATGTAATCGTCCCAGGTGACATCCGCCATCGCCTCGGTGGGATTGGCCCAGGAAACCAGGAACACCGTATGCCCCTGTTCAACCGCGTAACGCACGACAGAGTTTTCCGGCTGCAGATCAAGAATATAGAATTTATTGATGCAGGGAGGAATCATCAGCAGCGGCCGCTGATGCACGGTCTTGGTCAGCGGCGTATATTGAATCAGCTGGAACAGCTTGTTTTCAAAGATGACCGTGCCTTCTGAGGTCGCAACATTTTTACCGACTTCAAATGCAGATTCATCGGTTTGCGAAATACGGCCTTTTTGCATATCGGCCAGCATCTGCGCAATGCCCTTCGCCAGGCTTTCGCCCTTGCTTTCTATTAATTTGGCTTGCGCCTCAGGATTGGTCACCAGGAAATTCGCCGGCGACATCGCATCGATCATTTGCTGTACCGCGAAACGAATCTTTTGCCGGGTTTTCTCGGAAGCCTCAACCGCCTCGGCCATTGCCATCAGGAAGCGGGCGTTCAATAAATAGGAGGCGGCACTGTAGGAGTGCATTGTATGCTGGTGCCAGTCCGGCGAAGAAAAACGCCGGTCGCTGAAGTCCGGCACTTTGGAAATCATGAAATCCTGCCAGAGCTTGCCAAACTCTTGCATATAGTCGCTTTGCAGCTTGCCCAATGTTGCCGGGCTGATCTGGGCCCCGATTTCTTTCAGGGTATCCATGATAGTACCGTCAGTGAATGCAGCGGCGGGTTTCATCCAGTCTTGCAGACTGGCCTGGTTCGACAGCTGTGACATCCATTCGGAGTACATAGCTTGAGGATCATAAGTCTTCATGCGTGCCTCCTGTTTTTCGCGTATCGTTGCATCTCGAATCGAGCTTACCACTCAATTAATTCTGATTAAAACTTTTCTATCCGCTCTTACTTATGTACATCATTGCCATTGCCTGGATCTACGTGATCTTCATGATGTCGATCACGGAATCTACAGTGGTTGCAGGAATTATGACGTTTTTAATGTATTGTGTGTTGCCTTTAATAATAATTTTCTACCTCGTGCGCAGCCCTCAGCGAAAAAAGCAGCGCCAGGCTGCCATGCAGGCAAAAAATGCTGCGGTTGCAGCAAATACGCCATCGGAGTCTGCCAGCTCTCCTGAATCCGGCAGCGACAAAGACTAGGAGCCTGTGCGCAATGCTGCCTCCTTCGCGAATGCCATCTACTCCAGCCAAATAAGACTCGCCATTCTTCCGGTAACACCATCCCTGCGGTAAGAAAAGAATTTCTCTTTTTCCGTCACCGTGCAATGATTGCCGCCATCTATCTGCTGCACGCCCGCCCGCATCAGCACGGCTCTTGCCAGCGCATAGATATCCGCATAAAACTTGCCTTTTGCCTCTGGACGCGGATTGAAGTAAGGGCGCAAGCCAGACAGATCTTTCGTGCCGCCCAGCAACGGCAAAAATGCCCGCACCACATCTTCGCCGACTTCAAATTGCTCCGGCCCGATAGCCGGCCCCAGCCACGCGAAAATTTCGCCAGCGCCTGCGACCCGCATATGCGCTAGCGTGTTTTCCAGCACACCGGCAGCCAAGCCACGCCAACCAGCGTGGGCTGCTGCCACCACGGTGCCGGCGCGATCGGTAAATAATACCGGCAAGCAATCTGCGGTCATGACAGCACACACAACATTCTTTTTGGAGGTGCTACAGGCATCTGCCTGGACTCCGCTCACGCCCAGCGCAGCATCACAGACTAGTGTGCCATGCACTTGTGATAACCATGTGACATCGGAAGGCAATACGCTGCGTACAAGGCCGCGATTGGCAGCGACCGCGGCAGGATCATCGCCTACATGATCTCCCAGATTCAGGCCGCCCTGGCCCGTGCCGTTGTCGTAAGGCGGCAAACTGACTCCGCCGTTGCGCAAGCTTGAAAAAGCCCGCACGTGGGCGGGCACTCCGGGCCAGCTGGGGACAATAAGGTCAAAGGGGACGGTTTTTCCGTTCTGCACCGGCGTATCGGCACTCATGCACGCAGTCTCTCAAACAGGATCATGCAGGCAGGCTCATACCCGCCTGCTGTATCAGCGCGGCAAAATCCTCGGCCAGCGGCACTTGCCATTCCACGTGCTCTTCGGTAACAGGGTGGATCAGGCCCAGCTTGCGGGCCTGCAAGGCCTGGCGTGGGAAAAAGCGGGCCAGATGCTGCTTGCCATAGAGCGTATCGCCGACCAGCGGGAAGCCGAGCGAGAGCATGTGAACCCGGATCTGATGGGTGCGGCCGGTTTCCAATTGGCAAGCAACCAGGCTGACCGGAAAGCGCTCCAGCATGCCGGCGCCTACACGCTGGTAATGCGTAATAGCCGGTTTGGCCAGCATGCTTTCCGAGACCGCCATCTTGATACGGTCGCGCGGATGCCTTGCCATCGCCGCGTCCACTGTGCCGGAAGGCTTGGGTGTGCCCCATACCAGCGCAAAATACTCCCGTTTCACGGTGCGGTCCTGCAACTGCCTGACCAGCTCGGTATGGGCGAT
This sequence comes from Parundibacterium terreum, assembly GCF_014636315.1. Taxonomy (GTDB): domain Bacteria; phylum Pseudomonadota; class Gammaproteobacteria; order Burkholderiales; family Burkholderiaceae_D; genus Undibacterium; species Undibacterium terreum. Next base: position 376,683 of record NZ_BMED01000005.1, on the reverse strand, counting down.
AAGGGTCTTGGCAACCACCATCAGGCCCGATGTGTCCTTATCCAGCCTGTGCACGATGCCCGCGCGTGGTACGCCCAGCAATTCCGGATAGTGATACAGCAAGCCGTTTAGCAGGGTGCCCGACCAGTTTCCCGCGGCTGGATGCACCACCAGGCCAGCCGGCTTGTTGACTACCAGCAGCGCATCATCTTCGTAAATGATGTCCAAAGGGATATTTTCTGGCTGATAAGCCCCCTCATCCGGTGCAGCCTGTGGCAGAATGCACACTTTCTCATCACCGAGTACCGTCATCTTGGCACGTGCAGCCTGTCCATCCACAGTCACAAAACCTGCTTCTATCCATTGCTGGATGCGGCTTCTTGAGTATTGTGGAACAAGTTTGGACAAGGTCTTGTCCAGGCGTTCGCCGCAAGCATCGGGAGTCAATTTCAACTCTATAGGCGCGGCCTGATGAACAAAATCATCCCCTTCTTCCACGTCGTTTTCAGGGGTATCCATCAAGGGCTCTGACAAAATCGCTACTTCAGTTGGTATCACATTAATTCCCATCGGCTATAATCCGTAAATCGTTCTACTGCTCATGCAAAAAACTTATGCAAATTAAATCTATAAAATTTCTTGGTCTCATCTTGATACTTGCCTTGTCGGCTTGCAGCTCGACCGGCGACAAGAATGATGAAACAAGAACGTGGTCCGCAGCAAAATTATACGCTGAAGCAAAAGACGAACTTAATAATGGTGGTTACGAAAAAGCCGTTCAGTATTTTGAAAGACTGGAATCCCGCTTCCCATTTGGTACTTATGCTCAGCAAGCGCAGATGGAAATCGCCTACGCATACTACAAGCAGGATGACCAGGCCCAGGCTCTGGCTGCTGTAGAGCGCTTTATCAAACTGCACCCCAACCATCCTAACGTCGACTATATGTACTACCTGCGCGGCGTTATCAACTTCAATGATAACCTCGGCTTCCTGAATTTCATTGCCAACCAGGACATTACCGAGCGCGATCCTAAAGCAGCACGCGACGCATTTGATGCATTCAAGCAACTCGCGATTCAATTCCCGGACAGCAAATACACGCCGGATGCGATTGCACGCATGAAATTCCTGGTCAACTCGCTGGCTCAGTATGACGTCCACGTGGCCCGTTACTACCTGCGCCGCGGTGCTTTCCTGGCAGCAGCCAATCGCGCCCAATCCGCCATCAAGGAATACCCGGACGCGCCGGCAATTGAAGAAGCAATGTACGTACTGGTTCGCTCCTACGACTTCATGGGCATGACAGAACTGCGCGACGATGCAAATCGTGTATTCCTGCAAAGCTTCCCTAAAAGCGCCTTCCTGGAAAGCAGCACCGGCAAGAAAGCTTCCTGGTGGCAATTCTGGAAATAAAAAACCAGGCTGGCGCATCAGCCGCGCCACTATTCCACAGCAAAAGCCTCGTTTATAGAGGCTTTTTTATTTCTTCCGCGCTTTTATTCTTCCAGCTTACGCTTGAATACCCATTGTCGGCTATCCGATTCATTCTCGTAAAAACGGTAGCCTTCGACATCGAAGCCCTTCAATTCATCGGCCTTGCTTATTTTATTGACAGCAGCATAACGCGTCATCAAACCGCGCGCCCGTTTTGCATAAAATGAAATAACTTTGTACTGGCCATTTTTCCAGTCCAGAAACACCGGGCTGATGACCGGCACTGCAAGCTGCGCAGGCTTCACCACCTTAAAATACTCTTCCGAGGCGAGGTTCACCAGGACCTTGCTCTTCTGGTCCGCCGCTTGCTGATTCAGCGCCTCGGTCACCTTGCCACCCCAGAATGCATACAGATTGCTGCCGCGCGGATTTGCCAGGCGCGTTCCCATTTCCAGCCGGTATGGCTGCAGCAGGTCCAATGGCCTGAGCAATCCATACAGCCCGGACAAGATACGCAGATGCTTCTCCAGATAGCTGACTTGCGGCGTGCCCAGCGTGGAAGCATCCAGGCCTTCATAGACATCGCCATTGAATGCGAACACAGCCTGCTTCGCATTTTTCTTGGTCGCCGTAGTGGACCACGCGGCGAAACGATCGGCATTCAATTGCGCCAGCGCGGGAGAGATATCCATCAGGCTGGCAATTTGCTCGACATCCAGCTTTCTGCTGACCTCAATTAATTGCTCTGCATCTTGCATAAACATCGGTAAACTGTGGCTTTTGCTTTTAACCGGCGTTTCGTAGTCGAGCGACTTTGCAGGCGATAAAACAATTAACATAATTTCTACAAAAATTTAATGACGACTTCAAAGATGTCCAAACTCGTGGTCCTTGATACCAACGTCTGCCTGGATTTATTCGTATTCCACGATCCGCGCTGGGCTGGGCTGCTCGGCGGCCTGCAAGATGGCAGCATCAAGGCAGTAACGCGCAATGACTGCCGCATGGAATGGCTGGCCGTCCTTAATTATCCTCACCTGCCGGTCGCCCTTGATCAGCGTGGCGGCATCATCCAGCAGTTCGACCAGCATATTGAGTGCGTCAGCCCGATTGCGAAATCCACGCTGCGCTTGCCGGTATGCACGGACAAGGATGACCAGAAGTTTCTGGAGCTGGCGCGCGACGCCGGTGCCGACATCCTGATCACCAAGGACAAGGCCCTGTTAAAACTGGCAAGAAAAACGAAGCAGGCGGGATTGTACACGATACAAACGCCGGAGAAATTTATCGCGGAACAGAATGCAGCGACCAAACCTGCATAGATGACCATGGTTTGAATGTTGTCGCATGCAAGCGTCCAGCGCATCCTTAACCATTCGTGACAATTAAAAGATGACAAATTTTGTTGCTCAGGGTTATCCTATGTATATTGAAGTCCTGTAGTATGACGCTATCATGCCAAACCCAACAAAAGAGGCTGCGGCGTAGCAAATCTGCGCTACTGCGCGCTGTTGCCGTACCAATGCCGCAACAGCTCCCCAACGAAATGGCAAAACAAACCTATCTGTGAAGTACATTGATATTTGCGGCGCTGCCGGCACAATGATGTGCAGCGCAATCACAGCGATTATGGAGAATAAAGGACTATGACTGACTCAGCAGATGATCTGGATGCATTGTTTGAAGAAATGTCCACCCAGAGAGCAGCACCCGTCGCTGCCGTACCCGCACCAGCACAGCCCGAACCAGAACCAGCAGCGCCAAAACTCAACTTCCAGGGTGACGACTCCGGCAAACCGATGTTCGACAGGCTGGGCGGCATAGTCCGCATGCTGCATGACTCGATGCGCGAACTCGGCTACGACCGCTCGCTGTCGGATGTAGCATCCCAGATTACCGATGCACAAGGCAGGCTTGAATATGTCGCCACGCTGACAGAACAGGCTGCCAACAAGGTATTGAACGCGACAGACGCCGGCATGCCTGAGCAGGACGCACTGGCAAAAAGCGCCAAGGACATGGATGCGCGATGGGAAAACCTGTTTGCAGGCAAGCTCAGCGTGGACGAATTCAAGACGCTGGCAAATGACTCCAAAGGTTTTGCCAATGCCGTGATCGCATCGACCGATGCCGAGAAAGCCCGCCTGCTGGATATCATGATGGCGCAAGATTTCCAGGATCTGACCGGCCAGCTGATCAAAAAAGTAGTGGGAATTACCAAGGCGGTTGAACATGAACTGGCGCAGATATTGATCGACAATGCACCGGCCAACTTCAAGGAAAAAGCCGTGGAATTGATGGAGGGCCCTTCTGTCCCTACGACAGCATTAGAACAGGACGACGTAGACAACCTACTTGATAGTCTGGGCTTTTAATGGACGATATGCTGAAAGAGTTTGTCGTAGAGGCGCTGGACCTGGCGACAAACGTAGAAGAACACCTGCTCAGCCTTGAGCGCAATCCAGGTGACATGAATACGCTGAATGCGGTGTTCAGGTCTTTCCATACGATCAAGGGCGGCGCCGGCTTCATGAATCTGACGGCCATGGTTTCCGCCTGCCATTTGACCGAGAACCTGTTTGACGCCTTGCGCACCGGCCAGGCGCCGGTCACGCCGCTGTCAATTGAAGCGGCCCTGGAGGCCAGCGGCTTTGTCGCGGACCAATTGACTGCGCTGTCCAACGGCACCGCACCCGAGCAGTTGTCGACCATGCCGAAATCGCTGGAACAGATCCTGACCGATGCGATTGAAGGCAAGGCCAGCTCGGCGAAAAAACCCGCAGCAAGCGCAAAAGCAGCAGAGCCTGTGAAGGAAAAAGCTGCAGCACCGGTAAGTGCTGACGGCCTGGACTGGGAAGCCTATTATCGCGCCGTTGTTCCCGAAGGCACCCTGCCCGCCCTGGCGGCGGCAGCGGAAGAACAGGAAGCTATCAAAACCCAGTTGGCTAGCCCGGATGTCAAACAAAGCAGCGCGCCCGCCAAAGAAGAAAGCATCCGTATTGATGCAGTCAAGCTGGATGTATTGCTGGAAGTCGCCGGTGAATCCGTGCAGGCTGCCAACCAGGCTGCCGTGCTGCTGGAAAAACTGTCGCAGTTCAAATTTGACGGCCAGGCAGCACCGCTGATGTCCGCACTGACCGAAACACTGACCAGGGCATCCCGTTATTCCACTGAACTGCAAAGGGCGACGCTTGCCACCCGCATGCAGCCTGTCGGCCGTCTGTTCCAGAAATTCCCGCGCCTGATCCGCGAACTGGCCAAGGATTTGGGCAAAGAAGTCGACCTGAACATCTCAGGTGCAGAAACTGAAGTGGATCGCGTTGTCGTCGACAGCCTGTATGATCCGCTGGTGCATATGCTGCGCAATGCACTGGATCACGGCATAGAAACATCGGAAGAGCGCGCCAGCACCAACAAACCGTTGAAGGCCACCATCTCGCTGAAAGCATGGCAGGAAGCCAGCAGCGTCATGATTGAAGTCACCGATGACGGCAAGGGCATGGATGCCAATCGCCTGAGAGAAAAAGCGATTTCCAAGGGACTCATCAATTCCAATGATGCCCGCACCGATGACGAAGCATTCCAGTTGGTATTCTTGCCTGGCTTCTCCACCAAGGATGTCGCCTCCAGCGTATCCGGCCGTGGCGTGGGCATGGACGTGGTCAAGACTGCAGTTGAACGCCATCGCGGCGCTATCCGCATTGCCTCGCAACTGGGTACGGGCACTACTTTCCTGATCCGCTTGCCTATCGAATTGTCCATCGTTCCGACCATGCTGGTGCGCACAGCCGAAGCCTCGCTGGCATTGCCAATGGCGACGGTACAGCGTGTAGTGGAATTGCCGGACACATTTGAAAGCGTTGGTGGCCAGCCTGTATTGCGCGATCTGGGCCGTCCGTTGCCGATCAAATCCCTGGGTCAGATACTGGGCTATGAAAAGAGCAGTGAACGCGTAGGTATCGTCATCGCTGCTCCCAACCCCTATATCCTGGCGGTGGATTCGGTCGACGGCACTGCTGATCTGGTGATCAAGCCATTGACTTGCATCACCACCCCAGGCATTACCGGTACCGCGCGCTCCGCCGAGGGCGAACTGGTTCTGGTCATAGGCTTGTCCTTCCTGCTCGATGGCTGCAAGATCCACGATCATGAAAGAATGACTGCATAGGCAGGCACCGCCGTACTTAGTACATAGGCAACATATCAGGCTGGACTCTCTCGCGAGGCTCCAGCCTTTTATTTTGTCCGCCCGCTTTCACCGGAACACTTGCATCTAAAGCTGTGCTCGGCTTTAATATGATTACAATAAGTAACAAATCCCCGGCTATGGCGCCAGCGGCCTACGAACGAATGCAACGAAACTCTGTCACAATAGCGGCAATTCCTAATTTTCTGCACCTTGCAAACCCTGCAAGAACTTAATGACTGCAACTCACGACAAGGCCGCACAAGCACTGCCTGCATTGATACTGGATAACAGCTTCGCCAGCCTACCCGCCCCCTTTTACACCTCGCTAAATCCGACCGCATTGCCCGCGCCTTATCTGGTCTGCGCCAGTGTGCCGGTTGCAGAGGCTATAGGCCTGGACCCGGCCTCCCTGCATCTGCCGGATTTTGTCGAATCATTTACTGGCAATCAGTTGCTCAACGGCAGCAAACCGCTCGCCGCGGTCTACTCCGGGCATCAGTTTGGCGTGTGGGCCGGACAACTGGGTGACGGACGCGCCATCCTGCTCGGTGACGTGCCTGCAAACGGAACACAAACCCGGCTGGAAATCCAGCTCAAGGGCTCGGGCCTGACCCCCTACTCCCGCATGGGAGACGGGCGTGCCGTACTACGCTCTTCAATACGTGAATTCTTGTGCTCGGAGGCCATGGCTGCTCTCGGCATTCCGACATCCCGCGCCTTGTGCATTACCGGTTCGGACCAATATGTGATGCGTGAAAAGCCGGAAACCAGCGCTGTGGTAACGCGCGTCGCGCCCAGCTTCATACGCTTTGGTTCGTTTGAACACTGGTACTACAATAATAAGCCCGAGGAACTGCAAACCCTGGCTGATTTCGTACTGGATAAGTATTACCCGGAGTTGCTGGAAGCCGCCAATCCTTACCAGGCCTTGCTGACGGAAATCACCCGCCGCACTGCAGAGTTGATGGCGCACTGGCAGGCGGTCGGTTTCATGCACGGCGTAATGAATACAGACAATATGTCCATCCTGGGCTTAACGATAGACTATGGCCCTTTCGGTTTCATGGAAGCCTATGACGAGGGCCACATCTGCAATCACACCGACAGCCAGGGCCGTTATTCATATCGCATGCAACCGACGATAGGCCACTGGAATTGCCACGCTCTCGGACAGGCAATGCTACCGCTGATAGGCAGCGTGGAAGATACCCAGGCCGCGCTGTCTGTTTATAAAGACAGTTATCAGCAAAAGCTGGATGAATTGCTGCACCGGAAGTTTGGACTATCCGTCAAACAGGATGGCGACGCTGAATTGTTCGACCGCTTTTTTGCACTGATGCAGGGAAGCCATGCCGATTTTACATTGACGTTCCGGGCGCTGAGCTCGATCGCGCGCGGCACCGCTGAGCAGGACGAAGATCTCAGGGACTTATTCATAGACAGAAACGCTCTCGATGACTGGCTGGGAAACTATCGTGAACGGCTGCAGTCTGAATCGCTGGACGATGCGGCACGCAAGACATCCATGCAGGCTGCCAATCCGAAATATATACTGAGGAACTATCTCGCCCAGATCGCAATAGAAAAGGCCGAAAAAAAGGATTTTTCGGAAGTGGAAAAGCTGCTGCAGATATTGAGGAATCCCTTCGATGAGCAGCCCGAGCATGAGTCTTATGCCGAACTGCCGCCGGACTGGGCCAAACATCTTGAAGTCAGCTGTTCTTCCTGAACCGGGAAGAACCAAGTAACAGGCAACACGCAGAAGCAAGCAGAAACAAAGGAAGGAAATACAATGAGCAAAGTTACCAAGACCGACGCCGAATGGCGTGCCATGCTGACTCCGATGGAGTATGAAGTCACCCGCCATGCAGCAACCGAGCGCGCCTTCACCGGCGAATTCTGGGATCACCATGACGCCGGCACCTATGTCTGCGTGTGCTGCAATACGCCGCTGTTCGAGTCCGATACCAAGTTTGATTCCGGCTGCGGCTGGCCTAGCTATTTCAAGGCCTTGAACCCGGCCAATGTGCTGGAAAAAGTCGACCGCTCGCACGGCATGGTAAGAACTGAGATTATCTGCAATGTATGCGACGCGCATCTGGGCCACGTTTTCCCGGATGGCCCGCCGCCTACCGGCCTGCGCTATTGCATCAATTCCGCCTCACTGAGATTCGAGCCGCAGTCATGAAATTCTTGTTTGATATTTTCCCTGTCATCCTGTTTTTCGGCTTTTTCAAATGGGGTGAAGGTCACGCCGATACGGCGCAGGCGATTACCTCCCAATACCTGTCTGGCCTGGTGTCCGGCGGCATAGTCAGCCCCGATCAGGCACCGATCCTGCTGGCGACGGCCATCGCTATGCTGGCATCAGTGTTGCAAATTGGCTATCTTCTGGTTCGCAGGAAAAGCGTCGATGCAATGCTGTGGATCTCTTTCATCATCATCAGCGTTTTTGGCAGCCTGACCATTTACTTCCATAGCGAGACCTTCATTAAATGGAAGCCAACAGTGTTGTATTGGTGCTACGGTGCAGCCTTGCTAATGGGACAATTCTTTTTCAAGAAAAACCTGATCCGCGCGGCAATGGAATCGCAAATCAAGCTGCCTGACGGCGTCTGGGCAAAACTGAGTCTGGCCTGGATAGGCTTCTGCGTCGTGATGGGCATCGCAAATATCTTCGTTGCCTTTAATTTCAGCACCGATACCTGGGTCAATTTCAAGCTGATCTGCGTGGTTGCAATCATGCCGGCCTTTGTCATCGTCCAGAGCCTGTTCCTGTCCAAATACATGGAGGAGGTAGCATGAGCGAGCGCTTTGATAAGATACAGGCACGCCTGACTGAAACTTTTCAGCCCCTGGTTTGTCAGTTACAAGATGACTCTGCCGCCCATGCAGGACATGCCGGCGCAGCCTCCGGAGGTGGTCATTACAGTGTCAAAATAGTTTGCAAACAATTTGAGGGATTAAATCGCATTTCCCGTCATCGTCTAGTGTATGATGCCGTTGGCGATATGATGCATACGGAAATACATGCCCTTGCGATCGTTGCATTGGCTCCCTCAGAGATGCCAACCTAACCATTTAGTTTTTATTTACTTTGTTATTTTAGGAACAAATAATGACTTTTAAACCTGCTCATTTGCTGGTAGTACTTCTCGCAACTGCTCTTCCTGCAATGGCGCAAAATGTCGCCGTCGTCAATGGTAAGGCGATCCCGTCTTCTAAAGTAGACATGATGCTGAAGCAGGCTAAGGCGCAAGGCCAACAAGACAGCCCGCAATTGCGTGCAATGATCAAGGAACGCCTGATCGGCATCGAAGCACTGACCCAGGAAGCGGAAAAAGCCGGCCTGGCATCCAATGCCGATGTCAAAGCTCAGATCGAACTGAATCGTCAGTCCATCCTGGTTAACGCTCTGATGCGCGACTACGTTGAGAAAAACCCGGTTAAAGATGCCGACATCAAGGCAGAGTACGACAAAGTAAAAGCACAGGCTGGCGATAAAGAGTACCACGCCTACCACATTCTGGTAGACAAGGAAGACGATGCCAAAGCCATCATCTCCAAGCTGAAAGCCGGTGCCAAGTTTGAAGAACTGGCCAAGCAATCCAAAGACACAGGTTCTGCAGCTAAAGGCGGCGATCTGGACTGGGCATCACCAGGTACTTTCGTTGCTCCGTTCTCCCAAGCTCTGGTTGCACTGCAAAAAGGCCAGATCACTGAAACTCCTGTGAAGACAGAGTTCGGCTACCACGTCATCAAGCTGGAAGATATACGTACTGCCAAATTCCCGACCATCGAAGAAGTGAAGCAACAAATCATTGAAGGCCTGCAAAATCAAAAAGTGCAAGCCTACCAGCAAGCTATCGTCAAGAAAGCAAAAGTACAGTAATTTCGTACTCCTGCTGAAAACAAAAAGGCGCTTTGATAGCGCCTTTTTTGTTGCCTGCAGATTTATCACTGCCGGTGAACAGGCGGCTTTCCCGCCCGCAGCAATGCCCTAGAAATGGGCTAGAGCTTGTACTGACCGATAAGAGAATTGAGCTTTCCATTTTTTTGCAACTCGGCCAATCCGCGGTCAATTTGCTCTATGATCTGCGCGCCTTGCGGATGCTCGCGGCTGATGCCAAAGTGCAGCGGATATTTCTCCGTGCCGGGCAAAGGCTGGATTTTGTATGCCCCGCTATTGAACGGCAACATCCCTAGATTCGCAAATCCCTGGAAGACTTCGCGCATATCTACAATGATGTCGCAATATCCGCGGTCGATTTTCTTGATCAGGCTGATGTAATTGGTCGCCCCGCTCTCGATGACGGCAGGCGGCAGCTTGGTATAAAAGGTCGAAGCACCATGCAATGCACATACCTTGAAGCGCGACAGGTCTGCCAGTGATTTGATCGGCGGCAGCGCGTAGCGGGAGCTGGCATACAGATACGACGGCGTCAGACTCAGATAAGAACGGGAAAACAGGAAAACCTTTTCCCTCTCCGGCGTCTTGAATACCGACATGACGATATCGTAGCCTTCCAGCGCCTCGACTTCATGCAGGCAACGTGCCCATGGGCGCAAGGCAACCCCTGGCGCCTCGGGAAAAATCGCCCTCAGTACATCCGCGGACAAACCCTCCACCCGCGGACTACTGGCCGTCATATAGGACATCGGCGGCCAGTTGCCATCGCCTCCACACGCATGCAATGCCTGCGCCTGGGACGACGCGGCAGGCAACATCAGCAGACCGAAAACGATGATTAATAAAGTACGCATGCAGGAAGGCAAAACCGGGTAATCATCATTTCATTTTCAAAAAATACTCCAGCAGCCCGATAAGTCCAATGGTCCAATAGTCCGATGTTCAAATACGCAGGCGGCGGAATTGCAGCGAGGCTAAGGCAAATTCATCAGGCACGCTACCGTGCAAATTGCCATATAGCGAACTTAAAGCCTATTGCAAGCTTGAGCAAGTTACCAATTGTCAACTTAACATTCTCTGACACTAAAACACAAAGAATAATTGCCCTATATCAATAGGATATCGACAGTTTTTCTACAAACACGATGGTAAGAAACCAAAACCACATAAAAAAAGCGCCTCGCGGCGCTTTTTTCATTTGGGGGCATACGAGCAGGCGTTAGGCCACCCACTTCCTGGCGTTTTGGAACATGCGCATCCATGGGGAGTATTCGCCCCAGGATTCAGGATGCCAGGATTGCTGCACAGAACGGAATACGCGCTCGGCGTGCGGCATCAGTACAGTAAAGCGGCCATCGTCGGTTGTTACCGAAGTAATACCTTGCGGTGAACCATTAGGATTGTACGGATAAGCCTCGGTCGCCTGCCCCTGGTTGTTCACGAAGCGCATTGCCACGTTTGCCTGTGCGATGTCGCCAGTGGTGGAGAAATCGGCAAAACCTTCACCGTGGGCAATCGCAATCGCAGTCTGCGTACCGGCCATGCCTTGCAGGAAAATCGACGGGGACTCCATCACTTCCACCATGGCAAAACGCGCTTCAAACTGCTCCGATTTATTGCGGGTAAACTTCGGCCAGGCCTGTGCACCCGGGATGATGGATTTCAGATTGCTCATCATCTGGCAGCCATTGCAAATACCCAGGCCAAAGGTGTCGCCGCGATGGAAAAACTCAGAGAATTGCTCAGCCATCTGCGCGTTGAACAGGATGGTCTTCGCCCAGCCCTCGCCGGCACCCAATACGTCGCCATAAGAGAAGCCGCCTACCGCAATCAGGCCGTTGAAATCAGACAATTTGGCGCGTCCAGCAATCAGATCGCTCATGTGCACGTCGACCGCAGTAAAGCCGGACTGGTGCATCACATATGCCGTTTCTATATGCGAATTGACGCCCTGCTCGCGCAGGATTGCTACTTTAGGACGTGCGCCAGTTGCGATATAAGGCGCTGCAATGTTCTGCTGCGGATCAAACGTCAGCTTGGGCTGTATGCCTGGATCTTTTTCATCCAGCAAACGCGCGTATTCCGCATCGGCACAAGCCGGGTTGTCGCGCATGCGGGCAATTTGCCAGCTGGTCTTGCTCCAGATCTGGTGCAGCTTGGCGCGCGGCTGGCTATAGACCTGCTTCGCATCACGTGTAAACTCTATCGTGCCGCTGTCATTGACCTTGCCGATGATATGGCTGCAGGCACCCAGGTTGTACGTGCGCAAGACATCCATCACTTCCGATCTTTGCTCGGTGCGTACCTGTATGACCGCACCCAGCTCTTCATTGAACAAGGCGCGCAGCGTCAGGTCATTGCGGCGCTCTGCCACCTGGCCGGCCCAGTTCTTGGAATCGCCCCAGTCTGCCGCGTGCTCGCTTTCCAGCGTCAGGATGTCGAGATTGACCGCCAGGCCAGTGCGACCGGCAAACGCCATTTCACACAAAGTGGCAAACAAGCCGCCGTCGGAACGGTCATGGTAGGCCAGCAGCTTTTGCTCGCTGTTCAATTGCTGGATTGCGGCAAAGAAGCCCTTCAGGTCATCTGCGCTATCGACGTCAGGAGTCTGGTCGCCCAGCTTTTGCATCACTTGCGCAAAGGCTGATGCACCGAGACGGTTCTTGCCGCGGCCCAGGTCGATCAGTATCAGGCTGGTATCGCCTGCATCCAGCTTCAGTTGTGGTGTCAGCGACTTCCTCACGTCGTACACCGGGGAGAATGCGGAGATGATCAGCGATACCGGTGAAGTCACCGATTTCTGCTGGTCGCCGTCTTTCCAGGTAGTGCGCATTGACAAGGAATCCTTGCCGACCGGAATACTGATACCCAGCGCCGGGCACAATTCCATGCCGACCGCTTTTACCGTATCGAACAAGGCTGCATCCTGGCCAGGCTGGCCGCAGGCCGCCATCCAGTTGGCAGACAATTTGATGTCCGAGATATCCTTGATCGGCGCAGCAGCAATATTGGTGATCGCCTCACCCACGGCCATACGGCCGGATGCAGCGGCATTGATGACCGCCAATGGCGTGCGCTCACCCATGGACATCGCCTCGCCCAGATAGCCCTCCAGGCTCATCGTAGTTACCGCGCAATCGGCAACCGGCACCTGCCAGGGGCCAACCATCTGATCCCGCACCGACATCGCGCCCACAGTGCGGTCGCCTATCGTGATCAGGAAGGATTTATCTGCAACGGTAGGCAGGCTGAGGATGCGCTGCGATACATCCAGCAAATCCATGCCGGTCAGGTCGATAGCAGGAAAATCAGTATTGACGTGCGTTACATCGCGATGCATCTTTGGCGGCTTGCCCAGCAAAACGTCCATGGGCATGTCCACCGGCGCATTGTCATGCGCAGGGTCGATCACCTTCAACTGGCGTTCTTCAGTTGCGGTGCCGACGACCGCAAACAGGCAGCGCTCGCGCTCGCAGAAATACTGGAACAAGGGCAGGCTTTCCGGCGCGATACCCAGCACGTAACGCTCTTGCGATTCGTTGCTCCAGATTTCTTTCGGTGCCATGCCGCTCTCTTCCAGCGGCACCTTGCGCAAATCAAAAATCGCGCCGCGCTTGGCGTCGTTCGTAATTTCAGGGAAAGCATTCGACAAGCCGCCCGCGCCTACGTCATGAATCGACAGGATAGGATTGTCGTCACCTAGCTGCCAGCAGGCGTTGATGACTTCCTGCGCCCGTCTTTCCATTTCAGGATTACCGCGCTGTACCGAATCGAAATCCAGATCCGCAGTATTGGTGCCGGTAGCCATCGACGATGCGGCGCTACCGCCCATGCCTATGCGCATGCCGGGGCCGCCCAGTTGTATCAGCAGGCTGCCGACCGGCAGATCGTTTTTCTTGGTGTGCTTGTCCGAGATATTGCCGATGCCGCCGGCGATCATGATGGGCTTGTGATAGCCCATCACCTGCCCTGCTACATTCTGCTCGTAAGTACGGAAGTAGCCGCCGAGGTTAGGACGGCCGAATTCATTATTGAATGCGGCGCCACCGAGCGGGCCTTCTATCATAATCTGCAAGGCGGAAGCAATGCGATCAGGCTTGCCGTACACTGCACCGCTGCCATCGCCCGCGACCGCATCGGCTGCATTTTCCCAAGGCTGCGGAGAATCCGGCAGCATCAGGTTGGACACGGTAAAGCCGGTCAGGCCCGCCTTCGGCTTGGCGCCGCGGCCTGTCGCGCCTTCATCACGGATCTCGCCGCCGGCGCCGGTAGAGGCACCTGGAAATGGCGATATCGCAGTCGGGTGATTATGCGTTTCCACCTTCATCAGCGTATGCGTCAACTCTTCCGATGATTCATAGGTATTGCCCTGGGCCGCACCGCGTGGATAGAAGCGCTGCACAGTCGCGCCTTCCATGATGGACGAGTTATCGCTGTACGCAACGATAGTGCCCTTAGGCTGCAGCAGATGCGTATTCTTGATCATCGCGAACAGCGACCTGTCCTGCTTTTCGCCGTCTATGGTCCAGTCCGCATTGAAGATCTTGTGGCGGCAATGTTCGCTATTGGCCTGAGCAAACATCATCAACTCGACGTCGGTAGGATTGCGCTTGGCTTGCGTGAAGGCCTCGACCAGGTAATCGATCTCATCGTCCGATAGCGCAAGTCCCAGGTCGGCATTCGCGCTGACCAGCGCACTCTTGCCGCCACCCAGTACGTCGATTGATTCCAGCGGCTTGGCATCCAGCTCTTTAAACAGGCCGCCGGCGCTGTCTTTATTCGGAAGAACCATCTCGGTCATGCGATCATGCAAAATCGCCGCAACGGCTTGCCTGGCTTCTTCGCTCAGCTTTTTAGCGCCGCCCAGCAAACCGGTTTTCAATTGCACTGCATAGCTGATGCCGCGCTCAATACGCTTGATGTGCGACATGCCGCAATTGTGCGCGATATCGCTGGCCTTGCTTGCCCATGGAGAAATAGTGCCGAAGCGCGGTATCACCACAAAAGTCTCGCCGTCTTCGCTGGCGTTAAATGCATCGCCATAGGTTAGCAAGGCATTCAGGCGGGATTTGTCATCGGCGCTCAGTTCCGCGGCACTATCAACGAAATGGAGGAAACGTCCGGTAACGCCATTGATGTTGGCGTCGATCGCTTGCAATTTGGATAAAAGACCTTGGGTACGGAAAGCAGACAGGGCGGTAGAGCCTGGCAATATCAACATGGCGAGAGAGAAAGTGAGGCAAGGTGCTTGTAGCCAGGCAAAGCAAAGGCAAACCAACAAAAATCAATCGCCTGAAGCAAGCAACATCGCGGGTTGGATCAGAAACCGAGATTATACCGCGTTGCACCACCTAAGCTCTACCCGCCGGGCCGGAGAAATGCATCAGCATAGGCAAACTAATCCAAAAACAGCCGGACATCGCCTGCTCCAGAGGCCCCTCTGGATATTTCAATAACTTTTTGATATCAAAATTCAGGGAATTGTTCGTGAATGAGGTGCTTGCCAGGATTGCGATTCCTTATCAGCTGTCTCTGTTTGGGAGAAACTGGCGGTATCATGGTATTTTTGCACGTTCAAACATCGGCGCCCATTCCCTGCCGCCTTAATGGATTTACTCATGAATAAACCAGATCTTTTCTCCATCGACGCGCTGAACCGGCAACCTCGCGGCGAGTTAGTGAAAGCCAGCCTGGAAGCGGCGCGGCAAAGCAAGTCCATCTTCACCAGGCTCTATCCCGACACGGCCATGGCGGCAGCAAGCTATGCGGATAGCTTGCAAAGCGCAGGAATTGCCCCTGTGTCCGCCCTGGCCGGCTTGCCGGTGTCCATCAAGGATTTGCTGGATGTGGCCGGCGAGACTACGCTGTCGGGCTCCGTGGTGCTAAAAAACGAGCCACCTGCCAGCGCCGATGCAAGCGTGGTAAGCCGCTTGCGCAAGGCCGGCGCAGCAATCATAGGCAAAACCAATATGACGGAATTTGCGTTTTCAGGCATAGGCCTGAACCCGCACTATGGCACGCCGGCTAACCCTGCCGATACGCAGGTTGCCCGCATCCCCGGCGGCTCGTCTTCCGGCGCAGCAGTCTCGGTCGCCTCCGGTATCTGTGTCGCTGCCATAGGCTCGGACACGGGCGGTTCGATCAGGATACCCGCCGCCCTGTGCGGGCTGACCGGTTTCAAGCCGACTGCGCGCCGGGTCCCTGCTACCGGCGCCCTGCCCTTGTCGACCACACTGGATACCATCTGCGCGATGAGCCATACGGTGCGCGACTGCATACTGATGGACAGCATCATTGCAGATGACGCCCTCACTGTCAGGCATCTGTCGCTGGCAGGACTCAGGCTAGCCCTGCCGCAAACCCTGGTGCTGGATGATATGGACCAGCACGTCGCGCCCAGCTTCGCCCAGGCGCTGTCACGCCTATCCGCCGCCGGCGCCCAGATTATCGAACTGCCTCTCTCCATTCTTCAGGACTATCGTCCTCTCGGTATGTTTTCTGCGGCAGAAGCCTATGCCTGGCACCGCAATTTGCTGGCAGAGCACGAAGACGGCTACGACAGGCGCGTGTCCAGGCGCATCAAACTGGGCGCAGGATTGAGCGCGGCAGACTATCTGGACCTGCATACCGCCAGAAAGCGCTGGATCCAGGCCATGGAAACCGAGCTGCTGCCGTTTGATGCGATCATCATGCCCACCGTGCCAATGGTCGCGCCGGAGATCGCCCCGCTGGAAGCTTCGGAAGATGCCTTCTTCGCAGCGAACGCGCTGATGCTGCGCAATACGGCGGCGATCAATGTACTGGACGGTTGCGCCATTTCGATTCCCTGCCATGCCGCAGGCAGCTTGCCGGTGGGTCTGAGCATCGCAGGCACGGCCAATTCCGACGCACATATCCTTGCAGTTGCGCTGGCAGTGGAAGCCGCATTGCGCCAGTAATAAAGTAGGCTGCAAGGTCCCAAAGCAAAACGGCCTGAACATCAAAGTTCAGGCCGCCGAAAATCTGATAAAAACCGCTTTTCGTCTTATAGCAGGGAAAACAGTGACAGGCCGGATATCGCCACAAACGATTTTTGCGCCGCCTGCAAGGTGATTTGCTGCTGGGTCAGCGAGGTGATCGCCTTTGCGTAATCCAGATCCTGGATATCCGACAAGGCCGACTTGTAATTGATACCCTTGGCTGCACCATCGCTGTCCAGCGTATCCAGCTCCGACAGGCTGGCGCCTACCGTCGTGCGGGAATTGCTGACATTGTCCAGCGATTTGTCGATATTACTATTGGCCTGGGCGAGCGCAGCCTGCAAATCCGCTTTGTCCTGAGGCGTGGTTCCCGGAGCTTTTAGCGCATTGATGATGTCGGTCAGCGATTCAAAAATATCCTGGTTGCCCGGTTGGACCAGAAAGCGGTCGCCGGCAGCAGGCGGCACTGTGGTTCCCGCAGGCCCTACCGCATCGCTCAGGGTCATGTCTATGCCATCCACCGTCACTGTCGTGCTAGGACTGGTGTAAGCGTTGCCTGCAGAAACTACGTTACCTGTCGACGTGTCTGTGACGTCGAAGGTACCTGCATTGTTGAACACAATGCTGTAATTGTGCCCGGTGAGTGTCGCAGGCGTAGTCGTCGAAATTGCTGCGGAGATGACAGCCGTACCAGTGTTGGCCGAATTGGCCCGACTATTGAAAGTTGTGCTGGAAGCGCGGATATTGCCGAAAATAGCAGGACCCACGTCGCTCAGCGCAAGCTGGCGTGAAGTATCAACCTGCAATTTGCGCTGTCCCTGGTCGCCGTTATACGTGGCACCATTCACAGTCTGGGTATAAGGCGTGGTCGTTGTCGCGTAGCCGGAAAACATGTAATCGCCGAAACCATCGCGCGAGTTGGCGAGGCCCAGCAAATCATTCATGCTGCTTTCCAGTTGCGTTGCATAAGTCGCGCGGTCACTGGCCGTCAGCGTGCCGCTACCGGCGCTGACTACCAGACCCTTGGCGCTTTGCAGTAAAGTAGTGATGCCTGCCAATGCGCCTTCAGTTGTATTCAGACTGCCTTTTACCGTATTGCGGTTTGCAGCCAGATGATCATTGATCGCATCGGATTGCGAGATGACCAAGGCACGCGCAGAACCGATAGGATCGTCGCCCGGATTGAGTATCTTGCGATTCGCCGATATCTGCTGCTGCGTTCTATACAGGCTGCCCTGCAGATCACTGATCTGCGAGCCGCCTGTATCAAAAATTGTGTTGGTACTGATACGCATAATAGAACCCTATCAACCGCCTAAGGTGAGCAAGGTCTGAAACATCTGACTTGCAATTTGCATTACCTTCCCAGCTGCCTGGTATGTTTGCTGGTAACGCAATAAATTTGTTGCTTCCTCATCCAGATTAACACCGGACTCTGACTGCTGCGCCGCTGTCGCCTGCGCCAGCAGCGTCTTTTGTGCTGCTCCTGTCGCTTGCAGTTCGGCGGTCTTGTTACCGATCTGGGCCACCATCTGCGAATAGACATCGGTATAGCTCGCGGTGCCGCCGGATAAACCTTTTTGATCCTGCAGCTTGCCCAGCAGATTGGAGTTGCGCACGTCGCCTACCGGGTTGGTGTTCAAGCCGATGTTGAATACATCAGTATCCTTCGGCGTGCCGGAGATATTGACATTCATGCCGCCAAAACTGTAGGAGGCGCCGCTACTGTACGGAACATTCGCGCCTGCGGCATAGGTCGTTGCAGTGCCGTTGACAGTCACCGTGATCGGGTATGCCGCCATTGCCGCATTCGGCACCAGTTCATTGGTTGCGGCGCTAAAGCTAAACTGCAAAGGCGTGCCGGCTACGACACTACCCTGAACAAAAGTTGAATCTACCGAGCCTTCACTGATCTTGCCGGTACCGGTATTGGTCGACGGAACCGAGGTGCTGATCGGTGCCGCTGCAGCAAGCTTGGCAGGATCCGTCTGGCTGACGCTGAAAGAAGAAGCGCCATTGGCCGTAGGCCTGACCAAAAAGCTGTCATTCGCGTTAGGAGTGCCGCTAGGCATGTCAAATACGACGCCGTCTACCGTAAGAGGCAAGGTCGGGTTTGACGTGACCGTGCCATCGGACAGGCGGGTGATATTGAAATTGGTGCCGTCATAACGCACGCTGTAGTCGCTGCCTGTCAATGCTGCGACGCCGGTGTTGGGGCCGGTATTCGGTGCAAAGCTGGCAACCAGTTGACCAGTACCTGTGTTCAGGCTGCTGGCCCTGGCCAGAGGAGTTGCCACATTGAAGATATTGCCGCCAGGAGCACCGTTCAAATCCAGACCCAGCTTGTTCTGGTCGTTGAATTGTGAGGCCAGTCCTATCGCCACCTTGCCGAGCTGGTTTTGCGCCACATCCAGCGTGTTAGCCCGGAACTGCATCAAGCCGCCCAGCGAACCGCCCTGTATGACATTTTCTCCCAGCAGGCTGGTGTTGCCGTTGAAGCCGGATACCGCGATTTCCACACGCTGCGGATCAGTCGGAGAAGTCGTGGCCGACAGTGTCTGCGCATCTGCACCCAGTACCAGCGGCTGCCCATTACCTATCGTAATATTGTAGTTCGAGCCCTGGTGTATAACATTGACGTTGATGATCTTGCTCAGTTCCGTCACCAGTTGGTCACGCTGGTCCATCAGATCATTCGGTGGGCCACTGGTGGAACCTGCCGTCGCTTTCTGGATCGCATCATTCAACTGTGCCAGGCCCTGCGCATAACCATTGATGGTCGTAATGCTGCTGGTGATCTGGCCATTGGTATCGGCGCCGATCTCATCCAGGCGGCTTTGCAGGCTCTGGAAGCGCGAAGCCAGCGTCTGCGCTTTGGAAATGATGTCGGTACGATTAAACGAACTGGTAGTGCTGAACGCAGCAAAGAAATCATTGACCGCAGGAGATAATCCAGCAGACGAGTCTGCAACCAGATTGGCGATCTGCGTGATTTGCGAAGAATAGGTGTCGAGCTGGCTTTTGGACGAAGTGGCCGCATTGACCTGATCAGTCAGAAACTGGTCATAGATACGCCTGACACTGGCGACCTGCGTACCCTGCCCGACAAAACCGAAGCTATATTGTTGCGCAGCGGCAGAAGCTTGGACTACAACCTGGCGGTTATAGCCAGGTGTTGATGCATTGGCAATATTATGACCGGTAGTCGCAATACCTACCTGTGCGGCCTGCAGTGCACTTGACGCAATGCTATATATATTTGACATAATATTGATACATTCTTTTGTAACTACATTGAGTTTTCGGCCCGATCCACGAAAACTTTAATAAGCGCGAAGCCAAATTCTTGCAATAAGGCAAAATAACTATCAAGCCGACAAGGTATATTTGATAATTTTGCTTAATTTATTAGCATATTGGGGATCAGTCGCATAGCCTGCTTTTTGCAAGCCATAAGCAAAGCTGCTGGCATCTTTGGCATTTGCAATGACATTTTCATAACGCGGATTGGTCGTCAGCAATTTTGCATAATCCTTGAACGCGTCGCTGTAGGAATCATAGGCCTTGAATTTCTCTACCTTCTTGTGCGCAACGCCGTTCACATATTCAGTCGTCACCGCATCGACTGTTTTGCCCTTCCAGTCCTTGGTCGCCTTCATGCCGAAGATGTTGTGCGTGGCACTGCCGTCCATCGCCTTGATTTCCTTTTTACCCCAGCCGCTCTCCAGTGCCGCCTGCCCTATCATGAACTTTGCCGGAATACCTGTCTCCTGGCTGGCGATCTCGGCATCTTCCGCCAGCTTGCTCTGGAATTCCTTCACGTGGCTCAAGCCGGAAGACTTGCCCGAGATATTGGTCAGGCCGGTGGAAGCAGTACTGCTCGCGCGCTGGCTGGTCAGGTAGGATTCAATGGCTTTCGAGCTGCTGGCATCCGCGCTGCTGCCGGGCTGCAGGATTTTATTTGCTGCATTATTCGACAACTGGCGCACCAGCGCATCGGCCAGGCCCAGGCCCTTGTTGGACATGTTCTGTGTCAACTGCTGGTCCAGCATTGACGTATACATGCGGGTCTGGTCATTTTCAAACGGGCTATCCTGTGAAGAACTGGCCTGACGCATGGACTTCAGCATCATGTTCATGAAAAGCCCTTCAAACTGCTTGGCTGCCGCCTTCAGTGCATCGGGCGAATTGTCCTTGGCAGATTGTTTCAGGCCATCCAGGCTCTTGCTGTCAAAAGCAGCTTTGTCGGTTACGTCGGTGCGGGAAATCATCCTGTGCTCCTGTCCTTAGATAATTTCCAGGTCCGCGCGCAAAGCGCCGGAAGCCTTCATCGCCTGCAAGATCGCCAGCAAGTCCTGCGGTTTTGCGCCTATGGCATTCAAAGCCTTGACTACTTCAGCCAAGGACGCGCCAGCTTTCAGCACCACCAGCTGACCCGCTTCCTTGTTGATGGAAATGGTGGAATTGGCTGTTGCTGCTGTCTGGCCCTGGGCCAGCGCATTCGGCTGGCTGACCGAATTGTCGGTATTGATTACCACCGACAGATTGCCATGCGCTACCGCACAAGCATCCAGCGTCACGGCCTGGTTCATCACGATGGAGCCGGTACGCGCATTCAGGATCACCTTGGCCGGCATCTGCGCAGGCGTCACATCAATGCTTTCCAGGGTTCCCAGAAAGCTGACGCGTTGGTCATTGCCGACCGGCGCCCTTACCTGTATCACGCGGCCGTCCAGCGCTGCTGCGGTATCGGCACCAAAACGCCGGTTGATTGCGTCAACGACCCTGCTCGCGGTAGAGAAATCGGTAGTATTCAATTCCAGCTGTACCAGGTTGCCTTGCCCCAGCGGTGCGGCGACAGCTCTTTCCACCGTAGCGCCTGCTGAAATACGGCCCACGCTCAAGTGGTTGACCTGGGCAGAACTGCCGTTGGCCGAAGCACCGACGCCCCCCACCAGCACGTTACCCTGAGCCATCGCATATACCTGGTTATCGACACCTTTCAGCGGCGTCAGCAGCAAGGTGCCGCCACGCAGGCTTTTTGCATTACCCATGGACGACACTGTCACATCCAGTGCCTGGCCCGGCTGAGCAAACGCCGGCAAGGATGTCGTCACCATGACCGCGGCCACGTTTTTCAACTGCAAACTGGTATTGGAAGGCAAGCTCACACCCATCTGCTGCAGCATATTGATCACGCTTTGCACCGTGAATGGGGTCTGGGTAGTCTGGTCGCCGCTACCGTCCAGGCCCACTACCAGGCCATAACCTATCAGTTGATTCTGGCGCACGCCCTGGAAGCCGGCCAGATCCTTCAGGCGCTCAGCATTTGCCGCCGGGGCCAGCACTGCACAGGCCAGGCCTAGGCAGAGGGCTCCCAATAAGCTTGATAGTTTTACAGCTTTCATCGTCATTCTCATTTCACAGCATCAAAGCGGAACAAAGCTCAGGAAAAACCTGTTCAGCATGGAATTGATTTCAGCTTTATCGACCCTGGTCGTAGAACGGTATTCGAAGCGTGCATCGGCCACCTGCGTGGAGGCAACCAGATTGCCGGCAGCGATAGTGCGCGGATTGACTATGCCGGAGAAGCGCACATACTCGGCGCCTTTATCGAAGCCCAACTGCTTTTCACCGCTGACCAGCAAATTGCCGTTGGACAGCACGTCGATCACGGTGACCGCAATCACACCGGTAAAGGTATTGCTGGAAGTTTGGGCTCCCTTGTCGCTATAGGAATTCGATCCGGAACTGGAAGCATTTGCCCTGGATGTGATGGAGCTTGGCAAGCCAAGCAAGGAAGGCGTGGCAATCGAAACCGACCCTGTCTTGCTGCCTGAGCTGGCAGCGGTTTTACCGGCGGAGGTATTCTCGCTGATAGAAATCGTCAGCGTATCGCCGACCAGCCGCGCACGTGAATCTTCAAACAGCGGACGATAAGTAGAATTCTGAAAAATTGCCCCATTCATATCCCGCTGCGGAAGCGCAGTAGCGGGTGTCGCCGTCATCGGCCTTTGCACGATAGGCTCGGGAATCGTGGAACAAGCGCTTAATGCCATTGAGACCAAAACGGCCATTGCGGCAGTAGCAGAAAAGAATGCGGATGATTTCATGGCAAACTCACAGTTGCGTCAGGCGTTGCAGCATCTGGTCGGAAGTAGTGATCGCCTTGCTGTTGATCTCGTAAGCGCGCTGCGTTTGTATCATGTTGACCAGCTCTTCCGCCACATTGACGTTGGAGGTTTCAACATAGTTTTGCGCGATGGAACCGGCACCGTTCGTGCCCGGAGTATTGGTGCTGGGAGCACCCGATGCCGCCGTCTCCTGGTACAGATTTTGCCCGGTAGACAACAGGCCGGTAGGATTGATAAAGGTCGCTAGCGTAATCGATCCAACCTGGGTGGAGGCAATCGTGCCAGGCTGAGTCACCGATACGGTACCATCGGAGGCAACCGTGATACTAAGCGTATTGGCCGGGATCGTTATCGCCGGCTGGATCACGTAACCGCTGGACGTCGTCAACTGCCCCTGGTTATCGGTCTGAAAAGAGCCGTCACGGGTATACGCCGTTGTGCCATCGGGCAGCAGCACCTGGAAAAAACCCTCACCCTGTATCGCGAGATCCTTGGCGCCTGCCGCCTGCAGATTACCCTGGGTATGGATGCGCTCGGTTGCAACCGGGCGTACACCGGTACCGATTTGCAAACCCGAAGGCAGTTGTGTCTGCTGCGAACTCTGTGCACCCGGTTGGCGTATGTTTTGGTACAGCAAATCCTCAAACACCGCGCGCGAGCGCTTGAAGCCGGTCGTGCTGACGTTGGCCAAGTTATTACTGATGACGTCCATCTGGGTCTGCTGCGCATCTAGACCTGTTTTGGCTATCCATAGTGAACGTATCATTTTCTTTCTCCTGGTCGCTGCGGTGTATCCATCGTTGCAATATTCATTCTGTTTTACGGCTTATGCTCTAGCCATGCCCTACTTTACGTCAGCCGGACTCAGCTCAAAGCGAGGAGTTGATCGGCTTTAGTGGCGTTACTCTCGGCATTTTGCAAAAGCTTCATTTGCATCTCGAACGCACGGCCCAGGTTAATCATCGACACCATCGCATCCACGATATTGACGTTGCTGTTTTCCAAAGTGCCATCGACGACAGATACGTTAGGGTCATTTTCAGCAGGAACGCCGTCCTTGGTCTTGAACAGGCCGTCATCGCCGCGCACCAGATTATTCTCGTCCGGATTGACCAGCTTCAAGCGCCCTATCACGTTGACCGAATTAAGCTGGCCGGTATTGGGCGCACTGGAAATGGTGCCGTCCGTCCCTATGGTGAGATTGATATCCGGAGGTATGGTGATTGGCCCCGTATCGCCGAGCACATTAAGTCCGTTCTGCGTCTGCAGAACGCCATTTTCAGTCAGCTTCAAACTGCCGCTGCGGGTATAGGCCTCGGTACCGTCAGGCTGTTGCACAACTAGCCAGCCCTTGCCCTGTACGGCGACGTCCAGGCTGCGACCGGTCATTTGCAGGGCGCCTGTAGAGAAATCAGTGCCTACGGTGGCATCCACGACAAATGCTCGCGTAGGCAAACCGTCACTGATGACCGGCACCGCGCGAAAAGAGTCCAACTGGGCGCGAAAACCGGTCGTGGAAGTGTTGGCAAGATTATTCGACGTGGTCGCCTGCTGCTCCAGGATGTGTTTTGCACCCGTCATCGCGGTATAAATCAAGCGATCCATCTTGCCTCCCTCGCTGTTCCAGTCAACAGCGTTTTCCTACCCGCTGCAAGCCGTATCTGCTTTGCTTTAATCATTCCTGCTTAGCCTGTTATCTCAGATTGACCAGGGTTTGCAGGATCTGATCTTCGGTTTTGATCGTCTGTGCGTTGGCCTGATAGACGCGCTGCGCAGTAATCATGTTCACCAGTTCACCGGTCAAATCGGTATTGGAATCTTCGGTCGCCGATGAGGTCAGCGTCCCGAGACCGCTAGAAGAAGGCACGCCTGCCAACGGAGGTCCGGATTCCGACGTTTCCACCCACTGGTTATCGCCTATCGATTGCAAGCCGTTGGGATCGGTAAAGTTGGACAGAATGACCTGGCCCAGCACCGCAGTCTGGCCATTGGTGTAAGTGCCCAGGATAGTACCGTCCTTGCCGGTATTGAATTTTGAAAGTTTGCCGGATGTAAAACCATCCTGATGCAGCGCGTTCAGGCTATAGGCAGCACCAAATTGCGTGCTTCCGGTGATGGAGTAAGTAATCGTCTGCGGTGCCGCGCCAGCCGCTGTAGTAACCGCACCAATATCCATGCTAAATGTGAACGGAGGAGTAGTGACCGGTGTCGTCGCTAGCGGGTCAAGCTTGCCCAACGTATCAAAGACCGCATGGCCGATCAAACCCGGAGTACCTGTGGCCGTGACAACAGGCACTCCATCCAATGTGGAATAAATATCATATTCACCGACGCCTGTAGCAGGAGGGACGGGCGCGGTCTTCACATAAAATGTTTCCAGAGTGTGCTTGTTACCCAGCGTATCGTAGATATCCACCGGCGTCTTCTGCGTATAGCTGTTAGGATCAAGAGGGTTGAACGCAGGAACTGTAGGTATGGTTGCCCGGGAATCCAGGTTGATGATCGTATCCGCCTCAGTAGTCGCTTTTGGCGGCTGGTCCGCGGTATTGATGTGCAAAGGCACGGGCGTGCCGGCGAGTATCAGCCCGGTGCTACCGACAGGATAGCCGGTCAGGTTCAGCCCTTGTGCATTGACGATGAAGCCATTGTCATCCAGATGGAACTGGCCGTTACGGGTATAGCTGACCGCACCATTGTCCGACATACGGAAAAAGCCGGGGCCGCTGATCGCGATATCCAGCGGATTCTGGGTGGGAGAAATATTCCCCTGCGTGAACTGCTGTGCCACCGTTGCTACTTTGACGCCGATACCGACCTGGCCAGCTCCGGAGCCGTTCAAGGAGTTCGCATAGACGTCGGCAAACTGCGCTTGTGCCGCCTTGAAACCCACCGTCTGTGCATTGGCGATATTATTGCCGATGACATCCAGCTGTTTGGATGAAGCATTCAGGCCACTCAACCCTTGTCCGAAACTCATGATTATTTCCCCTAAATGTGTGAACCAAGCGGCACACTGATCTCTGATAAAAAAACTAAATTAGTAAACCTGTTTGATGTCCGACAAGCCGATTTCGCCAATATTGGCGACGGATAATTTAATGCCCGAAGTGCCGGAGGCAACGCTGGAAATCACGCCAAAACCTAGAGGCGTCGCATCTATCGTCTTGCCGGCAGACGTTGCCGAGAATTCAAAGGTGTAGGCGCCATCCGGCGCAACGGTGCCCGCAGTCGTCTTGCCATCCCAGGTCAGAGGATTCACGCCGGCCGGCAGCGCACCCAGATCCAATTTACGCACAACCGCACCGGTAGAGTCCTTGATCGTCACGCTGACGGCGCTGGTATCCTGCGGCAGTTCCACACCGTAGATCGCTGCGCTGGCGGCATTGGCATCCGAACTCGTCTTGGCAAGTATCATTGACGACCCTTCTGCCAGCACACCGTGATTGATCATGCTGGAAGCCTGCAGGATTTGCGAAGACTGCAAGCTGGCGCCCAAAGAAACAACCGAGGTATTCAGCTTATCGATACCGGTGACAGTGGACAGCTGGGCGAGCTGGCTAGTCACCTGTGCATTGTCCATGGGGTTCAGCGGATCCTGGTTTTGCATCTGCGTTACCAGCAGCTTCAAAAAACGATCCTGTGCCTCCTGGGTAGTATCTGTCGCCGTCTTGGTGCCATTCATCGTGGCAAGCAAGGTAGGATCAACGGTGCTGGTGGATTGTACGGACATGGTATTTACCTTTTTACTTTATTGGCCTAGCGTCAGTGTTTTCAGCAACATGGCCTTGGCAGAATTCATTGTTTCAACGTTGGTTTGATACGAGCGGGATGCAGAAATCATATTGACCATTTCTTCGACCACATTCACATTCGGCATCGCGACATAGCCTTTTTCATCGGCAAGCGGATGCTTGGGGTCGTACATCAGTTTAGGCGGTGTGCTGTCTTCCACAACCTCCTTTACCTTCACGCCGGTGGATGGCGTGCCGGCCAGCGGCGTAGCGCTGAATACCACCTGTTTCGCCTTATACGGCTGACCATCGGAACTGGTCACGCTATCGGCATTGGCCAGATTGCTGGAGACCACGTTCAGCCGTTGCGCTTGCGCACTCATCGCAGAACCGGCAACATTGAATACATTAAATAGCGACATGATGATTACCCTTCTTAGCCTTGTATGGCAGCAAGCATGCCTTTGATCTGACCATTGATCATCGTCAGGCCAGCTTCGTAACGCAGAGCATTGTCGGTAAATTGATTTTGTTCCACATCCATATCCACGGTATTACCATCGACCGCGCCTTGGACGGTTCCGCGATACAGTGGCAAGCCCGCAGCCGCACTACCCTTGATATCCAGGTGCTGAGGCGAGGTTTTAGTCAATGCCTCCGGCACCTGGCTACCGTTGCTCGCATTGCTGCGGCCCAGAGCATTATTCAATGCCGATGTAAAATCGATATCCTTAGCCTTATAATTAGGCGTATCCGCATTGGCGATATTGGACGCAATCAATTGTTGCCTCTCGCCCCTGATGCTCAGGGCGGTGGTTTGAAAGCGAAAAAAATCATCTAGTTTGCTGACCATATTTCCTCCAATTCCCCGCCTCAGGTTGCCTTGCGACAACATCCACCAAAACGGTTTTCGATACCTTGCATGTTAAGTACCCACGTCCAAGCTTGATCGACAGAGAAAGACGGCAAAAACCTGTCTGTTCAAGGATTCAAATCTGTGGGCAAATCATAGAATCTAGCCATACCGCCACTGACAGAAAGCATTGATGTCACGAGGGCAAGCAAAGGCTAGATTGAAGGTCACCATGAAAAAATTAGGCGCACTGATGTTGATGGCATTCTGCCAATTCGGATGGGCACAGGCGACGGCACCGGTGCAGTACCAGGACCAGGCTACGGTACGCGCCGCGGCAGAGGAATTCCTGAAAATACAGGCTCAGGGCCAACCGGGTGAAGTCAATATTACGCTGGGGCCGATAGACTCGCGTCTCAAGCTCGCTACCTGTGACAATCTGGCGCCCTTCTTGCCGAAAGGAAGCAAACCCTGGGGCAAGATTTCGGTCGGAGTACGCTGCACCACCCCCACAGCATGGCTTGTGTATATGACTGCCAATGTCCGGGTTAGCGGGGATTACTATGTTGCCGCCAACTCAATATCCCAGGGCCAAACGCTGACCCTGACGGATCTCGCTAAGGTTAAGGGGGAGTTATCCAATTTGCCTGCCGGCGTGATTACCAGCCCTGAGCAGGCAATCGGGCGCACGATGACGATGTCTATTGCATCCGGGACATTATTGCGTATGGACAATCTACGCAATATTCCCGTCATACAGCAAGGCCAGTCTGTAAGGGTAACCAGCAAGGGAAGCGGATTCCAGGTCTCCACAGATGCGCTGGCCTTGAATAATGCGGCGGAGGGACAGATAGTGAAAGCACGCACTTTGTCAGGCCAGGTATTAAGTGGAATTGCCAAAGCTGGCGGCCAAATAGAAGTAACATATTAGCAAGTAATTGCTGCGCAAAAACAGTAACCGCAGAGTAGCCATAGCAGACTAACAAAATATTTCCGCAAGTAATGTTAAAGTTTGAAATAACGCAGCCGATATACATGGTGTAATGATGTATATGAATCCCATAAGTGAGGGTAATGCTGTGAAAATTGATGACGCACTGAAGAAGACCGGCGGACTGCCTGCAAACAGTCCGGCGCAAGCCCGTACCGAAAAAGCGGCAGATAAAACGGAAGTTGCGAGTACGCCGTCACATAGCGTGCAGATTTCCAATTTGTCCACTCAACTGCAAGGCGTGCAAAGTGCACAGGCCGGTAGTGCAGTGTTTGCCACGAAGAAAGTGGAAGAGATCAAGCTGGCAATATCGGAGGGCCGTTTCCAGGTCAATTCCGACAAGGTCGCTGACGGACTCCTGGATACGGTGAAAGACCTGTTAAATTCTAGAAAACGTTGATAATGAACCTGACAACAACCAATCTGCTCGAATGCCTGCAAGAAGAAGTAAAGGCGATGACCTCTTTAGCTGAATTGCTGGAGAAAGAGCAAGTGGTACTTGTCAGTGGCAACGTAGAAGATCTCGCGCAGGTCACGGTGAATAAAGTCAAAGCTGTTACCGATATTTCAGCTTTGGAAAAATCACGCAACAAACATCTGCTAAACCTGGGCTTTAGCGGTGACGCCGCAGGCGTACAAAGCTGGCTGAAGCAAGTAACAAGCGAATCGGAAACAGCACAATGCTGGGCGACCCTTCTCGCGGTAACCGGCAAAGCGAACGAAAACAATCGCACTAACGGCTTGTTGATCAACCGGCACATGAATGTCACGCAAAGTGCGCTCAAGATCCTGCAGCAAAATGACCCGAGCGTTGCCGCCGGCTCATTCTACGGCCCTAGCGGCCACACTACCGTCAGCACATCCGCTGGCCGCGGTTTCGCTGCGCGCTAATCCGCGCC
This sequence comes from Parundibacterium terreum, assembly GCF_014636315.1. GTDB lineage: Bacteria > Pseudomonadota > Gammaproteobacteria > Burkholderiales > Burkholderiaceae_D > Undibacterium > Undibacterium terreum. Next base: position 347,602 of record NZ_BMED01000005.1, on the reverse strand, counting down.
TCACTACCCCTCTGTTTTTGGATGCGAATATGCCAGGCCGGACCGGCCTGGATAGTCATTCGACTTGCGCCAAGCACCCGCTTTTTCGCCACCGAAGAGAGCGGCAATCAGCTTGCGCCACCTTTGCCCAAAGAGCGCGCATACTCAGCCGGCGACTGGCCTATCAGGGCGCTAAAATCCCGTACAAAATGAGACTGATCGAAATAGCCAAGCTCTAACGCCAATTCCACCCAATTGACGTTCGTATAGTTTTGAATACGCTCAATTGCCTCATGCAGACGATAGCGCCTGATCACCCATTTCGGCCCAATACCCACGTATTTCTGGAATAGCCGCTGTAGAGAACGCTTGTCCATCCCTGCTTTTGTCATTAACTGGTCCACCGACGTCATGCAAAGATCGTCTGCTACTGCTGCAACAAGCACGCTGGCGCGCACGACGTTGGGATCGGGCAGGGGCAAGTGATCAAGCAGGAAGGCTTCCGCCACTCCAACCATCGCATCAAAGTCGATGCAGGCAGTTATGCGTGGCATCAAACCCTGCCCTGCGGATGCGAATACGGACTGTACGGGAAGGATGCCGTTGGCCAGGGCAGATACAGGGGATTTAAGGAAAGGATAGAAGCCGCCCGCCCTGAATTTGATGCCGAAAACGAAATCCAATCCTTCCAGACGTCGCTCAAAACGCTTACTTTGCACTCCGTAGATGTTAGCCTCATTCCGCTCTATCACCAGATGCACATTGGGATGAGGCAGCGTCGCTTGCTGCACGGGCGGAAGCTCGCGCGGATCCCAGCGAACATACCAGTAATGCTCCACAAAATCTGCAAGCAATGCCGATGCGACGCGGCGTTCATGCTGGAAATTGCCCGATGCGGGTTGCGGTCGCAATACGCCACGCGGCTTGCCAGGTTCAGCGCTCATTTGCTGCCAGTCCATTTAGCTTGTCGCGTTTTTCCAATCATCGGTTCTGCCTCTCCTGATACATTCATGTCCTCGCATTGCGCAGGATGCGCGTTGCAAAATTTTACAGGATGACAATGATGATTGTGCGAATGATGCTTGTGCTATTAGACAGACGGGCTTGCATGGCGGCGCTGGCTCTTTTTCTTGGCCTGCTCACGGCGGCACACGCCGGTACCGATCAGCAATCGCCGCCAACCACAAAGGAGACATCAAAAATGCAGGCAGCAGGATCATTTGACGTCAAATTGACGCCGCAAACAGCAACACCCGGCATTGAGGCCGCACATATTGGCCGCATGACGATTGATAAGCAATTTCGCGGTGATCTGGCTGGAACCAGCCTCGGTGAAATGCTGGCCATACGCACAGAGGTGCAAGGCTCGGCCGGCTATGTGGCGCTGGAGCGGGTGACTGGCACTTTGCAAGGGCGCAAAGGCAGCTTCGTTCTGCAGCATAGCGGCACGATGAATCGCGGCGCGTCACAACTGCAATTGACTGTGGTACCCGACTCCGGCACCGATGAACTGGCCGGACTAAGTGGATCAATGGCTATTGAAATCGACCGCGGCAAGCATAGCTACAAAATGGATTACATGCTTCCATCAGGCGCATCGAGAAATCAATAAAAGCGGCGCCACGCATCGACGGAGCCCAAGCTCGGCGCTAATAGAAGTTAGTAGCATCTCAGGACGCGCACCAATTCCATATGGCCCAGCGCAAATCCGGATCAGGGATTTGCCGGCTTTTTGTCCGATGCGGTAACCGGGACATCAATCGGATTGTCCGGTAGTAGTGCCAGTATCGTGACGGTAACCCGGCGATTCCTGGAACGCCCCTCCGGCGTGTCGTTGGCGCCTACCGGCAGTTTCGGGCCCTGCCCTACTGCAGTCAGGCGCCCTTCATCGACACCGTTTTCAGAAAACAGCCGTACGACAGTGCTGGCACGCACGGCAGACAATTCCCAGTTGGAAGGGAAAATGGAGTTCTTTATAGGCAGATTATCGGTATGCCCTTCCACCTGGATCGAGTGATTGTCATTCTTCAGCACAGATGCAATCGCCTTCAGCGCCTGACTTGAATCTTCGGTCAATTTCGCTTCGCCCGGTGCAAACAGCACGCTGGCATTGATGTCTATCGTCACCCCGCGGCTGGTCTGCGTGACCCGCACCTTGCCCTCGCGCACCAGCGGCTCCAGCACCGCCAGGATATCCCTGGCAACGCCGGTCATCTGCTCACGCTCCTTGTGTAAGGCTTCGGTGTTTTTCTTGACGATGGGGAGAGGATCGAGCTTGATGGTCGGTGAAGGGGCAATTTCCGGCTGCTTGGGCGTGACGATCATGACCTTGCCGAAGGCACCCGTCAGCGCATTCGACAGCACCCTGTATTTTCCTTCGTTGAGCGAAGAAATCGCATACATGACAACAAAAAATGCAAACAGCAAGGTAATGAAATCCGCGTAGGAAACCAGCCACCTGTCGTGGTTGTCCGGTTCTTCCTGATATCGTTTCCTTGCCATGGTGTTGACCGCTTAAGCCGTTGCCTGGCGATGATTGGAGAGCCGCTCTTCCACCAGGCGGGTGCTGTCACCCAGTGCAATGCTGAAGAAAATATCCGCCAGCATTTCCCTGCGTATGACTTCGCGCGAAATGATCTCTTTCAGCTTATTGCTGACAGGGAGGAAAAACAGATTCGCCAGGCCCACGCCGTAGATGGTTGCCACAAAAGCGACGGCAATGCCGCTGCCCAGCTTGCTGGGGTCCGTCAGGTTTTCCATCACGTGTATCAGTCCAAGCACCGCCCCCAGGATGCCGATAGTCGGCGAATAGCCGCCGGCGGATTCCCAGATCTTGACCGCTTGCCTTTGCTCCATCTCATACAAGGAGATGTCCACATCCAGAATGTCCTTCAACCTGGACGGATCGATACCGTCTATCACCAGCCTCAAGCCCTTGGCGATGAACGGATCCTTGGAGGACTGCATATAACGCTCCAGGCTCAGGAAACCTTCGCGGCGGGCGACACTGCTCCAGACCATCGCATCCTGTATGGTTTTCTTGGTATTGTCTTCCGGTGAATTGATGATCCACTTGAGCATGCGTACGCCGCGGATAAAAACCGGCATCCGGCTTTGCAGCATCACGGCGCCTATCGTCGCCACTACGACAATGACAAACGCAGCCGGTTGCACCAGCGAAGAAATGCGGCCGCCCTCCAGCACCTGCCCAAACAGGATGCCGACGACCACCAGTAATAAACCTACTAGGCTAGACCAGTCCACGCTCTGTCCCTCAAAGATGCCCTGAGCCGGGCTACCGCCTGGCTATGGAGTTGCGATACACGGGATTCCGACACCCCCATGACCGCCCCGATTTCCTTCAGATTCAGTTCCTGTTCGTAGTACAAACCCATCAACAATTTCTCTCGCTCGGGCAGACTGTCGATCGCGTGAATAACCGCATCGCGAAAGTCGCCATTCAGCAGATCCTGCAAAGGATCGCCGGACTGGTCCGACGTGTAATGGTCAAGGAAATGCTCCCTGGTATCCGCATCATGAAAATCTTCGTAGTACACCAGTTGATGTCCACCGCTATCGCCCAGCATATCCTGATAGTCGCTCAGGGACAGCTTGAGCTGCTTGGCGACTTCAGTCTCCAGCGGCGGCCGTCCCAGTTTTTGCTGCAGGGCGTTCATTGCATTTTCTATCTTGCGCATATTCTGGCGCACGCCGCGCGGCAGCCAGTCGCTATTGCGCAGCTCATCCAGCATGGCACCACGTATCCTCTGGATCGCATAGGTTTCAAACTGGGCGCCGTGATTGTCTTCATAGCGGTTGATCGCATCAAGCAAGCCTATCATGCCGGCCTGAACCAGGTCATCCACCTCTACGCTGGGCGGCAACCTGGCTTTTAGCTGGTAAGCGAGCCGCTTGACCAGTGGAGCATGCTCCGTAAGTAAGAAATTTTTATCCGATTTTCCGCTGGCGGTGTACATATGTAATTACGTTCCGAGACGAACACCTATCTCTGGCAATCCCTGCAAACTTAAAGTCGAACGGGCGGTCAGTGCGATTTGCTCTGCCAACCTGTAAAAAGCAAGCGACGCGCCGGCAAGCGGAAAAGCATCAATGACCGAGCGTCCCAAATGCGCCGCTTTTTTCATGTGCTCATCTTCCGGCACATATCCCACGAAATGCAAAGGCACGGCAAGGTATCTGCTGGCAGCCTGCGCCATGTTGGTATAGACCAATTTTGCTTCTTTCTCTGTTGCTCCCGACACGATGATGCCATAGGAGCGCCTGCCTATTCGACTGTTTACACGCTTGATCAAGCCATAGGCTGTTTTAATTGTTGTTGGATTCGCAGATACCTGCATTACGACCTCACTTTCATCCAGGGATGCAAGAGGAAATGCGTCATTGATATCAATTTCACCGTCGACTATCACTAAATCCGAGCGATTCACCGCCACATCAAACACCCGCGACAAGCGCCGGGAGTTTTCGGTCGGGATACTGGACGATACCGGTGCATATTTTGCTAACATGGCCACAGATAGTCCAGAAGACACTATTTTAATCGCGTCTTGCATTGTACGCTGTTGTCTGGCAACGTCCAACAAGGTCTGCTCAGGATTCGCATTTAACCACGCCCCTATGCTGTCGGCAGAGGCCCTGGCATCCACCATCAGGATATTCTTGCCCTGGCGCGCCAGGGAAACGCCGAGATTGACCAGCATGCCGCTTTTTTCGTCTTCCCTCAACGCGGACAACACAGTCACAACCCGTGGCTTGGGCCCTTCCAGCATACGGCGCAGCCCTTCCGCCTGATCGAATCTAGCCAAAGCTCACCTCCCTGCCATTCATTACATTGTTCATGCGGTTATTCATCGCGGCGGCGTTCGCCATCAGCATAGGCAACTCATCATCCTTGAACATGAAGGATGCGGTTTCGCGTTTCAGCTTGAATGCCCGGTCTATCAGATAGTTCTTGTTGGCTACATGCAAGTCTTCTGGAACCCTCTGCCCGCTGGCGATGTAATAGGTATTCAACTTTTGCCGTATCATGATATCGAGCGCGCCGCCTATGGTTGCCGCCTCATCCAGCTTGGTCAAAATACAACCTGCCAGCCCAGCTCCCTGATAAGCCCGCACTACCTCGCTCAAGGTCTCGCCGGTGGAAGTCGCGTTCAGGCATAACAGGCGCTTGACGTCATTGCCGGCACCGGACAGCATCGCCACCTGCTCGGTGACCATCTTGTCGCGCTGGCCTACGCCGACCGTATCGATCAATACCGTATGCTTGTTTTTCAGCTCGGAGAGCGCAATGCGCAGATCGCTTTCATCCTTGACTGAGTGCACCATCACGCCAAGGATCTTGCCGTAAATGCGCAACTGCTCGTAACCGCCGATACGATAGGCATCGGTCGTAATCAGCGCCAGTTTGGCCGGGCCGTGGCGCATCACGCAGCGCGCTGCAAGTTTGGCCGTGGTCGTGGTCTTGCCGACACCGGTCGGCCCTACCAGCGCATACACGCCGCCTTTTTCCAGGATTTCGTTTTCATTGCCTATGGTCGTCAGGTTGTGGGCGAGTATCGCCTTGATCCTGGACAGGCCACTGGCCACGGTTTCGGGTTCAGGCATCTTGTCCACCAGATAGCGCGCCAGGCTGGCGCTGAAGCCGGTGGCCAGCATTTCCTTCAGTATCTGGGCTTTCACCGGCTGGCGCTTCTGGGTATTGCTCCAGGAAAGTTCAGCCAGTTGCGCTTCCAGCATGCCCCGCATAGAACGTATCTCGCTCATCATCTTGGACATTTCCGCGGCGCTGGCGTTACCGCCTTCCTTCATGGCAGCCTCGGGCTTCGCAACTGGTTTTGCAAAAACCGGTTGCGGGCGCTGCTGCTGCGATTGATTCGATTGATGCGCCTGCGGCTGTGATTGCGACTGTGACTGCGGCTGGAACTGTGCATGCTGGAAGTGCTGTTCCGGTTGCTGGAAAAGCGGAGCAGCCGGCGCATGCACTGCCTGTGCGGCAGAGCTGAAACGCGGCGTGATCTTCGCCACTTCAGGCACCATCATGCGCTCGTGTTCCGGCGTTGCAATCGATGAGATCGCCTCATCCGCCATCGCCAGGATTTCCACCTTGCCGCCGACATTCCGATTCGATAGGATCACAGCGTCAGGACCAAGAGCGTCCTTCAGCATCCTGATCGCTTCACGCGAAGTATTAGCGGTAAATTTCCTTACGTTCATGATTGCCCTCCAACAAGGCTGGTAACTCTAATCGTTTTTGTTTCAGGTAATTCTGCATGCGACAGCACTTTCAACTGCGGCAGACTTCTTCTCAGAAAGCGCGACAACAAGGCGCGCAATGGTGCAGGCACCAGCAATACCGGCGTTAATCCCAGTTTTTCCTGGTTTTGCGCTGCTGCCTCAGTCTGGCTGGCCAGCGTATCCGCCAGGCCGGGCTCTATGCCAGAACCATCAGAGCCGCCGGTTTGCAAGGCTTGCATCAGCAGTCGTTCCAGGCGGTTATCCAGTGTCATGACCGTCAGCTCATTGGTGGACGGGAATATCTGCTGGACGATCGCGCGGCCCAGTGCAATCCGGACAAATGCTGTCAGGTCGCCTGCATCCTGCGTTTGCACTGCGTGCTCGGACAGGTTTTCAATGATGGTGCGCATATCGCGAATATGTACGCCTTCCACCAGCAGGTTTTGCAAGACTTTCTGCAAGGTGGCGACCGGAATCAGCTTGGGCACCAGGTCCTCGACCAGCTTAGGCGAATCCTTGGCCACATGATCCAGCAGCGACTGCACTTCCTGGCGGCCGAGCAATTCTGCAGCATGCGAAGTAATCAGATGGTTCAGGTGCGTTGCGATCACCGTGCCGGCATCCACCACGGTATAGCCCATAGATTGGGCCTGTTCACGCATGCCGGCATCGATCCAGATCGCCGGCAGGCCGAATGCAGGGTCGGTAGTTTCGACGCCGGGCAAGGGACCGGAAACCATGCCGGGATTGATCGCCAGGTATTGACCGGTAATCGCCTCGCCAGTGCCAACCTCCACGCCTTTCAGGGTAATCCTGTAGACGGAAGGCTTTAACTCCAGGTTGTCGCGGATGTGCACCGGCGGCGACAGGAAACCCACTTCCTGCGCGAATTTTTTGCGTATGCCCTTGATCCTGCGCAGCAATTCTCCACCCTGCCCTTTATCCACCAGCGGAATCAGGCGATAGCCCACTTCCAGGCCCAGCGTGTCAACCGGCATGATGTCCTGCCAGGTTGCTTCTTCGATTTCCGGAGCGACCGGTGCCTTGGCGGGCTCTTCCTTCTTCTCGACCACTTCTCCACGGTTGGAAATCAGGTAGCCTGCGCCAGCCAGCAGCGCTGCCAGGAAAATAAAGGCGATATGCGGCATGCCGGGAATGATGCCCATGCCGCCAACGATGCCGGCGGTGATATACAGGACTTGCGGTTTGGCGAACAACTGGCCGAGCAACTGGCCGCCGATGTCCTGTTCGCTGGCAACGCGGGATACGATGATACCGGCTGCCGTGGAGATGATCAGCGAAGGAATCTGCGCTACCAGGCCGTCACCGATGGCCAGCAGCGTGTAGTTCTTCAACGCTGCGGCAAAATCGAGATCATGCTGGATGATGCCGACAATGAGGCCGCCGACAATATTAATGACGGTGACCATAATGCCTGCCACCGCATCGCCCCGGACATATTTACTGGCACCGTCCATCGCGCCGTAAAATTCGGCTTCCTGCGCCACTTCGGTACGGCGGCGGCGGGCTTCCTGCTCGGCGATCAGGCCGGCATTCAGATCGGCATCAATCGCCATCTGCTTACCTGGCATCGCATCCAATGCGAAACGCGCGCCCACCTCGGCGATACGGCCTGCACCTTTGGTAACGACGGTAAAGTTGATGATGGTCAGAATGATAAATACGACGATACCGACGGTGTAGTTGCCGCCGATCAGGAAGTGGCCGAAGGCCTCAATGACCTTGCCCGCAGCGTCCGGCCCGGTATGGCCTTCCGTCAGAACAACACGGGTGGAAGCAACGTTCAGCGACAGGCGCAGCATCGTGCTGACCAGCAGCACGGCAGGAAAAGCCATGAAATCCAGCGGTTTGATCGTGTACAAGCTGGTCAGCAGCACGATGATGGACAATGCGATGTTAAAGCTGAAAAAGATATCCAGCACAAACGCAGGCAGCGGCAATATCATCATCGCCAGCATCATGATGATCAATATCGGCGCTGCAATGCCCTTGCTATTGAATTTTTTCATCCATACAGGCCACTTCATGCTACGACTCCATTATCAGCGCCGGCAGCTTTGTTCTTGGCAGCAGCCGCAGCGGCAATCGCAACGGGGCTATTCGGATCCAGCTCTGCAGGCACTTGCAAATCATTTGGTTGCATCGGTCGGTTACCGCCACGTTGACGGAAAGTTTTTAATTGGAAGACATAGGCCAGCACCTCGGCCACGGCTGCATAGAGCTTCTCGGGAATCTCATCGCCCAGATCGGTATGCTTGTACAAGGCACGGGCCAGTGGCGGCGCCTCAAGCAGCGGAACATTGTTGGCAGCGGCCAGTTCACGGATTTTCGCAGCGACTTCGTCCGCACCTTTGGCAACCACTTTCGGCGCGCGCATCGCGCCATCGGAATATTTCAGGGCTACGGCAAAGTGGGTCGGGTTGGTGACGACTACATCGGCGGTAGGCACTTCCGACATCATCCTGCGACGCGCCATTTCACGCTGCTGGGCCCGGATCTTGGCCTTGATCTGCGGGTTACCGTTGGCTTCCTTGGATTCCTGCACCACTTCCTGATGCGTCATCTTCAGCTTGTTCGCGTAATGCCACATCTGGTAAGGCGCATCGATTGCCGCGATCAGCACCAGCGCACCAACAATAGACAGGAAGCAGACACCCAGCATATGGCCGACATGTGCAGGACCTTCGTGCAAGGGTTCTACAGCAAGGCCGAAGATGGCATTTTTCTGCCCCATGATGGCGATCCAGGCCACCACACCGACCAGAATAGTCTTGCCGACCGCCTTCAGCAGTTCCACACCTGCACGCGCAGAAATCATGTTGCCCAAACCACTCAGCGGATTCAGGCGGCCAAAATTAGGTTGCAGGGCTTTGCCGCTGAACAGCCAGCCGCCTATCAGCAGCGGCGATGCCAGCGCGACCAGCATCAGCAGCCCGGCGACGGGCGCAAAGGCGACCAGCACGTCCATCAAGGTGGCGCCTATGTGCGCAAACAGCACGGCATGATCATAGGCCTGTGTCCTGTCCATGCTGAGCCCTGCGATCAGCGCATGGTTCAACTGGCGTATCAAGCCGTCCCCCATGCCCCACAGGGAAGCACCGGCGGCCAATAAAATAGTACAAGTAGAAAGTTCGCGCGAACGCGGTACGTCGCCCTCTTCACGCGCCTGTTCCAGGCGCTTCGGCGACGCCGGTTCGGTTCTTTCAAGATCACTTTCTTCGGCCATTGCCAACCCCGTTATCGCCTGTCTTGCGTACAACACGTCGCATTGACAGATTTACAGGTACGATTATTGTAGAAAGTGACACCAGTTCATGCCGGGAACAGGTGCAAAATTACCCTTTATTTCGCATCACCAATTCCGTGGGAAATGCTGAAATATTTTTTCCATGTGGAAATTTTTTTGATTTTGGGGAAATGAAGCCGTACCGGCACCCTAAAAGTAGGTGTGAGATGCGGCACAAAAAAAGACAATGCCGAAAACCAGTACAGCGTTTTCGGCAAAGCGGGTGAATTGCGTAAAATGTCTTTAAGCTGCGGAAGCGATATTTTTTGCAAACACCAGCGCCGACAAATGGGCTTTGTTGACGTCGGCAGGAGTAATATCCAGGGATTCCGCAAGAGAACCGACCAGCATGCTGTTCAGTTCACAGGCCTCTGCCAATGCAAGGTAAGGGCCATACAGGCCACCGCGGGAAATCAACGCTTCCGTCACTGCTTCCGGCAACTGGATCGTGGATAAGACCTCTTCCATCGGTATACCCAGCAAGCGGTCCAGCAGGGAGAACATGCCAGCCACAAACAGATTTTCTGCTTCGCTCTTGGACATCTGGGATTGGCCCAGCAACTCGGCAAAGCGGCCGCGCACGATCGCCGTTTCCAGCAATACCGGCGAATAGCCGCTGGTGCTCGCCGTGGCAAGCAACAGGGATAACCAGCGATACAGTGGGCTGTATCCGAGTATCTGCACTGCATGCTTCAGCGACTGTACCTCAGTGCGCAGACCGAAACCCGCAGAGTTAATGTAGCGCAGCAGCTTGTACGCCAAGGTTGCATCGCGCTTCACAACCGCTTCCAGTTGTTGGATGTCGGCATTTTTCCTGACCATTTCCATCAATTGCAAAATGGTGGTCTGCGAAGAATTCAGACCCTTCTGATTGGTGCTGGGGCGCGGTGTCAGATGCAGCTTGCCGACGAAACAGTCCAGCCCCAGGGCGGAACATGCATCGTAATCCTGCCAGGTAGAGACCTTCCTGGCGACCATGCGCACGGACAGTTGCTTCAGCACTGCGTAGGCCTTGGCCTGGGCGGAAAGATTGGCTGCGCCGAGCTGGACTTCTACGTGCGAGACCTGAGACAACATGGTGCGATCCAAGCCGCTGAGGTCACCACCCCGAACAGAGATGCCGTAACCTTCCGCCCTGACCTTCTTGATCAATTCCAGCTCCGGGCCTTCCACAAAATAACGCTTTGACATTATCAGAACGGTATTTTTGGGCGACAGCAGGCGCAGGCCCTCAGTTTGCAATAAAGCAGGAACTGCTTCTATGAACAGCAGGTTATCGCCCAGCAGGAAGCCCTTGTCGTCGTCATTCAGATGCTCGGCGACGAAAGTCATCAGGGCATCCAGGTTTTCCACGCTTTCATTCTCTGCCTGATCCGACGGATGCTGCCAGGACAACTGGAGACCGATGACCTTTTGCTTAGGATCCAGCAAAGGTTCTCTGACGATGAAGTTTACTTCACTCATAGTGGGATAATCTAAAAAAAGCCATGGCGATCATGGACGGTAAATAGTTGAAGGCGACCACGCCGGCCCGATCATTAAGCAAGAAGCACAATCTTAAAATCCGAGACTGTCCAGCAAATCATCTACCTGGCCCTGGTCGGCAACGACATCGGCATTTCCCGTGGGATTGATTTGCGGTCCGTTCAGCAGACCATCCCCGGTATCGCGCTTGATTTCACCGGGCGAATAATCGATCAGCAATTGCACCAACTGCTGCTCCAGATTTTGCGCCAGCTCAGTCACGCGTTTGATCACTTGTCCGGTCAGATCCTGAAAATCCTGCGCCATCATGATATCCATCAGATGCGACTTGGTTTCAGCGCTACTGCCGCTGACCGACTTCAAATACTCCAAAGTCTGGCTCGCTTGCTGCTGATATTGCTCTACCGTCGCAGCCTGGCCCAACAGACTTTGCAAATCCGCCGAAATTTTCTTTGCGCCGGTATCCAGCGACTCCTGCAGAGGGATAGCGACATCGGTCGCATTTAACACCCGCTGCGCAGCCTGTTCCGACATGCGCGCCACATATTCGAGCCTGTCCCTGGCGTCCGGAATATCATCGGCCGCACGCTCTAGCAACTTATCCAGACCGAGGCCGCGCAAGCTGTCGTGTAGCAGACGGGTCATATGACCCACGCGCGTCAAAAGCTCATCATGCTGGGCGTTTTCGCCAATAATTTGACTCATTTCCGCTCCTTATTGGGGCATGCACCGCACACCCCATTACAACAGTCATCGCTCCACGAGGGAAATCAATGCTGCTTTTAATTATTATTAAGCGCCCTTCTCAAGCTTCTCGAAAATCTTGGTCAATTTCTCGTCCAGAGTCGCTGCAGTGAAAGGCTTTACTACATAACCATTGGCGCCTGCCTGAGCTGCTGCAATGATATTTTCTTTTTTAGCTTCTGCAGTCACCATCAGTACCGGCAATTTGGCTAAAGCAGCATCGGCACGGATATGTTGCAACATCGTGAGGCCATCCATGTTCGGCATATTCCAGTCCGAAATCACAAAGTCAAAATCGCCCGACTTCAGCTTGGCCAGCCCCATCGCGCCATCTTCAGCTTCGTCAACGTTGGAATATCCAAGCTCTTTTAGCAAATTGCGCACTATACGACGCATTGTAGAAAAATCATCAACAACTAAAAACTTGAGATTCTGATCGGCCATGAATTACTCCATTATTTCTTTAAAGACAGATTTTAGTATTATCGGTCAAATTACCAGGAAGTGGTGTTCAAATTGCATAACAAGTGAAATTTGTCTGAATTTGATCGTAACAATCGGGAGTTTACACCCCAATTGCGCCAATCAAACCCGCAATGCTCGGCTTCCATGTGTAGCAAGGTAATTCAGCACCTTGGAGGGCAACTCGTTTAACGGGCCAACTTCATGTGTGGCACCCACTGCAATTGCTTCACGCGGCATCCCAAATACTACACAAGTTGCCTCGTCTTGAGCAAAATTGTATGCGCCCGCGTTCTTCATTTCCAACATGCCGACGGCCCCATCCTTGCCCATCCCCGTCAAGATCACGCCCACCGCGTTTTTACCGGCAAACGTCGCTGCGGATCTGAACAAGACATCCACAGAAGGCCGGTGCCGATTCACCGGCGGACCGTCATCGAGTTTGGTCACATAGTTGGCACCGCTCCGGGCCAATAACAGATGAGAATGCCCCGGTGCAATATAGGCGTGCCCCGGCAAGACCCGCTCTCCGCCTGCGGCCTCCATCACGGAGATTTTGCACAAGCCGTCCAGTCTCTTTGCAAACGAACGGGTAAAACCTTCCGGCATATGCTGGGTAATCAAGATGCCAGGGCAATCCGAAGGCATCTGGACCAGGAAATTCTTGATCGCCTCGGTTCCACCGGTAGATGCGCCGATGATGATCAGCTTTTCACTACTGGTGAGCGGATTGCGCACCATAGGCAATTCGCCCACCGGACCTTTGTTTGCATCAACCACCTGCGCCATGCGCGGCTTGATACGTGCCTTGGAAGCAGCACGGATCTTGTCGGCGATCAGGTCGGTATATTCCTGCATGCCGCTCTTAATCGACAGCTTGGGTTTGGTCACAAAATCGACGGCACCCAGTTCCAGCGCGCGCATGGTGATTTCCGAACCACGTTCAGTCAGCGACGACACCATCAGCACCGGCATGGGCCGCAGACGCATCAGCTTTTCCAGGAAATCCAGGCCATCCATCTTCGGCATTTCGACGTCCAGCGTCAGTACGTCGGGATTGGTCTGCTTGATCAAGTCTCGCGCAACCAGGGGGTCCGGAGCAACGCCAACGACTTCCATATCAGGCTGGCTGCCGATAATCTCACTCATGACACTTCTGATTAATGCCGAATCATCTACGATTAATACTTTGATTTTCATAAAATACTCCGCTGCAACAACACACTATATAAGTCAAAAAATTCAAAACAGATCGATCGCGCCGCCCACCGGTGCGGTCTTGAGGCGGCTGGCGTAATCCAGTTCGCGTTTTTTGAGCGTGTCGTTATGTTCAACTTTCAACTTCTTAACTAGGACTTTTCCCGTCTTGGGAAAAAAATAGACTTTGCGAGGATAGATATCATTCAAATCCTCGGCAATCACCCGCATTTTCTCGGTACGCAGATAATCCAGTACGAATTTTGCATTTCTTTCACCGACGTTGATCGCCGTGAAACCGCGCAGCACGTTGCCGCCGCCAAACACCTTGGCCTCCATGTTTTCGCGCCGGGCGCCGGCTTTCAGCAATTCATTGATCAAGACCTCCATCGCATAAGTACCGTAACGCATGGATGCTGAAACCGGGTTATCAGAATCCGCGCCGCCGTCCGGCAGCATGAAATGGTTCATGCCGCCAACACCGGATACCCTATCGCGGATACAGGCAGATACGCAAGAACCAAGTACGGTCACAATCAGCATATCCTTGCCGGTGAAGTAAAACTCTCCCGGCAATATTTTTGCAGCGTCGCAATCGAAAGTCCTGTCGTAGTACACATTCGTTGCGAAATGCTCTTCACTTAATTGGCTCATGATAGGCCTTTGTCCGAATGACGCGGTATGGTCTTGCTGCGGGCCTCGTGCAGGCTCGCCAGTTCATACACAGTTTTACCTCTAAGCTTGAAAGCGTCCGTCACGTACAGGAAGTTCTCGGAATGGCCGGCAAAAAGCAAGCCATCCGATTTCATCAAAGGCACAAATTTCTTTAGTATTTTTCCCTGGGTGGGCTTGTCAAAGTAGATCATCACGTTGCGGCAGAATATCGCATCAAACTCACCGCTGACGGGCCAGCTATCGGCCAACAGATTCAACTGCTTGAAAGTGATCAGATCACGCAACTCCTGCCGAACCCTGACCAACCCCTCCTGCGCGCCCTTCCCCTTCAGAAAAAATTTACGCGCGCGCTCCGGCGACATCTTGTCCAGGCGATCCAGGTTATACACACCCTTGGAAGCGGTAGCCAGCACATTGGTATCAATATCGGTCGCCACAATTTGCACCGGCGGCTTCATCGTATTGAAGGCCTCGCACAAGGTCATCGCTATCGAATAAGGTTCTTCTCCAGTAGAACTCGCAGAACACCATATGGTCAGGCCATCGCGTTTTTTTTTGACGTGCTCGGCAAGAATCGGGAAGTGGTGCTCTTCGCGGAAGAACGAGGTCAGATTAGTGGTCAGTGCGTTGGTAAATGCCTCCCACTCGGCACCAGAAGGCTCTTTTTCCAGATTGTCCAGGTAAGAGACAAACGAATTCAATCCGGTTGCCCTGAGACGCCGCGCCAGACGGCTATAGACCATCTCCTGCTTGCTGTCGGCGAGGGAAATGCCGGCTTTTTTATAAATCAGGTCCCTGACCCGATCAAAATCACGATGCGTAAAATCGAACTCTTTCGATGTTTCCGTCTTATTTTTTTCTAAAGGCTTTGTCATTAAAACCATCCTTCTCTTGGAACCTGTTTGCTGTTTTATCGCGTGGGGGAGAATCAAAGCTTCACGCATCCCGAATACACCTGCAAAGATGCTCTTTCAATCCAGCCCACTTACCACAGATCTTAAACACGTCCGTAGAACCTGTTTAACATCTTGCCCAGGTCCTTAACAATTAGCCATTACGAGCCCGAATATCTATAACCTCCACATCAGATAGCCGAATATTTCACCTGCTTGCACCTGCTTCTTTATCTACCTCTGTTTTACGCCGATTTCTTGTCCCGCTTTTATGTTTCACTTCTACCAGCCGTCATTTTATTCCATAGAGCGGTATCCGACACGAAAACCGCCCCAGTGTTTTCCCGCCACATAGATAGGCACCGACAAGTCATGCATGACCTCTCCCGTATCGCGCTTATAGGTCTGCAGCAGAAAAGGCTTGGTATTTGAACCGCAGCGCGACCCGGTACGATCATCAAAAATACGCTTGGTACGATTATTAATCAAATCCTTGTCGTAATTCCCTGTCAATTTCTGCGAAAACTTTTTATTGTGCGTGGGAAAATATCCATTATTGTCCACGGCCCCGGCATACACCAGCTGCGGCATGGCGGCTAACAACCCCTCCTGCACCGCTGGCAAAACCCGGTCTGTAAAGGCGTCAAAAGCCGTTGTGTACTTGGTCGGATTGGTGCCCTGGATCGGCGTATAGCTACGGTCAAACAGCTGCCCCATGCTGATTTGCCCCGTTTCCAGCGCATTGGCAAATAATTTCTCTATCACTATAACTGCTGCCAGCGCCGCTTTTTTGACAGGTTCATGCTGGGTGACAATATTTAACGAACTTATTTCGTTAAACAACACTTCCGACAACTCGGACAATCCAGTCGCAGACGCAATCACCTGCGGCAGGCTGGCCTCGGTCGCGATCATCCCTTCGCGTATCTTGCCCACCGAACTTGAAATGGACTCAGCATCCTTGACATGCGTTTGCGCGAGTTCGGCAATCAGCTTGATCTGATGTTCGGAATGGTCGGCGGATTTTTCGATATTATTAAAGTAGGTATGTACCTGCTGTATGCCATTGGCGGTTTCCACCACGCGGTCGGCCAGCCGGGACATGCCTAGCGACGCATGCTCGGCTTCTTCATTGATCTCGCGCAGCATGACGCGAATATCGTCCGTTGCCGTCTTGGTTCTTTGCGCAAGCTCGCGCACCTCGCCGGCGACAACCGCAAAGCCTCGGCCGTTTTCACCAGCCCTTGCCGCCTCAATGGCCGCATTCAATGCCAGCAAATTGGTACGCGTGGCAATCTCATTGATGACATCGGCAATCACGTGAATCTGCTTGGACTTTTCTTGCAAGCCCGTCATGCCGGCCGACGCCTTCTGCGCCTCATCACGCACGCTGTTGATCTGGCGGATGCGCGCATCAACTTCGCTTTTTCCTGCCGCGCTATCGATCTTCAGTTGTGTCGCTGAACTGGATGCCTTCATCGCGCCGTCAGCGATTTCCTGCGTACTCCTGGTTACATCGGCAGTGATGTCAACCACGGCATTGGTGGTGCCTACGTCCTGGGATATTTTTTTCTTGATGGAATCGACAAAATAAGAAGTCTCTGCGGAACCTATCATGATGTGGTCCAGCTCTTCCGCAATTTTCCGCGAAAAACCGGAGCTGGTGGCCACATTGCGGCTGTAGGCCGCAAGCGGGACGGCAAAGCCCGCCACAGAGGTGAACAAGGTCAGCACGTAGACGTTGACGTTGACGTCGGCATTCAGCCATCGGACCACAACTGCCGTCAGCAGGGCAGCACTTAAGCCAATGAAACCAAATACGACGCATAAAGCGGATGCTGAAAGTCTACGCATAGATTCTCCACTGACAGTGCTTTAGGGGCTCCTATCAAAATAGAACAGCGTTGCCGCTTACGCTAAGTTACGCATAATCATCTACACAGCGGCAACACCTTTCGACAAAACAGCACCCGGCAAAGAATTACTGTTAAAACTCTTCCCAATCATCCCCGCCGCCATCCTTGGCCGGGGTTTTAACCGTGCCCGCCGGCTTGCTTGCGGCAGCAGGCGCAGCCACGGCAACCCTCCGGGGCTTGGCTGACACCGCAGGCTTGGCGGTGCTGATCACGCGCGCAGCAGGCTTGGCAATGCTTCCGTACGAAATCCCTGCATTCAACTTGAATACGCTGACAGCTTCAGCCAATACAACGGCCTGCTCTTCCATGCTCTCTGCCGCTGCTGCAGCCTGCTCTACCAGCGCCGCATTTTGCTGCGTCATTTCATCCATCTGCGTGATCGCCAGGTTCACCTGCTCGATGCCGGAACTCTGTTCCTGGCTGGCAGCCGTGATCTCGCTCATGATGTCGGCCACATGCTGTACGCTGGTGACGATCTCGTCCATCGTCTTGCCGGCTTCATCCACCAGCTTGCTGCCCTGGTCTACCTTGTCTACCGAATCACCGATTAGCATCTTGATTTCTTTGGCGGCACCGGCACTGCGTTGCGCCAGGTTGCGTACTTCGGAAGCAACTACAGCAAAACCACGGCCCTGCTCGCCGGCACGCGCCGCTTCTACCGCTGCATTCAGCGCCAGGATATTGGTCTGGAAGGCGATACCGTCGATGACGCCGATGATATCAACAATCTTGCGCGAGCTTTCCTTGATGGAGCCCATGGTGTTGACGACTTGGCTCACAACTGCTCCGCCTTTGACAGCGACGCTGCTGGCGGACACCACCAGTTGATTCGCCTGGCGGGCATTGTCGGCGTTCTGTTTCACGGTGCTAGTCAGCTCTTCCATCGAACTGGCGGTTTCTTCCAGCGAACTGGCTTGCGATTCGGTACGGGAAGACAGGTCGGCGTTGCCGGAGGCGATTTCTTGCGAAGCGACCGTGATGGTTTCCGTGCCCGACCTGACCTTGCCCACTGTTTCCGACAAGCTGTCATTCATATTCTTCAGCGCATGCAGCAAGGCTGCGACTTCATCCTTGCCTTTCGTATCCACCTCCGAAGTCAGATCACCGCCTGCGACTTTTTCAGCCAACTCGAGCGCTGTTTGCAAAGGACGGGTGATGCTACGTGTCAGCATCAGCGTACATCCCGCGCTGAGAACCAGGGCCAAGAGCAGTACCACATACAGAGCGGAGGTCAATTTTTTACCCGTTGCGGCTGAAGTGGCAAAGGCGTCTTCGGAAGCCTTGTCCTGCAAATCCACCAGCTTATTGATTTCCACGATAGAACGCACGCTCAACGGATCAATCACACTGGAAATGATTTTGAGCGCACCTTCGGAATTAAATGCCAGAGCCTGGCCCACCGCATCCTTGAAAGGCTTCTCTATATCCTGGTCAATTTTGGCAAGTTCGGCGAGAACCTTTTTTTCGTCATCACTGAGTCCGAATTTGGATAACTCCGTCCGGGCCTTGTCGTAGCGTACCCGCTGTTCCTTGGCCTTGCCATCCTGCTTCTGCATTTCCGACACATCCGACTGTATGCCAATATTGCGCATGGCGATGCCGCCTTCCAGCAATGCACTCTTCATCGCATTCGCCAGGGCCTGCTTCTTGATTGCGGCATTCACGCCCTCCACCATCGCTGCACGGTTCTGAGCAGAAAGTGTCGTCGCCATTGCAAGCAATAGTATCAAGCCCCCCAGGATCAAACCAAAACCTATACCCAGTCGGGCGCCAATACGGATGTCACGTAAATTCATTGCAGATGTCTCCTCGTTGATGGTTTTTATTATTTTTATTTTTGCTTCGGCTTCATTTGAGAAACCTGCTAATTATTTTATTTTTACTGCATACTGCAATTTACAAGGCAAGCCAAAGCCTGCCTTGGCTTTATGCTGCCAGTTGCTCAGCAAGGCCCATCTCCGGGCTGGACATAAGTTTGTCGATATCAACCAGGATCAGCATGCGCTCTTCCAGCGTACCCAGGCCGATCAGGAAATCCGTGCTGAAGGTCGTACCCATCTCCGGCGCCGCCCTGACCTGGCTAGGCAACAGCGTGGTCACATCGGATACGCTATCCACTACCATGCCAACGATGCGGCCACCGATGTTCAAAATGATGACTACGGTGAATTGATCGTAAGTAGGCTCGCCAAGATTGAACTTGATGCGCATGTCCACTACCGGCACGATGATGCCGCGCAGATTGATCACGCCCTTCAAGAAATCCGGCGCGTTGGCGATGCGCGTTACCGCTTCGTAGCCGCGAATTTCCTGCACCTTCAAAATGTCGATGCCGTATTCTTCGCGGCCAAGGGTGAAAGCCAGGAACTCTTGGCCGGTGACGTCCAAACCTGAGCTTTCGCCGCCTGCAACGCCCGAGCCTTGTGCGTTTTGTGTCATATTAATTTCCTGGTAAATAAAACATTTCTAACAAAACATCTGTGGGCCGGACTATCTGGCTGAGCGTAATAAGGCTGCCACATCCAGTATCAAAGAAACGCCGCCATCACCTAAAATCGTTGCACCGGAAATGCCCGGCACCTTGCGATAATTGGACTCGATATTCTTGACGACCACCTGCTGCTGCCCAACGAGGTCATCCACAAACAGAGCAGCCTTTTTCCCATCCACCTCAACAATGACGACTATGCCTTCGGACGGCTTGGAAAATTTAGGCTCAATATCAAAGGCTTCGTAGAGCGGGATGAGCGGCAGGTATTCATCGCGCACCTTGACTACTCTACCCTTGCCGCTGATTTCCTTGACGTCCTCAACTGCAGGCTGCAAGGATTCCATCACAAAGCCCAGCGGCAAGATGTAAATCTCTTCGCCCACCTTGATAGACATGCCATCCAGGATCGCCAGCGTCAAAGGCAGGGAAATCGTGATCGTGGTACCGAAACCGCTGGCAGAGCGAATATCGACAACGCCACCCATCTGGGCAATATTACGCTTTACGACATCCATGCCGACGCCGCGACCGGATACATCCGTAACGGTTTCTGCAGTAGAAAATCCTGGCGCAAAAATCAACTGCCAGACATCACTGTCCGACATGGAATCAGAGACGGCGATCCCATTCTGCTTTGCTTTCGCAAGAATTTTTTCCCTGTTCAGGCCGCCGCCGTCATCACTGACTTCAATGACGATATTGCCGCCCTGATGCACGGCAGACAGAGATAACTTCCCCGTCTCGCTCTTGCGGACTGCAGCACGCGCCTCGGGCATTTCTATGCCGTGATCAATACTGTTTCTCACCAGATGCGTCAGCGGATCGACGATGCGCTCGATCAGGCCCTTATCCAGTTCAGTGGATGCGCCATAGGTAATGAATTCCACCTTCTTGCCGAGTTTGGTCGCGAGATCACGCACCATACGCGGGAAACGGGAGAACACGTAATCCATAGGCATCATGCGTATCGACATGACGGCTTCCTGCAGGTCACGCGTATTGCGCGTGAGCTGGCCGACGCTGCTCAGCAGGCGTTCATGCTGGATAGGATCGAGGTGGTTGGTGCGCTGCTCCAGCATGGCCTGGGTAATCACCAGTTCGCCAATCAGGTTGATGAGCTGATCCACCTTTTCTATCCCCACCCTGATGGTGGAAGATTCCTGGGATACAGTTGCAGCTTTGTCCGTATCTTTTTTTGTCGTCGCCTTCTTGTCGGCAGCCGCCGCTGCGGCAGCAGCGGCATTGGCCTCTTCCGCATTCGCAGAAATATTCTGCGCGGCCGGGTCCGGCGGGAACATGGATTCCAGCGGCTCGAAGAAGCCATAACCCAGTTCGTCATCCGTTTGCGCCTGGGTCTTTGTCGATACAGGAACCGTGATCAGCTCGCGGGTAATTTTCAAGTCATCCGGATCCATGATAAAGGAGCAGATCGCCACGATATCATCCTGGCTTTCGTTGGTTCTCAGCGTCAAGACAAATTTGCCTTGCTCGCCATCAGCCTTGCTGATAGCTCCCAATAAGCCGAGTTCACCCATCAGGGCCGCGACATCATCGGCGGACAACTTAGGCAAACCTATAGTGAACAAATAGGAATAATTTTGCGAGGCATGGTCAATCACAGGCTCGACATAGCTTACCGGCGGTTTGGCCAGCGGCACTACATCCTGTGACAGCGATTGCAGGTGCATGCGCACGTCGGCGACCGCATCCTGGTCCACCGCGGTACCCAGCTTGTGTCCGTCCAACTGCATTTTCAGAATATCTTTTGCGACTAGAAAAGCATCGACGTGTTCTGCCGTCAGCGCCATCTCTCCCTTGCGAATCTTGTCCAGCAGCGACTCCAGGATGTGGGTCACCTCGGACATATCCGTCAGGCCAAACGTGGACGCGCCGCCTTTGATGGAATGGGCGGTACGAAATATCGCATTAAGATCTTCCTCACTCGGAGATGAAACGTCGACAGCCAGTAGCAACTTTTCTTTTTCGGCCAGCAGTTCTTCTGCCTCGTCGAAAAAGACTTGGTAAAACTGACTCATATCAATGGTCATTATCTCACTCCGTGATGTACTCTTATTGGTCGCAGACTATCCATATCGATAGTTAACCAATCACTTTCTTTACTACTTCCGTCAATTTCTGCGGATCGAAAGGTTTCACCAGCCAGCCGTTCGCGCCAGCGGCACGACCTTTGGCCTTCATGTCATCACTGGATTCAGTAGTCAGCATCAGGATGGGCACCCTTTGATAGCTGGGTAAGCCGCGCAGGGACTTGATCAGCGTCAGGCCGTCCATCCTCGGCATGTTCTGGTCGGTCAGGACCAGGTCGACAACCTGGTTGCGTGCCTTCTCCAGGCCGTCCTGTCCGTCCACCGCTTCAATCACCTGATAGCCTGCAGCCTTCAAGCTAAAAGCCACCATCTGCCTCAGTGAACCAGAATCGTCCACCGCTAATATTGTTTTGGCCATCATTACTCCGTTATTCAAATTTAAGGCTTTCTGCCCACATGTATCACGCTAAACCAATCTGTTCGGGCTTTTCATCCGCGCACCTGATCGGGATTTTGCGCTGCTTCAAAACAATTCAATATCACCGCTATCCAGATGTTTCTGGGATACGGCCTTGCGCAATAGGCCCTTCAGCTCCTGGCTCTGAGCTTCCAGCCGGATCGTGATCTCTTTCAGCAATACTGCAATCTCGTCGTTGCCGCCATCGTGCGGAATGTCGCCACCAACAACGCCCAACGTATTCAATACTTCGCGCAAGCCGGCACTTCTTTGCACTGTGCGCGAAATCAATTGGCTAGTCAGATCCTGGAACTGCAGGCTGGTCACGGCGGAATTGATGTGCTGCGTGATATCGCCCTGGATCACTTTCAGTTTTTCCACGGTGACATCGGACGCCGTTCCGGAGGAAATCAATAGATCGATTTCCTGCTGCTGGGCCGAAATGGCGGCGTGCAAGGCCAAAAAGCTGGTACCCAGCTTTTCTATGGCCTCAGCCAGCAGGATGGTTGTCTGTACGAGATCAGTTTCTACTTCAAGCAGATGCTCATTACCGTGGTCTGAAACACCGGTCAGGAGCCGCTTAACTTGAGGGCCCAAAGTCTTCTTTTTCGGCATGTTAGGCATCCCAATTTTTCAATATAACCAGACGATGAGGCATTGTTCGGTTACTTTTTAACGGAAACATCGGGACTCGCATCCGCAGACGTCGTCACTTCGATGGCACCGCCATCCGTTGCCGCCGCTTCCTCAGCCTTCTTGTTCATCACAATAATGCTGATGCGCCTGTTAATCGGATTCAAAGGATCTGCCTTGTCAAAGAGAACAGATGAAGATAATCCGACCACGCGCAACACTTTGGATTCATCCATGCCGCCCAGTATCAGTGCCCTGCGCGACGCATTCGCACGATCGGCGGATAGTTCCCAGTTGCTATAACCCTTTTCACCACTACCGTAAGGCGCGGCATCGGTATGCCCGGACAGGCTGATACGGTTCGGAACGTCGTTCAAGGCCTTGCCGATTTCCGTCAGGATCTCGCGCGTATAGGGCTGCAGCTCTGCTTTGGCAGAAGCAAACATGGGCCGATTCTGTTCGTCCACCATCTGGATACGCAAACCCTCCGTCGTCAAATCCAGCAGCAACTGATTCTTGTACTGCTTCAGCGTGGGATTGGCATCGATGACGGCCTCGATCTTGGCCTTCAGGGTCTTCAAGCGCTCAGCGTCTGCCTTGGCCAACGCCGCTTCCGCAGCCTGCAAGTTGAAGGTTTTCTTTTTGGACTGTACATCACCGCGCTTCTCCTGCCCATTACTCATGGTCAGGTCCTTGCCGCCGCCTTTGATCACGCTGGAGCTGTCGCCGCTTCCCTCACCGCCGGCCATCGCCACTTTTAGCGGTGTCTGGAAGTATTCGGCGATACCTTGCAAGTTCCCTTTTGCGGTGGAACCCAGCAGCCACATCAGCAAGAAGAAAGCCATCATTGCAGTGACGAAATCGGCATACGCAATTTTCCAGGCGCCACCGTGGTGACCGCCTGCTGTCTTCTTGATCCGCTTAACTATAATTGGCCGGAGTTCTTCGTTAGCCATAACTCACCTCTAATCAAGCCGGTTATTTTGATTTGGATTGCTTAATATGTTCTTCCAGCTCGGAGAATGTCGGACGCTCCGTCGAGTACAGTACTTTACGGCCGAACTCCACGGCGAGTGCCGGGGCATAACCATTCAGGCTGGCAAGCAAAGTCACTTTAATGCATTGAAGAGCCTTGGAAGACTCATCCAACTGCTGTTCCAGCAAAGTGGACAAAGGACCAACGAAGCCATAGGCGAGCAAAATACCGAGGAAAGTACCAACCAGCGCATGGGCAATCAGGATACCGAGTTCTGCCGGTGGAATACCCACCGACTCCATGGTATGCACCACACCCATCACCGCGGCAACGATACCGAAAGCCGGCAAGCCATCACCCAGCTTGGCAATGAAATGCGCTGGAATTGCACCTTCGTGGTGATGCGTTTCCAGCTCATTATCCATCAGGTTCTCGATCTGGAAGGCATCCATATTGCCGGACACCATCAGGCGCAAATAATCGCAAATGAATTCCATCATATGATGGTCGCCGACGACCGCCGGATATTTACTGAACAGCGGGCTCTCTTCCGGTTTTTCTATATCGCCTTCGATCGACATCAGGCCTTCTTTACGTACTTTTGTCAGCACGTCGAAGAGCATGGTCATCAGCTCCATATAGAGTTCGCGATTGAATTTGGAGCCCTTCAGTACGCTGGGCAAGGCTTTCAGCGAAGCCTTCAGCGACTTGGAGTTATTTCCGACCAACGCGGCACCGACTGCGGCACCGCCGATCATGAGCAGCTCCAGCGGCTGGAACAACACCGCGACGTGCCCCCCTGACATCACAAATCCGCCAAAAACGGACCCCATGACTACGATATAGCCGACGATAACTAACACGACCGATGACTCCTAAAAGAGAGAAACAATAATTTATACATGCCGAGGCATTTGATTTTTTAGTCTCGCACTGAAAAGATGCTCCGCGCAGAATCTACGGTCCAACGATAAAAAACACCTTAAATCAAAGAAAAAATTGCCCAAAAAATACATTTCATGACTGGCATTATATGCGCCAAGCGTAAAGAATGGGAGCGTTATCCCCCGTATTTATGCACAAATCCGGCTCGGCGCCAGGAATAACGAATTCATAGCTCAGCAACATGCTACCCGCACGCATCTCCGATTTTGCCTTTTGCCACAAGGCTGGCATTGCTGCCGGCGACAGATAGGCAAACACAAAATCATAGGCCTGCAAATTCATTTCAAGATAATTTTGCAAGAAAAACGAGGCCCTGGATCGCGTCAGCCTGGCCCGCAGATAACTCAGCACCCATGGCAGCGGAGCAATTTCCACGCCAGAGAACTGGCTATCCCCTCTTATCCTGGCAAGGCTAAGCACCAAGCCTCCCAGTCCGCTGCCGATGTCGATGAAACGCACGGGCTGTTCAGCGGGCAGCAAGTCCCGGATATGAGGCAATAGCGACGACCTGGATGGATAGTACGGCACCTGGGTCCTGTAAGTGGACCAAAATAACACCATCAAGAAAAAGAAGGCGACCAGAAAATAAGAAGGTGAAATATTAAAGGCGAGAAATACAACAACTGCAATGGGAAACAGGAACTGTATGCACCACCACCACCAGTCCATGCCGCGCAGCCATGAAATGACAGCCGCCAGCACGGCTTCGGCAATGATAATTGTATAGAGGGGAAAATTCAGGGGCAGCGCTGCAGCCAAAAGGACGGCAAGCGCAACGCAAATGAGAAGGGAAAAAATCTGTATCAGCAAAGCCTGCAACGCGGGCGGCAATGCCTTTGTGTCTGCTAGTGGAGAATCAGCTTGATCATGATCAGATTGAACGCCCAACGATTCTCCATGACACGAAAGATATTATGCAACCATGGCCATCGCTTCCGATTCCCTGGATTTCTTGGTTTTGCCGGCACGCGAAGGCACATGGCACAAACCACACGCATAATCATCATGCAAATCGAGCGTATGTGCAACAAATTGACCGCTGCACTTCTTGCATTTTGCAAACGTTAACATTCTGCCTTCGAAGAACCTGACCAGGGTCCAGGCGCGCGTCAATGACAACACCGGCTCTTCACCCGCGGCAACGGGCACCTGCTCCAGATACAGCTTATAGGCTTTTACAACCGCGTCGATACCGCTGATACCAGCGTGATCCTGCAGATATTTATGAATATTCATGAACAGCGATGAATGAATATTCGGCTGCCAGGTGACAAACCAGTCGGTAGAGAATGGCAGCATACCCTTTGGCGGGGACACACCCTTGAGTTCTTTGTAAATCTTCAGCAAACGCTCTCTGGACAAAGAGGTTTCGGACTCCAAAAGCTGTAGCCTGGCACCGAGATTCACCAATTCAATCGCCAATTGGATTTCATGCGCTTCATTCACTACACTTTTATTTGCCATTTTTATCACCTTGATTTACGCGTTCTCACCAGCACTGCAACAGCAGCACACCAGCAATTAATGAATTTCTTCTACCGGCTGACCCGCCATCAGGATGGCAGCGTGGGAATGCGCCAGGGCGCGTTCTTTGTTATAGTTGGTGAGCATGCACAAGATTGCACTATCCTCGAAGCGGAAGCGGGCCAGCATCATGTTGGAACCGGCAAGCTTCAAAATCTGCGCATTGTTCAAGCCTTCGATCAAGTCGGCGATTTCCTTGCCTATACCCAAACGGAAGATGGCAGTCGGCTTATCGGCACGGATCATTTGCTGCGCGAGCATCAGGTAGCTCAGGTTGGCATCCCGAATCTCAGCCATCATATCGTTCTGTGTCATTTTTCTTCCCTCCAAACTGTTTATCCCGGCGCTGATTTCGTTGCCAGTGAGATACATTGTGGGACTTAGAAAAACGCCAGTGTATAGGTGAGATTCGGTATTTTTTGAAAGAAAAAACGGAACAAGCTCGTAGGATTTTTTCCTACAAGCTATATATTGATATCTGCGCCAAAAATATTTCGCAGAAAATGAATTTTTTTAAGAATTTTCCTGATTTCGGCTTCAGAAGAAAATTCCGTTTTAAAACAAAGAGTTAGTCATCACATCAAGGCGAATCTCAACTCTCTTAACTACATTAACGGCAGTAAAACGAAGAACTTTAGGGTAAATCGAAAAATATTTTTATTATTTTTCTTAAGTCTTTTTAACGGCAGCAAAGTGGAGAACTTGAGGAAATAAATGAAAAATTTATTTAAATATGTGACGAAAGTGTAAGTCCTGTCGCATTTTCACATCGGAAAAATAATCAAAAGATTAACTTTAAACGAGGTTTTACTGATCAGCCAGGCCTCCTTTAGCGCGCCGCCGATCGAAAACGAAGAACGCGCAAGCTTTTCCCTATCCAAATACGCGTGAGAAGATAATAAAAGAGCAAAAAAAATAGGGCGAACAGCGTCGCCCTATTTTTTTGCATCCGCACTCACGTGCAATCCCTATCTTTACACAGGATTTTCCGTCTGCATGCGCCAAACAGTTTTACCTTTTGAGTCTTTATCCAGACCTGACAACAGTGCATTGTGTGCGTCCAGGTCGGCATCGGATGCGCACAGCACGATCACGTCCGGCAAAGGTGCATCAAACGACTGATCCTGGTTTGCGCTATCTTCGTTCTCAACCTGCATTTCCATCGTCAGGCTGTTCTGCCCGCGCGACATCGCCAGAAAGACATCTGCCAGCAACTCAGCATCAAGCAGCGCTCCATGCAGCTTCCTGTGCGCATTGGAAATGCCGTAGCGGCTGCACAGCGCATCCAGCGAGTTCTTTTTACCGGGATGCAGCTCTTTGGCCTGCACCAGGGTATCTACGATAGGGCCGACGTGCTTGGTAAAATCCGGCAAATCCAGCAATGCAAATTCTGCATTCAGAAAGGCTACGTCAAACGGCGCATTATGAATAATGATTTCCGCACCAGACAGGTAATCACGCAGCTCGTCGATGATTTGGGCGAACTTTGGCTTGTCGCTCAGGAATTCAGTCGTCAATCCGTGCACCGCCAGCGCGCCCTCCTCCGAATCACGCTCCGGATTGATATAGCGGTGAAAATTATTTCCAGTCAGCTTGCGATTGACCAGCTCCACGCAGCCGATTTCAATAACCCGGTCGCCTGAGCGGGGATTCAAGCCCGTCGTTTCAGTATCAAGAACAATTTGTCGCGTCATTTATAGTATTCCGGAAATTTGTATTGCGAATGCCCGCTGGCTGGAAAGCGCACATTCAATCGCATTTATTCGCATTTATTATTATTATATATATATATATATATATATAGCTGCAGTATGCCCTGGCTAAGCGGCATCCGCTTCCCATCTGAGGCCAATTGCATCATTGCCGCTTTCGGCACAGAACTTGGCATCTAGGCCTACGCCCGCCGCAAACAGCAACTCCCGCCCGGCGGCGACAAATGGCAGGTGCTGGCGCTGCCAGAATGGGATGCGCAGAGTCTGGTAATGGCTTTTTATATCACGGGTCGGCCGGTTAGGCGCCAGCTTGATGCGCTCGCCACCTTCGCGCAGCCGCAAAGTCAGATTTTGCTGCTTCAGCCATGGACTGTCCAGACCGAACTCGGCCGGCTCAAAATACAGGCTCCCCCTGAAACGCGGAAAGTGAATCACCTCCTCGCCGGTCCACTGAAAACTCTGCGGAGCAGCATATTGCGCATCAGTGATGCCCCGCTCGGCATAGATTCTGTTTTCATAGCGGTGTATGCCGACACCGTCGTGCGTGACTGTGACCATCGCATCGGCCCGCGCCGAAAACAATTGCTTGCGCATTTCCGCCAGCCGCGCCGTAGTCGGCATCCTGACACCAAGGGTCGACAGCCAGAAGCGCAGCAAATTGTCGATGCGGTCGTCGCTAAAACCCTGCATCTTGCTTATATCCAGACCATCACCAAACCCGCACTGGCGGCAATCCTGCTGCGCCAGCTCCTGCAGCATGCGATGCGCAGATTGAGCATGCTGTGCGCTCCTGGCAAGGCGCTCTGTAAATCCCGGCGATATCTCGGCCAAAATCGGCATCACCTGCAAGCGCAATGCGTTACGGGCGTATTTATGATCCTCATTGGATTCATCTTCGACAAAGCGGATGGCTTGTGAAGTACTGTATTCAAGCAGGGCTCGCCGAGTCACCCCGAGCAAAGGCCGGGCAATCGCCAGTGCCTCATTCCCCAGCAATGCCGGTGCCCGGTTGCAATGATCCATGCCCGACAGGCCGGCCACGCCTGAGCCTCGCAGCAATTGCAGCAGCAAGGTTTCGGCCTGATCGTCCTGATGATGGGCGGTTAATACCAGGTGTACCTGGTGCGCTGCGCACATGGCGCCAAGCGCGCGGTAGCGCTCGGTACGTGCGGAAGCCTCTATGCCATCCTTGGCATGCGGATCGATACTGACTTTTCGTGCGTCGAAGATAGCGCCGGACTCGGCAGCCTGGGCCTCACAATGCTGCAGCCAGCCATCGGCATTCGGGCTGATTCCATGATGGACATGGAAAGCAAACAGTTTCAGATGACGGGCCGCGCAGAATTGCTGGGAGAGGTGCAGCAGCACGGAGGAATCCAATCCCCCGCTATAAGCTACTGCGATACTTGAACTCGCTGGATTTGCCGGATCAGCCGCTGGCGCAGCCTGGCTGGCAAGAATGGACTCTAAGCTGCGATCGAATTGCTGCTGCAAACTTGCAGTATCGTTTCTCACTCAGCCTATTCCGCCAGTTTGGTTTCCTTGAATTTGCCGTAGCTCATCAACTTTTCATGGCGCGCGGCGAGCAAGTCCTTGGTTTTAACACCCTGGAACTGGCGCAAGGTATCTGCCAGCGCACGTTTGACGAGCGCACACATTTGCTTAGGATCGCGATGCGCTCCACCCAAAGGTTCGTTGATGATCTTGTCGATCAAGCCCATTGCCTTCAGCCTGTGTGCAGTCAGGCCCAGGGCCTCAGCAGCATCGGCAGCGCGGTCGGAAGTCTTCCACAAGATGGAAGCACAACCTTCAGGAGAGATCACGGAATAGGTTGCGTATTGCAGCATCAGCACGGAATCACCAACCGCCAGGGCCAGCGCGCCACCGGAGCCGCCTTCGCCAATAATGGTCGTGATCAGAGGTACCTTCAGTTCTGCCATGACATATAAATTATGGCCGATGGCTTCGGATTGACCGCGCTCTTCAGCATCGATACCGGGCCATGCACCAGTCGTATCAACAAAAGTAAATACAGGCAGATTGAATTTTTCGGCCAGTTTCATCAGGCGCATCGCCTTGCGATAGCCCTCTGGCTTGGGCATGCCGAAATTACGCATCGCGCGCTCTTTGGTGTCCCTGCCCTTTTGATGTCCCATGACCATACAAGCCTGGCCATTAAAGCGCGCCAGGCCGCCCATGATGGACTGGTCGTCCGCAAAGCTGCGGTCGCCGTGCAATTCATGGAAATCGGTGAAGATGTTATTCACATAGTCCATTGTGTATGGACGCTGCGGATGGCGGGAGATTTGCGAGACTTGCCAAGGCGTCAGTTTTGCGTAAATGTCCTTGGTCAGCATCTGGCTTTTCTTGGACAGGCGATCGATCTCTTCCGAGATATCTACTGCTGAATCATCTTGCACAAAGCGCAATTCTTCGATTTTGGACTCTAGCTCGGCAATAGATTGCTCAAAGCCCAGAAATGTAGTTTTAGTCATCGTGCCCCCTTCAAATTCAACACGAGTTGAAAAATAATGCTCTTTACTGCTGTAGTTAATACTTATTAATGCTTATATTGGTGCGCTGCCTGCTATTACCAGCCGCAGCCTAGCCAGCCTGGATGGGATCAAGGCTACGCCATAGATACCATGTTGCAACCGTGCGCCATGGCTCCCAGTTTGCAGCAACCTCGCGCGCATCGCTGCGTGAGACGGGCTCACCAGAAAAATAGTTGATGCTTATACCTTTCAGCAGACCTGGATCGTCCAAAGGTAAAATATTCGGCCGGAGCAGATTAAATATCAAAAACATCTCCGCTGTCCAGCGTCCGATGCCGCGAATCTGTATCAGCTCCGAAATAACGTCTTCGTCGCCCATCTCCGCCCATCTATCCACATGCAATCGTTTCTCTTTGAAATGATCGGCTAAATCAAGAATATATTCAGTTTTCCGCTTGGACAAACCGGCTGCAATCAGCTTCTCAGTCCCTAATTTTAACACCTGAAGCGGTACACATTTAGGGCAAAGCTCTAAAAACTGCTGCCACAGGGCATCTGCCGCCTTGCCAGAGATTTGCTGGCCGACAATAGAACGCGTCAGCGTAGTAAACGGCTCATCCCGACCTATCAGGTAAAGGTCTCCGAACTGAGGGATCAGCTTGCGCATGATACGGTCCCGCTTCATCAGCTCCAGCTTGGCATTTTCCCAATAGTCGGGAACCAATGCACGGGCGGCCGCATCCACGGGATTATCCATGGTGTTTATGCCCTGCGCCATTCAGTGATGCCACCAGCTTTGTCTTCAAGAATGATCCCGTCAGCGAGTAATTCATTACGGATGCGGTCAGACTCAGCAAAGTTTTTCGCCTTCTTGGCTTCTGCCCGCGCTTCAATTTTTGCCGCAATCATAACATCATATTTTCCATCCGCATCAGGTGTCGTTGCTCGCAGGAAATCCGTCGGCGTCCTTTGCAACAGGCCCAGCGTGGCAGACAGCATCCTTAACTGGCGGGCCAATTGCGGGGATTTACTCTTGTTGACTTCGCTGGCCAAGTCGAATAATACCGAAATTGCAATAGGTGTATTGAAATCATCCAGCATGGCGTCGGCAAAGCGCTGCGCGTGCGCTTCCTGCCAATCCAGAGGCTGCTCGTCGGCCGCGACATCCTTCAGGGCAGTATACAAACGAGTCAATCCCGTTTTTGCATCGTCCAGATGGGCATCCGAATAATTCAGGGGGCTGCGATAGTGCGCCCTCAAAATGAAGAAGCGCACCACTTCCGGATCATATTTTTTCAGTACATCGCGTATCGTGAAAAAATTGCCCAGGGATTTGGACATTTTTTCATTGTCCAGGCGAACAAAACCGTTATGCATCCAGTAATTGACGAAGGTATGCTGGTGCGCGCCTTCAGACTGGGCGATTTCGTTCTCGTGATGGGGAAATTGCAGATCCTGGCCGCCGCCGTGGATATCAAACTGCTCGCCCAGCAACTCGCCAGACATGGCGGAGCACTCTATATGCCAGCCGGGGCGGCCGGCGCCCCAGCGGGAAGCCCATTTCACCTCTTCAGGCTCGTTGTCCTTGGAGGCCTTCCACAATACAAAATCCAGAGGATCGCGCTTGCCGGTATTGACATCCACCCTCTCGCCAGCGCGCAGATCGTCCAGCGATTTGCCCGACAGCTTGCCATAGCCTTGAAAATCCCGTACCGAGAAATTGACGTCGCCGTCATCGGCCTTATAAGCCAGGCCGTTATCTTCCAGCTTTTGGATCAGGCTCAGCATTTGCGGCACATACTGGGTGGCACGCGGCGCGCGGTCTGGCGCCTGTACTCCCAGCGCCGCGGCATCTTCATTCATGTACTGGATGAAACGATCGGTCAGTTGGGAAATGGTCTCGCCGTTTTCCACTGCCCGCTTGATGATTTTGTCGTCAATATCGGTAATATTTCGCACATAGGTCACATCAAAGCCGGAGCTGCGCAACCATCTTTGCGCCATATCAAATACAACCATCACCCGCGCATGACCTATGTGGCAGTAGTCATATACTGTCATCCCACAGACGTACATACGGATTTTTCCAGGTTCGATCGGGGTAAAAACCTGCTTTTCTCGGCTTAATGTGTTGTATATTTTTTGCTGACTCATGAGCTGCGTAGTAATTGGATCCAATGTTTTTTGCGATGGCGGTTGCGCATCTTGCACATCTATCTTTCAGGCATGCATTCTATTGCGCCTCAAAAACCCTTTTGTGGGCACTTATTTGATAAGATGTCGCTTTTATTTGCAGTATAACATTGCCGACCCGATGTTCCCCCGTTCCTTAATGAAACGAAGCTTACACAAAACTCAATCGCCATGCGCCATATAATAAAAAACGCTTTTGTCGCCTTTGCATCATTATCCAGCCTGTCCCTGGCTCTGGTTGCGGCTCCGGCCATGGCAGACGATGCCGCCGATGCGGGAAAACTACTGCGTGCCGGACAATATAATGAGGCAATGCAGAAGGTAGACGCCGTGCTGGCCCAAAAGCCAAAAGACGCACAAATGCGCTTTCTCAAGGGTTTGATCCTGACAGAGCAAAACAAGACAACTGAAGCAATTACCGTTTTTTCAAAACTCACCGACGACTATCCCGACCTGCCTGAGCCCTACAACAACCTGGCGGTGCTATATGCCTCCACCGGGCAATACGATAAGGCGCGGGCATCGCTGGAAATGGCCATCCGGACCAATCCGACCTATGGCACTGCCCATGAAAACCTGGGCGATGTCTACGCCAAACTGGCAAGCCAGGCTTATGACAAGGCTTTGCAGCTCGATTCAGGCAATGCCGGTGCCAAACTCAAATTGACGATGGTGCGCAATTTGATCGGTAACGGCAGCGGCGGCACCAACCCTAAAACCATTGTTGCGCAGGCAGCAACGCCTGCTGCCAATGTAACGGCACCTGCGGCCAAACCGGCTATTGCCAGCGTCGCGCCGGTAAAAGCAAGCAAACCGGAGCCAGAGAAAACCAAGGCAGAAGCAAAAGCCGAGGCTAAAGCTGAAACCAAGGCTGAACCGAAGCCGGCAAAAACTGCTGTAGCATCCAATAGCGGCGAACAGGACGAAGTCCTGAAAACTGTGGATGGCTGGGCCAAAGCCTGGAGCAATAAGGAAACCAGTAGCTATCTGGCTTTCTACGGCAAGGACTTCCAAACTCCCAAAGGGGAGCCGCGTAAGGCCTGGGCCGATGAGCGCCGCCTCAGAATCGAGGGCAAAGGCCATATTACCGTCAAGATAGAGTCACCAGTGGTGAGCCTGGACGGCAACACAGCCACCGTAAAATTCAGGCAAATATATAGTTCAGATCAACTGACTGCCAATAGCCGCAAGACCTTGGTGCTTACCAAGCAAGACGGCAAATGGCAGATCAAGCAGGAGCGTGCGGGTAGCTGATGTTTCGTTTTGCTTTAAATTCGTTTCCGACGCGACTCAAGCTCGGAAAGCCGGTTGTTTGCGCTTTTTTCCTGTTATTGACGATGGCGGCTCTGCCGTCATCGAACGTCGGCGCAAAAACCCGTACGGCACTCCCCAACCCGGAATCTGGCCAGGCCCTTCCCAATCCAGACGCACTGCTGATCGAAGTCTATAAAAGCCTTTCCGCCAACAACCTGCGCCTGGCGCAGGCCAAGGCCGATGAGCTGGTGGAGGCCTATCCGCATTTCCAGTTGGGCCATCTGATACGCGGCGACTTGCTGCTGATGCATACGCAGCCGGTAACGGCGTTCGGCGCAATCAAAAATGCACCGGCCGACAAGCTCAAGGATTTGCGAGACGAAGCGATGGTGCGCATCAAATCGATCTCGCAAAAACCAGATCCCAGCCTGATCCCGCGCGCGATACTGCAATTGCGCGACGACCAGAAACTCGCGCTGGTCGTGGATGCCAAAAAATCCAGGCTTTACCTGTACGAAAATAACGGCGGTCAACCCAAGTTTGTGACCGACTACTATGTCAGCCAGGGACGGTTCGGCATCAATAAAAGTAGCGAAGGCGACCAAAAGACGCCAATAGGCATCTATTACATTACCAGCCGTCTGGCCGGCGCCAAACTGCCTGATTTTTACGGGCCCGGCGCCCTGCCGATCAATTACCCGAATGAGTGGGATAAGGTGAACGGCCGTAGCGGCTCCGGCATCTGGTTGCATGGCATGCCTTCTGCCAACTTTAGCCGCCCTCCTCTGGCGTCGGATGGATGCGTGGTGTTGACCAATCCGGATTTTCTCAAAATTTCCGCCGCTGTGGATGTCGGCAAAACGCCGGTGATCATCAGCGAACAGGTAGAATTCGTCAGCAAGGCAAAATGGAATAGTGAAAAGCAGGTTGCGAACAAATTGCTGGATGACTGGCGCCTGGACGCGGAGAGCGCCGACGCCAACCGCATACTGGCCAACTATTCCCGCAATTTCAAAAATGCACAGGGCGACAATATCAACGCCTGGTTCAGCAAGCAGCAGCAATTTGATGCCCAGCATCATCCATCGATCAAGCTGAGCGATGTGACGCAATTCCGGTATCCGGGCAAGGACGAGTTGATCGTCTGTACTTTCACCCAGGAAACCACTGTAGGCAAGAGCAAGAGCAGCATCCGCAAGCGTCAATACTGGATGAAAGAAGCTTCAAGATGGAGAATCATCTATGAAGGCCTGGTTTAAACTAGTTTCCACCGACTAAAGGATAAAAGAAAAATGATGACAATTACCCGTCGCCGCATTCTGGCCGCCATATTGGCAAGTTCGACACTGGCATTGAGCTCCCTGGCAATTGCAGCCGACAATCCGAAAGTGGAATTGAAGACCAATATGGGCAACATCGTATTGGAACTGTATCCGGAAGCAGCTCCCAAGACTGTCGACAATTTTCTGCGCTATGTAAAAGCCGGCCATTACAAGGGCACCATCTTTCATCGCGTTATCAATGGCTTCATGGTGCAAGGCGGCGGCTTTGACAAGAACATGAAGGAAAAACCGACGCAAAAGCCGATCGCATTGGAAGCTCGCTATGCACTCGATAAAGGCTTGAAGAACGATATCGGCACGGTCGCCATGGCGCGCACCAATGATCCCAACTCTGCCACCGCCCAGTTCTTTATCAATGTGGTAGACAATGACTTCCTGAACCACCAGATATTGCCTGAAGGCGACCCGGTTGAAGTAACCCGCCGCGGCACCACAAAGACATTGCCGCGCTCGCAGGCATTGCTGGCTACAGCCGGTTACACCCCATTCGGCAAAGTGATTGAAGGCATGGACGTCGTTGAGAAAATCAAGGCAGTCGAAGTCAAGGATGCCGGCGAAATGCAAAATGTGCCGGTCAAGCCTGTGATCATAGAATCAGCCAAAATCATCAAATAATATACAATTCACTTCGAATTCAATTCGTTTAGCTTATTTAGCTCATTAACTCTGAAGGACACATATCATGGCCGTTATCCTGACCACCAACCACGGAAACATCAAAATCGAACTGGACGCTGAAAAAGCGCCTAAAACCGTGGAAAACTTTCTGGCCTATGTAGAGTCCGGTCACTACAACGGCACCATTTTCCATCGCGTTATCGATGGCTTCATGATCCAGGGCGGCGGTTTCGAGCCAGGCATGAAACAAAAAGCAACCAATGCGCCTATCGAAAACGAAGCCAAGAACGGCCTGAAAAATGCCCGTTACACACTGGCAATGGCACGCACCGGCGATCCGCATTCTGCCAGCGCACAATTCTTCATCAACACCCAGAACAATAGCTTCCTGGACTACCCAGGCCAGGACGGCTGGGGCTACTGCGTATTCGGCACCGTGACTGAAGGTACCGATGTTGTAGACAAGATCAAGGCAGTTAAAACGACACGCACCGGCATGTTCCAAGATGTGCCAGTTGAAAACGTCGTCATCGAAAAAGCAGAAGTAGTATAAGCATCAGGCATCTTTGATACCGAGATAGTGCATACCCTGCCCAATCAAGCAAAAGCGCAACCGAAACTGGTTGCGCTTTTTGCTTCAGACATCCATTTGACGCCGTCATTACCGGCAACGACCGATGCTTTTTTTGCCTTCCTGCAGCAGGCCAGACAAGCCGAGCAGCTCTATTTGCTGGGGGACTTGTTTGAATACTGGGCTGGAGACGACGATATTTCCACGCCATACAATCAGCAGGTCGTCGACGCGATACGCGCCGTCAGCGATGCGGGCACCGAAGTGTTCTGGATTGCGGGCAACCGCGATTTTCTGATCGGGAAAGATTTTGCTGCAGCAACCGGTGCGCACCTGCTGGAAGACCCTAGCGTTATCGGCATTGCAGGCCAGCAGATCGTCATCACGCATGGCGATGCACAGTGCACTGATGATGCAGCTTACATGGCGTTTCGCGCCCAGGTCAGGCAGGCCAAGTGGCAGTCGGACTTCCTGTCTATGCCCCTGGCGCAACGCAAGGCCATCATTGAGGGCTTGCGCAAGGATAGCAAGACCGAGCAAAAAGAAAAAACAGTTGCCATCATGGATGTCAATCAAGCGGCCATCGCAAAACTATTTGCGGATAGCAAGGTGCAGATCATGATACACGGGCACACTCACAGACCTGCCCTGCATCAATATCCTGACGGCCTGCAACGCTACGTGCTACCGGACTGGGAATGCGATAGCGAGTCCCAGCGCGGCGGCTGGCTGGCCATCTATGACAACGGCGACATAGTCAGGCACGCACTGGACGGCAAGGCCGTCACAGCACAGAACTAGGGCCTGCCGGCACTGGAAGCCTGGCTTAATCTACCAGGCTATTGATTTGATCAGGATCCAGCGTGCCGGCTTTCGCCTTGGCATCACAGACTATGCCTGCAGCCGACAACGCAGCGCTCAATTTTTCTATCTGCTCCTGCTGTGCCGCTGCATGGTCTATCAGCTTATGCAAGACCTTGGAAACCGGGTCGTCGCCATTGGCGGTCACGCCGTAGGCGGTAAATAACTGAGCAGGACTGCCATCGGCGGCAGCGGCCTCTTTTTTCACTACATGGGCCGGATTGCCGACCGCAGTGGCTCCGGCAGGCACAGGCTTGACCACGACCGAGTTGGAGCCTATCTTGGCACCCGCCCCTATCGTGAACCCACCCAGCACCTTGGCCCCGGCACCAACGATGACACCCTCTTCCAGGGTAGGATGGCGCTTGGCGCCCTTGGACAGCGAGGTGCCGCCCAACGTCACGCCCTGATAGATGGTGCAATCATTGCCGATTTCAGCGGTTTCACCAATAACCACGCCAAAGCCGTGGTCGATAAATACCCTGCGCCCTATCGTGGCACCCGGATGTATCTCTATGCCGGTAAACACCCGTGCCAGATGCGACACAAAGCGGCCCAGCCATTTAAAGCCGTGCCTCCAGTACCAGTTGGCCCAGCGGTGCATCATGATTGCGTGGAAGCCAGGGTAACAGGTCACAACCTCCCAGGCATTACGGGCGGCAGGATCTCGCTGGATGATGCTGGCTATATCGTCACGCAAACGGCTGAACATGGAAATAGAAATGAGAAAATCGGACAAGCATATTAGCGCGTTCGCGGAAAGCTTGCTGGCGCGCCCGAATATACCAAAACCGTGCCAAAACCGGCCCGCGCTTGATGCGCAGGCCAAGGGCGGCTATCTAATTATGGACGTGGCAGACGCTGCCTGCGCGCTTCATACAGACAGACGCCGGAAGCAACAGAAACGTTAAGGCTTTCAACTGAACCGAACATAGGGACGCTGACCAGCAGATCGCAGGTTTCGCGCGTCAGGCGGCGCATGCCCTCGCCTTCAGAGCCCATCACCAGTGCGCTGCCGCCAACGCCGGTGAAATCGACGTCATAGATATTTTTTTCCACTTCGTCGGTAGTGCCGACCAGCAAAATGTCGCGCTCTTTCAGTTCACGCAGCGTGCGCGCCAGATTGGTCACCGTGATATACGGTACTGTTTCAGCAGCACCACTGGCTACCTTGGCGGCAGTGGCATTCAAGCCCACTGCCCTGTCCTTCGGCGCAATGACCGCATGCGCACCGGCGCCGTCAGCAACCCGCAGGCAGGCGCCCAGGTTGTGCGGATCGGTAATGCCGTCCAGCACCAGCAGCAACGGAGGGCCTTCGATGGCATCCAGCAGTTCGTCCAGATTGCGCGCCAGCGACAACTCACCCGCCTTGGCTACCACACCCTGGTGGCGGCGCGTACCGACGATGTTCGACAGGCGCTGGTCGTCCGCCTGGATGATGCGTACACCAGCAGCCTTCGCCGCATGCAGCAGTTCCTGCATACGGCCATCCACGCGGCCGGAATCGACATAAATCTCTTCAACCGATGAAGCTTCATGGCGAATACGGGAAGTCACGGCGTGGAAGCCGAAAATCATTTTACTTTTCATTTTTACTCTTCACTATCTTGCACTATCTTGATTACTTGCTGCTAACAACCAGGTGTTACCAACTACTTTACGCTGCATGAATACACGCAATGCACATTACTAACGTTTCTTTTTTCCGGTCCGGGATACTGCCGCCTTGGTCGCACGCTTGCCGACCGGCGTATTGGCAGCAGGCTGACGCACGGATTTGGCAGGCGCCGCTTTGGAGCGGCTTCTGGACGCGCCATTTCCGCCGCTTTTTTCCTTGGCCTGCACTGCGCCCTTGACCGGTTTAGCCGCGACCTTGCCCGCTGGCTTGG
The DNA here is from genome assembly GCF_014636315.1 of Parundibacterium terreum. Classification (GTDB taxonomy): domain Bacteria; phylum Pseudomonadota; class Gammaproteobacteria; order Burkholderiales; family Burkholderiaceae_D; genus Undibacterium; species Undibacterium terreum. The sequence continues at coordinate 308,679 of NZ_BMED01000005.1, read as the reverse complement.
CACCCGGTTTGATGCCGGCTTTGCTACGCTCGCCTGCCGGCGAGCGCGCATCCACGGCCATTGGCGGACGTATGCCCGTTGGCTGCACGATGGACAAATCAATTTTGCGCGCATCCAGATCCACCCGGCTGACCTCTACAGTCACCCTGTCGGTCAACTGATAACGCTTGCCGGTACGCTCACCGCGCAATTCATGGCGGGCGTCATCGTACTGGAAGTAATCAGCCCCCAGCTCGGTCACATGGACCAGGCCTTCGATATAGATATCATCCAGTTGCACAAAAATACCGAATTGCGTCACGCCGGAAATGGTGCCGGTAAATTCTTCGCCTATCTTGTTGCGAATGAAATAGCACTTCAGCCAGGCTTCCACATCGCGCGAGGCCTCATCTGCGCGGCGCTCATTGGCGGAGCAATGCACACCCAGCGCATCCCAGATCGTCAGGTCTTTTTCCGGTTTTTTCTTGCCTGCCGCCTTGTCCAATATCTGCTGCTTGCGCGCTGCATTGGAGATAGTCGTATTCAGCAGGCTTGGATCTATACCTTTGGGCTCATACTTCTTGCCCTGCAGGATGGCCTTGATGGCCCTGTGCGTCAGCAGATCGGGGTAGCGGCGTATCGGGCTGGTGAAATGCGCATACGCATCATAGGACAAGCCAAAGTGGCCGATATTGTCCGGGCTGTAGACGGCCTGCTGCATGGAGCGCAGCAGCATGGTCTGCAGCAAGGGCGCGTCCGGCCTGCCCTTGATCTTTTTCATCAGCTCGGCATAGTCCGACGCCGACGGTGCATCACCGCCGCCCAGATGCAAGCCCACCTGCTTCAGGAAATTCCTGACCTGCGTCAACTTTTCCTTGGTCGGGCTGGCGTGGATACGGTAAGTACCAGGATGCTTGTACTCTTTCAGCAAGTCGGCTGCGCACACGTTGGCAGCCAGCATACATTCTTCAATCAGTTTGTGCGCATCATTGCGGGTGCGCGGCAGGATTTTTTCTATCTTGCCGGACGGATTGCAAACGATATACGTTTCTGTCGTTTCAAAGTCGATCGCACCGCGCACATGGCGGGCGCGCAGCAAGGCATGAAACACCTCATACAAGTTCAGCAAATGCGGCACCAGCTTCAGGCGCTTGTTGGCTTCCGGTCCCTTGGTATTACCGAGGATGGCGGCTACTTCCGTATAGGTGAAGCGTGCGGCGGAATGGATTACAGCCGGATAAAACTGGTAGGCAGTGACTTCGCCGTCCGCTGTGATCACCATATCGCAAACCAGCGTCAGGCGATCGACGTCAGGGTTCAGCGAACACAAGCCGTTGGATAATTTCTCAGGCAGCATGGGTATCACGCGGCGTGGGAAGTACACCGAGGTACTGCGCAACAGCGCATCGTGATCCAGCGCGTCGTTCGGCTTCACATAGTGGCTGACATCGGCAATCGCTACCAGCAGACGATAACCCTTGCTGCGCCCTACCTTGACCGTCTCACAATACACGGCATCATCGAAATCGCGCGCATCCTCGCCGTCTATCGTGACGAACGGAATGTCGCGCAGATCCACCCTGTCTTCCAGGTCTGCAGGACGAATCTGCGAGGGCAGTTTTTCAGCGGCTTTTTTTGCCTCCGCAGTAAACTCATGCGGCACACCGAATTTCCTGACCGCGATCTCGATCTCCATCCCGGGATCATCCACATCACCCAGCACTTCCACGATCTTGCCTACTGCCTGTGCGTACTTGGTCGGCTGCTCAGTCAACTCCACGCTGACGATCTGCCCCGATTTGGCCTTGCCGGGCGATCCCGCCAATAGAATGTCCTGGCTGAAGCGCTTGTCTTCAGGAGCGACGATCCACACACCGTTTTCATTCAACAAGCGGCCTATTACGTGGGTATTGGCGCGATCCAGTATCTCAACGATGCCGCCCTCCAGGCGTCCGCGCCTGTCGGTGCCCACGATGCGCGCAGTGACCTTGTCGCCATGCAGCACGCGCTGCATCTCACGCTCTGGCAGGAACAGGTCTTCGCTACCGTCATCCGGTATCAGGAAGCCGTATCCGTCGCGATGGCTGTTGACCCGACCGATGATGAAACTGTCTTGATTCGCCAGGACATACTGACCTGCCTTGTCCTGCTTGATCTGACCATCTCTTTCCATCGCGTTCAGTCGTCGCACCATGCCATCAAACTCCTCAGGCTTGACGCCCAGTTTGCCTGCAATCGTTTCCACCGTCTGCTTGCCTTTGGAGGTGCGCAGGATGCCGAGAATTTCCTCGCGGCTGGGAATGGGGTATGAATGTTTATTCAAAAGCGGAAAGTATTCTCTATAGTTGAAATTCATGCCGCACAACAGAGGCGCGACATTGCTTAGTTTACCGGACAGCGCAGTAATCACCTAACAATTCTTGTTTTATTACAAGTAAATCCCTTGACATCCTCTGCAGATGGTCTATAATGTTGTTCTTCGCTGCCCACGTGGCGGAATTGGTAGACGCGCATGGTTCAGGTCCATGTGTCTTCGGATGTGGGGGTTCGAGTCCCTCCGTGGGCACCACAATTTAAAAGCCCGTTGATTCTTCTGGATCAGCGGGCTTTTTCATTTCCGCAATGATTTTACCTTCAATTTCCAGATAGCGAACATCGGATGCCAAGTCTTTCATCCGCAGACCGCTTCAACACTGCCAAATTTTCGTGCGGCCATCACGAATTTGCCCTCCTTGAAAATACTTGTAGACGTTTGCAAAAATTAGTATATAATCTTGCCTTTCGTTGCCCACGTGGCGGAATTGGTAGACGCGCATGGTTCAGGTCCATGTGCCTTCGGGTGTGGGGGTTCGAGTCCCTCCGTGGGCACCAGCAATACTGAAGACCCGTTGATTGTTAAAGATCAACGGGTCTTTTCTTTTGTGTCCACAAATCTGTGAACAGCCCAGCCTGAATACACTGCCCCGCCATATCGCCGGCAGGAATCACACCCCACCCGCACCCCATCCGCATCCCATCCATCAAGAGCAAAAAGCGCAATTCAAAATACGCACCCAGAAACAAAAACGGAAGCAAATTTTCATTCGCTTCCGTCTATTGGCATTACTCTTGCGCCGCGCCTTTTTTCAGCCAGGCATTCAGTTGATGCGGCCTGATGCTGTCGTACTCTTCAAACGGCTGATGTATCCACGGATTGCTCGGCAGATAGTCCAGATAGTAGTCGGGCTTGATTGACGAACATCCCTTGCACCAGATGACCGCAGATTTTACATCGGTCACAGCAGGGAAATTTTCACGCAGATGATGCAGCACTTTTTCCAGCGTCACGCCAGAATCGACCAGATCGTCCACTACCAGCACTTTGCCTTCCAGTGCACCCTTGGTCATCGAAATGTACTTGCCGATGTCCAGCTGGCCTTGCACGGTACCGGATTCTTCGCGATAAGAGCTGGTCGACAAAATCGCCAGCGGCACATCGAATATACGCGAAAAAATATCGCCCGGGCGAAGGCCGCCGCGAGCCAGGCACAGTACCTGGTCAAACTTCCATCCGGATTCATGCACCTTCGAAGCAAGCTGCTCTATCGAACGATGATAGGCATCCCAGCTAACCCACAAGTGCTTATCATCTGAAACTGGCGTATTCATACTCTACCTTCTTTTTCTTTCTGGCTTAAACAAACGGATGGCGTAAAACGATAGTCTCTTCACGGTCTGGACCGGTCGAGATCATGTCGACAGGGGCGCCGACCAACTCTTCAATACGCTTGATGTAATTACGGGCTGCGAGCGGCAAGGCATCCAGGCTCTTCGCGCCAACGGTAGTTTCAGTCCAGCCCGGCATTTCTTCATACACAGGCACGCAGCGAGCCGCCTCTTCCGCGCCCACAGGGAAGATATCGACAGCTTTGCCGTCTACGGTATAACCGGTGCACAGCTTCAGCGTTTCCAGGCCGTCCAATACGTCCAGCTTGGTCAGGCACATGCCCGACACGCCATTGATCTGCATAGAACGCTTCAGCAAGGCTGCATCGAACCAGCCGCAACGGCGGGCACGGCCTGTGACGGTACCGAATTCGTGGCCGACGCTGGCCAGATGCTTGCCGACGCCCTGGTCGGTAGGCAATTCGGATGGGAAAGGACCGGAACCTACACGTGTCGTGTAAGCCTTGGTAATGCCCATGATGTAATGCAGCATGTTAGGGCCAACGCCGGAACCTGCAGCCGCATTACCGGCCACACAGTTGCTGGAAGTAACAAACGGATAGGTGCCGTGATCCACGTCCAGCAAGCTGCCTTGTGCGCCTTCAAACAACAGGCTGGCGCCTGCCTTGTGTGCGGCGTACAGGTCGCTGGACACATCCGACACCATAGGGCGCAGACGTGGGACCAAGGCCAGTGCATCGTCCAAGGTTTTCTGGTAATCGACAGCCGGCGCCTTCAGGTAATTGGTCAGCACAAAATTGTGGTAATCCAGGTTTTCTTTCAGCTTCTCGGCAAAGCGCTCGGCATTGAGCAAGTCGGCAACGCGGATAGCGCGTCGTGCAACCTTGTCTTCATACGCAGGGCCTATGCCCTTGCCTGTAGTACCGATCTTCGCAGCACCGCGGGCCGCTTCACGCGCAGCATCCAGCGCCGTGTGGTAAGGCAGGATAATCGGACAGGCTTCCGACACTTTCAGGCGGGAAGCAACCTCCACGCCGACAGCTTGCAGCTTGTCGATTTCACGCAGCAGATCCGGCACGGACAATACGACACCGTTACCGATATAGCAGGCCACGCCGGCACGCATGATACCGGAAGGTATCAATTGCAATGCAGTCTTTTGACCACCGATCACCAGGGTATGGCCCGCGTTATGTCCGCCCTGAAAACGCACGACACCTTGCGCGTGATCCGTCAGCCAGTCGACGATTTTACCCTTGCCTTCGTCGCCCCATTGGGTACCAATGACAACGACGTTTTTTGCGATTTTATTTTGTGACATCACTCAGCCTACGTTTTTAAGAATCCAGTTACCACCATCAAATACGACTGCCCTATTACAGTCAAATTCGTCCTGTTCATTATCATGTCCCGGCAAGCTCTGGATGACAATTTCGCCCGCCTGACGGAGTTCTACAATTTTTTGACGCAGAGCCTCGTCCCTGCCCCACGGGGCCAGGATCGCATCCTTGCGCTCAGCCAGCGGCATCAGCCTTGCCAGCTCGCGCAGGTCCAGCGAAAAGCCGGTCGCAGGGCGCGCCCTGCCGAAGGCTTCGCCCACATGATCATAGCGGCCGCCGCGTGCTACCGCATTTGGCAAACCGGGCACGAATGCATTAAACATTACCCCGCTATGATAGTGGTAACCACGCAGGTCAGCCAAATCTATCGTGACTTGTGCACTACCTGCCAATTTAACCAGGTACTCCAGTTCATCCAGTGCCGTTGCAATTCCATCAAGCTGCGGCAAAATCTGGCGCGCGCGCTGCAATACGGAAATATCGCCATACAGGCCGGGCAAATCCAGCAAGGCCTGCCGGACCACCGGCGAGAAACCCTCAGAAATCAGGTCCAGCGCCGGAATGTCTTTCGCTTGCAATAATGCAAACAGGCTGGCCTCATGCTTTTTCGCTACCGGGTCGCTGGCCAGCAAGGCGCGCAGGACGCCCACATGGCACAGATCCAGCCTGACTTCAGAGATGTTTGCCAGCGCCAGCGAAGCCAGCACCAGTTCCTGGATCTCGGCATCAGCCTCCAGGCCCGCATGACCGTAAATCTCGGCGCCTATCTGTATAGGCTCGCGAGTGGCATGCAAGCCGGAAGGACGAGTATGCAATACACTTCCGGCATAGCAAAGACGCGTGACTGACGAACGGTTCAGCAAGTGGGCGTCTATCCTCGCCACCTGGGTCGTCATATCGGCGCGTACGCCCATGGTGCGGCCGGAAAGCTGATCCACCAGCTTAAAGGTGCGCAAATCCATGTCCTGGCCGGCGCCGGTCAATAGCGACTCCAGGTATTCCAGCATGGGCGGCATCACCAGTTCATAACCATACAGCCTGAAATTATCCAGGAGTACACGTCGCAACTCTTCTATCTTGCGCGCTTCGGACGGCAAGACATCGGCGATATTTTCAGGTAAAAGCCAATTCGGCATGAGAATAAATTCAGAAATCAGTCAAAAAAGATACGATTACAACGATCAGCAATCCGCAGGCTCCCAGCAACATGCCGAGAAAACGAATCTGTCCGTCAGAAAATTGTGCTATCCGTTGCCAGGTTTCACGCCATTGCTTTGGAAAAACCAAAGGCAATAAACCTTCCAGCAATAACATCAAGCCAAATGCCAGAGCCAAAGTCAGCATCACAATCCGCCGCTCCCAGATTTCCAGACTATTCGCTGCTCCAACAATCTAGCCCACTGTATAAGCGCGCCACGTCGCAAGGAACTCAGCAATAGTGTTTTCAATACAAGATACCTGAACAGACGTAAGCAGGCAGCAATCAAAAGATTGCCGCCTGCCTATGGATGATCCCCTCAAATACTAGCGAGAGAGGGTCGACAAATTGTCACTTCCCTTTTGTAGCTCCTGCAGCTCCTGCTGCGCCGGCGCCCGGTGCCTTAAAGTACTTGAAAAACTCGGAATTGGGGTCTACCACCAATACGTCGCTCTTCGTTTTAAAGCTGGCGCGATACGCCTCGAGACTACGGTAAAACTTGTAAAATTCCGGATTCTGGCCAAACGCCTGCGCATAGATCTGCGACGCTTCCGCATCACCGGCACCGCGCATTTTTTCCGCTTCGCGGTAGGCTTCAGCCAGTATCACGACCCTTTGCCTGTCGGCGTCGGCGCGAATTTTTTCCGATTCGGCGGAGCCGGTAGAACGCAATTCGTTGGCGACCCTGGCGCGCTCAGACTTCATCCTGTCATATACGGAATTATTGATCTGCTCGACATAGTCCACACGTTTCAGGCGAACATCGATAATTTCAACACCGATCTGTTTGGACTCATCCGTGACCTTGGTCCTGATTGCTTCCATTACCTTGCCGCGCTCGCCGGAAATCACTTCGCGCACTGTACGCTTGGTTATTTCATCGTTCAGCGCCGCTTTAACGATCTGCGACATCCTGTCCTGGGCCCGGCGCTCATCGCCACCAAAACTGACGTAGTACAAACGAGGCTCGGTGATACGCCATTTGACATAGGTATCCACCAGGATGTTTTTCTTTTCCGCAGTAATGAAGCGATCGGTTTCCGGAGAATCGATGGTCAGAATACGTTTATCCAGTGTCAATACATTTTGGAAAGGCGGCGGCAATTTAAAATGCAGGCCTGGCTCGCTAATGACGGATTTGACTTCACCCAGAGCGAAAACAATCGCATAGGAACGCTGATCGACAACGAAGATGGTCGAGTACAACACCATCAGCACGATGGCGATTGCCACGACAGAAGAGATAAGGCGGTTCATTATCGCACCTCCCGATCGCGTGAATCCCTGACATCCCGGCCGCGGCTGTCCCTGTTGTAACGCATTTCTACTGTCGGCACGCTATCGGTAACCTGGTTTGCAGGCGCTACCGGCGCAGGCGCCTGTGCCGCCTTATTGGCGTCCGTTTGTGAAAGCAATTTATCCAAAGGCAGGTAAATCATATTGTTACCGTTTTTAGTATCCACCATCAATTTGGTGGTGCTGGTAAATATCTGCTGCATGGCGTCGATGTACATGCGGTCACGGGTAACGGCAGGCGCTTTCTGGTATTCGGTCAAAACTTGCTTGAAGCGTGACGCATTACCTTCCGCATTGGCCACTACACGGGATTTATAGCCTTCCGCATCCTGCAGCAAGCGGGATGCTTCGCCGCGTGCTTTAGGGATCACATCATTGGCGTAAGCCTGGCCTTCATTTTTTTGGCGCTCGCGGTCCTGGCCTGCTTTCACCGCATCATCGAAGGAAGCTTGTACCTGCTCCGGCGGCTGCACGCCCTGCATGGTCACATTAGTGACCTGCACACCTGCTTTATAACGCTCCAGGATTTGCTGCATCAAGGTCTGTACGTCAAACGCCACCTTCTCACGTCCCTCGTACAAGACGAAATCCATCTTGCTCTTGCCGACGATTTCCCGGATGGCCGTTTCAGCAACCTGCCTCATTGCCTCTTCGGGGTCGCGAGTGCTGTACAGCCACTCTGCGGCGCTTTTCAATTTGTATTGCACGGCGAACTGGATATCGATGATATTTTCATCGTCCGTCAGCATCAATGCTTCTTTGGGCTGTTTGTTTTTTACATTGGAGCGATAGCCTACCTCAACGGTGCGCACTTGCGACACATTGACGATTTCATGCCCTTGTATCGGATAAGGCCAGCGCCAGTTGAAACCTGCTACCGTGGAATGGCTGTATTTGCCGAATGTGGTGATAACTGCAGTCTGGCCTTCCTGAACGATAAAAAATCCGCTGACCATCCAGATAAAAGCAAGCACGGCGATAATCACGCCCAGACCGAGTTTTGCGCCGGCAGCATCCGGTGTGAAGCCACCGCCGCCATCTCCGCCGCCATTTCCTTTTTGACCGAATAGACGGCTCAGACGCTGATTGAAGTCACGCCACAACTGATCCAGATCCGGAGGCCCCTCTGCGGGCTTCTTTCCATCCTGGTTATCATTTTTTGAACCGCGCCCCCATTGAGGGTCGTTCAACGAAAGCGTCAAACCAATTTTTTTTAGAAATGAAACAACCATTCTGTCGTTTTCCAATGAAAATAGTAGGTTGGACTACAAGTAAGCCATACAGCTTAAATTCATGAGCTTCAGCTAAAACGCGCGTCATCCAACTCTACTACGGGAGCAGGATTCAGCCGCTTTAACGCTTCTTCTTTTGCAAATTCGCCAATCGCCTGCCTCAGCATGTCCATTCCAGCGCCGGTTTGAGCACTCAGAAAAACCCTGTGGATTTTATCATACTCGCCCAGCTCCAGACCCGGCTCCATGCCCGCCAGATCGATCTTGTTCCACACAAGCAACTGAGGGATATGGTCTGCACCAATCTCCTTCAGCACATGGTTGACCTGCTCTATCTGATCCAGCCTTACCGGACTGCTGGCATCCACCACATGCAGCAACAAGTCGGCATGAATGGTTTCTTCCAGCGTAGCGCGAAAAGCAGCCACCAGTTGATGCGGCAACTCGCGAATAAAACCTACGGTATCCGAGATGACCACATTGCCTGCCTCCCCCAGATACAGCCGCCGCGATGTTGTATCCAGCGTCGCGAACAGCTGATTGGCCGCATAAGTACCGGCCTTAGTCAGGGAATTGAACAAAGTAGACTTGCCGGCATTGGTATAGCCGACCAGCGAAACCGAAAAAGTGTTACTCCTGCCGCGCGAGCGCCTTTGCGTTTCCCGCTGCTTGTGCAGCTTGTCCATCTTTGCCCTAAGCGCTTTTACACGCTCGCCCAGCAAGCGCCTGTCTGTTTCCAGCTGGGTTTCACCCGGGCCGCGCAAACCGATACCGCCTTTTTGCCGTTCCAGATGCGTCCAGCCGCGTATCAGGCGCGTTGCCAAATGCTGCAATTGTGCTAACTCGACCTGAACCTTGCCCTCATGGCTATGCGCACGTTGCGCAAAGATGTCCAAAATCAGGCTGGTACGGTCAACGACCCTGACCTTCAGGTGTCGCTCAAGATTTCTTTGCTGTGCCGGAGAAAGCGCATGATTAAAGATGACGATGTCCAGCTTGGCGTCGGCAACAGCATGTGCAATTTCATCAGCCTTGCCCGAGCCCACGAACAAGGCAGCATCGGGGCTGGAGCGCTTACAGGTGATGGTTGTAATCGGCTCTGCTCCCGCCGATTGGGAAAGCAGAGAAAGCTCTTCTACACTGGCGGCAAAATCGTCTTTACCGAAGTCAACACCGACCAGGGCGGCGCGCGTAGTCAAAGACATTTTTCCAAGTTGCAACAAACCAAATGATTACTCAGCTTCAGATTCGAGATTGATGCTGACAGCGCGGGCAGGTACCACGGTGGAGATCGCATGTTTGTAGACCATCTGAGTGACGGTATTGCGCAGTAATACGACATATTGGTCAAAAGATTCAATATGGCCCTGCAATTTAATGCCGTTCACCAGATAGATGGAGACGGGGATGTGTTCTTTGCGTAATGCATTCAAGAACGGGTCTTGTAACAGTTGCCCTTTGTTGCTCATAACAGCTCCATTGTGTTGTTGTGTTCAGGAGTTGGGGACAATTTATTAAATCTCAAGTGTCCCAAAAGTTAATTACGATATAACTGTAATCTATTTTCGATTTTGGTGCCAGAAAATGCCGGTACTTCGAGGGCGAAGAGCCTGAAAACTCTATCGCCTTCATCAAGCTGCACTTCCAGAGACGCCGCTTATTTCTCGGGTTTTGCGAAAGGATTTTTACCCGATCGCATCTCGATACGTAATGGAGTCCCGGTTAGCGAAAAAGTTTCACGGAAATGTTTTTCAAGGTAACGCTTATACACATCGCCGATCGCTTCCAGCGCATTGCCGTGAATAACAATGATAGGAGGATTTTGACCACCCTGGTGGGCATAACGCATCTTGGGACGGATAGACCCTTTGCGCTTGGGCTGCTGATGCTCAACCGCCTCGATCAGCGCGCGCGTCAGTTTAGGCGTGGACAGATTGGCCATCGCCGCAGCGTAGGCAGCATCAACCGATTTCATCAGCGGCGCAATGCCGGTAGACTTCAGCGCAGAGACGAAATGGAATTTGGCAAACGACAGGAAGCTCAGCTTGCGATCGATGTCCATCTTGATCTCGTCGCGCCTGTCGCTTTGCAAGCCATCCCATTTATTGACGCCGACCACCAGCGCACGGCCCGACTCCAGGATAAAGCCCGCAATATGCGCATCCTGCTCGGAGATATCCTGTTGCGCATCCAGCAGCAGCAGGACCACATTGGCCTCGGAAACGGACTGCAAGGTTTTTACGACAGAAAACTTTTCAATCGCTTCAAACACCTTGCCGCGGCGGCGGATACCAGCGGTATCAATCAATGTGTAATGCTTGCCATCGCGCTCAAACGGAATTTCTATCGAATCACGGGTTGTACCCGGCATATCGAAAGCAATGACCCTGTCTTCGCCCAGCAAGGTATTGACCAGCGTGGACTTGCCGACGTTTGGACGGCCGACGATTGCAATCTTGATGCCCTTCACCACATCTTCCGGCTCCGGCTCTTCGGGCGGACGTTGTGCAAAGGCGATATCCAGCGATTCCTCCACCAGATCGACGACACCGTCGCCGTGGGCAGCGGAGATCACATAAGGGTCGCCCATGCCGAGTTCGTAGAAATCCGCCGTCACCGACGTATATTTCATGCCCTCTGCCTTGTTCACCACCAACATTACGGAGCGGCCTGATTTACGCAGGAAATCGGTAATGGTCTTGTCGTGCGGCGTCAGACCCTGGCGGCCGTCAACGATGAAAATGACAACATCGGCTTCAGCGACCGCCTGCTTGGTCTGCTTGGCCATTTCATGCATGATGCCTTCTTTGGCTACCGGCTCAAAACCGCCGGTATCAATGACCAGAAAAGGCCTGTCGCCAATACGGCCTTCGCCGTAGTGCCTGTCCCTGGTCAAGCCAGGAAGATCGGCAACCAGTGCATCCCGAGAACGAGTGAGCCGATTGAACAGCGTGGATTTGCCGACGTTTGGTCGGCCTATAAGTGCAATAACCGGCTTCATTTCAATTACTCGGTCGCCAATGCAACCACTGCCCCTGATTTGGTTTGAACAATCAGATTCGAGCCAGCAACCAACGGTGCTGAAACGATCGGACTGCCATCGGTACTGATACGACCGATGAAAGAACCATCTTCCCTGGAGAGAAAATGGACATAGCCGAAACCGTCGCCAACTGCGACAGCACGGCCAAAAGATGTGGGCGTAGACAAACGACGGTGCGCCAGCTTGTCATTCTTCCACTCACTGGCGCCGGCACTGCGGGAAAACGCAGAAACCGCACCCTGGTCATCCGCCGCGAAAACAAATCGCTGGTCTACGCTGACGCCGACATCGCTGGACAAATTCTTGGCCCAACGCACTGCGCCGGAAACCAGATCATAGCAGCCGACACGCCCCTGGTAGGCCACGGCGCAGACTTCACGATCGACCACGACAGGCGTACCCGATACGTCGGCAATACGTTCCAGCTCGGTGGCACCTTTAGGATCGCCCGCCGCCGCTTCCCAGCGCAAGCCGCCGTTATTGGTAGAGAGTGCAGCCATACGGCCGCCAGGCAAGGCAACGATCACCAGCTGGTCAGCAATAACGATACCCGGCACAGTGCGCAAGATCAATGCAGGCAAAGGACGGTCCACAGTCCACTTGCGGGTGCCGGATTCGATATCATAGGCGGCAATCTTGTTATCGATGCTGCGCACGATCACCAGGCCCTGCCCTACCGCCGGGGCAGACAGGATTTCACTCGAAGCCTGCACCTTCCAGCGCAGCTTGCCGCTATTGTCAAATGCCAGCACGAAGCCTTTTTGGCCAGCTACGGCGACGATATTGCCATCGGCGCCGACACCGGCTGTCAGAGGCATATCGGCATTGGCGCTCCATACGGTACGGCCGCTGGATGCTTCCAGCTTGACCACTTTACCGTCTGCACCCGCCGCATAAATAAACTCACCTGCCTGCGCAGGAGCAAATGTATACACGCCTGCGTTACCGACAGAAGCTGACCAGGCCTGCTTGACCGCCATCGTCTGCTTAAACTCATGCAATTCTGCAGGAGGATGTTTCGATTCCTTGCTGGAGAACGGATTGTACTTGGAAATCGTGGAACATCCCGTCACAGCCAGCAATGCTGCTATACCAACAATCTTGGCAGAAAAATGCATGTATAACCCCTTTTATTATTTGCTTGCCACTTTGGCGGCACTAGCTCCGCCAATGGCTTCCAGCTTCAACTGTATCAGTTGGCGACCAGGATTTTTTTCGTTGGTCTTGTCCAGTGCTGCCTGATAAGCAGTTCGTGCTTCTGCAATTTTATTTTGTGCGACATAGATATCACCCTGGCGATCGGCAACCTCACCTGCAAACTCTGGCGCAAATTCGCCGGACAGCAACTTCAGGCCATCATCATAGGCTTTCTCATCCAGTGCAATGCCGGCCAGACGTATCTTGGCCAGAGCTTTGTACTCTTCGCCGCTATCGTGGTCTGCAACCCATTGCAACTGAGCCTTGGCAGCCTTCAGGTCGCCTGCTTCAAATGCGCTTTTTGCCGCAGACAAAGCCGCCATCGGCGCGTAGGCAGTCTTGCCGAACTTCTCGGCCAGATCGCCAGCAGCACGCTGCACCTTGGTATTGTCTTTGGCTTGCACCGACTTTTGCAGTTCTTCGTACAACAGGGATGCCTGGGCCGCCTGTCCGCTCTGATAGTTATTCCAGTAAGTCCAGCCGGCAAAAGCCGTCAGACAGATAATCAGCAGCCAGGTGACCAGGTTGCCGTATTGTTTCCACCATGCTTTAAGCGTGTCTATCTGCTCTTGTTCTTCGAGATCGTATGCCATGTTTTTATAAGTCTAGTGATGAATATGAATGTGATTCGGGTCGTCGCAGCAGTCTGCATCGCCATCTGCGCCTGTGCCGGCAATCTGGTCAACCAGATAGTCCACCGCAGTGTCGAAAGGCACGCTGACCTGGTTGTTTTCCATGTCCTCGGAACGCAGGGCCTTGATAGTGACAGTATTGGCTTTCGCCTCATCTTCACCGATGATGACTGCGTATGCCGCACCACTGCCATCCGCACGTTTCATCTGCGACTTGAAGCTGCCGACAGACGCCGCAGAGGCGCAATGTAACACAACATCCAGCCCGGCATCGCGTAAACGCTCACCCAATACAAAACTTTGCATCTGCGCTTCATCGCCCTGGTGCACCAGGTAAACGTCGCATTGGCTAGGCGCGTGGGTTTCGCCGGCGGCCTTCATCAGCTCCAGCAAACGCTCCACACCCATCGCAAAACCGCAGGCAGGAGTCGGCTTGCCGCCGAAAATAGTGATCAGCGGATCATAACGGCCACCGCCGCAAACCGTGCCCTGAGAACCCAGCTCATCGGTTACCCATTCGAACACGGTGCGGTTGTAATAGTCCATGCCGCGCACCAGGCGTGGATTGATCGAAAATGGAATAGCATTGTGACGCAAAATCTTTTGCACACCTTCAAAGTGGGCCTTGGATTCTTCATCCAGGTAATCCAGTAATTTAGGCGCCTTGTTTACCATATCCTGCATCGCTGGATTCTTGGTATCCAGAATACGCAGCGGATTGGAGTGCAGGCGCCTTTGCGCTTCTGCGTCCAGCAGATCCTTGTGCTGTTCAAAGTAGGCGATCAGATCCGCGCGGTGCAGATTGCGCTCATGCGCATTGCCGATGGAGTTGAGCTCCAGGCGGATGTTTTGCAGGCCGAGATCGTCCCACAGGCGCTGGCACATCATGATCAGTTCTGCGTCGATATCCGGTCCGCTGAAGCCGACCGCCTCTGCACCAACCTGATGGAACTGGCGATAACGGCCACGCTGCGGCCTTTCATGGCGGAACATCGGGCCGTTGTACCACAGGCGTTTGGGACCGTCATAGGTCAGGTTATGTTCCAGCGCTGCGCGCACGACACCGGCGGTGTTTTCAGGACGCAGGGTCAGCTTGTCGCCATTCATCGAATCCTCGAAAGAATACATTTCTTTTTCGACGATATCGGTCACTTCGCCCAGGCCACGCGCGAATAATGCAGTTGGCTCTACAATGGGCGTACGGATTTGCTGAAAACCATAGCTCTTCAATACCGACTGCACGGTATTTTCAAACAGTTCCCACAAAGGCGCGTCTGCGGGCAGGATGTCATTCATCCCTTTCACGCCAACGATCTTTTCAACTTTCTTGTTTTCCGACATTCTTGGATATCCGATTCTGATAGGGCAGCAAACATCGCTGCATTTCCACTTTTTACTGAACTAAAGACTGAATTTCTTTTCGCTTTGCGAGGCAATTGCCTGCCTAGCTGACAGCACCATGCACCGGCGTGTAATTGGCTTTAACATAGTCAAGCACGATGGCATGAAACTCTTCTGCGATATTATCGCCGCGCAGTGTCATGGCCTTGGCGCCATCGATAAAGACAGGGGCCGCCGGCGACTCACCGGTTCCCGGCAGGCTGATGCCTATATTGGCATGCTTGGATTCACCAGGCCCGTTGACGATGCAGCCCATGACGGCCACATTCATGTTTTCAACACCGGGATACTGCTTCTTCCATACCGGCATCTGGTCGCGCAGGAAAGTCTGGATGTCATCCGCCAGTTGCTGGAACACCGTCGATGTCGTACGGCCGCAACCAGGGCAGGCAATCACCATAGGCGTGAATTTTCTCAAGCCCATGGTTTGCAGGATCTCTTGACCGACGACCACTTCCTTGCAACGATCGCCGCCGGGCTCCGGCGTCAGCGAAATACGTATCGTGTCGCCTATACCCTCCTGCAGCAATACAGATAAGGCGGCAGTTGAGGCAACGATGCCCTTGCTGCCCATGCCGGCTTCGGTCAGGCCCAGATGCAACGGGTAGTCGCAGCGCTTGGCCAGTTCGCGGTATACCGCGATCAGATCCTGCACTCCGGACACCTTGCAGGACAAAATGATTTTGTCGCCGGCCAAACCAAGCTCTTCAGCCCTCACCGCATTTTCTATCGCTGACGTAATCAGCGCCTCGTACATCACGGACTGGGCGCTCCACGGCGCTGCGCGTTGCGCATTCTCATCCATGATGCGTGCCAACAGTGCCTGGTCCAGGCTACCCCAGTTAACACCTATGCGTACCGGCTTATCGTAAAGGCAGGCCATTTCTATCATTTGCGCAAACTGGGTGTCGCGCTTGGCGCCCTGGCCGACATTGCCCGGGTTGATGCGGTACTTGGACAAGGCCCTGGCGCAATCCGGAAAATCTTTCAGCAAGGTATGGCCGTTGTAATGAAAGTCGCCCACCAGCGGCACATCGATATCCATGCGGTCCAACTGTTCGCGTATTGCAGGAACAGCGGCAGCAGCCTCCGCATTATTTACCGTGATGCGCACCAGCTCGGAACCGGCACGCGCCAACTCCTTGATCTGGATCGCCGTGCCGATAGCATCGGCGGTATCGGTATTGGTCATCGACTGCACCACAACAGGAGCACTACCGCCTACGATAATTTCGCGCTTTCCGTAGACGATTTTCGCGCTACGGCTGGCGCGGCGGGCAACCGGGCCCGAAGCAATGGCAAATGGAGAAGACGTCATGCTTACTTCACATTCAGATTAACAACATTACTATCCTTGCTTGCCTGGATATCCATCGATGCTCCACGCAGCAGGCCGTCTACGCCACCGGCATTACCCAGCCGCACCTGCAAAGGTTCTTTGACGTCAAATGATTCTTCTGTACCGGCCCTGGCCAAATGGGAAGTCACAACGGTACCGTTGGCGCGCTTGACCTGTACCCAGGAATCCTGCCGGAACTTCAGTTTCATTGCATTCGCAGGATCAATCACACCAGTAGCACCAGCCGCAGCAGCAACCGCCGGAGACGGTGCCGGCACATTAGTCTGGCTGGCAGGAGCAGCAACTACCGGCTTGGCGGGCACTACCACCGGAGCAGCCACGGCAAGCGAGGCCGCAGGCTCGGCAATTTTCTTTTCCGGCTCAGCTTTAGTCACCACTGCCGCTTCTGCTGTTTTAGCAGGAGCACTGGCCACTGCATCCTGTACCGCAGGCGCACTCAAGGACACAGGCGCCTTCGCCGCTTGCTCATCCGCTGCAACCACGGGAGCAGGATCGGCAACAACATCACCAGCAGTCGCAGCAGGCTCCGCACCGGCAGTGGGAGGCGCCGAACTTGCAGGCAGCAAATTCTTCAGATAATCCGTATGTTCCAATTTTTGGAAAGCAAAAAAAGCAATTGCCAGCACGGCCAGCAAACCAGCCCCGAGGATATATTTATTATTGTTCGCATCCTGCCTGCCCATCAGGGGCAAACGGGACTCCAGGAATGGCGTCGCCATTGCGGGCTTCAGTGCAGTTACCTGGGCGCCGGCGGGCGTCGCATCTTGCGGCAACAAGGCAACGATAGGCTCAGCATCAATCTTCAACAACTTTGCATACGAACGCACAAAACCACGCAGTATCACCGCTTTGGGCAAGGCATCAAACTGATTTGCCTCCAAGGCCGCGATTTGACGCGGCGACAATTTCAAATGATCTGCAACCTGCTGTACCGACATATTTTTCTGCTGCCGCGCAAAAGCCAACTGGGCACCGGCGGAACGATCTGCCGATGCAGCAAAGACCGCTGCGGATTCTTCTACTACAGACTCTGGCGCCACGTCCAGTTCCGGCTCCGAGGTATTCAATTGTTCCGGTAACAAATTCGTACCTACCTCACTCATTAAAAGCTCCTCGCTGCAATAAGTCGTATTCTTTGGATTCAGGGTAACGGCGTCTCAGTTGCGTCGACAAACTGCTGACCGAAATCTGGTCGCCGCGTTTTTTTTCTATTTTTATCGCCAGCCACAGCACTTCCGGCGTCAGGACTTCAGCCTTCACCATGCGCTCAATATAAAAATGCGCTTTATCAAAATCGCCGCGGTCATACTGCATCTTCGCAATATTGACATTGACGGAAGGGTTTCCAGGATCTGCCCGGAAAGCCAGCATGAAATAGCGCTCAGCCGCTGCATCATCCTTCAATTTCAGGCTGCAAATACCCGCTGTGCTCAAGGTCTTGGCGCCGCCGGCATATTTCGGTTCTTTCAAAGCCTGCTCAAAATAAGGCATGGCCTGCCGCGCACGTCCGTTCTGGCACAGGAACCAGCCGTAGTTCTGCGCAACATCCGGATTATTCGGCGCCAGCTTCAGCGCATACAGGAAATTATCCTCGGCTAACTGCTTGTCGCCCATATCCATGAAAATCAGGCCGCGGACGTTATACGCATCAACCAGATCGGGAGAGGAGATCAGTGCCTGCTTGATCTCTTCCAGTGCAACTTTCTGCTGTCCTTGCTGGTAGTAGTCGATTGCCAGTTGCATACGTATTGCCGCACGCTTCTGCTTATCGATATTCTCGGTTCCGGTAAGGCCGTCATTTTTAGGCCCTTCCAGGGTTTTGGTTGCACATGCAGATAAGATCAGCGCACAACCCACTGCGCTCAATACAAAACGGTAGTGCATTCCAAAAATCTTCACTGAGTGATCTCCACGATTTTGCCAAAATTTTCGCCAAACTTCTTTTGATACTCCGCCATCTTCTGCATGCGCTCCTGCACACGCGTCCTGTCCTGCACTTCACCGGCAAGCTGACCGCAGGCCGCATCGATGTCATCACCGCGCGTCTTGCGTATCGTGGTCACCAGACCGGCATCCATCAATATTTGCGCAAAGGCCTTGATCCTCGGATTATGCGAGCGCTTCAGACCCGACTCAGGGAAAGGGTTGAACGGGATCAGGTTGAATTTGCATGGAACGTCTTTAACCAGAGCGACCAACTCGCGCGCGTGCTGGTCAGTGTCATTCACGCCGTCCAGCATGCAATACTCAAACGTAATGAAATCACGCGGTGCATAGTCCAGATAGCGCTTGCAGGCATCCAGCAATTCCTGCAGCGGGTATTTTTTATTCAAGGGAATCAGGCCGTCACGCAGCGCGTCATTCGACGCATGCAAAGACACAGCCAGCGCGACCGGGCATTCCTTGGATAGCTTGTCTATCATCGGCACCACGCCGCTGGTAGACAATGTCACGCGGCGACGCGACAAGCCGTATGCATTATCGTCCAGCATCAGACGCAGCGCAGTAACGGTAGGCTCAAAGTTCAACAAGGGCTCACCCATGCCCATCATCACCACGTTGGTGATCTGGCGTTCGCCTTTGGGACCTGGCGCAATGCCTTTAGTCTTGCGCAATTCAAATTCAGCCATCCACAACTGGCCGATAATTTCGCCCACGGTCAGGTTGCGATTGAAGCCCTGCTTGCCTGTGGAGCAAAAGCGGCAGTTGACTGCACAGCCGGCCTGCGTGGAAATACATAGGGTTCCCCGATTTTCTTCGGGGATGAATACTGTTTCAACTGCGTTGCCCTGCCCTACATCCAGCAGCCATTTACGCGTCCCATCCGTTGAGGTATGGTCGCTGATAATGGCGGGAGAGGCGATGTGGGCGCGCGTTGCCAACTTCTCGCGCAAAGATTTCGCGAGATCCGTCATGGATTCAAAATCGCCAGCGCCGAACTGGTGTATCCAGCGCTGCAATTGTTTTGCACGAAACGGCTTCTCACCCAACTCGCCGCAATAAGCGATGAGTTGCGCAGGATCCAGATCCAACAAATTGGTGAGTGCCGTCATTTGCTTCTTCCTTCTCGTCCCGGCTTGCCTGTTGTCAAACCGCTTTTGGGCAGTCTGCTACTGGCAAGAAGGACGACATTCAATAGTTACTATTTGTTGATTAACGTGAGTACACGTTCAGAGCTGGGAAGAAATACGAGATTTCAACTGCTGCTGTTTCTGCTGCGTCGGAACCGTGAACTGCATTCGCGTCGATGGAGTCAGCGAAATCAGCACGGATAGTGCCGGCTTCTGCTTTCTTAGGATCGGTTGCGCCCATCAGGTCGCGGTGCTTCAGGATTGCGTTTTCGCCTTCCAGAGCCTGAACGATGACAGGACCGGAAATCATGAAGTCAACCAGATCCTTGAAGAAAGGACGTGCAGCGTGTACAGCGTAGAAGCCTTCAGCTTCAGCGCGGGACAAATGGATCATGCGAGCAGCAACGATCTTCAAGCCTGCATTTTCAAAACGGCTGTAAATTTGACCAATGACGTTTTTTGCAACTGCATCAGGCTTAATAATAGACAATGTGCGTTCGATAGCCATCTAAAAACTCCAATAAAATGAAAGGGTTAAGACAAAAACTCAAGAATTCATCTAACCTTAGATTTTACCACGAAACATACCTCTCTAGGGAGCTTGTCGATTATCACAATTACCAGCAAGCATTATTTTGCAATTTAGCATTAAATGCCCGCAATAGGGAACAGCGATTACGTGGTAATCTTCTAAATACACTTGGCAAAAGCAATAATTTACAAGATCAAATATTGATGCCATGCACACAGAATAGATCGCCTCAAGGAGAATGCAATGAACCAACCCCTGCAACAGTCTTATGAATTTGGCGCCAATCCGGCGCTGGTACGCCACCGCGTGCTACGCAATACCTATTGGCTACTCGCCCTGTCCATGATCCCGACCGTCTTTGGTGCGTGGCTGGGCGTGCAACTGCAGTTTGCGTTTTTCCCGAACAACCCCGGCATTGCCATGTTTGCAATTTTGGCAATTGCATTCGGTTTCATCTTTGCCATAGAAAAAACCAAGCAATCCGCGCTTGGCGTCGCCATCCTGCTGGGCTTCACCTTCTTCATGGGCCT
The DNA here is from genome assembly GCF_014636315.1 of Parundibacterium terreum. GTDB lineage: Bacteria > Pseudomonadota > Gammaproteobacteria > Burkholderiales > Burkholderiaceae_D > Undibacterium > Undibacterium terreum. The sequence continues at coordinate 288,202 of NZ_BMED01000005.1, read as the reverse complement.
GCTGCTGTCACGCCTGATCAGCCGCACACTGGGTTATTCCAATGGATCTTCGCTGGTCATGCTGGCTTTTGGCGGTACTGCAACCATCTTCGCTGTCATGGCGACAATCGCAACAGTATCCAAGCGTGACTTTTCCGGCATGGGCAAATGGCTGTTTGCCGGCCTGCTGGTCATGATCGTAGCGGGCGTCGCGAATATCTTCCTGCAATTGCCTGCCTTGCAATTGACGATGTCGGTGATCGCGATCTTCATTTTCTCGGCCTACATCCTGTATGACGTCCAAAACGTGATCAATGGCGGCGAAACCAACTACATCAGCGCGACGCTGAATATCTACCTGGATCTGTACAATATCTTCGTCAATCTGTTGTCCCTGCTGGGCATCTTCGGCGGCAGCCGCGACTGACAATCAACGCAGACCAAAAAGTAAAAGAGCCGGCAAATGCCGGCTCTTTTGTTTTCAAATATTGCCTGCAGGGCGCTGTGCCACCCGGCATCCGGCTATGCCAGCTCGAACACCGCCATGGATTCCACATGCGAGGTGTGCGGGAACATATTGACCACACCTGCATGGGTCAGGCGATAACCACCCTCATTCACCAGCATGCCGGCATCCCGCGCCAGCGTAGAGGGGCTGCAGGACACATAGACCAGGCGTTTTGGCCTTAACTCAGGAGCGACCGTAGCCAGGTCGATCAGGGCCTGACACACCGCCATCGCGCCATCGCGGGGAGGATCGATCAGGAAACGGTCGAACTTGCCGAGTGCAACGAAATCTTCCGCTTTCACCTCAAATAAATTACGGGTGCCGAACGAGGTTTTTGCCTCCAGGCCGTTCGCCTTCGCATTTTCCAGGGCGCGCTCGGTCAGCGCTGTACTGCCCTCAATGCCTACCACCTCTTTTGCCATCGTCGCAATCGGCAGCGTGAAATTGCCCAAGCCGCAAAACAGGTCGGCGATACGCTCATTTTCCTGTACGTCCAGCAAACGCAGGGCCTTTGCCACCAGCACGCGATTGATGTGGTGGTTAACCTGGGTAAAATCGGTAGGCTTGAACGGCATCTTTACGCCGAACTCCGGCAGCGTATAGTGCAACTCCGGCGTGGTCGGATAAAACACTTCGGCGGTATCAGGGCCCTTGGTCTGCAACCACCATTGCACCTGGTATTGATCCGCAAAAGATTTCAGTTTCAGCTCATCATCTGCGCTTAAAGGCGCCATGATGCGCAGCACCAGCGCCGTCACGCCCTCGCCGACCGCCAACTCGATTTGCGGCACTTCTTCGACGATGGACAGCGATGCGATCAAGCCGCGCAAGGGCATCAGCATCTGCGAAACATTAGGCGGCAGGATCTCGCAGCTTTCCATGTTGGCGACATAGCGCGATTTTTTTTCATGAAAGCCGACCAGTACCGCGCCCTTTTTGCGTACATTGCGCACCGACAGGCGCGCGCGATAACGGTATCCCCAGGTAGGGCCGTAGATAGGCCGCATCATGGTTTCCGCCTTGACCTTGCCTATGTGCCACAGATTATCTTCCAGCACCCTTTGCTTCATCGCCACCTGGGCATTCGGCTCCAGATGCTGCATCGAACATCCACCGCAAGTGCCGAAAAATTCGCATTTCGGTTTGACCCGTTGCGACGACTCCTTCAACAGGGCAGTCATCGTGGCAGCTTCCCAACTGGCTTTTTTCTTGAAGGTCTGGAAGCCGACTGTTTCGCCGGGCAATGCACCTTCAACAAAGACAACCTTGCCCTGGCTGCCGTCTTCATTCAGCAAATGGCCGACACCGCGCGCGTCCATATCAAAGGAACGGATATTGATAGTATTCATGATTGCTTGCGGCGATCCGCGCAGAGAGCGGACAGCGCCGTTTTATTTTCAGTAAGATGAGCTTAAGAAGTGCCCGCAACAGGAAATTGCGGGAAAACCGGAATTATAAGGGAATAGTTAGAAAAATAGTCCGCACCAAGCCATTGGGACAAAGGAGCAAAGGGCAGGATTTAACCGATAGACATCAATATATGCACAAAATACGCGTAAAACGCATACCCACTTTACAAAAGTGCATCCCTGCCCACACCGCGTGATGCAAACGAGCGCTTCAGCTTGACCAAAGCCTCTTGCTGTATCTGGCGCACCCTTTCGCGGGTGATGCCCATTTCATCGGCAAGAGTTTCCAGCGTGGCCGGATCATCATTGTCCAGGCCAAAACGGCGCACGATGACGATTCTCTGCTTGTCCGGCAACTTGGACAGCCAGTCACGCACCAGTATCGTCATTTCATGATGCTCGGCCCGAATATCTGGACCGTCATCACTATCACCTGGCAGCATGTCCATCAGGCTGGATTGTGGATCATTGTCCAGCGGTGTATCCAGCGAAGTCGCATGCTCGGAAAGAGCAAGGATATCCTGCACCTCGTCAATCGGGCGATCCACCAGATGCGCAATATCTTCCAGCGCAGCATCCCTGCCGTCACGCTGCTGGGATTCCAGATGGTATTTGGCCCGCAGTATCTGATTCAGCTCGCGCACCATGTGCACCGGCAAGCGTATCGTGCGCGCCTGGTTCATGATTGCCCGCTCTATGCTCTGGCGTATCCACCAGGTCGCATAAGTGGAAAAACGAAAGCCGCGTTCCGGCTCGAACTTGTCAATTGCGTGCATCAGGCCGAGGTTGCCCTCTTCTATCATATCCAGCAATGCAACGCCGCGATTGATGTAATGCTTGGCAATAGAAACAACCAGGCGCAGGTTGTGCTCTATCATTTTCTGGCGCGCTTCGAAATCGCCCTGCTTGGCGAGGGTCGCGTAGTGCAGCTCCTCGGCCGAACCGAACAGCGGCCGGGTGCCTATCTGGTTCAGGTAATGCTGGGTAGTATCGGTTGATAGCTCAGCCGCCAGCACCGTCTTCAACTCATCAATCGGGGCAACGATCAGTGAAGCAGGATTATCACCGCTACCCTCTTCGTCTTGAGCATCTTCACCCGCAGCGTCGGAGAAATCGGACAAATCTGACTGCTGGTCAGGTGCCGCATCGGCTACCTGCTCCTGGTCATCGTCCATTTCTGATGCTTGACGCTGATAATTGATAGGTGAATTATTGGTCATGAATTTGTCTTAGCGACCTGGTAAAAATTTAGAGGGGTCAACAGGTTTTCCTTGCTGGCGTATCTCAAAATGCAGCTTCACGGCATCGCTGTCGGAACTGCCCATTTCTGCGATTTTCTGCCCCTTCGCAATCGCATCCCCTTCCTTTACCAGGATGGACTTGTTATGCGCATAGGCAGACAACAAATTGCTTGAATGCTTGATAATCACAAGATTACCATATCCTCGTATGCCGCTGCCCGCATACATCACCTTACCCGCACCTGCAGCCAACACCGCTTGACCCAGCTTACCCGAAATATCCAGGCCCTTGTTCTTTGATTCATCAAAAGTTGCAATTACTTTGCCGTCCGAAGGCCACATCCAGTCTACCGCATCCGCATCAGAGGCCGGCGTATCAGGCTGCTTCACGACAGGCGGAACAACAACCGGCGGCACATCAGGCTTGGGAATATTTGCCGCTACGACAGGAGCAGAGCCGGCAGGGCCGTCTGCCTTTTGCAACTCAGCCAGGTTGGCATCGGAAAAAGGCTTCTTGTCGCCACGCGGCCCGGTCTTGTTGTTGGCAGAGGGAGCAGGCGTCAGCGGACGCACTTCGACGCCGCTACCGACGGTTACGCTGCCGGTTTGCGGCGTGCCGTCAGGCGGCGCAACGCGCAATACCTGATCCACCTTGATGTCATTCGGATTTTTCAGGTTGTTCCAGGTCACGATATCGCTATAGCTTTGCCCATGGTCCAGCGCAATCCTGTACAGGGTGTCGCCCTTCTTGACGACATAAGTACCACGGGTATCGGCTGGCTTGACCGGCTTCACTTCTGCCGGCTTAGGGGCTTCCACAGGAACATTGTCGGTGCTTTTCTCAACTACCGGCGCCTTGCCGACGGTCTGGCAACCTGCCAGCAAAGCCATCATCAAACCTAAACCGATATACTGTATTTTCTTCATTCTCATTGCTGTCAATTCATCTATTGGATGAGACGGGATACGCTCATGCCGGAACTTGTTTAATATATTAACGTACGGCCGCGCGCATTAAATGCCATCTGCTGCAGCCCATATCTGGGGAACATCTGGCACTGGCGATTATCGACTCTCACCCCTGGCCTGCTAGGCAAGCATCCTGACAAGGATAAGCAGACAGTTCGCAACAGCAGCCTAAATCACGCCTTTGTGCAACGGAACAAAATGGCATTGTTCCAGCACAGAACTGCTCCATTCATTTTTTGCCACACGCTGTATCAATTGCAAAACCTGGTTCTTACCGCCCACCGGGGCAATCAACCTGCCGCCTATGCTGAGCTGATCCAGCAAGGCCTGTGGCACTTCCATGCCCGCCGCAGCCAATATGATACCGTCAAAAGGGGCAACTTGAGGCAATCCGAGCATGCCATCGCCATAATGCAGGCGAATATTGGCGATGCGCATAGGCCTTAAATTGGTTTTTGCCAATTCATGCAGGGCCTTGATGCGCTCGATGGAGTACACGTCCTTGGCGACCAGCGACAATACCGCCGCCTGATAACCGCAGCCGGTCCCTATTTCCAATACCCTGTTCAGCGTGCCACCGTTGCGCATGATTTCTATCATGCGGGCAACAATGTAAGGCTGTGAAATCGTCTGGTGATGGCCTATCGGCAAGGAAGCATCGATATAGGCCTGGCTGGACAGGCCGGCATCAATAAACAGATGCCGTGGCACGGCCTCCAGCGCCCCCAAAACCATGCTGTCCTTGACGCCTTGCTGCGCTACGCGCTTAACCATCGCACGGCGCACAGCGTCCGACACCAGCGGACTTGGGCTCGTATTTACCTGCGATGGCAGCTGTGATGGCCTTAGCTCTGCCGAAGCACTGGCCGTCGACCGCTGTGCCGCCCCCTGCATGCTGGAACCGCCATAGATACCGGCAATGCCGCTGGACAGTGGCTTCGGCGAAAGCCCCCGCGAAGCGCTCTGATTTTGCATCGCGGTCTGTGGCGTCGCCGTTTTTACCGAGTACGATGCGCCTATGCCCTTACCCTTATTAACCACCGACGACAAAGGCAGCGGAAAACGTTTTTCTTTACCGCTCATGCCAGATCCGCCCCCAACTGATCCATTTGCCGGGTATCGGTCAAATCTATCTGCAAAGGTGTTACTGAAACATAGCCCTGCGACGCAATATGGAAATCCGTGCCGTCGCCTGCATCCTTGGCTTTGCCGGGTGGACCTATCCAGTAGATATCGCGGCCATGCGGATCCTTTGCCCGGATCGCGCCTTCCGCCATGTGGCGCCGCCCCAGGCGTGCAGTGCGTACGCCCTTGATTTGCTCATAAGGCAGATTGGGTATGTTGACATTCAGCAGGAAAGGCCGGGCCAGCGATTCAAAGCGGCGCTCCACCATCTCGCGCGCAACCCGGGCTGCTGCGTCGAGGTTGGCCCAGCCTTTTTCCAATTGAGAAAAGGCAATCGCCGGCACCCCAAAAAGATAGCCCTCCGTAGCCGCTGCAACGGTACCGGAATACAAGGTATCGTCCCCCATATTCTGCCCCTGGTTGATGCCGGAAACGACGAGATCGGGCTGCTCTTGCATGATCGCCGTCAAGGCGATATGCACGCAGTCCGAAGGTGTACCATTGACGAAGTAAAAGCCGTTGGAAGCACGAAAGACTGACAATGGCCGGTCTAGCGTCAATGCGCTGGAAGTACCGGAGCGATTGCTGTCGGGAGCCACTACAGTAATGTCGGCAATCGGAGCCAACACCTCCGCCAAAGCGACAATACCAGGAGCCAGATAGCCGTCGTCATTACTGATCAGGATTTTCATACAGGCATTTTACCTGATGCCTAAGTACAATTTTGTACAGCAATTATTTTTTTAAGGCATAATCGTTAAAAACAAACGACCGTACTATTTTAAAAAGGAGACAAGCGCATGAAAGCAATAGTTTGCAAAGCCTGGGGATTGCCGGACACACTGGTAGTGGAAGACTTGCCAGACGTGACGCCAGGCCCCGGCCAGGTGGCAATAGACGTCAAAGCTGCAGGGGTGAACTTCCCTGACGTGCTGATCATCCAGAATAAATATCAGTTCAAGCCTGAATTGCCGTTTACACCAGGCAGTGAACTATCCGGTGTCGTGCGCGCTGTGGGCGAAGGCGTCAGCAACGCCAAGGTCGGCGACAAAGTGATCGCCTTTATCGGTCACGGTGCTTTTGCGCAGCAGGTGGTGGTGCCTGCGCAAGCCATCATGCCTATACCTCCAGGCATGGATTTCGATACAGCCGCAGCAATTACGCTCACCTATGGCACATCGCATCACGCTGTGGTTGATCGCGCGCAGTTGAAGGCGGGAGAAACCATGCTGGTGCTGGGTGCCGCAGGCGGTGTGGGCCTGGCAGCGATAGAAATAGGCAAAGCTCTTGGCGCACGCGTGATTGCCGCGGCCTCTTCCGATGAAAAACTGGCTATTTGCAAAGAGCATGGCGCAGACGTAACAATCAATTACAGCACCGGCGATTTGCGCGAAGCGATCAAGGCGGCAACTGACGGCAAAGGGCCGGATGTTATCTACGATCCTGTGGGCGGCATCTATGCCGAGCCTGCTTTCCGTTCCATAGGCTGGCGCGGACGCTATCTGGTAGTCGGCTTTGCCAATGGCGAAATTCCCAAACTGCCTTTGAACCTGACATTGCTGAAAGGTGCTTCACTGGTCGGCGTATTCTGGGGTGAGTTTGCCAAGCGCGAACCGAAAGCAAACCTCGCTGCTATGCGCGAAATGATGGGCTGGCTGGCGGAAGGAAAGATACGTCCGCACATCTCAGGACGCTATGCGCTGGCAGACACCGCCACTGCGCTGAACGATATTGCGGCGCGCAAGGTTACCGGCAAGGTAGTCATACAGCCGGAAAAATAAGCCGATTTGGCGTACAGGCGCAGATAAAAAAACCGCTGCATCTTGCCGATGCGGCGGTTTTTTTAATGTACGAGCGCTGCAGCCTCCCCCAGCCAAAAACGGGTGATGTCCTTGAAGCCCCACTTGGCGACATCTTCCCTGGCGACGATCTTGTCTTGCAAGCCGGCACCCGCGAGATCCAGCAACAGCGGAGTAATATAAGTCTGGGATTTGCTGGAAAAGAAGACTCGCACTTTGGGCAACAGCAGGGATTTCCCTACCTGCTGCTCAACGACAACGCCAAGGCGTCCGGATTCCATCCGCACCAATGTGCCGCTGGGATAGATGCCTATGCTTTTGACAAACGCCTGGAATACTTTTTCATCAAAATGCTTGTTCTTGCTCCACTCCGCCATCTTGCGCAAAGAATCGGCGGGACACCAGCCCTGCTTGTAAGGCCTGTCAGAAGTAATCGCATCATACACATCGCAGACTGCGCCCATGCGCGCCAGCAAGCTGATCTGGTCTCCAGCGAGACCGTGCGGATAACCGGTGCCATCCATTTTTTCATGGTGATGCAGGCAGACGTCCAGCGCAGCTTCGCTGACGCCTTTTCCTTCCAGCAGGATCTTGTAACCCGCCTCAGGATGCCCCTTCACTGACATGAACTCGGCATCGGTCAGCTTGCCGGGCTTGCTCAGGATATTTGCAGAGATGGCCATCTTGCCTATGTCGTGCAGTAAACCCGCCAGACCTGCGTCGCGCGTCTCTTGATCGCTCAGATTCAACTGCTTGGCCAGCGCTACCATCAACGCACAGACGGCGACCGAATGCATATAGGTATAGTCGTCCTTGCTCTTCAGACGCGCAAGGCCGATCAAAGCATCCTGGTTGCGGAAGACCGAAGCGGTAATTTCCTCCACCAAGGGCATCGCATCCTTGACGTCGACAGCACGTCCCATCCTAGCTTCGCTAAACATGGAGAAGACCGCGTCGCGCGACTTGTTGACGATGATGGCAGCCCTGCCCAACTCATCGTGCATGGATACCGTTTCCGGTTTGCGAACCGGCGTACGCACTACGAGCGCGGGTGTTTTAGCTTCAGGGGCAGCACTGGGAGCAAGCTCAGCCAAAACATCCAAGCCTTTATCCGTGTCTATCGTGGCGTTACGAATGTTCGTTTTTAATACCGCAGACAGCGTAGCACTATCGGCCACCATGAAAGACTTTTGCCAAAACGGCGTATCGATCCAGGAGCTATCCAATTCGTGGATGAACATGCCCACGCGTAACTGCTTAACATCAATTTTCTTTAACATGGTTTGGACCAAAAATAGCTATCATGTTTTCAACTGATGCTTGTTGTCTTAACTCATCAGAACAAACTCATTGCTTGAGTTCACGCAAAATAATTTCCGTATGACAATTATTATCCAAAGCAATATTAATACCTAGTGCTAATTTGCAATAAAGCTGTAAATTAATGTTAAACGCGTATATTTAATGGTGAACGCGTGTATTAAGAACAAGGCTTGAGGATTTAACCCATATTGTGTTGTTTTTAAAGAAATTTTCAACCAACACTGATCCGTCCTGAACCTTTTGGAGGATCAATGCAATGGCAACAATGCACTAGCAGCGGGCATGCAGGAAAGAGGCGCGGGCTGGGCATTGCCCACGCTGAAGAAAAGTCAAAGAATGGGTATCAGGCTTTGCTGAGCAATTGCATGGGGCCGAAGAACGACTGCATGCCTTGATTCGCAATGAAGGAAAGATTGTATGGGTGCTCGGCAACAATCTGCGGGAAAGACTTGCTCACTTCGACCAGCTTCAACTGCTCGGCAATTTTCCCCCACAAAACCAGTTGCGGCAGCGTGCCATGCTGAACGTGAAAATCATGGAGAGCTTGCAGTACGACACGCAAAAATGGCAGCCATGCCTTGGCATCCTTGACCGGCGCGACATCAGACCTAAACACCAGCGAGGCATTCAATAGCAGGAAGCCGTGGCGCTCCAAATTGTGCTGCAGTTCCGGCAGCGTTTGTATCATGCCGGAAGCGGGCTGGCGGGCCTGCCTGGAAACTTCCGCCATCGCAGTTCCTGCCGTATTTTCCATGCTCAGCTTGCCATCTGCCACCAACAGCATCTTCATGAAATTACGCAATGACGTCGCGCGATTTACTTTCTTGGACAAGCCGCCATCTACTTCCTGCGACCATAATTCGCGTACCGCGCCATCCATGAAGCAAACACCTGTTGCACTCTCTTCACGCGGATACGGTCCCTCACCAATCAATACATGCCTGACCTTGGACATGGGCATGCTGAAGGCAGCAAACAGCCGGTCCTGAGTCGGCAGGAATGCGCCATTGGAAAGAGTTTGCAGATACGCTGGATCAGCCGCCTGCATAGCGGCAAGGCCTGACTGTATGCTGGGCAACCAGGATGGGTCTACCAGCTTCAGCGACTGCTGTACTGCTGGGGGAAAATCAAAACTATTCATGCTATCTCTATACGTTCCGACACTATTGTGTAGGCGCACCCGGCATCACTGCGGGCAAGGATGCCGCCGGGATTACTGACATGGGCGGAGGTCCATTCCGGCTCAGGCTCGGTGGCGGCGGGGGTGACAACGGTGCCGAGGGTGCCGAGGGTGCATTGGGGGTAACGGGTGAGAGAATGGCCGATGAAGATTTGGAGGCAGGCAGGTCTACCCGCTTGTTCACACCGCCCTCCGACAGGATGATGTAACCGTCATGCACTTCTGTCACCTTGATCCCAGGCGACAGCTCACTATTGACGGCAACTGCCAGCGTAGCCTGGCCGTTGACCCCGATGATAGCGACGCTTTCCTGCGGCCGTTTTGCGACCACAACGCCTTTCAACTGATAATTGCTGGCCGCCTGCGCAACTTGGGAAGCACCAAACAGGCCTCCCCACTGGCCTGGGGCCGGTTCAAAAACAGGCGCGGCAGCAGGCACGGCAAGCGGCCTCACAACCGGCCTGAACATGCGCAGCCCCCAGTAGCTGAGCGACACGCACAGCAAGATAAATACGGCAAAACTCGCATACAAAGGCAGGCGCTTCATTTCAATCCTTGCATATTTTTTATACTTCTATTCATCACACTGCAGTGTAGTTTGCATCACCCAAGTGCCGCATTAACATTAACGGACAAGCTGGTTGATTTCGATAATCGGCATCAGCACCGCCAGCACGATCAGCAAGACAACCACCCCCATGGCCAGGATTAGTACTGGCTCCAGCAAGCCTGCCATCGTCAGTGCGCGCCTTTCCAGGTCTTGCTCTTGCGCATTGGAAGCGCGCTCCAGCATCGCCGGCAATTCCCCTGTCACCTCGCCGGCCCTGATCATATGGATCAGCATGGGTGGAAAGTGCTTGTGCGAAGACAGGGCTCGCGCCAGGCTTACGCCCTCGCGCACACTCGCTGTGGCCTCTTCCACCTGCAGTCGCATCGCCACATTAGCCAGGGTTTCGCGGCTGGTCTGCAACGCACGCAGGATAGGCACGCCCGACCCTGTCGTGATGGCCAGCGTGCTGGCAAAACGTGCCGTGTTCAGGCTGCGTTCAAACTTGCCATACAAAGGTGCGTTAAGCAGCCAGGTATGCCAGCGCAATTTGATCGCCTCGTTCTTCAATGCCGAGCGCCAGCCGAAAAAGGCGGCAACTACTGCAGAGGCAACGATCAATCCGTAGCTGCGCACAAAATCCGAAATGGCCAGCATCGCCACAGTCAGGAAAGGCAGCTTCTGCTTGGTATTGGCGAACACGGAGACGATCTGCGGCACAACATAGGTCAGCAGGAAAATCACAATCGCGAACGCAACAACGGTAACGATGGCCGGATAGGTAAACGCCAGCTTGACCTTTTGCACCAGCGCATTGCGGCGCTCTATGTAGTCGGCAAGGCGCGACAATACCCGCGATAAATGGCCTATCTGCTCGCCGGAAGCCACCAGGCCCAGGTAGATGTCGGCAAAGTCATTCGGATGCTGTTTCAACGCGTCCGACAATGACGAGCCTGCGTTCACTTCAGAGCGTATCGATGCAATCAGGTCGCGGATATACGGCCGCTCCGCCTGGTCCAGCAAGGCTGACAGTGCCTGCTCCAGCGGCAAGCCGGCCTCCAGCAAGCTGGCCAATTGGCGCGTGAACAAAGCCAGCTCCACTGTAGACAGATGTTCTGCAAATACGCTGCGCTTACGCTTGCCTTCACTGTCCAACTGCGTCGTGATCAATTCCACGGTAATAGGCAGCAAACCTTGCGAGCGCAAATCGCCGCGCGCGGCACGCGCACTATCGGCGGTCAGGACGCCTTTTTTTGTCTGGCCGCGGTCGTCAACGGCTTCGTATCGAAATGCGGGCACGGTTCTCTATTCTTTCGTCACGCGCAGCAGTTCTTCGGGCGTGGTGATACCAGCCTTGAGCCAGCGCTCGCCGTCTTCGCGCATGGTCGCCATACCGTCCTTCTGCGCGGCCGCGCGGATTTCCGCCTCTGCCGCCTGATGGTGAATCTGTGCGCGAATCTCGTCGGTAGTCAGTAATAATTCATACACGCCGACCCGCCCCTGGTAACCGGTCTGTCCGCAATGTTCGCACCCGACCGCATGCCAGGCCTGGCCGTCAAAGCGCTTGCAATGGGAACACAATTTCCTGACCAGCCTTTGTGCAACTACGCCCAGCAAGGAAGAAGACAACAGGAAAGGCTCAATGCCCATGTCCAGCAAGCGCGTAACCGCAGCGGCAGCATCGTTGGTATGCAAGGTTGCCAGTACCAAGTGCCCCGTCAGCGAAGCCTGCACGGCAATCTGCGCCGTTTCCAAGTCACGGATCTCACCGATCATGATGACATCGGGATCTTGCCGCAAGATAGCGCGCAAGGCCTTGGCGAAGGTCATGTCTATGCGCGGGTTAACCTGTGTCTGGCCCACGCCTGCCAACTCATACTCGATAGGATCTTCTACTGTCAGGATATTGGTCGTGCCGGCATTGACGCGCGATAAGGCGGCATACAGCGTCGTGGTTTTGCCTGACCCGGTCGGCCCCGTCACCAGCACGATGCCGTGCGGCTGCGCAATCAATTTGTCAAACTGCGGCAGTACCTGATCGCTCATGCCCAGGCTGCTCAGGTCCATGCGCCCCGCTTCCTTGTCGAGCAAACGCAATACGGCACGTTCGCCATGGCCGGTAGGCAAGGTAGATACCCGCACGTCCACCGGCCTGCCGCCTATGCGCAGCGTAATCCTGCCGTCTTGCGGCAAGCGTTTTTCCGCAATATCCAGTTGCGCCATGATCTTGATACGCGAGATCAGCGATGCATGCACCGCTTTTTTCGGGCGCACGATATCGCGCAGAGAACCGTCCACGCGGAAACGCACTATCGATATCTGTTCAAACGGTTCAATATGAATATCCGAAGCACCTTCCCTCAATGCCTGTGTCAGCAAGGCATTGATCATGCGGATCACTGGCGCATCGTCGGCCGATTCCAGCAAGTCCTCTACCGCAGGCATGTCCAGCATCAGCTTGGCCAGATCCATGTCGGACTCTACTTCGCCGACGACATCCGCGGCATCGCCACCCGACCCAGCATAAGCCCTGGCGATCGCTTGCAGCAATTCCTGGTGCGGCATTACATTCAGCTTGACCTTGCCAAAACGCCGGCCTACCTCAGCGATCGCAGTCGGCTTGGTCTCGGCAGAAACCGCCAGCTCTACCTGAGCAGTGCTATTGCTCGTGTCGCGGCTCGCCAGGATGGAAAAATCGCGGGCAAAGCCGTAGGACAATAAACGGTTATCGATCATTGCTTGTTTTCCGGCACCGGTGCCGGTACTGTTATTGCAGGTTTATCTTTAGGATCGGCCGGTATCGTCAACGGCGTCACCATCAGCTTGCCCTTTTCCACATTCGGGAACAAAGGCGTCTCTGAACCTTCTTTCGACGGGGCAATCTGGGTCTTCATGTAATCGTAGCGATCCACAGAAACATTGGCACCCTGCTCGGCACTGCGCAGCACGGTAGGGCGCAAAAATACCATCAGATTGGTCTTGGTGCGGGTACCGGTTTGATACTTGAACAAATTGCCGAGGAAAGGAATATCGCCCAGCAGGGGTACCTTCTCATTGGTATCGGTGGCCTTGTCATCGATCAGACCGCCCAGCGCGATGATGTCACCGTCTTCCGCCAGCACATTGGTTTCTATCGAACGCTGATTGGTAATGATGCCGGCAGGGTTGGTCGAGCTATCCACGTTGGACACTTCCTGGAAGATATTCAACTTGACCGTGCCGCCCTCGGAAATCTGCGGACGGACGCGCAACTTGATACCGACATCCTTGCGTTCTATGGTCTGGAAAGGATTGACGCCAGCGCTGCCTGTTGCCGCCGATGTGGTGAACTGGCCGGTAATGAAAGGCACGTTCTGGCCGACGATGATTTTCGCCTCTTCATTGTCCAGCGTCAGCAAGGTCGGGATGGACAAAACATTGGTGCCGCCCTGGCTTTCCAGTGCATGCGCCAACGCGCCCAGGCCCAACTGCCCGCCGATCTGGCGGAACAGACCCACGGTCAAACCATTGTTGATCGAGCTTGCAGCAGTTTTGCCGCCAGCGGCCAGTTGCACCAGATTATTGCCGCCGGTCGAGAACGAAGTGCCGCCGCCAACGCGATAATTACTGTTGGCATCGCCTGTCAGCGCCAGCCATTGCACGCCGAATTCATTGGTCTTGTTGGCAGTGACTTCAACGATCAGAGTTTCAATATATACCTGCGCACGGCGTGCATCCAGTTGATCAATCACGCCACGCAGGTTGCGATAGACTGCTTCGCTGGCGGTAATCACCAGGGTATTGGTCGCGGCATCTGCCTGTATGAATCCCCCTGCACCGCCTGAAGACAAGGCGCTGCTGCCGCTACTGCCCGATGTGGAGGATGGCACTGAAGAGCCGCTGGTGCTATTCAATCCGCTAGAGGTGGAGCTTGTCGAGGACGTGCCGCTGGAAGACAGCGAGGAGGAATTCGATGTATTGGATGATCCGCCGCTGGAAGGCAGGGAGCTGTCCTGAGTCACGATGGAGCGCAGGGTCTGCGCCAGTTTTACCGCCTCGGCATTTTTCAGGTACACGACATGCACATTGCCCGGCAATGCCGTAGGCTGATCCAGCTTGTTGATTACTGTCTTGATCAAGCCGGCGCGCGCCATCGACGGCGCCTTGATCAGGATGGAGTTGGTACGCGGATCCGCAAGCAGGATCGTACGCCCGGCATCCTGTCCCGCACCGGTATTTTCAGTCAGGCGGGCCACCATAGAAGCGATATCGCTGGCGATAGCATGCTTGATGGGGATCACGTCCATATCGCTGACAGAAGGCACATCCAGTGTCGCGATGATCTTGCCCAGGCGCTTCAGGTTGTCTGCGTAATCGGTGATCACAACCGAGTTATTGCCCGGGTTGGCGTTGATTGTATTATTTGGAGAAATCAGCGGCCGCAATACAGTCACCACATTGTTCGCCGTTTCATAATCCAGGCGGAATATCTGCGTAGCAATCTGATCGCCCTTGACGGCTGGAGTCTGCAGCGGGCCCGGCTGTAACTTGGCATCAGCTTCAGGCACTACTTTGGCATAGCCGTCACCGGTCACCACGGTGTAGCCCTGCAAGCGCAGCGTTGACGTCAGCAGCTTGAAAGCCTGGTCCTTGGTCAGAGGTTTTTCAGACACCAAGGTAAGCTGGCCTTTTACACGCGGGTCAATAATAAAGGTCGTGCCGGTGTAATGCCCTATCGCCTTGACCACCGATTCGATGTCCGCGCCAACGAAATTCAGCGCAACAGAATTTTGCGATGGATCCTGTGCATAGACCGACTGTATACTGCCTGCCAGGCAAGCCACCGTCAATGCTGCTGCGGCAGGCAAGCGGCGCCAGTGGACGGCACGCTGGATGCGTGAAGCGTATAGGGAATGCTGCAAGGATGTGGTCAATCGATTTTTTTTCATTTGAACTCTAACGCTATCACTTCTTTATCGCCGTCTTTACGACGCTGCCCCAGCAAATTCAACAAATTTGCCAACCTGTCTTCCTGTCCTGCCTCTGCTTCCGCCTTGCCGGAAAAGCGCAAGCGCCCTTCCTGCAAATTCCCCTTGCCGCTCAATAGCATAGGTCCCTTCAGCGTCTTGAGCGTAATATCCGCCGTCTGTCCGCGCCAGTCAAAACCCAGGGCATACGTGCCCAAAGGCTTGATCGGCGACAAACGCGATGCCATATCTTTCATTTCCAGCTGCATGGCACCGAGCACATCCAGTTTTCCTGCCTGCCGCACAAATTGCAAGGCATTCCAGGACAGGTTCAACTGCCCCGACAGGCCTATTGTATTCAATGGCGCGCCCAAACCCTGCAAGCGCTCCGGCGGCAAAGCCAGGTTCGCCGCGCTTACCTGCCACTGGCTCCAGCTACCCTGCAGCTTAACAGTTTGCGACAAGGCAACCGGATTTTCCAGCTCTGCATCCACTTGACCCAACAAAACCAATGGCGAGATTCGCCACGAAAAGCGTCCTGCAAACAAGGGCGTTACGGGACCGTCGCCCACCGCTGCCCCGCCGACAAAAGCCGAACCACGCCAAAAACTCCCCTGCGCATCTCCCAGTGTTATCCTGCCGGCAGTCTGCTTTTCCACCAGAGCCGACATCCATGCTGCGGGCAAAAACCAGGCTACCGTCAGCAATACACTCAGAATCGCCGCTACTACCCAAACCAGTGGCCGCCTCATGCACATCTCCAGAATCGGCCCGGCACGGCGTACAGCATTGGCTGTATCAATCCAGCCTGAATAGCCTCAGGAAGCATTTCTTTGCTGCCTCAGAGTCAGGGTAACGCTGACCATGCCCGGCTCCGGCAAAGCGCTGACGCGCGCATCATCTACTGTCAGGCGCGAGGATTTCTGCATTTCCAGCAACCATTCCATCAGGCCCGAATAGGCAATGGAGCTCAGTTGCAGGCGTACCACGTCATCGGACACAGACAAGGTCTGCGGTTTGACTGCCCAGCGCTGCAAGGAAGCATCAACGATTTCCCGCGTAATGGCAGGGATATTTTCTGCCATGGCCGTATTCATCTGTGCACTTTGCTGGCTCAATATCGCCATTTCAGCGACTTGCTGGCGCAATTGCGGAATTTTCTTTTGCAGATCGGCGCGGCCAGACAGCGCGGGATCGATCAACAGGCTATAAATGATAGCGACTACAACAACGACAAAAGCTGCACTCAGCAAGCGGCGCTCGCGCGCATCCCTTTGTTCCCAGTAGGCGAGCACGCTTTCCTTCGCAAAGGAAAAAAAGCCGCCCTGCTGTTCAGAAGCTGATTTATCGATTTTCATTTTCCGCCCCTGTTCGCCGGATTGTTGGCTGCATTGCTAGCGTTGGCAGTAGCAGGTTTGATCTGTAATACGCCTTCGGCAGACGATACCAGCGTCAGCGACCGGTCTGCCAGAGCCGTACGTATCTGGTCTATTGGCAGCATGCCCTGGGCCTTGGTCTTGACGAACAAGCTGCGCTCCCGGTATTCGACAGAGACGATGCTGGCGCCGGCAGAGCTGGCGATACCGCCATCCCATATCTGGGCGAACTGCGAAGCCAGCACAATGAAATCATCCGGCGTAGACTGGCCCGCGAACCTGCGGGACTGGCTGATTTTCTGCTGCATCTGATCCAGCGGCCGCAATACGGTTTCCTTGGGATAGCTGGCACGAAAAGACTGTGTCAGTGAGTCGCTCAAGGACTTGGCCTCGCGCTTCATGGATATCCATTCGGTATTCAAACCGATGATATTTACCAGCAATACCAAGCCAGCCAAAGCCAGGGGCCAGCGCCAGGCGCGCCAATCAAGCTTGCCGACATTCGGCAGTGTCACGCCGTCCATCAGGTCCAGCGACAATTTACCAGGGGCAGCCAGCGAGGCAATGCGGGCACTCCAGCCCAGCTGCCTGACAGTGACGCGCGGCGCCAGCGCAGCATCGTGCTCACAGGCTTGCTGATAAGCAGACTGTTGCTGAGCCGGCACATACAGGCTTGCATTCCCCTCGGGCACAAATAGTTTCAGCGCTTGCACCACCTCAACTATTGCCTGGGCATCCGTATCAGGTGTCAGCGTCAGCCCAAAGCCTTCAAATTCCGAAGACCGCAGGGAAAACTCCAGGCTGCCCGGCGCCGTATCAATGAAGACAGAACTTGCTCCCGGCTGCAGCTCAAATCCCAGTTGGCTGGCATACGCGGCGAGTTTTTTGGCGCCAAGACCGAACAGGGTATTACTGAGGTTTTCTATCCATTTCTTGTCTGTTGCCGCAACGGTGCATGCGCCGTTCTGTACAGGAGTAGAAACCAGCACTGCTCCGGCAGGATCGCTGGCAAGCTGGTCTTCCACCAGATTGGGCAAGGCGGCCTTCAACCTGGCAGCCGACAGGGGTGGCGCTTTGATCTGCAATACAGTCACATCGCTGGCCGCCAGCAGCATTGCTACCTGGCGTACCTTACCTATCAGGTCCCTGAGCTGGTTCAGCGATTGCTCGCCTTGCTGCTGAATCTTGCCTTCATTCGATATCAGTGCGTACGGACAGGCAAGCGACATCCAGTCGGCATGCGCATGGGCCAAGGTCTTCGACGGCAGCAATATATACAGTGTGCTTAGCATTTTATTTTCTGTTTTCAACTGTCAAGGCAGCTCATGGAACGATATCAGCAGCAAAACAGGCATTCTCTCGCAGCATCAATAAAAAAGGATCAGTTTTCCTTGATCCAAAGAATTCTGGTCGTCACACCCGCCCTCTCTATCAAGGCATTGGAGTCGAGCAGGGAGCGGTTTAACTTCACTTTACCATTTACAATAAAATAATTCGTCGTCGTCGACATATCACTATCTGTGATGGAATTCAGCTTGTCGGGAAAACGTTGCCGCAAGTCCGCCAGATTCAGATAGTGCGCCCTGTCACGGCTGGATATCATCGCGGCGGCATCTGTCGTTGACAAGCCCTCGACCCTGGCCGACAGGACTTCTGCCGTCGTCGTGTTGACGTTGATCGGTGTCGCCCGGGGCAAAACCGTCACATAATCCCGCAATTTTTGCACCATGACAGGGGTAAACCCGGCGACGGACAGTAAATCGTCAAGCTGAGCAAAACGCAGGAATTGTACTTCAGGAATCGCGTCTGCCGACGAGGTTTTTGTCTGATCCGGCGTACTGGCTGGATTGGCCGGACCTGCCACCCCACTGGCGGAACTGCCGCCTACGGCTGCGACCTTGGCTTGCGACATCGCTATGCTGGATGCGGCCGTATCCGCCAGGCCGGTTTCTATCTTCAGGTTACTGAGAAGCTTGGCAAAAACCTTGGTCTCGCGCGGGCTCACCTGGCCGTTGGTCGCCAGATTGGTCAGGTTAAAGCGGGATTGAGCATCAATCACATGCCCGGAAAGCGTTGCATCGGTCTCGTCGCTGCCGCTGCGCCCATTTTCCACATACTGGTCCAGACGGGTCTCTTCCAGATTGACGGCCCACGGCTCGCCCAGCCAGTCTGCGGTCGAATGGGTGGCGTCTTCACGCAAAATCAGCCTCACCCAGTCAAGGGCACCGCGCAGCACCCATTTTTTCTGTAATTGCAGGCGCTGGTTCTCTATGGAGCGTACCTGCACCTGCTGCTGCCAGAACAGGCTGGCAACAATGGTGATGGCGAGTGTCGTCAACAGTAGCGCAGTGACAACGGCAACGCCACGCTGCCGGCGCAGCCGGCCGGCAATAAAGGAATGCGATGATCCAGGCGCACGATTCATTACACGGCCCCCAGCAAAAATACTTTCAGCATGGGCCGCTCCTGGCCCTGCAACTGCAAAGAAACTTCCAGGCCCTTTTTCGGAGGCGATGTCACGGCCCCGCCGTTGGCGCCCGGCGCAGGAATATCGGTACCGGCAATACGCCAGCCGGTCTCATCGATATTCCAGGTCCGCATGGCGATAGCGGCGATATTTTCCTGCAGCTTTACCACCGGCATGGAGTCGGTTTCGTTCAGCGCGTTTTGCCAATACTGGTCCAGCACATTCAGATCACGGGTGGGCAGGGATTCGCGCCGGCTCAGCACGCCGTCCTGCAATTTATAGGCAACTACCTGCAAGCGCGTGGGCTGGTTATCATCATAGACAGTACGTATCAGCGTCAGGCGCTGCTGCGCCGCGCGCAAAGTTTCCCTGACGGGCAGCAAATCCGGCCCGGCAAGGTGCTCGCTATCGTTTTCCAGCTGGGCAAAGCTGATCTGGGTGCCCCTGGTTTGCTCCATGGAATTGGTCAATGCCACGCGTGCGCGGACAATGCTGTCCAGACCTCGCCAGCCCAGCACGG
This sequence comes from Parundibacterium terreum, assembly GCF_014636315.1. Lineage (GTDB taxonomy): Bacteria > Pseudomonadota > Gammaproteobacteria > Burkholderiales > Burkholderiaceae_D > Undibacterium > Undibacterium terreum. The sequence continues at coordinate 268,813 of NZ_BMED01000005.1, read as the reverse complement.
CGACGATCGCCAGGATGGTAATGGCCACCAGCAACTCCACCAGCGTAAAACCTGATCGGGATCGCACGGCTTGCCGAAATTTGTTCATAGCGCTAGATGGCATTGGGCACCACCTGCGTCAGCTTGACGATGCGCCGCTCCGGATGCTGCGCATCCACGACGGATACTTCTACCCGGCGGAACAAGACATTCGGCGTAGGCAGTACCTGTTCCTGGCACAGCAGGTTCAACTCTCCCTGCGAACAGTCAAACGAACGGTCACCCAGAGCAGGCCATTCTTTACCCAGACGTATCTGCGCCAGCCGGTTTTCCGCCGACCAGGTCGCCATCATTGCGGCACGCAGGTCATTGCTGTTCTGTGCCAGGCTGCCGACTGCGCGCAAGCTTGCTCCCAGCGCAGTACCGACGATCACCAGGGCGACCAGCACTTCCAGCAAGGTAAAACCCGTTTGCGCGCTAAACCGCTTCAGGGGGAGGATGGGATATTTCATTTTACTCGACCACGAAATGGCCAACGCCATCCGCCCGTATCACCACTTTGTCCTGGCCAACCACCAGCGACAATGCAAACGGCTTATCCACCGGTTCGCGGCCAAAGCTGATGCGCAGTATTCCCTCGTTGATATTCAGGGCCGGCTCTATGAACAATTGCACCGGACTTAACGCAAACTCGCGCTGGCGCAGCATCTCGACATCACTCAGGGGCTCCCAGCTTTGATCACCGTGCACCAGGAAGCGATAGCTGTTGGGGCCAGCTTCAAAGGCAATAGGACGATTTCGCACGATGGCCTCTTCGCGTGCCAGTTGCAGCAGCAAGGCGATTCTCTGCGCGTCATTCTGCAAACGCTGCCGGCCGTTGGGCAATGCATTAAACGAAACGACTCCCAGCATGATGCCGACGATCACCAGGACCACCAAAAGCTCCAGCAGAGTGAAGCCGCGCTGCCTGTCCGAAATGGTCACTACAGATAATCCGTCGATTGATGGTGCGGGTTTACAAGTCCCACGAACCTATGTCCGCATCTGTCCCGGTGCCGCCTGGCTGGCCATCGGCGCCATAGGAAAACACTTCTACTTCCGCACGAATGCCGGGCGACAGGTATTGATAAGGATTACCCCAAGGGTCCTTCGGCAATTTGTCGATATAGCCTTTCCAGCCGTTGGCGGCAGGGCCAGTGGTCGGTTTGCTCACCAGCGCCTGCAAACCCTGCTCCGTGGTAGGAAAGCGGCTGTTATCCAGCTTGTACAGGTTCAGCGAATTCATCAGTGTCGCGATATCAGACTTGGCGGCGGTAATGCGGGCGTCATCGGTACGGCCCATCAGCTTGGGCACGACCAGTGCCGCCATAATGCCGATAATCACGACAACCACCATGATTTCCACCAGCGTGAAGCCGCGGCTACGGCCCGGCAATGCCCGTTGGCTACGTTGCAGATTACGGTTCAATGTGCGGCCTGGAAGTTGATAATTCATAAATTAGTCAAATAATACAAATAGAAAACGAAGGATAAAAATTGCAACGCTAACGATCGAAAATCCTAACACGAATCAGGTCAAATGCTGTCAAATTGACACAAATTCCTTGCGATTTTTACACCGCTTTACATTGGACACATCGCGAAAGCAATTAAATACCGGGCTCCGAAAGTTACCAGACTGCAATCAGTTCCCTAGCGACGCTCAGCATACTACACCATGTATATGTCAGTAGCATAACAAGTAGTTCAAGCCAGACGCAGAGGCAAACTGCGCAGGCGCTTGCCGGTCAGCTTAAATACTGCATTGGCCACTGCCGGGGCAATGGGCGGCGTACCCGGCTCACCTATACCCTCGGGCGGCTCCGCACTCTTGATCAGCACCGTTTCCACCAGAGGCGCCTCAGACATCCGCACGACCTGGTAATTATGAAAATTCTGCTGCTCCACCCTGCCGTCTTTCAGGGTTACTTCTCCGTATAGGGCTGCACTCAGCCCAAAAATCACGGCAGACTCCATTTGCTGCGCAATGATGTTGGGATTGACTGCGATACCGCAATCCACAGCGCAAACAACCCTGTGCACCTGGATGTTATTGTCCTGAACAGATACTTCAGCCACTTCGGCAACAATAGTGCCGAAAGACTGGTGCAAGGCCACCCCATGCGCCCTGCCGGCTTGAGGTTGGCCAGCTTTTTCCACGGCAGCATTCAACACAGCCAGATGACGAGGATGATTTTTCAACAACTCACGCCTGAACTCTACCGGCGGCTTGCCTGCTGCGGCAGCCAGCTCATCAATAAAGCTTTCCTTGAAAAAGGCATTATGGGAATGCCCCACTGAGCGCCAGAATCCCAATGGCACCGGTGTCGGCACGATCACATGTGCAATACGCTGATTGGCAAACTCATAGGGCATGTCAAATTCGCCCTCGGCCGTTGTCTTGTCGGGGCCGGCACCCATCAGGCCGAAACTGCGCTTCAGGACTTGGTGCATGATAGAGCCGGAGGCTGACTTGTTTTCATAAGTCAGCACATTGCCATTGGTATCCATCGTCGCCGAAAAGCGCGCCAGCGCTGCCGGGCGATACACGTCGTGCGTAGTATCTTCCTCGCGGCTCCATATCAGTTGCACCGGTGCGCCTTTTGCCTGCATCGCCACCAGCACCGACTGCACAATCATGTCCACTTCCAGCCGGCGGCCAAAGCCGCCACCGAGATAGCACATATGCAAGCTGACATCCTCTGCCTTTACTTTCGCCGTCTTGGCCGCCGTATCCACCGCCATGCTGGGCACCTGCGTAGATACCCACAAATGCAACTTGCCGTCTGCAGTCAGTTGCGCAGTACAGTTAATGGGCTCCATTGCGGCATGCGCCAGGAACGGTGCACGGTATTCTGCGCTGATCGTTTTCGCCTTGCCTGCGCTGTTTTTAATATCGCCGGCTTCGTAATAGGTAAAGCCAGACTCGGACTCCAGCTTGCTGCCCAGTTCCTTGAACACATCGGCAGTCGCCAACTTGGCATGCTCTCCCTCATCCCAGGTCAATGGCAAGGCCTCAACCGCCTGCCTGGCCTGCCAGTAGGACTTGGCAATCACCGCGACGCCCGCGCCGGTAACCTCATTGCTCACGTCAACCACCTGCAATACATCCTGACGCGATTTGATCGCGGCAGCATCCATATTTTTAATTTTTCCGCCGAAAACCGGACTCATCCTGATCGCGGCAAATACCAGCCCGGGCGGACGGGCATCGATACCGAAAGTTGCCGCTCCATTGACCTTGGCGAGCGTATCCGTACGTGCCTGTGGCGTGCCTATCAGCGTAAAATCCTTGACGTCCTTCAGCCTGATATCACCCGGTGATGTCTGCGCGGCCCGCGCCGCCAGCTCGCCATATGCCGCGTGTTTGCCATTAGCATGGCTGACACTGCCATTCGATGTCTTGCATTCGCTGGCGGGAACACCCCAATCCTTTGCTGCCGCTGCAATCAGCATGGCGCGCGCAGCGGCTCCCGCTTCGCGCATCGGCCCCCAGGCATCTTTCACGCTGGAAGAGCCGCCGGTTACCTGCAAGCCCAGTTCCCTGGCGGTTTTGGATGTCAGCCATTGCGCGGTACGTTTGACCGCGCCGGTATTTTCCGGATGAAAAGGCAAGCCGTCGGCCAGCATCGCCACGTTGCCATAAATTTTGTCTATCGGTGCGTGTACCGGCCTGACCATATGCATGGGCACATCCAGTTCCTCGGCCACCAGCATCTGCAATGCAGTGTGAATACCCTGCCCCATCTCACTTCTATGCATTGCGACGATCACCGTGCCGTCCCTGGCAATCTTGATCCAGCCATTCAAAGCAACTTCGCCGTCTGCAACCGGCAATGGATGTGCTGCATTCAGCCGCTGGCGCGGCGGCATCACGCCCCAGCCGACGATCAGTGCGCCGGCAACGCCGAGGCCGCCCAGGATAAAACGACGGCGTGATTTCTTTTTAGCTTCCTGCATCGCTGGTCTCCGCTGTATTTATTATTTAATTGCGATCTGAATTGCTGCAAACATCAATTGTCCCGGCACATGCATTTTTTGTTTGTACTCGTCATCTATTCCTGCGCGGATAACCCTCAGCCAAAATGCGTGTCCAGACCACTTCTTTTTCCTCGGCGGACATGAATACCCAATTGGCCACTTCGGCCACGGTACGGCCGCAACCACGGCAAACATCATCAAAGGTGGTGGAACATACTGCCACGCACGGCGTATCCGGGCGCTCTTTTTCTTGATTCATAGCATCTTTACATCAATTATCAAATCCAACACATTTGTTCGTATTTTGTAGCAATACTAGCCGCATTCGGCGCTATAAAACATGGACATGCCACTCTAAAGCAAAATTTGCTTGAAGGACACGGTCGAATCCCCTACGATGCGCAATTGACCGCCCCAATAAGAAAAACTCCCCATGAGCCAAGATTTTTTCCAGTCTTTCATTCTCTTGACCCTGGTCACCGATCCCTTCGGCAACGTACCTATTTTCGTCGCCGCATTGTCGCATGTGTCGCCGGAGCGCCGCTGGAGAGTGGTCGTACGCGAATGCGCGATCGCTTTCATCCTGCTGCTGATTTTCATGTTCTTTGGAAAGCACTTCCTGACAGCCTTGCAACTCACGGACGTCTCGCTGCGCATAGGCGGCGGCGTGATCCTGTTCCTGATCGCATTACGCATGGTTTTCCCGCAGGAAGGCGGTATTTTTGGCGACGTGGAAGGCGACCATGAGCCGTTTATCGTTCCGCTGGCCATCCCTGCCCTGGCCGGCCCTTCTGCACTGGCGACCGTGCTGCTGTTCTCCTCCAGCAGCAGGCTGGATGTCGCCGTTCACGTTGCAGCACTCACGGCTGTTGCGGTAGTCTGGCTGCTGGTGCTGCTCAGTGCCGAGCGCATGCAGCAAGTGCTGGGCAAACGCGCAATGACCGCCTTTGAGCGCCTGATGGGCCTGATCCTGACCGCGATGTCGGTGGAGATGCTGCTGGCTGGCATACGCGATTACCTGAAAACACTGTCCTGATCATATCAAAGCCGGACCGGCATTTGCGGTCCGGCTCTCCGCCCCCCAGCTATTCCCCTACTGCTCACGCCTTGGTCTTTTGCTGCTGGTAGCCCTTCAATACCTCCTCACGCAATACCGCCCATATCTGCGCATGCAACTCTACAAAGCGCGGATCAGAGCGAATCTCTGCAACATCCCGCGGCCGGGCCAGATCTATCTTGAATTCACCTATGGGATGCGTACCCGGTCCGGCAGACAAGACGATAACCCTGTCCGACATCGAGATAGCCTCATCCAGATCATGCGTGATGAACAGGACAGCCTTTTTCCGTGCCTGCCAAAGCTCCAGCAACTCATTTTCCATTAACTGCCGGGTCTGGATATCCAGCGCAGAAAAAGGCTCATCCATCAAGATGATGTCGGGGTCCATGATCAGCGTCTGCGCCAGCGCGACACGCTTGCGCATGCCTCCGGACAGCTGATGCGGGTAACGGTCGCCAAAGCCCTTCAGGCCTACGCGGGCCAGCCAGCTTTCACCATCCGCTGCGGCTTGCTCCGGCGCTACACCGCTAAACTTCAGGCCCGCTGTCACATTCTCCATTGCGGTCTTCCAGGGCATCAGGGCCTCGGCCTGGAACATATAGCCGGCACGCTTGTTGATTCCCTGCAGGGGCTGGCCAAATACCTGCACGCTGCCGCTGGACGGTGACAACAGGCCGGCACCGATATTCAACAAGGTCGATTTGCCGCAGCCGGTAGGTCCGACCACGGACACAAACTCCCCGGGGGCAATTGATAAAGTGGTGGCTGCCACGGCAGTATGGCGCTGTTTATTGTCCTCAGCGGAAACAAAAGTGCAACTGATATTATCAAACAATAATGCGGGAGTTTCGGCCTGATTCATCGTCTGCATCATCGCCTATTTATATTTCTGGTTCGCCTTGACGACGAACGCATTGGTATAGGTGCGATTCAAGTCTATATTCTTGCCGGCGAGATCAGGCTCAAAAGTCTGCAAGGCTTTCAGCATGGTCTTGGCGCCCGAGTCCGGGATGGTGCCGTCCGGCGACAATGCCTCCCTGACCTTCATGAAGGCTTCCAGATACAGCGCGCGGTCGCCCAGCAGATAGGATTCAGGCACGACTTTCACGATATCGGAAGGCCCCGCCTTTTGCAGCCACTTCAATGCGCGCACCATCGCATTGGTCAGCGCCTGCGTGGTATTAGGATTTTTCTTGATAAAGGCTTCCGGTGCATACAGGGTCGCGGCAGGCATCAGGCCGCCGAAAATATTGTTTGTGTCTTTCAATGTCCGGGTATCGGCGATCACCTTGACCTCATTCTTTTGCTCCAGCATCGTGATCACAGGATCCAGATTGGCCATCGCATCAATCTGGCCGGAGCGCATCGCCGACAAGGCGCCTGCCGCAGCACCGACTCCGATAAACGACACATCAGCAGGCTTCAGCCCCGCCCGCGCCAGCACAAAATTGGCCATCATATTGGTGGAAGAACCCGGCGCGGTCACACCGATTTTTTTGCCTTTCAGATCGGCCACGCTTTTATAATTGGGCAAGGTCTTGTTACTGGCCAGCATGACGATCTGCGGCGCCCGGCCCTGCAGCACAAACGCGGTGATGGGCTGGCCTTTGGCCTGCATATTGATCGTATGCTCATAGGCGCCGGAAACCACGTCCGCGCTGCCGCCCACCATCGCCTGCAGGGCCTTGGCGCCACCGGCAAAATCACTGATCTCCACTTGCAGGCCTTCATCCTTGAAGTAGCCCAGTTGCTCAGCCACTGTCAGCGGCAGGTAATAGAACAAATTCTTGCCGCCTACGGCAATCGATACCTTGGGCTTTTCCAGGGTCTGTGCGAACAGTACCTGGGTTGTGAAATACCCCAACAAAAACAATACCAGTGCAATCGCAAACTGCTTCAGAAAACTCTTGTTCATATGGTCTCCACCAAGGGCCTGTCAACATGTAAATTAGGAGTGCGAATGGGTTCCAATTTACACGTTCACAGTCCCTAATTCAGATTGTCTTATTTTTTATAAACTGCGCTATTTGTGCATCATCATAACCGAGACTGTGCAAGACCTCTGCATTGTGCTCACCCAGTTGAGGTCCTATCCATGCAGTCTGCCCTGGCGTCTCCGACAGCTTGGGAGTGATCGCCGGTAATTTGATGGCAGTGCCATCTGCAAACGCATGCTGCTCAAACATATTGCGGGCCAGGAATTGTGGGTCGCTCATCATGTCGCGTACCGAATAGATTTTACCCACCGGCACATCCGCATCCTTCAATATCTGCAAAGCAGAATCGATCTGCTGGCCCTCGCACCAGGACTGTATCGCCTGGTCTATCTCCAACGTGCGCGGCACGCGGCCGTCATTGCGCGCCAATCCCGGGTCATTGGCCATGTCGTCGCGGCCTATGGCCAGCATCAGGCGGCGGAAGATCGCATCGCCATTGCCTGCAATGACGATATTCTCGCCGTCGCCTGTCGTATAGGTATTGGAGGGTACGATGCCGGGCAAGGCACCGCCGGTGCGTTCACGCACGACGCCTGCATGGTCGAATTCAGGCACCAGTGATTCCATCAAATTGAACACTGACTCGTACAAGGCCACGTCCACCATCTGCCCCTGCCCTGCCACGCAGTCTTCGCCTGTCTTTCCGTTCCAGCGCCCGCCGCTCACGTCGCGGTGGCGCAAGGCCATCATTGCCCCTATCACCCCATGCAAGGCGGCGACCGAATCGCCGATGGAAATGCCAACCCGCACCGGTGGCCTGTCCGGATGGCCGGATACATAGCGCAGGCCGCCCATCGATTCGCCTATCGCGCCAAAACCCGGCAAGTCCTTCATGGGCCCGGTCTGGCCATAACCGGACAAACGCACCATGATGGTCGCGGGATTGATCGCCTTTAATTGTTCGTAGCCGAGATTCCACTTTTCCAGCACGCCAGGGCGATAATTCTCGATGATGATGTCGGCATCCAGCGCCAGTCGGCGAGCAATTTCTTGCGCCTGCACATCTTTCATGTTCAGCGTGATGCTTTTCTTGTTCCTGGCCTGTACGCTCCACCACAAGGAAGTACCGTCTTTCAGCACCCGCCACTGGCGCAGCGGATCGCCGCCATCAGGCGACTCCACCTTGATGACATCGGCGCCAAACTCTGCCAGCATGCGTGAACAGAAAGGCCCGGCAATCAGCGTGCCCAGTTCCAGCACCTTGATGCCGGCCAGAGGGCCTTTCGCTTTGGTCTTGGTTTTTTCTTGCGTACTCATCTCGTCCATTGTTCTATTTATAGTCTTCAGAGATGATATAACGAAATGAAGGAAATTTTTAAGTGGCGCGCCTGTCCAGCATCGCACGCGCTATCGTACCTGCATCCACGTACTCCAACTCCCCGCCCACGGGCACGCCGCGTGCCAGACGGCTTACCTTCAAGCCGCGCGCTTTCATCGTCTCGCTGATGTAATGCGCCGTCGCTTCGCCTTCGTTCGTGAAGTTGGTTGCCAGCACTACCTCGGCCACAACACCATCGGAAGCGCGCTTGACCAGTTTTTCCAGGTGGATATCCTTGGGACCGACGCCGTCCAGCGGAGACAGGCGGCCCATCAATACAAAGTACAAGCCCTTGTATGTCAAGGTCTGTTCTATCATCAGCTGATCCGACGGTGTTTCCACTACACACAGTAGCGTTGCATCGCGCTCGCCATCCATGCAGGTTTCGCACAATGGGTTTTCAGTGAAGGTATTGCAGGAAGTGCAATGTTGAATTTTTTCGACCGCCTGATTGAACGCGCGACCCAGCATAGCAGCACCTTCGCGGTCATGCTGTAGCATGTGGTAGGCCATGCGCTGGGCCGACTTGGGCCCGACACCCGGCAGGCGGCGCAAAGCTTCGGCTAATTGTTCAAGGCTGCTAAGGGGTTTCACAAAACTGGCCGCTTACTAAAAATAGAGATTGGAGTGAAAGCTGAAATAAGCCGGGATAACCTGGGGTGAAGCTGAAAAGACGGCGCCGCACAAGGCTGCGCTGCGCGCGTCTTCGAGAGATGGCGCTGCAGTAATTAAAACGGCATTTTAAAGCCGGGAGGCAAAGGCATGCCGGCTGTCAGTCCCGACATTTTTTCCTGCGACGTCGCTTCAGCCTTGCGCACGGCATCATTGAATGCAGCGGCAACCAGGTCTTCCAGCATGTCCTTGTCGTCGCCCAGCAGCGAAGGATCAATCGTGACGCGCTTCACATCGTTCTTGCAAGTCATCACGACCTTGACCAGGCCCGCACCGGATTGACCTTCAACTTCGATCAATGCCAGTTGATCCTGGGCTTTTTTCATATTGTCTTGCATGGCCTGGGCTTGCTTCATCAAGCCGGCGAGTTGATTTTTCATCATAAGAATTTCTCCACTATTTACTTGCTCAATTACTTAACTCAATTGCGTAACTCTTTACGTAACTCAATTGCGCAACTCAATTACTTGAATAACTATACAGGTTTGATACTGCCGGTCACGATAGTCGCGCCGAATTCTCGCATTAAAGTCTGTATGAAGGAATCGTTTTGTATCGATTTTTCTGCTAATTGCTGGCGCGCAGCGCGCTCGGCAATAGCCTGCGCATTGGCGGTCTGCTCCACGGCGCCAATCTGGGTTTCCACCCGCACGCTTCTATCGAAGCGCTCGCTCAGCGCGGCAATCAGCTTATCAACACTACCCGCCGACAACAGCGTAGGCAGAGGTACGCGCAAATTGAATACCACCGCATTGCCATTGATTTCACACAGTATCAGTTCGCTTTGCTGTGCCAATTGCTGTGCAACGCCGCGCACCGGCAAAGCCGCTGCCAGGTTCGGCCAATGGCCGTCCCAGCCCAGCTCTGCAACGGGCACAAAGGCAGCCGGCCTCGACAGCAATACAGGCGCAACAGCTACTGGTGCCGGGTTTGCAAGCTGAACTGCAGGTTCAGCCTCCACGATGGTTTCAGCAAGCAGTTCTTCCGCTACTGCACCACCTTGCATGGTGCTACGTGACGAGTCTGGCGCACGATGGTTTGGCAAGGAGTCGCCCATGCTGGCAGCCAGCGACTCGCCAAATTGATCATCCTGCACATCGTCCCAGGGAACGGATGCCGATACCGTGGCTTTACCAATGCTGCTGCCTGTGGGACGCGTAGTACTCAAACTGGCATCGTCATCCCAGGGTGGCGGCATATCGTCGTCAGGCGCAGCTTGCTGCTTGCTTGCAGCTGGCCTGGAAACAGGTGCAGCAGAAATTGGAGCCGCCGGAGCAGCGGGAACAGCTGGAGCAGGCGCGGCAGCCGGCATAGTCGGGCTGGGCAAGGCCGCAGCAGCGGCAGGCGCCTCTGCTGCCGGTTTAGGTGCCGGACTGCCGGAAGCCGGCTTGTTCACACCGGCGCGTGCGGCAGCCAGCGCCGCCATTGCCGGACTCATCGCAGGCTTGGCTGCGGGCGTCTCAGGAACTGCGGCAGTTGGAGTGCTTGCACTCGCCACGTTTTGCGTGACCGGTTTTTGCAGGCTGGCGCTGGCCGGAGCTGCTGAAGTTGCTGGAACCGCCGGAGCCACATGGCTTGCCGCGGGCGCAGAACTCGGGGCTTGTGACGGCACTCTATTTTGCGCCGCTCCGCCATGCGCCGGCGAGGCAGGCACAACAGGAGCAGCCGGCTTGCCTGCAGGCGCGCGGCCTGGAGCATTCTGGACATAGTCATTGCCGCCATCGGCCGGGCGGAAAGCCAGCATGCGCAACAAGCTCATGCTGAAACCGGCATATTCATCCGGGGCCAGTGCGAGCTCATTACGGCCATGCACAGCAATCTGGTAAAACAATTGCACTTCTTCCTTGTCGAAGGCTGTCGCCAGGCGCAGCACATCTTCACGCTCGGGCAACTCATCCGCCACCGCCGACGGCACCATCTGAGCAATCGCAATCTGGTGCAACAGAGTACCCAGATCCTGCAAAGCCGCCTTGTATGACAGGCTGCGCGTCGCCATTTCGTCGGCCACGTCCAGCAAGGCCTTGCCATCCCTGGCTGCCAGCGCATCCAGCAAGCGTATCAGATAGGACTGATCCAGTGCACCCAGCATGCCCTGCACCGCTTCCAGCGTCACCTTGCCTGCGGCATAGGCAATCGCCTGGTCAGTCAGCGACAAGGCATCGCGCATGGAGCCATGCGCGCCTTGCGACAACAGACGCAGAGCCGGCATTTCAAATTCGATCTGCTCCTGGCCCAGGATATTTTCCAGGTGGCCGACAATATGCCCAGGCGGCATCTGCTTCAGGTTGAACTGCAGGCAGCGCGACAATACCGTCACCGGGATTTTTTGCGGATCGGTCGTCGCCAGGATGAATTTCACATGCTCAGGCGGTTCTTCCAGCGTTTTCAGCATGGAGTTGAACGCATGGTTGGTCAGCATGTGCACCTCGTCGATCATATAGACCTTGAAGCGCGCATTGGATGGCGCATAAACCGCCTGCTCCAGCAACTGGGCCATTTCGTCAACGCCACGATTGGATGCAGCATCCATCTCTATGTAATCGACGAAGCGACCGGCATCAATCGCGACGCAGGCTTCGCACACCCCGCAAGGCTGCGAAGTAATGCCGCCATTGCCGTCAACCCCTTGGCAATTGAAGGATTTTGCCAGAATACGGGATAAAGTGGTCTTGCCAACACCCCGTGTTCCAGTGAACAGATAGGCATGGTGCAGACGCTGCTGATCCAGAGCGTGGCTCAACGCACGTACAACGTGCTCCTGTCCCACCAGCGTTTCAAAGCTTTTGGGACGATATTTTCGGGCGAGGACTTGATATGACATCCCATGATTTTACCCTATTCACCTGGCGAAACCTACCAAAGCCGAGGAGCATCGCACACCTGGTATGGCGAGCAAGGCAAAAAGTGGATCGCGGATAGACGTAAGCACCTGATTATGAAAGCAAATATCCCAATACCAGTGCTCGCAACTGCTGCCGGAATTCATTTTCACGCACCGATGCCGGTGAACTCATCAAACGCTGGTACAGCAAACCGTAGGCCGCAGCATGCACGACATCCGGACTTTTTCCTACGTATTGCCCATTATCACTGCTGGCCTGAAATGCTTCAGCCCAGATATCGACAATATGCTGATAGAGGGCGTGATATGCAGGCGGATCGGATATCTGCCTTTCCAGAAAAATCAGTGCCGACCACTCCTCGCTGTTCTCCATATGCATATCCAGCATGCCGTCCAGTATTTCGGCAGCTATCTCGGGCAATGGGCACCCACGCTTTTCTTCTATGCTGGCCCGCATGCGCGCACCCACGCCCTTGAAACGCTGATGTATGCAGTGCGCCGCAATCGACTTTTTGCTGGGAAAATATTCATACACCGTGCCCAGCCCAACCCCGGCCACCAGCGCAATATCCCGTATCGTCAGGCCCGCATAGCCTTTTTCAACCAAAAGCCGAACAAAGGCATCCAGAATTGCCGTCTGGGTCATTTTGGAACGTTGCTGCACCGGCTTGCGCCGCGATTTTAAAGGACTCGCTGTTGAATTCATTGCCTGCTTAAAAAACGAACATCCATGGCTTGCATCAGGAATAAACTAGAAAGTACAAGGATTATAGAAAAACCATCAGGAGATCAGCATGCAATGGCAAACCCATCAGGTCAGCAATCAGGTTCCCGAGCTGCAAGACTACAATATTTTCAGGCAGGATGCGGCACTAATGGAGGGGTTGCAACGCTCTCAGGCCGGCTGGCATGCAGATAGACTGGATCAGTTCGGCGCAGAACTCGGCAGCAAGGAGGTATTGCAACTGGGCGAACTGGCCAATCATCATTTGCCCGAGCTGCACACCCACGACCGTTTCGGCAACCGTGCAGACACGGTGGACTTTCACCCAAGCTGGCACCAGCTACTCACCTTGCTGAGGCGCGAAGGCCTGCATGCGATGCCGTGGGCAGAACAAAAAACCGGCGCGCACGTTGCCCGCGCTGCCGGCTATTATCTGCAGTCGCAGGTGGAATCGGGCTCACTGTGTCCCACCACGATGACATTCGCGTCCATCCCCGTGCTGCAGCAGGAACCCAGGCTCTATGCGGCACTCAAGGACAAGCTGTTTTCCACCGAACACGATCCGCGCGACCTGCCTATCACACAAAAGAAATCGATACTGATAGGCATGGGCATGACGGAAAAACAGGGCGGCTCCGACGTGCGCAGCAATACGACCGTTGCAGAGCCTTTGTCAGGACTGGGCCGCGGCGCAGAATACCTGTTGACCGGGCATAAGTGGTTCTTTTCCGCGCCCATGTGCGACGCTCATCTGGTACTGGCTCGCACCGATGCGGGCCTGTCCTGCTTCTTCGTGCCGCGCTGGAAGCCTGACGGCAGCAAGAACCCCATCCTGATCCAGCGCCTGAAGGACAAGCTGGGCAACAAATCCAACTCCAGCAGCGAAGTGGAATTCCAGAATGCGTATGGCGTAATGGTCGGCGAGGAAGGCCGCGGCATTCCTACCATCATAGAAATGGCCAATCTGACCCGGCTGGATTGCGTGATAGGCAGCGCTGCGCTGATGCGCCAGGCGCTGACGCAGGCAATCCACCATGCGCGGCACCGCAAGGCCTTTGGCCGCCTGCTGGCAGACCAGCCCCTCATGCGCAATGTGCTGGCCGACCTGGCACTGGAAAGCGAAGCGGCAACCCTGCTGATGCTGAAGCTGGCCAGCGCGCTGGAAGAGCCTAATGATCCGCTGCAACGCGCATGGAAACGCATCATCACTCCCGCCGCCAAATTCTGGATCTGCAAGCGTGCGCTGGAATTTACCGGCGAGTGCATGGAAGTCTGGGGCGGCAACGGCTATGTAGAAACCGGGCCGATGGCGCGCTATTACCGTGAAGCGCCGGTCAACTCAATCTGGGAAGGTTCGGGCAATGTGATGTGCCTGGACGTCTTGCGGGCAATGGAGCGCGATCCAGAAGGCCTGCATTTGCTGCTGGCACAATTGGAGCAATCGCCATCAGCCGCATTGCAGGCGCAGGCTGATGAACTACGCTTACAACTATCGGCGCCACCAGAGGAAAGAGAAATGCAGGCCCGCAGGCTGGTACAAAAACTGGTACTGGCAATGCAAGGCCTGTTGATGCAACAGCACAGCCGTGCCGCACACGCCAGTGTGTTTATTGACAGCCGCTCAGACGCGCAAAACGGCCGCGTCTACGGTAGCCTGGGCGGGCTGGCCAATGCCCAGGTGCAGCAGCAGATCCTGGAGCGCGCATGGCCAGGCCCATGATTCCGTGGAAAGCACTATCCCTGTAAAAATCACCGTATCAAAACGTTTTGCACCGGCATCCCATGATGCCGGCGCATTATTTTTTTCTCATAAGCAACAAATAAACGACATTTGCGTTGGCAATTTATAGCTTATTCATAGCCATATAATTAATTTTCCTGAACAAAATCAAGGATTTATTGATTTGTGACAATTGTTCGCACCCATTTCTTGTAAGATGGCAACATCTTTCTTCAATACAATCTGGGTGCCGTCCATGAAAACATTCAAATTACTGGCCTTGACCGCGTTAGTGTGCGCCTCTGCTGCAAGCTCCGCTGCGAATATCGTCACCAATGGCGGCTTTGAAGCAAACAAATTTGACGGTTCCTGGACCACGATGTCTTCCATCACCGGCTGGACCTCCACCGGCGCTTTCGAAGTGCAAAAAGGCAGCAATTCCGGTGGTCTGAATGTCTTTGACGTCGCTTATGAAGGCGTGCAATACCTGGAACTGAATTCAGACGGATTGACCACCGTCTCGCAATCGCTGCATACCACGGCAGGCGGCCTGTATGACTTGTCTTTCGTCTTTTCCGGCCGCTCGGACACGCCATCGGGCGCCGCCAGCTCCATGGAAGTATTCTGGGGCAATCTGGACCTGGGCAAAATTACCGCTGCGGCCAATAGCGGCTGGGTAGCGTACGACTTCAGCAATCTGCAAGCACTGTCCGATAACACAACGCTCAGCTTCAAATCCCTGGGCCCCACATCCGCATCCAGCTACGGTTCTTACCTGGATGCTGTCAGCGTCAACAGCCTGGGCAAGAGTGCAGCAGCGAGCACAGTGCCCGAACCCGCTACTTTGGCTTCAATGAGCCTGGGTCTGGGTATGCTTGCCTTTGCATCCCGCCGCCGCAAAACCGCCAAATCATCCGGCAAATAAACAAACGGGATAGCGCGGCTATTACTGCTATCGCCGCGCTATCCTCGCATTGTTGTGCCTACCTTCAAAATTGCCGACATAGTCCGGCAATTCGATTTAGCAATCCTGCTTAAAAGTCTTTCAATACTATCTTGCCTATCGCACTGCCCTGCTCCAGCAAGGCGTGGGCTTTACGCAGATTTGCGGCATTGATCGGCGTCAGCACCTGATTCAGCGTGGTCGTGATGATCTTGCTGTCTATCAGGCGGGCAATTTCATTCAGCAAATTACCCTGTTCCGCCACATCCGGCGTTGTGAACATGGAGCGGGTAAACATCATCTCCCATACAAAGCTGATGCTCTTCGCTTTCAGCGCACCTATATCCAGCGTGCCGCTGTTTTCCACGATGGAACAGATGCTGCCCTGTGGCGCAACGATCTGGACCGCAGCCGCAAAGTGCTGGTCGGTATTATTCAGTACCAGCACATAGTCCGCCTGCGAATATCCCAACTCCTTCATTTGTGCCGCCACATCCCCGTGGTGGCTGATCACATGATGCGCGCCCAGCTCGCGTACCCAGGAAGCCGATTCCGGGCGCGAGGCAGTCGCAATCACATTCAGGCCCGCGACCTTGGCAGCCAACTGAACAGCGATGGAACCCACGCCTCCTGCGCCGCCGATAATCAAGATAGTCTTACGGGGCAAGGCGTGCGGAGGAGCGCTGACACGCAGGCGGTCAAACAAGGATTCCCAGGCAGTGATTGCAGTCAACGGCAGCGCCGCGGCTTGTTCAAAGCTGAGGCTGGCCGGCATGTGGCCGACGATGCGTTCATCCACCAGGTGAAATTCGCTATTGCTGCCTGGGCGTGTGATATCGCCGGCATAAAACACTTTGTCGCCCGGCTTGAATCCTGTCACCTGCGGGCCGACTGCCTCAACAATGCCGGCGGCATCCCAGCCCAGAACGCGTGGAGATTTTTCTACCGTCGCTTTCGGTGCGCGCACCTTGGTGTCAACAGGATTGACTGCGATCGCCTTGATGGCTACCAGCAAATCACGCCCCTGCGGTGCCGGCTTATCCAGGATTACATCGACCAGGGATTCAGGGTTCTCTATAGGAAGGTATTGGGTCAGTGCAACTGCTTTCATGGTGCATCCTTTCAATTCGTTATTCAGGCAAGGCAAACTCTGGGATAGCGCGCTTTCGTCTTAGCGGCGCGTTTAACTCTAGCCATGATTATGCTTATATCGGATAATTTGATAAACAATCAAAAATTTGAATTACTTTCAAATTAAATTTGACATTCATTTTTACCGCGAGGCTCCAAGGCATGTACTCCACCTCCGACCTGCAATTATTCATACGCACTGCCGAGACCGGCAACCTGTCACAGGCGGCGCGAGGCCTTGAACTCAGCACTGCGACAGCCAGCGCCAGCCTGAAAAGGCTGGAGCAAAAACTGGGTACCAGGTTGTTCGTACGCTCTACCCGCAGTATGCGCCTGACCCAGGATGGGGAAATTTTTCTGGAATACAGCCGTGGCGCACTCACCTTGCTGAAAGAAGGTGAGGCCCTGATCTCCGCTGATAAAGACACTATACGCGGCAATATACGCATTTCGGCCTCATCCGACCTGGGCCGTAGCGTGCTGCTGCCATGGCTGAACGAATTCCAGCAAACCCATACGGCGATTACGCTGACGCTGCAGCTATCGGACAGCAATGTGGACCTGTTCCGTGAACCGGTAGACATGGCATTTCGCTATGGAAAACAACAGGACTCCACCCTGGTTTCGCAACATCTGATTGACAACCGGCGCATCCTGGTCGCGTCACCCACCTATATACAGAACCATCCCCCGCTACTCAGCCCACGCGACCTTGCCAGCCATAATTGCCTGCTGTACTACCTGAAGCAGGGCCTGAACAATACCTGGCCCTTCCTGTCCGGCAAGGAGCTGATCGAGGTCAAAGTGCATGGAGACCGCATGGCCAACGATGGTGCCGTGGTGCGCGAATGGGCATTGGCAGGCTTGGGGATTGCGTATAAATCCTGGCTGGATGTGAAGCAGGATCTGGACAGCGGCAAATTGGCTCGACTGCTTCCCAATTACCTGGGAGACGAGGTTCCGCTGAATGTGGTGTACCCGCACAGGAATAGCGCATCTCCGAGAGTCAGGGCGCTACTGGTTTTTTTAAGGGGGAAATTCGCGAAGCTCGAAGAATCGGATGATTCAGGAAAATAAGAAAGCAATTGCGCTGCTTAAGCCGGCGGCCCTCATGAGTTCTAAGCTGGAGGGCGCGCCGTATCGTCGTTGATCTATTTATAGATGCCGCAACCGACAAAATAATTGTCCACTTTTTCCACGTAGCTGGATTTTTGCTCCAGCGTCTTCGTCACCGGATTAGGCCATTTATAATCCGCCCAGCCTTTACCCTTGGTGTTGACCAGGGTGATCATCTCGCGAATGATGGGCTTACCGTCGCCGTCTTTCAGGTCGATCAGGCTTTTTCCTACCATTTTGGGATTATTGCCATGCGCAAGCGTATTGCCGTTAAGGTCATACACAAATAGATAGAGGTCTCTGTCGTGGAATTGAGTGTTAGCAGGATTGGCAAATTCGGCAAATGCTTTTTCCTTGCCGACTTCTTTGATATAGGCAATCGCTTTTTTCACCATCGCTACCGCCTGTTCCGACGTTCCCTTATCATCCGCAGCGTGGGCCGGAGCCATCATCGCCAATCCCAATGCACAGACGGCAAATATTTTGCTCAATGTTTTCATGGTGTCTCCAAAGATGTTGATAGAAAAAAACAGCGTCTTCAGGTTAATTTCAAACACACGGGATTGCAAGGAAAACACAAGGCACAAGCATCCATGGCGGAAGCATTGAGTCGGAATACCAACAGGGGAATTTTTGATCTATCGGATGATAGTAAGGAAAGAGGCGAGCCTTGTCTGCGGCACTTGCGGGAAATGACTGTGGCTGCTTCGTTCCCGACCTGACCAGATTGGCCATGCCGCAATGCGCAGGGGCCCGCCAGCGCACATTATAGCGCATCACATCGTAATCGTGCATCCAATTTTTTAAATCGGCAAGAAGTGCAGTATGGCGAGGCAGCATTTTTCTTGAATGGCATCCCCTCCCTGACTCGTCCTCAGTCATCAGGCTTCCATCCTCATCTTCGGCGGTTTCATCACATGCCGCTGGCAAGCCGCTCTCCGTCCATCTATTGTCGACAATCGCGGGCAATTGATCAAAACAATATGCCCACGATAAAAATACTTGTCATTTTAAAAAGCCAAAGTATCATGCATCTACGCATACTGCGGCACAACAATAAACTCATCTCAAGGACTGGCAATGGAATTACGCATACATAATCTGTCTAAGACTTATAGCAACGGCGTTACTGCACTCAATAATATTTCATTGACCATCCCCGCAGGCATGTTCGGCCTGCTAGGCCCTAATGGCGCCGGCAAATCGACCCTGATGCGCACGCTGGCCACCTTGCAGGATGCAGACTCCGGCAGCGCCCGCCTGGATACCATCGACATCCGAGAAAACAAGGATGAAATCAGGCGCGTACTGGGTTACCTGCCGCAGGATTTCGGCCTTTATCCCAAGGTAAGCGCCTATGACCTGCTGGACCATTTTGCGGTCCTGAAGGGACTGGATCAAAAAAAGCAGCGCAAGGAAGTAGTGGAAGGCCTGCTGCACCAGACCAATCTATATCAGGTGAAGAATAAACACCTCGGTGGATTTTCCGGCGGGATGCGCCAGCGCTTCGGCATTGCCCAGGCCCTGCTGGGCGATCCCAAGCTGATCATCGTGGACGAACCTACCGCCGGCCTGGACCCGGAAGAGCGCGTGCGTTTCCATAATCTGCTGTCCGACATCGGTGCAGACAAGATCGTGATCCTGTCCACTCATATCGTCGAAGACGTGGCAGACTTGTGCGCCAATATGGCAGTCATTAACAAAGGTTCGGTCATCCTGACCGGCCAGCCGTTGCAACTGATAGACCAGATCCAGGGCAAGATCTGGAAGCGTTTCATCGACAAGAGCGAACTGGCTGCGTTCCAGCAACAGCATAAGGTCATCTCCAGCCGCCTCACCGCTGGCCGCACACTGATACATGTGTATGCAGATACCCAGCCAGCCGGCGAATTCAGCCCTACTCAAGGCGACCTGGAAGACGTTTACTTTGCCGCGATGGCAGGCCTGTTTGCAGATGCTCCCGCTGCAGCAGCACAACAAACGCTGGCAGCTTAAGGAGCGATGCATGTTTGCGATTCTTCAATTTGAGCTGAGGCAAAGATTTACCAGCATCTCGACCTATGTGTATTTCCTAATGTTCTTTGCCCTGGCAATGCTGTGGATGGCAGCCGCGGGCGGCGCTTTTTCCGGAGCAGTAGTGTCGTTTGGCGGCAAAGTCAGCATCAATGCGCCGGTGTCGGTTTCACAGACGATTACCTTCCTGGGCTATATGGGCATTGTGATTGTCGCCGCGATGATGGGGCGCGGTGTGCAGCAGGATGCGGAACATAATATCTGGCATTTTTTCTATACTGCCCCGCTTAAAAAATATCAGTATCTGGGCGGCCGTTTCCTGGGTGCCTACCTGACGCTGCTCGCCATTTTCTCCAGCATAGGGCTGGGTGCATGGCTGGGGTGCTATCTGCCGGGCATAGAAGCAAACCGGCTGGGGCCTATCATTCCCGGCGCCTATTTCCTGCCGTATTTCTTCTCCATCATGCCGAACTTCCTGGTCTTCGGTGCGCTGTTCTTCATGCTGGGGGCAGTCTTCAAGCGCATGCTGCCAGTGTATATCTCCAGTGTCGTGCTGCTGATAGGTTATATGATCGCCAAATCGCTGGGCAAAGATCTGGATGACCGCACACTGGCCGCGCTGATTGACGCCTTCGGCTCGTCCGCCATTTCCCGCGTGACCGAGTACTGGAGCATCGCTGAAAAAAATCACAGGCTGGTACCATTGCAAGGACTCTACCTGGCGAACCGGCTTATATGGCTTGCGATCGGCGCCTGCATTTTTGCGATCGGCTATTGGCGCTTTAGCTTTACCGCAATCAACACCAGCGGCAAGCAAAAGAAAACTGCGAACGAGGAAGTCTCCAGCGCTCCCGCGCAGTTGGTCCGCGCCATTCCCAATTTCGCCAGCCGCAGCCTGTTCCAGCTCTTTATCAAGCAAAGCTGGCTGAACCTGAAGGAAACCGTCAAGAATGTCTATTTCATTGTCATTCTGCTGACCGGCGTCTTGTTCATGTTTGCCATGTCCGACAATGTCGGCAAGATGTTCGGCACCACCACGTATCCTGTGACCTATGCAGTACTGCAACTGCTGGGCGGCAGCTTTGGCCTATTCATTTTGATCATTACGACATTCTATGCCGGCGAGCTGGTATGGCGCGAACGCGATGCGCGCATCTCGCAACTGCTGGATGCGCTGCCCGTTCCCAACTGGCTGCCGTTGCTGTCCAAATTATTTGCCTTGATTTCGCTGCAGGCCATACTGCTATTCATCGTGATGCTGTGCGGCATGCTGATCCAGCTATTCCAGGGCTTCACGCACCTGCAGGCTGGCCTGTACCTGAAAGACCTGTTCATCGTGCACTTGCCTGAATACGCACTGGTGGCGGTCCTGGCGATTTCGCTGCAAGTCGTCATCAACCATAAATATGCGGCGCATTTTGCGATGATCCTGTATTACATCGCCGGCATCGCCCTGCCCGCCCTGGGCTTTGAACATCCGATGTTCTTGTACGGCACGATACCCAATGTGGTCTACTCGGATATGAACGGCTATGGCCATTTCCTGGCCAAGGTCTACTGGTTCCAGTTTTTCTGGTCCGGCGCAGCCATACTGCTGATCACGCTATCCATGCTGCTCTGGGTGCGCGGCACCACCAGCGACTGGCGCGGCCGCCTTCGTCTGGCGTCGCTGAATGTCACTGGGGCCACGCGCTTGTCCATACTGGCGGGGTTCGTCATTTTCCTGGGCGCTGGTGGAATCCTGTTCTATAACCTGAACATCCTGAACCACTATCAGAACAGCTACGACAAGCAGCTTGACAGCGCCCAGTACGAAAAACTGTACAAGCAGTACGAGACCAGGCTGCAGCCGCGCATCATTGACGTCAACATGAACGTGGATATTTACCCCGAGCGCCGCAGCGCCAGCATCAAAGGCAGCTACCAGTTGGTTAATCGTGGAGACGCGCCCATAGAAGAAGTTTTCGTCAACGAAAATGATGACGCAAACATCATCAATATGCAGTTTGACCGCGCCAGCTCACAGGAAATCCGTGACAAACGCGGCTTCTATAGCTACAAGCTGAGGCCTGCGCTGCAGCCCGGGGAAAAGATGACCCTGAATTTTGAACTGGGCTACGCCCCCAAGGGCATCCTGGGACTGGGAGGCGATAGCCATGTGATCGGCAATGGCACTTTCTTTAATAGTGGCCTGATGCCGCAGATAGGCTATCAGCCGGGGTTCGAGCTATCGGACGAGAAAGAGCGTAGCAAGCACGGATTGCCTGCCAGGGAACGCATGGCAGACCGCGACGATCCGAAAGGCCTGGCCAACAACTACATCAGCAATGATGCGGACTGGATCAGCTTTGACGCAACGGTGTCCACCAGTGCCGACCAGATTGCCATTGCACCCGGCAAGCTGGACAAGGAATGGACGGAAAACGGCCGTCGCTATTTCCATTACACGCTGGACAAGCCCATCCTGAATTTTTACGCCTTCCAGTCCGCCCGCTATGTGGTCAAACGTGACAAATGGCAGGACGTCGCCATCGAGATCGACTATAACAAGGGCCATGAATACGACCTGGACCGGATGATCAAAGGCGTACAGGCATCGCTGGCCTACTACACGGCGAACTTCGGCCCCTACCAGCATAAGCTGGTGCGTATCGTCGAGTTTCCTCGCTACGCCAACTTTGCGCAGGCCTTCCCCAACTCCATTCCGTATTCGGAGAGCATAGGCTTTATCGCCAAAGTAGATGACAAGAACCCCAAGGACCTGGATTACCCTTTCTATGTCACCGCGCATGAGGTCGCGCATCAATGGTGGGCGCACCAGGTCGTATCAGGCAATACCAAAGGGGCAACGGTATTGAGCGAGACGCTGGCGCAATACTCCGCACTGATGGTCATGAAACAGATGTATGGCGATGCCAAGATGCGCCGCTTCCTGCGCTACGAACTGGACGGCTACCTGTTTGGCCGCAGCCAGGAGAGGAAGAAAGAGCTTCCGCTGGCCCGCAACGAAAACCAGCCTTACATCCATTATCAAAAAGGCAGCCTGGTCATGTATGAACTGCAAGACCAGATAGGCGAAGACAAGGTGAATGCAGCCTTGCGCGATGTCATTGCACAATATGCAAACAAAGGGGCGCCCTATCCAAATAGCCGCGCCCTGGTGGATGCCTTGCGCAAGGTGACGCCGCAAGACCGTCTGTACCTGATCGATGATTTGTTTGAGTCGATTACCCTGTTCGAGAACCGCGCGCTGTCGGCTACCGCCAAAGCAGCCGCCGGTGGCCAGTATGAAGTCAAACTCAAAATCAGCGCCAACAAGCTGAAGGCCGGCGAACTGGGAGAGGAAAAAGAGGTTGCCCTGAAAGACTGGATAGACATAGGAGTGGACGACAAGGACGGCAAGCCCCTGCTGCGCGACCGCAAATACATAGACCGCAAGGAAATGGAGTTCATCATGCTGGTCAAGGGTGAGCCTGCCAAAGCCGGTATTGACCCGGACAACAAGCTGATCGACCACAAGCCGGATGACAACCTGGTCAAGGTGGACATGCAGTAAATGCAGCAGGTTTAGCCTCAAGATAAAAAGGGATGAAGTCAGTTCAGCTCAAGCCCATCCCTTTTTATTTACAAAACCACATCAAATGCAGCTTGATCAAATACCCAGCTCCTGCCAGATCTGGTCCACCCGCTCTTTGACTTCGGGCGTCATCTGTATGGTAGTACCCCACTCCCGGCTGGTTTCGCCTGGCCACTTGTTCGTGGCGTCTATGCCCATTTTGCTACCCAGGCCGCTGACCGGCGAGGCAAAATCCAGGTAATCAATCGGTGTATTGTCCACCAGCGTGGTATCGCGCAAGGGATCTACCCTGGTCGTGATAGCCCAGATCACCTCTTTCCAGTCACGGATATTGACGTCCTCATCCACCACGATGATGAACTTGGTATACATGAACTGGCGCAGGAAACTCCAGACGCCGAACATCACTCGTTTCGCGTGGCCCGCATACGCCTTCTTGATCTTCACGACTGCCATGCGGTAGCTGCAGCCTTCCGGCGGCAGGTAAAAATCCAGGATTTCAGAAAATTGTTTTTGCAACAATGGAATAAAGACTTCGTTAAGCGCCACGCCCAGCACTGCAGGCTCATCCGGCGGCTTGCCTGTATACGTAGAGTGATAGATGGGGTCGCGCCGCATCGTGATCCTGTCTATCGTAAATACCGGGAACCAGTCCTGCTCATTGTAATAGCCGGTATGGTCGCCGTATGGCCCCTCCAAGGCATGCTCGTAGCCACTTGCGTGCGACTCGTCTGGATAGATATGCCCTTCCAGCACGATCTCTGCCGAGGCCGGCACCCGCAATTCGCTGCCTATCGCCTTGACCAGCTCGGTCCGGCTACCGCGCAGCAGGCCGGCAAACTGGTATTCGGACAAGCTGTCCGGCACCGGCGTGACTGCTCCTAATATAGTAGCGGGGTCCGCACCCAGCGCAACCGCGATAGGATAAGGCTGGCCTTTGTTGACTATGCAATGCTCGCGAAAATCCAGCGCGCCACCGCGATGCGCCAGCCAGCGCATGATGACTTTGTTACGCCCTAAAACCTGCTGTCTATATATACCCAGGTTCTGCCGTTTTTTATAAGGCCCCTTGGTAATCACCAGGCCCCAGGTAATCAGCGGTGCGATATCGCCGGGCCAGCAATGCTGTATCGGCAGGCGCGCCAGATCGACGTCATTACCTTCCCAGACGATCTCCTGGCAAGGCGCGCCGCGCAGTTCTTTCGGCGCCATGTCCCACACCGCCTTGACCAGGGAACCCAGTCCCAGTATGTCTTTCAGCCCTTTCGGAGGCTCCGGCTCTTTCAGCGAAGACAGCACATGACCTATCTTGCGCAGCTCGCTGACGTCCTCCGCACCCATCCCCATTGCTACGCGCGCCGGCGTACCGAACAGATTGCCTAATACCGGTATCGTATGACCAACAGGCTGCTTGAAAAGCAGTGCAGGACCTTCCGCGCGCAGGGTCCTGTCGCAGATCTCGGTCATCTCCAAATAAGGCGAAACTGGCGTAACTATCTGTTTTAATTCATTTTTTTGTTGCAGCTGAGAAATGAAGTCTCTCAAATCTGTGTATTTCATATTTTTTAGCTTTTTTACGGTATGAATTTGTTAATGTAAATATGTCAGGCAAGTGCTTGATTTTATTAAGCTTTGCTGCGTCGCAGCAGAGTTTTTAAGATCCAAAAGTAATAACGATTACATTTTATAGTATTGACTTGATATAAAACCGCCCCTACAATTCGCCCAACTTGATGAAGAGGTACTTAACTTCCGCGGCTTTCGAACAAAGAAAGTAACGCCACACGGTAACATCATTCAAGGGGTTCGGGCCCCACATAACATTTTAAGGATTGTTTTCACAAGGCGTCTGCCTTATCCCCGAAAAAAAGTTGTTTGCCGCAGGTCAGGCCTTTAGGAGCCAACCCGCCAACATAGCAAACAACTCCGGCGTTTGACGATCGCACCATGCGACATCAAACGATGTACTGATTCGCGGTAGGTCCAGTATCTGCATATTTGTTTTCCTGCAAAGGAATCCGCACGTGCCGCGAGCATTCAGGAGGTAACATGTTTCAACGTTTCATTTTAGCAGTACAACAAGGCAGCCTATCGGCCGCCGGCAAGACCAGCATGACCAAAGCTTTTAGCATTTTTGCAAAAGACACAAAAAACGGGTTCATCACCACCATTCATCACCTGTTGATGATACTAGGTGTAGCAGCTATCACTGCCTTAGGCCTCATGTTTATCAAACCTGACCTGGCCGAAAAATTTAAAGCTTTGTCGCCCTTCACCATTGCTGAAGAAGCGGCACAAGAAGAAGATGTACCACCGCCGCCAAGCCTCGCGATGCTGATGGCCACGTCGCAACAGACAGCACAAGCAAGCACAGTCGCTGATAAAAAAGGCGTGAGCGAAGAAGACAGCAAGATGCTGGGCACGCAACGCCAGCAGCAATGGGTTACCAACTGGCTGGCAAAACGCTACCGCGTTGCCGGCGATGCGACCGATATGCTGGTTTCTGCAGCCTATCTGACAGCCAAGGAAATCAAACTGGATCCTTTGCTGATCCTGTCGGTCATGGCAATAGAATCCGGCCTGAATCCGTTCGCGGAAAGCCCGGTAGGCGCGCAAGGCTTGATGCAAGTCATGTCCAAAGTGCACCAGGAGAAATTTGAAGACCTGGGTGGCATCAAGGCTGCATTGAACCCGGTAGCAAATATCAAGGTTGGCGCACTGATACTGAAGGACTATGTTTCGCGTGGCGGCTCGGTGGAAGCCGGTTTGAAACTGTATGTCGGCGCCGCTGCCTTTGAAAACGATTCCGGCTACGGCAGCCGCGTACTGGCTGAATACCGCCGTCTGAAAGATGTTGCGACCGGCAAGAACGTGCCTACCTTCGTTGCCCCTGCCGCGGCTCCTCGTCCGCAGGAAGTGCGCAAGCCGGAGGCAGTCATCGACATGAAGACGACTGCGACTGAGCTGCATAATCCGGAGCAAGTCGCAAAGCTCTGATACAGCACATAAAAAAGCCGCCTGCTTCATCCAGGCGGCTTTTTTTCGTCCAGAATTTGTCAGCGCTTGAGGAATTTCGCGATCCGCGCAACCGCTTCCTGCAAATTATCCATTGAAGTCGCATACGAGAGCCGGATATAGCTGTGTGCGGTGTAGGGGCCAAAATCCAGGCCGGGCACCAGCACCACGCCTGCCTCATTCAGCAGGTCACGGGTAAACTGGTCCGCATCGTCAGTCAGTCCAGAGCAATCGGCATACACATAGAATGCACCGTCCGGCATTACCGGCACCGAGAACCCGAGATCGCGCAAGGCAGGCACGATAAAATCGCGCCGGCGCCTGAACTCCTGCTTGCGTTGCTCATAGATGGCAATGGCTTCGTCAGAAAAGCAGGCGATGGCGGCATACTGCGCCACTGAAGAAGGACAAATAAACAAGTTCTGCGCCAGCTTTTCCATCTGCGGCACGATGCGCTCAGGCACCACCAGCCAGCCCAGGCGCCAGCCCGTCATATTGAAGTACTTGCTGAAGCTGTTGATGACGACCACATCATCGTCCAGCGACAAGGCAGAAACCGGCACTGCATCATATGACAGCCCCTGGTAGATTTCATCAACTATCGTGAAGCCGCCCTTCTCCTTGACGGTGGCGATGATTTTTGCCAACTCGTCGGCGGCTATCGACGTACCGGTAGGGTTGGAAGGCGAGGCCAGCAAGACACCTGCAGTCGCCTCTGTCCAATGACGGCGCACCATCTGGTTCGACAACTGGAAGCGATGCTCGGGGCCGCTCGGCACCAGCGCAGCCCTGCCCTCAAAAGCGGCAACGAAGTGGCGGTTGCATGGATAGCAAGGATCCGGCATCAGGACTTCGCTACCGGGCTGCACCAGCGCCGCGCAGGCCAGCAACAAGGCCGCGGATGCACCTGCAGTAACAATGATGCGGGATGCCGGCACCTGCAAACCATACACGCGCTGATAATAAGCCGATATCGCCTCGCGCAACGCAGGCACACCCAGGGCCGACGTATATTGCAGGCGCCCGTCCGCCATCGCCCTGGCGGCGGCGTCTATCACGGGCTGCGGTGCCGTAAAATCAGGTTCACCTATGCCCATGTGGATGATATGCCGGCCCTGGGCTTCCAGCGCAGCGGCCATCTTCATCAACTCCATCACGTGAAAAGGCGCAATGTGCTGCAGCCTGGATGCGAGATTGTTTTCCATATTTATCGGTTCACGTTGTATAAAAAAACCGCCTTGTTTCCGGCAAAGGAAAAAGGCGGCTGACTTGATTCGCTATATGTATAGTGTGTAGGCTTATTTGCCGGCACCTATTTCAGTGGCACGCAACTTGGCGGCGACCTTGTCCAGCACGCCATTGACGTATTTGTGCCCATCCAGGCCGCCGAAAGACTTGGTCAGCTCGACCGCTTCGTTGATCACAACACGGTATGGGATTTCTATATGATTTTTTAATTCATACGTGCCGATCAGCAAGGCTGCGTGCTCTACCGGCGACAATTCGGAAATCTTGCGGTCGATCAGCGGCGTGATGTCTTCGCGCAATTCCAGCGATTGCTTGATGCTGCCATGTAGCAAGGAATCGAAATGCTCCCTGTCAGCCTTATCGAATCCATGCGCTTCGCGAATATGGGCTTCAATCGCGCCTGCATCTTCGTTGTTCAGCAACCATTGATACAGGCCTTGCAGCGCGAATTCACGCGCGCGATGCCTTGGCGAGCGACTCTTGCTAGGATTGGCGTGTTGGGTTTTTGTTGTCATAATATTCTCAAAAAACTCGTTTTCAGATGCCCTAAGGCATCTTCGTCGTACTTAGGCGTCGTAATTGCCGTCTTCAGTGGATTCTGCCAGCTCTTCCAGTGCAAGAGTCAGGTTGGCCATTTCCACTGCAACACGGGCCGCGTCAGCACCCTTCTCTGTCATGCGCACTTCAGCCTGCTCATCGTTTTCCGTAGTCAGGATGGCATTGGCGACCGGCAGGCCGAAATCCAGGCCAACGCGGGTAATGCCGGCGCCGGATTCATTGGAAACCAGCTCAAAGTGGTAAGTTTCACCACGGATCACCGCGCCCAGCGCGATCAAGGCATCGAACTGATGCGTTTCAGCCAGCTTTTGCAGCGCCAGAGGCACTTCCAGCGCGCCTGGAACCGTCACGTGAAGAATGTCTTCATTCAGCACGCCCAGCTTCGCCAGCTCAGCCAGACAGGCAGACAGCAGGCCAGCGCCGACTTTTTCATTAAAACGCGCTTGCACGATACCGATACGCACGCCTGCGCCGTCAAAATTTGATTCGTAGTGTCCAACAGTCATGATGTTCTCGCTTGCGCCGCGGCGCCTGATAGGGGTTTAATTTGTTTATTTATTTAGCAGCAACAAAAGCAGCGCAGAGCACTTCTTGTAACTTTCGATTTTACTCGCCGCAAGGTTTATCAAAGTAACTTGTTACTTCCAGATCAAAACCTGTCATCGACGGCATTTTGCGCGGATTGGCCAGCAATTTCATCCTGCAAACGCCAACGTCTTTCAATATCTGAGCGCCTATGCCGTAGTTACGCAAATCCATGCGCGCTGCACGGCCCTGTGGGCGGGATTCCGGCGTGCTCAGTGCCTTGAATTGTTCAAACATCTGCTCTGCCGACTCTTCGCAATTGAGCAGGACGATCACACCGGCCTCGGAAGCCTTGATCGCAGCCATCGCAGAAGAGACATTCCACGAATGCGTAGTGACTTCGCTTTCCAGTAGATCCAAGATGGATACCGGCTGATGCACGCGCACCAGCGCTTCCGTGCCTCGGGTGATATTCCCATGTACCAGCGCCAGATGGGCAGAACCGCTAGGCTTGTCGCGATACACAATGGCCTTGAAGCTGCCATGCATGGTTTGCATGTCGCGCTCCGCAATACGTTCAACGATACTCTCGTTCTGGCTGCGATAGTGGATCAGGTCGGCAATGGTGCCTATCTTCAGGCCGTGTTCCTTGGCAAATTCCATCAAGTCCGGCAGCCTTGCCATGGTGCCGTCGTCCTTCATGATCTCGCAAATGACGGCAGCAGGGGTCAGGCCAGCCAGATCAGCCAGGTCGCAGCCTGCTTCGGTATGGCCGGCACGCATCAGGACTCCGCCTTTTTGCGCTTTCAAAGGAAAGATGTGGCCGGGCTGCACGATATCGCTGGCCTTGGCATTTTTGGCTACCGCCACCTGTATCGTGCGCGCACGGTCAGCGGCAGAGATACCGGTAGTCACACCCTCGGCAGCCTCTATCGATACCGTGAAATTGGTGCCGTATGATGTGCCGTTACGGCTGGTCATCATCGCCAGGTTAAGCTGGTCGCAACGCTCTTCGGTCAGTGTCAGACAAATCAGGCCGCGCCCGAACTTGGCCATGAAGTTGATCGCCTCTGGCGTGACAAATTCGGCAGCCAGCACCAGATCGCCCTCGTTCTCGCGGTCTTCTTCATCCACCAGGATGACCATGCGGCCAGCGCGTAGCTCTTCGACGATTTCTTTGGTATTTGACATGCTCATGAAAAGTATCCTGAATTAGGCGCTTGAGCTTGAAACCTTTTTCGTTTCAACAGCGCAGCTGGTTTGATATGCAGACCGATATTCTAAAGGATTTACGTTATCTGATACGGGCAGAGCACGGCGCCGTCACTTTTCCAGACACTGAAAAAGCCGCATGAATAAAAAAGCCGCTTCGAAGCGGCCCGAGTATCTTGCCTGATGCCTGACCAGGCGCCTGCGTTAGGCCGAATGTGGATGCAATCAGCAGCGATGCAAGTGTAACAAAATTAGCCTGCGCTGTATAGCCGAGGATAGCCGGGACGGCCACAGTAGGCGATCCAGACTCCGGCAGGTCAACCTTTCCACGTCGACAACGTTGAATGCTTAACGCCTGTGCGCTTGCCTATGCCGGTAACAAAAGCCGACTCCATTTACATTTCAGTAACATCCCAAATGGCGGGCAACGCGTTAACTCTTATTATCAAGACAAATACGCCGTGGAACCAACCACGGCAGGAGACGGAAATGACTTTTTTTACATCATCCAATACCCTGCTCCGGGTGCTGGCCTGCTCCGCAGTGCTGCTCTCTGCGCTGGGCAATGCCCATGCACAATCAGATCCGCCAGGGCGGGTGGCGCGCCTGAACTATATCAGCGGTAATGTCACCTTTGCTCCGGCAGCCAGCGACCAATGGGCCTACGCCGAAACAAACCGGCCGCTCACCACCGGCGACAGTGTCTGGGCAGACCGCGGTGCTCGCGCTGAATTGCATGTAGGTTCTACCGCAGTTCGCCTGGAAAGCATGACCAGCGTGAACATTCTGGACCTGAGCGACAATATGCTGCAACTGAAGCTCAGCCAGGGCAGCCTGAACCTGAGAGTGCGCTCACTGCCCGGCGACCAGAATATTGAAATCGACACACCCAATCTGGCGTTTATCGTGCAGGAACCCGGTGAATACAGGCTCAACGTGGCTGAAGACGGCAGTGCCACCACCGTCACTGTCAGGCAGGGCATAGGTATCGCCTACGGCGACAACGATAGCCTGACCCTGCATGAAAATGAGCAGATGCGTTTCGCCGGCACCAATCTGGCGCAAGCTGCGCTGGGCTCGGCAGCGCCTTACGACAGCTTTGATGTCTGGGCACGCGACCGCGACCGGGCGGAGGAAGCCTCGCCGTCCGCCCGCTACGTTTCGCGTGAAATCATCGGTTACGAACAACTGGACAGCTATGGCACCTGGACCAACGACCCTG
Source organism: Parundibacterium terreum (assembly GCF_014636315.1). GTDB lineage: Bacteria > Pseudomonadota > Gammaproteobacteria > Burkholderiales > Burkholderiaceae_D > Undibacterium > Undibacterium terreum. Next base: position 237,921 of record NZ_BMED01000005.1, on the reverse strand, counting down.
AATATGGTGCGGTCTGGGCGCCACGTGTGATTGCCGTCGGCTGGTCGCCTTACCGCACCGGCCACTGGACCTGGGTCGCACCTTGGGGATGGACCTGGATAGACGATGCACCATGGGGATTTGCCCCTTACCACTACGGCAGATGGGCGCAGATTCATTCGCGCTGGTGCTGGGTGCCTGGTCCGATATTGCACACCAGACCGGTATATGCGCCGGCACTGGTCGCCTTTGTCGGTGGTGGCAGTGGCGTCAGCGTGGGGCTTTCCATTACCTCCGGCCGCTCTCGCGGACCCGGCGTCGCCTGGTTCCCACTGGCCCCCGGTGAAAGCTATCGCCCCGGCTACCATGCCAGCCCGCATTATTTCAACAGGATCAATGAGACTGTAGTTATCAATCGCACCACCATCAACAACAATACGCAAAACGTTTACATCAACCAGCACGTCGCCAACGCGGTGACGGCAGTTCCGGCGGCAGCATTTGTCCGGGGCCAGTCAGTGGGTCCCATGGCCCGTCCATTGCGCCCGAATGAATTCGGCAAGGCCGAGATAGCGACTGCAGCACCGCAGTTTGCACCGGTAAAAGAAAGCATACTGGGCGGCGCCAAACCCGCAGGCATGCCCTCCGGCGCCCACTTCATGCAGCGCCCGGTCGTGGCAACGGTTGCTCCCCCGGTTGCGCCTGGCAGACAGGATGCTCTGGCGCAGCAATTTGCCCAGCATCCCGGCGCGACCATTCCGGGTGTAGGTCCGGCATTCGTCAGGCAGCAGAATACTGGTCCGTCCAATGCCGGTTCCAGTGTAAGAAACTCAGGCAATTTCGGTGCACCTGAAGGCCGCGGCCGCCAGCCGTCTCCAATGCCTGAGCAATCCGCGGTCAGGCTGGTAGCAGGCCACAGCCCCGACGCGCGCAGGAACGACGTCAATGAAAAACGCCCTGCTCCTATGCCTGCCCAACCTACGGTGCTCGGAAATATGCCGCCAAACAGCAGCGGCAATCAGCCCAAAACCATGCCGGTTCCCACTTACCTGGATGCCGAGCGCAGGCCACAAAATGCGCCAGCCAATACCGAGGCAGGCACTGGCCGGAATAATCCCCAATTCAGGGAAAATCCGGCGCGGGAAGTAAACGGCAATGTGCCAAGGCCGAGCAATACCGCAGCGCCTTTTGATACAGGCAACAGGCAGCAAGTGCAAACGCCCGGCAACGACGCAGGACGCAATGTGCCACGGTCATCCTTGCCATCACCCGCGGCACCGGCAGCAGCGGCAATACCGGCAACAAATCCTCAGGTATCGCAACCGCCGAGGGAAAACAGCAGGCAGGAATATCGCCCGGTATTGGAACGCAACGGCAGGGGAAACCTGCCGGTTGAGCAGCCGAGGGACGCGCAGAGGGATATGCGAGACGTACAAAGAGACGCGCAAAGAGATGCAGCCCGCAACCAAGGCGGCAATCCCGCAGAGAACTCCGCCCGCTTTCAGCATGTGCAACCACAGCCAGCGGCTCCGGTCAGGGGAGAACAGCCGCAACCAATGCCGGCCAGGCCCGTAGCGCGCGCGCAGGAAATACCGCAACCGCAGCCACCTCAGCAGGCGCAGCCGCAGGTTCAACCACAGCGCCGCGAACCAGCTCCTGAGATACGCAGGGAAGTACCGCGCCCTGCTCCGGTCGCCCAGCCCGCACCCATGCCAGCCCCCGCTGCGCCGGCCCCGCAGCCGGCAAGACAGGAAAAGGAAAACCGGGAGAAAGTAGAACGCTTCAACCAGAAAAAAGCCGAGTAAGGCTGGATTAAGGCTGGAGCAAGGCCAGATAATGAAAACGCCGGCAGGATAGCTCCTGCCGGCGTTTGATTTTCTGCTGACTGGATGGCTAAGCCAATTTCATTTGCCAGGCTTATTGGTGTCCAGTGATGGTGCAGGCCAGGTTATTGGGGCCATACACCAGCGTGCGCTTACCTTTGACGCCATCATCCAGCAAAAAACGCACATTCCCATTTGGATAATTGATGGTGGTAACGGATTCCGCCGCCTGATCTATCCGCTCCCATGCACCCAGATTGTTTTTGCAGGTAATGACACAGCCCGCAGACGTGCATCTATCTATGTTCTTGAATACATTGGGTGCTTCAGCTTGCCCGGACGCTGGCGCTGCAGGCACGGCATTTGCGGCACCGGCCGATAAAGAGAGGGAAATCAAGGATGCAAGCAAAACCAGGCCTGGCTTCATGGGTACCTCGTTAAAAGTCGCGGCCTATGCCGCAAAAAAACCTGCCGCCAGCTCACTCTGTCATCTGCGGCAAGGCAATTGTGCGCAACTGGAAACGCCCGTCGTTATTGAACAGCCAGGTTTCTGAAATTTCCACTTTGCCGTTCTTCAGGAGATGGGACGCCGGCTTTGGGAAAGGCGCCGTGTTATTCAGGCTGAGCAAAGCGATAGATTCCGCCGCCTTATCATGATTGGTGCGCACCAGTTCGCTACGCAATAGCTTGCCGTCCGATGCAATGACATATTTGATCACGATCACTGCACGCAGCAAGGCTTGCGGCCGCTCTATATATACCTTGGTAGAATTGACCTCTGCAATTCTCTCGGCGATATCTTTTTTATAGCCTTCAAAGGTAAAAGCGGTCGACGTGGCATTCGATGTCGTATCGGTTTTGTTGATCAATTTCTTCGCTTCCTGATCCCGCTTGGATGGCGTATCCGGTCCGCGTGTCGAACACGCAACACATACGCATGCAGTCAATGCAATCGCTGCTCTTATCTTCATTTCAATCTCCCCCGCCCTTCGCTATCCACCATGGGCAGGCAGACAGATCAAAGCCAATATCCCATTCTTCGTGCGCCCCATTCTTTTAGCTTATCACCGAAGGGACGATCTTCCCACTGCTGTTTTGTAATTTCTTTCGAACCGCGCAAGTCGTCACTGAAAGCCTTTTCCATATCCTGCGCAAACGAATCTCCAAGCACAATCACATTCAATTCCCGGTTGTGCAAAAAGCTGCGCGTATCAAGATTGGTGGAGCCCACTGTTGACCAGGCGCCATCGATGACGGCGGTTTTGGCATGCAGTACCGAGACCTGCAATTGATAAATTTTGACGCCGCTTTCAAGCAGCTTGCTGTAAAACGAACGCCCTGCATGGAAGACGATGCCGTTATCCGACACGCCGGGCAAAATGAGCTGGACTTCAACTCCGCGCTGGGCCGCTTCGCACAAGGCACGCACCATTTGCACATCAGGCACGAAATAGGCAGAAGTTATGTGAATCGTTTTCTTGGCCTCCTGTATCGCCAGGATGTAGGCCTTGTAAATGTCGTAATCACCATCCGGCTGGCTGGCCAGTACCCGCACCAGTTTGTCTCCCACCGGATTTAAAGGAGGGAAAAACTTGCGGTCAGGCAGATCTCCCGCTTCCTGGCTGGCCCAGACTTCAATGAAGGCGAGCTGCAATGCCGCCACGGCCGGGCCCTCGATTTTGATATGCGTATCGCGCCATCCGGCCTTGGACGAAGAACGGCTACCGGATCTGAAAAATGAACCGCTTGAATACACCTTGCTGATGTTCACGCCGCCGGTAAATGCGACACTGCCGTCAACGATCAGCACCTTTCTGTGATCGCGATTATTCAGATCCCAATGGCCAAATCGCTTCAAAGGATTTACCGGGTTAAACGGCATCAGGTGAATGCCAGCATTGCGCATATTGGTAAAAAATTCTTCGGGGGTATCCAGGGTGCCCACGCTGTCATAGATAATATTGACCTGCACTCCTTCCCTTTGCTTTGCCATCAGCAAATTGGCGAAGCGCATGCCCAACTCGTCTTCATCGAAAATATAGGTTTCCAGGTTGATGTGATCTTTGGCCTTGCCTATCGCATCCAGCATGGCCGTCATGGTCTGCGGACCATCCAGCAGCAAAGTCACTTTGTTGCCGGCAATCAGAGGTTCACCGGTTGCAGCCTCTTCCAGTGCAGCAACCGCCTTCAGATTATTCGGGGATTTTGACCAGCGCTTATCCAGCAAGGCGCTGGCCCTGCCGCTGGACATGGTCCCCTTGGAACCCTCTACGGTAGGTGTTGCTTTAGATGCGAGTGTGTCACTCAGGTAATTCACTTCCGGCAGGCTGGCGCAAGCAGACAGCGATATCGGCAAGGCCATCAGCAGTATCACGCGCGCCCAGCTTTGCGGGTACTGGAGAGCACATTGCAATTGCCGCAATAGGTGGAAATTGCCACCCACAGAAAACATTTTCTTTATTGATTTTGTCATTTGATATCTTCCCTTTAGCATGCAGGCCACACTCAAAGTGTCGCTGCTCAGCATAATCCAGCGGCAAGATTCAAACAATTGGACTTAGGTTGCGACATTACATAGGACTACGCCTACAGTTTTCCGCTCTCGCCCGTCCGGTAATAGGTTCACGCAAACAGATGGCGAACCCCATCATTGATCAAGTAGCCACCTACCGTCAGAAAGAGAAACAGGCACGCCGCCAGCAGGATGGGGCGTACGCCGGCCTGACGTACTGCGCCCACGCTGGTGCGCAAACCCAGAGCGGCCATGGCCATGGCCAGCAGCGCTGTATCCAGCGTCACCAGCGCGTCTACCAGCGAAGCAGATAATAATCCAGATGAATGCACGGCACTGGCAGCAACAAACAATAGCGCAAACCATGGAATGGTGATTTTGACGGTACCGGTATTGACGTTAGCCGCTGCAACACCAGCAACGCCGGCATGGCGGCTGCGTTTCAGCACGCCGGACAGCACCAGCAGAAAAGGGGCAAGCATCATTACCCTGAGCATTTTCTCTATGACCGCAGTACTCGCTGCGGCACTGCTGACACTGTTGCCGGCGGCAACCACTTGCGCCACTTCATGAATCGTGGAACCGGCAAAGATGCCGTAAGCCTGCTCGGACAAACCAAGATAAGGATAGGCCAGAGGATAGGCAAACATTGCTATCGTTCCAAAAATCACCACCGTCGCCACGGCCACCGACACCTTATGCTCCTGGCCGCGCACCACGGGTTCAGTCGCCATGACTGCCGCTGCGCCGCAGATAGAGCTGCCGGCACCGATCAGCATCGCTGTTTGCCTGTCCAGTTTAAAAACCCGTGTGCCTAGCTGCACCGCCAGCGTGAAGGTCAGGCCAACGATCAGGGCATCCGTCACTATACCCATCCAGCCTACCGCTGCGATCTGCTGGAAAGTGATGCGAAATCCGTACAGCACGATGCCAGCCCTCAGCAGAGTATTTTTGGAAAAATCCACGCCGTCGGCAGCAGAAACCGCAAAGCGGGAAAAGACGGAATTACCGACCAAAATTCCAAACACGATGGCAAGGCTTAAAGCACTCAAGCCGAATTGCTGCGACCACGGAAGTTTAGCCGCCAGGATACCCAGGACAGCCAGCAAACCAGCCAAAGCCAGGCCGGGCAACTTGGATGACACTGAGTGCGGCAGATATGAATTCGTTTCCATGATTCAACTCCAAAGATAATGACATAAGGATAGTCTTTGGCTTATCATGAGTCGAATAGATAATTTTCACATTACCATGAGAAATAGTCATGATACTGAATTTGCACCTGCTGAGAGTATTTTTTGCCGTTGCCGAGCAAAACGGTTTTTCACGCGCGGCGGAGAACCTCCATATCAGCCAGTCGGCAGTCTCCAAGGCAGTGCGTGAACTGGAACAGCAACTGGACCTGCCACTGATAGAGCGCGGCGTCAGCGGCGGCAAAGGCATACGCCTGACGGAAAGCGGCAAAGCACTGTTTGAACATGCGCGCGGCATCTTTGCGCTGGAACGCGCTGCAGTGGACGATATCCGGGCGCGGGTAGGCTTGCACCGTGGCAGCCTGACCATAGGAGCCAGTACGACTATCGCCAGCTACTGGCTACCGCAATTCATTGCGCGCTTCACAATGCTGTTTCCCGATATCATTCCACGCATCCTGGTTGGCAATACCCAGGCGGTGAGCCAGGACCTGCTGGATTGCCGTATCGACCTGGCGCTGGTCGAAGGCCCGGTAGAAGATGCCCTGATTTCATCAAGCCACTGGCATGAGGAAGAACTGGTGGTCGTTGCGGCAAGCGCTTCGCTGCTGCATCAGCGGCCAGCCCTCAGTGCGGACCATTTGAACAAGCTGCTATGGATAGTGCGCGAGCCCGGTTCAGGCACGCGTGAAGCAACGCAGCAGTTGCTAAAGGAACACGGGATAGATCCCGCACACACGATGGAGGTGGGCAGCAATGAGGCGATTGTCAGGACGGTAGCAGAAGGCGTTGGCATCGCTATGCTGCCGAGAGCCGTCGCAGATGATTTGCTGGCGCTGGCCAAAATCAAGATGCTGGAATTGAAGGATGATACGGGGCGCAGTATTGCGTTCTCTCGCAGCCTGCACCTGCTGGAGATGAAGAGCCGCCCGCATAGCCCGGCGACCCTGGCGTTCCTGCAAATTTTGGGACAAGTGCTGCAGCCGGCCTGAACAATGAAGGTCCGGCTACAGCTAACCTGGGTTGCTAGGACTCTTCCGCCGTTTCCGGCAAGGTCAGGCGGCCAGTATGGTAATCGTACTCATACACTTCGCCGTAACGGCCCCACTCCACCGCAACGCCCAGTACGCGCTTGGCCTCATCGGCTTCCAGGAATTCTTCCAGCAATTCCAGGAACGGGCCTTCCGGCAGCATGCCGTTGGCCTCTTGCTCCAGGCTGCGGCGGATGTGCGCTACCAGCGGTATATGCGTGAGCAACTGCTGGCCGAACAATTCCTGCCTTTGCGACTGCTCGGCTTCCACATAACGCTTGCCCAGCGGCGTCAGGCTGATATCGCCCTTCTCTACCAAGGTAAGTCCCAGTTGGCCCAGTGCTTCATAGGTTGGGAACAGCTCTTCATCGGAAAGCTCCGACTCTTCCGCCAGTTGCGGCAAGTCGGCACGGCCGTTGAACGGCGCGTCGGCCAACAAGTCGAGCACCGCCTCGATACGGCTGACATCGGTTTCCGGCAAGCGATAACCCTGATGCTTGTGCGCGACAGCGCCGGCAACAACTTCCTGCACAGGACGCATCGTCATCAAACCATACACTTCATCGATCAATGCGCGCACCTCGGGCGAATCCACATTACGTGGACGAGGCAGATCAATCTTCACCTCACAGCGTATGCAACCCGGATCGCTGGACAGCATGATGATGCGGTCCGACATCATCACTGCCTCTTCGATGTTGTGCGATACGATCAATATGCCCTTGGTGGGGATGCGGTCTTCGTCCCATAATTCCAGCATGTCGTTGCGCAGGGTTTCGCCAGTCAGCACATCAAGTGCGGAAAAAGCCTCATCCATCAGCAGCACATCTGGATTGGTCACCAGCGCGCGCGCAATGCCTACGCGCTGCTTCATGCCGCCGGAAAGTTCGCGCGGCAAGGCACCACCGAAACCAGCCAGACCAATCAACTCCAGCACCGCATCTGCCCTGGTTTCTCTTTCGTCAGCAGGTACGCCCTGCGCTTCCAGACCCAGCTCGACGTTTTGCTGCACCGTCAGCCATGGGAAGAGTGCAAAGGATTGAAACACCATCGCTATGCCGGCCACAGGGCCATAGATAGGGCGATCGCGATAGGCCACCTTGCCTGTATCGGATGGGATCAGGCCGGCGATAATGCGCAGCAAGGTCGACTTTCCTGAGCCGGACTTGCCCAGCAAAGCGACGATCTCGCCCTCTTTCAGTTCAAAATCGACCTTTTCCAGTACACTGCGCGCCGTGCCATCTGCTGCACGAAAAGACTTGGCGACACCCTTCAGTTCTATCAATAAATTTTGACTCATCTTGCATCCTCAACGGCTACGGTCTTCGGCGAGCAAATACAGCTTGCGCCAGAAAAAACGGTTCAACAACATGACGAATATGCACATCACGCCTATGCCCAGTGCAATGCGATGGAAATCGCCGGCTTCAGTCATTTGCTTGATATAGCTGCCGAGGCCATCGGCGATCAGCGTAGTCTTACCCCATGTCACATACTCGGCCACGATACTGGCATTCCAGGAACCGCCGCTGGCGGTAATCGCGCCGGTGATATAGCTGGGGAAGATCGCCGGCAGATACACACGCTTCCATTTGAGCCAGCCCTTCAGGCCCAGATTGTCCGATGCCAGCCTGAGTTCGCTGGGAATCGTTGACGCGCCTGCCACCACGTTGAACAGTATGTACCACTGGGTGCCGAATACCATCAGCGGACTGAGCCAGATATTCGGACTCAGGTTCAGCGTCACAACCACAAAAACCACCAGCGGGAACATCAGGTTCACCGGGAATGCCGCCAGGAATTGCGCCACGGCCTGTACCTGCTGCGAATACTGCGGGCGCAGGCCTATCCACACGGCGATAGGCACCCAGACAACGGAGGCCAGCGCGATCAGCAGCATCACGCGCAGCAAGGTAATCAGTCCCAGCCCGACCACATGCCCTGCCTCGCCCCAGCCTACGTCGCTGTGTATGAAGGTGATCATCCGGTATGCCGCCCACAGGCAGGCCAACGTCAATACGACATCCCACACGCGCGACCATACAGGGTTGATCTGGCGCACGCTTGCCTTGGTAGAGGTACCGTCGTAGCGCACGCTGAACCAATGCAAGGGGCGGCTCAGCCAGACCCACAATTTATCGGTAAAGCCACGGAACCAGTGGCTGCTGCGCATCCATTGCAACAGCCAGGATTCTTGCGCCGTCTCCGATTGCGACTCTTCAAAGCGAAACTTGTCGGCCCAGGCCAGCAGCGGACGGAAAAACAATTGGTCGTACAGCAGGATGCCAGTCAGCATTGCGCCGATTGCCCAGGCAATTGCAGCGCCATTCTTTGCCTCAATAGCCACTGCAATATAGGAGCCTATGCCCGGCAGCTTGATATCCTGTCCGGCAACCGAAATCGCCTCGGCAGCAACCAGGAAAAACCATCCGCCCGACATCGACATCATCATATTCCACAACAGGCCGGGCATCGCGAACGGCAATTCCAGGCGCCAGAAACGCTGCCAGCTGGACAAGCGGAAAATCCGGGTTGCCTCGCTCAGCTCGGCGGGAACCGTGCGTATAGACTGATACAGGCTGAACGCCATATTCCAGGCCTGCGATGTAAAGATCGCGAAAATCGCCGCGCATTCGACGCCCAACAGGTTCCCGGGAAACAGAGCAATGAAGGGCGCGATTGCGATTGCCTGGAAACCGAGGATGGGCACCGACTGCAGGATATCCAGCATCGGCACCATGATTTTTTCCGCCTTGGCATATTTCACTGCTATCGCCGCAAACGCCAGGCTAAACAACAGGGAAAAGCCCAGTGCGGTAAACATGCGCAGGATGGTGCGCAGCAAATAATAAGGCAGGTAGATGGGGTCCAGCGAAATATAGGAAGTCTCGCCCACTGAAAATGGGTGGCTCATCTGCATCGCGCCGAAAGCGAATACGATCAGAAGTGCCAGCACCAGCGGCAATAAAGCCCAGTCCCAGCGGTTGGGCCCGCGGCCCTGGCCGGCGGCTTCTGTTTTTTGCGGACTGAACAGCTCAAACATGCTGCCCCTCCGCTTGCCGCAAATATCCGGGCGTGGCAACGGCGTACGCCGGCTTGACCAGATTTACCTGATTGCTGATGATGAAATACAAAAAACCTCCCTTACCGGCAAACGATAATGTGAACATTATCGAGAACGGCTCCGATCAACACGGAATATCATAAGCGCCCACCATGCACGAGCACACTGGACCGGATATAGCCTGATGCAGACTATATAGGGTAAATGTGACAGCTACGACAAGATGCGTGGTGAAACGCAGAAATAAATTGGGTCAGTAAAAATGCAGCTTTGATCAGCTGATTGACACCGCTACCCGCCATTTTGGCAGATTAGCGGCAGGATGCGCGCCTACTCTGCCATTATGTGGTCGATACAAGATCGACTACTATAACTATCCACAGAATGTGCTCCATTAAAGCGAAGCGCGAACTGTAGCACGATGGCAATAGGCTGGCAATATCATTTGATATTGATTTTCCCGGCATTTGCCGGAGCGGCAAAAGAAGTCGAAGCTGGTGCTATTTCGCCTGTTGTTTTAAGGCTGCACGCAGCATGCCGGTGATCTCTTTTAACTCCAGATCGACAGCAAAATCGAGGGCCGTCATACCCACGTCATTTTTCAATGTTATGTCAGCCCCCTCCTCCATCAGCAGCTTTACTGCCGGCGTTTTTCCTGAACGCACGGCCATCATCAACGGCGTGGTGCGATTGGGGGATGCTGCATCAATATACGCATAATTTTCCAACAAGACTGAGATGATCACCGGGTCGCCTTTGGCCGCTGCGTAGTGCAAGGGAGTCCAGCCTGGCCGGTTGATCTCGGCGTCAGCGGCAATCAATTTGTTGACGGCCTCCAGATTACCCATGAAGCTGGCGATCATCAGTGCAGTATCGCCATTTTTTGATTTCGCCTCGATATTGATGCCATCCGCTGTGAGCAAGGCATCAAACACCTTCATCGAATTTTCGCGCAAGGCGATCATCATGCCGGATTCGCCGCGCACCTTTTCAACCGTATTCGGATCCATGCCGCGCTTGAGCAAAGTGCGCAGGACATTAATGTCGTCAAACTTGACCGCCACCAGATAATCGTCATACGCGCCGGCTGTGGCAGCAGGCGTGGCGATGCAGCATATCGCCGAGAAAGCGATAATAAGAGCAAGCCGCAAACCGGACCGGCAGCGGCAAACCAGCGCCTGGGCGAGCAAACTATAATTTTTAGGCATGCGCACTTTATTCAATTTGAACTTCAAGGATGGATGCGAACTCACTGTGCAATCTTGAACAGCTTGAAGAAGTTTTCTGTCGTGATCTGCTGCACCTGCTTCAGAGGCACCTGCTTCAGGTCAGCCAGGTATTCCGCAACATGCTTGACGAAGCCGGGCTCATTCATCTTGCCGCGATGAGGTACCGGCGCCAGATAAGGCGAATCGGTTTCGATCAAGATACGCTCCATAGGCAGCTCGCGCGCCACAGCCTGCAATTCCTTGGCGCTCTTGAACGTGACTATGCCGGAGAAGGAAATGTAAAAGCCCATTTCTATGGCCGCCTGCGCCACCTCTAGCGACTCAGTAAAGCAGTGCATCACGCCGGCAGCCCCGCCCTTGTCGGTACCCGCGCGCTCTTCCTGCATGATGCGTATGGTGTCTGCGGATGCGGAGCGGGTATGGATGATCAGCGGTTTGCCGGTGGCACGGGATGCACGTATGTGCTGCCGGAAGCGCTCGCGCTGCCATTCCAGATCGCCTTGCAGGCGAAAATAGTCCAAGCCGGTCTCGCCTATCGCGACGATCTTCGGGTGCTGGGACAATCTCACCAGTTGCTCGGCGCTAGGCTCTTCAGTATCCGGATAATCCGGATGCACGCCCACGGATGCATAAATATTCGGATACTTTTCCGCAAGTTCCAGCACCTGCGGGAAATCAGGCAAGTCCACCGACACGCACAGCGCATGCGTGACCCCGTTCTCCTCCATCTTTGCCATGATCTCAGGCAGGCGGGAGGCCAGTTCGGGGAAATTGATATGGCAATGAGAATCGATATACATGCGTAGAACCAGGAGAAAATTAAGTGGTGCCGGAAAAGCTCAGGCCTTGCGGCTTGCCATCAATTCTAATACGGCTTGAGCGGAAACGTTGGCCGTGTCCAGCAACAGGCTATGGTGCATGTCGGTAAAGCGTTGCTTCAGCGAATCCCTGAGGCCGGCATCATTCAACTGCTTCAACAGTGAATCCGCCAATGCCTGTGGCGATGCGGCATGCTGCAGGAATTCCGGCACAACAAAATCACGCGCGATGATATTGGGCAAGCCTATCCATGGCTGGTAGCCCAGGTGGCGCAATATCTGCCACGAGGCTTCCATCATCTTGTAGGCAATGACCATGGGCTTCTTGAACAGCGCCACCTCCAGCGAGGCGGTACCGGAGGCAACCAGCACTGCATCGGCGGCGGCAATCGCGGCGTGCGACTGGCCGTCGATCAAGAGTACCGGCACTTCTTCCAGGCCGGCTTCAACCACCAGTTTGATGTAGTAGCTGCGCTGCTTCGTACCAGCCATGGGCACGACTATCTGTATCTTCGGGTCATGCTGCAGCAATAGCTTGGCAGCGGCGATGAAGGCTTCAGTATTGTATTTCAGTTCGGACATGCGGCTGCCGGGCAGGATGGTGACGATCGTCGCGTCCAGCGGCAGGCCGAGCTCCGTTCTTGCCGCAGCCACGTCAGGCTGCAGCGGAATGACCTGCGCCAAGGGGTGACCGACATAGGTCACCGGAATGCCTGCATCGCGGTAAATCTGCTCTTCAAACGGAAAAACCACCAGCATATGCGAAACAGCCTGCGCGATCTTCTTGATACGGCCGCCGCGCCAGGCCCAGATCGACGGGCTGATGTAATGCATGGTTGGGATGCCGGCCTGTTTCAACTGGATCTCCAGATCCAGATTGAAATCCGGCGCATCCACGCCGATGAACACTTCCGGTTTTTCCACCAGCAGCCGTTCGCGCAATTGCTTGCGTATGCCGCTAATTTCACGGTAATGAGCCAGTACTTCAAACAGGCCACGCACCGCCAGCTTGTCCATGGGCCAGTCATTGACAAAGCCATGCTCCGCCATGCGGGGACCGCCTATGCCGTGCATCAAGGAATCCGGCAATTGCGGCCGCAGGCCGGACAACAGGCGGCCCGCCAGCAAGTCGCCGGAGGTCTCGCCTGCAACCATCGAAATAATGGGGCGATTGATTGGACTGTTCACTGACAAGCTTAGCGGACGATGCCGCGCGTGGTCGTATCCAGGAAGCTGCGCATTGCCTGCATGTGCATCGCTTCGCTCGCGGCCAGTGCCGCCTGCTCGGTATCCAGAGCAGATTTTGCCTCTTCCAGAGTCAGGCCAGACTTGTAGATCAGCTTGTAGGCTTGACGGATGGCTGCAATTTGTTCGCGGCTAAAGCCGCGGCGCTTCAGGCCTTCGGCATTGATGCCATGTGCGGCTGCCGGATTACCGGACAACATCACAAAAGGAGGAACGTCCTGCGTCAGCGTCGTACCCATGCCTGTCATCGCGTGCGAACCCACGCGGCAGAATTGGTGGATATTGGTAAAACCACCCAGGATCACCCAGTCGCCGATATGCACATGGCCCGCCAACTGCGCATTGTTGGCGAAAATCGTGTTGCTACCCACATGGCAGTCATGCGCCAGATGCACATAGGCCATGATCCAGTTGTCGTTGCCGACCGTAGTCACACCGCCATCCTGGGTCGTACCCAGGTTGAAGGTACAGAATTCACGGATCACGTTGCGGTCGCCGATTTCCAGCCGGGTCGGCTCGCCCGCATATTTCTTGTCCTGCGGAGCGCCGCCTATGGAAGAAAACTGGAACAGTTTGTTATCGCGCCCTATCGTCGTATGGCCATCAATCACCACGTGCGGGCCTATCTTGCTGCCGGCGCCGATATTGACATTAGGGCCGATGACGGAATAAGGCCCCACCTCGACCGAGCTATCGAGATTGGCCTTGGGATCGATGACTGCAGTTGGATGGATACTCATCTTATTCTCCGGCCACAGTGCCTGCAGGCAGGTTCACAGGCACGTCATTGGCTGTGCGCATGGTGCACATCAGCTCACCCTCTACCGCCAGTTGTCCATCGACTGAACCCTTGGCCTTATATTTCCAGATGCCGCGCGCAACGCGCACGATTTCCACTTCCATCTTCAATTGATCGCCCGGCTCCACAGGGCGCTTGAAGCGCGCACCGTCTATGCCCAGGAAGTAGACCAGTGTGCTCTCATCCGGCTTTTGCCCCATCGTCAGGAAGGACAGGATCGCGGCAGTCTGCGCCAGCGCTTCTATCATCAACACGCCAGGCATCACCGGCTTATTGGGGAAATGGCCGTTGAAGAATTCTTCATTCGCAGTCACGTTCTTGATCGCCGTGATGGATTTGCCGCTTTCCCAGTTCAGGACGCGGTCCACCAGCAGCATGGGATAGCGATGAGGAAGATATTGCTTGATCTGATTGATGTCTAAGGTATTCATTATTACTTTTCAGTGAGCGATTTGATTGTTTTTTCCAGCTGGCGGATTTTTTCCCGCATCGTCGACAAATTACGGACGATCGCGGCAGATTTTTCCCAGTCTGCATTTTTTGCCAGCGGATAGAAGCCTGTGTACTGGCCTGGCTCCAGTATGGAACGGGAGACCATGCTCCCGGACGAAATATGAACCTTGTCGGCAATGGTCAAATGCCCGAGCACCATTGCAGCGCCGCCAAAAGTGCAATACTTGCCTATCTTCGCGCTGCCGGCCACGCCGACGCAGCCTGCCATCGCAGTATAGGCGCCTATATGGCAGTTGTGGCCAATCTGGATCTGGTTATCCAGTATCACACCCTCTTCAATGACGGTGTCCGCCAAAGCGCCGCGGTCGATCGTGGTGTTGGCGCCGATTTCGACATGGTCGCCGATCAGCACGCGGCCGGTCTGTGGAATTTTGACCCATTTGCCGCTCTCATTGGCAAAGCCAAAGCCTTCGGCGCCGATCACCGCGCCGGACTGTATCGTGCAACGCTGGCCGATCACGCAGTAATCATAAATGGTGACATTGGCAAACAAGCGGGTGCCGTCACCTATGCTGACGCCGCGCCCGATGAATACGCCGGCGCCGATCACGGCATGCTCGCCGATTACCGCCTCGGCCTCCACCGTTGCATTCGGGCCTATGCTGGCAGTGGGCGCCACTATCGCATGCGGGCTTACATGGGCCGTCGGATGCACGCCCTGCTCAGGCGGTATCGCCTGTAGCGACGCAAAGTGCTGGGCAACGTGCGCAAAATAGGCATACGGATTGTCGGCAACGATGCGTGCCCCGGTGTATACCGGACCGACATGCTCCAGGTCCTTGGCAGACAGTATCAGCGCAGCTGCACGTGTCAGCTCGGCCTGCGACCTGAATTTGGGATTGGTGAGGAAAGTAAGGTAGCGTTCATCCGCATCGCTCAAAGGAGCAATGCCGGCTACCTGGATATCGGGGCTGCCAATTAATTGACCACCGAAGCGATCGACCAATTCTCCCAGCCGAATGCTTACGGTGGTCATGGTGTTTTTTACTTGGAGATAGCTTTAAGTACTTTCTCGGTAAGATCTACGCGAGGATTGTAATAAATTGGCTCTTCCTGCAAAACGATGTCGTACTTTTCAGCTTCGGCGATCTGTTTCACTGCCTTCTTTACGCGGTCGGAAAAACTGGCCAGTTCCTCACTCCTGCGCTGGTTCACATCTTCATTGAAGATACGCTGCTTGCGCTTGAAGTCCTGATCCAGATCAGTCAGCTCGCGCTGTTTCTTGATACGATCGCCCTCGGACATGACAGGAGCATCCTTGTCATATTTCTCGGCCATGGTCTTGATCTTGGTAGCAAGATCCTGGAGCTCTTTATTGCGCTTGGAAAACTCCTGCGCCATTTTTTCCTCGGCTGCTTTCGCAGAAGCCGACTGCAACAGGCGCTGTGCATCTATATAACCGATTTTCACATCCTGCGCATGTGCCTGACCAAATACGCCCAGGCAGGCCACATACATCATCAGGCTTCGGAGCAAAATGGTTGGGGTAGTAAATTGCTTCAAAATATTTCTCCGCATTGCATAAATTAACACACCGCCATTGTATCTTTAGAAACCGCCACCCAGGTTAAACTGGAATGCCTGTTTCTTGTCTTCAGGCTTGGCATTCACAGGTTTACCGAAGCTGAGTTTCAGCGGACCGACCGGTGAAATCCAGCTCAGGCCGACACCAACCGCCGCCCTCAAATCCTGCACGCGTATCTTCTGATTTTCGTCAAATACGTTACCGAAATCGAAGAAGGTGAATACGCGCAAGCTCTTATCGTTACCCGAACCTGGGAAAGGCGCTTGTAATTCTACATTACCAAACAACCTTGTTGCACCGCCCAGCGCATCGCCGTTTGGATCCTTGGTACCCAGCGTAGATGACTCGTAACCACGGACGGAGCCGATACCACCGGCATAGTAGTTCTTAAACAAAGGATAAGGCTTGCCGCCCAGTCCATGCCCGTAGTCGAACTCACCGTTCAAAGCCAGGGTCAGCGAGCGCCAGATGGGCTTGAACAACTGAGCCTGATAAGTTGCACGGTAGTACTTGAAGCTGCCTGTTGCCGACAACTCAAGGTTGGCACGTTGATAACGACCAACCGTCGGCACCAGCGCACTGTCACGGCTATCCCTTTGCCATGCGGCAGTCAGCGGGAAAGAGTTGGTGATGGCATCGCCGACACCATAGTTGATCGATGTCGGATCTTTCTCTGCAGTACCGTAGTCAGCCACATACTTCAGGTAGCGGTAAGGGCTGCCGTAGAAGGTTTCAACCACAGTACGCTCAAAACCGATACCGAAGAAGACAGTATCCACTTCGGAGAATGGTACGCCAAAACTCAGCTTGCCGCCGGTAGTCTGGATCCGGTAGTCACCGACGCTGCCGATAACAGGACGGGTAGTACGCACATACAATTCCGTACTCTTGCTGACGCCGTCATCGGTAAAGTAAGGATTGGTATGCGACAGCGCAATCGTACGGTACAGGGAGCTGGTATTAACTTCCAGTCCTATCGTGTCACCACTACCGAAGGCATTGGCCTGCTGGATGGAGCCGGACAAGGTCAGCCTTTCCGTCTGCGAATAACCTGCACCCAACTGGATATTACCGGTCGGACGTTCAGTTACCGTCAGGTTCACGTCTACCTGGTCGGTGCTGGTGGCCACTTCAGGCGTCTCGATAGTGACTTCCTTGAAGTAACCCAGACGGTCTACGCGGTCGCGCGACAGCTTGATTTTCTCGCCGTCGTACCATGAGCTTTCAAACTGGCGGAATTCGCGGCGGATAACTTCATCCCTGGTCCTGGTATTACCTGCGAGATTGATTTTGCGCACATACACGCGCTTGCCCGGATCAACAAAGATGGTAAACGCGACTTCCCGTTTTTCCTTGTTCAGCAATGGGTTGGCATTGACGTTGGCAAACGCATAGCCGAAATTACCCAGTCGCTCGGAAATACGCTTGGTGCTTTCCGTCAGGCGCGCCGCATTATAGGTATCGCCGCTCTTCAGCAATACCAGCGACGACAATTCCTGCTCGCGGCCGAACATTTCGCCTTCCAGCTTGATATCCGATACTGTGTATTTATCGCCTTCAATCAGATTGATGGTGATGTAGATGTCTTTCTTGTCAGGTGTAATGGAAATCTGCGTCGATTCCACCTGCATTTCCAGGTAGCCGCGGTTCTGGTAGAACGACTTCAGCGTTTCCAGATCGCCGGACAATTTCTGCTTGGAATATTGATCCGCCTTCGTGTACCAGGTAAACCAGCCCGGCGTTGTCAAGGCCAGCATCTCGCGCAATTCGCTGTCGGAAAAGGCCTTGTTGCCGATGATATTGATTTGTGCGATACGGGCGACTTCACCTTCATCGACGGCAAAGGTCACGTTAACGCGGTTGCGCTCGATAGGCGTGACCGTAGTCGTGATCTGCACACCATACAAGCCGCGCGACAGGTACTGACGCTTCAACTCTTGTTCGGCGCGATCTACCGATGCTTTATCGAAAATGCGAGACTCACCAACGCCGATATCTTTCAGCGCCTTGATCAGGTTGTCTTTTTCAAATTCCTTGGTGCCGGTAAAATCCACGCCGGCAATCGATGGGCGCTCTTCCAGCAGGACGATCAGGACCCCATCCTGCACTTCGATCTGCACATCCTTGAAGAAGCCCGTGGCGTACAAGGATTTGATCGCTGTCGTACTTTTTGCGTCATCAAATGTCTCGCCTACGCGCACAGGAAGATAACTGAATACCGTTCCCGCCTCGGTACGCTGAATCCCTTCAACTCGGATATCTTTTACTACGAATGGTTCGATCGCCATTGCGCTACCAGAACATACAGCGAATGCAGCTAATGCCAACACATGTCGGCGTAATTTAGGCAAAGTAAAGTGCTCGAAGTTCTCGATATGTAATTTCATTGGTTGTTATTTAATCTTAGGGCCTGTTGACAATCAAATTGCTTATGGAAGTAAAACCAAATCCGGTCCGGGCCAGCGCTGCACCAGCAACAGTGCTGCACTTAGGGGCCTGCTACATATCGCGTACTACATCCACGCGCATATCGCCCCGTGCTACCCACTCCCTCCGAGTTCAAACCAAAACACACGATGGATAGCCATATACAAGGCAAATACATCCTTCCTTGCATAAAAGCCCCATGCGTTTTGGTTTGAACGCATCCGTTCACGTCACACCGGAAAATTCAACATTTCCATGGGGAAATACGACGCCCGGCGCACCAAGCCGAGCATTATGACACTAGTCGGACGATGTCATTAAAAAAAGCCAGTGCCATCAACGTCATCAGTAAAGCAACGCCTGCGCGCTGGGCAATTTCGCCAAAACGTTCCGAGATAGGTTTCCCTGTCAAAACTTCCAGCGAATAATACAACAAATGCCCCCCATCCAACACTGGAATAGGTAGCAAATTCATTACTCCCAAGCTGATACTGATCAGCGCAATGAAACTGATATAGCTGATTGCCCCGGATCTGGAAGTCTGTCCGGCATAATCCGCGATCGTGATGGGACCCGTAATATTCTTCCAGGAAACCTCGCCGGTCAGCATTTTGCCCAGCATTTTAAACGTCATGATGCTGGTATCCCAAGTTTTTTGGATACCCCGGTTTAAAGACGGTAGCAATGGGGTCTGCACCACGGTCATCTCCGGGCCAGCCATTTGCACCTGCAAACGCCCCGCCTTTGTGCCGTTCAGGTCATACGCCTCGGGAACGGCATCGATATCCAGCGCCTCTGAACCACGCCTGACCTCCAGCCCCAGAGTTCGCCCTGGTGCGGCCCTCACCGCTTCAGTGAACTCCTGCGCATTTGCAAGATTCTTGCCATCGATGGCCAGGATCACGTCACCAGCCTTCAAGCCTGCCCTCATGCCGGCGCCATCCGGGAGTACATCCACCAGGGTTGGCCTTGGCAATGCCACGGAAACGCCTAGTTTCGACAGGAAATCCCCTTCCAGGTCTTTACTGGAAA
Source organism: Parundibacterium terreum (assembly GCF_014636315.1). GTDB lineage: Bacteria > Pseudomonadota > Gammaproteobacteria > Burkholderiales > Burkholderiaceae_D > Undibacterium > Undibacterium terreum. Next base: position 218,731 of record NZ_BMED01000005.1, on the reverse strand, counting down.
GCTGGGCTAGAGGCAGAACCAGCGTCATTTCATCAAATGCACCTGCCCGGTCAGAATTGGCCCTCTTGACACTGACCTCCGCCGTCGCCTTCTCCAGAGCCAGTTCCATCAGCTTCCAGCGCAGATCAGACCAGCCCAGCACAGGCTGCTGATTGACCGCAGTGACCAGGTCGCCGGAACGCAGGCCGGCTTCATAAGCCGCCGTCTGCGTTTGATTAACTTGTATCCTGCTGACGGTTTCTGGAACTCCGTGTAAATACAGGCCAGAAAACAAGGCAATGGCGAGCAGGAAATTGGCAATTGGGCCTGCGGCGACGATGGCGATACGCTTCCATACGGATTGGCGGCAAAACTCCCGCGCCAGCTCTTTTTCAGGGAGATGCGTCAGATCCTGCTCCCTGGCATCCAGCATCTTGACGTAGCCGCCAAGGGGCAGAATGGAAATGGCCCATTCAGTCTGGTCAGCGCCAAACTTGCGGGAATAAATCACCTTCCCCATGCCGACAGAAAATCGCAATACCTTGACACCGCACAGGCGGGCGACAGTGTAATGGCCCAGCTCATGGAACACGACCAGCGTTCCAAGCGCGACCAGAAAAGCGATGATTGTCTGCAATAGCATCATGATGGGATAAACGCCTCGGCAACTTCGCGCGCCAGCCTGTCCTGCTCAAGTATCGAGCCCAGATCGCTGATGGCGGCAGCAGGAATCTTATCCAGCGTGCGGGCAATAATCTGATCTATCATCCTGAAGCCGATTTTCCTGTCCAAAAACGCTTGGACAGCAATCTCATTACTTGCGTTCAATACCGTCGGCGCAGACATGCCTTGTTTCAGGGCATCAAATGCCAGCGCAAGGCATGGAAAACGCTTGAAGTCAGGGGCCTCGAAATTCAGTTTGGCAATCTTGGTCAAATCCAGTGCCGCAACGCCGGAATCTATCCTTTCAGGATAGGCCAAACCGTAGGCGATAGGCGTGCGCATATCAGGATTGCCCAGTTGGGCCAGCACCGAGCCGTCTGCATAGGACACCATGGAATGGATCACGCTTTGCGGGTGGATGACCACTTCGATTTGCTCCGCCGGTGTCGCGAACAGCCAATGGGCCTCTATCACTTCCAGGCCCTTGTTCATCATCGTCGCAGAATCGACCGATATCTTGCGCCCCATCACCCAGTTGGGATGGGCAACCGCTTCTTCCGGCGTTACCGCCGTCAAGGATTCTACATCGCGGTACAGGAAGGGGCCGCCGGAGGCCGTCAACAAAATCTTGCGGACACCATGACGGTCAGGCTGTCGTTGATAATCTCGCGGCAGGCACTGGAAAATGGCATTGTGCTCGCTATCAATCGGCAATAGCGTGGCGCCATTTTCAATGATGGCATTGATGAACAACTGGCCGGACATGACCAGTGCCTCCTTGTTCGCCAGCAAGACCTTCTTGCCTGCCTGCGCCGCCGCCAGCGACGAGGCCAGCCCTGCGGCGCCGACGATGGCTGCCATCACCGCGTCGCAGCCAGGCGCGCTGGCAACCTTGCATAGCGCCTCGGGACCGTATTCGACCTCGGTAGCAATATGCTTTTCACGCAGCAGCGCCTGTAATTCTGCCGCTGCCTGCGCGCTGCCCACCACTGCGACTTCGGGCCGGAACTGCTCGCATTGCTGCGCCAATTTCTGCACCTGGGTATGCGCAGTCAATGCATATACCTGATAACGATCAGGGTGACGCGCAACAACATCCAGTGTGGAAACCCCTATTGAACCGGTTGAACCCAGAATACTTAAGCGTTGCGCTTGCTGTGCCTGTTGTGCCTGTTGTGCCTGTTGTGCCTTGTCGATGCCGTTCACCATGCGAGTTACCACCAATAATTCAAAAGTGCAGCCACCGGCAATACCGGTATCAATGCATCGATACGATCCAGGACGCCGCCATGGCCGGGCAATAAATTGCTGCTGTCTTTCATTTCTGCCCGGCGCTTCAGCAAGGATTCAAACAAATCTCCGACCACGCTGGCCGCCGACAATACCGTCATCACAGCCAGCAGCCCGCCCCAGCCGCCTTTGGCCAGCATCTGGGCGGGGAAAGTATCAGGCAAGGAGGCCATCACCGCCACCAGCGAAGAAATAATCAGCACTGCAATCCAGCCGCCTATCGCCCCCTCCCAGGACTTGCCGGGAGAGATGGATGGCGCGAGCTTGTTCTTGCCGAAGGCCTTGCCGGAAAAATAGGCGCCTATATCGGCAACCCAGACGATCGCCATCACCGACAGCAAGAAAACCGGCGAGTGCCTGAATAGTACCGCGATGGCGACAAAGCAACCGAAGATGGATGCGCTATAGATGCCGCTCAGGAAGGAATTGGAAGGACCATTAAATGCGGGCAGGCCTAGCTTCAATGCGGGAATCAGCCGCAGCAGCCAGAATGCCGCACACAACATGAACAGGAGAGAGAAAGAAACCGCGGCACCGCTCAATATGATGTAGGCAAACAGCGCAGACCATACAACCGCAGCAATCATGGGAGCGGGATTTTTGAACAGGCGCAAGCTCTCCCACAATGCCACCCCGAAGAACAGGATGGTTACGATGGAGAATGCGAAAAAATTCCCGAAATACAGGATAGGCAATAAAACTGCCAACAAGACTACCGCCGTCGCTATGCGAGTTTTAAGCATTGAATTCCTATGAGGTCAGGATGCCTGTTCCACCAATTGGGCACTGGTCTGACCGAAGCGCCGCTCCCTGGACTGGTAAGACAGGATAGCCTCATCCAGGGAAGCTGCGTCGAAATCCGGCCAGAAAGTATCTGTAAAATACAGTTCGCTATAGGCGAGTTGCCATAGCAGGAAGTTGGAAATACGCGTTTCGCCGCCGGTGCGGATGAATAGGTCAGGCTCAGGCGCATAGGCCATGGAAAGATAGGAAGCGATCTGCTCTTCGCTAACGCCATCATCCATCTTGCCTTCTTTCTGCAGGCGATTGACTGCCTGCATGATGTCCCAGCGGCCGCCGTAATTGGCGCATATGGTAAATGTCATGCGCTTGTTGTTGGCAGTCCTGGCTTCGGCAGCCTCGATCATTTTTTGCAGCTTCAGATCAAAGCGCGACAGATCGCCTACCACTTTCAGGCGGATGTCGTTCGCGTGCAGTTTGGCGACTTCTTTTTCCAGCGCAGTCATGAACAGGCGCATCAGCAAGGACACCTCCTCTTCCGGACGGCGCCAGTTTTCGGAACTGAAGGCAAACAGGGTGAGGTAATCCACACCCTTGCGCGCGCAAGCCTCCACGACCGCGCGCACGGCCTCTACCCCCTTGGCATGACCCGCCACACGCGGCAAGAACCGTTTGGTCGCCCAGCGGCCATTGCCATCCATGATGATGGCAATATGCCTAGGAATGGCACCGACAACAGGGATTTCTTTTGTAGAGCTAGCGTGGGTCATGTATTTCCAGGGTGATGAAAGAAAATTGCCAGAGCAGCGGCTTAAACTGTCAAAACTTCTTTTTCTTTTTCAGCCAGAAGCTTGTCGACTTCACTGACAAATTTGTCAGTCAACTTCTGGACATCATCCTGTGCGCGACGCTCGTCATCTTCGGAGCATGCTTTATCCTTCAACAACTTTTTCAAGGACTCATTGGCATCGCGGCGGATATTGCGGATCGCGATTTTGGCATCTTCGCCCTCGGTCTTGACCAGCTTGACCATTTCCTTGCGGCGCTCTTCCGTCAACGGAGGCGTAGGAACGCGGATCATGTCGCCCTGAGTGGAAGGATTCAGGCCCAGATCGGCATCACGGATAGCCTTTTCGATCGCCGAGATCATCTTCTTTTCCCAAGGCTGCACGCCGATAGTGCGCGCATCCACCAGGGTTACGTTGGCAACCTGAGTGATATTGGTGGCGGTACCGTAGTAGTCCACCATGACGTGATCGAGAATGCCGGTATGAGCACGGCCAGTGCGAACCTTGGACAGGTCAGCCTTCAGCGTCTCTATCGACTTTTGCATTCTTTGTTCGGTATTTTTCTTTACATCTACGACAGTCATTCTGTCCTCCTATGCATCGATCCTGGCCATGCCGGCAGTTCAAGACTTGAAACAGGCATCCGCCTCGCGACCCGAGGGGTCGCTGCGATTATCCTATGCCAAGCCTGAAGGGTAAAAACCCATGCCGACAAGCAAGCAAATAATATTAAACGATAAATTATACGTGTACTAAGGTGCCTTCGTCTGCACCCAGGATAACGTTCTTCAGAGCGCCCGGCTTCACAATGGAAAATACCTTGATCGGCAGTTTCTGGTCGCGGCACAAGGCAAATGCGGTCGCATCCATGACTTGCAGGTGACGGGCAATCGCTTCATCAAAAGAAATGGTGGAATAACGTGTCGCTGTCGGGTCTTTTTTCGGATCGGCTGTGTAGACGCCATCGACCTTGGTTGCCTTCAGTACGATCTGGGCGCCAATTTCCGAGCCGCGCAATGCTGCTGCAGTATCGGTAGTAAAGAACGGATTGCCCGTTCCTGCGGCAAACACGACGATCTTGCCCTCTTCCAGATATTGCAAGGCCTTTGGACGGACATAAGGCTCAACGACCTGGTCAATCGCAATCGCCGACATCACGCGGGCTGTAATGCCCACCTGGCGCATTGCATCAGCCAAAGCCAGGGAGTTCATGACTGTCGCCAGCATACCCATGTAGTCTGCCGTTGCGCGGTCCATGCCTTGCGCACCTGGCGCTACGCCACGGAAAATATTGCCGCCGCCGATAACAATCGCCAGCTCAACACCCAGTTTTGCAACTTCGGCAACGTCTGCCACCATACGCTCAATCGTTGCACGATTAATGCCGAACGGGTCGTCGCCCATCAAGGCTTCGCCAGAGAGCTTCAAGAGAACTCGCTTGTAAGCAGGTTTGGTCACGGTCTGGACTCCTTCTGGTAAATAGATAAATAATTTTCAATTAGCATTAAAAACAAGTCCGGCGTTGCAACAGCATATTATTACGTTTTGTTTCAGTTCTTTTTTACAACCAAGCCGCATGGCACTGACAAGAACAACGATCCCAACATAAAACAGCTACTTCTCACCTGCTTATTCGCAATGCAAATTGGAATGGCAGATGCCATTCCAACAAGATTCAGCGTAAAAAAACGGGCCTTTCGGCCCGCATTTTTTGCTTACGCCTGTTTTGCTGCCGCGACCTGAGCGGCCACTTCCGCTGCAAAGTCGTCTTGCTTCTTCTCTATCCCTTCACCCACTACGAACATGGTGAAAGACTTAACAGAGGAATTAACCGATTTCAGCATTTGCTCAACAGTTTGCTTGTCGTTCTTGACGAACGGCTGGTTCAGCAAGGAAACTTCCTTCAGGAACTTCTGTACCGAGCCTTCTACCATTTTTGCAACGATGTCAGCTGGCTTGCCGGATTCAGCAGCCTTCTGGGATGCAACTGAACGCTCTTTCTCGATCAGATCAGCAGGAACTGCGTCGGAAGACAGGGAAACTGGTTTCATCGCAGCGATGTGCATCGCAACGTCTTTACCAACTTGCTCATCCGCACCTTCGTACTCAACCATTACGCCGATACGTGTACCGTGCAGGTAAGAAGTCAGTTTTGCGTTTGTTTCAAAACGTGTGAAACGACGGATGGACATGTTTTCACCGATACGGCCTATCAGGGCAGCGCGGTGGGATTCAACAGTACCAGCTTCAAATGGCAGGGCAGCCAATGCCGCAACGTCTGCAGGATTGCTTTCAGCAACCAGTTTTGCGCAGGAATTGGCAAAAGCGATGAAGTCATCGTTCTTGGTCACGAAGTCTGTTTCGCAATTAACTTCGATCAGCGCGCCAACATTACCGGAGATAAAAGCAGCAACAACGCCTTCAGCAGTAATACGGGAAGCTGCTTTGGAAGCTTTGCTACCCAGCTTAACGCGCAACAGCTCTTCCGCACGTTCCATATTGCCTTCAGCCTCAGTCAGGGCTTTTTTGCATTCCATCATCGGTGCATCAGTCTTTGCACGCAATTCACCTACCATCGCTGCTGTAATCGCCGCCATGTTTTTCTCCTAATTCAAATTAACGCCACAAGGCGCTGATTATCAAAATCTGTTTAAAAAAAGGGGCCAACAGCTGTTGCCCCTTTTACCTGCATATCAATTAGCAGAAGCTTACAATTAAGCCTGGTCTTCTACTTCAACGAATTCGTCAGAATCAGGTTTCACTGCTTCAACTACTTCGTTAATTGCATTGGCACGGCCTTCCAGGATTGCATCAGCAACGCCGCGAGCGTAAAGGGCGATCGCTTTGGAGGAGTCATCGTTACCAGGGATAACATAAGTTACGCCTTCTGGGGAGTGGTTAGTATCAACCACGCCGATAACAGGGATACCCAGTTTCGCTGCTTCAGTGATGGAACCTTTGTGGTAGCCAACGTCAACCACGAAGATTGCGTCAGGGATGCCGCCCATATCCTTGATACCGCCGATTGCTTTTTGCAGTTTGACGATTTCACGCTGGAACATCAGCGCTTCTTTTTTGCTCAGCTTTTCTACAGAACCGTCTTCTACCGAAGCTTCCATGTCTTTCAGGCGCTTGATCGATGTTTTAACAGTTTTGAAGTTAGTCAGCATACCGCCCAACCAGCGCTGGTCGACGAAAGGCATGCCTGCACGTTGCGCTTCAGCAGCGATGATTTCGCGCGCTTGACGTTTTGTGCCGACGAACATGATAGTGCCGCGATTGGAGGACAATTGGCGGATGTACTTCATCGCCTCTTGGTACATACCCAGAGTTTTTTCCAGGTTGACGATATGAATCTTGTTGCGGTGACCGAAGATGAACGGAGCCATCTTTGGGTTCCAGAAACGGGTTTGGTGACCAAAGTGGACGCCGGCTTCCAGCATTTCGCGCATTGTTACAGACATAATAACTCCAGGGTTAGGTCTTGAATCCAGTCAGTGATCCGATGCTTACCGGACACCCTTTTAGACCAGATTCGTGCATTGATAAAATGATTTTCCAATCATTAGCAAGAAACTCATTCAAGCTAACCATCAATTGTACTACGAAAATCACCCACCTTTCAAGCGGATAGAGTCTATTGTATAAGCGGACATTGCTTGGCTGGACTATAATTCGGGTGAAACCCCGTTTCACCGAAGACAATGCAGCCTTAATGCAGTGTCACGGTGGAATCAGCTCCAATATTCCCCTTTTGCATACACGGTTGGCTCAGCATGACACCTATTTCTATTAAAACACCTGAAGATATCGCCGGCATGCGCATTGCGGGCAGGCTAGGCTCCGAGGTGCTGGACTATATTACCCCCTTCGTCAAAGCCGGCATCACCACCGGTGAACTAGACAGGCTGTGCCATGAATACATGACGAATGTACAAGACACAATCCCTGCGCCGCTGAACTACTGCCCGCCCGGCTATACCCCTTATCCCAAAGCGATCTGCACTTCTGTCAATGATGTGATCTGCCACGGCATACCGGGCGACAAAGTCTTGAAAAACGGCGACTCCGTCAACCTGGACATTACCGTCATCAAAGATGGTTATCATGGCGACAATAGCCGCATGTTCCTGATCGGCGAGCCGTCGATATTGTCCAAGCGCCTCAGCGAAATCACCTATGAATGCATGTGGATAGGCATTTCCAAGGTCAAGCCCGGCGCGCACCTGGGCGATATTGGCCATGCGATACAGCAGCATGCGGAAAAGGCCGGCTATAGCGTGGTCAGGGAATTTTGCGGCCACGGCATAGGCAAGGTCTTCCATGAAGAACCGCAAATCCTGCACTATGGCCGTCCCGGCACGCTGGAAGAAATGCGCCCCGGCATGATCTTTACAATAGAACCGATGATTAACGCCGGCCGCCGCGAAATCAAGGAAATGGGCGATGGCTGGACTATCAAGACCAAGGATCGCAGCCTTTCAGCCCAGTGGGAACATACCATCCTGGTCACCGAAACCGGCTATGAAGTATTGACTCTGTCGGCAGGCTCCCCTCCCCCACCGGCATTCATCACGGCACAAGCGCAAACAGGCGTACCCGCATAATGGCAGTAAGCGCGTCGCCCGCATTACAGTTCAAGGAAGAGTTGAAAGCGGCGCAGCAATCCGTGATTGCCGCCTTCAACACCAACTTCAAGGCCGAGCAGCTGCTGCAGGATTTGTGCCGCAGCGTTGATGTCGTGCTGAGCAAGATATGGAAGAGCTTTGAACTGCCCAAAAATTCTGCGCTAATCGCCGTCGGCGGTTACGGCCGTGGCGAGCTGTATCCGTATTCGGATGTGGATGTGCTGATCCTGCTGTGCGAACAGCCGGATAAGGATACTCGCGACAAGCTGGAACACCTGGTCCAGATATTCTGGGACATAGGCCTGGACCTGGGCCACAGCATACGCACGGTCGACGAGTGCCTGGAAGAGTCTGAAGCCGACATCACCGTCAAGACCAGCTTACTGGAAGCGAGACTGATTACCGGCAACCGCAAGCTGTTCAAGGAATTACAGGAACGCTATACGGCGAGCATGAATCCGCAGAATTTTTTCCAGGAAAAGCTGCTGGAACTGCATCAACGGCATGTAAAGTATGAAGACACGCCTTATAGCCTGGAGCCTAACTGCAAGGAAAGCCCCGGCGGCCTCAGGGATCTGCAAGTGATCTTGTGGGTGGCCAAGGCCGCCAACCTGGGCAACTCGTGGAAAGAACTGGCAGACCGCGGGCTGATCACCGATATCGAGGCCCGCCAGCTGAAACGCAATGAGCGTGCGTTCAAGGATATCCGCATCCGCCTGCATATCCATGCCGGACGCCGCGAAGACAGGCTGATTTTCGACGTGCAGACCAAGATCGCGGAAACCTTCGGCTTCAAGACCACAGAATCGCGCCGTGCCAGCGAGCACCTGATGCAGAGGTACTACTGGGCGGCCAAGGCCGTCACGCAACTCAATACCATACTGCTGCAAAACATCGAGGCCAACCTGTTTCCGCAGCCATCGGTTCCACAACCTATCAATGAGCGCTTCAATGTGGTCAACGGCCTGATTGATATCGCCTGCGACGATTTGTTCGAGGATAGCCCTTCCGCATTGCTGGAAATTTTCCTGCTGCTGGCCCGCCATCCAGAGCTGAAAGGCATGACAGCCCGCAGCCTGCGCGCGCTGTGGCATGCCCGCTTCCTGATCGATGCCGGCTTCAGGCATGACATTTTCAACCGTGGCCTGTTCCTGCAAATCCTGCAGTCGCCACAGGGCCTGACCCATGCGCTGCGGCGCATGAACCAGATGAGCATCCTGGGCCGCTACCTGCCGAATTTCCGCCGCATCATAGGCCAGATGCAGCACGACCTGTTTCACGTTTATACGGTAGACCAGCACATCCTGATGGTGGTACGCAACCTGCGCCGCTTTGCGATGACGGAGCATGCGCACGAGTATCCATTCTGCAGCCAGTTGATGGCCAACTTCACGCAGCCCTGGGTGCTGTATATTGCCGCGCTGTTCCACGATATCGCCAAGGGCCGCGGCGGCGATCACTCATTGCTGGGCATGGCCGACGCCAAGAAGTTCTGCTACGACCATGGCATCTCCAAAGCAAATTCAGAGCTGATCATCTTCCTGGTGCAGCACCATCTGACAATGTCGCATGTAGCGCAGAAACAGGACTTGTCCGATCCGGACGTGGTGCAGGCATTTGCCACGCTGGTCAAGGATGAGCGCCATCTGACGGCACTGTATCTGCTGACGGTATCCGATATCCGCGGCACCAGCCCCAAGGTATGGAATGCATGGAAAGGCAAGCTGCTGGAAGACTTGTACCGCATCACGCTGCGCGTGCTGGGTGGCGAAGCGCCGTCGCAAGACCGTGAGCTGAAAAACCGCCAGGAAGAAGCGCTGAAAGCGCTGCGCCTGTACGGATTGCCGGGCGACGCGCATGAGCGCCTGTGGCAGCAACTGGATGTCGCTTACTTCCTGCGTCATGACTCATCCGACATCGCATGGCAAACCCGTTCGCTGCACGACAGGATAGACAGCCCGGTACCCGTGGTCAAATGCCGCCTGTCACCGATAGGCGAAGGCCTGCAGGTAACTGTTTACGTCAAGGACCAGCCGGATCTGTTCGCGCGTATCTGCAATTATTTCGACGGCAAAAATTTCAGCATCCTGGATGCGAAAATCCACACCACCAAGGGCGGCTACGCGCTGGATACCTTCCTGGTCATCGAACCGGCATTTGCCAACAACTACCGCGATATCATCAACCTGATCGAGCATGAACTGGCCGAAGTGCTGACGCTGCAAACCCCGCTGTCTTCGCCCAACAAAGGCCGTCTCTCCAGGCTGTCGCGCACCTTCCCTATCATTCCTACGGTGGACTTGCGGCCGGACGAGAGGGGCCAGTATTTCCTGCTGTCTATCTCGGCCAATGACAGGACCGGCCTGCTGTATGCGATTGCCAATGTGCTGGCCAAATACAAGATCAATCTGCACACCGCCAAGATCATGACCTTGGGCGAACGGGTGGAAGACGTTTTCCTGGTCGACGGCCCGGCACTGCAGAATGCACGCAACCAGTTGCAGATAGAAACAGAGCTGCTGGAATCGCTGCGCGTTTGATAGCTAAATTAAAAACTGGCGCATAATCAATTCCGGCAGCAGCAACTAAGCAACAATTATTAATCACAGATACAACCATAGATCACCCGCTTTATCATGACCGAACTAGTACGCTTATCAAAAAGAATGTCCGAATTGGGAATCTGCTCACGCCGCGAAGCCGACGAGTGGATAGAACGCGGCTGGGTGCGGGTGGATGGCAAAGTCGTTTCCGAACTGGGCAGCAAGGTCTTGCCGCATCAAAAAGTTTCGGTAGAACGCCAGGCCGCAGCAGAACAATCCAAACGCGTGACTATCCTGATCAACAAGCCGGTAGGCTATGTCAGCGGCCAGGCAGAAGATGGCTATCAGCCTGCTATCGCATTGGTCAAGCCGGAAACCCGCTGGACTGAAGATGCGGTGCAAACCCAGTTCCACCCTACCCAGTTACGCAGCCTGGTTCCAGCCGGCAGGCTGGATATCGATTCCGTCGGTTTGCTGGTGCTGACCCAGGACGGCCGCGTTGCCAAGCACCTGATAGGCCAGGATACCAGTGTAGAAAAAGAGTATCTGGTCCGCGTGCAATACAGCAAGCCGGGCCGCTTGCCCGATACCGAACTGAAGCGCCTGAACCATGGACTGACCCTGGACGGCAAGGCCCTGCTGCCCGCCAAGGTAAGCTGGCAAAATGAAGACCAGTTGCGGTTTATCTTGCGCGAAGGCAAAAAACGCCAGATCCGCCGCATGTGCGATATGGTGGGCCTGAAAGTAATAGGCCTGAAGCGGGTGCGCATAGGAAAAGTCAGGCTGGGCAATCTGCCCGAAGGACAATGGCGCTATCTGCGCGAGGACGAACAGTTCTGACGCAGCACACATAAAAAAGCCGCATTTCTGCGGCTTTTTTCTTGGTTCTCATCGTTGTCGATTGTTATTGATCGCGCTATCAATCTTTATCAATCGTCGTCATTCGGATCCATGTCCGGAAACAGCACTTCGGTAAAACCGAACTGCGTCAAATCCTTGATGCGCATAGGGTACAGCACGCCATTCAGGTGATCGCATTCATGCTGCACGACGCGCGCATGGAAATCTTCGACATCGCGGCTGATACGATTGCCAAACTGGTCATAGCCTTCATAGCGCAGCTTGCTCCAGCGCGGCACCAGGCCGCGCATGCCGGGCACGGACAGGCAGCCCTCCCATGCATCGTCAGTCTCTTCGCCCAATGGCGTCAGCACCGGGTTAAGCAAAACGGTTTCCGGCACCGAGGGTGCATCCGGATAGCGCGGATTATCCTTGAAGCCAAAGATAACCAATTGCAAGTTGACGCCTATCTGCGGGGCCGCCAGACCGGCGCCATTAGCGGCAGCCATCGTGTCGAACATATCGGCAACCAGCTTCTGTAACTCCGGCGTACCGAATTCCTTGACCGGCTCGGCTACTCTGAGCAAGCGGGGATCGCCCATTTTCAATATTTCATGAATCATCGCAAATCACCCTTCCCATTCACAAAGATGCCTGCACAACAGCGGCGCCATTCCCAATTATAGTCCTCAAAAGCAATCACAGATTTTCCGTTACGCTTTCAATGAACGCAGGTATTCCTGGAATTCCGGACCGGTTTCAGCGTGCTTCAGGCCCAGCGCCACGCTGGCCTTCAGGTAACCGAGTTTGGAGCCGCAATCATAGCGTGTGGACATGGCGCGGTAGGCCAGTACGGGGTCGGATTGCAGCAATTGTGCAATGCCGTCGGTCAACTGGATTTCGCCGCCGGAACCCTTGCCCAGTTTTTCCAGGTAAGAGAAAATTTTGCCCGACAATACGTAACGGCCCACGACCGCCAAAGTGGAAGGAGCAACATCCGGCATTGGTTTTTCCACGATGCCGTGCATTTTTTCCAGCCTGTCCTTGTAGGGCGTACCGCTGACGATACCGTACTGGCGTGTGAACTCCCGCGGCACATCCTGCACTGCGATAATGCTGGCGCCTTCCTGCTCATACAAACGCGTCATCTGTGCGATGGCGGAAGGCTGGCCTGGATCGGCGTCCATCAGATCGTCTGCGAGCAATACGGCAAACGGCTCGTCGCCGACAACCGGGCGGGCGCACAATACTGCATGGCCCAGGCCCAGCGGCGCCTGCTGGCGGATGTAAATGCAGGTAATGTTCTTCGGAATCACATTTTGCACCAGATCCAGCAGCGCCTGCTTATTGGCCGCTTCCAGTTCGCTTTCCAGCTCATAAGCCTTATCGAAATGGTCTTCAATCGCGCGCTTGTTGCGGCCGGTAATGAACACCATCTCGGTAATACCCGCCTCGACCGCCTCTTCCACTGCATACTGGATCAATGGCTTGTCCACGATGGGCAGCATCTCTTTTGGCTGCGCCTTGGTAGCCGGCAGAAAACGGCTGCCCAGGCCCGCAACCGGGAATACTGCTTTTTTGATTCTTGTCATTTCATCTCCAGATTCATTGAACAATTTGCATTAATTCCACTTCGGTCAATACCGTCACGCCTAATTCCTGCGCCTTCAGCAATTTGCTGCCCGCATCATCCCCAGCCACGACATAGCTGGTTTTCTTCGAGACAGAACCTGACACTTTGCCGCCGGCCTTTTCTATGATTTCCGTTGCCTGATCCCGGCTTAGCGTCGGCAGCGTTCCGGTCAGCACAAAAGTCTTGCCGGACAAGATACCCTCCGACTCTGCCTGCTGCGGCAATTGCGCCAGCAAATCTGCGTGCAGGCTATTCAACTCTGCCAGGCGCTCGCGCTGCCCCGGCACATTCAGCCATGCTGCCAGCGCATTGCTGATATCGGAAGGCAAGGCGTAGTGATGCAGATAATCGACATCGGCCTGCGCCAGGGCCGCCAGCGTCATTCCCTTATCCACGAGTTGCTTGCAGCGAGTCTCAGTCAGCTTGGGTATCGCCAGCGCGGCCAGCAGCGCAGGCTGCGACAATTTATCACGCAGCTTGGCGCTGGGAGCATGTTCATCACGCGGCGCCACTCCGGCAGCCAGCAGCGCATCTATCGCCTGCTGGTTCTTGGGTTCGGCAAAAAAATCGGCAATCGCTTCAGCAACCGTCGTGCCTATATCGGGCAACAGCCGCAGCAATGGTGCCGGTGCACGCCTTACCAACTCCAGCCGGCCCAGCCAGTCGGCCAGGGTCTTGGCAGTCGATTCACCGACATGACGAATACCCAACGCAAACAACAGACGCTCCAGCACAGGCTGCCTGCTGGCAGCAATCGCCTCGATCAGGTTTTCCGCCCATTTGGTGGCGATCTTGCCCTGCTGTACAGTCTCGGGCGTGATGCCGTCGCGCTCGTCGCCGCGGCGCTTCATTTCCAGCAAGTCATCCAGTGTCAGCTTGTACAGGTCGGCAATGCCGCGCACATAATCAAGCTCGACCAGATTATCAATATAACGCTCGCCGAGCCCGTCAATATCCATCATGCGGCGCGCAGCAAAGTGGCGTATTGCCTCCTTGCGCTGCGCAGAACAGAACAAGCCGCCTGAACAGCGTGCAACCGCCTCGCCCTCTTCCCGCACCACATGCGAACCGCATACCGGGCAGGTCTTCGGCAATTCAAACGGCGCATGCTCAGGCACAGGCCTGCGTTCCAGCACGACGGACACCACTTCCGGAATCACGTCGCCGGCGCGGCGTACGATGACAGTATCGCCGACACGCACGTCCTTGCGCTTGACCTCGTCTTCATTATGCAAGGTCGCGTTGGTGACGGTAACGCCACCGACAAATACCGGCGCCAGGCGCGCCACCGGCGTCAGCGCACCGGTACGCCCCACCTGCACGCCTATCTCCTGCACGACCGTGGTGGCCTCTTCCGCCGGGAATTTATGCGCAATCGCAAAACGCGGCGCACGTGACACAAAGCCCAGCTCCTGCTGCTGCTGCAAACGATTGACCTTGTAAACGACACCATCAATGTCATAGGCCAGGCTCTTGCGCTTTTGGCCGATGGCGGCATAAAACTCCAGCAGGCCTTGCGCGCCGGTTACCAGGCCACGGTCTTCACAAACAGGCAAACCCAGCTCTGCATACCAGTCCAGCAGCTTTGCATGCGAAACCGGCATCTCAGCACCTTCCAGTGCGCCTATGCCATAAGAAAAGAACCTCAGCTTGCGCTGTGCGGTGATCTTGGAATCCAGTTGACGCAGGCTGCCGGCGGCGGCATTGCGTGGATTGGCAAATTCTTTGCCGCCCGCATCGCGCTGGCGCTGGTTGAGCTTGTCAAAATCAGCCTTGAACATCAGCACTTCGCCGCGTACGTCCAGAATCCTGGGTGGGTGTTCGGTGTTCAGGCGTAGTGGGATGCTATGGATGGTACGGATATTTTCTGTGACGTCTTCACCGGTAAAGCCATCACCGCGTGTCGCTGCCTGCGTAAACAAGCCGTCGACATAGCGCAAATTGATCGCCAGACCGTCAAACTTCAGGTCAATCGCGTATTCCACATCATGATTGATACCCAGTCCGTCGCGGACGCGGCGATCAAATGAGGTGATATCGGCATCTTCAAAGCCATTGTTCAGCGACAGCATAGGTACCGCATGCTGTACCTGCTTGAACTCCGGCAGAGCTACTCCACCCACCCGTAAGGTGGGCGAATCGGCGCTCAACAGTTCAGGATGCTGTTGCTCCAGCGCTTGCAGCTCTTTGAAGAGCTTGTCGTACTCGGCATCGGGGATGCTGGGATTATCCAGCACATAGTAGGCATACGCGTGCTTGTTCAGTTCTTTATGCAGCTCAGCGACTCTTGCCGCCGGGCCATCGGCTTCCGGCGACTTTTTACCAAATAAATCGTTTTGCATTTTTTAGCTGAACAGGCGTTGCGCGCGAACTGATCCCGCCGGGATCTCCGACTCTGCCATCGCACCGTAAAAGGCATGAACCTGCTCGGCGATCTCATCCAGGGCCGCTTTGGAGATCGGCTGGTTGCCGTCATCGACGACCGTGCCGCCCAGGCGGGTGGACAGTGATTTGGCACAGGCTGCCATCGCTCCGAAACCGTCACGCGCAGGCGCAACGCAAGGTACGTCCAGCAGCAAGGTCAGGCGTGAGGTCACGGTTTCGCTGATGCCCACATTGGTAGACAAGGAAAACAGCGCGCCGCCGTCTCCATCCGGCATCACCAGCCTGCCGTCCGGGCGGGAGTCAAAGCCCTGCTTTTCCAGTGCGGCATGCAAGGTATTGATCGCCCATGGAGCGCTGTTGGCCATGATGTTGACGCTCAACTGAGCATCATGCTCGGAAACGAACTGGTGCAATTCCCTGGCCGTCGACATGACCTGGCTCATGTCCGGGATATCCGGATGGGCATTCAGGCGGTCGGCAATCTCGCGCAGTTTCATCACAAATTCGGAATATTCCAGCTCATTTAAAGGGCCGCCGCGGCTGACCATTTGTATGCCGGCAAACAGGGTTGTATAAATGCCGCCGTGAGCGATTACGTCACGTTCGCCGGAATGGCTCTGGCCGATGAAGTGCACCGGCTTCTTGCCGACATATCTAAGGCTGTGTATCTCGGCCAAAATCTTCTCGCCGCGTACCGGCGTATCAAACTCCAGCGGAATGACGCAGTCGATCAATTCATCAACCGGCAGTTCTTTTTCCTGTTTAGCCAATGCCGGTGCAGCTTCCGCCTGTATCGCATCCGGCACAAAGGCCTGGTCATCCTCAGCCATGGTCGCGACATCCAGACTAGGCTCCTGCCGGTAGTCTGCAACGCCGTCGTGCTCGTGCTGCTGGTATTGCTGCGGCTGGTAGGAGGCCTGTTCTTCCACATGGTCGTGCGGGTTCATCAGCACATCGTCGTGACCGGTAGAGAAAGCGCGTTCCACGCTTTTTTTAGCCTTGTGCTCCTGCCATTTGTTAAAGATAACTACGCCAACGACGATGGTCCCACCGATTGCCAATAAGCTTATTTGTAGATCTGTCATGCTGCTTGCGCCTCAGAAGCAAAGTTTGCGGCAGACTCCATATCCACCGCAACGATTCGAGAAACTCCCTGTTCCTGCATGGTCACGCCTATCAATTGCTGTGCCATTTCCATCGCTATTTTATTATGAGAAATAAACAAAAACTGTGTGTTTGCCGACATACGTTTCACCATATTACAGAAACGTTCGGTATTTGAGTCATCCAGCGGCGCATCCACCTCATCCAGCAAGCAGAAAGGCGCAGGATTCAACTGGAACATCGAGAACACCAGCGCGGTCGCCGTCAATGCCTTTTCACCACCGGACAACAGATGGATAGTCGCATTTTTCTTGCCCGGAGGCTGCGCCATCACCTGTACACCGGAATCCAGGATTTCGTCGCCGGTCATGATCAGCTTGGCCTGGCCGCCGCCGAACAGGATAGGGAACAATTCCGCAAAATGGGTGTTGACCTTGTCAAAGGTATCTTGCAGCAGATCGCGTGTTTCTATGTCTATCTTGTGGATAGCGTCCTGCAGCGTCGTAATCGCTTCGGTCAGGTCGGCATGCTGAGAATCCAGGAAAGTCTTGCGTTCTGTCGCCTGCGCCAGCTCTTCCAGTGCCGCCATATTCACCGCCCCCAAAGCCGCAATCGCATTGGTCAGGCGGGTGACTTCGCCTTGCAAGTAGGATGGTTTCATGTCCGCATGCAGTTTTTGCGACAGCGCTTCTTCATCGACCTCGAAATTGCGCAATTGTTCGGCGTACTGTTCCTGGCTCAGGCGTGCAGCCTGCTCTTTCAGTTGCAGTTCCATGATACGGTCACGCTGCGGCTGCAGGCTACGCTCCACCTGCATCTTCGATTCTTCATGCTGACGCAGCTTCTGTGTCAATTGATCCAGCTCATGCCTTGCGTCCGCCAGCGTGCGCTCCTGGTCGCTGCGTTTTTCCAGCAGGGATTGCAGACCAGCTTGCGCAGTCTGGTCGTCCATGGTTTCCAGCTCAAGCTTGCCTTGCTGCATATTGGCAAACAACTGGGCCGCCTGCTCCAGCGCGGTGGCGATACTGCGGCGCAGTTCCTCCATCTTGCTGCGATGGGATTTCTCTGCAAAGGCGGCTTCCTGTGCCGCCCTTTCCAGCTCACGCAACTGTGTCCTGGCATCGTTCAATTGCTGCTCTTTTTCCAGATAGACGGTTTGCCCGTCTTCATGGTTTTCCTGCAGCTCTGCAAGCTCCACATCCAGTTGCTCGAATTTTTCTTCCGATTCTGCCCTGGCCTGCTGCTGCTCTGCTTCCTGCGCCGCGATTTCCGCCAGATCGTTCTGTATCTGCGTACTGCGCTGGTTGAAGCGCTCCTGCACCTCGGACAGCTTCATGAACTCTATCTGCAGGCTGTGCACCGATTGCGTCAGCGTACTTACACGTTGCCGAAGCTCCTGCAGGCGCTGGCTGGCCTGGGTGTAAGCCGACTCGGCCCTGACGGCACGGGTCTTGGCCTCATCCGCCAGCATGCTTTGCGCGCGGCTTTGCTTGCCGATGTTTTCTATTTCCTGCTGGCGTGCCAGCACGCCATCCTGCTCGGAATCCGATGCATAGAAACGCACGCTGGATTTGCTGATGACATGGCCCTGCTTGGTGATAAAGCAGGCTCCCTGCGGCAGCTTGGCCCTGTCCATGAAGGCGGTAGCGACATCTTCCGCCGCATAGACCTGGTGCAGCCAATCCTGCATCAGGCTGCGCACACCGGCGTCATTCAATTGCAGCAGGTTCAGCAAAGGCTTCAGGCCAGCAACCGGCTCCATCGCCGCAGCGGCGACTTGTGGCGTATACAAGGCCAGCTTGGCCGGCGGCGCATCATTAAAGAAAGCCTTGGCCCAGTCCAGGTTGGACATTTCCAATGCCGAAGTCCGTTCGCGCAATACCGATTCCAGCGCAGTTTCCCAGCCGGCTTCGATATGCAGCTTTTGCCATAATTTGGGCAAGGCGCTCAGCTCATGTTTTTCCAGCCAGGGCTGAACCTTGCCCTCGGTCTGTACTTTTTCCTGCAATTGCTTCAAGGCCAGCAGGCGCGCATCCAGCTGCGCACTCGCCGCGGTATCCTTATTGACCTGCTCCTGGGCTGCCTTGCGCTCTTCTTCCAGGCGCGGCAGGGATTCCTGCGCCTCCTCCAGTTGCATCGTCGCCTCTTCCAGCACCTGTTTTTTCTCTTCCAGTTGCATGGAAAGGTTGGACAGATGCGCGCTATCAGGCATTGCCAGGCCGCTCTTTTCCTGCGACAGCCGTTCGCGGCGCGAGGTCAGCGTGGCCAGGATATTCGAGGCATTGCGCTGGTGTGCAGATTCCAGCTCTATCTGCTGCTGCAACTGCATGATCTTGGCGCGCGACTCGGTCGTCTTCAATTGCGATTCACGCCAGATCTGCTCCAGTGCCGGCAGCTTGTCGTTATGCTGTTGCGCCATCTCCAGCGCCTGCTCGGAACGCTCAGCCAGCTCTTCCACCTGGATTTCCGCTTCCGCCAGATCATCCTGGAATTGCTGTCCCTGACGCTGCCACTGGTCGCGCTGCGCAGTCAGGGAGTTCAATTGCGATTGCAAACGACTGCGCGATTCGATGACAAACTTGATCTGCGCTTCCAGGCTACCGATTTCGGCATTGGTCTGGTACAAATGGCCTTGCGCCTGGTGCATCCTGTCGCCGACCGCATAGTGGGCCTGGCGCATATGCTCCAGCTCGACTTCGACATGGCGCAGCTTTGCGGTCTGTTCTTCCAGGTCGATCTGCGTTCTTTCGATCTCGGCAAATACCTTTTCCTGCTCGCTTGCGGCTTCTTTCTTGCGCAACAGCCACAGCAGTTTCTGCTTTTCTTCCTGATCGGACTGTAGTTCGTTGAACTTGTTGGCAACCACAGCCTGGGCTTCCAGCTTTTCCAGGTTGCTATTCAGTTCACGCAAGATATCTTCTACCCGCACCAGATTCTCATGCGTATCGTGGATGCGGTTTTCGGTTTCGCGCCGGCGCTCCTTGTAGCGCGACACACCAGCGGCCTCTTCCAGGAAAATACGCAATTCTTCCGGGCGAGCTTCAATAATCCGGGAAATCATGCCCTGGCCGATAATCGCGTAAGCGCGCGGCCCCAAGCCAGTACCCATGAAAATATCCTGGATGTCGCGCCGGCGCACCGGCTGGCCATTGATGTAATAAGTGGAAGTGCCATCGCGCGTCAGCGTACGCTTGACGGCGATTTCGGCGTATTGGCTCCATTGGCCGGCGGCTTTGCCCAGACTGTTGTCAAAAACCAGCTCCACGGACGAACGCCCGGCCGGTTTGCGGTTAGTGGAACCGTTAAAAATAACGTCCTGCATCGATTCACCGCGCAGCTCGGAAGCCTTGGACTCACCCAAGACCCAGCGCACAGCGTCAATAATGTTGGATTTTCCACAACCGTTAGGGCCAACCACCCCGACCAACTGACCTGGAACCTGGAAATTCGTGGGATCTACGAAAGATTTAAATCCCGACAATTTAATAGAAGTTAATCGCACGTTATAAGCTGTTGTAGTTTTATCTGATCAAATCCTGCTATTGCTCAAGCGGAAATTCGCTCTTTCCTGGAAGATATCCACATGGATATCTTCCATCTCGCTCAATAAATACCCATTTAGACAAGCGCATCATATCATTTTGATGGCGTCAATTTTCCATTTTTTGCCATTTGAATAAGCTATCAAAGCGAGTATTCCGTGAAGCAACGCTTATCCAAAGGCTATAATACAGCTTGCAAATGGCTAGCCCAACTCCGCGAAAAGAGGGTTTTGCCGCATTTTATTTGCTTTATTCAGCGTATCCCTACTTAATGTGACTCCCGTGAATCCTTTTCTGAACAAGCTGCAACCTTATCCGTTTGAAAAATTGAAGCAGTTGTTTGCTGACGTTAAGCCCAATCCGGAATTCAAGGCGATCAGCCTGGGCATAGGCGAACCCAAGCATCCCACTCCAGCCCTGATCAAGCAGGCATTGACTGCGCACCTGGACGGACTGGCAAGCTACCCCTCCACAATGGGCTCGGAAGCCTTGCGCGCATCCATTTCACAATGGCTGGCCCGGCGCTACGCCATACCCGCACTTGATCCGGCGACCCAGATCCTGCCGGTCAACGGTTCCCGCGAGGCATTGTTTGCGCTGGCACAAACAGTCATCACCCCGGCAGCAGCACCGAATGGCTTGCCATTGGTTATTTGCCCTAATCCGTTCTACCAGATTTATGAAGGCGCGGCCTATCTGGCCGGCGCCGAACCGTATTTTGCAAACGCCGATCCTGCGCGCAATTTTTCCCCGGATTACAAAAGCATCCCGGCCGATGTCTGGTCCAGGGTGCAATTGCTGTATATCTGCTCGCCCGGCAATCCTACCGGTGCGGTGCTGACGCTGGAAGACTGGAAAGAATTGTTCGAGTTGTCGGATCGCTACGGTTTCGTCATTGCCGCCGATGAGTGCTATTCGGAAATTTATTTCAAGGCTGAAGCACCGTTAGGCAGCTTGCAGGCAGCCCGGGCCCTGGGCCGCGATTCCTACCCTCGCCTGATTACGCTATCCAGCCTGTCCAAGCGCTCCAATGTGCCGGGCATGCGCTCCGGCTTTGTAGCCGGCGATGCAGAAATCATCAAAAAATTCCTGCTGTACCGCACCTATCACGGCAGCGCGATGAGCCCAACCATACAATCGGCCTCCGTTGTTGCCTGGGATGATGAAGTCCATGTGCAAGAAAACCGTGATAAATATATCAAGAAATTTGCTCAGGTAACGCCGGTATTGCAAGAAGTGCTGGATGTCGGCCTGCCGGACGCCGGTTTTTACCTGTGGGCCAAGGTCGATAAACTGGTATCGATTTCAGACACCGAGTACGCCAAGCGCCTCTACCAAGAATATAATGTGACGGTATTGCCAGGCAGTTATCTGGCGCGCGATGCACACGGCATCAACCCCGGACAAAACCGCATCCGCATGGCCCTGGTGGCCGAAGTCGAAGAATGCATGGAAGCCGCCACGCGTATTGCCGCTTTTACCAAAAAGCTGGCATCCGCCTAAGACGCAAACCGAAATTAAAATTTACATCATCAGCAATTCAATCAACGCCAACATCTGAAACGTAGACATGACTCAACAATTACAGCAAATCATCGACCAAGCCTGGGAAGACCGCACCAGTTTTTCTCCTAAATCCGCGCCTGCAGAAATCCGTGAAGCAGTTGCTCACGTACTGCAAGAACTGGACAAAGGCAGCCTGCGCGTAGCGCAAAAGCTGGATGGCGCATGGCAAGTCAATCAATGGATCAAGAAGGCAGTTTTGCTGTCCTTCCGCCTGGAAGACAATATCGCAATGCCTGCCGGCGCCGACATGCAGTTCTACGACAAGGTTCCTACCAAGTTCGCCAACTATACCGCTGACGATTTCGCCAAGGGCGGCTTCCGCGTGGTACCGCCTGCAGTGGCGCGCCGCGGCAGCTTTATCGGCAAAAACGTGGTGCTGATGCCTTCCTATGTCAACATCGGCGCCTATGTCGATGAAGGCACGATGGTCGATACCTGGGCCACGGTCGGCTCTTGCGCACAGATCGGTAAAAACGTGCACTTGTCCGGCGGCGTAGGCATAGGCGGCGTATTGGAGCCTATGCAGGCCAACCCTACCATCATTGAAGACAACTGCTTCATCGGCGCCCGTTCCGAAGTGGTGGAAGGCGTTATCGTGGAAGAGAACTCGGTCATCTCCATGGGTGTGTATATAGGCCAATCGACCAAGATCTACGACCGTGCAACTGGCGAAGTGAGCTATGGCCGCATCCCTGCGGGTTCCGTGGTCGTATCCGGTAACCTGCCTTCCGCGGATGGCAAATACAGCCTGTATTGCGCAGTCATCGTCAAGAAAGTGGATGCGCAAACCCGCTCCAAAACCAGCATCAACGAATTGCTGCGCGGCGAGTAAGAACGCAAGTAAGCACACAAGTTAGCACGCAGACAGGCCGGCCATCTGCCCCCAGTTTTACAAACCGATGGGCATGATGGCCAGACCCGCCGCCCCGTTTTCTTCATCTTATTTTCTGATCAATAGCACGACAACAAGCTAGGACACGATTATGGCAATGGAACGTTTATTCCAGTTGATGAAGGAAAAGCACGCATCCGATATGTTCTTCGCGATGAACTCACCGATTCATCTCAAGATCAACGGTAATTTGCTGCCTATCAACCAGCAGAAAATGGATCAGGCCAATATCCTGTCCCTGCTCAACGAGGTAGTGTCACCTGAGCATATGCAGGTGCTGGAAAAAGAGAGTGAACTGAATATTGGTATAGGCGCACCGGGCATAGGCCGCTTCCGCCTTTCCGCCTTCAAGCAGCGCGGCAGTATTTCTGCGGTGCTGCGTTTCGTTCCAGGCCATATCCCGGCTATCGAAACGCTGCATTTGCCGCCGGTGTTGCCTGAGCTGATCATGGAAAAGCGCGGACTGATCCTGGTCGTAGGTGCAACCGGCTCCGGCAAATCGACTACGATTGCATCGATGCTGGACCACAGGAATGAAGTCAGGACCGGCCATATCCTGACGCTGGAAGATCCGATCGAATATCTCTTCAAGAGCAAAAAATCCATCGTCAACCAGCGTGAAATCGGCACTGACTCGGAAAGCCTTAAAACCGCTCTGAAAAACTCTTTGCGCCAGGCCCCGGACTGCATCCTGATCGGCGAGATCCGCGACCTGGAAACCATGCTGGCGGCGATCGCCTACGCGCAATCGGGCCACCTGGTGCTGGCAACGCTGCATGCGAATAATAGTTACCAGGCACTGAACCGTATCATCAGCTTCTTCCCTATGGAAAGCCGCACTGCATTGCTGCTGGATCTGTCTTCATCGATACGTGCGATCATCTCGCAGCGCCTGATACGTTCGATGGATGGCGGCCGCTGCCCTGCAGTGGAGATCATGCTGAATACTCGTTATGTGGCTGAATTGATTGAACAGGGCGACATCTTTGCGATCAAGGAAGCGATCGAGAAAAGCTTGTCCCCCGGCTCGCAAACCTTTGAGCGCGCGCTGATGCAGTTGATCAAGGATGGATTGATCAGCCAGGAAGAAGGCCTCGCCAACGCGGATTCAGCCAACAACCTGATGTGGCTGCTGAATAATGAAGCGGCTCAGGCACCGGTACAGGCAGAGCCTGAACCGGAAAAGAAGGATGAGGCATCGTTCACCGAGTTTACGCTGAACATGTAAAAAGGCAGCGAGCCCGGCGCCGGGGTGCCGGGTTCAAGCCGAGTTATAGCTGAGTTGTAGCCGACTTGCAGCAGCCTGTTCGGAGAGAAATAGACAAGAGAAATAAAGAGAACATGCAAAGTATCGTTTTATATGGCATTCCTAACTGCGACACCGTCAAGAAAGCCCGCACCTGGCTACAGGACAAGGGCGTCGATTTTGTATTTCATGACTTCAAGAAAAACGGGCTGGAACGCAGCACGGTAGAAGACTGGCTCAAGCACGTCAGCCTGGATGTACTGATCAACCGCAAGGGAACCACCTGGCGCGCACTCAGCGATGAGCAAAAGGCCTCGGCAGCAGACACGGATGCTGCCATCGCGCTGATGCTGACCTCCCCGTCCATCATCAAGCGGCCGGTGCTGCAGCAGGCGGATACGAAATCAGCCAAGGCGAAGCAGGTCGACGTCGGTTTTTCGGCGCAACAGTACGAACAACTTTTTAAGTAATTTCATGAGCAAAACACTTGCGCTGACCGAACAATTAATCGCACTGGATTCGGTCACCCCTGAAGACAAGGGCTGTCAGCAAACCCTGATTTCCTTGCTGGCCCCGATGGGTTTTCACTGCGAGACCATACAGTCCGGCGATGTAACCAATTTGTGGGCACGCCGCGGCACTGCACAGCCCCTGGTCGTCTTTGCCGGCCATACCGATGTGGTGCCTACCGGCCCGGTAGCCCAATGGCAGTCCGCCCCGTTCGTGCCCACCCACCGCGAAGGCAAGCTGTATGGACGCGGCGCGGCTGACATGAAAACCTCGATCGCAGCAATGGTGGTAGCGACGGAAGAATTCATCGCTGCCCACCCTGACCACAAGGGCTCTATCGGTTTCCTGATTACCAGCGACGAGGAAGGCCCGGCAACAGATGGCACGGTCGTGGTTTGCAACAAGCTGAAAGAACGCGGCGAACAACTGGACTACTGCATCGTCGGCGAGCCGACCTCGGTGGACGAACTGGGAGATACGATCAAGAACGGCAGGCGTGGCACCATGTCGGGCAAACTGACTGTCAAGGGCGTGCAAGGACATATCGCCTACCCGCAACTGGCAAAGAATCCCATCCATATGGCAGCACCGGCAATGGCCGAACTGGTTGCCGAAGTATGGGACCAGGGCAATGATTATTACCTGCCGACCTCGTGGCAAATGTCGAATATCCACGGCGGCACTGGCGCGTCCAATGTCATCCCTGGCGAAGTCGTGATCGATTTCAATTTCCGTTTTTCCACCGCCAGCACTGCAGAAGGCTTGCAACAGCGCGTGCATGCGATCCTGGACAAGCATGGGCTGGAATACGACCTGAAATGGACCGTCGGCGGCCATCCATTCCTGACCCCGAAAGGCGAGCTCAGCGATGCGCTGTCTGCTGCGATCAAAGCGGAAACCGGCGTGGAAACCGAGTTATCGACGACAGGAGGCACCTCGGATGGCCGTTTCATCGCCAAGATATGCCCGCAGGTAGTAGAATTTGGGCCTCCGAATGCCAGCATCCATAAAATCGATGAGCATGTGGAGGTACGTTACATCGATCCTTTGAAGAATATCTATCGCCGCACGCTGGAAAATCTGCTGGGCTGATTAGCCCGCGGACTGACCAGATACATGCCAGAACCACCAGCAGATAACACACTGAAGAACGCAACAAATGACACATTCATCCCTGCCCTTTTCCACCTTGCGAGATTTACTGCGCTATGCAGTCACCCGCTTTAATACTGCCAAGCTGTTCTTTGGCCATGGCAGTGCCGACGCACTGGATGAAGCTGCCTATCTGCTGCTGCACACTTTAAAGCTGCCGCTGGACAAGATAGATCCCTTCCTTGATGCAAAGCTGTTGCCGGAAGAGATAGAGGCTGTCCTGGCAGTCATAGAGCGCCGCGCGGTGGAACGCGTGCCGGCCTCATATATCACTAATGAAGCCTGGTTGGGCACTTACCGTTTTTACGTGGATGAGCGCGTAATCGTGCCGCGCTCCTTTATTGCAGAACTCATCCCCGAGCGTTTTTCACCATGGGTGGATGATGCTGAAGCTGTAGAAAATATCCTGGAACTGTGCACCGGCTCGGGCTGCCTGCCCATCATGCTGGCTGATGCATTCTCCAATGCACAAGTGGACGCAGTCGACATTTCCGCCGATGCGCTGGCAGTCGCGCGCCGCAATGTGGACGAGTATGAACTGCAAGACCGCGTAACGCTGATACAGTCCGACCTGTATGCCAATGTGCCTGACAAGAAGTATGACCTGATCATCACCAATCCGCCGTATGTGAATTCCGGCTCCATGGCAAAACTGCCGCAGGAATACCTGCACGAGCCGCAAATCGCATTGGCCGGCGGTAATGACGGTATGGATCTGGTGCGCAAGATAGTTGAAGGCGCCGGCAAGCGCCTGACGCCGAACGGCATCCTGATGGTGGAAATAGGTAATGAACGCGCTTTTGCAGAGCAGGCCTTTGCAGACCTGGATCTGACCTGGCTATCCACCAGCGCCGGCGACGACATGGTCTTTTTGCTGAATGCCAGCCAGTTGCAATAAGCTCAAAAAGCGGCAACACAGTAGCAAACCGGAATACCCGTTTTTCTTTACGCTGATTCAAAACCAGTATTTTTTAAAAGCACGATCAAGCTCGCGCAAGATGGGCTTTTGCCCACCTCTCTTAAAGTAATTCAATGATACGTTTTCTCCAAGTCGTTCTGGCCCGTGGCACCAAACCACTCTTTGACAGTGTGGATGTCACGCTTAACCCCGGCGACAAGATAGGCCTGATCGGCTCCAATGGCGCCGGCAAATCCAGTCTGTTCGCAATGCTGCGCGGCGAACTGCATCCCGACCAGGGCAGCATAGAGTTCCCCGCCAAATGGCAGCTTGCGCACGTAGCGCAGGAAACCCCGCCGCTGGAACGCTCGGCCATTGATTACGCGATAGACGGCGACGTCACATTGCGCAAACTAGAAGCACAACTGGCAGAGCTGGAGGCACAGCCCGAGACCCCGGAAAACGGCCTGGCCATAGGAGAAATCTACGGCGCGCTGGCAGATGCCGACGCGTACACGGTGCGTTCGCGCGGCGAGCAATTGCTGCTGGGACTGGGCTTCAGCCTGGATCAGATGGAACAATCGGTCGCCAACTTCTCCGGCGGCTGGCGTATGCGCCTGAATCTGGCGCAAGCGCTGATGTGCAAGTCCGACCTGCTATTGCTCGATGAACCGACCAATCACTTGGATCTGGATGCGATCATCTGGCTGGAAGACTGGCTCAAGCGCTATGAAGGCACGCTGATCATCATCTCGCATGACCGCGATTTCCTGGATGAAGTCGTCAATGTCGTCGTGCATATCGATGAAAGAAAACTGAAGCGCTATTCGGGCAACTATTCCGCGTTTGAGCGCCAGCGCATTGCGCAATTGATCCTGGCCCAGGGTACGATAGAAAAGCAAAACCGCAAGCGTGCCCATCTGCAATCCTTTATTGAGCGCTTCAAGGCCAAGGCCAGCAAGGCTAAACAGGCGCAGAGCCGGGTCAAGGCCCTCGCCAAGATGGAAGAGCTGGCGCCGTTGCGCGCTCAAGCTGAATTTTCTTTTGAATTCCGCGAGCCGCTCAGCGCGCCGAATCCTTTGCTGGTGATGGAAGATGTGGATGCAGGCTACCGCATGGAGTCGCAGACCGATCACAGCTTTACGGAAAAGAAAATCGTTTCCGGCATCAAGTTTTCCTTGCAAACCGGACAGCGCATCGGCCTGCTGGGTGTGAACGGCGCCGGTAAATCCACGCTGATCAAGACCATCGCCTGCGAGATTGCACCGCTGGCGGGCGACATGCATACCGGCAAGGGCCTGTCCATAGGTTACTTCGCCCAGCACCAGGTAGAAATGCTACGTCACGATGAATCGCCTTTGTGGCATCTGGCGCATATAGCGCCGAATGTGCGCGAACAGGAACTGCGCAACTTCCTGGGTGGATTCAATTTCCCCGGCACCATGGTCACCAGCCCGATAGCGCCCTTCTCCGGCGGCGAAAAGGCACGCCTGGCATTGGCGATGATCGTCTGGCAGCGCCCCAACCTGCTGCTGCTTGATGAACCGACCAACCATCTGGATCTGGAAACCCGTGAAGCGCTGACCGAAGCGCTGGCGCAGTTTGAAGGCACGCTGGTGGTGGTATCCCATGATCGTCATTTGCTGCGCGCCACGACCGACCAGTTCATCATCGTTGCCGACGGCAAGCTGCAGCCTTTTGACGGCGATCTGGATGATTACCGTGACTGGCTGTTCAAGAACAAGCTGGCCAAAGCGGCAGCCCCGGAACTGCCTGCAAAGAAAAAAGCAGAAGCGCTGCCGCAGGCCAAGCCGATTGCCGTCGCCGACAAAGCCGATGACAAGGAAAAACGCCGTCAATCTGCAGAAGAAAGGCAGCGCCTGTCTGCACAAAGAAAGCCGATAGAAAACCTGATCAAGAAGCTGGAAGACCAGATGGCCAAGCTGAACCTGCGCAAGCAGGAGATAGACGGCAAACTGGCAGACCAGACCATCTATGACGACGCGAACAAAGAAAAACTCAAGGCCCTGCTGGTAGACCAGGCCTATCTGCTGAAAGAACTGGAGCAGACAGAGGCAGACTGGTTGCAACAGCAGGAATATTTGGAACTCATCGCCTAATACACTCACTCAATGACATCAGCGACCGATCTGCCCCTGCAAGGAATCCGAGTTCTCGATCTGACCCGTTTGCTGCCAGGCCCGGTCGCCACCATGCACCTGGCGGACATGGGTGCTGAAGTCATCAAGATAGAAGACAAAGGCATAGGCGACTATGCGCGCAGCATGGGTTATGTGCGCAAGTCGGTATCGCAGTTTTTTGTCGCGGTGAACCGGGGCAAAGAATTCCTGTGCCTGGATTTGAAAGACGCAGCCAACCGCGAGCAGTTTCTGCAGATGGTCGATACGGCCGATGTTGTCGTCGAAAGTTTTCGCCCCGGCGTGATGGACAAGCTGGGCGTAGGCTGGGAAGTTTTAAAGCAGCGCAATCCCAGGCTCGTCATGTGCGCAATCTCCGGCTATGGCAAGGACGGCCCCTTTGCGCTGCTGGCTGGACATGACATCAACTACATAGGCTATGCCGGCATGCTAGACCAGAACGTCGGCCCGGACGGCGTGCCCGCACTGCCCAACCTGCAGGTCGGCGATCTGCTGGGCGGTGCACAAGCCGCTGTGCAAGGCATACTCGCCGCCATCATCGGCGCAAAGACCAGCGGCCACGGCCGCTTTGTCGATGTCTCCATGACCGATGCGGTCTTCGCCCACAACATCATGCCCCTGGTCGCCGTCAATAACTTCGGCAAGACTGCCGCGCCAGGCAAAGACCTGCTGACCGGCGGCGCAGCCTGCTACAACGTCTACCGTACCAGCGACGGCCGCTTCATGGCAGTAGGCGCATTGGAACCCAAGTTCTGGGAAGCCTGCTGCGATGTGCTGCAAAGGCCAGACTTCAAACCCCGGCACTGGGCTTACGGCCAGCGCGTGGGCGGCCAGGACGCGATGGCATTAAAGGCAGAACTGGACGCCATCTTTGCCGAACATGGCATGGCTTATTGGACCGAAAAATTTGCCGCAGCCGACTGCTGCGTCACCCCGATACTGCGCACCGAAGAAGCATTGGAACACCCTTTATTCCAGGCACGCAAAATGGCATTGAAAGCCTTGCATGAAACCGAGGGTGAGTACTGGGCGACTGGGACCAGCGTTAAATTTTCCAGCTAGTTACGGCGACAGCTTTGCACCTTCCCGCACGGCTTCAGAACAACGGACTCATAATCCGATGGTACCGTATTCGACTCACGGGAGGCCCGCCAGAATTTAGTAGTGACCATCACTACTGCCGTAAAATGAAAAACCCCGCAAAGCTAGTATCTACAAGGCTTTGCGGTTTTTTTCTTTTTGAACTTCAAAAAAATCTCCAGCTTAAATTTTCACGAAGGATGCCTAGTGTTAGTTCGTAAAAGTACACTTATTGGAATCATTGCCGCCATTCTCGGTATTTCAAGCGCAGCGGCATCGTCAGCAGCAACGGCAGAAAATGCGCCCGTCATATCACTTGACGAGATCTTTAAAGCTCCAACGTACTTTGGTTCTCAGCTAAGCCCATCTGGAAAATACATAGTCAGTCTCCGTCTGCACGATAGTAAGACAGCACTCTCCATTATCGATAATTCCAGCCAATCGCAGGAACAAAAGGAATTAGCGCTAGAGGCAAATTATGTTCCGAATGTTTTCTTCTTCGATCCGCAGAAAGACGATCTGTTTATATTTGCGACAGATATGAATCGCCGGACACCGGTGCTGCTAAAAGCTGACTTGCAACGTGCAAGCGCTGTGCTATTAGAGGAAAATCTTAAGCCGTCGTACATAAGCGTTTCCTGGGCCAATCAATATAGATTTCCCCAAATTGCTTTGATAGACAGCACGGATGGAAAACGATATCGAGTCTGGGACCAAGAGAATAGTATCTTCGTTACCGTCGACGCTATTGACGGTATTCGGCCAGTGGCTGTATTGCCTCACCATATGCCTGGATATATTGGGCAAAAAATGGAGGAAGGACAATTGGCGTGGTTTTTTGTTAATCAAGATAAGAGGCAGACGAGGCTGGCAACTCTGACTTCCAGTAAATCACCAGAAAAATGTGAGCTCATTTCAATTTATCAGGGTGGCGATAGAAAATATAAGGCGGCATTCTTAGGTGGAGATAGTACCGATTCGCTTGCGTTGTTTGAAGTGGATCTAGGTAGTGGTGATATCACTATATTGAGGTCAAATCGAGCCGACATACGTGATGCGATGATTTCACCGACAACGCACGTCCCCGATGCGGTGAAAACAGACTTTCAAAGTCCGGAGTGGATTTCTCTGACATCGGGAATCGCTCCCTTTATCGATAAGCTTTCTGAATTGCCGGGCTACTTGAGTGCCATTTCACGATCCAAGGATGATCGCATCTGGCTGGCGACTTTTTCGAATGAAAGTAACTTTAAGAAATACTACCTGTACGATACTAATCTCAATGAGATTAAGCCAATCCAGCAGCTGAACGAGGGTAATGCTCAGTTTTCAAATCCGTCGAGTATGCGGCCGTTTGTTTACAAAACAGCCGATAACGTCGAAATACTTTCATATCTGACGTTTCCGAGTAAGACTGGTTGTAATTCTAAGCATCGCTGCCCACTGGTAGTGAATTTACACGGTGGACCGAAAGCCAGGGACAGCATTGGATTTCAAAGGGAAAACGCTCTTCTTGCCAATAAAGGCTATGCAGTCCTTAATATTAATTATCGGGGCTCAAGAGGCTTTGGAAAAGTATTCGAGCATCTGTCGGACGGGGAATGGGGAGGGAGGATGCTGGACGACGTTGAAGACGTTACAAAGCATGTCCTCTCTTCAGGTAACTTCGATAGGCAAAGAGTGGCCGTCATTGGTGGTAGCCATGGCGTTTACCTCACGTTAATGGCGGCTACAGATGTACGCCAGGGGTTTAAATGTGCAGTAGCCTATTCAGCTACTGCAGATCTGGAGTCGTTTGTACGATTTAATGTGGCGAACAATAAAGCACTTGCCTATGATTTATATTCACAAATCGGCAACCCGGATTCAGAAGACGTTAGAAGCCGGATGGCTCAGCGATCGCCAATCTCTCGCACGAAAAACCTTACAGCTAAACTGTTGCTGCTCCACGGTGCGAAGGATAGATCGGCCTCAATAGATGATATTAAGGCGTTTGTGAACAGAGCCACAGAAGAAAAAATGCCCATAAGTTTCTTGGTTTTTCCCGAAGGCTCCCACTTTGTCTCACAGGGGCAAGCGCAACGGCCGTTTTATTTAGCGCTCGAAGGATTTCTAGACCAATGTTTGGAACAAAATGGTAAAAAGCCGAAACCGATCTATCTACCATCCGAAATAGTAACGATAGAAAAAGACGAAAACAAATCATTTACGAGTAAGAATAAACTGTAGGCGCGGTGCTCAAACCATAATTTTTCGAAATTCGGCAGTATTTGGGTCAAAGAAATCGTCCCTGACGAAATCGATTCATATTAGCTGTAGTAGCTGAGGCTTGATCTGGCCCGCCTGCCTACGCTGCCCAATAGCCGCATCGGGGAATTGTTGTGGCATCACTGGAATCGGCCGGCTATTCTTTGCCGTCATGGGAAGGTCAAATCCAAACCGAGCTTCCTGCCAAGGGCGAAGGTGACCAGCCCCAGGACCAGCAGCGCTAGCACGAAGACGATGGCCACCTTACCGCCGGCGCGTAGCACCGCGAGCTTATCCTTCAGCCTATTCCCCTGATCGTAATGCCACTTGATGGCGAAAAACATGCCTATGCCGAGCACGAGAGCCTTGAATGTAACTAAGACTATAGGGATCCAATCCATCATTTTGAGTATTTCCAGGCTATTACTTGACTATTTATCGTGAGGAGCACTACCTCAAAACGCTGCTTCAGCAGCTTCATTTTTTGTTCCAACCATTCCCCCAGGCATCCTGCTTGAATCTTTCTTTACATCCACCTGTGACATAACAAAGGCATCCAGCGGGGTGATTTACCGAATCCAGATGAGAGAGGAAAAAACCTCAGCAACTGCCATGCAAAGATGGTATTGCTGCAGGTTCTAAGACATACTACTTGAAAACAATTTCCATACATTGAGACAAAATGTCCCAGTTGAAAACCATACAAGATAAAAATTTGCCAATATGGTTACCTCGATTGGCCGCGCAAGGCGGGCCACGTTTTTTGCAGATTGCGGATGCGTTGCAGGCGGCGGTGGTAGACGGATCGCTGAAACCGGGTGACCGCCTACCACCGCAGCGCCAGTTGGCAGCACAGCTGGACGTCGACCTGACGACGATCACACGCGCATACGACGAAGCCAGGCGCCGCAACCTGTTGGAGGGGCGCGGCGCTCGAGGCACCTATGTCGCGGCGCCGAAAGTCGAATTGACCGCCATCCTCGACCTGAGCATGAATACCCCGCCACCGCCGGATGACGTGGACTTCGACGACATGTTGAAACAAGGTTTGTCTCAAGTACTGATGAGGGCAGATAGTGAATTGCTGATGACTTACCACTTGGGTGGAGGAAGCGACTCCGATCGTAAGGCTGGGGCCAAATGGCTGGCACCGATGCTTGGAAATCTGGATTCTCGACAGCTTGTTGTCTGTCCGGGTGCGCAAGCGGCTATCGCGGCATTGATCCTTGCGTTGACGGAGCCTGGCGATGTTATCCTGGCAGAGCCAACGACTTATCCCGGCTTGCGTGCCGCAGCGATCCAATTCGGCCGGCACATCATTGCGGTGGAAGCGGACAAGCACGGGATGATGCCTGAGATGCTGGAGGACGCATGCCGCCAGCACAAGCCTGGGCTGGTCTACCTCAATCCGACATTGCAGAACCCAACCGCCATCACCATGCCGGAACGCCGGCGCAAGGAGCTCGCCAGCATCGCGAAGCGCTGCAATGTACGCATCGTCGAGGACGATCCCTACTGGCTCCTGGCCGATGCCCCGCCGCCACCTATTGCCACGTTTGCCCCAGAACAGGTGTGCTACATCTCAACCCTGTCGAAATGCCTGACGCCCGGCTTGCGTGTCGCCTTCGTGTTAATACGCGATCCGCACGAGCGCGAACGTTTCCTGGTCGCGCTAAGATCATTTGCGCTGATGGTCACTCCTCTGACGGCCGCACTGGCCACTCAGTGGATACTCGACGGCTCGGCTGACGGATTGATGGAAGGCGTACGCAAAGAAGCGCGCCTGCGCCACCGGATGGCTAGCGATATTTTGGCGGGGCGGTACAGCGGCGCCGGAGACGGCTTGCATGTATGGATTGAGTTGCCGGCGTATTGGAACCCCTCACAGCTTGCACGTGCAGCCGACAGCGAAGGCATAGCAGTCACACCGGCGGAGGCATTCGCCACTGGCAGCGGATCCGTGAATGCAATTCGGATCTCTTTGGGTAGCATCAGGGACCGTGGGCGCTTACAGGCAGGTCTTCAAAGGCTGTCTCATCTGCTTGCGCGGCGACCCGAGTCGTTTAGCGCTGCTGTGGTTTAACTGCCCAGGAAACACTGTGCAGGAAACACTGTGCTTCCGCCGGGAGTTCTCTCAATGCGGCCGCACATTGGTTTGCTGCCCCAGAGTTTATTTATAGTAGTGAGCTTCGCGAGTGGAGTTTCACCCAGTTAATTTATTGACTTCATAACAAAACATTGTCACTATGTTACCATTCAGTGACAGTGCAGATAAGCAGACATGCTATTGGCTCAGTTGCGCGATTGTGTATCCGGTTTAAGAGTCCCCAGAGTCAGCCCTTGGCGGCCATTCATTTTATCCAGACCATCTTTATCATGAGATTTATCTCCAGAATCAGTTTACGCGCATTTTCATGGATGCAGATCGCCTTGTTGCTCGGGACAGTGATGCTAAGCGCTTGTGGCGGCAGTGGAGGTGGCAACACCAGTGATGCGGGTATTGCAGCACCCACAGGCCTGAACGGCACGCCTGCGGCAAAGCAGATCAACCTGCGCTGGGATACCAGCCCCGGCATGTCGTACACCGTCTATCTTGCAGCCGATCCCTCTGTCACGCCCGCGAATGCCGCCCAGCTACCGCAAGGACGATCCATTGCAAATGCAGTCTCGCCGCTCAACATTACCGGCCTGCTGAATGGGACGACGTATTCCCTGATCGTAGTCGCCAGCAAGGACGGAGCGTCCAGCCAGCCGAGCCAGGCTGTCAATGTTACCTTGGCCCCATCAGAGATCAAACTGGCGTTCGCGCCCCAGGTTTCCAAATTGCTTAGCGCAGTTGCCTATGGTAATGGGCGCTATGTCTCCGCAGTCGACCAAGGCTTCTATACGAGTACGGACGGCGTGAACTGGGCATTACAAAACTATATTTTCACATCCGGATTCCAGGACGTGATTTTCTCAGGCACCCAGTTTCTTGCGGTAGGAGAAAACGGTGCTTTTGCCACCAGCCCCGACGGTCTGGCATGGACCGCGCAAAGCACCGGCACTTGCTACAAGCTGAGCAAGCCCTTGTATGGCAATGGCACTTACCTCGTATATGGGCAAAGGGGAACGGCCTGCGGCGCCACGATAGACAAAGATGTCCTGTTCACCAGCAATGACGGTCAGCACTGGAACCAGCATGACTTGCTCATCGATCAGACCGGTTATCGCGTCTATCCGGATTTTTTTGCCGGCGGCAAATTTGTGACGGCGAACAGCCGCCAAATTTTCTCCAGTAGAAATGGAGTGGATTGGGACAGCACAACGATTGCCAACGTGCTCCAGATCCAAAATTTGACCTATGCAAACGGAAAATTCTTTGCTGTCCGCGCAAATATCAATGCCCTCCAGGGAGCAGCATCCGACTACCACATTTTGTGGAGCGACGATGCAGTTCACTGGAATGAAGCCCCCCAGCAGTTTAGTGATACTCACGGTCCCATTTTGTATGCCGGCAATCAATATGTCGCCCTCGGCCCTGCCAGTATCCTGACCAGTGCGGATGGCAAGACATGGACCGCGACGGCTTCACAACCCAACATCACTCCGGATAATGTGATCTATGCCAACGGCAAATTCGTCGGTTTTTCCGCTGTAGATCGCACACTGGCCAGCAGCACGGATGGCACTCACTGGACCCTTGCCGGTTATGATGTATCCAATACGCTAGGATCTACGGGCCTGCAAAATTTGGGCGGACGCTTTATTGCCGTTAACCGCACTGTGGACAATGGATCCAGCATCGTCAGTAGCACGGATACTCTCAACTGGACGCTGGCAACTCCCCTACTGCCTGAAGGCGGCACTACATTTTCAGCAAACGAGCATTTCTTCCAAGTGGCCCCCAACAAAATAGCTGTCAGCACCGACGGCTTGCGCTGGACAGCCAGCATGGTTCCTGGCGCCGATAATATCAGCGCTATCGTGTATGCCGACCAGCACTACACCGCAATAGGCAACCTGGCCACCTTTAGCAGCCCGGATGGCCTGGCCTGGACCCGTCACGACAATACCCTGCTACAAAGTCCGGCAGGCATGGTGTACGCGCAAGGCAAATATGTCGCTTTCACACGCGTCAGCATATTCACGCACGGAACAAAGATATTGACGAGTACTGACGGCATAAGCTGGAACAAGGCCTTTGATGACCCCACCAAAGATATCTACGCTATCGCCTTCGGCAACGGCCGCTTCGTCACGGTGGGCAGCGACGCTGCCACCTCCTTGAGCTGGATTATGAACAGCACCGACGGCGTCAATTGGGTAACTAATAGCCAGACCACGCCTAAGCTTAATATCGCCTGGGATATCTCTTTCGGCAACGGGGTCTTCGTCGCGAACTCTTACGGAAATATCTACACCAGCCCTGACGGCGCCAATTGGACTGCACGATCCATCCAGCTCCTGCCGGGTTCTTCGCTGTTCAACGTCAGTTATGGCGGTGGCCAGTTCATCGCCAGCGGCCTGCTCGACTTTGCGACCAGTGCGGATGGCATTACCTGGAAAGTACAACCCAGCATCACGAACCATCTGCCCAAAGCCGCGTATGCCAATGGCATCTGGCTTTTTTCCAGCCAGGTTATTGCGAATTAGTTGCCTCTGGTTCTGAAAACCATAGGCTGATATGTCGCCATATGGTTATGCCGTTACGCTGCTCTGCTTCCCTCCACGCCAAGATCATCAATCGGCAGACGGAGGGGAGCAGGGGAAATTTGAAGAGTGCCGAGAAATTTCTAAGACCGGATAATGGCGGGCGACGAGATGTACAAGCGTGGGCTTAGCCAGTCTGCAAACGCTCCAGATGCTTCCCTGCTTCCCGGTAAGTCAGCGCCGACAATTGCGCTTTGTTCTCCTCCAGAAAGCCGGCAACCATCCCCGCATCATGCCACGCATAATCACGTAAAGCCCAGCCTATCGCCTTGCGTATAAAAAATTCCTGCTCATGCGCGAGCTGCTTCGCATAGCGGAATAGCCTTTCAGTATTGGTATCGTCACGCCAGCCTAGCTGGTGGATCATTGCGATACGCCTTACCCACAAGTCCGAATGCTCCAGCGCCTCGTCCATGATCACCTGGACTTTGCCGTTGCTTGGCAGTTCACACTGCAAGATATCCCTTATCGCGCCGGACAAGCCATCCACGCTGTCCCACCAGGATTTCTTTTGTGCCAGAGTCAGCAAGTGAGGAACGTCCTTACTGCCCAGGCTGCGGCTATATTTGGAAAGGATATCTATAGCGACATACTGGTATTCCCTGTGCGGCAGGCGCCACAGGGCATCGGCAATGGCCAGCAGCTCTTTCGCTGACGCCGACTTCAATTCGCGCATCACAGCCGCCACCGCTGCCCGCCTTTGCGGTGTGGCGATACCCATATAGGAAAAATGTCCTTTCATATAGGCGGCCATGCCCTGTGCCCTGGCGGGATCTGCCCAGGGTTCAAGCGCAAGCTGTATCGCATTGCAAATCGCAGAGGTACTCATATCGGTATACGGAAACAAGGAATCAGACTGCCATCATAAGTGAAAATAAGTGAAAAATGGCGAACGGCAAGGCCGTTCGCCAGGGATGGATGCGGCTACTGTACTCTTCTACCGATGAGCTTTATTTACCCAAAGACGCCGGCTTCACGATATCGGTTTTCTGCGACTTCATGACTTGCAGGGCACTCGCAATCAGGCTGCTCATATCACCCAAGTTGGCCGGCACGATGACAGAGTTATTGGTCTTGGCCAATTGCGAGAAGGCTGCCACGTATTGCTCTGCCACTTTCAGGTTCATCGCATCGGAGCCGCCGGGTTCGCGAATCGCCGCTGCGGTAACGCGCAGCGCTTCCGAGCTGGCTTGTGCGATAGCCAGGATGGCTGCGGCCTGGCCTTGTGCGCGATTGATGGAGGCTTGCTTTTCGCCTTCGGATTTTGCGATTGACGCCTCGCGTTCGCCGGTAGCGATATTGATCTGCTCCTGCTTGCGGCCTTCCGATGCGGCAATCAGCGCCCGTTTTTCACGCTCTGCCGTGATCTGCGCCTGCATTGCATGCAGGATTTCTTTTGGCGGAGTCAGATCCTTGATCTCATAGCGCAATACCTTGACGCCCCAGTTGGCGGCGGATTCGTCAATCGCATTGACGATCGCGGTATTGATGTGATCGCGCTCTTCAAAGGTTTTGTCCAGCTCCATCTTGCCGATCACAGAACGCAAGGTGGTCTGCGCCAGTTGCGTGATGGCCGCAATGTAGTTGGAAGAGCCGTAGGACGCGCGCATTGCATCGGTGATCTGGAAATACAGTATGCCGTCCACCTGCAACTGCGTATTATCCCTAGTAATGCAAACCTGAGGCGGCACATCCAGCGGGATCTCTTTCAGTACATGCTTGTAGGCGATACGATCGATGAAGGGCACGACGATGCTGAGTCCCGGCCCCAGCGTGCTGTGATACTTGCCGAGGCGCTCTACAACCCATGCATGCTGTTGCGGCACGACGTTGATCGTTTTAAAAACGAACACGATGGCGATAACAAATATGACCAGCGCAAAACTACCAAAATATTCCATGACTTCTCCATTCAATATTATTTACTGTCATTCTTTGACGTCTGTCTGCTGCCTGCAATGATACGGGCTTGAGCGGTCACCTATTCGCCCGGGTTTTCATTCAAGCCCTCACCATCAGGCGGCTGCCCTGCACTTCCACAATAGTGAACACGCCTGCCGCCGCTGCCGGGGCGACCAACTCCACATCCCACAAAGCACCGCGATACATCGCGCGCGCCGAGAATTTGCCATTGCCGTTATCCTGCCACTCCTTGACGGTGATACTCTGGCCTATGTCCATGTTCACATTCGGATCCTGGCTCGCATCCGAGTTCTTTTTCCAGCCATACTTGCTGCGGTGCAGGGCCAGTGTCGCAGCCACGCCGACGATGCCAGCGACGATATAGGGCAATTCATGGCCGCTGCCCATCAGCGCCACCAGACCGCCGGCCACCAGGCCTATGGCGATCATCAACAGATAAAAAGTTCCGGTGAACAGCTCCAGAATAACGACCACTCCTGCCGCCACCATCCAGCTAATCCAGATACTCATTGATTTCCTCTCTTATCAAACAGTGCTGCACTCTTGTTTTCTCCTTCTGTTAAAACACTCATCTGGCTCTTTCCATTGGCCCAAGCACAAAACAAAAAGCCCCCATCACCGGTAAGTGACAGGGGCTTTCAAATAGAGATGACTGGTATTGATATTTTTCTTGTTTTGTTTCAATGCTTGCAGTGTAGTCTGTTTTTTCAGGAATTCAACCGTTTCACATCATGAAGGCCGGCCTGTTGTATTGCTCCAACAAAAAACGCGGGCTATCAACATCAGCCCGCATTTTTATCCATCAATCCGGCGCAAAGATCAAGACTTGCTGACCGCCGCCAGTTTTTGCCATGTATCAATCACTGAATCAGGATTCAGGGAAATGGACTCTATCCCTTCCTTCATCAGCCATTCTGCAAAATCCGGATGATCCGATGGGCCCTGGCCGCAGATACCCACATACTTGCCCAATTTGCGGCATGATGCGATGGCCTGCGACAACAAGGCGCGCACCGCTGGATCGCGCTCGTCGAAGTCTGCTGCCAGCAACTCCATACCCGAATCCCTGTCCAGGCCCAGTGTCAACTGGGTCAGGTCATTGGAGCCGATAGAGAAGCCGTCAAAGAATTCCAGGAACTGATCAGCCAGGATTGCATTGGAAGGCACTTCGCACATCATGATCAGGCGCAAGCCGTTCTCGCCACGCTTCAGGCCGTTTTTACCGAGCAAGTTGACCACTTTCTCGGCCTGCCCCAGCGTACGCACGAAAGGCACCATGATCTCAACGTTGG
Organism: Parundibacterium terreum; assembly: GCF_014636315.1. GTDB lineage: Bacteria > Pseudomonadota > Gammaproteobacteria > Burkholderiales > Burkholderiaceae_D > Undibacterium > Undibacterium terreum. Next base: position 178,938 of record NZ_BMED01000005.1, on the reverse strand, counting down.
TCAGGCCCATATCGTTCCTGACGCGTTTCATCGCCTGGCATTCCATTTCGAAAGACTCGGCAAAATCCTTGGCCAGGTAGCGCGCTGCGCCACGGAAGCCCAGCATAGGATTTTCTTCATCCGGTTCGTAACGGGAACCGCCTATCAGTTTCTTGTATTCGTTGGACTTGAAGTCGGACAAACGCACGATGACAGGTTTAGGCCAGAATGCCGCCGCAATGGTGGCGATACCTTCCGCCAGTTTGTCTACATAGAATGCCTTTGGCGATGCGTGGCCGCGAGCTACCGATTCCACCGCTTTTTTCAGGTCGGCATCAATGTTCGGGTATTCCAGGATAGCCTTGGGATGTACGCCGATATTATTGTTGATGATGAATTCCAGACGGGCCAGGCCCACACCGGCATTCGGCACCGATTGGAAATCAAATGCCAGTTGCGGGTTACCAACGTTCAGCATGATTTTCAGAGGCAGTTTGGGCAACTCGCCGCGGGCGACTTCTGTCACTTCGGTTTCCAGCAAACCGTCATAGATCTTGCCTTCGTCGCCCTCAGCGCAGGAGACTGTGACCAATGTGCCGTCTTTCAGCACGTCGGTCGCGTCACCGCAGCCGACTACCGCCGGCACACCGAGTTCGCGCGCGATAATCGCCGCGTGGCAGGTACGGCCGCCCCGGTTGGTGACGATAGCGGAAGCGCGTTTCATTACCGGTTCCCAGTTAGGGTCGGTCATATCGGCTACCAGCACGTCGCCCGGCTGCACTTTTTCCATTTCGGAAGGATCATGGATCACGCGTACGCGGCCGGCACCGATCTTCTGGCCGATAGCGCGGCCAGATACCAGGACGCTGCTAGTACCCTTCAGTTTGAAACGTTGTTGCGCATCGGTCGCCTTTTGCTGCGACTTCACTGTCTCAGGACGCGCCTGCAGGATGTACAGCTTGCCGTCGCGGCCATCTTTACCCCATTCGATGTCCATAGGACGGCCGTAATGGTTTTCGATGATCACCGCATATTTCGCCAGCTCGACAATCTCATTGTCATTCAGCGAATAGCGGTTGCGCAGTTCTACCGGCACGTCAACAGTTTTCACGGACCGGCCAGCCTTGGCTTCGCCGGTGAATTCCATCTTGATCAGCTTGGAGCCGATATTGCGGCGAATCACAGGCAGCTTGCCCTGTTCCAGCATTGGCTTGTGCACATAGAATTCGTCCGGGTTCACCGCGCCCTGCACGACAGTTTCACCCAGGCCGTAGCTGGAAGTGATGAATACCACGTCCTTGAAGCCGGACTCGGTATCAATCGTGAACATCACGCCTGCCGCGCCCAGGTCGGAACGTACCATGCGCTGCACGCCGGCAGACAAGGCGACTTCAGCGTGGGTAAAGCCCTTATGTACACGGTAGGAAATCGCACGGTCGTTGTAAAGCGATGCAAACACATGCTTCATCGCTTCCAGCACGTTTTCTATGCCGACAACGTTCAGGAAAGTTTCTTGCTGGCCGGCAAAAGAAGCATCCGGCAAGTCTTCCGCTGTCGCAGACGAGCGCACCGCAAAAGAGACTTCACCGACAGAATCGGCCACCAATTTTTTATAAAATTCGTCGATTTCCTGTTGCAGGCGTGGCTGGAACGGCGTATCAATGATCCATTGACGTATTTCAGCGCCGGCTTTCGCCAGTTCCTTGACGTCTTCGATATCCAGGGTTTCCAGGCGGCTGGCAATACGTGCGGCCAGTGTTGTGCCGCCGTTTTCGCTGTAGGAAAGAAAATCGCGGAATGCCTGTGCCGTGGTAGCAAAACCACCCGGTACACGAACGCCGGCTGTGGCCAGCTGGCTGATCATTTCGCCTAAGGATGCATTCTTGCCGCCGACGGACTCAACATCCGTCATGCGTAAATGCTCGAACGAAGCGACGTACTTGCCGTCAGCCCCTCCTGTCGTAACTGCGTTGGACATAACAACCTCTTTTGATGGTAAGAAATCTTTCGTGCTGCTTCGTCCATTGCTCTTTTTTTGTTATTCTTGGCGCAAGAGAACTGTAAATCCTGTTGGCTGCCATTTTACATGGTGTGCTGCAAAATTTACTGTAGGGACATTAGAATTTAGCGTCTTTTTTGTTTCAATATTTATCAGCTTATTTGCGGACTTGTTTGCCAATTCATTTACCAACTTATATATAAGCTTATTCATCGCCTGGGTTGATATATTGAAAATTTTTTAAACAATATTAGTTCTTAAAAGCAATATTTTTGTTTGTTTCCCTTATTCTGCTTCCTTTATTAAGCACCCAGCCAATACCATGACCGATAAAATCAATCAGCCCTTGCCTTCCGCCAATCGCACCGTATTTTTTGTATCGGACGGCACAGGCATCACTGCGGAAACCTTCGGTCACTCCGTATTGACCCAGTTTGACATGAAATTCAAGCAGGTACGCCTGCCCTTCATCGACACTTTGGAAAAGGCCCATGATGCCGTACGCCGCATCAATGAGGCGGTCACGCCGGATGGCAAGCGCCCCATCGTTTTTTCCACCCTGGTCAAGACCGACCTGGCCAATGTCGTATTCAAGTCCAAAGGCATGCATATGGACCTGATCCAGACCTTTGTCTCGCCTCTGGAGCAAGAGCTGGGCGTGAAGTCTACCCATACAATAGGACGCAGCCACAATATCGCCGATTCGGAAGAATACAAAAATCGCATCGAGGCGATCAATTTTTCACTGGCGCATGATGATGGACAATCCAACAAGAATTTGTCCACTGCCGACGTGATACTGGTCGGCGTATCCCGCTCGGGTAAAACACCAACCAGCCTGTATCTGGCGATGCAGTACGGTATCAAGGCGGCAAACTACCCGCTGATACCTGATGATTTCGAGCGCGGTAAACTGCCTTCGGCGCTGCCGGAATTCAAGGGAAAAATATTTGGATTGAGTATTGCTGCGGAACGCCTGTCCGAGATACGCAATGAACGGCGCCCCGGCAGCAAATATGCATCACTGGAAAATTGCCGCTATGAGATCAATGAGGCAGAAGCCATGATGAAGCGGGAAGGCATACGCTGGCTGTCTTCGACGGCAAAATCAATCGAGGAAATCTCGACGACTATTTTGCAAGAGATCAAATCAGACGTACGAGTGTACTAAGACAAACAAATACCCGGCCAGCAGTGCATGCTCGGCCGGTTTTTTTTACAGGCTCTGCCTGACTTGCTCAAAGAAGCAGATCGCGGCGCTCGCTGCCACGTTCAGCGACTCTATTTCTCCGCGCTGGGGTATCGTGACATTATGCGTCGCGAGGTCCATCAGTTCCGGCGCAACCCCCTGCCCCTCATGACCGAACAGCCATACCACGGGCTGATTCAGGTCGACCTGGTAAATAGTTTCCGCCGCATGGGAGCTGGTTGCCAGCACCGGTATGCGCACATCTTTCAGCAATTCTTCCAGATGCACATTCTCGTAAATATTCAGCAGAAAATGCGCGCCCATGCCGGAACGCATGACCTTGGGCGACCAGGAAAAGACCGTGCCTGAACTGCAAAATATATTCTTGATGCCTGCCGCTGCCGCGCTGCGCAGGATAGACCCCAGGTTGCCCGGGTCCTGCAAATTATCCAGCACTACCGAGGACTGGTCCACGCTCTTGGGCAACGCAGGATTGGGCGTGGCGATGATGAACATCAGTCCTACGCCATGCTCTACCTGGCTCAGCGCATTGTAGAGCACGTCCGGCAGGCAAATGGTTTGCGTGCCGCTAGCCGCACAACGCGCCAGCAAAGGGTCCACTTCATGGTGGGCGAGGCAGCTTTCGGCGACGACGCACAACTGCGGCACGCCGCCATGCTGCAGATAGGCTTCGCACAAGTGCACGCCGTCCAGCAGCGTGCGCTCGGCCTTGCGGCGCGCCTGCGAACTGGTGGCAAGGTGCCTCAGCTCTTTGTAGAGCGGATTATCGCGTGAGGTGATGGATTTCATATGTTCAGCAATGCCCTTACCGGGGCATAGGATTTTCTGTGTATCGCCGATACGCCGTGCTCGCGCAGGCGTTCCAGGTGCAAGGCAGTAGGATAGCCCTTGTGCTGGTCCAGCGCATATTGCGGATAGATTTCATGCAGCTTCGCCAAAGCCAGGTCGCGCGCGGTCTTGGCCAGTATTGATGCGGCAGAAATGGCAGCAACCTTGTCATCCCCCTTGACGATGGCCTCTGAGCGTATCGCCATCACCGGGCAGCGGTTACCATCTATCAGGGCTAGCGTCGGCACGATCTTCAGCGCCTCTACAGCGCGCCGCATCGCCAGCATGCTCGCCTGCAGGATATTCAATTCATCGATTTCCTGCTCCGAGCATTCGGCAACAGCCCAGGCCAGCGCATATTGCTTGATCTCCAGGGCCAGCAAGTCGCGCTTCTGCTCAGTCAGTTTTTTGGAATCGCGCAAGCCGGCAATGGGCCGTGCCGGATCCAGTATTACCGCAGCCGCCATTACCGGGCCGGCCAGCGGGCCGCGGCCTGCCTCGTCGACTCCGCAGATAATTTCGCCTTCGTAGTCGAACAGGTCGAATAAGGGTAGCGTAGCGCCGGCTTTGCTCATGACAGGAAATCTTTCAGCTTTGCGTGATCCAGGAAGTAATGGCAGATTTGCTGCTCCTCACCGTCGCCCTTTTTACCGATCAACACCGGTACCAGCTCATCATACAGCGCGACCAAGGCATCATCGGCGTCCACATCCACAACTTTGACGGTAAATGCCTGCTCAGCATTATAGGCCTGCAGGGCTTGCAGCATGTCGTCGCAGAGGTGGCAATAGCTTCGCGAATAGAGAGTGAACTGGATCATGGAGGTAGAACAGGTAAACAACGCCTGGGCGGCGGAATTGGAAGAAACAACAATAACGGCTGCATTATAAGTCTTGACGACCCAAGCCTGTTATAAAAAAAGCTGCCCACTTCCGTGGGCAGCTTTATATGCACTGGCTAGCGCAGGATAATGAGGAATTACTGCAAAGGACGGATAGGCACGAATTGCGAAATACCATCGCGGCGCACCAGCAAAACTACCGCTTTCTTGGTGTCGGCCTTCGCCAGCATGGCGGAAAACTGCTTGGCATCTTTGACCTCGAGATTATTCATGGTCAAAATAACATCGCCTGGCTGCAGACCTGCGCGCTCTGCCGGCCCATCTACCGTCTCCACAACGACTCCGCTAGTGACATGCAGCTCTTTCTTTTGCGCATCACTGAGGTCGCTGACGGTAACGCCTATCGCATTGGCAGCCTGCTCCTTCTTGCCTTTTTTCTCGGATTTTTGCGGAGCCTTATCTTTTTCTGTGACGACTTCAGCAACGGTCACGCTCATTTCGCGGATAGCGCCGTTTCTCCAGATTGAAACGCTGGCCTTGGTGCCAGGCTTGGTACCGCCGACCAGGCGAGACAGGTCTATCGACTTATCGATGGCGACGCCATTGAATTTCAGGATCACGTCACCGCCCTGCAAGCCTGCCTTCTCTGCCGGAGCACCCGGCTCCACTGCAGCGATGAAAGCACCCTGAGGAGTTTTCAGGCCTATGGATTCGGCAATTTCCTTGGATACCGACTGGATCTGTACGCCTATACGGCCACGTGTCACCTTGCCGGAAGATTTCAATTGCTCAGCAACGCGCATTGCCTCATTGATAGGAATCGCAAACGAGATCCCCATGTAGCCACCGGAACGGCTATAGATCTGCGAGTTGATGCCAACCACTTCGCCACGCATATTGATCAAGGGCCCGCCTGAATTGCCCGGATTGACGGCAACGTCGGTCTGGATCAGCGGTGTTTCGTCGCCGGTATCGCGCGCCTTGGCCGAGATGATACCCGCCGTCACCGTGTTTTCCAGGTCAAACGGTGAACCGATGGCGATCACCCATTCGCCCGCGCGTATCTTGTCCGAATCGCCGATCACAACATGCGGCAACTTGCTACCTTCAATTTTCAGCACGGCGATGTCGGAGCCACGGCCATCGTTTCTGACCTTGTCGACACCGATTACCTTGGCTTTGAATTCACGCTTGTCCGTCAAACGGACGACCACTTCGTCAGCACCGTCCACAACGTGTGCATTGGTCAGGATATAACCATCCGCAGAGATCAGCAGGCCGGAACCGACGCCACGCGGCACTTCTTGTTCTTCCTGCTGTGGCTGAGGTGCTTTTTTGCGGCCTTTGGGCGTAGGCTGCTGCTGTTGCTTAGGAACGGGAATACCGAAGAAGCGGCGGAAAAATTCCTGCATCTGCTCATCATCGGAGCCGTCACCGGATTGCAATTGCGAAATTTTTTCGCTGGTACGAATATTGACAACAGCGGGGCCGACCTTGTCCACCAGGTCGGTGAAATCGGGCAAACCCGCAACCGCGCCGGTAGCAGCCGCCTCCGCCTGAGGCAAAGCCCCGACAATACCGGGAGCGACAAACCCCACACAGGCCGTCAGGACTAAAGTGGAAATCAACTTCTCGACAGGAAAAATTTGGGATGTTTTCATGGCGTCATTAGTCATTACTTAGGTTTATATTCAATCGAGTTCATTACTTGTTTAATCGCCGGGAAAGGCACTTCACCGACAACAGTCAGCCAATAGTCGCCATGGCGCTTTACCATGATGGTCATCGCCCCCTGCTGCAAGCTTCCCTCGCTACGGCCTTGGGAGTCGGGTTCGATAAACACGGAAATTGCCGCCAGCCCATCCGAAAAAATCATTTGTATGACTTGATGTGCTTTGGCCTCGGTACTATTTGCCGCTGCTGCTGGTGATATGGGGATCAAACGCTTCATTTCACGCGTTTTTTTAAAGCCGGCTGGTAAGGATTTTACTATCCAACCCGAATTGGCGTTCGATTGCACAGTCAAGTTTTCCGTCTGCCACTGGCTGGTATTGGGAAAACTTGATTTGACGCGACTCTTATCGATGTCACCGATGGAAATCTGCGTAAATGCAATTTGCTCGATGATCTCGTTTTTATTGTTGACGGTCTGTGCGCGAAGTAACAAACCGCTGCTATTGTCCATGCACAGGCGATAGCCGTAACGGAAGGCATCGCGCGGCTCAAAGCTGACGATCTGGCACGGCATGCCCGCAACTCGCCCCATGTCCTGCTTACGGATCGCGTAAATATCCGGTAACAGCGCAGCATTATTGGCCAGCATCGCCGGGAATACTTCCTGCGTAACGTTCTTTTCTACCTGTATGGTCTTGGTGTCCGGCAGATAGCAGGCAACCTCATCATTATGGCGTATGTATTCCCTGGGCTTGCCGTCCAGGATTTCCAGTTTTTCGACTTCACCGCTGGCATCGACCAGATGGGTGATGCGCGAAGTCCTGATCTGGCTGGCTTGCTGATAAACGAAGGTGCCGGAGTAATTCAGCTTTTGCGCTGCGGACCGTATCTTTTGCAAGAGATTTTGCGTCTCCCGCTTGTCTTCCTGTGTCTCGGCACTGTGAGCAAAATGCATCATCGACGCCATGCCCAGCAAGGATGCCAGGACGGAAAGCTTTACACGCTGAAGCGACATATCGTTTTATTTGTCCGAGGCTGAGGAACTTGCGCGGGCGGCGTCATCACGGTCTACGCCGCGGGCAGCAAATTGCGTCGTTTGCGCGGCATTACTGATCGCAGGAGAAAAGCGCTGATGTGCCAGCAGATAGCTGTCGATACGGGGATCCCTGAGCATGTCGGGTTCATCACTCGGGCGGGCTTGCGACTCCGGATTGACACTGGCATCAGCCACCAGCTGTACCGGTCCACTCTGCTGCGACGCAGGTTTGCCCGGATTGTCATTGACCTTGGCCATTTGCAAACCGGGTGCAGCACCGCCGCCAAACATGGCTGTCACTTGCGGAGCCATGATAAATGCCACCGCCGCTGCGGCGGCCATGCTGGCAATCGCCACATTCCAGCTAAAGCGCGGCTTGACGATGGCCGCGCCATTCGCTTGCTGGCCAATTGCCGGCATTTCCGGCTGTTCAGCCACCGGCCTGGTTTTGGGAGCGAGGATGACAGGCTCGGCATCCAGCAGAGCAGAAAAGCGGGAAGAAAAATCTGCACTCAGATTAACCGCAAGGTCGTCCGACCTCAGGGCATCGCCGATCTGATGATACACATTCCAGGCTTCGCGGCTTTCGGCTGCTGCCAGGCTGACAATGACCGCGTCGCAGTCATGCCCGCTCAGCTCGCCATCCAGCAATGCTGAAATATGTTCTTGTTTACTTGTATCTGTTTTCATCATCGTACCCGCAATCTATATGCTAACTTCTGTGCAACTCAATTTGTTTGAACCAGTACTATTTTTGCCTGATAACCGTGTAGTACTACCACCTCTGATCCAGCGCTGTTCCTAGTACCGGCCTTAATTTCTCTGCGATTGCCTCACGCGCGCGGAATATCCGGCTTCTCACTGTCCCTATGGGGCACAGCATGACCTCGGCAATCTCGTCATAGCTCAAGCCCTCGATCTCGCGCAAGGTAATCGCATTGCGCAACTCTTCCGGCAACGCCGCCATTGCTGCATTCACTGTCTCGGCGATCTGCTTGCTGGCGAGCAGGGATTCAGGAGTGTTTATATCCCTTAGTCCATCGGCATCGACAAAAGTTTCTGCCTCTTCTATGTCGGCATCGGTTGACGTCGGCGCTCTGCGCCCCTGGGTCACCAGATAGTTTTTTGCCGTATTGACGCCTATCCGGTACAGCCATGTATAAAAGGCCGATTCGCCGCGAAAATTCGCCAGGGCCCGATAAGCCTTGATAAACGATTCCTGCACGACATCTTCTGCCTCTGCCTGATCATGGACGAGCCTGGACACGAGCCGCATTAATTTCCTTTGATATTTGGAAACCAGAAGCTCAAATGCCTTTTTATCACCACGCTGGACGCGTTCAACCAGTAGTTGATCTATGTCGCGTTCTGTCGTCACTCAATCATATCCTATTGCTATCAAGCCCATATTGGCAACACACGCGATCTCTTAAGTAGATTGGGCAAGACTTTCAAAGTTCCCCAAAAGCTTGCCAAGTTACAAGAAGTCACCTTTTTGTGGCTTCGCGGACTGCTCCCGGACCGCTATCCACCGCAAAGCGACGGATAATGCCCTGAAAGTTGCAGGTTGTACACTATCCCATAATATTGGCAAGATGTGTAGCCTGCCGTCGTCTGCAAGCAGATTCAGCAGCAGGAAATTGGGCCACAAGGTACTGCTCTCACTCAGGCTGACATGGTAAGAATACGATTCCTGACTAAGCCCCGGCCTTCGCAAGGGATATCCCCACGGAAGCGGCGCCGCCGTGCGCAAGACAATCTCCCCCTCCCCGCCAATATCCAGCCGGACGGGGATACGGGTACGCAGAAAATTCAGCAGGACAAACAAGGAGCACAGGCAACTCATCAGCAAGATCAATAGCCTCAGGGGCCAATACAGATCAGGAGAGGATGCAGACAGTATCCCGGCAGCACAAGCCAGCACGCACATAAAGCACACTGCAAGGAGCAGGCTGCGTGACGGCGCGATATTTGCTGTGACCGCAATGGACATGGGATTGCCGGAAGGCAGAAAAAGAACAGGCACTCTCCGATAGGAGAATGCCTGGATTCAGAAGCTTAGATCTTACCGAAGATCAGGGTGCCGTTCGTTCCGCCGAAGCCGAAGGAATTTTTCATTGCAAAATTGATGGGCATCTCTCTTGCAATATTGGCGCAATAATCGAGATCACATGCCGGATCCTGATTAAAGATATTCGTCGTCGGAGGCGAAATCTGATTGTGCAATGCCAGAACGGTAAATACCGATTCCAGGCCGCCGGCACCACCCAGCAAGTGACCTGTCATCGACTTGGTCGAGTTGACGGTCAGCTTGTATGCGTGATCGCCGAAGGTCGCCTTGATCGCATCGGTTTCGTTCTGGTCACCGATGGAAGTCGACGTGCCATGTGCGTTCAGATAGTTGATCTGGTCGCCATTGATCCCTGCATTTTTCATTGCATTGATCATGCTGCGGCGTGGACCATCCATCGTCGGTGAAGTGATGTGATAAGCATCGCCACTCATGCCGAAACCGAGTACTTCGCCATAAATCTTGGCGCCACGCGCCTTGGCGTGTTCATACTCTTCCAGCACCATCACCCCTGCACCTTCGCCGAGGATGAAGCCATCCCTGTCCTTATCCCATGGACGGGATGCCGTAGCAGGATCGTCATTACGGGTAGACAGAGCGCGGGCGGAAGCAAAACCACCCAGGCCCAGAGGAGAAATCGTCGATTCCGCACCGCCGGCCACCATCACATCGGCATCGCCGTACTCGATCATGCGAGCGGCTGTGCCTATGCAATGCAAACCGGTAGTACATGCAGTCACAATCGCCAAATTAGGTCCCTTGAGACCGAACTTGATCGACAGGTGTCCTGAGATCATGTTGATGATGGAAGCAGGGACAAAGAATGGGCTGATACGGCGAGGCCCGCGCTCAGTCAGCGTCGCATGGGTATCTTCGATCAGCGGCAAGCCGCCGATACCGGAACCCACGATGACGCCAATGCGCTCAGCGTTTTCTTCAGTGACTGTCAGGCCACTATCCTGAATCGCCTGCACCCCTGCAGCAATGCCGAAATGGATAAAGGTATCCATGTTCCGGGCTTCCTTGGCGGGGATGTAATCCTCGATATTGAAGCCCTTCACTTCGCCGGCAAAGTGCGTCGTAAAAGGGGTTGCGTCAAATTTGGTAATGGTCGCTATGCCCGATTTGCCTGCGGTGATAGCACCCCAGCTATCGGCAATATTATTGCCAACAGGGGAAATGCAACCGAGACCGGTAACAACGACACGACGTTCACGCGTACGGCTCAAACGCTTCTCCTAGAGTCGATAACGAGTGGCTGATTAGGCCTTAACGTGTGCTTTAGCGTAATCGATCGCTTGCTGCACAGTAGTGATTTTCTCGGCTTGTTCGTCCGGGATTTCCATTTCGAATTCGTCTTCGAGAGCCATTACCAGTTCAACTGTGTCCAGGGAGTCAGCACCCAGATCGTCCACGAAAGAGGATTCAATCTTGATGTCTGCTTCGGCGACGCCCAGTTGTTCAGCGACGATTTTCTTAACGCGTTGTTCGATATCGGACATGTGTGTCTCCAGTAGAGGTTACAGAAAGTGCGCGCATTTTAGCAGGTTTGCGCGAGAAAAAGCAATTATGCATTATCAGGCATATCTTCGGTTAATTCCAGTGATTTACCCAATAATTTCTTATAAAAATCAATTTAACTAACGTACATGCCACCATTTACATGCAAGGTTGTTCCAGTAATATAGCCCGCACCGGGCGATGCGAGGAACAAAGTGGCAGCCGCGATGTCTTCCGGCAAGCCCAACCTGGCCATAGGAATCTGCTGCAGGATCGCAGTCTTTTGATCGTCCGTCAGCGCCTTGGTCATATCGGTATCAATAAACCCCGGTGCAATACAATTAACAGTAATGTTGCGACTGCCGATTTCCCTGGCCAGCGCACGGCTCATGCCGGCAACACCCGCCTTGGCGGCAGCATAGTTCATCTGGCCGGGATTGCCGGCAGAGCCGACTACCGAAGTAATATTAATGATGCGTCCATGCTTGGCCTTCATCATGCCACGCAGCACCGCGCGCGACAGGCGCCCGACCGAACTCAGATTGGTAGAAATGACATTATCCCACTCTTCTTCTTTCATGCGCATCGCCAGTTGATCCTGGGTAATGCCCGCATTATTCACCAGAATAGACAAGCTGCCATATTCCTTTTGAATCTCCTCAACCAGCGATGAGCAGCGCGCCACATCATTGACATTGAAAGCTACGCCCTTGCCCGCATCAGGGCCGACTTCAGCCAGATATTCCGAGATTGCGGCAGCGCCGGATTCTGAAGTTGCCGTGCCGATGACGCGCGCACCAGCCTTGGCCAGTGCAACCGCTATTGCCTTGCCTATGCCGCGCGATGCGCCGGTAACCAACGCGACCTGATTTGCTAATTGTTGTGTCATTTCAAAATTTCCATTACTTTTTCGAGGGAAGCCTGGTCAAACATGGCCTCGCCAATCAGATCACCATTGATGCGCTTGGTCAAACCGGCAAGAACCTTGCCCGGACCGCATTCAATGATATGCGTCACGCCGCCGGCGCCGATTTTTTGCACAGTCTCCACCCAGCGTACCGGGCTCGCAGCCTGGCGCACCAGCGCATCCTTGATTGCAGCAGTGTCATTAACGATGGCGACGTCAACGTTGTTAATCAGCGGAATGGCAGGCGCCGAAAAATTCAGGCTGGCCATGAACTCGCGCAATTTGTCCGATGCAGGCTTCAGCAGCGAAGAATGGAAAGGGGCGGAAACCGGCAAAGGCAATGCGCGCTTGGCGCCCTTGGCCTTGGCGATCTCACAGGCGCGCTCCACGGCAGCCTTGCTACCGGCAATCACTACCTGAGCCGGTGCATTGAAGTTAACTGCTTCGACCACCTCGCCAGGCGTGCCGGCGACGGCCTCCGCACAGGCAGCCTTGACGTCTTCATCGGACAAACCGAGGATCGCGGCCATACCGCCCTGCCCTACAGGTACTGCGCTCTGCATTGCCTGTGCGCGAAAACGCACCAGCGGAACAGCATCCTTGAATGCAATGACGCCAGCCGCCACCAGCGCCGAGTATTCACCCAGGCTATGGCCTGCGACGATAGACGGCGCCTTGCCACCAGCGGCAATCCATGCGCGATAGCAGGCTACCGCCGCAGTCAGCATTACAGGCTGGGTATTGGTAGTCAGGTCCAGCTCTTCTTTAGGTCCTTGCGCAATCAGTGCGCCAAGGTCGAACTGCAGTGCGTCGGACGCTTCTGCGACCGTCTGCTTCACGATTGCGTTATCGGCAAAGCCGTTCAGCATGCCTATCGCCTGCGAACCCTGGCCTGGAAAAACAAATGCAAATTGAGTCATGTGGATCAAATTTTAAGTGTTTAGTTATTCTGCTTGGCTTGCGTAGCTTGTTGCCGGCATCATACCGCCGGCACGAGCAATTACATCTTTACTATCGCAGCACCCCAGGTGAAGCCACCGCCGACGCCTTCGACCATCACGGTGTGGCCCGGCTTGATGCGGCCATCCCTGACCGCAGCATCCAGTGCCAGCGGAATGGAGGCCGCGGAGGTATTGCCATGCTGGTCCACGGTCACTACGACTTTTTCCATAGGCAGGCGCAATTTCTTCGCGGTGCTTTGCATGATACGGATGTTAGCCTGGTGCGGCACCAGCCAATCTATTTGCGACGCATCCAGGCCGGCGATTTCCATCGCTTCATTCGCGACTTTTTCCAGCACGGAGACTGCCAGCTTGAATACCGCCTGGCCATCCATATACAGGAAAGCGCTACCCGCAACCACACCTGCATTCACACTACCCGGCACACACAGGATACTGGCGTGGCTGCCGTCCGCGTGCAGCTTGGTGGCGAGTACACCAGGCTCAGTCGAGCGCGTCATGACAATCGCACCGGCGCCATCACCAAACAGCACGCAAGTCGTGCGATCTTCAAAATTCAGGATGCGCGAGAATACCTCTGCACCGATCACCAGTACATTCTTGTGCGAACCGGTCTTGATCATGCTGTCAGCAATTGACATCGCATACACAAAACCGCTGCACACCGCCTGCACGTCCATCGCAGCAGCACCATTGGTAATGCCGAGCTTGTTCTGCACTACGCAGGCAGTACTTGGAAAGCCGCCGAAGTGATCCGGCGTCGATGTCGCCATGATGATCAGGTCGATATCATTTGCCTGCAGATCAGCTGCTTCCAGCGCGCGCTTTGCCGCCTCTATCGCCAGGTCGCTGGACAGCACGTCCGGCTCGGCGTAATGGCGTGCAGAAATACCGCTGCGGGAAAAAATCCACTCATCGGAGGTTTCTATGCCCTTCAAGGCCAATTGCTCTGCCAGCTCGTTGTTGCTTACTTTTTTAGGTGGCAGATAGCTGCCGGTACCGATAATTTTGCTATAGAAAGTCATGCGGTTTTCTGTGCTATAGGTTCATTGGTTTGCATCGATGCCACTGCCGGAGCTTCTACTGCTGGCTCTATAGGCATCAGTTCCGCCATCGATGTCGAGATACGGGTCAATACATCATTTTTCACGGCATCAAATGCACGCTGTATTGCCCACTCATAACTATACTTGTCTGCACCACCATGGCTCTTGAATACCAGGCCACGCAAGCCCAGCAGGCAACCGCCATTGTAGTTGGAAGGGTTCATCTTACCCGAGATCGCCTTCAGCGCGCCCCGGGCAATTATAGCGCCCAACAAATTCAAAGGGTTGCTCTTGAATTCGCTGGTCAGCGTCGTCTTGAAGAAACGTCCCAAACCCTCAGCCGCCTTCAGCGTCACGTTGCCGACAAAGCCGTCGCAGACGATGATATCTGTGGTGCCTTTGAAAATATCATTGCCCTCGACATTGCCGTAAAAGTTCAGCAAGCCTTTTTCATGGTCGGCGCGCAATAATTGCGCAGTTTTCTTGACGACATCATTACCTTTGATGTCTTCTTCGCCAACATTCAGCAAGCCTATGGTCGGCTTGGACTTATTGCCTTCGACCGCAGACACCAGCGCGGAGCCCATGATCGCAAACTGATGCAGGTGCAGCGGTTCGCAGTCGACATTGGCGCCGAGGTCCAGCATATAGGTAGGACGATTTTTTTGATTTGGCAACAAACCGCAGATAGCCGGACGATCTACGCCCTGCATGGTTTTCAGCACATAGCGGGAAACCGCCATCAATGCGCCGGTGTTGCCGGCGGATACGCATACCTGGGCCAGACCTTCCTTGACCTGGTTGACAGCGACCCGCATGGAGGAATCTTTTTTCTTGCGCAGCGCAATTTCCACCGGATCATCCATCGTGATGACCTCGGTTGCATTGACGACCGTCATGCGGGGATGATTGCTGGCGCGATTTTTTTTCAGCTCTGCATGAATCACAGACTCAAGCCCAACCAGGATGAACTCGGAATCCGGTTCGCGATTGGCGAAAGACACTGCCGCAGCTACCGTAACTGCGGGGCCATGATCGCCGCCCATGCAGTCAATGGAGATTTTTATTGTCATTTAGTAATTCAACACTTCATCTCGGAACGCGCATCTTATCAAGACTGAAGAAATCCATCACATGATTTCATTCTCATTCAAGAAAATAAAATACTTTACATAACAATTTTGCAAGAATTGCATTTCTTGCGCGCACAAAAAAAGCGGCGCCAAGTATAAAACTTGCCACGCCGCCTTTGACCAAGCAGACAGATTATTCGTCGTTCTTGGTTTTCAATACTTTACGACCACGGTAGAAGCCATTTGGGCTGATGTGGTGACGCAGATGCGTTTCGCCAGTTGTTGGCTCGATACCCAACTGCGGTGCAGTCAGAAAATCGTGTGAACGGTGCATACCACGCTTGGATGGTGATTTTTTGTTTTGCTGAACGGCCATGATAACTCCTAATACTTCAAAAAATGTTTCTAAAAATTTAACACACCTGACCAAACTAAAAACTTGTCCGTCAAGAATCCCTAATAATCCCGACCTACGTGTTATTTCAGAATAATGCCACTAGGTACGCCCATTGATGTTCTTCAGCACAGCGAACGGTGATTCCTTCTTGCTGTTTGCATGAGCTTCAACCGCTACTGCCTCTGGAGAATCCTTGGGGCATACTGCATGTTTGGGCGATTGGGGTATTTCCAGCAGCGCCTCATCCTCTATCAAATCGATGACATTGAATGTCTTGCTGCCCACTACTACATCAATCTCGTCATCCTCCAGCAATGCTTCAATTTCATCCGCATTATCTTCGGTTTTGGCGAGTATCAATACTGATTCCGAGTCGACGTCAAAAGCAAAGGGTGTCAGGCAACGCTGGCACATCAATTGCACGGCACCTTTTACAGTCAGAATCAACTGTGGGTGCCCCATCTTATCCGTGCCGCCTGTCAATGACCAATCAAGAGCACCGCTATTGGATGCGCTCTCTGCCGAAAGACGAGGCAAATCTGCGATCAGGATGCTACCTTCGCGGTGCTCTTTGAGTTGGCAAAACGAAAAGGCGTCGATCACAATTGCTTGCATAGGATATTTGAACCCAGAAAACCTGCGATAATAACAGGAATGCACCTTGCTCGTCAAAGACTTAGCGACATTATCCGCGAAGCACACACATTTATTCAAGCAAAATTATAAAAATGTCACTCAACACCCTTGCCGGCAAGCCCAAAACAAGGCTTATCCTCGGCTCCAGCTCGATTTACCGCCGCGAACTCTTATCCAGATTGCAATTACCTTTCGAAGTCATCAGCCCCGATATCGACGAAACCCCACGTGCCGGCGAAACGCCGGAACAAACCGCCCTGCGACTGGCAAAGGAAAAAGCACTCGCCATCGCCAGGAAGGCACCCGATGCGTTGATTATAGGATCAGACCAGGTCGCCACGCTGGACGGTGAACAAATCGGCAAGCCGGGCGATCATGCCAACGCATTGAAACAATTGCAGAAAATGCGCGGGCGCGAAGTCATTTTCCATACTGCCCTGTGCCTGCTCAATGCAGCCGCGCCGGAATCGGAATACGGCACACAATTGATCAATGTACAAACCCTGGTCAGCTTCCGTGATTTGCCGGATGCCGAGCTGGACGCTTACCTGCATATAGAACAACCGTATGACTGCGCCGGCAGCGCAAAAAATGAGGGCTTGGGCATCGCTATTATAGAGAAGATAGAAAGCAGCGACCCCACTGCCCTGACCGGCCTGCCGTTGATTGCACTAACGACGATGCTGCGTCATGCAGGAGTAAACTTCTTCGCCGGCAGCAATCCATCAACCATCCAACAAAATAATTAAATTTCAAGAAAATGCCAGGCACACTTTATCTCATTCCCAATACGCTGGGTTACTCAGAAGGCCAACAGGAAGGCCTGCTGGCACGCATCATCCCCGACACGGTGCAAAGCATGAGCGCCAACTTGCCTTACCTGATTGCAGAAAACGCCAAGACCACCCGCGCCTACCTGAAACTGTTGGCGCAAAATCACCCGCTGGGCAGAGCCTTGCAAGAAATCCAGATCAGCGAATTGAACGTCAACACCCCGGAAAAAGACCTCGAAGCCTTGCTCGCGCCGTTAGTTGCGGGCCATGATGCCGGCCTGATTTCGGAAGCCGGCGTTCCGGCAGTCGCCGATCCCGGCGCCAACCTGGTGCGTCTGGCGCATCAGCGCGGCATCACGGTAAGGCCACTGGTCGGCCCTTCCTCACTGTTGTTGAGCCTGATGGCCAGCGGCCTGAATGGACAAAGTTTCGCCTTTCACGGGTACTTACCAACCGATGCCGCCCTGCGCAGCAAGCGCATCAAGGAACTGGAGGAGCGTTCAAAGAAAGAGAAGCAAACCCAGTTGCTGATAGAAACACCCTATCGCAACGCCGCCATGCTGGAAGCGTTGGCGACTAGCTGCAATAGCAACACTTTGATCTGTGTTGCCACCGACCTCAGCCTGCCGACCGAATCCGTGCAGACCAAAACCGCGACCGAGTGGAAAGCGCGCCTGAAATCAGGGCAAGCACCGGATTTCCATAAAAAACCTACTGTGTTTTTATTCCTGGCGGACTAAATCAGGCAATCAGCCCGGAACTAGCCTCACCGCAACCGGGACTATATTTTTAGCTGTTTGAAGCCTGCTTCAACCTTAATCCCGGATATGCGCTAGCATAGCGTGCTGAGTAGCATATAAACAATCATAAGCAACAACACACAGGCATGGCTCCGCAAGCAATACTTCACTGGCAAGCGGAGCCTCCCCATTTTTTTCCAAGGAGACCGGAATGCTGAATTTTGATTTTTACAACCCTACCCAGATCTTGTTTGGAAAAGGCCGCATCGCCGACCTGAATAAAGTCGTGCCTGCGGACGCGAAAGTACTGGTTTTGTATGGCGGCGGCAGCATCAAGCAAAACGGTGTATTTGATCAGGTGATGGCGGCACTGGGCTCGCGCTCCGTCGTCGAGTTCACCGGCATCGAACCCAATCCGACCTACGAAACCCTGATGGGTGCGGTCGATCTGATCAAGAAAGAAAACATTGATTTCCTGCTGGCAGTCGGCGGCGGTTCCGTGATTGACGGCACCAAGTTCGTCGCAGCGGCGGCCTGTTTTGAAGGCGACGACCCATGGGCCATCCTGGAAAAACGCGGCAGCAATATCACCAAGGCCTTGCCTTTCGGCTCTGTGCTGACATTGCCGGCAACCGGCTCTGAAATGAATAGCGGCAGCGTCGTTACCCGCAAATCGATCAAGGCGAAGATGGCTTTCTCCAGCCGCCATTGCTTCCCGCAATTCTCGGTGCTGGACCCGACCACGACCTTTACCCTGCCCGTACGCCAGATCGGCAACGGCGTGGTCGATGCCTATGCACACGTGATGGAACAGTACATGACTTACCCGGTCAACTCGCCGGTGCAGGACAGGTTTGCCGAAGGCTTGTTGCGGACCTTGATCGAAGAAGGCCCGAAAGCATTGGCCAATCCGGAAGACTACGACACCCGCGCCAATATCATGTGGTGCGCCACGATGGCATTGAATGGCGTCATTTCCACCGGCGTGCCTCAAGACTGGGCTACGCATATGGTAGGCCATGAGCTGACGGCGCTGCACGGCCTGGATCATGCGCAAACCCTGGCCATCGTCTTGCCTAGCATGCTGCGCGTGCGCAAGGAAAGCAAGCGCGCCAAGCTGCTGCAATACGCAGAGCGCGTATGGGATCTGCGCGACGGCGACGAGAACAGCAGGATAGATGCCGCAATTGCCCGCACTCAGGAATTCTTTGAGTCAGTCGGCGTCAAGACCCGTTTGGGCGATTATTCGCTCAATGCCGGCAACATCGATCCTATCCTGTCGGCACTGGAAAATCACCGCATGGTGGCCTTGGGCGAAAACCGCGATGTCACGCTGGATGTCAGCCGCAAAGTGTTGGAATTGAGTCTGTAATTTTGCGCTAAGCTTTAATCAGCAACAAATCAAAAAGCCCCCCGATTTTTTTTCGGCGGGCTTTTTATTTTGGCTTGCGTGGTCCGACACGGCTTTACATTCCCGGCCGTCTGCCATGATAGGCGTATTCCAGCAGCGCGCGTATCGCTGCTTTTTCAATCGGTCGAGGATTCGCATACGCATTTTGCGTTGCAATTTCACTGCAACGATCCAGCTCCGCTTCCGGCATGCCGATTTCCTTCAGGCTCATAGGCACCTTCAGCGACAGCGCCAGATCATACACACCCTGGGCAGCGCCGGATGCTCCCAGGGCATCACCAATGCGCTGCATCGCAACCGGCGCCGCCTGCGCATTGTAGTGCAGTGCATGCGGCAGGACGATGGTATGCGTCTCGGCATGTGGCAACCCGTAGCTGCCGCCCAGCGTATGGCACAGTTTATGGTGCAGACCCATGCTGACGCTGCCCAGCACCGAGCCGCACAGCCATGCGCCATACAAAGCTGCGCTGCGCGCCTCCAACTCATGCGGCGCATCCATCAATTGGGGCAAGGCTTGCGCCAGCGCGCGTATCCCCTCCTGCGCCATCAGCGAAGTGATGGGATTGCCGTCGTGCGCATACAGGCCCTCTGCGGCGTGGGCTATCGCATTGATGCCGCTGGTCGCGGAAATCTGCGCAGGCAAATCCAAGGATAGCTCAGGATCGTAGATCACGGTCTTCGGCAACACGCGCGCATCGCGGCCGGTCTTTTTCAAGCCGGCTTCGGTAATGCCGTAAATCGGCGTCATCTCGCTGCCGGCATAGGTGGTCGGGATCGCCAGGATAGGCAAGGACGATTCCAGTGCGATTGCCTTACCCAGGCCTATCGTGGAACCGCCGCCGACGGCAATCGCACAATCGGCATTCAGCGCCTGTGCATGCTCCCTGGCCTGCCGGGCCACTTCTATCGGCACATGCATTACTGCACCGTCGAAAATACCGGCGCAGCGGTTACCGAGCAGTTCAGCGATACGCTGCGCCCCTTCGCGCTGGCGCGGTGTGCACAGCACCAGCGCCCGCTGCGCCCCTAGCGCCTCCACTTCCCGCACCAGATGCTGCAAGCTGCTGGCGCCAAACACGATACGGGAAGAACTACCGCTGTAAATAAAATTTTGCATGTCTATGCTGCCTTGCCAGCCTGTACTGGATTCAACACAAAGTCGAAGTCCAGCGTATAAAACGGTACGTCAACACGGCTGCCGTCCGGCGCAATACCGGCCTCATGCCACACCCAATCGGCAATCAAGGAAGAGCGCACGCCGAATACCGCGTCCGAATCCAGATATTGATCGCCGTCGCGGAATACATGGGTAATCAAAGTTTCATAGCCCTCCGCCTTGATCAGGAAATGCAGATGCGCAGGCCGCCACGGGTGGCGCGACAGCGCTTTCAGCATGCGACCCACTGTGCCGTCGTAAGGAATAGGATAGGCCTCGGCCCTGACGGAACGGAAATGGAATTCTCCCTGCGGGCCGCTGCGGAAAGTTCCGCGCCCCTGGTGAGCTTCCAGATGCTCATACTGCACGTCATAAAACCCGTCGGCATCTGCCTGCCATACTTCCATGCTGGCATGCGGTACCGGTTCGCCGTTGATATCGCGTACGGTACCGCGCACGAAACAGGGCTCGCCCTTTACGCCTTCAGCAACATTATCGCCCAGCGCATATTCCGGAGAACCTTCTACGTGAAAAGGACCGAATACCGTCGATTCCGTACAGCCCTGCGGCTTGCGATTATTCAGCGCTGTGACCAGCATCGATAAACCCAGGGTGTCGGACAGCAGGATAAATTCCTGCCGCTTGTCGGAACATATCTGCCCGGTCTCGGTCAAGAATTGTATGCCTGCAAACCACTCTTCCTCGGTCAGCTTCACTTCGCGGGCAAAGGAATGCAAGTGCTGCACCAGCGAGGTCATGATCTCGCGCAGCCGCTCATCCGGCATCGCCGCATGGCGGGCCAGCACGGCCTGGGTAATATTGTCTTCGTCCAAATTTCTCATGTTTCGTGTCTCCATCGACTCTTTTTCATTGCCTGAGGTACTATAAACGCATCAATATTGGAAGAAAATGGCGATTTTGCAAATGTCTTTTCCGCTGAGTGGAAAACTGAGAAGCTGAGAGTAGAGGAACATGGATCGCTGGAGCGAATTTGAGCTGTTTGTACAAACGGCGGAGCTGGGCAGCCTGTCCCGCGCGGCAGAGGCCCTGGGCATGTCCAATGCGGCAGCCAGCCGCGGACTGGTCTCGCTGGAAAACCGGCTGAACGCCCGACTGGTGGAACGCAACACCAGGCGGCTAGGGCTGACACAGGCCGGCGAGATTTTTTACCGGCGCTGCAAGAGCATACTGGCCGACATGAAAGAGGCGGAAGCCACCACCAGCGCAACCACGGTCGTCGCCAGCGGCACCTTGCGAATTACCGGGTCACTGTCATTTTGCATGAAGCATATTGCACCGCTGCTACCGGAATTTACGCGGCGCTATCCGCAAATTAATGTGCAACTGGATGCGGCAAACCGCTACTTCGACCTCATAGAGAGCGGCATAGACATCGCAATCAGGACCAAGGAATATGAATCCGATTCCAATATCACCGTGCGCAAGCTGGCGTGGACCCGGCGCATCCTGGCCGCATCCCCGGCCTATCTTGCGCGCAACGGCACGCCAACCAGGCTGGAAGAACTATCCGCCCATAAGCTGCTGACCTACACCCATGCCAACAACCCCAGCGAATTGCACCTCAGCCGCGATGGCAAGACCAGGATCGTCAAAGTGCAGAGCCTGTTGGAAGCCAACGACGGCCAGATCTTGCGCTCAGCGGCACTGGAAGGCCTGGGCATCCTGGTCCAGCCCAACTACATAGTCTTTGACGACGTTGTTGCCGGCCGCCTGGTGCCGGTGCTGGACGACTGGGACTTGCCGCGGCTGGCGATCAATATCGCGTACCAGAATCGCAGCCACCTGCCCGCCAGAACCAGGGTCTTCATTGATTTTATCGTCCAGCATTTCCAGGACATGGATTTCGAGCGCAAGTGGACAGCTAAATTTGCAAATTAAAAAAATCTTTGCACAAGAAAAAAGCGCCCTTTCGGGCGCTTTTGTTTGCAGATGCAGAAAATAAGCACCGCCTGCAATGGCTTCAGACGCCTATCTTTTCCAGCATCCCACCCAACTCCCTCAGCACCGGCTCCAGGCGCGGATGCTTGGCAGCAAACTGCGCAGATAAAGCCTGCGAGCGTTCGGTCAATCCCGCAAAGATAGGATCATCCGGCGATTTCTCGGCGCTCAGCAGATGCTGGATATCGCCATCCAGTTCCTGCAGCAAGGTTTTGAGCTCGCCATCCACTTCATCGGTGGAATTAAGACCTTCATGCAGTTGCTTCAGTAAGTCCTTCAGATTTTCTCTGTCCATGCCCGGTCTCCTTTTGGCTCTGGGAATATTTACACTTTCAGTTTAGTACGTCTAGGCATTAAAGACCAGCGCTATTGCTTCTGAAGCAATGCCCTCTTCCCTGCCCAGATAGCCCAGACGCTCGTTGGTCTTGGCCTTGATATTGACCCTGTTTGCATCCAGGCCCAGGTCGGCTGCGATGTTTTCCACCATGGAGCCTATATGCGGCGCCATTTTCGGCGCCTGAGCGATGATGGTTGCATCCACATTACCGATCAGATAACCGGCCTGGCGTACGCGGGCAGCGCACTCACGCAGCAAGACACGCGAATCGGCACCTGAAAACTGCTTGTCGGTATCTGGAAAATGCCGGCCTATGTCGCCCAGTCCAGCCGCGCCAAATAGCGCATCGGTGATCGCATGCAGCAAGACATCCGCATCGGAATGCCCCAGCAAGCCGGTGCTGTGCGGAATAGTTACGCCGCCAATGATCAGTTTGCGCCCCGGCACCAGCGCGTGGCAATCATAGCCCTGGCCTATGCGAAATGGTGGCATCGGCGGTATCGGTGGTAACGATGGTGTTGGTGTAGTCATTGCATCCTTGCTTCAAATTAAAAGTGCTCTTCTTGCCCGACCATGCAGGCTTTATGTCATTCAGCCCTGCGCCGCACCAGTGGCCCAGGCCTTGCGTATCTGATGTCCGCATTCGACAGATTCCAGCGCTGGCCGCTGGCCCTCACCACTCAATATGGCACCCAGCAAGTTGGCGCGCGCAATCACCCCATAGTAGGTCCGGCTGGCATCTATCCAGGGATAAAAACCGAATAGGCCGGCACTGCTGAATGCGCCATCGCCATTTTGCGGATCGTCTTCCACCCAGTGCCCCAGGCTGTAATGCCAGCTCAGGCGCGACGGGATAGGCGTACTCGCCGCCTGATCGCAAGTTGCAGGGTTGGTGCAGACTGCATGCGACCCCAGCATGGAAGACAGCGCCAGCTTGCCGGATAACAGCATGCGCAGAAAATCGGCATAGGTGCTGGCGCTGCCGACAATGCCGCCCGCAAGCTGAGGCTGGCTAAAAGACACGGGAATGCCGGTTCCCAGTACCTTGCGCATTTGCGCCGCGAGAGCATGATTATCCAGCGCACCCAAGCCATTCAGCGCCGCATGCTTTTGCATATGGCCACCATTATAAAAAAATTTTCCTTTGGTGGCAGCATCCTGATTTCCATTCGTCAGGGTTTTCAGGCAGCTATCAACGGTATCGGACGACAGGCAGCGTTTGAAGCGCGTATATCCGCTGCGAAAGGTCAGGAATTCAATATCCTCGGCTGTCAGCTTCCCTGCCCGTAATTCCGCTACGTATGCCGCATAGATCCATTTGGAGGACGATGCAATCGGCATCAGCGTATCCGCCTGCGGCGCCCGCAAGCCGACCCGGCCGTGCGCCAAGGTTTTTTCGGCATCGCCTATTTCCCAATAAAACGGCTTGGCCGAGCGGCAGCTTTGGCTACCCTCCGCAGTCGATTGTGCCGCCTGCGCTCTTTGCGCCAACGAAAGATCCGCCGCGCTGGCCTGCAGCGACGAGGCTGCAATCAACAACGCGCACAGCGCCAGACGCGCCATGTTCCACTTGAATCGCATTGCTCCTCCTTTTTTATGAACCTGCTTGTATGCTTGCTTATATGCCTGCTATTCGTAATCCTGCGCACCAGCCAATTGCATCAGTTTTGCTTTACGCCGTCATTTTGCCCGGATACATATAATTGCGCCAAGGCAAGATCAGACGGCAAGGTCACTTTTAAATTGCGCGCGTGCCCCTCAACCAATAAAGGCACAAGCCCGGCAGCCTCGATCGCACTGGCCTCATCAGTGACCTCGGAAGCTGCATCCAATGCATCGCAGAGTACACGGTAGCGGAACATCTGCGGCGTCTGTGCCAGCCACAAGCCATCCCTTGGCACCGTAGTGACTGTGCCGCCCGCCACCCGTTTGACGGTATCCACTACCGGCAAAGCCAGCAAGCCGCCTACCGCATGGTCCGCCACCTGCTGTATCAGTTTGGCGATCAAGGCCGGGGTCAGTCCCGGCCGGGCCGCATCATGCACCAGGACCCAGTCATCCTCTGCAATCTCAAGGCCGGGCAGGTTTTTCAGCGCTTCCAGTCCATTCCTGACCGATTCCTTGCGGGTATCGCCGCCGCATCTGAAAACGGACAAATCAGCCCGGGCCAAGGAAGAAACGCCAAGTGCGTCATCCACATAGCCATCCTCGGCACTGACCACTACGGCAGTGTGCGCGATTTGCGGTGTATTCAGGAAGGCGTCCACCGTATGTTGCAGGATAGGCACACCGGACAAGCTTAAATATTGCTTCGGGGTGGCGCCACCCATGCGGGAACCGACGCCAGCGGCAGGGATCAGTGCAAAATAACGGGCCTGACCAGATTTTTTGAGGCTTTGGGGACTATTCATTAAGTGATAGCTGAGCGGTAAATGTAAAGGCTTTCAAAATACGCCTTCGTTTATAATGTAGCTCTCATTCTAAAGTCAAATCGGGTCTGTGGCTCTTTTGCAGACCATAGCTGTCATTCACTAATGTCATTTGATCTCATAAAAGCTTTACCCAAGGCCGGACACAGAGTAGCTTTACCCCAGCTTCATGGCTCCGCCGACGCTTACGCACTGGCGCAGGCAGCCGCCTCCCTGAAAGCCCAGCAACGCCTGTTGACGGTATTTGTCGCCAATGCGACCGACGGCCAGCGTCTGCTGGATGAAATTCCCTGGTTTGGTGCGGCCCATAGCTTGCGCTGCCATCTGCTGCCGGATTGGGAAACCCTGCCTTACGACGCCTTTTCCCCGCATCAGGACCTGGTCTCCGAACGCCTGGCCACGCTGTACGAGATACAAAGCGGCCATTGCGACGTGCTGATCGTACCGGTCACTTCCGCGGTGGTAAGAATGGCTCCGCCGTCTTTCCTGGCGGCCTATACCTTCTTTTTCAAGCAGGGCGAAACCCTGGATGAAGCCAGGCTGAAAACCCAGTTGACGCTGGCTGGCTATACCCATGTTTCACAAGTGATGTCGCCGGGCGAATATTCGGTGCGTGGCGGACTGATCGACCTGTTTCCCATGGGTTCTGCACTGCCCTACCGGCTGGACCTGTTTGGCGACACGATAGAAACCATACGCACTTTTGATGCCGACAGCCAGCGCTCGCTGTACCCCGTCAAGGAAGTGCGTCTGTTGCCCGGCCGTGAATTTCCCATGGATGAGGCAGCACGCACTGCATTCCGCAGCCGCTGGCGCGAGCAATTCGAGGGGGATCCTTCCCGTTCCGCAATCTACAAGGATATTGGCAACGGTATCGCGTCTGCCGGTATTGAATACTATCTGCCGCTGTTTTTTGAAGAAACAGCCACGCTGTTCAACTACCTGCCCAAGGAAACGACGTTTGCGCTGGTCGGCGATATTGACGAGGCTATTCAGCGCTTCTGGGTAGATACCCGCTCCCGCTATCAATTCCTGAAATCCGACCGCGAGCGGCCCATCCTGCCGCCGGAATCGCTGTTCCTGCGCGATGAAGATTTTTTCGCGACCTTGAAACCGCATCCTCGCTGGGCCATACAAAGTGGCGGCGCAGCGTCGGAAATATCGGCGCCCATTCCCGATGTCGCAGTCAACCGCCGGGCCGACGATCCGCTGACCAATCTGCGTTCTTTCCTGCTGCAAACCGGCAAGCGCGTGATGATCTGCGCTGAAACTCTGGGCCGGCGCGAAACCCTGCAGCAATACTTCACCGAATACAATATCAGCCTGGATCTGTGTGAAGGCTATACCGACTTCATTACCTCAGATTCCAAGCTGG
This sequence comes from Parundibacterium terreum, assembly GCF_014636315.1. Classification (GTDB taxonomy): domain Bacteria; phylum Pseudomonadota; class Gammaproteobacteria; order Burkholderiales; family Burkholderiaceae_D; genus Undibacterium; species Undibacterium terreum. The sequence continues at coordinate 152,599 of NZ_BMED01000005.1, read as the reverse complement.
TGCTGGGCGTCGCGCCTTTGCACGCCGGTTTCATGCTGGCCGAAGACCTCGCCTTCATTACAGAAACCGAGCTGTATGCCGGCTCGGGAAAACGGATAGGACGCAAAAAACAGGAGGCCGTGACGCAGGTCGAGCACATGGTGCGCGATCTGTCCGAACTGAAGATAGGCGATCCTGTCGTTCATAGCAACCATGGCATAGGCCGCTACATGGGCCTGATCAGCATGGACCTGGGTGAAGGCGAAACCGAGTTCCTGCATCTGGAATACGCCAAAGACACCAAACTCTATGTGCCGGTCGCGCAACTGCACGTAATCTCGCGCTACTCCGGCGCATCTCCCGATGATGCGCCCTTGCATGCACTAGGTTCCGGCCAGTGGGAAAAAGCCAAGCGCCGCGCCGCACAGCAGATACGCGATACCGCTGCCGAACTGCTGAACCTGTATGCGCGCCGTGCTTTGCGCCAGGGTCATGCGTTTGAGTATTCTGCCAGGGATTACGAGACCTTTGCCGACAGTTTCGGCTTTGAAGAAACTGCCGACCAGGCCGCTGCCATCAAGGCCGTGATTGAAGACATGACCTCCGGCAAGCCTATGGACAGGCTGATCTGCGGCGACGTCGGCTTTGGCAAGACCGAGGTTGCGCTGCGCGCGGCATTCGTAGCCGTCATGGGTGGCAAGCAGGTTGCCATCCTGGCGCCGACCACGCTGCTGGCGGAACAACATGCACAGACCTTCGCTGACCGTTTCGCCAACTGGCCGGTACGCATTGCAGAGTTGTCACGTTTCCGCACCTCCAAGGAAATTACGCAAGCGATGAAAGGCATGGGCGACGGCACGATAGATATCGTGATCGGCACGCACAAGCTATTGTCGGATGACGTGAAGTTCTCGCGCCTGGGCCTGGTCATCATCGACGAGGAGCACCGCTTTGGCGTGCGCCAGAAAGAAGCGCTGAAGGCGCTACGCGCCGAGGTTGATGTACTGACACTGACCGCCACCCCTATACCGCGTACGCTGGGCATGGCGCTGGAAGGCTTGCGCGATTTTTCCATCATCGCAACTGCCCCGCAGAAGCGTCTGGCAATCAAGACTTTTGTCCGCAGCGAGGGCGAATCGGTAATACGCGAAGCCTGCCTGCGCGAACTGAAACGCGGCGGCCAGGTGTATTTCCTGCACAATGAGGTAGAGACTATCCAGAACCGCAAGGCAATGCTGGAAGCCCTGCTGCCTGAAGCACGCGTCGTAGTCGCTCACGGCCAGATGAATGAGCGGGACCTGGAAAAGGTCATGCGTGATTTCGTTGCGCAGCGGCATAATATCCTGCTGTGTACGACCATTATTGAAACCGGTATCGACGTACCGACCGCCAACACCATCATCATGCACAGGGCCGACAAGTTCGGCCTGGCACAGTTGCACCAGTTGCGCGGCCGTGTAGGCCGCTCACATCACCAGGCTTATGCCTACCTGCTGGTGCATGACCTGCAAAGCCTGACCAAGCAAGCCTCGCGCCGCCTGGATGCCATTCAGCAAATGGAAGAACTGGGCAGCGGCTTTTACCTGGCCATGCATGATCTGGAGATTCGCGGCGCTGGTGAAGTGCTGGGCGACAACCAGTCGGGCGAAATGCATGAGATCGGTTTCCAGATGTATTCCGATATGCTCAATGAGGCGGTACGCTCGCTGAAAAACGGCAAGGAACCCGATCTGGCAGCGCCACTGTCCACAACGACCGAGATCAACCTGCATATCCCTGCCCTGCTGCCGAATGATTTTTGCGGTGATGTCCATGAACGCCTGTCCATCTATAAACGCCTGGCCAATTGCAGCAAGCAGGATGCCATAGACGATATGCAGGAAGAGTTGATAGACCGCTTCGGCAAATTGCCGGAACCGGTGAAAGCGCTGCTGGAAACGCACAGGCTGCGCATAGCAGCCAAGCTGCTGGGCATCATCAAGATTGATGTGCACGGCGAAGCCGCTTCCCTGCAGTTTGAACCCCAGCCGCCGATTGACGCCATGCGCATCATCGAGCTGGTACAGAAAAACAAGCACATCAAGCTGAATGGGCAGGACAAGTTGCGCATCACTGCCAATATGCCTGACCTGGCCTCCCGCGTGGCCCAGGTCAAGACGACGATGCGCGCATTGCACTAAGACTAAACTAGACTGAAGATTTTGCCATGAACCTGATCCTGCAGGGACTCAATCCCGATCCCACTACCCTGGCACGTGTTGCCGCACTCACGCATGCACGCAGCATTGTTTCCATCAACGCAAATGCGATGCGCTGCGAAGGATTCAGCTATACCGGCGAACTGCGGGCGCAGATAGAAGCTGAAGCCTATGCGGCGCAACTGGATGCGACCTTCATCGATGCCGGGCGCAAGCTCAGCGATTTCAAGCTGGTGGCGATGGACATGGATTCCACGTTGATCACGATAGAATGCATCGATGAAATCGCTGACATGCAGGGCCTGAAACCGCAAGTGGCCGAAATCACGGAAGCCGCTATGCGCGGCGAAATCGAATTCCGCGAAAGCCTGATACGCCGCGTGGCACTGCTCAAGGGTCTGGAGGCAGGTGCATTGCAAAAGGTGTATGACGAGCGCCTGCAGCTATCGCTGGGTGCGCAAAAAATGCTGAATGCGGTACAGTTTGCGGGTCTGAAGACCCTACTGGTCTCCGGCGGCTTTACCTTCTTCACCGACCGCATGAAAACCCGCCTGGGACTGGATTACACCCATTCCAACGTCCTGGAAATAGAAAGCGGCAAGCTGACCGGCAAGGTTATAGGCGGCATCGTCGACGCGGATGAAAAGCAGCGTACGGTGGAACGCATCTGCATAGAGATGGGCATAGAAACCAGCGAAGCCATCGTCATGGGTGACGGCGCCAACGACCTGAAGATGATGCATATTGCCGGCTTGTCGGTCGCCTTCCGCGCCAAACCCGTCGTCAGGGCCCAGGCCAACGTGGCCTTGAATTTTGTCGGATTAGATGGCATCCTGAACCTGTTTTCTTAGGAGCTTTGCAGAATACCTGGATACAGTCGTACTATCTCCCGTTAGCCGTCGTAATGTAGTAGCTTGTTCACATAACTATGGAGCATCAATGACTCAAGAGCTGGTGTTTGACGACAAACTGAACTCGATGAAAAACCTGGCCTGGTGGCTATATATTTTTCATGCAGTGAGCCTGGTATTTTCCCTCGGTGCCTTTTCCTGGATCCCGCTGATCATCAGCTACCTGAAACGCGGCGACGCCGCAGGCACTTTCGTCTATAGCCACCATAGCTGGCAAATCCGCTCCTTCTGGTGGTATCTGCTGTGGATCATTGTCGGCGGGGTGCTGTTCGCGACCATCATCGGCATCCCGCTGGCTTACCTGGTCTGGTTCTGCGCATGGCTATGGAAAGCCTACAGGCTGTTGAAAGGCTTGATGGACTTGAACGTCAACAAAGCCATGCCCGAATAAGGGATCATAAAAAAGAGCCTGGCGCCGCTGCACCCAGCCAGGCTCCAGGCTCATTTTGTAGCAGTTTCTCCGGAATACAAAACAATATGTCTGCAGAACTCAAGTCTTCGCGCCACAACGGCACCCTGATACTGACCTTGTCCAACCCCGGCGCCAAGAATGCGCTGCATCCCGACATGTATGCAGCAGCGATAGAAATGCTTTCCATCGCGGAGCGCGACGATTCCATCGATGTCGTGATACTGACCGGCGCCGACAATTTTTTCTGCTCCGGCGGCAACCTGAACCGACTGCTGGAAAATCGCAGCAAGGACAGGACCGTGCAAGCGGATTCCATTGACAATCTGAACGGCTGGATAGATGCGCTGCGTAACTGCAGCAAACCCGTGATTGCCGCCGTGGAAGGCGCGGCAGCCGGTGCTGGCTTTTCGCTGGCACTGGCTTGCGACCTGATCGTGGCGGGCACCACGGCAAAGTTTGTGATGGCCTATGTCAAGGTGGGCCTGACACCGGATGGCGGAGGCTCCTGGTTTTTGACACAGGCACTACCGCGCCAATTGGCAACAGAAATCATCATGGAAGGCAAGCCAGTGCCGGCAAGCCGCCTGCATGATTTCGGCCTGGTCAATAAACTAGTGCCAGATGGCAGCGCGCTCAGTTCTGCACTGGAGTGGGCGGACCAACTGGCGGAACTGTCGCCCAACGCGGTTACCCGCATCAAAACCCTGATCAGCGACGCTGAAACCAATTCCCTGCCCCAGCATTTTGAGGCAGAGAAGCATAGCTTCGTCGAGAGCCTGCATCATCGTGATGCGCTGGAGGGCATACAGTCCTTCCTGGAAAAACGCAAAGCCAACTACAAGTAAATAATGAGCTCCCTTCCTTCCCAGCGCCGCCGCATCTACCTGATGCGGCACGGCAGTGTCAGCTATTTTGATGAAGCCGGCAAACCCTTCCTGCCGGAATCCGTGCCACTGAATGAACAGGGACGCCAGCAAGCCCATGCGGCAGGCAAAGTGTTTGCGCAAAAGCAGATCAAGTTTGACCGCGTCATTGTGTCAGGCCTGCCCCGCACCGTAGAAACCGCCAAAGCGGTACTCGCTGAAACAGGCCAGCAGATAGCACTGGAAGTCTGGCCGCAATGGGAGGAATTACGTGGAGGAAAACTCGCCGCCATCTCGGATGCACAATTGAAAGATGCCTTCGTCGGCGCTTTTGAAGGCGTGGTCTCAGAGGACAAGCAATTTCTCGGCGGCGAGGCGATAGGCGAGTTCATGGACCGCATCCACCCCGGCATCTTGCAACTGCGCTCTGACCCGGACTGGGATTGCGTACTGCTGGTGCTGCACGGCGGCGTCAACCGCGCCATCCTGTCTTATGCATTGACAGGGCAAAGGCTGTTCCTGGGCAACCTGGCGCAAACCGCCGGCTGCATCAATGTGCTGGATGTGGGCAGCGAAGCGCAGGACTGGGTATTGCGCGTGCTGAACTATTCACCGCTGTCGGAGTTGCAGGACGAGTCCCGCACGACAACGATGGAAACCCTGCTGGAACAATACAAGAAGTCGCGCGGCGTACGCGCAGCCTGAGAAGCTTTCGCCCATCCCTGCTATCCTTATTAAGTCCAAGATAAGACCAAGATAAGTCCAAGACGGGCCCAAGAAAAATATCAATAAATAGTACGACCGTACGATTTATTGATATAGAATAGGCTGATCCAGTAAAAAAATTATTCATGCAGGAGACAAAATGTTTGAAGAATTCATGGGAACCATGCCGGTGGCCGATCGCCAGAAGTTTGATGTCGGCGCCCTGGCAGACTACATGCGCCAGCACGTGGAAGGTTTTGATGCCAAAGACGCTGACAAGCTGATCGTAGAGCAATTCAAGGGCGGCCAATCCAATCCCACCTTCAAGCTGAGCGCCGGCGACCAGCGTTATGTGATGCGCGCCAAGCCGGGACCGGTTGCCAAGCTGCTGCCTTCCGCCCACGCGATTGAACGTGAATTCAAGGTCATGAATGCCTTGAACAAAGCCGGCTTCCCTGCCGCAAAACAATATGCAATCTGCACCGATGAAGACGTGATCGGCCGCGCTTTCTACATCATGGAATTTGTCGATGGCCGCGTGCTGTGGGACCAGTCCCTGCCCGACATGACGCCGGTACAGCGCTCCGAAATTTATGACGAGATGAACCGCGTCATTGCCCAGCTTCATACTATCGATTACGCCGCCATCGGCCTGGCCGATTACGGCAAACCCGGCAATTATTTCGCACGCCAGATCGACCGCTGGACCAAGCAATACAAGGCATCTGAAACTGAAAAAATCGAGGCGATGGATAATCTGATCGCCTGGCTGCCGAATAACATTCCAGCGGGTGACGACACCAGCATTGTGCATGGCGACTACCGTCTGGACAATATGATGTTCCACAAGACCGAGCCGCGCATCATGGCGATCCTGGATTGGGAATTGTCCACGCTGGGCCATCCGCTGGCGGACTTCTCCTACCACTGCATGAGCTGGCATATCGGTCCAGGGCAGTTCCGTGGCATCGCCGGCCTGGACTTCAAGGCGCTGGGCATACCAAGCGAACAAGAGTACATCGCCAAATACTGCGAACGCACCGGCAAGACCATACGCCAGGAAGATTTTTCCTTTTACCTCGCCTACAACATGTTCCGCATGGCCGGCATCTTGCAGGGCATCATGAAGCGTTATGTGGACGGCACTGCATCCAGCGCGCAAGCGAAAAAATCCGGTGAAGCTGCCCGCCCGATGGCGGAGATGGGCTGGAGCTACGCCAACAAATAAAACGTATTTGATATCTTACTGCGCGGGCGTGATCGGGGCTCATGCACTGCAAATAGTTGAAGAAGCGATGCTCATGCACTAATTAACACATTCCGCTTTTTGCGCTGCCGCTATTGCAACATATACCCCGCTGACACCCGCTCGCTACAGATCTCAAATACGTTTAAAAACAAAGAATCCGTTTGAAGTAACAGGTTTTATCACAACAGAACAAAACCAGGAGACACAGTATGGAATTCGAATACTCAGACCGCTGCAAGGAATTGCAAGGCAAGCTGCTTAAATTCATGGATGATTACATCTATCCAAATGAAAAGGCCTTCAAGGCAGAGGTCAACAAGAACGGACTGGAAAAAGGCAACCGCTGGATTCCTACCCAACTGATAGAAGAGCTGAAACCGAAAGCCAGGGAACAAGGCTTGTGGAATCTGTTCTTGCCTAAATCGGTGCGCGCGCCAGAAGGCTTGTCCAATCTGGACTATGCGCCGCTGTGCGAAATCATGGGCCGCGTGAGCTGGGCGCCGGAAGTATTCAACTGCGCCGCACCGGATACCGGCAATATGGAAACCATAGAACGCTACGGTACCGAAGAACACAAGCGCACCTGGCTGGAGCCGCTGCTGCGCGGCGAAATCCGTTCCGCATTCGCGATGACAGAACCCGGCGTAGCCTCTTCCGATGCTACCAACATCGAAACCCGCATAGAACGTGATGGCGACCACTATGTGATCAACGGCCACAAATGGTGGATTTCCGGCGCCGGCGATCCACGTTGCAAGGTCTACATCCTGATGGGCAAGACCGACTTCACGGCCGCCCGCCATTCGCAGCAATCAATGATACTGGTGGATGCCAACACACCGGGCATTACCGTCAAGCGCCCGTTGCCGGTTTTCGGCTATGACGATGCACCGCATGGCCACTGCGAAATCCTGTTTGAAAACGTACGCGTACCTGCATCCAACATCCTGCTGGGTGAAGGCCGCGGCTTTGAAATCGCCCAGGGCCGACTTGGACCTGGCCGTATCCATCACTGCATGCGCGCCATCGGCGTTGCAGAACGTGCATTGGAACTGATGTGCAAACGCTTGAACAGTCGCGTTGCTTTCGGCAAAAAAGTATCCGAGCAAAGCATCTGGCGTGAACGCATCGCCGAAGCCCGCATCCAGATCGACACCACACGCCTGCTGACACTGAAGGCCGCCTACATGATGGATACCGTAGGCAATAAACTGGCACAAGCAGAGATCGCGATGATCAAGGTGCTGGCACCGAATGTCACGCAACAGGTGCTGGACTGGGCCATCCAGGCGCATGGCGCCGGCGGCGTGTCGGACGATTTCCCGCTGGCCGCGCAATGGGCAGGCAACCGCACCTTGCGCATCGCCGACGGCCCGGACGAGGTGCACCGCAATGCGATCGCCAAGCTGGAACTGGCAAAGCACATGAGCTTGCCGGGTGAAGACCTGAGCCCGCCGATTACAAGGGGCTAATACCTCCAGCTAAGGCAACAGGCACTGCGGCCAATGCTGCAGTACGGCAAAATCTGAGTTTCTGCGCAAAATCCCAAACGTCTGCATAATAGCGTTTGGGATTTTTTATTAACCGAAGAAAATCTTTCACTATCAAAGCCAGCGACTGTATTCGCGCCATAGATCCTGAAGGATACTAGAGAGGAACTCGATGATTGATGCTTACTCCTGGCCCACGCCTAACGGTCACAAAGTCCACATCATGCTGGAAGAATGCGAACTGCCTTACCGTGCAATCCCGATCAATATCGGTGCCGGAGACCAGTTCACGCCGGATTTTCTGGCAATCTCCCCGAACAACAAGATTCCGGCCATCGTTGATGCCGATGGCCCGGACGGTAAACCGATTTCGCTGTTTGAATCCGGCGCCATCCTGGTGTATCTGGCCGGCAAGACCGGTAAGTTTCTGGGCAAGACCGACAGGGAGAAATTTAATGCACTGCAATGGCTGATGTTCCAGATGGGCGGCCTGGGTCCCATGCTGGGCCAGGCGCATCATTTCCGCATCTATGCACCGAAAAAAATTGACTACGCGGTAGACCGCTACACCAACGAATCCAAGCGCCTGTACGGTGTGCTCGACAAGCAATTGTCCAAGACCGAATACCTGGCCGGCGATGAATACACGATTGCCGACATTGCGGCCTTCCCCTGGACACGTTCTGCCGCCAACCAGGGCATAGACTGGAACGAGTTTCCCAACGCCAAGCGATGGTTTGATGCAATTGACGCCCGCCCTGCGGTGCAACGCGGCGTTGCAGTGCTGGCAGACCTGCGCAAGCCTATCCAGGACGAGAAGGCCAAGGAAATCCTGTTTGGCAGTACGCAGTACCAGAAAAGATAATGCGCCAGGAGCTAGTACCCCAGTGAGCTAAAGCCGTACCTGCTGGAAATAGCCGTTGCTGTTTCCAGCATCTTGTCCCCTCCTTCACTATTTCAACATCAGTTTCTTTTGCACACACAAAATCTACGCCAAGTTGTCAAATAGTCTTACAATCAAGTCGTTTCCACAGCAGGTTTACATGTATGCGCCGCCCACCCAAGAAAAACAGAATCAAGCTCGCGGCAGACAGTGTGCGTATCGCCAACCTGGCACAGGCAGTAGCACAATCCGGCAGCAGGCTGGAAGACTTGTCCTGGCAAGAGCAGCTTGATTTATTAGTTGCAAAAACCCTGAAGAGCCACCATCAGGATTTGCTCGACGCTGCGTCCGAGCATTTGTTTGAAACCCATCCCAATTCCTATGAAGTACTGATGGAGACCATGGAGTCCCTCAGTACCTCATGCAGGCTGGAATACGAGCACAAGTTCTACGATGCGATGCTGATCGCCGCACCGGTACTGGCATGGACGCGTTTCGACATCCCGTCCGGCCCCATCCCGGGAGAATCGGTCACGCTGATCTCCGCGCATATGGCCTCGCACATCCTGGCAGATCATGCACAGCTGCAGATATTGCCTACGCTGTACTCGATAGACCAGCTTCCGCGCAGCCATAGCGACACCTTTGCTCTGACGGAGCAACTGGCGCTCAGCCTGTTGAAAGGCGCCGTCCTGAAGCCGCAGCATGAGCTGCCGCAGACCATTCCCTTCCTGGCTGATATACGCTATCTGCTGGCCGTTGTCGTAACGCCTGTGCTGACGCCCTTCTTCCGCTGGCAACTGGTCAAACCGCCTTTCGATACCACCGCCGCCAAGACCGAAATACTGGTCAATTGGCAGGAAGAAGCAACACCGGTCATCAGCCGCCTGCTGCCCGGTTGCGGAATCGAACTGCTGATGCCGGAAGCCTATTACACCGTATGCCGGGAAGCCGATATCAAGATACGGCCGGTATCGATACGCGCCGCCGTCTTTTACCTCAGCAATGTGCTCAGCGTGGATCCGTCCGAATTGTCGGTCATCATTGCCGCCTTCGGTAATCCCGACAATAACGGCCAGATTGACGAATACCGCGTCAGCTTCTGCGTCGCCAATGCGCCGGAAGTGGTGTATGGCGTGATCTGGCCCATCTATCAGCAAGACGACCAGCTCAATGCAGTGGAGCCCGAACAGGGCCAGCTCTCGCAGCTCTCTTCCGCATTGGCGGAAAGCCTGCTAGGTGAAATTCCTACCGTACTGGCCGAATGCGGCGTGCTGCGCGTGAAAAAGCTGGAAGACGTGTTTGCGATGGAATTTTGCGACGATTGCGGCGCTCCGCTGTTCGCCGATGCGGATGCCGAACTGGTACATGCCGAAATGCCGGACGATGCACCGCCACAAGGTTCCAGCCACTTCCACTAGGCCCAGCAGCATAAGTTTGGCTGGACGAAAATAAAGGCAACAGAGCCCCTGGCGGCTCTGTTGCCTTTATGGCATTTTGTGCCAAAATCGCTTCCAATAAAAAGCCAGTCATTTGCTTGCCACACGACCCAAAATCCATTGTACAATTGTTCTGAACGGTCGTGCTTTTTTAGAAAAATCATGTGCCGGCTTATAGTTAAGGCTATTAAAAGCAAACAAAGAGCACAAAACCAAGGAGACAAGAAACATGGATTTGAATTACACGTCGGAAGACCTGGCATTCCGTGACCAGGTACGCAGCTACCTCGCAGACAACCTGCCGGAAGACCTGAAGCACAAGGTGCTCAATCACAAGCGCCTGTCCAAGGATGACTTCGTGCGCTGGCACAAGACCCTGGCCAAGCAAGGCTGGGTAGCGACAGGCTGGCCGAAGGAATACGGCGGCACCGGCTGGACCGCAACGCAAAGGCATATCTTTGAAGAAGAATGCGCGCGTGCCGGCACACCTGGCATCATGCCTTTTGGCGTGGCGATGGTGGCCCCGGTCATCATGGCCTTCGGCAACCAGGCACAGAAAGACTACTACCTGCCCCGCATCCTGAATTGCGACGACTGGTGGTGCCAGGGTTATTCCGAGCCAGGCTCAGGCTCCGATCTCGCATCGCTGAAAACCCGCGCAGAGCGCGAAGGCGACTACTACATCGTCAACGGCCAAAAAACCTGGACCACACTGGCCCAGCACGCCGACATGATCTTCTGCCTGGTGCGCACAGACACCGGCGCGCGCAAACAGGAAGGCATCTCCTTCCTGCTGATCGACATGAAAACACCGGGCATTACCGTGCGCCCCATCATCATGCTGGATGAAGAGCATGAAGTGAATGAAGTTTTCTTCGACAATGTGAAGGTACCGGTACAGAACCTGATCGGAGAAGAAAACAAGGGCTGGACTTATGCCAAATACCTGCTGGGCCACGAACGCACCAATATCGCCGCCGTAGGCCGCGCCAAGCGCGAACTGCAGTTCCTGAAACGTGTCGCCACAGAACATCACAAGAACGGCAAGCCACTGCTGGATGATCCTGTCTATGCATCCAAGATCGCCAGCCTGGAAGTGGAACTGATGGCGCTGGAAATCACTGTGCTGCGCGTCATCTCGCAAGACAGCGGACGTCCGGGCCCGGAAGCATCGCTGCTGAAGATCAAGGGTACCGAGATCCAGCAAAGGCTGACCGAGCTGATGGTGGAAGCTATCGGCCCTTACAGCCAACCGTTTGACCATGACTACCTCGAAGGCAAAGAGGAGCACAGCATCGCCAATGACGATGACGCTGCGCCGCTGGCCGCTTACTACTTCAACTTCCGCAAGACATCGATCTACGGCGGTTCGAACGAGATACAAAAAAATATCATCACCCAGATGATCCTGGGCCTGTAAAAGATAGAGGGGACAAACATGGATTTCAGCTTAACTCAAGAACAGAAGCAATTTGCAGAATCGGTACGCCGCTGGGTAGAGAAGGATTACACCTTCGAACACCGCAAGAAAATCGTCGAATCCGAAGCCGGCGTATCTGACGCCGCTTGGGCGGCATTGGCAGAGCTGGGCGCGACGGCGTTGCCTATTCCAGAAGACCAGGGCGGCTTCAGCGGCTCCGCCATCGACATGATGGTAGTCATGCAGGAACTGGGCCGCGGCATCGTGATCGAGCCTTACTTTGCCACCGTGCTGGGTGCAGAATTCCTGAAAAAAGCCGGCGGCCACGACAGCGTGCTGGAACAGGTAGCAGGCGGAGAAGTAAAACTGGCAACAGCCCTGACTGAAAAACAATCGCGCCACGATACGTTCGACGTTGCAGCCACCGCCACCAAAAATTCCGACGGCTATGTGCTGAACGGCACCAAGACTGTCGTCTTGCATGGTGCGCAGGCCGACAAGCTGATCGTCTCTGCGCGCAGCAGCGGCGCGCAGCGCGATACCGCAGGCATCAGCCTGTTCCTGATTGACGCAGACACCGCAGGCCTGACCCGCCGCGACTACCGCACCATCGATTGCCAGCATGCGGCCGACATCAGCTTGAACAATGTACAGGTTCCTGCCAGTGCGCTGATCGGCGCAGCAGGTGCAGGCTGGGAAATCATCGATGCCGCCTCAGACTATGGCGTGACCTTGCTGTGCGCCGAAGCAGTAGGCCTGATGGAAGCCATTACCGGCGCCACACTGGAATACCTGAAAACACGCCAGCAGTTCGGCGTGCCTATCGGCAAGTTCCAGGTGCTGCAACATCGCATGGCGGAAATGTTCATGGAAATGGAACAAGCCCGTTCAATGGCAACCCTGGCAGCGGTCAAGGTATCCTCCACCGATGCAGAAGAGCGCCGCCGCACCGTGTCCGCAGCCAAGGCACGCGTTGGCCAGGCCGCAAAATATGTCGGCCAGCAAGCGGTGCAACTGCATGGCGGTATGGGCGTGACCAATGAACTGCCGGCAGCGCACATGTTCAAGCGTCTGACCATGATAGAAGTAACGCTGGGCGATACAGATCATCATCTGGCACGCTTCATTGCACAGCCCGGCTTCAAGCAGGCAGCTTAAAGCCTCCTACCCTACGCTCTCTCCCGCTTGCGGGAGAGAGCGTGCTTCGCGCCTCCCATCACAAGCGTTCCCGTATTAACATCAGGAGCAGCAATGGCAGCAAAAACCTATAAATGGTATTTCGAAGATTTTGTTCCCGGCAATATCATCCAGTTGGGAACGCGCACCGTCACTGAAGAAGAAATTCTTTCCTTTGCACGCCAGTTTGATCCCCAACCTTTCCACATCGACAAAGACGCAGCAGCAGCCTCCATTTTCGGCGGCGTGATAGCCAGCGGCTGGCATACCTGCAGCATGATGATGCGGCTGGTCGTGGACGGCTTTATCAAGGACTCTGCCAGCATGGGCTCGCCCGGCGTGGAAGAGATACGCTGGATCTTGCCGGTACGCCCCGGCGATACATTGACGGTGTCGATAGAAACGCTGGAGAGCACGCCTTCCACTTCAAAACCGGACCGCGGCGTTACGCTGTCCATGTGGAAAGCCTTTAACCAGAACGGCGAACTGGTTGCCACCATCAAGGGCAAGGGCATGTTTGGCCGGCGTCCGGCAAACTAGTCCCCCCCTTTACTTCACAAGCAGTCCAACCCTATACGGATAAATCCATGCGTGAAATTCAGAATTTGGCAGAATTAAAATCCCTGATCGGTCAGGAAGTGGCAACGTCGGACTGGGTCACAGTCACCCAGGAACGCATTAACATGTTTGCAGAAGCCACCGGCGACCTGCAATGGATACACATAGACGTAGAACGCAGCAAACGCGAATCCCCTTTCGGCGGCCCGATTGCGCACGGCTTCCTGACCTTGTCCTTGCTACCTATGCTGATGGCGAATGCAATCCATCTCAGCGATGTCAAGATGGGCGTCAACTACGGGCTGAACAAGGTTCGCTTCACCGCACCAGTCCCTGCCGGCAGCAAGGTCAGGGCCAAGCTGAAGCTGCTGAACGTGGAAGACATCACAGGCGGCGCACAAATGACCTGGGAAGTGACGATAGAACGCGAAGGTGAAGACAAACCGGCGTGCGTAGCGGAATCAATTTCACGCAGGTATTAAAGTAAGGGCAAGAATGGAGTGTCATTAGCCCGGCAAACTGACATTCCTCCTTCTCCCATTTTACGGCCGCACTTCATAGGGCGGCTTTTTCGAGCTGCCCTGCATCACGTTCACCAGCACATGCTCCACCTCCGGCACGCTCTGCACCAGGTTTTGCAAGGCTTGTTCCTGCTTTGCGTCGGCAATGCATCCTTCCACCCAGACAAATTTTCTCTTCACCGTCACCCACAAACTGGTGCCGGAAAAAGCGCTGCTTTGTGCAAATTTATCCCGTACCGCCTTGCCGATATCGGCGTCGTACATATAGGCATTCGGCTTGGCGCAGCGGCCCGCCATCCAGCAACTGGTGCCACGCTCCACCCTGCCATGCTCTTCCTGCTTGATCTCCGCTTCGCGCATATACGGCCCCAACGGCACCGGACAGGCAGCAATCGCGCTGCTGACCTGGAAGAACGGATCGTTGAACCAGTTTTTCAATTCATCGCCCTCGCCACTCCAGGCAGGCAACGCGACACCTGCAATCAGGCAGAGAACAAATTGAAGATGGGCGGTTTTTACAGAAGCGCCCAAACGGGCCATCTTATCCATGCCACGCCTCAGTAAAAGCGCACTGCATAGATAGGCGGCAAGTTGGAAGACACTTCCTGCCATTGCTCGCCGCCGCTTTCCGACGCCCACAGGCTGCCGGTAGTGGACGCCATCAGCAAGGCATTACCGTCATCTGACACGACGAGGCTATGCCGGTAGATCAGGTCATAGCAATGCTGCTGCGGCAAACCCGTGCGCAGCGCCTCAAAACTTTTACCGCCATCACTGGTGCGCGTGACCATCAGCGCTGCATCGGCAGGGACACGCCTCTGGTCGGCCTGCGCAGGAACAAACCAGGCAGTATTGGGATCATGCGGATGCGTTGCCACTGCAAAACCAAAATCCGGCAAACCACCCTGTGGATGCAATTGCTGCCAGAAAGCACCGCCATCCTCACTGCGCCAGATGCCATTGTGATGCTGGCACCACAGCACATCCGGTGCAGAGGCACAGCGGCTGATCAGGTGTGGATCCTGTATGCCCTCATCATCGGCACGCTCCGGCGGCACATAGTTGGCGCTCATGCCCTTTGCGCTCAGCGACCAGCTGGCGCCGCCATCCCGCGTGATCCACGCACCGCCACAGGAAATTCCGACCAGCACCGTATTGCTGTCCCGAGGGTCGACACAGATGGAATGTATGCCGGGCACATCATAACCGCCGCCGAACCAGTCCTTACGTTGCGGCATATCCCACAGAGAACGCATCAACTGCCAGGACTCGCCTCTGTCATTGGACCGGAACAGGCCGCCCGGCAAGGTGCCGGCCCACAGCACACCGGGCTGGTCCGGCCCGCCAGCGGCGAGGGTCCAGATAAATTGCAGCTTCCACTCCACCTCGTCCTTGGCAGATTCCGGCTGCGGCGGATAAGCCGGTACTGCAATTTCCGTCCAGGTGCCGCTGCCGGCATCGCGCCTGTGCAGTTTGCTGCCAAAGTGCCCCAGGTTCAGCGCTGCATAGGTCGCACCATCTCGCCTGTCGTGTAGCACCATGCTGACCGGCTCCCCCAAAAAACTGGAGTCACCGAGTTCCCAGCCGCCAGGCTGACGGTTCAATTCAAACAAGCCCTTACGGGTCGCCACCATTGCTTTCATCATCAGCCTCCTGACAGTGCCTGCAATACATGAACTGTGCTGTCCGGAGACAGCGCATGGTCGAGCCGGCTGCGATCACGCACCCGGCTACCGTCTATAAATACTGCTACATGAAAACGTATATGCCCCTGCTCGTCTGTCACATAATCGCGCAAACGGGGGTTCACCGCGAAAGCCGCTTCCAGCAGCTCGCGCAAGCTAGCCGCATCTGCCTCCACCTCCGGCACTTCAGTGAAGCGGCTCAGTTGCTGGGTGAAGACGATGCGGGGCATGATAATGGAGGGTAAGAGGTTTATTTATCCCACTGGCTAAACGGATGCCGCAGCAGATTCGCATTGGCATAACGCTTGTCGTGGCTGACTTCTTCGCCCAGCCACGCTGGCCGGGCGAAGGCCTGCTGTTCAGACTCCAGTTCCACCTCTGCCACAATCAGCCCGGCATTTTCGGCAAAGAATTCATCCACTTCCCACACATGGCCTTCGTGAGGGATGCGGTAACGGGTCTTTTCTATCAAAGGCTGCTCGCACAGCTTCAGCAGATCCTGGGCATCAGCCACAGGGATGGGGTATTCCCACTCCCCGCGGCTGATGTTGTCAATGCCGCCCTGCGCCCTACCCTTGATCGTCAGGAAAGCCTGCTCGCCATCGATACGCACGCGGACAATGCGGTCCGCGTTGGACGACAGATACCCCTGGCACATCAAGGTAGAATGCGCGCCAGGCGTATTTTCTGCGTCCTGCCTCCAGCCCTCATTGGCGACCAGAAACTTGCGTTCGATTTCTATGCCCATGGTGTACTCGGCTCAACCCAGCTTGGATGTCAGCGAGGCGAGGATAGGCTGCAGCATGGCCTCACCCAGCTTGATGCTGCGCGCGCCATCCCAGCCCACTTCCGCATCCGGCAGATTGTCATTGTCCTTGAACGGCAATTCCAGAGTTAGCGATACGCACTTGAACTGATGGCCGATAAACTTGGAGGCCAGCTTCAGCACATCTTCATTGTATTTGCTGGCGAGATAACCCACTTCTGTCTGGAAATCCGGGCTGGCGGCAACAAAGCTATCGACGAATTCTTTTTGCTGTGCGGCCTGCTTCTCGGTAAAACCTTCCAGCATCTCGCTGCCGGCAACAAACACATATGGCAAGGCTTCATCGCCATGCACGTCCAGGAACAGGTCGCAGCCGGTTTCCATTATCTTGTTTTTGACCAGGAAAACTTCCGGGCTGGTTTCCATCGACGGCGTCATCCACTCGCGGTTCAAGTTGGCGCCCGCAGCATTAGTACGCAGGTTGCCGCGGTAGGAGCCATCCGGATTCATGTTGGGCACGATATACAAAACAGCATTGTCCAGGATACGGCGCGCAATCGGATTGGCGGGATCCAGCAAGGCATTCAGCGTACCTTCTACCAGCCACTCCGCCATCGTCTCGCCCGGATGCTGGCGCGCGATGATCCATACTTTTTTCTTCGCAGAAGGATCGCCAACCACCACCATGTTCAGATCGCGGCCGTCCACGGTATTGCCCAAGTCCACCACACGCGCCAGCGCAGAATGCTCGACGCTGCCCAGCAGCGCCAGATGGCGTTCCCAGCTATATGGCTCAAAATACGCGTAGTACACGCTATCGCCTTCCGGTGTATGGCGTATCGTCATCGTCTTGCCGTCGAACTCGGTGTCTACACGGAACCACTCTTCGCGATCATAGCTGGCCACCGCGCGATAGTTTTCCCATCCTTTTGGATAGGTGGATTCGCCGGCATTGGTGATGCGCATTACCGCAGACTCACCGCGTGCGCCCTGCAAACGAAAATAAAACCACTGCGCGATATCGGCATGCGAATCCTTGCGCAGCTTCAACTCAATGGAACCCGCCTGCTCTGCACGGACAACTTCAATAGCACCTGCGTCAAAGTTCTGACTGATTTTGATGGACATAATGACTCTTGGAAAAAATGTATAAATTCGGGATTTGAATTCGAAAAATGCGCGATGGCGCAGAGACCTGTATTTTCACGCCTTTTGACAATTTTCTCAAAGAAAACCATACAAATCCGGTAGATAAACTAATGCGGCGAGGAAAGACTGCGCATTCCAACGAAAAATAGGTAAATAGTTTGACCAACGAAGTGGGGATATCGGGTCCTATCCCACTTCAGAAATGAAAAAGGCCAATCCTGAGATTGGCCTAAGTCATTGATTTTATTGGTCGGGGCGAGAAGATTCGAACTTCCGACCCCTTGCACCCCATGCAAGTACGCTACCAGGCTGCGCTACGCCCCGACACTGAGTTGCGGATTATAGCGGATCAATAGATTTTTTGCCATGCTCGCATGCAATTATTTGTTCCTATCGAGCAGCTAATAATCCTTGACCAGTGGTTTCATCACTCTTATGCCAAACCCTCAACAATACGGAAATCACGCTCAGCGCCATTTCCCAGTGCTTTAAGCGCTTCCAGATATGCATCGCTGGCATAGGCCTTCTGGGCCTGCTCATAGCTGGAGAATTCGACGACGACAGTTAGCTGCTTCAGGCCGGCTTCGCGCGCCTCGACGACATCGCCGGAAAACACCAGCAAGGAGCCACCAAAGGCATCAATCACCGGCTTGGCCAGTTTGCCGTATGCATCCATTGCAGCTTTATCCGACACTGACCGGTACGCTACTACCCAATATCCTTTGTTCATATTGTCCTCTTTAGTTGAGATTGCAACAAAATTATACGCCGGAAAGGAATCACCCTGCCAAACGCCTGCATCACCAAGCTTGCCGGAATTTCAGGAGCAGAAGCTGGGCAGGCAAACAAGCGCCGCCGCCCACCGGATTCGGAGGCGGACGGCGCTCAGTGCTCATGCTGCTGTCGCAGGGATTACCAGCGACCGTGCTGCGCGCCGCCGCCTACGTTCAGGGTTTCGCCAGTTACCTGAGTCGCTTCGGTCAGATACAGCACGGCATCAGCAATCTGCTGCGTAGTGGCGATAGTGCCCATAGGCGACAGGGATTTCATGAAGTCCCTTGGAGTATCCTTGTGCAGCGGAGTATCGACAGCGCCAGGCGCCACCAGGTTAAAGCGGATATGGTCCTTGGCGTATTCGGTTGCCAGATTGATACTGGCGCCGGCCATGCCGCCCTTGGTCATCATCGCCACGCCCACTGGCAGGCCCGCTACCGGATTGGTGAGCAAGGTAGTGGTGATGCCAACCACGCTACCGCCGCGCTTTTGCGCCAGCATTTGCTTCAAGGCATATTGGGTAACGTACAGATAGCCTTCCAGGTTGGTATGCACCAGATTATGAAAATCTTCGCTGGTGTAGTCGGTGAAAGGCTTGGCAATGAAGATGCCGGCATTGTTGACCAGGCCATCCACGCCGCCGAAACGCTGCACTGCGGTCTCTACAACTTTGGCTGCGACAGCGGCGTCACCGATGTCGCCGTCCACTACGGCCAGATTGGCCGATGCCTGCAAGTCGCTTGATTTGCTGACGTTACGCGAAGTCGCTACAACGTTGTAGCCACGCGCCAGGAAGGCATTGGCAACGCCTGCGCCGATACCTTGGGATGCGCCAGTTACGATGATGGTTTTTTTCTGTTGAGTCATGATGTGCTTTCGAAAAGAGTGTTGTTTGAAAAGCCGGACTTGCATCAAGTCCCGGTGATGCTCACTCTACTACCGGCACCGTTGCGCTTAAAGGCAGGTATGGGAACAATACTTGTTACCTCGTGTAATCAATCAACTCCCAATCTCAGAGCATTCCCGTTGAATCAGGTGCAGCTATTGTTGGTAGTTGATTTGGGACGAAGGTATAGTGCGGCGCGGTTCCGCAACTGGCTGAGTTGTGCGACTTACTTCTCTGTCCCACGATTCCAGCCGGCCCACAGAAGGCGTTTATCACACAAGAGAAATGATTCAACCTCAGGTGATTTTGCTTGCATGTACTCTTGCCGAAAGCGCTTAGAACTCCAAACCAGTAAGTGTTTGGACGGTAAGCCAGTTAGGCAAACTTGAGCCAGGGTTTAGTCTCAAAAAATTGCAGAAAGTCCTGCCTCTTGATGCGATGCCGAGCCACCAGCGATTCGAATTCTGATATGCCTAACACACTTCCGTGAGCAGCGAGCATGTCACGTACCTTGGGCAAGGTTCTCTTGCCGAACCACATTGCCTTAAGCTCTCCCACGATGGCCTCAGCAATCTCTTTGGAAATGCGCCCGTCAGCTAGCAATTCAGAAATTGCGCCTCGCAAATGCAGTAGCGGCTCGCTCATCGACAAATATGGTGGTTCATCCCCATGTAGCAGCGCAACCTCATCATCCTGAAAATCCTCGTACTCGAAAAAGGACTGGTACGCTCTGCCGTAGCCGCGCATTCCAAGATTACGCATCTCGTATGCACGTACAGCGCCCATGGAGCAGATACCCCATACTTCCCATCCTGCTTCGATAGCCTGCCGCAATTCGATATGCCCGACGGCAGGAAAAGAAAAATAGGTCCCATCAACGATGATAAGGCGGCCAGGCTCAGCAACCTCATTCAGCAGAGCATGGATGTCGCCGCGCCTGACAGGCGGCCTGATTACGAGTCC
Organism: Parundibacterium terreum; assembly: GCF_014636315.1. Lineage (GTDB taxonomy): Bacteria > Pseudomonadota > Gammaproteobacteria > Burkholderiales > Burkholderiaceae_D > Undibacterium > Undibacterium terreum. Next base: position 132,572 of record NZ_BMED01000005.1, on the reverse strand, counting down.
ATCAACGCCCAACGCATCCAGGTCAACATCAAAGCCCGTAGGCCCCACATATAGAAAAGTATTTTCGTAATTTGACACGTGCATGACACTCAGAAAGAATTGACGTAGGCGCGCAACCGGGGACCGAAGCGCATGGAGCCTGAGTGGCAATCCTCCATCTTCGGCACGATCAGCTTAACGACCTGCAGCTTGTGTTGCGGCTCTGTAAATACCACGCGAATAATTTGATGGATGCCGTTTTTGTTCAACGCATCCACCATTGCGGTCCATGCCGCATCCAGGCTGAGTTCGCTTCCGGACCAATCGGCGATAGACTCAAAATCAACCTCTCGCGAATTATCCGCGAGCTCGGCGCGGTACTCGGCAATAGCTGCCAGCTCTGCCGCACGACCTAATTCACCCCACAGTTTGGGATATTTACTTAAATCATCCCTCCCGCCATGAATGGTGCTCAAGCGGGATTGAGCGGCCTCGGCAAGTGCCCGGATTGCGGCGATTTCCTTCACCGGATGCACTCCATAGCCGCCGCAAATGTTAACTGCTGCAAACTCGGAGTTCTCTGCAATAACAGCATGGAAGTAAGGCATTCCAAAGCAATTCTCCACGTGACGCAGATAAACATGAAAATCGGCCTGCTCGATTTTTTCAACCAATGCTCTCGCCGCGCCCGTCAATTGCGTAGTATCGATCAAACTGGAGGTGTCATGGATAAACTCAAAAGATGCGATGTCATGTTCAATCAGCTCGGCCAAGGCATGAACGCTTGCTTCCTCCACGCTATTTCCCGATGCCAGCCCGCATGATGTACCTCGACCAAACAGCGGCTCTGCATCGGCGCTCAAAAAAGGTAGGAATACCAGTTCCGACGGAACTAGAACCGCTTTGCCCGTCCCCACAAGTTCTGCCGGTGTCACCTTGATTTTGTCACTTGGTCCTGCGGTCTTTCCCATCAATGGCGAGAAATCGCTCAGCTCCAATTGACCATCATAAGATGCAAGCATCTCCGCAATGGTGGATTGTTGAAAACCGACATGCGCGCCGCCCTCCTCCGCGAAGGAAAACTCTATCGATTCCATATAAGCACCGATCTGGGCTTCCTCCGGCAGCAAACCCTTTCCTGCGTTAACACATAAAGACCCTTCGACGGCTCCAGGCCGTATGCTGGCAAACACAGGAATGCCTATGCGATCCAAAGGGGTGGTGTCTGTGACCCGCGTAATACCTCGCAAGACCGCCAGCTCCTTGGCGTATTTCAGGCTTTCGGCAATGGGGCGCACGCGCAGGCTGGAATTCATACGTATAGCTGCCGCTGCCGGGCTCATGCTGTGAGCGTCTTCTTTCATATAGCGGGGAATGGTATGTGATTATGACTATCAACCAGCGTCTGAAACTGCCGGTCGTGATTCCTCAAACAAGCAACGCATCCTCTGGTCGGCAGGTTTTTCACCTGTTCTTGCTGCATGATCTAGCCTCCGGCTATCGCTGCTACCAATTGAATCGAGTTGTCGGGTTCCAGAGTGACTTCGCTCAGGGTGGTATCTCCACCAAGCTGCCGGCCATCGATAAACACGCCTATGAATGAGGAAATGCGACCTTTGCCGTCAAGCAGCACTTCTCTTAAAGAGGGGTGTTCGTCGCACAGCTTAGTGATAAGAACCTGCATATTTTCGGCATTGATATCAATGCGCGTATTTCCGCTCGCGCGCTGAGCCAATTGCCGTGGTAATAAAATAGTGGGCATGCCTGTCTTTTTTCTGTAATTTAAGTCTGTGCCAGAGATCGCTTTGCGGAGTAGATTTTTAGAGAAAAACAGGTGTCGTGGTTGTTTCTGCTCAAGCTCCGAAGCGAGTTCAGCTTCACAAAAAATAGCGGGCCGATCTAAATCGGCCCGCTTCGCAACTTCAATCGTATTGGCTAGTCTCAGTAGACTTAGGCAACATAACCCATGGCTGTTTGCTCAACTGGAGAAGGAACAATACCCATCGCAGTTTGCTCAATCGTAATAAAACCCATGGCTGTTTGTTCCACACTTTGCTTGAAATCGACAGAGGTTGCACCGCTTGCCAATGCTTGTTGCAGCATGGCGATAGATTCTTTTTTCATGGAAATCCCTTTTGAATAAATGTCATGTTTCATCCTACATTCGCATTTTACAATATTACCCAAAGGAAATTAAATGAATTTATTTTGCATTCAAAAAGACAACTAAAATCAAGTGCGCGGTAATCGGGCCATTTCATATTTTTCGAAGAAAAGGCGATGTGCTGGCTGGCTATATTTACCCTGCAGTCAAAACCACGCAATTCCGCCCTTGATCCTTGGCCTGGTACAGGGCCTCGTCCGCTGCACGAACCAAGCCCTCGGCATCGCCGCTATAGCCTGTCGATTTAAGAGCGACGCCAATACTGACCGTGACCCGTCCCAATGGGGATTGCTCATGCCGCATGTTGAGTGCCTCTATCGCATAGCGCATGGATTCGGCGATATTGTGGGCGACGTCCGCTTCTGTATTGGGCAGCACAATAGAAAACTCTTCTCCGCCATACCGTGCGGCGAGATCGCTTATGCGGCGGGTACCCTCCTGCAAGACGCGGGCGACGGTTTTCAGGCATTCGTCGCCGGCCTGGTGGCCGTAGCAGTCGTTGTACTTCTTGAAGTGATCCACGTCGATCATGATCACGGCAAGCGGCTGCTGGGTACGTGTGGCCCTGCTCCATTCGCTGGCCAGCGCCTCGTCAAAGCGGCGGCGGTTTGCAAGGCCAGTGAGGCCATCGGTGGCAGACAGGGTTGCCAGCTTGTGATTGGCTTCTTCCAACTGAGCGGTACGCTCGGCGACCCGCTGCTCCAGGCTGTCGTGCAAACGGGCGTGGGAGATGGAGATCATCGCCTGGCCACCCAGAATGCGCAAGAACTCGACACGTTCTGCAGTGAAGGAAGCCTCCGCCAGATTGTTTTCCAGGTATAGCATGCCGCTCACCCGACCACCCTGCTTGATCGGCAGGCACATCACCGACTTGGGCTGGTGGGCTTGTACATAGGCATCCAATGCAAAGCGGGGTGAAACTGCTATGCGGTCTTCTATCACTTCTGCACCGCTACGTATGACGTAGCGCAGCAGAGACAGAGGAAACAGGCTATCGCTATCGGCATCCAGCCTGATGTGCCTGGCCTGCAGCACGGAAAGCGTATCGCCGGAAATGTCAGCCTCCATCCGCCATATGTCATCGTGCAACAGCAGCAGCCGGGCCACCTGGGCGCCGGAATTTTCTCGCACGATGGCGATCAGCCTTTGCAGCACGTTGCGTAAGCCTATCTCGTTCGATAGCGCATGCGAAGCCTTGACGATAGACGCCAGATCCAGCGTAGCATTGACGGAAGTGGCATTGGTGACGGTCGTGATACTTGCCTTGCCGACGGTGGACTTGAGCATGGTGTGCCCTGCCGCCACCGCAGCCGTGGTATGCCGCACCCTGGTGCCAGCGCGTCCGGAAGCAAGCTCTTTCAGAAAATCGTAGCGTGCAGCCAACTGCGTGGCCTTGCCCTCCGCGCCCCACTGGCGGTAATGGGTTAACGCATCCTGCAAGAAAATTTCCGCGATACGCTGCTGTCCTTGCTCCAGCCAGAATTCGCCGCACAGTTCATTGGCCAGCGCCTGGATATTGATATAGCCGGTATCGCGGGCACTGTCGATCGCTTGCTGGTAGTACGCTATCGCATCCTGCATGTGTTCCCGGTAGCGCGCGCACTCAGCCTGCATCAGCAAGTGCTTGGCGGAGACATTGTCTGGCCCCAGCACTGCCCAGGCGGCCAGATTTTTTTCCATCGCACTGATACGAGTCAGCAAGGCGGTAGCGTCAGTGCGTTGGGGCGCACGCCGCAATGCGCGGATGCAAATCAAGGCCGCATAAAAAGTAGCTTCCGCGACCTTGGCCTGGCCACGCATCAATTGCGTGACGACCTCCAGCTGCTCCGCCAGCGCTTCGGCATCGGCACTATCAAACAGGTAGGCATTACGAATCTTGCCCTGCAAAAAATAGGCCCTGAACAACCGAGAGTGCCCGTAGCTTGCCAGGAAGTCTTGTTCGCTAAAACTGTCGTCATCATAACTGGCGTGATCCGGCGTCAGCCCCATCAGGCATTTGGCCGCTTGCACGGCGCCGGCAATGGAGCAATCCACCATATCCATTTGACCGTTTGCACGCATCAACACCAGGTCGCGCTCTGCCGATTGCAGCAAGTCAGGCAGGTATTGGCCCATGATCAGCCTGTCGGTTGCACGCACGGCAGCAACCACACCTACCTGCACAAAATCACCGCTCTCAAGCGCCCAGTTGAGCGCATCCTCATACAACACGTCGCAACTCCGCAAGGAACGGCTCCAGTGATTGACCAGCGCGGCAAACATCAAGCAAGTGAGGGAACGCGCCTGCAGGTTGGTGCGGCGCTTGGCCAGGTCCAAGGACATGGCGCCAAACTGATAGGAGCGCTCATCATTTCTCGTATGAATGGCAAGCGAAAATGCAAAGCCTACGTAGCCGACAGAAGTGAAGTCGCTATTGCCTTTTTGCAGCGATAAGCGTGTCATACTCAATATCATTGTCATGCTCAGATTTTGCTGGCCGGCATAATAGCTCGCCATCCACAAACCCTGCATCATCCGCATGGCAGCAACAGAAACAGGATCGCTCATTTCTTCCGCTATCAGCAGTTCGCCGATACTGCGGCCGGCACACAACTTGTCTGTATCGGCAAACAAGGCGGGGATATTCGCCTGTAGTACAGCATCGTCGCCGGGAATGTCTATCTGCAGCAAGGCCAGGCCTTTACGCAAGATGGAGATGGCGTCCAGCAGGCGCCCCTGTAGCTGGTACTGATGGGCCTGGATGGTCAGGCAGCGAACCTTTTGCAACTCCGTTATGCAATGCGCAAGGGCCAGGGGATAAATTGCTTCCGCAGCCGCAAATTCGCCGCACAGGTAGGCCGACTCCGCAACGCCAAGTTGCAGGTTCAGATACAACTCAATATGCTGCAGCGGAGCGGAATCCGGTAGCAAAGATACGCCTGTTCGCATATAACGCAATGCTGCCTGGAACGCCGCCGCGCCGCTCGCCTTACCGCCCGCACGGTGATTGAGCGCAGCCAATTGCAGGCGTTCGTCACCATCCTGGATCAGATCACGTCCGGCATTCAATTGTTCGACAACGGCAAACAATTGATCTTCCAGCGTCCGCGACGTTGCGTGCCTCAGCAAAAGACGGCCTATGCAGAGATGGTTTTGCCGGCGCGCATCCTCATCGACTACAGCGTAAGCGGCCTGCTGCACACGATCATGCAAGAAACGGTACGCAATCTGCGTTGTCGGCTCTTCTTCTTCCAGGTATTTATAGCTATGATCTAGTGGATGAATCAGGCCAGCCTTTAGTGCAGGCCACAAATCCTGCTGTGCCTGATAAGACGTTCTCTCGCTGATGACGGCCAGCGTTTCCAACTCAAAGCGATTACCCAGCGAGGCCGCCAGTTGCACGATGTGTTGGGTCAAAAGTGGTAATCGCCGGATTTTTTCCAGCATCAGTTCGACAACATTATGCGTGTAATCGGTGCGTTCCAAAGACTGCATATCCCATTGCCAGCAGTTTTGGTCGAAGCGATAAGTCAGGTGGCCCGCCTCGTGGATAGTCTGCAGGAACTGGTTCAGGAAGAAAGGGTTGCCGCGGGTTTTCTGGTAGCACAGCCGGGTCAGCGGAGCACACTCCGCCATGGAAACGCGCAGCGCATCGGCATTAAGTTGGGCGACGTTGTGCTCCGTCAGCGGCGCCAGCATCAATGTATGCAGAGGCGCGCCATGTGTGTGCAAGGTATCGCATAGGCTCATCAGCGGATGAGCAGGGCTGACTTCATTGTCGCGGTAAGCGCCAATAAACAATAAATGGCACGCACTGGCATCGCGCATGAATTGCTCTATGATCCGCAGCGTGGGCGCATCCGCCCATTGCAAATCATCGAGAAAAATCACCAGCGGGTGGTCTTTGGCAGAAAACACGCCAACAAATTGCAAGAAGCTGCGGCTCAGTCGGTTTTGCGACTCCACCGGCGGCAATTCTGCCACGGGCTCGATGCTGCCGACGATCAGCGCCAGCTCCGGAATCAGCTCCGCCATCACACCCAGATTGGCGCCCATCGCGTTATGCAGCTTGGCTGCCCATGACTGCAATTGCGCTTCGGGCTCGCTCAACAATTGTCGTATCAATTCCTGAAAAGCCTGAATCAGCGAGGCATATGGAATATCACGCCTGTACTGATCGAATTTACCAGAAACAAAACAGCCGCGCCTGGCAACAATCGGTTTGTGCACTTCGTTGATCAGCGCCGATTTGCCTATACCTGAATAGCCCCCCACCAGCAACATCTCAGCGGGGCCATCAGAAATGCGCTCAAATGCGGCGAGCAACACTTCAACTTCGCCCTCCCTACCATAGAGCTTTTGCGGAATCAGAAATTTCCCGCTGTGATCGGTAAGGCCCGTGAAATGGGCCGGCTGCTGCACAGGTTGCTGCGCTATCGCACGACATAGCTCCAGGTCTTTCTTCAAACCCTGTATGCTCTGGTAGCGCTGCTCTGCATTTTTCTCCAGCAGACGCTGAACTATCTGCAGCAATGGACCCGGCAGGTTTTTCAATGAGAGCAAGGTCCAGTCCGGCGCGCGCGCGATATGGCAATGCACCAGCTCCATCGCGTCGGTAACGGCAAAAGGCGGTTGCCCTGCCAGCAACTCATAAAAGGTCGCCCCTACTGCGTAATAGTCCGCGCGGTAATCAACAATGCGGTTCATACGCCCGGTTTGCTCCGGCGCCATGTAACGCAGCGTGCCTTCCAGCGTATTGGGATGGCTGATGCCTGTGGTCTCTTGGCCCAGCTCGCTGGCGATGCCGAAGTCAATCAGCTGCAATAGCCGCTTTCCGCTATTCCAGATCAGGTTGGAGGGGTTAATGTCTTTATGAATGATGTGATTGGCATGCACGACTTCTAGTGCATCGCAGAGCTGCAGGGCAATGTCAAAAAAATCTGCCAGCGGGATTGCCGTCTGCGTCTCCAACTCTTGTTTGCTTGCCCGGTATTCGCGCAGCAATTGTTGCAGGGACTGGCCGCCTATATCTTCCTGCATCATGGTCCAGCGCCCAACTACCTGCCGCAATGCGATGGGACGTACTATCCCCTCATGCTCGCAGCGGCGCGCGATAGCGTACTCCCGCTTGAACTGAGCCACCTCCTGGAACGAAGGGAAATCCTTGCTGGGAATTTTGACAATGACAGGGAACTTGCCCTGCGCAGACAGGGCGCGATAAACCAGCGATCGATCACTAACGTGCAGCCGTTCGACAATATCGTATTCGTAAGATTCGTAAAGCGCAGTCACTTTTTTCCTGTTACCGGATTGCAATACCAGAGCAGCGAGGCCATCCTTCCGCACAGTCTGGAGGCGAAGGTATGCGCCCAGCACTTCGTGCAGCATGCGCCCCACTTTCTGCCTGAGATATTGCTGCCAGTCTAACATATCCGGGAACGTCGACGAGAGGCCCTGGCAGCGCACTTTACATTCTTGCTTGCCAATAATGCCGATAAATTTCCACGGAGAAATAAAATACAAGACCACAGTGTAGATTTAGCAAAAAATGGGAGCGCAATAACCGAATTTAGATCAAAAATAGAGAGCAATGAAAGAAGATAACAAAGAAAACCTCCCTATCACATTGTCTTACTGCAACAACACAGCCAGAACATGCGTGCAGTCCAAGTCCCGCCTAATGTGCCGGGTCCATCTACACAACATATAGACCAAACCGGCTTATTGATGCCCTGCCCGTACCGCATTCGCGATTCATAATACAATCACCGCCATTCAAAGCAATAACAAGGACATCGCATGCAGGCGATCATCTCAATAAAAAATCTCACCAAGGCTTATGCCTCGGGCTTTCAGGCGCTAAAAGGCGTCGATCTGGATATACGGCAAGGAGAAATCTTTGCACTGCTGGGGCCAAACGGTGCCGGCAAGACCACACTGATCAATATCATCTGCGGCATCGTCAATCCCAGCAGCGGTAGCATCCTCGCAGATGGACACAATGTGATTACTGATTTCCGCGCCGCACGCTCCAAGATAGGCCTGGTGCCGCAAGAGCTTGCGACCGATGCATTTGAAAGCGTATGGAGTACGGTCAGCTTCAGCCGTGGCCTGTTCGGCAAAGCGCCGAATCCAGCTCATATAGAAAAAGTGCTGCGCGACCTGTCGCTGTGGGACAAAAAGGATGCGCGCATCAGGACCTTGTCAGGCGGCATGAAGCGCCGGGTGATGATCGCCAAAGCGCTGTCGCATGAACCGCATATCCTGTTCCTGGATGAACCTACCGCCGGCGTGGACGTGGAACTGCGCCGCGACATGTGGAAAATGGTGCGCGGCTTGCGGGAAAGCGGCGTCACCATCATCCTCACGACTCACTATATCGAGGAAGCCGAAGAGATGGCCGACCGCATAGGCGTGATCCGCAAAGGCGAAATCATCCTGGTGGAAGACAAGACCGTGCTGATGGAAAAACTGGGCAAGAAACAATTGACCCTGCATCTGCAGCATCCTTTGGCCCAAATCCCGGGGGCATTGTCCGGCCAGCCGCTGACCTTGTCGGCAGACGGTAACGAGCTGGTGTATACCTTTGACGCGCAGAGCGAACAGACCGGCATTGCCGATCTGTTGCGGCAACTGGGCGAGCATGGTATCGATTTCAAGGACCTGCAATCGAGCCAGAGCTCGCTGGAAGAAATTTTTGTCAATCTCGTGAGGTCGCAACCATGAACATTTACGCTATCCGCGCGATCTATCAATTTGAAATGTCGCGCACCTGGCGCACGCTGATGCAGAGCATTGCTTCGCCCGTCATTTCTACTTCTCTGTATTTTGTCGTCTTCGGCGCCGCCATCGGCGGACGCATGGTGGAAGTGGACGGCATTCGCTACGGCGCGTTCATCGTGCCGGGGCTGATCATGATGTCGCTGATGACACAGAGCATCGCCAATGCGTCTTTCGGCATTTATATGCCCAAGTTTTCCGGCACTATTTACGAAATACTTTCTGCGCCTGTGTCGCCCATAGAGATCGTGATGGGGTATGTCGGTGCTGCCGCGTCCAAGTCCGTGATACTGGGGTCGCTGATACTGGTGACGGCGCGCCTGTTTGTACCGTTTGAAATTGAACACCCTTTGTGGATGGTCATTTTCTTGCTGCTGACGGCAATCACCTTCAGCTTGTTCGGTTTTGTGATAGGAGTGTGGGCGGATGGTTTTGAGAAGTTGCAGATCATCCCGCTGCTAGTGATTACGCCCTTATCTTTCCTGGGCGGTAGTTTTTATTCCATCAGCATGCTGCCGCCGTTCTGGCAAAAGGTCGCGCTGTTTAATCCGGTAGTGTATCTGATCAGCGGTTTTCGCTGGAGCTTCTATGGCATTTCCGATGTGAGTATTGCTGTCAGCACCGGCATGACGCTGGTCTTCCTGGCGCTATGCGTGTCGGCAGTGTGGTGGATATTCAAGACTGGCTACAGGCTCAAGACCTGAGTTTGGTCTAGCAGTGCCACGACCTTTTATGTAAACAGGAAATTGCGCGGGAGAGATAAGGATGCCCAGGCTATTCGTTGCCATTGCCCCTACTCCCGCCATCGCCTCCTGCCTGGCACAGTGGCAGCCGCGCCAGGCCGCAGGAATCAAGTTGACCACGCTTGCGCAATTTCACCTGACATTGCATTTCATCGGCGAAGCTGACGTGCAGCCTGTGGCGCAAGCCTTGCAGCAGATCAAGGCAGCGACCTTTTCAATCAAGCTGGACAAGCTTGGGCGCTTCCACTCCCACAATGGCGGCAACGCCTTGTGGGCCGGCGTGCAGCAGAATCCGCAATTGCTGGACCTGCATGACAAGGTGCTTGCTGCCCTTTCCATGGCGGGATTAAAACCAAAAGTGCGCGCCTATACACCGCATATCACACTCGCGCGCTGCAAACCTGAGGCGCCCGGCAATATCATCAACGACTTCCTGATGCAGGATGCCGAGTTTCCGTCTGCACCTATGCCGGTAAGCGACTTCGCACTTTACTCCAGCATACTAACGAGCGAAGGCTCGCAGTACACCCGCGAGCACTCCTTTCCGCTGCAGAAAATCCCGGATGTTACCTAGCGCTGCACCTGGCCAAAACGAGGCCATATATTTAATATCATTCTGACACTGCGTTTTTTTGTGCGCACTGGTACACTCGCCCAAGCTGGATCTGTCCGGCACTCCTCCACACAAGATAGGAACACAGGAAAACAATATGGGGTCAGCTATTTCCGATGATGATTTCGACAGCACCGGCCTGATACCGCCAGATGCGCGTCCGGGCAAGATCCTGCTGGAAGAATTCCTGATTCCGCTCACCCGTCCCAAGGAACAAGTGGCCGATGCCACCGGCCTGGGGATGGCGACGATAGACGGCATACTGGAAGGGAAGATAGAAATCAATGCCGAGATCGGCGCTGCCCTGGACAGCCACTTCGGCGTAGAACCCGGTTACTGGCTGCAACTCCAGCGCAACTACGACAACGCTATCAGGCTCGCCTTATCCGGCGACGAATAAATGCCGGAATAAATCGGATTACGCCTCCCAGCCCTATCATCAGCTTTTAGCAACTCAATCCGCTCATCCCGGCACAGAATTTTCTTTTGTCCGGCAAGGCTGCAGGGCATAAAGGTCGTACGGATCAGCGCAGGGCTACCCGCACCGGCCTGGCCTTCACAGCAACACGTGGCGCAGGCCTGGCGGATGGAGAAGGAGGCGGTGCCATGCCTGTATCGTTCATATCCAGCTTGAAGCGCGACACCAATTGCGCCAGCTTCGCCGATTGGTCTTGCAGGCTACCCGCAGCCGCAGCAGCTTCCTCTACCAGTGCGGCATTTTGCTGGGTGACAGAATCCATCTCGGTAATCGCCGTATTGACATGACCAATGCCGGTGCTCTGCTCGCTGGAGGCCGCGGTAATTTCCGCCATGATGTCGGTCACGCGTGACACGCTGCTCACCACCTGGTCCATCGTTGTGCCGGCTTCAGCAACCAGCGCGCTGCCTGCGGCAATGCTGTCTACCGAATCACCGATCAATCCCTTGATTTCCTTGGCGGCGGCTGCACTACGATGCGCAAGATTGCGCACCTCAGACGCCACCACGGCAAAGCCCCTGCCCTGCTCACCGGCACGTGCAGCTTCTACCGCCGCGTTCAACGCCAGGATGTTGGTCTGGAAGGCGATGCCGTCAATGACGCTGATGATATCTACAATACGTGTGGCGGACGCATTGATCGTGTCCATCGTCTGCACAACTTGCGAAACCACGGAGCCGCCTTTCTGTGCAACCTCGGAAGCGGACTTCACAAGCTGATTGGCCTGCATCGCATTATCGGCATTTTGGGTGACGGTAGAAGTCAACTCTTCCATGGAGGCTGCCGTCTCTTCCAGCGAGCTGGCTTGTGATTCAGTGCGGGCAGACAAATCCATATTGCCGGCGGCGATCTCACTGGATGCGACGGCGATCGTATCGGCGCTGCGCCTTATCTCGCCTATGGTGCTGGCCAGGTTGGTTTGCATGCTTTTCATTGCGAACAGCAAGCTGCTATTGTCCCCTGGCTTGGTGTCGACAGTAATGCTGAGATTATTGGCGGCGATTTCTGCGGCCACTTCAGCAGCATATTCCGGCGCACCACCTATCGTGCGCAGGAGATTACGATTGACTAAAGAGACGATGAAGGCCAGCACAACGCACACGCCCAGCAGCACCATGGCCGACTGCAGCAAGGACTTGCGGAACGCAATGTCGATGTCATCCATGTACACACCGGTGACCAGCGCCCATTCCCAAGGCTTGTAGGTGGCAACGCGGCTCAGCTTGGGTACAGGCTCGGTCTCGCCAGGCCGTGCCCACACATAACTGACAAATCCGCTACCACTGGCTGTCTTGCCAACCGCAGTAATATCGCGGTACAGGTAATTGCCCTGCACGTCCTTGAAGTCCATCATGTTCTTGCCGTCGTTCTCGGCCTTGAATGGGTTCATCACAGCGACGCCGTCAAGGCTCACGATGGTCACGTAACCATCCTTGCCGAAACGAAAATCCTTGATCGCGGTGATTGTCTGTTTTTGCGCCTCTTCTTTCGTCAAGGTTCCTGCAGCGGCCATGTCGCCGAAGTGTTTGACGATACTCAGCGCCGCATCGTCCACATTACTAAGGTCGCCGCTGCGTTCTTCTATGCGTATATGGCGGGTTTGAACGGCATCGTAAATCGATACGCTGAAAATGCATATCAGACTACAAATCAGGGGGATCCAAAGTTTTTGTTGAAACGTCAGTTTAATCACGGTGGTCTCCCATTGTTTTTTTCATATGATGATTTTTTAGCAGCTTTTTCTTGCGACAAAGCATGCTTTCAGCATACGCCAAAAGCATTCCGCCAGACAATGTAGAAAAGCTAAAACAGAGATGCATAGCGCAAATTGTGTTGCAAACAGAACGCTTGCGCAGGGCGCAGCTTTCCATTGCGCGAACGTCGAAGCGCTATAAGTATCTTACCCACATCTTGTGTTAACAATCCTGTGGATAACCCTGGAGATCGAGATATAAACCATTGATTTGTAAAACAAAGTTAAACCTGCCTAAAATCAAGGCAGCAGAGGCCGGATAAGCGGATCAGGAAAACGACTTCCCACATGCTTTCGTGTGCTGGCTAACAGTCATTGCCCACGGTATCGCCTAGCATTCAACAGATCCGACAAAATTCAAAGGTGTTGCATGGCTACCGATATAAACAAAGAATCCTCGCTGATGGAGGCATTCATGCTGGGATTCATGGTCAGCAGGGAGGGATTCAATGGTGAGCTCTTCAATGAGGAACTGGCGCCCAGCGGAGTACATCCGGATGGCGGCGAGATCAGCGAGTTCCGGCAGCTCGCGGCATCTATGCCGGAGTTTGTAAGGCTGCAGCAGGCAGGCATCAGACTGCTGGTCGACGGCAATCTATTGAATCACGATGAGCTAGGCTAAATAGAACCTGTGATTGCTGAACGGTTTCTCCGCCGAAGAGATTCTTCAACACGCCTATATATATATATCCAGGATGGTTTTTTCAAAAAAAAACGGCACGCAATTGCGTGCCGTTCTTAGCTTATCTCTCGCCTCAACTTATTATCTGCGCCAGTGATCGTGGCCATAGTAATAGCGGGGGCCACCACGATAGTAACGTTCCTCTACGACCACCGGAGCTGAACGGTAGTATACAGGCGCCGGCTCTACATAGACTGGCGGCCTGGAGTAATAGACGGTAGTCGGAGCCGCATAATAGGAAGGGGCAGGTTCTGCATAATAGGTGGTGGTCGGCGCACTATAGTATGTTGTTGCAGGAGGTGGGCCGTAGTAACGAGGCCTGTCATAATTGCTTGCGCTGGCACCTACCGCTGCACCGAGCACGCCGCCGACGATAGCACCGTCACGTCCGTTGATACCATGTCCAATTGCTGCGCCTACCGCGGCGCCAAGCAAGGTATTAACACCTTGATCCTGGGCGTATGCGACGGATGTTGTGCCAACAGCAATTAGTATGGTTGCCGCGGCTACTGCGCTTAATTTACGACTTAGCATGATGTAATCCTTTCAAACCCAAGCGTATCCGCAATCAAGAGTGCGAAACTGCGCTTGCATGATAGTAATATAGGGGCTGCTTTGTAAAAAAACGATAGCAAGAAACAGACTCTTACAACTGATACAAAGCAATATTTCCCTACATAGCCGCCTACCGTTCATTACTACTCCACTGCGAAGCACATGCTTCCGGTACAGCAGGCCGTCTATGTAGCTATAACGCACTACCCTTGCTTTTGGTTTACATCGGAACTTTCTTTAGAACGACATGGGCACCCTCATGGTGACAGTCATGTCCGGCGTATCGCGTGTCAGGCCTGTACCTATAGACAGACTGAACGAGGTCTTGTCGGAATACCTGTATGAGTAACCCAGTAATAAACTGGCGAGCACAGTGCGTACCGAGCCCGGCACGGTTACGCCGTTCTGCTTGGTCCGGCCTACCGAGTTCATGTCAAAACCAACGCTGAACGAAGATTTATCATTCAAGGCCAATCCCATACCGAAGTTCGCGCCGATGATATCGCCGGCCTTGATATCGCCGAGAAATTCGCTCTCGCCATTGAGTACGCGGCGGCTTACGCCCTTGCGTTCAATATTGTACTGATAGCTGAAGCTGCCGAAAAACACTGCAGGGTCACTGGGAAACAGCCAGGTCAGTCCAGGCTGTATTGAATACGATCCAGAGCCTGTGGGCAATTCAAGTGGCAAGCCGGTGCCGGTCGTATTGCCAACGCAGCGGGTCTGGCAATCGGTGATCACTTCAAACGGATCTTTGCCGGTGCGCGATTTGAGCCGCATCGTACCGATAAAATACGGCCGGTCTGCACCGCCGTCATTGAACTGGTAACGCGCTGAGACTTCCGCATCGCCGATAGCCTTGCCGCTGGTCTGGAATACATTGTCCGTCGCGCTACCGGTGAAAATTTCACGGCTGATCGTGGAATCGCTGCGATACACATAGGGCACGCGCATTTCCAGTTCCAGCCGGTTGGTCAGGCCATAACGCCCCGTTGCTGCACCGGTCAGCGTATTACTCTTCACTTGCCGTACGTCCACCAGGCCAATGAGCAACGCAGGGATGACCGTGTAGCCGACCAGCGCAACGCGGTTATTGGACGAGTAGCTGTACTGTAAAGATGGCTCCAGCGCAAACTTTCCACGCGGGGTCAATATGCCCGGCTGCTCAAAAATAGGAGCGACTTCACGTTGGCGATTATTGCGTTCCGGCGCGACACCGACAGGGCCGGACGCTTGTCCATCCTGCGTATTCGCCGGCGCTCCCGATTGCGCAACTTCCTGCCCTCCACCCTGCTGCACCTGTTGTCCCTGCTGCCCCTGCTGTCCATTACTCGCAGCGGGCCCCATTCCCTGTGCCGCTCCACCGCGCTGGGTTGCCAGCATCTCGGCCCTCACCGAACGCCGCAGATCACGGAGTTTACTTCTTTCTTCATCCAATTCCCGTTTCAGCACTTCAAGCTGCCTGGTCAGATCATTGACATCCCGCTTTAATATATCTACCGATCCCGATGCGTCTTCTCCGGCAACAGATGAGCTGCCTGTTTGCGCAAATACGGCGGAACTTGAAAGACAGAACGCAGAACAAGCCACTGCGGCAACATTGTAAAAGGGCTGCTTTTTCATACTTTTCTCCCCTATCGAAAATTGAACTATCGGACTTTTTATGACTGCTTCAGGACGGCAATTTTTTTGTCAACCATTGTGAATTTCGACTACGGTTTATTGCAAATGAAAAATACAGAAGCCCCTGCCGTTATTGGATCCATGCGAAATTGCGTTGAATTTGGGCTGACTCATTATCCTTGTCAGAGTTGACTTGTAAAAGTCAAAAAATCTGTTAAACATAACGAGGTCTTACAGATTGTTTAAAAAAGAAAGCGACCCGGTTCCTAAATTTTTCGAGAATCGGAAAACTCAAAAAACAAAGAGCACGAATCGTGCCGTAAAAGATCAAAATCCTTGCAATCAAAGGCTTACTTCAGAATATTTCATGCTCACAACATCTATCACGGGCGAATGTAAGTTTAGTCGACACTATCAAATGCTACTAGTGTGCAAGTTCAAAAAATAAGGAAATAAAACTGAATAGGCATAGAGAATTGGCCCAGCGAAACGATAGACGGCGGACGATGCGATCAGGAATCATAATATTTTCGCGCGCACCCTTCCTTACAAGTAATACGAATCAACACACATCGTTTCCGCAACCCGGTTTCCATGCCGCTTATTGTTGTTGGAGAAGTTCACGGTTAAGAAAAAATTCTGATTTCAATCAAATTTGATTCAGATCAATTCGCATGTGTCTGCCCGATGTCATCGTCAATACCAGCAATGATGAATGCCGGCCGGCAAATGAGGAATGCCTCAAGCCCGAGCAAGTGCAACGGAAGCTTGATTACCGTGTATTTATTCGAGCAGGAAATTAAAATGAAAAAACGTAAAATTCTTTGCCTCAGATTACAAAAAAATTCCGCATCGTTTGATCAATACTTACAAGAAGAGGAATGGGAAATACACTACGCAGCAGAAATACTTGTTGCAGAACGCATGATGCGGGAGGAGCCTTACCTGGTCTGCCTGCTGGCGATTGAAAATGTGGAGCTGATTCAGTACGAAGCCTTGATCCAGTTACTGAAAGCACATCCCGAATGTGAGTGGATAGGCGTATTCCATCCCGATTCTTTATTGTCATGGAAGTGTCACGAACTGATACTGGGCCACCTTTTTGATTACCACACGCAGCCGATAGAATCTCAGCGGCTGGCACAAACAGTCGGTCACGCTTATGGCCGGGCGATGATGCGCCAACAGTCCAAGAGACGTTTTTCAACGACCAAGGATATGGCAATGGTGGGAGAAAGTCCGGCCATGAAATCCCTATTCAAGCACATCAAGCAGATTGCCAGTTCCGAAGCAACTGTGTTGATCGGTGGTGAAAACGGCAGCGGCAAGGAATTGACAGCGCTCGCCATCCACCGATGCTCGCCTCGCAGCAACGGCCCATTCGTGCCAGTCAGTTGCGGCTCCATTCCATCACAGTTGATACAGTCCGAACTTTTCGGCTACCAGCGCGGAGCCTTTACCGGCGCCGCCGCGCAAAAGGCCGGCTTTATCGAAAGCGCAGACCACGGAACAATTTTTCTTGACGAAATTGCCGACCTGCCGCTGGATCTGCAAACCAACCTTCTACGCTTTTTGCAGGAAAAAACCATTACCCGCATCGGCTCTTCCGCCAGCATTCCTGTCAACGCCCGCGTCATCGCAGCATCGAATGTGAATCTGCAGGAAGCGGTGAAAGCAGGAAAATTCAGGGAAGATCTGTTTTACCGGCTGAACGTGCTGCCCATCATTGTTCCGCCTTTACGCGAGCGCAAAGAAGATATAGAGCTGCTGGCGAATCACTTCCTGGAAGTATTTGGGAAAGAGAGAAAGACCCGGCTCAATGGTTTCACCAGCGAAGCGGTGCAGGCAATGCTGTCGCACAATTGGCCAGGCAATGTACGGGAACTGATCAACCGCATCCGGCGCGCCATCGTTACCACGGATGGCCGTCTGATTTCGGCCGAAGACCTCAACCTGGAAATTCAATCGCTGCTGAAGAACGATGACCTGGCAAATGTGCGCATCAGCGCAGAACGCGAGGCGATCTTCAATTGCCTGGTGCGAGCAGGAAAAAACAAAACGCGCGCGGCGCAGGATCTGGGCGTATCTCGCATGACCTTATACCGGCTGATGGAAAAGCACGGCCTCAGCGGAAATCTTGAACACATCCACAGCAAGCCTGCTGCCAACAGCGAAAACGCGCATCACCGTACTAGTGATATGCATTACAGCGCTCCCATCAAGTCTCCCAAACTCGGTTAATACTGTCACTCCAACGGATACCTGCAGATAAATCGCAGGTATCCGTTTTTCCTTTTTCTTTTCGAGCATATTTCTCCCCTCCATTTCCCTTGCACATCTGTCGCATAGGAAATGACGGGTGGATAAATCGCGGCACGATGCAGGTTACATTGTGACACTCGCGCAAAGATTTGTTACAGGTGTCACTCCCATGAGACATGGACCTAAAGCATTAATAGTTATCCGCTATCGCTAAGGTGCTGATTCCAAAGCCGATTCAACTTTGCACGCAACTGTTTTCTCAAATCACCGTCTCATGCATGTGACATTCCGCTATTATTTTTCGCAGTTTTTTAGCTTGCCCTTTAACAAGCACACGTTTGCTTCCCGCTTCAAATTCCCCCCTCTCCCTCTGTAGAGCCTCATTTTTCATCCTGAAAAAAACCGCTGGCATCAAGTTTGCTGTAACTGAGGAAGTTGGCCTGTATCGCCAACTCCAACACTTACCTACGTAATTATCGAGGAGAAATTATGAACAGGACCTTACTGGCTTCGGCCGTCGCTGCCGCATTTAGCCTGAGCGTTCCGGCATTTGCGCAAGAAACCCCGAGCTCCACCAGTGGCGATGCCACGGCGGATGCAGCGCGGGCTGCGGCGATCAACAATGGCTCTACTGGCACATTCACAGACGCCTTCAACGTAAACAAAGCAACTGCAATCAGTACGCTCACCGGTACCGTCAGCGGAAATCGAGTCCGGGACATTGGCAATAACCCTTCCAATAGCGGCGACGCCAATGGCGCAGCGGGCGCTAAAGGCATAGGCGGCAAAGGCGTAGGCGGCACAGCGAACGGCAACGGCGGAGATGGCGCTCGCGGTTCAGGTGGCGATGGCAACGGAGGCAAAGCCTACTCATCCGGCGGCGACAGCGGCTCAGTAAAAGCTGGCGGCGGTGGTGACGGCGCATCCGGCGGTAGCGCAAGGGTTGGCAGCGCCAGCACTGGCGATGCAGTAGGCGCATCAGGCGGCCGTGGCGGCAGCGCAAGCGACGCATCAACCGGCAGGGGCGGTTCAGCCGGTGATGGCGGCTCAGGCGGTGCAGGCGGCGCTGGTGGCTCTGCAACAGGCGGCGCTGGTGGCAATGGCGGCAATAGCGGCGACACTTCCGGCGGATCGGGTGGTAGCGCAGGCGGATCAAGGGGCGGTTCCGGCGGCAGTTCTTCTGGCGGCTCCGGTGGCAGCACAGGCTCGGCATCCGGCGGTTCCGGCGGATCCGGTGGCAGCAATGGCGATGCCGTTGGCGGCCTGGGTGGAGCAGGCGGCAGAGGCGGCAGCGGTGGCGATGGCGCCAGCAGCGGTAAAGCCTATGGCGGCGGCTCTACAGCCAATAATGGCGCTACAGGCGGCGGCAGCACAGGTGGCGGTGCATCAGCATCATCAGGCAATGCCAGAGGTGGCGCCGGTACTGATTCCAATCCTGGCGGCAACGGCGGCAACTCCAGCATAACCGGAACTTCCGGTGGCGGCAGCACTGGCGGCGGTGCAACATCCGGTTCCAATAACGGCGCAGGCGGAGCAGGCAGCTCTGGCGCAGGTGGATCTGGCGCAGCAGGCGCAGCAGGTGCAGCAGGCGCAGCGGGTGCAGCAGGAACTAACACTGCCGGCGGCGGCGCAGCAGGTGCCAGCGGCTCCAGTGGCGCAGGCGGCGCAGGTGCAGCAGCAGCGGGCGGAGCAGGTGCAGCAGCAGGCGGCACTGGCGGTGCAGGCGCAGCAGCTTCCAGTGGAACCGGCGGCTCGGGTGCAGTTGGCGCTTCAGGCAATAGCACAGGCGGCATGGGTGCGACCGGCGCAACCGGCGGCACTGGCGGCAATAGCGGCAATGCTCAAAACAATGCAGGCGCAGGCGGTGCAGGCGGTACAGCAACCAGCGGCAATGCAACCAATGGTAATGCTACCAGCGGTGCAGGCGGCAGCGGTGGCGCAGGTGCCAGCGGCAACTCCAGCGGCGCAGGCGGATCGTCAACAGCTTCGTCTGGTGCAGGTACCGGCGGTGCAGGAACCGGCGGCGCAGGCGGCTCAGGCGGCACTAACTCCGGCGGCGTAGGCAATGGCGGAGCAGGCACTGGCGGAGCAGGCGGCGCAGGCGGCACCAACACCGTCAATGCAGGCACTTTTGATATGTCGAACAATATGACAGGCGCAGCCCAATCGGCAGCCGGCATCATGGTTCTGACACAGCAAAGCGGCATTTCCAGCTTGGTACAGCAAAGCGTCAACGTACAGTCCAATATGACCTTGGGCAAGTAATTGACTAATCGCGGGACTCGCGGTGGAGTAAATCGTATTTCACCGCGAATTTTCCGCTCAGTTCATTGACTTGTTCTGGACGGTAAGGAGAAACGAGCATGTTTCTACAACACTGTACGTATGGCAAGACGATCGCACTACTGATCGCCATCGCTCCACAACTGGCGTTTTCACAAACGCTGGTTAGTGAAAGCCTGCCTGGCAAAACACCGGTAATTGCAGAGACAGCGAATCTGCCTGTCACTGAAATTGCCAAAGGTGATGAGCAAGGCAGCTTTTCAGGAAAATTCGGCAAAGCCGCAAATGTCCAGGACCTGGGCAAGTTGCGTGGTGGAGCGGAGGTGGTTGTCGGCAATGATCAAAAGCTGAAAGGCACGGTAGCAGATAACAGTGCCACGAATGTATCAACGGGTTCCAACAACATTACGTCGGGTGCATTTGCCAACGTAAGCGGCATCCCTATCGTGGTACAAAATTCGGGCGCTAATGTATTAATACAAAACTCAACGATCATCAATTTGCAGCTTCATTGAAAACGATGAATCGGATATTTTCTGTCCTGTCAGGAAGCACGCTGCTGATGCCCGCTTTGCAAGTGCTTGCATTTGTATAGCGGGTATCAGGAGCGCTTTTTCAGTAGATATTACGAGCATTTGGGAAAATTGAAACAAAACAATGAAGCGAAACCGGCAGTCTGCCCGACCAGCTTCACCTACATGATTATCAAGGAGAGGTTATGAATAAGACCTTACTGGCTTCCGCCGTTGCAGCAGCATTCAGCCTGAGTGTTCCGGCTCTTGCACAAACAACGAGCGGCGACGCCACAGCGGAAGCAGCACGTAGCGCTGCGACCAATAACAGTTCCGGCGGCAACTTCAGCAACACCTTCAATTCGGCAAAAGCCAGCGCGATGAGCACCCTGAGCGGTGAAGTCAGCGGCAACCGGGTGCGCGACGTGGGCAACAACCCGACCAATTCGGGTAATGCCAATGGTGCTGCGGGTGCCAAAGGTATAGGCGGTAAAGGCATAGGCGGCACGGCCAACGGCAATGGCGGCTATGGCGCCACCGGCTATGGCGGCGACGGCAACGGCGGCAAAGCAATCTCTACCGGCGGCGATAGCGGCTCGGTCAGGGCCGGCGGCGGCGGTGACGGTGCCAGAGGCGGCTCTGCCAGCGTAGGCGACGCCAGTACCGGCGAAGCCAAAGGCGCAAATGGCGGCAATGGCGGCGGCGCGTATGGAGCCTACAGTGGCAAAGGCGGTTCCGGTGGCAGCGGCGGCTATGGAGGTGCAGGCGGTGATGGCGGCTCGGCAACCGGCGGCGCAGGTGGCAACGGCGGCAATAGCGGCTCTACCTATGGCGGATCAGGCGGTTACGGTGGCGGCTCCAGGGGCGGATCGGGCGGTAGCTCTTATGGTGGCGACGGTGGCAGCACCGGCTCCGCATCGGGCGGCTATGGCGGTTCCGGCGGCAGCAATGGCGATGCAACCGGCGGTAAAGGTGGTTCGGGCGGCAGCGGCGGCTCGGGTGGTGATGGCGGCAGCAGCGGCAGGGCCTATGGCGGCGGCTCCACTGCCAACAATGGCGCAACCGGCGGCGGCAGCACTGGCGGCGGCGCCATGGCAACTTCAGGCAACGCCAGAGGCGGAACAGGCTCAGGAACGCCCCCCATCACAACAACAAGTGCAGTAGCGGCACTAGCAGTTGCTTCGGGTGGAGCCGGCGGTGACGCCAGCATCAACACTACCACTGGCGGCGGCAGTACTGGTGGTGGCGCAACTTCCGGCCCCAATAGCGGCACCGGCGGCGCAGGCAGCTCCGGCGCAGGCGGTTCAGGTGCGGCAGGTGCAGCAGGTGCTGAAGGCGGCGCAGGCGCAGCAGCAAGCAATACCGCAGGCAATGGTGCCGCAGGTGCGAGTGCAACCAGTGGCGGTGGCGGCGCAGGCGCGGCAGCAGGTGGTGGCGCAGGTGCAGCAGCAGGCGGCACTGGCGGCTCGGGGGCGGCAGCATCCAGCGGTGAAGGCGGCGCTGGTGCGGTCGGCGCCAGCGGCAATAGCACAGGCGGCAACGGTGCAACCGGCGCAACCGGCGGTAACGGTGGCAGCAGCGGCAACGCGCAAAACAATGCGGGTGCGGGTGCGGCCGGCGGTACAGCTACTACCGGTAGTGCCAACAACGGCAGTGCCAGCAGCGGTGCAGGCGGTAACGGCGGCGCAGGTGCAACCGGCTCTGTCAGCGGTGCAGCAGGTACCTCATCTGCAACGTCGGGATCAGGTGTTGGCGGTGACGGCAACGGCGGCGCAGGCGGAGCTGGCGGCAACAACACCGGCGCTGTAGGCAATGGCGGCTCGGGCACTGGTGGCTCTGGTGGAGCAGGCGGCAGCAATAGCGTTGACGCTGGCAGCTTTAATATGTCGAATACGATGAACAGCGCAGCGCAATCTGCTGCCGGCATCATGGTAGCGGCACAGCAAAGCGGCATCTCCAGCCTGGTGCAGCAAAATGTCAATGTGCAGTCCAACATGAGCCTGGGTTCCGTGCCAACGGCAACCACTGCCTTGAGCAGGTAAAGGCTTAACGTACCGGGCCGGTCTATCTGGATTGGCCCTGCAACCGCGATGGAGTGTGCAAGCATTCCATCGCGCATGGCATTTTAGATCTGCAAGTAAAAATGATGATGAAATCACTTTCTACCGTTGTTTTAGCAGCCACGCTATTGCTGCCCGCCCTGCTGTCACGCGCAGTTGAGATTGCGGGTATCGGTGGTTCCTATGCCGTTCCCGTCTCCAGCATGAAGGAAGTCAGGAACAAAACAACGATCATCCAGCAAACAGACTTTAGCTGCGGCTCTGCGGCTATCGCCACCCTGCTATCGCATCAGTACGGCTTTCAGGTAACCGAACAGGTCGTCTTTGAGGAAATGTACGCCAATGGCGAGCAGCAAAAAATCAGGAAAGAAGGATTTTCCTTACTGGATATGAAACTCTTCCTGGAAAGACATGGCTTCCAGGCAGATGGCTTTGAACAGCCGCTGGATACCTTGAAGGAAGCAAAGATCCCTGCGATCGTGCTGATCAAGGATAGGGGCTACAACCATTTCGTTGTGATCAAAGGTCTCAAGGATGACCGCGTACTGATAGGCGATCCGGCTAGGGGCACGAGGTCGATTCCGCGCAGTACATTTGATGCAATGTGGAACAGCCGGTTGCTGTTCGTGATTCACAATAAGACAAACATGGCAAAATTCAATGAGGCTGTAGACTGGAGAAGCGCACCGCCTGCCCCTATCGTAGGCTCCATCGGAGATCAGTTCCGCAATGTTGCTCTACCTAAATTTGGTCCTGGAGATTTTTGAATGGACATCCGCCGTCAGTCTCTGAATACCAAGGCGCCTTCAAGGCGCTGGCTGAGGGCAGGTGCTGTTATTGCAGCCGGAGTGTCCCTGATGTGCTCTGCATCAGCCTGGGCATGGGATGATTCCACACCCGACGGCGGCAAAGCTTTCGATGCCGCCGACGTTGTAGCCAGGCTGCAAGATGCGGACTTTGACGGCAGCGGCAAATCGGAAGCTGTCTATGAACCCACCCGCATTGTATTGCGGGATGCCGCTTTCGGGTTCAACTTCATCGCGTTCCTGCCCAAGCCCGGACAAAAAATACCTAATCAGCCGCGCGTTGTTTCCTTGTTTGACCAGAAGTGGGCAGCCGTAGGCGAGGAACGCCTGGACGAATCGCGCGGCGGCTTTGATGCCGGCGGCCTGATCATGACCTTTGGTATAGAACGCGCCGTGTACATCAACGGGCAACTGGTCACGACTACCTCTTTCAATGTCTCCGACATGGGAAAAATCACTACCGACCAGTTGAAGACACTCAGCGCGCAGGCAGCATCCATGGGCTTGGTGCAAAACGGCCCCAACAACACATTCCAGCTGACTTCCGGCGGAGGCGGCTTGCCGGGCAGTGTGATCCAGAACACCCTGAACAATCAAAACATCAAAAGCACGACCATTATCAACGCAACCTCAAATAGCCTGAACCTGATTAAAGGTATCAATACGCTGGGCACACTCAACGACGTCGTGAATGGCTCACTGAGACATTAAGGCTCAAGTTTTTAGCCGGGCATTACAATTCCGGGCTAATTCGCCCCCATTCAGGGCTCGACGTGCCACCCGCCTCCCAATGCCTGTATCAGACTGATCGCCGTAGTTTGCCTGTCGGCTTGGCTTTGCACCAGCGCGCTACGGGCGCTCAGCGCAGTCGCTTGTGCCGTTACCACATCGGTATAGCTGATTTGCCCCTGGCGATACCGGTTCAATGCCTGCTGTTCCACCTGATCCGCGGCAGCAGATGCCTGGCGGCGCAACTCTTGCTGCTGAGCCAGTACGCGCGTCGCCGCCAACTGATCTTCCACACCCTGGAACGCTGTCAACACAGTCTGGCGATAGTTGGCCACTGTTTGCTGATAGGCAGCCTTTGCCGCGTCAACCCTGGCGCGTGTCGCACCTGCATCAAACAAAGTCTGCGCTGCGGACAATCCCAACGACCACACATTGGCCGAGGTATTGAAGAGGTCGGACACCTTGCTGGCGCCATAGCCGTACGAAGCATTTAATTTAAAGCTAGGATAAAACGCTGACTGCGCAACTCCAATCTGCTCATTGGCAGCCGCTACCCTGCGTTCCGCTGCGGCGATGTCAGGGCGCCTTTGTAGCAAGACGGAAGGAATGCCGACCGGCACTTCAGGAATCGTCGCCTTCCACTCAGCCGCTGCCAGCGTAAAATCTCCGGGCGCCTTGCCGATCAGCACCGCTATTGCGTGCTCCAGTTGTGCGCGAGTCCTCGCCAGCCCTACCTCGTCTGCCTGGGTATTGGCAAGCTGAGTCTGTGCCTGCAATACATCGCTCTTGGTCGCCACGCCTGCGTTATAGCGGTTCTGAGTAATTTGCAACGAACGCTGATAACCGACGATCGTGTCGGCCAGCAAGGTTTTCTGCGCGTCTGTCTGGCGCAGGGATATGTAGTTGGTGGCCAGCTCGCCCTGCGCCGACAGTTTTGCCGAGGCCAGATCCGCCGCGCTGGCTTGTGAAGTAGCGTTGGCCCCGTTGACGCTGCGGCCCAGGCTGCCCCAGACATCGGGTTCCCAGGTGCCGCCTATGCTTGCTTGGTAGTTATTGCTGGTGCGGGAACCTGTACTCACCGTGCTGCCGTTGCTGGTAGTAACGCCGCCACCGCCGCTGCCGGAGCGCGTGCCGCTGCCATCCAGGCTGATTATGGGGAACAATGATGCCCTTTGCTCGCGTACGATGGCGCGCGCCTGTTCATAAGCAGCAACAGCAGCAGCAACATTCTGGTTGGATACCTCGACGGCAGCTTCAAGTTCATTCAGCACGGGATCATTGAACATTGTCCACCATGCTCCACGATCCAATGCATCCGCCGGTGCTGCCTGAACCCAATCCTGGTTCTCCTTGTAAGCGCCAGGCACTGCGGCTTCGGGACGTTTATAGTCGGGCCCTACCGCGCATGCACTAAGCATCAACGCAACGGCGGCCAGCAAGAGTGCATTGCCGGCACGCGGCAGCTGAGCCAGATGACCCAAAGATAAGGATGTTTTTGTTTTATGCATGATAGGACTCATGTTAATGTAGGCTGCTGCTCAGGCGCGAGATCACTCGCTACCCGGCTCAAATGCTGCTCTGAAGCGCCACGCCGACGCAATTTATCCATCAGGACATACACAACGGGCGTGGTCAGCAAGGTCAGTAACTGGCTGGCGATCAGTCCACCGATAATGGCAATGCCCAGCGGTTGCCTCAGTTCCGATCCTTCACCGAAACCTATGGCCAGCGGCAAGGCACCCAATATTGCTGCCAGCGTCGTCATCAGGATGGGACGGAAGCGCAGCAGGCAAGCTTCGCGCACCGCCTCTACCGCCGTCAGTCCGCGCGAGCGCTCCGCTTCCAGCGCAAAGTCGATAATCAGGATGGCGTTTTTCTTCACAATGCCGATCAGCAGGAATACGCCGATCAGCGCAATGATGGAAAATTCCATCTTGAACATCAGCAAAGCCAAGACCGCGCCAACACCCGCCGACGGCAAGGTAGACAACACGGTGATCGGATGCACCAGACTCTCATACAAGACCCCCAGCACGATATAGATCACGACCAGTGCAGCCAGAATCAGCAGCGGCTGCTGGTTCTGCGATTCCTGCGCGCTGCGCGCCGTACCCTGGAAGCTGCCACGCACATTGATCGGCATACCGATATCCGCCTCAGCCTGCTTGACTGCATCCTGACCATCGCTCAGCTTGTATCCATCCGCCAGGTTGAACGAGACCGTGGTTGCAAGCTCGGCATCCTGATGGTTCACCGAAGTCGCAGTGGAGCTCTCGGCAAACTTGGCGAAAGCGGACAAAGGCACCATCGTCGTCGCTGCAGTGCTGAGCGCAGAACCGGTAGCCTGGTCACGCAAGGCAGGGTTGACGGAGGGAGTGGTGGTAGTCGTCGTGCCGGTTGCCGTGGTGCTTGTGGACGTGGCGGACGTCGTGGTCGCAGTCGTAGCCACTGCTGTGGTCGTCGTACTGGCCGCAGTGCTTGTCGTACCTGTGCCCTTGGAAGGCACGTACACGTCCTTCAAGGATTCCGGGCTACGGGTCATGCTTGGGTCAACTTCCATGATGACGTGGTACTGGTTCAGCTCGTCGTACAAGGTAGCCACCTGGCGCTGGCCGAAACCGTCATACAAGGCATTGTCGACATCCTTGGAAGTCAGACCCAGCTTTGCTGCACTCTCCTTGTCCACAGTCACAAAAGTCTCTACGCCGTTTTCCTGCTGGTCGGTATCGACGTCGGTCAATGCAGGCTGGGCCTTCATCGAGTCAGCCAGCCTGGCCGACCATTTGCGCAAGTCGGCGATATTGTCGCTCTTCAGCGTGTACTGGTAAGTGGAATTGCTCGACCTGCCGCCCATGCGCAAATCCTGTACAGGATTGAGGAACAGGCTGACGCCGGTGATCTTCGCCAGTTGCGGACGCAAGCGCGCAATAACAGCCTGCCCCCCATCCTTGCGCTGCGATACCGGCTTCAGGTTGATGAACATGAAGCCGCCACCGGCCCGGCTACCGCCAGTGAAGCCGACTACCGTATCCACCGCCGGATCCTTCTTGATCACATCCACCAATTGCCGCAGCTTGCCCTGCATCGCCTGGAAGGAAATACTCTGGTCCGCGCGCATGCCGCCGTTCAGCTGGCCGGTATCCTGCTGCGGAAAAAATCCTTTCGGCGCAGCAGCAAACAAATAAATATTCATGCCTACCACGGCTGCCAGTATCAGCATGATCAGCCAGTTGTGATCCAGCGCCCAATCCAGGCTGGTGTGGTAGCCATTATGCATGCGCTGGAAACCAGCCTCAAACCAGCGGGCTATCCTGCCTGGCGGTTTGCCATGGCTGTCTGCTCCAGACTTCAGGAACCAGGCGCACATCATCGGCGTCGTGGTCAATGAGATCAATAGGGAAATCAATACAGCCACGGACAAGGTCACTGCAAACTCGCGGAACAAACGCCCTACCTGTCCACCCATGAACAGCAGAGGAATAAATACCGCCACCAGTGACAGGCTGATCGACAACACGGTAAAGCCGACCTCACGCGCACCCAGCAAGGCTGCCTGCATGCGGTCCATGCCCTGTTCTATATGGCGACTCGTATTTTCCAGCACCACAATGGCATCATCGACGACAAAGCCGGTCGCCACCGTAAGCGCCATCAGGCTAAGATTATTCAGGCTGAAGCCCAGCAAGTACATGACGCCAAAGGTGCCCAGCAACGAAACGATAGTGGCAACTGCGGGGATCACCGTAGCGCGGGCACTGCGCAGGAAAGCGCTGACGACCACCACCACCAGAATGATGGAAATGACCAGTGTGATCTCGATTTCCTTCAGCGACGCGCGGATGGAGTTGGTGCTATCCGACGCGACCTGCATTTCTATATCCTGCGGCAATTGCGCGCGCAGGCTAGGCAGCAAGGCACGCACGCCATCCACGGTCTCGATCACATTGGCACCGGGCTGACGGGTGATCAGCACGATCACCGCCGGTTCGCCATTGAACAGGCCGAGGGTATGCGTATCTTCCACACCGTCGATGACTTTCGCTACGTCTTCCAGCCGTATTGCTGCACCATTGCGCCAGGCTACGACAAGGCCGCGGTAGTCTGCGGCGCTACGACCACCAGTCGTTGCCGTTGCCTGCGAATAGATTTGCAGCCTGCGGCCTTCGCCCTCTATGGCACCTTTGGGCCGGTTGGCAGCGCTGGACTGTATCGCCGCGCGCACATCTTCCATACTGACGCCGTACCTGTTCAACGCATAGGGAATCAATTCCACGCGGACTGCAGGCAGGGAACCACCACCCAGCTCTACGTCGCCCACGCCCTGCACCTGTGCCAGCTTTTGCTGCACCAGATTGGATACCGCCTCATAGATCTGGCCGGGAGAGCGCGTCTTTGACGTCAAGGCCAGAATAATGATGGGTGCATCGGAAGGATTGGCTTTGCGGTAGGTAGGATTGCTGCGCAAAGTTGCAGGCAAGTCCACCCTGGAAGCATTGATCGCCGCCTGGACTTCGCGCGCAGCGGAATCGATCTGGCGGTTCAGGTCAAACTGCAGGCTGATCCTGGTTGAGCCATTGCCGCTGGATGAAGTCATTTCATTGACGCCGGCAATCACGCCCAGGCGCCGCTCCAGAGGCGTGGCAACACTGGTCGCCATCGTGTCAGGACTGGCGCCGGGCAAATTGGCGCTGACGGAAACAACGGGAAAATCCACCTGCGGCAGCGGCGACACCGGCAGCACGAAAAATCCGCCTATGCCTGCCAGTGCAATACCGATGGTCAGCAATATCGTGCCGACCGGCCGCCTTACGAAAGGTCCTGACAGGTTCACTCTGCGTCCCTGCCCTTCGAGCCATCGCTGGAAGAAATCGGCGCAGCCGGGGGCGTGGACAGCAGGGCCGCCTTTTGCGATGCTACTGGCGCCGTATTGGTCCAGCGCGACCAGCGCTGGGCCAGGCTGTCAAAGCCAAGGTAGATCACCGGCGTGGTGAACAAGGTCAGCACCTGGCTCACGATCAAACCACCAAAGATGGCCAGACCGAGCGGACGGCGCAACTCAGCGCCCTCACCCCAGCCGAACATCAGCGGCACCGCAGCAAACAGGGCCGCCAGCGTCGTCATCAGGATGGGGCGGAAGCGCAGCAAGGCTGCCTGGTGTATTGCTTCGCGCGGCGATTTTTTCTCGTTGCGCTCCGCATCGATGGCAAAGTCAATCATCATGATCGCATTCTTTTTCACAATGCCGATCAGCAGGATAATGCCTATGATGCCGATCACACCCAGATCCTGTCCGCTGATCATCAGCGCCAGCAAGGCTCCCACACCGGCAGACGGCAAGGTGGACAAGATAGTCAATGGGTGGATATAGCTCTCATACAGGACACCAAGCACAATGTATACGCAGACCACTGCAGCCAGGATCAGCCACAACTGGTTGTTCAGCGAAGCCTGGTAAGCGCCTGCTGCACCCAGGAAGGTCATCGTCACGCTGGCCGGCATTTGTATATCGATAGCAGCCTGCTTGATCGCATCTACAGCATTTCCCAGCGAGACGCCGGAAGCCGTATCGAAGCCCATCGTGGTCGCGGGGTATTGTGCGACGTGCGTAATTTGCAGCGGCGCTGGACGCTCGGTAATTGTTGCAATTGCAGAAAGCGGAGTCGGCTTGTTGGAGCCGGTACGCAATTGCAGGTCACCCAAGGATGCGGGCGTCGTCAACTGATCCGGTTTTGCTTCCAGGATCACGCGATACTGGTTGGTCTCGGTAAAGATCGTGGAGACAATACGCTGGCCAAACGCGCTATACAAGGCATCATCGATCGAAGACGCGGTAATGGACAAGCGGGAGGCGGTATCCCTGTCAATATTGATATAGGCCGCCGCACCGGTTGCCCCTGCATCAGACACCACGTTCCTGACCTGCTTTACATTGTTCTGCAATTGCTGGGTGAGTTTGGTCGCCCATTGCGTCACTGTCGCCGTATCGGCACCTGTCAATGACACGCGATATTGCGTAGGCCCGGTTTCTGCATCAATGGTCAGATCTTGCGTGGGCTGCAGATACATGGTGACGCCGGCCACATTCTTGACCCGGTCGCGCAGGCGCTGCATGGTGACTTCCTGCTTGTCGCTGCGTTTGCGCTTCAGATTGATCAGCATGCTGCCGGTATGCAGCATCGTATTATTCGCCGCATCCACACCGATTATGGAACTGAGAGACTCTACATCCGGATCATCCAGGATTTCCTTGGCTGCCGCCTGCTGCAATTGCGCCATGCGGGCGTAGGAAACAGATTGCGCTGTTTCTATGCGCGCCTGCAACTGGCCGGTATCCTGCACAGGAAACAAGCCCTTGGGAATGACGATGTACAGCAGCACGGTCAACCCCAGCGTCGCCAAGGCCACCAGCAGGGTCAACGGTTGATGCTCCAGTACCCATACTAGTGCATGGTCGTATTTCACCATCACGCCGTCAAAGAAACGCTGCAGCTTCGCGCCGAAGCCTTTGCCGTCGCCAGCGTCTTTTTTGCCGTGCGGGTCATGCTTTTCCAGCCAGCGGCCGGACATCATAGGCACCAGAGTCAGGGACACGACGGCGGAAATCAAGATGGTGATGGACAGGCTGATCGCAAATTCGCGGAACAAGCGGCCGACCACATCGCCCATGAACAACAAAGGAATCAGCACAGCGATCAGCGATACCGTCAGCGAAATGATGGTAAAGCCTATCTGCTCCGCGCCTTTGAGCGCCGCAGCCATCGGCGACTCGCCCTCTTCTATATACCGGGCGATATTTTCTATCATGACGATCGCATCATCGACGACAAAACCGGTGGCAATGGTCAGCGCCATCAGGCTCAGGTTGTTCAGGCTATAGCCGAGCAAATACATGACACCGCAGGTACCGATCAGCGAGATAGGCACGGCCAGGCTGGCAATAATAGTCGCGCGTATGCTGTGCAAGAAGGCAAAGATCACCAGCACCACCAGCACGACGGCGAGCAGCAACTCAATTTCCACGTGCTCCACAGAAGCGCGTATACCTGTCGTACGGTCACTCAATACATCGACTTTCAAACCGGCTGGCAAGGATGCCGTCAACTCCGGCAAGCGTGCCTTGATTGCATCTACCGTTGCGATCACGTTGGCGCCAGGCTGGCGCTGCACATTGACAACGATGGCAGGGGTCAATCCTGCCCAGGCGCCCAGCTTCACGTTCTCTGCACTATCGACGACCTGTGCCACATCCGACATGCGTACCGGTGCACCATTGCGGTAGGCAACGATCAGGTTCTTGTACTCATTCGCCGCCAGCAATTGATCATTGGAATTAATCGTATAGGCGCGCGTCGGTCCATCAAAACTGCCCTTCGCACTATTGGCATTGGCGGAGGTAATCGCAGTACGCAAGGTATCCAGCCCCAGGCCATACGCCGCCAGCGCGCGCGTATCCGCCTGTATCCTTACTGCGGGCCTTTGGCCGCCGCTCAGGCTGACCAGGCCGACACCGTTGACCTGGCTGATCTTCAGCGCCAAGCGGGTATTGACGATATTTTGCACCTCAGTCAGCGGCAGCGTATCGGACGATACTGCCAGTGTCATCACCGGCGCATCCGCCGGATTGACCTTGGCATAGACTGGCGGCGCGGGCAAATCTGCAGGCAGCAAGGAGCCGCCGGCGTTGATCGCGGCTTGCACTTCCTGCTCAGCCACATCCAGCGTCTGGCCCAGGCTGAATTGCAGTGTGATGATGGAGACACCGGCAGCGCTGGTGGAGCTCATCCTGGCCAGGCCGGCCATCTGGCCGAATTGCCGTTCCAAAGGAGCGGTAACTGTCTGGCTCATGACTTCCGGGCTACCGCCCGGATACAGCGTCTGCACCTGTATGGTAGGAAAATCCACTTGCGGTAGCGCCGACAGCGGCATGAATTTGAAACCCATGAAGCCGGCCAGCACGATCGCGACCATCAGCAGCGAAGTCGCCACCGGGCGCATGATAAAAGGACGTGACGGACTCATGGCAGATAACCTCTTGTGTCCAGGCTACAAATGATCAGCGCCCCGAGTGATGCTTGCTGCCTAGCCTTAACCGAGAAACCGCTCATTATTGGCTAGCCTCCTGCTGGCGGCGATGGCGGCGCTCGCCGCTGGCCGCACCCGAGGCTGCCGATGCCGACGCATCGGAAGCCGGAGCGGAGGAAGCGGCAGACGAGGCTGCAGTACCGGCTTCACCAGCAGATTGCTGACGATGCCTGCCCTTGCCTTTTTCGCCACCGGCACTACCGGCGCTGCCAGCGCCTGCGGCTCCATTGGCGCCGCCTTTTCCAGCCGGGCGATCACCGGGCAAAGTCACTTTTGCACCGTCTTTCAAACGATCTGCACCTTCGGTGATGACTTTTTCACCTGCCTGCAAGCCCGAGGTAATTTCCACTTTCTCCACTGTCGCCTGGCCACGGGTAACCGGGCGCAAGGCAACAGTACGATCTTCAGTGTTCAGCACATACACAAAATCACCCTTGCTGCCGTGGCGCAAAGCCGTTACAGGAATCACCAGCGTATTTTGTATCGTATGCAGTAACAGCTTGACATTCACGAACTGGCTAGGAAACAAGTTCAGCTTTTCATTAGGGAATCGCGCCTTGGCCTTGACTGTGCCGGTTTGCGTATCGACCTGATTGTCCAGCGCCAGGAAACGTCCGGTGTCCAGTGTCGCGACACGGCTACGGTCAAGTGCAGTGACTGCCAACGGCACCAGCTTGGTGCCATCCTTGGCGTCTTTTGCATCGCTGCCGTCTTTGTTGGCATCCTTGCTGCCGTCCTTGCTGCGATCTTTGTGCTTGCCTTTATCTTCGGCCCCGCCTTTGGCGCCAGCCTGGTCGCCGCGGCGGATTCCACCGGCACTCAATTCTGTCGTTTGCGCTATCTGGTTGTTTTGCGCACTCTGCAGATTTTGCGCGCTTGCATAAGTCCTTATGCCCATGGTGCGCGCCTGCACCTCAGGCACCTGGTCCTGGGGTATGGAAAATTCGACGTCTATCGGCGATATCTGGGTAATTACCGCAATGCCGCCGGCGTCACCACTGCTCACCACATTGCCTACGTCCACCACGCGCAGACCAACTCGGCCGCTGACAGGGGCGATGACCTTGGTATAGCCGAGATTCAGGCGTGCCGTACCTTCCGCCGCCTTGTCAGTGAGTACCGTGCCTTCCAGCTGCTTGACCAGGGAATCCTGGGTATCTACATCCTGGCGCGCGATAGAATCCTGATCCAGCAAGGTACGGTAACGCTTCAGCGTCAGGCGCGCATTTTCAAGTTGTGCCTCATCACGCTGGCGCTGCCCCGTCGCCTGCATCAAGGACATTTCAAACTGGCGTGGGTCGATAATTGCCAGCACCTGCCCGGCCTTGACCATTTGCCCCTCGCGATACAGCAATTGCTGCAGTACGCCACTCACCTGCGGCCGCACGGTGACATTTGCAGCCGCGGTGACTGAACCCAGCGCTTCCAGCAATACCGGGATATCCGCGCGCTCGGCAGTAGCAACACCTACCGTCGTTGCCGGTGCCCCCCGGCCTCCGCCTGGGCCGCCCGGGCCACCGGGACGCCCAGCACCGCCGCCGCCACCTGCATCGCGATGAGTCAGGTACCAGCTCAGACCTCCCAATATCGCCAGACCCGTCAGGGCTAATATGATGCCCTTATACGACCTTCCACGGCGCTTTGCCGCAGGTGCGGGATCAGTTGGATTGGTCGTTGCCGGACGTGATACTCCTTGCGCGTTATCATGCGAATCCATCGTTATCCTTGTATGCCGGGTCATGCCGGCGAGATTGGGCAATAGGGTAATTCTGATTTTTATGCCAAGTACGCCACTGATTCTGCTTTTATGGGGTCAACCGCGCAGCATTTGTCGTCATACGACCACGAATGCTGCGGGGATACTCCCTTATTCTGGGCTGGCTGGTAGTGTCTGCTGGCAAATCCTAGCAGACGACGCGGTGGCTGCCAATTTATTATTATGCAATGAACCGATTGGCGGAAAAAGCAAAAAATTAAGCTCTGGCAATAATTATGCCAGCAAGTGGCCCCGGCTACGTAACGGCGAGTAACGAGTAGTATCTCCTAAATGAACGAGTGTTAAGTTCTTTCCCGTATTGTTAAGAAATATGGACGGGCAGGTCCAAAATATCGTTTCCCGGGCTTGTCAGAGGCTGATTTTGCCGCGGCCTTTGCATGCTGACGACCACCTGATGCTCTTCCCTGTCGTTAACCAATGGAATTTCCAGCGACAGCAGCAGTGCTCCATCCAGTAGAATTCCGGCATTAGCAGGCTCATCATCCGCCAGCTGGATGAGCCTGATCTGGTAACGGGTATCGCGGTAGCGGTAGACAAGTTCGAAAGACTCCCAGTCTTCCGGCAAGCAGGGTTTAAAGCTCAATTTGTCGTTGTTGAGTTGAAGTCCCAGCAGCGACTCGACGATCAGCCTGTACATCCAGCCCGAAGAACCGGTATACCAGGTCCAGCCGCCCCGCCCCGTATGAGGCGCCACAGCATAGACGTCGGCAGCAACCACATAGGGTTCTACTTTATAAACCGCCACTTCTTCCGGCGTCCTGCCGTGGTTGACCGGATTGATCATCCTCAGCACATCCCAGGCGCGCTCGCTATCGTCAAGGCGGGCAAAAGCCATCGCTGTCCATATCGCAGCATGCGTATACTGGCCGCCGTTTTCACGCACACCCGGCACGTAGCCGCGGATGTAACCCGGGTTCAGGTCTGAGGTGCTAAAAGGAGGATCCAGCAACTGCACCAGACCGGAATCGCGCCGGACCAGGCGTTCATTCACCTTGTCCATCGCATGCCTGGTGCGACCGGCTTCCCCGGCACCTGACAACACAGCCCAGCTCTGCGAGATGGAATCGATTTGGCACTCAGGATTGGCGGACGAGCCCAGCGGGGTGCCATCATCAAAGTAGGCGCGCCTGTACCAATCTCCGTCCCATGCCTGCTGCTCTATGTTATTACGTAATTTTTCTGCTTCGCTGCGGCAATACACTGAAAACTCAGCATCTTCCCGCATGTCGGATATCTCGGCAAAGCGCATCAGCACCTCATATAGGAAGAAAGCCAACCACACGCTTTCTCCCTTGCCATGCTCACCGACCTTGTCCATACCGTCATTCCAGTCGCATGAACCTATCAGAGGCAAGCCATGGACGCCAAAGCGTAGACCGCGACGGATCGCCCGCACGCAATGTTCATACAAATCGGCAGATTCCGTCGAGCGTAGCGGCAAGTCATAATAAGAATCCTCATCGGTATTCACTTGCCTGCCGTCCAGGAAATGCGTGGTTTCGTCCAGCACGCTGGCGTCACCTGTGCTGACGATATAGCGGTGGACAGCCAGCGGCAGCCACAGGTAGTCATCCGAGCAATGAGTACGCACGCCCCGATCAGATGGTGGATGCCACCAGTGCTGCACATCGCCATCAATAAACTGATGGGCAGAGCAAAGCAGCAGATGGTCACGCATCAGATGCGGTTCTGCATGCACCAGCGCCATCGTGTCTTGCAGTTGGTCGCGGAAGCCGTATGCGCCTCCGGATTGGTAAAACCCGCTGCGCGCCCACAAGCGACAAGCGACAGTCTGATAGATCAGCCAGCCGTTGGCCAGCACGTTCAAGGCCAGGTCCGGCGTCTTCACCTGCACGGCGCTTAAAACATGCTTCCAGTGCACGTGCACTTTGTCCAGCGCCTCGCGGGCGGCCATGGCTCCCCGGTAACGGTGTATCAGGCTGCTGACATCTTCGCTGCGGCGGCCTGTTACCCCGAGCATGAAGACGATTTCCCTCTCTTGCTGAGGCGCCAGCTCAAACGGCACCTGCAGCGCAGAACAAGGATCCAGTCCCGCACCGGATTTTCCGGACAAGCGCACGCGCCCCATTGCTGCAGGGTTTTGCAGGGAATTATTGCGTCCTATGAATTCGGCCCGATCACAGGTATGGCTGCGTATCGTCGCGTCCACATCAAAGAAGGCGATGCGATCGGCAAATTCGGTATTGTAGGAATTACGGGCAAACAATGCGCCGGTAGAAGCATCCAGCTCGGTCACAATATGCATCAGCGACTTGGGCCGCAAATCGCCCAGCACCCATTCGGTATAGCCGGTGGCGGAAAGTTTGCGCGTACTATCGGATACATTGCGCACCTTCAGGACCGAATACTTGATGGAAGCATCCAGCGCCACATACACCAGCAACTCCGACTGTATGCCGTTTTCGGTATGCTCAAATACGCTGTAGCCGAAACCATGGCGAGTGGTATAGCTGCCCTGCCCCTTGCATGGCAGCGAAGTCGGCGACCAGAATTGTCCGCTTTCCTCATCCCGCAAATAATAGACCTCGCCACTCGGATCCGAAACAGGATCATTATTCCAGGGCGTGACGCGGAATTCATGCGCATTCTGTCCCCAGGTATAAGCCTGACCGCTTTCCGATACCACGGTACCAAATTGTGGATTGGCCAGCACATTGACCCACGGGGCGGGCGTGGTCTGGCTGGATGACCCCATATCG
Source organism: Parundibacterium terreum (assembly GCF_014636315.1). Classification (GTDB taxonomy): domain Bacteria; phylum Pseudomonadota; class Gammaproteobacteria; order Burkholderiales; family Burkholderiaceae_D; genus Undibacterium; species Undibacterium terreum. The sequence goes on along the minus strand of NZ_BMED01000005.1, from coordinate 95,992 downwards.
CCAGGTTGAGTGGTAATGACATATTCGCGTCCGTCCGGCGTAAAGCCACCCAGTCCATTGAACAGGATCAACTCCCGCGCGGGCACGGCTGTCGCCTGAGGGGTGATCCTGAACTCATCCGGCCTGCGGGTAGGCAGCAACTGCGGTATCTTGACTTCTGCCGTGTGGCGGCGAGCAACTTGCTCGGCCAAAGTACCGCCATTGTCGCTGAGTATCACCCTCGCGACAGACTGCATCAGTATCCGGTCCTCACTGGGCATCTGTTCAGAAAAACGCACGAAAATACCGCCCGGCCGGTCTATGGACTGCGCCTCGGTACCAGATGCAATCAGGCCCATGATCTGGTCCTGCAAGATCTGGCGATAGCTGGCATGATCTTCATTCCAGATAACCAAGTCAACCGCCAGTCCTTTCAGACGCCAGTAGGCATGCGCCTGCACCAATTGGCGCACCAGGTCTATATTGTCAACACTTCTGATTTGCAGCAGCACGATAGGCAAATCACCGGAAATCGCATAGCTCCACAAACCGGACTGCCCGCGGCGATTCTTGATCAGCACGCTGGCATCGGCGCGCAGTAAAGAATTGGCGTAGATTACGTAATTGGCCAGGCGGCCATATAACTGCGCATCCGCCTCGCTGGCATTCAATTGCCGCAAAACGACGTGGCTATGCGTCCATGCCAATTCAAACACCCTGTCAGCCAGATGCCTGTCCCGGTATTTATCGATCAGATGCAGTGCATCCTCGCGTGTTTCGCTGGCGCCAGTCACCATATCTACAATAATGGTCTGACCAGGTTCCAGCTCCAGCTGGCAGCGGATAGCCGCGACAGGATCCAGCACGGATCCCTGGCTACCCGACAAGGCAGCCGTATCCAGCAATGCCGCCGGTGCGGCGACCGTATTGCCGCGGCCAATGAAGCGTGAACGGTCTGTTTCGAAGGACATATGCGCAACTTCCCACTCTTCCAGCCCATGCACCGACATCAGGTTCAACATCCAGGGCATCTGCTGTCCCAACGAGCGCGGACGCCTGGTGCTTAATATGGCTTTCTTATCGGGCAGGATTTCCGTCTGCACAAACAGATTGCTGAAGGTAGTATGGGCAGCGTCCGCTGCCGCCGGCGCCAGCACTACCTCTGTATAGCTGGTGACATCGACGACCTTGCGCATACGGGAGCGGTTAGTCACATGGGTGCGACGCAGCTCGATGTCGTCTTCAGGCGACACGACAATTTCAGTATGCAGCTCAATGCCGCCATCTTTCCTGCGAATCTCCGCCCGTCCTTCCGAGAAATTCACTTCGTAGCTGTCCGGCTGTTTGCGGGTAGGCTGGAATGCGGTAGACCAGAAACTGCCATCCGACAAATCCCGTATATAACAAAAGTTACCCCAATGGTCGCGGGTACCGTCCTCTCGCCAGCGGGTAACTGCCAGATCCTTCCAGCGGCTGTAACCTCCGCCGGAATTGGTCAGCATCAAGTGGTAGCGACCATTGGACAGCAATTGAGTCTCCGGCACGCGCGTATCGCTACGCGTCATGATGCGTACCGGCATGTCAAGGCCATCGGTCGTCGTGCGTATGTCTGCAAGCTCTGTCGTATTGGCGTAATACGCTGTTTCTTTCGGCACTCTCTCCTGCAGCAACAGCATAGTGGCCTGGAATAGCGGATAGGACGCAAAGCGCTTTTGCATAGGCTTATCGAGCAATAGATAGGCCAGCGAAAGGAAACCCATGCCCTGGTGATGCGACATGAAAGACCGGATCAGCGCATGGCTTTGCCCGCGCACCATCCGCGACGGCGTATGGTCTATCGCCTCGTACAGCCCAAAGCGGCCTTCAAACCCTTCCCTGGACAAGTTTTGCAAGTTAACGCAAGCCTCTTCCGGTGCTACCATCAAGGCCATCATCGATGCATACGGGGCGACAACCAGATCGTCACCCAGACCGCGCTTTAAGCCCAACCCAGGCACGCCGAAGGCGCGATATTGATAATTAAGGCTGGAATCGAAGGTGTAATACGCCGATTCCGAAATACCCCAGCATACGTTCCGCTGGCGTCCATATTCCAGTTGGCGCTGTACAACCGATGTATAGGTTTGATCCAGCAGCGTGTTGTCGTAATTCGGCATCACCAGCAAGGGCATCAGGTATTCAAACATGGAGCCGCTCCACGACACCAGCACCGGCTCGCCGCCTGCCAGTGTCATCTGGCGCCCCAGTGCAAACCAGCTTTCCTGCGGCAGCTTACCCTGGGCGATAGCAACAAAGGTACATAAGCGAGCTTCCGATGCCAGCAGATCATAGTAGCTGTTGTCACGCCGGCGGTCGCTCAAGTTGTAGCCTATCGCCAGCAAATGAGTCGCCTTGTCGTACAGGAATTCATATTCGATCTGCGCATAATCACTGGCCTGCTGTGCCAGCCTGGTGGCGTCCGCTATTCTTTGGGCTGCGTTCTGGCTACCGTCCTGCACCATCCTCAGCAAGGCATTGAAATGTTCGACATCTTCCTGCGGAATCGCTTGCGCAGGAGTGGCATCGACCAGTAACTGCAGCCGTCCACCCACTGCCGCTAGCGCCCCCAGAGTTGGTATCGCATTGATGTCAACTATGTGGTTGTTCCAATACCTGTAAGTGGACAAGCGCGCCCACGGCGCCAGCATCAGCAGGTCTTCATACGCGTCGCAGCACTGAAGAGCCAGGGAACGCGCCCACCAGCTGATATCGCCGTCATCGGCAACATCCAGCAAAGCCGTCAGTTCTGCCGAGCTGGTGGCCAGCAGATCCAGAGCCTCGCATGCTGCCGCCAGTGTTTCCGGCGGGCGCTGGCGGTAGTTATCGGTCAATAGCTGAAATTTTCCCAGCGGGTCCAGCAGTTTTCTCACTGAAGGCTGTTCGCCTGCGTCGATGCAATCCTTGAGCACCTTGCAGGTGTCGCTGATACCTTCGAACAGACGGGAATTCAAAATGGATAGGTCTGAAAGTTGCTGCAAACCGGGACCAAGCACAAGCAGATGTCCAGCGAGATTACCGCTGTCTACGGTAGAGATATAGATAGGGTGCAAAGGCTGCAGGGTTTCAGTGTTGTACCAGTTGTAGAAATGGCCCTTGTAGCGCTCCAGCTTGCCCATGGTCTGCAGCGTATTTTTCGTGCGCTCTAGTAACTGGCCGGCACTGATATAGCCGAAATCGTGTGCGCTCAGGTTTGCCAGCAGCGCCAGGCCTATATTGGTTGGCGAAGTCCGTCTGGCCAAGACCGACACAGGCTGTTCCTGCATATTGTCCGGCGGAAGCCAGTTATCCGCCGCACTGACATAAGTCTCAAAAAACGACCATGTCTTGCGCGCGAGTTTATGCAGATATACCGTTTGTTCGGGGCGCAACTGAGCCTCAGATCGGCTGACAGGTCTGCTGATCCACCAGGCAACCGCGGGAGAAACCAGCCAAACAAGCAATAGGGGCAGGGCTTCCAGAAAAGCTGCAGGATTAAGATAGAGCAAGCCGACGCCGATAAGCGCAGAAAGAACCGGGGCGATCCACATGGTACGGAAGGTGGCAGCAAGGCCGTTCTTGTCGCTGCGGATTACTTCACTGAAGGGACTCCACTCCAGCATTTTTTTGTGGGTAATCAACATGCGCCACATCGTTCGGAAAATGGCATCCAGCGTAAACCACGCCTCATAAGGCAGGAAGATAATATTCAGCAGCGCGTGGGAAAAGTGCCGCCCGCTGGCACGGATCACTGCAGTAATATGCTGGCGATACAGGACGTCTTTGTCCTTATGCAGCAAATCCATCGCCGAACTGATAATCGAAGGTATCAGCAGCACGCCGAGTACCGCGCGAGTCCAGAACCAAGGCGTCGGCAACAGGCCCCAGCCCAGCAATAGCAATGCCATCAGGCTGGCTGGCACCATACTACGGCGTAGATTATCGAACAGTTTCCAGCGGGATAAGGCGGATAAGGGATTCTTTTGACTGCGCGCACCGGACAGCGTAGCACTCGATGCCTTGGGCAACGGCACCTTGGGAAATAGCCAGGAGATGATCTGCCAGTCGCCTCGCACCCAGCGATGCCGGCGCTTCACATCTACGCTGTAACGGGCCGGATAATCTTCAAGCAGTTGCAGATCAGATAGCAAACCTGACCGGATGTAGCACCCTTCCAGCAAGTCGTGACTGAGGATGCGGTTTTCCGGGAAGCGGTTGTGCATGGCCCTTTCAAACAGATCAACATCATAGATGCCCTTGCCGATGAATGAACCCTCCTGGAATAAATCCTGGTACACATCGGATACTGTGCGTGTGTAAGGATCGAGGCCGGCTTCGCCGCTGAACAGTTTTTCGTAGTAGGAGGAATGTGAGCCGGGCAGATTCACGGCGACACGTGGCTGCAAGATGCCATAGCCCTCCACGACCCGTTGCCTCAGCTCGTCATATCGCCCCCGGTTCAGCGGATGCGCCATCGTTCCCACAAACTGGCGCGCGGTTTCCCGCGCAAGCTGGGTATCGGTATCCAGAGTGATCACATAGCGGACATTGGCGAGTTCCGAGGTTTCACCCACGATCAGAGAAAATGGATTGAGTGCAGTACCCCGCAGGAAGGCATTCAGGTCAGCCAGTTTTCCGCGCTTGCGCTCATACCCCATCCATACTTTTTCTCGTGGATTCCAGCGCCGTGGCCTATGGAAGGCAAGGAAGGCATCCGCTCGGCAATCTGCGTCCTGATGCTCGTCGTCCGCGTATTTCTTATTCAGCTCAATAATGTTCTGCTGCAGACGATTCAGCAAAGATTCATCTTGCGGTGTGGTCTCGCTCGCGGCATCATTAAAGTCAGTGAGCAGGCAAAAGTGCAAGTGGGTATCAACGTTTGCCAGATAGCGCACCTCGAGATCCTCGCACAGGCTGTCGATATTCTCTTCGCTGGAAATCAAGGTAGGCACAACCACCAGCGTACGGCAATTGGACGGTATCCCTTTGGAAAAATCCATGCGCGGCAACAGATGCGGCAATGCCAGCAAGGTGGAAGCCCAGTTGATCAAGGCAACCGCCAACTGGCTGGTGGCAATCACAGCGACCAAGGCCAGCACGATCAGCAGCCAGAGGGGTGCGCCCTCCTCGTAAGCTCTTTCTGCCAGGCTGGCACTCAACAGGGCGGTCAGCGCCAACACCGATCCAAGGTACAAGCTCAGCGGTGTGCGTTTGACCGTGCTCTTGATCTTGTCCAGCACAGGCTTGCGCAAGCCTACCGCCTTTTCCAGTTCAGGCAGACCGTCGGCAACCAGATAGAAACCTATATGCGCTTTGCGGTCATCCTGTCCATGCCTGTTGGCAGCCTGGGTGGCCAACTGTATCGCTTTCTCCGCAATTTCCACTTCCGACAGCAAACTGTATTTGGCCAAGCCCTCAATCACGTGGCGGTAGCGGTCACGCGTGGCAAAATCCATCTTGCTGTAGACATCGCCGCTATCGTTGGCCAGCACATGCTCGACGGCGCTCATCGTTTCGACGAATTCTTGCCAGTCCATGCTTCCCAGGAAACGCAAGCTGCCGATGCTGTTGCTGATAGAAACTTGATCGGCTGCCTGCTGTTGCGCTTCCAGTTGTATCAGTTGCTCTACCGTCATGCCGGCTTCCGATAAATGCTGGGCCATCCATGTCAGCGGCAAACTCAATCCCGGCGATTGTCCCTGCAAACGGCGCACCATTTCGGCAACGAAAGAGCCCACCATAGGCGGTTCGGAGCGCGCCATATCGGCGACCAGCAAAATCAGGCGGCTAGGCTCCTTGTCGGCTGTTTCCAGCATCTGGTCAGCCCAGGAATTGGCAAGGTCGCGGTTATATCTGTCGTTGGCGATCCTTACCGCCACCCGCCTTAGATTTTCTATCAAGGCAAGGCGCAGCATGATTGGAATAGCCCACAATTCACCCAGCCGCAAGGCAGTGACCTGCTGGTAGGCGGCGACAAAACGGCTGAGGCTTTCGGGATCTACCCTGCCGTCGCCATGGGAAATCGTCTCCAGCGCAATGTCATACACCCGCGGCATGCCCGCCGATGCGCCCTTTTGCAGGCGCGGCAGCTCCTTGCTATAGCCTTTGGGCAAATGCTTCTTCGCGGTGCGTATCTGTTCTTCGATCAGGTAAAAATTGTCCAGCAACCATTCTGCGGCAGGCGTCACCTGTCGGTCTTCCTTGACGGCGGCGGCCAGCAGATTACAGGTCTCGGTGATGATGATTTCATTGTCGGCCAGGCGCACCAGCAACTGGTCGCGCAAACGGCCGCCGCTTAACTGGTGCGAGGTGGCAAGTGCCTTGCCGTGCTGCTCCATCTGTATGGCGCCGAAGAGTTCCGCCCTGAGCGGCAACTCTTCCTCGGCACCTGAAGGAAAATTTCCACCGGGGCTATTACTATTACTCATCGCTCCGAGTATGGCGTCGATGCTCTGTGCGATTTTTTTGCTTGGCGTTTTCAAGGAATGCTTCTCTTTCTTCCCGTGCTTGCACAGCAAGAATCCTGAGCGGCGTGCCAGTCTATGACGCGGCAACTTCTTGCAATCGGGACAGATTTATAGGGTTGATAGTAAAGACATGAGCAGGGATATGCTTCCGTGTTTCATGCTAACCAAGGCAGGTAAAAACGTAGGTGCGCTACCGAACACTCGCCCTTGCAAAAAGAGCAAATGCAGGCACAAGCCTGCCCATAGAGGAAATGAAGGATATCGACGCAACTTGCAGACTTTCGTCCGGAGAGCAGCAGGACTTGCTGCTCAGGAGGACGTGCTATTTGAGGGCAGGCGGGAAAAAAGCAGGTGTTCCAGGCCGGCAAATATAGCCTGGGTCAGGATGGCCAGCACTGCAGACGGGATGGCTCCTGCCAGCAGCATGTCGTAGTCATTCAGTGCGAGACCTACCGCTATCCGCTCACCGTAACCGCCGGCGCCGATGAACGCGGCAATGGTTGCTGTGCCTACGCTAATGACGGCAGCAGTCCGCACTCCGGCCAGAATGACCGGCAAGGCCAGCGGCACCTCTACCGACAGGATCCTGTCCTTAGTCCCCATACCCAGGGCCGTCGCTGCCATGCGCAGCCCTTTGGGCACCTGCTCCATGCCTATGCAGGAATTGGAGACGATAGGCAGTAAGGCATACAGGAACAAGGCAATCAAGGCCGGTGCAGTGCCTATGCGTCCCAGCACCGGTATCAATATCGCCAGTAAAGCCAGCGAGGGAATGGTCTGGACTACCCCGACGATGCTCATCAACGGGTAGCGCAGGCCGGAAAAATAGGCGGCAGCAATACCCAGCGGGATGCCGACCAGCACCGCCAGCAATACCGAACAGGCAACCAGAAAAATGTGTTGCCCGCTCAGGCGCCCGAGATCCGGCCCAAACAAGATACTCCAAAAATTCTTGCGCGCTACTTTGCTGGCTCCGCCCGCAGCAGGAGATTCTTGTTGCTGCAGGAAGGCGTGGGCAATGTCGGTAAAGCTTTTATTGTCCAGCTCTGCTGCCGCATTCATCGCCGTCATACGGGATTCATCAATACTAGCTTCCAGCTTCTGAATCGACTGCCACGCAGAGGGGAATCTTTGTGCAATATCCAGCCGGTACAGCACAACAGCATCGTAACGAGGAAAATATCCGGCATTGTCGTCCAGCACCCGCAAACCCAGTTGCTTGATCTTGGCATCGGTGGAGTAGATATCAATCACATCGATCTGCGCCTTGCGCAAGGCCTCATAGGCAATCCCATGATCCAGTCCTTGCGCTTGCTGCTTCAGGCCATAACTATGCGCGAGCCCTGCCCAGCCGTCTGCGCGGCCTATAAACTCGTGGGACAAACCAAACTTCAGTTCAGGATGTGCGGCCATGTCGCCGATCCGGCGTATGCCCATGCGTTCACTGTCTGCCGCGCGCATCGCCAGTGCATAGGTATTGTTGAAACCGAATCTGACTGCAACACCCAGGCCCATCGCCGCCAGTTCGCGGCGTATCACGTCCGCTGATGCGGGTTGTTCATGTTTCAGGATTTCCCGGTCTATGGTGCCCATGTACTCGGGATACAGGTCGATTGCACCGGCTTTCAGCGCTTCGAACACGATGGCGGTATTGCCCAGCCCCTGCTTGTGTTCCACCTTTGCGGAAGAGCTTGCTGCCTGGCTCAAAATTTCGCCGAGGATATAGGATTCGGTAAAGCGTTTAGAGCCGACATGTAGCACGTCATCGGGGGCCGCATAAGAAAAACTGCACACCATGGCAAGGCTGAGCAGCAATGCGGCCAACTGTAGGTATTTTTTCAGCAAAGCTGTTTATCCTTGGGAATCACTGCAGCAATGAAACGGGTAGCCTGATTAATTTGCAAGAATGCATTGTACGCAAAAGAACTATGAAGCTGACGGCTTCCCGGACAAATCGGCTTAATCTCCCAAAAACGACAAAAAAACAAAACTTTTCATCAAGAATTGCGCAATATCCATGCTGCGGCCATCGGTATTAATAATATTCACTCAATTTTATTCGGTTGTGTAACAAATCAATACAAATTTGACAGTTTTGCTTCACAATAATGCGATAAATATAAGCTGCAAAAAAATACAACAAAGACGCAGTGTGCTACCGGGAAAAATTCCAGCTCATACCCTTATCGCTTATTGGAGATTCATGCATGAAAAATGGAAAATGGATATTGAAAGCCGGTTTGCTCGCTGTTTTTGGCGCCTACGCAGGCTTGGCCATGGCAGCTAAAACCCTGGTTTACTGTTCTGAAGGCAGCCCCGAAGGCTTCAATCCACAATTTTTCACGACCGGCACCACTGCAGATGCGGGCTCCGTCCCCATGTACAACCGCCTGGTGGAGATGGAAACAGGAACGACCAAGGTCACCCCTGCGCTGGCAGAATCCTGGGATATCTCGGCAGACGGCCTGACCTACACATTCAAACTGCGCAAGGGCGTCAAGTTCCATAGCAATGCGAAATTCAAGCCTAGCCGCGACATGAATGCCGACGACGTGGTGTACAGCTATAACCGCATGGCTGATGCCAACCATGCCTTCCACAGCACCAGCCCGAATCAGACCTTTGCCTACTTTGAAGACGTAGGCATGGCCAAGATCGTCGACAAGATAGAAAAAGTCGACGATATGACGGTGCGCTTCAAACTGAAACATCCCGAAGCGCCTTTCATCGCCACACTGACGATGGACTTCATGTCCGTTCAATCTGCTGAATATGCGGAAAAAATGAAAGCGGCGGGCACGGTTGACGTCATCGACAAGGAAGTCATAGGCACCGGCGCCTTCCAGTTCGTTTCCTACCAAAAAGATGCGATCATCCGCTACAAGGCCTTCGACCAGTATTGGGATGGCCGCCCGAAGATCGATAACCTGATCTACGCGATCACCCCTGACCCTTCAGTACGATATGCCAAGCTGAAAGCGGGCGAATGCCATGTGATGGCCCTGCCCAAACCTGCCGACGTCGCCCTGATGAGGAGCGATCCAAACATCAAGCTTTTGGAGCAACCTGGATTGAACATCGGCTACGTCTCCTTTAACGTGGAGAAAAAACCTTTCGACAGCAAGCAGGTACGCCAGGCATTGAACATGGCGGTGGATAAGGCTTCCATTTTGAAATCCGTGTTCCAGGGTTCCGGCCAGGCGGCAAAAAACATCATCCCGCCAACACTTTGGTCTTACAACGACAAGATCAAGGACTATGCCTACGACCCGGCCAAAGCCAAGGAATTGCTGGCCAAGGCCGGCTATCCGAATGGCTTCGATATCGACCTGTGGTATCTGCCTGTCAGCCGCCCTTACAATCCGGACGGCAAACGCATGGCCGAGCTGATACAGGCCGACTGGGCCAAGGTCGGCGTCAGGGCGAAGCTGGTGACCTTTGAATGGACAGAGTATAAAAAACGCAGCAAGACCGGCGAGCAAAGTGCATTCATGTTCGGCTGGTCCGGCGACAACGGCGATCCTGACAACTTCTTCGCCGCCTTGCTGGGCTGCGAAGCCGTTAAAGGCGGCGGCAATACCGCGCGCTGGTGTAACAGGGATTATGAAGACCTGATCCAGAAGGCCAAGGCGGTATCGAAACAGGAAGAGCGCGCCAAACTGTATGAAAAAGCGCAGGAAATCATCCATGATGAGGCACCATGGATCAATATCGCACATTCGATTCGCGTGACCCCGGTTCGCAAGGAGGTGATAGGCTTCAAGATGGATTCGACAGCTCACCACTACTTCAAGAAAGTGGATCTGGCAAAGTAATTGCTTAGCTTGAGCGTAGTGCCATGGGGAGCCTCTGCTCCCGGCGCTGCGTATTCTGCGCTTCTTTTTTAACAGCACGACCAGCATTCAACAGCCAGCGCAAGCCAGCCGGGATTATCCGGCTAGCCTGCGACAGCTGGGCATCTGTCGCACCGGGGTATTCGATGTTTGGCTTTATTTTGCGCCGCCTGGGTATGGTCATACCGACCTTCCTGGGCATTACAGTTCTTGTTTTTTCCCTGATACACCTTATTCCAGGCAACGTGGTCGAGGCCATGTCCGGCGAACGCGGCATGGAGCCGGAACGCTATGCCCGCCTGATGCACCAGTTTGGGCTGGACCGTCCCTTATATGTCCAGTATTTCGACTATCTGGGCAAGGTGCTGGGCGGCGACCTCGGCCACTCCATCATCACGCAGGAATCCGTCAGCAAGGAGTTCTTCACGCTGTTTCCGGCAACGCTGGAACTGTCCCTGTGTGCGATCCTGCTCGCCATCCTTATCGGCCTGCCTGCCGGCATACTGGCAGCCCTCAAGCGCAATACCTTTCTGGATTACTCGGTGATGGGCGTATCGCTGACCGGCTACTCGATGCCGATTTTCTGGTGGGCCTTGCTTTTAATATTGCTGTTCTCTGTCACCCTGGGCTGGACGCCGGTTTCGGGCCGCATCGATATCCTGTTTGACCTGCCGCCGGTAACCGGCCTGATGCTGGTGGATAGCCTGCTGTCCGGCGAGCCCGGCGCATTCAAATCAGCGGTAATGCACCTGATATTGCCCACCGTTGCGCTGGCGACCATCCCGCTGGCAGTCATCGCCAGGATGACGCGTTCCGCCATGCTGGAAGTACTGCGAGAAGACTATGTACGCACTGCGCGCGCCAAAGGCATGTCGTGGATGCGCGTGATCTGGGTGCATGCCTTGCGCAATGCGCTGATCCCCGTCGTCACGGTAATAGGCCTGCAGGTCGGCACCCTGCTGGCAGGCGCGATCCTGACAGAGACAATATTCTCCTGGCCCGGCATAGGAAAATGGCTGATAGAAGCGATCAACCGGCGCGACTACCCTACCGTGCAAGGCGGCATCCTTCTGATCGCCACTATCGTCATCAGCGTCAACCTGATCGTTGACCTGCTGTATGGCATCATCAATCCACGCATACGTCACTGATACCCTGATGAGCCAAGCATCCATTTCGCCACGCAACGAAGATTCCGCACCTGCCGCGCCACCGCATGGGCTGGTCGAATTCTGGACCTACTTCCGGCAAAATCGCGGCGCCGTCATCGGCCTGGCAGTTGTCGCGATACTGGCGTTCTGTGCGCTATTTGCCGATATCGTCGCTCCGCATTCCGCGATAGAACAATTCCGCGATTACACACTGACGCCGCCCTCCTGGCAAGCCGGCGGCAACAGCAAATTCCTGCTGGGTACAGACTCAGTGGGGCGCGACATCCTGTCCCGCCTGATCCACGGCTCGCGCCTGTCGCTGATCATAGGCATCGTCTCGGTAAGCCTGTCGATGGCAGCAGGCGTCTGCCTCGGCCTGGTAGCGGGTTTCGCGCGCAGTTGGAATAATCCTGTCTTGCGCGCAGTGGAAACCGTCATCATGCGCCTGATGGATATACTGCAATCCCTGCCCAGCCTGCTGCTGGCAATTGCGGTGGTCGCTATCCTGGGCCCTGGCCTTATCAATGCCATGTATGCGATTGCTATCGTGCTGATGCCCTCCTACGCCCGTCTGACCCGTGCGGCCGTGCATGGCGAGTTGAACAAGGACTATGTCAATGCATCGCGCATTGCCGGCGCAGGCACCTTGCGCCTGATGTTCAACTGCGTGCTACCTAATTGCACGGCGCCGCTGATCGTGCAGGCAACGCTGGGCATTTCAACCGCCATACTGGATGCGGCAGCATTGGGCTTTCTCGGTCTGGGTGCGCAACCGCCGACGCCCGAATGGGGATCGATGCTGGCCAGCGCAACCGAATTCATACAGAGTGCCTGGTGGGTTGTGACCTTCCCCGGCCTGACGATCGTGATCTCCGTACTGGCCTTCAACCTGATGGGTGACGGCCTGCGCGACGCACTTGATCCAAAACTGAAGAGATAGGCATTCATCATGAGCATCAATCAAACCGCCGATACTCCTCTGCTGGAAATCAAGGACCTGCGTGTCCAGTTTGGATCCGAGAAATCACCTTTCACCGCAGTAGACGGGCTGGACCTGACGATAGAACAAGGCGACGTGGTAGGCATCGTCGGTGAATCCGGTTCCGGCAAGAGTGTCACCTCGCTGGCACTGATGGGCCTGATCGACTATCCAGGCAGAGTCAATGCCACGCGCATGGCCTTCAATGGGCGCGACTTGCTGAAGATGAAAGACAAGGAAAGGCGCGGCCTGCTGGGCAAGGACATTGCGATGATCTTCCAGGATCCGATGACCAGCCTGAACCCTTGCTATACCGTGGCTTTCCAGTTGATGGAAACGTTGAAGCTGCATCAGGGCGGTTCATCCAAAGAACTGCGTGCCAAGGCGCTGGCATTGCTGAAGCAGGTCGACATCCCCGATCCGGAACGCCGGATGGATGCCTATCCGCATCAACTGTCCGGCGGCATGAGCCAGCGCGTGATGGTCGCCATCGCTATCGCCTGCAATCCGCGCCTGCTGATTGCCGACGAACCGACGACTGCGCTGGACGTGACTGTGCAGGCGCAAATGCTGGACCTGCTGCTGCAGTTGCAGCGTGAGCGCGGAATGGCGCTAATGCTGATCACGCATGATCTCAGCGTGGTCGCGCAAACAGCACAAAGAGTAGTGGTGATGTATGCCGGCCAGGTATTGGAAACCGGCACTGTGCCGGAGATTTTCAATGCGCCGCGGCACCCATATACGCAAGCCCTGCTGGCGGCACTGCCGGAACACAATCTGGGCCGCTCACGCCTGCAGACTATACCGGGTGTCGTGCCCGGCTTGCATGACAGGCCCGCCGGCTGCCTGCTGAGCCCGCGCTGCGCCTATGCGCAGGATAAATGCCGCGAAGTCCGCCCCGCGCTGCAAGGTCCTGCCAATGCGCAGGTACGCTGCCATTTCCCGCTGGATCAGGAAGGCCGGCCCGGCAATGGCTGGCAACCGATGAATTTTTCTGAAGTAATCGCATGACGCAGAACACCATGAGCAATCCCGCCGGCACATCCATCCTGCTGGAAGCAAAAAACCTGGCCAAGCATTATCCGGTGGCGCAAGGCTGGCTGAAACCCAAGGCCATCGCGCGTGCGCTGGATGGCGTATCCTTTGTGCTAACGCCTGGCAAAACCCTGGCAGTGGTCGGAGAATCCGGCTGTGGAAAATCGACGCTGGCGCGCCAGATCACGATGATAGAAGAGCCAACCGCCGGTGAATTGTGGATGGACGGCATCAATATCGCCCATGCAGACAGGAATACGCTGAAACGGGTACGCCCACTGGTACAGATGGTGTTCCAGAACCCCTACGCCAGCCTGAATCCGCGCAAGAAAGTCAGCGCGATGCTGGAAGAGCCGCTGGCAATCAATACTTTGCTCAGCGGGCCGGAACGCGCAGAAAAGGCAAAGGCCATGATGGCCAAGGTCGGATTACGGCCAGAACACTATAGCCGCTTTCCGCATATGTTTTCCGGCGGGCAGCGGCAGCGTATCGCCATCGCCCGAGCGCTGATGCTGGACCCGAAAGTGATCGTCGCCGATGAACCTGTGTCGGCGCTGGATGTGTCCATCCAGGCCCAGGTACTGAACCTGTTGATGGATTTGCAGGACAATAGCGGCGTTGCCTATCTGTTCATTTCACACAATCTGTCCGTGGTCGAGCACATTGCCGACGAAGTGCTGGTGATGTACCTGGGTAAATGCGTAGAGCAGGCAAGCAAGGAGGAAATTTTCTCTCGTCCGCTGCACCCTTACACCAGGGCGCTGCTGGCAAGCACGCCAAGAATAGACCCGGCGCAGCGCCAGCAAAAGATGATGCTGCCGGGTGAACTGCCGTCCCCGCTGGCCCCGCCCCCCGGTTGCGCGTTTAACAACCGTTGTCCCCATGCCAATGAACGCTGCCGCCAGGATGTCCCTGCGCTGCGCCAATTCGAAGGCCGTCTGGCCGCCTGTCACAGGCTGGAAGAAATAAGCTAGAAATAAGCTAAACAATAGTAAAAATAAGCGGCGCACGGCAGAACTAAATTGCCGTGCGCCGGTCTATGTAGCACGGTTCTGAATTGCAGTGTTTCAAAGACAATATCAGACCAGTTTTTAAAATAAAGCCATCCAATTTTAGGGAGAGTTATTAGTGAATTCCAAGCTTTTTGGCGCTATCGCGCTTATGTTTGCAGGTGCTACCAGCATCCAGCTCCAAGCCGCCGAACCGGCGAAAGCGACAGCAGCATCGTCATCCACGGTCTTGTTGTCCGGTATTTATACAAAAAACAATGACGCCAGCGTCAAGCCGCAAGAAGACTTTTTCCGTCACGTCAATGGCCACTGGTTGAAAACTTCTACTATCCCAGGCGATAAATCCGGCGCCGGCGCCTTCCTGGATCTGCGTGAATCGACCGTACCGCAATTGGGCGATATCATCAAGGCACTTGCCAAAGATACCAATACCAAGCCGGGAACTGAAGCAGCCAAGATCGCCGACATGTATGCCACTTACATGGACGAAGCCAATATCGAAGCATTGGGCCTGAAACCGCTGGCAGCAGATTTTGCCCAGGTCGCAGCCATCACCGATAAAAAGCAATTCCCGGCGATGATCGCCTACCTGAACCTGATCAGCGGTACCGCACCTTACGATATCGGTATCCATCTGGACGCCAAGGACTCTACCAAGTATGTCGCCGACCTGAGCCAAAGCGGCCTGGGCATGCCTGATCGCGACTACTACCTGAAAGACGACGATACCCGCCTGAAAGCAGCACGTACCAAATACGTCGCACACGTTGAGAAAATGCTGTCCATGGCTGGCGATAAGGATGCTGCCAAGAGCGCGGCCGATATCCTGGCGCTGGAAACTGCACTGGCTAAAGCACAGTGGACCAAGGTAGAAAACCGCGATCCGGTCAAAACCTATAACAAGATAGAATTGAGCAAGCTGGATGCGCTGACACCGGGCTATGACATGAATGCCTACCTGAAAGCTTTGGGCATTCAAGACAAGATTACCTATATCGTTGTCAGTCAACCTAGCTACCTGACCGGCTTCAGCAAAGTCGTGCAAGATATGCCTTTGGAAACCTGGAAGACCTACTTCAAATGGCGCATGCTGAGCTCTGCCGCAAGCCAATTGCCAAAAGCCTTCGCGGAAGAAAACTTTGCGTTCTATTCCACCGTACTGAACGGTGTACCAAAACAGGAAGAACGCTGGAAGCGCGGCGTGCATCTGGTCGATGGTGCAATGGGTGAAAGCCTGGGCAAACTGTATGTGGAAAAACATTTTCCGGCAGCCAGCAAAGCCAGGATGGAACAGTTGGTCGCCAATCTGCTGGCTGCGTATCGCCAGAGCATAGATACGCTGGACTGGATGAGCCCTGAGACGAAGAAAGAAGCACAGGCAAAGCTGGCTTCCTTTACGCCAAAGATCGGCTATCCTAAGAAATGGCGCGACTATTCCGCCTTGCAAGTTGTCAAAGGCGATGCCGTCGGCAACGCGCGCCGCTCTGCCATCTTTGCGTCGCAAGTTGAGCTCGACAAACTGGGCAAACCTGTAGACCGTGACGAATGGGGCATGACGCCGCAAACCGTCAATGCCTACTACAATCCGGAAATGAACGAGATCGTGTTCCCGGCTGCCATCTTGCAACCACCGTTCTTCGATCCAAAGGCAGATGACGCGGTCAACTATGGCGGCATCGGCGCGGTCATCGGTCATGAAATCAGCCATGGCTTTGACGACCAGGGTGCCCAGTATGACGGCACCGGCAATCTGCGCGATTGGTGGACCAAGGAAGACCACGAGAAGTTTGCAGCCAAGACTGCAGTGCTGGTCAAGCAATACAATGCTTTCAGCCCGGTTCCCGGCTATAACGTCAATGGCGAGTTGACTCTGGGTGAAAACATTGCCGACAACTCCGGCCTGTCCATTGCTTACAAAGCCTACAAGATCTCCCTGAATGGCAAACCGGCACCAGTGCTGGGCGGCCTGACTGGCGACCAGCGTTTCTTCACCGGCTTCGCGCAGGTATGGCGCGGCAAAATGCGCGACGAGGCGGCAATCGTACGCATCAAGACAGATCCGCACTCCCCGCCTGAGTTCCGCGCGAACGGTACATTGCGCAATATGCCTGACTTCTACAAGTCGTTTAACGTGAAGGAAGGCGACAAGATGTATCTGGCGCCGACAGACCGCGTATCCATCTGGTAATAGCAGTCATCTCAAATGCATCGCCTGGCGGCGATGCAAATGCAAAAGGCCACAACCCAGGTTGTGGCCTTTTTTATCTGCAAAGTTTTGTAGGTGGATCAGGCCACGCTAAGCTAAGCGGCATCCGGCTCGCTGGCCGGCACCCCGCTGAAGAAATTGACTACATCTTCCGCTTTGCGGGTGCGTGAAAATGCCGGCAAGCTTTGCCAGATACGTTTTCCATACGGCTTGGATATCAGGCGTGGATCGCAAATCATCAGCACGCCCCTGTCCGTTTCATCGCGTATCAGGCGCCCTGCGCCCTGCTTCAGGTTGATGATCGCTTCGGGCAATTGGTGATGAACAAAGCCGTTCAGGCCCTTCTTTTCCATCGCCTCTATCCGCGCCGCCAATACAGGATCGTCGGGTGGAGAGAATGGCAGCTTGTCAATGACGACCAGCGACAAGGCCTCACCCCGCACGTCAACACCTTCCCAGAAACTCTGGCTGCCTATCAATACGCCATTGCCCGCCGCGCGGAAACGGTCAAGCAATTCCGTTCGGCCGGCGTCCCCCTGCACAAACAGCGGAAACGGCAATTTGCGTTTCTGGAATTCATCGCGTAGGCGCTCAGCACTATGCTTGACCGCCTTGATCGTCGTGCACAGCAAAAAAGTGCGGCCTCCTGCTGCCTCTATCATCGGCAAGGCCATGTCGACGACTGCATCGCTGTACTCATAGGAATTCGGCTGCGGCATGCCTTCCGGCACATACAGCAAACCCTGGTTCTGGTAATCGAAAGGACTTGGCCAGGTGCGTGCAGGCTCGTCCCACAATCCCATCTGCGAGACATAGTGGCTGAAGTCGTTTTTGACCGCCATCGTCGCCGACGTAAAGATCCAGGTGCGGGGCACGCCTTCCCTCTGCTTGTTAAAGATGGGCGCGATGGACAGCGGCGTCTTGTGCAATTGCAGCGACACGGAAAACGCCTCTACCCACAGCACGCACTCCGGCTTGTTAGCTGCATTTTTAGCAGGCGGATCGTCATTCCAGTCATGCAACTGGTCCCGCAATGCAATCGCCCTGACCCGGCACTGCTCCAGTGTTTCCGCCCTTTGGGCCTGGGTTTCCAGTACAGCGATCATGTCCTCGAAACTGTCTTTCAAGGTTTCCAGCGCTGGAAAGAAGGGACTTGAGGCCGCAATCTGCGGCAAAGACAGGCGTACCGAATCCTGCGGGAAAGTGAGGCGCAAATCGCGCGTTGCACGCTCTACCGGCGCCACGATCTTGGCCCATTCGGCGCCATCCCTGGCATGCGACAGACCTTCTGCCTGCACGTCGCGGCACAGTTCCAGTATCTGCGACGTGGAAATGGTTTCACCGAAAAACAGCGTCGCAGTATCCGGCAACTGGTGTGCCTCATCGAAGATCACCGTATTGGCCGACGGCAGCAATTCTGCGACGCCGGTATCTTTCAATGCGACGTCAGCAAAGAACAGATGGTGATTGACTACCACCACATCGGCCTGCTGCGCCTCCTTGCGCGCCTTCATCACAAAGCAGTCCTGATAGTACTGGCATTCGGCGCCCATGCAATTGTCGCGCGTGGATGTCACCAGATTCCATACCGGCGCAGTCTCCGGCACGCGCGCCAGCTCGGCCTTGTCGCCGGTGCTGGTGGTTTTCATGAAGCGCGAGATATCGCGCAGATAGCCCACGTCCTGCGGCGAACTCAGGCGGCCGTTCTGCAGGGTGCGCTCAAGATGGAAATGGCACAGGTAATTGGCACGCCCTTTTAACAAGGCCACCGATACCGGCGCATTCAACACCTTCTTGATGGTGGGAATATCCCGCAGGAACAATTGATCCTGCAAGTTCTTGGTACCGGTAGAGACGATGACCTTGCCTCCCCATAGCAGGGCTGGCGTCAGGTAGGCATAGGTTTTTCCCGTGCCGGTGCCGGCTTCGGCCAGCAGAGTCGTCTGTCCGACGATGGCGTTGGCGATCGCCTTGGCCATCTCCGTTTGCGCCTGGCGCGGCTTGTATCCCTTGATCGACGCGCTCAACAGGCCCGTCGCTCCGAAAATCTGCTCGACCTCTTCGTCGTGCTTGCCGACCGTATTCGACGCTGGTGTAGATTCAATCAAAATGTGCTGTTAAAAAAGTAAGGCCATGAAGCAAGGCACGAAGTAAGACATAGAGTAAAGCATGAGTTGATGCGGGATTACAACGAAAAATCAAGCCGGCACGTCCGGCATCATTTGCATTTTTAGCAATGTAATGTGATCTTTCAACTGTAGCTTGCGCTTCTTGAGCCGGCGCAGTTGCAACTCATCATGGTGCTGGTCTTTCACGAGGGTTTCGATGACGACGTCGAGGTCGCGGTGCTCGACCTCCAACTCAATTATGCGTTGCTGTATTTCTTCGGGGTGGCTCATAGTCATCAGGTTACAGTAAAATGAAATTAATTAGAGCGACTGCATGAATTGAATTAGGGTAAGCTAACTAATTGCTGGAAATACATAAAAATAGCAATTAATCATTAATTCATATGTTGATTCACATAAAAACAGATGCATCCTATAGTTTAATCTACCAAGACGTATGAGCCAATATAAGATCGAAGCAGGCACCGGACAACACATCGGTGACAGAAAAGAACAACAGGACAGGGTCGGCCTGTTTGCGGCGCCGCGTGCGCCAGGCTATATGATGGCCGTGCTGGCCGACGGTATGGGCGGCAAGAGCGGCGGCGCCATGGCTGCCGAACAGGTTATCCGTACAGCCAAACACTTATTCGACGAATTTTCTCCGGAAAACGACGTCAAAAAAATGCTGGAAACTATCGTTACCGAGGCGCATACCGTCATCAAGCTGACCGGCGTCTCTGCAGAAAAAGAACCTCATAGCACTTTCGTGGCACTCGTCATCACGCCGCAAAAGCAGGCGATCTGGGCACATGCCGGCGACTCCCGCCTGTACCGTTTCAGCGGCCCCAATTTTGCCGACAGGACCTTGGACCACTCCTACGTGGAAAAACTGGTCGCAGAGGGGAAAATCACCGAGGAAGAAGCCAAAACCCATAAAATGTCCAATATCCTGGTCAATGTTCTGGGTTCCAGCACTACACCGCCTTACATCAGCTTCGGGCAGCATGACAATCTGCAGGCAGGAGACTCGTTCCTGCTGTGCTCTGACGGCCTGTGGCATTATTTCAGCGATACTGAGCTCTCAGTCGGCGTCGCTGCAAATTCGCCGCGCCAGGCTTCCGAACTGTTGATCAGGAAGGCCCGTGAACGGGGTACCGGCCATGGAGATAACTGTACCTTCGCGATCGTCAAACTGGTGACGCCGCCAGTCGAGGTAAAAACCTATGTCGCGGAAAAAATGCGCAGGGCGGTATAGCCGGAAGCGAGATACAGCGTTCAAATGCAAAAAAGGAGGGCACGCCCTCCTTTTTTATTTTCGATGGCAGTAGCAGTAGCCGCCTTATTTGCCCCGGCTCATCATCAGTTCCTGATTTGCCTTGCGGTCCGCATTCACTTTTTGCACGGTAGGCCGTTCCGCCAGCATCTTGGTGTACTCGCGCACAGGCAAGTCTGCCAGCATATCCTCTCCATAGACTATCTTGGTCGCCATTCCCACCAAAGGAAGATGGGCCAGCGCCACGCAATCAGCCATCGTAAACTCGCTGCCGCCTATGTAAGGAGAAAATTTGGCAAACTTGGCAAAGGCCTTCGTGTTGCGCCTCAATAGTTTTTCGGCTTTATTTTTCACTTCTTCTGTAATCGTGCCGCCAAAAAAAGCCAGAGGATATAGTTCCCGCGCCACCAGCTCCAGATGCAGCTCCATGAAAGTAATCAGCTCACGGATCTTGGCAGCCGCAATGGGGTCGGCAGGCATCAGCGGATGCTCAGGATAGGCCGATTCAATGTAGTCGGCGATGACCTGCGACTCGATCAATACTCCCTGCTCGGTTTCCAGATATGGCACCTTCCCTAATGGAGATTTCTCCAACAGGGCCGGCGAACGGTCAGTCCAGACCAGATGCTCTTCAAATTCCACGCCTTTTTCCAGCAAGGCCAGCTTCACTTTATTGTAGTAATTACTGGTCGAGAAACCGCATAACTTGATCATTTCTGTCTCCTGCTTCTATATGTTTATTTCATTATTATAATTTGGCCGGTGTGCAAATCGGCCGGAGAGTCGGCCAGATAGCCGGTTGCCGACAGGCAGCGCAAGCACTGCCTGTGTCTTATTTATTGGCGGGGAAACTCTTGGGGAAGTCGATCACTTCGAAATCGATAGGATTGAAATCGTTCTTTTCTTCTTTCGGCCGGTTCAGAGTAGAGACATCCGGTATCGTCAACTCCTCATCGTTGGTCCATCTGCCGCCTGAACCACCGCCCTGGGCTTTTACGCGCTCCAGTTCATTTGCTATAGCGATCAGCAGCAGGATATCGCGGTACACCGGCAATTCAAAGCCCATGCGCTTGCCATCCCTGTCATCTATCAGCAGGCTTTGCAGGAAAGGCAGGATGTCATTGGTATTCCAGAGGCCGCAGATCTTGCCCATCAGATGTTCAAAGTCTTCCAGCAAACGCGCCGTACTATCGGCAGGATCAGTCTCAAAATCAGGAATATTCGCATTGAATATCAGGATGAAGCGGTCCCGCAAGGTATCGTATTTTTCCTTGTTCTTGGTAACACGATACAAATCCAGCAGATATAACCAAGGCACAGGAGAATCCGGCACGTCGATAGCAGCTTGCGGCTCCAGGATTTCGATGGCCCTTTGCGGGTCATTGACCGACATCCAGAATTCAGCCTCTTGCGTCACATCGGAGATTTCTTCCACCTTCATGGAATTGCCTTTGGCGGCAAAGAAATTGAAGGTGCTGCTATTGGTATCTTCCAGTGATGGCAAATTCAACTTGGCCGGCGCAGTCCTTGCCGTGGATCCGGTATTCCTTGCCAGCGATCCCGATCCGGAATTGGCAGCCAGTGCGAGAGCGGCCTTGTCGGCAGCCGCATCGGCAGACGCTACGGGTGCGCCGCCTGCAATGGTACTCGGTCCGTAAGATGCCTGTACGCTATTGACGATTTCCTCAACGCTCATCTTTGGCTCGGCGCTGGCCTTTTCAGCATTTTGCTCAGTCCAGGCGAACGCTGTTTTTTGCGCCTGGCGCCTCAACAACACGACGAGGACAGCCAGCGCAACCAGGCCCAGCAACAGCAATCCAGCCAAAGCAACTATCCAGTTGCGTGAAAAGCTGTTCTCGCGCAGGGACTCCAACTCGGCCTTGTCGGCCTGGCTTTGCCGCTTCAACTGATTTGACTCGGCCTGTAGTGCCTGCACTTTCTGCTGGTCTGCCTTTATCTGGTCATCCGATGCTTTTTCCGGATTTTCCCCGCGCAGCAACGCTGCCAGTTCAGCCTGGGCGAGTCGTAGCTCTGCCATATTCTGCTGATTGCTGGTCGGCCTTTCCGACAGGGTGTCGCTCAGACGCAGGCCCTGCTGCGGAATCACCTCGGTATCATCCGACAGCTTCAACACGTCTTTCGGCGCTTTTAAAGTCTTGCTGACGCTGCCTGCCGTACTTGCCGGCGCCTTGGCTTGTTTTGCTGGCTTGGACTTAGGTGGAAGCTCATCCGAAGCCAAGTCTGAGCCGGTTGCTGCACCGGTTGCCGCACGCGGGACAGGCTTACCCCTGCGTGCCGGCACAGCCGCGGGAGCAACAGGAACGGTGTTATCGGAATCTGGCTGAGCTATCTGCAATTCTGCGCGCGACGATGCCGATGCGAACAGAGGCGGGTCTAGCAACAGCATGAATTCGCGGTGTATTTGCGCATCGCAGCCAACATCAACGACCATGCGGGCGGCAGGCTCCTGCACGCTCTGCCTGGTCGTCAACGTCACTAGCCGGTTGGATCCGCCGCTGGAAAGCGAAATGGCGATGTTTGCAATCGGGCTTCCTTCAGCCGACTCCAGTTTGGCGCGGATGCACGATTGCGCAAAATCTCCTTCGACACCGAGCAAACTAAGGCTGGCTCTGAGCGGCTGACCCAAGGCTGATTGAACGCGAAGCTCCCCCAAACCAAGTGCTTGTGCGGATGCGGCGGAACACAATGCAAGGATGGCAACAAGTATAAAGCGTAAGGATGGGCGGCTGGCTTGAAGAAAAATAATGATGTCCTAATAAGTGGTTGATCAAATCCACGATGCTGAACATGTCGGTATTACAGCAATCTTACTTGCTTTATAACAAACACAAAAGACAATACCCCTAAAAAAGAGCCTTATCTGTGTGAATTTCAACATATTTAGCAATTCATACCGCAGATAAATTTCCATGCGGAAATTTATGGGAATACTGCAGCAATGGAGTGATACGAAGCACTTATTTCTTTGGATTCAAATCTAGTATTTTTTTTGCAATGCCGCGCAGAATATTGACCTCTTCCTGCTCCAATTGGGTGCGGGAAAATAAGCGTTTCAAACGAGGCATCAGTTTTTTCGGATTTTGCGGATCAAGGAAATCAATCGCCACCAGCGCCTGCTCCAAATGCGCATACATGCCGTCAATATCGCTGAGCGATGCCGCAACTCCGTGAAAACCGATATCAGATACCGGCCGCTGGTCGCCAAGCTCCGCGACGCGGCATTCGTAGGCCAGCAGTTGCACCGCTTGCGCCAGGTTCAGCGAAGAATAATCCGGATTGGCAGGAATATTGATCAGTGCATTGCAATTGACGACGATTTCATTGGGCAAGCCGTAGCGCTCATTGCCGAATACCAGCGCCACAGATTGGGTTTGTTCTTTCGCCAAGTGTTCTGCCATTGCTCGCGGGGCAAAAATCGGCGGAGAAAATTCGCGCAAACGGGCGCTAACCGCGGCAACAAAATGACAGCCCTGCAGAGCTTCGTCAATTGAAGAGACTATCCTGGCTGCTTCCAGAATATCCTGCGCACCGCTAGCGAAAGCAACTGCCTCGGGATTGCTTAAAGCATCAGGAAAACGTGGATTCACCAATATCAATTCGGCAAATCCCATCGTTTTGATGGCTCTGGCAACGGCCCCGATATTGCCAGGATGGCTAGTTTCCACGAGGACGAAACGCAGCCGTTTAAAAAGAGAGGTGTCGGTTTGGGGCAAGTTCATTTAAAATAGCGCTATTACGCGTTGATTTGTTTAGGTATTTTAGCCGCAGCAAATTGGCGCGACGCTCTTTAATTCATTTTTGTGCGGTACTGAAATGCTTGTTTATGCCGGCCCGGATTGTCCGAGCTTGCCATAATTGAAGCAGGAATGCCGCCATTTTAACGGAAACCTCTATGCACCCAATGCTCAATACGGCCATCAAGGCCGCTCGTCGCGGCGCGACTATCATCAATCGCGCATCATTCGACCTGGATCGCATCAAAGTCAACGAAAAACAATACAATGATTTCGTTACTGAAGTTGACCAGTCTGCCGAAGCAGCCATCATAGAGGTTCTGACCAACGCCTACCCCGACCACGCCATCCTGGCGGAAGAATCCGGCGCCTCCGCCAATCTGCACGACGAAAACGAAAACGTCTGGATCATCGATCCTCTGGACGGCACCACTAATTTCATCCACGGTTTTCCGCAGTACTGCGTCTCCATCGCTTTGCAGCAGCGTGGCATCATCACCCAATCGGTAGTGTATGACCCTACCCGCAATGAGATGTTTACCGCCAGCAAAGGCGCAGGCGCATTCCTGAACGACAAGCGTATCCGCGTTACCAAAATCGACAAGATTGCCGACGCCCTGATCGGCACCGGCTTCCCTTCCCGTGATTTGTCCGGCCTGGATGAATACATGGAAATGTTCAAAATCATGACGACCAAATGCCAGGGCCTGCGCCGCCCGGGCGCTGCAGCACTGGACCTGGCCTATGTCGCAATGGGCCGCCTGGATGGTTTCTTTGAAAAAGGCCTGGCCCCCTGGGATATCGCAGCGGGTTCCCTGCTGATCACGGAAGCTGGCGGCATTGTAGGCAACTTCTCCGGCGACTCCGATTATCTTTATAAAGGCGATGTACTGGCAGGCACACCAAAAGTGTTTGCACAAATGGTTGCGGCTTTACAGCCTTTTGCAGCGAAACCTTCTCAGCTATAAGAAATGGGGGCAAGCGGCCTGATGGGCCGGCTCCCTGACTTGAAGTAATTCTGGAGTATCTGCGGATACTCGGCAAAGTACAAAAATGCCGGACGCGAAGACCTTGTCACCGTCGCCCGGCATTCGAATTAAATTAGAAATAGATTATGTCATTCTCAGAACTCGGCCTGTCCGACCAAATCGTTCGCGCAGTCACCGAACAAGGCTACTCCACTCCTACCCCTATCCAGAAGCAGGCGATTCCTGCCGTGCTCAGCGGTGGCGATCTGCTGGCAGGTGCACAAACCGGCACCGGTAAAACCGCCGGCTTCACGCTGCCTATCTTGCAGCGTCTGTCCAGCGGCGCGAACGCGCCGCAAAGCAATCTGACCCGCCGCCCTATCCGCACCCTAATCCTGACACCGACCCGCGAACTGGCGGCCCAGGTGGAAGAAAGCGTGCGCATTTACGGCAAATACCTGAACCTGACTTCGGGCGTGATCTTTGGCGGCGTCGGCATCAACCCGCAGATCAAGCTGCTGAAACATGGCGTAGACATCCTGGTAGCGACCCCCGGCCGTTTGCTGGACCACATGCAGCAAGGTACGGTCAGCCTGGAAAAGATAGAAATCCTGGTTCTGGACGAAGCGGATCGCATGCTGGACATGGGCTTTATCCACGACATCAAGAAAGTGCTGGCTGCGCTGCCGCCTAAACGCCAGAACTTGCTGTTCTCTGCCACTTTCTCGGACGAGATCAAGACCTTGGCCGACAAGCTGCTGAACAATCCTGCAATGATAGAAGTTGCACGCCGCAACTCTACGGTAGAAGTGATTGCGCAAAAAGTACACCCGGTAGACCGCGACAAGAAACACCCTCTGCTGGCACATTTGATAAAGGCCAATAACTGGAGGCAGGTGCTGGTATTTACCCGCACCAAGCACGGTGCCAACAAGCTGGTGGAGCAATTGGCCAAGGATGAAATCACCAGTATGGCGATACATGGCAACAAGAGCCAGTCTGCCCGCACCAAGGCCCTGGCGGAATTCAAGGATGGCAGCCTGCAGGTATTGATCGCCACCGACATCGCCGCCCGCGGTATCGATATCGACCAGTTGCCGCATGTGGTCAATTACGATTTGCCTAACGTACCAGAAGACTATGTGCACCGCATAGGCCGTACCGGCCGCGCAGGCGCAACCGGTGAAGCCGTGTCGCTGGTTTGCGTGGATGAATTCAAACTGCTGGCTGATATCGAAAAACTGATCAAGCGCCAGTTGCCGAAAGAATTCATCGAAGGCTTTGAACCGGATCCGAATGCCAAGGCACAACCGATACAACTGCGCAGCTTCCAGGGCCAGGGCAACCCACGCGGCGGCAACAGCAATCGTCCGCCACGCTCCAGCCAGGGCCAGGGTAAAACTGGCGGTGGCGGCGGTGGTAGCAACAGCGGCGGACAGCGTCCGCGCGACGGCAACAGCCCTCACCGCGCAGCAGTAAAACCTGCCGTCAAACAATCGACACCACGCCGTTCCGGCGGTCGCGGCGGCGCATAAGCAAAGCGTTTTATCTTCAGCATTGCCTCATTGACGGCGCAAGTTTTTGAAATTAATCAAAAACTTGCGCCGTTTGTCAAAGTTTAAGGATAATCTCGCGCGCCACCCAAGATGGCGCTAACACGCAGCCCCGGCCCGGTATAAAATCGCAGACTTAGATAAATAGCAAATCAAGAAAAAAATCGTTTATGGCGACCTCCGAATCCAACCACACGCCGATGATGGCCCAATACCTTGGCATCAAGGCGGACTATCCTGAAACACTCGTTTTTTATCGCATGGGCGATTTTTACGAATTGTTTTATGAAGACGCAGAAAAAGTATCGCGCATCCTGGGCATCACACTGACCCAGCGCGGCAGTTCTGCCGGTGTGCCTATCAAGATGGCAGGTGTGCCCTTCCATTCGCTGGAACCCTACCTGGCCAAGCTGGTCAAGCTCGGCGAATCGGCCGCCATCGCTGAACAGATAGGTGACCCTGCCACCAGCAAGGGCCCAGTAGAACGCAAGGTGATGCGCGTGATCACGCCCGGCACCTTGACCGACACCGACCTGCTGCCGGCAAAATCCGAACGCCCCCTGCTGTCGCTGTGCATGCTGCAGCAACGCAAGACCGTGACCGTGGGCCTGGCCTGGCTATCGCTGGCCAGCGGCGCACTGAAGCTGATGGAATTCGCCACGGATGAAAAATCCGTGGCTGCCCGCCTGCAGCAGGAACTAGAACGCATTTCCCCGGCAGAGATCCTGCTGTCGGCCGGTACGCTGCTGCTGGAAGATCATTATGCGCTGCTGCCAGGCAAATTCTCTGAAGTGCCGGATTGGCATTTCGACGTCAAGCAAGGCCAGAAACTATTGCAAGACCAGTTGGCAACCTCGTCGCTGACCGGTTTCGGCGTAGAAAACATGAGTGCATCACTGGGTGCCTCCGGCGCCTTGCTGCGCTATGCAGAAGCCACGCAGGGCCGCGGACTGAAGCACGTCAATGCACTGACGGTGGAAACCGAAAATGAGTTCATCGGTCTGGATACTGCGACCCGCCGCAATCTGGAACTGACGGAGACCATACGCGGCCAGGAGTCCCCTACCCTGTTCTCGCTGCTGGACCATTGCCGTACTGCGATGGGATCGCGCCTGCTGCGCCACTGGCTGCACCATGCCAAGCGCGACCAAGGTATCGCCAGGGCCAGGCATGATGCAATCAAGGCACTGATACAGGCAGACTCGACCGAGGGCCTGTCAACCACGCTGACCTCGGTGCCGGATATAGAACGTATTACCACCCGCATCGCCTTGCAGTCAGCCAGGCCGCGCGACCTGTCAGGCCTGCGCGACGGCTTGCAGCACCTGCCTACCGTGCGCTCCTATGTAGAGATGTGCATCGCCGACAACCAGACCAGCCTGCTGACCGGAGTCCTGGGCGACCTGGCAACACCGGCAGAATGCCTGGATTTGCTGGAGCGCGGCCTGATGCTGCAGCCGGCCACGATGATACGCGACGGCGGCGTGATTGCCGTAGGCTTTGATCCTGAGCTGGATGAGTTACGGGCCCTGTCGGAAAACGCCGGCCAGTTCCTGATCGACCTGGAAACATCCGAACGCGCCCGTACCGGCATCGCCAACCTGCGCGTGGAATACAACAAGGTACATGGCTTTTACATCGAAGTAACCAACGGCCAGACCGACAAGGTGCCGGATAACTACCGCCGCCGCCAGACCCTGAAAAACGCCGAGCGCTATATCACGCCGGAGCTGAAAGCCTTTGAAGACAAGGCCTTGTCGGCGCAGGAACGCGCTTTGGTGCGTGAAAAAATGCTGTATGAAAAAATCCTGCAAGACTTGCTGCCGCATATCAGCACGCTGCAGGCGATTGCCCATGCGATTGCGCAACTGGATACCCTGGTCGGCCTGGCGGACCACGCCACCCGTAACAACTGGTGCGCGCCGCAACTGGTGGCAGAACCCATGCTGCAGATCCTGCAAGGCCGCCACCCTGTCGTGGAAAACCAGATAGAACGCTTCATCGCCAACGACTGCAATTTCTCGGCCGACCGCAAGCTGCTGCTGATTACCGGCCCCAACATGGGTGGTAAATCGACCTTCATGCGCCAGGTCGCACTGATCACGCTACTGGCCTATGTCGGCAGCTATGTGCCAGCTACGCAGGCAACGATAGGCCCTATCGACCGCATCTTCACCCGTATCGGCGCTGCGGATGATCTGGCGGGCGGACGCTCCACCTTCATGGTGGAAATGACGGAATCCGCCGCGATCCTTAATGGCGCCAGCGAGCACTCGCTAGTACTGATGGACGAGGTAGGCCGCGGCACCTCAACGTTCGACGGGCTGGCGCTGGCCTGGGCCATTGCACGCCATCTGATACAGGTATCCAAAAGCTATACGCTGTTTGCAACCCACTACTTTGAATTGACGCAACTACCGGACGTACACCCCAGTGCAGAAAACGTGCATCTGTCTGCGATTGAACACAAGGAAAACATCGTTTTCCTGCATGCGGTACAACCAGGCCCGGCATCGCAAAGCTATGGCTTGCAAGTCGCTCAACTGGCAGGCATACCGCAGGTAGTGATACGTTCCGCCAGAAAGCATCTGGCCGATCTGGAAGCCCATTCGCTGCAGACCACGCCGCAGTTTGACCTGTTCTCGGCGAACCAGGCTACGCCAGAACCGGAAATGCCGGCAGCCGAAGCTTTGGACTCGCCGCTGCTGGATGCGATTGACGCTATCGACCCGGATGCGATGACGCCGCGCGAAGCGCTGGAAGCCTTGTATCAGCTGAAGAGCCTGGCGAAAGCGCAATAGGTAGGTAACAGATGCGCAATAAATACGAAAAGCGTGCATCCATATAAAAAAACCGCAGAGCAAGCTCTGCGGTTTTTTTATTGGTGGCTGCTAAAGCTTAATGCAGCGGATGGCTGCGGTATTCGTCGCCAGTGCCTTCATCATCTTCGTCGCCATGATGGTGACCATGCGCGCCATGCACGTGCTCATGGGCGATTTCTTCCGCGGTAGCTTCACGTACCTCGGTCACCGACAGCGTAAACCTCAGTGCCATGCCGGCCAGCGGATGATTGCCGTCCAGCACGACCTTGTCATCAGCGATATCGGTCACGGTGAAAATCACAGATTCCTCACCCTCGTCGCCGTCCGGCATGCCTTCAAACTGCATGCCGACTTCCAGCGGGGTCGGCAAGCGGTTGCGTGGCTCTACCTTGACCAGTTCGGCATCGTATTCACCGAACGCGTCTTCCGGCTCTACCTGTATCGTTGTCTTGAAACCGGTTTCCTTGCCATCCAGCGCTTCTTCTATCTTGGGCAAGGTGTTTTCGTAGCCGCCATGCAGGTACACCATGGGTTCGCGGCTTTCTTCGATCAGATTGTCTTGGGCATCCGACAGTTTATAGTCCACAGTCACAACTGTATTTTTGACAATCTTCATGATAATTCCTTAAAAATAATATGCACCGAGATTATACCTGCCCTCGCTTTATCAGATTTGGGAATTGCAGGAGCTTCTAGCTAGTTATTGGCCGGGTGCTTATAATGCGAGCATGAAAAAATTATCTCAAGCATTGCCGCTGCTGGGCGGCATTACGCAGGAACAATTCCTGAGCGAATACTGGCATAAAAAACCCCTGCTGATACGCCAGGCCATTCCTGGATTTACTCCACCGGTAGGGAAAAACGAACTGTTCGAACTGGCAGCGCGCGAGGATGCAGAATCGCGCCTGATCAGCTTCTTCAAAAAGCACTGGGAAATGAAGAGCGGCCCCTTCGAACAACTGCCGATTAAGGAAAAGAAGGATTGGACCCTGCTGGTACAAGGCGTCAATCTGCAGAATCCAGAAGCTGACGCACTGCTGCGCCAATTCCGCTTCATCCCCGATACGCGGCTGGACGACCTGATGATCAGCTACGCAGCCGATGGCGGCGGCGTGGGCCCGCATTTTGACTCCTATGACGTATTTCTGTTGCAGGCGCATGGCCAGCGCCGCTGGAAGATCAGCGCCCAAAAGGATTTGTCGCTGGTGGAAGGCATGCCGCTGAAGATTTTGCGCAATTTCAAGGCGGAGCAAGAGTTTGTGCTGGAACCGGGCGACATGCTGTACCTGCCGCCGCACTATGCGCATGACGGCCTTGCCATCGGCGAATGCATGACTTATTCGATCGGCTTCAGGGCGCCGTCCTACCAGGAACTGGGTGAGTCCTTCCTGCATTTCATGTCCGATTCCATCGACCTGCCCGGCCGCTATGCTGATCCTGGCCTGAAACCGGCTACGCATCCGGCGGAAATCAGTACCGCAATGGTGGACGATGTTTCAGCACAATTGGCCAAGATCAAATTCACCGACGATGACATCACCATCTTCCTCGGAGAATATTTGTCCGAACCCAAGCGCAATGTCATTTTTGAAGGCCCGGAAAAACCTTTGACGCCAAAACGTTTCAGCCAGACCGCCAGCAAGAACGGCGTCAGCCTGTCATTGCAAACCCAGATGCTGTACAAGGGCAAGCATGTGTTCATCAATGGGGAATCCTTTGCCGTCGGCAGGGAAGACAAGCTGGCACTATTGAAACTGGCAAATGAAAGATGCCTGGATGGCAATGATGTGGCGAATGCATCTGCCGATGTTCAGGAGGCGCTTTGCACTTGGTATGAAGATGGATGGCTGCAACTGAATTCCAAATAAAAATTCAGGCAAAGCGATAAATATTGCAGAAAGAATCATTTTTGAAAAGAAATTTTTGTGCAATGCGCCAAAGACGTATTATTTCCACCAAAAAACTATTTTTCTTGGCAAAGAATGCACAATTTAGGCACAAAAATGCATCTTTATCTATTCTGTCCGGGCAAAAATCATTATAATTCTGGGTTAGGAAACTTTCGTAGGGGCCGACATTCCTTTTTGGCATCAAGCCCTCGAATAAACCTATAGAGCGATAATTACCGGTAATTATTCATCGCAAAATTTTGATCTTATTTTTTGATCTATTTATTGAAAGTACAAACATGAAAAAATCACTCTTGCTCGTTTCCCTGTTGGCAATCGCTTTGGCTGCTTGCGGCAAAAAAGAAGAAGCTCCAGCAGCACCAGCAGCTTCCGCAGCAGCTCCAGCTCCAGCACCTGCTGCAGCTTCCGCTCCAGCTGAAACACCAGCAGCAGCTCCAGCTTCCGATGCAGCAGCAGCACCTGCATCCCCAGCAGCTGACGCAGCGGCAGCTTCTGCTTCCAAGTAATTTTTTTATTGCTTGAAAAAGCCGACCTTCGGGTCGGCTTTTTTATTGCGCAAAGCTTTGCGCGCCGCAGTGGCTATCCGACCTGCGTCAGACTTTATCTTACTTCCTTCCAGCCAAAGCCTTGGTGTTGGCAAGCAATCCCTATCTCTATCATTGCCCCCTCCAGCACATCGGCCATCAACCGCTCCACCAGTTCCGGCTTGTTATTTTGCTGGCTCAGATGAGCGGCAATCACCAGCTTCAGTTTTGACTTATCCACTTCACGCAGAATTTCTGCCGCCACTGCATTCGACAAATGTCCATGCGGCCCACCTATGCGCATCTTCAGTGAATACGGGTAGCTGGAGTTGGACAACATCTCGGCATCATGGTTCCATTCCAGTACCAGGGCATCGCATCCGGATAATGCAGAAACTATTCTGTCGGTCTTGTGGCCAACATCCGTCAATACACCCAGCTTGCAGCCACTGCTGCTGATGCAGTACTGCAAAGGCTCGCGCGCATCGTGCGGCACCGTGTACGGATGCACCTGCAACTCGCCTATGCTGAAAACCTCATCATCCCGGCAAAAATGGATATCAACCCCATGGCTGTCTGCTTGCGCGGCCTGGTAGGTGCCATAGCTCAGCCACACCGGCGTGCCATAGCGGCGCGCAAACTTGAATACGCCACGGATATGGTCCCCATGCTCGTGCGTCACAACAATGCCGGCCACCTCTGCCGGCAGCATATCCAGCCGCGCCAGACGCCGCTCGGCCTCTTTCACGCTGAAGCCGCAATCCAGCATGATGCTAGTGCGCCGGTCATGGTCCGATATGGCAGAGACCAGCAAGGAATTTCCTTCGCTGCCGCTACCCAGGCTTGCAAATTTCAAGGGATGAGATAAAGAGAGGATGCAGAAAAAAAGGCGCGAACCAGAGTGGTTCGCGCCGGGAGGATAATTACTTCAGCTGTTCGCTGATCAACTGCAGGATTTTTTCTGCGGTCGCAGATGAATCCGGTTTGCCATCATTGTTCTGGACGGTGACCTGGCTGGTATCGCCAGCCGCATCCTTCACATAGACGCGATATTTCAAAGCCGTATTATTCTTGTCACTGGAACCCCAGGAGAACAGTTTGGAGAAGAAGCCCTCGCTGGCACCCTTGGTTTTCGCATCGATATCCTGATCGATGTAACGCACGAAATACAGGCCTTTGGAGCGATCCCTGTCTTCCACGGTAAAGCCTACGCGATCCAGCGCCAGGCCAACACGGCGCCAGGAGCGGTCAAATCCTTCATCCACTTCCACGTAGTTGCCATCTGTATTTTTAACCAGCTTGGCGCGCGCTTTCTGGGTAACAGGAGAACCGACAGCAACCTTCGCACGCTCGGTATCGGAACCCAGGCGCACCATCAGGCGCGACAGGAATTCCGCTTCCAGGCCAGGGTCGTTGGCACGTGGTGTCCATACAGTTTGATCCTTTTGCGAGCCGGTCAATACCTCTTCCGCGCCGCGATGGCTGATGTAGATTTCTACATTGCCGTTGGCGCTGCGTTCTATACGGGTACGGAATTTATCGCGTTCGCCGGTTGAATACAGGGAATCCAACACCTTGCCCAGGGTATTACGAACGATATCCTGAGGGATCTTGGCGCGGTTTTCTGCCCAGTCTGTTTCCATCACGCCGGTTTCCGCAGATTCGCTGCTGATCAGGAAGCCGCTATCCTGCCAAAAATCCTTGATCTGCGGCCACAGGACTTCCGGAGTTTGCTTGACTACCAGCCAGCGCTGCGTGCCCTCACGTTCGATATGCATATCCTGCACCTGGATAGGCGCTACAGCGGCAGTGCCGCTAGTGGCAGCGGCTGTGCTGCCCGCCTTCTTCTGCAGGTTGAAGCTGGATGCAGTCGCACTACCCTGGTTTTCAGGAATCGAAAAACGGCTGTCGCGACGGACTTGTGTCAAATCTGGAGGAACCTCTAGAGATACGCTTGGCGCCTTGCTAGCACTTTTATAGTCGATACGGTCTGGATCGAGAAGATTGCTAATGGAACTACAGCCAGCCAGGCTGGCCAGAGCCAATACTCCAATAATCCCATTTTTAGCAACAAAGCTTTTTGCCATGTGAAAGTCCCTACGAATTGTTATAAATCAAAACCGAGCAATGATAGTGGGAAGATGTCCTGGTGCAGCGACCAGATCACGCGCCCTTGCAAAGTGCCCTGGGTTTCATCTTGTTACCCAGAGGCACTGCTTCAGAGCCGCTATTGTAATACACCCGACTCACGCAGCGCTGCGCGAACCGTTTCATGATATTGCGCTGCCATCGGCACCAGCGGCAGACGCATACCCTCAGGAATCAGGCCCATTTCTTTCATGGCCCATTTGACCGGCAAGGGATTCGGCTCTACGAACAGTTTGTTATGCAGAGGCAGCATGCGATTATTGATCTCAACCGCAGTTGCGATGTCGCCGCGCATTGCAGCCGCACACAGTTCATGCATGGCACGCGGAGCAACGTTGGCGGTCACGGAGATATTGCCTTTGCCGCCGCAGAACATCAGTGCCATCGCGGTCGGATCGTCGCCGGAATAAACAGCAAACGATGCCGGCGCCTGACGGATCAGGTCGGTATTGCGGCCGATATT
The DNA here is from genome assembly GCF_014636315.1 of Parundibacterium terreum. GTDB lineage: Bacteria > Pseudomonadota > Gammaproteobacteria > Burkholderiales > Burkholderiaceae_D > Undibacterium > Undibacterium terreum. The sequence continues at coordinate 61,790 of NZ_BMED01000005.1, read as the reverse complement.
GCCGGTCGCTTCCTTGACGCCGATGATGCCCTGCACCTGTGCCAGACGCAGCATGGTTTCATTGGACATGTCGGCAACGGTACGGCCGGGAACGTTGTACAGGATCACAGGCAAATCGACCGATTCAGCAATCTTTTTGAAGTGCTGGTACATGCCCTCTTGTGTCGGGCGATTGTAGTAAGGCACCACCTGCAAAGATGCATCCGCGCCGATTTCTTTCGCGTAGGTAGTCAGTGCAATCGCTTCTGCAGTCGAATTGCCGCCCGAACCGGCGATAATGGGGATGCGCTTATTTGTGTGCTCTACGGCAACACGAATCAGTTCACAATGTTCTTCTACCGATACGGTAGGCGATTCGCCGGTCGTGCCGACGATGACGATACCATCGGTACCTTCTGCAATATGCCAGTCTATCAATTTGCGCAGGCAAGGCAAATCGAGGCTACCGTCGGCATGCATGGGGGTCACAATAGCAACCAGACTTCCCTTGATCATAGTCATGTTAGTGCAGAAAAAAGTAAAACCTTGATTGTAGCGGATAGCAAGCCCTGTTGGGAGTTATTCCCTGGAATATGCCCACCAAAGTAGCGCCCTGCACGCTCGTCACAGCGCGAAAACTGCCTATAAGCGATCATTTCCACTCCCGGCAGCAGCTTTTCGGGCGCAAATGCGCTGCACGACAGCGGGTTTGGGGCGCTCAACATATCCGTGCTCATAAGCCAGAACGTGCATCTTCACTGCTGGATTAGACTGCATTTGCAGCAGAAGTTCTGCGTCCGCAAGCAAGAAATCCGGGTTGGCCGGACGTCCGTAGGCAGCATTACCTATCGCAAAAGTCTCGTAGATCAGCAAGCCATCGGGCGCAAGGCTGGCCAGCATATGAGGAAACAGCGGCCGGTGCAGATAATTGGTGACGACGATGGCATCGAAAACCTGGTCGGCGAACGGCCAATAAAAACCTTGCGCGCCACTCTCCAGGTCAACCTCCTGGGTGACAAGGCCTTCTGCAGCCAGCACCTGCAACAAGGCCGGATCGCGGTCCACCGCAAGCACCTCCAGCCCTGAATCTCGCAACAAGCGGCTATGCCGCCCCGTGCCGCAAGCCAGATCCAGCACCTTGCCGCCGACTGGAATCAGTCCGGCAAAACGCCGCACCCACTCGGAAGGCGGGCTGGGAGCCTGAGCTCCCGCAACTGCATGCCCCTGCTGGGCAAGCACGCCATGACTAGCCATAACTGAGCCCCATGGCCTCGCGCACATCACGCATGGTTTCTTGCGCCAGCTTGCGCGCCTTATCGCAGCCATCGGCAATAATCGCACGCACCAGCGAAGGGTCGTCCAGATATTGTTGCGCCCTTTCGCGCATCGGTTCCTGCTCTTTCAGAATGCCGTCTATAACGGGTTGCTTGCACTCCAGGCAGCCAATCCCTGCCGACTTGCAGCCATTCACCACCCATTCGCGCGTTTCCGTATCCGAATAGACCTGATGCAATTGCCAGACCGGGCAACGCCCCGGATCGCCGGCATCTGTGCGTCGCACACGGGCAGGATCAGTCGGCATGGTGCGGACTTTTTTGACGACGTCTTCCTTCTCTTCGCGCAGCGCAATCGCATTGCCATAGCTCTTGGACATTTTTTGCCCATCCAGACCAGGCAAGCGCGAAGATTCCGTCAAGTGCGCTTGCGGCTCCACCAGGATCAGCTTGCGGCTGCCCTCCAGGTAGCCGAACAAGCGCTCGCGATCTATCATGCTGAGATTCTGCGTATCCTCCAGCATGGCCTTGGCTTGCTCTAGCGCTTCTGCCTTACCCTGCTCCTGGAATTCATTGCGCAATTCGGTATACAGTTTGGCGCGCTTGCTACCCAGCTTCTTTACTGCTGCCTGCGCCTTTTGCTCAAAGCCCTTTTCCTTGCCGTACAAATGATTGAAGCGGCGCGCCAGTTCTCGCATCATTTCTATATGCGGCACCTGATCGTCACCCACCGGCACCATGCTGGCGCGGTAGATCAGCACATCGGCCGCCTGCAATAGCGGATAACCCAGGAAGCCATAGGTAGACAGGTCGCGGTCAGCCAGCTTCTCTTGCTGGTCCTTGTAGGTAGGAACACGCTCCAGCCAGCCAAGAGGCGTCGCCATCGACATCAACAGATGCAACTCGGCATGCTCAGGCACCCTGGATTGAATAAAGAGTGTGGCCTGCGAGGGATCTACCCCTGCGGCCAGCCAGTCCACCAGCATATCCCAGGTACTGGTCTCGATAATGCTGGGGTCGTCGTAGTGGGTAGTCAGCGCATGCCAGTCCGCCACGAAAAACAGGCAGGGCAGCTCCGACTGCATCCTGACCCAGTTTTTCAGCGCCCCGTGATAATGGCCCAGATGCATCGCCCCCGTAGGGCGCATACCAGAGACTACACGGTCAGGATACATAGGAAATTAGCTCAGGATGAGGGTCAACGGGGTAACCAGTAAATTCAACAGCAAATTCGCGACAGTAATCACAGGATACATCCAGAACTGCAATGCATGGATCATGACCAGGCCCATCACGATAAAAAATCCATACGGTTCAATCTGCGCAAATTTGTAAGCGTATTTATAAGGTAACAGGCTGATCAAAATCCGTCCACCATCCAAAGGGGGAATAGGAAACAGATTGAATGCCAGCATGACCAGATTGGTCAGGATACCAGCCTGCGCCATGCGCATGAAGAAAGCCTCCTCCACACCCGCCGCGCGGAGTATGACGCCAAAAACCAGCCACAAGAAAGCCATAATAAAGTTGGCTCCCGGCCCGGCCAGCGCCACCCAGGCCATATCCCGTTTGGGCTTACGTAAGTTGCCAAAATTAACAGGAACCGGCTTCGCATAACCGAATAGGAAATTGCCTCCAGTAGCCAGATAAAGCACCACTGGGATAACGATAGTCCCCATGGGGTCAATGTGACTGATCGGGTTCAATGTCATACGGCCCTGTTGAAACGCCGTCAGATCGCCAAAATATTTGGCGGCAAAAGCGTGCGCCGCTTCATGCAAGGTAATGGCGAAGATGACCGGCAGCGCATATACCGCGACCGTTTGTATAAGTTCATTCATGCGATAGCTTAATCAGGAGAAAATCAAAAGGTAAATTGACGCAGGCAAGCTGCAGGGAGAAGAAGTATTGCGGAAACTCGAATTTCCGCGATCTATGCGTTGAAGCACGGATATCCGCACAGGCCAGGAAAATCACAAACCGAACAGCGAAGCATCGCCCCTGCCCTGACGTATCAGTTGCGGCATTTCATCGGTCATGTCGATCACCGTGGTGGGCACCAAGCTGCAGGCGCCCCCATCAATGACCAGCTCAACAGTTTTTTCCAGCCTTTCGCGGATAACTTCCGGATCGGTCTGTATTTCCTCTTCACCCGGCAGTATCAATGTCGTGCCAAGCAACGGCTGCCCCAGTTCGTCCAGCAAGGCATGGGTAATACAATTTTCCGGCACCCGCAGGCCTATGGTCTTGCGCGAAGGGTGGCTGAGACGGCGCGGCACCTCCTTGGTCGCTTCCAGTATCAGCGTATATGGTCCGGGCGTCGCTGCCTTCAGCATGCGGTACTGGCGATTATCCACTTTCGCATACAGTGCAATTTCAGACAGATCGCGGCATAGCAGGGTCAGGTGGTGTTTGTCGTCAACGCCGCGGATACGCCGCAAGCGCGTGACCGCATCCTTGTCATCCAACTGGCACACCAGCGCATAGCAAGAATCCGTCGGCACCGCTACGATGCCGCCGCTCTTGATAATTTGCACCGCCTGCTTGATCAAACGCAGTTGCGGATTATCCGGATGGATTTGGAAATATTGCGTCATAAGAAAACTACGAAAAGACTGCGATAAAATCGGCGGCAACTACTGCCGCCAATTACCGAGGCCAATTAAATCACTTTGAATCACTTCATGTTTTGCAACGCAGCGATACGTTGCTGCATCGGTGGATGCGTGGAAAACAGCTCACTGAAACCAGGCTTGTCGCTGATACCGGCTGCCGCCATCGACTTCGGCAATTCACCGGGCTCCATGCCACCCAAACGCGCCAAGGCGTTGATCATAGGACGGCCGCTACCCAGCAACGTAGCCGAACCGGCGTCTGCGCGGAATTCGCGCTGGCGCGAGAACCATGCAACGATCAATGAGGCCAGCACACCGAATACCATCTCACAGACAAACACCGTAACCATGTAGCCAATACCCGGCCTGTCATCATCATTATTGTTGCGAAAAACAGCCTTGTCTATCGCATACCCTACCACACGCGCCAGAAACACGACAAAGGTATTTACCACGCCTTGTATCAAAGTCATGGTCACCATATCGCCATTGGCAATATGCGCTACCTCATGGCCCAGCACAGCCTCAACCTCTTCCTTGGTCATGCTTTCCAGCAAGCCGGTAGAGACAGCGACCATTGCAGAATTCTTGAACGCGCCGGTAGCAAAAGCATTTGGTTCGCCGTTATAGACTGCCACTTCGGGCATGCCGATTCCAGCGCGCTCCGCCAGCATCTTGACGGTATTGACCAGCCACAGCTCGGTGGAGGATGCCGGGGCATCAATCACTCGCGCACCGGTGGACCATTTCGCCATCGGCTTGCTGATCAGCAAGGAAAAAATCGCGCCGGTAAAGCCCACGACGAGAGAAAACACCATCAAAGTGCCCAATTGCAGGCCATTTGCCGTCAGGTAGCGATTAACGCCCAGCAATGACAGCACCACCGACATGACCAGCATGACAGCCAGGTTGGTTGCAATAAAGAGAAAAATGCGCTTCATAGAGATATCCCCGAAGTGATAAAAGTAAAACCTTACTTAAGTTGGGGATATTGTAGAAAAAAACAAGATATCGCGCATCAGAAATTGACGCCAATCAACAAAATGGCGGCCTGTCGAGCCGCCATAGTCAGGTTTAGTGCCGGGCTGAAGCCTATGCTCAGGCCCAGGTATCCCAGACAGGCTTCAGCGATGGCGCCAGCGCAGGCAATTGCCCCAGGTCGACTACGGAATCATGCGGACCATGGAAATCGGAACCACGCGAAGACAGGAAGCCGTAGCGGTTGGCAATCTTGGAATATTCCGAATACTGGTCAACAGTATGGCTGCCGGTCACCACTTCTATGCCCAGCCCGCCCAATGCCTTGAACTCGCGGAACAAAGCATCAAACGCAACCGAGCTGAATTCATAGCGGCCAGGATGCGCAATAACAGCGACCCCACCCGCCCTGGTGATCCAGCCTACAGCCTCGGCCAGCGTTGCCCAGCGGTGCGGCACAAAGCCCGGCCTGCCATCGGCTAAAAAGCGTTTGAATACTTCGTTGATATCGGCACACTCACCTATCTCCACCAGATAGCGGGCAAAATGGGAGCGGGAAATCAAGTCGGGATTACCGACATATTTCAGCGCACCTTCATACGCGCCTTCAATGCCGGCCTTTGCCAGTTCAGCAGCCATGTCGCGCGCGCGGCGTTCACGGCCGGAGCGGGTCGCTTCCAGCCCGCGCACCAGTTCAGGATAAGTTTCATCGAAGTTCAGGCCGACAATGTGGACAGTCCTGCCGGCCCAGGTCACTGAAATTTCAACGCCAGTGATATAACGCATGCCCAGCGCAGTGGCCGCAGCCCGCGCTTCGGGTATGCCACGTATCTCATCATGGTCCGTCAAAGCCCAGACATCGACGCCGTTCTTCTTGGCCCTGGCCGCAACTTCGGCAGGCGCAAGCACGCCGTCAGAGATGGTGGAGTGGCAATGGAGGTCTACGTTCAAAGGTCGGGCTAACATGGAGCAAGCTTAAGTACTGAAAAAACTATTGTACTCCGCCTGTCGCCCTTGTGTTGCGTTGCACATGATGTTGGGCAAGTTTAATGCATCCAAATTAGGCTTTTTTGCAGCAAGGGCAAGAAAAAATGACACAAGAATTAACAAGGCACCAACAAGCCATCACTAGGCTATCAATAAGCAGCGGTGTCGCAGCGAGAAGATGGGAAGACTGTAAGACGCCGGCGCGAGATGAATCGCGCCGGCCGTAAAGCTTAGATTTTCATTTCCAGCCTGATGGTCCAGGTGGTATACGTTTTTGCAACGGTATTGTCCACATGATTGATGCCGCCTGTCGTTACGTAAGAGCCAGTCAGATAATCATTTGCCTGCAGATTATTGGCCGCGATGCGCAACTGTGTCGTCGGGGTAAATTTCCACAGGGCGTACAGGTCAACCTGGCGTTTGACACCGGTGCTGTTCAATTGTGTTTCCGTGCTCTGGATCGCATAGGCCGGCGTCCAGTTGAAATTGCCGCCCAGCGTCAGCGGCATTTTCGCCAGGCGATAATCGAGGCCGAAGTTGGCGGTTTCCTTGGGCTGCTGATCCAGGCGGTTATTCGGTCCCTGGATGCCGTCCACGCTGGACCAGAAGCGGCTGTAGTTGCTCCGCACATCAATCGCAGGACCTTCCGGCAAAAATTCCTGCAACTGGAATTTAGCTTCCAGCTCTATGCCCTTGGTGATCGCATGGCCAATATTGATTGGCGATGAAACCCAGCGCGGGCCGGTCACGGTATCCGTCAACACGGTCGTGCGGCGTATCAGGTCGCTGATGTCGCGCACGAAGAAGTTCGCACTCATAATGCCGGCGTTGGTCAGGTAATGCTCATACGCGAGATCAACGCCTTTCGACAACTCAGGCTTCAGGAAAGGGTTACCGGTGCGGTCCGGTTTGGTAGGTCCATTCAGCAGCGATATCGAAGGAACGGCAATCAGGTCGTTCAACGATGGTGCGCGATAAGCATGGGTCAGGCTGAGCCGTATCTGATCTTTCTTTTCACCGGGTATGCGCCACACGCCATGCAGCACCGGACTCCATACGCTGCTGCTATTATCGATAGGTCCGGTAGAAATGGAGCTCCTGGTACGTATGCCTTCCCAGCGCAGGCCCGCATAGGCGGACAGCTGCTCATTAATGTCAAACTCATCCTGCACAAAGGCCGCCAGGCGGCGCGTGCTGGCGGTCAGGTTGTCGCCAGAGTCGGCAAATTGCGGAACGCCCTTGTCATCAACCGTGACCTTGGTTTCGTTGCGCCTGCCCGTTTCCACATCCAGGCCTGCTGCCAGCGTATGGCCGTCGCCGAGGGGCTTGGTGTATTTCGCACCGGTATTCACAGTGGTATCCCGGGTTGTCGCATCATCGCTGATACTTTTCAGGAAAGCGCCGTCAGTGCCGTACTCGCTGCGCAGGGAGTTGCCCTCTATCTTGCCGACACCGCCGCCAAACTTCACATTCAGCTTGCCGTTATCGTCAAACTTGTGCTGCCAATTGCCAAAACCGCGCAGGAAAGTCGTCTCGGAGTGCCCGACTGAATTGGCCTGCGCATACTCCTGTATTTCGCCGATCTGATCCAGCTTGCTGCTAACCCTGGAGTCGCTGCGCGAGTTCGTCACCAGCGGCTGGAAGCTCAAGGTATCGCCATTTTCGAAGCGGTAGTTAAAGCGCGGGGTCAACTGCAAGCCTCGCGATTCACGGCTGGTCAGGTCATGCTGGTGCTGCAGCATATTGCCCTGGGCATTGGTTTCATTGGTATCAGTGGTTACGTCATCATGCTGCCGATTTTTCGATACCGAGGCAGTCAACGCGTATGACAGGTTGCCCACTTCACCGGGATAGGTGACCGATAAATTGGGTGCGCTGCGCCCCTGCTCCAGGCTTTCCGAGATACGGATATCCGTGGTCTTTTGCTTGTAGTCTTCGCGCAGCACGATGTTGATCGTACCGGCAATGGCCTGCGTGCTGTATTCGGCAACCGGTCCACGGATAATCTCTATGCGCTCCACCTGATCGGGAGACAGCGAATCCATAGAAAAGCCGCGCGGCGCGCGTTCTCCATTCAACAGGATTTGCGTATAACCGTTGCCCATGCCGCGCATGCGGATGTCGCCGCCGCGGCCTGGACGGCCGCCGACGGTCACGCCGGGCAGGCGCTTCAAGATCTCGCCTATCGTGCTATCGCCATTGCGGTCCAGCTCTTCACGGCCATAGATCATCTTGGCTGCGGTGGACATGCGGCGCTGATCCATATCCGACTGGCGGCTGCCGTCAATCACGACGTTTTGCGGCTTCTCATGCGGAGCTACAGCAGGCTTTTCGCCATCCTTGCTGGTTGCTGGTGCCAGATTTTTTGCTGGCGCTGGTTTATCTGCGGGTTTGCTGGCTTTCTGGCTGGCTGGATCGCTGGGCGCTGCGATGGGCTCATCTGCGTGAGCCTGCAAGGAAGTTGCGCCGACAAATGCGAGTGTTGCAACAGGAAGAAACTTACTCATTATGTAGTGCCGATTTTTATGAAATAGTAATAATTAAGCAAACCCAATGCAATTGAGAATCAAAAGCATTTGGACCGGGTGCTATTCTATTTTTAAACAGCAGGACTAGCCAGTACAAACGGCGTGTTTTTGTATTTTATTGAAACAATCAGGCAATGCCGCCACACTCCACTCTCTTGCTTTTGAGGCAAGAGGCAGAGCCTGGCTCGATGCCTCCAAGCGAAGGCCTTTTATCGAGGCTATATGCTCCCTGCATTGCCAGCACAAAGCGAATGTAAAGAGCGTCTTTACATTTGTTGTTTTTCAGCAGGACGCTGTTCGCCCGATGAATCGCCCAGACATAAAAAAAGCCCGCCCACAGGATGTGTGGGCGGGCTTTTGCAGCAGGCGGTCGCTTAGTCGGCGCGCGCTGCCAGATTCAGATTCAATTGCGAACGCAGAATATCTTCAGTGTCAGGGCGTGGGCTGTTGCGGGCAAATTCCAGCCTATCCAGATATTCACGGCTGACGTCGCCGGTAATATAGTTCCCATCAAAGCAGGACGCCTCTATGCTTCTGAGGGCCGGATTCACATCAAAGATCGAACGCTTCATCGCGTCCACATCCTGATACACCAGCGCATCCGCCGTGATTTCACGGCAAACTTCTTCATCGGAACGGCCATAGGCAATCAGTTCGCTGCGGGTAGGCATATCGATGCCGTACACGTTAGGGAATTTAACCGGAGGCGCAGCAGATGCGAAGATCACGCGCTTGGCACCGGATTCGCGCGCCATCTGCACGATCTCGCGGCTGGTCGTGCCGCGCACGATGGAGTCATCCACTAGCAGCACGCTCTTGCCCTTGAACTCGGAACCGATCGCATTCAGTTTCTGGCGTACCGATTTGCGGCGTATCGCCTGTCCCGGCATCATGAAAGTACGGCCTATATAGCGGTTCTTGATAAAGCCTTCGCGATAATCCAGATTCAGCTTCATCGCCAGTTCCATCGCCGATGGACGGGAGGAGTCGGGAATAGGCATGACAACGTCGATATCGCCGGCGCGGAACTGGCTGCGTACCTTGTCGGCCAGGTACTCACCCATTTTCAGGCGAGTCAGGTAGACCGATGCACCATCAAGAATGGAATCAGGACGGGCCAGATACACGAACTCAAACGCGCAAGGATTCAGCGTAGGATTTTCAGCACACTGCTCGTTGTACATCTGGCCGTCGAGATCAATGAAAATCGCCTCGCCAGGTTCAACATCGCGCAGGAACTTGAAGCCCAGGCCTTCCAGTGCAACAGATTCGCTGGCGATCATGTATTCAACGCCGTTTTCCGTGCGCGATACGCCTATGCACAATGGACGGATACCAAAAGGATCACGGAAAGCGAGCAAGCCGTAGCCTGCGATTTGCGCCACTACCGCGTAGGAACCGCGCACCCTTCTGTGCAACATCGATACGGAACGGAACAAGGCGGCAGGATCCAGCGAATAACCGGATGTGACTTCCTGGATCTGGTGCGCCAGGATGTTCAGCAGCACTTCGGAATCGGAATCGGTGTTCAGGTGGCGGCGGTCATTCTTGAACAGCTCTGTCTTCAGCTCATCGGCATTAGTCAGATTGCCGTTGTGTGCCAGCACGATACCAAATGGTGCATTGACGTAGAAAGGTTGAGCTTCTTCTTCGCTGGTGGAGCCCGCAGTAGGATAACGGACCTGGCCTATACCGATATTGCCGGGGAGCGAACGCATATTGCGAGTGCGGAACACATCTCGTACCAAACCATTTGCCTTATGCATTGCAAACTTGTTGCCATGCCCGGTTGCAATACCGGCGGCGTCCTGGCCGCGATGCTGCAACAACAATAAGGCATCATACAAAAGCTGGTTGACGGGACTATTTGAGACTACGCCTACGATGCCACACATGGTGGACTCCTAAAAAACAAATAAAAACCTGCTTGGAAATACGCAACCCTATGAGCACTAAGCCAGCCCGGCGCAGCGTACTTCTTAAAACTGTACATGCCGGGAAACCGAATCCGGCAAAAACGGCATTATGGTAGTGGCCGCGCTCTCGGCGACCGGACTCAGCAATGCCTGCTTCCAAAAATCCTGCCTGGGGATGGAGGTCATGCCACATAACAGCACCGCCGCCATGACAATCACACATCCTCTGGCCAAACCAAACAAACCACCCAGCCCACGATCCGCAAGGCTCAGGCCCGCTGCCTTGATTACGGCATCGACAGCCATCGTCAATAAAGACATTAGCAAGCGCACGCCAATAAACAAGGCGATAAAAGCAACTATCAGGCGCGCCATCTGACCAGGCAGTACATCCGGCATCCATTCCGCCAGCGTTGCGCTAAAGGCATTGGCAACGACAAACGCGACCACCCAACTTGCCAGTGACAAAATTTCCTTGACCAGCCCGCGCATGGTGCTAATGACCACCGAGCAGAGCAAAATGAATACCACCAGGTAGTCAAATATGGTCACGGATTGCGCTCATTCAAGGGAGTAGCCTCATTTCTACAGACCTACCCGGTTTTATTCGCACAATTTGCATCACTTTCGCATCAATTCGGTATCACGGTGCCACTCAGGCCAAGTTTGACCAGTTTTGCACGCATCTTGTCGGCCTCGTCCTTGGAGTCGAAAGGCCCTACCTTGATACGGGTGATCTTGCCATTCGTGGTCGTCACTTTTTGAACGTAAGATTTGATGCCTTCGGATTTCAGCTTACCTTGCAACTCGTCCACCTTTTCCTGGGTTGCCAATGCCGCAACCTGCACTGTAAAGCTGGAAGAGGCCTTATCCGTTTTGGCAGCGTCACCAGCCGCCTTGGCCGCAGCTTTCGGCGACTTGCCTTCCAGGATCGCTAATGCACGTGCCGCTTCGTCGGAAGAGTCGGCTGCCTTGACGGCAGGTTTCGCTGCAGTAGCTTTTTGATCATTTACGGCAACTGCATTAACGGCACTATTTTTTTCGCTGCTCTTGGCTGCTGTGGGCTTGGCTTCCTGCTTAGATTCCGGCTTGGCTTCTGCCTTGCTTTCCACCTTGCGCTCAGGTTTGCTTTCTTTTTCGGTGTGCGCTGCCGGCTTGGCGGCGGTCACTGCAGCGACTGCAGGAGCCGTCTCGCGCACCGCTGTTTTGCTCTTACTGTCTACCAGGGTAGCCGGATCGATAATTTCTTCCTGCGGCTCGACTGGCCTTGCCTTCGACGCATTGGCAGATGTCTTGGCGCTATCAGTGCGGGGGGCGCCTTGTTCGGCACTGGCTGCAGCCAGCACTTCGGCGTTTTCCTTGCCGGCAGCAGCACTGCTCAGAGGCTTGTCCTTGGAAGGGATCTGGATATTGATATCATCGGCCAGCGGCTTGGGCTCGGAATCGAGGATCATGGGCAAACCGATCACCGCTGCCAGCACCAGGGCTACTGCCCCGATCAAGCGCCGGCGTGCGCGCTTCTTCTCCGGCAAAAGAGGATCGTCGGCCTGATTTTTCTTTGCGCCCTCGCCACGTTTGCTGCGGCTGCGCGCCGGCTTGGTGTCGCTCTCGGCACGTGAACGAAACTCACCGCTGTCGGCGTCGGGAGATGCTTCCTGCTTCTTTTTGAACAACGAGAACAAGCTCATGTGCAAATATCTGATTGGTTAGTGAGAGTTCCGTCTTTCAGCCGCATGGAAGCCCTTCAATGAATTTGAGGTTTTCGGGCTCGCATGACCCCTGCAACCGTAAGAAATGATCCGAAGACCACAATTCTATCATTTTCAGCGGCCTGACTTAAGGCGTATGTGTACGCAAGCTCAGGAGATTTGAAGTTTTGTATGCTGTGATCCGCATCCCGCACTACGCCTGCCTCCAGTAATTTATCCTGGAGCTGCTCCGCAGTGGCTGCGCGCAGCAACGGCAAATCCGTCACGCACCAATGGTCTATCTTGTCCTTCAGTTGCGCAACAATGCCTTCGATATCCTTGTCCAGCATGGAGCCGAAAACCGCGTAGGTATAGGCATGAAAGCCCATATTGTCCAGATTCTGCCCTAGCGTGGCTGCTGCATGCGGGTTATGCGCCACATCCAGCACCACCGTCGGACGGCCCGGCATGACCTGGAAACGCCCCGGCAAATCCACCATCACCAGGCCGCTGCGCACTTCCTGCGCACCTACCGGCAGGCGGTCTTTCAGCGCTTCCAGCGCAGCCAGCACGGCGGATGCATTCAGCAACTGGTTCGCGCCGCGCAGGCTGGGATAACCCAGCGAATTGCGGCGCTGCGAACGGCCGCCGAAATTCCACTGCTGTTTGTCGCCGGAATAATTGAAATCCTTACCAAACAACCACAGGTCGGCGCCTATCTTCTCTGCATGCTCAAGCAGCGATTTCGGCGGCACAGGATCGCCGCAGATTGCAGTACGGCCGGTGCGGAAAATACCGGCTTTTTCAAAACCTATCGCTTCGCGGGTATCACCGAGGTAATCGACATGATCTATGTCAACGCTGGTCACGATCGCGACATCGGCATCAAACACATTGACGGCGTCCAGACGTCCGCCCAGCCCCACTTCCAGGATCACCACATCAAGCTTGGCATCCGCCAGCAGCTTTGCAATGGCCAGCGTAGTAAATTCAAAATAGGTCAGCGAGATATCTTCGCGCTTGGCTTCCACCTCGGCAAACACATCAACAAACACCTGGTCCTTGACGTTTTCGCCATTGATGCGTGCGCGCTCATTAAAATCCAGGAAGTGCGGTTTGCTATATAGCCCTACTTTATAGCCGGCCTGCAGCAGGATGGATTCCAGCATGGCACAGGTGGAGCCCTTGCCGTTGGTGCCACCGACAACGATCAGCGGACAATCGTACTGAATCGCGAGACGTTCCTTGACTGCGGCGACACGGTCGAGACCCATGTCTATTTCTTTGGAATGCCTGGTCTCGAGCAAAGCGAGCCATTCATTCAAACTGCCAGGTAAATTTTGCATAAGATAAAAAAGCCCGAAACAAAGACTGTTCGGGCTTATTTTTTGAATATCAGAAAATCAGGAAACCGCTTCGGCTGGCTGGTTTTGCAACAAGGCCAGCAAACGGGCGATTTCGTCACGCATCTTGCGACGATCCACGATCATGTCGACCGCGCCTTTTTGCATCAGGAACTCGGCGCGCTGGAAGCCTTCAGGCAATTTCTCACGCACGGTATTCTCGATCACGCGCTGTCCGGCAAAACCGATCAGCGCCTTAGGTTCGGCAATCACCACGTCGCCCATAAAGGCGAAGGAAGCCGACACGCCGCCCATGGTAGGGTCAGTCAATACGGAGATGAAAGGCAGTTTTTTCTCAGCCAGCTTGGTCAGCATCGAAGTCGTTTTAGCCATCTGCATCAGCGACAGCAAGCCTTCCTGCATACGGGCGCCGCCGGTCGCAGTAAAGCAGATGAACGGTACTTTTTGTTCCAGTGCATTTTGCACGCCGCGCACGAAGCGCTCGCCAACGACGGAACCCATGGAACCACCCATGAACTGGAACTCAAAAGCCGCAGCAACAACCGGCACTGTCATGATGGAGCCGCCCATCACGACCAGAGCGTCAGTCTCGCCTGTAGTTTCCAGCGCGTCCTTCAGGCGGTCTGGATACTTTTTGCTATCTTTGAACTTCAGGGTATCAACTGGCAATACTTCCTGGCCTATTTCATAACGGCCGCCGGCATCCAGCAAGGCATCCAGACGCTCACGAGCGCCTATGCGCAAATGGTGGCTGCACTTGGGGCATACATGGATATTTGCTTCCAGATCGGAACGGTACAGGACCGCTTCGCAGGATGGGCACTTGACCCACAGGCCTTCCGGAATGGATTTGCGATTTGCGGAATCCGCACGCTGTATGCGCGGTGGAAGTAATTTTTCTAGCCAACTCATTTGATTCTCCTGAATTCGGGCAACCGGCAGCTTATGCCGGCAACCATCATTACCTTGTTGCCCGATCCCTGGATGCAAGGTCCGAAGCTTTGGCGCGTATTTTACCCGTCCAAAGCCTCCCTGACACCAGAAATAAAGCTTTTTACTGCTGAGGCCGCATTTTCACGCGGCGTATTTTCCAGTTCCTGGATGATACGACTGCCAATTACCACCGCATCGGAAACCGTGGAAATCGCCTTCGCCGTAGCCCCGTCCCGTATACCAAAACCCACGCCCACCGGTACTTTGACGTGTTTCTTAATCCTGGGCATCATCGCCGCGACTGCATCCAGATCCAGGCTGCCGGAGCCGGTGACGCCCTTCAAAGATACATAATACACGTATCCACTGGCAATTTTACCAACAAGCTCCATACGCTCGTCGGTAGAAGTCGGCGCCAGCAAGAAGATGATATCCATCCCGTGCTGCTTCAGCTTGGCGGCGAACTCCTCGCACTCTTCCGGCGGATAATCCACCACCAGCACACCATCCACGCCTGCCTCAGATGCTTGCGCTATGAACAAGTCTACACCCATACGCTCTATGGGATTGGCATAGCCCATCAGCACCACTGGCGTATTTTGGTTGCTGGAACGGAATTCGCGGACGAATTGTAATACATCGCGCAGTCCAATACCATTCAGCAGCGCTCTTTCCGATGCTCTTTGAATAACAGGACCATCCGCCATGGGGTCGGAAAATGGCACGCCCAGCTCAATAATATCGGCGCCGCCCTCTACCAACGCGTGCATCAGGGGTACCGTCAGATCAGCGGCAGGATCGCCCGCCGTGATGAAAGGAATCAGGCCTTTTTTCTTGGCAGCAGCCAGCGCAGCCATGGTTGTTTGTATTTTTGACATTTTGTATTAGATCAATTATCGCAATGAGTGAATAATCAGTGAATATGCAGCAAGAAAACGAAAAGATGGGGAGTCAACCCCATCCTCGGCGGCGGCTTAGTAAAACTTCAAGCCGGCCTTTTCCGCCACCGTGTGCATATCCTTATCTCCGCGACCGGAAAGGTTTGCCAATACAATTTTATCTTTGGGCAGGGTCGCCGCCAGTTTGGCCGCATACGCCAATGCGTGACTGGACTCCAGCGCAGGAATGATGCCCTCGATGCGGCAGCAGTCATGGAAGGCCTGTAGCGCCTCATCGTCGGTGATCGTCACATACTGCGCGCGGCCACTGTCTTTCAACCATGCATGTTCCGGCCCGACACCAGGGTAATCCAGGCCTGCGGATACCGAATGTGTCTCTATAACCTGCCCGTTCGCATCCTGCAGCAGATAGGTGCGATTGCCATGCAGCACACCCGGCGAACCCGCCGTCAGTGAGGCCGAATGCTTGCCGGATTCCATGCCCTCGCCTGCCGCTTCCACGCCGAGCAAGGCCACATCCTTGTGTTCGATATATGGATAGAAAATCCCCATCGCATTGGAGCCGCCGCCCACACAGGCGACCACGGCATCCGGCTGGCGACCTGTCATCGCCGGCATCTGCCACAGGCATTCCTCGCCTATCACCGACTGGAAGTCGCGCACCATCATAGGGTAAGGATGCGGGCCAGCAACGGTGCCTATGATATAAAAAGTGTTTTCGACATTGGTGACCCAGTCGCGCATCGCTTCGTTCAACGCATCTTTCAATGTCTTGGAGCCGGACTCTACCGGCACGACGGTCGCACCCAGCAATTTCATGCGGTACACGTTCTGTGCCTGGCGCTTCACGTCCTCCGAACCCATGTACACCACGCACTCCAGTCCAAAGCGGGCACAGATCGTGGCAGTAGCCACGCCATGCTGGCCTGCGCCGGTTTCGGCGATTACGCGCGGCTTGCCCATGCGCTTGGCCAGCAATGCCTGGCCGATCACGTTATTGATCTTGTGCGCACCGGTATGGTTCAGGTCTTCGCGCTTGAAGTAGATTTGCGCGCCGCCCATCATTTCGGACCAGCGCTTGGCGTGATACACAGGTGAAGGACGGCCGACAAAATGGGTCAACTCATCCCGGAACTCGGCCAGGAAAGCGGGATCGGTGCGGTAGCGGGCGTAGGCCTCTTTCAGCTCTGTCAACGCATGTGTCAGCGTTTCAGAGACAAAAGTGCCACCGTACTGGCCGAAATGGCCGCGCGCGTCGGGCAAGGTATATTGCGTAGACTGATACAGGGCTTGTGTGGGAATGGATTGGCGTTCGAACTGCTCGTCCAGGGGATTGAATTCTTTCATGGTGCTTCCTTATGGCGTAGAGCCAGCCACCATTTGCAGAAGCCTGCACAGAGGTAGCTAGCCTTGATTGTCCGCCAGGCGTACGGCTTGTATGAAAGCACGCAGCTTGGCATCATCCTTTATGCCCTTGCTCAACTCAACACCACTACTGATGTCGACGGCAAAGGGCCTCACACGGCTGACTGCGTCAGTCGCGTTTTGTACGCTCAAGCCACCACTTAAAACGGCCCGAGGCGCGAGTTCTTTTGGAATGAGAGACCAATCAAAAACCTTTCCGCTACCACCGAAACCTTCGACGAAGGTATCCAGCAGCAAACCGCAGAATAAAGGGCTTGCTGCACGATATATTTTCTCACATTCTAACAAATCATCTGCAGATGTGTCCGCTTTTACGCGAAATGCCCTGATAAAAGGCCGATTTACCGCACTGGCCAGTTGATGGCACTGCTCGGCCGTTTCATCGCCATGAAATTGCAATAGAGATACCGGTGCAACGGCTATCGTCGATGTGACGTAATCCATATCGGCATTGACGAACAAACCTGTGGTCGTCACAAAAGGCGGCACATTTGCCAGCAGGCTGGCCGCCTGCTGCGGCGTCACATACCTGAGACTTTGCGGGTAAAACACAAAGCCTATCGCATCGGCACCAAAGGCAACGACGGCTTTAACATCTTCGGCCCGTGTCAGGCCGCAAATCTTGATTCTCGTTCTGTGCAACATTTTTTATCCAGGCTGGTCGGGCAAGAAATAAAAACCAATTCCTTGATGCCCTTTAATCGTGCTGACAAGAATACCATTTCTTCACACAGGATTTCTGTTGTGCCCCATACAATTAAAAAACCGCATGGCTCTCGCCATGCGGTTTTTCTTTTTTTTAATAGACGGGACTATGCTGCCCCGCCATCTCCTCACCCCACCAAAACTTTCAAGATTTAAGCAACTTTCTTTGCGTCGAAGAATTGCTCATCCTCTGTCGAACCATGCAGGGCTGTTGTCGAAGACTTGCCTTGCTGGATGGTCTGAGTTACTGCATCGAAGTAACCGGTACCGACTTCGCGTTGATGCTTGACCGCTGTGAAGCCTTTTTCGGCTGCAGCGAATTCTGCCTCTTGCAGTTCGACGAAGGCAGACATCTGGCGACGTGCATAGCCATGCGCCAGGTTGAACATGCCGTAGTTCAATGCATGGAAACCGGCCAATGTGATGAACTGGAACTTGTAACCCATCGCGCCCAGTTCTTTCTGGAACTTGGCGATTGTTGCGTCGTCCAGGTTTTTCTTCCAGTTGAACGATGGCGAGCAGTTATAGGACAGCAGCTTGCCTGGGAATTTTGCGTGGATCGCCTCGGCGAATTTCCTTGCGAATTCCAGATCAGGTTTACCGGTTTCACACCAGATCATGTCAGCGTATTCCGCATAGGCCAGACCGCGGGAGATAGACTGTTCAATGCCTGGGCGGGTTTTGTAGAAGCCTTCTACCGTGCGTTCGCCGGTGCAGAAAGGCTGGTCATTGGCATCGACGTCGGAAGTCAGCAAATCGGCTGCTTCGGCATCAGTACGTGCCAGCAATACGGTAGGCACGCCCATCACGTCGGCTGCCAGACGAGCTGCATTCAGCTTCTCGACTGCTTCACGGGTAGGCACCAGAACCTTGCCGCCCATGTGGCCGCATTTTTTTACCGAAGCCAGCTGATCTTCAAAGTGAACGCCGGACGCGCCCGCTTCGATCATTGCCTTCATCAGTTCAAATGCATTCAATACGCCGCCAAAACCGGCTTCCGCATCGGCTACGATAGGTGCGAAGTAGTCGATATCGTCCTTGCCTTCGGACCATTGGATCTGGTCGGCGCGAGTCAAGGTGTTGTTGATGCGCTTGACCACCAGCGGTACAGAGTTCGCTGGATACAAGGATTGGTCTGGATACATTTCACCGGCAACGTTGGCGTCGCCGGCAACTTGCCAGCCGGACAAATAAATTGCTTTCAGGCCGGCTTTGACTTGTTGCATAGCCTGGTTGCCTGTCAGTGCGCCCAGCGCATTGACGAAAGGTTCGTTATTGACCAGATTCCACAATTTTTCAGCACCGTTTTTTGCCAGTGTGTGCTCAACAGTGATGGAGCCACGCAGGCGAACTACGTCTTCAGCCGTGTAATTGCGCTTGATACCTATCCAGCGTGGATTGGTATCCCAGTCTTTTTGAATTGCTGCTACCTGTTGTTCGCGAGTTGCCATGCTTTCTCTCCAGTGGGCTAAAAATTAAATGAAAAACGTCATCCGTTGAGAGAAATATTAGGACATTTTTTGCGAAGCAACAAGGTCTTATATAAGACATATAACAAATATTTAATCGTTTAAATTCAAATACTTAAATATTCAATTTTGCGATATGAAATTAAATTTCTCAGAATGAGAAAAATAATTTGTGCGCACCATGATTGATTTTTCACATTATGAAACGATGTTTTCACATCACAAAATTTGGGAAAGATTGGCACAAAAAAGAGAATATTTTGTTTTATAAAATTTCATCCGGGACTACTAATGTGCACTCTGGCATAGCAATAGATGAAAAAATAGAAAAACCATGAGAAAATAACAACATGACCCAAAAAACCTCATGGCTGATGCCAGGCCTCTTAAGCACCTGTCTCACACTCGCTGCAGTGTGCTTGCCCAGTCATGCGGAAATATATAAGTGGAAGGACGCAAAAGGCCAGATTCACTACTCGGAAAATAAAGAGGATGCGGGCAAGGCGGCACAAGAACTGAAAATCACATCCCAAGCTCTCTCAACACCCTCCGGCGCCCCCGCCACACCAAGCTGGCAATTGCAAGAGCAGGATTTCAAACGGCGCCAGGCGCAAAAGCAACCCGAATCAGCAAGCAGCCACACAACGGAGAAAACAGCCAAGCCGGGATGGGGCGGAAACCAGCTGGAAACCGATGCAACGCGATGCAATCTGGCGCGCGATATTCTCGGTGGCAAGGCCAGGCATTCCAACAGTGCGCCTGTCGATAATTACGACAAGCAGCTCGCCGCCCGCGATGCGCAGAACTATTGTCACTAGCTTGTCACTAGCCGGTAGCCTCCCTCCGCATAAGGATCTCCCGATCGCACCCTATCGCAGGGACAAACCCAGGCGTCCAGCCAGAACCTGCGCTTGCAGACACCCCTGAGGCCCCTCATCGAATTTAGCCCGCTTCCGATCCCTCGGCCTGCAAGGCTTGACCTCCATCGCAATAGGAAGCGAGGCTGTACTGCAAGCCCTGCTCTATGATAGGTCCTATCTTCATGCCGCGGCCCCGTTCGGCGCGCGGATCAAAAACAAACAGACGGTAGATTTCGGCCAGCATCAGTTGATCAGGATTGGCCAGCAGCACCCAGCGTTCGGCGCCTTCATCCACCTTGCGCCACCAGGCTTGCTTGTTTTTCAGCGCCACTTCATTCTTCACGCGCGCCACCCAGCCAGCCTCCAGCATTTTTTCCAGCAGGCCGTCGATTTCATCGAGGCCGAAGTGCGTCTGTATGCGCATGGCATTCACATCCACCGCGGCGCCGTCATGCGCATCGCGGGCGCGATTCAATACATTCAACAAGGCCAGCGCATCGGCAAACTCGCTGCCCGGCACCGACACATGCCACCAGCGCTCAAACTTCACGATAGGCAGGGCCGCCGCAATCACGGCGCCTATCAGCGTAATCAGCCAGGACAGGTAAATCCAGATCAGGAAGATGGGGACGGCAGCCAGCGCGCCATACACGATGGTGTATGTTGGGAAGCGCATCACAAAAATAGCAAAAATGCGCTTTGCGATCTCGAACGCGATCGCCGCAAACAAACCACCCCAGGCCGCATCGCGCCAGTCTATGCTGCGATTAGGCACTGCGAGGTACAGCAGCGTAAACGCGCCAGTAGTAAAGAAAATGGATACCAGCGTATAAAACACGCCACCGATGAAGGGCACTGCGCCGACCACCCCACTGGTGGCAGTGAACAGATAAGAGGTCGCGGTAATCGACACGCCTATCAGCAGCGGCCCCAGCGTGATGATGGCCCAGTACACCAGAATGCTCTGGGTCCAGGGCCTGACGCGCTTTACCTGCCATATCTGGTTGAAGGCGCGATCTATCATGCCCAGCGTGGTCACCGCAGTAATCATCAATGCCACACCGCCGACCGCCGACAGGCGCGTGGCCTTGGTAGCAAACTGGGTCAAGTAGCCAAGTATGTTATTGGCGATCGCCTGCGGCATCAGGCTTTGTATAAAATACGCCTCCAGCGAAGTGCGGAAGGTATTGAACAGCGGGAAGGCGGTAAAAATGGCCAGCGCAATTGTCAACACCGGCACCAGCGCCAGCACCGTCGTAAACGTCAGGCTGCCGGCCACCTGCGGCAAGCGACCTTCACGCAAACGGCGGTAAGCAAAAACAAAAAGATCGCTGATCTGGGACCAGGATAATCCGCGCATAAAGAATTTCTCTAATGACATCAATACCTTATTCTACATAAATCATTCAACATCAAGACTGGAAATTCCAGTCTTCTATCATCTTGCAGAGGCAGAATGCCCGGATGCAGGGAAAAGGCCCATATAATAGCAAGCATGAACACCAAACCACTCACCCTTCTCGTTTTATATTATTCACGCCATGGCGCAACCCGCAAGATGGCTGAATATATTGCCCAGGGCATAGAAAGTGTGCCGGGTTGCGATGCACGCATGCGCACCGTTCCCTCCGTCTCCACGGTCACACACGCAACCGAATCGGAAATACCAGCAGAAGGCGCGCCCTATGTTGAACTGGCCGACTTGCAGGAATGCGCAGGCTTGGCACTGGGCTCTCCTACCCGCTTCGGCAATATGTCTTCTGCAATGAAGTATTTCTGGGATGGCACCGCGACTGAATGGCTGTCCGGCACGCTGACCGATAAACCGGCTTGCGTATTTACCTCCACCGGCAGCCTGCACGGCGGCCAGGAATCCACACTGTTGTCGATGATGCTGCCGCTGATCCATCACGGCATGTTGTTCCTTGGCCTGCCCTACACGCATGCCGAACTGATGACAACCAAAAGCGGCGGCAGCCCCTACGGCGCCACCCACTGGTCTGGCGTCGATGGCAAACAGCCTATCAGCGACGATACGCGCAAGCTGACTATCGCGCTGGGAAAACGGCTGGCAGAAACTGCCGTCAAATTGCAACGCAGTGAATGAATCCAATAATGACTATAACGACGCAAAACAAATACCACCTGCTTGCCTGCATCAGCCTCATTGCACTGATCATACTGGATATATTGTGGGAAACTACGCTGGCCCCTCTGCGCCCGGGCGGATCGTGGATGGTACTGAAGGTACTGCCTTTGCTGTGGATACTACGCGGCGTGCTGAAACGCGATAACTTTACTATGCAATGGTCGTCCATGATGATATTGCTGTACTTCGCCGAGGGCATCATCCGCGCCAGCAGCGACAGGCTATGGTTGTCCGCCATGCTAGGCTGGGGCGAAGTCGCATTCTCGGTGCTGTTTTTTATCGGCACCCTGTTTTACCTGCGTCCATTGAAGAAAGCTGCCAAGCTCGCAGCGAAGCAGGCTCAGCAAACCAATAGCCAGTAGCCGATGGCCGATAGCCCTGCAGCGATAATTTCTGCCGACAAATCAGAGTAAATAAGACCATGCAAGAATTTCTGGATTCGTGCCGCAAGCTGATAGGCAGCGACCATGTACTGACGCAGGACGCCGACACACTGGCCTTTGTGGTCGACTGGCGGCAAAGGTTCCAGGGCAAGGCGCTCGCCGTGCTGAGGCCTGCGTCTACCGCAGAAGTGGCTGGCGTGGTAACGCTATGCAATCAATTCAGGGTCGCCATTGTTCCGCAGGGTGGCAATACCGGCCTGGTGCTGGGCAGCGTGCCCGACGACAGCGGCAAGGCTGTGGTGCTATCTTTAAAACGCCTGAACAAGATCCGCCGGATTGATGCCATCAATAATACGATGACCGTTGAAGCGGGCTGCATCCTGGCCGACATCCAGTCTGCCGCAGAGCAGTCGCACAGGCTGCTTCCCTTGTCCCTGGCCTCCGAGGGCAGTTGCACCATAGGCGGCAACCTGTCTACCAATGCCGGGGGCACCGCCGTACTACGCTATGGCAATACACGCGAGCTTTGCCTGGGCCTGGAAGTAGTGACTGCCGGCGGAGAGGTGTGGGAAGGTTTGCGCGGCCTGAGGAAGGACAATACCGGTTATGACTTGCGCGATCTGTTCATAGGCGCCGAAGGCACGCTAGGAATCATCACTGCCGCGGTCATCAAATTATTTCCACAGCCCAAAGCCCGGCTGACCGCTCTGGTGGCATTAAAAACTCCCGACGACGCCCTGCAGCTACTGGCGATGGCGCAAGCGCACTGCGGAGCAAGCTTGACCGCATTTGAGCTGATGTCGGACTTTTCTCTGCACCTGGTGGGCAAGCATTTCCCGCAGATGCAACAGCCGTATGCGCGCAGGCACGCCCACTACGTGTTGCTGGAGTTATCCGATAGCGAGTCGGAACAGCACGCAGGTCAATTACTGGAAAACCTGGTTGCGGAAGCGCTGGACAAGGACTTGATAGAAGATGCGGTTGTCGCCACCTCGCTGGCGCAGTCGCGTGCACTGTGGAATTTGCGCGAACATATATCGATGGCACAGGCGGCCGAAGGTAAAAACATCAAACACGATATCTCCATCCCCATTTCCGATATCGGCCGCTTTATCTCACAGACGGATGCACTGCTGCAGCAGCACTTCCCTGCCTGCCGCATGGTGACCTTCGGCCATCTGGGTGACGGCAATCTGCATTACAACGTCTCGCCGCCGGAAAACATGCCGGATACGCTGTTTATCCAGCGTCAGGCCGAAGTCAACCTGATCGTGCATGACAGCGTAAATCGCTTCGGCGGCTCCATCTCCGCCGAGCATGGCCTGGGCGCCTTAAAGAAGGAAGAAATCCTGCGCTACAAATCCGACATCGAGATGAATTTGATGCGCGCCATCAAAACTGCGCTGGATCCGCAAAACCTGATGAACCCCGGAAAGCTGCTCTAGATAATCGCCTATCTGCTTCAGAGCAAAATCCCTCTGGCGGCTTCATCCGACCCGCTAGCATCTCCCCTCCGACAAACAGCATTTGCTGCGTTGCACAAAATACATGAAAAATTCATTGCCCTTATAATTCGGGCAGAGACACTTTAGTCTCATTTTAATCTGAACTCATTTCATCAATAGGAGGGAGATGCGTTTGTCTTAAAAGCGGCGCTGGCAAGGCGTGCGAGGCGTCAATAGCGGGGCTATTGACAACGAGTGCAACGCAGCCAGCGCCACTTTTAAGGCAAACCCTTCGGGAACGGCCCATTTGGGCGCATTGCAGCGTTGCGCCGCTAGCAAAGACGGCCAGTCTTTGCGTCGCGACACGCCTCGCACTGCATCCCAAATGGACTCGTTCGCACTCCCTCCTATTGATGAAATGAGTTCTAAATATTTAGGTGATTTTGTCATGTGGCTATTACTAGCTCTGCCCTTCATAGGGCTGTTGTGGATTCCATTCTATAACCAGGAACTCCCAACCCTCTTCGGTTTCCCTTTCTTTTACTGGTATCAATTTGCGTGGGTACCCCTCACGGCCTTGATCATCTGGATCGTCTATCGTGACGGACTCAAGAAGGGAGTCGAATAATGGATGGCCAAATCAACTGGACAGCCTTAGGCGTCTTCATCTTTTTCTTCGTGCTGGTTACGGTCATGGGTTTTGGTGCATCGCGCTGGCAAAGCGGCAAATCCAACAAGGGCGCGCATCTTGACGAGTGGGGCCTGGGTGGCCGCAATTTCGGCACATGGATTACCTGGTTCCTGGTCGGCGGCGACTTTTATACCGCCTATACAGTCATCGCCGTGCCTGCACTGGTCTATGCAGTAGGCGCTTACGGTTTCTTCGCGCTGCCATATACCATCCTGGTCTATCCGATTGTATTCGTCATCATGCCTAAGCTGTGGCATGCAGCCGCCAAGGCCGGTCATGTTACCGCTGGCGACGTGGTATTCGGCCGCTATAAATCCCGTCCACTGGAATTGGCGATCTCGCTGACCGGCGTATTGGCCACCATGCCTTACATCGCCCTGCAGTTGATCGGCATGGAAGTCGTGATCAAGGCACTCGGCCTGACCGGTGAATTACCGCTGGCGGCAGCCTTCGTCATCCTGGCCTTGTACACTTACTCTGCAGGCCTGCGTGCGCCGGCACTGATTGCCTTTGTTAAAGACCTGATGATCTATATCGTGGTGATCGTTGCTGTTGTCCTGGTGCCGATGAAACTGGGTGGCTATGGCGCCGTGTTCTCTTCCGCCAGCGAGGCATTTGCCGCCAAGGGCGGTGCTACCGGTCTGACGCTGAAACCGCAACAGATGCTGCCGTTTGCTTCACTCGCACTGGGTTCCGCTCTGGCCGCATTCATGTACCCGCATACGCTGACCGGTATCTTTGCCGCAAAGAGCGCAGACACTATCCGCAAGAATGCGATTTTCCTGCCGGCCTATACCGTGCTGCTGGGCTTGATCGCCTTGCTGGGCTTCATGGCCTATGCTGCAAAGATCACTGTCGCCACCAATAACGACGTGGTTCCGGCATTGTTCAATGCCTTGTTCCCGTCATGGTTCAGCGGCTTTGCGTTTGCTGCAATCGCGATTGGTGCGCTGGTGCCGGCTGCCGTCATGTCGATCGGTGCTGCCAACCTGTTCACCCGCAACTTCTGGAAGGCCTATGTCAATCCTCAAGTCAGCCCTGCTGGTGAAGCCAAAGTGGCCAAGATCGTTTCCCTGGTCGTGAAAGTCGGCGCGCTGGTGTTCATCCTGTTCCTGCCGACCAAGTTTGCACTGGACCTGCAATTGCTGGGCGGTGTGTGGATATTACAAACCTTCCCTGCCGTGGTCTTTGGCCTGTTCTTCGGCTGGTTCGGCTCTGGCGCGTTATTGGCAGGCTGGGCCGCCGGTATCGTCGGCGGTAGCTGGATGGCATTTGCCGATGGCATCAAACCAGTCCATACAATGGTGATAGGTGGAGACAGCTATACCGTGTACACAGGCTTGCTGGCCCTGGCAATGAATATCTTTGTCGCCGTGGTGTTCCAACTGGTGCTGGGCAAGAAGCAAAATTAAGGCACCGAGGGATTCAGGCGTAAAGATTGAATTTAGCCTGCCCCTGCAAAACCAAGAAAGCCCCGGATTTTTTCGGGGCTTTTTTTCATCCCTTGATTTGCTCATTGAATATTTCCGGCATCACGGCGCCACGCCATCCTCGATTGAGGTAGTGGCCTGGCATTTGGCCATGCCATACGGGGAATTTTCTGCCAGGATTCCATAGCAAAAAAAGGCAGCGCCATCCCTCGCAACAAAAAGCAAATGCGCCATACTTGCGCCGTTCACAGCCGGCATCACAGTACATGCGATGCTGGCAGAGGCAAATCTATTCGCTCAAAAAAATGGCCCCGGTTTTCCGAGGCCATTCCTACGTTCATATCCTGATTTATCAGGCGATCAAAACTCTTCCCATTCATCCTGCTTTGCATTGGCCGCAGCACTTGGTGCAGCAGTTGTGCGCTGGGGAGCGGCTGCCAATTTTGCAGGTGCGGCCTTGCGCGCCGCCAGGGGAATAATTTTTGGTTCTGCGCGCTCAGTCCGCTCTGGCTGAGCAGCCCTGGCAAAGCCCAGTCCTGCAGTCTGTTGGTGACCAGCTATCTTGAAGACACTTACAGTCTGCGCCAACGCAACGGCCTGCTCTTCCATGCTTTCTGCCGCTGCGGCAGCCTGCTCTACCAGCGCCGCATTTTGCTGCGTCATCTCATCCATCTGCGTGATCGCCAGATTGACCTGCTCGATGCCGGAACTCTGTTCCTGGCTGGCCGCCGTGATCTCGCTCATGATGTCGGCGACATGCTGCACGCTGGTGACAATCTCGTCCATCGTCTTGCCGGCTTCATCCACCAGCTTGCTGCCCTGGTCTACCTTGTCTACCGAATCACCGATCAGCATCTTGATTTCTTTGGCGGCACCGGCACTGCGTTGCGCCAGGTTGCGTACTTCGGAAGCAACTACAGCAAAACCACGGCCCTGCTCGCCGGCACGCGCCGCTTCTACCGCTGCATTCAGCGCCAGGATATTGGTCTGGAAGGCGATACCGTCGATGACGCCGATGATATCAACAATCTTGCGCGAGCTTTCCTTGATGGAGCCCATGGTGTCGACGACTTGGCTTACAACTGCTCCGCCTTTGACAGCGACGCTGCTGGCGGACACCACCAGTTGATTCGCCTGGCGTGCATTGTCAGCATTCTGTTTCACGGTGCTGGTCAGCTCTTCCATCGAGCTGGCGGTTTCTTCCAGCGAACTGGCTTGCGATTCGGTACGCGACGACAGGTCAGCATTGCCGGAGGCGATTTCTTGCGATGCGACCGTGATGGTTTCCGTGCCCTGCTTGATCTGGGTCACCGTATTTACCAGGTTGGTCTGCATCAGCTTCAGAGATTGCAGCAAGGCGCCCACTTCATCCGAGCTATTGATTTCTATGTCATGCGACAAGTCGCCACTGGCAATATAGTCCGCTGCCTGGCCGGCGCTCTTGATAGGCTGAGAAATAGTGCGGGTGATAATCCATGCTGCAGCGCTGCCCAGCACCAGAATCACGAGACCGATAATGACCATGCCCGTCATCGCACTTTTGTAATTGCTCTGCGATTCGTCAAAAGTCTGTTTCATCGCTTCATGCTGCTGCTGTGCCAGCTCGGTCAGTGCAACCATCCATTTTTCATGAGGCGCATTGAATTCTGTCTGCAGCAAAGAAGCGGCATCAAAGTAATTGCCTTCGCCGACAAAACTCTTGATCTTGCCAACGATAGACATCACGGCATCTTTTTGCGACAAGGCATTGGCAAGCGTTTTCTTGCCGTTGTCACCCTCAATCAAACTCTTGGCCAGCGTTTCCGATTTGGAGTAGGTATCCATCGTGGTCACCAGGCGCTTGGTCTCGCGCTCTGCTTCCGCCACATCGGTTGGTGCTGTCATCTTGCGCAATACCAGTGCCAGTGCACGGCCCTGCTCGCGCATGTCTGTAGCCGCATTCAACGCAGCCACTTTATTGTTGAAGATGTAGTCGGTTGAGCCTTGCAACTGACTCATCCTCAACAAGCCTAAAACCAGTAAGCCGGTAGCAAACAAAAGTACCAAGCCAAATCCAAGTGCAAGACGGGTACCAATTTTGATATTAGACAACTGGTTCATAGGCTTCCTGTAAAAAAATAAAAAATCAGGCGGCTGCTGCCTGATCCACTAATCCCATCTCTGGGCTGGACATCAGTTTGTCGATATCAACCAGGATCAGCATGCGCTCTTCCAGCGTGCCCAGGCCGATCAGGAAATCCGTGCTGAAGGTCGTACCCATTTCCGGTGCTGCCCTGACCTGATCCGGCAACAGCGTAGTCACATCGGATACGCTATCCACTACCATGCCGACGATGCGGCCACCGATGTTCAAAATGATGACTACGGTAAATTGATCGTAAGTAGGCTCACCGAGATTGAACTTGATGCGCATGTCCACTACCGGCACGATAATGCCGCGCAGATTGATCACGCCCTTCAAGAAATCCGGCGCATTGGCGATGCGCGTTACCGCTTCGTAACCGCGGATTTCCTGCACCTTCAAAATGTCGATGCCGTATTCTTCTTTGCCCAATGTGAACGCCAGGAATTCATTTCCTGTCATATCGGCGATTTTGTTTTCGGTTGTTTCGGTTTGTGTGGATGTGGACATACAGTCCTTCCTTTCCCATCAATAATTAACTTGGAAATTGCGGCAGATGATACAGGTCTGAGCAAGACTTATGACCCGTAACGATTCAGCGTCAACAATACAGAGAGCAATAGAGATACTACCAGTATCAGTACGCCACAACTTCTTGCCTTGGATTCTTATAGAAACTGTTTTTATAGTTCAAAAAGTTTCCTTATGGTATCACCTCAGCAGCCAATTTTGAATTTCCCGCCTGATTTTATTATCTCTATTGGCTTTAGGGCTAGAGAGAATTGCAATTGAGCATTGTGCATGGCACTTTTACCACAACAAAATACGGATATATCCAAATTTACCGAACTTCGTCAATGAAACCTGTAAAATCTGCCAGCATTTTAATACGCATCGCATCGCCTATTTCTGCGCTCATCTCATCTGCTCTTTCCTGCCCGTTTGGAACGCTCCCGGCAACTCCGGTTTGACGGTTAAAATTATTTTTCCCACAGGAAATAAATACTCAAATTGAGGACTCAGGTCTTGCCGGTTCGCCATCGCCGGCACAATAAATTTCGCGCCGGATGCAAATGGTGCAGTGGTTTTTAAACGATAGTCGAATCCGGCCGGGAAAACAAATTGCGTTCTGTCGACCAGATAGTTATTTTCAAAATCCCCTGAAACGCCCGGAATTTTCCATGCATAAGCCATCCCGGCAGTCACGGTCTTGCCGGCCTTAACCAGGCCATTGCCAACCAGCAGATTATTGACGGCCACGAGTTTAATATCGCCTGGCTTGGCAAATAAAAAAGTGCCTGCAGATGGCAAGTCATCCACGATCGTATTGCTGGAAAGGTAAAGCTCATTTTCCGGCCAGCTATATCCTTCTGCGCCTACCGAGATCATTGCGGTATTTTCCGTGCTTGCAGACTGCTCGATCAGATTGCCGATGACGTAAGAGATGCCGCCATTCGGAAACTCCAACTCATAGCTTGCATGTCCGCCGGCTTCATCGCTCAGACGATTATAAAAAATCAGATTTTCGCGAGCGCGGCTTTTTAGTAAATGGCCGCTTCTGGCATGATGAAAATAACTGCCGCTGACCTTGAATTTTCGCAGTGGGCCCACGTAGATATTATGGCTTCGCCCATCGCCCGCACCATTGTGGCCAAACTCGCTGTTTTCCACTTCCAGCGTCGCTTCGCCGCCGGCAGTCAGTATTCCATTCTCATTGTCGGTAAAGCTGCAGTCACGCACAATCAAGTTCCCCGCCTCCAGCCTGATTCCGGCTCCGTTACGGTCCGGCACCCGCGTGCCCTGGAAATCGATTCCCTGAATGGTGATGTCGCCACCACGCACAACCCAAATGGCTTTGCCTTCTGCGCTGCGGCCTGCTGCGATCAATTTCACGCGACCACCTACCGCACGTATCGACAACTGCTTTTGCGTCCACACCGCAACATCACCGGCATATTCGCCGGCCTCGATTTCTATGATGTCGCCATCCTGTGCCAGTTTGGCGGCTTGCGATATGCTGGATATCGCCGCGAAACGCCCTACCCTTAAGGTATGCGCGGCAAGTGCAAGATGCGTATTGAAGAGAAGCATCGCAGCAAACAGCAAACCACAACGTGGCGCCTGTAGACGGAAAAAACTTTGCATGAGGTGCGGCCTATAAAGGGAAATACTTGAGGGAGCCACACAAATGCACTCAGGCATCCATCTGCTGCAGGATATCCCTCACCAGATCCAACGAGAAATCAATGTCCAGCGTCTCTATGCTGCCGAATCCGAGTATCAGGCCGGGCTGAGGCTCGCTGGAATGATAAAAACCGTCCAGCGGATACAGGCCGACGTCAACCCGCCTGGCCAGCTTGATCAACTGCGCCACATCCACTTTCTTTTTGCATAGCACGGTCAAATGAAAACCCGCTACCGTCGGTATCACTTCAAACCATTCAGCCAGGTCCGTGCTGAAACGGGCCAGCAGCTTTTCGCGTCGCCTTGAATACATCGCGTGGCATTGCCGGATATGCCGCGCCAGATAACCGTCATTGATGAATTTTGCAATCGCATATTGTGTCATGCTGGCTGTATGCCAGTCTGTCAGATGCTTTGCTACCGCGAGTGCGTTCAATATTTCTGCCGGGGCGACGACGTAGCCCAGCCGCAACTCCGGCAACAGCACCTTGGAAAAGGTGCCGACATAGGCGACGATATTATCCTGGTCCATGCCTTGCAAAGAATCCGTTGGCCGCCCTTCATACCTGAACTCGCTATCGTAGTCGTCTTCGATGATGATGGCGCCGATCTGCCTGGCCCTGTCAAGCAATGCCTGACGGCGCTGCATGCTCATCGACATCCCGAGTGGAAACTGATGGGACGGCGTGACGTAGATCAGGCGCGTACCTTCCGGTATCAGCTCAACGACGATGCCTTCGCGGTCCACCGGCACAGCGACAATCTGCGCCCCCTGGCTTGCAAACAGCAAGCGCGCAGGCGGGTAGCCGGGCTCCTCAATCGCAACGATGCAACCCGGCTCAACCAGCACCCTGGCGATCAGGTCCAGTGCCTGTTGCGCGCCATTGGTCACGACAATATCCGAGGCGACACATTTGACGCCCCGCGCGAATCCTATATGGTGTGCGATTGCCTCACGCAGCATGGGCGAGCCTTCCGGCTGCTGGTACAGGCCACGCGATTCCGTATCCTGTCTCAGCGCAAACAGCACGCACCGGCGCCAGTCATCCATGGGAAACTGGCTCTTGGTGGAACCGCCACCTATATATTCATAACGGGATCTCCCAGCCGGTGCAGGATGGCGTAACGGCGTCGACATCTCGTTCCAGCGCTTGACGACAGCTGCTCCGGCCAGCTCTCCGGCGCCCTTGCTTATAGACCGCGGCGCTACCTGGCTACTGACAAAGGTGCCCACGCCAACCTGCCCCGTGAGCAAACGTTCATCCGTCAATTTTGCATATACGGTAGATACGGTCTTGCGCGATATGCCTAGCTGCTCGGCCAGCAGGCGGGATGGTGGTATCTGGCTGCCGGCAGCCAGCCGGCCCGAATGGATAGCATCCTTCATTTGCTGATAAAGCTGGCCCGCCAGATCTTTATCGCCTTTGATGACGATATGCATTTCCATGCTTGTCCCTTGTAAACATTTTGTGATGAAGTCTGCGTTGCATTGCGCTGCCAGCGGGGCGCCCGGTGCTCAGCGGTGGCTACCTTGGTCTCAGCGTTTTTGTCCGGATTGGTCTCCCAAGCAAAGCAGCTCTCCTTATATCATTTCTTCACCGATGCGCGACAAGCCGCTGCAAAAGAAACGCAAGCATAGCGCGTATTGCAAGTGACAACTGAAGCAACATTTTAATTTATCTATCCATTTAGGAGAATGCCATGACACAACGTACCGATTTCTACAAAGCCTCCCCCGATGCACTGAAAGCAATGATCGCGCTGGAAGGTGCTGTCAACAAGCTGGGCCTGGAAGCATCGCTGCTTGACCTGATCAAGCTGCGCGCATCACAAATCAATGGCTGCGCATTTTGCGTAGACTTGCATAGCACCGACCTGCGCAAGGCAGGCGAAAGCGAACGAAAGGTATATGCAGTAGCAGTCTGGCGCGAAGCACCATTCTTCACAGAACGCGAACGCGCTGCCTTGGCCTGGACTGAAGCGGTCACCCTGATCTCCCAGGATCACGCCCCTGACGCTGACTACGAAGCCTTGCGCTCGCAGTTTAGCGAAGCTGAACAAGTCAACCTGACCGTGGCGATCGCTACCATCAATAGCTGGAATCGCCTGGCGATCGGCTTCCGTAAATCACCTACCAAGTGAGGCAGCTATGATACTAAAATCCCTATTGGCGAGCATGCTCGCAAGCGCCGCCCTGCTGGCACCGTTCACGCAAGCCCATGCACACGACACCAGTGCAGGTGCAGGCGGAACCGGCAAGGAAACGGTCACTCCACTGACCAAGCAGGCATTGCCTGACGTTTCAGGAAAAAACGTCATCATGGCGACCGTGAGCTATGCACCGGGCCAAGCCTCAGAGCCGCATGTGCATCCTGGCTCAGTGTTTGCCTACGTGCTGGAAGGCGAAGTAACGTCCCAGTTGGAAGGTCAGGCGCCCGTCACCTACAAGGCTGGTGAATACTGGTATGAAACACCCAAGGTGGGACACATTGTCTCCCGTAACGCCAGCGCGACCAAACCGGCAAAACTGCTGGTCTGGCTACTGGTCGGCGACGGTGAACCACTGAAGCAGCCGCTGAACAAGTAAGTCTTCCAGCGAACCGGATGGTATTTACGCCGGTTCGCTCTTTCCGCAAACCCATGGCCGATCTGGTGCACCGCACGATGATCGCCACCTTATCATCAAGCATAATGGACACCAAAAAATTCAGGCATGACCACAGCGATATTCTCGCGCATATCCATGCGCTAAGGATGCTGGTTAAACTCGGCATTGCCAGCAATGCCGCAGCAATCGCAAAACAAATTATCACGATCAGTTCAACCATCAAGCTTCACCTGGCGGTAGAGGACAAAGTCGTCTATCCTGCCTTTGCCGCCTCCAAAGATCCGGCTATGGCAGCCACAGGTGCAAGGTTTCAATCAGAGATGGGCGAAATTTCTGCCGACTACATGGCGTTCGCCGGCGCTTGGAATACCTCCGACAAGATCGCCTCTGCGCCGGAGCAATTCAGGGAGCAGGCCAATCGTATTTTCAAAGCACTGTTTGAGAGAACGCAAAGGGAGAATGAAGAACTCTATCCCGCACTGGCCACACTTTAAGAGTGCCAGAATATCCGGAGCGCGGCATTTGAAAGGCCGCTTCCGGCGCACTCGGCAGCAAGGTATTGACGACGACCTTGTACCGGTGTGCGGCCTTACCAGGCCAATTTAACTTGCAGGCGCTTCCGCGCGTGCGATTGCAGAGTTTGCCTTGGTCAATAAAGCTTCCAATTGGCAAAATTCCGCATCGCTAAGTGCCGCCCGGATATCGGCGGTGGCACGATAAACACCTTCTTTCAAAGTCTCAAACAACTGGTGGCCCTCTGCCGTCAATTGCAGGTAGACGCGGCGCCTGTCGTCCTGTCCCTGCGTATAGCTCAGCAAACCCTTCTCCACCATCTGATTCACTGAGCGGCTCAATGCTCCCGGATCATGGTCGAAAGCCTGCGACAAATCGCTGACGCCCTGCCCTTCGCCAGAGGCTATGCCTGACAGCACGCTCCATTGTAAGGCAGTCACGCCGCCACTCACAGCCTGCTTTTCCACCCTGCTCCACAAATGCCTTCTGAGGCGCTTGGTCAAAAAAACAATATTGCGAAGACTATAAACTGATTCCATTAAATCTCTCCTGGTGCCTTTAAGCACATGCTGATAATTTTAAGCGAAATATCTGACTGATACAATATCTGCCTAGTCAGCAAAATACCGCCAGGAAGCTGGCTGCGAGCTGTGCAGGAAAAGGGGGAAGCGAGACCTGGCCCAGTGGCAAGTGAAGCACGCAATGCACGCCCTCCGGCTCGACTGCATCCCAAGCTATCGCTACTAGCCAGCGTCGCAGGCCATCAGTCAAATTTTGACTTGACAGTATCTGACATATCAATTATATTGAATCCATGGAGGTTCTCATGAAATACTATACAAAAGAAAATTTCGATCCGGCAAACAGTGTTGGCTTTGCACTCTACCGTGCGAGAAACCTGGTACTGGGTGAGATGGATACGGTACTAAAGGATCTTGATATTACAGGACAGCAGATGGGCGTCATTCTATCCATGTCTAGTAATATCGCCAGCAATCCGTTTGAGTTAAGCAAGTTGCTGGATATCGACACCGGACTGATGACGCGCATGTTGGACAAACTGGAAAAACTGGGCATCCTGGCCCGGGTCCGCAGTGTTGAAGACAGGCGCATGGTCAATCTGGAATTAACCGACAAGGGGCACCATGTTGCGGCTGAAATCCGTATGCGGGCACCCGAGGTATTAAACAAACGATTGGAAGGTTTCAGCACTGAGGAATTTCTTGAGTTCCGCCGCCTGCTGGCAAAGTTTTTAGGGGCATGATTTTCGTGCTTTTTTTTAATCAATTAACTGACAAGTCAGATTATGAATAATCAGATACTCAATAAGCGCAATAATTTGCGAGGAACCAAGATTCTGTTGTCGCTGGCTGTTGCAGCGATATTGCCAGGCTGCGCCAGCTTTTCCGATCTGGGCAGCAACCAGCATATTGCCGCTGTTCAAAGCGGACAGGATGCCAAGAGCCTTCCTTCCGAGCATGGACACTGGCCCGCAGCAGATTGGGCCAGCCAGTTTGGCGACACCCAGCTTACCGCATTGATTGCAGAGGCCTTGCAACAAAGCCCAACGCTCGCCCAGGCACGCGCCAGGGTCGCCGCGGCATCCGCATTTACCGAGACCGCGCGTTCCAATACCCAGCCCAAAGTGAATGCCGACTACACAATGAGCCGGCAGCAATATTCGTCCAATGCGCTGGTGCCGCCTCCCTATGCCGGCTCCTGGCAGACAGAAAACAAGGCAGTGGTCAGTGCCTCCTATGAACTGGACGTGTGGGGCAAGAACAGCAGCGCGCTGCAATCGTCGCTATCGAAACTGCGTGCCAGCGAAGCGGAGCAGGAAAAAGTCAAACTGACGCTGAGTACGGCCATTGCGCGCAGCTACAACTCGCTGGCACGCCTGTATGCGCTGAGGGATCTGGCGCAGGCTGAGGTAGAACAAAGGCAGCAGTTGCGCCAACTCACGGATAAGCGGGTTGCTTCCGGGCTGGATACTGAAGTGGAGCAGCAAGGAACAAAGAAAAATCTTGCCGGCAGCCAGTCCACTGTGAAAGCCCTGGACGGCCAGATCCTGGATGTCCAATATCAATTGGCGGCCCTGCTTGGCGCCGGCCCTGACCGTGGCCTGAAAATATCGCGCCCCGCCATGGGCACGGGCGATGCGGTTGCGCTGCCGGACAATCTCCCAGCCGACCTGGTGGCCAGGCGCCCGGATATCGTCGTTGCACGCTGGAATGTCGACGCCACAACCCAGGATATCAAAGTCGCCAAGGCAGACTTCTATCCGGATATCAACCTGACTGCAGCAATAGGCCTGGACGCATTCGGCTTTGGACGTTTTCTGAACGCGGGCAGCCGCACCGCATCCCTGGCTCCTGCGGTCCACCTGCCTATTTTTGACGGTGGCGCATTGCGCGCCCAGTTGAAAGGGCGTTATGCAGACTTTGACTATGCTGTTGCCAGTTATAACCAGACCCTGGTCTCGGCCCTGTCTGAAGTCGCCGTGCAATTGGCGAATGTACGTTCGACCGATGCACAATTGCTGGATGCGCAAGCCGCCAGCGACGCCGCAAACAGAAGCTATCAATTGGCAGGCATACAGTTTAAAGCGGGCCTGGGGACGCAACTGACCGTCGTCCAGTCGAAAATCAGTGCCCTGACCAGCGAAGAAAACGTCACCAATCTGCGTATGAATCGCCGCGACCAGCAAATCGCATTGGCCGCAGCTCTCGGCGGCGGTTTTGTCGATACCTCGGATTCAGTTTCCAACAATGCTAACGCCAGCCAGGCAGCGAAGCATCAGATCACTACAAATACCCCGGCAATTGCCGCCACCAAATAAACATCATCGCATAAGCATCATTACTCAAATACAGGTAAAAATCATGAACGACAATCAAAGCAAAGACGGCGCAAATAAGCAAGTTCCCGCACAAGCAAGCGGGCAGACAAACGGAAAGCGCAAG
This sequence comes from Parundibacterium terreum, assembly GCF_014636315.1. GTDB lineage: Bacteria > Pseudomonadota > Gammaproteobacteria > Burkholderiales > Burkholderiaceae_D > Undibacterium > Undibacterium terreum. The sequence continues at coordinate 25,682 of NZ_BMED01000005.1, read as the reverse complement.
GCCATGCTGGCCCTGCTCGGCGGCGGCACCTTGCTGGCTGCAGCCGCATACGGAGCCTACTACTTCACATATGCGCGTTATTTCGAAGGTACAGACGACGCCTATGTGACCGGCAATCTGGTGCAGCTTAACGCACAGATCCCCGGTACCGTCATCGCTATTAACGCCGACGACACGCAAGTTGTAAAGGAAGGCAGTAGCATCGTTAAACTCGACCCGGCCGATACAAAAATCGAACTGGCCAGGTCAGAAGCGGCACTGGCCCAGACGGTGCAACAAGTCAGCACGCTCTATGTCAACAACCGGGTATTGAAAGCCCAAATCGCGCAACGCCAGGTAGATCTGTCTCGTGCAGAAGACGATCTGCGCCGCCGCCTTTCTGTGGAACAAACCGGCGCCATCTCTACAGAAGATATCGCCCATGCCCGCGATGCGGTCAAGGCACAGAAAGCCGCTCTGCAAACCGCCGAGGAACAACTGGCATCCAACCGTGCGCAAACAGGTAAAACCACGATAGCAGAACATCCGAATGTCCTGACGGCCGCAGCCAAGGTCAGGGAATCCTATCTGGCCTATGCCCGCAATACTTTGCCCGCGCCTGTCACTGGCTATGTCGCCAAGCGTTCTGTGCAGTTGGGCCAGCGTGTAGCGGCCGGCACGCCACTGATGGCGATCGTGCCTCTGGATGGCGTCTGGGTAGATGCCAATTTCAAGGAAAGCGACTTGAAAGCAGTACGCATAGGCCAGCCGGTCAAACTGACGGCGGACCTGTATGGTTCCAGCGCCAGCTATCACGGCAAGGTCATCGGCTTCTCCGCCGGTACCGGCAGCGCATTCTCGGTATTGCCGGCTCAAAACGCTACCGGCAACTGGATCAAGGTCGTACAGCGCCTGCCGGTTCGTGTCCAGCTGGACCCTGCAGAATTGCGCGCGCATCCGCTGCGTATCGGCCTGTCGATGCAAGTGGAAGTGGATATTCACGATCAAAGCGGCTCCCAGCTTGGTGCGGCACCGGAAGCATCATTCCAGACCCACGTATTTGACCAGTACGCCAAGGAAGCCGACGCCGAGATCGATCGCATCATCGCCAAAAGCCAGATCAGCGACTGATAGCTCAATCCGCAAGGTGGCCGGGAGCTGACATAGCAATGGCCATCCAATCCACATCCTAATTCACCTTTGAGAATGCCATGGATACGAAAAACAAACCTGCCGAGTTACCGCCGTTGACAGGTGGCAAGCTGGTGATGGCAACGATTGCCGTCGCGCTCGCCACCTTCATGAACGTGCTGGACTCTTCCATCGCCAACGTGGCGATTCCCACTATCTCAGGTAATCTCGGGGTGTCCGTCGATGAAGGCACCTGGGTGATTACCCTGTTCGCAGCAGCTAACGCAATATCGATCCCGCTCACCGGCTGGCTGACTCAGCGTCTCGGGCAGATACGCCTGTTTGTCATTGCCATCCTGTTATTTACCTTCTCTTCATGGCTGTGCGGCGTTGCGCCTACACTGCCCGTCCTGCTGGCCGCACGCATTTTGCAAGGCGCGGTCGCCGGCCCATTGATTCCCTTGTCGCAAGCCATTTTATTGAGTTCCTATCCCAAGGCAAAGAGCAGCCTGGCGCTGGCACTGTGGGCGATGACGGCTACTGTCGGCCCAATTGCAGGCCCTGCCTTGGGTGGATGGATGACGGACAGCTATTCCTGGTCGTGGATTTTTTACATCAATATCCCGGTCGGCATTTTTGCCGCCGCGGTCACCTGGTCCATCTTCAAAACGCGGGATACCGCAACCAGAATCATCCCTATCGACAAGGTCGGACTGGCTTCCCTGATTGCCTGGGTCGCATCGCTGCAGATCATGCTGGACAAGGGCAAGGATCTGGACTGGTTCCAGTCTCCGGTCATTATTGGCCTGGCAGTATTTGCCCTGTTCAGTTTCATCTTCTTTGTGATCTGGGAACTGACCGAAGAACACCCCATCGTTGATCTTCGCCTGTTTAAAGGACGCAATTTCATGGGCGGCACCATCGCCATCTCGGTGGCCTACGGCGTGTTTTTTGCCAATCTGGTGCTGCTTCCGCAATGGATGCAGCAATATCTCGGCTACCGCTCGGTAGATGCCGGCCTGGCGACTGCGCCGCTGGGCATCTTCGCCGTATTGCTGGCGCCGGTGATGGGCAAGTTGATGCCAAAATCGGATACCCGCGTATTGGCAACCATGGCTTTTATCGGATTTGCGGGCGTGTTCTTCATGCGTTCGGTGTACACCACTGGCGTAGACACTTGGACCCTGGTATTGCCCACCTTGCTGCAAGGCATACCCATGGCCTTGTTCTTCGTGCCGCTGACGGCCATCGTGTTATCCGGCTTGTCGCCTGACAAAATTCCAGCGGCGGCCGGCTTATCCAATTTCATCCGCATATTTTGCGGCGCCGCCAGCACCGCCATCGTGAGCACTATGTGGAACAATCGGACGATATTGCACCACTCGCGCCTGACAGAGCAAGCCAGCATCTATAATTCGACTTTTTTGGATAGCATAGGCAATTTGCAATCGGCCGTAGGCCTTCCCTTGCAACAGGCCTACGCCAAGTTTGAATCCACGCTGAATACACAGGCGGCAATGCTGGGGCTGAATGATATTTTCTGGATCTCCGGCATCATCTTTATCGTCATCATCCCTTTGATCTGGATCACCAAGCCGGCACGGGGCGGCTCAGCCGACGCAGCAGCAGCGGCGCACTAGAGCTTGACACACCTGCCTCGCGATGCCGGTCGATAAAATGAAATTTGCATACATCAACAGGATCGCAAATAGGAGGAGACGAAGGCTAGTATCCAAGCCATGAATGGAAACAAAACAGCCCGGTTCGTAGCCGGGCTGTTTTGTTTAGCGACTGCCTCAAGCGATACAAGGGCATCTATTGAAAGGCAGCTATTTTCTGGTCGGCTTCCACAGCGGCTTATAAAACATCGCAGCAACACAAACAGAGGCAGTAGCAATAAACGATGTCGCTACTATCGCTGCCAGTACCGGCATGCCTGCACCGAATTTGGCGACCGCAATCCAGCCTATGCCGGCCGCGACCAGCATGCGGGCGACAGCGCCCAGCAAAGGCCAAATACCCTGCCCCGCGCCTTGTGCAGCAAAACCCAATACTAGCCCCAATCCGAACACACCATAAAACGGAGCGACGATATGCAGATAAGTTTCTGCCGCCGGAAGCACCAGTGGATCAGTGGTAAACATGTGCAGCCAGATGCCGGGAAACACGGCTACCAGCAAGCCTATCGCTTCTACCATTGCCGCCCCGGTAAAGCCGCCTATCCAGGCCACCTTCTTGGCCCGCATCACATCGCCCGCACCCATGTTCACGCCAACCATCGTCAACACTGCTGTCGCCAGTCCAAACAGCAAAGGAATCATGATGTAGTCGAGCCTGGCGGCTGTGCCATAACCGGCAATCGCATGGATGCCGAACAGGCCGACCGCTGCAGTCACCGCGATAACCGTAAAATTGGTCAGCACAGTCCCCACTGCGGAAGGTATGCCCACCTTGAGGATGTCTTTGAAATAGACAGATTTCAAGGGGCCTGCCTTAAGCAGCAAGCCGCTTTTCCCGGACCTCATGTAATGCAATAGCACCAGGCACGCCACCGTATAGTAGGCGGTGAAAGCAATGCCCGCGCCTGCTATGCCCAGCCGGGGAATCGGACCAAAACCGAAGATCAGCGCCGGTGATGCCGGGATCAATATGACGGCACCAGCCAGCGTGACGATCGCCGGCACCCTGACATTGCCCGAGCCGCGCAAAGCTGACGCGATCAGGTTGACAATCCAGGCCGGGATGGCGCCAGAAAACAGCCACGCAGAATAATGTACTGCGGCCTCTAGTGCCTCGCCCTCGCCGCCCATTGCATGGTATAGCGAAGGTCCCAGCAGCAAGGCACCAGCGGTAAACGCCAAGCCGAACAGGACAGCAAGCACCAGCGCATGAAATACCAGTACGTCCGCGTCTTGCTTGCGTCCGGCGCCGATGGCGCGTGAAATGGCAGACCCTACACCGCTGCCTATGCCTCCATTGGACATCGTCGTCATCAGCATGAAGACCGGAAAAACCAGGGCCACACCGGCCAGCGGCGCCGAACCCAGGTGTCCCACGTAAGCAGCTTCGGCTACATTGACTGCTGTTTGCGCAATCAGCACCGACATGGTCGGAATGGCCAGCTTCAACAAGGTAGGGAATATAGGTCCATTCAGCAATGCGGCGCGTGCAGCGTTCTTGCGCTGATCTGCAATGGATTCGGCGGAAGGGGTTTCAATAACAGGTTTGGCCGCAAAGCCAGCCTCGGCGGGAATTGACGAAACACGTAAGGCTTCAGAACTGGCATTCATATTACCTACCTTGCAATAAACAAAAAAGCATCTAAAATTAAGATGACTGGTCATCTTAGTATCGGTTAAACTATCCCGTCAGGTCAATAGCAAATCACCGATGTGTGCAATTCACCAGGCATGCCGACAAAAATCAGCGCCCTCGTTCGCCTGTCATTGCACCCGATATTACTGTGATGCGAACAAAGTCACCCCTCTTGACCGATGAAAAACCCAGCCCTATGATCTGCCGATGAAAAAGCAAAATGTCCGCGACCTCATTTTTGAAGCAGGAATGAATTCCTTCCATGGAATGGGCTTCAATGCCTGCTCGGTGCAAGATATCACCAGCGCTGCCGGCGTCCCCAAGGGTTCGTTTTACAACCATTTCGACAGCAAGGAAGCACTCGGTGCCGAGATCGTTGACCGTTATCGCGAAAACAGCAAATTAGCCGTACTTCTCGCCGACCAGTCCGTTGCGCCCGGCCGCAGGCTGCAAGAATATTTCACCGCACTCAATCAGAGATATGGCAAAAGCCAATTTGCGCGTGGATGCCTGCTCGGCAATTTTGGAATGGAGTTGTCCGACCAGAGCGAACTGATACGCGAACATACAGCCGCTGCGTTTGCGCAATGGAGTAGTGAACTGGAATCGGTAGTCGCAGAAGCCCAGGCTGCAGGCGAGATGCCTGACGAGCTGAGTGCAGCGGAGCTCGCCAGCTTCCTGCTGAATTCCTGGGAGGGCGCAGTGATGCGGGCAAAGATCGACAAATCGCGCACGCCTCTCGATATATTCATGAAATTTGCCCTGGCACCCTACCTGTAAAAACCGGCAGGCGAGCAAGCCAAGCCGGGCAAATCACGCTAGCCTGCTTGCCAAAATTCGGCAGTGCGATGCTGCTTAGATCAGGCGCATCATCAGCGACATCAACAGCACTTCAGCAAGAAAAAAGGCATTCACCTCAGGTCAATGCCTTTTTCTTACAGCGCAGGTCTCACGTCAGCCTGCTGCCTGTTCCGTGATTGCATCCACACGGTCAGGGTAAAAAGCGACGTGATCCTTGATCACAGCCACCGCATCATACGGCGCCTCATAAGTCCATACTGCATTTGCAGCACGCTCACCACCTGCAGGGATACTGTAATAAGCGCAATCGCCTTTATAGGGACAATACGTCGCGTGACTGCTGCGCTCCAGCAAAGACATATCGACGTCTTTGCGCGGGATGTATTGCACCGCCGGATAAGACGCTTCTTGTAGCGTCAGCGCCTCGCGCGTATCGGCAATAACATGTCCGCCTATGGAAACTGTAATCCGCGCCGGATTTTTTGTGATCGTGATCGGATGTTCAGGCCCCGGGATTTTGACGGTTTTGGTTTGCATGATCTGGCACTCTTCTCAGAAGTCTGGAATAGGCTGAAAGCCATTTGTAAGGCCTGCAGCAGCAGGTAATTTTGTAAAAATCAGGATAAAAACATTCCTGTCGGTGTTTGCGCTACGCACTCACTACGCGTCAACTCTAAGACGCTGAATCTTGTTCAGGATGGCACGTATTTGAAAACATCATCCAACGCATAGTTTTCATGCCCCGGTCAATAATACGCACGTACATATTATTCGGACACAATTTTCAAGTCAAGCGAATCACCTTGCCTGCGAACTTGCGCCAAAGAATGCCATATTATTAATGTTCATGCATGGCCTTGGCGCTTCTCGGGTAGAGGGCTCCTACCTTGACACGCCAATATGGATGATCATATTATGCCTCCATGGCCAAACCCTCACACAGAGAAAAGATACTGACCGAAGGACTCCGTGTCGTGCATCAGCACGGTTTCGGCGGTGCCAGCGTGCGTGATATTGTCCAGGCGGCCGGCGTGCCTCAGGGGTCATTTACGAATCATTTCGGCTCCAAAGAATCTTTTGGCCTGGAAATTATCGAGCTCTACTTCTCCAACAGCCGCGAAGTCATGGCAGCCACCCTGCTCAACGATGAACTCCCACCCTTGAAACGTCTCAGCGACTACATGGACAAGAATCGCGAGCATCTACAGCAGGATGAAATGCGCAATGGCTGCCTGTATGGCAATTTTACCGCCGAGGCCAGCGACCACAGCGAGCCTATTCGTACCCGGCTGGTAGAGATTTTTACCGAGGTTCAACACTCCCTCGCTTACTGCCTGACTGCGGCCGTAAAAGCAGGTGAACTACCGGCAGATTTTGACTGCAATGAAATCGCCGGCTTTATTGTTTCCTCACTGCAGGGAGCAAACCTGATCGCCAAGGGCTACCGCGATGTGGAGCCTTTGAATCGTTTCAAGCACGTGCTGTTTTCTACCATACTCAAACACCCCGCCTGAGGCCAGTCGCCAAACCAAGCCTATTTGCCAGCTAAGCTTGGCGCCGTAATGTATCCCCTCCCCCATCGGTAAATTGCTAATAGCGAGAGCAATAGCGGACATTTTCATCCGTTATGTTCGGAAATCCAGCGCATTTATCCAGAACGGAAGTCGCCGTATATTGCAATTACTGAGCGTTCTTCCTGCACATAGGCAATATACAAAGCCTGCGCATCCACAAGTTTCCGGCAACGCTCGCAACTCATCTGGAGCATCAAATGAACGCAAACCCATCCACTGCCAACCCCGCTATTTCCAGCAATGCGCCATTGTATTGGCTGGCACTAGGCACTTTTGCTGTCGGAACTGAAAGCTTCATGATCGCCGGACTGCTGCCAGGCATGGCAGCCGATCTGTCGGTCAGCATCGCCACCGCCGGCCAGCTGGTCACCGTATTCGCCTTTGCCTATGCGCTAAGCTCCCCCATATTGACGGCATTGACAGGCAATTTCAATCGCCGCAGATTGCTGATCCTGGCAATGAGTGCATTTGCAATAGCCAATTTTGTCGCCTGGGCCGCACAAGGCTACTGGTCCCTGATGGCAGCACGTATCTTGCTGGCTTTTGCTGCCGGCCTGTATGTGCCGGGGGCCAACGCGCTGGCCAGTGCTGTCGTTGCGCCTGAGCGCCGCGGTACCGCCATCGCAATCGTGAACGGTGGCTTGTCGGTTGCAGTTGCCTTCGGTGTTCCGCTGGGTGCGCTGATTGGCGACAGGCTAGGCTGGCGCATGACCTTTGCCGGTGTCGCAGCCCTGTCGATGATTGCGACAGCAGGCTTGCTGGCCGGTTTGCCCAGCAGCATAGGAAACGGCCTGGCAACTGCAACGATCAGGGAACGCATCAGGACAGCCAGCCAACCCATCGTATTGCTGACCTTGCTGGTAACGACTCTGTGGGCGATGGGCGGCTATACCATCTATACCTACCTGGCATTGTTTGTTTCCCATGCTACCCATTTGCAAGGCGCGCAGATCGGCTTCATCCTGTTCAGCTGGGGTGCAGCTGCAATCATCGGCCTCAGCATCAGCGGCCGCTCCGTCGATAAGTTTGGCCCTCGTGCCGTTATCATTCCCGCCTTATCGGTATTGGTGGCTGCGTTTATTGCACTTTCGCTCAGCGCGCATTTTCTACCCAAATCTTTGGCACTTGTACCCATCGTCATTGCCGTGCTTGCCTGGGGTGTCGCGCACTGGGCTTTTTACCCAGGCCAGCAAGCCAGCCTGGTGAGCGTCGCCGGTGTCAAGGCTGCGCCTATCGTGCTGTCCCTCAATGCATCTTTCATGTATCTGGGATTTTCGCTGGGAGCTGGACTGGGTTCGATCACGCTGACTTATAGCTCAGTCTCAGATCTTGGCTTCGTCGGCGCCGTCAGCGAAGTTGCAGCCCTGCTGCTGACGATTGCAATCAGCAAACGCATCTCATCCGCCAACAAGCTCGCAATGGCAGCTTAAGCGAACTAGCTTCTCCAATATGCCGTGCTCGCCGGAGCACGGCATATTAACTCCCTCCTTCTTCAGCCTTCAGGCAAAAATTCATTCACGCTTGCAGCGCAGCGTCTTTGAGTCGCACCCCCTCGTCCTACCCGCATCTATCTCCGCAAGCAAGCTGGCACTGCTTCTCTTGTTTGCATTTAGTTTCAAACAAAGTGTAAGCAAAGCTTCAATATTGACGACAAAGTTCCTTGACACGAAAATCGTATTCAACAACAATATGTACGTCCGTATTTTTTCAATCTATCAAACTTAGCACGGTCAGCCGCTACACCAAATAACAATTAGCCAATACACGCCTCCATCATGAATACAAACGCTGCCCTGAGCGCTGACCTCCTGCCTGAAACAGCTAAATACCCCACCCTGCTTGAGCGCTACCGGCGCGTGCGCAGCCGCACCGAATCGCTGGTGGCGCCACTGAGCCCCGAGGACATGGTGGTGCAGTCCATGCCGGACGCCAGTCCTGCCAAATGGCATCTCGCCCATACAGCCTGGTTCTTTGAAACCTTCCTATTGCTGCCGCATGTTGAAAACTATCGCCCTTATGATCCCGAGTTTGCGTATCTGTTCAACTCTTACTATGAAGCTTTGGGACAACGGCAGCCACGAGCGCAGCGAGGGATGATGACCCGTCCGGCAGTGAAATCCATCATCGCTTACCGGCACCATGTGGACGAGCGTATGGTGGCGCTACTGCAGTCGGCATTGCCTGCAAACATTGCAGATCTGGTGGAACTGGGGATTGCCCATGAAGAGCAGCATCAGGAGCTTCTGCTGATGGACCTGCTGCATTTGTTCAGCCTGTCGCCGGTGAAACCTGTCTATGACCGCACATGGCCTGATATCAAGCCAGGACGCCGTGGCCGCTTCATCGCCATCAACGGCGGTACTGTCGACATCGGAACAGCAGCAAAAGACTTCGCATTCGACAATGAAGGCCCACGCCACACCGTGTGGCTGCATGCATTTGAAATCAGCGATCACCTGGTGACAAACGCTGAATGGCTGGAGTTCATCGCAGACGGCGGCTACTCACGGCATGAGCTATGGCTGTCCGATGGCTGGAGCCTGGTGCAGGCTGAGGCGTGGCAAGCCCCGCTATATTGGGAACAAGACAGCAGCTCCGGTGAATGGCGTCAAATGAGCTTAAAGGGTCTGCAAGCGATACAGCCGGATGCCCCGGTCAGCCATATCAGCTATTACGAAGCCGCCGCCTTCGCTGCCTGGGCGGGTGCACGCCTGCCCAGCGAGGCGGAATGGGAATATGCAGCCAGCGCAGGCATCCTGGAACAAGTGGATGACGCAGCCTGGCAATGGACACAAAGCGCCTACGGCGCCTACCCCGGTTTCCGCCCTGCTGCCAGCGCCGTCGGTGAGTACAACGGCAAATTCATGGTGAACCAGATGGTACTACGCGGCGGTGCCGATATCACACCGGCAGGTCACTCCCGGTTGACTTACCGTAATTTCTACCGCCCGGGACAACGGTGGATGCGTGCTGGCCTAAGGCTGGCACGCGATGCGCGCGCGCATAATGCAACAATAGAAATGGATGCGGAATTCGCTGGCGACGTGGTAGCAGGTCTCTCCGCAAAAAAGAAAAATCTGTCACCCAAATATTTCTATGACGCGACGGGCTCCGAACTTTTTGAGGAAATTTGCCTGACGCCGGAATACTATCCAACCCGCACTGAAACTGCATTGCTGCAACATATTGCGGCAGAGATTGCCGCGGACTTGCCAGCGGGAGCAGTGCTGGTGGAATTCGGCAGCGGTGCCAGCGACAAGACCAGGCTGATCCTCGATGCGGCACCTCATATTGCCTCCTATGTCCCAATCGACATCAGCAAGGACGCGCTGGAAAAAGCTGCTGCAAAACTCGCGCAGCTATATCCAGCTCTGCAGGTACTTCCCTTGCTCGGCGACTTCACAGCTACCTTGGCTCTACCGGCCGCGACCCAGACACAAGCCAAGGTCGGATTCTTTCCGGGTTCAACCATAGGCAACTTCACACCGGAACAAGCCGTGCAATTCCTGCGCGCTGCACGACAACTGATGGGCGACAAGGCCAGCCTGCTGGTGGGCGCCGATGTAGTCAAGGATGAAGCAACACTGGTCGCCGCCTATGATGACGCAGCGGGAGTCACCGCTCGCTTCAACAAGAATATGCTGGTGCGCATCAACCGCGAACTGGGCGGGAACTTCGACCTGGATATGTTTGATCACAAGGCGATCTGGAACAACGAGCATCAGCGCATGGAAATGCATTTGGTCAGCAAGGCGGATCAGTTGGTCAACGCAGCCGGGCATACTTTCGCTTTCATGGCCGGCGAGACTTTTCATACGGAGAATTCGCACAAGTTCACCCCCGAGTCGTTTGCGCGGCTAGCGGCGCAGGCGGGATGGTCTGTCAGGAAACAGTGGATCAGCGAGGTCCCGCAATTTGCCGTATTCAGCCTGGTGCCCGAGCAAACGCGCTGAACCTGCCGCCATGATGCTGAAATCATCAAAAGCCATCCAAGCGGGAAAGGATACTGGTCAAAGGCCACGCGTTATGTGCTAGCGGGGCGTTAATGGGGAGGTAATGGGGCCGGCGTATTTGATGAGAGAATGGATGCTCTTTTCGATGATGCCAATTTGAGCAATACGTATCGAAGCTGTTACGATGCCGCTGCTATCAAGGCTTTGTTGTGCCGTTCAAGAAACTGCGGCACATCGTCAGCAGTAAGCGGATGGGACACGTAGAAACCCTGCACGGCATCGCAGCCTGCCGCTTCCAGAAACGCAATCTGCTCGCAGGTTTCTGCCCCCTCAGCAACCACCGCAATGCCCAGCCTGTGCGCCATATCGACAATCGCCGAAACGATCGCCTCATCATCGCCGTCGCCGGGAATATCCTTGATAAATGCGCGGTCGATTTTCAACTGATCGATAGGCAGCCTCTTCAGGTAGGCCATCGATGAATAGCCTGTGCCAAAATCATCAATCGACAAGAAGATGCCTGCTGCCTGCAAGTTCTCAAGCAAGTCCATATTGTCATGAATATTATCCATCAGCATCGACTCGGTGATTTCAAGTTCCAGCTGCCAGGGATGCAAACCGGATTTCCTCAACGCATTCAGTACGTCGTCAATCAGCGCAATGCTCTTGGTCTGGCGCGCCGACAGGTTGACGGCGACCTTTAATTCGTTGAAACCGGCGTCACTCCAGGCGCGGATCTGCCTGCAAGCCGTTTCTATGACCCAGCTGCCTATCGGCACGATCAGCCCGCTCTCTTCAGCGATCGGAATAAAATCCACCGGCGACACCAATCCCATCTCAGGATGATTCCAGCGCAGCAGCGCCTCAAAGCCCATGACTTTCTGATCTTTCAGGCTGACTTTGGGCTGGTAGTACAAGGCCAATTCATTGCGCTCCAATGCCTTGCGCAGGCTCAACTCAATTGCGGCCCTCTTCTTCACCGATACGTCCATCTCGGGATGAAACTGTTCAAAGGAGTTTTTCCCTTTTGACTTCGCCTTGTACATTGCCGTGTCGGCATTACGGGTAAGCGTGGACTGGTCTATGCCGCCGCCTGGAAAACTGCTAATGCCTATGCTGCCGGTAATATAGATTTCCTGCTGATCGACAATAAACGGTTCCTTGAAGGAGCCGACAATTTTTTCAGCGATGCGCTCTCCTGCGGATTTGCTGGCCCTGGTTTCTAATATGATGGCAAACTCATCGCCACCTATCCGGCACACGATATCTCCTTCCCGCAGTATTGAGCTAAGGCGCTCAGCCACCAGGCCGAGCAAGGTGTCTCCGCTCTGATGCCCCAGCGTGTCATTCACTATCTTGAAATTATCCAGGTCCAGCAGCAGCAAGTCAGCGCTGCCGCCGTGCTCGGAGACGACAGAGATGACCGAATCAAGACGGGAAGAGAAAGCATGGCGATTCGGCAATCCCGTTACCGCATCGGTATGGGCAAGAAATTGCAGATGCGTTTCCATCTGCAGGAGCTCCTCCTTCAAGCCAACCACAATCAGGCGCGCAACCATCAAGGCAGCAGCAATCGCCAGCACTGCGACGCACATATACACAGCAAGGCGAATCAGTAGCTGGTCCAGTGTTGCATGCAAGACCAGCAAACCCGCCTGCGCACCACCGCCATTTATGCGTTGTACAGCAGCCAGGGCATTGAAATGCCAGCGAGGATTTGAAGCATCCTTGAAACCTGCCGGGAGGGCTTTGGTTTTGCCATAGGAGGCGAGAAGCTTGCCTTGCGGCGTGAATATCTCAGCGCTCTCAATAAAATCAAAGGGCTGAAGCCGGTTGGACAGGCTTTTACCCAGCTCGGCGTTCGAAGCCGCCAAGTGAGTGGACATCTGCGATGCAACAGAAACCGCTTGCGCCTGCACCTGCTCGTCCAGATCGGAACGCAAGACAAAATATTGGTAAATGCACAGAAACAGGCTCGCCAGTAGCAATGCCACTGTCGATATTTTCAGATCTACTTCGATTAATTTCTTACTCAAAGTAGATGCATTATTTACATCCTTAGCTTTGTGCATTGCTTCATTTGCGTCTCGTCCTCAGCAAGAGAACCAGCGCATTTACTCCGAGTTGAACGCATGATGGCTGCATTGCAGACTTGCCGGAGACTAACAGTTTTTACGCTTGTTGCGGAAAAATATGCTGCGGTCTTAATTAAAATGCAAAAAGCCCAGTTTTTTTAACTGGGCTTTTATGCACGAATTCATTGGCCTGCCCAGCAGGAATCGAACCTGCGACCCCGAGCTTAGAAGGCTCGTGCTCTATCCAACTGAGCTATGGACAGGTCGTAAAAGTGTCCGGCGCCGACCGCATGCGTACTATGAGACGGCGCAGAAAAACAGAAGGCTGAATAGTACCTCTTATCGGCCATGGATTCAACCTTGAATCCATGCCGCAAGGCAAATTCAGCCGATTACCGCCTCGTCTTTCAGCGCTTAGCCCGGTGTAATATGGTCTGCCAGGCGACGCGCCATTTTGTTAGCCAGGTCCGCATCTTCAGCCTCTACCATCACGCGTATCAAGGGCTCGGTGCCTGAGGCACGGATCAATACCCTGCCCTTGTCACCCAGTTCTTTTTCCACGGCTTCTTTTTCCTGCACTGCAGCAGCATTCTTTTGCCAATCAAAACCGGGAGTGACCCGCACATTGATCAATACCTGCGGGAACAGGTTCAGGCCGTCAAAGCATTGTTCCAGCGTCTTGCCGTTCCTGCGCAGCGCAGACAGAACCTGCAAGGCGGATACGATGCCGTCACCGGTCGTATGCTTGTCCAGGCACAGCAGATGGCCTGAACCTTCACCGCCCAGCAGCCAGCCTTTTTCCTGCATTTGCTCCAGTACATAGCGGTCGCCGACCTTGGCGCGGGAAAAACCTACGCCCATCTTCTTCAGCGCCAGCTCCACCGCCATATTGGTCATCAGCGTGCCCACGACGCCCTGCACCGGACCTATCGCCATGCGATCCATCACCATCAGGTACAGCAATTCGTCGCCGTTGTAGATGCGGCCATTGGCATCGACCATCAGCAAACGGTCGGCATCGCCATCCAGTGCAATACCGATATCAGCATGATTGGCGCGCACCGCCAATGACAGTGCATCCGGCGACGTAGCGCCAAAACCGTCATTGATATTCAAGCCGTTCGGCTGGTTACCAATGCTGATCACTTCCGCGCCCAGCTCATGGAACACATGCGGTGCGATCTGGTAGGCAGCGCCATGGGCGCTATCCACGACGATCTTCAGGCCGCGCAGGTCCAGCTCATTCGGGTAAGTGCTCTTGCAAAATTCAATATAGCGGCCGCGTGCATCTTCCAGGCGCCTGGCCTTGCCGAGATGCTCCGATGAGACGCAATGCATTTCTTTTTCCAGCTCGGCTTCTATCGCCAGCTCCACGTCATCCGGCAGCTTGTTGCCTAAAGCAGAAAAGAACTTGATGCCATTATCGTAATAAGGATTATGGGAAGCGGAAATGACCACGCCGGCAGAAAGGCGCAAGGCCCTGGTCAGGTAGGCGATCGCCGGCGTCGGCAAAGGTCCTGCCAGCATCACATCTACACCGGCAGCGGCAAAGCCGGCTTCCAGGGCGGCTTCCAGCATGTAGCCGGAAATACGGGTGTCCTTGCCGATCAGCACGGCAGGCTTGTTGCCGCCGGCGGAATCGGTTTGCGCCAGCACTTTGCCGGCAGCGTAACCAAGGCGCATTACGAAATCAGGAGTGATAGGAGCGGCTCCTACTTTGCCGCGTATGCCATCGGTGCCAAAATATTTTCTCGTCATTATTATTTTCCCGTCTTCGTTATTTTTCTTACTGATTTTCCAGCGCCGCTCCACGTTCGGCTTTTTAACTGGACATTGCCTGCCATACCTTCAATGCATCGACCGTTTCAGCGACGTCATGCACCCTGACTATCTTCGCGCCTTGCGCTACCGCTGCCAGAGCAGCGCCTACGCTGCCTGCCATCCGGCGCTCCACCGGCTTGCCGGTAATCGCGCCTATCATGCTCTTGCGCGACAGGCCGGCCAGCACAGGCAATTGCAACTGCTGCTGAAAATTACCTATGTGTTTCAGCATGTCCACATTATGCTGCAAGCTTTTGCCGAAGCCAAAACCGGGATCTATGCTGATCCGGTCGCGCTCCACGCCAGCCTTGACCAGCGCGTCTACCCGCTCCTGCAGAAACACCATGACCTCTTCATTCACGTCCCGGTATTCCGGTTTCAATTGCATGTCGGATGGCGTATTTTGCATGTGCATGACGCACAAAGCAACATCGCTCTGTGATACCAGTTGCACCGCGCGCTCATCCCGGAAGCCGTTAATGTCGTTGACCAGATCCACGCCGGCCAGGATAGCCTCCTTCATTACCTCCGGCTTGTAGGTATCAATAGACAGCGGTTTGCCGCAATCGCGCAGGGCATAGATCACCGGCATCACGCGCCGCAGCTCTTCTTCAAGCGGCAATACCTGTGCCCCTGGGCGGGTGGATTCGCCGCCAATGTCGATGATGTCGACACCTTCTTCTATCATCTGCTCCGCATGCGTGATCGCACTATCCAGCGCGGCGTGCTGGCCACCGTCGGAAAAGGAATCCGGCGTGACATTCAGGATACCCATCACAAGCGGACGATATTGCTTGCCCTGCATTGCGAAACGGAACCGGCCGCATTGAAAATATGTATTCATCGTAAAACGTTGTAAGAGCAGAAAGGCAAAAAAATAAGGGCGAGGATCACTCCTCACCCTCATCAGGATAAATTTATTTACAGGATCAAACCTGCTTCTGGACCTTACACCGCTGGCGCTGGTGCGTTCGGCGATACACCACCGGACGCGCTGTCACTTGGGTGCTTGCGTATGGTCTGGCCCAATTTTGGCGGACGTGGTTCCAGGCCGTTCATGATGTCGTCAATCTGGTCTGCATCAATCGTTTCCCAGTCCATCAGCGCCTTGGTCATGGCTTCTACCTTGTCGCGGTTCTCTTCCAGCAATTTGCGGGAGATTGCATATTGCTGATCCAGGATGATGCGGATTTCAGCATCAACCTTTTGCTGAGTCGCTTCAGAGATAGTCTTGGAAGCCATGCCGAAGTAGCCTTCCTGCTGGCTGTCTTCATAGACCATCACACCCATCGTGTCGGACATACCGAAACGCGTCACCATCGAGCGAGCCAGTTTGGTCGCGCGGGAAAAGTCATTCGATGCGCCGGTAGACATCTGGCCGACGAAAATCTCTTCTGCGATACGACCGCCGAACAGGATGGAAATTTCTTCCAGCATCTTGTCCTTGTAACCGCTGATCTGATCATGCTCAGGCAACTGCCAGGTCAGGCCCAGTGCAAAACCGCGCGGCATGATGGTCACTTTATGAACCGGGTCTGCCTTCGGCAACAATTTTGCAACGACTGCATGGCCAGACTCATGGTAAGCGGTGTTCCTGCGCTCATCTTCACGCATGACCATCGATTTACGCTCTGGTCCCATGTAGATCTTGTCTTTAGCATCTTCAAAATCCTGCATCTCTACCAGACGCTTGTTACGGCGTGCAGCAAACAGCGCAGATTCATTGACCAGATTAGCCAGGTCGGCACCGGAGAAACCAGGAGTACCGCGTGCCAGGATGTCTGCCCGGACGTCAGGAGCGATAGGCACCTTGCGCATATGCACATTCAGGATCTGCTCACGGCCGCGGATATCCGGCAAGCCTACAGTCACCTGGCGGTCGAAACGGCCTGGACGCAGCAAGGCTTTGTCCAAAACGTCAGCACGGTTGGTTGCAGCAATCACGATCACGCCGGAATTGGCTTCGAAACCATCCATCTCGACCAGCATCTGGTTCAATGTCTGTTCGCGCTCATCATTACCGCCGCCCATGCCGGCGCCGCGATGACGACCAACCGCATCGATCTCATCGATGAAGATAATGCAAGGAGAGTGTTTCTTGGCGTTTTCAAACATATCGCGGACGCGGGATGCACCCACACCGACAAACATTTCAACGAAATCGGAACCGGAGATCGTGAAGAAAGGCACCTTGGCTTCGCCTGCAATCGCACGGGCCAGCAAAGTTTTACCGGTACCTGGAGGACCAACCATCAGCACGCCGCGGGGAATACGGCCGCCGAGCTTCTGGAATTTGGTAGGATCGCGCAGAAAATCAACGATCTCGGTCACTTCTTCTTTCGCTTCGTCGCAACCTGCAACGTCGGCAAAAGTGACAGTGTTATTGGCATCATCCAGCATGCGCGCCTTGGACTTGCCGAAGGAAAACGCACCGCCCTTGCCGCCGCCCTGCATCTGGCGCATGAAAAATACCCAGACGCCGATCAGCAACAACATAGGGAACCAGGAAATGAATACCTGGGACAGGAAGGATTGTTCTTCAGGCTGTTTGACATCAAATTTGATGCCGTTATTGACCAGATCGCCGACCAGGCCGCGATCCAACACCGTTACCTGAGACTTGATCTTCTTGCCGTCGACGGTAGTAGCGACGATGGAGCGGCTGGCTTCATCGATCGTTGCATCCTTGATGTGTTTGGCCCTTACTTCATCCAGGAACTCTGAATAAGGCATTGATTGTGCGCCGGAAGCGATACCTTTGCCGTCGAATTGCTTAAAGACAGTAAAAAGCACCAAGGCAATCACAACCCAGATGGCAGCTTTTGAAAACATGTTATTCACGAGAACTCCTTGGACGCACCATACGCCATCACACACTCAAACATTAATTCTACCCCCAATAAGTTGGCCTTGCTAGACGCCATATAGGGGGGAAAGCCGGTTTATCAAGGGAAGATCGCCCTATGACGGGTTTTTAAGCCCTTTTCCTAGCAAAAATATCTCGGAAGACTTGTCTTTGCTGGCTTTTGGTTTCTTGTTCGCTACCGTTTTGAACTCACTTTTGAACATATCAACAATATTGTTATAACTGGGTCCGTGAAAACATTTCACCAGCAAAGCGCCCGAAGGTTTCAGATGGGCATTGGCAAAAGCAACGGCCAGTTCAATAATATATTCCACCCTCGCCGCATCTGCAGTGGGGATACCTGACAGATTGGGGGCCATATCCGATAACACAAGATCAACTTTGCGCCCTTTTAACTGCGCTTCCAGTTGATTCAGCACTTCATCCTCCCGAAAATCCCCCTGGATGAACTGCACATCCGCGATAGGATCCATCGGTAGCAGGTCCAGCGCGAAGATTTCGCCCAGGATACCGCCGCCATCCTTGCCTGCCAGCTTGTTCCTGACATATTGGGACCAGCTACCAGGAGTTGCACCCAAGTCAACAATAATCTGGCCAGGCTTGATCAGTTTTTCACTTTCATCAATCTCCTTGAGCTTGTAAACAGCCCTGGCGCGATAGCCTTCTTTTTGTGCGAGTTTCACATAAGGATCATTAATATGATCGTGAACCCAATTTTGATTGAATTTATTCTTTGCCATTCGCGTAAAATACTGCTTTTAAAGGAATTTACATGATAAAACTAACGCCCGCTGAACGTAGCGAATTGCGTTCCGCAGCTCACGCCCTGAAGCCAATTGTATTGATAGGCGAAGCCGGCTTATCCCCTGCCGTCATGAAAGAGATAGACGCCGGCCTTAATTCTCACGGACTGATCAAGGTACGTGTATTCGGCGACGACCGCGAAGCGCGTATCGCCATGTACGACAATATCTGCAGCACCCTGGATGCCGCACCAATCCAGCATATCGGCAAACTGCTGGTACTGTATCGTCCTAAACAGGAAGCCGGCACCACCAAGGTATTGAAAAAAGGTAAAGCAGGCGGTCTGCGTGAAGTCACTATCGTCAAGCCTAGCCCAAGCGGCACCAAAAAACCTACCGTGTCCAAAGTCATGGTCAAGGGTAATGAGCGCGTCACTCAGGGTGGAAATATCAAACGTGCCAAGCCACGTCAAACCAGCACCAAAAAATCTGCACTGGGAAATGCCTGAGCATTGTGTCGGCCACTATAAGCCACTTATAAGCATTAGATAGGTGTCAATTGGCCGACCTGGCCGACTTTGCCAATTTTGCATTAACTGACTACTGGTTAGTGCCCGGATGTTTCTGGCAGAGCATGTGCCTGCCAACATCCACCTTTACCTGATCTCAGGACATCTCAGGATTATGCGCGCAATTGCCTGGCAATTAATTTAATTTGTCAGCTCGCCGCGCACTATATGGAAAGCGTGGCCGCTCAAGCGGCCATTGAGGCAACCAGCAAGCCGGTCGCCGCCAGATTCTGCTTAGCTCGGTTTAGCTCAGTTCAGATATACAGTACATCCAGTACTTCATACTCGCGCACGCCTGATGGTGCCTGCACGCCAACCACGTCGCCAGCATACTTACCGATCAGCGCGCGCGCGATGGGTGAAGTGATGGACACTTTCTTTTCCTTGATATCAGCTTCGTCTTCACCGACGATCTGATAGGTTACCTTCTGCGCATTTTCCAGGTCTTCCAGGTGTACGGTAGAACCGAAGACAACGCGGCCTTCTGCATCCAGTTCGGTCGGATCGATAATCTGCGCAGCGCTCAGCTTGCCTTCCAGTTCCGCGATACGGCCTTCGATAAAGCTCTGGCGCTCCTTGGCGGCATCGTACTCTGCATTTTCAGACAAATCGCCCTGCGCGCGCGCTTCCGAAATCGCATTGATGACCGATGGACGTTCCTTGGTCTTCAGTTGATGCAATTCCTGTTTAAGCAATTCTGCGCCGAATTTGGTGAGAGGTACTGTACTCATATTATTAACACTTATAAAGTAAAAATACAGAGGCCACTTTGACACCAGCAAGGCTGATGCTGTCAGTGACCTCTGTATGAATTAAAACTGTAATGGTCTTGAGCCACGGCAAGAGATCATGCAGACCGTTCTTTACTGCAACTCAAGCCATACTATAACAGTTAGTTTAAGGTTTTATGCAGTCCTTGTAAATCATAGACGTGTAACTCGTCCAGGTGACGCATACCTTCGACTGCCGCTTCCGCGCCGGCAATCGTCGTGTAGGTAGTCACCCTAGCAGCCAGTGAAGAAACACGGATTGCACGGGAATCAACGATGGCATTGCGCTTCTCTTCCACGGTATTGATCACCAGGGCAATTTCATGGTTCTTGATCATATCGACAATATGCGGACGGCCTTCAACCACTTTATTGACGACGGAAACAGGAATGCCCTCGGCAGCAATCGCCGCAGCGGTACCGCGAGTTGCCACTACGGAGAAGCCCAGATCGACCAGGTCTTTCGCCACTTTGACTGCACGCGGCTTGTCGCTACCTTTGATGCTCAGGAAGACCTTGCCCGATTGCGGCAATTTCACACTGGCACCCAGTTGCGATTTCACGAAAGCTTCACCAAAGGTTTTGCCCACGCCCATCACTTCACCGGTGGATTTCATCTCAGGTCCCAGGATGGTATCCACGCCAGGGAACTTGACGAACGGGAATACTGCTTCCTTGACGCTGTAGTAAGCAGGAACCACTTCATCCTTGATGCCTTGCGAATCCAGCGATTGGCCAGCCATGCAGCGCGCTGCAATCTTGGCCAGTTGCAGGCCGGTCGCCTTGGACACATAAGGCACGGTACGGGATGCGCGCGGATTCACCTCCAGCACGAAGACGACATCTTTGCCATCCTGCTGCTGAATCGCAAACTGCACGTTCATCAAGCCGACCACGTTTAAGCCCTTGGCCATCAGTGAAGTCTGGCGCTTCAGCTCATCAATCGTCTCTTTCGACAGGGAGTAAGGCGGCAACGAGCATGCAGAATCGCCGGAGTGCACGCCTGCCTGTTCAATATGTTCCATCACGCCGCCGATGAAAGTGCGCTGCCCATCGGACAGGCAATCCACGTCCACTTCGATCGCATCATTCAGGAAGCGGTCCAGCAATACCGGCGAATCATGCGACACCTTGACCGCTTCACGCATGTAGCGCTCCAAATCACGCTGCTCATGCACGATTTCCATCGCGCGGCCGCCCAATACGTAGGATGGACGCACCACCAGCGGATAGCCGATTTCCTGTGCCAGTTCCAGTGCCTGCTGTTCGGTACGCGCGGTACGGTTAGGCGGCTGACGCAGCCCCAGATCCTGCAGCAGTTTCTGGAAGCGTTCGCGGTCTTCCGCAGCATCGATCATGTCCGGCGATGTACCGATGATAGGCACGCCATTGGCTTCCAGATCCAGCGCCAGCTTCAGCGGAGTCTGGCCGCCGTATTGCACGATCACGCCCACCGGTTTTTCCAGCGCGACGATTTCCAGCACGTCTTCCAGCGTCAGCGGCTCAAAGTACAGACGGTCCGATGTGTCATAGTCGGTGGATACGGTTTCAGGATTGCAGTTGACCATGATGGTTTCATAGCCGTCTTCGCGCATTGCGAAAGCAGCGTGAACGCAGCAGTAGTCAAACTCGATACCCTGGCCGATACGGTTAGGACCACCACCGAGAACCATGATCTTCTTCTTGTCGGTAGGCGCGGATTCGCACTCTTCCTCGTAAGTGGAATACATGTAGGCGGTGTTGGTCGCGAATTCACCGGCGCAGGTATCAACCCGCTTGTAGACCGGACGCACGTTCAGCATATGACGACGTTCGCGCACGGCCTTGTCTGTTGTCTTCAGCAGATAAGCCAGACGGCGATCGGAAAAACCTTTTTGCTTCAGCTTCAGCAACAGGTTCTTGTCCAGCGCATCCAGGTTCTGATGATCCAGCCACAATTCGATATCGACGATATCCTTGATCTGCACCAGGAACCATGGATCGATCTTGGTCAGTTGATGCACTTCTTCCAGCGAGAAGCCCTGGCCGAAAGCGTCGCCCACATACCAGATACGGTCAGGACCAGGCTCGCCCAGTTCTGCTTCTATCGTTTCACGGTCGGTGGTTTTCTGGTTCATGCCGTCCACGCCGACTTCCAGGCCGCGCAGGGCTTTCTGGAAGGACTCCTGGAAGGTACGGCCTATCGCCATCACTTCGCCGACCGATTTCATCTGCGTCGTCAGGTGCTTGTCGGCCTGAGGGAATTTTTCAAACGCGAAACGAGGAATCTTCGTCACGACGTAGTCGATGGAAGGCTCAAACGACGCAGGTGTTGCGCCGCCGGTGATTTCGTTGCGCAATTCGTCCAGCGTGAAGCCGACTGCCAGCTTGGCTGCGATCTTGGCGATAGGAAAACCTGTCGCCTTGGAAGCCAGAGCCGAAGAACGGGATACACGCGGATTCATTTCAATCACGATCATGCGGCCATCCGCAGGATTGACCGAGAACTGCACGTTGGAGCCACCGGTATCCACGCCGATTTCACGCAGCACTGCCAGCGAGGCATTGCGCATGATCTGATATTCCTTGTCGGTCAGCGTCTGTGCCGGTGCGACAGTGATGGAGTCGCCGGTATGCACGCCCATAGGATCCAGGTTTTCGATCGAGCACACGATGATGCAGTTGTCCGCCTTGTCGCGCACCACTTCCATCTCATACTCTTTCCAGCCCAGCAAGGATTCTTCGATCAACAATTCGCTGGTTGGCGATGCCTCCAGGCCGCGTTTGCAGATGGTTTCGAATTCTTCCTCGTTGTACGCGATACCGCCGCCCGTGCCACCCATGGTGAACGAAGGACGGATAATGACCGGGAAGCCCAATTCCTTTTGCACCGCCCAGGATTCTTCCAGGGTATGCGACACGCCGGAACGTGCAGAACCCAGGCCGATCTTGGTCATAGCATCCTTGAACTTGGAGCGGTCTTCCGCCTTGTCGATCGCTTCCGGAGAAGCGCCGATCAGTTCCACCTTGTATTTATCCAGCACGCCATTGCGGTGCAGATCCAGCGCGCAGTTCAGCGCGGTCTGGCCACCCATGGTCGGCAGGATCGCGTCCGGTTTTTCCTTGGCGATGATGCGCTCGACAACTTGCCATGTAATAGGCTCGATGTAAGTCACATCCGCCATTTCAGGGTCCGTCATGATCGTGGCCGGATTGCTGTTGACCAGGATGACTTTGTAGCCTTCTTCGCGCAGGGCCTTGCAAGCCTGGGCGCCGGAATAATCGAATTCACATGCCTGTCCGATAATGATAGGACCTGCACCAATAATCAAAATACTTTTTATATCAATACGCTTAGGCATTTTTATTCTTCTCCATCTTTGCCTGATTCATCAAACCTGTGAAACGGTCAAACAGGTAACCGATATCGTGCGGACCAGGCGATGCTTCGGGGTGTCCCTGGAAGCAGAACGCCGGCTTGTCCGTACGGGCAAAGCCTTGCAGGGAACCGTCAAACAAAGAAACGTGGGTCACACGGCAGTTGTCCGGCAAGGTTGCCGCATCTACCGCAAAACCGTGATTCTGCGAAGTGATCAGCACCTGGCGAGTATCCAGGTCCTGCACAGGATGGTTGGCGCCGTGGTGGCCGAACTTCATCTTCAATGTCTTCGCGCCGGAAGCCAGCGCCATGATCTGGTGACCCAGGCAGATACCAAATGTAGGTATGCCTTTTTCTATCAGTTCTTTCGTCGCCGCAATCGCATAGTCGCAAGGCTCAGGATCGCCAGGACCATTGGACAGGAACACGCCGTCCGGATTCAGTGCCAGTGCGTCCGCTGCAGTCGCCTGCGCAGGCAATACAGTCACCTTGCAGCCGCGCTGGGTCAGCATGCGCAGGATATTGCGCTTGACGCCATAGTCGAAAGCCACAACATGGAATTTTGGATCGCTCAGTTGGCCGTAGCCCTGGCCCAGCACCCACTCAGTTTCAGTCCACTCATAAGACTTGGCAACGGATACCACCTTGGCCAGATCCATGCCGGACAAGCCGGGAAAAGACTTCGCCAGCGCCAATGCCTTATCGGCGTCATCGCCGACCAGGATGGCACCGCCCTGCGCGCCTTTTTCACGCAGGATGCGTGTCAGCTTGCGCGTATCGATACCTGCTATCGCAACGATGTTTTGCGAAGTCAGATATTCAGACAGGGATTGTTCGGAACGGAAATTCGATACCAGCATAGGCAGGTCTTTGATGATCAAACCGGCTGCATGGATTTTGTCGGACTCAACGTCTTCTGAATTGACGCCGGTATTGCCTATATGGGGATACGTCAGTGTAACGATCTGGGAACTATAGCTGGGATCGGTCAGGATTTCCTGATAGCCGGTCATGGAGGTATTGAAAACAACCTCGCCTATAGTATGTCCAGCAGCACCAATGGAAAAACCGGAAAATATTGTCCCGTCAGCGAGAGCGAGGATGGCTGGGGTGTCTTGCCCTAGACGGAGTGAATGGGGCAAAGACTGCGGAAATGGCAGCAAGGGTAACTCCTGTATTGTTACCGCCGCTGCGTCGCACCAAGATGATCGTTGTGCTAGGCGCACGGCGTCTTAACAAACAGGCTCCGCGCGGAAAGAAACGATTTTATGGGGCAATGTGGATAGTGTATGCGCTACGGCGGGAGGTAAATTAGTTAAACCTTCAGATTGTAGCGCAAAACGACCCATCAGGCAAATTTTCAGGCCCGATAAATGGCAATTTTATGGTTTATACCGAAACCATACCGCAACAATTAAGCGGGCCTTGCACCCGCTTAATTTTTACTTCTTTCACACCCGGAGCCATGTTTCGCATGCAGCACGCAAACGAATGTAAAACCGGCCCCGGATTAACAGCAACTATTATTAACAGCAACTAGTGACTAAGAAGCTGCAGGAGATTACAGGCTCAGCGCGGCAATACCGGCCTTGGCAATCTGCGCATCTTCCGCAGATTTCACGCCTGAAACGCCAACCGCGCCCACGCAGTGGCCATCCACCACGATAGGCACACCGCCCTCCAGCATGCCTTCCAGGTAAGGTGCGCTCAAGAAAGAATAACGGCCATTATTGATGATGTCTTCGTAGATCTTGGATTCGCGGCGGCCCAGAGCAGCAGTTGTCGCCTTGGCTGGAGCGATGTGCGCAGAAATCGGTGCTACGCCATCCAGGCGCTGCAACCACATCAGGTGGCCGCCGTCATCGACCACGGCAATGACCACTGCCCAGCCATTGGCTTTTGCTTCAGCTTCAGCACCGGCTGCGATTTTCTTGACATCTTCCAGGGTTAAGACAGGCTTTGTTTGCATTTTGACCTCGTTATGAAATATGGGTGAATTGTACGTGAAGCGCGATATTTTAAATATCACAAGTGTTTTGACAATTAAGGGAGGGCTTGGACGTCAATAAGGATCAAGGCCATCAATAGCAGATACTATCGACGGCCCCGTATATGCACATCACCAGGCCGCAATAGCCTCAATCACCCGCCATTGCTGTTCCTCGCGCAAATGCGGCCCCATCGGCAGGCTCAGCACCTCATCGGCCATCACTTCTGCCAGCGGGAATTGCCCTGCGACATAGCCAGAACCAGAGCCGGCTTGCGCATAGGCTTGCTGCTTGTGCGGTGGAATCGGGTAATGGATCAGGCTGCCGATGCCGGCCCTGGTCAAGGCTGCCTGTAAGCCTTCCCGGTCCTGGCTGCGCACCACATACAGGTGCCAGGCCGAGCCTATACCTGCTGGCACCATGGGCACCACCAGCCGTGGGTTGGCGGCTAGTTCTTTGTTGTACAGCGCAGCGACCTTGTCGCGTCTTGCCTGCCAGGCATCCAGGTGTTTCAGCTTGACGCATAGCGCGGCAGCCTGGATCGGGTCCAGCCGGCTGTTATAGCCTTGTACTTCATTCACGTATTTGACCCGGGAACCGTAATTGCGCAGCACCCGCAGGCGGTCGGCAATGACGGGATCATTGGTGGTGACGGCACCGGCGTCGCCCAAGGCACCGAGGTTCTTGCCGGGGTAGAAGCTCCAGGCCACGGCATCGCCATGGCCGCCGATACGCTGGC
>NZ_BMED01000004.1 GCF_014636315.1 Parundibacterium terreum | reverse complement strand
GCTTTTGCTTCTTTCCCGTCTCATTCCGCTCGTAAAACTCGCTCTCAAACAACCCTGTTTCCTGCTGTTCGTTTCGCGTCATTTACTGCGTGTCGCGACGGGAGCCGAACTATAGCAAGCCACTTCTACACTGGCAAGCACTTTCTTCAATATTGTTTAGATTTTTTCGCGCCTGCCAGTTTGCACTTCATAAAACGTCGCTCTTTTACTACCCAACTACCGCTCTGCTATTACTTATTAGTGAAGTTCGCAGGACGCTTTTCCATGAAGGCCTTCATGCCTTCTTTCTGATCGTCGGTACCGAAGCTGCTATGGAACAGGCGGCGCTCGTATTGCACGCCTTCGGACAAGGTCGTTTCATAAGCGCGGTTCACGGAGTCTTTCACCATCATGATGATAGGCAGCGACATCGCTGCGATCGTATTCGCTGCCGCCAGAGTCTCTTCCAATAATTTTTCCAGCGGTACGATGCGCGAAACCAGGCCGGCACGTTCTGCCTCCACTGCATCCATCATGCGCGCAGTCAGGCACATATCCATCGCCTTGGATTTGGAGATCGCGCGCGGCAGGCGCTGCGTACCGCCGGCGCCGGGCAAAGTACCCAGCTTGATTTCCGGCTGGCCGAACTTGGCATTCTCTGCTGCGATAATAAAGTCGCACATCATCGCCAGCTCACAACCACCACCCAGCGCATAACCCGCCACCGCAGCGATCACCGGCTTGCGTATCTGGCGTATCTGCTCCCAATTGCGGGTGATGTAGTCATTCTTATAGGCATCCATATAAGTGTAGTTGGCCATCGCACCGATATCGGCGCCGGCGGCAAATGCCTTTTCACTGCCAGTGATGACGATGCAGGCGATCGCCTCATCCTTGTCAAAGGCCTTCAGCGCAAAACCCAGTTCATCCATTAACTGGTCATTTAAGGCATTCAGGGCCTTGGGACGGTTCAGCGTAATCAGACCGACCTTTTCCTTGGTTTCCACCAGGATATTTTGGTATTCCATAGCAACTCCTCTTGTTTGGATGATTTTTGCCGCATAGCCATCTATACATAGAGACAGCTATGGTTAGAACTCCCTTCATAAATAGGAGTGAATTCTAGACAGGCAGGAAGAATTCAGACGTAGATTGTAGCGTTTCAAGGCGAGAGCTTAGCACTAAATCATTTAATTAACCGACCAGTCGGTTTTTTAATTACAATCAAATTACAATCAGATCGCAAGCTTCTATTTCTTAGAAAGAGGATGCCTATATGCCTGAAATCCTGTTTTCCCGTAATGATGCAATTGCCACCATTACGCTAAACCGTCCGGATAAGCTGAACAGCTTTACCCGCTCCATGCATGCCGAACTAAGCACAGCACTGAGCCAGGTAGAGAATGATCCCTCCATCCGGGTACTGGTACTGACCGGCGCCGGGCGCGGATTCTGCGCAGGCCAGGATCTGGCCGACCTGTCTTTCACTCCGGGCGCAATGACCGACCTGGGTGAGTTGATCGACAGCCACTTCAATCCCCTGATACGCAGGCTGCAAGATTTGCCTATGCCTGTCATTGCCAGTGTGCGCGGCGCGGCCGCCGGCGCTGGCGCCAACCTGGCGCTGGCATGCGATATTGTGCTGGCCTCGCATTCAGCCAGCTTTTTACAAGCCTTTGCCAAAATAGGATTACTGCCCGATTCCGGCGGAACCTGGTTCCTGCCGCAAAAAATAGGCATGGCCAGGGCGATGGGACTGGCCATGCTCGCCGACAAGCTACCCGCAGAAAAAGCTGAACAGTGGGGGTTGATCTGGAAATGCGTTGACGACCGGGAGGACAAGGACGCACTAGACAAGGAAACCCAGGCGCTGGCAGCGCACTTGGCCAGCCAGCCGACCAAGGCGTTGGCCATGATCAAGCATGCGCTGAGGGCCAGCTTGCACAATACGCTGCCACAGCAACTGGCACTGGAGCGCGACATGCAAAGAGAACTCGGCAACTCGCATGATTATGCGGAAGGTGTGAATGCCTTCCTGGAAAAACGCGCACCGCGCTTTACCGGGGATTGATATGGATGAGGATCTGATTCCGCCGGAACCACCGTCGCCGGCCATCGTCGCCGCAGCCATGTATGCGCGCGATACCGCAGCGCAAAGCATGGGCATCAAGATCACCGACATAGAACAAGGCCATGCCATTGCCAGCATGCCGGTCAGGGCAGATATGATACAGGGCCACAGCACCTGCCACGGCGGCATGATCTTCAGCCTGGCAGATACTGCTTTCGCCTACGCATGCAATAGCCGGAACCAGGCCACCGTGGCAGCAGGCTGCAATATAGAATTTCTGAAGCCGGCATTTCTGGACGATCTGCTGACTGCCGAAGCTAGGCAGGTGACTCAAGCGGGTCGTAGCGGCATCTATGACGTGCTGGTCAGTAATCAGCATGGCGAGATTATTGCCACCTTCAGGGGCAAATCGGCAGCGATCAAGGGACAAGTGATCACGCCTTAGCTTATCCGGCAGCCGAAAAAGAATCAGCAACCAGACGTTGAGACGATGAGGGCAGCATGGGAGCAACAGCATTTCCACTGGAAGCAATAGAAACCGCCAGCCGCGACGAATTGCAGGCGCTGCAGCTACAACGGCTCAAATGGTCTTTGCGCCACGCGTATGACAATGTCGCCTACTACCGCGAAGCCTTTGATGCAGTTGGCGCCCATCCTGATGATCTGCATACACTGGCCGATCTATCCAAGTTCCCATTTACGACCAAGAAAAGCCTGCGCGACAACTACCCTTACGGGATGTTCGCAATCCCGCGTGAGCAGATCGTGCGCATCCATGCATCCAGCGGCACTACCGGCAAACCCACCGTCGTAGGCTATTCGCAAAACGATATAGATACCTGGGCCAATTGCGTGGCGCGCTCGATACGCGCAGCGGGTGCCAAGCCGGGCGACATCTGCCATGTCAGCTATGGCTATGGCCTGTTTACCGGCGGTCTGGGGGCGCACTATGGCGCAGAGCGCCTGGGCCTGACCGTCGTCCCCTTCGGCGGCGGCCAGACGGAGCGGCAGGTGCAGCTGATACAGGATTTCAAGCCGGACATCATCATGGTCACGCCATCTTATATGCTGGCGATCGCCGATGAGATGGAGCGCCAGGGTATAGATCCGTCTGCCACTTCGCTGCGGATAGGGATCTTCGGCGCAGAGCCGTGGACACCAGAAATGCGCAGCGCGATAGAAAAACGGCTAGCGCTGTCGGCAGTGGATATCTATGGGCTGTCGGAAGTGATGGGGCCGGGCGTAGCCAGCGAGTGCGCGGAAAGCAAGGATGGTCCTACCGTTTGGGAAGATCACTTTTATCCGGAAATTATCGATCCGGATACCGGCGAAGTGCTGCCGGATGGAGAATTCGGCGAACTGGTGTTTACCTCCCTGAGCAAGGAAGCCTTGCCCATCATCCGCTACCGCACCCGCGACCTGACCCGCCTGCTAGCGGCCAATCCTGCCAACGCAGGCCGCACCATGCGGCGCATGCAAAAAATCACCGGCCGCAGCGACGACATGATGATAGTGCGCGGCGTCAACGTCTTCCCTACGCAGATAGAAGAGCTGATACTGAAGCAAGCGGCGCTGTCGCCTCACTACCAGTGCGTGCTGACCCGCGAAGGGCCGCTGGATGCGCTGACAGTCAGGGTGGAAATGAAGGCCGGTGCGGAACCAGCCCAGGCAGACGCTGCAAGGCAAACCCTGATGCATGACATCAAGGCTTATATAGGCACATCCGCCGAGGTCGTCATTCTTCCCGTCGGCGGTATAGAGCGTAGCGTGGGCAAGGCCAAGAGGGTGCTGGACCAGCGCAATAAATAAGAGGCCGTTACGAAAATTACCCTGGCGTTGTTGCGCCTCCTAGCCGTGCTAAAGCACTGTCTTCGTCGGCGACGCCTAGCCAGGCTAATTTCCTAACAGCCTCCGACAAGATCAGGAAGCGGACTTGGGCAGCAGCAGCCACATCTGCCCGCGCTGCTTCATGCGTCCGGCCTGCTCACCCGCTTCGGAGCCGAAGCCCCAGAAGTAATCAGCCCTGACCGCGCCGCGAATAGCGCCGCCGGTATCCTGCGCCACCACCAGCTTTTGCAATAACTGCGTGCTATTCGGCTGTGTCGTCGCAAGGAACACCGGCGCACCCAGCGGCAGGAATTGCGCATCAACGGCAATCGAGCGCTGCGCTGTCAAAGGCAAGCCCTGTGCGCCTTTCGGTCCTATGCGCGGATCAGACAGTTTTTCTTCCTTAAAAAACACCACGCTGGGATTGCTGTTGAACAGCTCATTCTGGCGTGCAGGATTTTGCTTGATCCATTCCTTGATGCCCTGCGCCGACGCCTGGCTGGAAGTGAGCTCGCCCTTATCAATCAGGTAGCGGCCTATGGATTTATACGGGTAGCCATTCTGGTCTGCATAGGCGACCCTGACAGTCTCATTGCTATCGCTCAAATAAACGCGACCGGAGCCCTGCACCTGCAGGAAGAATGCATCCACAGCATCATCCACCCACAGCATTTCCTTGCCTGCCAGCGCCTGCTCGGTATCCGCGCGCGAAGCATATGGCACTACCTTGTTGCCGACCAGGCGCCCGCGCAAGCGCATATTCTTCAGTTCTGGATAGACACTGCCCAGGTCTATCGTTAGCAGATCTGCGGGCGTTCCATATAAAGGCGTCTGGTAAGCGCCGCCCCTGGTGCGGGAACCACGCAACAAGGGTTCGTAGTAACCGGTGATCAGGCCCTCGCTGCTGCCGTCCGGGTTGATCACCTGATACGGCGTGAACAGGGATTCAAAGAACACCCGCATCGCGCCGCCATCCTTGGCATCGATGGTCTTGGCAATCGAACATGGCTCCTTCCACTCCGGCTTGAAGCGCATCGCATTGCACGAACTCATGAAGACCGGCCA
This sequence comes from Parundibacterium terreum, assembly GCF_014636315.1. Taxonomy (GTDB): domain Bacteria; phylum Pseudomonadota; class Gammaproteobacteria; order Burkholderiales; family Burkholderiaceae_D; genus Undibacterium; species Undibacterium terreum. The sequence goes on along the minus strand of NZ_BMED01000004.1, from coordinate 525,194 downwards.
TGTTTCTGTCAAATCATCGCTGCCCCAGCCCGGCAAGTCCGCAAAGGAAGCTGCCTTGAAATTGGCATGCGGCTTGGCTGTCGCCTGCGGGATAGGCGTTGCCGGCGGCGTCACTGGAGTGACCGGCTTGATCGGCTCTTTCAGTGAAACCGGGGTGGTACAGGCAGAAATCACGAGCAAGGCCGCCAGAGCGGGTAAAATTGACGAAATTTTATACATGGAAAGAAAAATATGTGGTTACTGGGACTGGAAGCCGGCGTAGCAATGTTTTTGCTGATCTTTATCGTCTGGTGGACTATGTTTAACGGCAAGAAGCCGAACAATCCGCCGCAACAAACAAAGCTGGATAACCAGGAAAGCAATCAGGAAAACAGCCAGGGGGACAACACCGCGCAATCGCAGGATGCATCCAAATAAACAAGCAGTATCAGTGCAGGGTGCGCGGCAAGGACAATACAAATTCCGGTATCGTCACATTAAACTGATGGCCGTCTTCGGCAACACAGAAATAAGTCCCGGTCATGCTGCCCTGCGGGGTAGTAAATGAGGTACCGCTGGTGTATTCAAAAGATTGCCCGGACTGCAGCAGGGGCTGATGGCCGACAACGCCCAGGCCCTTGACCTCCTGGCTGCGATTTTTTGCATCGGTAATAATCCAGTGGCGCGAAATTACCTGCGCAGCGACCGTGCCGGTGTTTTTTATCGTGATCGTATAGGCAAACACATAGTTGCCATGGTCGGGATCGGACTGCTCGTCCAGATACTGGGTCACGACCGACACATTCATTTCATACGCTGACATTCATTCTTCCTTGTTGTTTCCTGGTACTGCACTTATTGAATAGCTGATTGAATACCCGGCGTAAACCCTGGGCATCTTGCACAGGGCAATCAGTCCATTGCACACCAAAAGCCCTGCCATTGCAAGACCTGATCGGCGCACAAGGGTAAAATAGCGCATCTTTTATTGCCATTAGCCATCATGACAACTTATCGCATCGCCCCCAGCATCCTGTCCGCCGACTTCGCCCGCCTGGGTGAAGAGGTCCGCAATGTCGTCGCCGCCGGCGCAGACATGATCCACTTCGACGTGATGGACAATCATTATGTCCCCAACCTGACCATAGGCCCGCTAGTCTGCGAAGCAATACGCCCGCATGTGCAAGTGCCTATAGACGTGCATCTGATGGTCAAGCCGGTAGACCGTATCATCCCAGATTTTGCCAAGGCCGGTGCAAACATCATCAGCTTCCACCCGGAAGGCTCGGAACATATAGACCGCAGCCTGCAACTGATACGCGACCATGGCTGCAAGGCCGGCCTGGTGTTCAACCCGGCAACGCCACTGCATGTGCTGGAGCATGTAATGGACAAGCTGGATCTGATCCTGCTGATGTCGGTCAACCCCGGCTTTGGCGGCCAGTCCTTTATTCCACACACGCTAAAGAAAATCGCCGCAGTCAGGAAGCTGATCGATGCCTCCGGCCGCGACATCATGCTGCAGGTGGATGGCGGCATCAAGATCGACAATATCGCCGAAGTGGCAAAAGCCGGTGCCGACACATTTGTCGCCGGCTCGGCGATATTCGGCAAACCTGACTATACGGCCGTCATCAACGCCATGCGCGGCGAGCTGGCCAAAGTCTAAGCCAGTTTAGGCTCCCAAACATATGGCTTGCAGCGCCCGGCTGCGAGCCATATCCATACTCCCCAATAGCTGCGCCATAAACCAGGCCAATACAAGCATGTTCAAACATATCAAGGCCGTCATCATCGATCTGGACGGCACGATGCTGGATACCGCCCCGGATTTTCTCGTTGCCATCAACCGCATGCGCAAAGAATTCGGCCTGGAGGCCATCGACATCGTCACGGTCAAGCTGTTTGTCGGCAAGGGCTCCGAGAACCTGATACACCGCATCCTGGCGCTGGACTATGCCGAAGCGCAGATCATCCGGCATTTTGAAGCGGCGATGGCGTCTTACCAAAAACATTACCTGGCGATCAACGGCGACTATAGCGCCTTGTATCCGGACGTGATCCAGGGCCTGCAAGCCATGCAGGCGAAAGGCCTGCGGCTGGCTTGCGTTACCAACAAGCCCATTGCCTTCGCCACCCCTTTGCTGAAAAAGAAAGGCCTCAGCCCTTACTTTGAGCTGGTGTATGGCGGCGATTCGCTGGCGCGCAAAAAACCCGACCCCATGCCTTTGTTGCAAGTTTGCACAGACTTTGACCTGCCTCCCGCGCAAGTCCTCGCCATAGGGGATTCGTCCAATGACGCCATCGCCGCCCGTGCAGCGGGTTGCCCAGTGCTAAGCGTTCCGTACGGCTACAATCACGGCGAGGCTATACAAAATATTCGGAGTGATGGTATAGTCGAAACCTTATTGGAAGCAGCACGACTGATTTCAATTGATTAGTTGTAGAAGCTGTTGCGAAATTAGGCTGGCTAGGCGCGACGACGAAGACAGTACGAGTAGTACGGCGAGGAGGAGCAACAACGCCAGCGTCATTTCTCAACAGCTTCTTATTTTTAAATAGCTAAGAACACACCTAACGTTCACTATCCATAGAATGTTTCTCGATAAAAAACGTCCCGCAATCACACCAGGCACTTTTGAGGCCTGGCTATGGCGACGCTGGCAATTCTGGTCTAACTAACCACACATTTGCCGCGAAAGCTTCTGCACACCCCTAGCAAAAGCCTTTTGCACGTTTTATCAAATCGTCTTATCCGCCCCAACTCCACCCATCGTGGATGCTGTGAGTCCACAAGGGCGGCAGAAAGAGAACCATGACCGAACTCGAATTCAAATCGCTGGCCGCGCAAGGCTACAACCGTATCCCTATGATCGCGGAAGCCTTCGCCGATCTGGAAACGCCGCTGACGCTGTATCTGAAGCTGGCGCAAACCCAGCAGGGTGGCAAGAATACCTTCCTGCTTGAATCTGTAATGGGTGGCGAACGCTTTGGGCGCTATTCCTTCATCGGCCTGCCCGCCTCCACGCTGATGCGCAGCTACGGCACACGCAGCGAAGTGGTGAAGAATGGCGAAGTGGTGGAAACCATAGAAGGCAATCCGCTGGACTTTATTGCAGAATTCCAATCCCGCTTCAAGGTTGCACTGCGCCCCGGCATGCCGCGCTTCTGCGGCGGCTTGGCCGGCTACTTCGGCTACGACACGGTACGCCATGTAGAAAAACGTCTCGCGCATTCGACACCGAAAGATGATCTCGGCCTGCCCGACATCCAGTTGCTGGTGACCGAAGAACTGGCCGTCATCGACAACCTGTCCGGCAAGCTGTACCTGATCGTATATGCAGACCCTACCCAGCCGGAAGCCTATTCCAAGGCAAGGCAAAGGCTGAAGGATTTGCGGGCAATGCTGCGCAGGAGCGTGGATGCACCGGTTACTTCGGCATCCGTCCGTACCGACACTATCAGGGATTTTGCCAAGGCCGACTATATCAAGGCAGTGGAAAAAGCCAAGGAATACATCATGGCCGGCGACCTGATGCAGGTGCAGGTAGGCCAGCGCATCAAGAAACCTTATGTGGATGCCCCACTGTCGCTATACCGCGCGCTGCGCTCGCTAAATCCTTCGCCCTACATGTATTTCTATAATTTTGGCGACATGCAGATCATCGGCGCATCACCGGAAATCCTGGTGCGCAACGAAACCCTGAGCGACGGCGACAAGAAAGTGACGATACGTCCGCTGGCCGGCACCCGCCCACGCGGCGCAACGCCGGAACGCGATGCCGAACTGGCCACCGAACTGCTGGCCGACCCCAAGGAAATCGCCGAGCATGTGATGCTGATCGACCTGGCCCGCAACGATATAGGCCGCATCGCCCAGACAGGCAGCGTCAAGGTCACCGACCAGATGGTGATAGAGAAATATTCCCATGTACAGCACATCGTCTCCAATGTCGAAGGCAAGCTGCAAGCCAACCTATCCAACCTGGATGTGCTGAAAGCCACCTTCCCGGCCGGCACCTTGTCCGGCGCGCCGAAAGTGCGGGCGATGGAATTGATTGATGAACTGGAACTGACCAAGCGCGGCATCTATGGCGGCGCCTGCGGCTACCTGTCGTTTGGCGGCGAGATGGATCTGGCGATTGCCATCCGCACCGGCGTACTGAAAGACGGCATGCTGTATGTGCAGGCCGCAGCCGGTGTCGTCGCCGATTCGGTGCCCGAGATGGAATGGCAGGAAACCGAAAACAAGGCGCGCGCAGTCATACGTGCAGCGGAACAAGTGCAAGACGGCCTGGATGGAGAGATTTAAATGCTGCTGATGATAGACAATTACGATTCCTTCACTTACAACCTGGTGCAGTATTTTGCCGAGCTAGGTGAAGATGTACGTACCTACCGCAACGATGAAATTACTCTGGATGAGATCGCCGCATTAAAGCCTGACCATATCTGCATTTCCCCCGGCCCCTGCACGCCGCGCGAGGCAGGCATCTCTGTCCCCCTGCTGCAGCGCTTTGCTGGCGAAATACCCATCCTCGGCGTATGCCTGGGACACCAGGCCATAGGTGATGCGTTTGGCGGCAAGGTCATCCGCTCCAAACAGGTGATGCATGGAAAAACATCGGTCATCGCCCACACCGGCGTCGGCGTTTTCAAGGATTTGCCCAGCCCGTATACCGTCATCCGTTACCACTCTCTGGCGATAGAGCGTTCTTCGCTGCCGTCCTGCCTGGAAGTTACCGCATGGACCGAAGATGGAGAAATCATGGGTGTGCGCCACAAGGAATTCAATCTGCAAGGCGTGCAGTTCCATCCTGAATCCATCCTGTCCGAACACGGACATGCCTTGCTGAAGAATTTCCTGCTGAGCTCCACTGCGACAGCCTAAACCTCTATCGGACCTATCATGACTATCACTCAACAAGAAGCCTTGATGCGTTGCATTGAGCACAGGGAAATATTCCACGACGAAATGCTGTCGCTTTTCCGCAAGATCATGGGCGGAGAAATGTCCCCCATCATGATCGCTGCGCTGACAATGGGCTTGCGCGTCAAAAAGGAAAGCATAGGCGAGATCACCGCAGCGGCCCAGGTCATGCGCGAATTCTCGACCAAGGTGCCGATGGCCAATACCAAGAACCTGATCGACATCGTCGGCACCGGCGGCGATGGCGCATCGACCTTCAATATCTCTACCGCATCGATGTTCGTCACTGCAGCGGCGGGCGCGCGCGTCGCCAAACATGGCGGCCGCAGCGTATCCTCATCGTCCGGCAGTGCCGACGTGCTGGAGTCCTTCGGCGTCAATATCAACCTGAACCCTGAACAGATCGCGCAATCCATCGCGCAGACCGGCATAGGTTTCATGTTTGCGCCGAACCACCACGCAGCGATGAAGCATGCAGCGCCAGTGCGCAAGGAACTCGGTGTCAGGACCATTTTCAATATCCTGGGACCGCTGACCAATCCGGCATCGGCGCCGAATATCCTGATGGGTGTTTTCCATCCTGACCTGGTTGGCATACAGGTGCGCGTGCTGCAAAGGCTGGGGGCGGAGCACGCTATTGTGGTCTGGGGCCGCGACAATATGGATGAAGTGTCGCTGGGTGCGCCGACCATGGTTGGCGAACTGATCAATGGCGAAATCCGTGAATACGATATCCATCCGGAAGACTTCGGCCTGCAGATGGTGTCCAACCGCAATCTGAAAGTAGCCGGCTCGCTGGAATCCAAGGAAAAAATCCTGGAAGCGTTGAACAATATCCCTGGCCCGGCTACTGACATCGTCGCACTGAATGCGGGCACCGCTATCTACGGCGCCGGCAAGGCTGATTCCATCGCCGATGGCGTCAAGAAAGCCCAGGAAGCGATACGCTCAGGCGCGGCCCGCGCCAAGCTGGAACAGTTCATCCAGGTCACACAGCAGTTGGGGGCCTAATGTCGGATATCCTGAATAAAATCCTCCATGTAAAAAAAGACGAGGTGGCGGCTGCCAAAAAGCATCGTTCTCTGGCCAGCTTGCGTAGCGACGTGGAATCCAATCATGAAGCGCGCGCCAGCCTGCGCGGATTCGAGGCCAGCCTGCGCAGCAAGATAGATGCCGGCCAGGCCGGTGTCATCGCCGAGGTCAAGAAAGCGTCGCCGTCCAAGGGTATCTTGCGTGCCGACTTCCGTCCTGCCGAGATCGCCGCCAGCTATGCAGCGCACGGCGCAGCATGCCTGTCGGTACTGACCGACGTGAACTTCTTCCAGGGCTCGCCGGAATATCTGCAGCAGGCACGCGCCGCCTGCACTATCCCCGCCTTGCGCAAAGACTTCATGATCGATCCCTACCAGGTCTACCAGGCCCGCGACTGGGGTGCGGACTGCATCTTGCTGATCGTTGCGGCGCTGGACCACGGCTTGATGGCAGAGCTGGAAGCCTGCGCACACGAACTGGGCATGGGCGTGCTGGTGGAAGTGCACGGCGGCGAAGAGCTGGATGCCGCGTTGAAACTGAAGACAGCCATGCTGGGCATCAATAACCGTAACCTGCGCACATTTGATGTGTCCCTGGACAATACCTTGGCGCTGCTACCGCGCATCTCCGCTGACAAGCTGGTCATCACTGAATCCGGCATCATGAACAGCGGCGATGTAAAACGCATGCGAGACGCCAATGTACATGGTTTCCTGGTTGGCGAGGCATTCATGCGGGCGGACAATCCGGGGCAGGAATTGCAAAGGCTGTTCGCCTAGGCTCCACCCCACACGCAGTGTAAAAAGTAAAAAGCCGCATCAGCCAGACTGGCGATGCGGCTTTTTCTATGACAGAGCTATATCTTGCGCTCTTAAGCTTTACGTCCCTTCATCAGGCTCGGGCGATATGCCTGCAGAGCATAAGCAGGCTTGCGCTTGCCGCCTGCTTTGACTTCATCGGCGACGGCAAACTGCAAGGCCGGTACGTCATCGGCCTGCAGGCGTGCATCCACGGTAAACAATTCATCGCGGCGGAATGCATGGATCTGCAAAGTCGTGCCCACCGTGTAGCGTGCCAGCGCACTGTTCAAGCCATCAGCCGCATCCGCCGGGCCTACGCGCAAGCCATTGATGGCAATCAGGATATCCCCTGCCGATAAACCGGCCCGGTGCGCCGCACGGCCTTCGTGCACATTGGCGAGTTTCACGTCATTGCCATCACGCACTACCCGTACACCCAGCCCCGGCTTGGCTGCGCTGCGTTTATCCGCCAGCGTCACGCCAAAGTCTGCATACAGAGCATCCAACGGCAAGTCTTCGGTACCACGCACGTAGCGGTCAAAGAAGCGTTTCAGTTTCAAGCCCGTGACCTGTTCGATCAGCGCTTCGATCTGGTTTTCAGGCAAACCCTGCTGTTTACCGGACAAGGCTTTTTGATAGAAGTCGCGGCCATAGGCTACCCACAAGGCACGCATAACATCGTCCAGCGATTTCTTGCCACCGGTTTCCGCGCGTATCGTCAGGTCCAGTCCCAATGCCACCAGCGAACCCTTGGTGTAATAGTTGACGATTGCATTCGGCGAATTTTCATCCTGGCGATAGTATTTGGTCCATGCGTCAAAGCTGGATTCCGCCACGCTCTGCTTGCTGCGACCGGAACCGCGCGTCACCGCGTTGACGGTTTTGGAAATCAATTTCAGATATGCGCTCTCGTCGATCACATTGGCGCGCACCAGCATCAGGTCATCGTAGTAGCTGGTAAAACCTTCAAACAGCCACAACAAGCTGGTGTAATTTTCTTTTTGCAGATCGTAATCTGCAAACGCAGCAGGCTTGATGCGCTTGACGTTCCAGGTATGGAAATATTCGTGGCTGCACAGGCCCAGGAAATTGCGGTAGGCATCGCTCATTTCCGCCTGGTGCTGGACCGGCAGATCGTTGCGCGAGCAGACCAATGCGGTAGATGCCCTGTGTTCCAGACCGCCATAGCCCTCACCGACCACCATCGTCATGAACACGTAACGGTCCATAGGCGCGCGCTTGCTGCGAGGCTCGAAGAAGGCGATCTGGGTTTCGCAGATTTTTTTCAAATCAGCCGTAATGCGTGGCAGGTCCAGGTTAGGCGCCTTGCCGGTAACGACGAAATCGTGCTGTACGCCAAACGCTTCAAAGCTTGCCAGCGCAAACGTGCCCATCTCCACCGGGTGATCAATCAGCGCATCATAGTTCTCGGCGATATAGCTGCCGAAGCCATAGCGCTTGGCCTTCAACTCCGGCAACGACGTGGCAACACGCCATGCCTTGCAGGACTCATCATCGGCCTTCTGGATATCCACGACGTGGGATACTGACTCTTGCCCCAGCACGCGCAGGAAAACGCTGGTGCCGTTGAAGAAGGCATGGCTTTGGTCCAGATGCGCTGCGCGCACCGACAAATCCCAGGCATAGACTTCATATTCCAGCGTCAAGGTGCCGGTGCAAGGCGCGGCCTGCCAGCTATCCTTGTCCAGCTTTTTCAGGGCGACCTTCTTGCCATCGCTGTGCGCACGTATGCTGATGATGTTGCGGGCAAACTCACGCACCATATAACTGCCAGGTATCCATGCCGGCAGAGAGAAACGCTGGCCTTCTGCATCCGGAGTGGCGACGTGTAGAGTCACCTGGAAAATATGCCCGGCCAGATCCTTGGGCACAATTGCATACTGTATCGGGTGAGCTATTGCTTTGCTGCGCTGGCTTGTGGCCGCTGTCTTTGTCTTGTTTTGCAAGATTTTCTTCATGCTGAACATTCTTTCTATCGAGACTGTTTTTATTCGTTTTCTTTGCCTACAAATTGCTTTATATCTTATTTTTCTTACTGCCGCAGATTAGCGGCAAGAAAGGTGATGGCCAGCGCAGTCACAACGACGCAGGTCAGGCGGAACCGCAGGTCAGCAAACCAGTCCGGCAAGTTATAGCCGGCATACAGGCGTTTATCCACGCGATACAGCACGACAAAACCGACGATCTGCACCAGGAAGCCCAGGCCGGCATCCACCGTCATTGCGCACCACGCGATCAGGCTGGGCAATACACCCCACAGCAAGGCCTGGCGTATTTCATCGGAAGCTTTGTTCGGTGACATCAACGCGATACCCCATTGCAGGCCGCCGCGAAACGCCAGGATGGCGATGCCGTAGGCCAACTGCGCCTTGATCAAATACGGTAGCCAGTCGGGATGAAACACCCAGCAAGCCAGACTGAGGATAACAAAAGGGATCAGACCTGAAAAACCTAATTGGTTTGCCAGGCGCTTGTTGAAAAAATCCATAGCTGAAATTGATAGTTAAAGTGGAATGTGTGTTGCATATATTGTTTATTTTTATTGCAACTCAGTGCATCCGGCTGCCGCTTACCTTTGAATCGGCTGAGAAGCCATAACCCCCGGCAATACAAGGCCTCTGCTACGAGCCAATAAATCTTTCACGGCTGCTATTTTATGAGGAAACCTGACTATTAGATATATTCCTGCTGATCAATATCAGAGAAATAAAAAAATTCATGATTGAAAAGTGTGAGCAATCTATAAATGTGCGCTTTTTTCCTTTGCGGAAACATAATAAAAGCGTAATCTGTCGCTTCGGAGACGGGTACTATAGGCAGCATTGGCACTATAACTAAATCAGTGCGATGGAGGCGAAAGGTACGCGAAGATATACGGTTTTTTCCTGCTGTTAGCCGTACTATAAAAAAAATGACATCGAATCCAACACAGCACAAATCCCGGCATACTTTTGCCTGCATGATCAAGGCGTTCTGCTGTGCAGTACTCCTGTTCCTTAGCCTGCCCTCCGCGTATGCACAGCAAACTCAGACTGCGCGCCTGCCGCTCGCGCTGATGCTCGTGTCTTACCATGCCGGACTGCCGTGGAGCGATGACCAGGTAGAGGGTGTCAAGCAGACACTGACCGGTGAAGCGCTGGACCTGCGCATAGAGTATATGGATACGCGGCATGTAGCCCCCAGTGCCGCGTACTACCGGCAACTGGAGCAACTGCTGTTGAGTAAATATGCGGAATCGCCTCCTGCGGTCCTGCTTGCCAGCGATGACAACGCACTCGATTTCGCGCTGCGGCTTCGCCAGGTGCACTATCCGAATATCCCCATCCTGTTTAGCGGCATCGGCAATGAGCGTAGCGAGAGCCTGAAAAAAACTCCGCGCGTGGCAGGCGTCTTCGACAATGTGGACATCAACAAGAACATCGATTTGCTGACCCACCTCAGGCCCAATACCAAAAGACTGGTATTCATCCATGACGATAGCCGCACCAGCCAGATACAACTGGAAGAAGTGCAAAAAATCGCACCACGCTGGCCGCAATTCAAGTTTGAGTATCTGGGCGGCATGTCGGCCCAAGCCATACAGCAAAGACTGGCGAGCCTTGGCGCTGAAGACATGATTTTCATGCTGTCGTTCAGCCGCGACAAGAACGACCGCGTCTTTAGTCACAGCCAGGCGACCGATCTGTGGGCATCGTCTGCGAACGCACCTTTGATAGCACAGCGCGATATCGATATGCGGCCCGGTGTGATGGGCGGCTTTCTGGTTACAGGGAAAAACCAGGGCCAGATACTGGGAGACCTCGCCCGAAAATGGCTGCACGGCACGCCGATAGAGCAACTGCCCATACTGGAAAATGTCACAGCGCCGACCTTTGACTATGCGATGCTGCAGCGCTGGAAGATAGACCACGCCAGCCTGCCGGCTGGCAGTATCGTCATCAACGAACCTGAGCCTCTGCTCAAAGTATCCAGCCCCTTCTTCAGCCTGGCTCTTTCGATACTGATCAGCCTGATCGTGATCATAGCCTTGCTGCTGTTTTTTTTGCAGGCAAAAAAACGCAGCCAGATCGCGCTGCAAACCAGCGAAAAAAATTACCGCGAGCTATTCAACTTCAGCAGCGAAGCCATCTTTATCCATGATGTGCGCAACGGCGCCATTATTGAGGTCAACGAGCGCTTTTCCGTGCTGTATGGTTTCCCACGCACATCTGCGCAAACACTGAGGATAGAAGACGTCAGCGCCGGTGTCCCTCCATATACGAGGGTAGAAGCCTGGGCCTGGCTGCAAAAAGCCAGGGATGAGGGTCCGCAGTTGTTTGAGTGGCACGCCAAACGGTACGATGGACAATTGTTCTGGGCCGAAGTGTCGCTGCACATGGAAGAACTGAATGGCGAGCAAAGAGTGGTTGCATCCGCGCGCGACATCACAGAGCGTAAGCGCGCGGTAGCGCGCGCCAATGCGCTGGAATACCACATCAAGCAGGTGTTCCAGAATCTGCCGGTCGCCTTGTTTGCGATTGACCACGAGCACAGGATCACCCAATGGAATACTTTGCTGAGCACCATTACCGGGATACCGGGAAATGAAGTGGTAGGCAGCACCCATACCTGGCGCGGTTTTTATACCCAGCCACGTCCATCGCTGGCTGATCTGGTATTGGACGGCACCGGCCGTGCAGAACTCGACAAGCTCTATGAAGGAAAAATTTCCGATAGCAGCATCCTGCCCGGCGCCATCGAAGTTGAAGAATTGTGTCACCTGCCAGGCAGCAATACCGATGTATGGCTGCACTGCACCGCGGCACCCTTGCGGGATGAGTCCGGCAAGGTCATCGGTGCGCTGGAAACCATGACCGACATAACTGAGAGAAAGCTGGCCGAGCTGGCCTTGCGCGAGAGCGAATTCCGCCTGCGTGCCTTCATCGATAATACGCCGTCCATCGTGTACATGAAAAACCTGGACGGCAACTATGTCCTGATCAATGACAGGTTCAAGAACGTGTTCGGCCTGTTCGATGGCAAGCTGATAGGCAGGACCGATTACGAAATCCTGTCGAAGGAAACCGCGGACGAGCTGCGCAAGAATGATATGGAGCTGCTGCGCACCAAGGCCCCTATCACGCTGGAAGAGAAAGTCGTGCGCAAGGGCATCACCTACGAATATCTGTCGGTCAAGTTCCCCATTTTCGACTCCCATGGAGAGGTCGCTTACGTCGCGGGTATTTCCACCGATATTACCGATAGAAAAAAAATCGAGGCCGCACTGAAAACCAGTGAGGCGACTTACCGCACGCTGATAGACCACGCTCCTGAAGCGATACTGGTACTGGATGTCGCCCACGATGCGCGCTTTATCGAAGTCAACAAGCATGCGGTACAGCTATTCGGCTATTCGCAGGAAGATCTGCTGGGCAAGACGCCGGTAGAGCTAAGCAAACCCGTACAGCCGGATGGTCGCAGCGCCGAGAGCGCAGCAGCCGACTATATCGCACAAGCGCTGGGCGGCACGGAAACGCGGTTTGAATGGACCTGCCGGCATGCCAGCGGGTACGACATTCCCTGCGAGATTCATTTGGTCCGGTTGCCGGATATAGGCGACAAAATACATTTGCGCAGCAGCATCACCGACATCACCGAGCGCAAGGCAGCACAGGCGGCCATACTACGCGAGCGCAACTTCCTGCAAGCCTTGCTGGAGTCCATTCCCATACCCGTTTTTTACAAAAACCGGGAAGGTGTCTATATGGGATGCAATGAGGCCTTCCTTGGGATCATGAAGATGGAAAGGCAGGACATCATAGGCCGGGAAGTCACCGACTGGCTGCCGCCACACCTAGCTAAAGTCTATCTGGAAAAAGACGACGAGCTGTATTCGGGTGAGGGCCGGCAGGTATTCGAAAAACTGATCAACGAACACCTGGGAGAACCGCGCCACGTAGTATTCCATCGTGCCGTATTCAAGGATCCCGATGGCAATATCGGCGGCGTAATAGGTGTGATGCTGGACGTGACGGAGCTGCAAAAAACCCGTATCGCGCTGGAAGAACTGAACCGCGTGCTGGAGAGCCGCGTCAGTGAACGCACGTCGGAATTGCAGCAGGCGATGAAACACCTGATACAGTCCGAAAAACTGGCGGCCCTGGGCAATCTGGTGGCAGGCATAGCGCATGAGCTGAACACGCCTATAGGCAATATCGTCACCGTCGCATCCACCTTGAAAGATGAAACCTCCAGCTTTCACAAAAGGCTTAGCAGCGGCACCATACGCCGCAGCGAAGCCCTGGCGTCTGCGGCGCTGATGCAGCAGGCCGGTGAAATGATAGAAAACAACGCGGTCCGCGGCGCCAAATTGATTTCCGACTTCAAGCAGGTAGCGGTTGACCAGTCCAGCGCCAGACGCCGCAGCTTCGACCTGCGGGATACGATAGAAGAAGTGATGACGACGCTGCATCCCATGCTGAAGCGGACTACGCACAAGATAGATATCGATATCCCGGAAAAAATTGAGCTGGACAGCTACCCCGGCCCGATAGAGCAAATCATTACCAACCTGATTGCCAATTCACTGATACACGGCCTGGACGACCGCAGCAGCGGCAATATCACGATCTCCGCCCGCTCTGAAAACCAGATCGTGATCCTGGACTATAGCGATGACGGCAGGGGCATGGATGAAGACACGTTGGCGCAGATATTCGACCCCTTTTACACGACCAAGCTGGGCCAGGGGGGCAGCGGCCTGGGCCTGTATATCGTCTATAACCTGGTCACCGGTGTGCTGGGCGGGAAGATCAATGCGATCAGCAGCCCCGGCAGCGGCGCCCGTTTCCATATGCGCCTGCCGCGGGTCGCAGCGTCCTAGGGTTTTATTCCGTCAGTGGAAGTCTCTACGCAAGATCGGTGGGCACATCGATATCCCTGTGTATGCCGGTATCTTCCACCGTCACCTCCATCACAGGATAATTTTTTAGCAGGCTGCGCGCCCCCTGGTCACCACGCAGCTGCAGCAACTGTGGCAAGTGATGACGGGAAAATCCTACCGGGTTGCCCCGCCTGCCCTGGTTTACCGGCACGACAATATCAGCGCCACCATGCAAAGCCTGCTTAATCGCCTGCAATGTCGCAACCTGCACGTAGGGCATATCAGCCAGGGCAATGATCCAGCCAGAGTTTGCCATGGATTGCTGCAGGCCGTGGACCAGCGATGATGCCATGCCCTGCTGCGCACCCTCGCAGATGTGCACACTGCAGCCGGCGGCTTGCAAGGCAGCCGCCAGATCATCTGCGCCGGGCCTGACCACCGCCAGCACATCAGGAAATACGGATAAGAGATTTTTTGCGCTGGCTACTGCGACTGCGTCGCCGGAAGGAAGTAGCTGCATCAGTTTATTTTGCTTGCCGCTGGCATCGAAGCGTGAGCCTATGCCGGCAGCGAGCAATATCCCGGTATAAGAAGCCGGCATGGTGCGGGATTCAGGCAGGTATCTGAATTATTGCAACGAAAATTATTTCAGCGAAGCCAGCTTGGCTTCAAAAGTCTTGACATCGACAGCGCCCGGCATGCGGGTGCCGTCAGTGAAGAAAATCGTTGGCGTGCCTGTCACGCCCAGCTTGCGCCCGAGAGCAAAAACCTTATCGTTGGGCGTGCTGCAGCTTGCAGCGGCAACCGGCGCTGCCTTGCCGTTCAGCATCCAGTCATCCCAGGCCTTGCTCTTGTCACTAGAGCACCAGACATTCTTGGATTTGACTGCAGAGTCTTCTGCCAGGATGTTGTACATGAAAGTATAGACGGTGATATTGTCCACGCCTTGCAAAGTCTGGCGGAAGCGTTTGCAGTAGCCGCAATTAGGATCCTCAAAGATGGCGACGACACGCTTGCCATTGCCCTTGACCATTTTCACTGCAGCGTCCAGCGGCAGGTCCGAGAATTTGATCTTGTTCAGATCGGCAACCCTGGCCTTGGTGTAGTCGGTAGATGTTTGTGCATCGATCACGCTGCCGACAAACAGGTATTGCGCCTTCTCGTCCGTGTACAAAATGTCGGTGCCTATGCGCACTTCAAACAGGCCGGCGTATGGTGTCTTGGTCACCGAATCTACTTTGACGCCCTCTCCCAGACGCGGCTCCACCAGGCGCTTAATCGCGGCTTCCTGCGCCGTTTCGGCAAATACTGCGGTAGACAGCAGCAACATCAATGCAGCAATACTATTCTTCAAATTAATCATGTCATTCCAATAAAATTTTTCAACTACCCGCCAGCATCCATTTGCTCTTAACTTACTTTTATTCAGCCAAGACCCAGGGCCACAGGTGCAAGACTATCAGAAATAGTCTTTCGCTTCATTTGCTCATCATTTGTCCGCTACTTACCCATGGCGTGGCTGATCAGCTTACGCTTTAAGACAGGCAAATGGTCCAGCAAGTTCAATCCTAATTGACGCGCCAGCCGCACCGGCTCCAGATTAGTGCCGAACATGCGGGCCAGGCCATCCGTTGTCACTTGCATCAGCAATACTTCTTCCTTGCGTGCACGCGCATAGCGGCTCAGCACACGCGCATCGCCGCAATCCCGATATTCTTCACGCTGCGCTACGGTGTCCAGCAGGCTGCGCACGTCGGCAAACCCCAGGTTCATGCCATGCCCGGCCAGCGGATGCACTACGTGTGCCGCGTCGCCTATCAAAGCCACACGCGGCGCAGTCATCGCATGCGGACGCATCAAGTTCAGCGGAAAAGCTCTAATTAACTCAGGCTGCAAAGGCGTGAGCGCCCCCAATTGCTGCGCGCAATATGCAGCCAGCCGTTCGGCCAGCGCAGTTGCGGACTGCTGCAGCAACTCTTGCGCCAGCATGTCCGGTGCAGACCACACCAGCGATACTCGTTGCCCCGGCAAAGGCAGCAGCGCAATGATGCCGTGCTCTTCATCAAACCATTGATAAGCCGTGCCCTGATGCGGTTTTTCGCAGGCAAAATTGCTAACGACGCCCTGCTGCCCATAAGGGCGATAGTCGAGGCCGATTTCGCACTGTCCGCGCACCCAGGATTGCGCGCCGTCCGCGCCGACGATCAACGCAGCACTCAGGCTGTCGCCGTTTTCCAGTCGCACGGTGGCTTGCGCCGCATCCGCTTTCAACTCAGTCGCGCGGCCTGTCACGATACTTACATTCTGCGCAAACCGCAGCGCATTATCCAGTGCCTGGTTCAGGTTGCGGTCTTCCACTATCCACGCCAGGCTATCCGTATGCGCGCCATACGCATCAAAGTTCAGCTTGCCGGCCATTCCGGACGCATCGCCATATACCTGCATGGACTCCACCGGCGCGACCCGCTCTGCATCCAGAGCACCCCATACCTTCAAGCCCGACAGCAAACGCTGCGCCACATGGTTCAGCGCATACACCCTCACATCCCAGTCATCGGAACGCGCAGCAGCCTGCATCGGGGCCGGACTCAGCAGGCTGACACTCAGGCCCGCCTGCGAAAATCCCAGCGCCGCAGCCTTGCCGACCGCGCCATTACCAACAATGCAAACATCGCTGTGACTAGTGTGCTTGGACATAGGGGCTCAATAAGTAGATGCAAAAAGAAAGGAAATTCATGCCGCCATTATACGGCAGCGATAAACCCCGCACAGGAGGACAAATCGCCCAAGATTTCTCCCCGCCCCCGAGGGAATGCAATGCCGGCCGGGAGACCAGGAATCCGACAAAAATTAGCCGCATGCCAAGCAATACAGGGCTAGTAGTAAATTATTTTAAGAAAATACTTGCATAATGCTCTTCGCATCGCTATACTTCTTCGTCTTGGCCTGGTAGCTCAGTCGGTAGAGCAGAGGATTGAAAATCCTTGTGTCGGTGGTTCGATTCCGCCCCGGGCCACCAAGAACGTCGTTCACGCAACGCCCACTCATGCAAGTGGGCGTTGTCGTTTCCGGGATTAGCAGTCCTTGTGTCCGGTCCATTTCCGGAACACCTTAGATCCACGCCGATCACTTTTTCGGCGCCATTCATGGTGGCCACCCTCTCTGGATCTGGCGCTGTCAGGAGGATGGAGTCCATCTCATTAGAACAAACCCGCCTGCCCAGACGCTATCAGGTCGCCGCGAATCTGCGAATTTCGAATATCGCCTCACTCAGGTTCATCTCACCAGCTTCCAGAAGCTTGCCAACAAGATGCTCGGTCAGCGGCTTGAACTTGTCCAGCACAGTCTTGGTCTCGCCGTACAGGCGCTCACTCTGCGCTTCCATGATACTGCGCGTTTCCTCGTCAACTTCGCGGCCGCCGCCTTGGTTGTCACGGACCAGCGCACCGAAGTTGAGGCGGGTCTTGCGGTACATCCCCATCTCACCCACAGCGTGGTGCAACAGTTCCGTTACGCGGGTGATGTCGTTGTGCGCCCCGTTGGTCGTGCCTTGCTCGCCAAAGAACAGTTCCTCGTTGGCCATACCGCCCAGCAACACGCGAACGTCGTGTTCGATGTCACCCTTGGTCTTGAGCAGGTTGGCGCCCTGCTTGTGAAAGACGAAGCCCAATGCGCTGTTGCGCGCGTTGGCCTTGAGCGATATCTTGACGGTTTTCATATCGGCCAGGATCTGCTCCCAGTTGCCATTGGCCAGCTTGCGTTCATGCTCGAAGTCCACCAGGAAGTGGCCCCATTCGTGCACGGCAATGATGCGGCGATCACGCGCGCGGTCCTCGGTGGTATTGATATTGACGTTGCCCACCAGTACGCGTTCGGCGGCCTGCATCAATGTATCGGCGCCGATCATCTCGCCCGCTTGCACGGCGCTGATGCCAGCCTGGTTGACGATGGTCTCCAGGTCGGCCGGACTGCGGCTCTCGGTCACTGCCACCAGGTGGCGCAGGTCTAGATCGGGCAGCACCTTTTCGGCGCGCCGGGCCAGATAGTGGCCGATGATAGCCAGCCGCTCTTGCCGGTTGGGCATACGAAAGTCCACCTTCATTTGAAAGCGACGCAGCATCGCCTCGTCCATCTGCATGGTTTCGCTGTTGAAGTTGCTGGCTACGATCCAAATGATCTCGGCTTCGTTCCGGCTGCGCACGCCATCCAGCACGGAGAGCAGCGTATTCGCCGTGTCATCGTCAAACTTTCGCCGGCCCCCGCGTTTCATGAAAAGATCCTGCGCCTCATCCAGAAAGACGATGCAACGCTTGCGGCGCTTGGCCATGGCCATGATTCGACTGAGAGTATTCGAGCCACCGGCCACGTAGCCCGTTTCCAGATTGGCTGCGGAGTGGAACAGTATGGGAAGCTTCAGTTCCTTGGCCAGGTAGCTGGCCAGCTTGGTCTTGCCGGTACCCGCAGGGCCGCTGAACATCACGTTGAAGGGCTTGCTGATGCCATACTCGGCATATGCCGCACGGCGCTGATACTGATCCTTGATCTGTGCCACTTCGGCCTTGATATCATCCATACCGACCAGGTCGTCGATTGATCCGGCCACCTGCGTCGGCTCGACGAACTTGAGCGACTTGAACTGGCCCTTGAACTGGAAGTATAGGAATGCCAGCAGGCCGATGGTAAACGCGGCTGACAGCACGCCGCTGATGCCGGCCTTCCAGCCGTCCTTTTCGGACTGCGGGCGGGCGCCGGCGAAGCGCTGGTCCAGGCGCTCAATCAATTCCTGGCCCCTGTCGCTGAGCTCAGCGCGCGGAATAAAGACAAGCTTGCCTCCCCACAGCGCGGTGACGGCCCTGTCGGCGAATATCTTGGTCTCCAAGTCGCTGGGGTAATACGCGTACTGCTTCCCTTGCGATTCGATCAGGATGATGCGCTCCGATACGTTCCACATCAGTGGCGTGTAGATCACCGTGATGCGTTCGACCGGGTTGGTTTCCAGGAAGTTCAACACCGAGTTGGTGCCGAACACCACAGGGAGCTTGTCGTTGAGCGTCCACACACCCTCGCCCACCTTTCCGGCGACGGTCATGGTCTTGACCTGCTCGGCCACGGCGGCCTGTTTTCGCATGAGCGTGAATGAATAGATGCCGGTGGCCGGGATCAGGATAATTATGGCCAGCACCGCCACCTTGACGAACCCTGACTGAATCACAAACCAGTCCTGCAGGCGGCTGGCGGCCTTCTTGATAGCGAGCCACAGACCCGTGGCGCCGGGTTTCGAAAAATCTGACATGGCAAACTTTCGTGGCTGGCTCTGCGCGATGCTCCGGAACCGAAACACATGATTGACGATCACGCTGTGCTGAGCCTCATTAGGTAGCAACTGGGAGAGGTGTCCTAAAGACGCTTCCGCCAAGAGCTGGAGTCTGACGCAGGCATCACGGTTCCGGATAATTTTCTGCTCATAAAACTATCTGGCGTTATGCGCGCTACCGCACCGAGAGTCACGGCCGAACGAAGTAGGATCAAATCACGTGTTCAGCAGATAGGTTGCCTAGGCACAAGTTTTGACCTTTTACCTCATTCAACCCTCGCGAAAGGGGAAACCTCATGAACCGCATCGTATACCTCGTCGGCGCAGTTGTCATCGTCATAGCCGTTTTGTCGTTTTTCGGGCTTAGATAATCAAGCGTGAAGACCACCTGATCCGAGCTTCATTGCCTAAATACAATGAGAGCTTAATACCGCTTGCCCCGCCATGTCATTCCGAGGTCAAAGTCGGCCTCAAGAATACTTCCCTCGTAAAGCAGTATATCGAGCACATCGCTCATGGCACAATCATCATTGGAGGTGTGCCAGTCAAAATGTCTCCCAGCCATCATTACTGGTGGCATGTGGAAGCTCGCCGCCTTTGATAGCCCGCACCTTGAGCCTGGAGGAAGTGGCCTGAGCCCTCAATCTCGTCACCGCTACGACGTTGCGTGCTGAAATACCCTCAAGCTTCACCGGGGCCGTCTTGCTCAGGTGCGCCAAATTGATCTTGAATGTACTGACCAGATCAGCCAAGCTGACAGCCTGCTCTTGCATCGATGATGCAGCGGCAGCGGCCTCTTCCACTAGCGCGGAATTCTGTTGAGTCACCGTGTCCATCTGGTTGATGGCTACATTGATCTGCTCTATTCCGGATGCCTGCTCCCGGCCAGCGGCGGTAATTTCACCGATGATGCTGCTTACGCGTTTGACGCTTGCCACCACTTCATCCATCGTCGCGCCAGCCTGATTGACCAATTGGCTACCCGCGTCCACCTGCTCAACAGAATTGGTGATGAGCGTCTTGATTTCTTTCGCCGCAGCGGCTGAGCGTTGCGCCAGATTGCGCACCTCGCTTGCCACAACCGCAAATCCGCGCCCTTGTTCACCGGCCCGCGCGGCCTCTACGGCAGCGTTCAGGGCCAGGATATTCGTTTGAAAAGCGATACCATCAATGACAGCAATAATATCTACGATCTTCCTCGCGGACTCATCAATGGAACCCATGGTGTGTATCACCCTGGACACTACGGCGCCGCCCCTGACAGCGACATCTGACGCAGAGGCCGCCAATTCATTGGCCTGTTGGGCGTTGGCAGTATTCTGTTGTACGGTGCCAGTCAGCTCTTCCATTGAAGATGCCGTTTCTTGCAATGAGCTGGCTTGCTGCTCTGTGCGCGATGACAAATCAAGGTTACCGCTGGCAATCTGATTCGAAGCCGCAGCGATGGTATCGGTGCCGGATCGGACTTGGCCAACGATCAAGGCAAGGCTGTCATTCATTTCCTTCAGCGCCTGCAATAGTTGGCCGGTTCTCCCGTGATGAACTCTGCCGCATCCAGGAACACAACGGCGCTGGCAACTTCGCTCGCTTCGCCCATGCGCCCCAGCGGATGGAAGCTGCCCAGCATTTCGTGGTATTCCTCAGCATGCATAGGCGTCTTGGTGACGCCTGGCGCGACGGCATTCACACGGATGCCTTGCTTCGCGTATTCAATTGCCAGCGCCCGGGTGACGGCGTTCAAGCCACCCTTGGTCAGCGCTGCCAGTGCCATATGCGCACCGCTGATGCCGTTGTCGATGCTGGCGGTGACAGTAACTACGTGGCCGCTCGCATGCCTTTCCATTTCGGCGATGGCCAGTTTGGTGATGTGATAGAAGCCGGCCATATTCACGTTCATGACCGCGTTGTAGTCTTCAATGGTGTTCTCGGTGAAAGGCTTGCCGATATAGATGCCGGCGTTATTAACCAGGGTGTCGATGCGGCCAAATCGCGCGATAGCTTCGGCAATGACGCGCTGTGCGGTGGCCGGATCGCCGATATCACCGGCTACCGTCAGAATGCTTGGGTCATCCGATGGCTGGATCGACCGAGAGGTCGCGACGACTTGGTGGCCGAGCTTGCGAAACGCCTGCACGACCTCAGCGCCTATGCCTTGCGACGCGCCGGTAACGACAACAACCTTTTGTGATGCACTCATGCTTTACTCCGAAAATTAAACATTTGGGTCCAACGCCGATCGCGCCGACGGCTTGCGATTACAGCGCTTGTACCCGGCAGTACCGGCAATCTTCCGACTGCCGAAGAGCAAATTTTACGAGTTATGGATTTTCGCTGAAGCGATAGCTGCGACGATTTTGGGACATTTCCTGCGCGTTCTTAGCCACCAGCTCCAACTTCCCAGAATCTGTTGTCTTGGAAATCTCGAACAGGGTCCCATGCAAAGACTGCGATGACTGGGTAACCGCAATACAAACTAAAGTGGCCGCGCCGTGGGCCAGCGGCGACAAGAAGCTTAAACGGATGTGGATGACGAGTTCGTAGCGCTGACCGGCCGGAGCTCCCATTGGAGGCTCACGGCAGGCGCTACACAGCACGAGGCGTTCAATTTCTGACCGGTTCAGATTTCCGCATAGGCACATATGTGCAGAAACGATACAAAAGCGCGCAACTTCACCAAGCTGGCGGCATCTTCTGCTAACATCTTGCGGCAGTATCAAAAATGCAAAAATATAAAAAGCCAACGCATATACCAACTCGCCTGCGGTGAACCCAGGTATAACGCTTAAGAAAATGATTCACCTTCAGGGAGAAGTCATGTCTTGCAAAACACTGTTACTGATTTTGGTATTGGCCGCGTCCTTGCTGGGCTGCGGTGGCGATGATCCAGCTGCCTCGCGCTCCAGAACCATGGCGCAGATCGTCGCAGTCAATGGCGTCGCCACGCTGTCCGGACCACTCGGCAACTACACCATCACCAAAAGCGGCACCGACTACATAGTCAAAGACAATGTGGGCAACGACGGCAGCAATACTTTCTCCAATGTGCAATCGCTTAAATTTTCCGACGTCACAGTCAGCCTGATCATAGGCAGCAAATCCACTACGCTGGAACCGGAAGACTTGAAATCCCTGATCGAACTTTATATCGCCTTCTTCAACCGGGTGCCGGATGCCGACGGCCTGGGCTATTGGATAGATCAGTTCAATGCCGGGCAGAGCCTGATACAAATAGGTAATTCCTTCTATCAGGCGGCGATACAGTTCTCTGCATTGACTGGTTATTCCGCCAATATGAGTGACGCCGATTTTGTGACCGTCGTCTATAAGAACGTACTGGGACGCTCGACACCGGATGCCACCGGACTGGCCTATTGGACCAAAAGCCTGGCCAGCGGAGCGGAAACCCGCGGCTCCCTGGTCAAATCGATTTTGACGTCGGCGCATACCTTCAAGGGCGACCCCACCTATGGCTACGTGGCGGATCTGCTGGATAACAAAGTCACGGTAGCCGACAAGTTTGCCGTGGACCAGGGCCTGAACTACAACACACCGGAGGCCTCGATCACCAACGGCATGGCAATTGCCGCCGCGGTGACGCCTACCTCAACCAGCGCAGCAACCAAGGTGATAGACGCTACCCTGGTCACCACGCCAGTAGTGACCTATGCAGGCGACTATACCGGTACCTATTCCGGCACCGACAGCGGCACATTCAGCATTACCATGAGCGCCAACGGCTCCATCAGCGGGTCCGGGCGCTCCACGCTGGATGCTTCGTATTCATTCAGCATCGCCGGTTCGATCGCCGCTGGCGGCACGGTGCTGCTGCAGGCATCCGGCACCGCCGGCAGCGCCACATTCAAAGGCAGCGTCGATTCGGCCAACGGTAAAATTACCGGCACCTGGACTAACCCCGTATTTGGTGACGTCGGCACATTTACTGCGCAGACCCAGCGCGTCGCCACGACAATTTCGGGCATCGTCTCTATCGGCCCTGTATCGAATGCTACGGTGACGGCCTTCACTGTCGTTAACGGTGTCAAGGCAACCCCACTGGCCAGCGTAACCACAGACGCCAGCGGCAAGTACACGATGCAAATCGGTGCGTATACCGGACCGGTCTTGCTGGAGGCAGTCGGCGGCAGCTATGTCGATCCCTCGTCCGGCCTGGTGTTTTCCCTGACAACCGTACTACGCGCCAGCATTACCACGGTGAAGGGGGCGAATACCGCCAATATCACCCCATTGACCGAAGTGATCGTGCTCAATGCCAGCAGCGGCAGCGGCGGCCTGAGTAGCGCCAACCTGGCTGGAGCCGGCTCCAGCATACAGAATCAACTGGGCTTCGATCCGGTGAACACCACTCCGTGGGACCCGTCGCAGCCAGTCTCTTCCGCAGCGACCTCCAACAGCCTGATGTATGCAGCCAATCTGGGTACGGTGTCACAGTATGTGGCGGAGAATCCGGACAAGACTTTTCCTCTGGTATTGAGCGACTTCGCGGCCTACTTCAAGACTCTGGGCACGGTACAGAGTCAGCAGGTAAGCAATTCAGCCAATAACTATGGAGCCAATTCACGAAACGTCAACGGACTGCTTTCCACTCTGGCTCCCGGAAAATTGGCGACCTGCTCCAACTCTTTGAATTGCTTCGGGCCTGGATACCTGCCGCGCTGTCCTGCCGTGCCGGTGATTTCCTGCCTGGGCTCCAAGGTGCCAGTCAACGGCGTTTGTGTCACCGCGAATACCACGCCGGTCACGCCGAATGCCACGCTCACCAAAACCTGGACTGGGCCATGGGATTGGGCAGGGCCCAGTGCTGCAGGCTGCCCGGTGTCAGACGGCGGGACCTTGACGATGAAACTGACACAAAGCGGAACTACATTTTCCGGATCGCTGATAGCTGCTGGATTACCAGGAATCCAGTCAGCGAACACTTCAACTTGCAAAATTACCGGAACCACAACTCAAACTAGTGGTAATGTCAGCGGCACCGTCAATGGCAACAACATTGACTTCACCATGAATATTGATGGCGATACTCTTGTACTAAAATTCACAGGCAAAGGAACGCTCTCAGGCGGCGTATTAAGCGGCTCGCTGGTGAGATCAACAGGAGGGTCCGGCTCATTCAACCTGCATTAGAGGTGCAGCCGCTCTTCCACCGAACTGGCAGGCCCCAAAAACAAAACGCCAGGCTTTGCGGCCTGGCGTTTTGCATATGGATACCTGTCCGCTCTACGCACTATCCGATGCCACAGGCAAGGCCTCTGCTCTCCAGCGCAGCATGCCGCCGGCCAGATTAGCCACTTTGCCGAAGCCTGCCTTGCTCAATAACACGCTGGCCTGTGCCGAACGCACCCCGGAGCGGCACACTGCAACCACCGGCCGCTCGCGGTCCAGCTCGCCCAGCCTGTCCATCAGTTGCGACAGCGGCACCAGTTGCGCGCCCGGCAGATGGCCGAGACGGTCTATGAACTCCGGCGCTTCGCGCACGTCGACGATCTGCAATGTGGCAGCATGCTCCAGCAGCGCCATCGGTTCTATTTCCCACACTCCGCTAAAACGCAAAGTCAGCGGGGCCCACGCCGGTGTCTCCGGCGGCGGCGCATCGCCTTCCGGCTGGCCGCAGCGCAGGTTGGCGGGCACCGCCACCGCCATCAGCTTTGGATGCGGCAGGTTCAAATTATTCATGTGGCCGGTGAAGTCACCGACATCGACGTCGCCGCCCAGGCGGGGGTTGAAGCGACGCTCCTCAGCCACGCTGGTCACGGTAATGCCGCGATAATCGTGCGCAGGATAAAGCAGGCAGGCGTCTGGCAGCGTCAGTATTTGCTCGCGCACCGAGGCGAATAATTGCTGCGGGCTGCCCTGCTGGAAATCGGTACGGCCGCAGCCGCGTATCAAAAGGCTGTCGCCGGTGAAGGCCATGCTCTGGTCATCCAGCACATAGGTCAGGCAGCCGTTGGTATGGCCGGGGGTGGCGCGCACCGTCAGGTAGCGCGAGCCGAAATCAATGCGATCCCCATGCCGCAACGGGCGGCTCACGCCTGCAGCGCCGGCAGCTTCAGAGAGGGCGATGCCGCTGTCGCAGCGCTGGCTCAGGCGCCACGCGCCCGTTACATGGTCGGCATGCACATGGGTATCCAGCGTGGCTCGCAGCCGCAATCCCAACTCCTGCAGCAAAGCCAGATCACGCGGTACCTGCTCATACACCGGGTCAATCAGCAGCGCCTCGCCGCCGTCGCCCAGCAAATAAGTGTAGGTGGATGAAGTAGGATCGAAAAGCTGGCGAAAAATCATCATTGCTGGGCTCAAAAAGGATGGTATGGCGCCTTTGGCGGTCTCGCCGCCCGTTTCAGGGACTGCCGAGTGGCTGCGCAAATACCGCTGAATCGGCTTAAAACTAGAGAAGCACTGCGCAGCTTCTTAGTAGATAACTGCAGGCGTGATAATAACATTATCACCCCCCTTTCAGTTCACCGGCGTGGTCAGCTTGTGCTGGTTGATGAGTTGCATTGAATCAAGCACATCTTGGATTTTTTCAATGCTACGGCCCGCACCGGATAGGCCTGCAACAGCTTTCTTCAATGTTGGCAGCCATTTGTCATGAATTTCCACTGCGTCGGCCAACGGGTCTGATTGGCTTGGTCGGCCAGAGGGCCACTCTGTAGACATATGCCAATTTTTTTGTCAGCATTTTACGCAGGGCGATCTCCTTGATCTGCATATTTAACGTGCACGCTGGCGCCCCTGCATGCCTCAATCCGCTGGCGGCTTGACATCAAACGCGATCCGCCCTGCAGGCAGAAAAGTAAGCGAGACAACAGCGCCGCCCTTGGTTTCTGGAAAGTGGTGGCTCCCCGGCATCGGTACCGTCCAGCCGCCATAACACCAGCCATTCGGTCCCGCGAGTGCGGCGCCTTCACTGAGCGGCACTACTAAATTGAATTCGCCGTACGGATGTAAATGATAGCCGCCACGGAAGCTGCCCTCGGGATTGTTCTGGGAATTATCCGTGCTGTCCATCAGTACCGCTGTGATGCTGAAGAAAAATGTCTCCGCGCAAGGTTCGGCAACTCGTGAGCGGCGGTAACGCGGGCCAGCAATCTCAGTATCGGCCGCCCAGCCTTCCTCGACGGCAAGGGCAATCAATCCTGATAGTTCGTGGTACGTCTCACTTTCAACACCATATTTTTCATTCAGCCATTGCTCGACCTCGGTGCTCGCTGTCATATCCTTGATTTCTTGAAGAAAAGGGATAAGGCGAGCGACAAGCTTGTCTTTTCTATTTGCAAATTCAGTCTGGGACATTCCAGTTCATCCTTGGATTAAGCGCCATGCGTATCCGACGTCGGAAACGTAGCGCTGATGTGTTGGGAGAAGATGGCTCAATGCAGGCTGTTGGTTCCGACACATTTATATAAGCGGCACCATCCAGGCCGGGTCAGTTTGCGCAAGACCCCGCAGCTCAAGCCGCCGGCACCAGTAATTTTTCAATTGCCGCTGAAAAGAGTGTACGTTTGATGGATTGTTACTGGCGCTCTAGCTGTGATGCTTTAGGGACATTGTCCGCCTATTTTTGGCCACCACACCTTCATTTCCGGCATCCTGTGTGTTTCAAATGTCCGACAGTAACCGCACAAGGATTCAGATAATTAAGCAAGCTTGTGGTCTTAATCTTGAAAAAAAAGGCTTACCGCCTTGCGCTGGTAAGCCCTTATTGATTGACCGAAAATTAGTATTTGCTACATGCAAACAGGGAGAACAATCGCTGCCCTATTTGTCAAAATGTGGTTGACCTTAAGGATGCCCGTCCGCGCGCAACATCTGTCAAGCAGACCGGCATCCGTCAGGCTATGGACTACACCAGACCCGTCAGGTAATACACTGCAATCACAAAGAATACCGCCAGCGTCTTGATAACGGTGACCGCAAAGATGTCGCGATAGGATTCCCTGTGCGTCAGTCCGGTTACCGCCAGCAGGGTGATGACCGCGCCATTATGCGGCAAGGTATCCATGCCGCCGCTAGCCATCGCCACTACACGGTGCAGCACTTCCAGCGGAATATTCGCCATTTGCGCACCCTTGATGAAAAGGTCGGACATCGCGGCCAGTGCGATACTCATGCCGCCGGACGCCGATCCTGTAATCCCTGCCAGCGAGCTGACCGAAACCGCTGCATTGACCAGTGGATTGGGAACGCTTTTCAGCGCTTCGCTAACGACCAGGAAGCCGGGCAATGATGCAATCACGCCACCAAAGCCGTATTCGGAAGCGGTATTCATGGCCGCCAACAGCGCGCCGCCGACTGCAACTTTGGTGCCGCTGGCAAAATTGCTGCGAACGCGCTGGAGCGCAGTCAGCGCAACGAATAATATCCCCAGCAGCAAAGCGCCTTCTACGGCCCAGATGCCGACCACGGTCTTGATTGGCGTATTTACCGGCGCATGCAGGCCGGGCAGCATATCCGCTGTCAGCGAATAGCTTTCCCCATACCAGCCGGGTATCAATTTAGTCAGCGCAAAGTTGGCAACGCCCACCAGTATCAGCGGTGCGACAGACAGCAGCGGATGCGGCAGATTGGTGGAATTGGTACGTTCAGGCTCATTATTGAGCGAAGTTCCATATCCTTCACCCTTTGCCATCGCAGAGCGGCGGCGCCATTCCAGAAACGTCAGTCCGACAACGATAATGAACAGCGATCCTATCGTGCCCAGCCAGGGGGCAGCCCAGCCTGTAGTTTTAAAGAAGGTCGTCGGGATGATGTTTTGAATCTGCGGCGTACCCGGCAAAGAATCCATCGTGAAAGAAAATGCGCCCAAGGCAATCGCCCCCGGCATCAGGCGTTTCGGGATATTGCTTTGGCGGTACAGCTCTGCCGCAAAAGGGTATACCGCAAACACCACAACGAACAGCGATACGCCGCCATAGGTCAGCAAAGCGCAAACGGTAACGATCACAGCATTGGCGCGCGAGCGGCCAATGTAGCGAATCGCGGCCACCACGATGGACTCGGAAAAACCCGATAGCTCAATCAGCTTGCCGAATACCGCACCGAGCAAGAAGACGGGGAAATAGAGTTTAATGAAGCCAACCATCTTCTCCATGAAAATGCCGCTGAAGACAGGCGCAACTGCAGCCGGGTCGGTAAACAAGACAGCACCCAATGCTGCGATGGGCGCGAAGAGAATCACGCTGTAGCCACGGTAGGCGGCCAGCATCAGGAAGACCAGCGCGGCGAGTACAACAATAAAAGACATACTAACTCCGTTTATTCGGTTTTTTATTCAGTGGCTGATCAATATTCCTGCGCCTCCTGTCCATACGCTGCAATTGCAGGCAGCCGGACTGGCAGCGTCAGGTTAAGCCAAGATGGCAAGACTGAAGCAACAATGTGGAACGGCGAGTTCACGCCATCTTCGCAAAAAATATTCTGGCGATCCAAGATGCCGTATTTAATCACAATTGCGTTTTCGAGTTTTTTTGCGTGCGCGAAGATAGCGCGATGCTATCTTGCAGTCAAGGCGAGATTATGTTCGGCAACCGCAATCGCGCAGTTTGCAAAGCCCTGGCCTCATTCAAGCGACAAAAAAAATACGCTCGTCCATATTGAATTATTTAATTTCACTGCAATGCCACACTCATTTAGTTTGTGCTTAAAAATTGCAAAGCATCCCTCCCAGCTTGCAGTTCATCGCAAAATGTATCCTGAGAGCGGCGCAGGATCGTACAATTAATTGGTATTAAAAATAAACGTTCAGAATAATCCAGACCTTGAGGATACTTACATGCACCGCCTATTTGCCCTCCCCGCCCTCCTTTTACTCGCCACGCTGGCCCATGCCGATGAGCAGACCCGGGCAGTACCCGCTTTTAGCGCCATCAATAGTAAAGGTCCGATCAGTGTACTGATCGAGGCCGGCAAGACGCAGTCTGTCGTCGTGAGTGGAAATACCAAGTTCGTCAGCGAAGTGATTACCGAGGTCGTCGGCGACGAACTGCGCATTTCGATGAAAGACAAAAATTCCAAGTCGGCAAGCGGCGATCCTAAAGTGACGATCACCCTGCCTGCACTGCGCCAATTGAAAATAGAAGGCGCCGGCGTCACCGCACTGAATAACATCTCGGGAGATCGCCTGGACGTCAGCTACCAGGGCGCAGGCAGCCTGAAAGCCAACGGCAAAGTAAAATGGCTGCGCCTGAAGGCACAGGGTGTCGGAGAAGTGGACACCAAAGCATTGAACGCAGACCGCGTCGACGTTGAGTTTGAGGGCATAGGAACGGTCAAGGTATTTGCCAATGAATTGCTGAATGCGGTGGTACAAGGCATGGGCACGCTCACTTATTATGGCAACCCGCGCACCGTCAATAAATCCGTGCAGGGCATAGGCAGCGTGAGCTCAGGCAGCTAGGTCGGGCTGCATCTCGTTTGCCGCAGTGGAGCAAGTCTGCGGCAAACGAGACTGATTGCTGACGGCCGGTCACCTATCAAATAACCGGTGTGCTATCGTCAAAGCGGTGCCATCGGCACACAATCCTCCCGTGCGGCACTTGCCGCGTTCCATCTGGAGAATAAACACGATGAACCCTTTACAGACTCAGGGAATCAGCTTGCCCCGTCTGGGCTTAGGCACCTTCCGCATGCAAGGCGACGATTGCCGTGCCGCAGTGGAAAGCGCATTGGATCTTGGCTACCGTCATATCGATACTGCAGCGATGTATGGCAATGAAGATGCGGTCGGCGCGGCGATTGCCGGCTCTACACTGGCGCGCAAAGATATCCACGTCACCACCAAGGTCTGGCATGACCAACTGGCCCCAGCGGCGATCAAGGCATCTTTCGAAACCAGCCTGGCCAAGTTACAACTGGATTATGTCGATCTGCTGATGGTGCATTGGCCAGCCAAAGATATGGATATGTCCGCCATGTTTGACACGTTGCTCAAACTCAAAGAGCAAAAACGCATACGCGCGATAGGAGTCAGTAACTTTAATCTGAGCCTGCTCCGTAGCGCTATCGAAGACATTGGCGCTCCTATTGCCTGTAACCAGATCGAATATCATGTGTTGCTGGATCAGACGCCGGTGCGTTCCTACCTCGCCAGCAAAGGCATACCTGTAGTCGCGTATTGTCCGCTGGCGCAAGGCAAGCTGGCTGAACATCCACAGCTTGCCGCCATCGCTGTCAAACACGGCGCGACACCGGCCCAGGTTGCGCTGAAATGGCTGCTGGACCAGGACGGCGTCGCAGCCATCCCCAAAGCGCAAAGAAGAGCAAGCCAGCAAGCCAATCTGCAAGCACTGCAATTGCAACTGGATGAAGCAGACCGGCGCATCATTGCCAGCCTGCCCAAGGACAGGCGCCTGGTCAATCCTGCGTTTGCTCCTGCATGGGATTAGACCTGGGTACGGCACCTATTCAGCGGTTGATTCATAGCTTTGCCAGCGGCTTCAATTCGGCAAACGCATCCCATGCAGACGACAGGCAGGCACCCGCATATTCTGCACGCGAAGCCAGGTAGCCGCTGACGTAAGCTGCCGCACCGGCCAGCTCTGGATTTGCATTTTGCAGGTTTGTCAGCAGCAAAGGCGCGCTGGCGGCATCGTTGAGTTCACCAAGCCCATCCTGCAGCCGCGCCAAGGCTTCTATGTAAGGCCGGGTGCGCTTCTGCGGATACAGGGAAGCAAAAAATTCTGTCGCATAGCGCAATTTCTTGGCCGCGATACGCACGCGATGTCTGGTGCCGGCATCTTCGTTGTCGATATACCTGCCGCGCTTCCTCAGTTTTCTGTGTGCCAGAGCCATGGCCTGATGCGCAAACTTGCGGACGGCTTGATCTGCGGCCTGCCCATCCAGCAAGCCGGGCACCGGCCAAAGAACGCCATGGGCCCGGGCGCTCAATGCAAGCATCAGCCTGGCGTAGCGCGGCGAAGCGATTGCAGCCGCTGCTGCCGCATGCTGCTGTTCCGCATGCGATAGTGCGGCAGACCTGAGCGTACCCAATTGCGTCTCGTATGCTGCCTGCGCCGCCCTTGCCGCTACGGGCAATATGGAATGCGCCAGCACATCGCTGTCCCGGGCAGCACCCAGCACGACAGCCAGCCAGGCAATATCCTTTTGTACCTGCAAGGGCACAGCCACTATCTCCTTGCAAAGGCCGAGCGCCGAGCGCAAACGGCGCAGGCCCACGCGCATCTGGTGCAGGCACTCGATATCGCCACCCGCGGTAACTCCCGCTTCATTTGCAGCGATCTGCGCAGTGCAATGGGAAAGGATGAGTGCGAATGCGTCTTGTACGCTAAGATCCGCAGGTAACTCCACGGCGGCGGCTTTGACTGCCGCTGGCGGAGGCAGCTCTGGCTGCCGATACAAGGCATAACCTTGCTGGGCCTTGCTGCCATTGCTGATGCGTAAAGGTATCTTGTGCTGCAATTCCAGCGCAAATTCAAACAAACTCTCAGGCCGCCCCGACTTTAGTTCCAGCTCTATTTCGCTGATACTTTCCGGCCGGCCCTGGCTGAGCACTTGTCCCTGATCCAATGCGAACTCCACCTGATCTCCGCCAGGAAGCTGCAAAGCCCAGGTACTTCTGGTGAACCGGGCCGTGAAGACAGGTGCCAAGCCTTGGCGCACCGTTTTGGAATGCAGCAGCTTTCTCCAACGCGGGTGTCCGTCCACCAGTTCATGCAGCACGCCAAGATCCGGCGATGGCGTATCCAGCCTGGACTCCCACTCGTGCCTTTGATGCAGGCCGCCCTCTACTGTACCGCCGCCCTTCAGCGTCTGCACCCAGGCGCCGCGGGCGCGCCTGACCCTGAGGCCCGCTTTATCCCGCCAGAAACGCAAATCGGGTGTATCAAAGTAAGTATCGTCTATCTGCACTTCTTGAGGTTTGCCCACCGCATATTTCTTCAGCAGCGGATGCTTGCGCACCGCATCAGCGTGGCGCGGATGAATCTGCAGTTTGAGTTCGGTCTCCATCGGTTTGTATTCGCTCTATTGAAGTATGTTCCAGGCGATGACGCTGCGCGGGCGGCATCAGTCCACTCTATTTCCAGCTTACTCCATTGCGAGAAATTTGCCGGCTTGAGCATCCAGAACACACATGCATCAGCGTAGAGCAGAAGGAGCGTCAATCACGGCATGGGGGATGTGAAACGATTTGCCGGCAACGCTGCCGCATGCGCGGCTTGGCAAAGTATGAAAAACAAGCCGCTCAAATTTTATCTAGAGTGAGGGTGGCACCGGCACCATCTGATATGGCACCTTTCCAGTATCATCAGGGCTAATGTGGCGCTAGTACAACCAGGCCACGAAACACGCCTTATTGCTTAAGCACCTTGCGCAGATTGTTTTGCCTGTGCGTTTGCCAGGCTGGCGTCGCGGGCGTCTTCAGCTCTCCTGCGGGAATCTGTACGTTTGCGCATAACGATGGCGTATTGCTGCGCGCTCATCGGTGGTGTCGTCATCAATTGCTTCAGTAATGCACTATTTTCTTCTATATATTTCATACTTTTCCTTTCAAGGTAAGGCGAAGCTGATACAGCGAAAGCACGAGCATAGACAAGAATACAAAATACAAATACTCCTGGCGCAACTATCCCATAGTATTACCTGAATCTGCAATAGGCGTACTCATTTCTTTTTTTGCAAACAAGAATGCCGATCACCAGCGCCTGAGCGATAGCCTATTTATATGCGAAAGCCGATAGAGCATGGCAACTCCCGGGCCATGCCCCGCCAAGCAAGTATGTCAATTAGTTAACAAAAATGCTGCGGCATAAGGCATTCGTCAGCCTTCGAACGCCCCGCCCAAGGCCCTATTGGAGTTCAGTCTTCTTCCAGGCATTCAACTGCTGCACCCGGCCAAACCAGGATTGGATATTTGCATACTGCCGCAAAGGCAATTTTGCCTGTTGCATGTACATCAGCGGTGTCGCGATCGCAAAATCAGCAATGCTCACGCCAGAACCGCACACCCATTCACGCCCCTGCAAATGCTCATCCAGCACCTGGGCAAATTGCTCTATCAACAGGGTACCGCGCTCCAGTTCCCGCTTATCGGGCAAACCCACGCCATACATCGCCTTCATCATGTTTTCCCACACATGGATGCCCAGCGCAGGCGCGAAGTGCTGCGAAGCCCAGAACAGCCAGCGGTTGACGTCTACCCGGGCACGCGCCTCAGTCGGGTAGATGGACTGCCCGGGGCTACTGTCGGCCAGGTATTGCATGATGGCGCAAGATTCCCACAGCAGGAAATCGCCGTCTTGCAGCACCGGCACCTTGCTATTGGCATTCATTTTGGTCAGTTGGCGGCGCTGCTGCATATTGGTCAGATCCAGCGTCACCAGTTCGACAGGGAGCCCAAGATGCAAGGCTGTCATGACGGCACGGCGGGCGCTGGCGGAATAGGGATGGTGATACAAGCGCATGATAGGACTCCTGGTTTGTGTTGTTGTAATTTGCTTAAATAATCGACTTATCTGCTGTCTTTGCTCATCGCATGAGGTGCAGCCATTCTGACGGTGTAAAATGACAGAATCTGTCAGTAGTCATTTTTACAACTTGCCAAGCTATCGCCACTCAACTTGAGATAGTTTTGTATTGCGTAGATGTACACCGAATGGACGTTAAAATGCCGGGGTTGAGGCAGACAGGCAATAAGCGGCGAGGTAATCACCTTAAAGCGCCTATTTTTTTGCAATCTTGCGCTTCGCTTGGTACGATGACTGCTTTTTAGGCAAATACAGTTCTTGGCGTTTTTACCTTGCCGTTAAGACAAGAAACCACAAACCGGCTTTGTTACTGGGTTTGTTACTGGGTTTGTTACTGGGTTTGTTACTAGGTTTATTACTTATCTAGTGTTTCAGCTTCTTTCAAGCTTCTTATTTTCAATCACTACCATTTATGCAAAATAGCCTGACGCGCAAGCCCATAGAGATAAAAATATCAACAGTTGTGGCGGTCGCCGTCATTTTGCATGAAGCCTCTACCTCCGCGCTGGAAACAGCATTGAAGGAAATGACGGCAGGTACACCGGATTTTTTTGATGACGAATTCGCAGTCATCGATGTAGAACCCATCAGCGAGCAAAAACTGGACTGGGCCAGCCTGGTCCCTCTGTTCAAGTCTTTCGGACTGAACCCAGTTGCGGTACGCAATGCGCGTGCGGAAGACCACGCGGACATCAGCGCCATTGGCCTGAGCCTGGATGTGGTCAGCAAGCCACGCCAGGAAATAGAGATTCCTGCGCAAGCTGCTGCGGTGGCAGCCCCGGCCGCTGCCCCCCCTGCGCCTGCGCCCGCACCTCAAGCCGCTGGCCATATGCCCGCCATGGTGATCGACACCCCGGTGCGCGCCGGGCAGCGCATCTATGCACGCGGCGCCGACCTGATCATTACCGCATCGGTGAACAACGGCGCTGAAGTGATCGCCGACGGCAGCATCCATATCTATGCGCCTTTGCGCGGCCGCGCGCTGGCCGGCGCCATGGGTAATACCGAAGCGCGCATTTTTGCCATGGGCATGGAAGCCGAACTGGTCTCCATTGCCGGCATCTACAGGACATTTGAAAACGGCCCGCCTGCATTGGCGGCAAATCAACCGGTACAAATCAAGCTGATAGGCGACAGTATTGAAGTATCATCGGTCAAGACAACGGGCTGAGCCGCGATCAATCGCGCTTATCCATACAGCATATATATCTAAAAGGAGCTCTTTGTGGCAAGAATCATCGTTGTGACATCAGGTAAAGGCGGCGTGGGCAAAACCACTTCCAGCGCAAGCTTTGCTTCTGGCCTCGCCTTGAGGGGACATAAAACTGCAGTGCTGGACTTTGACGTCGGCCTGCGCAATCTCGACCTGATCATGGGCTGCGAACGCCGCGTGGTATATGACCTGATCAACGTCATCAGCGGAGAAGCAACCCTGAACCAGGCGCTGATCAAGGACAAGCATTGCGACAACCTGTTCATCCTGCCTGCTTCGCAAACCCGCGACAAGGATGCGCTGACCGAAGAAGGCGTGGAACGCGTACTAAACGATCTGGTCAAGATGGACTTTGAATACATCGTCTGCGATTCTCCGGCGGGTATCGAACGCGGCGCCGTGATGGCGCTGGCTTTTGCCGATGAAGCGATCATCGTCACCAATCCGGAAGTTTCTTCGGTGCGCGATTCAGATCGTATCCTCGGCATCATCCAGGCCAAATCCAAGCGCGCGCAAAATGGCGGCGAACCGGTCAAGGAGCATCTGCTGATCACCCGCTATTCGCCAAAACGGGTAGAAGGCGGCGAGATGCTGTCTTATACCGATGTGCAGGAAATCCTGCGCATCCCTTTGATCGGCATCATCCCTGAATCAGAAACCGTGCTGCATGCTTCCAACCAGGGTAATCCTGCTATCCATATGAAGGGTAGCGATGTTTCCGAAGCCTACGAGGACGTCGTATCGCGCTTCCTCGGCCAGGAAGTGCCTCTGCGTTTTATCGCTTACGAAAAACCAGGCCTGCTTCAGCGCATCTTTGGAGGGAAGTAATATGGCCCTGCTCTCTTTCTTATTCAACACCAAGCCAAAAAGCGCGAACACCGCGAAAGAGCGCCTGCAGATCATCATCGCCCGTGAACGCAGTGGTCGCGACGGCTATGATTTTCTGCCTGCATTGCATGCAGAACTGATTGCCGTCATCTCGAAATACACCAAGGTGAATGCCGACGATATCAAGGTATCGCTGGACCGCCAGGGCAACCTGGAAGTGCTGGACGTGAATGTGGTTTTACCTGAAGCGGAATTGCGCAGCTAATACTGCGCAGGTTTTTTGACGTTTTTGAGGTTTTTTGATTTCAAGCCAAAGCTGGCGCCGTTTGTCGTGGCGCCAGCGACTCTCCTACAAAGATTTCGGAAAAAGCTGCTGTACGCCGTCGATAGCTTTTAACTATCATCTTTTCTTAAGCTCAGATAATTTTCTTCAACTGCGCGGAAAATAGTTCCATGATGCAATATCGAACAGTTTTTTTTCACTTTATTGTTTCATTGTAGAAAACTTCACATATCATTAGGTACAATGGCGCTTTTATCAATATGTAAAATGGCACAATTTGCATTTGTGCATGATCTTATTGCATAACCTTAATCGTGGGTCCCTATGAGAATTGCCGTACTTGACGATGACAACAATCTGCTCGAGTTAGTCTGCACCATACTCAGTGCCGCCGGCCACTCCTGCCATCCCTTCCTGAGCGGAAAAGAGATGCTGCACCATTTGCGGCGCGACAGCTACGACATGCTGATCCTGGATTGGCAAGTTCCCGACCTGAGCGGTACCGAAATTCTGCAATGGGTCAGGGAAAAACTATCCCCTACCCTGCCTGTCTTATTCATGACCAGCCGTTCCGGCGAAGATGATATCGTCGCCGGCCTCGCCGCAGGCGCCGACGATTACATGATCAAACCGATACGCCGCAGCGAACTGGTAGCCCGCGTGCAGGCATTGTTGCGCCGCGCCTACCCGGCACAGGCCATGTCCGAGCACCTGCAGTTCGGCATCTACAAATTCGAAACCCGCGCAGGCCGGGTCAGCATCAATGACGTGCCTGTAGAAATGACGCAGAAAGAGTTTGACCTGGCCTTGCTGCTGTTTCGCAATCTGGGCCGGCCGCTGTCGCGCGCCTACATACTGGAAGCAGTATGGTCACGCGACATCGACATCCCTTCGCGCACGATGGACACCCACATTTCACGGGTGCGCAGCAAGCTGGAATTGCGCCCTGAGAACGGCTATCGCCTGGCTCCCGTGTATAGCTACGGCTACCGCCTGGAGCAAGTCGCCGCTGAATAAGGCCGCCGGATAAGTATAGCCCGGCAATGTCCGGACTATACTGCATCTTGGCTCCCCATCCCATTATCCCCTACAAGCATTGCTAAGACCGCAGCCGGTAAGCCCCTGGAGATCGCATGTACACCGCTTTTCGCTTCACTTTTCTTCTGGCGCTGGGTCTTTCGTTTTCAGTGCTCTCCATGCAGCCGGCTTGTGCCGCCAAGACAGCAGGGGAGCCCGGTACCGTAGTCAATACCCCGCCTGATATGACGTACTACGCGCTGAAGGGCGATACCCTCTCCAGCATCGCGCTACGCTATACAGAAAAGCTCAGCAACTGGAGCATCATCGGCAAGCGCAACAAGATAGGCAATGACCGCACCATCCCTGTCGGCTCCGCCATCCTGATTCCGCTGGAGTTGCTGCCTGAAGAAATGAGCAGCGCCAAGGTCGTTGCGCTGGCAGGACAGGCCACGGCAAAAAATACGGCAGGTGCGGAAACCGCACTGGAGATAGGCGCCACGCTGACCGAAGGCAGCCAGATCAGCACCAGCAGGAACGGTTTCCTGTCGCTGGTATTGCCGGACAATTCCCGCATCTCCATCCCATCCAATAGCCAGGTCAAACTGAGCAAGCTGAGGATGGCAAAATACACGCAAAGCCCACGCACCGAGATCACACTGGTGCAAGGCCGGGTGGAATCAACGGTAACGCCGCTGGAATCCAACAAGGGCCGTTTTGAGGTACGTTCGCCACTGGCCATTGCAGGCGTACGCGGCACGCATTTTCGCGTCGGTGTGAATGACAACGGCATCGCCAGCGAAGTCCTGGGTGGCAAGGTCGCCGTCGGCAAACCGGAAAAACCGGCCACGGTATTACTGCCCGCCGGCCAGGGAAACATCGTCAGCCGCAATGCAGTCGGCAAGCCGGTGGCTTTGCTGAACCCGCCTACGCTGAGCGGCAATTACCAGTTGCAAGAAAAACCGACGGTACAGATCAGCATCGACAAGATGGAGCGCGCCACCGCTTACCGCGCGCAGATCGCCAGCGACTCCCAGGCGCAAAATCTGCTGGCGGAAGGACGCGTCAGCGGCCTTGATACCGACACCCGCTTCAAGTTTGACGGCTTGCCTGACGGCCAGTACTTCGTACGCGCGACTGCCATCGATGGAGTCGGCCTGGAAGGTCTTCCTGTCATACTGCCATTCACACTGAAAGCGCGCCCGGAGCCGCCGTTCAGCGTGCAACCCAAGGCCAAGCTGCGGGCAGACAAGGTGGACTTTGCATGGACCGAGGCGGCAGACGCCAAAACCTACCGCCTGCAGGTCGCCAATGACGCAGCATTCAAGGATATTCTCCTGGACCAAACCGGCATCACCGACATACGCCTGACGGCAGATACGCTGAAACCGGGTACTTATTTCTGGCGCGCCGCCAGCATCTCCCAAAAGAATGGACAGCCGGACCAGGGGCCATTCAGCGATGCCCAGCGCTTTGTATTGATGCCGCCGCAGCAGGCAATGGCGCCATTCACGGATGGCGGAGACAAGGAATTGTCATTCAACTGGCCTTCAGAGCCGGGGCAAAAATTCCTGGTGCAGATAGGCCGCGATGCAGGATTCACTTCGCTGTATCTATCGCAGGAACTGGACAAATCCGA
This sequence comes from Parundibacterium terreum, assembly GCF_014636315.1. Taxonomy (GTDB): domain Bacteria; phylum Pseudomonadota; class Gammaproteobacteria; order Burkholderiales; family Burkholderiaceae_D; genus Undibacterium; species Undibacterium terreum. The sequence continues at coordinate 486,772 of NZ_BMED01000004.1, read as the reverse complement.
GCTGCGCATCCCGCGCCCGGACGCCGGCCAGTACTTCATCCGCGTGCGTGCGACTGATCCGGATGGCTATATCGGCGCCTTCTCGTCCACGCAAAAGGTCAGTATCTACAGCCGCTGGACCACCAGCAACGGCGAGGCCTTGATGTCGAGTGGCGGCGCAGTCAGGGCTGGCTATTAACACAGCGACCGGATGCACAACTCGGAAAAAGATTCATAACGGATTACCACTAGCAGGCAGACCAGGCCAGCATCACACAGGAAGATATGAAGCACATTGCGGATGCAAAAGCAGGCACTTCTTCCAGCGCAGAGCATATCGCATTGCGCGAGTGGCTGATCATCAGCATTTTGCTGCTTGTCCTGGCAGCCGGACTGAGCCTGTTTAATATCATGGGACGGCTGGATCTGAACCTGTATGACAGGTTCATGCAGGCCAATACCCAGCCAGCCCGCGATGACGTCATCATTGTTGCCATCGATGACTACAGCCTGAACGAACTGGGCAAATGGCCGTGGCCGCGCACTCGCCATGCCGAGCTGATCAGCCGGCTAGCCGCGATGCAGCCGCTGGCGATAGGTATAGATATCAAATTTTCGGAACCCGAAAGCCCGCAGCAAGACAGTGCGGGCAATCCTGTCCATGGCGACACCGTGCTGGCGAATGCGATCACCGCCAGCAACCGGGTCGTATTGCCTTTGAATGCGGAAGAAGCCGGCGCGGGTCTGGTTGCCACGCTGCCGATACCGGTGCTGGCCAATGCCGCCAGGCAGCTCGGGCATATCCATGTGGAACAGGACAGGGATGGCATCGTCCGCAGCGTATTCCTGCGCGAAGGCATCAAGGGAAATTGGTGGTCGCATTTTGGGCTGGCGATGAAAGACCTGGGCAGGCCTGCCGCGGCGACCGCAGAGATTCCCGGAGCCAGGCTCACCGCCGATTTACGCCGCCTCCAGTATACAGCCAAGCCGGACAACCCGAATGCCTGGCAGCGCGATTACCAGATGCACATTCCTTTCTATGGCAGCGCCGGCCATTTCAAATCTGTCCCCTATGTGGCTGTGCTGCGCGGTGAAGTGCCGGCAGAATTTTTCAAAAATAAATATGTGCTGGTCGGACCGACCGCCTTTGGCATGGCCGATTCTTTCCCGACTCCGGTGTCAGGCAATGATGGCGTAATTTCCGGCGTGGAAATCAATGCCAATATCCTGTCCAGCCTGCTGGACGGACGTTCGATCGCCTTCGCCCCATTGTGGCAAACCCTGTTGTTTTGCCTGCTGCCGGTTGCGCTGACGCTCTTGTGCTACTTCCTGCTGTCGCCGCGCATATCGCTGCTGGTCACTGGCCTGGTCTGCATGGGCCTGCTGGCGGGCAGTTATTTTGCGCTGACTGCCGGGTATTGGCTGCCGCCGTCCGCCGCCTTGCTGACCTTGATACTCGCCTATCCCGTCTGGAGCTGGCGCCGGCTGGAGGCCGCGATGCGCTATCTGGCGGCAGAATTTCTGCTGCTGGACAAGGAGCCGCATTTGCTGCCTGAACTGGCTCCAGCAGGCAAAACCAGGCCAGCGCCTTTGCAGGATGCGCTGGAGCAGCGCATCAATGCAATGCAGGTCGCTGCCCGTCGTGTGCGCGACTTGCGCCAGTTCGTCACCGACAGCCTGAGCAGCCTGCCCGATGCGACGCTGGTGACCACGATCGACGGTAATGTATTGCTGTCCAACCAGCCCGCCAAGGATTATTTTGCCAGCATAGGCACGCCCCAAGTGCAGGACGCATTGATGCCCTACCTGTTCGCCGGCATGAGCAATCCCAAGGCGCTGGACCAGACGCCTAACGTGGAATTCAGCTGGTGGAATCTGCTGGACCTGGAACATACTGCAACCATCAGCCAGGGCATAGAAGTCAGCGACACGCAGGGGCGCAATCTGATCATCAAGAGCGCGCCCTGCTACTCAAGCAGCAAGGAGCTGATAGGCTGGATAGTCAGCGTCATCGATATCACGGCAATACGCAGCGCCGAGCGCAGCCGCGATGAATCATTGCATTTCATTTCGCATGACATGCGCTCACCGCAAGCCTCCATCCTGGCCTTGCTGGAATTGCAGCAGGACCAGGCCACAGCCTTGCCGCAGGCTGAATTCATATCCCGCATAGAAAGAGCGGCGACCGCAACGCTCAGCCTGGCCGACGATTTTGTGCAACTGGTGCGCGCCGAATCGCAAAATTACCGGCTGGAAGAGACCGATATGCAGGATATCCTGCTGGATGCGACGGAAGAAATGTGGGCGCTGTCAAAAAACAAAAACATCCGCATTCTCAGCCATACCCCCGGGGACTACTACCCCGTCAATGTCGATCGCAGCCTGATGACACGGGTGCTGACCAATCTGCTGTCCAATGCGATCAAATACAGCCCGGCCGACACCACGATCACTTGCAGCTTGCAATTTGAACAAGGAGCGGACGGGACTGTGGTCATTTGCAGCATCAGCGACCAGGGCTACGGCATTGCCAGGGCTGACCAGGCCCGCCTGTTCCAGCGTTTTCAGCGCTTCAAGCACAGCGACCAGGGCAAAGCGGACGGCATAGGACTGGGCATGGTCTTTGTCAAAACCGTCATCGACCGGCACCGTGGACAGATAGGCTTCCATAGCGTTCTTAATGAAGGAACAACTTTCCACATTAAATTGCCCGCATTTGATGCATAACAAGCCATTTCTGTCTTTTAGCCCGGCAAGCAACGAAACGCGGAACCGGGAGCACGCTATAATAGCGTGCATAATCTCCCGATATTTATTCCATGCAACTGCTAGCCGTCGGCCTCAATCACACGACCGCGCCTGTTTCGCTGCGCGAAAAAGTCGCTTTTGCCCCTGACCAGATCAGTCAGGCAGTGGTTGCCGCGCGCTCGTGGTTTGGCAAGGATGGCACTGAATTCGGCAATGAGGCAGCAATTCTGTCCACTTGCAACCGCACCGAACTGTATGCGGCCAACCAGGTCGACAACCCGATAGATGCCACCGCGCATTTCCTCGCCGACTTCCACAAGCTGCCATACGCAGAATTGCGCCCCCATTTATATACGCTGCCGCAAGACAATGCGGTGCGCCACGCATTCCGGGTTGCTTCCGGCCTGGATTCCATGGTGCTGGGCGAGCCGCAGATCCTGGGCCAGATGAAGGATGCAGTGCGCCAGGCGGATGCCGCCGGTGGCCTCGGCACTTATTTGCACCAGTTGTTCCAGCGCACCTTTGCTGTTGCGAAGGAAGTACGCACTACCACGGAGATCGGCGCGCACAGTGTGTCCATGGCGGCCGCTGCAGTACGCCTGTCGCAACGCATCTTCGACAAAATTTCTGATCAGCATGTGCTGTTCATCGGCGCCGGCGAGATGATAGAACTGTGCGCAACCCACTTTGCCGCGCAAAATCCCAAGAGCCTGACCATCGCCAACCGCACGCTGGAGCGCGGCGAAGCGCTGGCCCACCGCTTCAACGGCAAGGCAATACGCCTGGCTGAATTGCCGCAGCAGTTGGCGCAATTCGACATCATCATTTCCTGTACCGCCTCTTCACTGCCTATCATCGGCCTGGGACTGGTCGAGCGCGTGGTCAAAGCGCGCCGCCATCGCCCTATCTTCATGGTGGATCTGGCGGTGCCGCGCGATATAGAACCTGAAATCGGCGCGCTGGACGACGTTTTCCTGTACACCGTGGATGACCTCGGCAACGTGGTGCAGACCGGACTGGAAAACCGCCAGGCCGCAGTGGCACAGGCAGAAGCCATCATCGAAACCCGCGTGCAATCCTTCATGCACTGGGTGGACGGCCGTGTAGTCGTGCCTGTAATCCAGGACCTGCATGAAAGCAGCGAGGTAGTGCGCATGATGGAGCTGGAACGCGCACGCAAGATGCTGGCCAAGGGTGAAGACATAGACGCGGTACTGGAAGCACTGTCCAAAGGCATTACCGCCAAATTCCTGCACGGCCCGCAACAGGCCCTGCATCAGGCCAAGGGTGACGAACGCGCCCGCCTGGCCACTTTACTGCCACAACTGTTCCGCACCAAGCGTTAGCGGGCACTGCACTTTATGCAGCGCCGTCCCGGCCTGCATCTCCCCACAGAAAAATTCAGACGCCTTGCTGCGCTCTGCCCCCAATAAATACTAAATAGGTCTTACCATGAAACCATCGATGCTCTCCAAGCTCGACCAACTGGCGGAACGCCTGGTTGAAGTCAACCAGTTGCTGAACCAGGAAGGCAGCACCAATGACATGGACAACTACCGCAAGCTAAACCGCGAACACGCAGAGCTGGAACCGCTGGTAGAACTCTATAAGAATTATCAGCAGGCGCAGACCGACATCGCTGCCGCGCAAGAAATGATGGCCGATCCCGACATGAAGGAATTTGCGCAGGAAGAAATCGCCGCCGCCAAGGCCACGATGGAAACGCTGGAAAGTGACCTGCAAAAAATGCTGTTGCCCAAGGACCCGAATGACGAACGCAATATCCTGCTGGAAGTGCGCGCCGGTACCGGCGGTGACGAAGCGGCACTGTTTGCCGGCGACCTGCTGCGCATGTATACGCGCTTTGCCGAACGCAACCGCTGGCAGATAGAAATGATGTCGGAATCTGCGTCAGAACTGGGCGGTTATAAAGAGGTGATCGTGCGTATCGCCGGCCTGGGCGCCTATTCCAAGCTGAAGTTCGAATCCGGCGGCCACCGCGTGCAAAGGGTGCCTGCGACCGAGACCCAGGGCCGTATCCATACCTCGGCCTGCACCGTCGCCGTGATGCCGGAAGCGGATGAACTGGCCGACGTGGTCATCAATAATGCCGATCTGCGTATCGATACCTTCCGCGCCTCCGGCGCCGGCGGCCAGCACATCAACAAGACCGATTCTGCCGTGCGCCTGACGCATATCCCTACCGGTATCGTGGTTGAATGCCAGGATGGCCGCAGCCAGCATCAAAACAAGGCGCAGGCAATGCGTGTGCTGGCAACCCGTATCATGGATGGCCAGTTACGCGAGAAGCAGGCCAAGGAAGCGGCCACCCGCAAGAGCCTGATCGGCTCCGGCGACCGCAGCGAACGCATACGCACCTATAACTACCCGCAAGGGCGCATGACCGACCACCGTATCAACCTGACCTTGTACAAGCTGGATTTCATCATGGACGGTGAGCTGACTGAACTGACCAATGCCCTAATCGCCGAACACCAGGCCGAATTGCTGGCGCAGTTGGGCGACGAATAAGCCTGCATCGCCCCGTCCTAAGCGGCAAAGTATCCCCTGGGACATATTGTGGCAATATGTAAGAACCCGGCAAAATTGTAACCATTCGGAACCAAACGGCGGCCGAGTGCTCATAATTGCCATTTGCACGCGCAGCAACTTATACGAAGTACACTCCGTATTAGTTGCCTCCCAATAGAACAGCCAATCAAAGCCGAATCGATCGCACCACTATGAATATATCCAAGACCCTGCTCATCACGATAGCCGCCACCTGTGTCGCCCTGCTGGGCATAGCGCTGTACCTGCAACTGGGAGAAGGCATGCTGCCATGCCCGCTGTGCGTGGCGCAACGCTATGTGTTCGTCGCTATCGCCGTGATCTGCATCATCTTGCTGATACTGCCGGTGGCTGCACGCAAGGTCGGTTCCTGGATAGGCGCAGTGATTGCGCTGATCGGTGCCGGCATCGCCCTCCGCCACCTGTGGGTCAAGGCCCATCCGGCGCTGTCCTGCGGTATCGATCCTTGGGAAGTCGCGCTGAACAAGATATTTACCGCAGAACTGGTGCCCGTGCTGTTCAAGGCCGACGGCATGTGCAGCACAGAATATGAACCTATCCTCGGCTTGTCCATCCCGCAATGGTCGCTGGTATGGTTTGCCATTTTTGCGCTGAGCTTTGTCGTTATTGCCATGATCAATAAAAGGCCCAACGAACGCAATGTCTTTGGCCGTTCGCGCTGATCGCCATGGAGACCAGCGGCGTCAGCATCGCAGCCTGTGAATCCAGTTCTCCGCTGGGCAAGCTGGAGACCCGCATCCTGCTGATGCACGCACTGGGCCTGACCCGCATACAGTTGATCACCCGCTGCGAGCAGTTGCTGGATGCAGAACAACTGCAGACGATGCAGGATTTGATACAGCGCCGCTACGATGGCGAACCTATCGCCTATCTGGTCGGCGAACGGGAATTCTTCGGACTGCCGTTCCGGGTCAGCCCGGACGTGCTGATCCCGCGCGCCGACACCGAATTACTGGTGGAACTGGCCTTGCAGCATGCGCCGCCGCAAGGCAGCCTGCTGGACATGGGCACGGGCTCGGGCGCCATCGCCATCGCTATCGCCCACAGCCGGCCCGACCTGCAGGTGACTGCACTGGATGTCAGCCCGGCGGCACTGAAAATCGCTGAAGATAATGCGCAAAGGATTTTAGATCCGGGCCGCATGCGCCTGCTGCAAAGCAGCTGGTATGAAGCCTTGCAAGCCGAACTATTCGATACCATCGTCAGCAACCCACCGTATATCGTCAAGGACGATCACCACCTGGGTGAAGGCGACCTGCGCTTTGAACCGGTGATCGCACTGACCGACCACGCCGACGGCCTGAGCAACTACCGCATCATCATAGGCGGAGCCGCCCTGCATCTGAAACAAGGCGGCTGGCTGCTGCTGGAACACGGATATGACCAGGCGGAGGCTGTACGCAGCCTGTTGAGCGAGCACGGCTTCACGCAGGTACAAACCTGGCGCGACCTGTCCGGCATAGAACGGGTCACGGGCGGCATCCTGGCTACCGGCTAAGCCATATTTTCTATTGCAGCTTAGGGAAATTTGCAGGGCAAGACTATTTCAACGCACAAGCCGCCGGAGGCGCGGTTAGAGGCACGTATTACCCCGCCATGCGCCAGCAGCACCCGCTTGGCGATAGTCAGCCCCAGGCCGTAACCATGCTGTGTGCTGGTGATCTGGCTGCCGCGGAAGAAGGGTTCAAAAATAGCCGCCAGTTCCTGATCCGGCACACCGCTGCCCTGATCGAGCACCGTAATGCTGAAGGTCGCATTATCCCGGTCCGGCTTAGTGTTAATCGTCACGGCACTGCCTTCTGCCGTATGCTTGATCGCATTGCGCACCACGTTTTCCACAGCCCGGTACAGCAATTCAAATTTGCCGAATACGATAACCTCAGTATCGCCGGTAAACTCCAGCCTGCGATGATTGGCCTCGGCTTCAAAGCTGGCATTTTCCACCACCTCGGCCATCAGGTCGGCCATGCTGATTTCTTCATTCGCACCGGTGACCCCAGCCTCTATGCGTGACAAGGTCAGCAGCTCGCCGACCAGCTTGTCCATGCGTATGCTCTCGTTCTCCAGCCGCTCCAATGTACCTTCCATTTTTTCCGGTTGCTGACGCGCCAGTCCTATTGCAGCCTGCAACCTCGCCAGAGGTGAACGCAGTTCATGGGAAACGTCATGCATCAATTGACGCTGGCTTTCCACCAATACGTGCAGCTTGTCCGCCATCAGATCGAATTCGCGCCCCAGGTCGGCCAGTTCATCGCGCCTGCGTCCCATGGTCGCTCCCACGCGCGTATCCAGCTTGCCGCTGGCAAGTTCTATGAATGCGCTGCGCAGATTGCGTATAGGTTTGGACATATACCAGGCGAGCAAGGCGGCAAACAGCAGGCTTGCTATCACTGAAGACACTAGCGGGATCAGAGGATAATAAGACCCTGGCGCGTGCATGCCACCAGGATCACCCCCAAAGGGCGGCTGGCCGCGATCAGGGCCTACAGGTCCACGCTCACCGTGCTCACCGTGTTCAAACGGCGGCGGCCTTTCGCCAGGCAGCGGCTCCGGATGGCGGTCCGAAGATTCCCGATCCCAGGCGTCTTCCAGTGCGGAGAAAAATACCAGGTAAGTCTGCTTGTCGGGCCCTGTCACTTTGCGCGCCAGTACGGAAGGAGGTCCTTTTTCTATGCTGGCCTTGAACTTTTCTATACTGGCGAGGCTGACCAGGCGTCCCATTACATCGTGATTATTCTCGTCGATCACGTAGACCTGGTAGCGGCGTAAACTCCCCCCCAGCCTGCGCAGCGCTTGCGGCCCGCCTTGCTGCAAGGCGATCTCGGCAGACTCCACCACCAGCGCAATATGGGCCTGACGATTGGTACTGCGGGTCAGCCTGTCCTCGGTATTGTGCTTGATCCACAGCGTGCCGCTGATACCGACGATAGCCGTCAATTGGGCCAGCAGGATGAAGAAGAAGAATTTCCAGAACAGGCGGCCCATCAGTCATTCACCCCGAAAATGCGCTGCGAGGGCAATGCAGAACTATCCCAGTGCGGAACAATGCTCAGCGCCTGCGCGGGCACACTGCTGGCCGGCATAGCGGCAATGAAGGATGGGTGACAACAGTACACTATGGCTATTCTTTGATGAGCATATAGCCCTGGCGGTACACGGTCTGGATGATGACCCGGTCGCCGGACAAGTTATTCAATTTCTGCCGTATGCTGCTCAGATGCACGTCGATATTGCGGTCGAACCTGGCCAGCGGCCGGCCCAGGCCCTGTTCCGACAATTCATTCTTGCTGACCTTGTGGCCGGCGTTGCGCGCCAGTATGTCCAGCAGGCTGAATTCCGTGCTGGTCAGTTCCAGCGGCTTGCCGTCCCATTCTGCGCGCCTTTGCTCCGACCATACGCTCAATGCACCGATAGTCAGCACGGCATCCGAGATTTTCTCCTGGTCCGGCACCTGGGTGCGGCGCAGGATGGCACGTATCCTGGCCACCAGTTCACGCGGCGTGCAGGGTTTGGGTACATAGTCGTCCGCGCCCAGTTCCAGGCCGATGATGCGGTCTATGTCGTCGCCCTTGGCGGTCAGCATCAGCACCGGCATGCGGCTCTTGCCGCGGATGCGGCGCAGCGCCTCCACGCCGTTCATGCGCGGCATCATCACATCCAGCACCGCGATGGTATGGACTCCGGTCAATGCCTCGGTAACGCCGGCCTCGCCATTATGGGCGACCGTGACCTCGAAGCCTTCGCGCTCCATATATTGCCTGAGCATGTCGACCAGCTCGACGTCATCATCTACCAGCAGCACCTTAGTCATATTTCTTCATCTCATCTTCTTGTCAGAAAATTCATTACAGCAATATTGTGCCTATGAATTTTGCCGATCATAGCGATAAACCGGCTGTGAGCACAGGCTTTCCAGCCCTGATTTACCCAGTTTTACATGATTGAGCTTATGTAAATATTATGCCAAACACAAATAAATTTGGGCAAACGCCCATTACGGCGACTTTACGCAGTTTTACAAGTGATTAACTGAACTTTACAGCAAACCCAAAGACAATCGTCACATCAGTTGCATAGCTGCACTGTAGAAAAAAGAAAAACGACAATCGGAACCCACAGATGAAGTCAGATAAAAACAGGATCAAACATGTATTGCTCGCCGCCGGTCTCGTGTTTGCGGCACAGATGTCTGCCCAGGCCCAAGGGATGCCGGGGCATGGCCCAAGGATGGAGGGGCCAGGCTTTGCGGTCCCGGGTGACGTGCCGCACGGCTTTGAGGCGCCGTTCGATCATCAGCCCGGTCCCGTTTTTTTACATGGCATCAAATTAACAGAAGAACAAGAAGACAAGATCTTCGCCATCATGCATGCGCAAGCGCCGCAATTGCGTGAGCAAATGAAAGCACTGCGCAAAGCGCAAGAGGCCTTGCGGGCAATGCGTTTTTCCGCGCAGTACGACGACAGCAAGGCCAAGGCCTTGACCGAAGCGTCGGCACGCGCGATGGGAGACAGCAGCTTGTTGCGCCTGCGCGGCGAGCAGCAGATCTATGCATTGCTGACGGCAGAACAGCGCAAACAGGTGGAAGAAATGAAAGCGCGCTTCCAAGCGCACGAGGGGCATGAAGGACACGAAGGTCGCGAGGGTCATGACCGTGGCGACGGGCGTGACAACCATCACGGCCCCGGCCTGCCGCCTCCTGGCCCTGCACATACGAATTAAAAGCCGGGCCTGAATACCAGCAAGACATACAAAACATCAACAAGCTTAGAGACAAGCATCCGGCGCCGCCACAAGCACTGCCGGATAGCCGTCGGGCGCTGTGCCGCCTTGCGCAGTCGCTGCCCTGACGGGTACTACCCGATGGGCATTACCGATTTATCAGCGTCAGCAGAAAGTTTGCCTTATTGCCCGCCGGCGGACTTCAAAGAATTCATCAACAGCCGGTATAAAAAATCAGCTCAGTTTCCATCTCAAAGGAGAGCAACATGACTATCAGCGGCATATCCAATAGCTTTTCAATCGCACAACTAACGCAGGTCGGCAGCACCCGGCAAAGCAGCTCCGCCCGCAGCGTGGACGGCAGCTCACCGCCTGAACCGCCCAAGGGCGGTGGCCTGGTCGATGCGATCCCCCAGGCGCTGTCGCAGCTGGGCGTAACCGGTTCCAGCTCCAGTAGCAGCTCCAGTACCAGCACCGATTCCAGCACATCCAGCGATGCGAGCTCAAGCTCCGACACGTCTACCGACAGCAGCTCCAGCACGACGGATGTCAGCCAGGCGCTAACATCCTTCCTGCAAAGCCTGCTGGAAAACCTGCACGCCCAAAGCGACACCAATATCTCGGATAGTTCCGACAGCAGCTCTTCTGCGTCCGGCGTATCGGCAACATCCGGCAATCGCCCGCCCCCACCGCCGCCGGGCGGCAGCGGTGGCCCTGCACAATTGCAATCGGACCTGCAGAGCCTGATCAGCGAGCTGTCCTCCAGCTCCTCCAGCACTTCCACTGCCAGCTCCAGCAACACCGATAGCACGGACACCAGCACCAGCGACGTATCGAACCTGCAGCAAAGCTTCCAGAACCTGCTCAGCGCATTGGGAGAATCCGGCAACAGCGATAAAACCCTGAATAATTTTCTGCAGGCGCTATCGCAAAATCTGAGCGCCAGCAGCAGTTCCGGCAATTTGATCAATACCCAGGCTTAGCTGGATGAGTGCAGGAGCATCCTCCCGGAGGCTCCTGCAGATCGCCGCTTCGCCGGCGTCTGTATTGTCCAGTATCCCATCAGGAGTATCGCAATGACATCCCCTTCCTCCGGCTCTCCACGCCTGCCCGCACGCCGCAAAGCGATGCTGCTTGGGGCATTGAGCACTACCACCCTGATCAGTTGCGGCGGCGGTGGCAGCAGTACAGGCAGCACGACAAACACCTCGGCCACGGTTGTCAGCACAGATGCCAGACTGAGCGCGCTGAGCGTTTCTTCTGCCAGCCTGTCCCCTGCTTTTTCCAGCAGCGTCAACAGCTATACGGTGAGCGTCGCCAATAGCGTCAGCAGCATCAGCGTCACGCCTACAGCAGGCAACGGTGCCACGATCAAGGTCAACGGCATTGCACTTGCAAGCGGTACTGCCTCGGGCGCCATCAGCCTGGCGGTAGGTACGACCGGCATCAGCATCGTCGTCACTGCGGAAGATGGAGCATCGACCAATACGGTCAGCATCGCAGCAACGCGCGCAGCCGCCGGCTCGGGCACCAATTGCGCGATCATTCCACAGGAGACTGAAGGCCCCTATCCTCTGCTGGCTATCCTAAGCAATTCCGCGATAATGCGCAAGGATATACGCGAAAGCAAAACCGGCCTGCCTCTGACACTAAACCTGACGCTGACCAATGTCAATCAGCTCTGCGCACCGATTACCAATGCAGCGGTCTACATCTGGCATTGCGATAAAGACGGCGGATACTCCGGTTACAGCAGCCAGCAAAACGGCAACCACCAGGGAGAAACCTATCTGCGCGGCATACAGATCACGGACGCCAATGGCCAGGTCAGCTTTACTACAGTCTATCCGGGCTGGTATGCAGGCCGCGTGACGCATATACACGCGCAGGTCTACATCAATGACAATCTAAGTGTAACGGCTACCGCAACCACGCAGTTTGCGTTTTCCGAGACGATCAATACTGCCGTGTACAACACCGCGTTGTACACGCACGGCCAGAACACCTCGGTGCCAACCAACGCCTCCGACCAGGTCTTTAGCGACGGCTACAGCACGCAACTACTCAGTCTTTCCGGCGACACTGCCAATGGTTACGTCGCCAGCCTGACGATGAGCATCGCTGCCTGACAAATCATTTTCTGCATGAGTATCACTTACCGGTAAACATGCCGATCTGCTGCCGGCCCGCATGGCGGCGGCAGATCATTTTGAGATAGCACAAAGAAGTAAGAGGAAGCACCATGGATGAATTTCAGCACATAAGGCATGATTTCGACGATCCTCCTGCGCGTGGCAAGAAAAAATACAGCCCCGGCATCAGTTTTTATATCGCCATCAATCTCTGCGCCGCAGGATTGCTGATGTATTTTTATACCAGCGCTGTCTAGGGCGGGTTGACATTTAATTTGGGAGATGCGTTCAAGCCTCGGCGGCCCCACCAAAACGTGGGCTGGCAAGGCGTGCGACGCTTTAAGGCTGGTGCCTTAACAAGGAGCGCAACGCAGTCCAGCACGCGTTTTGGTGGGGCCGCCGAGGATGAACCCGGAGGGAATGGGGCTAAACAGGCGCAGGGCGTTGTTGCACCCCGCTGGCAGTGATCACACTGCGGCGCGTGCTGCGCCTAGCCCTGCGCCTGTTTAGCCCCATTCGCACACCCAAATTAAATGTCAACACGCCCTAGGCCTGCCGCCTCCCGCGCTGCCGTCACCCGAACATACGCAGGCCTTCCGTGACGCTCAGAATTGCCGCATAATCACTGCTCGCTATTTTTCTGCACATTGAGCCGCCATGGAAATCAAGACCGACCAGTCCGCACTGGATATCCCTCTGATCCATCAATTCCTGTCCGAGCAAAGCACCTGGGCCAAGGGCATCTCTTTAGCGCTGGTGCAGCGTTCCATCCAGCACTCGCTATGCTTCGGCGTCTATCTAGAAGGACGGCAGATTGCCTTTGCACGGGTGGTCAGTGACTACGCAACTTTTGCCTATCTGGTCGATGTTTTCGTGATCGCAGAACAGCGCGGTAAGGGCTATAGCAAGGCGCTGATGCAGGCAGTGCTGGATCATCCTGATCTGCAGGGTCTGCGCCGCTTCATGCTCGCCAGTTCGGATGCGCGTGGTCTGTATGCGCAATTTGGCTTCAAGGCGCCCGCCAAGCCCGAAATACTGATGGAAATCAACAAGCCGAATCTGTATCTGCAATAGATTGCTGCGCTGGCATTTTTTACATCATTCCCCGCGCAGGCAACGCTACGCGGTAAAATAATAGCCAAGGCAGATTTGGCTCAATATCTTTACGGCAATCAACAAAATACGCTGAGAAACCGGCAAGATTTACGCGATGTCAAGTTTTCTTTGGCAGGCCCGGCCCCTACCCTTAGTCCTCAAGACTGTCAAGACTGGCGCAATCGCACAGAGTGCGTATCATCACCGACTTGTTTTCTTTTTTCCCATTGAATGATCTATGTTGCCTTCTATTGAACAACGCCTTGCCGTTGAGCTTGCTGCCAAACCGGTACAGGTTGCCGCTGCTGTTACCCTGCTGGATGAAGGCGCGACCGTGCCGTTTATCGCGCGTTACCGTAAAGAGGTCACCGGCGGCCTGGACGACACGCAGTTGCGCTTGCTGGAAGAGCGTCTGCGCTATCTGCGCGAGCTGGAAGACCGCCGTAGCGCAATCCTGTCCTCGATTGAAGAACAAGGCAAGATGACGCCTGCATTACTGGACGCCATCACGCACGCAGAAGACAAGACCCGCCTGGAAGATTTGTATTTGCCGTACAAGCTGAAGCGCCGCACCAAGGCCCAGATCGCGGTGGAAGCCGGCTTGCTGCCTCTGGCGGAAGCATTGCTGGCAGACCCAAGCAAGAATCCGGAAGAAGAAGCTGCGGCCTATCTGAAACCCGCCTTCAAGACCGATAGCGGTGATAACCCCGGTGTTGCCGATGCCAAGGCTGCACTGGACGGCGCGCGCCAGATCTTGATGGAACGCTTCGCCGAAGACGCGGGCTTGCTGCAAACCCTGCGCGAATATCTGCTGGAACACGGCATCGTAGAATCCAAAGTAATCGCCGGCAAGGAAGATGCGGGCGCCAAGTTCTCAGACTACTTTGACTATTCCGAAACACTGGGCACGATTCCTTCGCACCGTGCGCTGGCATTGTTCCGCGGCCGCCGCGAAGAAATGCTGACGGTCGTGCTGCGCCTGGATACCGAAGAAGAAAAACCGAAATGGGATGCGCCGCTGAATCCTTGCGAAAGCCGCATCGCCGGCCGCTTCGGCGTCAGCAACCAGGGCCGTCCTGCCGACAAATGGCTGGCCGATACCGTGCGCTGGAGCTGGCGCGTGAAGGTTTTCATGCATCTGGAAACAGAGCTGATGACCAATCTGCGCGAACGCGCGGAAGTCGAGGCGATCAATGTGTTCGCCCGCAACCTGAAAGATTTGCTGCTGGCAGCACCTGCCGGCCCGCGCGCCACAATGGGCCTGGATCCAGGCCTTCGTACCGGCGTCAAGGTAGCGATCGTGGATGCCACCGGCAAGGTGGTGGAATATGCCACCATCTATCCGCACCAGCCACGCAATGACTGGGATGGCTCGCTGCACGTGCTGGCGCAACTAGCGCAAAAACACCAAGTATCGCTGATCTCCATCGGCAACGGCACCGCCTCGCGTGAAACCGACAAGCTGGCGCAGGACCTGATCAAGATGCGTCCGGAATTGAAGCTGACCAAGATTGTCGTGTCGGAAGCCGGCGCTTCGGTGTATTCCGCATCTGAATTTGCATCGAAAGAATTGCCCGACCTGGACGTGTCGATACGCGGCGCGGTCTCCATCGCCCGTCGCCTGCAGGACCCGCTGGCCGAGCTGGTGAAGATTGATCCTAAATCCATCGGTGTAGGCCAGTATCAGCATGACGTCGGCCAGACCCAGCTCGCGCGTTCGCTGGATGCCGTCGTCGAAGATTGCGTGAATGCGGTCGGCGTTGATGTGAATACCGCGTCTGCGCCTTTGCTGGCGCGCGTATCCGGCCTGTCCGCCAGTGTGGCACAGGCTATCGTAAACTTCCGCGATGCCAAGGGCATGTTCACTTCGCGCGCGGAATTGCGTTCAGTCCCGCGCCTGGGCGACAAGACTTTTGAACAGGCAGCAGGCTTCCTGCGCATCATGGGCGGCAATAATCCGCTGGATGCGTCGGCAGTCCACCCTGAATCCTATCCGCTGGTAGAAAAAATCCTGGCTGACATCAAGAAGGATGTGGCCGGCGTAATCGGCGACGAACGCCTGCTGAAATCCTTGAGCCCTGCCAAGTATGCGGATGACAAGTTCGGCGTGCCTACCATTACCGATATCTTGAAAGAGCTGGAAAAACCCGGCCGCGATCCGCGCCCTGAGTTCACCACAGCGACCTTCAAGGACGGCGTGGAAGAGATCAAGGATCTGCGTCCGGACATGATACTGGAAGGCGTAGTCACCAACGTAGCCGCCTTCGGCGCCTTTGTCGACATCGGTGTGCATCAGGATGGCCTGGTACATATCTCGGCACTGTCCAATACTTTCGTCAAGGACCCGCATACCGTCGTCAAGGCGGGCCAGGTCGTCAAGGTCAAGGTGCTGGAAGTGGATGAAAAGCGCAAGCGTATTGCCTTGACCATGCGCCTGACCGATGCGGCCCCGCAGCCTGGCAGCAAGCCGGAGCAAAAAGGCGACCGCAATGACGCCAAGCGCCTGGCCCAGCATCAGCGGCAACCGCAGGCAGCAGCACCGGCCAACAATGCCATGGCAGCGGCATTCGCCAAGCTGCGTGGCTGATTCACCAGGTCGCCGCATCACCGGCTGAATCATTGCCTATTCCTTCCGGCGCTACCTGCGCTGGAAGGACTTCCCCTGGACTCCTCTTGGACTCCTCTCCCTCCTAAAACATCGTTATCGGCGCAGCCCCCGTTTAGAGGGCAGGCATGAGCTTAACTTCAGTTTCCTTTATAATGCCGGAAACGGGATAATTTACGCCTATGGACGTCAAACAGTTTCCCGAAAATTAATTATCAAGGAAGTATCATGAGCGACGAAGTACAAAGCTGGATCAAAGAAACAGTAAGCCAAAACCCTGTAGTGCTGTTCATGAAGGGCACGGCGCAATTCCCGCAATGCGGCTTCTCCGGCCGTGCGATACAACTGCTGAAAGCCAGCGGCGTATCCAATATGGTGACGGTCAACGTGCTGGAAGACCCAGCCGTACGCCAGGGCATCAAGGATTTCTCCAACTGGCCTACCGTGCCTCAGTTGTATGTCAACGGCGAATTCGTCGGCGGTTCCGACATCATGAACGAGATGTTTGAAAACGGCGAACTACAATCGCTGCTGAAGTCCGAGTAATCCCCGCCGGATGAGCGCAGATACGAGCGTAAATAAGCGCCTGGTCGTCGCCATTACCGGAGCGACCGGCGTGGTGTACGGTGTGCGCCTGCTGCAGGCCCTGCGCAATATTCCCGGCTACCAGACTCATTTGCTGATTTCCGAAGCGGGCGTATTAAACCTGCACCAGGAAATGGATTTGAAGCGCAAGGATGTCGAGGTATTGGCAGACGTCGTGCATAACGTGCGCGATGTCGGCGCATCCATCGCCAGCGGCTCCTTCCAGTCCGACGGCATGGTCATCGCTCCCTGCTCCATGAAGACCTTGGCTGCGGTAGCGCATGGTCTTTCCGACAACCTGATCACCCGCGCCGCCGATGTAGTGCTGAAAGAACGGCGCCGCCTGGTATTGATGGTGCGCGAAACCCCGTTCAACCTGGCCCACCTGCGAAATATGACAGCCGTCACTGAAATGGGCGGCATCATCTTCCCTCCGCTGCCGGGCTTTTATCACCGCCCGCAATCGATAGAGCAGATGGTCGACCATACTGTAGGCCGCGTGCTTGACCTGTTCTCCATCCCGCACAGCCTCGCCCCCCGCTGGGCCGGCCTGAAAGACGCCGAGTAGGCGCAGCCTGTTCTCCGCAATCGCCCTCCCCTCCCGCCATCATTGATGTGTTGCGCAACTGGTATTAACGCAGATTAGATTTGACTTGCGAGACAGAAATTAGTAACTTTGTGTTACAGAATCTGCCCGCATGATTGCGCCGTCTTAGCCCGGGCACGACCAAAACAATGACAAGAATCCACAAGCAGCCGAGCGCTTGTGCCGCTGTCCGGCAGGGGAACGGAAACTATGACCGCGCTTAATCAAAACGAAATTGCCCAGCGCCTGGAGCAATTGACCGAGCTTAGCGTGGCGCTCAGCAGCAGCCACGATATTCCCCTGCTGCTGGAACGCATCCTGGTCACGGCCAAGGCCATGACCCACGCTGACGGCGGTACTCTATACCGCGCCAGCGGCGACAAGCAGAGCCTGGAGTTCCATATCGCGGTCAATGACAGCTTGCGCATGTATCGTGGTGGCCTCAACGAGGGGCCGATAGACATGCCCACCATCGCCCTGCACAACGCGGATGGCAGCCAGAACCTGGATGCCGTCGCCGCCTATGCCGCCAATCTGAAAAAAGCCGTGAACCTACCGGATGTATATCAGACGCCGCTGTTCAATTTCTCCGGTATGCGCAAGTTCGATGCTGCGCATAATTACCACTCGCAGTCGCTGCTGACAGTGCCCATGCTGGACCATGAGGAAGAACTGATAGGCGTGCTGCAATTGATCAATGCGACAGACCCGGACAGCGGGGCGGTACGCCCGTTCACCGATACCGACAAGCGCTTCATCGAGGCGCTGGCTTCGCAGGCTGCCATCGCCGTCAGCAACCAGCAATTGATCTTCCAATTGGAAAACCTGTTCGAGTCGCTGGTCAATCTGATCAACATCGGCATTGATGAAAAATCACCGAATACCGGGCGCCATTGCCAGCACGTGCCGGAACTGACGATGATGCTGGCCGAAGCCCTGCACAGGGCTGAGACCGGGCCGCTGGCCGGCTTCAAGATGAGCGGGCGCGACCGGCGCGAACTGTGGATGGCAGGACTCTTGCATGACTGCGGCAAGATCACGACCCCGGTGCATGTGATAGAAAAATCCACCAAACTGGAAACCCTGTTCGACCGCATACACAGCGTGGACACGCGGTTTGAGGTATTGAAGCGGGATGCAGAGATCCGCATGCTGAAGCAAAAGTGCCTGCCGGGCACTGGCGCACAGCAGGCGGCAGAGCTGGATGCGCAACTGCAGGCAGAGTTAGCCCGGCTGGATGACGACCGCGCTTTCCTCCGCAAGGCCAATATAGGCGGCGAGCGCATGAGCCAGGAAGACCAGCAGCGGGTTGCCGATATCGCGAAATACCGCTGGACCGGGCCGGACGGTACTGAGCGCGATCTGCTGGACCAGGAAGAGCTGGGCAACCTGAACATCCGCGCCGGCACCTTGACCGACGCCGAGCGCAAAATCATCAATAACCACATCTCGGTCACGATACGCATGCTGGAAGCGCTGCCCTGGCCCAAGCACCTGCGCAATGTACCCGAATACGCGGGCGGGCACCATGAGCGCATGGACGGCAAGGGCTATCCGCGCGGCCTGGTCAAAGAACAAATGTCGGTACAGGCAAGGGTGATGGCGATTGCCGACATCTTCGAGGCGCTGACCGCCAAGGACAGGCCTTACAAAGTGGGCAAGACGCTGACAGAATCGCTGGACATCCTGGGCAAGTTCAGCCTGAACGGCCACATAGACCCGGACCTGTTCGACGTCTTCGTACGCGGCAAGGTGTATCTGGAATATGCGCAGCGCTTCATGGATAGCGCACAGATCGACAATGTGGACGAGAGCCTGATTCCCGGCTATCACCCCTGAATTCCTGCCTGTGAAGCAGCGTGGCAGATGTGAGCAGCACTCCACATAGAACGAAAATATAAAAATAATCCATGAAAGAGCCTGCAAAGTATTTACGCGTTCTGGGCCTGCTGTTCCTGCTCGCCGCCGTGGTCGAGATGGGCTGGCTGCATGGCATGCTGCCGCTGGAGAATCGCCTGTCCGATTTTCTCGTCAGGCATCACGCCAGGAATCTCAGTCCGGATCCGGATATCGTACTCGTCAATATCGACGACGCCAGCCTGGCGCAGATGGAAAACATCGCAGGTAGCTGGCCCTGGCCGCGCTCCGTGCATGGCGAACTGGTGGAAGGCATCTCGCGCCAGCAACCGAAGGCCATCGTCTTCGACCTGCCTTTTGTCGAACGCGATGTCTATCGTCCAGAGAGCGATGCCCAGTTCAATCAGGCCTTGCAGGGCAAGCAAAACATCTATTTCCCGCTGGTGCGGCTACCCAAAGAACAGGATGGTGCAGGCCCTTTGCTCGCCCAGGTCGCCGGGCAGCTAGGCATACGGCACAGTGCCGGTGCCAATCCGGACGCGCACGCGGCGCTGATGCCGCCACTGGCAGTCAATCCCCAGTTCTGGCGCACCGGCACCATCAACTTTGCCAATGACAGCGACGGCGTAGGCCGGCGTTATGATTTATATACCGATATCCAGGGCTGGCTGCTCCCTTCGCTACCGGCTCGGATAGCGCAGGACCTGGGCTATCCGGTACCGCAGCAAGCGGATATGTTGCTGAGCTGGCGTGGCGGAAGCAGGGCGTTTACCCGGATTCCGTATGCCGAGCTGTATCAGGATTTCAATCGCGAGCATCCGCTACGCCGGGCAGACGAGTTGCGCGGAAAAATAGTCATCATAGGGACCGATGCATCGGCCTTGCATGATATCCGTGTCACACCGATCGCCAGCCTGTATCCGGGCCAGGCCATACTGGCGACGGCGATCGACAACCTGAAGAATCAGCGCATGATGCACAGGCCCCCGCGCTGGCTGGGAATGGCAGTCTGCCTGGACTTGCTGGCCGCCTTGTATGCGCAACTGTCCCGGCGCCGCTATGTGCTGAGGACAGGGCTTGCTCTTTTCTTGCTCAGCCTAAGCGGCCTTGCCGCCAGCTATCTGGCGTTGGACAGCCTGCTCGTGCTGCAATTGCTGACCCCGCTGACCCTTGCCTGGGCCTTTTACATCCTGTGCGCCTTGCAGGAATACCTGCGCGAGCGCAAATCGCGCCAGCAGGCGGTGCAGTTGTTCAGCCGCTTCGTCAATCCGCATGTGGTCAAGGAACTGGTGGCCAGCGGCGGGCTCAGCCGCGCCGGAGAAAGCCGCCAGATCACCGTGCTATTTTCGGACATACGCGGGTTTACCGGTTTGGCTGAGAACCGCACACCGCAGGAAGTAGTGAGCTTATTAAATCGCTATTTTTCACTGCAGGTGGAAGTCATTTTCCGGCACGGAGGCTCGCTGGATAAATTCATCGGCGACTGCATCATGGCCTTCTGGGGCGCTCCGCTGGATGACGAACAGCATGCGCTGAATGCAGTACAGGCAGCGCTGGAAATGAGCCGGGTGCTGCAGCAGTTCAAACAGGAATTGGGAGAGCAGGACAAGGACTTCGACGTCGGCATAGGCCTGCATTCGGGCCCTGCCGTGGTAGGCCTGATAGGTTCGGAGCAGCGGCGCGAATACACCGCGATAGGCGACACCGTGAACCTGGCCAGCCGCATTGAGGGACTGACCAAAGAGGTGGCCGGCATCCTGCTTTCCAGAGAGACCATGTTGTTATGCGGAGGCGCCCTTGACTTTGCCCTTGCGGGCTCCTATAAGGTGAAGGGAAGAGAACAAGAAGTCGAGCTGTATACGCCGACAGAAAAGAGCGAGAGATGAAGCGACTATTAGCCTTATTTTTACTGGCTTTGGGGTGCATCGCCCATGCCAAGGATGCCGTCATCAAGGAGTATGCATATACGGTACGCTCAACGGAACTGAAATCCACTCCGTTTAACGACTCGACGACCATCTCCCGCCTGGCCGAAAATAATAAAGTGGAAATCATCATGCGCAAGGCCGCCTGGACCCAGGTCAAGGCCGAGACGCTGACAGGCTGGGTAAAAATGCTGAGCCTGCGCTTCGGCGATGCGACGCCACCGCCCAAGAATGAAACCAGCGGTCTGCAATCCATGTACAACCTGGTCACCACCGGCAAAAGCGGCAGCACCGTCACCACCGGCACCCGCGGCCTGGATGAGAAAAAACTGATCGCGCCCAGCCCCAATCCCAAGGCTTTTGACGCGATGCGCACCTACGCGGTCAGCAAACCGGACGCGCAGAAATTTGCGAAGACTGAAAAACTGGATGCCCAGAGCATCGAATATGTCAGCGCCTCGGGAGGAAAAAAATGAAAAATAAATTCCTGCGTCCGCTGGCGGCCGCCATAGGCCTTGCCTGCGCCGGCTGCGTCGCCCCCATGCTAGCTCCGTCACTGGCCCCCGTGCTGGTACAGAATGTGGACATGAACAAGGTCATGAAAAGCGTCGATAGTGCCAGGGACATGGTCAGCGACATCAGCGACGCCCAGGAAGTCGTACTGGGGCAAGGTATCGCCAGCAATTTGCTGGGTGTAGCGCCGCTATTGCAGAACCAGCGGGTGCAGCGTTATGTGAATAGTGTAGGCCGCTGGCTGACACTGCAGACTGATCGCCCCGACCTGCCCTGGACTTTCGCCGTGCTGGATGACGGCGAGATCAACGCCTTTGCCGCGCCAGGTGGCTATATCGTGATTACGCGCGGCCTGCTGATACGGATGAAGAGCGAAGCCGAACTGGCCGGCGTGCTCGCACATGAAATTTCCCACGTACTGAAAAGGCATCACCTGCAAGCGATCAGGAAAGCAGCAGGCGCCAGCCTGGCAACCGACCTGCTGGCTTTCGGCGCGGAGAAAAAAGGAGTCAGCCCGGAACTGATCAAATGGGCCAATGCCGGCACCGAGCTGTATACCCGCGGCCTGGACAAGGACGATGAGCTGGAGGCCGACCGCATGGGCGTCGTGATCGCCGCCAGGGCAGGCTATGACCCGTATGGCTTGCCGGCAGTGCTGCAAGCACTGGAGGCCATCAACCCAGGCGATCCCGGCCTTGCGCTGCTGTTCAGAACCCACCCCACGCCTGCAACCAGGTTGGCAGCTCTGGATACTGCGATGAGTCCGGCCTTTGAGCGTTTTGACAAGCTGCCAACCGTGCCCTCGCGTTTCACCGCATCCATTGCGGCTGTCAGCAGGAAGTGAAGGCTCCCGCGCCCATATCCTCGCGCGCGCGAAAGCAAGGCCTGGGAAAGAAAAAACCCACCGTTATTACTAACGATGGGTCTTTAATGGTGCCGGCTGCCGGAATCGAACTGGCCACCTGATGATTACAAGTCAACTGCTCTACCAAATGAGCTAAGCCGGCGAAACTTTTGAAATTGCGTTGATTTCTCAATCAATCTCGAAGAACAACATTATAGGCTACTTTATTATTTTTAGCGAGGGCTTTCCTGCTTTTTTTTGTGTTTCTGCAGAATTTTTTATTTCTGCCTGATTCTTCTCGCCGCTGTTATCTGTTTGTACAGCAGCTAGGCCTATAGACCGGGCCGGTTGTTCCACGGGAATTTCCTCGGCCAACTCTTGTTCTTCCTCTTCCGTCGGGCCTATGTCAAACGCCATGCCTTGGCCGTTTTCGCTGGCGTATACTGCCTGCACATTCTCGACTGGAACATAAATATCGCGCGACACGCCGCCGAACCGTGCTTTGAAGGTCACGGCTTCGTTATCCATCTTCAGGCCACTGGTCGCGCCAAAGCTGATGTTCAGTACGATTTCGCCATTGCGCACAAACTCCATAGGCACGCGCACGGCGCTGCCATGGACTTTCACCGCCAGATAAGGCGTATAGCCATTATCGGTGCACCATTCATAAATGGCGCGCATGAAATAGGGTTTGGTTGAAATTTCTGACATACCTGGTTTCGGACACCGGCTTATGCCTGTAAATCCGGCTTCCTTTAATTTTTATTGTAGAAGAATAGTCGCTGCTCTAAAAAACACAAGGCTGACGTGATATTCCTGTCAGCCTTGCTCTTTAGTGGGTGCAACAATTAACGGCGCATGACTTTCTCGGAAGGAGTCAGCGCTTCAATATAGGCTGGGCGCGAGAAGATGCGCTCAGCATATTTCATCAATGGTGCAGCAGTCTTGGACAGCTCGATGCCATAGTGATCCAGACGCCACAGCAGCGGTGCAACCGCCACATCCAGCATGGAGAACTCATCGCCCAGCATGTATTTGTTCTTGACGAACAAAGGCGCCAGCGTCGTCAGGCGGTCGCGGATTTCTGCGCGGGCCTTGTCCTGTACTTTGGCGGATGCGGTAGATTTGTCGTTTTCCAGCGTGTGAACGTGGATAAACAATTCTTTTTCAAAATTGAACAGCATCAGGCGGGCGCGCGCGCGCATCAGCGGATCAGCCGGCATCAACTGAGGATGCGGGAAACGCTCATCGATGTATTCATTGATGATGTTGGATTCATACAGGATCAGGTCGCGTTCCACCAGAATAGGCACTTGGCCGTACGGGTTCATGGTGGAAATATCTTCCGGCTTGTTGAACAGATCTACATCACGAATTTCAAAATCCATGCCTTTCTCGAACAAGACGAGGCGGCAACGTTGTGAAAATGGGCAGGTAGTGCCCGAGTAGAGAACCATCATTTTTATAGTTCCTTAGAAACAATTAGGGCGAGGCGCCCACTCTTATGCGCCTCACCCTGGGATAAACATCTGCTTACGAGGATAAAAAGCAGATGACTTGAGAATGGCGTTGACTGACCGAATATTGGGATTTTTTCGTCAAAATCAATGCCGTCAGGCTTACGCCCCTTACTTTACTTCTTTCCAATAGGATGCATTCAGGCGCCATGCCAGAACACTCAGGCCAGCCAGGAACAGCAACACGAAAACGCCCAGACGTTTGCGGTCATTCTGTGCCGGCTCACCCATCCATTGCAAATAAGCGACAAGATCGGTTACTTCACTGTCGAACTCAGCTTCTTTCAGCTTGCCAGGAGTAACAGTTTCAAATCCGGCAAATGTATGCACTGTTTTGCCGTGCTCATGCGGATCTTCCTGCTCTACAAACTTGGCATTGCGAACACCTTGCAATTCCCACAATACGTGCGGCATGCCGACGTTAGGGAATACCAGGTTGTTCCAGCCGGTTGGACGGCTGTCGTCCTTGTAGTAGGTACGCAGGTAAGTATACAGCCAATCTGCACCGGAACCAGCTTCGGATGCCTTGGAACGGGCGATCACGGACAGGTCTGGAGGCACAGCGCCAAACCATGCTTTCGCATCTTTAGGCGCCATTGTGTTTTTCATCAGATCGCCGACTTTTTCGCCGGTGAACAATAAATTGTCCTTGATCTGCTCATTGGTCAGGCCGATGTCGCGCAAGCGGTTGTAACGCATTGCCGATGCCGAGTGGCAGTTCAGGCAATAGTTGACGAACAGCTTGGCGCCATTTTGCAGGGCAGCCAGATCAGTGGTGCGGTTTTCTGCGTGATCCAGCGGATACCCACCTTCATTGGCCAGCGCAAACACTGGAACAAAGGCAAGCACAGCGATCATTTTTTTAATTAATTTCATGCTTATCATTCCTTTTGATGCTTAGTGTGCAGAAAATGTCACGCGCTTAGGCACAGGCTTGAACGTGCCCATTGTGCTCCACCATGGCATTAACAGGAAGAAACTGAAGTAGATCACCGTGCACACCTGCGAGATACGTTCAAACAGTGGGGACGGTGGTTGAATACCGAGGTAACCCAGAGTAATGAAGGAAATACCAAACACGATAAGCAGGTATTTGTGCCAGTCCGGGCGATAGCGGATCGACTTCGCCGGGGATTGGTCCAGCCAAGGCAAGGCGCCCAAGATCACCACGGAAGAGCCGAACAGTACCACGCCCCAGAATTTTGCTTCCAGGCCGAAAGGCATCATGCCGATGATCATCAGCAGGCCCAAGACCGCGATACCTGCCTTAACGATGCCTGGCAGCTTGGACTTCAGGTAAACCAGACTGACATAGGCAACGATACCGGCCATCACTACATACAGGAACTCGGAAGTGGTCGCACGCAGGATCGAATAGAAAGGCGTGAAGTACCAGGTAGGAGCGATGTGCGGAGGTGTTTTCAGCGAATCGGCAGGGATGAAGTTGTTATATTCCAGGAAATAACCGCCCATTTCAGGAGCAAAGAAAACCACTGCGCTGAAGATGACCAGGAACACTGTCACGCCAAAGATGTCGTGTACAGAGTAGTAAGGATGAGAAGGAATCGAATCCACAGGATGTCCGTCCGGGCCGAGGTTTTCTTTCACTTCGATACCGTCAGGATTGTTGGAGCCGACTTCATGCAAAGCGATCAAGTGAGCAGCCACCAGACCCAGCAGGATCAGAGGAATCGCGATCACGTGGAAAGCGAAGAAACGGTTCAGGGTTGCGTCGGAAACTACATAGTCGCCGCGTATCCACAGGGACAGGTCAGGACCGATGAAAGGGATGGCACCGAACAAGTTAACAATAACCTGTGCGCCCCAGTAGGACATCTGGCCCCATGGCAGCAGGTAGCCCATGAAAGCTTCGCCCATCAGGCACAGGAAAATCGCAAAACCGAATACCCAGATCAGTTCGCGCGGCTTGCGGTAGGAACCGTACAGCAGCGCACGGGTCATGTGCAGGTACACGATGATGAAGAAGGCGGAAGCGCCGGTCGAGTGCATGTAGCGCACCAGCCAGCCCCATGGCACATCACGCATGATGTATTCAACCGAAGCGAACGCGAGGTTGGCGTCCGGCTTGTAATGCATGACCAGGAAGATACCGGTGACGATCTGGATCACCAGCACCAGCATCGCCAGCGAACCGAAGATATACCAGAAGTTGAAGTTCTTTGGAGCGTAGTAATTGCCCCATTGATCATTCCACAGCTTGGTCAGCGGAAAACGGGAGTCGACCCAGTTCAGGGCCTTGGCAGCGACAGGGGCGTCAGCCGGCAGTTTTTTCTCAACAAAAGCCATGATGATTAAGCCTCGCCTTTCTCATCTTTACCGATGATAACTTTGGTATCCGACAGGAACATATAGCGCGGAACGTCCAGGTTTTGAGGCGCTGGCTTGTTTTTGTAAACGCGGCCGGCCAGATCGAACGTAGAACCGTGGCAAGGGCACAGGAAGCCGCCTGCCCAGTCGTCCGGCAGGGATGGCTGGGCGCCAGCCTGGAACTTGGAGCTTGGGGAGCAACCCAGGTGGGAGCAGATACCCACGGTCACCAGCAGTTCGCTATGTTCTTTACGGGAGCGCGCCTGGTTTTTGCAATACTCAGGCATGTCCATGGTAAATGGTTTTTCCGACTTGGGATCGGCGACCTTGTCTTCGGTCTTGGCCAGGCTGGCCATCATCTCCGGAGTACGTTTCAGTATCCAGACGGGCTTACCGCGCCATTCAAACACCTTCATCTCACCCGGTTTCAAATCCGAGATATCTGCTTCTACAGGCGCACCGGCGGCTTTTGCACGCTCAGATGGCTGGAAAGTGCTGACCAGTGCCCCTGCGGTTGCCAATCCAGCCACACCACCCGCCGCACACGTGGCGACGAGCAAGCCGCGACGGCCGGAATCGACCTGCTTTTCGATACTCATACCAACCCCAATCTGTCAAAATTCAAAACTTTTATCAAGCTTAAACGGAACTTCTAGCAACCCTAAATTATAAAGGAGCAGAGTGTGGTTTTAAAGAAAAACATTTCTCATGTTGGCAACAGATACGACATTTTTGACAAATATATGATTATTTTTTCGCCAATTAATAATGATTCTTATTTGAATTAAGTTTTTATCGTTTGGAAACTAAATTTAACAAGCCCGCCCTCATTTTTCTGCAATAGACCGTTAGAATATTGCTACTTTGCTATAAAAGCGAAGACGGCAGCAAGCATGATCAATTTTCTGAAGGAGTCGTTATGGGTATGATGCAAGAATTCAAGGCATTCGCAAGCAAGGGTAACGTGGTGGACCTGGCTGTCGGTGTCATCATAGGCGCCGCCTTCGGCAAAATCGTCGATTCGCTGGTTGGCGACATTGTCATGCCTATCGTCGGCAGGATTTTCGGGGGGCTGGACTTCTCCAACTACTACCTGCCGCTGAATGGGCAGGCTGCGACGATGACCTTGGTGGAAGCAAAGAAAGCCGGCGCGGTACTGGCCTATGGCAATTTCATCACGATCTCGCTGAATTTCCTGATACTGGCCTTCATCATCTTCCAAATGGTGCGCCTGTTCAATAAAATGAAGAAAGACGAGCCGGTCGCCGAGGCGCCACCGGCAGTGACACCGGAAGATGTGCTGCTATTACGCGAAATCCGCGATGCACTGAGAAAATAAGCTGCTGCAAGCCTGCTCACAAGCAGCAAGCAGCGTACTTTGCAAAAAAAAGCTGGCAATGCCAGCTTTTTTTATTTCCGCATCATTCGGGCAGCTACACCGGATTGTCGATATCGACAAAGTGGTGCGTAATGCCAAACTGCTGCGCAATATGCCTGCCCAGCGCCTGCACGCCATAGCGCTCAGTCGCATGGTGCCCGCAAGCAATGTAGGCAACGCCGGATTCGCGCGCCAGATGCACAGTGGGCTCCGATATCTCGCCGCTCAGGTAAACCCGGGCACCGGCTGCAATGGCGTCTCCCAGCATATTCTGCGCTGCCCCCGTACACCAGCCCACTCTGGCTGACGCGCCCAGCTTCTGTGCCGGATCGCCTATCAGCAGCGGCACCCTGCCCAGCCGCTGCTCTATCCGGGCCGCCAGATCGCCCAGCGTTGCCGCGCCGGTGTCCACGGTGCCCAGCCACCCCAGATCGTCATCGCCAAAGCGCGCATCCGGCACCAGGCCCAATACGTCTGCCAATTGCGCGTTATTTCCCAGTTGCGGGTGCATATCCAGCGGCAAATGGTAGGCAAACAGAGAAATGTCATTCTCCAGCAGCAACTTCAGCCTGCGCTGTTTTTGCCCTATGACCCGCATGTCT
The DNA here is from genome assembly GCF_014636315.1 of Parundibacterium terreum. Taxonomy (GTDB): domain Bacteria; phylum Pseudomonadota; class Gammaproteobacteria; order Burkholderiales; family Burkholderiaceae_D; genus Undibacterium; species Undibacterium terreum. The sequence goes on along the minus strand of NZ_BMED01000004.1, from coordinate 458,767 downwards.
TCGCCGCGCCAGAAATAGCCGTGGTGCACCAGTATCGCGTCGGCCTGCAGCTCTACCGCGGCCTGCAGCAAGGCCAGGCTCGCGGTCACCCCGCTGACCAGCACTTTAATCTCGCTGCGCCCTTCCACCTGCACACCATTTGGGCAATAATCACGAAACCGCGATATTTGTAGCTCGGAGGCTAGAAATTCAGACAAGTGATCCCTATCTACGATCCTGTCAGCCTGTTGTTTTCCCTGCTCGCTTATTAAGCCCTTACTCATACTAAGTCCTTACTCATATTTCACCCGGTATTTGATCCTATGCGACGTCTATGGCTTTTGTTTGCGCAAACCGTCACTGTCGGTTTGGCCCTGTGGTTCATTGTAACCACCTTGAAACCCGATTGGGCAAATTCGGCCATCGCCAACCGCGGCATACGCGTCGCGTCCTCGACGGTGGCAATGCAGGAGGCCCCGGCCACCAGCGTCCCTTCGCAGGGGTCTTATCGCGATGCGGCCAAACGGGCGATGCCGGCCGTCGTCAACATCTATACCGCCAAGGAAATCCGCCAGCCAAATAATCCGCTGCTGAACGATCCTTTTTTCAAAAAATTTTTCGGCGACCAATTGAATCGCCAGCAGCCTGAGCGCCAGTCCAGCCTGGGTTCCGGCGTTATCGTCAGCCCGCAAGGCTATATCCTGACCAATAACCACGTGGTGGAAGCTGCCGACGAAATCGACGTGGTGCTGCCGGATGGCCGCAAGGCGGCGGCCAAGGTCGTAGGCACGGATCCGGAGACCGATCTGGCCGTCATCAAGATAGAACTGGATAACCTGCCTGCCGTGACCCTCGGGCACTCGGACAAGGCCAGCGTAGGCGACGTGGTGCTGGCGATAGGCAATCCCTTCGGCGTGGGCCAGACCGTGACCATGGGCATTATCTCGGCACTGGGCCGCAACCACCTGGACATCAATACCTTTGAAAACTTTATCCAGACCGATGCGGCAATCAACCCCGGCAATTCAGGCGGTGCACTGATCGACGTCAACGGCAACCTGCTGGGCATCAATACCGCGATCTATTCCCGCACTGGCGGCTCGCTGGGCATAGGCTTCGCCATTCCGGTCACCACGATCAAGACCGTGATGGATTCCATCATCAGCACCGGCCAGGTCACACGCGGCTGGATAGGCGTGGAGCCGCAAGACATCACGCCGGAACTGGCGGACAGCTTCGGCATTCCGCAAAAATCCGGCGCCATCATCGCCGGTGTCATACGCGGTGGCCCGGCCGACAAGGCGGGCATCAAGCCTGGCGATATCCTGGTCTCGATAGAAGGCCAGGAAGTGGCAGATACCACCGCCATGCTGAACCTTATCGCGCAGTTACAGCCCAACCAGAAGGCCAAGATCACGGTAATGCGTAATGGCCATGAAACCGCGCTCAGCGTACTGATAGGCAAACGCCAGAGATCCCGCCGCGAGGAATAATTCCCTGCAGGCCCAACACTACAGACAAGTATAGATAAATACAGACATGCATATCCGTGACCTGAACCGCTTCCTGTTTGAACTCTCAGAAAACAATAACCGCGCCTGGTTTGTGATGAACAAGCCACGCTACGACATCCTGCGCGCGGAATTCCTGCAACTGGTGACCAATCTGGTTGCCGAGATCAGCAAGTTCGATCCGGCGATCCTGGGCTGCGAGCCGAAAAAGGCGCTGTTCCGCATCAACCGCGATATGCGTTTTTCTGCAGATAAATCACCGTACAAGACTTATTTTTCAGCGTCCATCCTGCCCAGCGGCCGTAAGAAACCCAGCGATGGCGGTGGCCCGGCTTATTACTTCCAGATCAATGCCCAAGGTGAGTTGTTGTATGCGATCGGCGAATACATGCCGCCATCGGATCGCCTGAAGAATATCCGCAACCAGATCGTGGCCGACCCGGATGGCTTCGGCAAGATGATCAAGAACAAGACGATGAAGAGTGTTTTTGGCGGTTTGCAGGAAGAAGGCAAGCTGACCCGCCCGCCGAAGGGCTTCAGCGAAGACTTGCCGCATATGGAATACATCAAGCTCAAGGGCTACATGGTCTGGACCGAGGTAACGACCAGGGACATGAACCCGGATACCCTGGAAGCCACACTGGTGAAAGGCTTTAAAGCCGGCTACCCGCTGGCAACCTGGCTAAGGACAGCGTCCTTCTCCGCCTGAACGCAAGCCCACCTCAGTCTCGCCTCAAGCCCAGCCGCTGCAAATCGAAAGATCAGGAAGCCTGATCTTCTTCCGGCGCCTGGGTCACCCGCACAAAGACCGGCGCCACCAGCAAACCCAGTTCAAACAGCAGCCACATCGGAATCGCCAGCGAAAACTGGCTGACAACATCCGGCGGCGTGACCACGGCGGCGACCACAAATGCGCCGACGATCACGTAAGGACGGATATCCTTTAACTGCTTCAGCGTTACCAGGCCCATGCGCACCAGCACCACGACGACGATGGGCACCTCAAAGGTGACGCCAAAGGACAGGCACATCGTCATGATGAAATCGAGGTAGTTTTCTATATCCGGCGAGACCGTGATCGACGTCGGCGCGAAGTCGCTGATGAACCGGAACACCCGGCCGAAAACAAAGAAATAGCAAAAGGCGACGCCGGCCATGAACAGCAGGGATGACGAGATCACCAGCGGCGCGACCAGTCTTTTTTCATGCGTATACAAGCCGGGAGCGATAAAAGCCCAGGCCTGGTACAACACCCAGGGCAAAGCCAGTAGAAAGGCCAGCACCAGCGTGACTTTCATCGGCACCAGGAAAGGCGAAATAACGCCGGTAGCGATCATCTTGGAGCCGGCCGGCAGCGAGGCTATCATTGGCTGCGCCAGGAAGTCGTAAATCGCCGAAGGGCCGGGCCAGATGAACAGGCCCGCGCATACGATCGCGATGCCTATTGAAGCCTTGACCAGGCGGTCGCGCAATTCGACCAGATGGGAGATAAAGGTGTCTTGCGGTCCCTGCGTATCTTGATCACTCAGTTGATCGCTCATGCAAGGTCCATTACGGAGGGTGAATACGGGAACATGGGGAAGGTTTTAAAAAAAACTTGCGGGTGTAGCACGCTTGGCACGGTGCCTGGCCATTCTGGCGGCGCCTGACATCACATGCGCGCGGCGGCCGGTCTGGTTTTTATACCATCCTGGGACTGCCGAGGTACGCGCCAGCTTTTTGCGGCGGAAATCTTTGGCTTTCAGTGCCAGATCGCCGATCGTGGCGGTATCGGATGAACTGCCCGTACCACGCTCGCCATCCCAGGCCGAATGGATTTCATTTTCAACTTCGGACATGCCCTGCGAAATCGACTGCCCTACTTCCTGCGCAGCCTCCTGCACGTCTTTTTGCATCTTGCGCAGCTCTTCCAGCTCAATCTCGCGGCTGACCTCGGATTTCACTTCATTGATGTAGCGCTGCGCACGCCCAAACAGCGTACCAGCCATACGGGCTACCTTGGGCAGCTTTTCAGGGCCAATGACGACCAGCGCAACCGCGCCTATCAATGCCAGCTTGGTTAAACCGAGATCAATCATGGAGTTTGCCCGCGGACGGGTTCAGCCGGTAAATTAGCGCCATCAGTGCTTCGCTTTTTCCTTGGCTTCGACGTCTATCGTGCTTTTGTCTGCCACCTGGGATGGAGCTTGCGCAGGCTTGTCTTCTTCGTCCGCGCCTTTTACGCCATCCTTGAAGCCTTTGACTGCCTTGCCCAGGTCGGAGCCGATATTGCCCAATTTCTTGGTGCCGAATATCAACATCACGATGACCAGCACAACCAGCCAGTGCCAAATACTAAATGAACCCATGTTTTCTCCTAATGAGAGCAATGCTCTCCCGTCTATGATGAAATGAAATGCGGAACCGTTTGCCCGGTTTCCTGCCTCAGGGCAATCAGATCAGCGCTGGCCGCGCCAGGGCTTGGGACCGCCTATCACATGTATATGCAGATGATACACCTCTTGCCCGCCGTCAGGCCCGGTATTGATCAGCGTCTTGTAGCCGCCCGACAAACCGCCATCGGCATCCTTTTTCAGGTCGCATCCCTGCTCCCTGGCAATTTTTGGAGCCAGAGCCAGCATTTTACCCAGCAAAGCCTCATCTTGCGCACCGGCATCGCTCAGTGTTGCAATATGTTTCTTTGGGATAATCAGGATATGGACAGGGGCGGCAGGATTGATATCCTTGAAGGCCAGTAAATCCTCATCCTCATATACCGCCGCCGACGGTATTTGTTTTGCAGCTATCTTGCAGAAAAGGCAGTTATCCACGTTAACCCTGTTCAAAAAGAATTATTGGCTAGTTTTGTTTGACTCTTGCTGGTCCCGTAATTCATCCTTGCGTGCGGCTTTTTCTTCTATGCCGGAAATGCCTTCGCGCCGGGCCAGCTCATTCAATACATCCTGTGGCGTCAGATTATAGTGCGCCAGCATGACCATGCTGTGAAACCACAGATCGGCGCATTCATACAATAACTTGGAATTATCGCCGGAGACGCGCGCGTCCTTGGCGGCCATGACGGTTTCGGTCGCTTCCTCGCCTATTTTTTTGAGGATAGCATCATCCCCCTTGGCAAACAGGCGCGATACATAGGATTTGTCCGGGTCGCCGCCATTGGCCAGCTTGCGCGATTCGATCACGTCTGCCAGGCGCTGCAAAGTTACACTCATTTGTACACGCTCTCCGGATCTTTCAATACCGGATCCACAACCTGCCACTCGCCGTCAGCGGCATTACCTTCAAATTTCTGGAAAAAACAGGAATGCCGGCCGGTATGGCAGGCAATGCTGTCCACCTGCTCTACCTTCAGCAAGACCACGTCTTCATCGCAATCCAGGCGGATCTCTATGACTTTCTGGATATGCCCGGACTCTTCGCCTTTATGCCACAGCTTCTTGCGTGAACGGCTCCAATAGACAGCTTCACCCAGTTCCACCGTCCTGGCCAGCGCGTCGCGGTTCATCCAGGCGAACATCAGTACATCATTACTCTTTGCTTCCTGCGCGATGACAGGCACCAGGCCATGCTCATCCCATTTGACCTTGTTCAACCATTTTGCGTGTATGCCCGACATCATGCCAACCTCATCGGTATCTGCTGTGCAGCCATGAATTGCTTGGCCTCTTGCACTGTGTGTTGTCCGTAATGAAAAATGCTGGCGGCAAGTACCGCGTCCGCGCCGCCCAGCTTGATCCCGTCGGCCAGATCCTGCAGGTCGCCGACGCCGCCCGAGGCTATCACCGGAATGCTGACTGCGTCCGACACCGCACGCGTCAATCCCAGGTCAAAACCGACCTTGGTGCCATCCCTGTCCATGCTGGTCAGCAGTATCTCGCCGGCTCCCAGCCTGGCCATATTCCTGGCCCACTCCACTGCATCAAGGCCGGTCGCATTGCGGCCGCCGTGCGTGAAAACTTCCCATTTGCCGGGCGCGGTCTGCTTCGCATCAATGGCAACCACAATGCACTGGGAGCCGTACTTTTGCGCTGCGTCCGCCACCAGTTGAGGATTGGTGATGGCCGAAGTATTGATGCTGACCTTGTCCGCGCCGGCATTCAGCAAGCGCCGCACATCCGCTACCTGCCGTACTCCGCCGCCTACCGTCAGCGGGATAAATACCTGCGACGCCACTGCTTCAATGATCGGCAATATCAGGTCGCGTCCATCCGACGAGGCGGTAATGTCCAGGAAAGTGATTTCGTCGGCACCCTGCTGGTCATAGCGACGAGCAATTTCCACCGGGTCGCCGGCGTCGCGCAACTCCTGGAAATTGATGCCCTTGACAACCCTGCCCGCCGTCACGTCAAGGCAAGGGATAATGCGTTTGGCCAGCGTCATAATGGATTACTCTTCATCTTCATCAACATCGCCGCTTAATTCATCGGCCCTGTCCTGCGCGGTGGACAGATCCAGCGTGCCTTCATAAATGGAACGCCCGCAAATAACCGCTTCTATGCCTTCGCCCTGTACTGCGCACAAGGCTTCCACGTCATCGATATTGTGCACGCCGCCGGATGCGATCACAGGAATCTTGACCGCCTGTGCCAGCTTGACCGTCGCCTCGATATTCACGCCGCCCATCATGCCGTCACGGCCGATGTCGGTATAGACAATCGATTCCACACCATAGCTTTCAAACTTGACGGCCAGGTCTATCACCTCATGGCCGGACAATTTGCTCCAGCCGTCGGTCGCCACTTTACCGTCCTTGGCATCCAGGCCGACGATGATCTGGCCCGGGAAGGCGCTGCAGGCATCCGCCAGGAAACCGGGATTCTTGACCGCAGCGGTACCGATGATGATGTAGCTGAGGCCGTCATCCAAATAGCGCTCTATCGTGTCCAGGTCACGGATACCGCCGCCCAGTTGCACCGGGATTTCTTCGGTATCGGTTTCTTCCGCGTAGTCGCGTACAGCCTGGATGATGGCCTTGACCGCCGCCTCATTCTTGGGCTTGCCGGCAAACGCGCCGTTCAAGTCCACCAGATGCAAACGGCGTGCTCCCTGTTTTAACCAATGCCGCGCCATTTCGGCCGGGTCTTCGGAAAATACAGTGGCTTGGTCCATATCGCCTTGTTTCAGGCGAACACAGTGACCGTCTTTCAGGTCGATGGCAGGAATGAGCAGCATGGCTGGATGAGTTACTAGTGAAGTTAATGAGTTTGACTATTTGTTTGACGATTTCACTCGTCGGCTTGAACCTGGTTTACATCTCGAAACTAAGGATTCCAGTGTACAAAATTTTTATATAGTTGCAATCCGGCAGCAGCACTTTTTTCCGGATGAAACTGGGTCGCAAAAATATTATCCCTGGCTACCGCGCACGCAAACGGTGCGCCATAGTCGGTCATACCCACAGTATGACTGGACTCGGCCGGCCTTGCATAATAGCTGTGCACGAAATAAAAATAGCTTTGGTCGGCGATACCGCTCCACAAAGGATGTGCCTTGCCCTCATGCATGGATTGCTGCACGCGGTTCCAGCCCATCTGCGGCACCTTGAAACGTGAGCCGTCTTCCTGCAACTGGCCATCCAGCTGGAAGCGCAAGACCTTGCCGGGCAATAATCCCAGACCTGGCGTATCGCCTTCTTCACTAAGATCGAATAGCATCTGCTCACCGACGCACACGCCGAACAGCGGTTTTTTCAGCGCCGCCTCCAGCACGGCTTCCTGTACGCCGGACTCGCGCAGGCTTTGCATGCAATCATGCATGGCACCCTGGCCCGGCAAGACAATGCGGTCGGCATCGCGGATATCGGCCACTTCGCCGGAGACGCGTACATCCACCTCGGGAGCAACCGCGCGCAGGGCTTGCGCCACCGAGCGCAGATTGCCCACACCGTAATCAACTACAACAATTTTTTTCATGTTCAGATTTAAGCAATGTCAGAGCACGGACACGGCTCTGGCTGGCGTTCTATGATCCCCTGGCTACAGGCTACCCTTGGTAGAAGGAATGGTACCGGCGGAACGAGGGTCCAGCTCAGCGGCCATGCGCAGCGCGCGGCCAAAGGCCTTGAATACGGTTTCGCATTGATGATGGGCATTCTCGCCGCGCAGATTGTCGATATGCAATGACACCAGCGCATGATTGACAAAGCCCTGGAAGAATTCATGGGTCAGGTCAACGTCGAATGCGCCTATCATCGAGCGCTTGAAGGGTACATGGAATTCCAGGCCGGGACGCCCGGAGAAATCAATCACCACGCGGGACAGAGCTTCATCCAGTGGCACATAGGAGTGGCCATAGCGGCGTATGCCTTTTTTGTCGCCTATCGCAATCGCGAAGGCCTGGCCCAGCGTGATACCCACATCTTCCACTGTATGGTGGGCATCGATATGCAAATCGCCGTCAGCCTCAATCTCCAGGTCGATCAGGCCATGCCTGGCGATCTGGTCCAGCATATGATCCAGGAAAGGGACGCCTGTATTGAGCTTTTGTTTTCCGGTGCCATCCAGATTGATCGCAACACGAATCTTGGTTTCGTTGGTATTGCGGCTTACTTCGGCGGTGCGTTGGGCTTGCATGATGATAGGTAGAAGGCTAGGTTCTTGGTACGAGTTTAACACCAATGTGGCGCTCCGCAATTGTCTCATCAATCACGGAGACAGCCTCAAAGCGATGCAGAAAGTGCGTCCAGCAGGGCGGCATTTTCTTCTGGAGTGCTGACCGTGATGCGCAGGCAATTCTCCAGCAGAGCATGCATTTTACCCATATTTTTGACTAAAATTTTATGTTCTAACAATTTAGCAAATGCTTGTTCGGAATTTGGTACACGAACCAACAGAAAATTCGCCGCCGATGGAAATACGCTGACTCCCGGCAAGGCAGCCAATGCAGCCGCCAGCTTGCCTCTTTGCTCACGTAATTGAGCCGCCTGCGCATCCAGCACATCCACATGCTGCAATACGAACTCTGCCGCCGCCTGGGTCAGTACATTGATGTTGTAGGGCGGCCTCACCTTGTCGAACTCGCCCATCAGCGCCGCGCTACCGGACATATAGCCCAGGCGTATGCCCGCCAGGCCCAGTTTGGACACCGTGCGCATTACCACCAGATTATCGAATTTCGGCAACAAGGGCATGAAGCTGGCCTGCGCAAACGGCTGGTAGGCTTCATCCACCACCACCACGCCGCTATTACCTACCGCGGCAATAATTTCCAGCATGTCATCTTTATCAAACAGATTACCGGTAGGATTGTTTGGGTAGGCCAGGTAAACGACGGCCGGGCTATGCTGCGCAATCGCAGCCAGCATGGCCGCCTTGTCCAGGCTCAGATCTGCGGCAAGCGGTACGCCGACAAATTCCAGTCCTGCAAAACGGGCCGACATTGCATACATGACAAAGCCCGGTACTGGGGCCAGCACTTTGGCGCCCGGCTTGGCGCAAGCCACTGAGATCATCGAGATCAATTCATCCGAACCATTGCCCAGCACGACCGGAAATCCGGCCGGCACGCCCAGCTTGTCGCTGATTGCCTGTTTCAGCACCGCATAGGACGGTACCGGGTAGCGGTTCATTGCCACGTCAGCCAGGCGCTGCGCCAGTTGCTGCTTCAAGCCCTCCGGCAAGGTGTACGGGTTTTCCATTGCATCCAGCTTCACAAAGCCGGATGAGTCGGCGACATGGTAGGCAGACAGGCTGCGTACTTCGGGACGGATGATGTTTTCTATCAGGGACAAAATATGCTCCATGCGGCGAATCAATTGCCGTCATTAAATAAGGTGGAAACCGCAATACCAGTACAACGGCTTCCTGCGCATTAAATGTAGAGCCTGGATTTGCTCTTGTTGAATCCTGGGCTCGATAAAGCCCTGTGGATCGCTCCCGGACAAACTCCGGGCTGAATTTGCTTGCTTCTTTGCTTGCTGGTCTGCTCTGTTTAGCTGTCCTGCCTAGGCCACGCCCAGACTTGCTTCCGGCTCCGGCCTGTCATCCTGCAAGCGCTGCTCTATCATCGCGCAATACTCGGGATTCAATTCAAAACCGACATAATCGCGGCCGCAACGCCTGGCCGCCACTGCGGTAGTGCCACTACCCAGGAACGGATCCAATACCACGCCGCCCACCGGACAGGATGCCTTGATGATGCGCTCTATGATCTCCAGCGGCTTTTGCGTGGGGTGCTCTTCCCGTTCCGGATGTTCCCTGTGCAGGCGCGATACGCTCCACACGTCCTTGGGATTGAAACCCATCTCCAGCCACTTGGCGCCTTCAAATATCTTGCGCGACCTGGCCTTCTTGGTTTCCGCATCATAAGGAATGCGGATCGCATCCAGATCGAAATAATAATCCTTGGCTTTCGCAAAGAAACCTATCGTGTCATGCACGGATGAAAACTTGCGCGTGCTGCCGCCCATGGACGGAACCCGCCGGTCCCAGATGATTTCATTGACCATCGTCATGCGCTGCTTCAGCAGCACGAAGACTTCCGGCGAATAGCGCCAGGTCAGGAAAATATACAGGCTGCCGTTAGCTTTCAGCTTGGGCAAGGCCAGGTCTATCCACTGTTCCATCCACTGCAGGTATTCAGCCGACTCCATCTTGTCGGAGTCGTTGCCGTAATCCTTGCCTAGCCCATACGGCGGATCTGCCACCAGCAGATCCACGCTGCCATCGGGAATCCGTGCCAGCCCCTGTAGCGCGTCCTCGCAAAAAATACGGTTACGCCAGACGGCGTCCAGTGTCTTCATTTCAGCCTGTATTCGGCGCTGCGGGCATGCGCCTGCAAACCTTCGCCATAGGCCAGCTCTGCCGCCACGCGGCCCAGCGTCTGTGCACCCTGCTCGCTGACATGGATAATGCTGGAGCGCTTCTGGAAATCATACACGCCAAGCGGCGATGAAAAACGCGCGGTACGCGAAGTGGGCAAGACGTGATTCGGTCCTGCGCAGTAATCACCCAAAGCCTCGGAAGAAAAACGGCCGAGGAACATCGCGCCAGCATGGCGTATCAGGTCAGCCCACTGCTGCGGGTTTTCGGCGGAGATTTCCAGATGCTCGGCTGCGATGCTATTGGCGATCTCGCAGGCTTCCTGCATATCCCTGACCTTGATCAGCGCGCCGCGGTTCGCCAGCGAAGTACGGATCACGTCCTTGCGCGGCATGCCGTCCAGCAGTTTGAGAATGCTTGCCTGCACCGCTTCAATATAGGCCGCATCCGGACACAGCAAAATGGATTGCGCCAGCTCGTCATGCTCGGCTTGCGAGAACAAGTCCATAGCGACCCAGTCCGGGTCCGTCGTGCCATCGCAAATCACAAGAATCTCGGAAGGGCCGGCGATCATGTCTATGCCTACGGTACCGAACACGCGGCGCTTGGCAGCTGCCACATAGGCATTGCCGGGGCCGACGATCTTGTCCACCTGCGGTATCGTTGCAGTGCCATAGGCCAATGCACCGACAGCCTGCGCGCCGCCTATCGTGAATACGCGGTCAACACCGGCGATCACCGCAGCAGCCAGCACCAAAGGATTCTTTACGCCGTCCGGCGTGGGCACGACCATGATGATTTCCTGCACGCCGGCCACCTTGGCCGGAATTGCATTCATCAGCACCGATGAGGGATAAGCGGCTTTACCGCCGGGCACATAGATACCGACGCGATCCAGCGGCGTCACTTTCTGGCCCAGCACAGTGCCGTCGGCTTCGGTATAGCTGAAACCGGCGGAGCCGCATTCTTGTTTTTGCCGTTCGTGGTAGCTGCGCACTCTGGCGGCTGCCGTTTCTAGCGCGGCACGGCGTTCAGGCGCCAGTGAAGCCAGTGCCTGCTGCATTTCCTGTTGCGACAATTCCAGCGCCTGTACCGAACTCGCGCTCATGCGATCAAAGCGATTGCTTGCATCCAGCACGGCCGCATCACCGCGTGATTTGACGTCTGCCAGTATCTGCGCGGCAGCGCGGTCTATCGCCTCATCTTCGCTGGCCTCAAAAGCCAGTAAAGCAGAAAGCTTCGCCTTAAAATCCGCTTGCGCTGAATCCAGTCTGGAAATGGGTAAAGACATAATGTTCTCGATCAGGTACAGGCTAGTATGTGTTGTCTTGCTTGCTGTGCTGCTTGCGATGTTGCTTGCTTTGCTGCTTTTTGTACTGTTTTTTACTACTTATTGCGCGAGGCGCTTTCAAACGCATCCAGGATAGGCTGCAGGCGTTCGCGCTTCAATTTCAATGCCGCCTGATTCACCACCAGGCGCGAAGAAATTTCCATGATGTGTTCCACTTCGACCAGATTATTCGCGCGCAAGGTGCTGCCGGTACTGACCAGATCCACGATCGCATCGGACAAGCCCACCAGCGGCGCCAGCTCCATGGAGCCGTACAACTTGATCAGGTCCACGTGCACGCCTTTGCTGGCAAAATGTTCGCGGGCAGTTTCCACATATTTGGTGGCTACGCGCAAACGGGCGCCCTGGCGTACGGCGTTCTGGTAATCGAAACCGGCGGACACCGCGACCGACATCCTGCATTTGGCAATCTTCAGGTCGATAGGCTGGTACAGGCCTTCTCCGCCATGCTCATACAGCACGTCCTTGCCGGCCACGCCGAAGTCCGCCGCGCCGTATTGCACATAGGTCGGCACATCGGAAGCGCGCACGATGATCACCCGCACTTGCGGATCATTGGTTTGCAGGATCAGCTTGCGCGAGGTTTCCGGATCTTCCGTCACCTTGATGCCTGCTGCTTCCAGCAGCGGCAGGGTTTCTTCAAAAATACGCCCTTTGGATAAAGCCAGGGTCAGTTGCTGGGACATGGATGGCTCTTTTCTGTTGCTTGTAGCTTTAAGATTGCGTTACTTGATGCGGTGGATATTGGCGCCGACGCCGGACAACTTCACTTCCATCCTGTCGTAGCCGCGGTCCAGGTGATAAATGCGGTCTATCAGGGTTTCGCCCTCTGCCGCCAGACCTGCAATGACCAGCGATGCAGATGCGCGCAAGTCGGTCGCCATCACGGGCGCACCGATCAGCTTCTCTACCCCGGTCACCATTGCTGTGTGGCCGTCGATTTCAATCGCAGCACCCAGGCGGTTCATTTCCTGCACATGCATGAAGCGGTTTTCAAAAATGGTCTCGGTCACGCGGCTGCTGCCTGCCGCGATGCAGTTCAGCGCCATGAACTGCGCCTGCATGTCGGTAGGAAAGCCCGGGTATTCGGTAGTACGGAAACTGACGGACTTGGGGCGGCCGCTCATTTGCGCGCGTATCCAGTCCGGGCCGGTTGTGATCACGAGGCCTGCCTCGCGCAGCTTGTCCAGCGCTACATCCAGAATGTCGCTGCGTACATTGCGCAAGGTAATATCGCCACCGGCTGCACCTACTGCGCACAGGAAGGTTGCGGTCTCGATACGGTCGGCGATCACGGTGTGCGTGGCGCCATGCAGGCGCTCCACACCCTGGATCACCAACCTGTCGGTGCCTATGCCTTCGATCTTGGCGCCCATCGCTACCAGCAGGTTGGCCAGGTCAGTTACTTCCGGTTCGCGCGCAGCGTTTTCCAGCACGGTCTCGCCTTCGGCCAGCGTTGCCGCCATCAGCAAGTTTTCAGTACCGGTCACGGTGATCATGTCGGTGACCACGCGTGTGCCCTTCAATTTCTTGGCTTTGGCATGGATATAACCGGCCTCGATCGTGATTTCAGCACCCATCGCCTGCAGACCCTTGATGTGCTGGTCCACAGGACGCGATCCTATTGCGCAGCCGCCAGGTAGGGACACCTTGGCCTCGCCGAAGCGCGCCACCAACGGCCCCAGCACCAGGATGGACGCGCGCATGGTTTTCACCAGGTCATATGGCGCTTCCAACTGGGTGATATCGCCGCCGTTCAAGGTAACAACACCATCCTGCTGCGTCACTTGCAACCCCATCTGGCGCAACAGCTTCAGCATCGTTGATACGTCTTGCAGCGAAGGCACATTGTGCAAGACCACGTCATCGGCAGTCAGCAGGCCGGCACACAAAATAGGCAGCGCAGCGTTTTTCGCACCAGAGATAGACACATCGCCAGCCAGGCGCTTACCGCCGGTAATCAGTAATTTATCCATTATTTTGCAAATTCTTCAGGGGTCAGGGTTTTCATCGACAGCGCATGGATTTCTTCCCGCATGCGGTCGCCCAATACTGCGTACACTATTTGATGGCGCTGGATCAGCCGTTTGCCGGCAAAAGCGCCGGATACGATGACAGCATTGAAATGCTGGCCGTCGCCCTCCACTTCCAGGTGCGAGCATTCCAGCCCGGCAGCGATATAGGTCTTGATTTGTTCAGGTGTAGGAAACACGATTCATTCTCTCAATAATTCAGCCAGGCATGCCGGCAATTGCCACGCTCATTGGCACTAGTGCCTGAGCTTGTATCCACGCTTCAGCATTTGCACCGCCAGCGTTGCCAGCAATGCAAAAAATATGGTGACCACGGTCAGGCTCAATACCGGATCCACGTCCGACTGTCCGAAGAAACCGTAACGGAACCCATCTATCATGTAGAAGAAGGGGTTGAAATGCGATACGGTCTGCCATACGCCAGGCAGTGAGTGGATAGAGTAAAACACGCCCGACAGGAAAGTGGCCGGCATGATCAAAAAGTTCTGGAACGCCGCCAACTGGTCGAATTTCTCTGCCCAGATACCGGCGATCAAGCCCATGGTACCCAGCATTGCCGCGCCTAGCAATGCAAAAATGACTATCCATAGCGGCGCAACGAAAGACAGCTTCGCCAGCCAGGCCGTGACGATGAAGACGCCGGTCCCCACCGCCAGACCGCGCACGATGGCAGCCAGTACGTAGGCGCTAAATAATTCCCAGTGCGACAAGGGCGGCAGCAGTACGAATACCAGGTTGCCGGTGATCTTGGACTGTATCAGCGACGATGAGGAGTTGGCGAAAGCATTTTGCAGCACGCTCATCATCACCAGTCCGGGAATCAGGAAGGCGGTGTATTTGACACCCGGATAGACCTGCACATGCTCATCCAGCGCGTGGCCGAAAATCAACAGGTACAGCAAGGCCGTCATGATGGGTGCGGTAATGGTCTGCGTCGCAACTTTCCAGAAACGCAGGATTTCCTTATAAAACAGGGTCTGAAAGCCTACCATTATTTGCCACCATCCATGATTTGCAGGAACACATCTTCCAGGTCCGCCTGCTTTAATTGCATATCTTCTATCGTGCAGCCTGCCGTACGCAAAGCGGCCAGGATAGGCTCCACTTCCGCATAGTCGTTCACGCGCAATACGTATTCATTGGTGCTTGTATGATGCATCAGCAAATCCTTCAGGCTGTCCGGCAGCACGCCTTGCGACAGGCGCAGCACCAGCTGCGAACCCGCGATACGCTTGATCAGCGCCGAGGTGGAATCCAGCGCCACGACCTTGCCGAATTTCAGCATCGCAATGCGATTGCACAAAGCCTGCGCCTCTTCCAGATAGTGCGTGGTCAGCACCACCGTGTGGCCTTCCTTGTTCAGGCTGGCAATGAACTTCCACAAGGTCTGGCGCAGCTCCACGTCAACGCCGGCAGTGGGCTCATCCAATACGATGACGGGCGGCTTGTGCACCAGTGCCTGTGCGACCAGCACACGCCTTTTCATGCCGCCGGACAAGGCGCGCATATTGGTATCGGCCTTATTGGTGAGGTCCAGGTGACCCATCACCTCGTCTATCCACTTGTCATTGTTTTTCAGGCCGTAATAGCCCGATTGCATGCGCAGGGTTTCGCGTACGGTGAAGAAGGGATCGAAGACCAGCTCCTGCGGTACGACGCCGAGATTGCGGCGCGCGGCGCGGTAATCGGTGACCACGTCGTGGCCCTGGATTTTGACGCTGCCGGAATCTGCCCGGTTCAATCCTGAAATAATGGATATCAGCGTGGTCTTGCCGGCGCCGTTCGGGCCTAGCAAACCGAAAAATTCGCCTTCTTCTATCGAAAGCGAGACGCCACCGAGCGCTTGCAGCGACTGGTAGCGTTTTTCTACATTGGTGATCTGGATGGCGGCCATGGCGGCTGAAGCACTTTACAAAATGGTCTGCTGAAAATTATCGCGGCATCCGCAAGGCACGCTTTCACTGCTTGCTTTCGCGGCATTGTCACCCATAATGGGCGAAAACCTTTGATTATAGGGGATTTTCAGTATCGAAGCCTGCATAGCTCATCGTATAAGCTAAGCAGCTTGGCTTGTGTGGGTCACGCTTGGTTTGCGCGGCCCCGGAAAGGCAGGGTCAATGTCGCTCTTGGTCTTCCAGCGCGAGCAGGTCGGTAACGCCGTACAGCGCAATCAGGCTGCGCAGGTTGTCTTGCACACCACGGAAAGTGGCAGTTTTGCCGGCAGCGACAGCGGCGCGCTGCCATGCCAGCATGACGGTCACGGCAACAGAGTCGACGACGGTATAGCGCGACATGTCGAAATCCGTGCTGCCGGCGGCAATCGCCACCAAGCCGGATTGCAGGATTGCCGTCGCGCTATTTACGTTGAGATCGTTCGCAGCTTGCATGCTCACTGTGCCGTTGCCTTGTTATCTTATTTAGCCGGTTTTGCAGGTGCAGCAGCCAGCTTCTTGTTCTTCTCGGTCAGAGTCTTGATCAGGCCATCGATGCCGGACTTGCTGATTTCAGAAGCAAAGCTGCCTTTGTAGGTTTCAACCAACCACGCACCCAATACATTGATGTCGAAGATTTTCCAGCCGCCCGGCGCTTTTTCCAGACGATAGCTCAACTGGATAGGTTCACCGCGCTTCTGGATCACCTGGGTGCGCACTTCCACTTCGGTATCCTCTGGAGCAGCGCGGAAAGGCTTGAACTCTACCTGCTGATCACGGATCTGGGCAATCGCACCGGAGTAGGTGTACACCAGCAGCGTGCGGAATTCGGTGACCAGCAGTTTTTGCTGCTCAGGAGTGGCTTCGCGCCAGCTCTTGCCGACTGCCAGGGAAGTCATGCGCTGGAAATTCACATAAGGCAGGATCTTGGCTTCAACCAGATCGTTGATACGCTTCTGGTTGCCGGCCTGGATGTCCTTGTCATTTTTGGCAGCATCGATCACCTCAGTGCTGATGCGCTTCACCAATTGATCGGCAGCCTCGTCGGCAGCCATGCTGTGGCCGGCAAACGCCAGCGTCGCGAATGCGAATATTACAAATTTATTAATCAGTTTTTTCATTTTTTTCTTCCCGGCGCGCAAAGCACGCATTTTTATTGTAAGCATTAAACCAGTTCAGACAGGCAACGGTTGACCGCTGTCACACTTGCTTACAATCACATTATTTTATTTGTCCAATCCAGGCCCCACGCGAGAGCCGGGCAAGCATCAATCGTCTTCTTTATTGATCTGGCTGGCGCGGCGCTGAAGATAGGCATCACGGAAAAATACATATTTATCCAAAGACGCTTCCTCGATCAGGTTACCTGCATCCAGTACCGATGCACGCTTGTCAACCAGGCGCAAAACCGTGCCGGTATTGCGTACATTGACAGGATAGACGTAAGCCCATGGATCGCCATAGATATCGATAGGCGTTGCCAGCGTATCGCGCAAGGTGGACGAACCGAACAAAGGCAATACGACATAAGGACCGGATTTCACGCCCCAAGTTCCCAGCGTCTGGCCAAAATCTTCCTGATGCTTCGGCATGCCTGCTTCGGTCGCAATATCCAGCACGCCACCCAGGCCGAATACGGTATTCACGCCGAAACGGAATACGTCATTCATACCTTCAGTACCCTTGCCTTGCAAAAAATTATTAGCGGCATTCCATACGTCGCCGATATTACTGAAAAAATTGCCTATACCGGTCTGCACAAACGAAGGCAGCACAGTCTGATAAGCCTTGGCGGCAGGTTTCAGCGCAACGCGGTCCAGCGTGTCGTTAAAACTGAACATCGCGCGGTTGAAGCCTTCAAACGGATCGCGCGGATTGCGCGCTGTGCTTGCAGTGCTGACAGCCGTGCTGTCAGCGCCAGTTCCGGCTTGGCCGCTGGAAGGTGCGGTCGTGGCGCAAGCGCTCAACAGCAGGGAGGCAGCAATGATGAGTGCTGCGCTGGAGTTTTGTAGTTTCATTTTTTATCGTCCTTACCCTCGGTCGCCTTGCTGAACAGGAACTGACTGATCAGGTTCTCCAGCACTATGGCAGACTGAGTCATGGTTATTTTATCGCCCGCCTTCAGGTTGACGGTATCGCCGCCAGCCTCCAGACCTATGTATTGCTCGCCCAGCAGTCCTGACGTCAGGATTTTTGCTGAACTATCTTTCGGAAATTGATAGCGCTGCTCCAACTCCAATGTGACCGACGCTTGAAATTTCTTGTCGTCAAACTTGATGGAACTGACGCGCCCGACCACTACACCGGCGCTTTTTACTGCAGCGCGCGGCTTCAGGCCACCGATATTGTCAAAGCTACCGGTCACATCATAGGTCTTTTCTGTCGAAAGCGAGCTCATGTTCCCGGCCTTTAACGCCAGGAAGAGCAAAGCCGCCGCACCTAACAGTACGAACAGCCCTACCCAGAAATCCAGTGATTTTTTTTGCATAACCCACCTCTCAATCCATCTTCACAACACTCCGTACTATCCAACCAGGAGCGTCTGCATGTTTTAATTCTGTGCCTTCTGTGCCGTAAGTCAGACTCTAAACTCGACTTTAAATCCGGCTCTTGTACTCATTAACGCTTATTTGAACATCCAGGCCGTCAGCAGGAAATCCAGCCACAATACCAGCAAAGATGAAATAACGACCGTGCGCGTGGTTGCGCGCGAGACGCCTTCCGGTGTCGGGCTGGCTTCATAACCCTGGAACAGCGCAATAAACGTTACAGCAAAACCGAAAACGATGCTTTTGATGACGCCGTTCCCAATGTCCATCCAGACATCCACGCCGCCCTGCATCTGCGACCAGAACGAGCCTTCATCCACGCCTATCAGTTGAACGCCGACCAGATAGCCCCCCATCACGCCCATCGCGTTGAATATGGCGGTCAGTATCGGCATTGCAATAATGCCTGCCAGAAAACGTGGAGCAATCACACGTTGCAGTGGATTAACGGCCATCATCTCCATCGCCGCCAATTGCTCGCCAGCCTTCATCAAGCCGATTTCCGCAGTCAGCGAAGTTCCTGCGCGGCCTGCGAACAGCAATGCCGTCACGACGGGCCCCAGCTCACGCACCAGCGACAGGGCCACCAGCAAACCCAGGGCCTGTTCGGAACCGTATTTGTTCAGTGTGTAATAGCCCTGATAACCCAGCACGAATCCGACAAACAAGCCCGATATCGCAATAATCACCAGTGAATAATTACCGATGAAATGGATCTGGTCCGTTACCAGACGCGGGCGCCGCCATAAGCCGAGTGAACTCAGCAATATCGCAAAAAAAGTCCGCGTCGCATACCCCAGATCCGAGCCCAGCTCACGCACCCATTGTCCCAGACGGCTAATCATCGCGGCGCTCCCGTCTTGCCGATACCAAGGTCATCCGCCAGGGATTTTCCAGGGTAATGGAAAGGCACGGGACCATCCGCTTCTGCATGCACAAACTGCTTCACATACGGGTCGTCAGACTCTTGCATCTGCTTAGGCGTGCCTTGCGCAACGATCTTGCCTTGCGACAGGAAGTATACATAGTCGGCAATCATAAAGGACTCATTTACATCGTGCGATACCAGGATGGAAGTAGAGCCCAGCGCATCATTCAACTTCCTGATCAAGTTCGCTGTTACGCCCATCGATATAGGATCCAGCCCGGCAAACGGTTCGTCATACATGATTAATTGCGGGTCCAGCGCTATCGCGCGAGCCAGCGCAACACGCCGCGCCATGCCGCCGGAAATCTCGGACGGTTTCAGCCCAGCTGCATTGCGCAAACCGACAGCATTCAACTTCAAAAGCACCAGATCGCGCAACATGTCTTCCGACAGATCGGTGTGTTCGCGCAATGGGAATGCCACATTCTCGAACACACTCAAATCGGTAAACAAAGCGCCGTGCTGGAACAGCATGCCCATCTTACGGCGCAAGGCATACAGACCGTCAGTCGACAGCGTATGCACAATCTGACCATCGACCGATATCTGCCCCTGCTGAGGCGTAATCTGGCCGCCGATCAGGCGCAAAATAGTCGTTTTCCCCGAGCCTGAGCCCCCCATGACTGCGATGACTTTACCGCGAGGGAAGTCCATCTCCAGACCGGATAAAATCGCACGATCGCCATAGCCAAAGTGTAGGTTGCGGATTTCGACGAGATTGGGCACGTTGCGATCAAAAATGGGAAAAGTGAGATTGTAATGCAGAACCGGTTTCAAAGTTTGCATTAGGCATAATATTATAAAAACAACAATCCCGTCATTCTTTGGGAAAAGATTGACGGGACAGAATATTCCACTGCAAAAAGACCGATTTCGTCTGGATTTATTTCAAATATCGCTGCCTCACAAACTAAAAGTTAATGAATCTTGAGTCAGCAAGCATTTTTATGAGGCTAAATTACATCATGCAAAGTTATGTAAAGGGCTCCTGAAGAGCCCTATTCAATTCATCAGGAGTACATTAACGGGGTAAAACCGAGTCACCCATCAGTGCAGCATCCACTTCCCGCGCACACTGGCGACCTTCGCGTATCGCCCATACTACCAAGGACTGGCCGCGGCGCATATCTCCGGCTGCATAGACTTTATCAACATTAGTCTTATAGCAACCAGCACCATCGGTCGTCGCCTTGGCATTGCCACGCGCATCTTTATCGACACCAAAAGCATCCAGAACTTGTTGCACTGGAGATACAAAACCCATCGCCAGCAACACCAGATCGGCCTTCATTTCGAATTCGGAATTCGGCACTTCCTGCATTTTGCCGTCCTTCCACTCCACGCGAACGGCAATCAGTTTGTCGACTTTACCGTTTTTTCCTTCCAGGCGCTTGGTGGCCACCGCCCAGTCACGGTCACACCCCTCCTCATGCGAAGAAGAAGTACGCAGCTTGGTTGGCCAGTAGGGCCAGACCATGGGTTTGTTTTCCTGCTCAGGCGGTTGCGGCAGCAATTCAAACTGTGCCACGGATTTAGCGCCGTGGCGATTCGATGTGCCCACGCAATCAGAACCGGTATCGCCGCCGCCAATCACGATCACGTTCTTGCCCGTGGCCAGCAATTGATCCTTGACCTTGTCGCCGGCATTGACCTTGTTTTGCAATGGCAGGAAGTCCATCGCAAAATGCACGCCCTTCAATTCACGGCCGGGAACCGGCAAATCGCGCGGCTGCTCTGCACCGCCGGCAATGATGACCGCATCGAAATCTTTTTGCAGCTGTTCCGGCGAGATGGTTTCCTTGGACCAGTTGGTCACGTTTTCAGGAAAATCCTTGCCGACCAGGACGCTGGTGCGAAATACCACGCCCTCGGCTTCCATCTGCTCGATGCGGCGGTCGATATGCGACTTTTCCATCTTGAAATCAGGAATACCGTAGCGCAGCAGGCCGCCGGCACGATCATTCTTTTCAAATACGGTGACATCGTGGCCGACACGCGCCAATTGCTGCGCGGCAGCCAGGCCAGCAGGCCCGGAACCGACCACAGCAACTTTCTTGCCGGTCTTGATCAAGGCAGGCTGTGGTTTGACCCAGCCGTTCTCCCAGCCCTTGTCGATGATGAAATGCTCTATCGATTTGATGCCGACAGGATCATCATTGATGCCCAGCGTGCAAGCCGACTCGCAAGGCGCAGGGCAAATGCGGCCGGTAAATTCCGGGAAATTATTGGTGGAATGCAGGGTATCCAGTGCGAGCTGGTAATTGCCGGTATATACCAAGTCATTCCAGTCCGGAATGATGTTATTCACAGGGCAGCCGTTGTTGCAAAACGGGATGCCGCAATCCATGCAGCGGGCGCCCTGTATCTTCGCTTGCGCGTCGTCCAGGTGCAGCAGAAATTCCTTGTAATGCTTCTTGCGCAGTTGTGGCGCTTCGCTCGCTTCCTGCAAGCGCTGATATTCCATGAAGCCGGTTACTTTACCCATGTTTCCCTCTATCTATTCTGTCTCATGTGGGCCTAGCCCAATCCTGTGATGTCAACTATGCAGTGAGCGCGCTACGCTGCTGCAGTGTGGCGGAGCGATCGCCGCACTGCGCGCGAACCCACGCTATGCAGCGACTTTTTCCTTGGCGGCAGATGCCTGCTTTGCAGCATACATTTCAGCCAGGGCGCGTTTGTATTCGGTCGGGAACACCTTCACAAACTTGGCTCTGCCGCGCGCCCAGTCATCCAGCAAATTGCGGGCGCGGGTGCTGCCTGTATGCTTGAAGTGGCGCTCGATCAGGCTGCGCAGGATCGCTTCGTCCGTCTCGCCGTCGCCACCGCGCAGGCGGCTGTGCCAGATGGATTTGTCTATCGTCGCGGCCTGCACATCACCGGCCAGCACCTGCTCCAGGCTGACCATGGACATATTGCATTTTTCTTCAAACTCGCCATTCGGGTCATACACATAGGCGATGCCACCCGACATGCCGGCGGCGAAATTGCGCCCAGTGTCACCCAGCACCACCACGGTACCGCCCGTCATGTATTCACAGCCGTGATCGCCGGTACCCTCTACCACGGCAACAGCACCGGAGTTACGCACCGCAAAACGCTCACCGGCCACGCCATTGATGAAGGCTTCGCCGGATATCGCGCCGTACAGCACGGTATTGCCGCAAATGATGTTGTCCACTGCCCAGCCACGGAACTCGGTGTTCGGGCGGATGATGATGCGTCCGCCGGACAAACCCTTGCCCACATAGTCATTACCTTCGCCCACCAGGTCCAGCGTCACGCCGTGCGCCAGGAAGGCGCCTGCGGACTGGCCCGCCGTGCCTTGCAACTGTATGTGTATCGTGTCATCAGGCAAACCGGCGTGGCCGTATTTCTTCGCCACTTCACCAGACAGCATGGTGCCGACGGTACGGTTCAAGTTCTTGATAGGCGAGATGAATGAAACCTTTTCGCCTGTCGTCAGTGCGATTTTGGCTTGAGAAATCAGCTTGTTATCAAGAGCTTTTTCCAGCCCATGCTCTTGCGCTTCCACGTGCCTGATAGGCGCATCCGCGGCGACTTCAGGCTGATGGAAGATGCGGCTGAAATCAAGACCCTTGGCTTTCCAGTGCGAGATCGCTTTCGACTTGTCCAGCAAATCGACGCGACCGATCAGATCGTCATAGCTGCGGATGCCCAGTTGCGCCATGATCTGACGCAACTCTTCCGCAACGAAGAAGAAGTAGTTGACTACATATTCAGGCTTGCCCGAGAACTTCGCGCGCAAAACCGGATCTTGCGTTGCGACGCCGACCGGACAGGTATTCAGATGGCATTTTCGCATCATGATGCAGCCTTCCACTACCAGCGGCGCCGTGGCAAAACCGATTTCATCCGCACCCAGGATAGCGGCAATCGCGACGTCGCGGCCGGTCTTCATCTGGCCGTCTGCCTGTACCCGCACGCGGCCGCGCAGGCCGTTCAACACCAGCGTCTGCTGGGTTTCGGACAAGCCCAGCTCCCACGGCGTACCTGCATGCTTGACAGAAGACAATGGCGACGCACCGGTGCCGCCGTCATGGCCGGCGATAACGATGTGATCGGACTTGGCCTTCGAGACACCGGCAGCGATCGTGCCGACACCGACTTCAGACACCAGTTTGACCGAAATCGATGCCTGCGGATTGGCATTCTTCAGATCGTGGATCAACTGCGCCAGATCCTCAATCGAATAGATGTCATGATGCGGCGGCGGCGAGATCAGGCCCACGCCCGGCACCGAGAAGCGCAGCTTGGCAATGTATTCCGACACTTTATGACCGGGCAACTGGCCGCCTTCACCTGGCTTAGCGCCTTGCGCCATCTTGATCTGTATCTGATCTGCCGAGGTCAGGTATTCGGTGGTTACGCCGAAACGGCCGGACGCTACCTGCTTGATCCGTGAACGCAGGGAATCGCCATCCTGCAAGGGCATGTCGACTTCTATGTTTTCCTTGCCGATCATCGAAGCCAAAGTTTGGCCTTGCTTGATCGGTATGCCTTTCAGCTCTTGCTGGTAGCGCGCAGGATCTTCGCCGCCCTCGCCGGTATTGGACTTGCCGCCTATGCGGTTCATCGCTATCGCCAGCGTTGCATGTGCCTCAGTACTGATGGAGCCCAGCGACATCGCGCCGGTAGCGAAGCGCTTCACGATTTCTTTTGCAGGCTCCACCTGGTCCAGAGGGATCGCCTTCGCAGGATCGATCTTGAACTCGAACAGGCCGCGCAAGGTCATATGGCGGCGCGACTGGTCATTGATGATCTGCGCATACTCTTTATACGAGTTGTAGTTGTTCGCCTTGGTGGAGTGCTGCAGCTTGGCGATCGCATCCGGCGTCCACATATGGTCTTCGCCGCGGATGCGGAATGCGTATTCGCCACCGGCATCCAGCGCATTTTCCAGCACGGGATCATTGCCGAAGGCCAGCTTGTGCAGGCGCAAGGCTTCTTCCGCGACTTCAAACACGCCTATGCCTTCCACATTGGACGCAGTGCCCTTGAAATATTTATCGACCAGCGACTTATTCAAGCCTACCGCTTCAAAGATCTGCGCACCGCAATAGGACATGTAGGTGGAGATACCCATCTTGGACATGACCTTCATCAAGCCCTTGCCTATAGCCTTGGTGTAGTTATAGATAGCTTTTTCAGGCGACAGTTCGCCGCTCAAATCCTTGGCCATATCCTGCAAGGTTTGCATGGCCAGGTAAGGATGGACCGCCTCTGCACCATATCCGCCCAGCAGCGCGAAGTGATGCGTTTCGCGCGCAGAGCCGGTTTCCACTACCAGGCCGGCGGAAGTGCGCATGCCCTTGGTAACCAGGTGCTGATGCACGGTGGAGGTAGCCAGCAGCGCTGGAATAGCGACGTTGGCTGCATCCAGCTTGCGGTCGGAAATGATGATGATGTTGTGACCGGATTTGACTGCATCCACCACCTCGGCGCAGATGGACGCCAGGCGTGCCTCGATACCGTCCTTGCCCCAGGCTACCGGGTAGCAGATATCCAGTTCATAGGATTTGAACTTACCGCCGGTATTGGCACTGATATTGCGCAGTTTCGCAATGTCGGCAAAATCCAGCACCGGCTGCGCGACTTCCAAACGCATTGGCGGGTTGATGTTGTTGGTATCCAGCAGGTTGGGCTTGGGTCCGATGAAGGAAACCAGCGACATGACCAGCGCTTCACGGATAGGATCGATAGGCGGATTGGTGACCTGCGCAAACAACTGCTTGAAGTAGTTATACAGCGGCTTCAACTTGTTGGACATCACGGCCAGCGTGGAATCATTGCCCATCGAGCCGATGGCCTCTTCGCCGCCGATAGCCATCGGTGCCATCAGGAATTTCAGGTCTTCCTGGGTATAGCCGAAAGCCTGCTGGCGATCCAGCAGCGATACTTCGCTGGCGGCCACTTCCTGGCCGGCTTTCAATTCATTCAGCTTGATGCGGACCGACTTGATCCACTGCTTGTAAGGCTTCGCGTTGGCGTAGGTGTCCTTGATTTCCTTGTCATCGATGATGCGTCCGGCGTCCAGGTCGATCAGGAACATCTTGCCTGGCTGCAGGCGCCATTTCTTGATGATCTTGGATTCAGGAATAGGCAGCACGCCCGATTCCGATGCCATGACCACCAGGTCGTCGTCGGTGATGATGTAGCGCGCTGGGCGCAGGCCGTTCCTGTCCAGCGTACCGCCGATCTGGCGGCCGTCGGTAAAGGCCATCGCTGCCGGGCCATCCCAGGGCTCCATCATCGCAGCGTGGTATTCGTAGAAGGCGCGGCGGTTTTCATCCATCATCGTATGATTTTCCCAGGCTTCCGGGATCATCATCATCATCGCCTGCGCAATCGGATAGCCGGCCATCACCAGCAGCTCCAGTGCATTGTCGAAGCTGGCGGTATCGGACTGGCCTTCAAAAATCAGCGGATACAGTTTTTGCAGGTCTTCACCCAATACCGCGGACTTCATTACGCCCTCGCGCGCGCGCATCCAGTTGAAGTTACCCTTGACCGTATTGATCTCGCCATTGTGCGCAATCATGCGGTAAGGGTGGGCCAGCGGCCATTCAGGGAAGGTGTTGGTGGAAAAACGCTGATGCACCAGCGCCAGCGCCGATACACAGCGCGGATCCTGCAGATCCTTGTAATACACGCCAACCTGGTCTGCCAGCAGCAAGCCCTTGTAGACTATGGTACGTGCCGACATTGACGGTACGAAGTATTCCTTGCCGTGTATCAGCTTCAGCGCTTCAATCGCATGCACAGCCGATTTGCGGATCACATACAGTTTGCGCTCGAGCGCGTCGGTCACCATGATATCGGCGCCACGGCCGATGAAGATCTGGCGAATTACCGGCTCCTTGCTGCGCACGGTAGGCGACATAGGCATATCGCAATCTACCGGCACATCGCGCCAACCCAGCACGACCTGGCCCTCGGCACGGACCGCGCGTTCAATTTCCTGCTCGCAGGCGAGGCGGGACGCATGCTCTTTCGGCAAGAAAATCATGCCCACGCCATATTCGCCCGGCGGCGGCAAGTCTATGCCCTGCTTGCCCATTTCTTCGCGATAGTACTGATCCGGGATCTGTATCAGCACGCCGGCGCCATCACCCATCAACTTGTCGGCACCAACGGCACCCCGGTGATCCAGGTTTTTCAGTATCAGCAAACCTTGTTCGATGATGGCATGGGATTTCTTGCCCTTGATATGGGCCACAAAGCCTACACCGCAGGCGTCGTGTTCGTTGGCTGGGTCGTACAGGCCTTGCGCGTGCATACAAATTCTCCACTCAGAAATAAGGTTATTACGAAGAATAGTGCAGTGCAAAATATTATTCAACAAGAACAATTAGGGTCGGAGTTAAATTAAATAACCACGAAATTCAATTTATTTTAATTGGGGACATAGTAAATTGAAATAATTTTTATTAGTCTGACAATCAATTCATCAAAATAAAAGTTTGCACAACTATGCCGTCAGCAACTAATGTGCCAATCGCTGGCCGAACAGGCAACATTCATTAGGCAAGGGAAAAATCTACCATAAAGAGCAAATGAGGGAGGATGATGGCGAATCATGCCGGAGCCTAGGGGAATGCTCCCCTAGTCACAACCACAACAATAGACGGCCAGCCGACCCGGCACAGGCTTAGGCCTCGGGGCCAGCGCCTGCGGAGTCGGTTTTTTGCAGGCGCGGACGGCCGCGCTTGCCTGGCACTACCCTGCGCTCAGTCTGCTTTTCCATTGCAGCCCGGAATTCAGGAGAGCCCAGCAACCATCCCTTTTCAACCGCATTCAGCAAGGCATCGCTGTCTTTACGAGAAATTCCCTGCTCCACTAGTTGCTTGTAGGCAGCCTCACGCTGGAAAGGCGTATTCCCCATACCCCAATATTGGGAGTGATCGGTGATCACTGCATCATGCCGGGCGCCTATATGGTGCAGATAACTGGTCCACGCATATTCGGAAGGCTCACGCGCGAGACCCGCCGCTACCGGGCTAAGTTCTATATAGCTGCTGCATGTGAGGAAATAGCCGTCTGGGTCAATCACGGTCGCCTTGTAGCGGCCTTGCCACAGGGTTCCGCTCCTTTGGTATCTGCGATTAAAATAAGGGACATAGTGCCTTCCCAACCACTGCATCATGCGGCTCAGGCCCTCTGCATCACTGGGAGTTGCGAGTAAATGCAGGCATTCCGGCAGCAATGCATAGGCATGTATCGCCACCTTGAACTGTTTGGCGGCGTCCGTCAGCCAGGACAGGAAACAAGAGTAGTCTTCCGCATCATGGAATAAGACCTGATGGTTATTTCCCCATTGCATGATGTGATGCTGTTGATTTGCAATAACCAGACGCGAAAGCCGTGCCATACATGACCGTTAAAAGAAGCTAATCCACCATTGTAAAGCAAAACCCCATCACTCTGACCCCAATTTATTTCGATTGAATACCAGCATATGCCGTAAGCCCAAACTAAACGGCAAGCATGCCGGCTATTGCAACAGGCATCAAATGTCTCACTCTTGCCACCATCGTTCCTAGCGTTTACTTGATTTAATGAAATCTTGTCTCAGCGCAGCAAAAAGACCCTATACTTTTCCCGCAGCTTTATAAAAATACATGGTCTGCCATGCGGGCCAGCAAATAACAAAACGGGGATGAAGAAAGTGAAATTACGAGCAAAAATCGCTGCGTGCATGGCTGTCGTGTGTGTCTTTTTTACCATCGCCATCGTCGGCGCGCTGGCAGGCATGCAAAGTGCCAAAAGCCAGTTTGAGAATTTCCTGGACCAGGACCAGGCGCAACTGCAGGCCATCAACGACATGTATGCGCAAGGCCTGCAAATGGGACAGGCGCTGCGCAATGTGGTTTTGAACCCGGCCAACCTGCAAGGCAACAAGAATTTGGAGGCCGGCGCCAGTGAATTTGACGCCGCGCAAAAGCGCGCTTCGTTACTGGCGCAAACCCAGCCGGCTACGCTGCAAAAACTGCAAGACATCGCGCAAATGCGTGAAAAACAGAATGCCGCCCAAGCCGCCATCGTCAATCTGGCTAAGAGCGATCAGGCAGCAGCAATCCAGACCCTGAATCGTGATGAAACTCCTATCTGGAGGGAGATGCGAACCATACTACTGGACCTGTCCAAGGCCAAGAATGCCGAGGTCGCGTCAATCAAGGCCAACGTTATCGGTTTCACGCAAAAAATGCTGATTACGAGCATCCTGCTAGGCGGCCTGTCTGTTGTTGCCAGCGCGGCGATCGCCTTCTGGCTGTCGCGCAATGTGATGGGCATGCTGGGCGGCGAGCCCGACTATGCGGTTGATATTGCGCAGAGCATTTCATCCGGCAACTTCACCAATCATATAGACCTGCGGACAGGTGACCGGAACAGCCTGCTGGCGAATATGAAAATGATGCAGCAAAAATTGTCGGCCATCATAGGCGAGGTCCGCAACGGCACGGAAACCATCACGGTCGCATCGCAAGAAATTGCCTCCGGCAATGCCGATCTGTCATCCCGTACCGAGTCGCAAGCCAGCTCGCTGGAAGAAACCGCCAGTTCGATGGAAGAGCTGACCAGCACCGTGAAACAGAATGCCGACAATGCGCGCCAGGCGAACCAACTGGTGGTGTCCGCCAGCAGCGTCGCCGTCAAGGGCGGTGCCGTGGTCGGCCAGGTTGTCGATACCATGGGCTCGATCAAGGAAAGTTCGCGCAAGATTGTCGACATCATTGGCGTCATCGACGGCATCGCCTTCCAGACCAATATCCTGGCGCTGAATGCGGCGGTAGAAGCGGCGCGTGCCGGCGAGCAGGGCCGCGGCTTCGCCGTAGTTGCGTCCGAAGTGCGCAACCTGGCGCAACGCAGTGCCGGTGCCGCCAAAGAAATCAAGATGCTGATCGGCGATTCGGTCGACAAGGTGGACCAGGGCAGCAAGCTGGTGGATGAAGCCGGTAAGACCATGGGTGAGATCGTCAACAGCGTGCAACATGTAGCTGACATCATGAGCGAGATCACGGCTGCCAGCCAGGAACAAAGTTCGGGCATCGAACAGGTGAATCTGGCAATCACGCAGATGGATGAAATGACGCAGCAGAATGCCGCGCTGGTAGAGCAGGCTGCAGCAGCGGCGGAGAGCATGCGCGAACAATCCGATCGATTGTCCGATGTAGTCAGCCAGTTCAGGATCAACGAAGTTCAAACCGCTACGTCTGCCGCTAACCCAAGACCGGTAGCCAGGCCTGCTGTGGCGGACATGAAACTCAGGCGACTGGCCTAGCCGGAGTGGTAGCGGTTCGCTAGCTTGCAGTCGCGAGCTTCGTTGCTGTGCTCGCTACCGTGCCCGTTACTGCCTCGTCCTGGCCGCGAAGGCTTGCAAGAACAGGCAAGGTCACGGTAAAGCTGCTGCCCTTGCCCAGTTCACTGACCAGATCAATGCTGCCGCCATGCTTTTGTATGATACCGTAGCTGATCGCCAACCCCAGCCCGGTTCCCTGCCCCACCGGCTTGGTCGTGAAAAACGGGTCGAAGATACGGCCTATGTCTTCCACCGCAATCCCGCTACCGGTATCGCTGATGGTAATCTGCACCGTATCACCGCATTGCTGGGTACGGATGGTAATTGTGCCGTGGATTTCCATCGCCTGGGCCGCGTTGACCAGCAAATTCATGAATACCTGGCTGATCTCGCCTATTACACATTCCACCATCGGCAGCACGCCATACATCTTGACCACGTCCGCCCGGTAACGTATCTCGTTCATCGCCATGCTCAAGGTGCTATCCAGCGCCTGATGCAAGTCTGCGGGTACATAGCGTGACTGCCGCTCCAGCCTGGAAAAATCCTTCAGCGACTGCACAATCTTGCTGACCCGTCCTATGCCCTCCCTGGCGTCCGCCACGACCTCCACCAGATCTGCTCGCACATAGTTCACATCTATGCCTGCCTTCACCGCCTGCAGACGCTTGCTGGAAGTCAGGTTAGGATCCAGTTGTACCTCGATGCCGCGATAAGCATCCAGCAATTGCAACAACTTATTGCTATGGCGGGATAGCACCGTCAAATTGGAATTGACGTAGCCAAGCGGATTATTGATTTCGTGCGCCATACCGGATGCAAGTTGCCCTACAGAAGCCAGCTTCTCTGATTGCGCCAAACGCTTCTGGGCCGACTTCAGTTCGGCCTCGGCCTGCATTCTGGCAGCGATATCCTTGGCAATGCCGAATACGCCGACGATCTCTCCATCAACCACAATCGGCAAATTAGTGACATTTACATAGAAGCGGCTGCCGTCCGGCCGATAGCCTGCCATGTCATAGTTTTGCGGACAGCCCTGCATCGCCAGTTTAACCAGAGTGGTGACGCGCTCACGGTCTGCCCCCACTACGACGGGCAGGAAAGATTGCCCTTCGGCGGACTCGACCCTATGTCCGGTAATACGCTCAACGGCGGCATTGCCGGACAAGAACTTGCCATCCAGATCATACGAGTACACCGCATCGGGATGGAAATCAAATAGCGAGCGGTAACGCTGCTCGCTCTCATGCAAGCGCCGTTGGATAGACTTCAGATCAGTGATGTTGCGTCCGACGCCTATCAGCAATTGATCCGCAGCCGACCAGTGCACTGACCAACTGATGTCGACCAAGCCTCCATTCTTGTGCACATAGCGATTCTCAAAGCCGTGCAGTTCTACACCTTGCATGATGGATTGCGCCGCACGCTGGCTCTCCTCCCAGTCTTCCTTGAATAAAAATTCCAGGAAAGGACGTTCCAGCAACTCGTCCCGTTCGTAACCCAGCAAGCGTTGCCAGGCATCGTTGACTTCGACAAGATAGCCGTCTGCATCAATCGCGCAAATCAGGTCGCGCGCGTTCGAGGTGAGCAGCAAGGTAGCCTGCAGTTGTTCATTCATGCGCGCCAGCGCATCGACCTTTCGGCCCAATTGCTTGCGCAGGCTCCCAACTATCCATGCAATCAATGGCAGTGTAATGCAAAGGACCAGCAATCTTCTTTCTGCTTCCACCGTGTAATTAAAGAGACGGCCTGCTCCGGACAGATAGACTGCGATATAGCCCAGCGAAACCAGCAAGCTCAGGCCTATACCCCACCGCCCGCCCATGAAACCTGCATAGACAACCGCAACGATCAGTATCGGTGCAGGATTAGGTATCCTGAAAGGCGTTTCCTGTAGCAGCTGCATGCCTATGATCAGCGCAACGGTCAGCAAGGGTCCGCTGGCCGAAATCCACCATTGGGGATTGTTTTTATATTCCATGCTCATGACCAGTTATCCTGAAACCAAGGCATGATCATCGCCCATACGCTGGCGCAAACGGCTATTTTCCAGCAGCAATTCATGATGGCGGAATGCCTCCCGCACGGAAGCAATCAGCATATCGTCATCCCATGGCTTGACCATGAATTTGTAGATGGCGCCCCGGTTGATCGCTTCTGCAATCGTATCGAAATCGGCATGACCGCTCAGCACCATGCGCACACTCTCCGGGTGGATATCCTTGGCAAGGCGCAAGAATTCAGTCCCGCTCATTTCCGGCATGCGCTGATCGGCAATGATGACGGCGACCTCATTCTCTGCCAGGATTTCGAGCGCGCGGCTAGCCGTATGGGCAACCAGGATGCGGTAGCCGTCAGGCTGAAAAAGGCGAGTCAGGATACGCAGGATATTCTCTTCATCGTCCACCAGCAGCAGGGTCTTGGCACCTGCCACGTCATTCATCGGTGTACTGAACAACTGCTGTCGTGCAGCCAGACGCTCAGTCATCGCCTGCGCTGATTCTGGCCGGCATAGCAGGTAGCCTTGCAACTCATCGCATTGATGCCGGCGCAGGTAATTCGCCTGCGCTTCGGTCTCGACGCCTTCCGCGACCACATGCAATTTCAGGTTATGCGCCATATTGATCACGGTACGGCAAATCGCTGCATCTTCCGGATCCACGGTAATATCTCTGACAAAAGAACGGTCTATCTTCAGCGCATCGATGGGAAAGCGCTTGATATAGCTGAGGCTGGAATAGCCGGTGCCGAAATCGTCGATGGAAATCCTGACGCCGATATCCTTGATGCGCCTCAGCGCCGCGATGAACATCTCAGGGCTCTCCGTTGCCAGCGATTCGGTAATTTCCAGTTCCAGCATGGCTGCCGGCAAACCGCTGTCGACTAACGCCCCTTCCACCATCTCGCAAAAACCCTGGTGCCTGAACTGCGCCATAGACGCATTCACTGAAATCGGAAAATTGGATAAGCCGCTTTCTTGCCATATCTGGTTCTGGCGGCAGGCTTCCTGCGTCACCCATTCCCCTATCGGTACAATCAGATTGGAATCTTCTGCGATGTGGATAAACTCCAGCGGCGGCACCATGCCGCGCTGCGGATGTTTCCAGCGTATCAGTGCCTCCATGCCGCAAATTTCGCCGGTGCGCGTGCTGATTTTTGGCTGGTAGTGCAACAAGAACTCCTGGCGCTCCAGCGCCAGCCGCAATTCCGTCTCTATGTCACGGCGCTTTGACACCTTGACGCCAATCTCCGGTGTATAGAATTGATAGTTACCACGTCCTGCAGATTTTGCCTTGTACATTGCCATATCGGCGGACTTCAGCAAATCGCTGACTGTTTCACCGTCATTCGGATAAAAGGCTACGCCTATGCTGGCGTCCACGCTGATTTTTTGGTCATCTATCAATAGCGGAGCCCGCAGGTTGCAAAACATCCTGCCTATGACTTCCTGCATTTCGCCTGCATTGGCGATGTGCGGACAAATGACGACGAATTCATCACCGCCAAAGCGCGAAACGGTATCGCCCGCGCGCAGGCTGCGTACAAAGCGCTCCGCCACCGCTTTCAGCAGGCGGTCTCCGATATTGTGCCCCATCGTGTCGTTGATGCTCTTGAAATGGTCGACGTCGACAAAGGCCAGGCCTACCATGTGCCGCTCCCGCTTTGCATAGCTGATTGCCTGCTCTACCCGGTCTTCCAGCAGATTGCGGTTCGGCAATCCGGTCAGGCTGTCATGGCTGGCCTGGAAGGCGAGTTCGTTTTCATAATTGACCCGGTCCGAGATATCGGTCAACGTTCCGACAAAATGGGTGACCGTGCCGTCGGTATCCCGAACCGGCGATATCCGCAGGCTGTTCCAGAATGGCGTGCCATCCTTGCGGTAGTTGTGCAATACTGCGCGCCCCTCGCTCTTGTCGCGCAACGCTGCGCGTATATCGACCAGGCCTATTTGCTGCGTATCCTTACCCTGCAGGAAGCGGCAATTTTTTCCGATCACTTCCTGGGACAGATAGCCGGTGACCTTCTCAAACGCCTGGTTGACTGAAATAATGGGCATGTCAGGCGACATCGCATCACATATCAACACACCGTCACTGGTCGATTCCAGCGCGCGCTTATTCAGTACCAGCGCCTGTTCGGCGATCTTGCGCTCGGTAATGTCCTGCAATACCCCCGTGTATCGGACCGGCATGCCGTCCACATCCCTTTGCATCAGGCTACGTTCTTCGACGTAGCGGAGACTGCCATCCTTACGTAACAGCTTGTAATCAATAGAACTTTCGTTTTCTATTCCCTCAAATAAGACGCGCCGCGCCAGCAGTACTCTGTCCTTGTCCATCGGGTGTACCAGCTTCATGTATTCGTCAACGCTGAAGCTGGAAATGGCGGTGTCGAGGCCCAGCATCGCACATACAGCCGCCGACATGGAGAAAGTGCGGCTGATGCAATCAATGCTCCAATCTCCCATGCCTGCCAGCTTCTGCGCTTCTAGCAATTGCTGCTGTATTGCGACCATTTTTCTGTCGTTGCGATCGCGCTCTATCGCCACCGCAGCGACACCGTTCAGATTGGCCGTGATGCCGACTTCCGCCTCAGTAGGAGCCCTGCTTTCCTGGTAGTAGCTGGCAAAGGTACCCACCAGAGTGCCATCCGAGACAAAGATAGGCATCGACCAGCATGCCTTCAAACCATGCTTCAGCGCCAGGTCCTTGTAATCCTTCCATAGGAGGTCGGTAGCAATGTCAGTCACCACTGTGGTTTCACGCCGGAATGCCGCCGTGCCGCATGAGCCCACCGCGGGACCGATTTTTACTCCATTGATCGCCAACTGGAATTCCGCAGGCAGGCTGGCCCCGGCTGCACAATAAAGTCTCTGGCCGTCCTCGGACAATAGCATGATAGTCGCTACCGTACGCTCGGACTGATGCTCCATCAGATAAGTGATCTGCTCCAGTACCGACGGCAGCGCCTCGCCGCGGGTGGCGCTTTCCAGTATGCGGGCCTGACCCAGGATCAGTTCCTCGCTGCGCCTTTGCAGCGATACATCGCGCACCACGCACATTTCTGCGTTGGCACCCTGGTACATAAAGGTCGACGACGATATCTCCATATCAAAATAGCTGCCGCCCAAGCGCCTGCCTTTGACCGTTACCGGCAGATTGGGTAAATCCTGCTCGGCGCGTGCCGTTCGCCTCAGCATCAGCGGCCAGTCATCCGGATGAAACAATTGCTGGTATGGGATAGTCTGCATCGCATCGCTGTCTGTCGTGCCGAACAGCCGACGCCCAGCCCTGTTGATAAATCGCAGAAAGCCATTTTGGTAGATGTAGATACTGTCCGGTGACAGGTCCACCAGCGTACGGTAGCGTGATTCAGTCTCGCGTATCGCAACCTCTGCAGTGAGCTTTGCCTGCTCCTGCACGTCTTTGCCGAGAAAAAATGAAATGGCGTTTGCAAGTTCGGCCAGAAGGCCGGTATTTTCATCGTCGAAATACTGTGCATGCGCGTCACCGATCGCGAAGACGCCGACCATCTGTCCCTGGCTGTACAAAGGGAAAGCACCGGCAGAATGCACATTCACTGAGCGCATGGCCTTCATCCAGCGTTCGTCGTCGGCTAGTCCGAGGTAATCATTGGTCAGGCAAGGTTTTCCTGCTCTCACCGCTCGCACGGCGACGCTATTTTTTTGCATGGCCACGTCGTCCAGATCGTATTTGATCGCACCGACACGCCTAAGCGACATGCCGGCACTGGCCACCGGCTGTATATGCCGCTGTTTCAGCATGCCTATCCAGGCCACATCGCACATTTTCAAGCTGACTGCCGCATCGCAAATACTCTGGAATAGCTCGGCAGTATTTTGGGAATGGATGATGGCATGATTGGTCCTGGCAAACACTTCGTAGAAGTGCTGTATGCGCAGCAGATGCGCTTCATTCTGCTGCTTGATCCTCAGGTCGCTGATGATGGAATTCCACAAGGATCTGTCGCGATCCAGGTTGGCCTGCATCCTGACTTCTACAGAATAAGTGCTGCCATCGGCACGCGCATGCGTCGTTCCAAGCACATGATAGCCGCGGGTACCCTCGGTAAAATGCGTCAGCCGGCTGAATACCTTGCTGTCATAGTCTTTACTGATCTTCCGGCTCTCTATCCCGGCGATGGCGGCATCTGAGTAGGCGAGGTTTCTGCGTGCAGCGTCGTTGGCGTAAACCAGCCTGCAGGTTGACGAGTCTGCCAGCAGAAACTCATTGAAGCTGCTGTCCGTTATGGCGACAACGTGCGAAATACTGCCCGCTGTCGAATACGCCTCCAGCAGCGCGCCGGCAATTTCCGTCAAATTGTGCAGGCTCGCTTTTTCGGCATCGCCCAGCACGCGAGAACGCATGTCGATCAGGCACAGGCTACCCACCTTGTGTGAACCCGTGCTCAGAATCGGTAAGGTAATATAGAAGCGTATGCCAGGCTCGGCGGAGACCAGCGGATGCTCAGTGAAGCCGGGGTCTGCTCCGATGTCATTGATTTCGGAAGCGCCGGTCTGCGCCAGTGCCTGCTTGCAGAAGGCAATATGTTCCCCCCTATCCCAACCCTCGTCCCACAGGCGGCCATCAAAGAAGCATGTACTGCTTCCATCCTCAAGAAAAATCATGGCGGCACGCATATCGCACGCGCACGCGGCCAGTTCTGCTATCGATGAGAGGCTGGGCACCAGTTGTATATCGGGGCCACCAGCGCCACCAGGCTTAACTCCAAAGCTTGTGCCGGCAACATGTGCCGCCGGCATGGAATGTTTTTGACCATCAGACGGTAAAGCGCTTGCGGCCATCTGTTTCTCCTGTCACAGGTCTTGGAAGGTGTGGGTACAGGGATATCAAATAAAGCGCGATGCACTACTTACTATGAAAAAACACTATGAGAAAGCCAGAATTTATCTGCTTCTCCTACAGTTTATAAAAAAAATAACATTTAGGACAGGAAATTATGCGTGCATTTTTCTGCCAATTGACTCACGGCAATAAGAGAGCATTGAGCAAATCAAGCAAAGGAATGCCCGAATAGATTTTCTTGCAGACGAGCAAAAAAATGTCGCCAGCCGGGCATCTGATACGCGCCACACTCAAGTCGCTATTTGGGACAAGCAGCGCCCTGATCTGCCCAGGCGCGCACTGCGTCATGGAATTCATTTTGCGCAAGCGGCGGCAGGCTGCGCTTGCCGGGAGACCACGCCCACTGCACCAGTGGATCGGCCGTCATATGCTGCACCAGCGCAGGCACATCCTTATTGCCGTTTTTATTTTTATCCAGAATCACCTTGCATAAAGCCCGGTCACTCAAGCCCTCCCAGCCCATGCTCAAAGGTGCCAGATGCCAGTTGGGTGCGCCGGGCACTTGTCCATCAGCGGTATTTTTGGTCTGGTGACATGCAAAGCATTTCAGCGTGGCCGAACCCATATTGTCCTGACCGCGCATGACCATCTGGTGATGCCGGTGCCTGTCATCTGCCTGGCGCGGAAATTCGGTGAAAGTGTGGCAATTCATGCAGCGCGGTGAGCGCAGCACCTGGGTCATTTGAGAGAACGACGCGCGCGAGGCATCGGCAGTATCGTCAGCCGCCGATACCATGGCGGCAAAACCGCTGATCAACATCAGCGAGAAGATGTGCAATATTTTTATCCGCAGCATAATCGTTCCTCCAGGGCAATCGAGAATCGCTCGCCGTAAGCAAAAAATTGCATCTGCATCCAAGGAGCGCGGCTTTTCAGTCTGCGCTCCGCCTGCCACGTGCTCGGTACGCTATCGCACCCAGGCCCGTGCGTGTTCCATGAAAAAAATTGGGCGGGCCTGTATGATGAGGATCAAGGTCGAATCAAGATCGTTCCCATGCCATGATGGCACACTCAAGGAGCTCAGCAATGCGAATAGAAAAAACGGAATTTCCCGGTGCCGACGGCCATAAACTATCGGCCAGACTGGATGCGCCGGACGGCGACATCCGCGCCTATGCCTTGTTTGCACATTGCTTTACCTGCGGCAAGGATGTATTCGCCGCCAGCCGCATCTCGCAGGCCCTGACTAGCCACGGCATTGCCGTGCTGCGTTTTGACTTCACCGGACTGGGTGCAAGTGAAGGTGAGTTTGCAAATACGAATTTCTCGTCCAATCTGGCTGACCTGGTTGCAGCCGCCAATTTTTTACGCGAACAGCATCAGGCGCCACGGCTCCTGATAGGCCACAGCCTGGGCGGTGCCGCGGTGCTGGCTGCTGCAGGGGATATGCCGGAGATACAAGCGGTCGTCACCGTTGCAGCGCCCAGCGATCCCAGCCACGTGACCGGCTTGTTCAAGGATCATCTGGACCAAATTCACGCCGACGGCGAAGCAGAAGTGCAGTTGGCGGGCCGCCCATTCAAGATCAAGCGCCAATTTATCCTGGACGCGGCGGAGCATGCTTTGAGCGAAAAGATAGCGCGGCTGAAGCGCGCGCTACTGGTCATGCATTCGCCCAGGGATACGACGGTGGATATATCCAATGCAATGCACATTTTTACTGCGGCCAAGCATCCCAAGAGTTTTATTTCGCTGGATGATGCAGATCATTTACTGAGCCGCAAGGAAGATGCCGTGTATGTCGCGAACATGATCGCATCGTGGAGCGAGCGCTATATCAGCGGCAATGGATGAACATTTTGCGCCGCAAAAAAATAAGCCCTCACGTTGCATGCACGGAGAGCTTATTTTTAACATCAGATGCCAGGTGCTAAGCACACTAGCACATTAGAATCAGGCCTCTGCCAGTTCCTTTGCTACGGCTTTCAACTGGAATGCTTTCAGCGCTTTGCTGGCGTCCGGAACTGCCAGTACTTCGCCGACGCCATTGATCAACTCGGCGATACGGTTTTCCAGTGCCTTGGCCTGGGTCGCCAGCACAAAATGCGCTGCCCTTTGAGTCTGCACGATGCTCCAACGCACCACCGGCGCGATGCCGCTGCGGTTCAGCAGGGAGCGTTCCATCAGCCATTGTTCAAACGAACGTGTCGGCAGATCGCTGTCGATCCAGATCAATTGATCCGATGTGTTTTTATTATTAGCCTGGCTGCGAATTTGGATTTCGTAAATCATTTTCAAGACTCCATAAAGGGAATCATCACTTGCACTTCCATCTCGGTGTTGAAGTTGCCGGCAAGGATTCGTTAGTTACGTCAAAGAACGTATGAATTTGCGGTTTAGTTGACAGGAAATAGAATTTTATTTGGTGCAGATACAAAAAAAACTGCCCTTTAAAGTGACAAATAGCAGAAAAACCTTCGTTTTAAATACCATTAATACAATTTTTATGTGAATTCGATTTATTTTGCTTGGGCAGCCGGCACTAAGGTGCACTCTGATATGCACACAAAATAAGCATGCCAAAAAGTGGTTTCGCAAAATTGAATTATCAAAAAATTACTTTAATCGGATCGCAGATAGAATTTTTCGGGCCGTGATACATTAATTACTATGTAATAACCGAATATCCATATTCGGCTTTGGACCTCGCTTTAGCCGCATACCGCACGCCGCATCTGCAGAACCTATCCTTTCTTATCCTTACCAACAAATTCAAGCTGGAGACACGACGATGTACCTGACCTATTTCAACGGAAGCTGGAGCGAAGGCAATACCCCGCTGTTTGGCGCGATGGACCACAGCGTATGGCTGGGTTCATCCGTCTTTGACGGCGCCCGTTCCGTACGCGGCCATATGCCCGATTTGCGGCTGCATTTGCAAAGAGCCATTCATTCGGCGGAGAGAGTGGGGCTGGCCTGCCCTTATACAGTGGATGAAATGGAAGCCCTGTGCCGTGACGGCGTTAAACAGTTTCCAGCAGATGCGGAAATATATATACGCCCGCTGGTGTTCGCCACATCCGGCCTGCTGATCCCCGAAAGCGACAAGTCGGGATTTGCACTGACGCTGTTCGACGCGGCGATGCCGCCGTTTACCGGCTTCTCTGCCTGCCTGTCGGAATTGCTGCGCCCCGATCCGCTGATGGCACCGACCGATGCCAAGGCATCCTGCCTGTACGCGAATACGACCAAGGCCCTGCGCGATGCCAAGCAGCGAGGTTTTGACAATGCGGTAGTGTGCGATATCCACGGCAACGTCGCTGAATTTGCCAGTGCCAATATTTTCCTGGTGACGGCCTCCGGCGAAGTCGTTACGCCGGTGCCTAACGGCAGCTTCCTGTCCGGTATTACCCGTGCCCGTGTCATCAACTTGCTAGGCAAGGCGGGAATCACCGTCGCGGAGCGCACCGTCAAACCGGAAGAGCTGGACAGTGCCAGAGAGATCTTCAACACCGGCAACTTCGGCAAGGTCATGCCTTGCACCCGCTACGGTACGCGCGAGCTGCCGGTCGGCCCGGTTGCCACCAAGGCGCGCGAACTGTACATGGCTTACATAGAAGAAAACTAAGCCGAAAACCAGGCATCAGACTCTGATTGCGGCATCAGCGCCGCAATCAGAATGCAGACCACAGCATCGCCAGGCCGGACACCAGCATCAGGCCGTCCATCAAATGCCGGAAGAATTCCGGCTCCAGCTTCAGCACAAAACGTTTCGACAGATAAGACCCTATCATCAATGATGAGCCTATGATCAGGCCCTTGATGATTGCCTCTGCCGGCAGCGCGCCGAAATAGCGGAAGGTCAGTGCCTTGCTCAGGTAAACTCCCAGAGAGCCGGCAGCCTCGGTTGCCAGGAAGGCGCCCTTGACCAGGCCATAGGCCAGAAACACAGGCGCATTGATAGGCCCGGTGGACACGACGATACCGGTAAGGAAGCCTATCGGCGCCGCCACCAGTGCAAGATGCCATAGCTTTACGCGCAGCTGCCGCGCAACCAGCCAGCGCCTGGCCGGTATCATCAGGATGAAGAAGGCACCAAGCACGACCTCGATAATGTGCGCGGGCGCCACCAGCAAGGTCCGGGCGCCAAGCGCAGCCGCCGGTATGCCAGTCAATGAATACACAGCGCAGGCACGCCAGTCTATCTCCCGCCACCACACCAGAATGCGGGACAGATTCGCCATCAATGCAGAAATCGCCATGATAGGCACTGCCTCGCGCGGTCCATACTGGATGACCAGCACCGGCATCAGCATGATGGACGAACCAAAGCCGACTATGCCGCTGATAGTACCGGCGACCAGCCCTACCGCCAGCACGAAAACCCATTCCATCAATTCATTCCTTCGCTTCCTTAAAATTTCTTATCCCATGCATAAGGGGACACCGCAACGGCATCCCCTTATCTGCTACCCGATTACAACAGACCTACTTGCCTATCGTTGTGGGAAAGGCAGGAGCCGTTTTGTGCTGAATCTCCTTATACCCTTGCAGCCTCTGTAGCACATTACTGATTGCGGCATCAAGCTGGGTATCGTTACCCTTATTGACTTCGCCTGGCTCAAGTTCAATGTCGATATCCGGTGCCACCCCTTCATTTTCTACTCGCCATTCTCCATCAGGCGTGAAGAAGCGGAACAAGGGAACGACCAGGCTGCCGCCATCGATCAAATCAGGGTTGGCGGAAATGCCGATCAAACCGCCCCAGGTACGCTTGCCGACCAGAGGCCCCAGTTTCAGGCGCTTGAACGCATACGGCAGGAAATCGCCGCCAGAGCCTGCATCCTGATCAATCAGCATCGCCTTGGGACCGTAGATAGCGCCACCCGGCGTGTCATACACCAGGCCGTCCCTGTCCTTCCAGCTGGACAGATAAGGCCGGCTCAGCACATCGGTGACGTAATTGGCAGCCTGGCCGCCACCGTTGCGGCGCTCGTCGATGATGACCGCCTGCTTGTCTACCTGGGCAAAGAACATGCGGTTAAAGTACTGGAAGCCGTCGTCTGCAGTGTTCGGCAAATACACATAGGCCACCTTGCCATTGGTTTTTTTCTGCACATACTGACGGTTCTTTTCCACCCATTGCCACTGGCGCAAGCCGCTCTCGCTGGCAATCGGCTGCACAACCACATTGCGCGGCTTGCCGGCGACGTCGCTACTGATGCCCAGCGTCACTTGCTTGCCTACGGTATTTTCCAACAAGGCATAAATATTCGTGCTGTCGTCCAGCGCCTTGCCATTGATCGCCATGATGTAGTCGCCTTCCTTGATGCCAAGGCCCGGAGCCGCCAGCGGCGCGATCAGGAAAGGATTCCACAGGTCGCCGGTAAACAGAGTCTTGATCCGATAATGACCTTTCTCCACGCTGAAATCCGCTCCCAGCAGGCCGACACTGGCCGGGCGCTCGCTATATACGTCACCGCCGCCTACCCGGTTATGGCCGACCTGCAATTCGCCTATCATTTCCACCATCAGCTCATTCAGGTCTTCGCGTCTTTGCACGCTCTTTACCAGCGGATGATAGCGCGCGTAGATCGCATCCCAGTTCAGCCCGTGCAGCTTGGGATCGTAAAAGAATTCCTTTTCCATCCACCAGGTTTCATTGAAGATCTGCTCCCACTCTTCCCGCGGATTGACCAGCATGCGTACCTGA
Source organism: Parundibacterium terreum (assembly GCF_014636315.1). Lineage (GTDB taxonomy): Bacteria > Pseudomonadota > Gammaproteobacteria > Burkholderiales > Burkholderiaceae_D > Undibacterium > Undibacterium terreum. The sequence continues at coordinate 416,871 of NZ_BMED01000004.1, read as the reverse complement.
GACAGGTCCACCAGCTTGATGTCAAGATTTTCCTTTGCATCCGACACTTGCAGCATACCCTTGCCATAACGCAGCAGCAGTTTCTTGCCGTCGGCGCTCATGTCATAGTCGGCGATGCCCTGCTTCAGCGACTTGGTCTTGCGCTCGTCAAAATTGAAACGGTACAGCTCCGCATCGTCCTTGCGCTCCACCTCCGGCGGCTCTATGCTGGAGCCAGGCTGCCTATGCTCCAGATAAAACAATGCGCCGTCGGATGCCACGCTCAGGCTGTCGTAATTGCGCTCTGCGACCGGCAGGGCAACAATACGCTGCTGCAAACCCGCCAAGTCAATGCGTACTGGTTTGACAGGCTTGTCTTTCTTTTCTGCATCCTTGGATTTGTCGGATTCTTTGCCTTCGTCTTTTTTAGCACCGTCTTTTTTATCGGCATCAGCACTGCTGCCATCTTTTCCATCCTTCTTGTCTTCATCTTTTTTATTGCCCTCATCCGCCTCCTTGGGCAACAGAGGCGATTTTCCATCTGCCGCCAGCACTGCTACAAACAGGCCGCTACGCAACTGTCTTTCCTGCGTGGACATATCCAGCCCCACCTGGCCTGGGCCGGAGTTGATAGAGGCGGTAAAGTACAGGTAATCCTTGGCAGCGAACGCAGGATTATCGGCATGGCTGAGGCCATCGGTCAGCGGCGTATTCTTGCCCGTCGTAAAATCATGCAGCCGGATCTGGCTGAAATGATTTTCACCGGCGATCGTATAGGCCAGCCAGCGGCTGTCGGCAGAGAAAGAGATATGGAAATCCTGCCTGCGCAGGCTGCTGTCGATGGCGCTGACAATGCCTTTTTCCAGCGCGATTGCGTACAGGTTCAAATGATAGTCCTGATACACAATGGTCTTGTTATCCGGTGACCAGCCCAGCAATTTATAGTAGCCCTTCTTCCCCAGGCTATGGTTCTGCGGTTTTTCCAGCCCGGCCTGGTCCCTGACCACCAGCGCATGCTGCATGCCTGCATCCGAAATATAGGCGATATGTTTTCCATCCGGGCTCCATAGCGCATCCTTTTCACGCACGCCCGAAGTTTCGGTCAGGTTGCGGGTAGAGCCATCCTTGACGGGGACGGTAAACACTTCACCGCGCGCCGTCAGCAGAATACGCTTGCCGGTAGGTGACAAATGCGCCGACGTGATCGTCTTGCTGGCGTCTTTCCACTGCGGGCGGGCCTGCTGCGCCTGCGCCGTGATAGTGACCGGGATATCCTTGATCTTGCCGCTGACAGTATCCAGTTCTTTCAGCACGCCGCCCACCTCATACACGACGCTCTGGCCGTAGGCGCTCGCATTACGCACATCCCACACTGTCTCATTCGTCACCTGGCGCACGGCCTTGGTCTTCCTGCTATACGCAAACAGGTTGGCAGCGCCATCATTGCGGTCAGAGATGAAATAGACTTCATCCTGTACCCAGACAGGATTGCTGTCGGTCGCATTCTCATGCGGCACCTTTTCTACCGCATTGCTGGCAGGATCGATAATCCAGATCGGCGGCGTGGTACCGCCACGATGCTGGCGCCAGCCGGCGTTGGCAACATAGGCCTGGCGATACGGGCGATAGGCCAGATGCTTGCCATCGGCCGACCAGCTACCTTCGAAGGCAACAGCCTCCATCACTTTCTTTTCAAATCCGCCATCCAGCGGCACTTCATATAACTGGTTGCTACGATTGTTGGCGACCTCGCGGGAAGAGGAAAACAGGATGCGCTTGCCGTCTGCGCTCCAGCCGCGCACGATATCCTGACCCGGATGCCAGGTCAGGCGCCTGGGCTGGCCGCCGTCCACGGAAACGACATAGACATCGGTGTTGTTGTCATAGCTCGCAGAGAAAGCCAGCCACTTGCCGTCCGGAGAAAACTGCGGCGAAAACTCTGAGGCCGGATGCGTCGTCAGTTGCACTGGATGCTGGCCGGCTCTATCCGTCAACCAGATATCTCCGGCATACACAAAGGCCAGGTGATCGCGCGATACCGCCGGCTGGCGTATCAGCATGGTCTGCGCCATGTCTGCCGCATACAAGGCTTGTCCGGGCACGCTGGCCGCCAGCAAAGCAGCCGCCAAAGCCGGGCCACTCAATAACTTCATCAACATAGCTTTCCCCATTATTTAATTTGTATGTTCGACTATCTGTCGCCGAAGTAGCTTGTGCTTATTGCCCGACAGCGAATCAGAATTTATCACTAGTTTGGAAACGGCGGATGATTTTTTCAGTAAGCCCCCACTGGCATGGACAGCACGCGCAGGACAAAATTCAACTTGCCCGGCCAATAAAAAAAGGGTGCCCGGAAAATATCCTGGCACCCCTTTTATTTAGCTCAGCTATTCATGGGCTGTAGCTTATTCTGCGTTCATTTCTTTCAGCAGGTTATCCGCATGGTCCACATGCTTCATTTCCCACAGCATGTAGCGCAGATCCAGTTGAATGGAGCGGGTATTTTCGTCATTGAAATCCCAATCGGAGATGATGGAATCCAGGGTGCCGTCAAACGCCAGGCCAACCAGCTCGCCATTCGCGTTCAAAGCAGCGGAACCTGAATTGCCGCCTGTGATATCCAGCGTAGCCAGGAAATTGACCGGTACTGATTTCAGGCTAGGCTCGTAATACTTACCGAAGTCCTTCGCCTTGATCGCATCCAGCTCCGCTTTAGGCGCATTGAATTCGCCTGTGCCGGTTGCCTTGGCGACGATACCGTTCAATGTTGTGAAAGGCTTCCAGCTAGTGCCGTCAGCACCAGTCGCACGTCCGGCAACCTTGCCAAACGTCACGCGCAGAGTGCTATTGGCATCCGGATACACAGCCTGGCCCTTGCTGTTCATGAAGGCGATATGCGCTTTCATGTAGTTGGCATAGGCTTGCTGGATTTTTCCGCCCAGCTCTTCTTCACGTGCTTCGCGCTTCAGGCTTTCGTCGTACATCGCCACTGCTGCCTTGATGAAGCTATCGCTGCTGGTTTTGAAATCAGCCGGTTTGCGTTCCAGCCAGGCAGAGCGTTCTGCCTTGTCGCCCAGCTTGCTGCCTGCATACAGAGTATCCAGCAAAGCCTTGATATCGGCTTCTTTCATGCCTGCTTTCAAACCCAGCGCCGCATCGAAATTGGTGTTGTGGTCGGCAGCCGGCTGCGCAACATACTTGCTCAGGAAGTTCAGCGCCAAAGCTTTGTCGACGGTTTCATCGTAGCTGCGCTCGACGGAAGCAACACCTGCCTTGAAGCGCGGCAGGTCACGTACCTGATAACCGGACTTGCGTTCTGCATCAGGCTTGGTGGATTCGTTCGCCAAGCGATACAGGCTGCGCGCGGTGGTCAGCAAGCGTGGCGAGGAATAGCTCAGCAGGAAGTCGCGGCGGCTTTGTGCATCGCGTTCTGCAATCAGTTTCTCTACCTGTTCGATGTCGGCAGCATAGGCTTTTTTGCGCGCGGCATCCGCATTGACCCAGGCTTTCAGGTCGGCATGTTCTTTTTGCTTACGCACCAGGAAATCGCTGCCGGCATAGCTATCCAGCATGCCCTGGCGATTTTTGTAGTAGTTGTTGATGCCTGCCACCTGGCCTGCATATTTCAACTTCTTGTCTTCGCTGTCTTTGGTTTCGCGGGCGATGATCGCCAGTTGCTCACCGGAGGCCTTCACATACGCTGGGTAGTTCCAGTCGAAGGTGTAAGCGACTTCGGAAGGCAGGCGGTGGCGATTGGTGCGGCCTGGGTAGCCTGTCACCATCACGAAATCACCGTCCTTGACGCCTTCTTTTGCCAGACGCAGGAAATGCTTGGGAACGTAAGGAACATTGTCCTTGCTGTAGTCGGCAGACTTGCCGTCTTTGCTGACATACGCGCGGTAGTAGCCATAGTCACCGGTGTGGCGCGGCCACATCCAGTTATCGGTATCGCCACCGAATTTGCCGACACCGGAAGGTGGCGCATGTACCAAGCGCACGTCCTTGATTTCCAATTGCTTGATCAGGTAAAACTCCAGGCCGCCGTAGTAAGCAGCCACATTGCAGCGATAGCCGGCGTCTTTTTCACATTCCGCGACGATGGCTTTTTCATTTTTTTCCATCGCATCGACGCGCTTCTTGCCGCTCAGCTTGGCAACATCGGCACTAATTACCTTGTCGCTGACGTTCCTTACTTCGCTGGTCACGAAAATGCGGCTGCCCGGGGATGCAGGCAGCTCTTCCGCCAGGGTCTTGGCCAGGAAACCGTTTTCCAGCAAATTACGTTCCGGCGTAGAGTTGTGCGCCACACTGTTATAGACGCAATGGTGGTTGGTCACAACCAGCCCTTGCGGCGACACGAAGGAAGCCGAGCATCCGCCCAGGCTGACGATCGCGCCCATAGGGAACTCAGTCAGCTTGGTCAGCGTAGCTGGGTCCAGTTTCAGGCCTGCTGCCTTCAACTGCGTAGCGATTTCCGGCAATTGCTGCGGCATCCACATGCCTTCGTTGGCGAACGCAATATTGCTGAGCGCCGTCAAGAGTAATAGCGATTTCTTCATTGGATTTTTATAAGATGGTTGAAAAAATATCGGGGAAGGGAACTTCCTAAGAATCCGCCAAATCTGACGGGCGGGCCGCCATTGCCTGTACCTGCGTTTGCACCGGTATCAGACTGGAACAGCATCGCAAAAATCGCCGTTCATCAGATTCAGTAGATTCTCAGAGGAAAGGAGTATCTGTGGCGCGGGTGATGATGTCAACACCCTCTTCTTACTGAAATAGCAAGGAGCTAGGCCCTACATGGCAGCTATGCACGGCAAGAGCAGCAGCACTCTCTGCAATATGCCGACATTTGTTTTGACTTGCTGCCGAAACACCAAATTTCTTACCAAAGTTTGAACTATTTAGAAGAGTGGGAATCATAGGCGCCCGTCCGCCCGCAATTCAGGAAAAATTATTTAAAAAGATTTGTATAAAACCCGAAACATAGCTGCATGCGACGCGGTTTTTTTGCTGTTTTTACATTGCCAGTCTTTCCGCAAGTACTCAGCAATAACTCAGCAATTCATAACCGGGATAGCCAGTTAGCGCCTTCCCCGGCCTTTTTCAAATTGAGCCAGCGCACGCTTCAACTCATTTTGCATGGGTGCGGTCAGATTGACGAAGCGGCAACCCACCTGGACTTGCTCTCCCAGTAAAAATGATTTGAACGGACGGCACAGGCGGATTTCCAGATCGACCGTCAACACCACATTATCCGATAACTCCAGCCTCACCTTGCTCAGGCGCCGGCCGACCCGCAAGGCCGAAGCGTCCGCAGGGCTGGCCCGCAGGCCCACGCCGCCGGAAGAAAAGTCGTATAAGGGAATCTCATATAACAAATTGTCCAGCACGAACACCGCCGAATAGTATTGCCCCAGCGGCGCCTCAAACCGGGCAGAACCGCGCCTTTCCAGTATCTTGCATTCCTTGGGAAAGCTGCTCCGCACCAGGCTGGGATCGCCATCCACCGCCGACCATTCGCCATCCAGCGAGAACTGCAGCTTGTTGCCCTGTGGCGTAGCAACGAAGAGCGCGGGCCCGGCCGGCGCAGGAGCGCCACCCACCAGTTCCAGCACCAGGCTTTGCGTTTGCTGGCTCACGCTATCCACCCGCACTGTCTGGAAGGTATCGCTACCAGAGGGGTAGACAGTCACCGCATTGCCATCCGTCGCCAGCGCCTTCAATACCGAACCTATGTCGGACGGATGATGAAGATAGTACGGCGCAATATCGGTGTGTTCGGGAATAGGTTCTATGGGCCGGAATACCGGATGACCGTCCGTGCGATGCTGCTCTTGATTTGCGTTGTTCACTTCCATGCTATGCGGGGTCCGGTATTGAAGATGGCTGTTATTGCTATTTCATTAGCTTTTTATTTCTGTACAGCAATAATTCTGCCACATAATGGCCGGGTTGGCGATTATCCTTGCCACTACTTAAGCAAAGCAGGAACGCAATTTTCGTGAGGCGGCGGCGTGCGCAAGCAAATTGCGCCACTTTTACTTTGTCAAATTTCCCAGAGCGGGAGCCGAGGGACGCACGCGGGTTTTTGCGACTACCCCGGACGGGGCGAACAAGACGACAAATTCATCCGCCGGCACTTGCCGCCCGGATTGCCCGTCCTGGTAATACAGCCATATTTCAAAACCGCTATCGAAACGTATTGTTTTAGTTCGGCCCAGCGCCGCCATCACGTCCGCCCTGGTACTGGTTCCCGAGACGATGCTTGACAAGGCTAACGGTACCGATACCCGGGCTACCTCGGCATCCACGATTTCCCCCTTCGGCGTTGTCGCACAGGCGGCCAGAGCGGCGGCACATACCAGGGGGGCTACATGTGTCCACACACGTTTCATCGCTCTGTCTCCCGCGCAGCATCCGTGCCGCTTTCAGCTTTCGCTCCGGCCGAGGGCGGAACTCCATCCTCCATATACTCCAGCTCCACCAGCGTGTCGTCAGGCCAGCTCTTGTCCCCCAGCGGCAGGAAATAAGTGCGATCCAGAAGTACCTGGCAATCACAATAGGCCAGCTCGGAAGGCGGCATAGGATGGCGGCTGATTCCTGCATACAGCTGGTCCAGCGATAAAATCTCCCTGCGTTCACCTGCCCGCAAGCTGACGCTGAACAGGGGATGATCAGAGAAGAACAGGTATTGCTGGTCCGGCGCATCGCAGTAAGCATCCGAACCCACAACCAGCTTGATCAGCTTGCCGATGAAAGGAGAGTCGTCCGACACCAGCCCGGCCTCCATGCCGACCCGGCACTCCAGGCGCAAGTCGCCCAGCCGCCGCGTATGCGCCGGCAGCCCCGGTGTGCGTATCTCGGTGCGCCAGGTCATGCTATTGGCTTTGCGGTTGGGCATGACGGCAGCATCTTCTTTCCATGCCTTTTCATTACGCGGCAGCGTAAAAGTATGGTCAGCCGCCACCGGCACCGGAATCGAAGCGGTATCGCCGGCAATGTTCAGCAATATGCCTTCCATATCGGTACCTGGCTGGCGCGGTAAAAACTTGTAGCGCAGGCTCGCTGCGGGAGCCATACCGTGCAGGCGTTCAAACAAGTCCATGCCCTTCAACATCTTCCGATAAGATTTGTCTACCGGATTGCGCGTGCCGCTGACTGTGACCGCGGCGACAGAAGGCGCATCAGCCTGTTGCTGCGGCTGCAACGGCTGTAGCGCCTGCGCGCAGGCAGCACTGGACAATAGCAATGGCAGCAATAGCCACGCGGTGAAGCATGCGCTGTGTTTCAACCTGAATCGTTTCATCTGAAGAGAACCCGCTAGCCCTGATATCCGTTAGCAAATTTACCTCGGATTGCACTCGCGCGCATGCCTAAATGGTAAGCAAATGTTTGCCCCTGCCTGCAGCCAGGAAAACGGGTTTAGCGGCTGCCCTTGTTGCCCGGCAATGCGTAATTGCTGGACATTTCTTCAGGGGTGAAGAAATCGCGCAGGCGCGCCAGCAGATCGCCGTTGGCTCGCATCTGCATTAGCGCGGTCTCAATCTGGGCAGCGTCGCTTTTTGAAACAGCGTTGGAAATATAGACCCCGGTTTCCGAAGGCGGAATTCCCGCGAGTCGCGTGTAGTGCACGCTTTTGCCGAAGCCGTTTTTCAGCCCCAGGGCGGCCACCTCTCCCGCAAAGGTGATCGACGGCATGTACGCATAGTCGGCTCGGCCCATCTGCATCTTTCTCACTATCGTCTGCGTATCTTTGACGTATTCGAGCTTGCCCTGCTTCTCCAGCCTTGCCAGCATGGCCAGATAAGCGGGGCCGTAGTTAAATCCCCGTACTGCATTCAGCTTGACGCCGGGCCTGTCCAGCAACTCCTGCACCGATGCAGGCGGCGTATCGCTGCGACTGCTGATCAGCATCCACTCTGTGCCCATCAAGGGCACAAACTTACCCCAGGCGCTGCGGTCCTCCGACTTTACCGCCGCCACCAGCAGATCAGCCTTGGCAGTTTGCATCATCAGCTCCGCCCTGGCGCGCGGCATCACGGGGAAGACAAACTCACATCCCATCCTGCTGCCGGCAGCCCTCAGCAAATCCGGATAAATGCCGGATACCGCACCACCGGCCTCATCGACGACTATCATTTTCCCCAGTTGCGATGCAGGGACAACAATAGGGCGGGAACAAGCCGCATGAGCCGGGAAACAATTTGCCAGCAGCGCAGCAAGGAAGAACATTTTCCTGAACATAAGCATGGCAGTCTGTAGCGGAAGGGATAGTAAAAAATACTAGCATATCGATAAGGCTACGTGGAACTCATTTCACAAATAGGAGTGAGTGCGAACGAGTCCATTTGGGATGCAGTGCGAGGCGCGTCGCGACGCAAAGACTGGCCGTCTTTGCTAGCGGCGCAACGCTGCAATGCGCCCAAATGGGCCGTTCCCGGAGGGTTTACCTTAAAAGCGGCGCTGGACGGCGTTGCGCTCGTTACCTCGGCGGCCCCGTCAATAGCTTGGCTATTGACGCCTCGCGCGCCTTGCCAGCGCCGCTTTTAAGGCAAACGCATCTCACTCCTATTTATGAAATGAGTTCTAATACATTTCTCGAAATAGCTTGCTATTGGATAGCTCGCTATCTATAATCCTTACATGGAAACCAAACCCGCCATCACCGATCAAACCTCGCCGTTGGATGCGCAGCTCTGCTTTGCGCTGTACTCCACGTCGCTGGCAATGAACAAGCTGTACAGGAAGATCCTGCGCAAGCTGGGTATCACCTATTCGCAATACCTGGTACTGCTGATTTTGTGGGAACAGGATGAGCTGACCGTGACGGACATAGGCGACCGCCTATTTCTTGATTCCGCCACCCTGACTCCCTTGTTGAAACGCATGGAAGTGCAGGAGCTGATCAAACGCGAACGTTCCGCCAACGACGAGCGCCAGGTAATCATCTCTTTGACCAAAACCGGCAGCGCAATGAAGAAGCAAGGACTGGAACTGCCGGAGGCAGTGCTGGCTGCCAGCGAATGCACAAACCGGCAAGCTGTTGAAATGTCGGCAAGGCTGGTCGGCCTGCGTTCTTCACTGAACCGCAACGTTTAATCAATCTGCCTGAAGGCGGACCATAGCAAACCGGTGTCGCCTTAACCCCTCCTCCAAATTTGACGACGCTTTTCTTCTGGAGTAAATTGAGCCAAACTCAAAATTACTCCCAAAGCAGATCATGATGAAATCCCGGCGCGACAATCTCGGCGTGCGCTCAGAAAAGCGCGTACAGGAAATTCTCGCTGCTGCGCGTGTGCTGTTTGCCAGCGAAGGCTATGAAAAAACGACCACGCTGGATATTGCCCAGCACCTGGGCATCTCCGAAGCAACCGTATTCACTTACTTCGGCAGCAAGCGCGATCTCTGCATAGAAGTAATCAAGCTTTGGTATGCCGAAATTACTGCCGTCCTGCAGGCAGAAATTCCACTGTTTACAGGCACTCGCAACAAACTGCGGTTCGCCATCAACAAGCATCTGCATACGCTGCTCAAGGAAGAGCGCGGCCTGTGTGCATTGATACTCAGCGAAGGGCGCAACACCGATGCCGAGTTTGCAGGCATCATCGCCGACCTTAAACGCCTGTATGTCGCCCCTGTCATGCAGTTGCTGGCCCAAGGCAGGGACAGCGGAGAACTACGCCAGGATATCCCCCTGAAACTGATGCGCGACATGGTCTATGGCCCCATGGAGCATATATTGTGGGAACGCATACTCAGCAACCAGACTCCGGACATCGCCGCCACGACAGAACAGTTGACTGAAATGCTATGGGCCGCCTTTGCCGCGCCCCGGCCTGCGCTGGACAAGCTGACGCAATTCCGTGCCGATGTCATAACGGCCCTGAGCGTATTTGAGTAAAGCTTAAAACTCATTTCATCAGTAGCAGCGAGTGCGAACGAGTCCATTTGGGATGTCGTGCAAGAAATGAGTTCCAAGTAAATTCAACATGCTGTCGGTACATCCAACACGCTTTACGCCAGCAACTCAAGCTTGCCGACTATCCTCGCTATAGATTTTTTCTGGCCTATCAGGGCAACGCCAAGGTATTGCAGACTTTCCACGGGGATTTGCACCACAGCAGATTGAAACTCTTCATAGTTCTTTGTCATCTGCCCTTGCACGGGGAAATCGACGACATCGCAGCCGGCGGCGAGCGCATCTGCGCGCAGTTTCTGCAATTCAACTCCCGATGCGGCCAACATCGCCACTCCTATGGGTATCAGGCCCGGATGAGCAAAGCCGGAAGCATCCACCAAAGGAGCGCCAACCAAAGCCGGATGCCTCTGCCCTATCGTAAGCGCAATTACTGCCGCCGCATTGGCAAGTTTGCCAACAGGCAGATCCTTGTCCAGCACAATCACGCAGCGTGACGGCAGTTCCCTTCCGCCGACGCTACCACCTGCATCCTGCTGCACCATGCCGTCCGGCCTGAATACCGTTTCCATATTTTCCTTTAAATTTAAATTGAGTATTACTCAAATATAATTTAGAGAATACCATGCCGTCAATTGCCAGTAACTATTATGAAATTTTCATTTTTCACCTATAAATTCCAAAAATAACTTACTCAACATGAGCAAAGCTCAACATTCATCAGGGCGACAATTAATAATGCGGGGCATAATTTGCAGGATCAGGCAATAATCTTGCACGATCCTACCCATTCGCCTGGATCATCCACAGTAAAATACTGTACGCATCACAGAGTCAAGCGGACTTGGCTCCCGCCCTGCGTTGCCGCAACCGGCCTTCCTTGAAGATCACATATCGGGAAATATCTTGATTTCGACCGCCATACCCTTCCTGTCGCTGATCAAATCCTCGCAAGCTACCGAGCTGACCCGCGGCATCGTGCTGCCTTCATTTTGCATGGTCATGCAGGGCCAAAAGAAAATCCAGTTGGGCGATCAGATGATTCAGTATGGCGCCGGTGAATACCTGATTTCGACCATAGACATGCCGGCCGCCGGTCAGATCATCGGTGCATCGGAAGCTGCGCCTTACCTCGGCGTGCGCGTGGAACTGGATCCCCGGGAAATTGCGGCTATCGTGCTCGAAGCGAAAATAGACATACCTGCCAACCTGAAGTCCGGCCCCGGCGCCTTTGTCGGCAAGGCTGATGAAGAATTGCGGCAAACAGTGGGAAAACTGCTGCGCCTGCTGGAAACACCGCGCGACGCCGCCTTCCTGGCCGACGCCGTCAAGCGGGAAATCCTGTATCGCCTGCTGACCGGTGAAAACGGCCATCTGGTCTATAGGAATGTCGTCATTGACCAGCAGGAACTGGGCATAGGCAAGGCCATCAACTGGCTGAAGAAAAATTTCAACCGCCATTTCAAGGTGGAAGAACTGGCTGAAGCCGTCAATATGAGCGTGTCCAGCCTGCACCATAAATTCAAGGCAGTGACAATGATGGGGCCGCTGCAATACCAGAAACAACTTAGGCTGAACGAGGCCCGCAAGCTGCTGCTGTCTGGCGTTGCGGATGCATCCACCGCGGCCTACGAGGTGGGCTATGAGAGCCAATCGCAATTCAGCCGCGAGTACCGCAGGCTGTTCGGCGCGCCGCCCATGCAAGACGTAAAAAGCCTGAGGATGCAATCCGACTCTGCAGCTTTGCAGATTTAGGCAAACATCCCGCAGAAATCGGCCTGTTGGCGCAAGGCCGCTTTCCATAAAATGGACTCGCTATCCACCACATTGCGAGATCCACATGAAACACATCAAGCAGATTTACATCAACGGCCAGTTCGCCACACCGCACGGTCAGGAACTCTTTAGCCTGATCAATCCCAGCACCAATCAACTCATAGGAGAAGTGACACTGGGAAATGAGCAAGACACGCAAGACGCCGTTGCCGCCGCAAAAAAAGCCTTCAAGACCTTTTCCAAAACCAGCAAGGAGCAGCGCATCGCCTACCTGCAGCGGCTGCATCAGGCAGTCAGCGCAAGAACCGGCGAGATCGCGGCAACGATGATAGAAGAATACGGCGCATCGCAACAGTTTGCGACGATGTCCGTCCGCTACGCAGCAGAATCCTTTCTGCAGATGGCCAATGTATTGCGCGATTTTGAATTCCAGCGCGACATAGGACGCTCCAGGCTGTCGCTGGAACCGTTAGGAGTGGCCGCACTGATTACGCCATGGAACGCCAACGCCAGCTTCATCTGCAACAAGCTGGCAACTGCAATTGCCGCCGGTTGCACCGTGGTCATCAAGCCCAGCGAAATGAGCGCATTACAAACCCAGCTGGTTGCTGAGTGCCTGCATGAAGCGGGCTTGCCGGCAGGCGTATTCAATATCGTCAATGGGCGCGGTGATGTGGTCGGCGCGGAACTGACCCGCCATCCGGATATCGCCAAGATTTCCTTCACTGGCTCTACGCTGGTCGGCAAGGGCATTGCACGCGATGCTGCGGCAAGCCTGAAGCGGGTCACGCTGGAACTGGGCGGCAAGTCGCCCAACATCCTGCTGGACGATGCAGATCTTGCTACGGCCATTCCTATGGCGGTGATGGCGGCCTATATGAATAACGGCCAAGCCTGCATCGCCGGCACCCGCCTGCTGGTACCCGAGCATAAACTGGAAGAAGTAAAGACACTGGTGAAAAAGGCTGTCGCCGGCATCAAGGTCGGCAATCCGGCCGATGCAGAAGTTGGCCTGGGCCCACTGGTCAGCGTGAAACAATATGAGCGCGTGCAAAGCTACATAAGGCTGGGCATAGAGGAAGGCGCCGAGTTGCTGACCGGCGGCGAAGGACACCCGGCGGGGCTGGAAGCGGGCAATTTCGTCAAGCCTACCGTCTTTGTCAACGTGAAGCCGGGCATGAGGATTGAGAAAGAGGAAATCTTCGGCCCCGTGCTGTCCATCATCAGCTACCGTACTGAAGAAGAAGCAGTAGAGATCGCCAATGATACCGATTACGGACTACAGGCTTATGTCAGCTCGGCCGACTATGACCGCGCCAGCCGCATCGCTGCGCAAATCGTGGCCGGACGTGTACTAATCAATTGCCTGGATCATGATCCGGCTGCGCCTTTCGGCGGATTCAAGCAATCTGGCATGGGGCGCGAGTACGGCGTCTATGGATTAGAGGAATACCTCGAACCGAAGGCCTTTATCGGTAGCAAGAAGTAATACAAAAAGAACAGCACGCCGGAAAACCAGTATCCAAGCGTGTCGCCGGACTTCGCTATATTTTCAGGCGAGGCCGGCAAGACAAACGGAGCTCTTCAGGAGCTCCGTTTTGTTTTCATGCCTGCAAGCCGGAATGCAAAACAAGGTTAAGCTTATCTGTCCGAAAAAATATTTACGTACTGAAACGTTTATAATAGCGCCAACGGTCGGTTGACCCATCTCGCAATACATCCAATCAACACTACCGTTAGTTTTGCCGCAGTTAGTTTTACTGCGATGTGCAAACACGGACAACGCGCTCCATCTTTATTCCTGAATATCGAGTAGGCGTTTGTAACTCTTCGTTGGAATATCCGCCGCTTAACCCGCAAGACCGTCACGCGGGTTACGGCACAGAATGAAACCCTTATGTTAGCTGCGCATTACGAATCCCTGCTGGTCCTGATCTCAATCACGGTTGCTGTCCTTGCCTCCTATACCGCACTGGACATGGCCGGCAGGATCAATTCCAGCCAACAGAAAAGCGGTTCATGGTGGCTGGCCGGCGGCGCGCTCGCGATGGGCATAGGCATCTGGTCCATGCATTTCATCGGTATGCTTGCTTTTCGCCTGCCGATCGCGCTCGGCTATGATCTCGGCATTACCTTTCTGTCACTGCTGATTGCGATCACCGCCTCCGGTTTCGCGCTGTGGCGCATCAGCCAGCCTACGCTGCCACTGAAGCAATTGAGTGTCAGCGCGGTGCTGATGGGTATTGCCATTGCCGCCATGCATTACACGGGCATGGCCGCGATGCGCATGACTCCTGGCATACAGTATGACCCGCTATTGTTTGCCACGTCCGTCGTGATTGCGATTGCCGCCTCCGGCGCCGCGCTGTGGATCGCCTTCATGTTGCGCAAGAACACACCTAATGTAAGGCTGGCAAGGGCCGGTGCCGCACTGGTGATGGGTGCGGCCATCGTCGGCATGCACTATACCGGCATGGCTGCCGCCAATTTTCCCGAAGGCAGCATTTGCCGCGCGGCAGTGGAGGGAGTCGGCCCCGGTTGGCTTACCATCGTCGTCTGCATCGTTACCCTCGCCGTGTTGACAATAGCCCTGCTCACCTCGGTGCTGGATGCAAGGCTGGAATCGGAGACCGCCAAACTGGCGCAATCGCTGGCCGTCGCCAACAAGGAGTTGTCGCAGCAGGCCTTGCAAGACAATCTGACCAAACTGCCTAACCGCACACTGCTGGAAGACCGGCTGGAGCAGACCATCAACAAGGCTTGCCGCACAAACACGCGTTTTGCACTAATGTTCCTGGACCTGGATGGTTTTAAAGCAATCAACGATTCTCTTGGACACCATGTCGGCGATCTTTTGCTGGTCGATGTAGCACACCGGCTGAAGAATGCGCTGCGGGCGCAGGACACCGTTGCCCGCCTTGGCGGCGATGAATTTGTCATCCTGCTGGAAGTGAAAGACCCCGAAGACGCAGCCCCCATCGCCGACAAAATCGTCAGGATCATAGGCCTGCCCTACCATATCAATGAATACAAGCTGTCGGTCTCAACCAGCATAGGCATCGCCATCTATCCTGACGATGGCAAGACGCGGCACGACCTTTTGGTCAACGCCGATGCCGCGATGTATCACACCAAGGCCGCCGGCCGCAACGGCTATCATTTTTTTGAAGCTTCGATGAACACCAACGCGCATAACCAGCTGGAGCTGATGCAGGATTTGCGGCTGGCGCTGGAGCGCCGGGAATTCCGCCTGCACTACCAGCCCAAGTTTACCGCGGCGGACGGCAGCATGACAGGCGCCGAAGCGCTGATACGCTGGCACCATCCCAAGCGCGGCATGGTCGCCCCGGACAACTTCATTCCAGTGGCGGAGAAAACCGGGCTGATCATTCCTATCGGTGAATGGGTGCTGGACGAAGCCTGCCGCCAAATGCGCGAATGGCACGATGCCGGCAACCAGCAATGGAAAATCGCGGTGAACCTGTCGGCGCTGCAATTCAATAGCGAACATTTGCCTGCAATGGTGCAATCCACGCTCGCACGCCACCGCCTGCCGCCTGAAAGCCTGATCCTGGAAGTCACCGAATCGACCGCAATGCACGATGTGGAAGCCAGCCTGCTCACCTTGAATATCCTGGCCGAGTCCGGCGTCAATATCTCGATCGACGACTTCGGCACCGGTTATTCCAGCTTGCTGCACTTGAAGCGCATGCCCGCCTGCGAGCTGAAGATAGACCGCGGCTTCATCAATGAACTGGAGCGCGGCTCGGACGATGCCGCCATCGTTACGGCGATTGTCGCGCTGGGGCAATCGCTGAACCTGCGCATCGTCGCAGAGGGCGTGGAAACCGAAAAGCAAAAGGATTTCCTCACCGCCCTGGGATGCAACGACCTGCAAGGCTACCTGATGGGCCGTCCTATGCCACCGGAGCAATTCCTGGCAGCAGCCCTCGCCGTAAAGGCAGTAAGCCCCGGCGCTTAAGCAAAATCCCTGCTGTACCAGTTTCCGCAGGCGATACAGCGGGCGGCGAGGCTACAATATGCCGCATTTCAGTACACCTGCGACCGGGCAATCACTTCTTGTCAAAGGTCACCAGATTGGTGTTTTTACTTTCGGTGATAAAGATGGCGAGCAATTTCGCAGGTTCGGTCGCGCTGGCATTGTCGCTGACCACGTGATGGGCGCCCGGCTTTTCAGTCCAGCTTTGGCCCGCCTTGAATACCTCCTCCTTGCCACCCTCCAGCTTGCTGCGGATTGCCCCCTCCAGCACATAGGCGACGACAAATGCCTGGCCGTGCCGGTGAGGCAAAGACTTTCCTCCTGGTTCGTAAGTCACCAGCAAGGCAGTAATACTTTTTCCGGGTACATTCGGTATGCCATAGGCAAAGGCGGGAACTACCGTTTCGCGCGGCGCTTCCGCTTCGGCGGAAAAAACCTGCGTGGAAATTGCCAGCAGCCCGCCGAAAACGGATTGCAATAACAAGCTGCGAATATTCATATGAACTCCGGAATCAAGGGTGGTCAGGCTTGAAGAAACTGGTAGCAAGGGGTAGCAACGGCGAGCAACACCGGTCCCAGAAGGAATGGGCCGATATTTGTCGCTCAGATATTCTAGGATGGCCGGATTTCTATTGCCGACGGAATGCCAACACTTTTTTTTCGATACAAGCTGCCAGGACCGTTCAATGTTTGAATGTTGCAATGTCTCTGGAATGGCTTCCTGCAAGAGAATGTTTTTCCCGGGAATTGGTCTCCCGGCGCTCTCTTCACCGCATTTATCATCTATCCGGTGCAAATCGGTTACCTCTCTCTGTATCGCTTTGGAGCCCGCTTTTCGCACTGCAAGCTCAAACAGGAACGCCCCGGCAAAGGGAATGTCAGATGTCACAGTAGTGGGCTCCTCACAAGGGTGCTAGCCTTCCAGCGTTGAGCAAGCTCCTTTTTCAACAAGGTATTTTCGAGAAAATATGGAAACAAATGCTGCATCGTTCATCAGGGATTCCGGCCTCAGCCACAGACTGTGGTATCTGGCACCTGCGTTCGCATCCATCTTCTATCCGCTACTGCTGGCGGGCTTCACCCGTAGCGTGAATGCTAGCGATAGCCATTTCCTGCTTTCCACCTTCATGCTGGCGCTGGTATTTTCCGTTCCCGGCCTGGGCTTGTATGTCAGCCTGAAAGCCGGGCGCAATGCGCATCCGGGTTACGGGGAATTGCTTGCGAAACGCGCGGCATTACTGGCTATCGCGAGTCCGCCGCTGTATACCGCGCTCGGCGTTCTGTTGTATATGGCAGGCGATCCGGTGAAAGACTCGACACTTTGGATACTGCTGTGGATAACGGCAACCGTCTATCTGGCGTGGATATTATCCAGCGACAAATTCACTCAACCGGTAGGTATCAAGATCGCGTCGCCGCGCCTACGGGTTGCCCATGGGATCAGCGCTGTCGCCATCCTGTTGCTATTCCTGGTGATGCATCTGTCCAATCACCTGAGCGGCCTGATCAGCGAAGCCACGCACAGGGAGCTAATGGATATATTTCGCCACGTGTACCGGGCAAGGCTGGTAGAGCCGCTGATCGTCCTGCTCTTCCTGTTCCAGGTCGCTTCAGGAATGTCGCTACTGGCGGTGCATAGCAGGCGCGGTGCGGATTTTTACCGCACGCTGCAGATTGCTTCCGGCGCCTATCTGATATTTTTCATCCTGGGCCATATGAACTCCGTCTTTTTCTATGCGCGCATGTTTGCCCATATACAGACCGACTGGAATTTTGCCACCGGCGCACCCACCGGGCTGCTCAAGGATGCGTGGAATATACGGCTGCTGCCGCACTATCTGCTGGGCGTGTTCTTCGTGCTGTCCCACCTTGTGCTGGGAGCACGCATCATCGCGCTGGCACACGGTAAGGACAAGGCATTGACGAACAGGCTGACACTGGCAGGCATCGCCGTTTCAGCACTGATAGCCATCGCTATCATCCTCGGCATGGCGGGCATTCACCTGGGCCACTAGGCAGCCCGGAAATAAACTTTTCAGGCAAGCTACTCGTCTTTTATCGCAACTGACAGGCCTACCTTGGCCCTGTCCATCACCACCGAGGTCCGGAAGCGGCGCACATTGGTATTCTCAAAGAACAGCCTGTGCGTCAAGGCTTCGAAATCGGCCATATTGCGCGCGGTGCAGATCAGCGCAAAATCCGCCTCACCGGTGATGTAATAGCACTGCTGGACTTGCGGTTCTGCCCTCGCAGCGCGCCGAAAAGCATCCAGCTGGTCCAGCCTCTCCCTTTCCAGCTCCACCATCACGACAAAGCTCATTTCCATCTCCAGCGCATCCTGATCCAGCCCGGCAATCTCGCGCAGGATGATCTTGTTTTCGCGCAGTCTTTTCAGGCGGCGCTGTACCGATGCGATAGACAAACCGCAGGCATCCGCCAATACGTCCAGGCCCAGCGTTGCGTCTGCCTGCAATTTTTCCAGCATCAGCCGGTCTTGCTTATCCAAAGATATCGCCATGACTCATTCCACTCATTTTTTTCAAGACTATGCAAAAAATACTCGTCTTTGCACTGTTTTGCAAAAGATATCAGTCACAGCATTTTCTTATACTGGAGATGTCCGGGGTGGCAATGATCTGCACATGCGCTTGCAGAGCCGCTCCGGCAACAAAAGCAGAAGTGAGAATTTTGCGTATACGCTAGACCAAGTTAATTCAGGAGTATCCATGATTGACCATATTTCCGCCGGCACACATCACTACGCCGAGGCTGTTGAATTCTATCGCCGCGTGCTGGCACCGATGGGCATCAATTTGCAACGCGATAACGGAAAAGAAGCTGCGTTTGGAACCACGGAGCAATGGATGTTCTTCTTGTATCCGGTGGAGCCGGGAGAGAGCGTGACCGCCAAAGGTATGCATATTGCCTTTGGTGCGCGGTCGAGTGAACTGGTGACGCAGGTGCATGACGCTGCGCTTGCCGCCTCCGCTACCGATATTTTTACGCCACGCAACAGGCCAGATATCAGCCCTACTTACTTTGGCGCCATGTTCAGCGACCTGGACGGCCATCGCATAGAGGTGAAGACCGATGCGAGCTGAATGCCAGACCATCCTTCCGGAAAAATTGTCTCACCCTAAAGAGGGAGGAAGGCGCTCCCCCATCTAGGATGGCGATAGAGAAGATGAAATCCTATGATGAATCAAGCCGGTGCCATTCCGGTCGCCATCATCTGAATATGAAATTTTCTTAGGAGAATATCTTATGAATAAGGAATTGATCTGGCCGGACAAGCGGGAATTTGGCAGCAAGTTCGGGCAGCCCCCGGCAGACTCCAGGGTAAGGCAGATAAGAGAAGTCAGCAGCACCGTGCCAGGCGTCATCCGGCGCGTCGTAGAATTCAACCACAGTTTCCAGACAGTTGCCTATGTGGAGCCGCGGAATGAGAAAAAGGGTATTTACTAGCTTACCCAATGCATACGGATGATGCGCACGTCGTTTCCCGAATAGGTATCTGCGATCTGTTCCGCCTCCAGGCACCGCCTTCCTGCAACGGGAAGGCGGTTTATTTCATTTGCACTGGACCCAGCTAAGCTGAGAAATGATTCGCCAGCTCCAGATCCGACTCTTCTCTGGCGCTAGCCAATGCTTGCGGGCCGAAGGCGGTTCCCTGCATGGAAAAGAAACTCAGATTGTGCAGGCCTATCATCGCAAATATGGCTTGCAGATACGGCTGCAAAAAATCCGGCTGGCGGCCGCGCTGGCCAAAGCGATAACTACCGGAACTGATCGCGACAAACACCGGCCTGTCAGCCAGCAAACCCTGCTTGCCTTCCGGCGATAAGCCAAAGGTCCTGCCCGCGCGTACCACTTGGTCTAGCCATGCCTTCAGCACTGAAGGCACCGTATAGTTGTGCATGGGCGTAGCGATAACGATGCAATCGGCGCGCTCCAGTTGCAGGATCAAGCGTTCAGACTCTTCAATGCCGCCGGTTTTTGAAGATTCGCTGGCAACTTCCGGCGCCAAGCCTATCGCAGCCATGTATCCGCTACCGATATGCGATACCGGATTCGCGGCCAGATCCAGCGCTTCTATCTCCGCACCAGGATTTCTTTCCTTCAGTTGATCGAGGATGCGCTGTGAAAGTTGATAGCTCTCGGATGCCTTGCCACGCGGGCTGCAGCTTATATGCAAGATTTTCATGTATGCCTATTTCTATATTTCAATGGTTTAACGCAAAGCTTTTGCGAAATGCATCCCTGTGAGCAGCAGGCCTTCGCGGAAATAAAAGCGCTGGGCCAGCGCATTGCTTGCGGCTGTATCCAGCACCAGCTTGGTACAGCTCGCCTTATCAGCCATGTCAGATAAGGCGCTCAGCAACTGGGCGCCCCAGCGCTTGCCGCGTGCGCTATCCAGCGTGACCAGATCATCGACGTACAAAAACTTCCCGTGCACCAGGTTTTCCTTCAGGCGGTAGCCTGCCAGCGCTACCGCCCGTTCACCCTCCCATACTGCAAGCAGGCGATAACCCTGAGGTTTCATGCGGGTAACGCTGGCGATAAACTCTGCCGCATCTGCCAGCGATGGCCTGAGCTGTTTCATCACCGGATAGCAGGCAAGCAGTTCCGGCTCGGTTTCGGCATGCAGCAATATGCCGCCTGCTGCATCAATTGGCGGAGTCTCAATGTCTTGCATCATCAGTCCTTCTTGAAGGTAGTCAATGGCATGATTTTACGAGTTTCATGCCATAATCAGGAGAGCCATAAAATGGCATATCGACTAGACCATGAATCACCGGTAAAACTTTGGCGCCATACTTGTCCAATACGACCAGAACCTCAGGAAAACCAATGAGCAGCCCGCAAACACATAGCTTCATTTCCCTGAATGCATCGGACAAGGAACCCCTGTACCGGCAGATATACCATCGCTTCCAGAGCGCTATCACCGACAGGCTGCTGAAGCCTGGAGACCGTATCCCGGCGGCACGCGCACTGGCGGCGGAACTGGGTCTGGCAAGGGGAACCGTCGAGGCTGCCTATACCTTGCTGATCGCCGAGGGATATGTGGAAACGCGCGGCCAGGCCGGCACTGTCGTTACGCCGGGTCTGCAGCCGCGCGCGCCCATCCCGCAGGTTCTGCCACCGGCCAGCCAGGACAATGCGATCCAGGGTTTTTACCAGCCCACGCTGCTGCCGTTTCAGATGGGCTTGCCTGCGCTGGATGCCTTTCCACGTAAAATATGGGCCCGCCTGACAGCCCGTTCAGTCCGTGCCATGCAGGCGACGGACATGATTTATCCGCAGGCCGCCGGCAGCGATCCCTTGCGCATTGCCATAGCCCAGTATGTGCAGTTTTCTCGCGGAATCAACTGCTCGCCAGCCCAGGTCTTCGTCACTTCCGGTTACCGCAGCACGCTGGAACTGATCGTCCGCGCCTTGCTGAAGCCTGGCGATAGCGCGTGGGTGGAACAGCCGGGTTATCCACCCACCAATGAATTGCTGAGCCGTGCAGGAATGACACTGGCACCGGTACCGGTGGACCAGGAGGGCATCCTCGTTGCGCACGGCATCAAGGTGGCACCGCGCGCCAAGCTGGCGGTAGTGACGCCTGCCCATCAAAGTTCGCTGTGCATGTCGCTATCCTTGCAAAGGCGTTTTGCCTTGCTGGATTGGGCCGTACGGGCCAAAGCCTGGATCGTGGAGGACGACTACGACGGAGAATACCGCTACGTCAGCCGGCCCCTGCCCGCGCTGAAAAGCCTGGACCGCGATGGCCGCGTGCTGTATGCGGGCACCTTCAGCAAGGTCCTGTTCCCCGCAATCCGCCTCGCCTATCTGATCGTTCCAGAGGAACAAGTAGAACACTTCAACAAGGTCAACCTGGCCTTTTCCAGCGCCAGCCCTGCGCTGACGCAAGCGGTCGTCAATGACTTCATCACGGAAGGTCATTTTGCACGCCATATCCAGCGCATGCGCCGGCTGTATGGTGAGCGCCGGCAAATGGCGGCGGATGGCTTGTCACATGTACTGGGCAAGCACCTGAGCATCGATCCGCAACCCGGCGGCATGCACCTGATCCTGCGCATGCGCGGCAAGCGCACCGACAGGGCCTTGGCGCAACGCATCAGGGAGCATGGCATGTCCGCCCTCGCCTTATCGGATCGCAGCGCCGGCGAAGATATGCGGTCTGCGCTATTGCTGGGCTTTACCAATATCGATTCCCGGCAAACAGCGGAGGCCCTGGGCAGGCGCATCCTCAGCCTGCTCTAAATTTTCTGGCGACACATGGCCTAGTTCCTAAGCATATTTATGGCCCTTTCCACCTAGGCCAATCGGCGGCAAGATGTGAACCATCCCATTCACATCAGCCAAGGAAGAACCATGAGCCAGCGCTTCGATATCCCCAAGTCCGCACCCGATGCCTACAAGGGCCTGGGCAGCGTCAAAACCTATCTGCAGAACTGCAGCCTTTCGCCTGTGCTGGTAGAACTGGTCAATCTGCGCGTGTCGCAAATCAATGGCTGCGCCTTCTGCATAGACATGCATTCCCGCAACTTGCTGAAGAAAGGCGTCAGCATCGACAAACTGGTGCTGGTGGCGGTGTGGCAAGAAGGCGGCACGCTGTTTGATGCGCAAGAACGCGCCGCGCTGGCGTGGGCCGAATCGGTCACCAATGTCGCCGAGACTGGCGTGCCCGACATCAGCTATGAAGCCGCGGCGGCGGTCTTCAGCGAAAAAGAAATGTCCGACCTGACCGTCACCATCGCACTGATGAACGCCTTCAACCGCATCGGCGTCAGTGCTCGCCTGGCGCCGGCCGCGGCCAGATAACTATGAGCCAAAACAAGACTGCGCGGTAGCAGACGGCACTCACAAAAGCTTCACTCCCTCCGCCAGAGGAAATGAAGCTTTATTTTTGTTACGGCCTATTCAATAAACTCCTCCGGGCTGCCGGCGGCTGTCCGGGCATGCAGTAAGACTTTGTAACAAGTCCATTTTATCTATGCAAAAAAGTGCAAAAATAACCACTCTGATCGACGACCCAGCGTAGATGCGCCCCTATACTGAATGAGCACGAGGTCAAACGACTGGATTAACTGTGGCAACAGTCCGTCAAGGGGAATTTCCCCCGCCGGCGGAAATAGAGGAGGAGATGGAAGATGATTAAAAAGAACACACTCTGTTTGTGGTACGACGATGGTGCTGAAGAAGCCGCCAATTTTTATGCCAAAACCTTTCCCGACAGTACTGTCGGAGCGGTTCACCGTGCGCCGTCAGATTTTCCAGGTGGTAAGGCAGGCACCGTTCTGACGGTCGAATTCACGGTATGCGGCGTACCGTGCATAGGCCTGAATGGCGGACCGACTTTCAAGCACAGCGAAGCCTTTTCTTTTCAGATCGCCACCGATGATCAGGCAGAGACTGACCGCTACTGGAACGCCATCGTCGGCAATGGCGGCGTGCAAAGCCAATGCGGCTGGTGCAAGGATAAATGGGGCCTGTCCTGGCAAATCACGCCACGCGTGCTGACCACGGCAATGGCCCAAGGCGGCGAGGTCGCCAAGCGGGCATTTGATGTGATGATGGGAATGAAAAAAATAGACGTCGCCAAGATTGAGGCGGCGGTGCGCGGCGCGAGCTGACGGACATAAGCCTACGGTAGAAAAATCCCGCTCCTGTTTCAAGGAAGCGGGTTTCATCAGAAAAAGCTTGATTCCGGCTTAAAACGGAATGTCTTCATCCATTTAGGGCATGCTCGATGCCAGGCCTGTGGCGGGCTGCAAAAAATCGGGCTGGCCGCCGCACAAGTAAAAAACCTCCCTCCAAACCTGTCAGTTCTTTTGAACATAGCTTAGAAATTCGTCGATGCTCAGCGTTTCATGGCCGAAGGTCGGATAGGATATTTCCAGCGCCGCCCGGTGTGCCTGTTCCGTAAAATCCGCCACGGCATCCTTCAGGAAAGTGACGTGGTATCCCGCTTCCAGCGCATGCCGTCCGGTGCCTTCCACGCAGGTCTGCGAGGTCAGCCCGGCCAGTACGACTTTCTCTATGCCATGGGCGCGCAACTGCTGTTCCAGGTCAGTGCCGATGAAGGAATCGAACATGCGGTGATGGCTGATGATGATCTCGCCGTCTTGCGGCTGCATAGGCGGGTAGAACTCGTCGCCGTAGCTGCCTTTCCAGAATACCTGATTCTCCAGGCCAAACTGGAAGCGCGGATGCACGTGCGAGACGTCATCGAAGCTGTGTTCATCCACGCCGTGCGGCGCGAAAAAAATCTTCATGCCTGCTTTTCTCGCTTCGCCCAGCAAGCGTTGCAGGTTTGCCTTCAGATTCAACTCCTTCAGCATAGGTCCTATCATGCCGCTCAGCTTGCCGTCATCAGCGAGGAAGTCGTTGAGCACGTCGATAAAAATGACTGCGGTAGTGCTGCGTGGGTAGGTGGGGCTGCTCATGTCAGTTCTCCTTCAAATGAGAAATATTCAGTTTGTTAAAAAAGGCGCAAGGCTCAGCTTGCGCTCTGGCCGCCGTCGACAATCAATGCGTGGCCGTTGACGTAAGACGCCAGATCCGACAGCAGGAACAATGCGGCCTTGGCCATTTCTTCCGGTTCCGCCAGCCGGCCCAGCGGTATGCCTGCGGCAAACGGATGCGACTCTCTACCGTCGGCATCATGCGATATACGGGCATCTGTCATCGGTGTACGGGTAATCGACGGATTGACCGAGTTGACCCGAATACCGCGCGACCCCAGTTCCACCGCAGCAGCCCGTGCCAGCGAAACGATGGCCCCCTTGCTTGCGCTATATACCGTGGTGCCCGGAAAGGCGATGTTGGCCAGCACCGATCCATTGAACACAATCGCACCGCCGTGGCCTTGCTCACTCATCTGCGCCGCTTGCGCCTTCAGGCAAAAGAAAGCGGACTTCAGATTGGTGTCGATCAGCTTGTCCCATGTGCTTTCATCCACATTGCCGATAGGCCCGCCGCCGCTGATCCCGGCATTATTGAATGCGCCGTCCAGGCGACCGAAATACGATACAACCTGAGCAACCATGTGCGGAATGCGCTCAATCTCCGCCAGGTCTGCACGGATGAAAGCGGCCTCGCCGCCAAAAGACGAAATTTCTTTCACTACCGCATTGCCCTCTTCGGTCCGGCGCCCGGTAAGCGCCACCTTCGCACCTTCACGTGCGAACAGGATCGCGCTGGCGCGGCCTATACCTGAAGTTCCGCCCGTCACCAATATCACCTTGTCTTGTAACAATCCCATGATTACTCCTTTGCACTACTGTTGATGCATGCCAAGGCTATGCGGCCCAGGCCTGGATAAAACGCTGCTGTTTTGCGTGATTCATTCTCATCCATTTGTGCTATGGTTACTATCCATCAGAACTGAATATGAACTATTCGCCAGACAAATGAGTGACCGATTTCAGGAATTGAATGTTTTCGTGCGTGCGGCAGAGTCCGGCAGTTTTTCCGCCACGGCTCGCAAGCTGGGGCTATCGCAGCCTTCGGTATCCCGCATCGTTTCCGAACTGGAAGCGCGCCTGGGCACCAAGCTCTTGCTGCGCAGCACGCGCCAGATCACGCCGACCGAGGCCGGGACTGCATTCCTGCAAAGGGCGCGGCAGATACTGCATGACCTGGAAGATGCGGACGAATCGGCGCGCGGTACAGATAGCCTGAGAGGCGTACTGCGCATCGCGCTGTCTTCCATACTCAGCGTACGGGTGGTGATCCCCAGCCTGCCTGTCTTCCTGAAGACGCATCCGCTGCTGAAGCTGGAACTGCTGGCGACAGACAGCATGCAAGACCTAGTGGCGGAAGCAGCCGACATGGCGATCCGCTTTGGGCGGCTGGAAAATTCCGGTTTTGGCGTGAAAAAACTGGCGACGATGCAGCGCGTGCTGCTGGCCTCCCCCTCCTACCTGGAGGCACGCGGCATGCCGCAGACGCTGGCGGACCTGGCCGCACATGACTGCATCTTCGGCCCCAGCGGTTCCCCAACGGCTCCGTGGACTTTCAGGCACGAGGGCGCCATGGTTTCCATCAAGGTGGAACCGCGTTTCCAGGCCACCTCCGCTGATGCCACCATCGCCTGCGCGCGCGAAGGCCTGGGCATCGTCCGGGCCTCGGCCTTAATTTGCCGCAATGAGATCCAGTCAGGGCAACTGGTCCCGGTATTGCCCGGCTACCTGCTTGATCCGGTAGACCTGCACGCAGTCTTCCCTTCCGGGCGGATACCGTCGCAGAAGGTACAGATGTTTACGGCTTATCTTTCCGAAGTGCTGGCCAAGCTTTGAACGACTCGCGAACCGGTCTAAAGGCACCCAGCGCAATCGATAAGTAGGCAAGAAAAAACCCCAGCAGCCTGGGCTACTGGGGTTTTGTTTAAGTCTTAAAAACGTTCAGGCTTAGAACGGAATATCGTCATCCATATCCGAGAAATTAGGCGCCGGGCGGGAAGCCGGTGCCTGTGGACGTTGTGCCGGTGCTGCCTGGCGTGGTGCCGGTGCGCTGTAGCCGCCACCGTCATCCATACCTGAACCACCGCCCATACCTTGACGGCTGCCCAGCATTTGCATGGTGTCAGCAACGATGTCGGTTGCGTATTTTTCTACGCCGTCCTTGTCTGTGTATTTACGGGTTTTCAGCTTGCCTTCTACATACACTTGCGAACCCTTTTTCAGGTATTGGCCTGCGATTTCGGCCAGCTTGCCGAAGAAGGAGATACGGTGCCATTCCGTTGCTTCTTTTTGTTCACCGGATGCACGGTCTTTCCACTTGTCGGTGGTGGCTACCGTGATGCTGGTGATTGCATCACCGCTAGGCATGTAGCGTGTTTCCGGGTCGCGGCCCAGGTTGCCTACGATGATGACTTTATTAACAGATGCCATGTATTTCTCCAGTGGGGTTGCGCATGTATAGTCCATGCGTGTCAGGTAAATCTAAACTAAACTCTATCTATGCTTGGGCGGGCTGCATCGTTTTAGCGCGGCGCGGCAGCTCAGGCATGTTGAGCGCTATTATAAGCCACGCAAGTGTCAGCCCGGCACCAATTATGAAAACAGATGAAGGCCCTACGTGTTGTTTCAGGTAGCCGCCCAAGGCACCGCCGCATGCCAGGCCCAGCGCCTGTAGCGTGTTGTACACGCCCAGCGCCGTGCCCTTGGCTGCCGGCGGCGCAAGCCGCGATACCAGCGAAGGCTGGCTGGCCTCCAAAATATTGAAGGACAGGAAAAAAGCAAACAGCAGGCCTATCAGCACCACAGGCTTGTCCAAAAACTGCCAGAAACCCAACTGCACCAGCAGCATCAGCGCAATGGCCGCAATGAATACCTGCTTCATCTTGCCGCGCTTTTCGCCGATGAAAATGGCGGGCAGCATTGCGATGAAAGAGCCGAATACCACCGGCAAATAAACTTTCCAGTGCGAGGCCAGCGGGATATCCGCATACTGCACCAATGCTGACGGCACCACGACGAACATCGCCACCTGGGTCAGGTGCAAGGCGAACACGCCATAGTTCAGGCGCATCAATTCCTTATTCTTCAGCACTACGCTGAAAGGCACGCGCTCAGCCTTGATCATCGGCGCGGCCGGGGTCACAAACAGCACCACGCCTATCGCCAGGATGGACAAAATGCCGGTCGCGATAAAGATGCCGCTCATGCCTATGCTCTGATACAGCGCGGGTGCCGCAACCAGCGAGATCGCAAAGCTCAAGCCTATCGATCCGCCCACCATCGCCATCGCCTTGGTGCGGTGCTCTTCCCGCGTCACATCGGCGATCAGCGCGGTAATCGCGGCGGAGATCGCACCCGCGCCCTGGATCGCACGGCCTATCACCACGCCCATCACACTGGTGGCGCCGGCAGAGATGAAAGCACCCAGTGCAAACAGGATTAAACCAATGACAATAATGCGTTTACGGCCATATTTGTCCGATGCCATGCCGAAAGGCAGTTGCAATAGAGCCTGGCTGGCGCCATAGATGCCCATTGCAATGCCGACCAGCGTCGCATTATCGCCACCGGGCAAGGTTTTTGCGTGTATCGCAAACACTGGCAATATCAAAAACAGGCCCAACATACGGAGAGCGAAAATGGATGCAAGCGACGTACTTGCACGAATTTCATTGCGGCTCATCCCCGCCCCTTGCTCAGGAGTAATATGTGCGGATGCAGACGACTCGGCTAGCGTATCGCCTGCCGACGCAGTGGAAGAGCTGGATTGTGTTGCAATAGACATAATACTGGCAAAAGACAGGAGCAAAGCAGGCATGCGGCCTGCGTCAAGTTTCAAAAACCCGTTATAGTATCAGGTTGCTTGTTCCCACATCCGAAATACGGGAAACCACTTCACCCATGCGGAAAGCAGTAAATGACAGAAACCCGGATAAAACCACGTTCTACCCCATCAAAAGCAGCTAAATCGGCCAAACCCGCTGAAATAGACTTCAGCGCTACCGGCATGAGCGCGCACAATCGCGATGAGATCCGCATCCGCGGCGCGCGCACGCACAACCTGAAAAATATCAGCCTGGATCTGCCCCGCAACAAGCTGGTGGTCATCACCGGCCTGTCCGGCTCCGGCAAATCCTCGCTGGCCTTTGATACGCTGTATGCAGAGGGCCAGCGCCGCTATGTGGAATCCCTGTCTGCGTATGCGCGCCAGTTCCTGCAATTGATGGAAAAACCGGATGTGGACCTGATCGAAGGCCTGTCGCCAGCGATCTCCATCGAGCAAAAAGCTACTTCGCACAATCCGCGCTCCACGGTAGGCACCGTGACCGAGATTCACGATTACCTGCGCCTGCTGTATGCACGCGTCGGCACCCCGTATTGCCCGGACCATCCTGAGAACCCGCTGGCGGCGCAATCGGTGTCGCAAATGGTGGATGCAGTGCTGGCCATGCCTGAAGATACCAAGCTGATGATACTGGCGCCGGTTGTCGCCAACCGCAAGGGCGAGCACCTGGACATGTTCGAGCAGATGCAGGCCCAGGGCTTCGTGCGCTTCCGCGTACAGAGCGGCACGCATGACGCCAAGATCTATGAAGTGGACGACCTGCCCAAGCTGAAAAAGACTGAAAAACACACGATCGATGTCGTCATCGACCGCGTCAAGGTCAAGGAAGAGATCAAGCAGCGGCTGGCAGAATCCTTTGAAACCTCGTTGCGTATCGCCAATGGCCGTGCACTGGTCGTGGAAATGGATAACGGCAAGGAACACCTGTTTTCCAACAAGTTCGCCTGCCCTATCTGCGGCTACTCGCTGCAAGAGCTGGAACCGCGCTTGTTCTCGTTCAACAACCCTATGGGCGCCTGCCCGGAGTGCGATGGCCTGGGCCATATCGAGTTTTTCGATCCCAAGCGCATCGTCGCCTTCCCCAACCTGTCCCTGGCCAGCGGCGCGGTCAAGGGCTGGGACAGGCGCAACCAGTTTTACTTCCAGATGCTGTCCAATCTGGCAGCGTTCTACGATTTTGATATCGACACGCCTTTCGAGCAACTGAGCGAAGCAGCGCAAAAAGTGATCCTGTACGGCTCCGGCAAGCAGACCATTCCGTTCACCTATATCAATGAGCGCGGCCGCACCGTCATCAAGGAACATACCTTTGAAGGCGTGATCAACAACCTGCAGCGCCGCTACCGCGAAACCGATTCGATGGCGGTGAAGGAAGAGCTGGCCAAGTTCATCAATGAAAAGCAATGCCCATCCTGCGAAGGCGCACGCCTGCGCGTGGAAGCGCGCTATGTCAAGGTAGGCAATGGCAAGCAGGAACGCGCAATCTACGAGGTCAGCGCAATGCCGCTGCGCGCCACGCTGCACTTCTTTGAAACCCTGAAGCTGACCGGCGCCAAGAAAGAAATCGCCGACCGCATCATCAAGGAAATCAGCTCCCGCCTCACCTTCCTGAACAACGTGGGCCTGGACTACCTGTCACTGGAACGCAGCGCCGATACGCTGTCCGGCGGCGAAGCACAACGCATACGCCTGGCATCGCAAATCGGCTCCGGCCTCACCGGCGTCATGTATGTGCTGGATGAGCCGTCCATCGGCCTGCACCAGCGCGATAACGACAGGCTGATCGATACGCTGAAGCATTTGCGCGACATCGGCAACAGCGTGCTGGTGGTAGAGCATGATGAAGATGCGATACGCTGCGCCGACTTCGTGGTCGACATGGGCCTGGGCGCCGGCGTACATGGCGGCGAAGTGATCGCCCAGGGTTCGCTGGAAGACATCATGAAGAGCAAGAAGTCGCTCACCGCACAATACCTGAGCGGCGCGCTGAGCATAGAAGTGCCGAAGAAGCGCACCAAATACAATCCCGAAAAACAATTCGTGATCGGCGGCGCACGCGGCAACAACCTGAAAAACGTCACGATGAAACTGCCGGTCGGCCTGCTGACCTGCGTCACCGGCGTTTCCGGTTCCGGCAAATCCACGCTGGTCAACGACACGCTGTACCATGCCGCCGCGCGCCACCTGTACGGCTCGCAAACCGAACCGGCCGCGTTTGACACCATCAGCGGCCTGGAACACTTCGACAAGGTCATTTCCGTCGACCAGGCGCCGATAGGCCGCACGCCGCGCTCCAACCCGGCCACCTACACCGGCCTGTTCACACCGATACGCGACCTGTTCTCCACCGTGCCTTCCGCCAAGGAACGCGGCTACAGCGCGGGCCGCTTCTCGTTCAACGTCAAGGGCGGCCGCTGCGAAGCCTGCCAGGGCGATGGCGTGATCAAGGTAGAAATGCACTTCCTGCCGGACGTATATGTTCCCTGCGACGTCTGCCACGGCAAACGCTACAACCGCGAAACCCTGGAAGTGCAATACAAGGGCAAGAACATCAACGAAGTGCTGGGTATGACAGTAGAAGAAGCGCATGAATTCTTCAAACCGGTGCCAGTCATCGCACGCAAACTGCAAACCCTGCTGGACGTGGGCCTGGGCTACATCCGCCTCGGCCAAAGCGCCACCACGCTGTCTGGCGGCGAAGCACAGCGTGTGAAACTGTCGCTGGAACTGTCCAAACGCGACACAGGCCGCACGCTGTACATCCTGGACGAACCAACCACCGGCCTGCACTTCCACGACATCGACCTGCTGCTGAAAGTCATCCACCGCCTGCGCGACCAAGGCAACACCGTCGTGATCATCGAACATAACCTGGACGTGATCAAAACCGCAGACTGGATCGTCGACCTCGGCCCAGAAGGCGGCGCAGGCGGCGGCCAGATCATCTCCGCCGGCACTCCGGAAGACGTGGCAGCAGATGCAGCCAGCGTAACAGGTAAGTATTTGTTACCGCTGTTGAAGAAGAAAAAGTAAATCGGTAAAACGTAGCTTGTAGATCGCAGGACATGCTACGTTTCACCGCTTACAGATGCTCCGGTGCATAAAGAAAGACGGCCTGATTGCCGTTGTTCTTGACGTGCCACCGCTGGGGACGCAGCATTTTGTGCGTCACAGAAAATGGATCAGAAATAGACGTTGTTTGAGCCGAAGGCGAGTTTCGTCTATTTCCCATTTTTTGTAACGCATAAAATGTGATGAGGCTTAGCCTCATCACCCGCAGGGCAAGTCTGCGGTCGCCTTTTTTGGCTTACCTTTTTTGGCGAAGCAAAAAAGGTAAGTGGCTGTCGGGCCACCCCCGACCTGCACCAACGAAGTGCAGCTCTGCTAATTTACTGCAACTGATCATCAATACTATATGTCCATACGCCTCATAGCCGGCCTAGGCAACCCAGGCCCCGAATACGAACAAACCCGCCACAATGCCGGCTTCTGGCTGGTAGACCAGCTCACGTCCGACCTGCAGCGCGACAAGAACCTGAACGCACTGGTCGGCAAGACCAGAATAGGCGGCGAAGACGTGTGGCTGGTGCAACCGCAAACCTATATGAACCGCTCCGGCCAGTCGGTCGGCGGCCTGGCCCGTTTCTACAAGATCGCGCCGGAAGAAATCCTGGTCGTGCATGATGAGCTGGATATCGCCCCCGGCCTGGCCAAGCTGAAAAAAGGCGGCTCCTCCGGCGGCCACAACGGCCTGAAAGACATCACCGCCGCATTGGGTACGCAAGACTACTGGCGCCTGCGCATAGGCATAGGCCATCCGCGCACGCTGAACCTGCGGCAGGAAGTGGCGGATTTCGTGCTGCACCGTCCGCGCAAGGAAGAACAGCCGCTGATCGATGAAGCGATTGCCCGCAGCCTGGAGATCATCCCGCTGCTGGTTGCCGGCAAATTCGATACCGCCACCATGCAATTGCATACCGTCAAATGAAACATATCTCCCGGCAAAGCCCGGCGCTGACCATACACGCGGGCAAAAAAGCGCTGGAGCATCTGCGCCAGCACGGCCTGCAGGCCAAGGATATTGCCATCATCCCGGCAGCGGCCGGCGGCCCCAAAGGACTGATACTGCAATCGCTGGACCAGTGGCTGTTCGGCACCTGGCTGGCCGCAGCGCCGCGCGAGCGCACGCTGATAGGCTCGTCCATAGGCGCGTGGCGCATGGCCGCCGCCAGCCATGCTGATCCGGTAGCCGCCTTCCAGCGCCTGGGCGACCTGTATTGCGAACAGCGCTATCCGGAAAACCCCAGCGCCAAATATGTGACCGACGCCTGCCTGCAATTGCTGGATGATTTCCTCGGCGGCCATGAGCAAGAGATAGTCAGCCAACCCAACCACAGGCTGCACCTGCTGGCCGTGCGCGGCCTGGGCCTGCTGAAGTCACCCAAAAGCAGCGCTGCCGCCAAGGCAGGCTTTGCCGCTGCCACGCTGGCCAATATGGGTTCGCGCGCCAAGCTGGCCAAGCATATGGAAAGGGTCGTCATCGGCGACACCCGCGATCCGCTGTTCTGGCTGAAGGCCAAGTTCGATAATTTTGAAACCCATTTCGCATCGCTGAACGCGGGCAACCTGAAACCGGCGCTGCTGGCATCCGGCACGCTGCCGCTGATCATGGAACCGGTGCGGGATATCCCGGATGCGCCTGCCGGCACCTACTGGGACGGCGGCATCATCGACTACCATCTGGCGTTGCCCTACTCGCGCGTCGCCAGCGCGGTCGATGGCGGGCTGGTGCTGTATCCGCACTTCACCGACCACATCGTGCCCGGCTGGCTGGACAAGCCTATACCGTGGCGCCGCGCCAGCCTGGGCCACAACCGCGACTGGCTGGACAATGTGATCATGGTAGCGCCGTCACGCGCCTTCCTGAAAACCCTGTCGCTGGGCAAGCTGCCGGACCGCAAAGATTTTTTCTACTACGGCACCAACCACGATTTCCGCATCCAGAACTGGCGCATCGCCATCTACGAAAGCGAACGCCTGCGCGACGAGTTTGCCGCGTTTGCAGAAAACCCCGATCTCAGCCGTGTCATTGCGCTATAAATAAAACGCTGTGCCCCGTAATCCGGTGCTCTCGTAGGTGCAATAGCGCCAGCGTATTGCACCGCTTAACGTCAAATAAGCAGCGCATTTATTTTTAACTCGTCCCTTACAATCCAGAGCTGCTTGAGCGATAGAGGAAAATTCGGTGCAATACGCTAGCGCTATTGCACCCTACCCTCAGCATCGTGCGAGCTTTTGTTTTTCGCGGGGTGTGATAGCGCAAGCGTATCGCACCGAATGAAACTGCAAATAAAAACGCCGCATCCGGCATTGCCGATGCGGCGTTTCATTATCAACAAAAATCAAACTCCTGCTACGGCTTCACTCATTGCGGCTTCAATATCTTGCCCAGAAAATCCTGCATCGCCGTGTAGAAGGCAAAACGGTTTTCCTCGTTATGGAAACCGTGTCCCTCATTGTCCTTCACCATGTATTCCACCTGCACGCCGCGCTTGCGCAGGCTTTCCACGATCTGGTCGGACTCGGCCTTGTTCACACGCGGATCATTCGCGCCCTGGGCAACAAACAAAGGCGTCTTGATCTTGTCGGTATGCAGTGCAGGAGACACGGCTGCCAGCAGCTCCTTGTCTTTTTCCGGATCGCCGACCATTTCATGGAACTGATCCAGCAAAGGCTTCCAGTAAGGCGGTATCGTGTTCATGAAGGTAAACATATTGGAGACGCCGACATAGTCCACCGCTGCTGCATACAGGTCCGGCGTATAGGTCACGCCGGCCAGCGTCGCATAGCCGCCGTAAGAGCCGCCATAGATGGCAACCCGTTTAGGATCAGCAATGCCCTGCTTGATCAGCCAGTCCACGCCGTCGGTAATGTCATCCTGCATGGTCTTGCCCCACTGCTTGAACGACACTTCCCAGAACTTGCGTCCATAGCCGGTAGAGCCGCGGAAGTTCATTTTCAGTACCGCATAGCCGCGATTGGCCAGCATTTGCACTTCGGGGTTGTAGCCCCACACGTCACGCGCCCAGGGGCCGCCGTGCGGATTGATGACCACCGGCAGGTTCTTCGGATCGCGCCCTACCGGCAAAGTCAGGTAGCCGTTGATCAGCAGACCGTCGCGGGCGCGGTACTGGATAGGCTTCATCACCGCCATATCCTTCTCTGCCAGCTTGGGATTGATGTCGGCCAGCTTGGTCAGGCTGCCGCTCTTGGCATCAAACAGATAACGGCTGCCTTCGGTCCTGTCGTTATGCGCGGCAACGACCCAGGTAGATTCATCCCTGGAATGCGCTTGCAGCGAAATTTCATAGCCCGGCAATTTGGCCCTTAGCGCCTTGAACAAGTCTTCGGTCTTGGCATCGACAATTTTGCGCTGAAATTTCCAGTCGATGTAATCGATTTCGGTAATCACCTTGCGCAGACGCGAGTAGCCCAGATCCTGCACATCCACGTCCGGATGTTCAAAGATCACCTGCTCTTCCTTGGCAGTAGCCGGATCCATGATGACGATCGCTTTCTTGTCGCGGCCTATGTTGGACGACATGTACAGCTTCTTGTTATCGAAGGTGAAGAATAGCGGATCGGCAGACTCCTTGAAGCTGGTCGTCAGCACTGTTTTGAACGGCTCTTTTTCCGTAGCACGATACAGCAGGCTGGTGTTCACACCGTCGCTGGTGGTAGCGGCACGCACGGCGCCAGTGTGATCGGTGATCCAGTCCTGGATATTGCCGGGATTTTCCGCCACCAGCACTGCATTGCCGGTGCTGATATTGACGCGATACACATCAAACACTTCCGCCTTGCGCTTATTGTTGCTGATCAGGATTTCGTTATCAACCTCTTCCAGGTCGTTGACGATCTGCGAGCGCACCTTGGGGAAAGGCGTCAGGTCTTTCACATCCTTGCCGTCGCGGCTGACCGACACCACGTGGAAATTTTCATCGCCGCCGAAATCTTTTCCATACAGCAGGTGATCATCGCCCTTCCATGAGTAGCCGCTGATGTCGCGCGCGGTCTCAGCGGTGATGCGTACCGCAGGCTCGGAAGAACCTACCTGCTTGATATAGATATTGCGCCGCCCCTCCCAGGGTTGCATATAGCTCAGATACTTGCCGTTCGGTGAAATCTTGAACGCGCTCTGCGCCGGCGTCTGGAAGAAATCGCGCACGGTATAGGTCTTAACAGGCTCAGCCGCCTGTGCGCTGCCAATGAAGCCCACGGCCAGGCCGGCGGTGCAGCACATGGCCATCAGGTATGTCGGAAAAACTTTCATGAAAACTACTCCCAGTAAAAACAGCATTGAAGGATGTCGTTAACTTCTGGTGATTCTGTTGTATTCATACCGGGCGCCTGTCACGGCGCAGGCTCTGGCAAGGCCGGACACACGCCCAGTATGTTAGCGACTATACAAGCGGCTGGCCAGGATGTTTTGCCTATGCGACGAATTGCGTATTTGGCACGCTGGAAGCGCAAATTCGCGGAATAGAAAAATAAATTGCTGTCCGGATAGTTCCGGCCGGCTTATTCGGAAGCGGAAGGATCTTCGCCGGCATTGTCGGCATTGTCTGCGGGCAAGCTGCGGCCGCGTTGCACCAATGCCTGGCGCAGCAGGTATTCCACCTGCGCATTGGAGCTGCGCAATTCTTGTGCGGCCAGCCTTTCGATCTCGGCCCAGATGGCAGGATCGATGCGCAGCAGGAAGGATTTTTTGCCTGGGCTCGCCATCAGTATTTGCCCACCGCAGACAAGTCAATCGATGAGGGGATGCGCGGCAGCAGATAACTCAGCAGGCGCTGCGGGTCCTTGCAACCCAGGCGCAGACTCTTGCCGTTGCGACGATGGATGCGCACTGCGGCAGTACCGGCGGCGTTATACAGCATGCCTTCCTTGGTGTACTTGATGCCCCAGCCTTCTATCCAGCGCGATTGCGCGACTTCTGCAGATTCAATCTCTGCCAGCGCAATCTTCCATGCGGGCCAGCCAAGGAAGCCAAAATGCCAACGCAAGTGCGTCGCATCAATGCTGATCGTCAGCCTGCCCAGCAATACCAGCACCACAAAATTCACCGCCACGATAATACTGATGGCCGAGTTCCGTAAATCATGGTTGGGCAGATTGTAGTGCAGCAGAAAACCCGCCAGACTGGCAACCGGCATTACCGCCCAGACCATGCTGGCGAACTGGCTTTCTACATAGACGGGATGGCTGTTCATCAGGGCACCAAATACGTTTCAGTGTTCATGTTGGTTAGCCTGCCGGACATATAAATTCTTTATCCGGCAGGCGCTCAATCAGTTGTATAGAGTTCCGGCATTCACGATAGGCTGCGTCTCTTTGTCCGAGCACAGCACAACCAGCAGATTGCTGACCATGGCCGCCTTGCGCTCGTCGTCCAGCACCACGATCTGGCGCTCGGACAAACCCTTCAGCGCAGCTTCCACCATCGTCACCGCACCATGCACAATTTTTGCGCGGGCGCTGATGATAGCTTCTGCCTGCTGGCGGCGCAACATCACTTGCGCAATTTCCGGCGCATAGGCCAGGTGGGTCAGCTTGGCGTCTTCCACATCCACACCGGCAGCGGCAAAGCGCATGTGCAATTCCGTGCGCAGGGCGTGGGCCACATCATCCAGGCCGGCACGCAACGTGGTTTCTTTTTCGTCCAGGTCTTCGCCATCGTCATACGCATACTGCGATGCCAGATGCCTCAGCGCGGCCTCGGCCTGTACCGTCACATAGCGCTCAAAGTCGTCCACATTGTAGATTGCCAGCGCCGTATCCTTCACGCGCCACACGATCGCCGCGCCTATCTCTACCGGATTGCCACGCTTGTCATTCACCTTCAGAGGCGGCGAGTTCATCGTGCGGGCACGCATGCTGATCTTGCGCTTGCTGAACAGCGGATTGGCCCAGCGCAAACCCTCCTGCCTGTCTGTGCCCACATATTTGCTGAACAACGACAGCAGCGCCGCCTCGTTCGGCTGCAGCATGTAAAGGCCGGACAATACAAACACACCCAATACACAGACCAGCAGTTTCAGGAAACTATAAAACAGGCCTGCCTCCCCCGCGGACGGCAAGCCGCTCCAGGCCCAGTAGGCACCGGCCGGCACCAGCAAGATGCCGATCACGGTCATCAAGTAGCCATCCGCCGACGAACGGATGTGTTCCTGCACCGGCTTTTTGCTCCCGGCTATGCCTGTATGAGCCATATTCGCCTTGCTGCTACTTCCGTTACCACTAGGTGTTTCCATGTTTCCCCCGTTGAGATGAAATCAAAGTGATATCACTATAGTATCGCTCTTTTAAGCTGTCAAGGATCTTTGCATAATGCTCATCAAGCCAGGGGAATGAAGCGCGCGCGGAGGATGGTAAGATGCAGTTCAAGTCACTTATTTACGCCAAGCATGTCTTTTGTCATCAAAAATCCTCGTCTGATACGTTCCTTCTCCGTTAGCAGCGTCTCCCCCAGCCAGCTAGGCCAGCCAGCAACTAGTGTCGCCATGCGCAGGGATCTGCCATGAAGACCAAGATCCGTACCGAAGTCAAGGCGCTGTGGCAGTTGGCCTGGCCCATGCTGATAGGCCAGCTCGCTACCGTGGGCATGGCAGTGTCAGACGTGGCGATGACGGGCCACGTCAGCGCAGGGGATCTGGCCGCCGTATCGCTGGGCGCATCGATCTGGTCCATGATCATCGTCACCGTGATGGGTGTGATGATGGCGATCAATACCGTGGTCGCGCATGAAGTGGGCGCGGCAGAATTTGCGCGCATCCCGCATGTGGTGAGGCAATCGCTATGGAAAGCGCTGGGCGTGGGCCTGATCGCCTGCGTGGTGGCCAATGCAGCCACGCTGATCTTCGATCACCTGGACATGGAACAGGCCGTCAGCGACAAGGCGGCGATGTTCGTGCATGTGATCAGCCTGGGCCTGCCGGCCTTTGCCGCCTACCGAGCCCTCTATGGCTACAGCACCAGCCTGAACCAGACCAAGCCCATCATGATCATCGCCATCGGCGCGCTGATATACAACATCATCATCAACTGGCTGCTGATCTACGGCCACTTCGGCCTGCCGCAATTGGGAGCGATAGGCTGCGCGGTCGCCACCGCCAGCGGCCTGTGGCTGATGCTGGGCGCAATGCTGGTGTGGATACGCCGCTCGCCGGCCTACCGCCAGACCTATCCTTTCAAGCACTGGGAAGGCCCGCACTGGGGCGAGATCGGCAGCATGCTCAAGCTGGGCACGCCTATAGGCATCACCTATTTTGCCGAGGTCAGCGCGTTTAGCGCGGTGGGCCTGCTGGTAGCGCGCTTTGGCGTGGTGAATGTGTCTTCGCACCAGATCGCACTCAATTTCACGTCGCTGGTATTCATGGTGCCGATGAGCTTCGGCATAGGCCTGATCACTCGCGTCGGCCAGGCATTGGGCGAAGGCGACCCCGTGCGGGCGCGTTTCGTTTCCTGGGTCGGCGTCGGCATGTCGGTCAGCTTTGGCCTGGTCTCGGCGATCTTCATCCTGCTGTTCCGCAACCAGATCGCAATTGCCTACACCTCCGATCCGGCCATCCAGGCCATGACATCCAGCCTGCTGCTGTTTGCCGCCGTGTTCCAGCTATCCGACTGCACCCAGGTGGCCACCGCCTGCGCGATACGCGGCTACAAGGTGACCCGTACGCCCATGCTGATCCACCTGGCCGCCTTCTGGGGCGTATCGCTGCCGGTAGGCTGCATACTGGGGCTGGCGCCTTCATGGTTTCCCTGGAGCCCGGCCCAGCCTATGGCAGCCGGCGGTTTCTGGATAGGGTTGATCCTGGGCCTGACCGTGGCCGGCGTGTCGCTGGTGTGGTTTTTGCACCATGTGTCACACGGGCGTGCCGTGGCCGCAAGCCCGGCCGGCAGCCCGGCGGGTTTGGCTTAGCGCTGGCCTATTGGACACCCAAGTAAGCCGTAGTGCTCCCCTAATGCTCGCTTAGTGCCTACTTAGTGAGCACTCACCACCTAATCTAGCGCCTGAGACCACCCCGTTTCCGGTAAAATAGGTGGTTAACTTAAAACTTCGCGAAAAAGCGGTACATCTATGAGTCTCAAATGCGGCATCGTCGGCCTGCCTAACGTCGGCAAATCCACCCTGTTCAACGCCCTGACCAAAGCGGGCATCCCTGCAGAAAATTATCCTTTTTGCACGATAGAACCTAACGTCGGCATGGTGGAAGTACCTGATCCGCGCCTGGCCAAGCTGGCAGAAATCGTCAAGCCGGAACGTATCCTGCCGGCCACGGTGGAATTTGTGGACATCGCCGGCCTGGTGGCTGGCGCCTCCAAGGGCGAAGGCCTGGGCAACCAGTTCCTGGCCCACATCCGCGAGACCGATGCGATTGTCAACGTAGTGCGCTGCTTTGAAGACGACAATGTGATCCACGTGGCAGGCAAGGTCAGCCCGCTCGACGATATTGAAGTCATCCAGACCGAGCTGGCGCTGGCCGACATGGGCACGGTAGAAAAAGCCATCCACCGCGAAAACAAGAAAGCCCGCTCCGGCGACAAGGACGCAGCCAAGCTGGTTGCCATCCTGGAACGCCTGATGCCGCACCTGAACGATGCCAAGCCAGTGCGCGCACTGGGCCTGGACGCAGAAGAAATGCTGCTGATCAAGCCGCTGTGCCTGATCACTGCCAAGCCGGCCATGTATGTGGCCAACGTCTCGGATGACGGCTTCACCAACAACCCGCTGCTGGACCAGTTGACTGCCTATGCAGCCACGCAGAACGCGCCTATCGTCGCCATCTGCGCCGCCATCGAATCCGAGATCGCCGATCTGGAAGACGAAGACAAGCAAGCCTTCCTGGCCGACATGGGCATGGACGAGCCTGGCCTGGACCGCCTGATCCGCGCCGCCTTCAAGCTGCTGGGCCTGCAAACCTATTTCACCGCCGGTGTGAAGGAAGTACGCGCCTGGACCATCCACGTAGGCGACACCGGCCCGCAGGCTGCCGGCGTGATCCACACCGACTTTGAACGCGGCTTCATCCGCGCGCAAACCATCGCCTTTGACGACTACATCACCTACAAGGGTGAAAATGGCGCCAAGGAAGCGGGCAAGATGCGCGCCGAGGGCAAGGAATATGTGGTGAAAGACGGCGACGTCCTGAACTTCTTGTTCAATGTTTGACGCAGGTCTGATACAAATTTGATTTTATTGCAATAAAATTGGTTAAAATACACATAGGACTAGCTAGAACCATCGGGCCTGTCAAAACTATGTGCATGCATCAATCTGTTGCCTGAAGTGTGAGTATGAAAGCGCCCATCCGGTAATAAACGATGGGCGCATTTAATTTAGGCAGCGATTACGTCGTAATTGTCAGGTAGCCGGTGAAAACAATCCACCGGTAACAAGTGTTTAGAAATTATCTATGCCCACCATTACCGAACTGACTCTGTATCCGATCAAATCCTGCGCCGGCATCCCGCTGCGCGAGGCAACAGTGACCGCCACCGGCCTGTCGCATGATTTCATCTACGACAGGGAATGGATGGTGGTCAACGACCAGGGCCAGTTCCTGACCCAGCGCGAACATCCGCGCATGGCGCTGATACAACCCTCCATCCAGAGCGAAAAGCTAGTCGTGCGTGCCCCCGGCATGCTGCCGCTGGAAATCCCGCTGGATCTGCCGGACCCCGCCAGCGCCGCCACCTTGCAAGTGCAGGTATGGGACAGCGTGCTCAATGCCTACGACTGCGACCTCACCACCGCAACCTGGTTCAGCAACGCGGTAGGCACGCCATGCAGGCTGGTGCGCTTCCATCCGGATGCGCAGCGCCTCGCCAGCAAGAAATGGACGGGCGACATCGACGTGCCCACCATGTTCGCCGACGGCTACCCTATGCTGCTGATTTCAGCCGCCTCGCTGGAAGACCTGAACGGCCGCCTGCAAGCCCAGGGCCGCAGCAGCATACCGATGAACCGCTTCCGCCCCAATATCGTAATGGACGGCATAGAAGCCTATGAAGAAGATTATGCCGAATCCTTTGACATCGGCAGCATCAGGCTGAAACCGGTCAAGCCCTGCCCGCGCTGCCCCATGCCCTCGGTGGACCAGGCCACGGGCCAGTTCGGCCCCGACCCGATGGACATCCTGCAGACCTACCGCGCCAACCCGCTGGTGGACGGCGGCATCACCTTCGGCATGAATTTAATTTTACTAAGCGGTGAAGACCAGGTTTTACGGGTAGGCGATGAAGTAGAATTGTCTTTGGCATTTTAATTGGATACGCTTCTTTTTTCCTAGCACAGCGATTGCGGACAATAAGCCATGCATAAGGTAGTGACCAGACCAGCGCAAAGCCTCACTCCGGACGAACTCCGTACGGAGAACGGGCTATTGCGCGAGCAACTGGAAGAACTGCTGAACCAGGCCCACCGCAACCAGCGCATCATGCTGCGCCACCAGACCTTCGATCTTCAACTCATAGGCGCCAGCAGCTTCCGCGAGCTGATAGAAAACATCTTCAGCACGCTGGCCAAGACCTCGGACCTGGACATCGTCACGCTGACGCTGATCGACCCCAAGAGCAACCTGCGCCGCATCTTGCTGGACCTGAACATCGACCTCACCGAGTTCCCGCACCTGCTGTTCGTGCAGACCGAGTTTGAACTGGGCCAGTTGCGCCAGCACCTTAAGCGGCCCGTCCTAGGCCGGTATGAAGACGATCTGCACGGCCGCATGTTTGCCGAATGCCGCACCAAGCCCAGCAGCGTGGCCGTGGTGCCGCTGATACGCCAGAACAAGCTGATAGGCTGCCTGAACCTGGGCAGCTATCACATCAATCGCTTTGCCCCCAGCATGGCCACCGACTTCATCGAGCACATGGCATCCATCATCGCCATCTGCCTGGAAAACGTGATCAACAACGAGCGCCTCACCTACATAGGCCTGACCGACCCGCTCACCGGCGTCAGCAACCGCCGCCATGTGGAACAGCGCAAGCTGGAAGAGATAGGCCGCGCGCGCCGCCAGCAATACGGCATCGTCGCGATGTACCTGGACATCGACTTCTTCAAGCAGATCAACGACAAGCACGGCCACCAGGGCGGCGACGACGTGCTGCGCGACGTAGCCAACCGCATCAAGGCCGAGCTGCGCCTGAGCGATACGCTAGGCCGCTTCGGCGGCGAAGAATTTGTCGTCTTCCTCATCAACACCAACCAGCAGCACGCAGTGCAAGTCGCGGAACGCATACGCGCCAGCATCGCCAACAAACCCTTCCTGCTCAGCATGGGCGGCTTCTGCAAATGCACGATCTCCATCGGCATCGCCACGCTGCCTGCGGTCAAGAACGTGGGCGACATAGAAGGCGTAGCGCGTGAGATGGTGGCGCGGGCGGATGCGGCGCTGTATGAGGCTAAGACTAATGGGCGGAATCAGGTTAGGTGTGCGGGTTAAGCGGCTTGATCACACTAGCTGAGTCTCCACGATTGCAGCACCAAATGTAAATCAACACCCTAGACTCATTCCTTGATTTATCGATTCATTTGCTTGTTCGTACGTGGCTAAATCTTAGTGCTCTAATGTAAAGCTGTATGGCTGGCCATCAGCGGATTAATAAGAACCCGCGCCGTATCCGGCCAGTCCGAACGAGCGCCATGTTAGAAACGAGCCAGTGCTCGAGGGTCGAATTAGTTGAATACGCTGCCAGGCATTCGTTCGATGTTTGCTATGTATGCGGCACACGATACCTGCGCGTCGTCACACATCATTGTTGCTCGTGATCTTTCTGCGTCGGTTGAAGAAGATAAATCCATTGACGTAGGTGCCGACAAAAGCGCCCACATAAATCGCCAAGCCAAAGGCAGGCCAAGCATCATGACGGTAGAACAGGATACCCAGCAGATAAAATGTTGGTATCGCAACTGCAATGCTCCAGGGCAAAGACAGAATAGCTAGAATCCAAAACGGATAGAGCCAATGTTCAGACATCGAGCCATCTTTTTGGCTCAGTAGAATCGGTAGAAGAAGCGCAATGGACAATGGAGCGATCGCCAAGAATGCCGCCAACCACGGACGTGAAGAGATTTTATTTTCTTTGCTTTCCACCAAAACTCCTTCTCAACTGAAACGTTACGTCATTTTCTAACTTGTTTTGATGTGCTAAAACCGAACGTTACCAGAGTGCTGCAAAAGTAACAATATTTCTATTATTTCAAAACCTTTTGAGGTTAAGTCCGGAAGAGATGGCACGGCACCAAAAAATGGGAAAGCCATATCAAAATTATTGAAATCGAAATAAGCCCTTTAATACCAGCACCGCGCACGGAGTCGGGCATGAACCGACATTTCGCAAGAGATATGTACGCTTAACCCATTTATAGAAAAAATACATCAAAGCCCCTTGGCCAACGCCCCATCCACACAATATCACCCATCAAAAACTAAGGCAGGCAAAATGCAAGTATGTCTGGCGATTTTTTTTTGAAGCTGGCCTAAGCGCAGCGGATGCAGCAGTGTGCTTGCAAGCGAATAGCCTAAGTATCCCCTTTTCTCTGACCTAAAATGAAACTGAAATGCAAAAACTGGTAGTACGATGCTTTGCTCTATCACTCGACGGCTTTAGCTCCGCACCAGGGCAGAGCCTGGAAAACCCGTTTGGCAAGGGTGGCCTTGTGATCATGGACTGGGCGCGGCAAACCCGCAGCTTCCACAAAATGATAGGGCAGGAAGGTGGGAGCACAGGAATTGATGACGATTTCATGGCGAAGGCGATGGACAATATTGGCGCCAATATTTTGGGGCGTAATATGTTCGGGCCAGTGCGCGGTCCCTGGGCGGATGATGACTGGAAAGGCTGGTGGGGTCCCAATCCGCCCTACCATACGCAGGTTTTTGTAGTCACGCACCACGCGCGGTCGGCGCTAGCAATGGAAGGCGGGACGACATTTCACTTTGTGAATGACGGCATC
Organism: Parundibacterium terreum; assembly: GCF_014636315.1. Classification (GTDB taxonomy): domain Bacteria; phylum Pseudomonadota; class Gammaproteobacteria; order Burkholderiales; family Burkholderiaceae_D; genus Undibacterium; species Undibacterium terreum. The sequence goes on along the minus strand of NZ_BMED01000004.1, from coordinate 372,855 downwards.
GAGTCTGCGTTGCAGCAGGCGTTTGTAGCGGCGCAGGGCAAGGACGTGCGCCTGGGCGGAGGCGCGACCTTGGTTCGCCAATATCTGCAGGCAGGATTGATCGACGAACTGCATATAGTCATTACCGACAAATTGCTGGGGTCTGGCGAGCGCTTGTTTGAGGGAACGGATAATCTCGCTCGAGATTACGAATGCGTAGAAACCGTGGCATCCGGCACGGTCACCCACGTCCGTCTCGCCAAAAAGAAGCGCGACTGAGCATCCAAACTACACAAACTTTACTGGTCGTGCGCCTTGCCCTCTCGCCGCTCCGCAAAATGCCAAAGCACACCGGAAGGATCAACAACATACACGATACGCAGCCCCCAGTGCTGCATCGCGGGCGCAGTCGACTCCCGCACTCCAAAGTTCTTGACCCGCAATGCTGGTCAATCCTTAGGTGTTGATAAGCTATGACCTCACTCCTGTTCCGCATTACCAGCCGACTCCGGTATGGCCTGGATATGCCTTACCGTTTCACACAATTGCGACCGCAGCCAGCAATGCGCCGCGTCCAGGTCATTGTGAGAGTGCCAGACGATATCCAGGCGCTGAGTCGTGACGGGATAGGGCAACTCCTGGATTGCTAGGGAGTAGGTTCTGGAAAACACTTTTGCCAGCGGCCGGGGCACGATTGCCATCAGCTCGCTGTTTTCCAGCAGGGAGGGGATGGCGAGAAAATGGGGGATCGTCATCTGGCCCCGTATCTGCAAGCCGGCCTGCTGCAGCGCCTGGTCAAGCGCTTTCCGGTCATACATTTCGGATTGCCGCGCGAGCCCTCTTTCGAGAATGAAACCGCTGACCGCACCGTCCTCCTCGCCCCCCAGCGATACCACCGCAAGCGGGTAATTGGCAACATCGCCTATCGTGATTTCTTCGGCGGCGAGCGGATGCCCTGCGCTGCAGATCAGGACTTCGTCCTGCTGCATCAGCAACTGCGAATGCAGGCGCTCCGGAATACTGCTGAATGTCCCTATAGCCAGGTCGATACGCCGCAGATCTATCTGCTCTGCAAGGTCAAGCCGTGTTGACGGCCGTATCACCAGATCTATGCCAGGCGCTATTTGGGATAGCGTGCGATTGAAATGCGGCAGCAGTATCGCAGAGACATAGTCGTTTGCCGCAATCACGAAGGTTTTGCGCATACTGCCGGGCTGAAAAGGCGGCGAGGCGCGCGAGAGCGTGCTGTTCATGCTTTGCAGCGCCGCATGCAGGGGCACGCTGATTTCCAGTGCAAAGTCGGTCGGCTTCATGCCGTTGCTAGTCCGGATAAACAAATCCTCCCCTACGCTCTCGCGCAAGCGCGCCAGCGCGTGGCTTACTGCGGACTGGCTCAGGTGCAGCCTCTGGCTGGCCCGGAGCACGCTGCGCTCTTCCATGACTGCGTCGAATATGCGCAGAAGATTGAGGTCTAGCCTGTCGAAAGAGATCATCTTGGCTGCTCCATGTTCTTATCAATGATTGCGGACATTTTCAATTCTGCAAAGCATACACGAAGCCGGCAAGTCTTCTATTTGTGGTGGATGAGCGGGGAAACGAGTGAATTGAATCCCATGCATATCTGACTTGCAGAAAGGTCGCTTTCAATTGGAAAAGCTCCATGCGAACATCCAGTGAACACTATGCGGCGGGCAAATTGGCGACAGGGCCTTGCAGTTCCGCCAATTGATACGCTGAAGATACACTTAATCGATGGAGCATTAGCAGTGAGCAAACGTGATGAACTGATAAAGCGCAGCATATCCTTTCTTGCCGAGGTCAAGGAGATGACAGCGGGTGTTGACGTTGAACGATGGCTGAACAAGACCCATGGCCCGGGGAGCAGCGTCTATGATGAACTTGCCGTATTGATCAAGGCCGGTATCGAAGAAGGCTGGGCTGCGAACGTAGAAATCAGCGGTTCGCGTTATCGGCGCAGCAGGATTTGCGAACCGTCTCCCGAGACATTTTACTTCAGCATTACGGCTGTCTATATGGATAGCAGGGAAAGTGGCGAGCTGTCGCCAGAAGTTGGAAAAACCTTCAGGGGTGACTACCACGCTCATCCCTATGGTGAACTGAACATGGTCATACCGCTGACCGATGGCGCGATGCTTGCCGGCCCCAATGGCTGGTGCGGCGCCGGCTGGACCGCTCCCGCACCGGGCAGCCATCATTATCCGGAAGTAAAAGGCGGAGCGCTGATTGCGCTGTTCTTTCTGCCGGCAGGCCGGATTTCATACGACATTCAGGCACCGGCCGAAGCTTGCTGACCTGCGCGGAGAAAAAATCCGCGCCGGCCTGCTGACAGAGTCGTCACAAGCCAGATATACAGGAGGACATGAGCATGATAACGAGCGACATTTCCGGCATCAAAATCCCTGATAGCAAGATAGCACGCGAGGTCACGCAACTGATACGCGAAACCGAAAGCGAATTGCTGTTTTCCCACTCTACCCGGGTTTATTTTTGGGGAGCCCTGCTCGGAAAACAAAGGGGCCAGATTTTCGATCCGGAATTACTTTACGTTGCAGCGATGTTCCACGATCTCGGCCTGACTTCGGTCTATAGGGACAGCAAGCTTCGCTTTGAAGTGGATAGCGCGAATGCTGCGCGCGATTTCCTGCGAAGCCACCGCATATCCGAAGGGGACATAGACAAAGTGTGGGCCGCCGTCGCGCTCCACACAACGCCAGGCATCCCGGAGCATATGCATCCGGAGATTGCCCTGGTGCAGGCCGGTGCGGGTATGGACGTGGCCGGCCGCGGCTTTGAGCAGTTCAGCGACGCGCAGCGCCAAGCGGTAATTACCGCCTATCCCCGCGATGCCGATTTTGCCCACCAAATGATAGACGCGTTTTACCACGGTCTGGCGCATCGGCCTGAAACCACCTTCGGCACCTTCAATGATGATTTCCTTGCCCACAAGGATCACAGCTTCCAGCGGGTGAACCTCTGCAGCATCATCCTGGGCTCAAAGTGGGAAAAGTGAGTCTTCCGAATATCCAAACACCAGACATCAAATGATAGGACTATGAACCATGGCTCGTGATAACACTGAATCATCGAAAGAAGTATCCGAAGTTGAGAAAGTCATGATGAGTCGATTTGCCAATCGATTTTATTTGCATCGTGAGGTGGATCTTGAGGCTATCACCGGCATCCTCAACGCCGCGCGTTACGCAGCCACAGGAGGGAATGTACAGCCCTGGCGCGTGTATGTGTTAGCAGGGGCGGCGAAAACGGCATTGGCCGATGCCATCGCTACCGCGCACGAAACTGCATCCGGTGAGCACAAGTCCGAATATAACTACCTTCCCGCTCCGTTGCCGGAACCTTTCGCCTCGCGCCGGAATGAATTTGCTTCGGTCTTCTATGGCTCGCTGGGCATCGCACAAGAAGACATGGCCGCGCGCGCGGTACAGTCTGCGCGCAACTGCCGATTCTTCGACGCACCGGTCGGCCTGATTTTTACGATCGACCGTCGCCTTGAGAAAGGAAGCTGGCTCGATCTGGGCATGTTTATTCAGAACATCATGCTGGCGGCAAAAGCGCGCGGGCTCGACACTTGTACGCAAGAATTTCTCTCTCGCTACCATGCGGTTATCCGCACCCAACTGCCTCTGGCTGCGGAAGAGTTGGTGGTCTGCGGCATGTCCATGGGTTTTGGCGATCCCGAGTGGGCAAGACGGCGGCCGCAAATGCCGAAGGCTCCCCTCGAAGAATTCGCTTCGTTACACGGTTTTTGAGCTTCACTACCGATGCAGCCTGAAAGAACAAGGGTTTCACAGCCCCTTGGCCAAACTCCCCAGCCGCGCAATATCACTGATCAAAAATGATGGCACACAGGCTAGGTGCTCGGAAGGCGTGACCGGGCAATCTGCCCGTGCCAGTAATGCCGCCGCGCCACGATTCGTCATCGTCTGCACTATTTCATCGGTATTGGCGTAAGGAACGGTCGTGTCGCCCTTGCCTGCAAAAAAGAAGATAGGCGATTGCGGGGTCCAGTCATACACGCTGCTTTGCGAGGCGATGGCTACTGTGTCGTCATTGAGGAAGTTATCCAGAAACGTGGGATCGAAGTTGATGTCGCTTTGCGTGCCCAGCACCAGAAACAGCAGCAGGTTGCGCACATTGGCCCTGTCGTTGGCGCCGAGGTTCCTTAAGAAACCCGGACTGATCAAGGTGCCCAGCACAGGATTTTGCTTACGCACTGTCTCCAGCATCACGTTCAGCGTCAGCAATACGTCATACGGCCCAGCGCCGACAAAGGTACTCACTGGCAACGCGCCGGCAGCAGTACCGTTCTGGGTCAGCATGCGCAGCGTGGCAATGGTGGCATAGGCGCCTTCGGAATAGCCGGTGAAGAACAACTGGCCGTTATCCGCAATCGCCTTGCTCTTGCGCCAGCGCGCGCTGGCGGTAATGAAATCTGCCACCGATGCAGCGGTAGGCGTGGCCAGCAGGTAGGGATGCGGCAGGCCCCTGGTGGAACCGTAGCCCACATAGTCTGCCGCGCTGACCAGATAACCCAGTGATGCAAACAGCAATGCAGGTTCATCGGCTGTGGCGTGATTGCTAGGAGCATCGGCATCCATCTTGGCGGTGGCATGCTGGTAGCTCAGCACCGGGCTGGCAAGGCTGCTGGTCTTGCGCGGAATGGCGGCTAGGCCGGATGCGGTCACGCTGTGGCCGGCGGCATCGGTGGTGGTGTAGGTCAGCTTGTAGGTATCGACCGCATACAGCGGCGTGATCGACGCTGCGCTTGCTGTGGGGAGCGTGGCCGCAATATCGGCGGCGCTCACGGTCTTGATGAAGGTGGCCACCTCGAAGTGGCCCGGCCCTGCGGGGTTGGAAACATCAGGAGGGTTGGACGGCACCGGCCCTTTGTCGGCGGAACCGCCACCGCCGCAACCTGCAATACCCAGGCAGATCGCCAGCAAGGCAATTTTTCCGCAGGCAAGAAAGCGGAAGATATCAGGTCTCATTTGCATTCCTCTCATCGAGAGCGGGGTCTGCGCCCTTTTCGCCGTTGACCCATTCTAGCGCAATTGAAACTCGGCGCCCGGCAAGCCTCGCGTGGCTTGCCGGGCGAGCATCAAATCTGCCTATTCTGCAGACTTTCCCGCTAGTTGCACTGGACTCCTCCCTTGAGCTGAAGTTCGTCGCGTTCGGTGAGTCGAAAGAAAAGTATTTCCCAGAATAACAATGCAAGGCGTTAAGCTTTGCCGCACTAGCTCATCTGCATGGAGTGCCGCCTTAGCTCTTTGCTTCGGCTTTGACCGCAGCGGCGGAACTCCACAGCGAGCCCGGGTTAGCCCGTTCCGGGTAGAGGGCCAGCATCCTGTCATACAGCTCGCGCGCGGTCTGGGTCTCATCGTTCAGCCGGATGAAGTCACGGATGTATTGACGTGTTTCTGCCACGTTGCGCGGGTTGTCGTCATTGCTGGGGATCTTGTGCCCTGCCACAACGTTGACCGGTTTCAGCGCATCTATCTTATCCAGTGCAGCTATCCATTCCAGCCTGGTTTGACGGGTCGACTCGATCAGGAAGGGGTGGATGCCGTTATAGACTGCATCACCAGCAACCACCAGGCCTATGGATGGTACATGCAGGCAGGTGGAATCATCGGTGTCGGTATGGCCGAGTTTGACCACAACCAGCTTATTCCCCTCCAGCTCTATCTCATTGCCTTCCAGCGGCTCTGCAATGGAGATCACGTCTGAAATCTGGTTGGGGAATAGCTTGCGCCAGCGGGCATCCAGTTTTTCCGGAGTGCTTTGCAGCTTCATGGTCGCCACCACGGAAGGCGTCGCCAGTGCCTTTGCATTCGGGAAGCGGTCCAGCAGCACTTTCAAGCCGAAAAAGTGGTCGCCATGCGCGTGGGTGACGTAAATGGCTTTCAGTGATTTTCCTGTAGCCGCAATCTGATCCGCCAGGCCCTTGCTCTGCTCCACCGTCAGGAAGGTGTCCACTAGCACCGCATCCCTTTCGCCATAGATCAGTGTGGATGAATTGGCGACCCACATCAGTGATTCTTTGCCGGGCGGTAGATCGCGGCTCAAGCCGGGACGGGTCGCGGTAAATACCTTGTATTTAAGTAGCGAAGGCTTGCTATCGAGGCCAGCCATTACCGGCCCGGCAAACAAGGGGAGAACGGCGAATGACGCCAGTTTCAATATGTCGCGACGCTTCATTCAAACCTCGTATAAAAAAAGTACTGAAATCCATGGGACGCCTCATCCGGGTCTGTCACAGCCAAGACAGTGCAGCTCGGCGTTATATGTTGGCAACATAATCATGTTATCCAACATGATTATGACTATAGGGAAGGAAAGGACGCTTGTCAATGAAATCGACAACGTAGGCCAAGCAGTTTTTTTTATCTAAATCCCTGGTATTAATAGGTAATAAACATGTCTATCATCATCATTGATCTCCCATGAAGAAGCATGTAAATTACCAGTTTTAGCCAGGGAGTCTGCGATGAAGGTCAGCCGTGAACAGTATGAAGCGAACCAGCAGCGTATCCTGGAAGCCGCCGGCCGCCTTTTCCGCGAGCATGGTTATGATGCGGTGACGCTGGCCGAAGTGATGCAAGCGGCGAGCCTGACCCACGGCGGCTTTTATGGGCACTTCAAATCCAAGGATGACCTGATTGCCCAGGCGCTGGCATATCGCAACAGCAAGCCGAAAGCTGAAATCGGGCCAGCCGAGTTTGCGGAAAGCTACTTGTCTGCGCGCCACCGCGCCGACCTTGCGGGTGGATGCAATATCGCCGGGTTGGCGACGGAAACCACGCGCCAGCCGCTACCGGCAAGAGCCGCCATGACGGAAACGATACGCTCCCGCATCGAGGGCCTTGCCCGGAACTCTGCCGGCGCAAACCCGGCTGAAAAACGCCGCGTTGCGATTGCCAGTTGGTCTGCGATGGTGGGCGCGATGATCATGGCAAGAGTCTGTGACGACCCCGCACTTTCGGATGAAATCATGCACGAAACCCGCGCGCAGATCGCGGCGCTGGCTGAATTACAGGGAGGGAATTAAACGAAGAAGGGAAGTGTGCCGGAGTGCAGGTGCGAGCCGCAAGGGCTCGCCTAGCCGAGCTATTTGGCCTTGGCCGCTGCCTCAGCCTGCAGGCGCTCATACTTTTCCATCAACTGCTCCGGCGTTTCGCGCCATGCAGGGTTGAACGGGATGCACGAGACCGGGCACACCTGCTGGCACTGCGGCTCATTGAAGTGGCCTACGCACTCGGTGCATTTATTGGGGTCGATCTCATAGATTTCCTGCCCCATGTAGATTGCTTCATTGGGGCATTCGGGCTCGCATACATCGCAGTTGATGCAGTCGTCGGTAATCAGCAGTGCCATACACATTTACTTTAAAAAATCCCGGCCGTCAGGCGCAGGCTTGCGGGCTTTGCAGCCCGCGCTTACTATTACTGGCCCTGGCCTGCCGCAGCGGCGGCAACCTTTTGCTGCAGCCATTTGTCCACGGACGGGAAGACAAACTTGGAAACGTCGCCGCCCAGCATCGCGATCTCGCGCACGATGGTGCCGGAGATGAACTGGTACTGGTCGGAAGGCGTCAGGAACAGGGTTTCTACATCCGGCAGCAGGTAACGGTTCATGCCTGCCATCTGGAATTCATATTCAAAATCGGATACCGCGCGCAGGCCGCGCACGATCACGCGTGCATCGTTCTTGCGCACAAAATCTTTCAGCAGGCCAGAGAAGCTTTCCACCCGCACGTTCGGGTAGTGGCCCAGCACTTCATTGGCGATGGTCAGGCGTTCGTCCAGGGAAAAGAAGGGCTTCTTGTTTTTGCTGTCCGCCACGCCCACGACCAGTGTGTCAAACAGACCCGATGCGCGGCGCACCAGATCCTCATGACCGCGTGTCAGTGGATCAAACGTTCCCGGATAAACGGCTGTGACCATCTTCTCTCCCTCTGTTTTCATTGAGTTGTGCACCACAAATGACAGTGTTGCACCAATTTATTCGGGCATTATGCCTGAATTTCAGGCAGCTCACCGGGCTAATTATTGCGCTGCAGTATATGGAAATATACGCTACCTGCCTTGTCGGCGCGAATCACACTCCAGCCTTCCAGCATCGCTGCTGTTGTTTCGCTGATATCTTCTGCATCCGTTGCAGCCAGCGGCACCTCCGATTCTACATACAGCAGGCCTTTGGCGCTGAGGATGTCTGCGCACAGCGGCAAGACCTTGGGCAGCAAACCCAGATTGTAGGGCGGATCGAGGAAAATCAAGTCAAAACGCTGGCCGCGCGCGGCCATGCCCTGCACCACCGTCAGCGCGTCTGCCCGCACCAGGCTGACCTGGCTGGCGTTCAGCTTTTGCTTGATCGCATCCAGCTGGCGATAAGCCGGCGTGTGGTATTCCACCATGGTGACATTGGCCATGCCGCGGCTGGCGGCTTCAAAGCCCAGTGCGCCGCTGCCGGCGAACAGGTCCAGGCAAGACAATTGCGACCAGGAGCCGTCCAGCAGATGGCCCAGCCAGTTGAATACGGTTTCGCGCACGCGGTCGGGCGTGGGGCGCAAGCCTTCCGCGTCGACCACGGACAGCGGCGTGCGCTTCCATACGCCGCCTATGATGCGGACCTGCTGCGGCGCGCGGGTGGTGGGCCGCGGCGGGCGAGGCTTTTGTTTTTTTGCTACTGCGTTCATGTGTGGGTATTTTTATAAGGGCGATGCACGCTAGTGCGATCTGTATTGAGCGACGATATTGTAATGATGCAAATTTACTACCAAAATCCTGCGTTTGGTAGGGAGGATCACAGCGCTCTGTTAGAATGCTAGGCATTGTAGCTTTTTGCCGGCATGAATGCAGGCTGAAACTGCCAACCAACCGCAATCGCCTCCCTATTCGATGTTTAGCTTTTTCAAGAAAAAACCCAAAGAAGAACCCGGCCCGGCCCCCGTTGCTCCAACGGCTCCCGCTGTTCCTGCTCCGCAGGCGGCTCCGGCGGTAAGCACTGCGCAGGAAACGGCTCCCGCAGCAGTGGCGGTAGCCACGCCTGAAACGGCGCCTGTACCGGTTTCTGAACCCGCCCCGGCCCCGGCAGAACAAAAACGCTCCTGGCTGAGCCGCCTGAAGGCTGGCTTGTCCAAAACCTCATCGACGCTGACCACGCTGTTTGTCGGCGCGCGCATTGATGATGACCTGTACGAAGAGCTGGAATCGGCACTGCTGGTGTCAGACGCCGGTGTGGAAGCAACGCAGTTCCTGCTGGATGCGCTGAAGAAAAAGGTCAAGGAAGAGAAACTGACCGAGGCTGAACAAGTCAAGACTGCGCTGAAAACCCTGCTGCTGGATTTGCTGACGCCGCTGGAAAAACCGCTGGAACTGGGCCGCCATCAGCCGCTGGTGATGATGATTTCCGGCGTCAACGGCGCGGGCAAGACCACGACCATAGGCAAGCTGGCCAAGCATCTGCAAACCCATCACCAGTCTGTGGTATTGGCTGCGGGCGACACCTTCCGCGCAGCGGCACGCGAGCAACTGACCATCTGGGGCGAGCGCAATAATGTGACGGTGATCTCGCAGGAATCCGGCGACCCGGCAGCGGTGGCATTTGATGCGGTGGCCTCGGCCAAGGCGCGCGGTACCGATGTGGTGATGGTGGATACCGCAGGCCGCCTGCCTACGCAATTGCACCTGATGGAAGAATTGAAGAAGATCAAGCGCGTGATCGCCAAGGGCATGGACAGCGCACCGCATGAAGTGCTGCTGATCATAGACGGCAATACCGGCCAGAATGCTTTGGCACAGGTAAAGGCTTTTGACGATGCACTGGGGCTGACCGGCCTGGTAATCACCAAGCTGGACGGCACCGCCAAGGGCGGCGTGCTGGCGGCGATTGCCAAAACCCGTCCGATACCGGTATATTTCATCGGCATAGGCGAGCAGATCGAAGATTTGCAGCCTTTTAATGCACAGGAATTCGTTGACGCCCTGCTCAATTAACGGCCATTGAAAAATTCCCCTGGCGGCGTTGCGCCTGGCTAGAGGAGTTTTGCAGCAGCCTCTTATTTTTGTGATTGCCTGATCCATGATCGAATTCAACAACGTGTCCAAGGAATACTCGCGCGATGTGTATGCATTGCGCGATGTGTCGCTCTCCATCGCGGCCGGTGAACTGATCTTCCTGGCCGGCCCTTCCGGCGCCGGCAAATCCACCTTGCTGAAGATGATCGCCGGTGTGGAAAAGCCCACCAGCGGCAGCGTCAGCGTGAACGGGCAAGACATAGGCAAACTGAAGGCAGGCAGCCTGCCCTACCTGCGCCGCAAACTGGGCCTGATCCTGCAAGAACAAAAACTACTGCTGGACCGTACCGTGCTGGCCAATGTGATGCTGCCATTGGTTGTAACCGGCGCTTCCGGCACCGAGGCGGAAACCCGCGCCCGCGCTGCGCTGGAAAAAGTCAGCCTGGCGGACAAGGCGAATGCCAAACCGCAATCCTTGTCCGGCGGCGAACAACAGCGCGTGGCCATTGCCAGGGCTATCGTCAACCGGCCGCAGATCATCCTGGCTGACGAGCCTACCGCCTTCCTGGACCGCGACAATGCAAACAAGGTCTTGAGCGCGCTGAAGGCTTTCCAGAGTGCGGGCGTGACCTGCATCATCTCCAGCCATGACGAGCAGTTCCTGGACAAGGCCAGCCGCGTGATCTATCTGAGCAATGGCCGTGTCACCGACTCCTGGCACTCTGCGCTGGCTGCATAGCTGCCGCGCTTTGCAGCAAAAATCGTCTTTCACCTGAATAATTACAAGATCAACCCGGGATAAAAACAATGACAGTCTGGTTCCGTCAGCATCTGTTTGCCTTGAAGAGCGCATGGTCGCACCTGCGGGTGAGCCCCGGCAATTTCCTGTTCAATGTACTAGTGGTAGCGATTGCGCTGGCATTGCCTATCGCCGGACTGACATTGATAGAAAACGTAAGGCCCATCTCTTCGCAATTGTCGATAGAGCCTGAGATCAGCGTTTTCCTGCAGCCGGCCACGCCGCGCACCGATGCGACCGCACTGTCGGTACCGCTGAAAAAGATGCTGAAGGATGCCAATGTCAGCGCCCGCGTGAACTTTGTGCCCAAGGACAAGGCTCTGGCGACGATAGAAGAAACCTCCAACCTGGCGGAAGTCTTGTCCACGCTGGGCGGCAACCCGCTGCCGGATGCTTATGTGATCTCGCTGTCCAATGCCGATGCAGCCAAGGTCGATACGCTGGCCCAGCAATTGAAAACGCTCGCCGGTGTGGACGTGGTGCAGGTGGATTCCGCCTGGATCAAGCGCCTGGCGGCGCTGGTGCAGGTGCTGCAGCTATCATTGCTGTTCTTGGCGGTGACGCTGGCGGTGGTGGTAGTAGTGGTGGTGTTTAACGCCACCCGCCTGCAGGTGATCTCGCATCAGGCAGAAATTACCGTGGCCAAGCTGCTGGGCGCGACCAATAGCTTTATCCATCGTCCCTATTATTACACTGGAGCAATGCTGGGTTTACTGGCCGGCGGCATAGCGCTGGGCATGATCGCGGCGTCGCTGCAGCCGCTGAACGGCGCGATTGCCGAGTTTGCCCGGCTGTATGCGTCTGAATTCCGCCTCATCCCTTTGGGCTTGCTGCCCAGCCTTGCATTATTGGGTGTGAGCACCATATTAGGATTATGCGGAGCATTCCTCTCTGTGCGGCGCCAACTGGCACGCGCAAACTAAATTATCCGACAACTCCCTCGTTAGGTGGCGTAGCGCACCGTGCCACCTCTCGTCTTGCCTCACCCTATCACTACCGCCATTTCTCCAAGACTGCCAAGACCGAACCGGGATTGATATGGCGCAAAGCAGCCAAACCGCTTTGCGCATATAGTGTTAATTCAGGTAGGAATTCAGGCCCAAAGTCCGGCTCAGGCAAGGGCATCTATATAGATGTAACTGCATGTAAGAGCCTGAACTTTCGGCTGTCTCCCTACTCTAAGGGTTATAGTGAATCCAAATTGATTGCAAGAAATTGATAGCAATAAATCTATCTACTATTTACCTTAAGCATATAAATTTGGAGTATTAGCACTCAAACCGAGAGAGTGCTAATATAGAGCTTAGAAATGGTCGGTTACTGGTTGATAATTAAATCAGCCTGTTTTCACCGGCGGCAATGAGGAGGAAGAATGACTAATTCAGCAACACATCCTGTGGTGCAATCTTCGGATAGTACAGCCCTGGCACTGGGTTTTACCGGCACGCTAGGTAATATCGACGCCTATATTTCGGCTGTGAATCGCCTGCCAATGTTGACCCATGAGCAAGAGATTGATCTGGCTAAGAAACTGAGCCAAAACAATGACCTGAACGCTGCGCAGCAGCTGGTTTTGTCCCACCTGCGCCTGGTCGTCTCGATCGCCCGCGGTTATCTGGGTTATGGCCTGCCACACGCTGATCTGATTCAAGAAGGCAATATCGGCTTGATGAAAGCGGTAAAACGTTTCGACCCTGACCAGGGCGTACGCCTGGTGTCGTACGCGATGCACTGGATCAAGGCCGAGATGCATGAGTACATCCTGAAAAACTGGCGTTTGGTCAAAGTGGCCACTACCAAGGCTCAGCGCAAACTGTTTTTCAATCTGCGCAGCCATAAGGAAGGCCTGGACGCGATGTCTCCAAAGCAAGTGGATTCACTGGCGAAAGAGCTGAACGTCAAGCGCGAAGAAGTAATCGAAATGGAAATGCGTCTGTCCGGCCGCGATGTGGCCCTGGATGCGCCTACCGATGACGATGATGAAAAGTTCGCGCCTATCGCTTACCTGAAAACGGAAGCGGAAGAGCCTACCCGTATGCTGGAAGCACAGGCTTACGACCGTCTGCAGACAGAAGGCCTGGAAACAGCCTTGTCCAAACTGGATGCCCGTTCACGCCGTATCGTGGAAGAGCGCTGGTTGAAAAACGATGACGGATCAGGTGCGACACTGCACGAGCTGGCCAGCGAATACGGTGTTTCTGCCGAACGCATCCGCCAGATCGAAAGCGCCGCATTGAAGAAAATGAAAGGCGCCTTGGCTAATTTTGCCTGATGGCGTTAGCAAAAGCGTTTGCAAAATACCGTCTGCTTAAACCAGACACAAGAATCCTCCCGGAAGCAATTCCAGGAGGATTTTTTTATGCCCACAGTTTTTTAAATCCCCAAGCTGAGGAGTAAAGGATGAGCCAGCAAACCTGGACTGACGTGGATGCCTATTTTTGCGAGCGCCTGGTGGAAACCGACAGCGCACTGGAGCAGGCGCTGCGCGACAGTGATGCCGCCGGCCTGCCGCCGCACAATGTCGCGCCCAACCAGGGCAAGTTCCTGCATTTGCTGGTGCAGATGCAAGGAGCTAAAACCATACTGGAGTTTGGCACTCTGGGCGGCTACAGCACGATATGGCTGGCCCGCGCGCTGCCTGAAGGCGGGCGCGTGGTGACGCTGGAAGCAAACGCGGCGCATGCGGAAGTGGCGCGCCGCAATATACAGCGCGCGGGGCTGGCGCAGCGGGTGGATATCCGCATCGGCAAGGCGGTGGATACCCTGCCCTTGTTGGAACAACAGGGCATCGCGCCGTTTGACTTCATCTTTATTGATGCGGATAAACCCAGCAATCCGCTGTACCTGGAATGGTCGCTCAGACTGGCGCGGCCGGGCACGGTGATCATCGGCGACAACGTGGTGCGTAACGGCGCAGTGAGCGATGCCGCCAGCACCGACCCGAATGTGATCGGTGTGCGCAGCTTCTTCGATCTGATGTCCGGGCATTCGCGCCTGTCGGCAACAGCGCTACAGACTGTGGGTAGCAAGGGCTATGACGGGTTTTCCATGGCGATAGTCACTAGCTGACCGGCTGCTGGCCGGCTGAACATCGGCTGAGCATCTTCCGGCAGAAATGAAAAAGCCGCGCTGATTTCCCGGCGCGGCTTTTTTACAGGTAAAACTATTTATTTTCCTGCCCAGCTAAAATCCACTTCCACGCGACGGTTAGGCGTCAGGCAGGCCAGCTCTTCCGCCAGTGCCTTGAAGCCGGCGCGGCAAGGTTCTATCTGCTGCGCATCGCCTTTGGAATCCACCCGCAGTATGCTGGATGGAATGCCCTGCGCGATCAGGTAGGACCTGACCGTTGCCGAACGTTTTTCTGCCAGCGCAGCATTATAGGCAGGCTTGCCGGTGCGGTCGGCAAAGCCGGTCAGTTTCACCTCGGTCAGTTGTATGCCTTCCCGTTTCACTTTTGCCAGTGTCTCATCCAGTTGCGCCAATGAGGCCGGCAGGATTTTATTCTTGGCAAACTGGTCGTGCTGGAACAGCAGGTTGGCCAGCAGATGCGCCGGCTTGGCGGGCTCAACGGCAACAGGAACAACAGGCGCTACCGGCGGCACTGGAACTGCAGCCCCTGGCTTGGGTGCGCAGGCATCCGCTTCCATCTCCGCCGCATTGATCTGGTCTTCAGCAATCTGCACATAAGGCTTGGCATGGCGCCAGCCCTGCTGCCTGCTCTCGTTACCGGCATGCACCAGTTCCACTTCGCCGCAGGCAACCCGCTGCTGCACGCACTGGAAGCCGGCATGGCTTTGCAGCTTCAGCGCCTTGGCCCACAGGTCCGGGCGCAGGCGTTCGGCATTGTTCACCAGCGGCGTATCCATAGGCAGCGGACTGGCCTTGGCTTCCATCAGCTTGATCAGCTTGGCCGATTCATCCAGCGCTTCTTGCGGGAAGGCACTGCGGTCATTGCGCGTGTACTCATGGAAAGACACATCCAGCCAGCATTGCGCCTTGGACAAATGATAGTCCGCCACGCGGCGGCCGCCATCGTTCAGAGCCTTGATCCTGGCCTGGGTTGCCTCGTAGGTTTTGTGGTCTGCATGAATCGCTTCATCGCTGATCCTGTCCTGCTGCGGATTCAGTGTTTGCGCGCCGGCCGTGCCGGAATGCGACATCAGCACCAGCGCGGCCAGCGTTGCCAGTGTGGTAGCGGCCGCAGCACCCGCGAACGGGAGTATGGGGGATTTCAGTTTCATCATTGTCTCTTTCATCATTAGCTCTTTTGCCTCTGGTCGGTTACGGCTTGTCTGCCTGGCGAGTAGTGCCGGCATCACAGTGAACGATCCAGCGCGCGGTTCACATCTGGATTTTTTCCACGGAACAGGTCTTCATCAAACTTCCAGCGTAAGCGCAGATAGACGCCGCGGCGGGTATAGTCGGATGCTGTCAGATCGCGGTCATAGAAGCCGCTCCAGTTATAGCCGGCCGATACCCATAGATTGGTCTGCACCTGGTAGCCTGCTTCCATGCCCTGCGCCCACTGGCGTGCGCTGCCCTGCGGGCTATACAGCACGCTGCTGCTGGCGCCGATATCGATACGCTCGGTAATGTCGTAGGTGAAGCGCCCACCCAGCAGAACAGCGGAATAGGTATCACGCACGGCGCTGATGTCTTCCTTCACCATCTTGGCGGCGGTGCGGCCGGTGAACCACCACGGACGGCTGGGATGGTAATCGGCATGCGCCGACAAGATGTGCGTCTTGCGCAGGCTGCGCGGGTCTATGCTGTCGTCCCGCTCTATCAGGTACTCGTACTTGGCAAGCGCGTTGACCAGGTTGGTATCGTTGTCGCGGTAAGCGGCGCCGATCTGGAAACGGTCTTGCAGGATGTCGCCCTTGTCCTTGTTGTCGGTGAACAGCAGATAATTGCGGCCCAGCATGGTCCAGTCCCTGTCCAGCTTGCGCGCCAGCGTAATCGTCGACAGGTAGGTATCGGAACCGCTGGACAGCGCGGTAGAGTCGGTACGCCGCCATTCCAGCCTTGCTGCCGCGCGCCACAATGGATTGGCGGTGTAGTCGATGCCGCCGGTCAGCGCAGTTGCCTGCGCGCCGTCGCCGGCAAATACCGTCAAGCGTTCTGCGCTGGTGGAAGCACGCACGCCTTCTGCGATATCCCACATATTGCGGATACCGGAAGCAGCCTGCATATCGCGAGCCGCCACGGCATCGCGCATGCGGTATTCAGAAAACACCTGGCCGCCTTTCATATAGCTGGTGTCCACACCGGCCACCAGCACATTGCTGCGGGTATCCGGGTTCAGCGAATACAGCGATGACAAGCCGGTATTGGTTTCATAGCGGCCATACAGGCGAGTGCGCTCAGCCAACTGATAATCCGCGCCCAAAGCAGCGCGGCGGTATTTGTCGCCCTCCACGCTGTTTTCTACTGCGCCACGCACAGTCAGCCTGTCGGTCAGTTTGTAGCTGGCGCCGACGCTGACTGAGGTACTGTCCAGCGAGCCCGGCAGGATAGTGCCGCCGGTAACCGGGAAGGCAGAATTGCCGGACAGGACCGAGGTACCGGTAGTCGGGTTGATCGCATCGCTGCCATTGCCAAAGAAACCGCCGCCGCCATTGCTGACCAGCGAGCCTGTGGCCGTACCCACGCCACTGCCCAAAGGCGCGGTGATGGGAGTCGGCGTATTCAGGTCGCCACTGCTTGCACTGCGTTCTTCACGTGCCTTGCGTACACTGACATCGACAGTCAGCTTGTCGGTGGCCTTCAGTTGCGCGCCAAGCTGCGCGCCGTCGCGCTTGCCGTCAGCCACCTTGTCGGCGGAGTGCAGGACATCGGCATACACGCGTACCGTATCGCTGACATCGGCACTAACTTTTGCGCCCGCCTCTACCCGTCCACCATTGAATGATGCAGCAGGATTATTGAACTCTGCATCGCTCTTGGCGGCAAACGCGCGCAGTTCCCACGCATCGCCTTCATGGTGCAAATCGGCGCGCATGGCATTACCACTGACTTCACCGACGCGATTGGCCAACGCCGGCGTCACATAGGAATTGACACCGGTTCCGGTATTGACCGTGCTGGTAGTGCGTGCTGCTTCCAATACCAGCAAGGTATGATCTGCCAGCCTGATACCCAGGTTGGTACTGCTCAATTGGTAAGGCGCAAGCGGGTTTTCATCCTTTACGTAGGAGCCGCCTACTTCCACATGCTTGCCCAGCTTGAGCTGGCCGTCTGCGCCTATCAGCCAGAACTGCTCTCCGCCCTGATCCACTTCATAGGTGACGCGCACCGAGACCGGGTTCAGGTTGGCATCGGCAGCCGGGATGGGCTGCGTGAACAGGATGCGGCCGGAGAAAGGCTCGAACGAATAATCGACAAAACGCGCCAACGGCGTGGAACTGATGATCTGCGACGGCTGGTTGCGGTTGCGAACTATCAGCTCGACTTTTTCGCTATTGGATATGCCGCTGTTATTGGACACCGCATACGGGCCGGAGACGCCCTTACCGGCAAACTCTTCGACGACCTGCTTCAGGCTATCCTTGCTGGCGAACACATTGCCTACATAGTTGCTCTCTTCTGCATGCAGGCGTATGCCGTTGACAGTGCGGCTGTAATTGCCCAGTTGGCGCATCGCCAGACTGGCAGTGCTGCCGCCACCGGTCATCTGCGCAAAGCCGGCGCCGGTATCGTAGTCACCGAACAGCAGATAATTTTTATCCTTGTCCACCCGCACATACAGCTTGGCAACCGAGCGCGCGTCAAAACCCTTGACCGAGCTATCGCCATAGACAGGATAGAACTGGTCAGGCTGGATATCACGCATCAACCTGTCCTGGGTCTGCTTGTCCGAATCGTAGGCGGCTGTCAGCAGATAATCGCCCTTTACCACGCCCTTCAGGAAGAAGGCCGTGCGGTAAGCGTAGCTGCCCTTGCCGTTGGAAAAATTGCGGCTGAAGTTATGTATTTCCTGCTCAAAAACATCGCTGTTGCGTGTCTGTGCCAGTTGCGAGCCGGCGATGTTATTCAGGTTGATGATGCCTTCCACCAGACCTACCGCCACCATCTCGCGCAGCTCGGGCAGGAAGCTGATGCTGCCGCTGGCTTCTTCGCCGCCGGCAGTGATCCTCACCCGCACGTCCATCGGTTCGGACGGCGCAATCAGCGCAAACTGGGCCACGCCGTCTTGCACTTTCAGTTGTACTCCGGGCGTTGCCTTGTCCAGGTCGCGCCTGCCGGGGCCCAGCTCATCGGTGCCGGCCTTGCTCAACTGTATGCGGCCGCCGGTGTTTTCTATCGTTGCAAAGCTGCTGCCCTTCAGCGGCTGCCCGGTACGGTCCAGCAGATGCACGGTGAATTTCACCGGCGTCTGGCCATCTGCAGGTATGCCATCCCTGTCCAGCTCCACCACGATCTTGGCAACCTGTGCATTGGCGGCATAGTCTGCCGCGCCTATTGTCTGGCGAAAGACTTCCGGCCTGCCGGAAGGCAGCACGGCAGAAGATGGATTCAGCCCACGGCTGTCGCCGGTGATACTGTTGTAGGACGTTGATGCAGGGGAGGCCGATCCGGCATTTTCCTGCGCCAGTGCAGCGGTTTGCGGATAGGCGCAATTCAGCGCCAGTGCCAGCAAGCTCAATTTTGTGAGCTGGCGTTTTGCAGGACTTACCGTGCGCAGCGGATGCGCATTGCGTTTATTTGCCGACATGTGCGCCTCCCTGTGTCTGGTTAATGAATAACAATGGTGTTGGAACATCTTGTTCATGCTCGGATTGTTTTACCGGTTCGGGCAGAGGCGGCCCGTCGGGTGGCGCCGCATACCTGGGTTTAACTGCCGGCTGCTGGTTGGCGGAATCGGTCGCTTCTTGCGGCGCCATCCTGCCCTTGCTTTCAAAGCGCAAGCCCGGTGTTTGTTTTTTCTCGGTTTGCGGACCGCTGACTTCGCCCTGCGTACGGCGTGCCTTGACCTGCTCCAGCACGGTATTCGAGCAACTGCCCTCGATAAAATCAGCGCGGTGCAGTTCGCCGTTCTGTATGTCCAGGAACAGGCTGTTGGCATCGCCCGCATTGCGGTTGCTGCTGGTAGTCAGGCGGCTGCCGCGCGGCAGGGTCAGTTTGTCCACCTTCAGTACATGGGTACGTGGAGAGATGCCGCACATGCTGTACTTGCCTTCCGAATCGGAGATCAGCGAAGTACCGTCTTCCATATACATGCGCACGCCCGGCACGCCCAGTTCTTCGTTATCCTGGATGTGGTTGCCATTGCAATCGACAAATATCTTGCCGACGACGCAGGCCTCGTCCGTGAACACGCCGCCGGTCACACGCACTTTCCAGCGCGCTTCATCGGACTTGCTGCTGCCGGAAATTGCCTGCGCGCGGTTGATGCCGTCGCCCTGCTGTGCGCCTACCGCGACCCTGACCCTGTAGGTCAATGTCACTGAAGATGCACCGGCCAGGTCGCCGACTGCGAACTGCAGTACCGGACCGGCACCGCCGGCTGGATCGGGCTTGGCGACATTGTTCAGACGATAGCTGCCGCTGATGTATTTGAAACCGGCCGGCAGGCTATCCACGACCGTGGTCTTGGCCACAGCGATCGCACCGCGGTTGAAGACCTGTATCGTGTACAACAGGCTGTCGCCCAGCTCTACTACATTGGTGGAGCCTATCTTGGTGATCGCCAGGCTGGAGCCTGCGTACGGATCCAGTGGAATGTGGTTATTCACAATTTCCTGATCCTGGCGGCCGGCCTGCAGTTGCAGGTAGTAGGTGGTACTTTGCGTTCCTGTAGGCGCTGTTTTTTGCGGCTGCACTTCCAGGATGCCGGGAGCCGGTGGCGTAATCAGCGCGGCGCTTGGCTTGATGATGGTGGAAGGCGCCGGCGCATAGCCGGTTGGCGGCGTCACTACCAGCGCAAACTTGCAGTTCGCCGGAGCACTGGCGTCACCCGACAGCAGGAACTTATAGAAGCCGTCGCTACCGACTGTCATCTGCGGATTGCCCTGCGCATCCTTGCCATAGGATTCATAGTTGATCACATGCTGCTGCGGTGAATAACCGGCACAGCTATCCACGGGCACGAAGGCAACGATGGCGCCCGGTACCGGCAAGCGAGTGATGGAGTCATACACGACACCGTTAGGGTCAATAGGCAGGCTTTGCTCAGGCGCGGTGATCTCACCTGTAGCATGCGGCGCAGGCAGGCGCACTTCCAGTACCTGATAGCCGTCACGCGTCACTACTTGGGAGTAGTAGTCTGCACCTGTGGTCTTACCGCTGTTATTCGTCACCACACCCGGGAATACGATGCGGCTGGCTGGATCGCGGAAGACCACGCGATATACCGAGCCCGGCTCCAGATTACGGAACTCGTAGTAGCCGCTGCTATTGGTTGTTGCGGAAGCAGCGGGCGTGGAGCGGATCACGTCGGAAAAGGAACGTGTGGCGTTCGCCGGATCAGTCATGTCATACAAGTCCACCATCCATGACGGCAAAACCTTGTCGCCGCTATCCAGGCCTTTTTTCAGCAAGCCGCCGTCCAGCCATACGCTGCCGCTGAGACCAGCGGCCAGTTGTATCGGCGTATCCACGCGGCAGGCATTGGCTTGCGGCGTTGCGGCACAGATTGCAGGATTGCTCAGTTCACCCGCGCCAGGCTGATTCGCCGGAGGCTCGCCGCCGCCAGTAATGCTAACGATATTGCGTACCGGGCTGGCAGCTTGCGCCCCTGTCAGGATATCCACGTTCAAGGAAATAGCATTCGGATTGCTTTGGCCCGGCAACAGCACCAGCGTGCTGGAGCAGGACACGCTGATGCGGTCGCCGCCTATCACGCAAGACCAACCGCTGCCGCTGGCAGAACTGATGGTCCATTTTTGCGGAGCAGCAGTCTGCGACAGGCGGTCGCTGACAACATAGTTGCCTGCAGTTGCCTGCGTACCGGCATTGCGTGCTATCAGCGTGTAATTTGCAGTGTGGCCTTCAGTGAAGATGGTTTTGCTGGTGCTCTTGGTGACGACCAGATCGGGACCGCCGGAGGCGATTTCACCGAAGTTATTATCAATCGACACGCCTCCCGCCGGCAATGTAATCGCTGTAACCGCGCTAGGAACAACCGCGACTGCAGTTGCAGTGCCGCTGCTGGCGCCTGCAATACTGCCTGCGGTGGTAATGCCATTGTTGGTCAACTGGTCGGAGCCCGGCACTTTGGGTTGTGCAAGCTGCTCGGTCACTGCATAGCCGCTGGCGCCTGCTGCTAGCAGATCGTCGAAGCGGTACTGGCCATTCGCGTCCGTTACTGCGCTGCGATTGACAGCGTTGCCGAGCAAATCATTGCCTGTCAGCGTGACGGTGACACCGGCAATGCCGGATTCAGCCGCTTCGCGTACGCCGTTATTATTCGCGTCCAGATAGACCGAGCCTGCAATGCTGCCTGCCAACTCGCCAAAATGATTGTCCGTGCTGCCGCTGGCAGGCAAATTGCCAACCGTGATGGAATTGCTGCCGGCCGTGCCCTTGGCATTGCCGTTGGCATAGGCTGACGGCTGTGTTTCGCACACCAGATAGTTGCCGCCTATACTCAACCCGTCAAAACGGTAGGAGCCATCAGACAAGCTGGCAGTGGTTCGCAACACAGTGCCGGTATCGCAATTGGCGCCCTGCACCAGTTGCACCTTGACACCGGAAATGCGTGTTGTTTCGTCACCGTCCAATGCATTGTTACGATTGCGGTCCACATACACCAAGCCGGAGATGGATGCCGTTGACGGAGCAACAACCGGCTGCGGTCCATTGGTCACAGCAAAATTGGTCTGCGTGACGCTGGCACCTGCAACCAGGGCAATGGCATTGATCGTGTCGTCATTGACGCGCGCACCGCGCACTACGCTGGCGGCATCCTTGCCTGGGAAAGCACCGCCGACCTCATCAATGATAGAAGCCTGCGGATTGGTCTTGACGACCTGATACACGGTACCCGGACGCAAATTATTGAATACATAGGAACCGTTGGCCTGGGTTGTTGCGGTCAGGCTGACGGCCTGGCCCAGATCATCGGTACCTGTCAGTGTCAGCGACACTCCGGCGAAGGCCCAGTCCACCGCAGGGGTGTAGTTGGAATTGAGTGCGCCTTTTTCGGTATACACAAAACCGGACACGCTGGCAGGCAGTATCTCACCAAAGTTATTGTTGACTGAAATTGCCGAGCCTGTACTGACGACAATATCGCGAATCTGGCTGGCTGCTACTGTCGCATTGATCTCATTCAATACACCGTTATTGCCACCGGCAGTGCTGCCCATGGCATTCACTGTACCGCGTGTGCCGCCGTCATTGCTGCCGGCTGCGCTGGTCACCAAGTCCACCGACCCTGCCGTCGTCTTGCCCGGCAAGCTTGTTACACCGCCGACTTGCGGCTGCGCTGTCTGTTCAATGACTGAATAACGGCCTGGGCCATCCAGGTTGAACTGATAGAAGCCGGCGCCAAAAGTGGCATCGGTCGTCGTTGTCGTCGTCAGGTTCACAGCCACGTCGTCGCCGCTGCAGGCAACAGGGCCGCCACCGATAGGGCCGGCAGTGTCCACCGTGCCGTTGGCGCCGGCGCTGCAGCCTATCAGACGTACGGTCACGCCGTTGATGCCGGCTTCCGAGCCGCCTTTGACGCCGTCATTATCCGCATCCACATAGACGAAACCGGAAATCGCCGGGCGCTGTATCTCAGGAAAATCGAACTGCACGCCATTTGCAGCACCTGCCAGCACGATGCCGCCGATGACGCTGGTGCCACTGGTATTAGTCACTGCATAGCTGCCGCCGCTTGCAGTAACGCCGGTACTGCTACCGTTGCGAACAGTGCGCGCAGTATTTGGCTGCGGTATGCCGTTGCCGTAAATGCTAGGCTGCGTCTGCGTAATGGAGTAACCGCTGGCATCCGACGGCGCCAGGTTGGAAAACAGGTAGTCGCCGCGCAGGGAGCCTGCACCGGCTGCGACGTTGCTGGATGTTGTGCTGCGCGTCACCGTGTTGCCGTATTTGTCGGTACCGCTCAACTGGAAGGCAATATTGCCCAGGCCAAGGTCGGCGGCGGCTGTCGCACCGTCCTGATCGCCGTTATTGTTCAGGTCCAGGAAAGTACGGCCGCCGATTTGTGCATTTTGCACCTGGACTACCGCTGTCTTGCTGTCGTTGGCCGGCACGATATCCACAGCGATGTCGCTGCCCGTGCTGTCTTTGCCGGGGAATACTGTTGCCGTATTGGTTCTGTCGCTCAGATACGGAGCACTGGCCGAGCCGTCATAAAGGCCAGGTTTGGCGCGGGCAAACAGTTTCAGCGTGATGCTGTTGGCGGCACCGGGCGGGAAGCTGCCGGTAATATCGCAGGTGATTTCCTGCTGCTGCGCCAGTGTGCTCAGCGTTGTTACACCATTGGAGATGAAGCAGACATTGTCGGTGCCGTTGGCAGGCACCGCGCCGGACACCGCCAGCACACCACTCAGCGTGGCGGCGCTGCCGCTGTCAACCGCAACAACAGGCAGGTTGGCGCCAGTGTTCAGCCACTCAAAGCCGGTAGGCAAGGTATCGCGCAGGCGCATCTTCGTGGTTGACGATGTGCCGTTATTACGCAGCTTGATGTCATATTCTATAGGCTGCGCTACATTGACAGGCGAAGCTGTTGCGACAGTTTTGCTGATGACTTCCAGATCAGCTTTAGGGAAAACGACGTCATTCACCGCTGCCAGGTTGTTACCTGCAATTGCCGGATCGGGCGAACATTTTCCTGAGCTTTCATAGGTATTGGTTTCATCGGCGCATACGTGAGCGCTGTTACCGAACACGACGGGAGTAGTGGCAGTGCCGGTCACATCCAGTGCTATTTCAAAATTGACTTCCTTGCCTGCATCCAGGTAATCATTGGCAACTACCGCATCAAGCTGGCAGACCAGCGGCTGATCCTGACCGGACTGCGAACAATTAACTGCTTTGCTGTCTAGCGTGTAGCCGGCACCGGCAGTGGCAGTATTGACCTTGTCCGGCATGCCGGCGGCCATCGTTACATGAAAACCGGCAGGTATGGTCAGTGCATCGGTCATGATCACGCCTTCGGCGCGGGAAGGGCCAGCATTGCGTATGCTGAAGCGATAGCGCAACTGGTCGCCTATGCCAAATGAGGTCTGGCCGGCAGGCAGCACGCGCACCTTGCCCTGTTGCAGGTCGATTGCAGGCACCTTCACATTGAAGGTGGCGGTCTTGCTGTTATTGGAGGTTGCGGCAGCATCGTTACAGGCGCTGGATGTGGATACCGGCGTTGTCGTTGTTTCCGTCCTGAATTCGCAATAGCTGGGATCAATTGCCACCGTTGCAGTATTGGTCACGCCGGAGTACAGCACGCTGTTGGCAGCGCTGACGATGCCGGACGGTTTTTTGATACGCGCCTGGATGGTGATGGTCTCGGTTTCGTAGCGGTTGATCTGAGCGGTATTGGTACAAGAGATGGCGCCGGTAGCCAGGTTGCTGGCCGCGCAGCTCATTTTTGCGCTGTTGGAAGGCGTCACGCTGACAACTTCGTAGGCAACGGTAGACAGTGTCGGCGTGCCGGTAAACAGGGTATCGGTAATCGTGAACTGCCCGGCGCCGGTGATATCCGCCACACCGAGATTTTGCGCGGTGATATTGAATTGCAGTATCTGGCCAACTGAAGGCGTGGCCGGCGTGACTGTCTTGGATGTCAGTGCCACGTCCACCTGCGGTACGACGTTGACGGCGGCGGCGTCATTCAACTGGCCGCCGGCCGATGCACTCAGTATCGCGTCAGGTGATGTCAGGGTTGCGGTGTTGTTCAGCAAGCCGCCTGCCAAAGCACGCGAGACAGGTACGTTGACGACGATGGTCGTGCCGGCAGGCACATTATTGAAGGTACAGGTCAGCGCATTATTTCCAGCAGCTATATTTGGGCAAGTGCCGTAGGTAGTCGGGCTGGTGGTAACAGTGATGGCCGGTGTCTTGAAACTGGGCGCAGGCGCGCCGGGGCTGGTGACATTGACTATGCCGGGCAGGGTGTCTGTCAGGTACAGCGTAGGTATCGTGGTTTGGCTGCCATTGGCTGCGACTGTCGGCGTGGTGATGGTCATGCGCCAGTACAGTGTATTGCCGGATCCAAGCAGCGTGGGCGCGCTGGCCACTGCATCAAAGAAGGTGGCATTGTCGACTGAAGACTCCTTGACGATGCTGACTTGCGCATTGCCGGAAACGACAGGCGTTGCGATCAGGCCCGTGCCCGCGCTTGCGCAGTCATTGCCGGTGCGGCCGCCATCCGGCGGTTGCGGGCCATCCGTGTCTGCGAGGCCCAGGGCTGCCAGCGCACGTGAGCCGGTACAGGCCAGATTGGTCAGCTCCACAGGCGAGCCAACGCTGGCAATTGTCGACGTGAAGGAAACGGAAACCGAGGCTCCCACGGCCAGGCTGCCAGTGCCGGAGTTGACGCAACTGATGCGCGTTGTCTTGTTCGTATCGGCGATGAATGCCGGCGGGACAACGTTGGTGGTGACGGTACAAGTCCAGCCTGCAGTTACACCTGTGATGCTGCCGCCATTCACTTCTTCCGGGCGGGCGTAATCGACAATACGTAAAGGCTGGGCCGGGCTATAGGCTGCCGCACTGGTGCTGGCAGGATCATTCTGTATCGTCAGCGTGCTGGTCACCGAGGTGCCTGGCGCCTGCGGACCACCGGGGGTCTTGCTCTTTGATGCGCGCAGATCCGCATACGGATTGACGATCTGGTAAGGCAGCAACAATGTGTTGTTACCAGCGTTTGCATCGCCCATGCCGGACGACGGCGTTACGATCACCGGGAAGCTGGATGCTTCCGGTGCGGAAGGCATGGTCAGCGGTATGCTGAACGAAGAAGACCCGTTCACTGCAACAGATGCCGCAGTACAACTGATCAGCGTGCCGTTATACGTCGTGCCGCCAACCGTGCGCGATTGTCCCGCAGTCTGGGTGCAGGCACCGGGCAAGGCGCCGATCGTAAATGTGGCAGGAACGATGGTCTCTACAATGCCGCCCGCGGGGCTCACCAGCGGCCCGTTATTTTTGAAGATGATGGACAGCGGCTGTGAAGTACTCACGACCTGGCCGGCGGATGGGAAGCTGCCTTGCGCCTGGATATCGGTACCTGGCGTCACGGTATAGTTCACCGACGCCGTATTATTGTTGATATTGGAGTCGAAGTAATTGTTGTTAGCCGATGCGATCGATACCGTATTCGTGAACGAACCGCTATTACCCGGCGTGCCGGTCACCGTGATGGAGCTGGTGTTGAACGCTGCGATGGTGAACGGGCCATTGTAAGTACAGGTCAGCGTGCGGCTGCTGTTGGCGGCAGACACTGAGTTGCAGGAAGCCGACAGGCCGCTGGCAGCGATATTGGTCAGCGTGTAGTCGGTAGTGGTGCCCGGCAGGTTATCGGTCACGGTCAGCGATGCACCGGCGGGCACATCGTCACCGGATGAGATTTGCGGCGTCAATGTGAACACGGTGCTGGCGCCGGCTACCGGGCTGCCGGCAGGCGATGCCTTGACTTTGCCGACGATGATGTCACCGGTGCTATGCACGGTGCCGGAGAAAGATGCTGCCGGCGCCGAGGTGCCGGTTGCTGTCAGGTTGAAACCGCCCAACTGCACGCCCTGGACCTGGAAGCTGATCGTGCCTGAGGCACCGGCGCTGCCGTTGGGCACATCACACACCATGTTCGGTGCGGTGTACACGCAGCCGGCAGGAGGCGTGGGAGGATTGACGCCCAATTGCGAAGGAATCACGATCGTGATCTTGTCGCCGGTTGCGGTTGCGGTGCGCGACCACACCACATCTACATTAACGACCTGCCCGCGGCCAAGATCTGCTGCCGAGTTGACATCGGTCGCCACAACCTGTGCCTGCGTTCCCGCGCTCAGCAGCATCAGGCCGCAGAACGGGGCAAATAGCGCAAGCAACTTGCTGTGACCGGCATGGCGCGCATACTGGCCATCGCGGGCATTCTGGGCATTATGGGCTTTGTGGTCAGAGGATGCGCCGCCTGAGATATCAGGCTCCTGCTCGTGCCGCTGCCGGATAAGCCCGGCTGCGCCACAGGAGAGGCGAATTTTCTGCAACAAGGAGGTCATGGCACTCATAGATCTTGTCATCCTTCTTTGGACGTTTCCGTCGCTTTTTTATTGGAACTGCCGGGGTGGGCAATTTGTCCAGACGTGTTCAGGCCGACTCGGGCAGCCGGAGGGCTGCAAGTAGAAGCAGGGACACATTGGGATTTGCTACACCACGGCTTGTTGTCGCCGATTCCGGACGAATCCGGTTCTCATATATTCAAGCAAGACATCAAAGATAAAATTCGCTTGATATATAAGATTTTTAACAATTCTTTATAAAAATATCCTCAATAAAATCGAGTAGATTTTTATAAATTTTGCGTAGTGTATCAAAAGAAATACTTTCATATTGTCAACAATGATTAATTCGCCAATTGTCAAAATAATTAATAATTTGGCGTGATGAAATTTTCACTGAAGAAATCAATATCGCTCTAGGGAAGGCGATGGAAGTCGCTGTCTGGACTAAAGAATGGAAAGGGTTTTGTGGGCGGATCGCCACCGGATAGTTGTTTTTTCACACAGTTTTATTGCAATGCAAGGCGTGCCGTTACTTCTGAATTTTGCCCGACTGCGCACCATCATCATGCATTGCAGCATGAATCTCCCCTGATTAGCGCATTTTGAAAATGCGGATACCGGACCGGGTTTTCCCTTTCTCCTATGACAGCCCGTTTCCAGCCAAATGGCACGCTGTTTGCTTCATGCCCTGTACCGGATCAACGATGATCCGACCCATTTCTATTTATTTCTAACGCAGGTCTAACGGCGGACTTGTTCGGACAACGGCGTCCTCTGGACTGATTTTGATATCAGGTCCAGAGGACGCCTTTTTGTTTTTACAGGTATAAAAATGGCACATAAAGCTTCCAGCATTGAACTCTTCAGCCTCGCTACGCCCCAGATGCGAGCCTTCCACCTGACCTGGATGGCGTTCTTCGCCTGCTTCTTCGCATGGTTCGCCTGCGCACCGCTGATGCCGGTGATCAAGGCTGAATTCCATCTGTCCAATGACCAGATCGCCAACCTGAATATCGCTGCAGTCGCTGTGACTATCCTGGTGCGCCTGATCATAGGGCCGCTATGCGACCGCTACGGCCCGCGCAAGACCTATACCGGCCTGCTGCTGATAGGCGCACTGCCGGTGCTGGGCGTGGCGATGGCGCAAAGCTATGAAGCCTTCCTGTTTTTCCGGCTGTGCATAGGCGCAGTCGGTGCCAGCTTTGTGATCACGCAGTACCACACGTCGGTGATGTTCGCGCCGAATGTGGTCGGCACCGCCAACGCAGCAGCGGCTGGCTGGGGCAATGCCGGCGGCGGTGCAGCACAGGGCCTGATGCCGCTAATGCTGACAGCGTTGGTGATGCTGGGCGTGACCGAGGCCATGAGCTGGCGCTGGGCGCTGATCGTGCCCGGCGTGGTCATGCTGGTCATGGCCGCGCTGTATTGGAAATACACGCAAGACTGCCCTAACGGCAATTATGCCGAGATGCGCGCGCAGGGAATGCCGATTGAAGGCGGCAAAAAAGGCGGCTGGGCCAGCTTCGCTGCTGCCAGCGCCAACTATCGCGTGTGGCTGCTGTTCATCACCTACGCCGCCTGCTTTGGCGTGGAAATCTTTATCCACAATATCGCCGCCATCTATTACGTAGACCATTTCGGCCTGTCGCTGAAGGCAGCCGGCACTGCAGCGGCCAGCTTCGGCCTGCTGGCCTTGTTTGCGCGCGCGCTGGGCGGCTGGCTATCGGACAAGACAGCACACAGGGGCAGCCTGAACAGCCGCGCCACGCTGCTGTTCGCATTAATGATAGGTGAGGGCCTGGGCTTGCTGTGCTTTGCCAATGCCGGAAGCGTGACCTTGGCGATTGTCGCGATGCTGGGCTTTGGCTTGTTCACGCATATGGCTTGCGGTGCGACCTACGCACTGGTGCCCTTCATAGACCGCAAGGCATTGGGCGGCGTGGCCGGAATCATCGGTGCAGGCGGCAATGTTGGTGCAGTGGCAGCCGGCTTCCTGATGAAGAGCATGGGCAATACCCAGCAAACGCTGGCGGTGCTGGGCACGCTGGTGACGGTATCCGCAGTATGTGCGCTGGCAGTGCGCTTCACGTCGGAACACAAGGCAAGCGAGCAGGCGCTGCTGGACGGCCTGCTGCAAAACAAGAACATCACCGCTTAAGGACAAGCTCACCATGAAAATCATCGTCATCGGCCACGGCATGGTTGGCCACAAATTCCTGGAAAGCCTGGTCGCCGGCAACGCGGCGGATATCGGCAATCTGGAAGTCACCATTTTGTGCGAAGAACCCCGCCCCGCTTACGACAGGGTGCATCTGTCCGAATTTTTCGCCGGCAAATCTGCCGACGACCTGTCACTGGTCGCCCCGGGATTTTTCGACCGCGACAACCTGCTGCTGAAATTGAATGCGCGGGCGGTATCGATAAACCGCGATGCCAAAACTGTCACCGTCAGCAGCGGCGAACAACTGACCTATGACAAACTAGTGATCGCCACCGGCTCCTACCCTTTCATGCCGCCGGTACCGGGCAAGGACAGGAAGGATTGCTTTGTCTACCGCACCATAGAAGACCTGGAAGCCATGCAGGAATGCGGCGCGCGCTCTAAAACCGGCGTCGTCATCGGCGGCGGCCTGCTGGGCCTGGAATGTGCCAAAGCCTTGCGCGACATGAATCTGCAAACCCATGTGGTTGAATTTTCTCCGCGCCTGATGGCCGTGCAGGTTGATGAAAGCGGCGGCCGCGTGCTGCGCAAGAAAATCGAGGACCTGGGCGTGACTGCGCACACGCAAAAAAACACAGTAGAGATCATCGATGGCGTGGATGGCACACACAGGATGGTGTTTGCCGACGGCAGCCATCTGGATACCGACATGATCGTGTTCTCGGCAGGCATACGTCCGCGTGATGAACTGGCGCGCAACAATGGCCTGAAAGTGGGCGAGCGCGGCGGCATCGTTATCGACAATAGCTGCCTGACTTCCGATCCAGACATCTATGCGATAGGCGAATGCGCGTTGTGGAATGGCAAAATATTTGGCCTGGTGGCACCCGGCTATGACATGGCCCGCATCGCGGCCAAACATATACTGGGAAGCGGAGAAAAGGTGGAATTTACCGGCGCCGACATGAGCACCAAGCTGAAGCTGATGGGCGTGGATGTCGCCAGCATAGGTGATCCGCATGCGACAGAGGTAGGTAGCCGTTCATATCAATTCACCGATGAGCGCAAGCAGGTATACAAAAAAATCGTAGTCTCCGAATGCGGCAAATACCTGCTGGGTGGCGTAATGATAGGCGACGCCAGCGAATACGGCACGCTGCTGCAGATGATGTTGAACCGGATAGAATTGCCGGAATCGCCTGAATTCCTGATCCTGCCGCAGGCCGATGGAAAATCCAAGCCCGGCCTGGGTGTGGATGCGCTGCCGGATGCAGCGCAGATCTGCTCCTGCAATGATGTCAGCAAGGGTGATATCTGTGCCGCGGTATGCGACGGCGCCACCAGTATAGGCGCGCTGAAGACCTGCACCAAGGCCGGTACCACCTGCGGCGGCTGCGTGGCGCTGGTGACGCA
Source organism: Parundibacterium terreum (assembly GCF_014636315.1). Lineage (GTDB taxonomy): Bacteria > Pseudomonadota > Gammaproteobacteria > Burkholderiales > Burkholderiaceae_D > Undibacterium > Undibacterium terreum. The sequence goes on along the minus strand of NZ_BMED01000004.1, from coordinate 342,279 downwards.
GATCATGAAGTCGGAAATGAAAAAGCAGGGCATGGCGGTCAACAATCATATCTGCGAACACTTTCCCTACTCCCGCCAGGAAATTTTCCACCTGGTGAAGGTAGGCCAGATCAAGAGTTTTGATGCCTTGCTTGCGCAGCACGGCAAGGGCCTGGGCTGCGATATCTGCAAGCCGGTGGCAGCCAGCGTACTGGCCTCATGCTGGAACGACTTCGTACTGAAGAAAGAACATGCAGGCTTGCAGGATTCCAACGATTACTTCCTCGGCAATATCCAGAAAGACGGTACCTATTCCGTTGTGCCGCGCATGGCCGGCGGCGAGGTAACGCCTGACGGTCTGATCGCAGTGGGCCAGGTTGCCAAGAAATACGGCCTGTACACCAAGATCACCGGTGGCCAGCGTGTCGACCTGTTCGGCGCACGTGTGGAGCAATTGCCGCTGATCTGGGAAGAGCTGATTGATGCCGGTTTTGAATCCGGCCATGCCTACGGAAAATCCCTGCGCACCGTGAAATCCTGCGTGGGATCTACCTGGTGTCGTTACGGCGTCGCCGACAGCGTAGGCCTGGCGATAGAACTGGAAAACCGCTACAAGGGCTTGCGGGCGCCGCACAAGATCAAATTCGGCGTATCCGGCTGCACCCGCGAATGCGCAGAAGCGCAGGGCAAGGACGTGGGCATCATCGCCACCGACAAGGGCTGGAATTTGTACGTATGCGGCAATGGCGGCATGAAGCCGCGCCATGCCGAACTGCTGGCTGCCGATCTGGACAAGGAAACCCTGGTGCGCTACATCGACCGCTTCCTGATGTTCTACGTCCGCACCGCAGACCGGCTGCAACGTACCAGCGTCTGGCGCGATAACCTGGAGGGTGGACTGGAATACCTGGCCAGTGTGGTGGTTCAAGACAAGCTGGGTATTGCTGCCGAACTGGAAACCGATATGCAGCATGTCGTCGATACCTATGAATGCGAATGGAAGAAAGCCGTGACCGATGTGGAAACCCGCAAGCGCTTCCGCCACTTCGTCAACAGCGACCAGGCCGACCAGAACGTCGTCTTCATGGAAGAGCGAGGCCAGATCAGGCCGGCAACGCCTGAAGAGCGCCAGTATGCGGTGATACCCATCGTTAGCAAGGCCGCTTGATAAAACCAAGAAGTTGACGTTCAACAAATTCCTACGCAGGAGAACAGAATGAAAAACGAAATTCAACAAGATGCCTGGACCCAGGTTTGCGCGCTGAACGACATCGTTCCGAATACCGGCGTGTGTGCTCTGGTGAATGAGCAGCAGATAGCGATTTTCCATGTGAACGACGGAGAAACCAGGCTGTTTGCAGTAGACAACTATGATCCTAGTGCGCAGGCCTCGGTGTTGTCGCGCGGCCTGATCGGCAATCTGGGCGAACGCATTGTAGTGGCCTCCCCTATCTACAAGAACCATTTCGACCTGATGACCGGCGAATGCCTGGAGATGCCTGAGCACTCCATCAACGCCTATCCGGTGCGCGTTACCGACGGCAAGGTCTGGCTGGGCGCATGATGAGCGCCCCGGCCCCGAGCCCTCCTCTGTCCGCGCCCATGCCTACACCGGCAGACATGCCAGCTACGCCACCAGCAGCGGCAAAGCCAAGGCTGGTCGTGATAGGCAACGGCATGGCGGGCATGCGCACGGTGGAGGAATTGCTTAAGCTGGCACCCGACCTGTATGACATCACGGTATTCGGCGCCGAGCCGCACGGCAATTACAATCGTATCCTGCTGTCGCCAGTACTGGCGGGCGACAAGGGCATTGCCGACATCATGCTGCATACGCACGAATGGTATGCGCAGAACGGCATACGCCTGCATGCGGGCGATCCGGTAGTGAAGATAGACCGGCGTCGGCGCATCGTGTATTCCGCCTCCGGCAAGGAGGTCTGTTATGACCGCCTGTTGCTGGCAACCGGGTCCAAGCCTTTCATCATTCCAGTTCCCGGGCACACGCTGGACGGCGTGATCGCCTTCCGCGATATCCAGGATGTGGAAACCATGCTGGAAGCCGCGCGCAATCACAGGCATGCAGTCATCATAGGCGGCGGTCTTCTGGGCCTGGAAGCAGCCAATGGCTTGCTGCGGCAAGGCATGACAGTCACCGTCGTGCATGTGGCAGACAGCCTGATGGAAAGGCAACTGGACAAACCAGCAGCGGCTTTGCTGAAGAAAGCACTTGAAGAAAAAGGCCTGCAATTTTTGCTGAGTGCCGATACCGCCGAAATTATCGGTCCGGATCGCGTTACGGCTGTGCGCTTCAAGGACGGCACAGAAATACCTGCAGACCTGGTGGTGATGACAGTAGGCGTACGCCCGAATATAGAGCTGGCCAAGGAAGCAGGTTTGCATTGCGAACGCGCAATCGTCGTCGACGACACGCTGCAAACTTATGACCCGCGCATCTATGCAGTCGGCGAGTGCGTGCAGCACCGCAAGGCCACCTTCGGCCTGGTAGCGCCCATCTGGGACCAGGCCAAGGTATGCGGCGCGCATCTGGCGGGAGCCGGTCACAGGCGTTATGTGCAGCAGGCGACTGCGACCAAATTGAAAGTGACCGGCGTTGACCTGTATTCCGCCGGCGACTTTATCGGCGGCGAAAGCAGCGAAGACCTGGTGCTGCGTGACCCGAGGCGAGGCATCTATAAGCGCCTGATCCTGAAAGACCGCCTGCTGGTCGGTGCAGTGCTATACGGTGACGTAAAAGACGGCCCCTGGTATTTCGACCTGATCCAGAGCAAGACTGATATTGCCGCGATGCGCAAGCACTTGCTGTTTGGGCAGGCGCTGTGCATGCAGGCTGCGTGAAAAGAATTTTGCAAAGTATCAAGAGGCTGTTGCGAAGTTAGCCTGGCTAGGCGTCGCCGCCGAAGACAGTGCTATGGCACGGCTAGGCGGCGCAACAACGCCAGGGTAATTTCGCAATAGCCTCTAAGAAAGTTGAATCGTGAACCAATCCCTGAATCCGCTGATCACCACCGTCACCAAGACCACCTGTCCGTATTGCGGCGTAGGCTGTGGCGTGCGGGCCAGCATGCAGGCCGATGGGCAATTGGCAATCAGCGGTGATGAGCAGCACCAGGCGAATGCAGGCCGCCTATGCGTGAAGGGATCGGCACTGGCGGAGACCGTCAGCCTTGACGGCCGCCTGCTGCATCCAAAGATACGCAGCAACAAGAGCGGCGCAGACTCTCAAGCGCAACGGGTTTCCTGGGACCAGGCGCTGGATAAAGTTGCCCAGGGCTTTGGCAAGATCATTGCAGAGCACGGACCGGATGCAGTGGCCTTCTATGTGTCCGGCCAGTTGCTGACCGAAGACTACTACATCGCCAACAAGCTGATGAAAGGCTACATAGGCAGCGCGAACATCGATACCAACTCGCGGCTGTGCATGTCGTCTGCGGTGGCGGGCCACAAGCGCGCCTTTGGCGCCGACCTGGTGCCGGTATGCTACGAGGACCTGGAACTGGCCGATCTGGTGGTGCTGGTGGGCTCCAATACCGCGTGGTGCCACCCTATCCTGTTCCAGCGCATTGCACGCGCCAAGGAAGCGCGGCCAGAAATGAAGCTGGTCGTCATCGATCCGCGCCGCACCGCGACGTGCGAACTGGCCGACCTGCATCTGCCGCTGAAGGGCGGCACCGACGTCTGGCTGTTCAACGGCTTGCTCAGCTACCTGTCGCGGCAGGGCGCAACAGACCATGGCTTCGTCGCAGCCCATACCAACGGACAAGAGGCTGCACTGCAAGCGGCGCAAGGCTGTGGAGACCCTGAGCAGGTCGCAAAGATATGCAAGCTGGATGTGCAGGATCTGCTCAGCTTTTACAGTATGTTTGCTACCACGGAAAAAACCGTCACCGGTTTTTCACAAGGGGTGAACCAGTCTTCCTCCGGCACCGACAAGGTCAACAGCATCATCAACTGCCATCTGCTGACAGGCCGCATAGGCAAGCCAGGCATGGGACCATTCTCGATTACCGGGCAGCCGAATGCCATGGGCGGCCGTGAAGTGGGCGGTTTGGCCAACACGCTGGCAGCACATATGGAACTGGACCAGCCCGTGCATCGCGAACTGGTTCAGAACTTCTGGAATTCACCAGCGATAGCGAGCAAACCCGGACTGAAGGCGGTGGACCTGTTCCATGCAGTGGAACGCGGCGACGTCAAGGCGGTGTGGATCATTGCCACCAATCCGATAGTCAGCCTGCCGGATGCTGACCAGGTAAAGCGGGCGCTGAGCAAGTGCGAGCTGGTCGTCATCTCGGACATCATGGAGAAGACCGATACCAATGCATTTGCAGATGTGCTGCTGCCGGCCATGGGATGGGGCGAGAAAGACGGCAGCGTAACGAATTCCGAGCGCCGCATTTCGCGCCAGCGTGCCTTCCTGTCCGCACCGGGCGAGGCCCGCGCAGACTGGCACATCATGTGTGATCTTGCGCGGCGCATGGGATACAGCGGCTTCGACTTTTCTGCGGTACATGAAGTGTTTGACGAACATGCACGCCTGAGCGCCTACCGCAATGACGCGTCAGGGGTGAAGCGCTTCTTCAACCTGGCGGCACTAACCGGGATGGACAAGCAGGCATTTGACGCACTGCAGCCAGTGCAATGGCCCTTGTCCGCAAGCGCCGATGGCGCCGAAAAAACGGGTGTAGCACGCCTGTTCACCGACCATATCTACGCCCATGCAGACGGCAAGGCACGCTTCATCGCCACCATGCCCAAGGCACCGGCAAACGCGACCAGCGAAGAATACCCGCTGGTGCTGAATACCGGACGCGTGCGCGACCAATGGCATACGATGACGCGCACAGGAAAATCCGCCAGGCTGGCAGACCATGTGCCGGAATCCTTCATCGATATGCATCCGCAAGACGCGCTGCTATTCGGCGTACGCGAAGGGGCGCTTGCCAGGGTAGCCTCGCACTGGGGCTCGCTGGTGGCACGTGTGCAGCATAACGGCGGCATTGCACGTGGCAGCATCTTCGTCCCCATACACTGGAATGGACAATCGGCTTCAGACGCACGTGTGGGTGCGCTGGTCAACCCCGTCGTGGATGCGGTTTCAGGCGAACCTGAGTTCAAGCACACGCCGGTACGGGTGGAGGAGTTTCCCGTCTCTTGGCACGGCTTTGTCTTCCATCGCGGCGAGCTGGCATTGGATGACATCGCTGAAATCAGTCACTGGACCCGGATACAGGGGCAACAATTCACCCGCTACGAACTGGCAGGCCGGTTGCAGATCAATGCGCCCGGCCAGTGGGCCAGGACCCTGTCCGGCGTCACCGATGAAGATGCCGACTGGCTGGAATACCTGGATGCCAGTGCAGGCGTATACCGGGCGGTGCATCTGGTGGACGACAGGATACAAACTTGCGTATTCCTGTCGCCGCGGCCGGATTTGCCGGCACGTACCTGGCTGGCCGGTCTCTTCCCCAAAGACCGCCTGGAGGACGCAGACCGCATAGGCTTGCTGATAGGCCAGCCTATAGAAAGAGGCGCGGATACCGGTGCCACCATCTGTTCCTGCTTCGGCGTAGGCCGCAATACGATATGTGCCGCGATACGTGAAAAAAATCTCCGATCCGTACCGCAAATCACGTCTTGCCTGAAGGCTGGCGGCAATTGCGGCTCCTGCGTACCGGAATTGAAAAAACTGCTTACAGAGATGCAGGTACAAATAGCGGCTTAGCTTATCGCGTCTTCACCGCTTGCTCATCAATCGAAGCGGTCCACTGGCCACGGCCCTCTGGACTGCTCCCCCTCTCGCCCCCTTCAATGACAACTCTCTATGCAAGCTTGCAGGGGAGTTCAATCTATTGCGCTCCCCAATAGCTGCTAACAGCCTTTAACAGCAAGCAATGGCAGCCAATAGCAATATGAATAGATACAAATGCAAAATTTTCTTGTCGAAATATTTTACAGTTCATACATGTAAATCGCCTTCGCGCGCTTTAAGTTATTGATTTAAATAAATATTTTTTTCTGGCATTGTTATTGCTATATAGAAACAAGTAGCAGGAAAGCCAGGTGCAATAGTGGCGAATTCCTCTTCCACCATTAATTCAAAAAATCCGGGCCCAGAAGCCCGTACCGAGGGAAATGCATGAAAATCTCAAAGAAAATCTCCTTAGCTGCAATCGTATTGGGCGCTGCCCTGTCTACATCCGCTCAAGCTACGATACTCACCTTTACTAATCTGGCAGCCTTCCAGGCGGCAGCAGGTCAAACAACGCTGGAAACATTCAGCGGTGCGACAGTTGGTGTGTCAAACAATAACTACTCCGGCAGCTTTAACGGTTTCTCTCTGTCCAGCGTCTCCAACGGTGATCGCAGCGGTATCGCAACAGGTACGATTGCGACAGGTGCTTCCGACAATACCTCTATCCCAGGCGTGTTTGCAGGTCAAAATTTTTATGGCTGGGGCGATGGCAGTGGTGCTAACGGTGGCGTAGGTCCAACTTCGACATTCAAATTTGCAGCTGGCACGACAGCCTTTGGCTTTGACTGGTTTAATACAGATGTAACCGACGCCTATTCACTGACCATCAACGGCCACACAACAACTGTATTCAACTTCACTTCCAGCGGCTTCTTCGGTGTTGTTGCGACAGCCGGTGAAACATTCTCCCTGGCGACTATCCAGACACAAACCTACGGTGGTTTTATCTCCACCGAAGGCCTGGACAACGTACGCGTATCCGCAGTTCCAGAACCAGCATCGCTGGCATTGCTGGGCCTGGGCGTATTCGGCATGGGCGTAGCACGTCGTAAGGCAGCAAAAAGCAAACAAGCCTAAGCATTTAATGCCAGCTTGATCAAAGCCCGCCGTGCGCGGGCTTTTTTATTGCCCGGCGGGTCACCTCAAAATGAGATTGTGGCCATCATGGTGCCTGTCCATACTAAGCGCACAAATGAAAAGCCCGGCGACATCACCGGGCTTTTTCGTGAAAACGAGATCTTTTCAGCTTACTGCAACAGCAGCTTCAAATCATGCACGACAGGTTCTGCACCCTGACCGTGGCGCAGGAACAGGCGTATGCGTCCCTGAGGATCAAACACATAGGAGCCGGCGGTATGGTCCATCGTGTACGAGTCTGGCGTCTTGCCGGGTACCTTCTGGTAAAACACCTTGAATTCCTTGGCCACTTTGTCGGTCGCTGCCTTGTCGCCATACAAGCCGAGGAAGCGCGGATCAAAGGCCGGTACATAGCTGGCCAGCAGCGCCTGCGTATCGCGCTCGGGATCGATGGTCACAAACAATACCTGTACCCGGTCTGCATCCGGCCCCAGTTGCTTCATCACCGTCGCCATTTCGGCCATCGTGGTCGGGCATACATCGGGGCATTGGGTATAGCCGAAGAACATCACGACCGCCTTACCCTTGAAGTCTGCCAGCGTGCGCGGCTTGCCATTGTGGTCGGTCAATGCGAAATCCTTCGCATAGTCGAGGCCGGTCAGGTCGGTATTCTTGAATTGCGGTTTGTTGTCCTGGCCGCAAGCGGCCAGCGACAATACCAGCAGCAGGCAGGCAAGGCGGAACAGGGTTTTCATGCAGGCTTTCACAGCTTGATGTAATGGTCTACCAGCAATGCAACGAACAGCAGCGACAGGTAGACGATGGAATAGGCAAAGGTCTTGCGCGCCAGGATGTCATCGTAATGCTTGTAGATGCGCCATGAATACCACAGGAAGATGCCGCCCAGGATCACTGCACTGACGAGGTAGATCAGGCCGCTCATGTGCACCGCATACGGCATCATCGTCGTAGCAAACAGCGCTATCGTATACAGCCAGATATGGAAGCGGGTGAACTCCAGGCCATGCGTAATAGGCAGCATGGGCAGGCCGGATTTTGCGTAGTCGTCACGGCGGTACATGGCCAACGCCCAGAAGTGCGGCGGCGTCCAGATGAAAATGATCAGCACCAGCAGCCAGGCCTGCATAGGCACGTCGTTGGCGATCGCTGCCCAGCCCAGCGCAGGCGGCATCGCGCCGGACAGGCCGCCGATGACAATATTCTGCGGTGTCGAAGGCTTCAGGATGATGGTGTAGATCACTGCATAGCCGACAAAGGTGGCGAAGGTCAGCCACATGGTAAGAGGATTGACAAAGTTATACAGCACCCACATGCCTGCGCCGCCGATAACGCCGGAAAACACCAGGGTTTGCGGTACCGTGATCTCGCCTTGCGCCATGGGGCGGCGCGCAGTACGCGCCATGCGGGAATCGATCTCGCGCTCAACCAGGCAGTTGACGGCAAATGCAGCGCCGGCCAGCAGCCAGATACCTATGGTCGCAGCGACAACCACGCGCCAGTCCGGCAGGTCGGGCGTTGCCAGGAACATGCCGATCACGGCGCAAAACACGGCCAGCTGCGTGACACGCGGCTTGGTCAGGGCCATATATTGGGCAAAGCGGTTGGCGGGTAGGCTCAGAGTGCTCATAAGGATATGGTAAAAACGGCAAGGAGGCTCAATGTTTAGAGGCGAGCCTAGCCCTATAGTTTAACATGCACAGCAATAGCAAGAGTAAAGCCGCCCCGCCATTGTGAATTACCGCGATCAGCAAAGGCCAAGAAAAGAAGATGGTCGAGACACCGGACAGAAATTGCACGGCGATCACCGCCAGCAGCCCCTTGCCCAGATTTTCCAGCCCTGCGGTCTTTGTGGCCTTGAACGCGGCCCAGGCGACTACGGTGATCACCAGCAGCGCGAAATTTCTGTGCACCCAGTGTATCGCCACCAGCGCCTGAAACGGCAGGAACTCGCCATTGGCTTTCTGCCCCAGTTGCCGCCACAGCGTAAAACCATGCTCGAAATCCATCTGCGGAATCACCGCACCGCTGCAAAGTGGGTAATCATGGCAAGCTAAAGCGGCATAGTTAGTACTAACCCACCCACCCAGCGCAATTTGTATCACCAGCAGCAGCAGCGCCAGCGTAGCAGGCATGACCAGGCTACGGTTAGCCACATATTGATGCACCGATTGCTGCGCCGACAACCAGGCCAGCAGACCGAGCAGGCCCATGCCCAGCAAAAGATGAGTGGTCACGATGACCGGCTGCAGCTTCAGCGTAACGGTCCAGGCGCCGAAGGCTCCCTGCAAGCAGACAAAGAAAAACAGGCCGGTCGGCAGCCAGGGGGAGCTAAGCACTTTCCTACCCTTGATGCGGTCACGCCAGGCAATGATCATTTGCGCAACGATCAGCACGCCGACCGCCATCGCCAGGTAGCGATGTATCATTTCTATCCAGGCCTTTTGCACGCTGACCGGGCCGGTCGGCATGATGGCCTCAGCCGCCTTGATCGATGCGTGCGCGAGGAAGGGGTTCGCCTCGCCATAGCAACCTGGCCAATCCGGGCAACCCAGTCCCGAGTCCGTCAGACGCGTAAATGCGCCGAACATGATCAGGTCAAAGGTCAGGAATAATGTGACCGCAATCAGCTTGCGATACTTGTTCTGGTCGGCAGATACCCACACCACGGTCAATGGCAGCAGCGCGACCAGCAAGGCGGTAATGGCGAGTTGCAGGATATGCATGATCAGCCTATCGCCGAAGCCTTCAGCAGCTTGATGATGTCTTTCTTGACCTTGTTGGGGTCGGCATCCTTGGGAAAGCGCATCATTAGGTTACCCAGCGGGTCTATCATATAGATATGGTCGTTGATGCTGGTGCCGGATTCAGTCGGCAGCCAGGCTTTCAGCAGTTCCGGCTTGACCTGCAGCATGCGGGTGCCGTCATATTCGCGTATCAGCACGGTATCGATGGGCTTGTCATCGGTGATCAGCCAGACGCGCTCTATCCTGTCCATCTCCTTGCCCTGTATCAAACGCAACTGGCGCATGTCATACAGTTTTTTCTTGCAGGCTTCGGCGCAATCGCCGCTGTCTGCCTGCAACATGATCCACTTGCCTTTATACGCATCAAGTTCCTTGCTTTCGCCGCCGAGCAGCGTGGAACCCAGCTTGGGCATAGGGTATTGGCGCGGATCCAGGATGGCGCCGTAGTTGGTGCGCCCTTCCGGCTTGATCACATAATAGGCCAGATAGGAAAACACCATCGGCGCCGCGCAGACGGCAACGATCAAAAACAGCTTCCAGCGACCAGAACTTTTATTGACTGACTTTTCCACGACGATATCCTGTAAATCCTGTTACTACGAAAAAAATGATTGCCATCAAGGACAGCGCATACCATTGAAACGCATAGGCCCGGTGCTTGTCGGCGCCTGCGGACGGCAGGGGCCAGTCGCGCTGCAGGCCATCCTGCACTTCGGAAGTCTGTTCCACAATGATGTCCTGCATGTTCAGATGAGCCTGCCGCGCAAGGTCGGCAGCGCTGATATTTTGCAGGATGGCACCCGGAGCAATAGCGCTTGCCTGCCCCAGTTGCATCACCCTGTCTATATTTTCGCGTGCGATGCCTTCTATCTGCACCATGCCTTCGGGCGTCGCCAGCGCCGGCATTTTACTGCGGTCTTGCGCATTACGCGGCTGCCAGCCGCGCGCTACCAGCACATGCATGTCGCTACCCTGGATTTTAAACGGCATCATCACGTAAAACCCTGCCGCACCGTGCAGCGCGCGATTGTCCAGATACAGCGGCAAGCTGGAAACGAACTGACCGTTCAGCCGGACATGCCTGAAGGCGACATCTTTGGCAATCACGGCTTGCGACCCGAGAACCAGAGGCGGCAACAGCGCCCGCTGGTGCATCTGCTCGTCTATCTGTTCTTTCTCATGCGCGCGCCGGGTTTGCCATTGTGCAAGAGATACGCCCAGTATCACCAGCGCTATCGTCACCAGCAACGGAATAAGGCGGATGCGAAATTTAAGGGGCATCGCGGAATCGCATTACAATATGACTTTACTCAGTCCTGATACGCGGAAAACGTGCCGCGGTTTCACTTAAAGCTCATCATGAAAATTATTGTTGCCATTGCCTTCATCCTCATCATTTTCAGCATGGGATCTGCCCTCGTTTACCTGATGAAGGACAAAGGCAAAAGCAATCGCACAGTCAAGGCCCTGGCATTCCGCGTGGGCTTTTCGATCAGCCTGTTCATTTTCATCCTGATCGCCAACCGCCTGGGCTGGATACAGCCTACCGGCATCCATTAAACCCTGCCAAGGCTGGAGCATGAGTCTACACTAAAGCTTGAGACCCTGAATAAAGCATCTGGTTCAGCCCGTCACGGCTAAAATTCTCGAACCTAAGAAAAAGCCGCACTGAGTGCGGCTTTTTAATTACTTGCTACTTACTTGCAAATTGCTTGTGCTGTAGTCTGCGCTGCGATTACAGCCAGTACACAACAACATACAGACCCAGCCATACCACGTCAACAAAGTGCCAATACCAGGCGGCGCCTTCGAACGCGAAGTGATGCTCAGGTGTGAAGTGGCCTTTCAGTACGCGGCGCAGTACGACTGCCAGCATGATCGCACCCATAGTCACGTGGAAACCGTGGAAGCCGGTCAGCAGGAAGAAAGTGGAACCGTAGATGCCGGAAGTCAGTTTCAGGTTCAGCTCGTGGTAAGCATGATAGTACTCAAACATCTGGAAGCCCATGAACACGGCGCCCAGTACTATCGTCGCAAACAACCAGAATGCAGTCTTGGCGCGATGGCCTTCACGCAGCGCGTGATGGGAGATAGTCAAGGTCACGCCGGAAGTCAGCAGCAGTGCGGTATTGATCGTTGGGATAGGGAAAGGACCCATCGCCTTGAATGCTTCTATCGTGCCTGCAGGACCGGTATTACCCCAGTGAGCGGCAAAGTCAGGCCACAGTACTTTGTGATCCAGATCGGCCAGCCAAGGCATGGAAATCGAACGTGCATAGAACAAGGCGCCGAAGAATGCACCGAAGAACATCACTTCAGAGAAGATGAACCAGCTCATGCTCCAGCGGTAGGAGACGTCGATACGCGGGCTGTACAGGCCGCCTTCGGATTCCTTGATGGCATCGCCAAACCAGAAATACAGGACCACCAATGTCAACACAATACCGACGATATTGATGATGTTGGCTCCTGGCACGCTGTTGACCCAGCCTGCGGCACCCAGCATCGTTACCAGCAAAGACGCACCAGCCAATACCGGCCATTTGGAAGGACCAGGCACGAAGTAATAAGGTGCTTTAGCGTGTTGAGAACTCATTTCCATCTCCCGATACAAATTTAAACTTTTAATCTACGTTGATCCCGGCGCAAGGCCTGTAGATCCCGTATTCCTTATTTTGCAACGACACTCTTTACGATGAGTATCAGTATCGTAATAAACAGTATTGCCCCGATGATGCCGGCGATGATTACATGGATGGGATTGAGCTGCTCCACATCTTTTTCGTAATCCTTGCCTTTCCTGATTCCCAGAAAGGACCACAGTACTGCCCTCACCGTCGCCCCGAAGGACATCTTTCGCTTGCTGGCCGGCCTTGCATCTTCCGGTATATCTTCCATCAACCCGCCTTGCCTGGTGCTTTATCTTCCTGCTGGCCCGCTGTCTTAGGCTGGCCACCCACTTCAAAGAAAGTATAGGACAAGGTAATTGTCTTTACATCCTTGGGCAGGGCCGGATCAACAAAGAACACGACCGGCATCTGCTTCGCTTCATTTGGTCCCAAAGTCTGCTGCTTGAAGCAGAAGCACTCCACTTTCTTGAAGTACGCCGTAGCCTGCTGCGGTGCGTAGCTGGGGATCGCTTGCGCATCCATCTTGTACGACTGCTTGTTGACTACTTCATACACGATTGTCGACATTTCGCCGGGATGCACTTTCATGCTGCTGACCGTAGGACGGAATCTCCATGGCCCCTGCGTGTTGGCATCAAACTCTATCGTTATTTCACGCGTCTTGTCGATTTGCGAATTGCTGACAGGCTGTACCGTATCATCCTTGGTAGTCAGGATATTGACCCCGGTCAATTCGCAAATCTGCTTATAGACCGGCACCAGACCGTAACCAAAACCGAACATCAGCACGGCAACCACCAGCAACTTCTTCAGTACGACCAGATTCAGCTTTTTGGCGCCTGATGCTGTTTCGTTTGATTCATCACTCATGGCAATCCCTTACTTTCTCAGTGCAGCGATTGCTTGATGATGATGCCAACAAAAAATACCAGCGCGACGGAAGCTAATATCAACGCGGTCCTGATGTTGCTTGGTTTCTTGCCGTTTTTCATTTTTACACGGACCGCCATTTCGGCAGTCCGCCTTCAACATTATTTAAATACAGGTGGTTCTTCGAAGGTATGGAAAGGAGCTGGGCTTGGTACTGTCCACTCCAGGCCTTCCGCGCCATCCCAAGGCTTCGCTGCTGCCGGTTTGCCGCCCTTGATCGATGGCAAGACCACCGCCAGGATGAAGTACACCTGCATCAGGCCGAACCAGAAAGCGCCGATAGTTGCAACCATGTTGAAATCCGTGAACTGCGCTGGGTAGTCGGCATAGCGACGTGGCATACCGGCCAGACCCAGGAAGTGCATGGGGAAGAAGGTCACGTTAAACGCGATCAATGAACCCCAGAAGTGGATCTTGCCGCGGGTTTCGTTGTACATGAAACCTGTCCATTTCGGACCCCAGTAGTAGTAGCCTGCGAACAATGCAAACAGGGAACCGGCAACCAGAACATAGTGGAAGTGGGCAACCACGTAGTAGGTATCCTGCAACTGGATATCGATAGGCGTTACCGCCAGGATCAGGCCAGTGAAACCGCCCATCGTGAATACGAAGATGAAGCCGATCGCAAACAGCATCGGTGTTTCGAAGGTCATGGATCCCTTCCACATCGTGGCGATCCAGTTAAACACTTTAACGCCGGTCGGTACCGAGATCAGCATCGTCGCATACATGAAGAACAGCTGCGCCGTCACTGGCATACCTGTCGTGAACATGTGGTGAGCCCAGACGATGAAGGACAGGATGGCGATGGATGCTGTTGCGTACACCATCGATGCATAGCCGAACAAAGGCTTGCGGGCGAACGCAGGAACGATCTGGGACACGATGCCGAAAGCCGGCAAAATCATGATATAGACCTCTGGATGTCCGAAGAACCAGAAAATGTGCTGATACATCACAGGGTCGCCGCCGCCGGCAGCGTTAAAGAAGGATGTACCGAAATGACGGTCTGTCAGTGTCATCGTGATGGCGCCTGCCAGAACCGGCATAACAGCGATAAGCAGGTAGGCAGTGATCAGCCATGTCCAGCAGAACATAGGCATTTTCATCAGCGTCATGCCGGGAGCGCGCATGTTCAGGATGGTGGTGATGATGTTGATCGAACCCATGATGGAAGAAGCACCCATGATGTGAACGGCAAAAATCGCCATGTCCATGCCTGGGCCCATCTGTGTGGACAGAGGAGCATACAGCGTCCAGCCGGCAGCAGTTGCACCGCCAGGTACCCAGAAGGAAGCGATCAGCAGCAGCGCAGCAGGAGGCATCAGCCAGAATGAAAAGTTGTTCATCCGCGCAAAAGCCATGTCGGAAGCGCCGATTTGCAGCGGGATCATCCAGTTGGCGAAGCCGACGAAGGCCGGCATGATCGCGCCGAACACCATGATCAGGCCGTGCATCGTGGTCAACTGGTTGAAGAATTCAGGTTGCATCAATTGCAGGCCTGGCTGGAACAGCTCACTACGTATCATCAGGGCCAGTACACCGCCGGACAACAACATGGTGAATGCGAACCACAGGTAGAGGCTACCGATGTCTTTATGGTTAGTTGCAAACAACCAGCGGCGGAAACCATGTGGATGGTCATGCGCGTGGTCGTGAGAGTGATCGTGTGCGTGATCGACTGCAGTTGTGCTCATCTCAATCTCCTAAATTCAATTACTTGCGCGCAGCCAGGACTTCAGCTGGTTGAACAATATTCTCAGCCGACTTGTTGGACCAGTTATTACGCGTGTAGGTAATAGCTGCAGCGATTTCGGTATCGGACAATGTGGCCTTCCAGGAAGGCATGCCGCCTTTACCGTTCAGCACCAGGTGAATCTGGTCTGCTTTAGGACCTGCAACCACTGCCGAGCCATCCAGCGCAGGGAACGCGCCTGGAACGCCTTTACCGTTAGCCTGGTGGCAGGCTACGCAATTGGCCGTGTAGACTTTTTCGCCGCGCTGTTTCAGCTCGTCAACCGTCCATACTTTATTAGGATCGTCTGCTTTCGCAGCCATTTCTTTCTTCTTGCCGTCTACCCAGGCCTTGTATTTTTCTTCGGATTCAACGACCACGACGATAGGCATGAACGCGTGTTCCTTGCCGCACAGCTCTACGCACTGGCCGCGGTAGGTACCTTCTTTTTCAGCCTTGAACCAGGTGTCGCGCACGAAACCGGGGATCGCATCCTGCTTGACGCCGAATGCGGGGATAGTCCAGGAGTGGATCACGTCATTGGCGGTAGTGATGATGCGCACCTTCTTGTTCACAGGAACGTGCACTTCATTGTCCACTTCCAGCAAATAAGTGTCGCTACGCGCTTCAGTAGGAGCAACGCCAGGCGAGCCGACTTGGGTCCTTGGTGTTTTCAGGGTGGACAGGAAGGAGATGCCTTCGCCGTCGCCCTTCAGGTAGTCATAGCCCCATTTCCACTGCATGCCGGTCGCTTTGATCGTGATGTCGGCGTTGGACGTGTCCTTCATCGCTACCACTGTGCGAGTAGCCGGCAATGCCATGCCGATAACGATGATGAAAGGAACCACGGTCCAGGCGATCTCTACCGAGGTGCTTTCGTGGAAGCTGGCCGCTTTATGGCCCAGGGATTTGCGATGCTTGAAGATCGAGTAGAACATCACGCCGAAAACGGCGACGAAAATCACCAGGCAGATGATCAGCATCAAATTATGCAGCGAGTATATTTGCTGCGCAATTTGCGTGACAGGAGGTTGCAGGTTTGTCTGCAGTACTGCTGGACCGCCCTGGATGTCCTTGACTTCACCAGCCGCCCATGATGGCAAACCCGCCGCCAGCAGCGCCGCTCCAAGCACTAACGATTGTAATCGCTTCGCATGTTTCATGATTTCCCCAAAAACCCAAATAGAATTCTTTAACAGACCGACATCAGTGCGTTCTGCAGCTCCCGCACAAACTCACGCCGCCTGCTCACCATTAAATACCGCCCCACCTTGACCAAAACCTGTTGTGCCCGCAACTCCACCAATCCTCCGGGGACATCGGGCAAACCAACTTTGACAAACAGTGGATAAAGTCTGTATTCCTGAACACGGCTACCCTGCACCACGATTACCAACAGGCAATCCCGGGTCAGGGAAACATATTCACGATCACCAGCGTGACGCGCGTAGATGAGAAATGCTGCTCCGACCGCCAGCATTTCCAAAAATGAAAAACAAAGAACCAGCCATGCGCCGTTCACCAGAAAGATGAGGGCAATACCAAAAGATACACTACAGAGTACACAGTAAAACAAGGCTAGCTGTTTGGGTGACAAGGCACAATTTCGCTTCATCAGCCATTCATGAGGTTCCATCTCAACGCACCCAAGATCGACAGTCATTCAATGACATTCGCTGGCGACTTCCACAACTGCAAGAGTATAAGATGTAAAGTGCGCTTATATCAAGAAGAATACTTGTCGTAGTGCCAGTAAATTGCACAGAAATAAATCAATTTTGCACACTCAATATTGAGACTTTTTGGGTCAGCGAGGTGGTTTTTTATGCAAGTCCAGCTTGATGATGGACTCCCCGGAAGACGTCTTTTTAGGAGTGGGGCGGAAGGCGTGCCCATACACTACTTCAAACGTGAGGGTGACCCGGTTGTCGGCGCCGCGCATCTTGTCAAATGCGTCGCACAGGGTTTTCCAGGCCTGCTTGCCCATTAGCCCAGTGCGGCGTGTCAACAACGGATTACCGCCCAATGCACGCACATCCGTGATCAATTTATCAATGGAATCGTAGGTCAGCGTGATCTTTTCCATATCCATTACCGGTGTCGAGAAGCCGGCATTGACCAGCATATCGCCAAAATCGTGCATATCGACGAAAGGTATCGTGTGCGGCAGTTCATCGATGCCGGAAAAAGCCCGGCGCAACTCGACCAACGTATCCGGTCCGAAGCAGGAGAACATCAGCAGCCCCTCAGTACGTAAAACGCGGCGCCACTCGGCAAACACCAGGTCCGGCTGCGGGTGCCAGTGCAGTGCCAGATTGGACCACACCAGGTCGACCGCATTTGCCGCCAGCGGCAGGCGTGCAAAATCGGTACAGGCCAGCCCCTCGTTCTGGGCACGGCGCAAAGCCGGAGGCGTCCATTTTGCCAGCAGGCGGCCGACCGAACTGGTCGCCGCCCTCTGATTCTGCATTGCCGCCGCCAGCATCTGCGGCGACGCATCCGCTCCCAGCACATGCGCCTGCGGGAAGGCCCGCTGCAACTGGACCAGATCCGCCCCTTCGCCGCAACCGGCATCCAGCACCCGCTCCGGCGCAATTTTCACCAGTTCCAGCTTTTCGCGCATGCGGTTGGCGATTTCCCGTCGCAGGAAATCGGAAGCGATCATTTTTTCCGGCCGGGAAAATAACTGGCGGACGGTTTTCAGGTCTATAGGGGCACTTAGCATGTAATGGGATTGGATATTCTGTTTTGGCTGCGCAAGCCCAGGTGGGATGCGATAATGCGCAGAGTTTACACGTTCGCCGCAAAAGTCGCTGGATAGCCAATGGGCTACTAATGATCTGATGAGATTCGCACCAATTGCAAAATTATCTACATTGCTGCCGTCGGCCTGCGCATTATGCGGCGAGCACGGGCAGCAAGTGCTGTGCGCACCGTGCCAGCGGCGCTATCTGGGCACGGCTCAGCAGCGCTGCAGGCAATGCGCCTTGCCTGTGGTTGACGATGCAAAAGGTGATAGCAACGCGGTTTGCGGAGCTTGCCTCAGGGACGCCCCGGCTTTCGACAACACAATTACAGCCTGCAACTATGCCGCACCGCTGGACCAATTGGTGCTGAACCTGAAGTTCGGCCACCAGCTGGCGCTGGCCCCGGTTTTTTCCAGCTTGCTGCGCGACGCCATCCTGGAGCGGCGCAATGCTGCGCTGCCGGATATATTGAGCATAGTACCCTTGGGGAAAGCCAGGCTGGCTGAGCGCGGCTTCAACCAGGCATTGGAAATCGCCCGGCCGCTGGCAAGGCAACTGGGTATACCGCTGGCTGCACAACTGCTGCAACGCGCGCGAGAAACCGCGCAGCAAAGCGGCCTGCATCCGGATGACAGGCAAAAAAACGTGCGCAACGCGTTTGCGCTGGCGCCCGAGGCAATGGACAGCATCAAAGGCAGGCATGTCGGCATTTTTGACGACGTAATGACGACCGGCACGACGCTAAACGAGATTGCCGCCATGCTGAAGCGCTTCGGCGCGGAAAAAGTAAGCAACTATGTATTTGCGCGCACCCTGCCGCATTAGACGCCGGCTCGGAGGCCTGGCGCAAATACCTTATTTTGACATTTTTAGGAGAATGCTTTGTTTCATGTAGTTCTGGTAGAGCCCGAGATACCGCCGAATACCGGCAATATCATCCGCCTGTGCGCCAATACCGGCGTGCAGTTGCATCTGATAGAGCCGCTGGGCTTTCCGTTGGACGACTCCAAGATGAAGCGCGCCGGCCTGGACTACCACGATTATGCGACGATGAAGGTGCACAAGAACTGGGATGCTTATCTCGCGCAAGAGCAGCCGGATACAGCCCGCATGTTTGCGCTGACTACGCACGGTTCAGCGCCGTTCGCGCAGGTGGAGTTCAAGCCCGGCGATGTGTTTGTGTTCGGTGCCGAAACCCGCGGCTTGGCGCCTGAGTTGCGCAACTCCTTCCCGCCGGAGCAGCGCATCCGCCTGCCTATGCGCCCGGACAACCGCAGCCTGAACTTATCCAATACTGTTGCAGTCGTCGTATATGAAGCCTGGCGCCAGAATGGTTTTGCCGGAGGAGCCTGACTATCAGTCAGGTCGGACATAGAACTCGGGCGGCTATTTGCCGCTCAGCCTGACCTTGGCCAGCAGTTTGCTGGTTGACCTGTCGTGCACAAATTCGATGGCGGCAACCTGGCCGCCGTAGGCCAGCACCGCCTGCCCCTCGGGGATGGCGGCCATGTCGTAATCACCGCCCTTCACATAGATATCCGGATGCGCCAGTTGTACCGCTTCCAGCGCAGTATCCTCATCAAAGTCCACCACCAGGCTGACCGCTTCCAGCGCCGCCAATACGGCCATCCGGTCTTCGCACTGGTTGATCGGCCTGTCGTCGCCCTTGCCCAGGCGCTTGACCGACGCATCGGTATTCACCGCCACCACCAGCGAAGCGCCCAGCTCCCTTGCCTGCGCCAGATAGCTGACATGGCCGCGATGCAAGATATCAAACACGCCATTAGTCATGGCCACCGGCCTGGGGAGTGCTGCCACGCGTAATGCTAAATCTGCACGGCTACTGATCTTGGTTTCGAAATTGGGCATAGTTGATGCTGCAGGCAAAGAAGATAAATTAACGTAAAAATGGCCGCTACTGCGGTAGCGGCCATTCTATATGAGTACGCCGCGCACTTGCGCGGATTTCATCTATGCAGCATTCGGCTCGGTCCCTGGAGTGGCCGTCGCATTTGTAGCGGCAGCCAGCCGCTGGGTGATTTCCTTGCGATAGCGGTTCAAGTCCTGTACCGACTCAAACGTACGCTCAAACAGCAGCGACATATTGTGCAGGATGCGTTCAACAACCTTCTTTTCCCAGGCACCATCGAAATTAATCTGACCATCCAGCCAGCGCTCCAGCCATGCCGGATCCGGCAAACGGCTTTGCACGGTATCGTTAGGGAACAGCGCCTGGTTCACATGCAGATTGGTAGGGTGCAGCGGTTTTTCGGTACGGCGGGCAGACGCCATCAGCACGCCGATCTTGGCAAATGCCGCGCGCGCGGTATCGCCCATTTCTCCCAGTGATTTTTTCATGTAGCGCAGGTAAGCGCCGCCGTGCCGGGCTTCATCCTGGCTGATGATCTTGTAGATCTGCTTGATGACGGGTTCGGTATGCCAGTCGGACGCGCAGCGATACCAGTGGTTCAGGCGTATCTCGCCGCAGAAATGCAGCATCAGGGTTTCCAGCGGCGGCGCAGGATCGAACTCGAAACGCACATTGTGCAATTCCTCTTCGGTCGGCACCAGTTCAGGGTGGAAGCGGCGCAGGTACTCCATCAACACCAGTGAATGTTTTTGCTCTTCAAAAAACCAGATCGACATGAAGGCCGAGAAATCGCTATCGCCGCGGTTGTCGCGCAAAAACATCTCGGTTGCAGGCAATGCAGACCACTCGGTAATCGCATTCATCTTGATCGTTTGGGCCTGCTCCTTGGTCAGCTTGGTATCGTCGTACTGATCCCAAGGAATGTCGGTATCCATATTCCAGCGGACTTGCTCAAGCGATTTAAACAATTCTGGGTAAAGCATGTTGACCTTCACACAAATGAAAAATAGAGTAATTTACCTAATTTTAACAGACAGATATGACATCTTCACTACGTTGTTTAATAAATGCGAATCATTTCTATTGTTTTTCGGCAAACTGGACGAACTTCGTTGATAAATAGAATCCAGAGGGCAATTTAGCGCCGCCAGCAGTGTATTAAATATTACGTTACCATGCCAGGATCGGATTCAAGCTTTTCTGCCATATCGGCGAAAACAACGCCACGATCATTTCATACACCTGGAGATAGACATAATGAACAAGAAAATAGTTGCCGGAATGCTGTTTTTATTCGGCATCCTGGCTGGTGGTGCCGCTTCCGCTGCATCAAGCACACCCGCGACACCCGAAAGCTGCCCTGCCATCCTGCACCACACCTTCAACCGTCTGCAGGACGACAGCAAACAAGACCTGTGCCAGTACGCCGGCAAGGTTACCCTGGTCGTCAATACCGCCAGCTACTGCGGTTTCACCAAGCAGTATGAAGGCCTGGAAGCATTGCATGCAAAATACAATCCCAAGGGCCTGGTCGTACTGGGTTTCCCTTCGAATGACTTTGGCCAGCAAGAGCCAGGCTCCAGCAAGGAAATCGCCGATTTCTGCTTCAATACCTATGGCGTCAAATTTCCGATGTTTGCTAAATCCTCGGTCACAGGCAAGGATGTGAACCCGCTGCACGCAGAACTGATCAAGGCCACCGGCCGGACACCAAAATGGAACTTCACCAAGTACCTGATCGACAGGAAGGGCAATGTGGTTGCTTCCTATCCAAGTGAAACCACGCCGGACGACAAGAAACTAGTCGCCGACGTAGAAAAAGCGCTGGCCCAGTAAGACTCTGATCCCGTTACAGCCCAAGCCCGGTTATACCGGGCTTTTTTTATGCCCGCAGCAAGCTTCCTATGCGCGCATTCCCCCTATTCCCCCTTTCGGTACTAATTGGCAATTATTTGTCGTTCAGTTGAATCCACTTTGACAAGTGTCTCGTATATCACTCATGGGCATCAGCGTATGGATGCCAAAAAGATAATATTAAATAACAAAATACTAAATCCATTTCGAAATGGAAACGACCTTTATGAAAATTGCCATCGTCGGATCGGGTATTTCGGGCCTTTCCTGTGCCTATAGGCTCAGCCAGGCCGGGCATACGGTATCGCTGTTAGAGGCCAATGATTACTTCGGCGGCCATACGCATACCGTCGACGTCACTCTGGAAGGCCGGACCCATGGTGTGGATACCGGTTTCCTGGTCTTCAACCACAAGACCTATCCGCATCTGGTTCAGCTATTCGAAGAGCTGGGTGTAAAGACTACCGCCACTGACATGTCTTTCTCGGTAAAGACGCCACTCGCAGACAGGACGCTGGAATGGGCGGGCGCCAATCTGAGTACGGTATTTGCGCAACGCCGCAACCTGCTCAGCCCCGGCTTTTTGCGCATGCTGGCCGATATTATTCGCTTCAACAAGCAGGCAACTGCCATTGCCAATCTGAACCAGGATGCGGACATCCACTTGTCGCTGGGGCGCTTCCTGGAAAAGCATCATTACAGCAAGGAATTCCGTAATTGGTATCTGCTGCCTATGGCGGCCTGCATCTGGTCTTGCCCGGCGGCGGCGATGCTGGACTTTCCACTCCCCTCTTTCGTACGCTTTTGCCATAACCACGGCTTGCTGCAGGTCAACGACAGGCCGCAATGGCAAACCGTCACCGGCGGCGCCAGGCACTATGTGGAAAAAATACTGCAAGCCATACCCGACGCCCGCGTAAAGACGGCAGTGAAATCGGTACGCGCTGCACCAAATCGCCGGCTCATTGTGCAAACCAGCGACACGGTGCAAGAATTCGATCACGTCGTGCTTGCCGCTCACAGCGACCAAAACCTGGCCCTGCTGGCCGATGCGTCTGCGGAGGAACGAGCCGTTCTGTCTGCAATTGCTTATCAGCCGAATCGCGCGGTTCTGCATACCGACTCCCGCGTCCTCCCTGAGAACAAAAAAGCCTGGTCCGCATGGAACTACCAACGCGGTACAGGTCGTGACAGCGATGATACCCGTGTGTGCGTGCACTATCTGATCAACCAGTTGCAGCCATTGCCTTTCGAGACGCCGGTCATCGTCAGCCTGAATCCTATTGACGAGCCTGCCGCAGAAAAAATCATAGACAGCTTCGACTACGCCCATCCGGTGTTTGACCACGCTGCCATTGCTGCGCAAGCCAAGCTACCGTCGATACAAGGCAAGCGCGGCATCTGGTTTGCCGGCGCCTGGACAGGCTATGGTTTCCATGAAGACGGCCTGAAGTCAGGGCTGCTGGTCGCTGATCAGATTGCACAACTGGCGGAAAGCCGGATGTATCCCAAAATCCAGGCAGCCTGATCATGAGCAGCAAGGAAACCGCTTCCATCCAGCTCTGCACAGGAGAAGTGCGACACAAGCGCCTGCGCCCGGTGCAGAATGCATTCAGCTACGGCGTTTTCTTTGCCCGGCTGCCGTTGCGAGCCATGCAGGCAAGCCCGGCCAAGCTACGTTTTTTTTCCCATAATCGCTTCAACCTGCTGTCCTTCCATGACAAGGATCACGGCGACGGCAAGCAGCCCTTGTTGGAGTGGGTAGATGCTCTGCTAAAGCAGGAGGGCGTACAGGATGCAGATGGCGAGATCTGGCTGCAGTGCTTTCCGCGTGTGCTGGGCTATGTGTTCAATCCTGTGTCCTTCTGGTTTTGCCATCGGGAAGATGGCGCACTGCGCGCCATCGTTGTTGAAGTCTGCAACACCTTCGGCGAGAAGCATCTCTATCTACTGGAGAGCGGGAACGGTGCACCACTGGGCTATGGGCAAGAACTGACGGCGAAGAAAATCTTTCACGTCTCTCCTTTTTGCAAGATAGAAGGCGCTTACCGCTTCCGCTTCATGCGTTCGGAAAGACAGATCGCTGATAACAGCCAGGAGCATCACATCGCCCGTATCGATTATGACGATGACGCAGGTCCGCTGTTATTGACCAGCATTTCAGGTATTGCCCAATCGCTCAATGACCGTTTGCTGTTGCGAGCTATCGCTCGCTTTCCGCTAATGACACTAGCCGTCGTAGCGCGTATCCATGTGCAGGCACTACGCCTGTGGATCAAGCGCGTACCCTTCTTTTCCAAGCCGGCACCTCCGGCTCACGACCTTAGCAAGTAAGTAGCCAATCAATAAGTAGCCAATGAGTAGCAAACAAGAGATAAAAGAGACGACATCATGACGACGAATTTCATAACACTGAACGAAGTACGGCAGCAAAATCTGGATACCAGCCACTTCCCTGCGGAAGCACAGTTCATTGTCCGCTTGCTCAACAAGCTGGAGCGCGGCAGTCTGCATATGCAGTTCCCCGATGGCCAAAGCGCCAGCTTTGGCCAGGGCCTGCCGGCGGCAAGCCTGCACCTGCGCAACTGGAATATTTTCAATACCGTGTTGAAATCCGGCGACATCGGTTTTGCTGAAACCTATATCGACGGCCACTGGACGAGTAACAATCTTCCAGGCCTGATAGAGCTGATCTCGTACAACCGGCAGCATCTGGAAGACATCATTTACGGAACCTGGTGGGGCAGTCTTCTATATAGAGCCAAACACCTGCTGAACAGGAATTCCCGCAAAGGCAGCAAGAAAAACATCCATGCGCATTACGACATAGGCAATGACTTTTATAAGCTGTGGCTAGACCCGACCATGACTTATTCCAGCGCGCTGTTCTCAACCGGACATGTGGACAATCTGCAAGATGCGCAAGTGAATAAATACCGCCGCATCCTGGATGAACTGCACGTTGATTTCGGTTCTCGCATTCTGGAAATAGGCTGCGGGTGGGGTGGCTTTGCCGAGATCGCAGCCAGTGAAGCCGGTGCCCATGTGACCGGCCTGACACTCTCCACAGAACAACTGGAATTTGCCGAGCAGCGCATGGCACGTGCAGGTCTGCTGCAGCATAGCCAGCTCAGGCTGCAAGACTATCGTGATGTCAAAGGCGAATATGATGCGATCGCTTCGATAGAAATGTTTGAAGCCGTCGGCGAAAAATACTGGCCCAGCTATTTCGACTGCATCCACAGGAATCTGAAAAAAGGCGGACGTGCCTGCATACAAAGCATAGTGATAGCCGATGACTTGTTCGACCGCTACCGCAAGGGAACCGACTTCATCCAGCAATACATCTTTCCCGGCGGCATGCTTCCCTCTATTGAAGTATTCAAAAAGTATGCCGAAAAGCATGGATTGCAAGTAGTGGAAACCCTAAGCTTTGGCATGGACTACGCACGCACGCTGCAAGAATGGCGTGCGGCCTTCATGGAAAAACTGCATGCCATCAAGGACCAGGGCTTTGATGAAAAATTCCTGCGTACCTGGGAATTTTACCTGGCATATTGCGAAGCGGGATTTCTTGCCAAGAGTATCAGCGTCGCACAATTTACGCTGGTAAAAAAATGAGTATCAGGAGATTCTGGATATTGCTGATCAGTGTGCTGGTTCTGCAGCCGCTGGCACCGGCAAGCGCGTTGGCCGCAGACGCCACCCCGGCATCGCATATACGAGCTGAAATTAGCAATGCACGGCTGGCTGGTTCCGGCAATTTCCGTTGGTTCGGATTAAAATTTTATGAAGCCAGGCTATGGGTAAGCAGCGAAGGATATGTTCCCGATACGCCAACGAGGAATAAATTTGCACTGGATTTGCAATACGCCCGCAATCTGGTCGGCAGCAAAATTGCGCAAGCCAGTTACGACGAAATACGCAAACTAAAAATAGGCAATGACGAGAATCAGAAATTCTGGCTGGCGCAAATGAGCAAACTATTTCCAGATGTCAAAGAGGATGACCACATTACCGGAGTCTATCTGCCGGGCGAAGGAGCCCGCTTTTATCTAAACGGAAAATTACTGGGTGAAATCATGGATACAGAGTTCGCACACGCCTTCTTTGCCATTTGGCTGGACAAGAATACTTCTGCAGGCGCTTTGCGCAGCCAGTTGCTGGAAAATGCGAGGCCGGTATGAGGACCTTGAAATTACCAGGCTTACTACTGATCGCCACCTTGCTTAGTTCTTGCGCCAGCTACAGTGACCCGGCGGTATACGCCAAAGAACAGCCTACCCTTGATGTACAAAATTACTTCAACGGCACTCTGGATGCATGGGGCATGTTCCAGGACCGTTCGGGCAAGATTGTCAAACGATTTACGGTTGTCATTGTATGCAAATGGAATGGCGATACCGGCACTTTGGATGAGAGTTTCAGTTACTCTGACGGCAGCAAACAGAAACGCATCTGGACACTAAAGAAAACCGGCGACAACAGCTTCACCGGAACGGCGGCAGATGTAGTCGGCGAAGCGAAAGGCGTAGTCTCCGGCAACACCCTGCATTGGAACTATGTACTGTCACTGCCGGTAGGCGACAGCATCTATCACGTCAGCTTCGATGACCTGATGGTGTTGATGGACGATAAAACCATGCTCAACCGCGCAGCAATGAGCAAGTTCGGCATAGGCCTGGGCAGTGTCACGCTGTCGTTCACAAAAATTGCCGACGGCAAGACTGGGCAAGTAAATTGAATCCCGGGATAAAGAGCTGGCTGGGGAAGCGCGTCTGGGTCATCGGCGCCTCTACCGGAATAGGCGCAGAAACCGCATTGCTGTTATTGAAAAAAGGGGCGCACGTGGCACTATCGTCACGTACCGAAAAACAATTGCAGGTGCTTGTGCAAAACCAGCCAAATGCACTGGCCATCGCAGCGGATGTGACCGATCATGCCAGCCTCATCCATGCACACAGGCTTATATTGGAGGCCTGGGACAAGCTGGACCTGGTGCTGGTCGTAGCAGGGGGCTATAACGAAATGCGCGCAGACAGCTTTGATCTGGCAGCGGCCAATCGACTGCTGGACCTGAACCTGCGCGGCGTCTACAACTGCCTGGATGCAGTGCTGCCCAGCCTGCTGAAGCAAGGACACGGCGGCATAGGCATAGTCGGATCGGTGGCAGGCTTCAGCGGCCTGCCAAAGGCACTCGTATACGGCCCGACCAAGGCAGCCATCGTCAATCTGTGCGAGTCATTGTACTTCGACCTGCGGCCCAAGAACATCGCTGTGTACCTGGTCAGTCCCGGCTTCGTGGAAACACCGCTCACTGCAAATAATGATTTCAAGATGCCAGCGCTGATATCAGCATCTACCGCCGCACAGGAACTGGTAGCAGGTATGGAACGTGGCGAGTTTCACATCCATTTCCCAAAACGCTTTACCAACTGGTTACGCCTGATGCGTATGCTTCCGTATCGCTGCTACTTCTTTTTAGTACACAAATTCACCGGCCTATGATTTTTCACGACACCATGACAAGCGCACCGATGAATTTTGAAAAAGACCTGGATATGCTGGCCGATTTTTATGAAAAGATGACGCTGGAATCTTGCCAGCAATTACATCTGATCTATGCTGCCGACGCTTTTTTCAAAGACCCGTTCAATGAGGTGCGCGGGCTGGATGTGATACGGTCCATCTTTGAACATATGTTCGTGCAAGTAGATAAGCCTCGCTTCAAAATACATACCCGGATATTGCAGAACAACGAAGCCTTTCTGACCTGGGATTTCATGTTCACGATGAAAAACCGCTCTTACGAAGCTCAGAAAATACGCGGAGCAACCCACTTGCGGTTTAATGCGGTCGGCCGCGTCAGTTATCACCGCGATTATTGGGACGCCGCTGAGGAACTTTATGAAAAGATACCCGTACTGGGCAGTCTGATGCGTTTGCTGAAGCGCATTGCACGAAAATAAGCTCCCCGCTCTCCAATAGCCGGCTTTACGCGGCCGGTATCCAGCACGCAAAAAAATGACAAAACCGTCATAAGCCTGTCATCGTCCTGTCCTTCGCTGCCCTCTAGACTTGCACTCAAGTTGGGCCGCACAGCTTTCGATGTAAATGGTCTGGCTCCTGCGAACCCGCTGCTACCTATTGAAATCTATTGGAGAATGAAAATGAATGCGAAAAAAATATTGGTTTTATTGGCTATGGCTGCTGCAAGCTCTGCGGCTTTTTCCCAGGACTATCAAGGCAACGGCCCCGCCGCCGGGAAGACCCGCCAGCAAGTGCTGGATGAGTTGCGCCAGGCAAGAGAGCAAGGTACCTTATTTTCAAGCGACTACGACTGGCCTACTCCGCCCATCGTCAATTCCAATGTCACCCGTGCGCAGGTACTCGCAGAGATCAAGGCAGCCAGGGAAGACGGCACACTGTTTGCAGATGCCGATTATGACTATCCGCACGTAGCAGCAATTCCCGCAGGTACAGGAAAGACCCGTGCCGAGGTAAAGCAGGAAATCGCAGCAGCGCGCGCCGACGGCAGCCTGTTCGTATCCGACTGGGACTATCCCACCGTCAACCGCCAGCAATCAGGCGCACCAGCAAACGTCGCTGTCGGTGGCAAGAATCCCGCGCATGGTTAAGTGGGCGACAGCCTGAAAATCCAGGCTGTTCAGGACTGCTTACTGACTAAGAATCTGACTCAGACTCAGAATCAGGCTCAGGTCTTGGGACTGGAAAGCTTGCTTCCTATAGATACCGGTTTCGGTTTTGCGACGCTGCTTTTGGCAGCACCTGCTTTATCGACCGGTTTGCTGGCAGGCTTGGCTGAAGCTTGATTGGCCGCCTTTGCGGTGCCAGCCTTGGCCGGTGCCTTTGCGGTTTTTTTGGCGGCTGGCTTGGCTGTCTTATTTGCGGGCTTGGTTGCAGTTTTAGTAGCCGGTTTTGTCGCCGCTTTCTTGGGTTCCTCGGCAGTCGGGGTTTCCTTGGCAGTCAGTTCGCCAGCCATTGCATTGTTTACCGCCTGCTTGAACTGGTCTTGCAACAAGGTCCACCATGCGGCAGGGTTGACGAATTGCGAGGCGGCGCTCGCCTCCTCCTTGCTGCCCTCCACATCCGCAGTATCTTCTTCTGCGTCAGTATCTGCGTCCGTTTCCGGATCTGCAGCAGGCTCCGGCTCTGCGGGCGCATGCGTATAAAATGATTCAGGCTTGGCCTGTGTACCCGCCGGCGGCATCGGCCACTCGGGATTGGTCGCAGCCGGAGCGGTGTAAGCGTCACTCGAAAATGACGAAGTCCCTGCAGCTTCAGCGCTACCCATCGCATTGGAAAAACTGGCGCCAAGGGAGTTCAGCGTCGCTATCGTGGCCCGCTGCACTTCCAGCGCCTGTATCGTGCCGCGCAGCATATTCATGTTGACGTTGAGCCAGGACTCTACCGTCTTTAAATCCTTGATCTTCTTGTCCAGGTCGTCGATTGAAATGGTCGGCGTCACCATGCCGGGAACCTGCATGCCGCCCCACAATTTTTTGACGAATGCCAGCGTATCGTTCATCGCCGTCATACCGGGCATCTCGCCACCGGGGAATTGGGATGTCATCTTGCTCTCCTTGCGCTTATTGTCGTACAAACAATGTCCATTCCGCCAGATTACTCTCAATGTGTACTTATGGAAACTGCGGATTTCGCTTCTCTCTGAGAGAAGCCACACCTTCCTGCACGTCCGGCCCGGCAAACCCCATGAATTCCAGTGCCAGCGAGGTATCGAAACTAGGGCCGGCCATACGCAGCCAGTTGTTCAGCGCGTACTTGGTCCAGCGAATGGCGGTCTGCGAGCCGCTGGCCAGACGGCCTGCGATCTCAAATGCCTTGTCGCGCAATTCCGCCTCTTCACAGCATAAGGACACCAGGCCTATGCGCTCCGCTTCTTCACCGCTGACCGTCTCGCACAGCAACAAATAATATTTAGCCTTGGCCATGCCGCACAACAGCGGCCACACGATCGCCGCATGGTCGCCGGCGGCCACGCCGAGGCGGGTATGGCCGTCAATGATGCGGGCAGTCCTGGTCGCAATCGAAATATCCGCCAGCAAGCCCGCCACCAGGCCGGCGCCGACCGCAGGGCCGTGCATCGCCGACACGATGGGCTTGCTGCAATTGATGACGTTGTAGACCAGGTCCTTGGCTTCCTTCCAGACCCGGGTGCGGACGGCAAAATCGTTCGCCATGTCTTCAACCAGGCTAAGATCGCCGCCGGCAGAAAACCCTCGTCCCTCGCCGCGTATGATCGCGACCTTCACTTGCGGATCTTCATCAATGGTGCGCCAGATATCCGCCAGTTCCCGGTGCAGATGCTGGTCCGCCGTGGACAGCTTGCCGTTGGCAGACTGGCCGGCCCCCATCACGACTTCCATGATGCCGCCCGGATGCAGCACCAGTTGCAAAGCCTGGTATTTATCGTACAGCGAAGCAGATGTTGCGGACATGGGGTCCCCGTTGTCGTTTATGATGGTTTTGGCATCTTGCATGAGCTCGGCAATGCCGTCAATGCGGGTTCAAAGTAGCGCTCGGTTTTGAAACCATAGCCGCTGCCCTCATTGTCGAAGCGCAAGCCGCCATCGCTGCGCTTTTGCATCACCGATACATATAAGGGCTGTATCAGTTGATGGTCGGCGGCGCGCATGCTGGCCTGGTAGAAGCTGTTCCTGAATTGCGCGCCTTCCAGCGCCTTTGCCACTGCCGCTGCCTCGGTGCTGCCGGCTTTCTCGATTG
Source organism: Parundibacterium terreum (assembly GCF_014636315.1). GTDB lineage: Bacteria > Pseudomonadota > Gammaproteobacteria > Burkholderiales > Burkholderiaceae_D > Undibacterium > Undibacterium terreum. The sequence goes on along the minus strand of NZ_BMED01000004.1, from coordinate 312,150 downwards.
CCGCCGCCAGCATATTGACCATCACATGCATGCGCATGTGCACATAGTCGTCCTTGGGGTCCGGATAGCGCTGGCGGAAGCTGCCGTAGAAAGCATCGCTATCGGCACCGCCCGCATTCGGATGCCATTCGGCCACGGCCCGCACGCGGCCTATACCGGCATCGCCGATAGCCGCCGGCGCACCCAGGGCATTCGCATAGAAAGTGTAAAACTTGGTGTTCAGGCCGGCATCCTTCGCGGCCTTGATCAACAATGTCAGGTCATTGCCCCAGTTGCCGGTAATGATCGTGTCGGCGCCGCTGGCCTTGATCTTTGCGACATACGGGGAAAAATCCTTGATCTTGCCTATAGGGTGCAATTCGTCACCCACGATGGTGATGTCCGGCCGCTTGGCGGCCAGCATGCTGCGCGCAGACTTGGCCACCTGGCGGCCAAAGCTATAGTCCTGCCCTATCAGATAGACCCGTTTCGCATGGCTGTCATCCTTGATCACCGCAGTCAACGCATTCATGCGCATATCTGCATTGGCGTCAAAGCGGAAATGCCAATAGCTGCACTTTTCATTGGTCAGGCTGGGGTCCACTGCAGAATAGTTCAGGAACAGCACGCGGTTGTCCGGCACACGCTGGTTATGCTTGTTGATCGCCTCTACCAGCGCCAGCGCAACAGCAGAACTATTGCCTTGCATGACAAAGGGAATATGCTGATCGGTCACATGTTTCAGCTCGGTCAGGGAATCTTCAACCCCCTGCTTGTTATCGAAGGTAGAAAACACCAGTGCATGCCTGCCATCCGGCAACTTAATGCCGCCGCGGGCATTGATATTGTCTATCGCCAATTGCAAATTGCGCACCACCGCCTCACCTGCATTGGTAAAAGAGCCGGATAAGCCGTCTATCATCGCGATGCGGATAGGCGCGCCTGAAGGCTTGGTGGAGGGAGGGGCCGACGTGGCTGAGCCGGCAGCATGTGCTACCGGCAACAACGAACTGAGCAAGAGGGCGCTAACTACTTTTAACATGTATTTCCTGAAAGACAGATCAATAAGGCTGTTCATTTTACATGCCACGGGTGCAAGCCGATGACACAGGTCCAATTCTTCCGCGGTCCCGCTGCTCTCCGCCCGCCCTGTCAGGTGGAAGCTGTTCACTGTCATCGCGGCGGTGTGCAAGAACGTTTACACTAGCACCATGACTGATTTCGCGTTACCCATTATCAAACCAGCAACTCACATCCCCCGCCGATGGATAGCCGTGCTTATCGCTACCGTGCTGCTACATGTGCTGGTTATCTATTGGGCCAGCGAGCACGTCAGCTTGCCGGCGCACCAGGATCAAGCGGAAAAGACGGTAGAGATCAGCCTCAGCCCCCGTCCGCTGGAGACCGGCATGCAACAGCCCGTCGCCAGGGCGGACAAGACTGAAACACCGCCTGCAGCCCCGGCCCGGCCCAGGTCCAGGCCGGTAGCTCCTGCAGTTCCAGTCACGGCACCTGCCGCGCTTAGCAATCCCGACTCTTCTGCCGCAGAAGAAACCAGCCCGGCCGAGATTGCAGCGCTGACAGCGCCGCTGGAAATCAAGGAAGCAAGCCCGGAAAAAGCTGCTGCTATGGCGGAAACTCCTGCCTCACCTGCCAGCGAGGAAAAACCGGCTACAGCCAAAGCACCGGAATATGTGGTGCTGCCGCCGCCCTCAGCCAGGCTGACGCTGGAATTGTCCAATACTAAACCGGGCCAGCCCAATCCCTATCTTGGCGAAGGCGAGATCAATTGGGAAGCCGGCGACGGCAAATACAAAATGAGCATGAAGGCAGGCCTGAAGATACTGTTCGCCTCAGTCAATCTGCTGACCATGCGTAGCGAAGGCCTGCTGGACAGCCACGGCATTGCCCCGGTGCTCAGCAGCGAAACGCGGCGTGGCCGCTCAGAGACCGCAACCCACTTCAACCGCGAAGAAAAGACCATCAGTTTTTCTGCATCGACCAAAACCGCCGTATTGAGCGACGGCGCCCAGGATAAAAATACCATCCTGATGCAACTGGCAGGCATAGGCAATGCAGACGCCAGGCAAATGCAGGCAGGCCGGGAGTTTGCGATACAGATAGGCGAAGACCGCGATGCCACCGTGTTCCAGTTCGTGGTGCAGGGGCAGGAAAAGATCACGACCAAATTGGGTAATCTGACAACCTGGCATCTGGTTCGCCCACCCCGCCCCGGCTCCTATAATTCCAGGCTGGATGTCTGGCTGGCACCGGAATTGCATTGGTATCCGGTACAAATCCGCAATACCGAAAGCAATGGCGCCGTCACCACCCAAAGCGTGACTAAAATTACGCAAATCACCAATCAGGGACACTAAGCTTTCATGCATAACAAGCTACACACCAAATTGATTCTTGCGGCCGGAATTTTTCTGTCACTGGCTGCCCATGCCGACAATATCAAATATGCGTACAACCTGCCGCCTTCAGCAGACCTGCAATACGCCATCAAGGCCAGGCAAAGCGGCCTGTCCTTATCCGGCGATGCCACCGTCAAGTGGCTGGTGAGCGGCGCCGCCAATGAACAGAAGTACAGTGTCGTCACTGAAACCAGGGCCATGCTGGTCGGCAAGATACTCGATGCCAGCAGCACCGGCATCATCGACAGCTTTGGGCTGGCGCCGGAAAAATTCACTGAAAAACGTTTCCGCAAAGCCGAGACCGTCACCAGTTTCGACCGTACGGCCAGGCAAATCCGGTTTACCGAATCCACGGAAAAATATGTGATCAAGGGCGGCGAGCAGGATCGTACCAGCGCGGTCTGGCAATTGATCGCATTGGCGCGCGCCGCCGGCGACAGGTTCAAGGCAGGCTCGGAGTGGAATTTCCTGGTCGCAGGCAGGCGCGATGCCGACCCCTGGTCTTTCAAGGTCAACGGCTATGAAAACCTGCGCACTGCACTGGGCAATATGGAAACGGTGCATGTAGTCAGGGCGCCGCCGCCGGACGCCAAAGACCAGCAACTGGATTTGTGGCTGGCGCCGTCGCTGGACTGGTATCCGGTGCGAGTCAAGTTTGAAGATGCTGACGGCGACTATGTGGACCAGATGATCAGCAATATCAAGAAGTAGACTGCACAAAAACTATCGATTATGGGATGATGCCGAAATCACTTGGCAACCGCGTCCCACGCTTAAGCTATACGCCACACAATATTAATATTATTTTTACACCCTATGAACATATCCACAGACGGGGCGCTGGTCCTTTTCAGCGGCGGACAAGATTCTACCACCTGCCTGGCCTGGGCCCTGTCGCGTTACAGCAAGGTAGAAACCATAGGCTTCGACTATGGGCAGCGCCATGCGATAGAGCTGACCGTACGCCCTACCCTGCTGCAAAAAATGCGCGGCTACTCGGAGGACTGGCAGCAAAAGCTGGGCGAAGACCATATGATAGACCTGTCGCTGATCTCGCAGCTATCGCATACCGCGATGACTGAAGATATAGAGATCGTCATGCAGGAAAACGGCTTGCCGAATACCTTCGTGCCCGGCCGCAACCTGATGTTCATGATGGTGGCGGCAACACTGGCTTACCGGCGCGGCCTGAATGTGCTGGTTGGCGGCATGTGCGAAACCGATTTTTCCGGTTATCCCGATTGCCGCGACGATACGATGAAGGCCTTGCAGGTTGCACTCAACCTCGGCATGGCTACCCGCCTGAAACTGGAAACCCCGCTGATGTGGATAGACAAGGCGCAGACCTGGGAACTCGCGCAAGACCTGGGTGGCGAAGCGCTGGTGAACCTGATACGTTCCGATACGCACACCTGCTATCTCGGCGAACGCGGCCAGTTGCATGACTGGGGTCACGGCTGCGGCAAATGCCCTGCCTGTGAACTGAGGGCGCGTGGCTATCAGCAGTTTGCAGAAAAAATCAGGAACAACAAGATAGCCAAGGAATAAGACTTGGCCTTGCAATGAAAAAAGCCCCGGAAGCCTGCTTCCGGGGCTTTTTTTTGTTGACGGCTCAGCGCGTGACGGCAATCAGCTCCCGCTTGCCGCCTTTGTAGGTATACAGGGTCAGCGTGCCGTCGCGTATATCGCCGTGCTCGTCAAAGGCGATATTCCCGGTAATTCCCTTGTAATGAATTTTGGCCAGTTCCGGCAGGTATTTGGCAGGTTCCGCCGAACCGGCCTTTTGCATTGCCGCGACGACGGTCATCACAGCATCATAGGCATATGGCGCATTCAGCACGACAGCATGGCCGAATTTCTTGCTGAACTCGCCCTTGAATTTTTCCAGGCCGGGCTTCATGCCGTCCTCCACACCGCCGGCTTCTGCGCACACGATCTTGCTTTCTCCCAGCGCGTCACCGGCCAGCTTTGCCAGTTCCGTAGAACAGATGCCGTCACCGCCCATGAACTTGGCATCCAGCCCCAGTTGCTGCATCTGCTTCAACATCGGGCCGCCAACCGCATCCATGCCGCCGAAGAAGACCAGATCGGGCTTCTTGCCCTTGATCGCCGTCAGGATTGCGTTGAAATCGGTAGCCTTGTCTGTCGTGTACTGGCGCGGCAGGATAGTCACTGAGCGCGATTTTCCTGTTGCACCCTTGATGAACTCATCCGCCACCCCTTGGCCGTAAGAAGTGCGGTCGTCAATCACCGCAATGGTCTTTGCCTGGCTGACCTGCACCGCATAGCGGCCCAGGGTGCCCCCGAGCTGGCCATCGTTGGCCACCACGCGGAAAGCGGTATTGAAGCCCTGCTGCGTATATTTGGGATTGGTCGCCGAAGGTGAAATTTGCGGTATGCCGGCGATATTGTAAATTTTTGATGCCGGTATCGTCGTGCCGGAATTCATATGACCGATCACTGCATTGACCTTAGCATCCACCAGTTTTTGAGCCGCTGTGGTTGCCTGGCGCGGGTCGCTGCCGTCGTCTTCCGCCACCAGTTCAAACCTGGCTTTCTTGCCGCCTATGGAAACCGATTTGGCATTCAGCTCATCAATTGCCATCCGCGCACCGTCTTCCGTATCCTTGCCCATGTGGGCAGAGGGGCCGGACAAGGGGCTCACATGGCCTATCTTGACCAGGATATCTTCGGCAAATGCAGATCCTTGCCATGCCAGCGTCATGGAAACAAGCAGGGGTAACGCGCAAATTTTGACAGTCATGATTCTTCTCAGCCCAGGTATGTTATAGAAAATTTCCGCGTTCGCGGTCTGATCGTTTGACGTATCCGCATTGGCAGATGTCGAAGCTCATTTTTCTACGAAGGCCGGCTTCCTACAAACCATGATTTCTATCACGCCTCATTAGAATTTCTAATGAATTGATATTCTGTTCCTGTTGGGGCAACCCTAGACCAGGCGCGCCATGCTCGCGAGCAAGCCGTTTCTCTCCGCCTCGAAGGCGCGGCATTCTTCCCTGATCCATTCTGTGAACAAGCCTACTGCCCGGCTATTTCTCGCGTTATTATTTTGCACCAGGCCATAGCTGGCGCTGGCCTTCGTCGCCAATGGTACAACCGGCAACAGACGCTGGGCCGCCAGCTCTTCACGGATCAGCGAAGTACGCGCCATTGCTATGCCTTCACCATGCAGCGCGGCATTGATCGCGAGCTGGGCCAGATTGTACTGATGTCCATGCGTTCCATATTGCTCTACCGCACCGGACCTATCCTGGGTTGCGAGGCGCAACCACTCTGCCCACTCGGCATAGGCCGCTGCGCCCTCCCAGGGAGCATCATCATGCAGCAGATTCAATTTCTGAAACGCCGCGGTATCCTGCACTACCGGGTGTTCCTGAAGAAAGCCTGGCGAAGCAACGGGCAGCAGGTATTCGCCCATCAGCGGAGTCAGTTCCTGCTCATAGCGCGAGGAAAACTGTTCATACAGGACCAACACATCCACCCCCTCCAGATTCATGCGCGACATACTCATGCCGAACAGCTCCCCACGCAGACGTATCTCTATATCCGGATATAGCCGGCTGAAACGACTGAGTCTGGGCATCAGCCACATCATCGAAAACGAAGGTGATGAACGTATCACCAAAGCCTCTGCCATCGCCGCGGGTTGAATCGCTCTCACTGTCGTCTCTATTTCTCCCAGGGCCAAATGCACGACACGAAACAGGCGCTCACCCTCCTGCGTCAGCTCCAGCCCGCGCGCCAGGCGTTTGAACAGCTGCACGCCGACTTGCTCCTCCAATCCCTTGATCTGCTGGCTGACCGCGCCTTGCGTCACATGCAGTTCTTCCGCAGCGCGCGTAAAACTGCGATTCCTTGCCGCCGCTTCAAAATAGGGCATCGCATGCAGGATCAGGGGCGTGACCAGCGTGTTCTTGGGCATGGATCTCTCCGTAGATTATTCAGATCATTTTTATTCAAATCATTCTTTCTTATTCTGCCTGCACGGCAAGACATTAGCAAATCTAATCACCGCAAATAGAAATCATGGTTTGGCGCCATTCTCTTAACGCCCAATAATGGCGGCTCAACCACAACACGATCTCCGCATCGACGGATCATCTTCCATGACCAGGCCACTCATAGCAATTACTCCTGACCGCAGCGACAACATACAACATATAGAATCGACCTATTTCATCCGCCGCAATTATTGCAGCGCAATCGCCAAGGCTGGCGGCACTGCCATTATTCTCCCTTACCAGATGGATGCGATAGACCATTACCTGGATCTGGCGGATGGACTTGTGCTCAGCGGCGGCATGTTCGATATCTCCCCGGCGCTATACGGCGCGGCCAGCAAGTATCCGCAACAAGTCAGCTTGAAACCGGACAGGACCGATTTTGAAACGGCAATACTGCAGGGAGCGCTGGCAAGAAATATCCCCATCCTGGGAATTTGCGGGGGCATGCAGCTCATCGCGGTAGCAAAGGGGGCCAGCCTGCATCAGCATCTGCCTTCCGATATCGCCACGACTATTGAACACAAGCAGCAGCCCTGCGACCAGCCGGCGCATCGCATCACCGTGCATCAGGGATCATTGCTGCATCAGATACTGGACGTAGACGAGCTACACATCAATAGCCTGCATCACCAGGCTGTCGCGCAAGACAATATAGAAGCAGGTGCGGGTGTACGTGTCAGCGCCGTTGCCGACGATGGCGTCGTGGAAGCCATAGAAGTGCAGGGGCATCCGTTTTGCGTAGGCGTACAGTGGCATCCTGAATATGCTGTCAACACATGCGAAAGCAATCTGTTCTCTGCTCTCGTCCGGGCGGCAGCATGCGCAGGCAGGCCCTAGGCGCATTGCTGGATACTCCATCCAGCCTGGGATTTCGTACGCTAGCGGCTGTGCTGGAATATTTTATCGCGGCAGGAGAGCGAGGCGCGGGAATCAAGCAGATCAAGAACAGCACGCCATTCCTCCACGCCGACATAAGGAAGACCTGCAGGCTATTGCTTTCCACAGGCTTGATCACACCAGCCGGCCGGACCGGCCGCTGGGTGCTGGCAGCAGATCCAGGCAGCCTTACCCTGGCCGATGTATGGCGCATCGCTTGTGCCGACTCATGCGCCACCAGTCATCAAGCAAGCGCGCCCCGCTCCGGTATCCCGGCTACACATGTGGATATGCTAATTACACAGGCCCTCATGGAACTGGAGCAAGACATCATGATGCGTCTTGCATCTTTCCGTCTGGACGTGCCCGGCAAGGTGAGCAAGGGTTTTCGCTATATCAACTATGCATCCCGTCACCCTTTGCATGAGCCTGCCCCCTTATTCATCCAACCAGGCACTGCACAGCCTGTGTCGATTGATTCATTGGCGGACAAGCAGGAGCTACAAGCTGCGTGAACAAGGCCGCCGTCTGCTACTTGACTACGCCTTGCGTAGCCCGCGTCACGCAAGCTATCCCAAATGGCAATGTATCTTGATAAGATAGTATGGTTTATTCAGCCACAAACTTCTTTGACAGAACTACCGCCACTCATGCGCTCTCCCGACCAGTTATTACACCATGCTGCAGAATTGATACAAGAAGCCGACGGCCTGGTCGTCGCCGCAGGAGCCGGCATGGGCGTTGATTCCGGCTTGCCTGACTTTCGCGGCAATACCGGATTCTGGAATGCCTATCCGGCGCTAGCGAAGGCGGGACTGGAATTTACCCAGATTGCTTCGCCTGCCGCATTTGAAACCCGCCCCGAGCTTGCGTGGGGATTTTACGGTCACAGGCTGGATCTGTACCGGCGCATCCAGCCGCATGCGGGCTTTGCGCTGCTGAAGCATTGGGGTAGCCAAATGCCGCAAGGCTATACGGTATTTACCAGCAACGTGGATGGTCAATTCCAGAGGGCGGGTTTTGATGGGCAGCATATCAATGAATGTCATGGTTCTATCCATCATCTGCAATGCCTGCAGGGATGCTGTGCCGATATCTGGCCGGCGGATGCCTTCATCCCCGACGTGGACAAGGACAACTGCCGCCTGCGCAATCACCCGCCCTTGTGTCCACATTGCGGCGGACTCGCCCGGCCCAATATCCTGATGTTTGGGGACTGGGGCTGGAACGAGCAACAGCAGGCGGCTCAGCATGCGCGCCAGCAAAGCTGGCTGGAGAAGGTAGAAAGACCTGTCGCGATAGAGCTGGGCGCGGGAACTGCGATCCCTTCGGTCAGATACTTCAGCCAGCACATACTGCAAAAGCATGGCGGCCGCCTGATCAGGATTAATCTGCGCGAGGCAGGCGTCGCAAGCAAAGAGGATGTCGGGCTGGCTATGGGGGCACTGGATGGCTTGAAGGCGATTGCTGCGGTGCTAGGCGGCCAATATCAGCTGGCGGAAGAATAACGGGGGAAGGCAGGGATTTTGCAAGCCTGCGACGGCATACCGTCGCAGGGGTATTCGAATACTATGTCAAGTCGCCGGGTGAGACGGAAGATCCGTCACTATCCTTTGCTCCCTGGCGCTCACACTGCTTTTACGATACAGCACCAGCGTGGCGATCAGGCCGCAGATTGCGGCAAATGTCATCCACAATCCAGGCGCGGCCTTGTCTTTTGTCGCTTCTATCAGCCCCGTGGCGATCGCTGGTGTGAAGCCGCCGAAAATCGCCGTTGCCAAACTATAGGCCAGCGAGAAGCCGGCCGTACGCACCTCAACCGGCATTACCTCGGTCAATGCCACCACCATGGCGCCGTTGTAGCTGGCATACAGGAAGGACAGCCACAGCTCTACCTCAAGCATCTTGCCAAAGGTCGGCAGGCCGGTCAGCCAGGTCATCGCGGGGTAGGCAGTGAGTATGGTCAATACGGTGAAGAAGATCAGCAGTGGACGGCGGCCGATACGGTCCGACAATGCGCCCATCACAGGTAGCCAGATGAAGTTGGATATGCCGACGCAAAAGGTCACGATCAGGCTGTCCGTCGTACTCAGTTTGAGCACGCTCTTGCCGAAGGTTGGTGTGTACACGGTGATCAGGTAGAAGGAGACCGTAGTCATCGCCACCAGCATCATGCCGGCGATCACGATGCCCCAGTTTTCCAGCATGGAGCGGAAAATTTCTTTGGCATCCGGGCGATGCTTCCGCTTCATGAATTCTTCAGTTTCCTGCAGCGAGCGGCGTATCATGAACAGTACCGGCACAATCATGCAACCGATGAAAAACGGAACGCGCCAGCCCCAGTCGCCGATCTGCGCAGGCGTCAGGGACACATTCAACGCATAACCCAGCGCAGCAGCGACAATGATCGCCACTTGCTGGCTGGCAGATTGCCAACTGACGTAGAAGCCTTTATTGCCTGGTGTGGCCATTTCCGACAAGTAGACGGAAACACCGCCCAGCTCCACACCTGCCGAGAAGCCCTGCAACAGGCGCCCGGTCAACACCAGGAAGGGAGCGAGATAGCCTATAGTGGCAAACCCCGGCACGAAAGCGATCAGCATCGTGCCCAGCGCCATCAATGCCAGTGTGACGATCAGGCCTTGCCGGCGGCCTACCCTATCCACATAGGCGCCGAGAAAGATTGCTCCCAGAGGGCGCATCAGGAAACCGGCGCCGAAGGTCATAAAGGTCAGCATCAACGATGCGAATTCATCGCCGGCCGGAAAGAAAGTTTTGGAAATGTAGGTAGCGTAGAAACCGAACAGGAAAAAGTCGAACATTTCCATGAAGTTGCCGCTAGTCACACGAAGAACGGTGCCGAATTTTGACTGGCTGGGTGCGGTACTGGCTGTCATATTGATCTCGCAAAGAATGAGAATACGCGCACCACGCACGAGGGCGCGGTGTGGAGTGCTGGAATTATAGCGCAGATGCCGGGATTGCCTTGGGCGTATGCGGCGGCCATATAGACACTGGAGCGCATCGCAGCACCGTCAATTTAAAATCGCTAAAAAATATTAACGATAGACAATAGTCACCCTACTTGTCCAGGCTCGCGGCAGCGTTTTCGCTGCACCGCAACATTGCCGATAACTTCTTTTTTAACGAGCCGATTGATAAGCCGCCCACGCAAGCATCGCCCATGCCAGCAAGAATCCCAGTCCGCCCAAAGGCGTAATCGCACCCAGTATGCGGGTGCCGGACAAGGCCAGTGCATACAGGCTGCCACTGAACAAGACGATGCCGACCAGCATGGCAATACTCGCCCATCCCAGCAAGGCAGAGTTCAAACGCGGCATCAGCAGCGCAATCACGAACAGGCCGAGCGCATGCATCGCCTGATAGCTCACTGCCGTCTGCCAGATCGCCAGCATCTCTGCACTCAACACCTGCTTCAGCCCATGCGCGCCAAAGGCGCCTGCACCGACGGCGATAAACATATTGACGGCGGCGATGATAATGATGGTGCGTTCGTTCATCCTTGATCCTTGTTTGGTTACGAGTTCCGACGAGATTTTCCCGCGTATTCTAGCGGTTTTACCTGCACTGCGATGGAGGTAAAAAAAATGGCCGACTAGGTCGGCCATTTTTGTTGATGCATATCGACTATGCAGCGTTAGGACTATGACTATGCTGCTTTCTTAGGCTGCTGGCTTGTATTGAACTCTGCCAGCAAGGCTGCCTGCTTGGCCTTGGCAACATTCAAATGACGTTCCTTCACGTGGCCGTAGCCGCGGATATCTTCCGGAATGCTGGCGAGTGCTACTGCCTTTGCCAGATTGTCCGCATTCAACTGCGCCAGCAAGCCGCCCAGCATCTGCTTGTATTCCACAGGAAGGGCGCGTTCCATCTTGCGCTCTTCGGTGTAGCCAAAGATATCCAGCATGCCGCCGCGCAGGAATTTCGCTTTCGCCAGCAGGCCGAAGGCCTTCATCATCCAGGGGCCGAAGGATTGCTTGATCAGGTGTCCCTTGGCATCGCGCTTGGCCAGCAAAGGCGGCGCCAGGTGGAAGTTGATCTTGTAATCGCCTTCAAACATGTCGGCAACCTTCTTCTCGAAACTGCCGGTGGTATACAGGCGCGCAACTTCATACTCGTCCTTGTACGCCATCAGTTTGAACAGATAGCGTGCTGCTGCTTCCGTCAGGCGCAGCGCCTTGGCGCCATCCACGACTTTTTCTTCCGCCGCCTTAACCTGCTGGATGAAGTCCAGGTATTGTTTGGCATAGGCAGCGTCCTGGTAATCGGTCAGGAAGGAAACACGCTTGGCGATGATGTCATCCAGCGTCGGCGCGCGTTTCAGTTCTATCACCTGCGCTGGTGTAATCAGCTTCTCGACTGCAGGCAGATCGTGAGCAGCGATACGGCCCCAGTTGAAGGCCTTCTTATTGAAGTCTACCGATACGCCATTCAATTCTATCGCACGCATCAGCACTGCTTCGGTCAGCGGTACCCAGCCTTTTTGCCATGCGTAACCGAGCATGAACATATTGGTCGCGATATTGTCGCCCATCAGTGCAGTGGCTATCCTGCCGGCGTCGATCAGCGACACATGGTCGCTGCCGCAGGCGGCGCGGATATCACTCTCGGCGCCGGAACCCGGAAACTGCCAGTTAGGATCCTTGACGAAAGCCGCAGTCGGTGTGCCGGTGGAATTGATGGCCGCGTACGTGCGGCCTTCGCCCATGCGCGACAAGGCATCCTTGCCTGCTGTGACAATCACGTCGCAACCGATGACCAGATCCGCCGCACCGGTACCGACGCGGGTGGAGTGGATATCTTCCGGCTTGTCTGCCAGGCGCACATGCGACAGCACAGGGCCGCCCTTTTGCGCCAGGCCGCTCATATCCAGCACCGAGCAACCCTTGCCGGCCACGTGCGCCGCCATCGCCAGGATCTGGCCGACGGTTACCACACCGGTACCGCCTATGCCGGTCACCAGGATGCCGAAAGGTTCAGCGGTGGACGGTATCTGCGGTGTCGGCAGGTTGGCCACATCCAGCGACGGGCTGTTTTCTACCTTGGCCCTCTTGGGCTTTTTCAGACTGCCGCCTTCTACCGTCACAAAACTCGGGCAGAAGCCATTGACGCAAGAGAAATCCTTGTTGCAGGAAGACTGGTTGATCTGGCGCTTGCGGCCGAATTCCGTTTCCAGCGGTTCTACCGACAGGCAGTTGGACTGCACGCTGCAATCGCCGCAGCCTTCGCATACGGCTTCATTGATGACGGCGCGCTTGGCTGGGTCCGGATACTCATTGCGTTTCCGGCGGCGGCGTTTTTCGCTGGCGCAGGTCTGGTCGTAGATCATTGCCGATACGCCCTTCACTTCGCGCAGTTCGCGCTGTACCGCATCCAGTTCGCTGCGATGGCGCACGGTAACGCCGGGTGCCCAGTTGTAGTCGGCTGGATATTTGTCCGGCTCATCGGTGACTACGATAATGGGATTCACGCCTTCCGCGGCGATCTGGCGCGAGATCATGCCAGGGTCCAGCGGGCCGTCAAATTCCTGGCCGCCGGTCATCGCGACCGCATCGTTGTACAGAATCTTGTATGTGATATTGACCTTGCCGGACACCGAGGCACGCACTGCCAGCAGGCCGGAGTGATAGTAAGTGCCGTCACCCAGATTGCAGAATACGTGGTCTTCCGTAGTGAACGGCGCCTGGCCTATCCAGGTCGTGCCTTCCGCGCCCATGTGCGTGAAGGTGGAGGTTTCCCTGTCCATCCACAGCACCATGTAGTGGCAACCGATACCGGCCAGCGCACGGCTGCCATCCGGCAGCTTGGTGGAGGTATTGTGCGGGCAGCCGGAGCAGAAATGCGGGATACGGTCCTTGGCCGGATCCGGCTTGCTGGACATGACCTTCAATACCGATTCCTTGGCTTCCAGATAAGCGATACGCTCTTTCACGCGCTGTTCAACCGGATGGCCGGCGAAGTAGCGCGAAATGCGCGATGCAACCGCGCGCGCGATCTGTGCCGGTGTCAGCTCGTAGGTGGCAGGCAGCAGCCAGTCGCCGTGGCCGGCGCCTTGCAGATTGCTCCATTCGCCGGTGTCGTCGAACTTGCCGACCACGCGTGGGCGCTGGCCGTCCGGCAGGTTGTACAGCTCTTCCTTGATCTGGTATTCCAGTATCTGGCGCTTCTCTTCCACCACCAGGATTTCTTCCAGGCCTTCGGCAAACTGATGCACGCCCTGTGACTCCAGCGGCCAGGTCATGCCTATCTTGTACAGGCGTATGCCGATGTCGCGCGCAACTTGTTCGTCTATGCCGAGGTCAGCCAGCGCCTGGCGAGTATCCAGATAGGATTTACCGGCAGTGATGATGCCGATGCGGGCCTTGGGGCTATCCCAGATGATCTGGTTCAGCTTGTTGGCGCGTACATAGGCCAGTGCCGCATACCATTTGTAGTTGTTCATCCGCGCTTCCTGGTCCAGCACCGCATCCGGCATGCGGATGTTGAGGCCGTCAGCCGGCAGGATCAGGTCGGTAGGAATGACAGGCTGCACGCGGTCAGGATCGATATCGACGGCAGCGCCGGACTCGACGATGTCGGTCACGCACTTCATCGACACCCACAGGCCGGTGTAGCGGCTCATTGCAAATGCATGCAGGCCGTAGTCCAGGTATTCCTGCACCGACGACGGATACAGCACGGGAATGCCGCAAGCCTTCAGGATATGTTCGCTCTGATGCGCGGTCGTAGAGGATTTGGCCGCATGGTCATCGCCTGCCAATACCAGGACGCCGCCGTGCTTCGACGTGCCCGCCATATTGGCGTGCTTGAAGACGTCGCCGCAGCGATCCACGCCCGGGCCCTTGCCGTACCAGATGGAAAACACCCCGTCATACTTGGCGCCCTGGAACATATTGACTTGCTGCGTGCCCCACACGGTCGTTGCCGCCAGATCCTCATTGACGCCGGGATGGAAGGTAACGTGATGCGCGGCCAGATGCTTCTTGGCTTTCTGTGCGGTCATATCGACGCCGCCCAGCGGTGAACCGCGGTAGCCGGTGATAAAGCCGCCGGTATTCAGGCCGGCTTTCAAGTCATGCTGGCGCTGCAGCATCGCCAGGCGGATGATTGCCTGCGTGCCCGTCATGAAGGCACGGCCGCGCTCCAGCGTAAATTTGTCATCCAGGGAAATCGTGTCGTCTACCAGCGATGTTTGCTGATCGACCTTGAGGGGTGCGTTCATGGGGTCTCCGTGCTTTGGTCTCGTTGCGAGGGTATCGCTTCAAACAGAATCACCTTGTGGGTAATCATATATGGGATTGGCTAAGAATCCGACTCGCTGCATAAATAAGTTGCAACCAGGCGCCTTCTTGCAAATCTCCGGCTTGTTCTATGACGGATCGCACATTAACACGCTGTACCGGCTGACTCAATGGACAGTGCAGCATAATTGGACCGGTACAGCATTGCTGACACTTATGCAAAGTGTACCGGTCAAATTAACATCAATTCTCCAGGGAAATACCGTTTTAGCTAGTCTGCCTTGGGGCAACTGTCCGAGGCTTTCACCGGGCCAGCTATCCCAGCCTGTGCCCCTAGGCTCGACACGCAGGGTGCGATGTGGATCCATGCCACCCGCCTCCCGGATGAATTTTTATTACGCATTCATGGTCGAAATTGCAAAAATGCAACAAATTAACTGGTGGCAAGTGAAAAATCCGGCTGTTGCACGATGCGCGTATCCAATGCCAGCGATTGCACAGTTGAATAAGTCTATAATGGCAAGATGAAACTCAAATTCACCAAAATGCATGGTGCCGGCAATGATTTTGTCGTCATTGACGCCATCAATCAACAGATTGCTTTCACTCCTGCCCAGTGGAAACTGTTGGCCGACCGCCGCTTTGGCGTCGGCGCCGACCAGATCCTGGTGGTGGAAAAGCCCGATACCGATGGCGTGGATTTCCGCTACCGCATCTACAACGCCGACGGCGGCGAAGTGGAGCAATGCGGCAACGGCTCGCGCGCCTTTGTCCGTTTTGTGCGGGATAAGGGCCTGACCGACAAGACGGCGATCAAGGTGGAAACCCTGTCAGGCGTGATCGAACCTCGGCTGGAACTGGATGGCAGCATTACCGTGGACATGGGTGCTCCCATACTGGAGCCAGCCCAGGTACCGTTTGACGCCACTGGCTTGGACGCCCGCACCGAAGGTCGCGATGCCTTGTGGCCGTTGGAAATCAATGGCAAGACTGCCTGGTTTTCCACTGTGTCGATGGGCAATCCGCATGCGGTGCAGGTAGTAGAAGACACCGAAGCGGCACCGGTGCTGGCAGATGGCCCTGCTATCGAATATCATCCGCGCTTCCCGCGCCGCGTGAATGCAGGCTTCATGCAGATTGTGAATCCCCAGCATATACGCCTGCGCGTGTATGAACGCGGCGCCGGCGAAACGCTGGCCTGTGGTACCGGCGCTTGCGCAGCAGTCGTGGCGGGCATACGGCGCGGCCTGCTGCAGTCGCCGGTGAAAGTAACGACGCATGGCGGTGAATTATCCATAGCATGGCAGGGCGAGAACCAGCCTGTATTTTTGAGCGGGCCGGCGGTGTCGGTGTACGAAGGCGAAATCAACATTTAATCTATTACTCATGAATTCTAACGACATAGCGGATTACCTGACCCAACACCCCCATTTTTTCGAAGAGCATGCAGAACTGCTGTCCACCGTCAAACTGACCAGCCCTGTCCTGGGCCGCGCCATTTCGCTGCAAGAGCGCCAAATGGAAATCGTCAGGGAAAAATACAAGTTGCTGGAATTGCGCATGTCCGACCTGGTCCGCGTGGCGCAGGAAAACGACGGCATTACCACCAAGTTCCAGACCTGGACCCGTTCGCTGCTGCTGGCACGCAACGATGTCGATCTGCCATACATACTGACCCAGGGCTTGCAGCAGTTCTTTGACTTGCCGCATGCCACCCTGCGTCTATGGGATACCGCGGAAGACTATTCCCATACCTGGTTTTCGCAATCGGTGACTGAAGACGTGCGTCTATTTGCCAAGGGTCTGGGTTCGCCCTTCTGCGGCAAGAATATGGATTTTGAAGCAGCAGGCTGGATAGAGTCCGATGAGCCTATCCAATCGCTGGCCATGCTGCCCTTGCGGCTGGCGCCTGGTGCATCCACCTTCGGCCTGCTGGTGCTGGGCTCGCCCGATCCTGCCCGCTACACCAAGGAAATGGCGACCGACTTCCTGGTGAAGATCGCCGATACGGCCAGTGCTGCGCTGAGCTGCCTGATCGAGTAAGTCATGGACCTCGCGCAGCTGACCGATTATCTGCAGGTCCTGCGCACCCAGCGCAATTTGTCCGCACACACCGTGTCCAGCTACAAGCTGGATCTGGAAGAGCTGGCATCAATGGCAAGCGAGGCCGGGGAAACCGAGCTCGCTACCCTGTCTTATTTCCACATACGCCGCTTCACCTCCCAACTGCATGCGCAGGGACAAAGCCCGCGCACGATTGCGCGCAAGCTGTCGAGCTGGCGCGGGTTTTACCGCTGGCTGGCAGAGCAGCAGCCTCTGGCTGGCAATCCGGTCGATGGCATCAAGGCTCCCAAGCGCGGCAAATCGCTGCCCAAGGCCCTGGGTGCGGACGATGCAGTGCGGCTGGTGGCGCAAGCACGCGGCGACAGCCCGACACTGGCCGCGAACCGGGCAATGTTTGAGCTACTGTATTCCAGCGGCTTGAGGGTATCCGAGCTGGTAGGGCTGGATGTCGCCCATGTCGCAGAAAAAGGCCACACCTCGCTGGGCTGGGTGGACATAGAGCAGCAAGAGGTCATAGTCACCGGCAAAGGCAACAAGCAGCGCATCGTGCCGGTCGGCCGTCCTGCGCTGGAAGCCATACTGGCCTGGCTGGCAGTACGCCCCAGCCTGCAAAAGCTGGACCCGCATCCCTTATTCCTGACCGAGCGCGGCACCCGCATGTCGGCCCGGCTGGTGCAATTGCGGCTGAAAGCGCATGCGCAGTCGCTGGATATCCCGGCCGACGTCCATCCGCATGTACTGCGGCACTCATTTGCATCGCATGTGCTGCAGTCTTCTGGCGACCTGCGCGCAGTGCAGGAAATGCTCGGACACAGTTCCATCGCCGCGACCCAGGTTTATACCGCGCTGGATTTCCAGCACCTGTCCAAGGTCTACGACCAGGCGCATCCGCGCGCAAAGAAATAATTAGGCGACACCTAAGCGGCACCTAAACAATACCCAAGCAAGCTTTAACATCCCGCTGATGCAGCAAACCCCATTTTGCAACTCAATTGCAATTTGGGGCATAATAGGGGTTTCGCAGCCTAGCTGCAGCTCCGATTTACAAGATGAAAACCAAGCCAGCCAGCAAGCCGCCAGCCTCAGGCGGACATGCCACGCAAGAATATGGCGGCCAGGACGGCAAGACCCTGGCCGAAAATATGCTGCGCAACTCGCCGGTGCGCGCCACCGAAGCCAGGATCAGCGTGCTGGCCGTCCTGCTGGACAACCACTGCGCGTTGTCGCATCAGGAAGTACAGGATGCGCTGCAGACCATGGACAGGGTAACGCTATACCGCGCGCTGGATTGCCTGACAGATGCCGGCCTGACCCACAAGATTGCCGGGGACGACAGGGTGTTTCGTTACAGCACCGGCGGTGAGTCGGCAGATCATGCAAGCGCCGGCGGCATCCAGCATCAGCACGGCCACTTTAAATGCACGCGTTGCGCTCGGGTATTTTGCCTGGATGAAGAACACGGTTACTCCGGTGCAGAGCCCGCGCCGCCTTCGCTGAAGGACCAGTTGCAAGCGACTTTGCAAAATACACTGGGGCGGGGCTTTCAAAGCCACGACATAGAATTGACGATCAAAGGCTGGTGCGCCGACTGTGCGAAATAGACACCGACCCGTATATTCCACGTCCATTCCAGATACATCACCTAATAGATACTACTAAATAAGAGAACCACATCATGGCACTGATCCCTACCACCATCCTGACCGGCTTCCTGGGTGCCGGCAAGACCACGCTGCTCAACCGCATCCTGCAAGAAGACCACGGCCACAAGATTGCCGTCATCGAAAACGAATTCGGCCAGGAAAATATCGATAATGAAATCCTGGTGCAGGACAGCAATGAGCAGATAGTCGAAATGAACAACGGCTGCATCTGTTGCACGGTGCGCGGCGACCTGATCGTTGCACTGAGCAAACTGGCCGAACAAAAACGGGCAGGCATCCTGAACTTCGACCGCGTCATCATAGAAACCACCGGCCTGGCCAACCCCGGCCCGGTCGCGCAAACTTTCTTTGTCGATGACGAAGTTGGCACTCACTATATACTAGATGCCGTGGTGACTGTGGTTGATGCGCGCCATGCGATGCAACAACTGGACGAGCATGAAGAAGCGCAGAGGCAAGTGGGCTTTGCCGACAAGATATTATTGTCCAAAACCGACCTGGTCGATGACCAGCAGGTTGCGGCCTTGCGCACTCGCCTGACCCGCATCAATCCACGTACCAGCATCGTGCCTGTCGATTTCGGCAAAGTCGCCATTTCCGAAGTGCTGGACCTGCGCGGCTTCAACCTGAATGCAAAACTGGAACTGGATCCCGATTTCCTGCAGGCAGAAGAAGAACATGAACACCACCACGAACATGATGAGCCCGGCCATGTGCATGATGAAAATTGCAAACATGATCATCATGATCACCACCATGCGCACCATAGCGACGACATCGCTGCATTTGTGTTTAAAAGTACACGCCCCTTTGATACTGCCAAGCTGGATGAATTTTTAGGTGGTCTGGTGCAGGTATTTGGACCGCGCATGTTGCGCTACAAAGGCGTTTTGTTAATGGACGGCGCTGACCGTAAGGTCATTTTCCAGGGTGTGCATCAGATCATGGGCACCGATGTCGGCGGCAAATGGGGAGATGAAGAGTTGCGCGAGAGCAAGATGGTCTTTATTGGCAAAAATCTACCAAAAGATATTTTTATTGAAGGATTAAGCCAATGTTTGGTATAAACTAGCGGGCTACTGAGGGCGGCTATGCCGTTTTAGGTAAATACCGAGTGTCATGGAGCGGTCATTTACTTTGTCAGTAAGGGGAGGATAATGGCTTTACTTGGATTGCTTTTATGGAATTTAGTGATAATCTGAACCATGAACTGAGTTCCAAGCTATTACTTGTGTGTTAACCCGTCGTATCGAAAGTTAAGCGAAGTGGCAACTAAATCACCTAAATCGACTGCAACAGTCAATGCGCCCGCAACTTTGCTCACTGAAGAAGAAATTCTGAAGATGAGTGAAAAGGACTACATGAACGATGCACAACTGGCATTTTTCAAGGCCCGTTTGCAACAGCTTGAGAAGGATTTGCTTAAAAACGCCGACGAAACAACAGAACATCTGCGTGAAACCGTTTTAGTCCCTGATCCAGCGGACCGTGCCACGATAGAGGAAGAACACGCGCTGGAATTGCGCACCCGTGATCGTGAACGTAAGCTGCTGAAAAAGGTGCAACAGTCTATCGCCAGTATTGATGAAGGCGAATATGGCTGGTGCGAAGAAACCGGCGAACCTATCGGCGTTCCCCGTCTGCTGGCCCGTCCTACAGCGACCCTGTCACTGGAAGCCCAGCAAAGACGTGAAATGAAGCAAAAGTTGTACGGCGACTGATTTGCAAGGCGTGATAACCCAAAACGCTTGATCGAAAAGCGCGCAGAAGATACTGCGCGCTTTTTTTATGCGCAAACGCTGCATCTCTGCGGCACCGCGCCCGGATTGCTCTGACTAAGTATGCGGGAAGAGTTCAGGCGTCCACGCAATGTATAGGCTTTTTACATCCATATGTAAATTTTTGTAAAATGGAAACATTTTCAGCCCGCCGTGATTCAGAATTAGCGCCGGTATTGCCCCCAATCCCTTAAATGGAAAAACACTATTTGAGCTTATAGTCTGCCAATATGGCACGATATCCATAATAGTCGCGGCATTTGAGTAGATTGTTATTTGCCAAAACCGGCGCGCTTAACAATAATTGGGTGAATGGGACTATACTTTAGTCTCGCGAATGAGTACCAACTGGTATTCATGGATCTTTTTGTTCAAAGTAACAGTTAACGGCAATTACAAATTGCCTTACGCACAGGATTAACGTGGGGATTTTTTCGCTTTTCGGCAAGAAGAATGAACAGAAGGACAGCACGTCCTCTGCCAAGTCTTCCTCTAAAAACTCGCAGGCCAAGAGTACCGATACCCCGTTGGATAATGTAGCGACCGACGCAGCATTTACCCAATCCGTGCTGGCCCAAAGGCATAAGGCGCGCGCCACAGAACGCAAGATAGACGCGATAGAGTTTGAAATGTCGCGCGACATCGTTCGATCCAAACCAGGCAGTGGCAGAAATACCACAATCGGCGGCGGCCCTATCACCCAGGCTGCGCCAGAGACAACGACTGCCAAAAGCAAGGCCAGTTCATCCCTGGGCAGAAAAGCTGTTCCTGCCAATGCTGCCCAACTGATCACCGATTTCCAGAGCACCATGCCGCTGGCCGGTCCGAATACAGATTACCTGTTGAGCGGCTCCGACACGCTGGGCCGCCACGATGCGATGTCCGCCGCCACGCTGGCGCCGACCGAATCGGTGCCAGTGCTGGAAGAGGCCGCCATCCTGTTTGCCAGCGGCCAGTCCGATGTGGCCGAGCACATGCTTTCAAGCTGGATCCACCAGGATAGCCTGGGGCCTGCGGCCCAGCTGGGCTGGTACATGTTGTTCGACCTGTATCAAATTACGCACAAGAAAACCCAGTTTGAAGCGCTGTCGCTGGAATATGCGAGCAAGTTCGAAACTTCGCCGCCTATCTGGCTCGATTCTTCCAAGCCAAAATCCGAGAGCGAAGGCAAAAGCCATCCTAGCGATATCCCGACGATGTCCTTCCCCAAGCAACTGAACGCAGACATCGCCAAGCAGCTGGATAAACTGCAGGAACTGAGCCAGAAGAGCCGCACCATCAAACTGGAATTCAACCGCGTCAAACAGGTGGATCCAGCGGGTTCGGCCCTGCTGCTGAATGCGATCAAGGCACTGAACAAATCCGGGCATGACCTGGTGCTGGTAGGCGCGCATGAGCTGACTGCTTGCCTGCGCGGCATCCTCGAAGTCGGACGGCGCGATGAAACCGAGGCGCCATGGCTGCTGTTGCTGGAAATATTGCAATTGCTACAATTGGAGCAAGTGTTTGAAGAAACTAGCATCGATTACTGCATTACTTTTGAAGTCTCACCGCCGTCTTTCGTCGCCCCGAAAAATAAGGTAACCACGTCTGCGCCTGAAATTGAAGCCGAACCGGAGCCATCCGGCCGCTTCATGATGCCTGCCGTGATAGAAGGCAAGACTGACGGCCTGATCCAACAGATCAGCGATCATGCCAAATCGCATAATCCCATCCTGCTGGATTGTTCACTGCTGGAAAGGGTGGAATTCGGCGCATCGGCGCAATTGCTGAGCGGCCTGGTTCCGCTGGCTTCGCAAAAAGATATGACGATACAATTCCACGAAGTGAATTATCTGGTCATGGCCCTGTTCAATGCGATGGGCCTGAAGAACGTCGCCGCCATTTTCCCGCGTAAGCACTGATCTCCCCATTGGCCGCGAGACGCCGGCCAGACCTTGCAAACGCAAGCGAAGCCCCCATTTCCTTTAGCACTGGCGCTTGTGCGCCATGCAATATCAACAATAGCCTTTAATAACAGCCTTTAACTACTGCTCCAGGGTGCCGCGTCTTTGATCGAGGCAGGCGTTCCTTCAGCTCAGCGGCTGCCGGCCACTCCGGCAGATTATTGGCAGGATTGCATCACCATCATTTTTTGAGGTCCTTATGGAACAATTTCACGGCACCACCATCTTGTCCGTGCGGCGCGGCAACCAGGTCGCGCTCGGTGGCGATGGCCAGGTGACACTGGGCAATATCGTCATGAAGGGCACAGCCCGCAAGGTGCGCAAGCTGTACCACAATAAAGTACTGGCAGGCTTTGCCGGCGGCACTGCCGATGCCTTTACGCTGATAGAACGCTTTGAAGCCAAATTGGAAAAACACCAGGGCCACCTGATGCGCGCTTCGGTAGAGCTGGCCAAAGACTGGCGTACCGACCGCATGCTGCGCAGGCTGGAAGCAATGCTACTGGTAGCCGACAAGGAAACCACCCTGGTTATTACCGGCAATGGCGATGTGCTGGAACCCAGCGATGGCATAGGCGCCATTGGTTCGGGCGGCACCTTTGCCCAATCCGCCGCCAAGGCCTTGCAGGAAAATACCGATCTCTCCCCTATCGACATCGTCAAGAAATCGCTGACGATCGCCGGCGAATTGTGCATCTATACCAATTTGTCGCACACCATAGAAACGCTGGATTAAGCTGGAATACAACATGAACATGACCCCTCAAGAGATCGTCTCTGAACTGGACAAGCACGTCGTAGGACAAGGGCGTGCAAAACGCGCGGTGGCAATCGCCTTGCGCAACCGCTGGCGCCGCCAGCAGGTGGCTGAGCCCCTGCGCCATGAAATCACGCCCAAGAACATCCTGATGATAGGACCGACAGGCGTAGGTAAAACCGAGATCGCCCGCCGCCTGGCCAAGCTGGCCGATGCGCCCTTCATCAAGATCGAAGCCACCAAATTTACCGAAGTCGGTTATGTAGGCCGCGATGTGGATACCATCATCCGCGACCTGATCGACATCGGCATCAAGCAAACCCGCGAATCAGCAACACGCAAGGTGCGCGCGCAGGCAGAAGATGCGGCAGAAGACCGCGTACTCGACATCCTGCTGCCGCAGCCGCGCGACTTCGGCTTCAACGCCAGCACCACTGCCGCACCGGAGGCCGACAACAGCACGACCCGCCAGACTTTCCGCAAGCGCCTGCGCGAAGGCGAGCTGGACGACAAGGAAATCGAGATCGAAGTCGCTGAGGCTGGCCCGCAAATGGAAATCATGGCGCCCCCCGGCATGGAAGAAATGACCGAGCAGATCAAGACCATGTTTTCCGGCATAGGCAATGGCCGCAAGAAATCACGCAAGCTGAAGATCAAGGATGCGATGAAGCTGCTGATCGAGGAAGAAGCGGGCAAGCTGGTCAATGAAGATGAGCTGAAACAAAAAGCGATCACCAATGTCGAGCAGAACGGCATCGTATTCCTGGATGAGATAGACAAGATCGCCAATCGCTCGGAAATGGGCGGCGCCGATGTATCTCGCGCCGGCGTACAGCGCGATCTGCTGCCGCTGGTGGAAGGTACGACAGTCAATACCAAGTACGGCATGATCAAGACCGACCACATCCTGTTCATCGCTTCCGGTGCTTTCCATCTGGCCAAGCCTTCGGACCTGATCCCGGAACTGCAGGGCCGCTTCCCTATCCGGGTAGAACTGGAATCCCTGTCGATTGCCGATTTTGAACGCATCCTGACCAGCACTGATGCCTGCCTGACCAAGCAATATGAAGCGCTGCTGGCGACCGAAGACGTCAAAGTGGACTTCACCAAGGATGGCATAGAAAAACTGGCCGGCATCGCTTATTCGGTCAATGAAACCACCGAAAACATCGGTGCGCGCCGCCTGTACACGGTGATGGAAAAACTGCTGGAAGAAGTGTCCTTCGATGCCCACCAGAAGAGCGGCCAGACCGTCGTCATCGACGCTGCTTATGTGGAAGAGACACTGGGCGCGCTGTCCGTCAATGAAGACTTATCGCGCTATGTTTTGTAAATGATTTAACAAGTGCAGTAAAATAAAAAGCCCGGCATAGCCACTATGCCGGGCTTTTTAATTCTTACCAGGAGCTTGAGCATGGCGAATAAATCGCTGGGCACCCGTCAAAAACTGAGTTTTCGCATTGAGCCTTCACAGGCCAAACCGCGCAATCCTGTGGCAATCGCCGCCAAACAGCGCGCCGCGGGGCCGCATAAAAAATCCGCCTCTGCCGTCCGGCAGGCGCAAAAACTTGCCGTCAAAAAGGGCGAGGCAGAAAGCTAGCTGAGTTCCTGCTTCGCGTCCCTTGCCAGCAGGCGCCCTATCATCTGCTGCACCGGTACATCATCAAACAGTACACCCGCCACTGCATCCGCAATCGGCATTTCCACATTCAACTTTGCCGCCAGGGTTTTCACCGCCTGCGCACAGCGCACGCCCTCGGCCACATGACCCAGCTCGGCCACGATCACCGGCAATGACTTGCCCTGCGCCAGTGCCAGCCCTACCTTGCGGTTACGCGACAGGTCGCCGGTGCAAGTCAGTATCAGGTCGCCGACGCCGGTCAGGCCCATCAAGGTTTCCACTCGGCCGCCCAGCGCAGAGCTCAGGCGGCTGATTTCCGCCAGGCCGCGGGTGATCAGTGCAGCGCGGGCATTCAAGCCCAGGCCCAGGCCATCGGCAATGCCGGTGGCAATCGCCAGGATATTCTTCACAGCACCGCCGACTTCCACGCCGACAATGTCATCGCTTGAATAGACCCGCAATGCATTACCGTGTGCAGCCTGTACCACTTGCTGGCACAGGCTGGACGAAGAGGATGCTATCGTCAGCGCGCATGGCAGGCCTTTGGCGACCTCTTGCGCAAACGACGGGCCGGATAAGGCCCCCGCCTCGATATCGCTTCCCAGCACCTGCTGCGCGACCTGATGCGGCAATAGCAAACTGCCCTCTTCAAATCCCTTGCACAGCCAGATCACGCGCTTGGGCGCAAACGGCAGACATTGCTGCAGGGTAGGACGCAAGCCTGCTACCGAGCTGGCCACGATCAGCAGGTCGGCAGGATTTGCCGCATGCCTCAGTGCCAGTTCAAAGTCGGCTGTCACCTGCAACGTATCGGGTAGCGCAAAACCCGGCAGGTAGAGGCTGTTTTCGCGGCCGGCGGCGATGCCTTCCATCGTGGCCGCATTGCGGCCCCATAGCATCACATCGTTCCTGGCCGCCAGCGATATCGCCAGTGCGGTGCCCCAGGCACCTGCGCCTAAAATACTGATTTTCATTGTTTTCCCGACGCCCCGTCACCGGTCCGTAAAAACCGGTTTGCTATAAAAAAAGGACAGCAGGCTGTCCTGATGTCCTTCTTGTACCGGCAAAGCTGAATACAAGCTCTGCTCTATACACCCCATACTTCGGACGCTTTGACATAGCCCATCTGTCCGTCCTTGTGCTTGACCTTCAGCCAGCCGCCGGAGGCGGGTTCCGCCATTTCCAGCAGCACGTTTTTGTCGGCGCTGAAAACCACGGCTGCGCTTTCGTCGGCAGTTGCACGTATCTTTGCATTGGCGGCACGGACCACCACATTGCGCCTTGCAACCAGTTCCTTGGATTCTACCCAGCTCAGGTCACCGGCCATGTCGCGCACCTTGCTCCATGTGCCATAGGTCAGTATCACTTCCACCGGCATGCCGCGTGGAGCAACATACAGTTTGCCGCCCTTCGCGGAAGGAGCGTCATACAGGACGACAGGGGATGCCCCTATCGATTTGAATTCCAGCGCATGAGCGGCCCCCGCCAGCAGGCTCAAACCGGCCAGCAATGGGATCAACAGAAAACGACGCATATCACGCATATCTTTCAAAACTCCAGTTACCAGGGCACGTAGGGCGCAAACATCACGCCATGCCAGTCTATTCGCTATCGCGCCGGCCATGGCTTAGCCTGGCCGGCAAGCGGTATGCTTCCCGGCTGCAATTGCTGCGCCGGGAGCCATCAACGCAATTAGTGCGTTGTCGTGCCTTCAGGAGTTGCCGCGCCATTTGTCTGCGCAGCAGCTTGCTGCTCAGCCAGATTTTGCAAGCGTTGTGCGTAGAAGGCTTCGAAATTGATTTCAGCCAGATGGATAGGTGGGAAACCGGCACGGGTAATCGCGTCAGCGATATTGGCGCGCAGGTATGGGTACACGATGTTCGGGCAACCAATTCCCAGCAATGGATCCAATTGGTCGGCTGGGATATTGCGCGCTTCAAAAATACCGGCTTGCTTGCCTTCAACCAGGAAAGCGACCTTGTCTTTGACTTTTGCAGTCACAGTGATAGTCACTGTAGACTCAACGATGCCTTCGGCAATTTGCTCTGCGCCAACGTCAACGGCTACTTCTATGCTAGGCGATTCCTGTTCCAGGAAGATCGCTGGGGAGTTAGGCTGTTCAAGCGACAAATCTTTCAGATAAACGCGTTGAATTTGGAATACGGGCTGCAGATTTTCGTCAGACATGTGGGACTTTCTAAATGCTAAAAGATTAATAATGAACAGCGAGATTGCGAAAATGGCTGTTTTGCGCCAGTGACGGACCAGGTTAGCCTGCCTATGCAGAATCTGGACCTGGGCCGGTTTTAAGCCCGCAACTCGCTATTCTAACAAGCACTAGCCCCTGTCAGCAATCAAGCTTGCTGTAATAGCGGTTCCAGCTTGCCTGCACGGTCCAAGGCGGACAGATCGTCAAAGCCGCCAACATGGGTTTCCCCTATGTAGATCTGCGGTACGGTGCGGCGCCCGGTCTTTTGCATCATGTTTTCCTTGATGGCAGGATCCAGGTCCACACGGATTTTTTCGATGTTTTCCACGCCCTTGGACTTCAACAAGCGCTCAGCCATCACGCAATAGGGGCAAACGGCGGTGCTATACATTACTACATGGGACGTCATGATTTTCTCCTGCACTTATGTTCCAACAACATTTCCAGCATTACTTCCAGAACTATACATCCAGACTCATTTGATCGTCGGCAAGCCCTGAGATTTCCAGGCGCTTACACCGCCTTCCAGGCTGAATACCTGGCCAAAACCGGCCTTTTTCAATATCGATTCGGCACTGGATGAGCGTATTCCACGGTCACATACGGTAATGATGGTAGCGTTTTTGGATTTTTCAATTTCCTTGATGCGATTAGGCAATTCGCTCAAAGGGATATTTTTAGCATTTTGCAAATGTCCATCGGCAAAATCTGCGGCGTCGCGCACGTCCAGTACCACGGTTTTGCCCTGGTTCATGTATTGCACAGCTTGCATTGAGGTAACTTTTGCACCCCTTCTTTGCAATACAGGTACCAGCAAGGCAATGCCGGAAGCGATGATCAGGGCCAGCAACAGGAGATTAAAAAGATTGTCAGTAAAGAATTTCACAGTATTCCAATGGGTATAAATGGTTTTAGGTAACTCTATCATTATAAAATAGAAGGCAAAGCTACATTAGATCTTCTCATTTCTTACTCTCATTTCTAATTAACCATGTACAAAATCGTTTTAATGCGTCACGGCGAGTCTACCTGGAACCTGGACAATCGCTTTACCGGCTGGACCGATGTGGACCTGACGGAAAAAGGCATAGCGGAAGCACGCCAGGCCGGCAAAGTATTGAAGGAAGCCGGATTCAGCTTCGATCTCGCCTATACCTCGGTATTGAAACGCGCGATCCGTACGCTGTGGCTGACGATGGATGAGATGGACATGATGTGGTTGCCGGTGATCAACGACTGGCGCCTGAACGAACGCCACTACGGCGCCTTGCAAGGCCTGAACAAGTCGGAAACCGCCGCCAAGTATGGCGACGAACAAGTGCTGGTATGGCGCCGCAGCTATGACACGCCGCCGAATCCTCTGCCGGAAAATGATCCGCGCACTTCGTTTGGCGATCCGCGCTATGCCGGCCTGCAACGTTCGCAAATCCCGCTCACAGAGTGCCTGAAAGACACGGTGGAACGCGTAATGCCAGCCTGGGACGATACGATTGCTCCGGCTATCCGCGCCGGCAAGCGCATCATCATCTCCGCCCACGGCAATAGCCTGCGCGCGCTGATCAAGATGCTGGACGGCATCAGCGACGCCGATATCGTCGGCCTGAACATCCCCAACGGGCAACCGCTGGTGTATGAACTGGATGCAGACCTGAAGCCGATCAAGCATTACTACCTGGGCGACCAGTCCGCTATCGAAGCGGCGCTGCAAGCAGTTGCCAGCCAGGGAAAGGCCAAGTAATCAGCCGCGCCGCCAGCTCACTGATGAAGCAACTGAGGAAGCAACTGACTTTGCGCCGGGCATCGTCGGCCTGTGGCTTGCTGCTGCTATGGGCAGGCCTGCATGGAGACGCGCTGGCCGCCAGCAACCGGGCGGCGCAGAAAAATGCCGCCGAGGCGGAGCGCGCCGAGTTGCGGCAAAAGCTGAACGCGCTGAAAAACGATATCAGCAAGACCGAAACCGCGAAGGACCAGGCCAGCGATGCGCTGGCCGCTTCCGAGCAGTCGATCTCGGAAGCCAATCGTTCGCTGCGCGATCTGCAAAAAGAGCAAAGCGACACCCAGGCCCGGCTCACGCAATTGGCAGAAGAACAAAATCGCCTGCAACTACAGGTGGAAACGCAAAAGAAACAACTATCGGACTTTCTGCGCAGGCAATACATGCGCGGCAATAGCGACCGCATCAAGCTGCTGCTGTCCGGCGACAACCCCAACCGCATCAACCGCGACCTGCAATACATGGGCTATGTATCGCAAACCCAGGCCAAGATGATCGATGGCCTGCACGCCAGCCTGCAGGCAGTCACCAAGAACGCCGACGATGCGCGGGAAGCCAAGGAAGAGCTGGACGAAATAGCCCAGGAAGAACGCGAGCACAAAACAGCTCTGGAAACTGAGAAAAAACGCCGCTCCACGCTGCTGGCACAGTTGGCCGACAAGCTGCACAGCCAGAAGAAGCAGGCCGACAACCTGCAAAAAGACGAGCAGCGTCTGGGTGCGCTGGTCACCCAGTTGAATAAGTTAATCGAAGAACAAATCAAGGCCGAGCAGGCCCGTGCCGCCCTGCTGGAAAAGCAGCGCCAGGAAAAGCTGGCGCAACAGAAGGCGCTGCGCGAAAAAACACTGGCCAACCAGGGCAAAAAAACCGGCAAACAGCCTAATCCAGCCGATGCGATAGACGCCGACGAACCGCCTAAGCCGATTGCCAGGAATGAGCTGACGCCGGTGCCGGGCACCAATAACGGCGAATTCAGCCGGCTGAAGGGCCAGTTGCGGCTACCGGTCAAAGGCGAGCTGATTGCGCGCTTTGGCAGCAAACGCGCCGACGGCCCTAGCTGGAAAGGCCTGTTCATCCGCGCGGTGGAAGGCGCCGAAGTCAAGGCGATCGCCACCGGCAAGGTAGTATTTGCACAATGGCTGAAGGGCTTCGGCAATATGATCATCGTTGATCACGGTAGCGAATATATTAGTATTTACGGCAACAATCAGGCGGTGCTGAAACATGTCGGCGACATTGTAAAGACCGGCGATACAATTGCCAGTGCAGGTAATAGCGGCGGTAATGAAGAATCGGGTTTATACTTTGAAATACGGTACCGAGGCCAGGTTCAGGACCCAATGACTTGGGTAGGAAAGTAGCAATCGCCGATGAGCGGCGCGGGTTTGATCGATGCGGGATTTCATCAAACGACAGGCGCCCGAACAATTTTAAGTATCGGCATTATTAGGTGAGACATGGGTAAGCGACTGAAGAATATAGGTTTGATTAGTCTGGGCATGATTGCAGGCGTAGCTGCATCGATGCAGTTTTCCGCTATGGCGCAAAAAAACGCGACCGCGCCGCTGCCGGTGGAAGAGCTGAGACAACTGGCGGATGTATTCGGCCTGATCAAATCCGATTATGTCGAGCCGGTTGACGACAACAAACTGCTGACCGAAGCGATTTCCGGCATGGTGGCCTCGCTGGATCCGCACTCTGCCTATCTGGACAAGAAATCCTTCAAGGAATTGCGTGAAGGCACGCAGGGTAAATTTGTCGGACTGGGCATAGAAGTCGGCATGGAAGACGGCTATGTGAAAATCATTTCACCTATAGAAGACTCCCCTGCCTACCGCGCCAACCTGAAACCGGGCGACCTGATCACCAGGCTGGATTCCACGCCGGTAAAAGGACTGACGCTGGATGAGGCCGTGAAAAAGATGCGCGGCGAACCGAATACCAAGATCACGCTGACCATCTCGCGCAAAAACGAAGACAAGCCGATTGTCGTCACCATCGTGCGCGAAACCATCAAAGTGCAAAGTGTGAAGGCCAAGATAGTTGAACCCGGCTATGCGTGGCTGCGCATCTCCCAGTTCCAGGAGCCTACGGTTGAAGACATGGCCAAGAAGATCCAGAGCCTGTATGCGCAAGACCCTAATATCAAGGGCCTGGTGCTGGATTTAAGGAATGATCCGGGCGGCGTGTTGCCGGGCGCGATAGGCGTGTCTGCGGCCTTCCTGCCAAAAGACGTGCCGGTGGTATCGACCAACGGCCAGTTGCCGGATTCCAAAGCGATTTTCTACGCCAAGCGTGAATTCTACGCGGCCCGCGCAGTCGGCGATCCGCTGGCCAAATTGCCGGAAGCAGTCAAGTCCGTGCCTATGGTCGTACTGGTCAACACCGGCTCTGCCTCGGCATCTGAAATCGTGGCCGGCGCGCTGCAAGACTACAAGCGCGCAACCATCATAGGCACTCAGAGCTTCGGCAAGGGATCGGTACAGACGATACGCCAGATTTCCGCGGACACTGCCGTCAAGCTGACCACGGCGCGTTACTACACGCCGAACGGCCGCTCCATACAGGCCAAGGGCATCGTACCTGATCTGAACGTGGAAGAAACCGCCGACGGCGACGGCTTCAACGTATTGCGCACCCGTGAAGCGGATCTGCAAAAGCATCTGACCAACGACAAGGAAGCAGAAGTCGGCAAAGGCAAGGTCGTTGACGAACTGGAAGAAGAACAGCGCCTGGTCGCTTTGGCCAAGAAAGCCAAACCGCTGGAATACGGCAGCAAGGACGACTACCAGTTGGCTCAGGCGCTGAACCACCTGAAAGGCTTGCCGGTAAAGACCACGCTGGCCAAGGTAGAAGACAAGGGTGAAGAGTCTGAAAGCAAATCGGACTCTAAAGCAGAATCCAAGCCGGAGCCGAAGAAAAAGTAAGCTTTTGCATCTAAAAAAAACCGCAGCTACTGCGGTTTTTTTTTGCCCGCAGCCGCATTCCATTCTGCATGCAACGGGACGGCCGCTAACAGGCTAAGATAGAGGCTTGCCTGGCAGAAAATCCCAAGAAACTTCAGGAAATCTCGGAAAACAACAGCACCATGGATGACCAACAACTACTACGCTACTCCCGCCATATCCTGCTGGACCAGATAGGCATAGAAGGGCAGCAAAGCATCCTCTCTTCCCACGCACTGCTTATAGGCGCAGGCGGGCTGGGTTCGCCTGCCGCCCTGTACCTGGCCAGCGCCGGCATAGGCAGGCTGACCCTGGTAGATGATGATGAGGTTGACCTGACCAATCTGCAAAGACAAATCCTGCATACGACAGAACGCGTGGGGCAGCCCAAGGTCAGTTCCGGCAAGCAGGCACTGCAGCAGATTAATCCCGACGTCGATGTCATCGCGCTGAAAGAAAGACTGGCAGGCTCCCGGCTGGAGGAATTGGTGCAGGCGGCCGACATCGTGCTGGATTGCAGCGATAATTTCGCAACCCGGCATGCGATCAACCAGGCATGCGTCAAACTCAAAAAACCGCTGGTATCCGGTGCTGCCATTTCCTTCGACGGCCAGATCAGCGTGTTTGACGCGCGCGACGAAACATCCCCGTGCTATGCCTGCCTGTTCCCCCCGGGCGAGCAGTTTGAGGAAGTGCTGTGCTCAACGATGGGGGTGTTCGCGCCGCTGGTGGGCATCATAGGCACGATGCAGGCGGCCGAAGCGCTGAAGCTGGCCATGGGCTTGGGCAAGTCGCTGGCAGGCCGGCTTTTGCTACTGGATGCGCAGAATATGGAATGGACGCAAATCAAGATTACCCGCAACGCAGCTTGCCCCGTCTGCGGGAAAAACCACGCTGCATAGCCCTTTCCCCTTCCCACGTGTTTAAGAAACAACATTTACATCCATAAACCATTTCAGGATGTACAATCTTGGTGATCGAAAGAAATAGAATAAGAGCAACAACGCAAGCTATCTTTGGGGACCCGGCCCGGCGCCGGCTCACATCACCGTAGTCCGTCTGGGCAACTGGATATCACAGCGCATGAGTTCTGTTAGCGATATAGAGACCGACCTGTTGGCATTCCTGCTGTGCGCCATTGTCGTCAGCGGCGGGGTGCTGGCTGTCCTGTTATTCCGGGTAAAAGAAAAACGTCGCGCCAGCAGGGAAAGACGCCGTTACCGGCGCGAAGTCAGGGAAGAACGCCGGCGTGCTGAAGAAGACCGCAGGCAAACTTCCGAAGCAGGCGGTTCCAGCTAGGGCCTGTTAACAATTAAATTAGGAGATGCGTTCCAAGCAAAACGCGGGCTGGCAAGGCGCGCAACGCTTTAAGGCTGGTGCCTTAACAAGGAGTGCAACGCAGTCCAGCCCGCGTTTTGCTTGGAACCCGGAGGGAATGGGTCTAAACAGGCGCAGGGCGTTGTTGCAGCCCGCTGGCAGTATTCATACTGCGGCGCGGACTACGCCTAGCCCTGCACCTGTTTAGCCCCATTCGCACTCCTAATTTAATTGTTAACAGGCCCTAAGTCATTTCCCTGCTAGGCCGTCTTCTTGGCCAAACCAAGATAGGTATCAATCACGCGCTGGTCATGCGCCAGTTCTGCTGCAGGCCCTTGGAGCGCGATTTCACCAGTCTCCAGTACATATGCATAATCGGCCACCTGCAAGGCCGCGCGCGCATTTTGCTCCACCAGCAAAATCGCCACGCCGGTCTGCTTCAGGCGCTGGATGATGTGGAAGATTTCCTTGACGATCAAAGGTGCCAAGCCCAGGCTGGGCTCATCCAGCATCAGCAATTGCGGTTTGGCCATCAGTGCCCGCCCCAGGGCCAGCATCTGGCGCTCGCCGCCGGACAAAGTACCCGCCTCCTGGTTACGCCTCTCCAGCAAGCGGGGAAACAGCTCAAACACCACCTGTAACTGATCGGCGTAATTCTTTTCGCCGGCCTGGTAACGGCGGTAGCTGCCCAGCAGCAGGTTGTCTTCCACCCGCATGCTGGAAAACAGCTCACGCTTTTCCGGCACCAGGCACATGCCGCGTGCTACGCGTTTTTCTATCGCCATGCCGCCCAGGTCATGCGCATCCAGAAGAACCTTGCCCTTGATTGCGCCGTTG
The DNA here is from genome assembly GCF_014636315.1 of Parundibacterium terreum. Taxonomy (GTDB): domain Bacteria; phylum Pseudomonadota; class Gammaproteobacteria; order Burkholderiales; family Burkholderiaceae_D; genus Undibacterium; species Undibacterium terreum. The sequence goes on along the minus strand of NZ_BMED01000004.1, from coordinate 278,676 downwards.
GATGGCAGCGCACCAGCGATGGCATTCAGCATCGTCGATTTACCGGCGCCATTGGGGCCGATCACGGTAACGATCTGGCCCGCGCCTACCTGTATGGCCACGCTATGCAGCGCCTCCACCTTGCCGTAGAAGACTTGCAGGTCGCTGACTTGTAATAATGGTGTAGTCATTGTTTTATCCAGATGCGCTAAGGCTAATCTATACCGCCGAGATAGGCTTCCAGTACTGCGGGATTTTGCTGCACTTGTTGCGGCAGGCCCTCTGCAATCTTGGTGCCAAACTCCATCACCACCAGGTGGTCGGTCAGGTTCATCACGAAATCCATGTCATGCTCCACCAGCAGCACACTCATGCCCTCGGCCTTCAGTTTGTTCAGCAGGCTCGCCAGCTCCTGCTTTTCCTTGTAGCGCAAGCCGGCCGCAGGTTCATCCAGCAGCAACAGGCTGGGATCGCAGCATAGCGCACGCGCTATTTCCAGGATCCGCTGCTGTCCCAGTGCCAGGCTGCCGGCTTCTTCATGCAGCATCGCTCCCAGGCCCACGCGCTCCAGCTGGCGTTTTGCTTCCAGCAATAGCGCATCTTCTATCTTCTGGTTGCGGCACAGTACGCTGGAAATGACTTCACTGATATCGCCATGCTTGGCGCGCAAGTGGGCGCCGATCGCGACGTTTTCCAGCACCGTCATCGTCGGCAGCAATCGTACATGCTGGAAGGTGCGCCCTATGCCCAGCTTGACGATCTCGCGCGACGGCAGGCCGCTGATGGCCTGCAGGCTGCCGTCACGGAAAAAGCGTATCGTGCCAGATGTCAAAGGCAGCACGCCGGTAACCAGGTTGAACATCGTCGACTTGCCGGCACCGTTAGGGCCTATCAGACCGACTATCTGGCCCGAGCCTACGCTGAACTGCATATCGTTCACGGCGACCAGGCCGCCGAACTGCTTGCGTGCCAGATCCACTTCCAGTATCACCTGGCCGCCACCCGGCTTTTCGCGCACCGGCAGTGCCTGCGCATTGGCGGGAACCACAATTTCCGGGGCGGGCGGCAACCAGCGCGCAAACAGCTTGCTCAGGTAAGGCCAGACGCCATCCCTTGCCCTTTGCAGCAGCAATATCAGCAGGATGCCAAAAACGATGATCTCGAAATTACCGTTGGCGCCCAATAAGGCCGGCAAGATCGATTGCAATTTATCCTTCAGCAACGTCAGCAGCGCTGATCCCAGCAAGGCCCCCCACACGTGGCCGGCGCCGCCGACCACGGCCATGAACAGGTATTCGATACCCGCATTCAGACCGAAGGGCGTGGGGTTCACCGCGCGCTGCAAATGCGCATACAGCCAGCCGGAAATGCTGGCCAGCATTGCAGCGATAACGAAGATGATCACTTTCATGCGCGCCGTATTGACGCCCATTGCTTCGGCCATCACACCGCCGCCCCGCAGTGCGCGTATCGCACGGCCTGGACGCGACTGCAGCAGGTTTTGCACGGCGATGATAGCCAATAGCAGCATTAGCCAGATCAGCGCATACATGCGGCGGCCGCTGTCCAGCTTGAAGCCAAACAGATCTACCGGCGGAATGCCGTTCAGGCCATCGTACTTGCCCAGGAACTCCAGGTTACCGAACAGGAAAAACAGCGACAGGCCCCAGGCTATCGTACCCAGCGGCAGATAATGGCCGGACAGGCGCATCGTGATCACGCCTATCGTATAGGCAGCCAGCATCGTCAGCGCCAGTCCTGCCAACAGGCCCAGCCAGGGCGACAGTCCGAAGCTGGTGGACAGGTAGGCAGTGGAATAGGCACCCAGCCCGACAAAGGCAGCCTGGCCGAACGATGTCAGGCCGCCGACACCAGTCAGCAACACCAGGCCCAATGCGACGATCGCATACAAGCCTATGTAGTTGGCCAGCGTAATCCAGAATTCAGGCGTAGGCAGCAGAGGCAGCAGGATGACTGCGATAAGGAATACGAGATAAATGCGATTGAATCCTTGCTTCATCACTCTTCATCCTCATCGCTATGCTTGCTGCTGAGCGAACGCCACAGCAAGACTGGAATAATCAGTGTAAATACGATGACCTCCTTGTAAGCACTGGCCCAGAATGAGGAATACGATTCCAGCAGGCCAACCAGCACCGCGCCGGCCGCTGCCACCGGATAGCTGACCAGGCCGCCGACGATAGCGCCGACAAAGCCTTTCAGTCCGATCAGGAAGCCGCCGTCGTAATAAACCGTCGTCAAAGGTGCAATCAGCACGCCACAAAAAGCGCCCATCGCCGCCGCCAGCGTAAATGCCAGCCGGCCGGCCTGCGTGGTACCGATGCCGACCAGTTGCGCACCGAGGCGATTGACCGCCGTCGCGCGCAAGGCCTTGCCGGACAACGTGCGTTCAAAATAAAAATACAGCGCGGCGATCAAGGCGCCGGATACGCCTATGATCACCAGGCTCTGGCCGGAAATGGCCAAAGCGCCCATCTCGAAGCGCGCATCGGAAAACGGCGTCGTACGCGAACCCTCGGCGCCGAACATCACCAGGCCTATGCCGGTCAGCGCATAATGCACGCCGACAGAGACGATCAGCAGCACCAGCGTGCTGGCCTCCGCCAGGGACTGGTAGGCCAGCCGGTAGATCATCGGCCCCATAGGTATCACTGTCACCAGCGCCAGCATCACCTGCGCATACAGCGGCCACTCCTGCACTGCCACACTGCGCGTACCTAGCCACAAACAGCCGGGCAACATGATGAATTTCAGCAGCGAGATGCCGGCATCGCGGCCAAAGTGCGCGCTGCGCTGCCTGGCGCGCAGCATACCAACTATCTCCTGCACAAAACTTAGGATACCCAGCGCAACCAGCAAGGTAATGGAGTGCGGAAATTTGCCCGACTGTATCGCCGCCAGCGTGAGCGCGCCAAAAGCAACGAACTCACCCTGGGGAATGAAAATGACACGGGTAACTGAAAACACCAGCACCAGCGCCAGTGCCAGCAGCGCATAGATCGCCCCGCTGGTAATGCCGTCCTGAGCCAGGATGGCGGCAATAGATAAATCCATTTTGTGAGTGTCCTGTCCTGCAAATTCTTTGCATAAAGCTGCGGCCGGCTACTGAAGCTAAGGCTGGCCTGGATGTATTTCAGCTACTTGCTCAAAAAAAGGGAGCGACCGCTCCCTTATATTAAAAAATGCCTGCCTGCTATTACTTGGCCTGGCCCAGCAGCTTCCATTTGCCATTGACAATCTGCACCATCACGCGGGAGCGCTGATCCAGGCCCAGGTGATCGGTAGAGCTCATATTGACGATGCCATGCGATGTCGGCAGGTTGGTGATGTTTTCCAGTGCGGTGCGCAGCGCAGCCCTGAATTCCTTGGTGCCCGGCTCGCCCTTCTTCAGCGCAACAGGAATGGCGGCTTCCAGCAGCAGGCCCGCATCCCAGGCATGGCCGCCAAAAGTGGAGATGGAACCCGCGCCATAGGCTTTTTCATACGCGCCCAGGTACCTGAGTGAAGATTTTTTGACTGGATTGTCGGCAGGCAATTGTTCTGCCACCAGCAAAGGACCGGCAGGCAGCCAGGTGCCCTCGCAGTCCTTGCCGCAAACCCGCAGGAAATCATTATTGGCAATGCCGTGGGTCTGGTAGATCTGGCCTTTATAGCCGCGCTCTTTCAATGTCTTTTGCGGCAATGCAGCAGGCGTGCCCGAACCCGCGATCAGCACAGCATCAGGATTGGCCGACATGATCTTCAGGATCTGGCCGGTGACCGAGGTGTCATTGCGGGCAAAGCGCTCATTCGCCACGACTTTCAGCTTGCGCAATTCGGCCAGCTTGGAAAATTCCTTGTACCAGCCTTCGCCGTAGGCGTCGGCAAAGCCGATGAAGGCCACGGTCTTGATGCCCGCATCGCTCATATGGCCGGTAATCGCGGTTGCCATGTGGGAATCGTTCTGCGGAGTCTTGAATACCCAGTAGCGCTTGGAATCCAGCGGCGCCACAATGGCAGACGAAGCCGCCATCGAGATCATCGGCACTTCATTTTCCGCAGCCACGTCTATCATCGCCAGCGAATTGGGCGTGATGGTGGAGCCTATCAAGGCATCGATCTTGTCTTCGGCAATCAGTTTGCGGGCATTCTTGACGGCAGTTGTCGTATCGGACGCATCATCCAGCACGAAGTACTCGACCTTCTTGCCGCCAATTTCCTTGGGGAGCAGCGCAAAGGTATTTTTCTCTGGAATACCCAGCGACGCAGCAGGTCCGGTCGCGGAAACGTTGACGCCTATCTTGATCTGGGCCGACGCACTCGCAGTTACCAGTAGCGACAATAAAGCAGGGATCAGTGCCAACGCAAACTTCTTCTTCATCGATGTCTCCTCGTTTGGAATAGGTGCTCTTTGTTGTAGTTCTTTTGTTCGGCTCAGCTTTAATTATTGTTTTTGTGCATTTTCCGACCGCTTGGTCGGTTAATTACCCAAGTGTAGCCTGTCCGCCCGGATGACACAACTGGGGGAGGAATTTTTGCCCCGGATTTGCACAATGCCTGCCAAAGGCTGCGGCCTGACAATTTCGCATATCTTTAAAAAATTTTGTTCTATGCTGTAAGTTATCCTGAATTGGCGCGACAGATGCATAAGTCGATGCGGCAGGATACAAGAAGAGTGGATCCGAAGCAGCGTACTTAATCCCATGAGACACATTTCCTTATACTGGAGAATACGATGAAACAAGCTATCCAAACTGGCGCTCTGATCGCCGCTGCCGCCGCCGCAATGGCACTGTCCGGTGCATCCTTTGCAGCAGACACTGCATCCAGTGCTGCCAAAGTACAATGTTCCGGCATCAATAGCTGCAAAGGCACTGCTGAATGCAAGACAGCAGAAAACGCCTGCAAAGGTCAAAATTCCTGCAAGGGCCACGGCTTCGTGACAACTTCCGCCGCTGAATGCAAAGCTAAAAACGGCAAAATCCTGGATGCAAAATAATACCGGTAGCATTTTCTCCTGGTCGTAGACCTGTAAGCTTCTATAGCTATAGAGAAACGGCACTTGGTGCGCTCGCTGCTGCTTTTGCATGACAGCCTGCGCACCTTTTTTTAACTGGAATCGTCTTCGCATGCATACTCGTACGGCTTCCCCAGGTTTCGGCCTGGGCTTGCGCACCGATCACTATCTGGAAGTACTCGCCGCACCGCAAGCGGTGGACTGGTTTGAGATCCTGTCTGAAAACTATATGGTTCCCGGCGGCAAACCCCTGGCGATGCTGGACAGGATACGGCGCGACTATCCTATGGTCATGCATGGCGTATCGATGTCCATAGGCACGCCGGAAGGCCCAGGCGACGACTATTTGCACGATCTGAAAAAACTGATGCAGCGGGTGCAGCCTTTATGGGTCTCAGACCATTTATGCTGGACCGGCGTGCACGGCAGGAACATGCATGACCTGCTTCCTTTGCCATACACCGAAGAAACAGTAAAACTGGTAGCGAACAATATCCGCCGCGTGCAAGATACGCTGGGACGCCAGCTGGTGCTGGAAAACGTGTCCAGCTACGTTTCCTTCAATAGCGACAGCATGCCGGAATGGGAGTTTGTCGCAGCAGTGGCGGAAGCATCAGACAGCCTGATTTTATTGGACGTGAACAACATCTATGTCAGCAGTTTCAATCACGGCTTCGATCCGCTTGATTACCTGAAAGGCATACCATCCGGACGCGTGCAGCAAATCCATCTGGCGGGACACAGCAATCACGGCACGCATATCGTCGATACCCATGACCACCCTATTGTCGATCCGGTCTGGGATTTATACGCAGCGGCATTGCGCCGCTTTGGACAAGTAGCCAGCATGATAGAGCGCGACGATAATATTCCTCCGTTGGCAGAGCTGGTGGCGGAGCTGGATGTGGCACGCAGTATTGCACAGAGAGTGTGCGCCGAAACACAGCGGCCACGCATGGAGACTTTTGCATGAGCGCGGTAACTCAGGCCATACAGGATAAATTTCAGGGCTATCTGCTGGGAGAAGAGACGGCACAGCCTGAAATACTCGGCGACGTACGGCAGCAATTCGGCCTGCCGGCCACAGAGCGCCTGGCCATCTACTACAACGCATACCGGATACGCCTACGCGATGCCATGTCGGATGCATTCGGCAAGACGCATAGCTATCTGGGCGACGACATGTTCCATGCTTTTTGCGAAGACTATATCGCAACTTATCCATCGCAACATCGCAACCTGCGCTGGTACGGAGCCCGGTTCCCCACCTTCCTGGCCAGCCGCCTGCCGGAACATCCGGTAGTTGCAGAACTCGCTGCTTTCGAATGGGCCCTGGGCCTGGCCTTCGATGCAGAAGACGCACCGGTATTGGTACTGGATGATTTGCGTTCGCTCGCGGAAGAAGATTGGGAACACCTGGGATTTGCCTGCCATCCTTCGCTGCATTTCCTGTCCATGCAATGGAATGCGGTAGCAATCTGGCTGGCGCTGAACGAAGAGCAGGACCCGCCAGCGGCCGTAAAGGATGAGGCCGCATCTTGCTGGCTGGTTTGGCGCAAAGACCTGCAGGCCCATTTCCGCTCGCTGGCCAGCGAGGAACAGAATGCGCTGCAAGGCTTGATGCAAGAACACAGCTTTTCCGAAGTCTGCGCAATCGCCGCTGAGAGAAACCCCGCCATCACCCCGCAGATTGCCGGCTGGCTGCAGACATGGGTGGCCGATGAAATGCTCAGCCGTATCCGCCTGCCGGTTTAAAAAATTACCTCGACCCTGAACATGCCGCGCAGGGCATTGCACAGCATGACCTGATCGGCACTGCGTAAATCTTCCAGCGTCGCCCGCTGTTCGCTCAATTGGAATACAGGGTCATCCAGCAAGACACTGCGCATCACGCCTGGCAATACACCGTCGGCTAGCGGCGGCGTCGTCCAGCGGCCATTTTTTTGCAGCAGCACATTGCTGCGTCCGCCTTCGGTCAGATAGCCGTGCTCATTAAAGAACAGCATATCAAATGCACCGTGCTGCTCCGCCCGCTTCCAGGCCTGATCGTAGCGTGTGCGCACCGTACTCTTGTGACGCAGGAACAGATCACTGGAACTGGTCGCCACCGGGGCAGGCAAAAAATTCGCCGCCAGCAAAACCCTGGCGGGTGTAGCCAAAGGCTGCAGCTCGGCACTGCTGAGGCTGACCGTGCCTGCAGAATTCAGCGCCAGCCGCAGCCTGTATGCGCTGCCGCTGTGCGGCTCATCCAATCCGCTTTCTGATCTATTCTCAGATCCGCTGCGCCACTGATGCAGCCGCGCCAGGATGGCCGCTTCGTCATACTTAAAGCCGAAGTAGGCAGCCGACGCGGCGAGTCTGCGCAGATGGCGCTGCAAGTGCCTGCAACCTTCAGCCTCGGTTGCCTGCATGGTCTCAAACAGCTCGAACTCCGCCGGCAGGCCGGTCAAAAAGCTGGCCTTCAACTGGCATTCTGCATATTCATCGGCAGCCACGCTATCGTGCACGATACCGGCGCCTACTCCCAGTACACCCTTGCGCACCGGTGCCACGGCATTCTCTTGCGCTTGCAGATACAAAGTGCGTATCGGTACCGACAGGCAAAAGTCGCCTATCGCGTGCCCCTCAACAGGCGGATCAAACCAGCCTATCGCCCCGGTATAAATGCCGCGCGGTTCGGTTTCCAGCTCGCAGATAATCTGCATCGTGCGGCGCTTGGGCGCGCCGGTAATCGATCCGCAAGGATACAGTGCGCCCATTATTTCGCTTAGCCCCAGATGCGGTTGCAGGCTGGCCTCCACCGTTGACGTCATCTGCAGCACGCGGGAAAAACGGGTGACTTCAAACAGGCGGGGCACGCGTACGCTGCCGGTCACCGCAATGCGGCCGAGGTCATTCCTCAGCAAATCCACGATCATCAGATTTTCTGCGCGATTCTTGGGGTCGGTGGCCAAGTCTTGCGAGCGGCGCTGGTCTTCCTCGACGTCGCCGCTGGCAGCGGCAGTACCCTTCATCGGCCTGGCAGTCAGTTTGCCGGCTTCATGCCGCACAAAAAGCTCGGGCGACAGCGACAGCACTGCGGCACCATCCGGCAGCAGGATCAGCGCACCATAGGGCACAGGCTGGCGCTGCCGCAAACGGCGATACAGGGCCAGCGGTGACCCATAGGCATCAAAATGCAGGCGGTAAGTGTAGTTGACCTGGTAGGTGTCGCCGGCCGCAATATAAGCGCGCACCCTGGCGATCGCATCGGAGAAAGCCGCTTCGTCCACGCTGGCGCGGATATTGGCAACGCCGGCAGGGCAATCCGGCGCCACGCCCTCGCCTGCAGCGGCCTCAGCAGCCTCGGCGGCAATGCGTGCATCCAGCCAGGCCTGTACTTGTCCGGCATCCAGGTGCTCGCATCGCGCAAACAGTAATATCCGCGACGGCAGAGATGCCCCGGCCGGCGGCGAACCAGCATCGGAGTGGATAGCATGCAGTTGCGCGCCCGTCTCATACGAAAACAAGGCGACCGCATACGCGCCGCCATGCACTGCGGCTTGGGTCTGCTCCAGCATCACCGGCCAGGAGGCAGCATCGACACATTCCAGAACACCGGTTAAACCGGTATACAGGCGCGAAACGGCGCTGGAAACGTCTGCCTGCGCATCATCCAGCAGCGCAAAACAATGGTCGGAAAGCGGGGAAGAAACGGAAGCTGTGAACAAATGAGACACGATCATTGGACCAACACTATTGCAGCAGGAAATGCCGTGCAGTGTAACCGCAGAAGGCGCCGGCTGCATCAGGCGCAGTATAAATATCAGTTACAGAAGCAATCTTTCAATTTTACCAATATTCATTGATAATGCTTGAAATCTCCAAACGAGGAATACATGCAGAGGGCTACACTCAATTTGCCGCTGGTCAGAAAATTTCTGGGTTTCAATGCCAAAGCCCTATCGGCAAGCCTGATAGCCGCGCTGCTGGGCTTCTTGTTACTCAGCATGTTCTTTGCGCAGCAACATCTTCGCAGCGAAACCTTGTGGCAGGCAGATACGCTGGCGGCCAACCTGGCGACGCCACTGGTGGACAAGGATATCAATGCGGCGCAAAACCAGATCCTGAATACCGGCAACCGTCCAGGTCTGACTTCCATCAAGGTTTTTGACAAGCAGGGCCGTCATTTTGCCGGCTGGGACAGCCTGAGCCAGTTCAACGGCACTCCCGGGGCGGAGCTAGTGCCAGGCAATAATGCCGTGCATACCAGCTGGGGCCTCAGCCAGCTCAGCGTCGCCGCCCCCATCCTGCTGGATGAAGAAATCGTCGGCAAATTGCAATTGCAGGTCAGCACGGCGCCTGTCTACAAGGAACTGCTATGGCTGTTCCTGCTGGGACTGCTGCTGATAGCCGCCATCCTGGCTATCGCCGCGTATGCGCTGACCCGCTGGCAAGTCGAGGCATTGCAGCCTGTCCATGAGTTATGCAATGTCTCGGAACAGGTAGTCGGCCTGAATGACTATAACCTGCGCATCTGGAATGACGGCAGGCATGAATTCACTGCGCTGATCCAGCATGTGAACCAGATGCTGGCTCGCATCAATGTGTGGGAGTCCAGCGAGGAAACGATCATCCGGCTGCAAAGGGAGGAAGAACAAAAAGTCGATATCCTGGACAACCATGACAGCCTGACCAGGCTGCCCAATCGGCACTACTTCCATCGCGTGCTGGTGCACAGCATTGACGAGTCGATAGAGACCGGCGAGCTGGCGGCGTTGATGTTTATCGACCTGGATGACTTCAAGCTGATCAATGACGGTTATGGGTATGAAGCTGGGGATATGGTCTTATCCACCATCGCCCTGCGCCTGAGCACAACCTTGCGAGGCACGGACACATTGTGCCGCATAGGCGGGGATGAATTTGCCGCGATTTTGCCGCAAGTCGGCAGTATTGCGCTGGCCGAATCCCTGGCAAACAGGATCCTGGCCATCATACGCCAGCCTATAACGCTATATGGCAAGAATGTGGTCGTCAACGCCAGCATAGGGCTGGCCTGCTCGCCTCTGCACGCGCAAGAACAAAAGCAATTGCTACGCAATGGCGATATCGCGCTGGCGGCGGCCAAAGCCGGCGGCAAGAACAGCTACCGGACTTATACGGTTGAAGCGGGATTGAAAGTCTAGCGCAACAGCTTCTAACGCAGCAGCAGCGCGATTTGCATCGCGCTATGCTCGGTCGGCGAATGCTTGAAGCCGGTTTTCGCATAGCGGTGCCAGCGGCCGACTATAAAGCTGGACAGCATGTTGGCGCGGCTGCCGACTTCATTTTCGGCCACATTGCCTTGCGTGACGGCTAGGCGCAAGGCCTGTTTGAAGGCCAGCTCCATGCGCTCGACAAACTGGTTCATGCGCATCTGCAGGCGCTCATCCTCATTGACCAGTGCATCGCCTATCATCACCTTGGTCATGCCCGGATTGCGCTCAGAAAAATTCAACAGCATCAGCGCGATGGCCTGCGCTTGCATCAGGCCGTCCTCATGCTGCTGGCTGATCTGGTTGATCAGGCCAAAGACCGAGGACTCGATAAACTCGATCAAACCTTCAAACATCTGCGCCTTGCTGGCGAAATGGCGGTACAGCGCCGCTTCCGATACTTCTATCTTCGCAGCGAGCGCCGCCGTGGTGATTTTTTCACCTTTGGGATTTTCTAGCATTGCGGCCAGGGTCTGGAGTATCTGCAGCTTACGCTCGCCCGGTTTGGTGGTTGCCATGTTTATTTTTTTGGATGGTGGATGCAATTATAGTTCTTGGAGCCGCACTATCCAACCGGGGAAAATCCCCCAGTCTTGCGACCCGTTTCTGCTTCAGCTACGAAATTCAGCGCGCAGGCCATCGACGACCCGGCAGCTGCTGTACGGATTTTACTGTTACATCTATGCAAGCGGCAGATTTTTTTGATTTTATCGTGCTGGCCCGCCGCGGCAGGTACTGGGTCACCAGAACGGTGCGCATGCCTATCTGCTTGGCCGCGCGCAAATTGGCTACCGTATCTTCCACCAGCACGCAATTGCCGGCGCGGACACCCAGCCTGGCCACCAGCTTGCGCAGATACTGGCGCGAAGGCTTGGGGCTGAGCCTGCCGTGCACGCGCATGTCTTCGATGGGGATATGCTCGGCAAAATGCCGGTGCAGGCCCAGATGACCCACTACGTCACGCGCATATTTGCGCGGTGCATTGGTCAGCAGTATCTTGCGCCCCGGCAGGCGCCTCAGCAAGCCGCCCAGCCCGCGCTCTGCGCGTATCATCGCAGACAGGTCGTCGAAGGTATGCGCTTCGTGCAGGAACTCATCGGCATTCACGCCGTGGTGCTTGATCAGGCCCATCAGCGTTGCGCCATAGCGGCGCCAGTACAACAATCTGGCAGCATCCACCGTCACCGGATCGGCCGGATTGACGCCATCCCCCAATACCCTCGCCATGAACGCATTCATCTTCACATTCACGGCCGGGAAGATTGCGTGCGAGGCATTGTGCAGGGTATTGTCGAGGTCAAACAGCCAGACAAGTTTGGAGCGCGTATGCTTCATAGAGGCTTCACTGCAGGCAGCGGGTGCTGCCCGAGTTTCTGGTATGGGATGACAGGGCCGGCGATACCGCTCCGGCCCTGGCGTAGGGATGTCTAGTGGCTGCGTATCATCGTGCCGAAAGCCTGCTCGGTCAGCACTTCCAGCAGCAGCGAATGCTCAATGCGGCCATCAATGATGTGAACCGTATTAACGCCGGATTTGGCCGCATCCAGCGCAGATGAGATTTTCGGCAGCATGCCGCCGGAGATCGTACCGTCGGCAAACATTTCGTCAATCTCGCGCGCCGACAAGTCGGTAACCAAGTTGCCCTGCTTGTCCAGCACGCCAGGGATATTGGTCATCATGATCAGTTTTTCTGCCTTCAGGATTTCTGCGATCTTGCCGGCAACCAGGTCGGCATTGATGTTGTAAGCCTGGCCGTCTTCACCGAAGCCGATAGGCGAAATGATGGGGATGAAGGCGTCGTCCTGCAGCGCCTTGACCACAGCCGGATTGATCGCATCGATTTCACCGACGAAGCCGATGTCCAGGAACTGGCCCGGATTTTCACGGTCCGCCATCTTCATCTTGCGGGCACGGATCAGGCCGCCATCCTTGCCGGTAAGGCCCACTGCCTGGCCGCCGTAATGGTTGATCAGCATCACGATATCCTGCTGCACTTCACCGCCGAGCACCCATTCCACCACTTCCATGGTTTCTTCATCGGTGATACGCATGCCCTGCACGAAAGTGCCCTGCTTGCCCACCTTTTTCAGCGCATTGTCGATCTGCGGGCCGCCGCCGTGCACCACGACAGGATTCATGCCAACCAGCTTCAACAGGATCACATCGCGCGCGAAGCCGTGTTTCAGGCGCTCCTCGGTCATCGCATTGCCGCCGTATTTGACAACGATGGTTTTTCCGTGAAATTTACGGATATAAGGCAGCGCTTCCGCTAGAATCTCTGCCTTGATTTCCGGAGCGACGGAGGCCAATTTATCAATCGGAGCCGTTTCAGTATCGGTTGCAATGCTCATAATGTATCCTGATGGGTGTCTTGAATTCGATTTTCAGGATTTTACAGGGAAATAGCCCAAGTTTCTTTGCTCACTGTACGTATTTATGCCCCGAATAAGTCGCGGATTTCCAATATTTTGCTCAAATGACATCAAGCCAAACCCTCTACCATCAGCTGGAAGCGATGCGTCCCGCACTGCTGCGCTTCGCCCTGCTGCAATTACGAAACGATACGCTGGCGGAAGACGCCGTGCAGGATGCGCTGCTAGCGATACTGGAAAAACCGGAAAACTTTGCCGGCCAGTCGTCGCTGCGCACCTATGTGATAGGCATACTGAAGTACAAGATCATCGATTGCCTGCGGGCTTCCAGCAAGGAAAAGCAGTTACAGGTCGAGGATGATGAATCCGAAGCCGACCTGATAGACAGCCTGTTCACCGCAGACGGCCACACGCAGGAAAGGCCGAGGGCCTGGGGAGACCCGGATGCGACGCTGGAGCAGAAGGACTTTTTCAAGGTAATGGAAATCTGCCTGGAAAAACTGCCGGAGAAGACCGCCCGCGTGTTCATGATGCGTGAATGGCTGGAGCTGGATACCGAAGAAATTTGTAAGGAATTGGCGCTGACCACGTCTAATGTCTGGGTAGTTCTCTATCGTGCACGCCTGCGGCTGAGGGAATGCCTGGATTTGAACTGGTTTGGCAAACAGGCCTGAGGCCTGTGATTTGACTGCCAACAGGCTGTGGCGCGGTCGGTCCGTGGTAAAAAAGTAGCAACGAATAATACAAAATTGCAGGAAAAAATATGCTGATCAGACTCACATGCAAGGAAGCGCACAAGATAGTCTCCGAAGGCCTGGACCGGGATCTGGGGATGTTCGAGCGCACCCGGCTACGCCTGCACCTGAGCGTGTGCGATGCCTGCACCAATTTCAACGGGCAAATGCAGACCATACGCCAGGCGATGAAGAAAATGCAGTTCCAGGACTCGCCTTCCGCTGACAATTGACGATAATTGATGGCGATTTGAACACGATAGAAGAAGATGTCCTGATGAGCAATTGTCCACGTTGCAATGCCGAATTCATCTGCTGCATGGCCGACCAGACCGGCCAGGACTGCTGGTGCGGCGCCATGCCCAAACTGCGCCTGGAGGAATTGCCGGCCAGCAGCATCGCGATAGATGCCGATGCAAAATGCTATTGCCCGGCATGCCTGCGGGCCTGGAAAGCCGAAAAAGATGCCAACAAAGCATCCGGCAAAGCCTCTGCCTGAGCGCGAGTACGGAGCAACTTTGATGCTCCCAAGGGCAACTCCGGCCCATTTCAGTTACCATTAGCATGTAAACACAACAAAAGAGCCCATTTCATCCCCTTACCGGGTCCTGCCAGACAAGATGGCCATGATGAAAAAAGGTGGGCTCCAATAATCGGAAGCAAGCATGCCTACCAACCTGACTCCTGTCGATACCCCTATTCCAGTCTCGCAACGTATACGCGAACGCATACAGGCGAGCAAAACCCGCTTCCATGCCAATGACAATATCGCCCAGTTTATCCAGCCCGGCGAGCTGGATGCCTTGCTGGACGAAGTGGAAGCCAAACTGAAAGGCGTGCTGCAAAGCCTGGTTATCGATACCGACAGCGACCACAACACCCAAGATACCGGCCGCCGGGTCGCCAAGATGTTCATCAATGAAGTGTTCAAGGGCCGCTATGTGCCCATGCCTTCGGTCACCGAGTTTCCGAATGCATCACGCCTGAACGAATTGATGATCATAGGCCCGATCACGGTACGCAGCGCCTGCTCGCACCATCTGTGCCCCATCATAGGCAAGGTATGGATAGGCGTGATGCCGAATGAGCATTCCAATCTGATAGGCCTGTCCAAGTACGCCAGGATCGCCGAATGGGTGATGAGCCGTCCGCAGATCCAGGAAGAAGCCGTGGTGCAACTGGCCGATACGCTGCAAGGCAAGATGCAGCCGGATGGATTGGCGGTGGTGATGGAAGCGGATCACTTCTGCATGCACTGGCGCGGCGTGAAAGACATGGATGCGAAGATGATCAATAGTGTGATGCACGGCTCTTTTCTGAAAGATCCTAATTTGCGCCGTGAATTTCTGTCGCTGATTAAGCGATAATGGGTCACACTACGGGCCACTATTCGATATGAAGCCAAGGAGACCTGCATGCTAGTCCGACTACTGTACGCCAGCCGCGCCGCAGACCAGAAACTGTGCGATGTGATCGCCGACATCATGCAGCAGTCGCGCACGCACAATCCCAAGAACGGCATCACCGGTGTGCTCTGCCATAGCGACCATGTCTTCATGCAGGTGCTGGAGGGCGGCCGCGAAGCGGTCAATACCCTGTATGCGCATATCCTGAAGGACAGCCGGCATACCGATGTGGTGCTGCTGCACTATGAAGAAATCCTGGAGCGCCGCTATAGCGGCTGGACCATGGGTCAAGCCAACCTGGGCAAGATCAATCCTTCCATCCTGCTGAAATATTCAGACTTGCCGGAACTTAATCCGCATGCGATGTCGGGCAAGGTTTCGCTGGCATTGATAGAAGAACTGATCGCTACCGCGTCCATTGTAGGCCGCACTTAGCACGCACTTATCACGCACTTATCAATTCATAATCTCATAACAGGGGCGAGTGATTACTGCGCCAGCTTCTGTTTAGCGGTGTCAATCGCCTCGTCCAGATAGGCACCGTAAAAATCTTCCAGCAAGGCACCAACTATGGGTGAAGCCAGGTAATTGCCTTGCGCATCCAGGAAAAGCACCGTCGGTGCCGCCTTCACTGCATAGTTCAACGCAAGCTGCTTCTGGCTGACAGGCTGGCCGTCGAAGCCGGTCAATTTTTCTTCGCTATTGATATACACCTGGCGCACCACTATGCCCTGCTTGTACATGGGCACCAGATGCTGACGGCGTACTTGTTCGCAATAAGGACACTCAGGCAGGCTGACAATCAGGATCAACGGCATTCCTTGCTTACCGGCCAATACAGCTTCCTGCCGCAAGTTGACGGCCGCCGGCAAAGGCGTTTCCTTCGCCCACGCCGTCTGCGCCGCCAGGCCGCAAAACGCGATGGCCAATAGCAGTAGCAAATGCCTGTGCCAGCGTGCCTGCAGCGTCACGTTGCGCCCTCCATGCCGGGATTGCCGCGTGTGCCCTTGATCACCGGCTGATTAAGCCTGCGGGCGCTCACCTGTTTCTGCGATCTCAGATAACGCGCCATCACATCCCATACCGGTTCGCCGCTGGCACCTTCCGCCACCGGCGCCCAGCCTGCCACCTTGTATTGCTTATCGGCCTCGATTGCCTTGCCGCCCAGGCGCATATCGCTGATGCGCTTTCCCATTGCAGCCACCGGATCTATCGCATATTGCAGGCCGCCTACGCGCACCATGTCGCCGCCCTGCTGGTAATAGGGATCGGGATTGAAAAGATTGTCAGCCACGTCTTCCAGGATGGTCTTGATGGTGTCGCCGCTCATCATCGTCACCGTCGTATATGGATAGGTGATCGCGGTCTGGTCCATCAGGTGTTCCATCGTGATGGCCTGGCCCGGCAGCAGGGATGTCCCCCAGCGGAAGCCCGGTGAAAAAGCAATCTCGGCATTTTTTTCGGCCATCAGGCCATCCAGTATCAACTGATCAAAACTGCCGTTGAAATTGCCGCGCCTGTACAGCAAGCCTTCGCTGATGGCCAGTTGCTCCCCCAACTGCTGCGCATACGGCGCACGCACACGCGTGATCAATGCCTGCATCTCTTTATCGGCAGGCAGCAGATTGGAAAATACCGGCAACAGCTTGTAGCGGAAATCACTGACCTTGCCGTGCACGACATCAAAATCCAGCACACCGAGAAACTTGCCATTGGAACCCGCATTCGTCACCAGCGTCTTGCCGCTGGCATTGGCGACGATCACCGGCGCCGGTACGCCATCATGCGTATGGCCGCCCATGATCGCGTCTATGCCGGTCACCCGGCCCGCCATCTTCAAGTCCACATCCATGCCGTTATGACTGAGCACCACGACGACCTGCGCACCTTTGGCACGCGCATCATTGACTGTGGCCTGCATTTCTTTTTCCTGGATGCCGAAGGTCCAGTCCGGCACCATATAGCGCGGATTGGCAATCGGCGTGTACGGAAACGCCTGGCCTATGATGGCAACAGGAATGCCGTTGATTTGCTTGATCACATACGGGGTAAACACAGGATCGCCAAAATCATTGGTCTTGACGTTTTGCGCGACGAAGTCGATCTTGCCGGCCAAATCCTTGGCGATGATTTCTTGCACGCGCTTGTCGCCCAGCGTGAACTCCCAGTGTGCAGTCATTACATCCACGCCCAGCAATTTGCAGGCTTCGACCATATCCTGGCCCTTGGTCCATAAGGCCGTTGCCGAACCTTGCCAGGTATCGCCGCCATCCAGCAGTAAAGCCTGCGGCCGGGAATTCTTCAATTGCCTGACCAGGCTGGCCAGATGCGCGAAGCCGCCAACCTTGCCGTAGGTTTTCGCGGCCTGTGCAAAGTCCAGGTAGGTAAATGCGTGCGCATCCACCGTGCCTGGCTTGATGCCATAGGCTTTGAGTAATGACTCTCCGACCAGATGCGGCGGCTTGCCGAACTGCTCGCCAAAGCCCAGATTGACATCGGGCTCACGGAAGTAGATGGGGTTCAGTTGCGCATGGCAATCGGTAAAATGCAGCAAGTGCACATTGCCGAAGGCCGGCAGTTGATACATGCTGCTGCCTGCACTCGCGGACTCAACTGAATCTGCCGAGCCAGCAGCGTGGGCATATCTGGACAAGGGCATGCCGGCAGCAGCGGCCGCTGCCAGCATTTGTAGAAACTCTCGCCTGTGCATTCGCGCTCCGGTTGGCTAAAATTCGCGGCTATCGCTAATCCAGTTTGGCTACCGGATCAGGCTATTTATTCACCGGCGATTGCGGATCCAGCAACAAGCCGACCAGATCCTTGATCTGCGTCTCGCTCAGTATCTTTTGATGTCCGAAACGCGGCATATTGGAACAGGCGGCAAAGGCTTGGGAGTTATAGATTTTCTTATACGTATACGCGACCACTTCCGGACTCTGGCCGCGCAGCTTGCCGTAGTTGTACAGCGACGGACCAATATTGCCATAGGAGATTTCCTGCGGCGCAATCTGGTGGCAGGCATAGCAATTGCCGCCACCCGGATCGCCTGCCTTGTCGGTAAAAGTCATGCCGCGCCCGTTTTGCGCAATCTTTTCACCTTCCTGCCAGTTGCCGATCAAATTTCCAGACGCCGGCATCACAATTGCCGCCTGTTGCGCCTTCTCGATTTTTTCGCCGATTTCCTTAGGCACTTCCTTGCCTGCATATTCAGTGCATAGCTGCTGCAATTCATCCTGGGTCAGCCTGTCTATCGACGCAATGCCGCTGGTGACAAAAGAGGCTTTCATCGTTTGCTGCGCCAGTTTGGCTGCATCGGCATCGGATGGTCCGTTCATCGCGCCCATGCCGGCGCAACCGGCCAGCACCAGGGCTGCAAGCCCGGCAACCCCGGCGGCTATGGAAGCATTTTTCTTGTTCATCATGATCTCCCGCCTCAACGTTTAAGTGCTGGCGCGTTATAAGTGGCGCCCTCGGCATTCTTGGCCAGGAACATCGTCAGCGCAGTGATCGCGTCCGATGTGTACAGCGGCTCGGGGAAGCGCTGTTGGCGGAAGCAGTCATTCAACCTGTGCTGCATGGTCCTTACTTCCCCCTGGGACACGCGGTATGCAGGCCAGGTGGAGTAAGCTTCGCGCGCGTCCTTGGGATTGGTCAGGTCGGGCAGGTATTGCAGGCGTATGCGCAGGTTCGGCGCACCGTGGCAGGTAGCGCAGGAAAAATCATATGGGCCGGCGCGATAGTAGAAAATCTGCTTGCCTATCGCATAGGCTTCTTTTTCTTTCGGATGCGATAAAGGTGTCGCCATCTTCATGCCGCGCGACTGGCTGGTGATGTAAGACGCAAGCGCCTCCATGTCGGAAGGTTTGCCGGGGGAGGAGAAAGGATTTTTCTTTGCGTCCGCCGCCGTATAGCCTTGCAAGCTCACCATGCAGGTGACCAGGCGCGACTCCAGATCCTGGACCATTTTGGTATCTTCAAAATAGCGCGGCAGCTTCACATACGCGCCGACGACCACGCCAGCACCGACACCGAGATCGCATTTTTCCAGGCTGACCTTGTTCGGGCCGCGCGCGGTCTTCCACAGGGCCTCGCCCTTCATTTCAGACAGTTCCGCCGGATTGTCGCCCGCCAGCATATCGCGGTACTTGGTCAAGGGATCATCCTTGCCCTGCTGCGCGCTTGCTGCGCAAGCCACAAGCAGTATGCCGGCCGCCAGGAACAGCTTATCGATCATTTTCATTTTATCTCCCGTGATGCCGCTGCGATATGAGTGCAGGAATACGGACCCGGCTAGCGTCTTAAATGACGGTGCCTTCGTCCTGGCGCTTGTCGCCGTGGTTGTCCACCCAGTTGACGATGATCTTGTCGCCTTTTTCCGCACCCTTGAAGCGGAAGGACAGCAAGGGATTTTTCGATATCGATGTGCCGAATTGGGCGGTAAAAATTTCCTTGTCCTTGTGCTTGAAAGACACGTTCTGGATAAACCAGGCCGGCACGATCTTGCCCGCGCCATCCTTGCGCTGGCCGGTTTCCATTTCGTGGCTCATCAATACCTTGACTTCGGTCACGCCTGCTTTTTCTGTTGCGCGTATACGCATTGGGTCAGCCATGCTGCTCTCCTGAATAATTTATCTGCTATCGGTGGCACCGGTGGCATAGGCTGCCGACCGGGCCGGGCGACAAAAATCAACCGCCGCAGCCACCTAGGGTGACCTTGATTTCCTTGGTCGCAACAAACCATTTACCGTCAGCCTTGACGAGCGCGTGCACGTTCGAGGTCTGCGCCATTTTGACGCGGGTTGCCACATAAGGTTCGGTACCGGCCGGAATGGCGAAGGTGCCCGACAAGGCGGCCGGATTCTTTTCAACCACGATGGCAATCTGCTGTACGTTCGGCAGTGTGGACGACACGGCAACCGGCACCACGGCGCCGTTCTCGGCGATGTCCGGTGCTTCTATCTGTACCGCGGACGATGCAGCCGCGTTGCTGCCGCCCAGGGCCTTGACGGTGTCGCCCAGGTTTTTTGCATCAAACGCGCTCTTGTTCCAATCCTGTGCCTGCGCCCAGGCTTCGCCCGGCTTGATCAGGCCGGCAGCGACTGCCAGCCCCATAATGCTGGCGATGCGCAGCACGTCACGACGATTTTGTTCCATGGATCACTCTCCTGTTATTCAACTCTATTTTAATAGTTTTCTGCGGGAAGATTGTATTTATGTAAAAACCCTAAGCCGGCTTGGTCTATTTAGCACCCGCCATGATCCATTTGACAATAGCCTTGATGTCGGCATCCGGCACCTGCTGGTTCGGCGGCATGGGGATGGCTCCCCATGCACCCTGCCCGCCTGCCTTGATCTTGGCAGCAAGCCTGTTTTCCACATCGTTTGCGGCGGCATATTTATTCTGCACGTCCTTGAAAGCCGGGCCGACGATCTTGTTGCCGATACCGTGGCATGCCAGGCAGGCATATTTTTTTGCCAGCGCCAGACCGTCAGCCGAGGCGGCCACGGAGGCGGAAGCTGATTTGGCTGAGGGCTCGGCGGCGAGAACCAGCGTAGTTTTCCCCTTCAATGCTTCGGTGGGTGCTGCCGCCAGCGTGTCGGCGCCGCGTACCGGCCCTATGATGCGGTTTTGTTTTGCAATATCTCCATGCGCATTCCGGGCGTAATCCGGCAAGCGGGAACTAATGCTGACAGTCTTGACGCAATCCTTCATGCAGGCGGTGTTACCGGTATCCGGCTTGCCTTTGACTTCCCACATGCCATGCCTGGTCTGCAGGCCATTGCGATTGGGCAGGCGCTTTTGCACTTCCGCGATATTTTTGTCGCTGAGCACATAATCGTCCGGAACAATTTCCGCCATGTTCAGGATATAGGCGGTGACCGCATAGACTTCTTCCGTGCTCAGGGTTTTTGGCGCATTCCACGGCATTGCGCGATTGATGTAGTCCCACAAGGTGGAGACCTGGGACAGTTTCATGATCGTGGTTCTTTGCGGCTGGGTATTTCCCGTCAGAGCAGCGACATGGCCGGTCTGTATATCCTGCCTGGTCGTGCCGCCTATGATGGGGGTGAATACCTGGTTGGACTCACCAAAGCTACCGTGGCACATCGCGCATTTCCCTTCCCACACCAGCATGCCTTTGGCAACGCTGCCGGAACCTGGGGGCAAGCCTTTGAAGTCCGGGCGTACGTCAATATCCCAGGCGGCAATTTCCTTGCTGGTGGCGCTGCGGCCGATACCGGGATAGCTATCTGCAGCCCACAGGGATAAGGAAATACAGCAAAGCAGCAAACCCGCGAGTGCCGCACACAGCGGCTTTAGTACCGCGCGTAAACCGCTCCGGAGTGAAGATGGGGACACGGCAGGGGGTGTATCAGGAGACATGAACATTGCCTACCTCGCCTGTTTCCGCTACCTGCCACGACTGTATGGCATTGTTGTGATAAATGGACTTGGTACCGCGTACCTCGCGCAATTGCCTCATCTGCGGTTGCACATAGCCGGTCTCGTCGATGGCGCGTGATTGCAATAGCGCCGGACCGCCATCCCAGACCCAATCCATATTGAAGCGTGTCAGGCATTTGCTGAGTATCGGCGTCTCCAGCCTGGCGCTGCGCCAGTTCTTGCCGCCGTCCACCGACACATCCACTCGCTTTACCTTACCGCGCCCAGACCAGGCAATGCCGGAAATATTGAAGAAACCCTTGTCGATCAACATCTGGCCGCCGGATGGCGTGGTGATCACCGATTTGCACTCCTGTATCGACGTGTATTGCCTGTGCGTGCCGTCCGGCATAAGGTCGATGTAATGCACGGTCTCATCCTTGGTCGCATACGGCATATCACCGACTTCTATCCGGCGCAGCCACTTTACCCAGGACACCCCCTGCACACCGGGCACCACCAGGCGCAGAGGGTAGCCGTTCTCGGGTCGCAGCATTTCACCGTTCATGCCATAGGCGACGATCACATCGTCCATGGCCCGCTCGATGGAAATCGTACGCGTCATCCCAGAACCATCGGCCCCTTCGGCGAGGATGAATCTGGCGCGCTTTTTATCGATACCACAGGCATCCAGCAAGATGGACAAGGGTACGCCGGTAAACTCACAGCAGCTCAGCATGCCATGCGTGTACTGCACGGTGGGTACGGCAACATTGCCCCATTCCATCCCGGTATTGGCCCCGCATTCTATGAAATGCATGCGCGATACCGATGGCAGGCGCATGATATCGTCCATCGTGAATACGCTGGGATTCTTGACCAGGCCATTGATCATCAGCCTGTGCTGCTGCGGATCGATATCGTGCCAGCCCTGGTGATGGCGCTCGAAATGCAAGCCGTTGGCCGTGATGATGCCGAACATGCCCTGCAAGGGACAGAACGATACCGAGGCAGCGCCAACCCGCGTCAGGCCGGGGCTTTCCCGCCTTTGCAGGTTTTTTTCGTATCTGGATGGAAGGCCGTAGGGGTTGCTTGCAACCGGCAGACCGAGTGTCTTTGAGTGTTCCGGCAAGTTCAGGATAGCCGGATCGCCATCGCCGATATCCTGCGCTCTTGCGCGGGCAGCCACGCCCGCTGCGGCAGTGCCCAGTGTGGTGGCAAAGGTGGCGGCAAAGCTCTTGCGCAGGAATAAGCGCCTTTGCTCATTCAGGCCTTCAGCACTGATTTCCTGGATCAGGTTTTGATCAAGGAAATTTTCCGGTGCTTTTTGCAAACGTCCTGGCAGTTTATGCTGGGTCATCTCATCTACGCTTGAACAAGCCGCACCATGCATCTTCCGACAAAACGGACACTATTCAAGGCGCGAGCATTAAGCCAATGGCATGAAATCCCTGACCGCGCGCTTGGAAATATTCTGTTCTTCCATGCTGCAAGCTATCTGCGTGCACACAGTCCGGCAAAGTTCGACACAGGCTTCGTCCGAAATGACGTAGTACACCATATTGCCCTCCTTACGGCGGCCCAGCACACCTGCCCGGTACATCGTGTTCAGATGGCGGGACACATTTGCCTGCGTGGAATCAACCGAAGTTACCACATCGGTCACCGACTTTTCTCCATCGCATAGCGCGTGTAATATCTTCAGCCTGGTGGGTTCAGACAACAGGGCAAAGTATCCCGACACTTTCTCGAACAACTGATTCAATTCATTCATCGCCACTCCAAAACTATATGAGCAATTACGCATATAGTTGTATGTATTATCAATTAATAAGCTAAATATACAAGAGATTTTGATTTTGCAATGCAATACAGGGGGGAGACTTTGCCTGCAGCAAGCTTCAGGCCAGCGTGTCTGCCCAGATATTCTGCGCCCAGCTCTCGGCATAGGCTGTTTCCTGCTCATTCGCAGCCACTGACAAACCGCCTGCACCCGGTACGCTGAGAAAGGTCTTTTTCTCGGCGCTATACGCATGCACTGAAGCGATATGTACGACTTCCTTCTCGGACACATAGCTATAGCAGGTGTTGTTCAGCATGGGCGCCTGGTTGGGCGTATCGCCGTTAAATAAATCGACGACCGCCGCCGCGCACACCTTCGCATGCTGGTTCGCCATATGCCCCGATTTCGGCATCAGCGGCGCCACCTGGATCGCGTCGCCCAAGATATGAATGTTCTTTGCCTGCGTCGATTCAAAAGTCAGGAAATCCACTTCGCACCAGCGCTTGTTCATATTCGCGACACCTGCCTGTACCGCGATTGCACCTGCGCGTTGCGGCGGAATCACATTAATGACAGCGCCGGGCATCTTGTCGCCGAAATCGGAGATCACGGTATTGCTGGCCGCATCGACATCGGCAGTAGTAAATTTTGGCACGTACTCGACGATGCCCTTGTAGTGCTCGGCCCAGGCCTTCTTGAACAAGGGGCCTTTGGACAGTACGTCGTCATTGGCATCCAGGATCAATACCTTGGATTTTTTCTTGTGCTGTGCAAAATAGGCCGCGACCTGGCAGGCCCGTTCATACGGCCCGGGAGGGCAGCGGAAAGGAGCAGGCGGAATGGAAATCACGAAGGTGCCGCCATCCTGCATTGCTTCCAGCTGCTTGCGCAGGGTGGCCGTCTGCGGTCCCGCCTTCCATGCGTGCATGATTTTTTGCTGGGCTTCCGCCGACTGCATTCCGGGCAACTGATCCCACAGAAAATCAACGCCTGGACTGAGTATCAATCTGTCATAAGGCAGGCTCTGGCCGCCAGCCAGTTTCAATACCTGCTTTTCCTTATCAACAGATTGCGCGTAATCCTGTACCAGCCGAATGCCGTGATGCTTGACCAGATTGTCATAGCTGAGTGTGATATCCGACATCTGCCTGAAGCCACCCAGTACCAGGTTGGACAAGGGACAGGAGACGAATTGAGGATTTGCTTCCACCAAGGTGACCTCAATTTTTTGCTCACCCCATAAGCGCAGATACTTTGCCGCAGTAGCTCCGGCATAGCCGCCGCCAACGACCACTACCCTGGATTGGGCTTTGGACCGGGCCTTGGACTGTGCCCACACCGCAGGACTGGCCAGCATTGCGCCTACAGGCAAGATGCCCTGGATGAATTGACGGCGCTTCATTTTGCACCTCCGGCTTCAGTCAGCTTCAGACCAGAAAAATAGCCGGCTATCAGGCCGATCTGCTCATCGGTATAGCCTTTGGCGAGTTGCTGCATTACCGTGGAAGGACGTGTACCGGACTTGAAGGCCTGCATGCTGGCAATGATGCTATCCTTGGGCTGCCCCGCCAACGGCGGCAAGGTATTAGCCGCCGCAACGCCGGCCGTGCCGTGGCAGGATGCACAATTGGCAGCCAGCCTCTGTGCCAGTTTGTTATCCGATGCAGCACCCGCTAAAGCCGGCAAAGCGAACAACGCGGAAACCGCAAACATGCCTCCAATCAAGCGTGACAAATGGGCCATGGAAACTCCTTTGAATTTTTTATCCAGCTATCAGGCTTCGCGATAGGCCCAGTGATGGGAGGTATAGCTTGCTGCAACCGCATCCGGTACCGGGCTGTCGATGGCAGCACAGATACAGCGCAGCAAGTCTGCCACCTGCACATTCATATTCGCTCCTGCACCGGCCAGCAACATGCGTATCAAGAAAGGCTTGGCCAGCGGCGTCAGTTGGTTCAGCCTGTCCAGCGCTTGCTTCACGTTGGAAAAATCCAGACGGGTGACCGACAGCATGTCTTTCCCGGCTATGGATAATTCCGGCACGGCGGCCGCACCCCGCGCAAATGCCTGGCCTGCGGAACCCGTTTCACCGACGGCAAAAGCCAGCAGCGACAGCAATAGTATAGTCTCAGTCCTCAACTCCGTCAGCGCGTTGAATTTGATCGCGCCGGCACGCCTCGCTCGCGCATTCAGGCGTCGGCTCAGTACGGTCTGCACCACGAATTCGGCCAAAGTAGTCCTCTGGTCTGCCGCTATCAGTTTATCGACGACGGCCAGCAGAATGATGCCTTGCTCTGCGGACAGCATATGCAACGCAGGCATTGCCAGATCCAGCAGAGGCAAGCGTGCGCTGCGCGGTAGCCTGGCTATAGCCTCCACTAGCATCGTTGCCAGCGCGCACTGCGCTGGCGCGTCCTGGTTCAGTATGGCAATTTGCACCGCATAAGCCTGCGCATCCGAACGATCGAGCAGCAATGCATATACCAGCGCAGAGGCACCCAGCGGATCACGCACCGCACCAACCAGTTCCGGTGCGAGCTGTTCCTGAGTTTGCTGCTGATTGCCAAAAGAAAGGCCGGCGGAGGCGGCCAGTGACTGTTCCTTGCTTTTGGCGTATCGCGCTGCATCAATATTCCTGGAACCAAAACCGAATATACCCTCAGGCAGCGGAGGAATGTTTTGCTCTTCGTAAAGCTCGTCGGCTTCCAAGAAGTCCACGTTCTTACCATACACGCGGCGCAGCCGTTCCTTCAATGGCGGATGCGTGGCGAACAGGCCGGATAACAAATTGGGTTTGGCAGCGCCGAGGAAGAGATGCGACAGCTGCTCCGCTTTGGGGCTATCGATACGGGAGCCGCATTGATTGATGCGCGTCAGGCCGCCTATCTTGCGCAGGGCTCCGCCTATGCCATCCGGATTCCGGGTAAATTGCACTGAACTGGCGTCGGCCAGATACTCTCTCTGACGTGATACCGCAGACTTGATCAGGCGTCCGAAAAAAATTCCCACATAGCCGATGACGAACAGCACGACACCGACCACCAGCAGCACCAGTTGCAGCGGCGGTCCCTTTTCATCACGGCTGCGCGAAGAGCCGAAGCGAGTGCTCCAGTAAATCAATTCCTGACCGAAACCGGACAGCATCTGTATGCCGAACAGCACGCCTATCAATTGTATGTTCATGCGCATATCGCCGTTCATGATATGGCTGAATTCGTGGCCGACCACGCCTTGCAACTCGTCTCGTGTGAGGCGGCTCAGCGCGCCCTGAGTCACCGCCACAACCGCCTCATTTTGATGGTAGCCGGCGGCAAAAGCATTGATCGCATCTTCCTTGTCCAGTATATACACCCGCGGACAGGCGATGCCGGACGCCAGCGACATTTCCTCTACGATATTGAGCAGCCGGCGCTCGCGCAAATCCTGCGAAGAGGGCATGACCAGGCGCCCGCCCGCCATTTGCGCCACTGCATCGCCTCCATCACGCAGGCGAAAGGTTTCCAGCATGGTGCCGCCGCCGATGAAGAGTAGCGTCAATACGGTATTGGTGAGGAAAAACCCACGCGGGTAGGCATGTCCGGGATGCATGGAATGCAGCGAGCCGCCGCTTGCCCAGATCCATATCAGTGCCAGGCTGCCATTAACAGCCAGCACGATGGCAACTACCGCCAGCAAAAACAGCAACAGCAGTTTTTTACTCTGGCGATGGGCCTGATCCTGTTGCTCGAAAAAATCCATCCGGATTTACAGTAGGGAAGAGTAGCGAAGGGACAGAAAGAGCATGCATGGGCCCGGCAAGCCACACCGGGTTGCCGCTGCCCTCATTTCAGAACGACACCTTGACGGCCTTGCGTTCTTCCGCCGACTCAATCACCTGCAGCATTTCCGCATTACGGAATCCAAACATATTGGCGATGATGGATCCGGGGAATTGCTCTATCGACGTGTTGTACTGCATCACGCTGTCGTTATACGCCTGGCGGGAAAAGGCGATCTTGTTTTCGGTGCCGGTCAGCTCTTCGGTCAACTGCATCATGTTCTCGTTGGCCTTCAGGTCTGGATAGGCTTCCGATAATGCAAACATCTTACCCAGCGATGCTGTCAGCGAACCTTCGGCTGCCGACAATTGCTGTACCGCTGCGGCATCCGACGGGTCGCCCACGGCCTTGGCATTGGCGGTTACTGCCTGATTGCGCGCGGCAATGACGGCTTCCAGAGTTTCGCGCTCATGCTTCATGTAGCCCTTGGCGGTTTCCACCAGGTTGGGAATCAGGTCGTAACGGCGTTTCAGTTGCACGTCGATCTGCGCAAAGGAATTTTTGAAGCGGTTGCGCAGGCTGACCAGCCGGTTGTATGCGCCGACCGCCCAAAAAACAAATACCAGAATGATGACCAATAGTATGATCAGTGCCGCCATGATTGCTCCTGTAGAGTGTGAGCATACGGGGAAAGCCCGCATGCCTGTCGTGCAGTGTTAACCCAATACCGGCTGGATATTGTTGCTGAACCTTGTTGAATCTTGCTGAAGTTACTGAATGTACCTGGCAAGAAAAACCCGCCACATGCTGCAGCGGGCTTTTCCTTATTTCCTGCTTATGTCTTGCTTA
This sequence comes from Parundibacterium terreum, assembly GCF_014636315.1. Lineage (GTDB taxonomy): Bacteria > Pseudomonadota > Gammaproteobacteria > Burkholderiales > Burkholderiaceae_D > Undibacterium > Undibacterium terreum. The sequence continues at coordinate 251,156 of NZ_BMED01000004.1, read as the reverse complement.
TGTCTTAATTATCTTTATTGCCGTCCTGCTTGGCGCCATTGTCTGGAGTCGCCATCAGGGTTTTCAGTTCGCCTTCGCTGATGTAGTCAAATACCTTGACCACTTTACGTACTCCACTAACGCCGCGAGCGACTTCACCCGCCAGATTGCCTTCGCGCTGGGTGACGCGACCCATCAGGTAGACCACATTGGATTCCGTCACGACCTTGAAGGCACTGGCATACAGGTCCTTGGTATCGACGAAGGATGCTTTCACCTTGCCGGTGATCAGCGCATCATTGGAACGGGAAGTGTAATTGGAGACACCCGCTACCTGCAGCTCGTTGGAGACGGACTCCACGTTTTCAACCGCGCGCATTTCACGTTCTGCAGTGGCTCTGGCCTGCTCATCGGCGACTTCACCGGTCAGCAGAACCCTGCGGTTGAAACTGTTGACGTTGATGTGCGCGGAATCTCCCAGCGTACGGGACAGGCGCGCATCACCCTTGACGGCAATGGCCTTGTCTTCGGTTTGCGCACCCAGGGTTCTCCTGTCGGTTGCCGCGAGCGTGCCCATCACTGCACCGCCCACCATGACGCCGACGCAGCCCTGCAGGCTGACCAGTGCCGCACAGCACAGTGTCAATGCCGCCAGCGGTCGCGCCGTCTTTTGCCAAACAGTGGAACGGTCAGTCATTTGCATCTCCTCCGAATAGTGCGACGTCGATGCCGTCACACAGACAGTGTATGGTTAATAGGTGAACTTCCTGAATACGGGCAGTGCGGTCATGCGGGACACAGATGTTGACATCTGCATCAGTCAATATCTTGGCGATCTCGCCGCCGCCCTTGCCGGTCAGCGCAACGACGCGCATATCGCGTTCCAGCGCGACATTGATCGCATTGATCACGCTGGCGGAATTGCCGGACGTGGACAAGGCCAGCAAGATGTCGCCAGCCTGGCCGAAGGCCTGTACCTGCTTGGAAAATACTTCCTGGAAGCTGTAATCGTTCGCTACCGCTGTCAGGATGGAGGTATCGGTTGTCAGCGCCATCGCTGGCAAAGGCAGCCGCTCGCGCTCAAAGCGCCCCACCAGCTCTGCCGCAAAATGCTGGCAATCCGCCGCCGAGCCGCCATTTCCGCAGGCCAGGATCTTGTTACCGTTAGACAATGCCGAGAACATAAGTTCAATGGCATACGAAATAGGCTGCTCCAGTACTTCGGCAGCCTGCATTTTTAATTCGGCACTTTCTTGAAAGTGCGCCAGGATACGTTGATTTGTCATGATGCGGAATTATAAAACAGTCGGTAACACTACTAGAACTCGGTCATAAATATATATTTTGGAATGTAAACCGGCTTTATTGCCCTGTTATTACATCCTGTAACCAGTCCAATTCACCGTTTTGTATGCATATCAGGTCAAAACGGCAGGCTGGAGGTCTTTTATACGCTTGCAGGAAAACTTGTGCGGCAATCACCATGCGCCGCTGCTTGGCCGGCGTCACGCTGGCGATCGCACCGCCGAATTGCGACGAATTACGGGACCTGACTTCGACAAACACCAAGCCCTTGCCGTCTTGCATGACCAAGTCGATTTCACCGCCCTTGCACAGGAAATTGCGCTCTACCAGCGTCATGCCTTTTTGCTGCAGATACAGCAACGCCCTTTGCTCGCCCTCGTCACCGGTGCGCTGGCGGCTAGTGGTGCTATTGCGGCCGCGCTCCGGCAATTCATCTTTATGATCTTGAGCACTGCTTTGTTGGGCCTGTTTCGGCCCATTCAGCCATTCCCATAGCGGCATTGTCGTACAATCCTGAATTAGTCCACATCCCGGAATATAGCATGAGCACGTCCGATACCCATTCAACAAGCTATTCGCTAAGCAATTCTCCTGTGATGGAAACCCTGTCCAAACAGAGTTATCCTGCAGCCACATTATATGTAGTCGCCACGCCGATAGGGAATGTTTGCGATATTTCCCTGCGGGCGCTGCATTTGCTGGCGCTGGCAGACGCTATCGCCTGCGAAGATACACGCAATACTGCGCAATTGCTGTCACGCTATGGGATCAACAAGCCCTTGATCGCTGCACACCAGCACAATGAAAGGGAGGCCGCCGACAAGCTCGTGGCCCGCCTGCAGGCCGGCGAACGCATCGCACTGGTATCCGATGCCGGCACCCCCGGCGTGTCCGACCCCGGGGCCAAGATTGTGGACGCTGTACGTGCAGCCGGCCTGAACGTGATGCCCTTGCCCGGCGCTTCTGCCGCGATCACTGCCTTGTCCGGCAGCGGGTTGATCAATGACCAGTTCTACTTTGTGGGCTTCCTGCCCGCCAAAGCAGGACAGCGAGAAACCGCATTGCGCGCGCTGGAACAAATACCCGCGACGCTGATCTTTTATGAGGCGCCGCACCGCATCATCGAATCGGTGCAGGCACTGGCAAGCGTGTTCGGCAGCCAGCGCCAGATCGTGTTTGCACGCGAGCTGACCAAGCTGTTTGAACAGATCCACCGCTGCCCTTTGGGCGAGGCTGCAGACTGGCTGAAAAACAACGCCCATAGCGAAAAAGGTGAGTATGTACTTCTGGTGGAAGGTGCGCCGAGCAATGCTGACGACGATCTTCAGGAAGCGCGCAGGATACTGGGAATATTGCTGGAAGAATGCTCGCTAAAACAAGCTGCATCACTGGCGGCGCAAATCACCGGGCAAAAAAAGAACGCGCTCTATCAGCTGGCGCTGGAGATGAAGGAAGGTCAAGAGGAAGAATAAGGCCCCTCCCCGGACAAGCGACGATCTAACTCCCTGTCTGGCGCCCTATCCAACTTAGCGCATCATCAGCGCTGTACCACCAGGGGCTTGGCAATGCCGAGGTTGCCAGCCTGGACCATCGCAGCCAGCGCCTCCGCCCTGCTGGCGAAGGGTCCGCTGACCAGCCGGTACAGGCTACCCTGCTGTACGATATCAAATGCCGGCAAGCGGTTTTCCAGCTTGGACTGCAAGTGCGACTGTATGTTTTCTGCATTGGCCTTGATCGCATAGGCGCCGAATTGCAGATAAAAGCCGGATGCCGCAGAACTGCTGGGCACAGCCGCCACTTTTTCTACCGGCTTGCTCTCCTGCATGGCCAGCAAGTCTTCCATCGATATCTGATCCCTGCCCTGCTCTGCCGACGTGCTGCCGGCATCAGGCAACGATTTCTTATTATCGGGTAGGGCAGCCACTTGCGGCACCATGCCAGAACCAGGTAAATTGGCTGAAGCCGCAGCCAAAGCAGGCGGCTGGTTCTTGCGGTTTTCCGCCATCTTTTCGATATCGGCAGGCAGCAGGCGCTCCACCTCTATCTGGCTGCTACCGCTACCTAGATAACCCAGCTTCAACGCCGCCGTATAAGACAGATCTATGATGCGGGTGGAGTGGAAAGGCCCGCGGTCATTGATGCGGACAATGATCTGCTTGCCATTGGCGAGGTTGGTTACCCGCGCATAAGACGGGATGGGCAGCGTGGGATGCGCCGCAGTGATCTTGTACATATCGTACAGCTCGCCGGACGAAGTCTTTTGATTGTGAAATTTCTTGCCGTACCAGCTACCTATGCCGCGCTGCGTAAACGGCGTGGTGTTATCGGTAATCGGCGTATAAGTCTTGCCGAAAACCACATAGGGCTTGTTGCCTGACTTCGAATACGCTTCCACAACCGGAATGGGGTCGACGGTGAACTCCAGCCCATCCGGCGGGTTATCGCCGGGACCATCATCTTTATAGTAGGCACCCTTGCCGGAACCGGCTTTCGGCAAGGGCGGCGTGCCGGGCGAGCTTTTGGCGACAGGAGCCGGAGCGCGCGGATTTTCCTGCGTAGCCAGCTTGGGCGCACTACCGCAAGCCGCCAGCAACAATGCCGGTACAACCAGCGCCAGATAGCTGCAGGCGACGTGCCAGGGTGCGCGTGCGTGCTTCATCATGTCTGCACCAGCTTTCTGTTACGTTGCACGCTCATCAGGATGCCGCCACCCATACCCAGCGTCACCAGGGCAGTGCCGCCGTAACTCATGAACGGCAATGGCACCCCCACCACCGGAAGGATGCCGCTGACCATGCCCATGTTGACGAAGGCATAGGTAAAGAAAATCATCGTCACCGAACCCGCCATCAGGCGGGCAAACAAAGTAGGCGCATTGGCCGCAATCATCAGGCCGCGTATCACTAGCAGTAAATACAGCACCACCAGCACGCAGTTGCCGATAAAGCCGAATTCTTCAGAAAACACCGAGAAAATGAAATCAGTGGTCTGCTCCGGCACAAAGCCCAGCCTGGCCTGGGTACTATGCTGCCAGCCTTTGCCGCTGATGCCGCCGGAACCCACCGCGATGGTGGACTGGATGATGTGAAAGCCTTTGCCCAAGGGATCAGTGGTCGGGTCTATCATGGTCATCACGCGGTCGCGCTGATAGCCATGCAGGCGTGGCCAGATGACGGGAATACTGGCAGCAACCACCAGCACCAGCGTAATCAGCACACGCCAGGACAGGCCCGCCAGGAAGATCACAGCGAAGCCCGCCGCAACCACCAGCAAGGCCGTGCCCAGATCCGGCTGCTTGGCAATCAGGCCCACCGGTATCCCAAGAATGACGGCAGCGACGATAAAATCCTTCCAGCGCAACCCGCCTTCACGCTTTTGGAAATACCAGGCCAGCATCAGCGGCGTGGCGATCTTCATGATCTCGGACGGTTGAATATCCGTCCCTACATTGATCCAGCGGCGTGCGCCTTTCTTGACCGTGCCGAACAGGGCCACCGCGATCAACAAAGCCACACCAAAGGTATAGATGGGGATGGCAAAGCGCATCAGCGTCTGCGGCGGTATATTGGCGACCAGCCACATCACGGAAAACGCGATCAGGATATTGCGCAACTGGCCTTCCACGCGTCCGGGGAAATCCATGCCTGCCGAATACAGCGTGACGATGCCGATGGAGATGATCAGGAAGATGATCATCGCCAATGCGGCGTCAAACACCATCACGCGTGATCTGATAGCTTGCCAGCTGATTAATTTACCTTGCATCGCGCTCAGTCCTTGTTTCCTGTTGTTTCGCCGCCGGGTTTAGGGCCGCCTTCCGATTCAGCGTCCGCCTTCACTTCCGATTCCGGCCTGGTCTGCGTGATATCCGCTTTTTGCGCCGGCGTCTTGTCCTTATCTTGCGGACGCTTGCCCAGCAGATAATAGTCCAGCGCCTTGCGTACCACCGGTGCCGCTGCTTCGGCACCGAAGCCGCCGTTTTCTACAATGACTGCCAGCGCTATGCGCGGATGGTCTGCCGGCGCAAAGGCGGTGAACAGCGAGTGGTCATGCAGGTTCTTCGCCATTTTCTTGGAATCATATTTCTCGTTCTTCTTGATACTCACTACCTGCGCAGTACCGGTCTTGCCGGCCGCAATATACTCTGCACCGGCAAATGCGCGGTAGCCTGTACCGAAAGTTTCCTGGGTAACGCCGACCATCGCATGCTTGATGATGTCGATGTTTTCCTGCTTCAAGGGAATCCGGTAACTTTCCTTGGGCACGGTCAGCGTGCGCTGCTTGGTTTGCGGATCTTCCACGATCTTGACCAGATGCGGCTTCATCACTATGCCATTATTGGCTAGCGTGGCGATCGCATGTGCCATCTGCAGCGGCGTAAAGGTATTGTAGCCCTGGCCTATGCCCAGTGAAATCGTTTCACCGGCATACCATTTTTGCTGGGCGACTTTTCTATATGCATTGCGTTTCCACTCTGTGGACGGCAATACGCCTTGCTTTTCATGTTCCAGGTCGATTCCAGTCTTTTGGCCGAAGCCGAAGGGCTTCATGAAATCATGGATCGCATCCACGCCCAGGTCGTTCGCCAGCATATAGTAGTAGGTATCGCAAGACGCGACGATGGAGCGGTACATGTCGACCAGACCGTGTCCGCCCGGTTTATCGTCATTGAAGCGATGGCCGCCGAACATGAAGAAACCGGCATCCGAGATCGCCTGCGCCGGTGTGCGCTTGCCCAGCTCCAGTGCTGCCAGCGCCATGAAAGGCTTATAGGTAGAACCCGGCGGGTAGGAACCGGTCAGGGGACGGTTCACCAGCGGTTTTTCTTCCGAGGTATTAAGCTCTGTCCAGCTTTGCTGGTCTATACCCTCGACGAACAGATTGGGGTCGTAGGTTGGCTTGGAGACAAAGGCAAGCACATCGCCGGTGGAAGGCTCAATCGCCACCAGTGCACCGCGACGGTCGCCGAAAGCTTCTTCGATGACTTTTTGCAGTTCTATGTCGATGGAAAGTATCAAATTGGTGCCGGACGTAGGCGGCTGGCGCGACAGCGTATGCAGGGCCTTGCCGCCCGCTGAAACCTCTACCTCTTCAAAACCCGTCTTGCCGTGCAAGAGTTTTTCGTAACTCTTTTCCAGGCCTTCCTTGCCGATGTAATCGGTACCGTTGTAATTGGCGGCATCATCCATATCGTCAATGATGTCGGCATCCTTCTGGCTGATACGGCCTATATAGCCGATCACGTGCGAAGCCACATCTCCCAGCGGATACTGGCGAAACAGCCTGGCCTGGATATCCACACCGGTAAAGCGGAAGCGTTGCGCGGTAAACCGCGCCACTTCCTCGTCGGTCAGGCGGGTGCGGATGGGCAGGCTCTCAAAGCTCTTGGAGTCTTCCATCAGCTTGCGGAAGCGCTTGCGGTGCTTGGGCTGAATATCTACCAGTTGCGCCAGCTCATCGATCAGTACGTCCAGATCGACGGTGATTTTGGACGGGGTAATTTCCAGCGTGTAGGCGGAATAGTTTTGCGCCAGCACCACGCCATTCCTGTCCATGATGATGCCGCGATTGGGAACGACCGGTACGATGGAGATACGGTTTTCGTCCGCCTGCAACGCATATTGGTCGTGCTTGACGATCTGCAGCCAGACAAAGCGCGATATCAGCAGCGTAAAGCAAATGAACACGAAGCAGCCTATGAATAACAGGCGCATCCTGAATAAATGCAGCTCGCGTTCAGTGTTCTTGAGTTCTGTCATGCCTTCGACAATTCATGTATCAGCCGATGAAGTCCATCGGCTATATTGCTATCGGATCAGATGGGACGCGTGTCGTCCCTGTCCACGGCACGCCTTTGCGGGGCCAGCAACAACCAACTGGCAATCGGCCACAAAGCTGTGGTGACAAAGCTTTCTACAAAATACAGCCAGCCAGGAAAATGGGCATCCTGTGCAACTGCCAGACGGACAATGATCTGCAAGGCTTGCGCAAACAAAAACAGCGGCAATACATACAGCGATTGCGTCAGCGGCTTGAACCACAATACCCGGCGATGTATCGTGATCGCAAAATACGATAGCAAAGTGTAGGTCAGCGCATTCTCGCCCAGATGCGTCGCATCATGCACGTCCATCAGCAAGCCCATCATGAAGGCGACGCCTATGCCGACCTTGCGCGGCTGGTGGATGCTCCAGAATACCAATACCAGCGCCACGAAATCCGGCACGCCCACCGCGTGGCCCCAGGGTAAAAAATTCAGGAAGAAGGCCAGCGCCAGGCTGACAATAATAAAAAAGGGACTGACGGGCAGCAGAATATAGTGCGGGCTATTCATTTCTGAGCCTCCTTGGCCTTGTCTTTTGCTTCCTCTTGCGACACAGCTTCCTTGACCTGATCCTTGGCAGGTTCGGCATCCTTGGCGGACTCCTTGACCGTATCGCGGGTTACCTTGCGGTTGATCTTTTCCTTCTTGGCCCTGACCTCTTCCGAATCGGGGCGCGGCAGATCATTGGTCGATACCAGCAGTATCAGCAATTGCTTGTTACGGTCTATACCGGCTGCAGGTGCGCACAATATGGTTTCAAAAGTCGCCACGGCCTTGCTCTCTACCTGCACCACCTTGGCAACGGCCAGGCCAGGAGGATAAATGCCGTCTATGCCTGACGTCACCAGCACATCGCCGGCCTTGATGTCGGCATTGGCCGTCATGCGCATGTCCAGGAAATCCGCTTGATCACGACCATTGACTACACTGCGCAAACCATTGCGCAAAATTTGTACCGGGATAGCCTGGTTCTTGTCTGTCAGCAGCGTCACTTCCGATGTCATCGGGAATATTCTGGTGACCTGCCCGACCACGCCAAGATCATCGATCACGGGCTGGCCAAGTTCCACTCCGTGCTGCGATCCACGGTCGAGGATAATCTTGCGCGCATGCGGGTCACGCGCTTCATACAGGATTTCGCCCAGGATGGATTTGACCGGCAGCTTTTCACGCGCATCCAGCAATTTACGAAGATGGGCATTTTCAGCATACAACTGGCCATTTTGCTGCAGCTTGTCGGCATTGACGGTCTGTTGACGCTTCAGCCTGACATTTTCTTTTTCCAGCGTTGTGGCCGACGTGAAATATTCGGACAAGTTGATCACTGCATCGCGTGGCATCACCGCCACCATCTGTACCGGATACAGCACGGTGCCCAGCACTTGCCGAACCAGCTTCAGGGATTTGAGACGTGCGTCAACCACCAGCAAAAAAATTGCCAATACCGCGAAGAACACCACTTTAGCCCGCGCGGAAGCGCCTTGCTTGAAAAGTGGTGGTGGACTGTATTCCATTGATGTGCCTGCTATCGATCCGACGCCAGATCAGCATAGACTGAAGTGGCGGCAGATAGTTGGACCATGGACTTATTCGTAGGAGAAGATGGAACCCAGTTTGTCCATGCGCTCCAGCGCCATGCCTGAGCCGCGTACAACGCAGGTCAATGGATCTTCTGCAACGATGACAGGCAAACCGGTTTCTTCCATCAACAGACGATCCAGGTCGCGCAGCAAGGCGCCACCGCCGGTCAGCATCATGCCTTTTTCAGCAATGTCGGCGCCCAGTTCAGGCGGAGTCTGTTCCAGCGCGTTTTTCACTGCGGACACGATGTTGTTCAACGGATCAGTCAGCGCTTCCAGGATTTCATTGCTGGAAATAGTGAAGGAACGTGGAATGCCTTCGGACAGGTTACGGCCCTTGACTTCCATTTCCTTGACTTCCGAGCCAGGGAAAGCAGAACCGATCGCTTTCTTGATCGCTTCTGCCGTCTGTTCGCCGATCAGCATGCCGTAGTTGCGGCGGATGTAGTTGACGATGGCTTCGTCAAATTTGTCGCCGCCTACACGTACCGAACCCTTGTACACCATGCCGCCCAGCGAAATGATGCCGACTTCTGTTGTACCGCCGCCGATATCGACCACCATGGAACCGGTTGCTTCGGATACCGGCAAACCGGCGCCGATCGCAGCAGCCATCGGCTCTTCAATCAGGTAGACCTGGGAAGCGCCTGCACCCAGTGCTGATTCACGGATCGCACGGCGCTCTACCTGGGTAGAACCGCAAGGTACACAAATGATAATGCGCGGGGACGGTTTGAAGAACTTGGTATCGTGCACCATGCGGATGAACTGCTTCAGCATTTGCTCGGTGACGGTGAAGTCGGCAATCACGCCATCCTTCATAGGACGTATCGCTTCGATATTGCCGGGAACCTTGCCCAGCATCTGCTTCGCTTCCTTACCTACCGCCTGAATTGTCTTTTTACCATTCGGGCCACCTTCCTGACGTATCGCCACTACCGAAGGCTCGTCCAGAACGATGCCCAAACCGCGTACGTAGATCAGTGTGTTAGCGGTACCCAGATCAATTGCCAGGTCATTCGAAAAATAGCTGCGTAAAAAACCAAACATGTATTGTCCTGTGATGTACTCACCCGCAGCAGCGCTGCGAGCATTAAATTTTTAGAAATAGGGTCTTGCAATCGCCCCAAACACCCGCAATCTCTCTTACAGAAACACTTTGATTACGGATGAAAAGGGCGGGAAGAAGCGTAGCGAGCGTCTTGAGCTTGGGCTAAGAAGCGCAGTCGTACTAAAGTACGACGAGCATCGCAGGCCCAAGATCATGGCGCGCAGTAGCTTATTCACCCCTGTAAGGGCATTAACCCGTCATTCTACCTTATAATCTATATAAATTTAGCGGATCAAAACACCTAAAATAGTGGATTGATCAGCGATTTTTCAGCAATTTTGCCAGCATTACCCGCTTTTTAGCATTTACTTACAAAAAGATCCCATCATGTCACTTGACCTTTCCGATGTGAAACGAATCGCCAACCTGGCGCGACTTGAACTTTCCGAGGCTGAAGCCGCTTCTACGCTGGACAAGCTCAATGGTATTTTTTCCCTGGTTGAACAGATGAAAGCCGTGGATACCACCGGCATCAAACCATTGAGCCACCCGATTGCCGCGCTGATGCCGGAACTGTCCCTGCGCCTGCGCGAAGACGTGGTCACTGAAAATAATCGCCGCGAAGACTACCAGCGCCCCGCCCCTGCGACGCAGGACGGCCTGTATCTGGTGCCGAAAGTCATAGAGTAAACGGCAATAAAACAGCTATAAAAACAGCAATTTTATTGCTGAGCGATCAAACACGGTAGAAAACCAGCGTCGATCAGAAAAGACGCCATTGCAAGGATATACCCCGGTATGCATACCAAGACCTTAAAAGAATTGTCTGTCCTGCTGCAAAGCAAACAAATCTCCGCCACCGAGCTGGCCAAGCACTTCCTGGACCGCATCCAGGCCAGCGGCCTGAACGCCTTCACCCACGTTGACGCGGCATTGACACTGCAGCAGGCCGCCGCTGCCGACCTGCGCCTGGCCAATGGCGACGCCACTGCGCTGACCGGCATCCCGATCGCGCACAAGGATATCTTCGTGACACGCGACTGGCGCTCCACGGCCGGCTCGCACATGCTGGAAAATTACACCAGCCCATTCGATGCGACGGTTGTCGAGCATTTCAACAAGGCCGGCATGGTCACGCTGGGCAAGCTGAATTGCGACGAATTCGCTATGGGTTCCAGCAATGAAAATTCCTATTTCGGTCCGGTGAAAAACCCCTGGGATCTGACAGCCGTACCGGGCGGTTCTTCCGGCGGTTCTGCGGCAGCAATTGCGGCACGCCTGGCGCCAGCCGCCACCGCCACAGACACCGGCGGCTCCATCCGCCAACCCGCATCCTTCTGCGGCGTGACCGGTATCAAGCCGACCTATGGCAGCGTATCGCGCTACGGGATGATTGCATTTGCCTCGTCGCTGGACCAGGGCGGCCCTATTGCCAAGACGGCGGAAGACTGCGGCATGCTGCTCAATGCAATGACCAGCTTCGACCCCAAGGATTCCACCAGCATAGAACGCGCCAAGGAAGACTTTACCCGCGACCTGAACAAGGATTTGAAGGGCTTGCGCATAGGCGTGCCGCGCGAATTCTTTGGCGCCGGCCTGGCCAAGGATGTGGAACAAGCAGTGCGAGCTGCATTGGCCGAGTATGAAGAACTGGGTGCTACGCTGGTCGATATCTCCTTGCCGAAAACCGAGCTGTCCATCCCCGTGTACTACGTGATTGCACCGGCCGAAGCCTCATCCAACCTGAGCCGCTTTGACGGCGTGCGTTACGGCCACCGGGCAGCAGATTACAAAGACCTGAACGATATGTACCGCAAGTCGCGCGCAGAAGGTTTCGGCAATGAAGTGAAGCGCCGCATCCTGGTCGGTGCCTATGTGCTGTCGCATGGCTACTACGATGCCTACTATCTGCAGGCGCAAAAGATACGCCGCCTGATCGCGCAAGATTTCCAGGCCGCATTCCAGCAATGCGACGTGATCATGGGGCCGGTGGCGCCAACCGTGGCCTGGGATCTGGGCGACAAGGCAGACGATCCTATCGCCAATTACCTGGCCGATATTTTCACGCTGTCCACCAGCCTGGCTGGATTGCCGGGCATGTCCATCCCTTGCGGATTCGGCCAGGGTGAAAAGAATGCAAAACGTCCGGTAGGCTTGCAATTGATCGGCAATTATTTTGAAGAAGCCAAGTTGCTGAATGTCGCACACCAGTTCCAACAAGCGACAGACTGGCACTTGAAGTCGCCTGTATGAAACACCTGCGCCGCCTTCCACACCTGATCCTGGCCTGCAGCCTGGCGAGTATCGCCGGGTTTGCTGCAAGCAGTGCATGGGCGCAAACCCTAGATACCAGCTTTTCTTGCAGCGATATCCGCAAGGAAGACGGTGACGGCGAGCGTGTCAATTATGCGGACCAGGGCAAGATCAAACTGGATGGCGACAAGATCAAAGCCTTCCAATGGGAATCTTCGCTGTTTCGCAGCACGCACGGCTTCGATTGCAGTATAGACGAAAACGATGGCGCGCAAGCTGAGGTGACCGACAAAGGCTGGCGCATCACCTTGAAAAATGCCATGGCGGCCCGCGCCGCCCGCGGCTATGACACGGAGCGTGGCAATGTGTGCAGCATACGCCTGGAGCGCAACGGCGATGAATTGCAGATCAAGCCGACTTGTGCAGTGCTGTGCGGCTCAAGAAATAATTTTACGGCGCTGACGGTAAATACCAAGACCGGCAGTTGTCACTACGACGAATAAAGAAACACATTGATATCCTGCGGCCCGAGCCATTGAAACTCAGGCGTTGAATCGACAGAATAGAAAAGAAGGAAAGATACTATGCAATGGGAAGTAGTTATCGGTTTTGAGACGCATGCACAACTCTCAACCAAATCAAAGATTTTTAGCGGCTCCTCCACCCAGTTTGGCGCAGAGCCGAATACGCAAGCCAGCCCGGTAGATCTGGCCCTGCCTGGCGTGCTGCCAGTGATGAACAAGGGTGCAGTAGAAAAGGCGATACAGTTCGGCCTGGCGGTAGGCGCGCATATCGCGCCGGAGTCCATCTTCGCGCGCAAGAATTATTTTTACCCGGACCTGCCCAAGGGCTATCAGATCAGCCAGTTTGAGATTCCTGTCGTGCAGGGCGGCTACGTTTCCTGTGTCGTGGAAAAAGACGGCAAGTCCGAAGTCAAGCGCATAGAACTGACACGCGCTCATCTGGAAGAAGACGCCGGTAAATCGCTGCACGAAGACTACCAAGGCATGACAGGCATAGACCTGAATCGCGCCGGTACACCGTTGCTGGAAATCGTTACCGAGCCGGTGATGCGCAGTGCTGCAGAAGCGGTGGCCTATGCCAAGTCCCTGCATTCCCTGGTCGTATGGCTGGGTATTTGCGACGGCAATATGCAGGAGGGCTCATTCCGTTGTGACGCCAACGTGTCTGTGCGCCCTTTCGGGCAAAAGGAATTCGGGACCCGCTGCGAGATCAAGAACTTGAACTCTTTCCGTTTTCTGGAAGAGGCGATCAATATCGAAGTACGCCGCCAGATCGAACTGATTGAAGACGGCGGTACCGTCGTCCAGGAAACCCGCCTGTACGATCCGGACCGCAAAGAGACCCGCTCGATGCGCAGCAAGGAAGATTCGCAGGATTACCGCTACTTCCCTGACCCTGACCTGCCACCGCTGACTATCAGCCAGGAATGGATAGAACAGGTGCGCGCGACCATGCCGGAATTGCCGGGCGCGATGCGCGAGCGCTTTATCAGCCAATACGGCATCTCCGAGTACGACGCCATGATCATGACCCAATCCAAGGCCATGGCAGCGTACTTTGAAGCCGTAGTCATCGCGGCGGGCGTGGCGCAAGCCAAGCAGGCGGCCAACTGGCTGATGGGCGATGTATCTTCCACGCTGAACCGCGAAGGCATGGACATTACCACTATCCCTGTCACAGCCGCCCAATTGGCCTTGCTGCTGCAACGCATTGCTGACGGTACGATTTCCAACAAGATCGCCAAGGAAGTATTCGCTGCGATGTGGCAGGCACCATCCGCCGACGTGGCGCTGGCAGACCAGGTAATCGAAGCCAAGGGCCTGAAGCAAATTTCCGACGTGGGCGCACTGGAAAAAATCATCGACGAAGTCATAGCCGCCAACCAGCAGTCTGTGGACGAATACCGCGCCGGCAAGGAAAAAGCCTTTAACTCGCTGGTGGGACAGGCGATGAAGGCGACCAAGGGCAAGGGCAATCCTGCACAAGTAAATGAATTATTGAAAAAGAAACTACAGGGTTGATTGCATAAACCAGACACAACAAAGTCAGTGAAATTTAAAAGCTGTCATCGGGTTGAACCGATGGCAGCTTTTACGTAAATAGCATTTTTCAATATATCGCTACTATTCCCAAGTTATCGGGAGAACACGACACTTTAAGGGTTGCGAGATCTCTAGCTTTAAATTTTTTTTGCATTTGGCTGAGTATTGTCATATCCCATCCGACAAAAAATACGGCCTCGTATTAAATTGTAGTTATCCACCTCAACTCCCTGTTCGTCATATAAAGTCATGACTTTAAGATGTGATGCAATTGTGACGGCATCAATTTTCCTCTTGAATTTTTTTTCTTCATGATGTCTAATAGAACCGTCGATCTTCGGCATTGAGTTAAACGCGAATTACACGAAATTACTTAACTCCCCAAAATAAATTTTTGGAGAGTTTAATTGCTCAAATCTTTTCACTTGCCCACGTTAGGCATTGAGAACGAAACAGTCTCCCAACTGTTATTCAAAATATAGCCATTCGGCTGCTTTACGCACATAACATTTCCCAAATAATTTTAGAGTTCGTCTAAATAATTGCGTTCGTGCCCATTAGTCGCGGCACCAAAACACAAAGCACAATATAAAAACTAAGCATAATTCAAAAACGACAGAAACCGGTCGCTGCAAGACCCCTTGCTAGGCTGACATCGCCTATTCCCTAAGCGTCATCGAGATTCATCCTCATACCCTCAAATTGGCTTTCAAGCCAAACCAAAATTGAAATCAAAGGCAATACAAAAGCTGTAAGTCCACATGCCGGACAGTAGGCGAAGCAAGGGTGAATCTTTCACATTGCCAGTCTGCAATCAGCGCTCGTCTACGGTCGAGTAAGTAGAAATCTAGGTATATGCATTACCAAGTCTGGGGAAGTTGCAAACCAGACAATGCATCGCGAGAAACCGCGAAGAGTTCGGCGCTTGTCAGCAGCAAGACAAGCAACCAGCAAAGGCAACCAGCTGGAGTGTTGTAGAAGTGGCATTTGGCAATACAACACTAAACCCCCAATATATTTACGTTAGCCCGCCAAGGCCGCCGCCCCACAGCAGTACTGCAGTAACAGCAAGGCAAACCATTTGCGTAGGCATACCAAAGCGCCTCAAAAAGAGGATCTGGTAAGTCCCCACTTAACGAGGAAAGATGAATCACGATGAACAAACAATTAACAACGTCCCTAGGCACAGTCTTCAAAGAACATACTCATGTTCGCATGAATGGCCGGGTAGCGTCCGCCAGGACAGTCAACGCCCGTATGGAGTCAATCTCCGGGAGTTTCAGTTCGCTTGAAAAGCTGGGATACAGACTTCAAGACGCAACAAACCTCACAGAAAAACACATACGCGCCCTAGTTCAATATTGGCTCGTCGACAAAAAGCTAAGAGCGAAGACGATTGAAGGCCACATCAGCAACCTCCGCATTTTCGCCACATGGATTGGGAAGCCCACTATGGTCAAAGGCAAGTATGAATACGCAAGTCAAGAACAGCGGCCGCTGATGAAGGTCAACGCCGCCGCCAAAGAATCAAAGTCATTGACCGGCAACAACATCAACATTGACGAAATACTAAAAAAAGCCGACAGCTATGATCACCGCTTTGGACTCATGCTAAGGATGGAGCTCGCGTTCGGCCTGCGCCGGGAAGAAGTGCTCAAGTGCAAACCGCATCACCAAGACTTCGAACAGTACTTCGCGATTTTCCATGGACACGGAAAAGGAGGGCGCGAGCGCCATATTGTCAAAATGATCAGTTCTCAACAAGAAATCCTCGAACTAGTCAAAGCAAACATCGGTAAAAATGAGGCGATGGGATGGCCCACTACCCGCAGCGGGCAAAGGGCAACGTTGAAAGAAAACCTATCGCGATATCAAAATACCATGACTAAACTCGGCATCACCAAAGCAAAGCTCGGCGTTTCCGGCCATTCGCTCCGGGCACAGTTCGCAGAAAACAACGCGCCGGTCCATGGCATCATTCCCCCAAGTATCGGCGGCACAAAAGGTCAAATGCCAAAGGCAGATATGAAAGTCCGGCTCGCAAGACTCAGCGAAGCAATGGGCCATCATCGCATCGAAGTCATGTCCGCTTACTACTGCACTTTCGGCACCAATGCCACGCTTGATCGCGCCGGCCGTTGCATGACCAATATCGATATGGCTACAGCAATTCTCAAGTCACAGGATCTCGAGCCTCTTGTTGACAATTATCGTGCCGATTGCACCTCCATTCGCAGCATACTCGACGTGCTGGAAGTTGAAATAACGCTCAAGGAAATCCAATACCTCTGGAAAATCTATAGTGAAAGGAATGGTGTAGCGTGGGTCAGGCCTGAGAAAGAAATCGGTATTTGCATAGAAGCAGCTGCGTTGCAGGTAATCCGCCAGACCAAAGGCGCGCAGACATATTTACCTGAATAGGAAGAATGCAATATCGGCCGCATGTGCTTAAAATCATATACACCTCGGGGAGAGACAATTTCTCTCCCTGGAGTCTTACCCTATGGATGCTTTCGTGGCCTAGATTGTGGACTTTACCCCGTACATCAGGAGACTCATAGGCCCGTTACCGGGCAAGCACCAGATTGAAAGGACGGCTCAGCCAGTCAGTCGCTACCCACTTGTTTGACGCGACAAAAAATCCATCTAATTACAGAGTTTCACTGAAAGCTATTGATGGCGGCGCTTTCTTTCAATTCTAAAACACAGAAACACCACAGAGGAAAATTAGTAGTCACGTCAGTCATGAAACACTGCTAGCACGCCCCTTGTTGATCACTGCGCATTGCCACGAGGCGACAAGCGACATTTAATCCTCCTTAAGGGTGTTCCATTCGACTCCCAACTTGCGATTAAGTTAGGAATAGTTAGAATTGTTCAACAGTACTTTACCCACAAATCAGGCACTTACGGCGCAACTATCTAATTTAAAAAATAGCTGGGCTCTCGTCGGAGAGACCACCCACCTTATTTTCCTACCCCTGCTTACTGCGCAGTAATTTTGCGGATCAGGTTTGCACCTGCATCAACAACATAAAGGGTGCCGGAAGTATCTCTACTGATATCAACAGGCAGATAGAAATTCGCAGCGATCCCAATACCGTCAACATCAGTGTTTAACCCTGGCCCCCGTCCGGCAAGTGTCGAAACGAGTCCTGCAGGAGTGACTTTTTTGATTTGCTGATTCATGATATCGGCGACAAAAAGGTTCCCATCCACATCAAGCGTCAGTCCGCCTGGATGATCAAAACCAATCAGCGCCGAGAATGTCGTCACGACGCCTGTCGGCGTAATCTTGCGAATCGAATTATTGTCTTCGTCACTAACATACAAGTAGTCGGATTTATCGATGGCGATACTCAGTGTTGATCCAAAACTGGCACTGGTACCTGTACCATCGACATTTCCAAAATGCCCGCTACCAGCCAGAGATGAAACTACCCCCTCCGATGTAATTTTTCGAATTAAACCGTTTTGGCTGTCCGACACGTATATCGTGCCATGGCTATCGATTGCGATACTCGTTGGTCCGAAAAAACTGGCGACTGCAGCTGGACCGTCAGACTTGCCCTGGACACCGCTGCCTGCAAAGGTCGTTACAACACCTGCTGGACTAACTTTACGAATTTTATTGTTAAAGTAATCGGCCACATAAACGTTTCCTGAGACATCAGTAGCCAAACCGAAAATGTAATCAAATGAGGCTGCTGTACCAACACCATCTGCGTTGCCGGCGATGAGGCCGCCGGCCAAAGTGGTGACAAGACCTTGGGAGGTTATTTTCCGTATAGAGTGGGTATCCGCAACATAGACGTTGCCTGCCACGTCTACGGTTATTTTAGTAGGAGCCCGAAACCCAGCCGCAGAGCCGGCGCCATTGCTCGTATGATCTGGAGCACCGCCCGCAAATGTTGACACGGCAGCCTGCGCAGGCTGACAACGTACCGAAATTGCTGAGATATTCGACGAGCCTGCTGTCCCCGATCCATTGCTCAGCGTACAAATATCGGTGAAACCGGCCGGTTGCTTCGCTATGGTGACCGAATATGAAGCTCCGCTGTTTAATTTATTCTGAAACGTTACGTTGGTACCGCCCGCCGGCACGGGCACAATTTCTGCGCCATCCGTCAAAACCAGCCCAGTTACAGTGAGATTGCTCACGCTAGTGCTTAGCGTGTATACACTTTGAGCCGGGCTATTACTGCTACCGCCCCCACCGCAAGCAACCAATGCTAAGCAAGACACCGTTGCCACCAGAAACTGCGACCAAGCTCGCGGAGTATCAAGATATATAGCCATAATAGTTCAATTAATAAAATGATAAATTTTCGCATAAGGCTGTGCGTTATTGCAAAAAAATTGCAAATGAACAATTGACATCTAATTATCTCGCGGGAGGTACCTATTTATGGTCCATCGCAATATGAGGGTTTCGCTAACCCGTCCGAAAACGTCCGATTCCTATCAATTTTCATGTTGCACGGCCTATACGCTGCTGTACAGAGCTTGCGGATTGTCCAGGTTACAACGCCCCAGTCCATCACTTCCTAGAAATCGAAAACCAGCATCAACTGCCAGCTATTGCTTCATGAACCAATAATTGGATTTCTTTGACCAGACCTTCCTGCCGTGTCGACCAGCACCTTGTCGCCGGACATAATGTAATCATGCACGAATTCATCGCTTTTCACGCCGAATGCACAAGAGGTCATTGGCGCCGCGCCTATGACATCACTGCTGATACTTAATGTCACGTCTGCAAGGGGGGAACTAGACTGCCCAGCTCCCTAGGGTTAGTGCTGCGTAGGACAGGGATTAAACAATGCTGGCCGGTTAGTGGCATTGCCGTGGGCTTAGCAATCTTTGCTTTCACGGTGACACCCTCAAAACATAACAAAATTAGCATATTAAAAACAATTTAGAGGGCAAACCCGATCATTTATCGATTTGTCGGAGTCTTTAACATTGATGTCGAAAAATTTTACAAACTCTCCCATTTTTTTGACGCCGAATTTGTAAGTGCTTGAAAGCAAAAGGTTTAGATTTCCTGGCACCAATATTGCTGTCTGTAAAATAAGTTCACTCATCAACCTCCGAAACGATTAATACAATGTTCATATCTAAAATAACTCAGTCCGTTCTTCTGGCGTCCGTGTTGGCAGCCACATCGCTAGCAGCCAATGCAACGATCGTGGACTATCAGGGAATATTGAAAAGTAACAATCAGGTCTACCTAAGCGGCTCCTTCGCCGGCACCGACATTAATAACGATGGTGTCCTGACGTTAAATGAGTTGACCTCATTCGATTTAGAAGCTCCGTCCGAAGGCATCGTTGGACTCGGTCTGTCCTCCTTGGTTGGTTTCGGCACATATGACATAGCAACGAATTTCTGGAGCCATGACGCGTCGGGCTGGGGTCAAGCCAACTTCTCTTGGGCATCTTGGAACGGTGGAAATTCTGCCTTGAACACTCAAAACTTCACAGTAAATACGACTGTTGTCTCGAGCGATGTTCCTGAGCCACTGACACTGGCTCTGTTTGGCATCGGCTTGTTGGGCCTGGCAGCAGCGCGTCATCGCAAAGAATAATAGTTTCCTGAATTTCTTTAAGCCGCCCTCGGGCGGCTTTTTTGTCAGGTAACTGACTGCGGCCGTAGCCAGTTCTTTCAAAACGCCGCGCGCATGGACTCATAATTTTACCCATGCGCCCCATCCATTTGGCAGTGATCCAAAACTGGGTATTGGTCCACTCTAAACCGTCGCCCCTCTCGGCCGCAGTGACCTTATTACTGCGTCAGAACCATCTGCAGCTTGCCGGAATATGTCAACCCACTTGGCGCCAACAAATCCAGCGGGGCCTCTGAAACAACTGCTTGAGATGCCTCACCGTGCGGTGGTTCTAAACGACCAAGCTAAGTCTATTGCTTTACCATTCACGCTACCTGAAAAATGGACGGAGTAATCGGTACTTGGGGCAAATGCCTTCTTCCCAACCGCATACACTTCATTTTGTGCCAGTAGCCTGTTAGGATCATTTTTTGCCGTCAGAATACGTAAATCCTGAGGCGCATTGTTGCCATTTTCCGTTACAGTAAAACTCGTCACTGAGATTGTTGTTCCACGGGCGGAGTTCACTGAAATCGGATAGGTGGTATATAACGCAAAATCTCGCCCCCCTTGTGGATTTGCGGGCACGTCTGGTGTGGGGTCCGGAGCCTCTTGGGACATATACAGTGGAACATTCGTCTGGCCATCCAGAGGGTAGACCGTCACAAAGTCAGAGGAGTTATTTTGACCAACACCGACTGAACCAACATCAATTGTCACGGCATTCATCAAACCACGTGCGAAATCGATTCCCACATCCTTAATGCTTTGATCCAGCAGAATGGAACGGTGATAGACGGTACTTTTCAGGCATTCGATTGCAGTAAGAGAAACCGCGCACCCCGTGCTGAAAGACAAAGCTTCGCCGACCAAACCTCCATAAGACACAAAGCCTCCCCTCGATTGCGGGTCAACTCCAGTGAAGCCTGGCTTCCCCGCGTCTTCAAAGTGAGAATAGATCTGGTTCAGAACCATGTAGTTATCGTGGTTTTGCGCAGATCTATCAAGTGCTGCAGACTGAGCCACTTTTCCCAAGCCAGCGGCAACGCGAAATGCATTGAGCTCAGTGAACGTCTGCAGTTGCACTGAATTTGTAGCGTACGTCGGATTGGGTACCGTTGTCTGCAGATTTGCAGGGGTAACACCAGGAGTAGAGACAGGAGGAGTTACCGAACTTGTTGCTCCGGTTGAGCCGCCACCACAGGCAGTCAATACCAAAGAAGATGCGATTGAGATCAGTGTCAGATTTGTTTTCACAGGTTTGCCTTTAGAAAAAATTGTTGTTCAACTCGGTTACTGCTAAATCCAGTTTCTCATCCGTTTTTCATGTCGCAACCCGGTTTTGGCAGTAGCAAACCAAAATTATTATTCGTTGGCGTGAGTCGTCTGCGCCGTGACGGCAATTCTGATTTTTTTCACTTCAACGCTTTGATCAAAGAAAATGCTATTGATAACGATGGCAGCCGTATTGAATTCATTGATATTCGCCGTGGTATCTGCTTACGCCAAATTCATGAACCTCACTGGCTCCCTTACCCACTGCGGGACTATCAGAGAACAAAAAGAAAAAGCCCCGGGTCAACTAAGCGCCGGGGCTATCAAAAGCGACATAAAGTCGCTTCAAGGAGAATGATTAGAAATCGCGTTCAGTCGTGATTCATCAAGGTCGAGTAGGGTTAAATTCTGGAATATCATCGACTACGTACGACCCGATGCGCCAAACAGATGGCACGCATTGAATGTGAGTTGTCCCTTCAATAATAAACTCAACAAACTCAATATCGGCCAGGTCCATAATCTGGACGTTGGTTTGCACCAATAGTTCCGGAGTGTCCGGGGGAGCCATTAATCCTATCGCGACGATTTCGCTCTGCATTTTATGGCGCGCCGCAATGCAAACGATTTCATAGTGGGATAGAGGGTAATTACACTCATGCTCAAATTTGATACGCTCGAATTTTCCTTTGTTTGCGTAGGAAATCTTATAAACCGACATATCCTTCTACTGGTGACCACGAATTGGCTGATTATATACAGTTTTCGAATACGTCACTGACACATGTCATATAACGAAAACCCCGACGATGAAACTCGGCATATGTTTCATTTGGAATTGCCAATTCGCGGCTGTTTTACACGCCCAAGAGAGACCGATATTTTTTCCGTTTGCCGGAAGTATAGAAAATTTTGACGTGCGCCTTTACTACTTGACGCGTAAGCCCGTTATTACTGCAATCGTAGAAAAAGAGCGCGGCAGAAAAACTGAATCGCTAGACCGGTCGGACATTGATCAAGCTATATGCCTCGTGGTTTGCGCATATATAGTTTCAATTACAACCGTCAGCCGCTCTTTGTGGGTGCGCAGTAACGGAATACGGCGTAGCAAGGATTTGACCGAAATAGTCGCCGTTTGCCTTCTATGGCTGACTTACCCTAGCGTTGAGAGAATTTTAAAAATTTTGAAATGAGTTCGATGCACGCTAGAAAGCAAATATAAAATGTCACGTTGACTTGGCAAGTCAATTTGCAACTGATTGATTTTTAACGCTTTGTAGTGCCAAATCAATAATTGCAAACGTTTTTTACTGAAATAGTGAGTCAATTTTAGATGCAAATGAACACGCATAATCATAGTGCGCTTTAATTTTCAGGCAGCCCAACGTGAAAGCGTGATGGCTACACTATAAGTTTTCCGAAAACAGTATTGAGATGGTCACTCAAACCGTGGGCTAGCAGTTTTATGTTACGACGTTGACTCAACGCGCGACGCTTAGACGGATCTTCCGTCAATTTCATCAATGCTTTGTAGTCAGTGGCGTCGGCAAGGATGTTATCAATAGTGACGTTTTTTTCCTCCAATTGGGGGAACAGGTCGTTGGTAAAAATCTTGACTTCCGCATCTAATTTTAGACCTGGGAATTCTTTCGCCAGGTCAAATACACCTTTGAAAACCTCGGTCACATCATCCGAGCTTCCCACCATATTAAAGATAATACGGATATTGGACTCTTTAAAACCCATCTTGATCAAATCGAATACTGTTTTAGCTGTGTCGCGCTGTGGTTTCAACGCCGATACTGTAGGAATGATAAATAAATCAAAGTCTTCGTGACTTCCCTGATAATTTTTCATCTGGGAGAAAAATTCTTCGACCTCACTGGTGCCAACATCGACAACAACATGGTCCTCGACCGCCATCACATCTAGAAGTACCTGGAACTCCCTTCCGCGAAGCCGTATTGCTTCCGTGCGATCTGTATTCACTGTCTCGATTAGAATGTACTTTGCATTCAATCTAGGTGCTAAAAATTGCCTGGAAATGGTAGATTTTCCAACGTTGCCTGAGCGTGAAATAACGGCGATTTTCATTTATTTACCTTTTTTATCTTCAATAAGTTTTTGCACTAACGGATGAACTCTAGATAGAGGAATAAGGCGCAGTGCAAATGCACAAGATTTTTTTGCGCTTTTTTCCTGGCACTGACACCATCATAGTTGGCGTTAATATCTTCGCCTTGCTTGAATTCTCGCGAAATTACAGAAGAATTCCAGGCCTCATTGACCAGCCCTCCCCAAATTACGTAAAGTGCCACGGAAGCTGAGATTTTTGCCGCAGAAAGTGAGATTTCTGCCACAGAAGTTGAGATTGAAATTCTCTGGCAACTCGGGGATCTGTGCGTCAAAACTTCCAGCTCAACGCGAATGATTTCAATTGGTGGACTTTCTCCTGAGTGGCTTACATTAGAAAAGGGCTACAAACCGCAACCCGGAAAATTTCTAATCGTATTTGAGCACGTTCGCCAGGGTTTACCAATATTCCGGCTACAAAAAGATGACGCCAAGGCATATTTTGATAGCGGTGTGTACGTCGAGGTCGGCAGCGATGACTCCTACAAACAAGCATACGTCGACAAGCTATACGACGACCAACATGAAAGGTTCAAGGCTATAGTCAAATTGGCGTCGGAAAAAAATCCCTCGGTGCATTGCTATCATAGGACCGCGTCCGACCTTCCCATTGGGATCGACCAGATTGCAATGCTCAGTGAGTGCGATCCAGATTTTCAATTCCATAAACTGTGCAAATAACGGGTTCAAGCGCCAACGCGACGTCCAGGTAGCCGAAGGTGAGGGAATGTGTTGCCGCTGACCGAAAAGTGACCCAGTCAATATTCAATCAGCGCGAACAGCCTGTCAAACAGACTAATTTTGTGACGTTATCGGGGCCTTGCTCGGGTTGATTGCAGAAAATACCCAATCTGCATAAGAGTTTTTGTCTTCGAACCCTTGAAACTCCGGCGAAAAATTTCCGATTTTTATAGGCCGTGCAGTGGATAAGCTATGCACGCCCTGCACACCCTTCCCGTCGATCGTCAAAACCACTCCCCACTCCGGCTTCCCAGTAACTGGGTCGTTATACAATTTGCGCAGATGTCGTTTTGGATTCGGGAAGCGATTATCTTTCAATAGCGCCTGCAAATCCGGTGGCGCAATGGAGTTACCGGATGGAGTTGCTGCGGCATAACTGATCAGCGCATTGCGGAATTCATTGCCTATGATGAGCAATTGATCTTCGGCATCGCGCTTTTGCATTAGAGAACCTAATTGTAGTGTCGCCGCAGAGGCAATACCAATGATGGCGAGCAGAATCAGCAAGGCCAGGTAAGCGAAGCCCTTTCCGTGGACAGTTGTCCAGCGCAACACAGGACCAACTTTCCCTTTTCGTAGATGGTGGGCCATCGCCTATAGCCCTGAATAAGGTCGGCCGTTGCGGCTATTGCCAGCTGCACCGCTCTTGATGTTATAGACGTTTCCTTTGACATCCTCGGACGGGGCCACAATAAGCCATGTCGAAGTACTCTCGGTGATTGGGTCAAGAGGCAGGCTGCGGAGATATTTTTTTTGGACTAACTCTGACAATGATTCCGGATAACGTCCCGTGTCGGCGTAGAACTTATCAATGACTGAACGGGTGGTCTGCAAGTTCTCTGTCAGCACGGTTTCTTTGGCTTTTTCTATGCTTGAGAAATAGCGCGGTAGCGCTAGACTGAGCAATAATGCGACGATAGCGAGCACTACCAGTAACTCGATCAAGGTAAAACCGTTTTTGCCTGATTGCCTCATATTGTCACCATTTACTGTAGACCACGCCATTCAGGCCCTCTTTCTCGGACATCGAATGGATGTCGTACACGTTCTCGCCTTGTTTAGGATCGTCTGCTTCGCTTGAGTAGCAACGTGTTCCCCAAGATTCTGTATCCGATACAGTGGTATCTGGATTCATCGGATCGCGGGGCACACGGCGTAGGAAAAATATTTTCTTTTGTTTGGGGTCGCGCTGATCGGGTAGTCCAGTGGCCAGCACATCCAAATTTTTCGGATAACCGTTGCCATCCAGGCTCTTGGTGATACGTCCGTCCACATAGGCACGATGGTAGTCATCTAGTCCTTGCCTGATTTCCCTCAGCGCTCGCCGCAGATCGTGCTCTTTGCTGCGTTGTAGTGTTACCTGGGCGATAGGCACAGTAATACTCGCCAAAACACCCAATATGGCCAACGAAACCAGCAATTCGATCAATGTAAATCCGCGACTTACCTTGACCCTGATTACTGGCGATTGGGATAAACGAGTTCTTTCGAACATAGGGAGTGTCAGGGGGTAATTTTCAGGTTATAAGGTAAGAAAGCGATGGGACCAATATTGCGCTTGCCTGAGCCCAGTGCAGTTACATTCACGACTTTGACCTGTGTTGCATCTGTTGGTGTCAAAGCGCGGAATGTGACAAATGCGAGGTTGCCGGCACTGACTTCCGCACTGCCGTTAACGCGGCTACCGGAAATGGCAATCTGATCAGGGCCTTGTTGGGTTTTAAAGCTTGTGACGGCATTCCCGCGTTTCAAAAACTCTCCCTCAGCAACATTGATCAGTTGCAGTTGTTTGCCGTCGTAGCTCAAGGTCAAAGGTATTTCCGCAATAGCCTGGTTAGATCTCAAATTGACCGCGATGGAGACATTTTCTCCCACCTTTACTTGCGTAGGTCCTAGCCACAGGAGTTGTAGCGCGGCATTTGGATCCAAGACAGCAGAGGCGGATCCTATCTCCCCTGATGCCGAGGGAGCGGTTACAGGTGCGACTGGCGTGGCGCCGGGTGCGACTCCAACTGGTGCTACAGCCGGCTCTTGCAATGAAGCAGGACGCATGTCCGGTTTGTTCCGTAAATTGTTTTCAGTGCCTGCCTGGAATTCTGCATCAATGGATGCAGGACGCTGAATATTGCGAATCAAGTGAGGAGTGATGGACAGCACGATTTCAGTTTTCTGGCTGTCGTCGGTACCGTTGCCAAACAGGCGCCCTAGCACTGGGATTTCACCCGCACCAGGCAGACGGTTGCCCGACCGCCGTTCTTCATCGTTGATCAATCCTGCCAATACCTGCGTCTCGCCATTTTTAAGACGTAACACCGTATTTGCGGTGCGGGTGCCGATTCTGTACGCCGTGCTGCCGGCAGGCGTCTTGATCTGGTCGATGATACTACTGACTTCCATGGCAACTTTGATGGCCACGTCGTCGTCCATGTACACGGTCGGCTCTACGTTCAGCTTAAGGCCGACTTCCACGTATTGTACGGATTCTGAAACAAAGCCGGTCGACGTCGCTGTGGAAGAAATATTGGGTACTTTTTCGCCAATCAGTATGCTGGCTTTTTCGTGATTACGGGCACGGATGCGGGGATTGGCCAGAAGGTTGGCATCGCCATCCTGCAAATTGGCATTGGCGACGAAAGGTCCTACATTGGCGCTCAAGGTACGGCTACTCTGATGAAACAAGTCGTACAGGGTGAGCGGAGCCGCAGTCCCGTTGCCGGTGCCAGCGCCACCCAATGACATCGGTGCCAAGCTCAAGGAGGCTGGCCACTGAACGCCTAGTTGCTGCAGGCGCGTAGCGGCACGGGCTATAAAGGTAGTTCTTCAGTAGCAGTGAATGACTCCAAAACCGGCATTGCAGATCCGTTGTGGGTGGGGTCTCCGTCTACATGTACTTGGACCGCTAGTGGTGCTGGAGGTACGACGAATTTTACCGAGACCATGACAACGATCGCATCGTCGGAAACTGTCGTCTATATCCACACCGACGGATTGGGCAGCCCAGTAGCCAGGACCAATGCAGCTGGCACGTTGATCAGCCGGACCAGATATGAACCGTATGGAATGACAGTAGATGGCACCACTACGCCGGATATCGGATTCACCGGGCATGTCAACGATGTTGATACTGGATTGACCTACATGCAACAACGGTACTATGATCCAATAGCCGGGCGATTTTTGAGTGAAGACCCGGCCCTTGCTGACGCCAACACTGGAGGAGGATTTAGCCGATATCTGTATGCATTGAATAATCCATACAGATATATCGACCCCGATGGGAGAGAGAGTAAATGTAGTCCTGCTATGGGCGTGAGTTGTGAAAGTTCGGTAAATTCGACAGGCTCGAATGGTCGCTCATCGAATTTGAAAGGTGAGAAAGGCGTGAATATGCGACTTGAAGAGATCAATTCGATTAAAGGTTCGCAAGTCCTTGCTCGAAATGTCACCATCGTGACGGAGAGTGGTGTGCGATTCCAAGTTGATATCGTCTGGAAAGATCCCCTTGGCGCTTATAACTTTGAGGAGATTAAATTTGGTCCTAGTTCTAAACTGACTGCACCCCAACGTGCCGGGCTTGCCGAATTTACTGCTGGAAAATGGACTGTAGCCGGTGAGCGTGCAATTGAGGCAGGTTTGAAAGTAGGTGAACCTATGGGCGGAATACCAAGAACCCGATTTGGTGGTTGGTCTTTAAGAGGCTTTGGCGGTGCGGATACAAATAAAATGTGGGAAAAAGTCCGCAAGGCATGGAGTGAAGGTGGAAAGTATCAAAATACAGATTAACGATAAGGGAATCTGAAGTGAGTGATGAGATTTTAGTTGAAAAAAATAAAGACTTTGCATCCGAATGCTATGAGCAGATCACGGATGCATTGTTGGACCTAGGTTTTAAGAGAGTAAGGCTAGGTGTATTTGCTTTCGAGATATCGCCAAATATTTATGCCTGGCTTGGCTTAAATAGAGTCCGCAAGTCTTCTGTGGAACTTGAACTATATCCAGTTATAGGTGTAGTTCACGTCGAGGTGAATGACATTGTTTATTTGCGCACGAATACAAAAAAAGATTTGTCTCCTACCGTTAGCGTGCCCATTTGCTATTTGCTGGCAGAGGGGAAATATCGAACCTGGACCTGGCGAAAAGGGAGTAATGAGGCATCAGTAACATCAGATCTTAAGAAGGTAGTTCAATTATATGGATTGCCCTTTTTAGATCGATTTTCTAGTGTGGAAAAGCTTTATCAGGAATTTTACGCTGATGAATTTAATGACGAGGAAGCGCGCTTGACTGTGAACATGCAGCGAGTAGTTCCAGCTGCCATGCTACTCACTAACAGAATGGGTGCCATTGAAAGTTATCTTAAAAAGCAAAAACATGCTAATGACGCATTAGGTGGCGATAGTGATTTTGAGATATTCGCTAACCAATTAATGCAGCGAGCTATTCAACGGCATTGATTTAGCTAACGTGGCCACTCATTGTCATATTTTAATGTGACAAGGGCTGTGAAGAAATTGCCATAACATTTGTATGGAAGTTGCGGGAGACCCTGCGCCCCGGTCAAACCTACACACATGACGCACGTTGACACAAGCTCTCAAAAGCTCTCAAAAGCTCTCGTATGCTGTTGAATTTAAGGCATAAATCGTGTTAGATGCTTTTCTGCTTGTGAACGGCCGCGACCACAGCGGCCGTTTTGTATTTACAGCAAATTTAAAGCAATAGGCCGTGGGACAGTTTTTAGCGGATGTATGGACCCGATCCTTTTACAAGCTCTTTTTATGAATTGAAACGGTTTGCATGCATGTTGTTGATTTACTGAGATGGACCCGACACCACCGATCGGAGCAAACTAGCATTTCATCCACTTTGTGTACGGAGGCCTGCTATGGATATCGATATTCTCGGGATTGATTTGGCGAAGCGCGTGTTTCAACTTGACGGTGCAGATCGGCGGGGTCACCTATTGCATAGTTCCAAGGTAATGCGCACGGAGTTGCTCAGCGTCGTGCGTAAGCTTAGCCCCATGGTATCGCCATGGAGGCCTGCAGTTCGGCGCATCACTGGGGTGAACTTGGCGTACACAGCAATCTCATTGCTGCTGTTGTAGACGATCACAATTCGCCTACTAGCCCGGAAGCCCTTGGTCAGGTCTGCGCCGGCGGCGTCGCGGCCCGTCACCAAGCCGTCGTTGCAAATTTTCTTTCCGGGCACCCATATGTTCTGAATGTCGTTCAGGTCGCCCTGCATTGCTGCTGCCGACACTGGATTGTTGGAAGACGCATAAGCATGCCATTTCCTGACTTGGATGGTAAATCCTTACGAAATTGCGAAGGTTGAAGATACATCAACTACGCGTATAGAAGACAAGCTTTTAAAATTGGCACAAAAAATTGAAGCGATTGCTTTAAGTGCGAAGTTAGACGCGGAACTGCGAAATGAAAGAGAGGTTGCTAGACGTCAGCTATCGTTGGTGTGGAAACAAGAGAAGTCAGAAAAGGATCGACTACTAAAGGAAATTGAATCGCTGGAGCAACTCGCAAAAAATGCTGAGCGTGCTGAATCGCTCAGAGCATTTGCGGGGAGGATTTCGCAGGAGCCCAATGCGCCAGCAATGTTGAAAGACGATATAACCGTTTTACTGAACGTGGCCGATTGGCTGGATACCCTAATTAATAAGCACTGGCCAGAAATTGATGATGTTCCTGATCATGATCCATATGTGGGGTGGTATTGAGGTAATTAATTGTAGTTGTAGTTTGAAGCATGCCTAGCAACTGCTTGTTTTGCACTCAAAAGTGCCCAGCTCAGAAAATCTCATCTTCTTTGGCAGGGCTGAGGAAAATCTCATCTTTCATGGCAATCAGTCTTATCTTTCGTGGCATTTTTCCTTGAAAAACGCTATTTTGAGTTATTCTGATCTCAGCTTCTGTGGCACTTTACGAATTAGTCAGGAAGCAATGTAGAGACTGCGGTTAAACAATTATCTGTAAATGGATTGCGGGAGCTCTCCACCACTTTCAACCCCACATCAGCCTCTTTCAATCTTCCAATTGTTTACCCTTCGGAAAATCGCCTTTTCATGTCTAACTCCTCCGGCAGCCTCTAAATCTTTAGCAGACTATTTCAAGATTCACCGTAGAATTTTGAAAATCGACGTTCAGAGTTATTCCCCGGGTAGTCGCTTTCTATCAATTTGAGAAGCTCACATCCAAACAACGTAACCCATTTTGTTGTATTGGACGATCTGTCCGCCTTTACTTCTTCATAGGCCCGGCTAGTAACCCATTGTCGTTCAAATCAAGGGTGCGCGATTTCACCACGCGCTGCTCCATGCCGTGTCGCATCTCTAACGCGATAGCAGTTGCCTTGGCTAGTACGGCTTCATACTCTGCTGTGGTCCCGCCTGTTATTGAAGTAACGTTACGCATCCGGCTCTTACGGTTTTTTGTAATTCTCATATGACATCTCTTCTTGGCATCGCACTACATTTTCGAGTTGAAAGTAAAAAAGTTATATTTGAACAGGGATAAGCATTTTCTTCATTTATGGGATTAATAGCGGTAAAAACGCAGCACTGTTCGCTTCAATTATCGCGCCATATTTAAAGTACATTGTATCGTTGAGAGATAATTGGCGCGGGGAACTGACTCACGGTGACCTATCTTTCTCGATCAATCCAATTCGACAGAATATCGTCACCGTTCCAAATCAAAATAGTCCGCACAATACTCCACCCAACGACAACCACCAGGCCGCGATACTGGATTTCATCGGCAGGATGGTCGAGGGTGGATGCCAGCCAATCCGCGCCCCAAAAATAGAAGACGGACCAACATAGCAGGCTGCTGCAGTACAAGCCCGCAAGTGCAATGGTGCGCCGATCAGAACAAATTTTCTCAATCAAATTCTTCATGATGCGTATGCTTTCTTAATTTAATGACGCGCTATCCACGTACTGTTTGTTCTCGGCTTTTAGCTGAGCTTGTTGTACTCTAGCGATATGAGCCTGCATTGCTTCCGGGGTCGTACGGCGATGTCGATACAGTAGCTCAGCGATGTCGCTTCGTTTCAGGTGTTGCGCGGAAGCCGTCGAGTCAAATGCCTGCAGCACCTGCAAGATATTCTCCGCCTCCACCACATTGCCCGGCCCTTCTTCAATGCGGGTTGACTGACCATGAATCGCTACCAAGGGAATGACTGGCACGTCTAATTGCCATTGCTGACGCAGAACCTTTGCTGTCTGTTTTGCTTGGGCTAGGGCATTTCGCATCGTGCCACTGCCATGTGGGGTGCTGACTTGCCATTGGGCCGCAGTCGGCTGCGCAATGACGGTGCCGGACTTCCATTTGGTCTCGATTACAAAAACCTGGGTATTCGTCACCAGCAAGTGATCCACTTCAACAGAAAACTCACTGGCAGTTCCATCCTCAAAAACGAGCAACACTCCATGCCAAAGTTGCCAATCAGAATGCTGGCGCCGACCGCGCTCTAACAGGGCGGCAACGAAGGCTTCCGCGCGCAACCCTGCGACCTCGCGCTGAACTTGTGGATCACTACCGTAGCCCTTTATCCAGTGCATTACACTACATAACAGACCCCCTGCGAGCGTGTTAAATGCTGCCGCGGCAAGGTGCGCAATAGCATCGGGTCGGAACCGGGATAGCGAGACATCCCTGGCAATTGTCAACACACCGGTCGTAAACAGCAGACCGCCTATGCCTTGCAACCAGTGCCGGGTGTGCCACCAGTTATGCCAAAAACCTGAGCACTGCTTCAAATACAACCATCGTGTCATTTGCCGCTTGATAGGATAAAAGCAGGCACCTGTGAAATAACCCAAGGCAATCGGTATATACAGATAGGTCCAGGCAATCAAGGTACTGAATAGTTGAACCCGCAATCCTGAAGATATGTCGGAAGGTGGCCGGCTCATGAGGTATCCCCTTTACCAAAACCTAACTGGAAGCTGAAAATCAATCCGCCAACGACGCCTCGCTGACGTATCATCTCCGCGATGCGATTCACGGGATAGATGCACCTCTGCCTCCATGCCGTCCAAACTTGTTGGCGGCGATGAAAGGCACACATCACTTGTTCCAGAGAGGCGGCTGGAGACATCGCGTGATGGAGCGTGCGATTCAGTGACCACCAGCAGGCACGGGCTGAACCAAATTGCCTGAGACTACGCTTACGTTCTGACTCTGCCCAGTCAGCGCTGAGCAGGGTCGCGTTAGTGATTGCGGGAGCCGGATGAGTATGGCGCCGAGAGTACCGGGTACGAGGAAAGGACAACATGTGAAACTCCTTTTGATCTGTGTTGATCGGTTCTGAGATTGGTCCTTTGCATTTGCAAAGGACTGCAATCACAGTAACAAGGGAATTTCGTGGCGCAACCCGGTTTTGGGAGTCGAGTATGGGACGTGGCTTCCCAAGCAATGCAAAATATCCATCGTCGAGATTGGTTGATGCGCGCTTGAGTTCAAGGATAACAGCGCGATCAGCTTTCTCAAGATGCAGATCTATTGCCATCAAACTTGAGCCAACTGCTATAGATTTCTCAGCGGTGACTTTTATGTCTGGGCCCATGGCCGGAATGAATTCTGCTAACTTGCCGAGTAGTTCGTACTCTAAGGCGACTTCAGCCCCTCTAATTCCGCTCTTCAAGTCAGATGAAAAGTGGGTCAGAAGTTGCACGCATTGCCGCATACCCGTGGAGGGCTTTAGGGACATAACTTTCAATCCACGATTGGTGCGCGGCAACACCAGAGCGAGGCAGCAACTCGCAGCAGGTGTTGATGGCTCGTTGCCTGCCTTGCGGTCGCACCAATCAGTGGGGTTTTGATCTGCAAAATCGCGTTGAATGAAATGATGATCATGCCATTCTTGCTGATGGAAATTCCGTGCGGTTGATAGAGACTTGACGTCAGTCCATTTCGTTTAGTAGGGCTTCCATGCACTCGCTACCGGATTATGTACATGCTTGCGAACAGCATGTTGAGTTAGTCGTGAATTTCACTCGCATCCACACCAGTCATATGTTCAGAAATCAATTGAATTTTGAGGCCAGCAGAAAAATTTTTCTTCGCCAAACCAAAGGCGATAGGAATTTCTAGCAATACCCCTATGCATCGAGCTGTCCCGAGGTCCTAAATCTTATATACCTGATCAATCTTCTCGGATTCAATCAGCCCTGCCAACCTCTTTGAACTTAATTGCATTAGTTCACAAGGAATCGAGCGAGCTAATCGGTCAATTTCCTTAGCTACAGCATCCTCACAAATCGAATCTAATTTCATATCCTCAACATTCCGCGCAGATCTTGGAGAACTGTTGTCAGTTTAGGTGCGTCCTTCAGAAAAGTGTGTGCGGTCGTCATTTACTTAGTTCTCAGTTGATTCACGTATTATTGTCCGGTCAACAGCACAGCAGCACCCGTCGCGATATATAAGCTTGTACCTGAGATTGCTAAACCTACTGGGGACAGGTTTGCTGGAGCGGTTCCTAGCGCATTGCCGGAAGTTCCAAGGGTGCCAAGATAGGTGGTGACGACGCCTTGTGGCGTTACCCTGCGGACCACGCTGTTTTGACCATCAGCCAAGAAGAAACTACCGCTAGCATCCATCACTATCTTTGTCGCATAACCCAGGCCGGCATCGCTTCCTGTACCGTCCTTGACTAAGGAATTGTTAGGCATTCCTGCAATAATGGTCTCTACTCCTTGCGGAGTTGTCTTACGTAGCGCGTTGTCGATGGTCGCATAGATATTACCCTGGCCGTCGACGGCGAAATCGTAAGCTTGACCACTTAAGGTCATATACGGCACGAGCTGGCCGGTGCTGGTCAGCTTCAGGATTTGGCTTTTGCGCAAAGGGCCCTCGTAATCTCCTAGGACATACACGGTGCCGCTGCTGTCGATGGAGATTGTCCACAATTGCGATTGCCGGGGCGATACGGGTCCCGCGTACGTTGTGGTGACGGCGCCCGCCGGCGTGATTTTTCGGACGAGCCATTGGGATTGCATCGCGGCCGGAGGTGTCGGTGTTGAATAAAGGAAGTCGAGGACGAAAAGGTTACCGGCCGGGTCCATCGCCACGGATTGCGGAGAATTGAAACGTGCTGCTAAGCCGGTACCGTCGGTCCAACCATGCTGGCCGGCGGCGCCGGCAAACGTGGTAACGACGCCGGTCGGCGAAATTTTACGTATGGTGGCGTTGCGATTGTCCGGGGCATACAGGTTCCCGGCCTGGTCGGCTGCAAGGGACAGAATGTTTTGGAATTGCGCTTGCGAGCCGACTCCGTCGGCGCTACCGACAATTGCATCCAAGCCGGCAAATGTGCTTAACGTGCCGCTAGAAGATAACAGCTGGACCGACGTGTCACTGCCGAACAGGAGATTTCCGGACGCATCGGCCGCCATCGGTATGGCATCACCATAATTGACATTGTGGAGATGGCTGAGAAGGGAAGCCGGCTGAGTACTTTGTACTTGCCCTTGGGGTGAAACGCGGACGATACCGCTCACCGAATTTTCAATGACCACATTGCCGCTGGCGTCAATGGCGAGCTGGCTGGGGCACTGCACCAGACCGGTCGAAGCGGCGACAAAAGTGCTGACTATGCCACTCTTGTCGATTTTACGGATAGCATTGTTTTGGCAATCCGTCACGTACAGCATGCCGGCGCCATTGGCCACGATGCTGGTAGGCTGATTGAACAATGCGGAAGAGGCAGGCCCGTCAGCATAGCCGGTCACATCGGGTTTGCCGGCTATGACTGTTGCTACGCCTGCCGGGGTGACTTGATAGATCAATCCGTTGGGATAATTGAGACTGGGAGTAGATCCTGCTAATAGATAGGTGTCTACCCTCCTGTTATCCACCGTAACAAAGAGATTGCCGCTGCTGCGATCAAAAACGACACCTCTCAGCCTATAAATGTCATAGGAAAAATTAACGTTGCCGAATCCGGGATAGTAAGTTTCGAGTCTCAACACCGTGCTGACCAATCCGCCTGCAGTGATCTTGCGTACTCCATCTTCATAGCAGCCACGATCATGGACGTACACGTCGCCGTTGTCGCCGGCCGCCATCGCGTCAATGCCTAAGAAATTAGCGGCGTTGCCTTGCCCATTAGTGCACACTGAGAAGGGGTCATTCTGTATATAGTGTCCTGCCAGAGTACTGACTTGTCCGGACGTTGATATTTTGCGCAGCAGGCTATTGGTTTGATCCCACACGACCGTGTTGCCCAGCGAATCAACAACGAGAGCACTGGCACCGTTAAAGCGGGCGACATTGGCAGGGCCGTCGATGTAGCCGGGACCACCGATATTGCCAGCGAGCAGCTTCAACTGACTGGCTGTAGTTGGTAGCGTGCCGATGAGGGGGCCGCCGTTGGTGACGGTTGATCCGCCGCCTGTAGTGCTATTGGAGTTAGTTCCGCCCCCGCCGCAAGCAGCGAGAACCAGCGCAGAAGCCAGACAGGCAAGAGGAAGCAACGGGCGAGTTTTGCGGTGCGGATCAGAAGAGGGCATCATTGGCGTGAACTAGTGGAATTGTGGCGATTGCCAAAATGAAAAGTTACAGTATATTGCAAAATGAATATTTTTTTCAGGAAAAACTCAGGTGCTAAATGCATGTCCGCCTGGAGTGAGGACAACTCCGCTGCCAACGTACTTGAGGCGTGCGACTGGGCTAGCGCTTAACTAAAGCGGAGGACGGCCAATCATCCTTCGTTTGATGGCCGCTCCGTCAGAAAATACCAAGGAGCGCATTGCGTTTAACGAGGGAAGGTGTTCTTCGGCGAATAGCCTAAGAGCTTTGCGCCGCCCGGATCTGCTCCGCAATACACACTTGCTCCGGGCGATGTGGGCGTGACGCCGACGACAGGCATTTCAATACTGACATTCAGGAAACCAATAGGTGGCACGGAGTGGCAAATCATCAAATGTACACATTCATTAACAAACGGCGGCTTTACGACGCAATTGGAGATGGAAACGATGGATAGGATGTTTGATAGCGTAAAAGCTGAGCACACCCAGGTGCTGGGCCTGACCGATGGCATGTTCCACTTGCCCGATACTGAAGGTTTCCAGCAACCTCGGGACCTGGATATATTCCTTGCGTCCGCGTTTGTCCATGCGAGCTTCCAGCAGGCGTCGCAGTCTCTCAAAGGCCGCTGGCAATGCCCCCTCTTGCAGCGGCGCAGCCTGGTCGAGCGCACGCGGCTTCTTCTCCAGCAAGGCCAGATAGTGCAGCGGATTCACCACGAAGTCCGCTTTGGCATAACTGCGGCGATGGTGTGCAATGCGCTCTGGCTTGCCGACCAGATAGATATCGACCCAATCAAAGGTCCCTTTGACCAGGATCGCCTGATGGCCGGAATGCGTCGGTACCGAATAGTCGTTGAGACAGCCGTTCAGCAATTGGGCATTCCATGCATCGAGTCGGCTGCCACTGGCATTGGCGCCATGAAGTGACGTCGGCTGTAACCCACCCGTCCTTCCACTTTACCCTTGTCGTTACCTTGGCGGGACATCCAAATTTGTCGTCAAACAGGTAACAGCTCTGCAACTCGGCAAAGGCCTGGGTCCGTCGACGCTAGCCATCGCCCATCATCTTGGCCACCGCAATCCTGGTGTTATCGTACCGAATCGATTGCGGCACGCCACCGAGAAATGCGAAGGCGGCAAGATGGCCGACCAGCAAGTATAGTTCGTAACGTATCCCAACTCTGCAGCGTAGATTCAGTTGTAGTCTTTCATCCAAGATTGACTTTACTTCCGAAAAACTAAAACTGCTCAGGCATATCACACAATTCGCGCTCTTTACTCTGTGGTACTTCTGTATTTGAAAACCAGTGCTACCCGGTATCACTAGTACATTCCAGTGGAACTCTGTAATTACCCGAGAAATATTTTCCGATCGCCCACTATGCTTATTTGCCCAAGAGCATCGAGGAGATGATGAGATTATGGATTGATCAGACGAAGGTTCAAGTCTTGGTCGTAACCCATTATCTTGGTCGTAATCCATTAACTGACTCATGAGCCTTGGCGCGAATAACATTCTGACGGCACTAGTGGTCTTACTCAACGGACTGGAACAAAATCCCAAGGAGTCGTCTATCAGTGCTCAAAGATCTGGGTCAGCATCGTCCAAAGCAGATTTCCAACCATGGCGCAATGTGTTGAATCCACTGGGATGCAGAACAATTCGATACGAAAACTACTGCATCAAATCTTGCTTAAGCTTGAATTAGAAACCCATCCACGTTAGATCCAGGTTAAGCATCGCATTACGCCGTCTTACCCTGAACTAGGTAACGCATAGAATTTTCAACCCTCACCCAATTTGGCTTAGCTGATATAACGGATATTGGTATCGTCAACTGAGAAGCCAACTTTTTCAATCTCAGCCCAGGCTATGAGTTGAGCAACTGTTGTCTTATTGCACTGTCCGCGAAAAGGATCTTTTAAGATACCGAATGGAGGGATTTCGTCCCGTTTTGTATGTTGGGCGGCGCGGATTACGATTTCATAATCACTCAGAAAATAATTCGATGAATCTTCGAAAACCGCTCGATCATTTTTCCCTACAACAGCATATGAAATTTTATATATTTTCATTCATCTTAAATTCAAAAAAAATGGATATTACACCGTGGAAAAATTCCTGACTTTTTCTATGAATTGATCTTACCAGGGTCGATTTCTTTCTCGCATGGAAATGATGGGCAGTTTCTTGTAGAAAAAAAACTCTACCTCATAACCTTAAATTCAAAGCAAATAATATTACCAATATGTTACACGACGATACACTCGAATAAAATAATACCGGGATAGTGAGGAGTGATTAAAAAGCTGGCTCAATAACTAGACGCTTAACAGCAAAAGAATATGCGCCTCCCATCTCTGACTATATATCGTCAATACTTTCGCGAGACAAAAAAAAGGGCGCTACCTATATTAGCGGCCGGTCTCCTACCGATAGCCATTCCAATGCTTAGTCTCCTACTGGGGCAATACTTGGGGAATTACATTGCAGTGGGCTCCCTATTGGACACAGTTCAAAAATTCCCATTCAGAAGTTTTGATGAGCATACAATCGCACTAAATTGTAAGATTTTATTTCTAAATTGGGTGATCCTGTCGGCGTTTTGGCTTCCCCTTCTTTTAATATTGAGGCGCACCAGAACCGCGACATTGATCTTCATATCTGTGTACTTGTCATTAGTTCTAATAAATGCCCTGAAAGTCAAATATCGCTCCGAACCGATATTCCCATGGGATATAGAACTGGCGATACAGATGCTACCTTTGGCAAAGAGTTACCTCTTCTCTCCAGGGCTATTTCATGCATTGGCCCTTATAACAATCTTCGTCATCCTTTGGGTGAAAATCGGCATAAGACAGGTTTCTCTTAGCCGATCTCAATCAATTTCCAGCATAGTACTATGCATTTTTTGTTGGGGAGATTTGCTATACGTAACAACCGTTATTGGACCTAACGAGCACATCACTCATTCAAGAAATATCGAAGACCCTTTAGTGAACATAACGTGGTCTCCCATCCAAAATTTGAACGTGAATTTATTACCCTTGATGCTAGCCATGAATGTTCATCTTATGAATACTCATGTCCCTTCAGATTACGCGGGAAATTCACAAAAACTATTCTCGAGAAAAATCAACTATTCCGATGCGCCCACTGAACCAGTTGCTGAACTACCAGATATAGTCATCCTTCTCAGTGAGAGCTTCTTCAACCTCAATCATTTTTCTTCATTGCACTTCAATGTCGCACCTACACCATCATTTGACAGGGAAGAAGCAAGGTACGGGGCGAGCGTCATTACACCCGCATTTGGAGGTGGTACTGCAAACGTTGAATTTGAAATACTCACTGGACTGCGCACAGCCTTATTGCCAAATGGTTCGATTCCTTACATGCAGTATATTGATAAGGAAGTGCCTACGTCGCTTCCCAACTATCTAAAAACACTTGGGTATGAAACTGTTGCCATTCATCCCTTCGATGGAAGTTTTTGGAAAAGAGATCAAGTATATCCATTGATCGGGATTGACCGCTTTATTGATAAATCCAATTTTGAAAATGCGCCAACAAGAGGGCCTTTTGTAAAAGACTCGGCATTGGCTCAAAAAATACTCGAAGAACTAGATTCTGCATCTAAAAAACCAAAATTCATTTTTGCTGCGAGTATGGAAAACCACGGTAATTATGTCGATCCTAATCGGTATGATACGCGGCTGATTCATTCATTAAACGCGCCAACGCAAGAAATGCAAACAGTTCTGGATAATTACGCAGAGGGCATGCACGATGCAGATCAGAGTTTTGCCGCGTTGACAAACGCAGTTCGACATCGCAGCCGGCCAACCTTATTTGTTTTCTTTGGCGACCACTTGAGTATTCCTTTGTATATGATGGAGGACGCCGGCCTAGTTTCTAGCGACTACTTCGATCTATTGACGTCAAAAGATCGACGCACTATTCATACAGTCCAAGCAGCTTTGATCAGCAACTTGGACTCTATCCGCTGGCCTGACCGTAGATTTCAAATGAATAACATGGCCCCCGAAATATTGAGGGCAGCAGGAATTCCTATGTCTCCTTATTGGCACCTAATAAACGCAGCCTCAAGCGAATTCCCAGTGCATATTTATGGCTATCTAGAAGATGCTTCCGGTCGAGTAATTCCGTCTTCAGATGTGACGCAAAGCAGCTACATGCATACAATGCGGCTGCTTACCTATGACCTGCTATTTGGAGATCAGCACTTAGTCAAACACCTCAACGGGGACAGCCAACCCATCTATGCGAAAACCGCAGCAGTAGCGTCAAAAGATTAAGAACATCTATTGAGTAAATGGTAGTGCCATCGACCTAGCCACTACTGTTTTGCACCGTCGCAAAAAGTCACTTAACTTAATGCGGCCAACTAGATTCGACGCCCTTCCAACGCACCGCCAATCTTACGCAACCTGTGGGCGACAAAATTTAAGGGTAAGTCAACTGTCGAAAAAAATTTCAAGAACCTTGGGCATATATCCTTTATCCCAACCAGTTTATAAACCGCTTCACAATTCCTGCATCTTCATAACCCTTACGCATCTTAATTCTGATTGCAGGATTACCGCCTACGATTGAAAAAGCCTGGACGTCTTTAGTGACTACGCTACCGGCCGCGACCACGGATCCTTTGCCAATTGTCACGCCTGGCAAAATGATCGCCCCACCACCAATCCATGCGCCATCTTCGACTTTCACCTCAGCATAGGTAAGCTCATTTTTATAAATCGACGGATCCCCGCCGTGAATCGCATGGCCGGCACTGAAAATTTTCACATGCGGACCAATGAGAACCTCATCTCCAATAACCAGGCCACCCTCGCCTGACAGGTAACATCCGACATTTACGATGGATTTATTTCCGACTTGAATCAATGCGTTCAGATTAATTGAAATATCACCTAGTACGAACCGTGTCTGATCGAATATTGTGGCGAGACTCCCTAGACAAAGCAAATCACCTTCACGTATTCCATGCCGCAAGACGGTCACATCCGGCGCAATGCGACACTTTTCTCCGAGCCGGTCTACTCCCGAAAATTCCTGAATCTCAGGGGGGAGGCCAAGAACTAACGACATATGATTCCATTCCTAAAAAAGCCGAATCTCCAACCGGCTAACGCAACTCATCCGCATACGCGCATTCAACTCAGTCTAGTCAGGTGGTCCCACCAGTCGATTTTTGGGAAACCATCGAAACATGTAGTCTAGGCGTGCGGATATCAAAATTATCGAAGAAGAATACGGATTTCGAATTCTTCGATTCCAAGTAGCCTCGCTTTGCGGCGTCATTATATGACGTTTGATAACTGATTCGGTACAGGAAGCCAGCTCGCGATATTGGACAAGTTCCCAATCTTCCCGTATGTTGCGCAACAATCCAACTATTGTCATATCCCAATTCGACTTGTTATTGGGAAGAATTCGGAATAGATACTAATGTATTTCAATAACTTAAAAGCTGCATTTCGACGTATCCCATACTATTTTATAGATACGGGATACGCAGATATAAGGCCTAGTGGCCCACAATTTGTCCTATCGGTGTTGCCGTTTTCGTTGTTCTTACCTCTGGGGTTCATGTACGCTGGTGTATTGGCCTATCTCTGCGCTCTTGCCATAGAAGGTCGCTACAAACAAAAGTGGGAAATTTCAATATCTCACCCAATGTTTCGCCCGATATTATTCTTGAGCTTGGTTAGCTTCATCATCGCCGTCATTTACCCAAGAGAAGGGCAAGATTATTGGTCCAATTTAGCGCATTATCAGACCTATTTATTCCTGTTGCTATTTCTTTGCACTGGCTCTGGGTCTTGGCAGGTCACCGCTACGAACTCACTTAAATTAGGTGCCGTAGTCGCGTCAACTTTGCTTTATTTAGCGTATTTAGGGTGGCTACCAGATATTGAGTTTTTCAAAAGCTATGTCCATTACAAAGGTAACAAGTCAATTTTAATAGCTTTGTTACTAGCTATTGCCGCGGGATACATGATCTATGAACTGTATTTTCAGAGAAAACGCGGATGGACTCAGTTTGCGACAACGATATACGTCGTAATTGCATTGATATTTTTTTCAAAAAGTCGCACAGCGACCGTGATCTTTATAAGCCTTTGCATTTTGATATTACTGGCTCGCACTAGATTTTCTTGGCGAGGCTTTGTAGCAGTGTCAGCTATTCTTATTCTCTTCTCGAGTGTCTTGGCATACCTGTCGACCTTCCCCGCTCCAAAAACTTGTCTGGTGCAGGACATGCAAAGCTATTCTCCAGCTAATATCGTACGTGATAGGACATTGTGTACTGTGAACCAGGTGCGTGCTCTGAGCCAAGGAAAAAGCACTGGCGACGATGGGATGCGAGCAGAAATTTATAAAATAACCTTGAACATTATCGCCGAGAGACCTTTCAGCGGCCATGGAGTATCTAGTTGGGTCAAAGAGTACAGTAGTCGTTCTCAAGGACTAAACAGCAATACCATGACAACCCCACACAACGACTTCCTTTTGTATGCGTCGGAGTTAGGTATTTTGGGATTGGGAGCGTTGCTGTGGTTAATTGGGATGCAGGCATTTCTTGCAATAAGAATAGGCGGGCAGCGTGGAATGCAGTTGGCGTTGCTAACTGTGGCGATGACAATTGGGGGACTATTTAACGCGATTCTTCGTGATGGAGTGTTTGGAATGGCTTTTATGATCTTATTGGCGAATCCGATGGCCGGAATGCACAGAAAAAGGTCAACGCATGAGCTGACTGATTTGTAAAATATTCTCTATTGGCAGTCCGGTGAGAGATGAATGATGCTCAAATTATGTGGGCTGCTCTAAGAAATTTTCCCTAACTTCGTTTCCATAACTTGACCATAGACTTACATGCTACAAGTTCTATTATCGATGAACTCAAATAACATTACGCGGTTAAAGCGTGGCGCGATTTTTGGCGTCGCATCTTTATTGATTGGACCATTTTCCAGGGCTAGCGATGCTCAAGAACCACTGAGAAAAGTTCCTGAGCAAGTAATTCAACCATTAAATGAAATCAGTGGAATTAGTTATCGAGATGTTTATCAGCAGATACTTAGTTTTGAAAAATATGCGGGGCCCAAGCAACACATTCAGAATAACTTCCTGATGATTCCGCACGAAGCCAATTTATCTCGGCAAGAATTAAATCTGTCGCTAATTGGTGACTCAATAAAATTGAAATTGGCGGTCGATGAGGTAGGACGAATATTGGTGCCCATATCGAGTGTGGCGTACAAAGAGGATGCCAAAATCGTTTTGAACACTAATCCCAGTTTATACACATTTAAATTTGCGATATCGCTGACTCCACAGTCAGCCGGGGTATATCGAACAGAGCAACTCCGGAACGCGTGCGCCGAAGCTGCAGATTATCTACAAACTGTCGTTCAGATAGCGCGTCTAAAAAAGCATTGCGTGGGCGTAAAATTTGCGTTTTTGAAGAGTAATGGCCGTGCTTTGGTTAGCTTCAAATCTGAAAAAAACAAAACCACAAAGTTGCCTATGATCGCGCAAGAGGTTTTTTCAGAGACGACATCGCCTTTGTTTAGTAATGCAATATTCCTTTTCGCCAATTTCCCCGAAAAAGGCCAAATAAATTCATATAGCACTCCAGCCGCGATTGTCCCAATAGTGGAATAAGATCTTGACTCAATAGTCGTGCGTCCCCACACTTAGGCCGCGAAACGTAATTGGTATTTTGGCTCTATCTGGCGCAACGATTGCATATCCCCGATGAAGAAGAGCGCGTGGTCGTGATTCTGGAGCCTATGTAGCACCACGATATGGTATCAAGCAACTCGATCCAATGCGGTCAGCAGGAGCTCTAGGTCAAAACTAAAATCTCTTTAAAAATGGGATCCAAACGGTGAGGCTCTCACAATAACCCACTGACCGCCTAACTAGCCGGTCAGTCCACATCATTTCTTCAATGCCCCACAGTGTTGTACGCTGAGTTTGCTTGCGCAGAAAGATTACTGTCCCGTGTACAGTACTGCGTTACCAGAGGTTAAGTACAAAGTCGTGCCGGCAATCGCTATGCCTTGGGGCTGGTAGAGACTGCTAGGGGCCGCTCCCAAGAAAATGCCGGAGCTCCAAAGCGTGCCGAGATAGGTGCTCACGGCACCCTGCGGCGTAACCCTGCGTATCAAACTAAATGTTGTGTCCACCAGAAAGAAATTGCCGCCGGCATCTACGACGATCGTTGATGCGTCGCCTAGGCCAGCATTGCCTCCTGTACCGTCCTGCACGTTGGGGTTGCCAGGGGTGCCTGCAATGATGGTTTCTGCACCTTGCGGTGTCATCTTGCGCAGGGCGAAGTTAACGACCGCATAAATATTTCCTTGGCCGTCGACAGAAAAACTACGCACTTTGCCGCTGGCGGTTAAGTACGTTGCTAGCAGGCCGGTGCCGCCTAATTTCATAATCTGGCTATTTGTCGAAGCAACATTGTCGACGGACACATAGAGTGCGCCGTTAGCGTCAATTGCGATGGCCTTGAAAGAGTTTGAGCTAGCCCAGTCGCTTGTCGTCTTCAAAACAGTGGAGACGGTGCCTTCCGGTGTAATCTTGCGTATTTCAGGAGTTTCGTAGTAGTCGAGCACATAGAGATTGCCTTTCGGGTCCATGGCAAGTGCTTTCGGCACACCAAAACGGGCAGCAGCGCCGATTCCGTCGACTGCGCCCATCTGTCGTGGAACACCAGCGAATGTCGTTACCATCCCTCCAGGAGTCATCTTCCGTATGGTGGAATGGTCGGTATCAGCGATATACAGGTTGCCGAACATGTCCGTGGCAAGCGCTCCAGGCTGCGTAAATTGAGCGGATTGGCCAATGCCGTCTGCGCTTCCCTCGACAATGTCGATACCGGCCAACGTAATGAGGCTGCCGTTTGGAGTCAGCAGTTCGACCGAGCTTCTGTTGGCGAATAAGAGGTTGCCGTATGAATCGACGATCATAGACCTAGTTGCTAGCGGAACGTTGTCGTACATGTTTGGATTTGTAGGTACCGACATCTTGCTAATCACTTGGCCAATGGACGAGATGCGTTCAATGCCCTTCTGCTGATCTACTAGGACTAAGTTGCCATTCGTACCCATCGCCAATTTGCTGGTGCATTCCACTGCTCCAGGAGAAGGCACGGTAAAGGTGCTGACGTTGGCGGCTTTGTCGATTTTGCGAATGGCGCCGTTTCCGCAATCATTGATGAACAGGTTGCCGTTGCTGTCGGCCACGATTTCGGTGGGCTGATTAAATAATGCAGAGGTGCCAGGGCCATCTGCATAGCCAGTGACGGCTAATTTTCCGGCGATTGTGCTCACTGTACCGGCTGGAGTAATTTGGACTACTGCTCCGCCTTCATGGACCACTTGCCATTTCACGGTGAACCACCGATATGTCGTCGCATATAGATTGCCAGTATTGCGGTCGAATGCA
The DNA here is from genome assembly GCF_014636315.1 of Parundibacterium terreum. Lineage (GTDB taxonomy): Bacteria > Pseudomonadota > Gammaproteobacteria > Burkholderiales > Burkholderiaceae_D > Undibacterium > Undibacterium terreum. Next base: position 206,291 of record NZ_BMED01000004.1, on the reverse strand, counting down.
ATCCCGCTCCAGCCATAATTAGTCCCAACTGCTCCTGATTTTTGGGAAAGCTGGGGGACAATAGTGCTCACAAATCCCGTACCGCTGATTTTGCGAATGGCGTCGCAATCGACGTCAATCACATAAACATCACCACTATTGCCAGCTGCCATCGAAGTGACGTTAACGATATTGGCCGCCGTACCTTGTCCGTCGGCGCACCTGTCAGATTGGGGCAGGTCCACGTAGTGGCTCGCAAGGGTGCTGACCTGGCCGGATGGGGATATTTTCCGCAACACCCCATAGTAAGCATCCCACACCACGGTGTTACCCAGCGAATCGATTGTCAGATTCGAAGCGGTAATAAAGCGCGCGGCACTGGCAGGCCCATCAATATTGCCTAGGGTGCCGATGTTGCCAGCCGCCAGTTTCAACTGGCTAGCCGAGGCAGGTAAAGTACCGATGATTGGGCCACCGCTGGTGGGAGCAGATCCGCTGCCCGGTGTTTCACCAACGATGCCGCTGGATCCAGATCCGCCGCCACCGCAGGCCGTCAATAAAATAGAAGCCGCGATACACGCGACCTGAGTCAGCCAATAAATCGCGGCCTTAGGAGTTGTACAGGTCAGTTTCATGGACTGAAGTGAGGATGACTGGAAGCAAGTAGTATAGATTAAATTGCAAGTATTTGGTGAGCCGTGTTTTGACTCTCCGTGAGTTTGATTATGGCGAGATGAAAAGGGACACATACTTCGGCGACAACCGTCGAAACAAATTTGAGAAAATTGAGTTATTGTTGCGGCCCCTGATATACGCTAAAGACTGGCGAAGGGACAATTTGGGACGCCTATGGTCGGTCAGGCCCGCATTATTGTCAGGCAGCTGAACGCTCAGAATTGAATATGTGCGAACGTCTGCCAATTCAGCAGGCGTGGGTCCTGAAGAATATTTGGAGTGGTCCTGACATGCCGCTGCGCGCCCAAACCTGACCGCGCCTCTTTTTGCGATCGCTTACCCATAATTGCTCCGATGCGCACCACTCTATTTACCCACTCCCGATTTCATCTGCTGATGATCGTCAGCGTGCGCAATTTCCTCCGATTGCTGGGATCATCAGTTATATCTTTCAGTCAACATTAATGTTGCAATATAATCATTTGGCATAGATATACCAGAAGCACACTAATGCTCAAGTTGATCTAATAGATAGTTTGTCAAATAAAATGGCACCCAAAAAAGGGGAGTTAATGTTGCAACTTCCGTTAACACATTTACGGTTTTCTCGTTGTGCGCGTGGAGAAATTAGGTCGGAATCAATTAAATGAACATTGCGAAAATTTCTGCTCACGTAGCATTTCAGATAGCGCTTGCCGCGACCCTGCTCTGGTCGTCCATATTGGCTATTGCGGCGCCCGCACTAAAAAGAGAAATTACCCCCATTATCAGGGAAAAAATATCTGCAGGCTTGGGGGTTACCGTTCTATTCCTAGGCGACAGCAACACCGCTGGTTGTGGAACATCGGACATTTCGGGAGCCAAGACTTTTCCCGGCATTATCGCTTCCCACCTGGTGGCGCAATCACAGCTAAATCCCTCCATCGGGGTAATTCGATTTGATAAGGAAGCATTCGTCGGGCAACCAGTCGATAAAGAACTTTGTCGAGCCTATAAAGAGAACGTTGTTACTCTCCGCCAGAGCTTGCTAGAGAATCATCGGATTATTCGTGATGGTGTAGGCGGTAATTCGACGCACGATTTGCTGGCGCGACTAGAGAATTCTATAGATTGGCTCACAAGCAAATCCATACAACGAGTTGACCTGGTCGTAATCATGGTTGGCATCAACGATAGTATTGTTCAACGAGGTACCCGCCCTACAACATTCTCGAGAAATCTCCGCTTACTTATTGGCAATTTGAAAAAAGCGACGAACTCTAATGGTCAAACCCTGTTCAAGGAAATATTACTTGTTTCCTCATTTTCTAATGGTTCTTTAGTTCCGGCCTCATCAGATGGAGAAGGTCATCCATTTCAGGTCATTCGGGACGAATTGTCCTGCAAGACTGCAATGGAAAAGAAGGTGGGCTATCCCAATACGGTATGCGATCTAGATTTTTATAATCACCGCATGAAAGTCATAGGTAATAGGATTGGCTCAAATGTTTATTTTCTTGACGTTGCAGGACAACTGCTAAGAGATCTCGGAGTCAATAATAACAAAGCCGATTATGTAGCGCAAAAGAACATTCGGCGCTGGTTAGCGAATGCCGATGTCTACCATCCGAATGATTATGGTTATCAGGCAATAGCCGATCAAATTTTTTATAATGTCTTGAGTCCGGACGAAATGAATCCTGCGCCAGCCATGACGACTGCTGCGATTCGATCAAATGGCGGACAACGGGAGTTATGGATAAAAGGTACCTCGCTGAGTACCTCCCTTCGAGCTTTCCTTTCAGATAGCTCTGGAAGGACATTAGGCGCATATCTGATTCCAACCGTCTCGGGAGATACCAGATCAGTCACTTTCGCGCTACCCAATGATATGATACCGGATTGCAAAGCTGGGGAAATCTGCAAAGTCACCGTGATGTTGAAGGACATGCGACATAGAAGTTCCTGGTTCTTGGGCGCAAAGTCGGTGTCTCAACAACTTGAGAAGAATCAGACTATCGAGGTTAGAATATCGCCGGCTTTGGGGCGCTCGTAGATGCCCCCGCATCTATTGGATCGATAACTCCCCAATTATAAAATCCAGCTACCGACCGTCGATTAACAATTCACAGCGTGCTAGCTGTGCCATGAAAAAACTTTTTCAATCAATCCTCACTTCTGTCTATCCAAAAAGAAACGCAAAATATGGCAACAAACTTGCTGCATCAAAGACCAATAGTAAATCGCTGGACGGCGTTTGACGGATTGCGCGGAATCATGGCCATATTTGTGTTCTTGGCACACGTTGACTACGATGTGTTTTCTGGGCCAGTTATTTTCATGGATACTTTTTTCATACTAAGCAGTTTCTTGATTACTCGCTTGCTATTGAAGGACTGGAGTGAACACAAACGCATCAATTTTAAAGCATTCTATATTCGTCGGGCCAAACGACTATTCCCTGCACTGCTAGCTGTGACTGTCGCAACTACAGCGGTGACTTACTTTTATTGGGGGCGTGGTTTCAGCCAAATGTTGCATGTTGCCGCTGCACTTTTTTATTTTACTAACTGGATACGGGCGTTTGAAATTCCTCATGATTACTACCTGGGGCATACTTGGTCGCTTTCGATTGAGGAACAGTATTATTTGATTTGGCCCGTATTGCTTGCACTAAGCCTTAACAGAGGCTGGTACGGAAAGAAGCTTACATATTGGCTAGTAGCCGTTGCTTGTATTTCTGCTGCCTGGCGAGCTTATTTGGCGATAAATGGGGCCTCGATTCATCGGACTTATAATGGGACGGATGTACGGTTAGATAGCTTGGCTCTTGGTGCCATTTTGGCAATCAATTTAGAGTCGCCGTGGATGGAAAAATTGAGCCAGATTTTCTCAAAAACCTGGATGATTTGGCTGCTGATAATCACCCTACTAGTGGGAATGTTTGCCGTCGACTTTCGAGAGATGAAGTGGCACGTTTGGCAGCAAGCCTTCTATGAATTAATATCCCTGGCCCTAATTATTGGTTTGTTGCAAAACCCCCAACAGCTAGGACTAAGAGCCGTATTTCAAAATCGAGTAATCGTATACCTAGGCACAATTTGCTACGGGATATATCTGTGGCACTATCCTATTTTGCTGGTCGGTGAACAGATTTTCAAATTCGAGCCGCTACTTAGGGCACTTCTATGTGGAGCGCTAACGATAATGCTAGCCAGCCTTTCATATTTCCTTCTGGAACGCCCGGTCTTGCGATCGAAAGTGGGAAGTTCTCAAACGCAGGATAGTGGCCTAGCCAGCGGCCTGCGTTCATAAGCTGGCTATCAGTGGCTTACTTGATTCAATATTAATGGACGGACAACTCATCACCTGGGCGAGAAGGCCGATATAGTGCCAAACTGATGGCCTGACGTAGGTCGCCAGAAGGGTGAGAAAGCGGCGTACGAGACCGCTGACATGCGCAGCCTCTAATAGGAACGACCCATTCATACTTGCCAAGTTTTAAATCCGACAAGTTGAGCGGGCCTTTTTGCTTAGTCCATGAGTCAAATCAAGTAGTTAATAGGATACTGCCATTTATCTGGTTTAAAACGAATTCTTTTCACCACGGATCATCGCATACAACCTAGCCCCCTTCCCGCCCTTGCGAATATCTTGCGGCGAACCAAACAATTGCTCCAGCCACGTAATTCGTTCCAAAGCCAGCTCACTGACTCTGAGCGTACGCTGCTTTCCTAGGGCGTAAATCTCCCATCGCCGCCCGCCTAGAGATCTTACTGTGCAAGGTATCTGCCAAGCCGGTTGCTAGCTGTTTGTAGACGTCAGCGCGTGATCGGTTAAATCATATGAATTGCAAATATAATAATATAAATGTATATTTGCCATCAGCCATCCACAATTTCTGAGGATCACCCATGTCTGCACGCCGATTTATCTCCATTACCGCCAGTTGCTTAACCTTGTCCTTAAGTGCTTGCGGCGGAGGGGGAAGCTCAACTAGCGCGACAGTGCCCTCCGGCCCAGTCACTGTCGTGGATACAAAGGCCCCAGTCGTTGTGGCACCGATTGCATTGACTATATTGCTTGCTGCCGGCGAGACAGCAGTTTCCGCGACCGACCCTAGGCTTGCTAACTTTATGCACGGCGCGATTGCAAGCGATGATGTCGGCGTAGTAGGCGGCGTCAGTAACGACGCACCGCCCTCGTTCACGGTTGGTGACACACCGGTAACATTCAGCGCCAAGGATGCGGCGGGTAACGTGGGTGTTGCGGCGGCCGTCGTGACTGTCGTAGATAGTGGCCCGCAGCTGCGCCTGCTTGCCGGGGATTTGTGTGGTTGGGGCAATCTTAACGGCATGGGAAAAAGCGCGCGCTTTGGAGGCATTTCGGTTGCCACGGTGGACCTCAGCGGTACAATCTACATTGCTGAGACTGTAAACATTCGCAAAATAAACGCTGCTGGTGTCACCAGTCTTTTCGTCGGCTCGACTAGTCGCCAGTCTATGACGGATGGCAACGGCACGGCTGCAGGCTTTGTGCAAATATTCGACATGAGCACCGATGCAGCGGGCAATCTTTATGTTTCCGATAGCAATGCTATCCGCAAGGTAACTCCAGCAGGGGTTGTGACCACGATTGCCGCTGGTGTAGCCACCCAAACCATTTTGGATGGCCCTTTAGGAATAGCAAAATTCAAGTACATCTATGGAGTCGCGTCGGATGCGGCAGGCAATATCTACTTCACCGACTACGACGCTATTCGCAAAATTTCCGTGGACGGCAAGGTAACAACCCTGTTCAAGAATTCTGGCTTCCGACTTGCAGTCGACGGCGCGGGCAATGTCTATGTGCCGGGTAACCCAGTCAGCCGCATGGCGCCCAATGGAACAACTACGTCGCTCAGCGTTAGTGGCGACAAGCTGGGCATGGACGGTCTGGGAAATGTGTTGATCAACGACACTAATGCAAGTCTAATTTACAAGGTTACGCCCGCGGGCGTCGTCAGCACGGCTTTCCCGTTAATTGAAACATCGCTATCGCAGTTGTTGGTCGATGCACAGGGGAATTTGGTGACATGGGACAATGGCGTCGTTAAAAAAATCAATCCGTCTGGTCAAGCAAGCGATTTCGCGGGATGCGCCACAGCACCTGGCGCGCCATTCCGCTCGTTGGCTGGACTGGCCTTGGACGGCCACGGCAGCGTATATGTGGGCGATACTGCAAATGACGTTATTCAAAAAATCAGTGCTACCGGCACCATCAGTTTGCTGGCTGGATCCTCGCGCCACGATGAGGTGCAAACGGACGGAACAGGCGCAGCTGCCAACTTCAGTTCCCCTCAAGCAATGGTCGTGGATTCGCTCGGCAATCTCTTTGTCTCGGACTACCTGCTGATCGGCGGTACTTCTCATTATCAAAAGATAGTCGGCAATACCATAAGAAAAATTACGCCTACCGGGGTTGTCACGACTTTTGCCGGCAAGCAAGTGACTAGTTCCGTAGGAATATCGGATTTCAATATGCCGGAAGGTGTTGCACTTGATCCCCAGGGCAACCTTTTCGTATTGAATAAGGGGCAGGGCACGATTAATAAGGTAACGCCAACAGGGGTTATTAGCACACTCGCTCTGCATGAACCGGGGAATTCTACGCCTGTGAGCCTGACTTATCCTAAGGGAATTGCTATTGATGCGGCCAGCAACCTATACATTACAGATTACAATACTGTGCAAAAAATCACGCCAGATGGCGGCGTCAGCCTAGTTGCCGGTTACGGCCCGGGCTTTGCCGACGGCTCGGGCGCTTTGGCAAGGTTCAATTCGCCTTCAGGTATCGCGGTGGATGCCAATGGCAATCTCTATGTGGCCGATACCGGAAACAACGCGATCCGCAAGATTACACCAACAGGTATTGTCAGCACCATGATCGGCTCTCCTCTGGCGATTGGTAACAAAACAGGATCGCTAGCGGCTGCCAGCGTGTGGCAGCCTGTAGGCATCGCGTGGAGCGCAAGCGGCCTAGTAATTACCACGCCATATGCGGTATTAACAGTGGCGCCTTAGGGTATATCCTCGTGTACCCTCTCTCAATGTCTTAGCAAGTGCTAGAAGGCCGCCAGCATTTTGACTAACACCTGACGGCGCAGCACGCACCTATGTGTAAGGTGGACATCGCGATCAAAAACATGCAGTTTACGGCATACCGCGTGCCATTTGAATTCTCACAACTCTCATGACTTCGACGTCACCCTTTGAATTGCTAGAGTTCCTCATATCCCTATCAACTCGCCTAAAGGTCTTGCTCTGGATTGCCTTACTTCTATTTTATTGCTGGCTTTCGGCGCCAAGTCAGCCGATTAATCAACTCCTGGCGCAGCAGCAGCACTCCCGTCAATGGTAGCGATGGCAACGGATGCACATCCACAGACAGCAACACCCCTGCAATCAACAGCTATCCGGTGGTGGCCAGCCGCAACTGAAGCTAGTGTCTCGTAATTACTTCTCCCGCTAATATTTACACCGTCCAGCCAGCGTTATGAGATTAATCGACGTGGTCGTACATCCGTTTGATAATATCGTTGCCATGGATGCTGGCAACTCCACCCTACGCACATGTATGAATGCCGCAATGGCCTTGGGGAAGCAATCACAAAACGGAAATTAGTCTTTGCCGATTGACCAGCCCTTACACTTAACTTCCGTTAAAAATTAGGGGATTCCATTATGGCATGGTCACAAAGATGGTTCGCAAAAGCTATTTTTGCATTCTGCTAACGAATACTTGCAGAGTCGATCTACATTCCCCTGGTGGGAATCTCGTTAGGGCATGCGCTTGTATTAGTATTAGCGCTTCATAGAGGTATGCAGAGCGAGCAGTCAAATTGGCTGAAGTATGGGTTGTAGAGGCGGAATTCACATGCCCAAGATCCAACCAACCAATGCGTTGAATAGGCCAAAATTCATAGAATGCCTACAACGATACAAATCGCAAACAACGGGCTCCAAAAGAAAAAAGGCGGCTCACGCCGCCTTTTCCAAGTAACAATTAACTAATCAGATTAGTTAGCTGTTGCTGCGTTGTTACCACCATTGATTGCGCTCAGGTTAGTGATCACGCCTTGTGGATTAACCAACAATGGTTGAACAGCCAATTGGCTAGTAGAACCTGTTACCAACAATGCGCTCCAACCAGCTGGCAGACCCAGTGCAGCTGTAACTGTGTTTGTATCCAGGTTAGCAGAGCCGCCTGCTGGCAACTGAGTAATCAGTTTAACTGGTGTGCCTGCAACGCCCGTTGTGGAGTTGTAAGCAGCTACGCTGATGTCAGATGTCAGATTACCAGTGTTGATCACACGCAGGTAAGTGTTGTAACCAGCACCCAGAGCACCTGTTGTAGGTACAAAGGAAGGAACTGTTACAGATGCACCGTTAGACTTCAGGAAGTAAACGTTGCCACCTGTTTGTGTGGATGCCAATGTCGATGTACCTGCAGCTACAGCAGCACCACCAAATGCGTATTGAATACCGTACGGTACTGTTTTAGTACCTGGAATTGTGTAGCACAGGAAGTTATTTGCAGTCGCAACAGCAGCAGTTTCAGCAGCAAAAGTAGCTGTTTTACCATCGGTAGAGATAGTACCTGCAGCAACAGTAGCTGTACATGCTTGATCAGATGCCAAGATCACGCTTGCGCCAGCAACAGAGAAGTCACCAGTTGCTGTGAATACTGTTGTGCCCACATCAGCAGCAGCAATCGCTGCACCTGTACCAGCATTTTTCAATGTTGTGTCCAGAACCAGCTTAGTCGCGCCCAAGTTGATTTTGGTTGTACCAGCTGTTGGAGACGCGCCAGTAAATGTAGTCAAGCTTGTTGCAACGTTAACTTGGCCAGCTTCAGCAGTTGTGAAGTAGGTAGCTTTGATCGCATTAGAATTGACTGCTACTTGGCTCAAGGCTTTCTTGGAAGTGAACAGAACCGCTGTAGATACTGGCTCAACAAAAGTAGTAACGCCAGAGAAATCACCAGCTTGTGCTGTGTAGCCAACTGTTGTAGATACTGTACCGCCTGTACCCAAAGCAGATGTCAAGGAAGCGATCTTTGCATTACCGGTCAAAATGTTAACTACGGTGGCAGAAGGAATACCACCCTTGCCCGCAACAGCAGTCAGCGTGAAATAGTAACCCAAGCCATCAGTATCTGCAGTGATACCAGTGATAGTGTAGTTTGCTGGAGCTACTGCAGCGCCGTTCAGAAACAGACCAATGTCAGCTGCGAGTGGCAAAACGCCACCGTCCGCTGCTTTTGTCGAACCAGCAGAAAAGCGAACATGCACTTGAACAGTTGCACCGTCATTGATCAAACTTGCTGTTTGATAAGTGATAGTTGGCTGAGCGATAACAACAGTACTAGTAATAGATTCTGCTGCCAGAGTCGCACCAACGTTCACACCGATTTGACCAGCGTTCGCAGCCAGTGCTGCAAAACCCAGCGTAGCAGCAACAGCAACACGCATCATAGAATGTTTCATATTTTTTATTTCCTTGTATACAAAGTTAAATTTGCAATTGCAATTGCGTCTTTCTTTAAAGACCGACGTAGCATATCAAAAAATGTTGTTATGTCAAAGTAATTCAGTATTGCGGACCAGCAACAAACATATTCGCTTACAAAATTACCACTTTTTCCGACGGCATCCCGCTGCCTTCAAGCGAAAATGTAACTCAACAACCCTGTAAAAATCAATATATACATGACCTTTAAAGCGGTTATTGACAAAAAATTTATTTTTTTACACCCCGCTGTAAAGCCCGTATTTCCTCAATGATCTTTGGATCAGTCACAACCTGTCCTTGATTTTGTTCGGCTTTAATCGGTTTTTCCGATGCCGCCTCTTTGCTACCTACTGAGCCATGAGTATCAGACTGATTCACCGTTCTACCTGCGTCAATGTCAGAAGGATAATCATCGGACATTTCTGTATTATCTGTCTCTTTTTTACCACTTTGCATGCCGAGAGGCACACGTTTTGAGGGCGCGATCGGTGAATTTGCTGGATTCGGCGGTGCTGCTGCCCAATTACCAAGCTGGTTACGGAACGCCTGCGTGATCGATTGCGCAGTCTGGTCGTCTTCTACTATGTAGGGCGTGATCAATACGATCAGTTCAGTCTTATCATTTGTATCAGCTTGATTGCGAAACAACGCCCCAAGGATCGGAATGTCTTTCGCTAGTGGTACGCCATTGTTGTTGCGGGTATTATTGCCTGAGATAAGACCAGCCAGCAACACTGTGGCACCGTCCTGTATCGACAGTTTAGTATCAATCTTGCGATTACTGAAGGTTGGTGAACTGCTTACGCCTGTGGTTGTTGTTCCAGCAGAACTGACTTCCTGAGAGACATCGACATCAATACGTCCTCCGGCGTGGATCACCGGTTTGACCTTGAGGATAATACCAGTATCTTTATATTGGATGGTTTGAGTCACACCCGGAACACCTGGTATTGTCGTCCCAGTGGTTTGCTGACTGGTCAATATAGGGACTTGCTGACCTACAGATATGGTCGCGGTCTCCCCGTTACGTGCCATGATGCGAGGGCTGGACAATATCTGCGCCCGCTTATTGCCTGCCAACGCATTCAAGGCTGCCTTGACATTGCCATTGACCAGACTAAAACTCAAGCCGCCAGTCGCCAGACCTAGGTTACCGAGCGTGCCGCCAATGACATGGGCTGAGGAGCTGCCATTATTTAGCGCCCATTCAACACCGAGATTCAGACTATCAGTCAGCGTAACCTCCGCCACCGTCATTTCTATCAGGGCGGAACGCGCCGGTTTGTCGAGCTCCCGCAACAAGCCTATCCATTGCGAATACTGATCGGCTGTGCCCTGGATGATCAATGTATTGGTAGGTTTGTGCACGACCACGCGCGCCGCCGGCTTGGTACTGGCAACGGCACCTGGCGTGGCGGCGACGGTCGCACCGCCAAGCAAATCCTGCACGGTCTTGGCCAGATCGTCAGCGTCCAGATTCTGCACCGCATAGGTGAAATAACCATTGCCGCCGCGCGCCTTGGTTGGCTGATCGAGGTCTCTGACCCAATCGGCAACGTGTTTCAAAATCGCATCGTCACCGGCAAATACGATCAAACTATTATTCGCTGCTATAGGTAGCAATATAATCGGCGTGCTGGCTGCCCCTGCCCCCATCCCAACTTGCGAGGTATAACCTTCTGCCGCCAGCAGTTCATTCAATTTCCGGGCCAGATCGTCGACAGTCCAGTAGACAGGATTTATGCGCTGGCTAGTGCGTCCACGCATGGTAGGCTGATCCATGACGCGTATCACCTCCAGTGCTGCTTTGACATCCTCAGTCTCGCCCGATACCATCAAAGCATTATATTGCGCACTTTCTATCAATTGCAGGCGATTGCCGAACATCTGCGCCAGCCAAGCGCGCATCTCGGCAGAGCGCAAGGCATTCATTTCTACATACTGATATATCGGCCGCAAAGCCATCGGCACTTCCGGCAATGCACGGCCGCGGCGGATTTCCGGCGAATAGCCGAGTTGCGCATTGTCCGGCACTATTCTATAGAAGCCGCCGATATCGTTGACGGTGACGCCGTAGCTTTTTAACAACAGTTGGGCTGCTCGCAGCACTTCCGTCGGCGTTTGCGCACGAGAGGTGCGAAGCGTGACTAAGTCTTTACGCTCCAATACCCGCGGATCAACACTAAAATTAGTTTTCAATACCGCGCCATATACAGTATTGATAAATGCTGGCAAAGGGATCTGATCGAAAACCAATGAGATATCAGCTTTTTCATTTGCCGGTAATTCTTGTGGTTTGGTGACTTTACCCTCCTCCTGGGCTGGCGGGCGCGGGGTCTTTCTGAATACTGGCCGACCTTCTGGTGCAGCGCTGTTGTCCGCAGAGTCAGTGATAGTGCCGTCAGATGGCTGTGCCTGCACCTGTAAAGGCGTGGGTAATTTTGGCGCTTTGGTCAAGTTCAGTAAAGGATCGTATTCCGCGCAGCCTGACACCGCCAAAGTAATCAAAGTGGCAATGACGCTCAGTGCAACAGGCGTAGATGGGAGTGTGCGCATAGAAATACAGATACTTTTCAGATTATTTTGCATGGAATTCATCTTAATTGCGTCCTACGGATAACATACTGTGCCTACCATTGATCGCAATGACGATCCAGTTCTGTTCAATTCGGACAATAGGAAACCCTCCTGGCAATTTGTCGCCAATATTCAAGGTTTGTAAGTTATTCGGATTATCTTTAAAACTAATGACCACCTGATTCGACCGACCGGTTTTGATGACGGCGGCGATACGCCAATCGGGCGGCGTCAATGGTTTTTCTTCAACGGCAGGATTATTTCCGGCCACGGCCGGCTCTTTCCACAGGTTGCGGCTAATTAATTGTTCGACTTTTAAACTAGGATCTTGTTTAAAAACGGCAGGAATTTCCCATGGTTGGGCGTCGCCATTGACCAATTTGACCACTGGTAAGGGCGGCAGAAACACTTTCATCAAAAGTAGACCGAACAAGCTAAGCAAGGTGGTGACAATGACGCTGAGGCGAATTTGTTGCCACATCATGGCTTGCCTTTCTCTGCGTTGCTTGCATGGCTTGCCACATCGGATTTGACGGCAATACTATTTGAAGTATCGTCTTGGCGGGCTTGATCAGACAAATGGGTAAAGGCTTTAAGATTGATTTCAGCTCGACCAGTGGTGCCCAACCAGTTATAGACGAGGGTTTCCACCACCATGCTTTGTTTGTTGGTGTCGATGACCTGTAAGATGTTATACAGTGTTTTGGGCACTGCTTCGAAACGTAATTTGGCTTTCATGACATTCATTCCCGGCACACCGCTATTGCCTACCCCGCTCCCCCCTTTAGTGGAGGCATCGTCGGCAACATTTTCCGACAAAGCGACCGTGGCATTGGCAGTTTTTTCCTGATTCAACAGGATTTGCAGGCTGTCATTCCATTTGGACTGAATCAGACCGTTACTGCTGTCTATCCAATCGTGTCCACGCAATTCTTCCAGCGCTTGGTTCGCTTTCACGCTGCGGCTAAGCCATGCGGTATCGGTGGCTTGCTGACGCGCTTGTTCGAGCTGAACACTGAGCTTACGATATTCTTTTTGATGCTTCGTGACTGCCTCCGACTTGTCTAACGTTAGGTAAGCACCAACGATGGCGATGATTAATGCCAGACCTATCCGCAACCGAACATTTTTGGCGAGTTGGGTGCGTATGCTATCAGCCATTGTTGTCCTTTCCCTCAGCATTCGGTTTGTCTTGTAACATGGTGACGCCTTTCTTTGGCAATACCACCATACGGAAAGACAAGCTCTTATTGTCGCGTGCGAGCAAGTTTTGCACTTCGCTGAAATAACCACTGCTCATCAAAGTTTTGGTGATGTCGGCACGGGACGGAGTTTCAAGACCACCAAAGACGACGATCCTGAGTTTATTTTCAGTAAATTCCCATTCGCGGATGGTGGAGTCCGAAGGCAGAGCATCGGCCACAGCACTCATCATCTCTAACTGACTGGGATAGGGGTCCAGCCGCTGGCGATTGACAATTTCATCGACCGCTTTTAACGCTGAATCACGCGCCTTTACTAGGCTATTCGCTTGGCTTGTCAGTTGAGCCAAGTTTAATTTGTTATCTTTTATGCCATCATTGATTTGCTGATCGCGTAAGCTGTACCAGCCGTAGGGCATTGCTACACATAAGAATAATAAAGCGTATAACCATTGTTCCGTGGCTGGATTGACTGCGGACAAGCCGTTGCCAGTCACGACGGGCAACCACGGCTGAGCCTGGCCGATTGGGGCCTGCACTGTCGGCATCTGAGTCAGTAGAGCCACCGGATGGCCAACTTCACGACAAAAGGCGGCGTACTCAGAGATTTCCGGCATCTGCGCCCACCATCGGCTCGCACGCAGTTGGCCATTTTGCCAATACTGTGCCTCAATGCCATCAAGGCAATGCAGTAAGGACATTCCATCGGCTGGTGGCGTCCAAAGTAAAGTTTCGGGTATCGTTTCGGCATTGTGCCAATATTTTGGCAATTGAGCGCGCTGCTCCGTCAACCAAGCGGCGTCCCAGCACCAGACAAGTGCGGCATCCGCGTCAAACACGATCGCAAAATCGGGCTGTGCAAAAGGCGCCCATTGCCTAATTTGCAATTGCAGAGCCTGTGCTCGACGTTTGACCGGTATCGTTTTTAAGTCAAAGCGCGAAAAGCGACAAAAACCGCGGGCGACGACGATTTGCCCCGGCAAATACGCCTTTCCTGGCTTATTGAGGGGGGCTCTCGAAGAGAGATATACTCGACGCGGCGCTGGGAGGCGTAGCCTTAAGGTCGAAAGGATTTGACGAAATTGCGTCATTAGTTTTTTGTGTAATTCGTTGAGGAACACTGTAGTAATAATCGATACGCCACGGTGCATCAGCAGCGATCGGGGTAAGCGCGACATTATATCTGACCGAAGTCTCTTGGCCGCTAGAACCAAGGCTGACCCGCAAAGTGTCCGCCGGAAAAGAGATTACTTTTAAAAATAATTGCTGAGAATCAATTCCTAGCAAATTTGCCAATTGCCCGTCATTCAAGATTGGTTCAATGCTACGGTATTGCAGTAACTTTGGCAAAACTGTCGGTGTCACCCCCGGCAAGGTCAGCAATACCGGTGCCGGTGCTGTATTCGGGTTCACCGCTATTGTTCTTGCGGTTGTGATCAAGTCGGTCAGAGGCTCACCGCCCTGCCACAAGATTTTCTGTTCCCTCCAACCATATACCTGCCGCAATTGATCGGGGGTAACCAAAAGATGTCCTGTCGGTTCTGGCAAGCCTGCATCTCTATAGGCGCTTTTAGTAACTCCGTTGAGCCGATGGACATTCGGATTCGGATCGATATAGTCCATCAGCGTATCGTACAATTTGTCATGCTCGGATTCCGGCACCCCTTTTTGATTCAGCAAAATACCAAGTGAGTCACGATTCGCTGCATTGATCACGAACAGGCCACGGGTATCTTGCAGGCGGGCGATACAATCGCCCTCCATCCGGTACGCCTGGTTATCGAGCCTGATATGGGTCGCGACATCACCAATGCCATACATGCTCAGCGGTCTGGTCGCAAGCAAGTAGGCGATTTCCGCTTTGCTGTCACTGCACGCAACCTGGCTCTGGATGTGCGCATCGTATTGCTTTGCTAGTTGTATAGAACTGGCTATGCGTTGGGCAAAAAAAGCGGCGGCAATCGTGATGCCGGCCAGGATCCACAGCGTCGCCACCAAAATAAATCCGCGCTGTTTCAATTCAATGCTCCAGCATAGGTTTTTTTCAGGTCAGGCAAGGGGTTGACCGGCCCGCCGGGATTAAATGACAAGATCCATGGCTGACCGTCGCGCTCAGCTTCCAGACGTATACTGGCTGGAATCTGCCGGCTGTGATCGAGTTCTGGTGGCCAGGTCTCGTATTCACGCTGTTTATTGTCAATAAAAATGAATTTACCTCGACTACCTTCCCAACTCCATAGTTCCATCGGCGTATCCTGGTGCAACTGGTCGGCGTATTCAATGACGGTGCGGTTGTTGGCGAGGTTATAACGCATTTTCAAGCTGAAGGGTGTCGGCATACCGAATTGTTCGGTCACTACCGAAGTACTGAGGCCCTTGATCTCTTTGCTGCTACCCTGAAGTTTATTTTCTCCATCCTCAAGATCAGGCTGCAATCCCTCCACCAGCTGCCTGACCCATGACTGCGCCATAGCTTGCTGCCGGTTACGATCAAGTTCTACACCAAAACGATGGTGCAAAGTCATCACGTTCTGCAACGCTTGCAATAAAATCATGACGATCATGCCGGACATGGCAATAACAACCAGCATTTCTAGAATAGTGAAGCCTGCGGCGCGATATCTAGAAAATACCATTTTGCTCACGTACTTTCTTGAAACCGGCTAATTTCAGGTGCAAAGTGAACCAAGATGGGTCCTGAATCGTCTTGGCGCTCACTTCCACATCATATAAACCCACTTGATACAAACCGATACCGGATGGGTAGGCACGATTATCTGCGACCGGCCCCAGCACCTTAGATTTCCATTGGATACTATATGCACCGAATTCTGTCTTGCCCTCCGGATTTTGCATAGGATTGATCGCTTGCATATAGCTGATCACATTTGCAATAGCGTCGTTGCGGGCGTTGATGGTCTGCACCTTGCCTAGCGAAATGATACTGGTGTTAATCCATGCGAACAAAGTCATACCAATCGTACCCACCAGAGCAAACGCTACAATCGCTTCGAGCAGGGTAAATCCGTGTTGTTTTTTATTCACTACTGACTCCGCATCCCGGGGCCTGTAAATGCAATGATTCTGGGGCGTGATCCGGTGCATTCAGAACAACCACACCGCCACTGCAGTAACCATTGAACTGATAATGTATTGGAATAGGCACTCGCACCACCCATCCTGCTGGCACATCGAGTGCCGGCTCATCGTCTTTGAGGATCTCGTTGATATTATCGGTGCGCAAAGTGAAGTCTTGCGCCAGCAGGTAATTGCGGTAGCTGAGGGTACTTATCTGCGCAATCATGCTAGAACGCTCATTGCGATACCGCAGGCTGTCTATCAATCTTCCTAGTGCCGGGACAGCCAGTGATCCGAGCAACCCCATCATTGCTAGCACGATTAGCAACTCTAGGAGTGTAAAACCGTGCTGTCGGGATGCCGATTGCTTACTGCGGCTTATCAGCATTGTCAGCAGCAGGAGCGATACCAATCGCGCCTACACCGTTCAGGTTACCGTCCGGCCCCCGCGAATACAAGGCAAATGGTTTTCCCGCCGGGCCTGGCACAGCATACACATACGGCGCGCCCCAGGGGTCGGTAGGCAGGTCTTCGTCGAGATATGGACCTTTCCATTTGTTTTTTATTTTTTCATCTGTTGGCGGATTATTTAGCAAGGTCAGACCTTCGGATTGCGTAGGGAACCGGCCAAGATCGAGACGCATCGTTTCCAGTGCGCCTTTCAGCATTTTGACTTGAGTCTGTGCTGTTTGAACTTTGGAAGAATCGAGTTTGCCAAATAATTTAGGCCCAACCAAGCTCGCAAGCAAACCTATGATCACAAGAACGACCAACATTTCTATCAGTGTAAAACCCGCAGTGCGGTGCAATTTTTTCGTCAATTTCATATTTCTCTCGTTTATCTTGCAGACAAGTCTTATACAAGTATAAGCAATTTAGCCTGGACAAAACCAAGGCGCCTGCACTTAGCAGCTCTTATCGCCTGGCCATTAACTCCGCTGGTACGGAGTTGTGTCAATTCACATTAAACTGCAATATCACTGAGGCTCGTAATAGCCATCATGATAGCAGCCATGATCAGCCCTATTACAGAGCCTATCAACAAAATCGTAATCGGTTCCAGCATAATCAAAAATCGCTTCATACGTTCTTGCCCAGCATTAGTATGCAGCACTGACAAGGTTTTGAGCGTCGTAGATAGTTCGCCGGTACGTTCGCCCACTCTGACAAGATTTAACCCCATCGGGTTCAATGTACGATGCATACCGAGGGATTCGGCCAGCGATTTCCCCCCTTTTAAGTCTTTAACGGCAAGCCCCAATTGCTGTTTCAATAAACTAATCTGTACCCCTCCCTGCGCCAGCTCCATGGCTCTGACTATGGGTACTTTATTTTCCAGCAAAGTTGATAGCATCCCGGCCCATCTACCAACTTCAGTTTCTATAAGCCAAGCGCCAATTAACGGCATACGTGCCAGACCGTCCCAAAATTTTTGCCGAATTTGCGGTCTAGAAAACAAGCTCACCAAAAAGAACGCGGCGATTCCCGCGCCAGCCCCCAAAATCAGCAGGTGTTCTTTGACAAACATCCCGGTCTGCAAAACCCACACTGAAATTTCTGGCAATTTTCCTTTGCTGTTTTTTAATAACCCAGCAAACTTTGGTACCACGACGACAAAAATCAACAAAGTGGCAAGCACACCTGACACCGCCAAAACGGTAGGGTAAGTCAGGGCATTGCGCATCTCCTGACGAATTTTTTCTTCGTATTCCATCTGATTTGCGCCATGATGCAGGGAACTGGCTAGCTTACCGGTCATTTCTCCCGCGGAAACTAGCTGTATCAGATAGTCAGGAAAGCTAATGCCGCAGGTGGTCAACGCACGGGATAAATTCCCCCCTCCACGTAGCACTTGATATATCTGGGTCGATGCCTGCCCCAGCGGAGACGCGCCGGCAGCTTCGCTCATTGATTGTATCGCTTCAACCAAAGGCACACCCGCCGTCAGTAGGGTTGCCAATTCACGCACCATCAGCATCTTATCCTGAGCGCTAACTGTGCGTCGCCCACCCGCCTGCTTGACCGCTTGCAACTCTATCGTATTTAGCGCAATCGGTGTCAAACCTTGCTGCTTGAGCAAACGCATCGCTTCGATTTCGCTAGGGGCCTCAATCTGGCCTTTGACCAGACGTCCGTCCGCGGTGCTCGCTTCGTATTGATATGCCATCAGCTCGCCACCTGATTACTTAAACCGGTCACGCGCATCACTTCATCGATCGTCGTCAAGCCGTTACGCGCTTTAATTAACCCGTCTTCCCGCAAATTGCGATAACCATCGCGTTTGGCTAATAGGTTCACTTCATGGGTAGGCAAACGCTGGACGATCGCTGCCTGCAACTCGGTCGTGACCTCGACAAATTCATAAATCCCGACTCGACCGCGATAGCCTGTGTTTTGGCATTGAGGGCAACCAGTAGCATGATGCCACTTTGCCGACTCAGTCATCAGTGTCGGGAAGCGCCCCTGCAATTCCAGCATTTGTTCAGCAAAATCTGCTGGCGCCAACTGCATCATTTCGTCATGGCTTAAGGGTTTGGCGCAATGGGAACATAAACGTCGCACCAGCCGTTGAGCCTGTACTGCTCGAAGTGACGAAGCCACCAGGAAGGGCTCCAGCCCCATATCAATCAAACGGTTGAAGGCACCGATCGCATCATTGGTATGTAAGGTTGAAAAAACCATGTGACCGGTTAATGCAGACTGGACAGCAATTTCAGCAGTTTCCAGATCACGAATTTCTCCGATCATGATTATGTCCGGGTCATGTCGCAAGATTGCGCGCAAAGCGCGCGCAAACGTGTACTCGATCTCGGCATGCGTCTGAATTTGGGTAATCCCGTCCATCTTATATTCGACCGGATCTTCAACGGTGATAATCTTTTTTTGGCGGTCATTGGCTTCCGCCAGTGCAGCATACAAGCTCGTACTCTTACCCGAACCGGTCGGCCCGGTCACCAGGACGATGCCGTGCGGCTCTTTAATCCATTTGCGGAACTTGTTGAGATGATCCTGCTCCATACCGAGACGCTTTAAGCTGAAATCCTTACGCTCTTTGGGTAGCAAACGCAGCACGATAGATTCGCCATGAACGCCGGGAATCACGGAAACGCGAATATCGATGTCGATGCCGCTGGCTCGGATACTGATGCGACCGTCCTGCGGTAAACGCCGCTCGGCGATATCCAAACCCGATATCAATTTAATACGCGACACTACAGCATCGAAACGATCACGACCAAAGCTCATTTTGGTAGTCAAGATACCATCAACCCTGAAGCGAATTTCAAAGCCATGCTCCTCAGGTTCGATATGGATATCGGAAGCGCCAATATCAATGGCCTGCGCCCAGGTGTTGTTGACCAACTCAATTACAGGTGCTTCTTCAGCTAATTCACGTAAGTGCGCGACTTCATCGGAAAACATTGCGGAGACGGAGTCCGACCGAATAAGATTGGCCATTCGCTCGATATCCCTCGAACGGACAAAGCTCCATTGCAATTGATGCTGTTGGTACGCGTTACACAATGTTTCTCTGGCGAAGCTATTCAACGGGTTAGGCGAGGCACAAGCAATAGTACCGTCGACATTTTCCCAAAGAACAATTTCTTGTTCCAACAACCAATTGGTACTTAAACCGCCAAGCTGGGCAGCCTGCTCAATCATCTGTGCAGTGCTTGGCAAGAGCGTTTCGTCAAGCAAGGGGATATCCAGCTGTTGCGCCAGCACGGGCAATAAATTATCTTCAGATATCGCACCTATGCGGATCAGGATCTGCCCAAGGCGTGCGTCAAGCTGCGGTTGCAGCTGCAATGCGCGTTCTACATCCTGCTCTGAAACCAGTTGCTTCGCAATTAATAACTCACCAATCGGTGTCAAGTTCATGGACATACTGGATTCTAAATAGTGACGGGAAAATTTTCGATCGCTGTTTTCCCTGAATTGTCCAGCCACTCGACTTTGATATTATCTTTTTTGAGCACATGCTTTGACCTGAAAATCAAATTCGGGTGGGACGCCATGCCAGGATTGAACTGGGCGGAAAGCAATACGCGGTCATTACAGGTGACGCTGAGCTCCTGCACAAAGTTTCTATAATTCACCTTTCCAGATTTAGCCTGTACCGCACTATCGTCACGGAAGGGATTATCTATAGATAGAGTCATCTCGAGATAATCATTCTGGCGTTTGAATGTCACTGCAATCATGAATATTCCGTTAATAGCTTATTATCCAGAGGCACTGCGATTTTGACTTCTTTTTGCGCAGTATAGAGTTTGCCACCGGCACGAACCACCAGTTGTAACGTGGTCGTGTCCTTCAATTTGACCTGTGTGCTGATATCTGCTTCGGTCCCGATCGGAATGGTAAACTGCGCTAGGACCGGGGGTACAGTATTGGCAGACATTAACAACATCATGTCTGTGCCAGGCAACTCACTTCGCAAATGTACCGCAATGCGGTCCGGCTCCGCACTAATCTCCGGCACCCCAATCAGCAACCGATTACTGACTTCAGGCACATCTTTTTCGGAAAAATTTTTTAATGCTTCAGCCGTTGAGTTTGCTTCAAACGCTTTTCTACTGGCAGCCGCGTAAGACAGTTTGGCAAGAAGCCCACCGGCTATCGTGACTAATCCGAATAAAACATGAAAACGTCGGGATTTATCTAACATATCGGAGAGTATTCATTGAAAGTAATTATATTTCGAGGGCGTAAAGAAATTTTCTGACAATCGGCCGGGCGCAAGCTACTCCGTCATTGCAACTATTTTCGCCCATCCCTTTTCCTTTTTGCAGCAACAGGCGCGTACTTTACACGTTTCTGTGCTCGTTTATACCAGAGGCTCCATCAATTTAAGTTGCAACCAACCGCGACACTGAACTCCGATACTAATGATTCATATGCCAAACTAATTGCCGGGAAGCAATAGTTCGAGGCAAAAACAAACATCATGATTTATTGTCTTTATTGCAAAATATCTTTCTTGCTAAAACCATTGAATTTTACATGTTAATAGAAGCGTAAAATTTCATTTCGATGAACACGGGGCGATCTATTGTTGAACGTGGTGTGCGAATCGAGATCCGAACGATTGAAATGAGGACTTCTTGGGCAGGCCAACAAATTGCCACGAGGAAACGCCATTATTTTATTCGTGATATTATCGCAACATTATTTCATCTCGGAAAGCGCGTAAAATTTGCTACCAAATGAAACTTTTCCTGGTGAATTTACGGCATAAGTTAAAATGCGTGTGTTTTGTTTTTTTTTCAAGCCATCCCGGCGAGAATTAAAGCCGTACGTTGCAACTCCATCTCTGCGAGATTAATAAAATTGACAACTAATTAAGATGCTCTCACCTGCTTCATTTCTTGGTTTCTTGAGCTCCCCTTGGCATAGTTTATGGCACCACCGTCGGTTATTGATACAACTTTGTAAGCGTGATTTGACGGCTCGCTACAAAAGTTCTGTTCTAGGCCTATTTTGGTCATTGCTGCTCCCACTATTAATGCTAGCCATATACGCCTTCGTATTTGGTGAAATTTTCAAATCTCGATGGGGAGATGCGCCAGCGCCTTCGTCAATATCAGAAAAATTAAATTTTTCCCTGATTCTTTATGTCGGATTGATAGTATTTAACTGGCTAGCCGAGTGCCTGTCCAAGAGTCCAACGATTATCCTGAATCACGCAAGTTACGTAAAACGCGTCGTTTTTCCTTTGGAAATACTACCAGTTGTTCCGATTGTGATTGGAGCATTTCACTTCTTAATGAGCTTCGTCGTTTTCGTCATTTTCACGAGTTTCTCACCAATTGAAATTACCACATATTGGTTATTGGTACCCTTGCTATTGGTGCCGTACCTTCTATGTTTAATCGGAATAGCCTGGATCCTATGCTCCCTTGGAGTTTATTTCAGGGATATGGAACAAATGATTCCCGCGCTTACAAGCGCTTTGATGTTTTTGAGTCCAGTATTCTATGCTGTTCAAGTGCTGCCAGTTGCTTTCCGACCGTGGCTAATGGCAAACCCACTAACGTTTATTATTGAAACGTTGCGAAATTTATTAATCTGGCAAAAATGCCCTCCAGCTACTACCTGGATCTGTTTTTATTTTTTGGCTCTAGTCCTATTCTACGTAGGCCATGCCTGCTTTAAGAAATTGAAGCGAGGATTTGCCGATGTCTTGTGAGGTTATGATCAACGCTCAAGGCGTTGGAAAAAGCTATTCAATATCTGGGAGCCCACTCAGGCATCTGGTCGACCAATTTTGGCGCATAAATAGAAAAGATAAATTCTGGGCGTTGCACTCCTTAGATTTGACTATTATGAAGGGTGACGTGATTGGCGTAATTGGTCAAAACGGATCCGGAAAATCAACTCTGCTACAAATTATTTGCGGAACGTTGTCACCTTCGTGCGGCAGCGTTAGCGTAAAAGGTAGATTGGCCGCCCTGCTAGAACTCGGCGCCGGATTCAATCCAGACTTCACCGGTTGGGAGAATGTTAGACTGAATGCAGCACTCTATGGCCTAAGCCCAAAGGAAATAGAAGAGAAATTGCCCGCTATAGAACAATTCGCCGATATCGGTGAGTTCATTAACAAGCCTGTAAAAACGTATTCTAGCGGCATGTTTGTCAGACTTGCATTTGCTGTAATCGCTAACATTGATGCGGATATTTTGGTAATTGACGAAGCGCTGGCAGTTGGTGACATTTTCTTTACTCAGAAATGCATGAGATTCCTAAAGGCTTTCGCTGAAAAGGGAACCATATTATTTGTGAGTCATGATAGTGCTAGCGTAGTGAGTCTGTGCAATAAGGCTCTCTTGCTTGATCACGGCCGTCTAATTACAGTCGGAGATCCCAAGACAGTTACTGAATACTATCTAAAAAAACAATACGAAAAACGTCAACCTGTTGATATCAGGGAATCTTCAACAGAATCAGTTATCAAAATTGATCAAATCTCAGAAAACATATCGGCATCTGCTAATAGCTTTGGGCTAGGTGGAATTATCATAAAAGAGTGTCGAGTCACTGACGAAATAGGGCGACCTGTTCTACAGGTAAATGGCCTGATGAAAATTCGATTGCTCGTCCGGGTTCATGTCAACACCGAAATTAACAGGCCCATTGTCGGCTTCTCCGTAAAAGACCGATTGGGTCAGGTTTTATTCGGAGGAAATACCGAGCATGCTCGTGCCAGTATCGGGCCGATGATAGCCGGGCAAAGTTTTGAGACGAGTTTTGATATTCAGATTCCTGGGCTAGCAATGGGTGACTATATGGTTAGCGTTGCTGCCGGTGAAGGTACAGCAACAGATCACATCATGCATCACTGGGTCCATGATGCTTATCCATTCCAATCTTCACTGTTAGTGCAGAGTGGAATGATAGAACTCCCGATCGAACAAACTAGTTTCAAAATGCTTACACAAAATGAAAAACATTGAAAAAGAAGTCATTTCAGTAGCCCAACGCTACTCTTATGACATTGACGCGTCCTCAG
The DNA here is from genome assembly GCF_014636315.1 of Parundibacterium terreum. GTDB lineage: Bacteria > Pseudomonadota > Gammaproteobacteria > Burkholderiales > Burkholderiaceae_D > Undibacterium > Undibacterium terreum. The sequence continues at coordinate 182,736 of NZ_BMED01000004.1, read as the reverse complement.
ATACAGCGGCGGCTCAGGTAATTCGATTAACTGGGGAAAAAAAACGAGTGTTGGAGCTTGGCCCTGGTCCGGGCACAATTCTTCGCTTCTTGGCTCACAATAGTCAGTGCGATGTAAGCGCGGTCGAATTCGATCCAGAGTGCGCCCAAGTCCTTAAACGTATCTGCAGAGTCGCTGTTCAAGGCGACCTGGATAAAAGCGAGTGGCTGGATTCGTTCGAAGGGCAACAGTTTGATGTAATCATTGCCGCAGATGTTCTCGAGCACCTTCAGAATCCATGGCAATGCTTAGAAAACGCGCGTGGCTTGCTTGCGCCAAATGGCTATCTGATCGTGTCAATTCCAAATGTGGGCCACAATTCTGTATTGGCCTCACTGATGGCTGGTCGGTTCCCATATCAGCACCGTGGGTTGCTAGATAAAACTCATTTGAGATTTTTTACACGTCAAGATTTTGAGAAAGTCTTATTTAGCTCCGGATTTTTACCCAGCCATTGGCATGCCATACGGATGCCTGCGGCTCACGCGGAACTCGGACATAATTGGACAAATCTGAGTGCTGAACAACAAGCATTGCTTGCCACCAATCCGTATGGTGAAGATTACCAATATGTTGTTAAAGCATTCGCGAGTAACGATGCTGGAACAGTTGCCAGAGCAGTGGAGATTCGCGATGAACTCCTGTCGCAAAATAACCAACTAAATCGCTCTTTACAAGATGCCAACTCGAAGATAAGTGAACTTCTTGTGACCTATGAGCAACAAGAAGAAACTTACACGGCTCGACTAACGGAGAGGAGTCAAAAGATAGAAGAGTATCTATCGACAATTTGCAATCTCCGCGAAAGCCTAACCCTTTCCGAGCAGAAGCACGACGAATCTCTTCGGAAAATTGAGGACATCTGGGCCTCCACCTCCTGGCGATACACCGCACCACTCAGAGCATTAAAAAGAGTTTCGTTAGGAAATCCCGGCTATCAATTTCGAGACATCCTACGAAAAATATACAGACGATTACCTGTTTCAGCCAGATCCGTCTTGGATCGAACAGGGCTGAGCTCAACTATGCGGGGAATCACAAAAGTGGGCTCGGGCGCGATCACGGCCGGCCATTTCTCGGATAAGAATGAAAATCACCGGCTTATCTCAAAAGCTCACAAAGACGCATTTCCAAGAAATTCGGAGTTTCACAATATTGGTACTGCGGACGTTATATTTTGGGGCGTGATCGATTGGAATTTCCGTTTTCAGCGCCCGCAGCAATTGGCACTTGGTTTTGCAAAGCAAGGCCACAGAGTTTTTTACATTAGCTCAGAACTTGTGAACGACAGCGAGCCAGGATTCGTGGTCGAGGTGGTTCCTAATCATCCAAATATATTTCAGATCCGGCTTCACGCAAAATTTGCTCCCGCAATTTATGAAAATAAGATGAGCGGGCACCTGCTAAATCAGCTTCGCCAAGATCTTACTGAGTTGATCCAATGCGGGGATATCCGTGAATCAATTTCAGTAGTCCAGCATCCATTCTGGTTACCAGTTGCAAGAAGTCTCCCGACAAATCATATGGCTTATGATTGCATGGACCACCACGAGGGATTCGGAAACGTCCCTCCAGAAGTCATATCTGCCGAGCGCGCACTGATGCGCGAATCGGATACCCTAATCGTCACTTCCGATTGGCTTCATAACATAGGAAAAGATAGAAACAAGAATGTTTTTATCGTACGCAACGCGTGTGAATTCACCCACTTTAACCCAATCCCTTCGAAAAAATACGAGGATATTAAGGGCAGAAAAATAATTGGGTATTTTGGCGCAATTGCCAATTGGTTCGATTGTGCATTAGTCGAGAAATTAGCAAATGAGTTTCCAGATTGCTTAATTCTGCTCATCGGGAATGATACTTGCGGAGCAGAAAAGAGATTTTCTACGTATAAAAACGTAAAGATGATTGGTGAGGTGAGTTACGAAAAATTACCATTTTATCTGCACTCATTTGACATTTGCATCTTGCCTTTCCTTGTTAACGATCTAACATTGGCGACCAATCCAGTTAAAGTATATGAATATCTATGTGTTGGAAAACCTATCGTTAGCGTAGATTTACCCGAATTGTCGAGTATGAAGGATTTGGTACGTTTGGCAGAAAGTCATCAACATTTTGTCACACAATGCCGAGATGCTTTAAAAGAACCTGCTGAGGCGCCGATCAGGGAGCAGCGTATAAGTTTTGCCAGCAAGCAAACTTGGGAACATCGCGCTCAAGAATTTGAATCGGCTCTAAAAAATAGTACGGCTGCACTCGTTAGCGTTGTTGTCGTAACCTACAACAACTTGGACTTGACTAAGCTTTGTCTTGCCAGCATTGATCAGCATACGACAGATGTTCGCTACGAAATTATCATCGTTGATAACGCATCGTCTGACGGCACTCCAGAATATTTGCGGGAATTTGGAAAAAATAGGCCGGACGTAAAGTTGATATTGAATGAAGATAATTTAGGTTTCTCAAAAGCTAATAATCAGGGCTTGGCACTGTCGGCAGGAGAATATCTAGTCGTCCTTAATAATGACACTGTCGTGACCAGCGGCTGGGCCAGCGGTCTCGTCCGCCATTGTAAGAAGGATCCAACAATTGGCTTAATTGGACCAGTCACCAATAATATCGGGAATGAAGCAAAAATAAGCATTGAGTATGAGTCACTATCAGAAATGCCTCAAAAAGCCCGTGACCACACCTTACTTCATCTGGGTGAGTCTTTCGACATTCCTACGTTAGCATTTTTCTGCGTAATGATTACAAGAAATGCCTACGAAAAAATAGGTGGATTAGATGAAGCTTTTGGATTAGGCTTTTTTGAGGACGATGACTACTGTCGTCGAATTGAGCAGGCAGGCTTTCGCCATATATGTGCCGAAGATGTGTTTGTTCATCACAATCTTTCTGCGTCGTTCAATAAGCTAGGCGAGGAACGCAAGCAAGAGTTATTTCTGCGCAACAAGACAATCTATGAAGCCAAGTGGGGGCAATGGATTCCTCACAGCTATCGAATGTAATTTATCTACGCCACACCGCTTATCACTTATAGAAATATCCTCACCGCTTAATCGTAGGAATGCTTGCAGCAGATTAAGCAATTTAATGTATATGAAAAAAATTATTTGTGTAGTAGGAACAAGACCCGAGGCCATTAAAATGGCCCCGGTTATTCAACGTCTCTTGAAAGAGTCCTGGGCCGACGTCAAAGTATTAGCGACTGCCCAACATCGGCAGATGCTTGATCAAGTTCTTAAATTATTTAAGATCACACCAGATAGAGATCTCAATGTAATGGCGCCGAATCAGACGCTGGTTTCACTTACTGCGAAATTACTTACCGAGTTGGATATAGTCTTTAAAGAAGAGCGCCCAGATGCCGTTCTGGCACAGGGCGACACTACGACTGTGATGGCCGTCGCATTATGCTGTTTCTATAATCGAATTCCGTTTGGCCATGTTGAGGCCGGTCTACGGACCGGCGATATTTGGAATCCCTATCCGGAGGAAATGAACCGAGTGGTCGCTGGGCACCTCGCAAAATGGCATTTCGCACCAACTGATGGAGCCAGTCAAAATCTAGTTAGGCAAGGCATTTCGCCGGAGTCAATTTACATGACTGGCAATACTGTCATTGATGCACTTCTTAGTGTATCAAAGAAAGAGGGGGCACTTGATGTTCCCATTAACGACAATAAGCGTCTCATATTGGTTACATCTCATCGCCGTGAGAACTTCGGCAAGCCATTTGAGGAAATTTGCAGAGCTTTGTTGCATTTGGTTAAAAATAACCAAGATGTCGAGATTCTATATCCAGTACATCCAAATCCAAACGTCCGAGAAGTCGCCTACAAGCTATTGGGAGATAATTCACGTATCCATCTGTGTGAGCCGCTTGATTACTTGCCATTCGTCAACGCAATGAAGCGAGCCTATTTGATCTTGAGCGACTCTGGTGGGGTGCAGGAGGAGGCGCCGGCTCTGGCAAAACCTGTTTTAGTACTGCGGCGCGAAACCGAGCGCCCCGAAGCTGTTGATTACGGGGTTGTAAAACTTGTCGGTACAGATTTTGAAGATATAGTTTCAGAGGCTCAGCGACTGCTCGACGACCCTGAATATTATTCTCAAATGGCAAAAGGTGTTTCTCCATATGGGGACGGGTTCGCAAGCGAACGAATCACTCAAGTCTTAAAGCAAGCGTTAAGCGGATCATGAGATTACTTTATTTCGCGCCAGTTCCGTACCAAAGTTATTGGCAGCGACCACATTACATGGTTCGGGCTCTGCTAGAAAATACGTACGAAGAAATTTATTGGATCGATCCCACAATAACACGCCTACCTCGTTTATCAGATTTTATGCAACGAAGTAAAGCCAGCGAGCGTCATGCTGCCGAGCCCCTCATTTCGGGACTTCACGTACTGCGCACGCAAAGTCTTCCGATCGAACCGATACCTGTCCTTAGCGCCATTAATGATCTACTTGTTTGGCGCAATATTAAGTCACAAATTCGGCAACTAAACATAGACGAAAACTGGGATGTGGGAATTGGGCGCCCAAGTAAACTAGCGCTGTGGGCGATAAAATCGCTTAAACCGCGCGCGAAATTCATGGATGTTATGGACGACTTCCCAGCCTTCTATAATGGAATATCGCGCTATTCCATGGAACAAGTCCAAAAATACTTGGTGGCGGGTTGCGATTACTTGTTTTGCAGCGAGGAATCGCTCGTCCCTAAATTGGCTGTCTTGGATCGCAAAAAGTCAATCCGTGTCATCCCAAACGGATATGACATGGAGCGATTACCGTTCTTTTCAGAGATTAAACAAAAAAGAGAGATTATTGGTTTCGTTGGGACCATTGCATCTTGGTTCGACTGGGGTCTCGTGATCGAAATCGCCGAAGCTTTACCTAATATATGTGTTCAACTGATTGGGCCTAGAGCTGGCTATGTGCCAGCGAATTTACCGCGAAATATTGAACTTCTTCCCGCATGCACTGTTGCTGAGGCTATTGCATATTGCCAAAACTTTAAAGTCGGCCTTATTCCATTCGTACACAATCAACTTACTGAATCGGTCGACCCCATCAAATATTACGAATTGCGTGCACTAGGGGTTCCTATTTGGACCACCAATTTTGGTAGCATGACCAAACGGACTTCTGAACCTGGCGTCACTCTCATTCAACCGGGAAGCGATTGGAAAAAGCTGTGGCTTGAAAAGTCGAACTCCTCATTCGGTGAAACCGAAATTTTTGCATTTAGAAAAAAGCACGATTGGAGTTTACGATTTAAGAATATGGCGGTTTGGCTGAATCTTAAGGAAGAAAATTAGTCCGCCCCTGACCGCTCCAGAATCGCGTCGTTTTTGCAGAACGACTCTAAAACGGCAGGTTCTCAAGGCCTCAACCTTCAGCTTTTTAGAAAGCGGAAGACATGCGCGGAGCCCAGGCTGCTCGCATGGGCGTCCGTGGTGTGCGGTCTGGGAGTGCAAGCATTCTTGTTCGTCGGTATTCAATAGATGGCTTACGCAACAGGCTTGCCGTCGGGACCGTCCGGCTTAACTTCCCAAATTCCAGCAATGCCGAAAGGCCTGTCTTTGGCATGCCAGATCCTCCAGCGAACCGACTTGCCGGTTTCGTAGCAAGGTTCAAAGAAATTCGCCGCAGGGATAATGCAAAACTGCTTTTTTCTCCACGCGGTACGAAACGAGGGCTTCGTGGCAACGGTCTCAGTACGGGCATTGTAGGTCTGCCTGGCCAGCTTCAATTCTGCCCAGTGCGGAACAATCCCAAAACAAGCATGAATCACCTCAAGCGTGTTTGGCTTTGCACTTGGCCGGACGATTGGAACCAGGTTTGTTGGGAAGGCCTCAGGCCTTTCATCTAGCGCTTCAAAGGAGACACCAAAATGCTCCTGGCTGCGTTCGTTTCTGTCGGGGGTATAGTTTGCGCACATGTCTTTATAGTATCGACGTTACCTTCGCTTGCTATCGCCTTCAACTGGAGGCAGGTTTTGCCTGCCACACCGGCATAGCCAGGACTGCGCAAACCTGACAGTTTCGTAAAGTGCCACAGAAGGTGAGACCAGAATAGCTCAAAATAGTACTTTTCAAGAAAAATTGCCACGAAAGGTGAGACTGATTGCCATGAAAGATGAGATTTTCCACGGTTTTGCCAAAGAAGATGAGATTTTCTGAGTTAGTCACTTTTGAATGCAAAGTAAGCCGATGCTAAGACACGATTCCTTTTATTTCAAAACGGCTCATATAGCCAGGCCAATTACTGGTAACAGTTTCCAACAGATGAAGTTTCGCGAAGGCGGTCAAATTGTCAAAGCCTCGGGGCGGAGACTTTCACATCTGGATTAAGTTTTGATTCGCTTGGAAGAGTTGAAAAAATACATTATCCGAGAGGTTTTGCGGTATGCGATTCATACGATGCTAAGGAATAGCGGACTTCTGTTGCTCAGCGCGCAGCTTGTCGATACGTCTTTCGACGCGGCCAAGCGCTCTGCTTTCATCGTATGTCCAAAATGCAATCCAGACAGCAAGCCCAAGCAGCAAGCCGACGATAATCCATGCCCTTTTGTTGATTTGCACCGAAAACTGACCCACTTAGCCGCATAAATTGCATCGAAAATTGGCCCACGTTTAGCACACAATCCTACTTTCAGAATGAGAGTGATTGACGTGACATTATTAGGAATAATCAGACGCCGGCACCTTCGTGACCAAGCCTCGCTCAGGGAAATCGCCAAAAGGCTCGGCATCTCCCGCAACACCGTCGGGCGCTACCTGCTCACCGAACCCGCCTATGCGAAGCGCCAATCCGCTAGAACCATCGACTCATACGCCTTCCAGCTTTCAGGCCGGCCAAGACAGACGCGGTCAAATCCCGTAAGCAGAGACGCAGCCTCAAGCGGCTCCAAGAGGAGTTTATCAATTTAGGATTTAAGGGGTCATACGACAGGGTCGTGTCGTTCGCCGGACACTGCAGGAAGGGGCAAACGGAGGGGGCAGTTCGGCGCGTAAACGAACAGTCCTGCCACTCAATTTACTTCTCTGGAGTAAACACATCGCCGCATAGCTGGCGGCTTCAACGGCCGCTGTAGCGTCATTAGCGCTATTTCTATTGATCTTAACAAAATGACTAACATAATGTGTGCTGATTAAGCACACATCGATTCCCCTTTTCTGGGAGCATCGACCCACTGATGCACCGAACTGAAGGCCTTCATGGCGATAACATGCGAGCTTGGGTAACGGACGACGCTGAGCATCTGCGCGTATTGCCTTAGCATGATGCAATAATTGTCTCCCCAATCCGCACCGTGAAGTTGAAACATGCGCTTCGCTAATTCAATTCCGGGGATGTCAACGCCCATAGCAGGTCTCCGCACACAAAATGGATGAAATGCTAGTGTGCTCCGATCGTGGTATCGGGTAATCTCAGTAAATCAACAAGCAACAATACATCGTCTGGCCTTTCCTCTTGCCAGCCCGACCTATGCCTGTATCGAAAGCTACTCTGGCAGCAGGAAACGAGTTTGGCCTGAACGTACCAACAACTCTACCGCCTCTTCAATCTTCACTTTATCCACTGCTTTTATCACAAGCAGATTAGGCTCAAAGAACATCGTGCCAGATTCCAGGGTACTGTCAACTTCCTGTTGCAGCCTAACTGCGTCATAAAAATTCAACCGATAGCGAATTTTCGCAACCGTCAGGAACGCTTCCGAAAAATATCCTTTAGCGGTCACCTCCCATTCATAGTCTTCGAAATCTTCCGGGAGACTCAAATTGTAATCATGCATAAATCATCTTCCTATGTTCATTTGCAAACGATGCTGGTGCAGGCATTAATATATTCCTGCGGCGTCAAATTAGCTCCGGGTTTGGGCGTTATCTCGAAATGATATGGATCAGCACCACGCTGAATAATTCGCAGCGAATCCGGCATTGATTTCAAATCTACCTGATATGGATCATAGCCTTTAGAAAGTACACTTTCAGCATTGTTGAAGACAGACACTCCATGGGTATCCTTAACGAAGCCAGTCACTGGGTCGACTTTATACTCCCCCGGTTTTGGAACAAAACTAGGATTTGTTCCTGACTTTGCTCCTCGGAAGTAGTTCTTTGCTGAGGCCATCCCACCGCGCCCCATCATCCCGAGTGCCATTATGCTATTGGCATATTGAATCTTATTTGCCCATAGATCTTGCTTGGCCAAAGCGCTGTCATGCGCATCACCCCAAGCCCAATTGTAGGCATCAATACTCAGTTTCTTTCCAGTGATAACAATCGAGGCAACCGTCTGATATAAAGGGTCCCCCTTAACACCATCGATGATGCTATTGACGACCTGCGATCCAGTCATGTTTCGTGTTTCACCGTCAGTCCAGTTCTTAGTTCCATTGTCTGTCGCTTGCGAATAGCGAGGATTCTGCTTCGATTCAGGCCCTTGAGTAATGTCTCGATTGTTTGCCTTACCTTTGTCATCGCCAGATTTTTTTTCGCGATCAAGTGCCTCCTGATATCTCTTATCGGACATGTATATGGTTTTTCTCCAGCCATCCTGCTGAAGCCAGTCCTCGGGAGGTTCATCCCAGAATCCCGTCGGGTCCGTCAGATTTGTAGGGTTATTGAGAACATAACTGTATCGATTATAGTTCTGGCCGTTTGTTGCATCTTGTATAAATGGATCTCCAGACACAAATCTGCCAACAATTGGGTCGTATACGCGGCCGTTCATATGCACCAATTCGACCTGATCTAGCATTTCATGACCAGTAAAGCCTTTATTGTCGACATGTGGCGCAGTGATATCTAATGGTCCACTACCGTCTAAAGTGCGCCGGCGTCCCCATGCGTCATACGCCAGCTTCTCCGACAAAGTACCGTCTGCTGCACTAATCGCTATAGGACTGCCAAGCCTGTCTTTATGAAACCAATCAAACTCAGTCGCAGAAGCTCCGCGGTCAATCTCAACGCCTAGACCAAAGGGCCAATATGTCTTAATTGTCGTAATACCAGTTTTAGTTTCAACCTCTTGAGCACCGGCGTAGACTAATGTGCTGCCGTCGCCTCGGTTCTGGCGAGTGCGCTGATGCTCGGGGCCATATACAAAGCTTTCGGAGTTACCATTCCGATTGATCTGGAGTGGCATGTCAAAACTGGTCCAAGTCGCCGTTCGACTCGCTCCGCTCAGAAGATTTCCGTTGCTATCGTACGAAAATGTTCCCGGGATCCCACTAATGCTAGATACCGCATGCGGAAGAGCTGATCCGCTGCCTTGGCTTGGATAGGTATAGGTACCTAGGTCAGTCTTGGTTTTTAAATTTCCCGCAGCGTCATAATTAAAATTCAGCAACGGCTTACTACCAACCTGACTAGTAGACAAGCGATTAAGGCCATCATAGCTAAAGCTCTCATCAAAGCCTCCGTTATCCCAGTATTGACTTCGCTGCGTAACATTTCCTATTGCATCATAGTGGTAACTCTCTAATACACGAGTGGTATTAGTCGTTGTCTGAACACTGCCGTTTTCGAGGCGCCCACTGTAAACGTTGTAGCCTCGAAAATCAGTAAGGCCATTGCCGAGCAATGCCGAAGTAATACGTTGCGCCGCGTCTTGTGATAACACCTGCCACAACACTTGAGCACCACGCTCGATTCGCGCCAGATACCCGGTTCCGTTATATCGACTGTCATACACTTTTGCAGTATCGCTAGCGCGCTGATAAGTGTTCCTTATTAGTCGCCCCCAAATATCGTACTCCGGAAGATTGGTAAAACTATAGCCATTAATAAGCTGTGTAATAAGGCTTGGCCGCCCTAAGCTATCGTATGTATGCACCCGATCATAATCTTTAGTGCTGCTCCCTAATATGAAGGTATAAGCCTCGGTCAGACTGCCAATTCCCTTAGCTGCTGCGTCATAAATCCAGCGGCTTTCAAGATCGCTCTCATGACGAGCAACCATACGATCCAGTGCATCGAATTCAAATGTTGTCGCTTTACTTTGAGCTCGTTGATTAGGGGTAACCTGCCTCCAAGTACGGCCAAGTGGGTCCACGTCATAATGGATATGACCCAGATCGGGATCGTTCAAATCTGTTCTACGGCCTAAATTATCATAGAGAACAGATATTTCATTGCCATTTGGATCCTTGGTGTAATTCAAGTTACCGAATGGTTCATAACGGAAGTTCGTGCTTCCACTCATAGAATCTACCACCTGCACAGCCCTGCCCAATACGTCCAACGTGTTAGTTCGTTGTTGTAGTTTTGGATTGGTAACTACGTTTACTAGTCCTTGATAGTTGGTGGCAGTGTATTGAGGTTGTCCACCTTCATCGAAAGTAGTCACTTTGGTTATACGTTGTAAATCATCATATTCCTGATGCCGCTCCAAATACGAATTTCCTGTGCCAAAGCGAGATTGATAACTATCGCTTAATTGGCCTTGGCTGTCATAGGTCTGATCTTTGTAGATAGGGCTTCCGTCAAATCCCCAAGTCATGTTTCGAACGACATGGTTAGCACTATCGTTATATACAATCAGAGGGACACGCATACGACTACCCCCAGCAAAATTTGCCCCTCCACCGAATGTATCCTTTATTATTGCCACCGTTGCATAAGGTGGACAGTCACTACTACATTGCTTCTGGTAGAGGAGATCATAAGTACCATCAGCGCGCTGCTCACCACTAATGCGGCCAAATCCGTCGGCTAACCAACTCGTAGTAAGGTTGTTCGGTCCAGTCAAGCTTTTCTGAATGCCAGTGCCAGCGTAATAGCTGCGAGTCTCAGATTGACCAAGTGCATTTTTTACAAGCACAGGAAATCGTCCCTTTGAGTCATAGCTTGTATCTGAGAGAATCCTGCCGGAGAGTTGTTGTGTGTTCGGATCAATCCATGATTGGCTCTTCGTCGTCTCCCAACCAGTTTTATGTCGCGCGTACGTAGTAATTACCTGCCGAGAAGTATTCGCTTCCACTGTCTCTGTTTGTAACAGCGGTGTTCCAGCGAAATAAGTGAAACTGGTATTTCGACTTGCATTCCCAGTTTCGCTATCTGACTTGGTAGTTACTACTGTATTGGGGAGCCCGATCAACCACGTGTCGCTGACGATATTATTAAACGCTGTAGTCGTCTGCGTGCTAAAAGTTTTACCGCCCCCGCTCATGGTCGTAGTTTGTTGGGTCAAATTGCCCCATCCATCTGTATATGCATTCTCGATGGTGGTAGTGCCTAAAGAGCTGCCATTTAAGTCGTTATGTAGTTGATCAGTATGGGATACATGGGCTAAGACGGTGCTACTTCCATTGGATTGAGGGAGGAGTTGCTGACTTAACGTGTTTGACGTGTCATTAAGGACAGTGCCACCGTATACACTGGTACTGTGAGTTAGCATGCCAGTAAATGGATAAGTTTGTGCCAAAAGCGAGGTATTTACTATATTTCCATTTGGGCGAATATCTGTAACTCGCACTAAACCAAATCCCAATGAGCCACGGCCAGTCGCATCGCTCAAGGCACCTTCGTAGTGATAATCGCTACGAATCCAGTTACCATTTCCTGTACTTCTGCGAAGTTCTTTGACTATTACTCCAGGTGATCGTGACACTTGGGGATAGGTTGGTCTTTGAGCGACACCATTGATTTGAACGAAGCGGCTATAGACGCCTGGGCTATCGCCACGTGCATAGTCCACTTCATCTCTTTGACCGATTCCATTGGTTACGCCGACGATCTTATCTACAGCAGGAGAATCAGCAAGATTAGACGCTGACCACGTGTTGTTGGGCACACCTGAAGGTCGACGTATATCGAAGGCCATAAAAGTGGGTATCCCACTATCATCCAGGTAAACTAACTTTGCATACTGTCCGCCCGCCTCAGAGTAAGCGAACTCCTGGCAGGAAAATCCGTTGATGGTATAGCGGCACAACACCGATTTAGCACTATCAACGTCAGGCGGATTCGGTTTGTAAGTAAAAAACAGGCGATTTACGCCATCACCAGTTAAGTCAGCTAACGTACTCCGGTTAGCGTCCGTGGCAAGCCGCTCCGGGTCAAATGCGGTTAGAGAGTATGCGTTTATTCCAGTATCTTGTTTGCAATCCATCCCTGTTTCTGAACTTAAGCAGACAAAGGTAGTCATGTTCAAATCATTCCCAACAGAATAGCCGCCGGCTGGCACAGGAACGCTTCGCTGGCTTCCATTGTTGTAAGTCTTATAGATAAAATCTGTAAGCCCGTCGCCATTCACATCACCTATGATGGCCGTTTTTGACAAAAATGGCCCATTTGCACCTGCGTCTGCTCGAAGCCTTGTGATATTGTTACAAGCTAAACCGTTTGACGAGTTGATACAACTATTGACGTACGCAATAACATCGCAGGGACCGCTGATTTGTGAGCAAAAAGGCACATTTGGATGTGCGGGATCTAAGGCAGGCTCTTCAGTAGAATATAGTCGATAAAAATCAGACACATCATGTTTGCTCAAATCGACAGGAATTGGTTGAGGTATGTACTGTGGATTAGGGTTCCATGGAGGAACTTGTCCACTGACCGGCTTCGTAGTGCATGTTACGGACCCGTTCACTAATGAGCAATCGGTAAAGCCTGACTGGTTGAAAGAGACGAGGTGCATGCGCTTTTCATTGCGCAGATCAACCATCGTATCAATCAAATTATTTGGAAGAGGTGCGCAGTTAAAATCGACGGTTCCGTCCGACAATGGCACGGAGAGACAATACAATCCACCTGGCACGCCTGGGAATCCAAAAACCAAGTCATCTCGACCGTCGCCATCCAAATCGCCAATAAATAATTGCTTCGTAGGCGTCGAATTGAGATTGATGTTCCGATCAAAGATTTGCCCATTAGGAAGGCGAATCCGCAAAGTTCCTGTGAAGTAGCTTCCCTGATCTTGAACACTAATAAATGATGTTCGACCGCTGCCATCGAGATTTCCCTCAAATCTTTGCGTGGCACCCTGAGTAAAAGTGGGCCATGGTTGGGAATCAAAGGGTACAGATTTCCACGATGGATTAGTACCTTTACCCCAATCAAAAGTAGTCTTTGGTAGGCACTCTGAAACTTGAGTATTTGGATTTATAGAGCAAGCTTGCATCCAATCTACCAAGCTTCTACCACTGGTGGCGCTAGTCGTATAATGAATAATATGATCGCGTACTAAGCTACCACCGCTGCCATTTACAGCGGTTCCAGTGTAAGTCTGTATGTTAATCAGGCGTGTACGCAAATCGTTGCGAGCCCCACCGAAATACTGGATTTGTGCATCTGGACGTACCTCATACACAAATCGTACGGCCAAATCAACATCCGAACGAATGGAGCCGGAAAACCCGCCATAACGTATTTGTTTTGGCGTGTATTCTCCGGTAGTCGCATCCTGATTATATTCCACGGTAATGAAATTACCCGACCTGTCTGATATGTTGCCTAACGCCCACAGAAGTACATCAGATCCGGGGCGTCCACTTGCAAGAATTACGCTGTTCGATGTGTTACCGTAATAATGGGTTTTCCCGTCTTTAAATTCCGCAGTAAAACCGATAGATGTTCTGGTTATACGAGTAAAGCTCTCTTGTTCTGTACGAAATTCAGCAGTGGTAGCCCAGTAATAGTCATCGTACTGAGTTGTATTCGCCGCCGGAGCAGTGCCATCAACTCGTACAAGACGCTGGCCGTCTAGACAGAGACGATCCGAATTAGTAAAGTTAATACGCCCCGGCACTCCATCTTGTGCAATTGTCTTGGCACAACGGTGAATCGTAGAGAGGCCGCCCAAGGTCCAACCTAGCCCAACCATGCCGTTACTAGCTTGGCTAGAATAGTTGAGCGATAACGTTGGCATCATTCCCCCAGGACCAGAGGGCACGACCAAAGGCAAGCTAAAGGTACTTGCGCCATCATTGTCGACGCTCAGAGTCCCTGCCAACGTTCCAGCATCAGGGTTGCCAAGGTGTGGTGGAGTAATTGAAACTGGTAAAGGCGTTGAAGAGCTCGGTCCAGTACCAGCACTTATTGTGATAGTCGACACTCCTGACTGGGCAAGTTGGACACCGCTTCCGTCAAAGGCCTTGGCAATAATTGCCGTATTCCCAGATTGAGCGGCGATCCATTGCGCACTCCAAATTCCATTGCTATTTGTGCCGGTCGCAATTTGAGTACCATTCGCGTAAAACTTAACACTTGCTAAGGTTATTGAAGATCCAGACTGTAAAGAGGATGTCGCCGACAACAAGATAGGCGTTGCCATGCTCAACGTTGTTCCGTTGCTGGGCGCGGTGAGGGATAAACTTACGCCGGAGCTAGAATCGACATATATTTGATTTTGAACCGAATAAATGGTCGTGCTACCTTGGCGAACTTTGGCATAGACGATATATGGCGTAGAGCTGCTTTGCAGATTGGCTAGGCTGGCGAAATAAGCCCCCGCCGCAGTATCTGCCTGCCCTGGAATCCACACTCCATTAATGTTGAAAGCGATTTCATCGTAAGGGCCTGTCCCGTTACTTAATACTGCGCGGGCAAATACAGTTGCCGGTGCCGTGTAGCGGTCACCATTCGCTGGAGTCGTCAATGCAATGCGCAAGCTACCTGGCATCGTGCAGTTGTTGTCGGCGCAGGGAAGGATAATTGTTCCGCCATTACCTGTTTGTGCTTGCACGTAAATTGATTTACCAACATTGGCACCGGTATAGCTGCTCAGATCCACCACAAAATGATGACCTGCTCCCGGCGTATGGCATTGCGCTTGCACTGTAGCGTTATCTAATTCAGTAGCAATATTCGCAATGCCGGACGTCAGTAGCGTGCCGCCCAACGCAGGTGGAGAATCAAGATACACGCTATAAACCAAACCCTGACTGATGCCGTCTTGACAGGTCCAACCGACTAACTCAGGGTTGCCGATGGCATTAGTCCGCACTCCACTAACAGTTCCTAGAAGTGCACTATCTGTTATATTGACTATGACAGGAGTCGTGTCCGTCTCATTCTGCCCATCATCCGTACTTCTCAGCTTGTAGCGGTAAGTACCAGCAGGAAGCGAAGCGGTATAATTAATGGACAAAGACGTGCTGCTAGTGGCCCCAAGTTGTATTGCCTTACTTTGATAGGTACCGTTGCCTGCATCCTGAAAAATCTCAAGTCTGACAATTTTTCCATCGACATCCACTCCGCTACCGGTAAAGTTTATAGTGCCAGCACCTCCTGTTGGAACTCTTACATTAGAAGGGCTCGCGCTTAAGGTTGCGGTTGGTGGCGAGATAGAAATCGGCGCAATTGACAATCGCATCCCGCAGCCTAATCCAGACGCTACAGAAGTTATACCGTTGGCTGTCGTCCCATTAAACGCGGATACGGTATCAAGTGGCGTGATGATAATATTTGCGGGTACGCCCGGTTGAACCAGGCCCGCATGCACGATTGCCATACTCACCGAGGAACTCGTTGAGTATCCTAAGACATTATCACCTGCTACGGCTCCGCCACTAATCTGTCCTGTATAACTGCCGCTACTTGGTGTCTGCGCAAGACAAGCGGCACCGACTGGCGGCGCAGCAGTCACATTAACCGGTACGTTAGTAGAAGTTGGACCGAACCAGGCTACCCCCTCTTGTACCATCCGCCACTGAAAATTGTATGTCCGCGGTGCTGTGGGTGCAATGACTTGAAATTTGAACTCACCTTGCTGTCCCGGCGGAACTGGGCCGGAAAGAGTTGCACGGCTACTTGTGTTCCAGTATCGATTGTCTTGCGGATTCGAAGCTCCAAGTTTGTATTGATCACCTGCAGTCCAAGTAGTTGTTCCCGTATTCAACATAGTCACAGACACATCGTAGACCTGTTTGGCTACCATTGTTGTCGGTACAACTTGAGAAACAAATTGGGAATTGTCCACCCCTAAAACTGTCGTTAATGTCTCATTGTATGTAGTCGTCCCCCCGGGCCCAATAACCGTCCAGGCGCAAGCAGAAGGATATCCAACCCACAATGGATCAGCTGTTCCGGTTGAAGTATTGTTTACCGGTGAGCTTGCTGTTCCGGAAAAACCAGTGCCGCTTGCTGTGCAGATGTAGGAAAGACTGGTCGCATTGGTTGTCGCTACGGTGACGGTGTAACTTTTGCCAGCCACTAATGGATAAGGATTTCTGGTCACGCTAAATGTAGGTGCCGATGCACTCACCGTTACCGTGACTGGTGCAGTGGTTGCGGAACCGCCAATAGAATCGATAGCCTTCGCAGTTACTGAATATATTCCAGATGGAATATTCAACCAATTAAAACTATAAACCCCGCCCCCCAATACCCCAGTCCCGATAAAACTGGAGCCGCTGTAAAATTCAACCCTGTTAATACTTCCTCCCTGTTCACTGGCGGTGGCAGATAAATTTATTGAGCCTGGGGAGGAAAGGACTATATTATTTGTCGGCGAAGTTAGAGAGACGATAGGAGTTGGCGTCCCAACGGAAGAAATCTGAAATGATTGCGTCACAGGAGTCGCTGCGCTATAGCTACTGTTTCCGGATTGGCTAGCCGTGATGCTACAAGTTCCCGCGCCTACGAAAGTCGCAGTAGAACCACTCACCGTGCAGACACTCGATGAATTTGAAGTGAAGGTAACAGGAAGTCCCGAGCTGGCAGAGGCAGATAAGGATAGCGAGCCTGGATAATTTTGATTTCCGATAGCACCAAAACTGATACTTTGCGAGTTTAACGGCGCAGCTGTGACAGTAAAAGACTGAGTTATGGGTGACGCGGCACTGTAGCTTCCATTGCCGCCTTGGCTTGCAACAATGCTGCAAGTTCCTGCTGCGGTTAACGAAACGGTTGATCCTGATACTGTACATACCCCCGATGTATTCGACGAAAAACTAACCGCTAATCCGGAGGAGGCAGTGGCCGCAACAGTAAATGAGCTAGGGAAAATTCGATCGCTTAGTGATCCAAAATTAATTGTTTGCGACGCCAGCGCACCCGTTACTACAAACGATCGAGTAACTGGCGATGGTGCAAAAAAGTTAAGATCCCCATCGGAAGTCGCTGTGATAGAACAAGTTCCAGGACCGACCAGTGTGACAATTGCATCCGACAAACCATTAGCATCGGGGTCATACTCCTGGTTTGAAAGCGTACAGACAGATGAAGGGCTGCTTGAAAAGAAAACCTGAAGCGCGGAAGTCGCTGTCGCCTGGATATAAAACGATCCAGAGCTTAGTGCTCGATCAGACAGAATAGGGAATTGAATGTTATTTGGTGCCTTAGCAGCACTGCTGCTTGAATGTACACCAAATCCGAGCAAGGCGATTATCGTCAACCCCAGATACTTCTCTAATCTGGGTAGTTTGTATGTTGTGGGTAAAGACCAAAATTTAGGGATATTGGCAACAAATTGAATTAGCTTTCTGAATTGTTCGCGCATTGCCATCCCTAATATTGAAATGAGGTTAATCAGAATTCTGAAAGTTCGTAGCACATCTGGCATAAAGTTACGGTCTCCGATATGGTTATCGGGAATTTAAAAGCCATGCCAAAACATTGCATTTCTATTAAAATATTTCAATATGTAAATTGATATATCAACAATTGTCAATATATTTGTTGCAACGTTGCAAATCAGCAATTCATTTGCATTTTGCCAAATTTACAAACAAAAGTTGTGCTTGAATTCCCTGAGTGACGTTTCTCCAATGTTGGCTAGCTGTTGATTTGCACCGAAAACTGACCCACTTTGCCGCATAATTTGCATCGAAAATTGACCCACGTTTAGCACACAATCCTACTCATCAGAATGAGTAGGGGATCGGAGTGATTGACGTGGCATTACTAGGAATAATCAGACACTGGCACCTTCGTGACCAGGTCCCGCTCAGGGAAATTGCCAAGAGGCTCGGCATCTCTCGCAACACCGTCCGGCGCTACCTGCGCTCGGAAATCACCGAGCCCGTCTATGCGGAGCGCCAATCCGCCAGCGCCATCGATGCATACGCCTTCCAGCTTTCAGGCTGGCTCAAGACCGAGGCAGCCAAATTCCGCAAGCAGAGGCGCAGCCTTAAGCAGCTCCGCGAGGAGCTGATCAATTTAGGATTTAAAGGGTCTTACGACAGGGTCGCGGCGTTCGCCAGACAGTGGAGGGAGAGTCAAACGGAGTGGGTCAATTCAGCGCGCAAACGAACACTTGTTCCTTATAAAAGAAAAGGCCAACCTCCGTGGCTGACCTTTTCTATCCAATCTCAACTTCTGCGGCAAAAATCTCAGCTTCTGTGGCAGAAATCTCAACTTCTGTGGCACTTTACGAGTTTCTCCAGCCACGCTCTTGCGTTCAAAGCCTGTCGGCACAAAGCGTTCGTCACTTGCCAATAACTCATGTCATTTAAGCTACAATGTGCATTCCCTATTCTTTCCTCACGCACATGAGCTTACGCGCACCCTTTGCACGCACCTTCTTCATCCGCTCCCAACTTCTGTTGGCTTGCGTTAGTACTTCCCTACTGCTGGCCGCTTGCGGCGGCGGGGGTGGCGCATCGCCTTCCAGCAGCAGCGGTTCCACTCCTGCGGGCGGGGGCACAGCTCCTGGTGTCGGCGGGCCCGTCATCGGAACCCTGTCCGGTGTGGCAAATCACCTTAGCCTGGTTGCGGGCAATATCGGTAGCCCAGGCTACGTTGACGGCCTTGCCGGCGCCGCACGTTTCAGTAATGCCGGCAAAGTAGCCATTGATTCGCTGGGTAACACAGTCGTCGTGGAAGGTATGGTCCTCCGCAAAATCACGCCATCAGGACAAGTTAGCTTGCTCGCGGGTGGCGGACCATGGGATCCTGAATCGGGCCTCTTGTGCAAAGACGGAAGCGGAGCTACCGTCAGCTTCGGGCCTATCAGTTCCCTGGCCGCGGGCAACAACGGCGATATTTACGTCATAGATAGTTGCGGTCAGGTCCGCAAGGTCACTTCAGCGGGCACCGTAACCACGGTCGCCAACAACCTCCGTTATGGGACTTTTTCCGGGCTTACGTTCGACAAAGCCAGCAGTAATCTGTATCTCACCGTGCAGGACGGCTGGGTCAACAATACCTACCTCCAGGAACCGCTCGTCTTGCAGATTAGCCCAGGAGGAGCTGTCAGCACGCTCGCGGGCAAACCGGGGGTGACCGGATACGCCGACGGTCAAGGCGGCGCCGCGCTGTTTGGCCAGCCGTCCAATATCATGGTCGACGGCGCGGGCAATCTGTTTGTCAATGATTGCATCAACGGCGCCATACGCAAGATCGACAAGAACGCCACGGTCAGCAGCATCGTAGCCCCAACGTCCAATCTTGTGCACTGCCCAAGCCAGCTTATGATGGAAGCGAGCGGTAATCTCGTCCTCGTCGATGGCGTCAGTGGTATTTCGCGCATCTCTCCGCAAGGGCAAATGGTTAGCACCATGCCGCTTCCAGTGATCGCCAATAACGATTTTTCTGGCAACCCTTACTACCCTCCAAGCACCAAATTATGGGAACGGCCCATGACACTGGATTCCTCAGGCAATATTGTCTTCGGCAACTTCACTGCGATTGACAAAATTTCGTCTACGGGCGTAGTCAGCACCTTGGCAGGCACGGACATCGTCAGCGGCGATCAGAATGGCGCTGGCCAGCTCGCACAATTTCGCGGACCGCATAAGATCGTCGCTGACGCAGCCGGTAATCTCTACGAAGCGCACGTAGACCAGATACGCAAAATTACTCCGGCAGGCGTGGTAAGCACTTTCGTCAAAGGCGGGCCACAGGCTGGCTTCACCAGCGCGTTTTCTCTGGCGATGGACCCGGCGGGAAACATCATTGCCATCGACTATAGCGTCACCTTTCCCCAACCGGGAGTTGTGCAAACTCAGCAAGCCATCAAGAAGATCAGCCCAAGCGGCGCGGTGTCAACCTTGTATAGCACGGTTGACCCCGTGGTCTTGAACGACGTCGAAGTAGACGGCAGCGGAACGATCTACGTCTTAACTGGCGCCAACGCTGTCCTAAAATTAAGCAGCACCGGCCAACTCATGCCCTATCTCACTTTGAACGGACAAACCACCAATAGCAACTATTTCGCTATCGATTCGCAAGGCGCCGTGTACACGGTTGTTACTTCGCCGGTGAATTCGACATTGCATAAAGTCACGCCGCAAGGAACTGATACTGTCCTTGCCACGATTCCCGGACCGGCAGCTGGGGCTATCATATTAGATGCGGGCGGCAATCTCTTCCTTGCCGATAGCGTCGCATCCGTTCTCAGGGTCACGCCGCAAGGTACAGTGAGCAGGTATCTAGGCTCCGGCACAAATAGCGGCACGCAATTGGGCGCAGGCCCAGGCGGCTTATGGAACCCGGTCGGCTTGGCGATTTCCGGTACTACGCTGTATATCACTGCTGGCAACGCACTGCTGGCGACGGGCCAGTAAGCTGCCATCTACTGCCTGGGCAAGTTATGGAGTCTGCGTCCTCATACCGCTAATCGACAGGAGCAAATCCGTTCAGCATGATGAACGATTGCGTCGCCCTACAGTTAGCCACAACAGTATCAGCCTCTTCCATCAACTCTTGAAGATCTCGATCAATCTTCGGTGGAAGTGCGAAGGTTTGCCCGACAGTTGCGCAACAAATCAGCATGAATTAATGAAATTGCAAAAAGATCATCTATTTCCGCTATACTGACCGCCTTATTCATATCAAATCCTTCTATGAGCGCACTCGCATCCCTGCTTGAGGCTTCCAGCAACAAAATGCAGCGCCTGTTGTCAGTCGCAGCTCTCACTTCGATCCTGTCACTGACAGCTTGCGGGGGCGGGTCTTCCACTAGCAGCGACTCATCGCCGGACAAAGGCAGCGACAGTGGAGTTGGCATCCTTCCCGCAGTAGCGTCTCAGCTGAAACTGTTAGCCGGAGATATTGGCAGCCCTGGAAATATAGACGGCCCCGCCAATCTGGCCCGTTTCAATGGCGCCGACGTAGTGACTGTTGATACATTGGGCAATATCCTCGTAGCCGAGGACGCCAGCGGCGCCGTGCGCAAGATAGATCTTGCCGGAAACGTCAGCACGTTTGCAGGGCTATTGGGTACGCAAGGCTGTGCCGATGGCCCAGGCACGACTGCGCGGTTCGGATCGGTCGCCTCAATGACGCCGGGCAACGGGGGAGATATCTATCTTACTGACATTGGATGTAGCACCATACGGAAAATCGACGGAAGTGGAACGGTGACCACGATCGCGGGTAGCGTCCATGTATCAGGCGAGGTTGACGGGACGGGTGCTGCCGCCCAATTTTATAACCCTTACTTTATTACCTTCGATAAAACCAGCAATAGTCTATATGTTAGCGACTATGGCCGCGTGGATGGTCAATGCGAGCCTTTCTTTGGCCCCTGCACTTACACTTACTTCGCGGGCAGTACGATACGCAAAGTGACCCTTGCGGGCGTTGTCACAACCGTTGCTGGCAAATCAGGCACGTACGGTTTTGCTGACGGACCGAATACTACGGCGTTATTCAATCAACCTCGTGGCCTCGCCGTGGACGACGTAGGCAACATTTTCGTCAACGACTGTAACAACGGCGCAATACGTAAGATTGACAAGAGCGGCACGGTGAGCACCTTTGTCGATGCGTCGACAGATTTAGTGCACTGCCCTAGTCAGCTTTTGATCGATGCCAATAAAAATATCGTCGTGATAGATTCCCGGAACGGGATTGAGCGAATTTCACCGCTGGGGCCGTTACTCAGCACGACGCCATTACCGCCTTCACTGCAAATTTTTCTTGCCCAGATCAGCCCTATTAGTCCGAACCAAAATACCTGGTGGCAGCCCGCAACCTTCGACACTTCGAACCAGTTGCTGATCGCAGGTTACACCGCCGTTCAACGACTTTCCCAGTCAGGCGCAGAAGTTACTGTGGCGGGATCCTACTATATTAGCTCTGGTAGTTCTGATGGCACCGGCTCATCGGCCCAGTTTTACGGACCGACGGGTCTAGCGGTCGATGCAACAGGAAATGCCTACGTCGCCGACTCAGGAAATCGCACGATACGGAAAATTACTGCCGCGGGAGTTGTGACTACAGTGGCGGGATCCGTTTTGCAGGAAGGAAATGTCGATGGCGCAGGTCCAGTTGCACGTTTCACATTTCCGCACTCCCCAATCATAGACGCAGCGGGCAACATCTACTTCGGTGACGCTGGCAATAGTATCCGGAAAATGACGCAAGCAGGCCTGGTAACCACAATAGCCTCGGGGCCATCATACCAATTTGGAGCAATGACGGCGGACAGTGCCGGTACCATGTACGTTGCCAACGGCAAAACGATCATGAAGCTGAGCAGCAGTGGTACGCTCACGACTTATATTACTTCCAGCGACGAAATCGGGGCATTCGCCGTTGACAGCCAGGGCATCGTGTATGTAACTGACCCAGTCAGCAATCTGATTCGTAAAATCACTCCGCAAGGCGTGTCTAGCGTGTTCGCGGGGATCTACAGAGTAAATGGTCAAAATGATGGGCCTGGCGCCACCGCCACTTTTGCTGGACCGGGTGCCATCGTTATAGACGCCGCAAATAATTTATTTGTTTCCGATTACTTCAATAACACGATCCGTAGAATTTCACCGCAAGGCATGGTCAGTACGTACTTAGGCATAGCCGGAAAAGTAGGTATACAGCCGGGCCCCGCGCCAGGTAGTCTCTACCAGCCATTAGGACTGGCAATACGCGGTAACTCGCTCTACTTAATTTCAAAGAATGCAGTATTGAAGACAGGACCGTAAGGCGCGCATCACGGTGCAAGCCTAATTAGTAGTCAATGACAGGGGGCTCGCCCCGGGCCACGACCATTCTAATGCGTGATGCGTACACGATTGGGCCGCGTAATCTGGCAAGTCGCTTACCTTTCCCGCCGGATTGACCTTGCCGATGAAGTAGCCATTGGTCGTGACCAGATTACCCTGGGAATCAATCAAAACCTGATCCGGCTATCGGTCGGCCATTGATACTGACTCAATTGATTGATTCCGCGCGCAAGTTGGGAAAGATGGTCATCGTCCAAACACCAAATGCAGCGCCCCCTTCCGACGGCCTATCTATTAGCGCTGCAATAGCTCAAACAGCATAAGACGTCAGTCGCTCGTCTCTATCTCGGTTTCTTCAATCGTGCACCTAATGCGGACGGTTTAGCGTACTGGGTTCAGCAAATGCGTGATGACAGGGTCTCACTCGCATCCATTGCAACCTCAATGTATGCGCAGACCAAAGCACAAGCTATCTACAATCCAGCTGGAGGAATTACGTCTCAACAGTTGATCACGAAATTCTACAACAATGTGCTAGGTGGGATGGACTATTGGACTAATTAATTGACTACGAAGACGGTACCTCAGGTATTGTCAAACATGATATCCGCCGTGGTCGAATATGTTCCAGCAGCTGGCTATTTCCAAACAGGAAAAACCGACTCGGGACTTTATTCGCAGCGCATTTTTAACAATAGAACTTCACTAGGACTGTACTATGCAACGATCCTGAATAAAAAAGTTGTTGGCACGGATGTTAGTCCATTTCTGAATGTAATTGCCCCCGTAACCGATGATATCAAAACCGTATTTATTGCAAACGACAATGCGGCCGGCAATACAGCTCGGAAATGTAAATCAGCACCGGGCCTATCTCTATAAGAGATCATGTCTAAAGGGCCCGGAGTATTTCTTTTGCTCGCGAAGCTGTTGATTTACTAAGGGCGTAACGCAGCCCTAATCTCAAAAGAGATCGTCTGTAGACGATCTCTCACGACCCCTTGCTGGTGCGTCAAATGGACTCGCTTAAATCCCGGCTGGACCGCCAGTGCCGTTAAAAAAGCCAATAGCGCCTTCTGATCCTTGGCCTCCCCGCTGACTATCACGGTCCGGCTACTTTTATCTGGTTGAAATTCGAGCAATTCAATGTCATTACTGGAAGCATGTTCTATCGCATTAAAAAGCGTATCCCATGCAAAACTTCTTTCAATTTTCAGTTCTGCCCATTTTTTTGCATCAGCTTCTTCTTGCTTGGTCGGCAAAGGAATAGCCGTCTTCTGTTGCTCAGCGCGCAGCTTGTCGATCCGTCTTTCGATACGGCCAAGCTCTCGGCTTTCATCGTATGCCCAAAGTGCAGTCCAGACAGCTAGCCCAAGCAGCAATCCGACGATAATCCAAGGCTGCCAACGATAGCGGGGCCGTGGCTGCAAATATTTGATTAACTCCATATTCATTGGCCCCACACCCCATGCGGCAGCTTTTTGATTTCAGTGCTGGGAATTATCGTTTTAATGAATGCTGCCTCATTGCCTCTCTCCTCAGCAACAGGCGACCATATATGCACTTGCCAAAAATTCTGGTGAGTGGATATGGCCCGACGCAACAAGCGCATACCAGAACTCTCACTCGATGCAATAACCGGCTCGATATCGACGCTCTGTAATCCGGTAGCGTCAACGCAAAGCGCAGTCATACGATGCCGTTCGATAAGCAGAAGAAGTGAAGTCCCAAGTTTTTTCGTTTTCGGCAATCGACAATAAGCTGCGGCTGACACCGGCAGCACAGAAGCCAATTGAAACCCTCTGGTTTGCACGGCTTCCTCCAGTTGCGCCATCCATTTGCTTGATAAGGCGTAGGCGACACCATTCGATTTGTAGCGCGCAAATTCTGTATGAAGCAGCCATGTAGGGTCCAGGGATCGACCTTGCTTCTCGAATAGGATTCTGGCATACCCTTCCCATTCGGCTGGGCGTTGCAGCTCGTCCTGCCACGGTAGCATCGTGAAAGCAGCCAGGCTGTCCGACACCGTTAACACCAGGCGCGTACCGCGGCGGAGCTGCTGCTTCGCTTTGCCCAACAGGGACACTAGCGCCTCCAGATAGTGATCCTGTGAGGCGTCCGCTCCCGTCTCCAAGGGAAGCGAAATATTCGCCTGCCGCCCCTGCAGCCAGCAATGATCTGCAAAGAGCCCGACGAAGGCGGTACCCGGAACGAGTTTAGGCAACGAAAGTGACACGATTTACCTCCTGCAACGTGCTCTGCCCTTCTCTCACCAATTGCAATGCCACATCGCGCAAGAAACGCGTTCCCTCTTTACGGGCCTGCTCTTTCAATGCGCGGATAGAGGCACGGCCAATAATCATTTCCCGTATCTCATCCGTCAGACGAAGCACTTCCGCGATTGCCTTTCTTCCTTTGTAGCCGGTATGTCTACACTGAGAACATCCCTTACCCGCGTGGAACCGATAGGTTTCAGGATCGGTAATACCTGATTCCGTGAGCATGTCAGCACCGACCTCCACCGGTTCATTACAATGCGGACAGTTCTGCCGTACCAGGCGCTGGGCAACAACACCTGTCAACGAAGAGACAAAGTTATACGGGTCCACCCCCATGTGCATAAAACGCCCGATCACGTCAAAGGTATTATTCGCATGCACTGACGTGAATACCATGTGGCCCGTCAGCGCCGACTGCACTGCAATTTGCGCTGTTTCCGGGTCGCGGATTTCACCTACCAATATCTTGTCAGGGTCATGGCGCAGAATGGAGCGCAGGCCTACTGCGAAGGTCAGGCCCTTCTTTTCGTTGACGGGAATCTGCAAGACGCCCGGTAACTGATATTCCACCGGATCCTCAATCGTGATGAACTTATCCTGGCCATGATTGATTTCAGTCAAGGCCGCATACAGTGTCGTGGTCTTGCCGCTCCCCGTAGGGCCGGTGATCAACATCATGCCGTAAGGTTCGGCGGCCAGACGCCGCAATGATGCGATCGTAATCGCGTCAAAGCCCAGCGAGTCCAAGGTCAGCCGCTGCACGCTGTCTATCAGTGCCTTTTTATCCAATATCCTCAGCACCGCGTCTTCACCGTGAATACTCGGCATGATGGATACCCGGATGTCGATGTCGCGCCCCTTGGCGGCGATGCGGAACCGGCCATCCTGCGGGATGCGCTTCTCCGCAATGTCTAACTCTGCCAATACCTTGATGCGCGCGATTGCCTGTTCGGCCAGGCCAATGTTATTGACGGCCGCTATCTGATTCAAAACGCCGTCGATACGAAATTTGATGACTAGCCCTTGCGGCAAGGACTCCAAATGGATATCGCTGGCCTCGAACCGCAGCGCATCGAAGATAGTCGAATTGATCAATTTCACCGCCGGGCTGGCCTCGCCCTGTATCGATGTGAGACTGAGATCGGTACTGGCGTCCCTTTCCAGTTCAACGGCTTGATCCAGACCTACCGCATTCGCAACTGCACTGAATTCATTTTCATGAAATTCAAGCTTGGTCTTAATCGCCAGCGGATCCGCGAGGTAAATCTCATGCATGGGCAGCGGCAATGCCGCCAGCCAAGGGCCGACGGACTGGTCCAGAGGACGTCCCAATACGGCGCAGTGATGCCCCTCCGAGTCTTTGCCAATGATCAAGGTGCGCTCGACCATGTCGGAATAGGCAATATGCGCAAAGTCAGGCTGTACCTGCCACCCTTGGCTAACATCGAGAGCGGCATAGCCGGTCACATCCGCGGCTGAAAGTAATACAGCGTGGCGATCCTGGCCGGCTTTATCGGACAAATAGGTGAGCCAATCCAGGCTGGCTTGTTCTGCGCGCCGGGCATCGGCGACGTCTTGCAGGGTGAGCATCAAAGAAATATTCAATTATTCAGTTAAACTGCGTTAGCCAAATCAAAAATAGGGGAATACAGCATCAATACGATGACACCGACAATGAGACCTATACCCACCATGAGGGCAGGTTCAATAATCCGCCCGGCGGCATCAATCCAGGTAGCCATTTCCTGGTCATAGAAGTCGGCAATCCTTTCCATCATCTCATCCAGATTACCGGAGGACTCGCCGGCCAGCAGCAAGCGCTGTGCGACTTCCGTGCTCAGGCCATACTCTGCCATCACATTCGACATGGCTTTTCCTTCGCTCACCGCGAGAGTAGCAGCCTGCAGGTCGGCACGCATAGAAATCGGTAGCGATGCTTCGGTCATGCGCATTGCCGCCAGCACACTAACACCGCTTCGCAATAACATGCCCAGGGTTCGATACAGCCGCGCTAGTTGCAGCATCCAGACCCTATCCCCTATCCAGGGCGTAGCTAATATCTTGCGAAATACCCAGCCGCGTATGCTCGGATGAAACACCAAGATGGCCAGTGCGGCTGTCACCCCCGCCAAACCGCTCCAGGCCAGGATTGCATGATGACGCACAAAACCGCCCCAGGCTTGCACAAAACTGATTGATGCCTGCTCATGCGAAGACACGTCTTCAAAGACGATACTAAAGCGGGGAACCACATAAAACAGCAAGAAGGCAATGACCAGAAATCCGACGCCGATCAATATCGCCGGATAGGTCGCCGCCGCCTTTAATTTACTCCGTATCTCATCCACTTGCCCCTGGTACTGCATGAAGCGTTTGATGGATGAACGCACAGTGCCCGTCGTTTCGCTAGAGCGCACCATCGCCACATACAGTTGCGGAAAGATGGACGGCAATCCTGCCATCGCGTCCGACAATTGATTACCCTGTCTCAAGCTTTGCAGCAATGCATCATAAATCCCCCTGTGCTTGCCGCGCTTGTCATTCATCCCCAATACCTGGATCGCATCAACGACGGGTTGCCCCGCATCCAGCAGCGAATACAGCTGCTGGTTAAATACAGTCAGGTTGAAAGAGTTGGATTCCTTTTTTTTGCCCCAGCCGCCGCGTACCGCCCGCAGGTCAAGCAACCTCCCGCCAGAAGACTCAACAAAACGTCGCGCCTCCAGATCACTACCGGCATCAAACTCGATGAGTTCGACAGACAGAGCAGCGGTCATTACTTTTGCTTGAAATCGCATGTTTATCGGAACCGTTTAGTTCCAGCTAGTGACGTCAGCGTCTTCGCCAGCACCGCCAAGCTGGCCGTCCCGACCATAGGAGATGATTTCAAACTCGTGTGCGGGATCTGTACCGGGAGACCTGTAGATGTAGGCATTTCCCCACGGGTCGGCCGGTACGGTTTTTTTAAGGTAAGGACCTTGCCACAAGCCCTCTCCTGCGGGAGCAGCCTGCAGTGCACTCAATCCTTGTGCCGTGGTCGGATAGTGGCCGACATCGATACGGTAAGTCTCCAGCGCCTTATCGAAGGAATCAATCTGCGCTTTGGCCGTTTGTGTTTTTGATTTGCCGATCTGGCTAAAATACTTAGGTCCGACATAACTGGCCAGCAGGCCGATGATCACAACCACCACCAGCAATTCCAGCAGGGTAAAACCTTTTTGTTTAATTCTCATTTTCTTTCTCTCAGGTGACATGCCTTCAACCAGGCTGATAGATAAATTTCCAGTCTTGGTACTTCTTTGCGCCAGTAAAGCTCAATAATTCATCGGGAAAGCCGCCGATCTTAATCGGCGTTTGGGTGGACAGCGAATACACGCCCATGATTCCCCCATCTGGGGCGGCAACGACACCCCAGCTTGCACTGCCAGTCAACGGGTCAACATAGGCCTTACGCAGATGCCGGCTGATCCTGCTGGTTCTACTATCCAGCACTAGCGCATCAATCGAGGGCGGATAGGTCCTGTTCGATCCCGGCGCATTGGCGTAATAGTCACGAATCGCGTTGCGGTAAGCCTGCCCCACATACAGCAATTCGTCTTCCTTGCGCCGACGCTCCTTGGTGGACATCGCGCTTTGCGCCTGCAGTGACAGCAGCACCACAACCGCGACCATAAACATGGCCACAAAATAACTGAACCCTGCCTGATAGCGCCAAGGTGCCGGCGGAACTTTCGGTCGTTTAGCAGAGGTATCCATCACCAATCCTTATACCAGGTGCCGTCTCGCGCCTTATTGGGTGCACTGCTGTGCACGTCAAATACGGCGCCCAAGGTAGGGTCCGTTGGTGGCACCACGACCCAGCTATGGGAGCTTTGTGTAAACGGATCCACCGGGATATTACGCAAGTACTTTTCTGTTACGAGATCGTCCAACAGGTTCGGATATTTATTCTTATCCGAATAAAACTTGTCGATGGCATCCCGCAATATATAAAGGTCTTCGCGCAACACCGATTCCTTGGTCTTGTCGATATTATTAAAATAGCGAGGTGCTGCCAGTGACAGGATCGTCGCCACAATGGCAAGCGCCACCAGTAGCTCTATCATCGTGAATCCACGGCCCTTCCTCATCTCTGCGCTCATGCTTACCAGTCCTTGTAGGGCACGCCGTTCAGGCCCGTTTGCGTGGAGAGCGAATACACGTCAAACAGGTCCACACCCGCAGTCGGGTTGGTGGGAGGCGATGCATAGCTACGCTTACCCCAGGTATCAATGGCATTAACAATGGCGTCGGAGGCGAACGGATCACGCGGCACCCGCCGCAGGAAATACAGGCGCCTGCCTGGCTGACTCAGGTCATCGACGCCAGAGACAAGTTCAATCATACTGGGCGGATAGCCGCTATCGCTTGGCTGCGTGGTAATTTTTCCGGCGGCGACAGCCTGTTTATAAGCATCAATGCCCTGCCGGATTTCACGAAGAGCCAGTCTCAACTCTGTCTCTTTTTGGCGCCTGACCGTGGTTTCAGCCAGCGGCATTGCCACTGTCGCCAGCAGCCCAAGTATCACCACCGATACCAGGAGTTCGATATAACTGAAACCGGCAGCGGCATTTCCTGGGCGCGTCGATGGAGAATACGGGTGCAATCTCAAGGCGCCACCGCAATCTTGTAGACAACAGGCATGTTCGGCCGACCGATAGCCTGGCCTGTACCGACAGGCGTCATACTCAGAATATTGACAGCTGCCTCCGGGTTAGGTGCGAGAGGCTTGAGTTCTACACTCAATAACTGGCCTGCCCCCTTGGCGCCTTCGGCATTGGATGCGCCAACGGACACCCTTCCGCTAGGCTTGTCGATCACATGGTTGAAGCTGCCTTTACCATTCTTCGTGAAATAATTGCCTTCTTTGACGGATACAATTTCAAACTGTGCAGGATCAACCTGCAGTTGCAGCGGCGCCGCACGCAACAGGTTCTGGCTATCCATACTCAACTCCAGGGTGATGGTCTCCCCTACTTTGGCTTGGACTGGCCCTTTCCATTGGAAGGTGATATTACTTGTATCAGGTGCTGCCGCCTGGCCTTGAGCGGGCGCCGCAGCGCCAACCGGCAAGCCGGCGGCGGGCGCATTAGCGCCTTGTTTCACTCCATTCGGTTGATTCGCGACGGCACCGTCCAGCATACGTAATTGCAAGGGCTTGGTGCGCAGGCTAGACTCGGTACCCGACCAGAATGCCTCTGACGATGGGTCTTTGCGGCGGATATTGCGGATCAGATGCGGCGTGATCGACATCACGATTTCAGTCTTTTGGCGGTTGTCGTTCTGGCTGGAAAACAGCCGCCCAAGCACGGGCAAGTCACCCAATAGCGGAATGCCATTCGCGGCGGATCGGGATTCATCGCTGATCAGGCCGGCGAGCACCTGAGTTTCGCCATCCTTCAAACGCAAGGCACTGGTAAAGTTACGGGTACCGATCTGGTAGGCTTGGGAGCCGCTGCTGGTCTTGACGGTGGATACCAATGAGCTGACTTCCAATGCAATTTTTAAGCCGATTTCATCGTGCAGATGGATATTCGGCTCCACTTCCAGTTTCAAGCCGACATCCAGGTATTGGATGTTTTCTGCGACAAAACCGTTCGGCGTGCTGGTGGTCGTAACAACTGGCACCTTATCGCCGATCATGATCTTGGCTTTTTCTTTGTCCCTGACGCGCAGGCGCGGATTGGCCAACAGGTTGGCATCCCCATCGGTTTTTTGCAGGTTGATGGTGGCCGTGGGCACAGTAATGCCCAGGAGGTCTGAATTCAGATTCTTGAGGTCACTTAACTTGTAAGTAGGTAGGGTCGTTGAACCCGCGGTACCGGTACCAGTACCTGTACCGCTCCCACTACTATTCTGTGCACCCAGCGGAGCGATCGTAAACTGGTTCGTGAACTGCACACCGAGGTTCATCAGGCGTGAGCGGTTGATCTCCAGCACTTCCACTTCCAACATCACCTCCGGCTCATCCATGTCCTGCAAGGCGATCAGTCTCTCTGCCAGCTCTATCGTTTCGGGGTTTTCTCGCAACACCAGCATGTTAACCTTGTCGTCCACATAGATGTCCTTGGTCTTCAACACCGTCTTCAGCATATTGGCAGCCTGCTTGGCTTCGACATTGCTGAGGTAGAAGGCCTTGACGACCAAGTCCTGATATTCCTTATTCTTGTTCGGATTATTGGGGTAAATCAGCACGCTGCTGGCGTTGAGGATTTTTTTGTCGAGCTGGTTGGTGGTGAGGATGACGTCAATCGCGTCTTCCAAGGTGGTCTGCTTCAGGAAGATGGTCGTGCGCTGGTCGCTTTTTACTTCACGGTCAAAAATGAAATTGATGCCGGTCGTTCTCGACAAGGCTTCGAACACCATTTTGAGGCTGGCGTCGCGAAACTCCAGATTGATTGGTTTCTTGTATAGCGCACTAAAGCTGGGTACGGTCAGCAGGTTTTTGGCTTGCAGTGCTTCGATTTCCTGTTTTACTGCCAGCGCTTCCGCCTGTTCCGGCTTGCCTTCCAGTGCACGTGCGACCCATTGCGTGGCCTGGGTGATATTTCCTTCCTTGACGGCTTTGCGTGCTTCGGCGGCAGCTTCGGCGGCGCGCGCATTCCTGACGATAATGTCATTGCCGCGTTTGGCGCGTTCGTTTTCGCGGTCAAACTTCAGGATTATCTGAAAATACTGGCCTGCTTCACTGTCATGCCCTTCTGACAGTGCTTTGTCAGCCTTTGCCAAAAGCTTGGCCGTGGCGGTTTCTCTCTGCTGCAACCAATCCTTGCGGTACTCCACGTCCTGCGGTGCCAAGTCAGCCGCCTTACGCAATTCATTGACCCCTTCGACGTAATCGTCCCTTTCCATCGCCAGCATACCCGTACGGTGATGCGTCTGGGCGGCGCAGCCGGCGATAGCCAGTGCAATGGCGATGATGAAAGTAGTCCTGGCACGGCGAAACGGGGAGAAACACAGCATGGAGTCAGTTTTCGGTTGCAGTAAGGGCCAGCTCTTGTTTTTCGCCGGTGGGAAGGTATTCAAATTGGATGCGTTGCTGTTCGATGCCGAGTACCTTGTAGGTACCTTCCAGCGTATCGCCGTTGCGAGCAATGATCGCCTGGTCGCCGCGGCTTAGATAAACGACTTGTTGACCATCATCATTCATACGGCCCATGAAGCGAAAAGGCAAAGGTGGCGGGCCGACGGGGCCAGGGGGAGCGGATACCTGGACAGTCGCCACTACCTGCTGTTGCACCAGTATTGGCGGCGCTTGCCATCCCCTTGGTGCGAAAGGGTCTATCTCGGTTTCTGTCGTAGTGCTGGCAGAACTATCTGCTATCTGAGGAGTGGGTGCAGATTTGGTGGCTATCTTGGCTTTTCTGTCTGCGGCTTCCGATACGCCCTCATCGGCGTCAACCGGAAAATAGATCGCAGCGATAGTCAGGGACAAGGCACCCATGAGGAATGCCCAGCGCAGACGCTTGGCCTTATCCATGCACCGCCTTTTGGTAAAACGCCGACAGTCCCAGATCGCAGCTCAATGCAGTGGCAGCAATATCATCACGTGTGCAACTGATGGAGTCGAGCGAGACATTGGGCAACTGCGCCTGGAAATGCTCAGCAAATTTGCGGATGACAGGATAGCTGGCAGTCACGGAGAGGGTCACGCGATAGCGCAGATAGGCTTGATTTTCATTACCTTCCAGCGCATAGGATATTTCGTCGGCCGGTAATTTGACCTCTTCTGCCACGCGGTGAAGAGCTTCTACCAATTGTGCGCTATCAAAACGCGGAAGGTCAGTGCCGGAGATAGATGAAGGGGAAGGTATGACTTGATTGCGGTGTTTAGCTTGCTGAATAACTTCCTGTATCGTTTCTTCCGCATTGAGATGTTCGAAGGCTACCTGCGCAGCGGCAAGCGCCGTAACGACGAGTGCGGCTAAGGCTACCGATAAACAAACGATGAAGCGGGGTCGCAATTGCAACTGACGGCGAACATAGAATTCACCATGACGAAGGAAGCGGAAGGTCATGACCAAAACGACTCAACGATGCATAAATCCTTTACGGACTGGTGCTCAGGCATTGATGAATCTCACGCTCCCTTCATGCAAATAAATTAATTATCATTAAGATAAATAATGCCTTGCATCAAGAGATTCGTCAATGGCAAAGAAGATCGGATTGTCGTTTTGTTGCATCAAATAGCTTTATATAACTTTGTGATCAAGGAATCAGTTACTTCCAGCTTGCCGATGACATTTGGGGCATTTTTGGCGAAAAATATTATCACCTAAGTCCTTCTTCCATGCGGGTTTCCGGGCACTTTGTCAGTTGCGTATGGTGTGTTTAAATTTAGGTCGGCCAAACTGGTTAAGAATGTGGCAAATCACAGGTATTTGTACCATCGCACCCGGCCTTAAAGAGCGTATCCATCATCGCTTTTGGCGGACTTTGAATGACTATTATTGTGGAGAATTCAGACTAAAGCGGCTATAGCTAAGTCAAATATTTTCCGATGGCGCCAAAAAAACGGTGAGGAGCGCTGGATGCTTGAATGGCTTGAAATTCTCGATTGGCCGATTGAACGTATAGTGCAATTTTGTGTGAGCCATCGGATGACGCGATTAGGCTGCGACATTCGAGCCCGTTTGCGGGAATTCTTACCCAAGAAGAGCGAGCAGTAATATCCTCAAACTTTGGTCTCTCTTAGGAGAACACTTTATGTGGAGTAGTCGTTTAATAGCGACCATATTCAAGCCCGCTAATAGATGGAAAGCAAACTTGATGGTAGTGAACAGTCCACCAGTATTGGAGTACACCCGCAGGGGAAATCGGCATAAAGGAAAGAAATACAGATTTGATTTGCAAACATTGGCGAATTGTAAAACGGAATCAGGATGGTTGTGGAGCACTGTAAAGCTTTCACCCAATCATGTGGCGCTTTGGGTCTAAGTTCGGTCAATGAATCGAGACCACTATAATCAAGAGAGATCACGGGCAATACTAGGAGTGACCTGGGGAAAATCTTCTATTCCTGAGGCCGTCTCAGCGGCCTCAGGCCTTACCTACCTATCATTACCTAAGGATAGGTGGACGGAGTTGGATTGCACTGTCCGCCTGCGCATTGATTATTGTTCACGCAAAAATTGACATTGTTTTTTGCGCTTGCATCCGCACAGCCGTTACCTGGAGTACAGGCCCAGAGACCAGCGTGCGTTGGATTGCTGAACCAAGTGCGGTTGGTATAACCGGCGGTGCACGACTGCTCTCCATTACTGGATGCATTCAAATAAGCATCTTGGCTTGTTCCACATAGGATCACCCAATGTGGAGAGCCATTATCCTCAACTTGTCCGGTCAGACCATTATATGATTTCGATACCACCATTGATCCCAGATATTGATATCCGTCCCTGCAATAATTGACCGGAGAGGCGCTTGGTGCATAAAGTGGATCCTTCCCGGCGGGATAAATATACCAGTCTTGATCAGAAAGGCTATTTTCCAAATAAACCCAATCACCTGATTGATTTGGTGAGCCGGTGATGATGTCGCCGTGGGCATCGTTACCATTACCTGGAGGGATGAAGCCTCCACGAATATGTGGCATGGCATTCGCGGCATTCGGGGCGTTTGGTGCAATGGTAGGTGTTGCCACACTTCGCTTGGTCATTTTGATATCATTTTTCCACGCACCGTTGGCGGCCCAAGCAGAATTCAAATAGGCTGAGACAGAGCTATAACCCGCAGCGCTGGGCCTGCGGAATATATTGTAAGGCTCGTTATATTGGATGATGAGATTGAAGTCGCCACATACCGCATTGGAATACTGCGCCGGAGGTACGCCGTTCACGCATTTCAGCGGCGGACTGCCGGCTGCGTTTCCAAAGGTTGGATATGCATTTTGCCACTTGATCAGCCCGAAGTTATTGTACGAGCCATCAGGTAGCTTGCTACGCGCGTAATAGTATTTCTCCCACCATTCTGGCTGACCACTGCTATCGAGCCCTCCAAGAACAAGCTCCACGACTTCCAACGGGGTTGGCAGTAGGCCGCCATATTCATTGATCCAGGTGGCACTAGACGCCGGGTAGTAATTCACATAAGTGTACAGGTTGGCGCCATTCAAGTGCCAATTTTCCGTCCCTGTTTTTACACTTTTGGAATCCAATTTATCATAATACAGGGCCGGTAAGTTATAACGCGGACCTAGCCATATTCCTCCGCCAGCGGACGAAACATCAAATTTCTTGTCGAACCAAAAGTAACCTCGATGATTCCAGTTAACGGTTGGTGCACTAACAGTCGTTCCAAAACTCTTGAATAGATATGCACTATCTCCAGAAGGTTCCGATTGAACGTACACGGAGTTATCGGGATTTGTGCCCCATCGGAATAACTCTAAGCCTTCGGCCGGCGCTGCGCCCTTGGAGAACATCTTGATATTGGGCTGGGTAGGGTGGTTCACAAATCCTGCGTTGACGCCCCACGGCCCCATATCTACCTGTTTGTTCTGCACTGGGTCGTAATACATGAGTTTAGGGACACTGACAAATGCAGAATTGGCGCTTTGATTCGCTGCGCTGTCCTTGCTGCTGCCGTCGAATGTATACGAATTCCCACCCGCCGAATAAGAGAAGTTGGACTTCATGAAATCCAGAATGTCCACGCTGCAGACACTGCCAGTGGCAGTAGGGCAGGCCGGAGAATTGCCTGTGTATTGCGTTGCATGGGCATAGCCGCCGCACGTAAGTAGGGACATCGTAAAGACCGCACCAATGCTCTTCAAATGTAAAGTAATTTTCATTTGTGTAAAGATCCCTTAGTAGTTTGCCAGTGAGTAGTAAGAAGAATCGTGTTTACGGCTAACCCTCAATTCAACTTGGGGGGACATTATTGGTTCAAAAATTTACTAAATTTCAAATGGTATAAAATTAGCAATAAATTTCACTTTACAATTATATATGGTTTCTCGTGTCAAAAATATACGATTAATTTTGGGGTTAATGCAATCAGTGAACAGTTTTAAGGTTGAATGAAATTGCCACCATGAAAGCAAATTGCGCAAAGATATTTCCAATTGGTAGTCTTAATCGAGGCCGCTAATGGCTAGCGCAGCGAAACCTACGGGCCTTTGCGTCTGCAGTCGGAACTGCTCGCTCAAGGATTCGACACTGGTTTTGATCGCATTGTTAGACTGCGTAAAGAACATTGCCTGCGTTACAAGCAGAAGTACGGGTTCAAGGCCACGATGAATTTGAGCCATGCCTTCCAAGTGCCATCGAACCTGCTGGAGTAACTTTTCGCACGGCACGCACGCGCCCGAACGAAGCGTGGCTGAGCGACATTAACTATGTCGCCACCAACTAAGGATGTTTCTACTAGACGGCATTAAAGGCGCCTTCACGTGTGAGATAGTGGGCTTTTGGATTTGGTAAATTCGCGCAAACCCAAAGCAGTTCGAAGGGTTCGAAATGCTACTGCATGGCGTGCTTTATGTGTGAATGAGGCAAAGTCAATCCAAATGCGCAATCATGATGTATTTTTATTAAAATTATTGTGATATTTAAAATATTGCGTAACTCACCATCTCGTGCGCTATTATGTTGCATTAAGGCAAGTAAATTCTAGAGTTACCGGAGGGCGGTTAACGTTGATCGAGATACAAAAAATCGGAGGGAGTATAAATGAGCTTTGATTAAGTGTAATTAGTTGCACACACAATGGCTTGGCCAAGAAGAGGACTTAAGTCAAGTAAATTGAATCAAATAAATTGAAATCTAATTCAACCTGGATTGCACAATGATTAATAAAATTATCTTCGCTGTAATAGCTTGCCTTGCTTGCAGCGCGCACGCAGAACTTAAGCCAATGCCTCCAGCTGCTGCTTCATGCCCTGGTTTGACCACCAAAGAGATGAGTGTGTCAAAGGCATACCTCGCTCTTTTTGGACGCGCACCTGACTTGGCGGGTTTGAAGTATTGGACAACAAGAGGTAATGGATTGCCTGAAGACGCGGGTGTCGCCCAAGCCGTCAATTTCATTGCAATAAGTATGAGTGGAGGGAATCTCGCTCCGATTAACATAGTCACAAAGTCCGATGGAACCTTTACCGAGGCGGCTACATGGGATCAATTCATCGAATACGCTTATGTTTTTATCCTGGGTAAGGGGGCAGCTGAGGATCCTCAAATAAATTACTGGCAGAACCAACAAAAAGACGTTGCTACTAGGTCCTCCACTCCAGGTGACTTAATTGTTGCATTGTTAAACGCCGCGAACGCTACCGCCGCGGCTGAAGGTGGAGATAAGTTTCACAATAAAATGACTATGTTGGAAGCAGCTTCACGGCTCCAACTGTGCGCACAGCACTTTTCTTTGGGATATCAGGATACTCAAACAATCATTAGGCGTGTTACCGAAAATGGACAAACTTTTGACGATGCAGCTAAAGCGTTAAACAACCTTACGTCAACGGGAGTTGCTTCGGCCCCGGGTCCCCGCTGGGAAACCTCTGGTACCCTCGGTCCCTATACACCAGCCAGGGTTCTTAGTGAGTCAACTGCGCTCGCCAATGGAGGAACCATTCACAAATCGATGGTTTGGTACAACCGGTCCGGTCGTATGATGCTTGCAAACGTCTTTTTGCCACCTAATTACTCGACGACTGGGCTATATCCAGCCATTATTAGTGTTCACGGCGGTGGATGGAGGGAAGGCTTTATCGAAAAAATGCATGAATACAATGCTGCATTTACTCAAAGCTCCGGCCAATTTATAGTATTTGCACCATCGTATGCTTTGAGCTCATATACCTACACTTCACCCGAGTCACAAAATGACATAGATGATTTTATATCCTTGGTCAAATCCTCTGTAACATTGAGTACGTTTCGTTCCAATACTTCACAGGTGAATTTCTTTGGTGTGTCCTCGGGGGGGCACTTGCTGAATCTTATAGGTAGCACCAAGTCCTTAGGAAACGTTGCAACTTTGTACCCAGTGAGCGACTTGAATTCGGCAGCAAATTTCAATTTTCTTTTGCCATTCATTAATTCCTATTTGAACGGGGTAGTGGCCGATACTGTTTCTCCTACTAAGGTCTGGTTAGACAGCCAAAGTAAAGGGAGTGGGATCAGTACAAAATTTTTCATCCAACATGGGGACGCCGATTCAAATGTGCCTATGGCACAATCGACAGCCTTTGTCGGGGCGGTGCCGTCAAACTACAAAATCAATTGCCCGGTTCCGGGTGGCGGCCACGGTTTTTATAAGGAATATGATTTCACTAGTCCTGGTAGACGTGATCTGTTTAATAAAGTTGCAAGCAAAGTTGTCAGCTTTTTTAATACTGGACTGTTTCCTAATTGCACTTATTAGAGCGGCCAATCCCTAATAGTCTTAACGGCTGAGGTTGGAGGGCCTGAAATCTACCATAGGAGTGAGTCGACAAGTGCAAAAAAAGTCGTTCGGTCTAATGGCTGAACGGCTTCCTTTTGTTAGCTAAATGGTTTCGTTAATTATTTCCCCACACCTCCGAGCAGAGACGGCCACTTGGTGGTGGAACCTCTTGAAACTCTATCCCGGTAGATCTTCCAAGTGAGATCTTTCAGGTTACATCTGCAGGATAAGCCGTTTCTTTTACTCGTTGCCTCGATTGGGCCGCAGTACACTAGAAATTCTTCAAAGCTAGCGCGATGCGCCTCAGGCGCCACTTCCGAATTTGTTCCTTCGATTTTCCTATTTTTCAGGGATGGCATTGCGGCGGTTCGGGTCTCGGGGCATGGCCCTGAGTAGGCCGCGACGGGTGCGCAGCATCCTAGGGGGCTGTGGGGTCTCGATGGGGCCCACGCGCAGCGTGTAGCCACATCTAGCATCCTGTCCTTTATCTTTGGTGTCCAACGGTAGTAATTTTGTCGTGCTTTGGTCGGACTTTTTCTATGCCGTTGTCGCCATTCGGCGGGCATCGGGACAGCATGTGGATCGGTCAATGTCCTGCAAAGCGCTTGATAACATTTTCGTAAAAATTAATGTTTGGAATCAAGGTGTTAAACGTGCTGGTTAACATTTCGCGGTTTTGAGCGGCAAATGTTATCGCCCAAGTCCTTATTCCATGCGGGTTTCCGGGCACCTTGTAAGGTGCGTATGGTGTGTGTAAATTTAGGTCGGCCAAACTGCCTAAGAATGTGGCAAATCACAGGTATTTGCACCATCGCACCCGGCTCTTAAAGAGCGTATCCATCATCGCTTTTGGCGGGGGAAATGCCATTTCGCAAGCAGCAATGCTCAACAACACGAAATCACGCGAATGTTTTGCGAAACTTGGCGAATAAGGACGAAACTAGGCGACACGGAGCGAAATCATGCAAATACCTGCAATTATCTGAAATCGAAACGACAAACTTTGCAATTGGATGAGAACCGCTGCAATAAGGTGCAATTTTATGCAAAAAGATGAAATTCGAAGTTGTGGGCCGGTGGTGTCGCTGGAGGACATACGGCTGCGGCGCTATTACATCGCGCTTGCCAATGCGGATGAAGATTGGCAGCAGACTCGGGCATGTTTTGCGTTGGAGGGGATCACACTGAGCGACGATGATGCGGAGCGCGCTGGGCGGCTGATTGCGAGCGACCAGGCATTGGAACAGGCTTTGCAAGAGGTGCGCAGCGCACACCTGGTTTGGTAGGCGCGTGGCTGGCTGCTCAATAAAAAAAGCCGACGCGACATACATCGGCGTCGGCTTTTACATTGTAGTAAAACTGTGTAATCGATAAAGCCCATTACACCCTACGGCTCTGGCGTTTTCAACGTCGTGATATGCGTTGGGTTCACGGTGCCCAACGCATACCTCCAGCTAGACCCGGCTATGCTTGCTTCAAGTGGAGCGCCTCGTTTGGCAGTAAAAGCGACTAACTTAATAACTCTCGGCTCACTTTTCTAAAAATGGGCGTCGAGCCACGACAACTCCACCGAGTACTCTTTCTTCAATAGTGCAATATAGAACCCCACGTTTTTTTGACCCAATCAAGCCCAGTATCAAAACTTGATCGTTCGGCGGAACAAGTTCCATCGCCGAGATTAGTTCGTCAAAACCACACGACTCAATTCCAGAGCGAGCCGTTGTTTGCTTATGGATTTTGGCGTCAGCCAAGACCTCTTGTGCAATGGCCCTCCCTGGTGTCTGACTCGAAATCTCTACACCACTCTCATCTACCAGTTGCATAAACTCTTCGACCCATGGCAATTGTCTATTGAGAGCCGAAATGAGGGCTTTAATTTTTGCATGTTTCATCTTTTTAATACCTCTACTCCTGCACGGATGCCTTTCATGAGAACTTCACTCTCACCCCAAATATCTTCGGAGATTTGCCATGACCATGATGCACCAGCCGATGGAGCTCCTTCTGGGACACGCAAAATTACCCCCCCAATCCCCGCCTTGTCAGCGTGAAATTCAGCGATAGAGGGTTCACGTGTCCACGACGTCAATGCACTCTCGGCCGAATGTCCGCCTTCGTTATGAGCAGCTGATGTAACTACGCCATCTATCTTGCCAGGTACAACATTCCCTTCTTTGGCGGCAGCTAGTGCGGGGTGTTTTGCATGTACGCCACGATAAAGATACTTTGTTTCCTTTTGCGCCAGTTTTTCAATGCCTTCCGCAATTATTTTCTTCGGATTGCCAATCATGGTGGCGCCAAATCCAAGCCAAAACGCAGTTCTAGAGCTAGCTCCGTAACCTAAAGCAATCTGTTCTACTGGATTGAACGAAAACCACTGCGCCATAATCTCGGCAGGAGTGCCATAGCGATGTGGAGTAACTGGTGCAGCACTCCAGTAGGTGCGGCGCACTGTGGTTGGGATTCCGTCATGATCGATTGTAGAATCTTGCGTATCGTGAATAGTTCCTGCCTGGCCATTTGGTGGATTATCTTTCCCAGTTGCCCTACTAGTGTTAGAGGAACTGATAGATGTTTGATTCGTCGCAGCCCTGGGTTCAGCATTCTCTCGACTCGAACCATTGTCTTTCGGTGCTACATAAGTCGTTTGCCAATCTCCACAACCTGACGAGGTCAACCCAGTCCCTGATCCAGCGCAATCTGCCCTAAACCCGGTCGGATCCGTAAAATTGGTCGGATTGTTGAGAACATAACTGTAACGGTTGTAATTCTGCCCGTTAGTTGGATCCTGGATAAATGGGTCTGCACTTAAAAACTTCGCAATCAAAGGATCATACACCCGTCCATTCATGTGCACCAGATCAAGGTCATCCAGCATCTCGTGGCCCGTAAAGCCTTTATTGTCCGTTTGGCCGTCCAGGCTGTCGGGTGTCACTGTGCCATTGGTGACGCTGGCATCAAAGTTACGACGCTTGCCCCAGGTATCGTAGGCCAGTTTTTCTTTCACATTGCCGTTGCTGTCCGTGATGGCAACCGGGCTGCCCAAACGGTCCGCATGCGTCCAGTTGAGTTCAGTAGACTGGAATGGCTTATCGATCTCTACACCCAGGCCATTCGGCCAGTAGGTTTTCACTGTCGCCTGCCCATTTTTGTACTCCACTTCCTGGGCGCCGGCATAAATGATCGTATTATCGAGGGACGTGCACGCGCCGTTGGCGGACTTGCATTGCCTTATCCTCTGGTGCTCTGGTCCGTACACAAAGCTGTCTGTGATGCTGCCCTTTTTAATACTCGATGGCATATCGAAGCTGGTCCACGTGATCGTGCGACCGGCGCCAGTGAGCAAATTCCCGTTCAGGTCATAGTTGAAATTGCCTATGCCGGAGATGCTGCTCACGCCATGCGGCGTGGTTGCATTTATACCAGGATTCGAATTTGGATTCGGGTATTGGTAAGTGGCATTACCGCCGACATTGCTCTTGGTGAGCAGGTTGCCGGAAGGGGTATAGGTATAGATCTGATGCTCCGTTGCCACATCGCTGGTGCTAATTCGGTTCAGATCGTCGTAGCTGAATACTTCATCGAAGCCTACCCCATCCCAATACTGGGTACGGTGCGTCACGCTGCCGAGAGAATCGTAGGCATAACTTTCCAGCAGATGGACGGCATTGGCGGTGTTTGTTAATTGCGCCGTCTCAAGCCGGCCTGTGTTGTTATTGAACTGGCTGGCTTGATACAGGCCGTTGTCCAACTGCTTACCTCGAATACGGTTTTCCGCATCCTGCACACGAGTTTCGGACAACACGCGATTGCCGCGCAGCACCTGGAATTGGTAACCCATTCCATTGTAGCGGTAGTCAAAGGCTTTTACGGCATCGCTATTGCGCTGGTATTGTTGGGTTAACAGCCTGTTCCAGGAGTCATAAACCTGGGTGCTGGTGTAGGTGCCATCGGTCAGTACTTGGGCAATTTGGTTATTCCTGCCCAGGCTGTCGTAGTTGTGCAGCCGTTGATAATCTTTCTTTACGCCGGTAATCGTATAGGCTTCGGCGAGCTGGCCGATGCCTTTACCATTGCCAGTACCATCGCTACGGGCATCATAAACCCAGTGACTTTCCAGATCCATTTCGTAACGCGCCGTCATCCTGTCCAGATCGTCAAAATCCATGGTCGTGGACTTGCCAAGAAGTTTCTGATTTGGACTGGTCTGACTCCAAGTGCGGCCCAGTGCATCCACATCATAATGAATCTTGCCGAGGTTCGGGTCGATCAAATCCGTTTTGTGTCCCATATCGTCATACTGAATCTTGATGACGTTACCCTCTGGATCTGTCGTCTGCGCCAGATTGCCAAATGCTTCATAGTTGAACGATGTCGTGCCGCCTTTGGCATCGAGTACGCTAGCTACTTTACCTGTGAGGTAGTGATGTTCGGTACGAGACTGGTTTTTTGCGTTTGTTGTAATGACATCCAAGCCTTGATATGTCGTCTTGGTATAGACGGCTGCCCCCAATTCATCGAGGGTGGCCAAGGTAGTCACCCGATTGAGATCGTCATATTCTTGATAGCGATCAAGGTAAATGCTGTCGTCTAGATAATGAGGCCTCATGGTCAGGGTCAAACGGCCGCGACTATCGTAATATTGATCTTGCATAATCGTTGTCCCGTCGAAGCCCATGCTTAGGCTTCGAATGACACGGCCTGCATTGTCGTGATAGGTAATTTGAGGTACGGAAATTCGATCGCCTGTTGATCCAGGGACGCTGACGTGGAAATTTTCTGTGATATTGGCAACTACCGCACCGTCCGGGCAAGAGTCATCACATTTCTTTTGATACTGACGTGTTTCGTTGCCATCGGCGCGTGATTCTTTCAGTACCCGTCCAAAACCATTGGCTGCCCATGTCGTTGTCAACTGATTAGGTCCAGTCAGGCTGAGGCGCGCTCCGGTCGCAGGGTCATAGGCATGGGTTTCAACGTGACCCAACGCATTTTTTACGGTACTCGGGTAGCGGCCATTACTATCATAAATAGTTTCGTTGACCGTACGGGTCTGATTAGTAGCACTCGCGTGCGTGGGCGTCACGTTTGCGTTCAACCAGGTTTGGGTCGTTTTGTTCACCAACCCAAAATTGTTACCGGCCCTGGAGTAAGTCGTAGTGAGCTGCTGTGTACTCAGTCCGCTGGTTGGCCCTACTGTCTCATATAGAATCAAGCCTGCCGCATCATAATCCTTCGTGCTTGTACGCGAGACGGTTGCGGAATTTTGATCGGTTTTCTTGATGGTAGTGGACGTAGGCTTGCCAATGATCCAGTTTGCACTGTCATTCCGGAAAACCGATGATTCAGTGCTTGTATAGGTATTGTTATCCAGCGCTACCACTTGTGAGGTCAAATTGCCCCAACCGTCGCCATATGTATTGTTCGTCGTGGTCGTGCCCATATAGCTGCTATTCAAGTCATACCGCTTTGTTTCATTGCTTGCGATATACGGGAAGTACGTGACTTGTCCATTGGTTTGCGTGATGGAAGCAGCCTGGGGCGTATTTTTACTCACCGACAAGGTGACATTGCTGCCGGAGCTTACTGTCGTCACCAGCGCCATACCTGTGAACGGCCAGGTTTGGCTATAGGTCGTCGCCGTGCTGATTTGGCTCAGCTCATCGGTCGCAATCACTTTTGCGAAGCCGAGAGAGCCGCGGCCGGCCACATCCGTTGCAGGATCTTCGTAGCGATAAGTGGTTTTTCTGGTGATCGGGCTGCCATAGCTCACGCCATTCGTCAGGGACAAGCTACGGGCGATCTTGCCGCTCCTTGCGCTCGCATGCTGCGGATAGTTCCAGCTCGTATTGCCCGGTTGCGTCACTACACCGCTAGGTATGGCGTCGACATATTCGACGGTACCGCCCGCGCCGATGCCATTGGTGACTTGGTAAATGCGATCCAGGGCTTGGCCTGTCA
Source organism: Parundibacterium terreum (assembly GCF_014636315.1). Lineage (GTDB taxonomy): Bacteria > Pseudomonadota > Gammaproteobacteria > Burkholderiales > Burkholderiaceae_D > Undibacterium > Undibacterium terreum. Next base: position 138,171 of record NZ_BMED01000004.1, on the reverse strand, counting down.
CCGCCAGGTCTATTGGGGCAAATACTTCCCAGGTACCGTCTGCCGCATGGTATTGCACGATTTGCGTACGACCGGTTCCCATCAAATCCAGGAAGAATATTTTGTCTAAACGCGATGGACTGTCGCTGGTTGGGATGGTGAAGCCGCCCCATGGATCGCAGACCATGTTGCTGTCATTCACGCCACTACCATTTGTCGTGTCGTCGCCCGTCACGCGGCACATACGTAAATTACCGCTAGGCGCCGGTTTTTTTCCCGGCACATAGCTCAGCTCATCGACCAGTATCGTTGCCTGCCCGTCGCCAATGAAATTATTGACAGCCCGTACTGACAAGTATTGTGCACCGCTGTATTTTTGACGGATGCCGCAATCCAGCGCCCGGCCCGTCGACAGACAGAGGGTCAATTCCGAACGATTATAAGAGTAATACGTGTGCGTCTGATCCCAGTTCAGCTCGAGAAAGCCGAATGCAATGCTGTTGTAGCCGGAACCGTTAAAGTCGGTTGAAATACCTCCCATATCCGTATCCCTATCAAACAGGTAGGGCATAAATTCCTGATGTTGCACCGCTGGCGTTGGCGCCTGGTAAGGCTGATATGTGTAACTGGCCATTTTACCCAGACCAAATGGCGAACCCGGCGGATTAAAATTGTTGATCACCACTGCAGGTTGCAGATTATCAAAATGCGGCAAATAGATTGATTCAACGCCATCCTGCACATATGCAGAGTATTTCAAGCGTGTCCAGCGCACGTCATAAGGCTTGCCAATACCAGAAAAGTCTACGATCTGGTTCAGCCTTGTGTATTGGTTCTGCGAGTAAGAGTCCGATCCGTCATCCGGTGACACGATGGTTAGGCCATCCGGTGGAGACGGATCTTGCTGACATGAACCTTGGATACAGACGGTTACGATTCCACTATTATTGGTGCTGTAGTGTGCTGAGCGGCCATCGCCCCGGACATCAACAACGTAAGGCAGCGCTTTCGGGCTATTCGCTCCAACTGCTTGGTTAGCTGGGCCGCAAGTGAAGGTAATCACTGAGCCAGGCGCACCCAAAGCACCCGGCGCAGCCAACGGAGAAACGCAGATCTTTGCGTAGCCTGAAGCGGTTCCATTGGTGGTAACCAATAAATCCAATACACCGTCACCATTGAAGTCACCTGTATCCAGCACGATGAAAGGCTCATTCGTGTCCAGTTTGTACGTGTATTGCGCAAAACCGCTACCGGTATTGTGGAAGTAACGGTATTGCGTTTGCATTGTCCCGACAGCAAGTCCGTTTGCTTCGACAATAGGCGATCCTAATCCCATCACGCGCTTTTCTAATATATCGGTGTAGCCATTATTCTCAAAGTCGCTAAAAGCAAAATAGTCTGGATGATAGGAGGTATAAGTGAGCCCGTCGGTAGTGTAGGAAGTCTTTAAATTTGGTCCATTCGCCCACAAGCCCTTGCTTTCAAATCCAGGAGTTTTGCTCGGATCTGGCTTACCCCACGCGAAGGTCGTTGCCGGCATACAGTCAGTGGTCGTACCAACTTCCCCGTCCTTCCTGGCACAAACCTGGACTGAGTTCAGCATACTGCGACCGCTGGTTGGGCTTTGCTCATAGCTCAAGGTGTGGTCACGCACTATGGTGCCGGTGCTGACGTCGCCACTCAGATCGCCGCCTACATAGGTCTTGATATGGGTGATGCGGCTGCGCAGGTCATTACGTGTTTCATCGATATAACGCGTCCAGGCGTCCGGCCTTGTTTCGTAGCTGAACTGAACCGCCGCATGCGGCGCCAAACCGTTGGCACCATAGCGGATGACGCGTGGCTTGTGTTCACCAGTGGTACCGTCCTGGTCATAGGTGATCGTAATGAAGTTGCCGATGCGGTCTTTAATCGTGCTCAGCGCCCAAGACTGTGCACCACTCTTGGCTTGCGGTTGTGGAACGCCCACGCCGCTGTTGATCGGGGTCTGGGGAATGATCGCTTGTACATAGCTGCTATCGATAGTACCATTCACGCCACCAAAACTCATGATGCGGCCGTCCTTGGTCTCCACCTTGAACATGCGCTGGCCACTACTGTTCATTTGTGTCGTGATGCGGCTGAAGCTCTCGATCTCAGTACGGTACTCAGCATTACTTGCCCAGTAGTTATCATCAGACATCGCCAAGTTGGCCAACACCAGCCGCTTGCCATCCAGGCACAACCTGTCTGTCTTATCAAAACTGATGCGGTTGTTCGTGCCGTCTTGCGCAATAGTCTGTCCACAACGGTGGATGCTGGACAAGCCACCCACGCTCCAGCCCAATCCCAGCAGGCCATTGGTGCCGCTGCTGGAATAGTTGAGGCTCAGGTTAGGTGCCATATTGGCCGTTCCCGGGGGCACTACGATGGGGATACTGTAGCTGGCGGCACCATCGCTGCCTACCGTCAGCTCGCCGCCCAGGGTTCCTGCATCGTCGTTGCCCAGATGCGGCACGAAAACATCAACCGGAACTGGCGTAGCATCAGCTGGAACAGCGGGGCCTGATGACGCAGATACAGCAATCCGCACTGGTAACGATTGCGCCAGCAATTTCCCGCTGCCGTCAAAGGCGCGTGCGGTAATATCGACAGCACCAGATTGTTTTGGCGTCCATTGGGCGGACCAGTTGCTGCTGTTGGTCGATGTCGCGACCAATTGGCCATTCGCATAGAATTTGACCGTAGCGGTTACTGCACTGGCACCCATTTGCAAAGACACATTCGCGGACAGGGCGACAGGACTAGACAGGGCAACTATAGTCGCGGCCGTTGGTGAGGTGACGGCAAGAGTAACGCCTGTAGACGGATCAACATAGATCTGGTTCTGCACGGAATAAATCGTTGAGTTACCCTTGCGCACCTTTGCATAAACAATATAAGGCGTGCCACTGCTTGGCAAATCTGCCTTGCTTGCAAAATAGGTATTGATCGCCGTATCTGCCTGCGCAGCAATCCATTCACCGTTGATATTGAATGCGACTTCGTCGTAAGGGCCACTACCATTTGAGATGAGTGCGCGCGCAAACACCGTGGCTGGCGCCACATAGTGGTCTCCGTCAGCCGGCGTGGTCAGCGCTATCCTCAAACTGCCCGGCATCGTGCAATTATTGTCTGCACATGGCAAAACAACGGTGCCGCTGGTTGCGCCTTGCGCCTCTACATAAATGGACTTGCCCGCATATGTCGAGGTATAACTACTCAAGTCCACCACAAAATGATGTCCCGCGCCTGGCGTGTGGCATTGCGACTGGATGGCTGCGTTATCGATCTCGCTGGCTACATTGGCGATACCGGAAGTCAATAGAGTGCCGCCCAGTGCAGAAGGTGCATCGCGGTAAACGCTATAGACCAACCCTTGGCTATTGCCATCCTGGCAGACCCAGCCATACAACTCGGGGGTGCCAGTTGCATTACTACGCACGCCATTGATGGTTCCGAGCAGGCTGCTGTCGGTGACGTTGACAATGACGGGTGTCGATTCCGTGACATTGTTAGCGTTGTCTGTGCTGCGCAGCTTGAAACGGTAAGTTCCAGCTGGAGCGGGAAATACATAATTGAAGGTCAGCGTTGCGGCACTACCCGTCGCCGTCGACATTGCCGTGGTACCGTAGCCGCTGCCCGTATCCTTGAAGAGCTCCAGCTTTTGCACCTGCACATCGTCAGTGCTGCTGCCGTTGAATGTGATATTCGCTGTGGCGCCAGGTGACACCCGGATATTCGTTGGTGTAGCGCTCAGCGATACGTTTCCAGTGTTGCCTGCTGATCCGCCAATACTGATGGCTGCACCAGAGGACGTCGCGACACCGTTGTCGTTGTCGTAGGCTTTGGCGGTAATCGTAAAATTGCCTGACGGCGGATTACTCCATTGAAAACTATACTGCCCTGCACTGCCTGAGGCTGTGCCCAACAAGTTGCCGTTGCTATAGAAATCTACGTGCTGGATGCTGCCGTCCGAGTCCGATGCCGTCGCAGTCAAGGTTGCGCCGGCAGCCGAAGTTGCCGAACCCGGTACCGACACAGACACGGTCGGTGGCGCATTCACCCGACCCGTCGCCGCAGTACTGGTAGTGGTTCCGCCATCATTGTCGGTCGCTACCGCGGTAATGCTATAGCTGCCCACCGGAGCATTCCAGTTGTAGCTATAAGGCGCTGTGCTTACCGTAGACAACAGGGTCGATCCATTATAGTAGTCTACCTTGCTGACCGTACCATCGGTATCGCTCGCAGTGGCACTCAGGCTGATATTGGCTGGCAGGTTGAGTATGCTGCCATTGGCTGGTGCTTGCAGGGTAATGCTTGGTGGCGCATTGATGCGTGTGACGGTGATCGTGAACGTGGCGGAATCGTTTATGTAACCTTCGACCGTCTCGACTTGCAAGTGAAGTTGATGCACACCAATAGCCAGAGGTGCGCTTAAGGTTCCGGATCGTGTGGTATTGACCGGGTTTTCTCCCAAGTAGCTTACGCTGTAGGGCATGCTACTAATGGCGTTCCCCGCCTCTATCAACTTCACCAAGTTGATCGAGTCATTCGTCAGGGCCTTCAGGGTATACGTAATCCCTGCACTTAAGGTGGTGCCTCCCGGGATTGCTTGCCCTGTCGTCGTGGGCGCAACGGAAATAAAGTTGACCCCAGAACCGCTTGGGTAAACGACATTGGTCGCCAACGCAGTGGACGTCGCACTCCGGCCTTTGCTATCGGTTGCGACAGCCGTGATACTGTAAGTTCCGATAGTAGGGTTAGACCAGGTGTAGGTGTAAGGCGCGGATGTTGCCGTATATAGGAGTGTGGCACCATTGTAGAAGGCTACACTGGTGACTGTGCCATCGCTGTCGCTTGCCGTCGCGACCATGCCTATAATGCCTGGCGCGGGAAAGTTCGGGCCGTTGGAAATTGCAAGCGACACTGTCAGCACGGCGGCATTTACCTGAAATGACTGTGAGGCCGATGCTGCACTGTAACTGCTATTGCCGCCTTGACTTGCCACTATGGTACAAGTGCCAGCAGCGACTGGGGTTAAGGTTGAACCTGACACAGTACAGACCGAAGTCGTGCTGGAGGTGAAACTGACCGCCAAGGCAGAACTGGCAGATGCACTCAGTCCAAAAGGCGCAGCGCCGACCGTTGTAGTACCGGGATTGGTAAAGTTGATGCTTTGTGAAGCGGTAGCGACTGAGATAGTCTGCTGCGCGGTGGCTGCATAGTAACTGGCATTGCCGGCTTGTGTTGCATAGACTGTGCAAGTGCCACCGGTTACTAAGGTCACTGTCGATCCGGAAACCGTACATACCCCTGGCGTATTGGAGCCAAAAGTCACAGTCAAACCTGAGCTTGCGTAAGCAGACAAATCGAAGGGTGTAGCGCCAAAGGTTTTATTTCCAATCGCGCTGAAGTTGATTGTTTGCGAAACAACTCCCATTGCGATATTGAATGACTGCGTCGCGGTGGGCGCTGGGTTATAAGCGCTATTCCCTGCCTGGTTGGCGGCGATGGTACAGGTCCCTGTCCCGTTAAACGTCACGGTGGAGCCTGACAGTGAACAGACGCCGGGCGTATTAGAGGACAAAGTAACCGGCAAATTTGAGGTCGCGGACGCAGAAATGCCGACTGAGCCAGGATAGGTCTGGTTTGCGATTCCTGGAAAACTGATGGTCTGTGTTGACGTAATCGAAAATGACTGGCTGACCTGTGTCGCAGCACTGTAAGTAGAGTCTCCTGTTTGCGTAGCTGTGATCGTGCAACTACCCGACGCAACTAAGGTGACCGTAGAGCCGGATATCGTGCAGGTACCCGGAGTATTTGAATAGAAAGAGACAGCTAAATGTGAGGTCGCAGTCGCGGAAACGGAGAATGAACCAGGATAAGTTTGATTCCCCAATGGGCCAAAATTAATGCTCTGCGGTGTCAGTGCAGGATTCAGGACCTGAAAAATACGTGTTGTCGCCGGAGGCGCGTTGAAATCAATATTACCTGACGCGTTGGCGGTGATCGAGCAAGATCCGACACTCACCAAGCTCACCGTCGCCGAGGTCGAGCTGCCGTTGTAGACGACATTGGATACGGTACATATCGCGGTGTTATCACTATTAAATCGCACTGCCGTTTCAGAGTCCGGATAAGCGGAGATACCGACCGGTCCGGCATTCACTGCGGTATTTGCGGGTGTCGAAAAATGGATAACGTTGTTTGCTTTAGCGGCGTAGCTGCTGGGAGAGATGCCGGCGGCTATGGCGCCGATCAAGGCGATCGCTAACTTTGCACTGGCTACTCGCGGTAGCTGGATTTGTATTTTAGGGAATGTGTTTATTAATCGTTGAGGGATAACAGCTGTAAGCTTGCTTAACGTCATGAGTGATTCGCGCATTGCTATCCCTACAATTAAATTGATTTAATTAATTTTTTGAATTTCTACTTACTATCTCAAGAAAATATTTCTTCTGAGTAATCGTCATGACTATCTAGCCATACTCACAAGACAGCGCGGTTTGATCGTTCACGCTATTCACTATTTCTTGCTGTTTGAATTTTTTGAAATCTCTTTGGATGCTTCGTATCCAGCCGTGAGGCACGCCTGCGAGCCGCTTGGAGCAATTGCGTAAGACGCAGAGGATCCAAGTAATGTACTGATACTCTTTAAGCGAAATGGATAGTTGTCGCCTTACCAAATAGTTTCAAAATGTAAATTATCACATCTACAAGTGTCAATATATTTGTCGCAACGTTGTAAATCGGCAATTGATTTTCATTTTGCTAAATATTGATATTGAAATAGTGTTAGATAAACAAAACCTTACTAGATCTTGGTTATTGTCGTACCGAGTTTTCTGGACGTTTCATAAGAGCCGTCGGATCCTCAGTTGACACGGGCTCTTTGTTCAGATGCTTGAAGCTGCGTCTCTGTTTTTACGGGATATGGCCGCCTCGATCTTGAGTCAGCCTGGAAGCTGGAAGGCGTTTGGATAAATGGCGCTGGCGGATTGACGCCCGTATAAGCGGGTTCGATAATTTCCGAGCATAGGGGACGCCGGACGGTATTGCGGTAGATATTGAGCCTTTTGGCGATTTCCATGAGCAGGCCCAGGTCACCCATTAGCTGCCCCTTGTAAACACTACGAATTAATTCCTCGCACTACTCCGCGATATTTCAATTCCATAGCACCACCGTCATAGTTCATCTGCTGACTTCGAGCCCTTTGCTTCAGTGCGTGGTTACGAGAATCGTACAAGTCACCCATTTGGATCAAGTGAAGATATTGCTGCAATCTTCGCCCTGGCAGCAACTGCTGCCCTAGAAGCATCTCGGTACCGGTTTGCGTCCGATGGATGGACAGTTCTATGGCTTCCGCATAAGCGGCTCCAGACCTTTGTGGCTCGTAATCCGGACGATTCTTTTCCTACGAACATACAAAGATGGCAAACGGCGCGGTATCCAATCAGTTTTTGCTGGCTCGAAGTCCAACCCACGTTCTGGCTTGCCGCCCGTTGCCAACCCTACGTAAAGCAACGCTCTATCGAGAATTGCTCACCGGTCTTTAGCATATGAAAGCAAGCGCGTGCCAGCATATACGCCACGGCTTTGATTGCAACCATACCGTTTCGCTTGGCTCTCTTCCGTTGGTAAACTCAACGCACCGGTTCGCATTACCTGCCTTTCAGCTTTTTTCAGGCTAATGTCTGGAAAATTCTGGTAATAAGTGCGGTACTGCATAGATGTACTAATCGTTACATATCAAACTATGCACTCTCCCTTTGTGTTTTCGACCGACGTCGTAGAGGGAGTTCAGCCTGCCTTGCGTAGGCTCTTTTTTCGGCGCTCACCAGATATTTTGATGCGCCCACTTTAGGTCGATTTCCCTCTAATACTGCAGTTAGATGTGATTGGAAATTCCAGACAATACGAAAAACTTCCAAAAAATTTTCATGAACGCTTGATCCTTGATAAGCATGTGGGCGTCGAACCAAGTAAGTAGAACGGGCCGCTGGCAGAAGCCCTGTAGAGTTGAGCGCTTTACCGAGAGTTTTATTGGCCCGCCAAGATCGCGTTTCCAGAGGCTATATAGAGCGTAGTCCCAGAAATCGCCAGAGCATTTGGCGCGAATAGGCTGCCTGGCGCAATGCCTAGGTTGATTCCAGAATTGCCGTATTTGCCTAGATAAGTGGTTACCACACCTTGCGGAGTGACTCTGCGAACGAGATGGTTGGCGAAGTCGGACAAGAAGAAATTGCCGCCAGCATCAATGGCTATCTTTGAAGCTGCCCCCAAACCTGCACTGATGCCCACGCCGTCCTTGACACTAGCATCGCCCACCTTACCTGCAATGATGGTCTTAACGCCTTGAGGTGTCAATTTACGCAGCGCGTTATTAGTTACTACAAACACATCACCTTTTCCGTCAATGGCGAAACTGCTAACGGTGTCGCCAAGGGTAAGATAGGACGTGAGCTGGCCAGCCCCACTTACCCTCTGTATTTGGTCCATGCGCGCATTGTAATCGTGATTGGCGACGTAAATGTTGCCGTTGGCATCCACGGCAATGGCAGTCAAGGTAAGTGCGTTACCTCCTGAATAAATCGTGCTGACAATCCCAGTTGACGTGATCTTTCGAATTGCCATCTGGGATCCAAGTAGATCTAGGACATAGATGTTTCCTGCCGGGTCGATGGCCAGCCCCATCGGAGCCACGAATAACGCGGCAGCGCCGGCGCCATCGATCAACCCTGATTTTCCAGCGGTGCCAGCGAAGGTAGAGACGACGCCGTTAGGAGTGATTTTGCGCACGATATAGTTTAGACGGTCAGCCACGTAGACATTGCCTGCGCCGTCGGCAGCAAGTCCGGTCGGGCTATGGAATTGCGCTAGCGCGCCGACGCCGTCACTATAACCATAGTCTGGGTCCACACCAGCCAACGTGCTGACTATGCCATCCGAGGTCACCATCTTAACGGAAGTGTTCGCGCCCACCAGCAGATTGTTGGAAGTATCGAAGGTCAGGGGCAGATTTGCAATTGAATTGGGCTGACCGTTGCCAATATCGGGAAGAAATGGTGCCTGCATAGTGCGGATGAGCTTGCCGGCAATGGAAAATGTTTTTATTCCCTGGAAAACATCTACCGAAACTAGGTTCCCGTTCGCATCTGTCAGGAGGGAGCCAGGAGCGTCGATGGCCAATGTGCTAACCAAGCCGGTCTTGTCCAACTTGAGGATCGCGCTGCGATTAAAGTCGCTAATGTAGAGATTGCCAGCGCCATCGGTTACGATACCGGTATATAGTGCACTGGTTCCACTGGAACTTGCAATCGTAGTCACTGTCCCCGACGGCGTTATCTGGCGTATCATCCCACCATATATAAAGGACGGGTCCATTTGAAAGCCAGCGCCGGTCCAATCCTGAAAGGAGCCAAGCAAGATATATAAATTGCTGCTGCTCCGATCAAAGGCGATGTATCTTGAAGTATACGAACCCTTGGTATAGCCACCGGAGCCGTCAGTCAAAGGGGAGGCAAACTTGGTGACCAATCCCGCACTTGTGATCTTGCGGACTACAGCACATCCATTGTCGACGACATAGATGTCACCGTTGTTGCCCGCTGTCATTGCGCCTATAGATTGAAGGTTTGCCGCCGCACCTAGCCCATCGGAGCACCAATCGGCCGTATTGGCGTCAACGACATAATGTCCGGCCAGGGTACTGACTTGTCCGCCTGGCGTTATTTTACGCAGTACAGAGTTGCCAGCGTCCCAGACAACAATATTTCCAAACGAATCCACAACCATCGTACTTGCGCCGTTGAATTTCGCAACGCTAGTGGCACCGTCTAGATTGCCAGCGGTGGAGGTGTTGCCAGCTACCAGCTTCAACTGGCTCGCTACTGATGGCAAGGTCCCGATGACGGGGCCGTTATTGCCGACGACGATAGTGCCCGCGCCGTTGGAGTTGTCGCCCCCAGGAGATACACCGCTACCGCCACTGGGAGGCGTCGGATTACCACTGCCAATGGAGGACGATGATCCACCGCCGCAAGCAGTCAACAAAAGAGCCGAAATCAAGCACGTCAGGGCCAACCAATAAGGTCCTTCGAAACTAATACTAAGAAAGGTGGACTTATTAAGGAGCGCATTTGCAGTCATAGGAAGTATTGGAAATGTTGATCACAAAAAATATAGCATAAAGTACAATTTTTGTATGAATTATCAATACCTGGTTAGAGGCCGACTTTACTAGTAGCAAATGCGATGCGCCTACCCATTTTAAGAAGAATGGCTGTAGCCAGGATCGGTCCAATCCCGGCTACGCAATTAAGCAGTCGATATCCAGGACTGCTGTGGCAATGTGCGGCCTGTACTTTCTCGATGCCATCGATCTGCGGTTGCAATACTTTTATCACAGCTAGGTTGGACTTCATACCAATCGATTCAGTTTGATCAACCGCCATCTGATCTATGTCTGCGGTCGTCAATTTCTTCACGTCGTTGCCGGGAATGCGACCTCCCGTTTGCTGTGCCAGATGGCGAGCATCGGGCTCATCGCCGCGATGCTTGTGCCCATCGTATCGCTTGATTACCATGGTGTTGGCAAGATGGCGCGTGTAGCTGGCTTCGATGAGAAAATCGACAAGCCAGCACCAGTTGTAGGTTGATCAACCACAATCACAGACAATTCCTGTCAGTAGGAGCCGAACGAAGCGCCCCCATCCATCAGATTGTTACGTAGCAAAATTAAGGTGAAGAATTCACCCCCTCATTCTAAAAATATTAAATATGTGCAACTTCTCGATCAGCTAGTCGCAAAAATTTCCAAATAAAAATTATTGTATTATTAACTCAACGCATGCTAATCTAAGTTGCCTTATATGTAATTACTATCCATAGAGTAATTTTTCAATAAGGATCTGCATGGACTGCTATTCGTTGGAAAATGATTTTCATCTTTACCCGGAGCAAAAACGCGCCCCCCCCCAAGCCCCACTTTTTATTTAAAAAAGGACTATATGTTTAAGAGAGCTTCAGTATTAATGATTACTCTGGCCTTTGCGTCAGCCGCCCAAGCAACAAGGGTATCGATGCCAACGATAGTCAACTCCTACCCAGCATTGACTACAACACAAATGAACGTCGCCAAAGCGTATTTATCACTTTTGGGGCGCGCCCCCGACAAGGGTGGCTTGGACTACTGGTCTACGCATCCCAGCATGCCAGCAAATGCGACGCTAATCCAAGCAGCTAATTTAATTGCACGAAACGTCGGCGGGAACCTCGTTCCTCCTGTAACCAGCATATTTGATCCAGCTTCAAATAATTTCACCAACCCCACGATACAAGCGAATTGGGGGGGATGGGACGAATTTGTTGAGTACATGTATGTGTTTATTTTAGGTAAGGCTGTTGGCGATGACTACACCGGCGTTCAGTATTGGCAAAACCAAGTCCATTCGGGGGTATTTACAACGCCGGGAGATTTGATACAAGCCCTGTACAATGCAGCTGATGTAACCGCTCCGGCCGATGGCGGCGATAAGTTTCACAACAAAATTACTATGCTAGAGGCGGTCGCCCGTCTGGAGGAAGGCAGAAATCGCAGCCTTCAAAATCAAGATACTCAGACAATCATCCGCCGTGTCACCGATACTACAAGTTCTTTTAACGACGCCTTTACCTTGGCGGACTCACTTACTAATGGCGGAACAAACGTGGCAGGCCCCAGATGGGAAACCCCCGTCAGCGGTAGCTATACCCCCACCAAGGTAATGAGTGAAAGTATCGCGCTGACACCCTCAGGTTTTGGCAATGTTCATAAATATATTGTCTGGTACAACCGCAGCGGGAGAATGATGTTGGCGAACGTCTTTTTACCCCCAAATTACTCCACGGGCGGTGCCTTGTATAAGGCGATAGTTAGCGTGCACGGTGGGGGCTGGGCAGGTGGCTTTGTAGAGAAAATGCAAGAATACAACCAGGCGCTTGCAAGCAATCAATCCGGTACACCATATGTCGTGTTTTCTCCTGCTTACTCGTTAACGCCATATGTATATTCCTCCCCTGAGCAGCAGAACGATATCGAAGATTTTGTGACTCTTGTCAAATCAAGTGTCACCATGAATTCGTTCTGGGTCGACACGTCCAATGTTAATTTGTTCGGGCTTTCATCGGGCGGCCATCTAGTCAATCTGTTAGGAAGTCTAAAGGACGTGGGCAAAATAGCGGCGCTCTATCCTGTCAGCGATTTAGGGACCTGTACTACAACAAGCTGCCCGAATTACGATGCCCTTAACGTCGGCCATGAGACATCCTTGATTCCATATATTCAAAAATATGTGAATTCCACTGCTGTACAAACCAATGCAAGCGTTTCACCTACTTGGGCCTGGACATCGGCTCGAACAAGTAAGTTCTTTATTCTCCATGGAAACGGCGATAAAACTGTCCCGTACGGGCAGTCACAAGCGTTTACAGATAGAGTTAATTCTAATTCTATAAATTCGAAGCTGTGCCAAGTTGGAACAGGAACTCCAACGTCAGCTACCGCCGCAGGCCATGGTTTTTACTCAGAATACGCCGGCAGTCCCCAAAGTACGCCAAGGTTTACTCAAACCGTTAGCCTCTTAGTTAATTATTTTAATTCTGGGCTGTTCCCAGTTACATGCCCAGCCTATTAAGTTAGCAGGCAGATACTCGGCTGCACCAGTGGTAGCCGAGTATCTTCCTTCAAATGACGGACGAGGAGTTAAATATGCATAAACTCTGGCAAGCTTTGAATAGGTACAAGGGAAGTCGCGCGCCCGAATTTGCCTAAATTAACGAGCACAAATTGAGCCTGCAATTCTGTTTAAGCAACAGTCTTCGACGACTGCCGTGCATCTAAAGCGTAGCAATTCCCGGTTTGCGAGCGCCACGCAAGCAAAACGACTTCCCACGAACAATTGACTATCGTCTAACAGCGGGCAAACGAGAGCACCCGTTTTACACTGATTCGGTGTACAAAAGAAATGCCACGAGCGCGGGTGGTATCCCTTGGGGATTGCGGTTGACACGAGCGGCAGCGTCTATCTGGCAGATAGGGGCAATAACGCCGTGCGCAAGATTACTCCCGACGGCGCCGTTACCACGGTCGGCGGGGTGGCAGGCAAAGTTGGCATCGGACTTGGCGCATTGCCGAGTAGCTTGAGTCACCCCACGGCGGTCACAGTTACAGCCAAGGGTTTAATCGTCAGCTCTGAAAATGCCCTCTTGTTGGTCCCGGAATGAGCTTCCCTTCCGAAATTTTATCTTTCAAAGGATGACGTAAGATGACGTCTCGTTAAGAAGATAAGAAATGGAGCGTTCGCCGAGAAAGAATTAGCTGCGAAATTCAAAGCATTAGCTGCAAACGCGTCTCAGATGAGCTAATTTGCAAGGTTTTTTTGGACCACTTTCAGGGTGGTTTTCGACTTACACAAGCACTGCTGCGGGGCCGCAATGGCTCGCAGAACGGGGATATTTCACTGACGATTGACCGCCGAGGGCCATGTGGGACCTGCTCTCGTTGTAGGCCCCGCCTCCAAGCCTCACCATTACTTTCAGGTCTTCCAACCTATAAAACCAATACAGATTTGCTCATCGCGACTCAGAACTAGCTTACCCAAATTTCATAAGCTCGGGGGCAACCAGGGCTAACTTTTGAGCTGCCAGATATCGCAATAAATACTATTGCCTTGCAGAAATTGCAAAAAATTGTTGTGGAGTTATATCAAAAGAGCAATACTTATCCCTCGTTAGTGATTGAGTTTGCATTGATGTAGTGATAATGACCTTTGGCTAACTGGCAAGACTTAAGCTATCGAATTAACGACCATATAAACCATCAACTCAAATGGAGGTACTTATGTCACCTGTGAAACTCGTTGTCGCTCTGATCATTTCGTTGTACTTGTTCTCAGCTCCATTCGCTCGTGCCTGCATTAACGGTGGAACAGAAGTAGATATAAATAATGCACTTCGCGCGACAAATATCGCCGAGCTTTGCCAGGGCGCTCAGTTCACACTTAATAATGCGGTTTTGCTTAACTCAAACAACTCTCTATTCACCACCGGATACCCAACTAACGACTCATTAAAGGCCAATTTGAAACTGGCAGATAATAGGCCGATGCCGTCTCCACCAACGACCCCATTTGCTTTGGTTGATGCCTACGGAAATAACATTTCAATTAAATCTATCAAAATAGATGGTAATAAGGCAAATAACGCGTACTACGGGCCGAGTCCATTACTTGGTGTCAGGGGCAGCATAAACACGGTCGACCACGTGCGTTTGGAACACACCATTGGATTTGTCGCATTAGATGCTGCTGACGACCCGAATTGTAGCTATTTGACGTTAACAAATAACTATGTAGGCTCGAACGGTATCCATTTGCCAGCCGCTGGTGGACAATGGGCGGACGGAATTACCATACGCTGTAGCAACGCCTATGTAGCCAATAACGAGGTTAGAGATGCAACCGATGGCGGCATCTCATTTTTTGGCGGCACCAACACAATCATAGAGAATAACTGGATAGCTAATTCGAGCCAGTCAGCTTATAGCGCAATAATTGTTGATCCTGTTATGGGGGGCACGACGCCGGTAGACTTTACCGGTTCATATGTAAGAAATAATACAATCCAAACTTGCTGTGGTCAGCACTTCCATGTTGCGCTGTCGGTGGGAACGCATCTCTGGTGCAACGTCACAAATGGCAATTGCAACTATGCGATGGGGCCAAGTGTAACGAACAATACGGGGAGCGGCACCTTTGGCTACGGCATCTATTTGGGTGGCGCCACATCTGCAACCGTCACAGGCAATAATTTGACGATGACTCCATTTACTGGCCTACGCTGCGGTTGGCAGTACTATGCTCTAGATGTTGATTCTACTACCGGTGCTCCACATGCTACGGGAAATTTTCAGTCAGGATATGTCACAGGCTCCTATCATTGGCCATGTGTTTCTAGCGCCACGGAATAAAAAGCCGCTGACCATCTTCATAGGATGGGATTCGCAAGTAGGTACTTGACGGGCTTCGGCCCGTTTCTATTTTTGAGTTTTACTACTGAATTGTCGGGAAATTTGCACGTAATTCTGATCCACTATTGAACACAATCCGACTTGCCTTGATGGATAGGTGACTAGAGTGATCCACGTAGCATTACTAAGCATTATTCACCGCTAGCAGACTCGTGACCGTGTTTCCTTGAGAGATCGCAAGAACGCTAACCATCTCACGAAAAACCGCCCGGCGCTACCTGCGCTCGGAAATCACCAAGCCGGCCAATGCGGAGCTGCGAACAGTCAGTGCCGTCGATAAATACGCGTTCCGGCTTTCGTACTGGTTAAAGATTGAGGCTGGCAATCGTAAGCAGCGACGCAGTCTGAAACCACTGCATTTAGATCTGAAAGAACTGGGATCCGAAGCGTCGTATGGCCGAATGGCAGAATTTGCCAATCAGTGGAGATAAATCAAACTGACCGAGTCAATTTATCGAACAAAAGATCGTGCTAGGTAAGCCAAGGCCACGCAGCATACATCGCAATGGATGAAATTTAAACCGGACATCCGAAAAAAATGCCCAAGCCTTTCCTGGCGAGGGCATTGTCAATTGCAAATTAACTTCAAGGATGTAAGTGATCTGAAGAAGGAAACCAACCTAAACGAAATAAGAGGTAAGCCAAATAAGCCAACCCGTACAACAAGAGTGGGTAGAGAAAGGTGTTCCCATTTCCTCCGGCCGCCGCTGTTGTCTCACCAACTGAATCTGAAAACCTACGACCAACATACGGAGCAAAACTAGGTCCGTTACCTCTCCTTTCATGCCTTTGTATAGGATTGCCCATTCTGCCACCTCAAATTTAGTTTAAATCATTTCCTTGCTGAGATCACCACGAGAACTATGTTAGGCCATTCACAAATTCAGTCCTAGCATCGTAATCATTCGTTACATTCCTCAACGTTTTGCAAGCAATTTCTCGCAGTCACTAAAAATCACGCAAGTAATACAAATTCCGGCAAATCATGCCGATGTATGACGTGCCCCGACGTTCAGATGCTTCGACATTCTTGTCCAACTGGTAAAGACTCAGCTTGCCCTTAGCCGTCTTGATGAGGAGCGGTGTCACCGAAGCGCTGTTTCATTGTTCCGCCCTACACAGGCAACGGAAATGTTGATTTACCAATCAACAATCTGTCTCAGTCGTAGTAGTGAAGTTGTCTGTTCAAAGGCGTCTAGGTTAATAGTTACCTGACGAGCCTCGTGGAATTGCTCTGTTTGGGTGAGCATGAGAGGCAATAAGCATATTTTGCCTCATTCGCAATTCGTGCGTTCAGGTCGATTCCAAATAGCAGCAGATACTAACCAAAATTTCTTAATAAGCAAAAACGCTCAGAGGAGGCGGGCTAAACCTCCAAAATAGACAAGCCGTATTTAAAAAAAATGCTACACCACGATCGTATCTTTTGTATAAATTATCAATTTGCCCTATAGTTTGTAATTTAATATCAAATTAGAACCTGCCAGCGAACTTTAGCTCCTTCTTGATCTGGATAAAACATGCAACTCGTCCAACATTTCTTACGCTACTTTGCTCGCCATCAGAGAGGCTGGCGGGAAGACGATACTGTTGGTGTCCGTCAACAACCTCAGCAAGAAGAATCAACGAAGCAAACTTCGTTTGAACTAGAGATCTACCCATTGTCCAAGCTGCACAAAATTAATAGAAATGGCGTGGCTGTGCCGGCATCTGTAGTTGGGTGCTCCTTTCAACTTGGGCATCGTTACGTTGCAGTGCTTGAATCAGGTGAATCGTTGGTCACGCCGTTTATTTCGATTGGTACGGAGTATATTTTAATTCTAAGTGCAAGCAGTCCTTTTGACCTCAAATGTCCCGCTGAACTGCAAATTCAATTTGAGCCAAATGGACTGACAGCGGAGGCGCGTAACAATCAGATATGTAGCATGAGTATTGGGGGTCTTCCTGAGGCCGCGGAGCAAGAAATTCAATTGGACTTGCGCGCCTATACTTCTTTGGTTGGAAAATTTCATGTCACGTGCGTATCCGCGGAGCATCCAGGAGCGCATTGTTTAATCGCCCAACTGCGTATCTGCTCACGTCACGAGATTGGATTAACAAATGCACTAAGTAGTTATGCCTACAGATTGAAAAATGAATTACATCACTTTTCGGGAGCCTACACTCATGAAATGTATGGCCCGCAAATTGCACCTAATGTGGAAAACGGAGTTGTAGGGTCAGCGACGATAGAGAAACTAAGTAGTAACTTCCTGGAAATGCAAAGAAATCGCGCCCACGCCCGACTTGCAAAGCTAGTTCCAAATGATCAAGAAGCTGTATTTGACTTTGCGATGAGATGCTTAGGTACATTAATTCCTCAGGACCCACCAGATTTCTTTGCCCGAGCAGCATCACTTAGCGCACTGCGTTCACTTCGTATTTTATCAATTTGTGCTGGTGCAGCGCGGATTGAGGAAATGATACTAAGTCATTGCATAGGATCTGTAGAATTAACTCTTCTGGATGCAAGTGAAGAGTTGATTCGGCGTGCAGCTCAGCGTTTGAAGTCAGCAAGTACAAATACCAGTATTCAATGCTTAATCGGAGATATTAATGACGGCATACCAGGTAACGGGCAATTCGACATTATTGTATGTGTATCCGCATTGCATCACGTCGCGAATATAGAACTTGTACTCGCTCAAATCAATGAGCGCCTCACAGACAATGGGGAATTTTGGAGTATTGGTGAACAAATCGGTAGAAACGGAAATCGTCTATGGCCAGAGGCTGCTGATGCTGCAGCAGTGGCGATGTCACAATTGCCTGCGCGCCTAAGACTTAATGCCCACACAAAAGAAGTTGATAGCACTCTAAGCGACCGAGATTTTTCGATCGGCTGTTTCGAGGGGATACGCAGTGAGGAACTAGAAACAAAATTGGAAGCCTATCTTGTTCCAGAGCATATATATAAGCGAAGCGCTTTTTTGTGGCGAGTGATAGATACTACTTATGCTGACAATTACTCTCTCCAATCAGAACAAGATATACAATTTTTGAAAAATTTAGTTGCCGCCGAAGCACTCCATTGGGTCAGTGGAGGACGTTCTACTGAACTGCATGGCGTATATAAAAAAAAGCAATTAATTTCTGAGGCAGAGATATGTGTATAAACGATTTAAGTACATAAACCTTATGCCTCACATGCTCAAGTAGCAGCTTGACACTCTAAATTCGGATTGGCAGAGATTTTCTCCACTTAGTATTCGGAGTCTTCGCGACACCATCTTGAAAAAATGTTTTTCTGACCAGTGTGCTCTAACAATCGTCGTACTAATAGAGTATTTGTATTTGTGCCAATGATATCGAGACAACTGTGAGAGGTTTGGTCCGCCCGCGTAGCGCCCACTCTTCGTAAAATTTAAGAATGAAGCACCGACTACGTGCAAACAGAAAGATAAAAACATGATTTCACTTCAGCCAGTTATTTTATCGGGCGGGTCCGGCACACGCTTATGGCCGCTGTCCCGGGAAAAGCATCCAAAACAGTTGTTGGCCGTGGTCGGCAAAGAAACCATGCTGCAGGCCACCGCTACCCGCCTGCACCAGTTCAGCGGCTCGCTTCCGGTCGCCCCTGATATGATCGTAGTCTGCAACGAAGAATATCGATTCATTACTGCAGAGCAATTGCGGGCGGTCGGCTTTAAAGCCTCAACGCTATTGTTGGAGCCTGCCGGCAGGAATACGGCGCCAGCCCTGACGCTGGCTGCTCTGGCGGCCACCTCGCACCAGCAGGATGCGGTATTGCTTGTAATGCCGGCTGATCATGTGATCACTGATACTGAGAGGTTCCACCTGGCCATTGAGCAGGGCCTGCCGCAGGCGATGTCGGGCGCTATGGTGACCTTTGGAATCGTGCCGGATCGCCCAGAGACAGGCTATGGCTATATCCATGTAGGCGATCGTTTGTCCGGATCTCCGGTGAGGGCCTTGCAGGCCTTTGTTGAGAAACCGGCGCTGGAGACCGCCCAGCAGTATCTTGCCAGCGGCTCACATCTGTGGAACAGCGGAATCTTCATGATGCGGGCCAGCGTGTGGCTGGCTGCGATTGGGTATTTCAACCCGCCGATGCTGGCAGCCTGCCAGGAATCAATGCAGCGAGCTAAGGTGGACTGCGACTTTGTGCGGGTTGACAAGGCCGCGTTCCTGGCTTGTCCATCTGATTCGATCGATTATGCAGTGATGGAGAAATTGCCCAAGGCGGCGGACCTCGACATTCGCGGCTGTGTGGTACCGTTTGACGCAGGTTGGTCGGACGTCGGTGCCTGGGATGCAGTGTGGCAGGTATCGCCTAAGGACGCCCAAGGCAACGTCCTGCAGGGCGACGTGATGATGGAAGACTCACGTAACTGTCTAGTGATCTCCGACAGCCGGCTAGTGACTTGTCTGGGGCTGGACGACGTGATCGTGGTGGAAACCCCAGATGCGGTACTTGTAACAAACAAGAGTAATACCCAGAATATCAAGCGTATTGTAAGTCGCTTGCGGGAGGGCAATTATGCACAAGCAGATAACCATCGCAAGGTGTACCGGCCCTGGGGGCATTATGATTCAGTCGACAGCGGTGAATATTTCCAGGTTAAGCGCATTGTAGTCAAGCCGGGTGGCCGGCTGTCCATGCAAATGCATCATCATCGCGCAGAGCACTGGATTGTGGTCAGCGGAACGGCTCTGGTTACAAGAGGCGAGGAGACAATGACGCTAACTGCAAACGAGTCAACGTATATTCCGCTGGGCGTAAAACATCGATTGGAAAATCAGGGAGAAACAAACTTGGAACTTATAGAAGTTCAATCAGGTTCATACTTGGGCGAAGATGATATCGTGCGTTTTGACGATGTTTATGGCCGCCTGACCAGCTAAGCCATTTTTAATTTACTCTGCAAATTAAATCTGGCACAAAAATTACGAGGTGGCCCGTACTTTTTTATAGTGCCAACCAAGCCAGAGGGCATAAGAGATCTCAAAGAGTAAACTTAACTGGCACCGTATCGATCCCTGTATTCGGCAACGGAGTCTTTGTAACGCGTTAGTTCTGTATCCACGCCAATTTGTGCAGTCAAATAGTCGAACAGGTCATTTAAATTGGCGATGGACAGGACAGGTATGCCAAATGTCTCACTTACCTCTTGCACCGCCGACTTCGGCGATAGAGCATGATCCTTACCAGAGCGCTCCATTCTATCGAGCGCTATCAAAACAGCACAAGGAGTCGCTCCAGCTGCAGATATAATTTCAACCGATTCGCGCACCGAGGTACCTGCAGAGATGACGTCATCAATGATGACAACCCTGCCTTTTAGCTTGGCACCAACTATCGTTCCGCCCTCCCCATGATCCTTGGCCTCTTTACGATTAAAAGCAAAAGGCACATTGCTTCCCTTAGCAGCAAGTGCAACAGCAGTGGCGGAAGCTAGAGTGATACCTTTGTAGGCAGGCCCAAAAAGCATATCAAATTCAATACCGGAATTTAATAAAGTTTGAGAATAAAATGAAGCCAACTTGCCTAAATTCGCTCCGTCGTTGAACAACCCGGCGTTGAAAAAATAAGGAGAAGTGCGGCCAGCCTTGGTCACAAAACTGCCAAAACTAATAACGCCAGTTTGAACCGCAAACTCAATAAATTGTTGCCTTAAATTTTTCAAAATTGCCTCATTTCCATGCTAATAAATTTGATCATCTGCGACTTACAAATAAGCTTGCAGGATAACACGACCGAAGGCGTAAGCCAAAACGCCAGCAACCAATCATGGGTCAAGAATGAGTTAGATAACGGGCCATAAGCTATTTAATTTATCTTAACTAGCAAAAAAGTTAGATAATCTCTTAGTTGCTATTAAAAACCATCTGCACCGAACAATAGACAAAAATCTTGTATTACAAATTGTCCAAAGCGGTGAATTTATAAAGATATTGCAGTGGTGATATTTTTGAACAAAATTACATTTTACAAATTTATCAGGCGATTTTTGTACTAAAACACTTTTGCGCCCATATCTTCTTATTGATCAATCAGAAAACTCTGACATGATAGAGGTCGTAGGCTGATCACCTTATGGAAAGACGCCTTTGCATTCTATTTGCAGATCAACTCGAACCTGCTGTTACCTACAGCCCCTTTAGCTACAGTTAATTTCTGATATTCATTACCGAAAAATTCATGACAAAAATCATCTCTGCCAACTTAAACGGCATCCGCTCCGCTGCCAAGAAGGGCTTTTTCGAGTGGATGACCAAGGAATCGGCAGACTTTGTCTGCGTGCAGGAGTTGAAGGCTCAAGCTCCTGACATGACACCTGACTTTCTCAACCCAACCGGCTATCACGGCAACTTTCATTATGCCGAGAAAAAAGGCTATTCCGGTGCCGGCATTTACAGCAAAACAAAACCGGATGCCGTCTATATAGGTTTCGGCAGCCCGGAATTCGACGCCGAAGGACGGTATGTACGCTGTGATTTCGGCAATCTGAGCATCATTTCCGTGTACTGCCCTTCCGGTTCGTCGTCGCCTGAAAGGCAAGAGGCGAAGTTCCGCTTCATGGAATTATTCCTGCCCCATCTGATCGCCCTGCAGGCCGAGGGAAGAGAACTGGTCATTTGCGGCGACTGGAATATCGCCCACAAAGAAATAGACTTGAAAAACTGGAAGAGCAATCAAAAGAATTCCGGCTTCCTGCCGGAAGAACGCGCCTGGATGACTCGGATTTTTGAGGAACTGGGCTGGGTTGACGTGTACCGCAAGCTTTATCCGGACACCACCGGAGACGCCTATACCTGGTGGAGTAACCGCGGTCAGGCCTGGGCCAACAATGTCGGGTGGCGGATTGATTACCATGTTGCCACTGCAGGCATCGCCGCCAAGGCAAGCAGCACGTCCATATACAAGGAACAGCGCTTTTCAGACCATGCCCCCTTGATTATCGAGTACAAGGCAACGCTGTAAAACAAAACGCTACCTGTACTCGCATACGGCTGGAACTCATTCCATGAAAGGAAGTGAGTTCTAGCCAGGATGCTGGCGTGCTGCCACTTCGCGTATCGCGTGTATCATCGCCTCCGTCACCGGGGAAGGCAGCACCGCGTTAGACAAGGCCAGCCCTACCATCTGCTCCGACCCCGCCATAGGAAATGGCAAGCTGCGCAACACCCCATTTTCCAGATCCAGCCTCACCGCGCTGGTGGGCACAAACCACACCGCATCATTGCGCAGTACCAGCTCCCGCCCCAGCGAGACCGACAGCACCTCGATATATGCCGCTGGATTGCCGACGCCGTGCGCGGTCAAAAAGCTGTCTGCCGCATTGCGTATCACCGTGCTCAATGGAGGCAACAGCAGGCTGTAAGCCATGATGTGTTCCACCGACAGCGTGGGCAAACTCAGCAGCGGATGGCCGGCGCGCACTGCCACCGACAGTTGATCGGCAAACAGATGCTCAAAGGTCAGCCCTACCATGCTGTCCGGCTCCGACAAGCGCCCGATCACAAGGTCCAGCTCCTGCGCCTTCAACTGCTGCATCAACTGCATGTTCAAGCCCGAGGTAATACGCACCACCACATTCTTCCATTGTTGCTGGAACAACTGCAGCGCTTGCGGAATCAGCGATGGGGCTACCGTGGGCAACACCCCCAGCCGTATCGTGCCGCCATCTGCCCTGTCGCCACCCGACAATAGCTCCATGCCCTGGCGCAGGGTACTGACAGTCGCTCCGGCATAGCGCCAGAATAGCTCCGCCTTATCCGTAGGCTTGGCGCCGTTGCGGCCCCGCTCAAATAGCCGGGCGCCCATGATTTCCTCCATTTCCGCAATAGTCTTTGATACCGCCGGTTGCGTAATCGACATCGCGTCAGCCGCTTTTTGCAGGCTGCGGTGCTGCATCACTGCCAGAAAGCACTGCAAATGCCTGAGCTTGATCCGTCCATCCATGATTTTTAAGCACTCCGCAATTCATAACCAAAAGTTATGGAAAACCTGAAAAATGATCAATTGTACCTACAATCACTCAGGTCTATAGTAGGTCTATCAAGCAACATCGAGAAGAAAGAGGAGACCATCTTGTCCGAATCCACCCTATTGAATCCGCGCGATTGGGAAGCCCACCCCGATTATCTGTCACGCGACTACAAATCCACGAGTTTGCGTGGCCCCACACGCCCCTTGCTGCCGGCGAAGGCGAGCATGCAAAACCTGCGCGCCCCGGTATATGGACATGATGCGCTGTCGGCGCTGGACCATGACCTGACCCGTAATGCGATACGTAATGGCGAACCGATAGGCGAGCGCATCATCGTCACCGGCCGCGTGCTGGATGAAAACGGCAAACCTGTGCCGCATACGCTGGTAGAAATCTGGCAGGCCAACTCTGCAGGCCGCTATGTCCACAAAATCGACCAGCACCAGGCGCCGCTGGATCCCAACTTTCTCGGCGCTGGCCGCTGTATGACAGACAAGGATGGCCGTTACCGCTTCCTGACCATCAAGCCTGGCGCCTACCCCTGGGGCAATCACCCGAACGCCTGGCGTCCCAATCACATCCATTTTTCGCTGTTCGGCAATTACTTCGCGAGCCGGCTGGTGACGCAGATGTATTTCCCTGGCGACCCGCTGCTGGCATTTGACCCCATCTATCAGGGCACACCGGAGAACGCGCGCGAACTGCTGGTGTCGCGCTTTAATCTGGATGTGACGGAACCGGACTTTGCGCTCGGCTATGAATTCGATATCGTGCTGCGCGGCGAGCGCCAGACACCAATGGAAACACGCTAGGAGCCGGCCATGACACTCAAACAGACCCCCTCGCAGACCGTCGGCCCCTACTTCGCCTATGGCCTTACGCCGCAGCAATACAACTACGACATGCTTAGCATATTCGACGCTGTCATCGCCGACCACAGCGCCAAAGGCGAGCATATACAAATCGTAGGCCAGGTTCTGGACGGCGCCGGCAAACCGGTAGCCGACGCCATGTTGGAATTCCTGCAGGCCGATGCCGACGGCAAGCATATCGCCAGCACCGACGACATCATCCATACCGGCTTTACCGGCTACGCCCGCATAGGCACAGGCTCCGACGTACAGCAGCGCTACGTGCTGCAAACCGTCAAACCCGGCCGCACAGCACCCGGACAAGCGCCGCACGTCAACGTCATCGTCTTCATGCGAGGCTTGCTGGTGCATGCCTACACTCGCCTATATTTCGACGATGAAGCAACTGCCAACAGCGAAGACGATATCCTGAACTCAGTCCCTGCGGACCGTCGCCATACGCTGATCGCAAAACGCGAGCAGCAGGCAGGAGGTGTCGTATATCGTTTTGATATACACATGCAGGGACAGGACGAGACCGTGTTTTTTGATGTGTAAAAACATACACTCTGGATAAGCGGCCGCCCCGGCTTGTCACAACGAAGTGGACCAAGCTTATCAAGCCACAATAGAATAAATAAACATAGAGACAAACCACCATGCGTACCCAAGTAGCTATCATAGGCGCCGGCCCAGCCGGTTTGCTGCTAGGCCAGCTCCTGCACAAGGCCGGCATAGACAACGTAATTCTGGAGCAACGCAGCCGTGAATATGTGCTGGGCCGGATCCGCGCCGGCGTGCTGGAGCAAGGCACAGTTGACATGCTGGATGAGGCTGGCGTCAGCGCCCGACTGCACCAGGAGGGTCTGATACATGATGGGGCTGAATTATGCTTCGGCGGTGCCAGGCACAGAATCAATTTCAAGGAATTGATAGGCAAGACGGTGACCGTCTACGGCCAGACCGAGGTCACGCGCGACCTGATGGATGCACGCGATGCTTCCGGGGCGAAAATCGTCTATGAGGCTGAATCAGTCAGCCTGCATGACTTTGACGGCAAGTCGCCCAAAGTACGCTATCGCAAGAATGGAGAATGGCAGGAACTGGACTGCGAGTTCGTCGCCGGTTGCGACGGCTTTCATGGCGTCAGCCGCCAAAGCGTGCCACAGAATGCGCTCCGCACCTTTGAGCGCGTCTATCCCTTTGGCTGGCTGGGCATACTGTCTGATACGCCACCGGTCTCGCATGAACTGATTTATGCGAACCATGAGCGCGGATTTGCCTTGTGCAGCATGCGTTCGGCCAGCCGCAGCCGCTACTATCTGCAGTGCCCGCTGACAGAAAAAGCTGAAGACTGGTCGGACGCTCGCTTTTGGGAAGAGCTGAAGCGCCGGCTGGATGGCGAGGCGGTCGCCAACCTGGTGACCGGCCCGTCGATAGAAAAAAGCATCGCGCCCCTACGCAGCTTTGTCGCCGAGCCTTTGCGTTTCGGACGCCTGTTCCTGGCTGGCGATGCAGCACATATCGTGCCGCCCACTGGAGCCAAGGGCTTGAATCTGGCAGCCAGCGACGTGCATTACCTATCGCGCGCGCTGATCGAGTTTTATACCGAAAAAACCAATGCAGGAATTGATGCTTATTCGGAGAAATGCCTGCGCCGCATCTGGAAGGCCGAACGCTTCTCGTGGTGGATGACATCGCTGATGCACCGCTTCCCGAATACCGACGACTTCGGACACAAAATACAGGAAGCGGAACTGGACTATCTGGTCAGTTCGCGTGCTGCACAAATCGTGATGGCGGAAAATTACGTCGGACTGCCATTTGGAGATTAACGGCTGCAGGCATTAAAAACGCGCATCAAAAAACCGGCCACAAGAGCCGGTTTTTTTATCAAGCGCAATTCATCCTATTGCAGGTGCTTGACCCTATTCATATCGACATTGGACAGTTTGCTCCCGCTGGAAACCATATACGCTTCCATCGCGTCGATATCGCCCCCCAGCAACTGGCGTTGCGTGCCAGATTTCAGTACAACAAAGCCATCACCGCCATCCGCCATGAAGCTGTTGACGACCACTGCGTATTGCTTGCCCATTTCCAGCGGCTTGCCGTTCAGGCGTACGTCGGTCACACGTTCTGCGATTGCTGCAGTGGCGTTCCAACTATAGCTGAAGCCTTGCGATACGGACATCATCTTGGGATTGTCTGCCGGACGGCCGTCCCATTGCTGCCTCAGCAATTCAAGAACCTGGGCGCCGCTCAGATTCATGCGGACGATACCATTGCCAAAAGGCTGCGTGGCATAGATATCGCCAAAGCTGACATTCAGATTTTGCAGATCGCTGCGTATCCCGCCGGAATTCATGAAGGAGATATCTGCCGTACCCGTGCTGCGGGCGAAGCTCAGTTGCGCATCGGCGATCACATTACCCAGGCTGCTATCTGAATAAGGCTCAGTGTGCTTGCGGCTCAATAGCGTAGTCAGGGTCACCACCGGGCGCTGGCGTATCTTGTCTGTCAGCGCCGCGACCTGGTCCACCAGTTTCTTGGCATCGGGATCAGGCTTGGTCACACGCTGGTCTATCGCATAGTTGTGCGCTGTCGCATCTACCACCTGGTTGCTGGCACGGTCTATCTTCAGTTTGACCTCGGTCAGCAAGGATCCGTAGTTACGGCCGGACACCACCAGTTTGCTGCCTATCTTGCAGGTGTAGGCCTGGTGCGTGTGCGC
This sequence comes from Parundibacterium terreum, assembly GCF_014636315.1. Classification (GTDB taxonomy): domain Bacteria; phylum Pseudomonadota; class Gammaproteobacteria; order Burkholderiales; family Burkholderiaceae_D; genus Undibacterium; species Undibacterium terreum. Next base: position 111,524 of record NZ_BMED01000004.1, on the reverse strand, counting down.
GGAAACCACCAGGCTGATAGCAGGATCCAGCTTGTTGGCGATATCAATGATAGGGCCTTGCAGGCCGTCGCAGCGATAAGTCGGATCATTCGCCGCGCCTTTATAATTGGCGCCTTCGTGTATCAGTACCACGATGGCAGCCACATTCTGCTGCTTGATCTCTGGCACATAGCGGTTGATGGCCTGTGCCTCGTCAACAAATTGCAGATTCTGGATACCGACGCCAGAGACTATCGATGGCGTCTCGGTCGTCACTGCGCCAATGAACGCCACCTTGACGTCCCCTACCTGCTTAATCACATAAGGCTTCAACCAGGGCTGGGAAGTGGTTTTTTCCAATACATTGGCGGCGATATAGTTAAATTTGGCGCCGGTAAAGCCGGGAAATTTGCAGCCCGCGGCTGGGCATTCGCCCTTGATCTTGCGGTTCAACTCTTGCTGGCCGGCGTCAAACTCGTGGTTGCCGACCGAACTGACTTCCATCCCCAACTGGTTCATCGCTTCTATGACGGGTTCATCCTTCAGCATGGATGAGCCGGCCGGCGAAGCGCCGATCAGGTCGCCAGCGCCAACCAGGATGCTGGCAGACGCCTGCTTGCGCCGCTCTTTCAATACGGTCGCCAGATAGGCAAAGCCGCCGGATGGTACTGATATTTTTTCGCCTGGATGGGCCGTATCTTCTTCTTGCGCCATATACGGCACAGGATGATCCGATTGCACATGGCCATGGAAGTCGTTGATGCTAAAGATCGTAATCTCGGTGGTGCCGCTTGCCTGCTTTGCCGGCATCGAGCAAGACGCCAGCAATGAGAAAGCGATCAAGGAAGAAATGAGTTTAAGTTTGCGCATGGGAGTCACTAGGCAAGAAAACATGGAGCGGCGAATCCGGCCGCCAAAAAGAAAATGGGTCTGCAACAGCGCCAGGCGTTGTTGCAGACCCATACTTTACAAGGTCTTGACAGCCACCGCAGAGGATGGCCGTCATGCTAAGCAATTAGAAGTCTGCGGACAGAGTCACAGATGCAAAGCGTGGGGAACCCAGGTAGTAGAACACTGTGGATGCGCTCACACCGTTGATAGGCTTGGAGTTCAGGACCGTTGCCGAAGACGGGTTGCGATACTGGGTATTGAAGATGTTGCTGACGTTCAGACGCAACGTTGGCTTCTTCATCATGCCCCAGTTGTCGAACTGATAGCCGGCATCGAAATCGACAACGTCGTAACTTGGAATGAACTCGTCGTTCATCAAAGTTGCCCATTGGCCGCTAGTATGCTTGGCTTTCAAACGACCGTAGAACGCGCCTGTTTCATACTGGGCGCTTACGCCGTATTTCCATTCCGGTGTCAGAGAGAAATTCTTGCCGTTGGTCGGCAGGAAGCTGGTTTTGCTGAAAACTACATCGTTTTCAACTTTGCTGCGAGTGTGGCTCAACGAAGCGTAGAAGGACCAGCCGTTGACAGGCTTGTTACCAACTTCAACTTCAAAACCGCGCATGGAAACATTACCGACGTTGGTGTAGATGCTCTTGTCGGCGATAGGGTCATAGGCGTTACCTTGACGGTTCTTGAAGTCCACGTTGAACACGTCAACCTGGGCTGTCAAGGAATCGCTTTGATGACGGTAACCAGCATCCAGATTCCACGCAGTTTCCTCTTTCAGGTTACCGGTGATGGTTGCAACGCCATTCACGAACTGTACGTTGTTGCTGGTAGGCGCAAACGCGAAGTTAGGAGGTGCTTTCATGTTCTTCGCCAAGCTCGCATACAACTGGTTGGTTGTATCGATCTGGTAGCGCACACCCAGTTGCGGCAATACATCGCTGTATGTCTGCTGCACGTTGTAGGTTGTGTTGTAAGTCGGCAGTGTGCCGCCTTCATTCGCGTAGTTCGTGAAATCACGTTTTACGTGCGGAGCGCGTACACCAACGTTGATAGTCAGGCGGTTGTCCATCAGGCTGATTGTATCTTGCAGGAATGCCTGCCATGCAGTACTGATGGTTACCCAGTCGCGTGACTCGTAAGGAGTACCGTTTGGACGCAGGATGTTGTCGTCGCGCAGCCATACGTCAGCCGGGTTGCCGGAGGCATCCACTGGAACGATAGGACCGGTTTGACGGTGCGTTGCGCGCTCATACCAGAAACCGCCCAACAGCGTGTGGTTATCCCATGTACGCGTGATGGAGGCTGTGATACCTGGACGCTGCGTACGTGTCACGCTGCTGCCGGATACCAGGATTTTGTCCAGTGTGTCGCCGTCGCCGTTCAGATCCACAGCGCCTGTCAGTTTGCCATTGCTCAGGAAACCTGTTTCGGACACTGCTTTTTGCTGCACGCCGCCTGTACCGTAGCCATACCAGAAGTAAGGCAGGATTTTCAGGTCGGTGTTTTCGTTCAGGCGGAATTGGCCTGTTGCGGAAGCAATCACGTTCTGGAACGGATTGGTTGCCAGTTTGTAGTACTGAGGCGTTGGGCCGGTCTCATTTTGAGCAGTACCTTTTACGCCAGGCAGGTGGCCAGGAGTAAATGTCGGCGAGAAATCATAGTAATAGCCGTTCTTGGTCAAATCGGCCAGGCTGATACTATTGATGTTGTTGTTGACGGCGCTGTTGACCAGGATGTTACCGTTGATGTAGTTGAAACGGTCAAAGTCGATGCGGCCACCGAGATCCAGATGGTTACGCTGTGCCTGGCCTGGACCTTTCCATTTGTCGGAACGCGCGTGCGATGCGGAAATGAAGAAACGGGTACGTTCGTCAGGCAACAGGCCTGTATCGAAACGCACAAAGGATTTATACATGCTCAGCTGACCGAAGGTTTGCATCACACGGATACGGCGTACTTTTTCTGGATCGCAAGTAACGATACCGATGTTACCGCCGGTTGCGCCTACGTGTGGGGAATCAACGTCGGTCGAACCTTGAGTCACGTAGTTGGTGCAAGTATTTTCCTGATCAACGAATTCCTGTGGAAATACGGAGAAGCTACCGGAGTCATTGACTGGCACGCCATTCACTGTAAAACCGATCTGATCGCTGTTGAAGCCGCGCAGGGTCAAACCGCCGCCGAACAAACCAGTAGCATCGTAGTTGTAGGAGTTAACCGCAGGCAGCAGATCCAGAGCTTGGTAAGCATTGCCCGTTGGACGCTGCTTCAACAATTCTTCACGGGTAACAGTACTACGCGCCTTAGGGATATCTTCATCCACCATCAGGCCTGTACCGACTTTACGGCCGGTAATGGTTACGCGTTTAACGTCAGAGCTTTCTGTCGACTCTGCTGTCTGTTTAGGTTCTGCTGTCTGCGCCATTGCATTGGCCGACAAACCGAGGCACACCAATTGGCATGCTACCGCCAACATCGACAGTCGCGATGGTAGTGGGTTGAATGGTCCGGATTTTTTCATTACTGCTCCTAGATCAAGGGGGATTTAAATTTTGATGCTTCAACTTTTTAATATTTCTACTGCTCAGGAAACCGGATGCTGACAAGCGCGTAATTTCCGCGGCTCATTCATGCAATTTGCGACAAATATTACAAATGCTTACCAGATATATCTTCTCGATATCTTGTTACGTGTTCATGACTGATTTGTATTTCGCATCACGCAAACGATTGCTTTTTGTCACAATTCTTTTGCGACCAAGACGCAAACGATTGCTTTGTATTCTTACGTAACAACTGGAAATTAGTACGACGACGAAAAGCTCAGTGAAGCGATTGCAATTTAGATACCAGCAAACAAAACCGGCCGAGTTTGGCAGGCATTTATGAAATCTTAATGACAAGATCAAACGTTCAGACAAATTTGCAACATGGGCTCTATGCCCTTGCTTTAGCATGATTTATATCAATATTTTGGGAATATGCCTTGAATAAACCCGAAGGGCAAGGTCTTGACTTTCGCTGTGTTTTTAATGCCACAGGACTGCAACCGGAAGTGGACAAAGAAGAATTACGAGGTTTTGCTCAAAATTCGTGCGTTACAAATACTTACACGCTGTGACAAATCTGACTTGCGCACGGAACGGGTGCATGAGCTTACGCACCAGAATATGACAAATCGGCAGCGATATCTGTTGGCGAATGAGATATTCTAGAGCAACATTTAGAGTGTTAACTCTAAATTTAAACAACAGTCGGGATCCAGCCGCCCGTTTCTCCAGTCCTTTACAGTCACCCACTATCGCGAGCCATAAATCGGGATATTTGTAATTTTTACACTACCCGGTGTGTTTTGAGCGCACTTAAGAAATGCTTGCGCCGCGCTCTGCCAGCAATTCGCGCAATATGGAACGGTGGCAATGCGCCTCATCCTCGCAGTAGCAGCCGAGGGCAAAACTGGTCTGCCGCGATAGGGCGACCAGCAGGTCCAGCACCCTGCCGTTGTCCGGCGTATTCATTTCGGCACGATAGCGCTTCGCGAAACTCTTCCACTCAGCATCGTTGCTGGCATCTTTGCCGGCCTGCATCAGTTCGGCACTGGGGGACAGGTTAGGGAACCAGACATCATAATAATTGCGGCTGGCAAATTCAGCCTTGGGCACACCGCGCGGCGGGCGCCGCACCGTGCCAATACGCAGCCCCTCATCTCTATGCCTGGGGCTACCTAACTGGACGATATGAATAGCCACGGAGATCCTTTCTGCAATCAGCTGATAGGGGCGATACCCTTTACATTACTTTGATAAGGGGGCAAGGCATTCAAACTGAGGCCCTTGGATTTTGCGTATAAGGGCAAGACTTCGGGAAAATGTCTCTGGATCTCGGCAATCCGGGTCGGCCCGGCCGGATGGGTAGATAGCCACTGCGGTGGCGCGCTCTTATTGACCATGCCCATCTTCTGCCACAAAGCCACACCGGCACGCGGATCAAAACCGGCGCGGGCGGCAATATCCAGGCCTACGACGTCGGCCTCGGTCTCATCATCGCGAGAGAATTTCAGCATGGCCCCTTTGGCAACCATGCCGCCGGCAGCACCGGCCAGATTGGGATCGTAGCCTTTAGCGCCGGCAAACAGCTCCAAAGCCCTGACACCCAGGTTCGCCACTGCGGCCTTACCCGCGCGTTCGGCACCGTGCTCGCGTAGCGCATGCGCGATCTCGTGCCCCATCACGATCGCCACTTCGTCATCGGTCAACTTCAGCGTCGTCAGTATGCCGGTATAGAACGCGATTTTCCCGCCGGGCATGCAATAGGCGTTGATTTGGTTCGAGCCTATCAGATTGACTTCCCACTTCCACTCCTTGGCGCGCTCATTCCAGCGCAAGGCATAAGGAATCAATTTCTTCGCGATTGCGCGCAGGCGTATCACTTGTGGATGGTTATCGGGTCCCAGGGCTTTTTGCTGATCGGCCTGCTGCATGGTCTGCGCGTATTGCGCGGCAGCCTGCTTCTCCAAAGCCCCGGTCGGCGCGAATTTGCGCATGATGGACATTTCGCCGACCTTCACACCGTCCTGCACGGGCGCCGCATTGCCCTGGGCAAAAACCGGGGGTGCCAGCAAGAAGCCGGCGGCAGCAAACGCGGGGGCAATAATACGCTTCATGATTTTATACCTGAGCCATCAATATACTGAAAATGGTAGCACTGCCGCCAATTTAAAGCTGCAATTTAGAGGCTTGATTGCGCGGCTTCCGTTTTTGGTTCAGCTTCATTCCATGGCGCAACCTTGAATAACAACAGCATACCCGGAATCGCCAGCGCAAAGCAGATCAGGAAAAAATGCATCCAGCCGGTTTCCGCCACGATAAAACCTACTGAAGATGTGGCAAAGGTGCGCGGCACCGCTGCCAGGCTGGAAAACAAGGCGTACTGGGTTGCGGTGTAGCGCGGGTCCGAAGTCTTGGCGATAAAGGCGACAAAAGCGGCAGTACCGAGTCCAACTCCAAAAGCTTCAAAGCCAACGGCCAACCCAAGGAATAAAGGATTCGGGCCAATATGCGCGAGTAGCGCAAATCCTAGCGATGTGGATGCCTGGATAGCGCCGAATATCCACAAACCGCGGTTGATGCCCAGCCGTATCATGCATATGCCGCCGACGATGCCGCCGGCGATGCTGCCCCAGAACAAGGTCAGCTTGGCGATCGCGCCTATCTGCGTCAGCGGAAAGCCGAGGTCGATAAAGAATTTGGTCGCCAGGGTCGCAGCCATGCTGTCGCCCAGGCGGTACAAGAAGATAAAGCAAAGTATCCACAATGCAGAAGACCAGCCGTCACGCGAAATAAATTCGCGGAAGGGCAACACGATCGCTTCTTCCAGATTCTTGGGCGGAGCACCATAGACCGTCGGCTCCTTGATCAGCAAGGTGCAGACCAGGCCGGGCAGCATGAATGCCGCGGTGATCCAGAAGACCGATTGCCAGGGAAGAAAATCTGCCAGGATCAGCGACAACGCACCCGGTACCATGCCGGCCACTTTATAGGCATTTACCTTGACGGCAGCTCCCAGGCCCTGCTCGTTATCAGACAAGATCTCACGGCTGTAGGCATCGATCACGATATCCTGGCTGGCCGACAGGAAAGCCACGCTGACTGCGGCGAGTATCACCAGCGGCACCTGGTGCAGAGGATCAAGCATGCCCATGCCGCCTATTGCCAGGAACAAGGCCCCCTGCGTCAGCGCCATCCAGCCGCGCCTGCGTCCCAGGCGGCCAAGGCTATAGCGGTCCATCATCGGCGACCACAGGAACTTCCAGGTATAGGGAAACATCACCAACGCAAACAGGCCCAGCGCTTTTACGTCCAGGCCTGCCTTGGCCAGCCAGGCCTGCATCAGGTTCAGCAGGATAAATAAAGGAAGGCCGGAACTAAACCCCAGGAACACCAGGGTCAGCATGCGGCGGTTCAGATAACTGTGCCAGCTGGCAGATTGAGTCGTCACGAAGCAGTCTATTTTTTCTTTAAGCGGAAGACCGCCAGACTACCACGCAAATTCGGCAAAAAGTTAATCACCTTCCCTTCGTGCAGTGCGACACACTCCAGCACATCCAGGCCGACGTCATCGGCAAGGTCGGCAAAATCATAGATCGTCGCGCAACGCACATTGGGCGTGTCATACCATTCATAGGGCAAGGATTTGGATACCGGCATCTTGCCGCGCAATAGCGCCGTACGATGCGGCCAGTAGCCGAAGTTGGGAAAGGATACGATAGCCTCATTGCCGACACGGGCTATGTCGCGCAGCAGGCCCTCCACATGCTTCATCATCTGCAAGGAGGACAGGCACAGCACCGTATCGAAAGCGTTGTCGGCGAAGATACCGAGACCGTTTTCCATGTCCTGCTGGATCACGCTGATGCCGCGCTGTGCACATACCAGCACCTGCGGATCCGCAATCTCTATGCCATAGCCGCTGCATTGCTTGTCGGTCTGCAGATAGTCCAGCATCACGCCATCGCCGCAACCGACGTCCAGCACGTGGGCGCTATCCTTGATCCAGTGCGCGATAAAAGCCAGGTCAGGGCGTAGCACTTTCAACTGAGAGAAATTCATGCCTGTTCCCCTGAAATACTCTTGTAGATGCGGTTGTAGTAAGCGGCCACCAGATTCAGGTAGCGCGGGTCATCCAGCAAGAAGGCATCATGCCCATGCGGCGCATCGATCTCGGCATACGTCACCTTGCGCCTGTTATCCACCAGTGCCTGCACGATCTCGCGGCTGCGCTCAGGCGAAAAACGCCAGTCGGTCGTGAATGAAGCCAGCAGGAATTCCGCCTTGGTATTTGCCAGCGCCGCTTTCAGGCTGCCACCGTGGGCCTGGGCCGGATCGAAATAGTCCAGGGCCTTGGTAATCAGCAGATAGGTATTGGCATCGAAGTAATCGGAGAATTTATCTCCCTGATAGCGCAGATAGGATTCGATCTCAAAGTCGACGCCGAAACCGAACTGATATTCTCCGCTCTTCAGTTCGCGCCCGAATTTTTCCGCCATGTCGTCATTGGACAGATAGGTGATATGGCCTATCATGCGCGCCACGCGCAGACCACGGCGCGGCACGACATTGTGTGCATAGAAATCGCCGCCGTGGAAATCCGGATCAGTCAAAATCGCCTGGCGCGCCACGTCATTGAACGCGATATTTTGCGCAGACAGTTTCGGCGTAGAAGCAATGACCACGCAATGGCGCAAGCGGTCCGGATACAGCATGCTCCAGGCCAGCGCCTGCATGCCGCCCAGCGAGCCGCCCATGACTGCAGCAAATTGCTGTATACCCATCACATCGGCCAGGCGGGCTTGCGCGCGCACCCAGTCTTCCACCGTCACGACCGGAAAGTCGGCGCCATACGGTTTGCCCGTCGTCGGATTGGTATGCATGGGGCCGGTGGAGCCAAAGCAGGACCCCAGATTATTCACGCCGATCACAAAAAACTTGTCGGTGTCCAGCGGCTTGCCTGGGCCGACCATATTGTCCCACCAGCCTACATTCTTGGGGTCTTCCGCGTAGTAGCCGGCAACGTGGTGCGAGGCATTCAGCGCGTGGCAAACCAGCACCGCATTGGACTTATCGGCATTCAGGCTGCCGTAGGTTTCTACCATCAGCGTGTAATCTGCGATGGAGGCGCCGCTTTGCAAAAGCAGCGGCGCATCAAACCGGTAAGCCTGGGGCGTAACGATTCCTATTGATGACATACACTCTTCCATTGAGACTATCGGTCTCTAATTCTCTGAAGCCTGTGCCAAACCGCCATGCTCATGGTGCTGGCGCACCTGGCCGCACTGGTTTCGCAGCAGCTTCTTGATAAATTGTAACGGGGAGCTAAAGGTGGGGCTGAATGAGGGGGAATGCGGGCATTCAGACTCGCTTTAGCCGTATTTATTATTCAACAAACAAGATAAACAAGTTCATTGAAAGGCGCCCGCAAGCTGATCTCAAATCGGCGCAATAGTGCAAGGATAGCGAAGTATGCGCCCCCCGTCAAACCAGGGGCTGTGTCACACCTCTACGCCACGCTGGCCAGTGAGGCCACTACATCCTGGATAATCTGCGGATCATAGGACCGAAGTATCTTCTTGATATGCGGCTGCAGGTTTTCCAGATTGGTGTTCAATATCTCTTGCTTGATTTCCGGCAGCAGCGCAGCAGGCATCGACAGTTCACGGAAACCCATGCCTATCAGCAAACGCGTCAAGCGGCGGTCGCCGGCCATGCCGCCACAGATCGCGACCGGAATGCCCGCTTTCTCCGCTGCAGTGACTGTCATGTGCAATAACTGCAGGATGGCAGGATGGATGTCGTTATACAGATGCGCTACTTCATGGTCGGCGCGGTCAATCGCCAGCGTGTACTGAATCAGGTCATTCGTGCCCACCGACAGGAAATCCAGTTTCTTCACAAACAGCGGCAAGGTCAATGCCGCCGCCGGTACTTCTATCATTGCGCCAACATGGATGTCGGCGTCGAATTTTTTATTCTCCGCCTTCAGTTCCGCCTTGGCCTGCTCTATCATCGCCAGCGACTGGTCGATCTCGAAGGCATGCGCCATCATCGGTATCAGGATGTGCACCGGGCCGAAGGCAGATGCCCTCAGCATCGCGCGCAACTGGGTCATGAAAATTTGCGGCTCAGCCAGGCAATAGCGTATCGCGCGCAAACCCAGCGCAGGATTCAGGATATTGTGGTCGGTCGTATCCAGCGGTTTGTCGGCGCCCACGTCCAGGGTGCGTATCGTGACCGGCCTGCCCTTCATCGCCTGCACCGCGGCGCGGTAGGCGGTAAATTGCTCTTCTTCGGTCGGCAGCTTGTGCGCATGGCCGGTACGGCCCATGAACAGGAATTCGGAACGGAACAAGCCTACGCCGCTGGCCCCGGCTTCCACCGCCGCAATCGCATGGTCGGGCAGCTCTATATTGGCCAACAAGGTGATTTCCACGCCATCCAGTGTCACCGCCGGTGTTTTCTTCAGCTTCAGCAGCTTCTTGCGCGCCTTCAGCAAGCGTGCCTGCAACTCGCGGTATTGCTCCAGCACAAGCGGCGACGGCGCCACGATCACCACGCCGGCATCGCTGTCTATGATCAGCCAGTCATCCTGCTCTATCAGGCGGGACGCATTGCCGGTGCCCACCACGGCCGGGATGCCCAGGCTGCGCGAAACAATGGCGGTGTGCGAGTTCTGGCCGCCTTCATCGGTGACAAAACCATTAAAGGCGGCATCGCGGAACTGCATCATGTCGGCCGGCGAGATGTCACGCGCCACCACGATCATGTTCGCGCTACGCTCGTCTATGCCCTCTGCGCGCGGTAGGCTGTGGGCGGAACCGGTAAGCACTTTCAACACGCGCTCGGCAACTTGCTGGATGTCCGCCTTGCGCTCGCGCAGGTAGTCGTCTTCTATCTCGTCGAACTGGGCGGAAAGTACGTCGATCTGGGTCACCAGCGCCCATTCGGCGTTGTAATGGCGGTTGCGGATGATGTCGAGCGGTGCTTCGGAAATCATCGGGTCGGACAGGATCAGCGCATGCACGTCCAGAAAGGCGCCGAGCTCGGTCGGTGCATCCTGAGGCAGGTCGGACCAGATGGCCTGCAGTTCCTTGTGTACCTGGGTAATTGCATCCTGCAGCCGGCGCACTTCTGCTTCAACCTGCTCCTGGGCAACCAGGTAGTGCTGAACATCCAGCGCAGCCGGGCGCAGCAGGTGCGCGCGGCCTATCGCGATACCGCGTGAAACGGGGATGCCTTGCAATGTAAATGACGCCATGCCGAGTCCCCTTTGTTGTCTTTTTTTTAGATCATTGTTTGCCGGTACTGCCAGTAGCGGGAGGCCAACGCCAACAAGCGTGCCGCCCCCGACATGTTCATACAAGCATTAGCAAAGTACATGCCTGGAGCCAGGCATCCAGACACTGTCAGGGCGGGATTACTCGCCTTCGCCGAACTTGTCATTGATCAGGGCGACAATCGCGTCGAAACAGGCCTGCTCATCTGCGCCTTCTGTTTCCAGTGTGACTTTGCTGCCCTTGCCTGCTGCCAGCATCATCACGCCCATGATGGATTTGCCATTGACCCTGCGATTATTACGAGCCAGCCAGACTTCACTTTTGAATTTTCCCGCGAGTTGCGTGAACTTTGCCGAGGCACGTGCGTGCAGTCCGAGCTTGTTCACAATTTCTATTTCTTGTTGGATCATTGTTTTTCACTCTTATAAATTCAAAATTCTGCGAGGGAGATGGCTCAGCCAGGCAGCAGCTACGGATCCTTCGGTAATTAACTGGGTGACAGACGAACGCGGTTATCGACGCGCAGCGCACCATTCTGGCCGCCGGCCAACGCCATTTCCACCACCACGTCCAGGTTGTCGGCGCGATAGGTAATGGCCCTCAGCAGCATGGGCAGGCTGATGCCGGCTATCACGGCCACATCGCTGGGATCGCCCAGATGGCGGCAGCAATTGGATGGCGTTCCACCCATGACGTCGGTGATGACCAGAACGCCAGAACCGTCGTTCAGGCGTTTGACCGCCTCGCGCGCCAGCCGGTTGACGTCATCGATATTCTGATCGGCAATCACGTCTATGGCTTCCAGCCGTTCCGGCATGCCGCGAAAAACATGGCTCGCCGCCTGCACAAAAGCAGAGCCCAGCGGAGCATGCGTCATCAGGAGAATACCTATCATACAGTTCTTAATTTCTATCTTAATCGGACATATTAGCGGATGGCTGCTTCCAGCGCATCGATAAACATGCCGGCTACATTAAAGCCTTTTTGCTGCATGATTTCCTGAAAACAGGTCGGGCTGGTGACGTTAACTTCCGTCAGGTAACTTCCTATCACGTCTAATCCTACCAGCAACAAGCCTCGCTGGTACAGTATGGGAGCCAAAGTTTCTGCAATTTCCAGGTCCCTGGCCGACAATTCCTGTGCCACGCCAACGCCGCCCGCAGCCAGATTGCCGCGCACTTCGCCATTCTGCGGGATGCGCGCCAGCGAAAACGGCACTACCTTGCCGCCTATCAGCAAGATGCGCTTGTCGCCGTGGACGATGTCGGGAATATAACGTTGCGCCATGATGGTACGGGTACCGTTATGCGTCAGCGTCTCTATCATGGAACCCAGGTTCATGCCGTCTGCGCCTACCCGGAAGATGCCGGCGCCGCCCATGCCGTCTAGCGGCTTCAGGATGATTTCCTGGTGGGTCTTGTGAAAGGCCCGGATACGCTGCTCATCGCGGGTCACCAGCGTCGGCGCGGTAAATTGCGAGAACTGGGCAATCGCCAGCTTTTCATTGTGGTCGCGGATTGCCGAAGGCTTGTTGAATACGCGCGTACCCTGCTGCGCTGCCAGATCCAGCAGGTAGGTGGCGTATACATATTCCATGTCGAAAGGCGGATCCTTGCGCTGCAGGACGGCGTCAAAATCGCCTAGGCGGCAATTGACCGCCTCTTCCGCCCGGTACCAGTCATGCGCATCGCCGGTCAGCGTAATCTTGCTGATGCGGGCAAACACCACGCCCTGATCCAGAGCCAGGTCGTCCGGGCCAAAGGCATAGATTTCATGACCGCGCTGACTCGCTTCGCGCATCATCGCAAAGGTAGAGTCCTTGTAGGTCTTGAACTGCGACAGCGGATCAGTCAGGAAGGCGAATTTCATGGGAACCTCAATCAATTAGAGCAGGCAGTGTAACCGTTAGCTTAAGTTAGCTTAATAAACTTCCGGATTCGGATCGGTTTTTTCCAATTCCAGCGACGCCGCCAGCAAGGCCAGGCGCGCCACCACACCATACATGTAAAAACGATTCGGTGCAGCGGTGCCCGGCTTGGCCTGCATGTCCGGCACTGCATGCTGCTGCGCAAACGCCAGCGGCACAAAATGCATGCCCGGCGCATTCAGGTTTTCATCGACACCACGCTCTTCATGCACGCGATAGAAGCCGCCCACTACGTAGCGATCCATCATGTACACCACAGGTTCGGCCACCGATTCATTGATTTGCTCGAAGGTAGGCACGCCCTCCTGCACGATTACATCATGCACTTCCTGGCCATCCTTGATTACCGACATCTTGTTGCGTTGCTTGCGGTTCAGATCACGCACTTCGCTGGCATCGCGCACCGTCATCACGCCCATGCCATAGGTACCGGCATCAGCCTTCACGATGACGAAAGGCTTTTCCTTGATGCCGTATTCCTTGTATTTCTTGCGCATCTTGGCCAGGATGGTATCCACCGTTGCCGCCAACTGGTCTTCACCGGTGCGCTCATGGAAATTGATGTCGCTGCATTTGGCAAAGAAAGGATTCAGCATCCACGGATCAACGTCGACCATCTTCGCGAATTTTTTCGCAACATCGTCATAGGCGGCAAAGTGATTAGACTTGCGGCGCACTGCCCAGCCGGCATGCAGCGGCGGCAACAGGGTTTGTTCGTGAATATTTTCCAGTATCGACGGAATGCCGGCGGACAGGTCATTGTTCAGCAATACCGTACAAGGGTCGAAATTCTTCAGGCCCAGCCTGCGGCCATTGGCGGAGCGCTCCAGCGGCTCCAGCACCAGTTGCGTGCCGTCAGGCAGCTCTATCGGCGTGGGCTCCTTGATATCTTCATCCAGCGTTCCAAGGCGTACATTCAGTCCGGTCTGGCGGAAAATCTGCATCTGGCGCGCCAGATTTTGCAGATAAAAGCTGTTGCGGGTATGGCGCTCGGGGATCAGCAACAGGTTTTTTGCGTCCGGGCAGTATTTTTCTATCGCCGCCATCGCCGCCTGCACTGCCAGCGGCAGCATTTCCGTCGACAGGTTATTAAAACCGCCAGGAAACAGATTGGTATCCACCGGGGCCAGCTTGAAGCCGGAATTGCGCAAATCTACGGAGCAGTAAAAAGGCGGTGTATGTTCCTGCCATTCCAGCCTGAACCAGCGCTCTATCGAAGGTGTCGCTTGCAGTATCTTTTTTTCTAGATCTAGCAGAGGGCCGTTCAAGGCAGTAACGAGATGCGGAACCATAATGACCTTTGATTGTAATTTGCGCGCGCGGCACACCCAATTTTAACGGGAAGACCGCGCTGTACACACCAAGCTTGGGGTTCAGGCGCACATAATCAAGAGCAATTATATGTAAACCAGACTAATTTCAGGGTCAAACTTGCCAGTCCGCAAAGGAAAGAAGCCACTGGCAAGTACACCCATGACAAATTATCAATGAATCAGGGCTCCATAGGAACTTTTGTACCTATTAGCCTTGTGGATTAGACGGGCTTAGGCCGACTCGGTCACCAGATTGAAGTGTTCCACTGTTGGCGGAACGGCAAAAAATGGCCCGACAATCGCACGCCATTGCTGGAAAGCAGGCGATTCGCGAAAATCCACAGTATGGTTTTCCAGCGTTTCCCAGACGATAGTCAGCACATAACGCTCAGGCGACTCTATTCCATGATGGACCTTGTGGCTGACATAGCCCTTGGCCAGATGGATCACTTCCTTCACACCCTTCTGGATGGCAGCCTCAAATTCTGCCTGCTTGCCGGGCTGGATACGGATATCTGCTAATTCGAGAATCATAATTTTCCTTGCTGAGGTTGAAGAGACGCTAATCCTGCGATGGCAGATTATGACATTTCCACAAAAACGCGTCGCCCGGCCAACCGGGCGGCAGCGCAGAACCTACACCAGGCCCCGGTCACTGAGTTCAGCCTTGATATACGCATAAAACACCGGCGCTGCTACCACACCAGGGATACCGAACAGGCTTTCCATCACCAGGATCGCCGTCAACAACTCCCAGGCCCGCGCATTGATATGCGCGCCTATGATTTTGGCGTTCAGGAAATACTCCAGCTTGTGGATCACAATCATGAAGACCAGCGAGGCCAGCGCCACATTCACTGAATGCGACAAGCCCACGGTCACGATGAAACTGTTGGAAATGATATTGCCCGCCACCGGAATCAGGCCCGCCAGGAAGGTAATGGCAATCATGCTCTTGGTCAACGGCAGATGCACACCGGCCAGCGGCAACACGGCCAGCAGATAGATCGCGGTAAAAACGGTATTAATCAGCGAAATCTGCACCTGGGCGAACACGATCTTTTGAAAGATCTGGGCCAGCTTCTCTATCCTCAGGTGCAGCGCCAGCGCGAACGGGCGGTAATTGGTCGGCATCGTTGCATCCTGCAAAGCCACCATGCTGCCTATGATCATGCCCAGCAACAGATGGACGATCATATGCCCGGCTTCCTGACCCAGCAGCTTGGCTTCGCCTGAATGCTCGCGCAGCCAGGTCGTCATCACTTCGCGCAGATCATCCACGTCGCTCAGGTTATCCGGCAGGTTAGCATGTACCCACTCCGGCATTTGATTGCGTGAGGCTTCAATGATATCCGCGAGCTTTTGCAGCAGCGTGTGCAGGTTGCCGGCATCGCTGCGTAAAAATGCGAAGGCGGACCAGATCCCGACAGTGATGACGGAGATGATGATCACCGATAAAAAAACGACGGCAATTACGCGGGCCTGGTAACTATTGCACTTGCGCTCTATCAGCGGCGCCAGCAGGTGGATCAGCGAATACACCAGCAAGCCCGAAAACAGCGCAACCAGCAGGCCCGCTTTCAATACGGTAAACAAGGCCAGTGCAGCCAAGATGTAGGATGCCAGTACCGGCATGGTTATTTTTTCTGATTGCGGCATAAAGTGGTTCCTATAAAGGATGCGGGCTCAGCAGCCGATGGAAAGAAATGAGGCAACACGGATGAGGGAATGCCTGCGCCGGAAAATCAGCGCAGCAAACCCGTCAAACCCAGCGCCGTCCCTGCCAGCAAACCCAGTGTCGCCAGCAATCCGATCATAAAACCGGCGCTACGCTTGGCCGGATCTTTGTAGTAAGCCTGCGCATACACAATGCGCCCCACGGTCCACGCCGCCCCGCCCAAAGCGGCCCAGCGGTCTCCCAGGAAATAGGCGCACATCCACAAGGCCGGCAGGAACAGGATAATCTGCTCGGCAGTGTTCACCTGCACCCGCATCGCCCTCAAAAATCCGGCCGGGCCGTCCACCGCAGGAGCGATCACCTTATATTTCCCCCTGGCCAGCGCAACGCCCATTATTACCCATAGATACATGAGTAAAGCAGCGATGGTGGCCCAGGCAGTCCATTGAAATTGCATATAATGCCTCCATATACAGGGTAATCAGGGAGCCAGAAACTGTGTTGTTACAAGCTGGCATATTGGGCTCACATTATGTTGCACAAGATCAAACATTTGATACAGACTTTTACATTTATTTTGTACTCCCTTCGAGCCCGGTCAGCGTTAAATATCTATCTAATACAGAAAAAAGAGGTGTAAGGTGAACTTAGCTCTAAAGAAAACTGCGGTGAAAACTGCAATCGTTTCCGCAACTGCCTCCATATTGACTCTGGGTGCGAGCTTTGCCGCTCAGGCTGCCGACTTTGAGGATTATGCCCGTGTCGTCAACGTGCAGCCGCAAGTTGAACAGGTCAACACCCCTCGCCAGGAATGCAATACCGCGTATGAAACAGTGCAACGCCAGCCACAGCAGCAAGAGCGCGGCGTCGGCGGTTCGCTGATCGGCGGCTTGGCCGGCGGTTTGCTGGGAGCCCAGGTAGGCGGCGGTAACGGCCGTATCGCTGCGGCAGCAGCAGGTGCAATCACCGGTGCCGTCGTAGGTGACCGCGTGGAAAACAATAACAACAATAACGGCAATGGGCAGCCTGTGTACGATCAGCGCCAGGTACGCCAATGCCGTATGGTGGATCACTGGGAAACCCGTACCACCGGTTACGCAGTTACTTATGAATACCAGCGCAAGAACTATACAACCGTACTGCCTTACGACCCAGGTACACGCCTGAAATTGCAAGTTTCGCTGACACCACGCATCTAAACGTCGGCAAATAAAGAATGGTAGGACCCAAGGGGCCTGCTGCTGAAAAGCGGCGGGCCCTTTCACTTATCCGTTGCATCAGCACATGGCGGGCAAGCATAAGTCTTGCTTTCCATGTGCTCGCATGCTCCAATCTAGCGCGCAGGCCTGCTTGAAAAAAATTGAGTAAAAGGCAAGTAAACAGGCCGGCAAGCTGCTTTTGCATATTGTGGCGGCACGCCGCAGCATCGCAATTTGCACAGGATTTCAGCATATTTATAGTATTATGTTGCCCAAAATAAATATTTTGAGCTTTGGTTTTGCAGACCAGCGCAAGACGGAAGTAAAAACCACAATCATATAAAAAGCTCTCTACACTGCGCTCGGATTGCACGGCCCCCATGCGAAAACTCTTCAAACAATACGGCCTCCTGGTCTGGCTGAGTCTGATCCTGATAGCAGGTTTTGTTTCCACAACTGTCATCGCTTATCTGGTTTCCCGCGATACGCTGCAACAAAGCATCGCTGAGCAAGCCTTGCCCATTACCGGCGACAATATCTATTCGGAAGTGCAGAAAGATATGCTGCGTCCGGTATTCATGTCTTCGCAAATGGCGCATGACACCTTCGTGCGCGACTGGCTCCTGGCAGGCGAGCAGGATAACCAGCACATCATCAAATACCTGAACGAAATCAGGCAAAGGAATAATGCGCTGAGCAGCTTTCTGGTATCCGACCTCAGCCGCAACTACTATAACGCCGGCGGCGCAATCCGCACCGTCACCGATAACAGCAGCAAGGATCAATGGTTTTTCCGCGCGCGCCAGTCTAAAAGCCCGTATGAAACAACGATAGATATCGACACCGTCAGCCGCAACCTGACGGTGTTCATCAACCACAGGATCGTTGACTACAACGGAAAGTTCATAGGCATCATCGGTCTCGGACTGACGGCCGATACCATGCGTAACCTGATCGACAGTTACCAGAAGCGCTTCCAGCGCAGCGTGTATTTTGTCGACCAGAAGGGCAACATCGTGCTGGCGGCAAATGCCGACAGGCAGGGAAGCAGCATACAGTCCATCCCCGGCCTGAACGGCATTGCAGCGACGATACTCGCCAACAAAAAGAATGCGTCGCTGCATCTGGAATATAAGACCGATGCCGCTGCAATGCTGGTCAACTCCCGGTTTATCCCCGAGCTGGGCTGGCATTTGCTGGTGGAGCAGGATCTGGGCAATTCCATCAAGCCGCTGCAGGATGTGTTCCTGGTCAATCTTGCGATCAGCGGGGCCATCATGCTGGCGGTGCTGGCGACCTTGCTGATTTGCGTCAGGCGTTATCAGCAGCGTATAGAAAAATCCGCAGCAACGGATACGCTGACCACGCTATTGAATCGCTACGCCTTTGATTTCATCTTCCGCCAGGCCTTGCTGGACAGCGAGCGGTCCCGCCAGCCGCTGTGCGTGATATTGGTGGATATCGATTTCTTCAAGAAGATCAACGACAAGCAGGGCCACCTGATAGGCGATCATGTACTGAAGGAGATCGCGATGATTGCCAAGCGCTCGCTGCGCGAAAGCGATGTCATCTGCCGCTGGGGCGGCGAAGAATTCCTGATCATGCTGAAAAACTGTACGCTGGAAAAAGCGACCTCGATTGCGGAAACCCTGCGCAGCACTATCGCCGCCAACGATTTCTCGCGCACCACGTCGCTGGCAAAGACCCGACTGGCCGTGACAGTCAGCATGGGTGTAGCCCAATACAAGGACAATGACAGCGAAGACAATGTCTTTGAACGCGCGGAAGTCGCGCTATTGCAGGCCAAGGAAAGCGGCCGCAACAGCGTGTACTTTACCGAGTAACTGCCTTCAGCCTTTCTGCTTGCGCTGCGCCAGATCCACGGTAGCAGGGATAAAAGCGCGGTAAATATCCGCAACCGCCGTATCCCACGCAGCAACCTGCTGCAACTGCTTTTCCACCGTCTGCATGTCGCCGCGCGCAATCGGGCCGGTCAGCGCTTGCGCTGCGCCCAGCCGGAACACATTGTCCAGGCTCTGCTGCGCCAGCGGCTGCGCCATCGCCTTTGCCATCTCTGCCGGAATGCCAGCCGCCATATATGCGCGCAGTGCAACGTCCATCAAGCTGACCAGGTAATTGCTGGCAAATACGGAACCGGCGTGATACAGCAGCTTGCTATCGGCACTGATCTGTACGACCTGCGCGTGGATAGTTTTCAATGCGGGCTCCAGCACCGCCAGCGCGCGCGCGTCGCCCTCCAGGCTGCAGATGGTGCCGGCAAAGCCTGCACTGACCGCCTCGGCGTCGGCGAAGCTGCGTACCGGATGCAGGCTGGCCACTGCTGCTCCCGCCGATAGTGCCGCCGCTAGCTCGGTTGACGCCTTCGCTCCGCTGCAATGTAACACCAGGCTGTGCGAACCCAGTAATCCACGCTGCTGCAAAGCTTCGCAACTGGCGGCGATCTGGTCATCCGGCACCGTCAGCATGTAGATGTCGGACGCGCGCAGCGCGGCCCAGTCTGCGATCGCCTCGCCTGCGCCTATAAATCCTGCCGCCTGCTGCGCGCTTGCCAGCGAGCGGTTCAGCACCTGGCGAATCTCAAACACCGAATGCGCGGAAAACTGCCGTCCGAATACGCGGCCGACCTTGCCGGCGCCGATAATGCTCAGACTCTTCATTTGGCACCCTCATCCGGAAAGCGCCGCAAGCCGTCCAGATCCAGTATCGTGATGCCGCCGTAATCGACGCTCAACAATTTTTTCTTTTCCAGTACCTGCAGGGCCTGGTTCGCGCGCTGCCGCGATACGCTGGAGATATAGCCTATCTCCTCCTGCGATATCTGCAACTGCATACTGCCGCCCGGATTCAGGTAGGGGTTGAACATCGCCGCCAGGCAGCGCGCCACCCGCGTATCAGTGTCCAGCATGCGGTCATACTCGACCAGGGAAATGAAAAAGCCCAGGCGTTCGTTGAGTTGCGACAGCAGGAAACGGTTGAACGGAATGCTGTTGTCCAGCAGCCAGTTGAACGTGGACATCGGCATGCAGGCGATACGGGTGTCGCGCAGGGCTACCACGTCATATTTGCGCGCCTCGGTCTTCAGCAGCGAGCCCTCGCCGAACCAGCCACCCGGCAGCATGCAACTGAAGGTGACGATCTTACCCTCCGGCGACACGCTGCTCATCTTCAGGAAACCTTCGGCCACGCCCATCCACTGGTCAACGATATCGCCCTTGTGCCATACATAAGCGCCGGCAGGCACCATGCGTTCCGTTACCTCCGCCTCCACTTTGCGCAGATGCTCAGGCGCCAGCATGCGTGCCCACATGGTCTTGCCAAACAACAAGCGCGGATCAGGAATCTTGTCTTCAGTCATTGTGCGGCGCACCACCGATAGTTTGTGATTAAAGCGAGATTGTCGGGCGGATGACAGCGCTAACGGTGCAGACTGTCTAGTATCCAGCTAACAAGAAAAAATTTAGAGCCTCGAAAATTCAAGCATCAGCATAGATGCCAGTAGATGCTCTACAGCAAAAAGTTCTTAGGAGACATTGTAAGCGAGGTTGCAAGCTACGCAAACAGGCGTGGTAGGTGAACTCGTCCCTGCATTCATATCAATCGCCTGTACGGCGTCTCCTTTCCGAATTTTCTGCATACTGATCAATTTACTGGCGGCAACCCAGCGGATTGGCAGTAAGAGTGCTGTAAGACTCAGTGACGACACTCGTAACATAACAGCGACGATGGTGGAGACAACACAATGACGGGAGAAAACACCTTCCCCAGGCTCTTGCTGCAACACGCACAGGTGCGTCCGAAGCACCCGGCTTTCCGTGAAAAAGATCTGGGCATCTGGCAAACCTGGAACTGGTCTGAAGTCGGCCAGGAAGTGCGCGCGCTGGCTTGTGGGCTAGCCGCGCAAGGCTTCAGGCGCGGCATGAACCTCGCCATCGTCGGCGATAACCGCCCCCGCCTTTACTGGGCCATGGCCGCCGCGCAATGCCTGGGCGGCATACCGGTGCCGCTATACCAGGATGCACCTGTGGAAGACATGCGCTATGTGCTGGAAAACGCGGAAATAGAATTCGCCGTCGTCGAAGACCAGGAGCAAGTGGACAAGCTGCTGGAAATCCGCGAGCAATATCCCCGGCTGCAGCATATCAGCTATGACGATGAGCGCGGCATGCGCCACTACCGGCAGCCCGAACTGATTTCCTATGCGGTGCTGCAGGAAATCGGCCGCCAGTACGATGCGCAGCATCCGGATTTCTTCATGCATGAAATCGGCCTTGGCCAGCCGGACGATGTCGCCATCATGCTGTATACCTCAGGCACCACCGGCAAGCCCAAGGGCGTGTGCATGACGCATAGCGCCATTATCGACAGGGCTCGCGCCGGTGCCGAGCTGGAAAAACTGACAGACCAGGATGCCATCCTCAGCTACCTGCCTATGGCCTGGGTCGGTGACAACCTTTTTTCGTATGCGCAGGCTATGGTGACCGGCTTTACCGTCAATTGCCCGGAGTCCGGCGAGACCGTGATGACCGATATGCGCGAGATCGGCCCTACCTATTATTTCGCGCCACCGCGCATCTTTGAAAACATGCTGACATCGGTGATGATCAGGATGGAGGACGCAGGCAGCATCAAGCGCAATATGTTCCACTACTTCATGGGCGTTGCCAAAAAAGTCGGACCGGCGATACTGGATGGAGAACCGGTAGGCCTGGCGGACAAATTGCTGTATGGCCTGGGCAATCTGCTGGTGTATGGCCCCTTGCGCAATGTACTGGGCTTGTCACGCATGCGCATAGGCTATACCGCCGGCGAAGCAATCGGCCCCGACCTGTTCACCTTTTACCGCTCTATAGGCATCAACCTGAAACAATTGTACGGCTCCACCGAAACCTGCGTCTTCGTCTGCATACAGCCGGACGGCCAGGTGAAGGCAGACACCGTGGGCCCTCCCGCCGCCGGCGTGCAATTGAAGATAGACGAAAGCGGCGAGGTGCTGATCAAGACACCCGGTATGTTCAAGTGCTACTACAAACGGCCGGATGCAACCGAGGAAGCCTTCAATAGCGACGGCTGGTTCATGACCGGCGATGCCGGCTTCTTCGACAGTGACGGCCATCTGAAAATCATCGACCGCGCCAAGGATGTGGGCAAGATGGCGGATGATGCGATGTTTGCGCCCAAGTACATAGAAAACAAACTGAAGTTCTTCCCCTTCATCAAGGAAGCCGTCGCTTTTGGCAATGGTCGCGAGCAATGTACCGCCTTTATCAATATCGATATAGAGGCAGTCGGCAACTGGGCCGAGCGGCGCGGCATTGCGTATTCGGGCTATACCGATCTGGCGGCGCAGCCGGCGGTGTATGACCTGATCGCCAATTGCGTGGAAAAGGTCAATGCCGATCTGGCGCACGACAGCCTGCTGGCCAGTTCGCAAGTGCACCGCATGCTGATCTTGCACAAGGAACTGGATCCCGACGACGACGAGATGACGCGCACACGCAAGGTCAGGCGCGGCTTCATAGAAAGCAAATACCAGGTATTGATAGACGCGCTGTATTCGGACAAGACCTCGCAGTTTATAGAAACCCAGGTCAAGTTCGAGGATGGCCGGCGCGGCTCCATCAGTGCAGATTTGAAGATACGCGATATCAAGACTTTCTCGACCACACAGCGCGCTGCATGAAGGCCCGGACAAACCGGAAGCATATGGCAAGCACCAATAGTGAATACCTGGCGGATAAATGAACGTATGAGCACTACGGCAAATGAAAGAAAAATCGGCGATGTGATTCTGGACTTGCAGAATATCTCGCTGTCCTTCGGCGGCGTGAAGGCGCTGACCGATATTTCCTTTAATGTGCGCGAGCACGAGATACGCGCCATCATCGGCCCCAATGGCGCGGGCAAGAGCTCGATGCTGAATGTGATCAACGGCGTCTACCATCCGCAAAAAGGCAAGATCAGCTTCCGCGGCAAGGAAAGGCGCAGCATGAATCCGCATGATGCGGCCAGCCACGGCATTGCGCGCACCTTCCAGAATATTGCCTTGTTCAAGGGTATGTCGGCACTGGATAACATCATGACTGGCCGTAACACCATGATGAAGAGTAACTTCCTGTCGCATGCCTTTTACTGGGGCCCGGCACAAAAGGAAGAGCTGGAACACCGGCGCAAAGTGGAAGAAGTGATCGACTTCCTGGAGATACAGCATATCCGCAAGAAGCAGGTAGGTCGCCTGCCCTATGGCCTGCAAAAGCGGGTGGAACTGGGCCGCGCACTGGCAGCGGAACCCAAGCTGCTCTTGCTGGATGAACCTATGGCCGGCATGAATGTGGAAGAAAAGCAGGACATGTGCCGCTTCATCCTGGATGTGAACGACCAGTTCGGCACCACGATCGTGCTGATCGAGCACGATATGGGCGTGGTGATGGATATCTCGGACCGAGTGGTCGTGCTGGATTACGGCAAAAAAATAGGCGATGGCGACCCGCAAGAGGTGCGCAGCAACCCGGAAGTGATCAAGGCTTACCTGGGCACGCAGCACTGAATACAGGGAAATAAGAAAGTAAGGAAGCGGCTGACAGAAAATCGATAGTGAACTGAGGCAGACATGCAATTTTTCTTTGAAGTGTTAATCGGCGGCTTGTTATCCGGCATGATGTATTCGCTGGTGGCGCTGGGTTTTGTGCTGATCTACAAGGCGTCCGGCGTATTCAATTTCGCGCAGGGTGCGATGGTGTATTTCGCCGCGCTGAGCTTCGTCGGCATCATGGAAAAAGGCGCGCCGTTCTGGCTGGCGATCATCCTGACCCTGGCCCTGATGGTGCTGTTTGGCGTGCTGACTGAACGCATAGTATTGCGCAAGCTGGTCAACCAGCCTCCCATTACGCTATTCATGGCAACAATAGGCTTGTCCTTCTTCATCGAAGGCCTGGCGCCTTTCCTGTGGGGTAATGACATCCGCGAACTGAAACTTGGCATACAGGATGAACCCATCCCCTACCTGATCGACAACTACGGGCTGGCAATCAGCAAGTTCGATCTGGCGGCGGCGCTGATCTGCGGCGTGCTGGTCGCCGTGCTGGCATTGTTTTTCCAGAAGACCAAGATAGGCCGGGCCTTGCGCGCAGTCGCCGATGACCATCAGGCGGCCTTGTCCATCGGCATACCGCTACAGCACATCTGGGTCATCGTCTGGGCAGTGGCCGGCTTTGTCGCGCTGGTGGCAGGCCTGCTATGGGGCGCACGCAATGGCGTGCAATTCGCGCTGGTATCGGTCGTGCTGAAAGCCTTGCCAGTATTGATACTGGGCGGCTTCACATCGGTACCGGGCGCCATCGTCGGCGGCCTGATCATAGGCGCGTCTGAAAAACTGGCCGAGGTGTATATCGGCCCCATGGTCGGCGGCGGCATAGAGGGCTGGTTCCCGTACGTACTGGCCCTGCTGTTCCTGCTGGTAAGGCCCGAAGGTTTGTTCGGTGAAAAACACATTGACAGGGTTTAAGGACATCTATGTTTTATCGTGAAGCGGGCCAATTCAAGATCAGTTATCAAGCCGATCAGCAAATCTTCCCCATCAGGCAGGACAGAGTTGCGATGGCGGTGTTCCTGCTGGTGGCCTTTGTTGCCGTGCCTTTATTGGCCAGCCCCTACTGGTTTACCGCCATCCTGATCCCCTTCCTGGTGTTTGCGCTGGCGGCGCTGGGCCTGAACATCCTGACCGGCTATGCAGGCCAGCTATCATTGGGTACAGCGGCCTTCATGGCTGTGGGTGCATTCTCGGCCTACAACCTGGTGCTGCGCCTGCCCTGGATACCGCAAATCGTCAGCTTCCTGCTGGCGGGCGTTGCCGCTGCCGCGGTAGGTATCGCCTTCGGCTTGCCCAGCCTGCGTATCAAGGGCTTTTACCTAGCGGTGGCTACCCTGGCGGCGCAATTCTTTGTCGTCTGGGCGCTGCAGAAATTTCCGTGGTTTACCAATAACAGCTCGTCCGGCGTGATCAGCGCGCAGGAAGTCAATTTCTTCGGCATCAGCATCAACACGCCCATGCGCAATTACCTGTTCGTATTGTGCGTGGTCAGCGTGCTGGCGCTGCTGGCAAAAAACATGGTGCGCTCCAATACCGGCCGCAAATGGATGGCAGTGCGCGATATGGATGTAGCGGCGGAGGTGATTGGCATCCCGTTGATGAAGACCAAGCTGCTGGCCTTTGCCGTCAGTTCCTTCTATTGCGGTGTAGCCGGTGCGCTGTATGCGTTCTGCTATATAGGCACAGTGGAGCCGGAAGCCTTCAACCTAGACATGTCTTTCCGCGTGCTGTTCATGATCATCATTGGCGGCGTCGGCAGCATACTCGGCTCCTTCATAGGCGCAGCCTTTATCGTGCTGCTGCCTACGCTGCTGTCTTTCGTGATACCGCCGCTGGCTGAGCTGTTCCACATGTCCTTCAACAAGGCATCGCTGACCTATATTGAATTCATGATCTTCGGCGCCCTGATCATTTTCTTCCTGATCGTGGAACCGCACGGCCTGGCCAGGCTGTGGCAGATAGCCAAGGAAAAATTGCGGATATGGCCGTTCCCGCACTAGACGGATGCAATTGGCAAGCTGCGTTCAGAACTCATAGAAAACAGTAGCTCAAGTAGTAGGTTTTGGCGGTAAAAATGGTGGCAGTAAAAAATAAAGCTTTATCACAACACAGAGACAAACCGTTTTGCTTTTTCCTTAGGAGATACGCATGTCCAGATTCATGAAAACCCTGGCAACCATGGCAGCAGGCCTGGCCCTGTCGGCATCGATTGCTTCGCCTGCTGCGGCACAGGCCAATGACCAGTTCGTTTCAATATTGAGTTTCCGCGTAGGTCCTTACGGCCCCAGTGGGGTAGGCATCTATGGCGGCTTTATCGACTACATGCAGTACGTCAATATGAAGGAAGGCGGCATAGGCGGCATCAAGTTCAGCTGGGAAGAATGCGAAACTGAATACCAGGCGGCAAAGGGCGTGGAATGTTATGAACGCCTGAAAACCAAGAGCCCCACCAAGGGCTCCATCATCCATCCGGTATCCACGCCTATTTCCTACGCCCTGCTGGAAAAAACCCTGGCAGATAAGGTGCCGCTGGTGATGACGGGCTATGGCCGCACCGATACCGTGGACGGCCGTTACTTCCCGTGGGCCTTCCCGCTGATCACCACTTACCCTATGCAGGCAACCGCGATCATCAAATACATCGCACAAAAAGAAAAAGGCGATCTGCGCGGCAAGAAGATCACCTACCTGTACCTGGATTCTGCTTACGGCAAGGAGCCGATCACCTACCTGCAGGCAGAAGCCAAGGTGAACGGTTTTGAATTGAATACCGTGCCTATCGCACCGCCAGGCAACGAACAAGGTGCGCAATGGCAGCAAGTACGCCAGAACAAGGCAGACTGGGTGATCTTCTGGGGCTTCGGCGTGATGAACCAGACCGCCCTGAAAGCGGCGCAAAAAGTCGGCTACCCGCGCGACAAGATGATAGGCAGTTGGTGGGCCGGCTCGGAAGAAGACACGGTACCGGCAGGCGATGCGGCCAAGGGTTATCTGTCCGCAGCGATGAATGTCTCCGGCAAGAATGTTCCGCTGGTGGCTGACATAGAAAAAGTCGTGTATGGCGCCGGCAAGGGCAATCTGCAGGATAAATCAAAGATCGGCTCCATCAACCACAACCGCGGCATCGTGATCGGCATCCTGACGGCCGAAGCGGTGCGCGTCGGCCAGCAGAAATACGGCAAGAAAGTCTTGTCCGGCGAAGAATTGCGCTGGGCGCTGGAGCACCTGAACCTGTCCGATGCACGTTTGAAAGAACTGGGCGCGACCGGCTTGATGCCCGCAGTAAAAACCAGCTGCATGGATCATGAAGGCTCAGGCAAGATCAAGATCCAGCAATGGGACGGCACGAAGTGGAATGTCGTATCCGACTGGATAGACGGCAACCGCCAACTGGTGCGCCCTCTGCTGGAAGAGTCGGCCAAGCAGTTCGGCAAGGAGAAAAACATCACTCCGCGTGACTGCTCGAAAGAGTCCTAAGTAACTCTGTAAAGCAAGTAGCAACAGGTTTGCCTGCCATTTACCAGATACCCAAATACGCTGGCAGGCAAACCCGGATTCATCGTTCCCGACTAAAGACCCGGCACAGATCATGACTGTACTTTCAGCAATACCTTCTGCAACAACGACAGCAACAGCGCCGCTGCTCAGCATCAATAATATCGAGGTCATCTACGACCACGTGATCCTGGTACTGAAAGGGGTGTCGCTGCAAGTACCGCAGGGCAAGATCGTCGCGCTGCTGGGCGCCAATGGCGCAGGCAAGAGCACCACGCTGAAGGCGATCTCCAATCTGCTGCGTGCGGAACGTGGCGACGTCACCAAGGGCGCAATCGAATTCCGCGGCGAACGGGTAGACCGGCTGACGCCGAATGACCTGGTGAAGAAAGGCGTAATCCAGGTGATGGAGGGCCGCCATTGCTTCGCCCACCTGAGCATAGAAGAGAACTTGCTGACCGGCGCCTATACCAGGCACCTGAGCCGGTCCGAGCTGAAAAGCAATCTGGACATGGTGTACACCTACTTCCCCAGGCTGAAGGAAAGGCGCGCTTCGCAAGCCGGCTATACCTCCGGCGGCGAACAGCAGATGACGGCCATAGGACGTGCGCTGATGGCCAAGCCGTCGATGATCTTGCTGGACGAACCATCCATGGGGCTGGCGCCGCAAATCGTCGAAGAAATTTTTGAAATCGTCAAAGACCTGAACAGCAAGGAAAACGTGTCCTTCCTGCTGGCAGAGCAAAATACCATGGTCGCGCTGCGCTATGCCGACTTCGGCTACATCCTGGAAAACGGCCGCGTGGTGATGGAAGGTGATGCCAGCGACCTCGCCACCAACGAAGATGTGAAAGAATTTTACCTCGGTGTTTCCGGCGCAGGCCGCAAGAGCTTCCGGGACATGAAATTTTATCGCCGCCGCAAGCGCTGGCTGGCGTAAAGAAAAAGCAGAACCATGAATTTCAAGCAAGCCCGTGAATTTTGCTCAAAAAGGCGGGGCGCAAGCCTGGACACCAAGTGGGGTAGCGACCTGGTGTATTCAGTCGGAGAAAAAATGTTTGCGGTGACCGGCCAGGAAGCAGGATATGAACGCGGCTTCAGCTTCAAGGTCGATGACGAGCGTTTCCTGGAATTGACGGACCGGCCGGGCATCATACCGGCACCCTACCTGGCGCGTGCCAAATGGATCAAGGTAGAAGACATCAGCACATTGGAAGATGCGGAAGCACGCGCACTGCTGCAGCGCTCCTATGAGCTGGTATTTGCCAAGCTGACCAAAACCAAGCAAAAAGAGATAGGCCATGAGTGATTATCTGGATGAGCTGGAAACTCGCCCCCCTGCCAGCCGTGAACTGGCCTTGCTGTCGCAGTTACCGAACCTTGTCAGCCATGCACAAACGGCACCCGGTTGGGCAAGCATACTGAACGGCGTACATGCTGGCGATATTGGGACGAGGCAAGCGCTGGCGCAGTTGCCGGTGACCCGCAAGTCGGACCTGAAAGACCTGCAAAAGAAAAGCCTGCCCTTCGGCGGTATGACCAGCACGCCGCCGGCACAATTGCGCCGCGTGTTCATGTCACCCGGTCCCATCTTTGATCCGGAAGGGCATGGGCAAGACTGGTGGCGCTTTGCGCGGCCCTTCCACGCCGTCGGCTTGCGTGCGGGCGACCTGATACAGAACTGCTTCTCTTACCACTTTACGCCTGCAGCCTTCATGGTGGATGGCGCGGCGGCACGCCTGGGTTGTCCTGTCATACCGGCCGGCATAGGCCAGACGGAGATGCAGGTACAGGCCATGGCCGAACTGCGCCCGGCTGCCTATGTGGGCACACCAAGCTTCCTGAAGATCATCGTGGAAAAGGCGCAGGAGATGGGCGCCGACATCAGCAGCGTGCAAAAAGCCGTGGTCGGCGCGGAAGCCTTGCCGCCGTCGCTGCGCAAGTGGCTGCAAGAGCATGGGATAGCGCACGTGCTGCAAACCTATGCGTCGGCAGATATAGGCAATATCGCCTATGAGACCGAGACAGACGGAGTACTCAATCCCGGCATGGTGCTGGATGAAGACCTGCTGCTGGAAATCGTCAGGCCAGGTACCGGCGACCTGGTTGCGCCCGGTGAAGTGGGCGAAGTCGTGATTACCTCCTTCAACCCGGACTACCCGCTGATACGTTTCGGTACCGGCGACATGTCGGCAGTCATGCCCGGTATATCGCCGTGCGGCCGCAGCAATACGCGTATCAAGGGCTGGATGGGGCGCGCAGACCAGACGACCAAGGTCAAGGGCATGTTTGTCCACCCCTCGCAGGTAGCGGAGGTGCTGAAGCGGCATCCGGAGATCACAAAGGCCAGGCTGGTAGTTACCGGTGAGATGGCGAACGATGCGATGACGCTGCATTGCGAACTGGCAGCCCCCGGGGACAAGCCCTCGCTGCAGGCAGCGCTGGTCGACACGATGCGCGATGTGACCAAGCTGCGCGGCGACGTGATCTTTGTGGCACCCGGCAGCCTGGCCAATGACGGCAAGGTCATTGACGATACCCGCAAATACGAATGAGGGCAGGTATTTCCCGGCACAGCAATGGCCGCCTCAGGGTGGCCGTTTTATTTTCGGGCTGGCGGTAGCAATAGTCGCGGCAGTGGCAAAATAGATGTTCTGCCCACCTCCCTTGCTCGGTCTCCCGCCATGAATTTGCGTCGCCTCAATCATTTAATCGCCGTTGCTGATGAAGGTTCATTCGCACGCGCAGCAGAAAAAATGCATTTAAGCCAGCCGGCACTAAGCCGGAGTATCCAGGCGCTGGAAGATGAGCTAGGCATGCAGTTATGCGAGCGCCAGGCGCGCGGCGTGACGCTGACTGCGGGCGGGAAAATGGTGCTGGAGCGGGCCAGGCGAGTGACGGCCGAGGCGCGTGCGCTGGATCGCGATGTCCATCTGCTGAAAAACCATGAATTGGGTGAAATCCGCTTCGGCTTCGGTCCCCATCCTGCAGCAATGCTTATGGCAGATGTGCTGGGCACTCTATCCAATGCCTATCCAGGCCTGACAGTGCATGCCGAAGTGAATAACTGGACCAGCCTGCTGGAAGGCCTGCATGCAGAGAATCTGGATTTTTTCATCGTGGACAGAAGGGCCGTGCTGGCTTCGCCGGGGCTGGCTACCCGGCTCATGGCCACGCATCAGGGCGGCTGGTTTGCCAGGCCCGAGCATCCGCTATTTCGCCAGGAAAATATCACGCTGAGCGATCTGCGCCGGTCGCGGCTGGCATCCGTGCCCCTGCCGGTGCATATGCATCAGGCCATGCGCAGGATGCTGAAATACAAGCCATCGGAATTATTGAAATTTCATGTGGAATGCAATAGCGTTTTTGTGCTGAAGCAGTTGGCAGAACAATCAGATACGCTCATCTACGGCTTGCAGTTGACCATGCAGCAGGAGTTGCAACAGGGTAGCCTGCGCCAGCTCCATATCGAGGACAGCAAAGGATTCAGCATGCAATTCATGCTGATCCATCTCGACCATCGCAGCCTTTCCACCACCGCACAGCAGGCCATTTCCATTTTGCTGGAGCACGACAAACAATTGCAGTAAGCCGATACAGGAATGCACGTTTTGCAATCTCCCTATACTTTCTTTGCATTGGAGTTATGCGATTAAAGCTGAGACCATGGCTTTATTCCCTAGAAAAGAAAAAAGGAGACTGACAATGCGATACCACCTTGCCCTGTTCTGCGCGGCGGCACTATGCGCCGCCAGCACAAGCGCCTCGGCGCAACCCGATATAAGCACCTGGAAACCGAAAATGACGCCGGTCGCCAGCGCCGAGATCACCCGCGTGGGACAGCAATCCGGCCTTACGGACTGCTTCTGGCTGGCCACCGTGTCGCCGAAAACCTTTAACATGCTGATTCCCGATTCCGCCGTCACCTATTGGCTGGCCCAGTACAAGCTTCCTGCCGGAGCCAAGCTGAGCCTGCACGGGCAGTTTCCATTTGCGCGCCACATGTCGTTCAACAGCTACAACGCCGACGGCATGCCGGTGGACCGGCTCAACGACGTCATGATACAAGCGCA
Organism: Parundibacterium terreum; assembly: GCF_014636315.1. Lineage (GTDB taxonomy): Bacteria > Pseudomonadota > Gammaproteobacteria > Burkholderiales > Burkholderiaceae_D > Undibacterium > Undibacterium terreum. The sequence goes on along the minus strand of NZ_BMED01000004.1, from coordinate 80,521 downwards.
AGGAAACGTAGCGAATCCCTACCAGGCAGGAGCATTGCGCCAAGGGCCCAGGCAAGACTACGTGGTGGACGTGATGGCAGCGTCCGACCAGCAATTGCGCAATGCCGATGCAGAACGGTCCGGCAACACGCTGTTTTCGCAATCAGCCAGCGGCGTACATCAATTGTGGTATCGCGTCTATGTGGCAGATCAGGGCAAGGACAACAAGGGCGGCGTGGCTTTGCCGGTGCCGGTAATGACCCTGGCGGACGGACAACAGCTATCTGGCCAGGATTTATGCAGGCAGACGGTGGTTCCGGAAGGTGTGTTACGCGACTTGCGCCTGCCTGCGGAAACGGTAAAGCAGATCTATGCAATACCCGGCGCAAGCTCTCCTGCCCATCCGGCACAAAATCCGCCGCACTGGAATGCGTTTTTCAACCCGGCTTTGTCAGTCACCAATGCGCTGATAGGGACGCCTTATGAAAACCTGCGCAGCAAACAGGATGAAACGCGGCGCGGAGGTTTTTACAGCACCCTGGACAATACCTATATGTCGGCCTACATAGACCAGCGCCTGGGCCAGGTACTGGTGATACAGGCCAAAGCACCGGCCACCCCGCACACCTATCACAACACGGTTGTGATGCAGGCAGCACAATTGCGCTACTGGTCGCTCTGCAAATATCGCTCGCTGGCCGATACAGCAGTAGACTCCTGCCTGTATGACGAACAGGTGCCTGTAGATAAAGACGGCTACTACACGATTGCCGTTTCCACCGCCGGCAACCGTCCGTCGAATGCTAACGAAGCTTGCGGTGTTGCGTGGCTGGACTGGGGCAGCGCGGGCGACGGCATAGGCAATTCCGCAGGAGGTTTCCTGGCTTACCGCCATATGATGCCGTCACCGGAGTTTTATGCGCATAGCCTGTTTGCAACAAAAAATCCGGGCGATGAAGAGAGCGTGCTGGCGGAATACTTTCCCAGGTCGCGCTATATGAGTAGGGCCGATTTTGAAAAGACGGCCTGCAAAAAATAACAGGCTGAACAGAATGAACAAATCGGCGCATAGCCGCGCCGCTCAGCCGCGCCCTTGATAAAAACGGTAATTTCCCTTGCCGTTTTTCTTCGCCTCATACATTGCATGGTCGGCATGCTTCAGCAGGGTCGCCGCATCCTCACCATCCGCCGGCGACATGCTGATGCCAATGGATGCATGCACCTGGTGGCTATGCCCGTCAATCAAGGTAAAGGGTTCGTTCATCGCGTTGATGATCAGTTCGCTGATATGCGATACATCCTGGACATCGTTTATCTGCTCCAGTATGACGGTAAATTCGTCTCCTCCCAGCCTCACGACATGGTCACTGCCGCGTATCAGGCTCTTCAAGCGCAGGGCTGCCGCCTGCAACAGCAAATCGCCGGCCTGGTGGCCGAAGCTGTCATTGATGATCTTGAAATCGTCCAGGTCCACAAACAGCAGCGCCAGTTGGCTGCCATTGTTTTTTACCCTCTGTATCGCCAGCGGCAGAAAATTCATCATCCAGTAGCGATTCGGCAGCGCCGTCAGCGCATCCATATTGGCCAGGTTGCTCAGCAATAGCTCCTGCTCCTTGGCCTCTGAGATATCGCGCAGCGTCATCGCCAGCCCGGTTCCCGAGCGCACCAGCCTGCGATGTATCCATTTGGCACGCAACTGGCTATCCGGCGAAACCCTGAATACGTCTTCATGGAAGCCGGTTTCCATCGCCTTGCGGAAGATGGTCAATACCTGTTCTGCAAATGCACCGGTATAGTTTTGCAGCAGCCTGCTACCTATCAGTTCTTCCTTGCTGCGGCCGACTAGCGCCGCGCCGCGGCCGTTGCAATCCTCGATGAAAAAATCCTGTACTTCGCGCTGCTGGTTGTAGATCGTGCGCAGCATGTAGAAACCTTCGCGCGCACCATCTATGGCCAGGTGGTAAGTGCCCCTGACCTCTTCTTCGCGTTGCTTGCGCCAGGCCAGCCGCATGGACAGATAGGCGCCTATGCAGGCAAACAGGATAAGCAATGCCGTGCCCGCCATGGCCATCCTGTAGTACAAGGCTTCCGTCGCATGGTAGGAGGCCAGTATCTCCTGTTCGGACAGGCCGACCACAGAGAGGAAAGGGTAGTTCTCCAGTTTCTGCCACGCGATCACGCGCGCCTGTCCATCGACAAATTTCTCGGCCGGCATTCTCAGCACGCCATCGTCGGCAGCAAAGGTGGGCGAGGTAGAAAACACGGTCTGCAGCGTATTGGAATTCTTGCCTATCTGCGATGCAAAGCTGGTGCCTTCCTTGTCCACCATGGAAAAAAAGTCACTCTTGCGTAAAGCAAATTCGTCATTGAATGATGCCAGGTATGCGGTCTCGGCAGCGACGACGATGATGCCGGCGAAACTGCCGTCCGGCGCGTCCAGTCTGCGCGTGAACAGCGTGATCACCCTTCCCAGCCGCAGGCCCAGCACCGGCTTGCTGATAATCAGGCCGGTGGCTGGATTGTTTTTATGCAGCAGGAAATACTCCCTGTCCGCGATGCTAGGGCTATCCTTGGGAATCGGCAGCGTACTGGTGACCAGTGCGCCACTTGCATTGACAACACTGACATGCAGCAGGTTAACGCTGGGATACAAGCCCTGCCCCAGCTGTTTTTCCAGCCTCAGCCCACCGCGTGTATCTTGCCAATAGTATTTCAGGGTGAGCGTAATCTGATTGATCTGCTCCAGCGAGCGCTCTAGTTGCCGTGCATAGATCCTGGAAAAGGACGTCGCTTCCTTATAGGAGTTTTCACGCAGCGTCTGCTGCTCCATCTCCAGCCTGGCGGAGACACGCATCCATAATGCAAAGATCAGCAAAACGCAGGCGAGCAGCCAGACCAGCACCAGATAAAGACTGGAGCGCAAAAATGGGAACCGGTCCGCATAGGCGGCCAGACTCAGACGGATATCAGCTTTGCGCATGGCGCGAAGGTTTCATCGATAAATACCGGGAAGGAAGAAACTATTGTCCTTCATGAATGCGACGGAGGGGGATTTTTTTTCAGGCTTATCCCTGCCGGACCAAAGCCAATGCTGCAGCCTGCGGGGATAATTTAGCAGGTATGCCATTTGCCCGTTCGGGGCTGTTGCATCCTTGATACGACTAGTTGGACTCCTTGATGACGCGCCCCGATGCCTTTTGCACCGGCCGCGCATTCATAGGATACAGGCGGCCGAATATGGCCAATTGGTCTGAAGAGATTTCTACCGGCTGTTTCAAGACTATCCACAATACGCCCTCGGTGCACGGCGGCGTCGTCAATGAGCCCATGTAGGTGTAGTACTCGCGTTGCTGCGGCAGTATCTGGCTGACGTCCAGCGTGATCAGCGGCTGTACCGGATCATTTTTTTCCAGCGGCAGGTTATTCCATACAGTCTGTATCAGGCCCTGCGCCTTGCCGCGCTCCAGCAATACTGCCACGACGGCGACCTTGCCGTCGCCGTCCTTGTGCACCAGATGCACCACCATTTCAAAGCTCTTGCCATTGATGCGCTCTTCGGAAGGCTTGTGGAAATGGAATTGCACCAGCTCATAGATATGGCCCAGCAGGCTGATGTAATTACCAGGTCCGACTGCCACCTGTATCGTGTGTCCATTGTCGATCACACTAAAGCGCGAAGGCTTATAGTCGTAAGTAACAGGATTCAGGTCTACACGCAGGCCGTCGCGTATATCTATTGGGGATTGCCGGTCACCGCTATCGCATTTCGCATAGGTCGGATTCAGCTTGCCCCAGCGTAGCGGGCCGTCTTCCCCCTCATACGACCAGTGCATTGTTGTCCCGAATGTCTCGGAAACAGGCTTGGCCTTGGATGATTCGCCGCCTTCTGCCCGCTTGACGGGCATCGCATACGGGCTCTTGTAGGACGGTTTGGGATTGGAGCGTACGCTGGCGGCATTGGCGGCGGCCGATTGCTCTTTTTCCTTGCGGATGACCGCCAGCTTTTCTGCAATCTTGGCTGCCAGCTCATCAGCTTCCTGCGCCTCTTTCGCTTCCTTGGCCCGTGCCGCAGCAGCGCCTTTGGCCGGCTTGCTTTCCTTGGCTTCCTTGGAGTCCTTGCCTTCTTTAGTATCCTTGGCTTGCTTACCCTCTTTGGCCGATGCCTTGCCTTCATCCACAAAGGCAGAGCTCTCCTTGGAGCCCGCCTGCTTGATGGGCTTGGAGGGCGTAGTCGGTTCGTCGGATGCCGCTAAAGCGGTCGCCGACGCAAGTAAGGCACTTAGCAGCAGTGCAAGTAAGCTACGCATGTTTGTTTGTTGGAAATATTGATTTAATCCAATAACGGCAAACACGGAGCAAAACTTGAATGCGGGTAAAACCCTTGCCGAAGCAACTACATCTCTACATACCTTCCACGATCAGCAAACGCCCTATCGAATGTTGCTGGCGTATAGCCCTGGCCTTGGTGTATTCAACCGAGTCATACCATTTCTTGGCCTGCTCCATGGAGGGAAATTCGGTGATCACTGTGCGCCAGCCGGAATTATGCTGCGCATCCTCGCCTTCCATTTGCTCGCGCAGGCCGCCGCGAACCAGGAAAGTGCCGCCATATTGTTCCAGACTGGCAGTGGAAAGCGGGCGGTAATCGGCATAGCCGTCCGGATTGGTAACCTGTATCTCTGCAACGACGTAAGCTTTCGGCATTTATTTCTCCATAAAAAAAGGGCATACCTGCAAACAGGATTGCCCTTATTCTAAGATAAACAGCTGGCCCTCACAGGACCGGCCCGGTTTGTCTAATTGCCCAGTATGCGCGCCCTGGCTGCTTCATATTCTGAGCTCAGGCGCTGCACGACTTCCGCCACGCTGGGCGCGTCATGCATCAGGCCTACACCCTGGCCTGCGCCCCAGATATCGCGCCAGGCTTTGGCCTTGCTACCACCACCGGAGCCGAAATTCATCGCGCTCTTGTCTGCCACTGGCAAGGCATCAGGGTCCAGGCCGGCAGCAACGATGGATTTCTTCAGGTAGTTGCCGTGTACGCCGGTAAACAAATTGGTGTACACGATGTCGGCCGCATTGGAATCGATGATGGCCTGGCGATAGGCATCGTCAACATTTGATTCCTGCGTCGCCAGCCAGCGCGAACCGATATAGGCGAAATCGGCCCCCATCGCTTCGGCCGCCAAAATCGCATCGCCGGAAGCGATGGCTCCGGACAAGGCGATCGGGCCTTTGAAAAATTTACGCACTTCTCCCACCAGTGCAAACGGCGACAGGCCGCCGGCATGGCCGCCTGCGCCGGCTGCAACTAGGATCAGGCCGTCAACACCGGCTTCCAGCGCTTTTTGCGCGTGGCGGATGGAAATAACGTCGTGCAATACGATGCCGCCATAGCTGTGGATCGCATCCAGCATTTCCTTGGGTGGTGCGCGCAGCGAAGAAATGATCACAGGCACCTGGTGCTTGACGCACATTTCCACGTCATGTGCCAGCCTGTCATTGGACTGGTGGACGATCTGGTTCACGGCGATAGGGCCTATCTTGGCACCCGGATTGGCTTCCTTGTAGTCGGCGAGTTCTTTTTTCAGGTCCGTCAGCCAGGTATCCAGCAGTTCTGCGGGACGCGCATTCAATGCGGGGAAAGCGCCGACGATGCCGGCTTTGCACTGCGCAGCAACCAGTTTAGGGCCGCTGGCAATGAACAAGGGGGAACCTATGACGGGCAGGGCAAGATTTTGCAACGCAGCCGGCAGATGTTGTTTGGATGTCATGTCGATAATCCTGTCTCATTAATTGGGCGGCGGGACGGCCTCGTCGGTGTTGCCGCCTTGTTGTATTAAAACCTATTTCTCTGCATAACGCAGGCACAGCACAATCAGGGCATAAAGACCTGAATATTTGCGTTTTCAGATGATGCTGATATGATGTTATCAGAAAAAACGTTGTTTTTCACGAGTATTGAAATTTGCCGGAATAAGCCTGTCATGAGCAATCCCAAACCCAAAGTCGTCGATTTCCGCCAGGAGCAGGAAGACCTGCGCAACACCTTGCGCCAGGGCATGCTGGATGCTGCAACACGCCTGCTGGTGGAAGAAGGTGCCGCCGCGCTGACGGTGCGCAAGGTGGCTGAAGCAGTGAATTGTTCCACGACCTTGCTGTATTCGATTTTCGGCGGCAAGGATGGCTTGTCGAATGCCCTGTATCTGGAAGGTTTTTCCCGGCTGAAGCAGGAATATGCCGAATACGCAGCGCAACTCCCGCCCTCTACCAGCAGCGTGCAGGGTATCTGGAACTACGCCGACATTTACCACGGCTATGCGCGCCGCAATCCCAGCTATTACATGGTGATGTTCGGCGACGCCATCGCCGGATTTGTGCCGCCGCTGGAATCGCGCGTCGCAGCGTGGGAGTCTTTCACACCGCTGATCGCGCAGTTTGAGCGCTGCATGGCCGACGGCTCGCTGCCGGCTTCCAGCCCCACCGCCGCTGCCAGGCTGCTGTGGGCCAGCATGCACGGCGTGATCAGCCTGGAACTGAAAGGCTACTATCTAAAGAAAGAACACCCGGACGAGCTGTACAAGGCGGCGGTACGGGCAGTGCTGTGCTCGCTGAAGAATCCCGAAACAAAAGAATAAACGCAACGGCCGGAAAAACTGGCATGGGCTGTACAAAATAACCTGCACACAATAGCCTGCAAATAGAGGCGCCATACCAAGGAGACAATATGACTTACCAATGCTTTGAGCTGAAACTGGAAAACAAGATCGCCCACCTGAGCCTGAACCGGCCTGCGGCGATGAACACGATGCAGCCGCTGTTCTGGCGCGAACTGACGGCGATCCTGCAAACCCTGCAGCGCGAGGCGAATGCCAGGGTGCTGGTGATCTCGTCAACCGGCAAGCACTTCACTGCGGGCATGTCATTGGATGTGTTCGGCCAGGGCGGCATCTCACTGGACGACAGCAGCGCCAGCGGACGCGCCAACATCGTGCCGTCCTTGCAGGACATGCATCATGCATTCAACCTGATAGAACAATTGCGCATGCCGGTGATTGCGGCCATACAGGGCGGCTGCATAGGTGGTGGGGTCGACATGATCTCCGCCTGCGACATCAGGCTGGCCAGCGCCGATGCCTTCTTCTGCATCCAGGAAATCAACATCGGCATGACAGCCGACCTGGGCACCTTGCAGCGCCTGCCCAAGCTGATACCGGAAGGCATCGTGCATGAAATGGCCTATACCGGCCGCCGCCTGCCGTCGCAGCGCGCGCTGGCTGTCGGACTGGTCAACGAAGTATTTGATACCCAGCAAGCCATGCTGGAAGCGGCGCTGCAGATGGCAGCAGAAATCGCCGAGAAGCCTCCGGTAGCAATCTGGGGCAGCAAGCAGGCCATCCACTATGCGCGCGATCACAGCACGCACGACGCGCTGCAGCAGATGGGGTGGCTGCAATCCGGCATCTGGCAAACCAGCAATCTGGTGGAAGCTTTCCAGGCCAAGCAGCAAGGCCGCAAACCCAGCTTCCCGGATCTGGAACCGCTGCACAGCTTTGCCGATACCAGCTACGAATTGAAATAAATTGAAATAATCAACGCGGCATCAGGGTTGCGCCTGCCCTTTTAAAGGTAGGCGGCCTCCGTCGCTGGCAACGAACTGCACCACGCTGTCCAGCGTGGGCGCCAGTCCACGCAAGGGCCAGGCCATGCTGGCAATCAGGCTGACATGGCTGGTCTTGTCGAAATGCAGCACCGTCACCGGCACACCGGCGGCTCTTAGCCTGGCCGCAAGCCCGTCGGTATTGCGCACCGGATTAACCAGCTTGTCGTTAAGGGATGCAATCAGCAGCGTGGGCGGTGCCGAGGCGCTGACATGATTGATGGGCTGCGAATCCGGCGGCGTATCCGGATAAAAAAATGCCGGCTGCGCATCCTTGTTTTGGATGGGAAGAAAATCATAAGGACCCGCCAGCCCCATCCAGCCGCGCAAGGCCGCAGGACTGCTGCCGGCCGCCTTCAGCCAGCGGGCATCCAGTGCCAGCATCGCAGCGTTATACGCCCCCGCGCTATGTCCCATGACAAACAGATGGGCCGCATCGCCGCCGTAGGCGTCAATATGGGCAATAGTCCATGCCACCGCCTGTGCCGAGTCTTCGACAAAAGACGGGTAGCGCACCTGTGGATACAGCCGGTAATCTGCCAGCACCGCAACGATGCCCCGGGAGGCCAGCGCCTCGCCGACAAACAGGTAATCAGCGCGATCGCCGCTGTTCCAGGTACCGCCATAGATGAACACGACCACCGGCGCCTTGCCTTGCAAATGTGCCGGCGTATAAATATCCAGCTTATTGCGCGCATCCGGCCCGTAAGAGATATCGGCAGCCTTGATATAGGATGAGCTGGGTGTCAGCGCATTGATGGCTTTGACGGGCGCGCACGCGATTATTCCTCCAGCAACAATCAGGGCGGACACTAGCAGCAGCGCAAGCTTGATCCAGGTGGCCATGCGGTTCCTATCACGGTGTAAGGTCGGTGTCGCGGGTTCAGAAAAGAGCCTGAATAGCCAAGAATAGCTACGAATAGTTATATACGCAGCTTGGAGCTATCCGGTTTCAAGGAGCAGCAGGCGGAACGCCAGCGCAAGCTCAGCGCGCGCTGATCAGTTCGCCGTCTTCCAGCCTGGCCGCGCCTGCCTTCACCAACTCTTCTGCCAGCGCTACGATCAGCTTATCGACAGGCGCATCCAGCTTCTGTGCCGCAGCCCACATAATGCGGTTCCCGCGCACCAGCCCATCCAGCGCCTGCAGGGAAAACTGCCGGGTCTCCAGCAGCAGGAAAGCCATCATCACCTTCAACGCATTGCGCGCATTGCGGCGCGGATCAGACGCCAGGTAGTCCAGCCTGCTGCGCGCCCGGTCCAGGGCCGCAGCGGCATTGGAAAACGGCGCGCCGTGGCCGGGAATCACCACGCGGATATCCAGCTCGCTGATCACCTGCAGCACCTGGGCCTGCTCGGCAAAGCCGGACTCGTCTTCCAATTCAGGAAAAATAACGCCAAAGCCATGCTCCCACAGTGCATCGGCAGAGATCAGGATAGCTTCGCTGGCGCAATACAGGATCAGTGAATGCGGGTCGTGGCCGGGCGCTGCCAGCACTTGCCATTCCATCCCGCCCAACATCAGGCAGTCCCCCGGCGACAGACTGGCATCGAAAGTGAAACGTTCGCATTTTTGCCCGGTCGCCTTATAGGTCAGGCGCTCTTCATCCCAGACTGCGACAGCATCGGCATCGGCCACCGGTATCAGGGTGCGGCAGGCATAGGCCTGCTGCAATATCGCGTTGCCGCCGCAGTGGTCCGAATGCAAATGGGTATTCACCAGCAAATCCAGCTTGCGCCCGTCCAAAGCATGCTGCACCAGCGCCAGTGTCTGCGCAGCGTGCGTCATATAGCCGCTATCAACCAGCGCCGTGCCTTGCTCATGCTGGAACAGGATATTGTTGGAAGACAGCCAGCCGCGCTCGAACACAGTCATCGATGGAGGTAGGAGGAGGGACTGGTCTGCCATGGTGTGCGCTACTCCTGAAACATCCTGTGCTTGATCTGGTGCCAGACGATGCGCTTATAGGCATTGTCTGCCTTGCTCCAGTGCGTGATCTCTTCTATCGTCCGGTAGCAGCCTTCGCACCAGCCGGCAATATTGTCCATCTTGCAGATGCCTATACAGGGCGAAGGCACGTCCGCATTGCCGTCAATGGTGGCGGCTTCAGGATCATAGTCGAATAAAATGCTCATGGACGGCGGTGCTTCTTTCTTTGCAATGACAGCATAAATTCAGGAACGCAAGGCGACATCTACCACCGGCGCACCTGTCATCGAAGTCAATTGCGCAGGCGTCAGTTTGAATACCGCATGCGGATGGCCGGCAGCCGCCCATACATCCTGGTATTGCATCAGGTCCTGGTCTATCAGCATCACGGTTTTTTCCAGATGGCCAATCGGGCAGACACCGCCAATCGCATAGCCTATGCGTTCTTTGACGAACTTGGCATCCGCCTTGCCCAGTGGCCCGACGATAGCGGCCACTTTGCTCTCATCCACACGGTTGGCGCCACTGGCCACCACCATCACTGCGGCATCATCGGACAAGCGGCGAAACACAATGGATTTGGCAATCTCGGCAACGCTGCAGCCCAGACCCGCGGCAGCTTCTGCCGAGGTCTTGCCGGTTGCGGGCAGCATCACTATGCTTTGTTCGTGCCCAAGCTGTTTGAGCAGGTCCGCCACTCTTTGGGCGGTATCGGGAAGAACGGTATCGGTAGACATGGACAGGCTGACAATAAGAACAGGTCCAATTTATAACACAGGAGCAAGGGCGCTGCAAAACACCGTCTGCAGCGCTGCGGGATTCAGGCTGCCACCGCCGGCTTGCCTCCCCAGTTGCCAAGCAGTGCCTGGTGCTGCGGCGGAACATCGGTCAGCTTCATGCCGGCGCGGTATTCATCGCCGCTGAGGATGGTGTAATTACAGTTTGCCTTGCACACCACCTGCGTGCGCTGCGACGCATCCCGGGGCTCGGGCACTTCCATCATCATCTGATACACCTGACCGTCGCTCAGCCTGTGCGCGCATTGCAACTGCACTCCTGCACCCGCGATATTCAATATTTTTGCCGGAACAATATTGCCGGGTGAAATCAGGATGGCGGCACGCCACGATACCGGAGAGCGAGGCGATGAACGGGAATCAATCATAGTGACAGGTATTTGGAGATGAATGACAGGAATAAGCTTGTTCATCCAGCATGGGCTTGCAGCAATAGCAGACTCAGCACAGGAGTAGGCATTGAAGCCGGCTACGCGGGATAAACTTTTAACAATATGTTGATTGTATCAACTTTTCCCGTTTAGTATTTCCCGGCGGCTAATTTTTGCTTTGCAGCCACTCCAGTACGCCGCTGCCGGCACGCCTGCCGCTGGCAAAACAGGCTGTCAGCAGGTAACCGCCGGTAGGCGCCTCCCAGTCCAGCATTTCGCCGGCGCAGAACACGCCGGGCATTTCACGCAGCATCAGTGCCTTATCCATGGCCTCGAAAGTTACCCCGCCTGCACTGCTGATGGCCTCGTCTATGGGCCGCGCCGCTTTCAGGCGCACCGGCAGCGACTTGACGGCTTGCGCCAGCAACTGCGGCTGCTGAAAAGCCTCGGCGGCCAAGCATTCCCGCAATAAGGCGGTCTTGACGCCATCCAACCCCAGCCTGCCTTGCAGGTGGCTGGACCAGGAACGCGAGCCGCGCGGATGCATGACCTCCTCATCCACTCTTGCCTGAGATTTTCCGGGGGCCAGGTCCAGATACAGCACGGCCTCGCCCTGCGCCGCAATCAAATCCCGCAAAGGCGCAGACAGCGCATAAATCAGGCTGCCCTCGACGCCGCCCGCGGTAATCACGAATTGTCCCTGACGCGTGATGCTGTTGCCGTTGACATCCTGCAAGCTGGCAATCACCGAAGTCAGAGGCTGCCCGGCCTGGCGCTGCGTAAAATGCTCGGACCATTGCACATCAAAGCCGCAATTGGCCGGCCGCAGCGGCGATATCTGTACATTCTTTTCCTGCAGCAAGGGAACCCAGGCGCCATCCGAGCCCAGACGCGCCCAGCTGGCGCCACCCAATGCCAGTACTACCGCGTCCGCCTGCACGCTCAAGTCTCCGTCCGGGGTAGAAAAACGCAGATCGCTGCCGCTCCAGCCTGTCCAGCGATGACGCTGATGAAAACGCACACCGGCACTGCGCAAGCGGTGCAGCCAGGCACGCAGCAAAGGCGCAGCTTTCATATCGGTAGGAAACACCCGCCCGGAGCTGCCGACAAAAGTTGCAATACCCAATTCTTCTGCCCAGGCGCGCAAGGCATCGGGACCGAAGTCTTGCAGCAAACCGGCAATCTCATTTTGCCTGCCGGCATAGCGTTGCAAGAAAGGCTCCAGAGGCTCGGAATGCGTCAAATTCATTCCACCCTTTCCTGCAAGCAAGAATTTGCGCCCTACAGACGGCATTGCATCATACAGATCAACCTGCAATCCGCTTGCAGCGATTATTTCTGCCGCCATCAAACCTGCCGGCCCGCCACCGATGATGGCAACTTTGCCAGCATTCTTATTATTATTTTTTGTCATTTTCTTTCGCAATTCCTGCCTGTTTTCAAACCCCGCCATTGTATAGGAGCCGGCATGGCGACGCTGCAGGCACGGGCGCAATCATTGTCATGACAATGATCATGACGCTCCATGCAACATCTACGAATAAATACTTAGCTGGCAAGCAATCCACGGTTACAATTCCACAAAAACCTAGAAAATACTTGCAGATGCTGAAACTTGATAAACCCACCCTGGATTTGGTTATTGTTGCAGCGAGCCTGGTATCGATGCTGGTGTTGATTGCAGTGTGGCGCATCAACCGCCAGATGCCCGGCACCGCATGGTGGGCAGCCGCAGCATCCTTGGTCACCCCAGGATTTTTCCTGTCCATGTTTTTCGTTGACCTTGGCATTCCCCGCCAACTGGTTATCGCCATCAGTAATTCCTTGACACTGACCACGCTGCTGCTGATGCTGGAAGGCACGTTGCGCTTTCGCGGTTATCCGTCGCTCACCCGCTGGCGCTGGGGCGCAATGCTGATCCCGGTTTTCGTGCTGATGGCTTTTGCCAACCGTGACGACGCAATCCACCGCTACCTGTTCCACGACACTGTTGCAACCATATTGGCACTCTGCATGGCCGCAATCTTTCTATATCGCAGCCGCCAGCTGGAAATCATGACGCACGGCATCGCCACTTTTTTTCTGATGGCGGTGGCAGCCGGGTTTGCCGGACGCTGGCTGCTCGCCTTCCATGCAAGCAGCCAGCAGCAACTGGTGCAAGAACCCTATATGGGCGTTTTGTCATTGATAGGCATCTTGTTTACGATGGGGTGGACGTTCAGCGTCAGTACCGCCTGTAACCTGCGCGCGCAAAAGACCATACTCGATATGGCGCGCGAAGATACCTTGACCGGGCTCCCCAATCGCAGGCACTTTGACGAAATCATGCGCAGGTATATCGCACAGGGTGGACGCACCGAAACAGGCTTTGGCTTTATCCTGGCTGACCTGAACGATTTCAAGCAGGTCAACGACCGCCACGGTCACCAGGCCGGCGATGCCCTGCTGATAGAGGTCGCGCAGCGCCTGCGTAAATTCGCGCGTGATGCGGACTTTGTAGGACGTATAGGCGGCGACGAGTTTGTCGTGCTGTCTTCCGGTATCCATGACCAGCAACAGCTTAATTCCACCATGCAACGCCTGCGGGCATCCCTGGACGGACCGGCGCAAGTCAATGGCGTGATGCTGGATATCCATACCAGCCTGGGAGCAGCGCGCTGGCCCAGGGACGGCGTGAGCCAGGACAGGCTGATGCAAATAGCCGACCAGCGCATGTACGCAGACAAGTCGCGGCAAAAGGCAGGCCGCCAAGCGCCATTGCCTGAACTGGTTGCAGACTCATCCTTTGCATTTGAGCAAAGAGAGCCGGCAGAGGCACAGGTCGCAGCGTCCGCAATGCGGGGCCATTGACACCATTCCGACGCGCCATTAGCCCCCTGCATCTTCGCGCGCACTACAGTGTTGCTGGAAATACGCAGGCAATCACAGTCGCCGAGAAAAAGCTTGATGATTGCAGTAGCCGGGGGCATTATCGATCAAGCAGCCAATAAAAAAATCGGAGAATTCAAGCAGCCGAAAACCGGCTAATGCGCACCGCATTTTCCGCTCTCCGGCGTTCCGACGCTTCGATGCCCCGACACCCCATCAAGCATTCCGGGAGAAATCATGAGCCTGTCCAGCCTGGGCCAAGTCGCCTTACAGATTTCCAATACCGATGCATCGCAAGAATTTTACGGTGGCAAGCTAGGCTTGAAGCAGCTATACCGTTTTGGCGACCTGCTGTTTTTTGATTGCGGCGGTGTACGCCTGATGCTGGATGGCGCGCCGAAACTTTCCATACCTCCTTGCAGCCAATGCCTGTATTTCAAGGTTGATGATATAGCAAACACCTACGACAAGATGCGCAGCGCAGGTGTGGTTTTCCTGGACAAGCCGCACCTGATCAGCAAGATGCCTGATCACGATTTATGGATGGTATTTTTTAAGGACCCGGATGGCCATCTGCTGGCCTTGATGGAAGAAAAAAGATAGCTGCCAGCCGCCATGCCGCTATTAGACAAAACAACAGGAGCTTACCTCATGCGCAGACTTTGGAAAATATTGGGCACAGCATGCATCGTTTGCCTGTCCGCATTGCCACTGCATGGCTTAGCAATGACCGAACTGCAGAAACAGGTTGCCGATACCGAGCGTGCTTTTGCGAAAACCATGGCGACCCGCGATCACGCGGCATTCACGCGCTTTTTATCGGAAGAAACCGTGTTCTTTTCCGGCCCTTCTCCTTTGCATGGAAAGCAGCAAGTGGCCGACTGGTGGAAAAAATTCTATGAAAAACCCGACGCTCCTTTTTCATGGGAGCCTGAACAGGTTGAAGTCCTGGACTCCGGTACCCTTGCCATTTCCAGCGGACCTGTGCGCGATCCCCAGGGCAAGCTGATTGCGACATTTACCTCCATCTGGAGACTGGAGGCGCCGAACACCTGGCGCATCATTTTTGACAAAGGCAATGAAGTTTGCGATTGCCCGAAAAAATAAACGCTGGCCGTCGCATCATTTTTAAATACCGGCCTAAAGCAAAAACGGTCTATGCGATGCGCAGCAATCGCTGCTAGAATCCGGGCACCTGAGTACCGCAGGCACCTCCTTCGCTGTTCAGACTTGCAGGCGCTCTTGCAATCACGCAATATCACGCGAGGCTGACAGCTCTCTCCCAGCGCAAGCTCCCAACTCCTCTCCGCACGCGATACAACATTTCCCGACGTTTGTTAAGCCCCTGTTTCTTAATGATACAAACAGTCATGGAAAATTCATAAACGACAAAAAAGTATCTGCCAACATGGCGACCAGTGGCTATTGCGCGCTGCAGTCGCGTGCCGCATCTCTCCGCCACCATCGGCAGAAAATCAACTTTACAAGGTCAATTATGAACATCCCGAAAGGCGTTTCATTGAATTTTTCGTTGACGGCGCTCGCCGCCGCGACATCCATGCTGGCAGCCTGTAGCGGCGGCAGCGATGCAGTATCCGATCCAGGCACTCCTCCAGCGTCCACTGTCACTGTCAAAGGCGTAGTCGCCGCCAGCGCACTGCAGCCTGGCAGCGCGACCGATCCTACTATCCTGGCCGGCTACTACCAGGGCGCATTGGTCTGCGTCGATGCCAACAATAACGGCAAATGCGATAGCAGCGAAAATCCGGTCACAACCGATGCCAAAGGCAATTTCTCCATCGCATTGCCAGCCGCAGCTGCACTGATCGCCGATATCGGCACCAGCGCCACTAATACGGCCAACGGCGCCAAGGTCGGCACCCGCAATGTATTCCGCGTGACGGTTGACCAGGTCAAGGAACAATCCGCCGGTGTCGTCATCAGCCCACTGTCCGCGGAAGTAGCTCGCCAGATCGAAGCCAACACCAGCGACTATGCAACAGAGAAACAAAACCTGGCCACCCGCATCGGTGTGCCTGTCGCCAGCGTATTGAGCGATGTCAATACAGTGACCGGCACTACACAGTCCGCCATGCTGACCGAAGCCAATGCCCTGAGCAACCGCTTCGCGTATGCGATCACAAAGCTGGACCGCGGCGACCTGTATCCGGACGCACTGGCAGTACCAGGCGGCGATCCACGCCTGAAAGGCTTGTCCAACGTCACCGCCCTGACTGCCAATACAGCAGAAACACGCACTGCAATTACTTTCGCGCAATCGCAGCAAGCGGCATTCAACGTGGAAGGCATCCCGCGTTATGACCACGTATTCGTGGTCATGCTGGAAAACAAGGCAACTTCTTCCATCCTGAATTCGGCTTTCGCGCCAAAAATCAACGCCTACCTGAAAGCAGGCAACCAGTTGACCAGCTACTATGCAACCGGCAATCCTAGCGAACCGAACTACACTGCGCTGGGCGGCGCTGACGATTTCGGTATCTCTGACGACAGCCAGTGGAACTGCGATGCGACCGGTGCCAATGCCGTGCAAGACTCCATCCCTGACAACACCAAGCCAGGCCTTGCCAGCTCACCATTCGCAGCGACCTGCACACAAGCTGCCGCAGTCAACCATAACATCACCGGCAAACCTAATCTGTTCAATGCACTGACCAGCGCCGGCCTGAACTGGAGGACTTACAACGAGTCCACCAATCCTGGCCAAGACTTGCGTACCGACAGCGTTGCCGACGCTGCAGTGACGGCACAGGATAATGTATATGCTCCAGGCACAATGGCAGGCAACGCCACAGCCGTCGGTAATGCAGCTTTGACGCTGCCTATGCCGGCCGGCTTGTACAAGACCAAGCATCATCCAGGCATGGCTTACCAGAACGTACGTAGTGCACCGGAATGGGGCTACAGCAACCGTACCCTGGGCGGCGGCCAATGGGATGCCAACCTGAAGAACAGTTCTGCCTACAAGATCCCTGCCGGCTATGACGCCGACCAGTTGGGCACCGATCTGGCCAGCGGCAACGTCGGCAACCTGAACTTCATCATGCCTGACCAGTGCGACGACATGCACGGTATTTCCGTCAAGGGTACAGCGAGCGGCGTCGCCGGCACTGCCAGCGATTGCAGCAGCGTAGCCAACAACGTTCCAAACGCAACGGGCGGTGCCATCATTACCCGCGGCGACAACTATGTCGATTATCTGGTCAAGAAGATCCAGGCTTCTCCGCTGTGGAAAAATCCGCAAAAACGTGTTGCCATCGTTCTCATGTTTGACGAAGGCAATGCCACTAGCGGCCTGAATTCCTGCTGCGGCTGGAACGTTGCCAATAGCACTGTTGCCAATCCTCTGAAACAGAACGCCGACGGCACCTGGTCGCCTGATACAACGGTCAACAACTACACCAAGGGTAACCGCGGTCACGGCCAAAGTATCTTCGGCATCCTGACCAATCAGGCAAATGCTCCTAAAGGCATCTCGGACAGCGATTCTTATAGCCACTTCTCGCTGGTACGTACCTTCCAGGACATGTTCCAGCTGGCTGATCCGGCCAATGATGCAAGCTATATGAATCGTTCCAAATACACGGAAAAATTCATCTCGGCAAATATCCTGAATCTGCCAGAGTATGCCGGTAGCTCGGATACGCACTTCGATTCCGTGCGTCCGACCAACCATGCATTCGTGATCCCTGCAAGCTACACGCAGAAGCAGTCTGCTGATGCCGCAGGTGCAGCGCAGCTGGGTGCCGATGCCAGCCAGGTCAACGTCTGGTCCGTCAAGAAGTAATCCGCAAGCCTGAACCCGGCCTGTAGCACGGGTTCAGTTTTATTCGCCGTGTGTTTTGGCCGTGCAAGCAGCTAAAACACCGGCTTGAAGGAACGAAGGGCGAACGATAGACGGTCGCCCTTCATGCATTCTCCGCTTTAAGTGACGGTCCGATATGACGGTCTTATAAATCAACTTTTAAGCGACTTTTTACGGTAGCTATCATGCGTTTCAATACCCTGTATCTTTCCGGCATTTTGCTGATGGGCCTGACAGCCTGCGGCGGCTCCCGTGATGCCGCGCCGGTCTCTCCCGCCAATAATGCCGCGCCGCCCGCAGCGCCTGTTATCGTGGCGCCGGTCAAACTGAGCGTAGCGGCACAAGTGGGACAAAAGATGTTCTTCGACCAAAGCCTGTCCGGCTCAGGGAAGATGTCTTGCGCCACTTGCCACGATCCGGCCTTTGCTTACGGCCCTCCGAATAATCTGGCCATGCAGTTGGGTGGCCCCAAGCTCGACCAGATGGGCAACCGCGCGGTACCGTCACTGCGCTACAAGGACATTACGCCCGCGTATGCCGACCTGCTGGATAACCCGGACGGCTTCAGTGCCCCCGGACCGGGCGGCGGCTTCACTGCAGATGGCCGAGTCGATACGCTGGCCGAACAAGCCAAGATCCCGCTGCTGGATCCGGTTGAAATGGCCAATGCCAGCAGTGCTGATGTCGTCAAGAAAATCCAGGCTTCCGCCTATGCCGACCTGTTCCGCCAGGCCTATGGCCAGGATGCCTTTGCCGACAGTGATGCCGCGTTCAACAATGCCACCAAGGCGCTGCAGGCTTTCCAGATGGAAGACACCAGCTTCCATCCATATAGCAGCAAGTTCGACCTGTATGCAGCCAACAAGATAGGTGGCAGCCTGACAGCGGCAGAGATGCGCGGATTGAAGATATTTTCCGATCCTCAAGTCGGCAATTGCTCGTCCTGTCACTATCAAGGTGCCGGCCTGAACGGCAGTTCAGCCTTGTTCACTGATTTTTCCTACGAAGCTATCGGCGTGCCGCGCAACAACGGCATCAGCTTGAATCAGGATGCGACTCGCTTCGACATGGGCGTATGCGGTCCCTTGCGCAGTGATCACAAGCCCAAGTCGGCGACCGATGCCAACAGCTTTTGCGGCATGTTCAAGACACCGACCTTGCGCAATGTGGCAACCCGCAAGGTATTTTTTCACAATGGCGTGATCAATTCGCTGGAACAGGCAATACGTTTCTACAACACGCGCGACACGATGCCGGAGCTGTGGTACCCGACCGTCGGCGGCACCGCCCTGAAGACCAATGATGCGAGTTTCCCTAGCTATGGCCTGATCAAGACCCAGTACAAGGGCGGCAAGGTGCAGAAATACGATGACTTGCCTGCCATATACCAGGGCAATATCGATACGCAATTGCCGCTGGATGGCCGCAAGGCAGGCTCGAAGGAGCCGATGACGGAACAGAATATTGCCGACCTGATCTGCTTTCTCGGCACCTTGACGGACGGCTATCAACCCGGCCAGGCAGCGTCCGGCAAATGTGCCGACTGATGCCATGTGATGCCCGCCGACAGACCTCGTATTTAAAATTATTTTTGCATACCAAGACAGAACCATGAACAAATTCAGCATCTCCCTGCTTTCCGTGTTAACCGCCTCCACTCTGGCAGCGTGCAGCAACAAAACTGATCTGAACCAGGACAATATCAGCGCCGGTCTGACCACCTATCTCGCCAAGCGCGGCGATCTGTGCCTGGCAAAAAATGTCTGGCCTATCGACGTGACGCAAAAGGATGTCGATACCGGCGGCAGGAATGCGATACAGATGCCGATACTGGAAAAGCTCGGTCTGGCGCAGTCATCGGTAGCAACAGTGACTGCAACGGAAGAAGGCGTCAGCGCCGAGATCAAGGTCAGGCGCTATACGCTGACCGAGAACGGCAAGAAATACTATCTGAACAAGGAAATGCGCAGCGTCAGATCCGACGGCGACATCAAACTGCAGCAAGGCGACCTGTGCGCCGCCAAGCTCAGCCTGGACAAGGTGATAGGCTGGGAAGAAGCAAAAACCAATGACAGCAGCAAGATGGTGGCAGTCAGCTATACCTACAAGGTCGATGCAGCCCCATGGACTGCGGATGCCGACATCCAAAAGGTATTTCCGATGGTGGATCGGGTCGTGCGCGGCGCCGGCAGCATGGTGCTGAAGGAAAGCTTCAAACTGACCGGCGAAGGCTGGGTTGCCGTCGACCTGTGAGCTGAAACATGAGTACTGTCATTCGTTTCACGCGGGACCTCAGCACCTGGATCTGCCAGAACCTGGATCAGGGGTTTTCACCCAGCGCGCTGATACAGATCATGCAGGAGCAGCGTATGGCGGCGGAAGCCGCGCAGGCCATCATGCAAGCCTTCGTCAAGGCACGCCGCTCCTGTAATCCTGTACCTATCGATCATGTGGTGGTTGAGGAAAGCTCGCTCGACTATGTGTACCAGACGCCTATCTTCCGGCCCGGCACCAGCATCAGCACTTCGGACAGGGTGGTGGGTATCGCTGCGCGCGCAGAACGCCCTATGCTGGCCGTACTCAGTAATGTGCTCAGTAGTGAGGAATGCACCGAATTGATCAGGCTGGCAAAGCCACGTCTGAAGGCGTCCACCATTGTGGACCCGATGACGGGCAAGGATATAGTCAGCGGCAACCGCAGCAGCTTCGGCATGTTTTTCCAGTTGCAGGAAAACAGTTTCATTGCACGACTGGACCAGCGTATTTCCGAAATCATGAACTTGCCGATAGAACACGGCGAGGGCTTGCAGATTCTTTACTATCCGACCGGAGCCGGCAGCGCGCCGCATTTTGATTTCCTGGTGCCGTCCAACCCTGCAAACCAGGCTTCACTGGCACGTAGCGGCCAGCGCGTCAGCACCATGGTGACGTATCTGAATGAAGTGGAGGAAGGCGGCCAGACGGTATTCCCCGAGGCTGGCTGGGCCGTTTCGCCGGTGCGCGGCAACGCTGTCTATTTTGAATATGCGAACACCCTGGGTCAGTTGGATCATGCCTCGCTGCATGCCAGCAATCCGGTTACGCAAGGTGAAAAATGGGTGGCAACCAAATGGATGCGGCAACGGCCCTTTGTGTCTGCCTGAATGTAAAAAAGGCCGGACTAAAGTCCGGCCTTTTATTTCTAGGGTACTTGCCCAGCTTTGCAGCAACAACGCCAGGTCTTATTTGGCCCAATACCTCTGATACTGGGCGCGATAGTCGTTGCCGGGATCAAATACATTTTTCGGGCCGCCATCGTAAGCAATATTCTGACTGGTCACCAGATGTACCTGGGTCACGTAGCCGCTGGGCTGGCCGCCTGAGAAAGCGCGGTTCAATTCATCGACGATTTGCCAGCCATGCATGAACAGCGGTTCCGGCACCGTGCCTATCTGCAGGTTGTTCGACTTGATGCGCTTATAGGCCAGGCTAGAACCGTCGCCAGCAGACAGGCATTGCACCTTATTGTTGGCCAGCAGCGCAGCAATCGCCGGTTTTTCCATCAAATCAAAATACAAGTCATTCACGCCTATCGCCTGGTTCCATTTGGCGCCGTAGCGCTTGGTCAGGCCTTCCACCACCTTCAGCATTTTTGACGGTGCATCCGCAGCAGGAATGTCTTCCACGCTCAGCAGGCGGCAACCTTCGCACTGCTTGATGACCTCGATGATTGCAGCAGACTTGGCCTGGGAATATGCATTCGAATTATCGGTGAACACGACAATGCCGCCCTTGCTGTTGGACTCCACTACGCCATACAGCGCAGCAATCTGGGCTGCATCCTTCGGATTGGTCGCGATATTAGTGAACAAGCCATCTGTCGCACCCGATTTGACGGAAGCATGCCAGCCCACCACTGGAACCTTGGCTTCCGCCGCAGCCGCCAGCCCCTTGGCCTGCGTCGCCGCATCCACGCCGGCCAGTACGATGCCGTCAGGCTTCATGTCCAGCGCCTGGCTGACTATCGCCGCTCCCTGATTGCACCTGCCGCCGCAATCTATCGTCAGCACCCACCAGCCTGCGCTGGTTCCGGCCTCTTTCACACCGTTATAGATACCGCTGATGCCGGCGTCGCTCATGTCGGAAGCGATGAAGACGATTTTCTTTTTCTTGACCAGCTTGGGACCATCCACCGGGCCGTCCCAGTGATTCTTCAAGGCTGCAGCGCGCGCCACCTTGGCATTGGCCCGGCTCATGAATTGCACAGGGTTTTCCTGCGCCAGCGCCTCGCCCAGCATGCCGACAGCGAGGATAAGACTGGTGAGTGAAGCTGCAACGCGAACTGTAAAGCACCTACCATGGGTCGATATCATGATGTCAGCTTGATCTGGTTAAGGGGTAAAACCGGAAGGCATGCATGAAGCTGCGTGCGCGGGAAATTTTTTGTAACTATTTGTTCCACTGCGGAACGATTATTACAGATAAATGTCACGCAAAATATAGAGTTGCTATACCAAAACCACTTGCCGGAATTTTATATTTCCAATTGGAAATAATTTAACTTAAATTTGGCAATTGAGGTTTTTATCAATGTAAACGCCCCGTTTCAGTGGCGAAAGCGAGACACTAGGGAGCCTCAAAAGCCCAGAAACAGCACCGAATAGCCGCCCAAATAGAAAAAGCCCGCTACCTCTACCGGGCGGGCCTCTCCTGTATCTGTTGCAACTGCTTACTTAATAAGCGTCAGATTGCTTAATTACTGCCAGCTAATGTCGCCCGAACCTCGGCGCTCGGCATTACGTTTGCCGGGATTGCCATAAACGCGGATATCACCGCTACCGAAACTGCCTACCCTGGCCTCTTGCGATGCATAGATCTTGGCATCCGCCGAGCCCATTGATTGTACGATGGCCTGGCTGACCTTCAAGTTGGACGCATCCAGGCCGCCGGAACCGGCCAGCTTCGCATTCAGCACTTTGGCCTGCCCTTTCAATGTCGCTTCACCCGAGCCCATGATGCTGACATCGACATGATCGCTATTGCCCAGCCCCAGTTTCAGGTCGCCGCTACCGGTGGAGTTCACCTGCACCTGCTGGTAATCGCCATCAAAACTCAGGTTGCCCGAGCCGCGCATCGCCAGCTCCACGCTCTTGCCACGAAAACCGCTGATGACGCCGTCGCCGCTACCCAGCATCTGCAGCTTTTCCAGATTAGGCAGCACCAGTTCCACCCTCAGCGGCTGGCGCAGCATCATGAACACACCCTTGGTGCCTATGTACAGGGTATTGCCCTCCACCCGGGTCGTCACTCGTGACGCCATCGCCGGCTCGCCGCGTATCTGCAGGTCAGGCGTATTGCCCTGCCTGAGTCCCAGGTCCATAGGGCCATTCAATACCACGTGCACCACGCCGGCCTCTATGGTCGCTGCATGCGCAGTCATGAAGGTGCTGGTGATTGCTATCAAGACTGCCGCCAATACCAACATCCCCGCGCCTATCCTGATAATCGTTTTCATAACATTCTCCTTTAAAGCTTATTGAATCAAATAGTGTTCGTGCCGGGCTTAAGCTGCCCTGGCGAGCATCGGCATCCTGAGCAGGGAAATATTCCACTGCAGATAGTGCTTGAAGCCGATGAAGGTGTACCGGGTCATGCACAGGCTGAACAGGAACAGCGCTATGCCGCCCAGCAGCAGGCCCAGGCCCTTCCAGATGTGATGCGCGCTGACGCGGTTACCCACTTTTACATGAATTTTAGCTTTTTCGTCAGCACTGTTTGCACTGGCTGCAACTACAGCAGACGCAGGAGCGGAGGCAACCACAGAAGCTGCAGTGCCGGCCGCATTGCTGGCTGCACTGCTTGCCTGGCTGGCTGGCACGCTGTCTGCGGGCAAAACCACCACGCTTTCATCCTCATCGACCATGATGCCGGAAGGACCTATGTCCACATGGACGCTGTTTCTTCCACCGCGATGTGCCTTGATGCCGGATTCGTTGATAACGACCTGGTGATGGGAAGGAATGTCAAAATTGAAATTATCGACACCGGAGATGCTGGCCGCGGTAATACCTATGCCCGCGCCATAAAAAGCCAGTGCCGACACATAGCTGGCAAACAATAAGCAGAAATACACGGTCGCCGGGATGATCATGAACAAGTTGAACACCGCCAGGCCGATCAGCGAGACAAACAGGCCGGCGACATTGCCGACGCTAAAGTCCTTCTTGACCTCCTGATAATGCACACCGGCTCTCTTTTGCGCGGCGACCAGGCCGGGCTGTGGCAAACCGGCGGCGATATCTTCTTCGCTGCGCCCTTCCACCATCGCATCGACAAACTTGCGCTCGTAGGTCCACATCGTTTCTTCTATCGTTTCTGCGGGCAAACCATCCAGCGCCTGTTTCAACGCATTCATATATTCTGTTTTATTCATTTTTCTTCCCCCTGGTGGTCGACATCTTGGAATCGTCTAGCTGAACTTTAAACCGATGCGAATGGCAAGCAAAACGCCATGCGACAGTTGGTATTTTTGGGGGAGCAGACGACATACAAGCAGGACAGATTGCAGGCGGGTAAGGACAGGCTGCATGTTGACATTGCAATCTGGAAACAAATATCTGCCGGCAGCCAGGGCAGCAAGGAAATCGCGGGCGAAAAAAAACGCGGCGAGCGCCGCGTTTTCGGACTGACAACTGAAGCTGAATGGGCCTGAATGGGATCTTAGTGGGCCTATGCGGCACGCACCATTATCTGACCCGGCCTTCCTTCCAGGCTTGCAGCAACTTGTCGTAAGGGATGGTTTCGCCCTTGGGTTTTTCGTTCGCCAGTTTCTTCCATGGAGCAGCCGTATCGGACAGATACTTGCTGGCGTCGGTCTTGGGGTTCAGCTTCGGCGCGCAGTTTTTCATGCCTGCCCGCTCCAGCCTGCCCATGATCTGGTCCATTTCTTCGGCCAGGTTGTCCATGGCAGCCTGCGGCGTTTTTTCACCGGTGACGGCAATCGCTACGTTTTTCCACCATAGCTGCGCCATTTTTGGATAATCCGGCACATTGGTACCGGTCGGCGTCCATGCTACGCGGGCCGGGCTGCGGTAAAACTCGATCAGACCGCCGTATTCGTCTGCATGCTTGGTGAAGTAGTCGCTACGGATATCGGAATCGCGGATGAAGGTCAGGCCGACAATGGATTTTTTCAGCGATACGGTTTTGGACGTCACGAATTGACCATACAGCCATGCTGCCGACATGCGGTCCACCGGTGTGCTCTTCAGGAAAGTCCAGGAGCCGACGTCCTGATAGCCGTTTTGCATGCCGTCTTTCCAGTAAGGGCCGTGCGGCGACGGCGCCATGCGCCATTTCGGTTTGCCGTCCGGGTTCACCGCAGGCAGGCCGACCTTGGTGGCGCCGGCAGTAAAGGCGCTATACCAGAAGATCTGCTGCGCAATCTGGCCTTGGCCGGGAACCGGGCCGGCTTCGCCGAAAGTCATACCCATCGCGGTTGGCGGAGCGTATTTCTTCATCCAGTCTATGTATTTGGTCAACGCATATACAGCCGCCGGGGAATTAGTAGCACCGCCGCGCGCCATGGAAGAACCGACAGGCGTGCATTTGTCTGCAGCAACACGGATACCCCATTCATCGATAGGCAAGCCGTTAGGAATGCCCTTGTCGGCAGCGCCAGCCATAGACAGCCAGGCATCGGTGAAACGCCAGCCCAGCGAAGGATCTTTCTTGCCATAGTCCATGTGGCCATAGATTTTCTTGCCGTCCAGCTCTTTCACATCATTGGTGAAAAATTCGGCGATGTCTTCATAGGCAGACCAGTTTTGCGGCACGCCCAGGTCGTAGCCGTATTTGGCCTTGAACTTGGCTTGCAGATCCTTGCGGGCGAACCAGTCTGCGCGGAACCAGTACAGATTGGCAAATTGCTGATCCGGCAATTGGTACATCTTGCCGTCCGGCGCCGTGGTGAAGCTGGTGCCGATGAAATCTTTCAGGTCCAGGCCGGGATTGGTGTATTCCTTGCCGACGCCGGCCATGTAATCGGTCAGCACGACGGTCTGGCCATAGCGGTAGTGGGTGCCGATCAGGTCGGAGTCATTGACCCAGCCGTCGTAGATGGATTTGCCGGATTGCAGCGAAGTCTGCATCTTCTCGACCAGATCACCCTCTTGTATCACTTCGTGGTTGACCTTGATGCCGGTGATTTCTTCAAAAGCCTTGGCCAGTGTCTTGGATTCATACACGTGGGTATCCAGGGTTTCGGACACCACGCTGATTTCCTTGATGCCCTTTTTCTTCAGCTTGTCCGCCGCCTCGATAAACCACTGCATTTCCTCCATCTGCTTTTTCTTGTCCAGAGTCGACGGCTGGAATTCGCTGTTCACCCACTTTTCGGCTGCCTTCGTATTAGCCCAGGATGCACCTGAAGCCAGCATCGCCGCTGCGGCAGCAAGTGCTGTCAATTGTAGTTTCATTTTGTCTCCTCTTGCTCTCTTATTGCCTTCCCAGGATTATTGACGCACGGCGGAGGAAGGATACTCGCCGCGCGCTAACGCATAGGCCAGGTTCAACCCCAGCGCATCACCATCACCAACAACACAAAAGCAATTCCTGCGGCAAAGCCCTGATGGACATCCGTGAGCCCGGCCCAGGCAAGATTAAAATAAGCAGCACCCAGCAGACCTATGAACAGGCGATCGCCGCGCGTGGTCGGAATCGGCAGCCAGCCCTTGCGCTCGACGGACGGCGACTTGATCTGCCAGATCGTCATACCCACCAGCATCAGTACGATACAGGTAAAAAAGATGGCGACCGGCATGGTCCAGGTCATCCACGCGAATGCATTCTGCAAGCTTTCCATATTCTTATACCCTTCCCATCGCAAAACCCTTGGCGATGTAATGACGGACAAACCAGATCACCAGCGCCCCCGGCACTATCGTCAACACACCGGCGGCGGCCAGCACGCCCCAGTCCATGCCGGCAGCCGATACGGTGCGGGTCATGATCGCGGTAATCGGCTTGGCATCCACCGAGGTCAGCGTGCGCGCCAACAGCAATTCCACCCAACTGAACATGAAGCAGAAGAAAGCCGTTACGCCTATACCGGACTTGATCAGCGGCAGGAAGATACGGATGAAAAAACGCGGGAAGCTGTAACCGTCGATATACGCCGTCTCATCGATCTCCTTCGGTATGCCGGACATGAAACCCTCCAGTATCCACACTGCCAGCGGCACATTGAATACCATGTGCGCCAACGCGACGGCAATGTGCGTATCCATCAGACCTACCGATGAATACAACTGGAAAAACGGCAGCAGGAATACCGCCGGCGGCGTCATGCGGTTGGTCAGCAGCCAGAAGAACAGGTGCTTGTCGCCGAGGAAGGAGTAGCGCGAAAACGCATAGGCGGCAGGCAGGGCGACCGTAACCGACATCAACATGTTCATCACCACATAGATGCTGGAGTTGATGTATCCGCTATACCAGGATGAGTCGGTAAAGATGACCTTGAAGTTGGCAAAGGTCAGGTTGGCAGGCCATAGGCTGAGCGTACTGACGATTTCCTCATTCGTCTTCAAGGACATGTTCAGCATCCAGTAAATCGGCAGCAGCGACAGCAGCAGGTAGACCACCAGGCCGAGGTTGGAAAAGTATTTACGCTTGGAATTCGGCGTCATTTCTTGTCTCCCGTGCCTACCCTCTGCATCCAGGTATACAGTACAAAACAGAACAGCAGGATGATCAGGAAATAGATCAGCGAAAATGCCGCCGCCGGCCCCAGGTCAAACTGGCCCACGGCTTTCTGCGTGAGATACTGCGACAGGAAAGTGGTCGCATTACCCGGACCGCCCCCGGTCAACACAAAGGGTTCGGTATAGATCATGAAGCTGTCCATGAAGCGCAGCAGCACAGCAATCATCAGTACATTACGCATCTTCGGCAACTGGATGAAGCGAAAGACCGCCAGCCGGGACGCACCGTCTATCCGCGCTGCCTGGTAGTAGGCATCCGGGATCGAACGCAAGCCCGCATAGCACAGCAAGACTACCAGCGGCGTCCAGTGCCAGATATCCATCACCAGCACGGTGACCCAGGCATCTACCGAGCTGCCGGTATAGTTATAGCTGACGCCCATGCTGTTGACGGCATAGCCCAGCAGGCCGATGTCGCTGCGGCCGAAAATCTGCCAGATGGTGCCGACCACATTCCAAGGTATCAGCAAAGGCAGGGCCAGCAGCACCAGCGACAGCGAAGCCTTCCAGCCGTCGGCCGGCATGGCCAGCGCCACCAGTATTCCCAGAGGCAGTTCTATTGCCAGTACCGACAGCGAAAATATCATCTGCCGCCACAAGGCCTCGTGCAGATCGCTGTCGCGCATCACGCTCTTGAACCATTCCATCCCGACAAAAACTTTCTGCGTTGGGCTGATGATGTCCTGCACCGAGTAATTGACGATGGTCATCAAGGGCATGATCGCTGAAAAAGCGACGCAGATAATCACAGGCAGGATCAGGAACCAGGCGCGGTTGTTATAGGTTTTCATCAGGCCACCCGCTTATCGTTGACATAAAACAGCGTTCTTTGAGCAGGGAAAAGCAGATGCACGTCACTGCCGACCGAGAAGTTTGCCACATGCAGTTTTGCAGCGACATGGTGCTCGCCGAGCTTGAACTCCGCCAGGAAATGCGTTCCCATATTTTTTAGCGAAACCGCCTGCGCCGGCAAAGCGCCCGGCTGCTGCGCATCACAGACTTCGACAAATTCAGGACGTATGCCCAGGGTGAGCTTGTCGCTCGCACCGCCCGAAGCCCTGGCGATAGAGGCCAAAGCGGTGTCCGTCACCGCAAAGCGGCTGTTACCGACATTCACGCCGCCATCCTGCACGGTGCAGGACAATAAGTTCATGCCCGGATTGCCGATGAAGTAGCCGACAAAGGTATGCTCAGGTTCTTCAAACAGGGCTTGCGCGCTGCCGGTCTGCACCACCTCTCCTTGCGTCATCACCACCACCTGATCAGCAAAGGTCAGCGCCTCAACCTGATCGTGCGTGACATAGATCAGCGACAGCTTCAGCTCATGATGGATTTCTTTCAGCTTGCGCCGCAACAACCATTTCAGGTGCGGGTCGATCACCGTCAGGGGTTCATCGAACAGCACGGCGGCCACGTCGGGCCGCACCAGGCCGCGCCCGAGCGAGATCTTTTGCTTCGCATCGACCGCCAGGCCGCTGGCCCTGTGCTTCAGGTCGCCGGACAATTCCAGCATCTCTGCCACTTGCTCTACGCGCTTACGGGTTTCCGCTTCCTTCCAACCGCGGTTGCGCAAGGGGAAGGCGAGATTGTCGAATACCGTCATCGTGTCGTAGATCACCGGGAACTGGAATACCTGCGCGATATTGCGCGCCTCGGTAGGCAGATCGGTGACATCCTTGCCGTCGAACAGCACCCGTCCATGCGATGGCCGCACCAGGCCGGAGATGATATTCAGCAGCGTAGTCTTGCCGCAGCCGGAAGGCCCGAGCAAGGCATAGGCTCCGCCATCGTCCCAGGTCTTGCTCATGGGGCGCAGCGCATAATCGGAAGGCTGCGACGGATTCGGGCGGTAGGCATGCGCCAGGTCGACTAATTCTATTCTGGCCATGCTTATGCTCCCGCCTGTCTGTTTTGCGCAGGAGCAAACAACAATGCCCCGTCGCGGCTGAAGATGAACAAGTCATCCGGCCTGAAGTACATCTTGCACAGGCTGCCCAGCGGCAGATCATGGACGCCGCCCAGTTGCGCCACCAGCGAGATATCGGCACCGCGATGGCTATGTATATAGGTTTCCGAGCCGCTGATTTCCGCCAGGTCCACCTCGGCCTCTATCGCCATCTCGCCGCCAAATTGCGGCGAGAGCCGTAGGCTATGCGCGCGCAGACCCAGGATCACATCTTTGTGCGGCGCAGCCCGCTGCACTTGTTCAGCATTGAGCGCAATGGCAATCCCTGCCCCCAGTTGCGCCTGCCCTCGCGCATCAATCTGCGCATTGATCAGGTTGATAGGTGGATCACTGAAGGTGCGCGCGGCCTGTATCGAGTTGGGCGCATTGAACACATCCAGCGTCGCGCCCTGCTGCAGCATGCGCCCCTCGTGCAGCACGACCGTGTGCCCGCCCAGTTGCAGGGCTTCCAGCGGTTCAGTCGTCGCATACACGACTGTGGTTTTTCCTTCGGAGAACAGCTCGGTCAGCTCCCTCCGTAACTCTTCGCGCAGCTTGTAGTCCAGGTTCACCAGCGGCTCATCCAGCAGCAGTAGTTCTGAATCCTTGATCAGCGCACGTGCCAGAGCGGTACGCTGTTGCTGGCCGCCGGACAGTTCTGCCGGTAGGCGCTCCAGATACGGGGTGATATGCAGGCGCTCGGCCATGTCCAGCACGCGGCTGCGGATTTGCTGTTCCGGTAATTTGCGCAGGCGCAGCGGCGATGCAATATTGTCGAATACGGTGAAGGCCGGATAATTGATGAACTGCTGGTACACCATGGCCAGATCGCGATGGCGTACCGATACGCCGGTCACATCCTGGCCGTTGACCATGACCTTGCCTGCAGTGGGCTTGTCCAGTCCCGCCATCAGACGCATCAGCGTCGTCTTGCCTGCCTGCGTAGTACCCAGCAGCACATTGATCGTGCCGGGCACCAGCTGCAGCGATAGCGGATACATGTGATCTTCAGCACCATACTTCTTGCTGACATTTTCCAATGCAAGTTGCACTCTGTCTTCCTCCGTTTTTACAGCGTCGTTTTGCGGCGTCGTTTTTTTTGCAGCGTCTCTTGACGGACGTCAGCTTCTTACATTTACTACTGTCGTTACAAATCAGGCCTGTGCGGCCAGCCTGGCGTCTTGTTGTGCGAGTATCCAGGCATCCAGTCTTTCCGCACTTCCTGCTGGCACATGCAGGCCCAGCTTGGAGC
Organism: Parundibacterium terreum; assembly: GCF_014636315.1. Taxonomy (GTDB): domain Bacteria; phylum Pseudomonadota; class Gammaproteobacteria; order Burkholderiales; family Burkholderiaceae_D; genus Undibacterium; species Undibacterium terreum. The sequence continues at coordinate 50,159 of NZ_BMED01000004.1, read as the reverse complement.
GCCGCCACAAAATGTCGGCCGCGCAACGCGCCCATTCATGCTGCATCAGATAGTCCACTTCTGCTGCAAACAACCCCGGCGCAATCTCGGCCCCCATGTCCGCGAGCGTGCGCCTGTCCGACAGCAAGCTCTTGACGCGGGTGCCGTAAGCACGCGCGTAGCGGGCGACCAATGCTGGCGAAAGCCAAGCATACACTTGTTGCAAGTTTTGTACGAATTGTTCGAACTCCCGCACCGAGCGATTGCTCGGCTTGTCGCCGAACAGGTCGCCGCCAGGCAGGCAGCTACCGGCGGTCCAGGCACCGTGCCGGTTATCAAGCGACGGCGAAATCAGGTCTACCGCTTCTTCCGCCAGCTTGCGGAAGGTCGTGATCTTTCCACCAAATACAGTCAGCAGAGGCGCGCCTTGCTGGTCCAGCTCGAAGCGGTAGTCGCGGGTGACTGCTTTGGCATCGGCAGCTTCATCTTCCACCAGCGGCCGCACACCTGAATAAGACCACACCACTTCATCCGGCGTGATCTGCTTGCTGAAATATTGGCTGCTCAACTGGCATAGATAGGCAATCTCATCGCTGTCTATCGCTACCTGGTTGATATCGCCGTGATAGTCGATATCGGTCGTTCCTATCAGCGTAAAGTCATCTTCGTACGGGATGGCAAATACGATGCGGCCATCCGGGTGCTGGAAAATATAGGCGTAAGGATGTTCGAACAGACGCTTGACGATGATATGGCTGCCCTTGATCAGGCGCAGCGTCTTGCCGCTGGTTTGCGGAGTTGCAGTCTGCAGGAAGTGGGCTGCCCATGGGCCGGTGGCATTGACCAGGCAGCGGGCGCTGACTTCCAGTTGCCCGCCGTCCTCACTGCGCAGGCTTGCCTGCCAGCGGCCGTCTTTTTGCACGGTTTTTTCGCAACTGGTACGGGTCAGTATGATCGCGCCTTTTTCTGCGGCGGCAATGGCATTCAGCACAACCAGGCGCGCGTCATTGACCCAGCCGTCCGAATACTCGAAACCACGGGTAAATTCAGATTTCAGCGGCTGGCCCGCCGCATGCGTCTTCAGGTTGATGCCGCGAGACCCCGGCAGCAGGTCGCGGTGCGCCAGGTGATCGTACATGAACAGCCCGGCCCGTATCATCCAGGCCGGCCGCTGCCCCTGGGCATGCGGCATCACAAAGCGCAAGGGCCACATGATGTGCGGTGCGGAACGCAGCAGCACTTCGCGCTCTATCAGCGCCTTGCGCACCAGGTTGAATTCGTAGTATTCAAGATAGCGCAGGCCGCCGTGTATCAGCTTGGTGGATGCCGAAGAAGTGTGTGCGGCCAGGTCATCCTTTTCGCACAGGATCACGGACAAGCCGCGCCCCGCCGCGTCACGCGCGATGCCCGCGCCATTGATGCCGCCGCCGACTACCAGTACATCACAATCCAGATTGCGCTGCGCCATCTTCGTCTCTCGGGTTCAGGATCCGGCCACAACCAAATTTAACGCTATGCAGGAAATGCAGGTGTGGTTAAGATTACATATCTATAAGATACGACAAAATACGAACACCAAGCAACAGTTTTATGTAATTATTTGTTCGTTTCTTTTCGTTTCATCAAATACTCATACCAAAACCATGATCCTGAATCCTCGCCAAAGAGCGTTATTGGATGCTGTCCGGCAACATCTGACCATCTCGGTAGAAGAGCTGGCGCTGCAGCTAGAAGTAACGCCGCAGACCGTCAGGCGCGACGTAAAGCTGATGGAAGAGGCCAAGCTGCTGGCACGCTACCATGGCGGCGTAGGGATGCCTTCCTCGGTAGAAAATATCGATTACAGCCAGCGCCAGGTACTCAACAGCGATGCCAAGCGGCGCATTGCCGGTGCAGTAGCACGGCAAGTGCCCGCCGGCTGCTCGCTCTTGATCAACATCGGTACCACGACCGAAGAAGTGGCACGCGCGCTGACGCATCACCAGGGCCTGCATGTGGTAACCAATAACCTGAATGTGGCAGCGATCCTGTCCGACAATCCCAAATGCGAAGTGATTGTCGCCGGCGGGGTTTTGCGCGGCCGCGATCGCGGCATAGTCGGTGAAGCGACCATAGACTTCATCCGCCAGTTCAAGGTGGACATAGGCATTATCGGCATTTCCAGCATCGACGAGGACGGCAGCCTGCGTGACTTTGACGCTCGCGAAGTCAAGGTCGCGCAGACCATCATAGAGCAATCGCGTGAAGTGTGGCTAGTGGCCGACCAGGACAAGTTCGGCCGCAAGGCGTTGGTCCGGATGGCCCATTTGTCGCAGGTGGACTGCCTGTTTACCGATGCCAAGCCGCCGGCCGCATTTGCGCGCGTGCTGCAGCAGGCCAAGGTGAAGGTCGTAGTAGCAAACTAGCAAACTAGGACCTAGTGCGTTTGCCCGCCCTGCAGCTTTGCATCTTTGGTGACGGCGACCGTCGTCTGCAGCACAATTTTCAATCCCGCTATGACTGTGTCCAATGCCATGCTGGCTGCACCGGCATGGCGCGCCGCCTGTTCGGGCAAATACGGGATGTGGATAAAGCCGCCGCGCACATGCGGGTGATGTGTCGCCACCAGATGCGACAGCCCATAGAAAATATGATTGCAGACATAGGTGCCGGCGGTTTGCGATACCGCTGCCGGGATCCCTGCAGCAGTCAGCGCCGCCACGATGGATTTGATCGGCAAACCCGAAAAATACGCTGCCGGGCCGCCGGCAATGACAGGCTCGTCTATAGGCTGGCGGCCGGCGTTGTCCGGTATGCGCGCGTCATCGACATTAATCGCAACCCGCTCCACTTCCAAGCAGGGTACGCCGCCGGCTTGCCCTATGCATACCACGATATCGGGCTGCAGCTCGGCCATCGCCTGCTGCAGCCTGGCGATGCTGGCACCGAAAACACAGGGCAGTTCCAGCGCAGTGACCTGATGCCCGCCCAGGCTCATGCCATGCAGGCGCCGTGCTGCTTCCAGCGCGGGATTCACAGTCTCACCGTCAAAAGGCTCAAAGCCTGTCACCAAGATTGTCATTGCCTGTTCCCATAAAAAATCAGCCCCGAGCGGGGCTGAACGACATCCAGAGTCATATCCACAAACGGCGCATTGCAGGGGCCAAGGCTAATGCTGCCGGATCAGGCCTTCTCCACCCGATTGCGGCCATTGCGCTTGGCGCGGTACAGCGCGCTGTCAGCCCGTGTCATCATGCCTTTCAGGTCGTCGCCGGTCTGTATATGCGTGACACCGAAACTCATCGTGACACGCAAGCCGGGCGCGATCACGCCCCAGTCATAATTTTCTATCGCCTTGCGAATACGGTTGCAGGCTTCCACCGAGCGGGCTTCCTTGGTGCGGTCCAGCACCAGCGCGAATTCCTCGCCGCCTATGCGCGCGGCCATGTCGCCAGAGCGCAGGCAGGAACGGATCAATGCGCCTACATGCCGCAGCACATCGTCGCCGACCAAGTGCGAGTGAGTATCGTTGACCTGCTTGAAGAAATCGATGTCCGCCATCGCAAAGGTGATGTTGGTGGTGCGCCCGGTCAGGCGCTGCTCCATCTGGTCTTCCAGCGCGCGCCGATTGGGCAGGCCGGTCAGCATGTCCTCATGCACCTGCACCCGCAATGTACGGTTGAAGTCTTCCAGCTGGTTGACCCTGGACTTGTGCGCCTCGGCTTCCTGCTGCACCCTTTCCAGGTCCATCTTAGCGGCGAATATCTGCGCACTGATCTGGGCCCGCTGGTCGCGCGACTTTAAGGTCACGGCATGGAATTCCTTGTACACCGTCAGCGCGGCGGCAAAGTCCTTGCAGCTCTCCTGCGCGGAAGACATCATCTTCAGCAGATCGGACAGATGCGGATAATTCCCCAGGCGCAAGGCAACGTCGCGTGCTTCCACCAGGCTGTTGATCGCTTCCGGTATCTTGTCCATGCGTATCAGCAGCGCACCTATCCTGACCTTGATATCCAGCTCTTCCTTGGTAAAACCCAGGCCGGACAGTTCATGCAGCGAAGATTCCAGTTGCTGCAGAGCCTGGCTATATTCACCGCGCTCTTCCAGCGCATGCGCCAGCGTCTCGTTGGCCATCAGTTGTATGCGCACCATGCCGGATTCGTGTGCATACACCAGCGACTGGCGCGCAAAATTAATCGCGTCGTCCAGCATGCCGACCTCAGCTGCCTTGCCCGCTTCGCGCAATTCCTCATACAGGCTGACCAGGCTGTCGGCCCAGTTATTCATGGACCGGGCCAGGCCGCCCTTGTCCGCAATGGACTGGCATAAGGCGGCGGCGTCACGAAAAATTTCTATGCCGCGTTCAAACTGGTGCGTAAACAGGAAAACCACGCCCAGCGTAATCAATACGTGCGGATATCTTTGCTGATCGTCGATCTGGCGCAACAGCGCAATCGCTTTTTCACAGTATTCCAGCGCGCTATTGGTATCGCCGAAGGCGATGAAGGCGCGAGCCAGACCGTGCAAAATATCAACCTTCAAATCCAGGCTCTTGCTTTGTTCCGCGTATTCCAGCGCTGCCTCAAAATCACGCATCCCCATAGGATCATGAAAAATGATGCGGCAATTGCCCAACTTGCAATATAGCTCGCTCAATAAACGGAGGCCACCCTCTTGCTCTGCCAGGCGCACTGCCTGCTCCAGCAAACCTATGGTTTGATCCGGACGGCTGTCGATAGCAGCCTCTATGTCGGCGAGCAAACGCGACAAAGCAGAGTCGTACTGAAGGTTTCCTATCGATTGGTGTGACAAATTCGCAGCTCCGATCCGTTTCATAAGGCCATCACTCGCGGGTAACGTTAACGCTGAATTCACGCTGAACCTGTGCAAGAAAATGCAGCATCCGGGATACCCTGCCCCTATAGCTACAATCATGACAGGAAATCGCCGTTTTTAACTGAAAGAATACTCTGATTAGGCTTTTTTTCGCATATTTGATGTATTTTATTCGGTTTCCGGGTGGAAAATAATGCATGGCGATTGGCCTGCCTCCATTTTTCCGTTCAATCATGACACAGGCTCTACTTTGGTGACGGCCGGCCGCAGTCTCTGAAACAATTCAAAATTGCAAACCTGACTACACCACATCATAATGAACATGCCTCTCGACAACTCCGCTGCACCATTGACGACACACTCATGCCTGTGACAAAGTTCAACGCCGCTCCCCTGCTGGCTGCTGCCGTGGCCGCCGTCTTGGCCGGCTATGCCGCCAGTTGCTCAGCCCAGACACTGACGGTGGCATGGCGCAACAAACCTCCGCACCAGTACATAGAAAACCATGTCGAAAAAGGCATATTGCTGGACCGGGCCAAACAAGTATTCAGCGAAGCGCAGTTGCCGGCAAAATTTGTCGAAGAGCCGGCCAAACGCATCTGGAACAACTTCAAGATAGGCACCCGCAATTACTGCTCGATAGGCTGGTACCGCATCCCCGAAAGGGAGTCGCTGGTGCAGTTCAGTATGATTTTCCACACCGATCCGCCGCATACCTTGCTGGTAGGTCCGGCGGCTGTCGCTCCGGTACTAGCCCACAAAACCCTGGCATCGCTGATGTCCGACGAGACGCTGACCCTGGGCGTGGTCGACGGTGTTTCCTACGGCCCGGAGCTGGACGCCCTGATCAGCAAAAGCCGTAACCGCATAGAGCGCAGCACGACGGCTCCGATGGTGATGGCGAATATGATCAGTGCCGACCGGGCTTCCTACATGTTCATCGACAGGGAAGACTGGGAATTCCTGCATGACAGGGACAGGAGCATGCAAGGTACAACGCAGGTCGATCTGAAAGGCATGCCGCAAGGCCTGGACCGTTACATCGTCTGCAGCAAGGATGTGCCTGCCGCGACCATGAACAAGATCAACCGGGTGCTTGCCCGGCTGGTGCCGCAGAAAAAAACAACGTCCGGGTAAGCTGAACAATCGCACTAATGGTGCAGGCGCTCTTCATCATGGGTGCGCAGCCAGGTCAGTTGCAGGATGCGTGCATCGCTGCTGGCCCTGTGCCTGGCGACTCTCAGCTCGTCCACCACGCGCGACTTGGTGCTATGCCACGCAGACTCCTGCCTGGGCGTGATCACCTGGCGTAGGTCTTCCAGCCGGAACCGGGGTACTGCCTGAGCGGCCTCGAACAAGCGCGCCATCCAGACATAATCCTGGGCCCAGCCATCGGTGTACACCGTATTGCCATTGAGGAAAAAGTTCAGCTGTTCGGCGACGAACACCGCAGAGCGGCCACGTTCAACCAGGATTTCACGCGGAATGTGATGGGTGCGCGCAGCGTCGATATCCCAGTGCTGCCAGTCATGCTCGGGCCGGATCAGCGTGCACCAGCCTTCACCATGGCGCCCGGAAAATCCGACTTCGATAGGATAGCTGCCAGCACCAAATCCGGAAGCCTCGAAATCGATAATGATGGGAACGGTCATCATCGCGCTACCTCCATTGCAGGACAGCGATCGTAGGGAACATCGTCTCTGCTGAAGCGCTCAGCAGGGATACGGGCAGGTCAGGCTTCATCGAATACTCGCAAAATTGAAAATCATGGCGAGACCGTATGCAATCATTGTGCCCGAAATTCAATTCAAAGCAAATTATTTGACAACTGTTTTTCTGCCGCCCGGCTTATAGTCTCATTCCAGTTTCGCCAAACGTTGCCTGGCATCATCGGCCTGTGCAAATTTGGGGCTGATTTGCAGCGCACGCTTATAGGCCGCCACAGCTTCAGTCTTTTGTCCGCTTTCCTCTCTGACAACACCGAGATGATAAAAGTAATCCGGTGCAGGAGTGCCGCTGCTGGTAATGGATTCCAGCAATGCCAGCGCTGCCTTGTTGTCGCCGCGCGCGCGCTTGACCCAGGCATAGGTATCTTTCAACGAAGCCTCGTTCGGAAACAATTGCACTGCCTTGGCGCCCCAGCGCTCTGCATCATCCAGTCTTTCCTTGCGGTCAGCGGCCATCCAGGCAAGATTATTATAGGCAACTACCAGCTTGTCGTTCAGGCGCAACGCAGTTTCATAGGCAGTGTATGCTTCCGGCCATTGTTTTTCCTGCTGGTAATACATACCCAGCCTGAGCTGGATGTCTTCCGACAGCGGTGCCAGTTTGGCCGCCTCCTGCAGCGAGCCTATCGCAGCTTTGACATTGCCTTGAGCCACTTGCAACTGGGTCAGAGCCATCAAGGGCTGCGGGCTCGTTGGAGCAAGGCTGCGCGCCTTTTCCAGTGCGGGCGCCGCATGCTCAAAGTCCTTCATGGCAAGAAAAGCCATACCCTGGCCTAACTGCGCCGGTGCTATATCCGGATTCATCTTGATGACCCGGCCATAATACTCAGCCGCCTTGTCCGGCCTTTTCATTGCATTGAAATACAGGTCGGCAAGCGCCATCAAAGGCAATTGCGCCTTCGGCTCCAGCTCGGCAGCCTTCAGCAATTCCTTTTCCGCTTCGGGTGCGCGTCCCCGCAGATACAAGGCTGTACCCAGGACCACACGACTGCGGGCGTCAGCGGGCGCCAGCTCAACCGCTTTACGCAGCAGGCGCAAGGATTCGTCATCATGGCCCTTGAGCCGCTCGACTTCAGCCAGGCCAATCACAGGCATAGGCGACTTGGGTTGTTTCAGCATCGCTTGCCTGAACAGCTTGTCGGCCTGGTCCAGGTCTTTGTTGCGCAGCGCATTCACCGCCTGATCATATTCCGGCGAAGTCTTGGGTTTGGCCGCGGCATTGGAAGCAGCAGGTGCTGCAAAACCCGGCGCCTGGCCAGTCGCGGCGGGATTATCCACACCGGCCCAGCCTGCGCCAGAAACTGCAAGCAATACCAGCAGACTCAGATTTTTCAATTTATATGTCATGGCGGGCTTTCTGAACAAATAAAGTGGGGAAGCTGCCGTCAATATACGCCTTTATTCATAGCGCAGACAATCCACGGGCAGCAAACGCGACGCACGGCGCGCCGGATAGAATCCAAAAAAGATACCGACAAAGCTGGCAAAGCCACAGGCAATGATCATCGCCCCGGCACCGACGACCACCTCCAGCGTGCCGGTGGAGGTGATCGCCGCGGCACCTCCCACTGCGCATAAAATACCGAGTATGCCTCCCACCAGGCAAATCACCACTGCCTCAGTCAGAAATTGCAGCAAGACATCGCGCGGCTTTGCACCTATCGCCATGCGTATGCCTATCTCACGGGTGCGTTCGGTCACCGATACCAGCATGATGTTCATGATGCCTATGCCCCCCACTACCAGCGAAATCGCGCCGATGGCACCCAGCATCGCCGACAGCCCGGCGCTGATCTTTGCGCCGGTCTCGGCGATGGATGCCAGGTTATCTATGCGAAAATCATCCGGCTGGTCCAGCCGTATCCTGTGCCGGTCACGCAAGACCTCCTTGATATCTTCGTCGGCATCCTTCAGCAGCTTTTCATTTTTCCCCTGTACCACCACATAGTGCACATTGCTGGGGAAGGCGCTGCGCATCAGCGTGGCGCGCGCAGTCGTGATGGGGATCAGCACCATATCGCCCAGGTCGCCGCCATCAAACATGCGGCCCTCTCCCTGCAATACGCCAACCACCTGGAACGGCACATTATCGATACGGATGAATTTGCCAATAGGATTGCTCTTGTAGAAAAAATCCGCCGCGATCTTCTTCCCTATCACCACCATGCGGGCGGCACCGCGTATATCCGAGTCGCTAAAATAGTCGCCCTGCTCAACTTTCCAATTGCGCACTTTGAACATCGCCGGCGTGATTCCCAGTACCGCGTTATTGGAGTTTTCGCTGCCGGCAGATATCTGGAAAAAACCTTGCAGCGCAGGTGCAGCGCCGTTCAGGCTGGACAAGCCGTCCAGTGCCACTGCATCGTCCACCGATAACGAAGGCGCGGTGCCGGTGCGGGCCTTCACCCCTTGTGTGCGGTTGGCGCCGGGAGAGATGATCATCAGGTTGCTGCCCAATACTTCCAGCTCCTTGCTGATGAACTTGCGCGCACTATCGCCCACCGCCAGCATCATCACCACCGAAGTAATACCAATGATGATGCCCAGCATGGTCAGCGATGTGCGCAACCGGTTCGCGTTCATCGCGCGAAAGGCTTCGATAAAAACCTGGAGTAGATTCATGGAAATGCTTTCTTTGTCTGGTCAGGCCGGCTCAGGATGCCGGCTGCGCTGCGGCGGCTTCGTGGCTGAGCGCTAGTTGCCGCAGACCTTCTGCAGCCGGGCCGTCATACAGCACATGGCCGTCTTTCAGCCGCACCAGGCGCTTGCTGTAGGCAGCAATATCTGGTTCATGCGTTACCAGCAAGATGGTAATCCCGCGCTCCGCATTCAATTGCTGCAATGAACGCATGATCTCCACACTGGTCTGCGTATCCAGGTTGCCGGTCGGCTCATCGGCCAGTATCAGCGGCGGATCGCCGACCAGCGCCCTGGCGATTGCCACCCTTTGCTGCTGGCCGCCGGACAACTGGTTGGGCATGCGTTTGGCATAGTCCTGCAAACCCACCTTTTCCAGCTCCACTAATGCCTTCTTGTATGCCTTGTCGCGTGAGACGCCGGCGTAGATCAGCGGCAGCGCCACGTTCTCTGCCACGCTCATGCGCTTGATCAGGTTAAAGCTCTGGAATACAAAACCTATGGTGCGGTTGCGTATCGTCGCCAGCTCATTGCGCGACAGGCTAAGCGTATCCACGCCGTTCAGCTTATAGGTACCGCCGCTGGCCTGGTCCAGGCAGCCGAGAATATTCATCAGCGTGGATTTACCAGAGCCGGATTGTCCCATCACGGCCAGGAAATCGCCGTGCGGTACCAGCAGGTCTATGCCGAACAGCACCCGGGTTTCCACTCCTCCGGAAAAATAGCTCTTGGTAACCTGATGGATGTCTATCAGACCCCGGCTGTCCGAATTTGCACTGGCAGCGGAACCCGCACCGCCGGCCTTCACGCCGCCTGTCACTGCGAACCTGCGCTCTTGTCCAGCGCGCGCGTAATGACCTTGTCGGCCAGCTTCAAGTCGCCGGACAAGACTTCCGTGAAACGGAAATTGGACAAGCCTATCTTGATATCTACCGGCTTGGCCTGGTTCTTGTCATCCAGCTTGTAAATCTTGAATGAGCGCGTTATGTCGCTCTTGCTGCGAAATCCTATATCGTCATCAATATCCGGCGGCGGTATGCTGGCGGCGGCATTGGCCGCAGCGGATTTATCACCGTTCTTCGCCAACTCCTTCTGCTTTTTCGCTTCCCTGGCGATTTCCTCGTCGCTGAGCTTGTAGCGCAAGGCCGCAGTTGGAATGCGCAGCACGTTTTGCCGGTTGCCGACCACCAGCCTTACCTGCGCCGTCATGCCCGGCTTCAGCAATTCATCCTTGTTGTCCACATCCAGCACCACGTTGTAGGTCACCACGTTTTGCTGCACGTTGGCCGCCAGGCGGAATTGCCTCAAGCTTGCATCGAACTCACGATCCGGATAGGCGTCCACCACGAAGCGGGCCGGCTGCCCCTCCTTCAATGCACCGACGTCGGCTTCGGACACATTGGTATCGATCTGCATCTTGGTCAGATCACGCGCGATCTGAAACAGGTTGGGCGTCTGAAAAGAAGCCGCGACCGTCTGCCCCAGATCTATCGTGCGCTTGATGATGACGCCGTCTATCGGCGAGCGGATCACGCTGTTGTTGAAGTCTGCGCGCACCCTGTCCAGTTGCGCCCTGGCCAGTTGTATGTTGGCATCCGCCACCTCCACTTCGCGCTTGGCCTGGTCCAGCGCGCTGGCCGAGATATAGTTTTGCGTGACCAGTTTCTGGTTGCGTTCCAGCGTCGCCTGTGCCAGCCGCTTGGAAGATTCGGCGGATGCCAGGCTGGCTTCGCTCTGCTTGATCTGTGCATTGAAAATAGTCGGGTCCAGCCGCAGCAATACCTGTCCCTGCTTCACCCTGTCGTTGAAGTCTGCCTTCAGCTCCAGCACGGTGCCGGATACCTGCGAACCGACATTGATCAGTGCCACCGGGTTCAGCGTGCCGCTCGCGGTAACGGTCTGCGTAATCGTGCCCTTGTCCACCGCCACGGTACGGAAGCGGGGTTCTTCATCTTTAGGTGTTTGCTGCTTGTGCTGGTAATACCAGGCGCCTGCACCCAGGATCAGGATGGCCACCGCAATTGCACTACGTTTTTTAGTAATTAGTGTCATCGTAAAACCGTCGGTTTAGCTTCAGGGAAAATCAATCGGCAGCCTGCCTGCTCATCCGCGAACTCCAGACGCCTCGCAGGCTGGGCAAGCGGCGCAAGAAAATGTCGATTTGACAAGGATACTAGCATGAGACGATGCCCCAAAAACTTAGTTCCCGGGAAATTTTAATAATTTGCAACAATACCAGGCTTGGCTACCCGACTCCGGTTTGACTTACAATTCCGCTATCCCCTGTCAAGCTTGTCCGCGGCGCGCCTCATCCCCATTTGATTTTCATTGATTCTCATTGTCTTTTTAAGGAGCAGCATCTTGTCCCAGCAAGCATTCACCCTGTATGTAGACGATTTATTTTCCAGTCCGTACTCAATGTCGGCCTATGTCAGTCTGAAAGAAAAAGCTGTGGCTTTCGATATGCAAAAAATCAAGCTGGGATCGCAAAACTATCAGCCGGACTATCGTGAACGCTCAATCACCAGCCGGGTTCCGGCGTTGACGCATGGCGATTTCCATTTATCCGAATCTTCTGCGATCTCCGAATATCTGGAGGAACTGCTGCCTCCGCCGGGCCACACCGCGCTGTATCCCGCCGACCGGCAATTGCGCGCACGCGCCCGGCAAATCCAAGCCTGGCTGCGCAGCGATTTCATGCCTATCCGCAGCGAGCGCTCAACAATGGTCGTGTTCTACGCGCCGGTAAAGACGCCCTTGTCCATTGCAGCACAGCAGTCGGCGGCAATGCTGTTTCAAGCTACCGATAGCCTGCTGGCGGAGGGCGCCGATCACCTGTTCGGCGCGTGGAGCATCGCCGACACCGACCTGGCATTGATGCTGAACCGCCTGCTGCTGAACGGTGATGCGGTTCCTGAAAAACTGGCCCGCTATGCCAGGCTGCAATGGCAACGGCCGTCAGTACAGGCATGGCTGGCACTGGACCGTAGCGAATATCGATAGCTGGCAAAATCAGGAGCATGCGCATGAATAAACCCGACCCGCATCAGATAAGCTCTGTCGCCGAGCTGGAAGCTTTGTATGGAGAAGTAGGCACCGCATCGGTACGCAAGGAAGTGGACTATCTGCATGCGCACTACCAGGCACTGATCAAGGCATCCACCTTTGCCGTGCTGGCCACCAGTGGACCGGACGGGCTGGATGCGTCGCCTCGCGGCGATCCGGCGGGCTTTATACAGATTGCCGACGACAAGACCCTGCTGCTGGCGGACCGGAGAGGCAATAACCGCATAGACAGCCTGCGCAACATCATTACCGATCCGCGCGTGGCGCTATTGTTCCTGATACCCGGCCTGGGTGAAACCCTGAGGGTCAACGGGCAGGCCAGCATCAGTATCGCGCCGGAGCTGTTGCAGCGTTTTGCCATCAATGAAAAAGCGCCGCGCTCGGTACTGGTGATCCATGTCGATACGGTATTTTTCCAATGCTCGCGCGCGGTACTGAGGGCAGGCTTGTGGGATCCTGCGCATCATGTAGAGAAAAAAGACCTGCCCACCGCAGGTACCATACTCGCCGCGCTGACCCAGCAGGAAATCGACGGCAGGCAATATGACGAAGAGCTACCGCAAAGGCTGAAAACCACGCTGTACTAGATCTCCGGGAGCCGTGCTACACAGCGCGCTTGATCCTCATCAGACAGGCCAGCCCCAGCACGGACAGCGCTGCAGCCAGCAAGAGCAGGCTCAAGGCGCTGAATTGCACGCCGAAGTAGGCAGTACCGGCCCATGCCATGCCTATCAACGTTTCAGATATGTTCGCCATCCACTGCGACGCGCCGCGCTTGTTGAATTGTGCGCGTGCACCCGGCTTGGCCAGCCATGAATTGGTCAGGCTGACGGATAGCATCGCCGCACACAGTACCGCTGCCAGCACCAGGCCGCCGGCCCAGTCCTTCGCTATCAGCCACAGCAATGCCGGCATTACCAGTGTCAATACGGGAATGATGGCTGCCGCCAGTTTCGCGTTGCGTATGCTGGCCGGCCTGGCCGGAGCGATGTTCAACAAATCCGGCGCCTCTTCCGCAGAGACGATGATCCAGGTCAGCGAAGAAGCCAGCGATGTGGACAGGAAAGTAATCGAAGCGGCAACGCCCTGCAATAGAACGTCTTTTTTCAGGAACACTAGAAAGAACAATGGCAGCATATACAGCAACTGCATGAAAACCTGGGAAATCAAGTGCGGGTCGCGCAAAATCAGGCGCCATTCCTTGGCCAGCACGCTGCTCCAGATGCCCTCCCTGAAAGTAAAGCGCAGCGGCCCAAGCGGCCGCCTGGACGTGTGCAGCACGCCGGAAGCCTGCTGTACTCCCTGCACAAAAAACCGGTGTGTGAAATGCACAGTCAGCATGAAAACGGCGAGGCCGGATGTGCCGAACAGCAGCAGCTCCAGCGGTGAACCAAACAGCGCACGCGCGGGCAGCCAGATAGCGCTCCCCGGCCCCAGTGCCGCACCTGCATCAAATAAGGGATTTAGCCTGGCCAGCAGCGTGCTGCGAAAACTTTGTCCGAATGCATTAAAGCTTTGCGTCGCGAGGAAAATCACTGCCCCCGACAAAGCGCCCAGCAACTGGGCCACGGTGCGGGTACGCCGCACGCCTATCAGTTTCACCAGCAGCAAAGTCAGCAGGATGGACAGCGAAGACGCCATCAAGGCCATGCTGAGTAGCACCGGATAAATTCCCAGCCAGCGTGGCTGCCCGAGCAGCAAACCCACATGCGCAAACGGCGTCAGGAAAACCAGAAAGATTGCCGCGACGCCCAGCGTGATGCTGAGCAGCCGCACGGTAAAGATATGCCGTGAGCGCAGCGGCGAAGACAGGAGCAGATCAAGGTCGCCGCGCTCGAACAAGGCCTTGACGCTGCTGCTCAGGCCCAGCGACAGCATGAAGCTGAAGACCACCACCAGCGCAAGGCCGGCTATCCGTATCAGTTGTATCGCAGGTTCCTGGGTCAGCGGCGGCATCGCCCGCAACATCGACCAGACCAGAAAGTGCAGGCCCAGCAAAGCCAGGGCCAGCATCAGTCCCTTCCAGATGCTGATGCCGCGCCGCTTGCTTTTTGCACTATGTGAAGAGCCTAGCTCATAGAAAAACAAACGGAATTCATGCCTTAGCAGCCAGGCGGTGCCGCCGGCTTTCAAAGCCCATGCGCTCATACGGCGTGCTCGGTCAATTGAAGGAATACATCTTCCAGCGTTCCCTGGCCTGTACTGGTCCGGCTGCGCAGTTCATCCAGCGTACCCTCGGCGATCAGCTTGCCATGCTGGATGATCCCTATGCGCTCGGCCAGACGCTCCGCGACGTCCAGGATATGCGTCGTCAGGATCACGGTGCCGCCACGCCTGACATGGTCCAGCAGCAAGTCCTTGACCTGGCGGGCCGCCGCCGCATCCAGGCCGGTCAGCGGCTCGTCCAGGATGATCAGCTCGGGCTGGTGGATCAGTGCACCGGCCAGCGCCAGTTTCTGCTTCATGCCGCGCGAAAAACCCTCAGTCAATTCGTGCGCATGCTGGCTCAGGTCCAGCCAGTCGAGCAGCTCACGCGCACGCGGTTCCGCTTGCGCGGCAGGAATACCCCATAAGCCGGCGACAAACTCCAGGTATTCGGTCGGTTTCAGTTTGCCGTACAACATGGGGTCATCCGGCAGATAGGCCAGCGGCCGCTTGGCATTTTCAGGATCGGCTGCCAGATCCCTACCCAGCACCCGTATCGTGCCTGCATCCGGCGCCAGCAAACCCGCCACCATGCGCAAGGTGGTGGTCTTGCCTGCGCCATTCGGCCCCAGCAATGCATACAATTCTCCGCGCCTGACTTGCAGGTTCAACTGGTCCACCGCCGGCCGGCCAAAACTCTTGGTCAGGCCCGACAGCTCCAGCGCCGGAGTAGAAAATTCAGCAGTCATAGTTTGCAGTCATTTAAGCTTCCCAAAGGCAAATCGCCCAAAAATGTCGCCAACAAGAAAATTCAGGCTACAATGTTTGCCATATTAACAATTTCCGAATTGGCAATGTGGAAATTTTTGGTCTGCCGCAGATCTCCCGGCGCTTGACCCCTGCTATAAAAAACGGCAATAAATTGTCCGTTAGCAAGCACGCAGTTTGCTATGATAGACATTATTTTATTGAAGACTTTGGCGTCACGCTCCAGAAAACAGATAGACCTTTGCCTAGAATCCGCCCGACTCGTACCTAATCCGCACCTATTCGCGCATACTTGCCCATGATAATTCGCAGAGCCACCATAGAGGACGCTAAAAATCTCAGTGCATTGGCTATCCAGGTATGGCTGCATGCTCACGCAAAACACGGTATCAACAACGGCATTTCCAGCTATATATTTTCCGAGCTGGGCGAAGAAAAACTGAAAGTCCAGATCAAGGACCAGGATAAGACCGTGCTGGTGGTATACCAGGAAAAATTCCTGGTCGCGTACGCCATACTCAACCTGCGCTCCACCTGCGCCGATGCACCGATGATACAGACTGAGCTGACCACCTTCTATGTGCAGGAACACTGCACGCACAAGGGCATAGGCACGCAATTGTTTGCAGAATGCCTGAGGCGCTCTATCAATGACAACGGAAAATCCGCATTGTGGCTGGCCATCAGCACACAAAATAATCCTGCCGTGGATTTTTGCCGCAAACAGGGCATGATATTGTTGGGCTTCAATAATTTTGAGCTGGGCACGGAAAGACATGAAAACTATCTGCTGGCAGGCGGAGATCTGTAAATCACATCCAGAATAAAACCCGGAATTACCTCTTACCCGCGGCGACCTAGCCCGCACACCAGGACTTCAGTATGTTTGGCACCCACGATCTCGCGTTATTCATCATTTCCGGCCTGCTATTGAATATGGTGCCCGGCCCCGACTCCCTGCTGATCATGACGCGCAGCGCCACGCAAGGCTGGCGCGCCGGCAGCAGCGCCGCCCTGGGCATAGGCACAGGCACGCTGGTGCATATCTTCGCGGCGGCATTGGGGCTGTCCGCGATACTGGCGACTTCCGCCACGGCCTTCATGATCGTCAAGCTGGCCGGTGCCGCCTACCTGTTGTACGTAGGCGTGCAACTGCTGTTCAGCAAGGCCAAGGCCAGCTCATCCGGCACACCGGAAAAAGCGCTGATGCCGCTCAGCTACAGGAAAATTTTCCTGCAGGGCTTCATGACCAATGTGTTGAATCCCAAGGTCGCCGTATTCTTCCTGGCCTTCGTGCCGCAATTCATCAGCCCCGACGCCGGCAGCAAACCCCTGGCCTTTATCCTGCTGGGCTTCATCTTCAATTTCAACGGCATGCTGTGGTGCCACTTGCTGGCCGTCAGCACTGCAGTCGCCAGCCACAAGATCAAAATCAATACCGGCCTGGTGGCATGGCTGAACCGCCTGATAGGCGGCGTGTTCGTATCGTTTGGAATTAAGCTTGCGCTGAGCAAGCAATAGGCGTCGACAAGGCACAGGCAGGCATCAAGAAAAATGACATCGCACATAAGCGCGATGTCATTCGTCAATTCAAACTCACGGCAATAATTTCGCTTAAGCTCCGTAGCCCTGTCTCGCTATCGGAGGTCAGCAAAATCAAGCCTATGGAAAAGCGGGAATATGGGCCTCAACACCGCCAAACCTGATTTCAGGATGGCGCCTGGCGATCATTTCTTCCACTTCTTTCACGCGGCGCAAAGGCAGGTCAACGATCAGCAATACCTGTCCCTGCTCTACCCCTTCGGCAAAAGGTTTCAGGCGGGAATTCGGTATCGCAGCGGCAGCCATGCCCGAGGCCCAGGAGCCGAACAAGGCCCCGCCGAAGCCGGCGATCAATACCGCAATGGTTTTCAGTTCCAGCCCTTCCGGAGGAAACAGCAACAGCAAGGTGCCGGCAATCAGGCCCGACAAGCCGCCTATCACCATGCCGACTTCCGCACCATGCACCAGATCTGTTTTTTGCAGGAAATTGGCTTCCGGCATATCAGGCAGCAGGGTTCCGTCCTTGGCGTGGAAATGGATATACCTCTCTTCTACGCGCGCCAATAGCAACTCGTCCAGCATGGAGCGTGCGCTGGGAACGTCCGGCAGCATGAAATAAAGTCTGCGTCTCATAGTGATCTCCTCTTTCTCTCTGGGAAGACCGCGACCGATTACAACGGTCTATATACGGCCTTGTTCTTTCGTTATAGCAAATTCTATTCAGATATCCAGAGATATCTGAATAGCAGTACCCGCTATAGGAATGCACTATGAGAGCAGCAACGGGGATTGCAGAAAGCCGCAGGGATTTTGAGTTAAACGCGAGGGCAGGCGGAAAGGTAGATGAAAACAATATAAATAGTAAAACAGTTGCGGCAAGGCAGTATAGCCCCGCCGCAACTCAGGTATTGTCAGCCTGCCCGTTTGGCCACGATGGCGTTGCCGGCGCGGCTAACAGCCTTGCGGCCCAGGTGCTGCGAAATATACTGACCGGCATCGACTACCGCATCCAGGCTGATGCCGGTCTCTATGCCCAGCCCCTGCATCAGGAACAACACGTCTTCGGTCGCCACGTTGCCGGTAGCCCCTTTGGCATAAGGACAGCCGCCCAAGCCTGCCACAGAAGAGTGATAGATGGAAATGCCAACTTCCAGGCTGGCATAAATATTCGCCAGCGCCTGGCCATAGGTATCGTGGAAATGGCCGGACAGGCGTTCCACCGGAAATTCCCTGATCACCCTTTGCATCACTGCCTGCACATGGCGTGCCGTGCCTACACCTATGGTATCGGCGATATCGATTTCATCGCAACCGAGGTCGCGCAGGCGCTGCACTACATCGGCGACGCTATCGGCTTCTACCTTGCCCTGGTAAGGGCAGCCGAATGAGCAACTGATGCTGCCGCGCAACCTGAGCTTATGCTGCTTGGCAGCTTGCGCCACTTCGCGGAAACGCTCTATCGATTCCGCGATCGAGCAATTGATATTGCGCTGGGAAAAAGCTTCGGACGCAGAACCGAAGATCACCACTTCATCCGCGCCCGCTGCGAGCGCAGCTTCAAAGCCTTTCATATTCGGCGTCAGTACCGAATACACGACGCCGGGCTTACGCTGTATGCCTGCCATCACTTCAGCCGAGGTCGCCATCTGCGGCACCCATTTCGGCGACACAAAGGAGGCCGCTTCTATATTGGCAAAACCGGCGCCGGTCAGCATATCCACCAGTGCGATCTTGACGTCGGCGCCTATGGTTTCCTTTTCATTCTGCAAGCCGTCGCGCGGTCCTACCTCGACGATCTTTACTTTTTGCGGCAAGGCCTGGGTCAATGCGTTCGTCATGGCAATATCCTTCTTCTATCCTGTATATCCTATATGTCCTGCTTCAATAACCTTTGGTGCGGTCAACTACGCCGCTGATCTGCTGCCCCTGCTGCATCGCCTGTATTTTTTCAGCAATCTGGCGCGCGCTGTCGTCGCGCAAAGTCAGCGCAGAAATATGCGGGGTGATGCTGATGCGCGACTCATGCCAGAACGGGTGCTTCGGCGGCAAGGGCTCTTCGCTGAACACATCCAGTGTAGCGCCGGCGATATGTTCCTGCTGCAGCAGTGCCAGCAGGTCGGCCTCCACCAGATGCGCTCCGCGCGCGACGTTGATCAGGTAGGCACCGCGCGGCAAGCGGGACAGGCTGTGCTTGTTCAGGATGCCTATCGTATCGTCTGTCAGCGGCAGCATGCATACCAGCACCCGCGAAGCCTGCAGAAAGGCATCCAGTCCGTCTGCACCGGAATGGCAAGTCACGCCCGCCATCTGTTTCTGTGTGCGGCTCCAGCCATGCAAGGGAAAGCCGAAATGCTGTAAGGCCTCCAGCACGCGGCCGCCGAGCACGCCCATGCCCAGGATGCCGACGCTGAATTCGGACTTATCAAAGGGTTTCAGGAAACGCCACTGCTTCTGGCTGCGCAAGATATCGTAGCTGTCTAGCCGGCGGAAATAACGCAGCACCGCATGACTGACATACTCGGCCATCTGTATGCCCATGCCTGCATCATCCAGGCGCACTACCGGCACGCCTTGCGGCAAGGCATCCCCCAACTGCAAGATCGCATCGACACCGGCGCCCAGATTGAAAATGGCTTTCAGTCCGGTACGGCCCTGCAGCATCGCAGCAGGCGGTTTCCAGACTATTGCATAGTCCGCATGCGCGCTATCGCCTTCGCGCCAGACGCGTATCTTCGCCTGCGGCATTTCCTTGGCCAGCACATCCAGCCAGGGCTGGTCCTGGCCGCCTGTTGCATGAAAAATGATATCCACGATGGTCTCCGGCAACGTGTAGTGGAAAATTTATTCCGGCAGCTTGAACGCCAGCAGTTGAGCGCCTTCTGCCACCTGGTCGGCCACCGCATACAGCACCTCATCCACCACGCCGTCTGCCGGAGCGGAAATTGTATGCTCCATCTTCATCGCTTCCATGATCATCAGCGGATCGCCTTTTGCCACCTGCTGGCCCTTGCTGACCATCACTGCAACGATCTTGCCCGGCATAGGCGCTGTCAGGCGGCCGCCCTCGGCTTCGGTCTCGCCTGCATGTGCCAGCGGGTCCACATAGTTTAATACGGTGTGGTTGCCGCCAGTAAATACATGCACGTGCTCGCCATCGGTACCGTATTGCACGACGGTGCCGTGTATGGTCTGCTCGCCCAGCTTCAGGCTCAGGTCATGCGGGCCGTGCTTATCGTTATTGACCAGCGTGATTCTGGCTTGCTGGCCGCCGGCGGCAATATCCCAGCCTGCCGCCTGATAGGTGATCGCAACTTCGTGCGCATGCGCCTCTTCCTTATACTGCAAGCCGCGCTGCAAACTGCTGTTCATGCGCCATCCGTGACTGGACTGCCATGGATCGCCCTGCCCCTGCTGTTTTTCCGACTGCAGTTGCGCGACCGCGGCCAGGGCCAGAACCGACAACGGCGCTGCCGCCACTGGAGGGAACAGCTCGGCATGGTTGCGCTCTATCAGGCCGGTATCCAGGTCCGCCGTAGAAAATGCCTGCCCGCCTATCAGGCGCTGCAGGAAGGCGATATTGGTCGACAGGCCGACGATCTGGTATTCCGCCAGTGCCTGCGCCATGCGCGACAGCGCTTCCGTCCTGTCCTTACCCCAGACGATCAGCTTCGCGATCATCGGATCATAGAAAGGAGAAATGCTGTCACCCTCGCGCACGCCACTGTCTATGCGGACTGCTGCAGGTAGATTCAGGCTGCCGCCCAGTTCAAACGACACTGCCTGCGGCGTATGGTTATGGCGCAAGGTACCGATGGAAGGCAGGAAGCCTTTCTCTGGATTTTCCGCATAGATACGCGCTTCAATCGCATGGCCGTTGATCTGCAATTGCGACTGCTGCAATGGCAAAGCCTGGCCAGCCGCAACCCTGAGTTGCCACTCCACCAGATCGGTGCCGCTGATCATTTCCGTTACCGGATGCTCCACCTGCAGGCGGGTATTCATTTCCATAAAATAGAAAGAACCATCCTGGTTGGCGATGAATTCCACCGTACCGGCACCGACATAGCCGACTGCCTTCGCAGCGGCAACCGCAGCCTCGCCCATCGCCGCGCGGCGTTCTGCGGTCATGCCCGGGGCCGGCGCTTCTTCCAATACCTTTTGGTGGCGGCGCTGTACCGAGCAATCGCGCTCAAACAGGTACACGCAATTGCCCTGGGTATCGGCAAAAACCTGGATCTCGATGTGGCGCGGACGGGTCAGGTATTTTTCAGCCAATACCTTGTCGTCGCCAAAAGAAGAAATCGCTTCACGCTTGCAGGAAGCCAGCGCAGCCTTGAAGTCGGCACTGTTTTCTATCACGCGCATGCCCTTGCCGCCGCCGCCGGCACTGGCTTTCAGCAATACCGGATAGCCAATGCGGTCTGCTTCGCCCTGCAGGAAATCTGCATCCTGATTGTCGCCGTGATAGCCCGGCACCAGCGGCACATTGGCCTTTTCCATCAGCGACTTCGCGGCAGACTTGCTGCCCATCGCGCGTATCGCCGAAGCCGGCGGGCCGATGAAGACCAGGCCTACCTTGGCGCAGGCATCGGCAAACTCGCTGTTTTCGGACAGGAAGCCATAGCCGGGATGGATGGCCTGTGCACCGGTGGCCAGCGCAACCTCAATGATCTTGTCCGCGCGCAAATAGCTTTCCTTGGCTGGCGCAGGGCCTATCAATACGGCTTCATCGCAGACAGCAACGTGCTTGGCATCGGCATCGGCTTCCGAATACACGGCCACAGTCTTGATGCCGAGGCGGCGCGCAGTAGCCGCAACGCGGCAGGCAATTTCACCACGATTGGCGATCAGGATTTTGCTGAACATGGCTTGGTCTCTCACTAAAATTTTTATTATCAACATGCCGGCGGAGCACCGGCATTTCCACTATGCGTTCGAGCGACAGCGGTGCGAGCTGCTTACTTGCAGCCGCCGGCCTCGGTCACACCGCGCGTTTTCAGGCCCAATTTTGCCAGCAGCACGCGGTCGTCTTCTGCGTCCGGGTTACCTGTGGTCAGCAGTTTGTCGCCGTAGAAAATCGAATTGGCGCCGGCCAGGAAACACATCGCCTGTACCGCTTCGCCCATCTGGCGGCGGCCTGCGGACAGACGCACACGCGCTTTCGGCATGGTGATGCGTGCAACCGCGATAGTGCGGACGAATTCCAGCGGGTCCAGCGGATCCAGTCCGTGCAAAGGCGTGCCTTCCACTTGCACCAGGTGGTTCACCGGCACCGATTCCGGATACGGATTCAGGTTGGCCAGTTGCGCGATCAGGCCGGCACGCTGACGGCGTGATTCGCCCATGCCGACGATGCCGCCACAACACACCTTCAGGCCGGCATTGCGCACATGGCCCAATGTGTCCAGCCTGTCCTGGTATTCGCGGGTGGAGATCACATTACTGTAAAACTCGGGCGCGGTATCCAGGTTATGGTTGTAATAGTCGAGGCCGGCTTCCTTCAGACGCTCTGCCTGCTCTTCTTTCAGCATACCCAGTGTGGCGCAGGTTTCCAGACCGAGCGCCTTCACTTCACGCACCATCTCTTCTACCTTGTCCATGTCGCGGTCTTTCGGCGAGCGCCAGGCTGCGCCCATGCAGAAGCGCGTCGCGCCATTGTCCTTGGCCGCACGCGCTGCATCCAGTACTTCTTCTATGCCCAGGATTTTCTTGGCTTCCACGCCGGTGTCGTAGCGCGCAGCTTGCGGACAATAGCCGCAATCTTCTTCGCAGCCGCCGGTCTTGATCGACAGCAGCGTCGCCAGTTCCACGTCGCCGGCATCAAAGTTCGCGCGGTGCACTTGCTGCGCCTTGAACATCAGGTCGTTGAACGGCAGGTCGAACAGTGCCAGCACTTCGTCCACCGGCCAGGTTTCAGCCTGGATTGCTTTGACGGGGGCTTGGAAAGAGACGGTTTGTAACATGGTGAGCTTCCTTTACATCAACAAATTCAAATTCAGATAAGACGCTGCTGCCTCGTAGCCCGGATTCGGCAAACGCGGAATATGCCCCAGCAGGGGCGCAGCGATACGGCGGGAAAGCGCTTGCAAATTCTCTTCGACATACTTCATGTCGGCATCCACGGTATTGGCAACCCAGCCGGCCAGTTTCAGGCCGCGCGCGGCAATCGCCTCCACGGTCAGCAAAGCATGGCTAAGGCAGCCGAGCCGCATGCCGACCACCAGGACCACCGGCAGCGCCAGTTGCTGCGCCAGGTCGGCGGTATCCAGTTCATCATTCAGGGGCACGCAAAAACCGCCTACGCCCTCTACCACGACAGCCTGTGCCTGCTGCGTCAACTGGGCATAGCAATCCAGGATGTGCGCGGCGGAAATATCGACGTTTTCGTGCAGCGCGACGATATGCGGCGCGGCCGGTGCCTGCATCAGGTAGGGACAGACCAGGCTGACAGGCAATTTTACGCTGGATGCGGCCTGCAGCATGTCTACATCTTCATTATGCCATTCGCCATCCAGCAGGCTGGCGCCTGCGGCCACCGGCTTCATGCCGGCACTACCCAAGCCACGCTGCGCCAGCGCATGCAGCAAGGCCGACGATACCAGGGTCTTGCCTATCTCGGTATCGGTACCGGTAACAAAGCAGGAAAACTGCAATCCTGCAGGCTGTGCTTGCACCTGCGTCATGCGGCGGCCTCCATAGCATTGACTGCCGTGATCAATTGATCCACATCCAGCGTGGTATGCGCGGCCGACAAGGTGACGCGCAGTCTGGCGGTGCCAAGCGGCACAGTAGGCGGCCGTATCGCAGGCACCCACAGGCCCTGCTGATACAGGCTGGCCGCTGCGCGCAGCGCTTCCGCGTTATCGCCTATCAGCAGCGGCTGGATGGCCGTGGCCGAAGGCATCAATTGCCAGCGGCTCAGGCGCAGCTCCTGTTGCAGCCTGCCTATCAGGCGCTGTACCTGATTACGGCGCTGGTGGCCTTCGTGACCGCTGATAATGTCCACGCTGGTCAGCAGCGCATGCGCCAGCGCCGGTGCTGCGGCTGTTGTATAGATATAAGAACGGGCCTTTTGCACCAGCCAGTCGATCACCGTCGCATGCGCGGCGACAAACGCGCCGCCAACACCGGCAGCTTTGCTCAGTGTACCCATATAGACCAGATAAGGCGATTTCAACTGGAAATGTTCCAGTGCGCCGCGGCCATGCTCACCCAGCATGCCGAAGCCATGCGCATCATCAACGATCATCCAGGCGTGGTATTTTTCGCATAGCGCCAGCAACTGCGGCAAGGGCGCGAGATTGCCATCCATGCTGAACACGCTGTCTGTAACGACCAGCTTGGTTTCCGCCGTGCTGGCCGCCAGCATTTGCTCCAGCGCTACGATGTCGCCATGCGGATATACGTGTACCTTGCAGCGGGACAACCGGGCGCCATCGATCAGCGATGCATGGTTCAGCGCCTCGGAAAATATCTCGGTACTGCCGCCGGCACCGGCGGCATCATTGCCGGCTGCCAGTGCGGTAATGACCGCCAGGTTGGCCATATAGCCGGTACAGAAATACAGCGCACGCGCCGATTCAAGATGAGGCGACATGAAGTCCGCCAATTTTTCTTCCAGTTGCGCATGCGCGCGCGAGTGGCCGCTGATCAGGTGCGATGCGCCGCTGCCGGCACCATACAGGCTGGCGCCTTCACGCAAGGCTTCCGCGACGCGCGGATGCGAAGCCAGGCCCAGGTAATCATTGCTGCAAAATGCCAGCATGGGCTTGCCATCCACCGTCACGCGCGGCGCGCAGCCGCCGTCGGCGGTGCGGCGCCGGCGGCGCAAGCTCTTGTCGTTCAGCGCATCAATTTGTTGTTCCAGCTTGTCCAATAACATCATGCTCATGCAATTACCTGCTCAAATACTTTAAGGGTGCGCTCGGCCAGGCCGGCGACCTCTTCATCGTTCACAATATAAGGCGGCATCAGATACACGCTGCAGCCTATGGGGCGCAGCAATAATTCATTGTCCAGTGCTGCCGTAAAGAAGCGGCGCGAGAAGCTGGCCGCTTTTTCAGCGTCGTCCACCACCGCATCAAAGGCCAGGATCATGCCGCGTTGACGGAAGTGTTTTACCTTGCCATGTGCAGCCAGCGGCGCAAACGCATCGTGCAATTTTTGCGCCGTCAGCCGGTTGCGGTTCAGGATATCGTCCTGCTCGAAAATTTCCAGTGTCGCCAGCGCTGCACGGCAGGCCAGCGGATTGCCGGTGTATGAATGCGAATGCAGGAAACCGCGCCGGATATCGCTGTGATAAAAGGCCTGGTAGATCTCGTCGCGCGTCATCACCAGCGACAGCGGCAGATAGCCGCCGCTGATGCCCTTGGACAGGCAGACGAAGTCGGGCCAGATGCCGGCCTGTTCGCAGGCAAAGAAGCTGCCGGTACGTCCGCAGCCAACCGCAATCTCGTCGGCTATCATGTGCACCTGATAGCGGTCGCACAAAGCGCGTACCAGCCTCAGGTATTCCGGATCATGCATCGCAATGCCGGTGGCGCACTGTACCAGCGGTTCCACGATTACTGCTGCGATCTTGCCGGTGCGGCGCTGCAATAGCTGCTCCAGGTCCGCTGCGGCGCGGCGGGCAACATCGGCGGCGCTTTCGCCCGCTTCGGCCTGGCGCGCATCGGGGCTAGCCACTACATGCGCCTGCCTTAGCAATGGTCCATACGCGTCGCGAAACAGGGCTACGTCGGTTACTGCCAATGCGCCTATGGTTTCGCCGTGATAGCTGCCCTTCAGGCAAATGAATTCCTGCTTGTCGCTTTGACCGGCATTACGCCAGGCATGGAAACTCATTTTCAACGCAATCTCTACCGCCGACGCGCCATCGGATGCGTAAAAGCAATGCCCCAGCACAGCGCCGGTCAGCGCAGACAGTTTTTCCGACAGCGTGATCACCGGCTCATGCGTAAAGCCGGCCAGCATCGCGTGCTCCAGCTTATCCAATTGGTCTTTCAGTGCCGCATTGATGCGCGGATTGGCATGGCCGAACAGATTGACCCACCAGGAACTGATCGCATCCAGATAACGCTTGCCTTCCACGTCATACAGCCAGGCACCGCGGCCATGGCTGACAGGAATCAGCGGCATACTCTCGTGGTGCTGCATTTGCGTGCACGGATGCCAGACACTGCGCAGACTGCGTGCTACCCAGTCCGGTGTGCTGCCATCCATTTGTTTATTTGCTTCCAATACAACTCCAAACTTTTCTGACACGCCGTTTTCAGGCTGCGTGCGTTACTACCTTATTCACTACCTTATTTACTACTGCATTTCCCGTTATTGCAACCAGGAAGGCTTGCGCTTTTCCAGAAAAGAACGCACACCTTCGCGTCCCTCGTCGGACGCGCGTATCTGTGCAATGCCGGCGACAGTGCCGGCAATCAGTTCAGCCGTGATTTCGCGGCCGCTGACGTCCTGCACCAATTGCTTGGCCTGCTTCACTGCGTTGGGGCTATTGCCGGCCAGCGCCTTGACGATCTCGGCTACTTTTGCATCCAGCTGGTCTGCCGCTACCGCTTCCTGCACGAAACCCATGCGCAAAGCGTCTGCTGCAGAAAAACGCTCCGCCGTCAGGAAATAGCGGCGTGCCGCACTTTCCCCCATCGCCTTGATCACATAAGGGGAGATGGTGGCCGGGATCAGGCCCAGCCTGACTTCACTGAGGCAAAAATACGCGGTATCCACTGCCACCGCCATATCGCAAGCCGCCGCCAGCCCCATGCCGCCTGCATAGCAATCGCCCTGGATCTTGGCGACAACGGGTTGCGGGCAAGTGTAGATAACACGCAGCATCTCCGCCAATTGGCCGGCATCCGCAAGATTTTCTTCATGCGTATAGTCGGCCATCTTCTTCATCCAGTTCAGATCCGCGCCGGCACAGAAGGCGGGTCCGTTTGCGGCCAGTACAATAACACGAATGCGCTCATCCTTCCCCAAGTCGCGAAAGGCTTGCGTCAGCTCGGCGATGGTTGTTTCATTGAACGCATTGCGGACTTCCGGACGGTTCATTGTCACGGTGGCTACGTGTTCTACAGCAGAAACGGTCAGGCTATCCATATTATTCAACTTTCATCGATGTTTGTTCTTAGGCATTTGCTTTGGCAGCTAGCGCCGGAAAGCCATGTTTTTCCAGAAATTCAGTCACGATAGGCTCCCATGCCTTGCTCCCTCGTTTTGCGCCCCTTTGCGAGCAGGCTATGCCCGTCCTTGCCAAAAGGAGGGCGGAGCTTGAACTCCGCCTGCCCACCGAATTTCTTGAAGGCCGCCCGCAGCACAAGCAAGCACAAATAATGTCGGAGTCCGGGAATAGCGCGTCATTTGCATTACATCCTGAACACACCGAATTTCACTTCAGGTATAGGCGCATTCAAGGCTGCCGACAAGCCCAGACCCAGCACCATGCGGGTATCTGCCGGATCGATCACGCCATCATCCCACAGCCGCGCACTAGCGTAGTAAGGATGGCCCTGATGTTCATACTGGTCCTTGATCGGTTGCTTGAACGCATCTTCTTCTTCCGCCGACCAGCTACCGCCCTTGCCTTCTATGCCGTCGCGCTTGACAGTTGCCAGCACGCTAGCGGCCTGTTCGCCACCCATCACCGAGATACGCGCATTCGGCCACATCCACATGAAGCGGGGTGAATAGGCACGGCCGCACATGCCGTAGTTGCCGGCGCCAAAGCTGCCGCCAATGATGACGGTGAACTTCGGCACATTCGCCGTTGCTACCGCAGTCACCATCTTGGCGCCATTACGGGCAATGCCCTCGTTTTCATATTTGCGGCCGACCATGAAGCCGGTAATGTTTTGCAGGAACACCAGCGGTATCTTGCGTTGGCAGCACAGCTCGATAAAGTGCGCGCCCTTCAATGCCGATTCGGAAAACAGGATGCCGTTATTGGCGATGATGCCGACCGGCATGCCGTAGATATGCGCAAAGCCGCATACCAGTGTAGTACCGTAGCGCGCCTTGAACTCGTCAAAAACGCTGCCATCCACGACGCGCGCAATCACTTCGCGCACGTCGAAAGGCTTGCGGGTATCCACCGGAATCACGCCGTACAATTCCTGCGCCGGGAATTTAGGCTCTTCCACTGGCTTCAACACGACTTGCTGCGGCTTTTGCCGATTCAGGTTGGACACGATGGTGCGCGCCAGCGACAGCGCATGCATATCGTTCTGGGCCAGATGATCCACCACGCCGGACAGGCGGGTATGCACATCACCGCCGCCCAGGTCTTCAGCGCTGACGACTTCACCGGTCGCCGCTTTCACCAGCGGCGGGCCGCCCAGAAAAATCGTGCCCTGGTTTTTGACGATGATGGACTCATCGCTCATCGCCGGTACATACGCACCGCCGGCAGTACAGGAACCCATCACCACAGCGATCTGCGGTATGCCCTTGGCCGACATATTGGCCTGATTATAAAAGATGCGGCCGAAATGATCGCGGTCGGGAAATACATCGTCCTGGTTCGGCAGGTTGGCGCCGCCGCTGTCCACCAGATAAATGCAGGGCAGGTTGTTTTGCTCGGCAATCTCTTGCGCGCGCAAATGCTTCTTCACCGTCAGCGGATAGTAAGTGCCGCCTTTGACCGTCGCATCATTACACACGATCACGCACTCCTGCCCGGCCACACGGCCTATGCCGGTGATCACGCCGGCCGAAGGAGCGGCATCGTTGCCGTTCTTTTCCTTGTACATGTCATACGCTGCCAGTTGCGAAAACTCCAAGAAAGGCGTACCCGCGTCCAGCAGCATTTGCACGCGGTCGCGCGGCAGCAGCTTGCCGCGAGAAAGATGCTTGTTGCGCGCGTCTTCTCCGCCACCTAGCGCGATCTTCGCGATTTTTTCCTTCAGGTCATCCACCACTACCTGCATTGCAGCGGCATTGGCCTTGAAGTCTTCGGAGCGGCTGTTCAGTTTGCTGTCTAGTATCGTCATTTTTATTTGCTCTTTTCTGGAAATGTTCCATCCACGTACAACCATTTGCCGTCTTCCCTCAGGAAACGGCTGATTTCATGCATGCGGTGCGCGCGCCCATCTATGCGGTAGCGTGCAACAAATTCCACGCTGGCTTCATCGCCCTGCTGCGCGTGCCGCTTTACTTCCAGGCCCAGCCATTTCGCGGCGTCATCCTGGATAATCGCATCTACCGGACGCGTACTGGCATGCCAGCTAGCGCGCAGATAAGCCTCATCACCCAGCGTGTACGCGCTGTAGCGCGAGCGCATCAATTGCTCCGCGGTGGCCGGCACGGCCTGGCCGGAGATAAACCGGCCGCAGCATTGCGCAAAATCCGGCGATCCGCAAGGACAGGCCTGGGTTGCCGCCTTAATTACAAACTTGCCCACTACAGCACCAGGCCAGGCAGAGACTGCATATCGTTAAAGACACAGGTGGCACCCGCCGCCAGCAGCAGGCGCGGATCGGCGATGGCAGCAAAGCCAAAGACCGTCATGCCCGCCGCGACACCGGCTGCGACACCGGTCGCCGTGTCCTCTATCACCACGCAACGCGCGGGCGCAACGCCCATGGTTTGCGCTGCCAGCAGATACACGTCCGGAGCAGGTTTGGTGCGCGCCACTTCCATGCCGCTGAACATCTTGCCGTCAAAATGCGGCAGCAAGCCGGTGCGCCCCAGCGTGATATGCATCTTCGCGCGATCGGCACCGGAGGCAACGCAGAAGGGTATCTTATTGTCTTGCAAATGCCGTATCGCATCGGCGATGCCGGGAATCGGCGTAATGCTCTCGTGCAAGCCGCGGTCACGGCGCTGAATAAATTCGCCCAGGAAGTCCGACGGCAGCGGCCGGCCTATCTGCGCCTCTATGATCGCGACTTCATCCCTGACGGAACGGCCGACAAAGGTGTGCATCGTCTCTTCATACGAGATCTTCCAGCCTAGCTCGTTCAGCAAGTCTGCCAGCACGCGGATGGTGATCGGTTCGCTGTCTACCAGCACGCCGTCGCAATCGAATGCGACCAGGTCAAAACGTGGCATATGTATTTTTACTTTTCTGTTCTTTATTTTTCATCCGGCGGCACAGGCTCAGGCCAGCGCGCGCCCGATCAGGATTTTCTGGATATCGGAAGTGCCTTCATAGATCTGGCAAACCCGTACATCGCGATAAATGCGTTCTACCGGGAAGTCGCTGACATAGCCGTAGCCGCCGTGTATCTGTATCGCATCGGAGCAGACCTTCTCCGCCATCTCGGACGCAAACAGCTTGGCCATCGCGGCTTCTTTCAGGCAGGGCTTGCCGGCATCCTTCATGCTGGCAGCATGCCAGATCAGCTGGCGCGCAGCTTCTATCTGGGTCGCCATGTCGGCCAACCTGAATTGCACTGCCTGGTGTTCAAAAATAGCTTTACCGAAGCTGGTGCGTTCCTTGGCATAAGCCAGCGCGGCCTCAAAAGCGGCGCGCGCCATGCCCACCGATTGGGCGGCAATCCCTATGCGGCCGCCTTCCAGGCCGGACAGCGCAATCTTGTAGCCCTGCCCTTCTTCGCCTATCAGATTTTCTGCTGGAATACGGCAATTTTCAAACAGGATCTGCGCCGTATCGGAAGAATGCTGGCCCAGTTTTTCTTCCAGCCTGGCGACGATATAGCCTGGCGTATTGGTCGGTACCCAGAATGCGCTGATGCCCTTCTTGCCGGCTGCCTTGTCGGTCACCGCCATCACGATCGCCACATCGGCATATTTGCCGCTGGTGATGAATTGCTTGACGCCGTTGATCACATAGTCACTGCCGTCACGCGTCGCCGTGGTGCGCAGCGCAGAAGCGTCGCTGCCTACATGCGGCTCGGTCAGGCAAAACGCACCCAGCATGTCGCCCTTGGCCAGCGGCGCCAGCCATTGTTTTTTCTGCGCGTCGTTGGCATACATCATCGCGATACTGCATACCGGACAATTGTTGACCGAGATCACCGTCGACGTGCCGCCATCACCGGCGGCAACTTCCTCCAGCACCAGCGCCAGCGACAGGTAATCCATGCCGGCACCGCCCAGCTCTTCCGGCACGGCGACGCCATATGCGCCCATCTGTGCCAGCTCCTTCAATTCCTGCTGCGGGAAATGATGTTCCTTGTCCCAGCGGGCTGCGTTCGGCACCAGGCGCTCCTGGGCAAAGGCGCGCACCGCGTCGCGTATCATTTCGTGTTCTGGAGTAAGTAACATAATTGCGATCTAAAAATACCGGGCAGGCTACCAGCTCAGCGGCGTGCCGTCGTAATTGAAAAATTTTCCATTGTCGCCGGCCTTGCGGCTGGCTATCGTGCTGCGTATGCCGTCAGCACTTTCCTGCACCGAAATATCTGCATCTTCACCGCCCATTTCCGTCCTGACCCAGCCAGGGTGAAAGGCGATGCAGATTGCGCTCTTCACACTGAGCGAAATATCTTTAAGTACCGAATTCAGCGCCGCCTTGCTGGCGCGATACAGCCAGCCACTGGGGTTTTCGCGCATGCTGATCGAACCCATGCGCGAGGAAATCACCGCCAGCCTGCCGTCGGCATTATCCACCAGCGGCGCAAGGATGGGCAGCAGGCGCATCGCCGCCAGCACGTTGGTATGCATCACCTGATCGAAGTCTTCTTCCACCGGCGTGGCGATCCCGGCGATACGCGGGCCGTATACACCGGCATTCAGGATGGCGACGTCTATCTTTTCGTCATCCAGCTTCCAGCCCAGGCCGGCGCAATCGTTCAGATTGTTCACATCCAGCGGCAGTGCTTCACACCCCAGGCCAACCAGGCCCTCCAGGTCTTCCTTTTTGCGCGCGGTGGCGATGACACGCCAGCCCGCATGGCGGTATTGGCGCGCCAGTTCGTGGCCTATGCCGCGCGATGCGCCGATGATCAATGCTGTAGGCATGGTTTCTCTCCCCCGCGTTGTGCTGCACATCATAAGAGCTTCTTCAGCGGTCCCGGCTATAGTCGGGACCGCGTGATACAAATTACTAGGCTTGCTGTATCGCTGCTGCCGATTACACCAGCTCGATCGCAACTGCAGTCGCTTCACCGCCGCCTATGCACAGTGCCGCCACGCCGCGTTTCAGGCCGCGCTTTTGCAATGCACCGATCAGTGTCACGATGATGCGGGCGCCGGACGCACCGATAGGGTGACCCAGCGCGCATGCACCGCCGTGCACGTTGATCTTGTCGTGAGGAATGCCATGCTCTTTCATCGCTGCCATAGGTACGGCGGCGAAAGCTTCATTGATTTCAAACAGATCCACGTCGGCCGTAGTCCAGCCCACTTTCTTGTACAACTTTTCTATCGCGCCCACCGGTGCAGTTGTGAACCAGCCTGGCTCCTGCGCATGGGAAGAATGGCCCAGTACGCGAGCGATCACTTTGCTGCCCAGTTCCTTCGCCGTCGATTCGCGCATCAGCACGAGTGCAGCGGCGCCATCATTGATAGACGAAGAAGATGCGGCAGTGATAGTGCCGTCTTTTTTGAAAGCAGGTTTCAGTGTAGGGATTTTTTCTACCTTGGCTTTCAAGGGACCTTCATCCTTGTCTATCACGGTATCGCCATTGCGGCCGGATACGGTCACCGGTGCGATTTCCCATTTAAAGGAACCGTCGGCGGTAGCAGCCTGCGCGCGGCGTACGGATT
This sequence comes from Parundibacterium terreum, assembly GCF_014636315.1. Lineage (GTDB taxonomy): Bacteria > Pseudomonadota > Gammaproteobacteria > Burkholderiales > Burkholderiaceae_D > Undibacterium > Undibacterium terreum. The sequence goes on along the minus strand of NZ_BMED01000004.1, from coordinate 17,802 downwards.
CAATCGCGAATGCGTCCTGGTCTTCACGGCTGAACTGGTATTTGGCGGAGCAGTCTTCTGCAAAAGTGCCCATGGAACGGCCTTTGTCATACGCGTCTTCCAGGCCGTCCAGCATCATGTGATCAAAAATCTGGCCGTGGCCGATACGGTAGCCGCCGCGCGCCTTAGGAATCAGGTAAGGTGCATTGGTCATCGATTCCATGCCGCCGGCAACAATCACATCATTGCTGTGCGCGGACAAGGCGTCATAGGCCATCATCGTGGCTTTCATTGCAGAGCCGCACATCTTGGACAGCGTAACCGCGCCGGTCGACGTAGGCAGGCCGGCTGCCAGAACTGCCTGGCGTGCAGGCGCCTGTCCCTGGCCCGCCATCAGGCAGTTGCCGAACAGGACTTCTTCCACCAGCTCAGGCTTGATGCCGGCACGCTCTACCGCTGCCTTGATCGCTACCGCGCCCAACTGGCTTGCGGTAACAGTCGAAAAATCACCCTGGAAAGCGCCCATAGGGGTGCGTGCGGCGCCAACGATTACGATAGGATCACTCATGTCATTTCTCCAAAAAAATTAAAAATACGCAGCGGAATAATCATCCGCTCCATGTTCATTCAAGCCGGCCAGCACATAGCACATTACTTGCAGACTACTACTTGCTTTCTAATGCTTGCTGGCAGCCTGGTTTACAAATCTCACGTGCTGCGGGTACGGAAAGACATCTTCTATATGTCCATCCAGTATGCGCTGCTTGCGTCCCTGCCAATAATCGGCTGTCAGCAGGTCGGCGTGGTGCTTCATAAAATATTGGCGCACTTTGGTATTACCCAGCAGAAAAGTGCCGAACTGCTCCGGAAACACATCGTTCTTCGCGACCGGATACCAGGGCTCAGCAGCCATCTCGTCTTCTTCATTGCGCGGCGCGGGTATCACGCGAAAATTGCAATCGGTAATGTATTCAATCTCATCATAGTCGTAGAACACGACCCGGCTATGGCGGGTCACGCCAAAGTTCTTATACAGCATATCGCCGGGGAAGATATTCGCGGCGACCAGTTCCTTGATCGCATTGCCGTATTCTATGATGCCGTGCTCCAGCGCGGCATCGTCCTGGCTCTTGTCGGCCTCGGTCAGGTAGATATTCAGCGGCACCATGCGGCGCTCTATGTAGAGGTGCTTGATGATGATTTCATCATCGTCCTCTTCCACCACGGACGGCGCAAAGTGCCTGATCTCTGCCAGCAATTCTTCCGAGAAGCGCGGGCGCGGAAAGGCGACGTCGGAATACTCCAGCGTATCGGCCATGCGGCCGACGCGGTCATGGTTTTTCACCAGCAGGTATTTTTCCTTGATCAGCGCCTTCGTGGTTTCCTTGGGCGGCGGGAAACTGTCCTTGATTACCTTGAACACATACGGGAAGGACGGCAGCGCAAACACCACCATCACCAGGCCGCGTATGCCGGGTGCTGCCTCTATGATGTCGGACGAATATTTCAGGTGCTGCAAGAAGTCGCGGTAGAACAGGTTCTTCCCGTGCTTTTGCAAACCCAGTATCGTATAAATTTCGCTGCGCGGTTTCTTGGGCAAGATGCTGCGCAAAAATTGCACATAGGCGGATGGCACCGCCATGTCTATCATGAAATAGGCACGTGTAAAGGAAAACAGCACAGTGATCTGTATCGCGTCGAACAATACCGTATCCAGCACCAGTTGTTTCTTGCGATTGTGCAGGATGGGAATCACGAAAGGATATTCGCGGTTGCCGTTGATGCTCTTGCCGACGATATAAGCGCCCTTGTTGCGGAAGAACAGATTCGCCAGTACCTGCAACTGGTGATTGGGCTCCAGCTTTTCGTTGCCGTAACTTTCCTGCAGACGCTGTTCCACCAGTTTGATATCTCGCTCCAGGTCGGCAAACTCCACCTGCAACTGGAAATTGGTCACGATGCGTTTCAGCGAGAAGTTCAGCCCATCCTTGGCCGGGTAGTACACACGGTAAGCCGGCGGTGTAGCATCGTTTTCTATGTATTCGGTAGAGACCGCCGGACGCACAAAGATGAAGTCATTGTGGAAGTAATTCCTGTGCAGCATCTTGGTGCAAACGGTATTGAAAAAGGTCTCCGCCAGCTCAGGCTGCAGGTGGTCGATCAGCAGACCCATATAGTGCAGCTTCACCTCGCGCCAGACTTCGTCGGTCAGATCTTCTTGCTCGTACTCGTCTTCCAGTATCTGCACGCACTCTTTCACGCGCGTGTCGTAGAACGAGATGCGCTCGCGCGCCGCCACTTGTGCCGCCTGCCAGTCGCCGGTTTCAAAATGCGTCTTTGCCCGCTGGCTGGAGGCACGAAACAAGCGGTAATGCTTGTCGAAGCCGTCCAGTATCGCGCGCGCAATATCGAACGCAATCTGGGAGGACAGCAACTTGGGAAAGGCGACTTGGGTCATTGCATATCAGCTCAGCTTGAATTGCAATTTCCAGGCTTGCAGTTTTTCCAGGTCCACGCCCAGTCCGCCGCACACCACGATCAGCGGCTTCTTGAACTCGGCCAGCACCGGCAGGTTCTGGTATGCCACCGCAAGCGAGGCACCGCAGGCTGGCTCCACCAGCAGGCGCATATCGCTGGCAAAATGCAGGCAGGCATCCACCGCCTGCGCATCGCTGACGGTGACGGTGCGGATATCATGCTTGCGTGTCCAGTCCAATGCCTGCTGGGCCACGCGGCGTGCGGCCAGGCTGGTGGCGATACTGTTGATCGCCGGCAAAGTCACCAGTTCACCGGCATTGACCGCAGCAGCAAACGAAGCTGCGCCTTCGGTCTCCACGGCTATCACCGGCACATGCTGCAGACCATTCCTGTGCAGGCCCTGCAAAACGCCGCTCATCAGACCGCCGCCGCCGACCGAGCAGATCACTACGTCGAAATCCAGCTTGTCGCCACTAGCGTCGGCAAGCTCGTCTATCATCGTCGCATTGCCGTCCCAGATATCCGGATGGTCAAACGGCGGTATGTACACGGCACCCGGCTTTTCGCACAGGCGCAATGCCAGCAGGTTGGCCTCATCCCAGACACTGCCTTCAACGACCAGGTCCGCGCCTATCGCACGTATGTTCTGGCGTACGCTCTCATGCGTGGTTTGCGGCACCACGATGGTGGTGCGCACGCCCAGCGCTGCACCGGCAACGGCTGCGGCAAAGCCGGCGTTGCCGCCGGACGGGCATACCAGATGGCTGGCGCCGCCTGCCACTGCACGCTGGCATAGCAAGCCTATGCCGCGCAATTTGAACGAACCCGATGCCTGCGTGTTTTCCAGCTTCAGCCAGACTTTCTTGTCCAGCCGGGCCGACAGGCCGCGATGCTCCAGCAAAGGGGTCTTGCTATGCAGATGTGTCATGCTAATTGATTTCCTTCCAGACTGATATGCGCTCCCCAGCCCGCAGCGGGCTGGGAAAAACACCCAGTTTACTTGGTCTCGGCAAACAATTCACGGCCGATCAGCATGCGGCGGATTTCGCTGGTGCCGGCGCCGATTTCATATAGCTTGGCATCGCGCCACAGGCGGCCAACCGGGTATTCATTGATATAGCCATTGCCGCCCAGCGTCTGGATTGCTTCGCCAGCCATCCAGGTGGCTTTTTCTGCCGAGTACAGGATGGCGCCGGCGGCATCCTTGCGGATCGCGCGTATTGCTTCTGGGTTCTTGGCACGGTCGCAAGCCTGGCCAACTGCATAGACGTAGGCCTTGCAGGCCATCATTGTCGAATACATGTCGGCGATCTTGCCTTGCATTAATTGGAACTCGCCGATAGGCTGGCCGAACTGCTTGCGCTCATGGATGTAAGGCACAACCACGTCCATACATGCCTGCATGATGCCCAGTGGGCCGCCGGACAATACAGTGCGCTCAAAATCCAGGCCGGACATCAGCACGTTGACGCCCTTGCCCAGGCCGCCCAGTACGTTTTCTGCCGGCACGACGCAATCCTGGAACACCAGTTCGCCTGTATGCGAACCGCGCATGCCCAGCTTGTCCAGTTTTTGCGCAATGCTGAAACCTTTGAAGCCTTTTTCTATCAGGAAAGCCGTCATGCCGCGCGGGCCGGCTTCCAGGTCATTCTTCGCATACACCACCAGCGTATCGGCGTCAGGACCATTGGTGATCCACATCTTGTTGCCGTTCAAGACCCAGTGATCGCCTTTCCAGTCGGCGCGCAATTTCATGCTGACAACGTCGGAACCGGCGTTAGGCTCGGACATGGCCAGCGCACCGATGTGTTCGCCGCTGATCAGTTTTGGCAGGTACTTCGCTTTTTGTTCCGGCGTGCCGTTACGGTTGATCTGGTTCACGCACAGGTTGGAATGAGCACCGTAAGACAAGCCTACCGATGCCGATGCGCGCGAGATTTCTTCCATGGCAATGATGTGCGCCAGGTAGCCCATATTGGCGCCGCCGTATTCTTCGCTGACGGTCATGCCCAGCACGCCCAGATCGCCCATCTTGCGCCACAGATCCATAGGGAACTGGTCGCTGCGGTCGATTTCTGCGGCACGCGGCGCGATTTCATTGACGGCAAATTGCTGGACTGCTTCACGCAGCGCGGCGATATCTTCGCCATGATCGAAAGTTAAGCCTGGGAGATGGAGCATGTCGTCCTCACTTTATTGTAGGTTTATAGGGTTCTGAATAATTCTGAATGGTTCTGAATACAAGTTCTTGGCGCTAAGCTGGCTGCCGCCTTTTACAAGCCCGGCTCAGGCCTTGGGTATCACGAATAAGGTTTGCTGCATGATGGCGCATAATTTTTCCTCTCCCTGGGTCACCGCAAATACTTCGGCGCAGGAAACCACCAGGTTCTTGCCCGCCTTGACTACCTTGCCGCGCGCAACCAATGTGTCGCCTATGCCGGGGGCGACGATATTGATCTTGTATTCGGCGGTCAGGCATTCATTGGCAGGCATCAGCAGCGTGTTGGCGGCATAGCCACCGGCTGAATCGGCCACCGCGCCGATGACGCCGCCGTGAAAATAGCCGTGCTGCTGCGTCACCGCTGGCCCCATGGGCACGCTGATCTCACAACTTCCCGGCGCCATGTCGGTCAGCCGCGCACCCCACGATGACAGTACACCCTGCTTGCCGAAGCTGTCGAGCAAGAGCAGCGCCACATCGTGGGACAGTGGGCGCAACGCGCCTTCATTGCGGTTTTCACTACTCATCTAGGCTCCGGACAGGACGGGAAAGCACTTGGTTCGGGTAAAAATGATACCCGCAATTGACGTTTACGTAAACGTAAAGTCGATATAGACTACCTTAAATCCGCCTGCGCTTTGGAAAGGCACGGCGCTATCGGTTTTTTATGTTGCCAGTTTTTCCAGTTTCACGGATTTTGTTGTCTTTTTTAACTTTCGTTCCTGATCCCTGGCCTGCAACAGCAGTTTCTGGCTTTGTTCCTCGTGCGCAGCGATTTCCGCCAGCATCACTTCTATGTCTTCCCGCTGCTGTTCCAGCGAGGCCCTGTGCCTTGCCAGCACTTGCAGGAAGCTTTGCAACTGGACTTCGGTATCCTTGGGCGAACCATACATATCGACCAGGCTTTTGATATCGGACAGGGATAGTCCGAGGCGCTTGCCGCGCAGCGTCAGCTTCAGGTGGGTGCGTTCGCGTGCCGTGTAGACTCGGTTGCGTCCGCCCGGTCCTTCACGCAAGGGACTGATCAGGCCCTGGTCCTCGTAAAAGCGGATGGCTCGCGGCGTAATGTCGAATTCTCGCGCTAATTCGGTAATGGTATAGGTAGGCATGTGGCAGGCTCTAAAACGTGGAACTGGGGGCTAGGTATTCAGGCGAAACAGCATGAAACGCAAAATCTGATTACAATCTCACTGTGAATCGCAGTTTACGTAAACGTCAAATAATATTGTAGGGCATTCCGTGCAATTAGCGAAATATGTAGCTGGTTTTGAGTGTAAAAGTAGCATTAAAAAATTATAAATAGAATTACAAAGAGAGAGACGCAATGAATCCGCTGGAAATGCAATTGAACTATCCATTTGGCGACACCCTGCCGGACACCGGCAAGGTCATGGAGATCGCACCCGGCGTGCTGTGGCTGCGCATGGGCCTGCCGTTTGCACTGAATCACATCAACCTGTGGCTGATAGAAGACGATTACGAAACCGAAAACGGCATCGTGCACGGCTGGACTGCCATTGATTGCGGCATTGCCAGCGATGCCACTCGCGATGCCTGGGAAGTCCTGTTTGGATCACAGACCGACGGCTTGCGCGGCTTGCCTATCGTGCGCGTGCTGGCAACCCACTGCCACCCGGATCACGTGGGCCTGGCCGACTGGCTGTGCACGCGCTGGAATGCACCCTTGTGGATGACTGCCGGCGAATACAGCTTTGCACGCATGATGTCGGCCAGCCTGCCGGGCGCTGACGGCACCGCGATGTTCCCGCATTTCCGCAAGCATGGTCTGGTGGACCCGGCGATGCAGGACAGCATCCAGGACCGCAAGGGACACTACATCAAGCTGGTGCCGTCCATGCCTACGGCATACCACCGCATGCAAGACGGCCACGATGTGAAGATAGGCCGGCACAACTGGCGCGTCATCACCGGCTTTGGCCATTCGCCCGAGCACGCGGCTTTATATTGCGCCGACTTGAACCTGCTGATTTCCGGCGACATGGTGTTGCCGCGCATCTCGACCAATGTGTCGGTCTTTGCGATAGAACCGGAAGCCAATCCTGTGCAGCAATATCTGGATTCACTGAAGAAATTCGCCGGTCTGCCGGATGATGTGCTGATCCTGCCTTCGCACGGCAAGCCGTTCAAGGGCCTGCATACCCGCATCCAGCAATTGAATGACCACCACGCAGAGCGCCTGGCTGAAGTAATGGAAGCCTGCGCCGTACCGCAATCGGCAGTGGATATCGTCCCCATCATGTTCCGCCGCCAGCTGGATGCGCATCAGATGACTTTCGCCATCGGCGAGGCATTGGCGCATCTGCACAAGCTGTGGATAGACGGTGCCTTGCGGCGGGAGCTGGGCGCGGACGGCGTCATCCGCTTTGCGGTGAAATAAGATAAAGCCAAGATCACAATAAGATGCGGCAGATCCGGCCCTGGCGAGAGCGGCCCTGCCAGCCTCAGGCAACCAGCCTCAGGCGCTCTCTGTATCCCACCCTTATCTGCCTCGCCATTTCCTGCGCCGGCGCGCTCAGTGCAACCGGCGACTGATGGAGCTTGATCGCAAAGTCCGGCAAAGCCGGCAAGCCGGAGTCCGGGCCCAGTATTTGCAGATCCAGCGGCACTGTGGACGCCAGCCAGGCAGTTACCGCCATATCCAGTCCGACGGTAGCCCTGGTTGCGTCTATGCTGCTATTTTCAAAAACCGTACGCCACGGCAGGCCTTGCGCATCCAGCGCGGCAAACATCCTGGGTCGGAATACGCAGGTTTCGGTAACGATGGCGACTGCCAGGGGGCGCTTGCGATAGGCATCGCCGCCGGCGCTACCCACCCACACCAGCGGCTCCACCGCCAGGCATTCGCCTGCACCATTGCTGTCCGCCGCGACCTCTTCCACCAGCGCCAGTTCCACCTTGCCGTTGCGCAGCATGTCCTGCAATTCCGGCGAAGACCCCGACACCAGTGAAATTTCTACATTGGGACAGCTCTGCGCAAAGGCTTTCAGTATTTTGGCCAGATGGGTGCCGATCAGATCATGCGGCACACCCAGCCGCACCTCACCGCTAAAGGATGGCGTACTCATGTCAGCCCATAGCTCATCATTGCCTCTGAGCATGCGCCGGGCATGCCCCAGTAAGCGCTCACCCTCATTGGTGAGCCTGGCGCCATGCCGGTTGCGCTCAAATACCGCGCAGCCGAACAACTCTTCCAGGCGCTTGATCTGCTGGCTGACCGCCCCCTGCGTCAAATGCAACTGGTTGGCGGCGGCAGTCACGCTGCCCGCTTCATAGACGGCGATAAAACTGCGCAGCAGGCCAATATCAATATTGCGGGTCATCATAAATTATTAGCCTTGCTAATATTAAAGATAAAAATCATTCGATTGTCTAATTATACGTCCGGCCTTTACCATCTAACCAGATTCCACATTGTCAGCCACTACAGGAGAATGAACATGCAGGCAGCACTACAGGCGGTGAATTTTGCCAAGGCACTGGAGCAGGTCAGCGAGTACTGGACACCGAAAGTCATAGGCAGGGTCAACGACCAATACATCAAGGCTGCCAAACTAAAAGGAGAATTCGTCTGGCATAGCCATGAATTCGAAGACGAGCTGTTTTACATCGTTTACGGCAATCTGCTGATGCAAATGGAAGACCGGGATGTGCACCTGGGGCCCGGAGATTTCTTTGTGGTTCCCAGGAATACCCGGCATAATCCGGTTGCCGCCGAAGAATGCGGCTTGATCCTGATAGAAAGCGTGAGCACGCGCCACACCGGGGATCTGGAAACGGAACGCACTGTCTCCATTGAAGATCAATTGGCAGGCTAGCACTCTGCTTCTTCAATCAAGCTCGAACACTTATAGTGCCGGACGGGGCAGAGCATGCTCCTGGCCGGCAATGCCATTTTGCCAGCAGCCATGAACAAACCACTAGTCAGCACCTATCTGAAACTCGTCTGCGTCGCCATGTTCTGGGGCGGCACCTTCATCGCCGGGCGCATGATCGCCAATACAATTCCGCACATGATCGCCGCCAGCGGCCGCTTCCTGGTGGCCTGCGCATTGCTGATCCCACTGGCATGGAAGCTGGAAGGCGGCTTGCCCAGGCTGACCAGGCAGCAGGCGCAGGCGACCTTTGCGCTGGGTGCCACCGGTATTTTCCTGTACAACATCTGCTTTTTCAAAGCCTTGTCGCTGATGCCGGCCGGACGCACCGCGCTGTTCGTTGCACTGAACCCTATCGTCACCGCACTGGCTCTGGCCTTGTTTTTCCGCGAGCGCCTGGGCATGCGCAAATGGCTGGGCATCCTGATCGCCTTCGTCGGCGCGGCAGTGATCATCACCCGGGGCGACCTGCAAGGCGCGGTGCATGATATTTCGCAATCGGTAGGTACCGGCGAACTGATCATGTTCTGCGCCATCTCCGGATGGGCCGCCTACACCATCATAGGCCGTCATGCGTTGAAGGGGCTGACGCCTATCGCGGCCACCACTTACGCATCGCTATGGGGATTGCTGCTGCTGAGCGCAGGTGCGGTCACTGAGATTCCAGGCATGGACTGGGGCCTGGTCACCTGGCAGGTGCTGGCCGCCATCGTCTACCTCGGCGCCTGCGGCACCGTGATCGGCTTTGTCTGGTACTACGAAGGAGTGAAGGCACTCGGCCCGGCGCGTACTGCAGTCTTCAATAACCTGGTGCCGGTATTCGGCATCAGTTTTGGCGCGGTAATGCTGGGTGAACCGATTCTGGCCTCGATGGTGATAGGCGGCTTGCTGGTGATTGCTGGCGTCACGCTGACCAACCGCTAATCATAGGCATGGATAGACCCGGGATAGACCTGGACCTAAGCGCTCAATAACTGCTTCAGATAACGGAGGCCGGGTATAGCGCGGCTGCCATACCAGGATATCAGCTCGCCATCGACCAGATAGACCGGCTTGCCTATCTGCTGCTCCAGCGCATCGACATGCGCTTCGGTAAAGCGGTAGGGCTCGCTGGATAGCAGCACTGCATCCAGGCCATGTACCAGTTCGTCATTCCATTCAAACGCAGGATAGCGCTTGTCGGAACCGGGCGGGGACCAGGCCTTCCAGCCTATCAAGTCCAGCATATTGGCAATATAGGTGTCGCGCGACACCGTCATCCATGGATCTTTCCAGATGCAGTACAACACGGTTTGCGTCTGTACCGGAGGCGGCAAGGCTTGCAAGGCCTGCTCGAACTCGGCCGCCAGTTGCTGCGCCCGCTTGCCTGCATTGAAAATGCCGCCCAGCAGCGCATACAAGGGTAGATTGTCCGCAGGCCGCACAGGATGCGTGACGATCACATGCGGGATAAACTCGGCCAGTTTGTCCACCGTGGGCTTTTCATTCTCGTCGATATTGACGACCAGATGCGTGGGGGCGAGCTTGCGGATCTTTTCGATGTTGACGTCTTTGGTCCCGCCTATCTTGGCGATACCTTTCACCAGCGCCGCCGGATGTATGCAAAAGCCGGTGCGGCCGACCAGATAAGGCGCCAGGCCAAGGTCGCATAGCAGCTCGGTCACCGACGGCACCAGGCTGACGATGCGCGGCTCACCCAACACGGGCGTATGTTGCTGGCCGAGAGCGTCAAACAGAATGCTCCCCGCAGTCATTGGCCGGCCCTGGATTTATGTGGCGCCCGCGAAAACACCAGGTCATACAAAGTATTGGGCAACAGGCGCAGCAGCTTGGCGACCACACCCATCTGCCATGGAATCACCTTGTAAGAAACGCCCTCCATGATGGCTGCTACCGCCTTGGCGGCAAAACGGTCGGCGGGCATCAGAAAAGGCATGGGATAAGAGTTAGCCTGTGTCATCGGCGTGTCGATATAACCGGGCGCGATCGTCACGACCTTGATGCCGGAAGATTTCAGTTCCACCCTCAGCGATTCGCAATAGCTGATCACCGCTGCCTTGGATGCGCTATAGGCGCCGGCCCCGGGCAGGCCGCGTATGCCGGCCACACTGCCTATACCGACCAGCCGGCATCGATGGGCGCTGGCGTGCTCGCGCATATGGCTGATGAAAGGAGAAAAGGTGGCAACCGTGGCCAGCAGATTGGTTTGTACCACGCGGGCAAATACCGGCAGATCATCATGGAATTCGGTCAGCGTGCCCACCGAGATGCCGGCATTGGCGATGACGACATTGACCCTGCCATGCAACTGAATAAAGTCTTCTGCGGCGGCGGTCAGCGCCGCATGGTCATTGACGTCCAGTGCATAGATGCTATGCAGCTCAGGATGTGGCAGGCTGGCGCGCAGCGATTCCAGCATGTCGCGGCGGCGCGCCACCAGCCCCAATATCGCGCCCTGCTCGGCAAAGCGGATTGCCAGCGCGGCGCCCAGGCCGCTGGACGCGCCGGTGATGAAGACGGTATCTTTGCTGGTCTGCATAAAAAAAATAAGCCCGTGACTAGACGGGCTTATTGTAGGGCTAAATACTCTGCGGTTTTATTTTTTCTTGGCTGAGGCGGCGGCTGGCGCTGCTGCCGGAGCGGGAGCAGCCGCTGGAGCGGCGGCAGGGCCGGCTTTCTCTTTTTGCACCTTGGCGACCAGCCAGTCCAGCACTTGCAGGCTGGCCAGGTTCTGTTCCTGCTCGGTGACAGGGTGGCCCATGACCTGGCCTACGATGGAAGGCGAAGTAATGTAACGGCCCTCAACTGCAAAAGTCGGCACACCGGTGATGTTATACGCCTGCTGCATGAGCTTGGAGCGGCCTACCTTGCTACGCACGGAAAAAGAATTATAAGTATCCAGGAATTTTTGCTTGTCCAGGCCCTGCTTGACGGCAAACTCCACCACTTCATCGTCGCTGCTCAGGCGTTTGCGGTCTACGTGCATGGCATAGAACACTTTGCTATGCAGCTCTTCCAGCTTGCCCATCGCTTCCAGCGTGGCAAACAGGCGCTCCTGCGGCAGCATGGAATCGGAAAAATCGACGTGTACGCGCTTGAACACGATGTTGTCGCCCTGCTTTTTCACCCAGGCGGTCAGTACCGGATCCAGGATATTGCAGTGAGGGCAGAAATAGCCGAAGAACTCGATGACTTCCACTTTCTTGCCCGCGTCAGCCGGTTGCGGCCTTTGCAGCACCTGGTATTCGGCACCGATTTGCGGTGCCGTCACAGACGCGCTGGCGCCTGCGGCCACAAAACCAAAACCCAGGATCAGGAACAATTGACGAAATAAGCGCATTGCATTTCCTTAAAAAATTTTCACAAAGCTAAGTTTTACACATTATTTGGCGGTACGTATGACAGCAACGTCTACACTGTTCTCGGACAACTTCGCGCGCATTCGGTTCATTGTTTCTACTTGTGCGAACGGGCCTATGCGGACACGGTACAGATTGCCGTTCTCGGAAGTGCGCTCGCTGATTTTCGCTTCAAAGCCGAGCAGCGCCAGTTTGGCGCGCACGCTCTCGGCATCGGCCTGTTCGCGGAATGCGCCGGCTTGCAAGAAGTAGACAAATTTATCATCGCTGCCGCCTTCAGCCTTCGCTGCAGCAGGCGCGGCATCCGCAGCTTTCGGTTCTGCCGCAGGCTTGACCACTGCGACCGCAGGGGCGGCCGGCTTCTCTACCGGAACAGCCCTGGTTTCCACCACTTCAGGAGCAGGGGCTTTAGGCGTATTGGCCTGGTTGGCCAGATCCTTCGCAGCCTCTTTGGCGGCATTCTGGTTGCCATATAGAGGCTTGTTCGGATCCAGTAACTGGCTGGTCGGCATGTCCGCCTTGTTATTGCCTTTGTTGGTGAAAGGCGTGGAAGACTTGGTGATCAGCAGAGCAACTCCGACTGCAATTGCCAGGCCGACCACAAGACCGATAATCAATCCCAGCAAGGTACCGCCTTGCTGGCGGCGTAAGCTTGCTGACAATTTTTTCTGATGAAATTTCATGCGTCTCCGATAAACTCTTTAAAAAGTTTTTTGAACAATTTCCTGGTTCGATAAGGGCTAAGCGACTGGTGATGGCAATATGGGCAGAACAGTGCTTACATCTTGTTCGGTGCCGATACGCCTATCAAGGCAAGACCGTTGCGCAGCACTTGCCGGGTAGCGGACATCAGTGCCAGCCTTGCCATCTTGGTGGCCTGGTCATCCACCAGCACCCGTTCGGCATTGTAGTAGCTATGCAATTCGCCAGCCAGATCACGCAGATAGAATGCAACCTGGTGCGGACCCAGCTCTTCCAGCGCCCTTTCCAAGGCTTCCGGATACTCAGCCAGCTTGGCCAGCATGCTCGCTTCGCGCGGCGCAGTCAGCGGTGCCAGATCGACATTGATCAAATCCGCCAGTGCAGCTTCATCGCCGCCCCACTGCGCCAGCACCGAGCAGATACGCGCATGGGCATACTGCACGTAATAAACCGGGTTTTCATCCGATTGCGCCAGTGCGACGTCAACGTCGAAGACGAATTCGGTATCGGCCTTGCGTGAAATCAGGAAGAAACGTACTGCATCGCGGCCTTTGACCACATCGCCATTGCCGGACCATTCGATCAGGTCACGCACGGTGACATAAGAGCCCGCGCGTTTGGAAATTTTAACTTCCGCGCCGTCCTTCATCACGGTCACCATCTTGTGCAGCACGTAGTCGGGGTAGCCCTTGGGGATACCCATGTCAACGGCCTGCAGGCCGGCGCGTACCCGCGCTATCGTGCCATGGTGGTCGCTACCCTGGATATTGATCGCCTTGCGGAAGCCGCGCTGCCATTTGACGATGTGATAGGCGACATCCGGCACGAAATAGGTATAGGTGCCGTCGGTCTTTTTCATCACGCGATCTTTGTCATCGCCGTATTCGGTCGTGCGCAACCACAGTGCACCATCCTGCTCATAAGTCTTGCCGGCATTTTTCAGCGCATCAACTGCCGCTTCCACCTTGCCATCGCTGTACAGGGAAGATTCCAGATAGTAGTTGTCGAACTTGACGCCAAAGGCTTGCAGATCGATATCCTGTTCATTACGCAGGTAGGTCACGCCAAACTTGCGGATGGAATCGATGTCTTCGATATCACCACTGGCCGTAGCCGGCTCGCCATCGCTGGCGGATACGGTCTTCCTGGCCAGGAAGTCTTGTGCGATCTCTGCAATATAGTCGCCGTTGTAGGCCGATTCCGGCCAGCCTGCATCGCCCGGCTTCAGGCCGCGCGCGCGCGCCTGCACCGATGTCGCCAGCGTGGCAATCTGCACGCCTGCATCGTTGTAATAAAATTCACGGGTAACGTCATAGCCCTGCACTTCCAGCAATGCCGACATCGCATCGCCCAGCGCGGCCTGGCGGCCGTGGCCTACGTGCAGAGGGCCGGTAGGATTGGCAGAAACAAATTCAACGACAACCTTCTCACCGGCGCCTTTGCTGCTCTTGCCGAATTGTGTGGTGTCGCGCAAGATGGTTTTCACTACCGCCTGTTTGGCCGCGGCGGCAACACGGATGTTGATGAAACCGGGGCCGGCGATTTCCGCACTGGCGATCAGATCTGTCGCCTGCGTCTGCAGAGAAGCAACAATTGCCTGCGCCAGTTCGCGCGGATTTTTTTTCAGCGGCTTGGCGATTTGCATCGCGATATTGCAGGCGATGTCGCCGTGGGATGGATCGCGCGGGCGTTCCAGCGTGATGTTCGGTGACAGGTCGCTGCCTTCGAGCAAAGGTGCGACGGCGGCTTGTATCAGTTCAAGGATTTCTTGTTTTTGTTGAGCTAGCATGGCGTGTAGTTTTCACGGTAACTACCCGTGAAAATGATTTTTGACAACGGACATTATACCTTGGGACCACGCCTGTCCGGCCTGCTGATATTGTTACAATAAATCTCAAAGACAGCGGCGTAAATGCCCGCTGTCTTCGCATTACTTCTTCCTTTGATCCGCTACCAGGCTCAAGCCTCGACCATCATTGCGGATTGCTGTTTGAACATCATCAGCACCTTCAGCATCTTGCCGAGAAACAGTCCATTGAACAAGCCGTAGGCGAGGCAAACGGCGGCGATGAAACTGGTATCCAGGCGCAGGGAAGGATTGATGGCAATTATGACATTCACACAATACTTGACCAGGAAAATAGCCATCATCAGAGCCATAGGGACCCAGCTGCCGCGATAAAACACGCTGGCCTTTTCCGGCAATACCCTGACGTTGGTGTTATTAACTGATTTCCACGAGATGACACTGCCCAGCAATACGCTAGCCACCCAGCTGGCCACGCTGGCCTCGGTGAATCCAAAGCTGCCGGCGATCCCTTGCAAGGACAGCAACAGCATCACAGCGGGGATAACAAAGATTGCACGCAGACCCAGTTCCCGGTCTTTACTGGCCAGGAAGCCGCGATACATCAAAAATGCCAGAATGGCCCAGACCCAGAGTGGTGTATGAGTGATGATTTGCTGTAACATTTTTGCTCTCCCTGTAGGATGTATTGGTAGAAAATTAAAGAAATCCGCGTGTTCGTGAATCCATGGACATCATTTTTTCATTCCTGCCTCCACTTTCGTAGCGCTTTGCGATCAAGGGTCGATTTATGTCGCGAAGCCTGAGGTTTACGGCTTGAACCTGCGCATGAGCGTGTAGAATGTTTTGTTTTTTCTGTCTGGATACAAGATTATGTGGTTCAAGAATTTGCAGATTTTCCGCTTGCCATCGCCATGGAATGTCGATGTCGCAAAATTAGAAACACAACTGGCCTCGCAATCCTTTCTTCAATGCCCTTCCGGCGAAATGCAAAGCCAGGGCTGGGCATCCCCGCGTGACAATGAACAGCTGATCCATAGCGTCAATCGCCAGATGCTGCTGTCGCTGGCAACAGAAAAGAAACTTCTACCATCTACCGTGATCAACCAGGTAACCAAGGCCAAGGCTGCGGAACTGGAAGAGCAGCAGGGCTTTGCCCCCGGCCGCAAGCAGATGAAGGATTTGAAGGAAAGAGTTACCGACGAACTGCTGCCGCGCGCTTTCGCCATCAAGCGCAGCACTTTCGTCTGGATAGATCCGGTCAATGGCTGGCTCATTGTGGACTCGTCCAGCCCTTCAAAGGCAGACGAAGTCATCAAGCTGCTGCTGAAGGCCGACAAGATCCCGCTGGAAAGCCTGCGCGTCAAATTGTCGCCCCAGGCGGCGATGACCGACTGGCTGGCCGGCAACGAGGCGCCAAAAGGCTTCACCATCGACCAGGATACCGAGCTGCGGGCGCATACCGAAGACAAGGCGACTGTACGCTATGTACGCCATTCGCTGGATGCGGACGACGTACAGCGCCATATCGCCGCGGGCAAGCAATGCACCAAGCTGGCCATGACCTGGGATGACAAGATCTCCTTCGTGCTGACCGATACGCTGGCGATCAAGCGCATCAAGCCGCTGGATATCCTGGATGAAGACACCGACAAGCGCACTAGCGGCGAAGATGAACGCTTCGATGCGGATTTTGTGCTGATGGCATCTGAAATCGCGAAGATGCTGGACGATATCGTGTATGCACTGGGTGGAGAGATGCCGGCGGCAATGGCGGCATAAGCAAACCGGGCGGCCGCGCCGCCTGGATCGATATCTGAGTACGGCTTGATTGCGGACGAAAAAAAAGGCGAGCGAGCTGCTCGTCTTTTTTTATGGGCGGCCGGAATATGGCTAGCGCATAGAGGCACATACAGGAGACGATCTTAGCCTCGCCCTACATGTGATTGCATCCCTCCTGAGTCGGGACGAAAAAAAGCCCGCATTCTGCGGGGTTTTTAAGAATTGGCTGAATGGATAGGGCTCGCCTACAGCTTGCCGGCCGCTGAATCGCTTGCAAACGACTCCCTTCGACTCCCGCCGAAAGCCGCGCAGGCGGCTTTCTCCCCTCCTGCGATATACGCCCGCAAGCGGACATAAGATAGATACAAACAAAAATGCCCGCTTGCGCGGGCATTTTTATGTTTTGGCGGAGTGGACGGGACTCGAACCCGCGACCCCCGGCGTGACAGGCCGGTATTCTAACCAACTGAACTACCACTCCTAAACTACTTAACTTTGGCACTACAATGTCTATCTGATGGTGGGTGCTGAGAGGCTCGAACTCCCGACCTACGCCTTGTAAGGGCGCCGCTCTACCAACTGAGCTAAGCACCCAATGTTCTCGCTTAGTTCAGATACACATTCATCGTTTGTCACCAACGACTACAGAAGCAAGATTATAGGATGTATTTCAGGACTTGTCTAGGGAGTTTGCAGATTTTCTTCAAATATTTCATAATTTTTTTATGGAATATTCAGGAAGAAAAATCTGGCCCGAAATTCATGTGCTGCAAGCGTCCATACTTACGCATTACTCCGGTTTAGCCGGCGCCTCCTTAAAGGCCCACAATCTGCTGCCGGTAAAATTCCAGCACAATCCTATGCCCGTGGTGATCACCTGGCCCAGCCAGGGATGCCAGTTCAGGTACTGTACGAAAGTCCACATCAGTCCGAAGTTCAAACACCAGCCCACGCCGAGCACCGCAAAGTATTTGCTGGCCGCTTCCATATGCGATTTGCCGCTGGAAAAAGTCAGGAAGTAATTCAGGATATAGTTGACCACTGATCCCAGGATATAACCTATCGCCGAGCCGGCGACTGTCGCCGGTTTGCCGAACATATAGAGGGCAATGCCGACACAGGTATATTGCACCGCCGTGCCGGACAAGCCGACTGCGGCAAAGCGCAGGAATTGTTGAACGACAGGTTTGGACAACATGGTGTGTGGCTCCAGGACGAAAAGCGTCTCGCTTTTGCTGACTGCGTTTGGTTTATTGCGGCGATCTTACTGTATTACCGCCAGAAATAAGGAAATTTAAAGCGCTTGCGCGGCATGATTCGTTGGTCAGCAAGAACGGAATAGCCGATTCAGCATCCGGGCATCTATTCAGCAGGAGCAAATCGGAGGAGATCGGCAAGCCGAAGCCGCAAATTGGTGTTCCTGGCCCTCAAATAAACCGGGGTTACAAACCGTTCGCGCAAAGCAAAAACCCCTCACTCTTTCGAGGGAGGGGTTTTCTAGATAAAAGCCTGACAATAACCTACTTTCACACTGGTTGCAGCACTATCATTGGCGCAGAGTCGTTTCACGGTCCTGTTCGG
>NZ_BMED01000003.1 GCF_014636315.1 Parundibacterium terreum | reverse complement strand
GGTGCGAGCAGCATAACGTATCACTGACGTGGGAAGCTGGTCCGCGGAAACCGGCGTCTCGCAGAGGTTGATCGAAACTGAGCTGCCGCAAGTCTTCGCTTCCGCCTGGACAACGAATTCGCCGTCCTGGGGAAAAATCAGCAATCCACGGTCTGCCCCGGCATGCTCGATTGCCGTGCGCAACAGCGATTCGATCAGCTTTTCCGTCACAATCTCGCCCGATACCGCTTGCGATACCTTGATCACAGTTTCCAGGTCCAGATCTTCGACCTGTACATTGATCGTAGCCATAGAGCCCGGAATTCGCATGTCCTGCGTCAAATCCGGATGGAGCCGATCGAGTTGTCGCACCTTCCCAAGCGCACCCCATTTCAAATAAGTGCGCCGCGCGTTTCCTAGATAGAGATGCGCAATCTCCTCTAAGCCGCGCGCCACGTAGAAACGGGCAGCCAGTTCGTAGCACAATGCCTCGTTTTGAAGGAATCCATTTGAGCGCGAGCAGCGGATGGCGCGTTCGTAAAAATCCATTGCCTCGAGCTGGCGTCCCTCTATGCGTGCTATCTCCGCATCGACTAATAGCGCACTATCTTCGAAGTTCTGGGGACAATTTTCCGCCCAGGACCGAAGTTGCCTGCTATGGGTCGACAGCGCGTCTTTATGCCTCGCATACGGATCAGTACCTACGGGCTCGCAACTGGCGGCAAGGGAGAGCGCGGTATAAAGATGATATTCCGACCTCTCCAACAGCATTACCGAAAGCGACGCTGATGACGAAAGATACATTTTCGCCTTTTCTGCGGCATTGTTAGCTGAAGCGTAGTCGCCAGCGAAGAACCGTGCCTGCAGCTTTCTGATCCAGTAGAAACATTCTGGCACGGCCAGAGCCGGGTGACCAGTGAGGCGCCCCTCGAATGAACCCTCCACGAATATATCAGTGTCGAGCGAACCGAATTTCGCTGTTTCGCCGCGGAGCGTCCGAACCAGCGCAAGCGGGGCAGCGATCAAATCAGCAGCATATCCGAACCGGATCGCGCGCGTAAACTCCAATCCGCTCTCGGCTTCACGTGCGACCAGATCAAGTGGATCTCCCGACGCTAGAAGCATAGAACTTATTTTGCGACTTGCGTATGCAGCAAACATCGGATCGCCTTGCTCATTCGCCATCTGAAAGGCACGACGAGCCGGATCGATACCCTCCCGTAGCGGGCGTGTCCACGGCACCACGAGCGCAAAGACAGAATAGGCTTTTCCAGCCCATCGCCTCAATCCGCGGTGCTCGGTCAAATCGCAGGCCATCTTTCCCAGTCGATAGCCTGCATCGTAGTCGCCGAAGCGCTCGCCAGCGATAAGTCCGACTCCGGCATAATGAGTAGGCGAGGCGTCACTGTTGCCATGCTCCAGGCTGAGGTTCACCGCCCTGCAGGTGGTGAGCGCATACAAGTTACCGTCGGTGTATAAGGCCGGTGCTCCGAGAGCGGTGAGCACGTCGAGAGTTGCGCGAGACTCCGGATCCTCCATTAGCGGCAGGTCAATGAGATCCTCGATTGGCCGACTTCCGAGACGAGACCAGATACGTCCGTACTCGAGCCGCGCCTCCAGCTCAGTCGGATGAGCTTTCCAATCGATGCCCACATGCCCGAGGTATTCCAACCCCACCGTGACCGCGCGGTCGACGGCTCCTGACATCGTGTAAATATCCACGCGTCGGCTCGCGACAGCCGCTCGTTGAATGATGTCATTTGCGCGCGTCGCGAGCTTCGTCAATCGCTCCTCCACTAATGACAGCGCACCTATACAGATCGCACAGTCGGCTCCATGTAGCTCCAGGGCGAAGGCAAGGTCCTGCCGGCGCTCCCATCCATCCTCGGGCATCAGCGCTGCGCCAGCGCTGATATATGCCAGTGCAGAAGAGTAGGCAGACGAAGCCTTCGCTCGCTTGCCAGCGATCAGATTCAGCTCGGCGAGCTTCTCGCGTTCATCCTGTGATGTGATGAGCGGTGCACCGCGGTTGAGTTGATTAACGATCTCAAAAATCATCTCCGGTAATTTTTCCGGCGAAATACAAGCTTCAAGCTCCCTACCTATTCGGAGGTGGATCTGCGCACGTTCCCCCTCAGGAATCAAGGAGTACGCTGCTTCTTGAATTCGGTCGTGTACGAAGTTGCAGGATCGCTCAGTGCATGTGATGAGACCGGCTTGAACTGCCTCCCAAAGGCCTTCATGGAAATCTTCTCGCAGACGTGAGGACACTGTTTCCAATAGTGTAATCTCAGCGCCGCTCCCTATGCATGCAAGGAATTGAAGGTCTTGCTGGATTTCAACAGACATTCGGGTCAGTTTGACGACCATGAGATCCACCACATTATCGGTATATCCCTTCCGACGGATGCGATCAAGGTCCCACGACCAGTGCTCTGCTTCATGATCAAACACAAGCATCTTCTCTTCTGCCAGTGAAGAAACGAATTGAACGCCGAAGAACGGATTTCCTGCGGTTTTCTCGTGCACAAGGCTCGCGAGCGAAGCGACTTGCTCTGGCTTGCAATGTAGAGCATCAGCGATCAGCTGCTCAAGATGCTCTCGGGTAAGTGGGTCGAGCGTTATTTCGGTCACGTTCCCACCTTCAGCCTTGATGGTGTCAAGTTTACGCATCAATAGATGCGTGGAATTGACTTCGTTGTCGCGATAGGCACCGATCAGCAGGAGGTTTTGAGGATTGGGCCGGGTCAACAAATCCTCTATCAAGTCGAGTGTTGCCACGTCCAGCCATTGCAAATCGTCAAAAAACAACACCAGCGGATGTTCCGGCCGGGCAAAGACGGCAATAAACCGGCTGAACACTAGCCGAGCTCGGCGTTGCGCATCTTTTGGAGGCAACTCTGGAACTGGCTGTGATGCTCCGATGATGAGCTCCACTTCTGGAACCAGATCCGCAAGGAGCCCCGCATTAGGTCCCAGAGCTTCCCGAAAAACTTCTCGCCAAGCTATAAGCTCCTTCTCGCTTTCGGCAAGCAATGGATGTAACAGACTCCGAAACGCTTGCGCTAACGTCGAATAGGGGATGTCGCGTTTGTACTGACCGGACTTACCCGCTGCGAAAAGCCCACGCGACGGCACCAGTGCTCGATGTAGCTCATTGACTGTGGCTGACTTACCGATTCCGGCATATCCAGAGACCAGCACTAACTCCGGGGCACCGTTTTTAACGACGCGCTCGAAGGCGGCGAGCAGGGTCTCGACCTCGCGCGATCGCCCGTATAGTTTCTCTGGAATTATTAGTTGATCAGGCGTATCGCGTTCGCCAAGCGGGAATTCGTTGATGCGTCGCTCGGTAAGACAGCGTCGCAAGTCCGCCTCAACGCCTGCCGCGGTCTGATACCGCTCTTCCGAGGCCTTGGCAAGCAATTTCATGACTATCGCCGAAAGGATGGGGGGCAAATTGGGCACACGGAGATGCGGTGGCTCTGCCTCTATCGCTATATGGCAGTGCATGAGCTCCATCGGTTCAACTGCGGAGAACGGCAGACTTCCAGTGATCATCTGGTAAAGCGTAACTCCGAAGGCGTATAGATCGCTGCGGGAGTCGACCGAACGATTCATCCGCCCAGTCTGCTCCGGCGCCAGATACGCCAGCGTACCTGCAATGGCCTCCGGCGGCTCAGGCCTTTGGCGCTCTCGCGTAAAACGTGACGCGAAGCCGAAACCCGTGAGCCTAACTTCACCGCTATCGGAATTCACCAGAACATTGGCCGGCTTGACGTCCCTGTGCACGAGCCCACTTTGGTGGACTTTATTTATCGCCGACGCTATGCCGATGGCGAGCCGCAGGAAGGTTCCTGAGTCCATCGGCGCGTCGAGAAGTTCATCAAGGGACTTGCAGCAGGCATCTTCGGGAGTAAAGAATCTGCTGTCAGGTGCCCGGAGCCGCGCGGCTAGATCAAGATCAAGTTGAATTCGGTTCATGAATGCCGGTCCATTCTGGTGCTTGCCCGAGTCACGAGCGGCCGAACCACAATGTCTTCAGAAACGACTCCTTTGAACTCCAAGAGAACACTGAAGATCCATAAGCGGCTGGCTGGCAATGATCACGCACCGACTGACTACGAATAATGAAACAGTATTATTAGAGAATACAAGATATTAGCCCTCCGAGATAGACTTGTCTCGGGTCGCGCAGACGGCCATGGTTTTCGGAAAGTATTAATTGCTGATTTGCAAAAAGCCTTAACCCAGGCTCGCTGGAGACAGAAATGGCAATCAGTGACCTGGGCACGATTAGTGTCAAAGAATTTAGCCCCGAACACAATTAAAAATCTTATAACTTCGTATTCGGGGGTGCTATTACATATTTATGCAATTACATGACATCTTATTCTGTGTTACCAGCCCGTGCCCACGGTGAAAGCAGATTCACTTACGGTGCGTCTAGCGTGAATCGTGCGCCGACGTTAAGTGATTTTTTTTCGAAGCTACTTCTATCAATGTTTAAAGCAAAAAAAACCTTGGCACTAACTGAGCCAAGGTTTAACCACCGCGTCCCAGGCGGTGGGGAGACGACTCAATACCAGAAAACAAGCCATTCCGGAATTCCTTAACGGCGATATCACTGTCATTCGAACAAGTTAATGTCAGTGCACGCTTTCCATACATAAATGCCTAACAATAAAATTCCTACACTGGCTATGCCTGTTCCGATCCAACCAAAATATCCGTAACTAAATACCCCTAGTATCCAACCAAGCACACAGCTAGCAAAACAATAAATAGCCGCCGCTCCGGTGTAAGCTGCTAGCACGACAGCGCGCCGAGTCCGCCTACTATCGATGCTGAGGGATTCTTTGTCTGCTTTCATACCGGAGCCATCTTTAGACGCCATTTTTGCATAGTGAGAATTTCGCGTTTGGCCTTCTTCAGCGCTTTGCATAAGCAATGTCGTTAATAACAGAGGTAGGCGTGATCTGCTTCAAGCTTGTCGCTCCCACCTGGCGCATGATGGTTTCGAACTCTCTCTGCAGGATGTTTAACACAGCAGCGACACCAGGTTCTCCAAATGCCGCAAGGCCCCAGCAGTATGGACGTCCGATGCCAACGCCTGTGGCGCCGAGCGCCAAGGCTTTGAAGACGTCTGTACCGCGGCGAACGCCACCGTCGACCAACACTGGAATACGCCCTCCGACGGCTTTGACTACTTCGGGAAGTACGCCTATTGTCGATTGCAGGCTTTCCTCCGCACGACCGCCATGATTGGAGACGAAGATCCCGTCGACGCCAACCTGCAAAGCCTTAGCGGCGTCGTCTCCAGTCATTATTCCTTTCAGAAAAATCTTCATCTTGGTCGAATCTCTCAGCTTTTTGACGAAATCCCAGGACATGCCAGTTCCATACAAGTTTGTGACATGTGAGACGTCAATATTGCTAAACATAGGTTTGCGGGAAACCTCATTCGCAAACCCGCCGGCATGACAGGCTACACAAGTACGATCATCCAGGCGGCGCAGGCGGAACAACGTCTCGGTGTTGCGCCCACCTTGTCGATCTACAGTCAGCACCAACGCAGGCACGCCATTACTTTCTGCTCGCTTGATCAAGGCCTGCGTCACTTTCCAATCGTCGGTCGGATACAGTTGTAGCCAGACGGGCGAGCCGTGGGCCTTGTTTACGTCTTCCAGGGAAGAGTTGCCTACTGTTGAAAGAATCATATGTTGCTTTTTAGCGCCGGCGGCACGAGCAACTGCCACTTCAGCCTCGGCGTGAAAAGCGCCCTGACTGCTCACCGGCGATAAAAAGATAGGGCTGGAATATTGGGCGCCCAAAAGGTGCATACTTGTGTCAATCTTGCGTGCGTCAATCAGCCTACTGACTTTGATACGTATCTTAGAGTAGTCCTCATGATTGGCGCGCAACGTGTCATCACCATCTACGCCAGTAGCAAGATAGCCGAAATGTGCTGATGGCAATGCTTTTTTGGCAGCCGGTTCAAAGTCCATGACGTTAAGCGCGTCTTCCGGCGACTCAATGACATCACCCACTTTTCGTGTCTGCGCACGCAGTACATCATAGCTTTGCGCCAGCGCGGCGGCGGGAATCGCCCCCACTAACACAGCAAGAGAGCCTAGCGTCGTTGCGTTGCTAACTAGAGGACTGCAGGCCAAAAAGCGCAAGAAATTGCGGCGAGCATCTTGCATCTCCAACAGTTCCGATGTTTGTTCTGCGCTGAATAAATTTAATTCGCTCATTAGTCGCTCCGGTCATAACGTGTCGGTTTAGCGCTCATGTCCCCGGGATAGAAGCCGTGGAGAGCGCTATGAGTAGAGGTAAGAAGCTTCTCCGACCTTTTACTCAGTCTATATTCAGCGGTTCTTCAAGCTAATACCTCTAAAGGGGGAGATTAAGAAAAATAATTGCGAGGCCAATGGCGAATTTATAGATTCCTGCTCAAATTTCTTTTTCACGTGATTCTTTTTTTAACATTCGCGCAGTGACCAACCGAAGAGTTAAAGTTTCTTCTTAAAAATTGAATGCGGTCGGGTGAAATACCTTCTATTCAATTTTTTTCCCTTGATTACTAACCGGAGTTGAAATGAAAAATACGCTAGTTATCTCTACGTTTGTCCTAGTCTACGGACTCAATTCTGCAATGGCCGAAAACAATCCATCTGCCAGTGATACCCCGGAGAAAACCCGCGCGGAAGTAAAGGCGGAAATTAAAGCGGCTCGTAAATCCGGTGAGCTAGATCGAAATCAAGACCTTGATCCTTTTCCGATAAAGGCCAGTAAAGGTAAGGGAAGAACTCGTAGTGACGTAAAAGCCGAGGCGAAGTCTGCGGTCAAATCTGGGGAGGTAAATAAAAATATTGACCTTGATCCGATACCCCAAAAAGGAGACAAGCGCAGCGGAAAAACGCGTTCAGAAGTAAAAGCTGAAGCAATTGCTGCAAGTAAGTCTGGTGATCTGAACAAAAATCTTGATCTACAAGACCTACCTACAAAAACAAAGTAGCGCTAAGCAGCCCAAGGTACCTTGGTCTAGTACACAGCTATCCTCGAGTCGGAATCTCTAGCTCAGAAACATAGGATGCAGAACCGTGATGCCGCAAATCCGACTCTTTGCCAGCACGAACCTCTCCTTAGCACAAAACATCAACACGTCGGACGAGCATTCACTTGGCGGGTTATCCCTTCGTGGCTACGTGTAACTGGTGCAGCGCTTATTGCATAAATATGTAATTTCACCCCACTACAGAAGTCCATACACTGAAAGTCTGAAATTCCCAATTCAATCAATTCAAACTGCGCATAACTGCGGAATTCGACGCAAACCTCAATAAAGGAAATGCATGATGTCCAAACCAATTCGAAAAATTGCCGTCATCGGCACTGGCGCTATTGGCGCCAGTTGGGCGACCCTCTTTTTATCAAGGGGTCTGGAAGTAGTGGCGACCGACATAGCACCGGGGGCGGAAAGCAGATTGCGTCAGTTCATTGATCAAGCATGGCCGGCGCTTGAGTCAATGGGGCTGGGAGCCGATGCAGATAAGGGCAAGCTCAGTTTCACCCAGGATATGCACAAGGCGATAGAAGGCTCGGACTTGGTTCAAGAGAATGGCCCAGAGCGAATCGATTTTAAACTTTCGCTATATGAAACTCTCGATGCGAACCTACCCCCTGAGGTCCCGATCGTATCCAGCTCATCAGGACTCATGATGTCGGATATCCAGGTTGGTTGCAAACGTTATCCTGAGCGTTGCGTCATCGGCCATCCTTTCAATCCGCCGCATTTGATTCCACTGGTGGAAATTGTGGGTGGTAAGCACACGTCCGAACAAACAATTCAACAAGTGACGGAATTCTACCGTGCGCTGGGTAAGCGTACCGTCCGGCTTCACAAAGAAGTACCAGGACACGTTGCGAATCGCCTAGCGTCGGCTCTTTTTAGAGAAATCGTTTATCTAGTGTCCGAGGGCGTCATCAGCGTAGAGGATGCTGATACCGCCGTTTGTTGGGGACCAGGCTTACGTTGGGGTGTTATGGGCCCCTCATTGCTCTACCACCTTGGCGGTGGCGACGGCGGCATTGAGCATTTCTTTGATCAATTCACGGGTCCAATGCAGGCTTGGTGGAAAGTTCTTGGCAATCCGGTGATTACACCGGAAATCAGGCAAAAGATGATTGATGGAGTAAAGGCAGAGGCAGACGGTCGCTCCCTGACGCAATTGGCAACTCAGAGAGATACCGCACTAATCGCATTGTTGAAAGCGCGTTTCCACGAGTAATGGCTAATTAATAGGAGCCTGTTTTATGTCTGATTTTATGTATCTGCAGTATGAAAAAAAAGGGAACATAGCTTGCATTACGCTGGACAACCCTTCCGCAATGAACGCGCTAAGCCAGAATGTCATCATCGAGCTGGACCGGGCTTTCGACCAAATTGGCACTGACACATGTATATCTGGCGTTATTCTTACTGGCCGGGGCAAAGCCTTTGTCGCTGGTGCCGATATCACAGATCTATCAGCCGTTGATAGCGTCCAAGCAGAGCAATTTACGTATTTCGGTCAGCGACTATTCAACAAAATCGAATCTCTGGGAAAACCGGTGATTGCGGCAGTCAACGGTTACGCTTTTGGCGGTGGCTGCGAGCTTGCGATGGCATGCACTTTGCGCATCGCCTCAGACCATGCAAAATTTGGTCAGCCAGAAGTGAAGTTGGGCGTAATCCCCGGCTTTGGAGGAACACAAAGGCTGCCGCGTATCGTGGGCATTGGTCGTGCCATGCAACTGATTCTCACTGGAGGAGTAATCGATGCTGAAGAGGCCCTGCGTATTGGACTTATTAATGAAATAGTCGACAGTGACAAGCTGATCGCAAGAGCCGAAGAGATTCTTTCACAAATTTCAGCCAACGCGCCAATTGCCGTCCGCCTAGCAATGGAAGCCGTCAATCGCAGCAGGGACACGACCGTCTCCGATGGCCTTGCCATCGAACGTGCGTTATTTAGCGTCTGCGCAGGAACCCAAGACAAACGCGAAGGCACTAGCGCCTTTCTGTCAAAACGGCCTCCGCAATTCAGCGGGAAATAGCTAACTCGTGCAACCCAGGAGGATCAATGAAGAAAGCAATTGGCGCAAATAACCCAGTAAAGGATGACCTGCTGTACGTTTTGGATCTCAGCGGCGGCCGCATCTTCACGGTACGGCCAGATGGTACAGAAAAAAGAATATTGGTCACCGGGTGTACGAATCCGGATGGTATTGCCTTGGATCTGGAGGCCGGCCGGATGTATTGGACGGAAATGGGGGTTCCGTATCTGAATGACGGCACCATCGAATCCGCCGACCTGAACGGTCAGCAACGCAAGACTATTGCTCCCAAAGGCATTACCTATACACCTAAGCAACTTTGTTTGGACCAAAAAAACCGCAAACTGTATTGGTCCGACAGAGAAGGTATGCGGGTGATGCGTGCAGACCTTGATGGAAGCAATGTCGAAATTCTTGTCGAAACCGGCCACGGTGATGAGGACCGGAAAGATCAAACCCGGTGGTGTGTAGGCATTGCAGTTGATAGTGCATCCGGCCATTTCTATTGGAGCCAGAAGGGCTCTGACAACTCCGGCTTGGGGCGCATATTCCGTGCCGGAACGAACATGCCGGCAGGTGAAAGCGCGCAAGCGCGCAGCGATATTGAGTTGCTGTACAAAGAATTGCCCGAGCCAATTGATTTGGAATTGGATTTGGTGCGACGTCAGATTTATTGGACGGACCGCGGTGACGCCCCTTACGGTAATACGGTGAATCGAGGGGCCATGGATCCTGTGCCGGGTACCGATTGCAAACCGAATATTTTAGTCTCACATCTGATGGAAGGCATAGGCATTGCGCTAGATTTCGACAATGGGCGCATGTTCGTGACAGACCTCGGCGGCAGTGTCTATGTCGCTAGCTTGAACGGTGCCGATGTTAAACCCTTGCTTTTTGCGCAGGGTAATCTTACTGGCATTGCCTATGCAGGCAGTGCCGTCACTGGAGATTGAAATGTCCGAATTAAAAAAAGATAATCTTTTCTCAGGATTAAAGGTATTGGACCTGGCCAGCTTCATTGCTGGCCCGGCCGCAGCCACAATTTTAGGCGACTTTGGCGCCGACGTAATCAAAGTCGAGCCTCCGACCGGCGGCGATCCCTACCGCCACCTGTATCTTACGCCCCCGAATCCAAGCAGCGAAACCAACTATACCTGGCAGCTCACAAACCGTAACAAACGCAGCCTGGCGCTGGATCTGAAATCGCCGTGTTCCAAAGATGTGCTGCATCGACTGGTCACCTGGGCAGACGTCCTGGTTACCAATTTTCCACCTTCGGTCCGGCAAACACTGGGAATCACTTACGAACAGTTGGCGCCGCTCAATGAGCGTTTGATCTATGCTGACATCACTGGATACGGACTTGCCGGCGCCGAAGCCAACAAGCCGGGATTCGATGTCACAGCATACTGGGCGCGCACAGGCCTAATGGATGTGACGCACGACGCCGATAGTCCTCCTACGTTGCCGATACCCGGCATCGGCGACCACGCCACAGCCGTGACTCTCTATTCAGCGATAGTGACCGCACTTTATCGGCGCGTGCTGACGGGAAAAGGCGGACACGTTACCACCTCGCTGATCGCCGAAGGTGCATGGGCTGCGGCAGCCTGGATTGAAGGAGCATTGAACGGGGCCAAGTTTGTCGAGCAGCATGATCGTAAGCGTCCTGCCAACGCATTGCTCAATCCTTATCGTACCAAAGATGGCCGTTGGTTCCTGCTGGTCGCCGCCCAGGGCAAGGACTGGCATGGCTTTGTCGAGACAATGAACCTACCACAACTGCTCGTAGACCCCCGTTTTGCCGACGGAACTCTGCGCAATCAAAATGCCGAAGCGTTGGTAAGTATCCTGGATCCCGTTTTTGCAGAACAACCTTTAGCCCATTGGGTCGATGTGCTCAATCGCGGCCGCGTCATTTTTGGTGTCGTGCAAACATTTGACGAAATCGTCAAGGATCCGCAAATGCTAGCCAACGACGTGCTGGTACCGCTGGCCGAACCTACCGGCAAAGCTTCCCATACGGTCAATAGTCCTTTGACGCTTGTCGGTGTCCCAAAGGTGGCGCCGGGGCGCGCTCCGGATCTCGGCGAGCACAGCGTCAATGTTTTGACTGAACTCGCGTTCAGTACAGTCGAAATTAACGCAATGCTGGTGAATGGAGCCATTTCTACCCGACAAAGCGCGTCGTAACGGACATTTTTTAACTATGTAAAGGATTCTGTCATGCCTAAGCCAGTCACAGCCCCGGCCACTTTGCCTACTGCAAATGGGGATTTTTATATGGTGGCGAACACCCTCAGTGATGAGGACAATGCCATCCGATTGAAGGTTCGATTGTTCATGGAGACCGAAGTCGAGCCCATTATCAACGACTATTGGGCTCGGGACGAGTTTCCTTTCGAACTGTTGCCTAAGCTGCAGCAACTCGGGATCGGTGGCCTGCCATATGAGGGTTACGGATGCCCAGGAAAAACCATGATGCTGATGGGATTTGTCATGATGGAAATGGCGCGCGTCGATGCATCGATGTCTACGTTCTTCGGTGTTCATACAGGTCTTGCAATGGGATCTATTGTTCTCTGCGGCTCGGAAGAGCAGAAACAGAAATGGTTGCCGCCCATGGCGGCGCTCACTAAAGTCGGCTCATTCGGCCTGACTGAACCCAATGTAGGATCCGGTACCGGCGGCGGCCTGGAAACAACGGCGCGCCGTGACGGCGACGGTTGGATTTTGAATGGCGAGAAGAAATGGATAGGCAACTCGACCTGGGGCGATCTGACGATTATCTGGGCCCGCGATGTTGCGGACAATCAGGTAAAAGGCTTCATCGTTGAAAATAACACGCCCGGTTTCAAGGTGGAGAAGATTGTCACAAAAATGGCGCTACGCGTAGTGCAGAACGGTCACATCACCATGACCGACTGCAGGGTATCCGAAGCCAATCGCATGCCCGGCGCTACTTCGTTCCGTGATACCGCAAAAGTGCTGCGCATGAGCCGCGCCGCTGTAGCCTGGGAATCCGTCGGCTGCGCCACAGGCGCTTATGAGCACGCCTTGCGTTATGCGCAGAAGCGGGTACAGTTTGGGCGACCGATCGCTTCATTCCAATTGGTGCAGGACCTGTTGTTCCGTATGCTTGGCAACATCACGTCTTCCCAGGCACTGTGCCTGCGATTGTCGCAGATGCAAGAAGAAGGAATAATGAAGGACGAACATGCGTCGCTGGCCAAGGGCATTTGCACGGTACGCATGCGCGAGACCGTGGGATGGGCACGCGAAGTCCTTGGCGCCAATGGCATCTTGCTCGAGCATCACATCGGCCGGTTTGTCGCCGACGCCGAAGCACTATACTCATACGAAGGCACACGAGAAATGAATGCCCTCATCGTCGGTAAGGCAGTCACAGGCTTTAGCGCATTTGTGTAGTCATGGGGGCCTCACGACAGTACCTATCGTTTGGGGCCGCTTCTGCGCGCGGGCGTGACTGCGTCATTCCCGCATCAATCCAAAGTGCGGGCGGTCTTAAGAACGTCAATTTTGCGTCGATTGATGTAAATAGTAACCTTAACGCCGGCAAGCAGTATTTTATGACTGCAGGCGCTAGATACTAACTTACTCATCATCTGCTCACATTTGACCTTGTATCTGCTGCAAATTCCAGAACCAGCACACCCGATCGTTCGCGCGCGACGTTAGTATCGTCATCGGTATGTTAATACTTGACCTCCGATGTGAGGTATGAGTTGCTCTGTCAGTGTCGACAGTACGGTCCGCATTTATAATTTTTGGCAACTGGCTCGCTCCCGACCACTAAAAATAACTCTCATTGCTGAAATTTTTTGTGACGCGATCACCATGCAAATTCTTAAATCCGTCCCTTCTGACAACGGCGCAGCAAAAGACTTAGTTCGAATCTCGTGCGACACTTTCGGAATCGAAACGGACTTTGATAATTTAGATAAAGCAATCGGCTTATTTGGCACGATTGATAGTAAAAATTCAATTGAACTTGTTTGTGTTATAGACGTTGACGTAGTTCGCTGCGTGGCAATACAGCGGCTTACACCACAAGATGCAAAGTTGGTCGGTTTTCATGTCGGTGCCAATCGACAAGGCCATGGTATTGGTCGCGCACTCTTATCGGCAGCCATTGCAGAAGCGACTGCCCTCGGTATTACTCAGCAAAATCTCGATACTTGGAGCCATATGGAGGCTGCCGCGCATCTGTAGGTGACTTTCGGATGGAAGCGAGCAAAGGATCCTCTTCCAGACTCCGGAGCAAACCGTAGCTTCACTCTGGCACTGATTTAATTTTACCCATGCAGGCTCGTCAGACCAGACCTAATGTAAAGTCCTGCGAATTCGCACCAATCGACTATTCAATGTCGCTTTGATTGTCTTCACCCGGCAGAAGCCACAGCAATATAGTGGCAAGTACGACACAAATATCTATCTCCAGCAAGATGGCATTCATACAAGTTCTAAGTCAGGAGCCAGCTGACGGCAAGTCCCAACAAACTTGTGGCCGCTCAATAGGCATTCTTTGCAATGAACCGATCTGGTTGCAGTAAATACGCAGCAGGACTTCCGAGCCTGCTCTCAGCACCAGCGCTGAAGTAGGCAGTAGAGAGAATCCCAGTCGAGAGGCTTGCGCAGAAATCCTGCAGCTCCTTGATTAGCATAGAATAATTCAGTATCTTCACTCGGCTTGCCAGTAATGATAATCACAGGAACAGGGAACTCTGATCGCTTGATATGCGCCAAGAGCTCCAGGCCGTTCATCAAGGGCATTTCACGGTCGGTGATAACGCAGCAAACCTGGGGCAGAATGTCCGCCGCAAGTAGATCTAACGCTGACGTGAAAGGACGAGGATGGTAGCCGAAGGAAGAGAGAAGATTTGCCAGCGATTCGAGTACGCGACCGTCATCGTCAACTATCGCAATGCTGCGCTTCGGTATCATCATATCGGTACTCCGCCTTTAAAAGGCGATTGTCAGGCATTATTGGTTGGGCTTGGTATTAAATCGATAGGCAGCCGGCTGGCCAACTGGACCAGGGCGGCGAATGACTTTGTACGTAGTTTTTTCATGATGTGGCCACGGTGGACTTGCACTGTGTACTCCGTAATTCCCAAGCAGCCGGCAGCTTGCTTATTCAGCATTCCCTTGACTAAGAGCGACAGAACCTGCTGTTCCCGGGGCGTCAGGGTCCTATACAGTGATCGAAGCTGGGCCTGCTCATTTTGCTCTGATCTCAACAGCCGCTCCTTTGCCAGCGCGGCATCAATGGCCGCCAGCAAGCTTACTTCGTCTAGCGGCTTAGTGAGAAAGTCAATGGCACCGCCTTTCATTGCCTGGACACTAGATGGAACGTCACCACGACCAGTGATAAAAATAACGGGCAATGCGGCTCGTGACATTGCTTGTTGTTGTACTTCCAAACCGCTCATATTGGGCAAACTCAAGTCCAGGAGCAGGCATGCGCAATCATCTTGACGTTGATATTGGAGAAACTCCTGCCCAGAGGAGAATAGTTCGACGTTTTTTCCGTAGGCTTGCAGCAACGCGGAGAGTGACTCCCGAACTCTATAGTCATCGTCGACGATATAGACCATTTCCTTCAATTGTTCCATAATGTCCTCCAATGACGACATAATAGTCGCGCGGCATCCTTAACATTATAATTTTAGACATAGTTAACCGCTCTGGCTATTACATTTTCCTCTATGTTCGGTTGTCCTCATGTTGTTGGTAAGGTGAGCTTGAAGCAAGCGCCACCGCCAGGGAGGTTTTCTGCCCACAAGTGCCCCCCATGAGCTTGCGCGATAGAGCGTGAGATAGCGAGGCCGATGCCCATGCCTTTGGCTTTGCTGGTGACAAATGCGTCGAAGATACTATTGAGGTCAGCCAGTCCAGGTCCATTGTCTACCACTTCGATTAGTAACCGGCCCTCTACGCAAGACTGTGCGCTGATTCGTAACTGAGCACGACGGCCGACGTTTTCAGCGGCCTCGATGCCATTGCAGATCAAATTGATAAGTATTTGTTGGATCTGAATGCGGTCAACCAGCACCATCGGCAACCGTTCTGGGAAAGTACATTCTATTGAAGTATTTTTGCGCTGAGAATCTTCATGTACCAGGCGTACTGCCTCTCGCACCATCTCCGCAACTCTCGTGCCCGACTTCCTGATGGACTCGCGCTTGAACAAAGCTCGAATATTCTGCATTGTATTGTCAGCGGCGCGGCCATCACGCAAAATCATTTCGATTGATTTGGTCGCAGCCTTCACGTTAGGCGGCGTGGCGCCCAGCCATCTGCGGGCCGCCTGCCCGTTGGCAATGACTGAGGTTAGTGGCTGATTTAATTCGTGGGCAATGGATGCCGACAACTCCGCCACAGTAGCCACGCGGGTGGCCCGAGCTAGTTTGGCGCGCGTCTCGCGCAAGCGCTCTTCCGTGCGCACTCGCTCATCGACATCGATAGCTATTCCATACCAGCGCTTGATCTGACCATTAGTATCACGAAGAGGTTCGCCCCGCTGCTCATACCAATGGAAGCTACCATCCGCGATTCGTAGCCGGTGTATCATCAAGTAGGACGTACCAGTGTTAATGGCATACATAAACGCCGCGGCGGTCGCTTCGCGATCTTCAGGATGGACGTTTTGGAGCCAGTACCAGTCTTTTGACTTCTCCAGCGTCGTCCCGGTGTGCTCACGTAGGCGCTGATTGAGATAGGTGGGCTGGCCGTCAGCCGATGTACACCAAATACCCAAAGGTAATGTTTCCACAATTTTTGTGAGCTCATGCTTGCTCATTTCCAAAGCTTCTTGCGCCTTCACCAGTTCATGAATATCGACTCCCAGCATGTACCAATTCATGACTTCACCCTTTTCATCCAACAAGGGCACAGCTGTCAGACGTTGCCAACGGTATTCTCCATCAAATTGCTTGCTCAGTAATGTCACATCCAGCGGTTGTTTGGTTCGTATACTTGCAGCCCATTCGCGCTGCGCAATTGGCAAACTGTCTGGATGCAAACTGTCCATCCAGCCCTTGCCGATTATTTGCTCTGCCAGGCGCCCTAAATGAGCGACCGTTACTTTGTTTGCATAAACAAGTTCACCTTGTGCATTGGCGACGCTGATACAAGCCGGCACAAAATCGACGATGCGTCGGTATTCTTCCTCTTGCTTACGTAGCGTAGATTCGGCGAGCTTGCGATCCTGGATATCCCTGCTGATGCTGACCCAGCGAAGAAGCATTCCGTACCGGTCGCGCATGGGATAGGTACGACAAAGCATCCACCGGTACCGGCTGTCGTGGTGCCGCACCCGGAACTCTACTTCGCAGGATTGGCTGGCCGCGGCCACCTGGTTTAAGTGCTCAAGGTAGAGTGGAACATCGTCCGGGTGAATCACTGCCAGACAATCACTCAATGAAGCCGCAGTTTGGATGCCGGTGTAGTCCTTGGTTGCTTGGTTGACGAACTCGGGTCGCCGGCTGGGCAGCAGCGCCCAGGCCAGGCTGGGGCGCAAATTCTCGAGCATTTCCATGCAAGCAGTTCGTTCGGCCAGTTGATCTTGCTGCTGCGTCGAGGTCTGTCCAGCACGCTGCAATAATTTTGCGACCATCAAAGTAGCAAAAGAAAACCCCAAGAGGCGCAGCATGTCCGTGCTACTCCCAGAGGGGGACCCGGCGTAAAAAGTGCCAGCACAGGCACCGGCAATCACGGCCACCGATGCCGTCCATTTGTAGGGCTCTGCCGCAAAAAAAGACAGGGCGGCAATATCAAGTAAAGCGAGCCATTCCAAATGCAGCGATGGCCACCCTAAAACACCAGCCAAGACTAAGCCAAACAAGGCCAAGGCCTGGAAAGTTATTTGGTGAAAGCGGTGCTTGTCGCTGACTTTTGAGCTGAGTTCATTTAGTCTGGGCAGCATTTTGGAAAGGTAGCATTTCAAATTGCTTTCTATGATATCACTTGCGGAACAGCAACGTTTTTTAGTCAGAGTAGCCGCCGCCCAACGCCATAGTCAGTAAAATCTCCGTTTCCAATTGACGATTCTGAAGAATAATGCCTTGCTCTTGTTCGCGAAGGACCAATAGTTCCGCCTCCATCGCATGCAGGCGATCCTCTAGTCCGCGTTCGAAATGAGCCTGAGCGCTTGCGAATGCGAAACCGACGGCCTCCAACTTGGCATCCTGAAGATGTCGCTGCTGGAGCAGATCTTGCAGCGCTAATGCTGCATGCGCGACCTCAGCTACCGCATTGACCACAGCTTGGTTATACATTGCGATCTGGACTTCTTCTTGCGATTTGGAGAGTGCAAGCTCAGAATTAAGTCGACCACTGTCGAAAATTGGAAGACTCAATCCGGGAATCAAA
Source organism: Parundibacterium terreum (assembly GCF_014636315.1). Taxonomy (GTDB): domain Bacteria; phylum Pseudomonadota; class Gammaproteobacteria; order Burkholderiales; family Burkholderiaceae_D; genus Undibacterium; species Undibacterium terreum. The sequence continues at coordinate 835,351 of NZ_BMED01000003.1, read as the reverse complement.
TTGATCTGACGACTCGCCTTATTGAACAGATCTCGCGGGCGTAGTGCGTCAAAGCCGATGAAAGCCTTGATATCAAAATTGGGATAGAAAGCAGCTCTAGCGGCCTCAGTTTCGCTGATTGAGGCCTGTACCGACCAACGCCAAACCTGCAGGTCGGGGCGTCTGGCGAGCAGTCGGTAGTCTAGGGTTGGTGGTATTGCTCCGGTGGCGGAAGGCAGTGGTTGCGCTTGAATTGTGAGCGACGTTGAGGTCGCGCCAAGTAACGCACGCAGTGCTTCGCGCGATTGCAGGAGGTGATCATTTGTTGCGCTGATCTGCTGCTCAATAGTTAACAACTGAGCACGCGTCGCCTCTATCGGTAGCCGCGGTTTCAACCCGCGCTGGAAACGTTCCTGATGTGCCTGCAGTAGCTCCTGAGTCAGGCGCAGTGAGCGACGTTGCAAATCCAATGCCGCATAGTCCGCCTGCACTTGGCAATAAGTCCGCGTCACAGCTGCAACGAGGAGTAAATTCGCCTCAGCCAATTCCGCTTGCTGAGCGTTGCGCTGCCCCACGGCTGCCGAGAATTGCGCCCGCCTTTTACCCCAAATGTCTAGAGTATAGCTGCCCATCATACCAATCGTGTCCTCGGTGTACCACCGGCCGTGAGGCTGACCGGTAACCGGATCAGTATGGGAAAATGGTCCGGCGAAAGCGTTTTCCGACAACTGGGTGCGGTCTACTGTTGCTCCTAAATCTACTGCTGGACCGCGGTTGGCATCGGCAAGTTGGACAGCCCCCTCGCTCAAGCGAAGACGCGCCTCAGCCACAGCCAAACTAGGGCCATCTCTCAATGCTTGGTCGATGAGTGCATCGAGTTGAGTGTCATGGTATCGCCGCCACCACTGCGGCGCAGGCCAGTCATGCGGGGCCATCGAAACATCGTCAGCCAGAGCAATGCGGCTTGGGTCCATCACGACAAGCCTGGACGGTGGTTCCTTCATTTGCGCACATGCGCCAAGGCCGAGAGCCAGCACCAGTATTAGCAAAGGGTATTGTGCGCATTTCATGGCTTGCTTTGTCCAGTAGAATGCCGCTGCAAAAGACATTGCTCCAGTTGCATCAATTGGTGATTTATTGAGCTGAGTACAGCTACTGTGTCATGAGCGGAGAAGGCTGTTGGCATGTATTCGTTCAACGGAGGAGAAAGCGCAGGAGGAATAGTCGCGACGAATGCCGCCATGGACCGCAGCCGGTCCGATGCAGCCTTGCTTGCTGCGTCCAATGCTTCTATCTGACCCGATATGCTGCTATGACCATCTTCACGCAACATATTCAGCCAGTCGAAATCCCAAAGAATTTGGCGCGCGCTGCTTAGTACTCGTTCAAATGGCCATTCTATTGAATCTTCACTACCGCCCGTTGGCTCAAAGGCCAAGCGGCCTTGGAATTGACGCAGTCGCACGACGACGGACCACGCGTCGACTTGAGCTATTTCATATTCGTCCTTGTCGGCAGCTCCACAAGTCTCCACGACGCGCGAAAGCGCCCGCAATAGCTCTGCTACCACGGATCGCACTTGAGCGCCTTCACGCTCCGGCCAAATCCAGCTGTATATGGTCAATGAAATAATGACGCCAACTACAATCCCAACAGAGCGGTCACGGATTTCCGTTAAGTCAGTGCTAGGCCCGAAATTTCCGAGCAATGCCAGGGCGAAACAGAAAACCAACTGAAATCCGACATAGTCTGTAAGCGGCGAGCCAGCAGCAATCCAGGCTCCCACTGCAATGATGGCAAGACTCAGCAACAACAAACCGGTGATGCTATCCAGATGAGGGATGACAAAGACAGTGGCAAGAAGTGCTGCGGCACTGCCAAAGGCAGCACCGATCAGGCGCATTACACCTTTATGGGTAACGGCCCCCAGGCCAGGTAAGGCCAAAATGATACAAGTAAGCATACATGTATGAATCCCAGGCCACTGCACAGCAGTAAAAAACAGATAACCTAATTGAGTAGCAAATACGACTTTAAGCGCGAATTGGAGAGCAAGCGTATTTAAACTAAAAGCAGCGGCTTTTGCGTTGGTAGTGGGGCTTTCTAAAGCCTCTCGAGGCACTTCCTCCTGCACAAGTTTCAGGAAGGCCCGGCACATTGCTGCTAACGGTGCTGGAGCTACCACACTATAGTTGGGAGGGACCGGCACCATTCGAAAGGCACCACCATCCACTAACCGGTATTGCAGTTCAGAGATGGCTGCGAGAATAATCGAAGCATGGCGTAGGTAATCTAGATTAAGTTCTGGCGGGCCAGCATTGGAAATTTGGCGAATAGCGACCAACAGCCGCTCTACCAGTCGCACCCGTGCTTGGCAGCGCGCGTTATGATCGGCTAATTTAGGATGCGCCATCAATGCGTAAGACAATTGACGACGCATACGCAGAAACGTCTCTTCCATATCGACGGAACTATTTTGTTCGCCCTTGAGCCTGTGTGTGATGTTCTCTAGTTGAAACTTCAATTCTTTATGCAAATGTGAGTCGGCACTCGCAGGCAACAGATATCCGACTAAAACATTGACGACAATGGGATAGGATATGGCCACCCACACCCAAAGCACCGCCCGCACCAACAACTCAGGATTAGGCGCAATATCGACCTCACTTTGAATATAAATGACCGCAAGTCCGACTAAGAATCCGATGGCACCCAGCTTGCTTGTTCTCAGAAAGTACATAGCGCACAGAAGAATAAACATGGCTCCAAAGATGCGCAGTAAATGTACGTCAAAGGTCAAGCGCAACAGCAGCAACGAGCAGGCAACGGCCAATGTGAGGCCTACGGTAGCGACCAGGCCCGACAGGCGTGTAAGGTAAGTATTTTGCTGGGTCGTTGAAAATATGGCAATTATGGACAAGGCTATAAAAGGAACCCTCAACGCCATAGAAATGACTATCACAATACCGCTTGCGATCAGATAGCGCCAAAGCGTGGTAAATCGTCCGGGAACAGGTGCCAGTTCCTTATGAATTACTGTACCCAGCGAAACAAACGAAGAAGTCATCGACGGCATAATAGTGAGATGCTCTTAGCGAAAATGACTGGGGTGTTCGGAGATAATCGCCACCGCAGAGGCACCGATTCGGAATAGCTCGCTATCCGCATTGTCCACCAGGATTCGAACTGGGAAGCGCTGAGCAACCCTCACCCAATTGATTGAACGCGGCACATGGGGGAGACCGGCGTCCTGGCTTCCCCCATCATCTGGATAGACTCCGTGTCCGACGGACTCCACAATGCCACTGAAATGGCGCGAAGGCGCGGTCAGCAGATAAATCTGCACGTGCCGGCCCGGGGCCATCTCTACCAATTCCGTTTCTCTAAAATTCGCCACCACATACCATCGGCGCGTATCGGCGAGCGTAAAGACTGGTCGACCTGCAGCGGCGAACTGGCCAGCCGCCGTTGTGAGCCCAAGAACCCGGCCATTGAAAGGAGCTCGCACCGTACTGAATTCAAGATTGAGCTTAGCTAGTGCAATTTCGGCAGTTAGGACTGCACGTTGGGCTAACAAGGCTTCCACCCCACTGACAGCAGCTTTGGCCTGCTGCGCCTGCAATACAGCCGACTGCAGCTGGGCCTGGGCACTGCGGTGAGCTGTTCTGGCTTGATCGAGCTGTTCAGCCGAAACATACCCGGGATTCAATAAAGGTGCCATCCGATTCAAAGTATCGGTAGCTTGCTCTGCGGCGGCGCGGGCTCTTTCGACGCTACTGTGTGCGGCGTCGGCAGCAAATTTTTGCGCATTCACCGAGCGCTGCGTCAATTCAATCTGAGCATTCAGCGTCTGTAAGCCCGCCTGCGCTTTGGCCAGCGTGGCCTCAAAAGGCCGGGAATCGATGCTGAAGAGAATGTCGCCCTGTTTGACAAGCTGATCATTTTTCACAGCCAGCTTGTCTATGCGACCACTGACTTCCGGAGCGACATTTACTGTGTCGGCATAAACATAAGCATCATCGGTGCGCGGCGCCGAATCCAGTCGCCATATGACATAGATGACCAGTGCCAATGCCAATTTCACCAAAAGCAGCGTCACGATACGTGCCTGCACAACCTTTTTCTTTGCTACTTGCATGACGGCCTCTAATTTTGAAAAAGTACGAGCCAAGAAAGAAGAGCCATCGAAAGATTTAGTGCGGCATAGCTTATGATCAGTGCCCACTGTTCAAAATGTTGACGCCAACCTGTGGCCGCCAGCAAGCTATCGACAAGCACGGTGATGACCAAGGCAATCAGCATGCAGAACATCCAGTCGGGGAAGAACGCTCCCAGTACTGCGACCGATGGAGTGACCTGGCAACCTCCTAGCAGCGAAAGCAGAATGCAAATGCGCATGCGCCTTATATAGCTGACAAGTCTATTGGTGTCGTTTAGCATAGCCTCGGAAGAGTTTAATTAGCGGCTTTGGAAATGAACTGCGAATTCTTGCATGAGAACGGACGTGCAAGTAGAGAACGGTCAACGCCAATCACGCAATCACGGACCACCCTAACCTTGGTGAGGTGAAGTTCCGACAACAAAGTCAAGCCCACCTTAAGCATCTTGCTTGAGGTAGTTGATACGGATCGAATTTGATCATTTGTGCTCATAGCCACTTGCACCTCAGTTCTGACGTCGCAGAGGATGGCCTAGACTAATCTAGGTGAGTAAACATCGTAGCGGTGATCGGCGATTCGGGGTATTACATCTTCCTGCAATATACGAGGCGATAAACACAGGATGGTCGACGTACTCTTCAAACTAGCATCGATTTCGCTGTCAAAAATCTGAATTGCCAGAGTCATTAGAAATTATGACGAATCCCCGTCGCTATCCCTTTGATTGTGGAGCCTGGGCTAACCCCCAAACTATTGATCGCGAGATCGTATATCCCATTCCTGTCGTTCCGTAGATGCGTGTAATAGACGAAGAAACTAGTACGCTTCGACAAAATATAATCATAGCCAAGCGTGAGATGGGTGGCTCCGGTATCCTCTCCCTTCCTCATAAATCCGATTCTCTTGGTTGAATCTCCAGTTACGTCCGCTGCACGCGCCACTCCAAAACGCACCTCCTGATTGCCGAATTGATGGGTCAATGAAACATAGTAGGATTTTCTTTCTAGTGTCCCTGTACTTGTTTCATATCGCAGTTTTTCGGCGATCGTGGCGATTCTGGTTTCACCAAATTTATAGGCAAATGCAATCTTTGCACCGCTGTCATTCAATCCGGGGCCCTGGTATTCGTGATGTCGCTCTGTCGCGATGGTGACGTAGACTGGCCCTTCGTCGTAGACGAAAGCTAAAGAGGTCAGCGATGGCTTTGCACCATTCACCGGCCGCTCTTCGTTAAATCCGTGCGCTATGTGCGCAGAATATCCTCGCCATGCAGGAGTCCAGTAGTGCAGGCTATTTTGTTGTCGCCGATCAAATGATGAGGTATCTATGACATTGTCGGTAGTCGAAGCAGAGCCATTCCCCATAATACTCATATATCCTGCCGTGGTCGGATAAAAAGGGTCAAGGCTTGAAGTCGCTCCGTTATACGGAGTAACCCAATTTCCTCCAAATATCGTACCTTTGGTCCCCTCCAGTCCAATTCGAGTGTCGCGCGCAGCGATTCCTCCCGCACCAGTATCGGGAGAAACAGTTCCTTCTATCTGAAAAATGGCATGCAGGCCATCACCCAAATCTTCCGCGCCGCGAAATCCCAACACCGAACGGTCATTTGAAAGCCGGTTCACCGCAATGTTATTCCCATTCGCGTCGCTGGAATTGCGAAAAGATTCTATCGCTACGTTGAGACGACCATAGACCGTTACTGATGTTTGAGCATGACCGGAAGCAGCGCATAGCAGCAAGGAAATCCCCAAAAAAGTCGCCTTCAACGTCACAATAATCTCCTAAAACGCAAAACAACTGCAGCCAAGCGTCCCCCAGAACCCGCTGTAGTCAGAAACCGGCACAGACGATTTGCGTGCGACATCATGAGCATGAGAATGCACACCACAAGGACCCTGGCACTGGTGAGGCATTTGCGCCAGTTTGTGAGATGCCTGGGCGGGGCGATAATGCCCAGGGACGCTTGCCACGGGCGACCAATCAGGCATTACAGGCAGAGGCGGCGGATCCATTGACGAGAACTCGGCTTGAGCATGGACCACTTTGCCGCCAACGATAGTCAAGACAGATTCAATCGACTTGATACTCTCTTCGTCGACAGAGAAGAAATCCTCTGACAGAACGCACAGGTCTGCGAGCATACCTTCTTTGATTCGCCCTTTTTTACCCTGTTCGTTTGAAAACCAGGCGCTGCCGGCAGTCCACAGCTCCAGTGCAGTATCTCGTGATATGCGATTTTCCGCCTCATACATGCCAAGGCCGCTGACTGTCTTTCCGGACACCATCCAATACAATGCTGTCCATGGGTTATAGCTCGCCACGCGGGTTGCATCGGTGCCTGCCCCAACCGGGACTCCTGCTGCAAGCATTCGCGCAATTGGAGGGGTATTCTGCGCTGCTTGGGCACCATACCTCTCAACAAAGTATTCCCCCTGGAAAGCCATACGATGCTGGATCGCGATACCGCCGCCTAATGCCTTTACACGATCAATATTTTTCGGTGTGATCGTCTCGCAATGGTCAAACATCCAATGAAGTCCATCAAAAGCAATATCCTGATTCACTTTTTCAAACACATCTAACATACGACTAATCGACTCGTCGTAAGTAGCATGAAGGCGGAAAGGCCACCTGTTGTTGACCAGATGGCGAACCACTTGCTCCAATTCCGGTTCAGCATCCTCGCCCAGGTCAGGGCGTGGCTCGCGAAAATCTTCAAAGTCGGCTGCGGAGAATACCAGCATCTCGCCGGCGCCGTTGTGCCTGTAGAAATCCGAGCCGTCGCCAGGTTTTACCATCGTGGTCCATTTTTTGAAGTCGTCCAGCTCATGCCCCTTGTTTTGAGTGAACAGGTTATAAGCGATACGAACAGTCAATTGGTCTTCGTCCGCCAATTGTTGAATAATGGCGTAGTCGTCAGGATAATTTTGAGATCCCCCTCCCGCGTCGATAGCGCTGGTTATTCCTAATCGATTTAATTCGCGCATAAATCGTCGCGTAGAGTTCACTTGTTGCTCGCGCGGAAGCGTCGGCCCCTTTGCAAGCGTTGCATATAGAATCATCGCATTCGGCCGTGCGATTAACATCCCAGTCGGATTACCGGCGGAGTCACGTTGTATTTCACAACCAGGCGGATTCTGCGTGTCTTTGTTATAACCTACCGCCCGCAGCGCGGCCCGGTTAAGCAGTGCGCGGTCATATAAATGGAGTAAAAATACCGGAGTATCGGGTGCTGCGGCATTAATCTCGTCCAGTGTAGGCATTCGTCTTTCAGCGAACTGGAACTCTGTCCAGCCACCGACGACGCGCACCCATTGAGGTGAGGGGGTACGCAGAGCCTGCTCTTTGAGCATGCGCATGGCATCTGCTAACGAGGGTACGCCCTCCCAACGTAATTCGAGGTTATAGTTAAGGCCGCCTCGGATGAGATGCAAGTGGGAGTCATTCAAACCAGGGACAATTGTTCTACCGCCTAAGTCAATAATTTTGCTCTTCCAAGTGATTCGTCGCATGACATATTCAGTATCACCAACAGCAATAAATTTTCCGTCTTGAATGGCGACAGCGCGCGCAAATGGCTTCGATTTATCGGTAGTGTGGAAACGGCCATTCGTCAAGATAAGCACTTCTGGCTCCGACGTCTGGCCATCAGGCGTTTGCAATTGGTGGTCCTTGTTCATATCAATACTCCGGTTAAGGCTGGATTTCAGTTAAGATTTTTTTAGATAACGAAGCTGCGTTCCACTAACTGTTTTCCTTTTTAGTGGCAACGGGCGGCGTTACCCCCGTAATCTCAGGCGCGCACTCATGGCGAAACCACGCTAAGGAAAAGTCTTTGTGCAATAACTGTTTGGCGATGGGTAAGATTTGGCCGCCAGCGAGCATTCCTAACAAACCAACGAGCGCTACCGCTGGCGGCGCTGGTGAGCGCACCCCAATCAAGCCATAAATGAAACCCATCAACACGCCGGCGCCAAGCGATATAAGATAAATCATGATCTTGCCCTTCAGGTTCAGGCGTTTGACCCGCATCCCTGTCGCGAGGCAACGCATTTTTTCTTGAAGATGCGGGCCGCAAGCCGACCCGCATCCCCACTCTCAGACGGTACTTATTTGGCAGGAATAGGAGCAAGCACGGGATGCGCGCCTGCGGCCCGTTGAGGTGCTTGGTGCACCATAGTGTAGGCATAGTCGACGCCCATACCATATGCTCCGCTGTGCTCTCTGACGATGGCCATCACCGCGTCATAGGTCTCTTTGCGTGCCCAATCCCGCTGCCATTCCAGCATGACTTGTTGCCAAGTTACAGGTATGACCCCAACCTGAATCATGCGTTGCATGGCAAAGTCGTGTGCCTCTACCGAAGTTCCGCCAGAGGCATCCGCTACCATATAGATTTCATATCCGCCTTCCTGCATCGCACTTAACGCAAAGCTGTTGTTGCAAACCTCAGTCCATAGACCGGATACCACGACTTTTTTGCGCCCATTATTGGCCAACGCGTTGCGTACTTTCTGGTCGTCCCAAGAATTCATCGAGCTACGCTCCAGAATCTCTTTGCCTGGGAAGACATCGAGAAGCTCCGGATACGTAGGTCCCGAGAATCCTTGAGTTTCAACGGTTGTAATGGTGGTTGGAATGCCGAATGCTTTAGCCGCCTTTGCCAAGCCAACGACGTTATTTTTAAGCGTTTGCCTGTCAATTGAGACTACGCCAAAAGCCATCTGCGGTTGCTGATCGATAAAAATTACTTGGCAGTTCTTAGGTGTCAGTAATTCCAGTTTTTTTTCGTTACTCATTTGTTTCTCCATTGGTTGGACTTGCGTGGTGGCCCCAGCGGCGGCCATTTAAATCGGGTTAGATCTGCATCCGGGCAAAAAAGCCTACTTTCTCTTATGCGGCAAGAGCGTTTGCAATCATTAAAAAAAATCAATCGCCCGAAGGTTATGGGTTCGTTTTTCAGTCGGTATCTAAATGAAAAGCGCCATGAAATTTGACGGAATAGTTGGCGACACCGGAATCGGTGAACGATGCGGGGCTCTCCCTATGCATGTAACAGTTCATATGCACGCTATAGGCCTTTCTGCTAGTCCGTGTCTCCCAACTCGATATGTAATGCAGCTGCTACGCCCTTACCATAGGCGCTGTCGGCCTGTAGGCAGTTGCGTATATGTCGCAATTGGATTTCGCGCGGCGCAGCGCCCAATGAGCGCGCAGTGTTGTCGAACAGTATTTGACGCTGCTGCTGTGTCATTAGGCGGAAAAGTGCGGCCGGCTGTGAGAAATAGTCTTTGTCTTGGCGATGGTTCCAGCGGGCTGCAGCACCGTTCAGCGCAAGCGGCGGTTCCCGATAGTCAGGTTGCTCGGCCCATTCTCCCTGGTCGTTGGGCTGATAGGACACCGTGTCACCATGATTACCGTCGACGCGCATGGCACCGTCCCGGTGGTAGCTGTGTACTGGACAGCGCGCAGCGTTCACCGGAATGAGACCATGGTTAACGCCCAGTCGGTAGCGCTGTGCGTCGCCATAGGAAAATAGGCGTGCCTGTAACATTTTGTCAGGAGAAAATCCTATCCCGGGGGGCACATTTGCTACATTGAAAGCTGACTGCTCGACCTCCGCGAAGTAGTTCTTCGGATTGCGGTTAAGTTCAATCTCACCGACCTGTATCAGCGGGAATTGACTGTGCGGCCAGATCTTAGTCAGATCGAACGGGTTGTAGTCAAGACCAAACGCTTCTGCTTCCTGCATGATTTGAACAAAAAGAGTCCATTTAGGATGGGCTCCTTGCGCAATACTCTCGTACAAATCGCGCTGATGACTCTCGCGGTCGTTACCAATGATCTTTTCCGCCTCGTCATCGCTCAGATTTTGAATTCCCTGTTGCGATTTAAAGTGAAATTTCACCCAGAAGCGCTGATTCTCCGCATTAATGAAGCTGAAGGTATGGCTTCCAAAACCGTGCATGTGCCGGTAGCTTGCAGGGATCCCGCGATCACTCATCACAATGGTGATTTGATGCAATGCTTCTGGCAATGATGTCCAAAAGTCCCAGTTATTCTTGGCACTCCGGAGATTAGTGCTCGGGTCGCGCTTGACCGCATGATTGAGATCAGGGAACTTCAGCGGATCGCGGAAAAAGAATACCGGAGTATTGTTACCGACCAGGTCCCAATTTCCCTCCTCTGTGTAAAACTTGACCGCAAAACCCCGGATGTCGCGCTCAGCATCGGCGGCGCCGCGCTCACCAGCGACTGTCGAAAAACGCATGAAAATCTCGGTCTTTTTTCCTATTTGAGAAAATAGCTTCGCTCGCGTATAGCGCCTGATGTCATGTGTGACAGTGAAAGTTCCATAGGCGCCTGAGCCTTTGGCGTGCATGCGCCTCTCAGGAATGACTTCTCGATCAAAGTGGGCAAGCTTCTCAAGGAACCAAACGTCCTGTAGCAGCTGGGGTCCACGCGGTCCCGCGGTCAACACGTTTTGATTGTCTGACACAGGAGCCCCTGCCATTGTGGTCAACTTCTTCTTTTCGTTCATGGTCATCCGTTTTCTCTTAAAATTGAGCTTAATAGTTTTGTTTCAGATCATCTTATTTCGGGGGTAACGCTATTCAGAGTTCGAAATATGAATATCGGCTAAAAATTTCCATTCAGCGGCAGCCACGAAAAGCCGCGGGTGTCATCCCTACCAGCAGAGCAAAGCGTGTAGTGAAATAGCTCTGGCTCTTATATCCCACCGCGAACGCGACATCGACAATCGCCATATCGTCTTCAATAAGCATTTTTTTGGCTGCATCTATACGACACCGCGTAATGAACTGATGAGGCGAATCGCCCGTGGAGTGCCTGAACATCCTGGCAAAATGAAATGGACTCATATCGAGCTGTCCGGCGATATCGCGAAAGCCAATATCGTCTCGATAATGATCACGTACAAAGTCGATCGCGCGCCTCACTTTATAGCGTGGCAATCCTCCTAACGAAGCGCTATTGACTGGCGCATCACTATAGGTAGACAGAAGATGCTGGCCAATGACGACGGCCACTGACTCAATATAGGATTTTTCCGCATGACGACGGAGCCTGAGCTGCCGCTCAATCCCGCGCGCCATATGCCATAGAAAAGGGTCAACCGACTTAAGTTGCTCGGTCAAGTGATAGCTGCCAATCTCGTTGACTTGGGCCAATGCATCCAAAAATGCAGGTTTCAGCATGATGCTGGTCAGCTCAGCTTCCCCATCCCACTCCAGGCTATGAGCGCAGCCTGCAGGGATAATCGAGACATGTCGATCTGTGAGCTTAGTTTTTTGTTGATCACCGGTGTTGGGACCGTTACTCAAGATCACGGAAGTGCGCGTGCAGGGAGCTACTATTGCGTGGGTTTCATGTGCATTTGCGATCGATTTGGACCACGATGCGTTCCCTGTCCAGACGTACATTCCTTCGCAGTGAGCTTCGAGCGCCTCATCGTCTGTGTGAGCGCGGTCAAACAAAACATCCATTATTTGGCCTCCAGTATGCTCAAATAGAACCGCTCCCTAAATCCAATTTCTAAATCAGCTAGGTGTCAGAAGGGGCGTTGACGAATGGGCAGACATGCCATTCGAACTTCGGTCCATCTCTATTCGTCCAAACATTGGACGAATACTTGAACGCAGCTTATCGTCAACGTGAGCGTCGCCACAATTACATATAAGTGTTATTTGCCATGATTTCGCCGCATCTCGGTGCTTGGGCCATTGCGTCCATCACACAGAAAATGTGTGTTGCGCTTTGATTTCCAAAAAATTCCAGGAAGAACCGGTGGAACATAGATAAAGCGTAGATGGAAAGGCAGGCAAAAGCAGCGTGCATTCCGTTTGCGCGAGATGTACAGAAGCGGGTGTGAACGAATTGTGTCCGATAGCGCCGGCGACTAGATTTTGTAGCGTTCATTGCATATTTTGCATTACACCTCCCCGCCGTTCGCGTCTTTACAAATCCGCAATAAAGGCTAACGGCCACAGCGATCGCAACTATTCTGCGGGCAGGCTGCCGCACCCATCCCTCTTTCGGACAATAGACAATTCGCTAGCGAAAGACATACTGTTAAGCATTCTTTGAATTTCTTCTGCGAATTCAAATTTATTTAACGTTACATCGAAAGATAGCCATGACTTCCCAAAGAATTAGTGACGAAAGAGCCCGCAAAAGTTTTCAAGATTTGAATCGACTGAATAATGTCCGGAAAAGCATTTGTCTTGTCGTCTTAGCTAGCAGTTCAATGCTTTTAACAACCACACCTACCTTTGCCGCAGACCTGCAGACTTCAATCCAACACGGACAGCAGATTGCGCAAACCTGTGTGGCGTGCCATGGGATCGACGGCAATACGGCAAGTCCTGCGCTTTACCCGAACTTGGCCGGACAAGCCCCCGCATACTTGGAATTGCAACTGGTAAATTTCAAGAGCGGGGAACGTCCCAACGCAATCATGAAGGGTTTTGCAGCTTCGTTGAAAGATTCCGACATGCATGACGTTAGTGAATATTTCGGAGCACAAACAGCAAAACCGCAAGCATCATCAAATCGTGACTTAGAAGAAGAGGGGAAACGCATATTTACAAAGGGAAGCTCAGCCGGCGCACCGGCTTGTGCGAGCTGCCATGGTGCCCAAGGACATGGGCAGGCTGCATTTCCCCGCGTTGCCTCTCAACCAGCAAGCTACACGCTGGAGCAATTACATGTCTATCGTGACGCTCCGAAGTTCAATAATCCCTTGGCAACGGTTATGAAGGGTGTCGCTGTCAAGTTGAGCGAGGATGAGATGAAATCAGTATCGGCGTACATCGCAACAATTCCGTAGACCTGCCACGATTTTCGCCTCCACTCGATAAAGCAAAGATATAGAAAATCGGGATTTTATTTCCGCATTGTCTTGGGAAAAACTCGGCGAGATCCGTTGAGGGATTGCAGCTATCACACCACTATTAACTGCTTCCCAGCGATTTTTGCTCACCCGGCGCGACGCGACTCCGATCCAAATTCCATTGCATGACGATCACGCAGCAGAGAACAGTGATCGGAAAAAGTAAGGCAAAAAAAAACCGATAGCGCGGTAAGCAAATGCAGCGAGGGCCGCACCAGCGCCAAACGCTGCGAGAGGCCAAACAAATTTTGAGCAGCGTGCTTCGGCCACGTCGTCGACTCCGCCGAGTAGCACATCTATAGTATCGATGACAATTTGCGTTACATTTCCCGTCATCATCGATGTCGGCGCCAAATGAGACAACAATAAGCGGCCAGTCGCGCTATGCACGCCCATTGCGGCACTGCCAAATAAACCCGCAACCATTGCGCAAGGAGTAGTCTCTTGCTCTATTGGCGAGGCCAGCCATCCACACAACATGAATCCGCACAACAATGATATCTGTAAAACCAAAGATAACGTCAGGGCGGGCCATTCACGACACTGGGAAACAGCGATCAAAACACGAGCGACAGCAACTCCAATAACAAATGCAGGAATGGCCAAAATCTTTAAGAGGATAGCGGCCCGAGAAGGATCAGCCATCCCCGCACCAATAAGCACGAAGTTCCCGGTAACATGGGCTGTGAACAGCCCAAACAGCGCAATAAATCCCAAGGTGTCCACATACCCCGCAACGCAACCCAAACTTATTCCTTGAAACTGATTCCGACGATTTTCATCCATACTTTGATTTTTCTAACTTCAGCACTATTACTTAAGGGCTCGACCAATGCTATCGGAGAGCGATACCAAACTGTTGGCTCCAAGCGCGTTACATCCAGGAAAAACCTTGGGTTCGCTAGGCAACTTGCAGCCTATGTAAGCCCGCGTACTCCTAAAAGAATAAATATCCCGCTGAACACGGAAGGGGCGAAGCCAAATTCTGTGGTGCTGACCAACATAAATGCGATGCTTGCGATATGATGCGTTCTCGAATTCCCCTAGATGTGGCACTAAAGATGAAACAACCTCTCAAACGACGACCGCTCACTGGTATGTCTGAATAAGGTATATTCCAAATTCGTAGACGGGACCGACCGGTGATCCATAAGAAAGTTAGCGAAGCGTATCGTTAGTCAAGTGCACCGGTGCGAAATCCTCTATCTCATAGCGATCTAAAAAATTAGATCCGAACTGCTGATTTTCATTTGAGATCAATAGCAGCGAATTTGTTTTTTTTCCTGTACGCTCACGCGATTTGCTTACCGGACATGTACTGCCGAACCCAAATCGTGCATGCCTCGCAAAGAATGATCGCAAAGACGAGTTGCGTGACAGTTGAACTTTATGTGTCCCGGCAAGAATACAACCGTCGAGATAGGTAATTTCGAATCTACATTCAAAGTCGATCGTTGATGACCTTGACCAAACTTGGAGCAAATTATCTGCGGCGAAGAACGATCCCACTACTGCCATAGACTTCTGATTGCTATGCTTTATTTGAATACGCCTAATGCCAATTTTTTCTTGGTTCCCAAAATCGTCATCAGAAATATGATGCTTTGTGTCGCCAGCCGGCGTTGCAGTTTTCATTTCAAAACTCCCCAAATATGATGCCACGCTTAATCGGATCAAGGCCGATACGACTTGGATAAATGCTCCATTAGTCCTTTGAATTAGGTTTCCGACAGCCACTAACCGGCATTTCGTGATCGAAAACAGTACCACTTGGCGACTGGAACCCGTAGTTCATGGTAGGCGGAAATCCTCGAAGTTTGAATAGGGTAAAAGTGGGAGTAAACATATGCTGAATAGACTAGTTGGGTGCCAGCGATATGATGCGTGAGCATCGTGAGACGAATGTCGCAAGCTTCTGCCTCCCTCGAATCCAGCTTTTTTCATTTTTCGTTGACGAGAGACGCAGCTTGCCGTTTCAGACACCTGGAAACAAGATTTTCCTATCCCCCAATTTGGGGATGGAAATTTCGTTTTTTAGCCGTTATCGTCGTCACCTTCGCTTGAGCAGATCAGCATTTGATATCTATATTTCAACTTTGCGGTGAGTGCAGCGCTCTAACACGCGAAACTTCAGGCTTAAAGCCTAGCGTTTTAGGCATCAGGATTTTTAGGAACATGGAAATTCAATTGGCACAAATTTCTGGCGCGATTGCCGGCGGTCTTATCGGCGGCTTATCCGGCTTTGTCGCTAACAACTTCCAGAGGTATTTGCAAACGCGGCGACTGCGCCGAAATGTGGCATGTGCACTTTTAGGTGAAATTGAAGCTTTACGATGCAAGATTCGGGATGATTATCTAGGACGACTCGAAATCGAAATAGCCGCATTGCAGACAGAAAGACGCTTCGCTAGCAATCACTTTCGAGGAGAAAAAGATTACGCAATAGTGTTTCGCTCACTTGGTCAACATATAGGCCTGTTATCTGCCCCGCTGCCACGAGATCTCGTAGCTTGGTATATAGGCCTCGCGGTGTGCCAAGAAAGAGCGCGAGAATTTCACGATTCAACAATGCGTCTAGATCCGGACCAAATCGATCACGCAATTGATTTATTACAATTACAGCATTCCGGTTTTTCCGAACTTGTAAACAAAGCCGCTCCATTGCTGGAGCAATTGGCCCGCCTTTGATCGTAAGAATGAATAGGAAATATTGGGGCTTTATTTTCTATTTTTATGAATGCCGAACGAAGCAACGTGGTATCGCTCTTGCTCGTAGCTCTAAGCTGTTTCAGCCACCTATAGATATACGGAGAAAAATTTTGCACATCCGCTTGGACAAATTCAATAAAAACCCCGGAGTCGTTACAGAACAATCCCACGCTGAAGTAATCCTATCGATTGACGACGAAATCAGAGGTTTGGTTGCGACAGCTAGGATTTTGAAGAAACTTGCCGTTGTTGCCTTGCTCGGGAGCATAGCTACGGTTGTATGGTATTTTTGGTTTTGATGTCTAGATTTTCTAAATTACGGGCGGGAAAGAAGGAATACTGACTTCTATCCCACTCCGGTAACTCGTTATAAGTGGGGGGTATTAACACTACTTTGAGCAGTCGCAGAGCTTAATACACATCCAAGCAGGTTTTTCCCTTCGGCGCGACAATCCGCGCTCCAATCCCACGCAGGCTGGGCTAACGAGCCAAAGATGAAACCCACCACGGCCAACATAATGACAACAACCGTAGCTCGTTCTTTCGGCCCAGGTTCTCGCCCAATCCACGCTGAGAATCAACGAACTTGACGGCCGATCAAATAGGCTATTGGAACAAATAATGCAACTCCAAATGAAATTACTCCCACCGAAAACATTCCCATACGTTTTTACCTTTTTAATTTAATTGCTATATGAAAACTAGATAATGCCTGAAATTATGACCTGAGATTAATGTTCGTCCAGGATCGCGCTCGAAATGTGAGGCCGCTTTCAGTGCGGCTCAAAAGGTAGCGGCTTCTGACCCTTGCTTAAAACGGCCTCTGGCTCCGCGATGATTCGCGAACTCCGTTGCCCGGTAAAATACCACCAAAACCATTGCGTATATACTCGAATGCGATTTTGTGCATGAGGCAGTGACATAATGTGAATAAAAGCCCAAATCAGCCATGTGACAAACCCACTCGTGTGCATTTTTTCGGTCTGAAGCAACGCGAAGTTCTTTCCTACAACGGCCATATTGCCTTTGTCGTTGTATCGAAACGGTTGCGCACCGACGCGACCTCGGACACGATCAGCAATCACATTGCCCACATATTTTCCCTGCTGTAGGGCGACCTGAGCTACACCGGGCAAAGGCTTATTGTCTTGTAGAACACCCGCTGTATCTCCTATTGCGAATACTTCCATGTGCCCTGGCACCTCTAAATATGGTCCAACCAAAACCCGTCCAGCTCGATCAGTCTTGGCACCTAACCAGTCGCCTAATGGGAACGGTTTCACTCCCGCTGTCCAAATGACCGTCGAGCTTGGAATGCGAACACCGGCCGCTACAACACCGTCCGCATCAATATTTTCGACCATCACGCCAGTTCGAATTTCTACGCCGATCTTTTTGAGTTGAGCAGTAGCCTTTTCGGATAACTCATCGCCGTAGGCCGGCAATATGCTTTTTCCTCCTTCAAGCAATATGATTGAAGCACTCGAAGGATCGATGCGCCGAAAATTCGATCTCAGCGTGGTGGCAGTCATTTGTGCTAGCGACGCTGCCAGTTCAACTCCGGCAGGACCACCTCCTACTAATACGAATGTCATATGACGTTTTTGTTCATTGAGATCGTCTTCCAACTCGGCTCGTTCGAACGCGCCAAGTATCCGATCTCGAATGCGCCTGGCGTCCGTCAGCGTCTTGAGGCCGGGGGCAAACTCTGAGAACCGATCATTCCCAAAATACGTCGGGTGAGTTCCGGTAGCTAGAATCAGAAAGTCGTACGGGACCCTTCTGGCAGACTGATTTTCACAGTCGACGACCACTTCACGGCCAGCGGTATCTACTCCCACTACTTCGCCCATTATTACGCTCAAATTTTCCTGAGAATCAGATAGTTGACGGATGGGTGAGGCGATTTCCGACTCAGATAATACGGAAGTCGCAACCTGATAAAGTAGCGGTTGGAAGACATAATGGTTTCTGCGGTCGATGAGCAAAACCTCAACGGGAGTTTTTTTCAAAGCGCGCGCAGCAGCTGTGCCCCCGATACCGCCTCCAACAATAACAACACGTGGCAGGATCTCCTTCACTGCTCTTTCAGGCAAACGTAGCGCCTCATCTAATTCGTCGTGCATCATTAGTCTCCTTGTGTATTGCCAGTTGCGCCCATAAATCAGCCGTGGTCGCGCAAAAGCACGACCAGGGTAATTTTCCAGCGGGAACGGTAACAAGGGAATCCCCCAAACGATGGGTGGCGATTTGGAAGTGATATCCCCAAACAGCTTATTCTCATAAAAGACCACATAGGCTGCGAATATAAAAGACGTCTCGCCGGAACCACATCGACTTCATGCTGCGGCCATGCTTGGCCTATATTTTGGTGGCGAACCTAGTTTAAGCAGGATATTTTGTGGAATCTGCTTCGTAACTAACCTTTATAGGCAGCAAAGCTTTTGCCCCGATGCGAATTACGGAAGATTGCATCAATACAGCATTGACGTTCTCAGTTCCAGTGTGAAGGTGACCAATTTTGAAAGTACTCACGAGTCTCGCTAGATTGTCCGCCTGGCCTTGCAAGGAATTTGCAGCTGCGGCAGCTTCTTCGACAAGGGCAGCATTTTGTTGCGTAGCGTCGTCCAATTGCAGTATTGCTTCATTAATCTGCTCTATGCCAACCGTCTGTTCATGACTGGCAGCCAGTATCTCGGCCATGATGTCGGTCACTTGCTGGATGCTGGTAACAATTTCGCCCATGGTGACCCCTGCTTGATCGACCAATTGGGAACCGGCATCAACCTTGTGTACTGAGTCACCAATGAGTGTTTTGATCTCCTTTGCCGCAGCGGCGGAACGTTGCGCCAGATTCCGTACTTCTGTCGCCACAACGGCAAAACCACGGCCCTGCTCGCCAGCGCGAGCCGCCTCTACCGCTGCATTGAGCGCCAAAATATTGGTCTGGAAGGCAATGCCGTCAATAACACTGATAATGTCGAATATTTTTTTGGATGATGCGCTGATAGACCCCATCGTGCTAACGACTTCTGCGACCACCTTGCCTCCTTTGACTGCAACATCCGAGGCGGATAAAGCCAATTGGTTAGCTTGCCGGGCATTATCGGCATTCTGCTTCACAGTAGAAGTTAACTCTTCCAATGATGACGCAGTTTCTTCCAATGAGCTCGCTTGTTGCTCGGTGCGCGAAGAAAGGTCGAAATTACCCGTTGCGATCTGATGAGATGCAGTTGCAATTGTCTCAGTTCCGATGCGCACCTGACCTACAATATTGGCTAAGCTTTCCTGCATTTCCTTCATCGCCCTCAATAAGCTGGGACGATCAATGTCGACAACCTTGACCATCATCGATAGATCGCCCGAGGCAATTCCGCCGGCGATCTCCACCGCATATTGTGGCTCTCCCCCGAGCTGGCGAACGAGGCTACGCGTAATTAAGACAGCAGCCACGATACCGGTCATCAAGGCGATACTACCGAATGCAAGGACCAAGGCACGCGCAGTGGTGTAAATCTGTTCAGCGTCTGCAATAGCCTTGGCATTGTGCTTTTCCTCATATGCAGTAAATTCATTGATCGTGGCCCACCATTTTCTTTGTATAGGGCGAAGATCGGCACGCAGTATCCTGAACGCTTCATCGGTCTGTTCTTGGAGGGCTGTCTCGGCGGCTCGATTGATGTAGGGTTCAGCTAATTTTGCCTGCTCCCCGATACTATTAAATAGGTCTCGCTCTTCTGTGCCGTCCAACATAGATGCCAATTTTTGCTCGGCGGCGGCATATTTGATGGATTGCGCTTTGATCCTATCGACTTCAGCCTGAATCTCCTCTTTCTCTTTGAGCAAAATAAGATTGCGTAAGGCAAGTTCGCGGTCGGTCGTGGTCAAATACATCGCGGAAGCTAATTTGACTTGGGCATCATTTATGTTAACGATGTCGTCCATTTTGTTTTTTAGTTTGGCCATACGATTCACGCTCATCACTACAATAATCAATAGCGTGGTAAGAACAAGGGAGAAGCCTAGTGTTAGACGAGTGGAGACTTTCATTCTTCCAAAATTCATCAAATTTCCTTTCAATTGCATTTAGCAGGATTCTAATAAGACCATTCCGTGTAGCGAGTCCCTGTTAGTCTCATCGAGGTCGCGAACTGTGTTAACAATCGCGTTCGATCCGACATGCAATGTGCCGGCCCACTGACTCCATTGGCGCTATCTCTAAAAGACACTGGGGAACTAACCGGAAAGTCTTTAACATTGCGGATGCCTTATATATCCTAAAAGGTCTGCGTTACGTATCCCCCATTCGGTATATTTCCGAGTGTTATTTTTCGTGCGGAATTAGCTTTTCTGACTCAATCTGCTCAATTAGGTACGGTGTAGGCGGCTCTATCCTTTTAGGTAAGGCGAGCTTGGGGATATTGTTTGTATATCGGCGCCGGACGTCGGCTCGAATTAAATATGGCGGACGAGGCAAATAATTCACCTACCAAAGCAACGGTGAGCTATCGCTGCATTTCATCAGCATATCCATCGGCATCATGTTGTGACGCAGGTGGGACATAATCCAGAGAGAACCCACGACGACAATGAGAACAATAAACATAGTTGTCGCGAATGCAAGAATGTTGGTGCGCTGCTCAGGCGCCGTATTGATGTGTAAGAAGAAAATTAGGTGAACGAGCATCTGCGCTATCGCAAGCACGCTCAGGGCGGCCAGGACGCTCGCAGAGGTCATCCAGGTGTTTGTGGACAAGATGAACGCAGCAGTAGGTAAGGATGCCGCCGAAATATATCCGATAAGATATCCGTGCCATGTCCCATGGCGCCCTCCATTCCGAATTCCAGGCGCTCCCTCAGAGACCTGCTCGTTAGAGGTTTGATGGTCAATCATACTCGTCCTCCGATGAGATAACTAAACTAATTTTCAAAAGGCGAAGTCTCATGGCTATTCGACGGCCTCCGCGACATGTTTACTTGAAAACTATCCTCGGGAGCTGATTACGTCCCTCACCGATAGAAAATGAATTCAGTTAAATTGGCAATGTCTCAATAATGCAGGATTAGCCGACGCGGAGCCTATCCCTCGCTTGGGGGATACCGATACTGCAGGTTGCAGCACTACCATGAACACGGGTTTTAAACGCCGATTTATCTTTGTGATGGATGCAACAAGTACTTTTGACTAGCCATCGCTGCGGGTACCAGAATTCGGTAAACGACTTCTGCCGCTGTCGGAGTCTCATGCTGAAGTAGATGGGTCTTAGCTGAATAGGAAGTCAAGTCGATGCTGAACGCAGTAAAAAATTTTATTTACAGTATGTTCTTCTGTTCGTCCGCACTTATTTCAGCTTTAGCAATCAATGAATGCATTCCCCCGGAAGCGCGAATGAAAACGGGGTTGGTCCTACAAATCTATGACTCAGACGTTCCGGACACGAGCTTGCTGAAATGTCTGAGATATCTGCCAGCAGACGAACTGGCGCATCGGCATTTTGCAAAAATTCAGTACAGGCATAGAGCCAAGATGATTGTAACTAATGCGGAGTATGACACTTTGGGTTTGAAGCTAGGCGACGAGGTGAAGTTTTTTCCGGAAGACTGTGAAATAGGAAAAATTTCGCAAATCAACAGAATATTGCGTCAAACAAAATAGGTGCTCCCAGCATGTTCTTTTGCTCGCTGAATTGACCCGGTCGTTTTGATCCAGCTTCCACTGCCAGGCAAAGGCGGCCACCCGGTCGTACGACCCCTTTAATCCTAATTCTTTTAGATCCAAGTGTAGTTGTTTCAGGCTGCGTCGCTGCTTGCAGTTTTTGCCTGCCTCGGTGTTTAACCAGCCTGAAAGCTGGAAAGTGCATTTGTCGATGGCGCAGGCTGTTTGCCGCTCCACGCAGGCCGGCTCTATCATTTCCGAGCGCAGATAGCGTCGGAAGGTATTTCGCGAAAAGCCGAGTCGTCTGGCGAATTCTCTCAGGGGAATCTGGTCACGAGTGTGCCAGCGTCGAATAATGCCTAGTAATGCCACGTGGATCACTCCAATCTCCTACTCATCACGATAAGTAGGATTGTGTTCTAAACGTGGGTCAGAATTACGTGCAAATTTCCCCGCAAAGTGGGTCAGTTTTCAATGCAACTCAACACCAAGCGTAAATCGGGAAGCATATTAGCCGCGCAGGCATACATCCGGCTAAAACTTCTCACAGGGTTATGGCTAGGAGACCTGCTGAGAATTACGATGTCCGACATCCAGGAAGACGGTCTGCACGTAACTCCAAGGAAAACAGAAAGTACAACTGGAAAAACAATCATCTATGCATGGTCTGATGAACTCAGAGGGGCAGTGGCCCTAGCTAAGTCAGTGCGCCCTAGAGAAATATCGCCATACCTTTTTTGTACTTTGAAGGGAGAGTGCTATTTCAAGGAAAATGGACGTGCTGGCGGCTGGGAGTCATTATGGCGAAATTTCATGGCAAGGGTCTTTGCAGAAACGCAGGTCACTGAAAGGTTTACCGAGCATGACTTAAGAGCCAAATGCGCTAGCGACGCCGATTCACTGGCGCATGCGCAACAATTATTGGGACATGCCGACAGCAAAGTCACCCAGCGGGTATATCGCCGAAAGGCTGAAATAGTCCAACCGCTGCGCTGAGCAATTTGATTTGAATAGCGCAATCGTGCTGAATAGTGCAAAAAATAAGGCTCCTACAAAGGGAGCCTTATAAATACTGGCGGAGAAAGGGGGATTCGAACCCCCGGTAGGCTATGAACCTACACACGCTTTCCAGGCGTGCGACTTAAACCACTCATCCATCTCTCCTGATTCGTTTCGCAAAGTGTTGCATCTGCGAAGCACGCAATTATAGCAGAACTTTTTTCAGGTATGAAGTTTTTCTTGCGCCAACTATTCTACAATGATTTTAAGTATAAAAATTGCAACACCTTCGCCCCAAGCAGCGTGCGCGCAACTATTTATTTATCCTTTTAATTTTAGCGCCCCCAAGGGATGCAAACCCCTCCAGCCTGTGCCTCCGCTCCTACACCTGCTTGCAGCTTTTACAAAACGCGACATTCATACTCTTGGCCCAGCCGTTATAATGCCGCACCATGAACTTATTAAAAACGCTAGCCACCATTAGT
This sequence comes from Parundibacterium terreum, assembly GCF_014636315.1. Classification (GTDB taxonomy): domain Bacteria; phylum Pseudomonadota; class Gammaproteobacteria; order Burkholderiales; family Burkholderiaceae_D; genus Undibacterium; species Undibacterium terreum. Next base: position 812,449 of record NZ_BMED01000003.1, on the reverse strand, counting down.
GGCATGACGATGCTGTCGCGTATTACCGGTCTGATCCGTGATGTCTTGATCGCCAGCGCCTTTGGCGCCACCGGACATACCGACGCCTATAACATCGCTTTCCGCATTCCCAATCTGCTGCGCCGCGTGTTTGCCGAGGGCGCTTTCGCACAAGCCTTTGTGCCTATCCTGGCTCAATACAAGTCCCAGCAAGGCCATGACGTGACCAAGCATCTGGTGGATCATGTAGCGACGCTGCTGACCTGGGTGCTCGTGATCACCTGCGTGGTCGGTGTGGTCGCTGCGCCGGCTGTGGTGTATATGGTTGCCACGGGCTTCCATTCCAAACCGCAGATATTCGATCTGGCCGTGGTCATGACCCGTATCATGTTTCCCTACATAGGCTTTATGTCACTGGTGGCCCTGGCAGGCGGCATACTGAATACCTGGCGCGAGTTCAAGATACCGGCATTCACACCTGTGCTGCTGAATCTGTCGTCAATCGCTGGCTCCCTGCTATTGGCACCGCTATTGAAAGAGCCCATCTATGCACTGGCGATTGCAGTGTTCGTTGGCGGCGTGCTGCAACTGGCGATACAGGTTCCCGCCCTGGTCAAGATAGGCATGATGCCAGCCATAAGCCTCAACCCCCTTCCTGCCTTGCGTGATTCCGGCGTGCGGCGCGTGCTGATCAATATGGGGCCGGCGATCTTCGCAGTATCGGCGTCCCAAATCAGCATACTGATTAATTCTAACCTCGCTTCGCGCTTGCAGGAAGGAAGTATTTCCTGGCTGGGTTATGCAGACCGCCTGATGGAATTTCCCACGGCGCTGCTGGGCGTGGCACTGGGTACAATACTCTTGCCCAGCCTGTCAAAAGCAAACGCGGACGGCGATCATGCAGAATACTCAGCGCTGCTGGATTGGGGCTTGCGCCTGACCTTCCTGCTAGCGATGCCCTCGGCAGTCGGCCTGGCAACACTGTCCGAACCCCTGACGGCATCCTTATTCCATTACCACCAGTTCAGCGCAGACGCGGTGCATAAAACGGCAACGGCCCTCATCGCTTACGGCGCCGGGCTGATCGGCCTGATCGTGGTAAAGATCCTGGCGCCGGGCTTTTACGCCAAACAGGATATCAAGACACCGGTCATGATCGCGGTAGGCGTGATGCTGGCTACGCAAATGATGAACTACCTGTTTGTACCGAAACTCGCGCATGCAGGCCTTGCATTGTCGGTAGGTCTGGGCGCCTGTATCAATGCCGGCTTCCTGTACATAGGGCTGACAAGAAAGGGCATCTACCAGCCGCAAAAAGGCTGGCTACTATTCCTGATCAAGCTGATTGCTGCGCTGTTCTTGATGGCAGGCGTTGCACTAAGCGTAGCCGGCCATTTCGATTGGATTACCATGCAGGCCACACCAGTCAAGCGCCTGCTGGCATTGGCGCTGGTACTGGCAAGCTGCGGTATTGTCTATTTTGGCGCGTTGCTGATCATGGGATTCAGGCCCAGGGATTTCCGCAAGGTGGCGCGGGTGTAGATCCGCGATATAAAAACATCTAGAAAGCAAAACAGGCAGAGGATTCGCATCCCCTGCCTGTTTTTTTAGCTCAACCCAAAGCTTAGTTCTTGCCTTCGATCTGCTCCCATTTTTCCAGCGCTTCCAGCAACTGCTCGTCGATCTGCGCAAACCTGTCGTTCAGCTTCTTCGCTTCATCTGCGCCATTCTTATACAGATCAGCGTCATTCAGCTTTTCCGTAATACTCTTCTGCTCTGCTTCCAGTTGCGCGATCAGCTTAGGCAACTCATCCAGCTCGCGCTGCTCCTTGTAGCTGAGCTTTTTCTTCGCTGCAGGTGCAGGCGCAGCTTTTACTTCGGCCTTGGCTTCTACTTTAGCAGCAGGCTTGTTCGCAGTAACTGTCGGGCGATAGCGCTCCCAATCGGTATAACCGCCGATAAATTCGCGCCACTGGCCTTCGCCTTCAGACACAATCACCTGCGTCACCACGTTGTCCAGGAAAGTACGGTCATGGCTGACCAGGAAGACGGTGCCCTTATAATCTTCCAGCAATTCTTCCAGCAACTCCAACGTATCGATATCCAGGTCATTGGTCGGTTCATCCAGCACCAGCACATTGGCCGGCTTGGCAAACAAGCGCGCCAGCAACAGGCGGTTACGCTCGCCGCCGGACAGGGACTTGACCGGCGAACGCGCGCGTTCCGGTGCGAACAGGAAGTCATTCAGGTAGGACATTACATGCTTGCGCTGGCCATTGATTTCCACCCAGTCGCTACCTGGTGCAATCGTATCGGCCAGGCTGGCGTCTTCATTCAACTGCGCACGCATCTGATCGAAATACGCGATCTGCAGCTTGGTGCCCTGCTTGATGGTGCCGCTATCCGGCTGGTCTTCGCCCAGGATCAATTTCAGCAAGGTAGTCTTGCCGGCGCCATTGGCACCGATCAGGCCTATCTTGTCGCCGCGCATCAGGATCGCGCTGAAATCGCGTACGATGACTTTCTCGCCAAAGCTCTTGTTGACATTTTCCAGTTCCGCCACGATCTTGCCAGAGCGCTCGCCGGTAGATACATCCAGCTTGACCTGTCCTTGCTGATCGCGGCGTATGCTGCGCTGCACGCGCAATTCTTCCAGGCGTTTTACCCGGCCCTCGTCACGCACGCGGCGCGCCTTCACGCCCTTGCGTATCCATATCTCTTCCTGAGCCAGGAATTTATCAAACTTGGCGTTTTCCACTTCCTCCACTTCCAGCTGTTCTTCCTTGCGGGTCTGGTAGGTGGTGAAATTGCCGGGGTAAGAAGTCAGCTTGCCGCGATCCAATTCAATAATGCGGGTAGAGACATTGTCCAGGAAGCTGCGATCATGGGTGATGAACAGCACGCTGCCCTTGAAGTCGCGCAGCAGGCCTTCCAGCCACATGATGGAACTGAAATCCAGATGGTTGGTCGGTTCATCGAGCAGCAATACATCAGGCGCGCTCACCAATGCGCAAGCCAGCGCCACGCGCTTCTTCATCCCGCCGGACAGCGTGCCCATGATGGCATCTGCCTTCAGGTTCAGCTTGTCCAGCGTGGTTTCTACCTTATTGGTCAGGCTCCAGGCATCGGCCGCATCCAGTTTGACCTGGATGTCATGCATGCGCTCCATCAGCGCATCATCATTGTCGCCGCCAAACTGTCCTGTCAGCGCCTCATACTCTTGCAACAATGCCTGCATGTCACCCATGCCGGATGCCACTGCATCAAATACGCTGAGGTCGGCAGAGAATTGCGGTTCCTGCTCTACATACGCAATCTTTAGGCCCTGCTGCATCACCAGCAAGCCGTCATCCAGCTTGGATGTGCCTGCGATAATTTTGAGGAGGGAAGATTTACCGGTACCGTTACGACCGATCAAGCCGACCCGCTCCGAGGTTTCCAGTGAAAATTCTGCATGATCGAGCAAGGCCACGTGCCCAAAGGCCAATTGGGCATCGCTAAGTGAAATGACTGCCATAAATACTTGATTACCGGTTAATACGACCTGATCAGGAGCCTAACAGCGCCCTAAAAGCGTAATTTGGATGAATAAAGGCAGTATTGTACCGACAAGCCGGAGTTCCCACCTATTTATTCCATTGATTGGGAATGGCGCTGGCCCATGCACAGGAGTCTGGCGGGGCGGAGAAATGCAGAAATTTTTGCTTTTCCTGCATTTTTTTGTAAATTTTATTTGAGCGAATAATTACAGGTAGGGTAAGATGGCAGACTTTCCAGGGTATGCAAATATCCTAGAGTCTCTCCGTAGCACAATGGATAGTGCACATGCCTCCTAAGCGTGGGATACAAGTTCGATTCTTGTCGGAGGGACCAAACCCCTTCTCCACCCGCCCTCTCTCCACGCGATGCAAACAAAGCCTCAAAGGCTTTTAAGCACCTGCATAAAATCATCAATCTTTCGTGCGGATGAGTCCTGGCTTGCTACCAGGTTCTGCTCGATACAGATTCCGCCAAAGAACACGATCACTAGGTCAGCAATCGCATCTGCCGGCATTTTGGGTTTCTCGGCTTCAATATTCTTGATCAGCAACCCGCGCATCCGGGCCCGCCCTTCGGTCACGATCTGATTCGCTTCTTCTGGCAGGTCGGCAAACTCGCGCATGGAATTAATGGAAAAACAACCTTTGCGTCCATCCAGCTTGCCCTGCGCTACCCGCAGGAATTCTTCGATATTATCCCAGCCCAGCGGCTCGGTTGACAGGCGCTGGACACCCCCGCGGTTTTGCAGGTAATGGCGGAGGCTGGCAAGAAACAGGTCTTCCTTATCCTTGAACTCTGAATAGAGCCCGGATTTATTCACGCCGGAGGCCTGCTCCAGGTCTGGTAGCTTGGTGCCTGCAAAGCCATGCTCCCAGAAGACAGGTATCACCTTTTCCAGAACACCCTCGCGGCTAAATTTTTTCGGTCGTCCCATATACCCATTATCGCTCAATGAACTATTTAGTTCAATATCTCTTGATCTGGAAATGACTTCGCCCGATAATGAACCAATTAGTTCAATACACATGCATCCTTATGCACCTCCATTGACTAAGGCAATTATTTACTTTTTATCATCAGGAGCAAAAAATGAAATTAAGCGGAAATACGATATTCATTACCGGCGGCGGCTCCGGCATAGGACGCGGCCTCGCTGAGGCACTGCACAAGCTGGGCAACCAGGTCATCATCTCCGGCCGGCGTCAGGGTCACCTGGACGCAACAACCAAGGCCAACCCAGGCATGCAATCGGTGATTTTGAATGTAGAAGATCCAGCCAGCATCGCCGCAGTTACCCAAAAGCTGATCACCGATTTCCCCAAACTGAACGTATTGGTGAATAACGCAGGCATCATGCAAATTGATGATGTAGCAGGCACGGTTGAAGATGAACTGATCGTATCAACCATCACCACCAATCTGATGGGACCTATCCGCGTAACTTCTGCGCTGATTGAGCATTTGAAGAAACAGGAATCCGCGACCGTCATCAATGTGTCTTCCGTCCTCGGTTTTGTGCCTATGGCAGTATCCGCCGTGTACTCATCGACCAAGGCGGCGCTGCATTCTTACACGCAGTCTTTGCGCTACAAGCTGGGCGGCAGCTCGGTGAAGGTCTTGGAACTGGCCCCACCTTGGGTACAGACCGACCTGCTGAACAGCAATGAAGAGCCGCGCGCAATGCCATTGGCGCAATTCATCAAGGAAACCATAGAAGTACTTGGTACGGACGCCGAAGAAGTCCTGGTTGAAAACGCAAAAATGCTGCGCAATAACCCTGGCCCGAATGAAGCGGCATTTGTCACGCAGTTCAACGATATGCTGGCCGAATACACGCCTGAAGAGTAAGCAGGCAGGGCATGGCAGGTTAACCTGCCATGCCCTTTTTTGTATTTGCGACCAGGATTTCTTTTACAGACAACACCATGGATACCGTCATGACAGCCGCCACCGCCAACGTCCCAGCTCCCGCAATCAGCTCCTCCAATATGCCGTTATATTGGCTGGCATTAGGCACATTTGCCATAGGCACGGAGGGCATGATGATCGCCCCGCTGCTGCCCAGCCTGGCCAGCGACTTTGCCACCAGTGTGACGGCGGTAGGGCAACTGGTGACGGTCTTTGCACTCACTTATGCAGTCAGTTCTCCGATATTGACCGCACTCAGCGGCAGCATAGATCGCCGCAAGATGCTGATCCTGTCCATGCTCGCTTTTGCGCTGTCCAATGTGCTGGCCTGGCATGCACATGACTACTGGACGCTGATGGCTGCGCGTGTGCTGCTCGCCATTACCGCCGGCTTTTATGTGCCGAACGCCAATGCCCTTGGTGGAGCGCTGGTGCCGCCCGAGAAGCGCGGCAAGGCGCTGGCCATCGTCAATGGCGGCATCAGCATAGCCGTGGCAATCGGCGTGCCCTTGGGCGCAGTTATCGGCCATGCCTTTGGATGGCGCATGACCTTTGCCGGTATAGGTGCATTGGCATTGCTGGCCTCGCTGGGTTTAATCGTGGGCCTGCGCCCCGGCACCGGTTCCGGCATCCCCAGCGCCAGCCTGCAGGAACGTTTTGCAGTCATGAAGCAGCCGCAGGTCTTGCTGGCCTTGCTGGTAACGACACTATGGGCCACCGGTGCCTACACCGTGTACACCTACCTGACGCTGTTTCTCGCTACCGTTGCCGGAGTGAGCAGCGCCCATATCGGTAGCGTCCTGTTCATGTGGGGTATTGCGGCTGTGATCGGCATCGTCATAGGAGGCAACCTGAGTGATAAGCTGGGTCCGCGTGCAGTCATTCTGCCCAGCCTGGTACTGCTGACGCTATCCTTTTTCGCCCTGTCGCTGATTGCAGACCTGCTGCAGCCTGAGCTTGCGCTCATTCCGGCGCTGATCGCCATAGTGGCATGGGGCGTATCCGCGTGGGCATTCTTTCCGGCGCAACAGGCACGCCTGTTCGGCATCCGTGAGGCCAAGCTGGCGCCTATCGTGCTGTCGCTGAATGCCTCCTTCATGTATATCGGCTTTTCTTCCGGCGCGGCACTGGGTTCCATCATCGTCGCAGCAGGCGGTGTGAGAAACCTAGGCTGGATAGGCGGCTTGTGCGAGATTGTGGCGCTAGTACTGGTCATCGCAACCACTCGCCGCAAACAGGGATAAGCGCTATACGGAAAGCGCAGGCGAAATTACTTGGAAGACGTTGTCTTTTTTGCCTGTGCTGACCCGTTCTGCTGGAAGGAAGAAACTGCCGGCAGCTCGACTTGAGGAATAGCGATGTTTTCCAGGGCGATGAACTCTTCCAGCACCTGATGCAGCTCGGCGAATATTTTTTTACCGCAAGCCTGTTCCACATTCTGGTAAGCCTTGTTGATGAGCGGCCCTATCTGCTGCATCAGGTGTTCGCCCTGATTGCTGAGGCTCACCATCACGCGTCGCTGGTCATCCGCAACGCGCTCACGATGGATTAATTCCATCTCTTCCATCCTGGCCAGCATGCCGGCCATGCTGGGACTGAGTATCTGGCATAGCTCGCAGAGCTCACGCGGTTCCAGTTGCCCCGATTCACCCAATACGCGCAGAATGCGCCATTGCTGCTCCGTTACCCCGTAGTGGTTCAGTATCGGGCGGAAATTGGACATCAGGAAATCCCTTGCCTTCAAGAATCGCTGTGGCAGATTGGGATAGGTGATCTGGTATTTCATTTTTATTCCCTTGTTTTTACGCAATGCCTTTTTTTTTGAAAGGCTGGTTTTTTTTGATTATACACCTTGACTCGCTAACATATTAGTGATTTAATTACTCATATGTTAGTGATTATTTGATCCGGAATATCTTTTGGAACCAGTAGAAATGAGTATCGTATGATCGTGCGGGATCGCCCTTCCGGCCTCAGGCTGTTTTTGTCCTTACGCGGCTCGGTGCTGCCGCGGATCTTGCCTTCGCTGATACTGAATACGGTCATCGCCACGCTGGTCACTCTCACGCACGGCGATCTGTTTGATCTGAAGATTACGCTGACGACAATACCTTTCAGCATGATAGGCCTGCCTCTGGCTATCTTCCTGGGCTTTCGCAACAATGCGGCGTATGACCGCTATTGGGAAGCCCGCAAGCTGTGGGGAGAGCTCGTGCTTCGCAGCCGCAATCTGGCACGCCAATGCCAAAGCCTGATCAAGGATGCAAACCCTGCCAATGCAGGCCAGGGGCTGGACGATGTGCGGGTGCGCATGATCTACAGGGCAATTGCTTTTTCTTACGCACTGAAAGATTTATTGCGCAATGCATCGCCATCCCCGGAAATCGCCGTATTACTGCGCGAATCAGAAAGAAAACGGCTTACCGGTTCGAGCAACGCCCCACATCTGATGATGCTGGACATGGGGCAGGACCTGCGCATCTGCCTGGATGAAGGCCGCATTGATCCTTGCCTGGCAACCACCATAGACAACACTTTGTCTGCGATGGGCGGGGCCGCCGCTGCATGCGAACGCATCAAGAGCACGCCCATTCCTTTCTCCTATACCTTGCTGCTGCATCGTACCGCCTATCTGTATTGCTTCCTGCTGCCGTTCGGCCTGGTGGACACCATAGGCTTCATGACGCCCTTCGTGGTCGCCATCGTCGCCTATACCTTCTTTGGACTGGATGCCTTGGGCGATGAAATTGAAGAACCCTTCGGCTCCGAAGCCAACGACCTGGCGCTGGACGCAATCTGCAAGAGCCTGGAAATCAACTTGCGGGAATCGCTGGCCGAGCAAAATGTGCCCGCTCAGCTTGCCCCCGTCAATTACTGCCTGACCTGAAAATCTTTGCTCAACGACAGTAAATGCCTTTTTCAATGACTTAATGGAATCCACATGCCAGCCAATTATGCAGACCGGATAAGATTGCCCTACCTGAGACAGAGGATCACCAGCGCGGCAGATGCCGCCAAGTGGATACACGACGGCATGACGATAGGCATGAGCGGGTTTACCCGCGCCGGTGATGCCAAGGCAGTACCGATGGCGCTGGCCGAAAGGGCGCGCAGTGAAAACCTGCACATTACCCTGATCACCGGTGCATCTCTGGGCGGCGATGTCGACAAGGCGCTGGCCGAATCGGGCGCTACGACACGGCGCTTTCCATTTCAATCCGATCCCTCCCTGCGCGCCAAGATCAATAGTGGCGAAATCATGTACGCCGATCAGCATCTGTCGGAAACGGTGGAACAGTTGCGTAGCAGGCAAATGGCTCCGGTGGATATTGCCATCATAGAAGCAGCAGCCATTACAGAAACCGGGGGCATCATTCCCACGACCTCGGTGGGTAATAGCGCCAGCTTCGCCATATTTGCCAAGCATGTCATCATAGAAATCAATCTTAGCCAACCGCTGGAACTGGAAGGTCTGCATGACATTTTTATTCCCAAGATGCGACCGCAACGCGAACCCATGCCGCTGACAGCGCCGCAAGACAGAATAGGAGTTGCCGCGATCGAGATCCCTCCGGAAAAAATCGTCGCTATCGTCATCACAAACACTCCGGACAGTCCCTCCAATGTGCAGGCGCCGGACCACGAGACCGCAGCAATTGCCAAGCACCTGATTAATTTTTTCGAGAATGAAGTCAAACAGGGCAGGCTGGAAGAAAGCCTGCTGCCCCTGCAGGCAGGAATAGGCACGATCGCCAATGCCGTGATGGCCGGTTTTATCGACAGCCCCTTCCACAATATGACGATGTATTCGGAAGTGCTGCAGGATTCAACCTTCGATCTGTTTGATGCCGGCAAACTGGATTTTGCATCCGGCTCTTCAATCACCTTGTCGCAGCAGAAAAGCGCGCAGGTCTTTGCCGATTTTTCCCGTTACAAGGACAAATTGGTACTGCGCACGCAGGAAGTCAGCAATCATCCGGAGATCATACGAAGGCTGGGCGTCATCGCACTCAATACTGCGCTGGAAGCGGATATCTATGGCAACGTTAACTCCACTCACGTGTTGGGTACGCATATGATGAATGGCATAGGTGGCTCCGGAGATTTTTCCCGCAACGCCTACTTGTCCATTTTCGCTACCAAGTCGTTGGCGAAAGGCGGCAGGGTTTCCAGCATCGTCCCCATGGTGTCGCATGTCGATCACAATGAACATGACGTGGATATCATCGTGACTGAAATCGGACTGGCGGACCTGCGCGGTCTGGCCCCCAGGGAGCGCGCGAAGGCGATCATCAACAAGTGCGTTGCAGAGCCTTACAAGCAGATGCTGCTTGATTATGTCGCCGCAGCCAACCTGCGCGGTGGCCAGACACCGCACGTGCTGGAATGCGCATTTTCCTGGCACAGCAGATACCTGGATACAGACAGCATGTTGCTGCCAGAAAAAATTTAATCTATCTGCGGGGCAAATTTTGCCTTGCACTCATCCGTTCAAATACCGCATACGCCTTGCTGCAAAGGCCTGGCTTGCGAAATTTTCTGCGCCAGCATGCATCCTTCTAGCTCCGGATAAATATATTAATGTATTCATACTTGGGCGCACTTAGTTGCGATGGATAAATTCCTCACACTTTCATCTGGAAGTCTGGCAAACTCAACATAAATACCTATTTGCTTTGCTGGGCCAAGTTAAATGAAGTTACGCCAGCCTTGCATGCATTATTGCTCGCGACCATCACAATTAGTTTCTGTATTTTACTGATACCTGTCCAACCAACCTGACAGCCATGGCCACGACCGACAAGCCTACTGATAACAAAGAAGGGGCTTTACAAACCCTGCTGGAATATCAGGCGATACTGGATAATGCCTCCCTGGGCATTACCTTCACACGCGACCGTGCATTCCTTCATTGCAATGAGCGCTTCAGTGAAATGTTCGGCTGGACCAGCAAGGAACTGATAGGCCAGCCTACCTCCATTGCCTACCCATCGCTTGAAGATTATCAGGACCTGGGCGACATTGCCGAGCAAACGCTGGGAACCGGCAAGCGCATGGACATAGAGCTGCTGATGAAGCGGCGCGACGGCAGCACCTTCTGGTGCAGGATGATGGCCAATGCGATAGATCCGCATGACCATTCCAAAGGCACCATCTTCATTACCGAAGATATCACCGAGAGACGGGCAGCCAGCGATGCGATCAGGCAATTACTGCTGGAGCAGCAAGCCATCCTGGCCAACGCCCATATCGGCATCGCCTTTGTCAAACAGGACCGCATCATTACCTGCAACCAGCATCTGGAGCAGATCTACGGCTATCAGCCGGACGAACTGATCAATGCATCGTTCAGCAAGCTGCTGCAAACCGTGGACTCATTCGAGCCTGAACTGGAAATTGCCAGCGATATTGCGAAAGGCGGCAGCTTCATCCGCGAAGTCAGGCAAAAGAAAAAGGATGGCACCCTGTTCTGGTGCAGCATCACCGCCAACCTGGTGGACCAGAGCGCATTGGAAAATGGCGCTGTCTGGCTGCTTGACGATATCAGCGAGCGCAAGCAGGCGCAGGATTCATTGATGCAGGCGCGGCTGGAACTGGAGCTCAGGGTACAGCAGCGCACTGCTGAACTGGCTAACAGCAATCTGCAATTACAGCATGAGATACAAGTCCGGCAACTGGCGGAAGAACATATCCGCCACCTGGCCAACCACGACGCGCTGACCGGCCTGCCCAATCGACGCCTGCTGGAAGACCGGTTGGAACATGCGCTCGGCCATGCCCGCCGCAACCAGAACATGGTCGCTGTCAAATTCATCGATCTGGACAGGTTCAAGGAAGTCAATGACAAGCTGGGCCATCGCATCGGCGACATACTGTTGCAAACTGTCGCCAACCGCCTGCGTAGCCTGCTGCGTGAGATAGACACCATATCGCGCATAGGCGGCGACGAATTCATCCTGGTCCTGACGGATATGAGTTCGGAGCAGCATGTACTGGAAACGGCGGAGAAAATCCTGCACTCGCTGTCGCAACCCTACTTTATCGAGCAGCACACGCTGAGCACGACGCCCAGCATAGGCATCGCCATCTATCCACAGGACGGAGACAATCCGGAGCAGTTGATGTCCAGGGCGGATATAGCCATGTATCAGGTCAAAAAGAAAGGCCGCAAAGGCTACCACCTGTTCAGGGAAGGCGATCAGGCCTGACCGGGTCTGCTTCCTTCCTGCCAAGCTGAATTTTCAGCAGACATCTGCGGCGCAGCCAAAGGCAGGCGCAAGGTAAAACGCGTGCCCTCACCCAAACGGCTCTCCAGCCTTATCTCCCCGCCCAGCACACCGGTAACCAGGTTATACACAATATTCATCCCCAGGCCAGAACCGCCCTGGCCCAGCTTGGTCGTAAAGAAAGGATCGAATACTCGCTTCTGGTCAGCCTCCCTTATTCCTACCCCATTGTCTGCAAATATGATTTCTGCATGCGCATCATCCAGCAAGCGGCTGGACAGGCGCATCTCACCATGAGTCCTGCCGTCAAACGCATGTGTCAGCGCATTGGTCATGAAGTTGGTAATAATCTGCCCCAATGGGCCGGGGAAGCTGTCCATACCTATGCCTGCTGCAAGATCGGTCTCCAGCACAAATGGGCTCTTTTTGTACATGGGAGTCAGCGTAGCAATCACTTCTTCCAGTGCTTTCTGCAAATCAAACTTGCGGCGCTGGCTGCTGGATTGATCCACCGCCACCTGCTTGAAGCTGCTGATCAGCTCGCGCGCCACATTCAAGGTACGCATCAGCAGCGCGGTACCGGCAGTTGCGCTTTGCAGGTACTGATCCAGCGATGAACGGCGCAGCGTACCACCGGCGACTTCGCGCAGCAATTCTCTGGTCTTGTCTTCCAGCGTGCTGGCAACAGTAACGCTATTGCCTATCGGCGTATTCAATTCATGCGCCACGCCGGCAACCAGCGAGCCTAAGGCAGCCATCTTCTCCGAGCGTATCAGCTCATCCTGCGCATGCTTCAGCGACTCCATCGCCTCGCCCAGCTCCAGGTTGGCCTGCTCCAACTTCAGGGTCCGCAGCTTTACCCTGGCTTCCAGTTGAGCCGTCATCTCGCGGATTTCGCGCTCTATCTCATATTGCCGCGTCACATCCAGAAGGGAAAAAATGAACATCCGGCCCTTCTCTATGTCGAACAGCCGAGCCGACATCAGACAGATCAATACATGCCCATCTTTGTGCCTGTGGCGGATTTCAAATTTATCCACCCTGTCATGCAGCTGCAACTGCTTTATCATCGCAACACGCTCTTCCGGCCTGTCCCAGAATCTCAACTCCAAAGCCGTGCGCCCTATGACGTCTTCCTTGCGATAACCAAACTGGTCCAGCCATACATCATTGACTTCCACCACCTCAGATGTCAACACATTCACCAGCCCCATTGCAATCGGCGACAGCTGGAATATCGTTGAATACTTGTGTTCATTCGCGCGCAACAATGTCTCGGCATTGATCCTGGCCTGTTCTGTTAACAGCTCCTGGTCGATATTTTGTGAAGACAGCAGCAAGTATGTCTGATCACCTGCATCGAATTTTGATCCTGACACCCGGCAGTGAAATACGTGACCATTTTTATGCCGGAATTCGATCCGCAAGCCACGGACTTCACCATCGTCCAATATCCTTTGCACCAGTTCCCGCCGCTGACCCGTATCAGCCCACAGATTAAGGTCGCCAGAGGTGCGCCCTATCGCCTCCTCCCTGGTGTAGCCTGACAAAGGCTCCCAGTTACGGTTGACATCGATATAGCGTCCGTCGGAAATGCGGGTAATCGTCAATGTGTCGGGCACCAGCTGGAACACTGTCGCCAGTACGGCCTCACGCTCGCGCAGGCGCGCTTCCGCATCCTTCTGCCGCGTGATATCCACCATCGCGATCACCACCTGCTCTACAGCTTCCGAAGCTTCATCCGAAAAAATAGGATCGGTACTGACATATAGCCAGCGTATCGCCCCGTCAACCTGCCGCAAGCCCAGGGTCACGTTGCGCTGAGATTGGCCGGACTGGAAGGTTTTCCACATCGGCAGATTTTGCTCAAGCAGCGGACTGCCGTCTTCCTGCAAAAAGTCCAGCGATCTCGCATCGCGCATGGAAGACAATTGCTGTTCGGTGACCTGATGTATCTCCGCTGCTGCGGAATTGGACAGCACAACTTGCCCATACCGGTTGCAGACAATGACCCCTTCGCCCATCGCATTGAGCACCGCGCGCAGCTGACGCTCGCTATCATGCAGATTCTTTTCGGCACGCCGGCGGGCCCGTTCATTTTCGGTCTGCCGGGTAGTATCCCGCACTACGGCCAGCATAAACCGCTGCCCATCCGACTCAAACAGTGTGCAGAATGCCTCGACCTGGGCAAGTTCGCCGTTCTTTTTGCGAAATTCCGTGTGAAATCCGCGCACGAAAGACTCGCTCTCCAGCCTTTGCATCAGATGCTCCCGGTGTTCGGGATGCGGCCACAGGCCAAGGTCCGTGGCAGCGCGCTTGCCGATGGATTCGGCCCGGGTGTAGCCGAGTATCATCTCCCAGTTGTGATTGACGTCGACCAGTACGCCGTCCGGCACGCTGGTAATGCTGATGATTTCGGGTACGAGGTCGAACATTTTGACAAAGCGCTTCTCCCGCTCGCGCAATTGCAATTCCACCCGGTTGCGATAGGCTTCCGCCTCCAGCGCCGCGCTGATATCCTGTACCGTATAAGAGACGAAGAACTCCTCTCCTACCTTGACTTTAACGCCCGACACTTTCACGTAGTAGTGATGCCCATCCTTGTGCCTGAGCGTGGCATCCAGCCCCCAGAACTCACCCAGGCTCTCCAGGGTTGCCGCCATCGCATCCCGCTGCGCCAGATCCACCCACATATTCAATTCCAGTGAATTGCGCTCCAGCGTCTCTTGCGGCGAATATCCCGTCAACGGCTCCCAGTGCCGGTTCACTTCTACATAGCGGCCGTCTTTTTCCCGGCAGATGACCAGTACATCAGGAACCAGCTGGAACACCTTTTCAAATAGCTCCTCGCGCTCATGGAGGCTTTCCTCAGCCTTTTTCCGTGTCCCCATTTCCTCGTTCAGCTGGGCAATAGCCTGAGTCATCTGCTGCCTTTGGTCCAGCGCTGCAGCGACCAGCAGCATGATGCCGGCTGAAAAATCCAGTGAAGCACCCAGCGAGAAACCAAAGATCGCCAGTTGTTCAATATTGCGGATAAAAGGATAGTCAAACAGATGCAGGCCGCGCAGGCCTATCAGGCAGGCGAGGATGACATAGCCGGAATTACCGGAACTGCGATGGGCACGCCAAAAGCTAACCGCGGCAAGCAGCAGCAAGCCGCCGGCCAGGAAATGAGGCGGTAGCACACGCCAAAAGAAGGAAACTCTGCTCAGGTGGGCAAAAATGATCCACGCAGCAATCACACTCAGCAGCCATAGATTACGCAGGCTCTGCGGGGCTTGCTTATTGAATGCCCGCACGCCCAGCCACAAGCACAGCGCAAACCCTACGATAAAAAAATCGACCAGCATTGCGAGCCAGGCATAGCCAAACTCCCCCGCCAGCGTGCAGACTAATCGCAGGCTGAGACAGGCATAGGCAGCAGTCCAGTAGCGCGTGGCGTGTTGATTGACCTGCAAACGCTGCAAATAAAAGAGCACCAGCATGACCAGCGCGGAAGCTGCAATGGACATGCTAACGACGGTATGCAGGGAAAGAGATGGCATGAAAGTCCCGGATTCAGCACCTGTTTCAACGATTCTTCGGACCTTTCATTGCATCACCCGCGAAAGTGAACCGGTCCTGTCTATTTAGAACTCATTTCATGCAGGATGCGCGTTACGCAATGCTGCATTGCACATACCCATGAGTACTGTCAGCGTCCATACTATCATTATGATTTTTCAAATTAGCATGGGCTTGATACAAAACTCAGGTTACACTGAATAATCACTTATTTGTCCCAGACAACAAAGAACTGTCAATTCAAGTTGTCAATTTTTAACAAAATAGCCCCCCACGCTCTTGATTATCAATGCAGGTTCACATAAGATTAAATTGAAGAAAAATTTAATCCAAGCAACAGGGAGATAACTGATGAAGCAGCACCACAGTAAAACGCCCGGCTTGATTGAGCGCGCATACCGCTACTACTCCACCCCTCGCGAATTTTCCGCCGCTGGAGTTTATGTTGGAGATATAGGTTTATCGTCGTATCTGACTGAAGATGGCTTATTAAGCTGCAGCCTGGGTCAGAATGACGACGACATTATCGATTTCCTGGAAGAAGACAGTGCCGATTCACAGGCAAAAACCAGCTTTATTCCCTGGAAAATCCTGATCGCCGATGACGACACTAATGTCCACGAAACCACCTTGCTTGCACTGAGCGGAGTGCAGATACATGGCAGGCCGCTGGAATTCCTGCATGCCTATTCTGCCCGTGAAGCCAGGTCCGTCATAGAAACCAACCAGGATCTGGCTCTGGTGTTGCTGGATGTGGTTATGGAAACCGTCGACGCCGGCCTGAAACTGGTCAGCGTCATCCGCAATGACCTGGGCCGTGACAAACTGCGCATCGTGCTGCGTACCGGCCAGCCTGGCTATGCACCGGAAAAACAAGTGAATCACGAGTTCGCCATCGACGGCTATACGACAAAGTCCAAGCTGACTAGGTCGATACTGATATCCGTTCTGAGCGATACGTTGGCCAACAACCCACCTGCCTCCGACGATCTTGCAAACTGAATTGCAAACTGAGTTGCAATCTGGCTGCAAACTAAAGTAAACGGCAGCAAACAAAAAAGGATACCGCAACAGGTATCCTTTTTTTCGCCTGCACATATCCCAGGCCAGCCTGGGATATTGTTTGTTTCATCTATTCCGCATCCGGCTGGCTCGCTGGCGCTGCTTTGATAAACGCGTTCAACTCCAGACATGCCTGATTGATGCGCATGATGGTCGGCATCCGGCTCAGGTCGCAATTAAAGCGCTGCGCATTAAACACCTGCGGAACCAGGCAGCAGTCAGCCAGCGTAGGCGTATCGCCGAAACAAAACCGGCCGGTACGCGGATCGGCTGCCAGCTTCTGTTCCAGCGCTGCCATGCCGGCTTCACACCAGTGCCTGTACCAGGCATTTTTCTGCTCTTCAGTAAAACCAAGATCCTTGGTCAGGTAGCGCAATACGCGCAGGTTATTCACCGGATGGATTTCGCAGGCGACGGACAAAGCCAGCGAACGGACATGTGCACGGTCGATGGCATTCGCGGGCAAGACTGGAATTTCCGGGTAGGCCTCTTCCAGATATTCGATGATTGCCAGCGACTGAGTCAAGGCGACGTCCCGGCCTTCATGCATATCGCAGAAGGCAGGCACAAGCTCTTCAGGATTGATTGCACGGAAGCTGTCGGAATGCTGCTCTCCGCCATTTTTGACGAGGTGAATGGGTACCGTCTCGTAGTCCAGTCCCTTGAGATTCAGGACGACACGCACCCGGTAGGATGCGGAACTGCGAAAATAGCTATACAGCTTCATGCAATCTCCTCTTCAGACCAGTTTAATCTTCAGCGAGCCCAGGCCGGCGATGCGGCCTTCCAGCAAATCGCCCTGCTTGACCGCAGCCACACCTTCCGGCGTGCCGGTAAAAATCAGGTCTCCCGCTTTCAGTTCATAAAATTTGGACAGATACGCGATAGTCTCTGCCACATTCCAGATCAGTTTGCGGATATCGCTGTCCTGACGCTGCGCGCCATTCACATCCAGATGGATGTTTCCTTCGTTGATCAGCTTAGTCTGTGCAACGGGATAGATGGCTGAAATCGGCGCGGAATTGTCAAAGCCTTTGCCGGTGCACCATGGGCGCCCCAGCTCCTTGGCTTCCGCTTGCAGGTCTCGCCGTGTCATATCAAGGCCAATTGCATAACCCCATACATACGAAGCGGCATCTTCCACGGAAATATCTTTGCCGTCTTTGCCTATTGCAACCACCAGTTCAATTTCGTGATGCAGGTTCTTGGTCATGCTGGGATAAGGCATCTCGCCCGTCGTCCCTTCAGCCACCGGCAGCACTGCGTCTGCAGGTTTCATGAAAAAGAACGGCGCCTCGCGGCCGCTGTGGCCCATTTCCTTCGCGTGGTCGACATAATTACGTCCTACACAGTAGATCCTGTGTACGGGAAACAAGGCATCGGAACCGGCTACAGGCACGGCTGCAGCGACGGGGGGAAATACGTAGCTCATCTTTATTCCTTTCATACTTTCATATTCAATGCGTGCCGTGGAATCCGCTCAGGTATCAAGCAAGGAGCGGACTTATGTCACAGACCATATTTCAGAGTTCCGTGCAAGAATTTGGTTTCACTATTGCGGTCAAAGCAGCTGTGATCAAATTGCACTGACTGCCAGAATATTCCGCAATCTCTGTAGTTGCGCCTCTGTCGTCATCGCCGCCAATGCGTACAAATCGCGCAACTGGTCTTCGGCGGCCGTTTGCTTGCCGCCCGACTGTAACGATGCCTGCAATACCTTCACCTGCATCTGCAAACGCTCACGCGAGTAGGCTTCAGGGCTCTCTACACCGGCGATGATTTCCAGTTGCAGCAAATGCTGATCGAAGCTAGCTGCATTATCCCGCAATACGCCGACATACGCCTGATCCCTTGCTTGCAAGGCCTTGACGATGGCGGCAAAGCGGCGGTTCATGGAACTTGCGGCTTTTGCCGGCAAATTGGGCAAAGCAGCCCACTCCGCCGATAGCTGTTCTATCCTGGCATCATCAACAGCATCCAGCACCAGCATGGTTTCCAGTGCGTGGCAGATGCGGATTTTTTGCTCCAGCACCTGTTTCAGCTCTGCACTTTTTGCGCCAAGCAGTTGTCGCGCCAACTCTTCGAGCTTATTGACTGCCGCTTTATAACGCTGCTCTATGGCGGTCTCGTCGGCCTTGGGCACGTAGCCGGCATTACGCCAGGCCGCTGCACTTTGTTGCAATAATTGCTTGATTTTTTGATCATCCGCCAGCTCGGCCTGCTCCAACTCTGCGCATATATTCTCCTTGGCCTGCAGGCTCTCCTTGCGCTGGCTGTCGGCAGTTTCCGAGGCTGCGCGGCGCTGTGCAAAGATCGCATCACAGGCTGCGCGGAATTTTTCCCACAGGGCTTGCTCATCTTTACGCTTCAAGGGAACGCTGCCGGCCTGCTCCTGCCAGCGCGCCTGCAGCGCTCTTACCTGGTCCACCACGGCGCGCTGATCGGGGTTGAGCGCCTGAGCCTCGCTGATCAGTGCCTCCCTGGACAGGATCTCCTGCTGCCTGCGCTCTTCCAAAGGAGTCCACAATATTTTATAGGCTGCGTCAAACTCGGCTTCCAGCCGGGTCCGGTGCTTACGATCGATGGGTCCCAGAGCCTGCCACTTTTGCCTGGCCTGTTGCCCCAGGTTCACAAGGGCTTTCCAATCCACCGGCGGCTGGTTCAGCAAACCGGCATGGGAGCGCAGTTCTGCGATCATCGCATCTGCCTTCTCCAGATTGGCTTTGCGTTCTTCACCCAGCTGCTGGAAGTAGGAGGCAGCAGGCGCATAGGCTTGCGTGCACGCCGCATCAAAACGCTCCCACACTTCCTTGTTGGCAGAACCGCTGACCGCCTCCATGGCCTTCCAGCGATCGCGCAAATCCGCCACACGCTTGGCCAACTCATTCGGCTCCAGTTTCAGTGCAGCCAGTTCTTCGGCAGTCTTGATCAGCTCATCACGTGAAACGCCTCCGCCCCACTTGGCCCAGCCCTGTAAATGCCCCAACTCGCTGCGCAGACGCGTCAGCTTGTCGCGCAAGGAGGTGGAAGCGCCGGATGCTTTCAAATCTATGCCGCGCAGTTCGCGGTCCAGCTTCAGTGCGACCTGTACCGTACCTTGTGCAAGCGCATCTTCGATGCCCTGGATTGCAGCAGTAATTTTTCCCACGCTGGACGTGATCAGGGCTGGCTTTTCCCTGTTTTCCTGGCTTTCTTTTTTTACTACTGGCGCAGGTGCAGGCTGAGTTCCGTCGCGTTGCGCGATATCAGCGGCCACAGCATCCGGCGCAGCGGTAAATTCAATCGCTGCCTGCGCAGCCAGTGCCGCCGCGGCATCAGCGATGGCAGCGGCCTTATCCGCTGCTTTTTTCTCCGCCCTCGCATGTTCTTCTGCCTGTTTGCGCAATACGTCCAGTTGCGCATCGATAGTTTTGCGCAGATCGGCGATTTCTTCCGCAAATTCCTGAGCCAGATTTTTGGGCAGAGAAACAGCCTCGACTTGCGACATACTGTCGTCAAATTCCGCTTGCAACTGGCCCAGGGTATGCTGAGCCTGCTGCGGCTGAATATCATCGGTCGCAGCCAACTCATGCAGCTTGGCGATCAAATTCAAGACCCTGCGCTGCAGGGCGGTTTGCGCCTGCAATCTCGTATCCAGAGTCTGGCGCAGTAATTCAAACTCCTCCCTCAACTCCGCAGGAAAACCTTTCAAGCCGGCGACCTGCCTGTCCAGCTCCGCTACCTGATTTGCCAGCAGATGCTGCGCCGCTGCCATTTGTCGCGCAGCGGCAATATGTGCCTGTGCGGCCGCTTGTTGCTTGCCCGCCTGCAAAATGAGGTCCAGCCGCGACTGCACCAGCTTGGCAACCCGCCTGTCGGTATTCCGGACCGCCACAAGCACCTGGTTCAGCGCTGCCTCTGTATGTATATATTGTGCGGCTTTCAGGCGGCCATCGGCAAAATCGCAAGTAGTCAGAAAATTGACGACCGCAGCCTCATCCTGGGAAATTTGCTCCAATTGTGCCAGGGCTGCGTTTCTTGCCCGCTCGGCCTGCTGCTTTTTGATCTCCTGATTTTCCTGCTGGGACGCCGCCTGCGCAGAAATGGCCTGGGCCGGGGTGGGAGATTTGGATTTTCGTTTGAACAGGAAGTCGAACATGATGATGGTGTACCAGAGGAAAAGGCAAAACGAACATGATAGCAGGAAGGCTCAAATGAATAGTCGCCCGCTTCTATTATTTACCCGGCCAGGCGATCGATTCAATATTTGCACCATTATCTAACAAATAGCCTAAAAGCCCCATTTCCGCACGAATTCAGGGAGAAATTCGCACCCGGTTTGTCAAATTCTAAGCGGGCTCCACACCTGAATGCCCCGTAAAAGCCCAAATCTCCGCTGGCACGCAAACTGCTATTTCCTTTTGTGGAAGTCACGCGTCATCTCATCGCATCTCGCAGTATTTGGTCAACATCTGTCCTCATCACTATTTGGAGAAATCATGTCTCGTCGTACTTTACTAAAAGCAACAGCGCTAGGCGCAATGGCACTCGCGACATCCGGCTGGGTCACTCAAGCCCTGGCTGAAGACACCATCAAGGTCGGCATCCTGCATTCCTTGTCCGGCACCATGGCTATTTCCGAAACATCGCTGAAAGATGTCGCCCTGATGACGATAGATGAGATCAACGCCAAGGGCGGCGTGATGGGCAAGAAACTGGAGGCGGTAGTCGTAGATCCGGCCTCCAACTGGCCGCTGTTTGCAGAAAAAGCGCGCCAACTGGTGACGCAGGACAAGGTCGCCGTGGTATTCGGCTGCTGGACTTCCGTTTCACGCAAATCCACGCTGCCGGTATTCAAGGAATTGAATAGCCTGCTGTTCTACCCTGTGCAGTACGAAGGCGAAGAACTGGAAAAGAACGTGTTCTACACCGGTGCAGCGCCTAACCAGCAAGCGATCCCGGCCACGGAATACCTGATGTCCAAGGAAGGCGGCGGCGCCAAGCGCTTTGTGTTGCTGGGCACAGACTATGTATACCCGCGCACGACCAACAAAATCCTGCGCGCTTTCCTGCATAGCAAGGGTGTGAAGGATACCGATATCGATGAAGTGTATACGCCGTTCGGCCATTCGGACTATCAGACCATCGTAGCCAATATCAAAAAATTCTCTGCAGGCGGTAAAACCGCAGTGATCTCTACCATCAACGGCGATTCCAACGTGCCTTTCTACAAGGAACTGGGTAATGCCGGCCTGAAAGCGACTGACGTGCCTGTCGTTGCATTCTCTGTGGGCGAAGAAGAACTGCGCGGCGTGGATACCAAGCCGCTGGTTGGCCATCTGGCGGCATGGAATTATTTTGAATCTGTGAAAAACCCCGTCAACACCGAGTTCATCAAGAAATGGAAAGACTACGCTGCCGCCAAGAAACTGCCGAATGCAAATACTGTCGTAACCAATGATCCTATGGAAGCGACTTATGTCGGCATCTATATGTGGAAGCAGGCAGTAGAAAAAGCTAAGTCCACCGATACCGACAAAGTGATCGCGGCAATGGGCGGCCAGACTTTCAAGGCGCCTTCCGGCTTTGAACTGATGATGGATAAAACCAATCACCACTTGCACAAGCCTGTGATGATAGGCGAAATCAAGGCTGACGGTCAGTTCAGCGTCGTCTACAAAACCAAGACGACTATCCGTGCCCAGCCTTGGAGCCCTTACATCCCTGGTAACGAAGGCAAGCAAAAGCTGTAATCGCTTTAGCTGTAATGGCTAGTAGTTAATTTACCAACTACTAGCCAGTAGCTGAATCAGCGCGGCCTCAACCGCGCGGCTCGCCTGCCGGAGATGATCGATAATCTCCTGCAGGGTCCTGCGCACGCGGACGCATTACGCCGCCAAGCACCATAACCTTGCGCCGACTATGATCCTGATAAAAAAATGCCTGGCCCTGCTGCTGCTGACGATGTCGTTCGGCGCGCATGCCAATATCGATCCCAAGCTGCTGCAACCGCTGGCCGGCGATGATCCGGATGCCCGCATAGAAGCGGTTAATGCCATTGCGGCACTGGCCAATGAAGATGCTTCCAAAGTGCTGAATGCGCTGAAGAATGAAGCACTGTATGCAAACCCCGCCAAGCCTGATGGCGACGTCTATATTGTCACCGACGACCAGGCCTATAATCCGGCGACAGGAAAATCAACGCCGCTACCGGAAGGGATAGAGGCAATCAGCATCAATAATCGTCTGCGCGGCGCTATCGACAGCGCGTTGTCAGGCCTCAAATTATTTTCCCCGGAAAAAGCACTCAGGCTGGCTGCCGCCAAGGAGCTGCAAAAAGACGCCAGCCTGGAGCAATTACCGCTGGTGACCAAGGCTTACGTCAAAGAAAACGATCCCGAAATCAAGGGCATCCTGCAACTGGTTATCGCCACAGCCAACCTGCAGTCACCGGATGCGGCACAACGCAAGGCGGCAGTGAAATCGCTGGTGGATAGCGACAATGCCAACCTGAAACCCATGCTGCAAAAAATGCTGGCCCAGAACCCGGACGGCAGCTATGGCGAGCCGGATGAGTCAATACGTGTCGAGGTGGTCAACACCCTGAACGCAATCAACTCCCGCCTGACCAGGATGGAGTTTGTCGGCAACCTGTTTTATGGTATTTCCCTCGGCAGCGTGCTGCTGCTGGCAGCGCTGGGCCTGGCAATTACTTTCGGCCTGATGGGCATCATCAATATGGCGCACGGCGAATTGCTGATGATAGGCGCCTACACCACCTATGCCTGCCAGCTCGCCTTCCGCAAATTCATGCCGGGAGCGATTGATGCCTACCTGATCGTCGCCCTGCCGGCAGCCTTCATCGTCGCAGGCGCAGTAGGCATCATCCTGGAACGCACCGTCATACGCTGGCTCTATGGCCGCCCGCTGGAAACCCTGCTGTGCACCTGGGGCATCAGCCTGATCCTGATGCAATTGGTACGTTCCATCTTCGGCGCGCAGAATGTAGAAGTTTCCAATCCTTCCTGGATGTCCGGCGGCATTACCGTGCTGGGCTCGCTGGTGCTCTCGTATAACCGCATCATCATCATTTTCTTTGCCCTGTTTGTCGTGTTCTCGGTATGGCTGATACTGAACAAGAGCAGGCTGGGCTTGTTCGTGCGTGCAGTCACGCAAAACCGGCGCATGGCCGATTGCGTCGGCGTTCCTACCGGCAAGATAGACATGATGACCTTCGGCCTGGGCTCCGGCATCGCCGGCTTGGGCGGCGTGGCCTTGTCGCAACTGGGTAATGTCGGCCCCGACCTGGGACAGGGTTTCATCGTCGATTCTTTCATGGTCGTCGTGCTCGGCGGCGTCGGGCAATTGGCCGGCACGGTGATTGCCGCACTGGGCCTGGGCGAGGTAAATAAATTCCTGGAGCCCGTCGCCGGCGCGGTCATGGCGAAGATCGTGATCCTGGTCTTTATCATCATCTTCATACAGCGCCGTCCGCAGGGCTTGTTCGCGGTTAAAGGCAGGAGCGTGGAATGAGTACGCCATTGATGAACAACTCCCTGTTTTCGCGTCCTGCCTGGACCGGCATCGTAGTGTGTACGGCGGTACTCTTCCTGCTGCCCATTCTGAACCTGAGTTTCCCTGCAGGCAGCGCACTGCATATCTCCAGCTATACGATAGCGCTGGTCGGTAAATTCATGTGCTATGCGATGGCTGCGCTGGCGCTGGACCTAGTGTGGGGCTATACCGGCATCCTGTCTCTGGGTCATGGTGTATTTTTCGCGCTGGGCGGTTATGCGCACGGCATGTACCTGATGCGCGCCATCGGCCGTGACGGCGTATATCAAAGCAACCTGCCCGACTTCATGGTCTTCCTGGACTGGAAAACCTACCCCTGGTACTGGGCGATGACGGACAGCTTCTGGTATTGCATGCTGCTGGTGGTGCTGGTGCCCGGCGTGCTGGCCTTCATATTTGGTTTCTTTGCCTTCCGCTCGCGGATCAAGGGTGTGTATTTTTCCATCATTACCCAGGCGATGACCTTTGCCTTCATGCTGCTGTTCTTCCGCAACAATACCGGTTTTGGTGGCAACAATGGCTTCACGGATTTCAAGCGCATCCTGGGCTTCACCATCACCGCCCCATCCACCAAGGCTGCCTTATACCTGATTACGCTGGGCCTGCTGCTGGGTTCGCTATTGCTATGCCGCTGGATAGTCACTTCCAAGCTGGGCCGGGTATTGCAGGCGGTACGTGATTCGGAATCCCGGTTGATGTTCATCGGCTATAACCCGCTATGGTTCAAACTGTTTGTCTGGACCCTGTCGGCCGTATTGTGCGGCATCGCCGGCGCCTTATACGTGCCACAGGTCGGCATCATCAATCCGTCGGAAATGTCGCCCGGTAATTCAATCGAGATGGTGATCTGGGCTGCTGTCGGTGGCCGCGGCAGCTTGCTGGGGCCGATTATCGGCGCATTCACGGTCAATGGCCTGAAAAGCTGGTTTACCGCAGCCTTCCCCGAGTTGTGGCTGTATGCGCTGGGGCTGATCTTCATACTGGTCACGCTGTTCATGCAGCAGGGCATACTGGGGGTAATAGGCAAGCTGAAACGTAAAGCGGCACCGCCTGAATCAAGCGACGAGAGTGAGAACAATAAAGAAAGCAAGCCAGAGAGCAAACACGAAAGCATCCATATCAGCGGAGAAGCAGCATGAGCGAAATATCTCGCATCCCCTCCGTGCCTGCGATTACGCCGCTCCCGCCGAGCGCACCGGTTTCTCCGGTACTGCAACCTGGCCAGACCTATGACGGCCAGACCGGAGACCAGGGTGTTTCCTACGGCAGGGTCAAGCAGGAGGGCCTGGATACCACACACGGCGCCATCCTGTATCTGGAAGAAATCACGGTTTCCTTTGACGGCTTCAAGGCCATCAACAAGCTGACGCTGGACATCTCCGTCGGCGAACTGCGTTGCATCATAGGACCGAATGGCGCCGGCAAAACAACCATGATGGATGTGATTACCGGCAAAACCCGCCCCAGCTCAGGCACGGCCTTTTTCGGCCAGACCATGGACCTGACCCGCATGACGGAATACGACATCGCCCATGCCGGCATAGGTCGCAAATTCCAGCGTCCCACCGTATTCGAGCAGCACACGGTGTTTGAAAACCTGGAACTGGCGATGAAGATGGACAAGCGGGTCAAGACGACCCTGTTTGCCCGCTTGAACAGCGAACAAAAGGGCAAGATAGACGCGATACTCAAGCTGATACGCCTGAATGGGCAGGAAGCCCGCCTGGCCGGCTTGCTGTCGCATGGGCAAAAGCAGTGGCTGGAAATAGGCATGCTGTTGATACAGGAGCCGCAACTGATCTTGCTGGACGAGCCTGTCGCCGGCATGTCCGACGCTGAGACGGCACGCACCGCCGAATTGCTGAACGAGTTGCGCGGCAAGCATTCAATCATGGTGGTGGAACACGACATGGGTTTTGTCACTGAAATTGCCCAGCAAGGCAAGGTGACCGTCTTGCACGAAGGCTCTGTGCTGGCACAGGGCACGATGCAGGAAGTGCAGGCTGACGAACGCGTGATCGAAGTGTATCTAGGGCGATAGGAAAACTTATGCTGCAAGTAGAACAAATCCACCAGCATTACGGCTCATCGCATACTTTGCGCGGTATTTCACTCTCCGTCAAAAAGGGCGAATGCGTGACCCTGCTGGGACGCAATGGCGTAGGCAAGACCACGCTGCTGAAGTGCCTGACCGGCGTTTTGCCGCTCAGCCGCGGCAGCGTGTCGCTGGACGGTCAGGACATCAGCAAGCTGGCGCCGCACCAGCGCGCGCGCCGTGGCATCGCTTACGTGCCGCAAGGCCGGGAGATTTTTGCAAGGCTCACCGTGGAAGAAAACCTTCGCATGGGCATGGCTACCTTGTCCAGCAAAAAAGCTGCAAATATCAAGGGCGAGGTCTATGAATTGTTTCCTGTCCTCAAAGAAATGCTGCATAGGCGCGGCGGCGACCTATCAGGCGGACAGCAACAGCAACTGGCCATCGCCAGGGCCTTGCTGGCAGAACCTAAACTGATAATCCTGGACGAGCCGACAGAAGGCATACAACCGTCCATCATCAAGGACATAGAACGGGTAATCCGGCTGCTGCGGCAACGCGGTGATATGGGCATCCTGCTGTGCGAGCAGTATTTTGATTTTGCGCGTGCACTGGCCGATAGCTTCCTGGTCCTGTCCCGCGGCGAGGTCGTTGCCTCCGGCGCACAGGATTTAATGGATAGTGATGACGTGAGGCGTCACTTGGCGGTATAGTTTTGGCATGACGCGCACAGAGTTAGCTCCCGATTCCCTGCAAGAAATATCCGCACCCGCCAAGGCACACTGGCAGGCCAGTCTGCAGCTTGGTTTTGCCGATGACCAGGGCACCAGCCGCCTGGTAAAACGCCTGCACAGCGGCCCCCTGCGCGTGCAAAAGCCGCTCTACCCCGAAGGGGATCAGACCTGCC
Source organism: Parundibacterium terreum (assembly GCF_014636315.1). Lineage (GTDB taxonomy): Bacteria > Pseudomonadota > Gammaproteobacteria > Burkholderiales > Burkholderiaceae_D > Undibacterium > Undibacterium terreum. The sequence goes on along the minus strand of NZ_BMED01000003.1, from coordinate 785,673 downwards.
ATGCCATCATCATCCATCCACCGGGCGGCGTGATAGGCGGTGACATACTCGATATCAGCGCCACGGTTAGTCAGAACAGCCATGCATTGATCACTACGCCCGGCGCAGCAAAATGGTATCGCAGCAATGCTTACACGTCCAAGCAGCAGGTATGCCTTGACGTGGCAGCAGGAGCAAAACTGGAGTGGCTACCGCAAGAGACCATCTTCTTTGACGATGCCCGCGTTATGCTGCATCAGACCATCAATCTGGCCGCGGATGCGCGCTACATAGGCGCAGACATTTTGTGCTTCGGCCGCACTGCATCTGGCGAAACCTACAATACCGGCGAAATCATGCAGCACACTGAAATCCGTCGGGCGGGTAAGCTGATCTGGTTTGAACAAGGCAGCCTGATGGGCGGCACATCTGCAATGCAAAGCCCGTTGGCGCTTGCAGGAAAAACTGTCTGCGCTACCGTCATTGCCACCGGCGGCAGCCTGGATGCCAACGCTCTAACCGTACTGCGTGAACAAACCCGGCAACTGGCTGAGGACAGGGACACGGGCGCGCAAACCGGCGCCAGCCAGCTTAAATCCCTGATCGTGGCGCGCTACCTGGGTAACTCCAGCGAAGTTGCGCGCCACTGGATGCAATGCGTCTGGCAGCACCTGCGGCCGGCCGTGATAGGCATGCCTGCAGCAATACCCCGAATCTGGAACACATAAGCTACCTAATATAGCTGACAATAGCTGACGAAAAATCTGTCCCTGCCATCTGAACCACATTGCAGCAAACGAATAAAAAGGAAGACCATGGATCTGACTCCCCGTGAAAAAGACAAGCTACTGATCTTTACCGCTGCGCTGCTGGCAGAGCGCCGCAAGGCTCGCGGCCTGAAGCTGAATTATCCTGAAGCGGTGGCCCTGATCACTGCGGCCATCATGGAAGGCGCTCGCGACGGCAAGAGCGTCGCCGAGCTGATGTCCGAAGGCACGCAGATATTGACCCGCGCCGATGTCATGGACGGCATCCCCGAAATGATCCCGGACATACAGGTAGAGGCAACCTTCCCCGACGGCACCAAGCTGGTCACCGTTCATCACCCCATCCCTTAGGCGGACATCATGACTCCAGGCGAAATGCTGATAGAACCCGGCGATATAGAATTGAATGCAGGCCGCCCCACAGTGACGGTCTCAGTCTCCAACGGCGGCGACAGGCCGATACAGGTGGGTTCTCATTTCCATTTTTTTGAAACCAATCCTGCCCTGCAATTTGACCGGCAACTGGCTTACGGCATGCGGCTCAATATCGCCGCCGGCACGGCAGTGCGTTTCGAGCCGGGGCAACAGCGCACGGTGGAACTGGTGGCGCTGGCAGGTGAGCGCAAGGTCTATGGGTTTAACGGCAAAGTGATGGGTGCGCTATGAAAATATCAAGACAAGCCTATGCAGAAATGTTTGGTCCCACCACCGGCGACCGTATCCGCCTGGCCGATACCGGTCTGTTCATAGAGATAGAAAAAGACTACGCCATCTATGGCGAAGAAGTGAAATTCGGCGGCGGCAAGGTGATCCGCGACGGTATGGGGCAATCACAAAGGCCGCATGCCGAGGTCATGGATACCGTCATCACCAACGCGGTGATCCTTGACCATTGGGGCATCGTCAAGGCCGACATCGGATTGAAAAACGGCCTCATCGTAAAAATCGGCAAAGCCGGCAACCCCGACATTCAGTCACATGTGGACATGGCCATAGGCGGGGCTACCGAAATCATCGCCGGAGAGGGCATGATAGTCACCGCCGGCGGCATCGATTCGCATATCCACTTCATCTGCCCGCAGCAGATAGAAGAAGCCCTGATGAGCGGCGTTACCACGATGCTGGGCGGCGGTACCGGTCCTGCGGTAGGCACAGCAGCCACCACTTGCACACCCGGCCCATGGCATATCCATAGCATGATCATGGCAGCCGATGCCTTTCCGATGAACCTGGGCTTCCTGGGCAAAGGCAATGTCAGCTTGCCTCTGCCCTTGCAAGAGCAGATCAATGCGGGTGCCATAGGCTTGAAACTGCACGAAGACTGGGGTACAACGCCGGCGGCAATCGACAATTGCCTCAGCGTTGCCGATGAAATGGATGTGCAGGTAGCAATCCACAGCGATACCCTGAATGAAGGCGGCTTCCTGGAACATACGTTGGCCGCATTCAAGGACAGGACCATCCACACCTTCCATACCGAAGGCGCAGGCGGCGGCCATGCACCGGACATCATCGCGGCCGTCGGCGAAGCCAATGTGCTGCCGTCGTCCACCAATCCGACCCGGCCCTACACCGTCAATACGCTGGACGAGCATCTGGACATGCTGATGGTCTGCCATCATCTGGATCCGGCGATTGCCGAAGATATCGCGTTTGCAGAATCGCGCATACGCCGCGAAACCATTGCAGCGGAAGACATCCTGCATGATCTGGGGGCGATCTCTATGATGTCTTCCGATTCGCAGGCGATGGGCAGGGTCGGCGAGGTCATCATGCGTACCTGGCAGACCGCCGACAAGATGAAGAGTCAGCGCGGCTCGCTGCCGGAAGACAATAGCCGCAACGACAATTTCCGCGCCAAACGCTATATCGCAAAATACACGATCAACCCGGCAATTACACATGGCATCGCGCATGCGGTCGGTTCGCTGGAAGTAGGCAAGATCGCCGATATCGTGTTGTGGAAACCGGCCTTCTTCGGCGTCAAGCCGTCGATGATATTGAAAGGCGGCATGATCGCAGCTGCCCAGATGGGCGATCCGAATGCTTCCATCCCCACACCGCAGCCGGTGCACTATCGGATGATGTTCGGCGCCTTTGGCGGCGGACTGAAAAAATCCTTTACCTTTGTATCGCAGGCGGCGTTTGATGCTGGACTGGGCGAACAATTAAAACTGAGCAAGACGCTGATCCCGGTAAAAAACACCCGCAATGTACGCAAGAAAGACATGATACACAATAGCCTGACGCCGAAGATGGAAGTCGATTCTGAAACCTATGAAGTCAGGGCAAACGGCGAACTGCTGGTATGTGAGCCGGCCAAAGTCTTGCCTATGGCGCAGCGTTATTTTCTTTTTTAAATCGCTGTTTAAGCTGTTTTTACGCTATTTCAGGCTGCTTTTACGTCATTCCTGGGCATTTTTTACTCCCCTGCCAGCAAGCGGGGGAGTACCCTCACCCATAACCAAAGTAAAATTTGCCAGCTATAATTGCACATTGAAATCTCAGAGCAATCAATGTCAACAACAAGCTGCCTCCATCCCAAATGGCTGATTCCGGTTGAACCGCGCGCCACCGTCCTGCAAAATCATGCACTCGTCATCACCGATGACATCATCAGCGCGATTATCCCCAGCGAACAGGCGCGTTTGCAATATCCGGATGCCGTCCACACCGACTTGAGCGAACATGCCTTGCTGCCGGGCTTTGTCAACCTGCATGCCCATTCTGCAATGAGCCTGTTGCGCGGCCTGGCCGACGATCTGGCGCTAATGGACTGGTTGAACCACCATATCTGGCCCGCTGAAAAGAAACATGTATCGGACGAGTTCGTGCATGACGGCACTCTGCATGCAATGGCAGAGATGATACGCGGCGGCACCACCACCGTGAATGACATGTATTTCCACCATGAAGCAGTGGCAACAGCGGGCCTGGCGGCAGGAATGCGTACTATCGTCGGTTGCAGCATCCTGGAATTTCCCACCGGCTATGCGAACAATGCAGATGAATACATCAGCAAGGCAGTAACAGCACACCAGGCTTTTGCCGGGCAGGCAGGCGTGGATTTCAGGCTGGCGCCGCATGCTCCGTACACCGTCGCCGATGAAACGTTTCGCAAGATCATCAAGCTGGCAGATCAACTGGATATAAGCATACACTGCCACATCCATGAAACCCGCGAAGAAATAGAAGGCAGTCTTACCGAGCATGGCAAGCGGCCGCTGCAACGCCTGCATGAACTTGGCCTGCTGACGCCACAATTGATTGCCGCTCACGTCGTGCATGCTAACGATGAAGAACTCGCGCTGCTGGCAAAACAAGGCGTGCATGTGGCGCACAATCCGGCCAGCAACCTGAAGCTGGCGTCCGGCTTTGCCAGGATCAGCGCAATGCAGGCGGCGGGCATCAATGTAGGCATAGGTACCGACGGTGCCGCCAGCAACAATAAAATCGATTTGTTGGGCGACCTGCGCATGGCGGCTCTGCTGGCCAAGGCACAATCCGGCAATCCCACGTCGCTGAATGCCGCAGCCGCGCTGGAAATGGCAACCCTGGCAGGCGCAAAGGCGCTGGGCAAAGGCGATATCACCGGCAGTCTGGTAGCGGGCAAACAGGCGGACATCATTGCCATTGACTTGTCGGCACTGGAAACCTTACCCTTGTTTGATCCTGTTTCGCAAATCGTGTATGCGGCCGGCCGCGAGCAGGTCAGCCATGTCTGGGTCGCCGGTAAATGCCTGATGCAGGAGCGCCGCTTGCAAACCCTGAGCCTTGCAGAACTGGGCGATAAGGCGCGCTGGTGGCAGCAAAGGATCATTCAGCAAATAGCATGACCCGCTTTCTCCACCATTCTTTTTCGCCGTAACACCCAGCCTCAAACATACTCAATTTATGGATGAAACTCACAGCATGATGACACGCCCTACCCTGCCCCTGCTGATCGCCCTTGCCCTGAATTCTGCCGCCGCATATGTACCCGCATATGCGGCCGAAAGCAAACCGTTGCCGTTGACGACTGTCTCGGAGCGCTCCGGTTTCCAGCAGACCGGCCGCTATGATGAGGTAATACAGCTTTGCAATACATTCCAGAAAACCTATCCCAAGGCAGTGCGCTGTGTGGAATTCGGCCGCACGCCGGAAGGCCGCCCTATGCTGGCGCTGATTGCTTCGCGTAGCGGAGCATTGACCGCAGCAGAAGCAGGCAAGCGCAAGCTGCCCGTGGTGTTGATACAGGGCGGTATCCATGCCGGGGAAATAGACGGCAAGGACGCAGGCTTCCTGGCCTTGCGCGAGATTTTGGACAACAAGGCCGCCAAAGGAGCGCTGGACAAACAGGTGCTGGTATTCGTTCCGGTATTTAATATAGACGGCCACGAGCGCTTTGGTCGCTGGAACCGCCCGAATCAGCGCGGCCCCGAAGAAATGGGCTGGCGCACGACCGGACAAAATCTCAACTTGAACCGCGACTATGCAAAGGCCGATGCACCCGAAATGCAGGCCATGCTAAGGCTGATCAACGACTGGGACCCCGTTGCAGAAGTAGACTTGCATGTCACCGACGGCGCCAAATTTGAACATGATATTTCCATACAAGTGGAACCCACCCATGCCGGTGACGAGGGCATGCAAAAAGCCGGCCGCGACTTGCAAGGCGCAGCCATAGAGGATCTGGCAAAGCAGGGCTCGCTGCCACTGCCTTACTATATGTCGTTCAAGGTGGATGATGATCCCATGTCCGGCTTCGCCGACAGCGTATCTCCTCCGCGATTTTCCACCGGCTACTTCCAGCTGCGCAATCGCCTTGGCATGCTGGTAGAGACTCACTCCTGGAAAGACTATCCTACCCGCGTGCGCATTACGCACAACACCATTGTTTCAGTTCTGCAGCAGATGGCGCAGCACGGGGCCGAGTGGCGCTTGCAGGCACGACAGGCCGACCAGCGTGCCGAAAAACTGGGTGGGCAAGACGTTCCTCTCAGTTACAAGGTGACGGACAAGACTGTCGATGTTGCCTTTCGCGGCTATGCATACACGCGCACGCAATCCGACATTTCGGGTGCATTGATGACGCGCTATGATGAAACCAAGCCGCAGATCTGGAACGTCAAGCTGCAAAATGAACTCGTGCCGGATATCAGCGTCAAAGCGCCGCAAGGCGGATATTTGGTTGCAGCCGCGTATGCGCCTGCCGTAGCCGAGAAACTGAAACAGCATGGCGTGCAATACCGCGTGCTATCGGCTTCATTTAGCGCTGCCGGAACCGAAACTTTCCGGGCCGACAAAGCGGTTTTCGATAAAGCGACGCTGGAGGGAAGACATATGCTTAGCCTGCAGGGGAGCTGGAAACCAGAACAGGCCGGCGCAGGCAAGGGCAGCCTGTTCGTGCCTATCGCCCAACCCAAATCCAGGCTGGTGATGGCTCTGCTGGAGCCGCGGGCACCGGACGCGCTGGTAGCCTGGGGCTACTTCAACAATGCGTTTGAAAAGAAGGAGTACATGGAAGCCTACGTCGCGGAAGAAGTCGCGCGGGAACAATTGGCGGCCAACCCTGCACTCAAGACGGAGTTTGAGCAAAAACTGGCCAGTGACGCCGATTTTGCAAAAAATCCTTGGGCCCGGCTGGAGTTTTTTGCCCGCAGGCATAGCTCATGGGATCAGCGCTACATGCTGTATCCGGTAATGCGGACAGCGGTTGTGCCTCAATAGTCTCCCTGGCGCTTTTAGATCCGCTTGCAAAACCTGAAGCAGGCCTAGGGCCTGTTAACATTTAAATTAGGAGATGCGTTCCAACCAAAACGCGGGCTGGCAAGGCGCGCAACGCGGTTAAGGCTGATGCATTAACAAGGAGTACAACGCAGTCGAGCCCGCGTTTTGCTTGGAACCCGGAGGGAATGGGTCTAAACAGGCGCAGGGCGTTGTTGCAGCCCGCTGGCAGTATTCATACTGCGGCGCGGACTACGCCTAGCCCTGCACCTGTTTAGATCCATTCGCACTCCTAATTTAATTGTTAACAGGCCCTAGCTGGCCTGCATATAGATGGCAAAGTCGATTAGCAATAATGCCGCATACGGAAACGCCACTGTCGGCTTTAGCGCACTGCCGAGATATTCAAGCAGCAGGCCCTGCAATCCCTTGCGGGAAGCCAGCCATTCGGAATGCAACTGAAAACCGGCAATTTCAGTTTGCATTCCAGCCTTGATCAAACCCTCGACCCGCACAATGCGCTCACCGAGGCGGAACTGCGAAGTTCTGAAGATAGCTTCCTGCAGCCAGAAGATCAGGATCAATACTGCGACGAGCGTGGCGTGCAAGCCCATGATCAAGACAGCGGTAAATAGGCAGATAGCCAGCAGCTTGATCAGCAGCGCAGTTCTTTCATATTGCTCTATATTGTTTTGCAGCGTGACCCATTCCAGTTCCAGGGCCTGCTTATCGCTTGTCGACATATTATCCTGTGTGGTCTGTATTGTTTGTGCTAACTGAGCCTGCTTGTCTTGCTTACCGCTATCAAGCCTTTTGATACTTCGTATTTCAAAGCTGACAAAGCTGGCTTCACTGCGACTTTTCTTCCCTGGCGCTCAATGCGGATTGCAAACGCCTGAACAGGGGCTGGTGCAGCGACCGTGCATGTTTGGTCATGTGCTTTTGTGCGTGCTGCAGCTCTGCATGCAAGCGCTGTGCAGTCACCAGGTCGCCGACGCTGACCGACCAGATGGCAAATTCGGCACGGCAAGCAACGCTGCCGAATCTTTCCAGCGCAGCGGTATAGACCTGTCTCGCTTCGTCGTTTTTACCCTCTGCCGCCAATGCGTGAGCGCTCAGCAAGGCGACTTCTTCGGCACGGAAATTAGGGGTATCTGCCTGGATATGCGCCAGCAGCGCTGAAGCAGCAGCCACCTGATTGCTTAACAGCTTGGCCTTGGCCGCGCCAAAACGTATTTCGGCATCCTTGGAAAACGGCCCTTGCAGGCAGAGATCGAATTGCTGTGCAGCCTGCTGCGCCTCGCCGGCCTCCAGCAAGGCATATGCCACGCGCATCTGGTTTTGTGCTGTCGGCGTCAGGTCAAATGCTGCCTGCGCATCGCGCAACTCGCGTCCGGGATCCAGGCTCTTGATTGCCTTGGTCGTCGCCTGGCGCAATCCCCTGTCCAGGCGGGAATGCGGAAGGTAAATCGCCAGGAAATAGATAAGGCTGCCCAGCAAAGGGAAGGAAAACAGGATAAACAGCCAATACAATTGCCCGCCGCTACGCACGACGTGTACAGCAAAAAAGATGGCGATCAAGACATGCAGGCCTATTCCTAACGGCATAACAATTCCTCAGGCTTCAAGAACAAAGATTGCAGTCTACGCAACTAAAAAGCAAAGTCAAGCCGGGCCGGGAATCCGCCATGCAGATGCTCCCGACTAAGACCAAAGTGCTTCGTGCGTGCCAAGAGGCACCGGCGGCAATGCAAAAGCCGGTGGCGTCAAGGACATCTGCTCTACAGGACCTATCGCCCTCACCCGACCAAATGGAGAATCCTGCACCTGCAAACATGCGCCTATTTCCTCCCGGCTCAGCTCTGTACCTGCCGGCTGGGCAGCAAGGCGGGTCTGGCTCTGCAGCCAATGCCCGGTCTGGGCCAGCGATACCCGCACCAGCCAGCTGCCTCCTTCTTCTGCCCGCCGTTTCAACGCCATCATCGTCGCAAACGCCGCCAGGTAGCCGGTCGCATGATCCAGAGCCTGGCAAGGCAATTTGCCGGGTTCTGCCAGCCCGGCGGAAGCCCCTTCTTCATATGCGATCCCTGTCGCTGACTGCACCAGGCTGTCAAAGCCGCGCCGCGTGGCCCAGGGGCCCACGTGACTATAGGCAGACAGGCTGACCTGGATCAGGCCGGGGCGCCGCTTGCATAAGTCTTCAGGCGAGAATCCGAGTTCCGCAAGCGCACCGGGCCGGTAGGCTTGCAAGAACACGTCGGCTCCCTGGATCAACTCCAGTAATCTGTCCTTCCCCGGCGCCGTGCGCAGGTCCAGTTGGGCGGAACGCTTGCCACGCCCGGTATCGATCACCAGCGGTGCGATATTTGGCAGATGTGCCGCGCTGATCGCCAGCACATCCGCGCCATGCTGCGCCAGCGTGCGGCCAGCGACGGGGGCGGCAATCACACGGGATAAATCCAGCACCCGTACACCCGATAATGGGCGGGATGCCTCCAATCTACTGACACGCTCCACCGGAGCATCGCCTATGCGAATAATCTCAAATAGCGGCAACCCTGCAATCGCCGCTGATTGCGGATGCGCCTGCCATTCATCAGGACTGCGTATCAGCGCGGCGCACATGCCCTGCTGCGCCAGCAATGCGTCCAGATCGGCAGCCTTCCATCTCCTGATCGCCGCGCTCACAGATTCATAACTGTCCTCGCACTGCAAAACCTTCAGCACACCGGCCCTGTGGTGCGGGAAATTGGTGTGCAACTGTATCCAGCGGCCATCGCCGGCCTGGAAGTAGCCTGTCAAGGGGCTGCGTATCTCCGATGGCGGCTGGCCATCCACCGTCAGGTAGCGCTCGCTGCGAAACATCGCCAGGGCTTTGCGCATCGATACCTGGATGTCCTGGCGCCGCCCACTGCGCATGGCCCAGATTTCCGCCGCTGCCAGCGCCTGGGCAGCAATGCTGGCTGCTGCCAGTGGACCTACCTGGAACACCGAAGGCAACTGCGTGTCTGTGCCGGTAAATGAAACCCTGCCCAGTGCGTCAGGATCGCCGCTGCCCAATTGCCAAAAAGCATGCAAAGCCTGCACAGCACTCGTGTTCATGTCGATAGCGTCCATACTTCCTCCCGGATCAAGATATGGGGTAGTCTATTGATTGCATCAACTAGGCGTCAATATTGATTAAATCGATCAATATAAATATTTATTTCGATAAAAATGAAAAAGAACCTGTCTGCGGCAGAGGCCGCCGGTCTGCTGGGCATCAGCCTGCCTACACTGTACGCCTATGTCAGCCGGGGCATTCTAAGGTCGATTGCGGAAGAAGGTCAGCGCAGCAGGCGTTACTTGCATGAGGAAGTACTAAAGCTGGCAGCGCGCAACAACGATAGCCGGCGTGCCGGGCGAACCGCAGAAGGTGCGATAGACTGGGGCGTGCCGGTACTCGAATCGAGCATCACATTGATTGCCGACGGCAAACTCTCTTACAGGGGGCGTGATGCCATAGAATTGGCAAAAACCGCAACGCTGGAACAGGTGGCGCAACTACTATGGGCGCACGACGGAGAAGACCTGTTTGACAGCCCTGCCAGGTGGGCCCGGCAGGAAGCTGGCGCGAAATTATGGCGCAGCATGCAAAGCCCATTAAGCAAATTGCCGCCACTGGACAGGGCAATGTCCTTGTTGCCCGCTATCGCGCCGCATCTGCAGCATACATGGGGGCGTACCGGGCCAGCGATGCTGCATTCGGGCGCGCAATTGATGCAAGTGCTGGCGGCGGCGCTGACAGCGGACGATATTGGCGGCGCCGCCAACAGAGAACCCATACATCATCTGGTGGCGCAGGCATGGGGGCTGGATGCGCACGCCGCCGAATTGCTGCGCTCTGCGATGGTGCTATGTGCCGACCATGAGCTGAATGCATCTACCTTCACGGTGCGCTGCGTTGCCTCGACCGGAGCCAATCTGTATGCAGCCGTCAGCGCCGGCCTGGCCGCATTGTCCGGTCCGCGCCATGGCGGCGAGAGCCAGCGTGTCCGCATGCTGCTGGATGCGGCACTGGAGCACGAAGATATACCCAGATTTTTGTCAGAGCGCGTGCGGCATGCCGATGGCCTGCCCGGCTATGGACATATCTTGTCTGGCTTCGGCCACCCGCTATATCCGCAAAGAGATCCACGCGGCAGTTTGCTGCTGCAAATGCTGCCCCAATTTGCAGGCCCAGCAAAAGCAGAAGCACTATTGGCAATTGCAGAGGCAGGCCGGCAAGTGACCGGCCAGCAGCCGAATATCGACTTCGCTCTGGCGGCGCTGGAGATTGCATGCGGCTGGCCCAGATCCGGCGGTCTGCTGCTGTTTGCACTGGGGCGCTCGGCAGGCTGGATTGCCCATGCGATGGAACAGGCTGCCGACGGTCGCCTTATCCGGCCAAGGGCCAGATATGTAGGCAGCTTTGATTAGCGCCTTTACTTTTCCTTAGGTGCTAACGGAAAAACAGCTAGTGGAAAAACAGATAAGCGACAAATATCGCCGCGACCACACCAGCAAAATCGGCCAGCAGGCCGTATGAAATCGCATAGCGGGTTTTCTTGATGCCTACCGAACCGAAGTACAGGGCCACGATATAAAAAGTGGTGTCGGCAGAACCCTGAAAAATACAGGCTAGGCGGCCAACGAAGGAATCGACGCCATAGGTTTTCATTGTGTCCACCATCATGGCCTTGGCGCCGCTGCCGCTCAGCGGTTTCATCAGTGCCGTTGGCAGCGCGGGAGTAAAGTCGGTATTGATACCCATGTGCGCAAACACCCAGTTGAAACCGGAAACGATAAAGCCCAGCACGCCCGAGTTACGCAATACGCCAATCGCCACCAGCATGCCGACCAGGTAGGGAATGATGGTCAGCGAAGTCTGTATGCCGCCTTTTGCACCTTCTATAAAAGCTTCATAGACATTGACCTTCTTCACCATCGCGCCGGCAATGAATGCGACGATGATGGAGAACAGCAGCAGATTGCTGCTGACCTTGGAAAAAACCTCAATTTCAGAACGGCTCATGTAATGACTCAGATACCAGACCATGCCCACGATGAAAGCCGTGATCCCGCCCAGCCAGCTCAGCACCACGCCGTTGAACAGATTGATGCGCTGCTTGATTGCAACCGCTACCATACCGACCAGCGTGGCGACATAGGTTGCTATCATGCAGGGGATAAACACATCAGACGGATCGCCCGCCCCCAGCACCGCCCGTTGCGCCATGATCGCCAGGGGTATCAGCGTCAACCCGGAGGTGTGCAGCACCAGGAACATGATCTGCGCATTGGTGGCCTCTTCCTTGTTCGGATTCAGGCTTTGCAGGCTCTCCATCGCCTTCAGGCCGAAAGGCGTGGCAGCATTATCCAGGCCCAGTAAATTGGCAGAAAAATTCATCACCATATGGCCGGTGGCTGGATGGTCTTTCGGTACCTCAGGAAAAATACGCGAAAAAAATGGAGAAATGATCTTGGCCAGCACTTTGATCGCCCCAGCCTTTTCGCCTATATTCATGATACCCAGCCACAGCGTCATGATACCGGCCAGCGGCAGCGCAATTTCCATCACGCTGATGCGCGCAGAATCGAAAGTGCCGTCGATGATGCGCTTGAAGACTTCAACGTCGCCGAGAAAAATCCACTGTCCGAGAGCAGCGACAAAACCGACCAGAAAGAATGCCGTCCAGATGTAATTAAGTACCATGTCGCCGAGTATGTAAGATCAAAGTCAGAGCGTGTTGTAACATGAAACAAGCGCCCTATCGTATGAATTTTGCGGGCCAGCGTATAGTTTCCCGGCATACCCCGCACGAACAGCTACACCTTACGCAATGAGGCCTGCAGCGATATTGATGGAGAATCCGAGGATCGCCGTGTTGAACAGAAAGCCCAGTACCGATTGCGCCAGCACAGTCTTGCGCATCTGGCGCGAAGTCACCGCAATGTCGGAAGTCTGCACCGCGACTGCAATCGTGAAGGCAAAGTATAGAAAATCCCAGTAATCCGGTTGCATTTCGTCATCCGGGAAACGCAGCGCACGGCGGTTATCCGGCGACTGGTAGTACAACAAGGCATAATGCAGCGTAAAGATTACCGCCAGCAGGCACCATGAACCCAGCACGGTAGTGCCGGTAAACAGGTATTTCATCAGGCGCACATCAGCAGGCAGGCCCTTTAGCTGGGCCAGCTCATAAATGATGGCCAGCAGGCTGATAGTGGCGGCCGTCGACAGGATGACCAGCACGGTAAATGCGCTCTCATCCTCTCTTTCTGCGATTTCGCGCACGCTCTCATGGTTGGCGCAGCTCATCAGCCAGCCCACCAGCACAAGATAGGACCAGACCGCCACGTTCCAGCCCAGCAGCGCGCGCGACACCCATCCCCATGCAGCGGGAGTAACGAAAACGACGATAATGCCCAGCAGAAAGGTAAAGATCAGCCGAGGACGGGTGTGCAAGACTTGAGGCATTGACATCATATCGTTGTGAAATCTCCTGTTGGTTAGTCCCATCTTGCTGCGGGCTTTTCAGTTTACAGCGGCCATAGTGCGTACATTATTGACAAAAGTAACATTAAGCTACAAGCCTGTGCTGGTATTACCCGAAAAAGCCGTACAATCGGGACAAACTTTTATTACACTGTTATTTATACACTGTTAATCAGAGACAACAAAGACGATCATGATAAACCGGCATCGCTATTTGCCACTATCCAAAGTAACGCCCGGCATGACGCTGGCAGATGATTTGCTGGACAAGCAGGGCCATGTCCTACTCCCCGCAGGAGTAACATTGACAGCGGGCATGCTTAAATCCCTGGCCCAGCATTCCGTGCAGCAGCTATCGATTGCTCAGGAGGGCATGTCCGAGCAGGAGCAAACCGTCGACTATCAAAAGAAGTTGGACAGGCTGGCGATCTTGTTCCGGCAAGGCCCCTATGAGGGTCCTACCGGCACCTTACAGGAATACATCTACAATTATCGCCGGGCGGAGGCCGAATGAACTTGCCGCCTAACGATCCGCAATACCATATCTCTCTGGATGAGGTGATTCTCCAGATCAGGGATTTACCCACGCTGGCTGCTGTTGCCCAGGAAATGCTGAGCAACCTGGACGATGACGATCTCAGCCTGGACAAGATCGCCGAAAAAGTCGCTATGGACCAGTCGCTGGCCGCCAAAACGCTGCGACTGGCAAACTCATCCTACTTCGGCTCCAACTCTAAGGTAGTGACCTTGCAGCAGGCAGTCGCCATGCTGGGCGTGAAGAACGTCAAGAACCTGATACGGATGACGATACTGACCACCAGTTTCCCTGTATCACGCTGCAAGGGCTTCGATTTCAAGGCATTCTGGCAGCAAAGCATAGGCACCGCGGTCTGCGCTGAACTGATTTCGCGCACCCTGCACATGAAGCATGATTTTGCATTCACCGCAGGCTTGCTGCATGCGATTGGCAGGCTGGTGCTGGTCACGCGCTTTCCCGATCAATACCAGGAAGTGCTCAGCTATCGCAAACAGCACGATTGCCATTTGTTGCAGGCTGAAAGAGTCGTGATGAAAGTGGACCATGTGCAGGCCGGCCTTGCGCTGGCTGTTCACTGGAATTTCTCCGAAGCAATACAAGACGCGATACGCGGCTACGTAGAACCCGGCATAGAAGGACTGAATCCGATTGCTGCTCTGGTCCATGTGGCCGATGCAATCGTGCATGCGCTGGACCTGGCCAAGCTGGAAGACGACCTGGTGCCTATCATTTCCGAAGCAGCCTGGAACACCCTGGCCATGGGGGAGATGGATTACCACGCAATCTTCCATGAGACAGAAATGCGCTTTGAAGCTTTGAATCAGATTGTTTTGTAAAACACTGCGGCATTTCTTTCACTGCCTGCCGCGGGAGTTTTGCGGGCGGAGCGAGATGTTAAGCATTGTCAATTTTGATATCAAATGATGTTTATAGGAAAAAAGCCCTGTGCTTCATCGTGCGCTTTGGATATAGTAAGTGTTAGCTGGCAATAGAAAAAACAGCAAGCAGTAATTCGGCAGCACGCAATAATTTAAATTTGTAGTGGAAGAGGCTACTTTGGAACACTTGATGCACTTTGGCAATACCGACTACAAGCTCAGCAATATCCATCTGTTCCGCGATATTTCAGATGACAATCTGGACACCATTGGCAATATCATCAGTCAGTGTGAAGTCGTCAAGGCAAAGGCCGGACAAGTTGTACTCGACGTACATAGCTCCGGAGCCCGCCTGTATATAGTCCTCAAAGGTGCGCTTGGCATTACCAAGATGGACCTTGGCCTGGACAATACCAATCTGCTGGAAAATGCGATCACGCAATACCTGCCCGGCGAATGCGTAGGTGAAATCTCCGTGCTGGATGAAGAAATTCACTCCGCAACCATAGCCGCTATCACCGACAGCGAATTGCTGGTGATTGAAGCCGAGACCATGTGGCGCCTGATCGACGAATCCAATGGCGTTGCCCGCAACCTGCTGCAATTACTGTCCTTCCGTATCCGCGCCGCCAACGCGCAAATCCGCAACCGGCAAAAAGTCGGCGAATTCTACCGGCAAATGTCAATGATAGACGGCCTGACCGGCCTGCATAATCGCGCCTGGCTGAACAATCAATTGCCAAGCCTGATAGACAGCGCCCAGGCTTCTTCGACGCCGATCAGCATAATCATGGTCGACCTGGATCACTTCAAGCGTTTCAACGACGAGCATGGCCACCTGCTGGGCGACGATGCATTGCAAAGCGCCGCCAAAGTGCTGAATGCCGGCCTGCGTCCGAGCGATTTTGCGGCCCGCTACGGCGGCGAAGAAATGATGGTCATCCTGCCCAATACCAACCAGCAGTCTGCACTGATTGTCGCCGAAAGGCTGTGCTCGCGCCTGAGCAAAACCCGCGTCTTCCAGGATATGCAAAAACCCTTGCCGCATATCACGGCCTCGTTTGGGCTGGCGACGCTGAGCGAGGGGCAGGATGGGAAAAGCCTGGTCGCCGCAGCAGACGCGGCACTGTATCGCGCCAAGGAAGCCGGACGCAACCAGGTAGCAATCTGAAACATCTAGTCAGGTCCGCTTGTGCTAAAGTTCATCTCATCCATGTCCGTGGAATGCCGTTTTTCACCTGCCACACCTGACTTGCAGTCTATGCAGACTTCGATGTGACTTCAATTTGGGGCGCGGCCTCGCGGATCAACCGGTTTTTACTGCCTGGGTCCGTCCATGCAAAAATTCGTAAGAATCGCCGTCATCTCGCTATTGTCCATCGCCGTATTGTTTGGCGCCTTGCTGGCCTATCTGGCGTTCGGCTTTGACGCCAACCAGTTCAAAACCCAGATCGTCCAGCTGGTCAAAGACAAGAAGCAACGCACCCTGGTCATAGACGGCGATATCAAACTCAGCGTTTTCCCCAGCCTGGGCGTCGATCTTGGGAAAACCAGCTTATCGGCACAAAACAGCAGCGCGAACTTCGCGACGCTGAAGTCTGCCCATATCTCGCTGGCTCTGCTGCCCCTGCTCAGAAAGGAAGTGCTACTGGACAGTATCGCGATTGACGGGTTGGACCTGACACTGGAGCGGCAGCATGAAGACAGCAGCAATGCAGACGACTTGCTGAACAAGGATGAATCCAGCGGCGACCCGGTCAAATTTGATATCAAGGGCATCGCCCTGACCGGCGCCAGCATCCATATCAAGGATACGGCAAACAATTTTTCCGGCAGCCTGAACAAACTGGATTTCA
This sequence comes from Parundibacterium terreum, assembly GCF_014636315.1. Classification (GTDB taxonomy): domain Bacteria; phylum Pseudomonadota; class Gammaproteobacteria; order Burkholderiales; family Burkholderiaceae_D; genus Undibacterium; species Undibacterium terreum. Next base: position 769,432 of record NZ_BMED01000003.1, on the reverse strand, counting down.
GCAGCGGCAGGATTGCCGACAAGGTAGCGACAGAGCTGAAATTTTCTACCGAGCTGGATTTTCAGCAGCCTGCCCTGCAGGGAAAAATAACAGTCCAGAGCGGCCTGAGTTTTGACCTGGCTGCCGGCACATGGGAAGCCAAGAACCTGGACTTGTTTGCCAAGGGCAGCCTGAACAAAGATGCAGCCAAGGCCTTTGACGTCGTCGCCAAGGCCAGCAGCATCAAGTTCAACAGCAAGGACCTGGCGCTGGCAGCGGATAATCTGGCGCTGGCTGCCAAAGGCCCTTTAGGGCAAGACAGTGCCGAGTTGAATCTGGAAATTCCCAAACTCGCGGTTGACCAGCAAAATGCCAGCGGCGACACAATCAAGGGAAACTTCAAGCTCAGCGGCACAAAGAGCATGGATATAGGCTATCAGATGAGCGGCGTCAGTGGTTCTGCGAAGACATTGAGCATCACCAAACTGCTGCTTGATATCAACGGCAAGGATGGCAGCAGAAGCATTGCCGGCAAACTGCAAACCTCGGTCAATGCGCAGCCCGAACAACGCTACTTCAGCTTGCCGGATCTGCGTGCGGACTTGCAGATAGATGATCCGGCGATGCCGCAAAAGATGCTCAAACTCCCTGTCAAAGCCACGCTGATGGCAGACCTTAAAAAGAAGACGCTGAGCGGCACTCTCAATACGCAATTCGACGAAAGCACCATCAAGGCCGACTTTGCAGTAGATCAATTTGACCATCCCAGCACGCAGCTCGAACTGGCCATCGACAAGCTGAATCTGGACCGCTACCTGTCTGCTGCATCGCCCGCAGCCCCACATACTGCCGGCGTGCAAGCCCCGGCAGTTGAAAAACCGATGGACTTGTCCGCACTAAAAAAACTGCAATTGAAAGGCAGTGTGCAGATAGGTCAGCTTCAGGTAAAAAAACTCAAGCTGAGCGAGCTTGCATTGCCGCTCAAAGCCAGCGAAGGTGTACTCAGCATAGCGCCACTATCGGCGAAACTATATCAGGGCACCTTGGCAGGCAGCGCAACGGTGAATGCCAACAGCAATAGCTTTTCGCTGCGCACTACGCTGACAGATGTCAATGTCAATCCGCTGCTGAAGGACGCACTGGACCACGATATCCTAGAGGGCCGAGGCAAGCTGATCTTGAATCTGACTACCACGGGCAAAAGCACCCCGGCCATGAAGCAGGCACTGGATGGCGATATCTCCATCGAGCTGCACGACGGCGCCGTCAAGGGCATCAATCTCGCCAAATCCCTGCGCGACTTCAAGAGCAAAATTTTGAATAAGTCTGACCAGCAGCAAGCCGCCAACGCTAGCGAAAAAACCGATTTTTCTTCTTTCTCTGCATCGATGCATTTTCACGATGGCATAGGGAAAAGCGATGACTTGTCGCTCAAATCCCCGTTCTTGCGCGTAGGCGGCACTGGCACACTGAATGTTGTGAACAGCAGCCTGGATTATCTGGCGAATGTAGTGGTAGTCAATACCGCCGCCGGCCAGGGTGGCGCTGATCTGGGGCAGTTGAAAAACATCACGGTCCCGGTGCGCATCAATGGCCCGCTGACGGCACTGGGCTACCAGATACAATGGAGCGCGATTGCAACCGGCGCCCTGAAATCAGTCATCGAGGACAAAGCCAAGCCTGTGCTGGAGCAAAAGAAAGAAGAACTGAAAGGCAAACTGCAGGACCGTCTGAAAGGCTTGTTCGGGCACTAATTCAACGGGAGAACACCATGGCGGAAGCAAAGACCCGTCCCACCGATCAGTCCATCGACGAATTCCTGGCCCGTATCTCCGAAGAAGGCCGCCGCAACGATTGTGTAAAAATTGCTGAATTGATGCAGCACGCAACGGGAGCCCCACCCGTCATCTGGGGCAGTAGCATCGTTGGCTTTGGCAGCTATCGCCTGCGATACGATAGCGGCAAAGAGGCAGACTGGCCGCTGATCGCGTTCTCGCCCAGGAAAAACGATCTGACCCTCTATATCATGCCCGGCTTTCAGCACTACGAGGCATTGCTGGCGCAACTGGGTAAATTTAAAACGGGCAAGTCCTGCCTGTATCTGAAAAAGCTCTCCGACATAAATTTGGATGTGCTGGCAAGCCTGATCGGAGAATCGGTGCAGCACATGCGCAAAAAATGGCCTGCGTCAAAGCCAGGCTAAAAATCGATCCGTGTGAACATAAAAAAACAGGATAAGGAGAAAACTCCCTACCCTGTTCCAGTGACTACTTGAATTCAGCTTTTGGAAAAGCTTTTAGATTTAGAAGCTGTAACCTGCGGTCACGATATAAACAATCGGACTGAAGTTGATCACTGTCTTGCGCTCTATACTGCCTGTGGTCGCAGTCAGCGGCGATTTCACGTCGGCTGTTGCCACGTTGGCCATCAGGAACCAGCGGTTGGTGATGTTGTACTTTACACCGATCTGTGCCGCCCAGCCGGTAGAATCACCCAGCGAAATCTTGGTCGGCCCGCCCGCTGCGAGGTTGCCGGATGCAGTCGACCTTGCATCGTAGAATTGGGTGTAGTTCAGACCCAGACCGATGAAAGGACGGAAGGCATTCGATTCATCACCGAAGTTATAGTTGATGAACATCGTAGGCGCACGTTGCTTGACCTTTGCTGTCACGCCGAACGGTGCCAGCGTACCGGTACCGCGGTTGTCGTGCTCAGGTGGAATGCCCAGTGCCAGATCGAAGTCCACATTGGCAGTCAGCCTGCGTGTGTAGCCGATATAGACAGTGTTGGCGTTATCCACTTTGATGCCGGCCGGTTGCGGCGTCAGGAAGGCAGGTCCGTTGCTAGTCAGGCTAGGCGCATCGGAATGCACTGCAATATGTGCATAACCGATACGTACCGTGTTCGGAAAGTTTTCATCAGCCAGAGCAGAGAAAGAAGCCAGGGCCAAAAGAGTGCTAATAGCGATTTGTGTTTTTTTCATGATCTTCTATCCTCGCCTTAGTTAGCCAAAACTTGCTGGAAGAATCCACGCGCAGCAGCATTGCAGAACGGTGGTACCAGGGAGCCGTGGTATGCACCTGCAACCGCAGTAGCCGGATCGACGTGGGCAGCAACAGCCGCTGCAATCGCACCTGCCTTGGCCTGCGCAAAGCCTACTTTAGCCGCTGCAAATGGATCCGTCGCGCTGGTTGGGGCGGAATCCACATCCAGCACTGTCAACGCTGCGGAAGGTAAGCCCTTGGCCAGGAAATAACCGGCTGTAGCCTGGGTGCTGGCGAAGAACACCGTAGGGTCTGCATTACCGCCGCACAGCATCACAGGTACATTCGGCACATAATTGCGCAGATCGTTTTTCAAACCGGCTTTACGGAAACCGCTGGCTGGCGTGCAGTTCAAAGGATCGGCAGGATTGGTGCCGCATGGATTGGCCTGCATGTCTGCCAGATAAGCATTGCGGAAGCTGGTCTTGACCAGATTGCCGTCGCCGAAGAAGACCGAGAAAGCCGGGCTGGAAGGACCTGGCAGCGAGTCTTTGGCAAACAGGGCTGTCTGCGGCAATTTACCCGAAGTGAACAACTGGGTAATCGTCAGCGGACCAGGCATCAGGCTTTCTATACCTGTCGCATACTTGGCTTCATAGATATCGCTTGGCGTGGTGTACAGGCCGCCGTAGGATTTCTGCCAGCTGGTGGTGATCAGCGGAACGAAGATGGTGCCGCCTGCATTTGGCGAACCTGCAAACACGACATCACCCAGCAAACCCAGCGCATAAGGACCGGACATGCCGGCCAGTGCCGCCACTTTGAATTCGCTAGCGTACGTAGTCTGCATTGCGCGTTGGGTTGCCATCGCAACGTGGCCGCCTTGTGAATAGCCTGCAATCACCAGCTTGCCGGAATCAGCTGCACCGATAGTGGCAAAGGCCTTACGCGCTGCGCGCAGGGAATCCACCATGTCGTTCGCGGATTGTTCTGCATTCAGATAAGGATGGTAGCTCAATGAAGAAACGTCGTAGCCGGCGTAGTTAGGAGCAACCACGATAAAGCCTTGCGCTGCATACATGGCAGCAACCAGGGTCGATTCAGCGTTGTCACGCAGATTGGCCATGTTGAAAGATTTTTCAACCGTAGTGCCGTGTGCGTACAGCACAACTGGGCGCGGGCCGGAACAGGCAGGATCGGAACCGGACGGCACCATGATCGCGCCGGTAGCATCGGTCGCTTCATTGGCGCCGCCGACAGTGCCGTACTTCATGTAGTAAGTCGTGATCGAACATTTAGGCACACCGGTTACCTGGGTAATGCCGGGCTGACCTGCTTCCAGCAAGGCCTTGAATGGGGCCGGATCGAGCTTGGTGACGGCAGTGCCGTCAGCCTGGGGAATGGGCACCAGGTTAGGCGGATTCGCAACCAGCGAACCGCGCGCCAGGGTCGTGTCCAGTGTTGGACCCGGCGAGCCATCTCCGCCGCCGCAGGCGGTCAAAACAGCAGCTGAGAGCAGGCCCAGCGCAAGGGTGTATTGACGCATCTTTTGTCTCCTATGATAGATTTTTTTATGCAAGTAATGGAACGGTCGTTCTATAACTTAACTAGTAGTATGTCATTTGACAACAATGGTGAATAGTAAAAACTACAATTCAATACAAATCTAGAGTAAACACTCTCAAAAAAAGCAACGCACTACGAGGTATACCCGGTAGTGCGTTTGCAGTGCAGCATAAGATCCGATCAAGATAAATGATACAAATCATATGTTGCAGGACCTCAACTTTTCTTCAAGTTTCCCTAAACTCTCTATCAAGCAGCATCTGCCTCGGCATGCGCCCCTGCTACCGCAAGATTGGGCACGGGAGCGACATGTGTTTTGCCGCCAAAGTATTTCTTGCCCCACAAGCCCAGTCTGTCCATGTAGGAATACGCAATCGGCACCACCAGCAAGGTCAGCAGGGTGGACGTGATGATGCCGCCTATCACTGCCCTGCCCATAGGCGCCTGCGATTCGGCACCATCACTGAGGCCTATCGCCATCGGCAGCATGCCGAAAATCATCGCCAGCGTAGTCATCAGGATAGGACGCAAACGCACCTGCCCTGCGGCCATGATGGCGTCATGCTGCGACATCCCTTTCCTTTGCGACTGGTTGATGAAATCCACCAGCAAGATCGCATTCTTCGTGACTAGGCCCATCAGCATGATGAAGCCGATCACAGAGAAGATGTTCAAGGTGCTGCCGGTAATCAACAGAGCCAGCAATACCCCTATCAAGGAGAACGGCAAGGATGTCATGATCGCCAGCGGCTGCAGGAAGCTGCCGAATTGCGAGGCCAGGATCAGGTAAATAAAGATGACCGCGATACCCAGTGCCGCCGCTGCCGAATTGAAGGAATCCTGCATATCCTTGGTCTGGCCGCCGATATCGAAACGGTAGCCCGGCGGCAATTCAATGGTCTTCACCAGTTTTTGCACCTCGCTACCCACGTCGCCAGCCGGGCGCCCTTCCACGTTCGCATAGATGGCTGCACGGCGCTCCAGATTCTGCCGCTTGATCACGCGCGGGCTGGTACCCGGGATGAACTGCACGACCTGGCGCATGGGCACCATGATGGGCTTGCCGGTAGCATCCAGCTTGTCGCTGGCCAATGACAGCTCGCCCAGGTCGGAGATTTTTTGGCGGCCGGATTTAGGCAACTGCACATTGATCTCGTAGTTCTGTCCATCCGGCGCCAACCATTGCCCCAGCGTGTCGCCGGCAACGAAAGGACGCAGTGCGGAACCTATCTGCTGCACTGACAGGCCGAGATCGTTGGCCAACTCATTATTGACCTTAACCAATACCGTAGGATTTGCACCTGTCAGGCTGCTTTCCAGATCCGCAATGCCTTTAATCGCGCTCATCTTCAGCATCACCTTGTCGATCACATCCTGCAGCTTGTCTGCTTCCGGTCCGAGAATCGCAACATAGATGGGCTTGTTGTAGCCCACGCCCAGCTCTATGCCCGGAATTGATTTAAGGCGCTGGCGTATCTTCATTTCCAGTTCCTTCTGCGACTGCCTGTGCGTGACGCGCGGGTCGCTCAGCTTCAGCGCCACCTGCGCGGTATTGCGCTCGCCTTCTATCCCCACGCTGGTGTTCATCGCAATGATTTCAGGAATGCCTTTCAACGCTTCTTCTACCTGATGTGCCTTGCCGTCGGTGTAGACCAGGCTGGAGCCGACCGGTGTTTTCAGGTTCAGCGAGATCTGGCTATCGTCGGTTTCCGGCGAAAATTCGCTGCCTATCATGGGTAGCAACAAGAAGCTGCTCAGGAACAGGGCTGTTGCCACCAGTAACGTGGTTTTTTTCCACTTCAGCACGCCTTCCAGCATACGGCCATAGATAAGGTGGATTTTGTCCAGCCCATGCTCCATGCCGTCCATCATTTTTTTCAGCCACGGCAAGCGTTTGAAACGATCCTCGACTGGATCATGCCATACCGAAGACAACATAGGATCCAGAGTGAAGCTGACGAACAGCGATACCAGCACCGCCACCGTTACCGTAACACCGAACTGGAAGAAGAAGCGCCCTATCATGCCCTGCATGAAAGCCACAGGCACAAACACCGCAACAATCGCAAAGGTAGTCGCCATCACTGCCAGGCCGATTTCATTGGTGCCGTCTTCGGCCGCGCGGCGATGATCCTTGCGCATGCCCAGGTGGCGCACGATGTTTTCCCTGACCACGATTGCATCGTCAATCAGCAAGCCTATGCACAGGGACAAGGCCATCAGCGTCAGGAAGTTCAGCGTGAAGCCAAAGGCCTTCAGTGCGATGAAAGTAGCGATCACCGAGATCGGCAAGGTGAGCCCGGTGATGATGGTGCTCCGCCATGAGTGCAGGAACAGGAAAACAATCAACACCGTCAGGCCTGCGCCTTCCAGGATGGTTTCCTTGACGCCGGCCAACGATTTTTTAACATTGTCGGCATTGTTGTAGTTGACGACGATCTCTATGTCTTTCGGCAAACGGCTCCTCAAGTCATCAATCGCTGCCATGATGCCGTCGCCGACCTTGACGATATTGGCATCCTGAATCTTGGTGATTGCCACGCCGATTGCACGCCTGCCATTCACGCGCGAAATAGAAGTTTCTTCCCTTTCGCCATCTTTGACGTCGGCAACTTGTTCAAGATAAACCGGAGTACCTGCGTGGCGCGCCACGATGATCTTGTTGAAGCCGCGCGGATCGGCAATCTTGCCCTCCAGCCTGACCAGTTGATCCCTGGAGCCCTGCGTGATCAGACCTGCCGGCATGTTCTGGTTGGTCGCCTGTATCGCAGCCAACACCTCATTGACGCCGACATTATTTGCCGTCATCCGGTCCGGGCTCAAAGAAACCTGCACCTGGCGCACGACCGCGCCGCGCACGTCCACCCGGCCAACACCTTGCACGCCCTGCAATTTCTTGCCTATGATCTGGTCCGTTATCGTGGACAAGTCACGCAGGCTGCGCGTCTTCGAGCTAATGGACAGTTGCACTACCGGCTGCTCATTGCCGTCGCTCCCTCCTTTGACAATCAACGGGTCTTTTACATCCTTGGGAAATCCGGTACGTATCTGCGCAACCTTGTCGCGCACTTCTTGGATGGCCTTGTCGGGAGTAACATTCAATTCGAATTCCGTCCAGATCCCTACCCTGCCTTCATACGAGCTGGCCATGATGCGCTTGACGCCGCTGATCGTATTCAATACCTGTTCCAGCGGTTTGGTCAGGTCATTTTCAACGATTTCAGGTGAAGCGCCGGGATAAGTCACTTCCATCCACACGCCAGGGGACTGCACGTCCGGCATCTGCTCCAGACCCAGTCCCTGGTAGGAAAACAGGCCAAGCACCACCAGCGCCACCATCAGCATGGTGGCGAACACCGGATTTTGTATACTGACTTTAGTGATCCACATGGCTTAGCCTTTGCTGGAAGCTGCGGGGGATGCGGATGACGCTGCAGGCGCGCCGCCGGTAGTCGAGCTTAGCAATTTAGGCATGATCACCTTGTTGCCGGGCTTGACCTCATCCAGCTTGGCGGCGATCACCTGGGCGCCGGCATCCAGGCCTTCCAGCACCTGCACGACGCCTTCATCCTCGTTGCGCAAACCCAATTTGACCGCCTGCTGCTGAATCTGGCTGTTGACAACTTTGTAGACGATGTCCTTGCCTGCCTGCTGGCGTACGGCGCTCAGCGGCATTACAGGGTAGGAGCCGGTTTTTTGCAGCACCAGATTACCTTTGGCAAACATGCCGCCTTTCAGGGCGCCATCGGCATTTGCAACTTCTATATATACCAGCATGGAACGCGAACCGGCCTCAGCAGCCGGATTCACGCGCGCGACTTTGCCGCTGAAGTTACGGCCATTGAAACCGTCAACATTGAAATTGACCGTCTGGCCTATCTTGATGCGTGGAATTTCGCTGGAGGGAACCTGCGCTTCCAATATCAATTGCGCCAGATTCACAATCGTGAACAATGCACTATCCGGCGACACTTTTTCACCGGCCTGCACGCTACGCTTGCTGATGATGCCGTCCACCGGAGACTTGATCAGCGTATCTGAAACTGCAATCTGCGCTACCTCCCGCTGCGACATCGCGGATTTCAGGCTTGCCTGAGCCAGCTCAACCCCGTTATGCATCGTATCGAATGCATTTTGCGAGATGTATTTTTGCTGCAGCAGGGTCTCTGTATTTGCCCGGTTTTTTTGCGCCAGCGACAGCTTGGCTTTCGCTTCGTCCACCAGCGCCTCTTGCGTAGTCAGCCGCGCGCGCAAATCCGCGCCGTCAAAGCGGGCGATGACCTGCCCTTTCCTGACCGGCATGCCCTCCTGCACCAGGGTTTCAAGCACTTCAGCGGCGACCTTGGAGCGCACCGTGGCCTGGCTGACCGGCGTCAGGGAACCCGAGATAGGCAGATTGACCGCAACCTCGCGCATCTGCACCAATGACACGTCGGCAGGGGCAAGCTCAAATACCACTTCTTTCTTGGCTCCCGGCTTGCCAGGAGTCTGCGCCTGAGCCGATGTATTTTTTGAATAAGCCATCCAGCCGCCGCCGGCAATACCAATGACCACCAGGCCTATGACCGGGATGCGCCAGCGATTACGGGAATTGGGGGCGAGTTGTATGCTATCTGTCTTCATGATTTTACTTTTATAGTTGATTTCCGCCGCACTGCATCCAGTGCTGACGATCGTACTGATTACTGCTTTGAACTACGCCGGAATAATTGCTACGAAATTCAGCAAAAGTCTGAATGCGAACAAACCCGTGCCGCAATGGCTGCAGGAAAATTAACCGGCTAGTGAAATTTTTATCATTTGCGCCACCTTGCTTTTAAATTATGACAAGGCAATGATGGTCTTTATATTTCTCAGTATCGAGAGATTCAGACCATAGACTTGCCAAGAAGTTCGCCAAATTGGTGCAAAGCTCCGTACTTTTTGCGAATGTTAGCAATGTAAAACAACCAACAAGCCAGGGCGACGGCTATGCGACGAACTGCATAAAGCCGTGCTTGGAATTGAAATAGTCGGGACAGGCGGGAAAGCGACGGAAATTGTCGGTAAAAAAAAGAAAAGCACCTGCCAATTTACACTGGCAGGTGCCTGGACAAACTAGGGCAGCCCTTTATTCTTGCTGAAACGCTAAATTGCAACTCAATCGCAACAGTACACCGTCTCTATGCCTTGCGGGATTTGCCCAGCCAGTTATCCACGGATAATTTACCCGACCCGATGGCAACCAGTATCAGCAGCAAAAATCCCCAGTACATATGGTCATTGATCGCCGCCGGGCATTCAAATTTCCACAATTGTGGATAAGAAATGACCGCCATCGCATTGACAAAGAACAGCCCGAGAGCCGCAGGCCGTGAAAACAGGCCCAGGAATAGCAGCACCGGAAATACCAGTTCGCCGCCGGCCCCCATTACCGCCGCCAGATCGGGCGGCAACAGAGGGACCGTATATTCTTCACGGAACAGCGACAATGTGCCATTCCAGTCACCCACCTTAACCATGCCGGCTTTGAAAAACTGCCAGCCGACAAAGAGGCGGATTGCCAGCGACATCAGCGAGCCACCCCATAACTGCAAAACGCCGTCAAAGCGGGTGCTTAGCCCGTGCAAACGCAAGAGTCCATTCATTATTTTTCCCTGTTGATTATTGTATTGTGCCGATCCAATCGGCATTACCGCGAGTTCTATTCAGGAGCAACCGCGATAGCTCCGCAAAACATGCCGGCAAGGAAGCAGCGTGACAATTCTTGTGGAATATCAAACTGTGCATCTTCCTGCAAGGCTATTTCCAGCGCCTCGCCCAGCAAGCGCCCCTTCATCAGTGCCTGCAATGCCAGGAATGCTGCCTTTCCGATTTCCGTCACTTGCACCTGCCATTGCGGCCTGCTGACTATCGCATAAGTATCCGCCTGCAATTGCCCTGGATACGCCTGCTCACTCCCCGGCTGATGCGCCGACCAGATTGCCGCAGTCGCCCATGACGACTGATGCAGGTAGCAGGCCGGATGCAACTGCAGCCGCAACTGTTCCAGCCCATAGGTAGCGAGCGGTGCCAGGTCCGCCAGAGCCAATACTTGCGCGTCTGCCGCATAGTAGGCCCTGTGCGCCAGCCACTCCAGCCGCGCAACATCGGCGAAATACGGATACGCAGCAACCCCGCCCGACTGCGCCAGATAATCCGCAAACTCCGCGCCGAACTGATTAAGGTCACCGCTCTGCGAAGGATATAAACGTCCGTATTCCCGCGCAATTTGCTCAAAAAAGGCATCGCCGACCAATTGCCTGATGACAGGAAAGGCATTTCCCAGAGACTGGCCCCAGATCGCGCTCAAATTGCCGCGATATATCGCCAGCCTGTCTTCCACCACAGCCGGATTTCCGTTAAACATTGCCAGGCCTGGCTTGATCTGCTCAAAATCCAGCAAGGCAGCAGCGAACCGCTGCTGTAGTCCTTCCAGTTGCTGTAGCTGTTGTGGCCTTGGCGGGTAATCATGCGGCATTCGCCACCTCCGCCATCACCCCGGCCCGGATCTGATCTGCCTGGGCGGCCTCATCCAGCAACACAGCCAATTCCGGTATATCCGTATCCCATTCGATCAAAGTGGGAATGCCTGTGCCAAACAGGCGGCAGGCATGCCTGTACAAATCCCACACCTGCGCATCAACCCGGCTGCCATGGTTATCAATCACGCAGTCTGCAGAAACCAGATGTCCGGCCAGATGTATTTCACCGACTGTGCCGACTGGTAATTTTGCCAGCAAGCCCAGGGCCTCCAGCGCATCTTCGCCGTGATTGCACTGATTGACATACAGGTTATTGATGTCCAACAAGATGCCGCAACCGGTGCGCCGCGCTACCTCGGCCAGGAATGCCGCTTCCAGCATATCGTCGCCGGCGAAGCGCAGATAAGTAGATACGTTTTCCAGCAGTATGCGGCGGCGCAGCACATTTTGGCTCAGGTCCACCCTGGCGCACACCAGGTCCAGCGCCTCGTTGACCAGAGGCATAGGCAGCAGGTCATTCATATGCCTGCCGGAAATGGCGCCCCAGCACAGGTGTTCGGATACCAGTCCCGGCTGTACGCGGTCGGCCAATTGCTTGAGCCGCTGCAAGTGCACCTCAGAAAATCCTTGCGCCGAGCCTATTCCCAGCCCCACTCCATGCAGGCTGACGGCATAGTCGCGCCGTAAATGCTGCAATACATGCAGGTCATAACCGCCATCGGAGAAATAATTTTCGGAATGTACTTCCAGCCAATTGATGTCTACCGGCGCACGCAAGAAATCCTGGTAGTGCCGGCTGCGTAAGCCTATCCCGGTTCCATAGACCTTGTCTGTGTCGGTATTCGGCTTACGCATAGTCTGGCTTGGAATCAAAAAACAGGAAATTAAGCAGCTTTGTCGAGCTTGCCGCCCATTTTTTCGCAAGTACCGGCAGGTACTTTTTTCCATTCGCTAGGATCGTTGTCCTTCTTGCCCTGGCCGGCGCAGGAATGGCTGCCAGTTTTGGTTGCGCAATCATTCTGGCCTGCTTTTGCCACGCCAAAGCATTTTTCTGTTTTCGCTGGCTCAGCGGCCATCGCTACGGTGGAACCCAACAAACCTGCCAGTGCTACTGCGATCATTGCCTTGTTATTCATTTGAAACTCCTTGGTGATTGAATAAAAATTTCAGGACAGATACCCGGTTCAACAGGTAAATCCAAACTACTGACATGTAGTCGGCTGACGCATTCACACCTTACACAAGATTTTTAAAAAAATCATGTAGATATGAATAAATCCGTCCCGCAACGCGATTCCTCTGATTCGCACTATGTATACGCTGGAGAAATTGATCTGGTTTCAAGGGAAGCGTCCCACGTCCGCCATTCGAGGTAAGATAGCAGCCATCCCTAAACGTTCAATTTTCTCCAAGATGGATCATCAGACGAACACCTCTCATCACCGGCAGTTGGCGCAACTGCAGGCCAGCCTGGCGGAACTGGGCCGGCAAACCATCAGTAGCAGCGAGTTTTGCCGGATCTGGCGCAGCCAGGCCGAATTGCTGGCGGCACTGCCGCTACGCTATGCCCAAGTGCAGGAAGATCTATTGTCGCGCCTGGAAGCCGGCAGCCTGTTTTCTGAAGAGAGCTGCTCTTTTAGCCAGGGCGAACTGGTAACACAACTGGATATGTGGCTGAGCAAGGCCATGCAACAATTGGAGCAGGCATGAGAGACGTGAATTTTCAAACCCAAGCGGAAAACGCAGGCTTTTCTTCCACTGCATTGCAAAAACTCAGCACTTGCGTACAGCGCGACATAGATGCAGGTAGAATTCCCGGCGCGGTGATGCTGATTTCCCGCAAAGGCCAACTGGCTTATTCGCAGGCGCTGGGCAAACAAAGCCCCGGTAGCGAAATGGCGATGTCGCTGGACAGCATTTTCCGCATTTACTCGATGACCAAGCCCGTGGTATCCATCGCCATCATGATGCTGGTGGAACAGGGGCAGTTCCTGATCAGTGACCCTGTTTCGCGCTACTTGCCGGAACTCAAGAACCTGCAGGTCGGCGTAGCAAGTACAGATGAAGCGGGCAAACCATGTCTGACACTAGAACCCGCCCGCCAGGAAATGACGATACAGGACCTGCTGCGGCATACCTCCGGTCTAACCTACGGTATTTTCGGAGAATCACTGGTCAAGGACAGCTACCGCAGCCAGAGAGTGGAAGCTTCCGACATCAGCAATACCGAACTGGTAAAGCGCCTGGCGGCGGTGCCTCTGGCCTATCAACCCGGCACTGTCTGGGAATATAGCCGCTCTACAGATGTCCTCGGCGCTCTGATAGAACGCGTCAGCGGCGTGACGCTGGATGTCTTCCTGCAGCAGCATATCTTCGCGCCTTTGAAAATGGTGGACACGGGATTCTGGGTGCCGGAATCGGAGCAGCATCGTATCGCCGAGGCCTTTGCACACGACCCGGACAGCGGCATTTCCGTACGCCTGTCCAATATCAGGCAGCGCCCGCTGTTTCTATCCGGCGGCGGCGGCCTGGTATCGACCGCTGCGGACTACCTGCGTTTTGCGCGCATGCTGCTGAATGGCGGCGAGCTTGACGGCGCGCAGATCATCTCCCGCAAGACGCTGGAATTCATGCGCAGCGACCATCTGGGGGAACTGCCTTTGGCGAGAAGCGGGGCCAGCTATCTGCCGGGCCCCGGCTATGGTTTCGGCCTGGGCTTTGCCGTCAGATTGAGCGTGGGCGGCGCCTACACGCCGGGATCAGTCGGCGATTACAACTGGAGCGGCCTGGCAGGCACCTATTTCTGGATAGACCCACAGCAGGAAATGATTGCCATTTGGCTAATGCAGGCACCGGAGCAAAGAGCGCATTATCGGCAGCTTTACCGCAATTTAGTGTATGCTGCGCTGCTTTAAGCCCTTATCGAACTATCTTCGGGCTATCATCGGCTGTACGGCAATCTTATTTATCGATCAAGAATCATGCAAAAACTGACTTTTAGCCTGAGCGGCGAATTTGTAGAACTGAACCAGTTGTTGAAACTGGTTGGCCTGTGCGATAGCGGCGGGGCCGGCAAGGCTATCGTCGCCAGCGGCGAAGTGTCGGTGGATGGCCAGCAAGAATTGCGCAAGACCGCGAAGATACGCGCCGGCCAGGTCGTCAGGCTCGGCGATGTGCAGATCAGGGTGGACGCAGAATAAATCCTGCAGGATGTGCAGCAATAAAAAAACCGGCATTGCCGGTTTTTTTTATTGGAAGAGCGAGATATCGAATATAGCAAACCCTAGCGTGCCGACACCATGCGCGGCATTGCCGCAAGCCGGGAACGCGACTTGTTCATCTTCAGGAATTTTTCTATATCCTCAGGCGGCAACGGGCGGCTGAAGTAATAACCCTGCATCAGGTCGCAGCCTTGCGCGCGCAAGTAGTCCAGTTGTTCTATCGTTTCCACGCCTTCGGCAACCACTTCCAGCCGCATACTATGCGCCAGCGCGATGACTGCGCGCGCAATTGCCGCATCGTCAGCGTCGGTACTAATGTCCCGCACAAAGGATTGATCAATTTTCAGCGTATCGATAGGAAAGCGTTTCAGATAGCTGAGGCTGGAATAGCCGGTACCGAAATCATCAATGGACAGATGCACGCCCATGTTGCTCAATTCCTGCAGGGTGTCCGTCGCCGATTGCGGATCTTCCATCACCACACTCTCGGTGATTTCCAGTTCCAGCCACTCCGGCTTGCAACCGGTTTCATCCAGCACTTTCTTGACCAGGCTGACAATATTCTTTTGCTTGAACTGGCGCGCCGACAGATTTACCGCGACCCGCAGCGGCGCATAGCCCTGCTCCTGCCACAAGCATGTTTGCTTGCAGGCAGAGCGCAACACCCATTCACCTATGGGCACAATCAGGCCGGTCTCTTCTGCGATAGGGATGAAGTCTGCCGGCGACATCGGCGGTTTGTCCAGCGGATGCCAGCGCAGCAGGGCTTCCATGCCCACTACTTTACCGGTCAGCACATCGATCTGAGGCTGGTAGTGCAGCACAAATTCTTCCCGCTCCAAAGAGCGCCGCAAGCCGCCCTCTATCGTGAACCGTGCCAGCGCGCGCGCATTCATTTCATGCGCATAGAATTGCATATTGTTGCCGCCGGCATCCTTGGCGCGGTACATCGCGGTATCGGCATTTTTCAGCAGGCTCTGGCTGTCGGCACCGTCCTTGGGATAGACGCTGACTCCGAGGCTGCCGGTCAGGAAAAATTCATGCTCGTAAATTGCCATAGGCTGCGACAGCACATCCAGTATGTTTTGCGCAGTCAGTGCCAGCGCATCGGTGCTGGCCAGCTCTGACAGCATGACGACGAATTCATCGCCGCCCAGGCGCCCTACCGTGTTGTCGCTTTCTATGATGGAAGACAGGCGCCGGCCTATCTCGACGATGATCAGGTCGCCTATGCCATGGCCCAGGCTATCGTTGATATTTTTGAAGCGGTCTATGTCGATCAGGATGACACCGGTCTGCACGCCCATCCTGTGCGCATGGGCGATAGCCTGGCTAAGCCTGTCCTGTATCAGCAGGCGGTTGGGCAAGCCGGTGAGCGAGTCGTGGTTGGCCAGATGCAGCAGATCCCACTCTATCTTCTTGCGGTTGGTAATGTCTTCGATCGCACTGACCGCATAGATAGGATTGCCGCTGCGGTCCGACACCAGCGACACGGTGATATTCACCCACACCGCATGCCCATCCTTGTGGATGTAGCGCTTTTCTTTGGTGTAGTCGGGATATTCGCCGGAAATCAAGCCGCGTATCATTTCTTCATCGGCCTGCAGATCGCCGGGATGAGTAATATCCAGATAGGACAGGTTCTGCATTTCTTGCGGCGAATAGCCGACAATCTCTGAAAACTTTTTATTGGTCTGGAACCAGCGCCCCTCCAGCGTCAAATGCGCCAGGCCTATCGCCGCCTGGTTGAAGATGCCGCGAAACTTGTCTTCGCTTTCCCGCAAATCCGCTTCCGCCTTCAGGCGGCTGCTGATATCCCGGACCACCGCAACCAATATCTGCCTGTGCTCCGACATCATGGCGCGCAGATAGACCTCTACCGGTAGGCGCGAACCATCTTTGCGCTGGTGTACGGTTTCTATCATGCCGGTTTGGGATACGCTATGGATAATCTCATCAAAGCGTTTATGGATGCGCTCAAGTTCGCCGGCATCCGGCTTCAGGTCCTGCGGTCCCAGTTGCAGCAATTCGCTGCGGCTGTAACCAAGAATTTTAGTTGCCGTTTCATTGGCATCGATAAAACGCATCTGCGCGCGATCGATCAGGTAGATCGCATCGATGGAGCTATCCAGCGCCATGCGGAAGCGCAGCAACTCTTCCGGCGAGTTCATGCGCTGCGTCATATCCTTCATCGTCAGCAGGATGACGGTTTCCGCTTGCCAGACGGCGCAGGCGATATGGCATTCGAAAAAACGCGTGCCGGAACGGTCGCCCATCGATATCAACACATTGTGCTGAGGCTTTGCCCCCTCCAGCACTGATATGACGGCAATCAGTAATTGTTCATTGCGAATCAGCTCGTCTATGCTCTTGCCGGCCAGTGTACTCAGCTCGCCAATGCCGAAATTGGCAAGGAACAGAGGATTGGCGAAATGCGCCCGCTGTTCGCTGTCTAGCGTCAGCATGGCGACGGGTTCGTGAGTTAAATCGCTGGCAGTCACTGCCTCCGCCAAAGTACGGGTCGCCTGGAAGTTGGCAATATCAAATTCCAGCGCGGCAACCTTGCGCAAAATCTGCAACGCAGACAAAAACGACTCAGGATCGTAATGGAAAATCTGCCATAGCAAGGGCAGCCAGCGCGCCTCGTATTCCTGATTTTTTATGCAAAGGATGAATTCTGAAAAGGAATTGCTGGCGGCGGGAAATTCAATCTGCGGCGTGGAGACCAGCTTTTGATGG
Organism: Parundibacterium terreum; assembly: GCF_014636315.1. Classification (GTDB taxonomy): domain Bacteria; phylum Pseudomonadota; class Gammaproteobacteria; order Burkholderiales; family Burkholderiaceae_D; genus Undibacterium; species Undibacterium terreum. The sequence goes on along the minus strand of NZ_BMED01000003.1, from coordinate 752,440 downwards.
ATGAGTCTGAGCAAAGTGATGTCAATATCATTGATATCCAGCGCGGCAAGACGCTGATCTACCGTCATTTGACTCAAATCCATCTCTCTAGCACTCAAATCTTACCCCATCCAAATTTTTATGCGTTGTATCGTCCTTACGCCAGGCGCGAAGGCAATATGTTGCCGAACAAGAAAATATTAACAGATAAGTAACAGGGGTGCAGCTTTATTGAAGCATCCGGATGTAGCTGTCCAGACGTGCGCCCGCAGGCGAGTGATGCGGGATTGCCAATATATTTATAATTGCTCCGCAGTATCACATGAATGCATGCTTTTTTGAAGCAGGTGCCGTAGTTTAACAACAATTAAATTGTAACTGTTGCAAAAAAATTGAAGGTAAAAAGGAGGATAGCCGAAGGCTAAAGCGAGGGCGAGCAGAGCTTGGTAGCGGAAATGCAGAAGCAGTAACAGTGCCGCGGACGGCACCCGTTACACGCTTGAAATCAGGCGGTCGTATTGATATTGCGACCGAGATGGGATGGCAAATTGGAAACTGAAGGATTCTGCGGAATGGCTTCAATCAAGGCTGTAGCGCTCTCGGCACTGATATCCATCGCCTTTTTAAGGACGGCAATACCTACTGCCTGGCTAGTGCCTACATCGGCCATTGTGGTTGCCAGGCTGGCAATTCCAGTAACATCCATTACATTCTCCCGTATCTCTATACTTTGATTAACGACGGAATCTGGCGCGACTTTAGCTCTTTTGGAAAATATTTGCCGCAAGGGAATTTATTAGCCAGCTCAGCAGCTCTTCCGGCTGATTCAGATCCAGCCACACCAAGCCCTGGCGCAAATCCGGCGGAGCCGGCACATCCGAAGCCACCGCGCGGATATCGGGATCATCCAGATACAGGGCCGGCTTGCCCACCGAGGGCCTGTGTATTTCCAGTTTAATAATCGGCTCCCACTTATAGCCCTCTACCAGGGTCAGGTCGGCGGGATTCATGCGCGCCAATAATTCCGCCAGCGGCGGCTCTTGCTGGCCGCGCAGCTCGCGTATCAATGCATACCGGTAGGGTGAGGCCAGCAGCATCTCCGCCGCGCCAGCCTTGCGCAGGCGTGCACTGTCCTTGGTTTCCGGTTCCAGTTGGATATCGTGATGGCTATGCTTGACGACATTGACCTTCTTGCCGGCTGCCGACAACAGTGGCAGCAGGCGTTCCAGCATCGTGGTCTTGCCGCTTCCGGACCAGCCGACTATGCCTAGAATTTGCATGCTCATGGATAAAAATCTTTGCTTGAATACAGGCGCCTATTCTAACGCGCTTGGGCAAAAATTTTCTTGGAGGCAAAAGATAGAAATGCCCATACCTGGAATTGCCTCCAGGTATGGGCAGGATATCGAGCTCAGCCGCTATTTCTCAAACCGGCTGCGATGCCGTTGATCGATAGGTGGATGCCGCGCCTGACGCGCTCGTCCGGGTCACCGTTACGGTAGCGTTCCAGCAACTCCACCTGCACATGGTTCAGCGGTGACAGGTAAGGGAAGCGGTTGCTGATTGAGCGTTTCAGCAGTGGATTGGCAGACAGTAATTGATCCTGGCCGGAAATGGATTTCAACACTGCAATGGTCGCTTCATGCTCTGCCTGCAGGCGCGGGAATATGCGGTTGCGCAGCGCCTCATCCTTGACCAGTTGCGCATAGCGGCTGGCAATACCGATATCGCTCTTGGCCAATACCATTTCCATATTCGACAAAATGGTGGAAAAGAAAGACCAGGTCTTGAACATCGCCTGCAAGGTCGCCAGGCCATTTTCCGGATGCGCCTTCAGATACGCTTGCACCGCGGAACCAAAACCGAACCATCCCGGCAGCATCAGACGGCATTGCGACCAGCTGAATACCCAAGGGATAGCACGCAAATCTTCAATCGCAGTGGACTTCTTGCGCGAAGCAGGACGGCTACCGATATTCAGGCCGGCAATCTCGGAAATGACCGTGGACTCCCAAAAATACTGCTCAAAGCCCTCAGTCTCGTACACCATATTGCGATAGGCACGGAAGGCATGCTCTGACAATTCGCCCATCGCAGCCAGGAACTCTTCCGAAGGTGCAGGCTCGGCACCGGACAGCAGGCTGGCTTCCAGCGTTGCCGCTGCCAGTACTTCCAGGTTGCGCCGCCCTACTTCGGGATTACCGTATTTGGCGGTAATGACTTCGCCCTGCTCAGTCAGGCGTATCTGCCCCTGCACCGCACCGGCAGGCTGCGCCAGGATAGCCTGGTAGCTGGGGCCGCCGCCGCGACCAACCGAACCGCCGCGGCCATGGAACAGGCGCAGGCGTACCTGGCGGCGGGCAAACACCTTCACCAGTTCCAGTTCCGCCTTATACAGTTCCCAGCCCGAAGTCAGGAAGCCGCCATCCTTGTTACTGTCGGAATAACCCAGCATCACCTCCTGTGCGTTGCTGCGGCTCTGCAGCAGGCGGGCATACTCGGGCAGACCCAGCAGCCTGTCCATCGCAGGCGCGCTGTTTTGCAAATCTTCTATGGTCTCAAACAGTGGAATGATATTCACATCCAGCCTGCCCTCCAACGGATGCAGCAAGCCGGCTTCTTTCAGCAACAAGGCCAGTTCCAGCATGTCTGAAACGCCATCGGTCTTGGAGATGATGCAGTTGGGCACGGCACCCTTGCCATAGCGTTGCTGCGCAGTGCGGGCACCACGATAAATCGCCAGCTCGGAACGCGTATCTTCCGAATACTCGATATAAGGCGAAGCCAGCGGACGCGCCGAAGAAATTTCCGCCAGCAGCAAGCGTATGCGGCCCTCTTCATCCTGTCCGAGATAATTGGTGCCGGGATTGGCGGCTTCCAGCAGCTCTGCCACCACTCTTTCGTGCACATCCGAATTCTGGCGCAGGTCCAGCGGCGCCAGATAGAAGCCGAATACCCGCACCGCGCGGCGCAAGTGGCGCAATCTTCCGCGTGTCAGCGCAGCAGAACCGTGAGCCAGCAAAGACTGGTGCACGATATCCAGATCGGCAATCAGTTCTTCTGCATCGGCATACGGATCGGCCTCTCCGGCCGCATGAATTGCAGGCTCGGCATTGAACAGCTTTCTGTACGTGGCGGACAGCCTTGCATACATGCCGCTGATCGCCAGCCGGTAAGGTTCATCAGAGCGGTGCGGCGAGTGATCCGGCGAGCGGCGCGCCAGTGCCAGCAGATCTTCCGATGCACCCACCAGCAAGTTGGCGATGGATAGTTGCGAGCCCAGCGTATGCAGCTCGGTCAAATAAAATTTCAGTGCGCGATCAGATTGCATGGCCAGGGTTTTTTCCAGCACCTCGGCCGTCACAAAAGGATTGCCGTCGCGGTCGCCGCCTATCCAGCTACCCATTTTCATAAAGCTCGGCAACTCCAGTTGCTTCAGCTCGCCATCCTTGCTGCATAGCAAATCTTCCAGCCCCGCATACAGATGCGGCAGCTCGCGCAGGAAGGTGTAGTCGTAAAAGCTGAGGCCGTTTTCTACCTCGTCCAGCACCGACAATTTGGACGTACGCAGCATGCGGGTCTGCCACAATGTCAGAACCGCGCGGTTCAGGGCCTCTTCATTGGCCGCGGATTCTTCCGGCGTCAACTGCATACGGTCTCGCTCGTCCAGCAGGCGGGTAATCACCATCTGGCAATTCAGGATACTCTTGCGCTGCACCTCGGTAGGATGGGCCGTCAGCACAGGCGTAACCTGCGCCGTATCAAAAAATTCCAGCAGTTGCTGCGTAGTTTGTCCGCTCGCATACAGGGAATCTATCGTATGTTCCAGGCTGCCTTGTTTTGGCGCAGAGCCTGCGATCAGATGCGCACGCGAGCGGCGGATGTGATGCTGGTCTTCCGCCAGGTTGACCAGGTGGGAGAAATAGCTGAAGGCGCGGATAACCTGTGTGGTCTGGTCATTGCTTAAGTTATCCAGCGTGGTTTCCAGCTCTTCGCGCGCAGCGACATCGGCATCGCGCTGAAAGCGTATCGAGCTTTGACGTATATGCTCTATCAGTTCAAAAATCTGGTCGCCGTGCTGGTTGCGCACGGTATCGCCTAATATGCGGCCCAGCCTGCGTATATCTTCTCTCAGTGACTGGTCTTTGTCATCGGACAATAGCGCGCTTGAATTAAACTGGGACTCTGGCTTGGACTCGGCGTTCATGCTTGGGATTTATTCAGGTTAAGGAAACAAAGGAAACGAAGAATACGGTGATGCAGGGGCGGCCTGCCCTTCTTTTGTGAAGAAGGTATCTGCCAGTACGCTCTACTTGTGCGCCTTTGCCTTGCCGCCCTGATTTTGCAACGCAGCATACTTTCGCATTGTTTTACAATGGAGTAAATGCCCTTCAGCGCATAATGGTAATTACGTCGCTGGCTTGCCACATAAAATTGTGCGCGAGAAATTACCGAATCGTCGATGCCGGAGTCTTGCGCTTCAGCGCCTGCAACAGGCCGCGCGTGGAACTATCGTACTCTTCCTTGACCGCATCCGGATTCAGGCTAATCAGTTGCTGTGCCAGCGACTTGCCCAATTCTACGCCCCATTGATCAAAGGCATTGATATCCCAAATCACCGACTGCACGAATACCTTGTGCTCGTACAGCGCAATCAGTGCACCCAGCGACTTCGGGGTCAGCGCATCCAGCAGCAAGGTCGAGCTGGGGCGATTGCCTTCAAACACGCGATGCGGCAGCAGTTTCTCGGAAACGTCGCCCAGTTCGGCCCGGACTTGCTGGATATCCTTGCCCAACGCCATCGCCTTGGATTGCGCAAAGCAGTTCGCCAGCAAAGCCTGGTTGTGCCCTGGCAAGCCGGAATCATCTTCCGCCACCACGATGAAATCAGTGGGGATGATAGTCGCGCCCTGGTGTAATAACTGGAAGTAGGCGTGCTGGCCATTGGTGCCGGCTTCGCCGAACAGTACAGGCGAGGTTGCATAGTCAACGCGCTGGCCTTCACGCGTGACGGACTTGCCATTACTTTCCATTTCCAGTTGCTGCAGGTAGGCTGGCAAGCGCGTCATACGCTGATGATAAGGCGCGATCGACAGAGCCTGCAAACCGAGGAAATTGATATTCCAGACGCCGATCAGGGCCATCAGCACCGGCAAGTTCTGCTCCATCGGAGCCTGCGCGAAATGCAGGTCCATCTCATGCGCGCCGGCCAGCATTTCTTCAAATTTGTCGGCGCCGATATACAAGGCGATCGACAAACCTATCGCGCTCCACATCGAATAACGCCCACCGGCCCAGCTCCAGAAAGGAAATACGTTTTCCGGCGCAATGCCGAATTCCTTGGCGGCTTCCACGTTGGTGCTCAATGCGACAAAATGCTGGCGTATGCTGTCTTCGGGGCAGCCGTGCGACAGCATCCATTCGCGCGCGGTCCTGGCATTGGTCAGGGTTTCCATTGTCGAGAAAGTCTTGGAGGCGACGACAAACAGGGTCGTCTCCGGATCCGCATTCTTCAGCGCATCGGCGACATGCCTGCCATCCACGTTCGACACAAAATGCAGCGACAGGTTTTTTTGCGACCACGGCGCCAGCGCGATGCAGGCCATTTGCGGCCCCAGGTCGGAGCCGCCTATGCCGATATTGACGATGGTACGGATTGCCTTGCCGGAATAACCCAGCCAGCGGCCCTCGCGTACCGCATCGCTGAAACTGCGCATCTGCGCCAGCACCTGGTGCACGCTGGCTGCAATATTCTCGCCTTTCAGGTTGAACGACTCTCCCTTGGGCAAGCGCAGCACGGTATGCAGTACCGCGCGGTTTTCAGTATGGTTGATTGCTTCGCCGGCCAGCATCGCATCTCGCCGCGCTTCCACCTGCTGCTGCCTAGCCAAGGCCAGCAGGTTCAGCTTGGCGGTGGTATCTATCCTCTGCTTGGAGTAATCCAGCAAGATGCCGCAGGCAGAGGCGGAAAAATGCGTAAAGCGCTGAGGATCTGCACGAAACAGTTCCTTCAAGCTCGGAGTATTGGTCGCGCGTTGCTGCAGCAACCCCCACAAGGGGCTGTGTGAAACAGAATTAGCCATGATAAGTCTGAGTGAATTCGCTAGAGGGAATTAATGCGCTGCTGCAGCGGCCTGCGCCGCCAGTTTGCCGATTGCCGCCCAGTCGTTGGCATTGATCAGCGATGCAGGGCACATCCAGGAGCCGCCTACGCACAGGATATTGCTCTGCTGCAGCAACTGCGGCGTCGCTTCAACGGTCACGCCACCGGTCAGGCAAAAGCGCACATCAGGGAAAGGCCCGCCCAGGGCCTTGGCCATCTTGGTCGCACCCAGTAAATCGGACGGAAACAGCTTGACCACATCAAATCCATGCTCCAGCGCCAGCATCAAATCGCTGGCACCACCTACACCCGGAAAATACGGCAGGCTGGACGCGGCCGCTGCGGCGGCCAGCACCGGCGTAATGCCGGGACTGATGCCGAAGGTTGCGCCCGCTTCCTGCACCGCGTCGAGTTGCGCAGGCGTCAGGATAGTGCCCGCACCAACCGTCACGCCCGGACAAGCCTTGACCACTTCACGCAAGACCGTCATTGCATCCGGCGTACGCAGCGTAATCTCTATCGCAGGCAAGCCATTCTCAGCCAGGGTATTGACGCAACGGATAGCCTGGTCCACATCATTGGTCACCAGGATGGGCAGTACGCGGAGTTGTTCCAGTTGCTTGATGATGTCTTGCTTGCTCAGTTTGATTGCGCTCATGATCGGTCTCGGTGTGTGATTTTGCTTATTTGGTAGTACTTATTTGGTGGTAGTTGCGCTTACTGCGTTTACTTATCAGGGCTACTAGCTTCCCCGCACTTGCTCGCTTCTAGTTGACGAACAGCGTAGAAGCACCCTGCTCCGGCGTAGTCACTACGCGGCGCTGGGCGACAAACAGGTCACGGCCATAACCGTGGCTCGAATCTTCCGTCACGCGGCGCAATGGACGTGCATCCCATTCCGCTTCGCTGACCAGCGCCCGCAGCTCGCCGGTATGCACATTCAGCTCAACGATATCGCCGTCCTGCACCTTGGCGATATGGCCGCCCTGCGCTGCCTCAGGGCTCACGTGCAATGCAGCCGGAACCTTGCCGGACGCGCCGGACATGCGGCCGTCCGTCACCAGTGCGACCTTGTAGCCGGCCGACATCAGGCTACCTAGAACCGGCGTGAAGTGATGCAGCTCCGGCATGCCGTTCGCTTGCGGCCCCTGGAAAATTACGACTGCAACAAAGTCCATATTCAATTGGCCTGCTTTGTAAGCACCGACCAGCGCATCCTGAGAGTCAAACACTTTGGCTGGCGCGCGTATGATCCACGCATCTTCCGGCACTGCAGAAGCCTTGACGATCGCGCGGCCTATATTGCCATCCAGCAGGCGCAAGCCGCCGGTGGGCGCGAAAGGTTCACTAACGTTGCGGACTACCTCGCGATTGGTGGAGATGTCCGGCAACGGCTGCCATTTCACTTTGTTTTCATCCGTCAGCACCGGTTGCGACACGTGCGAGGCCAGGCCTTCGGTTCCGTACACGGTTTTTACGTCGGCATGCATCAATCCTGCGGACAGCAGCTCGCGAATGACGAAAGTAGGACCGCCTGCGTCTTCGAATGCATTCACATCGGCGGTGCCATTAGGATAAACCCGGGTCAACAAAGGAATCACCGACGACAGCTCATCAAAGTCCTGCCAGTCGATCAGGATGCCTGCAGCGCGCGCCACTGATATCCAGTGGATGGTGTGATTGGTGGAACCGCCGGTCGCCAGCAGCGCGATGACCGCATTGACAATCGCTTTTTCATTGACGACATAACCGATAGGCGTGTAATTGCTACCTTGCTCGGTCAGTTGCAAGACGCGCTCTACTGCAGCATCCGTCAATACGGAACGCAGCGGATCGTTCGGGTGTACAAAAGCGGAACCCGGCAAATGCAGGCCCATTGCTTCAAGCAACATCTGGTTGCTGTTGGCAGTGCCGTAAAAGGTACAGGTGCCTGCGCTATGGTAGGCAGCGTTTTCAGCGGCCAGCAATTCATCCTTGGTCGCCTTGCCTTGCGCATAGCGTTCACGTACTGCAGCCTTGTCCTTGTTGGACAAGCCGGAACCCATGGGGCCAGCCGGAATGAAGATGGTCGGCAGATGGCCAAACGCCAGCGCGCCTATCAGCAGGCCCGGCACAATCTTGTCGCAAATACCGAGGCACAATGCAGCGTCGAAAGAATCATGAGACAGCGCTACCGCAGTTGCCTGTGCGATCACGTCGCGCGAAAACAGCGACAACTCCATGCCGGGACGGCCCTGGGTGACGCCATCGCACATTGCCGGCACGCCGCCGGCGACCTGGGCCGTGGCACCGAAGCGCATCGCCGTCTGGCGAATTTGCTCAGGATAAGATTCATAAGGCTGGTGTGCCGACAACATGTCATTATAGGCAGTGACTATGCCGATATTGGGCCGTTTGGCTTCGTTCAACCAGATCTTGGCGCCGGGTTGCGCGGCGGCATGAGCATGCGCCTGGTTGGCGCAAGACAGGTTGCTGCGGCGCGGGCCGCGGCTGCGCATTTGCTCCAGCCGGGCGAGATAGTCGCCACGCAAAGTCTTGCTGCGCTCGGCAATGCGTTTGGTTACACGGTCAATGACGGGATTAAGCTTGGGCTGTTCGGCGATGCTCATTTGGACTCACTTTCATGCGGTGGAAACCTCCGGTTCTGTGAAAGCGGCCGGGACAGTTCACTATTCAGATGATAGAAAGATAGCACATTATCAGAAATTTCTGTAACAAACTTTCAGTTAATACCATTTACGAGGAAAATTTACCAAAAACAACTACAAATATCGTAATGAAACTACATTTTTGAAGATATTCTGTCATAATCACAATAAGGCATTTTTTGACAAGCAGCCCTCTCAGGCTTTACGACCACAGACAATTACATTCGGAGTCAGCATGACCACATTCGTACTGTTCGGCGGCACTGGCGATCTCGCCAAACGCAAGATCATCCCTGCACTGTTTAGCGCATTCGTCAATGGTCGGCTGGACAAGAATTTCATGTTCATCGGTGCCGCGCGGGAAGCGCTGGCAGATGAAGATTTTCGTCAGCGTGTCTCTGCCAGTATAGAGAGCTATTGTGCCAAGGATTGCGGCAGCACACCGGAGCAGTTGCAAGCTTTCCTGGCGAAAACACATTATGCAAAGATAGACGCGCGTGAAGCGGCCGATTTCCAGGGCTTGAAAGAAAAGCTGCATACCTCGGAATCCAATGCCACGCTGTTTTACCTGGCCACCGGTCCGGACCTGTTTGAACCCATCGTGCAGCAATTGTCCGTACATGACCTGGTCAGCGGCAATGCGCGCGTCGTGGTGGAAAAGCCGCTGGGACGCGATGCACAGTCGGCACGCGACATCAATGCAGCCCTGCGTAAATACCTTAAAGAAAACCAGATCTACCGTATCGACCATTACCTGGGCAAGGAAATGGTGCAGAACCTGCTGGCGCTACGCTTTGCCAACTCCTTCCTGGAACCGTTGTGGAATCGCAAGTGGATACAGGATGTGCAGATCTCCATTTCCGAGCAAGTCGGCGTGGAATCGCGGGGCGACTTTTACGACCATACCGGCGCGCTGCGCGATATGGTGCAAAACCATCTGCTGCAATTGCTGTCCATCGTCGCGATGGAGCCGCCAGTCAATGCCGGCGCCGATTCCATCCGTGATGAAAAAGTGAAAGTCTTGCGCGCATTGCACAAGTTCACACCTGACGAAGTCAGCAAGAAAACCGTACGCGGCCAGTATCGCGCAGGCGCGGTTGACGGCAAGCCTGTGATTTCCTATCAGGCTGAACCGGGCGTGCCGACTGCATCGCGGACCGAGACCTTTGTCGCGATACGCGCTGAAATCGACAACTGGCGCTGGGCAGGTGTGCCTTTCTTCCTGCGTACCGGCAAGCGCATGGCAACACGCAGCGCTGAGATCACGATCAACTTCAAGCCTATCCCCTACTCCATCTTTGGCGCTTCACAACGCAACCTGCGCTCTAACCGTCTGGTTATTTCGCTGCAGCCGGAAGAGAGCGTGGAATTATTCCTGAAAGCCAAGGAGCCGGGTGAAGGCATACGCCTGTCCGATGTTGCACTCAATCTGGATTTTGCAGAAGCTTCCAGCTCGCGCCGCGTGGAATCCTATGAAAGGCTGTTGCTGGATGCGATGCATGGCGACCTGACCCTGTTCGTGCGTGATGACGAATTGACCGCCGCCTGGGATTGGATAGATCCCATCATGAGCGCCTGGCAATCCGATACCGAAGGCCTGAAATCCTATATCGCCGGCAGCTGGGGCCCTGCAGCGGCCAGCTATCTGCTGGCGCAGAGCGGCTCCAGCTGGGGCGAAGAATTTGTCGAGGGCTGACACTATGCTGCGTATGCATGAATATCCGGATTTCGCTACGCTCAGCGATGCACTGTCCGCGCAATGGATGGCGATCATCCAGGCAAAAGAAAACAGCAGCTTTGCGCTGGCAGGCGGCACCACGCCGGCCCCGGTGTATCGCCAACTCGACAGTTTGCTGTCAGCTTCTACCGCAGGCGGCAAGATCAAGCTGGTTGCCACCGATGAGCGCTGGGTTGCCGACGCCGATCCGCAAAGCAATGAGGGCCTGTTCAGGCAATGCCTGGAGAAATCCAACCATGTATCCAGCCAGGAAGCGCAACGCTGGCAACTGGTATCCTTGAAAACACCGGATGCGATGCCTGCCGATGCAATTCCAGCAGTGGGCAAACGGCTGGCCGAGCAATTGCCGGCAGCCTTTGACGCGATCCTGCTCGGCATGGGCGCTGATGGCCACGTTGCCTCGCTGTTTCCCGGCTCGCCGCATTTGCTGGTGAATAATCCGGATAGCCTGTGCGTGCCGGCGACGAACCCGCAATCCGGACAGACCCGTATTTCCCTGTCCCTGTCGCGCCTGGTCAATACCGAGCGCATCTGGCTGGTCATTACCGGCCGTGAAAAGCGCCTGGTTCTGGACAATGCAGGGGCTGACAGCCTGCCCATCAGCGCGCTGTTGCGCGAAGCGACTTGTCCCGTTGATGTCTTCTGGAGTCCATGATGAGACATAAAAGCCACCACGCCGGCCAGGAACATGGCATGCATGAACCCTTGTCTGGCCTGCCGCAAGGCAAAGTATCTCCGCCGGAAAAAGGCCTGCTGGCACGCATACGCACGGCCAGCACTGCGCTAAGCCGCGCGGAACGCCAGGTGGCGGAATATTTGCTGCAGAAACCGCACGACAGCCTGGAAATGTCGATACGCGTATTGGCGCAGGCTTGCGATGTCAGCGAACCTACGGTCGCCCGCTTCTCGCAATCCATGGGCTTTGACGGCTTCAAGAGTTTCAAGCTGGCCTTCGCAAAGAGCCTGGCAACCGGCATTCCCTACCTGCATCTGGACGTGAACCAGGCAGACCAGGTGCGCGATGTATTGCCGAAGGTGTTTGACCGTACCATCGCAGCGCTGATGGAAGCACGCAATTCGGCCAACACGGCCAGTTTTGAGGCTGCCGTCAGCCTGCTGTCACGCGCGCGCCGCATAGAATGCTACGGCCTAGGTTATTCCGGCGCACTGGCAATCGACGCACAACTTAAATTTTTCCGCTTCGGCATTCCGACCACAGTCTTCTGCGATGCCCATTTACAGGCACAATCGGCGACGCTGCTGAACAGCGATTGCGTGGTCGTCGCGTTCTCGCGTACCGGCCGCACGCGCGACATGATACGCAGCGTGCAACTGGCCAAAAATGCGGGAGCGAAGGTATTGGTACTCTGTGCTAGCGGCGGCCCGCTGGCGGAACTGGCCGACGTACATATCAGCGTGGATGTGGAGGAAGACCCGGACATCTATACACCGATGACCTCACGCCTGGCGCACCTTACTTATATCGATGCGCTGGCAGTGGCAGTAACGCTGATGCGCGGTCCTGCGGCAATCGACATGCTGGAAAGAGCCAAGGCCAGCATCAGCGAAAAACGCCTGGACAGCAAGGTCGAATAAAACTAGACACAAAACGGTACACATTCATCCGCCAAACTGCGGATGAATGTGGTCTACAAAAGCTGGCACTTCCCCGCAAACCCCATCACGGTCAAGCCCGGGACAGGCGTATCCGCGTAATCTCAGACGGCGCTCCCAGGCGCTTCGGCGGGCCCCAGTAACCAGTACCTCGGCTGGTATACACCCATAAATTCTTGATCTTGTGCAGGCCGGCAGTAAAAGGCTGCTGGAAACGGACGAAGAAGTTCCAGGGGAAGAACTGTCCCCCGTGGGTGTGACCCGACAACTGCAAATCGTAATCCTGCTCTGCCGCCTTGAATGAACTGCGCGGCTGATGCGCCAGCAATAATTTAAGCGGAGCATCTTGCGGCGCGCCACGCAATGCCGCCACAGGATCGCTGGCGTGCTCTGCATAAAAATGGCCTGCAGTATAGTCGGTTACACCGGCAATCACGACGGTATGGCCTTCATGCTGCAATGTCACGTGCTCATTCAGCAATACCGTCAATCCCAGGCGCCGCAACTCGGCGATCCACGGCAAGGCGCCGGAATAGTATTCATGGTTGCCGGTGACAAAGTAGGTACCGTGCCGCGAATGCAGGCGCTTCAAAGGTGAGGTATGGGATTTCAATTCCGCCACCCGGCCATCCACGAGGTCGCCGGTTACGGCAATGATGTCGGGGTTCAGGCTATTTACTTTGTCAACGATTGCCGACAGATAGCGGCGCTTGATGGTGGCACCGACATGGATGTCGCTGATCTGTGCAATGGTAAAACCGACCAGCTCGGCAGGCAGGTCGGTAATCGGCACAGTCACATCAACGACGGCAGCGCGGCGACGCGCATTGAACCAGCCAACAATCGTAAATAACAGGGCTCCAGCCAGTACCGCCAGCGCTGATCCTTCATTCATATCCTGGTAATAGTGAGCCGGAACTATAAATGAAAGCGGCAATAGCAGCAGATCGCGCAACAGCGTCAGCACAAAAACTGAAGAGAACAGGCCCATCACGATCAAGCCAGCCCAGGCCAGCCGGTCCGAGACTGCCTTATTCTTCATCATCGGCGCCAATAAGCCCATGGGCAGCAGCGCAGTAGACAATAGCAGCACCAGCCATGCGCCCAGCAAGGCCAATCCCTCAAGGTTCAGTGCAGAAAACAGGCTGAAACCGAGGAAGGCATGGGCTGCCGCAATAATGGCAAACAAGGTAAAGAGCTTGGAGCGTGAAGGCATGTGTTCCTAATAAAATGGCAAGAAACTCCGGCTGATGCCGCAAGTATGAGGGCGCATGATGGACTGAATGCACAGGCGCGCCGGTGTATCACCTCCAGATCGCAAGCGCTTCTGCTGCTTCGACAATCCATATATGCCGCTGAGGGTAAAAATTTCAAGCGGTGCCCTGTCTCTGTAAATGCTACAGAAAAATTGCCATTAAGTATGCAAATGAGAAACTTTCTTACAATTAGCTTTCCCTATCATGCCTGGATTTCATGAATCATCACTCCCTCTATAGGATCGACTTCCGCAGTCCATGGGCGGGATGCAATCATGCTGCGCGTTTCGTCCAGCCCTGCCTGCCGGCGCGTGCGTATGCCGCGGGAGGTAAAGTCTAGGTCCTTGGTATGGTCCTCGCCATCCAGTACCGGGGCGTTCAGTTTGATGACGTGCATGGTCGTGCCGCAACCCCAGGCCGACAATTCCCTGCATTCGGGATCATCCCTGAGTTCTGGGGGCAGCTTCAGCGTCAGCTCCCGGATCACATGGCGCAAACGGTGGATCTGCCGTTGCCGCTCTATATGGCCGGATCTGCTGGCGTACTGGATATCTTTCAGCTTGCCCATCACCTGCGTCAGAGTACTTGCTTCCGGCCCGCGCGGATTCCAGACCTGTACTGAAAAAATCACGCTGTCGCGGCGCGGCTTGTCGTCCAGCACCGCCTCTATCGGCGTATTCGAATACAGGCCGCCGTCCCAGTAAGGCTCGCCATCCACGCGTACCGCAGGAAAGGCAGGCGGCAAGGCACCGGAAGCCATTATGTGCTCAACATTTATCTTCTCATCACGGCTATCGAAATAACGCATTTCACCGCTCAGCGCGCTGACGGCACCGACCGTCAGGCGGGTATGCCTTTCGTTGATATAGTCGAAATCGACCAGCGCCTCCAGGGTTTTCCTGAGCGGCGCGGTCGAGTAATACGCCGCCTGCTCTATACCTGTATTGCCATTCAGGCCGAACCAGGACGAGGGGTTCGGCGAAAAAAAGCCCGGTATCCCTTGTGCCATCGTCAACATATTGATCAGCGCATTGCTACCGCCGGGAAAATGACGGCTATGATGCTGCGTTGTTTGCCAGAATTCGTTCAGGCGCAGCAGCCGCTGCTCCGGCGGATTGCCGGCAATGATTGCGCCATTGATTGCCCCTATTGACGTGCCTATCACCCAGTCCGGCTCTATGCCGGCCTCATGCAGGGCTTCGTAGACTCCCAACTGATAGGCTCCCAATGCACCTCCGCCCTGCAAGACCAGTACTGTCTGGCCAGGCAAAGCGATCCCGGCAGAGGTGCCGGCAGAGGCCGCGGCTGATGCAGGCTTGCGCTGCCGCTGATCGGCGGTATTCTTGGTGCCTGCGGCCATAAGCCCTCCATTCTTGTTGCGATTTGTACCCGGATACACAGTAAGCGACGTCATCATCCTACACCAAGCCCGCCATGCCCCGCATCCCCCGATGCAGGGCATGATTCAAGACGCCATCGCTGCACCAGGAATCCGCAGGCACTCGCTGGCAACTGTCTCGCGGATGATCTGTGCCAGCCGCTGCGCTGCCGGGCCGGCATAGTCGGGATCGGCCAAGATCAGATACAAGGTACCGAAGCGCTGCCCGCCATCAGCCAAAGGCAAAACCTTTAAACGCCCCGTTGCCAGTTCATCCCGGATTTTTTCCTCGGGAAACCAGGCGAAACCGTAGCCCCTGCAAATTGCATCTATCGCGGTCGCGCTATGGCTGACTGTCCAGCGCTGGCTGGCATCCAGGCTGAGTATGCTGCTGGCGCGGCGGCTGTCGGTTTCGCGTATCACCAGTTGCCTGTAATCACGCAAATCCTGCAAATTCAATTCTCGTCCCAACCTGTGCAACGGATGATCCGGGCTGGCGACCGGCATTGCCCTGAACTGCATCAGCGGAGCGCCCAGGAATCCCGGTGGTATCTGTGCAGAAATCGCCAGGTCGGCCTGCCCCTGCAATAGCGCTTCACTGGTGCCGGCCAATACCGATTCGATCAATTCTATCCGCGTATGCGGGCTCTCCAAACCGAACTGCTGCAGGCAATCCAGCAATAGCCAGGTAGGAAAAATCATTTCTGCAGAGATCCGTATCTCTGCCTCCCAGCCGGCGGACAGGCGCCGCGCTGCGCGTTCCAGCGCACCGGCCTCGTCCAGCAGGTTCTTGGCACGCCGGTAGAGCAATTGCCCAGTGCTGGTCAGCATCGCCTTGCGGCCTTGAATTTCAAAGGCCCGAACATCAAGTAGCGATTCCAGCTTCTGTACCGCGTAAGTAACGGAGGATTGACTTTTGTGCAAGAGCTCGGCCGCCTGCGCATAACCGCCGGTCTCCACGACCGCTGTCAGCGCGCGCCATTGCTCCAAAGTGATGTGAGGGTGAAGTGAGGAAGATTCGTCCGACATAGGCATCAATATATCGATTAATTAGATAAATATGATCTGAATATTGATCTTTTTTATCGAACAAGTAAATGTTTTAATGTCTCCATCATTAGCCAAAGGAGCAGCAAGTGAACACATCAATCGAAACAGGTACAGAGACAACAACAGAAACACGCACTCGCGAACTGCAAAGGATCATCGCGTCGGTGAGCACCTCGGACGGCGCCGGTGTGAAGCTGGCTCGCAGCCTGGGCAATGCACAAGGTGCGCGGCTGGACCCTTTCCTGATGTTGGATGAATTTTCGTCCGACAATCCGGATGACTACAATGCAGGCTTCCCGAACCACCCTCATCGCGGCTTTGAAACGGTGACCTATATTCTTGACGGCCATATGCGTCATGAAGACCATCTGGGCAACCAGGGAGACTTGCAAAGCGGCGGCGTACAGTGGATGACGGCCGGCCGCGGCATCATCCATTCGGAAATGCCGCAGCAGTTGCAGGGCCGCATGCGTGGATTCCAGTTATGGATCAACCTGCCTGCAGCAGAAAAAATGAAGCCTGCGGGCTACCGCGACATCCCCGCAGCAGAAATTCCCGTGGCAGAGCTGGCTGGCGGCGGCAGGGTCAAGGTGATTGCAGGTAAACTGGACATGGACCAGCTGTCCTTGGAGGGCGCCATCACCGGGCTGACCACAGATCCGCTGTATCTGGATGTTATTTTGCCTGCCGGCATGGTTTTTTCGCATATAGTCAAGCGCGACTACCACGCTTTTGTGTATCCTTATGAAGGTAAGCTGAAGATAGGCAGTGCAGATGCGCCACGCCACCTGAAAACCCATCAGGCAGGGATTTTGTCCGACGGCGAACGCATTACTGTGACGGCAGACGGCGAAGAAGCCCGCTTCCTGGTATTGGCAGGTCGCCCATTGCGCGAACCTATCGTCCAGTACGGTCCATTTGTGATGAACACGCGGGAAGAAATTGAACAAGCCATTCACGATTATCAACATGGCGTTCTGACTGCATAAACCTGGGTACGCTGCCGGATGTCCTGTCCGGCAGCGTACCCTTTAGACATAGACAGGAAATTTATCCATGATGCACACGCTGATTCATTGGGCAATCGAATACGGTTTGTTGATCGTATTCTTCAATGTCCTGCTGATGCAGCTTGGATTGCCCCTGCCCACCGTTCCTACGCTCATCGTATCGGGCACACTGGCCGCGGACGGCCATTTTTCCGTTGTTGCACTGTTCTGCGTCACTATCCTGGCCAGCCTGATAGGCGATGTAGTCTGGTATGGCATAGGGCGTTTTTACGGCTTGCGCGTGATGCGCCTGCTGTGCCGCTTATCCTTGTCACCGGATTCCTGCGTACGGCAGACTGAGCTGCGCTTTGAACGCTGGGGCCTGTCTACGCTGGTGATCGCCAAGTTTGTGCCCGGCCTGTCGCTGATCGTCGCCCCGATGTCCGGTGCGCTGCGCCTCAGCCTGCCGGCATTCGTGATGTTCGACACCATAGGCATAGGCCTGTGGGCCACTGCGGCAATCGGCACCGGCCTGCTTTTCCATCCGGATATAGAACTGCTCAGTGCTCAATTGGTGGACATGGGCAATACGGCGATCATGGTTGCAGTAACACTGCTGGCCGCCTACCTGCTGCTGAAATGGATGAAACGCCGCCGCTTCAATAGTGCGATGCGCATGGAACGCATAGATATCAGTGAATTGCAAACCCTGATCAAGGATGGCAGACCGCCGGTGATTGTCGATGTGCGCGGTGCCAGCGTCCGTGCCATTGAGGCGCAGACAATTCCGGGAGCATTAGCCGTGGCGATAGAGGACTGGCAGCACCTGATTCCGCATCTGCACGTAGACAGGGAAATCGTCGTGTATTGCTCCTGCCCAAATGAGGCATCCGCCGCTGTGCTGGCCAAACGACTGGTAGACAAGGGATATCATCGCGCACGCCCGCTACTGGGCGGTATTGATGCATGGGTAGAGGCTGGGCATCCAACCAGCCTGATGGGCCCGGAATCGGTAATCCTGCCGGGCAGCAGCTCTCAATCCGTCAATGTCAGCCCGGCGATTATAATTCGGGCTGAATAAGGTGGCCTAGCTTGGTCGCCTTGGTGCTCAGGTAGCGTTCGTTGTAGGGATTGCGCTTGATGATCAGCGGCACATGTTCTGTGATCGTCACATTGATTTTACCCATCGCATCGATCTTGCGCGGATTATTGGTCATCAGCTTCAGCGCAGTGACGCCTAGGTGCTTCAGCATAGGCTCGCACATCGTGTAGCTGCGCAAGTCCGCCGCAAAACCCAGCCTTTGATTGGCTTCCACCGTATCGGCACCGCCGTCTTGCAGGTGGTAGGCGCGTATCTTGTTCAGCAAGCCTATGCCCCGCCCTTCCTGGCGCAGATACATCAGCAAGCCCCTTCCTTCCTTGGCGATCTTTTGCAGCGCCAGTTCCAGCTGTGGTCCGCAATCGCAACGCTGGCTACCCAGTGCGTCGCCGGTCAGGCATTCGGAGTGGATGCGAGCCAGCACAGGCTCGCCATTCCCCACATCGCCCAGTGTCAGCGCCAGATGTTCCTTGCCGGTAGACGGCTCAAAAAAAGCGTGTAGTTGGAAAGTCGCCCAGTTGGTCGGCAATTTGCAGGAATCAACGTATTCCAGCGGAGAATTCGCCGAGGCTGCTAGTGCTGCTTGTGCTATTTGTGGGGCGGCTAATGCGCCATCTTGGGCTGAGCCGTGATTTTCGATGCTGGACATGGTAGTTCTCGCGGATTCTTATGGAGGCAAATTCAATGCGAATTTTTCTTCTTGTACTTATTGCACGCATCCGTTTTGCCGGATGTTCGTTTCATAGATACAGAGGAGTATAAACGAGAGCCAGCTTTCCTACCTGCGGGAAGCAGAAAAGCCGGCAAGTACCAGATTTGAGGGCTAGCCCCTGAAAAACAAGAAAAAAGTGAAAAATCCCGTGAAAACAGTAATTTTCATGGGATTTTCTACGTAAAACGGTATTTTTTAGATCTTTTACTCGAAATCCGAGCGGTTGAACACCTACTTGGCGAACACCTTGTTAATCTCCGCAAAACCCTTGAATTCCAGCGCATTTCCAGACGGGTCGCAAAAGAACATCGTGGATTGCTCGCCCGGCTCGCCTTTGAAACGTACATGCGGCTGGACGATAAAAGGAATATTTGCCGCACTTACGCGGTCCGCCAGCGCCTGCCAGGAAGACATGTCCAGGATCACGCCATAATGCGGAATGGGCACATTGTCGCCATCCACCATGCCGGCCTGGGCTGCCACTTGCAGATCGGCTTTCAGATGCATGGATAACTGATGTCCCAGGCAATCAAAGTCAACCCAGCGCTCGGTACTGCGCCCCTCGGTGAAACCGAGGATGCCGCCGTAAAATTTCCTGGCTTCATCCAGATCCCGCACAAAGAAGGCCAGATGGAAGGGATGTAAAGCTTGCATACAATTCCTTTAACTTGAATTTAAACTCGAATTTAGTAAGAGCCTCAGAATAGCGAGGCTAACATTTTGCTGCCGACCACGATCAGCATCAACGCAAATATTTTTTTCAGTCTTGAAACCGGCAAGGCATGTGCCATGTTCGCGCCTATAGGTGCGGTCACTACGCTGGCGATTGCTATCCCGGCCAAAGCCGGCAGATAGACAAATCCCAGGCTATTCGCCGGCAAGCCGGACACATGCAAGCCGTTGGCGATAAAGCCGATAGCGCCGGTAAAGGCAATCGGAAAACCCAAAGCCGCCGAGGTGCCGATTACCGTATGCAGGGGCATATTGCACCAGGTCATGAATGGCACGGATAATGTCCCTCCGCCTATGCCGACAAAACTGGAGAATATGCCTATCGCACCGCCGGAAGCCAGCATGCCGGGCCCGGCCGGCAATTGCCTGCTGGGCTTGGGTTTGATATTCATCAGCATTTGCACCGCGACAAAGTAAGCAAAGGCAATGAAGATCATCTTCAACAGCCGCGTGGACATCATTGAGGTCAACCACACGCCGACCAAGGTGCCGATGACGATGCCCGGCGTGATCTGCCTGACCACGGCCCAGTTCACAGCGCCGCGCCTATGATGCGAGCGCAGGCTCGCCAGGGAAGTGAACAGGATGGAAGCCATCGAGGTACCCAGCGCAAAATGCAGCACATATTCCGGCGGAAAATGCTGGGCCGCGAAGATAAAGGTCAGCACCGGCACGATGACGGTGCCGCCGCCAACTCCGAGCAGGCCTGCCAATATCCCGGCAAAGGCGCCGAGAGCCAGGTAGTAAATGATTTCCATGATGTATCCGTGGGTGAGTAATTAGTGATGCTTTGTTGCGTTGATGCCTGCGCGCAGCCTATCTATAACAGGCTGCAAGCCTGTTCGAAACTCAGACGCGGACTGCGCGGGAAAATCTTGCCGTAGTCGCCAAAGCCGACATTGCACAGAAAATTTACTTTCAGCTTTCCATCGGGGAAAAACTCGCGATTGACCGCAGCCCCATCAAAGCCGGAAATTGGCCCGCAATCCAGTCCCAGTGCGCGCGCTGCCAGCATGAAGTATGCCCCCTGCAAACTGCCGTTGCGAAACGCTGTCGACTCCGCCAGATCCGGATTGGCGACGAACAGGGATGCAATGCCGGGATTATGCGGAAACAATTGCGGCAGGCTGTCGTGAAAGCCCAGGTCATAGGCAATGATCGCCACCACCGGCGCGCTCATCACCTTGTCTATATTGCCAGCGCTAATTGCCGGCCGTAGCCGTCGTTTGGCCTCTTCACTACGCAGGAAGACGAAGCGGGCCGGCGAAGAGTTGACGCTGGTAGGTCCCATTTTCATCAAGTCATAAACCTGGGCCAGCAAGTCGTCGCCGACGGGCCGCTCCAGCCAGCCGTTGTGCGAACGGGCGCGGCGAAACAGCAGGTCCAGTCCATCTTCAGTCAGTGTTTTCAACATATGCTTCATTCATCAAACAATATCGGATAGCCACGCGGGCCTTCATGCAAAATTTCATACAGGCTTATAAGCTGTAGCCGTCAGTTCCACTACCATGTGCGCATGCGGCAACTGCTGTACGCCGACGGTCGTGCGGGTGGCTCTCCCATCAAAAAATTCCGAATACACGGCGTTGTAGGCATCAAACTGCTGCATGTCGGTCAGGTAGCTGGTGATGGCGACGCAATCGCCCAGGCTGGCGCCGACCTGTTGCAAGGCAGCCTGTATTTTTTGTATCACGACGCGGGTCTGGACCTGCATGTCGCACGCTACGCTGCCATCCGGCAAGCGAGTAACGCCGGCAATACTTCCGTCAGCCTGGCGCGCACTCATGCCTGAGAGGTAGATGAAATCACCCGCACGGCAAAAGCTGGGATATTTACCCAGCGGCTGAATAGTCTGAACAGCTTGCATGTCAGTCTCCATCTCAGGCCTCCAGCAAGCTGGGCATGCTGAAACCGGCGGCGTCCAGTTCAGTGATCAGCGCCGATTTTTTATCCGCGCCCAGCGCACTCAATGGTGGCCGTATAATCTGCCAGCCTGGCCTGTCGCCGTAATAGCTGATGGCAAACTTGAGCGCCGCGATCATCGGATAGGTCTGGAATATCTTGCGCACCACGTCCAGTTTTTGTTGCTGGACCAACGCATCTTCCGCCTGCCAGTTCGCGCACAAGCGGCTGATTGCAGCCGGATTCACATTGATGGTCGCAGAGATGCAGCCTGACGCGCCCAGCGGCATCGCGCGCGTGAGGAAGCTTTCAGAGGCAGGGAAGATAGAAAAATCAGGGAAATTTTTCAGCATGTCTTCCATATTTTGCCAATCCCCGGAACTATCCTTGATGCCGACTACTTGCTGCGGATAGCGCTTGATCAGCCTTTCTATCAATCCCAGGCTGACAGGCACGCCCGAGAATGCGGGGATGTGATACAGGTAGACGCGCAGATCCTGCAAAGCGACCCGCTCTATCACTTCCGAGTAATAACTGAACAAACCGTCTTCGGTGATCCCCTTGTAGTAAAAAGGAGGGACCATCAATACGCCTGCGCAGCCATGCACGGTCGCATGCCGGCTCAGCTCCACCGTATCCTGGATAGTGCAGCAACCCGTTCCCGGCAGCATGCGGCCGGCGTCTATGCCGTGCTGCGCCAACTGGTCTAGCAAACCCATGCGCTCTGTCAAAGTCAGCGAATTGGCTTCGCTATTGGTCCCGAACACCGCCAGTCCTGCGCCTTGCTGCAATAGCCACTGGCAATGCCGCAGGTATAGCCCAAAATTGGGGCTGAGGTCTGCATTGAAAGGGGTCACTACGGGCGCAAAAACGCCTGTCAATTTATTCGACATAATTTTCCTCCGCTTCAGGATGGTTGGGGTCAGCTAGGGGCGAGTGGCCTGGTGCTGGTGACAAAGTCGATCAATGCGGGTCCGAGGCTCTGGTCCGCGGTGTCCAGGTGCGCAACAATGGAAGTGTGGTTGTGCCGGGGTATCTGCAAAAAACGATGGCTGAATTTCACCGCACCCGGCGCATTGGCCGCATCGACGATACGATGAAAAAATTCGGCGCCATAGGCATCCAGATAAGGATTTTCAAATTCCGCAATCACGACCATGGCCGGGGTATTCATCCTCGCGGCATGGGTCACTGGGGACATCTGCTCGTAAAGAGAACTGTCTTCACCCCAGTAAGCCCGCACGCCCGCTGCATTAGGGTTTCCTGGCAACACATCAGCACGCAGCCTGGCGCTGATCAGTATCAGGCCGGAGATGCCTGAACTAGCTGCCGCTTCGGCCTTTCCAGCGCCGCTTTCATGCGGCACCGGATTAAGTACCGGATCAAGCACGTAAGCCGCCGCGTGCGCGCCGCCTGCGGAATGGCCCACCAACACAATGTGAGCCGGATTGCCGCCATAGGCAGCGATGTGCTGGCGTATCCATGCGACTGCATCCGCCACATCCTGGGCGCCGCCAGGATAGGCCGCCTCCGGCGCCAACCGGTATTCCAGGTTGATCGCAACAAAACCATGACGCGCAAAATAACGCGGTACATTGCCGTAGATTTCCGCATTGCTATTCATATTGCCGCGCAAGAATGCGCCGCCATGTACGAACACCACGACCGGCAGGCTCGCGCTAACACTGGCCCTGGCATCGATTGCCGCAGCCGGTTGATAAATATCCAGCCTGTTGCGTGCATGCGGACCATAGCTGAGATCGGATGTAATCCGGATGGCGGCCCTGCTCGCCGCTGCCAGTACCGGTGTGTAGATATCAACCACTGCCTGCCGGTTGGCGTTGATGTCTGCCGCCCAGCGCGGCCCCATTTCCGCCAGCAGCACTTTATCCCTGGCCGGCAGACCGGCGAAGGCCTGGCCTGGTTCAGACCCGGTAGCATGCCTCATCAGTACACTCCCATGATCTGGCTGATCTGCGCGATATATTCGCCGTAGCGCGGATTGCCCTTGATGCTTTCGGGCCGGCGTGGGCGAGGCAAGTCGATCGCAATATCATGCGTGATCCGGCCAGGACGGGCCGACATCACCAGTACCCGGTCCGACAAAAACACCGCTTCCTGTATGCTGTGCGTGACCAGCAAGACAGTTTGCATGCGCTCTTGCCAGATGCGCAGCAACTCCACATTCAGCAAGTCGCGTGTCAGCGCATCCAGTGCGCCGAAGGGCTCGTCCATCAGCAGTATGCTGGGATCCAGTGCCAGTATCTGGCCTATTGATGCACGTTGCCGCATGCCGCCTGACAGTTGATGCGGATGATTATTTTCAAAACCCGACAAGCCCAGCATGCGTGTCAGTTCCCTGACCTTGGGCGCGATGCATTCCTTGGGTATCTTGCGCAACTGCGCGCCCAGCATCATATTCTGCTCTACCGTGAGCCACGGCAGCATATTGCTGGTCTGGAAGACCACGCCAATCTCCGGAATCGGCCGAGTGATCGCCTTGTTATTGACCTGCACCACCCCTTCGCTATGCGGAACCAGGCCGGCAACGATACGCAGCAAGGTGCTTTTCCCGCAGCCGCTGGGGCCGAGTATGGATACAAATTCACGTTCGCGAATAGACAGCGAAACATCCTCCAACGCATTCACCGCATGCTTGCCGGGGAAACGCTTGACCACATCGGCCACGCGTATCACCTCCTTCAAAGGCGACTCTTTCGCTGCATTGGCGGCAGTGGCCATCACCATCGCTGCCGCCGCTTGCTGATTGACCATCATCTTCACATTCATGCTGCACTCCATACACTCTGTAACATCAGCATCTTCATACAGATTTCCCTCTCCACCATACTGCGCGCGACAAGACCTCGACTATCCAGTACAGGATACTGGCCAGGAAGGTGATCACCAGGATGGCCGCAAACATCAGGTCGGTCTGCGCGTTGGCGGTGGCCAGCGTCATCAGGTGGCCCAGGCCGTTTTCCGAACCGATGAATTCACCGACGATCGCACCAATGACAGCGAGCGGCATTGCGATCTTGATTCCATCCACAAAGCTGGGCAATGCGGACGGCAATTGCAAACGGATGAAGGTATCCCAGCGCGACGCGCCCAAGGCACGGAAGTGCTCATCCAGATTAGCCGCGATCCCGGACAAGCCGCCCAGCGATGCAATCACCAGTGGAAAGAAGGCGAACAGGAAAGTGGAAGCAATCTTGGATGCAAAACCGTAGCCGAACCAGACTATCATCAGCGGTGCCAGTGCAATCTTGGGCATACTCTGCAAAGCAGTGATGAAAGGGTACAGCGTACGCTTGGCAAAATCACTAAAGTGGATTGCCACCCCCAGCACCACACCGCCCAGTACCGCAGCAGTAAACCCGACCAGTACTTCCAGCAGCGTCACCCAGGTCTCGCTAAGTATAAGCTCGCGCTCCTGCCATCCTGCGCTGATCACCTTGCTCAGCGGCGGCATCAGATAACTGCGTATGCCCAACAGCGCCACGCCGTATTCCCATAGCAGCGCAAACAGGCCCCAAAATACAATTGCTTCTATCCAGCGTCTCATCATGTCGCTCCGGCAGCCATCAGCTCTTCTTGGTTTTTGCATCAATAACCGCCTGCGGAGGCGGTACCACGAAATGCTTGAAGCGGTACTGGTCGAAGGAGTCGATATTTCTTTCCCACACCTTGGCTTCATGCGGCGCGCCTTCAGGAATCTGCGTCATTTCGCAATACACTTCGACGTTATTGCCATCGGGATCCTTGAAGACCAGGAACAGGTTTTCCCCCGGCCCGTGCTTGCCTATGCCACGCACAATTTCCACCCCGTGCGATTTCAATACTTCTACCGTGCGTTCTATCTCCGCCCTATCCTCCACCAGATAAGAGAAATGCTCTACACCCGGACGGCTATAGCGCGGCAAATCATTGATGTCGGGTGAGTCCTTGGGGATCTGCGATAGCGCCAGATCATGATGATCCGCACCGGAGCGCAGGAATACCATCTGGTCATCGATCCAGTCGGATACCTGCAAACCCATGACTTCGGTATAAAATTTGACGGATTTCTGGATGTCGCGCACGACCAGAACCAGATGCCCCAGCTTCTTGGGCCTTAACTTTTCCATGCCTGTCTCCCAGCAATTTTTATTCAACAAAACGATTGGTATAGATGTCCGTCGCTTTTACGCTGTCGGTCACATTGAATGCTTTTTTCACGAAGCCGACCGTGTATTGCATGCGGTCCACCCGCATCCAGCCGGTCTTCTTGCCCGTCGACTCAGGGTCCACCATCAACTGGCTGGTTTCCTGTATCTGTTGCAGCAATACTTTCTTGTCTATCAGTTTTTGCTGCTTTGCGACCAGTTCCACCGCTTCCTGCGGATTTTTGCTCTGGAACTCATAGCCGCGATAAGTCGCCTGCACAAAACGCTTTACCAGATCGGGATTGGAGGCAATCAGCTTCTCGGTTGTAACGATGCCGTTGCCGTACAGATTGAGGTTGTAGTCGCGGTAGCGCAGAGCGCCGATTTTCATGCCGTTTTTTTGTGCCAGTTGCTCCAGCACCGGCTTGTTCGCCCCCTCCCAGCACTCGGCAAGATCGATGCCACCATCCAGGAAAGTGGTATTGATGACGGCCGGGTCCAGCCGCAATAATTTGACATGGTCAACCGGCAGCTTGTTGACCTGCAACCACGCCGGTACCAGGTTCTGCAACGGAGAAGAGGCGCCGCCGCCTATCGACAAGCCCTTCAGGTCCGTGATGCTTTTGATCGTCCGGCCCGGCTTCTCCAGAAAGCAGAGGGCAGCCGGCCAGCGGGTGTTGATCGCGCCCACCATCACGGTCTTGCCGCCCTGCGCGCGATTCAGCATGATGCTGATCGGGTCGCCGTAGCCGAATTCGAACAGGCCCTGGTCAATTTCATTGACGGTGCGCTGACCGCCATAACCGCGGGTAGTGCTGACATCCAGCCCGGCTTCGCTGTAGTAACCCTTGGCCATCGCGACCAGCACGCCGCTGGTGCTGCCCTGCGGCAGCCATGCCAGGTTGAAACGCACCTTGTCGGCAGCAGATGCCGAGAAACTGCCCATCATCAAGGACAGTGCGAATACGCCCGCACACAGTTTTTTACCGCTACGCATACTCTTCAATTTGTCTCTCTCCAAAACTCGTCACTCAAGGTTTGCTGGTATCTGGATAAAACGGGCAGCCTGTTATTGTTTGCTTTTTTGCCAGCCGCCCCGGCTGCGCCGTTCATGCTTACGCGGCGACCACCCAATTCCTGATACTGCCTATTTTTTCTATCGTCGCCGTCATCTGGTCGCCGTGTTTCAGGTAAACCCCACGCCCCATGCCTACCCCGGTAGGCGTACCGGTGGCGATCAGGTCGCCTGGTCGCAGCGTCAGAATGCCGGACAGGTAGGCGATCTGCTCGGCGATATTGAATATCATCCCCTCTGCCGTGTCATCCTGCATCATCTCGCCATTGACTTCCAGCTGCATGCGCAAAGCTTGCGGATGGGAGATACAGTCGCGCGGCACCAGCCAGGGTCCCATAGGGCCAAACGTGTCATGGCTTTTGCCGCGGAACCAGTCGTGCTTGAAAGGATAATCGCTACGGCGGTTCAGATCCCTGGCGCTGATATCGTTGAATACAGTGTATCCGGCGATGTAGGCGTAAGCATCTTCCACCGAAACATTGCGGCAGGCCTTGCCTATCACCACGCCCAGCTCAACCTCCCAATCCAGCTTCTCGGTGTCGCGCGGCATCACTACACTGGTATCGGTGGCGGTGACACTGGTTTCTGCTTTCATGAAGCAATAAGGCGCACTTTCTTCCCTCGGAGCCAGTTCAGTCCCCATCTCCCGAGCATGCTCATAATAATTGGAAGCGGCGCCAAAAATCCGTCCCGGCACATAAGGCACGCACAGGCGATAGTTTGCAGGATCCAGCGCGTCTATTTCTCCCTTTACCAGCAGCGCGGGCACTGCCTCTGCCAGCTTCTTAAAGCCGGCGGCACTACGTTCCCACTGCTGTATTGCCGTTGCCAGGCCGCTTTCCAGCTCCAAACCTGTGGCCAAATCTGGTCTAGCCTGTAGTAAAGCGTGCAAATCATACATGGCATCGCCAACAGCCAAGGCCGTTTTTTCACCGGGCGTGCCCTGTTTATTTTCGTAAGTTGCAATTGCGTGCCACATTGAAGCTGTCTCCTCTTTCATGAACTTTCATACATTTAAATCATTAATGAATACAATAAATCTTATATGTATACATTGCAAGCGAATTGTGCAAAAATTTTCTTCATCCAATGCACAGAAATAGTAAGGAATATTCTTATGACAAACGCCCTCCCCCCCGGTAATTCCAGCGGAACACCCAGCCCGCTCATCCTGTTACTGATCAGCATGCAGCAGCCATTTATCGCAGATCTGCAACAGCACTACTCTCTGAAAATGACGTTGCCAGCGGAGTTGAGCCACTTGCCGGCTAGTGAGTTGCCGCAGATACAGGCCGTGGTGACGAATGGAAGTACCGGCCTGACGGCGGAGCAAATGGAAATACTGCCCGGCTTGAAGCTGGTATGCAGCTATGGCGCCGGATATGAAAATATTGATGTGGCAGCAGCCACGCAACGCGGCATCGCAGTTACCCACGCACCGGGGGTCAATAACGCAAGCGTCGCCGACCATGCACTCGCGCTGACGCTGGCGATCTCGCGCGGCCTGCCACAATTGGATCGCGCACTGAAGGCCGGCGGCTGGCTACAAAACCGGCAGCCGCGCCCTACCGTTAATGGCAAGCGGCTGGGCTTGCTGGGAATGGGAAATATAGGGGAGTTGATCGCCAAGCGTGCCGCAGGTTTTGATATGCAGATTGCCTACCATACCCGCCGCCCCAGGCCGGAGTTGGTATATCGCTACGTGCCCAGCGTCAATGAACTGGCCGCCGACAGCGATTACCTGATCCTCGCCTGCCCCGGCGGCGCGGCGACCCGCCATCTGATCAACCACGAGGCGCTGGAACACCTGGGCCCGCAAGGCTTCCTGGTCAATGTCGCCCGTGGCAGCGTGGTTGATACCTGCGCGCTGATGGAGGCCTTGCGAGCAAAGCGCATTGCCGGCGCGGCGCTGGACGTCATAGAAGATGAGCCGGAACTACCGCCTGGAGTGGAACAACTGGATAACCTGATACTGACGCCGCATGTTTCCGGCCGCTCGCCGGAGGCGCAACTGGCACAGCATACGGCGCTGCTGAAAAACCTGGCTGCCTGCTTTGCCGGCCAGCCGCTGCATGACCAGCTACTGCCAGCATTGAAGGCTTGAGCGGAGCCAAAGTAGCGAAGGGGGTGCTGCGCCAGCAATCTTACCGGCAAGTACTCACTGACACAGCAAGGCGAACCTATACCCCTTAGCCCCTTACTTGATGCCGCTGCGGTCGGCGACCAGATCAGGATTGCGGAACGCGGGTCCATCCGCAGCAGCAACGACATTCTTTGCCGCCCCGCCCCATCCATGATCGGTCAGGTCAATGATGACACCGTCGGGATCGCGATATTTGACTTCATAGAAGATATTGCCTTTGACCGGCACTTCCCCCATGTAATAGGTGCCGCCGGCTGCCTCGGCATCGGCGCGGGCCGCAACAATATCGTCCACCCATACGCCGATGTGATGCAGGCCGACAAAGTCCTTGCCACGATCCTCACCCGCCGCCTGGTCGCTTTTATAGTTCAGCAACGCGATCGACATGACGCCATCGCTCAGGTAGACGCCGCGAGCCAGCGAAGAATCGGTCTCGCCGACCTTTTTGAAGCCGAAAGCCTTCTGATAAAACTCGGCGCTCTTCCAGGGATCAGGCACCGATATCGCGATATGACGCAGCTTGTTGCCAGATTTGTTATCCATGTCCTTGCTCATGTTATCTACTCCATTCCAGGTTGATCAATCCACAGTCAAAAACCATTCTACTGAAGCTGAAATTATATGTATACATTTAATTTTATTTAAATACTTAAATTTAAATTAGAATTTATATATAGCCATAATATTGCTGGCATCCTTTATATGCGCATTGTCTGCAGGTAAAATGCTTGGCAATAAAAAGACGGACAGAGGTACCTAGGGAAGCCTCTTGATAGAAGTAAATAAACCAGACAAACCAAACAAAAAAAGAAAAGAGTAAGTCGATGGAAACAATTTCGATGAAGATTTATCGCATCCTGGCGGATGAGATCATCAACGGCACGCTGGCCCCCGGCCAGAGCCTGGAGGAAATCGCGCTGTCAGAGCGCTTCCAGGTATCGCGTACGCCCATACGCCAATCGCTGCGCGAACTGGCAGCCCGCGGCCTGATCGAATTACGCCCCAGGAAAGGGGGCATCGTCATCAGCATCAGCCTGGATGAACTGGCGGATATGTTGGAAGCGATGTGCGAACTGGAAGCATTGTGCTGCCGCATCTGCGCCGAGCGCATGAGTGCAGTACAGAAGAAGCAATTGGAGCTCATCCATGTACAAAGCCAGGAGTGCATAGAAAAAGGCGACGAGGAAGGCTACCTGGAATTGAACAAGAAATTTCATCATCTGATCAGCGTGGGTGCTCACAACAAGTGCCTGACCGATACGATGGACAATCTGCGCAAGCGCCTGACACAATTCCGCGCAGCGCAAGCCGGCGTCGAGAGACGGCTGACGGTATCGCATGACGAACATGATGCGATCATGGCAGCCATCCTGGCATCGGATGCGGAAAAGTCCTATATCGCGATGCGTAATCACGCGACCCGCCTGAGCATCCACGTGCTGGAAGTCATCAAGGAACGCCAGGCAGTTACAGAATAAATTCTGGGCTTGTTCTGAGCTTATTCTGAACTTACCTACACAGGAGCAGGTTTTGGATCCACAACGCAGCAATATCCCACTGGTCGACGTGATGCTACGCCGGCTCAAACTGAAGCCGCTGCTGATCTTTGACCGTGTGCTGGCATCCAGCTCCATCGCGCGCGCGGCCAAGGAACTGAATCTGACCCAGCCCGCGGTAACCAAGGCCATACAGGAACTGGAGACAGACCTGGGCGTGGAGCTGTTTGAGCGCACCAACCGCGGCGTCACACCGACTTGCTATGGCACGCTACTGGGCGGGCACGTCAAATCCGTCATTGCCGAATTGCGCCACCTGACTGATGAACTGAACTCCTTTCGCTCCGGTGAATCCGGCCATGTCATCGTCGGCACGCTGATTTCAGCATCGGCCAGGCTGCTGCCGCGGGCAATCGCCAAGCTGAAGCAGGATCGGCCCGGCGTGCTGGTCACCGTGCGCGAGGGGCCCACCGATAGGCTGTTTCCGGCGCTGGCCACCGGTGAGCTGGACCTGGTCGTCGGCCGGCTGCCGGAGGCGGATCTGCCGCTGGCTCGCATGTTCAGCTTTGAACACACCTACCTGTATGAAGAAGCGCTATGCGCTGTGGTATGGAACCAGCATCCCTTGACCTTGCAAAAAAAAATCCCGCTGCGGGATTTGCTGGACTGGCCGTGGATATTGCCGCTGATGGAGTCGCCCGCGCGCCTGACCGCAGAAAAACTGTTTCTCGATTCCGGCCTGGGCATGCCGGCCAACATCGTGGAATCGCTGTCCCTGCTGACTAATATAGGACTGCTGCAGTCCATGCAGGCCATCACGCTGATGCCGCGCACGGTAGCGCAGCATTTTGCGCAGATGAATTTGCTGAGCGTGCTGGAATTGGGGGATATCGGCCAGTTCGGCAAGATAGGTTACTCGGTACGCGCAGAAAAGGCGACCACGCCGGCAGCGGCGCACTTCATACAGTGCCTGAAACTGGCGGCGGCAGAGCTCTGATTCCAAATTTCGCCTGACACTCCCGATATAAATAACCGGAATACCAAAGACCTGGTTTTTCATTATATTTTATTTCAAGTCTTTCCTATACTCGCTTAAAAGCTATTCGCCGCAATAGCACAGCGAGATAACAGGAGACTTGATTTGAAATCCGATACACCGGTGCTGCTGCGCCATTTCATCAATGGCGAGTTCGTTTCCAGCGCCTCCACTTTCGACAATATCTGCCCGGTTGACGGCAGCCTGATCGCCAAGGTATGCGAGGCGGATCAGGCGACTGTCGATGCCGCCGTCACGGCTGCGCGCAAGGCCCTGGACGGCCCATGGGGCCAAATGAGCGTACCGCAGCGCGCGCAGTTATTGCACAAGGTGGCTGACGGCATACAGGCGCGCTTTGAAGAATTCGTCGCCGCTGAGGTTGCCGACACCGGCCGCCCTGTGCATCAGGCACGCAGCCTGGATATCGCCCGCGGCATTGCCAACTTTCGCAGCTTTGCTGACCTGGCATCCACCGCCAATACCGACGCCTATGAGATGCCCACGGCCGACGGCCTGGGGGCATTGAATTACACGGTGCGCAAACCCGTAGGCGTGGTCGGCATCATTTCGCCGTGGAACCTGCCGCTGTTGCTGTTCACGTGGAAGGTTGCGCCGGCCCTGGCCTGTGGCAATACCGTCATCGCCAAGCCATCGGAAGAATCGCCTTCCTCGGCAAGCTTGCTGGCCGAGGTAATGCGCGACGCCGGTGTGCCGCCTGGCGTCTTCAACCTGATTCACGGCCACGGCGTTAATTCGGCAGGAGAATTCCTGACCAGGCATGCCGGCATCGACGCGCTGACCTTCACCGGCGAATCCCGTACCGGCAGCGCGATCATGAAGGCCGTTGCCGATGGCGTAAAAGAAGTATCGTTCGAACTGGGCGGCAAGAATGCTGCAGTTGTGTTTGAAGATGCCGATTTCGACGCCGCCGTTGCCGGCGTGATGCGCTCTTCTTTTACCAATTCCGGCCAGGTCTGCCTGTGCTCTGAACGGGTATATGTGCACAGGTCGCTGTTCGACAAATTTGTCGCGGCGATCAAACAGAAAACCGAAGCGCTGAAAATAGATTTCCCCGATGCCGAAGGCGTAGACATGGGGCCGTTGATCTCGCACGGCCACCGTGACAAGGTCTTGTCCTATTACCGCCTGGCGTTAGAAGAAGGTGCGACAGTGGTAAGCGGCGGAGGCGTTCCGCATTTTGGCGACGCCCGCGATCAGGGTGCCTATGTGCAGCCTACGGTATGGACGGGTTTGAGCGACGACGCACGCTGCACTACGGAAGAAATCTTTGGACCGGTTTGCCATATCGCGCCGTTTGACGATGAAGAAGAAATCATAAGGCGCGTGAATGACAGCAAGTATGGCCTGGCCTGCGCACTGTGGACTACCAATCTGTCGCGCGCGCACCGCGTAGCGCGCCGCATCCATGTGGGTCTGGTATGGGTCAATACCTGGTACCTGCGCGATCTGCGCACGCCTTTTGGCGGCGTCAAGCTATCGGGCCTGGGGCGTGAGGGTGGCCGCTATTCGCTGGATTTTTATTCCGACGTTGCCAACATCTGCGTCAAATTGTAGGAGGATTGCGATGAGCACATCTACCGAGTCCTCCATCCGCACAGCGATGCAATCGCCGCACATTCCCGCGCCGCGCTTTCGTTACAGTCCCTGCGTGCGCATCGGTTTCAACTACCAGGTCTCCGGCATGGTCGCGTTGGACCCCGCCAGCGGAAAGCTGGAAACCGGGGGCCCGGGTGCCGAAACTACCCGCATCCTGTCCAACCTGCAACTGGCGCTGCCCGACTACGGCCTCAGTCTGGATGAACTGCTGATCGCGCGCATCTATACCACCCGCATGGATGCCTTTTCCGAGATCAATGCCGCATGGGAAACCATATTCAACGACGGGCTCGTGCCGCCGGCACGCACGTCGGTCGGTGTCAGCGCATTGCCGCTGGGAGCCAGCGTTGAAATCGAATTTTCCTTTGTCAAATCTTCGGTATCTGTTTAGCAACAGTTTTTTAAGGATTCCAGCACATGAGTACAAAGATAGAACAAGCAGCAGAACTGCTATGGAATGCCCACCAACATCGTGAAGCCTGCCAACCGGTACGTGAACTGATAGGTATCAGAGATATCGCCGCCGCTTATGAAGTACAAAAAATCAACACGGCACGCTGGCTGGCGCAAGGCCGCCGCCTGGTAGGCCGCAAGATAGGATTGACTTCCAAGGTAGTGCAGAAACAGCTGGGCGTAGATCAACCGGATTTCGGCATGCTGTTTGCCGATATGTGCATCGCCGACGGCGAAGAAATCGCAGTGGGCAGTGTCATGCAAGCCAAGGTGGAAGCGGAGATAGCGCTGGTCATAGAAAAACCCCTCACCCACGGCAAGCACACGGTGGCCGACATCATCAACGCCACCGCCTACGCACTGCCGGCAATAGAAATCGTCGGCAGCCGCATTGCCAACTGGGACATACGCCTGACAGACACCATTGCCGACAATGCCTCCAGCGGCCTGTTCGTCCTCGGCTCGCGCCCGGTGAAACTGGATGCCTTTGATGTCATAGGTTGCGGCATGCTAATGGAACGCCGTGGCGACCAGGTGTCTATCGGTGCCGGAGCGGCCTGCCTGGGCAATCCCTTGCACGCAGCCGTCTGGCTGGCCGACATGATGGCGAAAGTAGGCAGTCCCTTGCAGCCGGGCGACATCGTCATGACAGGCGCACTGGGGCCTATGGTCGTTGCCGCTGCCGGCGACGTGTTTGAAGCCCGCATCGAGGGGCTGGGCAGCGTACGGGCAGCATTCTCGCCCAGCTAGCAGGCAGAAAAACGCTAGCGGTCAAATTTACCTCTTCTGGAGTTTCAATGAATCACAAGGATCAGCATCATCCCGTCGCCGGTGAGCAATGGCAGGTGGCCATCATAGGCTCAGGCAATATAGGTACCGATCTGATGATCAAAGTCTTACGCAATGGCAGACATCTGAAGATGGGGGCCATGGTAGGCATAGACGCGCAGTCGGATGGCCTGGCCCGTGCGGCCAGGCTAGGCGTGGCAACCACGCACGAAGGAATACAGGGCCTGGTGGCCTTGCCCAACTTCGGCGATATCAAACTGGTCTTTGATGCCACGTCCGCCGGTGCGCATGCCGAACACAATCGCGTACTGCAACAGCACGGCATACAAGTCATCGACCTGACGCCGGCTGCGATTGGCCCGTATGTCATACCGGTGGTGAACCTGGAGCAGCATCTGGGCAGCCCGAATATCAATATGGTGACGTGCGGCGGCCAGGCCACCATACCCATAGTGTGCGCCGTGTCCATGGTGAGCAAGGTGCTGTATGCAGAAATCGTTGCGTCGATTTCCAGTAAATCCGCCGGCCCCGGCACACGCGCCAATATTGATGAATTCACCGAGACAACCTCGCAGGCCATCATCAGCGTAGGCGGCGCCGCGCAAGGCAAGGCGATCATTGTACTCAATCCGGCCGAGCCGCCGCTGATGATGCGCGACACTGTCTTTTGCCTGGCCGACTCCAGTGCCAGCGAAGACGAAGTGCACGCCTCCATCCTGGCGATGGTAGAACGGGTCAAGGCCTATGTGCCGGGGTATCGCCTGAAACAGGATGTGCAGTTTGACCGCATCCCGGCGGACCAGCCTATCAACATACCCGGCCTGGGCAAGGTATCCGGCCTCAAGGTATCGGTATTCCTGGAAGTGGAAGGCGCTGCGCACTATCTGCCTTCCTACGCCGGCAACCTCGACATCATGACTTCTGCGGCGCTGGCAACGGCAGAACAGATTGCCGCCAGCAAGCTGGCAGCCTAAGGAAATTGGAAACACTATGACGAATAAGCAGATACTTCCACATCAGGACAAGAAAATCTATGTGTCCGATGTGACCTTGCGCGACGGCATGCATGCGATCCGCCATCAATATTCGCTGGAGCAGGCGGTCGCCATCGCCAAAGCACTGGATGCTGCGAAAGTGGACAGCATAGAAGTCGCACATGGCGACGGCTTGCGCGGCTCCAGCTTCAACTATGGTTTCGGAGCGCACACCGACCTGGAGTGGATAGAGGCTGTCGCCGATGTCCTGCAGCACGCGCGCATCGCCACCCTGCTGCTGCCCGGCATAGGAACAGTGCATGACCTGGATGCCGCCTACAAGGCCGGTGCGCGTACCGTACGTATTGCCACCCACTGCACCGAGGCCGATATCTCAAAACAGCACATCGAGCATGCGCGCAAATTGGGCATGGATACAGTCGGCTTCCTGATGATGTCGCATATGACGACGCCGCAGCATCTGGCTCAGCAGGCCAAGCTGATGGAGAACTACGGCGCAGAATGTGTCTATGTGGTTGACTCTGGCGGTGCACTATCGATGAATGATGTGCAACAGCGCTTCCAGGCATTCAAGGATGTGCTGAAGCCGGAAACCCAGACCGGCATGCACGCACATCATAATCTGTCGCTCGGCGTTGCCAACTCCATTGTCGCGCTGGAAAACGGCTGTGACCGCGTGGACGCGTCGCTCGCGGGCATGGGGGCAGGTGCAGGCAACGCGCCGCTGGAAGTATTTATCGCCGCGGTCGACAGGCTGGGGTGGAAACATGGCACTGACCTGTTCACCCTGATGAATGCGGCCGACGATCTGGTGCGCCCTTTGCAAGACAGGCCGGTACGTGTGGACAGGGAGACTCTGGCACTGGGCTATGCCGGCGTGTATTCCAGCTTCCTGCGCCATGCGGAAGCTGCAGCAAAAAGGTACAACATCGCGGCAGTGGACATTCTGGTGGAATTGGGCCGCAGGCGCATGGTGGGCGGCCAGGAAGACATGATCGTCGACGTCGCCCTGGACCTGGTCAAGCAAAGAACGACTACGGAGGCCGCATGAGCAAGAGTGAAGCGACAAGTGTGGAAGTCTCAAGAATGCTAGTGTTTAACATTGCAGCACTGGCCAGGACCCTGGACGACGCTGCCGCCAGCCATACAGAAATAGATCCGCTGACGCCGCAATATGCCTTCAATCTGGCGCAGGCCTATGATATCCAGCGGGCCTCTGTAGCACTACGCCATGAACGCGGTGAAAAGCCCGTGGGCCTGAAACTGGGCTTTACCAGCCGTGCCAAGATGGTGCAAATGGGCGTCGATAGCCTGATCTGGGGTTTATTGACCGATGCCATGCTGTATGAAGAAGCGGCAGTTATCAGCCTGGATGACTTTATCCATCCGCGTGTCGAACCGGAAGTCTGCTTCCTGACCGGACGTGACATCGACCGCCCGCTGACTTTGCTGGAAGCAGCAAAGTTCCTGGAAGGCGCAGCGCCGGCGATGGAGATTATCGACTCCCGCTACCGCAACTTTAAGTTCACGCTGGAAGATGTGGTGGCAGATAATTGCTCTTCTGCCGGCGTCATCGTCGGCGCTTTCAGCAAGGATGTATGCGAGCTTGCCAACCGCGGCGTTGTCGTTCGTTTTAACGGCAGGCCGGTGTTGATGGGCAGTACAGGGGCCATACTCGGCAATCCCCTGCGCAGCGTGGTCCAGGCTTCGCAGCTTGCGCACCAGGCGGGCATGGTGATCCCCGCCGGTTCGCTGATCATGGCGGGAGCTGCTACTGCCGCAGAAGCCCTGATACCAGGCGCGCATATCAGCACAGAAATCGGCGGCCTGGGCAGGGTGGAATTTTCAACGGGAGCGAGAGCATGAATGCAACGGCAACTACCCAGGCGCATCTGGTTGAAGGCAAGGCTCAGCCCCGCGGCAAATTTCCGCACCTGAAGCGTGCAGGCGACTTCCTGTTTGTGTCCGGAACCAGCTCGCGCCGCCCGGACAATAGCCTGGCAGGCGTAGAAGTGGACAACATGGGTACGACCAGGCTCGACATACGCGAGCAAACCACCGCCGTCATTGAAAATCTACGCGATATCCTGCAAAGCGCGGGCGCCGATCTGGGCGATATTGTGGAAATCAGCAGTTTTCTGGTTAACATGAATGATTTCGGCGGCTATAACGAAGTGTACGGCAGCTATTTTGATTACGATGGACCTACCCGCACCACGGTAGCCGTGCATCAACTGCCACACCCGCATCTGTTAATTGAGATCAAGGCCATCGCCTACAAACCTAGAAAAGAGTGAGGTAGACATCATGTTCATATTTGGCATGCCCTTTAATTTCCAGCGCTGGCTGGATGAGCACGCGCACCTGTTGCAGCCGCCGGTCGGCAACCAGCAGATCTGGCAGGATGCCGATTTCATCGTTACCGTCGTAGGCGGGCCTAATCTGCGTACGGACTACCACGACGATCCCTTTGAAGAATTCTTCTACCAGTTCAAAGGCAATGCGCATCTGAATGTGATGAACGACGGCAAAGTCGAACGGGTCGAATTGAAGGAGGGTGACATTTTCCTGTTGCCGCCGCATGTACGCCACTCGCCGCAACGCCCGGAGGCAGGCAGCATGTGCCTGGTCATAGAACGCCAGCGCCCCGCAGGGACGATGGATGGCTTCGAATGGTATTGCCTGAACTGCCATCACCTGGTGCACAGGGTGGATATCCAGCTGAAGAGCATAGTCAGCGATCTTCCGCCCTTGTTCGAGCGCTTCTACGGCAACCCTGCGCTGCGCGTCTGCCCGCAGTGCAAAACCGTACATCCTGGCAAGCACGCGCATGGCGCGGCTACCGAGCTCAACCACAATAAGGAAAATCCATAGTGAGCGCACAGAATACCTCCGTAGTCGATATCCATTCGCATTTTTTCCCGCCGATTACGCAACAGGAAGCAGCGGCTCTGGATGCCAGCGCCGCACCCTGGCTGCACATCCAGGACAATGAGCACGGCATGATCATGACAGGCGACAAGCCCTTCCGCCCGGTTTATTCGGCGCTGTGGGACTCATCCCGCCGTATCGAAGAAATGGACAAGTCCGGCGTGGATATCCAGTTAATGTGTGCAACCCCGGTCATGTTCGGTTACCGCTACGCGATAGAGCAGGCGCTGCCGTGGGCGGCCCGCATGAACGACTATGCGGTAGAACTTTGTTCGCACAATCCGCGGCGCCTGAAGGCCCTGGCCCAGGTCCCCCTGCAAGACATTGATGCGGCCTGCCGCGAAGCCAGCCGCGCCAAGTCGATAGGACACGTCGGCGTGCAGATAGGTAATCACCTGGGCGACCGCGACCTGGACGATGAAGGATTACTCAGCTTTCTGACGCATTGCGCCCATGAAGGAATCCCCATCCTGGTTCATCCATGGGACATGATGGGTGGCGACAGCAGGATGAAAAAATGGATGTTGCCATGGCTGGTGGCGATGCCGGCGGAAACCCAGTTAGGCATACTTTCCCTGATCATGTCCGGCGCATTCGAGCGTTTGCCCAAATCGCTGAAGATCTGCTTTGCGCATGGTGGCGGCAGCTTCGCCTTCCTGCTTGGCAGGGTAGACAATGCATGGCATCAGCGTGATATCGTCCGCGAAAATTGCCCGCACCCGCCCTCCTCTTATGTCAACCGCTTCTATGTCGACTCTGCCGTCTTCGATCACCGCGCATTGTCCTTACTGGTGGATGTGATGGGCGAAGAACGGGTCATGCTGGGCTCAGACTATCCTTACCCTCTCGGTGAACAGCAGGTAGGTGATCTGGTGCGTTCCTCCAGCCTGCCGGATACCAGTCGCCAGCGCTTATTGGGTGGCAACGCAAAAGAATTCTTCCAGCTGTAATTCACGGCAATTCCCAAGACCCAAAATCTAACGGCAACGATGCCTGGCATCGTTGCTCTATTCCTTCACATCCGGACAAAGATCCGGATCAGCAGTTTAGATCAAAGCAAGTACATAAAAATCAGGAGACGACATGAGCAATGGCAGCACACAGTTTGACGACATCGTAGCAAGGGAACAGGGCTTGCAGCGCGGGCTCAGCAGCCGGCAAATGTCCATGATCGCGATAGGCGGCGCAATAGGAACAGGCTTGTTCCTTGGTAGCGGCTTCGCGATAGGCTTCGCCGGCCCCAGCGTGCTGATCAGCTACGCGATCGGCGCAGCAATCGCATTATTGCTGATGGGCTGCCTGGCGGAGATGACCGTTGCCCATCCGACCTCAGGTTCTTTCGGTGCCTATGCCGAATACTACGTCAGCCCATGGGCAGGCTTCATGGTGCGCTACGCGTACTGGGCTTCCATCGTGCTGGCAATCGGTACCGAGGTCACCGCCGTGGCACTGTACATGCAATACTGGTTTCCAGGCTCGCCCGCCTGGCTGTGGATAGTACTGTTCGCCGGCTGCCTGATCCTGGTCAATGCGCTGAGCGTGAATATCTTCGGCATGGTCGAATACTGGTTTTCCACGATCAAGATCGTCGCCATAGTCGGCTTCATCCTGCTGGGTGCCTATATGATATATGCAGCTCCGGCAAGCAGCCCCATAGGCTTCAAGAATTATCTGATCCACGGCGGATTCTTTCCGAACGGCGGCAAAGGGATGTGGATCGCAGTTATTGTCTCCATCTTCAGCTATCTCAGCATAGAAATGATCGCAGTCGCCGCCGGCGAGGCTAAAAATCCTGAGCAGGCAATCACCGGTGCGTTCCGTGCGGCCATGCTGCGCCTGGTTGTGTTTTATATGCTGACACTGGCGCTGATGCTGGCCATCGTCCCCTGGTCTGCGGCCGGCAGCGACAAGAGTCCTTTCGTCAAAGTAATGGAAGCACTGGCGATTCCCGGCGCGGCCGGCGTGATCAACTTTGTGATCCTGATTGCAGCGCTTTCGGCCATGAACAGCCAGTTGTACATCACGACCCGCATGATGTTCAGCCTGTCGCGCGCAGGCTATGCGGCCCCACGCTTCGGCAAACTGAGCCGGCGCGGCGTCCCCATCGACGCCCTGATCCTGTCATGCGTGGGAATTGCTGTTGCGACCGCGCTGAGCGTGCTGTATCCGCAAGAATCCTTTACGCTGATGATGGCAGTATCGATGTTTGGCGCAATGTTCACATGGATGATGATCTTCGTTACCCACTATTTCTTCCGCCGCCATTGGACAGCGCAAGGCAATAAACCAGTCGCATTCCGCATGTGGGGCTTTCCATGGCTAACCTTGCTTGGTGCGGGACTGATGCTGGCGATCATGATCACCACCGCTTACACCAGGGAATTCCAGATGACGCTGATCAGCGGCCTGCCCTTTGTGGCGGTGCTCAGCATCATTTACTTTGTCTGGTACCGCAAACCTTAGAAGACTTTAGCTCACCTGGTCTGCCTGCATCAGGTAGACAAGCTCAGGCAGGCAAATCAAAAAAGGGCTGCATCTTCGTTGATGCAGCCTTTTTTTCGAAATCGCTCGCAACCGATACTATTTCCCCTTGAAGGCATGGCTGGCAACAGACGCCATTACCGCTTCCCTTCTTTGGTCGCCTCTTTTCCTGCTGCAGGTGATGCGTTATTGAGGCTCATGATCCAGTGCGAGAATTGTTCGGCCTCGGCAGCGCTGAGGCCCGCATTCGCGGGCATGGGAACACTGCCCCACTTCCCGGAACTTCCTTCCAGCATGCTCTTCTTCAAGTGGGTAATTGCGTCGCTGTCATTTTTGTAGGCAGCCGCTATCTCCTTAAATGGCGGCCCTACCAGCTTGGTATCCATCGTATGGCAAGCCCTGCAGGTTTGTTCGCTGGTGGATGCGGCAAAGCCCTGTGTGGCAATCGCCAGCAAGCAGGCGGCAAGCATAAGTTTGTTCATCGTAGACTCCTATCGTGTCAGGTTCGGGAAAGAGGCACGCAAAGGCACGCTTTAAATTCCCGCAAAGAAAAAAGGCTGTATCAGGCGATGCCTTTGCTTCAGGACATACGCGCAATACAGCCTTGTCAAAATCAATGTTGAATCAGTTGAAACTCAGTTCTGATACTGATACTGCTCGGTTACTTCCTTACTATCCAGTCCTGCTTATTTCTTCGCCTGCGGCATACCAAACACCGGCTCACCCAGCAAAGGGCTGGATAGCGTGTAGATACCGTGGTTGGAGAATACCCAGATCAGATTGCGGTCCCATTCAACAAAGATGCTGTGCACAGGATTAGGCAAGGCACGGATGGACAGGGTCTGGCCGTCGGTAGTCTTGCGGCTTGCATCTATCATCTTAGGCACGAAATACGCTGCGATGGTCGGATTCAAAGGATCTTTCACATCAAACATCTGCATGCCGGCATTGTAGTAAGAGTAAGGCATGTAGCGTGGGCTAGGTGTGCCCGGCTGTATCTGTGCATAGCCGCTGCGTTTCGGACCGAAGCTGCCGCGGCGCTGGCAGAAGTCGGTGAAAGGTGCATCTTTTGGCGGTGTAGGCGTAGGCAAGGTATTCACGATCTTCGGATGCAAGGGGTCTCTAACGTCGATGGAATAAATCGCTTTCAGCGGTTCATAGCAATCTTCGGTCATCGGGTAGCCGCTGTAGTAGACCATGCCAGTGGATTCCACTTTGGACACGTCGATATTATCGCCTTCCGTTCCTGTCACGCTGACCGGCATATCGATATGTGCAACGGCCTTCATGTTCTTGGGATCGGAGATATCGACCACGTAGAAACCGAAACCGCCCATCGCTGCATAACCATACTTGCCGCCCTGCTCCACCGGTTTAGGAATGAACAGCGGCATGCGCGAACCCATCCAGGAAGTCTTGTTTCCTGCGCGTGGATTCTTTTTGTATTCATCTTCTTCACCCAGACGTGAACCTGGCGCCCACCACATGGAAAGGCGTTTAGGATTGCTAGGGTCGGATACGTCAAAGGCCATCTGGCCGCCGGCATACAGGTAAGTCTTGTATTCGGTATTGGCAAAGCTATTGTCAGGCGCGCCTGCCACGAACAGGTATTGGTCGCCGTTATAGACCGGCACGTCCTGGCAGCCTGAGCCTTCTTGCGGCTGATCCTTGGATGAGTGGTAAGGATCTAGCGATGTCTCGGACAAGACTTTCCAGTCTGTCCACAACGGGCTGGTCACTTCATAGATACGGAAGCCGCGCAGCATTTTCTTGTCGCGTACTTTTTTCACCTGGTCTGCATACAGGTATTTATTCCACAGCAAACCATAGCGTGAAATTTCATAGCACTGTACGGCAATCATCTTGTTCAGTTTTTTGTTGAACTTGACATTGAAGGGGCCGAACTGGTGTTCGCCCGCTTGCGTGTTGATCTGCTTTTGCTGCACTACTTTGACATTGTGCGGATCGGTAATGTCAAAGACGTTGTACATCCAGGTTTCATAGTCATACAGATAGCGATGGCCGTCCATGTCGAAACTGGCTTGCCAGCTATGGCCTGCACCGGCGACGTAAGGCTGGAAGCCTTCTACCTTGACGTTCTTGATGTACTGGTTTTGGTCCAGATAAGTCATGCTGCCCGGAACAGGGTGCGCGCCATAGGCGTCGGGCGCCATGTCGGGACTCTTGAATTTGCCGGTCTTGGCATCATAGCCCCAGCTGCCTGGCGCTGGATGTGCCGGTTCGCCGGGCAATAGTTCCGAGGTCTTGGTGGATGGCGGCGGAGCATCCGGCGCATTTAAATTGGCGCCGCTGCGAGGCTGCTGCGCATAGGCGCTGCTGATCAGGCCCACGCACAAGCTCATCGCGATAGTCTGGATAATTCTATTTTTCATTGCTGTCTCTTTCATCTGAAAACCTGCAAGCCCTGGCGAGCCTGCAGATCCATGCTCTGGATAGAGCGCAGCCGCATCTTATGGAAGAAGCGGCAGCGCGACGCATACTTAAAAGGCGTGCCTGATGCCGAACTGCACACCTTTGTCAGGAGCGGCACCGCTGCTGTTGAACGTCAACGGATACGACACTGCAACCTTGTTCTTAATGTCGATACGGCCATAATTGACATAGACATTGGTGCGTTTGGAGAATCTGTAACCGTATCCAACCAGCAAGCCGTCTGCATCGCTGAGCTTGACATTGTTATTGTCCTTTTTGTGCACAAAGCTGGCATATACATTATTGATCGCATCAATATTCCAGCGCGCACCGACCTGCACATCCCAGCCCTTGGTCTGGAAGCCGACATACGGGGGATACGCATAGTAACCATTATAGGTGTGGTAAATCAGCGTAGGTTCTATGCTGCCAAAGCGATAAGTCAGCGAGAAATAATTATCCCGCGCCGATTCAATATTGCTGGAGTTGATGTTTTTAATGTACTTCTGATCGCTGACCAGGCCT
This sequence comes from Parundibacterium terreum, assembly GCF_014636315.1. Lineage (GTDB taxonomy): Bacteria > Pseudomonadota > Gammaproteobacteria > Burkholderiales > Burkholderiaceae_D > Undibacterium > Undibacterium terreum. Next base: position 709,118 of record NZ_BMED01000003.1, on the reverse strand, counting down.
GCATACAAGGGGCCGTTACGGTATTCCACGCCGGTGCTGACGACACGGCCATTCTTGGTGCCGTCTTCCTGGCCCGCCGTCGCCATGAAGCGGCCTTTAAAACCACCGACAGTCGGCGTCACATACAGGATGGAATTGTTTTCGCGGTAAGGCGCATAGAAGAATTGCATATTGCTGACCAGGCTGTAGTCAGCCGACCAGCTTGGATCCGCATACGCTGCAATCCAGTAGGAAGGGGTATTTTGGCGGCCAAGGGTCAGGGCGCCCCAGCCGCCGCGCAGGCCGACATAGGTTTCGCGCGGCGTAGGGCCGACGCCGGTATCGGCAGAGAACTGCATCTGGTGCACGAAGATGGCCTGGTTGCCATCGCCCAGGTCTTCGGTCCCGCTAAACTCCAGACGCGACGCGTTCAAGCCGCCGCTGGAAATACGGCTGGCCGAGCTTTGCGGCGTCGACAGTCTTTCCATGTTCAAATCGATAAACCCTGATATTTTTACTCCGTCCTCCGCCATTGCGCTTGCTGTCATGCCCGCGCCGGCAGTCAGTAGTGCTGATGCAACTATCTCCCTGAACTTCATTTTGCCTCCTCCGTTAAAGATTCCGTTTAATCCTGCTCTTCCCTTTATTGATTTTTTTAAAACACATCAATTTCTTTTTTTATGAACTGTCCGCCACTCTTATAGGCGAGTTTTGGCAGGCAATTCACAGGTCATGCACGGCACAGGAATGCCAGCCTGGGCTGGCAGCAATGGCTAGGTTACAGCCTTCCTGGTCAGGAATTTATCCTGGTTCCATTCCTGGTTTTTCATGATTTCTGCAATCGCTTCGACCGTGTCATAGATATCCACAAACCTGACGTACAAAGGCGCAAAACCAAAGCGCAAAATGTCGGGCATGCGGAAGTCGCCGGTAATGCCGCGCGCGATGAGGGCCTGCACTATCGCATATCCCTGCGCATGTGTCAGCGCCACGTGGCTGCCGCGCAATTCCTTGTCGCGGGGCGAGGCAATGCCAAACGAGAAGTCAGCCAGTTTCTCATCCACCAGCCGGATGAAGAGATCGCCCAAGGCCTGGCTCTTGGCGCGCAGTTGCGGCATATCCAGCCCGTCAAACACGTCCAGTGCGGCATCCAGGGCAAGCATAGACAGCAAGGGCGGCGTGCCGCATTGCATGCGGCTGATGCCGGCTGCAGGCTGGTATCGCTGCACAAATTCAAAGGGACGCGCGTGGCCGTGCCAACCCGACAAAGGCTGGCGCACATCTTCTATATGCCGGTTGGCGACAAAAACAAAGGCCGGTGCACCTGGGCCGCCGTTTAAATATTTATAGCCGCAGCCCACCGCCATGTCGGCCTTGGCTGCATTCAGGTCCACATGCACCGCGCCTGCGCTATGGGCCAGATCCCAGATGCACAATGCACCTGCGGCGTGCGCCAGGGCTGTTATCTTTTTCATGTCGTAGATGCGGCCACTGCGGTAGTTCACGTGGGTCAGCATCAGTACCGCAACATCTTCATCCAGCGCCGCAAGCACCGCTGCTTCGTCAGAGTCAACGTAGCGGATTTCGGCGTCAAATAGTTCGGCAATACCCTGCGCTATATAAAGATCGGTAGGAAAATTGCCGCGCTCGGTCAGGATGACTTTACGCCCCTGGTTCAGCCGCAACGCAGATGCGAGCGCCTTGAACAGGTTGACCGAGGTTGAATCACCCACCATGACTTCATCAGCATCGGCGCCGATCAGGCGCGCCACCTTGGCCGCGACCCTTTGCGGCAAATCTATCCACCCCGCATCGTTCCACGAGCGGATCAGACCTTGCCCCCATTCGCCGGCAATCGCCTGCTGCATGCGTGCTGGCAGATGGGCGGGCATAGCGCCGAGAGAGTTGCCGTCCAGATAGATTTCAGATTCCGGCAGGCTGAATTTTTCGCGGTAGGCCGCGAGCTGGTCCTGTGCATCCAACACGATGCAGTCTTGCCTGTTCAATTTCATTTTCTTTCATCCTAATAGTTGCAGCGGCGGCAGCGCCTATCCATTTACCTGTTTGCCTGCACGCCTTTATTTTCAAAGCGCCACAGCTAAAACGGTGCATTTTCCAGCGATTTCTGCGCCTGTTCCCATGCTTGGTGATTTGAGTATGCATTGCTGCTGAGATAAGTGAAAATGAATAATTCAATGCTAGATATTCCAATTTTTTATATCAATATGTCTTTTCCGCATCGTCCATCCGCTTTTACATAAATTTATATGTATTTTAATTAAATTATACGTATACATATACTTTTTAAAGAACTAATATTTGCACACAATAATGATCATGACAAGGAGATTCAAGGTGCAGAAATTAGTAAAGTCAGCCAATTGGCCACGCCTGCTCGGCTGTGTATTTTCCTTTATAGCAACATCAATGCCTGCCAGCGCACATGCCGGCACAATGCCGGAAAGCAGCAATATCACTATCTACGGCTTCCTGAAAGTGGATGCAGAAAGCGTCAGCGCGGGACCAACGAGCACAGCGCGCGTATCGAATAATCTGTCTGTACTGGGCTTTCGCGGCAAGGAAGACCTCGGTGACGGCATGGAAGCTTTCTTCCAGCTGGAATCCAATGTGTTTGTCGATACCGGCGCCGGCGGCGAGTTCACTCGCAATACCGGTGTCGGCCTGCGTGGAAAATATGGACAGGTGCTGGCGGGAATATGGGAATCGCCATACCGCTTTGTCTCCGTCTATGCGATCGACCCTTTTACCGCAGGCATCTTCGCCTCCAATTCGCTGCTGGGAAATGGTTTTACAACAGCAGCCAATGGGGTAGCGCCCGCCTCCTTCGACCGCCGCCAGAAAAATCTGTTGCAATACTTTGCGCCGGGATATCTGGGATGGAACGCGCGCATCGCGGTCAGCGCCAGGGAAGAAAAAACTGCCGCCAGCAATCCGGGCCTGGTATCCGGACTGCTTACCTATGAGCAGGGACCGTTGTACCTGGCCTACGGCTACGAAAGACATACCGATTATTTTGCGGCAGGCACGACCGATGAAGGGCATAAGCTGGGTGCAGCCTACAGCATAGGCGGCACCCGCCTGCGCTTCGCCTGGGAAAAGTTGCGTTACGAACCGACAGTGAAGACGCATCTGGGACGCAATGCGTGGCAGCTTGGAGCAACGCATGAAATAGGCCTGCATATTTTCCGCGCCTCTTATGTGCGTGCATTGAATGCAAGCGGCAATGCCAGCGCGGGTATAGGAGGAACCGGCAAACCGGGTGGAGAATCGGGCGCGCGCCAGTATGCATTGGGATATGGCTACAACCTCTCCAGGAGGACAGAGCTATGGGCTGCCTATACCAGGATCAACAACGACAAATACGCGATGTATAACTTGTCAGGCAACCCTGTAGCAGGCCTGGCGGCTGGCCAGGACCCTTACGGTTTCGGGCTGGGCATCACGCACAAGTTCTAACCCTCATCACTATTGCATCATCGCAGAACATAAAAAAGCGCCTGGCTCATTGGACTGAGACAGGCGCTTTATTTATTCAGCCATCATTTACCGAATCACGACATATTGAACCGGTAGTGACATCCCTTATTATTCCTGGTGGTAAGAGGTCACCAGATCCACTTCATTTTTAGATCCCAGGAATACCGGCACACGCTGGTGCAGCTTGTTTGGCTGTATATCCAGTATGCGCTGCTTGCCGTCGGTCGCTGCGCCGCCGGCCTGCTCCACGATCATCGCCATAGGATTGGCTTCGTACATCAGGCGCAGCTTGCCTGGTTTGTCCGGTTCACGCGCATCGGCGGGGTACATGAAGACACCGCCGCGGTTCAGGATGCGGTGCACGTCGGCCACCATGGAGGCGATCCAGCGCATATTGAAATCCTTGCCGCGCGGACCTGTCGTACCTGCCAGCATTTCATTCACATAGCGGGTCACCGGCGGGTGCCAGTGACGGGTGTTGGACGCATTGATCGCAAATTCCTTCGTATCTGCCGGAATCTGCATATTGCGCTGGGTCAGTACCCAGGAGCCCATTTCGCGGTCCAGCGTGAAGCAGTTGACGCCGTTGCCAGTGGTCAGCACCAGCACTGTTTGCGGGCCGTACACGGCATAACCGGCGGCGACCTGCTTGCTGCCGGCCTGCATGAAATCTTTCTCTGTCGGCGTGGACATGCCGTCCGGCGCTTTCAATACCGAGAAGATGGTGCCGATGGAGACATTGACGTCGATATTGCTGGAACCGTCCAGTGGATCGAACAGCAGCATGTATTCGCCCTTCGGATAGCGGTGAGGAATAGGATGGATGGATTCCATTTCTTCCGACGCCATCGCCGCCAGATGGCCGCCCCATTCATTGGCTTCCAGCAGAATTTCATTGGACAGGATATCCAGTTTCTTTTGCACTTCACCCTGAATATTTTCACTGCCGGCCGTGCCTAGCACTTCGCCCAGTGCACCCTTGCCTACGGCATGGCTGATGGTCTTGCAGGCGCGCGCAACTACTTCGATCAACAGGCGCAACTCCGCCGGAATCGAATTATTCAAGCGCTGTTCTTCTACCAGATACTGCGTCAGGCTTACACGTTTCATGTTATTTCACTTTATAGGTTTGACAGCTTAAGACGCGAGCGCTTTAGTGACTACTTCCAGCACATCCTTGGAAAGCTTGCTGGTATCCGCCACGCGTTGCAACGCTGCTTTCATCTGTACTTGCAAAGCCTTTGGGTATTTGCGCCAGCGATCCAGGCTGCGCGCCAGGCGAGCGGCAACTTGCGGGTTCAGCTTGTTCAGCGCTACCACCAGATCGGCCCACAATGCGTAGCCGCTGCCGTCCGCCGCGTGGAAGCGCGAAGGATTGGCATTGCAGAAGCTGAACGCCAGACTGCGTGCGCGGTTGGGATTACTCAAGGTGAAAGCCGGGTGCTTCATCAGCTCGCGGACCTTGGCGGCATCGGTAGTGCGTGCCGTGCCTTGCAGCATGAACCACTTGTCGATGACCAGCGCTTCCTTCTTGAAGTCGCGGAAGAATTTCTGCAGCGCCTGCGCCGATACCTTGGCGTTTTTGGCAGAGCCGGAGAAATTGGTCAGTGCAGTCAGCGCAGCCAGACGGTCGGTCATGTTTTGCGCTTCGTCGAACTGGGTCTTCGCCAGCGCAAACGTCGCGTCTTCCGGCCATTCCAGCAGATAGGACAAAGCCAGGTTCTTCAGGCCTCGTTTTGCTGCAGATACTGCATCCGGGCTGTATTTGCCTGGAGTCAGGTTTTCTTCGTAGGCGGTCAGCAGATCGGCACGCAATTGCTGGGTCAGGCTGCTACGCATAAACTGGCGCGCCTGATGGATCGCTTGCGGATTCACTTCCTTGAATTCTTCAGCCACCATCGCTTCCGAAGGCAAGGTCAGCACCAGCTCGCGGAAAGACGGATCCAGTGTGCGGTCATTCAAGGTAGAGCGCAGCGCTTCGACAAACATGCTGTCCAGTTCCAGCGCTTCGCCTTGCAATACGGACTTGGTCAGCTTGACCAGACGGCGCATGGCCAGGCGCTGGCCGGCTTCCCAGCGGTTGAATGCGTCACTGTCATGCGCCAGCAGGTGGCCCAGTTCTTCGTCAGTGTATTCATATTCCAGCACTACCGGCGCCGAGAAATTGCGTAGTATCGAAGGCACAGGCTTTTTAGCCACGCCGGTGAAGCGGAAAGTCTGCTTGGCGGACGTCAGCTCCAGCACAACCGTGGTTGCTTTTGACGGTGTAGCCTGGCCTTCCAGGTTCAGTACCAGATCTTTGCCGTTGGAGTTCAGCAGGCCGACTGCTACCGGAATATGGAAAGGCAGCTTCTTGCTCTGGCCTGGCGTTGCCGGGCAGGACTGGCTCAAGGTCAGCTCATAGGTCTTGCTCGCCTTGTCGTAGCTGCTTTCCACCTTGACCCTTGGCGTACCGGCCTGGCTATACCAGCGCTCAAATTGTTTCAGGTTGCGGCCGCTGGAATCGGCCATCGCCGCGCGGAAATCATCGCACTCCACTGCCTGGCCGTCATGCCGCTGGAAGTACAGGTCCATGCCCTTGCGGAAGCCATCATGGCCCAGCAGCGTGTAATACATGCGCACCACTTCCGACCCTTTTTCATAGATCGTCACGGTGTAGAAGTTATTGATCTCGACAAAGGAATCAGGACGCACCGGATGGGCCATAGGGCCTGCGTCTTCGGAAAACTGCACCTGGCGCAGCAGGCGTACGTCTTCAATGCGCTTGACTGCGCGGCCGGTGGCTGTGCCGACCAGATCGGCGGAAAATTCCTGGTCGCGGAAAACGGTCAGGCCTTCTTTCAGCGACAGTTGGAACCAGTCGCGGCATGTCACGCGATTGCCGGTCCAGTTGTGGAAGTATTCGTGTCCGACCACAGATTCGATGCCGGCATAGTCAACGTCGGTGGCGATGCTGGGGTTGGCCAGCACATACTTGGTGTTGAAAATGTTCAGACCCTTGTTTTCCATCGCGCCCATGTTGAAGTCGCTGACGGCAACGATCATGAAGCGATCCAGGTCCAGCTCCAGGCCGAAGCGCTCCTCATCCCAGCGTATGCTGTTCTTCAGCGAGTCCATCGCGTGCTGGGTCTTGTCCAGGTTGCCGTCTTCCACCCATACCTGCAGCAAGACCTTGCGGCCAGACTTCAGCTTGTATTTTTCTTGCTGGCATACCAGCTTGCCGGCTACCAGCGCGAACAGATAGGACGGCTTTTTGAACGGGTCTTCCCACTTGGCGAAATGGCGGCCGCCCGGCAAATCGCCCTCGGCGATCAGGTTGCCGTTGGATAGCAGCACTGGATATTTTTTCTTGTCGCCGCGCAGCATGACGGTATATTTCGCCATCACATCCGGACGATCTGGGAAAAAGGTGATCTTGCGGAAACCTTCGGCTTCGCACTGAGTGAAGAAATTGTTGTTCGACACATACAGACCGGACAAGGACGTATTCTTTGCAGGCTGTATCAGTGTTTCGATGTCCAGCGTCAGCTCGTCCGGGGCATTGCGGATGCGCAGGATGCCGTTTTCGATACTGTAGGAGGATTTCTTGACGCTGACGCCATTGATGCGCAACTGCAGCAATTTCAGCGATTCGCCGAACAGCACGATATCCTTTTCGCTGCTTTCCGGATTGCGGCGCATCGTCATGCGGGTCGCCACGTGGGTCGCAATCGGGTCCAGGTCAAAACCCATCTCTACGGTATCCACCCAGAAGCCAGGCGCAATGTAATCCTTGCGATAGATGGTCAGGGGGGTGCTTGGAGTATCTGTGCGCATGCGTCTGTGTCTCTTAAATTAGTTCGGAAGAATGCAGCGAAATCACCGGCATGGCCGGTAAAATCCAACATCGTATTGGCGGTTTGCACTTCAAAAGGCCAGGCCTGCGAAGCAAGAGCGGGCGCCAAAATTCTGCAAAGACTCTCATTTTACCAACCTGAGCGGCTCAAATCACGGTAAACACGGCGTATCAAGAGAAAATTCGGCTTTTTCCCATAAAGCTGGCAGGATTATCGGCGGCGGCGCACGCGCGCCGCCTCATAGCAAATTTTAGCCTCCCTCCGTCCAGCACAGCATCATTCACAGTGTAGTACGCGCTGATCTGCGTCAAAGTGCGTTAAAACTGCCAGCATAATGCTTGCTTTGGGTTACAAACCGTAACAGCATTTATCGCTAAAAGAACCATACTTCAAGAGCCGAAACTGGTTTACGCTTATCATCAAAGCTTATATTGGATTTGGATAGGCAAGGAGTTCGCCATGAAAAATACGCTGCGTTCCACACTTTTTTATTTTCTCGCGCTACCGCTCAGCCTACTTGCGGGCTGCAGTACCGTGACCAGCCAGGTGACGGTTTTCCATGAGTGGCCGGCTGACGTTAAAGAGAAAACCTATGTATTCGACAAGCAAGCTGTCCAACAAAACAATCTCGAATATAACAGCTATGAAAACCTGGTCAGGAACAAGCTGAACCAGTCCGGCTTTACCGAAGCCAATAGCGGTAATCCGGTATTCAAGGTGGCGTTGAATTACCACACCGAACCCAGCGACGTGCAGATCAGCCTGCCGTCGTACTATGGATGGAATGACCCGTTCTGGCGCTTCCACCGGTTTGGCCCCTATTACCGGCCCTATTTTTACCCTTATGGTTTCTACGGACCTTATGGCCCCTACGGCCCCGGCTTGCCTATGGATCTGGAGGTAAGGCGCTGGTACAAGCATGAACTGGATATGCTGATTTCTGACGCCGGCACCGGCAAACAGCTCTTCGATATCCGCAGCAGCACCGAGAGCATGAACCAGACCCTGAATACTCAGATGGTCAACCTGGTCGAGAGCGCGTTCAAGGAATTTCCAGGAAGTAGCGGCGTAACGAAAAAAGTGGAAACACCGATTTCGAAATAAGCGGGGGAAATAAGGCAGTGATTACCCGGCTTCGCCAGGTAGTCGCTGTAGACGTCAGCTATAGCCTGGCTTGCGGCTTATTCAGTAGGGTCTTGCAGCGCGGCTTCCAGTGCCCTGTCAACCACGGTTTCGGCTACAACCTGCACCGCCGCTCCCTCACGGAATTTGGCCACCAGTTGATCACCGGAAATTGAAAAGGCATCGTGCCCTTGCCGGTTGGTGAAGATATACCGGGTGCGCTTGGGGCTGACCCAAGCCAGCTTGAAGCGTGTAGTGGTGCCATTGGAGCGGGCAAAATCCACCCAGACGCCGCGCTCCAGGGTTTCCACCAGTTCCATCCATTCATCGGACGGCTTATCCAACTGGCCCTGCGCATGTCTGCTTAGCCGGCGCTCACTGGCGCGCTGCGCAATATTGACGGCAATTTCCAATTGGCGCCGCGGCGAGAATTCCAGCGGCGCGCGCGCGATCGCGGCATGCCTTTCCGCCAGCTTGGAAAAAAATAGCACCCGTTCCGGCTCGTCCCATTTGATCGCATTCAGCCAGGCGTTCAGCAGCGTCAGCATGGAAGGCAGCTTGCTGACCAATTCCTTACGTTCTTCCGCACTATTTTTGGGTTTCAGGCTCCAGATAAGATCGTCCATGGTCTTCAGCGCATTTTCCAATGCATGCGGCTTCTGATCCTTGACGCTATGGGCTATCGTCAGTATGCGTATCCACTGGTTCAGCAGGAAGCTTTCCAGAAAGCCTGCCACTTCGCCGGTTTCCACCCGCAAAGCCACATCGTTTTCTGCAAACTCACGGGCCAGGCGCATTTTCTCTTGCTGCAAAGCCTCGGCGACGGGCTTGCTGATGGCTTCCTCGGACTTTTGCTCCTCCTCTTTCAGGAAGGCTTCCAGGTCCGTCACCACATCGGAAAACAGGTCTATCTGCTGATCAAACTCTTGCTGCACCCGTTCAACGATGCCCTCTATAACCTGATACAAAGGATCTTCGCCGCCGGCATCCGCACTGAGCAAGATGCTGGACTTGGCCAGCGTATCGATCAGCACCCTTGCAGGATGGGATTCCTTGAAAAAGAAATCCTTGTCCATCAGGGCGACTTTCAAGGTTGGTATTTGCAGTTGTGAAATCAGGCCCTTGATATCGCCCGGTATAGCCGGATCATTGAAGACAAAGTCGAAGATCCTGGCCAGCAGCTCTATCGTATTCTGGTCTATGTGGGTCAGGCCATCCGACGGTGCTTGCGCCTTCAACTGGCGTAAAGGCGCGGTATCGAAGCTGCCGGGAACAAACTGGACGGGCGCGGCCCTTTGTATCGTGGTCAGGTAGTCAAAGAACTGCCGGTCTATCGTTATCGTGTCCTGCCTGCCCTGCATATTGCCTGCAGCTCCGGGAGTTCCGCCCTCCGTCCACTGCAGATCGCCGCGCTGATTATTTCCGTGGCCACCCTGGGCCAGCGGAGAATTTCCGGCAGCAGAAGGGGAGAACATGTTCTTTAACTTGTTATGCAGATGGGGATTCTTATCGGCGATGTCGTCCGAGCGCACAGGCCCTTTCTTACGCTGATTGTCTCGATAAGCCTCGGTAAGGTCGGGCAAGATTCCTCGTTCTACCATTGCATTATTCAATTCCTGAAGTATCGGTGTCAGTTGTAAAAATATTTCGGGCTGCAACAAACGCAAAACCAGCAAATGGGTCTCCGGCATCGCGTCGAACTCCATCCAGGCATGATATACCGCCTGGATAAAGACTTCGGGCCGGAAAGGATTTTGCGCGACGCTGATCGGAGTGCGCCTCAGCACATGTCCGATACGGGTATTCAAGGCGACCAATTGTTCCGCATTACTAACTTCCAGCGCCTGGCTCAGATTGCCCAGCAATACCTTGTTTTCCATTTCCTCGAAAGTCACCAGGGAAAAATCCTGCTTCTCCCCTGGTTTGGCTTTCTTGCGGATATTGACAGTGCTCACTTCCTTGGCCAGTGCGGCATTCACCTGCCCCGCCACCAGCCTGTAAAAGGTCGTGCTATTCCTCTTCAACATCTGATAAGCCTGGAAGCTGTGCGATGCCTCTTCCGGCCTCAGGGTCTGATCTGCCAGCTTGAACAAAGCCTCGGTCAAACGGCCGGAAAATGCTTCCAGTTGGGATGACACAAGATTGGTCGCAATAGGGACCAACCCTTGCAAAATCAACAAACGGCTGGAATTGGAAAACTCGCTCTTTTTGGAGGCGTTTTGAATCGGATTTGTATCCATTGCTTAATACAGTCAACCTATAGTCAAACGTGGCACCGGCAGCTCCGCCGCCCTTGGAGGCAGAAGCACGCCCTTTTTTATGAGTAGTAAGCTTCGGTTGCGAACGTCAACAACACCATCAGCAACACTGCCAGAATCAATACAATGAGCAAACGGCCAAACTTGGGGCTTCCGTCTCCCGTTGGAGCCTGCTCTTCAGGATGTTGCATAGGATTATTCATTATTAAGCAAAACAGTTGATTTAAGGAATCAAAATACTTGAGCCTGTTGTTTTTCTGGCTTCAAGTTCGCGATGGGCCTGCACCACGTCCTTCAGCGCATAGCGCTGGCGAATATCGATTTTGACCTTGCCGCTTTCCACCATGCTGAACAGATGCGCCGCCATGGTCTCCAGATCTTCCCTCTTTGCAGTGTAGTCCATCAGCGAGGGCCGGGTAAGGAACAGAGAACCGCGCGACGCCAGCTCTCCCATGCCGAATGGCGGAACCGGGCCCGAAGCGCTCCCGAAACTGACCATCATCCCCAATGGCGCCAAGCAATCCAGCGAACCGGTGAAGGTATCCTTGCCGATGGAATCATACACAACCGGCACCCCTTTTCCTGCGGTAATTTCGCGCACCCGCTCAACAAAATTTTCCTTGTTGTAGTTGATCACATGGGTACAGCCATGTGCTTTTGCCAACTCACCCTTTTCATCCGAGCCTACCGTGCCTATCATCGTCACGCCTATCGCGCGTGCCCACTGGCTGGCAATCAGGCCAACCCCACCTGCGGCAGCATGAAACAGGATGGTCTCGCCGCCCCTCAGATGGAAAGTGCGGTTGAACAGGTATTCCACCGTCAGGCCCTGCAACATCATCGCTGCTGCGGTTTCAAACGCTATCGCATCAGGCAGGCGCACCAGTATCTTGGCCGGCAGGATGCGGGCTTCAGCATAGGCGCCGTTGGGCCTGCCAGCGTAAGCCACGCGATCGCCAGGTTTCACATGGGTCACGTCAGGGCCGACCGCCTCCACGACACCCGCGCCCTCCATGCCCAATCCGGCCGGAAGGGCTTGCTGATACAGCCCCGAGCGGAAGTAAACATCGATGTAGTTCAGGCCGCAGGCGGCATGCCGCACCAGCGCTTCGCCCGCGCCGGGCTGCCCCAGATCGACATCCACATACTCCATTACTTCAGGGCCGCCGGCTTCCTTCATTCTGATTACTTTAGTCATCATGGTCTCGCTTTAGCAAAAGGGGGGTACAAAGTTGGGTAGCTAGGTCTTTCTGATCTTGCCGTCACTTAAAAAGTGCCAGGATAGGCTCCGCCATCGAGCAGTACATTCTGGCCCGTCATGAAAGCGGCGTGGCGGCTGCACAGGAAAGCGCACGTCGCACCGAATTCTTCCGCCGTGCCAAAGCGGCCTGCCGGATTCTGGGCCATGCGCTCGGACCTGACTTGCGCCAGCGCCTTGCCGCTGGCGCTTGCACCGGCTTGCAGGGTTGCATTCAGGCGGTCGGTATCAAATGGGCCAGGCAATAAATTATTGATCGTGACATTGTGTGCCACGGTCTTGCGCGCCAGGCCGGCGACAAAGCCTGTCAGGCCGGAACGCGCACCGTTGGATAAACCCAGGATGTCGATCGGAGACTTGACCGCGCTGGAAGTGATATTGACGATGCGGCCAAATCCACGCGCCATCATGCCATCCACGGTGGAACGGATCAGCGCGATCGGGGTCAGCATATTGGCGTCCAGAGCCTTGATCCAGTCGTCACGCTCCCAGTTGCGAAAATCCCCGGGAGGCGGGCCGCCAGCATTATTGATCAGGATGTCCGGCGACGGACAGGCTTGCAGCGCACTGGCTCGCCCCTCTTCCGTGGTAATGTCGGCCGCCACAGCGATGACCTGGACGGGGTAGCGTTGCCGCAGCTCGGCCGCAGTCTGCTCCAGCAAGCCGGCATTGCGCGCCACGATCACTACATTGACGCCTTCGGCAGCCAGGGCTTCGGCGCATCCACGCCCCAGCCCTTTGCTGGCGCCGCAAACAAGTGCTGTCTTGCCCTTGATTCCCAGATCCATATACTCTCCTGAACATGGTTTAAGCGCCTGCCGCGCGTGTACGTTTGTAGTTTGTACTTAGCGCGTTCAGGCAGAATGTCACGTATTTTTCTTCATCGACAGCAAATACATGCCGCCGACCACCAGCACCGTCCCTGCCAGTTGCCAGCCCGTGATAGGCTCGCCCAGGAATATCGCCCCCAGAAACAGCGTGGAAACCGGGCCTATCATACCCGCCTGGGAAGCCGTCGCAGCGCCTATGCGCTGCACCGCTATCATCGTCATAAATACCGGCAATACTGTACACAATATGGCATTGACCAGCGACAGCCAATATACCGCACCCGGCTGTATCAGCATCGAAGTCGGACGCAATACAAAGAACTGCCCTATGCAGGCGGCGCTGGATACGCACATGGCGTATGACACCAGGCGCATGGAGCCCAGCCGTGTCACCAGTTGGCCGGACTGCAGCAGGTACAGCGCGTAGGAGATGGCCGCCCCCAGCACCATCGTCGAACCCAGCATCACGTCGCTGCCGCCGAATTTAAGATCGTGCAAAAACACCAATACAATGCCCATGTACGACACCAGCAAGGCCGACCACTCCAGACCACTGATCCTGCGTTTCAGGAAGGTGGCGGAAATCAGCAGCACAAAGGATGGCGTGAGGAACAGGATCAGTCGTTCCAGCCCTGCCGTAATATATTGCAAACCCAGAAAATCCAGGAAGCTGGACAGGTAGTAGCCCATCAGCCCCAGCACCACCAGGCGCCCGCGGTCGGCCCATGACAGGGGAAAACCCTGGCGCGCCTGCCAGAATGCAATTGCTGCGAAAATCGGTAGCGAAAACAGCATGCGGAAGGCGATCAGGGTTACCGCATCGACGTGATAGCGATAAATTAATTTTGCGACAATGGCTTTGGTAGAAAACAAGATAGCGCCGGATATGGCGATAGTCAGGCCGACCAGATAGTCTTTACGGTGCAATGCAGAGCTGAGAGAGGAAGTCATTTGCGAATTGTAAAGGCTTACGCCACTTCGCGTCGGCGGCCCAAATCCTTGAATCGGAACCAAGTCCTTCCATTTGTGCTCGTTTTGGCAGATTTAACGCTATTTTTCTGCCCGAAAGCGCAAAGAAAGGACAAACTGAGCGGCTTTAAGGAATTTGGATAAAGTCAATATGTTAAAATAGCGGTCTTCACTAAAAATTCAAAGCTAGGCGAATTCGGCATAGGCAGGACAAACGTTCCCGGCTGACCGCGCCGCTCCAAGGAAAGACGATCATGGCAGGACATAGTAAATGGGCCAATATCAAGCATAAAAAAGCAGCGACAGATGCCAAGCGCGGCAAAATCTGGACCCGGCTGATCAAGGAAATTACTGTGGCGGCCCGTATGGGTGGCGATGACGTCAACGCCAATCCGCGTTTGCGCCTGGCAGTTGACAAGGCGGCCGATGCGAATATGCCCAAGGATAACGTCACCCGCGCAATACAGCGCGGCAGCGGCACGCTGGAAGGAGCGAATTACGAAGAAATCCGCTATGAAGGTTACGGTATAGGCGGTGCAGCCATCGTGGTTGATTGCATGACGGATAACCGCGTACGTACCGTCGCCGAAGTGCGACATGCTTTCTCCAAGTTTGGCGGCAATATGGGAACCGAAGGTTCCGTTGCCTTTTTGTTCAAGCATTGCGGCCAGATGTTTTTTGCCCCGGGCACCAACGAAGACGCACTGATGGAAGCGGCGCTGGAAGCCGGCGCCGATGACGTGATCACCGACGAAGAAGGCGGCATAGAAGTATTGTGCCCACCGCATGATCTGTCGGCGATCAAGCAGGCACTGGAAACCGCGGGATTCAAGCCGGAAGTGGCCGAAGTGACAATGAAGCCTTCGACCGAAACGGTATTCACCGGTGACGACGCAGTAAAAATGCAAAAACTGCTGGATGCGCTGGAAAACCTGGACGATGTACAGGAAGTGTTTACCAATGCCATTATCGAGCTGGAATAACGAATAACGGATCAAAAAAGGATGGCAAAGTGCTTGCGCTGCTGTCTTCGAGCAAACCCTACGATTTACTCTGCTGAGTCTCAATACTTATGAAAATTCTGGTAGTCGGCTCTGGTGGCCGTGAACATGCCCTGGCCTGGAAATTGGCGCAATCCGAACGTGTGCAGATGGTCTATGTTGCGCCGGGCAATGGCGGCACGGCGGCAGATACACGCCTGAAAAACGTGAATATCAGCGACCCGCTCGCATTGGCAGAGTTCGTGAAGCAGGAACAGATAGGCCTGACTGTGGTCGGCCCGGAAACACCTCTGGCTGCAGGTATCGTGAACATCTTCCGCGAGCACGGCCTGAAGATTTTTGGCCCTAGCAAGGAAGCAGCACAACTGGAAAGCTCCAAGGATTTCGCTAAATCCTTCATGCAGCGCCATGCGATTCCGACTGCGGAGTACCAGACTTTTTCAGATGTGGCAGCCGCACATGACTATATTGCGCAAAAAGGTGCACCTATTGTAATCAAGGCCGATGGCCTGGCCGCCGGCAAGGGTGTCGTGGTAGCGATGTCGCTGGAAGAGGCGCATGCCGCAGTCGACATGATGCTGTCTGATAACAAGCTGGGTGATGCAGGTGCCCGCGTGGTCATCGAAGAATTTCTGGCAGGCGAAGAAGCCAGCTTCATCGTCATGGTGGACGGCAAGAATATCCTGCCACTGGCTACCAGCCAGGATCACAAGCGTTTGCTGGACAACGACCAGGGTCCGAATACCGGCGGCATGGGTGCCTATTCCCCAGCCCCTATCGTCACGCCGCAATTGCATGCACGCGTGATGCGCGAGATCATCGATCCTACCGTACAGGGCATGGCCAAGGACGGTATCGTGTTTACCGGCTTCCTGTATGCCGGCCTGATGATAGACGATCACGGCAACCCGAAGACGCTGGAATTCAACTGCCGCATGGGTGATCCGGAAACGCAACCCATCATGGCCAGGCTGAAAACCGATCTGGTCACCGTGATGGAACATGCTGTCAACGGCACGCTAGATACCATAGAACTGGAATGGGACAGGCGCACCGCGATGGGTGTGGTCATGGCTGCAGCCGGTTATCCGGATGCGCCGCGCAAGGGTGATGTGATTACCGGCATACCGGCTGAAACTGCCGATTGCGTAACCTTCCATGCCGGCACCGCGCAAGATGCACAATTGAAAGTGACCGGCGGACGCGTACTGTGCGTGGTAGGCCTGGGCGACACGGTCAAAGTAGCGCAGAAGCATGCATATGACACTGTGGAGAAAATCCACTTTGACGGTGCGCAGTATCGCCGCGACATAGGCTGGCGCGCCTTGAACAAGAAACACTGAAACGCTGGAGCACGGCAAAAGAATGACAGATTCCGTTAGCGTCAAAAATTACCTCATCGGCCTGCAGGCGCGCATTATTGCAGCGTTGGAGGAGGTCGATGGCAAGCATTTCATTACCGATAGCTGGGACAGGCCGGACGGCGGCGGTGGCATCTCGCGGGTATTGGAAGACGGCAATGTGTTTGAGCGTGGCGGCGTCAACTTTTCGCATGTAATGGGTGACAAGCTGCCGCCATCGGCTGCGGCAAGCCGTCCGGAACTGGCGGGACGTAAATGGGAAGCGATGGGCGTGTCGCTGGTGCTGCATCCGCGTAACCCCTATGCGCCGACGGTACACATGAATGTACGTTTTTTTACGACCAGTGCAGAAGGCCAGGAGCCGGTGTGGTGGTTCGGCGGCGGCATGGATCTGACGCCGTACTATGGCTTTGAAGAAGACGCGGTCCACTTCCATCAGACATGCAAGGATGTGCTCGCGCCGTTTGGCGACAATTTGCATCCGCGTTTCAAGAAATGGTGTGATGAGTATTTCTATCTGAAGCACCGCAAGGAAGCGCGTGGCGTCGGTGGCATTTTCTTCGACGATTTCAATGAACTGGATTTCGCATCCAGCTTTGCAATGATGCAAAGCGTGGGCGATGCCTTCATCCCGGCTTATCGGCCTGTGCTTGAAAAGCGCAAGGATATGTCCTATGGTGAACGCGAGCGCGATTTCCAGGCTTACCGCCGTGGCCGCTATGTCGAGTTCAATCTGGTGTTCGACCGCGGCACGCTGTTCGGTCTGCAGTCGGGAGGCAGGATAGAATCGATACTGATGTCGATGCCTCCCATCGTCAAATGGCGCTACGACTGGAAACCGGAGGCAGGCAGCGCGGAAGCCAGGTTGGCCAGCGATTTCCTGGTGCATAAGGAATGGGTGTAAGGCCATCCGCCGGCCCCGCAGCTAAAGAATGCGTACTGGTGCTGGGCGGCAGTTTTGATCCGGTGCACCAGGGGCATGTCGCTTTGGCAAGCATGTTCGCTGGTCTGTTGCGGCCACAGCAGTTGCGCATCATACCGACCGGCAATCCCTGGCAAAAAGCCGGGCTGGCCGCCAGTGCCGAGCAGCGCACAGCAATGCTGCAACTGGCCTTCCAGGATTTGGAAAATGAAGTAAGCTTGTCCGTGCTGATTGACAAACAAGAAATAGAACGCGCGGCCAGGCAACAACCTACCTATACGATAGAAACCTTGCGCGCATTGCGTGCCGAGCTCGGTGAGCAGGCTTCCATCGTTTTTTTAATCGGTGCCGATCAATTGCAGAATTTGCATACGTGGCACCAATGGCAACAATTATTTGAACTTGCCCATATATGCGCGGCGTCCCGTCCGGGGTTCAGGCTGGATACGACACAACTACCGCACACCGTCGCACAAGAATTTGTCCGCCGGGCTGGAACACCTGAGCAAATCCGCACGACTGCGTACGGCCTGACTTGCCTGGCATCCGATCTGGATGTGGACATTTCCGCCACACAAATCCGTGCAGAACTAAAACAAGGTGGTCCAACCACATTGCTAGTACCTGCCAAGGTGCTAGACTACATTCAACAACAACATATATATACAAACTAAATGGATATCAAAAAACTGCAAACCCTGGTGGTTGACGCTCTGGAAGACGTCAAAGCACAAGAAATCAAGGTCTACGACACTACCCACCTGACCAGCCTGTTCGACCGCATTGCGATTGCATCCGGTACCTCGAATCGCCAGACCAAGGCTCTGGCCGCATCGGTGCGCGACAAGGTCAAGGAAAACGGCGGTAACATCATCAGCGTTGAGGGTGAAGTGACCGGCGAATGGGTACTGGTCGATCTGGGCGACATGATTGTGCACATCATGCAACCGGCAATCCGCGCCTACTACCGCCTCGAAGAACTCTGGGGTGAGAAGGAAGTCAAATTCGGCGCCGCCAAACGTGTGTCCAAACGTACCGCGTCAGAGCCGGAAGAGGAAGAGAAGCCAAAACGCGCAACTCGTGCAGGCAGCAAGGCGCCAGTAGAAGTGACGCACACCATGCAGTCTACCCAGACCACACTGGACGACGAACCGAAGAAAACTCGCAAACCGCGTGCAACAACTGCTAAAGCGGTTGCCGACGCAGTAGCAAAACCTGCCCGCAAACCTGCCGTCAGGAAAACTGCCACTACAGCAGAAGGCGCGCCCGCGCCAAGGAAAACTGCGACCAAAGCACCAGCTGGTGCCCGCGTCAAAGTTGCAGCAACCAAGACCGCTACTGCATCCGCAAAACAGGCAGCAACCAAGCGTGCGGCCACGGCCAAGCGCAAAACAGCAGAGTAATATGCCACGACGCCTTCTCCCGGTTTCGGGGGAAGGTATCCCACCCGATTTCAGAACATTATGCAGCTCATCATCGCAGCAGTCGGCCACAAGATGCCTGCATGGATAGAATCCGGCTTCACCGAATACAGCAAGCGCATGCCTGCCGAATGCCGCATCCATCTCAAGGAAATCAAACCCGTCGAACGTTCCGGCAGCAAGACTGCTGAGACCGTCATGGCTTTGGAACGGACCAAGATAGAAGCGGCCATTCCTAAAAATTCCCGCATTATCGCGCTGGACGAGCGCGGCAAGGACCTGACCTCGGTCGCGCTGTCGCAGCATCTGGTGCAATGGCAGCAGGACGGCCGCGACGTCAGCTTCATCATCGGCGGTGCGGATGGCCTGGATGCCCAGTTCAAAGCCAGTGCCGACATGCTGATACGCATCTCCAGCCTGACCCTGCCGCACGGCATGGTCAGGGTATTGCTGGCCGAGCAGCTATACCGCGCCTGGTCCATTACGCAGAATCACCCTTATCACAGGGTATAACCCGAAGCCGGAAGTGCATTCCGGCCCTCTTCCCTTTTATTGCGTTACCCCCGCCAGAGCCGGCTTGCCAGACAAGGGCCAGCTTCGCCTCGGCACGGCGCGACCTCCGCCAAATGCAAAATTCCGTCACAGCCTATTGCCCAGCGAATTGCTAAGCACTACACTAGGTCAGCACTTAACGGGAACCCACTATGGCTATTAACGATAATAAGATCTATCTCGCATCCAAAAGCCCGCGCCGCCGGGAGTTGCTGCGGCAAGTAGGCGTCGAGTTTGAGCTGCTGCTGTTACGCGACTCGCCAAACCGGGGCCAGGATGTGTCTGAAGCAGTATTGCCGGATGAATTGCCCGACGACTACGTTGCACGCGTTACCCGTGAAAAAGCCGATGTCGCCTGGCAAATCATGACCCTGCGCAAACTCCCGTTTCGTCCCGTGCTGGCGGCAGATACCACCGTCGTGCTTGATAATAAGATTCTCGGCAAACCCCAGGACCAGGCCGAAGCACTCGACATGCTGAAGCGCCTGTCCGGTGCCACCCATACTGTTCTGACCAGCATCGCGGTGCACTATCTGGATGGCACCCTGTACGCAACGCAGCGCTCCGAGGTGACCTTCGCCAGCTTGACCGACGCGCAGATGCAAGCCTACTGCATGTCGCCCGAACCGTATGACAAAGCCGGCGGCTATGGAATCCAGGGCAGTGCTGCCCGTTTTATTTCTCACATCAGCGGTAGTTATTCTGGCATTATGGGTTTACCATTATTTGAGACTAGTCAGCTATTACGAAAGGCTGGCATCTTTATCCCCTAATCATCCTAGCGTCCCCAAGCATGAGCGAAAACCTCCTCATTAATATCACCCCGCAAGAAACCCGTGTCGCCCTGATTTTCCAGGGAGCAGTGCAAGAACTCCACATAGAAAGAACCCTGTCCCGCGGCCTGGTAGGCAATGTCTACCTGGGCAAGGTGGTGCGTGTGCTGCCCGGCATGCAATCGGCCTTTATCGACATTGGATTGGAACGGGCCGCCTTCCTGCACGTTGCCGATATCTGGGATTCGCGTTCACATGACGGCAATACGACGGTGCCGCCTATCCCTATCGAAAAGCTATTGTTCGACGGCCAGGCTGTGACGGTGCAAGTGGTGAAGGATCCGATAGGCACCAAGGGCGCAAGGCTGTCTACGCAGATTTCCATTGCGGGCCGCATGCTGGTGTATCTGCCGCAGGATTCGCATATCGGCATTTCACAGCGCATAGAGAATGAAGCCGAGCGCGAAGCGCTGCGCGCCAAAGTGCAAAGCCTGCAGCAGCCGGATGAAAAAGGTGGCTTCATCGTACGCACGATGGCTGAAGATGCCTCCGATGAGGACTTGAAAACCGACGTTGAATACCTGCGCCGAACCTGGGCCAACATCACCCAGTTGGCCAAGACCAAGCCCGTTACCACCCTGCTGTACCAGGACCTGAATCTGGCCCAGAGGGTATTGCGCGATTTCGTCAATGAAGAAACCGACAGCATACAAGTTGATTCGCGTGAAAATTTCCTGATGCTGCATGACTTTGCCGGCACCTACACGCCGTCCGTACTACCCAAGCTGCAGCATTACACCGGGGAGCGCCCGCTGTTTGACCTGTATGGCGTGGAAGAGGAAATCGAGCGGGCACTGGGGCGGCGGGTGGACCTGAAGTCCGGCGGCTACCTGATCGTTGAGCAAACTGAAGCGATGACAACGATAGACGTCAATACCGGCAGTTTTGTCGCCGGCCGCAATTTTGACGACACCATATTCAAGACAAATCTGGAAGCCGCACATGCGATAGCGCGCCAGTTGAGGCTGCGTAATCTGGGCGGCATTATCATTCTCGATATCATCGATATGGAGAATGCCGAACATCAGGCGGCAGTGCTGGCAGAACTGAACAAGGCCCTGTCACGCGACCGCACCAAATTATCCATCTCCGGTTTTTCTGCGCTGGGGCTGGTGGAGGTTACCCGCAAGCGCACGCGGGAATCCCTGGCTCATATACTGTGCGAACCCTGCCCCGCCTGCAGCGGCAAAGGCCAGGTCAAGACCGCGCGTACGATCTGCTATGAAATCCTGCGTGAACTGCTGCGCGAAGCAAAACAGTTCAACCCGCGCGAATTCCGCATCATGGCATCGCAGGTCGTCGTCGATATGTTCCTGGAAGAAGAATCGCAGCACCTTGCCATGCTAGGCGACTTCATCGGCAAGCCTATCTCGCTGCAAGTGGAGAGCGTGTTCCATCAAGAGCAATACGACATCATCCTAATGTGAGTTTACCTGCAAGCCATGATAAAACATCTGCTGCTAGGCCTGTCGCTCCTCTATTCCTCCATGGCTGCTGCAGAAGATGGACAGATGCTGCAAGTGCAAACCCGGGATGGCGTCACTGTTCCGGTATTCTGGGTGAAACAGGAACACGCGTCCGCTACGCTCATTTTGCTGCCCGGCGGTGCCGGCGGCATAGGCAAGCTTGATGACGCTGGCTGGCCGGGTAGCGCCAACTTCCTGATACGCAGCGGCCGGATGTTCGCAGCCTATGGTTTCAATATCGCGATGGTGTCACGCCCTTCCGATATCCAGGATCTGGATTTTTCGGTACGAACCAGTGACAGGCATATCCTGGACCTGCACAAGGTGCTGGATTATGTGCATAATTTGTCGGATGCTCCGGTCTGGGTGGTAGGCACCAGCCGGGGTACCATCTCCGCCACAGCGCTGGCAATCAGTGAAAGTAATACCAACGCTAATGGCGCACTTGCAGGCATCGTACTGACATCCAGTATCACCGACAAAAAACCAGGGGCGTTGCCAACGCAATCATTGAGCAAAATCTCGGTTCCGGTGCTGGTAGTGCATAACCAAAAAGATGCCTGCCCCATCTGCCAGCCATATCAGGCAAGCTATATCGTCAATGCATTAAAAAATGCACCCGCCAGAAAATTGCTGATGCTGGACGGCGGCTCGGGTGCCAGCGGCGACGTATGCGAAGCACTGCACTACCACGGCTTTATAGGCATAGAGCAGCAGGCGGTCGATGCGATCTCGCAGTGGATACAGCATCCAGTAAACGCCGCTCCCTGAAGCGCAGCAAGCGCTTCTCCTCCCCTTCCGTAAGCTGCAGCATTCATCAGCGAGCATGATGTCGTTACCGCCCACGAACCGCTAGTGGCCAAGGGACGTTCAGCTATTTTCCTTGTGGAAATAATCTTTAAGCGAAGTATCACTGATACTTAGATGACCCTTAAAAAGACAAAGGCACAACATCGAAATGATGGTGTGCCTTTGTGTTTCTGCCCTCTTCTTATTTATTGATCTTCTCTATCTTTTCTATTTTTATCAGGGGCATGGTGTAAAACTGCAATTTACATTTTTTGCGATTTCCTGCCGCGGATGAAATATAGACCCAGCAAGCCTATCGCCAACAATGCCAGTTCGCTAGGTTCTGGAATCGTTACGACATCCGAAGTAATGACGAATGCAAACGTCGCTGGTGTATTTTGTCCTTCCAAAGTCTGGAAGCCCAGGCATCCTGTAGCAGCACCCGCAGCGGCGCAAGTCAGAGGATCCAGAGGAATCAGATTGTTTGTAGTAGAGAAAATGCTGACGAAGTAAGTATTGCCGTCATACATGAACGAGTTATTCAGCGCGCCCAGGTCAATCACAAAGATATCATCGCAAACACTGGTGCTTGGGAAGCCGCAAGGTGCGGTGTTAGGTGTTTCCTTGAAGCTGATATTGAAATTGATTGACTGGGTAGGCAGCGAAGGGCCGACGCTTGGCAGATTCGGTGTCAAGGTCAATTGGTTGAGCAAATTAGCAGACAGCAAAGTACTGAAGCTGGCGTCAATAGGATTGTTGTAGTGAGTGATGGTATTGGTAACTGCTGGAGCGCCATTCGTATTAATCGTGCTGTTCACAGTGTCATTGGTAATATCCAGGCCGCTACGGTTTCCTGCACCAAAGCTGCCGCCGGTTTGCCCCCAGCTCAGGGTTGTAGCAGATTGTGAAGTGGTGCCTGTACCGCTAGAGAAAGTAGCTGCGGTCCATGCCAATTTTTCACTGAAAGACCATTGGGTGACCAATGGGCCCGCGGCCGCTGTTGTTGCAATCAGCAAACCTGCTACGGCTCCCAACATACTTAGAATTTTTTTCATTTCATTCTCCTGAA
The DNA here is from genome assembly GCF_014636315.1 of Parundibacterium terreum. GTDB lineage: Bacteria > Pseudomonadota > Gammaproteobacteria > Burkholderiales > Burkholderiaceae_D > Undibacterium > Undibacterium terreum. Next base: position 685,954 of record NZ_BMED01000003.1, on the reverse strand, counting down.
TAAAGTTAGCGGATCAAGATGGGCCTATGGCTACTTCAACCTTACCTTCACCAGCAGGACTAACGCTGAGCCGAATTACCCGAATGCCCACTTACTTCACCGCCATCAAGCAACTGGACAAACTATCATCAGCAAATACCGTACCTGATCGCACATATGAGGTGTCCTACTGGGGCAGATGTCCTTAACGGCGAGATAACTTTAGATGACTGTAAAATCTGTCGACGTTGCTATGAAAAACTAAAATAACGCAAGGAAATTGAATTGTTGGGACTAAAGAAATAGCTACCCAGAAAAGAAGGACCAAACAGCAGCTACAGAGGGGAAATGGGATAAATAGCGTTTGCGCCGGAGGGAAATAAAATCTGCACAGCAATTCCGGCATTTTCCGAGTTAAAAAAATCTGCAAAAAATTCCGACAAAACCGTGTAGCTACTCTGAATCAAGCTGTGGAAACGTCCAGCATAGGCTGCAACTCTTTCCATACAACAACACTGTCTAGTTTCTGCATGCAATCATGATGGCCCAGCGGGCACTCCCGCTGCTTGCAAGGGGCGCAAGCAAGACGAAGGGACAGCGAACGTGCGATATCGGAAAAAGGAGGCGCGTGGTCAGGATCGGTAGGGCCATAGATGGCGATCACGGGGCGGTTCAGCGCAGAGGCAATATGCAGCAGGCCGGAATCATTGCTGACCATGGCATCGGCTCTGGCAATCAGGGCCACTGCCTCGTCCAGCGAGGTTTTCCCAGCCAGGTTGCGGACAGCCGGACACAGTGTGACAATTTCTTCGCACACCGCCTGATCCTTGCCGGATCCCAACAGAACAATCTGGGCCATTGGCTTGTCAGCAAGCACTGTTTTTGCAAGTGCAGCAAAATGAGAAGTGGGCCAGCGTTTGGCATTACCAAACTCCGCACCGGGAGCAAATGCCAGCAGCGGACGATCTTGCTGCAAACCAAGCTTGTCCAGTACTCCGGTGATCTGTTCTGTAGCCACGGCCAGCGTCGGACGCGGCAATTGACCAGGCGTAACAGTAGAGGGATCACGCGCCAGTGCCGCATAGAAAGGAACCATGGCCCGCGGATGCACGGGATCATCGTGATGCATCACATTGATCAATCCGTACCGGCTTTCGCCCTTGTAACCGACCCTTTTGGATATTCCGGCAAGCCAGGGGATCAACGCAAACTTCAGCGTATTCGGCAGCACATAAGCGTCTGCATAGCCGCGCTTTTTCAGCTCACGGGCAAAGCGCCAGCGTTCTCGCAATTGCAAGGCACCATGCTTGAATGGCGTGCTGAGTACCGTATCCACTTCCTGCATGACACGTAGTACAGGCGCCACCCAGGCCGGCGCCAGCACGTCTATCGGCCTTTCCGGATGCTGCTGCTTCAATAGCCTCAATAGAGGCTGCGCCATGACGGCGTCTCCTATCCAGTTAGGCGCAATGACCAGCGTACGGGGAGTGCTCAAACCTGTCATGCGCGAGGAACCCGCCCCATCAGGAAAAACTCATCATTCGGCCGCATGGAAATCACGTTCGCCATGCGATTGGACAAACCGAAGAATGCAGTGATCGCAGCAATATCCCAGATATCCTCGTCATCGAAGCCATGCTTGCGCAACTCTGCATAGTCGCCGTCATTGACACTCTGGGAATCCAGGCAGACCTTGATCGCGAAATCCAGCATCGCCGATTCACGCAGCGTGATGTCGGCCTTCAGATGATTGACGGCAACCTGATCAGCCACCAATGGGTTCTTGGAGTAAATGCGCAGGATGGCGCCATGCGCAACCACGCAGTAAAGACAGTTATTTTTGGCACTGGTGGCAGTGACGATCATTTCGCGGTCAGCCTTGCTGAGATTCCCGGTCTGCTTCAGCATCAATGCATCATGATAGGCAAAGAAAGCACGGAATTCATCCGGCCTGTGCGCCAGCGTCAGGAATACGTTGGGCACGAAGCCCGCTTTTTCCTGCACGGCAAGAATTTTTTCGCGGATATCGTCCGGCAGTTGCGCCAGTTCAGGCACGGGGAAGCGGGAAATTGCTGTTGTCATTGGATGTCTCCTGTTATTCCTTATTTCAGTCCCAAAAACCGGACCTACGCTGCAAACTGAAGGCGATACAAGTTGGCATAGACGCCTTCGGCATCCAGCAATTCCGCATGCGAGCCAATTTCCACTATCTGGCCATCCACCAGCACGGCAATCCTGCTGGCTCTTTCTATAGTGGACAAGCGATGCGCAATCACCAGCGTGGTACGGCCCTGCATCAATTCATCCAATGCTTGCTGTACTGCACGTTCTGATTCGGAATCCAGTGCAGAAGTAGCCTCGTCCAGTATCAGTATCGGCGCGTCCTTATAGATAGCACGTGCAATAGCCATGCGCTGGCGCTGTCCGCCCGACAGGCGCATGCCGTTGTCGCCTATCATCGTCTGCAGGCCGTTCGGCAAATCCCTGACCACTTCGCCCAGATGCGCCGCCTGCACCGCAGCAGCAACCCGAGCCGGGTCCGGTTCAGGATCTCCATAAGCGATATTGGCTTCAACCGTATCATCAAACAAAATCACGTTCTGACTGACCATTGCTATCTGTTCACGCAGACTGCGTAAGGATATGTCTTGCAAAGAAACGCCATCCAGCAAGATGTCGCCTTGGTCGGGAGCATAAAAACGCGGCACCAGGTTCACCAGCGAGGTCTTGCCGCCGCCGGACATGCCGACCAGCGCAATCGTCTCACCAGGCTGTATGCTGAGGTTGATGTCACGCAGCGCCGAGCTCTCCTGGCCCGGATAGGTAAACCCGGTGTGCCGAAATTCAAGCTGGCCGCGCGCCCTGGCCGGCATATCCTTACCACTGTCTACTTCCGCTTCTGTATCCATCATCGCAAATACCGATTCCGCTGCCGCCATGCCACGCTGCATGGGGCCATTCAGGTCGGCCAGGTGCTTCAGCGGCGTCAATATCATCAGCATCGCCAGGATGAATTTGACAAAATCACCCGCCGTCGTTTGATTGTCCATCGCCTGCATGACCGCCAGCACGATGACCACGGACACGGCGCAGGCCGCCAGGATCTGAGTCAGCGGCGTGGTCGTTGCAACCGCAACCGTGGTGCGCATCGAATAGCCGCGCAATTTTTCATTTTTGCCGTCGAAACGCTTCTGCTCATATTGCTGCCCGCCGAACACACGTATTACCTGGTGCGCGCGGGTGGTCTCTTCAATCACCTGCGTCAGTTCATTATTGACTTCCAGCTGACTCTGGTTCAGCTTGCGCAGGCGCTTGCTGACATTGCGCACCAGGAACGCCAGCACGGGTATCAATACCAGGGTTACCAATGTCAATTGCCAGTTGACCCAGAACAAGTAGCCCAGCAAAGCAGCTACCGTTAGCGAATCACGAATCAACGTCGTCATCGATACCTTGAACATCTCGACGATCAGTTGCGCTTCAAACATGATGGTATTGATCACGCGGCCGCTGGATTCTGCCTGGTAGAAGCGGATGGGCACACTGAGTATCTTCGCAAATACGCTGGCCCGCATATTATTCAGCATTCGGGTAGCTACCCAGGACATCAGATAACTGGTGATGAAAGTGCAGACGCCGCGCAATACAAAAATGCCGATCACGGCAACAGGTATCTTCCACAGCGCGAGATGCTCGCCTTTTTTAAAGCCATGATCCAGCAGGTAGCCGAATACATTGGGCAGCATGATTTCGGTCAGCGCCGTGCCCAGCATGGTCAGCAAAGTGACCAGCAAGTGCTTGCGATATTGCCTGATGCTTAGCCACAGGCGCTTGAAGACCAGGATTGTTGCATTATTCATTGATTCGGATTTTCAATCTTTTCATTATTAAAAGCAGCTTCAGATATTATTTTTCTGCTCGCCGCTGCGCGCACCCGCCAATGGAATGGCCAGCAAGATCATGAAGGCCATGCCAAACACCCCGTCGCGCAAGATCGCATTGAACATGCCGCCTATCAGCATCGTCACGCCCAGCATGGCCAGCATCATGCCGCGTTCGCCGCCCATTCTTTTCGCGATCAGCAACTGGCTCAGCCATATCCACAGCAAGGCAGCCACGCCAAAAACCCCAACTTCCGTCGCGTACAGCAGGTAATCATTATGCGGTGTCGTCATCGTGCCGCTGGACAAGCCACGAGCGCGCTCCTGGTATTCGCTCAGCCAGCTGCCTATGCCGTGCCCCGTCCAGGGTTTTTCAGATGCGATCTGCGCGGTCAGATGATAGATCTCTGCGCGCATGCCATCTTCACCAGCATTTTCACCACGGACAAAAGCCCTGGCCTGATGCAGCGTGCACAGGCCCCGGTTTACCATGACCTGCGCCGGCGAGCTGTCCTGCATGTCCCTGACTATGCACTTTTCCGGCGCGGGCAGGCTGAACGCATACTGCAAGCCGCTCCACAGCAGTAAGGCAAAAAATCCCAGGATACCCACGCTGCGCCACGAGAAGCTCAGCCGGCTGAGCGGTATCATTGCGCACAGGAACAACATGATCAGGCTGGCCGTGCGGCTTTTAGTCAGCAGCATCAGCGCCACCACAATATAGGCCAGTACCAGCAAACGCAGCCAGCGCCCTTCCTTGATGATCACCAGCCGGTTCAGTGTCCACCCCGATGCTACCGCCAGCAGAATGCCCAGCAGGATGGATTTATTCCCCTGGTACACCACATAGCTGTGCGTCATCGTCGTCAGCGGAAGCAGTTGCAGGAAGTTAAGGTAAAACAGGCTCGCCGCAATCAAGGCGCCGCTCAGAAAAAATTGCACTGCCCTACGCTGCCAGTCCCCCGCCCCCACGCACAGGAACAATAGCAGGAACAAATATGTCTGATAGTGTCCAAACGCGGACCAGAATTCTCCGGCAGGCCGGGGCAGAAGGATAGCGACCAGGCAAGATACCAGGCTGAGCAACAGGACAGGCTTCAGCATCGGGCTATTGCGTATCGCCAGTCCTTTTTCCCTGTAGCCGCCGGAAAAGGCCAGGCTGATCAAGAACAGCAACACCCCTGCATACATCCATCCCAGCGGAAAAAACAAGCTCAGCGGCAATACCGACAATACATGCTGCGGCAGCTCTGCGCGCAGGGTCTGCGCAGGTTTCACCGTTACATGCCCATCACTGCTGCCGGCGCTTGCGCCGCCTGCATCTTGAATGCGTAAGCTCATAGGCCTCAGGAGTATTCTATCTGCACGTTTTTAGGAGATAGCCAGTCTGACAGCGTTTGCCGCAAACCGTCATCGGGATTGACCCGCCAGCTATCGGCAAAATACAGCTCGGCCGCAGCCATGCTGTTCTGGTAACGCACCACTACCGGACATCCTTCCTGGTCCAGATAGGGTTTCAGGGTTTCCTGCAGCGTCTTTACGTCAGCCTCGGCGGTCAGGGTGATCCGCAAGCCCTGCGAGAACTGCACCCTGGCGCGGCCTATATCCATCACCTTTTCCGCCGAGATGCGCAAGCCGCCGGAGAAGCGGTCTTCCGACACCTTGCCCAGCACTGCCAGGAATTCATCTTCCTTGAACAGGTTTTTGTACTGGTCCAGCAGTTCGCTGTACACAGTAACATCGACCACTGCTGTGCCATCGTCCAGCGTCACGATCAGTATCTTGCCGCGCTGCGTCATCTGCGTGCGTATGCCCGAGATGATGCCGGCAATCAGGCGCAAATCGCGTGAAGGTTCCAGCTTGGCCAGCGTGGTCTTTATAAACTGCCGCACCTCGGGGGCGTAAGAATCAAACAGATGGCCGGACAAGTAAAAGCCCAGCGCCAGCTTTTCTTCAGTCAGGCGCTTCTTGTCAGTCCACGGTGTGGTCTTGATGTATTCCGGTGGCGGAATCAGGTCTTCATCATCGCCAAAAAGACTGACCTGATTTGCCGCCTTGTCGGCCTGCTCCGCAGCATCCATTGCCAGGCCCACGGTTGCCAGCAATACCGCGCGGTCCTCGCCAAAGCCGTCAAAGGCGCCTGAGCGTATCAGCGATTCTATCGTGCGGCGATTCACCTGGCGCTTGTCGATGCGCTTGGCAAAGTCGAACAGGCTGACAAAAGGTCCATCCGCTTCACGCGCAGCGACGATGCTTTCTATCGCATTTTGTCCCGAGCCCTTGACCGCGCCCAGGCCGTAACGAATCTGGGTGGCTTTCTTGCCCGGCTCGCCGACAGGAATGAAACGGTATTCGGACTGGTTGATATCCGGCGGCAGCAAGGTCAGCTTGCAGATATCGATGGAGTCTTCGACCAGGATCTTGATCTTGTCGGTATCGTCCATTGCCAGCGACAAGTTGGCTGCCATGAACGCAGCAGGATGATGCGCCTTCAGATAGGCGGTGTGATACGACAGCAGCGCGTAAGCGGCAGCATGGGATTTATTAAAACCATAGCCCGCGAACTTTTCCATCAAATCGAAAATCTCGTCGGCCTTTTCCTGGCTCAGACCATCCTTGGCGGCACCGTCGCGGAAAATCTGGCGATGCTCCGCCATCTCTTCGGCTTTTTTCTTACCCATCGCCCGGCGCAGCAAATCCGCGCCGCCCAATGAATAGCCGCCGACGACCTGCGCCATCTGCATAACCTGTTCCTGATACACCATGATGCCGTAGGTTTCAGACAGAATGCCTTCTGTACGCGGATCGGGATAATCGAATTTCTCGCCGTGCTTACGTTTGCAGAAATCCGGGATCAGATCCATAGGACCCGGACGGTACAGCGCCACCAGCGCGATAATGTCCTCAAAACGATCGGGGCGTGCGTCTTTCAGCATGCCCTGCATGCCGCGGCTTTCCAGCTGGAATACCGCAACCGTTTTGGCCTTGGTCAGCAGCTCATACGAAGGCCGGTCATTCAGCGGCAGGCTTTCCAGGTTGAAGTCGGACATGGACGGATCCAGCCGCTTGATATAGTTCACCGCGCGGTCCAGGATGGTCAGCGTGGTCAGACCCAAAAAGTCGAACTTGACCAGGCCGACCGCCTCCACGTCATCCTTATCGTACTGCGACACCACGCCGGAATCGCCGCCCTGCGTGTACAAGGGGCAGAAGTCGGTCAGCTTGCCCGGTGCAATCAATACGCCACCGGCGTGCATGCCGATATTACGTGTAATGCCTTCAACCTGCTGCGCAAGGTCCAGCAATTGCTTGACCTCTTCCTCATTCTCTTGCCGCTCTGCCAGCAAAGGTTCTTCAATGATCGCCTCGGCGATCGTCACCGGCTTGCCCGGCTTGAACGGAATCAACTTGGACACGCCGTCGCAAAAGTTGTAGCCGAAGTCCATCACCCGGCCCACGTCGCGGATCGCGCCCTTGGCCGCCATGGTACCGAAGGTGGCAATCTGCGACACCGCCTCCTTGCCGTAGCGATCCTTCACATACTGGATGACCTTGTCGCGGCCTTCCTGGCAAAAGTCGATATCGAAATCGGGCATAGATACCCGTTCCGGGTTCAGGAAACGTTCAAACAGCAGGTTGTAAGCCAGCGGGTCCAGATCGGTAATGCTGAGAGAATAAGCGACCAGCGAACCCGCACCTGAGCCCCGCCCTGGTCCTACCGGCACGCCGTTGTTCTTGGCCCATTGGATAAAATCTGCCACGATCAGGAAGTAGCCGGGGAAACCCATCTTGATAATGGTATCGGTTTCAAACTTCAGCCGCGCCTCATAGCGCTCGCGATTCTGCTGCCGTTTTTCCTCGTTCGGGTACAGGTGAACCAGGCGTTTTTCCAGGCCCAGCTTGGATTCATGCACCAGGTAGTCGCCAATAGACATGCCATCCGGCGTAGGGAAGTCCGGCAATTTCGGCTTGCCCAGTTCCAGTGTCAGGTTGCAGCGCTTGGCAATCTCTACCGCGTTTTGCAGCGCGCCCGGCAAATCGGCAAACAACGCTGCCATCTCGGCTTGGGTCTTGAAGCACTGCTGATCATTGAAGCGCTTGACGCGTCGCGCATTGGCCAGCATCTCGCCTTCGGCGATACAGGTGCGCGCTTCATGCGCAATGTAATCATCCTTGCTGATGAACTGGATGGGATGGGTAGCCACGACCGGCAATGCCAGTTTCTGCGCCAGCCTGACAGCCTGGCGCACCTGGTTTTCCATATTCGGCTGATTGGCGCGCTGGATCTCGATATAGAAATGGCCGGGGAAAATACTCGCCCAACGTTCCGCATTACGTTCGGCCAGCTCAGTATTGCCATTGTCGATCGCTATCCCTACATCACCAAAATGGGCCCCGGAAAGAGCGATCAGGCCTGGCTCGCCGCCCTGCTGGTGCAATTCCTGCAGCCATTCAAATTTAAGCTCAGCCTTGCCTTTGTATTGATTGGTCAGCCATGCCTGGGCCAGTAATTCACATAATTGCAAGTAGCCCTTGCGATTCTTGACCAGCAATAGCAGGCGTGAAGGCTTTTCCCGGTCGGCGTCATTGGTGATCCATACATCGCAGCCGGCGATAGGTTTGATACCTTTGCCACGTGCGCTTTTATAGAATTTGACCATGGCAAACAGATTGGCCAGGTCGGTAATCGCCATCGCCGGCTGTTTGTCTTTTTCTGCGGATTTGATCGCATCATCAATGCGTACCAGGCCATCCACGATGGAATATTCGGAGTGCAGGCGCAGGTGCACGAACTGGGGGCCGACTGGCTGGGCCGCTGCCGGGGCTGCCCCTGCAGCCATTGCATCATTAGCAAGTATTAATTCTGTAGTCATCCCGCTATTTTACAGTGCCAGCGGGTATTAAACGAAGGGAAAAAGCCCTTGCAAAAACGAAAATGTAAGAGCGTGTAAAAGAACAATAAGCAGAGTAAATTGCGGTTTACCTGCGCTAGATCAAGTTTTTTGCAGGTCAAACTTTAAAAAGTAGCTCGCAAAAGTTTATAATACTGATAAATCAATGACTTACTGAATTATTTGCCATGCCATCCACCGCAACAACCGCCACAACGTCAGCAGCAACGCCCTACGTTAATATTTCCGCCTACAAGTTCATCACTTTCAACGATACCGCTGAAAAACGTCCGGAATTTCTGGCCAAATGCCAGGAATTGAACCTGAAGGGCACGGTCATCCTGAGCCCGGAAGGCATCAACATGTTCCTGGCCGGCCTCCGCGAAGAAATCGACGCCTACATGAACTGGCTGCATCAGGACGAGCGCTTTGCCGACGTGGTCGCCAAGGAAAGCCTGTCGGACAAGCAACCCTTCACCAAATTGCTGGTCAAGCTGAAGCCAGAAATCATCACGATGCGCATGCCGCTGATCAAGCCGGAAGATGGCCGCGCACCTGCGGTCGATGCGCAAACCTTGAAGCGCTGGCTGGACCAGGGCCATGATGACAACGGCAAGACTGTGGTCATGGTGGATACCCGTAATGATTTTGAGGTTGACGTTGGCAGTTTTGACAATACCATCGACTACCGCATCGCCAAGTTCACCGAATTCCCTGCCGTGATCGAAGCCAATCGCGACAAGCTGAACGACAAGACAGTCGTCACCTTTTGCACCGGCGGCATACGTTGTGAAAAAGCAGCCATCCATATGCAGAATGTCGGCTTTGACAGCGTGTACCAGTTGGAAGGCGGCATCCTGAAGTATTTCGAGGAAGTCGGCGGCGCTCACTATCACGGCGACTGTTTCGTCTTCGACTATCGCACCGCGCTGAATCCACAACTGGAAGCCACCGATACAGAGCAATGCTTTGCCTGCCGCGGCATCGTCACGCCACGCGAGCAATTATCGCCACTGTATATTCCCGGCGTTTCCTGCCCGGCATGCGCCTCTGCAGAAGCTAAAGCCAAGGCAGCAGCCCAGGCAAACGCAACACAGGAAGCAGCATAGCGTCACTGATGGCATTAACAAGACATCGATAAAGAAAAAGGGGCCGCACTGCGGCCCCTTTTTCTTTTGCATCTGCAATCTGCGTTCTCTAGTTCTCTTCAGTGTCCGGCCAATCCGAATACAGCGGCAATTGCATGCATACCGGCCGCACGTCCAGCCGTATATTCAACATGGTGTACGCTTCCGCACCGGAAGCGTTGGAAAAGTATCCTTCGCTGTCCGCCGTCTTGCAGAAGCTGAATTCAAAACCCAGCTCTGGCCTCGCATCCGCAGGACCGCCGAAAGCGAGGCCTGTTGCCCGCTGCTGCCGGCTATCGATCAGGTTTTCGAGTAAATCAATCAGCGTGGTATTGCCCAGGATATCGGGATAAAACCTGGCCCCATCACGATAAGGCAAACGCGGCTCCAGCCTGCCTTCCAGCTTGTCAGCAGCAGGCTGCACCACGCCGCTGAGGAAATTATAGCTATCCCCGTTGTCCAGATAACTGATCCTGGCATTGCTGATATTAAACTCCTTGCGGCTGGCATCGCTGCCCGCCCGCGATAAATCGATTAGCACAGCCCCTTTGTGGCCCACAATCTCCACGTCGCCCCTGCAAACTATCATCGCGGTGTTCTCGTCCACGCCCAGCCCCAGGCGATAGTTCTTCTGCCGCATTGCCACCAGCATTCTGGCAAAGCGGCCACGGACGATCAGGTGCTGGTCTATAAATACATCGGGGCCGATAAAGCCCAGGCCGGGAGCGACTTCCTTCCCATCTTCCAGGCCGGCTTTCAGGGCCGGCAGCACGGCCGCATCAACAAACGTCTGCGTGCTCATGACCGCCGCACCGGCACTACTACCGATGATAACGCCGCCGCTGCGGTACTTGTCCCACACCGCATCCAGCACCAGCGAACGGCTGCCATCCTCCCTGACCAGCGCCTGCATAATCCGGCCCTGGTCCCCTCCTGTGAAATAAACGCCGGTCGCTGCGCTGACCTGCCCGGCTATTGCCGGATCCTCCGCAGCCGCGCGGTAATCGCAGCCGGCCAGCTTGACGGCCAGCGGCACCATGAAGGCCTGGGCGCCATATTTATTCAGGCTGTGTATTGTCAGGGCCGCTGAACGCTCAGGGTCACCGGCAGCAGATGGAAATACGGCAATGTTTGCCTTCGCACCACCCGCCAGTTGCACAATACGCTCCCACACCGCGGCATTATCCACGCGCAATGCACCGCCTATGATGACCAGCGTACCTTTTATTTCATCTGACACTTTCGCCCCTTAGCACTTCTTCTTGGTTGTTCTTTTTTGCAATAGGAAATCCTGGCATAAATGATACAGCATGCGCATGCCGTCTCCAGGTATCGCGACTGACGTGTCTTGCCGCATTTTTATCTAAAAACGATATGTTTACGCTATGCTCAGCATTTAGCCCAGACGCTGTCGGGCGTTCTGGAATTCACCCACATCAAGGCCGACTTCTTACATGCGCATTGAATACCACTCCCTGCCATCGCCCAGTTCCAACTCGGAAAAACAATTGCAGAGCCTGCATTTCGGCCACGCCGGTATCGCCCCGCAGACCCGCAAGGTGTATATCCAGGCCTCGCTGCATGCAGATGAAATCCCGGGCATGCTGGTGGCCCAGCACCTGCGGCAGCGGCTGGAATTGCTGGAGGCAGAAGGCAGGCTGTCCTCGGAAATCGTGCTGGTGCCGGTCGCCAATCCAGTCGGCCTGGCGCAGGTAATACAGGGCACGCCGTTTGGGCGCTTTGATCTCAGTTCCGGCATCAATTTCAATCGTGGCTACCGCAACCTGGTGCCGCAGCTCAAAACGATACTGGCAGACAAACTCGGCAGCGACAGCGCAGACAATGTCAACACCATACGCAGCGCGGCCAGGCAATTGCTGATGGATTGGCAGCCGGTGTCGGAAACAGAGACCCTGAAAAAGACTTTGCTGATGCTGTCCATCGATGCAGATATTGTGCTGGATCTGCATTGCGACAATGAGTCTGTTCTGCATTTGTATACCGGCACGCCGCTGGCCGAAGCTGCCATGCCCCTGAGCCGCTTGCTGGGTGCGCAAGCGCTGCTGCTGGCAACCGAATCCGGTGACGACCCATTTGATGAAACCTGCGGCCGCATCTGGTGGGAGCTGGCCGAGCATTTTGCGCCAGACTATCCTGTGCCGCTGGCCTGCATGCCGGTTACGGTGGAGCTGCGCGGACAGGTGGACGTCAGCCATGCGCTGGCGAAGCAGGATGCAGAAGCCCTGATTGCCTTCCTGGTACACACCGGCCATATTGAGAAAGACGCACAGGGCGAGAAAAACCTGCCGCCCGCGCTATGCAAACCCACGCCGCTGGAAGGTGTGGAACCGCTGGTCGCCGCGCATGCAGGCATCGTGGTATTCAGCAAGCTTCCCGGCGATGCCGTTAAGCAGGGAGACTCTATCGCAGAATTGATCGACCCGGTCAGCGGCGTCGCGACGAGTGTCAAAGCCACGGTCAGCGGCAAGCTGTTTGCGCGCATTGCGCACCGCTATGTGCATAAAGGCACGACACTGGCCAAGATCGCCGGCGAAGTCGCCTATCGCAGCGGCAAACTGTTGTCGCCTTAGTAGAATTGGGGCGCTATTATTGAGACGCTATTATCGGGACACCTCGCCCAACAAACCCTGGCCCCATAAACCCAGCGCCTGCTCAAAAGGATTGACGCCCGGCTCAAAGCGCCTGGCGTCGCGCGCCAGTTGTACCCACGCCATCGTATCGTGACTGATCCCTATTGCCGCCGTATCGCTGCGCTGGCTTTGCAGCCATGCATACACTTGCTGATATTGCGCCGGATGGTATTGATAAGTCCAGGCCAGGCCGAACAGATCGGCAAATGCCTCTTCGCGCCGTGCTTCCTGCAGCGCCAATAAGCTAGGCAGCTTGTCTTTATTCAAGCCGGCGGCAGAGCGGTCGCGGGCTTCATTAAAGCCGCTAGGCAGGCTATGCCACTTGCCTTGCGCATAACGCCAACAATGGCCTATCTCATGCGCGGCCATGGTCTCTATCAGCAGACGATGCTGGGAGGGATCGGTGCCAGCCAGGCTGGCCTCAGCCTGCGGATTATTGCGCAGCGACAGCACCAGCTTGCAACGGCCGCCGTCATAGCCTAATGCGAGGGGTACATCATTGGCCTTGGTGTCCGGCTGCACGATGATATCCAGCGGCAGCTTGATCGCGCGGGCATATACAACCACCGGCCAGGCAGCGGTCAGCCATTTCTGCTCAAGCTCGGTCAAATCGGCGGCACGCGCACTCAAGCAATTAAACAATAGCAGGGTGCACAACAATGCATGAGAACGCGTTAACACGGTAAACACGATAAGCTCCTCGCCGATTTCCTTCATTGATTATCGGCAATTTTTTCTCAAAAAAACAGAGGCTTAACAATATTTATGAATCGCGTTTCCATTGTGATTACTTGGCTTTATCAAATGCAAACACAATGATAGCCATCTACTGCAAGCAAGCACGCGGGCGATTGCTTTGTACCAGATAACGACATAAAAAAAACGGCAGATCCATTCTTGCCATATTGAAAAGCAAGCATGGATCTGCCGTCAGCAGCTTGGGTAAGCTAAAAGTTAATGCTCTATCTGCCGCATCAATTTTCACCTTGCCCTGCCGGGTTCTACATTACTTCAGTTTTGCAACTACTTCTGCAATACGCTTGCCGAACAGTTTTGCTGTTTCCAGATCGCCTGGCAATGGGCCTTCTTCCGGCGATGCATCGGATGGGGATTGTGTCATCAGGCCGGAGAAGCTGGCGACGTAGTTGATGTCGTTACGTTGTGCAGCTTTGCTGTTGGACGGCATCAAGCCTGTGCCCACCCAGATCATGGAATGCTGTTGCGACAAGGTGAACAGGTAGTGCAGCGTAGACAGCTTGTCGCCGTTCATTGACGCAGAGTTGGTGAATGCGGCTGCAATCTTGTCTTTCCATACTTGGGAATACCAAGGCTTGGAAGAGGCATCGGCAAATTTCTTGAACTGCCAGGACACGGTGCCCATGTAAGTCGGGGAACCGAATACGATCGCATCAGCGGCTGCCAGTGTTTCCCATGCTGCCTCAGAAATATTGCCTTCAGCATCAATCAGGATCAATTCTGAAGATGCGCCAGCCGCAACGATACCGGCGTGTACTGCTTCTGCTGCTTTTGTCGTGTGGCCATAACCTGAGTGATAAACGATCGCTACTTTTTTCATGAAATATCCTTATTGAGATTAAAATTTTCCTCGTAGTGGCAATGACTCACAAGTCACCTCCACTACGAGGCTTACGAGACCTACGGTAAAAACCAGCAAAAACTAAACGGGCAAATCAAATACCAGTACTTCAGCCTGCTTGCCTTGCTCTATGCTCAGCAATTCTTCTTCCTGCAGCTTGACGGCATCGCCGGTTTTCAGCGCGACGCCATTTACTGTCAGCTCGCCGCGCGCCACATGCACATAGGCCAGGCGCCCCTTGGCCAGGTTCAGGCTGGCTTGCTGCTCGCCGTCAAACAGGCCCACATACAGGCGCGCATCCTGATGGATCTTGACCGCGCCGTCTTCCGCATCCGGAGAAGCAACCAGCTTCAGGCGGCCCAGCTTGTCTTCCCGGCTGAAGTTTTTTTCTTCATAGCTGGGAGCAATGCCGCCACGATCCGGCATGATCCAGATCTGCAACAGGTGGGCGGAATTTTGCTGGGATGCGTTAAATTCGGAGTGCATCACGCCTGTGCCGGCACTCATGCGCTGCACATCGCCCGGGCGTATGACGCTGCCATTGCCCATGCTGTCCTTGTGCGCGATCTCGCCCTCCAGCACATAGGTGATGATTTCCATGTCGCGGTGGCCATGTGTGCCAAAGCCCATACCGGGGTCTATCCAGTCTTCATTGATCACGCGCAGCGGACCAAAACCCATATGGCGCGGATCATGGTAGTCGGCGAAGGAAAAGCTATGGTAGGACTTCAACCAGCCGTGCTCTGCATAGCCGCGCTCCTGGGAAGAACGAACTGAAATCATAAGCACTCCTTTATTCAAAATTTTGCTACATCGATTGAATACTATATATGGGCATTTGCGCTAATATAAGAGCATATTTTTAGCCAATTCATTCAAAAATTCTGAATAAGATTTTTTGAAGTTTATTATTATGAATCTGACACTGGAAGCACTACAGATACTGGACGCGATAGAGCGCAAAGGCAGCTTCGCGGCAGCGGCGGCCGAACTGGATAAAGTGCCGTCCGCGATCACCTATAGTATCCGCAAACTGGAAGACGATCTGGACCTGCTGTTGTATGACAGACGCGGTCACCGGGCCAAGCTGACCACGGCAGGCCGGGAGCTGCTGACCCAAGGACGCCATCTGCTGAATGCCGCAGAAGAACTGGAACAACGCGTCAAGCGCACGGCCACCGGCTGGGAAGTGGAGCTGCGCATTGTTATAGACGGCATCATAGAGTTTGAAAACCTGCTGCCGCTGATACACGAATTTGAGCAGCAGGCTTGCGGTACCCGCCTGCGCATTTCGCAGGAAGTCTTGTCCGGCGTCTGGGAATCGCTACTGTCGGGCCGCTCGGACCTCGCCATCGGCGCCGCGTATGACGGCCCCGACACCATACGCATGCACGGCGACTACCAGACCCGCCTGTTTGGCACCATAGACTGGGTATTCGCGGTGGCGCCACAGCACCCACTGGCTAAAGTGCCTGATCCGCTGACTGCGGCGATGGTGCAGGGACATCGCGCCATTGCAGTAGGGGATACCGGCCGCAACCTGCCTGCGATCACGGCCGGCCTGCTGACCGGCCAGGACACGCTGACCGTGCCCTCGCTGCAGGCAAAACTTGCAGCACAACTGGCGGGGTTGGGTTGCGGCCACTTGCCGAGAATGATGGCCGCGCCCTATCTGGAGTCCGGCGCACTGGTGGAAAAAAATACACTGGAAACCCGGCCCGGCGGCAATAACCGCATTGCCTGGCGCAGTACCGACAAGGGCAAGGCCTTGCACTGGTTCCTGCAGCGGCTTGCCGATCCTGCGATACAGCGCAAGCTGATGGGGAACCCGGCATGACGCTCACCTCAGCATCGCAAACATCGGTCAAGCCGCCCTATATAGGCCGCTTTGCCCCCTCCCCAACCGGCCCCTTGCATATGGGTTCACTGGTGGCGGCGATGGCCAGCTATCTGGATGCCAGGGCACATGACGGCATCTGGCTGGTACGGATGGAGGACGTGGACTTTGACCGCAATGTGGAAGGCGCGGACCAGGCTATCCTGCAATCGCTATACCGCTGCGGCATGGATATAGATGCCGATGTGCAGTGGCAAAGCCAGCGCCAGCATCTGTACGAGGCAGCCTTCGAGGCTCTGGGTAAAAACATCTACGCCTGCTCCTGCTCACGCAAGGAGATCGCCGACTCCCGCACTGGCATCCAGGGTCCCTCGGCGCTGATTTATCCCGGCACCTGCCGGCAAGGGCTGGCACCGGGCAAACAGGCGCGCGCCTATCGTCTAAGGGTTCCCGAACCAAGCCAGGCAGTGATCCGTTTCCATGACCGCTGGTATGGCGACATGCAGCAGGATCTTAGCAGCGAGGTCGGCGATTTCGTGCTGAAACGCGCCGATGGATTCTGGGCCTATCAGTTGGCAGTGGTGGTCGATGATGCAGCGCAGGGCATTACCCACGTCGTGCGCGGTGCAGACCTTCTGGACTCCACCGCCAGACAGATTTACCTGCAAGACCTGCTGGGCGTGCCAACGCCAGCCTATCTGCATGTGCCGGTAGTAAACAACGCGAACGGTGAGAAATTATCCAAGCAGACCGGCGCTATCGCCTTTGACGACGGCTCATCCGGCCAGGATTTGCTAAAGAAGGCGCTACTGCCTGCGGCGCAGTTTTTAGGACTGCATATCAGTGCGGATAGTATTGAAGAATTCTGGAAAGCGGCCATACCGGCCTGGAAGGAAATGCTGGAAAAACGCCAGGCGGTTTAAACTGCTGACAGGCGGCAACCGGAACTTGCTTCCGGCTGCTGGCCCTGCCAACGACGTCTATCCTTTTATACAGCCGTACTACGACTGCTTGACCAAACCACCCAGCAAGGCGGCCTTTTTCTGCGGCTTGCTGCTGACCACATTCTGCACTGGCGCTGCATTGCCATTGACTGGTGCCACTGCGCCGGTGCTTGGCTCATACGGTTTCAGGAACCATGGATCGACTTTTTCACGCGGAGGATTGTAGCCGCGCGATGGACGCTCTGTGCGTTCACTACGCTCTGCGCGATCACCACGGTCACCGCGCTCACTACGTTCTGGACGCTCGGAGCGTTCTACGCGCGCAGCTTCACGCGGACGGCGCTCTGCGCCATGCACTGAAGTAGCCACAAATCCAGCCAGTTGCAGGCGCACGATTTTTTGCTTGATCAGTTTTTCTATATCGATCAGCAGGCGTTCATCCTTGTCCGTATGCAGCGAGATCGCATCGCCCTTGGCGCCAGCGCGGCCAGTACGGCCGATACGGTGCACATAGTCTTCTGCGTTGTAAGGCAGGTCAAAATTGATCACGCAAGGCATCTCGGAAATATCCAGGCCGCGGGCCGCAACGTCGGTTGCTACCAGCACCTCTACTTCGCCGCGCTTGAATGCTTCCAGTGCCGCCATACGTTCGGACTGGGATTTATCGCCGTGAATCGCGGAGGCTTTCACGCCCTGCTTCACCAGATGCACCGCCAGGCGTGACGCGCCTATCTTGGTATTGGAGAAGACGATGACCTGTTTCAACCCGCGCTCGCGAATGATGAAGGAAACCGCATCGCGCTTTTCCTCTTCTGCCACCTTGTACAAAATCTGGGTAACGTTTTCTGCTGTCGCATTGCTGCGCGCCACTTCTATCGTTACCGGGCTGGTCAGAAAGCTGGCCGCCAGCTTTTTGATCTCTTGCGAGAAAGTCGCAGAGAACATCAGGTTCTGGCGCTTCGCAGGCAGCAGGTTGATGATGCGCTGCAGGTCCGGCAAGAAGCCCATGTCCAGCATGCGGTCAGCCTCGTCCATCACCAGAATCTGGGTCTGCGACAGGTTGATGGTTTTTTGCTGCACGTGATCCAGCAGGCGGCCCGGCGTCGCAATGACGATCTCTATGCCGGAGCGCAACGCAGCTACCTGCGGCGCCATATCCATGCCGCCGAATACCACGGTTGCGCGCAAAGGCGTGTATTTGGAATAGGCGATGACATTGTCGGCAACCTGATCGGCCAGCTCGCGTGTTGGTGTCAGTATCAGCGCACGCACCGGATGGCGCGCCGGAGAGGCACTGGCACTAGCATGCGCCATCAGCAACTGAATGATAGGCAATGCGAAACCGGCAGTTTTACCTGTACCTGTTTGCGCCGCACCCATCACGTCGCGGCCCTGCAATACAACCGGAATTGCCTCGGCCTGGATAGGCGTAGGATGCACATAGCCCTGATCGGACAAGGCGCGCAAAATTTCCGGCGCAAGGCCGAAATCTTCAAAGCGGACAGTGGGTACAGGTTTCACGGTAGAAGCGTCTGCGGCGTCGGCAACTAAGCTGCCCTGTGTAGTATCGGTATCGGACTTGATATCAGTCATTGTATGGTGGTGAGCTTCCCGTGAGTTGAGCACGGTGCCAACGGAGTTTGCTGGCAATATCGTATATCTAAGACAATCAACAGAAGGTAAGCGAAGGCTAGAAAGATGAGAGTATATTACAAATCAAGGAGTTAGAGTAATTTACAAAAAATCGGCGGATGCGGGAAGGACTTCCCCAGTGAGACACGCTGAAAGCGGCAGCCGATGCCTGCCACGTCGCGGCCAAGTTCAGGCCAGATGCGCGGCAAACCGGCCGGAGCAGCGCGCTTTTTATAATTAAATAACAATATTTGCCATAATTTTAAGCATAACAAAGCCGGTGAATACGAATATTTCACCCTGATGACAGACAGCAAACTAGCGATACAAGCCGTTACCATGCTGATGCACACCCAAACAGGAAAGCGCATATCATCCTAGCCTCTGAAACCGGGATAAACAGGCTAGCGCCGAGAGATATCCCGCTTCATCGTTACCACCGGCTGGTTGTCTGATATACATTACAATGTCCCCGCCCGATGGCATGGACTTTGCTCTGAGCTTTGCTCAATAAGCAAGTCTATCATTCGGCCAAAGACAAGCTAACAGGCTACTGAGAAGCTAATCGGGCCACCGGCAGTTCAACATTCATTGCGGAAATTTATCTAAGATGTGGATCGTTAATATTGCGCTAAGGCGGCCTTATACCTTCATCGTCATGGCGCTGTTGATACTATTGTCGACCCCGCTGGTGCTGACTAAAATGGCAACGGATATTTTCCCCGAGATTAATATCCCGGTTGTCAGTATCATCTGGAACTACAACGGCCTGTCGGCGCAGGAGATGGGGCAGCGCATCGCCGCTGTTAATGAACGCAGCCTGACCACCACCGTCAACGACATCGAACATATAGAGTCGCAGTCACTGGCCGGCATTTCCATCATCAAGATTTTCTTCCAGCCTAACGCCAATATCCAGACGGCGATTGCGCAGGTCGTCTCCATTGAGCAGGCACAGCTGCGCCAACTGCCTGCGGGTATTACGCCGCCGCTGGTCATCAAGTATTCTGCCTCCAGCATCCCCGTCATCCAGCTGGGCCTGTCCAGCGCAACGATGACGGAGCAATCGCTGTTCGATACCGCCGTCAACTTCCTCAGGCCCCAGCTGATCACCATCCCCGGTGCCGCCGTGCCGTTTCCTTTCGGCGGCAAATCGCGGCTGGTCTCGGTTGATCTGGATACCCAGGCGCTGCTGTCCAAGGGACTGACGCCGACCGATGTTGTCACCGCGGTCAATGCGCAAAACCTGGCGCTGCCGTCCGGCACGGCCAAGATAGGCACGACCGAGTTCAACGTCAACATGAATGGTTCGCCCGACACCATCGCCGGGCTGAACAATATCCCTGTACTGAACAAGAACGGCACCACCACCTATCTGTCCGAAGTGGCGCGGGTACGCGATGGATTTTCACCGCAGACCAATATCGTGCGCCAGAACGGCGAGCGCGGCGTACTGCTGTCGGTACTAAAAAACGGCGGTTCCTCCACGCTGGACATCGTCAATACCTTGCGCGGCATCTTGCCGGCTGCGATGCAAACCCTGCCCAAGGAACTGAAGATCACTCAATTGTTTGATCAATCCGTATTCGTGAAAGCAGCAATCACCGGCGTCGTCCATGAAGCACTGATCGCGGCGGTGCTGACTGCCGCAATGATCCTTTTATTCCTCGGCAACTGGCGCAGCACCTGCATTATCGCGGTATCGATCCCGCTGTCCATCCTGGCATCGATCATTGCGCTGTATGCGCTGGGCGAGACCATCAATATCATGACGCTGGGCGGACTGGCGCTGGCGGTGGGTATCCTCGTGGATGATGCCACGGTGACCATCGAGAATATAGAACGGCATTTGCATCAGGGTTCGGATCTGCACAAGGCCATCCTGGACGGCGCCGGTGAAATTGCCATCCCGGCGCTGGTCTCCACGCTGTGTATCTGTATCGTCTTCCTACCCATGTTCTTCCTGACCGGCGTGGCGCGCTACCTGTTCGTGCCACTGGCAGAAGCGGTGGTCTTTGCGATGCTGGCATCCTATGTACTGTCGCGTACGCTGGTGCCTACCATGGTCATGCTGATGATGGACAAGGCGCATGTAGATCCCAACGCCAAGCCTAGCCTGCTGCAAAGGGTATATCGCGGCTTTGATGCGGCATTTGAAAAATTCCGTGGTGGCTACATCATCATCCTGTCCACCCTGCTCACCCACAGAAAAACCTTCGGCAGCATCTTCCTGGCTTTTTGCGTCTTGTCCTGCGGCCTGGTATTTGGGCTGGGGCGCGACTTCTTCCCCGGCGTCGATTCCGGCCAGATACGACTGCACATGCGCGCGCCGACCGGTACCCGTATAGAAGAAACCGCGCGTCTGGCGGATGAAGTGGAAAAAGCAATACGCGAGATCATCCCGGCAAAAGAAATCGGCACGGTGCTGGACAATCTCGGCCTGCCCTACAGCGGTATCAATCTGTCGTACAGCAATGCCGGCACGATAGGCACGCTGGACGGCGAAATCCTGGTGTCGCTGAACGAAGGCCACAGCCCCACCGGCGCGTACGTGGAACAACTGCGCAAGGAATTGCCAAAGCGCTTCCCTGGACTGGAGTTTTTCTTCCAGCCGGCAGATATCGTGACCCAGATCCTCAACTTCGGTTTGCCGGCGGCGCTGGACGTACAGATTGCCGGCGCTGACCTGCCTACCAACTATGCGTACGCCAGCAAGCTGATGAAACAGGTTAAGCAGATTCCTGGCGCGGTGGACGTGCATATTCAGCAAAAAATGGACCAGCCTACGCTGGCGCTGGACATGGATCGCAGCCAGATCAAGCAACTGGGCCTGAATCCGGTCGATGTGGCGCAAAACCTGCTGGTTTCCCTGTCAGGCAGCTTCCAGACCGCGCCTGCTTTCTGGCTCAATCCGGTGAACGGCGTGGTGTATAGCATTGCGGTGCAAACCCCGCAGCACCAGGTCAGCGACCTCAACGCGCTGCTGCGTACGCCGGTGCGCGCCAGCTCGGTCTCCAGCACTGCGGGCAACGGCATCGTGCCTTCGCAATTGCTCAGCAATCTGGTGCAGGTCAAGCCGGCGCAGCAGATGGCGGTGGTCTCACACTACAACATTACGCCTGTCATTGATCTCTTTGTGAGCGTGGACGGCAAAGACCTCGGCAGTGTGTCGGGCCAGGTAGAAAAACTGGTAGACCAGCTCCGTACGGAACTGCCGCGCGGCACGCGCATCGTGATACGCGGCCAGGTAGAAACCATGAAAACCTCCTTCATCGGCCTGGGCATAGGCTTGCTGATGGCGATTGTGTTGGTCTACCTGCTGATCGTGGTCAACTTCCAGTCCTGGGTTGATGCCTTTATTATCGTTACCGCCCTGCCTGCCGCGCTGGCCGGTATCGCCTGGATGCTGTTCCTTACCGGCACCACCCTCAGCGTGCCGGCACTGACAGGCGCGATCATGACGATGGGCGTCGCCACCGCCAATAGTATCCTGATGGTGTCCTTCGCCCGCCAGCGCCTGAATGAAGGCTTGCCGCCGCTGTCGGCAGCGCTGGAAGCTGGGGCCACGCGCATCCGGCCGGTGCTAATGACGGCGCTGGCGATGATCATAGGCATGATACCGATGGCGATCGGCCTGGGTGAAGGCGCCGAACAGAATGCACCGCTGGGCCGGGCCGTGATCGGCGGGCTGCTGTTTGCAACGATTTCAACATTGTTCTTTGTACCTATTGTCTTTGCCGGCATCCACCGCTACCTGGAACACCGCAAAAAGGCCAGCCCTCACACGGCCAGCCAGCCTCACTCATCATCGCCTGCTGTAGAAGAAGGGAATTCCTGATATGTCCGATAAACGTCACGCCGTCCTTGGTATACATAGCGCGCAGGCCAGCGGCGAGCCGCATGCGCATCATCACCCGCATCGCGGGCCCATCCTTAAACGCGCCAAACTCATCGGCGCATCCATACTCGGCTTGCTGCTGCTGGGCGCTGCGGCCACAATCGCAATGCGCATCGTCAATGCACGTGCGCTGGTGGAATCTACCACCGAACATGCCAAACAGTATGTGACGACAGTCAATGCCAAGGCGGCCGGCAATAGCGACGCACTGACCTTGCCCGGTACCTTGCAGGGCATCATAGAATCCCCTATCTATGCTCGCAGCAGCGGCTATGTATTGCGCTGGAATAAGGATATAGGCGCCAAGGTCGCCAAGGGCGAAGTGCTCGCAGAAATCGATACGCCGGAAGTGGACCAGCAATTATCGCAAGCCATCGCCGCGCGCCAGCAGGCCGCATCCAGCCTCGATCTGGCAAAATCGTCGGCGGAGCGCTGGGAAGCCCTGCGCAAGAAAGATGCGGTCACGCAGCAGGAACTTAATGAACGAAGCAGCGCCTTTACCCAGGCGCAGGCCAATCTTGCGGCCGCAGATGCGAATGTACGCCGCCTGCAAAAACTGGAAGGCTTCAAGAAAGTAACAGCGCCATTTGCCGGTGTGATCACGCGCCGCAACGTGGAGATAGGTGACTTGATCGATGCCGGCAACGGCGGCGCAGGACGCGCGCTGTTTACGCTGGCGCAAGTGGATAAGCTGCGCGTGTATGTGTATGTGCCGCAAGCCTATGCCCAGCGCATCAAGATCGGCGATACAGTCAAGGTCACGCAAACCGAGCTGGGCGGCCAGGTGTTCCAGGGCACAGTGGCAAGAACTGCCGGTGCAATCGATGCGGCGACCCGCACGCTGCAACTGGAAATCAATCTGCCCAACCGCGACAACACCTTGCTGGCAGGATCCTATGTGCAGGTGGCCTTGCCGGTCAGCGGCAGTTCCAATGCGCTGGTGGTGCCGTCCAACGTGATTTTGTTCCGCCCTGAGGGCACCCGCATTGCTGTCGTGGATGACAAGGGAACCGTGAAACTGCGCGCAGTAAGCATAGGCCATGACCTGGGCAATGCCCTGGAAATCCTGGATGGCATCACGCCAGCCGACAAGCTGATCCTGAACCCTGCCGATTCGCTTGCCGACAATGACACTGTGACCGTGGTGCAAGCCAAAGCAGCGGCCGCCGCAAAGAAAGCGGGTTCATGAACGCGCGTTATCCACTATATAAGCTGGGCAGCCTGAGCGTACTGGCAGTTGCCATAGCGCTGGCAGGCTGCGCCGCTGCCCCCGAATACAAGAAACCTGAAGTAGGTATGCCACAGGCATGGCAATCGACATCGCCGTTCCGCGAAGCCGTGCCCGGCGATCACGCGCTGAAAGGCAACTGGTGGGAATTGTTCCAGGACGAGGAATTGAATCGCCTGGAACAACTGGTGGCAACGCAAAACCAGAACCTGCAAATTGCCGCAGCGCGACTGGAACAGGCGCGCGCGCAAGTCAGCGTCAGCGCGGCAGGCCTGTTCCCGCAAGTGGGTCTGCAGGCTGGTGCGGCACGACAAAAGACTTCGGCCGACCGCCCCTTGTCTGCCTACGGCACCACCATCCAGTCCACGGTACAGAACAACGTGCAGCTTGGCTTTGCCGTCAATTATGAAGCAGACCTGTTCGGCCGGGTGCGCAGCACGGTAGCCAGCGCCAAGGCCAGCTCCGAGCAGGCGGCAGCAGATTTTGAAAACACGCGGCTGGTGCTGGCCTCCGAGCTGGCGGCAGATTATTTCAACCTGCGCGCGCTGGATGCGGAGATAGATGTCGTGCATCAGGGCATTACCCTGCAAAAAAAGGCGCTGGAGTTCATCAGTGCAAGGCATGAACTTGGAGCAGCTTCCGGCCTGGACCTGGCGCAACAGCAAGCCACGCTGGACACCAGCAAGACCCAATTGGAATTGCTGCGCAACCGCCGCGCGCAGTATGAACACGCGCTGGCCACGATGACCGGCACTCCAGCGCCCAGTTTCAGGCTGGAACCGGCGCTGGTCAAAATGAGCCCGCCCGCGGTGCCGGTAGGCTTGCCGTCCGATGTCTTGCAGCGCCGCCCTGACGTTGCTGCGGCGGAACGCGCTATCGCTGCGGCTAACGCCAATATAGGCGTCGCACGCTCAGCCTATTTCCCCACCATCCTGCTCGGCGCCAACGGCGGCTGGGACAGTACGCAAATGAGCAATCTGCTGAGCGCGCCGAGCCTGCTATGGTCACTGGGCGCCAGCCTGACGCAAACCCTGTTTGATGCCGGCAAGACCAGCGCCACGGTCAAGATCAGCGAAGCCTCGTATACCGCTTCGGTCGCGGGCTACCGCCAAAGCGTACTGGTTGCCATGCAGGAAGTGGAAGACGGCATCTACGGCCTCACCACGCTTGGCAATGCCGGAAAGCAGGCAGAAGCCAGCGTGCGAAGTTCGCAGCGCGTGCTGGACCTGGCAAACGACCGCTATACCGGCGGCCTGGATACTTACCTGGATGTCATTACTGCGCAGCAAGCCTTATTGAACAACCAGCGCCAGAACGTGCAAATTCGCGGCCAGCAGATGCTCACCTCGGTCTATCTGATCAAGGCACTAGGCGGCGGCTGGGAAGCAGGCTCCTTGCAGGCAGCCAAGTAATAAGGCAGGCGTATCACTAAGGCGAATGAATTAGACCATTTGCGCCACAGTAATGCTGCTACGCCTAAGATAAAAGAGGGATTGCTCGCATGAGTAATCCCTCTTTTTCATGCTATACGGCATCACTCGCAGGAACAATTTCACTCCCCCAACAAACCTCGTTTTCCCTGCTCTGACCTGTGAAATATTACAGGCATGCGGCCAGTCTTTTATCGGGTATAGTCAAAATGACTTTTTTAACAGTCCTGTTTAAAGCTAGTCTTGTCTTAAGTTATCGATAGTAGTTTGATCAAATCCGGACAGATCTACCTGTTTTAGCAATTTGATTATTTCATCACACTTTCGACGGTGATCAATATGGCTGCCTTTCCACTGGTAACTTCGCCTCCAAAGTGTAAATTCCATAAAAATTAAGCTCAGTCCGCGGCATCAATTCCTACTCCTGAATTTCGCGTCTCCGAGAGGCATTGAGTAAGCATTTAAAGGGAAAGATATGGAAGCGACCAAACAAGTGGGCGATGCCCAGGAGCAGGATCTTCATGCCATCAATACCGCACTGAACCGGGTGCAGGCGCTGATTGAATTTGAACTGGATGGCACCATCCTGCACGCGAATGATAATTTCCTTCACACGCTGGGCTACACGCTGGACGAAGTGCGCGGCAAGCACCACTCTCTATTCTGTGATCCAGCCTACGCCAAATCTCTGGAATACAAACAGTTCTGGAAAAAGCTGGCAAGCGGCGAATTCGACCAGGGCGAATACAAGCGCATAGCCAAAAATGGCGATGAGGTCTGGATCAGCGCTTCTTACAATCCCATCATCGGCAACAACGGCAAACCGTATAAGGTCATCAAGTTTGCCAATGACGTCACCGCAGAAAAACTCAACAACGCAGAATATGAAGGCAAGGTCAACGCGATAGACAAGGCCCAGGCCGTCATTGAATTCGATATGAACGGCACCGTGCTTAACGCCAATCAGAACTTCCTGGATGTGATGGGATACACGCTGGAAGATATCAAAGGCGAGCATCACAGGATGTTTGTGGAGACTGAATATGCCAATAGCTCCGACTATAAGCGCTTCTGGCAAAAGCTGAATCGCGGCGAATTCGATAGCGGGCGCTACCGGCGCGTCGGCAACGACGGCAAGGAAGTATGGATACAGGCGACCTACAATCCCATCCTTGACCTGAATGGCAAGCCCTACAAGGTGGTGAAGTTTGCCATCGACATCACCGAACAGGTGCATATGGAAAGAAGCATCAAGGAAAAAGCAGAAAATGACAGCCGCAAAGTCAATCAATTGCTAGAGTCCGTGGCGCGTGCCGCACAGGGCGACCTGACCTGCGAGATCAAGGTGGAAGGAACGGAACCGATAGACCTGCTGGCCGATGGCATACGCAAAATGATAGGGGATCTGCGTGCGGTAATCGGCGACGTAGTCAACTCCGCCAACGGCTTTGCCGTGTCATCCAATACGATTGCGGAACGCTCCGGCGAAGTCGCGCTGGGCACCCAGGCGCTGGGCGCAACAGTAGAACAAATGAATGCATCGATTGACGGCCTGACCCAGTCCATCAACTCCATCGCCGACAATACCTCGAATGCCGATTACCTGGCCAAATCAACGCAGGAAGAAGCCGAAGTAGGCGCCAAGGCCGTCGCCAAATCGATAGAGGCGATGGACCTGATCAACCGCTCCTCGGAAGATATAGGCGAGATCGTCAAGGTCATCAGTGAGATCGCCAGCCAGACCAATATGCTGGCCTTCAATGCGGCTATTGAAGCGGCGCGCGCCGGCGAGCACGGACTGGGCTTCTCTGTCGTAGCGGATGAAGTGCGCAAGCTGGCCGAGCGCTCATCGCAGGCGACCAAGGAAATCTCCAAGCTGATCAATGAATCGGTAAAAAGGGTTTCCGCCGGCAGCGAAATTTCCAAGAAGGCCAGCGATGCCTTCGACAAGATCGTTTCAGGCGTATCCAAAACCACGCTGGCCATCTCGGACATTTCCAAGGCAGCGAACGAGCAGTTGCTGACAGCGAGAGAGGTCAGCACCGCGATCCAGTACATTGCCGAAGAAGCGGAAAAATCCGCCGCCAGCTGCGACAGCATCGCCCGCTCTACCGACGAGCTGAACAGACGCGCTGGAGAAATGAACCAGGCTGTGTCGGGCTTCGTGGTATAACGCCATGACACAGGAAGCCGGGCTCAACGCTGCCACGCTGGCAGCCTTGATTGTGCTGATACGCAAGCACACCGGCATTTCTATCAGCGAAAAAAAGAGCATCCTGCTGGAAAGGCGCCTGCGGCCCCGGCTGCAGGCGCTGGCGCTCGACAATTACCACGACTATCTGAGCAGGCTGGAACGTGATGTCAATGAAGTGCCCTACTTCATTGACATGGTGACCACCAATGACACGCTGTTTTTTCGTACGCCCCAGATATGGAAATTTTTTGCCGCACAGTTTTTGCCGCAATGGACAAGACAGCACCCCGGTGAATGCCTGAGGATATGGTCCGCCGCCTCTGCCAGCGGCGAGGAGGTATATTCCATTGCGATGTTATGCGCGGAATTTCAAAGACTGATCAAGGGTTTCCACTACCAGATTCTGGGCACCGACATCTCGCAGAGCATGCTGGCCACCGCCACGGTGGGAGTATATGCGGGCCGGTCGGTGGAGCGCGTGAAGGAATCTCATCCTCAGTTGTTCCAGAAATATTTCAGCGCCGTTGCAGGCGGCGTCAAGGTCAGCGATGAGCTGAAACAGTTTGTCAGCTTTAGCCCGCACAACCTGCTGTCTTCGCTGCGATCGGCAAAGAAATTCGATATCGTCTTCCTGCGCAATGTGCTGATCTATTTTGATGTGGAGCACCAGCAAAAGGTACTCGCCAATGTGCTGCACAGCATGAAGCCGCAGGCGCGGCTGGTCGTCGGAGAGTCGGATTCCATCGGTCATATGAACACCAGGTATCAGTTGGAACTGCCGCTGGTATACCGCATCAATAACGACATGCTCAACGATGAGCATCTACAGGGAGCAGCCGCATGATTGCCTACCATCACCTGGAAGTCGGCATGGGCGAAGTCAAGGTGGGCGCCCACCATGATTTGCTGCAGGCCGTGCTGGGGTCCTGCGTGGGGATAGGATTCATCTGGAAAAAAGCCGGCCGCTGCGGCCTGGCCCATTGCCTGCTGCCGGAAGCGCCAACTCCGGTCGCCAACCTGGGCGCGCGCTATGTGAACCAGGCCGTGCCTTCGCTGCTGAAACTGATGCGCGCCAAGGAAGAGGATTATCCCGACATCGAGGTCATCCTCACTGGCGGCGCGCAAATGCTTAAAAATCCTTCACCACTGTTTCAGGTAGGCCAGCTCAATTGTGCTGCCGCAAAAAAATACCTGACGCAAACCGGGCTGCAAGTCGCATATTGCGATCTGGGCGGCAAGTGCGGCCGCAAGATACTGATCGATTGCGCAGATCAAAGCTACTCCATCACGGAAATCCTACCGCAAAGGAATTGACATGGAAGTTCTGGAAACGCCGGCATCGGCCACGGCTATGCCGCCCGCCGATGCCAGCGACGAACAATTTGCGGAAGCGGCCCGGCTTGCGGCAGCAAAAAAGCAGGCCCCACCGGTAAATGCAGCGGGTAGTGAACTGTTCGGCTCCTTCCTGTTGGGACGAGACGAGTTCTCGCTACCGGCCAGTTGCATACGCGAGGTGGTGAATTATCCGGAAAAGATGAGCACGCTGCCGTTATCGCCGCCGTTTTTGGAAGGCATGTTCACGCTACGCGGTACTGTCATCCCGGTGATCAACCTGGCCCGCCTGTTCAAACCGGATGCAGATGCATCCAACCCCAGCCAGGTCATTGCGATTATCGATTTTGAGCAAGTGCTGGTCGGCATACTCTTCGATACGACCGGTGAAATCCTGCGCGTCAGGCCGGAGCAAAGAAGCACGCTGTACTATGAAGGCGAAAATGTGCACGGTGTGATCGCCGGCACCATCCTGCTTGCAGGTGGCAGCCGCCTGCTGCAGATCCTGGATGCTTCCGCGCTGATCCATATAGAGAACGTGCCGCAAGTGCTGGCGCTGCGGGCAGCGAACCAGAAGCAAAGCGACCTGCATTTCAAAACCCAGAATGCTCGCCGTCAGTGCGTGAGTTTTCATGTGGGGGCCAGTTCCTTCGCCTTTGAAATGGAAGCGATACAGGAGATCATCCGCGTGCCGGAACTGCAGCCGTCCATCCTGAACAGCAAGCTATGCCTGGGCCGCATCAATTTTCGCGGTACCCAGGTAGGCGTGGTGGACTTTTCCACGCTGCTGAATGCTCCGCGCGCGGAACAGCAGGCTACACCGGATCAGCGCATCGTGCTGGCGCGCATAGGCGACGCCTCGGTTGGCTTTCTGGTGGATTCTGTGGATAGCATCATCAGCTTTTTTTCCAGCGAACTATTGCCCATACCACTGCTCAGCAAGGCGCGCGCAGGCATGTTCGGCGGCTGCATTTCACAGCCGGGCGTGGGCGAGATCATCTTCCTGAACCACCATGAGATTTTCTCGCGCACCGAAATCGTCGAGATGCGCCGCGGCCATAGCAACCTGTATCCGGAAGAGGAAAAGCTCGCAGGTCAAAGCCAGGGGGCGGCGCAAGGGCAGCGTGAAGCTAAAAAGATCCAGCGCCGCGTGTATATCAGCTTCCAGCTGGAAAATACCTTTGCGGTGGAGATCCGGCAGATACGCGAAATCATTGATTTCTCCGATAATTTCATCAGGCCGCCCGGCATGCCGGCCTGCATGCTTGGCATACTGAACCTGCGCCAGCAGATGATCAGTATTATCGACCTGCGCGGCCTGTACCAGATGCCGCCGCTGGCCGACACCGCGCAGGCAAAGATATTGATCGTGGAACGCGGCGATGAACGCTACGGCCTGCTGGTGGATGCGGTGGAGGACATCATGACCATCGCCGACAACAACCGCTTCCCCACCCCCAAACTGGCCCGCAACGCCTCCAGCACAGACTTGCGCAGCGAAATGGAAGAAGTGGTCGATATCATCGCAGAAGACGGCACGCGGCGCACACTGAGCGTATTTGAGTGCGAAGCATTCCTGCAAAGGCTGGCGAGGGAGATGCCGGAGAATGGCCAGTTACAATAGCTCACTTTGTGCGTTATGCTTCACGCGGAAAAGCAAGAAGGGCATGGATTTAATCCAAGTCCGTAACTCGATCTTACTTAACAGCTTATACCTCGATTGAAATTGCTCTTGATATTGTTAAAAAATGGGAATACCAAGTGCCGGCATGATGTCTTCGAAGCACGCTTGAATTCCACAATCCAATTTGATCGAACTTAGTGGTCTCATCGTTAAAGTCCTCATTCGCTGATTTCCGACCGTCTGGAGCTATGTCATCTTAGGCCTCGCCCAAGCATTCGTTCAGAGGATAAAGCTGCTATATTTCAGCCAACTTAGGCCAGCAAAGTATTATGTATATGGTGATGCTCACTTACATTTTCCTTTCAGCACGGCGTGGACGAAAAACGGCAGGGCCAGTTCATCCGCCAAGATCACCGGTCCCAAGTGCGGAATATCATGCTTGAGCGCATCGCCGTTCTTGCTAATGCAAGCCGGTACAGCCGCCTCAACCGCGGCATCCTGGAAGAAGTCGAACTTGCTTTTAAACTTTGCCTCCAGTGGCTTTTTCACCGCATCCGCCATGCGCCGTATTTCAGTGCGGCTGTCTCGATAAGCCTTCCCGATCGTGCCGCTGTCAATAGTCAACTCTGCCAGTGCCTGGCCCGGGATTGCGTCCGGCATGGAAGCCTGCGCTTCGTCTCTCCCTGCAACGGGCAGTACCCGGGCTTGCTCTGTACTCAATAATCCTGAAGTGCCCTTCTCCCCGTGACGCGCAGCCCGAGCAGTCTGTCTTTTTTTCATCGGCAGAGCGAAAAGGCGGGGTATCTCCGCAGGGATAATGATCAATGCTGTGGACACCTGCGGCTGTAAATCCAAGCGGTCACGCACGGAGCCCGTGCTACTCGCGCCCTTGCCGACGGTATACATGAAAGATGCGGTTATCAGGCAGCCAAGCAAGGCGGCCAGTACCCGCGTACAGAAGGCCCGCACTGCATTACCATGTCCGGCCGTTTTCAGCATGAAGCCGGTGAGGCGGCGCAAACCGCTTGAATCAATTTTGTAGAAAAAGCAAGCAGCGGCGTATCCTCTTGTATGTCCACATTGGTCAGTACAGAAACCGAAAAACCGTCGTCCAGGAACATGCCGTTAAATGCCGTGTACGCGTAAGTCTTGCCGTTGTGCCAAACAAAAGGATGCCCTGCCAGCGAGTTGCGTATCCACCCCATCGCATAAGGAGACGCAGTCGGTGCCTGCTGAAATACCGGGACCGTCGCAGGAGGCATCACTGCCATAGCAAACAATGCCGCAGGAATGACCTCCCCATTGAGCAGCGCGGCGTCCCATTTGTTCAGATCCTCGGCAGTTGTCCAGAGGGCCCCCGCAGCGAACAGGTAGGAAGAGTCAGGCACTATGCCTGGAGCGAGACCCTGTGCGCCGGGTAGTAATGGGCGCGTATAGGTGTACGGCATTGCGGTTGCTGTCGGGTTAAGATAAGAAGTATTTGCTAGCCCTAGTGGCAACAGAATGTGCTGCGCTAGGTAGTCGGCATAGCTGCGGCCGCTAACGTGTTCAATAATGGCGCCGAGAATAAAATAATTGCTGTTGCTGTAGGTATAGGCCGAACCCGCGACAAACAGGGAAGGTGCATGGGAAATAGCCGCCAATATCGAAGCTTGTGCGGCACCACCCGTCCACGACGGGGCCGCAGCAAACTCGACATAGTCAGGCAGGCCGGATGTCTGATTCAACAACATGCGCAAGCTCAGATTCGGATCAAAAGCGTATCTTGGCAAATAGGCGTTCACCGGGTCGTCCAGCTTGAGTTTGCCCGCATCCTGTAGCTGCAGTATGGCGGCGGCCGTGAATTGCTTGGTGACTGATCCCATTTGATACGCTGTATTCGTCTTCGCAGGCTGACAAGCAGAAAGGTCGGCATAGCCGTATGAATGCGAATAAAGAATACGGCCTCCTTTGGACAGGGAGATTTCCATACCAGGCAATCCCGCCGCCTCCATTTCGTTCGCAACTAAGGCATCGATCGTTGCGGACAGACTGCCCTCCGGCGCTGTTGACGCGGGTAGTGCTGGACAAGCATGTAGCAGGCCAGGCGTTGGAAATTTTGTAGGAGTGTCGCTACTCCCGCCACCGCAACCGGAACACAAGAAAATCAGCAGGGAGAATACGGGCCAGCGAGGTTTATGTATGCGCATAAGGAAGGTTCTGAAAAGTACAGGGGCCTGATCATGACACGGCGATTCCCACGCGCACATGTGCCGAAAGTCATAACTGGTTTTTTTATTTTTCGCCAAGGTTGCGTAGGAATCATGGTGTAGAATTCTCTGCGGCCTCTACCAGTGCCACCATTCCCGCCACTCTGTTAATCCTGCCATCGATACCACCCGGCACTTCCATGATCAAGTCTCAATGAAACGCATCACAAATAACCTGATTGGCGCCGTCGGCTTGTTTGCGTGGAGCGCCATCGTTGCGACGGGTCTGGTATCGCTGCTGACGGCAGGGCCGAAAGTCTTCCCTTTCATCCTCACACCTCTCAGTCTGGCAATGGAAGCCCTATGGGCATTTTTCGCCAGCACCAATGCCGAAACAGGCACGCAAAAATTCTGGGCTTATGTAAGCCTGTATGTCTTGCTGGCAGCTACTTTTGCATGGACGTTCTGGCGCCGTACCAGCGCGCCTGTTCCCGAGAACTCTCCCTGGGGCGCGTTACTGCTGTGCGCACAACTCTTTATCGCTTTGGCCGTAGAAACCCAGTTGCTCGTGATCGTTGCGGTAGAGCTGGCATTTGTACTAAAGCACCGCCAAGCCGTCTTATGGCTGCTTGCCCAGTTGGGGGGATATGCACTGCTGCAACTGCCGGACATTCTGGGAATAGGCAGATTGCCGCCGCTGGACCTGGTCGGCGATCTACAGCAACTGTGCATGAGCATGGTCTGGATGGCGGTTTCTTTCGGGGTTGGCTACCTTGCCTCTATAGAGCGCGAAGGGCGCCTCAGGCTGGCCATTTCCCACGCGGAGCTGCTTGCGACGCAAAAGCTGCTCCGCGATACTTTACGCATGTCAGAACGGACAAGGATTTCCCGCAACCTGCATGATGCAATCGGCCATCATCTGAGTGCACTGAACCTTCACCTGGAGCTAGGACTACGCCACGCCGGAGACAGCGCGCACTCATCCTTTCACATTTCACGTAGCTTGGCGCAAAGCCTGCTAACGGAAATACGCGGAGTCGTCAGTGCAGAACGCGAGGAACATTTCATTGACTTACGTCGTTCGCTTGATATTCTTTGCAGCGGCGTACCCACGCCAAGAATCAGCCTGCACTACGACGACGCAATATCGATAGGCGATCCGGAAATTGCACATGCCTTGTTCAGGTGTATTCAGGAAGCCATTACCAATGTCATACGCCACTCTGGTGCCTCAGACGCCGAAGTGAACATGACGATGCAAGAACAGGGCATCGCTGCGAATATCAGTGACAACGGCAAGGGGATGCCAGAGACGAAGGAAGGCAACGGATTGAAAGGCATGCGCAGCAGGATCGAAGGGCTGCGCGGCACCCTCGACATTGCCAACCACCCTTCCCGCGGCTTGGCAATAAATATCTGGCTGCCAACGGGAGTCGCAAAGTGATACGCATCGTGCTGGTGGACGACCAGACTCTGGTACGCAGCGGCATAAAAGGCCTGTTGGATCTGACCGGCGACATCAGCGTGGCGGGCGAAGCCGGAGATGCAAAAGCGGCCCTAACTTTAATCCCTCTGCTCAGCCCCGACGTCGTTTTGCTGGATATACGCATGCCGGGAGAGTCGGGACTAGAAGTGCTGACGAACCTGGCCGCGCAAGATGCCTTGCCGCCAACTATACTGCTCACCACTTTCGACGATGACGAAGCTTTGCTACAAGGCATGCGCGCGGGAGCCAAAGGCTTCCTGCTAAAAGATATCTCGCTCGAATATCTGGCTGATGCAATACGCCGCGTTGCTAGTGGCCTCACACTCTTTCGCCCCGCCCTTACCGAACGGATCTTGCATGGCTTACACGATGCGGCTACTTCTTTTCCCAGCTTGGAACAGGCCGATATCCTTACCATACGCGAAACCGAAATCTTGCGCCTCGTTGCCGGAGGCTTCAATAACAGGGAAATTGCCGAGGCCTTGAAGAACAGTGAAGGAACCATAAAAAACCATGTCTCCAGCATCCTGTCCAAGCTAGGCGTACGCGACCGGGTAAGGGCTGTTCTGCGCGGAGTGGAACTTGGCTACCTTTAAGACCCACCGGACACCGCCATCCGCCACGTATCGCGACTACGCTATTAAGGCACATATCACATCCTGCATGGCTTATTTTTATAGCCCCCATTTGTCGCTGGCAGAAAGTGCTTTTTGCGTAGCATGCTTGCTGTGTGCCGTCATGCCCGCCATACCTGCACGAGCGGACGTTCAGCAAACTCAGAGCGAGGCTTCAGGGAAACCCGGCAGACAAAAAGAATATCCCCCCGACATTGCTCAGCTTAGGAAAGTCATAGAATCGCAGCAACGCGGTGCACCCGACTATGAAGACATGGAGCCGGGCATGGCAGCGGTTGCCGCCAGCCAGGCAAAAAAATTCCAGATCGGGCTGAGCCGTCTCGGTAGACTAGAATCCATTGCCTTCCTGCGCCAGTCCAGGGACGAAAACATCTATGAAGTATGGTTTTCCAACGGTAGGATGATCTGGGGAATCTGCAATTCCCCAAGGGGGAAAATTTCACGCATTCGAGCTATCTTGCGGGAACACCGTTAAGGGAATTCGCGTACTTTCATTTTTATGGTCTCACCAAATCTTACTGCATCTTGCTCTACTCCTAAGAGATCGCTCAGCATTATCAACCTGTGCGGGCTTTACAAGATGCCGCCGCTAACCAACACGAACCAGACAACGATATAACAATCGCTTCCCTACCTCCAAACTGGCACGCAACACCTCCAGCACAGACCTGCGTAGTGAAATGGAAGAAGTGGTCGATATCGTCGCAGAAGACGACACCCAGCTCACGCTGAGCGTGTTTGAGTGCGCCGATTTCCTGCAGAGGCTGGCGCAGGAGATGCCGGAGAATGGCCATTAATGGCGGCCCGATTTGCGCGCTCATCTTTTAGCTTATTGGATGATCGTCAGATAACTCGAGTTGCATCACATGATATCTCAGGCTGCTTTGATCGAATAAACTTAATCACTGCAAATGGAAAGTCTACGGCGGTTTTTGCGCCATTTGGCCCAAAGGCTCATTCAGTTGCAATGTGCTTGCAAGCTATCAATATGAATGCCGATCTGCGCACAAAACATTTGAAAAGCGTAGTTCTAGAATTCAGTCGCAATCCAGAAACTCATAACAACAAAGCTCATAGCTTTTACTTCTAATTTCCTATTTCGCAAGGCTTCGATAATGACCCATTTCTTGCTTAATTTAAGAAACGTGCAAACAAAAAAGCCTTTGCGATTTCCCGCAAAGGCTTTTTATTACATAAATTCTGGTGGGCCTCCCGTGAGTCGAACACGGTACCAACGGATTATGAGTCAAACCAAGCTATGATTAGGTTACCAGCCATCACTTAATTTCACAAGCAATTTCATCACCCCTGATCACCACTAATCTCTCTCGTTTGCTGGCTGATTCCGGCAAAATTACGGCAGAATGCCCTTACAATTATTTCATTGCTAGGCCTCGTTGAATCATCCCTCGTTCCAGGAGTGCCATGCGACTCTGAAATGACTCAAAACTCCCTCTCCCCTCTTGCGTTTGAACTGCTTGAGCTATGAAAGCACGTTCATTTTTTGCTTGCTCTACCAATGCAGGCAAATACAACTCAATAGGAATTTTGAGATCAATGCCTGCCTCTAAATGAGAGACACCAGGAATTCCCTTGTTCCAAAGAATTCCCCATTGCCAAGCGTAAATTCGAATCATCTCCGGAAGCAGCTCGAATTCTCCGGATTTCAAAATATCGCTTATTCCCAAGCATGCATCGAATGAGGAGCGATCATATTTTAGACGTCGATAGGTAGGCCAATCACCTTCGTATCCGATTTGAAAATCGGTAGCGTCATAACCCCTAAGGTTCAATCCGTCATTTGGGCTACCTTCGACGTGATCATCTGATAAAAGAATGTCAGGGTTCAGTTTTCTATTGTTTTCAACTACGAGTTTATGCGAACAACGTTTCAACAGTGCGGCGACTCTATCCTCTAATTGCTGAATTCCAGCAGCCTGCGGTGACCGAGTTTTTCCAGAAATTGGGTACAGTGAATACCTGTATGACTGCCCATCAGGTAACCCTAGGTACTCGTCTAGCTGGGAAAATGTAAAGCCTGTTAAATCTCTCGCCTCTTCAATAAGAATTGCTGCAAATCGAGCGATCGCCAGCCGTAATCTACGCCCTTTGTTTTCTCCGACATTCAAACCTTTTTCTCCAATTCAAAAACTGGCCCTACTTGATTTCGTGTTCAGATTTTAGGATACATCCAGACAAACAGCAAATCACAGGAGATTTCAAATGACAAGAGCTGATATAGATTTTAGGCAAACGTTTAGTAAGTTAGCGCCACAAGCAATAGTCTCAAGATCGGAGCTCGCCATCCTCCTTAGCACAACCGAGGGCGCCATATCTCAAATGGCCTATCGTGGTGAACTGCCAATAACTGCATTTCCTAGCAAAAGACGTGCGTGCTGGTTTGCATCTGACATTCGGCAATGGCTTGATTCGCTTGCCAACAATCGACATAGAAAAACGACCCTAGACGAAAAAAGCCCGGTAAAGGCAATTGGTCGCCCTCGCTTTTCAACAGATTTAACTTGAGTTAGATCTCTATACCAATGACTTTCCGTGCCATCAATAACATTTTCCCATCGAACCAGACGGATCTACTTGCCCTCGTGCGTGGAATGGAAAAGAGAGCGAAGAACCGTCCTAGACAGCCCGAACAGGTTCTTCGAACTGTCGAATTGCAGCTTCCGTTATGGGGTGAGGAAATTCGCTGCATGCCAAATGAAATCCTGCGTTCCGCTTTGTTCAATGCGAGGAATCGGAAGCAGCCGCGCGCATATTTCAAGAACGAAGAAATTGGAATAATTGGCCAATCAACACGCATCACATATACAGGCGAGGAGTTGCGCCAATACGACGAATCAGTATGGTTGCAGTTGATTCACCTCGCGAGAATTGCGCCAATCGGTAGTCCAATCGAATTTACAGCTTACAGCATGGTGCAGGCATTGCGTCTTGCCAAATCAAAGCCCAATCCAGGTCATATTGAACGCTTGCGCGAAAGTCTCCAACGAATGCAGGCCACGGCACTGACGATACTTTCCAAACGTTTGGGGAGAGCTGTGAGTCTATCCATGATCCCTAAATTTGAATGGCAGGACGAGATATCAGGAGCGCGGTTACCTAAATGGAGAGTATTTATAGCACCCGAATTAGTCGATTTGTTTGGCAACGTTCACTTCACCCGGTTGCAGTGGTCTCAAAGACTAGATTTGCCTTCAGGCCTTGCAACTTGGATGCATGGTTATTTGGCATCACATCGTGATCCAATGCCGCTTAAGTTAACGACATTGCAGTTGGGCTCTGGATGTACGACGGTAACGCCAAGAAAATTCAAACAATTGGTCGCAAATGCCTTGGCAGAACTGGAGCGTGTCAAATTTCTCGCAGACTCAAAAATCGATGGCAAGCTAGTACATTTTTGTCGATCCAAATGTAGCGCCCGATGAAGTTTGCATACCGACCTATGAAGTACGAATGGTCGATCTATGAGGTACGCTAAGTCGCCCTATGAAGTACGGCCTATCGACTGATGAAGTACGCTATTACCGACCTATGAAGTACCACTTCTGAACCTCGAACCCTTATGCTGTTTATGCGTCTTGCCAAAGTGAAGTGTTGTTAACCATTCTTAACCAATATCTAACCAAACTGCTTGAGCCGTGTAAAGTCAGCGCTGATGCGATTTGGCCCGCCTGACGGTCTTAAGTCACCTACCCACAAGTGCGGAAAGCTACGCCGCATCGTGCGATTTTATAGATTGCATGAGGTCATTAAATTGGCAGCCTTGTACTAAATTGTATTGACGCCAGCACACTAGCATTGTTCGAGATGCGTCTAAAATATTGTCAAAAAATAATTCTTGATATTTATTTTTTAACATCTAACCTGAGACACGATGTCGTGATTACAACGGCACAAATAAATTTAAAACTCTGCTCGGGAAACTCCTATGTCCAGCTTGTATTGCTTGGCCGCATGCTTTGTCATGCCTGCCACCTCTATCAAATCTCGCGCATTTTATATAACTGACAAACAGCGAGCCGGTGATATTGCAGAGCAACTAACACACCGCCTTTCAAAATTCAGTAAATATTCGATTTTTTGGCGACTCGTCGCCGTCGCGAAATGATCACGCACATTTGAATCACTTCATTTGGTGCAATGGTAAGCAAAAAAATTTAGAAATAACACGGAATCTTGCGGACTTCGCTTGCCAATACGCATCAACAATTTTTGTTGCAACGATTGATTTTTAATTGCTGTCAAAACACACCTTCGCGATTGCAGCGCAAAGAAACTCACAAATTATTTTCTAATATTGCCGATTGAATGAACCTCTTTTTTCATAGCCTTAATGGAGGAAACTATGGCCACTAGACCTCAAATACCGT
The DNA here is from genome assembly GCF_014636315.1 of Parundibacterium terreum. Classification (GTDB taxonomy): domain Bacteria; phylum Pseudomonadota; class Gammaproteobacteria; order Burkholderiales; family Burkholderiaceae_D; genus Undibacterium; species Undibacterium terreum. Next base: position 647,010 of record NZ_BMED01000003.1, on the reverse strand, counting down.
CCCATACACGATTCATGATTGCCGGGGTTGGAGCGCTTGTGCCGGTTCTGGTTTTATTAGCCAAATTGGACCTCACCGCACTGCGGTCCGACGAGGTGACTTTTTTAAACGGGTTAGGATGGATGCTAAGAATCGTCGGGATGTTTGCCTTAGGCGGAATTTTCGGCTGGATTAATATTGATGAGCATAAGGCTGTAAAGCTGGTGCAAATCGGAGTCGGTGCCCCTGCTCTAGCCGCAACTTTTGTATTTGGCCATGCAGATAAATCAGATCAGTTAAGGACAGGGTCAATTGATTTTTCAAGCTTTTTTATGAGCGAGGCGTATGCTCAATCCTCAAGCCCTGTTCAGAGCAAGCCCAACGGTGCGTTCCAGCAAATATTGGACGGATTTACCGGGAATTACGGGAAGCAAATTGATAGTACGGAAAACAACCGTCCAATTTCGAATCATGACCTTCCACCACGTGCATGGGTCGATGCGCGAGGTGGAAATATCCCTGTAGCGGCTTTAGCAGTCGGTAATGAAACTATAGATAAAAACTCCCTCTCACTTTATGCATGTAGAGCAAATTATGAAGGTGGAATGCACCCTGGAAAAATAAGAAAAGGATTGCTTGGTTGCGATATCGCATTCGGATCTAGGGAACAACAAGTTGAAACTTACCAAGTTCTTGTTAGCCTGTCAGATGTCTCATATACGTGGATAAGCGATACAAACGGGAAAATTCCAAGCGGCGCAGTGAAGGGGGGGGTTGATATACCACCAGGCAAGGAAGATTTGTTCATTTGTCGCGCCAAATTCGAGGATAAAGATGGTATCCATCCTGGAAAGATAAGGGGAAATTTCGGAGGTTGCAGTGTTAGTTGGGGAGGAAGGTCGGCAATTACCAAAAAATACGATGTACTGGTTCAAAGAGATTAGATCTTTTTGAGGAGAATTTAGAACAAACCACTACGCTCACACTACAAATAATAATTTCGCGAGGAACTAATGACTGATTTCATAATGACGGTGCGTGCCGCGCAGGGAAATGGCTTTTCTGGAGATGTGGGACAAACGTTATTTTTGGAGGTACCTACCGCACAAATGCCGTCCGTGCTGAACTCGATTCCTGCTTCGGTATGGTATGCGAAAGTGCTTGCGGCAGCTGCTTGGAAAAACGAGCAAGGAGAAGATCGTGGAGATATACTTTTTATCGTTCACGGTTACAACAACAGCGAAATTGAAGTTATTGAGCGCCATAGGATACTAAAGGAAGATCTACTGACACTTGGTTTTAAAGGAGCAATAGTATCGTTCGATTGGCCTAGTGGTGATAAGGCATTAGCTTACATAGAAGATCGTCACAAAGCCAAGATCACTGCTTTGAAATTGGTAACAGATGGCATCGCATTTTTATCCGGAAAACAAACACCATCTTGCCCAATTAACGTCCATGTTCTTGGGCACTCAATGGGAGCATTTGTCATCCGTGAAGCATTCGATGATGCAGATGATACTCAACTTTCCAACAGTAGTTGGAATATTAGCCAGCTCGCGTTTGCAGCCGGAGATGTGTCGTCTAGTTCCATGATTGCAGATGACAGTAGTGCTGAGTCACTTTATCGTCATTGCGTTCGGATAACAAATTATTCAAATCGATATGACCAAGCTTTAGATATTTCGAACGCTAAGCGGCTGGGCACTGCGCCACGTGTAGGGCGTATCGGCTTGCCTAGCGACATTCCCAGCTCAGCCGTCAACGTGGATTGCTCCGCCTACTATCAAGAGCTCACCGCATCGGGTTCAGCGACCACTACGCTCGATGAGCCTCGTGGCTTCAAAGGCGTTAAAAGCCATTCATGGTTTTTTGGAAATGCGATGTTCACCCGAGATTTATTTGATGTGCTAATCGGAGTCGAGCGAACGGTCATCAAAACTCGTACGCAAAATGCCGATGGTGCGCTTGTCTTGATTCACATCTAGATTTTTTCTTGAAATTTCTAGCCAATCATTTAAATTGTCTGCCAGGGGCAGAACTCGTCAGCGCTAGCACTGATTACATCGACAAAACCTTGGAGGTACCCGAGAGGAGCAGGTGCGCAATGCCCTGCCCCCAATCATGTCTCTGGATCGCATTGATACTCAGGTCATTTCGGGAATCATCAAGAACCAACTCGGGGCCTGATGGACGAGACAATCCAACTGGGCGAGATCTCGATAACTGTGACTCGCAAGGACATCAAAATTATCTCCCCCCACCGGTCATTCGCCTGACGGACAGGCACCCCTTCCAGTCCACCAATGCCATCACCTCGCATTCAAACAGCACTGCAAATGCAGTCATATGCAGTGAAAGCGCATTGTATGTGCTTATCCTATGCAGTCAATGTGCAGTCAATGTGCAGTCAATGTGCAGTCAATGTGCAGTCAATGTGCAGTCAATGTGCAGTCAATGTGCAGTCAGAATGGCTTGGTTAAAGTCGAAAGTATATCCGAGTTAAAGATGAGGGCAGGATATGCTTTACCGCTGCAAAACAGTACCACTTCACTAAAATGTGTGTGAAACCCCGAACCGAAATTTGACGTTATATCGTGCTAAAACATCAACGCAACAGTCAGCGTAGCAAAGCCAAAATAAGTGAGGGCAGATTAGGCTTTGCAGCGGCTTTTTGGTACAACCACGTGTGTGATGCCCCGAACGTAATCCGATTGTGGTTTGGCAAAACGCTGAGAAATTAGTTTGAGCCACTTAAAGGCTGGATTGGAAGTAGGCGTCGGCCCTGCACCGTCTGGTCTTCGCGAGTAGCGTCTGCCAAAGTAGTTCCCTTTACTTTTTTGGTGGGAACTACTTTGGACACTGAAGTGGAGTCGCGCAATCGTAGAGAGCGGCCGAACTATTCACCGGAGTTTAAACACCGGCTCGCAGTGGCGGCCTGCAGTCCCCGCGTTTCGGTATCGAAACTGGCCCAGGATCACAGGATTAACACCAGCACGTTACTTAAATGGCATCGAAACCTGCGTGCTGGTCTGCTGACAGGGCCGACTACGGAAGACACGAGGCTACTCCCGATCGTGCTGAAGTCATCCTCGCCAGCGGTAAAACCGACAAGCGGCCCTTGCGCGCGAGTGCTATCGAGATCACCATTGCCGACGCCGCTGTGCGTGTCTGCGCCAGCACGGACGCGGTGTTCCTGCGGCGGGCGCTTTAAAGCCTGCGCGCATGATTGGCCTTCGTATTGGCACCCGGATTTGGCTTGCCGCCGGTATCACCGATAGCCTCCGACCAAAGCGGTATTGTCCTAGCAGAATTGTTCTTGGTATCAAAGATCCTCGCAACACGGCTTACCAAGTCCACATGGTTCACGCGCAAAACCCGATACTTCCGATTGGCGCATGCCCGTTTCGATAGCGATCTGAACAATCCGAGATGTGTCCACATTCTGAGCCGATGGTCTCAACACCCGTACGAACGCGTCGTTATGTTCGCGTGTTGCGAAAATGTATATGGTTTTTATGGTTATCAGTTTTCAGCTGCTTGCTCAATAAGTGAAAGTGATAAACTAAATCCAGTTCAATCGCCGCGGAGTTTCCAATGCCTGACTTGACCAAAAACACTAACGCTGATTCTTTGATGCAGTCGCTAGGAATGACTCGCATCAATAACGCGTGGAAATGGAACAAGAGCCCAGTGACATTTGGTTCTGCAGGACGCCTTCCGTTGCCTCTACCCAAGTCAGTTGGCGAGCTATTGGGAAATAAGGCAGCTGATGCTGCGGCCACTAAAATCGCACTGGCGGAAAAATTGCGTCAAGACAAGCAAGCAGCGTTGGATAAGGATATCGAATCCCCGGGTCCGTTCAGTCCCTCTTACGAGGAGGCTAGTCTGGTTCCCCCGGTTGCAACGCCAGTTGGCGGGCTTAACGAAGATCCTGTCACTCGACTGGGCTCAACGTGGCGGGAACAGCTGTGGCCAGGCGTTGAGCAGATCCTTGCCAGAAATCTACGGGTCACCGCCTTTTCGGCCGCGTGGGCAGACGTGCTTCCACTTTTTCAAGCACAATATGCAGAGTATTTAGTCAATCCGGTCATCGTTTCAAATGACCAAACTGGTGCATTGGTTGAAACTACTGCTTTGCAAATTTCGCCCCGCTCCGTGAGCGGTCGCATACCTGAACTCGACGCTACCGATCTTGCGTTTACTCCTGAAGAGCTGCTCCTAGCCCGCCAGCTGCCCCCGCGCTTTCTAGAATATCACTTGGAGGCGGCCGCTAGTTTATTTGAAAAGGCACGGCATTTCCAGACCGAGCGCGAGAACAAGGCGGCACTTGCGGCGTCGTTTGCGTTGGATACGGTACAGTTCCTTGTTGACGACCAGCGCCAAAGGACCGACATTGCCTCGGGTGTAACCGTCGCGCCGGTCATTGGTGCGATGGGTGAATGGTCTCGCTCCGAGCGCGAATCAACAGCGATGACCAACCAGTCGGCACTGCTTGAGTCCATCGCAATCTCTCTACTAGTCAGACCTTCCGAGCCAGCAGTGGCTGCAGCGCACCTTGCCTATGCAACAGCTTGGATGCAGACAGTGAACTATGGTCCCGAGATTGCCACATTGAGCAATGGCACTCGCACTCGTTCTGCAGAAATTATGGACGCCGCTCAAGCCGCAGCACAGGTGTCAGGGAATCAACAGGGGCTCCTGCTGAGAGCTCAATCTGAAGACCTCAGCGCGAGGGCTACGGGCGCCTTGCATCAAGCGCTTTCAGAACGCGAGCGCGCAGCGGCTGCTGCCCATAGCGCTAACCGTGCAATCTTGCGAGTGAACGATCTCGCCCGAATCACGACCTCTAAATTATTAATGGCATGTACGCCCGGTGGCGCTCTTAATTACGCACAGCACGAGCAGCGAATAAGGCTAGAATACCTTGCCACGCTCAGGTCAGGTCTACTTCGCTTCGCCGCTTGCGCGCAAGGCTTGTATTCGATACTGGGTTACAATGTAAAGATGCCTAGACTCCTCTGGAGTGCGCTGCCTACTAACGCCATCCCTTCAGCGATGTTAGAACCAGGAAACATGGATGAGGCTGCGCTGCCCGACGAAGTGTTGCTAAGTGCGAGCCTATGGCTACGGGATGCCGCGACTTGGTTCTTGTCTAGAATGCGACTCGAGCGCAAATGGCTGCATGTCGTCCGGCTACGGCAGTGGGTTCCAAACGATGAGGTTTGGTCTGCTGCAATGATTAGCGGTCAACTGAGTTTTGAACTGGATGCAGGGAAGTTAGGCAGTGGAGCATCGCCACGCCTGCGGGGCTTAGCTTTAGAGGTGCTAACGTCGTCGAAAATTCCGGAGCAACAGACGTCCAGCTACTTCACGGCGCGCCTCTCATTCCCACTAACCGCTGGGCCCGCAACCGCTATTCAGTTGGATGATCGGGTTATAGGCCGCATCCGCCGGGTGGACGCCAACCTGATGCCACCGCCCCCCGAACTGACTGACTGTATTCTAAACATTAGTCCGGTAGGAATGTGGACAATAAAGTTAGAGCCTACCGCAGATCTAGAGGACGTCTATCTCCATCTCTGGATGACTGAAGCATGATTTTTCGAGACGACCCCGACGTCGAAGGGGGCACTTCCGGGGGAAGCGGCGCGAGCGGGAGTTTTGAGACTCCAAGCCATCCGGAGCCTCATACACTAGAGCATGATTTTTCTAGAGACTTCAATGGTGTCCATCTATTGGAAGTCGATCTTCGAAATCTTTCCTACGATTCTCGGGATTTCGACCGCGTTATTAACCTCCCGGGGCCCCACACTCAGGAATCCAATAGCAGTAAGGAACGTGATCTATTGCTGGCCGGCAGCATAGGGGGAGGCCTGTCGCTCGGTCGCTACTCCACCAGTGGGGGCCTAGGCCTCTATGTCATTGTCGACCTAAATTCAAAGTCGGTTTGGACATCGCTACGAATGGGGACTTTCTCTAGCATTGGCGCGCCAGGAGGCTTGAACGGGAATTCATCTGGGGGATTCAGTTTCGGCGGTAAGATTGGTCCTACAGTTATCGTTGGCTTTGGCAACGCAAACGCCGGATTTTTCGGGCCAACGAACTCCGTCACCATTGACGCTCCTTTAGTCTCGGTAGCCGTTGTGAAGACATCTGACTACGAAAGTATACAGGTCAGCGCTGGCGGAAGTGCTGGCGTTAGCGTCGAGCGTACGTCTAGCGTCAGTGGTGGCGAAATAAATAGCCAAGACCTACAACGCTGCGTTCAAGAACTGACGAACTATATCACTAGGGATACTGGCTATTGAGGAACTTACTTGAAAGCCACTACCGACACGCGGCCCAATTGCCGGCAGGGTGCTTGCATTCCTCCGAAAAACTCGACCACCAGATCGAGCAGCTGGAATTGGAGCTGGAAGACCTGCAGGCCGATAAGGCCTAGGCGGCGCGCGAGATGCGGCCCACCGACCGGGCGCCGCACTAGAAGCTTGTACGCCGGCCTTTGCCCGATCATCGTAAGCGTCTGCTCAGGGACGTCTTGAGTGATGCGCAGATCAGCGTCTAGACGGTGCTGACTTTACGCTTACGATTGAAACTTAATACGGCTCAGACAAGACCCTTACATCCGAATTGGATTCAAGGTGTCTTACGACCGCGTGGCGGTGTTCGCTATTTAATGTAGAGAGGGTCAATTCGGCGCAAGCGATCAAATTGGAGAAATCAGTATGTCGACTGATCTGATAGCATTACACTGATGTAGTGTGACTATTTCGGTGGACCGAAAATTTTGACAAATGTAGTGTGCTTGGCAGCGAGCCAAGTTCCAGTGGCATCGCCATTTCGCTCAATAGCCTCAATAATTTCTCGGACGTCTTCCTTTGTCAGCTTCTTTGCACTAAGCATTTTCGAGAGAAGCTCATATCCGTGCCAAACAACAATACCAAAATCTTCCGCCAGTTTGTGCATTCCCAAGTCATCGGTAACAACGATAGCTGGGCGAATTTGCCCAAAAGCCAATATGAAGCAGTCGGTTTTGGAAGGTGGCGAACGGCCGTTCGTCATGTAGCTTTGCATATCACTCAGTACCCAGCCATGCAAAACGCTAGTTGCGGCTTCGAGTTCGGCCCGTTCGGTTGCACTGAGCCTGACTTGCTTAGCTAACCGCTCTGCAACCACAGGTGCCGCATCAAACCAAGGGAACTTAGCCTGCAGTTTTGGGCTGCGATGTACTTCTTCCTCAACATCTTTTAGGATTGTTAAGGCATAACTTTTCTGGCCAAACGGAACCCCCAACATCGGGGAGATGCGCTTTGCTAAACGGAGATAAGCGTTAGTGTCGAGAAGGACTAGCGTCAACGGAGCAACTCTGCGTGAAGTGCTGCTCCGTCGTGAATGCTGACGTCAAGCACCTGCTGAAGATAACCAGCCCCTGTTCCGTTTTCCCGAAGCATACGACGCATAGCTTCAAAAAAATGCGACTGAAAAATTGATTGTGCACACGCAATCAACGCACTAGGATCTGGAGGCAACGGTTTGAAAAGAATTTCACTAACCAATTCTCCTCGGTTCCCGTTTCTCGCTGCGTGAATCTCTTGTTGCTTCGTTTTTAGCTTTGGAAGACCATTTGCCTCAGCATAGTTCTCTATCTCGCAATATACGGTGTACATTGAAATTTGGTGCTTCGCTGCATACCGCTGAAGCACCCCAAGCTCGCTGTGTTGAGTGTGCTTTTTCAATGCTTCGTTATACGCACCTTCAGCTACATCTTCGGGGAAGAGCAGAGCTCCGGCAAATGCATCGGCAAAATCTTCGCCATTTTCCGTTCCAGCAAGTTCCGGTGTATAGACGTGGGCAAGTTCGTGAGCCATCCAAAATTTGAAGTCCTCAATATGGGTATCGAGGTTCAAGTAAATGAACGTAACCTGTTCTTCCGGTAATAATATATGCAGAGCATTCTCATGCCTAAGTTTTTGGCCCCACATTGCCGGTACGATAATGGCATCGTTAGCAGCAAACTCACCGATGATGTGCTGATAGAGAAGTGGTGCCTGCATCCCAATACCAAGCTTTTCGCGTACCGCTTTAGCAGCATTCTGCATTGCGCGATATTCTAGAGATGGTGCATTAATTTTTGTGCGTAACGCTTTTAGTTTGGGAAGGTAAGGGACTAGTGGCTTAAGCATGGCCCCCATTGCCATTGCCTTTAATCGATGGGCATCAGTAGTCTTTGCGCCGGCCTTTTTTCTGAATGCGACTATGGGGGAGTTTGCCTCAGGCGCAACCAATTCTGTGAAGTTTAGCTTGAGTAACATTGCCAGTTTGAGCAACTTATCTGGACGAGGGAAATCACTGCCCTTCATCCAGTTTGTGACTGCTTGGGCAGTTACGCCAACCTTTTCCGCCAGCTCCTTTTGTGACCATCCGAGCTCGACTAGGGCAGCTTTGATTGTGGAACTGTGTAAGGTCTTTTGCATATTCTAATAGGATACCTTAATAAGACACTCGAATCAAGTTTAATCAAGTTAGTGATCTACGACTCCAGCTTGTAAAAACCTACGTAACCATATAAATTCAGAAAACAAAAAGCCCGGCCGGCAAGGGCTAGGCTAAGTACTTGAGTTTATTCGTGCCGACTCTGCCGGTTTCCAGCTGGCCACCTGATGATTACAAGTTCTTTAATGTGAATTCTTAGGCACACAAGTGCTAATAAATCAAAAGATTAGTGTGAATACCTCAAGGGCTTATCCGCATGAGAGGGGCCGCGGGCGGCGGATCAACCGCTTTGCGGTTGGCCTGCCACCTCTTTGGAACTAGGAGCCCCCTAAATCTAAAGTTAGGTCCTCTCCGGTATTCTTGTCGGTTCGTAAGCTAGGCAGAGAACGAATTAGCGCCCCAATGGCGTCGATATCATAAGGCGTACTCTCTACTGAGGTGTTAGCGTCGTCTCCTTCAATAGGTGATATCTCAGCCGTACTACCTGTCAAGCTAGCTGTTATCGTCTCCAAGGTCCGGCCCCAAACGCCATTGGCCCGGCGAATATCTCCTTCACGAGCTCGGAGTGCATTCACTACCAAGCTGGCGATTCGGTCCTGCTCCTCCGGCGACGGAACCGGAATTAACGTTTTCGCCACATCCTCATCCAGGATGGCAGGATAGCTTGAGCCAGTGCTCCATTTACGAAACTGTTCCAGCGTACTTGGCAAGCGCAACGCATATTGCAAATAAAACGGATTTACACCATTTCTAGGCCTAATAATGGAAAAACCGGTCGAAGCTACCTCGTTGTGCAAATTGACAGGCACAACAGCTATTGCCCCGCGTGTGGGCCTGCACGTCGATATCAGGAGATCAAATGCACGGACAACCTTACGAGCGCGAGATGGCGCTTCTGATCCTTCAACGTCTTGCTGATTGACAACTGCTCCGACTGAAATATCCACACTTGAAATATCGATGTACTGGAATGTTTCATCCGGGGCACGTCCGGGGTCCCGCTTATCTTTAACTATTGAGGCAACCTCATCAACGCGTTTAAGCAAAGATGCAGGAAATTTCTTAATCCCCTCAGCTGGCAAGTGAAAATCAATGTCCCACCGACCAGCTTTTTGAAGCTCGTGGCGAACTTTAGTTAATGTTTTCATGCCCAGGTTACCTCGCGGTGAAATGCGTCAACGGCTGCCGCAATTTCGGAGCCGCCTTTTGCACGCCCAGTTGCGTCGTATCCCAAATTCTCAACTTCACAAAGGAATGTTTTATCATTTATGTGTGATTTTGCTCCCGGCGGCAACTTTTGCAAAATACACAAGCAGGTCTTTACCATTGCGCCAAACGGAGTAAATGCCTCTTCTGGGAAGAAGAAGATACCTTTGACATATACCACTGTCTCAAGCCACTTTCTTACGAACAATGCACTCTTCCCTTTCATAAGGTGTTCTGGTAATACAATTGCTAACCGTCCCCCGGGTTTTAGAAATTGAATGCTTCTCTCTAGACCGAGTATTTCTAAGGGGAGAGACTTCTTTTTATGGCCAAGCACAAAGCGTCCCATCATTTCCATTGTTTCTTGGCGCATAATACTGCCGAAAGGCGGATTTGTGACAATTACATCAAATAACGAAGGGTCTTCCTGGCCGTCGTCCCGAAGCGCAATGATGTCCGGATAATTATCGAAACTTAATAGAGCGTCTTGATTTCGTATATTAGTATGTCCGTCATCGTGAAGCATCATGTCGGTCATAGCAATTCGAACCATCCGGTCCGATTTCTCAATTCCATGCAAATGGAAGAACTTAAATTCGTGCAAATCATGTGGAGTTAACATTGCTCCTTGCTTATCCAAAACGTATTGGAGCGATTTGGTTAAGAAATGCGCCGAACCACAAAATGGATCAAGGATTAATTCGCTTGCCTTAGGTTGAATTGCATTAACTGCGAGCTCAACAATCGGGTCAGGTGTAAAGTATTGACCCATGCCAGCACGGATAGCAGGCCCCAGAACTTTTTGAAATGCGCGTCCCTTAATATCGGCTTTAGTATCAATAAGGGAAAAATCTTGGAGCCTCTCGGCTACTCGATACAGCGCAGCATCCGATAAGCGAATTTGAGTCTTAAATACACCCCTTGAGCGCTCATAGCCTGGAATGCGTTTTGAATAAACTTCGATATCAGCGTTTCTAGCTTCTTCGTATATTACCCTGATGTTCGACGCGACCTCTGAGGCATTACTTGCTCCATAAGTTTGGAACCTGAATGCCGTGCCTTCCGGCTGTTTGGTCGTACTCCGTTCGTCATAAATTTTGGTGTAAATAACTTTGCATATCTCGTCCAGTGCTTCATCGGCGTGCAGTCCATCTACATCGCGGGCAACGCTATGGCAATCAAACAATACACGTTCGTAATCGTTATCAAGCAATCTGAGGCCTGTGCTTCGGCTTGTATCACCTTTAGGAATTTCTCGTACGAGCTGAACTTTGGCACGAACCTCCAATCCATAAGACGGGAGGTCAGCAATATAGTCAAAATCGTTGGGGTCGATTTTCTTTCGAAGCGTTTTGACCCTATCACCATCAGTTACTAATCCGATCGTTGCAGTATGAGTAGCTGCTAAGTAAGTTTCAAGTTGGCGCTCGGCCTCCTTAAATTCATCGTCAGATGCGCCCCGTTTTTTAACTTCTATATATAAAAATGTTCGTCGATTCCCATTTTTGATAGAGATATCTGCCTGCTTTTCGGTCGAGCCCATCTTAACGGACTCTTCAATAATAATTCGCTCGCCAATCCATTCTGGCGGATAGCTATAAACGTCTAGAAGCTGCTTTAGCGCCCACTGACGTACAAACTCCTCAATCTGCCATTCAGCCCCTTCATGGCTACCCTTAGCGTCATACCATTCTTGTGCACGCCGTTTGCCATCAATCACATCACCGTGATTGGGAAATAGCCACTGGTCCGGGGGAATTAAGTTAAATGAGCCGATTGTTGCCATGTGAGCATCCTAGAAATAAGTTAGGGGCGCGACGCGCCCCCTTGCTACCCATGAGTATATCAGGGACTCGCACTACACCGGGCGTGTAGTTTTTGGCTTCTCGCCGCAGGGTGGGAGGTGCGTTGGCAGTGCGGCCACCGTACCCCGAGATGCTCCTGCCCAAGCAGGAGTAGCCGGACCTATGGGGACCGAACTGCGGAAGGTACGCCTCAATCTTTGGCGCAAAGACCTTGCATAGCCTCTATATGCTGCTGAAGATCGATCTCACCGTTTATGTATTGACGATTAATTTTTTGTGCTTCGGCGGGCAATACAAAGCCCTCGAGTCTTAAACTCCCTTCGGCTGCCATTATGGAATCTGCTCGCTTTCTCATCTCGACCACAGTTATCTTATTTTCTGCATCCATATATCACCCCAACTTAACAAGTAATGACTCTGGTTTTAAGTGCGTGTATCTCTTCAGCATTTGCATGCTTTTATGACCAGTGATACTGGCTACTTCCATAGGATGCATCCCCTTTTCAAATAGACGCGACGCCGCCTCGTGTCGTAAATCGTGCCATCGAAGATCTGGTATATCCAAACTCTTCATTGCAAGCTTCCAAATACACATCGCGGCGTTCGGAGTTGTGTCCAGGACGAGGCCTTTCACATTTTCGGATAACGTGCCATTGACGTCCTTGGGGTGCAAAGCGAGTAGCACACTTACAGCTTTCTTCGATATTGGAAGGATTTGGGGCACCCCTTTATTGCCGGGCGATTTGACGTCAAACGGAAATTTAATCATTTGAGATTCAAGATTAATCCATTCCCATTTTAGTCCGAATAATGTAGATTTTCTAAGGCTGGTTTCAATGGCCAGATCAAATGCATGAACAACATAACGGTTGCCACTCGATGATAATCTGGAATATATCTGTTCGTATTCGCCTTCAACTAATCGACGATCACGGGCGCGGCTTCCGCTGGGTTTTCGAATATTATCTAGCGGGTTAGGCAGACCTTCCATTCCCCATTCTTTACGCGCGGTCTCAAAAATATGATTAATTAATTGAAGTTCGAGACGAATGGTATTTTCAGCCCTCCCCTGTTCTCGCCTGGCATCTCGATACCGCGCGAAATCAGCTCCCTTTAATTTAGCCAACGTTCTATGGCAAAGATCATTTCTCAACCACCTATCCACTCGGCCAACTTCTTGCATAGGATGGCGTTTGGTCGGCACGATTTCCCGTTTATAACGTTCGAGAGCCTCGCGCAAAGTTGTGCGTTCTGCCTCGGTACGATCAATATAAAGGCCTGAGTCCATCTCCGATTCAATTCGTCGTGCCCATTGTTGGGCTTGTTTTTGCGTGTCGAACGTTCGATAAGTAGGCTTATGACCTTTACGGCGAATTTCAGCTCTCCAGTATTCCCCGCGTTGTTTAATGTATGCCATTCCAAGTTTCTCCAATCAATTAAAAATTGCTTGGTCTGGATTGTTTCATTCCGGCAGTTTTCCGGCAAAGGCCAGTTTTTGAACAAAAGAGGGAGGCGCGCAAACGAAAAAAGCCTCTGCGTTTTATCGCAAAGGCTTGATTCAATTACATAAAATTCTGGTGGGCCTCCCGTGAGTCGAACACGGTACCAACGGATTATGAGTCCGCTGCTCTAACCAACATGAGCTAGAGGCCCTTTCTACTGCAAACACTTATCGGGCCTGACCACGTACTGCACAATCGTATTCAAAACCACATCAATAAGAGCCGGAAAAAATCCGACTCTTATTGTATAACATTAATTACCTTCTAGGAAGCTTTTCAGCTTGTCTGAACGTGAAGGGTGACGCAGCTTACGCAAGGCCTTGGCTTCTATCTGACGGATACGCTCACGGGTAACGTCAAACTGTTTGCCCACTTCTTCCAGCGTGTGGTCGGTGGACATTTCCACGCCGAAACGCATGCGCAAGACTTTCGCCTCGCGCGGTGTCAGGGAATCCAGCACGTCCTTGACCACGTTGCGCATCGATGCGTGCAAAGCTGCATCGGCTGGCGCCAGCGTGTGATTGTCTTCGATGAAGTCGCCCAGGTGGGAATCATCATCGTCGCCAATCGGCGTTTCCATGGAGATCGGTTCTTTGGCGATCTTCATGATCTTGCGGATTTTGTCTTCCGGCATTTCCATCTTGATCGCCAGGGTTGCCGGATCCGGCTCTACACCGGTTTCCTGCAGGATCTGACGCGAGATGCGGTTCATCTTGTTGATGGTTTCTATCATGTGCACAGGGATACGGATCGTACGCGCCTGGTCAGCGATAGAACGTGTAATCGCCTGGCGTATCCACCATGTTGCATAAGTAGAGAACTTGTAGCCGCGGCGGTATTCAAACTTGTCCACTGCCTTCATCAAACCGATATTGCCTTCCTGGATCAGATCCAGGAATTGCAGGCCGCGGTTGGTGTATTTCTTCGCGATGGAAATGACCAGACGCAAGTTGGCCTCGGTCATTTCACGCTTGGCTTTGCGGGCCTTCATTTCACCGGCAGACATCTTCTTGTTGATACCGCGCAGATCAGGCAAAGGCAATACAACGCGCGCTTGCAGGTCGATCAGTTTTTGCTGCAACTGCTGCACCGCAGGGATGTTACGGCCCAGGATGGCGCTGTAAGAATGGCCGCCATTGACTTCGCCGTCTACCCAGTTCAGGTTGGTTTCATTGCCTGGGAATACCTTGATGAAGTGGGCGCGCGGCATGCCGCAACGATTGACCACGACTTCGAGTATTTGTTTTTCCACGTGGCGCACTTCATCCACCTGGCCGCGCAGCGTGTCGCACAGTTTCTCAACGACTTTTGCAGTAAAGCGTATGCCCAGCAGTTCTGCAGAGATGGCTTCCTGTGCCTTGACGTAGGCTTTGGAGTTGTAGCCTTCTTTTTCAAAGGCTTTGCGCATCTTGTCGAAGTTGGACGAGATGATTTCAAACTTGGCCAGCGAATCACGCTTCAACTGTTCCAGTTGTTCATTGGAGAAACCGGCTGCACCTGCGGCGCTGCCTTCGTCTTCTTCCTCTTCTGCTTCGTCTTCTTCTTCGTCTTCTTCGTCATCTTCATCGGCGGCAGCGACCACCGGCAAAGGTGCAACGACGTCTTCGGCGTTAGGGTCTACCAGGCCGTCAACGATTTCATCGATCTTGATTTCATCACTGGAGATCTTGTCTGCAGCGGCCAGGATCTCGGCGATCGTGGTCGGGCAGGCGGAGATCGCCTGTATCATGTCTTTCAGGCCTTCTTCGATTTTCTTGGCGATGACGATTTCGCCTTCGCGCGTCAGCAGCTCTACGGAACCCATCTCACGCATGTACATGCGGACAGGATCGGTGGTGCGGCCGAAATCGGAATCCACGGTGGACAGTGCAGCTTCAGCAGCGGCTTCCACTTCATCATCATCGCTGGTGACGGTAACGACGTTATCGGACAGCAGCAGTGTCTCTGCATCCGGCGCTTGCTCGTATACCGCAACGCCCATGTCGTTGAAGGTGCCGATGATGCCTTCGATCGCTTCAGGATCGACGACGTTTTCAGGCAAGTGATCGTTGATCTCGGCAAAGGTCAGGTAGCCGCGATCCTTACCCAGCTTGATCAGGGTTTTCAGTTTCTGACGGCGGCGTTCCAGTTCTTCTTCCGTCGCTTCCGGATCGGAAGAGAATGCGTCCTTCAGCAATGCCTTTTCCTTGGCCTTGCGGTCCTTGGCTTTGGCTTTGTCGATCGCCTTCATTTCTGCGCGTTCAACCGCGTTCAGTGCAGCGATTTCCTCGTTTTCAGGCTGGTACTCTTTCGGTTTACGGCCACGGCGACCAGGCACTTTCACGCCAGGCAGAACATAGCCGGACGTGTCGATAGCTGCCAGAACTGCGGCATCGGTGGTCTGGCTGACGGCAGGCGCAGAGCCTGTTTTAATTTCCTGCACTTCAGGAGCTTTGTCAGCCTTTGCTGAATTCTTGGTTGGCTTAATCACTGTCTTTGAATCGGTTTTGTTA
The DNA here is from genome assembly GCF_014636315.1 of Parundibacterium terreum. Taxonomy (GTDB): domain Bacteria; phylum Pseudomonadota; class Gammaproteobacteria; order Burkholderiales; family Burkholderiaceae_D; genus Undibacterium; species Undibacterium terreum. Next base: position 631,530 of record NZ_BMED01000003.1, on the reverse strand, counting down.
ATTGTCACAGAAGCTTTCAATGGTGCAGTTTTTGGCTTGTCCGCTTTTTTGCTTATGCTCGAAGTATCTGTCGCGCCGGCTTCATCGGCCCTGCTGGTTTTCTTCGCTGCCGGCTTCGCATCCTTGCCTGTCGCTGCCTTGCTAGTCGCCTTGGCGACTATTTTCGGTTCATCTTTTAAAACACTATTCGTCTTCGTCTTAGGCGCTGTTTTGCTTGCCGATACTGCCGCCTTCTCTACACCCTTCTTCACCACTTTAGGCGCTTTGACATCTTTCGCAACCTCTTTTTTCTGAGGTGCAGGCTTCAATTTGCTGGCCGGCTTTGCAACCGGTTTAGCTGTTTGCCTGGCCGTTGCCATTGCCTTGGCTGCCGGTTTTGCGGCAGGTTTAGGGGCAGCCGCTTTAGCGACTACTTTGCCATTGGTTTTCTTTGTTGCTGGGGTTGTTAGAGTTTTTGCGGGTTTCTTCATTGCGCTAGCCATTGAATCAAACCAACCGGTACTACGACCACCTTCAGAAAGCTGAAAGCAAAAACAACAATGCACTGCCGCCAGACCAAACCGCTCTGCAGTGCATAGCAATTATGTTTCTAACTTCTTTTAGCCTAAGTACCGGAGTTATCGGGTTACTCGGAGGAGCACGAATGCTCGCCTAAACAACAAATTCGGCACAAACGTCAAGCGATCGGCAACATTGATTGCAACCGACCATCAGTTTTGTGAAGAACGAAACAACCTAAGACCTTGAATCGAAAGCCTTTAATTATAACATGAGACCGGACTTTCCTCCAGCCCCACCCCTGGCTACTACCTTGAAGACACGGCATCGGAGCTTAAAACACCTATTTCCACACCTGTTTCAGCACAGCTAAATTGCAGCTGTGCAAGCATCCATATCTGCCCGCGAGTTGCCTACGCAGTTGCTTACTTTATCAGCAGGAACAGGACCTATCTGGTCATAAAACGAGAAATCTCAAGTGCCTGCAATATGTGCACAAACCAGGCAGACCGCGACGAAGTGCTTCTTAAATTTATATAATATATTAATGAAATGCAAGGAAACTTGAGCACATTTTTGCAAATTTCACATCATTGTCATTATTAATAAAGACATAAGCCGGGCTATACCTGGCGCACTGCCGCTTCTGCTTCCGCCTGCTTACGTAGCTGATCTTGCAACTGCATTACCTCACGGTAACGAATGATATCGGCTTCTTCTCGCAGGCCGGTCGCGGCCAGTCTTTGCATTTCTGCATTCAGCACCTGTTTGCGGATCTGGCGTATGGCGCCGGTCAGCTCCAGCCTGACCACGTCCAGCTCGGTCTCGGTCTGCTCTGCGATCTCGGCGATCAGCGCATCATAGTCAGAACCGGTTGCGCGCAAATTTTCTGCCAGAGCCGCAAAATTGGCCTGCTCCCCCATGCCATAGGCAATGGTGGCGAGCTGCGTCAACATCTCTGCGCCATCCGGCGCCAGCAATGCCGCATCAGCCAATACAGAGGCATTCATCATGGAGGCCAGTACCGGATGCGCGACCAGGATGCGCATGATCTGCCGCTCTAGCCCCACCGGTGCGCTACGCTTGGATTTCGGCGGTGCCACCCGGGCACGAGCGACAGGCTGCGCCAGTTCAAACAATGCCTCGATCTCGGCGGGCGTGGTTTGCGTCATATTCGCCAGGCTGCGCACCATCTGCAGGCGCAGGCCGGAAGGCGGCATCTGCTGCAACAGCGGCTTGGCATCAAACTGCGCCTTGGCCCTGCCCTCGGCTGTGCCAAGATCATTATCCGCCGCCACTTCCTTCAGGAAAAACTGCGACAAGGGCATGGCATCCTGCACCTGCTGCTCGAAGGCCTCGGTACCCAGCTCGCGGATATAGCTATCCGGATCATGCTCGGTGGGCAGGAACAGGAACTTGATGATCTTGTCGTCATTTGCATGCGGCAGGCAGGCATCCAGCGCGCGGCGCGCGGCGCGGCGGCCGGCGCTATCGCCGTCAAAGCTGAAGATCACATGATCGGTCTGCCGCAGCAGCTTTTGCACATGCGTCGGCGTGCAGGCAGTGCCCAGCGTTGCCACGGCCTGCGGGAAGCCCATTTGCGCCAGCGCCACCACATCCATATAGCCTTCGGTCACCAGCACATAGCCGGCGTCACGGATCGCCTGGCGCGCTTCAAACAGGCCATATAACTCATAGCCTTTCTGAAACAGCGGCGTCTCCGGCGAGTTCAGGTATTTAGGCTCGCCCTGGTCCAGTATGCGGCCACCGAAACCAATCACCTGCCCCTTGGTATTACGGATCGGGAACATGATGCGGTCGCGGAAACGGTCATAGCGCTTGCGGTTGGAGCCTTCTTCGTCACTGCGGTCTATCAGGAGGCCGGCCTCCACCAGCTCGGGCGCGGCATAATCCGGAAACACCGCGCGCAAGCCGTCCCAGCCGTCAGGGGCATAGCCGAGTGCAAATTTGGCGGCAATCTCGCCGGTCAGGCCGCGCTTCTTCAGATAGGCAATCGCCGTGGATGCGCCGCGCAAATGATGGCGGTAGTGCTCGCTAGCCTTGGTCATGACCTCGCTCAGGGCCAGGCTCTTGGCCTGCACCTCGGCGCGCTGCGCAGGCAGCAGCTTGTCTTCCTCCGGCACGATCATGCCGTTGTTCAGCGCCAGATCCTTTACTGCATCGACAAAGCTCATGCCCGAATATTCCATCAGGAAGCCGATGGACGTGCCATGCGCTCCGCAGCCGAAGCAGTGATAAAACTGCTTGGTGGGACTGACAGTAAAACTGGGAGATTTTTCGTTATGGAAGGGGCACAAACCCATGTAGTTTGCGCCGCCCTTCTTGAGCTGGACGTACTTGCCCACCACGTCGACAATATCAACGCGGGCCAGCAGATCCTGGATAAAACTTTGCGGTATCACGGGTAATAAACCAAGGCTAGGCTAAGCGGTGCGGACACAATCCCGCATGACACGCCCAGCTTAGCAGCTATCGTTATTAGTGCGTCAGTGCAGCTTTGACCAAGCCGGAAACGGCGGTCATATCGGCACGGCCGGCCAGTTTTGGCTTCAATATTGCCATGACCTTGCCCATGTCCTGCGGACCGGCAGCGCCGGAAGCAGCAACAGCCGCAGTCACTTCCGCCTGCAGTTCTGCGTCGGACAAACCTGCAGGCATGTAGGCGGACAGAATAGCCAGTTCAGCTTTTTCCTTGTCAGCCAAGTCTTGACGGCCACCGGCTTCAAACTGGGTGATGGAATCTTTGCGCTGCTTGATCATTTTTTCTATGATCGCCAGCACCATGGTGTCGGTCAGCTCTACGCGCTCATCTACTTCTTTTTGCTTCATTGCAGCAGTCAGCAAACGGATGGTGCCCAGCTTTTCCGCTTCTTTTGCACGCATTGCAGACTTCATGTCTTCGGTGATCTGGTCTTTTAGGCTCATGGGATACTCTGACTAGTAAATTGAACGGAAAAGGTGCTTTGATTACCAAACGCGTTAGAAAGCGCGGCAATCAAGGTGGGCCTCACAACAAATCTCAGAAGCTGTTGCAAAATTAGGCTGGCTAGGCGCAACGACGAAGCAGGGGGACGCCGAGTCTGCGAGTAGCACCGAGGAGCAACAACGCCAGCGTAGTTTTGCAGCGGCTTCTTAGAAATGACAAAGCCCGCTGCGCTGTACGGAGCGGGCATGCTAGCCTGGATACTACCAAGTTGAACGGCACTGCAAGGCAGCGCCAGTTCAGGATTAGTACATCTTTTTAGGCAATTGCTGACTACGAATGCGTTTGTAGTGACGCTTTACTGCGGCAGCCAGCTTGCGCTTGCGCTCTGCAGTTGGCTTTTCGTAAAACTCGCGTGCGCGCAATTCGGTCAACAGACCGGTCTTTTCGATGGTGCGCTTGAAGCGACGCATAGCGACTTCGAACGGCTCGTTTTCTTTAAGGCGAATTGTGGTCATGTAAGTTCGAACCAATGAAAAATTTAAGGGAAGACCGAGATAATAGCAGAAATTTTGGGACTTTGTAAGGCCCGTGATTATTTTTTATGCAGAAAGCGAATTACTTGCCCAGGTGTTAAGTAAACCTACTGCCTTAACACGCAAGATAAAAAGCACGTGCCTTAGGAGGATTCGATATTCAGGGGAAAAGCCTAGCCCAAGCCCGACTTTCCCCCTGCAAATGCACTGGCAGCATAGGGTGCAGCGATTTTACAACAAGGCGATAGCCGCCTATAGTGCCTGCCCTGCCGCCATACCCGAGGCCCAGGCCCACTGGAAGTTAAATCCGCCCAGCCAGCCCGTGACATCGACCGCCTCGCCGATAAAATACAGCCCAGGCACACTATTGGCCATCATGGTCTGCTGCGACAGGGCACGGGTATCAACGCCGCCACGCGTCACTTCAGCCTTGCGGTAGCCTTCAGAGCCATTCGGCACCAGCACCCATCGGTTCAGGTTTTCGCCCAACTGGCGCAGGCGCTTGTCCTGCATATCGGCCACGCGGGCATCCGGAGCAAAGCCATTTGCCTGCAGCAAGCCATCTACCAGCCTTGCCGGTAAATGCTGGGACAAGTGATTGGAAAGATTTTTCTTGATCGTGCTCTTGCCCTCGATCAATTCTTGCGCAACATCGATCTCCGGCAGCAAATTGACGCGTATCGCTTGCCCCGGCTGCCAGAAGCTGGATATCTGCAATACCGCAGGGCCGGACAAGCCGCGGTGCGTAAACAGCAAATCCTCGCGGAATTGCGCCTTGTTCTTCTTTTCGCCGGTTTCTATATCCACTTCCAGAGAAATGCCGGACAGCGGCACAAAAGGCTCCCAGGCAGCAGCATCAAAGGTCAGCGGCACCAGCGCGGGGCGAGGCTCTATCAGCTTCAGGTCAAACTGTTTGGCAATACGATAAGAAAAATCCGTTGCCCCTATTTTGGGGATGGACAGGCCGCCGGTGGCAATCACCACACTGCCGGCATGTATCTCTCCATCTCCAGTGCTGATGACAAAACCTTCGCCGTCTGCGGCGCGCTGCACATCCTCTACCTTGCAGGGCATGCGCCAAGCAACCTTGCCGGCCTCGCACTCTGCCTTGAGCATATTGATAATCTCTTCCGCGCTGTTATCGCAGAATAACTGTCCCTTGTGCTTTTCATGGAAAGCGATCTTGTAGCGTTTGACCAGACTCAGGAAGTCTTGCGGCGTATAGCGCGACAAAGCGCTTTTGCAGAAGTGCGGATTATCGGACAGGAAGTTGTTCGGACCCGCATGCAGATTGGTGAAATTACAACGGCCGCCACCGGAAATCCGGATCTTTTCCGCCAGCTTGCCAGCATGGTCTATCAATACCACGCTTTTACCGCGTTGCCCTGCGACGGAAGCGCACATCATTCCGGCTGCGCCTGCGCCGATTACTGCAACGTCGAATTTTTTGCTCATGGCTGTCACTGTCCTGCATCTATATGAAATCAGGCGTGATTGTAGCCGATTAGGTCCTCAGCCCTGCGTGAAATGGCGTGACTCCAGCGCACCGGACTGCTGATCGGTATATGCCTGGTCTGCGCAACGCACCACATCGCCGATGACGATCACGCTGGGGCTGCCCAGGCCGGAGGCGGCAATATCGGAAGCCATGCAGCCCAATACCGTGATTAGCTGGGCCTGTGCAGAACGGCTTGCGGACTGCACCACCGCAACCGGCGTCGTTGCTGCCAGGCCGCCTGCCAGCAAGGCTTGCTGGATAGAGTCGCAGTGCGCCACGCCCATGTAAATCACCAGCGTCATGCCGGTTTTGGCCAGCAAGGCCCAGTCAGGCTTGGTATCCTCACTCTTGCCGTGGCCGGTAACGAAGATAGCGCCCTGCGACCAGTCCCTGTGCGTCAGCGGAATACCCAGCGAAGCCGGTGCCGCCAGGCCACTGCTGATGCCATTGATCACATCGACCTCTATCCCCTGCTCCAGCAAATGCTGGCGTTCTTCGCCGCCACGGCCGAAGATGAAGGGATCGCCGCCTTTCAGGCGCACCACGCAATGCCCTGCCAGCGCCTCTGCCGCCATCAGTTTTTCGATAAATGCCTGCGGTGTGGAGCGGCAGCCGCCGCGCTTGCCCACCTGCACGATCCTGGCGTCAGGCCGTGCATGCTGCAGCACTTCCGGATTGACCAGATCATCGACCAGAATCACATCCGCTTGCGCAATCGCCTTGACGGCCTTCAATGTCAGCAACTCCGGATCGCCCGGACCCGCGCCTACCAGCAATACCTTGCCTGCCTGATGCATATCAACCTCCCATGGTTCTTTGCAGACAGGCATGCAATTCACGTTCCATCTCAAAATGGCAATCTTGCGGGGTATCCGGTGTAATCATGCACTGCGCCGGTGCATGATCACATAGGAGCCCGCATCAATAAAAAAAGCCGGGAATATCCCGGCTTTTTTGGTTATGGCAGTTCTGACAGGATCAGAATGCGGCCTTGAATTGCACACCCCAGATACGCGGCTCATTGACGAAGCCGGTCAGATTGTTGAAGTCGATACCGCCGACTACGCGAACCTGGTTGGTGATGTTGCGGCCATACGCAGCGATTTCATACTTGTCGTTGTTCCACTTGTAACCTGCGCGCACGCCGCCTTCGGTCAAAGGCTTGCCTGTGTATTCAACAGAGTCGTACAGGAAGAAGTTGATCTTGCTGCGGTAGGCCCAGTCGGTAAAGATGAAGTATTCACCCTGCGCGGTAGGGATGCTGTAGCGGGCAGTGAAGTTACCGACCCACTTAGGCGATTGCGGCAGTGAATTACCATCGATCAGGTAAGTGCCGGCTGCTGTCTTTGGGTCCAGCACGGTACAGCCGCTGCCGCAGGCAGCGATTGCCAGGTTCTTGTCCTTGATCTCGGTCTTGTTGTAGCTGCCGCCGACTGTGAACATCAGGTTAGGCGTTACACGGGCTTCAAATTCCAGCTCTGCACCACGGCCTTCAGTCTTGTCTGCATTTACCAGGCGGTTGAAGTTGGCTTGTCCGCCGACTGCCGTCAACTGCTGGTCTTTTACCGTGTAATTGAAGACGCTGAAGCTGACGCGTGCGCGCTTGGCAAACAGATCGGACTTGATGCCGGCTTCATACGAAGTCACTTTTTCGGAATTGGCTACCGAGATCGAATCGCCGAACAACAAACGGCCCTGCACGCTAGGTGCGCGGAAACCGGTCGCTACGCGTGTATAGACATTGGTGTCTTTGTTCAGCGCATAGTCCGCGCTGAAATCCCAGCTTGTATTGGTAGCACGCGGATTTGCATACAGAACTGCGGATGCGCCTGCGCCTACCGGGGACTGGGTACGCTGTGCGGAGAAGTCTTTCTTGTCATCGGTGTAGCGTACACCGCCGCGCAGTTTCAATGCATCAGTAACAGAGTAGTTGACTGTAGCGAACGCAGCCCAGGCCTTGTTCTTTTGCTTTTGCCATGCATAGCCGTCTTGCGCGCCGCCGGCCAGCGTGTTGTAGTCGAAACTATCGATGGAGATATCTTCATCGAAGTAGTACAGGCCGCCTATCCAGTTCAAAGGACCTTTGTACTTGGACTCTACACGGAATTCCTGAGTGAACTGCTTATGGTCAGGCAAGCCGTCTGCGGATTCTGCCGTGAACGGGATAAAGCCAGGACCGGAAGGTTGTGCGAACGATGCGCCGTAGCCGCCATCGACGTCGCCGCGGCTATAGGTTTTTACTGTTTCGTAACCGGTGATGGAGTGCAGCGTGAAATCTTCCAGTTCCCAGCGCAGGCGCAGGCTGCCGCCGGAATTTTTCAGGTTCTGGCCGTTTGCACCGTCAGTAGCAATCTGGTCGTTGTGGAAATTCGGCACCAGGTCGTTGGTGCCCTTCTGGATGATATTGGCGCGGAACAGGCGCGCGGAGCCATCCATGTCGCGGCCATGCAGATTGATCAGCGCGCTGAAATCCGCACTCGGCTTGTACAGGAACTGCACACGGGCTGCCGTATCGCGGTAGCCTTCAAAATTCTTGGTAGGGCCGTTGAAAGTATTGTGCACCCAGTCGTCACGGTGCTGCGATTGCATGGACACGCGCATTGCCCAGTCTTCATTGATCGGTGCATTGACAGCGCCTTCCACGTTCACCGTGCTATAGGTGCCATAGGAGACATTGGCATAGCCTTCCAGCGTGCGGCCAGGCTTGACCGAGTCAAACTTGACGACACCGGCTGGGGAATTGCGGCCGAACAAAGTACCTTGAGGTCCGCGCAATACTTCAACGCGCTCCAGGTCAAATACCGGGAAACCTTTCAGGATAGGATTTTCCTGCACAACGTCGTCATACACCAGGGATACAGGCTGCGATGCGTTCAGATCGAAATCGGTATTGCCCAGGCCGCGGATGTAGAAACGCGGAAAAGCACGGCCATAGGAAGATTCAATATTCAGGCTGGGCACGCGCGCCGCCAGGAAGCGGATATCCTGGCCGCCGGAATTGTAGGTGTCCAGCGTATCGCCCTTCAACACGGAAATCGATACCGGTACTTCCCTCAGGTTTTCGGCACGGCGCTGCGCAGTAACGATCACTTCCTGCAATTGGCTCTGGTCTGCCTTGGCTTCTGGCGCAACTTCCTGCGCGAACGACGAAGCCATAGGGAAGGCGCTGGCCAGGGCCAGACTCAGCAGGCTGCGGCGGGCAATAGCGTGGCGCGCGGCGAAAGCCGCAAGGGATTTTTGGTGCATGAGGGGCGCTCCTTGATTAAAAACGAATCGCGCCTATTCACACGAGGGATAGAGACGGCATCCCTTAAGCTTGTGACTTTGAGCAAACAGGCGGCATTCTTGCAGAAATTGCATTTACAAATCTTTACGTCAGAAAGATTTTGCAATAATTAAGGCGCGCATTTTACACAACTATCACCGAATATACATATTCATTATTTGAATATGGTGATATTCATAGCGTGTTTGGTGGTATTTACAACGTGCAATAATATAAATTATTTTCATAATTGCACTAAAAACCCTAACCCCCCTTCTCGCGCTCCAGCAGCATCTTCGCCACCAACACGCAGTGCTCCACCTGTTCCGCAATACTGGCCGGAACCGGGATTTCTCCCCGCAACACGGCCTGTATCCAGGCAGCAGTCACTGCCGCGTCTTTTTCGTCCGGTGAGTCGGGCAGATCGCCGAGTATGGTCTGGTGCGTATGGACCAGCGTCGTGCACTGCCCCTGGTGAAACCAGTCTATCTGCTGCGCCCGGCCGGTGTTGGCGACGGTTTCCCCTTCTGTGCCGCGCATCAGGAAAGCATCTCCCCTGGCATGCGGGGAGACCTCGCTGAAGTAATGCTGCAACATCGTCGCGTATTCGGGATGGGTATAGGAAGTCAGCCTGAGGGCCGCCTGCTTGAACGGCTGCAATATCTTGACCAGCGTATGCGTGGAATTGCGCACGCCAAGGATGCGGCGCATGGCCAGCAAACGCGTCATCGCGGGAGAGAGCACGTCTATCGCGATAAAAGCCGGCAGGCCGGCAGCCATCTGCGCTTTGGCCTCGGAAACGGACTGTGCTAGCGGATGCTGCAGCGCTTCGAATATTTCCGCCGTCGCTACCCTGCCCGCATCACGCAATACGCCGTGCACCAGCACCGGCACGCCACGTCGCGCCAGCAGCAGCGCCAGCAGCGGGGTCAGGTTCGCTTTTTTGCGCGCGCCGTTATAGGTGGGAATGACGACAGGTGCATAGCGGCTGTTGGCCGGCGCCGTCAATTGCTGCATCTGGTTTTCGGCCGCCGCCATGAAGCCGGCAATCTCATCCGTGGATTCGCCCTTGATGCGCATTGCCAGCAGGATGCCGCCCATTTCCAGATCGGAGACGCGGCCTTCCAGCATTGCGGAATACAGCAATTGCGCGTCTTCGCGCGACATGCTGCGCGCGCCATTCTTGCCGCGCCCGATTTCCTTGATGAAACGCGCGGCCTGCAGAGGCTCAGCGGTTTTTTTGATATCTGTATTTTCCATGGCGATAGCTTACACCGAAGCAGCGCCAGGATGTGGCATCCTCATGCAGCAGCGGGATGCGATTGCCGGTGATACAGAAACTCCAGCACCGAGGTCCGGTATTCGGAATACAGAGGATTTTGCGCCAGCTCCACCCTGTCGCGCGGACGCTCCAGCCTTACTTGCAATATCTCGCCTATAGTCGCCGCCGGACCATTGGTCATCATCACGATGCGGTCGGACAGCAGCACCGCCTCATCCACATCATGCGTGACCATCACGACTGTCGAATTGGTCTTGGCGACGATCTTCAGCAACTCATCCTGCAAATGGGCGCGGGTCAGCGCATCCAGCGCGCCAAAGGGCTCGTCCATCAGCAAAACCTTAGGTTCTATCGACAACGCCCTTGCGATACCCACCCTTTGCTTCATGCCACCGGAAATCTCGTTCGGACGCTTGTTTTCAGCATGCGTCAACCCCACCAGCGCAAGCGCTGCCATGGCGCGCCGCTTCAGCTTGGTGCTGTTCTCTGTTTTGCCAAAGACACGCTCCACCGCCAGGTACACATTTTCATAACAGGTCAGCCACGGCAGCAGAGAGTGGTTCTGGAACACCACGCCACGATCCGGCGAAGGGCCGGCGATTTCCCGGTGCGCGCACAGCAACGCTCCGGAGGTGGCCTTGGTCAGGCCCGCGATCAGGTTCAGTAGCGTCGATTTGCCGCAGCCGGAGTGTCCAATCAGGGTCACGAATTCCCCCTTGCGCACCGTCAGGTTGATATCGCGCAGCGCATGGAAGCTGCCCTTGCGTGTATGGAAAACCATTTCCGCCTGGCGGATATCGATGTATTTGGCATCTGCCTTGGCATCCGCCGATTTGCTGTCCACGTTTTCCATGATGCTTTTCCCAATGAGATAGATTCCACAGCAGGGCAATCGGCACTTGGCGCCGATTGCATCAGCTTTTAATTGCCAGCGTCTTCGTAAGTGAATGCCTTGGCCAGCGACACCAGGATTTGCTCCAGTATCAGCCCGACCATCCCTATCACGACAATCGCAATGATGATGTGCGGCACATTCAGGTTATTCCATTCATCCCATACCCAGAAGCCTATGCCTACGCCGCCGGTGAGCATCTCAGCCGCAACGATCACCAGCCACGCGGTGCCTATCGCCAGCCGCACGCCAGTCAACATATAGGGCAGCACGGATGGAAACAGAATCTTGGTTACGATCTTCCATTCCGACAGGTTCAGCACCCGCGCCACATTCATATAATCCTGCGGCACGCGTTGCACGCCGATTGCCGTATTGATGATCATCGGCCAGATGGAACAGATAAAGATGGACCAGATCGCTGCCGGGTTGGCCGACTTGAACACCAGCAGGCCGATAGGCAGCCAGGCCAGCGGCGACACCGGTTTCAACAAGCTGATGATGGGGTTGAACATGCCGGATAAAAATTTGAAACGGCCGATCAAAAAGCCCAAGGGTATGCCGACCACGGCCGCCAGGCCGAAGCCGACCGCAACCCTTTTCAGAGATGCGTAGATGTTCCAGCCTATGCCCTGGTCATTCGGACCCTTTTGGTAAAAGGGATCGGAAAAAACTTTGATCGCCTCTTCCAGCGTCGTCATCGGCGACGGAAAGGCCGTATTTTTGTAGGCAATGATTTCCCACACCAGCACCAGGAAGGCCACACCCAGCAAAGGCGGCAGCACTGCGAGCAGGAAGGGGCGCAGCCGGGATTGTGCTTTGGCTGCATCGGATCCCGGCGCGGGCCTGGCCTCCGCGACGGCCAGCGGCTTGTCTTCGCCAATTGCAGTTTCGGCAGCAGCTTCGGTAGTAGTTCCAGCAACATCCTGCGCTTCCGGCTTGTGGCTCCCGGTAGCCGCCCCCAGGCCGGGATCACGGATCACTCCGTGGATCATCGTATTCATGTTGCCTCCCTAAGCCCTGATTTTGAATGACGCCGCGTACGCCGCCGGATTCTTACCATCCCATACCGTGCCGTCCATCAGCTTGCTGGTGCGCATGGCATCCTTAGGCACACTGACTTTGACCATGGCAGCGGCATCTTTGTAGATGTCGATGCGATTGACCGCTTTGGCGACGGCCAGGTAATCGGGATCTGCCTTCAGCAAACCCCAGCGCTTGTGCTGGGTCAGGAACCACATGCCGTCCGACAAATAAGGGAAATTGACGGCGCCATCGTTAAAGAACTTCATGTAGTTAGGATCGTCCCAGGTCTTGCCCAAGCCATTCTGATAGCGTCCCAGGATGCGCTGGTTGATGACATCGACCGAGGTATTCACATAGGATTTATCGGCAATGGTTTCCGCCATCTTGGTCTTGTTGGACAGCGATGCATCGATCCAGCGACCGGCTTCCAGCACCGCAGCAGTAAGCGCGCGTGCAGTGTTTGGATATTTCTGCACAAACTCGGCGGTCGTGCCCAATACCTTCTCCGGATGATCCTTCCAGATATCCTGCGTGGTTGCCGCGGTAATGCCTATGCCGTCGGCGATGGCCCTGTGGTTCCACGGCTCGCCCACGCAGAAACCATCCATATTCCCAACCCGCATATTCGCCACCATCTGCGGCGGCGGCACCGTAATGACTTTGGCCTCCTTCATAGGATCGATGCCATTGGCAGCCAGCCAGTAATACAGCCACATTGCGTGGGTGCCGGTAGGGAAAGTCTGCGCAAAGGTATATTCGCGCTTGTCGGTCCTCATCAGCTTGGCCAGGCCGGGGCCATCTATCGCGCCCTTGTCGGCGAGTTTTTTAGAGAGCGTGATCGCCTGGCCATTGTTATTCAGCGTCATCAGCAAGGCCATGTCCTTCTTGGTACCGCTGACGCCCAGTTGCACGCCATACAGCAGGCCGTACAGCACGTGCGCCGCATCCAGTTCGCCATTGACCAGCTTGTCGCGCACGCTGGCCCAGGAAGACTCCTTGCTGGGCACGATCTTGATGCCGTACTTTTTATCGAATCCCAGTACCGAGGCCATCACGACGGAAGCGCAATCCGTCAGCGGGATGAAACCCACTTTGACTTCTTCTTTTTCAGGCTTGTCGGAACCCGCTGCCCATACACCGCCGGTTGCCAGCCCCATCATGCCTGCCCCAGCAACGAGACCGGCACTTTGTATGAGAGTGCGGCGCTTGATGTTAATTTGATCTTCATTACCGCTCACGCTTTCTTGGTCAGGACGGGATCCATTGTTCAACATATCTGCACTCCGGGGAATTTCGCATCAAGCCGTAATGACGGTGTGATGAAAACAAATCAGCAAATAAAAAAGGCACCTCGCCACATTGACAGTATCAATATGGAAAGACGCCTTTGTCTGAAGTGAACCGACCGCCGTTAGCCGCATTCACGAAGGCGCCATCGTTGGCACCTGTTACTTGCTGAGCAATTGCTGTGCCAGCAGCAATTGACCGCTTATTCCTTGGAGAACTTGCACTTCACACTTTAGAAAATAGGTAATTTAGTAATACCGTGCTTGCACACCGCCCTGAAATGCTGCACATTTTTTGCGCAGCGCACCATTTCATGTCATCAAAACAGCGCAATAGCAACACTCATCCACGCGACTTCAGCCCAGCAGGTCCGCCACATCCAGTATCCGCTGCGCGATTTCCACCAGCTTCAGGTTCTTTTCCATCGCCAGCTTGCGCAGCTTCTGGTAGGCGTCGTTCTCCGAGATGCGATGCCGCTCCATCAGCAGGCCCTTGGCCTTTTCTATGGTCTTACGCTCTGCCAGCTTGGCCTTGGTATCGGATAATTCGGCGCGCAGTTTCTGCTCTGCGCTGAACCTGGCCATCGCCACATCCAGCACAGGCTTGACCCTCTCAGGCTGTAAACCCGCTACCACATAGGCCGATACGCCGGCCTCCATGGCTGCTGCCATGCAGGAGGTATCGCCATCTTCGGTAAACAGGGCGATCGGGCGCGGCGCATCGCGGGTCGCAATCACGACGTGTTCCAGCACATCACGCGCATCGGATTCTGCATCGATGATGATCAGGTCGGGCTGCAACTGCGTCAGCCTTTCCGGCAGATAGAAGTCGCCAGGCAGGGAAGCAATGATGTTGTAACCTGCTTGCAGCAGGCCTATGCGCAGTACGCGCGAACGCTCCAGTTGGGCGTGCAGGTGCTCGTCCTGTTCGGTTTCTTCCAGGACAACGGTGTTGACGACCACAATACGTAAACCCTGTAAGCCATGCAAGCCGTCCTCGCTATGCTGGCCATCCGGCTTACTGCTGAGGCTGGATTTGGCTGGGGGCTTTTGGCTCATTGATAACTCATTAAATGGGCTTCAGCGAATAATTGATCGATTGAGAATATAATCTCGGTTAACAACCAGTAAGCAAGAATCGCACCCATCAAATCGGAGCGTATTGTCTTTTTGCTTCAATTTGATGAAAACGGTATAGCAATGATAGTTTTAGGCGTTGAATCCTCCTGCGACGAAACCGGCCTCGCCCTGTATGACACAGAGGGCGGCCTGCTTGCGCACGCGCTGCACTCGCAGATCGCCATGCATCAGGAGTACGGCGGCGTGGTGCCTGAGCTGGCGTCGCGCGATCACATACGCCGCGCCATCCCCTTGCTACAGCAAGTACTGGAACAGGCGAAACTGCCGCGCACCGGTATTGATGCCATCGCCTTTACCCAGGGACCTGGCCTGGCTGGCGCCTTGCTGGTGGGCGCCTCCGTCGCTTGCGGCCTGGGCATGGCGCTGAATAAACCGGTGCTGGGCATACACCACCTGGAAGGACATTTGCTGTCTCCTTTGTTGGCCAGCAAGCCGCCAGAGTTTCCATTCATCGCCTTGCTGGTCTCCGGCGGCCACACGCAACTAATGCGTGTCGACGGCGTGGGCCAGTACACGCTGCTGGGCGAAACTCTGGATGACGCTGCAGGCGAGGCATTTGATAAATCAGCCAAGCTGCTGGGCCTGTCCTATCCTGGCGGGCCGGCGATTTCTAGGCTGGCGGAATTCGGCGATCCGGCCGCCTATACATTCCCGCGCCCCATGCTGCACTCCAAGGATTTGAATTTCAGCTTCTCCGGCCTGAAGACTTCGGTACTGACTGTCGTCAAGCAAACTGCGGCCAACTCCGCCAATATCTGCGAGCAGGACAAGGCAAATATCGCGCGCGGCTTTGTCGATGCGATCGTTGATGTACTGGTGGCCAAGTGCGTTACTGCGATGAAGCAAAGCGGTCTGAAAAGGCTGGTGATCGCCGGCGGCGTAGGCGCCAATCAGCAGTTGCGTGCCGCCTTAAACGCAGCAGCAGCGAAGAAACGCTTCCAGGTGTTTTATCCGGAGCTGGAATTTTGTACCGATAACGGCGCCATGATTGCTTTTGCCGGAGCGATGCGCCTGAAGAAGAATCCTGCAGCTGCTACCTTCGACTATGCGTTCAACGTGCGCCCGCGCTGGCCGCTGCATGAGTTGCTCGCTGCATAAAGCACCGTGCCCCACATCAGAGGTAAATCAGAAGTAAAAAAGCCTGAAGTTTGCGCTGCAGGCTTTTTTGATTTAACGAGGCTGCTTATTTATAGACATTACTTATAGATTCCGCAACCGACGATCACGTTGCCATATCTTTCCACATACATGCTTTTCGGCTCTACTTTTCGGCTAAGCGGATTCAGAAATTTATAGTCCTGCCAGCCGCTGCCCTTTTTGATCGCAATCTCCAGGCGCTCCCTGATGAAGTACTTGCCGTCTTCATCTTTCAATCCTCTCATATCCTTGCCGACCATTTTGGGATTCAGGTGTCCCAGGTTTTTTCCGTTCAGGTCATAGACAACGACATACAGGTCACGGTCCACATAGAGGCCGTCGCGCTTGTTGATGTCGGCAATGGTCGCATCTACGCCATTTTTTTTCATCGCAGCTACGGCTTTTTGCACCATTGCTTTCGCCTCATCGGCCGTGCCTGCATCCGCAGAAAAAGCAGCCGCCGGGAATACTAATACAAACATCAGGCAGGCAAAGAGCCATAACCGAGGCCATGCAAATTTCCATCTTTGAAGCATAGAACCTCCTGGTGCCACGACCGCAATATCATTCTGCTTGATGCAGGCCCACGCCAGCTGTGCAGCCGGATTTATTTTTTCTTGCTACCGATGCGGCTTTCCTTGCCGGCGATCAGGTTCGCGATGTTCTGGCGATGACGGTATACCAGCAAGGCGCTCATCACGAATACAGCGAGCATCAGCACGTCCGGGCCGAACATAAAGCCATAGAACAAAGGCGCAAAGAAGGCGGCAATCAGCGCCGCCAGGGAGGAATAGCGGGTCGCATAGGCAATGATCAGCCAGGTCGCCAGCGTCGCCAGTCCCAGCCAGGGGTTCAGGCCCAGCAATACTCCCAGCGCTGTCGCTACGCCTTTGCCGCCAACGAACTTGAAGAATACAGGCCACAGATGGCCCAGGAATACCGCAACAGCAACCAGCGCCACGCCGGTGTCATCGATGCCAAACTGCTCGCCGAACCGGATCGCAAGCCAGACTGCCAGCCAGCCCTTGAAACCATCGCCCAGCAAAGTACAGATTGCCGCGGCCTTGTTACCGCTACGCAGTACATTTGTAGCACCGGGGTTCTTGGACCCATAGGTACGCGGATCAGCCAGGCCAAATCCATGGCTGACTACGACTGCAAATGAAATGGAGCCTATCAGATAGGCGATGACGACGGCCAGTATTGTGTACATTGCGCTCCCGAGCACTTTTTAATTTTTGTCAGAAGGCACCCTTATATATATCTATGTATAGATAGGACGCCAAGTGCGACAGTATAGGGGAAGCGCTGCATTTTTCAAATGCGGCTTTGTATGTGACTGTATATGTGACAGTTTATGTGGCTGCTTACATGGTCATATAAGCAGCCGTAGGCAAAGGAAAAGAATTACTCTTCCAGCGCACACTCTACCGGCTTGGCATGCAAAGCCGTACCAAGCACTGCGGGGTTAATGCCGATCAGGTAGCCGCGCCTACCGCCGTTGATATATATCTTATCCAGATCCAAGATACTTTTCTCCACATAGACCGGCATTGCCTTTTTGGTACCAAACGGAGAGGTTCCGCCTATCATGTAGCCGGAATGCCGCTGCGCCACATCCGGCTTGCACGGCTCTACCGATTTGCAGCCTATCTGGCGCGCCAGGTTCTTGGTCGATACTTTACGGTCACCATGCATCAACACGATCAGTGGCTTGGCCGCCTCATCCTGCATGACCAGGGTTTTAACGACATGATGTTCATCCACGCCAAGCTCGCGGGCAGAGACGGAGGTGCCTCCATGCTCTTCATAGTCGTAGGGATGATCGGAAAATATCACGCCTTGCTTGCGCAGGAACTGGGTCGCCTGCGTTTCGGAAACATGCTCTTTTTTAGCCACGATAATGTCTTGTCTTGTAATGCCTGATAAAAATGAAAGTATAGCCAAATTACGCGGCACCAGCCTGCCCTGGCCAGCCAGGCGCAAAAAGTAAAGCCATCATAACTTTGCCAGCATCAGCAAATACCCGCGTGCCACTTCCCGCTGCACGACGAAGCCGCACTTTTCATACAGGAGGCGCGCCTGGTTTTGCGGATGCACAGTCAGCGCCACCGCTGGAAAGCGTCCACGCAGCGATTCTAGTTGATGCATCATCAGCGCTGTTCCCCATCCCTTGCGCTGATATTCAGGGAACAGGGCAATGCCTAGCTGCGGCGTTTCCTCGTTGACGAAGCCCAATCCCGTCTGCAAGAGCCGCGACCAGCAGGCGCCCATCACAATCTCCCCATCAATAGCG
This sequence comes from Parundibacterium terreum, assembly GCF_014636315.1. GTDB lineage: Bacteria > Pseudomonadota > Gammaproteobacteria > Burkholderiales > Burkholderiaceae_D > Undibacterium > Undibacterium terreum. The sequence continues at coordinate 613,730 of NZ_BMED01000003.1, read as the reverse complement.
ACTACGCCGACATCGGTCGGCCGTCCCCAGCCTGCCGCATAAATAGCAACACCGGGAAGGTCCAGTACTTCACGCGGGCGCATAGGCGCAGGCGGTGGATCCCAAAGGGAGACATGCAAGATATCCCACAGCACTTGCTGATGCCGGCTTCCAAGACTAACCAATTTCATGGAAATACCTCGGCTAGAAAATTTCTAAAGGTGGCAGCACATCGGCAGCCTGGCTCAATCTTCTCGCGGAGGATATCGCTTCAGGACCGCCACCTGCTGCGCCTCCACACCGGCTACTTCCGTAACAACTCATTACAGTTAGCACATGGATGAAACATGGATTCGGGCAGTACTACGAAGAAAATTTTGTTGGCCGGTAGCTATTTTCATAAACTGCTCGCAAGGCAGCGCCAAATTATCAACGGTATGTACTAAAAAGAAGCGTGGATGCCTGCTTAAGGGGCAATGCTCGCAATTTGCATCATTCTGAGGAAAATTGTAGAGATAAACCCTCAATTTGGCGTAATTACAGGGATTTTATATGTCAGTTTTGAATAAGCTTATACAGTTACTTTATATCAATATCACAGAATAAAATATGATATAAACGGAAAAACCTTCGAAATATATTCAGTGATCGCCAACATTCCTAAACATTCTATTTAATTCATTTTATTTTCATTTTTCCGTGTCCCTTCAGCAACAGCGAGTAACACGAGGTTAACATCTCGTTACATAATGCAGAGTCTCTTTACATATTAGCAGCACTCTTGAGCAATTAATTTTCAACAAAAATTGCCTGAACAGTAGCAATTTGTCCGAGAAACAGCAGCACGCAACATCACTAGTAAGCAGGTGGCAGGACACGCGTTAGAAAAAGTCCGATATCTGCATACTTTTTAATCCTCACCCAATAACCATCAGGGAGTAAGTTGATGATTTTCCAGGAAAAAGCAAGCGCCAAGTCCGTTCGACTGGCACTCAGCATATTGGCGGGATCGGCGTTCATCGCCGGTAACGTTCATGCGCAAGAAGCAGTGTCTGCCGACAAAGCTCAAAGGGTCGAGATCACCGGCTCCAACATCAAGCGTACCGAAAAAGAAGGTACAGTCGCAATCCAGACAATTAGTGCACAAGATATCAAAAACAGCGGCGCAACTACGGTGCTGGATCTGTTGAAAGCAGCAGTACCTGGTCTGGGTACCGGCGGTTTCAACGATACACCTAACCAAAATGGTTTCTCCAAAGGTGTAGCGACAGCCGACTTGCGCAATCTGGGCTCCACTTCCACGCTGATTCTGTTGAACGGCCGTCGCATGACGCCGTCCGCTTTCGCGAATCCAAACAACGGCCAATCCACTCTGTACGATCTGAATAGCATTCCTATTTCAGCTCTGGAGCGTGTTGAGGTGCTGAAAGACGGCGCATCTGCGATTTACGGTTCCGATGCAATCGGCGGCGTTATCAACTTCATTACCAAGCGTGACTACCAGGGCGGTGAATTCACTGCTACTGCAGGCGCGAATGACGATGGCCGCTTCGGGCGCCAAAACATCAATGGCTTCTTCGGCCTGGGTGACTTTAATAAAGACGGCTACAACGTCTTCGCAACGATCGACTTTAGCCAACGTCAAGCTGTCAGCAAAAAAGACGGCGTTAACGATATTGAGCAAGGCCTGTATGGCGCGATCAACAACCGCTTGACCAAATTTAACGGTACGGCCCTGGCAAATGGCGCAAGCAACAGCTCCACTAGCGCGCAGCCTTTCTTCTACCGTGAGACATTACCAGGCTCTGCAGCGTTCACGACTGGCTCCACTGTAGTCAACCGCACCAATTGCGATCCAGCAAATATCGTGACTGGTACTGCGGCGAATGGCGTTACGTCCGGCACTTTGTTTAACCGTAAGTTCTGCGTATTTGATACAGACAACTATGCGCAAGTCCAAGGTAAAACACAAGACATAAGCTTCCTGACCCGTGGTGAACTGAAGCTGGGCGAAAATGCTTCCGCTTATGCTGAAGCTGCGATGACCAAATCGGATCGCTGGTATGTTGGTGCGCCAATTACCATCAATGGCCGCACACCTGTCACCAACTTCACGTCCACTGGCCTGGCTGCGCCTTTCCAGGCTATCCTGCCTATCGGCCATCCCGACAATCCATTCACGGACGTTCGTGCTGCAGCCGTATATCGCTTTGAAAACCTGAGCGGCGACTCCCAGCAAACGACGAAGAACTATCGCCTGGTTGGTGGCGTAAAAGGCACTAACTTCGGTATCGACTGGGATACCGGCATATTGTGGAACAAGTCCGACGTAGAAACGATTACTGACGGCACTCTGTACCTGCCAGTCCTGAGGCAGATCACTACTCGTTCGCTGGCTTCCTTGGCTGCTGACCCTAACATCTCCCGTAACACGCTGGATAAAGGCTCTGCCGAAATCCTGCAATGGGATGCCAAAGGCAGCACCGAATTCGGTCAACTGGGTGGCGGCGCAATCGGCGTTGCTGCTGGTGTGGAATTCCGCAAGGAAAAAATCAGCATCACTCCTGATGCCGACAAAGCTGCAGGTAACATCTACGGCTACGCCAACACCATCATTGATGGCGAACGTAACGTAGGTTCTGCATTTGTTGAATTCCGCGCTCCATTCACCAAAAACTTCGAAGTGGACATAGCTGGCCGTGGCGACAAATACCCGGACATCAAAACCAATTTCGTACCTAAGGTTGGTGCAAAATGGACAGTCAACGATAGCGTTGCCTTCCGCGGTGGCTACTCTGAAGGTTTCCGCGCCCCTGCCTTGTCTCAGGTAACGCCAGGCGGTGCGCAGTTCTTTCAACCCGGCCTGCAAGATCCTAAGCGCTGCCCTAACGGCAACGATCCAGCTCCAGGCGCAGATACAGTGGATTGCAACAAGAGCGTATCCGGCACAGGCGGTGCAAACCCCAACCTGAAACCGGAAACATCGAGGAGCTATACTTTCGGTGTGATTCTGTCGCCTACGAAAAATTTCGACGTCACGTTGGACTGGTACAAAGTGCGCAAGCTGGGTGAAGTGATCCTGACTGATGCTCAATTTACCGTGAATCACGAAGCAGATAACCCAGGTAACGTTGTCCGCGATACTAATCCGGCCAACTTCCTGAAAGATGCGAACGGTAATGTGATCCCTAACTCCGGCCCTCTGTTATCTGTTAAAGAACCTTGGATCAATCAGGGTGCAACTGAAACCAGCGGTATCGATATCGATTTGAAATATCGTTCCAACCTCGGTGAGTGGGGCACGTTGACTACCGGCCTGAGTGCTACTTATGTGATGTCCTACAGAAGGGCAGAACAAGCAGGCGACGTAGAAGCCAACGTCGTCGGCGCTAACGGCGGTATCTCCGATTGGGCAACGCAAGGTGGCGACATTCCACGTCTGAAAGCACGTTTCTCGGCCAACTGGACCAAAAATGAGCACAACGTTTACGGCGCGATCAATTTTGTAGATAGCATTTCCCTGATGCGCAATACTGATGGCAACGTCACCTACCCGGCACCATATTGCTATTATGGAACAGGCCAACCACAAAATGATTTCACTTACTCATTGGGTGGCCTGCCTAACTACAGCAAGTACTTCAAGGATTGCAAGGTCCCTACCTGGACCACATTTGATTTGGGCTACCGTTACACTGGTATCAAAAATCTGACATTGGGTCTGTCGATCGCGAACTTGTTCGACACTAAAGCTCCATATGATCCACGTTACTATGCGAACGGTTATAACGATTCCCTGCATAACAATACAGGCCGTTATTTCACAGTCAGCGCTAACTACAAATTCCGATAGTCAAGGCTGAGGGTTTAAGTACCCTCTGCTGAAATTATTGTTGTATGTAGTAAAGCAAACGCCCCGAAATCGGGGCGTTTTTTTTGGACTGCAGATTCAGGAAAATGCGGGCCGCTACACCTCAGCTTCCGCGTGGATGGTGGTCCGCATGCAATTTCTTCAGTCGTTCGCGCGCCACGTGCGTATAGATCTGCGTAGTGGAAATGTCCGCATGGCCGAGTAATAGCTGGACCACGCGCAAGTCCGCGCCATGGTTAAGCAAATGCGTGGCAAAAGCATGGCGCAAAGTGTGTGGAGACAAGGGAACAGTGATATCCGCTTGCAGCGCATATTTCTTGATCAGTATCCAGAACATCTGCCGGGTCATTGCCCCGCCGCGTGCAGTCACGAACAAGGCATCGTCAACCTGACCATTCAGAATGACTGGACGCCCTTCTTTCAAGTAACGCTCCATCCACATCCTCGCGATTTCACCAAACGGCACCAGCCTGGCCTTATTGCCTTTGCCGGTGATACGGATGACACCCTCGTTCAACCCCACCTCCACCGAGCGTAAAGACACCAGTTCGCTAACGCGCAACCCGCAGGCATACAAGACTTCCAGCATGGTACGGTCACGCAGGCCATGCGGCGTTGTGCTATCCGGCGCCTGCAGCAATGCCTCTACCTGCTTTTCGTTCAGGGTCTTGGGCAAGCGGCTGGGCTGCTTCGCCGATTTCAGTTTGGTGCAGGGATTGACGCTGATCAGGTTCTGCCGGAACGCCATCTGGTAAAAACGCTTGAGCACACTAAGCCGCCGATTGGCGGAGGTCGCCTTGGAGCTTCCGTGCTTTTCTGCAACGTAGTTAAGGATATCGGCCTCATCCGCCAGATACAGATGCCGGCCGTGTTTGCCGTACAAGTGCTCGGCAAACAGCCGCATATCGCGCCGGTAGGCTTCCAGCGTATTTTTTGACAAACCATCTTCCAGCCACAGGCTGTCGCAAAACTGGTCTATCTGGGACTGCACCTGCTTGCTAAGTACCGGAGCAGCATGGTCAGCTTGTGGAGCAGCACCGGTGAGCACTGGTGGCATTATTTTGCTTTCTTCGGCGCGATGACAGGAGAATAAGTGCTGACTCCTTCATGTTGCAGCAGCCAGAGTTTGACGCCGATGTGAAAGCTGCTTTCATCATCGGTATGACCAAAGCCGCCCAGGCCGCCGGCAGCAGTCACCCTGTGGCAGGGTATGACCAAAGGGAACCAGTTTGCGCCACAAGCCTGCCCTACCGCCCGTGGAGCCGATTTGATGTGCTTTGCAATCTGTCCATAGGTCCACACTTCGCCTTGCGGGATGGCGGCAATCACGGCCCAGACCTTGCGCTGGAAATCGGTACCAACTTGCTGTAAAGGCAATTTAAAACGAAAGTCTGGCTGCTGCAGGTATTTTTCTATCTGCTTCTGCGCCTTTGCTGCGACTTTGTCGGTGGCGTCTTTTTCTGCAAACCTGGGGGGAAGATAAACCAGCTCGCTGATTGCCTGGTCTTGTGTGCGTATGCCGATTGCACCGAAAGGCGCGGCTACCACGGCAGAAAAAAGTGTGGATTCTTTGCTTAACATCATGAACTCAACAATACCATGTCCGGCACATGGCTGCGAACCAACAGAGGGGCACCACAAAGAAAAAAGGCGCATCCATGATGCGCCTTTAAAACTTCTTTCGCGTTTCGGGCTGTTTAGCGATAGTTTCGCTCAGCTTGTATTAAAACGCGCGTCTCCTCAGTGTCCTCGGTATCAATACCGTTTTTATGCACTACCGCCTTGTAAATCTAAGCATGCTGCAAATTTCTTATCTGCCGAGAATATATCACGGCATTGCACTCGTGTTCAAAAAAAAATGCACGAAAAAGGCGCACTGTTGCATATATGTATAAATCAATTGCCCAGGCAAATACTTTGCTTAAACATTAACAATTCATATAAAAATTGGTGTAAACGCGCAATTTTATATTCCATCATGCGACAAAAAGGCCGTATTAAAATTCATCAATACGGCTTTTAGCTATATTTTATTTAAAAACCAGGTTGGGTAGCCATAGTGTGATCTGAGGGACATAGGTAATCAGCATCAAGAAAGCCAGCATCGTCAGCAGCCACGGCAGTACTGCAACGGTTAGTTCAGTAATCCCCATTTTGGTGATTCCCGACGCCACGTACAGATTAAGCCCTACCGGTGGATGGCACATGCCGACTTCCATATTCACGACCATGATGATGCCGAAGTGCACCGGATCGATACCCAAGGTGGTCGCCACCGGGAACAGGATAGGTGCCATGATCAGTACGATGGAGGAAGGCTCCATCACATTACCGGCCAGCAGCAGCAGGATATTCACGACGAACAGGAAACTGATCATGCCGAAGCCCTTGTCCATGATCCAGGCTGCCATTGCCTGCGGAATATTTTCACTGGTCATCAGGAAAGAGAACAGCACCGCATTCGTGATGATATACAGCAGCATGGCCGACATCGCCGCGGAATCCAGCAAGACCTTGGGCACTTTCTTCAGTCCCATGTCCTTGTACACAAAAACGGCAATGACGAAGGCGTACACCGCCGATACCGCCGCCGCTTCAGTTGGCGTGAACATGCCGGTATAAATACCGCCCATCACGATGACGATCAGCAATAAGCCCCAGGCACTCTTGCGGAAAGCCGTGAAACGCTCTTTCCAGGTCGCCTTGGGCATGCGCGGATAATTATGCTTGCGGGCCAGGAACCAGGTTGTCAGACCCAGACAGAATGCCAACAGCAAACCAGGAACCACCCCGGCCATGAACAACTGGCCCACCGAAGTATTGGTGGACACCGAATACATCACCATCACGATCGATGGTGGAATCAGGATGCCCAGCGCACCGGAGGTGGTAATCACACCCGCGCCGAAGCCTTTCGGATAACCTTGCTTGACCATCGCCGGCAAAATGATGGAACCGATCGCAACCACTGTGGCGGGCGAAGAACCGGATACAGCAGCAAACAAGGCGCAAGCCAGCACGCCGGCCAATGCCAGGCCGCCATGCCAGTGCCCGACCATTGACGTTGCAAAATTAATCATGCGTCGCGCTACCCCGCCATGGGTGAGGAAATTGCCTGCCAGGATAAAGAACGGGATCGCCATGATCTCAAAATTCTCTATGCCGGTGAACAGTTTCAATGCGACCGATTCCACCGGCACTGAGGTCATCGTAAACAGGAAGGCCAATACCGTCAGGCCGAGCGAGATCGAGATCGGCATGCCGGTCAGCATCAGCACCAACAGCAGAACAAAGATGATGGCCGCGTTCATGCTTTCACCTCATCTTCCAGACCCTCTACGTGGGCATGGTCATGCTTGGGCAACTCACCCGTCTTGATGAAGACCCAGGTCACTTGCAGGAAGCGGAAAGACATCAGATAGGAACCCAGCGGAATCGCCATGTACACGATCCACTTAGGCAGCTCCATGTCCGGCGTGGTCTGATCCGTCTGCGCAATGCCCCATACAAACTTGGCGCCCAGGGTGCCCACGATCAAGGTAAACAAAGCTCCTGCCAGCAAACCAAAGACGATGAACTTATTGCGCCACGGCGTATTCAACTTATTCACCAGCACATCGACACCCACGTGGATGCCGGTGCGCACGCCGTAAGCAGCGCCAAACTTCGCCATCCATACAAACATATAGATGGTCAGCTCCTGCGCCCAACTGGTATTGATTTTAATCAGTGCATCCTGTAACCCTGGAATAGGCATGCCGGACGCATACCGGTGCAACACTGCAATAAAGGTGACGAGGGTTGCGGCCCCCATCAGAAAGGCGATCAGCCATTCTTCCAGATGATCAAGAAATTTCATAATGCCCTTTTTGGGAAAAGTGAAAAGCAAGGCGATATCAGTCCACGGATTTTCTTTGTATCCGTTTTTGCTACCCCAATAGGGGCTGATAACACCTTAAAGCATGGGTAAAGAGCCGGTTGGCGTGTGTAGCCCAGCGCTCACGCGAGGCCGCACACTAATTCAGATTACTTGCCGCCAGCAGTGGATAACTTGCGGATGGAAGCGATCAAGTCTTTGCCGATACGGCCTTCCATCTCGGTTTGTACCGGTAACAGGGCCTTGCGCCATTCTGCTTTTTCGGCTGGAGTCAGCTCATAGATCGTGGTTTTGCCCGACTTGCGTATCGCATCCATCGCACGCCCGTTTTCCTGGTCGGCAATCGCATTCGCGTAGCTGGTTGCACCCTTCATTGCCGTGTCCAGTTGCGCGCGGATGTCGGCAGGCAGGCCGTCCCAGAATTTTTTATTCACAATGACCGCATAACCGAGGTAGCCATGGTTGGAGACAGTCAGATGCTTTTGCACTTCATGCATCTTCTGCGTGTACATATTGGAAGGCGGGTTTTCCGTTCCATCTACCACGCCGGTCTGCAAAGCCTGATAAACCTCGGAGAAGGCAAGCACCTGCGGGTTCGCACCCAGCGCACGCATCTGCGCGTCCAGCACCTTGGATGACTGGATACGCATTTTCAAACCCTTGAAATCGGCAGGCATATGCAAGGGTTTGTTGGCGGACATGATCTTGAAGCCGTTGTCCCAGAATGCCAGGCCGGTGATACCTTTTGGCTCCAGCTTTTGCATCAGGCTCTTGCCTATCGGACCTTCGGTTACCTGGTACAGCACATCCTTGAACGGAAAGATGTAAGGCAGGTCAAACACCTCAAACTCCTTCACGCCCAGAGGGCCGAATTTTGCCAGTGAAGGGGCCAGCATCTGCACCGCACCGAGCTGCAGGGCCTCCATCTCTTCCTTGTCTTTATACAGCGTGCTGTTCGGATACAGTTCTACCTTGACCCTGCCCTTGGTGGCTTTTTCGGCCAGTTCCTTGAAACGCTCGGCAGCCTTGCCTTTAGGCGTGTCGCTGGCCACCACATGGCTGAACTTGATGATGATGGGTGCTTGCGCAAACGCGGAACCGCTGACCAGGGAGGCAGCGACAAGAGAAAAGAGCAGGGATTTGAGTTTCATTGCAGGTCTCCGTATAATTTTCATTGATACAACTTTTTTAGTGTCTGGATTATTCCTTGGCAAGATATTCTTTGCAACTGTGGATAACCACAATCCGTCATTTATTTATCCCCGAGACGCTACTATCATGCTCGGCTACACTAGCGGCATGACGAATTTTTCCACCATCCTGAATTGGCAAGGCCAGAAATGGCGCTGGCTGATTCCCATCCTGCTGGTCTTGCTGTTCTTGGCAACCCTGATCTGGCTGCCCTGGCAGGCACAGCGCATGGAAGCCACCGACCGGCAGGAGCAACTGATCGCCGATACGCTGTGGGTCGAGCAGGCGATACAGTTCCAGCTAAACCGCAATGAAGAAATCCTGCGCCTGATAGGGGCGGAAATCGACAACTCCCACCTGCCCCCGAACGCCGTGCTGGAACGCTTCCGCACGCTGATGAAAAGCAATCATGAGATCCAGCGCATAGTCTGGTTTGATGAAAACGACTCTTTACTGGCATCCACCTCGGACGCGCCGTTGCCGCCCAAAGCCACTCTGATTCCGGCGCGCGGCCAGTCTGCACTGGCGCATGGCAAAACCCAGTGCATGCCACCGTCGCTGGGAACCAACGGCAAGAATGCCTACCTGCTCAGTTGCCACATTCCGCTTGTGAAGGATGGCCAAGCCAAGGGAAGTATTGTGATCAGTTATCGCCTGGCGGGAATACTGGACGAAATGGTTCCGTGGTGGTTCGCACAGGACAACCAGATCTCGCTAATCGATCCCGATGAGAAAGTCTATGCCGACCGTTCGGCCGGCGGATCGGGCAAGAATGTGTACACCCATATCCGCGCGTTGGATCTGCCCGGCACCCAATTATCGCTGCGGACCAATAGCAACAAGAGTGAACCCAAGCTGCTGGCCAATCTGCTGGTGCTATCGGTCATATTGCTGTCGATAGGCCTGATCTGGAGCCTGGCAGCGCTCTGGCGCGATATCAATCGCAGGCTGGCGGCCGAGGGCGCGCTGCGCCAGCAGGTTGCTTTTCGCGCCGCGATGGAAAATTCGCTGGTAACCGGCTTGCGCGCACGCGACATGGAAGGACGGCTGACCTATGTCAATCCTGCCTTCTGCAAGATGGTGGAACGCACCGCCGAAGAAATCGTCGGCAGGATTCCTCCTATGCCCTATTGGGCCCCGGAAGCGATTGCAGAATACCAGCAGCGCTTTACCCAGCTCTTGGCAGGCACCGTGCCCTCTGAAGGTTTTGAAACCATCTATCAACGCGCCAACGGCGAACGTTTTCCGGTACTGATCTATGAATCTCCGCTGGTAAATGAAAATGGCGTGCAGACAGGCTGGATGAGCTCCATCCTGGAGATTTCCGAGCTGAAGCGGGCCCAGGACCTGAGCCGCCAGCAGGAAGAAAAGCTGCATGCCAGTGCGCGCCTGGCAACCATGGGCGAGATCGCCTCCATGCTCGCGCATGAACTGAACCAGCCGCTGGCTGCCATTTCCAGCTACACAACGGGCGCAGTCAATTTGCTGGAAGCGGGCAACAGCGACAAGGAATTGATGCTGCAGGCGCTGGGAAAGGCCAATACGCAAGCACAGCGCGCAGGGCAAATCATCCGCAGCGTGCATGAATTTGTGAAGAAGCGGGAGCCCAGCCGCGAGCCGGTCAGCATCGCCGCCGTCATTGATGAATCGATGCCGCTGATCGAGCTGCAAGCGCAACCGTTTTATGTCGCAATCCAGCTCAGCATAGAGCCCAAGCTGTCTCCAGTGCTGGCGGATCGCGTGTTACTGGAACAAGTGCTATTGAATCTGACCAGAAACGCCATCGAGGCCATGCAGGCGAATTCTCCGGCCCGCCGCATATTGCGCATCACTGCTGAAACGGCGAACCCGCATGAGCAAGATGGCCCCGCTTTAATTGTGGTATCCGTCATTGACCAGGGCCACGGCATACCGGCCGATGTTGCCGAAAAATTATTCTCGCCTTTCTTTTCTACCAAATCGGGCGGCATGGGCATGGGTTTAAAAATTTGCCGTACCGCGATAGAATTTCATGGCGGCACACTGACCCATCGTGACAATCCGGCAGGTGGTACTATCTTCAGATTTGCGCTGCCGGTAAGTCAATGAGAGCCAATATATAAAAAATACAATAAGAATAGCGACAGCCGGGCGTGCCCGCCTCTGGCTATCGAGAAAATTCTAAATATAGACTGATCCGGGATGGAGACCGAATGCTGCACATCATAGATGACGAAGACGTAATCAGGGACTCGCTGTCCTGGCTGGCGCGCTCGCGCAGCATCGCCGTAACGACTTACGAAAGCGCCGACAAGTTCCTGGTGGCGCTAAACCAGCCCATGCAATTTGACCCGCAGGGCGATTGCATCTTGCTGGATATACGCATGGCCGGCATGAGCGGCTCTGCGCTGTTTGACCTGTTGACCGCAAGACAGTTGACCAAACGCCTGCCGGTCATTTTCCTGACCGGCCACGGCGACGTGCCGATGGCTGTGGACACCTTGAAACGCGGCGCTTTTGATTTCTTTGAAAAACCCTTCAATGACAACAAGCTGATGGACAGGGTGCAGGAAGCCTTTGCAATATCGATGCAAGCCGGCGCGAATGCCGCCATCTACGAAAGGCTGGCAACCCTGTCCACGCGCGAGCGCGAGGTACTGGACCTGATCCTGGCTGGCAAGATGAACAAGGTGATTGCCGACCAGCTAGGCATCAGCATGCGTACGGTGGAAGTACACAGGGCGCATATCTTCGACAAGATGCAAATCAAGACGGCGGTGGAGCTGGCGGGCTTGTTGAAATAAGCCCATGTCTATAGCTACTCTGTTGTTGCCTGATTTTCTGCTGATACTTTTAGGCTTCGTACTGGCCCGCAAGGCAAACTGGGGCGGCCACTTCTGGTCGGGCGTGGAAAAGATCGTGTATTTCCTGATGTTCCCCGCTTTGCTGTTCTATACCACATCGCGCACTCCATTCGATTTCCATGCCACGGGCACCCTCCTGAAAATAGCAATGGCGGCAACTACCTGTGCAATGCTGCTAGGCTGGCTGGGCAAGCCTATGTTCACCGCTGCGCCACGCGTTTTCGAATCGGGTGTGCAAACCGCCTTCCGCTTCAATTCCTATATCGGGCTGGCGCTTGCATCCCGCCTGGCCGGCGACCAGGGTACCGCCCTGATCGCCTTGCTGATCGGGTTTCTGGTGCCTCTCTGCAATATGGCAGCGGTGTACGCACTGGCACATGACAGTGGCAAGCTGCTGAAAGAAATCGCTCAAAATCCACTGGTCGTGGCCACGGCCTGCGGCCTCATCGTTAACCTGTGCGACATTCCCATTCCCGAGGCCATTAATGCCACGCTGTCGCGGCTGGGAAATGCATCCATCGCACTGGGCTTATTGGCCGTCGGCGCTGGCCTGCGGCTTTCTGCCTTGCACGAGGCCAAGGCAATGGCGAGCTATTTCCTCACCATTAAATTGCTTGCCTTGCCGGCCATCGCGCTGAGCTTGGGTCTGTATATGGGCTTGCCGGCGTTACAGTTGCAGATACTGGTGATTTTCTGCTCGCTTCCTACTGCCTCCAGCGCTTATGTGCTGGCCGCGCGCATGGGCGGCAACGGCCCGTTTGTCGCTTTTCTGATTTCGGCCGGCACTTTGCTATCGTTGGTGAGCTTGCCGTTTTGGCTGATGGCGACCAGGGCAATCCTTGGTGTGGGCTAACTTATTTCGGAGTGACCGCGTACGTGGCTGCATATGTGGTTTCATAGTTGGCTGGGGCTAGATTCCGTGCTGTCCCAGCGCCCACAGCACATGCTCCCTGACCATCTCGGACGGATGCTCAAGCCGGTTCTTTAACGCGGCGACAATTCCTTCATCGCCACGCATGCTGCTCGCAGCGTTCCCCAGCCCAACCGCAATATTGCGCAGCCAGCGCTCATGTCCTATGCGGCGTATAGGACTGCCTTCCAGCAGGCGCTGGAATTGCTGTTCCGTCCATGCGAACAGGCTGACCATGCTGGCACTGTCCAGGCCATTCCTGACCTCGAAATCGTCCACGCTGGCACGCTGCGCAAATTTATTCCAGGGACAAAATAACTGGCAATCATCGCAGCCGTAAACCCTGTTGCCTATCAAGGGGCGCAATTCCAGTGGGATACTGCCGTGCAGTTCTATTGTTAAATAAGAAATGCAGCGGCGTGCATCCAGTTTGTAAGGGGCAATGATGGCCTGCGTAGGACAAACATCGATACAGGAACTGCATTGTCCGCAATGACTGCTAATCGGCTGGTCCACCGGTAGCGGAATATCCACCAGTATCTCACCCAGGAAAAACATGGAACCGGCTTCCCGGTTCAGTAATAGCGTATGCTTGCCGCGCCAGCCGAGGCCGGCTTTTTCTGCCAGCGCCACTTCCATCACCGGCGCCGAATCGGTAAATACCCGGTAGCCAAACTCGCCTATTTCCTTTTGCACCCGTTCCGCCAGTTGCTGTAGCCGTGAACGCAATACCTTGTGGTAATCCCGTCCGCGGGCATACACGGAAATGACAGCGGTATCGGCTGAGTGCGACTCCTCCTTGCTGCGCCAGTCGTTTCCCACGCTAGCTGGCAGATAGTTCATGCGGGCAGAAATGGCACGCACTGTTCCCGGCACCAGTTCTGCAGGCCGGGTGCGCTTGGTGCCGTGGGCGGCCATATACGCCATTTCCCCGTGATAACCTGCATCCAGCCAGGCCTGGAAGCCAGGCTCGGCATGCGACAAGTCCACATCGGTAATGCGTACATCGGCAAAGCCCAACTCCACGCCCCAGGCCTTGATCCTGTCTGCCAATGCATCCAGATCATGCGGCGCAGACCCAGACGTTCCCTGCGGGGTCATGGCAGCATGTGGGGAGAACACACAGCGGTCGCACTGTATGGTATGTTTTCGGAAATCATCAGAATCGCAGAATTGAGCAGGGAAATGTCACATTATAAAACTTACTTGGCCGACGAGGCAGCAACTCAGGCATTGGGCAAGCGCCTGGCCCATTGCCTGGCGCCGGGGCTGACTATCTATCTGCATGGCGACCTGGGTGCCGGCAAAACCGCGCTCACTCGCGCTTTGCTGCATGCGGCCGGCTATACCGGCCACGTCAAGAGTCCGACCTACACCCTGGCCGAGCCCTATACGGTAAGCCTGCGTGGCAAGGAAATCAGGATCATGCATTTTGACCTGTACCGGATGATCAGTGCGGAAGAATTCCTGGATGCAGGCTTTCGCGAAGAATTCAATGCCACCAATATCTGCATCGTAGAATGGCCGGAAAAAGCCGATACGGTCTTGCCGCCCCCCGACCTGAATGTGTTTTTAAGCATCGCCGGCGAGGGACGTGATGTAGAATTGCAGGCGTTGTCAGACAAAGGTTCAGAATGCCTCACCCGCTTACAGTTCGCCCCCAATCTCTAAATTCCAAATCGCGCCGCACCGTATTGAAAGCCGGCGGCGCGCTACTGATTTCGGTGCTGGCCCCGGGCGCAGCGCAGGCCGCACAGATTCTGGCCGTAAGGGTATGGCCTGCGGATGACTACACCCGTGTCACACTGGAAAACGACAGCGACCTGAAAACCACGCATTTCACCGTCAAGAATCCCGAGCGACTGGTGGTGGATATCGAAGGCATAGAACTGAACCCGGCGCTGAAGGAACTGGTCGCCAAGATACAATCCAACGATCCCTATATCAAGCAAGTGCGCGTGGGCCAGAATCGGCCCAATGTGGTCAGGCTGGTGTTCGACCTGAAAGAAGAAGTCAATCCACAGGTATTTACCCTGCAGCCTGTGGGCAACTACAAGCACAGGCTGGTCTTCGATCTGTATCCGACCAATCCGCCGGATCCGATTGCGGCCCTGATAGAAAAAGGCGACTGGTCAAAAGAATCTCCTAGAGATATTCCCCAGCCGGCACCTGACTTTAAGCCAGTACCGCGCCCGGATACCAGGGCCGATCAGCCGCCGGCGATGGCCGAGGGCGACAAGAACAATTCCAAATCGCCGGCCCCGCCTGCGATGACACGCCTGATCACGATCGCGCTGGACCCCGGCCATGGCGGCGAAGACCCAGGCGCCACCGGCCGCGGCGGCAGCCGCGAGAAAGACGTTGTCTTGTCTATCGCCAAACGGCTGAAGGCGAAGATAGAACAGCAGCCGAATATGCGCGTGATGCTGACCCGCGATGGCGACTATTTCGTTCCGCTGCCGGTCCGGGTGCAAAAAGCCCGTGCCGTGCAGGCCGACCTGTTCATGTCCATCCATGCGGATGCCTTTGTCGAATCCAGCGCGCGCGGCTCATCCGTGTTTGCCCTATCCGACAAGGGCGCCAGCTCCACTGCGGCACGCTGGCTGGCAAACAAGGAAAATTCAGCCGACTTGATCGGCGGCGTGAACATCAAGAATCACGACAAACAGCTAGCCAGTGTCTTGCTGGACCTGTCCACCACCGCGCAGATCAGCGACAGCCTGAAGCTGGGCAAGGTCGTGCTGGGCGAAATAGGCGGCATCAACCGTCTGCACAAGGGTGCGGTCGAGCAAGCTGGATTTGCGGTACTGAAAGCGCCGGACATCCCCAGCATATTGATAGAAACCGCCTTCATCTCCAACCCGGAAGAAGAGGCCAAACTGACCGATGACGATTATCAGGACAAGATGGCAGACGCAGTTTTGCGAGGCATCAAAAAATATTTCGCCAAGAACCCGCCGCTATCCAAAAACAAGCTGACCTGATCCTGGGACCGGATCAGGCTTTAACAGCTATATGCCGATTGCGATTTTCTTGTCCCGGTCGGACTTGGCCTGCTCTTGCTGCTCATGCTTGAGCGGTGCCTGCAAGGGCAGCTCGATCAGGATGCTGACACCTTGCCCCGGCTTGCTGTCTACCTGTATGGCGCCGCCCAGTATTGATGTAACGATGTTGTAGCTGATGCTCAAGCCCAGCCCGCTGCCGCCCTGCCCCAGCTTGGTAGTAAAAAAGGGATCAAATACCCGTTTCAGATTTTCTTCTGAAATACCCTTGCCGTTATCGGTAAACCGGAGCTGCACCGTCTCTGCGTCCAGTAACTGGGCGCTCAAGCTCATCATCCCATGGCTGGTGCCATCGAAACCGTGCAAGATCGCATTATTGATCAGGTTGCCAATCACCTGCCCCAGCGGGCCGGGATAACTGTCCATGCCTATGTTGGGCGCTACCTGCAAGTTGATGGTGTGCTCGGACAAGGCAATGCGGTTCATCACCGGTGCGATAATGTCTTTCAGCGTTTGCTGCAGATCGAAAATACGCCGGTGCTCTGTCGCCTGGTCCACGGCCACCTGCTTAAAGCTGTTGACCAGATTGGCTGCAGTAGTCAGGCTCCTGACGATCAGTGTGGATGCTTCCCTGGCATCGGCAATGAAACCGCTCAGGTCTGAGCGCTTCATACTTTGCTGGTCGAACTGCCGCCCTATATCCTGGGTCTTGTCCTGCATCGTGCTGGCCAGCAGCAGGCTGTTGCCTATCGGCGTATTCAGCTCATGGGCAACACCGGCCACCAGTGCACCCAGTGCCGCCATTTTTTCCTTGGATGCCAGTTGATCCTGGGTCTCTTGCAGGCGCCGGTAGGCATAGGCATTGTCCAGCGCAATCACGCCATATGCACACAGAGTGCGCAGGATCAGCCTTTCCCTGTCGCCATACGCATAGGCTTGTATCGATTGCACCGACATCACGCCAATCACCCGGTCGTTGATCGCCAGCGGAGTAAACAGGCGGCTCAGAGTTGGCAGCGTACCCTCGATCACATTCAGCATATCCCGTTCGCCCGCGGCATCGATCATGATGTCGCGGCGCTCCAGATAGGATTTCACGCAGTCCGAATTCTCGCTATCCAAAGGAATGCGGTCGGGCGGCAAAGGCTTGCCATCTTCAATGCCAAATGCCATATCCAGTATCTGCTCACCCTGCTCGCTCTCCCCCGCTAGGTAGATCACAAAGGTGCTGGGATTAAGCAAGGCCGCCACATAGCGGTCCAGCGTTTGATAAATACCGTCTACGCTCAACTGCGAAGTGATTTCCTGGCCGATTGCACCTAGCAGTTCCAGCGTGGAGCTGATCTGCTGCAACGCAGACGCGCGCTTGGCTTCGGATTCTGCCAGTTGCTTGTGATGCTCGCCGTCTGCCAGAGCGCGCTCAGTCTGGAAGCGCACCTGCATTGCGATAGCGCGGTTGGTGCTGGACTGGTCATGGGTTTTTTCACGCGCCGCATTGGCCAGCAAAGACATTTCATAGGCCCGCTGATAGTCTCCCACTTTCGCACATTCACGGGCAACGGTCGCCAGCAACTCTGCCGGAAAAGTATAGCCTTGCACCATCGAGGCTACTTTTACCGCCTGCTCCAGGTAATGCAGCGCCGCACTGGCCGCCCGCATGCCTTCGGGTGCAGGCAAATCGTGGCTGGCATAGATGTCCGCCAGCGCTGTCAGTGCGCGTATCTCGTAATAGGTATTGCTTTGCACGCGGGAAAAGTTCAAGGCCCTGGTCGCAGCCTCCAGGGCCTGCTCTGCACGCCCCAGGCCGGACAAAGCCTCGGCCTGGCCGCGTTCGGATATCCACATGAACTCAGGCTCATCCAGCGACAGCGATTTTTGCTTCAGTTGCAGGAAAGCGGCAAGCGCAGCCTCATAATCTTTCTGGTCCAGCAAAATATCGGCCAGCGTGCGTACCGCAATCGCATAGCCACGCGACTGCGGCAGCACTTCCAGAGTGGCCAGCGATTCCTGCATCAGCTCCTGGGCTGAGGTCAACTGCCCCATCTTGCGCAGGATATCGGCGCTATTGGTCAGGCAGCCGCCTATGCTGCTGGGCCATGCGGTCGGACGCGCAAGATCCAGGCTTTGCTGTATCCATTCCAGGCCGCTATGGTAGTCGTTCAAGCTGGAAAAGGCGTAGCTGATGTTGCTGCCTATGCTGATCGCGCGCCGGATCTGGCCGGTTTTTATGGCCGCGTCATGGGCATTCATGAAGTACTGTATCGATTGCGTGAACTGGCCGTCCAGCCTGGCGGCCAGATCCTCGGCCCAGGTTGTCAATGCAGGATGCCGCTCTTCTTCCGGCGCATTCTGGACTTGCACCTCCCAGCGCTTTTTGGCAGCCGAAAAATTTTGCGACAGATTGAACAGGATCGCCGCTGTTTCTATGACCTGAATGCGCAGCACATCCTTGGCCTGCGTGGCCTTTTCTGCTGCAGCAAGCAGTGCCGCCTGGCTAGCTTGATGCTGTCCCAGGTCAATCGCGATCTGCGCCAGCAGCCAGTGTGCATCCGCCTCGCCAATCGGATCGTTCAGCGCAGCAAACGGCGCCAGCGTGTCTTGCGCCAGTTTTTGCGCGACTTCCAGCTTGGCAAACAGCCAGCTTGCTTCAGCCAGCACCAGTTGCGCGCGCAATGTCAGGCGCTGTTTTTCCTGTTCCGGACAATTGCTGGTGCTAAGCAGGCCCTGTGCTTCGTTGGCCAAGAGCACCGCACGCTTGGTATCGCGCTGCCTCAGATTCCATGACAGATTGACCAATGCCCGGATGCGCGCATTGCCTGATAAGGCAAGCAAATCCGCCTCGGACTGGGCCAATTGTTCGTCAAGTGCGAACATGATCATCGAATGTCATTCCTCTGAAACAAAAGTGTGTACGGATATTACCCAATTTGACATGGCTGTGCATCTGCAATGTGTGACGCACTGTTGCATGTTTGAGCGATGCATAAAAAAACAGCAAGCTATAAGCTTGCTGTTTTTTTATCCTTGCCAGGCCAGCCTGGGGCTGAACGCGTTTAGCGTGTTTTACCAGTCATTCCCTTTAGCAGCCTCCAGGCTGCACCAAGAACCACAGGCACGACGGCAGCAGCAACACCTAACAGAATAATGGTATTCAAATGATCACGCAGCAGCGGAATATTGCCAAAGAAATAGCCACTCAACACGACCGACAATACCCACAGCAGCGCGCCCACCACGTTGTAGATCTGGAAGGTCTTGAAAGTCATTTCAGACACACCCGCAACAAAAGGAGCGAAGGTACGCACCAGCGGGATGAAGCGGGCCAGCACAACCGTCTTGCCGCCATGCTTTTCATAAAAAGCATGGGTTTTATTCAATGCATTTTTGTCTATCCAGCGATAGTCATGTTCCAGCACCTTGTGCCCGATCAGGCTGCCTATCCAGTAGTTCAGCGAATTGCCCGCAATGGAGGCAATGATCAGCAAGACTATCAACAGCACCGGATCCATCAAGCCGCGCGCGCACATTGCACCGGCGATGAATAGCAGGGAATCGCCGGGTAAAAAAGGGAAGACCACAAAAGCGGTTTCGCAAAAGATGATCGCAAACAGTACGAAGTAGATCAAAGTCCCGTATTGATCAATCAAGGTACCCAACATTTTGTCGACATGCAAAATCATGTCCAACAACTGCATAAAATCCATAACTATCCTTAGGTACTATCTCGAATTCAAGCCAGAGCGCACAACAGGCCGAGTCGCCCAAAAAGGACGCGGCAGCGTATGCGACGTGCACATTGCGGTTTGAATTGTTCGTTCCCGGTTGCGCCCGGCTTCTGTGACCGGATCGTACGATTGTTGCGGCGCAATCATACACCATGCAGGCGGAAAAACTCCAATATGACATCTTTGTAAGGTTAAAAACTCACCCCCTCGTTCCAGACGGGGAATCAGGCTTTAGGATGCTTCTCAAGGTTATAATCTAGGTATGAATGCACCTCAAACGCCCTTTCGCCCTATCCAGGCCCTCCCCGACCAACTGATCTCGCAGATCGCCGCAGGCGAAGTGGTGGAGCGCCCGTCCGCTGTTGTCAAAGAACTACTGGAAAATGCCCTTGATGCCGGTTCCACGGCGATCACCGTGCGCCTGGAAGAAGGCGGCGTAAAGCGCATTGCCATTACCGACAACGGACGCGGCATACATCCGGATCAACTGACATTGGCCGTGGCCCGCCATGCAACGTCCAAGATTGCCTCGCTGACGGATCTGGAAAATGTAGGCACGCTTGGTTTTCGTGGCGAGGCGCTGGCTTCTATTGCCTCGGTTGCATTACTGACACTGACTACCCGCACTGCCGATGCCGCTCATGCTTGGCAGATAGAAAACGGCAAGATCAGCCCTTCGTCCGGCGCCCATGGCACGACGGTCGATGTGCAGGATTTGTATTACAACACGCCGGCCCGGCGCAAATTCCTTAAGTCGGAGCAGACCGAATTCGGCCACTGTGCCGAAGTCGTGCGCCGTATCGCACTGGCCCGCCCTGACGTATCATTCTCGCTGGCCCACAACGGCAAAACGGTGGACCACTGGAACGTGGCAGCTATCGACAAACGCAGCGCCCATATCCTGGGCGAAAATTTCGCCAATGCCCGTTTGCCGCTGGATGAGAGTGCCGGCCCGCTCAGGGTACACGGCTTTGTCGGCCTGCCGACTGCCTCCAAGGCACGCGCCGACGCGCAGTTCTTTTATGTGAACGGCCGCTTTGTGCGCGACAAGTTGTTGACGCATGCGGTACGCGCCGCTTATCAGGACGTATTGCACGGCGATCGTTATCCATCTTATGTGCTGGCGCTGGACCTTGACCCGGCCCTGGTCGACGTGAACGTGCATCCATCCAAGATAGAAGTTCGCTTCCGCGATAGCCGCGCTGTGCATCAGTTTGTTTTCCATGCAGTCAGCCGCGCACTGGCACAGACTTCGGCGACCGCCTTTGGCACCGTGCCGGCACCGGTACAGGCCGGCACCAGCGCAATGCCGTGGATGCGCGCCGAGCAGGCCAGCTTTGGCTCTCAGTTTTACGGCAACTCCAATGGCGCGGGTGTAGCGCAGACCACGGCCAGCTATGGTGCACTATTTAATCCCGGCGGCGGCAGTACCTTCACCAATGCGGATGGCGAAATTACTCAGTATGCAAATCCCAACACGGCAACTGCACCCTCCGGCTTCGAGCCTGTGTTTTCGCGGGCAGCCGGCAATACGTTGCCGGAAGACGATCATCCGCTGGGCTTCGCACTGGCGCAACTGCATGGCATCTATGTGCTGGCACAAAACACCAAGGGCCTGGTGCTGGTGGATATGCACGCCGCGCATGAACGCATCCTGTATGAACAGCTAAAGAACGCACTGGACGAAAACAGCATGCCGGTGCAGCCGCTGCTGATCCCGATTACCTTCTATGCAGACGCAGTCGAGGTCGGCACCGTGGAAGAAAACCAGGCCATCCTGCAATCGCTGGGCTTTGATATTGCAGCGATCTCGCCGACCACGCTGGCCGTGCGTGCAGTACCGGCACTGCTGAAAAATGCAGACGCCCAGTCGCTGGCGCGCGATGTGTTGCGCGAGGTGCGGGAATACGGCGGCTCCCGCGTATTGATAGACCGTCGCAACGAATTGCTGGGCACGCTGGCTTGCCATACCGCCGTGCGCGCCAACCGCAGCCTGACCGTGGTGGAAATGAATGCGCTGTTGCGTCAGATGGAACATACGGAGCGCGCAGACCAGTGCAACCACGGCCGTCCAACCTGGGTACAACTGGGCCTGAACGACCTGGACAAGATGTTTTTGCGCGGCCAATGATGGCATGTAGTTTCCGCCCCAGCTTCCACTCCAGTTTCCGCCTTAGCCAGACAAGACCGCAATGAGCAGCACCGCAAAAATAATCTCCATCATGGGCCCCACCGCTTCCGGCAAGACGGCGGCGGCGCTACAGATTGCGCAACATATTCCATCCGAAATCATTTCCGTCGATTCCGCGCTGGTATACCGTGAGATGGACATAGGCACGGCCAAGCCGAATGCCGCCGAGCTGGGCTCGGTGCCGCACCACCTGATCGACATCATCGATCCCAGCGAATCGTATTCGGTAGCCCAGTTCCTGGACGATACGCAAAGCCTGGTCAAGGACATCCAGAGCCGCGGCAAACTGCCGTTGCTGGTGGGCGGCACTATGATGTATTTCAAGGCCCTGCTGGACGGCCTGGACGATCTGCCGCCGGCAGATCCTGCGCTGCGCGCAGAACTGGATGCAGAAGCGGCCCGCATAGGCGTACCTGGCCAGCACGCAAGGCTGGCCACACTGGACCCCATCACAGCCGCCCGCCTCAAACCTAACGACTCGCAACGCATACAGCGCGCACTGGAGATCATCACACTGACCGGACAGGCCATGTCCACCTTGCTGGCACAGCAAACCCGGCCCGCACGCCCCTTTGAAATGCTGTCCATCGCGCTGGAACCTTCGGACCGTGCAGCTCTGCATCAGCGTATCGCCACCCGCTTCGACACCATGCTGGAACAAGGCTTCCTGGATGAGGTGCGCGCACTGCGCCAGCGCGGCGACCTGCATCCTAATTTGCCGTCGATACGCTGCGTAGGCTACCGGCAGGCATGGGACTATCTGGACGGTAATTGCAGCATGGAAGAAATGCGCGAACTCGGCATTATCGCCACCCGCCAGCTAGCCAAACGCCAGCTCACCTGGTTGCGCTCAATACCGGAACGCATCGTCATCGACTGCCTGCAGCCGGACGCAACCCAGCAAGTGCTGCAACTGGTCCTGCAGAATAGCCAGGCGACAGAATAACGAAGCCAGGATTAGCCAGACAGCATGCCGTTTTAACTATATTTGGCGAAATATTAGCCATAGGCTTGACACCCTAATACCGGAATGGCATAATCGCAGGCTTCTTGGTGATATAGCTCAGTTGGTTAGAGCACAGCACTCATAATGCTGGGGTCGGTGGTTCAAGTCCACCTATCACCACCAGATCTACGTTAAAGAGCTTCTTTGACGTCTTAAAACCCGCTTCTAGCCCAGTGCTGATGCGGGTTTTTTGTTTGATGAAGTCTTCTGATGCCCACTCACATTCAAGTTTTTTGCTGTACTTTTTCGAGCGCCTACTTGCATCCAAAAAAATAGGCATCTGTAAAACACTGAAGCTGATCGTGTCGCTCCCCCACATCCAATCCAAAACGGCAAAGCCAAACGGATCTCCAATTGGTTGCTCATAGCCGCCCCATGAATACTAAGTCGCGCGACTGAAACTGCCGCCACGAATCACTTACCCATTCACATAAGTTGCCGCACCTCAAACGATCCGCAATTTATCAACTTATCTTTTACGGAAGTTATCCAGAGCAGGCAACTGGAATCCTTGCACCGGCAATCCTGCCCCTAGCTATGCCCCTCTAGTATCTAAGCTAGTTCGCCCCCACGCCGTCCTCAGTCACCAAAGACTATAGGGCAGGTTTTTAGCTTTCCCGAAATAAATTATCAGATTGACTACATCTGTAGAACACGTGATAATTCAGGACATTGAAGTTGTAATCATCACACCAGTTTTCAGATATTTTCCAGTGCAGGACAGGCCCAGGGAGGGGTCGCATGACATGAAGAAATCGTTGTCAGTTCGCCCCTTGATGCTGGCCTTGAGCTTGCTCCTGGCGGCATGTTCAGGCGGGAATCAGTCATCTGTCGCACCGCCGGCTGAACCTTCGGCCGACGCCAAGCTCGCCAGCGCCATCCGTAACGACCCGCAGTTGCCTCTGATCCGCGCCAAAGCCAAGCAACTTATTGCCACGGGCTCATCTGCAGGCAGCATTTATGCAGAAGTGTTTATCCGCGATCTCAATACCTTTGTCGAACTCGCCATCGAAGCGCAGGGAGCGCCTATCGTGCGGTCCCAGCTTCGGCTATTCCTGGACCACCAGGCCGACGATGGAAACATCCTTGACGCGATCGATACCCAGAATGGATCCAGCTACAAGAATACGGTCGAGAGCGACCAGGAGAGTTCCCTGGTTCAGGCTGTCGCCAAATACGTAGCAATCACCGGCGACAAAGCCTTTTTGTCGGAAGATATCCGCGGTGTTTCTGCAATGGGGCGGCTGGAAAATGCCATGATGTTCCTCTACACGCAACGGTACTCAAGCAAGTACGGACTGATTTTCGGCGGCACGCGGGCAGATTGGGGTGATGTGCAGCCCGAGGATTCTCCCGGCACAATCTTGAATGCGGCCAGCCATCCCAGCCTCAGCATTTATGACAATGCCATGCTGACTTTGGCCCTGGTCGACATGCAAACCCTGGAAAAAGCAGCCGCGCGCGATGCCAGCGCCTGGGCCGGACGGGAGCGCGATTTACGTAGCGCAGTACGGGCTTACTTGTGGAATGGCACGCAGTTCATCCCACACATCTATCTTGAAAAGGGATCGCCTATCCCGGCCGATTTCGACGAGTCGCGGGTTTATTTTCAGGGCGGCACAGCCGTGGCCATCCAGGCCGGTTTGCTGCTGCCAGCCGAAGTCGATCAGGCTTTTACTCGGATGATCAAGAACAAGATCGATTCCAAATCAGGAAGCATCGGTGTCAGCCTTTATCCGCCTTATCCGGCAGGCTTCTTCAAGAACCCGCATATGGGGTCGGAATACGTGTACCAGAACGGCGGCGACTGGCCATGGTTCGGCGCGCGTATCATTCAGCAGATGATCGCGCGCGGACAAGTGCAGCTTGCCTACCAGGAGCTTGCTCCCATGCTGAACCGGGTAGTTCGGGACGATGCATTCTACGAATGGTATACCCCCGACGGGATCAAGCAAGGATCGAACGACTATCGGGGCTCTGCGGGGCAACTTGTCAAGGCAATCGACATGCTCCAGGCATGGGCAGCGCAGCACTGATATCCAACTGGCTGATGCCTGAAAATTGCTAGCGCAGACGACAGGAATTCTGCCTGGCTGTGGCCCTAGCTCAGCCCCTGGCTACCAGGAACATACCTCAGGCAACGCCAACCTATCCAGGTTGGCGTTTTTGTTTCAGCGGCGCAAATTCTTTGTGTCGGGACTTTTCCGGTTTTTATGCGGCGACAGCACAAAATATCAAAACTGATGCGCAGCCTTGATGCACCATGCCTGCATTACCAATCAAGCGGGAATCCAGTATGCAAATCGATCATCATCAAGTTTGGGAAACGTACACTTCCGCCTGGAAGGCAGAAAGTGCCGACGACAAACATCCGCTTGTAGCAGCCACTCTGGCACAGCAATGCACTTACCAGGACCCGCTGGCCAAGGTCAGCGGCCGGGACGAGCTGATTGCCTATATGTTAAATTTCCATCAACAGCTACCCGGCGCACATTTTGTCACGCGCCGTTTCCGCTTTCATCATGGGCAGAGCGTTGCACAGTGGGATATGCTTGATGCACAAGGCAAGCTCATCGGTGACGGTGTCAGCGTAGGCCATTACAATGAAGCAGGCCAGCTTGTAACAATAAGCGGCTTCTTCGATATCTAATATTTTTCAGCGCTGTGATGGGATGCCGGTGAACTATCTGAATCAAATACAGCGAGGCATCGACTTCATCGAAACCTATCTGGAGGAGGACATTCCGTTGGCGACGGTGGCGCGGGAAGCTGGTTTGAGCCAATGGCACTATCAGCGTATTTTCAAGGCATTGACCAAGGAAACGCTGAAGAACTATATACGCGCGCGGCGCCTAGCCAATGCACTGGACAAATTGCTGGAAACGCGCATGGGCATTCTCAATATCGCTATCCTGGCTGGCTACAATAGCCAGGAAGCATTCACGCGGGCATTCAAAGAACACTACGCATTGACGCCGAATGAATTCCGCCAGCGCGGGCGGCGTAATCTTATCGTGCGCAAGCTGAAAATAGACGAGAGCTATCTGCGCCATATCCACCACAACATGGAGCATATTCCCGAACTTGATACACGGCCGGCGATGCTGCTGGTTGGCATGCACACGCGCTTTTATGGCAGCGACTCGGACAAGAATAATCTGGGCGAGCAACTTCCTCCGCTGTGGGAACGCTTCATCGCACGACTAGCGGAGGTGGAACATACCGTGCCGGGATGCTGTTATGGTGTTGTACTGCCAGCGGCAGGAGACTCCGACGAACTGGAGTACTATGCCGCCATCGAAGTACGGCAAATAGATGCGCTACCTGCGGGCATGCACAAGATTGAAATCCCGGCTACAAATTATGCGACGTTTCTGCATCGCGGCGTAGGCAAGCTGGTTGACCAGACGGTTGATTTTATTTATTCGAGCTGGTTATGCCAGTCTGAATACCGCCATAACGGCGGCCCCGATCTGGAAATCTACGATGCCAGCTTCGATCCACTGTCCGAAAATTCCCAGATGCGCTACGCAATTCCGATTGCTTGACGCGACACTCCTAGTGGGCATGCAAGGTCCCGCTTTTCATGCAAACGAACTAGCGCGCAGCTGATTTGAAACGCAGAGACATCGGGTCAACGACGTGCGTTGCCCGGGCACTCTATCAATCCTGCAACAACGCCGGCAAACTGGTAGTCACCGCAATCAGAAGCGCCAGTTCCGATCCGGAAAAGATATTTTGCTCGAAGGCTTCCGAATCGATAATGCCCAGCACCTTCCCATCCTGCGCCAATAGCGGCAGGCAGGCTTCTGCCTGTACCTTGGGGTCGCAGGTGTAATACTCTCCGCCGGCAGCGACATAGGACTCCACGTTATTGATGATGCGCCCCTTGCCGCTCAATCCTACAGTGCTGTTGTTGCTGATCGCAGCAAATTCAGGCGTAAGCGGGAATTCCGCCCTGGACATTGCGCCGAAATACGCCAGCTTGGCCAATACCGTCTCACCTTGCGGATTGACCAGCTTTTGATAGACGCCAAACCATTGGCTGCGGCTGTGCTGCTGATAAAAATTCACTACGGCTGTCACTTGCTGCAATAAGCGGAGCTTGGCCGGGCTTTTGCCGCCCAGGGTCGCTTCCAGGTTATACGGTTCCGGTGCAGCTTGGCCGAACAGCGAGCAGGAGCCGCCCTCACCCAGCTCAGGAACCTGATATTGCCACTGCGGCTCGGATGCAGCCGTTGCAATGGCGGACTGCAATTGCTGCTGGTAGCGCGAAACCTGCTCCGCAAAATCGGATGGCAATTCAGACAAGCGGATACCGCTGTTAATGAGATAAGACTCGAGAGACATTATAGAAATTCCGGCAATTGAAAAAACGGCTCAGTCTATCAGAAAACGGGAATCGGATTTAGCTGCGGGGGAAACCCCAACTTGTGCGGGCCAGCTGCAAGCTAGCCCTCTGGAATTAGATAGGAAGAACCAGGCTCAATCGACCAGCAGGCTAAAACCAGCCGTATAGACTTCTCCCGGAGCTACCACCGCCCCGCCTTTTTCTGCCTGGGTATGCGATGCCAGGTTCAGCCAGTCTGTGCAATTGCTGGCAGGCTCCACACAAAAGAAATCCTGCCCGGCAGGCGTGTAAAGCACTACATAGTCAAACGGCGACGAAGCCTGCAGCTTCATGCTGCGTGCGGGGCCTGCATCGCTTGCAGGCCAGGTCACATTTGCAATACGGTCCCAGCCTGCGAAGTTATTATCCAACGCAAAATCATCGACGCGTATGCCTTCCTTCAGCTTTTGCAACAAAGGCGGCTGGTCCAGCGTGGTAGGCATCACTTCATGATCGCCCTGCCACATGCCTTGCGCGGACAGCGTCAGGCGGGTGTCGGGTTCGCGCACAAAATAAGGATGATGGCCTATGCCCAGTGGCATGGGAACATTATCGGTGTTTTTCACTTCCATCGTGATGAACAAGCCCTGCTCCGTCAGGCTGACATGCTGGCTTGCCTTGAATTTAAAAGGCCAGCCACCGTTGTCATTATCCGGACCGGGAAAATCCAGGTGCAGGCTTGCAGACGCTGCTTCGTGCTGCACGCAACTCCATGCGCGGGTCCATCCGAAGCCGTGCAAGGGGTGGCGCCGCGCGCCGGACGGTACAGAGACCTGCCGGCCATCGAATACCGCTTTGCCATCGCGTATGCGGTTGCAAAAAGGGATCATGGGAAAGCTGGCCATGCCCTCGGCACTTTTGTTTTTCAACGCAAGCTCGCTGGCAGGCCGCAGCCAATGTGTCTGGATACCGTGCCGTAAACGATAAAAGCTGGCGATAGAGCCGCCAGCTTCCAGTGCGATGCTTACCCTGAGATCACCATTGCTGAGCTTAATCAGCAACGGCTGCTCCTGGATGCTGGCGCCCTCGCTCATGATGCTTTCGAGCCCGATTGTTTTTGACGTATACCGGCCATGCGCTGTACAAAGGCCGCTGCATTGGCTGTCACTGCGGCGTAATCGCCTTTTGCAGCGGGAGCAGTCAGGCTGCCGCCTATGCCGACCGCAACCGCGCCCTGCTCAAACCACAAGTGCAGATTTTCCAGGGTAACGCCGCCGGTGGGCATCAGCGGCGCTTGCGGCAGCGGCGCGCGCAACGCTTTGATATAGGCCGGGCTGAAGGCTTCCGCAGGAAAAACCTTGATGATGTCTGCACCTGCTTCCAGCGCTGTCAATATCTCGGTTGGCGTCATTGCACCGGGCATGGATAATACCTGATAGCGCTGGCACAGGCGTATGGTCTCTGTGCTGACGCTGGGCGAAATAATGAACTTGGCGCCGGCCAGGATGGCCAGGCGCGCGGTTTCCGGGTCCAGCACCGTGCCGGCACCGAGAAATACTTTATCGCCATGGCGCTGGCGCAGGGTTTTGATCACATCCAGCGTATCCGGCGTAGTGAATGCAATTTCCAGCGCATCCATGCCGCCTGCGATGCAGGCCTCTGCTAGTTGCAATGCCGCGTCTGCGGTATCGGCCCTGACAATGGCGACCATGCCGCGATCGAGTATGGCCTGGAATAATGTGTGTTTCAGCATGTGATCCTTAGTGTAGTGCTTGATGTGGCCTTGGCGTGATCTTGCTGCGGTTCTTGATGCGCCCCTCACATCAGAAGCGTTCATATCAAGATGTTAGCCAGTGATGAAGCGGTTTTCTGCAAGCCCGCGTATGCCTTGCAACTGTGCATGGAATAGTCCGCCGGCCTGCGGCTGCCTGGCGATACGCTCTTCCGACATCGACTCACGGGCCGTGGTGACAAATAGCTGATCCAGTTGCTCGCCACCCAGGCATACGCAGCTAGGCTGCGAGGTTGGCACATCCAGGCTGATGTCAACGCGGCCGTCGGGTGCATAGCGCACAACGCGCTTGCCGCCCCATTGGGCATTCCATAGAAAACCTTCCGCATCGATGCAGGAGCCATCCGGTGCGCCCGTATCGGCACTCAAATCGGCAAATATATGGAACTGGCCGGCATCGGTATTGCCGCTGCCATAACCGTCCCAGCGATGGATAATGCCTTGCATGGAATCGCAATAGAACATGGAATTACCGTCCGGGCTGAAGCAGATGCTATTCGCTATCGCGATAGACGGCAGCGGCAGGCGTTCCAGCGACAGGTCCGCATTCAGGCGATAGAAACTGCCTATGGCTGTCTTCTCTTCTGCTTCATTCATGGTGCCAAAGACAAAGCGCCCCTGACGGTCGCAACGGCCGTCATTCAGGCGGGTATCTGGTAAATCGGCTTCCACCTTGCAAATCGGCGTGATGGCCGCGGTGGTCAAATCAAAAAATGAAAAACCGGATGCAAACCCTGCAAGGAGGCGGTTGCTGTCTTCGGTAAAAGCGAAGTTGCACAGACGCTCAGGCAACTCCCAGGTCTGCGTCTCACCGCTTACTGGGGAATGCGCATGCAGGCGAGCGGACTGGATATCGGTCCAGAATACGCGCCGGGTGCGGTCACACCACAGCACGCATTCGCCTAACTGGTTCTTGGCATCGACTAGCAGATTTACTTGGCTCATGGTCGCACAGAGTTTGGTTGAGGGTCAGCGCATTGTATGACTATTGCCGTACTTATAGTATGACTATGGTACGGCAATACTAAGGCCATCATTTATCTTAATGGCCGTATCACCGTCTGCGTCAATGCGATTCTCTCGGTACTGCTGCACCGCGGCAACCCACCAGGAAGTCCAGATCCACGCCCTGATCAGCCTGCAATACATGCTTGATATACATTTCCTGGTACCCGCCGCGCATGGCAGGCTCCGGTGCCTTCCACTCGCTTTGGCGGCGGGCCAGTTCTTCATCGCTCACATCCAGGTGCAAGCGGCGGCCTGCCACATCCAGTTCTATCATGTCGCCATCGCGCACAAGCGCCAACGGGCCGCCCATCGCCGCTTCCGGCGCCACGTGCAAGACCACAGTGCCAAAGGCGGTGCCGCTCATGCGTGCATCGGAAATGCGCACCATATCGCGTACGCCCTGTTCCAGCAATTTCTTGGGCAAACCCATATTGCCGACTTCCGCCATGCCTGGATAACCCTTGGGGCCGCAGTTCTGCAGCACCATGATGCAGCTCGCATCGATATCCAGATCCGGATCATCCACTCTTTCCTTGTAGTGTTCTATGCTGTTGAACACGACCGCGCGGCCGCGATGCTGCATCAGATCAGGCGTTGCCGCAGATGGCTTGATGATTGCGCCGCGTGGGGACAGATTGCCTTTCAATACCGCAATACCGCCCTCTTCCTTAAACGGCGTATTCACCGAGTGAATTACGTCCGTGTTGAAGTTCTCTGCCTCTTCCACATTTTTTGCCAGGCTTTGACCGGTCACGGTCAGTGCATCGCCATGCAGGCTTTGCAGCAAGTCCTTGATGATCACAGGCAGGCCGCCTGCGTAGTAAAAATCTTCCATCAGATACTGGCCGGACGGCATCAGGTTCAGCAAGCAAGGGATTTCGCGGCCCAGCCTGTCCCAGTCGGCCAGTGTCAGGTCAACGCCGATGCGGCCGGCAATCGCCAGCAGATGGACTACTGCGTTGGTGGAACCGCCTATCGCGCCATTGACCATGATGGCATTTTCAAATGCCTGCTTGGTCAGGATTTGAGACAGCTTCAAGTCTTCGTGCACCATATCAACGATGCGGCGGCCTGTCAGTTGCGCCTGCAATTTGCGGCGTGCATCGACGGCAGGAATCGCCGCATTGCCCGGCAAAGTCACGCCCAGAGCTTCGACCATGCTGGCCATGGTGGAGGCTGTACCCATGGTCATGCAGTGGCCGGTGGAGCGGGACATGCAGGATTCTGCCTGCTTGAAACTGTTCAATGTCATGCGGCCTGCGCGCAGGTCTTCAGAAAATTTCCAGACATCGGTGCCGGAGCCGATAGGCTTGCCGCGGTAATTGCCGTTCAGCATAGGGCCGCCGGACAATACGATGGTAGGCAGATCGCAACTGGCAGCGCCCATCAGCAGGGCCGGCGTCGTTTTATCGCAGCCGGTCAGCAGTACAACGCCGTCGATAGGATTGGCGCGTATCGATTCTTCCACGTCCATGCTCGCCAGGTTGCGGAACAGCATTGCCGTCGGGCGCAGATTGGATTCACCCAGGGACATCGCAGGAAACTCGACAGGAAAACCGCCCGCTTCCAGCACGCCGCGCTTGACCGATTCTGCCAGCTCACGGAAATGGCCGTTGCAAGGTGTAAGCTCGGACCAGGTATTGCAGATACCGATGACGGGCCGGCCGTCGAAGGCATCGCTAGGGTAGCCCTGGTTTTTCATCCAGCTACGGTGGATGAAGCTGTCTTTATCATCGCCGCCAAACCAGGCGTGCGAACGTAGGGGTTTCTTAGCTTGTGTCATGTTTCTGATCTGTCTCTGAAAGTTCTGTTTTAATGTTACGTCGTATGTACTAATGTTCTTACTGTGCAGCTGCCTGCGGAACCAGTCCGCGCGCTGCCGCAATCGTGATTGCGCCAAAGCCTGCGAGGTTATCCTGATCCTCGTCATTGACGACGATCTGTTTTCCATAAAAGAATCCGTTTTCCTTGATCAGCAATGCCAGCGCCTGCCTCAGCATCGGCTTGCCGGAAATAATAATGCTGGTGTCCGGGCGCATGCGTATCGCGCTGCTGTTCTTCAAGGTCAGCAGATCACCGCTCAATACTGCGCCCAGCAGGAAATTGGCTTTTTCATTCAATTGCGACTCAGTGAACAAATCCAGGATGCGCACGCTGAAGCAGGCGCGCGCCAATCCTGTCCTTTGCGCGGCAGCGGCACCGGCCAGCAGCATCTCCGGATGCAGTTCGCTGGCAAATTCGCCTTCCACCGATTTTTTCAGCAAGGTATGTTGGGTGATCGCCTGCAGCAACTCGCCGGCGATGGAAGTGGCGCAGCCGACGATGCGCTGTTCATTGTCTATCGATACCAGCTTGGTATGCGAACCCGGCAGGATGATCATTGCCGACCCTTGCAGCTTGAGGCGCGCAAGCAAGGCCATGGCCTCGGTTTCTTCGCCGCGCATCATGTCCATCGCTTCATGGTTGTGCAGGCCGACCTTGTCGACGCTATTGCGTACGCCGGGTATAAACCATACCGGCTGCGGAAACACTTCACGCATGACCACGCTCTGCATGCCCTGCGCCAGCTCCTGCAAGCCTGCCGGCGCCGGCAAATGCGGTATCTCGGACAGGCCGACATTGGAAGTGATCATGCCGGACGCCAGCATCAGGTCCACCTGCTCTTCGGCGAAGCCTGCCTGCGACAGGGCGCCGTTCACGGTATCGCGCACAGCTTGCTTCAATGCGGCATTGCTGCCGTTGATCGCCGTATCCCGCACACCGACCTCCGCGTGAGCCTGTGCCTTCAGTTGCCCATCTATCCACAGGCTGCTGCGGGTATTGGTCGTTCCTGTATCAATAGTGACAATATTCATGAAGCCGTGTTCCAAGTCGGGATGGCAGCTATGTTAAAACCGGGCTTAATATCTTTCCAATCAATATTTCGGTAGTTTTAATATCGATTCTGATATCATGGTCACTAGCTTCGCTACCATTCTTGCCATAAAGAAAACACGTGGAAAATACCAATTCGAACTGGTTCCTGCGCGCCAGGCTCAAGACCCGTCAATTGTTGCTGCTGATTGCGCTGGATGAGGAAAGAAACATCCATAGGGCGGCAGACGCACTGCACATGACCCAGCCGGCCGCTTCCAAGCAGTTGAAAGACCTGGAAGATATGCTGGAAATCCAGCTATTTGACCGTACACCGCGCGGCATGCAGCCGACTATCTACGGCGAGACGATGATACGCCATGCAAGAATGGCGCTCACCAGCCTGTCGCTGGCGCATGAAGATATCGTCGCGCTCAAATCCGGCCTGTCCGGCCAGGTGGAGGCCGGCGTCATCATGACACCCGGCATGTCCTTGCTGCCGCGCGCCATTTCCCGCGTCAAGCAGCAGGCACCCATGCTGCGCATAGGCGTGCAACTGGAAACCAGTAATATCCTGCTGAAGCGCCTGCAGCGCGGCACGCTGGATTTCATGGTGGGCCGCATCCTGGATCAGGAAGACCGCTCCGACCTGCTGTACGAAGAATTGGCAGAGGAACCGGTGTGCGCGGTCGGCCGCGTAGGCCACCCGCTGGAAGGTGCACTGGGGCTGGAACTGAAGGACATGGTCAAGGAAGGCTGGATACTGTCGCCGCAGGGCAGCGTGCTGCGCCATCGTTGCGACATGATGTTCCGCAAACAGGGGCTGGAGCCGCCGGTAAACGTGATTGACACCACCGCCATCCTGATGATCACATCGCTGCTGCAACAGACAGATTTCCTGCATGTGCTGCCGGTGGAGGTGGCGCGCTACTATGCGCAACTGAATATCCTGAGCATCTTGCCAATAGAGCTGCCGATCAAGATGGATGCGTTCGGTATCATCACGCGGCGCAGCCACTTGCTGTCGCCGGGCGCAAGACTATTGCTTGACGCCATACGCGTCGCCGCCAAGGAAATGTACTAGAAAAAAACCACTCTCATTCAAATGAAGGAGAGTGGTTAAAAGCCGGCCTTGCTTCTATCCCGCCGCCGGTCTAGGG
The DNA here is from genome assembly GCF_014636315.1 of Parundibacterium terreum. GTDB lineage: Bacteria > Pseudomonadota > Gammaproteobacteria > Burkholderiales > Burkholderiaceae_D > Undibacterium > Undibacterium terreum. The sequence goes on along the minus strand of NZ_BMED01000003.1, from coordinate 579,992 downwards.
GGAGAACCCGAACCGGCTAAGCAAGGACCATGCAGTTGTGGAGCCAACCGCATGCGGCAAGGAGGCGCTGCAAAACACCCACAGTGCCGGCTGGTGAAGAAAAATCAAGTACTCAACACCACTTACTCAGTAATGCCGAGCAGGCCTAACTCCAGCCGGCGTCAACGATGAATTCCTGCGACGTGCACATCACGCTATCGTCGGATGCCAGGAACAACACCATGCGGGCAATATGCATAGGCAGCAGCTTGTCCGGCAGGCATTGGTTTTGTTTGATATCTTTCTCCGCTTGTTCATCCACCCACAGCGCCAGTTGGCGCTCTGTCATGACCCAGCCGGGCGTGACCGTATTGACACGGATGTTATGCGGACCGAGGTCGCGTGCCAGGCCGCGGGTCAGGCCGATGACTGCGGCCTTGGTCGTTGTGTATGCAGGGTAGCCTGCACCCTTGATATGCCAGGAGATAGAGCTGACATTGATAATGGAGCCGCCGCCTTTTTTCTTCATGCCGGGCACAACGGCCTGGCTGGTGAAGAACATCGGGCGCTGGTTGATCGCGATACGTTCGTTCCAGTAGTCCAGCGTCACTTCTTCCAGATTGTGGCGCTGGTCATTTGCGGCGTTATTCACCAACACATCGAAATCGCCGATCTCTGCGGCGAGTTCCTGCATGGTTTTTTGCAGCGCCGGGATATCGGTGATATCGCAATGGCGGAACAGCGGCGCCTCCAGACCGGCCTGCTTCAGCTTGATGCATAAAGCCTCGCTGGCATCCTTCTGGATATCAACGAAGGCGACCTTTGCGCCCTGCTCTGCAAATGCCGCCACCAGTGATTCGCCGATGCCTGTGCCGCCGCCGGTGATAAAAACCCGCTTGCCCTTCAGGCTGCCGTATTGTGCCAATTGAAGATTGCCACTCATTTTATTGTCCCCTTTGTTGCGCTTACTTAGTTAAATTTTATCTTGCCTGCTCCTGCAGGCTGGCCGTACCTATCGTGCCTATGCCCTGCCGAGCTGGCCGTCCTTGCGCCGCCAGATCTGCAAAGGATTGCCGTCCTTTAATGCTGCCGGCAACAAGGCCTGCGACATGTTTTGATAGGATACCGGGCGCAGGAAACGGAAGATCGCTGCCGTTCCAACCGATGTACTCTTGCTATCCGACGTCGCAGGGAAAGGGCCGCCATGCACCATCGCGGTGGACACTTCCACGCCGGTAGGGAAACCATTGACCAGGATGCGGCCGACCTTGCGTTCCAGCACAGGCAGCAAGCCCAGCGCCATTTCGGTATCTGCGTCATCCATTTGCAGCGTCGCGGTCAATTGGCCTTCCAGCTTTTCCGCTACCTGGCGCATCTCTGCGACATCCTTGCATGCCACCAGCAGCGAAGAAGGGCCAAACACTTCGTCGGACAGCGCATGCTCTGCCAAAAAGTCGCTGGCCTCGGTGATGAACAAGGCGGGTGCAGCCTGGCATGATGCCGTAGCCGCAGCGCGCTGCTTCAAGGTCTTGACCTTGGGATGCCGGGCCAGGCCATCCACACCACGCTGATAGGCAGCGGAAATGCCGGGCGTCAGCATGGTACCGGGCTGTGCCGCCGCCAATGCCTGCGCCGCCTGCTCTGCAAAACGTTCAAAGTCCTTACCCTTGATGCCAAGTATCAGGCCTGGATTGGTGCAAAACTGTCCTACGCCCAAAGTCAGCGATGCTGCAAAACCGCTTGCAATCACTTCGCCGCGGCTTGCCAGCGCCTGCGGCAGCAGGAAAACAGGATTGATGCTGCTCATTTCCGCATATACGGGAATAGGCTGCGGCCTGGCGGCGGCAATCGCCATCAGTGCCAAGCCACCCTGGCGGGACCCGGTAAAGCCCACCGCCTGTATCGCAGGATGACGTACCAGGTCGGCGCCCAGGCCATTGCCTATGCCGGTCAGCAGTGAGAATACGCCTTCGTGCAAGCCGCACAGGGCAACCGCCTTTTGTATCGCCCGCCCTACCAGCTCGGAAGTACCGGGGTGCGCCGGATGCGCTTTCACGACCACCGGGCAACCGGCAGCCAGCGCCGATGCGGTATCTCCGCCTGCAACTGAAAAAGCCAATGGGAAATTACTGGCGCCAAACACCGCTACCGGGCCCAGCGCTATCATGCGCATGCGGATATCCGGCCGTGGAATTGCGCGTTCCGGCAAAGCCGTATCCAGCCGTGCGTCCAGCCACGAACCTTCGCGCAGCGTTTCAGCAAACAGTTTCAACTGGCCAACGGTACGGCCGCGTTCGCCCTCCAGCCTGGCGCGCGGCAAGCCGCTTTCCGCCATAGCCCTCTGGATTAGCTCATCGCCCAGCTCCAGTATCTGCTCGGCTATCGTCTCCAGGAAACGCGCACGGCTGTCCTTGTCGGTTTCGCGGTAGCTATCAAAAGCCGCCTGTGCCAGCGTGGCTGCGCTGGCTATTTCCGCCAGGCCTACGGTATGAAATTCCGGTTGCAGATCCTCGCCGCTGACTGGGGAAAACGCGCGAAATGCTTCGCCTGTACCGCGTACGCTTGCAGCGCCGATCAGCGCCTCGCCTGTAATATTCAACATAATTCTTTCAGTTTATAAGCTTGTAACGAGATTCTGCACAAAGGCCGGCTCGGCATCGACGACCAGGCGGTTGCGCAGAGGGGGTCCGAAGGCTTCGACTTCTATTTCGAAGCTCTCTCCCTGTTCCACTTTAATGCCTTCAGCAAAACTCAGTGTGGCAGTGCCAAAGAAATGCACATGCACATCGCCCGGACGGCAGAATAAAGGATATTTGAAATGATGGTATTCAAGATTGGAGATCGTATGCGACATATTGTCTTCTCCGCTGACGAAAGGCTTTTGCCAGCGCATCGCACCCTGGCTATCGCGTATGCCCGAGGTACCGGCTACGTGCGACGGCAAATCGCCCACCAGCAGTGCCGGGCCTACCGCACAGGTACGTAATTTGGAGTGTGCGAGATACAGGTAGTTCTGGCGCTCGGTGACATGATCTGAAAATTCATTACCCAGTGCAAAACCGATACGGTAGGGCTTGCCGTCTGCGCCTATCACGTACAGGCCGGCAATCTCAGGCTCTTCGCCACCATCCAGCGCAAATGCAGGCATGCGCAAATCCTGGCCGCTGGCGCTGACGATGGAACCGTCTCCCTTGTAAAACCATTCCGGCTGCACTCCATGCTGGCCGGCGGCAGGCTTGCCGTTTTCCAGGCCCAGGCGGAACATCTTCATGCTATCGGTCAGGGATTCAATCGCGCCATCCACCTTCTTGTGCATTGCATCGCGCGTATCGGCGCTGCCCAGATGCGTGAGGCCGGTGCCGGTCACGAAGCAGTGTGCGTTATCCGTATGATCCAGCGGCGGCAGCAGGCGGCCCTGCTCTGCTACTTCGCTGTAAGCCACAACGGTAGCGCCGAGAGCGGCAGTAACAACGGCTTCCAGCTTGCACTTCTTTGCAATCGCAGCCTGCGCCAGTTGATAGGTGCTGGTATACGCATCCAGCACACGGATTGCCGTATTGCCGTTTTGCAGGCAACCTACGCGGCGCGCGCCTTGCGCATCTTTAAACTGTACCAATAACATATTGTCTCCTGTCTTTTATTTTGCATGGACAGCGGACGTCCGCCGGCCACCGGCAAATAAAGTATTAGTGTGAATGCTTGGGAACTGCCGAGCCGCGGCAACCGACCAGGAAGTCAAAATCGCAACCTTCGTCCGCCTGTAATACCCGGTCTATATACAGTTGCTGGTAGCCGCTCTGTATCGGCAATGGTGGTTGCTCACCCAATTGCTTCAGGCGACTGGCCATTTCTTCATCGCTGATATCCAGATGCAGGCGGCCTGCATGGCAATCCAGCTCGACATAGTCACCGTCCTGCACGATGGCCAGCGGGCCGCCGGCGGCGGCTTCCGGCGCAACGTGCAACACCACGGTGCCATAGGCGGTACCGCTCATGCGGGCATCCGAAATACGCACCATGTCCTTCACGCCCTGGGCCAGCAACTTAGGCGGCAAGCCCATATTGCCGACCTCTGCCATGCCGGGGTAGCCCTTGGGGCCGCAATTCTTCATCACCAGCACCGAGCTGGCATCCACATCCAAATCCGGATCAACGATGCGCTGCTTGTAGTGGTCAAAATTTTCAAAGACAACTGCCTTGCCGCGATGCTGCATCAGTTCCGGCGACGCGGCGGAAGGTTTCAGTACCGCACCGCGCGGGGCCAGGTTGCCGCGCAGGATACTGATGCCGCCGTCTGCGATCAGGGGCTTGTCCAGCGGGCGTATCACTTCGTCGTTATAGATAGGCGCGGCGCTGGTGTTTTCCCAGATGCTCTTGCCGTTCACGGTCAGTGCATCCTTGTGCGGAATCAGGTTCGCTTCGCCCAGGCGGCGCAGCACTCCCGGCAAGCCGCCGGCATAATAAAACTCTTCCATCAGGAAACGGCCGGAAGGCATCAGATCAACGATAGTTGGTGTCTCGCGCCCTATGCGGGTCCAGTCTTCCAGTTCCAGCGGCACGCCCATGCGGCCGGCTATCGCCTTCAGGTGGATCACTGCGTTGGTGGAGCCGCCTATAGCCGCATTGACGCGTATCGCATTTTCAAATGCTTCCTTGGTCAGCACCTTGGACAGGCGCAGATCTTCCCACACCATTTCCACGATGCGTATGCCTGACATGTGCGCCAATACATAGCGGCGCGAATCAACCGCAGGGATGGCAGCATTGTGCGGCAGCGAAGTGCCCAGCGCTTCGGCCATGCAGGCCATCGTGGAGGCCGTACCCATGGTATTGCAGGTGCCGGCAGAGCGCGACATGCCGGACTCTGCCGACATGAATTGATGCATAGTGATCTGGCCGGCCTTCACTGCCTCGTGCAGTTGCCATACTGCCGTGCCTGATCCTATGTCCTTGCCTTCGTGCTTGCCGTTCAGCATAGGGCCGCCGCTGACTACGATTGCCGGCACGTCGCAGCTTGCTGCACCCATCAATAGTGCGGGCGTGGTCTTGTCGCAGCCCACCAGCAGCACCACTGCATCCATGGGATTACCGCGTATGGATTCTTCCACGTCGATACTGGCCAGGTTGCGGGTCAGCATCGCGGTAGGACGCAGGTTGGACTCGCCGTTGGAAAACACCGGAAACTCTACCGGAAAGCCGCCGGCTTCCAGGATGCCGCGCTTGACGTGTTCTGCGATCTTGCGGAAGTGCGCATTGCAGGGGGTGAGTTCAGACCAGGTATTGCAGATGCCAATGATGGGCTTGCCCTGGAACTCATGATCGGGAATACCCTGGTTTTTCATCCAGCTACGGTACATGAAGCCATTTTTATCTGCTGTACCAAACCATTCTGCGGAGCGCAGACGCACTTTCTTTGTCTCGGACATACTTGTTTCCAAACTATTTTGTTTTATATTTCGGGTATTTGGCCTTGGCCAGGCCAACTTGCCCGGGCCCAATCACAGCCAGTGTGAAGCGTAAAGTGTACGGATACTAAACAGTCTGAAGATATCTTTCTAATGACTTTTTTCCCCAATTTGATACCGGATTTGATATCAAATTTCAGCCTATCGCCTGTTTTTGCCCAATAAACTGTCAAAAACACCACCCTCATGCCAAGTTTTGAGGCACGTTTGGAATGCTGGCAGCAAAGCTGCGGGCAAAGGTTCATAATTGGCGGCTTTTGCGCGGGGCTTTCAGCGCAGCAGATACCAAATTCGATATCAAATTTAGTTAAAAAGTCATTAGAAAGATATCTTTAGACAATTTAGTATCCACGCATCGAAATGAAGCCCAAAGTACAGGCTCCCTTCCGGCAATATCTGAAGGAGCCTACCGGGCAGTTCACATTGCGATCGCAAAAACAGGTGACGGAGCACAGCTACGCGCCGGTGTCGATGCGGGGGAAGGTAGGCAAGCCAGCTTGACCTGCGCTTGCCTGCTGCAACATATTTAAATGCAGGCATCAAAATAACAGGAGACAGTTTGTGAAAATGATCAAATTTATGGTCGCAGGACTTGCGATCGGTATCGTGGCGGCCGCCCCTCTGGCAGGCGCCCAGGAAAAAGGCCCGATCGGCATTTCCATGCCAACCAAGGCTTCCGCTCGCTGGATTGCTGACGGCGACAATATGGTCAAGGTATTCAAGGAACGCGGCTACAAGACCGATCTGCAATACGCAGACGACGATATTCCTAACCAATTGGCCCAGATCGAAAACATGATCACCAAGAACGTCAAAGTTCTGGTGATTGCTGCGATCGACGGCACCACTCTGTCCAATGCCTTGCAAAAAGCGGCCGACAAGGGCATCAAGGTCATCGCTTACGACAGGCTGATCCGCGGTTCCAAGAACGTGGATTACTACGCCACTTTCGACAACTTCCAGGTTGGCGTCATGCAGGCCAGCTATATTGAAACCGCACTGAACCTGAAAGCAGGCAAAGGTCCTTTCAATATCGAATTGTTCGGCGGTTCCGCGGACGACAACAACGCATTCTTCTTCTACAACGGCGCGATGTCGGTACTGAAGCCCTACATCGACAGCGGCAAGCTGGTCGTACGCAGCAAACAGCTCGGCATGGACAAAGTTTCCACGCTGCGCTGGGATGGCGCTGTTGCACAGGCACGCATGGACAATCTGCTGAGCGCCTATTACACCAACAGCCATGTGGACGCAGTATTGTCCCCATACGACGGCCTGAGCATCGGTATTTTGTCTTCGCTGAAAGGCGTGGGCTATGGCACACCTAAACTGCCTATGCCTATCGTCACCGGCCAGGATGCGGAAGTTGCTTCCGTTAAATCCATCCTGCGCGGCGAACAAAAATCCACCGTGTTCAAAGATACGCGTGAACTGGCTAAAGTCACTGTAGGCATGGTAGACGCTGTCCTGAGCGGTAAAACGCCTCAGATCAACGATACTAAAACCTACAACAACGGTGTGAAGGTAGTACCTTCCTACCTGTTGAAACCAGTCAGCGTGGATGCATCCAACTGGAAGCAGATCCTAGTCACAGGCAGCGGCTACTACACAGAAGCACAGTTCAAATAATAGCGGGCTAACAGCCACTACTATAATGTCCTGAAAACGGATGCAGTGCGCCGCTGCCACTGCATCCGTTGGGTCTGAGCCCAGTCTGCGTCTGATCCATTGTGGCAGGCAAAATAAAATCAAGAGTTTGAGACAAACTGTCCGCTTTCCCGCTATTGGGGAGAACGCGGACTTAAGAGGTTATAAGATGAATACTATCCTGGAAATGCGCGGGATAAGGAAGACCTTCCCCGGTGTGAAAGCGCTGGACAATGTCAATCTTCAAGTTCGTAGCGGCGAGATTCACGCGATAGTCGGAGAGAACGGAGCCGGCAAATCAACGCTGATGAAAGTCCTCAGCGGCGTCTATCCCCACGGCAGCTATTCCGGTGACATTCTGTATCACGGCGAAACAAGGCAGTTCAAGGATATCTCCGATAGCGAAAAAATCGGCATCATCATCATTCACCAGGAACTGGCTCTGGTACCGCTGCTATCCATTGCGGAGAACCTGTTCCTCGGTAACGAACAATCAAAAAACGGCATCATCGACTGGGCGCTGGCGTATACCAAGACACGCGAACTGCTGCAGAAGGTGGGCCTGAATGAATTGCCGAATACCCTGGTCAACAGCCTCGGTGTCGGCAAGCAGCAGCTGATAGAGATTGCGAAGGCGCTCTCCAAGGAAGTCAAACTACTGATCCTGGATGAGCCTACCGCCAGCTTGAATGAAAGCGACAGCGATGCCTTGCTGGAATTGCTGCTGGAACTGAAGCAGCAGGGTATTTCCTCCATCCTGATCTCGCACAAGCTGAATGAAATCTCCAAGGTGGCCGACGCGATCACGGTGCTGCGTGACGGCACGACAGTGGAAAGTTTTGACTGCCGCAAGGAGCCGATCAGCGAAGACAGGATCATCCAGAACATGGTAGGCCGCGAAATGGCGGACCGCTATCCGAAGCGCACTCCGCAGATAGGCGAAACCATCTTTGAAGTGCAGGACTGGCGCGTGCATCATCCCGAGCAGGCGGAACGGCAGGTCATCAAGGGCGTCAGCTTCAATGTCAGAAAAGGCGAGATTGTCGGCATCGCCGGCCTGATGGGTGCCGGCCGCACTGAGTTGGCGATGAGTATCTTCGGCCGCTCCTATGGCCGCAATATCAGCGGCAAGGTATTGAAAAACGGCCAGCAGATCGATGTCAGCAGTATACAAAAGGCCATCCGGCACGGCCTCGCCTATGCAACCGAAGACAGGAAAGGCCTGGGCCTGATCCTGGAAGACGACATCAAGCGCAACGTCAGCCTGGCCAACCTGCCAGGCGTGTCCAGCAAGCTGGTGATCGATGAAGGCCGCGAATACTCAGTCGCTGCAGACTACCGCAGCAAGCTGAAGATACGCAGCTCGAATGTATTCCAGAAGGTATTGAATCTTTCCGGCGGCAACCAGCAAAAGGTCGTGCTGAGCAAATGGCTGTTCTCCAATCCGGACATCCTGATACTGGACGAACCCAGCCGTGGCATCGACGTCGGCGCCAAATATGAAATCTACAGCATCATCAGCCAGCTCGCCGCAGAAGGCAAAGGCATCATCATGATCTCATCCGAGATGCCGGAACTGCTGGGCATGTGCGACCGCATCTATGTGATGAACGAGGGCAATTTCGTCGCGGAATTTCCTATAGCGGAAGCCAGCCAGGAAAAAATCATGCGGGCAATCGTCAAGAATGGAGAAGGCAATCATGGCAAATAAACTGGCTACGGCGGACTCCGCCGGCATTGCATCTGAAGCAGTATCGGAAATTACATCAGGAACGACAAGTATGAAAGACGTAAAGAATATCCCGGCAGAGCAGGATGCCCAAGGCAAGGGCTACGGCAGCTTCCTGAAAAACAATATGCGCGAATACGGCATGCTGATGTCGCTGATCGCGATCATGGCTTTCTTCCAGGTGATGACGGACGGCACGCTGATGCAGCCGCTGAACCTGACCAACCTAGTCTTGCAGAACAGCTATATCGTCATCATGGCGCTGGGCATGCTGATGGTGATCGTGGCAGGCCATATCGATCTGTCGGTGGGCTCGGTGGTCGGTTTTATCGGTGCGCTGGCGGCAGTACTGATCGTCAACTACAACATGAATTTCATGCTGGCCGCGCTGATCTGCCTGGTAGCAGGCGCCATTATCGGCGCTGCGCAGGGATATTTTGTCGCCTTCTTCCGCATACCCGCCTTCATCGTCACGCTGGCCGGCATGCTGGTCTTCAAGGGCCTGACGCTGGCGCTCTTGCAGGGACAATCGGTAGGCCCCTTCCCTGACGGATTCCAGCGCCTGAGCTCGGGCTTTATTCCAGAACTGATAGAAACCGGCGAGTTCCGCGTGACTTCATTGGTCGTTGGCGTGATCGTTGCGGCAATCCTGATCTTTGTCAAACTCCGCAGCCGCCTGAAACAGGCGCGCTATGGCATGGTGGATGAGCCGTATCAGTTTTTTTTCCTGAAGAATGCTGTTTTCGCTGCTGTGATCGTGTACTTCAGCTACCTGCTGGCCTCTTATAAAGGCATGCCTAACGTGCTGATCGTGATGTTTGTGCTGATGGTCGCGTACACCTTCATAGCCAACCGGACGGTACTGGGCCGCCGTGTATATGCAGTGGGCGGCAATGAAAAAGCAGCACGCCTGTCCGGCATCAAGACCGAGCGCGTATCTTTCTATACCTTCGTCAACATGGGCATGCTCGCAGCACTGGCCGGCCTGATCTTTGCGGCTCGCCTGAACACGGCTACGCCAAAGGCAGGTACCGGCTTTGAACTGGACGTGATTGCAGCCTGCTTCATCGGCGGCGCATCCGCATCCGGCGGCGTCGGCAAAGTAATGGGCGCGGTCATCGGCGCCTTTGTGATGGGCGTGATGAACAACGGCATGTCCATCATGGGCATAGGCATCGACTACCAGCAGGTGATCAAGGGACTGGTATTGCTGGCAGCGGTCTTTGTGGACGTGTATAACAAGAACAAATGATTTAGAACCCGAAGAACACAAAACAAAAAGGAGAGGCTGATTACCTCTCCTTTTTTTATGCATGAGGTGCACCGCGCTTCAATGCACCACTAAACGTTTCGCCTTCATTGCCTGCTTGTTGGCATACATGGCAGTATCCGCATCGGCCAGGAGGCTTGCAATGGAGGTATGCCGCTCTGCCGCATACTCGATCTGCCCCACGCTAAAGCGGATATCGTAGCCACGCGCATCTTCTGCATTGCGCGCATCCACCGCATGCTGCAGACGCTGTATGGCAAGCGATGCTTCTTGATAATTGGAATTGGTCAGCAAAGCCACAAACTCGTCACCGCCAAGGCGGCCCACAACATCGCTATCGCGAAACACACTTTGCAATAGGCCGGCAAACGTAGACAGGGCCCTGTCTCCTTCCGCATGGCCGTAGGTATCGTTGATTTTCTTGAAATCGTTCAAGTCGAAGAACAGCAGCGACATCGGCTTTTCCATGCGCTTGCAGACATTCAGCGCATGCTGTGCCAGCGATTCAAAACCCCGGCGATTGGACAAGGCGGTTAATTCATCGATGGTGGCCATCTGGATTGCGGCAATTTCCTGCTCCGCCATCGCGGCAAGATCGCGCAGCAGCTTGCGGTCTTCTTCATCCATGTCGCGCGGCTTGACATCGATCAGGCATAGCGTGCCTATCTTGCTGCCATTAGGCACCGACAATGGGCAGCCGGCATAAAAACGCACGTAAGGATCTCCGGTTACCAAGGGATTATCGTGGAAGCGATCATCGGCCAGTGCATCCGGGATAGTAAAAATGCCGTCATTCAGGATTGCATGCCCGCAAAATGAAATATCGCGCGGCGTCTCGCTGGCAGAGAGCCCGGCACATGATTTGAGCCATTGCCGGTCAGAATCAACCAGGCTCACCAGCGCAATAGGTACGCCAAACAGACGCTTTGCCAGCCGGGTTAGCCGGTCAAAGCGCTCCTCGGCCGGAGTATCCAGGATATTCAGCGAGTGCAGAGTATTGACGCGTAGCGCTTCGTTTTCGGGTTTGGCTGGCGCGAGCATTTGTGTCCTCTATCTAATTTATATTTCGACAATGGCGATCCTGCTGCAGGCATACACTTCCGGCATAACTATTCTACTGTGGAGACCTATTTTTGTGTGAGGTCCGCTCTCCCTGATCAACAACCGTAGCGGCTGGGCGCTCAGCTATGCTCCGCAGCTATCCGTTTGCGCAGGCTTTCTTTGAAAACGCCCACATATTTACGGCATGCCCGTGGAACAAAAAAGCCATTCTTTTCCGACGTCGTCCGAGCTAGTTTTGCCCACATGCCGGAAAACTCCGGATGTACCGATATCAGGATATCGCAGGGTAACTTGGAAAGGGTTGCAAAGCTCCCTTCCAGATCCCGGATCGCGTTCGGATAATTGTCGTTGTCGGTAAATTTGAAATCGGCAACAGATACCGGATTAATGCTGTCTGCATACACGATGCTGGCGCAGCGCTTGCCTTCGCAGGATTTCCAGGTCCAACTGGTTCCGCCTGGCGTATGGCCGGGAGTGAAGTGGGCGGTCACCGCCAGCGGTCCTACAGTCAGAGTTTCTCCGTCATGCACAGCGCGGGTGCCCACCACCGGAGGATAGGGAGTCGCATTGCCGGCTTGAGGATCGTCTTCGCCCACATGCCCCTGCATCATGGCCTGTATGGCCGAGGGGCTGGCGGCGACAGTCGCGCCACTCAAACGCTGCAATTTCGCTATGCCACCGGCATGATCAAAATGCGCGTGGGAATTGAGGATGAATTTGACATCTTCCAGCTTGAACCCCAGTGCGCGTATGCTGGCGGCGATCTTGTCCGCCGATTCCGGCAATGCACCATCCAGCAAGATATGGCCCTGGTCAGAAGTCACCAGCACCGAGCTGAGACCATGCACGCCGACGTAATAGCTATTGCCGAAAATGCGGAAAGGCTCCTGCGGCGTAGTCCAACTGTCCGGCCAGTGGGATGCATGGCCGGCATCGGCCCCAGACCCAGGGCCAGCATATGCCGTAGCGATGCACAACAGGCCGGATAGCAATAATGCTAAGGTCCTGAAGCGTGATTTTTGTGACATGACACAGAACCCCTGGCGATAAGCACCACAATGAATCTACAGTGAATCGACAGATTGTATGCCAAAAGCGGGCCGGTTTGATATACTTGGAGCCTGCCTTTCCCTGTAAAGAACTATAGGTCCAATACTATGCGCCCGCTATTCGCCCAGGACACGCAAGGGCACATTCCGACTGCACGCTGCTGTGCTGTCAGGCACACATCGCGATGCGCTATATCGCCTTCAACAAGCTGGGTGTAGCAATTGCCGCACTCCCCGCGCTTGCAATCAAATGACAAAAATGCACCTGCATCTACCAGGGCATCCAGAATGGATGTGCCTGGCGCCACGTCCACGGTGATATCCGATTGCGCCAGATGGACCTGTACAGGCTTGTCTTCCGTAGTGCCACGAACGCCGAAACTTTCCATGTGGATGGCGGAATCAGGCCAATCGAGTAATGCTGCAATGCGGCGTAGATCTTGCAATAACGAGACCGGACCGCAGGCGTAGACTTGCGCATTGCCGGTGTAATTGCCCAGGATAGCGGCCAGGTCCGCACGCTCTGCGTGACCAGCGTCATCCGTCGTGTCCGGATTGACCTGCGTCAGATGGGTAAACAACTGCTGTGACGGAAGCGCCTTCAAATCGTCCAGCAACACCAGACGCTCCTGGGAGCGGGCCAGGTAGTGAAACTCAAGCTCGGCCCTTTCCTTGTGAAATGCATGCGCTATCGAAACCAGGGGGGTCACGCCTATGCCGCCGGCAATCAACACCACGCGCCCTTGAGCGGGCTTGGCCGGAAAGCTGTTGAACGGTCCGGTGAGCGTGATCGTATCGCCAATCTGCAGTTGCTGATGCAAGTGGCGCGAACCACCCCTGCCTTTCTGATCCAGCAATACCGCGATGCGGTACTCTTGCGTTTCACCGGGGCTGCCTATCAACGAATACTGGCGCTCGACGATGCTGCCGTCAGGCAGCGTAAAACGCAACTGCACATGCGCACCGGCACTCCACGCGGGCAGTGCGCCGCCATCGGGCTTGCGGATGCGAAATTCCTTGACGGCGTCTCCATGCTCGATGATGTCTGAAATGATATGGCTCACGATGTTGCTCCCGGCTTGCCGGCAATAGCCGGATTGAACGGCGACGCATCCACATACTCCCAATGCAAGCCTTGCTTGACCGAGCGAAGCATCCATCGTTCTATTGTGAAATCCCAGTAGCGCCGCGTACCTCCGGTGGCGCCGTCCTGATCATCGACATCCCAGCGTATGACCGCATTTCCCACCAGTTGCAATTGCCTGTTACCGGTGAAATCCTGTATCAGCAAGCCTGTCTTTGGGTTGCTTTCCATATTGCCCAGCGTATTGAACATGCTGTTGCCGTGATAGTCCGGGACCCTGATGGTGCCGTCTTCCAGTATCTGTATGAAGCCGGGATTGCCGCCTCGATGCGATGCATCGCTGCCGCGCTCAGCATGCGAGCTGGCGACAAACAAAGTGTCGGCATTGCGTATCAAAGTATATGCAGCCTCATTTAATTGACGGCCACCGGTAATCATCGCGCTCGTGCTTGCATCCGGCTCCTGGGCAAAGTCCTGCAGGCTTAGCTGACGCCTTTGTATATATTTGGGGCAGTTCGGGTAAGCCTCGCCAACGTCCACTTCCAGGCCCTGGCCGTCAAGACGGCTGACCCTGCCGTTGACGCGATAGCGTCGACGGGTGCCTAGTTCAATAAACAGCATGCCGATCTGGGTACCGACTTCGATGTTGGACCAGAAGGGATCTGCTTGATCGCGCTCTTCTGCAGCGACCTGGATTTGTACCGAGCTTCCATTTTCCGTGCGCAGGAAACCCGGCTTTCCATACAGGACGGAAGCCCAGGCATAGTCATCCACATCGACACTACTGAGTACCACCATGAACTGTTTCTCTATGAAGCCGCGCGCGCCTGCAATGATGCTATCGGCCATCATCGTGCCATTGCGATCGGCAACCGCATCTTCTCCGGCGCGCACCTGCACCGTTCTCTCGCCTTCATGAAACCCTAGTCCTGCACCCATGATGTTCTCCTTCGTCGGTCGCCCGCATCCACCTCTTTGGCCAATGCGGGTCAACTCTTGTTTAGAACGTGAAGACTGTATAGCCGTCGACAGCCAGTTGGCCCAGGCTTGGCAAACCGGATGTGCCCGGCACGCTGTTATCAGTCACCAGATCAAAGCCGTTTTTTACCGCATCTTCACGCGCACCAAAAACATCAGCACAGCCGCAGGAAACGCCGGCTACTTTATCTTCAACGGCCTTGAACAAGGCATGCAGCGGATGTGCGGCTTTGCCCACTTCTGCGGCCCAGCGGGTGCCGGTGCCCTGGAAGTAGATAGCCACTTCGACGCCGCGTTGCTTGAAGTCATACGCGGCGGCAAGGCCATTAAAGGTGCGGCCCAGGGCTTCTTCGCTACCGGTTTTGGGGTCGGACAAGAGAATGATTGCTGCTTTCATGATGAGTATTCCTATAAAAAGTGGTGAGGGTAATTCGCAGATTGCGACGGCAACTAAATTTAGCGCCGTCTGTTGATCATGCTAACTACAACCATTTTTATTAACAATAATCACTATTTGCATTTATATATTCCGATAAATGGAATATTAATATTCAAGCAATCATATTATCGACGCCTGCTCCAGGTCCTACGCAAAGATGCCGGCACGTGTTGTATGCGTTTTGTTAAAGAATGCAAATAGGAAACGCACATTTACCTGTCTGTACAAGCGGAAAAGAAGGAATATCTTCAATGATTTCAATCTCTTAGGTGCCCGAAAGAATCTTGCCACCCACTCGCCTTGTCTATTCGGCAGGCGTCGCCAATATAAGCGACCCCATGTAGAATAAAAGCCAGCACGACAGATCCGCGAGAGCACAGCGTCCGGTCTTTTTATCTGCCTTCACCCGAGCTTCCTTTGGCTCCCGGAAGAAAATCAACAAATGCTGAAAAAAATTGAGGTTGCCCAGTTAAGAACCGGTATGTATATCCATGAGTTGTGCGGCTCATGGATAGACACACCTATCTGGCAAAAATCCTTGCTGCTGGAAGATCCTGCTGTCATAGAAAAAATCAAACGCAGCAAAATACAGCAGGCATGGATAGATACCAGCAAGGGCCTTGATGTCCTCAATGGCGAAGACAAAAAAATCAGCCGGCCACGTCCTGCCGCTGAAACTCCTCCCCCAGAAACTCTGCCTGTTGAAACCATAGCCGAGCCCGCTGCAAGCTTTGACCACATCGAGCAGGTGTCAATGGACGAAGAGATGGGCCGCGCGGCAAAAATAGTCGGTAAGTCCAAGCAGGCAGTGTTCTCAATGTTCAGCGAAGCCCGCATGGGCAAGGCCGTGAACTCTGAAGCGGCGATGGAACTGGTGGAAGATATCGCCACCTCGGTCATGCGCAATCCCGGTGCCTTGATAGGCCTGGCAAGATTGAAGAATGCGGACGACTACACCTACATGCATTCAGTCGCGGTATGCGCGCTGATGATTGCGTTGGCCAGGCAACTGAAGCTGGATGATGAGCAGACTCGCGCCGCCGGCTTTGCAGGCCTGCTGCATGACATAGGCAAGATGGCTGTACCTTCCACGATCCTGAACAAGCCAGGCAAGCTGACGGATGATGAATTCGTCTCTATCAAGGAACATCCGGCAGCTGGCCACAAGATGCTGCTGGATGCAAAAGGGGTAGGCGAGATTGCGCTGGATGTCTGCCTGCATCACCACGAAAAAATGGATGGCAGCGGCTACCCCGAGGGCCTGGCAGGGGAGCAGATCAGCTTGTATGCGCGCATGGGCGCTGTATGCGATGTGTATGATGCCATTACCTCCAACCGCCCTTACAAGGCCGGCTGGTGCCCCGCAGAATCGCTGCGCAAGATGGCGGAATGGAGCAAAGGACATTTTGACGAAAAGGTATTCCAGGCCTTCGTGAAAAGCATAGGCATTTACCCGGTGGGCACGCTGGTCCGCCTGGCCTCCGGGAAATTGGGCGTGGTGGTTGAGCAGCAGGTCGGCAAGTCCCTACTGCAACCCAAGGTAAGGGTATTCTTCTCCACCAAGTCACTGGCCTATATCACGCCCGAATTACTCGACCTGGCTGGCCCCGGCTTGCAGGACAAGATCGTGTCGCGCGAGGATGCGGCCAAATGGGGGCTGAAAGATATAGACCGCTACTGGCTGGGCGCTGCAGCAACACCGGCATAGCTCGTGTTGCTGCGCAGTCTACAGACTATGCTGCAGACTGCGCTACCGCGTGCATCTCGCGCTCAAACGCGGCAATGAAATGGCTGATCATCGCAGGTGCGTCGCGCCTGTAAATCAGTCCTACCACTGAACTGGATTCCTGGTCGGAAAGCGCAATAAAACGCACGCCCTTGGGTGCCACCTCTTGCATGCTGTCTGGAACAATGGCAATCCCCATATTCGCTTCCACCAGGTTCAATAACGAAGTCTTACGGGATATTGCTCTCGCTACCTTGGGGAAAAATCCCTGTTTCAGGCACAAGCTGGTGACCAGGTAACTGAGACCACCCCGGTCCTTATGCGGAATGGAAACAAAATATTCTTCGCGCAGGCTGGCGATGTCGGTGCTCTGCTTGCCGGCCAGAGCGTGCTGCTCCGATACCGCGACCATCAGCTTCTCAGTAAAGAATTCCTTGACGACGATGTTAGGATAATTGCGCAATATGGGGAAACGGATCATGCCGAGGTCTGCCCTTCCCTCTTCGATGTCCATCGCCTGATGGTCCGATGAAGCCTTGGACACATCCAGTGAAACTCCGGGAAACTCTGCCAGCAGGGTATTGAGTACCTTGCCTAGCTCTGCAGTGAGCGTGACAGAGCTGGAATGCAGCAGGCGTATCGTGCCTTGTTCACCCTTGCCTACCTGCTGCACTTGCTGCACGGTTTCAGCGATTTCTTCCAGTATGCGCTTGCTGCGCTCATACAGCAGCCTGCCGGCGTCGGTCAATTCCAGATGGCGCGAATCCCGCTCCATCAGCACTGCCTGCACTTCGCTTTCCAGTTCCTTCATTTGCCGGCTGAGTGCCGACTGCGCGATGTACAAGCGTTCCGACGCGCGCGAATAACTGCCTGCCTCGACGATCTCCACAAAGTACTTTATTTGCTTCAGAGAGATCATGCGTATGCCGTTTTGAGATAGATGAATGCCATATTTGCTATTGGAGTAAACACCGCGCCGGCTGCTACAGTTGGGTCATTGCTGCAGGCATTCCGCAGCACGGATACTTTTGAATGAAGGTGAAAGACCATGTTACTTTTGTTGGCAATAGGCGTCTGTGGAATCGCTGTCAGTATTGCGGTTAAATTACTTTTCGTCCAGAGCAAAGCTAGTGAATAAGCGGCTGCTGCGAAGGCTGGCGGCGCAAGCCAAAGGCACGCACAATACAGCTATGGAGTGGCCGAAGGTTTCTTTTTCATCATACTCGCCTTGCGGTATTGCATTGGGGTCTGTTCGCATATCTGATGAAAAGCGCGGCGGAAAGAGGCTTCATTGTTGAAGCCGCACTCCAGCGCCACCTGCAGTACAGGACCGCCCCTGAGTTCCAGCATTTTTTTTGCATGCTCTACCCGGCAGTGCGAGATATAGTTCAAGGCGGTCATGCCGACCGCAGTGTGAAACCGGCGCGTAAAATTTCGCAAACTCATCGCTGCGCGTCTGGCCGCATCTTCCACAGAAATATCCTGGTTGAAATGCCTCTCAATGAATTCCTGAGCTTGCCGGATGCGATGGTCCGCATGGTTTTTCAGTACAACATCGATCAACTCCGTACGTTCATACACGGGCCTGCGTACCGGATTGGTATAACGGGAAAATTTATGAGCGGCGGCCTCTCCATAAAAATGATTCACCAGATAGGCGCAGGCATCCATGCTGGGAGCGGTGCCGGTAGCAGTGACTATGCGTCCATCTGTCACCAGCGGCACATGCGGTGAAAAGCGTACCGGTGAATAGTGCTGCGCAAACGCTTTCTGATCAGAGAGATTACCGGTAACCTCATGGCCATCCAATAAACCGGATGCCGCCAGCACCCGCACTCCGCCATCAAATCCCAGCAAGATCGCGCCCCGCTCATAGGCACGTACCAGCCAACGCCGGAAATTGGCGCGCACCGGTACCGCCTGCGCATCGAAAAAATAATACGGGGGGATAACGATCACTTGTGGCGGCGGACCGCTATTGCGTATCGCCTGGTCAGGCGTAATCATCGTGCCGGTAAATGATCGCACTGCAGCCTCGCTTGGGCCAGCCAGCGTGATTTGGAATAACGCAGAAGCATCCAGGTCAAAATTGCGTGAGTGCAAGGTTCCTGCAATGACCAGCAATTCCTTGATCAGGATGGCGACGCCCGCCCAACATCCTTCATCCACATAGATACTGACTTGCACCGGCTTTCTCATCTTTCCTCCTGGCTGGCAGAGCGGACGACTGAACACGACAAAAACGCAACAAGACATGGCTGATTTTAACTACAAATTTGGCCGGTAATCACTTATATTTTCAGAAATTAATAGCATAGAATCGAAATGCTCTCAAAAAATAAAACCAATATATTTGAGCATGTGGCGGGCTTTGATTTGCTGTGATGCAACAATCATGCAATAGCGTCGCAGCAATTTCCAGCATATCCACTGCCGCAAAATGGAACACCTGAGGAGACATTCAATGCGTAAATTAGTGATGCCTTTGTCGTATGCTGCACTGCCCTTATTTCTACTATTAGGGGCATGCAGCAAGAGCCCGGATACAGATAGCGCAAAAATGCAGGCAGCCAGCGATGACGCTGCTTTCCAGAAGAAACTGCAGGAACAGTTGCTGGATGCCAAGCCAGGCAGCGTGATAGAAATTCCAGCCGGCAAGCATCACCTGACCAGCGGCCTGACATTGCGCGTGCACGGCGTCACGATACGCGGCGCCGGCATGGACAAAACCGTCCTGTCCTTCAAGGACCAAGTCACCGGGCCAGAGGGACTGCTGGTCTATGCCAATAACTTCACGATAGAAAACCTGACGATAGAAGACAGCAAGGGTGATGGGCTGAAAATCAATGACGGCGAAAACATCACGATACGCGGCGTCAAGGTGCAATGGACAGGCGGCCCCAAGGTAACCAATGGCGCCTACGGCATTTACCCTGTCAAGACCACAAACGTACTGATCGAAGACTCTGCTGCGATAGGCGCATCGGATGCAGGCATCTATGTCGGCCAATCCAAAAATGTAGTCGTGCGCCGTAATCGCGCAGAGCAGAATGTGGCCGGCATAGAAATAGAAAACACGATAGATGCTGACGTGTATGAAAATACAGCCACGAATAATACCGGCGGCATCCTGGTATTCAACATGCCCAACCTGTCGCAAGCCGGGTATGGCACCCGGGTCTACAAGAACAAGGTGTTCGCCAATAACCTGGGCAACTTTGCCGCCAAGGGTGCGGCCGTGGCCAGCGTACCGGCGGGATCCGGAGTCGTCGTCAATTCCAATTCCAAAGTGGAGATTTTCGATAACGACGTGTCCGATAGCCAGACTGCGAATGTGATCATCTCCAGCTATTTTTCCACCGGCTATTTCAGTGAAAAGGGCGTCAGCCCAGATTACGATCCCTACCCGCGCGCAATCTACGTGTATGGCAACCGCTTCAAGGGTGGCGGCGATTCACCGGATGGCCTTGACCTGAAAGCACTGAAGATTGCGATGTTCGGCTTGAACGGCCATTTCCCTGACGTGATCTGGGATGGCTATGTGGATACCAAAACTTTCGTCAACGGCGCAATCCCCGCCAATGACCGCCTGTGCGTGCAAAACGGCGACGTCAGTGTGTTGAACGTGGATGGCCCGAATAAATATAAAAATCCAAAAAACGATTCCGCTGCTTACCGCTGCGAATTGCCCAAGTTAAAACCGGTCAGCATTCCGCAATTGGCAGAGAATGCGACAGCAAAGGGATAGTGCATGTTTAAGAATTTAGTACGCAGCCATTTTTCCCCTTTCAAGAAACAAACGTTTGATTTTGTCCTGTACCTGGCCCTAGCAGTTTTAGTCCTAAGCTCAATTAGCGCCTGCTCTCGCAAGCAAGAGCCGGTCAGCTTCCATGCCGACGGCAGGCCGGAGCGCCTGAGTGAATGGCATCTGATGGCCGCCGACAGCGGCAGACTGATCTTGAACGAAGGAGTAACGCCTTACGATTTGAATACGCCGTTGTTCACCGACTATGCGCACAAGCTGCGCACGATATGGATGCCCAAAGGCACTCCCGCGAACTACAAGGCAGATGCCTCGTTTGATTTCCCGGTAGGCACCATCATCTCCAAGACTTTTTACTATCCGCGCCTGGCGGGAGAGGCGAAGGAATCGCATGCGGTCTTGCGCGTGACGGATACCTCGGGCGACTTTATCAATGCGGACCTGAACCTGGATGGCGTGCGCCTGATAGAAACCCGCTTGCTGGTGCACAGGGCGGACGGCTGGGTCGCCTTGCCCTACATCTGGAATGAAGAACAGACCGAAGCGATCCTGCAAAGGACGGGTGGACAAGTGGCCCTGCAACTAGCCTCGACCGACAGGGTAAAAGTACCTCTGACCTATGTGGTACCTAACGTTAACCAGTGCGCCAGTTGCCACGTCGCGGATATCAAGCTGCGCCAGTTTGAACCCATAGGCCCCAAGGCAAGACACCTGAATCGCAACTACACCTATGACGGCATCGATGAAAACCAGTTGCAGCATCTGGTCAAGATAGGCTACCTGACAGGGCTGCCGGATATCAAGACCGTGCCGCACAATGCCAACTGGAGCGACACCACCCAGACGCTGGACGCGCGCGCCCGGGCCTACCTGGATATCAATTGCGCGCACTGCCACAACTCGAAAGGAGCGGCGAACACCACTGCGCTGCATCTGGAAATCAGCGCGCCGGCCGACCTGCACCTGGGCATCTGCAAACCACCGGTAGCGGCAGGCCGCGGTACTGGCAATAACAAATTCGACATCCTCCCCGGCCAGCCGGAACACTCCATCATGCCCTTTCGCCTGAACTCGGATGAGACCGGCCTGATGATGCCTGAACTGGGAAGAAATAGCGTACACAAGGAAGGAGTTCAACTGATCAAGGAGTGGATCGCCGCCATGCCCGGGCAGTGCCAGCCACAAGACTAGAACTCATTTCATCAGTAGGAGCGAGATATTTTCAGCGTTTTCAAATGACAAAAACCGGAGACACCGTATGAAAATGAATAAGCGCAAACTGGTCATCAGTATTTCACAAGCTCTGCTAGGCTCCGGCATCGCCGGCGTGGCTAGCCTCGGTGTCTCCAGTGCAGCCCTGGCCGACGACGATATTGCTACCGTGGTCGTTACCGCCCAAAGCCGTTCGCAATCGGCGCAGGCCGTGCCGATTGCGATGCAAATTCTCAGCGCAGACCAGATATCCAAGCTGGCGGCAACCAATCTGTCTTCGATCAACGGCTATATCCCCGGCCTAAATGTGGACGGCAACCAGCCTACCCAGCCTTACTATACACTGCGCGGCATAGGCACTTCTGATTTCGGCATAGGCACGGATTCGCCGGTAGGCGTCTATGTGGACGGGGTGTATTCCGGCAAGACCGGCGGCGCGCTGATGACCTTCAATGATGTGCAAAGGGTGGAAGTGCTGAAAGGCCCGCAAGGCACGCTATTCGGCCGCAATAGTGCCGCCGGCGCGATCTCCGTCATCACCAAGGAGCCTACGCGTACTTTCGAAGCCGATATCACTGCCAGGCTGGGTAAATACGGCACGCAGTATGTGGATGGCGTCATCAATGTTCCGCTGGGAGACAAGGCCGCATTGCGCTTCAGCGCGGTCGGCAGCAAAAGCGACGGCTGGAATACTGATGCGGCTACTGGACAAAAGTATAAAGGCGATAACGACTGGGGCACTCGCGCTACCCTGCTGCTGAATGCGCCGGCGGAAACCAAACTGCTGCTTTCATGGGAACATGAATTCCTCAACACCAGGGCGCGCCCGGCGATTTCGCTGATACAGCCGGCAGCGCCCGGCGCCTTGCCAAGCTTCCCGCCTGATCCATCCACTTACGTCGATCCGCGCACCGGCCCCTTGTATAACGACGCAGTCGGCAATCGCGAAGCCAAGAAATTCGACGGCGTCACGCTCAGGATAGAAAAACCATTCGGCTGGGCGACCTTTAATTCCACCACTGCGTATCGCCATTTCAATTCGGTGAACCGCGAAGACGAAGACGGCACCAACCGCATACAAACCTATCTGGATACGGCCAACATAGAAAGCAATACCACCTGGCAGCAAGAGTTCAAATTATCCGGAAAGAACGACACAGTGGACTGGCTGGCAGGCGCCAGCTATTTCTCGGAGAAAGCCAGGCAAAACAGCCAGATCAATACGTATACCGACTCCTTTGATACGCTGTTCAACAATGTGGCAGGCCTGCCGGTCTACAGTTTGCTGAACGGGGCCGCACAGCAGTTCGGCCTGCCGGTCAATCTGTTCGGCAATACCTGGCAAGAGAATATGTTCAATCGCGGCGATAACAAAGCCTATGCCGTCTATGGCGATGCGATCTGGCACCTGACCCCGAAAATGAACCTGACTACCGGCATACGTTTCTCGCGTGACGAAAAAGAATTCAGCTGGTATGCACCGACCCGCATTTCTCCCGGTGTCGACGGCTCGCTGGCTCTGTTCAACCAGGTGGGTTTCTTCCCCGGGCTGGTACAGGCCGGGGCCATTTCGGCGGATCAGGCTGCGCTGATACAGTCGCTGATGAGTACCAACCAGTTGATCTCCAATGCCGGTGCGGCGCTGGCTCCCTACTCCACCAAGCGCCAGTGGAACGATACCAGCCCGCGCGTACTGCTTGACTACCACCTGACGCCCGATGTGATGTTCTACGGCTCGGTATCCAAGGGTTATCAGTCCGGCGGCTACAACACCTTGCAGATAGGCAGCAAATACGATCCGGAAGAAGTGTGGAACTACGAGGCCGGCATCAAGAGTAATTTGCGCGACTACCATCTGGTTCTGAATGCGTCGGTATTCTCGTACAAGTTTACCAATCTGCAATCTCTGAGTCTGGTTGCTGGCGGCAATTCTGTCGGTGTGCCGGCTTATCAGGTCGTCAGCAGCGACCAGAAAGCCAATGGCTTTGACCTGGAAGCACGCTGGCAGCCCATGCCGGCGCTGCGCATGTACCTGACCACCGAATACATAGACCAGAAGTACAAGGACTATGTTGCCAATGACGGTACCAACCTCAGCGGCCAGCCGGTGGGAACACCCAAATGGAGTGCAGCAACAGGTTTCGATTACACCTGGCATAACATCGCCGGTGGCCACCTGAACCTGACCATGCAGCATGCCTACACAGGCGCAACGCGCTGCAATGACGATTCCGTGGCACAAGGCTCCTGCCTGCGCACACCCAGGTTCACCGTCGGCTCCGCCATGCAGCGTACCGATGCCCGCATAGGCTGGACCAATGACAGCCAAAGCTGGGGAGTGTCGATCTTTGCCAATAACCTGTTCGACAAGCGCTATGTGTATAACGTCAGCAATATCACCGCATCCTTCGGCACGCCATTTGCGTCGATCACCGCGCCGCGCATGGTCGGCATAGAGTTCAAGGCGAGTTTATAGGTCACCGGTACGCTCATAAAAAAAAGGAGACCTTGGTCTCCTTTTTTCTTTGCAAAACACTGCGGCCAAGCAATCATCACAAGATCACTGAGATCTGCGGCGTCCGATAAACCAGGCTAAAGCCAGTGCCAGCAAGGCCAGCACGATCACTATCGTATTGCCGCCTAGTAGGATATACGGCGTCATGCCGCTGGTGCCCTGCACGCTGGAGCGCAGGCTGCCCAGCGTGTTGTAATCCAGCTTGGCGCGGACTATGCCTTGTGCATCGATCACGGCGGTCGCGCCGGTATTGGTCGAGCGTATCATCGGCCTGCCGGTTTCCAGTACCCGCATCGTGGATATCTGTAAGTGCTGCGGTATCGCGCTGGAATCACCATACCAGGCCATGTTGGATACATTCAGCAAGATGCTGGCGACCTTGCCGCCGGCAGCACGCTGCGCATTCAACTGCGCTGCGATCTCGCCGCCGAATACGTCTTCATAGCAGATGTTGGGCATCACGCTCTGGTCCTTGACCTGGAAAGGAGCTTGCTGCAAGCCCGCGCTGGTCAGGTCACCGATAGGGATATGCATCAGGTCCACAAACCAGTGGAAACCGGTGGGAATGAATTCGCCAAACGGTACCAAATGATGTTTATCGTAACGGTAGTTCTGATCCGGCTTTGCATCTGGAGAAAAACCCAGCACGCTATTCGAATACTTACCCGGGCCATCGGTAGCAAAGATGCCGAGCACCACATGGCTGTTGGTGGAATGCGCAAAATCCCTGATCAACGGCAGGTAGTCCGGCGGCAATTGGGTGGATGGCAAAGGCATCGCAGTTTCCGGCGTAGCGATCAGATCTGCCGGCGCGGCAACTATCATGTCGCGGTACATTTCCAGTGACTGGACCAGGTGCGCCTCGTCAAACTTCATATCCTGTGCCACATTGCCTTGCAGCAGGCGCACTGAAATAGGATTGCCGCTGGCGTGCGTCCATTGTATGGTTCGCAAACCGGAGCCGACCACCAGGACCAGCATGATCAGCGGCAGCGTCAATTTTTTGTGCGACCAGCAGGCAAGGCAGGCAGCAATAAGCGCCACGACCCAGCCCACACCGTACACGCCGACCACAGCAGCATAGCCTGCCAGCGGACTGCTGGTATGCGCGTAGCCGATTGATACCCAGGGAAAACCAGTAAACAGCCAGTTGCGCAGGCATTCTCCCACGGCCCACAAGGCCGGCATGACCAGCAGCAGGCCGGTGCGGTCGCCTATGCGCCAGCGCTGCCTGAGCCATACTGCGCCGCCCAGCACCAGGCCAGAGTAGATCGCCATATACGCCACCAGCAAGGCCAGCGCAGGCGCCGATATCCAGATCGGCATGCCGCCAAAACGGGTCAGGGCAATCAAGAGCCATGACACGCCCAGGTACAAGTACGCGAAGCCATAGCACCATCCCAACAATAACGCCCGCTTGACCGAGGTACTGCGCCAGCCGAGGTGAAATACCAGCGCCAGGCAAAGTATCTGCACCGGCCACAGATTGTAGGGAGCAAAGGCCAGCACACTGGCACAGCCCGCCAGCAAGGCGGCGGCGAATGGCCAAAGAGGATGGGAGAAACGGCTGCGGGATGCTGGCACAGTCTGGGATGTCAAGGCTGAGCTTTCCTGTTATTTTTGTATTATTTTTGGTAAAGGGCTGTTGTGGCAGCCCCTGGCTTACGATCTTGCTATCGGTTCGCTATGGATTAGTCGTTGTCGTCTATCAGGTCCAGCAGCAACTGGCGTTTTTCCACCAGCAATACCTGTACCTGGCGCGCATCCGCACGCAAGACTTCGAAATGGATATGCTCTATATCGAACTCATCGCCCTTGTGCGGTACCCTGGCCAGATGATTGGCAACAAAACCGCCTATGGTGTCCACATCCTCATCCGAGAAATTGGTTCCCAGCATGGAATTGAACTGCTCTATCTCGGTCAGGCCCTTGACCCTCCAGCGCTTGCCGTGGCCATTGCCGTCAACGGCAATGATATTGTCTTCTTCTTCATCAAAATCATGCTCGTCTTCGATGTCGCCGACAATTTGCTCCAGCACGTCTTCTATCGTGATCAGGCCGGCAATGCCGCCGTATTCATCCACCACCATTGCAATGTGGTTGCGGTTGGCGCGGAAATCGCGCAGCAGGATGTTCAGGCGCTTGGATTCAGGAATATAGACGACCGGGCGCAGCATATCGCGCACCTCAAATGGTTCTTCCGCGTAATAGCGCAGCAGATCCTTGGCCAGCAGGATGCCTATCACCTTGTCCCGGTCGCCATCGACTACCGGAAAACGGGAGTGGGCGGTGGACAACACCTCCGGCATCCACTCTTCTATCGGTTTGGAAAGATCGATCACATCCATCTGCGCGCGGGGCACCATGATGTCGCGGGCAGAAAGATCGGAAACCTGGAATACGCCTTCTATCATCGCCAGGGCATCAGCGTCGATCAGATTGCGTTCGTGCGCATCGTGCAGGACTTCCAGCAGTTCGGTGCGATTCTCTGGTTCAGGGGAAATGAGTGCGGTCAAGCGTTCAAACAATGACCTGTGGGGTTTAACGTCAGAAGTTCTGACGTTACTAGAGTGCTCTTGCATAGTAGGCGGGGCGCCGTTGTTTCAATCCTACAGGATACAACAAATCCCGGTTTGGCCCCGATTGTGACAAAAAAATAGTAAATCGCGTAGCTAATTCCACCATTTTTCCTTCAGGCAACCCAATTTGGTAAGCTGGCGCTCACTTATAGGCTGACTTATTTATAAGGATTGGAAATGCCCAGAGTCTCCAGTATTTCGGCCTCTATACCTTCCATTTCTTCCGCTTCTTCATCCGTTTCATGATCATAACCCTGCGCATGCAATACGCCGTGCACAACCAGATGGATGGCATGATGCTCTACCGACTTCTTTTGCTCTGCCGCTTCTTTTTGCAATACATCGGTACACAGGATGATGTCGGCCTGGGTCACCTCGGCGTCTTCATCTTCGGTATAGGCAAAAGTCAGCACATTGGTTGCATAGTCCTTGCCGCGGTAATCGCGGTTCAGGGTGCGGCCTTCCTCGGCATCGACAAAGCGCAGGGTCAATTCGGCCGGTGCAAACAAGGTGGCCTGGACCGCCTTGCGCAGCAAGGGACGGGGCAAGATCTTCTGCAGGCGGGGATCGGGATATTGGACGGACAGCGTCAGTTTATTTTTTACGGCCATGATGGGCGGAACTTAAAGGGGTAGCTTGTTTCAGGATGCCGATATTGGCAGTGTGGGCACTGGAAGCCTCATACGCGTCAACGATGCGGCCAACCAGAGGGTGGCGCACCACATCGGCGCTGGTAAAGCGGTTGAAGGCGATACCGCGCACGTTTTCCAGTATCTGGCAGGCATCGATCAGGCCGCTTTTTTGGCCGCGCTGCAAATCGATCTGCGTGACGTCGCCGGTGACCACGGCCTTGCTGCCGAAGCCTATACGCGTCAGGAACATCTTCATCTGTTCCGGAGTGGTGTTTTGCGCTTCATCCAGGATGATAAAGGCATGGTTCAGGGTGCGCCCGCGCATATAAGCCAGCGGCGCAATCTCTATCGCCTGCTTCTCAAACATCTTTTGGGTACGGTCGAAACCCAGCAAATCGTACAAGGCATCATACAAGGGACGCAGATAAGGATCGACCTTTTGCGCCAGATCGCCCGGCAGGAAACCCAGGCGCTCGCCAGCCTCTACCGCAGGACGAGTCAGCACGATGCGCTTGACCGCATCGCGTTCCAGCGCATCGACCGCGCAGGCCACCGCCAGATAGGTCTTGCCGGTACCGGCAGGCCCTATGCCGAAAGTAATATCGTGCTCGACGATCGCTTTCAGGTAGTGGTTCTGGTGCGGCGTGCGGCCGCGCAGATCGCTGCGGCGCGTCTTCAGTACCGGACTTTCCACGTCCACATCCGGGTCCAGTTCTTCTGCCGCCACAATCGCTTCGCCGGTATCCACTTTGGGCAATTGCTTCAGCGAATTGCTGGCACGCTGCTCGACCAGGGCCAGTTGCACTTCGTCAATGGAAATGATTTTTTTTGCCAGTGCATAAAAATGCTCCAGCATTTCCAGCGCCTTGTCGGCATTAGTGCCGCTGACGATGAATTTCTCGCCGCGGCGGAAAATGCTGACATCCAGCGCCGCTGATATCTGGCGTAGGTTCTCATCCAGCGGACCGCACAAATGCGCGAGCCTGGTATTGTCCAGAGGCTGGGGAATGAAATGCAGAACAGGAACCGGGGTTTTGGTTTTCAAAAGTGTGAACTCTAGGTATGCGTATCAGGTTAATGTGGCACAGATAGCAGGATGCGTATGCTCTATTTAGTGCTCTATCGATTTCGAAAAGACATTCAATACAATAACACCGGCCACGATCAGGCTCATGCCCAGTATGGCCGGCAAATCCAGTGCCTGTTTATAAAACAGCCAGGCAAACAGCGTGATCAAGGTCACGCCGACGCCGGACCAGATCGCATAAACAATGCCGATAGGCATTACGCGTACCGTCAGTGACAGGCAATAGAACGAAACAGCATAGCCCAGCACGACGATCACCGATGGCCATATGCGGGTAAAACCGTCGGAGGCTTTCAGCATTGATGTCGCCGTGACTTCCGCCACGATGGCCAGCGCCAAGATCAGCCACTGCTTCATGCGGCACCCCGCATGCCGGTCAAGCTGCCGCCTGTTCCACTCCGGACGGCAGCAATTCGCCGCGCAGGGAGTAGTTATAGGACTCTGTAATCCGCGTGTCTACCAGTTGCCCCACCAGGCTGGCCGGGCCGGCAAAATTCACGACGCGATTGTTTTCTGTACGGCCTTGCAGCTCATTCGGGTCTTTGACCGAAGGTCCTTCCACCAGAATGCGCTGCACCGTACCTATCATCGCATTGCTGTATTTTTTGGTATTGCCATCGATGACGGCCTGCAACTGCTGCAAGCGCCTCAGCTTGACGGCATGCGGCGTATCATCCTGCAGATTGGCTGCGGGCGTGCCTGGGCGCGGGCTGAAGATAAAGCTGAAGCTGTTGTCAAAACCGATGTCGTCTATCAGTTTCATCAGCGCGTTGAAATCTTCTTCCGTCTCGCCGGGGAAGCCGACGATGAAGTCGGAGGACACCGACATATCCGGGCGCACCTGGCGCAAGCGGCGCAATACCGATTTATATTCGATCGCCGTATAGCCGCGCTTCATCGCGGACAGGATACGGTCCGATCCATGCTGGGCCGGCAGATACAGGTGATTCACCAGTTTCGGCACTTTGGCATAGGTATCGATCAGGCGCTGCGTAAATTCCTTGGGATGGCTGGTGACAAAGCGTATCCGCTCTATCTGCGGGAACTCGGCAATGTATTCAATCAGCAAGGCAAAATCGGCGATCTCGCCGTCTGCCATCTGGCCGCGATACGCATTAACGTTTTGACCGAGCAAGGAAATTTCCTTGATGCCCTGCTCTGCCAGACCGGCGACTTCCGCCAGCACATCTTCAAAGCGGCGCGATACTTCCTCACCACGGGTGTAAGGGACCACGCAGTAACTGCAATACTTGCTGCAGCCTTCCATGATGGACACGAAGGCAGAGGAACCCTCTACTTTGGCCGGCGGCAGATGGTCGAATTTTTCTATTTCGGGAAAGCTGATGTCCACTTGCGAACGGCCGGTATCACGGCGTGCATCCAGCAGCTGCGGCAAGCGGTGCAAGGTTTGCGGACCAAACACAACATCCACATAAGGCGCGCGCTTGACGATGGCATCACCTTCCTGCGAGGCCACGCAGCCGCCGACACCAATCACCAGATCCGGTTTCTTCAGTTTCAATTCACGCAAACGACCCAGGTCTGAAAACACCTTTTCCTGCGCTTTTTCGCGCACACTGCAAGTGTTAAGCAAGATCACGTCTGCATCTTCCGGCCTGTCGGTCTTGATCATGCCGTCGGAAGCATTCAACACGTCCGCCATCTTGTCCGAGTCATACTCGTTCATCTGGCAGCCGAAGGTCTTGATGTATATCTTTTTTTGCATGTATTTCTTTAATCAAAATGGTGCAACGAACGCGCCGCAGAACGCCTGAGCCAGACTAGTACACCTTAATTTTTTGTACCGGCCTGACCACCGTGGCGGTGTCCGTATCTGTCTTGGGCACTGCGACGCTGGCTTCCGCATCGGTCAATATCCAGATTTTGTCTACCTGGCCTACTGTATTCAATGTGTAGTTGACTACTTTGCTGGCGGACCCAAGGTAGGCCGGCATCACGATCAGGTTGGCGTCGTTGTAGATCCGGGTTGCCGGTGTGGTCGCCATCAATTTATCGTTGATCACGATTTGCGGCGCCGCAGCGGACTTCAATATCCCGCGCTTGACGTTGGCAGGAAAGGTTCTCGCCTCCGCCTGCATGGACAGCAAGCTGCTGCCCATGGCTAATATCAGTATGAAGCGACGAAATAATTGCATTTTAGACATATTTAATGATCCAATTTAACAATGATGCCCGCCGGGCTTCACAATTTGCGCCGGTAAATCAGGGACTTACCCTCATTCCAGACGCCGGCTAAGGGCGCAAGTTTAACATATGCGGCCCATTGCTTCATCCCATGCTTTGCCCGTCCATGTGGCCCAAGTGGCTGTTTCTTTGGCATAATGGCAAAAATAAATCTGGAATTCTGATGCACACTCGCTCCCCTCGCGCCGCAAAACGTGATTTTGACAGCCGGCATTTCCGTAACGCGCTCTCGCAATTTGCCACCGGCATTACCGTCATTACCACCACGCTGGCGGACGGCACGTTTCTGGGGTTGACGGCCAGCTCCTTCAACTCGGTGTCGCTGGACCCGCCGCTGGTGCTGTGGAGCCTGGGCAATGTCGCCAGCAGCATGCCTGCCTTTACCGGCAATTCTCACTATGTCGTGAATGTGCTGTCAGAGAATCAGGCGCATCTGGCCGAGCAGTTTGCCAGCCGCAAGAAAAACCGCTTCGACGGCGTTGAATTTTCGCTATCGCGCACCGGCCACCCCATACTGAACGGTGTATCGGCCTGGTTCGAATGCCACAACCGCAGCCGTTATCCGGAAGGGGATCACGTGATCTTCGTTGGCGAAGTGGAACATTGCGAATTCACGCACCAGGCACCGCTGATCTTCCATGCCGGCCAGTTCCTGCCCCCTAGCGGCAAACCAGCCTGATGAACGCTATCCCTGCCGACCTGGTCGGCTACATCGCCGCTTGCATGACCACGATAGCCTATATCCCACAGGCCTGGCTGACCTGGAAGCGCAAGCGGGCAGAAGGTGTTTCGCTGGGTATGTATATCATCCTGACTACCGGCGTGGCGATGTGGCTGGCCTATGGCGTACTGACCAATTCCTGGCCCATCATCATCGCCAACTTCATCACCTTCATGCTATCGCTGTTTATACTGGGCATGAAGCTCAGGTACAAGTAATACCAGTGGCCTTAGCAGTAACGCTGCACAGTACCGTTCAGGCTAGCAAGCTGCCAAGCACGTCCCTGGAATCAAATGCAGCGCGGCGCAAGCGGTCGTTCACGCCCTGCCATTCCCTATCATCCGGCAATGCCTCTACCAGGATAACGTCGGCATGCGCTGCATCCAGCGCGCGCAGATCGGCATACAAATCATGTGCGTAGCCATGCGGCTCGGCCGGCAGCATCAGGTGTGCCAATGCCTCGGTCTTGCCGTGCTGGCCATGGGACATCAGAGCAAAACTGCGACCGGCTTCCTTCAATTGCTGCATGGTAGATGCCAGCGCATCAGAAGCCACCAGAACCACCGGGGTATTCGGCGCATAGTGCGCATCCAGGGTGCCGGAAGCGCGCGGGGCGGCGAAATCCGGCGCTGCCGGCATCACGCCCAGCACCTCGGCCAATTGCGCAGCGCTGATATCGCCAGGGCGCAACAGCACCGGGCCATGCGTTGCCAGCCGCGTCAGATCGACGATAGTGGATTCGATACCGACCTCGCTCTGGCCGCCATCCAGCACTGCAGCGATCGCGCCACCCACTCCGGTCTCATCAGGAAACTCATCGATCACATGCTGAGCAGTGGTAGGGCTAACATGGCCAAACTTGTTGGCGGAAGGTGCGGCTACCCCGCCCTTGCCCCCTTTGAAGCTGCGCAATAATGCCTGCGCCACCGGATGCGAAGGACAGCGCAAGCCTACCGAATCCTGTCCACCCGACACCGCATCGGGAATATGGCTGGCGCGCTTCAAAATCAGCGTCAGCGGCCCCGGCCAGAATGCCGCAATCAATTGCTGCGCCTGTGGCGGGATATCCGTGGCCCAATAGCTCAGGTCCGCTTCCGGTGTTACATGGACGATGACAGGATGATTCGAGGGTCTGCCCTTGGCGGCATAAATACGCGCCACTGCATCCGGATTTTCCGCATCGGCACCGAGGCCGTATACGGTCTCGGTAGGAAAGGCGACCAGCATGCCGGCCTCCAATTGCCTGGCCGCATGCTGGATAACTTGCTGCTGTTGCTGGTTTTCTTGCATCACGATCTCATTCACACGATCTCATTCGCAATTACGCTGGAATGCCGAGGATGCGGCAAGCCTGCTGCAAATTGGCTTGCGCCAGTTCCATCGTGGTGGCCACGAAGGTCACATGACCCATCTTGCGGCCGCGCCTGGCTTCTGCCTTGCCGTATAAATGCAGATGCGCACCGCGCAAGGCCAGAACCTGGTCCCAGGCCGGCTCACGCGTAGTGTCTGACGCACCTTCAAACCAGATATCGCCCAGGATATTCAGCATCACTGTCGGTGAATGCTGGCGTACATCGCCCAAAGGCAACTGTGCAATCGCGCGCGCCTGCTGCGCAAACTGGCTGGTGATGCACGCGTCCATCGTGTAGTGGCCGCTATTATGCGGACGCGGCGCCATTTCATTGACCACCAGCGAGCCATCCTGCAGCACGAAAAATTCTATGCACAGCACGCCGACATAGCCCATCTCGGCAATGATTTCCAGCGCCGCCTTCTGCGCGGTTTCCGCTATGCTTGCGGACACGTTCTGGCTGGGCACCGTGGTCGTGAACAGAATGCCGTCCCTGTGCACGTTCTCTGCAATCGGATACACCACCGCTTCGCCATCCACGCCGCGCGCTACCAGTACCGAAATCTCATAGGCCAGCGGCAGCATTTTTTCCAGCACGCAGACCACGCCATTCATGCCTGCATATGCCGCATGCAATTCTTCCAGCGTTTTAACCCTGACCTGTCCCTTACCGTCATAGCCCATGCGTGCCGTTTTCAGTATGCCCGGCAACAGTTCGGCGCCGGCAGCATCGATATCACCGCTACTGGTGATCACTGCATGCGGTGCCGGTAACACTTGGGTTGCGGCGCCGACGCGCGTAAAAAACTGTTTCTCAGCCACGCGGTCCTGTGCAATGGAAACACAGGCGGCGCTTGGTGCAACAAAGGTGCGCTCCGCCAGGAAAGCCAGGCTATGTGCCGGCACATTTTCAAATTCCGTCGTGACCGCGACCGACAGCGCAGCCAGTTCCGCCAATGCCGCTTCGTCCGTATAGGCAGCTTGTATGTGCCTGTCCGCAACCTGGCCGGCCGGGCAATCCGCCTGCGGCTCCAGCACAGCGACCTTGTAGCCCATTGCCTGAGCAGCGTGCGCGAACATGCGGCCCAACTGGCCGCCGCCCATAATACCCAGCCAGGTTTGCTCTGATTCGGTAGGGAGATGCGCCGTTCTTGCGGTTTGATTTTGAGTTGTTGCCATTTTCTTGAGCCTGTTCACAAAGGCTATTTGCGAGAAAAAACGTGAGAAAAAATATGTGGAAGAACCCTTGCACCGCGAGCGGAGAGGATTTCCGGATTTCTATTCTTGCAGCAGCACTGCGGTTCCGACTGCTTAGCGGCCAAGTACCCGTTGAATGCCGGCTGCAGTGCTACATGACCACCATGACTACGAACACCAAAGCAGGGATCAGACCGGCAGCTTCATATTCCTGGCAACCTGGGTCTGTCTTTCGCGGTAGTCCAGCAAACGGCTCGCCAGTACAGCATCGGTTGTAGCCAGCATTGCAATCGCAGCCAACGCCGCATTTGCCGCGCCCGCCTCGCCGATTGCGAAGGTCGCTACCGGTATGCCTTTGGGCATTTGCACGATGGACAGCAAGGAGTCTTCGCCGCGCAGGTATTTGGAAGGGACCGGCACGCCGAGTACCGGAACGATGGTCTTTGCCGCAATCATGCCCGGCAGGTGGGCAGCGCCACCGGCACCGGCGATGATTGCACGCAGACCGCGGTCTCTTGCAGTTTCTGCATAGCTGAACATTTCATCCGGCATGCGGTGGGCAGACACGACTTGCGCCTCAAACGCGATGCCGAACTCTTGTAACACGGCGACCGCATTCTGCATCACTTCCCAGTCGGAGGAAGACCCCATGACGATGCCGACCAGCGGCGCGTTAGTTGGCGCTGTCATCATCAATCCTTCAGGGTTTCACCGGTCAGGCGCTCCAGCGCTTCGCGGTATTTGGCTGCAGTCTTGGCGACAACCTCGTCCGGCAAGGCAGGAGCAGGAGCCGATTTTTTCCAGCTGGTGATGGTTTCCAGATAGTCACGTACAAACTGCTTGTCGAAGGAAGGAGGAGACATGCCCGGCGCATAGGAATCGGCAGGCCAGAAACGGGAAGAATCGGCAGTCAGCACTTCATCCATCAGGTGCAGCACGCCATTGTCATCCAGGCCGAACTCAAACTTGGTATCGGCAATAATGATGCCGCGGGTAGCGGCGTAGTCGGCGGCTTCGCTATACAGTTGTATGCTGATGTCGCGCATCTTGGCGGCGAGTTCCTTGCCTATGCGCGCTTCCATGTCGGAAAAGCTGATGTTCTCATCATGCTCACCCATGTCCGCCTTGGCTGCGGGCGTAAAGATGGGAGCGGCAAGCTTGTCGGCCTGACGCAGGCCTTCCGGCAGCTTGATGCCGCAAATGGCGCCGGTTTCCTGGTAATCCTTCCAACCGGAACCAATGATGTAACCGCGCACAACAGCTTCCACCAGGATAGGTTTCAGGCGTTTCGCCACAACTGCGCGGCCGCGCACTTGCGCCACTTCGTCAGCGGAAACCACGGACTCAGGGGCAATACCAGTCAGATGGTTGGGCACGATATGGCCCAGCTTGTCGAACCAGAAATTAGCCATCTGGTTCAGCACGCGGCCCTTGTCAGGGATAGGTTCGGACATGATCACGTCAAAGGCAGACAGGCGATCGCTGGTCACGATCAACAGCTTGTCTTCGCCGACCGCATAGTTGTCGCGTACTTTGCCGCGGCCCAGCAGTGGCAGGGATTTGAGTGTGGATTGAAGTTGCGTAGTCATGGAAATAATTTCAGTAAAACAGAATGCTGCCAAAAATGCCGAGGGCGCAAATTCTTGCGCCCCGGCTTGCTATGCTGCTTAGTTGACGATTTGCGCCAAGCTGCCTTTCTTGTACTGCTCTGCCACTTTTTCCAGTGGCAGCGGCTTGATCTTGCCTGCCTGGCCTTCGCAACCGAAGGACAGGTAGCGCGCCTTGCAGACCAGTTTGGCGGCTTCACGCGCCGGCTTCAGGTAATCGCGCGGATCGAACTTGCCTGGATTTTCAAACAGGTAGCGGCGGATTGCACCGGTCATTGCCAGACGGATATCGGTATCGATATTGATCTTGCGCACGCCGTGCTTGATGCCGATCACGATTTCTTCTACCGGCACACCGTAGGTTTCTTTCATGTCGCCGCCGAATTCGCGGATTTCTTCCAGCAATTCTTGCGGTACAGAGGAAGAACCATGCATCACCAGATGCGTATTCGGGATGCGTGCATGGATTTCCTTGATGCGGTCTATCGCCAGGATATCGCCGGTAGGCTTGCGGGAAAACTTGTAGGCGCCGTGCGAAGTACCGATGGCAATCGCCAAGGCGTCGCATTGAGTCAGCTTGACGAAATCGGCCGCTTGCGCAACGTCGGTCAGCAATTGCTCGCGGGTCATTTTTCCGTCAGCACCGTGGCCGTCTTCCTTGTCGCCCATCATGGTTTCCAGCGAACCGAGCACGCCCAGCTCCGCTTCTACCGTGACGCCGATAGCGTGTGAGAATTCCACGACCTTGCGCGACACTTCCACATTGTATTCATAGCTGGCGACGCTCTTGCCGTCTTCCATCAGGGAGCCGTCCATCATCACCGACGTAAAGCCGGACTTGATCGCCGCCATGCAGACTGCCGGCGACTGGCCGTGATCCTGATGCATGACCACAGGGATATGCGGATACGCTTCTACCGCTGCAGAGATCAGGTGGCGCAGGAAAGCTTCGCCTGCATATTTGCGGGCACCGGCAGACGCCTGCATGATCACCGGTGCGCCGACTTCATCGGCGGCCTGCATGATCGCAGTAACCTGTTCCAGGTTGTTGACGTTAAACGCTGGCAAGCCATAGCCGTTTTCGGCGGCGTGGTCCAGCAATTGGCGCATGGATACGAGTGGCATAGTAATTCTCCCGAGGTACTACAATTAAAAAACCTTTAGAACCAGAGGCAAGCTACTGACGCTGCTATTGCAACTCAGGCGCTATGGCACCTAAGGCACCGTGTGCGCTTCGCTGGCTCTGTATTCCTGCTACTCACCCACCCTGACAATTTTCAGCGAGTTGGTGCCGCCGACTTCGCCCATGGGTTCACCCCAGGTCACGACGATCATGTCGCCCTTGTTGACCACGCCGTTTTCCAGCAACAGATTTTCTGCCGCTTTCAAGACAACATCACGGTCGGTCGAGGCCGGCAATTCAAATGTCTGCACATTGCGGTACAAGGCCGCTTTGCGCTGGGTCGCGATACTTGGCGTCAGCGCAAACAATGGAATATCGATCATGTGCCGGCTCATCCACAGGGTGGTGGAGCCGGACTCTGTCAGCGCAGCAATCGCCTTCACGCGCAGATGGTAAGCCGTGAACAGCGCACCGTAAGCAATCGACTGATCGATGCGGGTAAAGGTCTGGTTCATGAAATCGGCATCCAGCTTGCACTCCTGGAAGGCTTCCGCCTCCAGGCAGATGGCTGCCATCGCTTCCACAGTTTCCACCGGATATTTACCGGACGCTGTTTCCGCCGAAGTCATCACCGCGTCTGTGCCGTCCAGCACCGCATTGGCAACGTCGGACACTTCAGCGCGGGTAGGCACAGCATTGAAAATCATCGACTCCATCATCTGGGTCGCCGTAATCGCCACCTTGTTGGAAGCGCGCGCCATCTTGATCATGCGTTTTTGCAACGCAGGCACAGCGGCATTGCCGACTTCCACCGCCAGATCGCCACGCGCCACCATGATGCCGTCCGACGCATCCAGGATTTCCTGCAGCAGCGGAATCGCTTCGGCGCGCTCTATCTTGGCGATCATCATCGGCTTATGGCCATAGGCCTCGCCGGCGATATTGGACAACTGGCGCGCCATTTCCATGTCAGTCGCATTCTTTGGGAAGGACACGGCGATATAGTCGGCCTGGAAAGACATCGCAGTCTTGATATCTTCCATATCCTTGGCCGTCAGCGCAGGCGCAGTCAATCCGCCGCCCTGGCGGTTGATGCCCTTATTATTGGACAGCTCGCCGCCTATCCTGACCGTCGTATGGATCTCGCTGCCGACGATCTTGTCTACCACCAGCACGATCAAGCCGTCGTTCAACAACAGCACGTCATTAGTCCGCACGTCACGCGGCAGGGCCTTGTAATCCAGGCCTACACGTTCCTGGTTGCCCATCGGGCATTCTGCATCCAGAATGAACTTGTCGCCGTTATTGATTTCTATCTTGCCGTTTTCAAACTTGCCGATGCGAATCTTCGGTCCCTGCAGATCAGCCATGATGGCGATTTCGCGCCCGCACTCTGCCGCCACTGCACGCACCATCGTTGCCCTGTCAATATGGTCCTGCGCCTTGCCGTGCGAGAAATTCAGACGCACGACATTCACGCCTGCCAACAGCATGCGTTTCAATACCGCCGGGTCGCTGGAAGCTGGGCCAATTGTTGCAACGATTTTTGTTCCGCGTAACATCAAGTCTCCTAAATTTTTTGTGCTGTTTGTACTATGTTTTACTGATACCGTACAAAATACCGTACTGAACTCACGCCATAAGCGACATGAGGCGGCGTGATTATTTTGCTCTTTGCAGCAAGATTTCTACTGCCGGCAGGGTCTTGCCTTCCAGGAACTCCAAGAAAGCGCCGCCGCCTGTAGAGATATAGCCGACCTTGTCCGTGACCTTGTATTTGGCAATCGCTGCCAGCGTGTCGCCGCCGCCGGCAATGGAGAAGCCTTTGGATTCTGCAATCGCCTGCGCCAATACCTTGGTACCGTTACCGAACTGGTCAAATTCAAACACGCCTACCGGGCCGTTCCAGACTATCGTGCCGGCCTGCTTGATCTGCGCCGCCAAGGTTGCCGCTGTAGTCGGTCCGATGTCCAGGATCATGTCGTCGGCTTCCACCGCATCAACGGATTTCACCGTTGCCACCGCTGTGGGAGAAAACTCTTTCGCGCAGACGACGTCGCTAGGGATAGGCACCGACGCGCCACGCTTGGCCATCATATCGATAATCGCTTTTGCTTCATCGACCAGATCCGCCTCTGCCAGTGATTTACCTATCTTCAGGCCGGCTGCCAGCATGAAGGTATTGGCAATGCCGCCGCCGACAATCAGGTTATCGACCTTGTCAGCCAGCGATTTCAGGATGGTCAGCTTGCTGGACACCTTGGAACCGGCAACGATCGCCACCAGCGGCCGGGCCGGCTGGCCCAGCGCCTTGCCCAGCGCATCCAGCTCTGCAGAGAGCAGAGGACCGGCACAGGCAATCTTTGCGTATTTGGCAATGCCGTGTGTGGTCGCTTCCGCGCGATGCGCAGTGCCGAACGCGTCGTTCACATAGACATCGCACAGCGCTGCCATTTTTTGCGCCAGCGTGTCGTCATTTTTCTTTTCGCCTTTGTTGACGCGGCAGTTTTCCAGCAATACAACATGGCCGGCAGCTACATCAACGCCGTCTAACCAGTTCTGCAGCAGCGGCACATCCACGCCCAGCAACTCGGACAGGCGCTTGGCGACCGGCGCCAGCGAATCTTCCGGCTTGAACTCGCCTTCGGTCGGACGCCCCAGGTGGGACGTGACCATGACTGCAGCACCTGCCTGCAAGGCCGCCTTGATCGCCGGAACCGATGCCCGTATGCGCGTATCTTCGGTGATATTGCCGCTATCATCTTGTGGAACGTTCAAATCTGCACGGATGAAAACACGCTTGCCCTGGAGTTGATTGGCGGCGATCAGGTCGCTGAGTCGATTGAATTGCATGGAGGTGGCGGTGGGTGAAAAAGGGATAAGACCAGTATTTTACCAAAGCCACCGTCAGGACTACATGGTTTTCGTACTTGCTGCGCAATATTTATTATCACAAAAACAATGAACATTGACTCACAGGCAAAATAGCGGCGAAATCCGGCTATAAGCCCAGGCGCACATAGGTATATA
The DNA here is from genome assembly GCF_014636315.1 of Parundibacterium terreum. Taxonomy (GTDB): domain Bacteria; phylum Pseudomonadota; class Gammaproteobacteria; order Burkholderiales; family Burkholderiaceae_D; genus Undibacterium; species Undibacterium terreum. Next base: position 540,542 of record NZ_BMED01000003.1, on the reverse strand, counting down.
CCGCCATGCCGAAGAAGATGGTCATCAGCATATTGCGTTTCACCAGGAAAAAAGCCGTTGCAGCAACACCGGCCACCAGGCGCGGGTTACTGACTGCGACATCGAGCTCGCCGTTGCTCAGCATTAAGTCCGGCAGGATAATCGCCGCCAGCGCGCAGGCAGGCGCATAGCGCAGCGCTTCCTGCACCCGTTTGGGCAGGTTGATATGATGCCCTACCAGCCAGAAAGAGCTGCGGGCGATGAAGGTTGCCACTGCCAGCAGCACAACCACGATCCAGATTTCCAGTTCGCTCATGCCTGCCCCTTGCCGTTATCAACCGCATCGGCATGGCGTTTTTCCAGCCACTCTTCCACTGCCATCGCCACCGCCATGCCGGCCAGTACCGAAATCAGCAAACCCAGCTTGTACGGCATATTGACACTCGCCAGCGCAATCGCACCGGCCACCGCAACGCCGACCAGTGCCGCCTTGTTCATCACCAGCGGCAACATGATGCACAGAATAGCCAGCGTACCGGCAAACCCCAGCCCCCAACTGGTAGGAACCTGGCTACCCAGCAGGATGCCGATCACCGAGCCCACCTGCCACGCAGTCCAGTTAGGAAAGATCAGGCCTTTCAGATACGGCAGCTTGCGCTGGTCGAAACCGGGTTCCGGGTAACGGTACATGAACAGACCCACCGAGATATCCCCTGACAGATAGCCTAGCCATGCGCGCTGCCGCCATGGAAGATAAGAGAAATGCGGCGCCAGGATCGCCGAAAAAATCACGAAGCGCAGATTGACCACCAACGCTGTAAGAAAAATGACCCAGGCAGGCGCATGGGCGGCAATCAGCGGCAGGGATGCCAACTGGGCCGAGCCGGCAAATACCAGAAAGGTCATGCCGAGCGCCAATGGCACGGTCAGCCCGGCCTTGATCATCGCTACACCGACCACCAGGCCCCAGGCGCCGACACCGAATAAGGTAGGAATTCCTGTCTTAACCGCCTCGCGATAGGCAGCCTTCTCCATCTCCGTACTCACAGTCTCCGCCATGCCCGTCCTTATAGTTACCATGCGCCCCGTACTCAGAGGCAAGCAAGGGCAACTTGCTATTTTACCTAGGAAAACAGTTCAATGCTGACTCCGGGTTGGCTATCCGTTAAAATCACGCAATTAGCATATCATGCACTTTTGCCTCAATTGAAACTGGAGAACACCATGCAAGCGACTACCGCGCCTTTAGCCGTTGTAGAACTGAAAGCCAAAGACCTGCCTGCGCATTGCCCCAACCCGGCCATGCCTTTGTGGTCGTCCCACCCGCGCGTTTATCTCGATCTGTCGCACGGCGGCGCCGCAACCTGCGCGTATTGCGGCACCCAGTACAAGCTGGCGGCAGGCGAAGTGATCAAGGGTCACTGATCCCCTGATTCCGGGCCGCCCGACCAGGCGGCCGGTTATCCTAAACCAACGCAGCTACCCCATGCCCGTTAAAAAACAGTTGAATGGAAGCGCCGATGAAGTAGAAGCGGCGTTTTACGATGCACTGAGCCGCGCCGACCTGGATGGCCTGATGGCCTTGTGGGCTGAAGATGAAGAGGTTGTCTGCATCCACCCTGGCGCACCCCGGCTGATCGGTCATGCAGCCATACGCGCATCCTGGGAAGCCATCTTCGAGCGCGGCAGCGTACACATACGGCCGACGCAACTGCATGCCACGCACAACATGCTAAGTTCGGTGCATAGCGTGCTGGAAGAAGTCGATAGCGGCGGCGAAGCACCGCAGGACGCCCATATTCTGGCCACTAACGTGTATGTCAAAACACCGCATGGCTGGAGAATTGCGACCCATCACGCGTCTATTGCCGCCGGCAAGGCACCACCGGATTTATTCAAGGCCAGCGTATTGCATTAATGAGCAAGTCTGCATCAGCATTAGGATTTAGTCTGGAACAATGAATTATCAAGCGCCTCGCTGGTTGCCAACCGGGCATCTGCAAACCATCTACCCTGCCCTGTTCATCCGCAAACCTGTTGTTACATTCCGGCGTGAGCGCTGGGATACGCCGGACGGTGATTTCATCGACGTCGATTTTGTCGACGGCAAACCCGGCCAGCCGTTTGTGGTCCTGTTCCACGGACTCGAAGGTTCTTCCGATAGCCATTACGCGCGTGCACTGATGGCCATGCTGCAGGAGCGTGGCTGGTCCGGCGCGGTGCCGCACTTTCGCGGCTGCTCCGGCCAACTGAATAATGCGCCGCGTTTCTATCATTCCGGCGATGCGCAAGAAGTGGACTGGATCATACGCCGCCTGCACCAGATCTATCGCAGTCAACATCCTGACGGTAAATTCTTCGCCAGCGGCGTATCTCTGGGCGGCAATGCCTTGCTGCGCTGGATAGGCGAATCGCAGCACCAGGCAGAAATGATAGACGCAGCAGTGTCCGTCTCTGCCCCCCTGGATCTGGCGCAAGGCGGTGCATCGCTGTCGCACGGCTTCAATATGGTGTACACCCGCATGTTCCTGAAGACGCTGAAGCCGAAATGCCTGCAGAAACTGGAACAGTTTCCAGGGCTGTTTGACCGCGAAGCGCTGATGCGTGCCAGCAACCTGTACGAATTCGACAATGTCGTGACCGCACCCCTGCATGGCTACCGCAATACCGAGGATTACTGGGACAGGGCCAGCGCAAAGCATATACTGACAGATATCACCTTGCCTACGCTGGTGCTGAATGCACAGAATGATCCCTTCCTGCCCGGAGAACATCTGCCGCGCAAAGCATCTTCAAAAGTCATACTGGAATATCCGGCATATGGCGGCCACGTCGGCTTTGCGGCAGGCAATGTGCCGGGCAGCATAGACTGGTTGCCCCGGAAAATATTGCACTTCTTCGACGGCAAGTCTTAGCGGGCTTGATCTTTGATCCGGAAGTTCGCACAGGAGTTCACCATGGATGAGATAGTCAAACAAGCGATGGCCCGTTGGCCGAATGTGCCTCATTGCTATGGCTGGCTGGCGCTGGATGCGCGCGGCGTATGGCGCATGCGGGATGAGCGCGCGCAGGCGCTGAAACTGCCTGGCGACAAGATTGCGCACGCCACACTATTAGGCTTTATCAATCGCAACTATCAGCATGATGCGCAGGGACGCTGGTATTTCCAGAACGGCCCGCAACGGGTGTATATCAACCTGGAAGCTACACCCTATGTCGCGCACAATACTCCTGACCAGGGCTTTGTCTTGCACACCGGCACGCCATTGGACGACGTGGAGCGAGCCTGGATGACGAAGGAGGGCCGCCTGATTTTGCAAACCGGCGAAATCCTGGCCCAGGTGGATGACCGCGACATGGCGGCCTGCCTGGCCCTGTTAAGGCTGGACGGCAAGCATATCGACGATGAACAATTGCTGGAGTGGCTGAATCTGCAGGACAAGACAGCCGGCGAAGCAGTCGGAGAAGCGGCAGGCGTACTGACAATGAGACTGAATGCGCCCTATCACCGGCAAATTGATGTACAGCATGCAGAACTGCCTGAACTGGCGCAACGCTTTAACTTTGTATCCGCTCCGCAAGCAGATTGAAGCCCGGCAGGAGCTTCCTTCCCTGCACCCCTATTTACGTTTTTTCTCGTCTTCCACTTCCTGCTTGCGCTTTTCTTTCCACTCGCGCTCGCGTGCATCAATGACCGCCTGGTCATAATATTGCGCATCCGGCGAGCGACGGGCGATGTCCAGTTGCTGTATCGCAGCCGGCAGTGCACCGTTCAATGCATAAGACTCTGCCAGCGACATGTGCTCCAGCGCCTGCTTGCCCTGGGCTGAGTAGGCCTTTGCCAGCAGCTTGTACAAGCTGGGCTCTTGCCGGTACAGTTGCACCTGGTCCCGTAAAAAACGGGCCGCATCCTCTTCCCGCTTGGCGGCCAGCAAGGCTTCCGCATATTGCTGGGCAATGCCGCGCGATAAAGGCAACAACTGCATCGCCTCTTCTGCTTCCTTGACGGCCAGGTCAGGCTGCTTGTTGGCGATCTTGATATCGATAGACAGATCCGCAAAAGCGCTGGTTTCCTTGAATACATTCTTGTATTTAGGATTTTGCTGCACCTGTTTAATCACTTCTTTCAGTAAGGTATCGGCCTTCGCATAGTCATGCTGCAGGTAGGCGATAAAAGCCAGGCCATATCTGGCAGTAATCTTGTCTATCTCTCTCTGTCCCTTCAACTGCTGATCAAAAATGACCGCCGTATCAATCAGACCCTGGGTACCTACATCCTGCAAGACCCTTACCCTGGCCTGGATCAGGAAAAAGTCCAGGCCGTCGACGTGCTGCTTGTAGCGCTGGTCCACCTGCCGCGCCTGGATGTCGGCTATCCTCTCCGTGGTCAGCGGATGGCTGCGCAGATAGGCCGGTGCAGTGTCGTTGTAATTGCGGGTGGATGCCTGCAGGCGGCCGAAGAAAGCCACCATGCCCGAGGTGTCATAACCGGCGTCGCGCAAGATCTGGAAGCCGACCCGGTCTGCTTCGCGTTCCGCGTCACGGCTGAAATTGAGCTGGCGCTGAATCGCCACACCCTGGCCACCCATCGCCAGAGCCATCGCCGCATCCGGGCTAGATTTGGCCGCCAGCGCTGCCAATATCAAGGCCGCCAACGGAATCAGCGCATCCCGCCCCTGGCTGCCTATCATGCGCGCGATATGCCGCTGCGCCACGTGGCCGATTTCATGCCCCATGACAGAAGCCAGTTCAGACTCGGTCTGCGCCGCCAGGATCAGGCCGGAATGCATGCCGATGAAGCCTCCGGGCAAGGCAAAGGCATTCAACACCGGGTCACGCACGGCAAAAAACTCAAAGTTGTAAATGGCCTCCCCCCTCGCCTCCGGCCGGGTTGCCAACAGGGAGTTACCGAGCTTGTTCAGATATTCAAGTACCGGGCCATCATCCAGATAATCCGGGTCGACTCTGATGCTCTGCATGATCTGCTCGCCCAGCTTGCGCTCCATCAAGGGAGACAGGTCTTCGCGCTCGGTATCGCCCAGGGTGGGCAGGCTTTGTGCAAATACATTGCCCGGTGCAGTGGCCACCGAGAACAGGCAAACTCCGGCAAGCGCAGCGGCGCTCAGGCATGCCGGCAATAATTTCAATTTAGACATAAGGAATGAGGGTTTCACAGTGCTATGATACTTTCAGAGGCAAGATGTTCCTTATTTATTCACCTATTGTTTCATACTTTCATTGATGGCAACACAATCCAAAAACAATCCAGCCGCGGCCCCGACTGGCGAGCTGAGTCATTTTGACAGCACCGGCCAGGCGCATATGGTCGATGTAGCAGAAAAAAAAGAGACCCATCGCATCGCCATTGCCAGCGGCCATATCCGCATGAAACCGGAAACGCTGTCCATCATCCAGCAGGGCAACGCCAAGAAAGGAGATGTGCTGGGCATCGCGCGCATCGCCGCGATCATGGCCGCCAAACGCACCTCCGACCTGATCCCGCTATGCCATCCGCTGGCCCTGACCCGCGTCGCGGTGGATTTTAGCATCGACGAAGCAAAAGCCAGCGTCATCTGCACCGCCCAAGTGGAGACTGTCGGCAAGACCGGCGTAGAGATGGAAGCCCTGACGGCGGTACAGGTCGGCCTGCTGACCATCTACGATATGTGCAAGGCCGTAGACCGCGGCATGGTGATGGGCGACGTGCGGGTGCTGGAAAAGCATGGTGGCAAATCGGGGGACTGGGTCAGTTTGATTGACCAGTAAGCGCCCACTATAAACCATCATATCGATGCCACTACGGCAGCATGTGCATGCCCCGGAACCCGTTTCACAAGTAAATGAGTTCGAGCTAAATGCATGCTAGCTATTTAGCGGCAGATCAAGCGCAGAGCGCAGATATGCCTCCTCCGGCCGTGCTGCCATGATCTTGAATCCCTGCTCCGCGATGCTCCTGCGTTTTTCTGCATCCTTGAGTAATTCCAGGCAAGTATCTGCGATGCGGGAGTACGGTGTCAAAGCAACCGCATTACGCATATCCGGCTCAATATCTGTCGAATCGCTGCATTCCGATACCACGGTTTTCTGGTTCGCAAGCAAGTAGGAAACGCGGACAATTTCGAAAATATCGCTTTCATAAAGCCGCATATTCAAGATCAGCTTCGCCCTTCCGATCAAGGCGTCTCGCTCCTCTCCATAAACGCCGAATACTGCTTTTACTTTTACGCCGCGGCTCGCCAGCTCATTCAAGATATTCTGGCGCCGCTCATTGACGGAACCATAGAACAATACGTCAATATCTTCTTGCTGCGCAGCCTGTATCCGGGTCAATTCCTTGACATATCCGACAGGAACGTATTTGACTCTCGAACCGGGAACCAGAGCTCGTATTGTTTCCACATTCCTTGGGCTGTAGTCCCAAATTTCAAATTTCCCCAAAATTTCAATCAAATTGGGAGTCAGCCATGGGGAGCCCTGATAAATTTGCTCAAGGTTGTAAATGATGGAACCTGCAGGTATCCAGGCAATCTCATCCGGTGTGAGGAGATTCGAACCGAGAATGATGTTTCGCCCGTTCCGGGAATAAGCGTTGCGGGAGATGGTCGCATGTATTGCCAACCTGCTCAAGCCGTGCTGCAGCGTCTGCGCCACCTCCTCAAACGCCTGACTATGCGCATAATTTGCCGGGCTGACGATCACAATCTGAAAATATCCCTTACTTTCCTTGTGGTCGACAAGCATCGCATCATAAACAGCCTCCAGATTGCGAGTAAATTTTTCGCTATCAAATAGAGGACTGGCGCTCCTGCCGGCGTTGATCTTCTGACGAATGCCGGCGCGCTTCTCTGCATCGGTTGCAAGCTCCAACGCCAGCGCAAAATACTCTTCCAGTGTATAGGTAACAAGCTCTGGAACTCCCAGAGTAGTCAATAAGCTGCCTGCGACCCTGGATGCAAAAGACTCACCGGCACAGGTGACCACGGGCAAGCCCATCCACAAGGCTTCGCTGCAGGTCGTGTGGGCGTTGTAAGGGATAGTGTCCAAGAAGAGATCGGCACACTGCAGGCGCGCAAGATGCTCATCCATTTTGACCCTTGGGGCAAAAATCAGCCGTCCGCTATCCACACCGCGCTTGCTGGCTTCTTGCTTTAGATTTTCTTCTACGACTGAAGTATTGGAGAGCAGCCACAACACGCTGCCCGGCACCGCATCCAGCAATTTGCACCAGACGTCGAACATTCCAGGCGAAATTTTATAGGTTTGATTAAAACAGCAAAACACCATTTCACCCGCAGGCAATTGCTGCGAAGAGCGGCTTGGTGCATCCGGCCTTGGCCTCGTTCTATCATTGGGCTGATAAGAATCGGGCAGATACATGACTTTTTCTGTATAGAACTGCCTGCTGTCGTTTGGAATGATGAAGCGGTCGGCGATCAGGTAATCGACAAAATCAGCCCCCATGGTTCCGGGGTATCCTAGGTAATTGACCTGGACAGGTGCGGGGCGCAAAGCCAATATTCCGCTACGGGTGTCGCCGGTGTATCCCTTCAGGTCTACCAGGATGTCTATATGATCTGCATGAATGCGCTTGGCCGTGTCGACCAGGGACTCATTTCCGACATGGACAAACTCATCGAATGCGCCTTGCAGCCTTGAGCGCATTTCGCTTTGGTCGTCTGGCCCGTAAGAGTAAGCAGTAACGTGAAAACGCTGCTTATCATGCAGCTCAAATATTTCTGCCATCAGCACTGCCGTAGCATGCATATGAAAGTCGGCAGACAAATATCCTATTTTAATCCTGGGGTTGGCGGGCCAGTCGTAGCGAAAGCCAAGCTGAGCACCCTGCACTGCCAGTAGCCGATAACTGCCCTTGGTCCATCTTTCGGCGCACATTTTTTGCTCATAGGCGGTAGTGCCCGGCAAGGCCAAAAATGCAAAGGGAGAGTCGCGGCCGTCCTGGTCGAAAGGAGCTTCTCGCACATATTGACGAACCAGCGCCGTATTTGAATCAATATCTTGCCAATCACATAATTGCTGTAACTGGTGCACCATATTTAGACGTGCAGTGTTGAAAGTAGGCGACAGGGCCAGCGCCCGACGGTAGTAGCCGATTGCCTCACCGCGCCTGCCTTGCTCCTGGATGACGCCGGCAAGATTGTAGAGGGACTGGGCATTATTGGGATTCGTCGAGACAGCGCTGCGATAAGCAGCTTCAGCTTGAGTGCGATCGCCCAATTCCAGCAACAAGTTACCGGCATAATTGAAGGCTTCAGAAAAATCGGATTTAATTTCCGTCGCATTGATCAGGTACCCAACTGCTTCGCGCAACTTGCCCTGTTCATGCGCAATCATTCCTAGAATATAGAATGCGTCGAATAAACGAGGATTTAATTCTACGGCTTTCTTGACGCTGCTTTCGGCTTCGTCAAAGCGGCGTTGCTGCATTAAAACCAGACCCAGATTATTGTATGCAGCGGCATTGCCAGGATCAGCGGCAATCGCCTGCCCGTAATTCGTTTCCGCGCCTCGCAAATCCCCTGCATCAAAGCAATCGTCGCCTTTTTTCTTAAAGGCCGCGGCGTTTGCCAATAGATTATTTATCGGAGGTAGGTCTTTCGATTCCACAACGACAGACTGCCGTTGATCCGGTGATCGCCCTGATTGAAATAAGCTGCCTAGCCATTTAAACATGCGCTGGTTTATCCGGAAAATCGTTCAGAGTCTGACCATCAGCATATGCGTCAGCTCATTGACGAATTCACTGTCGTAACCAGCTTCCAGAAGGCGCCATTTGAACGCATTCCCAAGCTTGGCTTTTTTATAAATGTTCAGCTTATGCGCTGCCCTGAATTGCGCCACCTGCTGAAACATCTTGTCGATAGTTTCACCGGTTTTTTGGCCTTTTTTCTTCTTGCTCGCTTTAAGATGCGCAGCAGAACGTTCGATGTAAAACCCGGCAAGAGAATCGCCAAATGTTTTAGCCTCTGAGGAATCAAACCAATTGAACATAGTGAGCCAGTGTAGTGTGTTAAAAAAAAGACAAATTGATTCTACCGTAACTTAAATAAATACCAAAGTGCAACATTAATTCGTTTCGGATAAACGCCCCCGAATTTCATTGCCTGGACTAATCTTTCATCCTCGCGGGAAGCCGCTCAAATACAAATCCGTATCGAAGAGGATCGACCGCTCCCTTGGCCTTCCAATAATCGTAATAGGCATTATAGGAAAAAGGGTGCAGGTGCTGCAAAGTGATCATCGTGCGTAAGGCCTGCTTGGGCTGGCCGTTTAACACATAGACTTCCGCCATGGTATTGAGCGTATGCACAAAACCAAAGCGACGGCTTGCACCTTCTACAAAAGCGATCTCTGCCGCAGACATGCCTTCGTGCGGCTGCACGCCCATCAGCTTGAAATAATCGAAAAAATAAGGATATAAGGTCCATTCGGGCTTTAGCAAAGCCTGTTTGTCATAGCTATACCCCTCCTTTTGCAGGCGCAGAGCCTTGAAACCATCCTGTACTCTCTGATAATCCAGCGTCATCAGCGCCATGACAAAAATAGCTACGCTGGCCGCCGTAATGACAGCACCGTGTGCGACCTTCACCGGTGCGGTAAGCCAGTGTATTTGATGCACCATCCCCATTAGTACGGCAACGGGGATTAGTACGAAGGCATACCATAAAGGGAACTCCACCATACTGTGTACCAGGGTGGCGCCGAAGATCATGCCGGCAAAACGCAACGAAGCGGAATCGCCTGCATGGCGATAGATGCTGAAAAACCAGGCAAACAACGCCGCGCCCAGCGCTATCGTCGCAGGCCAGCCCAGCTCCGCGGCAAAATTAAGCACCAAGTTATGCGAATGCTCGGCATAGGTTGTCGGCGTGAAGTCAGCAGCGATACGCACCTGCTCCGAACCAAAACCAAACCAGCCGACGCCAAACCAGGGATGCTCCAGACTCATCCGCAAGGCTTGCTGCATCAGTACAGTGCGCTCAGAGCGGCCACCGATATGCTCTGTCACCGAACTGGCATCTACCCCGACCAATGCTGCCAATGCGGGCATCGCCAGCACAAAGCCCATATAAGCAAAGAGCAAACTCAGCAACAGGAATTTGCCGACTGGCTTTTCCTGGGCAGCGCGCGGCCACAATATAAAAATAAACGCAGGGGCAATAATCCAGCCTATGCGGGACTGGGTAAGGCTGAGCCCCCATACTAATAATAAGGCGAGCGTCGCAGCAGCAGCCGCCGGCAGGCGGGCCTGGCGGTACAACCACCAAACGGACGCAAGCGCCATGCACAGCAATAATGCAAGCTGGTTAGGCTGAGCCACGTTGGCATACGGACGGAATACCGCCGCCGTATGGTGGGACATAAACATCACTACAGGCGAAAGATCGAGGCCCAGAAATTGCGTATTCTGCATAATTACAGACAACAATCCCGCCAGCAGGAAGCCGCTTGCCAGCGTCAGGCAGATTTTTCGCTCGCCCTCAGGCGTCGCCGCCACACTGGCGCCATACACCATCGCCAGCGCTGCCAGTGCCAGGTAAACAACGGCAAGCACAAGCTCCCAGCGGTGTTCAATAATGCCAAACAATAACTGGGCAGCAATCAACATCACAATTGCCAGGGGTATCCATACAATTCCCGGTATATGCCAGGCAGTCTTTTGGGGGGCGGTTAAAAACATCAGCCCTAGCAATAGACCCAATATCGCCAACGCGTCGTGGTAATACGTACGGAACGGATGGATATGAATGGGGTGGATATAGGATGCAACTAGCAGCAATCCAAAGAGCGCTAAAGAACGATGGATGTGTTTTTCGGCGGGCATTGTTCTTTAAAGGGCTGTAACGGTCAAAGTCAGCATGATAGCAATATAAGTTTTTCCATACTTAAAGTATTTAAGGTACTTCATCACCTATTTTGAGTCATTGTTTGCAAATATTTCAATGTGCCCAAAACGACTCACAACAGCCGCAGAAGCCCGGCACACCTTTCATGCAGCGCCAAAATTCGTCAGTTGTGACATTTTTTGTCAACTCAATGAGCTGAAAATGAGAAAATCTCAAAAAAACAGCCATGGATATGCTGTTATTTTTGCCAGTTTTTAATAAAAATAAGTAAAAATACATTTAAATGCCTTCAGGCATGGTATTTGCTGACTAAGCTGGGGCAGTAACACATAACAGAATTGTTTCACCATCATCACCTTACAGGAGTTCGCTATGAACGCAACACAACGCAGCCTTTCCATGAAGGCAGTAAAAGCAGCACAAAAGGGCTTCACGCTGATCGAATTGATGATCGTTGTAGCGATTATCGGTATTCTGGCAGCAGTAGCTATTCCTGCTTACCAAGATTACACAGTTAAAGCTAAAGTTTCCGCTGGTCCAAGTCTGGCTAGCCCAGCAATGACAGCAATGGGCGTTGCTTGCAGCGAAGGTACATTGACAGCTACTTTCGGCAATTTATCGCTGGGTCTGCCACAATATACTTCTATCACTGACAATAAATACGTAAAAAATGTTACGGCAGTCGGTTCAGCAGCCAATGCTGGCGGTACTATCACTATCGTATACAATGCTATCGGCAACAACGTACCTGATAATGCAACGATCATCTATAACGGTACTTGCGCAGCAGGTAGCGGCCTGACATGGTCTGTTACAGGTACAGTACCAGCAAAATATCTGCCAAAAGTATAATTAGTTAGCAGCTTTCCTCAAAAAGGAGTCCGTCTGGACTCCTTTTTTTTCGCTTGTAGAAATATACTCTTACGATTTTCATCACCCTAAAATCCGCTTCACCGCGCAAACATATCGGCCCCATGCAAACCGTCAAGTACCGAAGTATTTACCTGTTGATCGCAATGGCAATTTTGATTGGACTGACTTTCCTGGTCTACCAACCCGGATTGTATGGCCCCTTCGTTTTTGACGACGCTCCAAACATCGTTAAGAATCCCGGCATTGCTATCCAGGATCTCCATTTTGCGACTCTGCGGCAGGCAGCATTCTCAAGTGCAAGCGGGCCGCTCAGCCGCCCCATCAGCATGCTGACGTTTGCATTGAATCACTACGCCAACGGCTACAACAATTATTATTTCAAACTCATCAATGTTCTTATTCATTTGTTGTGTGGCTTGGGAATATTCTGCGTCAGCGCATCTATTTTAAGAATTCTTCAAATACGCACGTGCTCATCGCTATCAAAACAACAACAAGACTTGATCAGCATTTTCGTCACGACTGCCTGGCTGCTCCATCCGCTTTGCCTCACCAGCATACTGTATGTTGTGCAACGCATGACTTCACTGTCTGCCTTGTTTTGCATTTGGGGCATGGCCGCCTATCTATATGGGCGATTGAAGCTCCTTGAAGGCGACTCGGGCAAATTGCTGGTTATTGCCAGCGTACTTATTTTTACCCCCTTGGCAACGCTGAGCAAAGAGACAGGGGCGCTACTGCCATTGCTGCTGCTCGTTACTGAACTGACGCTTTTGAATTTTGACGCTAAAGAGCAGGCCGGCCGCAAACTGTTAATCGCCTTATTTACAGTATGCGTTGCCGTTCCGGCCGCTGCCGCCATTGCTTATAGCGCTTTCCATCCTCAGTGGATAACTGCCACCTACCTGATCCGAGACTTCACGCTTGCCGAACGGGTAATGACAGAATCCCGGGTTTTGTGTTTTTACCTGAAGCTGATTCTTCTGCCTAACATCTCCGAGCTAGGCTTGTACCACGACGATATAGCTTACTCACACGGACTGTTTGATCCTGTCACCACAGCGACCTCAATGGCAGTAATAGCCCTGCTGATATTCGGTGCATTCGTGGCAAGAAAAAAGGCACCGGTGCTATCGTTCGGGATATTATTTTTTTTCGCTGGCCACATTCTTGAATCAACTATTTTCGGGCTGGAAATCGCGCATGAACATCGCAACTACCTGCCTATGCTTGGCCCGATTTTCGCCGCGTCTTATTATTTGCTTCTCCCGCAAGTTCACGTCTCTACCCTGCAAATAAGGAGAATTATCGGACTGGCCTTGATTGCCTTGTTTGCGGTTACGACCTATTCCCGTTCAACGGATTGGGCCAACCCTTTCGACTTGTATACGGCAGAAGCCAGACACCACCCCAACTCTGCCCAAGCCAGCCTCGAGATGGGGACCATGTATGGCAGCATCACGACGCCAGATCAAGAGGCCATGGCGAGAAATTATGCGACAGCCCTCAGCTATTACGAGAAAGCGTCGTCTCTCAATCCCAACTCATCAAGCGGCTTGGTCGGAATGATCAAATTAAGCGCGATCAGGAATCACCCGATCGAACCGCAATGGGTAGATCAATTACGGCATCGCCTACAATACTCGCCGCTGGCTTCGAGTACCGCTGATTTATTAATCTCCCTCGTTACCTGTAGAGCGGACAAGATCTGCAAAATCTCCAATGAGCAGATTGAAGGCTTGATGCAGGCCAGTTTAAGCAACGAACTAACAACGCAAAGTAATAGGGCCTCAATACTCTCCGCTTACAGCTACTATCTGGTGAATGTCGCGGCAGACTACCCTAAAGCGCTACAGGTCATGCAAGAGACCGTCAGGAATAATCCGGGGCAACTGGATTACAGGATGACCTTGATTAAATTTTGCATAGCATCCGGCCATACACAGGAGGCAAAGGAGGCATTGGTCGAAATGCGGAAACTTGATAAACTGAAGAAATATGCAACTGAACTTGATATCTTGTCTCAAAAACTCGCCACTATAAACAATAAAATCTGAATCAGGCCAATGACATCGATTAGTATCATTATCCCCGCCAAAAACGAAGCCGCCTCCCTGGTAAGCCTGCTTCCTGCGCTCAAACTTCATGCAGGCTTCGCCGAGGTCATCATTGTTGATGATGGGTCAAGCGATAATACCGTTCAGATTTGCAAGGAACATGGAGTACGTGCGATCTCCCACCCTTATAGCAAAGGAAATGGCGCAGCGATTAAAACAGGTGCGCGCGCAGCGACTGGGGATGTGCTGGTGTTCATGGATGCAGATGGACAGCATAAACCTGAAGATATTCCGAGGCTGCTGGCAAAGCTGGCTGAGGGCTTTGATATGGTTGTGGGTGCGCGCACCAGAAAATCTCAGGCCGGCGTCCATCGTGCTGCGGCAAATGGTTTTTACAACCGCTTGGCCAGTTGGATGGTCGATCAAAAGGTCAGCGACCTGACTTCCGGTTTCCGTGCAGTGAAAGCCGTAAAGTTTAAGCAGTTTCTTTATCTGCTACCAAACGGTTTTTCTTATCCGACCACTATCACGATGAGCTTTTTCAGGGCTGGCTACGGGGTCACCTATATCGAGATAGAAGCGCCGAAGAGGATAGGAAAAAGCCACATTAGCCCGATGAAAGACGGCTTCCGTTTCCTGCTGATTATTTTTAAGATCGGGACACTTTATTCACCGCTGAAGCTTTTTCTGCCTATCAGCCTTTCGTTCTTCATGACGGGAGTAGGCTACTATCTCTATACCTTTCTCAGTTTTCACCGCTTTACCAATATGAGTGCATTGATGTTTCTCTCCGCAATCTTTGTATTCTTGATAGGTTTGGTCTCTGAACAGATCACCGCCTTGAATTACAAAGACAGCAATGATTGAAACCCGCTCATGGCTCTAGCCGATCAACCACGCATCTTGCTGGTCACCCGCAATCTTCCGCCGTTGATCGGCGGTATGGAAAAATTAAATCATCACATCTTTCTGGAGCTCGGCAAGAGATACGCCATGGCCGTTGCCGGGCCGGAAGGCTGCGCCAGTTACCTCAATGCTGAAGCTGCGACAGTCGCCACCTTTCCTACCGCACCCAAAAGCGCCTTTGTGATGGGTAGCATCCGCGCCGCATGGCAAATGGGTATGTCTTTTCGGCCCGACCTGATCTTGTGCGGCAGCGGCGCAACTGCTCCTGCAGGTTTTTTGATCGCACGACGCCTCGGCATACCGCTGATCACTTATTTGCATGGACTGGATATCGTTACCAGCCACGTGCTTTATAAAAGCATATTTTTGCCTGCGATACGGGCAAGCACCACTTTAATCACCAACAGTAGCAACACTGCGAGACTGGCCCTGGCACATAGTATTGATGCAAGGCGGCTTCATATTTTGCATCCAGGGGTAGAGATGGATGTTCCTGAGGATATTGAACCTGCGGCATTTCGACAGGCGATAGAGGCCGGCGACAGGCCCATCTTGCTTTCTGTCGGCAGACTAACAGAGCGCAAGGGTTTATATCAATTTATCGTTAACTGCATGCCGGATCTGGTGCGTCAGCAGCCCGACATCCTGTTGCTAATTGTGGGTGGCGAAGCCACTGATGCTCTCAGTGCGAAACAAGGCATAGGCATTCAACTGACTGAAACGATTCAGCAAATGAATCTCGCCTCCCACGTGAAGCTTCTAGGCAGGATTGACGATGCGCGGCTGTCTCAGGCATATAGTGCAAGCCAATTACTGCTTTTCCCAGTACTTGATTTACCAGGAGATGTCGAAGGTTTTGGGATGGTAGCGGTGGAAGCAGCGGCACACGGCTTACCCACGGTGGGCTTTGCAGCAGGAGGCGTTCCGGACGCAATTGCAGAAGGCGTATCGGGTTATCTGGTGCCTCCAAACGACTATCAGCAAATGAGCAAAACCATACTTCGATACTTGAGTGGCGAAAGCCAGATCAGCAAAGACAGTTGCAAGCAATTCGCCAACGCTTTTAGCTGGGCATCATTTGGGGAAAAACTAAGCAATATCGTCAGCCCCTTGCTAAAACCGAACGACTTGCTTCCGATCACAGAACACCCATGATGTCGCACGGCCCGTCTCCCGTTTGCTCGATTTGCATCGCCAACTATAACGGCATGAAGGTTATCGACAATTGCATTCGTTCGGTAATGGCACAAGATTTTGAACAGGTAGTTGAAATTATTGTGCATGACGATGCTTCGAACGATGGCTCCGCCGACTATATTCGCGAACATTATCCGGATGTCGTATTGATCGTCAGCGAAACAAATGTCGGATTCTGCATTTCCAACAACCGCATGGCAAAGGTCGCCAGAGGCCGTTATATCCTGCTGCTGAATAATGATGCCGAGCTTTTTCCCGATGCACTTTCCGCTTTATATACGGAAGCGGAGCAGGCCGCCACACCGGCAATTCTCGGGCTACCTCAATACGATGCCGCGACTGGGAGCCTGATAGACATCGGAAGCCGGTTCGACCCTTTTTTAAATCCGATACCCAATCTTGATCCGTCACAGCAAGAGATCGGGATGATCATCGGCGCTTGCCTGTGGCTACCCAGCTCCCTCTGGGAGGAGCTGGGAGGCTTCCCGGATTGGTTCGGATCTTTGGCGGAAGACATGTATCTATGCTGTCTGGCAAGATTATACGGTTATACCGTAATGGCGCTACCGGATTCGGGTTTCAGGCATTGGGTGGGCCAAAGCCTGGGAGGCGGGAAGATAGTCAACAATCGTCTGGCAACCAAGCTGACGCGCCGTGTTATCTCTGAGCGCAATAAAACTTTTGTGATGGCCCTCACATATCCGGCCCCGGTATTTCACATCATTTTCCCACTGCATCTTGGCCTGTTGCTGATGGAGGGAGTGATTTTGGCCATGCTGAAGGGCAAGACAAGCCTATACAAAGACATCTATTGGGCTTGCATCAAAGCTCAGTGGATAGAAAGAAAAAGACTGCGGCAACTACGTCGCAAAATCCAGGCACATCCGCATATCGGCATAAAAAAATTCCTGTCGGTATTCGATCTTATCCCCTACAAACTTAGCATGCTTTGGCGACATGGCTTGCCCGAGGTTCGATAGACACAAGCTCAATTACCGGCCAACGCAACTGTCGATATCAATTGACTCGCGAGATAGCTAAAAAGGCCCCGCGAGCTCCGAAAATTGAAACTGGGCTACTCAGGTTTAAACCGTATCACCCACTCATTAACGATCAAATAAAATTTCTGCTCCGCCTTTGAAGATACGCCGCCCCAGCATGCGGTATATTTCTTTAGCCACATAGAATGGTAAAGTCATTGCAGACAAAATGAATAGTTTTCTTGTCACCAAAGGGCATTCTGCAGTCATTGCGTCAGACACCTGTAGTGCCTCTTTAAGCCTGCCTCGTGTCAGGGCAGACCTGATCAGGCTTCTATAAAATCCTATCATGCAATGGCGCAAAGCCTTTTCATCTGCCCCCAGTTTCCAGGCACTCAATATCCCTTTCCAATACAGCTCCATCAATAAATCTCTTCTGGCTGTGGTCATGGATGACGTCGAATTGAGCCTGTAAACCACCAATGACTTATTGACATAGCCAAGATCGCCTTGGCTAGCCAGCAAAACATGTGCGTGGAAATCCAATACTTGGCCCTGCTCTTGCAGATAAATATGCTTGCATTGCGCCCTATACATCAGGGAACTGGCATTGAGGAAATTACCCTTGTTTATCAGGTAGTTCAAGTCAAATTGAGACGGTAATTCGCCATTGAACCTGGCAACCAGTTCGCCGGAATTGTTGATGACAATTGCATTGGCATAGACAGCGGAACAGCGCTGGTTTTTTTCCAGAAAACTTAATTGCGCTTGCAATTTTCCAGGCAGCCAGAAATCGTCTCCATCCAGGTGAGCAATATAATCACCACTGGCTTGATTGACCAAGTATTGGTAATTACGTGTGCTGCCGACGTTTTCTTTGTGAAAAACCGGGTAAATCACATCCGGATATTTTTCAGAAAATTCGCGAATGAGCAATCTTGTTTCATCAGAGGAGCAATCATCTCCAACCAGGATTTCCAGTTCAGCATCGACGTGCTGGGCAAGCACGCTGGACAGGCAATCGTGAATGTAAGCAGCGTGATTGTAAGTGACAATGCAAACTGATATCTTCAAGCGTTCTTTGTGCATAAAAATCTAAGGATCCCTTTTAAGTATGAGGACATCATCCTTTTAGTTTCCTGATGAATTAATAAAGTGAGCCCACTGATAAGCACCACTAACATCACGAGGCCAATAAACGAAGTCAGCCGGGACGACATAGGCCAATCGACCTGGAATCCAATAATAACGACTAAGGCCCCGATAAGCACTGCAGGAAAAACGTCTTTAAACAGCCAGCTATTGGCGATTTCCGGCAGGAATTTTTTATGAACAATGCGAGTCCAGACAATCAAGAAAAAGAGATTCGTCCCCGCCCAGGTGATTGCGGCCCCTATCGCTCCAAACTTCAACGTCAAGACGATTGTAGATGGAACCAAGATAAATACATTCAGCAAATTACCCCTGATGTGCATTCGCAAATCACCCCGTGCATGCTGCAGCACATAAGCCATTCCGGCAAGCGCCATGAAACTGCTGCCTGATACATACCATCTTAATATTTCGGCAGCCCTCGCTGCCACTGTTGCATTGCCCGTCCAGGCAAACAGAACATGCTCTGGATATGCCGCCATGGCGCCGGCAACACCCGCCAAGATAGCCGCCATCAGCATCGTCGTCTGCCGGTACAAAAGAGTAAATTTGTCGTGCTGATTCTGCTCAAAAAGCACGACCAGACGTGGAAGCACTGCTTGCTGTAGCGGAGAGATTAGAGAGTATGCCCCCCAAGCCACCGACGTCGCCAGCATAAATTCACCATAATTCTGCATCGGCAGGATATGGGACAGTATGAGTTTATCGGATTGGCTGATGACGATCCAGACCGCACTCAAGAATGCCAGTCCAGCGCCAAAACGCAAAGGCCCTTGTAATAGCTTCCATCGAAATTTTTCAATTCCGGCACTCGGTATTACCTTGATGAATGCCATTCGCATCAAAAAGATTTCGACAATAGCGGCGATGAGCTGGAACAGGAAAAAAGCAAGTATAGAAGGGGTTATCCAGATCAGCAACGGCAATACCGCAACCGATTTAAGTGTCGCCGCGATGACGGCTATTACGTTGGCGACAACCTGGCGCTCCATGCCCAGCAATCCACCGCGGTAAATGCCCGACAACAGGCGCAAGCTGATGATGCAGGCGACCAAGACCACACATAGAGCCACATCAGAGGGGCTTAGGGACTCCAGCTTGAGCCAGTACGTCGCAATCCATGACCCCAGTATCCACGATAATGCAACGATCAGCAGAGCCGTCAACGAAAACAGTATTTCGAGGAAGCGCAGAAATAACTTCAAAACACCTGGACTTGTTACACCGGCCTTTAATTTACTGGCTTCACGACCCAAGGTCGGAGACAGGCCCAAGTCCAGCAAAGTCATCCACGATTGCAGCATCGCAAAAAAACCAATTACGCCATAAGCCTCCATCCCCATATATTTTATATATAGAGGCACCACCGCCAAGCCAATCAGGATGACGTATAGTTGGCTTGCATAGTTGGCGACTATATTGCGCAGCAATGGAGTCATTTCATGGCACGAATGAGAAGTAATAAGAAAATAGCCACTAGGCAATTAAGTAGAAGAGGATTGTCTGATTTTCATCCGATCTTGTCCATGAAAACAAAATCCGAAAAGTGGTATTTCGTAAGATCCCCAGCATCATGCACCTTTTTTGACACCCGATCAGGTTTATCTGTCTTACAATCAACTATTACGAGGAGCGACAAGTTTTCATGCGCCGATTCGCTGTTGATGGATGCATTAATGCTATCGCTGATCGCGGTCAATTTAGGGTCATTTCTCCTAAAGAAAAATTGATCGCACAGGCAAAGAGTAGCCGCGAACCAGCCGGTGAGTATCGCAGCCTGGAAATCATGGAAATAATAGTAGCCAATTGACGGATATTGCAAAATAAATAACATGCCCACTTCTGCAAAAATTTTGGCGATCGAATACCATCTGCCAAACGGCGTCTTATCCAACCAAGCCTTGGCAGAAGTATTTCACGAGTGGTCGGCAGACAAAATATTTGAGAAAACCGGCATATACGAAAGGCATATTGCGGGAGAAGGTGAGACCGCTGCGGATTTAGCATATTTTGCAGCAAACAAACTTTTTGACTCAAACAATATAGAAAAATCAGGTATTGATTTTCTGATTTTTTGCAGCCAGACCCCTGACCACTTCTTGCCCAGCAGTGCCTGCCTGCTGCAAGACCGCTTGAATCTGCCAACATCCTGTGCAGCACTGGATATCAATATAGGGTGCTCCGGCTATGTATACGGACTGTCGCTGTGCAAGGGACTAATAGAAACAGGCATAGCAAAAAACGTATTGTTACTAACCAGCGATACGTATTCCAAGCTTATCCACCCCCAGGACCGCAGTGTCAGGACCTTATTCGGAGATGGTGCCGCCGCGACACTGATCTCCTCGGTCGAAAGCGCCCATTCAAAGCTGGGGCCATTTGTTCTGGGCACCGATGGAGCTGGCGCAAAAAATCTGATCGTGCCGTCCGGAGGGTTTCGCGAACGGCATCAAATGGGGGTAGCGGCCGAATATACGGATGGCTCAGGCAACACGCGCAGCAAAATGAATTTGTTTATGGATGGTCCGGAAGTCATGAATTTCACCTTATCCTCTGTCCCCAAGGTTTTTCGGCAGCTTCTCGAGTCAGCCGGTAAAACCATGGACGACATCGATCACGTGATCTTCCATCAGGCCAATCAATTCATGCTGGAAGCCTTACGAAAAAAAATAAAAATTCCGCCGGAGAAATTTATAATAGAGATGGATACTGTAGGCAATACCGTCTCTTCGACAATTCCGATTGCTATAGCAAGAGCAAAAGAAAAGGGCCAGGTAAGATCAGGCGACGTCGCCGTACTATTGGGCTTTGGAGTTGGTTACTCATGGGGAGGAACCATAGTCGAACTTTTCTAAACTTGCCAAGAATTTCCAATTTAATGAAGGTCCAGTAATGAATGAATTTTTTGAAGGTATGGCAGAAATTCTCGAAGTTGATGTCGATAAAGTTAATCCACAGTTGAGCCTGGCCGACTATGCATGGGACTCGCTGTCAATCGTCTCGACGATGGCGCTCGTTGACGATATTTATAACACCATGCTTGACGGCCAGTCGCTGGCAAAGTGTGAAAAAATTGCCGATATTCTTGCTTTAGTGGAAAGCAAGAAAGGGTGATCATGCCTGAGCAAAAATTTGCATCCGGGCTTTCAATAAAGCTAGACAAATTTTCTGTAAAAGGCTTGGTATGCGCGCTGCCCAAAGAGGAAATATTCAACGAAGCATTCCATGAAAGCCTGGGCGAGGAAGCGGTAGCCGACATCACCAAAATGATAGGTGTCACCTCACGCCGAAAAGCCCGTGAGGATCAAACAACCGCCGACTTGTGCCAGTCCTCTGCTGAGGTTTTGCTTGAGGATCTTGCATGGTCCAAAGAAAGCGTAGACGCATTAATTTTTGTGACACAGACGCCGGATTATAGATTGCCGGCCACGGCCTGCGCATTGCAGGGACGTCTGCAGCTAGGCAAGGCATGTGTAGCATTTGACGTCAATCTTGGCTGTTCAGGCTATGTTTACGGCTTGTGGCTTGCTGCAAAATTGCTGGATGGGCTATCCATCAAAAGAGTGCTGCTTCTCGTTGGGGATACCATAAGCAAGGTGCTTAGTCCTGAAGACCGGGCAACCGCCTTATTATTCGGCGACGCAGGGTCAGCTACTGCACTTGAGTATGACGAAAGTGCTAAAGATTCCTATTTTATTCTCGGTACAGACGGTGGCGGCGAGCGGCATCTGATGATACCCGAGGGTGCATGCAAAAAATATCAGCATAATGATCCGCGCCTCGCCAACGCTGACACTTCTCGCCTGTTTATGGACGGAAGCGAGGTTTTTAATTTCACGTTGAAGAGCGTGCCTCCTCTGGTGAATGATTTACTCTCTTTTTCCGGTTATTCCAGCATGCAGGTCGATGCCTTCCTTTTTCACCAGGCCAACAATTTCATGCTGAAGCACATCATAAAAAAAACAAAAATTCCGGCTGAGCGTGCACCGATTAATATCAACCGGTTCGGAAATACTTCCAGTGCATCCATTCCTCTGTTGATAGCAGATCAATTGCCGGCAATTGCCAAGACTGGAGGCCCCGTGGCGATGATAGGTTTCGGCGTAGGTTACTCATGGTCTGCCGCCTTGCTGGATATGAACTCAATGTCAGTTAACAAGCTGATAGAAATATAAAGACTATAGCGATGATTTTTAACCGCGAGCTTCTCCAGAATCACCGTATCCTGGTAACCGGAGCCTCATCAGGAATAGGCCGAGCCACTGCAATTTTATTGGCGAGCCATGGTGCAGTATTAGTTATTACCGGCAGGGACCAAATCCGCTTAAATGAAACCCTGTCATTGCTGGAAGGCGATGGACATGTTGCAGAACAATTTGACCTGACCGGAGAAGACAATATTTCCGATTTCATGAAAACGATAACTGCAGACGACCGGCCGCTCTCTGGCATTTTTCATGCCGCCGGGATTGAACTTGTCCGGCCACTAAAATTATCCAAGGCCAAGCAATTCGATGAAGTTTTTTCCTCCAGCGTCAAAAGTGCTTTGGCCCTATCGCGCGGCGCTGCCATGCGAGGAGTAATGCAAGACAATTCAGCCCTGATTTTCATGTCCTCCGTAGCAGCTCAAAGCGGGCAAGCCGGGATGAGCATTTATTCTGCTGCCAAGGCTGCGATTGATGGGATGGTAAAGTCATTGTCGGTCGAATTTGCTCCGCGGCGCATCCGTGTCAACAGCATCGCTGCCGGTGCCGTCGTAACAGAAATGCACCAACGCCTCATTCGTGCAACTCCTGACGCGTCTATACAGACATACGAAGACAAACACTTGCTTGGCTTTGGCCAACCAATCGATATCGCTCAGGTTGCTGCATTTCTCTTCTCAGATGCTGGCCGTTGGATCACAGGATCCACGTGGTCGGTGGACGGCGGCTATCTGGCCCGCTAAGGAATTAAAATTGAAAAATATTGTCATTGCAGGCGCGGGCGGATTTGGCAGAGAAATTGCAAGCCATTTGGAATCGATAGTGTCTGACAAGATACGAATCGCCGGATTTATTGATGACACTTTGGCGATCGCTCCGGCATTGAATCAGAGCTATCCTTACCCTGTATTAGGGAAAATTTCCGATTACTTGCCTCGCATAGATGATGTTTTTATTGTCGCAATAGGCGACCCTAAAGAAAAACTCCGCATTGCCCACGAACTGGAACTACGCGGAGCAGAGTTTTTCAGCTTCATACATCCCACTGCAGTTATCGCGCGCACCGCGAAATTGGGGAGAGGTATAATCCTTTGCCCATTTTCCATGGCATCGGCCGATAGCAGCATTTCCGATTTCGTCACTATAAATTTCTGCTCCAGTATTGGCCATGACGTCTTCGTTGGCGAAGGCTCGACTATTAGTTCCCACGTGGACATTACGGGCTACGTCAAGATAGGCGCCGGAGTTTTTATCGGCTCCAACGCGTCGGTCCTGCCAAAGGTCGAAGTAGGCGCATTTTCAAAAATAGGAGCAGGCGCTATTGTAGTAAGACGCGTCAAGGAAGGCGCCACCGTTTACTCTTCGCCGGCAAAAACTTTATGACGAACAACCAGCAATTGCGTGATGAGTTTTGGCACTTGCTATGCCACAGGACTGAATTGCCCGAACCCGGACACTATCTCAAATTAAACTGGTTGGACCAGGAAGTCTCTTTATTTAATGATGGTGGAGAGATCGTTGTTTTTGATAACTTGTGTCCGCATAGGGGAACGCGGTTTTTTGTGGAATCTCATGGTGTGGGCGCCATTAGCTGTCCCTATCACGGTTGGTCCTATCAAGCCGGCGCCATGCATGTACCCTGTAGAGAAAAGTACGAAGAGACTGAATTAAAAAATGCCCGCTTAAATATTTTAAAATCAGAGTGGTGCGCGGATTTTTTATTTGTTTCAGTAAGCCCGAAACTATCTCTTGAGGAGCAGCTCGGTCCGGAATTCGAGCATATCGCGTCGATCTCCTTCAATATCAGCGGCCGCTCCGACATCGATACCTATGCCTATGAATGTAATTGGAAAATCGCAATTGAAAATGCTTTAGAGCCCTTACACGTATCGTATATCCATCCTAATTCACTAGGCCAATTGGATCTGGCGGACGGAAAAAATGAAATCAATCCTTGGACTTCGGTTTGGTATTCGCCAATAGAAAATGCGGGTATCAATAAGAAATTACGAGCGATCAATAAACTCTTCAAAATCGATGAACAGTACGAGGGATATATGAGCATCTATATGTTCCCTTTTACTATGCTTTCATCTACTTTTGGCTACTCTTACTCGCTGCAGAATTTTTTCCCGTCAGCGGAAAAGAACAGAACCTTTTTCTTTAGCCGTTTGCTCAAGGGCGTTGCCAAGAACGAGGCGGCGGCAAACGCATTGCAGCATTTTTTTGAGTCGTCAGCAGCCATGAACCGGCAGGTATTCAAAGAAGATCACGAAATATGCAAGCGCATCAATCCCGATTTTTACGAAGCTGACAGACCAAAGTTTTTAGCGGCGGATGAAGAAAAAGTCCTGCACTTTAGAAAGCTCCTGGCGGATCAAGTTCGAGCGGGCGATTAATTGTTTACTGTTAGGGAGGGCTAGTACTTGTAAGTGCAGGCGTTCTTGGTATTCAAATATGCTGAGGATATAGAAACATCTAAGCCAGGTGAACCTAGTCCGCCTTATCAACTCACTCCAAGCGAAACGCCATCCGCGTCCCCGAAAAATCAATCACATCGCCATTCTCCAGCTTGAACGGCTGCGTATCGATAGACAGATCATTCACCTTGGGGAAAATAGTTCCCTCTACATGCGCAATGTAATAAGCATCCTGCTGCCGCGTAATCGCGGCGACCAGCACGCCGGGGCTGCCCAAGGTCGTCACCGGCTTATTCAGCGTCAGTTCCCGCCCCTCGTTGGTACCTGTCAGCACTTTAATCTTGGCAATGGGTAGCGTAGCCGCGGATGCCGAGCTTTCATTGACCCTGGATATGACAGGCGCCGGATTGGCCGGTTCGTCCGCCTCTATTTTAAAGCGCAGCTTGTATTTGCCGATATCGACCGTGTCATCAGTTTGCAGCAGATGCTTTTTGATGGGCTGGCCGTTGATCATGGTACCGTTGGTGCTACCCAGGTCGAGAATGAATGATCCCTGCGACGTAGTATCTACCGCCGCATGCTGGCCGCTTACGGTAAGATGGTCGATGACGACATCATTGCTGGCGCGCCGGCCTATCGTAACGCGAGGCTTGAAGAAGCTCAGCTCTTGCTGGATCAGACCGTTATAGGTGACGATGATTTTGACCATTTTTCTCTTATGGGTGTTTTATTGGTGATCAACGCTTAACTGGCAAAAATGTGGTCAATCAAGGAGCGCTGGCGCAGTTCCTTGACGCGGCATAATATGACTGAAATATTGTCGCGGCCTCCGCGGGCATTCGCACCGTGGATCAGCGCTCGGCAACACTCCTCAAGATTTACGGAAAACTGCGTCATGATGGCATGAATTTCATCATGATTGAGCATATCGGTCAATCCGTCGGAGCAAAGCAGATAGATATCCCCCTGCTCCAGCGCATGTTCCATGATATCGATTTCCATCTCATGCTGGACTCCGACCGCGCGGGTGATCAGGTTCTTGATCGGAGAAAACTGGGCGTGCTCTTCGCTGATCAGGCCAGCATCAATCTGTGCCTGCAATACCGAATGGTCATGGGTAATCTGCGTCAGATAATCCGCCCGGTAGCGATAAGCACG
The DNA here is from genome assembly GCF_014636315.1 of Parundibacterium terreum. GTDB lineage: Bacteria > Pseudomonadota > Gammaproteobacteria > Burkholderiales > Burkholderiaceae_D > Undibacterium > Undibacterium terreum. The sequence goes on along the minus strand of NZ_BMED01000003.1, from coordinate 514,750 downwards.
CGAATCGCCGACATGCCCGACCAGCAAGACATCCTGATGGAAATGGGCCACGACCACCGTCGTTCCCATGCCCGCATATTCAGAATTAAGCTGCGCTGCATCAATGACACTGTCATTGGCAGCCTGGATGGCATCATGGATCCAGCGCCTCAGCGTATTAGCCGAGGTGGGGAACAAGCTGCTCCATTGCGAACCAAGCTTGGACTTGAGCGCCTTGGCAATGACGTCGGTCGTGATAGTGCTGGCCACTTCGCCCGCGTTATACCCCCCCATGCCATCCGCGAGCACGACAAAGCTCGACTCGGGGCAGATCTCGAAAGCATCTTCATTGTGCGTTCTAACCTGTCCTATGTCGCTCAGTCCGCTGAACTCTAATACGTGCTGAAAAGGCATGAATATGGGTAAATAATTAAAATTTAGGCCGTCTTCCTGTATTTAACGGCAAAAGCACAAACTATTACAGCGATTGCACCCAATAATCCAGGTACGCTAAGCTTACCATCAAGCAAGGGTATTGTTACAAACAGATGATTCAACTTTGCTTCAAGCGCATGCTCTATAACCACATCTGCACATGCCATCGCGGCTCCCAGGTAACCTAGCAAGGCAGCGCCCATCACAATAATGACCGGAAAGCGCTGCATCAGTGCCAATACCAGGGTGCTTCCCCATACCACGATAGGGAGGCTGACGAGGATGCCAAAGATCACCAACGCAAACTGGTTTTCACCCCCCACCTGCTCGGCCGCACTGGCCACTGCCACCACATTGTCCATACTCATCACCACGTCGGCGATCATGATGGTCTTGATGGCTGTCAGCAAACGATCGGAGGCTGTTATCTCATCGTGGCCTGTGCCATCTTCCTGCAACAATTTATACGCAATCCAGAGCAGCAGCATGCCACCGATCAGCTTTACATAGGGCAATTGCAGCACCGTCACGGCAAAAGCCAGCAAGGCAATGCGAAGTGCAATCGCCCCTATCGTGCCCCAGATGATGCCGCGCAAGCGCAGATGCGGCGGCAAGTTGCGGCACGCGAGTGCAATGACGATGGCGTTGTCGCCACCCAGCATGATGTCGATCAAGACAATTTGCCCTACTGCCCACCAGTTGAGATCAAGCAAAAACTCCATGCGTCGTGTACGGCCTGAAAGATGATTGAAAAACCAAGGATAGCGTACTCCGGGCAAAATGAGCGATGCTCAGCCTATCCCATTTAAAGCAAAACGCACTTCGCGGTCTGTACGCTGTACCGCACAAACCAGTTTTTACTGGACGAATTCAATAGCGAGCATAAAAAAACAGGGAGCCTGAGCTCCCTGCTTCTTTCAAACAACAACTAAAAGCAAATTACAGCATCGCTTTCAGCAAACGCGCCATTTCAGACGGGTTCTTGGTTGCTTTGATACCGCATTCTTCCATGATGTCCAGCTTGGCTTGTGCCGTGTCGGCGCCGCCGGAGATCAGCGCACCGGCGTGGCCCATACGTTTGCCTGGAGGCGCAGTCACACCAGCGATGAAACCGACTACCGGCTTCTTCATGTTGTCGCGTACCCAGTAGGAAGCATTGGCTTCGTCCGGGCCGCCGATTTCACCGATCATGATCACAGCATCAGTATCAGGATCATCATTGAATGCTTTCATGATGTCGATATGCTTCAGACCGTTGATAGGATCGCCGCCGATACCAACAGCAGAAGATTGACCCAGACCCAGTGCAGTCAATTGACCCACTGCTTCATAAGTCAATGTACCGGAGCGGGATACCACGCCGATACGGCCTTTACGGTGGATGTGACCTGGCATGATGCCGATCTTGATTTCGTCCGGAGTGATCAGGCCTGGGCAGTTAGGTCCGAGCAGCTTGGTTTTGCTGCCGGCTTTTGCCATGCGGTCTTTCAACATCATCATGTCGCGGACAGGAATGCCTTCAGTGATACAGATGGCCAGATCCAGGTCGGCTTCTACCGCTTCCCAAATTGCTGCCGCAGCGCCTGCTGGCGGAACGTAGATCACGGAAACTGTTGCGCCGGTAGCAGCCTTGGCTTCGCTGACGTTAGCGAAAATAGGAATGCCTTCGAAATCTTCACCCGCTTTTTTCGGGTTTACGCCGGCGACGAAGCAATTCTTGCCGTTAGCGTAATCGCGACACATGCGTGTGTGAAATTGGCCGGTCTTGCCGGTAATACCTTGGGTAATGACTTTTGTGTCTTTATTGATCAGGATAGACATATCTTTTCCTTGCGATTATTTAGCTTGGGCTGCAGCAGCAACAACTTTCTGCGCTGCTTCTTCCATGGTGTCTGCGGCGATGATAGGCAAACCGGAGTCGGCCAGCATTTGCTTACCGATTTCTTCGTTAGTGCCTTTCATGCGAACGACCAGTGGTACTTGCAGGGACACTGCCTTGGATGCAGTGATAACGCCTTCTGCAATCACGTCGCAACGCATGATGCCGCCGAAGATGTTGACCAGGATGGCTTTCAGGCCTGGGTTTTTCAACATGATCTTGAACGCTTCAGTGACTTTCTCTGCAGTCGCGCCGCCGCCTACGTCCAGGAAGTTGGCTGGTTCGCCGCCGAACAACTTGATCGTGTCCATTGTCGCCATCGCCAGGCCTGCGCCATTGACCAGACAGCCGATATTGCCGTCCAGGGAGATGTATGCCAGGTCGAATTTGGATGCTTCGATTTCAGCTGGATCTTCTTCGTCCAGATCGCGGTAGGCAACGATTTCCGGTTGACGGAACAGTGCATTGGCGTCGAAGTTGAACTTGGCGTCCAGAGCGATTACTTTGCCGGAACCGGTCAGGATCAAAGGATTGATCTCAGCCAGCGAGCAGTCGGTTTCCATGAAGGCTTTGTACAGGCCTTGCAATTGCACGCGCGCATCAGCGATAGACGCGTCAGGCACGCCGATCTTGCGGGAGATATCATCGGCTTCTGCATCTTGCAGGCCTGTGCCCGGATCAATCGCGATGGAGTGGATCAGTTCTGGGTGTTTTTCAGCGACTTCTTCAATGTCCATCCCGCCTTCGCTGGATGCCATCAACACAACGCGCTGGCTGACACGGTCAGTCACCATACTGACGTACAGTTCTTTCTTGATGTCCGCGCCTTCTTCGATCAGCAGGCGGCGTACTTTTTGACCTTCAGGGCTGGTCTGATGGGTTACCAGTTGCATGCCGAGAATCGCGTTCGCATATTCCCTGACTTGTTCCAGGGATTTTGCGACTTTAACGCCGCCGCCTTTACCACGGCCACCGGCGTGGATTTGGGCTTTCACAACCCATACTGGGCCGCCTAGCGTTTCTGCCGCTTTGACTGCTTCATCAACGGTCAGACATGGAATACCGCGCGGTACTGTCACTCCGAATTTGCGGAGGATTTCTTTACCCTGATACTCATGGATTTTCATACGAGTTCCCTTCAGACACTGAGGTAGTAATAATAAAAATTAATCGTCTATACAACGAACTAATTGGACTAATTCGCGGAGGATGGTTTAATCGCCCACCGCGGGTAATATTGCGCAACCGCCGGCCCATCCAGGCGCAGCGCATGGCAACGATCGAGTTGAAACGGTTGTTTAGCTTGCTCGGAACTGCTTGCTCCGTCTCGCGTATCAATCACTTCGCCGGCAAATGCCTGCACCGCAGCAGTCGGCAGAATTTGCGCCAACTCTGTCAGGTGCGTGCAGCCATGAATACCAGACATTCTTTCCTTAACACCCTGACGGAACTGTTTTAACAGGTTCAAGCCTATCAGCTTCTTATAATCCGGGCCTATCGTATTGCAAAAACCAGGATAAGGAACGGCATCCGACACAGCCTCGGCATCGACAATGGTCAAGCCAGTGTCGATAGTGATGCGCAGGGTCAGATCATGTAAAGCGGAACCGATAGGACGTATCCCCGATGCGAGTTTGATATCGCGGGTCTTCATATCGGTGATGTGGGCGTCAAGATCCCATAACCCATCGTCGCGAGCAAACGCCTCAATGGTAATTGCGCGCGTATGCTTGAGCGCACGGCGGGTAGTGGAAGGTGATAAGGGCATAATGCCTGCAGGCGGCTATTCAGTATAAAAGAGCCACAATTGCGTGTCGCCACCGCAGCTTCTACGGTAGCAGCCGCTCTTGCGGCGCTGCAAAAAACCATAGGAGTTTAGCACAGCTAGGCGACTAACTCACCTGCTGTGTCAGTTTTCGGCGTTTTGCGCCGCGGAAAACAGCATGTCTGCGAGCTGTTTTGACAAGAATATTTGTCAGGATTTCAAGCGATTGGAGGCAAGGTCAAAATTCATCCACATCGCGCGGTGCGCGCATTGCCGTTTGTATCGCGCGGCTGGAAAATCCACGCTGCTGCAGGAATCTTGCATGTTTTGCACGCTCTGCATGATCTATGGGGGAAGCCGGGAATTTCCTGTGCAGGGTATCAATCGCGCGCTCTGCTTCGGATTCCACCAGCTCGCCTTTGACCCGGCCTATCTCCTCAGCCGGCAAACCATGGCTTTGCAATTCAGCAATGATGCGGTTATTGCCGAAGCGTGCCGAACGGCGATGCACCAAGGAGTCGGAAAAGCGTTCGGCAGACAGATATTTAGCCGCCTCCAGCATATCCAGCAAAGCCTCTATATCGTCGCCCTCTTCTGCATAGCGGGACAGTTTGCGCGCCAGCTCCATGCGGCTGTGCTCACGCATGGATAAATATCTAAGTGCCCTCGCCTTCAGGCTGATCTGCAATTTGGCCATAGTCCAAGATAATTAACGCGACGCCCAAAATCAAACGCCGACCAATCCTGCTAGGGATTGGTCGGCGCCACGATGTTGAAGGCTACTTCAACAACAGTCCGGATTCAACAATCAGGCACTGACATTTTCCGGCAACAAAGGCACGCCCAGGCTTTCACGTACTTTGTTTTCGATTTCATAAGCCAGTTCAGGATGTTCTTTCAGGAAATTACGTGCATTATCCTTGCCCTGTCCGATTTTTTCGCCGTTATAGCTATACCATGCACCCGCTTTTTCCACGATCTTGGCATCGGCACCCAGATCCAGAATTTCACCTTCGCGGGAAGTGCCTTCTCCATAAAGAATATCGAAGTGAGCTTCCTTGAATGGAGGAGCAACTTTATTCTTGACGACTTTGACTTTGGTTTCGTTACCGATCACTTCGTCACCAGCCTTGATAGAGCCGGTACGACGAATATCCAGACGCACGGAAGCGTAGAATTTCAACGCATTACCGCCAGTGGTCGTTTCAGGGCTACCAAACATCACGCCGATCTTCATACGAATCTGGTTAATAAAGATCACCAGTGTATTAGTACGTTTGATGCTGCCGGTCAGCTTACGCAGAGCCTGGGACATCAGACGTGCCTGCAAGCCTGGCAGGGAATCACCCATGTCGCCTTCGATCTCGGCGCGCGGCGTCAATGCCGCTACCGAGTCGATTACCACCAGGTCAACGCTACCGGAGCGAACCAGGGCGTCGGTAATTTCCAAAGCCTGTTCACCGGTGTCCGGCTGAGAAATCAGCAGATCGGACAAATTAACGCCGAGCTTTTGCGCATAGCCAACATCCAGTGCATGTTCTGCATCGATAAACGCGCAAGTGCCGCCCAGTTTTTGCATTTCTGCAATGGCTTGCAATGTCAGCGTCGTTTTACCTGAGGATTCCGGACCGTAGATTTCAACTACGCGGCCACGCGGCAAGCCGCCTACACCCAGTGCGATATCCAAACCAAGGGAACCTGTGGATACAACCTGCACCTCTTCCACAACAGCGCCGTCAGCCATACGCATGACCGAGCCTTTGCCGAACTGCTTTTCTATCTGCGCCAGCGCAGCAGCGAGAGCTTTGCCTTTTTCGGTGTTATCAGGTTTTCTGTCTTCCATAAATTCTTTCAGGTGTGGTGCACGGCGTATCGAGAAAACTTGTCGACCATGCAATTTAATGTAAATCGATCATCAGAGCTAATTGCTTTGCTCAGTTCTTTTGCATCTGGCGACACTGTATAAAAAAACAGTGATTTATGCAAGCACCAAATGAAAAATTTTTGAAAGCCTGTTTTACGTTGTTTTTTGATTTGGATTTGTTGTCGATTTTCACTTAAGTCTGAACTTTGTTCACTTAAGTCTGAACTCATGTACAGCTAAAATTACCTTGGTTGACAGGCGTATCTAAATTCCATCGAATTTTCTCGTTTTGGAAGGCTTTACCCCCCACGTATTCGAGATTTTTCAAAAAGAAATTTTAAAACCAACAAATTGAATCATTACAACGTATCAAATCACTAGAAATGTTTGTAAGACACATTTTGTGAGATTGTGTGATTTTTAAATTTATTTATCTATGGCAAGATACCGTAGCGTCAATTATATTCAAAGACTGCCATTACATATTTATTTGACATGACATTTTGCCAGCATATAATGCACGAACCATCGTACTAACAAGAACAAAAAAGCCGGTACATTAATTAACGGGCTTCTATCATTTCGTTCTGGCAGGATATTAATTAATTGAATCCCCTCTCCAAAAAGCAGAACGTGAAGCGTCGCCAACGGTTAAACCAAGAAAAATATCCACCATCATCTTTAATACTCCTGTTAAGCCCTGACGAATGGGAAGGATTTATTGAGGACTGCTGCCGGATAAATTTAGGTGTGGGTAAAAAATACCAGTTCGTCGCAAAGTTAGGTGGCGCTGGCGATGCTGGGCGTGACGTTGAAGCCAGATACCAATCCGATTTAGTCAAAGATGAATGGGACCTATATCAAGGCAAACGCTACCAAAGCGCCATCGGCGAATCTATTTTATATCCCGAGCTGGCAAAAGTATTCCATCACATTGGCCTAGGGACTTTCCCAGCACCCGCTAACTATTACGTTTGCGCCCCAAAAAATACCACTCCAACATTGCATGATTTGATTGCTAAGCCGACTGCCCTAAAAGCAAAATTTCTGCAGGCTTGGACCGATGGGAAAATGGGTATTGACACAAAAAACTTCCCCCTAGATAAAAATACTATGGATGCTCTCAACGCATTCGAATTTTCAAATATTCGGGAATATCCGGTAAAAGATCTTATCGACCTTCACGCTAAGAATCCTGTCAAACATGAAGCTTTATTCGGCATTGAAGTGCCGCGTGAAGAGGTCCTTGTAGCTCCAGCTGTTCCGGCAGTGATGGAGCAAATTTATTTGACTGAACTTTTGAAGGTTTACGCTGAACATTCCAGTGTTAGTGTCAATATGGAGGCCGCGTTTTCATCAGAAGCGTACGGGGAACATCTCCAAGGTTGCCGAGCTGAATTTTACAGTGCAGAGGGGCTAAAGCGATTTCGCCGTGATATCTATCCAGAAGATTTTGAAAAACTTCTAGAAGCTGTGTATGCCGGCGTGAAGCGAGTGTTGTCCAGCCCGTTGCATCAAAATGGTATGGTCCGACTCGATGCTGTGTTGAACCACGCATCTACCTTACAAATTAGCGATAATCCGCTTTCACGTCGACTGTTTCCGGCTGACCTACCAGGCGCCTGCCATCACTTGGTGAATGAAGAGAAAATGAAATGGGTAAAGTAAAGAAAAGCCAGCCGCCTCCATTCAATTCGCCGTTTGAGCTTGGCGTGCGTATGGTCTATCTTCTTAGTTGTCTTTTCCCACGTGGAGCTGACCTCCAAAAATTAGTATTGCTGGACTACGCAATTGTATATTCTGGTGATTTTGACGGACCAGAAAGCTTGCATACCCCAGTTCCATTTCGTGGGAATGAATTATATAGTCGCAGAGAGCTCATACAATCTGGGCTATATCTGATGAATACAAAGGGTCTGGTTTCTGCGCAACTCGATGAAACAGGGATTACATATTTTGCGGGCGAAAATTCCCGGTCATTGGTGGATTCAATTGGTGCAAAATATGCGCGCCATCTAAGTGATAGATGCGCCTGGGCAGCCAAGACATTCGGAGATACTGACTCTTTAAACCTAACCGAAACCTTTAGTGAGCTTGGTCATCGGTGGGGCGCTGAAATAGAAATGACGGCCGTAAAGGTAAAAAATTCATGACAATCGCATTAGAGCAATTGGTGTGCCGAGGATTTTCTGTGCCGGATGCAGTCATTGAATTTCGCCCCGCTGGCACCCTGATTAGAGGACCAAGCGATACCGGAAAGTCATATATTCGAGATTGTCTATGGTATCTCCTTGGGGGAGAGCGTGGGCCGAAGGAAATTCCACAAGACAAAGGATACGACACCCTGTTCTTGCAAATCCGAAGCGCTGACGGCGGGACCTACACAATAAAAAAAGCACTGAACGGCGGCTCTGAAGAAGTCTATGCCGCGGCAATCCATGAATTGGAATCCACTGAGGCACTCCCTGACGAAATCGGCACATTACTAGTGTCGCTAGCTGGCGCCGCCAAAGTGCAAATTCTTCGATCAATGTCGAAACGTGGCCCTCTAACTTCAGGCGATCTGCGGCACTGGTTTTTGATTTCTCAACCCACAATGATTAGCGAGAACTCAACCGCTGGAAGCCACACCGAACAACCTCAACGTCGTGCCGCATTTTGTGTATTTTTAACTGGCCAAGATGACAAAGCCATAGTCCTGGCGCCAACCAAAGAGGAAAAGTTAAGAACCAGCACGAACATTTTAAGTATTGAGCGGGACCTCCGTCGTGTCAACGCAGATATTCCCGATGGAAGCAGTAAGGCAGATATACAGGATGCTTTAAAACGGGTCGATGCTACGTTAAGTCTCCTTTCGGATCAACAACGGGAGCGTTCGACACAACTGAAAGGGATACGTGAGGCTTTAAACCGAACATCGTCAGAGTTAAGTAACGTCAAAACAAAATTGGCATATTCACAAGCGATGGCCTCCAGATTCATGCTTCTAGAAGAAAAATATCAGAGCGATTTGGACAGACTAGCTGCAATTAGTGACGGAATCGCAGTTTTTGAAACGCTAGACAATTATCCTTGTTCACTCTGCAACACACCGGTAGAGCAGCAGGTGGATAGCAGTTTCTTATCCGCCAGCGCTACGAAGAAACAAAGAGCGGCGATGAAAGCTGAAGCGTCAAAAATTGAAGCATTGAAAAAGGGACTCGCGCTAGCACTCCAGAGGGAAACGACTCTATCATCTGATCTTTCAAACGAAGAGCGTCGGTTACACGACGAACTTCAAGCAATTGAACTATCAGAAAAAAAGGCATTGGAGGCTAGCTTGCAAGAGTTCAGTGTAGACCCTAAAACACTGGCGATTTCTCGAAGTGAATTGTATTCTCAGGAAAAGCTTTTCGAGGAATTAGAAAGACTAAACGCAGAGTTGCAACGCTTAAAAAATCTCGTGCCGGCTAAAAGCGCTCCCCTTTCACGTCATACTGAATCAGACGCTATTGTTGTTGCTGGCATCGTTAAAGAACTCTTGCACCAGTGGGGGCTTCTTGAAATCGATTCAATCCAGGTCGACGCAATTGAATGTGATATCCGAATCGATGGGCGTGCACGACTAAGCTACGGTGCTGGCAAGAGAGCGATCTTCCTTGCTGCTATGTCGATTGCTTTGCTGAGGCATGCCCTGGGTAAGGGATATCCTCACCTAGGCTTTGTGGTACTTGACTCACCGATTAAATCATATTCAGACCCACTTAACAGCTCCGACGTTACTGTGTCACCAACCACTGTACGAGATTCTTTTTATGGCTGGTTGGCTAAATGGAGCGGACCTGGGCAAGTTATCGTTCTTGAAAACGAGCTAATTACAAAAGAGACAGCAGCATTATTAAAACCGACTGAATTCTTCGGTGCGTCCTCCGATGAGAGGCAAGGTTTTTTCCCAAAACAAAGGGATAATATCGAAACAGTAAACGATGGATCAAATTGACTGGAAAAATTCAGAGCTCCAAAATACCCCAACTACAGTTTTCCCAGAACTGGTCGCCGCACTGCGCGATGAAGGCGTGCTGATCGTCGGCAGCAGATTCAGCTACACGATACCAAGGGAATGGCGGCATCTGTTGAACTGGTCTGCGGCGCCGGCAGGCCGTGCCGCGCAAGGATACAGGCATTGTTCAAATACCCAGGAAACAATTCGCTAAATGCGGCCCTGGCTTCAGCGCTTGTGGCGCTTGAAGGACGGCATTGGGCAGCGCTCTTAAAGGCACTGTCGTTGGGCTACTCTCACAGGGCAGCAGCGCCCGTAGCCAACCTCATGGGCGAATTTGCGAAGATGATCGGAGAGCAAAAGAGAAACGCGATCTAGACCATGGTCTATCAGGTATGGACCGAATGGGATTGCGCCAAGGGCGAAACGCCAAGCGCACATATTTGCTCCCGCTATATATGCGCTCGATTACCCTGTAGTCATGCACTACTCGTGCCTTCCCTCTAAAGAACTCAGAGCAGAGGAAATCCCATTAAAAGGAAATATCGAAACGATAGAACAGCAATGGTTCTCCTCGGCATCGGACTAGTAACTGAAGAAACAGGCCCAAGTCCCGCCTGCGTCTGGTCCAGGATGCCATGAGCATTGCGGCTGGAAACCCTCAACTGCTTCCTCCTCCGATACTGCCCGACAACGACTTATACGCCCTCACCCGCTATCACTACCACTATGTAAACATTCACTAACTCTCTTTCCGAAGGGTCACTTCGACCTCCCGCGTAGACACCTATTCGGTCAATGAGCCTATAGTCAGCGATAGGTCGCAACTGTCCCATTTGCGCAAAGCTTGCCGTCTGATTTGGGGAGAATATTAATTCCACTGCCTGACGAACACTGCCACCCGAGCGTACGACCATTCAAATCCCAATTCCTTCGGATCTAGAGGACGACATTTATGACGATGAATTTTAGAATATCTCTCACTTTGCCGTCGGCCCTTAGATTCGCCTGCAGGTGCGTTAGCTACTAAATTGTGATAAACCTACTAATTATTTCTTGCCAACATTTAAAAAATTGTTACAATTGGTTTCATATGTTCTGGAAATACGTCTTAATTAGTCTAAATTATTAACGCTGTTCAGGGGATTCTTGCTCAGGAGAAAACATGGCGGACCAAAAAAACGTATTTATCAGTCATGTCCACAAGGATGATGGCGGCTTAAAAAAGTTGAAGGACCTCTTGGCACCTAAAGGCATGGATATTCGCGACTCGTCCATCCATACTGGAAAATTCAACAACGCACAAGATCCGCACTACATAAAGACCCAGATTCTTGCCCCAGCAATCAATTGGGCGGGTGTTTTTATTTGCTATGTTTCGCCACAGACGAAGAACAGCGACTGGGTCAACTGGGAAATCGAATATGCTGCTAAACAGGGCAAGCGCATTGTCGGCGTCTGGGAGCATGGTGAAAAAGAATGCGATCTTCCGGAAGCATTGAAGGAGTACGCCGACGCGTTAGTAGGATGGAATGGTGACGCCATCGTCGATGCAATTAATGGCAAGGACAGCTGGGAAAAGCCAGATGGCGGCCCATGTGAAGCAGTTTCGCTGAAACGTCACCCCTGCTAATGGCCCGTATCTATTCATATGTAGTACGGTATGACAGTGGGTTTGCACCGAACCCCTTTTATGGCTACTGCACTCTTGCAACGTGCAAACCAGGCATTCGCCAGCATGCGAATGTTGGTGATTGGGTAGTCGGCAGCGGAAGTAATGACCGCAGTATCAGGCGCGGCGGTCACTTGGTATATGCCATGCGAGTAACTGAGGCCATGACATTCGATGCGTATTCGACGGACCCTCGATTTCAAGCGAAACACCCCTTTCGCAATGGAAGTAGGAAACAAAGCTGTGGAGACAACATCTATTTCCGCGATGGACTAGGTGCCGGTTGGCAACAACGTGATTCCTTCCATTCGCTTCAAGATGGACAAATCAACCCCCAACATGTCCGGCGGGATACCGGCGTTAATCGTGTCTTAGTGAGCGATGATTTCGTATACTTCGGCGGCATTGGACCAAAATTTCCATTGGAACTTCGTGATAGTCAGGGCCACTCATTGTGTAAGAGCGGCATAGGGCGCTCTTGTTTCGATGAGCCCAAGTTGCTTGATGCCTTGGCTCAGTGGGTGCGAAACTTTGAAGTTAGCGGCTACCAAGGTCCGCCATACGAATGGATGACACTGCGTGGCTAATTCCATCATTCAAAATAGCGGTTCAATTTTGCTGTCGGACTATGCGATTGAAATCGCCGACACCGATGTAATTGACCCAGCCGATATCAGTCCGATCCTGCAAGGCCTTTATGGCGAAGTGGGCGGCATCATGTCCACCGCAAAGAAACTCATTCGCGAAAAAACAGCTTATCCTCAATATACCAAAGCAGCGGAGGAAGAGTTCGGAGATACACTTTGGTATCTCGCTGCGCTCTGTCGACGCTTGAATATTCATCTTGATGAATTGTTCACCGACGCTACAAGGCTAGATAATTTCAAGGCGGCTGGTGTAGCAAGCGATCTGGCTAAGGGGGGGGTTGCCTATGTGGCAGTGCCAACGTCAACCGACTCAGTAGATACAACACTCTTTCAACTTGGTCGTTCCGCTGCCGCACTGCTAGGAAATTCTCCCAAGCGTGCAGAAATCGTCTGTTTTGCGCGTGACTATCTTCGCGCACTTCACGCCGCGAAACTAAAATTTTCAGATGTTGTGCGGAGCAACTTGTACAAAGCCAGGGGAGCTTTTCTCGATCCAAATTTGGATGAGCTGATAGATTTTGACGCGGATTTTGAAATCGAAGAGCGGTTACCCAGGGAATTCCGAATTCGCATCAATCAGCGAGGCAGTGCAAGAAGTTATCTGCAGTGGCAAGGGGTTTTTATAGGAGATCCATTGACAGACAACATCTCTGACCGAGATGGGTATCGATTTCATGATGTTTTCCATTTTGCATATGCTGCTATTCTTCACTGGTCGCCCGTCATGCGGGCATTGATCAAGCACAAGCGCAAGAGCAAGCCTGCATATGACGAGGAACAAGACGGTGGCCGCGCAATAGTCGTCGAAGAAGGGCTGACTGCTTGGATATTTTCTCGAGCCAAGGAACTCAATTTCTTTGAGAATCAAGACAAAATTTCGCTAGGGATGCTGAAAACTATTAGTGAATTTGTAAGTGGCTATGAAGTGGCAAAGTGTCCGCTGAAGCTCTGGGAAAAGGCTATACTTGACGGTTATTCGGTTTTCCGTCAAATTAAAGATGCACAAGGTGGCTGGATTGTCGGAAACCGTGAGCTTCGCACGATCCGCTATGAGGCGTTTGAGTCAAAAAAATGAAATTACACCCTTTTGTTAAAGCGGTTGCCGCGTTGCGGTTTGAAAACTGCTTTAACCCATATTCCGATCGTTGCGAAGTACATGATCGTGCTGACGCGCCCCGTCGCCGCGCAGCAGCCTTATCGGCGATGCTGAACCAGGCGGAAAATGAACCAGTCGATGCGATTTGGATTGGACGAGACCTCGGATATCGCGGAGGGCGCCGGACGGGACTTGCATTGACAGATGACGTTCATATCGACCAGCATGCCAAGCGTTGGAACTTTGTTGCCAAGCGGTCTACGATGGGCTCCGCCATTGCGGAGCGGACCGCAGCGGTTATCTGGAGCAAGCTAGATCAAATTGATGCGCGGATTTTCTTGTGGAATGTGTTTCCACTTCACCCGCACGAGGCAGACCACCCGTTCACAAACCGTCAGCACAATGCCCGCGAACGCTGCGCTGGCGAGGAGCTTCTCCAGGAACTAATTGGATTGTTGAGGCCATCTCGTATTGTTGCTATCGGCAACGACGCGTCTGCCGCAGCTAATCGTGTTACGGACACCGTACCAGTGATTTGTGTCCGGCATCCTAGTTATGGCGGGCAGACTCAGTTCTTGAGGCAAATCGAAGAGCTTTACGGTTCTCCGCCCCGCACGAGATCGCTGTTCTAGACGAAGCGACTACCTCAGTGATGGCATCAAATTTTAGACTTCTTCCTTTTAATACTGATTAGGTGAGAATGGAAAAGACGGGCAAAATCAATGTCATAAAAATTCACGTCGTCACAGTGTCGAGCGGGAACGTTGGCAGTATCAAAGAAAGGCGCAGTGGCAGACATTCTTTGTTCCGTATTGAATTCTGTAGGACAGACATCCAATCCGACTTCATGGCCAAGTCGCAATCCGAACGCTGCACCGCATGGGCTGCATCTTGTCCAACGTCATGAACTTGTTCGTCTGATGGCTCACAGAGTATGGCAAGTTGGTATAGTCGCACATCTTTCTACGTCTCTCGCACTCTATGGCAATAGAACGATTCTCCAAATTGTAATTCGCTGAGTCAAGAACCGGTGTCAATTCGATCGTTCAAAAGAGAAATTCTCGTACCGGCCCCCGACAATCCAGCCACCATCTGGAGAACTCAATCAAATCGGCATGCTGGGAATGGGCCAGCATTAGATCGGGCCCAACGTTTGGGCTACCGTTAGGCTCCCTAAGCACTAGCGCAGCGTGAACATTATTGGGTATTCCTCGCAGATAGGGCAAATAATCGTCGACGAACGCGACTGGATGCAGTTCCCTCAATGCCGCCGCTTTTGGGCTTATGACACTTTCGAGACTTTCCGTAACGATTACCCGTTCGATTGGAAAACCACAATCTCGCAAGTTTTTCAGACGCGCCGCTTCATATCGTTTGTCCATCGCACTGACGCAAACAAGTTGATAGCCGGCTTTACGCAATGCCAAACATGCCTCGACGGCCCCACTGATAGCGGGAATTTCAGACCAAAATTGTTGATCGAAGTAAGCTCGAAAGTGAGCTAGCTCATTGCCTTCCAATTTAAGCACGTCCCATCGATCGATAGGCCAATATGCCAATGGATCACGCTCCGACGGAAGTGTGTTGAACGCTTTATCCCAAGCGCGCCGGTAGGCCAGGTTGTAATCAAGAAGAACGCCGTCAGCATCAAGAGCAATAATAGGTTTCATTGCACTGCATTACCTATGTCAATATGAACCAACACTTGTTAGACATCGGCATGCGCATGCTAGCGGAGCCGATTCTGCATCTTTGCATCTCGTGTTGACGGTCTACGCGGGAGTTTACTGAAGTATCAGCTTTGACATTTTTGCAAAATCTTTGCAGCGGAAACCTAATTTATAGCCCGCCCAGCTCAAGATGCTTAGTAGCCAAAATAACTCACATGCACCAACGATGGCGCATCGTGGAACGCACTCGTCTCGAAAAACGAAACTTACTCCAATCGACGCACATAGCGCTGCCGGCAATCCTGTAACCAACATGAAACCGAGTCCACCGCGTCTGATAGCAAGAGCATGTGGCGAAATAGATATCGCCCCCTGCCTGGATATCGTCACAACGGTATCACCGAGGAAGTTTCGGACATCTTTCGCTGCGAGTTGAAATTCATGCTGACATCTCGCTATCCTGGCAAGCCATTCGCGATTCAAGCCAACGCCATATCTGCATAGCGCATATGCGTGGATCAACTCACACATTGAAATTTCGAGCCCTTCGGCCCCAGGCGTCTCGTTTAGCAAATCGAAAAATTTAGACCGCTTATAGTAGAAACGTAGAAATCTAATCGGGTGTAAAAGAATTTCAAAACTGGTAGGCACATATTGCTCGGCCCTGGCGAGCACGGTCCGCTCCCAATCCGTGAATGCAGGGAAGGATCCTAATGCATGCAAAAGAGCATTTGATAAAAATCGGGCATCCCGTTGTCTTTTTAAAAGCTGAACAAAACTAAAAAAACGAAATCTCATGGTCCGGCGCCAGATTGTCAGTCCACTTCTACCGTACTAGCGGCAATTGGTGCCGAGCCGAGTTTAGAGTGCTGAGACAGGATAGAACGATAAAAATGTAGAAGCGCCTGGGTCATGACGTGTTTGTCCGGCTGAGCTTCCAGCTTAATGACCAAATCAAGCATCAATTCGACTGCTTGCTCCATTGCTGATATGTCGAACTGCTCATTTGGGCGATCTCCCGTCAGTACGTACACCACATCTACGCCAACCTCTCGGAGCCTCATCAGCACATCAGCAGTAGGGGTTCTATCCCCTAATTCATAGTGAATTCCAGTGAGTCGCCCGACGCCAATCGCGGATGCCATAGCCGCTTGGGTCATACCAAGGCGCTCCCGCTCTTCCTTGAGCCGGCGACCTAGCTTTTGTTGGCGATCGCTTTTTTCCATTATGAGAGTATACCACTTCCTCATTAATATTGATAAAATGAATCCAATTTTATACTTTTGTATTTTTTTGAATTCTTCTATATGGAGTGTGGATATGTATCAGCTTGACCCCGCCCTAGTGCGCCGCGCGCGAGAAGATTTCATATTACGAGGGGAAAGCGTGGCAGATTGGGCGCGATCTAACGGATTTAACCTGCAGATGGTGTACCGGATTCTCAGCGGCAAAAGTAAGGCAATGCGAGGACAAAGTCACCATATCGCAGTAAAACTTGGCATTAAGCCAATATCCGAAGGTAGTAAAAGAGAGGAATAAAAACCTAGCCCAGGCGATGCATGAATCACCTTTAACAGTTTGAAAGGATAAACTATGGTCAGAAAATAAAAACGCCGATCTCCAAAACAGCAAGACCGGCGCAGTATGGAAGCGATGCTCCACGTGTGGTGCGTCAAGTATCTCTTCCTACACTTCCCCTGTCAAGCCCCCTTGCGCCCCAATTTTTCATTGGGGCTGCCCCCTCTTTGTCTAAATTATTGCAAGGCAACATATGAAGCCGAAACGCAAGGTCGTAACGCGCTCGCCGCATCGAACAGTGGGGTTAGTCGCATGTACTTGGCTGCAACCTGAACCCGTTGAGTATGAGAGTCAGTTAGAGCGCCGCTTTGTTCAACGCATGTTACTCACCCCAGGCGTCAGTAGGATAGTTGATCAGCCATTCAAAATCGCCTATGGGGACAACTGCGAAAAATCCTATACACCGGATTTTTTGATCACCTTATCCTCAGGGCAAAAATTTGTCGTCGAAGTTAAGCCAGAAAAATTTGTGGCTAAATTTGCCGATATGTTTGACCAGATCATTCCGATTTTGCGGGAAAAAGACCTCCCTTTCTTAGTCGTGACTGACCAAATGATTGACGTTGGCGATTTACCTGAAACCATCGAACTCTTGCTTCGATACGCTCGAAGTTCTGTCTCGTCGGAGATTTTTGATCGGGTGAAAAAATCTTTCAATACATCAGAACCTCAATCCATCTCGCAACTAGTGAGGTCCGCCGAAGTTAATCTCGCAGTGGTATTTCATTTTCTGGGCAGGCGCCTCCTTACGTTTCTGAATGACATATCTCTCTCGCCTGACACCTTAATCAATCCCTATTTTCTGAAAGAAGATCATGAGAATGTTTGCATTCCAAGTTGGCTTAACGCTGCGGCGTGGAACCCAGACGCTAGAATTCATCAGGCAACTGGAGCAGAATCAAGTGCAGTTCGAAGATACGATCACGCGCCGAAGTTACACATGGCCCATCGCTGACGTCACTAAGCAGATTTTAAACAATGAACTTCACGTCGTAGGCGCTTCAGATTCAAAGGATGTCGCCACCGCCGACGCGCCGTCCTTCTTGACTAGCATTGATTCCTTACCTGCAAAATATAAGGAACAACTGCTTTTCAGAGTACGTATCATAAAATGGATTAAAAAAAATGGCGCATCTCGTGGGCAACGACGAATCATCGAGCGATTGCTGAAAAAATTTCCGATCGAAGAGAGTGACACACAATCTCTACCCACCGCATCGACGGCGATGAGTTGGGTAAGGGACTGGGATGAGTCTGGAGGAAATGTTGCCGCCATTGTCACCAAAAATTTTCAGAGAAAGCGCCTGAAAAAATACTCTGAAAGTGTAGAAGCTGAAATTAACAAGGTACTTCTAAAAAGTTACTTTATTCGTACCAGGCCATCTCTGCAAAACGCGGCAACAATTTTGCGAAGGAATTTGGAAAACCTGGCCCAAAAAGGCGTAATTACTGCAGAAGATACGATCGTGAGCAGCTCAACGCTGCGCCGACGCGTGAACGAGGTTGACCCCTACTATCGAGACGTCCATCGATACGGTGCCAGCTACGCAAAAAATAAATGGCGCTATTCACTGGCTGGAACTCAAGCAGTGCGCGCACTCCAACGTTTGGAGGTAGATCACACTATCCTGGACTTTGTAGTGATAGCCGACTCAACTGGCATACCGCTGGGACGTCCTATCATTACCATCATCGTCGACGCGTTCAGCGGCTATTTGGTCGGATTTTACATTTCGTTCTCGGGCGCGGGTCTGGCGGCGGTCCTCAATGCAATGAAGGTGGGGCTAATGCCGAAGACTGCATTTACCTCCAACGCCCCCTTTCTAACTCAAGAATGGTTCGGCTACGGGGTCGGCGAATTATATGTGGTGGACAACGGACTTGAATTTCATTCAATCCAGTTTGTGTCAGCCGCATTGGAGATAAATACTGATATCCAGTATTGTCCTGTGCGCCAGCCCTGGTTTAAGCCTGGCGTGGAAAGGTTCTTCGGTGAGCTCGGCCACCATCTTCCACCACAAGGGAAAGTGGTCAAGCCTGTCGCGAACTGCATTCCGATGGACCCGAGAGAGAGCGCAAGAATTACTTTTAGCGATCTCTGCAAAGGTCTACTCCAATTCTTTGTCGATGTTCATCCACTTAAAGTTCATTCAAGAACACTAGCCAGGCCTATCGACCTGTTTCGGGAAAGTTTTGAACAGATTCCCCCTCCCCTTCTCCCGACAAATCTTGAAAAATTAGGGCTCATAGCGGCACATCAAAAAATGCTCACTGTCGGAAATGAAGGCATTGTAATGCCGGGTCTCCGATTCAACTCACATGAACTCCAAGCGGAACGAAGAAAGCTGGCACCCAGTTTCAAAACGTCGGTGAAGTACGATCCAGAAAATCTAGGATTCGCCTACGTCCAACATCCAAAGTCTCTGGAATGGCTGCATGTTCCGAATTGCCATCCCGAATACGCAGACAATCTTTCCATGATTCAGCACAAGGCTGTTCGTGTGCACATGAAGCAAATGGCGATCGATAAAGGCCATTACGACGCCTATTTCACCGCTAAGGCAGACCTTATCGACAAATGGCAATCGTTGGCCCGCGGGCAAAAGTTGACTCGGGATACAAAATCTGCAATTCAATTCGCCGGTTTAAGCAGCACTAAATCTCTTCAAGGCGGCGAGCTGCCAGCGCCGCAAACTCAATTGGTCTCCAAGAACGAGATCACTCACGACGATCTTATCGTTCCACAATTTGAAGCCTTTGTCCTGGACTAAATCATGACCACACCAAATTTCGAGCAAATTACCCAGCAAATTAACATGATCACTGTCATGCATACGCAATTTAAAGCCGCCTATGAGGGCATATTACAGCTAGTCGAGCAAAGCATTATGTCTGCCTTGCCACTTGGTGGCAGCGTTGTTGCGCCGACGGGATCTGGGAAAACACACTTAATCAAGAGTATCGAGCGAAAATTCACTCAAAACACGGATTTGATAGATCCTAGCAGCGCCGTGGTCGTTATTTCTGCGTCTTCATCCCCATCAAGTGGCTCGATGATTGATCGTAGCTTGCAACAACTGGGACATCCGCCAGGGATTAGAAGCATAAAATTACAGGACCTCCGGCAGTCGCTATTGATGCAAGCATTTCAGGACCGTGGTGTCAGGCTACTCATCATCGATGAATTTCAACATCTCTTTCGCGGACGACGAGATATTCAGGCCAGCGAGATCACCGATTTACTCAAAGAAATGATGGACGTCACCGGCGTACCTATTTTTGTATTCGGAACCGATGAGTTGGGAGACCTGGCGCATCTCGACGAGCAATTTGCATCTCGTCTGCCGGCGCGTTTCCAGATTCGTCCTTTCGCCAAGGGCGAAGAATGGAAAGGCTTTTTACAGGCGTTTCACGAACAAAGTGAATTTATCAATATCAGCTCCCTGTCCACGTTAGCAAAACAATTGCATTATGCCTCATCAGGCTCGCCTAGAACGCTGAAATTTCTCATCAACGCGGCCGTCAAAGAAGCACTCGTTCAAGGAAAGTTGACAGTTGAGCGTTGTCACTACAGTGAAGCATTTTCGGCAGTATTCGGGCCGTTTGGCGCACTAAAAAATCCATTTAACTAATGGCTAGTCCGATCCTTTCCGTCAGGGATCATCCTCATTCGGATGAGTCTCTGATGGGATTCACCTTACGTTTGTCTGAAGCCAACCATTTCTCTGGAATGCAATGGTTGGCGGAGGTTTTTCACGTAGGGCGAATTCATCACCTATCGGCCCGACATGCACCTTTAATTGCATGGCTATTTGGTTCTGAACCACAGAAATTTCATGCGTTACACGCCACTCTTCACAAAAAAAATGGTCGCTCAATATTATTTGCCTTTGGACATCTCATAACAAGGCCTTATCTCATGCGGTTACGAAGGCCGCAGGTTTGCATAGAATGTTTGGCCGAATTTGGATACGTCAAATGCCTGTGGGATTTTGTCCTTGTAACTTGCTGCCCCATCCACAGAACCATGTTGAAAGAGTCTTGTGACGCATGCAATATGAACTTGAGCTGGAATAGGCCTGGAATATCTAAGTGCCGATGTGGGCACGACATACGTCTTGGATCTTCCGAAGGGGCGAGTAACGCCTGCATCGCCTACTCTCAATGGATGGCGTTACGACTCGTGGACGTCTCGAATTCCCGAAGCGCCATTATTTCAGAGAGCCCCGTACTGTCACTATTTTCTGATATGTCGGTCGACGGCGCCTCCCGGATTATTTGGGCAACCGGCATCAATGCCTCCGCCCTAGAAACCATAGCAGCAGGTAAATCTAAAAAAGATCTGAGTACCCTGCAGGCAAGTCGATGTGTAGAGCGAAGCATCCAACGACTTCATGAAATTCAAAAAACGCAAAATTTCGCAAACATTCGCCCTGCTTTTGTCAGCAGCAGTCTGCTTTCAATATTAGAGGACGGCCTCTGCGACAGTGACATACGGTTTGCAAGAGGATTATTACTGGAAGGAAAACTGCGAGAAAACCCGAAAGCCAGTCTTCTTCATTTAAATCCTTTATCACAAATAAAATTATTCTAAGGAACCGCTTTGAATTCTTATCGCCTATTTGGAGTACCCAAGATATTTCCCACCGAAGCTATTTCTTCATGGCTGCAACGCATATCTCAGCAGCAAGGTGTCCCGATTGCTAGGATTTACGAACTAGTAAAAATAAAACAGTCACGGGACACCGATGTTGACGGATTGTCCGCGCAAATATCAAATCTAATTGAAATGGCAAAATTGAATTTTGACGAATTTCAAGTGGCAAAGATAGTGAGCAAAGCGATTCGCAAAACTCCGCCTCTTCAAAAACAAGTACGCTTGGAGGGGAAAAAAATTCCTATAACTGCATTTTGCTCAAGCTGCCTAAAACATGATCGAGTGCCATACTACCGCATTGAATGGAGGTTTCATTTCTGGAAAATTTGCCCCATTCATTTAGAGGCGATGAAAACAGAATGCTTTTGCTGCAAGCAACGCGTGGTATTAAATCGGTCAATTTTATTTTCGATTTCAGCCGTACCAAATTTGGCGTTCTGCCAATTTTGCAAGGCAGATCTCACCTTCAGTACCGTAGGTCCACTGCAGCTTAACGCTAGAGGCATGGAGAAAGCGGTAACTCAACAAAATATGATGTCTGGGATCTTGAATGGATATTGCTTGATCTCTCCTATAACAAAGAAATTTAGCTTGCATATTATGATGCGGCTTTATCAGCTGGATCTGCTTTTTGCGGCGCAACGAGACGATTTTTCAGGAAATTTCAATTATGAGCAAAGGGTCGCCTTGTTAAAATTTTTAGAAACAATTCAAACTCGTACTAGGGAAAGAGAACGTCTTCATGAAAGGGCAAGTCAAAGGTGGCGGGGCCGCTCCTGAATGGAAAGACCTAAAGCTGAAGTAAGGAGACCCCCGAAAGGGGTTTTCTGAGATACTCGCTGTACAGTAAACGTTCCACTATGCAATACGAATCAAGTAATGCGAGTACATACTACACTCAGAAGAGGTAAAAATATGTTGACCTACCTTGTCACCCTTGAGCGGGATACAAACGGCTCATTCCTGGTCGGATTTCCCGATCTTCCCGAGGCAAATTTCGTTGGCGACGACGAATACGAGGCATTATTAAATGCAGTCGATGCGCTGGAAACAGCTATCGAATTCTATTTCGATGAACGTCAGCCGGTTCCGCTTCCGACAAAACCAAAACGCGGACAGCACGTTGTCGAGCTCCCAGTGGTGGAATCAGCAAAGGTGTTGCTATGGAATGAAATGCTTGCGCAAAACCTCAGAAAATCGAACTTAGCTCGCCTTCTCAAGGTTCATATACCAATGGTTGACCGCTTGTTGGATATTCGCCACTCGTCAAAACTGGAGTTCGTCGAGGAAGCTGCGCACACGATGGGCAAGAAACTATCGGCTACATTGGTGTAATCGCTATGGATTATTTTCTGGACGCCTTTGCCGAGAACCGGGAACTATTTGACCAGCTGGTTTCAAGTCTTAAGAAATACGGTTACGCAACGGATGTTGACCTAAAAATTTCTCGTGTTGCCGTTGATCACAGCAAACAATCGAAATTCAACTCACTTTTTAAGGAATACTACCCAAGGGAAGGCCACGAATTCAAGGTCGCGACGGTAGCTTTTAAAGACCAGGAAGAAGGCTTTTTGTATTTAATATACGATGTCGGCCAATTCGACAACTTCGCAGATTTAAAGATGCAACTCCGGGAAGATGGCCATAACGTCCAGTAACCGCAAACTATTAAGCCCGCGCCGGGCGGGCTTTGGGCGCAATTCATCAACTTATCGGAATGAGGAATATTTTGCCGGAAATGCACGGTTGCCAAATATTTTTTGATAAGCAAGCATGGTAGTCGCGCGCACTCGCGATTCAGCCTGACATTTCCAAGCTGCTTGTTTACAATTCTAGTCGATTACAATCATTTCTTCTTTTCAATGACATTTCGGATACGCTCTAATTCTTCAACCAATGGATCGTGCTCTCCTTCGCTGCCAAGATAGCCGCGCAAGTCGATGTTATGTCGCTCGTCAATTTTCTTTCCTGAGAACTCGTACGAAGCCGCAACAGTAAACTGGGTCGGGCAAAGGTCCAGTTTTGCTTCGTTTCCAAAAATTACCCATCCTTGACCTAATGCAAACAGAAGCTCGGAATCAGGTGGAAGGCTATCCATCGGAGTCGTGAACGCGCTTTTGTTCCTAAGATTTTTATCTACCTGAGTTTCACCAAATTGAAAAAAATCTCGATCCATTTCAAGTCTTAAGTTTTCTGCAGGAGTACGCCCAGTATTCACAATCCGCAGATATAAAATTGGTGTGTTCGGGCGAATAAATGCCGAAACATTAACATACGGCCGCAAGGCTGCTTCAGATTGACGCTGCATCTCCTTAACCGAGGCCTCACTAGTTTTTGCCATACGATAGGTCAAGTACGCGTATATTCCAGTGATTACTGTAAGCGCTCCAGTCAATAACTCAATAATCATAATTTTAAAATACCTAATTGTTAATCGATCTAAATATTTTGAGAGGCATACTGTTATAGAGGGGGACAGGAACTGGAGGATCTCTATTAGACGAGAAGGCTAAAGATTAACTCCAAACTCTACTAAGCGATTTCGCATTTCCTCAATATTTTCCTTGAGTCGTTTTTTTTTGGCATTATTTTCGTATTTTTCGGGTCCTAGTAGACTCAGAAGCCCCGTCTCAGTAAGTACGCGAACAACGGCCTCGATATCTTTACTTTTAAGGTACGATTGAGCTAATCCGAAGGCCGAGGTCAGTGTGTCTGAGTGGTACTTGCCTCTCGATTTGAAGCGCCATTGGTAAACTTCAGTGTCCAGTTCCCTCTCGATTTCGGAGTTACCTAGGTTCATATGCACATTGGCGAGATTATTTTTTATCATCCAATACTCTTCGACCTCAGTACCAACGGTAGCTTGTGCCAATTCCAACGTTTCTTCCAAGAGCTTTCTTGCCTCTTCAAATTTTTGGTCTTTTCGTAAAAATGAAGCAATGCTTGTTTGAACAGTGATATTGTCAGGATGATTTGTTGGCAAATATTTGTCGTTGCTCTCCTTGATTAGGTGCAGTTCGTGATTTGTAGACAGAATCCCTATTTGAGATTGAAGGAAGCTGAGGTTCTTGATTGCAGAATCTAAACTAACTGGGGACATGATTTTCTCATTTTCATTGGTGATTTTCTTAAAACCGTCAATGACTTCTTTGAGCATCTCACAAGCGATGAGCACGTCACCCCTATCGGCGAGAATCAAGGCTAGATCGTTTCGAGCATCAAGACTTATTCCTGCATTTGCACCGTAAATGCTATGAGACAAATCGAATGCTATTTTGGCGTGTTCCAACGCCTCATCTAATGACTCCTCTCGTCTCAGACTTGCTGCTAATTTAAGACGAGCAATTATCACTGTTTCCGGGTCGCCGTCTAGTTCCAATAATGCCGATTCTAGAACTATGCGTTGCAACTCCATGGCTTTTTGATAATCGCCTAACGCTCGCTTTGTATCCGCCAGATTGTTCATCGCGACAATGACAGTATTCTCGTATGGGCCGTACATTTCTTGGGCAGTTCGCAGCGCTTTTTCCTCGTAAGCCTCCGCCACTTTATATTGACCTCTTGCATGCTCGTACATTCCTAGAAAAAGACCGAGTTGAATGCCCAGTACTTTGCTAACTGACGCAACAAGGGGTCTAGCTTGGCTTGCGTAGTAGTAAATATTTTTGTGTTGCTTAGGATCTCTAGCTAGTCTAATTTTCGAAAAAATTTCTACGGCAATGCGATCTCGCAAATCCTGGACCGGCTTAGCTATGGAGCGCAACACGAATTCTGCTAAAAGTGGATGAATCTCAACACAATTGTTCGAACCGCTAGAGCTTGTCGAATCGATTTTCACTAATGAACGGTCTGCGAGCTCAGCTAAGGCTGCATCAAGATTGTCATTTCTTGCATCGTTTGGAAATAGTGCTTTAACTAAGCCCAGCGGAATTGGTACATTAGGAGCAAAAGCGCATAATAATTCGAGAACGTCAATCGCATTCCTGCCAAGTGAATTTACACTCAAGCTAAAACTGGCGACGATGCCTTGTGCTCTGGCACCAAGTCTTGGGCGCAAATAGTTTGCGATGGTTTCAAGTCTTTTTAGAGTTCCAAGATTCTCTAAATCAAACAGCATTTTTTGATAACCCATCGAGGCATTCTTTAATCGATGGCCTATTAGTGTCAATGCCAATGTGTGAGAGCCTACCATTTCAATAATTTGATGAGCTGCCAAAATTTCGGTGCCATCAATGGCTTTAAATTTTCCCAATAGCTTAAGTGCACTGCTCTTTTCAAGGACATCAAGATAAACCTCTGAGAAACCGGCGCAGCCACTACTATCTCGCGTCGTAACTAGTGTGCAGCCCATTGATCTGGGGCCCTGTGA
Source organism: Parundibacterium terreum (assembly GCF_014636315.1). Lineage (GTDB taxonomy): Bacteria > Pseudomonadota > Gammaproteobacteria > Burkholderiales > Burkholderiaceae_D > Undibacterium > Undibacterium terreum. Next base: position 489,160 of record NZ_BMED01000003.1, on the reverse strand, counting down.
CGAGTTGATGACGTCTGTTGGCGCACGCCAAAACGCCAGTATTTTCTCTCTTTCATCCAGGGGCATCAGTACAGGGACATTATCTAGAACCCAAAGATACGAACCGCAACGACTAAGCAATTTTGAAAGCTGAATGCGCACTGTTTCAGCGGGCAATGGTGCTTTGGTCACCGGGTCGAAAAGGGACAATTGAGGATTCAAATCATGAACCCAAGGATGTCGGGAGAGAGCTTGAGTAACGGCATTAAGCCAAGCCTCCTTAGCTGAAGATAGATCGGGCGACATGGGATCATAATCTGCGAAGTTCAGCCAAAAAATACCTCCCGGATAAGCTAATGAGAAATTGAAGGCATAGGCAGAGGCTAATGTGGTTTTTCCGACCCCTCCCATTCCGTGAGTACGGACGGCGACCGCATTACCTGCATCGCTAATTTGTGTCGGGCTGAAGTAGCGGTGGATTTGCCATAGTTCGCGATTTCTTCCGGTAAATTCAACTGGCGGCCTCGGTATATTAGTCAAGTCGGGGCTGCCTATCATAGGAACCCTCATACCGAGAGTTTCACCCTCTGGAACGTTAGCGAGCTTCTGTACTAAGAACGAAACCCATTCCAACTCTTTCCCAGGCAACGGGGGAGACAGAAAATTTTGGGAGTTAAACTCACCGGCGACAATGTGATCCGTGCCACCTTCGCAATTCAAAATCCAGATTTTTTGTCCGACTGATCGACTAAGTGCGTACGCATATTGCCATGCAACCGTCAGTTCCCGCATGCAATGGTCCGATTCTGAGTAATCGGCGCTCCACCAGCAAAGCATGACGTGAGAATCAGCGATTGCCTGTCCAATTTTCACAGGAAAATCCTCTAATAAATCTATCTCTTCAACATCGCAAAAACATTCAACTCCTGCGCGCCGGAGCAATGAGACAGCATGATCTACCTCTTGCTGTCGAGTCCTGCGATAGCTTATAAAGATTCTTTTTGCCATTTTAATAATATTATTGTTTATTGAAGGAAGTAAAAAGAGTTTTACATAGCGATCCAAAAAAAGTTATCAAAACAAAAATATTTATTGTTAATTCAATGCTGCTATTGTAATCTCAGTAACTGATTGTTACGTAATTGCCTAACGGCAAAAGCAATATTTGCGGTGCATTGGTGGGCTAGTTGCGTTCGAGGGACGTACATCCAAACATTTCAAATTGTATTTATATGATCGGCTTCGTAGCTTTGCAGCGTCCTAACTAAGAATCAAGCGGAAGAAATTATGAAATTTGATAAGTCAATTGAAGCGTTTATTAAAGACTTTGTGAAAGACCTGACAGAAAAAAATGTAGCCATATTCGCCGGGGCGGGAATGTCGAAAAGCGTTGGTTACGTTGATTGGCCAAGCCTTTTAACTGATATTGCCGATGAGCTAGGTTTGAGGATCGATCGGGAGCACGATCTTATTTCCTTAGCCCAGTACCATGTGAATCATCGCGGCAACAAGGCGGGGATCACAAAGAAGATTTTAGAAGAGTTTTCTCATCAAGCCGAGGCATCTGAAACGCACAGGATATTGGCGCGTTTGCCCATTCCTACATATTGGACCACTAACTATGACACAGTAATTGAGGACTCTCTCAAGCAAGCGTTCAAGGTTGCCGATGTTAAGCATCAGGTGAAGCAGCTAGCAACCACAAGGCCAAAGCGGGATGTGGTGGTTTATAAAATGCACGGCGATGTTCATTCGCCAGCGGATGCAATAATCGCTAAAGAACAATATGAATCTTACTACCGCACGCACGAAGCATTTATTACTGCGTTGAGTGGTGATCTTATTTCAAAGACCTTCCTATTTATAGGTTTTAGTTTTACTGACCCAAATCTAGACTATGTCCTCAGTAGGCTTAATGCCCAGCCAGTAGATCGGCAGCACTATTGCTTTATGAAAAAAGAAGTAAAGGTTGAAGGTGATGACGATGACATATTTAATTACAAAGTCAGGAAACAAGATTTAAGAATTGCCGACCTAAAGCGCTACAAGATTAGTACCCTATTGATTGACGACTATCCGGTTATTGTCGATGTACTAAGAGAAATCGAGTACCGATTCAGGAAGAAAACTATTTTTGTCTCGGGGAGCGCTGAGGAATACGGAAATTGGGATCGTTTGGCAGCGCAAAAATTTGTACATTCCCTTAGTAAAGGTCTAGTGACATCTGGGCATCGCGTCGTAAATGGCTTTGGCTGGGGAGTTGGAAGCGCAGTTATCAATGGTGCATTGGAAGCAGTTTACGAGAACCCCGAGCGTTATTCCGAAGATCAATTGATTATTCGCCCGTTTCCCCAATACGAAACGGGCGGAAAAAAACTGCAGGATATGTGGGAGGAGTATCGGCAAAGAATGATCGCATTGGCTGGAGTTGCCATTTTTGTTTTTGGAAATAAGCTCGACGAAAAGAAAAACATTGTACTCGCGGGTGGCGTAACTCGTGAATTTGAAATAGCCGTGCAACAGGGGCTAGTTCCAATTCCAATCGGTGCTACCGAATACATCTCCCGTAAGCTATATGAAGCTATTGAGGTAGATCCAAAGAAATTTTACGGCGAACTAGATTGGATTTTTCCTCTTGTGAAAGAGCTGGCAACTATTAAGGCCGAGGCTGACGATATTGTTAAAAAAGTGATTCACATAGTTCAACAACTAAATAGGTAACAACATGCCTAAAAGAAAGACATTCTATAGTTTTCATTTTAAGAACGATGTAATGAGAGTACAACAAATTCGAAACATCGGCTCACTAGAAGATAACAAACCTGTATCTGCCAATGATTGGGAGACCGTCAAAAAAAGTGGAGACGCTTCTATAAAGAAATGGATCGACGATAACATGGACGGCAGAACCTGCGTCGTTGTGCTTATTGGAGAAGAAACCGCTTCAAGACCGTGGGTCAAATACGAAATCGAAAAAGCCTGGAAAGATGGTCGGGGTCTATTGGGCATTCACATTCATAGCCTAAATTGCCCTAACAACGGCAAAGGAAGCATGGGAGCTAGCCCGTTCACTGGACTCAAATTCACTGATTCTGATGGGAAAGTTAAAACCATTCCTTGTAAAAACCCTTCTGTAAATAATGCCTACAACGATATTAAAGACAATCTTGAAAAATGGATTGAAGAGGCAATAGCACTAAGAGCTTAAAGGGTGGTTTACGAGATTAGCTAGTGATCCAGTTTTGATAATTATCGTTCGACTGACGATAGACAAAATATTTTCTGAAGTACTTATCGAGCCTGATGACTAGATGGTCATAGTGTCTAGCATCGAAAAAAAAAGGATTATGGGGAAAATGGGGCGCTGCAATGGTAAAACTAAGGTTGGTCGACAATGTCTCAATTCAGCTACGTCAGGCAAAGAATTTTGCGCTGTTCACAAAGGCCAAATTTCGTCAGCAGAAGCGATGGCATTTGGTGCCGGCGCGCTAATCGGGAATTCGCTCATGCCAGGAATTGGCGGCATGGTATTCGGAGGGATGGCTGGCAGTTTGGCCAGAGGTTTTATGAAAGGAAATAGGATGGTAAAAAAATCTGTTTTTGTCAGTTTCGACTTTGACAATGACCGCGCACTTAAAGAATTTATTTTAGGTCAGGCAAAAAAAGAGGATTCCCCATTTCAAATTACTGATTACTCATTAAAAGAGGCTGCGCCGGAAAAAGATTGGGAATCTAAAGCCAATGCAGCAATTGGTCGCTCAGAAATTGTTTTGGTCATGGTTGGGCCCAAAACGTACAAGGCCCATGGAGTACTAAAGGAAGTTGCGATGGCACGCAAAGCTGGTGTCAAGATTGTTCAGATTATCGGCTATAAAAATGGTGAATATACGGCGGTTCCAGATGCAGGACGGCTTTATGCGTGGAATTGGGATAACCTTAAAAAACTCTTGAGCTGAAGTGGCTGGTTTTGACGATAAGAAAATAATACTAAGAGCATGTAATGGCACTATTTAAAGAATCTGACCTGAGGGCTCGTGCTGATCGAAGTACGCCATATTACAGATCGACAGGAGAAATACTAAACGAGAAAGCCCTGGCTACAGGCCATGTCGGTCATTTTGACATTTTTCTCTCTCACAGCTGGAATGACCAGAAACTAGTACTTGGCATTTGGTTGAGCCTTGAGGATATGGGTTATAGCGTATATGTAGACTGGATTCATGATCGACACTTGAGCAGGGAAAGCGTTTCAAAAGAGACCGCCCAAGTGTTGCGCCAGCGCATGTTAAACAGCAAATGCCTATTCTTCGCCACTACCAGTAACAGCAGTTCCTCTAAATGGATGCCATGGGAGCTCGGATTCAAAGACGGTCACAACAGAAGAGCCGCTATTCTCCCTGTTTCTCAAAATTATGGTAATAGCTACGTTGGCCAAGAATATTTAGGAGTTTATCCATATGTAACGAAAGATCTACAGAACGGTGGTACGGTTGAAAAGCTCTGGATCCAAACATCTTCGACCTGCTATGTTCTCTTCGATCAGTGGCTACAGGGTGCCGAGCCATACTCTCGATAATAGAAATCACAATTACAAACAAAAATGAAAAAAATATTCGCGAGCGTGATCGGGGTGGTCGTGATTTTATCAATTTATTTGAACGTAGGATTCTATTCTATCCAGCCAATCGGAGCGATACCTTCGGGAGCAACTGCGCTTGTATGGCGTCAAGGTAAAGAACCTTTCTTCAACAGTCCCGATGCAATGTGCCTTCTTGCATCCAATTCTGTTTCGCTGATGTGTCGGATGGTAGCGATGGGTGCTTCGCCGCGCGACAGAATAATCATGCGGCTTTCATACCAGGCCTAGGCTTACAGTCTCTCAGTTGACGGAAGGAACTTTGACCAATAGAAGCCGTAGAAAAATAAGTCAAGTCTGCGTTACTACAATTTAGTGATCTAGCGCGACCGTCCGCACAATGGATTCAAATTCAGCGAGTACGTCCGCCTGCCATTTCTGGATGTATTGTGAAGCTGCCTTATTTTCGAGAAGCTTAAGCAGATAGCCGCGTGCTAGTACCAGGTTCAGCACATCCTGGCCGTATGTTTGTTCAACCATCTTGTACTGCCCTTGCAGGCTTGCCATCTCTCGCTCCATCTTGGCCAATTGCTCTTGCGTGACGCCGGCTAGTTTCAATGTCTTCTTGCCCTCTAGGAGTAGTTCGGCCGGCGTGGCGACCAGCATCGCTTCGGCATAGGCGGTCGTTACCGTATTCGCAGCAACCATCAACTCGACGCATTCGACTTGTCGAGTCGGCTTCATTTTCCTCAGCATGCGAGAGATCTCCGTTGAAAACTGCCTGTCCTTGAGCATTTCGGCAGCCTCCGGGCAGATTCCATCCAGCAAATTCATTCTCTTAACGATTTGGCTGACATCCATATTGAGAGCCTTCGCCAAACGATCGGGCGAAACACCGCGCTCCACTGCGCGTCGTATCATCAAGTGCTCCTGAATGGTAGAGAGACGGTTGATACGGGTATTGTACGTATAGCCTTCATCGTCGGTCGCTACCAGGCATGGCGCATCCGAAAAACTCAAATTTCGTAGCGCAATAAGACGAATGTGACCGTCCAACAGCATATGCTGTCCAGAGTCGCGGATTACTGGAGTGACGGAGAGGGGTTCAATTAAACCGATCTCCTCAATAGAGGAACGGATTTGCTTGAATTTCCGGGAAGTGAACAGGCCTTCCGGGGTTTTCCTAGATGGCAGCAGACTGTCCAGAGGCACCGAGAGGGGTTCTAGCGAAAAACCTAGCGAAACTCCCGTCATGGCTTACTCCCATTCGTCCAAACGCGTTCGGCCAGGAATTTGGGGAGAGTGTCCAAGCCTTCAGCGCGCAGCAAGTTCGTAAAATTTTCGTCGGATAGTAGCTGCCGCAACGCGCTCACTACAAATAAGAAGCGCTGCTGGGCGAATTCCGCTTTCTTCACCATCAGCCTTTGCCGATCCACTTCCTTTTGATAGGTGCGCACTAGGCTGGACGTGGTGATGTCGGCGCGCTTGCGGGGTGTTCCCCGCGCGGCCGACCGGCCTAAGGTTTGTCGGCGTTCAATGACGCGACGCGCTTCCTTCAAATGCTTGCCGCGCAACTTACCAGTCTCATACGCATCTTGCAGCGCCGTTTGCACCGATTTATTGTCGTCGCCAGCGCCGGCTATGGTCATGGCAGTATTCAGTGGAATTTTCCCTTTCTGCACTGCAATCAATAGGCGCTCTTCGCCGCGTTCCAGCAAAACAGTGATACCGCAAACGTATTCGGTGGTCAAGCCGGTCTTTTGAGCAATGGCTTTCTTGTCGTAGCCCTGGTCGTACAAGCTCTTGATACTGGTTAGCAGTTCCAGCGGACGGTACTGGCGGCGGGCGATATTCTCAGCCAGGCTCATAATAGCGGCGTCTTCATCGCTGATCTGAATCACCAACGCTGGGATCATGGTCTCTCCCAGAGATTTGAACGCCTTCATTCTTCCTTCTCCACATACCAGCAAGTAGCGCTCCTGGTCATCCGGACCAGTACGCGGTGTGACGGTGATCGGCTTTTTGAGACCGATCGCGCGGATATTGCCGATGATTTCCTCAAACACTTTGAGATTGCGCTCACGCGGATTCAGCACGTCGATCCGGTCCAGCGGAATCAATCGCAGTTCCCCAGATTGATGTTCTTGCGTCATGCCGCTCTCCGCATACGTGCGCGCTCGGCCATGCCATAGAGGTAGTCCAGCGTGTCAAAGCGGTAGCTCTCATATTCGATGGCGTTTTGATCGGCGAGGTTGACGCGCGCCTGGCCGAAGTCGAGGCGCGGCATTAGGTAGTAGTCGAGCGGCGATTGATTATCCTGTTCCAGCCGCACAACCACAGTAATGTCGGGAGCCAGACTAGTGTCGAAACGCACTTTCCAGCAATTCCGGCCAGAGCCCATAACGTGGCAACGCGCCAACACCAGGGAAGTGCTGAACTCACGGTTCAGCCTCAGCAGGTCGGTGGCTGGGTCACGCTCGACTTGGCCACCCAGCTCGGCGATTTGGCTTTCGGTCTGGAGTACGATTTTGGGATAGAGGCGCCGCAGATAACGGTTTATCTCTAAATAGCGATAGTCGCGGTCCGGGGTGAAGCCGACCATCTCGTATGCGCGGATCAGGCTGCCGAAGCGGTGCGCATAGACGCATGATGATGGCATGCCATCCATTTCGTCGATGATCAAACCAGACAGTAAGCCGCGATTCTTATATAGAGAGCGCAGCCGCTCGATCAATTCTTCATTCGTGAATCGTCGACACCGCGCACGAATCATGCCCTGGGCTGTGTAGAACATGTCTGACGGCACGATGGGCGCAAATGCGCCTTCCTTCTTGATCCACATGTCGGGCGTGTTGACGACACGCATCTTCTTGAGCTTAAAGGAGGTCCGGTTGTAGATGTTATTACCGATGTATTTTTCGTTGGTTAATACTTCGTGTACTGTGGCGCGGGTCCAAGTCCGCCCTAGATCGGTACATATCGCCATACCATTGAGCCGCTCGGCGATTTCCGACTCCGCCAGGCTGTCGTCGATGAACCACTTATATATAGTGTGGACCACCTTGACCTCGTCTTCCGGGCCTGGCACCAGAATGACGCGGTCGGTTTGCAGGCTCTTATGTTCACCGCAGGAAAGCTCAGCCTTCATGACGCCGTGCTGGTCGATCAGCACGCGGCGCAGGCCGTATCCGGCCAAACCACCCTGCCGGTAACCCAGCTCGATCAGCCGGCATTGACCAGCGAAGACCTTGGCCGATAGCTCGCGGCTGTATTCACCGGCCATTGCCCGTTTGACGCCCTTAACGATGGTAGAGACAGGAGAGCCATCGTTCTCGAATTGCTCGGCACAGTAGGCAACCTGGATGCCTGCCCTGCGGCAAATATATTCGTAATAGGCGCTCTCGTCAGCGTCCTGGAATCGGCCCCAACGGCTGACGTCGTATACCAAGATCATTGTGAAGGCGGTCGTGCCGCTTTCGACATCCTTAATCAGTTGCTGTAGCGCCAGTCGGCCGTCAATGCGCAGGCCGCTTTTGCCTTCGTCGGCATAGGTCTTGACGACATTGATATTGCGCTGCTCAGCGTATTCCCTGATTTTTTGGCGCTGGTTGTCGGTCGAGTATTGTTGGTGCTCGGTGGACATGCGTACGTATTCGGCAGCCTGGAATCGTATCGGCTGCGCGAGGGAGGTAAAGCTTTCTGGATTTATTTTCATTTGCCGTCGTTCCATAGGGTCCGCCGAGGCAATTTAAGGCGGTGAACACGCACTTCCTGCAGCAAAATGCATTTATCAAATTAGCATAGAGAATGTCACTCTGCCACGCGTCCTCTCTTTGCAATCAGGGGACATACATGAGATTGCTGCGAGAACAGGGGCTAAGAAAGACCATCCACGCGTTCTTCTTTGCAATCAATGGCCCCGGCAGAATGACCATCTTGTAAAGACCTGCATGCATGGAATTGTGCTGTGTTGACGCGTCCATCTTTGCAATCAGGATGGAGCAATTCTTGTAGTTACGTACCAGTTGCTGGGCACGATTGGCCTCCGCATATTGCGGATGGAGGCGGCGGTAGTCGCGCCAGTAACTTGGATTTTGTGTTTTCCAGGCTTGTTGGGCGCGCTTTTGGTTGTCGCGATAGTCCTCGTCGTTTTCGCGCTTGGCTTGCTGCCAGCGGCGTCGGCGTTCTTGCTGACAACCTTTACTGGAGCAATAGGCTTGGGAAGGATTTTGAGGACGCGGTAGAAATAGTTTGCCGCAAGCAGGACAGGCGTGAGTTTCCATTGCTGCGTTCTAACAGTTTCACTAGTTGTGGTCGAGAGTGTATTGGCTATCGTTGAATTATTTCTTGTGTGATGAGACTCTGCAAAGCGACCATTGGATGTGAGACTACTATTATTTCAATGTAGTTTCGGCGTAATTAATATCTTCTTCCGAAAATTTTTAAGCTCAATCTGGGCTGAAACCCTGACAGATCTCTAGATTCGCGTCGTATTAACAATCGTTGATAGTACTTCTGCCTGTAGCCTGTGTAAGTTAGCGTTTGATTTGGCGCCGATTTGCGCACCTTTTGGCACGGCGTCTCATTCATGCAAAATCCTCATTTTTTCAATGACTTAGTTGCCCGCCTCCTACACTAGTTGCGATTTCTAGTGCCAAATGACCCGCAAAACCTCCGAGTCTGGCTGATTCTGTGCCAAATAACCTGTAAATTCATTCCATCTCAAAATTCCGCATAGCGCTCGCCGTTATTGGGTTTCTGGATTTTTCCTCCAACAGGGCCAAGTGCCAAAACAAACGTTAACTCGCACTGGCAACGGTTTGAGCGTGTGCCGGAAAGGGACGTTTTACTGCATTTTTGGATTGGCTGGCAAACATCGAACATCTCACGGAATATCGAACAAGGCCCTGCGATGCGTGAGCACGTCAATAAGGTGTAAGGAATCCCATCTTTCCGCACTTACAGCGCCGCCAGAATCGGCTTGCTTGAGCCCACAACAACACGACGTGAGTTATCCCACTGAGTCCTATTGATTGCATCCACCTCTGCTGTTGTCGCGCTGCGCCGTGCTATCGTCGCTTGAGGAGCAGTCGCCGGCTCCGCCAAAACTGCCACCGACTTTGATAAGGGCACAGAAAATCCGTGACTGAGGTCCTGCTGTGGGATTGGTGTGTCACCCAGCACAAACTCGGCACCGGGCGGCGCATCAAGCAAAGTGAACTCCATTTTCTGTAGCTGTGCACAAACTACTGGTTGAGCGCGTAGCGCCTCCTGCTCCGGAAGCTGAGGGTCTTGAGGGGAGAGCGCATTGAGCTCATCCAACTCTCGAGCGAGTTGCTCAGGGGGACTTGCGATCAAAATGTTATAAGCCGCTAGAGCTTCGGTAGCTGCGACACCAAAATCCGCCATTTCCTTTGTGAAATCGGAAAGTGAAAGGTCGGATGCCCTCGCGATTAACGCACCAAGATCCTTCCCTCGTCGGTGTCCTCGCCCCATGATATCTGGGTGGCGACACGCCTGTAAGGCGAGCGCCGAACACAGCTCGTTGCGATCGGCCGCTGAGCTAACGCTGCCGGGTGCGCCGATCCGACGAAATAGTGCTGCGGTCGCTCCCTCAAGGACCGAAAGCGCATCCTCAAGCGAATCCGACGGGTTCCACTGGTTGTCGAATACTGTGTAGAGCCAATCTCCTTGCATCGTCGTTCGTGGCGAAACCAATTTTACCGTCGCCCCCATCCGTCCAAAAAGTTGGCCATTCTGGTCGCGAAAGCCACGTTGCCAGAATTGGGGCACGTAGTGATGATTCTGTTTTTCAAATGTCATGGTTCACATGTAGGGTTTGTTCTTCGTTAGGGATTTCCCTCTTGATTCAGAGAGATGCGATCAATAATACGACTCAGGTGCAGAAAATCCAAGCCGTCCCTGTTCCTGCCACTCCAGCGGTTCGTCTGAGCGCGTTGGGGTATGCGGATCCGGAAGGGTTCTTCTGGACATTACATCATCCGCTACGTACACTGGCAAGGTACTTTTTTGCCAATGGATAGCCATGCTGTAGCGAAAGCGTCGGATGAAAATTCAAGTTGCGACAATTATTTGCGGAACGAAAAACCTTGCTAGCGACGGAGTGACCGGTGCATTACGCTGCATTCTTACGCTACCTGATGGCACGAGGCGCCGGGAAAGATGCGGCCCCTCAGCATAACTTCACACCGCCCGCGCAGCCAGCAAACTTCATTGATGGAATGCGAAGCGGCCGGTACGCGCGGGCATACGGTAGCGGAAATATCGCAGGGAGCCAGATGAACCCAGGCGAAACGTTTTACGCTGCTGCCGACTCCCTATAAAGTGCCATTCAGGCCATGACAATGGAAAACACCACTACAGCCCCAGAAAGCGCGCAGCGCAATCTTCACGATTATGTTCAGCAACACTACGTCGTTCCTGTCGTCGGCACGCTGCCGGCATTCAAATATTCGGACTTGATCAAGGATGTGAGCCTAGCGTTGAACGAGTCGGTGCTCGACTATGTCTATATTCTCCGGCGTCCGGATAAGCAGCATGACGGAGTGCCTCAACCTTTTTATGTCGGAAAAGGGGCGGGGAGACGGTTCGCCCACCATTTCTACGAGGCGGCAGCAGAAAAAGAATATAACCAGTCCCTGAATAAACACAAGATTCGCGTCATCAGGTCCGTGGGCCGTGAAAACGTCCTCGTACAAATGATTCCATGTCACACCCACGAATACGCGCTAGCACTCGAGAAGAAACTCATTGCGCAGTGGGGGCGTAGGGCCATCAAGACGGGAATCCTCACGAACCTGACGGAAGGGGGCGAAGGGGTGGCGGGTCTGGCTATGCCGCCCCACGTCAAGGCAATACTAAGCGAAATGGCGAGCCAGCCCGTCAGGTTCAACGGTAACCTTTACACGTCCATCAAGGCTGCATTCCATGCCAACGAAGCAGCTACCATCTCGACAGCACTTAGGGTGAGCAAGGATTCCAAGTATTGCACCGACTACAATGCCTTCAAGAGCTGGTACAGCCACCGGGCACAGCTCGAACTTTTTCCGCTTGGCTTCAACTACATGGTTGACGAAAAACCATTTTTTATCGAGACGTCCTGGAGCGAAATCGATGCAAAAAAAGGGGAAAACATATCTGCCGGCTACGGGAAAGCTTGGGACACGCGCTACCCCTATGCCCGCTATCTCGTAAATGGGAATGCTTATCATACATTATCCGACGCGACAGAAAACGAAGATGGCACAGGGACCCCTTCCAATCTGGCGGCGCGATTCCGGAGAATGGTCGAACAGAACCACTTCTCAGAAGGCTTTAACATCCTCGATGAACAGGGAACGAAGTTATTCAAAGAACACGACGAGACGCTGCAGGAGGCCTCCAAGCGCAAAAGCGCCGACCAACTGCGAACCCTGGTTGCCGAACCGGTCATGCTCGATAGCGTAGTTTATGCCAATACACTGCAAGCATACGAAGCGTCGCCGCACTGGCGGAAAATTGCATACGGCAGCTTCAGAAGCCAGATATTGAGGTACGAGAACGCAGGGGTTTTCCCGTGCGGCCTGAACATACCGGATGCCAAAGGGCAGCCGCGTTACCCGGAGATTGATCCTTTCCTACTGGGAAGTGGACCGTTAGAAAGCTACGTCAAAGTTGCGGATCGCTTCTTTCCGAGCATGCAGGCAGCGGACACCTTCTTCAAGCTGAGCCGCGGCACCGTCCATGCGTACTTCACGAAATGGAAGAAAGACGCGGAAAACGAGGAAAACCCACAAGCTTTTCCAAAAGGGTTCAATGTCTACTCTACGAGATTGCAGGCCCCGCTGTATGCCGAGATGACCAAGGTGGATCTCCGTGTACCCGTGTCAGGATATCTCTTTGATGGGAAGGTATTCGGGACCACTAGGGCAGTCGACATATTCAGGGGCCGCGCCAAAAACTCAAGCGCTCCACTGTATCGAAAGCGACGCAAGGCGTACCTGGAGAAAAACCAGTCTTTCGACCCCCTGATGAATGTACTCGGGTGGGATGAGCTTCCTCTCTACCCTGTCGATTTGGAAGGAAAACACTCGACGCTCATTGCACGATCGAATGGCAGTGGCACCCAGCTCCATAACGCCGCCCGCGCAGTAGAGATCTTCGACGCTGGCATTTGGAAAAGGTTTGATTCGAAGTCGTCTGCCTGGCGTTCACTACCGTTCTTGCAGCAAAAATATTCGACAGCAGATAGTTTTATTTCCTCCACAACAAAAAAAGCCTTGTCACGGGGATTACCTGCCTGGATAAGATTGGTGCTGTAATACTGCGCTCCTGTTACCGGATCTGGAACCGGAAAATGAAGGGTGTAAGGTAGAATATGTTGATGCGGCCCTTACTTCCCAGCGAATCAAATACATACTTCAAAATGATAGTGATTTCGCTACCGTGACAGAAGGTGCACCTCATTCCTTTGACCCCGAGACCATAATTGCTCTCCGCAGAGAGATAAGCGGTAGAGGCTATGAGTCGTTCCAAACTTACGAGATAGATGACTATAATGGTGAACCGCCATTCCCATATTTTGTGGTAACGGTCGGCAACGTTACTTATAATTCAGAAGACATGGGCCAAGGGGAGCTATGTATAAATTACTTAATTTGGGCACTTAGCCGGTTAAGCGAAAATAGTATCCTCCTAATCGAAGAGCCGGAATCTCACCTACCGCCGCGTGCTCAGAACGCGTTAATGAATTATATCGCGGAAGCTTCCATCGACAGATCTCTGTCCGTGGTTGTGTCGACACATTCACAGCATACGTTGGAAAATTTTGCGGCGGCAAATATAACGTTGCTCACCCGGGAGGGTATCAACTTTGTATTAAACCATAAGCCAGTGAGAACTCTCTTGCACGAAAGCCTGCGGATAGTAAACCTGACGCCAACGATTATCATTACGGAGGATAATAGTGCGGGCGCTTTTCTCAAATATCTTATTTTTCACTTAGATGAAAGTCTCCTAGAGCTAGTAGATATTGGGTGGGCGAACGGGTGGACAGATCTTGACGAAATTTTGAAGCGTTTCCCATCTGAACTGAAAAAAATTCATATCCGCCTTGTTTACGACGGAGACCAACGAGGTATAGATAGGCCGAATGTAAATTTTCCGTTTCACTATTTGCCAGACGCAGACGATCCTGCGAAGCTTATGGCCGACGCAGTCAAAGCTAACATAGCTAAATTTTCTGAATCATTCCCAGCTGACACGCAAAGAGTTAGATCTGCATTAGCAATTCAGGCTCAAACTGATGCAAAAGATTACTTTCATAACGTTGTGCGTGCTTTAGGCGAAATTGCCGACTTAAAAACAGTGTATAAAGTCGCGACACTTGTCTGGCTATCAATTCCCGAAAATAAGATTAAGGCAGAAAAATTCCTTGCTGATTTAAGCAAAAGCCTTGAGATTTAACGACGTAGCACGTAGTTCTTAGGAGAAAAGTAACCGCCCGGCGAACACATATTGACTGGCCGGCTTGATGGTGGTGAGGAATTATTGCGCGCTGTCCCAAAGATGGGGAAGCAGTTCGCCGATCCGGCTGAACGGTTGCAATGGCAAGCGCTCAAGAATGTCCCGAAGGTAGGCGTAAGGATCGTGGCCATTGAGCCGTGCGGAATGGATCAGGCTCATGATGGCCGCCGCACGTTTTCCGGCACGCAAGCTGCCGGCAAACATCCAGTTTTTTCGGCCCAGCGCGATCGGACGGATTTGGTTCTCGACCCAGTTGTTATCGATCGGAACCAACGGATCGCTGAGGTAGTGCGTCAGGGCCGACCAGCGGTTCAGGCTGTAATCGATCGCCTTGGCCGTGGCACCGCCGGTGGGTACCCGTTGGCGCTGAGTCTGCAACCACTTGTGCAGCGCTTGCGCCGCCGGACTGGCCTGCTGTTGACGCAGTGCGAGACGTTGTTTCCCATCGAGTGACGCGGCGGTCCTTTCCACCTCATACAGCCAGATCGCATCGATGCGGATCATCGCAGCCAGTGTTGCAGCCACTGCGCACATTCGACGGCGGCCACACCTGGCCAGCGCACTGTTACTGTAGCTGAACCACGCTTGACTTCGATCACGATATCCGGCGTGGTGGCCACCTCTGGTGGTGCAGGCAGTTGAATTGGGATGAATTCCGGGACAGGAGCAATCGGGTCCCTATGCACCGGTTCGATCGTTCTCTGGTCGTGGGCTTTGATCCAATTCCGGACCAGATTGGCGTTCAGGCGATGATGCAATGCAGTCGCGGCAATCGATACGCCAGGCTGTTTGCAGGCATTGATCACCTGGGCTTTGAATTCGGCGCTGTAGCGCCTGCGCCGGTTCGGCGCCATGATTGCGTCATCTATCATGTACACATGTCCACTAATTACGTGGACACGATGCTCTATTCGGAGCATTGCCGAGCGCGCTGGCACAAACCACGGCAACATTGAAACGCGATTCTAACGGGAACCATTTTGAGGTGTATGGGCAGGTGATTCAGCGACCGTTTTTTCTCCGACTTCGAAGGCCGCAACTATGTGCTCCATGCGTCGTCGAAAACCGCTACGTAAAAAAGGTGTGGGACTTTTCAGCTGTCACTTGCTGCCCGCACCATCAGATTCGGTTGATCGAATCCTGCCCCCACTGCAAGAAAACGCTGAGCTGGAATAGACCTGGTATCTCGCTCTGCACTTGCGGGCGTGAATTGGGCGACACACCCATGCTACGCCCCAGCCAAAGCGCACTTGAATTTTCCTATTGGTTTGAAAATCGCATTAACGATTTTTTGGTGTCAAATCGGCCGGCTAGCAGCCTCAATCCAGCCTTTGATCCTCTCGCTCAATTGTCTGTAGACGGAGTTTTGCGTGTCATATGGGCTCTCGGAATAAAGAAATCTTCAAAAGATATGCCAGGCGCTGGAACCGCGAAGAAAGCTCTCAGCATTGGCGAGATGGAGGCTTGCCTCGATCGCGCTATCCATAGGATGGCAGAAGTTATCTCACATCAGTCGATTGAAGCCATCAGACCAACATTTTTGTTGAGCGCACTAGAAACCATGGTGGAGGATGGTTTATCTGAATTTGATCGGCAATTTTCTAGCCAGCTGATTTTAGTAGGAAAGCAGCGGGAAAACCCTAAAGCAAGCTTGCTTCATCTCAATCCACATTCTCAAATAAAACTCTTCTAGAGGAAATTTAGCAAATGGATTACTTTCTTTATGGTGCACCCAAAATATTACCTGGTGAAGCGCTATCTTCATGGATACATCGTCTTTGCCAGCAGCAAGGATTTTCTATGTCTAATTTATTCGAGATACTTGGAGCAAAGAAACCCAAAGATGTGGACCGTGAACTCTTCTCAATTTGGGTATCAAACCTGATGCAACTTTGCAGAATAGCCCCCCACAGCTTTGACATTCCAATTGCGGTATCAAAAGCGGTTGGAAAAACACGGCCCTTACGACAACACCTACGGATAACAAACAATAAAGCCCCATGGACTGCTTTCTGTCCGCAGTGTCTCAAACATGACGCTATCCCCTACTTCCGTATCGAATGGCGCTTTCGCTTTTGGGAGTCATGTCCGAGACATTTGATACCCCTGTTCACAGAATGCCCTAACTGTAAAAGTAAACTTCAGTTGGATAAGGCTATCCTCACTTCGATCGAGGTTTTGCCAACTCTGGCATTCTGCTACTTCTGCCACGCCGAATTAAAAAGTGGAGGCGAAGACATGTCTTTATTAGCTGACGATGAACTAGAAGTGAAAGTGCATACCCAAAGGAATATGATGGCTAGCATAGTCAACGGATATTGCCTGGTTTCGCCACTTCAAGAGAAATTGTCACTGCATGTCATGATGCGACTGTACCAGACAGGCCTCTTGATGCCCGCGAGTCGACTGGATTTCGATCGTCCGTGCCAGCCCCGGCAGAAAGAAGTATTGCTTCGATTTGTGAGAACGGCGCAAATTAAGCTACGTAAGAGAGAACTTCTGCACGAGCGGGCCGGAAGAAGAAGGAAAACGTTCAGGAATAACCACGTCGCTCAACAAAGTACCATTGAAGAGCTTGTTCGATTGCCAAATTGGGCCTATAAAATGAGATAGTTAATTTGGCTGATGCTGGCGAGGCTCGCCTACCACAGCTCCCGCAATAGCGTTAATACCTTTCTAGGTGCACAATCCCTTAGAATTTGCTGTTCCGAGCACTGCTCTCTAATAACTGTATTGCAAGGACCTATGCACTAAGCGGATGCTGAAGGCCGCGCTCGTCGCATCGTAGGATGAAGCTTCCCAGAACGGCACGGAGCTAAATCATACAAATACCTGAAAACGAAATGACAAACTCTGTAATTAGATGAGAAGACCTGCAACGAATAGAATTTTATGCATAAAGACAAAATTCGGAGCAAAGCTCAAATAGTGTCGCTGGAAGCGGCATGGGAGCGGTCCAAGTTCATCGCGATTGCTCATGAGGATGAGGATTGGCGGCAGACCGTTGCAAGTTTTGCGCTAGAGGGGATCGTGTCACCGATGACGATGCGGAACGAGCGAGACGCATGCTGTCCGGTGACAGCGTGTTGGAGCAAGCATTGGAACAGGTACGAACTTCCTATCGGGATTGGTAGACTGGCGGCGTTTTTCTTTGTCATTCAACCAATAAAAAAGCCGGTGGGGAGGATTTTCCCGACCGGCTTTTTTTAGCGACCGCATAAGGCGCAATTTTATTGCCATATCTAGTGTGGGTGGTGGCGCTCGTAGATACGGCCTTTAAGTCATTTTTCAGCGTGATTCCCATTATTACTTATTTCAAATGGATTAACATTTTGACCAATGAAACGAAGTACCGGTGCAACATGCAAAAACATTATAGGAATAGCGTGACTTTTATCCGATAACAAAGAAGACAGGAAATCCAAGTCATCCGCTAGGCTCCCAATACGTGGACTTGGCGGATCCTGATCAAATTTGTAAAGAGAGGACTCTAAAATTTCCCAATAATAGTCTTCAGTCAACTCAATCTCTTTAATTTTTAAATCATCAATTAAATGAGAAAAAATTGCATTTACTACCGACCTAAACTCTTCTAAGTTTATTGTCTTATTTTTTCCCATGTTCTCTTTCACATTTAGCTAAAAGATTGCGAAAATTTATAATTTGATACCATAAAACTTCAAGTCGCGCATTAAAAATTTGAGTATAACGTTCCATATTTCCTGCATTGTACGCAGCAGCAAGATGGCCTTTATTATCGCCAGCGCTAGGATTTTCGACATAGTCAGCATATTTTTTCTCATGCTCTCTCAACTGATCTCTATATCCTTTACATGGATCTTTATCAGGAGGTTCAGGAGTACAAGAATTAGTGTCAGGACTTGGCTTGTATGGCGGCAGTTTGACATCTGGATCTATGGGAATATCCGGCGTATTTGAACAGATAACCGTCAGGCCATACCATTGACACCCCCAGGACAGTCCTGATGCATCTGTTCGACCAACTGGATTTCCTCCTGTGTACGCAAAAGTGTTAATACCTCCTTGCAGCCCAATCGGGTCGGATTGAAGGTATCGTCCGGTACTCGGATCGTAATCCCTAAAGTAGTTGTAGTATGTTTACCCTGACACACTTCCGTCGTACAGACTGCCTTTTTTCCTAGTCCATTCAACGGCTTAGCTCGATTTTTCCTAACCCCACCCCTCAGTTTCGTAAATTTTTCCTAGACACGATTTTCGCCTGCACGTGGAGGCCAGCTTAAATTTAGCGATTCATTCGGCACAATATTATTGCTTTACGATCCTGAATAGTGAGCAAGATGTTCAGCAACTGCGCGCTTCCCTAAGATAGTCGCTAATTGCATTGGGGTGTTTCCGCCGGCATCTCTGGCCATTGCGTCGGCGCCGAAATTGAGTAGCGTCTCAACAGCAGATAAATGTCCAGCGGCAGCAGCTCGATGTAAAGGTGTCATTTTTTCCTCTCCTTTAACATTTACATCCGCCCCATTTTTCACCAACATAGTAATAGCCTGCACGTCGCCCCATCCCGCTGCAACGTGCAGGGGAGCATTCCCAAAATTGCCAATAGAATTCACCTGGTCCAAGGGTTTACCCAAAAATTCTGGGATATCCGCCATCCGCTCAAATACTTCATTTAAAGTAGTCATATTTAAGGGCATTCTTTTGAACAAAATCTGCTGATTTTGTCATTTAAGTTTTCGATTGCCTGACGCAAGTTACTGATGACGTTCACATGGCCAGGCTCTTCACTACCGGGATACCATTTTTTACTGTATTGATCGCGATCTGCAATACATTGTTTTGCTCGATCTCTCCGCCACTTCCACTTTTCACAGTTGGACAGGCCCGGCGGCTCTGGCTCATCACAACGTTTGTGATAT
Source organism: Parundibacterium terreum (assembly GCF_014636315.1). Taxonomy (GTDB): domain Bacteria; phylum Pseudomonadota; class Gammaproteobacteria; order Burkholderiales; family Burkholderiaceae_D; genus Undibacterium; species Undibacterium terreum. Next base: position 470,179 of record NZ_BMED01000003.1, on the reverse strand, counting down.
TGCTGCCGCTCCCAAACGCGTTGCGCTTCATCCACTTTATCAAGTAGCGACGCAATCCAAGGCTGCACCGTAGGATTTATATACTGACCAATTTGCCAGCCGCCATAACCTGCACCGGCTACCGCTGCTGCGGCTCCAAAACCGATAGCTCCGCCACCTGCGCCAGCGGCCCCCGCCCATCCATTACCCAGAGCAATAACACTGGTCCCATTAGGATCAACATTGGAAACTGGATCACCATAAACATAGCCAAACGTATTAATACCGCCGCTCAATCCAATGGGGTCACTCTCCAGATACCTCCCCGTCTGCGGATCGTAGTCCCTAAAGTAGTTGTAATGGGTATTGGTTTCCTTATCAAAGTACTGCCCCGGGAAACGCAGGTTGAACTCCGTCTGCTTCCCTGAGTTGGCCGGATCTTGATTCGCTACAGTGGCGCCAAACGGTTCATCCTGCCCCCACTGCCACACGACTCCATTGTCCTTGTCTGTCAGGAGTCGCGGCGTATTCAAATGATCTGCCTGGATATAATACACCTGCTCTGACCCACCTGTTCCGTTGCCATTGTTTGCATTGACGATCACGGTTACTGCAGAGGATGTGGTGGCTCCTCCAAGGTTATCCGTCGCCTTCACGGTCAGAGTGTAAGTTCCAGCCGCTACATTAACCCAGTTGAAACTGAACGGTGCCTGCGTGACGATACCCAATGAGGTAGAGCCATTGAAGAATTCCACCTGGCTGATGCTGCCGTCCGAGTCGGCGGCTGTGGCCGTCAGTGCAACAGTCGCCGGAGCGGTCGCATTGCTGGGGCTGGCCACTAGATGTATCGTCGGCGGTACATCGACCACGATGCCTGCAGGGCTGGTAGTAGTACTGGCTCCCTGATTGTCTGTGGCAACTGCGGTAATGCTGTAACTGCCAGTGGCCAGGTTAGGGACAGTCACCGTGTACGGCGCCTGGGTAACAGTGCCGAGTAAGCTGCCGCCGTTGAAGAAGGCAACCTGAGCCACTGTACCGTCGCTATCGGAAGCCGTCGCATTGAGCGTCAAGTTGGCCGGTGGCGTAATGCGTTGGCCGTTAGTTGGGCTGGTCAACGTGACACTCGGCGGCAGGTTGGCCGCTACCGTCACGGTTACAGGAGTGCTGACACTGCTAGCGCCCAGGTTATCGGTGGCCTTGGCCGTGATAATGTGACTGCCTACGGAGATATTACTCCAACTCAACACGTAAGGAGACTGTGAGACTACGCCGAGCGACGTACTTCCATCGAAAAATTCTACTTGCGCTATCGCTCCGTCGCTATCGAAGGCATAGGCCGCCAACGTGGCATTGGTATTCGGTGGGGGCAAAGTTAGATTTGTGCTCGGACTCACCAGACTGATACTTGGTGGCACGTTGGCCCGTATTGTTAAAGTTTTGATCAGGCTGCTTACGCTGTTGCCCGAACCATCGGTTACCTTTGCGGTAACTTTGTAGCTACCAGGAACCACATTGCTCCAATTCAGTACGTACGGAGCTGAGCTTGCTATGCCAAGAGATGTGCTGTCATTAAAGAACTCCGCTTGCGAAACAACCATGGTGGGATTCGTAACACTAGCGTTCAGTACGATATTCGCAGGAGCGAATAGTGTTGCTCCGTTCAAGTTGCTGGTGTTTCCTGTGCCGATCGCGTTTAGTTTTTTTAAACCGGCACCGTTAAGAGCTACAAAGATGACAGAGCCATCGGCCAATGCCACTAATTTATCTGCGCGATCAGATACTAATTTAGTCATTTGCCACTGCGCATCAAGGTAATAGATACCATTGTCGGCGCCCAGTAACCAACCGGATTCGAATTGTATCAATGCGATTGGTCCTGCACCAACACTGGTGGTCGTTATGAGTTGTTGCAACGTTTTATCTTGCTTAATTAAGTACAGGGTCTTGTTGTCGTACGATGGCATCAACATTTCGCCCGCAGCGGTGAACGTAAATGCTGCTGGTCCATGTATCACGCCCGACGGTATGTAGACGCTATCGTGGCCCGCATCGTCTATCTGATAGATATTTCCTGATGCATAGCTCGCCGAGTACAGTTGCCCGGTTGGGCTATATTTTAAAAAGTTCAGGTCGGCGTTTGTATTGAGGACCTGCTTCGTACCGTCGAATGACAGACGGGTTAGGCCGCTTGACGTTTGCACCAGAATACCATTGCCGCCTTTGGCCATGACGAGGCTGCGAGGATTAGAAAGACCGGTCCATTGTATGCCAATTGAACCATCCGGCTTGATCTGCACCACTTTGCCGGTATTGGTTGGCGTCGTATACAGATTGCCAGCCTGGTCTACCACAAGAGCATCCGACTGGGTCGCAGTAATCCCTGGGAAATATACCGCGCTTTGGTAACCCCCGGTCGCTGGATTCGCGCTGAAGCTGGTGTTAAGCCGGGTATTCGCTGGGCCTGTCAGGGGGGAACTCAGTGTCAGAGTGACTGGTGGAGGGGTTGTTGTTCCAACCGGGGCACCCACAAGCTGCTTGATTCCAGCCGTGTTATAGGCAACAAACAAGTTGGTGCCATTATCCAGAGTAATGAGGTTGTCCGCGCGATCGCTAACCAACTTGCTCTGCAAATGCCATTGTTCATCATACACGTATATTCCATCAGTGGTACCAACCAGCCAACCTTGCCCATAATATCTTCTCACCATGATGGGGCCGGAAATCGTCAGCAAGGTCTGAATGCTCTTGTCTTTCTTGATGAGCAATATCCTGCCGCTGCCGTAACTCGGTATCACCAAGTCACCATTGTCGTCAAAGCTGAAGGATGTCGGTTGTGAGACGGTCCCTGTTGGAACAAATTCGCTGACCTGACCTGCATCATTAATTTGGTAGACTTTGCCTGCGCCGTAGACAGTGCTATATAAAGTCCCATCCGGTGCGTAGCCGATATACCCAAGATCAGTCTGGGAATTAATAGAAGTGATAGTGCCGTCAAAGCCCAGTTTCCTTAAGCCGGACGCAGTGCTGGTCACGATTCCACTGCCGTCTTTGGCTTCCGCCAAGCCACCGGGTCCATTAAGTCCCGTCCACTGCATCCCTGCTGTGCCATCAGGTTTGATCTGCTGTACATAACCTTGGTTCATGAAGGTCATATAGGCATTGCCGGCATGATCCCTGACTAACGCACCGCTACTTGCTTGCGTATACGCTGGCCAGTAAGGCGCAGTAGAAGCTGCTGCGGCTGCTGAACTGACCGTTGCCAGCATCACAGCTGCTATTGTCAGCGAGATCCAAATCCGTTTCAGTATGGTGAATGGTGACACTACTTTCCCCTTTGCCGTATCCCATCCTGTGGGATACGCGCCTTCATTTTTAGTGATATTGATGCTGTTGTCGGTACCGCGTGGTCATTGGCGTTGTTGATGGCCTAATGCTGGAACATGGCCACAGGCATGTCCCCCAGATAGACATAGTCCTTGCCGTTGCTGCCGCTGGTCTCGGCAATCAACTTGCCGCCACTGTCGTAGTGGTACTGCGTGCTGCCGGCAGGACTGCTCTTCTGGATGCGCTGGCCCAGCGCATTGACGGTGTATTGCACCGTGCCCACACTGGTCACCGCGCTGGTCAGGCGGCCGCGGGCGTCATAGGTGAACTGGTTGCTGCCGTTGTTGGTGATGCTGCCGTTCAGGTCGGTGGCGATGCTGGTGGTTTGCGTGCCGGTGATCTGGGTCAGCTTGTTGCTGTTGGCGGCGTAACTAAGGGTGGAACTGGTGCTGCCGGTGGCCTGGCTGGTGCGGTTGCCGGTGGCGTCGTAGCCATAGGTACGGCTGCTGGTGGCGGTCAGGGCGCTGGTGAGGCGGTCCAGTCCATCGTAACCGAGAGTCGTGGCGACGTTGTTGACGTCGGTCAGGCTGGTGATATTGCTGGCCGGGTCATAGCCGAGCGCCTTGGTCTGGTTGTTCAGCGTATAGCTATTGATACGGCCATCCAGGTCGTAGCTGCGGCTGATGGTCTGGCCGGCGCCGTTGATATACGACTTCACGCCGCCAAACGGCTGGTAGTTCACTTGGGTGACGACGATGGTGATGGTACCGTTGTTGTTGCTGTCGATCTGGCTGATGCGGCCCATGCTGTCACGGGTATAGACCAGGCTGCGTCCGCTAGGATAGGTGATGCCGGCCAGGCGCCCTGCACTATCGTAGCTGTAGCCTGTGGTGTAGCTGATCGCACTGATGGTCCGCACTTCGGTGAGAACGCGACCGCGCTGGTCGTAGATGTACTGGATGCTGCCGCTGGCGTCACTGACCTGGCTTAGCCGGCCCAGGCCGTTGATACCTTGATCGTAGGTGTAGGTCACCGCGCTGTTGTCGGCATAGGTAATACTTGTGACACGGTTCAGCGCGTCATAGGTGTAGCGGGTGAGCTGGCCTTTGGCATCGGTGCTGGTCTTCAGGTTGCCGGCCACATCATAGGTATTGACCGTGGCGCCGGTATCGGGACTTTGCTGCTGGGTCAGGTTGCCCAGACCATCGCGGGTGTAACTGGTGATGAGGTTCCTGGGATCAGTGACACTAACAACCTGACCTTGTCCGTCGTAGCCGGTCACGATGATTGGACGCGCGGCGCCGCTGGTCGGCGCCGGCAGGGTCTGCTGCGTTAGCCGGTTCAGTGGATCATAGACTTGGTTGGTGACCCGGCCCAGAGGATCGGTGATCTGGGTCAGGTTGCCGACGACATCGTACTGATAGTTATAGGTCGTGTTCTGCGTTTGCGCAAAGGCAGTGCCGGAGGCTAGCAGCGCGATGGCAATGGTCAAGGGTGAGAGTGGCGTGCGGCACTTCATTGGGCGGCTCCGGTGACTTGTTGCAGGCGGTTGAGGTTGTCGTAGACGCGGCTGATCTGGCGGGCCAAATTGCCATTAGGATCCTTGATTTGTTCCTGAGTGCGATTGCCTCGCAGGTCCAGTGTGTAGATGATGCTGTTGCCCAGACTGTCGCTGACCTGGGTCAGGCGATGGGCGTCGTCATATACATAGCTCACCGAAGATCTATCGGGCAGCGTCACCAATTTGATCTGACCGACGCCGTCATAGTCGTAGTTGGTGCTCTCTACCGTGTTGCCGGACGTCACGACCCGGCTGGTGAGCCAGCCGCGTGGGCTGTAAGCCAGGTCGGTGGTGGCGCCATTAGGCTCGGTGATGTGCCCTACCCGGCCGTTGGCGTCGTAATTGGTTAAACTAGTGACGTGCCCCAGCGCATTGGTGACGGTAGACAGATTGCCGCTACCGTCATAGGTATAGGTGGTCACGTCCGTGACATCGGTGCGTGGGCCGGTGACCGTCAAGACCTGGCCGAGGTTGTTGTAGGTGTAGGTCCAGGTGCGGGGACTGCCGGTCAGCGTGGCACCGAAACCGGCGGCGCCATTGGCATCTGTTGTGGCCTGTTCAGTCTTGGTCAGGACATTGCCGGAAACATCGTAGGTGTAGGTGGTGCGCAGCAGTGGTTCGCTGATCGACAGCGGCAGACGGTAGGTAGTGTACCAGCTCGTCATTACCGTCCGGGCTTGTGGTGTGCCAGAAGCCTCAACCCGACTTGTTTCCAGATTACGGCCCAGGTCATAGCCGTACGTCGTGACGATGCCGTTCCAGTCTGTTGACGACGTTACGTTTCCATTTCCGTCGTAGGTTCTTGCTTTGGCCGGCCCACACTCGACGCAGGGCTGGTCGATGCCGGCGTTCTTGGCAACACCCAGTACGAGCTGATAGTTGTAGCTGCGAGTCGTCGTTTGTGGGTTCGACGGCGTACCGAGATAGTGGGTAATCGTATTAATACTTTTGCCGGACGAGTCTACAGTACCGTACGCCAGGCTGACTTTTTCGACTCCGCCGGCGTGCTGCGATGAGGTGGCTAGGCCTTGGCAGTCATAAGTCCAGCTAGCGTAGCGCACACCGTTCTCGTCTGTAATGCCGGTCAGGCTGTTAAGCAAGCTGCCGAAACCGTTGCCGATCTGGACGGTGTTGGCGCAGGCTGTTCCGCCATTGATCTGGGCAGCTTCGTTGTAGTGGTAGGTCTTAGTTTTACCGTCCGGATAAGTGATGCGGGTCAGATTGTTCGCTGCACATGCACGATTATTTGCATCTGGTGTCGTACACCCACCTGAGGCGCCATCATACTCGTAGCTGTAGACCAGATTGGCAGGGTCATAGAATTTCGCAATGCGGCTTTTGGCGTCATACTCGAACTGAACCTGACGACCCCAGCTATCGGTAACACATAGAAGCAATCCGGCAGGTAATACGTCTCCGGTCTGGACATGCGGGCAAACAGGGGCACTGGCCGGAACTCGGCCTACACTGCTGTTATTGCTGATGCCGTCGCTGTAAGTCAATTGACGTACGCGCCCGTTTTGACTCGTGATCGACAGCAGCAGTCCTTTCGCATCATAGGTCTCTACGGACTCGTTTTGTGAAACATATAATTGCCAGCTCGTGAGCTTACCGTTACCGTCTCTGGTGGCTGTCAACCTATCGTTATTATCCGGATCTTGTATGTAGACGGAATTGGGACCAACGACGACGATCGATTTGTTGCCATTGGCTCTTTGAATCGAGAGGACTCGCTGCGTTTCATCGATAGAGGTTGAAGGGTAAATGCAGTAGCGATAATTATTATCGGTACGTATCCAGCAGGAATACCATTGATAGGGAGAAGGTAGTGTGCTCACACCACCTAGATCTGTCACTGTGGCGTCATATGCGTAGGTCCAGTTGGCTCCGAAGGACCTGGACTGCGATGCATTGATGGCCAGCGGATTGCTGTTATAGGTGCGGCGAACACTCAATTCCCCAGAGGATGAACTGTCTAGATAGTCGATCTCAGTCTGGTATTTATTGCCATTGCCAGGATTAATGGGATTGCCGCAATCTTGTTGGTCTTTGTTCGGGTCAACATGGCAGGAAGGACCTCCCTTATCGTAATTGATTTTAGGGGTACCGCCATTATCTTCTCTTACAACTACACATTTTTTGACGTCATCGAAATATTGCGTACCGCTCGGACACTCGCACGACTTCCCGTCCAAAGATAATTGGCTTCCGATTGGACAATTTAGCATCGTAAACGCGAAGGTCTGACAGCCAGTCCCACTGTCGCCATTGCAAGCATATTGATTTCGGAGTTGAGCCCCAAATGGCCCCAACCCACAGGTCGGATACGACTGGTTGGGATTGGTATGCGCGGCAAAATAAGTACAGGATGCTGTTGGGTCAGGTAGGTCGGACGCCATCATCCCGCCAGTTCTCCACAATCCCTTTACTGTACTAGTTGAAGCAATACTGGCTCCCGAATAGAGTATGAATAGCACGCTTAAGATAAGCATAAAGATTATCTTTTGTATGTTGATACTAAGGGAGTCAACACTGGTTTTCGCGTGAATACGTCGATTATTTGAAGCTGTGACCCAGCCAAGTTGTAACGCCAAAAAATTCATATGCATTTAGTTCCCCGGAACTAGTTTCTTGTGGTTAATTGAATTTCGATAACCCGATTAAAATTGGCTAATGCCATATTGCTATTTCATTTTTTGTGAATGTTATCATTAATGACAATATTTCCAAAGAGAAATTAATTCCACGCAACTTGTTTTTCTTGCTAAACTCCGTTTTTTGAAAGATATGCCAGTAAGTAGAGAGCCATGAATCACCGCCAGTTGCCCCCCCCCCTTTTCACAGCAAAGAGGTCTTTATATCTAATGGGCAATCGCTCCGCTAATACTTTGAATCGAGGATTCACACTGCTCGAATTGCTCGTGGTCATTGTCATCATTGGTTTGCTGGCTGCCTATGTCGGCCCAAAATACTTTTCCCAGCTAGGCAAATCCGAAGTGACCATCGCCAAAGCGCAAATAGAAGCTTTCGAAAAGGCCCTCGATACATACCGCCTTGACGTTGGTCATTACCCTACTTCTGAGGAAGGTCTAGCTGCCCTGCTAGTAAAACCAGCTGCCGCAGCAAATTGGAATGGCCCATACCTAAAAAAGAATGTCCCTCTTGACCCGTGGGGCCATGCCTATGTGTATAAGGTGCCAGGTACCAAAACTGAATTCGACATCTTGTCCTATGGTAAAGACGGGCAACCCGGCGGATCCGGGGAAGATACAGATATCACCAATAACTAAATTGGTACAGACGCTGCCTCGCTCAGTCGAGGTCTGACATTACCCATACATCTCCTCTACTCTAAGCTCAACGAAGCGTAAAACCTTATGCAGTACCAAATACGCGCCCTTTCACCTGACCGCTTGCTGACACAGCTCGTTATCGATGCCGTTGATGAAAGCGATGCACGCCGTCAGGTCGAGGCGAGAGGCTTATTTGTGGCGGCGATTCAACCCACGCGCAACTCCCTGCTGAGCGGCAATCGCTTGACAAGTTCTGGCAGTCGACACTTGCCCTTGGTATTGTTCAGCCAAGAATTGCTCGCACTCTTGAATGCCGGCCTGTCTATTGTTGAAGGGCTGGAGGCACTACTAGAAAAAGAATCCAATCAGGCTACGCGCGCCATTCTTGAGCGATTGTTGGGGGGACTGCGAGAAGGTAAACGTTTTTCCGCTGTGCTGGCGGAACAGCCTGGGCTATTCCCTCCGTTGTATATCGGCATTGTCAAAGCGGCGGAAGGTACCAGCGATTTGCCGCGCTCGTTGTCCCGCTTTATTGATTACCAGCAGAGAATCGACAGCGTACGCAGCAAAATCGTCAGCGCAGCCATCTACCCGATGATCTTGCTGTTGGTCGGAGGCGGCGTTTCCTTCTTTTTGATCGGCTACGTCGTACCGCGCTTTGCAGAGGTCTATCAAGGTGCCGGCCGCGACCTGCCTTGGATGTCGCAATTGCTGCTGGATTGGGGGCAATTCGCGGCGACGCGCACCAAAACTTTGCTGGCAGGTCTCAGTTGCGTGTTACTAATATCCGCCGCTGCGTTTCGCCAGTTGTTGGCCAAAGGCGGGCTGATGCAATTGATTGCGCGCTTGCCAGGCATTGGTGAACGGATAAGGATTTACCAGCTTGCACGCTTGTATTTGACCTTAGGCATGTTGCTGGAAGGCGGCATTCCTATCGTGACAGCGATGACCACGGTGCTGGGCATCGTTTCCAAGGATATACAGATCGGCGTGCAGCGTGCAATCGACACTATTCAATCTGGCGCTCAATTGTCGGAAGCTTTTGCCAACAATAATCTGACCACGCCGATATCACTACGCATGTTACGTGTGGGAGAAAGATCGGGGGAGCTTGGCTCTATGCTCACCCAGTCCGCCGCATTTTATGACGGTGAAATCAGCCGCTGGATAGACAGGTTTACACGCACCTTTGAGCCACTGTTGATGGCAGCGATAGGCATCATTGTCGGTACCATTGTTGTCTTGCTGTACATGCCTATTTTTGATCTGGCAGGCAGTCTGTCATGAGTGCTTTGATCAAGTCATTGGAGGCTCAGCCCTTATTCACATTGGATCCTAGCTTGTTGCAACAGGCTCGCTCGCTCGCGACGGCATCCCGGCGTTCAGTCATGTCGGAGCTTGAAGATCTGAGCAAAGTGGATTTACGTCAACTTGTGCCAGCGGTGGCTCTCGCCTTCGACATGCTGACAATGGAAACTGCCGACATGCTGGCCCTGCTTCCGGCGTTTGACCTGATGCCTTTGTCCAAAGCCATGCAGCGTCACTGCGCCTTGCTGCGCCATAGCCAAGGCGAGCTGATTGGTGTCGTAGCGGATCCCTTCGATGCGGACCTACAAACCTGGATTGAGACCCAGGCGCGCAGACCATTGTCGCTGCGCTTGGCCTTGGCTGCCGACATACAGGCCTATTTGTCCAAGCAGGAAGAGTCAGCGCGCGCAGTCGACAATCTGGCACCGACAGCGAATGATGCAAGACGGGATGGAAAAACCGCAGCGGTGCTGTCCTTTGCCTCCGTCAGCGAAGCCGCCAGCCCCGCAGTTAAACTGGTCAACTCCACTTTGTATGACGCATTGAAAGCCGCCGCATCCGATATCCACCTAGAAAGCACTGCCGAAGGACTAGCCGTTAAATATAGAGTAGACGGGGTCCTAGACCATGCGACGACAGTCAATGGCATTGAGCTGGCAGAGCAAGTCATATCGCGGTTGAAAATTCTGGCAGAGCTGGATATTGCTGAGCGACGTATTCCCCAAGACGGCAGTTTTCGTGTCGAGGCTACGGGACGGGAAATAGACTTGCGCGTTTCCATCATGCCCAGCATTCACGGAGAAGATGCAGTTATCCGTATTCTCGATAAGCGGGCCATGATCGAGGCGTATGGATCCTTGACGCTGGAAGCATTGGGATTCGACGCTGAATCGCTAGTCAGCCTACGCAACCTTGCCGAAGAGGCCTATGGCATGCTGCTGGTGACCGGGCCAACCGGCTCCGGTAAGACCACCACGCTGTATGCGGCGCTGACGGAAATTCACAATGGCCGCGATAAAATCATTACGATTGAAGACCCGGTGGAATACCAGTTGCCGGGTATTTTACAAATTCCCGTGAACGAAAAAAAAGGACTGACCTTCGCCAAAGGCCTGCGTTCCATATTGAGGCATGACCCGGACAAGATCATGGTCGGCGAAATACGCGATCGCGAAACCGCAGAGATCGCTGTGCAATCGGCATTGACGGGCCATTTGGTGCTAACCACCGTGCACGCCAACAATGTATTTGATGTATTCGGCCGCTTTACCCACATGGGCATTGACCCCTATTCCTTTGTCTCTGCGTTGAACGGCATCTGGGCGCAGCGCTTGATAAGGCTGAACTGCCCTCATTGCGCAGTTGCACATATCCCAACGGATGCTGAACTGGCTCGCGTCAATTTGAGCAAGGATGATGTAGTTGCTTATCGTTTCAAGCAAGGTGCCGGCTGTGGTGACTGCCGCGGTACCGGTTACAAGGGCAGGCGTGCGATCGCAGAAATATTAATATTGAATGACGAGATTCGCGAGTTGATTATCGAGAAGCGGCCGATACGCCAGATCAAGGAGGCAGCGCGCTTAAATGGCACGCGTAGCCTGCGCGAAGCAGCATTGGAATTAGTCAAACGCGGCGAAACGACGCTGGATGAAATAAAACGGGTGACCTTGCATGCTTGATTGGCGTAAAGGCACACTCAGGATAGGTGTATCCCAGCAAGGCATTGGCGTGTTACACACGACCGGCTGGCGTTCGCGCACCTCTATTTTGCTTGATCAACGCTTTGATATAGAAGCGGCGGCCAGCCCTCTGGAGTTACTTTCGCGCTGCCAGGTAGCAATCGGCAGCATCAAGCTTAGCGGCATGCCGGCTACCGTCGTGCTCAGCGATGACTTCGCCAGGCTGTTCATGGTGGCACCACCGCAGAATGTTATCAGTTTGCAAGACTGCAAGGCCGCCGCAGCCATGCGCTTTCAGTCGCTCTATGGAGAATCCATGGCGAGCTGGCAGTTGGCCGCCGACTGGAATGCGAGCCGTCCCTTTCTTGCCTGTTGCCTACCTCATCCTTTGCTCAGCGCTCTGCAACAATTCGCGCGAGAGAGTAGATTTCAATTGATCAGTGTGCAGCCTCAGTTTGTCGCCTCCTTGAATGGTTGGCGACATCGACTTCACAAGGATGACTGGTTCGGCCAACTGCACAACCGGGTACTTAGCTTAGGAGCGACGGTCAACAGGAAGCTCCATGCAATACGAGCAACGAATATTCCTGATGATGCACAAGGCAACGACTGGCTGCAACAGCATGTCGCCAGGGAGGCTTTGCGACTCAACCTGCCTGTCCCGCGTAGATTGCAGCTATGCGGAGAAATCGACAAACTTGCTCTAAGTCCAACCGAAGCGAAAGGGACAGATGCACTTATCTGCAGTGCATTGCGAGATCCTTTCTTGCTAAAAGTCCAGACTTTGCCATCGCCGCACATTGCGCTAGCACGCAGTGGAGTGAAGCTATGAACGAAATTCGTGTCGACTTCGCGCCACCTTCGCTGCGTCGTCGCATAGCCAGCGCGTCAATATTTACATGGTTACTGTTGGTTGCGGGACTTTCTCTGTCGGCTTCTGCAGCTTGGTCCATAAATGGATTCGTAGAGTCGTATGAGGCACAGGCCACGACCATCGCCCGACTCCAGACCAAACTAAGCCGGCGTACCCTGGCAGTGCCTGTCGTTGAAAAAATCACGATTCCTGAACCGCAAGCAATCGCCGTCAACCATGCAATTGCACAACTGAATTTGCCTTGGCGCGATGTGTTGGATGCAATAGAAGCCGCCACCCCAAAAACGATCGCCTTGCTGGCGCTGGAGCCGGATGCCAAGCGCAATCTGATCAAGGGCTCTGCGGAGGCAAAGTCCAGTTCAGAAATGATCGCCTATATCGAAGAGTTGAAGCACCAGGCTTTCTTTGTCTCAGTGATCTTGAATAAGCACGAAATCAACGAACGCGATCCGAATAAGCCATTGCGCTTTCAGTTTGAAGTGCAATGGGCGGAGGACGCCAAATGACGATGCAAAGAATTCGGCAGGCAGGCTTGCAGTTGTATTTGGGCTTACGCCGATCCGGCTGGCTGATCAATGTTGCCGCGCTGCTGTTCATCTTGGGAATTTTCGGCTGGAGCGTGGGTGTACCGCATTTCAAAGAGAAGCTGGCCGTCCAACAGTCAAAATTACAGCGGTTGCAGCATACTGTTGCATCACTACCACCTACCGTACTACCCGCTAAGATGCCGGTCGCGCAGCTTCGGCTGAAGGATTTTTATGCAGCATTGGGTGAGCAGCGCTATCCTGAACAGCAGGTAAAAACCCTGTTCGCGATCGCTGCCAAAAACGGCTTGGCACTCTCTCAGGCAGAATACAAAGCAACTTATGATAGCGCTGGCCGATTCCATACCTACAGAATTCAATTACCGATCCGTGGGCAATATCCGGTGATTCGTCAGTTCTGCGAACAAGTACTATTGGCCATCCCATTTGCATCGCTGGATGAAATCACCTTTAAGCGTGATGCAATCAACAATCCCCAACTGGAGACCAAGCTGAGTTTTACTTTGTATCTGAATGCTAAGCAAGACCAGGTTGCCGGCGGTGAAGTAGCAAACCGCAAAGCAGGAATAGAGTGATGAACACGAAACACGTGCTGATGGCAGCCGGTTTGTTGGTCACTGCGTGGCTGGCATTTTTTGCTGACAAGACGCCCAACACGGGCGTCACAGAAGCGGTCAACCGCACAACTACGTCTGAAACAAAATCGGCTACAAGGGAAGTTGCTCCCATCCCAGTGACCGGTTCGACGATCAAATCACCGTCATCCGCTGTTACTACCAGTGGGCGTTCAGGCAAAGAAAAAAAAGAGATCAGCATTCTCGAACTACGTCCCAGAGACCAATTACTGGGGAGCACGTCGTTCGAGAAAGGCACAGATGGCGTATTTGCAGCCCAAAGCTGGGTACCGCCTCCTCCGCCCGTGCAGAAACCTCCGCCTCCACCACCGCCGACGGCGCCTGCGCTACCGTTTAGTTACCTGGGGAAGAAGAATGAAGATGGAAAACTGGAAATTTATATTGGTCGCGGCGACCAGACCTACATCGCCCGCGAGCAGATGGTGATCGATGACACTTACCGAATCGATGCTATCAAACCGCCATTGATGACCTTTACCTATTTACCACTGAAACAAGTGCAAACTCTTACCATTGGAGGCGTCGATTGATGCCGCATGATCCGACACAGACGCCGGTTAGCTCTAATACAGAAACGTCAAATAAATTAAAGACCTCGAAACCCGCGGACACGTGGACTAACTTCGACGAAGAGCTGAAGGGGAAACTCTCTAAAAAGATCGTTGTCTGGACGACGGGCTGCCTAGGCATTCTACTGCTGACGGCTTGTGCAGGACAGATGGCCTATCGTAACGGGAAAGAATTGGTCGCAGACGGTAAAGTAGAACAAGGCCTGGCAAAATTCCAGGAAGCGATTACCTATGCCCCACAGGACGCCCAGTTTCGCTCCGCCTACCTGCAGACACGTGAACGCGCCCTGAATAGTTATCTGGAGCAGGCGGACAAACTTGCCAACGGTGGACAACGTACCGACGCCGAAAAACTGTATCAACGCGCCCTCTCTATCGCACCTGGTAATGAACGGGCAAAAGCGGGGCTGTTGGCATTGGACGTAGGTCAGCGTCATACCAAAGCTCTGCAAGAAGCTAGCGCGGCTTTCAATAAAAAGGATGTAGAAACTGCGCGCGCCAGACTGGCAGGCATCTTAGCCGAGAACCCAGAAAACGAGCAGGCCTTGGCGTTGCAACGGGCCATCAACGAAAGAACCATGCGACCAGCATCTGAGTCGCTATTGGCGGCTAATTATAAGAAGCCGATCACGATTGAATTCAGGGATGTAGCGTTGAAACAAATTTTTGATGTAATCTCGCGCAGCTCCGGCCTGAATTTTTTGTTCGACAAAGAGGTCAAAACGGATCAACGGACTTCCATCTTCCTGAAGAACAGTACCATTGAGTCAGCGGTTCATTTCACGTTGCTGACGAATCAGTTGGAGCAACAGGTATTGGATGGTAATACCATACTGATCTATCCGAATACTGCAGCCAAGCAAAAAGACTATCAGGAGATGGTGGTTCGCACTTTTTTTCTGACGAACGCAGATGCCAAGAATGTCGCCAACACCATCAAAACGATAGTTAAATCGCGCGATATCGTCGTCGATGAAAAACTGAATATGCTGATCGTACGCGATAGCCCAGACGCGATAAAAATCGCAGAAAAACTTATCGCCCTGCAAGATGTCGCCGAACCGGAAGTTATGCTGGAAGTAGAAATTTTGGAGGTAAAACGCACCCGCCTGCAAGACCTAGGTATTCAATGGCCAGGGAGTTTGAGTCTGACACCTTTGTCCCTATCGGGCGTATCAGGCACCGGCACGACCAGCAGCAACTTGACACTGAACGACCTGCTGCATCAGAACCAGCGGAGCATAGGTGCCAGCGTGGGCACGACAACAATCCGGGCCAATGTTCAGGATTCGGATGCAAATCTGCTTGCCAATCCCAGGATACGCGCCCGTAACCACGAAAAAGCCAAGATCCTGATCGGCGAACGCGTCCCCAATATTACGTCCACTGCGACTTCAACTGGCTTTGTCTCTCAGTCGATTAACTACATCGATATCGGTCTGACTTTGAATGTGGAGCCAACCGTATATCTGGACGACGATGTTGCCATCAAGGTGTCGCTTGAAGTCAGCAGCATCATTAACCAGATTACCACGCAATCCGGCACCAGCGCATATGAAATCGGAACGCGTACTGCCAGCACGGTACTGCGCCTGAAGAATGGCGAAACTGAGGTATTGGCGGGCCTGATCAATGACCAAGAACGCCGCTCAGGGAACAAAATTCCTGGCATAGGTGAAGTACCCGTTGTGGGCAGGCTGTTTGGCAACACTAACAACAATGATGAAAAGACAGAGATTGTCCTTTCCATCACGCCACATCTGATCCGTAACATCCAGCGACCAGACGCAACGCAGGCAAGCTTCCGCTCCGGAACAGAAAACAGCCTTCGTGTGCGCCAGGATTCCACCATCACCAATCCTGTTACGACGGCTCCAACTGTAACCAACCCAAGTGGAACCCAACAGAATCGCCAGGCGCCAGCCGCACCTGCAACGGGTGCCAATGATGCATCCATGGGAAGCGGATCGTTAGGCTCCGCGTCCGGGTCTTCCAACGCCAACCCAGTCATCGTTGCCCCTGACCTACAGGGTGGAATTTCTGGAGGCGGCATCCCTTCTGCGAGCGGCGCCAAGCCGGTGTTGCAGGGGCCACCGCAGGCGAAAGTCGGCGACACCATTTCCTTACAAGTAGTGATGCAGTCGGATCAGCCGATTGCAAATTTGCCTTTGACCCTGCGCTATGACAACAAAGTATTGCAGGTGACTGGGATTTCGGAGGGAGATTTCATGAAGCAAGGCGGCGTGCAGACTCGCTTTACCAGCGGGGTTGATACCAACGGCAATATTTTAATAACCGATACCCGTGCCGATAATTCGGGCGTGGCATCGCCAGCGACCTTGGTGACAGTCAATTTCCGCACCTTGGCTGAGATGCCGGCAACGCAAGTGCAATTGATCAGCATGACTGCCACTGGCCCGGTTGGAAACCAGATCAACGCCGTTCTACCCGCGGCCTACTCTGTCCAGGTGATACGGTAAGCATATGCAACTCTGCGACCATAATGCATCTTCTTATCATGCGTAAATCTGCGCCTCCCTTCCTTAGCTCGCAGGAACAAGCCAACGCGGGTTTTACGTTGATTGAATTGCTGGTCACTTTGGCGATCATGGGTGTGCTTGCCAGCATAGCAGTCCCGGTCGCCCAGGTCACAATTCAGCGTAGCCAAGAAAATGAGTTGCGGCAGGCCATACGAGAGATTCGCCGCGGCATTGATGCCTACCAGCGCGCCAGTAGCGAGGGACGGGTTTCCAATCCTGTGGGAAGCAGCGGATACCCTAAAGATCTGGAGATACTGGTGGAGGGCGTGCCGGACCAACGCGACCCTAAACGGAACAAGATTTACTTTTTAAGGAGGATTCCCAGGGATCCGATGAGTCCTGATACCAATATACCGGAGTCAGCATCATGGGGAAAGCGCAGTTACGCGAGCGAAGCGAATGATCCGCAAGAAGGGGATGACGTCTATGACATCTATTCCTTGTCCCAGAAAGTGGGATTAAACGGCGTTCCTTACAACAAATGGTGAGCGCATGAATACATCCGTTAAACCTTATTCGAAGCCAGCCGGTTTTACGCTGATTGAACTGCTGGTAGTACTCGCCATCGTTGCGCTATTACTGACTTTGGCAGTGCCTCGCTACTTCCAAAGTATCGAGGCATCCAAGGAAACAGTATTGGCACAAAACCTCAATGCGACTAGGGAAACGATCAATAAATTCTATGGGGACACAGGCCGCTACCCGGAATCGCTGTCAGAGCTAGTGGGTAAAAAATATCTACGCGAACTTCCCTTCGACCCGATCACGGAAAGCAACACGACCTGGCTGATCTTGCCACCAGACGACAGCGCAATGGGGAATGTATATGACATCAAGAGTGGTGCCGTGGGATTGAACCGCAAGGGGCAGGCCTTTGCCGACCTATAGTCATTCCAACATAACCGGGGTGCGTCGCCTGAGCCCATATGCTCGTGGGCTAAAATCAAGAGCGCGAGGGTTTACTTATATCGGTCTGCTAATCACGCTGGCTATTATAGGTGTCGCGACCGCTGCGACTTTGCAACTCGGTCTTGTGATTCAGAGAAGGAATGCGGAGCAAGAATTGCTCACCATCGGTAGAGAATTTCGCGCGGCCTTGATTAGCTATGCCAGCGCGACGCCGGCAGGACAATCGTCTCGCCCTCGTACTTTGGAGGATCTGTTAAAGGATCCTCGTTATCCTAATATTCGCCGGCATCTGCGAAAAATCTATGATGATCCGATCACGGGCAAAGCTGAGTGGGGAGTTTTAAATTCACCGGATGGGTCAGGTATTATTGGCGTGCATAGTTTGTCGACTGAGGTACCGATCAAGATCGGAAATTTTGAGATGGAGTTTCGGTATTTGAGTGGAAAAACTTCTTATTCGGACTGGGTCTTTGCTCCGACAATTTAGTAACAGATCCGATGATTAAACTACGCTGAACGTGGAAAATTACTGTTATCCATAGTCTAATGCACTGCATGTAATCCTAGAACCATTGTAGCGCGACTGCATTTTTTTGATATTATCAGCACAATTCTAGTCGGATCCCGGAGTATCACTTGGATCGGCGACGACGTTCAAGACTTTTTTCGAGTCTACTTGAAAACCAACGATCAAATTCTTGGTTCGTTGCGGGACTCGCAAGTTGGTCTTCGTAAGTCAGGCGCTCATAATCCTTACTCCCGAACTCGCGCCCAACTGGCGCCATGCCGAGCCAGGCCCGCTCCTCTTCTTGTCATATGATTTGAGATTTGTGATAGCGCGCATACACTAGCCGTTTAATTGCTCGTTGTTTCATCTTAGTCTCTGGATCAGCAGCAAATTACTGGTATTGAAATCATTATCTAAGCGAACTGATTGACGGGCAACCGGCTTGCAAGTCAGAACGGGCCGTTACGTAATCGATGTCCCACACTTACTTTCTGGCAATACCGGCAGATATTAGCTTAGGAAGCGAAAGTAAAGGATTCTAATAGCGAACAATTCCCACTAATGGTGGCCCCTCTGGACCGTCGTCAAGAGGGTTATTTAATTATGTTCACTATATGTGAGACTGCAGATGACCCGCAAGGCGTTTTCAAAGAGTCCAGTAATGTTGTCAAAGAAGATGGGATTCTTTGAGCTAGCCAAGACCGAAGCCAAAACAAATCATTCCTAAGAAAGCAATTAAATTTTCTTCGACTCTCTATCTTTCTCCAATCTTCTAAACTCTTCTAGGATCCCTTTTACTGCGCCAATAACCGGTGCAAAAAAACCGCGAGGTGTCTCTTTCGCTGCCATCCAAATTACTTTTAAGACATGACTCATTCTCACCTCTCTTTGGCACAACTCACTTTAAATATAGCACGAGAACCGCAAGGAATAACATTGCGTCGTTAACTTCATTTATCAGGAATAATGGAAGAAATTTTTATTCCTGTTTTAGGCAAAGTCTGCCATAGTCAACTCGAAAACGTAATGCAACTACAAGAAAGGATTTGACATGAAAGTTGCAAGGGCCGGTAAGAGCCGGATGGCTAAAGCCTCGGTGGCTATGAACGGGAGTCCCTCCGAGAATTATGAAGCATTGCTAGCCAAGGCAACTGATATCGCGAAAAATATGCAACCAGGCATGGAGCAACGGGCAGCAAAATTGCGCGCCCTTAACATGAACGATGGCGGGTTATTAGCCGGACCAGTAAAGAAATGAGGGATTACCAATTGCCGAATGCAGCAAGCCTGGGTCGCGTTGTTTGTAGGTATCCCTTTCGAACACATTGAGAGCTGTTCTACGGCCGACTCTAAATTTCAATTTACAAAATTCGGTGACTGAAACGCGATCAATATGAATTACCTGGATTATTCGCAATCCAATCAAGGTGCAACCAGAACGCCTACCACCATGCCCGAGAACGATATCAGAAGAGGGACCGTTGCCGGCGCTGGGATGCCCGTGGTGAACGGTAGATAAATGGAAATTCGCAATAATCAAATAAATATGCTTACCGGAACCTTAAAACGCCCGGCTAGTAACTTAATTTGACGGGTGTCCAACTGCTGCTTCCCACAAAGAATATCCGACACTTCATCCTCGCTGCCTATCTCCGGCATATCGGATTGCGCAAGATGATGCTGCTCCATTAGAAAGCGCAGTAACTCAACAGGCGCGATCGCCGGGACTGAGTTCTGCGCGCTTTCGTAATCAGCGACCAGCAATCCCAATACGTTCGTTAGATCGGCTAGCGGCGAGAATTCGTTGGCTGCTCCCGTGTCTAGCAGTTGATTGATAAATACCACGGCATTGACGTAGTCATTCTTCGTGCGAATAGGGCGCAACGGTACAAGCGATGCCAGCGCTTGAAACCGTATAGTGATTTGTTCAATAGCACTGTGTTCCATTGTGCCTCCAAATTTATACTGTAACTTAACTCAATTATCAATTCATCTGCAATTTTTAAACTCAAATTCACCCGCCGTCGAGGGTAATGGTACTTTTCGTACAAATTGAAGCGCTTGGAGCAAATAACTCTGAGAGTGAATTGAGGTCCACCGCTTCAGTTAAAGCCAGTTACAGGCTAATGCGTGCGCCAGTTAGTCCCGTACACTTCGACTGGAATCAGCTTTACAAAAAGGAGCGGGTGACCGTTTTTTGCGCGAACGGCAATGCGCAAAGTAGCCATTGGGAATGGATTTGGTTAGGGGATCAATACATTCAGATAAGTCGCACAAAAAACGAAGGATTTAGGAGTTATATAAATAGAATTCCGAGTTAGCCGAACGTCGACAATAGTGTCATACCATCGATCGCCTCATACCCCAGTCATCCAGTACAGGTAACAGTACTTCCACCTAAACCAGCTGGACCAGCCATTTGCCGAAGGCAACGCTACCGTGCAGGATGCGCAGCACTTCCTGCAAGCGGTATACACGCCGGTAGATCGCGGAGTTACCGCGCCAGTGCGCAAGCGAGCCAGGGACTTGCTCAAGTCTGTTGGCGCCGTAATCAACACGCTGTGGCCGGCTGTCACGACATCTTCCAATGCCAGGCTCATTACCTCACTGCGGTAGATCCAACGGCTCGTGCGGGGCATCAATGTTTTTGATGGGGGCGTGCCTTGTTGGATTTGCCTCCAAATTTTGGATCATCTTTTTTTACAATTATACATTTTTTGGCATCGTCGAAATATTGCGTACCACTCGGACATTCGCACGACTTACCATCCAACGATAATTTACTTCCGATTGGGCAATTTAACATTGTGAACGCGAAGGTCTGACAGCCATACCCACTGTCACCATTGCAAGCATATTGATTTCGGAGTTGAGCCCCAAATGGCCCCATTCCACAAATCGGATACGGCTGGTTGGGATTGGTATGCTCAGCAAAATAAGTACAGGATGCTGTTGGGTCAGATAGGTCAGACGCCATCATCCCGCCAGTTCTCCACAAGCCCTTAACCGTACTAGTTGAAGCAATACTGGCTCCCGAATAAAGTATGAATAGTACGCTCAAGATAACCATAAAGATTATCTTTTGTATGTTGATACTGAGGAAGCCAACACTGTTTTTCGCATGAATATGTCGATTATTTGAAGCTGTGACCCAGCCAAGTTGTAACGCCAAAAATTTTAAATGCATTAAGTTCTCCGGACTAGTTTCTTGAGGTGAATTGAAATTCGATAACCCGATTAAAAAATTGGCTATGCCATATTGCCGTTCTATTTTTATAGAATGCTATCATCAATGGAAATATTTCCTAATAGAAATTATTCTCACACAACTTGTTTTTCTTGCTAAACCCCATTTCTTGAAAGATACGCCAGTAAACAGATATCCATAAACGCCCGCCAGTTGCCTCGCTGCAGGTTCGCACAGCTTGAGCAGGGATGAAGATTTGGGATTAGAAGGGGAAAATGGGAATTTCAGGACTTGCTCATTGATTGGATTTATAAAGCGGATACTTTCAAAAACGTGAAATTCAAAACATTAATAACTTCTTCAAAGTAATTTTTGATAAATTCAGACTTAAATGAAAAAAATCCGGTCGAATTCAGAGTTAGCTGCATTTTTTGTTCAAAATTAGAAGCTTACGAGTTTTGTAACTTATTGAAGTTTATATAAACAGAGTTTCGAGTTAGCTGAACGTCGACATTTGTGTCAGCAACCAGATGACGCCCCCTGACTTTTTCCTTTCTTGCGGGCCAGGCGGTGGCAGATGATTTGTACAAAATCATGACAATTTCCAGACATCTGCAGAGGGATTGATATTGGCAAAAAAGTTACGCTTCGCCATCACATCAAGGCATTGGCCTTGATGATATAAAAAAGAAAAGGCAGCGAAGATGAAGAAATGTATAGGAATCAGCAGCGCAGCAATGCTCACCATTACCCTGGTTGCTTGCGGTGGATCGGTGGAATTGAACCCTCCGCCACCACCGGTGCCGGTACAACTGAGTGTGGATTTCAATAGCTCTCCAACAGGCTGGGTAGGAGGCTACTCCGACTTTAGTACCTCTACAAAACCGAATGATGTGGTCACCGATTTCAAAACCCTGCCTGCACCATTTTCCGGCAAAGGCCTGTATGTTTTCGGCACCAACAGAAGCGATGACCTGTTTATCTACGTCAAGAAAAAATTTACCGGTTTCGCACCGAATAAGCAGTATGCGCTGGACTATCAGATTACTTTCCTCAGCAATGCCGCTTCCGGCTGTATTGGTGTAGGCGGAGCTCCCGGCGAGAGTGTTTACGTCTATGGCGCGGCGGCTGCCATCGAGCCTCTGACGATGCAGGCCGGCGAAGAATACAGCATGAATATCGACAAGGGTAATCAAGCCGCACCGGGTAAAAATGCCTTGGTACTGGGAAATATCGCTAACAGCAGTACCAATTGCGGCAATGCGCCATATCAGGAAAAAAACCTGGCCAGCAAAACGCCGCTGCAAGTCACGGCCGATGCCAGCGGTGCGATATGGCTATTGCTGGGTCTGGATTCCGGCTACGAAGCTGCGAGTCAGATTTACTATAAGTCCATCGTCGTGACAGCCTCGCCTACCGGCCGTTAATTACGCAAAGCGGTAATCCCGCACATCCAGAGCCCCTCCAGGGCTGAACCTGCGCCCTGGAGCCTCTGTTTGCCAACACATCGCGAGCTCCCTGAAGCCCAGGGAGCTCGCCATCCTCATCTCCTGCAATCAGTTCTTTGCAATTTCGCAGTTTGCGCCTATCCTAGCAATTAATGCCTAAATTGCAATAAATGGTGAGCTTGCCAAGCACCTTGTAGCAATAGGGCATGGACAGAATCAAGCCACCTGCAAAGACACTAACTGATACAAGAGAAATCATGTCAACTCTCGCCTGCCGTTTGATCCATGCCAGCAACCTCGCCTATAGCATCCCGCAGACAGGGGCAAACTTTGATCCGGCAACCATTGCCGCTGCCGTCGCCAATGTCGGCTTCCTGCCTGCAACACTGCAATTTTTCCGGGCTCCGACTCAGAATCAAATCAATGCCTGCTACTACGGAGAAACGGCCACCGAAGCCATCCTGAGTTTTCGAGGCACCCTGCCGCCGACCAATGCCTCGCTGGACGGCTTTTTCCGCTCACTGCTGGACTGGATCAATGACGGCGATATCAAACTGGTCAAGGGATCCAATCTGGCCGGTATGGTGCATAGCGGATTTCTCAAATCCCTGGACGAACTGTGGGACTGGATAGATGGCCTCCATCTGAAAAAAGTCGTCGACGGCGGTAAATCACTGAGGATTACCGGTCACAGCAAAGGCGGCGCCCTGGTATATCTGGCCGCATATCGGCTGGCGCAACTCGGGGTCAAGGTTGCCAGCGCTTACAGCTATGCAGGCGCCCGCGCCGGAGACGAAGCCTTTGCCAAGGCTTACGATCAGATGGTCAAGAACGGCAATATCCAGGAAGCGTTGCGCTTCGAATACCAGAACGACCTGGTTCCTCATCTACCTCCATCCACTAGTTCCTGGCGCGTGATACAGCAGGGATTGACGCTGATACATAACAAATTCCCCCTGGCCGCACCACATGCGACAGCCAGCCCGGCGGTGGTACGCGACGTGGACAATTTCCTGACCCAGTTCGATCACATTTCCAACTGGCCGTCTTACGTGTCGGCTGGCAAGCTGCAATTCATAGACTGGAGCAACAACATCGTCGCCGACTCGTTTTCCTTGTCTACCGACCGTAACCTGCGGCTTGCCACTGCGATGGCCGAGTTCAAATTTGAAGAAATTGCGGGCGACCATTCCAGCACGGGCGGCTATATGCAAATCCCCTGCAAAGTCTGACGCCCAGCGATACGCCCTCCCCCGCAGGTTGAAAAACGCCGGCTGACTGCAGACCAAGCTCCGTTTTTCAAGAATCTCTGTTTCTGCCACGCATTCCTTCAGGTTTATGCGTGCGTCTTGCCGCCCATGCCAAAAACCAATAGACTAAGGCTAGAGACAATCACAATCCGGCCCTGCTCACCATCCAGTTTCCTCTCTGATGGCGCGATATAAGGTCGAGTGCACCGAAAATTACAATCATGCGTATCTTGCTTGCAGAAGACGATAGCGTACTTGCCGACGGCCTGACCCGTTCCTTGCGGCAATCCGGCTATGCCACCGATTGCGTCAACAATGGGCAGGAGGCCGATTCCGCATTGTCGACGCAGGATTTCGATTTGCTGATCCTGGACCTGGGCCTGCCTAAAATGAGCGGCCTGGAAGTATTGCGGCGTTTGCGCGCGCGCAACTCACATCTGCCGGTGCTGATACTGACCGCAGCAGATTCCGTCGAGCAAAGAGTCAAGGGCCTGGACTTGGGCGCTGACGACTATATGGCCAAGCCCTTCGCGCTGTCGGAACTGGAAGCCAGGGTGCGCGCACTGACGCGGCGCGGTGCCGGCGGCGGCCCCACCTTGATTACCCACGGCCCGCTCACCTATGACCAGGTAGGACGCATCGCCTACATCCGCGAACAAATGCTGGACCTGTCCGCGCGCGAACTTGGCTTGCTGGAAGTCTTGCTGCAACGTACCGGCCGCCTGGTTTCCAAGGAACAGTTGGTTGACCATCTGTGCGAATGGGGTGAAGAGGTCAGCAACAACGCAATTGAAGTGTATGTACACCGTTTGCGCAAAAAGATTGAGGTAGATGGCGTGCGCATCGCCACCGTGCGTGGCCTGGGTTATTGCCTGGAAAAATTCTTTGTCGCTCCCGCGCCAAACCCGGCATCCGCAAGCACACCTGCAGGTTCAGCGGCATCCTCGATAAGCACGCCAAAAGCCACTGACACAGAGCCCACATGATGCCGGAAAGCGGCGCGCACGAAACCGCTGCCCCTGTTGCCACATCCGTACCGGATAGCAAAATCCACAGCCAGCCGCCGGAAAAAATTCAGCGCTCGCTGTTCGGCGAGATCCTGGACTGGATGCTGGCACCCTTGCTATTGCTATGGCCGCTCAGCATCGCCATCACCTACCTGGTCGCCAAATCCATCGCCAACCAGCCCTTTGACCGCGCCTTGGAAGATGATGTACTGGTGCTGGCGCAGCAGGTTAAGGAAGTGGACGGCAAAGTCGTCACGCAACTTTCCAATCCTGCGCGCGATATCTTGCGCGCCGACGATCTGGACAGCAGGTATTTCCAGGTAAAAGGCAGCAAGGGCGAACTGATAGACGGCGACCGCGAGCTGCCACAACCCAATGACGAAGAAAAACCGCTGCCGGGTGCGGTCACGCTGCGCACCGACAATCTGCGCGGCATAGAAATCCGCGTAGCCTATAGCTATATAGATTTGAACAGCCGGGCTAGCCTGGGCTATGGCCCGGGGAAAGGCAAGGCCGAGCCGCATCTGGCGCTGGTGCAAGTCGCGGAGACTCTGGAAAAACGCACTGTGCTGGCCAACGAAATCATCAAAGGTGTGATCCTGCCGCAATTCATCATCCTGCCGGTAGCGCTGGCGCTGGTCTGGTTTGCGCTATCACGCGGCTTGTCGCCGCTGGCCGAACTGCAGCATAGGATACGCGCCCGCCGCCCTGATGATCTGAGTCCCATCGATTCACGCCAAGTACCGGAAGAAATTTCCCCACTGGTACGCTCGCTGAACGACATGCTGAGCCGCTTGGCGCAAACCATAGAAATACAAAAACGCTTTATTGCCGACGCCGCGCATCAGATGAAAACGCCGCTGGCCGGCATGCGCATGCAGTCTGAGCTGGCTTTGCGCGAAACCGACCAGGCAGAGATACATCGCTCGCTGCTGCAGCTCTCCAAAAGCTCGGAAGCCGCAACCAGGCTGGTGAACCAGTTGCTAACACTGGCACGCGCAGAAAATCAAACTCCCGCGACCAAGCCGCTGGTGCCGGTGGAACTCGCCGAGCTGGCCCGCAGCACCGTGCAGGACTGGATACAAACTTCATTCACCTACGGCATAGACCTGGGTTTTGAACAACCAGGGTATCCGGTGATGATCGTCGGCAATCCGCTGATGCTGCGCGAGCTGCTGAACAATCTGATCGACAATGCACTGCACTACACGCCGAAAGGACAAAGCGTTACAGTCAGGATACGGGTTGCAGACAATGAGCAACTGGCAATACTGGAAGTGGAAGATAATGGCCCCGGCATACCGCCATCGGAACGCAGCCGCGTGTTCGAGCGCTTCTACCGCATACTGGGCAGCAATGTCGCAGGCAGCGGGCTGGGCCTTTCCATCGTTAGGGAAATTGCCCAGCAACACGATGCGCAGATTGAGATCGTCAACAACTCTCGTAATCAGGATCCGAAATATCCAGGCTGCGTGTTTCGCATTGCGTTTCGGATGAATCCGCACTCCAGCACACACTCGGCCTATATAGGGGATTTCGGCTAATGGAAAATTCTATCGACGAGGGCATGACGGCGCAGTCCCAGCGCAGATACAGTTGCTGGCCGCAGACGCGGCGCCTCAGCGCATACTTGCTGGCCGCATGGTTCGTCATGACTTTTGGCATGCTGTTCTTCGCGCGTGAATTATCCAACGTGTATTTCTTCGGCTGGTCGCTCCCCTTATACATGGCAGCACAGGGATTAAGCCTGTTTTATGTCTTGATACTGGCTGTGTACTCCCTTGGCATGCGGCGCATAGAAAAATCCGGAAAGGGCAAAGCCTGATGGCGCAAAAAAGCTTTACCAGAAGACTGACCATCTACTACTTCTGGTACACCGTATTGTTTTTTGTCTTTCTGATCAGCCTTGCCGTACTGGAAAAAGAAGGTGTGCCCAGGGTATGGATAGGTTATCTGTTCATGTTCGCGACCATCGTCATCTACGCCGGCATAGGCGTAATGAGCCGCACTTCGGATATCTCTGAATACTATGTGGCAGGCAGGAGGGTACCGGCCGTATTCAACGGCATGGCCACCGCCGCCGACTGGATGTCGGCCGCCAGCTTTTTGAGCCTGGCAGGCGGTATCTACCTGACGGGCTTCGACGGCCTGGCCTACATCATAGGCTGGACCGGCGGCTTTTGCCTGGTGGCGCTGCTGATCGCGCCGTACCTGCGCAAGTTCGGCCAGTACAGCATTCCCGATTTTCTCGGTACCCGTTATGCGGGCAAACACGGCAGCAATTTTGTTCGTGTGCTGGCGGTCATCGCCACCGTGATCATTTCGTTCACCTATGTGGTGGCGCAGATCTACGGCGTGGGCCTGATCACTTCGCGTTTTACGGGCGTGGACTTTTCAGTCGGCATCTTCCTCGGCCTCGCGAGCATCCTGGTCTGCTCCTTCCTCGGCGGCATGCGGGCCGTGACCTGGACCCAGGTGGCGCAATACATCATCATCATCGTGGCTTACATGATTCCGGTCACCTGGCTATCGATCAAGCACACGCATATGCCAGTCCCTCAGCTAGCCTACGGCAGTACATTACCGGCACTGAACGCGAGAGAAAAAGTCTTTGCCAACGATCCCAAAGAGCAGCAGGTCAGGGCCATTTTTGAACAAAGGGCCGATGCCTATCTGGACAAAATCCAGCATCTGCCGGGATCCTGGGAGGAAGGGCGCTACGAGGCGCAGCGCAAACTGGAAGATCTCAAATCGGGCAATGCATCGCTTATTGATATCAAGACCGCGGGCAGGGAGTTAGCCAACTATCCGCAAACACCGCAAGAGGCCGAAGTGCGCTGGACTGAAGCCAGGAACAGCAACCTGGCACGCGCCGAAGTCCCGGTGTCCAACTTCCAGCCTTATGCGGCAAAGAACAAGGAGGATTCCGACATCAAGCGCAACAACTTCATGGCCCTGGTATTTTGCCTGATGATGGGCACCGCGGCCCTGCCGCATATTTTAATACGCTATTACACGCCGCCGTCGGTCAAGGCCAGCAGGGATTCGGTGTTCTGGTCTCTGTTCTTCATCATGCTGCTGTATGTAACCATTCCTGCGCTTGCGATACTGGTCAAATACGATATCTATACCTCGCTGGTGGGTACCGATTTTTCCAAATTGCCGTCCTGGGTCACCTATTGGAGCAGCGTGGACAAGATCAATCCGCTGGTCAGCATTACCGACATCAATCATGACGGCATTGTGCAATTGGCAGAAATCGCGCTGGACGGCGACATCGTGGTACTGGCTACGCCGGAAATCGCCGGCCTGCCCTATGTGATCTCAGGGCTGATCGCCGCCGGCGGCCTGGCGGCTGCCCTGTCTACTGCCGATGGCTTGTTGCTGACCATCTCCAACTCACTGTCGCACGACATATACTACAAAATTGTTGATCCACAAGCATCTACCCAAAAGCGAGTGACCATTTCCAAGCTGCTGCTGCTGGTGGTCGCCCTGATCGCCGCTTATGTCGCCTCGCTAAAACCGGCGGATATTCTGTCACTGGTCGGCGCAGCATTTTCTTTGGCAGCATCCGCATTATTTCCGGCACTGGTCCTTGGGGTATTCTGGAAACGCGCGAATCAACAGGGGGCTATTGCGGGCATCATTACCGGCTTTGCCGTCTGTGTGTACTACATGCTGCATACACATCCCTTATTTGGCGGTAATATAAGCAATCAGTGGTTCCATATCGCCGCCATCTCCGCCGGTGTATTCGGCGTACCGGCAGGCATGCTGGCCCTAATCGGCGTCAGCCTGCTGACCCCGGCAACGGATCTGCACACCTTGGACCTGGTTGACTATATCCGTGAACCGGATTGAAAGGATCCCTATTCCGTGTTTTGAAATACCCTGTCGCGCCCCTGGCATGTTTCTTGATAGTTAGTTTTGTGTAGCTAAATCATAAGTACAACTTTCACGCGAAAACAGGATCATGGCAAAATTTTTCAATGAAATGCATGCCGATGGTAGTGATACCGCGACTAGCACTGATGCAGTACGAGAACATTATCGCGAGTTTGATGCCTGGTTAAAGCGACAGCCGGCCGATACCATCGCCAGGAAACGCGCCGAAGCCGACCTGATGTTCCGCAGGGTAGGCATTACCTTCGCCGTGTATGGCGACGACGCCGGCACCGAGCGTCTGATTCCCTTCGACATCATTCCACGCATCATCCATGCCGAAGAATGGACGCAATTGCGAGCCGGTCTGGTACAGCGTGTGCAGGCGCTGAATATGTTCATTCATGATATTTATCATGACCAAAACATCATCAAGGCCAAGATCATTCCCGCAGAACAGATTTACAAGAATGCGCAATACCGTCCGGAAATGCAGGGCATCTCGGTGGCGTCTGACATTTACGCCCATATCGCTGGGGTCGATATAGTGCGGGCCGGTGCCGGCGAATTCTATGTACTGGAAGATAATCTGCGCGTGCCGTCCGGCGTTTCCTACATGCTGGAAGACCGCAAGATGATGATGCGGCTGTTTCCGGAACTGTTTGCGCGCAACAAGATTGCTCCCGTCGACCATTATCCCGATATGCTGCTGGATAATCTGCGATCAGTGGCACCGATGGGCGTTACCGATCCGACCATCGTCGTAATGACACCCGGCATGTACAACTCTGCCTATTTCGAACATGCTTTCCTGGCCCAGCAGATGGGGGTGGAACTGGTCGAGGGACAGGATTTGTTCGTCAACGACAATGCCGTATATATGCGCACCACGCGCGGCCCCAAACGGGTGGACGTGATCTATCGCCGCATCGATGATGATTTCATGGATCCCCTCGCCTTCCGTCCTGATTCTTCGCTTGGCGTGCCGGGCCTGCTATCGGTCTACCGCTCCGGCAGGGTCACGCTGGCCAATGCCATCGGCACCGGTGTAGCGGATGACAAGTCGATTTATCCTTTCGTACCGGACATGATCAAGTTTTACCTGAGCGAAGAACCTATCCTGAACAACGTTCCGACCTATCAGTGCCGCAAGAAAGAAGACCTGGCCTATACGCTGGCCAACCTGCCTGACCTGGTCGTCAAGGAAGTGCACGGCGCCGGCGGCTACGGCATGCTGGTCGGGCCTGCCTCGACCAAGGCGCAGATAGAAGATTTCCGCCAGCGCCTGCTGGCCAAGCCGGACGGCTATATCGCCCAGCCTACGCTGGCGCTGTCTGCATGCCCTACCTATGTGGAGAGCGGCATTGCGCCGCGCCATATCGACCTGCGCCCGTTTGTGTTATCCGGCAAGACGGTCTCCATGGTGCCCGGCGGGCTGACCCGCGTCGCTCTGCAGGAAGGCTCGCTGGTCGTCAACTCCTCGCAGGGTGGCGGTACCAAAGACACTTGGATATTGGAGAGTTAAAATGCTAAGCCGCACCGCCGATCATTTGTTCTGGATGGCCCGTTATACAGAACGCGCCGAAAATACCGCCCGCATGCTGGACGTCAATGTGCAGACGTCCATGCTGCCGCAATCCGCTGAAGATGCAGAAAAAGGCTGGCGCGCCATGCTGGGCATCTCGGAATTGCAATCCCGCTTTGATAACAAGTACGGGCTATTGAACTCCAAGGATGTCGTGGATTTCATGGTTCGTGACCCGGACAACCCATCTTCCATCTGCGCCTGCCTGACCGGGGCGCGCGAGAATGCGCGCGCAGTACGCGGCACCTTGACCACCGAGGTATGGGAAACCCAGAACGCCACCTGGCTGGACATGTCCAAGCGCATCGATAGCGGCTTGCTGGAACGCGATCCTAGCCAGTTTTTCGAATGGGTCAAGTACCGCTCGCATCTGTCCCGCGGCGTGACGCTGGGCACCATGCTGAAGGACGAGGCCGTGCATTTCATCCGCCTGGGCACCTTCCTGGAGAGGGCAGATAATACCGCGCGTATCCTGGATGTGAAATTCCACGGCGCCACCGGCAAGCGAACTACCGGCAATGAAATCTCGCAGAGGGATTTCTACTATTGGGCAGCGTTGCTGCGCTCGGTTTCCGGCTTTGAAATCTACCGCAAGGTCTACCGCGACGTCATTACACCGGAGCGGGTTGCAGAATTGCTGATGTTGCGCGGCGATATGCCGCGCTCGCTGCTGGCCTGCATGGACGAAGTGGTGAACAATCTGAAAGAGGTGCGCAACGATGTGTCTGCAGAAACGGAACGCTTTGCCGGCAAGCTGCATGCGGAACTGCAGTTTGGCCGCATAGAAGAAATTCTTGGGGCGGGCTTGCATGTGACGCTGACGGAATTCCTGGAGCGCATCAACGAACTGGGTAATCGCGTCAGCCGCGACTTCCTGGTTCCCCTTGCTGCTTAGCCGGCCCGGTTCCCTTATGCGACTATCCATACGCCATGAGACTATCTACCGCTACAGCATGCCGCTGGCGTATACGATACAGCAGTTGCACCTGACTCCGCGTCCCGAACCCCAGCAGAACGTATTGTCGTGGCAGATCAATACTTCAGGCCAGATGCACGCGTATACCGATGCCTACGGCAATCTGTGCCATACGCTGACCATTACCGGCCCGCATGAACAAGTCGCCATCATTGCGCAAGGTATCGTTGAAACCACCAGCCCGGACAGGGGCCGGCTGGCGGACGACAATCCACAGTCGCCGCTGATCTTTACCGTGGCGACCCGCTTGACTGAAGCGACACCGATGGTGCTGGATTTTGCCGCTGACAGCTTGCCGCCGGCTGGGCAAGCGGTACAATCGCAGCACCTGATCACGCTGGCGGAGCGCATTTGCGGTGCAGTGAGTTACCAAAGTGGTGCAACCATCGTCACCACCACCGCCACCGATGCGCTGCAATTGGGAAGAGGCGTGTGCCAGGATCACGCGCATCTATTCCTGGCCTGCTGCCACGCGCATGGAGTGCCGGCGCGCTACGTGTCTGGCTATATCGACCCGGAATCCACCGGCCACGCAGAGAGCCACGCCTGGGTGGATGCGTGGATCAGCGAGGCGGATTTCAATGGTTGGGTCAGCATAGACGTCACCCACGCCCGCCTGATGACCGATGCCTATTGCCGGCTGGCGATTGGCAGGGATTATGATTCGGCGGCCCCGATCCGCGGGGTCAGGCGCGGTGGCGGTAATGAAATATTAACAGTGAAGGTAGAGGTCGTTCCTTTGTTGACAGAATGAACAAAGCCCGCCAGTACGGAAGAAATCGGTGCAGGCCAACATCATTTCAGCAGCCTAAAGTGTAAAATAGTGGTTTTAATCAAGATGTTGCAAACATGACATATTGTGTAGGCATGCGCCTCGACGAAGGCCTGGTTTTTCTCTCCGATTCACGCACCAACGCAGGCGTGGACCAGGTAGGCACTTTCCGCAAGATGAGCGTGTTTGAAAATCCTGGCGACAGGATGATGGTCTTGATGACGGCCGGTAATCTGTCAATTTCACAATCGATACGCCAGCTCATTTCAGAACATGTCAGCGAAGACGGCCAAAGTATCTGGACTGCAGCAACCATGTATGATGCCGCGCGCATGCTGGGTGACGCGGTGCGTACCGTGCACAAGCGTGATGCAGAATCGCTGGCCGAGTTCGGCATCGATTTCAATGTCAGCATCATCTTCGGCGGCCAGATCAAGGGCGAGCGTTGCCGCCTGTTCCAGGTGTATGCAGCCGGTAATTTCATAGAATCGCACAACGAAAGCACCTACTTCCAGATCGGTGAAGCCAAATACGGCAAACCCATCATAGACCGCGTGGTCAACCCGTCCACTAGTCTGGATGAAGCCGCCAAGTGCGCACTGATCTCCATGGACTCTACCCTGCGCTCCAATATCTCCGTGGGCCTGCCGCTGGATCTGCTGGTGTACAAAGCCGATAGCCTGGCGGTGAGCCGCTTTGTGACCATTGATGAAAAAAATCAATATTTCCAGATGATACGCAACACCTGGGGCCAGCAACTGAAGACGGTCTTTGAAGGCATAGCCGATCCCATCTGGAATGCAGCACCGGATGCAACCAGCAATGTGCTGTCGTCGACCAATATGCATAGCAAGCCGGTCCGGGTAAAACTTCCCGAGCATCTCGGCTCGTCCGCTGGCCAGCAAGCATCCGAACTGCAATCGCTGGCGCAGCAGTTCAATAATAAACAGCCCTGAAACCTGGCCCCAAATACATCGCCCCTAAGCCGTCCCTCGGCCAAAATCGCCAGATATGAGACAAACACGGCAATAAATTGATTTATTGCCATGTTTCATATGTACAATATCTTTTCCACAACAAAGAAACTGGGAAAGATCGGTGATGAATCAAAAAAAATGGTGCAAGCCGCTCATGGCCGCCGTAGCACTTTGTTTTTCTTGCGGCATGCTTGCCACTCCCCTAACCCAAGCCCAGGCTGCTCCGCCCGCCGTCAGCGAATTTTTCAAGCCCATCGTATTGAACAGTGCGCGCTTGTCGCCGGACGGCAAATCAGTCGCTATTCTGGTATCCGGCTCGGATGAGAGAGTGATGCTGGCCGTGATTGACGTTACGACGAATGCGCACAAGATTCTGGAGCACTTTTCCAGCCTGGATATCGCCAATGTCCACTGGGTCAACAATAAGCGGGTTGTGTTTCAAGTGACGGATAAGACTATCGGACAAGGCGAGACCCGTACCGGTCCCGGCCTCTTTGCCATCGATATCGACGGCAGCAATCACCGCGAACTGATAGAGCGCTTCTATACATCGGAAAGAAAGATCAGCCGCCAATTGCCGCCAAATCATTTTTTTGTCGATGTCGATCATCAAAAAGATTCCGATGACGTCTTTGTCGTGGAACAAAATGGCAATAACCTGAAACCGACGCTGAATTTTCTGCGCCTCAACACCCGTACCGGCCTGACACAGCGTATCGAAACGCCCAAGAATTCCGTCAGTTTCCTGGTGGATAAGGCAGGCCAGGTCAGGGTAGCAGAAGCCTCTGACAAAAGTATCACCTCCATCTATTACAAAGATCCAAAGACGGAAAACTGGCGCAAGCTGATCGAATTTGATCCCCTCAAGGAAGAAGGCTTCACTCCCCTCTTCATTAGTCCGGATGGCAGCCTGTATGTCTCTGCGCATCAGGGGCAAGATACCACCTCCGCCTATAAATATGATCTGGAAAATAACCGGGTATCTGGCACACCGCTGATCAGCATGAAGGGCTATGACTTTAGAGGATCCTTTGTCTACAACACGGTAGAAAACAAAGTAATCGGACTGCGCTATGAAACGGACGCCGAAGCCACCATGTGGTTCGACGACAGCTGGAAAAAAATGCAGGAAAGAATAGACGCCCAGCTACCCGATACCATCAATACAATAAGCGGCGCAGAATTTGCGTCCAGCGAAACGATTTTGGTCCATGCACATTCCGATATCTACCCCGGCGTCTATCTGCTGTTTAACACCAAAACCGGTAAATTTTCACCGCTTGGCGAAGCCATGCCCAATATCGACAGGAGGCAGATGTCGCATATGGATATGGTGCGCTACAAGGCGAGGGACGGCTTGGAAATTCCAGCCTATCTGACGCTGCCAAGAGGAAGCAGCGGCAAGAATCTTCCGTTAGTGGTGATGGTTCACGGCGGCCCCTATGTCAGGGGCGGCCACTGGCAGTGGAACCCCGTTACGCAATTCCTTGCATCGCGCGGCTATGCAGTGCTGGAACCCGAATTCCGTGGCAGCACCGGCTACGGCTCCAAGCTGTGGACTTCCGGATGGAAGCAATGGGGCCTTGCCATGCAGGACGACGTGACCGACGGCACAAAATGGGCCATCGCCCAGGGCTATGCCGATCCCAAGCGTATTTGCATCGCCGGCGCCAGCTATGGCGGCTATGCGACGTTGATGGGACTGATCAAGGAACCGGATCTCTACCAGTGCGGCATCAGCTGGGTAGGTGTATCCGACATCAACCTGCTCTATGACGTGACCTGGAGCGACACCTCGGACGACTATGCAAAATACGGCATGCCTACCCTGATAGGCGATCAGGTAAAGGATGCCGCCCAATTAAAAGCCACATCACCGATAGAACAGGCTTCCCGCCTGAAAAAACCGCTTATCCTGGCCTATGGCGGCTCCGATGTCCGTGTGCCGGTAGTGCACGGCACCAAGTTCTACAATGCGGTGAAGGCACACAATCCTAACGTAGAGTGGATCGTCTACGGCGAAGAGGGCCACGGATGGCGCCTGAAGAAAAACAATATCGATTTCTGGACGCGGGTCGAAAAATTCCTGGACCAGAATATCGGTAAAAAATAAGCCATCCAGATTCCAGTACAAGGGCACTCCAAGCGAGTGCCTTTTCTTTGGCGCGAGGGATTTAACCGCTTTTTATCCGTTTCTCTTGTCTATTTCTTGCGCCAGTCGCAATCCGCAGCATGGTCCTGCACCATGCCTATACCCTGCATATAGGCATAGATGATCGTCGAACCGACGAACTTGAAACCGCGTTTTGCCAGATCCTTGGAAATCGCATCCGACAACTCAGTCTTGATGATGCGCTCACCCTTATTCTTGATAGGCTTGCCTTTCACCCACGCCCATAGATACGCGTCCAGCCCGCCCAGTTCTTCGCACAGGCGCAGATAGGCTTGCGCATTGGTGATTGCGGCGGCCACCTTAAGTTTGTTCCTGATAATGCCGGGATTGGCCAGCAGTTCCGCCACCTTGGCGGCATCATATTTGGCAATCTTTTTGGCATCCCAACTGTCAAACGCGAGCCTGTAGCTTTCACGTTTGTTTAGCACGGTTTCCCAGCTCAAGCCGGCTTGTGCCCCTTCCAGGTTCAGCATCTCAAACAGGCGCCGCTCATCGTGGCAAGGCACGCCCCATTCGTTGTCGTGGTAGTCCAGGTAGAGGGGATTGGCGGAATTGGCCCAACCGCATCGTTTGCTTGCCATTGGTGATTTTTCAGATTGGAGAGTTGATTAGAAAATTATTTATTTGACAGCTTAAAATATTATCATATGGCATCATATCGCCTCGACCATCTTACGCTCGGCACTCCCGGGTTTGCAATGAAAACATTTTTGAAGCTTTCTATCATTTTATTGGCATTGCCCATGGCAGCTTGCGGAGGGGGAGGATCTAGCGCAAGCTCGCCGCCCACTACGGTACCACCAGACAATCCGGTAGCCGAAGGACCTGCAGGCAAACCCGCAGAACTGGCCAACGTCTGCACGCCGGCCGGTGAAAAAAGCTGGATCAGGGCGAACCTGGATGATGTCTATCTTTGGTATAGCGACATCGTCAATGTGCCGTCGGTCACTTACAGCACCCCGTCCGCTTATTTCGATGCCTTGCTGGTCAAGAGTAAAGACAGGTTCAGCTTCACTGCCAGCAAGAGCGAAATCGATGATTTTTTTCAGTCCGGGCTGGATATCGGCTATGGCGCCGACCTGGTTAACGAAAACGGTAAATTGCGCGTCACTTACGTACAACCCGGCTCTCCGGCGGATCAGCAGAAAATTGCCCGCGGCGCCCAGATCATCGGCATTAACGGCAGCCCGATCACCACGCTGAGTAGCACTGTCCAGCGCGCGGCGCTATATCCAACCGCCACCGGCGCCACCAACAGCTTCGAGGTATTGGATAAGGCGGCGGGCAGCAGCCGCGTGGTACAGATGACTGCCGTATCGGTGAACAAATCGCCGGTATTGCAAGATACAGTGATCACCACGCCGGATAACAGGAAGATAGGCTATCTGCTGTTTACCGACCATGTAGCCACCGCAGAAATTCCGCTGGTACTGGCTTTCCAGAAGTTCAAGACTGCAGGCATCGACGACCTGGTTTTGGATGTGCGTTACAACGGCGGCGGCTACCTATATATCGCCGACGAGCTGGCTTCCATGATAGGCGGCGCCAAAGTGCAGAATCAATTGTTTGAACAACTGCGCTTCAACGACAAGCATCCCGAAAAAACCAATGATCCCAACTACAAGATGAACTTCGTCAACCTGAGCCGGCAATTTCTCAGCCTGCCGCTGCTGAACCTGCCGCGCGTTTTCGTTCTGACGACGGCCCGCAGTTGCTCGGCCACTGAATCGGTGATCAATGGCTTATCACCGTTTATGCAAGTCATCACGATAGGCGGCGCCACCTGCGGCAAACCTTACGGATTCATCCAGCAAGACAATTGCGACACCTCCTACTTCGCCATCCAGTTCGATGGCGTGAATTCCGCCGGACAAGGTGGCTACGTCAATGGCATTGCACCGAAGTGCAGCGCCGCCGACGATCTGGAGCATGCTCTGGGAGACAGCAGCGAGCGCTTATTATCGACCGCGATCGGTTACAGCAAGACAGCCAGTTGCCCTGCTAGCGGTTTTAGCGTATCCGAGCTGGCGCAGCGTAGCGCAACACCGGCACCGGAAAGCGAGCGCTACCCATGGCGGAATAATCGCATCGTCAAATAATGCAGCCCATAAAAAAAGCGCACCTCGTGCGCTTTTTTTATTGCCGATAGACTGCCTGGCTCAGACAACGATAGTCTGTGCTTCATCGCCTTCACGTGCACGGATTTCACCGATGCGTGTGACTGTTTCGCCGGCTGCCGTCAATTGCGCCAATGCCGCATCCGCATTGTCCTGCGATACGATAACTACCATGCCTATGCCGCAGTTGAATACGCGGTGCATTTCAGCGTCGGCCACGCCGCCGTGCTGCTGCAGCCAGGTGAACAGCGGCGGCATGACCCATGCGTCTTTATGCAGGACTGCGGTCAGCTTGTCGCCCAGTACGCGTGGCACGTTTTCAACCAGACCGCCGCCGGTGATGTGCGCCATGCCTTTGACTTCCATGCTGGCCATCAGCGCCAACAAAGGTTTCACATAAATGCGGGTCGGTGCCATCAGCGCATCAGCCAGGCTGCGGCCGTGGAAATCGCTGTTCAGGTCAGGCTTGGAGACTTCAATGATCTTGCGAACCAGGGAGAAACCGTTGGAGTGGATGCCGGATGAAGCCAGACCCAGGATCACGTCACCCGGAGCAATCTTGCTGCCGTCGATGATCTTGGATTTTTCTACTGCGCCGACGGCAAAACCTGCCAGATCATATTCACCGTCCGGGTACATCGAAGGCATCTCAGCGGTTTCGCCACCGATCAGTGCGCAGCCGGCCTGTTCGCAACCGAAAGCAATACCCTTGATCACGTCTGTTGCGGAAGGCACATCCAGCTTGCCACAGGCAAAATAATCCAGGAAGAACAAGGGTTCCGCACCCTGTACCAGAATGTCATTGACGCTCATCGCGACCAGGTCTATCCCTACCGTATCATGGCGGTTCAGGTGAAAAGCCAGCTTCAGCTTGGTGCCGACACCGTCGGTACCAGATACCAGCACCGGTTCCTTGTATTTTTTACCAATTTCAAACATGGCGCCAAAACCGCCGATTCCAGCCATGACACCTTCACGCATGGTGCGCTTGGCGTAAGGTTTAATCGCCTCTACCAGCGCATCGCCGGCGACCATGTCGACACCGGCGTCACGATAAGAAAGGGAAACATTATTTGTTGAGCTCATGATATTAGGCAATAGAAACGAGAATAGATGCGGTAGAGGCGGTAAAATAGCGAAGTTGCGCGAAAATGCCTCTGCGAAACCGCTATTTTAACAAAACGACTCGGCAAACACCCGCTTTTTGGGTATTGAGTGCATACAGCCCCTTATTCAAGCCTTACTATTCAACGTACATAACAAATCGACAACGATGCCTTTTGCCTTTTCACCAGAACAAAAACAGACAGCTTTGTGGCTCAGCGTAGCCCTGGCATTCCTGGTTCTGCTGAGCTTGCTGGGGCCGGTGCTGATGCCTTTTGTGGTGGCCGCCATACTGGCCTATATGCTGAACCCCTGGGTGGACCGGCTGTGCGCGCGCCGCATAGGAAAGTTCAGCCTGCCGCGCCCCGTTGCAGCAAGCTTGCTGATCGTACTGCTGATTTGCTCGGTATTGGCGATGGTGTTGATCATTACACCTATACTGCAAAAACAGGTTCCGCAGTTGCAAGAACAGATTCCACGCTTTCTGGACAAGACCAATACCGTTCTGAGCCCTAAATTGCAGGAACTCGGCATTTCCGTGCAACTGGACAGTGCAGGCGTCAAAGCGATGCTGACCGAACAATTGAAAGATAGCGGGGAAACCATCGCCAAAGCGGCCCTCTCCTCCATCCGTGTTGGCGGTACTGCAGTCATGGGCTTGCTGGCCAATCTGCTACTGATCCCTATCGTGCTGTTTTATCTGTTGATCGACTGGCATGCAATGATGGCAAGACTGGAACACTTCATTCCACGCCGCTGGGCCCGCAATAGCCGCGATGCGGTGCTGGAAGTTGACAGCATCCTGGCACAATACCTGCGTGGCCAGATCATGGTGATGCTGGTGCTGGCGGTGTATTATTCGGTCGCGCTGGCGATTGCCCGCTTTGACCTGGCATTGCCGGTAGGAATCATTACAGGTTTACTGGTGTTCATCCCTTACCTGGGTTATGGCCTGGGACTGGTGCTGGCACTGATCGGGGCGGTATTGCAATTCAATGACCTCAGCGGCCTGATTTCGGTCGCCATCATTTACGGCCTGGGCCAGGTGATCGAATCCTTTTTCCTGACACCCAGGCTGGTTGGCGAGCGCATAGGCTTGCATCCGCTGACCGTGATTTTTGCATTGCTGGCCTTTGGCCAGTTGTTCGGTTTTATCGGTATCCTGGTGGCCCTGCCTGCCTCGGCCATCCTTGCAGTCGCAGTCAAGCATTTGCGCTCACATTATTTTAATAGTAGTTTTTATCATCAGCCATGAGGCAATTATTGCTGGATCTGGACGCGGAAAAACCGCAGTCTCTCGATACCTTTGTTGTTGGACAGAACGCCGAACTGGCGCAATTGCTCAGCCTGTTTTCTACACGCACTCCCAGCCTGTACGGGGAGCGCTTTGTCTATTTATGGGGCCAGCCTGGCGCCGGCAAGACCCATTTGCTGCAAGCCCTGGCCGATACCGGCGACGCCCGCTTCCTGACACCGGACGCTCCCAGCGAAGCCTTCACCTACACACCCGCCATCAGCATGTATTTGCTGGATGATTGCGAGAAGCTGTCGCCGCGCGCGCAGATCGATGCCTTCAACCTGTTCAATGAAGCAAGGGCCAATGGCGCCTTCCTGATCGCCGCCGGCAATCACCCGCCCATGATCCTGGGTGTCCGGGAAGATTTGCGTACCCGGCTGGGCTGGGGCCTGATCTACCAGGTGCACGGCCTGACCGATGAAGACAAGATCAATGCGCTGGAAAAAGCGGCGCTGCAACGCGGCATGAGCATTTCCGCTGGCGTGCTGCCCTACCTGATCACGCACTACCAGCGCGACATGAATTCGCTGACCAAGATGCTGATCGCGCTGGACCAGTTTTCGCTGGAAACCAAACGCCCGATTACCCTCCCGCTACTACGAGATTTCCTGCTGCAGCAGGAAGCCTATACTTCCTAGCCGCCATGAATAATATCGCCCTGTTTGATCTCGACCACACGCTGATCCCTATCGATTCCGATTATGAATGGGGCCAGTTCCTGAGCAGGATAGGCGCAGTGGATGCCGCCGCCTTTGAAAAACGCAACGCGGCGTTTTTTGCGCAATACCAGGCCGGCACATTGGACCCGGTGGAATACCTGGAGTTTGCGCTGGGCACGCTGGCGCAATTCCCGCGCAAGCAACTGGATGCCTGGCATGAGCAGTTCATGCAGGAAGTGATACAGCCTGCGCTATTGCCGGCTGCGCTGGATCTGGTCAAGCGCCATCAGGATCACGGCGACCTGATGGCAATCATTACCGCGACCAACCGCTTTGTCACGGCTCCGATCGCCAGGGCATTGGGTGTGGACAACCTGATCGCTGCCGAGCCTGAACTGACAACGGATGGCAATCTCACCGGTAAACTGCTGGGAATACCTACTTCCGGCGAGGGCAAGGTGATACATCTGCATCAATGGCTGGACCAGCAGGGCAAGAAACTGGAAGACTTCACCTGCAGCCACTTTTATAGTGACTCGCAAAACGATATTCCTTTATTATCCGTCGTCACCCACCCGGTGGCGACAAATCCGAATGCTAAACTATTGGCACATGCTACCCAGCAGGGCTGGCCTATCCTTACCTTATTCAACGCGCAATGATTAAAAAGTTTATCCGCAAGATGCTCGGCGTCAAAAGCAAAGCAGATACTGCCGGCGCTAATAATGAACCGACGGTACTCAGCGCCAAAGAGCACGGCATCAATCCCAACCTGCTGTCATCCAATGCCATCCGCGTTACGCAAACCCTGCAGGAGGCCGGCTTCAAGGCTTTCGTGGTCGGCGGCGCGGTGCGTGACCTGTTGCTGGGAGTGAAGCCCAAGGATTTCGACATCGCCACCAATGCCACGCCCGAGCAGGTCAAACGCCTGTTCCGGCGCGCGTTCATTATCGGCAAGCGCTTCCAGATCGTGCATGTGATGTTTGGCCAGGATTTGCTGGAGGTGACCACCTTCCGCGGCACCGTCACCGACGGCGCACCGAAAGACGAACACGGCCGGGTATTGCGCGATAACACTTTCGGCGAACAGCATGAAGACGCGGTACGCCGGGATTTTACGATCAATGCGATGTACTACGATCCGGCCACGCAGACTGTGCTGGACTACCATGACGGTATCGCCGATATCCGCAAGAAAACCCTGCGCATCATAGGCGTGCCCGAGGCACGCTACCGCGAAGATCCAGTGCGCATGCTGCGCGTGGTGCGCTTCGCGGCCAAGCTGCAGTTCACGATAGATCCTGCCACCAGCGCCCCCATCGCAGTGATGGCGCCGCTGATCAACAATGTGCCTACCGCGCGCGTGTTTGATGAAATGCTGAAGCTGCTGATGAGCGGCCACGCGATGGCTTGCCTGCAGCAATTGCGCAAGGAAGGCCTGCATCATGGCCTGATGCCTTTGCTGGATGTGGTGCTGGAACAGCCGCTGGGTGAAAAATTTGTAACGCTGGCGCTGGCCAATACCGATGAACGCGTACGTCAAGGCAAGCCGGTGTCGCCGGGCTTCCTGTTCGCGTCGCTGCTATGGCACCAGGTATTGGAAAAATGGGATGCCTACAAGGCTTCCGGCGAGTTCCCTATCCCTGCGCTGCATCTGGCTGCCGACGATGTGCTGAACCGGCAGACCGATGCCCTGGCGCTGCAACGCAAGATAGGCTCGGACATGCGCGATATCTGGGCCATGCAGCCGCGCTTTGAAAAACGCGCCGGCAAGACGCCCTACAAACTGCTGGAGCATCCACGCATGCGCGCGGGCTATGATTTCCTGCTGCTGCGCTGTGCTTCCGGGGAGATTGATGCCGAGCTGGGCGAATGGTGGACCGGTTTCATCAATGGCGACGGCGAAGAGCGTGAGCATCTGCTAACCGTCAAACCCAAACAAGAAGCCGCTGCGCCGAAGAAACGCCGCCCGCGCCGCCGCGGCCCTCGCAATCCCGCCGCCGGAGGCAAGCCGGATAGCGCAAGTGAATAAAGCGGGCAAGCGCCATCAGGCTTACATAGGCATAGGCGCCAATCTCGGCGATGCGCGTGCGACGGTGGAACTGGCGATCGCCCGGCTGGGCAGCCTGCCGGACACCAGCCTTAGCAAGCAATCCAGCCTATTCAGCAGCGCACCGATTGATTCCAGCGGCGACGACTATGTCAACGCCGTGGCAGAAATCAGCACTGCGCTGGATGCCCCGATCTTGCTGGCAGCACTGCAGCAGATAGAGGCCGATTTTGGTCGCGAGCGCCCCTACCGCAATGCACCGCGTACCCTGGATCTGGACCTGCTGCTGTACGCAAACCGGCAGATCGACACTCCCGAACTGAGCGTGCCGCATCCGAGAATGACAGAGCGCGCCTTCGTGCTGCTGCCGCTGTTGCAACTGGATCCTTTCATCAGCATTCCCGGCAAGGGTGCCGCGCACCAGTTCGCGCCGCAAGTCGCCGGCCAAGCCATCAAGAAGATAGGCTGAGAGCCGATGCGCGATGGCCCTATGGCCAGATTGAAGGCTGGCGTGCTTGCAGGCAGAATATGCCAAGCTCATACGCGACTTCAGATACAAACCTATAATACAAAAACTTCATTTTTACGCGGAGAGATATCTTGGCTGAATATTTGCAAGACCGAAAAGCAGTGACCATTCCCGGCTTGATCGCACAGCGCCAGCAGGGTGAAAAAATCACGATGCTGACCTGCTATGACGCCAGCTTTGCGGCACTGATGGACCGCTGCGGCGTGGAAATGCTGTTGATCGGCGATTCGCTGGGCATGGTCAGTCAGGGGCACAATTCCACGTTGCCGGTCACAGTGGCAGATATCGCCTACCATACAGCCAGTGTAGTTCGCGGCAACAAGTCTGCCTTCGTACTGTCCGACATGCCTTTCGGCAGCTATGCAACACCGGAATCGGCTT
This sequence comes from Parundibacterium terreum, assembly GCF_014636315.1. GTDB lineage: Bacteria > Pseudomonadota > Gammaproteobacteria > Burkholderiales > Burkholderiaceae_D > Undibacterium > Undibacterium terreum. The sequence goes on along the minus strand of NZ_BMED01000003.1, from coordinate 427,058 downwards.
TCCAGAATGCAGTGCAATTGATGCAGGCCGGTGCGCAGATGGTCAAGCTGGAAGGCGGTGCCTGGCTGGCGCCGACCGTCAAATTCCTGACCGAACGCTCCATCCCCGTCTGCGCCCATCTGGGACTGACCCCGCAGTCCGTGCATCAGCTCGGCGGCTACAAGGTGCAGGGCAAGACGCATGAAGCAGCAGATTTGCTGAAATCCGATGCAATGGCGCTGCAGGCAGCCGGCGCTTCAGTGCTGGTGCTGGAAGCGATTCCGTCAACTCTGGGCAAGGAAGTGACCGAGCTGCTGGCCATACCGACGATAGGCATAGGCGCTGGCCCGGATTGTTCCGGCCAGGTATTGGTCATGCATGATTTGCTGGGCGTGTTCCCAGGCCGCAAGGCGAAGTTCGTCAAGAACTTCATGGAAGGCCAGACCAGTATCGATGCTGCCGTACTGGCCTATGTGGCTGCGGTCAAGGATGGCAGCTTCCCTGCCGTGGAACACTGTTTCTGATTTATTGCTTCTGATTTGTGCCGCTGAGCCGGCTTATTGATGCATGCCGCATCGATAAGCCGAAACCGCAGAACAGCCCAATCAGGCTGTTCCGGACCCGTAGCGCCTCAGGCTGCTTCCCAGCTTCTCTGCCAGCATTTCCGATGAGCTAACCATCATTCCCACTTCGTTCAGCAAACCATCCTGCAAACCATAGACCCAGCCGTGCACGGTCAATTGTTGCCCCCTGTCCCAGGCGTCCTGCACTATCGTGGTCTGGCACAGGTTGACTACCTGCTCTATCACGTTCAACTCGCACAGGCGGTCCTGCTTTTGCTTGCTGGATAAAGTCTCGCCCAGATAACGTTCATGCTTCTGATGCACGTCCTGCACGTGGCGCAGCCAGTTATCCGCCAGACCTACCCGTCTTCCCGTCATCGCCGCATGCACGCCGGAACAGCCGTAGTGGCCGCAGATGATCACGTGCTTGACTCCCAATACCTCAATCGCAAACTGCAGTACAGACAGGCAATTCAGATCAGAGTGAACGACCACATTGGCGATATTGCGATGGACGAATAATTCGCCCGGCAGCATGCCCAATAATTCATTCGCAGGGACGCGGCTATCGGAACAGCCTATCCACAGATATTCGGGATTTTGTTGCGCAGCCAATTTTTTGAAAAAATCGGCATCCTTGGCCCGGATGGACTCGGCCCATTTCCTGTTATTTTCAAATAATTGCGCAGGGGAAAGATTGGATTTGACGGAATCTGTCATGTATTTGTCCTGATATTTCGACAGACCAGATTCTATACTTTCTGCGAGCCGGTTGCCCGCCTATCTTTTAGCTTGGCTGAAAAGCAAAACGCGGATATTGCTATCCGCGTTGTCATTTCCTTCAGTGCTCATTGCCGATCAGATCAGCGGAAATTGCTCCTGTCTTCGCTTTCGCCCAGCATGGCTTTCTTGAGAGACTTGTCAACCGGGCTTTCTCCCAGCCAGATGCGCAATAAGGCATTATTGAACAGCAGGTCAGGATACGGTTCACCCATCTTCTTGCCGTTCAGCGACACTACGCTGCCGACGCCCGGCACCCAGTCCAGCACCATCACGTCGCCTTTTTTCAATTCAGGCACAGACGCAAACAGTTCGCCAAAACGCAGGAACTGGCCTGTCATCTTCATTTTTTCAGCTTTTTCCGTATTCTGCTGGATTCCGGACATGAAGCCGCGGCCAAACTCTTCGTTGCTGACATCACGCAGCATCACGATAGTCACGCGGCGTGGCCCCTGCGATGCCAGTACGTCCGGTACCGTGTTTTTCTTTTCTTTCAGATACAACGCCGCCACATAGACCTTGAAGATGGCCTTGTAGCGTATGCCTGCACCGTTCAGCTTCAATTCAGTATTGGCCACGTGAGCGGTCTCATCCAGCTTCACCCCTGCCACTTCCATACCCGCGGCTTGCGCAGCCAATGTTGTGATTGCCGCTCCGGCAACCGCACCGATCAGCATCCCGCTACGAAAAACCTGTTTTACTCTATTCCAGTTCATATCATCTCCAAAGTATGTCTTTTATTAAGACTATGATTTTTAATTAGAATTACTTACTGCGTTACCAACCTATTACCCATTTGCAAAATTCCTTCTTGCCGACAGCGCAGCTTATAGGAAAAAAGCGAGTGATGCATGCAACAAAATGTATCGATAATGGCCTGGGCAATTAATTTCCTGAATAAGCCAATCCGGCGGAATCGGTGTAAAGCAAGGCTCAAGGCGACCAACAAGCACGGCCAGGCTCTCGCCCTGCGGCATTTGCGACCTTATATCCCGCGGCCCTGCGCCGGCCTTCGCCAATTCTGCCCGACGAATTGGCCGCTCACGGCATTATGCATCCAGCAATTCTTCAAATTCGTTGATTGCTATCGGCTTGCAGAAATAATAGCCCTGATATGCCTGGCAGCCTGAGCGCAGCAGGAAATCCCTTTGCTCCGGCGTCTCCACCCCCTCGGCTATCACGTTCAGGCCCAGGCTTTCGCCCAGGTTGATGATGGTACGGACTATCGTCGCGTTACTCTTGTCCTTGGGCAAATTATGCACAAAGGAGCGATCGATTTTCAATTGGTTTAAAGGCAGGCGCTGCAAATACGAAAGCGAAGAATAGCCGGTCCCGAAGTCATCCAGCGAAAAACATACGCCGATTTCTTTTAAGGCATGCATCTTTTCTATCACCGTATCCACTTCCTCCAGCACTACGCTCTCGGTCAGTTCCAGTTTCAGCAATACAGGGTTGGCGCCGGTGCGAGCCAGGATGTTTTTGATGTCGTCGACAAAGGAGGCTTGCCTGAATTGTCTGGCGCTGACATTCACCGCCAGTTGCAGGCCGGCTCTCGCCGGTATCGCTGACCATTTTTTGATCTGCAGGCAGGCGGTTTCAAATACCCACAGGCCTATCGGCAGTATCAGACCGGTTTCTTCTGCCATAGGGATGAAATCCATAGGCGACACCAGGCCGCGCCGCGGGTGCTGCCAGCGCAGCAGAACCTCAGCGCCGATGGGATCGCCCAGCGCGCTGACTTGCAACTGGTAATGCAAGACAAACTGCCCTGCACCAATCGCCTGCCGCAAATCGCTTTCCAGCGCCGTGCGTGACTCCAGCGCTGCCTGCATGCTGGGATCAAAAAACCTCAAGCCATTCTTGCCCAATGCCTTGGCCTGATACATCGCCATGTCGGCACGCCTGAGCAACTCATCAATGCCGATAGGTTCGTCGCAGAACATGCTGATGCCTATACTTCCGGAACTCTCATAGTCAACGCTGCCCAGTGCAAACGACTGGTTCAGTATCTGGCGGATTTTTTCTGCAACGCCTTCGGCCTGGGCAGCAGCCTGGTTCAGCTCCGGATGCAATTGCTCCAGCACGACAACAAACTCATCGCCGCCGGTACGCGAGACGGTATCTTCAGTGCGGGTGCAGGCTTTCAGGCGCAGCCCGATCTCTGTCAATAGCTGGTCGCCGACATTATGGCCCTTGGTATCGTTCAGCGTCTTGAAGTTGTCCAGGTCTATCATCAGGATAGCGCCATGCCGCTTATGCCTGGCGGTCGATGCCAGCGCGCGGCCCAGCCTGTCTATCAGCAGGCGCCGGTTGGGCAGGTTGGTCAGCGGATCAAAAAAGGCCAACTGGTGGATCTTGTCTTCGGATATCTTGTACTCGGTGATGTCGGTAAAAGAACCCACGTAATTGGAAATGCTGCCATCATCGGCCACCACTGCTGTGATAACCAGCCTCTCGGGATACACTTCCCCACTCTTGCGCCGGTTCCATACCTCCCCCGACCAGTAGCGGTTCTTCGCGATGGATTGCCACATTTCCTTGTAAAAGGCTACATCATGCCGGCCCGACCTGAGTATCGACACCGGTTTGCCTATCGCCTCAGCGGCTTCATAACCGGTAATTTCGGTAAATGCGCGGTTCACCCTGAGAATGGTGCTATGGGTGTCGGTGATCATGATGCCTTCCTGCGTCTCGAAGGCCATGGCCGCGATCTTGAGCTCCTGCTCCGCCAGCTTTTTCTTGGTAATTTCACGCAGTACGCCGACATACTGTCGGACCTTGCTTTGCTGGTCAGTCACCAGGCTCATCGTCAATTCCAGCCAGATCACCTTGCCGTCGGCAGTCTCGCGGCAAGTTTCATGCTGCAGGGTTTTCTGCAGCTCCGGATCTTCTTTCAGGAAGGCGCGGACTCTGTCACCGTACAGCTCGCCTAGCTTCATCCCTTGCAGATACTGCTGCGACAGGCCGCTCAGGTAAGAGGTAGCCTGGTTCACATACGTAATCCGGCCATCCGGGGTCGCGATAATCACGCCCTGCGAGGTGGCGCTGAGCGCATCATTGCGCAGCCTCAGGAGTGCTTCGCTTTCTATCAGTTTTTTCTCATTTTCCTCACGCAGGCGATTGCGCTGCAGCCACTGGTAACTGAGTACAGCCACCACCACACTGAGAATGAAGCCCAACACCTCAATCACCTTGCTGACTCTGGACGTCACCTGCCAGCCGCCAGTGGGCTGGGCGGCGACTTCCCACGCACCTCCCGGCAGCGGAATCTGCTGGGTAATCGCGCCCTCGCCGAATAAGGCGGGATCGCCGAAGAACACGTCGCCGTCCCTGCCTTTGGCGTCACGCCCTCGTATCGCAATATTGATTTCGCGCTGCATCAGCGGCAGGCCGATATCGGACAGCAGGCTTTCATAGTTGACGACCATCCCTATCGACCCCAGGAAGCTCGCGGATTTATCCTTGCCGTCCGCCTGCCTTGGTCCGTCCGGCCGATATACCGGAATGCGTACAACCAGGCCGGTCCCGCCCTGCACCAGGGTCAGCGGGCCGGCAACCTGTATCGCCATTTCCCGCATCATGCGCTGGTAGACAGGCCATTGCGCCGGCATGTCCCGGTAATCCATACCGACAATTTTTTCGTTGCCCGCCAGCGGAAAGACATAGTCAACCTTGGTATCCCTGACCAGCACGATATTCCTGATGCTGGTATTGGACGCATGGACTTCAGCCGCCAGGCGGATGAATTCTTCCTTGTCTATTCCGGGATGAGTCGCAAAGGTGACGGCCAGCACGCGCGCAGCCGAGATGGTGGAAGTAAGGCCGCCGGCCAGCTTCGCTTGCAGCACCGATAGCTTTTCTATCACTTCCACGCGCTGCTTTTGCGCGTTCAACTGGCGTTCATTGTCATCCAGTACCCATAGAGCCAATAGTACTAACGCTGCCGATCCGACAGCCCCAACCAGGGGAGTAGTAAAAAAAGAGCGTATTTTGCGTGCGCCGGACAAAGTATCGACACCTCATAATGGATTGGCTTACTTCTGCATGCTAGCAGAACTTGCAGCCAGTTAGCGTTGCTTTTTGGAACGCCCACGCATGGGAAATGCGTATTTCCTGCCATGCGATGGCAATCGCATGCAATGAAGGCAATACCGATAAAAAAACCCCGCCAACGGAGGTTGGGCGGGGTTTTGGAGAATTTTGGATTCCAGCACTTATTTCATTGCTTTTCCATTATTCGCTATTCGAAGAATTTCTTCACTTTATCCATCCAGGTCTTGCTCTGCGGATTATGCTTGGAGCCGCCTTCAACGGTCAGCCTCTCAAAATCACGCAGCAGGTCCTTTTGCTTGTCGGTCAATTTCACCGGCGTCTCTATCACGACGTGGCAAAACAGGTCGCCGGCATAACCGGAGCGCACGCCTTTCACGCCTTTGCTGCGTAAGCGGAAAGTCTTTCCTGTCTGCGTACCTTCAGGAACGGTGAACGAAGCCTTGCCGCTCAGCGTAGGTACTTCGATTTCGCCGCCCAGCGCCGCTTTTACAAAGGAGATAGGAATCTCGCAGTGCAGATCGTCGCCATCACGCTGGAACACCGGATGCTGCTGGATATGGATTTCCACATACAGGTCGCCCGGAGGACCGCCATTGACACCCGGCTCGCCGTTACCGGTGGAGCGGATGCGCATGCCGTCATCAATACCGGCTGGAATTTTGACTTCCAGCGTCTTGTTGCGCTTGATGCGGCCCAGGCCCGAGCAAGTAGTACATGGCTCAGGAATGATCTTGCCGGTGCCGTGGCACTTGGGGCAAGCCTGCTGAATGCTGAACAAGCCTTGCTGCATACGCACCTGGCCGTGGCCGCCGCAGGTCGTGCAAGTGACCGGCGAAGTTCCTGGCTTGGCACCGGAACCATGACAGGTATCGCATTCATCATACGAAGGCACGCGTATCGTCGTATCGAAACCGTTGGCTGCCTGCTCCAGCGAAATTTCGAGGTTGTAGCGCAAATCGGCGCCGCGATAGACCTGAGGTCCACCGCCGCGATTGCGGCCGCCACCGAAAATATCGCCAAAGATGTCGCCGAAGGCATCGGCAAAGCCGCCTGCTCCGCCGCCACCGCCGCCACCCATGTTCGGATCTACGCCGGCATGGCCGTAACGGTCATAGGCTTCCCGTTTTTTGGTATCGGACAGCATCTCGTAGGCCTCTTTGGCCTCTTTGAATTTTTCCTCAGCACCCTTGCTATCCGGATTGCGGTCCGGATGGTATTTCATTGCCAGCTTGCGATAAGCCTTTTTGATTTCGTCATCCGAGGCGTTTTTGCCCACCCCTAGAATCTCGTAAAAATCACGCTTCGCCATCTCGATTACACCTTGTTTTTTATAAGCGAAAACGCCGAGCAGGGCGTCGTATGAACGATCGACCTACCCGGCGAGTCTTGGCGGGTTTTGTATGCAGCAAGTCTTGAGCTGACCCGCTGCATTACCGCCGGACTAAAGTTTATTTATCTTTAACTTCTTTGAAATCTGCGTCTACTACGTCGTCATCCTTGGGTTTGGATTCCGATGCGCCTGCAGATGCACCTGCCTGGCCGGCTGCCTGCTGAGCCTGCATATCGGCATAAACTTTTTCGCCCAGTTTTTGCGATGCTGTGGACAAGGCTGCCAACTTGGTATCGATATCCACTTTGTCGCCAGATTTCAACGCAGCTTCAAGATCCTTGATGGCGGCTTCAATCTTCTCTTTTTCACCGGCATCCAGCTTGTCGCCATGCTCTGCCAATGCTTTTTGAGTCGAGTGAACCAGAGCGTCGCCCTGATTGCGGGACTCGGCCAATTCCTTGACCTTTTTGTCTTCTTCCGCGTTCAGTTCGGCGTCTTTCACCATTTTTTGAATCTCATCTTCGGTCAAACCGGAGTTGGCCTTGATGGTGATCTTGTTTTCCTTGCCGGTTGCCTTGTCTTTCGCGCCTACGTGCAAAATACCGTTGGCGTCGATGTCGAAGGTCACTTCAATTTGTGGCGTGCCGCGTGCTGCTGGCGGAATGCCTTCCAGATTGAATTCGCCCAGTCCTTTGTTACCGGCAGCGATTTCGCGCTCACCCTGGTAAACCTTGATGGTTACCGCTGGCTGATTGTCGTCCGCAGTCGAGAACACCTGGCTGAACTTGGTCGGGATCGTGGTATTTTTCTGGATCATCTTGGTCATCACACCACCCAGGGTTTCGATACCCAGAGACAGTGGAGTCACGTCCAGCAACAACAGATCTTTACGTTCGCCAGACAGGACAGAACCCTGGATCGCAGCACCAACAGCAACCGCTTCATCCGGATTGACGTCCTTACGTGGGTCCTTGCCAAAGAATTCCTTGACCAGTTCCTGCACCTTAGGCATACGCGTCATACCGCCGACCAGAATGATGTCGTCGATGTCGGTAACTTTAACGCCTGCATCCTTGATCGCGATACGGCAAGGCTCGATCGTTTTCTTGATCAGCTCTTCTACCAACGCTTCCAGTTTTGCGCGGGTGATTTTCAAGTTCAAATGCACCGGAGCGCCATTGGCCATCGCGATGTAAGGCTCGTTGATCTCGGTTTGCTGCGAGCTGGACAGTTCTATCTTCGCGCGTTCGGCAGATGCCTTGATACGCTGCAGAGCGATAGGATCCTTGGACAGGTCCAGGCCGTTGATCTTCTTGAATTCATCAATGATGTAATCGATGATGCGCTGATCGAAATCTTCACCGCCAAGGAAAGTATCACCGTTGGTGGACAGCACTTCAAATTGCTTTTCGCCGTCTACGTCAGCGATCTCGATGATGGAAACGTCGAAAGTACCGCCGCCCAAGTCATATACGGCAATCTTGCGGTCGCCTTTTTCAGCCTTGTCCAGGCCGAAAGCCAGCGCTGCTGCGGTAGGCTCATTGATGATACGCTTGACGTCCAGGCCAGCGATACGGCCGGCATCTTTAGTCGCCTGACGTTGTGCGTCATTGAAATAAGCAGGAACGGTAATGACTGCTTCTGTCACTTCTTCGCCGAGATAGTCTTCAGCGGTTTTTTTCATTTTGCGCAGGACTTCAGCGGAAATCTGTGGCGGCGCCAGTTTCTTGTCGCGCACGCTGATCCATGCATCGCCGTTGTCTGCCTTGCTGATGCTGTAAGGCATCAGGGAGATATCTTTCTGTACTTCTTTTTCTTCAAACTTGCGGCCAATCAGACGCTTCACTGCATACAGTGTGTTCTTTGGATTGGTAACAGCCTGGCGTTTGGCAGATGCGCCAACCAGAATTTCGCCATCTTCCTGATACGCGATGATGGACGGGGTAGTACGCGCGCCTTCGGCGTTTTCTATCACTTTAGGCTGGCCGCCTTCCATGACTGCGACGCAGGAGTTGGTTGTACCCAAATCAATACCGATCATTTTTCCCATGATATTTCCTATTTGAATTTTTAAATTTTAAGTTTTTAACTAAGCCCGAAAGCTCCAATGATCCAGATATAAGGTAAAAACCCGGCTTTTCAAGCGGTTTTCACCCCAATTTGCATCGTTTTTATCATTTTCCTTGTGCAACGGTCACCAGGGCCGGACGCAATAGACGGTCGGCAATGGTATATCCTTTTTGCAATACGGTAACAATAGTATTGGCTTCCTGTTCGGCTGGCTCCATGGAAATAGCCTGGTGTTTCATTGGGTCCAGCTTGTCGCCCTTCTGTGGACTGATTTCAGTCAGGCGATTTTTTTCAAACGCAGCGCTGAGCTGACGCAAGGTCATCTCAACGCCTTCTTTCAAAGACTCTACGGACGGTGTTTCGACTTTCAGCGCCATTTCCAGGCTGTCTTTTACCGGAACCATTGCTTCGGCAAAACCCTCAATCGCAAACTTGTGCGCCTTGGAAATATCTTCCTGTGCGCGGCGGCGGATATTTTCACCTTCCGCTTTGGCGCGCATGAAGGAATCTTGCAATTCCTGCACTTTTGCTTCCAACTGCGCCACCACGTCAACTGCCGGTGCTGCCTCCACCGGAGTTGCTGCATCCGTCGCCGGAGCAGAATTTACAGCGGCGTCCGTCGCGCTTGCGTTTGTAACAATTTGTTCAGCAGTATTTATGGTTTCTGCCTGTTTTTCTTGCTCTTGCATTCACTACCTCCGACGATCAATACGAACTATCCCGTTAAATTGGGGGGGTAACCATGTCATTTCAAGGGGTATTTGCGAACTTTTGTAAAGAAAGCAGGTCTTACATCAAATAATTGCAATTAAGATCATTTAATGTTGCACTGCATCCTGAGACGTTTCGTTACAAAATATACACGCCCAAAGCTAGAAAACGAAACAAAACAATCTACCATAAAGGTAGGCGAAATTTACGACAATTGCGCCGCACAATTGAATACAAATCGCGTAGGAACGCGCCAAAGCAAACACAGGCAGGAGAAATACAAAATGAAACTTTCCCTGATATCCCTCATCGTTTTTGCCTATACAGTCATCACAGTGGCATGGATTTGCTATACCCAAACCAGCGGCAGCTAGCGCAGCAGTAGCCGCCTGCCCGCTCGCCACCTACCTCCACCTGCCTGACTGCCGGCAAAGTTCTTGGCAAATTGTCTCTTCAGCATCAAATCCCCTTCTCCGAAATCCCTTCCCAACCTGTAAATTGCTTCGGTGTCGCGATCTTCTCGCGTAAAATTGCCATTTTTAGTGGCTGTTTTATCGAAACGGGATAATAGAATGATTTTCGTCACCGGCGGAGCAGGTTTTATTGGCGCCAATTTCGTGCTGGATTGGCTAGCGCAAAATGATGAGCCAGTCATCAATTACGACAAACTGACCTATGCGGGCAACCTGAACAACCTTGCCAGTATCAAGCAGGATGCGCGCCATATTTTTGTGCAGGGCGACATACTGGACACAGACAAGCTGAACCAGCTATTTGCCCAGCACAAGCCGCGCGCCATCGTCCATTTCGCGGCTGAAAGCCATGTTGACCGCTCCATACACGGCCCGGCTGCATTCGTGAATACGAATGTCAACGGCACTTTCAGTCTGCTGGAAGCCGCGCGTGCCTATTGGCAAGGCCTGACTGGCGACGAGCGCAGCAACTTCCGTTTCCTGCATGTATCCACCGACGAGGTGTACGGTACGCTGAGCACCGACGATCCTCCATTCAGCGAAACCACTGCGTACGCACCCAACAGCCCTTACTCAGCTTCCAAGGCCGCCTCGGATCACCTGGTACGTTCTTATCACCATACCTATGGCTTGCCGGTGCTGACCACGAATTGCTCGAATAACTACGGCCCGTATCACTTCCCGGAAAAACTGATCCCGCTGATGATCACCAATGCCCGCGCTGGCAAAGACCTGCCCGTGTATGGCGATGGACAGCAAGTGAGGGACTGGCTGTATGTGAGTGACCACTGCACCGCTATCCGCCGGGTGCTGGAAGCCGGCAAGCCTGGCGAAACCTATAACGTCGGCGGCTGGAATGAAAAAACCAACCTGAGCGTGGTACATACGCTATGCGACCTGCTGGATCAGTTGCAACCCAAGGCGAACGGCAGCTATCGCGACCAGATCAAATACGTCACTGACCGCCCCGGCCATGACCGCCGCTACGCGATTGATGCGCGCAAGATAGAAAAAGAACTGGGCTGGAAGCCTGCAGAAACCTTTGAAACCGGTCTGCGCAAGACGGTTGCCTGGTATCTGGCCAACGATGAATGGGTGGCGCAGGTGCAATCGGGTGATTACCTGAAATGGGTAGACCTGCAATATTCAGGCAACTCAAGCAATAAAAATGCACAGGAGCAAGCATGACTCAGGAAATCACATCCCGTAAGGGCATCATTCTGGCCGGCGGTTCCGGCACACGCCTGTACCCGGTAACGCAGGCCATCTCCAAGCAACTGCTGCCGGTCTACGACAAGCCGATGATCTACTATCCGCTGACCACATTGATGCTGGCCGGCATGCGCGAGATACTGATTATCTCCACGCCGCAAGATACGCCGCGCTTCAAGGAATTGCTCGGCGACGGTTCTCAATGGGGCATACAGTTGGAATATGCAGTGCAACCATCGCCGGACGGCCTGGCGCAGGCTTTCATCATCGGCAAGGAATTTGTCGGCGACTCGCCATCCGCGCTGATCCTGGGCGACAACGTGTACTACGGCCATGAATTTGAATCCAAGCTGAAGGCCGCCAATAACCATAGCGTAGGCGCAACGGTATTCGCCTACCATGTGCACGACCCCGAGCGCTACGGCGTGGTTGAGTTCGACGAGAACCGCCAGGCCATCAGCATAGAAGAAAAACCAAGCAAGCCGAAATCCAATTACGCGGTGACCGGTCTGTATTTCTATGACCAGCAAGTGTGCGATATCGCGGCGAACATCAAGCCTTCCGCCCGCGGCGAACTGGAAATTACCGACGTGAATAATGTCTATCTGCAGCAGGCACAATTGAATGTGGAACTGATGGGCCGCGGCATGGCCTGGCTGGATACCGGTACCCATGAATCGCTGCTGGATGCCAGCCAGTTCATCGCCACGATAGAAAAGCGGCAAGGCCTGAAAGTCGCCTGCCCGGAAGAAATCGCCTACCGCCGTGGCTACATCACCGATGAGCAACTGGAAAAACTGGCCCAGCCTTTGAAGAAAAACGAATACGGCATGTATTTGCTGCAATTGCTGCGCGCGAAAGCCTATTGATATTGTATCGGCGAGCCGAGCACTGCCGGCAGAATGCCTGGAGAAACAAGAGATGAATGTAATTGCAACAGACCTGCCTGAAGTACTGATACTGGAACCGCGCGTTTTTGGCGACGACAGGGGTTTTTTCTACGAGAGCTTCAACGCCAAGAAATTCAAAGAGCTGACCGGAGTTGACGCAGAGTTCGTACAGGACAATCACTCCATGTCGGCAAAGAATGTTTTGCGCGGACTGCACTACCAGATCCAGCAAACCCAAGGCAAGCTGGTGCGTGCAACTGCCGGCGAAGTGTTTGACGTCGTTGTCGATTTGCGCAAGAGTTCCCCTCGCTTCGGCAAATGGGTAGGGCTGACGCTGTCCGCCGACAACAAGCGGCAGCTATGGGTACCGCCCGGCTTTGCGCATGGTTTTGTCGTAATCAGCGAGAAAGCCGAATTCCTGTACAAGACCACCGACTACTGGGCGCCGGAACACGAGCGCTGCCTGCTGTGGAACGATCCGGCACTGGGCATACAATGGCCTATGCAGGAAGCCCCCGTGCTGTCCGGCAAGGACATGCAAGGCCTGCCTTTGTCCCAGGCTGAGACATTTGCATGAGAATATTGTTAACCGGTAGCAGCGGCCAGGTAGGACACGCGCTGGATTCGACCCTGCGCAGTCTGCCGGGTGTTGAAGTCATCATTCCCCAACGTACGCAGATGGACTTGTCCAGGCTGGATCTGGTGCGCGATACGATACGGGACATCAAACCGCAACTGATCATCAACCCGGCAGCCTACACTGCAGTGGACAAGGCAGAAAGCGAACCTGGCCTGGCGCAGACCATCAACGGCGATGCGCCTGGCGTGATGGCAGAGGAAGCAAAGAAACTCGGCGCCGCACTGATCCACTACTCTACCGACTACGTCTTTGACGGCAGCAAGCGTGGCAGCGACGGCAGCTTGCTGGCCTACACCGAACAGGATGCTACGCACCCCCTCAACGTGTACGGCAGCAGCAAACTGGCTGGCGAGCAAGCCATTGCGGCAAGCAGCTGCGCCCACCTGATCTTCCGCACCAGCTGGGTCTACTCCGGCTTTGGCAAGAACTTCCTGTTGACCATGCTGCGCCTGGCAAAAGAACGCGACGAACTGAAGATTGTCAACGACCAGTGGGGTGCGCCTACCTGGGCCGGCTGGATAGCACAGGCGACAACAGACATCGTGCGCCAGTTACAGCAGGCGAGCGACACCGACGCTTGGTGGGCAGCACATCGCGGCATCTACAATCTGACGACGCAGCAGTACACTAGCTGGCAAGGTTTTGCACAGGAGATCATGCAGCAGGCGGTCGGCTTGAAGCTGCTGGACAAGGCTCCGGTTGTCAGCGGTATTCCTGCTGCCGAGTATCCAACCCCGGCAACGCGCCCGGTGAACTCCACGCTATCGATGCAATTGCTGAACGAGCATTTCCAGATACAGCCACCACTCTGGAGCCAGGCTTTGACAGATTGCCTGCGCGGCATCAATACTGAACAAGCAGCCCAGTAAAGCGCGTACTGCACCCGGCAAAGCCGGTGGCCGAACGCGCTTATCGAATGCGCTTATTCACTATAACGACAAGAATAAATGGCGATTGACGGTCTGCTAAAGCAGTACCGGCAATTGCACGGCGAACCCATATCATCATGACCATCCACCGCGAGTTGCCACCATGAGCCTGATCCGTACCAGCCTGCTGAATGCCATTGCCGTGGGTGTGCGCATGCTGACCATGCTGGGCCTCAGCAAATTATTGGCGGTGTACGTGGGGCCGAGCGGGTTTGCCGTCATCGGACAGTTTCAGAATGCGGTGACGATGATCCTGTCCTTCGCCAGCGGTGCGATCAATACCGGTGTCACCAAATACACTGCCGAATACCATGACGATGCAGCCATGCAGCACAAGCTATGGCGCACAGCGGGATTCATTTCCTTTACGACCGCTATCGCTGCGTCATTGTTGATCGCAGTTTTCCATCGCCAGTTGGCCGCCTCCATTTTGAAAGACGAGGCACTGGGCAGCATCTTCCTGTGGCTGGCCGCCTGCCTCAGCCTGTTTGTGCTGAACACGCTGTTGCTGGCCATCCTGAACGGCAAGAAAGCGGTATCCAGCTACGTCGCAGCAAACATCTGCACCAGCGTTGTTACCCTGCTGGCTACCTGGCTGCTCGCGAGCGCCTGGGGCCTGTATGGCGCGCTGGTGGCGCTTGCCATCAATCAATCCGTCGTCGCCTTTGTCAGCCTCGCGCTGTGCCTGCGCACAGACTGGTTCAAGCTCTCCATGCTGTTTGGCAAGATGGATCGCGTCATCGCGCGCCAGCTGGCTTCTTTTGCGCTGATGGCCATTGTCACCGCGGTGGCGGTTCCCTTGAGCCAGTTGCTGATACGCGACCACATAGTGCAGGGCTTCGGCTGGAGTGCAGCCGGTTACTGGCAGGCAGTGACCCGCATCAGCGATATGTACCTGATGCTGATTACTACCACGCTGACGGTATATTACCTGCCCCGCCTGTCTGAAATCCGCGAGCGCGCAGAGCTGGGCCGGGAAATCCGCCGCGTGTATCGCTTCGTATTGCCGCTGACGATAGTCGGCGCCGTCTGCGTCTATCTGCTGCGCGAATGGATCATCCGCCTCGTATTTACTGAAGACTTCTCGCCCATGCTGGATTTGCTGGCCTGGCAGCTGATTGGGGACGTGATCAAGATAGGGAGCTGGGTGCTGGGCTTTGTGATGCTAGCGCGTGCAATGACCAAGGCCTACATCATTACCGAACTGGTCTTCAGCTTGTCGCTGGTCTTGCTGACCTACTGGCTGACGCCCCTGTTCGGCCTTAAAGGCTCAGTACTGGCCTTTACGCTCAACTACATATTCTATTGGGCGTGCATCGCGGTCATACTCAAGAAAAACGATTATTAATACAATGAGCCTATCCGCCTTTATCCAGCATTCGATCAACGCCATTGCCGGCGCACGCAGTTTTGACGAAGCCATCGCCATGTCGCGCTTCCTGGGCGAACTGCTGTGGAAAAACAGCATGGGCCAGTACGAACTGGCACAACTGGAATTCCTGCTGCTGCAAAAATACAAGGAAGAGTTCGCCCAGATTCCAGCCCCGGCACATCGATGCGAATATTTGCATGTGCTGACCAAGGCCTACGACACCGGTGGCCATACGCGCATCGTAGAACATCTACTGTCCTCCACAGCACTGTCGGAAGCGGCAGTGCTGGTGACCGAAGAATTGCGGCCGAATGCCAAACGCAAACTGTCTGCTGCAAAACACGGCTGCACCCTGCTGCCCAGGCAAAAAGCTGGACGGCAAAAAATCCTGCAACTGATAGCGCTCTTCGCGCAGCATACAACGGTCATCCTGCATATCCATCCGTACGACATCGACGCGGTCTTTGCCGCAGCTGTAGCCAAACACTACTTTGGTACCAGGATTTACCTGTACAACCATGCCGACCATGTTTTTTCTTATGGCCATGGAATTGCCGACAGGGTGCTGGAAGTCAGTTATTTTGGCTGGGCTTTGCGTGCACGCCGCAACATACAGGACAAGTCGGTGTTTGCCGGCATCCCGTTAAAATTACCTAAAGGCAATATTGCGTCAGCATCTGCGCCGATAGAAACCGGCTCCTACCTTGCATCGGCAGGAACTGCCTATAAATACAAGCCGAACAAAGAATTTTCATTTCCCAGGTTTGCACTGGAATATGCAAAAATCCGCCAGGACCGGCTGATATTGATCGGGCCCAAGCTTTGGTCCAACTGGTGGTGGTGGAAAGTCTGGATGAAGCTGAAATCCAGGGTGGAGTTTCATGCCAGGATGCCGCATGACAAGTATCTCGCCTTCCTGTCACAGGCAAAAGCCTATGTGGACAGCTTCCCGCTGACAGGAGGAACGGCCTTCCCCGAAATATTCAGCCTGGGCATTCCCAGTTTTGGCGTATTGACGGGTTCGCATGGCTACTCCCCGGCGGATCAACTAAAGTCGCCCAGTATTGACGCGCTGATCCGTGATCTGTCTGCTTTTCTTGCGGCGCAGCAAAACCAGAGAGTTGAAACAGCTACAATACTTGCACAAATACATGAGGTGCATAGCATAGAAAACGTTGCCGACAGGATCAGATATGCATATGATCTCACCACAGGCCAAAAGCAGCCGCCATGGGATAATCCGGGTATCATCGATAATTATTTTTATGAGAAAATCTGGATGTCAGGAAAGAAACTGTTCCTTCCGGTCCACACGGTACCATCGTTGAAATTGGTCAGCTTGTTTTGGAAATACAGGAAGCAGGCGCGCTTTGAAAAAGAGTAAATAATTTGGCAAATTTGCCGAGGCGTGCATAATGGCTGACCGTTTTGATAATTGCTTTGTTTACCCGCTCTAAGGATAGCATTTCACTATGATTCATGTCGCCATCGTCAGTCACGGCCACGAGGACTTGCTGATAGCAAGCCGCTTGGGCGGCTTGCAGAATGCTGGCCCATGCATGAGAGTGTGGGTCAAGGACAATAAGCCGAATAGCAAGCTGAGTGCCTACTGCGCGCAGCACGGTATTTCCTATAGCGATGCGAAACCCGGCATGGGATTCGGCGACAACAATAATTTCCTGTACGAAGTGGTGCGCAACGAGGTCGGCTTCAAAATGGGCGATACCTTTGTCGTGATGAACCCTGATATCACAATAGATCCGCAATCCATCATCAGCCTGGCTGAGCAGATGCACAAGGATCGCTACCCGATTGCCACGATCAATCTATACCGTGATCAGCAATACGCAATTGCAGACTCCAATATCCGCCGCTTTCCCGACATTTTTTCTCTCATACGCATGGCCATCGTGCGCTCCTTGTCCCAGCCGTATGACAAGACGCAGATGGAGAATATCTGCCACGTGGACTGGGCGTCTGGCGCCTTCCTGGCTTTCGACGCAATGCACTATTCGGCGCTGGAAGGTTTTGATCCACGCTACTTCATGTATTTTGAAGATGTGGATATCTGCTACCGTTCGCGCAAACTGTTGGGCAAAGGGGTACGCTACTACCCTTCGCTGAAAGCCACCCACATCGCGGCGCATAAGAACCGCAATCTGATTTCCCAGCATGCTTCGTGGTTTTTCCGCAGCTTCCTGAAGTTTTTGTCCCGTCGCTATTTCATTTACGACCGCCAGGCAAACCTGACTTCTGCCAAATAGTTGCTTTCATGACTCAATCTGTATTCCTTACCGGGGCCTCCGGTTTTGTCGGCCATGCCATTGCATTAAATTTAATACAACAAGCGATTCCGCTCACTTGCGCCAGCCGCAAACCTCTGGCAGCGGATCTCGCATCCTCCCGCTTGTACCCTATCTCCGAAATCAGTAGCGACACCGATTGGTCTGCCGCTCTTTCCGGCATCCATACCGTGATCCACTGTGCGGCAAGGGTGCATGTAATGAATGACACTGCCAGCGACCCTCTCGCCTTGTTTCGCAGCGTCAATGTTGAAGCGACGCTGCAACTGGCGAAGCAGGCCGCCGCCGCCGGTGTCAGGCAATTCATCTTCCTGAGCTCGGTCAAGGTCAATGGTGAAGAGACCCAGCCCGGCGCCGCATTCACAGAAAATACGCCGCCCGCGCCTTCCGACCCATATGGCATTTCCAAATACGAGGCCGAACAGGCCTTGCTGGCGCTCGCCAAAAGCTCGGGCATGGCGGTCACCATCATCCGTCCGCCGCTGGTATATGGTCCCGGCGTCAGGGCCAATTTCCTCAGCATGATGCAGTGGGTCAAAAAGGGGCTGCCCTTGCCGCTAGGCAGCATCCGCAACAAGCGCAGCTTCGTGTATCTGCAAAACCTGGTCAGCCTGGTGCTGGCCTGCATGGACAATCCTGCCGCCTACAATGAAGTGTTCCTGGCCTCCGACGGTGAAGACTTGTCCACTACCGAACTGTTGCGCAACTCGGCCGAGGCTTTCGACCTGCCCTCTCGCTTATTGCCCTTTCCACCGGCCTTGCTGACCTTGCTGGCTACGCTGGCGGGCAGGAAGTCGGCAGCGCAACGCCTGTGCCAGTCACTGCAGGTTGATATCAGCAAAGCCAGGACGCGCTTATCCTGGGCCCCTCCATTTACCGTGCGCCAGGGCCTGCAGGCCACTGCCAGACATTTGACCAGACACTAAACGACAATGCTGAAACGCTCCTTTGATCTTTTGCTCGCCTTGCTGGCAGCCTGCGTATTAATCATCCCTGTCATGATCGTTGCCGTTTGCGTCAAGCTGACTTCCGCCGGTCCAGCAGTTTACTGGTCGGACCGCGTAGGCCGTTATAACGCGATCTTCCGCATGCCCAAGTTCCGCACCATGCGGACCGATACGCCAGCCGTAGCGACCCATTTGCTTAGCAACCCCGACCAGTACCTGACCCCGATCGGCTCTTTCCTGCGAAAAACCAGCCTGGACGAACTGCCGCAGCTATGGAGCATACTGAAAGGCGATATGAGCTTTGTCGGCCCGCGCCCTGCGCTGTACAACCAATATGACCTGATAGGCCTGCGCACCGAGCATAAAGTGCATGAAATCCCGCCAGGGCTGACTGGCTGGGCACAGATCAATGGCCGTGACGAGCTGCCTATCCCCGACAAGGTCAGCCTGGACGCGTATTACCGCCAGCACCAGTCGTTCGGACTGGACCTGCGCATCCTGTTCCTGACCTTTTTCAAAGTCATCAAGCGCGACGGTGTTACCCATTAATACCCAGCGCTATCAATGAAATGAGTTTTATTGCAAAAATTGAATGAAATGCTGCGATTCATGTTTATTTTGGTTACAAATGTAAGACATAATTGAGCAGCAACTTGTTTACTATCTGTGCGGGCCGCCAGCTTCATATTTCCGGCATTTGTTTTCAGCTAATTTAAGCAAGTTCTAACAACAAAAATATTATCATTTTGCAATGCAAACCATACTCGCATTACCCCGCCTACAAAAGCAGATCATAGCCGCCGTCGCGGATGCCCTGTTCTTGCCGCTCGCCTTCATCCTGGCGATCTGGCTGCGCTATGACGGCTTTAATATCGACCTGCTCAAGCATTATTTCTGGCTGATTGCCTCGGTTCCCTTCGTTTCCATTCCCATTTTCGTTCGCATAGGCCTGTACCGCGCCGTCATCCGCTTCATTGACCAGAAAATCATCTACGTCGTGGTGTTCGGCGTCACTCTTTCCGTCATGGCGCTGGCCTTCATCAGCGTGATGACGCACATCATGGCATTGTCACGCGCGGTATTCTTCATCTACTGGGCCACTGCCATCCTGTATGTTGCCGCCAGCCGCTTCCTGACCCGTTCCTATCTACTAGGCATCAACCGCAGCGATACTGCAGTCAATATCGCTATCTATGGCGCCGG
Organism: Parundibacterium terreum; assembly: GCF_014636315.1. Lineage (GTDB taxonomy): Bacteria > Pseudomonadota > Gammaproteobacteria > Burkholderiales > Burkholderiaceae_D > Undibacterium > Undibacterium terreum. The sequence continues at coordinate 407,603 of NZ_BMED01000003.1, read as the reverse complement.
CAAGGCCGGCGCGCAACTGGCCAACGCGCTAAGGGCCAGCGATGAATTCGTCTGCGTCGCCTTTTTGGATGACAACAGCAACCTGCAAGGCTCTTCCATCGCCGGCATCAAGGTCTCCAGTGTCGCCAACCTGAAGAACCTGATACGCCAGCACGACATCAAGGAAGTGCTGCTGGCCATGCCCTCCATTTCCAAGATACGGCAAAAACAGGTGCTGGATCAGTTGGAACCCTACAAGCTCAAGATCAAGGTCACTCCGTCAATCAAAAGCCTGGTCAACGGCGAATTGAGGGTGCAGGACATTCGCGAAATCGAAATTGAAGACTTGCTGGGGCGCGACTCGGTAGAGCCGGACGAACGCCTGCTGGCCACCTGCATCACCGACAAAAAAGTCCTGGTCACAGGCGCCGGCGGTTCCATCGGTTCCGAACTATGCCGGCAGATCATGCGGCAAAAACCGGCACAGCTGATCTTGTTTGAAATGTCGGAATTTGCGCTGTATTCGATAGAGCAGGAACTGGAAGCACTGAGGCTCAGCCTGGGGCTGGAACTGGAAATCATCCCTTTCCTGGGCAATATACAAAATGCGGCCAAGCTGGACAAGATTTTCTCGTCCTACCATGTCGATACCGTTTACCACGCGGCCGCCTACAAGCATGTACCGCTGGTCGAGCACAATCCCATCGAAGGCATACGCAATAATGTATTTGGCACGCTGACCGTCGCCCAGGCGGCAATCAGGGCCAAGGTCAAGAATTTCGTATTGATCTCCACCGACAAGGCAGTTCGCCCCACCAATGTGATGGGAGCGACCAAGCGCCTGGCGGAATTGATCCTGCAAGCCTGCGCGCGCGAGCAGCATACAACCCGCTTCTGCATGGTGCGCTTCGGCAATGTACTGGGCTCTTCCGGTTCCGTGGTGCCGCTATTCCGCAAGCAAATCATGCAGGGCGGCCCGATCACGCTGACTCATCCTGAGATTACCCGCTATTTCATGACCATACCCGAGGCTGCGCAACTGGTGCTGCAGGCGGGGGCGATGGGCGAAGGCGGCGATGTATTTGTGCTGGACATGGGCGAACCGGTGCGTATCATCGATCTGGCCAAGCGCATGGTGCATCTGAGCGGGCTGGAAGTAAAGACCGAGACGACTCCGGAAGGCACGATAGAGATACACCACGTGGGCTTGCGCCCCGGTGAAAAACTGTATGAAGAATTATTGATCGGCGACAATGTAGAAGGCACCAGCCATCCGCTGATCATGCGCGCGCAGGAAGATGAAATCCCGTGGGCCAGCCTCTCCGCGCTACTGCAGCAACTGGACTCCGCCTGCGAAAGCTTCGATTTACTGCAGGTGCGTTCCCTGTTGCTGGAAACAGTGGCAGAATACGAGCCTCAATGCGGTATAGAAGACTTTATCTGGCAACTCAGCAATTCCGGGGATGTGGTAGCCGCCGCACAGACGGAAGTGCCGCGCGCCATGCTACATTAGCCGCCTGTATGCATCCCCCAGACCATTACTCTGAATAAAATATCATGTCCCTCATCTCTCCGACCATATTCAAGGCCTACGATATCCGCGGCATCATAGGCAAGACACTGGATGCCGAAGTTGCCTACCAGATAGGCCAGGCCTTTGGCTCTGCCGCACTCGCCAAGGGTGAAAAAACGGTAGTGATAGGCCGCGACGGCCGCCTGTCCGGCCCAGAGCTGGCTGCGGCGCTAGCCAAAGGTCTGCAATCTACCGGTGCCGACGTGATCGACCTCGGTGTAGTCGCCACGCCTATGGTGTATTTCGGCACCAGCACGCTGGGCGCGAGTTCGGGTGTGATGGTGACCGGCAGCCATAATCCGCCTGACTACAACGGTTTCAAAATGGTGCTGGCCGGAGAAGCCATTTACGGCGACACGATACAGGCGCTGTACCAGGCCATCCTGAACAAGGCATTCAAGCAGGGCGCAGGCGCCTACAAGACGCATGACATCGCTGCAGCCTATCAGCAGCGCATCGTCAGCGACGTGAAAACTGCCCGCCCCATGAAAATTGCAATCGACTGCGGCAACGGCGTTGCCGGCGCTTTCGCCGGTGACCTGTACCGCGCAATGGGCTGCGAAGTCACTGAGCTGTTTTGCGAAGTGGACGGCAATTTCCCCAACCACCACCCCGATCCCGCGCACCCTGAAAATCTGCAAGACCTGATACGCTGCCTGCAAGAGACCGATGCTGAAATCGGCCTGGCCTTTGACGGCGACGGCGACCGCCTCGGCGTGGTGACCAAGGACGGCCAGATCATCTATCCGGACCGCCAGTTAATGCTGTTTGCCGAAGATGTGCTGAAGCGTAACCCCGGCAAGGAAATCCTGTATGACGTCAAATGCACGCGCCATATCTCGGCCTGGGTCAAGGCACGCGGCGGTGTGCCGCTGATGTGGAAAACCGGCCATTCGCTGGTCAAGGCCAAGATGCGCGAAACCGGCGCCCCGCTGGGCGGCGAGATGAGCGGCCACATCTTCTTCAAGGATCGCTGGTACGGCTTTGATGACGGCATGTATGCCGGTGCCCGCCTGCTGGAAATTCTCAGCAGCCTGCCAGACCTGACAGCAACGCTGAACGGCTTGCCGCAATCGTCCAGCACGCCGGAACTGCAGGTAAAGCTGGCCGAGGGAGAAAACTTCGACATCATCGCCAAGATGCAAAAGAACGCCAATTTCCCCGGCGCTGACGATGTGATCACGATAGACGGCCTGCGGGTTGAATATCCGGACGGTTTCGGCCTGGCGCGCTCATCCAATACCACTCCGGTGATCGTCATGCGCTTCGAGGGTGAAACACCGGAAGCACTGGCACGCATACAGGCAGCCATGAAGCAGGCTATCCTGGCTGTCAAGCCGGATGCGGCAATGCCCTACTAAGCCCCAGCTTCACTGTGAAAATCCTGCTGGTACGCGTGTCGTCGCTGGGCGACGTGGTCCACAACATGCCTGTTGTGGACGATTTGCTGCGCCATTTCCCCGGCGCAGAGGTAGACTGGGTCGTAGAAGAAGGCTATGTCAGCCTGGTGAAACTGAACCACGGCGTGCGCCGCATCATTCCATTTGCGCTGCGGCGCTGGCGCAAAAGCCTGTTCACCCGGGCAACCCGGCTGGAACTCAGGCAGTTTTATGCATCGCTGCGCGGCGAGCAATATGATCTGGTACTGGATACCCAGGGCCTGATGAAAACCGGCGCCATCATGGGGCTTGCGCGCCTCGCCAAAGGCGGCAAAAAAGTCGGCCTGGCGAACGGCACCGAGGGTTCAGGCTACGAAGCCATCTCGCGCATCTTCCATTCCGAAAGTCTGGCCATAGCTAGCCGCACGCATGCAGTCTTGCGCGGCCGCCTGGTGGCCGCACATGCGGGCGGTTATAGGATAGATACGCCGGCCAGCTTTGGCATGCATGCGCCGCAGTTGGGCACTAAGGAAGGCGCACGCCCGGCCTGGATGCCGGAACATGACTATGCGGTGTTTTATCACGGCACCGCGCGCGATAGCAAAAAATGGTCGCAAGACAACTGGGTGCTGGCCGCCAAGACCGTCGCCGAGTATAAATTACCCATCCTGCTCCCCTGGGGTAATGCCGCTGAAAAACAGGAAGCAGAGCAATTGGCTGCGCGCATACCGGGCTCCACCGTGCTGCCGAAATTGTCGATGCTGGAGGCTGTTGCACTATCGCAGCGCGCAGCACTGGCAGTCGGTGTAGATACGGGCCTGACGCATATTGCCGCCGCCTATGAAAGGCCTACGGTAGAAATCTATTGCGATTCACCGCGCTGGAAAACCGAGGGCAACTGGTCTCCACGCATCATCAACCTCGGCGACGTGGGCCAGCCCGCTACGGTGGACGAAGTCAGCGCCGCCATCCGCAGCTTGCTGGGCCAGCCTGTTCCCGGCTCGGGGCAGGTTTAGGGTATATTCCATCCTGACAGCATTTTTCCCAGACCTCCACTGCAGTAAATAAGCATGATACGTAAAAACCTGGATGGCTTTGCCATCTCCCTGATGTTGCTCCTTTGCTTTTGCTGGGGTTTGCAGCAAGTCGCCGTCAAACTGGCGGCACCGGTCGTCAGCTCCAGCATGCAGATAGGCCTGCGCTCCGCGCTGGCCGCGATCATGGTGTATATCTTGATCCTGGTGCGCCGCATCCCGTTTTCTCTGAAAGATGGCAGCCTGCTGCCCGGCCTTGTCGCAGGCATATTGTTTGCGCTGGAATTTCTTTGCGTTGCCCTAGGCTTGAACTACACGTCGGCGTCGCACATGTCGGTATTCCTGTATACCGCACCCATCTTTACCGTCATCGGCCTGCACTGGCTGATTCCCTCGGAGCGCATGCATGTCAGCCAGTGGCTGGGCATCTTATCGGCATTTGCCGGCATTGCAGTCGCCTTTTCAGCGGCGTTTGCCGCCAGCTCCGGCAAAGGGCTGGATGATCCCAATCTCGGCAGGATGCTGGCCGGCGACGCACTGGGCGTGCTGGGTGGCCTGCTGTGGGCGGCAACCACAGTTACGATACGCAAGTCCAAACTGTCGGAAGCCGAACCTACCACCACATTGCTGTACCAGCTTGCCGGTGCTGCCGTCATCCTGCTGATCTACGCATCGGCAAAGGGTGAGTCCCTGCTGATACCGGCATCGGCCATCGCCTGGGGCAGCATCCTGTTTCAGACCGTGGTCGTGGCTTTTGCCAGCTATCTGACCTGGTTCTGGCTGCTGCGCCACTATCTGGCCTCCCGGCTATCGGTTTTTTCTTTCCTCACACCATTATTCGGCGTTGCAGCCGGTGTGATATTCCTGCATGATGCGATCAGTCCGCGTTTTGCCATCGGTTCATGCCTGGTATTGGCCGGCATCGTGCTGGTAAATCGCCGTCAATGATCCTTGATTGAAACTTGTCCATGCGCCTGCTCTATAGCTTATTTTGGGGTTTGTCCCTGCCTTTCGCACTGGGCCGCCTGTGGCTGCGCGGACGGCAAGAGCCGGGTTATCGCGAACACGTTGCAGAGCGCCTGGGCTTCTATAAAGGAAGCACCAGCCGTCAGGTAAAGCGCAAGATTATCTGGGTACATGCGGTATCCGCTGGCGAGACGCGCGCTGCCGAACCCCTGGTGCGGGCGTTGCTACAGCGCTATGCCGATCACCACATCCTGCTGACCCACATGACGCCAACCGGCCGCGCGACCGGCAAACTGCTGTTTGCCGACGTCTCGTCCAGGCTGATCCAGAGCTTCTTGCCGTATGACATCAACTGGATGATCAGGCGCTTCCTGCACCATTTCTCCCCGCGGCTATGCGTGCTGATAGAGACTGAGGTCTGGCCCAACCTGGTGGCGCAGTGCGAACAGCATCGCGTGCCGGTGGCGCTGGTGAATGCCAGACTGTCGGAAAAATCGCTGAAAAAAGCGCACAGGCTACCCTCGCTGATATTGCCTGCGGCACGCGCCATCAACTGCGTCGCCGCCCAATCCGGGCCGGATGCGCAGCGCCTGAAGGAGCTGGGCGTAGGCAAGACCATCATCACCGGCAATATGAAGTTCGACGTCAACCCGCCGCCGCAAATGGCCGAACGCGGCGCGCAACTGAGGCAGGTATTCGGTGAGCGCGCAGTCTTCCTGTGCGGCAGTACCCGCGACGGTGAAGAAGAACTGATACTGAAAGCCTTTTGCGATTTCCGCCAATCGCATCCTCAGAAACAGGATGCGCTGCTGGTCATTACGCCAAGGCATCCGCAGCGATTTGACCAGGTCGCAGAAATGATAGATGCTCACGGGCTCAAGCATGTGCGGCGATCGCAACTGAATTTTGACTCCGGCCTGGAAAAATTGCCCGCCGATGTGCAAGTCGTGCTGGGCGACAGCATGGGCGAAATGTATATGTACTATGCGGCCTGCGATGTGGCCTTCATCGGTGGCAGCCTGATCCCATTGGGCGGGCACAACCTGATCGAAGCCTGCGCAATGGCCAAGCCCGTGCTGATAGGGCAGCACACCTTCAATTTTTCTGAAATCACCGAGCAGGCAATCGCTGCCGGCGCCAGCATACGCGTTACCGATCCGGCCGATCTGATGGCACAAGCGCATGCGCTGATTGCCGATGCCGACAGGAGAAAAAGTATGGGAGGCCACGCTCACGCCTTCTTCATGCAGCACCAGGGTGCGACAGACAGGACCATGGCCTTGCTGGCGGAACTGCTTGGGGATTAAGATGTTCGCCGTGCAGTAAGCCGGTGCAAACCAAATATAAAGAAAGAAGAAGATGTCAGTAGAAGACTGCCGCCTGATAGAGCTGCCCAAGATCCACGACCCGCGTGGCAACCTGACCTTCATGGAATCGAACAAGCACGTGCCGTTCGAGATCCAGCGCGTGTTCTACCTGTACGACGTGCCCACCGCCTCCGACCGCGGCGCCCACGCCCACAAAAGCCTGCACCAGTTCCTGATCTGCCTGTCCGGCAGCTTTGACGTCGCTTTAGATGACGGCAAGAACAAACGCACCGTCCACCTGAACCGCCCCTGGCAGGGTTTGCATGTGCCGCCGATGATCTGGGCCTCCGAAATCAACTTCGATGCCGGCTCGGTCTGCCTGGTACTAGCCTCCGCCCCGTACGACGAATCCGATTATTATCGCAATTACAACGACTACCTGGCCGCCCTCGCGTCCTCCCCCTCACCATGAGCATGACCATGAGCACCGCCGTCCCCTTTCTCGATATCCAGGCCTCCTACCGCGAACTCAAGAGCGAGATCGACGCCGCCGTCCAGCGCGTACTCGAATCCGGCTGGTACATCCTCGGCGGTGAAGTCGATACCTTTGAGCAAGACTACGCCACTTATTGCGGCGTCCAGCACTGCGTCAGCGTTGCCAACGGCCTCGATGCGCTGCACCTGGCCCTGCGCGCGATGGACGTCGGCCCCGGCGATGAAGTCATCGTCCCGTCCAATACCTATATCGCCACCTGGCTGGCCGTCAGCCAGTGCGGCGCCATCCCGGTTCCGGTTGAACCGGTAGAGGGCACCTACAACCTCGATCCGCAGCGCATAGCAGCCGCGATCACCCCCCGCACCAAAGTCATCCTGCCGGTCCACCTGTACGGCCAGCCCGCCGATCTAGCCCCCATCCTCGCCCTGGCCAGGCAGCACGGCCTCAAGGTCCTGGAAGACGGCGCCCAGGCCCATGGCGCCCGCTACCAGGGCCAGCGTATCGGCGGCCATGGCGATGCCGTGGCCTGGAGCTTCTACCCCGGCAAGAACCTCGGTGCCTTGGGCGACGCCGGTGCCGTCACCACCAATGATCCCGTCATTGCCGACCGCCTGCGGGTACTGCGCAACTACGGCTCCCGGGTCAAATACGTGAATGAAGTACAAGGCTATAACAGCCGGCTGGACCCGATCCAGGCTGCCGCGCTATGCGTCAAGCTGAAACACCTGGATGCCTGGCAGGCAAGACGCGACAAGGTCGCTGCGCTGTACAACAAAGAACTGGCCGCCAACCAACGGCTGGTGCTGCCCATGGTGCCAGCAGGTATAGACTCGGCCTGGCACCTGTATGTGGTGCGCAGCCAGGACCGGGAAGGCTTACAGGCAGCCTTGACCAGGGCCGGCATCGGCAGCCTGATCCATTACCCGATTCCACCGCACAAGCAGCAAGCCTATGCGCAAGCCGGCTCTGGTTCTGGCTATGTTGCAGGGCAATTCCCGCTGGCAGAAGTGATGGCCGATGAGGTGCTGAGCCTGCCGATGGGGCCGCATCTGCGCGAGGAGCAGCAATGGCGGGTGATTGAGGCTATTGCGGCCTGGTGATGGGTATTTGCGGGGCCGCACCCGCTTGTTAGAAGCACAGTGATTTTCCTTGCACCCGGTATTTATCCCTGAGGTCCTCAATGCGTCTATCCGGCTTCATCCAAGAAAAAGATAACAACTTCAACCTGATACGCTTCATTGCTGCATCTGCGGTGCTGCTCGGGCATAGCTTTGCGCTACTGAACAGACCCGAGCCGCTGGGGAAAACGCTGGGCATATCGATAGGCTCGATCGCGGTTGACCTGTTCTTTATCACGAGCGGCTTTCTGGTTGCAGGCAGTTTGCTGTCCAAGCAAAGTGCGATGGACTACATCTGGGCACGCATCCTGCGGATTTATCCGGCACTGATCGTCATGTGCTTACTGGTCGTCTTTGGGCTGGGCATATTTTTTACTTCACTGCCTGCCAATGCTTATCTCAACCGCCCCGCCACTTATGCTTATTTAGGAAGATGCATGACGCTACTGGGAGGCGTCGCTTACTACCTGCCCGGCGTATTCAGCGACAATCCCTACAAAGGGGCAGTGAACGGTTCACTGTGGAGCATGGTGTACGAGATAAAAATGTATATCCTTTTGCTGCTTTTTTGGCTGGTCTGCAGTATCGGGCATGCCAAGAATGGTAACCGGGTTAAGCGAACCAGTTTGCTCGTCGTGGCAAATACCGTGTTCGCCTATATCCTGACAATCGCACGCCGCCTATACGGACTGGAAGAGGATCTGTTCATTCATTTCGATTTCATGTTTTTCACCGGTGCGACATACTGGGTGCTGAGGGAGCGTATTCTCCTGTCCCTGAATATTTTTCTGGCAGTAATCGGCACTCTTCTGGCTTCCGTCCTGATCAGCACACAGGCATTTTCCGTGGTCTACCAGTTAAGCATCGCCTATGTCCTGTTTTATCTGGCCTACGTGCCTGCCGGTTTTGTACGTAAATATAATGCACTGCCCGATAACTCTTACGGCATCTACATCTATGCTTTCCCGGTACAGCAATCGCTGATTGCACTGTTCCCCGGCATATCCGTATCGGCTTTGACCGCAGCCTCTTTCGGCATCACCTTATGCTTTGCCTATGCATCCTGCTACCTGATAGAGCAGCCGGCGCTTAAACTGAAAAAGATTTTCGGCAAACGGACAATAGTGACTACCCCTTCCCCTGCGGCTACCTAGGCACCAAATAAGTACAGAAAAAGAAGCCATAAAAAAAGCCACCTGAACGGTGGCTTTTTCGACTCCGGCGATCAACGCCATCGCTGCTATCAGTGCTGCAACAGCGCATTCACTTCAGCCAGATCTTCTTCTTTCAAGGTACCGGCTGCTGATTTCAGGCGCAGACCATTCATGATCGTATCGTAGCGTGCCTTGGCCAGATCCCTCTGTGTGGTATACAGCTGTTGCTGCGCATTCAGCACGTCGATATTGATACGCACACCAACCTGGTAACCCAGCTTGTTGGAGTCCAATGCAGACTGGCTGGATACTTCCGCTGCTTCCAGCGCCTTGACTTGAGCCAAGCCGCTGTTCACGCCGAAGTACGATTGACGCGCACCCTGTGCAGAAGTACGGCGAGCAAATTCCAGGTCGTTGCGTGCCTTGTCTTCCAGTGCGATCGATTCGCGCACACGGCTGTCTACACCAAAACCGGAGAAAATAGGAATACTCCATTGCACGCCGATGGAATTGGTTTTGGCAACCGAATTGGTACCTACCGCCGCCGGCACGCCGCCGGTTGAATTGCGGCCGCTACTAGCAACCAGGTCCAGCGTTGGATAATGACCGGCACGATTTCTCTGGATGTCGCGCTGCGCGATCTCCAGGTTCACCTGCGAAGCAATCACATTGTAATTTTGCTTTTCCGCAGAACTGACCCAGTCGTCGATGCGTTCAGGTTGCGGCGAGCTCAGTTTGATGCCGGGCTTCAGCAAAGCCAGATCACCGGCTTCCTTGCCTATGATCTGTTGCAGGGCTGCGCGCTTGATCTGCAAATCGCTGACGCCGGCAAATTCCTGTGCCACTGTCAGGTCATAACGCGCCTGCGCTTCATGGGTATCGGTAATGGTCGAGGTGCCTACTTCAAAATTGCGTTTGGCAGACGCCAGTTGCTCAGAGATGGCGACTTTTTGCGCCTGCAAAGTAGTCAGCGTATCTTGGGCCGCCAGCACATCAAAGTAGGCCTGCGCCACGCGGGTGATCAAGTCCTGCTGTGACAATGCAAACTGCGCTTCGCTCACCACCAGTGCCAGCTTGCCCTGTTGGTACTGCTGCCAGTTTGCCCAGCGAAACAGAGGCTGGGACAAGCTCAGGCTGTAGGCATTGGTATTGCCGGTGTAGTTGATATTGCCTGGGAAGCCATCGGGAGAAATTTCGTTACGTGCCCGCACGTCGCTACCGGTAATTGCTATCGTAGGCAGAATCAGTGCGCGCCCCTGTATCGGCTTTTCCTGGCCTGCTGCCAGTGAAGCACGGGCACTGCCGAATTGGGCGTCATTGAGCAGAGCATCCTTATAGATCTGCAACAAATCAGTCGCGCCGGCACTGGACGACAAAAAAGCGCCGGCAATCAATACGGCAATAATGGGCTTACGCATGAAACGCTCCGAGATAAGAATTATTAGTTAGTTTTTTTAAATTCGACAAACCCAGGCACGCCATTCAAAGAAAGGCTAACGCCTCAGTAAGTCGGCATCGCCGTATCAACTTCCTGGGCCCACGCATGCACGCCGCCGGTCAGGTTGATGACATTGGCAAAGCCATTGCGCTCCAGGAAGCTGGCGACCTGCATACTGCGTCCGCCATGATGACAAACGCAAACGATCGTTGCATCCTGGTCCAGCTCACTGATACGTTCCGGTACGCTTTGCATGGGCATCAGCATTACGCCGCTGATATGACAGGTCTCATGCTCCCAAGGTTCCCTGACATCCAGTAAAACCGGAGGATTTTTTTCCTTGTCCGCCAGCCAGCTTGCCAGTTCAGGCGCAGTAATATGTTGCATGGTCTGGGTCCGGTTAGAAAGTGAACTTGGACGGCTGCACTGCCTGTGACAAAGGCTGCACAACGGTTTCAAACAATGCGACAGCTTTAAAGCTGGCTTGTTCAGTGCGTGTGACGATCTCTGCAGACATCACAGGCGGCTGGCCCACTACGGCAAACAGACGACCGCCGACCTTCAATTGCTGCAACAGGCTGTCCGGCACCGACGGCAGCGAACCATGCACGACGATGACGTCATACGCGGCAGACGGGTTGGCCTTCAGGCCGTCGCCCTGCACGACGCTGACGTTCAGCACGCCGTTCCTGGCCAGATTCTTTTCTGCCAGCGCTTTCAATTCCGCTTCGGCTTCTATCGCAGTCACCTTGGCGGCGCGATGTCCCAGCAATGCAGCCAGGTAGCCGGAACCTGCGCCAACCAGCAATACCTGCTCATGCTTGTTAATCGCCAGTTCTTGCATGATGCGGGCTTCCAGTTTCGGCGACAGCGAATGCGCGGTCGCAGACAAAGGCAGCTCCGTATCGGAAAACACCACGCCAATCTGGTTTTCTGGGAAAAAGTTTTCGCGCTTGACGACTACCAGCATGTCCAGCACATCCTGGTTCAGTACGTTCCAGGGGCGAATCTGCTGTTCAATCATATTGAAGCGGGCTTGTTCGATATTCATGTTCTTTACTCGGTAGCATTAATGAGGAACCCGCATTTTATCAAATGCAGCCCAGGCAATGCCTGAAGAATGCAGCGGGGACCAGCTTAATTCCATAAAATCAACAGTTTGGCACTAAAAACCGTTCATCCGGCTTGGCGCGGCGCTCAAACCAGCATGCCGTTCAGCACCAGTTCTATATAAGTATCGATATAAGGCGCCAGTTCATCGTCTTCCACGCTGCAGGCATTATTGGAATGCCTGGAGATCATCTGCATGATGATGGGCGCAATCAATATCCTCGGCGCCATTTTCAGGTTCAGCGGGCGTATCTCGCCACGGCTGATGCCGCGTTCCAGCATGCGCACCACCATCGCATCACTACGGGCAATCACTTCTTCGTTATAAAACTGGGCCAGCTCGGGAAAATTGCAGGCTTCGGCGATCATCAGTTTGCTCAAGCCGGACAACTTGGTATTTCCCACTGCATGCCACCAGCTCATGATAATTTCGCGGAATAATTCCGTCGTGTGGCCGGTAAATTGTTCTACAATCTCTTCCGCCTGTCCTATCATCGGCACCACGTTTTCACGTACCACCGTCTTGAACAACTCTTCCTTGCTGCTGAAATACAGATACAGCGTTCCCTTGGAGACCCCTGCATTTTTAGCAATATCATCCAGGCGCGTAGCGGCAAATCCGCGCTCTACGAACAGATCGAGGGCGGCAGCCAGCAATTCTTGAGGGCGAGCATCTTTACGACGCTCCCAGCGTGGTTTTGGATCGGATGACATAATTTCTGACTAAGGCACACTAACTTACTCGCGAGTCAGTAATATAATCCCGTCAGGCCGGACCGTCAAGTTCCACCCACGCCTGCCTCAGCAGCGCTACATTGAGGCTGAGACAATGGGCCGATTATGTGGCATTGGTAGATGCGCAACAATTGCAATGCGACAAACGCACGAAAAAGGCGCCTGAATTTCAAAATAAGGGGTACAGGCCGCATGGAGGCAGCGCATTTGAGTCTTCCACCTGCCTCAAGGCAAGACAAATAGCCCAGCAGCAATACCGACAATCATGCTGCCTGTATGCAAGAATGGCGGCGGCAAAGGATAATACAATCCATACCCGCATTGGCGTGCTGGTGCGCTGGCATAGAAACAAACCAAGAGATTCATTTTTATTATGAAACAAGTATCGCTGCAGGCCCAGCAGCTTCACGGTAGCAAACCGGCAATCAGCGTGAGTAGCCACGCATGCCGCCCGGGTTGCGGCGCCTGCTGTATTGCCCCATCCATCTCCAGCGCCATCCCCGGAATGCCATCTGGGAAACCCGCCGGTGTGAGATGCATACAACTGACGGAGGCGAATCAATGTGCGATATTTGGTTTGCCCGAGCGCCCATCCTGTTGTTCCGGACTCACTCCTGAAGAGGACATGTGCGGCAGCGACAGGGAATACGCCATACACTGGCTGACAAGCCTGGAAGAATTGACGCGGCCCGGCAGTCAAAGCCGGCAATAAGCAAAAGCCCTGGCCTGGCATTTGAAGCAATGGATGGCAAAACTGTTACCATTTAGACACAATCGAAGCTTTCGTCTAAGTAATTCGAGCCGCACGGGCGCATAATTGATATAAAGCAATTAGGAGGGTTTAATGAGCGATTTACCTGAACATGCACCGAATCCGTTGGGATACGATCCCAACAGGCTGCTGGACGCCCTGATCACGCAGCTAAACCTGAAAAATGATGCCGCCCTGGCCAGGGCGCTGGAAGTTGCACCGCCTATTATCAGCAAGATACGGCACAGGACCATGCCGGTAGGCGCATCGATGTTGATACGCATGAATGAAATCAGCGGCCTCGATATAGGCCAGCTGCGTTACATCATGGGTGACAGGCGCGGCAAATTCCGTATCAGCGACAAGCAATTCAAACCCAAAGACAAAGACTGAACCCACGTCAGCCAAGCCCGCCGGGAGCCCAGCCCCGCGCGGGACTCAAGTTTAAAAGATGCATTAAAGCAACAAATCTATTTTTCCCCGTGGTAAATCTGTAAATCCGCCGTGCCCGGGATATCTGCGCTACCGTTTTCACCTCCCTGAAAATAAGAAAAATCATCACGGCCGCAAGGGCTCTCATGGTACCCTTCGTGCCGGCCAAACGCGCTTTCATCCGCGCTTTTCAACACTAATAAAATAGCAAACATGGATATACTCCTCGCTGTCAAAATCATCATCATGGGCATCGTCGAAGGTCTGACTGAATTCCTGCCCATTTCCTCCACCGGACATCTGATACTCGCAGGCAGCCTGCTGAATTTCACCGGCGAAAAAATGAAGGTGTTTGAGATAGTGATACAGGCCGGTGCCATTTTTGCAGTGTGCTGGGAATACCGGCAAAAAATCGCCACAGTACTCAGCGGACTCACGCATGACCGTAAGGCACAAAAATTTGCCCTGAATGTGACGATCGCCTTCCTGCCAGCCGCCGTGCTGGGCTTGCTCTTCAGCAAAAAAATCAAACAGTACTTATTTGCGCCGGTGCCGGTGGCGTTGGCCTTCATCATCGGTGGCATCATCATCCTGCTGGTAGAGCGCAAGCAAGGCAGCGCCAATGCGCAGGCTCAAGTCAATGCAGTGGAAGACATGTCAGCCGTTGACGCAGTCAAGATTGGCCTGGCACAAGCCTTTGCATTGATACCCGGTACCAGCCGCTCGGGCGCCACCATCATAGGCGGGATGATCTTCGGCCTGTCGCGCAAGGCCGCGACCGAGTTTTCCTTTTTCCTGGCTATCCCCACTTTGCTGGGCGCTACCGTATACTCTCTGTACAAAGAGCGCGCCTTGCTGTCGGCCGAGGATATGCCGATCTTTGGACTGGGTACCGTGGCGGCCTTCATCTCGGCATTTTTCTGCGTGCGCTGGCTGCTGCGCTACATCAGCTCGCACGACTTTACCGTGTTTGCCTGGTATCGCATCGTGTTCGGCCTGATGATCCTGGCCACCGCCTATACCGGCGTCATTACCTGGGCAGATTGAAAACGGAAGTGCAGTGGAAATAGTTGAAGAAAAAATAGCGGCAAGCCGGCAGGGTAACCTGGACGAAGGCGCTCTGCATTTATTGCAGACCGTTTTCGGCTACCCGTCTTTCCGCGACCAGCAGGCCCGCATCGTCAAGCACGTCGCCAGCGGCGGCGACGCACTGGTGCTGATGCCTACCGGGGGCGGCAAATCCCTGTGCTACCAGATTCCCGCACTGCTGCGCGACGGCGTAGGCATTGTCGTATCGCCGCTGATCGCGCTGATGCAGGATCAGGTCGATGCACTGGCCGAAGTCGGTGTACGCGCAGCCTTCCTGAACTCCACGCAAACTTTCGACGAAGCTCTGCGCATAGAAAAAATGATGCGCGACGGCGAACTGGACCTGGTCTATATCGCGCCGGAACGCCTGATGACCCAGCGCTGCCTGGAATTGCTGAGCGCCACCAGGTTGGCCTTGTTCGCCATTGATGAAGCGCACTGCGTATCGCAATGGGGACATGACTTCCGGCCGGAATACATCAAGCTTTCCATCCTGCACGAGCGCTTCCCGCAGGTGCCGCGAATTGCTTTGACAGCGACCGCAGACCAGCAAACCCGCGAAGAGATCATCCACAGGCTGCAACTGGAAGAGGCGCTGCAATTTGTCTCCTCCTTCGACCGCCCGAATATCCGCTATCAGATCGTAGAAAAAGCCAATGGCCGCAAGCAGGTGCTGGATTTCATCGAAGCTCAGCACAAGAACGATGCCGGTATTGTGTACTGCCTGTCGCGCAAGAAGGTGGAAGAAACCGCCGAGTTTTTGAATGAAAACGGCCTCACTGCCCTGCCGTATCATGCCGGCATGGACTTTGCGACGCGCAGCAAAAACCAGGCGCGCTTCCTGCGTGAAGAAGGCATCGTGATGGTTGCCACCATCGCCTTCGGCATGGGCATAGACAAGCCTGATGTGCGCTTTGTCGCACATCTGGATTTGCCAAAAAGCATAGAAGGCTATTACCAGGAAACCGGGCGTGCAGGCCGCGACGGCGCCTCTGCCAATGCATGGATGGCCTATGGCTTGCAGGATGTGGTACAGCAACGCCGCATGATCGATGAGTCCGAGGCCAACGAAACCTTCAAGCGAGTGCAGGGCATCAAGCTGGATGCCATGCTGGGCCTGTGCGAAACACTGAACTGCCGCCGCGTCCACATCCTGGATTACTTCGGCCAGGCCGCCGGCCCTTGCGGCAACTGCGATACCTGCCTGAACCCGCCCAGCTCGTTCGACGGCAGCGTGGCTGCGCAAAAAATATTGTCCACTATCTACCGCGTGGACCAGCGCTTTGCCGCAGGCCACGTGATCGATATCCTGCGCGGCATAGATACCGAGCGCGTCAAGCAATGGCGGCATGAACAGTTATCCACCTACGGCATAGGCTCCGACAAGAGCGAGGCTGAATGGCGCGCGCTGGTGCGCCAGTTGATCGCGCTGGGCCTGGTAGCTGTGGACTATGAATCATATAGCTCGCTGAAGCTGACCGACGCATCGCGCGCGGTATTGCGCGGTGAGCAAAAGGTACAGCTCAGGCAATACCAGAAGCCGCAAAAAGCGGTCAAGCACAAACGCCAGTCCGCCAAGGATTATGCAGAAGCCAGCCTGTCGGAAAGCGAACAGGCCATCTTCGACAAGCTGCGCTGGTGGCGGGTGGAAACCGCGCGCAAGCACAATGTGCCGGCCTATGTGATCTTCCACGACTCCACCATGCGCGAGATCGCCAAGGCCCACCCTGCATCGCTGGATGACTTACGCGGTGTATCGGGCGTAGGTGAAAAGAAACTGGAAACCTATGGGGAAGAGATCGTAGCGTTGATTGCAGAATTCTCTTAGAACCTGTTTAATAATATCTAACTGCGATCTTACTGCTCGGACGTGATCAGGGATCATGCGCTACTCAGAATGCTCACGTACCTTTAGTACGTTCCGCTTCTTGCGTTGCCGCATTTTAAACTTCGCCCCCGCTGACGCCCTGCTCGCTACAGATCTTAAACAGGTTCAATGAGGGAAAATACATGTCGCGTACCGAACGCCTGCTGGATCTGATGCAAATACTGCGCACCCACCGCTATCCAGTCACCGGCACTGCGCTGGCGGCAGAACTGGGCATTAGCGTACGCAGCCTGTACCGCGATATCGCCACACTTCAAAGCCAGGGCGCAAAAATAGAAGGCGAACCCGGCCTGGGTTATATCCTGCGGCCCGGCTTCACCTTGCCGCCGCTGATGTTTTCCGAAGAAGAAATAGAAGCCATCGTACTCGGCTCGCGCTGGGTGGCACAGCGTACCGATACCCACCTGGCACGCGCCGGCCGCGATGCGCTGGCAAAAATAGCAGCCGTCCTGCCCGCCGAATTGCGGCATGACCTGGACTCATCCGGCCTGCTGGTTGCGCCCTCCTACGGCATAGAAAGCAGTGACGAGCAGATGGCGCAGGTCAGGCGCGCAATCCGTAGCGAGTGCAAACTAGACATCAACTACCGTGACCTGAAAGATGAGCTCAGCCAACGCATCATCTGGCCCTGCGCGCTGGCTTTCTTCGACCAGGTACGCCTGATTGTCGCCTGGTGTGAACTACGCCAGAGTTTCCGCCACTTCCGGATCGACCGTATCACCGGCCTGACGGTGACTGAAAACCGCTACCCCAAGCGCCGCCAGGCACTGATCCACGAGTGGCGACAGGGGATGGACCTCGATAACGGCTGACAGCGGATGGCTATAGCCTAGCTGCGACGGTCGGAGTACACTACCAAGGTATCAATGGCGTCGGCCGATGCAAAGTAGGGCCTGCCATGGCAAATGCTGCTCCATCCTTGATCATCCGCGATCATCCGTGAACAGCACTTGTGCTGCCAGCGTTTCTTTGCCCGCGTTTTGCCTGAGTTTTGCTGCACCCATGTTTTCCTGTACATCCAGCGTTCAGCTTATAAGGAGACTTGCATGCCAACCTACCCCGCAATCCCCCGCCCCGATGATGAAGCCGCAAGGCTGGAAGCATTGCGCCGCTACGGCATACTTGATAGCGCGAACGACCCCGACTTTGATTTCCTGGCCGAGATGGCCGCCGTCATCTGCGACGTGCCCTATGCCTTCATTTCCATGGTGGATGCGGAACGGGTATGGATGAAGGCATCGTTCGGCACCACGGCTACACAATTACCTAGGGACGAGGAATATTGCTCCTGGACGATACTGGAAGACCGCGGCCTGCACATCCCCAATCTCACCACCGACGCGCGCACCGCTTATTTGCCGAAAACCGCTGGCGAGCCCAGATACCAGATGTATTGCGGCGCCAACCTGATCACGTCCGACGGCTACCGCATAGGCGCGCTGTGCGTGATGGATACGCAGATGCGCGCACTGAGCGGCCAGCAAGTCAGGCTGCTGACCCGCCTGTCGGGCCAGGTGATGGCGCTGATAGAACTGCGCGCGAAGGACCGCGAATTGAGCGCATCGCTCAACGTGATGCAAAAACTGGCCACCTATGACGACCTGACAGGCTTGCTGAATCGCCGCGCACTGCTGGCACGCCTGCAGGAGGAGGTGGAGCGGGCACGCCGCATTGTGCACCCGCTGAGCGTCATCATGCTGGATCTGGATCACTTCAAGCAGATCAACGACACCCATGGCCATATGGCAGGCGATGTCGTACTGCATGGCGTAGGCAAATTTTTGCGTGAGCGGCTCAGGGTGACCGACAGCGCAGGCCGTTACGGCGGTGAAGAACTATGCCTGATCTTGCCCGGCACTTCGCTGGAAGACGCCGCAGCCGTTGCAGAAAAACTGCGCCAGGCGCTGGAAACGGCAGAGTTTGTGACCTCGGCCGGAAGCATCGCCGCCACCGCCAGCTTTGGCGTGGTAGCCGGCCAGCCCGGCCCCAAATTGTCTACCAGCAGCTTGCTGGATGCAGCAGACCAAGCCATGTATCGCGCCAAGGAAAACGGCCGCAACCGGGTAGAACTTGGCCAGGAAGTATGAAGCCGCCCGGCAAGATAGTGGAGCAGCAAGTACAACTGCGTAAAGAGGGATAAGGCTACTGACAAAAACTGACACTCCTGGCAATGATAATGATTTCACCGCGGCGCATTCCGGCGCCATGGACGAAATCACCAAGGAGATTGCCATGTCCCATCCTAACTTTATCTTGCTGTACGTCGACAACCCTCAGCATAGCGCCAGATTCTATGCGCCGCTGCTGGACAAGCAGCCGATAGAATCCTCACCCGGCTTTGTCATGTTTGCGCTGGATTCCGGCATGATGCTGGGCCTGTGGAGCAAAAACAATGTAGAACCTGCCGTCCCCAAGATACCGCTCGGCGGCAGCGGCGAGCTGGCGTTTGCGGTCGCAGATATCGCCGCCGTCAAGGCCATGCACACAGATTGGAGCCAGCGCGGCTTGCAGATACTGCAGCAGCCGGTAAGGATGGACTTTGGGTATACCTTTACCGCCGCAGATCCGGACGGCCACAGGCTGCGAGTATTCGCCCCCAGCGACCCTGCACTTTAGAACCATCCCCCGCAGGCAAACACAGGACGTAAAAAAACCGCGATACCAGATCGCGGTTTTCGTTATCGCCGTCTAAGTATGCGTAAGCGGCTATCGAATCCGGCATCAGCGTTTGCTGAACACCAGATCCCATACGCCATGTCCCAAACGCAGGCCGCGGTTTTCAAACTTGGTGACGGGACGGTAGTCAGGGCGCGGCGCATAACCATCTGCCGTGTTTCGCAATGCCGGTTCTGCACTCAGCACTTCCAGCATCTGCTGCGCGTATTCTTCCCAATCCGTTGCACAGTGCAGGTAACCACCCGGCGCAATACGCGAAGCCAGCAAGGCCACCAGCGGCCCCTGGATCAAGCGGCGCTTGTTATGCCTGGCCTTGTGCCATGGGTCAGGGAAAAAAACGTGTACGCCAGCCAGCGAAGCCGGGGCGATCATATGCGTCAGCACTTCAAACGCATCATGCTGTATCAGGCGCAGATTCTGCAGTCCGTTTTCATCGATCAACTTCAGCAAGCTGCCGACGCCCGGCGTATGCACTTCCACGCCGATAAAATTCTTGTCCGGCATGCCGCCGGCGATCTTGGCCGTGGTTTCCCCCATGCCAAAGCCGATTTCCAGGATGGTAGGCGCAGTGCGGCCAAACGGCGCAGACAGTTCAAGCGTTTCTTTTTGATAAGGAATGCAAAACTTCGGTCCCAGCGTCTCTATCGCCCTGCCCTGCGCAATGGACAAGCGTCCGGCCCGCGTGACAAAACTGCGAATGCGGTGCTCGGTAGGGTCATAGAACAAGGCTTTGTTGGCGCCGTCGGCCGGTTTATTATCAGACATACTAGAAATTTTGAAAGTGAAACAGAGTGCGAACCCGTCATACAGAGCCAGGTGCAATGACGCGGAACAGGACTAGCCTTCCCGCAAGACCCGTATTCTACCAGAGCGCAGCAGCGCACCAGCCAAATTGCCCTCTCCTCAGCAGCGAGCCGCCATTTAATCTCCCTTGGCGGAAGAAAATCCTGTCACACTGTGCTGCGCGACAATCCGGCTTTTAGGTAGAATTTCACAACACCCAGCATCAACATGTAGTTTCATGAGCCAAACGAACGATTCCACAGAAAACAGCGATGACCCCTGCCTGCACTGCGGCGCCTGCTGCTCCAGCTTCCGCGTATCTTTTTACTGGGCTGAAGCCGATGTCCACGCGATACCCGTGCATGCCATGGAACAGCTATCCCCTTTCTACGCCTGCATGGCCGGCACCAACAGCAACAACCCACGCTGCAATGCCTTGCAAGGTACGGTAGGCAAAGAAGTCAATTGCACCCTGTACGCGCACCGGCCTTCGCCTTGCCGCGAAGTACAGGTCGGAGATGATAAATGTACGCAGGCACGTGCGCGGCATGGCTTGAAGCCGGTTTTCAATACCGTCGTTTCAGCTTAACGAGACGGGAGAGTCTGGAGCGGGTGAAGGGAATCGAACCCTCGTCGTAAGCTTGGGAAGCTTCTGCTCGACCATTGAGCTACACCCGCGTCGATCACATTGACTCAGCTTTACACGCCATTGGCAAATCCGCAAGCCGGACAGTGTATTGGGAAAAAAGATGCCGCTTTCATCGGGGTGTAATGGTCTTACAGCGGACTCCTAAGTATCTCGAGGCTGTAGGTGTCTAAGCGGACACAATCCCACCCTTTGCCAATATTGCACAACTAAAAAACAGCCAAGACTAGACAAAACGACATGCCCTACGTAGACTTAGTGCAACTTTTACATCATAGCGTTGCACCGGAGTTACTATTGGCCGCCATGTTAAAAAACATCTGGAAGGATCCAGTTTGGAGCAAGGTTATTGCGACAGCAATCCTTGCTCTGATAGGAATTGGCGCCACATATACAAACGATAGATGGCCAAATTTTTCGATCAGTAGCACTCTAGCCTACGCTTGGAAAATATCAGGTTCATGGGCGATATCAACTTCACTGATTCCGAATTGGATGAGTTTGTTTATAGGGCTGCTTGCAGTGCCGACTGTCGTTGTGTTCATAGCTCTCTTATGGAATGTCTTTCGCTCAAAAAAGTCGCCCGCTTCCCACTGGCGGGACTACGCAGAAGATGAATTCTTTGGAATTCGCTGGCGTTGGCGATACCTTAACGGATCCATAACAGCCCCGCATACCTTTTGCCCCCATTGTGATTTCCAAGTATATCCAAGCCGAGCAAGTGCATACATTGCCGTGGATAGGATCGAATTTCAATGCGAGAGTTGTCATCGTCAGCTTGGAATTTTTGAAGAGAGCTATGGCGCGCTCGAAAATAAGGCAATTAGGTTTGCACAACAAAAAATACGGAATGGCAGTTGGAAGGACAAATCCGGACCCGCCGGATAAGGGGAGAAACACTCAAGCCATCAACCTCATGAAATTCCGTCATTTTCTTTGGAGAGAAGGGGAATTTTTCAGATTCAAATCTAATAGCAGGCCGCTTAAATAAGGATTTTCAATTTATGCCGCGCATTCATCTGTTCATAGACACCAATGTTTTGCTCAACTTTTATCATTTCGCTGATGATAGCTTAGAGCAACTAGAGCAACTGGCTGACATGATTAGCGAAACTGGTATTTGCCTTCACCTTCCCCAGCAAGTTATAAATGAGCTCGCCAGAAATCGTGAAGCAAAATTGAAAGCAGCAAATGATCAATTCATAAAAGAGTCCCTTCCGTCAGCGGTGCCTCGCCACATGCAACAGTACGCACAATGTTCCGAATATGTCGCCGCCATTGAGCAAGCAAAGAAGCTGCGGAGTCAACTCGTCAGTCTTGCCTTAGCTGATGCGTCGAATGAGACGCTTGCATCCGATGGATTGATTCGCGCTGTTTTTGATAGGGCAACCAAATATCCCGAGGACGAAAACGTTTTTTCAACTGCTTTACAGCGAATGCAAAAGGGTAATCCGCCGGGGAAAAACGGTAGTATTGGAGATCAATACAATTGGGAGACATTATTGAAGGAAGTGCCTGAAGGTGACCTTCATATAGTTTCCAAAGATGGGGACTATGCGTCTCTTCTCAATAAAAGCAGACCGCATCCTTCGTTGGAGAGCGAATGGGGGCATAAAAAGGCAGGGCATCTTCATATATATAGTGAGGTGAGGACGTTTCTGAAGAAATATAATGAAATGCTTGCGCAAGTACCTCCCGCTCCAAACGTACTTCAGCAGCCCATCGAAGTAGCCGCTGCCCCACCCGCAGCGCAACAGCAAGCTCAGGTAGAACCACCTGCAGTCGAGGTGCAGCATCAGCCCTTAAATCAAGAGGAAGCTGTCGAAGAAGTCGACCCAGAAAAAGAAGAAGCTATGCAGATGCTTGTCGAGAGTGAATCTTTTGCTACCACTCATGCAGCGATTTCTCGCCTCGGGTACTTTCGAATGAATCTGCGGCGATCAGATGCTGAACGGTTGATTCGGGCGGCAGTAGATAATGCCCAAATTCGTTGGATTGCAACGGACTCGGATGTTTATGCATTTTTCGTTTCTTTACTAACAGAGCACTCAGATATTGACGCAGATCTCTTCGAAGAGGCGGTAGATGTATTTGGCCTGCGACCTGAGCCGGGAGATCCATTCGATGATTAATCGGCTAGCGGCTTCTGAGGGCAGAAGCTGTCCTCAGCAACTATGCCGCTTCGCATTCCTTTTTAAATCCAATTCAGTAGGTTCTACGTCTAACATCGGTGATGACAGTGACAGGATTACTCTGGGCTACGTGAAGATAAATGCTGAATGGGGAATTATCACATACAGTAAAATTTCTGAAGAGGCACCACAGTGCATCAGTTTTTTTTCGGCTAGATGTGGAGTACAAAATGTAATGGTCGATGATTTCCTGATTGTGGTGGAATTTTGGTGTGATTGCATATTCATGCGCTTGCGACTCTTACGAACAGTGGAGTTTAACAAGGCGGCGGCGCTTGGGAAGCTTCTGGCCTGCCATTGAGCTACACCCGCTCACTTCTTATTTTAAGTAGATTCGCGTACGGAGCTAGACACTAGCTTTTTGCCTCAAACGTATCCACATCTTCCCGCTCACATGGCCCTCATTTGACCCTCATTTGGATTTCTCCAGCACCACCACATTGACCTCCTTGCTGGTGATGTAATAAGGCACATGCTTGAAATCCGCAAACAGCAGGCGCAGGCTGTGCTTGCCCGGTGGCAGGTCCAATAGCGCTTCTGTCTCGCCGCCGCCGAAGTGCTTGTAATGCTGGTGCGCGTATTCACCCGGCTTGTCGAATGGGATAGGCGCCTTGATGTCTGCCGGCATGGGCATATCGATCAGGATATGGTGGTGACCAGTGTTGGCGATGCTGCCGGCAGCTACAGGTGCGACGCCCATGCCTGTCACTGCAAATGCAACCCTGAATGGCGACTTCACCTGGTCGCCGTCTTTTATATTCGTGAAGTAAGCTGTTTTCTCGCCCACCGGAAAGGGCCTGGTACGCTCCGATGCGCTGATGGTGCTGATGATGGAGTCGGTATCCACGTTTTGCTTGGCGTCTTTTTCTTTGCTTGCCGGTGCTGCATGCACGATGGATAACGGCATTGCCAGCAGCATTGTCAGCACGAGGGGTTTTACATCGCGTAATCTCAAAGTCATATTGGCTTGCCGTCTTTAGTTATGTTTGTCGGTAGGGATGCGGGCCCAGGATTTGTGGGGGATTCTATCAAGGTTTGCGCAGCGGTGATTTTTCCAAAGCCGCACTTCTTAGGCGCTTATTTCCTGGCTTTCTGCAAAGCGTCTAATTGCTGATGCATTTCCTCTGCGGCCTGCATAATCTTTTGCATCAGCGGCGCCATCAATTGTGGCATTTCGCTCATGATGCCCTGGGTAATGCGCGGCATCTTGTTGATAAATACCTGGCCGGTCGGGCTTTCATAAAAAGCGATCAGGCCGTCGACGTCTTCCTGCTCCAGGCTGGCGCTGTAGACCCTGACGTAAAGCGGTTTCAGCTTTTCCATCGTCATTTCTTCCCGATTGATGGCATTGGCCTTTACCCAAAAGTTGTCCAATACTTTCTGCTGATCGGCAGTCAACGTCTGGCCCTTCATCGCCTGATTTAGCATGACCTTCATTGCCGCTTCTGTCTGCGGGCGTATGGCATCCAGTATTCTCTCAACATGCATTACGGCAAATAATTTTTCCAGCGATTCCGGGCTTGGCGGCGCGGCACAGGCACTCAGCGAGAACAGCGTCGCGGCGGCAAAAGTGACTAGGCGTTTCATCGGCATTTCCTTTTCAATCAACAGTAAACATCACGGCGCTTTTAGCATAAGCTGGGTGACAGAACATCTGCAGCAATCTGCGTTTGCGGAGTATGACTATCGTCTACGACAATTTGGTATTATTTTTACAACTCTTGCCAAATAAACCTTTTGTAACAAAACAGTCTATGCCGGTGTTGCTACACGGAACAAACTAAGCTAGTGTTTAGGACTAGTCAAAATCTCAACAGTCCGGCGATGTCCGCGACTATTTCAGGAGCAGTTTTAATGTCCAACCCAACCCCGCTTGAACCTGCAGAGACAGATGAAGCCAGCAACCAGGAACTGCTTGAGGCTTTCCTGCGCGGTGCGGGCCTGGAAAACAATTCCATAGGACTGGGTGCCGGCTCCAAGCTGACGCCGGAGCTGATGGAAATGCTGGGCAAATTGCTGGCAGCATCAGTGCACGGCACACATGGCTTGCTGTCGCGGCGCGCACAGGTCAAGCGCGAAGTGAATGCGGACATGACGATGGTGGTTCGCCGCAACAATAATCCGCTCAAGTTTTTGCAAGACTCGGACACGATCATGCTGCAGATGCTGCGCAAGAAAATGCCCGGCTTTATGGACCCGGTATCTTCGATGCAGGAAGCCTTCCTGGACATACACGCGCACCAAAGCGCGCTGGTCGCCGGTATGCAGGCTGCGCTGCTGGATATGATGGAGCGCTACAACCCGGAGATCGTCATCCAGCAAACCCCTTCCGAAGGCACGATGGAAAATCTGATGCCGTCGCTGCGTAAGGCCAGGATGTGGGATAAGCAGGTGGAAAGGTTCCAGATTGTCAGGCGCGAGGTGCTGCAAGAAGCGCAGGCACCATTTGGCAATGCCTTCCTCACAGGATATGAGGCCGAAATCACTCGTTGTGAAGACGAGGCCGACAGTGATAGATGACGCCGCCGATACTGGCCTATTGCAATTGCAGTCTGCACAGATTTGCGAAACAGGCGGCAGGGCATCCAACCAGGATGCGCTCCGCTATGCGCAGCAAGGCCCGCTGGCCTGTTATGTCGTTGCAGACGGCGCCGGTGGACATGCGGGCGGCGAAATGGCATCTTCCCTTGCCAGCAATGGCCTGATCGCGGCATTTACCGCGGACCCCGGATTTTCTGCCAAGGCTTTGCGCTATTACGCCGATACGGCCAACGCCCAGATCACCAATGCCCAACTGGTGCAGCCTGCCTTGCACGAGATGAGCAGCACGGTCGCGGCGCTGCTGATCGACCGGCGTCAAAATGCTGCAATCTGGGCCCATCTGGGCGATACCCGCATCTATCTTTTCCGGCAACAGAAGATCATTGCGATGAGCAAGGATCACAGCATGGTGCAGCAATTCATCGATGCCGGCTATTGCACGCCGACGCAGGCCCGCACCCATCCGCAGCGCAATGTCCTGTTTGCGGCGCTGGGTGCCAGCGAGGATACCCCTCCAGAAGTCATTGAGCAAAGCGTGTCTTTGCAAAATGGCGATGCTTTTTTGCTATGTACCGACGGCTTATGGGAGTGGGTGCTGGAGCAGGAGATGGAAACCGAACTCTCCCGGGCTGGCTCGGCAGAGGCCTGGCTGGCCGGCATGCAGGCAGTGGCTGCCCGCCGATTTGCACAAACCCGCGCAATTCGCGACAATACAACAGCTTTTGCCGTGTGGATAAGCATTCCGGCGGCCTGAGGCCACTGGTTTAGCGACGACACGCTGTATGATAGCAACATCTTTACCCTGACCAGATCAATGAATACACCCGCCCCCGACCAAGACGACGACCAGACGCGCCTTGCCATGCAAGCACCGGCAGCACCTGCGGCCCCTGCCGCTGTGCACACCGGTTCGGAGAATTGCCTGCCTGTAGGGACGCGCCTGGGGGATTTCGAGATTACCGGCATCATCGGTGAAGGCGGTTTTGGTATTGTCTATCTGGCTTTCGACCACAGCCTGCGCCGCACCGTCGCCATCAAGGAATACATGCCGGTCGCACTGGCAGGCCGCGGACCGGATGACAGCGTGGTGATACGCTCCACCAAGCATAGCGAGGCGTTTGGTACCGGGCTGGAAAGCTATATCAATGAAGCGCGCTTGCTGGCGCAGTTTGATCATCCGTCCCTGGTCAAGGTGTACCGCTTCTGGAAACAGAACAAAACGGCCTATATGGCCATGCAGTATTATGAAGGCCACACGCTGAAGTACATCGTGGAGCACCACCCGGAACTGATCGATGAAGCGTGGCTGATCAATATGCTGCGCTCCATCCTGGGTGCATTGGAAACCCTGTATAGCGCACAAATTCTGCACCGCGATATTTCGCCGGAAAACATCATGATCCAGCGCAATGGCGTACCCGTGCTGCTGGATTTTGGCGCTGCGCGCCAGGTCATAGGCGGCACGCCGCAAGACCTGACCGTAATTCTGAAGCCGAGCTTTGCGCCCGTAGAGCAATATGCGGATGACGCCAACCTGATCCAGGGTCAATGGACCGATATCTACGCACTGTGCGCGGTGGTGTACAACGCCATCGTGAAAAAATCTCCGCCTAGCTCGGTCACCCGCATGATCAAGGATCCGATGCAGCGCCTGCAGGATCTGGCGCCAGCCGGCTATAAAGCCGCATTCCTGGCGGCGATAGACCAGGGCTTGAGTGTGCTGCCGGAATTCAGGCCGCAGTCCACCGCACAATTCCGCATTTTGCTGGGCCTGGAGCCGGGCGCCAAACTGGCGCCTCAACTGCATGCCAAAGTACCGCCGCAGTTCACTGCGCGAGCCGCGTCGTCGGCGGCAAATGCACGCGCGGGCAACCCATTGCCGGAAGAAATCAGCGAGCCATTTCCTGACATGGCGGATGCAGACGAAGATCAGACCGTATTGGCATCGGCACCGCCCAAATCCGGGCAAAAGACCAGCAAGTCCGGCAAGTCCGACAAAACCAGCGAGCAAACCGGTAAAAACGGTTCAAAAAAATCTGCGTCCGGTTCCCGTTCAGGCAAGCAAAAAAAGCAGGGTTGGGAATGGCGCTGGGACCATACGCTGGCAGCCGCGGTAGTGTTTTTTGCGATTGGCGGCATCTGGGTCTGGACCAGCAATAAGCCAGCCCCGGTAGCCGCAAATGCTGCCGATACGGCTGCAACGACCCAGCCGGCGCCTGCCAGTGCTGCCGCCCCTGCGTCAGTTGCGGACGCCGCGCCGGTGGCTCAGGTCAGCCCGGCTTCGGACGCAACGCCGACAGTCGCCAGCATCCCTGCCGCCACTTCCGCCAGCACGGCATCGCAGATTGCCGCCACGCTGGACAAGAATGAAACCATGCTGACGGAAGAAGCCAATAGCGCCAGCAAGGCGGAGGCGCCAGTGCCTATGGGAACAGTCACGCTGAATGTGAAACCTTGGGGCACGCTGTATATTAACGGTGTCAATAAGGGTGTGAGCCCACCCGTAAAAAGAATACAGTTACCACCAGGCAAGTATCAGGTTAAAATTGTCAATCCGAATTACCCGGACTTTCAGACAGAACTGCAGTTGGCAAACAAGAAAACCGTGGCCTTGGCCCACGACTTTGCCAGCCAGGGCGGCAATCCATGAGATAGCGGCATGACCGAAAGGTCGCCGCTTTAACGTGATGCGTCTTTTTGGTCGCTTGATCCGGGCTTAACCCAGGGCTATTGCAATGAAACCAACTGTTCGCCATCTATCCTTAATTGTCTCCATTGGCAGCGCGCTACTGCTGAGCGCCTGCGTCGTCCCACCACAAAACCAGCAGGTCACACCGGCGGCACCCAAACCGGCTGCCGCTGCACCGGTTGCGGCCAGCGCACCGGTTGCCCCTGTCGTAGTTCCGCCCTCTCCGGCACAAGCTGCGCTGACGGAAGGCATGGAGCTGTATGACAAGGGCGATTTCAACGGTGCAATTAAAAAGCTGTCGGGTTCTGCAGACATCTGGAATGCCGACAAGAGCCTGCAATTGTCGGCGCTGAAGACGATGGCTTTCTCTTACTGCGTCAGCTCGCGCCAAACCCTGTGCCGGCAGCAGTTTGAAAAAGCGCTAAAGCTGGATCCGAATTTTGATCTGGAGCCGGGCGAGAAACAGCATCCGTTGTGGGCGCCTGTGTTTGAGCAAGCCAAGAAAAGAGTCGCTGCTGCAGCCAGCAAGCCTGCACCGCCTGTGCGCAAACCAGCCCCTAAACCGGCAACGACCGGCCAATAAGCAAGGCCTGGACAGCTCAGATGTCCAGGCCCTGTCCCTCAGCTTCTGCCGCAGCCAGGAAATCGCGCATCAGCACTATCTTTTGCTGAGCAGCCTGGCGAGCCGACTCCAGCTTTAATTTCGCGGGC
Source organism: Parundibacterium terreum (assembly GCF_014636315.1). Lineage (GTDB taxonomy): Bacteria > Pseudomonadota > Gammaproteobacteria > Burkholderiales > Burkholderiaceae_D > Undibacterium > Undibacterium terreum. Next base: position 378,916 of record NZ_BMED01000003.1, on the reverse strand, counting down.
AATTCTTCCAGACTTTTTTTCAGTGAGCGCAGGGCATCCTGATGCCGGATAAAACGCGTATCGCGACCTGCCTTGCTGACAGTACGCAAGATGCCTATCGCACCCAGTTGCTCCAGGATGTCGGCATCGCGCAATAGCATGCCCTCAATGCTGCGGGGCTCTCCAGACGGTAAGTGCTCACTAATCACTTGCACTACCTGCGGAATTTTATGTTGAGGGAAGCCCATTTTCTGCAGCAGGACCGGCACCTGCTCCACCGCGTATTTCACATTGTCCCAGGTCGCCAGTGCGACAGGATCTGCCGGCCTGTGGCCGATGAAGACACCGAGGTCATGCAGCCATGCGGCGGCATGCAGAACATCGTCGTCATAGGTTTGCTGCTGCGCCAGGCTGCATGCGAGCGCATACAGCCTGGGCTGGTGGCTGAATTTGTCGGCAGGCTGGGCAGCCTGCCAGATAAAATCTTCTATCGCTTGGCGATAAGTCATACTAGAACTCATTTCATAAATAGGAGTGAGATGCGTTTGTCTTAAAATTGGCGCTGGCAAGGCGCGCGAGGCGTCAATAGCGAGCTATTGACAACGAGTGCAACGCAGTCCAGCGCCGATTTTAAGGCAAACCCTCCGGGAACGGCCCATTTGGGCGCATTGCAGCGTTGCGCCGCTAGCAAAGACGTCCAGTCTTTGCGTCGCGACGCGTCTCGCACTGCATCCCAAATGGACTCGTTCGCACTCGCTCCTATTTATGAAATGAGTTCTAGTCATACACTCCGGCATCAGTGCTCACAAATTGATATGCGCCCATGTTAACGCATGTCGGCATGTTCCTGATGCCAAACCCTCAATAGCGACTTATTTTGCCAGCGCCTCTTCGACAAAATCCAGCCTGTCCTGGCCCCAGAAGAATTCATCGCCGACAAAAAAGCTGGGAACGCCGAACAACTGGCGCTGCACGGCTTGCGCGGTATTGGTCTTCAACAGTTCCTTTACCTCCGGGTTGCCGACCATCGCGATGAAATCCGCAGCGTCAAAACCCGCCGCGCCCAGTACGGCAGCCAACTGCGCGGGATCATTCAGGTTCTTCGGCTGCTCAAACATTGCGCTGAAGATCGCGGCATTGTAGGCATCAAATTCTTTCTTACCCCGCAGTTGCATGCCGGTGGCCCCGCGCATCAGGGTCAGCGTATTGATCGGGAAATACGGATTCATCGCAAAAGAAACACCGTATTTATCCGCCCAGCGCTTCAGGTCCACTTGTGAATGTACTGCCTTCAAAGGTATCTCGGCCGGACTGTGATTACCGGTGGCCTGGAAAATGCCGCCCAGCAGCACCGGCCGCCAGATGATCTCGGCGTTATGCCGCGCAGCGACCACAGGCAACTGGTGATAGGCCAGGTAGGTGTAAGGGCTGCCGAAATCGTAAAAAAATTCTATTTGCTTGCTCATATTGTCTCCGCGTTTCTTATGCGTTTTATTTTATCCAAAGCCCTACCAGCGTTCCATCCACGGACGCAGATCCAGCTCATGCGTCCACGCGTCCTTAGGTTGGGTATGCAGGTACCAGTAATTTTCTGCAATGTGCTCAGGATTGAGGATGCCGTCCTGCTCTTTCAGCGCATAGCGTTCAGGGAAGTTTTCACGGATGAATTCGGTGTCGATAGCGCCGTCCACCACCACGTGAGCCACGTGGATATTCCTCGGCCCCAGCTCGCGTGCCATGCTTTGCGCCAATGCTCTCAGCGCATGCTTGGCGCCGGCGAAGGCAGCGAAATTGGCAGAGCCGCGCATGCCGGCTGTGGCCCCTGTAAACAAGATGGTGCCCCTGCCCCTGGCCACCATTCGCTTTGCAACTTCCCGCCCGACCAGGAAGCCGCCCAGGCAGGCCATTTCCCATATCTTGAAGTATTTGCGCGCGGTTTCATCCAGGATGCTGCATGGCACATTGGCGCCGATGTTGAACACCATGACTTCTATCGGCGCGATATCGCGCTCTATCTGCTCTACCAGCGCAATGACTTCCTCTTCCTTGCGCGCGTCCGATGCAAAGCCGTAGGCCTGGCCGCCATCGGCGACGATTTCGTCTATCAGCGGTTTGAGCTTGTCGCTATTGCGGCGCGTGGCGCAAGCAATCAAACCACCCTTTGCGAAACGCTTGGCAATGGCACCGCCGGTTGCATCGCCTGCGCCTATGACCAGCGCCGCCCCTTTTTGTGCTGCTTTTTCGATCTGATCCGACATATATCTCCTCCTTGTTTTTTCTTTGCACTCTTTAAATAACGATCGTTACCATAACGAACGTTATGTTATGATTCTTCGCATGTCAAGCACATTCTGAGCACAAAATCATGCGATACAGCCCCGAACACAAATCAACAAAGCGCAAACACCTGCTGGCTGTCGCGGGCGCAGAATCCAAGAAAAAGGGCTTTGCCGCCGTTGGCGTGGATGGCCTGATGCAGGCTGCGGGCGTCACCAGCGGCGCTTTCTATAGTCATTTTTCTTCAAAAAACGAATTATTCAAGGCCCTGATAGAGATGGAATTGCAGGACAGCATGCAAATGCTGGTCGGCAATCCACATCAGGATCTGGCGGCCTGGCTGGATCATGAGTCCGACCGCTACCTGACGATGAGCCACGTACGGCATCCTGAAGCAGGCTGCGCGCTGCCTGCGCTGGGAGCAGAGATTGCCAGGGCAGACGATAGCGTGAAGCAAATCTATCAGCAGCAAATGCTGGAAGCCAGGGACATGCTGGCAAGCCGCCTGGGAGACAATACTGCGGCCTGGGGCTTCATGGCGCAATGCGTGGGAGCCTTGCTGCTGGCGCGCGCAATGCCGGATGAAGACATGCAGCAGGAAATCATCCAGGCCGGCAGGCAATTCCTGCAAAGGGCCATCACCGAAACCGACGGCGACTCGGCAGAAGCCGCAACCGGCCCGCAATAGGCCAGCAACAAGTACCGATAGGCAGCGAGACGACGAAGCAAGCCCACAAATCCGCATCCCCCTCTTTGCGGCGGCTGGAGCCGGGCTTTAAAGCTTATAATTAGTACAAATAAACAGCTCTGTTCCGGGCGCATGGGCAAGCATCCTGTGCGTATACTTTGACAGACCATACCTCCAGCCTGGAATACAAGCACATGCAATTTCGCCCTTTGCACCAAGACCTCGCCCTTAAAAAAATCAGCACATCGCTATCGCTCTGCGGACTGCTGGTACTGGCTGCCTGCGGAGGCGGCGGCGGTGGAAGCTCAAGCACCACACCGACCACGCCAACCACTCCCGTCATCCCGCCTGTCACCAGCCTGACTATTACCGGCGTTGCGGCAACCAGCGCTCCGCTTGTCGCCGCCAATATCAAGGTGGTGGATGCCAAAGGTGCAGCAGTGAGCCTGGTGGATGCGAACGGCGGCAGTATTCCTTACGGCACAACCAATACGGCGGATGGCTCGTACCGGCTGAACCTGAGCAGCTCCGGCATCACGATGCCTCTGCTGATCCAGGCGGCGGGGCGTGATGTCACCGGCAACTCTGTCATTCTGTACAGCATGCTGCAGGCCACTACCTCGCCAACCATTGCCAACATAACGCCGCTCTCCACCGCGGTAGTGGCAGAAATTTTGGGCGCCAACCCACGCAGCGTTTTTAACAACGCGGCAAGCAATGCCAGTTCGATCGCGCTGCTCAGCAACGCAACCATGCTGGCGGCCGCCTCTACCCATATCAAGACTATCGTCGCCGCCAATCTGACCGACGCCAAGATCACCAACACCAAAACCCTGGATTTTTTCCAGGACGCGACTTTTGTCACCAACAAGACCCTGCTGGACGTGGCGCTGGAAGGCTTGACGGTGCGTATCGCCAAAGACAGCAACGGCAACGACCAGCTACAGATCAGTAACAAGTTCGCCATTCCCGGCTTGCCGGATGTGACGGTGGACCTGGCCACGGCAAAGACGGAACTGGCCAAGACCACGGGCACCACTCTGGCCAATGCGGTGAAAAGTACGGCCAAGACCACCGTGGTGACCTCACCACTGGCGACCGCCTCAACCATGGACAACCTGACCATCGCACTGAACAAGGCGATTGCACAAGGTTCCGCCGCGAGCGCGTTCAGCGGCTATATCGCGACGGCAGCGATGCCTGCACCCGGCAGCTCCGGTACCGGCACCTATACCTACAACGGCCGCAGCGCTGCAGCGCTGACCGCAAAATTGGCAGGCTACGCGGCAAACAACTACCAGCTCAGCAAATTGCAGATCATGGGCTGCGCCGATACGCCGTCCACGCCTTTGAAAGCTTGCGTGTACTTCCAGGTGGGCGCTACCGTCTCCGACAACAGCGGCAAGACGGTGGACCTGTTCTACGATACCGTCACGTATAACAAAACCAGCACCAGTTGGACTTTTTCCGGCAACGGCCGCAATACCAGCACCGAAGTTTACCCGCTCGCGTATGCCAGCTACGGCATGGACGGCAGCCTGACCTCGGGCAGCACCAATCCTAGTGTAGGCGTGGAAATCGCCATCGTTGGTGAAAGCCCCCCCGGAACCAAGAGCATGGATGGCGCCATCGTGCAATTGCTGAGCGGCTACAGCGTGCCTTTCGCCTATTGCGGAGGCACCTATCTGTGTGCATCCAGTTCTCCATCTGTGCCGGCCAGCGCAACCGGCGAGCTGAAAGATTTCTTGCTACAGCAGCCCGCATTGGGCTGGATAGGCAGTAAAGATGGGCAGGCAGGCGCCAAATATGTGATTTCCACGACCGCTGCCAATGCCAGTGCTACCCAGAACCTGAGTGTGTATTTGCCGGCTTCGGTACCCAGCGACTATGTGACGTCGCAGTTCCCGGCGCTGGATGGCGTATCGGCATCCAACCCAGTCGTCCCAGCGGCGCTGATCGCGGGCACCAACCTGAACTGGGCCAACTGGGCCGCAGCCAATCCTGATTCGCATGTATTCATGCTGCGCTTCATCATTTCCAGCGATGGCGCTGCGCCTATCGTATCGGATTTCAGCGTGCCGAATGACCTGAGTACCACCACGACTCTGGCGGCAACCACGATACCCGACGGCTATGTGCCATCCAGCTATCAATTGCTGATCGGTGCGCAAGACAATCTGGGAAGGCGTTTCTTCACCACCTATAAGAGCGCGCCTTAAACAGGCAGTGCTAGTGAAAGGGGCAGGCGTAGGGATACGCCTGCCCCTTCGCGTTTTGACGGACTGCTTTAGCCCCGCTTTTCCTGCACCTTCAGCGGCAGCTCCACAATGAAGGTACTGCCGGTACCGAGCTCGCTTTGTACGCTGATGTCGCCATTCAGTATTGAAGTGACGATGTTGTAGCAGATATTCAGGCCAAGGCCGCTGCCGCCCTGCCCCAGCTTGGTAGTAAAGAAGGGATCGAAGATGCGTTTCAGGTTTTCTTGCGGAATGCCGACCCCGTTGTCTCTGAACTCTATCCTGACAAAACCCGGTTCAGCCATCCGCGCGGACAAGCACATGCGCCCTGGTTTGCTGTCGTCAAAAGCATGCAGCAGCGCATTGTCGATCAGGTTGGTGACAACCTGGCCCAGGGAGCCCGGATAGCTGTCCATGGCGATATGCGGCGGAACATCCAGCGATATCACCTGGCCGGATTGACCTATGCGCAAATTCAGCGTGGCGATAATCTCCTGCATGACCTGGTGCAGGTCAAACACGCGGCGCTGCTCGGAGGTACGGTCCACCGCTACCTGCTTGAAGCTGCTGACCAGCGTGGCAGCACTGGTCAGGCCCCGCATCAGGATCGCTGACGAAGTCGTGGCATCACTGCAGTAGGCATTCAAATCGGAGCGCTTCAAACCCTGCCCGTCCAGCTTGGCCGTCAATATCTTGGTATTCTCGGCCAGCGTACTGGCGACCAGCAGGCAATTGCCTATAGGCGTATTCAATTCATGCGCGACACCCGCCACCAGCGAGCCTAGCGCCGCCAGTTTTTCCTGCGCCACCAGTTGCGCCTGGGTTTCTTTCAGCAAGCGGTAAGCATTGGCATTGTCCACGGCAATCGCCCCATAGGCGCACAGCGTACGGAAGATCAGGCGTTCACGCTCGCCATACGCATGCTGCTCGGACGATTGTATCGTCATCACACCCAGCACACGGTCGGAGATCGTCAATGGCGCAAACAGCAGGCTCAGCGTTGCCTCCGTGCCCGGCACCAGGTTAGGATTTTTTTCGCCGGGATCGATCTCTATCATGATCTCCTTCTGCTCACGCACGCAGCGGCCGGAGTTGGAGTTGGGATCGGACATGGAGATGCGGTTGACCGGCAGCGGCTGCCCGTTTTCCACACCGAATGCGGAGGTCAGGTGCTGCCTGTCGGTATCCATTAGGTAGATGACGAACGAAGTCACATGCAGCAGCCCGTGCACATGCCGGTTCAGCGCCTGGAATACAGCAACCAGATCCAGGTTGGCGGTGATCTCCTGGCCTATCGCTCCCAGCCTTTCCAGGCTGGCGCTGGTTTGCTGCAGCACCTCGGCGCGCTTGGCTTCGGCGATCGCCAGTTGCCGGTGGTACTCGCCTTCGGCACGCATGCGCTCGGTCTGGTGGCTGACCTGCATCGCGGTGGCGCGGTTGCTCGCTTCCTGGTTATGGGTCTTGTCGCGTGCCGCGATCGCCAGGCGTCCGACGACAAAGGCTTCCTTGAAATCGCCCAGCGCTGCATGGGCATCGGCGATGGCGTCCAGCAAACTGCCGGGTATCGTATAACCCTTGATGACCGCTGCCACATCCAGTGCCTGCTGCAGGTAATGCAGGGGGGCGCTAGGCTCGCTCATATCCTCAGGCGGCGGCAGGGTGTGGCGTGCATGGATCGCGGCCAGCACCTTCAATACATCGATCTGCCGAAAATTGTCCTTACTGCGCTGCGCCAGGGTCAGCGCCTCTTGCGCGATCGCCAGCGCCTGCTCCGGCAAATCCCTCTCGGACATGGCATGTGCCAGGCCGCGCCGCGAACCGATCTGGAAATCCACCTGTGACAGCGCATCTGCACGCTGTTTCAATTGCTGGAAACTGTTCAGCGCCAGTTCAAAATCCCCGCAATCGAGCGCCAGATCACCCTGGTAGCGCAGCGCCATCAGGTAATTGCGCGAACCGACCAGCGGCGTCAGCAAAAACAGCGCTTCTTCCAGAAGTTCCTGCGCCGGCGCCAGGCGTCCCAGGCGGCGCAAGGTTTCCGCCATCTGAGTCAGGCACAGGCCTATGCTGGCCGGCCAGCCGGTGGGCCGCGCCAGATCATGGCTGCGCTGCATCCACACCAGCGCTTCCTGGTGGTCGTTCAGGCTATTGAAAGCATCGCCTACATTGGCCGCAGTATGAATGGCGCGGCGAAGCTGGCCGGTAGCCAGTGCCGCCTCATAGGCGCGCATGCCATGTGTGAGGGCCTTGGCAAAATCGCCGGACAGCCCGGCAATCTGCGACAGGAATTCATGCACGGTGACTTGCAGCGCAAGGTCCGGGTCGGAGCGGTCTGCAAAAAAGCGCTCGCCCCAGCGCAATGCAGCTCCGTGCACGTCTTTCACCGCGACATTGAATGCCAGGCCTCCTTCGGCCAGTTCTTCACGCACCTTGTCTCCCGCCTCGCGTGCATAGGAAGCGGCCGCCTCCATTTCACTGGCGACACGCAGCGGATTACCAAGACTGACGACGATAGAACCCAGCAGAAAATGCGCGTCGGAACTGCCCAGGCGATCGTCCAGCAGTTGAAATTCATGCACGGCTTGCTCAGCCAATTGCCGGGCATCCTCCAGATCGGCAAACAGCCACTTGGCCTCGCCATGGACCAGCGAAAGCCTGGCACGCAGGCCGCGCCGCTGCGATTCCGGCAAACCCGAGGTGGCCAGCAGCGCATCGGCTTCTGCCGCCAGCGCAATCGCCCGGCGGGTGTCGCGCTGACGTACATACCAGGCCAGCGTCACCAAACCATGCAGGCGCGCATCACCTTCCAGAGTGGGTAGACCCCCCTCCAGTTGAAGCACATCCTCGTTGGTGACGAACATTTTCATTTATCTGCGCGCCTGGCAGGCAATCAAGAGCGGATTAATTGGACAGCACTATCTTGTACTGCATGGGCAAGAGCGGATAGCCGAGTAGCCGGCATCGCCTGACATCATCAGGCATCAAATAGCCAGCTCCACCCGGTTTCGCCCTTTATCCTTGGCGATATAAAGTGCCGCGTCAGCCAGGTGAATCAGGCCGTTAAAGCTGATCTGCTGCCCCTGCGCGATCACGGCTACACCCATGCTCAACGACGTCGGAACGTCTCCCGCATCGGTCGTTACAGGTTTATTGCAAATGGCTAGCCTGACCCGCTCGGCGATCTCGGTCGCTTCAATGGCGTCACAACCCGGCAAAACGATCAGCAGCTCTTCTCCGCCATAGCGGCCCAGCGAATCATAGGGCCGCAGCACGGCCGAAATCCTGGCAGCGGCCTCGCGCAAAACCATGTCGCCGGCCAGATGGCCGAAGTCGTCATTAATGCGCTTGAAGTGATCAAGATCCCCGAAAATAATCGCAAATGAATGCTTGTTCCTTTGATGGCGGGTCAATTCCTTTTGCAGGATCTCCAGAATCGTGCCGCGGTTGTAAAGCCCGGTCAGCGCGTCGTGGCTGGCCTTGATGCGGAGTTTTTGCTCAAGATCTGCAATACGGCGGCCGGCGCGCACGCGAACCTGCAGTTCATCGATGTTGAAAGGCTTGCTGATAAAATCGTCGGCGCCGGCATTCATCGCTTCCACAATGAATTCAGTTTCGCTTTTACCGGTCAGCATGATCATATATACATAGCGGTCCTTGACGCTTTCGCGTACGACGCGGCAGACATCAATGCCATCCATGCCGGGCATCATCCAATCTATGATCGCGAGCATGGGCGCATCCGGGCTTTGCAGAATTTCGCAAGCCTGATTGCCGTCACTGGCGGTCACTACTTCGTAGTCCCACTCTTCCAGAACGGCTTGCAAATACAAGAGAGAAATCGGCTCATCATCCGCGATGAGTATTTTCATTGTATATCTCCCGGAACTATCCGCTCCGTTGTTTTCCCAGCCTGGCATCCGCGCCTGCTGCTTGTCATTGAACCCGGCGCCGCTCTGGCGGCCCTTACCGCCGGCGTGTTTCTCTGGCTGTCAGATATTGCCTCATTATTACGGCAACAGCCAGTAAAGCGTTGCAATCCTATCGCCTGCCGCGAACACCCTGCAAAGCATAACGGCTTGCAGACATTCCTGCGCCCGGCTGCTCAAGGCCGGTAGATTTGTTCCCAGAATCATACCCTTGCCGAATATTGCATGCGAGAAAAAAATTCTTACGAAATGTTACTTCTTTCATATTAATCCTTATTCCCGGCACAATATCCGAAATTCCAATAAAAAATGGGGCAGCCATTTCTGGCTGCCCCATTTTTATTTGTTTAATCCAGATCAGGCAAACGCCTGAAATTGATTAGAACAGGTGACGGATACCTGCGCTGAACAGGGAATCTGTGCCGCCTTTAACGCCAGCGTTGTAAGCAACGTTTGCGTCGTTAGTAGTACGGGAGTACGAAGTGTACAGGTTAGTACGCTTGGACAAGGCATACAGGTAACCCAAAGCGTATTGCTTAGCGTTAGCGTTAGCCAGGTTTTCGTCTTTCACACGTGTGTAGTCAACCAGGAAAGAGCTTGCGCCGAAAGGTACAGATGCACCGATCATCCAGATACGCTGTTCTGTTTCTGTCAGGTTTGTCAGGCTTGTGGAACCTTTCAGGTTTTCGTAAGCTGCGTGTGCCTTAGCTACGCCGAAATCGTAAGTACCGCCGACGAACAATTTCTTGCCTGCGCTAGCAGAAGCCAGACCCAGGTTGCCGTTTGCATCGTTAACTTTTTCGTATGCGATCGCTGCGTACACAGGACCAGCAGCGTAAGTACCGGAAACGCCCAGGGTACGGTTTGCTGTGTTGTTACCAGCAACTTCGCCGAATGCGTATTGAGCGCTACCAGTGAAGCCGCTCAGGTTTGTTGTTGTGTAAGTTACAGCGTTGTCACGACGTGAGCCTGTTTTGAACAGACGGTCGATGTTACCAGCCAGACCCAGGGAGAAAGGATCTACTGTTTCGCTGATGGTGTAAGTGATGGATTTTTGACGACCCAGGTTCACGGAACCGAAGTCACCGGACAAACCAACATAAGCTTGACGACCGAAAGACAGACCGCCTTGATCGTATGTACCTGTGTCTTCTTTGATGCCGCTTTCCAATACGAAGTTGGCTTTCAGACCGCCGCCCAGATCTTCAGTACCTTTGAAACCCAGACGGGAACCGTTTTGCAGGCCGCTGTCTTGACCCAGTTTAGCACCGGCTGGAGCGCCGTTGTCATCGCGGGAGATACCAGCATCGATCAAACCGTAAACTGTTACGGAAGATTGTGCAAAAGCTGCACCGGAGAAAGCGCCCAACAAGGCAACTGCGAGTAGTGATTTTTTCATTTATAGATTCCAAAAAAAATTGAAATTTGTTTCATGCCGAAAATATATTGCTTAATCGACATCGATAAGTTAGCAGGTCTCAAAAGCCTTGAATCCGGATTACAGACCCAACGACGAATTTCACTATACCTGCGGAAAGTGACAACTTGATGAATTGTCCAATGCTTGTCAAAGCACTCTGACAGATGTCGTCAAAAAAATACAATAACGATATCTCATTAACATATAACAAAATTATCAGAGACTTTACCCAAACGGCTTCGCATTATAGTCAAAAATCAAAAATGGTGCAGAGCATTAACAAAATGTAGTTAAGGACAAAAATTTCAAGTGCCTAAATACAAATTAATTTCGTCTTTACCAATGACAGTGACTGATTTTGAAAGAAAAAGTTCCAATGCTGTGGAAAGTTTGCAATGCAACAATAAAGTGCATAGACAGAAATGAGACGATCTTTTTTGGTGCAATCAGGAAATTAAGGCTGGTGAAAATGCGTGTCTCTTATCAAATGATAAGTGCATTCCATTTTGCGTGCAGAGCTTCTATTCAATACTTTCCCAGGCGTTTTTCTTGCCTGAAAGCATGCGCGCATAGGCCCGTGACATGTACCAGGTCGTCATACCGGCGCAGGCAAAAAACAGTTGCCCAAGCGCAAGCATCAACACGGAGTGGTCCAGTATCGGAGCGACCACGCCGGCCACAATCGCGCCCAGCACGGTCACAGAAAATGACTGGCAAGATGCAACGATGCCCCGTATTGTAGGGAAAAGATCCAAAACCAGCAGCGTCGCGCCGGGAGCCACCAGCGACATGCCGAAGGTGTAAAAGAACAAGGTGATCACCGACCATGGCAACATAGCCGGCAAGAATGCGTGATAGATAAAATTGAACAGCGATGCGCCAATCAGAAAATAAAAACCGGTATTCACCTGCCGCCATACGGTGATTTTTCCAGCCAGGCGATTTGCCGTCAGCGCGCCGAAAAAGATGCCTCCAACCGAAGGCACGAACTGCCAGCCGAACTGATCCGGACCCAGTTTAAGATGCTGGGTAATGAACACCGGAGCGGCCGAAACATACAAAAACAGGCCCGCAAAATTGAAGGCAATGGTGCCGGCCTTCAGGTGAAACAGTGGTGATTTGAACACCATTTTGTAGCTTTGCCACAGAAATTCAGCGCTAAAAGGTTGACGTTTTTCTACTGGAAGCGACTCCGGCAGGCGTTTATAGCAGACCCATAGTAAAACTACTGTATACCCAAATAACAATAAAAAGATGGTCCTCCAGCCCGAAAAAGTGACTATCCAGCCGCCTAAAATCGGCGCAATGGCAGGCGCAATGGAGAAAATCATCGTCACCAGCGACAACAGGCGCTCGGCCGGCGCTCCGGCGTACATATCCCGGATGATGGCTCGTCCGACTACAACCCCGGCTCCGGCCGACACCCCTTGCAGGATGCGAAAGCCCCACAGGTAATGGATGCTGTGCGCGGACGCGCAGCCAAAGGAGGCAACCGCGAACACTGCCAGCGATACCAGGATGATGTTGCGGCGGCCGAATGCATCCGACAGTGCGCCATGCCACAGTATCATCACCGCGAAGGCCAGCATGTAGGCAGTCAGCGTCTGCTGTACTTCGATCGCACTGGCATGCAGGGTGGACTGTATCGCCGGGAAAGCCGGCAGGTAGGTATCGATGGAAAACGGCCCCAGCATCGCCAGGGCTGCCAGCAAGGTTGCCAGCGCGCTGGTGCCGGCCAGCTTGAAAGTGGTGGATGCGGCCGGTTCTGGATTGGAAGACATAATATAAATGAGTGACGCAATAGAGCGCTGCAAGGGGTTTCAACGGGACGGATTGCCCGTCGATCTTTTTATCTATGCGTCCAAATCGGCCTGCCGGCTAAATCCCTGGCATACATCCCATCATACGAACCCGGGCCTGCAAGGAAAGCCCGGTAGAGCAATGGCTGAAACTCATCTGATATCAACCGATAAATACAGTGAGACAAATACAGCGAGACAAGTTCCAGACTAGCAGATTTAATTGATGCCGCCCATGCACAGATATTTGATTTCCAGGTATTCATCGATGCCGTACTTGGAACCCTCACGCCCCAGGCCGGATTGCTTGACGCCGCCGAAAGGCGCAACCTCATTGGAAATCAGGCCGGTATTGATGCCAACCATGCCGTACTCCAGCTTCTCGGCGACACGCCAGACGCGGCCGATATCGCGCGAATAGAAGTAGGAGGCCAGGCCGAAGTCCGTATTATTGGCTGCGGCAACGGCTTCTTCTTCAGTCTTGAACTTGACGACGGCGGCAACCGGGCCAAAAGTCTCTTCCACCATGATCTGCATGCCGTCATGCACATTGGACAGCACCGTAGGCTCGTAAAACAATGAACCCAGCGCACTTTTTTTGCCGCCTGCCAGCACCTTGGCGCCCTTGGATACCGCGTCGGCAACATGTTCTTCCACTTTGGCGATGGCCTGGTCGTCGATCAGCGGGCCCTGGTTGACGCCCTGGTCGAACCCGTCGCCAACCTTGATCTTGCCGGCACCGGCAGCCAGTTTCTCGACGAAGGCATCGTAAATGGATTCATGCGCATAAAAGCGGTTGGTGCAAACGCAAGTCTGGCCTGCATTACGGAACTTAGATTGCAAGGCGCCTTCCACGGCGGCATCCAGATCAGCATCTTCAAACACGATGAAGGGCGCATGGCCGCCCAGCTCCAGTGCCAGCTTTTTGACTGTAGGTGCGCATTGCTTCATCAGGATGCGGCCGACCGGCGTTGAGCCGGTGAAGGACAAATGCCTTACTACTGGGCTATCGCACAAGACCTTGCCCGCTTCTATCGATTTATCCGAATCCGCTGTGATGATATTCATCACACCGGCAGGCAAGCCGGCGCGGTGCGCCAGCTCGGCCATGGCCAAGGCACTCAGCGGGGTCTGCTCTGCGGGTTTGATGACGATGGAACAGCCGGCGGCAATCGCAGGCGCGACTTTGCGGGTAATCATCGCAATCGGGAAATTCCATGGCGTGATCGATGCGCACACGCCTATCGGCTGTTTCAATACCACCATGCGCTTGTCGGTCCAGGTAGATGCCATCACATCGCCAGATACCCGCTTGGCTTCCTCGGCAAACCATTCAATAAAGCTGGCGCCGTAGATCACTTCGCCCTTGGCTTCTGCCAGCGGCTTGCCTTGTTCGGCCGTCATCAGCGCAGCCAGGTCATCGGCATTGGAGATCATCAGGTCAAACCACTTGCGCAGCACCCCTGCCCGCTCCTTGCCGGTCTTTGCCGCCCAACCGGGGAAGGCCAATTGCGCTGCATCAATCGCGGCCTGCGTTTCTTTTGCGCCCATATTAGGCACCTTGCCGACCAGCTTGTGGTTGGAGGGATTGGTCACGTCAAAGCTGCTGGCGGCATCCACCCACAGGCCATTGATGTAGGCCTGGTTGCGCAGCAGTGAGGGGTCTTTGAGCTTGAGGGTTGAGGCTTCTGACATTGTTGTCTCCGGCGTAAGAAGTAAGCCAGTCAGCATAACGCAAAGTGCATAGCTCTGCAGGAAGCGCTTAGTGAATCTTTTTCACGCCAAATAATTGGAGCCGGCCGTACTGTCCAAACAAAACCGGCCACTATCAAGTGGCCGGCGCATGCAAGGCTAAATTCAAAGCCTTACTTCAAGCTTTATTCAGCTACAGGCTTGGGCTTGGCTTCTTCCCTGCGATTAAAACCGGCAACCATGTCAAAGCGGAACAGGCGGCATTCCAGTGCGCCATTGAAGAACGGCGTTTTGCGCGACTCTTTCAGGCGCAACAGCTTGGGCAGGCCCAGATCCGCAGTAAACAGGAAGACGCTCCAGCCGGCAAAGCGCTGCTTCAGCGTGGAACTGAAGGCGCTGAAGAAATCCTTGGCCATATCGTCCGCCTCTACCGTGCTGTCGCCGCGCACGCCGATACGCTCGCCGTACGGAGGATTGGTCAGCAGCACGCCGGGTACGTCGGTGGGCGCCTTGATCTCTTGCGCCTCTATCTGCTTCAGCGGCACTTCAAACTTGATGCCGGCCTTGTTCAGGTTGTTGCGCGTCATGACGATCATGTCGCCGGAAATATCGCTACCGAAAATACTCGGTTCGGTCGGCAGCGGATTGGCCCTGACCGCGCCCTTGATTTCCTGCCACTCATCTTCAGCAAAGCTGGCAAATTTTTCAAACGCGAACTCACGCCGTATCCCCGGTGGAATACCGGCCACCATCTGTGCTGCTTCGATCAGGATAGTGCCTGAACCGCACATAGGGTCAAACAGCGGCACGCCCGGTTTCCAGCCTGAAGTGCGCAGCAGGCCGGCCGCCAGGTTCTCGCGCAAGGGCGCGTCGCCGGTTTCCATGCGCCAGCCGCGTTTGAACAGCGCCTCGCCTGAAGTATCCAGATAGACAGTGAAATTATGCGCATCCAGGAAGCCGACGATACGCATGTCCGGGTTCTTGGTATCGACCGAAGGCCTTTGCGTGAACTGGTCGCGGAAACGGTCGCAGATCGCATCCTTGATTTTCAGCGTGGTGAATTCCAGGCTCTTCAGCGGCGACTTCACCGCAGTGACGTCCACCCGTATCGTGTGGTGATAGCCGAACCAGTCTTCCCACGGCTGCTCCAGTGTCAGGTCGTAGATGTCGTTTTCATTGACATAGCCGGCATGCGCCATGCGCAGCAGCACCCGCGATGCAATCCTGGAATACAGGTTGATGCGGTAGGCATCCTGCAACAAGCCGGAGCAATGCACGCCGCCAGGAACCTGGTTGTGCACTTTCAGCGTCTTGTTCAGTTGCGAGATTTCGTCCAGCTCTTCTGCCAGTGCAGCTTCGAGGCCGCGCGGGCAGGGGCAAAAATAGGAATAGCGTGTCATGGGGGAACCCTTTATCCGTAGTGTGGGGCGATTGAAAAATCCCTCTGGCGTTGTTGCGCCTCCTAGCCGTGCTATCCGCACTGTCTTCGTCGGCGACGCCTAGCCAGAGTAATTTTTCAATCGCCCCTAATTCAAATTTACAAAACAGGCACCATTGCCTGCTCTGACTACTACATACTACAAACTGGTTTCAGAAAAACCAGAAAAACAATTTACTTCTGGAACGCGCGTTCCAGGAAATCCAGCCTGTCCTGGCCCCAATAGCTTTCGCCCTGATACACAAACCAGGGTGCGCCGAATACATTGGCAGCGGAGGCATCATTGGTGAACCTGTCGTATTCCGCCTGCACGCTGGCGGTCTCGGAGGACTTCAGCAAGGCCTTGCCATCGAGTTCGCAATCCAGGGCCAATGCCACCAGCGTATCCGGATCAGCGATATTGCGCTGATCTGCCCACACTGCAGACATGATGGCTTGCGTCAGGCTCATCGCCGCATCGGTACCGTTGGCCAGTTGCGCAGCAATAATCAGTTTAGCCGCAGGATCTGCCGCTACCGGGAAGAAAGTCGGCTGCAAGTTCATCGGCAAACCCAGGAATTCGCTCCAGCGCTGCATTTCCACCAGGCGGTAAGCCTGGCGCTGCGGTGCCCGCTTGGCCAATGGCAAGCCGCCGGAAACGCCGAATATCTTGCCCAGGTCAAAAGGTTTCGCATCTATCTTTACTTCATACTTCTTGGCCAGATCAACAAAGCGCTGATGCCCCAGGTATGACCATGGCGATTGAGGTGCAAAATAATACTCACAAACCTTGGACATGCTTCACTCCTAATATGCGTTTCGGCAAGATGTTAAAACAACAGACGACAAGAGAGACGAACAGATTTAAAACGGTTTCACAATGACCAGAATGACAATCGCCAACAGCATGATCACCGGCACTTCATTAAACCAGCGGAACCATTTATGGCTGCGCTGGTTGCGACCCTGCTCAAATTTTTTCAGCAAGGAGCCGCAGGCGTGATGATAGCCGAGCAGCAAGACGACGATACCCAGCTTGGCATGCATCCAGCCATTGCCCGGCCCCTTGCCTATGCCATAGCCCAGGTAGAGCCATAAACCGAAAATGATGGCAGGCACCGCCAGCATCGTCATGAAACGATACAGCTTGCGCGCCATCAGCAACAGGCGCTCGGATGTATTGGTTTCGTTTTCCATCGCCAGGTTCACGAAAATACGCGGCAGGTAGAACAGGCCGGCAAACCACGAGATGATGAAAACGACGTGCAAAGCTTTAACCCATAACATATTTATCCTTTTATCAAAATCCGCTATACCACCAGGTGAGCTGCAGCGCATTGTCGACGCATTGTCTGCTCAAAGCCTACTCAGGCCCTCACTTCTCCATGCCCAAACACGACATACTTCAATGAGGTCAAACCTTCCAGGCCGACCGGTCCGCGTGCATGCAACTTGTCGTTGGAGATGCCGATCTCTGCACCCAATCCGTATTCAAAGCCGTCAGCAAAACGGGTAGATGCATTCACCATTACCGAGGCGGAATCTACTTCGCGCAGGAAACGCATCGCACGGCTGTAATCCTCGGTAATGATCGCATCCGTGTGCTGCGATGAATAGGCGTTGATATGCTCAATCGCTTCATCCACGCCGGCCACCACCTTGACTGCCAGGATAGGCGCCAGGTATTCGGTGCTCCAGTCCTCTTCGCTTGCCAATGCCAGATGCGGGTAGGCAGCCAATATCTTTGCCGCTGCCGGGTCGCAACGCAATTCCACTTCCTTGCCCGCATACAGGGGCGCCAATTGCGGCAGTACCTGCTCGGCAACGTCCGCTGCCACCAGCAGGGTTTCCATCGTATTGCAGGTGCCATAGCGGTGGCATTTGGCGTTAAACGCCACCTGGACCGCCTTCGCCAAATCCGCCTTGTCATCAATATACACATGGCAGATGCCATCCAGATGCTTGATCATCGGCACTTTGGATTCGCGCATCAGGCGCTCTATCAAGCCTTTGCCGCCGCGCGGCACGATCACATCCACATACTGCGGCATTGTGATCAGCTCACCCACAGCAGCCCTGTCGGTCGTCTCGACGATCTGTACTGCATCCGCAGGCAAACCGGCTCCGGCCAGGCCTTCCTTGACCAATTTGGCCAGCGCCTGGTTGCAATGTATGGCTTCCGAGCCGCCGCGCAATATCGTCGCATTGCCGCTCTTGATGCACAGGCCGGCCGCATCCACGGTCACATTTGGCCTTGCTTCATAAATGATGCCGATGACGCCCAGCGGCACCCGCATTTGCCCTACCTGTATGCCGGTGGGGCGGTATTTCATATTCGATATCTCGCCGATAGGATCAGCCAGGCTGACAATCTGCTCCAGGCCTTCCGCCATGGTTGCAATGGCTTTATCGGACAAGCTCAGGCGATCCAGCATGGCCGGCGCCAGTCCGTTCGCGCGGGCGGCATCCAGGTCTTTTTCATTGGCAGCGCGCAGCGTTGCAGCGTCACGGCGTATGGCGGTAGCGATCAGCGACAGCGCCAGGTTTTTCGCGGCAGTATCGGCCTTGGCCATCGCGCGCGATGCTTTCCGGGCACGCACGCCTACCTCGTTCATGTATTGCTTGATATCCATTTTGCTTGCTTTGACAATAATTTTCTGAAGGGTGCGCTCGCCGTCTCCGGCTGCGCTTCCACCTGATTCCTGTCCCTGGATAAGGGTGCGCCGGCTGGCATTGCTGCAGCCTGTTCAACGGCACCCCACTACTTCATGGGTAGCTCCGGCAAGCCGTCAAACACTGATACTTTTTTACCAAGAATCCATTTCACCAATAGAAATGGCTGCTAAGCTTTCGCGATACGCAGGCTGAGCTGCAACAAGGCATCCCAGGCGTCGCCGGCAAAATCCTTTGCCCGCAAACCCTTGACCATCTTATCGACTTGCGCCGCATCCTGCAGCGCAGCCTCCAGGCTGGACTGGCTGACACGGTGCAGCGCAGGGGCCATCAGCTTTTCGCGCGGTCCCCAGATGCGATATTCCTTCAGCAAAACGCCTAGCGGACGGCCCTGCGTCATGCCGGACTTCAGCTTCAGCAGCGTACGTATTTCTTCGGCCACTGCCCATAGCACCAGCGGCAGAGCTTCACCTTCGCCTTTCAGGCCCTCCAGCATGCGCACCAGGCGCGGCACATCGCCGGTCAGCATCGCTTCGTTCAGCTTGAACACATCGTAGCGGGCCACATTCAGCACAGCATCGTGGATTTGCTCAAAACTCAATTTACCCTGAGGATGCAATAGCGCCAGCTTCTGGATTTCCTGATGCGCGGCCAGCAGATTGCCCTCGACACGGTCGGCGATAAAGTCCAGGCTCTGGCGATCGGCACTCTGGCCCTGCATCGACAGGCGCATGGATATCCAGGACGGCAACTGCGCCCGCTCCACCAGCGGAATATCGATATATACAGCCGCCTGCTGCAAGCTGCCCACCCAGGCCGCCTTTTGCGTCGCCCAGTCCAGCTTGGGCAAGGTGATCAGCGTCAGGTTATCGGGCGACAATTGAGACACATAGTCCTGCAAGGCCTGGCCGCCGTCTTTGCCGGGCTTGCCGGTAGGGATACGCAGGTCGATCAGCTTCTTGTCGCCGAACAGCGACTGCGACTGGTTCGCGGCCAGCAAGGCGCCCCATTTGAAACTACGCTCCACGGTCAGGATGTCACGCTCCAGAAAGCCCTGCTTGCGCGCGGCCCGGCGTATCTTGTCCGCCGTTTCCAGCGCCAGCAAATGCTCGTCGCTGGTGATCACATACAAGGGAGCCAGCGATTTCGCCAGATGGGCGTCAATCGCATCAAAACGCAATTGCATCGTATTCCCGTCAGCTCATGTTCAATACAGCCAGCCTGCGCAGTATCTGCTGCACCAGGTCGGTCTGCATATCACGGTACAGCACAGCCTC
Organism: Parundibacterium terreum; assembly: GCF_014636315.1. GTDB lineage: Bacteria > Pseudomonadota > Gammaproteobacteria > Burkholderiales > Burkholderiaceae_D > Undibacterium > Undibacterium terreum. The sequence goes on along the minus strand of NZ_BMED01000003.1, from coordinate 359,531 downwards.
TTCCGCTTCTTTCGCCAGCACCTGGGATTCGTTAAAGGTGATATTACGCTTCAGGACAATTTCAGTCGGCTCCAGAAACTCCTTGCCGGTCTTGTCCCGCACGCGGAACTTGAAGGTATAGACCAGGTTGTACTCACGCACACGGCCCTGGCTGTTCAGCGACAGGATCACTTTTTCGCGGTTCTCGGTCAGCACGTCCAGGATGACTTCGGCATCGTTGGCGCTGGAGGTAATCACAGTCTGGCCATTGGCGCGGATGTTGCGCTTCAGCTCTCCGCCCAGCGGCGAAGAATCGCCGAAACCGACGTAGATGCTCTTGAACGGAAAGGATACCGCGCCGCGCATTGCAAACCCGCAGGCAGACAACATCAGCGCCAGCGCCAGCAGGCTGGCGAACTGGACGGATTTGGATAACTTGGACCAGCCTGTTACGTTATGGCGCATGTAAGATTCCTTGCTATAGTTTGCTTATGCAACGATGTTGACCAGCTTGCCGGGTACGACGATGATCTTCTTCGGCGTGCCTTCCACGTAACGCTGTACATTCTCATTGGCCAGAGCCGCTGCTTCTATCGTGGCCTTGTCGGCATCCTTGGCGACCGTAATGCTGCCGCGCAGTTTGCCGTTGACCTGTATCATCAATTCGATTTCAGTCTGCACCAGTGCAGCTTCGTCAACTTGTGGCCAGGCCGCATCCAGCAGGTCGCCAAATTCCTTCTCGTAAGCGAGATCTACCCATAGGCCGTGGCTGACGTGCGGACATACCGGATACAGCGCGCGCAACAGGATGCCGAAAGCCTCGCGCGCAACAGCAGCATTGCCCGCAGTATTGGCCTCCCCTTCCAGTTTGAAAGACTCTATCGTGTTCAGCAATTTCATCGCGCCGGACACCACGGTGTTGTACTGCATGCGCTCATAGTCATAGCTGATCTGGCGCAGCACGGAGTGCACTTCGCGGCGCAAGGTCTTCGCATCGACGCTCAGCCCGGCAGCGATCTCCGTTGTTACCTTGGCAGCCTGTGCCAGTAACTGTTCATTCTTGGCGCCGTAAGTCCACACGCGGCGCAGGAAGCGGTGTGCGCCTTCCACGCCGGAATCGTTCCATTCCAGAGTCTGTTCCGGCGGCGACGCAAACATCACGAACAGACGGGCCGTATCGGCGCCGTACTGGTTGATCAACTCTTGCGGGTCAACGCCATTGCTCTTGGACTTGGACATCGTCGTCATCTCATAGTCCAGCGGCGAACCGTCGGATTTGAGCCTACCGCCGACTATCATGCCCTGTTCATTGTGAATGACGTCGACTTCATGTTCCCAATAGTAGTTCTTGCCGGCGCCTTCGAGTTTCTGGGAAAAGGCGCCCTTCAGTACCATGCCCTGCGTCAGCAATTTGGAAAACGGTTCGCTGGCGTCGATCAATTTCAGATCGCGCATGACCTTGGTCCAGAAACGCGCATACAGCAAATGCAGGATCGCATGCTCGATGCCGCCTATGTACTGGTCCATCTGCATCCAGTATTTGGTGCCTTCGGCTACCATGGCATTGTCGTTGCGCGCATCGCAATAGCGCATGAAATACCACGAGCTATCGACGAAGGTATCCATCGTGTCGGTCTCGCGCTTGGCAGGCTTGCCGCAGCTAGGACAGTCTACATGCAGGAAATCTTCGCGCTTGTTCAGCGGATTGCCGGAACCGTCCGGTATGCAGTCTTCCGGTAATACTACCGGCAAGTCTTTCTCAGGCACGGGTACCGAGCCGCAATCATTGCAGTGGATGATAGGGATAGGCGTGCCCCAGTAGCGCTGGCGGCTGATACCCCAGTCGCGCAGGCGCCAGGTGGTTTTCTTTTCGCCCAGGCCCTTGCCGGCAACCAGCTCGGCCACCTTGCTGACAGCCTGCTTATGGCTTAGACCATCCAGCACGCCGCTGTTGATTGTCACGCCGCGCTGCTTGTCGCCATACCATTCCGCCCATGCATCGGTGGAATAGGTTTCGCCTTCCAGCGCAACCACTTGTTTCACAGGCAGCTTGTATTTTTTGGCGAAGATGAAATCGCGTTCGTCGTGCGCAGGCACACCCATCACCGCGCCATCGCCATAGGACATCAGTACATAGTTGCCGACCCAGACTTCCACCTTGTCGCCTGTCAGCGGATGCGTGACAAACAAGCCGGTAGGGCGGCCTTCTTTTTCGCGCAGGGCCAGTTCGGCTTCTGTTGTGCCGCCCTTTTTGCATTCTTCGATGAAGGCAGCCAGTGCAGGATTGGATTCTGCCGCATAGCTCGCCAGCGGATGCTCAGGCGCCACCGCACAGAAGGTCACACCCATGATGGTATCGGCACGGGTCGTGAATACATACATCTTGCCGTCCTGGATCAACTGGCCGGCACTGTCGCGAATGTCATGCGTAAATGCGAAACGCACGCCTTCGGATTTGCCTATCCAGTTTTCCTGCATCAGGCGCACGCGCTCCGGCCAGCCGCTCAGGTAGTTGGGATCTTCCGGATTGGCCACCGCGGACAGCAACTCTTCCGCGTAATTGGTGATGTTCAGGTAGTAGCCGGGGATCTCGCGTTTTTCGATGACGGCGCCGGAACGCCAGCCGCGGCCGTCTATCACCTGCTCATTGGCCAATACTGTCTGATCGATAGGGTCCCAGTTGACGACCTGGGTGCGGCGTTCACAGACACCTGCTTCCAGCATCTTCAGGAACAGCCACTGGTTCCACTTGTAGTATTCAGGCGAGCAGGTTGCGACTTCGCGCGACCAGTCTATCGCCAGACCCATGGCTTGCATCTGGGTCTTCATGTATTCGATGTTATCGTAGGTCCACTTCGCAGGCGGCACCTTGTTCTTGATCGCCGCGTTCTCCGCCGGCAAGCCGAAAGCATCCCAGCCCATAGGCATCAGCACGTTGTAGCCGTTCATGCGCAATTGGCGCGCCAGCATGTCGTTGATCGTGTAGTTGCGCACGTGGCCCATGTGCAGTTTGCCGGAAGGATAAGGCAGCATAGAGCAGGCGTAGTACTTTCCTTTAGGGAAGCGCTGATCGTTTTCCACTGCTTTATAAGCGTCGATCTTTTTCCAATGGCTCTGCGCCGCTTGTTCGATGTCGGATGGGCTGTATTTTTCTTGCATGACGGCTCGGTAGGTAAATTCGGTAAATTCGATGTGTTGTCGAAGTATTGCGGAGAAATTAGCGCAAACTCACAAATCATTGTGAAATTGCCTCTACTCTGAACCGGTGATTATAACTTGTTCAGGGTGTTTTTCAGAGAAAGCAGCCCGGGAGGGCCGTTTCTATTTTTTGGCAGCGGCTGCTGCCGGCGGTTCTGTGACGAAACCTATCTTGGCCAGGCCGTGGTTTTGCGCTGCAGACATCACTTGCGCGATGGTTTCGTAGCGGGTGGACTTGTCTGCACGCAGTTGCAGCTCCGGTTGCGGCTGGCTGCGTCCGGCCTGCTCCAGCCTGTCGTCCAGTGCGGCCATATCGATTTTTTCTTGATTCCAGTACAACACACCCTGCGCATCAAACGACAAGCTGATCGTTTGCGGCTTTTCCTGCGCAGCGGCAGCTTGTGCTTTTGGCAAATCCAGCTTGATCGTATGGGTCAGCAAGGGGGCGGTGATGATAAAAATGACCAGCAAAACCAGCATCACGTCCACCATGGGCGTGACATTGATGTCGGCCATAGGCATCAGGTGCTTGCCTGCCTTGTCATTTCCACCATTGAATTGACCGAATCCCATATTGTCTTTGCCTATGCCCTGGACGGAGCAGATGGTACATCGGCATGCACTTTGGTCAGATGGGCGTGCAGGTCGTAAGCAAAGGCATCCAGCTCGGCCATCGTAATCCGGTTGACGCGGTTCAACGCATTATAAGAAAGCACAGCGGGAATTGCGACCATCAAGCCCAATGCGGTCATGATCAGAGCCTCGCCGACAGGGCCGGCGACCTTGTCTATCTGCACGATACCGGACGCAGACACCTCGGTCAGCGCATGATAGATGCCCCAGACCGTACCAAGCAACCCGATGAAAGGCGCGGTGGAACCGATGGAAGCCAACAGGGTCAGCCCCATTTCCAGCTTGACGGTGATGCGGTTCATTTCTTGCCGCAAGCTGCGGGTGATCAGGTCGGCGGTGGAAGTATCTGCGCTCAGCGAGCCGGCCTGGTTGACCGGATCTGCCGCATGCATCGCCCTGACGGCCAATGGAGCGTAGATGTTTTCGCTATCCACGCCATTCACCATTGCAATCGCATCCGTCATGCTGGGCGCCTTCCAGAAAGCCTCCAGCGCACTCGCGCTGCGGCGTATGCGCCAGGACGACCAGGCTTTGGACAATATCGTGAACCAGCTTGCCAGCGACATCGCCAAAAGCAGGTAAGCCACCATATGGCTGATGGCATCGCCCTGCGCCCAGTATTCCGAGAGGCTGAAGTTCATGGAAAGAGGCTAGTTCAGATTCAGCACATCATACATATCGAACAGGCCGGTCTGCTTGTCTGCCAGGAAGCGCGCAGCACGCAGGCTGCCGTGTGCATAGGTGACACGGCTGGAAGATTTATGCGTGATTTCCACGCGCTCGCCTATGCCGGCGAACAGCACGGTGTGGTCGCCGACGATGTCGCCGCCACGTATCGTTGCAAAGCCTATTGACGATGGATCCCGCTCGCCAGTGACGCCTTCGCGCGCATAGACGGCAACTTCGTTCAGGTCGCGCCCGATGGCATCGGCGATGACCTCGCCCATTTTCAGCGCAGTGCCGGATGGAGCATCAACCTTGTGCCTGTGATGGGCTTCAACGATCTCGATGTCATAACCGTGCGAAAAGCTCTTGGCTGCCATTTCCAGCAACTTCAGCGTCACATTCACACCTACGCTCATGTTAGGCGCAAACACAATGGCGGTTTTTTTTGCGGCTTCGGCTATCGCCGCCTTGCCTTCGTCATCAAAACCGGTAGTACCGATAATCATCTTGATGCCGTGCTCGGCGCAATAGGCAGCATGCTGCAACGTACCTTCGGGACGGGTAAAGTCGATCAGGAAATCGGCATTGGCCAGGCCCTGCGCCAGATCGGACGTAATCGCGACCTGTGCCGGCTTGCCCAGGAATGCGGCGGCATCGGTGCCCAGAGCAGGCGAACCGGCAATATCCAGCGCGCCGGCCAATATCGTGTCGTCGGCATTGCTGATCGCTTCTATCAGCATCCTGCCCATGCGGCCGGATGCTCCCGCAACCGCGATTTTCAAAGCAGCCATGCCTTATTCCCCTGGATTATTTTTTTTCTTGCCGTCGGTAGGCGGAGCAATTTCAGTACGTTCACCGATCTTGGCATTGGTGATATGCGCCAGATAGTCTTTTTCGGTCGGCAGATTGCCGCCTTCAAAGCGGTTGACGGTATTGTTCTTGAAGAATACTGTCACGCGGCTGGTGATCACTTCACCATTCGGCTTCTGGATACGGAAAGGATAATCCCAGCGGTCTTCATGGAACATGTCGGTCAGCAAGGCAGTACCGAGCAAAAAGCGCACTTGCTCACGGGTCATGCCTTCTTTCAACTGAGCAATCATTTCCTGGGAAACAAAGTTACCCTGCTGAATGGTGATACGGTAAGGGGACACATAATTCAGTATCTTGTAAATACCGGTAGGCGCCGTCACTTGTGCACCACTGGCGATACCCTGCGCAGACGCAGGTGTCAGCGGCTGCATCGAAGTGATAGAATCTGACTTAGCCGAATCACTATTGGAAGTGCCTTGTGTAGTAGAAACACCGTTCAGCGGTGTGGTCTCCATCACTTGAGCTTTGGACGCACAACCGGACAGGGATAGCAATACAGGAACGAACGCAGCAACCAAGCCTGCTCCCAATGCCTTGCTTCGGGATGTTTCTGAGAACAACAATCGCATGGATAACCTCAATTTATTGAGCAACAGTGCTAAAACCCTATATCATAAATCAGATAGTACTTTTTTGACCGAAAACATGACGAATAGCACTCCAAACCTGAAAGCCAGCGGACTCAAAGCTACCCTGCCACGTCTGAAAATCCTGGAAATTTTTCAAAACAGCCCGGTACGCCACCTGACCGCAGAGGATGTCTATAAGATTTTGCTCAGCGAAAACATGGATGTCGGATTGGCAACAGTATATCGCGTACTGACCCAGTTTGAGCAAGCAGGCTTGCTCAGCCGCAACCATTTCGAATCCGGCAAGGCCATCTTTGAACTGAATGAAGGCTCACACCATGACCATCTGGTGTGCCTGGAATGCGGCCGCGTAGAAGAATTCTACGACGAAGAGATAGAAAAAAGGCAACAGGCAATCGCCAAGGAGCGCGGTTTTACGATTTCCGAACATGCGCTGGCCTTGTATGGCTACTGCTCCAAACCGGGTTGCGGCGACAAGATCCGCAAATAATGAAGAAGTAAGCCCGCATCGGCTGAAAAACAAAAAGCCTGCAAATTTGCAGGCTTTTTGTTTTCTTCTCGTCCGGCAGGGCATTACCCCTGCCGAAGCTGCAGATCAGCGATGTGCGATCTTGCCGTCATCTTCCGACAACACAATCTCCACGCGGCGATTCAACTGGCGATTGGCCGCAGTATCGTTACTGGCAACCGGATATTTCATGCCATAGCCTTGAGTCACCACCCTGTCACGCGCAATACCCATGCCCATCAGAGCAATCAGCACGGAATTGGCACGGCGCTCCGACAGATACTGGTTATGCGCTGCGGTACCTGTGCTGTCGGTATGGCCCTCAACCACAACCACCCTTTGCGGATTCTGCTGCAAAATCAGACCAAGCTTTTGCACTGTCATCATGCCATCCGGTGTCAGATCGGCTTTGTCCACCGCGAACAAAACGTCACCCAGGGTAATTACTAGGCCACGCTCGGTTTTCTTTGCAGACAAATCATTCAATTGAGCCTGCAACTGGCGTGCATGCTCTTCTGCATCCATTTTCTGGCGCTGTGCGTTGGCCGCATCGTTCTGCGCTAAGGCAGCCTGGGTCTTCGCAGCATCGGCATCCATCCTGGCCTTGTCGGCTTCCAGGGTTCTTTGCTGCAGGCGGATCTGATCCTGCTGCTGCTTGGCATCTGCTACCGATTCTTCAGCAGATTTTGCCTTTGCGACTTCACGGGCATTCGCTGTTTTTTGTTTCGCGACATAGGCCAGGTTATCTACCTTTTGCAGACTTTCTTTTTTCGTCCAGGCTGTATTAGCCTGATCCAGCGCATCACTGGCCTGCTTCAATTCAGCAGATGCCAGGCGGGCGACTGTAGGATTACTTTGTGTCATTGCAAAATCGCGTTTTGCGTCTTCCAGCGCACTGTTATTCTGAGGCACGGAGCTGCAGGCAGATAATAAGGCGCCTGCGGCCAGGAGATAGGCAGGTAAAAATTTAATACTTCGCATGATGATTCCCTTTCAATTTTGAATATGACTAAGGCGTAGCGGCATCACCCGTTTCGCTTTTAGCTAAGCTGCTTATTTGCTGATTATTTGCTGCTTATTTGCTGATTATTTGTTTACGCTCGCACTACGATCCAGCTCTTCCCGCATCACGCGGATATTGTCTTGCAACGCATTGGCTGCAGCTTGCGCCTTGGCGGAGCTGGCCTTGCTTTGCGCCAGTTGCGCGTCTGCCTGGGCCTGATTAGCCAACTCGCGTGCCTTGACATAATCCTTGGCTGCCAACGCCTGGTTAGCCTGGTTCAGCTTATCCTGAGCCGAGGCGACTTCTAACGGTGCATATTCAGCAGCACCAGATACCGTTGCGTTGCTGACTGCCTGCTTGCTCACTGCAACATCCGAAGTCGCCGGCACTTTTTCCTTGCTTGCGCAGCCCACCAGAGACATCGCGACAAGGCCCGTACAGCATGCGACTTTCAACCACGTGCTACCGGCTTTATGGGATTGCTCGTACATCCCTGCATCAGTAAATTTTTTCATCATCAAACTCCATGGATTAAATTGTTTTAAGTTGTTCTTCGTTGCTGCGATAGTCATAAGATCGTCACAACAATCACCGTTTTCTATAAATCCCTAGCGATAACACTTTATATAGCTATGCTTACAAAGCCTCGGTACGCAAACGCACATAAAAATCAATTGGCATCCTGTATTCTTTGCCCTATGAGTGGGCATGAAAAATTTTTCCGGCCTTACCTATGAGCAGCAGCAATACATCACTTTATTGAGACAGGAATCCACCATGAACTTCAATCTTCTAATTACTCCACTGGTTTCTTTAATTGCCGGCATCCTGATTCTGGTCGTGCCTAGGCTGTTGAATTTCATCGTCGCCATTTATCTGATTATCATCGGCCTGATAGGCTTGCTAGGAAGTGGACACCTGCTGCGCTAAATTTGCGCTACCTTGCAGACACTAATTGGTAAAAACGGGTACATTCATGACAAGAACAACAAAAATCATCGGCGGTACTGTATTGGGGCTAATAGCAATTTTTGCCATGGCACTGGTGCTGTTTATGAACTATGACTGGAACAAGGCGAAGCCCTGGCTGAACACCCGTGTGTCCGATGCGATAGGCCGTCCGTTCAGCATCAACGGCAATTTGTCTCTGACCTGGGAAAAGCCTCCAACCCGTCAGATAGGCTGGCGTAACTACATTCCCTGGCCCCACTTGTCCGGCGAAGATATTCGCATCAGCAATCCGGACTGGGCCACCGCTTCACCGTATATGACGCAGATCAAGCGCGTGCATTTTTCAGTTGACCTGCTGCCCTTGTTGGATAAAAAAATCACCATCCCCACTGTGGAACTGGAATCACCGGATGTATCCCTTGAACGCCTGTCGGCCACGCAAAATAACTGGAGCTTTAAAACCAGCGAAACGCCTTCCGAATGGAAACTGGCACTTGGCGAAGTGGTACTGGATAAGGGAACGGTAAAGATAAAAGACGCAGTCAAGCATGCCGACATCACTGCCAATATCGATACCCTGGATGACAAGCAGATCGCCGCCTCCAAAAATACGTATGGCGTCGGCTGGACACTGAACGGCAGCTTTAACAAGGAAAAGGTAAGCGGCAGCGGCAAGGCCGGTGCGGTGCTATCGCTGCAGAATCAGAACGCAGCTTTTCCGTTGGAAGCAGATGTAAAGGTAGGAAAATCGGTCGTTGTACAAGTCAAGGGAACTATCACCAAGCCCAGCGACCTAGCGGCAATCGATATGCGCCTGCACCTGGCAGGCGCCAGCATGGCCGGTCTGTACGCATTAACGGGTATCGTACTACCGGAAACACCGGCTTTTTCCACCGAAGGTCATTTGACCGGTAGCCCCAACCGTAGCGGCGGCAACTGGGTCTATGACAAGTTCGTAGGTAAGTTCGGTTCCAGTGACCTTTCCGGCAGTGTGACTTATCAATCACAGGAAAACGGCAGCCCGCTGATACGCCCTCGCCTGAGCGGCGAAGTGGTATCCAATCTGTTGCAATTCGAAGATCTGGGCCCGCTGATCGGCGCGGACTCAAATGCCAGCAAAGAAAATCGCGGTGTCGCGCCAGTGCAGCCATCCGACAAGGTGCTACCAGTGGAGAAATTCAAGACCGATCGCTGGGACAGCATGGATGCCGATATCAAATTCACCGGCAAGAAAATCATACGCAGCAAGGACTTGCCTCTCGATAACCTGGTCACCAATGTGCATCTGAAGGACAGCGTTGTCACGCTGACTCCGCTTAATTTCGGCGCCGCTGGAGGCAATTTCAGCTCCAATATCAAGCTGGACGGCCGCGAACAATTGATCAAGGCAGAAATGAAGATGAGCGCCCGCCATCTCAAGCTGAAAAAGCTATTCCCCAGCTTCGAGGCCATGCAGGCCAGTCTGGGCGAAATCAATGGGGACGCCTCTTTGTCTGCAACCGGCAGTTCCGTCTCCAGCCTGCTGGGCAATTCCAATGGCGAAGTCAAGGCGCTGATCAACCAGGGTTCCATCAGCAAGCTGCTGCTGGAAGAGATGGGCCTGAACATAGGCAATATCGTACTGACCCAATTATCCGGGGACAAGCAGATAGAAATCAACTGCCTGGCCAGCGATTTCGCCGTTACTAACGGCATCATGCAAACCCGCAGTTTCGTTGTCGATACCCAGGAATCCCTGACCGATATCACAGGCCAGATCAGTCTGGTCAAGGAACAACTGGACCTGAAGATCAATCCTCACAGCAAGGGCCTGCGCGTGATTTCTTTACGCACGCCGCTGTATGTGACGGGCAGCTTCAAAAATCCCAAAATCAGCCTGGACAAAGGTGTGCTGGCCTTGAAAGCCGGAGGCGCCATCGCATTGGCGGCGCTGGCGCCAATAGCGGCGCTGGCGCCGCTGGTCGCTGTCGGACCAGGCCAGGAGCATGGCTGCGCGGCATTGCTGGCCGAGGCAGGCAGCAAGCCGCAAGCGCCTCCCCCGGGGAAAACCCGGACGGACCGGCCAGTGAAAAATTAAACGGGATCGGGCGCTATTTCGTGAATTACGACCGCCGTGTCTTCTGACACATTGGCCAGCCAGCCTGCCTGCTTGACCGCTCGCATGCCGTCCCGGTATCCCTGCTCCCAGCGCCACTCGATGGAGCCACGGGAAAAGTTGATATCCTTGGCAGCCATATGCCAGTCTTGCCCCGCGTAAGGAATTCTGACGATATGCAACGTGCTATCGCAACCCAGTTCGGATAGCAGTTGCTTGTCGGCGGCATTCTTTTGCTTTGCCGGCAGGCGCTTATACAAATCACGTAATGCACGCTGTAATTTATGCGTTTCCAGGTAGGCATCAATATGGCGCATCGAACGCGATGCAAACATCACATCTTTCTGCCTGGTCTGCACTTCGTCCAATGTACGCGGTTCTTCCCCCTGAGCACTCCATAAATCCACCATGAAACAGAGGGCATTCGCATGCGGCTGGTCATTCAATACGGTTTCCAGCGGCGTATTCGAATACAGGCCACCATCCCAATACAATTCTCCGTCTATGCGTACAGGCGGAAAGCCTGGTGGCAGCGCGCCACTGGCCATCACATGGTCGGCGCACAAGTCATGCTCGCGGTTGTCGAAGCTGGCCAACTCACCGCAGGTTACCTTCAACGCATTGACGGTCAGGCGCATGCCGCCTTCTGCATTCAAATAGTCAAAATCCACCAGTTCTTTCAGCGTAGTGCGAAGATCACGGGTTTCATAAAAACTGGCAGCATCCGGTTCTACCGAGAAACCGGCGGCAAACGGACTGAACAGGCGCGGCGAAAAAAAACCGGGCACGCCGCGCATCATCGTATCCAGCGTTGCCGCTGACACATTCGCCTTCCTGGCCTCATCCGGCAACCTGCTCATGTCGAAACCGTCGCCGTGCGACACACGCCGCCAGAATTCCTTGAGCTTTTGCAATCTGCTTTCCTGCGGATTGCCGGCGATCAGCGCCGCGTTGATGGCGCCGATTGAGGTGCCGACTATCCAGTCCGGCACCAGATCATGCTCATGGAGGGCCTCAAACACCCCGGCCTGATAAGCTCCCAGCGCACCGCCGCCCTGCAGGACCAGTACGATGGGATTATTGTCGGGGTTCAGCCGGTTGGCTGCCGAAGCTTGCTCTGTGGCTTGTAATTTCATGCTTGGCTAAAAGTGGGATAGGGGAAGGACAGGCCGGCAAGCCGGTCTGACGCGAATGGATCAGACTTGCGGGCCGGCTTTGGCGATGGCCAATTGCAAAGCATCCATGACAGTGCCGGCATTAAAAGGTTTGATAATGTAACCGCTGATACCGCCTTGCAGCGCCGCAGTAAAAGTGTCCCTGTCCTTATTGGACGTCACCATCAGTATGATGGTCCTGGGAAGCACTTCCTTGATTTTTTTCAGGGTATCGAGCCCGCTGACGGTAGGCATGACGACGTCCAAGAAGATGATATTCGGCTGCAGCCGCAAAGCCATTTCCAGGCCGGTATCACCGTCGGTGGCTTCGCCGACCACAAGATAGCCTTCATGCCTGAGAATGACACGCAGCACCTCGCGCGTCATATCGTTGTCATCCACAAGCAGCACTGACATGCTCTTTTGACCTGCCATCGTGACTCCTTTCATTTTAAAGAAAAGGCGATACAGCTACAGGTAAAACGAATTTCCCGGCCCGGCAATACAGCCTAAGGAATCAAGCTTAATGGCTTAGCGCATTGGACAGCAGTTTTGCAGTGATATCCACAATAGGAATCACGCGTTCGTACGCCATGCGCGTGGGCCCAATTACACCCAGCGTGCCTACTATCTTGCCGTTGACTTCATACGGTGCGGTGACTATGCTCATTTCGTCCATGGGCACCAGTTGCGACTCGCCACCGATGAAGATCTGCACCCCGGTCGCCTTACTGGAAATATCCAACAATTGCATCAGGCTGGTCTTTTGCTCAAACATGTCGAACAGTTTGCGCAAGGAGGTCATATTCGACGACAGATCTTCCACATTCAGCAGATTGCGTTCGCCGGAGATGACCATGTCGTCGCTATGGTCGGCCATCGCGTCGCTGCCGGCCTCGACTGCAGCCTGCATCAGGCGCGTCATATCGTTTTGCAACTGGCGCAGTTCGCCATTGATGCGGATACGCGCATCCTCGAAACTGAGGCCGCCAAAATTCTGGTTCAGGTAATTCGCCGCCTGTATCAGTTGCGGCGGCGTATAGTCCACGTCGGTCAGCAACAGGCGGTTCTGCACTTCGCCATTCGGGGCGACGATCACCAGCAGTATGCGTTTTTCTGACAGGCGCAGGAATTCTATCTGCTTGAAGGTCGATTCATTGCGCGGTGTCATGACGACTCCGGCAAACTGCGATAGCGAAGACAATATCTGCGCTGCGTTGGCAATGATCTTTTGCGGCGGATTGGATAGCAGTTTCGGTTGCAGGCGCGATTCCAGCGCCGCCTCGTCGATTTCCTGCACGGTCAGCAAGCTGTCGACAAATACCCGGTAGCCGCGCGGCGTGGGCACGCGCCCGGCCGAGGTATGCGGACTGGCGACAAAACCCATTTCTTCCAGGTCTGCCATCACATTGCGTATGGTCGCCGGCGACAGTTCAAGACCTGAAATTTTTGATAAGGCGCGCGAGCCCACAGGCTGGCCGTCGGCTATATACCGTTCCACCAGGGCTTTTAATAGGGTTTGGGCGCGAATATCGAGTTGCATACAGGTATTCTATGCGAGATAGTCAGAAGCGTGTAGACATATGGCTGATATGGCAAAAGACGGGGTCAATATACCTTCCATACAGACAATAATAAATCCATGCTGCAATTGCAAGCATCTGCCTGAAAGCAATGTTGCATTTGCCCTGCCTGTCACCTGCAAGCAAGATTATACCCACTCCAGCAAGGCATTCAGTTCGCTGACGACTGCTTGCGGCTTGACATGCGGATAAGGGATTTCGTGCGTCTGCAATTGTTTGCGGTCTACCCAGACTGCCTGCATGCCTGCCTTTTGCGCGCCCTCCACGTCCAGCAGCAAATCATCGCCGACAAACAGGATATCCCGGGGATGCAATTGCAGCGCTTCGCAGGCCGCTGCAAATATGCGCGGGTCCGGCTTGGCACAGCCGAAAGTATGTGCAGCGATGGATACTTTGAAATAGGGCGCCAGGCCTATCGCCTTCAGGTCGGCAAAGCCATTCGATACCGATCCCATCACCAGCTTTTGCTGCAGCTTGTCCAAAGCCGGCAATACATCGTCAAATAAACTGACCTTGTTACGGGCGTCGGCAAATACCGCCATCGCCAGATCGGCCTTGGAGGCATCCTCACCATGCTCGGCAAACAGCCTGGTCAGCATCGCATGCCGCAGCGCCCACAGGTCATACTGGAAGCGCGGGTTGGTCAGCATCATTTCCTTGCGCTGGCTGCGCATCTGCTCTATGGAGTAATTCTGCGCCACCAGCGGGGTATTGACAGTCATCCATTGAAACAGCGAGTTCTCCGCATGCTGGATCACCGGGCCTACCGGCCATAAGGTCTCATCCAGATCAAACAGTATTGCCTTGACAGGCTTAATAGTCATACTTGCTCACTTTTCATGCCTCTTGCATGCCTAAAACTTCTGTAATTATGTTCTAATCTGCATCATCTATGCCATCAGTTCTCGTTAATTTATGACTTCATCGCCAAAAACTATTGCACTGGTTGGTAAATATAATGCCGCAGGCGTTACCCATTCGATTGCAGAGCTGGCCAGTTTCCTGGACGATGCCGGACATACAGTGATTTTTGAAGCGGAAACCGCACAAAACATGCTGCTGGAAGGCTTCCATGTGATGTCGGCGGCAGAAATAGGCAAAAACGCCGATGCCGCCATTGTACTGGGCGGCGACGGCACCATGCTGGGCATCGCCCGCCAACTGGCCCCGTACAATGTCCCCCTGATAGGCATCAATCAGGGCAGATTGGGCTTTATTACCGATATTCCGCTGGATCGCACCATTCCTGTCATCACTGAGATGCTGGAAGGCAAATACGTGGCAGAGAAACGCAGCCTGCTGCAAGGTATCGTGGTGCGCGACGGTAATCAGATTTTCAGCGGCATGGCATTCAACGACGTGGTCGTCTCGCGCGGCGCCGGCACCGGCATGGTGGAACTGCGCGTGGATGTGGATGACCACTTCATGTACAACCAGCGCTCGGACGGCCTGATCGTATCCACCCCGACCGGCTCCACCGCGTATGCGCTGTCTGCCGGCGGACCGCTGCTGCATCCCAGCCTGAACGGTATCGTGATGGTACCGATCGCACCGCATGCACTGTCCAATCGCCCTATCGTCTTGCCGGACAGTAGCGAGATCGTGATAGAAATCGCTGCCGGGCGTGATATCACAGTGAATTTCGACATGCAGTCTTTCGCCGACCTGATGTACAAGGACAGGATCATCGTCAAGCGCTCCGAACATACAATCACCTTCCTGCACCCGCAAGGCTGGAACTACTATGACACGCTGCGCCAGAAACTGCACTGGAACGAGTATCCTTCGGTCGTCGGGCCTTAGGCCAAGTCCGGCCTTAAGCTAAAATACACGCCGCTTCCCTTATCCCTTTTTCAACACTCTTATGCTGCGCACGCTTGCTATTCGCGACTTTGTTATCGTTGATGCCATAGAGCTGGAATTTTCAGCCGGCTTCACTGTCTTCACCGGCGAAACCGGTGCGGGTAAATCCATCCTGATCGATGCGCTGGCATTGGCACTCGGTGGCCGCGGCGACGCCAGCATGGTGCGCGAAGGCGCATCCAAAGCGGATATTTCGGCCGAATTTTCTACCGACGATGCGACCAGCGCATGGCTGGCAGACAATGACTTTGCCGGCGAAGACGGCCAGTTGCTGCTGCGCCGCGTCATCGACAATGCCGGCCGCTCCAAAGCCTACATCAATGGCATTACCGCCACTGCTGCGCAATTGCGCGAACTGGGCGACATGCTGGTCGACATCCATGGGCAACACGCGCACCAGTCGCTGCTGAAGACCGACGCCCAGCGCGCGCTACTGGACATGCAGGGCGGATTCCAGGCAGATGTGCAGCAGGTAGCCACGCTGCATAAAAACTGGCGCAACCTGGCCAGGCAGCGCGAAGAATTCGAAACCAATGCGAAGAATGTCCTGCTGGAAAAGGAACGCCTGGAGTGGCAGGTGCAGGAACTGGAAAAATTGCAGATACAACCCGGCGAGTGGGAGAGCATCAGCCATGAACACAGCAGGCTGGCGCATGCCGCCAGCCTGCTGGAAGGCGCACAGGAAGCTGCCGACCTGATCTCGGAATCAGAGCACCCGGTCCTGTCGCAATTGTCTTCGCTGCACCAGAAACTATTAAAGCTGCTGGAATATGACGTCGCCTTGAAACCGGTCACCGATGCACTGGATTCCGCCCGCATCAACCTGCAGGAAACCACTTATGCGCTGAACGACTATCTGGGCCGAGTGGAGCTGGACCCGGCTCGCCTGCGTACGGTGGAAAACCGGGTAGAGTCCATACACTCGACCGCGCGCCGCTTCCACGTTGCACCGGAAGAGCTGCATCATGAATTCGCCAGCCTGTCCGGGCAATTGCAGCAACTTGCGAATGCATCCGACATGGATGCGCTGAAAGCACAGGAAGAAAGCGCGAAACAGGTTTATCTGAAGGCCGCACAAAAGCTCAGCAAGGCCCGTGGCATCGTCGCCAAAGACTTGGGCAAGGCGGTCACCGTTGCGATGCAGGACCTGAGCATGTCCGGCGGCAGTTTCTCGATTGCGCTGCATCCTTGCGAGCCTGCCGCTTTCGGGCTGGAGCAGGTGGAATTCCTGGTAGCCGGCCATGCCGGCGTACAAGCGCGACCGCTGGCCAAGGTTGCCTCCGGCGGCGAACTGGCCCGCATCTCGCTCGCCATCTCCGTCATTACTTCGTGCGCTACTGCCACGCCTACGCTGATCTTTGATGAAGTGGATAGCGGCATAGGCGGCGGCGTTGCAGAAGTAGTAGGCCGTTTGCTGAAACGGCTAGGGCAGGACAGACAGGTATTGTGCGTCACGCATCTGCCGCAAGTCGCCAGCCAGGCCAACCAGCACTTCCAGGTCAGCAAGGCCAGCAGCAAGGGCAAGACTGTTTCGCAGATTGACGGGCTGGACAATAAACAGCGCGTGGAAGAAATTGCCCGCATGCTGGGCGGCATAGAAATCACGGCAACCACCCGCAAACACGCGCGGGAATTGCTGGCATCGTGAATAGTCACGCGCGACAACGCGTAAGCAATAAATAATCAGTTTCAATAACAAAGAATAGCATCCATGTCCTTCCTGAAAGAACCCGACTACTCGCACGGGAAAATCGCCAAAACTGCCGTCGTGCTGATCAATCTGGGTACGCCCGACGCGCCGACGACCTCGGCTGTAAAGCACTACCTGAAAGAGTTTTTATCAGACCGGCGCGTGGTGGAAATACCGCGTGCGATCTGGTGGCTGATCCTGAATTGCATCATCCTGCCTTTTCGCTCCAGCAAGTCAGCCGCCAAATATGCGTCCATCTGGACCAAGGACGGTTCGCCGCTGAAGATCCATACAGAAAAACAGGCGCTGCTGCTGAAAGGCTATCTGGGAGAGCGCGGGCATGAAGTGCATGCGACCCATGCAATGCGCTACGGCTCACCCTCCATCCCTGAGGTATTGACCAAACTCAAAGCAGAAGGCTATGACAGGCTACTGATCCTGCCTGCCTACCCGCAGTATTCCGGCACCACTACTGCATCCAATTTTGACGCTGTCGTCCGCCACTACCAGCAGGTCAGGAATGTTCCTGAGCTGCGCTTTGTAAAAAATTATCACGACCACGAAGCCTATATCGATGCGCTGAAAACATCGATCCTGAACTACTGGCAGTCCAATGGCCGTCCAGAAAAATTGGTGATGAGCTTCCATGGCTTGCCCAAGGCCTTCCTGCTGCGCGGCGATCCTTATCACTGCGAATGCTATAAAACTGCACGCCTGCTGGCAGAGCAACTCGGTTTGAGCAAAGACCAGTATATCGTCAGCTTCCAGTCGCGCCTGGGCCGTGCGGAATGGCTGCAACCTTATACGGCGCCTACGGTACAGGCCCTGGCAAAACAAGGCGTGAAGCGGATAGACGTAGTCTGCCCAGGCTTTATCGCCGACTGCCTGGAAACCCTGGAGGAAATTGCGATGGAAGTGCGGCAGGATTTCCTGGTGGCCGGCGGCAAGGAATTTCACTACATCCCCTGCCTGAATGAATCACCGGCCTGGATGCGCGGATTGGCCGAGATCGCCGAACAGCATCTGATAGGCTGGCCGACCATGATTACCGGCAGCATGCGCGAGAAACAAAAGCAGGATGCGCTATTCAGCAGGGCCGAGTCCAAACGGCTGGGAGCCGAACAGTGACGGGCAAGCGCGCCAGCAAGATTTTCGCTGTCGGCGATATCCAGGGCTGCTGCGATCAACTGGACGAGCTGTATCAGCAGATAAGCGCCCAATATCCGCAGGCACGCCTGCTGTTTGCCGGCGATCTGGTCAACCGCGGTCCGCGCTCGCTGGCGACGCTGCGTTTTGTCCATCACCTCGCAACGGCTTCCACAGTTGCACAAGCCGACACGGTACTGGGCAACCACGACCTCCACTTGCTGGCGGTAGCGAACGGGCTGCAGAAAATACATCGCGGTGACACGCTGGACGATATCCTGCAGGCGCCGGATAAGGAAGCCCTGCTGCAATGGCTAAGGCACAGGCCGCTGGCTTTGCATGAAGACGGCCATTTGCTGGTGCATGCCGGCGTCTTTCCTCAATGGACAGTACAGCAAACCCTGGATCTGGCACAAGAAGTGGAAGAAGAACTGCGCGGCCCCAACTGGCTGAACCTGCTGGAACAGATGTATGGCAATAGCCCGGCGCAATGGAATGACAAGCTGCGCGG
The DNA here is from genome assembly GCF_014636315.1 of Parundibacterium terreum. Classification (GTDB taxonomy): domain Bacteria; phylum Pseudomonadota; class Gammaproteobacteria; order Burkholderiales; family Burkholderiaceae_D; genus Undibacterium; species Undibacterium terreum. The sequence goes on along the minus strand of NZ_BMED01000003.1, from coordinate 341,088 downwards.
CATGGATCGCTGGCGCTGCATCATCAATGCATTTACCCGCATGCGTTTTTGCAGCGCAGACGGCGTGATGGATTTTGACAGCAAAGATGGGGTAGGCGCTGCTCCCGCTGGGATGATGCCCTGGTTCGATGTGCCGGGCAGGAAAACTGCAACAACACCGGTGATATTCGGCCACTGGTCCACGCTGGGCCTGGTATTGCGGCCTGACCTGCTGAGCCTGGATACAGGCTGCGTCTGGGGCGGCAAGCTGACCGCAGTGGCGCTGGATGACAGGCAAATCGTGCAGATAGACTGCCCCCAGCACCGGCAACCTGGCTAAGCGAGCCTTTAGCTAAGCTGGCTTGGCTTCTGCTGCCACCACCTCTTCCGGCAAACCCAGTCCCTGCGCCACAGCCTTGCGCGCCAGTTGCGCGATATCGCGCCTGTGTGCGCCGTCGGTGCTGATCGCAGGCATGCGCACCAGTTCTGCCTGCAAACCGCCGGCTTTCAAGATCACGGCCATGCTCTCGACAAAAGTCATGTCGCCGATGAAATCAGCCGCCGGATGCAATACACCCTGCGCATCCAGATAACGCACCGCAAACGGCTGTATCGGTACCTGCGCCTGAATTGCCGCCTCAAACAGGTTTGCATGAAACGGCAGCAGCGTGCCTTGCGGCGCGGTCGTGCCTTCCGGAAAAAAAGCCACTCTATCCCCGGCTTGTATCTGGTGCACCAGGCCTTCGTAGATTTTCCTGACTTCGCGCTGCTTGCCGCGGGCAATAAAGATGGTACCGGTTTTTTCGCACAGCCAGCCTATCAGCGGCCAACCGCGGATATCGGACTTGGCGACAAAATGGCAGGGATGCACAGAGTTCATCACGAAGATATCCAGCCATGACACATGGTTGGCCACGATCAGCGAACGTTGCGCCACCGCGCCGCCCGACAGATCGCGGAAGCCGGAATTAACTTTTACTATCTGCAGCAGCTTGCGCGACCAGCGGCGTATCAAGCGCTCATGGGTGGCGGCCGACGTCCATGGAAACACCAGCGCACACGTCAACAGTCCCGCAAACAAATGCACGGTCACGCGTGCAAAACGCCAAGCTATCATGCCTACCCTTATTATTTTTATCTAGACCAGCTCAATGTAATGCATCAAAAGCCACATGCCCGGCGACGATGGTTGCCTTCACCACGCCTGGCAATTCATAACCGAGGAAAGGCGTATGCTTGCCCTGGCTGACCAGGTTTTTTGCTTCCACAGTCCAGCGCTGCGCAGGATCAAACAGACAGATATCAGCGACCCGGCCGATTCCCAGCTGGCCGCAAGGCAGGCCGGTGACCCGCGCGGCGTCATGAGTGATGCGGGAGATGGCCTGGCTCAGAGTGACTTCGCCGCGGCTTTCTTCCGCCCACTTCAGCGACAGCGACAGCAATAATTCCAGACCAGTGGCACCAGGCGAAGCCTCGGCAAACGGCAGCAATTTTTCGTCGTCATCCACCGGAGTATGGTCGGAGCAGATCGCGTCTATCGTGCCGTCTTGCAGCGCCAGCCTGATCGCATCACGGTCGCGCTGGCTGCGCAAAGGCGGCGTCAGGCGCGCATTGGGATCAAAGAAACCGATATCGGCATCGGTCATATGCACATGGTGCGCGCCGACGTCGCAGGTCAGCGACAGCCCCTGCTTCTTGGCCTGGCGTACCAGCTCCAGCCCCGCTGCGGAAGAGATGCGGCATAAATGGACTTTGGCATCGGTCGCGCGCATCAGTTCAAACAGCGTATGCAATGCAATAGTTTCCGCCATCACCGGCACGCCGGACAGGCCCAGGCGCGAAGCCAGCGGGCCGCTATGGGCAACCCCACCCTTGCCGATGAAAGCATCTTGCGGCCGCAGCCATACCGTGTAGCCGAAGGTGCCTGCGTACTGCAGCGCGCGCTGCAGTACATTGGTGTCTTGAATCACGCTCTCTGCCTGCGAAAATCCTATGCAGCCGGCTTCGGTCAGCGCCGCCATCTCGGTCAGGGCCTCGCCTTTCAGGCCAACCGTCAGGGCGCCCAGCGGATAGACGTGCGCCTTGTTCTGGGTCCTGGCCCTTTGCTTCAGCATTTCTACCAGCCCTGATTCATCCAGCACCGGATCGGTGTCCGGCGGGCAAACCAGGCTGGTCACACCGCCGCGCATCGCAGCCTGCAACTCCGATTCCAGCGTGGCCTTGTATTCAAAGCCGGGTTCGCGCAATCTGGCGCTCAGGTCCACCAGGCCAGGTGCGACCACCAGACCGCTTGCGTCTATTGTCTTGTTGGCGACAAAATCGGCCGGGGCCTGGCCCAGCGCAACGATCTTGCCCGCAACGATATACAAATCCTGTACTGCATCCATGCCGTTGGCAGGGTCTACAATGCGGCCGTTCTTGATATGGATTTTCATCTTGTTCTGATTCCCTGCTTAGTTTCCAGCAACGATGCTCATGACTGCCATGCGCACGGCAATACCGAAGGTGACTTGCGGCAGTATCACTGCCTGCGGACCGTCGGCCACGGCGGAGTCTATCTCTACGCCGCGGTTCATCGGGCCCGGGTGCATCACGATGGCATCCGGCCGGGCCAGTGCCAGCCGTTCCGGCGTCAGGCCGTAGTGTTTGAAATATTCCTGTGCCGACGGCAGCAAGGCACCGCTCATGCGTTCATTCTGCAAGCGCAGCATGATGATCACGTCGACGCCCTTCAGTCCTTCGTTCATGTCGCTGAAGACGCGCACACCCATCTGCTCCAGGCCGGACGGCAGCAAGGTGCGTGGCCCTATCACGCGTACTTCCGGCACGCCCAGCGTAGTCAGCGCATGGATATCGGAGCGCGCAACGCGGCTATGCAATACGTCGCCGACGATGGCCACTGTCAGTTTGGTGAAATCTTTTTTGTAGTGCCTGATCGTGTACATGTCCAGCAAGCCCTGCGTAGGATGGGCATGGCGGCCATCGCCGGCATTGACCACATGCACATGCTGCTGCTTGGTGTCATTCAGGTGCTTGGCGATCAGGTAGGGTGCGCCTGACATCGAGTGGCGCACTACGAACATGTCTGCATGCATCGCCGCCAGGTTGTCTATCGTATCCAGCAGCGACTCGCCCTTGCTGGTACTGGAAGCCGAGATATTCAGATTGATGACGTCGGCCGACAGACGCTTGGAGGCGATCTCAAACGTGGTGCGGGTACGCGTGGAATTTTCAAAGAATAAATTGAATACGCTCTTGCCGCGCATCAGCGGCACCTTCTTCACTTCGCGGTCGCTGATGCTGACGAAGGAGGATGCGGTATCCAGGATGTGGTTGAGGATGGACTTGGGCAAACCTTCTATCGTCAGCAGATGCTGCAGTTCGCCGTGTTTGTTCAGTTGAGGATTATGCATGGTCTATGCTCAGGCTAAAGGTACCGTCTTCTGCGCGCTGCAGATTGATGGAATGGGACTTGTCGTAGGCCGCTGCATCAATCGTGTGCGCAGCAAAATCGGCGGCGATCGGCAGCTCCCTGCCGCCGCGGTCTACCAGCGTGGCCAGCATAATCTTCGCCGGACGGCCGTAGTCGAACAATTCATTGATCGCCGCGCGCGTGGTGCGGCCGGTGTACAGCACGTCATCCACCAGGATAATGCTGGCGCCATTCACGTCAAACGGAATCTGGGTAGGCTTGACCTCGGCATGCAGGCCTTTTTGCGCATAGTCATCGCGATAGAAGGAAACGTCGATGAAGCCCGCCTTGTTATGCAGCGCCAGGTCTTTCGCCAGGCGCTCAGCCAGCCAGGCGCCGCCGGAATAGATGCCGACAATCGCCAGCTTTTGATCCAGTGTGGTCTGGGATTTGATTTGTTCCAGCAGATCCAGATACAGGGCTTCTGCATCGAGATTGAAAGAGGATGTACTCATGGGGTCTGGTCGAAATATTGTTGCAGAATAAGGGCGGCGGCCTGCGCATCGATATGCTCGCCGCGTTTGGCGGAAATCACCGCAGAAGAATAGCGTTCGTCCACCAGTTCTACCGCGATACCGTAGCGGCCGTGCAACTGGTTCGCAAAGCGCTGGCAGCGCTGGGTCATCTCGTGTGCGGCGCCATCCGGATGCATGGGCAGGCCAACCACGCACAAGACCGGTTGCCAGGTCTGTATCAGCTCGGCAATCTCGGCAAACTTCCCGTCGTTGGTAGCGGCGCTGATGATGCTCAGCGGTTTGGCCTCGCGCAGCAAGGTGTTTCCCAATGCCACGCCTATGCGTTTCAAGCCGAAATCAAAAGCCAGTATGCTGCCGTCCAATGCGGCCATCAGGCGTGTCCGGCGTCAGCGGCCAGCATCATCGGGTCTATGCCCAGTAATTTGATGGCGGCCAGGAAACGTTCTTCTATAGGCAAATCAAACATGATGCTGGCATCGGCGGCAACTGTCAGCCAGCCATTGGCCAGGATCTCTTGTTCCAACTGCCCGGCGCTCCAGCCCGCATAGCCGACGCTGATCAACACCCGCTCCGGCCCGTCACCAGCAGCCACGGCTTCCAGCACATCGCGCGAGGTAGTGAATGCAATGTCATCAGTCACTTGCAGTGATGAAGAAAATTTCCCGGCAGGAGCATGCAATACAAAGCCGCGGTCATCCTGCACCGGGCCGCCGAACATCACCGGCTGTTTGCGCATGGGATGGGAATTGGGAATGATTTCCAGCTTCAGGTCGATACGGTCAAACAAACCGGAAATAGTCATGTCCGTCGGCTTATTGATGACCAGGCCCATCGCGCCGCGCTGGTTATGCTCGCACAGGTAAATGACGGAACCGCCAAAAATCGGGTCCAGCATGGACGGCATTGCTATCAGGAAATGATTGGCCAGATTCAATTCAGAATCGGTCGATTTCGTTGAAGAATCGGAAGAAATAGAGGACTTGGAGGGAGACTTTGGCTCCGACCTTGAAGTTTCTCCAAACAAAGTGGAGAGGTGAGATTTTATTTGCTTCGCCATAGGCGCCATTTTAGCATTTTTGCTGCATTCTGGCCCGGTTGGCGCACAAACCTGGCCCTTGTTGCTCATATCTAGCGCATAGCCAACAAAATGAGTGCGGCAAGACCGGTCAGATAATTTTTTATCAATATTGCTACGAAGTTTGTGCCGGCCGGCATTGCCTGAATGGATGATGCCCTTCCTGGCCGGTTTTTCAATCGCGCACCTCGCTTTAATTCTGCCGCTGCTTTTATCGCTACAATGGCGGGACAATCATCAACTGGCGTTCTCTCCATGCAAAAACCGTTTCTCCGTTCGCTAGTCTGGTTCAGGCGCGATCTGCGCAGTTTCGACCATGCTGCGCTTTATCATGCCCTGAAGCAAAGTGAGCAAGTGTATTGCGTGTTCATTTTCGACAAGAGCATCCTGCAGGATTTGCCGGCGATAGATCGGCGCGTGGCCTTCATTCATGACAGTGTCAGCGAACTGGCGGCGGAGCTTGAAAAAATGGGCGGCACGCTGATCGTGCGCCACGCGCACGCCGAGCAGGAAATCCCCAGGCTGGCCGCCGAATTGCAAGTCCAGGCAGTCTTTGCCAACCATGACTATGAGCCGCAGGCAATACAAAGGGACGCGGATGTGGGCAAAAACCTGGCCAGCTTTAATTGCGCGCTGAAAACATACAAGGATCAGGTCGTCTTTGAAAAGGAAGAAGTATTGTCGCTGGCCGGCACGCCGTTCTCGGTATTCACACCGTACAAGAACGCGTGGCTGAAGAAAATGTATGCCGAAGGCGGCGACTTCTATTGCCGCTCTTATCCGATAGAAAGCCATGCCGGCAGCCTCGCCACATATACAAACGCGACTATTCCTGCTTTATCCGACATGGGTTTTACCGACAGCGCCGAGCCGAGAATGGCCGTCCCCGCTGGGATGTCAGGCGGCGCCAAATTGCTGGAAGACTTTCTGCTGCGCATACACCAGTACGATGTAACGCGCGACTTTCCCGCCGTGAAGGGTCCGTCCTACCTGTCCGTGCACCTGCGCTTCGGCACCGTGTCGATACGCCATCTGGTGCGCGAAGCCTTGCACAGCATACGGACCGAAACCGTCAATCCTGGCGCCCAGGTCTGGCTGTCGGAACTGATCTGGCGCGACTTTTATTTCATGATCCTGCACCATCATCCGCATGTGGCCGAGCGCGCATTCAAGCCGGACTATGACGCAATCAAATGGGAATCAGGCGCCCGTGCAGAGCAGATGTTTGATGCATGGTGCCAGGGCAAGACCGGTTATCCTCTGGTCGATGCGGCGATGTGCCAGTTGAACCAGACCGGTTACATGCACAACCGCCTGCGCATGGTGACCGCCTGCTTCCTGATCAAGGACCTGGGCATAGACTGGCGCTGGGGCGAGCGCTATTTCGCCTTGCACCTGAATGATTTCGACCTATCGGCAAACAATGGCGGCTGGCAATGGGCCGCATCTTCCGGCTGTGATGCACAGCCCTACTTCCGCATTTTCAATCCGATTACGCAATCGGAAAAATTCGACGCGGATGGCAAATTCATCCGCCGCTACCTGCCGCAACTAGGCAAGCTGGATCACAAGCAGATACACGCGCCATGGAAGCTGACGCCGATGACACTGAAGATGGCAGGCATCACGCTGGGAGTGGATTACCCTGCCCCGGTCGTTGAGCATGATGCCGCTCGCAAGGAAACACTGGCGCGTTACGCAGTGGTGAAGAAAGTGCAATAAAAAACGCCCGGCTCGGTGTGATCCGGGCCGGGCACCTGGCTTCAATACCTTAGGATTGCGTGCCTGTCATCATCCTGGTGTTTTTTCACCGACGAAACGGGTAATCGCTTCCAGCAAATCATCTTCGCGATACGGCTTACCGAAGTACTCGTTCACACCCAGTTCGTAAGCATAGTTTTTATGCTTGTCCGCGGTACGCGACGTAATCATGATGATAGGAATATGGCTGGTACGCGCATCGCTGCGCACGTTGCGGGTCAAGTCGAAGCCATCCATGCGCGGCATTTCAATATCGACCAGCATCACGTCCGGCGTTACCGACTGCAACTGCTCCAGCGCATCAATACCGTCTTTTGCCAGCACGACCTGATAACCTTCACGCGACAACAGGCGCTGGGTCACGCGGCGTACCGTCAGCGAATCATCGACCACCATCACGATATGCTGAGTACGCAGGCCCTGCACAGGCTTGACCTGCGTGCGGTTCAGTTCAGGATCGTGTGCGATATTCGCAACCGCACCCATTTCCGGCAAGCCGGATTCGGATTGCGCCAGAGGATGACGTACCTGCTCATGCTCCAGTTTTGCCGCCAGCGGCACCGGATTCAGAATCAGAACGATCTCGCCGGAACCAAGCACCGTCGCGCCTGCAATACCTATCATGCGGGACAATTGCGGTCCGATGTTTTTCACAACGACCTCGCGGTTACCGATCACGTCATCAACGTGGATCGCCACCCGTTCGCTACCGCTCTTCATGATCAGCACCGGCGAATATTGCTGCGCTACCGGAGCAGTGTCATGTTCGCCCAGCATGGTGGACAGGTAATGCAGCGTGACGCGGCTGCCTTGCCACATGATGGCGCCATCATTGTAGGCAGCAGCCAGTACCGGGGATTTCAATTGCTGTACCTGCTCCACCAGCACGGAAGGCAATGCATAAGTCCTGCCGCCGGAAGTCAGGATGACCACCTGGGTCACCGCCAGTGTCAAAGGCAAATGTATCGTGAAATGCGCGCCCTGGCCTTCAACCGAGGTCACAGACACCCTGCCGCCCAGCGAAGCTGCCTCTGAGCGCACTACGTCCATGCCCACGCCGCGTCCGGCCAGCTCGGTAATCTCGCTGGCAGTGGAAAAGCCCGGCTCGAAAATCATATTGACCGCTTCGGCATCGCTGGCGTCGTCGTCGTAACCGAGCAAGCCCACTGTCTTGGCTTTTTCGCGGATACGGTTCAGGTTCAGGCCCTGGCCGTCATCGGTGAAGTGGATAACCACTTCATTACCTTCTTGCCGTACTTCCACCAGAAGCTCGCCGGTTTCATCCTTGCCTACTGCGCGGCGGCGTTCACGGGTTTCTACACCGTGCACGATCGCATTCCGCAACAGATGCTCAAACGGTCCCGCCATTTTTTCCAGAACGCTACGGTCCATTTCCACCGATGCGCCGCGGATATCCAGATTGACCCGTTTATCCAGTTCCTTGGAGGCCTGGCGCGTCACACGGTACAGACGTTCGGAAATACTGCCGAACGGCACCATGCGGACCCGCATCAGATCCTGCTGCAATTCACGCGTCAGGCGGGCCTGCGCATGCAAGCCGTCGGAGGCACCGTCTATCGTGCGCGTCAGGTTGTTTTGTACCGTCGCAACGTCACTGACGCTCTCGGCCATCATCCGCGTCAATTCCTGCAGACGGGTAAAACGATCGAACTCCAGTGGATCAAATTCGCGGTCGCCGGACAAGGCCATGCGCGAACTGATCTGCGTTTCAGCCTGGATTTCCACTTCACGCAACTGGTCGCGCAGACGGCTGACGTTTTCAGTCAATTCCACCAGCGAGGATTTCAGCGTGCCCACTTCATTTTCAAGCTTTGAACGCGAGATGGAAACTTCACCGGCCTGGTTGACCAGACGATCCAGGATATCTGCCCGCACACGAACAAGCGGTACTGGAGCGGCTGGCTTAGGCGCGACGCTTGCTAGCGGCGCCGCCTGCACCCGCGCAGGCTGTACGGCCGGCAGCGAAGTAATAGCATCAGGTTTTTCTGCCGCCTGGGCCGATTCAAACCGCGGAGCAGACAGGTCGCGATCAAACTCGCTGACAGCCTGCATAGGCTCCTCATCGACATTGACACTAGCATCAAGGTGTACATTGCCTGGCGCCACCACTTCAGGTGCCCCTGGATTTAACAGACGGTCAAACAGATGCATGGAATGATCGTGCCGCATCAGCAAATCGTCCAGCAGAGGCTGACGCACCGCGCCGCCTGCATGCATCAGGTTTTCTATGCGTGCTTCCATGTCATGCGTGTGCTGACCAAGTTGCATCGCACCCGCCATCCTGGCGCTACCCTTGATCGTATGCATCAGCCGCAAAATGGATTGCGGTATCGCGCCGTCGTCAGGATGCTGCTGCCAGGAGCGCAGCAATTGCCCGACCATAGGCAGCAAGTCATTACCTTCTTCGATAAATACCGGCAGCAAGTCGGCATCCAGGTCATCCTTGATGCGCAGCTCGGAGCTGATTTCAGGAGTGCTAGGATCAAAAGTCGGAATAATCGCAGCGGCAGCCGGCATCTCGGCCAAAGCTGCAGCCGGCTGCGGAAGCTCTTCCGCATCAATCTCGGCGTGGACAGCCGAGAGGGACAGCGATTCCGGCAAAGGCTTATCTTCCAGCTCGGCCATTTCTACGGCAGGTTCGGCTATCAACTCCGCCACAGGCGCACTCGGTCCTGCATCAGAATCGGCACGTGCACTCAGCGCCTGCCTCAGAATGTCCAGGCTATGCACTTCGGCCGGTGCGCGTTCTGCCATTTCCGACAGTGCAAATTTCTGCAGCATGCGTTTCACGCATTCGACGCAGTTATCCAGCACATCGAATTCGGCAGAGTCCAGTACGACAGGATGTTTTTCTATTCTTTGCAATACCAGTTCCAGCGCGTGCGCCAGTTCCTGTGCTGCTTTCAAGCCTACTGTCGCGGAACTTCCCGCCAGCGAATGCGCCGCATGCACTGCATGCATGGACACCGGGCGTTGCGGTTCATGCCGCCATTCGGCGAAATCCTGCGACAGATAGCGGACGATCTCATCGGTTTCCGCCATGTAGATCGTATGCAGCGGCAGGCTGATTTCTATATCACCTATGCGCTTGATATTGTCGTCCTGCACAGGCGCAGGCTGCGACATGTCAGGGAAACTGAGTATCTGTGCATCCAGCCCTTCCTGTGTATCCGCACTGGTGACCAGATGCAGGCTTTCCGCCTGGTTTTGCGCAGGTTCCAGTTGGAATACATTATCGTGGCCGTCATGGCCAGCATGAATATCGTGGACCTCGCCCAATGTTTCAGGCAGGCCATTCAAATCATTCAAGCCATCATGCCCGGTATCGTGCGAAACTTCTTCCGCATGCAGTTCCAGTTCAGGCACATGCGCTTCAGTAGCTTCGGCAAAGGCTTCGGCTTCTACAGGAAAATCTTCTGCGTCCAGTACCGGCGCAGCAACCGGTTCCAGTTCCGATACCAGTTCCGACGAAACAGGCGCCAGGCTTTCTATCGTCTGCAAGCCATGCGCTTCAGTGATTTCAGTGATATCGGGCATTGCGAAATCAGTCGCAATGATCGCTTCCGGCATCAAATCCAATTCCGGAATTCCCGGCGCAACAGCAGGCGCGTCGGCAACCAGGCTTAGCGTATCTGCTTCTGCCGGCAAATCTTCAACGTGCAGGGCTTCCAGTAAAATTTCCGGTTCCGATGCATGGCCGGCAGCCCAGTCCATCGCAGGAACAGGCTCGGCAGCAACCCGGTGCGGTACATCAATTGCGGTGTGCAGGTCGGGGATGTGCTCGGCGGATGTTTCGACAGTGCTACCGAAATCCAGCGGAGCAATATCCAGCGATGCTGGCTCGATATGATCGACAGCTGTCAGTTCTGGTTCTGCTGCAAGGACAGGCTCATCCAGTGTCAGTTCAAATTCCGGCAGCAATTCGATGGCCGGCACTTCCGGAACAACAGCAAACGCAGCAAGCGGCGGCAGCGCCGGGATTTCCGGCACAGGCTCGGGCTGTATCTGCTGCGGCAATTCGGCAACCGGGGCTGCTGCAGCTACGACGGCAGCAGCGACAGGCTCGGTGTATGAAAAGCCCTGGCCGGCCTTGATCCTTTCGGCAGCGGCAATAATCGCTGCGCCATTACGCGCAGATTGCCCTTTTTGCTTCAGGTCTTCTACCCATACATACAGTTCTTGCGCAGCCTTATCCAGCAAGGAATACAAGGTTTCATTACCGTTACGCGATTCCGACAGCCACAGGTTCATTACCTGCTCTATGCTCCAGGCTGCCTCGCCGAATGCGTTCAGGCCGACCATGCGGCCGCTGCCTTTCAGCGTATGGAAGGAACGGCGCAGGCTGGTCAGATATTCCTGGTTGGCAGTGTCCTGGCGGGACAGCGGTATGGTTTTTTGTACGAACTCCAGTACCTCGTCAGCTTCCATCAGGAAGATTTCCAGCAGCTCGGCATCAATCGCTTCATCGCTGCCTGGCAATTCCGCAGTCGGCTCAACAGGGACTTCCTGTACTACCGGATTCGTCGCGGCCACGATCTCATTGAGCGAGCTGACGTCTGGTGCTGCACTGAAATCGGTATTGTCCAACAGATCGATCGCATTGCGGGCCCTGTCAGAAGCCGCGCTATCGTCCAGCAGGCTGGCGACGGAGCGCTCCTGCTCCAGCGAATCCTTCAGTTGCTCTTGCAGCTCCACGCTGCCCGGCTGATCCGCCAATGAGGCGGCCAGCTTGGCGGATTGCTGCTGTTGTAGCACCAGCTCCTGCTCGGCGGTGACGACAGTTTGTGCTTCATGTGCCCGGTCGGCCTGCTGTGTCGAGTCCGCGTAGCTCGCCGGCAACAACTCCTTTTCGGCAGTTTTCTCCAATAAGTTGGAGCGGAACAAGCCTTGCTCGGTGTCGAAAGTAAATTTTTTCTTTGCCGCTTCCGGCTGGTTCTGCAGCGTCTCGATGAAGAAAGTCAAGGCACCGATGTTTTGCGCTACGTTCTGGTACACCGCAGCGTTGACATCCATCTCGTCGGTGCTGGCCAGGTCAGGGAATTGCTTGATCGCGCCACGGGTATGCTCTACCGCCAGCATCGCATCATCCTGATCCAGGATCGCCAGTGCACCGCCTACCTGATGCAATACGCCATCGATAGGCGTCAGGCTATCTTTATTGACCGGATCGCGGAAATATTCGTCCAGGGTTTTTTCTGCCTGGCGCAGGCTATTCTGCATCTCGCCTACCAGCACTGCCATCGTCTGGCGCTGCTGTGCTTCCTTGGAAATTTCACCTATCCACGCGGCCTGGGTTTCCGGCACGTCACCGGACACGATAGACAGCAGGCGCGCGGTAATTTCATCGGCACGCTCGGAGAAGTTGGCCGGCAAACGCATGATGTGGTCCAGCGTATGCTCTACAAACAGCAGGCTGGTAGCAAGCTCAAGCCCGATGTTATTGCTCTCGGGTGCATGCGCCGCATGCCGGGCCAGGCCATTCAGTTCGCGCAGCAGTTTGGACAACGGAGCGGAACCCAGTTCTGTGCCGGCATCCGCCAGCTCTTTCATCTTGGCGGCGAATTTATCTGCCAGGCCGGCTTCGCCATTGGCGATACGGCCCCACAGGTTTTTCACATGCGACAAATGTTCCTTGGCGCTGGCCAGCACATTGGCGGCAACCTGGCCATAGTTCTTCTTGTCGTAATCCTGCGGTACCTGGTTTTCCAGCTGATAGGCTTTGCGGATTTGTTCAACAAACGGGGACGGCTGCTTGACTTGCGCGATAAAGAACAAGGCATCGCGCAACAGGCGCTCGGGAATATTGGTAACGCCGTCTACCAGCCTGCGGATCTGCAGGTTGATGCGACCGAAAATCTGTTTGACGTATTGGGTATTTTCTATCGCACCTTGTGCCACCGATTCCGCAAAACCGCGCATCACTACCCAAAAAGCTTTCGCTTGCGGGCTGGTCTGACCTTGCTCCACTTCCTTGATCAGGTCGTGCATAGCCTGTGCACCGGCTCTTTGCTGCGCGACGTCTTTGCTGGTCAGTACCGTCAGCAGCAGTTTTTCAAAACGCTGCCTCAATCCGACATAATTGACCGCTGCTGCGTTTTTGTTGACGCTCAGCTCAGGCACTTGCTGCTGCACCGACAGCGACGGGAAAAACAGGTCGGCAGGATGAATGCGATCGGCGCCGCGCAGTTCCAGCAGGCCGCGATAATACGGGAACAGCCTTACCGGCTGATGCGGGCTACCGGACAATAAGTCTTCCAGATAGCTGAGCACCGCATGAAAAGCGTCGCTGATGACTTCCACATGCGCCAGATTCAACTCCAGCTGGCCGGCATGCAGGCGGTCTATCAGGTCTTCTATGGTTTCAGTGACGATGGAAACACCGTCGATATCGACGATCTGCAAGGCGCCATGCGCCTGGTGCAGATAGCTTTTGGCATGCCGCAGCATGGTAGCCTGCGCTTCGCTATCCTGCCCTACTGCATCGGCAAGCTGCTTGCCGGCGCTGGTAATCGCCTCGCGCACTTCGGCCATGACCCAAGACAAGGGACCGGTATCGAAAGGTTCTTCTGGATAAGATGACGACACTGAAAAATCGGATGTCATGAGTGCTCCGCAAACTCAAAGGGCAATAATGGCAGTGGTCTGCAATTTATCGCCCCGTATTTATGATCAGACCCAAGGCCGTCCGGTTCCAGCACCACTGCGTTTTCTTCGCAGGAAAGAACCGGGCGTTAGCCTTGGCAGCAACAACCGACAGGAAAAATCAGGCAGCAACCCGGAAACGGGATACGGAATTCCTGAGTTCTTCCGCCAGCATCGACAACTCATGAATCGAGTGCGCTGTCTGCTGGGTACCGGTTTGCGTCTGTTCGGTGATAGTCAAAATGTGCTGGATGTTTTGTGCAACGCCGTTCGCCGAAGTTGCCTGATGCTCGGTCGCCAGGGAAATGCCTTGAATCAGTTCCGCAAGACGGTTGGAAATCCGGCTAATCTCGGACAACGCAGCACCCGCCGCATCTGACAGTTTCGCACCCTCGACCACACCCTGCGTGGATTTTTCCATCGCGGCTACCGCATCATGGGTATCCGTTTGAATCGTACGCACCAGCGCACCAATCTGCTTGGTCGCCTCGCCTGAACGTTCCGCCAGTCGCTGCACCTCCTCCGCAACCACCGAGAAACCGCGGCCCGCTTCACCCGCAGACGCCGCCTGAATCGCTGCATTCAGCGCCAGTACGTTGGTCTGTTCGGTAATGTCGGAAATCAGTTCCGTGATCTCACCAATCTCTTGTGAAGATTCACCCAGACGCTTAATCCGTTTGGAAGTTTCCTGAATCTGTTCGCGAATCTCATGCATACCCTTGATCGCGTTTTCCACCGCATGCGCACCCTGCTCCGCCGCAGCAACCGACTGGCGCGCAACCTCTGCAGATTCATTCGCTGAACGCGATACGTCGGTAATTTCTTCCGCCATCGTCAAAACGACCTGGCCAGCATCGGTAATTTCGCGTGACTGCTGTTGTGACGCTGCCAGCAGATTGGTGGAAATATCCTGCGCCTGATTGGACGCTGACGTAACCTGTGCCGCAGTTGCCGTTACCCGTCCTACCAGACCGCGCAACTCTTCCACCGTATAGTTAACCGAGTCGGCGATCGCGCCGGTGATGTCTTCCGACACCGTTGCCTGCACTGTCAAGTCACCATCCGCAACTTCCTGCAATTCATTCATCAGTCGCAAAATAGCGGCCTGGTTCTGATCGTTTGCAGCTTTCGCTTCTTCTTCCTGCTTCTGCGCCTGCAACATTTGTGCGCCGGCTTCGTCACGACGTTGATTCGCTTCTTTAGCGCGGTTACGGCTATCTTGTAACAGAACCAACGCGATACCTGCAGCAGCCAACAGAGCGATCAGCGCGCTGACCAGCAACAGCCAGAACGGCCAAGCAATCGAATCCTGCTCGGCAGCGTAAGTTCTTTGCAGTTTGCTCAGGCGCTGCTTCAGATCTTCGTTTTCATTAAAGATCAACTGTTCGGATTGTTTCGCAGCAATAAAGTTTTGCAGGTTGCCCAGAATGCTGGAAACCGATTTCTGGTATTCGCTGAAAGTTTTTTGCAATTCTGTCAGTTTCTCGCGGGTATCCTGGTCCTTGGTCGGAGTCAGGCGCAATACGTCGCTACCGTTCAGGAAGCCATCAACCAGATCGCGGAAAGTATTGGTATCTTTACCCAGCAAGAAAGCCGTTTCAGGATTAACACCTTCGGAAGTCAGGAATTCATTCGCGCTACGAGCCAGACGCTGGGTCAACATCACCAACTGGCCGGATGCTGAAATTTCACGGGCGGAACCGCCGCCTTGCACCTTCAGCGTGGAAATCTGTTCTGTCAGTTCCAGCAATGCCGGCGACAGGTTATTCAGTTTTTGCAGTGTCTGGCCAAAACCGGTCAACTCATTACGCAGTTTGGAAATGGTTTCCGCCGCCTTGTCCGAGTTTTTCCAGGATTTCTGGGTATCCTTCAGAATCGCTTCCAGCGAAGAATCCGGTGTCGATACGCTACGGCCTTGATACGTTCCACCGTTCAACAGCGTGGTCAAATCGGTATTCAGTTCGCTACGGCTTTCCTGCAACTGCGTAAACGCAGCCGGATTACCCTGAATCGCATTCGGTGCCGCTTTACCGATACGCTGCGAGTGCATCAGCGCCTCGCCGGCGATCTGCGCCTGCGTGGAAATCTGCGTGGACTGCGACGCGTTCAGATAAACAAACAAGGCCACGAACAGCAGCGCCACAATCATCGTCACCAGCAAGACACGAATCTGTCTTTGCAGTGGCAGATGGCCGATCAGCGGCAGCTTGATATCGCCGCCCTTTTCCAGCGCATCGCCAATGAAGGTCGCGTCAGCGTGGTCTTCCACGCTTGTCTTGCTCAGCATTTTGACATTGCTTGCGTCTTCGACCGAGTGACCGGCATTCGCCAACTCCCGCGCACCATCAGCTTCTCCGTCAAGCTCATGATCTTGTTTCGCCTTCGACCGGAACGGTAGTTTAAATGCCATTACAAAGTCTCCTAAACTGATTGATTCTGACTAGAACTTAAATCTGTAACGCAGGCTGACACTCGTCAGCCATGCTTCTGATTGCACCCAAATGCACTAAAATAATTCTGCTGCTGTCTTTTTTGCGGCGCCGGCCTGTTGCGATCAAAAAGTGATCACAAGCCTACATGCAAAAATTCCTGGTCCTGGACCAGCAGGGACAGGCTCAGCGCCATCCACACATTGCCGTCCTTATCCTTGTATTTCTTGACCATCCACGATTTGCGCACGCCGTCATCCGGGTCATCCAGCGCTTCCATATCGGACAGATTCCTCAGGCCGAACACCTGGGATACCAGCAGGCCGCTATTGAAAGCCAGGCCCGGAGCGAACGCCACTACCCTGGAACCGGCGTCTATCGTCGTGATGTCCTTGCCCTGGAAACGGGCCAGATCGACCACGCTGGTCAAATTACCCCGGATATTAGACAGGCCGCGGTACCAGTCGCGCGTCAACGGCACACTGGTCATCGCAGCTACCGTCACAATTTCCCCGGCTTCTTTCAGTTCCAGCAGATAACGCGTATGCCCCACCATGATGCCCAACTGGCTGGCACTGACCGCAGTACCGCTTTGCGCAGCCTGCATGCGCTGCACCAGCTGAGCCTGGAATTCCCTCAGCCGCGTGCGGCGTACACCCTTCTCCGGCCTTGCAATATCCGAGCCAGGACTAGCTTGTTCCAGCGAGGTTTGATCCATGGGGCGGTCCATTATCCTAATGCCGCGATTTTTGCCAGTAATTCCTGTGGATCTATGGGTTTCACGAGGTAATCGCGCGCACCCTGGCGCAGACCCCAGATGCGGTCTGTTTCCTGATTTTTACTGGTACAGATGATCACCGGAACATCCTGGGTATCCGGGTCACGGGCGATCGCGCGCGTGATCTGGAAGCCGTTCTGGCCCGGCATGACGACGTCCATCAGGATCAGCTGTGGTTTATCCGCTTTGATCTTTGTCAGTGCTTCTTCACCGTTTTCAGCAGTGGATACCGAGAAACCGTTCTTGACCAGGATATCCGTCAAGAAATAGCGCTCAGTTGGAGAATCGTCAACGATCAGAATTTTTTGTATAGCCATTTTTATCTTCACCTCAAATTACGTCGAATTACTTGGATGTATCAGGCGTCGTGTTCGTCGTGTAATTACGTACAGTTTTCAGCAGGCTGTCTTTGGTAAATGGTTTGGTCAGATACTCATCGGAACCAACCATCGCGCCGCGTGCGCGATCAAACAAGCCATCCTTGGACGACAGCATGATCACGGGCGTATCCCGGAACTTGGCGCTTTTCTTGATCAGCGCGCAAGTCTGATAGCCGTCCAGCCTTGGCATCAGGATGTCGCAAAAGATCAAATCCGGATGTGAATCGTTGATTTTGGACAAGGCATCAAAGCCGTCCTCGGCGAGCACCACCTTATAGCCCACTTGCCCCAGGAAAATCTCGGCAGACCGACGTATCGTGCTGCTATCGTCGATCACCATGATTTTCAAATTTTCGTTACCGGTTGGCGTAGACATAACATCATCTCAAGTAGTGGTAGTGGATAAGTCACTTAGAACTGTAGCAAAAATTAAGTAGCTTGCGCCGCTTTTCATGGAATAAGCCTGTTTCCACGACGCAACAACACCGCAATATCGCACAAAAGCTGCATATCAGCTAGTGGGCGCCGCTTAAAGTAATTCTTTTGTTGTTTGTTTTTGCGTTTTACTACCCTAGCTTGCTTCTTTTATTGATTTTTAGCCAGAAAATCAGCTTACTGAGCAAGTAATTAAATCGCAACCATTTCAAAATCTTCCTTACGCGCGCCGCATTCCGGACATGTCCAGTTCATCGGCACATCGGCCCACAGGGTACCGGCAGGAATTCCCTCGTCCGGCAAGCCGGCAGCCTCGTCATACACCCATCCACAGATCAGGCACATCCAGGTTTTGAATTCCACAGTTGTTGTTTCCTTATCACTCACGACTAAAGTCCTTCAATCAAGTAAAATACGAGGTGCTCCGCAATCCATCCTGCACGCATCAGATGCCGCAGCCGTTTTGCAAGACCACCACAAAGGCAGCTATATTAATCTACCCAACGTGCAAAACCAAATTTCCCCACTCATCTTGTCGTTCGGCGCCTCAGATCCGGTCGCATCCATAGGTTTACAAGCAGATATTGCCTCTTTTACAGCGATGGGTTGCCATGGACTGCCGGTTACCACCTGCATCCTGGTCGGCGATACCTCGCAGGTAGACGATGTCTACCCGCTGGAAGCCGATCTGGTTGTCGAACAGGCCCGCACCATCCTGGAAGACATGCCTGTCGTCGCTTTCAAGATAGGTCAAATTGCCAGTGTCGAGAATGCAACGGCCATTGCGGAAATCGTGTCCGACTATCCCGACCTGCCTCTGGTGCTGGACCCTTTCAGCTCGTCGATACCTGACCAGGGGCCGGATTCCGAGGATATTCTGCTGGCGATACGCGAACTGCTGATCCCGCAGACTACCTTGCTGCTGCTGTCCGCAGTGGAACTGTCGCGGCTGGCGGAAACCTGGAAAGAGGGTCCCGCTGAAGAAGATATCGTCGCCGATGTGATGTACCTGATCGATTCCGGCTGCGAATATGTATTCGTCACCGGCACCCCGGCGGAGGGCAATGATGTTGCCAATACTTTATTCAATGAGTCCGGCGTGGTGCGTAACGACCACTGGCAGCGCATCCCCGGCCTGCATGTAGGCTCGGGCAATACCCTGGCGGCCAGTATCGCCGCCTTGCTGGCAAACGGGCTGGAAATCCCGGATGCGGTGCTTGAGGCGCAGGAATTCACGATGGCGGCAATCAGCCATGCGCAAAGACTGGGCATGGGCAAGCTGATCCCCGACCGCAATTTCTGGGCCAAAGAACCCGAATAAAACTTGTATTTGACCAGGCGCCCTCTTCTTCTCCCGGGGCGCCTATCCCACTCGCAGATAGCAGACAGCTGACAATTTAGACAGATCATCATGACCGACCGTAACGACATCCTTTTCCAGCGCGCCCAGAAAACTACTCCCGGCGGCGTCAATTCACCCGTACGCGCATTCCGCTCAGTAGGCGGCACGCCGCGCTTCATCACCCGCGCAGAAGGCCCTTACTTCTGGGATGCGGAAGATCGCCGCTATATCGACTACATAGGCTCCTGGGGCCCGGCCATCGTCGGCCATACCCATCCTGTGGTCGTTAAGGCTGTGCAGGACGCCGCTGCCCGCGGCCTCAGTTTTGGCGCGCCGACAGAAGGCGAAATCGAGATGGCGGAAGAAATCTGCCGCCTGGTACCCTCCATAGAGCAGGTGCGCCTGGTGTCCAGCGGTACCGAAGCCACGATGAGCGCTTTGCGCCTGGCGCGCGGCGCCACCGGCCGCGACAAGATCGTCAAGTTTGAAGGCTGCTACCACGGCCATGCCGATTCGCTACTGGTGAAGGCCGGCAGCGGCTTGCTGACCTTCGGCAATCCCACCTCGGCCGGCGTGCCGGAAGACTTCACCAAGCACACGCTGGTGCTGGACTACAACAATACGCAGCAACTGGAAGATGCATTCAAGGCCATGGGCCATGAAATTGCCTGCGTGATCGTGGAGCCGGTCGCCGGCAACATGAACCTGATCAAGCCTACGCAAGAGTTCCTGCAAACCATGCGCCGCCTGTGTACCGAACACGGCAGCGTACTGATTTTTGACGAAGTCATGTGCGGCTTCCGCGTAGGCCTGGGCGGCGCGCAGGCGCTGTACGGCATACAGGCAGATATCACGGCTCTGGGCAAGGTCATAGGCGGCGGCTTGCCGGTAGCAGCCTTCGGCGGTCGCGCCGACCTGATGAAGCACATGGCCCCGCTGGGCGGCGTCTACCAAGCCGGCACCTTGTCCGGCAACCCGGTTGCCGTCGCGGCCGGCCTCAGCACGCTGAAACTGATACAGCAACCCGGCTTCTACGAAAACCTCACGGCACAAACCAGCAAGCTGGTACAAGGCTTGAGCGCCGCAGCCAAAGCAGCGGGCGTCACCTTCTGCGCCGATTCGCAGGGCGGCATGTTCGGCCTGTATTTTGCAGACTCTGTGCCGGGCAGCTATGGGGCAGTGATGCAGTCGGATAAAGAAAAATTCAACCGCTTCTTCCACCTGATGCTGGATGCCGGCGTGTACCTGGCGCCTTCCGCTTTTGAAGCGGGCTTTGTGTCGGCTCAGCATGACGATGCGGTGATTGAGGCGACCTTGGTCGCAGCGCGCGGGGCGTTTGCGCAGTTGGCGTAAGCTTGCGGGGAGCGTCTTGGGCAGAGGGCAGCTTTGGCTGCCCTTTTTTCATCTGCGCTGCCTCGTATTATTAAGGTTAATTGAGATCGCTGGCCGGGGGTAGCCCGGCGGCTACTTACCTTCTTTGTCTCGCCAAAGAAGGTAAGCCAAGAAAAGCGACCGCAAGCCTCGCCCTTCGGGTTCCCGATTATGCGGTACAAAAAATGGGAAACAGGCGAAACTCGCCTTCGGCTCAAACACACCTGTTTCTGATCCATTTTCTGTACCGCACAATCGGCGAGGCTCCGAGCGGTTGAACTTCAAAAGCAAGGTCAAAAACCAAATCAAAAACAACGGCAACCAGATTCTCTAAATTTTGCAGAAAATGAATCTGCAAAGTCCGGCAGTCTGATTTTGATGTTGGGGGTTGGAGTTGAAGTTGCTTTTGAAGTACCCCGCTCGGGACGTAGCATTTTGTGCTTTACAGAAAATGGATCAGAAATGAACGTTGTCTGAGCCGAAGGCGAGTTTCGTTCATTTCCCATTTTTTGTAATGCAGCAAAATGTGATGGGGCTGCGCCCCATCACCCGTAGGGCAAGTCTGCGGTCGCCTTTTTTGGCTTACCTTTTTTGGGGGCCGCCGAGGTGCGAAGCAAAAAAGGTAAGTAGCCGCCGGGCTACCCCCGGCCAGCAATCTCAAAACACATTTAAGCTATAAAGCATTAAGCCACCACACCGGCCGGCGAAGCGTGCCCAAGGCATCCCCTACTTCAGCCATCCTCTCCGCCTAAAATACCAAAACGGCGTCACCGCTGACGCCAGCATCAGCACCAGCGCAAACGGATATCCCAAATCCCACTGCAACTCAGGCAATATCTTGAAGTTCATCCCATAGATACTGGCGATCAGGGTAGGCGGCAGGAAGGCAACCGAGGCTACCGAGAAGATTTTGATGATCTTGTTCTGGTTGATGTTGATGAAGCCGACGGTGGCATCCATCAGGAAGTTGATCTTGTCGAACAGGAAGGAGGTGTGGCCGTCCAGCGATTCGATGTCGCGCAGGATCTGGCGCGCTTCTTCAAACTGGTCCGCATTCAGCAGGCGGCCTCGCATCAGGAAGCTGACTGCGCGCCGGGTATCCATCATGTTGCGGCGTATGCGGCCGTTCAAATCTTCTTCCTGCGCGATAGAGTTCAACGCGGCGGCTGCATCCTGATCGGAAAAGTCTTTTTTCAGCACGCTGCGGCTGACGTCTTCCAGGTTCTGGTAAATGCCTTCCAGCGCATCGGCAGAATACTCGGCATCGGTTGCGTACAGGTCAAGCAGCACGTCCTTGTAGTCGGCAATGGAGCCGGGGCGCGAGCGGGCCCGCATGCGTACCAGCCTGAACACCGGCAAGTCCAGCGTATGTACGGAAAACAGGATGTCGCGCGCGAGGATGAAGGCTACCGTCACGATCCTGGCCGGCTCATCATCGTCATCGATCAGGAAATCGGTGCGCAGATGCAGGTCGCCATTGTCGGCTTCGTAATAACGGGCAGAGGCTTCGATGTCCTTGACTTCGTCTTCGCCGGGCAGCGTCACACCGTAGATGCTGCGCACCCAGTCGCGCTCTTCTTCGTTGGGATCCGTCAGGTCTACCCAGACCGGCGCCGTGCTTTCGAGGTCGGCACGGTTTTCGATATTGATCTGGCTCAGGCGCCCGTTTTGCAAGACAAATACGTTAATCATGTGCTGTCGCCCCGCCTCATTTACTTTTTACCGGAAAGTGTTTTTTCCAGTGCTTTATCTTTTAACTGAAGACCGCCTTCACCCTCGGCTTCCGCCGGCAGAGTCTGTTTCGGCGCCTCTATGCCGCGGCTATCATACAGCTTGACGCTGCGGCTATGGCTGCTGCCGCTGCTGGTGCTTCCGGCGCTGCTCTCGTCGCGGCAATCGACATTGGAGTACACCACCTTGCCCGCAATCACGCAGCGACGTACTTCGCTAGCCGTCGGCACGCCAGCCTGCGTCACTGCACCCCTGATCTCCTGCTGGATATTCTCGACCGTTGCCCGCCGGGTCCAGTTATCCCAGATGTCTTGTATAGGCCAATGGCCGTAACGCAGCGAATACAGGAAAGACACTGCAACCAGTGCGACCAGTGACATGAAAACAGCAGTGAACAACAGGCTGACAGCGCCAGCCTCGCGGCCCCCGGTAGTGCGAGGTCTCACGGCAACTCCGCAGCATTCATGCGCCGCAAAATGATGTCTGTGCGCCTTTGCAGATAGGCAGAGCCGGTGTTCTTGTCAAAGAAACGGGGTTTGGGCAGCATCACGGCCAGCTTGGCCGATTGCGCAGGGCCCAGGGCCGCAGCGCTGATTCCATAATAATGCTGCGACGCGGCCTCGGCACCGAAGATGCCGACTCCCCACTCGACCACGTTCAGATAGATCTCCAGTATCCTTTCCTTGTCCATGCAGAATTCCAGCATGTAGGTGATGATCAACTCCTCACCCTTGCGCAGATAGCTGCGCTCGCCGGATAGGAACAGGTTCTTGGCCAGTTGCTGCGTGATGGTGGAGCCGCCGGACACAACCTTGCCCTTCTTCTGGTTCTTTTGATAGGCTTTTTGCATCGCCTCCCAGTCCACGCCGTCATGCTCGGAAAAGGTGTCGTCCTCGGAAGCGATGACCGCGCGTTTCAGATTATTCGAAATGCGCGCATAGGGCACCCATTTGTGCTGCAGCTTCGCATCCGGATTCTTTTCCTGCAAGACTTCCAGTTGGTGCCGCATGAAGCTGGTGGACGAGGGATTATGGTTGATCCACCAGCATATTTGCGCAAAAAAATACGCCTGCACCAGGATAAAAATCAGCAAGGGTGTAAACACCAGCCAGAACAACAAACGGCGCAGGGTCTTCATTGCGCCTCCATCGCTTTGCGCAAATCGGCAAACACTTGCTGTGTCAGCGGCCGCACGCCGCGCCACAGGTGAAAAGCTTCTGCGGCCTGCTCTACCAGCATGCCCAGGCCATCACGCGGCGTGGCACCATGCGAAGACGCAAAACGCAGGAAGGAGGTTGGCTTGCTGCCGTACATCATGTCGTAGGCCAGGCTACCGGCCGCAAAAATACCGGCAGGGACAGGAGGCACTTCATCCTGGATGCTAGCCGAAGTCGCATTGATGATGACATCAAACTGGCCCGACAACATGGAAAACTCACAGGCGGCCACGTTGCCGTGATGGGCCATATCAGCCAGAGCCTCAGCCTTGGATAAAGTACGGTTGGCGATCATCAGCTGCGCCGGCAATTCCGCCAGCAAGGGCAGGATCACGCCGCGCGCGGCACCACCTGCACCGAGCAGCAATACCCTTTTCCCGGCCAGGCTTGCTCCTGCATTGCGGACAATGTCCGCCACTAGGCCTATGCCGTCGGTGTTGTCGCCCAGTATGCGCTCGCCATCAAACTTCAGCGTATTCACGGCGCCTGCTGCCTGCGCGCGCGGCGTCAGTTCTGTTGCCAGTGCAAAGGCTTCCAGCTTGAAGGGCACGGTCACATTTGCGCCCTTGCCGCCAGCCTGGCGGAAGTCTTGCACAGCATCAAAGAAACCGTCCAGCGGCGCCAGCAAATGCCGGTAATCCATCTGCTGCGCAGTCTGCACAGCAAAATTGCCATGGATAAGCGGCGACTTGCTATGCGCGATGGGATTTCCTATCACTACATAGCGGTCTAGCCCGAGCGAAGACTCCTGCATCATCGGTTATCCCCTCCCCGCACCTCGGTTTCCAGCAACTGCTCACGTGTGAACTTGAACTTGGTGGAAAAGATCCATACATGGTCTTTATCGTCTTCCAGCAAGTCGCGTGGAAACACACCAAACGGCGCGGAGCGTTCTATGATGCGCAAGGTCGCCGCATCCAGTGCAGCATTGCCTGAGGATTTGGCGATAGTCGGGCCGCCTTCCCTCTTGTAGATCTGGCCGTTGCGGGAGATCGGTATGTACACGATCAGTTCGCCATACAGCTTCTTGCCGTTATGCACAGGAAAGTTCAGCGTACCTATATTTTCTATCCGCTTCTGCATTTCCTTGTAATAGATCGCATAGCCAACACCCTGCGTGCTGGGACCCAGATAGGTCTTGCGCGGCCGCTTGTTCTGGTCTTCTATGGTCTCGGAAATTTCCGCCACCCTGCGCGCCAGCGCCTTGCTGCTCTCTACCAGGTCACGCGCGACAGGATCAGGCTTGTTTTCCTCGGTCTTGATCTTGTCGCTGATCTGCGGCGATTTCACATCCGTCTTGCGCGCCGCCTGGTCCAGCATCTTTTGCTGCCGGTCTTCCAGCTCTTCTATCCGTTTCTTCGTCACCAGCAAGGTGTCGCCATTCTGGATATTCTTCATGTCCGGCAAAGGCGATTTGGAGCGCCCCGCATCGTTGACACTGCCACCATCCAGGTTGGCTTGTGCCAATGCCTGTGCTTTCAGCGGCTTGGTGTCATGCTTGGCATTGACCAGGATGATTTCCAGGCCGGGATCATCCGGTTGCGCCTTGTCCGGCGCCGGTTCGCTAAAATGCAATAACAGGGCCACGCCGTGAAAAACCAGCGAGATTACTATGGCCGTCGTCAGGATCAGGTTTTTAAATAAGGCGTCCACAAATAATTTGGATAAGTTTTTATATTCGTATGTATGTCTATACGTTCATTATTCCGCTACCGGCGTATCTGTCTCGCCATTTTTCTCGATGCCTGCTCCGTCAGCCGTCTGTTCCGCGATTTCTTCGGCAGCAGCAGCGGCTTCGTCGCCTAGCAAGGTATCGTCCAGCACTACATCCGGCGGAGTATCTGCATCCGTTTCCAGATCGTCCTCGGCATCGCCCAGATCATCGGCAACGGTCGTCAGCATTTCCAGCAGGCGCGCTTCCACGCTCAGATCCAGCTCATCCCAGCGCAGCAAATCCAGCTTCACCTGGGCGCCGCGAGCCATCTGCGGCATGCCGGGCAGGCGTATGATCAATGGAATATCGACCAAACGCAATACTTCGTCCTTTAATACCACAGCATCGACCTGGCGCGCGTTTTCCTGCGCCAGCCAGCGCAGGCACCAGTAGCGCTCCATATTGGTCTGGAAATCGCCGTAGGCCGAGTAGGCAGCGTCAAAGCCGGACACGATCGCGAACAGGTCCGCATCCTTGGGTTTGAAGGTAGCCACCAGCGGCGCAGTCACGCCATGCTCGACACATGCAATGATCTGCCACTGGTTGACCAGATCGGTATAACGGCGCAACGGCGACGTGCTCCACGCATACTGGTCCACACCCAGGCCCTGGTGCGGCGCTGCATGGGTGACCATCCTGACCTGCATCTTCGCCGCCCAGCCGCCGCTACCGCCGCCCTGGCTGCGGTAAATGCCGGGTATGCCGTGCTCGTGCATCAGCTTGCCCCAACTGCTGTTGGCAAAGATCATCAGTTCGGCAACGATCTTGTCCAGCGGCGCACCGCGTTTGCGGCGCACGATGGAGACAACGTCGTCTTCGACATAGAAATTGAAATCGACGCGATTGGTCTGCTCCGGCTTCAGGCCGAAACCCTCGCGCTTCACCATACGGCCCTTTTCCAGCACCTGCGCCCATTGCCACAGCACGGCGATTTCTGCCTTGTGCGGGTATTCGCCGGCGCCGCTGGCCAGGTGCTCCTCAGTGACCAATGCATCCAGGTCGTTGTGGCGCAGGTTGGACGCCATCGGTATCGCTTCTACCTTGGTTTCGGTTGAAACAACGGTCCATTCCTGCGTATCCAGCGTGACATACAGCGACAGCGCCGGGCGGGTCTGACCCGCACCCAGTGTATAGGTCTCGACCAGTTCGTCCGGCAGCATCGTGATCTTGTCACCCGGCATATATACCGTGGACATGCGGCCTCTGGCGATATGGTCCAGCGCATCGTCGCGCTTGATACCCAGTGCCGGTGCGGCAATATGGATACCTACGCGTATCTTGCCGTCAGCCAGCGTGACGACAGAGAATGCATCGTCAATCTCGGTTGTGGTGACGTCATCAATAGAAAAGGCCTGCACATCCGCCACCGGCAGATTGTCCGGCAGCGACGGGATAGGCGCTACAGGGAAGGCCGTGCCCTTTGGAAAGCTGTCGAACAGGAATTTGGACAGGTGGTAGTCCTTGGCTGTCGCCAGGCCGCCATTACCCAGCATCAAACGAGGCGGCGAGGTCTGCAAAGCATCGCAAGCCTCGACCATCGCCTTGTACTCTATGCTGTTCTTGTCCGGCTTGAACAATAGTTGCAGCACCAGCGGTTTCAAGGCGTCAGGCAGGCGCTGCTGTTTCAATTCCTCGACATAGGCCGCCTGGATGATGGCTTGCTGCTTTTTCTTTTCTATGCCGGCCAGCGCGGCTTTCAAGGAAGCTTCAGGCGCCGCCTTGTAGCGGCCACGACCTTTTTTGTAAAAGTAGATAGGCGAGGTATGCAGCGCCAGAATCAGGCCGGCAGCTTCTTCAGGCTTGGGAGCATGGCCGAAATATTCGGCGCCCAGCTCGGCAAAACCGAATTCTTCTTCGCCGGCGACTTCCCATAAGAATTCCAGGTCGATGTCGGCAGCGGCGGCTTTTGCCTGCTCCATCAGGCTGACAGGATCGGGCGAAGTAAATTGCAGCAGCACGTCCTTGGCCTTGACCTTGTTGCGCTTGCCGCTGGCCATTTCTACCTGGTAAGCCTCGCCTGCCTGCGACAACACCGATCCCGCTTTGAAATCGCCTGATTCTTCAAAAAATAAATTCATTCAACACATCTTTTCTATACAAACTAAACGGCTATCTGTTTATTGCCTGCTTGCCGTACCTAGTGATCTTCCCTCGGCCTTTGGAATAGATCCAAAGCCCCTCTTTATTCCCTGTACTTCCCTATACTGCTGGCAGACGGGCGCGCTACCACAGCCTGATAGGGCTATTTTAGTCCAGCAATCTGCGGCAAAAATACTTCTGTCACCAGCAAACAGGCACCCTTGCGCCAGAACAACGAGCGCCGAGCCAGCAAGCTCTGCTGCTGCGATACCGGCAAGTCCAGTGCCAGCATCCGCCGCACCAAGGGATGCGCATGCCTCAGCCGCGCATACGCCAGGCTGCCGCGTATTACCCGCGGGTCATTGAACAAGGTTGTGCCAAGGGACTTTTCCCCCAGCCCATGAAACAGCGGCCATTCATTGGCAGTTGCCGTCAATGGCACGACCGTATGCGCATATACCATGGGTCTGCCGTCGCAGCACAACAATACCTGCCGTTCGTGCACCTGCATGCGCCTGTGCAAACCCAGCTCTGCATATTCATCCGCCAGGCAAAGCGCCTTGCGCTGGCTCAGCCGCCTTACCCGGAACTGTTCGCAACGGTCCAGCAATTTGGCCGTCAGCGAGCCCCTGTCTGTCAGCCAATGCTGCATATCCGCGGGCGCCTGCACGCCATTTACTTCCGAATGCCAGCGCGCCAGGCTTGTTCCGTCTACTCTCAATTGCAATACGCTACCTGCCGTCACAAAAAGCCACTACCTGTTCCAGGTAATGCGAAAAATCCGATATGCCATGATCGCTGCCTTCAATCACATGCTGCCTGGCACCAGGATAATGTGCGGTCATCTCGCGCCAATCCAATACCTCGTCGCCGGTTGCCGCCAGTAAGAAATACCGCTGCGGCTGCGTGATCGCGGCCACTTCATAGGCCTGCAGTTCCGCCACATATTCCTGCTTGAATTCAAAAACCTCGTCGCTATGGTAGGCAGTCGTCACACCCACATATTTTTCCAGATCGCGCGGCGGCCTCACTGCGGGGTTCAACAGCGCAGCCTTGCAAGCATATTTTTCTGCCAGCCAGGTCGCGTAGTAGCCGCCCAGTGAGGAACCTATCAGCGTGACATCCCGTGCAACATCCGCACAGGCATCGAGCAGCTGCTCGGCCTGCCTGATCGCCAGCAACGGCGACGCCGACAGTTGCGGACACAGGTATTCGTCGCCACGGCCCTGCGCCTGCATATACTCTGCTATCAGGCGCGCCTTGAAAGACTGCGGCGATGAACGAAAGCCGTGCAGGTACAGTATCATTTGGCTGCGGCCGGTATTGCCGGTATCGCCTGCCCTGCCAGCGCGTCAAGCAATTTCTGGTGCACGCCGCCAAAGCCGCCATTGCTCATGACCAGCACATGGTCGCCCGGTTGCGCCGCCTTGACGATGGAAGCGACCAGGCTAGGGATATCGCTATAGGCGCTGGCCTTGTTGCCCAGAGGGCTCAGTGCCTCGCCCAGATCCCAGCCCAATGCATCCTTGCCCGTGCTTGCGCCATAGCCGAATACCAGGTCCGCCTGTGCCAGGCTGCCCGGCAATGCCTGCTTCATCGTTCCCAGCTTCATCGTATTGGAGCGCGGCTCCAGCACGGCCAAGATCCTGCCCTGGCCTATCTTCCTGCGCAATCCCTCTACCGTGGTCGTCACGGCAGTCGGGTGATGGGCAAAATCGTCCAGCACAGTAATATCGTTCACCACGCCGCGCACTTCCATACGGCGCTTGACGTTGACAAACTGTGCCAGCGCTTCTATCGCCAGTGCCGGCGCTACGCCTACATGCCTGGCGGCGGCGATTGCAGCCAGCGCATTCATGCGGTTATGCGCGCCGTTCAATTGCCAGCGCACTGTCCCCTGCAAACTGCCGTCAAAATAGACCTCGAAATCTTCACCATCCTGCAGCTTCAGGCTCCAGCCCTGCTCCGTCTCGCTGCCGAAAAATTCTTTTTCGCTCCAGCAGCCGCGCTTCAGCACATTCTGCAGCGAAGGTTCCTGTGCATTGACAATCAGGCGGCCGACGCCGGGCACGGTCCTGACCAAATGGTGGAACTGGGTTTCTATCGCGCCTACATCCGCGAAGATATCGGCATGATCGAATTCCAGATTGTTCAATACCGTGGTTTTGGAATGGTAATGCACGAACTTGCTGCGCTTGTCGAAGAAGGCCGTATCGTATTCATCGGCCTCGATCACGAAGAAGTCGGATTGCTGGCCGGCACCGCTCAGCCGCGCAGAGATGCCAAAATTCAGAGGCACGCCGCCGATCAGGAAGCCTGGCGCGTAGCCGGCAGATTCCAGTATCCAGGCCAGCATTGCCGACGTGGTGGTCTTGCCGTGGGTACCCGCCACTGCCAGCACCCAGCGGTCGCGCAGGATATGGTCGCCCATCCATTGCGGGCCGGATATATAAGGCAGGCCGCGGTTTAATATTTCTTCCATCAGCGGATTGCCGCGCGAAATCACATTGCCGATCACAAACAAGTCAGGCTGCAGGTGGATTTGCTCGGGGCCGTAGCCCTCAGTCAGCTCTATGCCTTGCGCCTGCAACTGCGTGCTCATGGGCGGGTAGACATTGGCATCGCAACCGGTCACCTTATGTCCGGCCTCCTTCGCCAGCACTGCCAGACCGCCCATGAAAGTACCGCAAATACCTAGTATGTGAATATGCATATTTAATTGATAAGGAAATCTTTGATCAGCCAGCCGCCTGAAACTTTTATGCCGCCCGTACGCTCCAAGCAAAACAGGCCAAATTCCAGAATCCCGCAATTCTACCTGACGGGGATAAGCAGAGGCAGACTTTAAGAGTCTGGGCTATTATTCTGGAACCCGTTCTACAAATCACAAATAGTCCAGCCATGCTCAATTACCCTAGTGATGCCGAAATGCTGCGTAGCGAAATTGCTATGCTGGCAGCCCGCATGATCGCGGAAGACGGCGCCGACTATGGCTCCGCCAAGCGCAAGGCTGCCAAGCAGATATTGGGCAACAAGAAGCCGAAAGGCGACATCTTGCCCGACAATAGCCAGATAGAGCAGGAAGTCCGCGAATACAATGCGCTGTTTTTCGGCGATACCCAGCCGCAGCGCCTGTTGCTGTTGCGGCAAATTGCACTCGGCCTGATGCTGGAGCTGGAAAGATTCCAGCCCTACCTGACCGGCGCGGTATTAAACGGCACTGCCGGCCAGCATAGTGACATCCATTTGCAGCTATTTACCGACAATACCAAGGATGTGACTATCTTCCTGCTGAACAAGGACGTCAATTTCGAGGTCTCGGAAACTGTCAGCAGCCGCAACGAGATGATAGAAACCCTGAGTTTCCTGCACCAGCAGGAAGGCGTGCATCTGGCGCTTTATAACACCGACGACCTGCGTTCCGGCGGCCGTACCGAACGCGCCAATATCGCTGCAGTACGCAGCCTGATCCAAGACAGCACTATAGAAAGCACCGCAGAATGAAAAAAAGTTTTATCGCCAGCGCCGCCGTCGTGGCCATCCTGTTTGCCGGCATCGGCGTCTATCTGGGCAATAAGCACACTACACCAGCCAAGCCGCAATCTCCTGCCATCCAGCAATTGATGACGATGACCCTGTCGGATAGCAAGGGTCAGCAGCAAAAATTATCTCAATGGCAAGGAAAATTCCTGGTCGTGAATTTTTGGGCAACCTGGTGCGGGCCCTGCGTGCAGGAAATGCCTGAGTTGTCTGCCTTGCAAAATGAACTGGCTGCCAAAAATATTCAATTGCTGGGCCTGGGCATAGACAGCCCAAGCAATATTGCCGAATTTGCAAACAAATACAAAATCACCTATCCGCTGTTTGCAGCCGGCATGGAAGGCACCGAACTCTCGCGCCAGCTGGGCAATCAGGCTGGCGGACTACCGTTCACCGTGCTCATCGCACCGGACGGGAGCTTAGCAAAAAGCTATTTAGGCCGCCTGAAAATGGACGAATTACGTGCCGATATAACAAAACTGACTATGTAAGACAGCGATTTTTCCTTGCCAATCGGGGGTAAATGGCGGCAAAATGCGCCTATCGTCGATGAACCAATTGGTATTATGGCAAGTAACATCCTGCTGCTCAACGGACCAAACCTGAACCTGCTCGGCACCAGAGAGCCCGAGGTCTATGGTTATACGACGTTGGCAGACGTGGAATCGGCAGCCAGGCAACAGGCAGAAGCTGCCCATGCCAGGCTGCATACTTTCCAGAGCAATCACGAGGGCATGCTGATAGATCGTATCCATGCTGCCCGTGATGAAAAGGTAGATGCCATCATTATCAATCCGGGTGGATTGACCCATACCAGCGTCGCATTGAGGGATGCGCTAGCCGGTGTGGCGATACCATTCATTGAAGTGCATATTTCCAATGTGCACCAGAGAGAGGCATTCCGCCACCACTCTTTTCTGTCTGCGATTGCCACAGGCGTTATTTGCGGCCTAGGCACAGACGGTTACCGACTGGCGATTGACTTTGCATTAAAAAGTCTTTAAATTCGTCCATCTTCACGCAATTTGCCGATATTGGCTTATAATCGCGCCCTACGATTGCCAATCGCCATTTTGTCGATTGTGCATCCAATAATTTAAAAACCATTATTCCCAGGGGAATTCCACATGGATTTAAGAAAACTAAAAACCTTGATCGACCTCGTTGCCGAGTCTGATATTGCAGAACTCGAAGTGACTGAAGGCGAAGGCAAGGTTCGCATCGTTAAAACTTCTGCAATACCCCAGAATCAAGTAGTCATGATGCAGCCGCAAGGCATGCAGCAAGCGATGCCTGCGGCAGCCCCTGTAGCCGCCGCGCCAGTTGCTCCGGCAGCACCGGCTGCCCCAGAAGGCCATATCGTCAAGTCCCCTATGGTAGGCACTTTCTACCGCTCCTCCGCTCCAGGCGCTTCGCCTTTCGTGGAAGTCGGCAGCAGCGTGAAGTCCGGCGACACCCTGTGCATCATCGAAGCCATGAAGCTTTTGAATGAAATCGACAGTGACACGACCGGCGTAGTAAAACAGATCCTGGTAGAAAACGGTCAGCCAGTCGAATATGGTCAACCTTTGTTTGTGATTGGCTAAACGCCTTGCGGCCGCATTTGCGGCTGGTATGAACTCCGGCGTTGTTCAGCAGCATTATCTCTGCACCGCAATCAAGCGCTGCAATCACTACAGATTAATACTATGTTTGAAAAAATTCTTATCGCCAACCGTGGTGAAATCGCGCTCCGTATCCAGCGCGCATGCCGCGAGATGGGCATTAAAACGGTGGTTGTCCACTCCGAGGCCGACCGCGAAGCCAAGTACGTCAAACTGGCAGACGAATCGGTCTGCATCGGTCCAGCCCCTTCCAACTTAAGCTATCTGAGCATGCCCGCCATCATCAGCGCGGCAGAAGTCACTGACGCTCAGGCTATTCATCCGGGCTACGGTTTCCTGTCTGAGAACGCCGATTTTGCAGAGCGCGTGGAGCAATCCGGCTTTGTCTTCATCGGCCCTCGCGCAGAATCCATCCGCATGATGGGTGACAAGGTATCGGCCAAGCATGCAATGATCAAGGCGGGCGTACCTTGCGTACCAGGTTCCGAAGGCGCATTGCCGGATGATCCTAAAGCGATTGTCCAGATCGCGCGCAAGGTCGGCTACCCTGTCATCATCAAGGCAGCGGGCGGCGGCGGTGGACGCGGCATGCGCGTGGTGCATACCGAAGCGGCACTGCTGAACGCCGTGACGATGACCAAGGCAGAAGCCGGCGCAGCCTTCGGCAATCCAGAAGTCTATATGGAGAAGTTCCTGGAGAATCCACGCCACGTGGAAATCCAGATCCTGGCCGACGAGCATAAAAATGCGATCTGGCTGGGCGAGCGCGATTGCTCGATGCAGCGCCGTCACCAGAAGGTGATAGAAGAAGCACCGGCGCCAGGCATTCCCCGCAAGATCATAGAAAAAATCGGTAACCGCTGTGCAGAAGCCTGCCGCAAGCTGGGCTACCGCGGCGCGGGCACCTTTGAATTCCTGTATGAAAACGAGGAATTCTATTTCATCGAAATGAATACCCGCGTACAGGTAGAACATCCGGTCACAGAAATGATCACCGGCGTCGATATCGTGCAGGAACAGATACGCATCGCTTTCGGCGAAAAACTGCGCTATCGCCAGGCAGATATCGAATTGAAAGGCCACTCCATAGAGTGCCGTATCAATGCCGAAGACCCGTTCAAGTTTACGCCTTCCCCGGGACGCATCGTTTCCTGGCACGCACCGGGCGGCCCTGGCATACGCGTGGATTCGCACGCTTATGCAGGCTATTTCGTACCGCCGAATTACGACTCCATGATAGGCAAGGTGATTTCTTACGGCGCAACCCGTGAGCAAGCCATCAAGCGCATGCAGATCGCGCTGTCCGAAATGGTGGTTGAAGGCATACAGACTAATATCCCGCTGCACCGCGAACTGATGATCGATGCCCGCTTTATCGAAGGCGGCACCAATATCCATTACCTGGAACAGAAGCTCGCCGACAAGCCGGATTTGCCTAAAGACGCCAAAGCCGGCAAGAAATAAGCAAGCACCGAAACAAGCGGCGGTAACAGAAGTAAACCTGGAGAAGTAAAGTAATGGGCTGGATAGAAATTGTTATTGAAGTTGCACGCGAGCACGCAGAGCCGCTTTCCGATGCTTTGATGGAAGCGGGCGCCTTATCGGTGTCTGTAGAAGACGCCGATGAAGGTACCGATGCGGAGAATCCCCTGTTCGGCGAACCCGGCATGGAGCCGGACGAAACCGCATGGGATCGCAGCCGTGTGGTTGCATTGGCCGATATCGACAGCGATCATGCTGCGATCGTGGCCGATGCCGCCGCCGCAATTTCACTGGCAACGACACCAGCCTATACGACACGCTCCGTGGAAGAACAGGATTGGGTGCGTCTGACCCAATCCCAGTTCGAGCCTATTCATATAGGCAAGAATATCTGGGTCGTGCCTAGCTGGCACGATGCCCCTGACCCCGATGCCCTGATACTGGAGCTGGATCCCGGCCTCGCCTTCGGCACCGGCAGCCATCCGACCACACGCCTGTGCATGGAATGGCTGGAAGCCAATGCACCGAAGGACCTGACCGTACTCGACTACGGCTGCGGTTCCGGCATCCTGGCGATGGTCGCGCAAAAACTGGGCGCAAAGGATGTCGTCGGCGTCGATATCGATCCGCAAGCGATAGAATCTGCGCGCTACAACGCGGAACGCAACCACTGCGAAATCCATTATGCGTTGCCGGAAGATTTTTCGGTTACCCATCCTGCCAGCCACAAGTTTGACGTGGTGGTCGCCAACATCCTGTCCAGCCCGCTGAAACTGATGGCGCCGATGCTGTCGGGCCGTTTGGCTGCAGGTGGCTCGCTGATTTTATCCGGCGTACTGTCAAGGCAGGCAGAAGAAGTCGCCGCAGCTTACGCTCCCTATATCAAGCTGTCGGTATGGGCCGAGCATGAAGGCTGGGTTGCCTTGTCCGGCAAGCTGGCAACCTAGACCAACATCACAAAGACGAGATGGCCCTCGCCACCCAATGCCCCCACTGTCAAACGACCTTCAGGGTCGCCAATGACCAGCTAAAACTGCACGCAGGCATAGTCCGTTGCGGTTCCTGCCAGCAGATTTTCAACGGTATAGAGCATTTGGTGGCGCCGGGCGCAACACCCGCCACTCCGGCTACGCCTGCTGCACGAACCACGCCAGCGATACCGGAACCGGTAGCCGCCGCAGCAGCAGCAACAACCGCTGCCGTAGCACATACAGAATCACCAGCACCCGCCGAAGCCGATTCCCTGGATTTTGACCTGGGTATTTTCGACGACAATCCGCTTCCACTGGCAAAAAGCCCGGCTAAGCCTGTTGAGGAAAAACGCGAGCCCAAGCTGGAACCGATATTGGAACCAGCGCCCGAAGCCGCCGCAGTGTCGCTGGCTGACGAGGATGCGGAGCTGCAGCAGCGCATGGCTTTGCTGGCCGCTGCCGAAGAAGACTGGTCAGTTTCGGATGAGGGCGTCGTCGCCAAGACAGAAGAACCGCCGGAAGACCCGCCGCTGACGCCGGACGCAGATGAATTCCAGCCCGCTCTTCATGCAGGGCTGGTATCCGAACCCTCCGGCAGCTCCGAGTATGCATTGCCTGCCGCACCTGCGGCCGACATCAAACACGAAGAATCTGAATTCGAACCTGAGTTTGAGCCAGAATTCCTGTCGGAATTCGAGAGCGTATTCGAGGAAGAGATCGGTACCGAAGCTGTGCAGGACAATATGCAAGACCATGCACAGGCGGTCTCACTGGCGGAGCCGGAAGATGATCCGGCACCGGATGAATTGCAGACTGATGAAGGCAATGCGGAGGAAGCGGACGCGCAATTGCTGCTGGCCGATACCGCACATGCTGGCGATGAAGGCGCGGCACCGGAAACCCTGGATGCAGATGCAGAAGAAGCATTGGAAGCTGCGTCTGTCCATCCGGAACTGATCGACGAACAAGTATCCAGCCTGTCTGAATCCGAGGCGCCCGCTTTTGTCTTGCAGGCAGAACGCAGGCAGGCACGCAGCAAAGCTGTGCGCATCACAATGGCAGTACTGTCGGTACTGCTGTTCTTCGGCCTGCTGGCCCAGGTCACCTACACCATGCGCAATCAACTGGCCGCGTGGTTCCCGCAAGCCCGGCCTGCATTGGCGGATGCCTGCAAGATACTGAATTGCCAGATCACGCTATTGACGCAGATAGACGCGATCTCGATGGAATCCAACGAGTTGCAGGCGCTGGCACCCAACAAGAATGTGTTTTCGCTGGTGCTCCTGCTGCGCAACAAGGGCAGCACCACGCAGGCCTGGCCCATGCTGGAACTGACGCTGGACAATGACAAGGAGCAGCCTGTGCTGCGCAAGGTCTTCACGCCGGCCGAGTATCTGGCCAATAAGTCTGACCTAATCAAAGGTTTTGCCGGCTCATCCGAGCAACCGGTCAAATTGTATTTTGAACTGGAAACCATCAAGGCAGCCGGCTACCACGTCTGGCTGTTCTATCCCTAAAAGCCTGGACCGGTCCTACAGCGATCCAGGCGGTTTGGCGCTACAGGAACGAACAGCCATCGCCGCTCAAACTTTCAAAGCCAACGCCAACTGCGCTCCCACCCTCGCATTATTTTTGACCAGCGCAATATTGGTCGCCAGGCTGCGGCCGCCGGTTAACTGCTTGATGCGATCCAGCAGGAAAGGCGTCACGGCCTTACCGGCCACGCCCTGCTGATCCGCTTCCTGCAAAGCCTGCTGCGTGATCGCATCGATCTCTTCCTTCGGCATCGCGTCGCTTTCAGGCACAGGATTGGCGATCACGATACCGCCGCGCAGACCTAGTTGCCATTTGGTACGGATGAAATCTGCCTGCTGTGCTGCGCTATCCAACTGGAAATCGGCGTTAAAGCCGCTATCGCGCGTAAAAAACGCAGGGAACTGCTTTTGACCGACGCTGACCACCGGCACACCATGGGTTTCCAGATATTCTAGGGTCAGCCCCAGATCCAGTATCGATTTGGCGCCTGCGCACACCACCGCTACCGAAGTCTGCGCCAGCTCCTGCAAATCGGCCGAGATATCGAAGCTGGTTTCCGCACCTCTATGCACGCCGCCTATGCCGCCGGTAACGAATACCTTGATGCCCGCCAGCTCGGCGCAGATCATCGTTGCCGCTACCGTCGTGGCGCCAAATTGCCCGGTCGCCAGCACATAAGGCAGATCACGCCGGCTGACTTTCATCACATTCGGCGTCGTCCCCAGCAACTCCAATTCATCCGGCGACAGGCCGACCCGGATCTTGCCGCCTATGATCGCGATGGTCGCCGGTACCGCGCCGGCATCACGTATGATCTGCTCTACTTCGCGCGCAGTCTGTACGTTTTGCGGATACGGCATGCCGTGCGAAATAATCGTGGACTCCAGCGCCACAACAGGCTTGCCGGCAGCACGCGCCTGCAATACTTCTTCCGAATACACCAGGTAATTCTGCATTTTCTATTCCTCTATACGTTCAAACAATTTTCAAATCTTGGTAACTACGCCAATAATTCAGCCAGGCTGGCCGGCGTCAGATCCGTGCACACGGTTGCAGCGCTTTGTATTGTCATTGCAGCCAGCGTCAGCCCGTGCCGGCAAGCCAGCGCCAGGTCACCTGGCTCGCGGCTCAGCGACCAGCATACGGCGGCAGAAAATGCATCGCCGGCACCGGTCACGTCAACAACAGCGACCTTGGGCGCCGCCAGCCTCTGCACGCCGAGCGGCGACGTATTTGGCGACGTATACAGCACGCCGTCGCCGCCAAAAGTAACGATCAGGTCTTGCGCGCCCTGCTGCTGCACCACACGGCAAGCTTCGGCGATCTGCTCTTCATTTTCTAATGTCTTGCCGACGCGCGCCTCCAGCTCGCCCTGGTTCAGGATCAGCAGACGCAGGCCATGCAGGTCTGCCGGCAGGCGCGCCATCTTCGGTTGCGATACCGCCACCAATACCAGCGGGACGGCATCGCGTGCAGCATCCTGCAGCAAGAGCCGGATACTGGCTTCAGGCAAGTTCAGGTCGGCAATGGTCATGGCAGCTGCGGCGCGCTGCGGCTGCCGCGATGCCAGGAACTGCGGCGTCAGCTCATCACACAGTTGCATATGAGACAGGGCCAATACCATCTCTCCAAGATCATCCAGCACTGCTGTATAACTGCCGCTGGCACTACCCGCCAGTTGCAGGCTGCCGCGCATGTCCATTCCCACTGACTCTGCCTGCGCCAGCATGGCCTGCGCCGCAGCGTCGTCGCCCAGTGCCGTCAGCAGGCTGACCGGTGCGCCAAGCCGCGCCAGGTTTTCTGCAATATTGCGCGCTACCCCGCCCAGGCTCTCATGCTGAGAAACGGGATTGGAGGTGCCCATCTGCAAAGCCCCCAGCGTACGTACCTTGCGGTCCATATTGGCACCGCCTATACAGACAACAGGATTTTCACCCGGCAGCACATAGGCGCGCCCAAGTATCCTGCGCTCGCGTATCAGGCCCGCAATATAGCCGGCCACCGCTGAACGCGACAATTGCAGCTGTCCGGCCAGCTCTTGTTGCGATATGAAAGGGTTGGCCTGTATCAACTGGAATAGCTGGTCTTTTTTTGAAACATCCGTCACGGTGCAGGGTCTTATCGAAGAAGAAAGTGGAAAAAAAGAGAGTAGGAATTCGCGGTTGTCGCGACTCAAACAGCCAAATAAAACATTAGTTTATCACGCACGACATTTGTTTATTGATGAATGGGCTAAGTTATTTTCCCTCACCAAAATAATGCAGGATGCCTAATTGTTTTGGGGAATGCGTCTAAAAAGTAAAACCTGAGGAATTAATTCTTGACTTGCTTTGCCGCGCCATAGTTAAATAGAGAATCGGCTACGCAAACGATTGCGCGGCCTATTTTTTTGTCTTTTAGCAGCAATGCGAAATCCCGTTCTTCGCTGAAAACAGCATGAACTTTCGCTGATCTTGCTTGATCTTTACCCGTTTTTTGGCCAGTCCTCTGGCTTTGCCTTTTTGCGAGAACTTAAATGAAGCCACGCATCGCTGTTGTTGGTAGCGTCAACATGGATCTGGTGTTTCGTACACCGCGCATGCCAGCCCTAGGTGAGACTTTAAGCGGTCATGAATTCCGGCAAATTCCCGGCGGCAAGGGTGCCAACCAGGCTGTTGCCGCTGCGCGCCAGGGAGCCGATGTAGCCTTTATCGGCCGCGTAGGCGATGACGGCTTCGGCCAATACTCTTTGCGCTGCCTGGCAAATGACGGCATCGACGTCAGCAACCTGTCTGCAGTAGTGGATACCGCCACCGGTGTAGCCGGCATCATCGTGACCGACCAGGGCGACAACAGCATCGTGCTGGCCGCCGGCGCCAATGCATCGCTGTCGGCGGAAGACGTAGAAGCGGCATTGCCCGCCATCTCCTCCGCACAACTGCTGGTGTGCCAGCTGGAAACTCCTCTTTCTACCGTCACCCGTGCCATCCAATTGGCAAAGCAGCATGGCGTCAAAGTCATCCTGAATCCTGCGCCAGTACAGGCGCTTAGCGATGATTTGCTGAAGCAGGTGGACTATTTGGTCGTCAATGAAACCGAGGCATCCCAATTAAGCGGTATCCAGGTCAGCAATCAGGAAAGCGCACAGCGCGCCTCGGAGCAACTGCTGCAACGCGGCGTCGCCGTCGTATTGCTGACCATGGGCGAGCATGGCGTGTGCATCACGGAACAAGGCGGCAGCCAGTTCATCGCCGCTATCAAGGTTGATGTCGTGGATACCACCGCCGCAGGCGATACCTTTGTCGGCGCATTTGCGGTCGGCATCGCCAAGGGACTGGATATCCGCACCGCCAGCATGGAAGCGCAATATACCGCAGCCCTGACGGTGACCAAGCTGGGAGCCCAGACTTCTATTCCGCAACGCAGCGAGGTGGAGCAGTTCATGCAAAGCCGGGCGGCTGTCTAGGCCTGGGCCCGAAGGCAAGGAAAGCCTGTGTGGAAGCCGGCACTACGTATATGGAAGCTCGCACTACGTCGCTGGCTGCAATCTTTTATAATGCGTTCCGCAAGCATGCAGCCTGATTGCGCAGGCTTGATGGGATTGCAAGTAGGCTGCTTTAGTCTTGATTAGCGTTTCAGCAAGCCGCTATTGCCCCATTTGCAAGACGTCGGCAGCCTGCGGACCTGAAACAATTCGACGAAGCGGGCAGGACGAAGTAATCAGAAATTGACTGCCTTTACTTGAAAAATGATAAACAAAGTCGCGCCGCCGTGCTTTTCTGGCAGACTTCGTGCTAGCTTGCTGAAGGCGTCCATTTTGCTGTGAAAGCACTGGGCGGAATTTCAGTGGTTCGGGAAATTTTAAGCAATCTTTAGGCAATATCGCGCGGACGGATATCATCCGGTGCCGCAATCTCTCAATAACCTTTATCGAGATTAGGATTACAAATGAATTTGAACGTAAAACTCAATCGCCTTTGCTTCGCCGTTGCGGCCCTGTTCAGTGCCGGCGCCGTAGTCAATGCGTACGCAGCCGATCCTAAACTGGCGGTGGTCTACGATGCGGGCGGCAAGTTCGACAAATCGTTCAATCAGTCCGCTTCCGAAGGCGCAAGCCGCTTCAAGCAGGAAACCAAGATCAACTTCCTGGAAGTACAGGTCAGCAGCGATACCCAGACCGAGCAGGTATTGCGCAACCTGGCCCGCAAGAACATGGATCTGATCGCCGCCATCGGCTTTGCACAAGGCCAGGCTGTACAGACAGTCGCCAAAGAATTTCCAAAAGTGAAATTTGTCGTCATTGACAGCGTGGCTGCAGGCCCCAACGTCAACTCGGTGCTGTTCAAGGAGCAGGAAGGCTCCTACCTGGTAGGCGTGGCGGCAGCGCTGGCCAGCAAGACCAAGAAAGTCGGCTTTGTCGGCGGCATGGATATCCCGCTGATACGTTCGTTCGCCTGCGGCTATGCGCAAGGCGCGAAATCGGTGGATGCAAAAATCGACGTGACCCAGAACATGGTGGGCACAACGCCAACTGCATGGAACGATCCGGCCAAGGGCAGCGAACTGGCGCGCGCGCAGTTTGAACGCGGTGTGGACGTGGTATTCGCAGCCGCCGGCGGTAGCGGCATGGGCACGCTGCAGGCAGCCAAGGAAAAAGGCAAGCTGGCCATCGGCGTCGATTCCAACCAGAACTACCTGCATCCGGGCACGATGCTGACTTCGATGATGAAGCGTGTGGACAATGCCGTGTATGACAGCTTCATGCAAGTCAAAAACGGTACTTGGCAAGCCGGCGTCACCAACAAGGGCCTGAAAGAAGGCGGCGTGGACTGGGCACTGGACAAGGATAACCGCAGCCTGATCAGCGCCGACATGGAAAAACGCATCAACGCAGCCAAGCAGGACATCGTCAGCGGCAAGGTCAAAGTAGTTGACTACCGCGAAAACAATAAATGCCCTATCTGATTTAGCAAACCAGCGACCCGACCGAGGATATGCGGCAAGAACCCAGAGCTTTTGCCGCATCCATGCCCCTCCCTGAACCTACTTAGTGATCAGCATGCAGCCAGCAGTAGAATTTCGACATATTTCCAAACGCTTCGGAGCAGTGCAAGCGAATGCCGATGTGAGTTTTTCCATCGCGCAGGGATCGATACATGGCGTGATCGGCGAGAACGGTGCAGGCAAGTCAACGCTGATGAGCATTCTGTATGGCTATTACAAGTCCGACAGTGGGCAGATACTGCTGAATGGCGAAGAGCGCCACATCCGCAGCAGCCAGGAAGCGATACGCCTGGGCATAGGTATGGTGCACCAGCATTTCATGCTGGTGGAAAACATGACGGTGCTGGACAACGTCATGCTTGGTTCTGAAGGCGGTGTGCGCCTGAAGGCCCATCGCAAGGACGTGGAAGCCAAGCTGAGGGAAATCTGCCAGCGCTATTCGCTGGATATCGATCCGCTGGCAACCATACAGGACTTGTCGGTCGGCGCGCAGCAAAGGGTGGAAATCCTGAAGCAGATTTATCGCAGCGCCAACATCCTGATCCTGGATGAGCCCACCGCGGTGCTGACGGTACAGGAAACCGAATCGCTGTTTGAAGTGTTGCGCCTGTTCAAGCAGCAGGGCAAGACCATCGTATTGATCACGCACAAGCTACAGGAAATCCTGGCCATCACGGACAACGTGACGGTGATGCGCGCCGGACGCGTGGTCGGTGCGGTGCAGACAGCCAATACCAATAAGGAAGAGCTGGCCAATATGATGGTCGGCCGTCCTATAGAAACCCAGTTGCCGCGCGCGCCCTACAACCCGGGCGCCACCGTGCTGACCGTGGAAGGCCTGAACCTGCAGAACGGCCAGAACGTGACGCTGCTGGACAATATCAATTTTAATATCCGTGCCGGTGAAATCGTCGCGATCGCCGGGGTCTCCGGCAACGGCCAGACTGAATTGCTGGAAGTGCTGAGCGGCATGCGCCTGCCCAGCAAGGGCAAGATCAGTTTCCTCGACAAGCTGCTGCCGTTTGGCCGCCGCCGCGATGCCGACGGCCTGCCTGCGGAATTCCGCCAGCTCGGCATTTCGCATATACCGGAAGACCGCTTGCGCGACGGCGTCGTCAAGGACTTTTCGGTGATGATGAATCTGATGCTGGGCTACCAGCGCAAGGCCAGCAAGGGTTTCGGCCTGATCGATTTCAAATCGGTGATGCGCCGCTGCGCTGACCTGCTGAAGATGTTTGACGTGCGCCCGGCCAACCCCGGCTTGCGCATCGCCCTGCTGTCCGGTGGCAACCAGCAAAAAGTGGTCATCGCGCGCGAAATGGAAGCCGCGCCGAAGCTGATGCTGGTTGGCCAGCCTACCCGCGGCGTGGACATAGGCACGATAGAAAGCATACACGCGCAGTTGCTGAAGATGCGCGACTCTGGCGTAGCCATCCTGCTGGTATCG
The DNA here is from genome assembly GCF_014636315.1 of Parundibacterium terreum. GTDB lineage: Bacteria > Pseudomonadota > Gammaproteobacteria > Burkholderiales > Burkholderiaceae_D > Undibacterium > Undibacterium terreum. Next base: position 298,623 of record NZ_BMED01000003.1, on the reverse strand, counting down.
GTGGAACTGGAAGAAGTGAAATCCCTCGCCGACCGCATCCTGGTCATGTGCGGTGGACGCATTACCGGCGAGCTGGCCGCCAATGAATTTGATACAACCAAAATAGGCTTGATGATGGGGGGCCTGAATAAATGAGTACGAACGATCTCCCGCGCTGGGCCACCGCTGTAGTCTTGCCGGTACTGAACCTGCTGTCCGCCCTGCTGGTGGCGGCACTGGTGATCTACCTGCTGGGTGAAAATCCGCTGGAATCGCTGGGCATCCTGGTCAATAGCGCCGTGATGAACCCGGAAGGACTAGGTTATACGCTGTTTTACGCCAGCACCTTTATCTTCACCGGCCTGTCGGTATCGATCGCCATGCAAGCCGGCCTGTTCAATATCGGTTCCGAAGGCCAGATGTATCTGGGCGGCCTGGGCTTGACCATGGTCATCCTGTGGCTGGATTCCAGCCTGCCGGCCTGGGCCCTGATCCCGCTGGCGATGCTGGGCAGCGCCTTGTTCGGCGCAGCATGGGCATGGTTGCCGGCTTACCTGCAAGCCAAACGCGGCAGCCATATCGTCGTGACGACGATCATGTTCAACTTCATCGCTGCCAGCCTGATGAACTTCATCATCGTTACCTATCTGATTCCTGCGGGTCAGCAAAATCCGGCCAGCCGCCTGTTTGCAGAAACCGCATGGCTGCCCAAGATCAGCTCCTGGTTCCCTATCCTTGGCGACACGCCGCTGAATATCAGCTTCCTGCTGGCCCTGCTGGCGCTGGTGATCTACGGCGTCGCCGTATGGCGCTCTTCCTGGGGCTACCAGTTGCGCGCTACCGGCCTGAACAAGCACGCTGCGCACTATGCAGGCGTTTCCATTACCAAGATGATCATCGTCGCAATGCTGATTTCCGGCGCGCTGGCGGGCCTAGGTTCGGTCAACGCATTGATGGGCTCTACCCATTACCTGGCGCTGAACTTCCCGGCTGGCGCCGGCTTCATCGGGATTGCGATTGCGCTGATGGGCAGGCAGCATCCGGTCGGCATCCTGCTGTCATCTATTTTGTTCGGCGCGCTGATACAGGGTGGCTTCGACCTGTCGCTGGAAAAATCGAACATTCCGCCTGAAACCTTTATTTTCATCCAGGGCCTGATCATCCTGTTTTGCGGCGCCATGGAAAACTTCTATGCGCCGGCCATCGTGGCCCTGATTAAACGCTTACCCTCACGTTCCAAGTGACAGCCATGTTTGAAGACTTTCATCTAGCCAGCATCCTGGTTTCCACCATACGCAATGCGCCGGTACTGATATTCGCCGCGATGGCCGGCCTGTTTGCAGAACGCAGCGGCGTGATCGATCTCGCACTGGAAGGCAAGATGCTGGCCAGCGCCTTCGTTTCCGCGTCGGTCGCGTATGTAACCCAAAACCCCTGGCTGGGCATCGCCGCGGGCATAGGCATCTCCCTGGTGATCGCCTTGCTGCAGGGTTATGTCAGCATCACGCAACGTGGCAATCAGCTGGTTGCCGGTATCGCCATCAATATTGCCGTCAGCGGCCTGTCTTTTGTGCTGGCGCAATTCTTTTTCGGCCAGGGCGGACGTACGCCGGACCTGGGCCAGGCGCGCCTGTTCGACATCATCTTGCCGGGTACGGATGCAGTGGCCAATATTCCTTTCCTGGGCTGGTTTTACGGCAAGCTGATAGGCGGCCACACCGCGCTGGTCTATCTGGCATTTGCGCTGATCCCGGTTGTGCACTGGACCATCTACCATAGCCGCTTCGGCCTGCGCCTGCGCGCAGTGGGTGAAAACCCGCACGCGGCCGATGCCGCCGGTATCCATGTGGAGCGCACCCGCTTCCTGGCAATGATGTGCGCCGGCGTACTGTGCTCTTTCTCCGGCGCCTACCTGGCCATTGTGCAAAGCGGCTTCTTCCTGCGCGACATGTCGGCCGGTAACGGCTTCCTGGCCTTGACCGCGCTGGTATTCGGCAACTGGCGCCCGCTGTACACCGCCATGGGCTGCCTGATGTTCGGTTTTTTCGCTGCGCTGCAAATCCAGATGGAAGGCGTAGAATTGCCCGGCATAGGCAAGATCCCCGGCTCGCTGATACAGATGATTCCTTATGTTGTCACAGTCATCGTGCTGGCAGGTTTCATGGCCAAGTCGGTGGCGCCCAAGGCAATCGGCATACCTTTCGTCAAGTCACGCTAAGAATCACACTAAAGCAATCTAAAGCACACAAGTTCCTAAGGCCTCCTTGAACCGGGTCCACTTAAGACAAACTCTGGTATTAGGTTCAGTAACACGGCTAGTACCAGAATAGTTAGGAGAATGAATATGCAAAATGTCACAGCAAAACATAAGGTCATCTTTGACACCGATCCAGGTGTCGATGACGCAATGGCGCTGTACTTTGCGTTGGCTCACCCGGACATCGACCTGATCGGTATCACGACGACTTTCGGCAATGTCACGGTAGAGCAGGCAACCATCAATGCCCTGTACCTGACCCGTATCGCCGGCCGTGAAATTCCTGTCGCCCAGGGCGTGCCTGTGCCTTTCGCCAAGGCTCCCGGCGTTCCTCCCGCATTTATCCACGGCGCCGACGGCCTGGGCAACCTGCCTAGCCGCGTGACCGTAGAAGGTAAGGCAGAAGAACGCAGCGCGGCTGAATTTATCGTCGATATGGCGCGCAAGCACCCAGGCGAAATCACGCTGGTCGCAGTCGGCCCGCTGGGCAACCTCGGCCTGGCACTGAAGCTGGAACCCAAGCTGCCCAAGCTGCTGAAGCAAGTGGTCTTGATGGCGGGCACGGTCGATGAACCCGGCAATGTATCGCCGGTGGCAGAAGCCAATGTATGGAACGATCCTGATGCAGCGGACCTGGTATTCACTGCAGGCTGGGACCTGACCATGGTAGGCCTGGATGTCACGCACCGCGTGGTATTGATGTCCAGCTTCTTCAAGCGTCTGGCAGAACAGCATAAGCATGTGGCGATGGACACCTTGTCGCACGCAGTGAATTTCTACAGCGATTTCTATAGCAGCATCCGTCCTAACATGGGCCACGGCTGCTTCGGCCACGATGTACTGGCTTTTGTATGGCTGGTCGCACCGGAAATGTTCAAGACCAAATCCGGCCGCGTGCGCGTGGCAATGGATGGCATCGCCAACGGCCAGACCATGATGGACAAGATAGGCACCATCCCTTATCCGCAAGCCGGCTGGGAAAAAGACAAACCGGAAACGCGCGTCTGCATGGAAGTCGATGCCAAAGCTTGCGAAAACCTGATCGATCAAACCCTGAGCAGCGGCTGGTTGTTGCCTGCGCTGACCAAGTAACGATCAACATCGGAGGCAAATCATGCATATAGAACCTGTTGATTACCTGGCACCGGATGCAGCACAGAAGTTTACTGAAAGCCTGCACCGCACCGGCTTTGGCGTACTGAAGAACCATCCGCTGTCGCAAGCAACGCTGGAAACCATCTACAAGGAATGGTACGACTTCTTCCAGACCGACGCCAAGAGCAAATACGCCTTCCATCCGGAAAAGATGGACGGCTATTTCTCGCCCAAGGTATCGGAAACCGCCAAGGGCAACACCAAGCGCGACCTGAAAGAGTTTTACCACATCTACCCTTGGGGCCGTTTCCCGGCAGAAGTGTCGGAAGCTGCACGCAAATACTATGACGACGGCGCCAAGCTGGCGGCAGAACTGTTGCAATGGGTGGAAGACCACACACCGGCAGACATCAAGGCCAAGTACTCCATGCCTTTGTCGGACATGATCACCGGCAGCGAACAGACCTTGCTGCGCGTACTGCATTACCCGCCACTGACCGGTGATGAAGAGCCGGGCTCGGTACGTGCCGCAGCGCATGAAGACATCAACCTGCTGACCATCCTGCCTGCGGCAACGCAAGCCGGCCTGCAAGTGCAGGGCAAGGATGACAAGTGGTTTAACGTACCTTGCGATTTCGGCATGCTGGTCGTCAACATCGGCGACATGCTGGATGAAGCATCGGAAGGCTACTATCCTTCTACCAGCCACCGTGTGTTGAACCCGACCGGCGACGAAGCGAAGAAATCGCGCGTGTCGCTGCCGCTGTTCCTGCACCCGCGCCTGGACGTAAAACTGTCCGACCGCTACACCGCCGGCGAGTACCTGGAAGAGCGCCTGATAGAACTGGGTGCCAAGAAACCGAAGCAGTAATCGGCAAATAAGAAATGCGGCCTGTTGGCCGCATTTCATTTCCTGGCAAAGCATCCGTACCGCAATTAAATATCCGCCATACCAAATTCCGAAAGCATCCCATGAACCAAGAACAGTTAATCCAGGAAGCCGTCGCGGCCCGCCTGAAAGCCTACACACCGTATTCCAAATTCAAGGTAGGCGCAGCGCTGCTGGGCAAGGACGGCAAGGTCTTCCACGGCTGCAACGTGGAAAATGCATCCTATGGCCTGTGCAATTGCGCAGAGCGCACCGCCTTCTTCAGCGCTGTAGCCTCCGGCTACAAACCAGGCGATTTCAGCAAGATCGCTGTGGTCGGCGATACCGAAGACCCTATCGCCCCTTGCGGTGCCTGCCGCCAGGTCATCATCGAATTGGGTGGACCTGAACTGGAAGTGATATTGACCAACCTGAAAGGCGATATCAAGCTGACTACCGCAGCCAAGCAATTGCCGGATGCATTTTATCTGAAGCCTGAAGCTTAATTGCCCACACTTCCAGACGTAATTTTACCGGCCCAGCCTGAAGCCCGTCAGTGACGGCCTTCCCGCCAGATCAAGCGTGGCATGCGGGGCCGGCATACGGCTGATGATCTTGCCACGCCGGATCACAAACAGCCGGGCTGCGCGCAGGCGTATTGCCTCGATAGCATCCCCTGCATCCAGCATCACCATATCGGCATTGCAGCCGACTTCCAACCCATAACCTTGCAGCCCGAGTATCTGGGCCGGTGTTTCCGTCACTGCCTTGAAGCAGGCGCGCATCGCATCCTGCCCTGTCATCTGCGCCACATGCAGGCCCATATGCGCTACTTCCAGCATGTCGCCGGACCCCAGGCTATACCAGGGGTCCATCGTGCAGTCCTGGCCAAAAGCCACCGGGATGCCAGCGGCCAGCATCTCCGGCACGCGGGTCATGCCGCGCCGCTTCGGATAGGTATCGTGCCGGCCTTGCAAGGTGATGTTGATCAAGGGATTGGCGATCGCGGCGACGCCGGATTCGCGCATCAGGGGCAGCAGCTTGCTGACGTAATAATTGTCCATCGAATGCATGGACGTCAGGTGCGAACCTGTCACCCTGCCCTGCATGCCCAGCCTGTGCGTATGGTAAGCCAGCGTTTCTATATGGCGCGACAGCGGATCGTCCGATTCGTCGCAGTGCATATCCACCCGCAGGCCCTTGTCTGCGGCAAACTCACACAGCAGGCGTACCGATTCAGCACCGTCTGCCATCGTGCGTTCAAAATGCGGAATACCGCCGACCACATCGACGCCCATCGCAATTGCCCGCTTCAGGTTGGACAAAGCGGTCGCGCTGCGCAAGATGCCATCCTGCGGGAAAGCCACCAGTTGCAGATCCAGATAAGGCGCTACCTGTTTTTTAACATGCAACAAGGCCTCTACCGCCAGCAGGCTGTCATCGCAGATATCGACGTGCGAGCGTATCGCCAGCAGGCCGCGTCCCACCGCCCAGTCGCAATACTCCAGCGCCCTTTCTATCAGGGCTTCCTGGGTCAGCAAAGGCTTCAGTTCACCCCATAGTGCTATCCCTTCCAGCAAGGTGCCAGACTGGTTCACGCGCGGCAGGCCATAGCTGAGCGTGGCGTCCATATGGAAGTGGGCATCGACGAAAGGCGGCGTGACCAGATTGCCGGCAGCGTCTATTTCCTGCGCCGCGGTAAGAGGTAGACGCGGGCCGACCGCTGTAATGAGGCCGCCGGCGATCGCAATGTCTGTGGATTTTCTGCCGTCCGGCAGCGTGGCGTTACGGATGATGATATCGGTCATGTTCGCTTCTGCCAGGATATTTGCGTTGTTAATAATAAGGGGCGGACGACAATCGTCCACCCCATTATTCTGCGCCGTTGCGATTGATCAGGAAACTATTTTTGCGCGGTCCAGCATTGCATGCAACAGCACATTGCAGCCCGCTTCCAGATGCTCTGATTTGGCGTCCTCTATCTCATTGTGGCTGATGCCGTCCTTGCAGGGAACGAAGATCATGCCGGCCGGTGCCAGCCGTGCCGCATAGATCGCATCGTGTCCTGCGCCGGATACCACATCCATCGTTGAATAGCCGAGCTTGGCGGTGGCGCTTCTTACCGCATCCACACATTCCGGATGGAAGGGGCATGGCGGGTAATAGGATACGCGCTCTACCGTCACACCCAGACCCGTCGCCTTGCTGGTCTGGTCGACAAAGGCCAGTATCTCTTCATGCATCTTGTTCAGCAGCTCGTCGTTCACATTGCGCAGGTCTATGCTGAACTTGACCTCTCCTGGGATGACATTGCGGCTATTCGGAAATACCTGCACCATGCCCACGGTGCCGCGGCCGTAAGGCGGATAGCGGTTACCGATATTGACGACTTCCTGCATGATTTTAGTGGCGACCTGCAATGCATCCTTGCGCAAATGCATGGGCGTCGGGCCTGCATGCGCTTCCATGCCTGTGACCACGCAGTCATACCAGGACAGACCCATCACGGCAGGCACCACGCCGATGACCTTGTCGGCATCTTCGAGCACCGGGCCTTGTTCTATATGGGTTTCAAAATACGCACCTATGGGATGGTCGCCAGGCACCTGTTCGCCCAGATAGCCTATGCGGCTCAATTCATCCTTCACCGACTTGCCCTCGGTGTCCTTGGCGGCATAGGCATGCTCCAGCGTAAAGGCGCCGCAGAATACGCCGGATCCCATCATCACGGGCACAAAACGTGATCCCTCTTCATTGGTCCAGAAGGCGACTTCTATCGGCGCTTCGGTTTGTATCTTGTGGTCGTTCAACGTGCGCACCACTTCCAGCGCGGCCAGCACGCCGTAATTGCCGTCGAACTTGCCGCCGGTAGGCTGGGTGTCGATGTGGCTGCCGGACATGATGGGCGGCAGCGCATTGTTCTTGCCGTCGCGGCGCATGAACACATTGCCTATCTGATCCACCGTGACGGACATGCCGGCTTGCCTGGCCCAGCCGGTGACCAGGTCGCGGCCTTGCTTGTCGAGGTCGGTCAGGGCCAGGCGCTTGACGCCGCCTTTGGGGGTGGCGCCGATCTGGGCTAATTCCATCAGGGATTTCCAGAGGCGGTCGCCGTTGATTTTGAGGGTATCTTGGGTCATGGTCTGCATTCCTATGCTTTCGCTACGTGCTATACGCCTGCGCTTCGTTGGTACAGGTCGGGGGTGGCCCGACAGCCACTCACTTTTTCTTGCTTCGCCAAGAAAAAGTAAGCAAAAAGAAGGCGACCGCAGACTTGCCCTTCGGGGACAGGCGCTTTGCTCCTGTCCAATTTATGCATTACATAAAATGGGAAATGAACGAAACTCGCCTGCGGCTCAAACAACGTTCATTTCTGATCCATTTTCTGTAAAGCACAAATTGCTGCATCCCGAGCGGTTGAAGGTCAAAAACAACGACAACTGCAAAATCAGTCCGTCATACTTTTAAACCGGATTCCGACGAATTTTCTTTTTACCGATTTACCGCAACCGGCTCCGCCAGTTTCGTCGATTTCCCCAGCGCGTCGAATATAGGTGAAAACGCTGGCCTGTCCACATGGCGGCCTGCACCCTGCACTGCCATCAAATTGCCTTGTTTGAACACCAGCTTGCCGCCGCTGATGGTGTGGCTTGGTATGCCTTTGACGGTGCGGCCTTCGAAGACGTTGAAGCCGCCTTTGGCGAACTGGGTTTTGGCGGAGATGGTTCTTGTGCCTTGCGGGTCCCAGACGACAATGTCGGCGTCTGCGCCTATTGCCACTGTTCCTTTGCGCGGGTAGATGTTGAAGATCTGTGCGGCATTGGCCGATGTCACCTTGACGAATTCCGACGGGGTCAGTTTGCCGGTGTTGACGCCTGCATCCCAGATCACGGCCATGCGGTCTTCCACGCCGCCGCAGCCGTTGGGGATTTTGGTGAAGTCGTTACGGCCTGCGCCTTTTTGCTCGGCGCAGAAGGTGCAGTGGTCGGTTGCCGTGGTGTGCAGGTTGCCGCCTTGCAGACCTTGCCATAGCGCTGCCTGATGCTCCTTGGAGCGGAACGGCGGGCTCATCACGTGGCCGGAGGCGAAGTCAAAATCGGGATGGCGGTATACGCTTTCGTCTATCGTCAGGTGACCGGCCAGCACTTCGCCGAACACCCTCTGGCCTTTGCTGCGCGCCCGGGTAATTGCTTCCAGCGATTCGGCGCAGGAGACATGCACAATATATAGCGGCGTATTGAGCACATTCGCAATCGAGATGGCGCGGTTGGCGGCTTCCGCTTCCACCATGGGCGGGCGCGACAACGGATGCGCCTCGGGGCCGGTGATACCTTTTTTCAGCAGCGCTTGCTGCAACTGGAATACCAGCTCGCCATTTTCCGCATGCACGGTCGGCATCGCGCCCAGTTCCAGCGCGCGGCTGAAGCTCTTTACCAGTACTTCGTCATCGGCCATGATTGCGTTCTTGTAGGCCATGAAGTGCTTGAAGCTGTTCACGCCATAGTCGCGCACCAAGGTTCCCATGTCGGCGTGTACGCTATCGTCCCACCAAGTGACGGCGACGTGGAAACTGTAGTCGCCAGCGGCCTTCTCGGCCCAGCCACGCCAGGTTTTGTAGGCCTCCATCAGCCGCTGCTTGGGGTCGGGAATCACGAAATCGATGATCATCGTAGTGCCGCCGGCCAGGCCGGCCGCAGTGCCGGTATAGAAATCATCCGCCGTCACCGTTCCCATGAAGGGCAGGTTCATATGCGTATGCGGGTCTATGCCGCCCGGCATCACATACTGACCGCCGGCATCGATCACTTCGGTGGCGGTGGCCGCCTGCAGGTTTTCACCTATGGCCACGATCTTGCCGCCCTCGCATAAAACATCGGCGCGAAACTCGCGGTCTGCATTGACGATAGTGCCGCCACGTATCAGGATACTCATGCTGCCTCCTTGCTGTCTCTTAATGCTGTCATGAAGCCCTTGCAGCGACCACGACCGCTTCTTTCTTGCCACCCATCATTACTCCATACACGACGGCCGAAATGGCCATGCCTATGAACCATGCGTAGGTATAGATAGTTTTAAAAATATCGGATGTCGTTGGGAAGGATGCCGGAAAAGCTGCGTTCAGGAAGCCTGGGATATTCGGTGCAACGCCCAATACAAAGGCAATAATCGCCGCCATGTTCCAGCCGTTACCGTAGGAATACTTGCCGTCGTCTTTATAGAGCTGGTCCACATCCAGTTGGGTATTGCGGATGAAGTAGTAATCGATAATCAGGATGCCCGCGATCGGGCCCAGCAAGGCGGAATACCCTATCAGCCAGGTGAAGATATAACCCTGCGTGGATTCCAGGATTTTCCATGGCATCATCGCAATCGCAATAAAGGCCGTGATGTAGCCGCCCGTCTTGTATGAAATCAGCTTAGGGCTGAGTGCGGAAAAATCATAGGCGGGCCCGACCAGGTTGGCCGCAAGATTTACGCTGACGGTATCAATCAGCAAGATCAGTAGCGCAACCAGCACCGCAATGCCGCTCATGCGGCTGGACAGATCTACCGGATCCCAAATGGCTTTGCCATACAGAACCACTGTTGCCGAAGTCACGATTACGGCCAGCATCGCCAGCAAACCCATGGGCACAGGCAGACCCACGCTTTGGCCTATGACCTGGTCGCGCTGGGATTTGGCAAAGCGGGTAAAGTCGGGGATGTTCAATGCCAGCGTGGCCCAGAAGCCAACCATCGCCGTCAATGAAGGCCAGAATGCGGTCCAGAATTGGCCGGCTTTCTTGCCGCCTTCGACAAATTGCGAAGGCTGGTCCAGGATGGGGCCGAAGCCGCCCGCTTTGTTATAGACCCAGCCCAGCAGCACGAAGCAGATCAGGATTTTCAGCGGAGCGGTATAGGTTTCCAATTTGCGGATGGAATCCATGCCATGGAAGATGTACCAGAATTGTATCGCCCAGAAAACCAGGAAGCAGATCAGTTGCGCGGCATTGATGCCCAGGCCGGCAATCTTGTCGCTTTCCAGCGAATGGCCTATCAATACCCCCAGCAGGGTGTAGATCATCTGGCCGCCGAACCAGGTTTGTATACCGTACCAGCCGCAAGCGACGATAGCGCGCATCAAGGCAGGCAAACGGGCGCCGCTGGTGCCAAATGAAGAACGCGCCAGCACCGCATAGGGAATGCCGTACTTGGTACCCGCATGACCTATCAGCAGCATGGGCAGCAGCACAATGGCATTTGCCAGGAATACCGTCGCCACCGCCTGCCAGGCCGACATACCGCCTTCCACCAGGCTGGCAGCCAGCGTATAAGCCGGTATGCACATCACCATCCCTACCCACAGCGCCGCAAAATGATACCAGCGCCAGGTCCGCTGGCTCTCGGTTGTCGGCGCCAGGTCTTCGTTCCACAAGCCATTATTACCAGATAGATCTTTGTTCACGGTTCGCATCTCCCTAGGGGTGGATTTTTAAAACACGCAACAGCCTCTGAATTTTCTTTTGTTGAGTTCGGCTGAAACAAATATACAGCACGGCAGGACAGTTTGAAACTGCCTGCTATGCTGCACATCAGCATGCAATCCCCATGCCAATTTTTACTCTGGGTAAAGAATTTCAGTTTCTCCGGTGATTTCCCCGGCTCAAGCGGCCACGGCGCGCGGATTGCGCGGATCCTGGGTCCAGTTCATATAGGGCTTGTCGCTGGCTTGCGGCACCATCGTGATGCAATGCTCTACCGGGCAAGTGATCTCGCACAGATTGCAGCCTACGCATTCTTCCTTGATCACTTCATACTTCCTGGCGCCGTTATCGGCAATCAGTTGCGAGATGGACTGGTGCGAGGTGTCTTCGCAGGCGATATAGCAGCGGCCGCATTGTATGCATTTGTCCTGGTCTATCTGCGCGATCACCTGGTAGTTCATGTCCAGGTATTTCCAGTCCGTCGTATTGGCCACCGCCTTGCCGCGAAAATCTTCTATGCTGGCATAGCCCTTTTCATCCATCCAGCGCGACAAGCCATCCTTCATCTGCTCTACGATGCGAAAACCATGCAGCATTGCCGCAGTGCACACCTGTACCGAACCGGACCCAAGCGCGATAAATTCCGCCGCATCCCGCCAGTTGGAAATACCGCCTATGCCGGAAATAGGCAAGCCATGCGTGGCCGGGTCGCGAGCAATTTCGGCCACCATGTTCAGCGCGATCGGCTTGACGGCCGAGCCGCAATAGCCGCCGTGCGTGCTGCGGCCGCCAACAATGGGCCGGGCCACCATATTGTCCAGGTCCAGCGAGGTAATGGAGTTGATGGTGTTGATCAGCGATACTGCGTCGGCACCGCCATTCAGTGCCGCCCGGGCGGGCAGGCGTACATCGGTAATATTCGGCGTCAGCTTGACGATCACCGGCAGCGAACAATATTTCTTGCACCAACGCGTGACCATTTCCACATATTCAGGCACCTGCCCCACAGCCGCGCCCATGCCGCGTTCCGGCATGCCGTGCGGACAGCCGAAGTTCAGTTCTATGGCATCGGCACCGGTAGCTTCCACCAGTGGCAACACCTTGGCCCAGCTTTCCTCTTCGCAGGGATACATCATCGACACGATCATCGCGCGGTCCGGCCAGTCTTTTTTCACCTGCGTGATTTCACGCAGATTGATTTCCAGGCTGCGGTCGGTGATCAGCTCGATATTATTGAAGCCCATCACTTCGCGGTTCTTGCCGTAATGCGCGGAATAGCGTGAAGAGACATTGACCGGCGCCGGGTCCTCGCCCAGGGTCTTCCACACGACGCCGCCCCAGCCGGCCTCAAAAGCGCGGATGACGTTATAGGCCTTGTCGGTAGGAGGTGCGGAAGCCAGCCAGAAAGGATTTGGTGCCTTGATGCCGGCGAAATTGATGCTCAGATCAGCCATTATGCGGCCTCCTTACTGGTAGCGTTGACGGAGTTCGAACTCAGATGCCGGTGTATTGCCTGGGCAGCCAGCTTGCCGTGCTGCACCGCTTGCACGGTCAAGTCCTGCCCCGCCTGCACGCAATCACCGCCGGCATAGATGCCTGGAATACAGGTCTGAAAATGCTCGTCCACCAGGATCTTGTCGCCAGCCAGTTTGATCTCACTACCCAATACATCATGCGCCAGATCTTCATCCAGCGTCTGGCCTATGGCCTTGAATATCGCATCGGCGGCCAGTTCGAAAGTTTCTCCCGTGCCCTTCAGTTTGCCATCAGCCATCTGTGTTTTCTCAAAGCGCATACCGCGCACGCGGCCGGCCTCATCCAGCAATACCTGCTGCGGCTGGGCCCAGGTGCGCAACCTGACCTGGTGCGCCTTGGCGATATCCTGCTCGTGGCCGGTGGCGGACATAGCCTCCACGCCGCGCCTGTATACAATAGATACGTCCTCCGCACCCAGCCTGGCCATTTGCACTGCCATATCGATGGCGGTGTTGCCGGCGCCTATCACCAGGCAGCGCGAAGCCAGCGGCAGGCTGCTCAGGTCTTCTGCCTGGCGCAGCACGGAGATATAGTCGACCGCAGCCATCAGACCCGGCGCATCCTCGCCGACCAAGCCCAGCTTACGGCTGGCGCCCAGACCCAGACCCAGGAAGACCGCATCGTAGTCCTGTTTCAATTGCTTCAGGCTCAGCTTGTCGCCCAGGATTTCGCCGTAGCGTATCTGTATGCCGCCTATCTGCAGCAGGAATTCGACTTCCTTTTGCGCAAAGTCGTCGGTCAACTTGTATTTGGCGATGCCGAATTCATTCAGGCCGCCCGGTTTTTGCAGCGCCTCGAAGATCACTACCTCATTGCCCAGCATCGCCAGCCGGTGCGCACAAGCCAGCCCGGCAGGGCCGGCACCAACCACAGCTACCGTGCGGCCGGTCGCCGCAGCGCGCTGGAAAGGATGTTGCGAAAACTGCATATGATCAATTGCATGCCTTTGCAGCAGGCCTATCTTCACCGGCTGCGCTTCGGCATCATGGTTGCGCACGCAAGCCTGTTCGCACAGTATCTCGGTAGGACAAACGCGTGAGCAACTGCCGCCCAGGATATTTTCCCGCAGGATGACCTGGGCCGCGCCGTTGATATTGCCCTGCGCGATATTGCCGATGAAGTTGGCCACATCAATGTCTGAGGGGCAGATGCGGGTGCAGGGTGCGTCGTAACAATACAGGCAGCGCTGGCTTTCTATCAGCGCCTGGCGCATCGTCAGCGGCGGCGCCAGATCGGTGAACTGCGCAGCGAGCGCTTCGTTGGTGGATCCGGCCTGGGCCAGATGTTGGAGAGACTCGATCATGTTTATATTCCTGGCTAGTAAATACCTGTTTACTCATCGCTACTGGAACCGTACTACCTGATACTTTGCTCGTGGACTGCAAGCTTGCCTACTGACAACGAATAAGCAAATCCTGTACCAACTTTTACCAACTGGTAAAAACTAATATTGCACCAAACTGCAGCGCTGTTGTGAAAATTTTTGGTTTTCAGCGCTGCGGTGTGGTGCTTTTACCGCACTGGATTGGGTCTGGCTCAGGACTTATTTCATTTGCGGGAAGGCAAATTCAGCGCCTGAGCTCTGGCTATCCGGCCAGCGCTGCATCACCGCCTTGACGCGGGTATAGAAGCGCACACCTTCCGGGCCATATACATGGTGATCGCCAAACAGGCTGCGTTTCCATCCGCCAAAACTATGGAAAGCCATAGGCACAGGCAAAGGAATATTCACGCCAACCATGCCTACCTGTATCTGGCGCACAAACTCCCTTGCCACGCCGCCATCACGGGTAAATACCGCGACGCCATTGCCATATTCATGTTTGTTGACCAGTTCCACTGCCGTGGCCACGTCTGGTGCCCGCAATACGCACAGCACAGGACCAAAGATTTCTTCCTTGTAAATTGTCATGTCTGCGGTGACATGGTCAAACAGTGTGCCGCCGACAAAATAGCCTGCCTCCCGCCCCGGTACCTTGTAGCCGCGCCCGTCCACGACCAGCGTCGCCCCTTCTTCCACGCCCTGTCCTATCAGACTTTCTATGCGTTTTTTCGCTGCTGCCGATACCACCGGCCCCATTTCTGCACCTGCAGCCATGCCGTCATTGATTTTCAAGGCCCTGGTACGCTGTGCCAATGCAGCCACCAGCTTGTCGGCCGCATCGCCGACAGCTACCGCAACCGAGATCGCCATGCAGCGCTCGCCGGCGGAGCCGTAGGCAGCCCCTGTCAGAGCATCCACCGCCATCTCCATATCGGCATCCGGCATCACCACCATATGGTTCTTGGCGCCACCCAGCGCCTGTACCCGCTTGCCGCAGGCAGTACCGCGGCTATAGATATACTCGGCAATCGGCGTAGAACCGACAAAGCTGATGGCCTGCACGTCGGGATGGTCCAGCAGCGCATCCACGGCAAGCTTGTCGCCCTGCACCACGTTGAAGACGCCATCCGGCAAACCCGCCTGCTTAAGCAATTCTGCATGCAGCAGAGAAGGCGAAGGATCGCGCTCGGAGGGCTTCAGTATGAATGTGTTACCGCAAGCCAAAGCGATAGGGAACATCCACATCGGCACCATTGCCGGGAAATTGAAAGGCGTGATGCCGGCGATAACGCCCAGCGGTTGGCGCATGGAACAGGCATCAATGCCGCGCGCGATCTGGTCGCTGAACTCGCCCTTCAACAATTGCGGTATGCCCACCGCGAACTCGACCACTTCTATGCCGCGCGCGACTTCCCCCTGTGCATCGGCAAAGGTCTTGCCATGCTCGCGGGTCAGTAATTCGGCAAATTTATCCGCATGCTGGCGCATCAGGTGCAGGTAGTTGAACAGCACGCGGGCCCTGGCCAGCGGCGGCGTATTGGACCATGCAGGAAATGCCGCCTTGGCGGATGCGACTGCCGCAGCAACCTCGTCCGCGCTGCCCAGCGCAACACGCGCTATGGCAACACCCAGGGCCGGATTGAATACGTCGGCATAGCGTCCGCTCTGCGTATCGACTCGGTTGCCGCCGATGAAATGGGTAATTGTTTCCATGTCTCTCTTCTATATAGTAGGTAAGGTCTAAATGTCCGGAATATCACGGCAGGGTTTTCAGGATGTCTCTGAGCTTGCCGAACAGCTCGTCGACATGCTTTTTCTCCAGGATCAGCGGCGGCGATAGCGCGATGATGTCGCCGGTCACCCGTATCAGCACACCCTGTTCAAAGGCCCGTTTGAAAGCCTCAAAGGCGCGGGCACCCGGCTTACCGGCGATAGGCGCCAGCTCTATGCCCGCGATCAGACCTATGCTGCGCAGGTCAACCACATGCGGCAGCCCTTTGAGCGAATGCACGGCTTCTTCCCAGTACCCGGCCATGCCACGCGCATGCTCCAGCACTTTCTGTTCCTCAAAAACTTCCAGCGTCGCCAGCCCGGCGGCGCAAGCCAGCGGATGGCCGGAATAGGTATAGCCATGGAACAACTCTATGCCAGCCGGACCATACATGAAGGCATCATGGATGCGCTGCTTGACGAATACCGCCCCCATTGGGACAGTGCCATTGGTCAGCCCCTTGGCGGTGGTGACCATGTCCGGCTCTACATCAAAGTAGTCAAATGCAAAGGGTGTCGTCAGGCGGCCGAAGCCGGTGATGACTTCATCGAAAATCAGCAGGATGCCGTGCTTGGTGCAGATTTCGCGCAGGCGCTTCAGGTAGCCTTTCGGCGGTACCAGCACGCCGGTGGAGCCCGCCACCGGCTCGACGATGACAGCGGCAATCGTTGACGCGTCATGCAGCGCGACAATGCGCTCCAGCTCATCCGCCAGATGGCTGCCCCACTCCGGCTCACCGCGGCTATAGCTGTTCTGCTCCAGGTTGTGCGTATGCGGCAGGTGGTCGACGCCAGGCAGCAGGCTGCCAAAAGTCTTGCGGTTGCCGGCAATACCGCCCACCGACATGCCACCGAAGCCGACGCCGTGATAGCCGCGTTCGCGGCCTATCAACCGAGTACGCGCCGCATCACCGCGCGCACGGTGGTAGGCCAGCGCAATCTTCAGCGCGGTGTCTACCGCTTCCGAGCCGGAGTTGGTATAAAAAAACTTGCCGAAGCGTTTATTGGTGTATTGATCCAGGCGTTCTGCCAGCTCGAAAGCAGCCGGATGCCCCATCTGGAATGAAGGGGCGAAATCCAGTTGGGCCACCATGGTTTGCACGGCCTGTACAATTTTTGGCTGCGCATGCCCCAGCGGTACGCACCATAATCCGGCGGCGCCGTCCAGCACGCTATTGCCGTGCACATCACGGTAATACATGCCCTCGGCCGACACCAGCAAGCGTGGATTGGCCTTGAAGTCGCGGTTGGCTGTAAACGGCATCCAGTAAGGTGCGAGGTCGGCGGGTTGTGATTCAAGCATGGATGGCTCCTGAAAGTTGAGGGCAACAGAGTTTGGAAAAAATATTTACCAATTGGTAAAACTATGGTGCAATAGTAGGCAGCAGACAGCGCTCAGCAACATATACAGGAGGCGAAAATCCAGCCAACCGTATTGGTAGCCGAAGCAGAACAGTTTGCCCGGCGAAGTAAATAGCGATGCTGCGGGACGGTGAATTCGGGAGCGGAAATGCAGGATACGAAGAGCGCAGAGGATAAGCACCAGGCAAGACGGGAGGACCAGACAGCGCAGCCCGCCTTGTCCGTCGCGCAATGGCCGCAGTTGATCATGGAGCGGGCCAAGCGCGGCGGCCTGGTTGAGCAGATCGTGGCAAGCATCAGCAAGCTGGTGCAACAGGGTGAGTTGCGCATAGGCAGCAAGATGCCGTCAGTGCGCCAGTTTGCGAAAAGCAATGGCATCAGCACCTTTACCGTGGTCGAGGCCTATGACCGCCTGGTGACCATGGGCCTGCTGTCTTCCCGCCGCGGCTCAGGCTATTTTGTCGCGCGCAGCGAACCAGGCCTCGCTCATCAGCCTGCAGCCGCCACGGGCAACCAGATACTGGCGACGACCATAGACGCACTCAGCACCGATTTATATAGCGGCGTAGCCGAAGCCCTGCCCGCCGGTTCAGGCTGGCTGCCGCCGGAATGGTATGGCGAGAGCACCATCCTGGATGCGGTCCGCCATGCGATGCGCATTCCTGCCTGCCGGCTGCGCGGTTATGGCAACCCTCTGGGTTTCCCTGCACTGCGCCAGCATCTTGCAGCGACACTGAGCGACGAATTGTTTGAGGTAGAGGCCGAGCAGATCCTGCTCACGCACGGCGCATCGCATGCGTTTGACCTGATCTTGCGTAGCCTGACCAAACCCGGCGATACGGTATTTGTCGAAGACCCCGGTTACAGCAACCTGATCTCTTTAATACGCCACCATGGCTGCATTCCGGTCGGCATTCCGCGCCGGGAGAGCGGCTTGGATCTGGATGTGTTGCTGCAACGGGTCGCCGAACATCAGCCCAAGCTGATGTTCGTCAATACCGTACTGCAAAATCCGCTCGGCACCTCGTTGAGCCAGGCGCAGGCGCACAAACTGCTGCAACTGGCGGAGCAGTTTGATTTCTGGCTGGTGGAAGATGATATCTACCGCGAGTTGCTGGCGCCGGCCTCGCGCAATGAAGCCTCATTGGCTGCACTGGACGGCTTGCGCCGTGTCATCCGGGTCGGCAGTTTTTCCAAGACCCTGTCGCCAACCCTGCGGGTAGGCTCGATTGCAGCGTCGGCATCGCTGGTGCCTGAACTGGTCAGGGTCAAAATGCTGGTAGGGCTGACGACATCGGAGATCAATGAAAGGGCCGTGTACCACGCGATTTCGGCCAGACCATATAAGCGCATGCTGGAAAAGCTGCGGCTGCAACTGAATACGGCGCGCGAGCGCAGCTTGGGCAATCTGCTGGACGCCGGCCTGACGCCGCTGGCCAGACCACGCGGCGGCATGTTCATCAGTGCCGGCTGGAGCTGCCCTCCGACGCCAGAATTCAACGGAAAACTCGTTTCAGACCTGGCGCTCAAGTCCGGCATACTGCTGTCGCCCAGCGATTTTTTCACGCTGGCGCCCGCTGAAACGGTGTGGTTCCGTTTCAATATCGCCTATGCCGATACGCCGGAACTACATGCTTTCCTGTGCAATACCTATGATAGATTCAACGCCCTATCCTGATCCGTATCCTGATCCGCCAGTTGCCGAGACCACTATGACCTTATCTGAATTGAACAAGCCTGCCCGCTCCGGCGCTGCGACCGGTGCCAGCGCCAGTACCAGGCGCATGATCAATCGCGACAAGCTGGAAGCAGACATCCTGGCGCAAGCGGTGCGGATATTCGCCGAATGTGGCTATGAAGGCACGTCAATCGCCACCATCGCCGAACAGGCAGGCTTGTCCAAGCAAAATCTGCTGTATTACTTCCCGAACAAACAGGCATTGTATAAACGCGTGCTGGATGATGTGCTGGACGAATGGCTGGAGCGCATGAACCTGCTGGCGGACGCCGGTAAGGAGCCGCAGCAGGTGCTGCGCAGCTATGTCGAGGCGAAGCTGCGTTTTTCCCGCGAGCATCCCTGGGGCTCCCGCCTGTATGCGATGGAAGTCATAGGCGGCGCGCCCATGTACGGCCAGGAAATCAAAAAGAAGCTGATCCCCTTGCTGCGCAAGGACATTGCCGTATTTGAACAATGGATTAGCGAGGGCAAGATAGCACCGGTCAACGCCACCCATCTGCTGTTCACGATCTGGGCCATGACGCAGTCCTATGCCGATTTTTCTACCCAGATGTGCCTGGTACTGAACCGCAAGCAACTGACACGCAGCGACTTTGCCGATGCCGAAAAACTGATTACCGACATGGTACTGGCGAGCATCAGCCTGAAGGAAAGCGCCCCGCCGTCAGCCGCATAAGTGCGCTCTGCGGGCGGCTCATATGCACCGCCAGAGTGCGGCTAAATGACGGATCGCAGCTTTCTCGCAAAAGAATTCGGTTTGCGGCAAGAATTCCCGCCAAAAATTTTGGTTTATCTGATTTCCTGAGTCATAATCTTGTCGAAGAAAGGCAGGGTATTTATGGCAACAATGAAACAGGTAGCGGAGAAGGCAAGAGTATCAACTACCACGGTATCCCACGTCATCAATAACACGCGTGTCGTCAGTAGCGACGTGCGCGAGCGGGTGCTGAACGTCATCCAGGAATTGCGGTATATACCCAGCGCGGTGGCGCGCAGCCTGAAGAACGACAGGACACATACGATAGGGATGATGATCCCCAATAACTCCAATCCCTATTTCGCCGAATTGATACAGGGCATAGAGGATGAGTCTTTCAAGCTGGGCTATAACATCATCCTGTGCAATTCCTATGACGACCCGAAGAAGCAGGTCGCCTATATCCGTGTCTTGATGGAAAAACGCATAGACGGCCTGATCCTGGTGTCATCCGGCTCCGATGCGGAACTGAGCCAGTTGCTGGACGATGAAAGCATCCCCAAGGTGCTGGTTGACCGGGAATTGACCGGCGTGGCAGCGGATTTCATTGAATCCAACCATGAACAGGGCGGCTACCTGGCGACCAAATACCTGCTGGACCTGGGCCACAGGAATATCGCCTGCGTCTCCGGCCCGCAAGACCTGCTGCCCAGCCGCGACCGCGTCAGCGGCTATATGAAGGCGCTGGCAGAAGCCGGCGTGGCTTTCCGGGAAGACAATCTGCTGCATAGCGACTTTACCAGCCAGGGCGGGTTCACCGCCTTCCAGCAACTGCTGGCGCTGGCCAATCCCCCCACTGCCATCTTCGTCAGCAATGACCTGATGGCAATAGGCGGCATTTGCGCGGCCAACCAGGCGGGAATCAAGATACCGGAAGAGTTGTCGGTGATAGGCTACGATGATATCGCGCTGGCGTCCTTCAGCACGCCGCCGCTGACTACCGTGGTACAGCCTAAATACGATATCGGCGTGCTGACAGCGCGGGTGCTGGTGGACAGGATCAATAACTCGGAACTGCCGTTTCGCCGTGAATTGCTGGCAACCGGCCTGACGGTCAGGCAATCCACCGCTCCGCTGAAATCCAGCTGAGAAGAGAGAACGGGAAGCTGAGAGACGAAAGACAGCGTAGCGCCTGAGGAATAGTCCTTTCCCAGGCGCGTTGCTAAAGCTTACAACATCAGGATGGCAGGCAGCATTTCGTTCAGGATGCGGTTCAAGACCTGCAGCAGGATCAGCGCCACCAGTGGAGAAAAGTCCAGCCCACCCAAGGGCGGCAGCAAGCGGCGCAAAGGCGACAGCAAGGGCTCGTTCAGCGCGCGGATAAACGGTGCAAACGGTGCATGCGGGTTAACCCAGCTAAATACGGCCTCGATCACCAGCAAGGCCATCAAACCATACAAAATCCACTGTACCAACCGGAATATGGCGACCAGGGCCAGGCTATAGAACGAAAACTGCGGCATCGCCCAGATATCAATCAGCGTGGACAGGAAGGCGACCAGAAAGGCAGCGATCAGGCTTGCCCAATCATACCCGGCAAACCCGGGGATCAATCTGCGTATAGGATGCACCAGCCAATCGGTCAGCTGATAGATGGACTGTGCCAATCCCATGGGTGGGCGCACTCTTTGTACCTGCATCCAGAACCTGAGTAGCAGGAAGCCCGCAAACAAGCCGGCGATGGTATCAACGACAAAGGTAAAAATTCCGTACAGCACAGCTTGCTCCTAAAAAAAACCCACTGGGTGACAGATATCACACAGTGGGTATTGTGCCTGAATAAGATCAGGCCTCCAAGCATGCTAAATTATGCTGGACGTGCACCTGTAGGGAAAGGCCATGCTGCTGTTGGGCTAACAACGGTCTTTGCATCAGGTGTAGCTGGCTTGGCCGCTGCTACTACAGCAGGTTTAGCTGCTGCTGGCTTGGCTGCTGCCGGTTTTTTAGCCGCTGCTGGCTTCTTAGCCGCTGCAGGTTTGGCCGCAGGTTTAGCTGCTGCCTTCGCTGCTGGCTTAGCTGCCGGCTTTTTTGCTGCTGGCTTAGCCGCTGCCTTTGCTGCTGGCTTAGCTGCCGCTTTTTTAGCTGCTGGTTTAGCTGCTGGTTTAGCTACTGCTTTTTTAGCTGCTGGCTTAGCTGCTACTTTTTTAGCTGCTGGCTTAGCTGCTACTTTTTTAGCTGCTGGCTTAGCTGCTGCTTTTTTAGCTGCTGGCTTAGCTGCTACTTTTTTAGCTGCTGGCTTAGCTGCTACTTTTTTAGCTGCTGGCTTAGCTGCTGCTTTTTTAGCTGCAGGTTTTGCTGCTGGCTTAGCTGCTGCTTTTTTCGCTACTGGCTTAGCTGCTGCTTTCTTAGCTACTGGCTTAGCTGCTGCTTTTTTAGCTGCAGGTTTTGCTGCTGGCTTAGCTGCTGCTTTTTTCGCTACTGGCTTAGCTGCTGCTTTTGCTGCTGGCTTAGCTGCTGCTTTTTTAGCTGCAGGTTTTGCCGCTGGCTTAGCTGCCGCTTTTTTCGCTACTGGCTTAGCTGCTGCTTTTGCTGCTGGCTTAGCTGCTGCTTTTTTAGCTGCAGGTTTTGCCGCTGGCTTGGCTGCTGCTTTCGCTGCTGGCTTAGCTGCTGCTTTTTTGGCTGCCGGCTTCTTAGCTGCAGGTTTCTTTGCTTCTGGTGGATATGGTGCTGTTGCCATTTTGTTTCTCCTTCACTTGAGATGGAAAAAATCAATTAAAAAATTAAAATCCGATCAATGAGACGAGCGGATTATTCATCGGCACAAACAGAATGTTGTTTGCGCTAATGAATTCGGCACCAGCTGAACTGCTGCATCCCCTCTATCGATGCAGCGCTTCAGCCATATTGGCTAATTTCCGTCCGTTAAATGCAAGGCTACTGCATCAAGGGTTAAGGCTTTAACGGGCGGCTATTCAATTAGCCAAAAAAAACGCCAGCACATGCTATGCGGGCGTCGGTATTCTGTATTACAGGCGGATTTTCCAACACCAAAACCGCAACACCCGGCCTTGCCAGGTATTGCGGCGAATTCAGAGCAGCGCTATTCGGTCTAGGACTGTCCATTCAGTTTGGTGAGGCCTCTCGCGTTTGGAGCCTGGAAATTTTGCTCAGGCTCTTCAAGGTGTGCAAACTTTGAGTGGTGCTTCAGAACTTTGGATTCCAAAAAAATTATTCCCAGTTCAGTGCTCCACCAGTTTGATACTCAATCACACGTGTTTCAAAAAAGTTGCGCTCTTTTTTCAGGTCTATCATTTCGCTCATCCACGGGAAAGGATTTTCTTCCTGCGGGAATAATGCGTCAAGACCGATTTGCTGTGCGCGGCGATTTGCAATGAATCTCAAGTATCCTTTGAACATCGGCGCATTCAAGCCAAGCACTCCACGCGGCATTGTATCCTCTGCGTAACGATATTCCAACTCTACTGCACGTAAAAACAACGATTTAATTTCCTCGCGAAACTCAGCGGTCCACAAATGCGGGTTTTCCATCTTGATTGTGTTGATCAAATCGATCCCGAAATTGCAGTGCATGGACTCATCGCGCAAGATGTACTGGTACTGTTCTGCCGCACCCATCATCTTGTTTTGGCGGCCCAGCGCCAGGATCTGCGTGAAGCCCACGTAGAAGAAAAGGCCTTCCATCAAACACGCGAAAACGATCAGAGACTTAAGCAGCGTCTGGTCTGCTTCGGTAGTGCCGGTCTTGAATTCAGGGTCGGTCAGCACGTCGATGAACGGAATCAGGAACTGGTCCTTGTCGCGAATCGACTCCACTTCGTTGTACGCGTTGAAGATCTCGGCCTCATCCAGGCCCAGAGATTCGACGATGTACTGGTAGGCATGAGTATGGATCGCTTCTTCAAATGCCTGGCGCAACAAATACTGGCGGCACTCAGGCGCGGTGATGTGGCGATAGGTACCCAACACGATGTTATTGGCAGCCAGGGAATCGGCTGTCACGAAGAAACCAAGGTTACGCTTGACCAGGCGGCGCTCGTCTTCCGTCAGGCCGTTCGGGTTCTTCCACAGCTCGATATCGCGCTGCATATTGATTTCTTGCGGCATCCAGTGGTTGGCGCAGCCGGCCAGGTATTTGTCCCAGGCCCATTTGTATTTGAACGGCACCAGCTGATTGACGTCGGTCTTGCCGTTGATAATACGTTTATCGGCGGCATTGACGCGACGCGCCAGTTCTGCCGGCGCAACTGCGGACTGCTTGACCACCAAAGCCGGGTTCAGGGCGACATCCTGCGTTTGCAGGCGCGACTGATAGGCATTATCCGGCTGGCTGGCTGGCCGCGGTGCGGCCGGTGCTACTTCATCATCCCAAGAGAGCATCTCTTATCTTCCTCTTCATTGCCGGGCCGGCGGTCAGACTTGCTGAACTCCGGCCTTGCTGTATTTCTATCTGCTGTGAAAGCCCGAACAGTTTTGCGCTGCACGGGCCTTCCTATTTTTTAGTACCTGTCTGCAACGCAGGCAGGCTTGGTCCCTTAGCCGATTACTGGCAAGCTTCGCACTCTTCAAAGCCTGCATCGCCAGGGCGCAGCACGCAGGCTGGGCCGTCGAGCTCCTGTTCTGCCGCAGCTACCGGTGCGCTGGCCATCATGCCGCCATTACCGCCGTCTACCGCTACTGCATTCAGTGCACCAGTCTTGCTGGTCGATTTTTCAGTATGTGTTGCGCCTATGGTACGCAGGTAGTATGTGGTTTTCAGGCCACGCAACCACGCCAGCTTGTAAGTCTCATCCAGTTTTTTGCCGGATGCGCCTGCCATGTAGATGTTCAGGGACTGGGCCTGATCAATCCACTTCTGGCGGCGGGATGCTGCTTCCACCAGCCAGGATGGGCTGACTTCAAACGCTGTGGCATACAGTTCACGCAGATCTTCAGGAATACGGTCGATTTTTGCCAGGCTGCCGTCAAAGTACTTCAGGTCGGCAATCATCACTTCATCCCACAGACCGCGCTCTTTCAGGTCACGCACCAGGTGTTCATTGATTTCAGTGAACTCGCCGGACAGGTTCGACTTCACATACAGGTTCTGGTAAGTCGGTTCGATACAGGCGGAAACACCAATAATATTGGAAATCGTTGCCGTAGGCGCAATCGCTACACAGTTCGAGTTACGCATGCCGTACTGTTTGATACGGTCACGGACCAGGCTCCAGTCCATGCTTGCCGACATATCCGCTTCCAGATAGCCGCCGCGCTCTTCGGCCAGCAGCTTCATCGAATCTTGTGGCAGGATGCCGCGATCCCACAGGGAACCACGATATGAGCTGTAACGGCCGCGTTCTTCCGCCAGTTCAGTTGATGCCAGGTAAGCGTAGTAGCAAACCGCTTCCATCGATGTATCGGCAAACTGTACCGCGTCGTTAGATGCATAAGGCACGCGCATCATATGCAGGCAATCCTGGAAGCCCATGATGCCCAGACCAACTGGACGGTGACGCAGGTTGGAGTCACGAGCCTTCTTCACTGCATAATAGTTGATGTCGATCACGTTATCTAGCATGCGCATCGCTGTACTTACAGTTTTTTTCAATTTGGCGTGATCCAGCTTGCCATCTTTCATGTGCGCCGGCATGTTGACCGAGCCCAGATTACATACGGCGATCTCGCTGTCGTTGGTGTTCAGCGTGATTTCTGTACACAAGTTGGACGAGTGTACGACGCCGACGTGCTGCTGAGGCGAACGGATATTGCAAGGATCTTTGAACGTGATCCATGGATGGCCGGTCTCAAACAGCATCGACAACATCTTGCGCCACAGGTCCAGCGCAGCCACTTTCTTGGACAGTTTCAGCTCGCCGCTGGCAGCCTTGGCTTCGTAGCCGGTGTAAGCTTGCTCAAAGGCCTTGCCGTATTTGTCATGCAGATCAGGAACGTCGGATGGCGAGAACAGGGTCCAGTCGCCTTTTTCCATCACGCGCTTCATGAACAGATCGGGGATCCAGTTGGAAGTATTCATGTCATGCGTACGGCGGCGGTCATCGCCGGTATTTTTACGCAGATCCAGGAATTCCTCAATGTCCATGTGCCAGGTTTCCAGGTAGGCGCAGACAGCGCCCTTGCGTTTGCCGCCCTGGTTGACAGCAACAGCCGTGTCGTTCACCACTTTCAGGAAAGGCACAACACCCTGGGATTTGCCGTTGGTGCCCTTGATGTGCGCGCCCAGCGAACGTACCGGCGTCCAGTCATTACCCAAACCGCCCGCATATTTGGCCAGCAAGGCGTTTTCCTTGATTGCTTCGTAGATACCATCCAGGTCATCGGCAACCGTGGTCAGGTAGCAGGAAGACAGCTGGGAACGCTGGGTGCCGGAGTTGAACAGTGTCGGCGTCGAGCTCATGAAGTCGAACGAGGACAGCAGGTTGTAGAACTCGATCGCGCGCGCTTCGCGGTTGATTTCGTTCAGCGCCAGGCCCATCGCCACACGCATGTAGAAAGCCTGCGGCAATTCAATACGGGTATCGCGGATATGCAGGAAATAGCGGTCATACAGAGTCTGCAGGCCGATGTAGCCGAATTGCAGATCGCGGTCGGCGACCAGCGCTTCCGCCAGTTTCTTCAGGTCGAACTGGGCCAGCTTGGCATCCAGCAGGTCTGCTTCTATGCCCTTCTTGATGAATTTAGGGAAATAGTCGACGTATTCGGCAGCCGCATCCTTTTGCGCTACTTCCTTGCCGAACACTTCTTTACGGACTGTATGCAGCAGCAGACGGGCTGTCACCTGGCTATATGCAGGCTCTTTTTCCATCAATGCGCGTGCTGCCAGGATGGCCGACTTGTACAATTCTTCTACAGGTACGCCGTCGTACAGGTTTTTCAGTGTCTCGGCCAGGATCGCTTCAGCGTCCACCAGTTTTTCCAGGCCTACGCAAGCTGCAGTGATCAGTGCGCGTACCTGAGCCACGTCCAGCGGCATGCGCTGACCGTCAACTACCATATACAGAGTAGGAGCCACGGTATCTGTCGCAACAGGTGCCTCCAGCGAACGGCGTTCTTCCATGCGCTTGGCGCGATACAGCACGTAGGCGCGGGCAACATCATGTTCGCCGGAACGCATCAAAGACAGTTCTACCTGATCCTGCACATCTTCAATATGGAAGGTACCGCCGGTAGGCTGGCGACGCACCAGGGCCGACACAACGCTGGAAGTCAATTGCTCCACCAGTTCGCGCACGCGCGCGGACGCCGCACCTTGACCGCCGTTCACCGCCAGGAAAGCCTTGGTCACGGCGATGGAAATCTTGGACGGTTCGAAACCGACTACTGCACCATTGCGGCGAATGATGCGATATTCGCTGTAGCCGGAGCTCTGCGCAGCCGCATTGTGGGCTGCTTGAGACGCGGCCGGTGTCAGGTCAGGTGTCGATGGGGTGGATATTTCAATTGAAGAGTGCATTTCGCCTCCAGGGTCAGCATTAATAAGTACTAAATCGGCAGCGTCACAAACTAGTTGCGGCCATTGCCGGATTAATCAATATAAACAAAGTGTTGCGGTGTATTGCAAAGCCGGATTTACTTCTTTTCCGGCCATTTTTTTGCGGATTACTTCATTTTTTTACTTCAGGCCGAAAACAAAAGCAAGATGGTAAAACAAATAAAAAACCACTAGATATAGTGGGCAAGCTTTGATTTGCACTAATTCTAGTGCCGCTATGCCGCTTATGCAACCGCTTTTTTTGCCAAAAAGAGAATTATTTAATCGATATAAAAGTCGCTGTGCCGATTGACTTTTTCAAAGGCCGAAAGGAAAGGTCGGTATCGCGTGAGTAAGCGCTAACCTTGACCCTGTGGCGAATTTTTCCCGATACAACTGCGCGTAGAGTTTCCAGTCGAAACAGGGGCCGGGGTCGGTCTTGCGGCCGGGAGCGATATGCTCATGTCCCACAATGTGAGTCAAAGGATAAGCCGAGGCCAGGGCCAGGCTCAACTCCGCCAGCGTCTCGTATTGCACTTCCTCGAAAGGCAGTTCATCGCTGCCTTCCAGTTCTATGCCGATGGAGAAGTCATTGCAGCCTTCACGCCCTGCAAAGGACGATTTTCCTGCGTGCCACGCGCGTTGCGCGGCCGAGACAAATTGCAGCAGCCTGCCGTCACGCCGTATCAGGAAATGGGCAGACACCTGCAAGCCGCGTAAAGACTCGAAGCTGGGATGGGCAGAATATTCCAGCCGGTTCTGGAACAGGTCTGCTATATAAGTAGTGCCAAACTGGCCGGCAGGCAGGCTGATATTATGGATCACCAGCAAAGAAATCGCGCTGTCCGGCGGCCGGGAATTGAAATTGGGAGAGGCTAGCCGCTCAGCGCCCTCGCACCAGCCGTCATCGCTGATCGCCAGGCCATGGTCTGGATCAGGCTCGCGCATCAGTCCATTCCTCGTTCATTCCTCATCGCCGATTTTCAATTTTTGTATCTGATAGCGTAGCTGGCGGAAGCTCACCCCCAGCAATTCCGCAGCCTGAGTGCGGTTATTGCGGGTCTTGAGCAATGCCCGCCGTATGACTTCCCGCTCTATCTTCTCCAGATAGTCGGGCAGGCTGCAAGGAAATTCCGGCATGGCAAATGCCGTCTCGGTCCGCAATTCCTGACTGGCAGGCGCAACCGGCATGTAGCTGCCGGCCTCCGCCACAAACTCCAGTTCCGGCCGCGATACCTCATCGGGCAGCGAAACGGGTTCCGCATCAGGCGCTGCATCAGAAATAGCAGGCAGCCCGGCGGCACGGCCGCTGCGCAGGGCCAGATCTTCCGGCTCTATAATGCCGTTATCGGCAAAGGCAACAGCCCTTTCCAGGATGTTTTCCAGTTCGCGCACATTGCCCGGAAAATCATAGTCCTGCAGCGCCTGCAACGCCCGGGCAGACAGCGCAATCCTGTCGCCTGGCGGGCTCAGACGTTTCAATATCGCTGCCGCAAGCTCGGCAATGTCCTCCAGCCGCTCGCGCAAAGGCGGCAAGCTCAACTCGATGACATTCAGCCGATAATACAAATCCTGCCGGAATTTGCCGCCTGCAA
The DNA here is from genome assembly GCF_014636315.1 of Parundibacterium terreum. Classification (GTDB taxonomy): domain Bacteria; phylum Pseudomonadota; class Gammaproteobacteria; order Burkholderiales; family Burkholderiaceae_D; genus Undibacterium; species Undibacterium terreum. Next base: position 270,449 of record NZ_BMED01000003.1, on the reverse strand, counting down.
CACAATCTGCCAGGTTCTGATGGGTGGCGCTGATAATCCTGACATCTACCGGTTCTTCAACGGTAGCGCCAACCTTGCGTACCCTGCGCTCCTGTATCGCACGCAGCAATTTGACCTGCATCGCCAATGGCAGATCGGCCACCTCGTCCAGCATCAGGGTACCTCCGCCGGCAGCCTGGAAGAAACCTTCCCTGTCATCCTGGGCGCCGGTAAAAGCGCCCTTGCGGTAGCCGAAAAACTCAGCCTCCATCAAGGTTTCAGGGATTGCGCCGCAATTGACGGCGATGAAGGGCTTGCCTGTGCGCACGCTATGGGCATGGATTTCACGCGCAGCCAGCTCCTTGCCGCTGCCGGACTCGCCGGTGATGATCACCGGCGCCATGCTGCGCGCCAGGCGGCTGATCTGGGCTCGCACCCCCTGGATGCCCGCCGAATTACCGATCAGCACCGAAGCGCTGGTAGTTTCCACCTCGGCAGATTCGGGCTGGCCGGGCGAAACATTGGCCGGAACTTCGTTCATTTGCAGTGCGGACCTGACCAGTTTGCGCAACTGGTCCAGCGCAACCGGCTTGGACACATAGTCGAAAGCGCCAGCCTTCAGCGCCACCACCGCATTATCTGCGCTGCCAAAAGCCGTGATCACGGCGATAGGCGTCGTCTTGTAACTGGCGCCAACCTCCAGCACCAGCTCCATGCCGGAGCCATCGGGTAAGCGCATGTCCGTCAATACCAGCGCATAGCTATTTTTTGCCAGGCAGGCCCGGGCCGCCTCGATAGATTCGGCACTGTCTACATCCAGGCCCATCTTGATCAGGGTAATTTCCAGCAATTCGCGCAGATGCGCCTCATCATCCACGACGAGTATGCGCGGCACACTGGGAGTATCTTTGGTGCTCATGGCTTATCGGCTAAAGAGAAATTGATCACAAAACGGCCGGTGGGAACAACATTTGCCGGCGACATGACCAGGAAAGTGGCTTGCGGCGGATCCTGAGGCTCGTCGACACGGTATTCATAGTCCAGCAGCGCATGGTTGTTCAGGCAAAGCTCGCGTGCCATATAGAGTCCCAGGCCCGTCCCTTTGCTCGACGTAGTATAAAAAGGTTCAAACAGGTGCGACCTCACTTCATGAGAAATACCCGGTCCGTCATCCTGGATGTGCAGTTCTTTCCTGTCGGGAGAGCTGGCACTGGCCCATATCCGTATGCTGGCCGGCGAATTGCTGGCATAGCGGGTCGCGTTCGATAACAGGTTCATCACAATCTCACGCAGGTGCATGGGGTCAAACTGTACTTTGAAATTGACACTGTGATCAACATAAATCAGGTTGGCCGCCAGCCCGCGCGTTTCATTCAGGTCCAGCACGATTTCCTGGATGGCCGGAATCAGCAAGAAGGGCTCGGGATCGGTTTGCGCCTTGCGGGACAGTTTGAGAATGTCCTCGATCAACTGGTTCAGGCGCAGCACATTATCATCGACAATTTTCAATAAGCGGCGTGCCTGCGTGTCTTGCGGGATATCTTCACTGAGCAAGGACGCCGCATAGGAAATTGACGACAGCGGATTCCTGACCTCATGGGCAATACTTGCGGTCAGCCGCCCCATCGACGCCAGTTTCAACTGCTGAGCCTGGTTTTCAATCTCTGATACATCCTGCATGAAGACTATGCTGTAAGAGCCCCTCCCCCGGCCTATGTCGGCAATGTCGTCATTGTCGACAGCGACGAATCTCAGCTTCAGGTGAGCAACAAAATCCCGTTTGCCGTCCCTGCCGGGCGTATCGGCGAGCTCATTATCCTTAGGTTCCTCGTAAAGCCTGATGGCCACCAGCGCCGTGTCGGGATCGGCCAAATCGGATTGCGGTTCAGCATGCCGCTGCCAGGCAAGCAGCGCATCCGAGATGGGTCTCAACCCGGCAGACTCCTGCAGCCTGGACTGGATTTCACTGCCGGCAATCAGGCCTCCCAGCATGCGTTCCGCTGCCGGATTGATTTCAAACAACCGGCCATCCCTGTCCACGACCAGCAAACCGTCCCCCATGTCGCTGATGACCAGACGGTTGATCGCTTGCTGGATCGCCAGCTCCTTACCGCGCCGCGCCGCCAGCTCTTCCTGCCAGATCAGCTTGCGCGCCAGCCGGTTGAGCACATACACAACAGCAAAAAAGGCTGCTCCATATAGCCCAGCCTGCGAAATTGAAATACCTTCACCCAGTTGCAGGGCCTGATATCCGCTTTCCAGCAGCAGGAACAGGGCAACGATAGAAGTAAAAAACAGGGCCCAGACCAGCGGTGCCAGCACGCCAGCACCTGCCAGCGGAAACAGATAAAGAATGGCCAGACCGTTCTTGGCGCCGCTAGCCCCTACATACAGTATGGAGATGACGCTAATATCTACCGCAGTTTGTGCTGCCAGTTGCAGCATGAAGCGCCGCGGCCAGTACATTTTCAGCAAAACAAAGCCTATCGCCAGAACCAGATAGATGGCGCAGGTCTCGCGGAACACCAGGGGCCCCAGCGACCAGAACAGGTGGGGGCTTTTCAGATTCAGATACAGCAATAAAACCAGGGCCACGACCACCCGCGACACGTTGAGCGTCTGCAGCGAGCGCCCGAAAGTAGCGCTATTAGGCCTGAAGGAAGGCGAAGGAAGCCCGGGCATCGGCTTCAATGAGCGTCTGCCTGGCTGGCGTGCTCTTCGCAACAATAGGTTTGCCGCCCCTTGTATACAGCTTCCGACGCCGGAATATACACCTGGCAGGCGGCGCAGCACACCATCGTTTCCGCCTCGCCGGCCCTGGTACCGTTACCGGCGGCAGGGGGAGCAGGTTTCTGTTCGCGTTCCGGAGAAGAAACAGTTTGTATTTTTTTCTTCAACGCCAGTATCACCAGCACAAACAAGGCCAGCCAAATCAATATCCTCATGCCAGGCTCCTGTGCAGCAGGACTTCCAGCACAAACCGGCTACCGACATAGGCCAGCAACAGAGTAAGGAAACCCGTCAATGTAAAGCTCAATACGGTTTTACCGCGCCAGCCGCGCCACTGGCGGCCAGCCAGCAAGATGCCGAACAGTACCCAGGACAGCAGCGACAGTATGGTCTTGTGGTCCCATTTGAAGGCAACCCCTAATACCTGCTCTGAAAAAATGACGCCGGACAGTACTGTCAGGCTCAATAACAGAAAACCGATCGATACCAGACGAAACAGGATTTTTTCCATCGTCAGTAAGGCCGGCAGGCGCTCCACCGCCGTAGTCAGCCGCGCATTCAGCCATTTGGCCGGCTTATTACGGCGGCGCATATGCAAGTGCGCATCCTGCAGTGTCATCACCAATGCGTGAAACGCAGCAATAGTTAAAGTACTGTAAGCCAGCAAGGCGATTGCTATATGCCATGGAAACATTGCGGTCTTGCCAGCCAGCGTGATGACGCTGCCCGGGAAGAATACCGGCAGGATGGCCATCAGCGACGCATTCGGCAATAGCAGTACGCGCAGGCCGTCCAGCGAAAAATTGCGGCTCTCCAGCCAGTACACCATCACCGACACCCACAACGCTGCAGAGAGCATCATGGCAAACCCGACCCGGACGGCATCCGGTGAAAACATGGTTTGCCAGAGCGCCAGGCCGTGTACCAGCCAGCCGGCGGCCGTCGTAACGGAGACTAGCAGGCGCTTTTGCGCAGGGATAAAGATGCAGCCCAGGTATAGTGCGGCTGCCAGAAACGAAAGATAGGTTTGCATGACACAAGTTTACACTATGTCAGCAATGAAATTCTATTCTCGCCATATTCTGCCTTGCCCACCCTCATTTCCTGTGTGATCAGCACTGTCCGGCACTATATGGTTGTAACGACAGGACTGTAAAAACAGGGTGCGTACTAGTCTGACCCGCGGGCCGCAGATAGTTGATATTTCTTCAGTTTGTCGTACAAGGTTTTTTTGGGGATACCCAGGCTCTCCGACGCAGCCGCAACATTGCCGGCTGCCAGTTTCATTGCCTCTGCGATCAGCGTCGCCTCAAAAGCATCCATCCTTCTTGGCAGGGTATCGGCACCGGCTGAAACGCCTCCCCTGCCTCCTTCCGCGTCCGCAGCGTCGTCATCCAGAACACCCAGCACCAGCTTGTCGGCAAAATTACGCAATTCACGCACATTGCCCGGCCAGTCGCGCTGCTTCCATAACTCCAATTGAGCACCTTGCCAATCCGGCACCTCTTTTTGATAGCGCAGCGCAGCCTTTTGCACAAAATGCGCCAGCAGCAGAGGAATGTCCTGCCTGCGCTCATTCAGGCGAGGCAAGCTGAGGCTGACGACGCTCAGTCTGTAATATAAGTCTTCACGGAAATTGCCGTCGGCGCTCATGGCCAGCAAATCCATCTTGCTGGCGGCAATGATGCGGCAATCCAGGTCTATCTGCGCATTGCCGCCCAGCCTTTCCAGGCGGCGCTCCTGCAATACCCGCAACAACTTCACCTGCAAGGCCAGCGGCATGCTTTCTATTTCATCAAGAAATACCGTCCCGCCATTGGCATACTCCAGCTTGCCTATGCGACGCTTCTGGGCGCTTGTGAAAGCACCCGCCTCGTGGCCGAAGATCTCGCTTTCAAACATGGACTCGGGCAAAGCGCCGCAATTGATGGCGACAAACTCCCCTTTGCGGCCGGAACAGGCATGCAATAACCGCGCGACGACCTCCTTGCCGGTGCCGGTGGCGCCATTGATCAGCACATCGGCCTGGGTAGGCCCTATGTTCTGGATGAATTTGCGCACTTTTTCTATCGGTGCGGATTGTCCTATCAGATCGGGCATGTCGGGGCGTGCCGCCAGCGTCTGCTTCAAGGCCCGATTTTCTATGACCAACCGGCGTTTTTCCTGCGCCCTGAGTGCGGTTTCCTGTAAACGCTCTGCTGCATACGGCTTTTCTATGAAGTCGTATGCGCCATTGCGCATGACGCTGACCGCCATGCTGATGTCGCCATGGCCCGTTATCACGATTACCGGCAAATCGGCATCGGTGGCCACCACTTGCGTCAGCACATCCAGGCCGGACAAGCCGGGCAAGCGCACATCAGTCACCACGATGCCGGCAAAGGCGGCGTGCAGCCATTGTTGCGCCTGCTCGGCACTGGCGCAGGCATGTACGGAAAATCCCGCCAATTCCAGCGTCTGTGCTGTCGCCAGGCGCACTGCCTGTTCATCTTCTATCAATACTGCTTGCATCTTTGCACCTTTATTTCTGACTTCACCTGCCCGGCTAGCCGGCCTGCCCCACAGGTATGGCTATAATGAATTCTGCCCCGCCGCCAGCGCTATTCCTCGCACTCAGCACGCCATTCATTGCCTGCACAATCGACGAAGAGATTGCCAGTCCCAAGCCCAAACCTTTGCCGGAAGGCTTGGTTGTAAAGAAAGGTTCAAACAGGTGCTGCACCGCTTCGTCCGGCAAACCAGGGCCGCTATCCAGTATCCTGACGATGGCTTTGCCCTGCTCGGTGCCGAGGTGGATATAGATTTTCTTGATGGCAGAATTCTCTACCGCATCCATCGCATTGCGCAGCAAGTTCAATAGCACCTGCTCCAGCCGCACCGGATCGCCCTGTATATGCAGCCCCTCACCCAAAGACAGCTCAAGTTGCACTGCCTGACGCTCAAATTCGCTGTGCAGCAGGCGCACTGCCGCATGAATAGCCTCCGTGACATCGACCGCAGATACCGCTTGCGGACTCTTGCGGGCAAAGCCTTTCAACTGCCCGACTATCTGCCCCATGCGTGCGCTGGCATGGCTGATATGGGCGAGATTTTCAGCGGCCTGTGCGACTTTCCCCTGGGACAAAAAGGTGCCGGCGTTATCGGCGAAAGCCCGGATTGCAGTCAGCGGCTGGTTCAGCTCATGCGTAATCCCGGCCGCCATCTGGCCCAGCATGGCCAATTTGCCAGCCTGCACCAGTTCATTTTGCGTAGAGCGCAGCAATAGCTCCGTTTCTTTCAGCTTGCCGTATTTTTGTTCCAACTGCTGGTTGGCCGTCATCAACTGGCCAGTGCGCTCAGCGATTTTATGCTCCAGCTCCTGCGCTGCTTGCTGTAACGCGACTTGCGCCGCCATACCCTCTTGCAAACGGCGGCGGCGCTGGTCATAGACACCCAGAAAAGCCGCAACGACGATCAGGACCAGACAGCAAAGCACGGAAGCCTGCAAGCCGGCGCGTATGGCTTTGCCCTCCGCCGGAAACAGCATCAATTGCCAGCCCAGCCGTCCTATGGGGCGGGCAACATATGCGCCAAAGCCGTCACGCTCCGCCTTGGGCAAGCTAAAAATCGGCATAATCCTGCTGCCGACATATTGCAGAGTATTGGCGATATCGCGCTGCACCACTTCATCCAGCATATGCAAACTGCGATATTGCCATGCGGTGCGATTGCTCAGGAATACGACGCCGTGCTTGTCGGCCAGCGCAATGGCCTCCTCGCTGCTGCGCCAGGCTTGTTCGAACTCATTCAGGCTGATCTTGACAGCGATGACACCGACAGGCGCAGTGGAACCGCGTGCCACACCGGCGGGATAAACGGGCTGCGCAATAAAGTAGCCGGGTATGCTGGTAGTATTACCAACCGCATAAAAACGCCCTGCATTCCCCTTGATAGCCTCGGTAAAATAAGGGCGGAAATTAAAGTTCTGGCCGACAAAGGTCTGCGGCATATCCCAATTACTGGCGGCAATAGTCAGGCCCTTGCTGTCCATCAGGTAGATGGCTGCCACTTTTGCATGCGCCTGGATATCTTTGAGCGTGGCGTTCAGGTTCTGCACCAGTCCGGCGTCTGCGGGGGAGGCCAATAGCTGCGAAGTCAGCGGCAGATAGGCGACTGAGTAGGGCAGTGTCTCATATTTTTCCAGCGTCGATTCCAGATCAAGGGCAATGATCTGCAATTGCCGTTCGGCAGCATAGCGATAGTCTTCGCGTGCTTTTTTGGATGCAAACAGATAAGCGGCAAATACCAGCGCAACCGCGATTGCTGCCATGCATACCAGCAGAGTTATACGCCTGGAAGCCGACATAAATTAATTTTTTCCTTTTTTACTGCGCTACCGCGTTACTGCTACGCCTTTTGCCGAGCGCCCGGCTCCGGAACAAGACATTCCGGAGCCGGTGGTACACCTATTACAATCTAACGCCGCTTGTGCTGGCAAGCCCTCAATCTACAGCCGCCATCTTGATCTCATCATTATGGTGGCGCTGCTGCTCTTCCATCACCAATTGCCCCAATTCACGCTTCAGTGCATTGAACTCGGCGGCAGAAGGATCGCGCAAGCGCGGCAGTTCGACCATGATGTCGCGCTTGACCGTTCCCGGGCGATAGGTCATCACAACAATGCGGTCTGCCAGATAGATTGCTTCTTCGATACTATGGGTAACGAAAATGATAGTCTTTTTCAACTCGGACCAGATGCGCAGCAATTCATCCTGCAAATTGCGGCGGGTCAGCGCATCCAGCGCACCAAAGGGTTCATCCATCAGCATGATCGGTGAATCCAGTGCCAGCACGCGGGCAATTGCCACCCGCTGGCGCATGCCGCCGGACAAGTCCTTGGGAAAACGGCGGCGGAAGTCGCTCAGGCCCAACATGCCCAGCAAAGCACCCACCTTCTGCTGTATTTCAGCCTTGCCGCTGCCCTTGATTTCCAGGCCAAAGGCGATATTTTCCTCTACCGTCATCCAAGGGAAAAGTGCATATTCCTGAAATACCATGCCACGGTCCGGTCCCGGCTTTTGCACCAGCTTGCCATCAGTAGTGATTGAGCCGGAGCTAGGCAGTGAAAAGCCGGCCACCGCATTGAGCAGCGTGGATTTGCCGCAACCGGAAGGCCCCAGCAGGCAGACGAACTGGCCCTGTGGGATTTCCAGGTTGATATCTTTCAGTGCCACCACTTCCTTGTCGGCAGTCTGGAAGACCTTGTTGACCGCGCTCACTTTAATCTGTGTGCCACTCATCTCAATTCTCCAGGCCGCGGTGCCAGCGCAGCAAATAATTATTCAGCTTGTTCATGCCCAGATCCAGCGCCAGACCGATGAAGCCGATAGTAAACATGCCTGCCATGACCTTGTCTGTCCAGGAATACTCGCGTGCTTCGTTGATACGGAAACCCAGGCCATTAGGCACGGCAATCAGCTCAGATACGATCACGATCATGAAGGCGGAGCCTATCGCAATCCTTACGCCCGCCAGGATATACGGCGTTGCAGCCGGCAGCATCACTTTCAGCAACAAGGTAGTGCGGCTGGCACCCAGATTTTGCGCGGCACGCAGATAAATGCTATCGACCTGACGCACGCCGGTGATGGTATTGATCAGCACCGGGAAAAAAGCGGCAATCGAGATCATGAAGGCCGCGGGAGGATTACCCAGGCCGAACCACAGCATGGCCAGCGGCGTATAGGCGCTGGGAGGGATGGGCCGCAGCACCTGTATCAGGATATATAAATACGAATACACCCTTTTGCTGGCGCCCATGATGATACCCAGCGGCAGGGCCAGGCCGCCGCCGATCAGGAAACCTATCAGTACCCTGTACATGCTGCCGGCAGCATCATGCAGCAGCTCACCCGATACCGCCCAGGAGAGCCAGGAGCCGGCCTCGGCAGTGTAAGGCTCGGCCGGCAGCAAATACTCTACCCAGCGGTGTGCCACCGCCAGCGGCGAAGGCAGCTTCAGCGGGCTGACCAGCCCCGCCGAGCAAACCGACTGCCATACCGCAATGATGACGGCCGGCACGATCAGGCCGACGACGATTCCGCGCCAATTCAACTTTGCCATCGACGGCTCCCTTACTTGACGCCGACGCTCTTTTTGGCGGCATCCAGCAGATCGGTTTTCACCCAATCCTTGGCAACAGGAGGCTTGGCCATTTTGCCTATGCCGTACTTGCTCATCACATCGGTCGTGATCTGGATGTGTTCAGGCGTGATGTCGTAGGAATAAGGTGAATTGGCGATCGCGTCGTTGAAGTCATCCTTAGTGATCTGGCCCTTGAACACGGTTTCACGCACATACTTTTCAGCCAGTCCCTTGTTATCGATGAACATCTTGGTCGACTCAACAAAGCAGCGCATGAATTTTTCTGCCAGCGGACGGCGCTCCGCATAAAATTTCTCGGTCATTACCAGAGTACGGATAGGTTCGCCGATGGGCGTGTCATAAGGTTTGATCACCTCCACGCCAAAGCCTTTATTGATTGCCTGCGAAGATTGCGGCTCCGACTGCATGATCGCATCCAGATCCTTGCCCAGCAATGCCTGGTTCAGGTCGGCAAATGCCAGGTACACAATCAATACGTCCTTGCCGGGCTTGTCCGATGCGGTCAACCCGTTTTGCGCCAGCTCGGAAGTCAGCAATACATCCTGGATCACGCCGCGGGTGACGCCGACTTTTTTGCCTTTCAGGTCTTTCACGCTTTTGATACCGGCGTCGGCACGCGCCACCAGGCGCACGCCGCCCTTGGCAAAACCACCGACGACATAAATAGGCGCGCCATTGGCACGCGCGGAAATGGCGCCTTCCGACGAAGCCGCGCCTACATCCAGCTCACCCGCCAGGATGGCCTGCATGATGTCCGGGCCTTTGGCGAACATATGTTCTTCTATTTTGATGCCGCATTTGGGAGCGATTTCCTTGATATACGAAACCGCGCCATAGTGGGCGAATTTCAGATTGCCGAGCCGGACAACTTCTTGGGCTTGCGCCGGGGCGCCGGCCAAAGCGGCAAATGCGGACAGCAAAAGGCTTACTGCGAATGTCTTTTTCAACATAAGGTCTCCATGATTTATTGTTTGTGCAACAGGTATAGCATGCTTTGTGCCAATACTATGATCAGATAATGTTTTACTAAGGCATTGATTATGCTGGCTTATCTGTACCAAAAACTGTCCGGCAATTCTGAAAAATCAGAATACTGAAGAAATTTTCTGATTTTCCGCATCATATCGCATTGGCAATCTCCCGGTTTCTCCATAAGAAACGCAGCCTGGCATTGGCCGCCAGCCGGGTATTTTTCAGTGGGAAGGCATCATCGGTTAAAATGACGGACTAGCTGGCCCGGCATTGCCCCTCTATATATAGTGTGCGTGCAACGCCGCCATCCAATTTTGTCCATGCTCCATTGACTTATTTTCAAGAAATACTCATCCATGCTCGATAATCTCACCCAACGCCTAGCCAAAGTTGTCAAAACCATGCGCGGCGAGGCTCGCCTGACCGAGTCCAATACCGCGGAAATGCTGCGCGAGGTGCGCATGGCCTTGCTGGAGGCCGACGTCGCCTTGCCTGCAGTGCGCGAACTGATTGCTCGCGTGAAAGAAAAAGCGATGGGTGAGGAAGTTATTTCTTCTTTGACACCCGGACAGGCGCTGGTCGGCGTAGTACAAAAAGAACTGGCCAGCATCATGGGTGCCGACCTTGGCGAAGATGCGTCGCAACTGAGTTTCGCGACCCAGCCCCCCGCCATTATTCTGATGGCCGGCCTGCAAGGTGCCGGTAAAACAACCACCGTCGGCAAGCTGGCGAAATACCTGAAAGAGCAGAAAAAGAAAAAAGTCCTGACTGTATCCGCCGACGTATACCGTCCAGCAGCAATAGGCCAGTTGCAGACCGTGACTGAACAAGTAGGCGCCGATTTTTTCCCTTCGCTGCCGACCGACAAACCAGTGGATATCGCACTGGCTGCACTGGACTTCGCCAAGAAGCATTATCACGATGTGCTGATCATCGATACTGCAGGCCGCCTGGGCATAGACGAAGCGATGATGCAGGAAATCGCTGCCTTGCACGCTGCGGTCAAGCCTATAGAAACCCTGTTTGTCGTCGACGCGATGCTGGGCCAGGACGCGGTCAATACCGCAAAGGCCTTCAATGATGCGCTGCCGTTGACGGGTATAGTACTGACCAAGCTGGATGGTGATTCACGCGGCGGTGCTGCATTGTCGGTACGTCATATCACCGGCAAGCCGATTAAATTTGCCGGTGTCGCAGAAAAGCTGGATGGGCTGGAAGCCTTCGATCCTACCCGCATGGCCAACCGCATCCTGGGCATGGGCGACATCCTGGCGCTGGTGGAATCTGCGCAAAAAGGCATGGACGTTGCAGCGGCACAGGACCTGGCGCAAAAGCTGAAAGTCGGCGGCAAGTTCGACATGAACGATTTCAAGCTGCAGCTGTCGCAAATGAAAAAAATGGGCGGCCTGTCCAATCTGATGGATAAACTGCCGGCGCAATTGCAGCAGGCAGCCAACGGTGCGAACATGGATCAGGCGGAAAAACAGGTGCGCCGCATGGAAGGCATGATCAACTCTATGACTCCTCTGGAACGCGCAAAGCCGGAACTGATCAAGGCCTCCCGCAAGCGCCGCATCGCCACCGGTGCCGGCGTGCAAATCCAGGAAGTGAATCGCATGCTGGCGCAATTCGACCAGATGCAATCGATGATGAAAAAGCTCAAGGGTGGCGGCATGATGAAGATGTTGCGCGGCATGAAGGGCATGATGCCGGGTCCAGGCAAACGCTAAACCCCGCTTTTTTACTCGTTTTGATATAACGGCGCCGGATCAGGCGCCGTTTTTTTCTTCGTTTTCCCCTCTGAAACCCCTCCGGTAAACACCCTTCATCAGCTTTTTTACGCTCGCCGTCGCTGCTGGCTGTGCTATAGGATACATTTTCAGCAAAAAGCAGCAAAAAACACTTGCATAGCCCGGAAAACCCCACCACTATTAGCGATGCGTGAAATGACGCATTTTCCACGATATTTGTGAAGGAGGCTTACAGATGGCAACAGCACCAAAACCACCAGAGGCAAAAAAGCCCGCTGCGAAAAAACCGGCAGCGAAAGCGGCTCCAGCTAAAGCAGCAGCTCCTAAAAAAGCCGCAGCAAAACCAGCAGCCAAAGCAGCAGCGAAACCTGCCGCAGCACGCAAGCCAAACGCCGCGTTCATGAAGCCAATGACAATTTCCCCTACTCTGGCAGCAGTGATCGGTGCAACACCAATCCCGCGTACAGAAGTCACCAAAAAAGTATGGGAATACATCAAGAAGCACAAGCTGCAAGATGAAGCGAACAAACGCAACATCAATGCTGATGACAAGTTGAAAGCTGTTTTTGACGGCAAGAAACAAGTCTCTATGTTTGAAATGACCAAGCTGATTTCCGGCCACCTGTCCTAAGCAACAGCAGGCGGTACCGCAGTTTCGTTGGGAGACTTATTGGGACCATCATCCCAATCCCAAACAAAAAAGCCCGCATCGCGCGGGCTTTTTTGTTTTTACTCTTCAGGAAGCTTGAGACCGGGACTCTCTAGGCTTTATATTCCCAGCGCTTCCAAGCCGCCAGCACTGCATTCGGATATTCCGGCTGGCCGCGGCTGCCGTTATATCTTCCCAGCGCCAGATACAGATTACCGCCTTCCATATCGATATACATGCGCAGGATTGCACAGCCATAGCGCAGATTGGTCTGCATCGCGAACAGTTTTTTTGCGTCATTGTCGCCTATCACGCGCGACCAGAATGGCATCACCTGCATATAACCGCGTGCGCCGACTACCGACGTCGCATATTTGCGGAACGCCGATTCCACCTGTATCAGGCCCAGCACCAGGGCCGGTTCCAGCCCTGCCCTCTTGGATTCATACCAGACTGTCTCCAGGAATTCCAGGCGCGTCTGGTTATCCGGCAGGCGTTTTTTCAAACGGCTGGACATCTCACCCAGCCACTGCAGATATTTGATCCGTTCATCAATGTCTGGAAAGCTGACACGCGGCGGACGCGACTCGCTGACGGCTTTCGCCAGCGCGACGCGTACCGCATCTGCCATTGCTTCTTCTTTCTGATTACCGGCAATTGCAGTACTGCTGATGGCGCCGAGCGCGGCGGCCAGCAGCAGATGCAGGGCTGAAGCCTGCAAGCGCCTACTTGAGAAATGCAACAATACTACTTCCCTTGCAGTTTCTGGAGAATGAAGGCCTGCATTTCTTGTACCGGTATATTGCTGGCAGCGGCATCGCGGCGGCCCAGATACTCCAGATTGCCTTCTTTCAGGCCACGGTCGCCGATCACGATGCGATGCGGTACACCAATCAACTCCCAGTCTGCAAACATCGCACCAGGCCGTTCGCCGCGGTCATCCAGGATGACGTCAACACCGGCAGCCAGCAGGGACTCATACAGTTTCTCAGTCTCGGCTTTCACGGCTTCGCTGCGGTCCATGCCCATAGGACAGATCACCACTTCAAACGGCGCAATGGCGGTAGGCCAGATGATGCCCTTGTCGTCAAAGTTTTGTTCTATCGCCGCACCCAGGATACGGGTAACGCCTATGCCGTAGCAGCCCATCTGCATCAATTGCGGTTTGCCGTTCTCGTCCAGGAAGGTCGCTTTCATATCCTGCGAATAGCGGGTGCCGAGCTGGAATACGTGCCCAACCTCGATGCCGCGCTGTATCGCCAGCACGCCCTTGCCATCCGGCGAAGGATCGCCGGCGACAACATTGCGCAAGTCAGCCACCAGCGGTTCCGGGATGTCACGGCCCCAGTTGGCGCCGGTGAAGTGGAAATCGGCTTCATTGGCACCGCAGACGAAATCGCTCATCAGGGCCACGGTACGATCGGCCACAATCTTGACCGGCAGCTTGGTATTGATAGGACCCAGGTAGCCCGGCGGCGTGCCAAAGGTTTCGATAATTTCTGCTTCGGTCGCAAAGCGGTAGTTGGCCAGGCCGGGAACCTTGGCAGCTTTCACCTCATTCAACTCGTGATCGCCGCGCAGCAGCAACAGCCAGATCTGTTTGCTGACTTTTTCTTTCTCTTCAGTCTCTACTGCCAGAACCAGGGACTTGACTGTCTGCTGCAGCGGCAGGCCAAGAAATTCCGCAACGTCTTCGCATTTCGCCTTGCCTGGAGTAGCAGTTTTTTGCAGCGCCGCCTGCGCAGGAGCACGCTCATCGGCCAGCGGCAGTGCTTCCGCGGCTTCCATATTGGCCGCGTAATCGGAGCTTGGGCAATAGACCAGCGCATCTTCACCGGTTTCGGCGATCACATGGAACTCATGCGAGCCGGATCCGCCAATCGCGCCATTGTCCGCTGCCACGGCGCGGAACTGCAGGCCGAAACGATTGAAGATACGGACATAGGCGTCGTACATCACCTGATAGGACTGCTGCATGCCGGCCAGGTCACGGTCGAAAGAATAGGCATCCTTCATCGTGAATTCACGGCCGCGCATCAAGCCGAAACGCGGACGGCGCTCATCGCGGAACTTGGTCTGGATATGATAAAAATTGATAGGCAACTGACGATAAGACTTGATATCCGCGCGCACGATATCGGTAATCGCCTCTTCCGAGGTCGGCTGGATAATATAGTCGCGGCCATGCCTGTCTTTCACGCGCATCAATTCCGGGCCCATCTTGTCCCAGCGGCCGGTTTCTTGCCACAGCTCAGCCGGCTGTACGATAGGCATCAGCATTTCTATTGCGCCGGCGCGATTCATTTCTTCACGGACAATATTTTCTACTTTGCGTATCACGCGCAAGCCCATGGGCATGTAGTTATAGATACCCGAACCCAAACGCTTGATCATCCCGGCACGCATCATCAGCTTGTGGCTGACGATTTCGGCATCGGCAGGTGCTTCTTTTAAAGTAGAAATAAAAAATCGTGTAGCGCGCATGACAATGATTCTTTTCAAAAATTGAGGGTTATAATCAACCCAATTTTAAAGGATTAGCTGGCTAATGCGCCCACTCTTTGCATATTTGATGACGGAAACTGCGTTTTATCTATTGAATAACGTGCCGAACAGAAGAAAAGCACCCTATTTATAAGCGCAGCGTCGCCCTCACATCCTCAGGGAAAGCCGTTTAGCCACAGAAAGTTTTGAGGTTGAACATGCTAGATCGTGAAGGCTTTCGGCCTAACGTAGGCATTATATTGCTTAACGCCAACAATGAGGTCTGGTGGGGTAAGCGCGTACGTGAACATTCCTGGCAATTCCCGCAGGGAGGGATCAAGTACGGCGAATCTCCTGAACAGGCGATGTACCGCGAACTGGAAGAAGAAACCGGTTTGCGGCCAGAACACGTCAAAGTCATCGGTCGCACCCGCGACTGGCTGCGCTATGAAGTCCCCGATCATTTCATCAAACGCGAAATCCGTGGGCATTATCGTGGGCAAAAACAAATCTGGTTTCTGCTACGCATGGTGGGCCGCGATTGCGATGTCAATCTGCGCGCCAGCAGCCACCCCGAGTTTGACGCCTGGCGCTGGCATGAATACTGGGTGCCGCTGGATGTCGTGATTGAATTCAAACGTGGTGTGTATCAATTGGCGCTGCAGGAGTTATCGCGCTTCCTGAACCGCTCCGACCATGGCAGCGCATCGCGCCAGACCAGCCGCTACCTGCGCCAGCAGCACCAGGCCCAGCCCTGCGACGACACAAAAGAATCGCAGCAATTACCGACCGTATCCGCTCAGCCGGCTCCGGCTGACAATACGTCCGATATAAAAAACGCAAAGTAATAATTTATGTTGAAAAAAACCCTGTACGTATCTGCCCTGATAGCGGCTAGTCTCTTTAGCGTGACTGCATCAGCCCAGCAATTGGGGGATGAGGATGAAATAGAAAAAGACTGGAAGGAAGTGGCAGCGCAATTGCCGGAAGCGCCCAAAACGGAAAACCTGGTGCCGTTTTACGATAGCGGAACCCAGTCTTTCGCTATCGATATCAAATCCATCATCGTCGCAAGCGACAATACCATACGCTACACGCTGGTATCGGTCAGCCGTGGCGGCGCCAGGAATATCAGCTACGAAGCGATACGCTGCGAATCTTTCGAGAAAAAGCTGTATGCATTCGGACGCCCTGACGGCACCTGGTCGCGCTCGCGGCGCAACGAATGGACGCCGATTTCCAGCCTGGGTGCCAACAAGCAACACACTAATCTGGCAGTCGATTATTTTTGCGAAGGCACGACAGTGGCCGGCAGGGCACCGGCCATCATCGAGCGAATCAAGAAAAATCAGCCTGTGATTAAGAATTACTGACAGCCGCAGACTAGGAATTCAAAGAAAAAAGCCTCCGTTCAGGAGGCTTTTTTACAATTCGGCAAGAGCAGCTCTACAACAAAACCAGATTATCCCTGTGAATCAGTTCGGGTTCTTCAACAAATCCCAGGATGGATTCTATTTCCGAGGATGGCCGGCGCTTGATGCGGCGCGCCTCGGCCCCGGCATAATTGCTCAGGCCCCGGGCGATGGCGATACCGGCCTCGTTATAACAGGTGACAACTTCGCCGCGGCCAAAATCGCCTTTCACTTCCAGCACACCTATCGGCAGCAGTGATTTTCCTTCGGCAGTCAATTTTTGCACGGCGCCGGCATCCAGCACCAGTTGCCCTGCCGTTTGCAGGTGATCCACCATCCATTGCTTGCGCGCCGCCAGTGGCGCCATCTCTGATACAAGCTGCGTGCCTATCGCCTCGCCATGGGCCAGCCTGACCAGCACATTGTCTTCCCGCCCCCATGCGATCACGGTATGCGTGCCGGATTTGGCGCCGCGCTTGGCTGCCAGTATCTTGGTCAACATGCCGCCGCTACCCAGGCTGGAACCGGCGCCGCCCGCCATCGCCTCCAGCGCCGGATCGCCCGCCCTGGCCTCATGCACGAATTGTGCGTCGGGATTCTTGCGCGGATCGGCGGTATACAAGCCGCGCTGGTCTGTCAGGATGATCAGCGCATCGCCCTCGATCAGGTTGGCCACTAGCGCGCCCAGGGTATCGTTGTCGCCGAACTTGATTTCATCGGTAACGACCGTATCGTTTTCATTAATGATGGGGACGATGCCAAAACGCAGCAGGGTAAACAGTGTCGAACGTGCATTCAGGTAGCGTTCGCGGTCGGCCAGATCGGCATGCGTCAGTAGAATTTGCGCCGTCCCCAGCCCATGTGCGCGAAAACTGGTTTCATAGATTTGCGCCAGCCCCATCTGTCCTACTGCGGCGCAAGCCTGCAGCTCATGGATGCCGGTAGGCCGCTTGTCAAAACCCAGCCTTTGCCGCCCTTCGGCAATGGCCCCTGAACTGACCAGCACAACCTCCTTGCCCAGCGCGCGCAACTGCGCTATCTGAGCAGCCCATTTTTGTATCGCGGCCTGGTCCAGGCCCTTGCCGTCATTGGTTACCAGCGAAGAGCCTACTTTGATGATCAGCCGTTTGGCTTGTTGGATGACAGAATGCATAGAAAATATGAAGTCCTGCTTGCGAAGTTGCGTATGAATTGGGCGGGCCGAAGCCTGTAATTTTTAAGCTAGCGTATTTAAGCTAGTGTAAACGCGATCATGCCGAATAAAATGCGCTTGGGCCAATATATCGGAGATGAGCTTGATTATGATGCCAGCACAAGGATAATGCGCTGTATTTGCCGGGCTGCCATGGTAAGGCTGCCGCGATGGATATTACGGGTACTGCCTTCGGCAGCGATACCTGTGTCACCGGTAGGTGAGCAGGCATTGCCGCCGAGGATGTCTGAAACTATCAGTCGACCACTTTGAAACGAGGATCGTCCGGGTCGATGGACATGATGCCCTGGGCTTCCTGCACCATCTGGGTTTCTTCGGAACGCTGCTCTTGCTGGCGCTTTTCTGCCAGGTAAGAATAGATCTCGGTGACCAGATCGTCGCAACCTTCGCGGTTCAGCGCGGAGATCTCAAATACCGGGCCTTTCCAGCCAAAGCGCTTGATGAAGTCTTTTACCTTTTTCTTGCGCTCATCTTCGTTCAGCACGTCCAGCTTGTTCAACACCAGCCAGCGAGGCTTTTCGTACAGGGACTCGTCGTACTTGCGCAACTCCTTGATCAGCGCCTTGGCTTCCTTGACTGGATCCACCGCATCATCAAATGGAGCCAAGTCGACGATATGCAGCAGCAAACCGGTACGCTGCAAATGCCGCAGGAACTGTATGCCCAGGCCGGCGCCTTCCGCTGCGCCTTCGATCAGGCCAGGGATATCGGCGATGACGAAGCTTTTTTCATGGCTGACACGCACCATGCCCAGATTCGGATGCAGGGTGGTGAAAGGATAATCGGCGATCTTTGGACGCGCATTCGACACCGCAGTAATGAAGGTCGATTTACCGGCATTCGGCAAACCCAGCAGGCCGACGTCAGCCAATACCTTCAACTCCAGCTTCAGTTCACGGCGTTCGCCTTCCTTGCCGTCGCTACGCTGACGCGGCGCACGGTTGGTCGAGGATTTAAAGTGGATATTGCCCCAGCCGCCTTCGCCACCCTTGACCAGCACGACTTCCTGGCCGTGTTCGGTCAGATCGGCGATCACTTCATCGGTGTTGCGGTCGGAAATCAGCGTGCCTACCGGCATGCGCAGGAAAATGTCGTCCGCGCCCTTGCCATAGCAGTCGGAACCGCGGCCGTTTTCACCATTTTTTGCCTTGTGCAGCTTGGAAAAACGGAAGTCCACCAGTGTATTGATATTACGGTCGGCCACGGCAATAATGCTGCCGCCCTTGCCGCCGTCACCGCCATCGGGGCCGCCGAAGGGCCTAAACTTTTCACGACAGAAGGAGGCAATGCCGTTACCGCCATCGCCTGCAATTACTTCTATTCGTGCTTCGTCGATAAATTTCATTTCTATCACCTAAAAAGAGCTTAGAACTCGTTTCATGAATGGCACCCAGGCTGCACGCTGCCATTTATGAAATAAGTTCCGATAAATCCGCTCCAGCCTATATGGCCGGTAAACCAGATTTATAAAGAGACTCTTGAAACTAAAAAGGCTCTACCAATGGCAGAGCCTCTATTGAACAAGGCTTACGCCTTATCTTGTAAAGCCTTCCGTAGCGGCTGCTTGCTTAAGCAGCTTCTTGAACAGCTTCTACGATCGCGTATTGGTGCTGAGAAGCACCTTTAATTGCGAATTTTACTTTACCGTCAACCAGTGCGAACAAAGTGTGATCCTTGCCCATGCCGACATTTTCACCAGCGTGTACGCGTGTGCCGCGTTGACGAATGATGATGCCGCCTGCATTGATAGCCTGGCCGCCGTAAACTTTAACGCCAAGTCGTTTTGACTCTGAGTCACGGCCGTTGCGCGTGGTGCCGCCGCCTTTTTTGTGTGCCATTTAAAGCTCCTTGTATCTACTATTCAGACTTTAACAATAACGGCTTAGCCGTTGATCGAAACGATTTGTATTTCAGTGTAATTTTGGCGATGGCCTTGACGCTTCTGGTAATGCTTACGACGACGCATCTTGAAAATTCTTACTTTGTCGTGACGACCTTGTGACAATACCGTAGCCTGCACCGTAGCACCGGAGACCAAAGGAGCACCAAACTTAATGGTGTCACCAGCGCCCAAAGCGAGCACTTGATCAATGGTGATTTCGGAGCCAATGTCTGCAGGTATCTGTTCTATTTTAAGTTTTTCACCAGCGACAACTTTATATTGTTTGCCACCGGTTTTTATGACCGCGTACATGTGAAACCTCATCAAATTATAAAAAAGGATTTTTCTTCCAGACCCAAAAATGCTACTTAAATCGGGAAAACCTCCAATTATACATAGACTTAGCTTTTCCGTCAAAAACAATCTGCAAATTTAGATTGGCTTTCTGTCGTTTAGTCAAGATTTGTTTTTTGCCATGTGTTTCAAACCTGGGCCAAGGGCGCTATTGATGCCTGAAGCGCACGTCAACGCCACGGGCATCGTATAATCTCGCTATTCTTTTCGATTTGCTTTATCGATCACGCATTTTTAGCAGGTACCACTTTGTCTGCCACAACCACTACCCAGAACCTCATCTCCGACACGATCGCTACCGACATGGCCGCGGTCAACCAGGTCATCAGAACCAAGCTGCATTCCGAAGTCCCTCTGGTTAACCAGATTGCAGAATATATTATCAGCGCAGGCGGCAAGCGCATTCGTCCGGTTTTGGTCCTGCTGGTAGCGAATGCCTATCAATATAAGGGCACTCACCATCACGAGCTGGCAGCGATAGTGGAATTTATCCATACAGCAACGCTTTTGCATGATGATGTTGTCGATGAGTCATCAATGCGGCGTGGGCGCAAGACCGCCAACGCGCTGTTCGGCAATGCGGCATCTGTACTGGTAGGCGATTTCCTGTACTCACGCGCCTTCCAGATGATGGTTTCCATCAATAATATGCAGGTCATGCAGATACTGGCAGATGCCACCAATGTGATCGCCGAGGGCGAAGTACTGCAGTTGCTGAATATGCATAATCCTGACGTAACGGAAGAACGCTATCTGCAAGTCATCCGCTCCAAAACAGCAAAACTGTTTGAAGCCGCAGCACAAGTAGGCGCCCTGATTGCCGGCGCCAATCCTGCACAGATAGAAGCGGCAGCAGAATACGGCCGTTCGCTGGGCACAGCATTCCAATTGATAGACGACGTACTCGACTATTCCGGCAATGCTGCGGACATAGGCAAGAATGTCGGCGACGACCTGCGCGAAGGCAAACCCACACTGCCTCTCATCTATTTGATGAAAAACGGTACTCCGGAACAACGCGAACTGGTGCGCACCTGTATAGAACAGGGCGATGAAAGCCAGTTCAATGCGATCCTGACGGCAATTACGCAGTCCGGAGCGCTGGACTATACCAAGGAAGAAGCGCACAAGGCAGCATCCAGAGCCGCGGCTGCAGTCGCCTCCCTGCCGGATAGTCCGTATAAAGAAGCTCTATTGGCCTTGAGCAATTTCGCCGTGGACAGAAACCACTGACAAGCCATGCCAGAGCCGGATACGCATCTCCCTTTTTATTGCAAGCTAGCGCCCCTCCCGGCTACTCCGGTTTTCTTCAACTTATTAGCTCAGACTCATCGTGAATAGCGTTCCTTTGTGGGTGCAACTCGTCTGTCTGGCAGGCTTGATCCTGCTATCCGCTTTTTTCTCGATGACGGAAACGGCCTTGATGGCGGCCAACCGGCATCGCCTGCGCCATCTCGCCAAACGCAACAACAAACTGGCAATTACCACGCTATGGTTGCTGGAACGAGTCAACAAGCTGCTTTCCGTAGTCCTGATCGCCAATACCGTCATTAATGCGCTGGTGACCGCCTTGGTGACTTCAATTGCCATCTCGGCTTTCGGCAACAATGACAAGGTAGTCACCATCGCCACGGGCATCGTCGCCTTCCTGCTCATCGTTTTTGCCGAAATTGCCCCCAAGGTAATAGGAGCAACCTACCCTGAACGCATCTCTTTGCCGGCCAGCCTGATATTGAAGCCTCTGATGGCAATAGGCCAGCCGGTGATCTGGTTCGTCAACCTGTTTGTTAATCTGCTGCTGGGAATCCTGCGCATCAATACCGGTGCTGCGGCCCGCGAGCATCGCCTGTCGCCTGAGGAATTGCGCTCTATCGTGCTGGAAGGCGGCAACTTCATCCAGCAAAAACATAAAAGCATCTTGCTGAATCTGTTTGATCTGGAGAGCATCTCGGTCAATGATGTCATGACGCCGCGCACTCAAGTGGAAGCCTTGAATCTTGCCACGCCGGTAGAGGAAATAAAACAGCAACTGGTCACCTGCTATCACAACAAGCTGCCCGTGTATGAAGGGGAGATCAACAAAATCATCGGCATACTCCATGTGCGCAAAGCGGCAGCACTATTGAGCAAGGGAGACGACCTGAGAACGGAGCATTTCCGTGAATTGTTGAGCGATCCCTACTTCATCCCTGAAGGCACCGACGTATTTACCCAGCTGCAGTACTTTCAGGAAAATCGCGAAAAGCTGGGCATCATCGTGGATGAATACGGAGAAGTATTGGGCCTTGTTACGCTGGAAGACATCATCGAGGAGATGATAGGCGAATTCACTACTTCCGTACCCGGCAATGCCGGCGTCGACAGCTTTCACTGGAGCGAGCAAGGCGAGTGCATGCTGGAAGGCGCAACAACCTTGCGCGACATCAATAAGCGCCTGCAACTGGACTTCCCTCTGGATGGGCCCAAAACCCTGAATGGCCTGCTATTGGAAATTTTACAAGACATCCCTGAAGCGAATATTTGCATCAAGATGCCCGGGTGCATCATTGAGGTGGTGCAAGTCCAGCATCAGGCGATCAAGATGGTTAAGCTAATACAAACCGTCAAATCCAGCTAATTCGCAACATTTCCTGTTTAAGAATTCCAGAAAGTGCGCCGGGGCAAAGGACAATTACCCTAAACACAAGAACAGTCTTATACTAGGAAAGTAGGAAATAAGTGCCGGAAAACCTCCTTAAATATGTAACAAAAGTAACAGAAGGCCGAAAACCCTCACTACTGAGGCTATAGGAGTTTCCGGGCAACAACACCCTGTATCAAGTAAGTGCTTTTTGCATTATCCTAGAGCAACTCTTTGTCTAGTACAACCTTATACCAAAGACCCTATGGCTGCAGTTTCTCCTAATTTGACCTTACAATCCGGCAGTTCCGGGCTGGCCCGCGCGCTGGCGCAGGCCAATATCCTGGCTACGGCACAGATTGATAATGTCAGCAAAAAGGCACAGACGGACAAATTACCGTTTATTGATGTCTTGCTGCAAAGCGGCTTGATCAATGCCCGCGACCTGGCCGCTTTTTGTTCTGAAGCATTCGGTTACCCGCTGGTTGACCTGGCGGTCGTGGACGAGAGCCTGCTGCCGGAAAAAGTTGTCGATACCAAGCTGATGCAAAGCCAGCGTATCGTTGCGCTGGCCAAGCGCGGCAACAAAATATCGGTAGCGCTATCAGATCCCACCAATGCTGCAGCGATAGACCAAATCAAGTTCCAGACCGGCCTGGGTGTAGAACTGGTGATCGTACAGCATGATGTGCTGACCAAGACCCTGGAAAGACTGAGCAAGACCTCCGAGCAGAGCTTGAATGAGCTCGCCGGGGACGACATGGAAATAGACTTCAATGAAGAAGAAGCTGTTCCCTCTGCATCAGCCGACGCAGCCGCATTGGAAATCGACGATGCGCCTATCGTAAAATTTTTGCAGAAAATGTTGCTGGATGCTATCAACATGGGGGCATCGGATTTGCACTTCGAGCCCTTCGAAAAGTTTTACCGCATCCGTTTCAGGGTCGACGGCGAACTGAAAGAAATTGCCCAGCCGCCCCTGGCGATCAAAGAAAAACTGGCATCGCGCATCAAGGTTATTTCCAAGCTGGACATCTCCGAAAAGCGCGTTCCGCAAGACGGCCGGATGAAGCTTATCCTCTCCGCATCACGCTCGATTGACTTCCGTGTCAGTACTTTGCCCACCTTGTTCGGCGAAAAGATCGTAATGCGTATTCTGGACGGCTCACAGGCGCAGATGGGTATCGATGCGCTGGGCTATGATCCGGATCAAAAAGAAATCTTGATGAATGCGATCACCCGCCCTTACGGCATGGTGCTTGTGACCGGACCGACAGGCTCGGGAAAAACCGTATCGCTCTACACCTGCCTGAACGTCATCAATAAACCAGGCATCAATATTTCAACTGCAGAAGATCCGGCAGAGATCAACTTGCCTGGCGTCAACCAGGTCAATGTGAATGACAGGGCCGGCCTGACTTTTGCTGCAGCACTGAAATCCTTCCTGCGTCAGGATCCGGATGTGATCATGGTGGGTGAGATCCGTGACCTGGAAACAGCCGATATCGCGATCAAGGCAGCGCAAACGGGCCACATGGTGTTCTCTACCCTGCATACCAATGATGCTCCCTCTACGCTGACACGTCTGATGAACATGGGCGTCGCGCCTTTTAATATCGCTTCATCGGTAATTCTTATTACTGCGCAAAGGCTGACCCGTCGCTTGTGCACCTGTAAAAAACCGGTAGAAATCCTGGACGAAGTCCTGCTGGCAGCAGGCTTCAAGGAAGAAGAGCTGGATGGCACCTGGAAGCCTTATCAACCGGTAGGTTGCGAACGCTGTAGCGGCGGCGGTTATAAGGGACGGGTTGGTATTTACCAGATCATGCCGATTACCGAATCGATAGAAAGAATCATCCTGGCCCACGGCAGCGCACTGGAAATCGAAAAGCAGGCCCAGAGTGAAGGTGTACGAACCTTGCGGGAATCGGGTCTGCAAAAAGTGAAGCAGGGATTGACCAGCCTTGAAGAAGTACTTGGATGTACCAACGAATAATAAAACTGGAGCAAGTGCATGGCCACGCAAGCAAATAAGCCGGCGAAAACAAGTCAGATCAAAGAATACCTGTATGCCTGGGAAGGCAAGGACAAGTATGGTAAAACCGTGCGCGGTGAAATTCGCGCAGGCGGCGAGGCTATCGTCAATGCCACGCTACGGCGCCAGGGGGTGCTGGTTACCAAGCTGAAAAAGAAATCCTACAGCTCCGGTAAAAAAATTACCGAAAAAGATATCACCCTGTTCACACGGCAACTGGCAACGATGATGAAGGCCGGCGTGCCGCTTCTGCAATCTTTTGATATTGTCGCCAAAGGCAATGCCAACCCTTCCGTATCCAAGCTTTTGCAAGATATACGCGGCGACGTGGAAACAGGTACCAGCCTGAACCAGGCCTTCCGTAAATTTCCGCTGTATTTCGACCCCTTGTTCTGCAATCTGGTCGGAGCAGGCGAGCAGGCCGGTATTCTGGAAGACTTGTTGACGCGACTGGCCATCTACAAGGAAAAGACCCTTGCGATCAAGAAGAAGATCAAATCGGCTCTGACTTATCCGATCGCGATTCTGAGTGTGGCGTTCATTGTAACGGCCATTATCATGATCTGGGTTGTTCCCGCGTTCAAGGAAGTTTTTAAAAGCTTCGGCGCCGACTTGCCGGCACCTACACTTGCCGTGATGGCGATTTCAGACTTTGTCGTCAAATACTGGTATCTGATTTTCGGCGGTCTTGGCGCCGGCCTGTATTTCTTCTTTCAATCCTGGAAGCGCTCGCTAAAGATGCAGCAAACGATGGATAGATTATTGTTGCAAGTGCCAATTTTTGGCGATGTGATACGCAAAGCGACCATCGCACGCTGGACCAGGACCCTGGCCACCATGTTCGCGGCCGGTGTACCGCTGGTTGAGTCCCTGGACTCTGTCGGCGGGGCATCCGGCAATGCGGTTTATCTGGATGCGACGGTCAAAATCCAAACCGAGGTCAGCACCGGTACCAGTCTTACCGTTTCCATGCAAAACGCCAATGTCTTTCCTAGCATGGTCACGCAAATGGTCGCCATTGGTGAAGAGTCCGGCTCGCTGGATGCGATGCTGGGCAAGGTCGCCGACTTCTATGAAGAAGAAGTCGATGAGGCGGTAGCCAACCTGTCCAGCCTGATGGAACCTTTGATCATGGTGATTCTGGGCGTGATCATCGGCGGCCTGGTGGTCGCGATGTATCTGCCTATCTTCAAACTGGGATCGGTTGTCTGATGATGGAGTTGGTTTTGTTTGCCGCGCCTGGCACCATACTGAGCGCGGCAATAGCAGGTATCCTGGGCTTGCTGATAGGTAGCTTCCTGAATGTGGTCATCCATCGCATTCCCAAGATGATGCAGCGCGAGTCGGATAATTATGTGGCGATGGAAAACGGCAAGGAACTGCCGCATACGGATCGCTATAACTTGATCGTCCCTCGCTCTGCCTGTCCGCATTGCGGACATCAGATCACAGCTTTAGAGAACGTGCCTGTATTCAGCTACCTGGTCATAGGCGGCAAATGCACGCAGTGCAAGGCGCCGATTTCCAAACGCTACCCACTGGTGGAAGCCTTCACCGGCGGCTTGTCAGCATTCCTGATCTGGCACTTCGGCAGCGGCTACGCCGGCATGGCCAGCCTGCTGTTTGCCTGGCTGCTGATCGCAATGACATTTATCGATGCCGATACCCAGTTGCTGCCGGACGACCTGACCTATCCATTACTTTGGTGCGGCCTGCTGATCAATCTGCATGGCGTGTTTGTGCCTTTGCAGGATGCGGTCATTGGTGCTGCAGCAGGTTATCTGCTACTGTGGTCCATCTATTGGCTGTTCAAGCTCACGACCGGTAAAGAGGGTATGGGCTACGGGGATTTCAAACTGCTGGCGGCGCTGGGCGCCTGGATGGGCTGGGGCATGCTACCCATTATCATCCTGTTGTCTTCCATCGTCGGCGCCATTGTAGGCGTGTGCATGATAAGCTTTACCAAGCATGGCAAAGACCACCCTATTCCATTCGGCCCCTACCTGGCGGCGGCTGGCCTGATTGCACTGCTGTGGGGTAAGACTCTCACGCAAAACTATATCGGCTTATCCTTTTAAGCAAAACCGGCACTATGAATGAGGCAGCGGCATTTACTCTGGGTTTGACGGGCGGCATAGGCAGCGGCAAAACGACAGTCGCCAACTTATTCGCCGACCTGGGTGCCAGCCTGGTAGATACCGACCTGCTTGCCCACCAGCTGACCAGCCCCAGTGGCATTGCCATCCCTGACATCATCCGCCAGTTCGGCCAGGACTTTATCCAGCAAGACGGCGCAATGGACAGGGCCAAAATGCGCGAGCAGGTATTTGGGCACCCTGAAGAAAAAGCCAGGCTGGAAGCCATTCTTCATCCACTGATACGCAGTGAAACCGAAAAAGCTGCGCGCGCCGCGACCGGCTCTTATATTATTTTTGTAGTCCCCCTGCTGGTAGAATCCGGTTCGTGGAAAAGTCGGGTCAGCCGGGTACTCGTTGTCGACTGCCCTGAGCAAACACAGATACAAAGAGTCATGTCCCGCAATGGCCTGAGCGAGCAGCAAGTGCGCGCAATCATGGCCGCACAAGTCAGCAGGGAAACGCGCTTGCAGGCAGCGGACGATGTCATCGCGAATGAAGGCGATATCAGCCAAATTTCCGCACAAGTCCGTGATCTGCACGCCAAATATCTCAAATTAGCGGAATCAGCTAAAACAAATCTCATACAACGTTTGTAATTTTTGTCAGCTTGGTTCAGAATCACGTGAAACGTGGTTGGCACTTTTTACAGAGGTCGGGGTTTGCTGGCATATAAATTGGGAGATGCGTTCAAACCGGCTTGCGGTTTGAATAGGCTGATAAAAACAACGCTGAAGAAAGTTGTTCCTTGTCGTTTGCCTGAATCAGCGAACCATTCAGTCTCTGTAGACCCGGTGTCTGGCCCTGCAATGTTGTAGCCCACTGCGCCCCCAATTATATGCACACAAACCCTACATCCATTGTTTACGAATACCCGTTCAATGAACGAATTCGTACCTTGCTGCGACTGGAAGACCTGTACGAAAAGTTCAGCTTCTTCCTGCACCAGCCAGACCCCATGCAACATCATGTCGCCCTTTCCACCATCTTTGAAATGCTGGAAGTAGCGGGCCGAGCCGATCTGAAGTCGGATTTGCTGCAAGAACTTGAACGCCAGAAACATACGCTGATCAGCTTCCGCTCCAATCCCAATGTGCAGGCAGACATGCTGGACCGCATCCTGGAAGACGTAGACAAGGCCAGCAGCGCATTGATGGCATCCCAGGGCAAGACCGGCCAGAACGTCAGGGATAATGAATGGCTGATGAGCATACGCGGCCGCACCATCATTCCCGGCGGCGCCTGCGAATTTGATCTGCCCAGCTATCATGCCTGGCAAAAAAATTCACCCGAGAAACGTTTTGCTGATATTTCAGCCTGGTTTGCACCGATTGCACCCCTGTTTGATGCGATCAATATCGTGCTGCGCCTGCTACGCGAATCCGGCGTAACAACCAAGGTGATCGCGCAAGCCGGCAGCTATCAGCAGATGCTTCAGGGCAAGATTTATCAGCTGTTACGCGTGAATGTTTCGCAGGAAATGGGGGCTATCCCTGAAATTTCCGCCAATAAATACATGTTGTGGATACGCTTTATGTCCCAAGATGGGGATATGAAACCCAAGGCGTTCGAGAGCGATATTCCGTTCGATCTGACCTTGTGCAATTTTTAAGATCTTAGTAATCAGGAACTGGTAATAATGGCTACTGTAGTTGACTGCCCTACCTGCGGCAGCAAAGTCGTGTGGAATGAAACAAGCAAGTTTCGTCCTTTTTGCTCCGAGCGCTGCAAGCAAATCGACCTTGGCGCGTGGGCCGAAGAGAAGTACACGATCCCCGCCGTGAATCTGCCTGAAGACCCCGAAGCCAAGGATATCTAGCCGCCAGAGACTGGCTAACGCTTGCCTTCCGGGATGCCGTGTTTGCGCAATTTGGCGGCAATCATGGAATGAGACGTGTCCAGCCGGGCTGCCAGCTTGCGGCTGGACGGATATTGCGGATACAGTTTTTCCAGCAAGGCGCGCTCAAACGCATTCACTGAAATCTCCCAGCTTTCTGCAGCATCCAGATTGACTTCATCGGCGCTAATGCTGTCCTCAGCCCAATCCAGGTCAGCCGCGTCCAGCACCCGCTCATCCGACATCGTAATCGCGCGGAATACGACGTTCTGCAACTGGCGCACATTTCCCGGCCAGCGATTGGACACCAGGGCCGCACAGGCGGAAGAATTCAATCTGCAAATAGGTTTTTGCGCCTGGGTGCAAGCTCGTTCGATAAAATGCCTGGCCAGCAGCAGGATGTCATCAGGGCGCTCCCTGAGCGCAGGCATTTCCAGATGCAGCACATTCAGCCTGTAAAACAGGTCTTCCCGGAACTGCCCCTCCTGCACCATTTTCCGCAAATTACGGTGCGTCGCACTGATGATGCGCACATTCACCTTTACTTCCTTGTCGCCGCCTATGCGCCTGAACTTGCCGTCATTCAAAAAACGCAGCAGCTTGGCCTGCAAATACAGCGACATTTCGCCGATTTCATCCAGGAATACCGTACCGCCGTCGGCCATCTCTATCAGGCCGGGCTTGCCGCCGCGCTGGGCGCCGGTAAATGCCCCGGCCATGTAGCCGAACAACTCACTCTCGGCCAGGCTCTCCGGCAAGGCTGCGCAATTCAACTCCAGGAAGGGCGCATTACTGCGGGCGCTGACGCCGTGGCAGGCCTGGGCCAGCAATTCCTTGCCGGTGCCCGTTTCGCCGGTAATCAGCAAGGGAGCATCGACCACCGCCACCCGCGCAGCACGAATCTTCAACGCGCGTATCTGTTCCGATTCACCGATAATAAGATGGAAGCCACCCGCCTCCGAGTGCTGCAATGCATGCAAGCGTCCTCCTATGCGGCGCGGCGCATGCAAGGTCAGCACCGCCCCAACCGCCTGGCCCAGTTTGGCAAGGCCAGCTGTAAACGGTTCAGAAACCGGCGTCACATCCATCAAAAAGGGTTCGCCGCTCAATATCACTTCTCGCGAGGGTACCCTGAAAGCACTGGAAATCAGCTCATTAAGCACCGCAGAATCTTCCATTAACTCAGAAAGATTCTTTTGGCAAAGCTCAGCCTCGCTCATCCCGGTCGCTGCAGCAGCAGCGGCATTCGCAATCACGATCTTGCCGCCGGCATCAATCGCCAGTACCGGATCCTCCATCACTGCCATCATCGTATCCAGGTTCAGGCGGCGGCGTATACCCGGCAAGATATCCACCACCTCGATATTTCCTACCCCGCGCACGCGGGCGCAATCCTGCTGCAGCGATGGCAGCATGAATTCCAGCAGTTCGGGGCTATCGATGTATATATTCGGAGGATCGACCTCAACCGCGACCACGTTCAGGCCGCGGCTTGCCAGCACCGCCAGGATTTCATGCGCGATACCGACGCGGTCTTTGAAATGGATATTAATGCGCATGGATTCGAAGAGGAAAAATGAGCATTAGCAAGATTCGCTTACGCCAGCTTGCGGCTGTCGCATTGGCGAATCCTGGTTCATCAATAGGGCTCAGGGATATAGCCGCGCGGACGCGCGTTATGCGAGCGAAATCCGGTCATCGATGTCAGACCACGCAAGCGCCCGAGGTCAAACTGTTCCAGTTGCTGCAGTACTGCACGGTTAACCGTCATCTTCACCTGCATCATCAACAAGTCCACGCTTTGCTGACTGGAGCTGCGAGACTTGCCCTTGCCGGCCTCTTCAGACTCCCCTGCGGCCTCGGCCTTGGCGCTGGCTTTTTCGGCGGCCTTCGCATTTGCCTTTTCTTCCGCCAATGAGAAGCAGCGGTAGATGTCTGCCAGGGTAATCACGCCATTGCAGTTGCGGCAATGCCAGCAGTCTTTTTCCTTGGCGTCGCGTGACACCAGGCCTTCCTTGCTCAGCGTGGTCAGGATAGAGCGCACGAGGCGCGGGGTCTTGCCGGTTGCCTGCGCCAGCGCTGCGGCATTCACGGTACGGGGCATGACCATGACGATTTGCGCAAGCAATTCGATCGCGATGTAGAAGCGCATGTTCAGGCTGGGGTCGGCAAAAATTTCTGTCGACGAGATCAGTTGCTCGCGTTCCAGTTGGTTCATGATTGCAGCTCCTTCGTTACGATGATAGGACGATTGATGCTGCCGTAACGATCCATGAACAAGCCCTGCGTCGCGATTTCAGCACGCTTGCCGCTGACGATATCGGCAATCAGGCGGCCAGAACCTGCCGCCATGGTCCAGCCCAGCGTACCGTGACCGGTATTGAGGAAAAGATTGCGGAAAGGCGTAGGCCCCACTACCGGCGTGCCGTCCGGCGTCATGGGACGCAGGCCGCTCCAGAACTCTGCCTTGGAGACATCGCCGCCGCCAGGGAACAAATCACTTACCGAATGCTCCAGCGTGTCGCGGCGGTCTTTGCGCAAATCCAGGTTATAGCCGGTGATTTCCGCTGTGCCGCCGACCCGGATGCGGTCGCCAAGGCGGGTAATCGCCACTTTATAGGTTTCATCCATGACGGTGGATTCAGGCGCTCTCTGCGCATCGGTAATCGGCACCGTGATCGAATAGCCCTTGATCGGATAGACCGGAATCTTGATGCCCAGTTCGCGCAGCAATATCGGCGAATAGCTTCCGAGTGCCAAGACATAGCGATCTGCAGTCATTGTGCCGGCTGAGGTCTGCACTCCGGTAATCTGGTCGCCCTCTTTCAGGATGCGCTGTATGCTGACGCCATACTGGAATTTGACACCCAGCTCCTCTGCCAGTTTGGCCAGGTTTTGCGTGAACTTGAAGCAGTCGCCGGTTTCATCGCCGGGCAGGCGCAACGCGCCGACAAATTTTTCCTGCACATTGGCCAGTGCAGGTTCTATTGCAAGGCAAGCTGCCTTGTCCAGCACTTCGTAAGGAACATCGTAGCGCTGCAAAATCGCCGTATCGGTCGCCGATCCTTCCAGCTGCTGCTGATTGCGGAATAACTGCATCGTGCCTTGCGTACGTTCATCGTAATGGATGCCGGTATCGGCGCGCAGTTCCTGCAGACAGTCGCGGCTGTATTCCGCCAGGCGCAGCATGCGGCCTTTGTTGATTTCATAGCGTTTGGTTGTGCAGTTCATCAGCATCTGCGTCACCCAGCGCCACATATGCGGATCCAGGCTGGGCCTGATGGCCAGCGGGCTGTGTTTCATCATCAGCCATTTGATGGCCTTCAGAGGCACGCCTGGGCCGGCCCATGGTGCCGAATAGCCGGGCGATACTTCGCCGGCATTGCCATAACTGGTTTCCAAACCCGCTGCAGGCTGGCGCTCGACCACCGTTACCTCATGCCCGGCTTTCGCCAGATAATAAGCCGACGCCGTACCAATTACACCTGCACCTAAAATCAATACCTTCATTTGTACTCCTCCAACAGCTTTTTTAAATTAGTTTGTATCGCTTACAGCCTGCTCTTATTAGGCAGGTTGGGCAGGCGTATCAATGTAGTGGCGCTGATAACGCAAACCCAGGCTGGTGAGAATCTCGTAGCCTATGGTGCCGGCGCGCTCCGCAACCTGGTCGGCAGTATTTTTTGCCGAGATCAGATCAACCAGGGCCCCCGGATACAGCAACTCCAGTGCGACATCGCTGACATCGAGCGTGACCGTATCCATGGATACATTACCCACCATGGGCACCGGCGTATCGCCGATAAATACCGTGCCGCGGTTGCTTAAGCTGCGCAGCCAGCCATCCGCGTAGCCTACTGCAACGGTGGCGATTCGCCGTACCTGCGTGCTGCGGTATGTTAGGCTATAGCCCACTCCGGTGCCGGCAGCGATTTCACGGGTCTGGATGATTTTTCCCTGCAGATGCGCTACCGGCTGCAACGGATTGTCTTCACCTGCGACCGGCGTCAGGCCATACAAAGCGGCACCAGGACGCACCAGATCAAAGTGGAAATCGGGGCCGAGAAAGATGCCGGAGGAATTGGCCAGCGTAGCCCGGCTCTGCGGCAATTGCCGGCGCAGAGCCTGGAAGCTTTGCAGTTGCTGCTGGTTCACCGGGCTTTGCTGGTTCTCAGCGCAGGCCAGATGGCTCATCAGATACTGCACCTGTATACCGTCGATAAAGCCGGGGTCAGCCAGCCAGGCTTGCACTTCCGTTGGCGACATGCCCATGCGCGACATGCCCGTGTCCAGCTGGATGATGGCGGGCAGCTCTTGCTGCTTTTCTTGCGCCAGATCGCGCCAGGCCAGAATTTGCTGGCAACTGTTCAATACCGGAATACAGCCATGCTCAAGAAACTCTGCCTCATAGCCCACAGGAGAACCATGCATGACATAAATGCTGGCGGCCTCAGGCAAGTGGGGCCGCAAGGCTATCGCTTCTTCCAGATGTGCAACGAAAAAGTGACGGCAACCTTCTTCAAACAGGGCTTCTGAAATACGCGCTGCACCCAGGCCATACGAGTCGGCTTTGACCGCAGCGCCGCACTGCGCAGACACCAGCTTGCTGCGCAAAAAACGGTAATTACTGCGCACCGCACCCAAATCAATCGTCAGTATTGCTCCCGCTCGTCCTGCTGGCTGCTGCATCTATACTTCTCCGTTTTGAATCTCACCGCTGCTCAAAGGCAAACCATTCATATACCGGCTGACCGGCTGACCAGCTGAATTTTCGATAGTTTGGTTTTTGTTATAGCAAAGCCCATGCCACAAAATTTTATTGAACAAATTCAATCGCTTAAGAAATTTTCATCGGAAATCAGCATTTTAAACTGTATGCATTTCAATACAGTCATTTTAAGCGCTTTCTCTGAACTAGAGTGCGGCTTCTATGCTGTAGCTAATATGGGACACTGTATCATTTTCAATACATCGTATTTGAAACGATACAGTACTGGACGGCAATAGATGAAAACGTTCTTGCAGCAGTCGGAAGAAGGTCGATAAATTGCCTGAGTGTTAGCAATCCTGGGCACGAAACGCATCCAGCCATTCCAGCAAGGGTATCGTGGCAGGCAACAAGGGATCCAGTTCCACACTTCCCTGCCATGCAAATGCCTGGCCTTCAAGACTCTGCGGCTCACCCTGCCATTCGCGGCTGATATAGAAGTGCAGGTGCACGTGGGCATGCGGATAAACGTGCTCTATACAGCACCAGGGTTCGGCAGACAGCACCTTGATGCCAAGCTCTTCCATCATTTCGCGCTTCAGCGCATCCAGGATCGCCTCACCCTGCTCAACTTTGCCCCCAGGGAACTCCCAATAGCCCTCGTAAGGTTTGCCGGCAGGGCGTTGACCCAGCAGCACATCCCCATTCGGTTTGAGCAATATGCCTACGGCGACATCAACAGGAGTTTGAGACATGAATAAACAATCAGCGGAAGAAAAGTAGAGAGGGCAAATGTGCCACCGAAGATCTGCTGCAATGGCAGCGGCGCATTCAGAATTAAGGGCTCAGGCTTCGGCCAGTTTGCCTGCATGGTCCTTCGCAAATTGCCAGGCAACCCGGCCAGAGCGTGAACCGCGTTGCAGCGCCCAGCGTAATGCATCGGCACGCGCTGCTTCTATTTGTTCGGCATTGCATCCCATGGTTTGCAGCCAATGCGCCACAATATCCAGATAATCGTCCTGCTTGAATGGATAAAAAGATACCCACAAGCCAAAGCGCTCAGACAGTGAAATTTTTTCTTCCACCGTCTCGCCTGGGTGCAGGTCGCCATCTTCACCGTGCTTGTAGCTGGCGTTATCGGACATCTTCTCCGGCAGCAAATGGCGCCGGTTGGAGGTGGCATAGATCAGCACATTATCGGATTGCGTTGCGATACTGCCGTCCAGCGCGACTTTCAAGGCCTTGTAGCCGGCCTCGCCCTCCTCAAAGGACAGGTCATCGCAGAAAATGACAAAACGCTCGGGACGTTCGGCGACCAGATCGACAATATCCGGCAAATCCGCCAGGTCGCCCTTGTCCACTTCTATCAGGCGCAGCCCCTGGTCGGCAAAGCGATTCAGGCAAGCCTTGATCAGTGAAGACTTGCCGGTACCGCGGGCACCGGTCAGCAATACATTATTGGCCGGTTTGCGATGCACGAATTGCAATGTGTTCTGCTCTATTTGCCGCTTCTGCGTAGAGATATTATGCAAATCATCCAGGGAAATGGCAGACGCATGCCTGACCGCCTGCAAATAGCCTTGGCCGCCGCGTTTGCGCCAGCGAAAAGCCGTGGCAGCCTGCCAGTCTGGCGCGCGGTGAGCCGCAGGAAGGATAGCTTCCAGGCGTGTCAACAACAACTCCGCCCGGGATAAAAACTGGTCTAATTGCATGATAGTGTCAGACAGGTGTCGGGCAAATTGCTGCGGCAGGCTAAAGCTGCCGCAGTGGCATATCAGGAACGGTAATCGGCATTGATGGAAACGTAGTCGTGCGACAGATCGCAAGTCCACACCGTCGCTTCCGCATTGCCGCGCGCAAGCTTCACGCGTATCGTGATTTCGCTTTGCTTCATCACGCGCTGGCCCTCTTCCTCGCGATAGTCCGGGTTGCGGCCGCCGTTCTTGGCCACCCAAACGTCATCCAGATACAAATTCAAGCGGCTGACATCCAGGTCATTCACGCCGGCATAGCCGATGGCCGCCAAAATACGTCCCAGGTTAGGATCGGAAGCAAAGAAAGCCGTCTTGACCAGCGGTGAATGGGCGATGGAATAAGCGATCTTGCGGCACTCCTCCACATCCAGCCCCTCTTCCACGGTGATGGTCATGAACTTGGTCGCACCTTCACCGTCGCGAATGATCATGTGCGCCAATTTCTGCGACAAAGCAATGACCGCGCTCGCCAGTGCCTTGTACTCAGGGCTGTCGATGTCATTGATTTCCAGCTCTGAAGCGCCAGTTGCAATCAGCATGAAGGAGTCATTGGTGGAGGTATCGCCGTCGATGGTGATGCAATTGAACGATTTGTCGGCCGCCTGCTTGACCAGATGATCCAGTACCGGTTGCGCGACCTTCGCATCCATCGCGAGATAACCCAGCATGGTTGCCATATTCGGCTTGATCATGCCGGCGCCTTTGCTGATCCCCGTCATGGTCACGGTCTTGCCGTTGATCACAACCGTGGACGAAGCTGCTTTGGGCTGCGTATCGGTAGTCATGATGGACTCTGCCGCCATGTACCAGTTATCTTCTTTCAGATTGGCAATTGCTTTTGGCAAACCGGCAGTCAGCCTGTCTACCGGCAAGGGTTCCAGAATCACTCCTGTAGAAAATGGCAATATCTGGGATGATTCACAACCCAGCAGTTCTGCCAGTGCCACGCAGGTAGCGTTGGCGGCCGCCAGGCCGGCGTCGCCGGTACCGGCATTTGCATTGCCGGTATTGACGACCAGCGCGCGTATGGGCGAACTGGAGATACGCAGCGCTTCCAGATGCGCCTTGCACACCTGCACCGGAGCAGCGCAAAAACGATTGGTCGTAAATACGCCTGACACGGTTGCGGTCGGCGCCAGGGCCATCACCAGTACATCCTTGCGGTTAGGCTTCTTGATGCCGGCTTCGGCATAGCCGAGCTGTATGCCGGCCACAGGTTTCAGGTCAGAAGCGATGGGGAGAGGGGAATTGACGGCCATGATAGTCCTAGCAATGAAATCAAGCCGTTATTGTAGGACATTTTGGAGCATTCCGAGCCACGAAGAACCATGCCGGGCAGAACTCGCCCGGCATGGTATGAACAAGGCGTAGGCAAAGCTAGCGCGGCAATCAGCCGGCCACACCCGCCGGACTCATCATTTATCCAGCGTACGCACCGCTTTTGCCAGTGCATCCCAGGCGCGCAGCGTCAAGGCCTGCGTCAGCCCGGCTCCCGCTACCGGGTGGGAAGACAGCTTTACCACGACCATTTCCGCCGCAGGATTGATATGTATCATCTGTCCATGTACGCCGGAGGCTTCAAACGCGCCATCGGTATTGTGCAGTATCCACCACTGATTATGATAGGAATAGCCGGGGCGGAAGCTCATGCCCGAGGCTTTGAATTTTTCTCTGTCGCCCCCCTTGCGCAGTTCGTCGATCACAGACCGGTCAAAAACGCGCTGGCCATTGAACTCGCCGCCACGGCGCAGCATTTCACCAAACCGCGCAAGGTCGCGCAAACTGGCATTCAGGCCGGCCCCCTGCAAGGGAGTGCCGACCGCATCCACCATCACATAGGCATCTTCCTGCATGCCCAGCCTGCTCCAGACACGTTCAGACAGCAGGTCGGCAAAGTGCTTGCCTGTCACCCGCGACACTATCCAGCCCAGCACTTCGGAATGGACGGTGCGATAAACGAATCCTGCCCCGTGCTCGCCTTCTTTTTTCAGGGTTTTCACGAATTCATAGATTGTTTTAGGGCCTGCATAGCCAGTGGGCACAGGCAGCAGATTGCT
Organism: Parundibacterium terreum; assembly: GCF_014636315.1. Classification (GTDB taxonomy): domain Bacteria; phylum Pseudomonadota; class Gammaproteobacteria; order Burkholderiales; family Burkholderiaceae_D; genus Undibacterium; species Undibacterium terreum. The sequence goes on along the minus strand of NZ_BMED01000003.1, from coordinate 233,733 downwards.
GGCATACAGATAGGGAAAGATCTCAGACGTAGGATCGGTATACACTTCGCGGAAGCGAACAGCCCCCGTCATGTCGAGCACCTGCTGAACAGTCATGTCACCCCAGGCGCTTTCAGCCAGTTCCGGCACATATTTGCTCACTACACTATTGGCGTCGATCTTGCCTTCATGGATCAGTTGTGCCGCCAGCAAGCCGGTAAACGACTTGGTCACCGAAAATAGCAGATGCGGAGTTTCCGCCTTCATTTGATTGCTGTAACGCTCGTAGACCACCCGGCCTTTGTGCAATACGATGAGACCATCGGTGTAGGTATTCTTTTGCCACTCGGCGACCGTAATCTTCTGCCCCTTGTCGTCCTCAAACACAAGCCCATCGAAATCCCTCGGAGCTGCCGGCAGCTCGGATACCGGCGAATTACCGCGACGGATATTCCGGGTAGGCACTACTTCCCGCGTATGCTGCAGCACCCAGCGCATTTGCGGGTATTTGCCACGGTTTTCGTTATTCACAATCTGGTCACCAACCGGCGGAAAGCTATTCATCAGCCCCAGTTTTTCCAGGCTCACGCTATCGGGTGGCGGCAAAATCGGGCTCTGTGCCGCTGCCCGTGCGCATAAGGTGAACAATGCCATTGCCGCCAATATTCCTTTCTTGCTCATAAGTCTCCTGTTTCTGTTGGTTTTATCTTTTTGAATAGCGGCATGGCCGCTTCGTGAGATCATAGACGTCATGCTTTTTCATATCCTGATCAAATCCTGATGGCAGCCATGTCCAGCCCTCACAAATCCGCCGCCCTGATTGCCGGGGACGACGGTTACGTTTACCTGGGACAGGAGATACTGGCGCTGCCGCCGAAAGAGCAGGCCGTGCTGCATCTGCTGCTGAGCAGTTCACCGTCGGTGGTCAGCAAGGATAGCTTTGCAGAAAGGGTATGGCCCGAGCATGGCATGTCGGATGAAAGTCTGACCCGCTGCATACACCGCTTGCGCCAGATTTTGCGGGACATTGGAGAGCCGGCGAAAGATATTCGCATTGAATCCAGCTATGGCCGCGGTTATCGTCTGGAGCTACCACAGAGTCCATCAAAGGCATCCGCTGCAAGCGGGCACCAGCGCCTGTTGTCGGCAGCCCAGGGCTCGCCGCAATTGACGGAGGCCCTGATGTTTGCCCGCAATCTCTACCTGCAGCGCACGCCGGCCTCGCTGGCGCAGGCGGGGAAGATTCTGCGCGAGACGATAGAGCAGGCGCCCGGCTACGCTCCGGCCAGGGTAGCTCTGGCAGAATGCCTGGCTGGAGGCAATAGCTGGGGTGTCGCTACCGAAATTAATTTGATACAAGAGGGATTGCAACATCTGGACACAGCGGAGCAATTCGCGCCCGAGGTGGCGGGCTTGCACTCGGCACGAGCCTATCTACTGGATAGAACCTGGCGTTTCCGCGAATCCCGCACTGCCTTCGAGCGGGCATTGCGCGACAATCCGCATGATGCAGACACCAATTTCCATTATGGCTGGCATCTGCTGGCAACCGGTCAGGCAGGCGCGGCATCCCTGGCACTGCAGCAGGCCGTCCGCCTACATCCCTACTCGGTACTGCTACGCGTCACCCTGGCCAGGGCATATGCGCATGTGGGCGATATGGATGGGGCCTTGCGGGAGGCACAGGCTGCTTGCGAACTGTCACCGGGAAACGATATGGCCGAGCTCTACCTGCTCGCCTTCCGCGCATTCCTGCAACCGCAAGAGGCGCTAGTGGAGCTGGTGGAGCATGCCTGGAAACTAGCGCTGTCGCCCTCCGCAATGACATTGGCGCCATCCATCCTGTCTTATGTGCTGGCCAAGGCAGGGAAAGAAGATGAGGCGCTGGAAATCATCGCAATCTGCACCAACTGCGGCAAAGGCAATGCCTGCATCCATGCCATGCATGCCGCCAGCTTACTGGTATTGAACCGGCCCGATCATGCAATGGCGCTGGTACAAAGCGCTGCAGAGGCCCATTGCGGCTTGCTGCCGGTACTGCTGCATGACCCAGCCAACGCAGAACTACGCCAGCACCCGGACTATGCCACCCTGTACCAGCGGGTCTTCAACGACTTGTAAATCGGCTCAGGCAAGCTGCCGTGCGTATTGCTCCAGATGGTGATCGGTGCTGCCGAATTGCAGTTCTATCGCCATCAGGCGCTTGAAGTAATGGCTGACGTCCAGCTCATCGGTCACCCCCATGCCGCCATGCAGTTGCACAGCCTGCTGGCCGACAAAACGACAGGCCTGTCCTATCACGACCTTGGCCGCAGACAGCGCTGCGCTGCGCGCCGCAGCATCCGCTTCCTCGCTGCGGACTGCAGCCAGATAACTCATCGAGCGCGCCTGTTCTATATGCAGCACCATGTCAGCCATCCTGTGTTGCAGTGCCTGAAATTTTGCGATAGGCGTACCAAACTGCTTGCGGTCCTTGGTGTACTGTATCGTTGCCGCCAGCAGCTTATCCAACGCACCTACCGCCTCGGCGCAGATCGCGGCCAGGCCAAAGTCCAATACCCTGCCCACTGCAGCCTCCGCATCTTCTAGCGCATCCAGCATCAAGGCAGCCGGCACAAACACCTGCTCCAGCCAGAGTTCACAGGCTGGCACGCCGTCCACCGTTGCATAGGGCAACTGACGCAAACCGGGCATATTGCGAGGAATCGCAAATACTGCCAGCCTCCCTGGTTGCCCCGATTGTCCGCCGGCCGGCAAGCGGGCACTGACCAGCAGGATATCCGCGGATGAGCCATGCGGCAGCATGCTTTTATGTCCGGTCAGCACAAAGCCATCACCCAGCGGCCACGCCTGCGTCGTAACGGCTTTCCAGTCGTAGCGGGTGGAGGGTTCGTCGTGGGCCAGCACCGCTATTTGTTCACCGCTTGCCAGCGCCGGCAGCAGGCTTGCGCATTGCTGCGGATTGCCGAGCAGCGCCACTGCTTTGCTAGCCATTACAGCACTGGCCAGATAGGGCTCCAGCACCAGCCCCTCGCCCAGCGCCGACATGACCAGCATGGTCTCCAGCGGCCCGCCTCCCATGCCTCCGTGCTCCTCGGAGATATTAATTGCCAGCAAACCGAGATCGGCAAAACCTTGCCAGATATCGCGGCTGTATCCTTCAGGCTGCTGCCTGAAACCCCTGCGCGCATCAAAGCTGTATTCCTTGCCGATAAAGCGCCGCGTTGTATCCAGCAGCATTTGCTGCTCTTCGCTATAACTGAAATCCATGATTGCTTCCTTGTCGTTCCGGGCTGATGTCTGAAGTTTTAGGTTCTATGCTCTTAAAGCCCCAGGATCATCTGCGCGATGATATTTTTTTGTATCTCGTTCGAGCCGCCATAAATCGACAGCTTGCGCATGTTCAGGTAATTGGCAGCCAGTGGCGTCGCATAGAAGGGCCCGGCCATTTCGCCCTGATAGCCGGCCGCCATCGCCTCGCGCCGCAAAGGCAGTGCATAGCTGCCGACGGCCTGGGTCAGCAACTCGGTGATGGCCTGCTGGATTTCAGTCCCCTTGATTTTCAATATCGACGCTTCGGGGCCCGGCGCACGCCTCTGCTCCTCTGCCGACAGTACGCGCAGATTGGTAATCTCCAGTGCCACCAAATCTATCTCTATCTGAGCTATCCGCGCAGAGAACAAGGGATCCTTGATCAGCGGCTTGCCGTTTTTCATTTCCAGCGCGGCAATACGTTTCAGCCTGGCCAGTTCGCGCTTGGCGATGCCTATGCCGGCGATATTGGTGCGCTCGTGGCCCAGCAGGAATTTGGCATAAGTCCAGCCCTGGTTTTCCTGGCCGACCAGATTCTCGGCCGGGACCCGCACGTTTTCCAGCCAGACCTCATTCACCTCATGCGCGCCATCCATCGTGATAATGGGGCGCACGGTAATGCCTGGCGACTTCATGTCAATCAGAAGGAAGGAAATGCCGCGCTGCGGTTTTACTTCAGTGTCGGTACGGACCAGGCAAAAGATCCAGTCGGCGTACTGGGCTTGGGTAGTCCAGGTTTTCTGTCCATTGACGATGTATGCATCGCCGTCCCTGACCGCCGTCGTTTTTACCGAAGCCAGGTCCGAACCCGAACCGGGTTCAGAGTAGCCCTGGCACCACCATTCCTGCCCGGATAAAATATTGGGCAAAAACCGCTGTTGCTGCGCCGCTGAACCGAACGCCATGATCACAGGCGCTACCATTTTCACGCCGAAGGGGATAATGCGGGGCGCGCCGGCAGCCGCGCACTCTTCTTCAAAGATGTATTTTTGTACAGCAGACCAGCCTGTGCCGCCAAACTCGCTGGCCCAGGAAGAGCCTCCCCAGCCCTGCTCATGCAAGGCGGCCTGCCAGCGCACGTAATCGTAGCGTTCCAGGATCAGCCCGTTCACTACTTTATGCTGGATATCGGCCGGCAATGATTTCGCAACAAACTCCCTGACTTGCCGCCTGAAGCCCTGCTCTTCCGCTGTGAAATTAAGATTCATAAGCCCTCGTCTTTGACACAACAAGCTTGCCGTTTCGGCAAGGTTCACCTGATGATTTTTAAATTCTGCAATGCAGAATTTAATTCCGAAATATGGATAAACTGTATTTGCTCTGATAAGCTATGTCAAGCGCACAAATAAGCAATCCCTATTTCAATATAAGCAAAGATGATGGATAAGATACTGACTGCATCGGACGGCCGCAGCGCCGGCAAAGCCAGCAATGCCAGCAACGCAAAAGAAGACCGGCATTTCGTCACCGCGCTGGCGCGCGGCCTCGATATCCTGTCCTGTTTCCGCTCCGGCGACAGGCTGCTGGGCAATCAGGAGCTCGCAGAGAGAAGCAGGCTGCCCAAATCCACCGTTTCGCGGCTGACCTATACGCTGACCAAACTGGGCTACCTCGACTATGTGGAGCATCGCGCCAAATACCGGCTGGGTTCCGCATCGCTGTCGCTGGGCAGCGCGATGCTGGCCAGGATGGATGTGCGCCAACTGGCGCGGCCGCTGATGCAGGAGCTGGCCGATTTCTCCCAGGGCATGGTATCGCTGGGCATGCATGACAGGCTGAGCATGATCTATGTGGAAAATTGCCGCAGCCAGACAGCGCTGACACTAAGTCTTGATGTGGGTTCACGCATACCGCTGGCAACAACCGCGATGGGGCGTGCCTATCTGGCAGAACTGGAGGATGCGGAGAGGGAACAATTGATGAGCAATCTCCGCGCTGCAGATGAATCCGCATGGGAGATCACGCACGACGGCATACTGCAATCGCTGCAGGAATATCAGGACCTGGCCTGCTGCACCTCATTCGGCAGCTGGCAAAAGGACGTGAACGCGATTGCTGTTGCTTTCAAACCTGGAAAAGGCATGGCGCCGGTGTCGCTGAATTGTGGCGGCCCGGCATTTAATCTGGCACCGGAATTTTTACTATCGGAAGTCAGGCCGCGATTGCTGGAGCTGGTGCAGCGTCTGCAACAATCGCTGGGGAACCACAATTAAAGTTGCGGACAAAAAAGCGCCGCCGGCCTAGGGCTGATACATCCTGACCATATTGCGTCCCAGCTCCTTTGCCTTGTACATTGCATTGTCGGCATTGCGGGATAACTCCACTTCGTCCGTGCCGTGCTCGGGATAGAGCACGATACCGGTGCTGGAAGAAACTTCCAGTACATGCCCGCCGGCCACCTCGAACGGCTGGTTCAGCGCGTGGCGGATTTTTTCCGCCACCAGCACCGCATCCTGCTCATGCTCAATCACAGACAATAGCACCACAAATTCGTCGCCGCCTATGCGGGCGACCGTATCGGATTCGCGCACGCAAGTCAGCATCCTGTCGGCAACGGCTTTCAGCAGCATGTCGCCGACATGGTGCCCCAGGCTGTCATTGACCGGCTTGAAATTATCCAGGTCCAGATACATCAGCGCCATGTGCGTCTTGTCGCGTCTGGCCTGTGAAATTGCATGATGGAGGCGATCCTTGAACATGGCCCGATTCGGCAAACCGGTCAACTCATCATACTGCGCCAGATAACGGAAGCGCGCTTCGCTGGCGCGCAGTTCACGCGTCATGTCCCGCGCCAGCGTCAACGCACGTTCGCGGCCGGTTGCGAGTTGCCAGGTCAGCAGAGTCAACAACAGGCTCAGCACGATGCCGCTCGCAGCAATGAATTTGGACTTGTCCTTGCCTATATGCTCGTCATATCCCGGCAGGCTATTCACCACGATGGTCCAGGTATGGCCGCCGTTGGTCACATATTCCGTCGCCATGATGCGTTCAGGGTCATGCGCCTGCAAGCGCTTGCCATCTGTGCGAGGCGCGGAATCATACATCAGCGTATCAGGCGTCGTTTCTACGCCGTCATAAATCTGGACATCGGTGGCAGCCTGGTTTTCACCATACAGGCTGGCCATCATGTCCTGTACGCGGAATGGCGCAAAAATCCAGCCGCGGATATTCGTCAGCCGCTCTGCCGGCGTATCGTTCGCAGATCCGGCCTTGTACAAGGGCAGGTACATCAGGAACTCTGCAGTGTCGGCAGCGGACGACTGGCGCCTGTCTTTAGCCAACACCAGCTTCGATGAAATAGCGGCATTGCCGGAGTCCCGCGCCCTGTCCATCGCCGAGCGCTGCCTCGGGTCTGCATACAGGTCCAGCCCCAGGGTTTCCAGATTGCGGCCCACAAATGGTTCCAGCTGCAGCACTGGCACATACATCGCATGCAAGCCCTGCGTGCGGATATCGTAATCGGCGAATCCGGCCTGGCGCATCTGCAGAATATGGCTCTCTTTTTGCGATGCAGGGACTGCCGTAGCGACTCCTATTCCCCCCATCCCGGCGTAATCCGCGCCAAGTTGCAGTGCGTTGACGTAGGCGGCAAAGTTCGCGCGAGTAATTTCGCCGGAGGCAGCGTACACCCCCTGCACGCCATGCAATACCTGTTCATAAGCCGCCATCCTTTGCTCAATGCGACCACTGACATCGCGCACATTAAAATCCAGCGACGCATGCAGATTGAGGAGTGTGTTATTTTTTTCATGCTGCCAGGCCAGAAAACTGACCGCCAGCGAGATGCACAAGACCAGCAGCACCAGGCCGTACTGGCGTAAGCGATGGAATTGCATACTCAAAAATTCACCATGGCGGTTGCCAGATCAGCATCGAAGTATTTCTTGAAAATACGCAGCATCGTGCCATCCGTGCGCATATCGGTGACCAGCGCCTGCCATTTACGGCGTTCTTCTACGGGCAAGGCCTTGTTCGACATGATCAATCCATGCGGGATAGCAGGATCTTTCGTCTCTATGATGGAAGTAAATTCACGTATCGAGGTATTCGATACCTGCGAATAATCAAAAGGTTCTATGATCATGCCCTGGATGCGATTGCTACTGAGTACCTTGTACAAAGGGTCCAGGCTGGACGCATAAGTCACGCGCTGCGCATCGTTCAAGCTATCCACCAGGCGGTTGGCATTGGTGCTATAACGGAAAGCGCGAATGACACCCAGACGCAAATTACTGTCGGCCTCGAAGTCCGACAATTGCCTGACCTTGCTGTCCTTGCGCACCAGCAGATAATACTTGTTGGAGAAATACCAGGCGAAGCTGGCAAACCTGTTTCTCTCTTCATTGGCAATACCGGACAGGCTGAAATCCAGGGCGCCGGATTCTATCAATTGCCATATCCTGGCACGCGGCATCAGCGTCATATTGATCTTGCAGCCGCTGCGCCGTATCAGCTCGTCGGCAATTTCCTTGTCTATGCCGGTTCCCGTCCTGGCCGAATACAGCAGCCCGTGATCGTGCAGACCAAGGGTCAGTGTACGAGAGCAGTCCGGGCCGCTCGGCGCAGCATACGCAGCCTGAGCTCCCAGCATTACCGCAAATATCAGCAGCATGAAAATAAAACGTGTCTGGCGCAGCATGCGTGGTGAAATCGGTATCTATGAAAATAGTCGGCAATAAGAAACTTGGCCGGGCATATATGGCTTGTACGGTCAATGCCTGCCCATATCTGCCCATGCTTGTCCAGCAAGCAGCGTACATTTGTCTGCTGCGGCAATTACATTTTGCCACAGCCATATGACAGCATCAGGACATATTTTCTTCTATTTGGGCGAGTCTGAAGGGCAGAAAAGCAAGGTAATCCGCCCCGGTCGTTTTCCGGTCTAGTGACCGGACCTGGCGACGGCTTCCTTTGCTGATTTTTTTGACAATATGTAGTTGGCCATATTCAGCGCCAGCTCGGTCTTGCCGACAAAAATTTTGCCCGCCCGCTCTTTCTGCAGCAGCGCAGCTTCTTCTTCGCTGGCAGTCCTGACCACGGTTTCTATTGCAGGATTCAAAGTCATTGCAATTTCTATCATCTGCCTTGCATGAAAGCTATCGGGCAGGCTGATGACCAGCATGCGCGCCCGTGCGATGTGTGCCTGTATCAGCGTCCCCGCTTCAGACGCGTCGCCGGCCACCGCATGCAAGCCCTGCTTGCGCAACTGATCCACCAGCTCCCTGTTTTGCTCGGCGATGACGACGGTATGCCCCTCTGCGCGCAAGGCATCGCTGATATATCTGCCTACGCGCCCATAGCCAACGATGACCACATGGGCCGACAAATGCTCGGAAGCGACGGTGGCGGGCAATTCGGCCAGCGGATCATCCCTGTGCTCCAGATCGCGCGCAAGTTGCGAGCGTGCGCGCAGCCAGGACTGCAAGGGCTGTATCAGCTTGAACACCATGGAGTTCAGCGCAATTGAAATAATGGCGCCGGCCAGTATCAGATTCTGTCCTTGCACAGGCAGAACACCGAGGGAAACGCCAAGGCCGGCCAGAATGAATGAAAATTCCCCTATCTGCGCCAGGCTGGCGGACACCGTCAGCGCAGTGTTCAAGGGATAGCGGAACAACATGACCAGCACAAAGGCCGCGAGCGATTTACCGACGACAATGATTACCACCACGGCCAATACCTGCAAAGGTTGCTGTATCAATACCATGGGGTCGAACAGCATACCGACCGAAACGAAGAACAGTACGGAAAACGCATCCTGCAGCGGTAAAGAATCTTCGGCTGCACGCAGGCTCAGCTCTGATTCGCGCAAGACCATGCCGGCAAAAAAGGCGCCGAGTGCAAACGATACGCCGAACAGCGTCGCAGAAGCACTGGCGATACCTACAGCGGCAGCAATCACGCACAAAGTGAAGAGCTCGCGCGAACCGGTGCGGGCCACGTGCCACAATATCCAAGGGAAAAGTTTGCGGCCCACCACCAGCATGAAGCCGATAAACAGGGCGACCTGCCCCATGGTCTTGGCCAGGGTCATCCAGATACCAGGGCCTTCGGCCCCTGCAGTGGATCCGCTGCCCATTGCCGCCAAGGGCGGCAACAATACCAGCACTAGCACCATTACCAGGTCTTCCACCACCAGCCAGCCCACTGCTATACGGCCATTTACCGAATCAAGCACGCCCTGACTCTCCAGCGCTTTCAGCAATACCACCGTGCTCGCAACGGACAGCGCCAGGCCAAAGACAATCCCTGCCCCCAGGCTCCAGCCCCACCAGCTCGCCACGCCGGCGCCCATCGCGGTAGCCACAATAATCTGTACGATGGCTCCGGGCAAGGCAATGCGTTTGACGGACAGCAAATCATCCAGTGAGAAATGCAGGCCCACTCCAAACATCAGCAGCATCACGCCAATTTCAGCCAACTGGCCAGCCAACGCCACATCGGCAACATAACCAGGGGTTGCAGGACCTATCAAAATTCCGGCAACCAGATAGCCGACCAATGCCGGCAACTTCATCCGCACAGCAATGAAACCCAGGATCAGCGCAAAACCAAAGGCGGCGGCGACAGTTGTAATCAGCGAGATATTGTGGGGCATAGGCGGGTACCACCTCCTTAAGTAATAGTGCAGCAGCGCCATTGAGGGCTGCCTTAAAGCGGCTATCGGCAAGCTCAGCCGATATCGGCACGATGTGCCTGTTGAAATCAATGCGATCGATGTGATCAATACTAGGTGGGGTCTTTACTGCAGCCGGCAGCAATCACCTGCAAATCATTATAAAGCAAGCAGCCTGAAAAACCGCCGCCCCAAACAAAAGGGGCAGAAACTCTGCCCCTTTTTATTCACCATTTCTACTGAAGCTTACGCCAGCTTACCGTGGCATTGCTTGTACTTCTTGCCGCTGCCGCAAGGGCAAGGGTCATTACGGCCGACTTTCAAACCGTGGTTGACCTCTGGCTCAGAGCGGTCATCTTCGGCATGGGCTGTCGGCGCCAGCATTTCTTCCGGCGTGGCATTCGCATCAAAGTCGGCGTGCTGGTAATGCACGTTTTCCAATGCAGGCTGCGCAAATTGCTCTTCCGCTGCCTCGATCTCTTCACGCGACTGTATGCGTACCGTGACGACGGTACGGACCACTTCGCTCTTGATCAGATCCAGCATCTGGCCGAACAGTTCAAACGCTTCGCGCTTGTATTCCTGCTTAGGATTTTTCTGTGCATAGCCACGCAAATGGATGCCCTGGCGCAGATGATCCAGCGCCGCCAGATGTTCACGCCAGTGGTTATCGATATTCTGCAGCATGACACTACGCTCGAAACCGCCGAATGACTCTTTGCCGACCAGTGCGACCTTGGCGTCGTAGGCAGCATCAGCCGCTTTCTGCACGCGCTCCAGGATGTCCTCGTCATTGATGTCGGCTTCTTCCTTCAACATTTTTTGCAGAGGCACGTCCAGCGCCCATTCGCCGGCCAGTGTCGCTTCCAGCGCAGGGATATCCCATTGCTCTTCGACCGACTCTTCCGGCACATAGGTGCGAACGATGTCCTGGAACATGCCTGCGCGCAGGGACGACATCAGTTCGGAAATATCCTGGGCTTCCAGCAACTCATTACGCTGCTGATAAATAACTTTACGCTGATCATTGGCAACGTCGTCATATTCCAGCAATTGTTTACGGATATCGAAGTTGCGCGCTTCCACCTTGCGCTGCGCCGATTCTATAGAGCGGGAAACGATGCCCGCTTCAATCGGTTCACCTTCCGGCATCTTCAGCCTGTCCATGATCGCGCGCACCCGGTCACCGGCAAAAATACGCAGCAGCGTATCGTCCAGCGACAGGTAGAAACGTGAAGACCCTGGATCACCCTGACGGCCGGAACGACCACGCAACTGGTTATCCACACGGCGGGATTCGTGACGCTCGGTACCGATGATGTGCAGGCCGCCGGCATTGACGACATGCTCATGCAGGGACTGCCATTCGTCGCTCAGCACCTTGGCTTTTTGCTGCTTTTCCGCGTCCGACAAGCTGTCGTCCGCTTCGATCAACTGCACCTGCTTCGCCACATTGCCGCCCAATACGATGTCGGTACCGCGACCGGCCATATTGGTTGCAATAGTAATGCCCTTAGGACGACCAGCCTGCGCAATGATTTCCGCTTCGCGCGCATGCTGCTTCGCGTTCAACACATTGTGCGGCAGCTTGGCCTTCTCCAGGATGCCAGACAACAGTTCGGAATTCTCAATCGACGTCGTACCCACCAGCACGGGCTGTCCGCGCTTGTAGCAATCCTGTATGTCTTTCAGCATCGCGCCGTATTTTTCCTCGGCGGATTTGTAGACCTGATCCTGCCTGTCTTTACGCTGCGAGGGACGGTTTGGAGGAATGACGACGGTTTCCAGTCCATAGATTTCCTGGAATTCGTAGGCTTCCGTGTCGGCCGTACCGGTCATGCCGGACAGGCGAACATACATACGGAAGTAATTCTGGAAAGTGATGGAAGCCAGTGTCTGGTTTTCGTTCTGGATCTTGACGCCTTCCTTCGCTTCCACAGCCTGGTGCAGGCCGTCGGACCAGCGGCGGCCTGTCATCAGGCGGCCGGTAAATTCATCGACGATCACGACTTCATTGTTCTGCACCACATAGTGCTGATCCTTGAAGTACAGCGCATGCGCGCGCAAGGCGGCGTACAGGTGATGGATCAGCGTGATGTTGGCAGCGTCATACAGCGACGCGCCTTCAGGCAACAGCCCCATCTGGGTCAGGATGCGTTCCGCGTTGTCGTGGCCTGCTTCGGTCAGCAATACCTGATGCGATTTTTCATCCTTGGTATAGTCACCCGGCACTTCGATGTGGCCTTTGCCATCCGGTGTTTCTTCGCCTATCTGCAAAGTCAGCAGCTTGGGCACTTCATTGATCTTGTAGTACAGGTCGGTATGGTTTTCTGCCTGGCCGGAAATGATCAGCGGCGTACGCGCCTCATCAATCAGGATGGAATCGACTTCATCGACCACGGCGAAATTCAATACGCGCTGAACCCTGTCCTTGGCTTCATACACCATATTGTCACGCAGATAATCGAAACCGAATTCGTTATTGGTGCCATAAGTGATATCGGAAGCATAAGCCAGTTGCTTGGCATCGTGATCCAGTTGAGACAGGTTGACGCCAGTGCTCAGGCCCAGCCAGCCGTACAACTTGCCCATCCATTCGGCATCGCGCTGCGCCAGGTAATCATTGACGGTCACGACGTGCACACCTTTGCCTGACAGGGCATTCAGGTAAGTGGGCAGGGTTGCCATCAAGGTTTTACCCTCGCCGGTGCCCATCTCGGCAATTTTGCCATAATGCAGAACCATGCCACCTATCATCTGCACGTCGAAGTGGCGCATTTTCAGTACCCGCTTGCTGGCTTCACGGCAGACAGCAAAGGCTTCCGGCAAGATTGCATCCAGCTCTTCGCCTTTGGCGAGGCGCGCCTGGAATTCAGGCGTTTTCGCTTGCAATTGCTCATCCGACAAGGCTTCAAGCTGCGGTTCCAGTGCGTTGATCTCACGCACGGTTTTTTGGTATTGCTTCAAGAGCCGCTGGTTGCGGCTACCGAATATCTTGGTCAGAAATGACATGCTATGAATGAACTGTGGATTAAGTAAGTACTTGAAAACGCTGCAAGAATTCGCAAGGCAAAATGGGCCGGGCTTGATCTAACAGCAACAAAAAGCAAATGCAGGCTAACTGATGATTTTACCATGCAGTGCCGGAAACATCAGCAGATACACGGTTTTCACTACAATTTGGCACATCCTGTCAGGCATAGCCTGATTCTTAAGCGACAACACCAAGGGCAATTGGTGGTGAAGCGTCTAAAATCAAGCTTATTTTTTGCTTAACTCTGCCAGATTGGCCTGGTTTGCACCGGCTTGCAGGAATTTATTCGGGTTTTGCGGTACGCCCTTCAGGTGTACCTCAAAATGCAGGTGGGAGCCGGTGGAGCGGCCGGTGGAACCTATGTCGGCTACATGCTGGCCGCGCTTGACGATATCCCCTACCTTCACATAGATGCGGGAGGTATGTGCATAGCGCGTCATGATGTCGCCACCATGATCAATCTCCAGCATATTGCCGAACTGAGGGTGAAATTCTGCCGCAATCACCACGCCGCCAGCAGCGGCGACTATAGGCGTGCCGGTAGGCGCCGGAAAATCGATGCCTTCATGAAAAGCGCTGCGCCCGGTGAACGGATCAAGCCGCCAGCCAAAGGTGGACGCGCTGTAAGTTACGTTCACCGGTTGTATCGTCGGCAAGAGCTTGGCCTGCACCTTTAGCCCCATCAGTTTGGTTTCAACCACATTCATGAAATCCGAGCGGTGCTCGACGTCCTTGGACATCGCCTCCAGCGCCAGTTGAAATTCCGACATGTTCAATTCCTTGGCAGGGCCCCTGCTGGACATTTCAACGCCGCCTCGGGCAGGCAGCTCCTTGAAATTGAACTCTTCCGGCTTGACGCCGGCCAGCCCCTGCACACGCTCGCCCAATGCATCCAGACGCATCAACTGGGCTTGCATTTCCCCCAGCTTGACCGCCATTGCAGCCAGGTTTTCTTTGAGGTACTTGTCTTTGGCATTGGGATCATTGACGGTCGCCGCCGGAACGAAATCGCGCAATAGCGGCACGTCCCCGCTCGCCAGACGCAAGGTTAGTGCCGCCATCATGGCGGAACACAGCATAATCAGGAAAAAGAAGGCGAAGGCCGAGAGCAGCACATGCCGGGTCGTCAAAGTGACCGATTTGGCTTGCGTGAAGCGGGAATGCATCAAAATTATCTGCATCAGTTCACTCCGGCAGCTGTACCCGGCATGACCGGGACAGGGCTTTGTGGTAAGGTTCCATCCATGCAGCCATCGTCACCTCCTCCATATAGAATCAACATCAAGCGCACGCGAAAACTGAATGTCACTAGCGGTGCGGCAGATTTTTTGCGCGCCAATGACAAAATCGCGCCCTTATTGCCTACCGTCAGGCGCAATGCTTCACTACAAAAAGATTGCGGGGCGATCCTGCCCGCGATGTTTGATGCTTGCGATGTTTTGCAATTAGCAGAAGGACAATTAACCTTGTCCACTCCCAATGCTGCACTGGCAAGCAGGCTAAAACAACAGTTGCCTAAATTGCAAGATGCTTTGCAGCAGCGGGGATGGCAGATTAACGCAATCCGAATCAAAGTACAAGTAAGAAGAATTGTGGAAAGATCAGCACCTGCCAAGCAGGCCCTGTTGTCGAATCAGGCGCTGAGAGCCTTCGACAATCTTGGAAGCAGCCTGGAAGACACCCCGCAAAATGCCGCTTTGATCGCGGCCCTGCAAAATCTGGTGAAACGGCATCAGCAAAAATAAGCGTACGGCTGGGTGCTATTTCAGGAATGTTTTGACAAGAAAAAAGGTCCGCAACAGGACCTTTTTTTATGAGCTTTTTACTGCAATTACGTCAACGCCCACTCACGATGCTCTTGCAGCACATACGATTCGGGAGCGTCGCTCAAAGTATCAAAGCTGACAATCTCATACGCATCCGGTTGTTCCAGCAAGGCACGCAGCAACTGATTATTCAGGCCATGGCCTGACTTGTGCGCGGTATAACTGGCCAGCAAAGGATGACCGATCAGGTACAGATCGCCGATCGCATCCAGTATCTTGTGGCGCACAAACTCATCGTCAAAACGCAAGCCATCCGCGTTCAAAATGCGATACTCATCCATCACGATCGCGTTTTCCATCGAACCGCCGCGCGCAAGGCCTATGCCGCGCAGCATCTCCACATCCTGCATGAAGCCAAAGGTACGTGCCCTGGCGACATCCTTCACGTAAGACACTTTGGCAAAATCGACCTCGGCGGTCTGGGTTGTGCCATCCACCGCAGGATGATTGAATTCGATAAAGAAATGCAGCTTGAAACCTTCAAAAGGATCCAGCCTCGCCCATTTTTCCGATTTGCCGCTGCCCTCGCGGATTTCCACCGGTTTCAGCACGCGGATAAATTTCTTGGCCGCATCCTGTTCCTGCATGCCGGCCTGCTGCAACAGATAAACGAACGACGATGCCGAACCGTCCATGATGGGAATTTCTTCTGCGCTGACGTCCACATACAGATTGTCTATGCCAAGACCCGCACAGGCGGACAACAAATGCTCCACCGTAGAAACTTTTGCACCTTCGTTAACCAGGGTGGAAGCCATGCGGGTATCGCCGACATTGGTTGCAAATGCGGGGAAGACAACCGGTGGGTCCAGGTCGATACGACTGAACACGATACCAGTATTGGGCGCAGCGGGGCGCAGGATCAGGTCAACCTTGGTACCGGAGTGAACACCGACGCCTATGGTTTTGACAAGTTTTTTGATGGTTCTCTGTTTTAGCATCGCACTATTATATAGTTTTGCCCGCTTCAAGATGCAAGGCCATTGCGTCAGTAGCCATTTAGCAACGCCGACAAGGCTCGCCAAGTAGCCTGGATGAATCGGGCATCGCTACCGCGCCATAAAAAAACGGCGCACCCGGCGCCGTTTCTTAAAGTCTCAAATGAATCAGGCCAATTGTGCCAGCAGGGTTTCTGCATTGGACACTTCAAACTTGCCCGCTGCTTCGATATTCAGTTGTTTCACTGTGCCGTCCACTACCAGCATCGAATAGCGCTGCGAACGAGTACCCATATTGAACTTGCTGAAGTCAGCATCCAGGCCCAGAGCCTTGCTGAAGTCGGCATTACCGTCCGCCATCATGCGCACGATGCCTGTCGATTTTTGTTCACGGCCCCACGCGCCCATCACGAAGGCGTCGTTCACGGAAATACACCAGATTTCATCCACGCCCTTGGCTTTCAGTTCAGCCGCGTGCTGCACATAGCCTGGCACATGCTTGGCAGAGCAAGTCGGTGTAAATGCGCCTGGTAGGCCGAACACGGCAATCGTCTTGCCCTTGGTCAGTTCGGACACCTTGAACGTATTCGGGCCGAGCGAGCAACCTTCGGATTCCACTTCAATAAATTCCGCCAGCGTGCCTTCAGGCAATTTGTCACCGATTTTGATGGTCATGTTTGACTCCTGTTTAAATTATGGGAAAAGCACTGGCAATCCATACGCTGCACCAATACGGCTTGGATACAGCATAGGAAAAATGCTCGGGCTGAGTGCTGGACGCCAGTATGCCTGAGTCTGCAATTTTGTGCAGAAAGCAAAACGCCGGCAAAGCCGGCGTCAAGGTTAAACTGGCGCTCTCAACAAGAACCACGCGCCAGGCGTAGCGAGCGGCCCGAGGTTGAGTTAAGAAGCGCAGCCGTACTTTAGTACGGTGAGCATCGCAGACTCAAGATCGGGCCGCGCAGTAGCCTGGAAAGCTTAATCGGCTTGCTTGCGCAGGAAGGCGGGGATATCGTAGGTCTCCATGCCGTTCTTTTCCAGAGCCCGCACCGTATCCGATGCCGATTCACGGCGCCATACTGCAGGTTTGGTCAAGCCTTCAAACCCTGCTGTCGTCGCTGCACCGGCAGTCATCGTGCCGGAAGCCATCATCGGTGTGCCCATTACAGGTTCGTTATGGGTACCTGTGCGCAGCACCGGTGTTTGCACCAGCTGGATGTTTTTCTTGCCGCGGCCCAGGCCGGTAGCAACTACGGTCACGCGGATATCGTCGCCCATGGTGTCGTCATACGCGATACCTTGCGCAATCGACGCATCCGGAGCGGCGAAGGCGCGTACTGCCGCCATCACTTCCTTGATTTCCTTACCTTTCAGGCTACGGCTGGCAGTAACGTTGACCAGCACGCCGCGCGCGCCGGACAGGTCGATGCCATCCAGCAGCGGCGAAGCAACGGCCTGCTCAGCAGCGATACGTGCACGATCGACGCCGGAAGCAGTCGCCGTACCCATCATTGCCTTGCCCTGCTCGCCCATGATGGTCTTCACGTCATTGAAGTCGACGTTGATGTGGCCAGGCACATTGATGATCTCTGCAATACCCGCTACTGCATTGTTCAATACGTCATCGGCATGTTGCAGCCATTCGATCATGCTGTCGTCTTCGTAGATCTCTTCCAGCTTTTCGTTCAGGATGATGATCAGCGAATCCACGTGCTGGGATAAAGCATCCAGACCTTCGTCAGCGATATCCATGCATTTCTTACCTTCGTAAGAAAATGGCTTGGACACCACTGCCACGGTCAGTGCACCCAGTTCTTTCGCAACCTGAGCAACAACAGGTGCGGCTCCGGTTCCTGTACCACCGCCCATGCCGGCAGCGATGAACACCATGTGCGCGCCGCGCAGTGCATCTTCGATGCGTGAACGTGATTCTTCAGCCAGCTTGCGACCTACTTCCGGTTTCATACCCGCACCCAGACCGGTCTCGCCGATCTGGATTACGTTATGCGCCTTGGATTGTGTAAGCGCCTGGGCATCCGTGTTGGCAGCAATGAACTCAACGCCGGACACACCTTTGTTGATCATGTGCTGTACTGCATTACCGCCTGCGCCACCGACGCCGACGACCTTGATCACGGTACCTTGTGTAGCGTTATCGACCATATCGAACTCCATCATGACTTCCTCCAAGTTGGCAGCTTTTAGTCGATAGGCATCACGGTAGTGACGACTAGCGACTAAATACTGCATATCACAACATTATAAAATGATTATGCAAAACTTAAGACTGTTTTAAAGCTGTTTACGACTAAAAATTACCCAAAAACCACTCTTTCATGCGCTGCCAGACTGCTTTGGCAGAGCCTTCCTGCCGCGTGACGATATGGCCACGGATGTACTGCTTCTTCGCCTCCAACAACAAACCTAAAACTGTCGCGTAACGCGGACTGCGCACCACGTCCGCCAACTGCCCTGCATAAGCAGGTATGCCAAGACGGGTAGGCTTCAGGAAAATATCTTCCGCCATCTCCACCATGCCCGGCATGATGGATGAACCGCCCGTCAGCACGATGCCGCTGGACAGCACATCTTCATAACCGGATTCGCGTACAACCTGATGCACCAGCGCGAACAACTCTTCCACCCGCGGCTCTATCACTGCCGCCAATGCCTGCCTGGACAGCGAGCGCGGACCGCGATCACCCAGGCCGGGCACTTCCAGCGTATCGGACGGATCAGCCAGCACCTGCTTGGCGACGCCGAAACGCAGCTTGATTTCTTCCGCCTCCGATGTCGGCGTGCGCAAGGCCATCGCGATATCGTTGGTGATCTGGTCGCCGGCAATCGGTATCACCGCGGTGTGGCGGATCGCGCCTTCGCTAAATACAGCGACGTCGGTAGTGCCACCACCGATATCGATCAGCACCACGCCCAGTTCTTTTTCATCCTTGGTCAGCACAGCCTCGGCCGATGCCATCGGCTGCAAAATCAGGTCCGACACTTCCAGCCCGCAACGGCGCACGCACTTGACGATGTTCTGCACCGCCGACACGGCGCCGGTAACGATATGTACCTTCACTTCCAGCCGTATGCCGCTCATGCCTATCGGTTCGCGCACATCGTCCTGGTTATCAACGATAAATTCCTGCGGCACGGTATGCAGCAATTGCTGATCGGTCGGGATATTGACTGCCTTCGCCGTCTCTATCACGCGCGACACGTCGGCGGCCATGACTTCCTTGTCCTTGATCGCGACCATGCCGCTGGAGTTGAAGCTGCGGATATGGCTGCCTGCGATACCGGTGTAGACATGCCTGATCTTGCAGTCCGCCATCAGCTCCGCCTCTTCCAGCGCACGCTGTATGGACTCCACGGTCGCCTCGATATTCACCACGACGCCTTTTTTAAGGCCTTTGGATTCGTGCTGGCCGAGTCCTATCACTTCATGGCGCCCATCAGGCATGACCTCAGCCACCACCGCAACAATTTTGGAGGTGCCGATATCGAGACCAACGATCAGATTCTTTGCATCTTTTGTCATGTCATCCCACTTGCATCAATAATTTTTACGATCACCGCAAATACTTCGCCAGCTACAGGCTTTTGCTCTTGGCACTCACTTCCGGCTTTCGCTTTCCCTTGGTCCCAAAACTCTGGCTGGATTTCAGGGCCAGCCCGTTCGGGTAACGCATGTCTACGCTTTCTATGCTTTCCTGCAAACTTGCCACCAATTGCGGGTATACCGTCAACAGCCGGTCCACCCTTTCCTTCAGTGTCGTACTGGTCTGCTCACGCCCCAGCTCGACCCGCATGCCGTTATTCAGCTTGACACTCCAGGCATAGCGATTTGAATACTGCACAGCATCCGGCGCCAGGCTGATCCTGGAAAACCAGGACTTCAAATCCTGATAGCGCGCCAGCACTTCCTTTTCACTGCCATCCGGACCGTCAAATGCAATCAGGTCCGCATCTTCTTCCGCCTCGGCCAGGTTGGCGCTGAACACATCGCCCTTTACCGACAACAAACGTCCCTGCTCACCCCAGGTGCCCAGTGCCGTGTGCTCTTCCAGCGTCACGATCAGCTTGTTCGGCCACTCCCTTTGCACGGAAGCCTTACTCACCCAGGGCACTGCTTCAAACGCCGTCCGCACCGAATCCAGGTTGGTCGTAAAAAAATTGCCCTTGATGCGCGGTATCGCTCCATCGCGTATCGTCAAGGTATTTACGTGCCTCAATTCTTCCTGCTGCACCGGTTCTATGCGTATCACCTTCAGCGTAAACATCGGCCGCTGTATCAGCCACCAGACACCCGACGCCAGCAGCAACAGCAGCAATACCGCAAATAGCGTATTGGCAACCGTGTTCAGCAGCTTGACGTCTTGCCACATACTATTGCTTGCTTCCCTTGCTCATTTTCAGGCGAGCGGTTTTCAGTATTTCCAGGCACAAGTCTTCATAGCTCATGCCGGTCGCACGCGCGGCCATGGGCACCAGTGAATGACCGGTCATGCCAGGCGAAGTATTGATCTCGATCAGGAAAGGCTTGCTGTCGGATGCCCTCAGCAATACATCCACCCTGGCCCAACCCTCGCAGTTCAATGCACGGTAAGCCTCTACTGCCATATCCTGTATCTCTGCCGTCAATGCAATATCGAGCGGTGCCGGACACAGATACTTGGTGTCATTGGTAAAATATTTATTCTGGTAATCGTAGTTACCCTGTGGCGCAACGATCTCGATAATGGGCAAGGCGCGCGCCTGTGCGCCGGTACCCAGGATCGTCACCGTCAGTTCGCGGCCGGTAATGAACTCCTCGGCCAGCACTTCATCGTCAAACTGGGCAGCCAGCGTATAGGCGTCATTCATCTCCGAATAGCCGTTGACCTTGGTAATGCCGATGGTCGACCCCTCGTGCGGCGGTTTGACAATCAGCGGCAGACCCAAGTCATCGGGAACCAGGCGCAATTCGGTTTCCGGCGTCAGCACCGCGTACTTGGGTGTGATCAAGCCATGCGAAAGCCAGATCTTCTTTGTAAAAATCTTGTCCATCGCAATGGAAGATGCCATCACGCCGCTACCGGTATATGGAATGCCCAATTGCTCCAACGCACCTTGCAGGCTGCCGTCTTCACCGAAGCGGCCATGCAGGGCGATGAATACGCGATCGAATTTTTCCGCGGCGAGCTCACCAAAGCTGCGCTCGGCAGGGTCGAAAGCATGCGCATCAACACCCTTGCTCTTCAGCGCATTCAGCACACCGGTGCCGGACATGATGGAAATTTCGCGCTCAGCGGAACGGCCGCCGAACAGCACGCCCACCTTACCCAGTTGCTTCACTTCATTTTGTGTAGTGTCGTCGCTCATGATCTACTTCTCTGTCGTTTGTGCCAGCTTGCCAGGAACCGCGCTGATGGAACCAGCGCCCATCACGATGACTACATCGCCGTCCTTCAATACATGCAGCAAGCTATCAGGCATGTCGTTAATATCTTCTACAAAAACCGGTTCGATTTTCCCCATCACGCGCACTGCCCGTGCCAGCGCGCGGCCGTCGGCCGCGACAATGGGCACTTCACCGGCCGCATAAACTTCGGCCAGCACTACCGCATCGGCAGTGGAAATCACTTTGACAAAGTCTTCGAACAAATCGCGGGTGCGGGTGAAGCGGTGCGGCTGGAAGGCCAGGACCAGCCTGCGGCCCGGATAAGCGCCACGCGCGGCAGCCAGGGTTGCTGCCATCTCCACCGGATGGTGGCCATAGTCGTCAACCAGTGCAAACTTGCCGGCCGAAACACCGTCCGCCTCAGGCAGGGCAATTTCTCCGTAGCGCGTGAAGCGGCGACCAACGCCATTGAATTCTGACAAGGCAATCTGCGTGTCCTTGTCGGCAACGCCGACTTCGCGCGCGATCGCAATTGCGGCGCAGGCATTCTGTACATTGTGCATGCCGGGCTGGTTCAGGCTGACCTGCATGTCTGCGTAGCCATCCTGCACCACGGTGAACTGCATCTTGCCGCCGACTGCTTCGGCATTCACGGCACGGATGTCGGCATCGGCATGGAAACCGTAGGTAACGATAGGCTTGGATACGAAAGGCATGATCTCGCGCACATTGGCATCATCCAGGCACAGTACTGCCACGCCATAAAATGGCAGGCGCTGCGTAAATTCTATGAATGCCTGTTTCAGCTTGGCAAAATCATGGCCATAGGTTTCCATATGGTCCGCATCGATATTGGTGATCACTTCTATCACCGGCAGCAGATTCAGGAAGGACGCATCAGACTCATCCGCTTCTGCAACGATAAAATCGCCGCTGCCCAGCTTGGCGTTCGCGCCCGCACTGTTCAGGCGCCCGCCGATGACAAAGGTAGGATCCAGGCCGCCTTGCGCCAGGATGCTGGCGACCAGGCTGGTGGTGGTCGTTTTGCCGTGCGTGCCGGCAATCGCGATGCCGCTCTTCAACCGCATCAGTTCGGCCAGCATCATCGCGCGCGGTACGATAGGCACATGCCTGGCTCGCGCCGCGACAACCTCAGGGTTATCCGACTTGACAGCGGTAGACGTGACAATCGCATCTGCGCCTTCGATGTTTTCCGCCACATGCCCCAGCATCACCTTCGCGCCCAGCGCGGCAAGACGTTGTGAGGCAGCATTCGAACCCAGGTCGGAACCTGAGATCGTGTAACCCAAGTTCAACAATACCTCGGCGATGCCGCTCATGCCCGAGCCGCCTATGCCGACGAAATGTATGTGTTTGACTTTATGTTTCATGCTAATTCTTCCAACACCTGTGCAATTGTTTCATTCGCCTGGCGCTGCCCCAGACCGTATGCGGTCTCTGCCATCGCCAGACATTGTTCCCTGGTCATGGCCTGCAATTGCCCGGCCAGACCTGCTGCATTCAATTCGTTCTGCGGTACATGAACCGCCGCTTTTTGCTGCGCCATCCACTGCGCGTTATTGCGCTGGTGCGAAGTGCTGGACGCCACAAACGGTATCAGGATGCTGGCTACGCCTGCAGCCGTCAGTTCCGATACTGTGATGGCGCCGGCGCGACAAATCACCAGATCGGCCTCCGCATAACGGCGCGGCATATCGTCGATAAAATCCAGTACTTCAGCCTGCACGCCAGCCGCGGCGTAGGCCTGGCTCAGCGCAGCAATATGCTGCTTGCCCGACTGATGCGTAACGACCGGCCTATGCTCGGCAGGAATCAATGCCAGCGCGGCAGGCACGCAATCGTTCAACACCTTGGCGCCCAGACTGCCGCCAACCACCAATATCTTCAATGCGCCGCTTCTGCTGCCATAACGCACTGCAGGCAGTGGAAGCTGACAAATTTCTTTCCGCACCGGATTACCGGTGACCTGCGTCTTTTTATCCACCGCGCCAGATGCCGACGGCAGGCCAAACAACAGCTTGCTGGCCAGCGGCCGCAAAGTCTTATTCGACAACAGCAAACCGGCGTCGGCGTTCATCAGTACGACCGGCCGGTTGCGCAAAGCCGCCATCACGCCGCCCGGCACCGTCACATAGCCACCCATGCCCAGCACCACGTCTGGCTTACGCCGGGACAAGATGCTCCAGCAGGAAAAAAAACTTCCCAGCAATTTGAAGCCGCCGGAAACCGTATGCATCAAACCCTTGCCGCGCATGCCGGAAAAGTCGATCGTGTCCATTTCCACGCCATGCCTCGGCACGATCTGCCCTTCCATGCCCTTGCTGGTTCCCAGCCAGGACACCTGCCAGCCGCGCGCCTTCATCGTCTCAGCAATCGCAAGGCCAGGGAAAATATGCCCGCCGGTACCGGCGGCCATGATCAGCAGCCTTTTGCCGCTACTCAAGACCTTCAAGGTTTGTGCCGGCTTCATACCCGGCCCCCGCGCATCAGCAAACGGTTTTCATAATCTATGCGTAACAAAATTGCCAAACCTATACAGTTAATCATTACACCTGAGCCGCCATAGCTCATCAACGGCAGGGTCAGGCCCTTGGTCGGCAGCAGACCCAGGTTCACGCCCATATTGATGAAAGCCTGCACACCTATCCATATGCCCACGCCCTTGGCAGTCAAACCGGCAAACGTCAGGTCCAGTGCAATCGCCTGGCGGCCGATTTCAAACGCCCGTTTTACAAGCCAGTAAAACAACAGCACGACGACCAGCACCCCTGCGAATCCCAGTTCTTCACCAATGACCGCCAGCAAAAAATCGGTATGCGCCTCCGGCAGGTAATGCAATTTTTCCACGCTGGCCCCCAGGCCTACGCCAAACAATTCTCCGCGACCAAAGGCGATCAGCGAGTGCGACAACTGATAGGCCTTGCCCAGCGCATTTTCTTCCACCCATGGATTCAGGTAGGCGAAAATCCTTTCGCGCCGCCACGGCGACAAAATAATCACCATGCTGAAAATGCCGACCAGCGTCGCCGCAATGCCGCCAAACCACACGCCATTGATGCCACCCAAAAACAGGATGCCCATCGCGATACATACAATCACGCCGAAAGCACCCAGATCCGGTTCCAGCAGCAATAGCAAGCCCACGACGCCGACTGCCGCTGCCATAGGCAGGAAACCCTTGGTCAGCTTGTGCATGTATTCCTGTTTGCGCACCGTATAGTCCGCGGCATACAGGACCACAAACAATTTCATGAATTCCGACGGCTGCAGGTTGAATACCTTGAACGACAGCCAGCGTTTGGCGCCGTTCACGCCTTTGCCCAAACCAGGCACCAGCACTGCCACCAGCAAGATCAGCGTCACGACAAACAGATAAGGCGCAAATTTTTGCCAGGTTTCCACCTTTACGCGAAACACAAACAGACCGGCAATCAAAGATACGCAGACAAACATCGCCTGCCTGACCAGAAAATGCGTGTTCTTGTAATTCGCATACTTGGGCGAATCCGGCAATGAGATTGATGCCGAATACACCATCACCATGCCGAACAGCATCAAGATCAGGGTCACCCAGATCAGAGGCTGGTCGTACTCCATCATCCGTGAGCGTTGGGCCAGATGTGACGCAGCAGGAGGCTCTGCCGAAAACGGCAGCCATTTGCTGAGTGACGTCAAAGCCAGTTTCATCAGTAGACCTCGCCCCTGGACAAGCCGATTTCCCTTACCGCGTCTGCAAATACTTGCGCCCTGTGCGCGTAATTGCGGAACATGTCAAAACTGGCACAGGCCGGCGACAGCATCACGATATCGCCCTCTGACGCCATTGCCGCAGCCGCCTGCACCGCATCTTCCAGCGACGCGAAATCTGTGATCTCTACTGCCGCATCCTGAATCGCCGCACGTATTTCCGCTGCATCCTTGCCGATCAGCAGCACCGCCTTGGCATAGCGCATCACAGGCTCGACCAGAGGTGAAAAGTCCTGGCCCTTGCCTTCGCCGCCTGCAATCAGGATCACGCGCTTGGCGCTGAACTGCAGTCCCGACTCCGCCGCCGACTCTTGCCCTATACCCTTCAAGGCCGCTACCGTCGCGCCCACATTGGTGCCCTTGCTGTCGTCTATATAGTCGACACCTGCTATCGTCGCAATCAATTCCACCCTGTGCGGCTCGCCCTGATACTCGCGCAGGCCGTGCAGCAAAGGCGCAAACGACAAACCTATCGTGCGGCACAGTGCCAGCGCGGCCAGCGCATTCGCGGCATTGTGCTGGCCGCGTATTTTCAAGGCGTCCACAGGCATCAGACGGCTGATCGTCACTGGCACTTCTTCCGCATTCTTTTTCTTGCGGCGGCCGGTCGGCTGTTCTTCTTCATCGGCAGCCGCCGATGCCAGCCAGGTCATGCCGTGTTCATTCAGCAAGCCCAGATCGCCGGCATGTTCAGGCTCGTTCACGCCAAAACTGATCGTGCTTGCCATAGGCTTGGCCATCGCCATCACCATGGCATCATCGCGATTCAGCACTTGCATTGTCTTTTCGCCGAAGATACGGGCCTTGTCCGCCGCATAGGCAGCAAGATCGCCATGCCAGTCCAGATGGTCTTGCGTAATATTCAATACAGTCGCTACGTCGGCCTGCAGGCTGAAGCTGGTATGTAACTGAAAGCTGGACAATTCCAGCACCCAGACCTGCGGCAAAGGATCAGCCATCTTCGGCAGCGGTTCAACAACTTCCACAAGCGCTGCAGCGATTACTGCCGGCACTGCCTCAACATCCGCTTCATCCAGTGCATCTGAGACCGGCTCCACCACGTCTGCCGGTTCGATTTCATCAACACCGGCTTCGTTTTCAGCAGCTTCATCGGAAATTGCCTCAGCCTCTACAGCTTCACTTGCTTTACTTGCTTCAGCGATGCTTTCTTCTGCATTCGCGCCCGGCTCTTGCTCCGGCGCCGGGAGTTCAGGCGCAGCCGGCTGTAATGCGCCTGCATCAGCGATCTCTGATGTCGCTTCAGCGGCAGTGTTTGCCGCAGCGGCTGCAATTGCCATCGCCGCCGCTTCTGCCGCCTCTGCTGCTTCTGCTTCTGCCGCCTCGGCAGCAGCAACTTCCGGATACTGCAGGTAAAACTCCTTACGCAGCTGTTCCTCGCGATCCAGTTCGTCACACAGTACATCCAGCACCGCGGGGCTGATATTGCCGGCCACCCTGGTACGCAATCCTGCACGCTGACACAGTAAGCCAACCAGGCTGGTGACCGTGGTCTTGCCGTTGGTACCGGTAATCGCTATCACTTTCGGTGTATAGGATTTTTCTATTTTCAGAGCAGCCAATGCCTGCGCAAACAATTCGATCTCGCCCCACAGCGGGATATTCCGTTGCCGCGCTTCCGGAGCCAGTGACGCCAATTCATGCAAAGGCGACAAACCGGGGCTGACTGCGACAAAGTCGATGTCATCCAGCAAACCTGCATTGAAATCGCCGCTGATAAATTGCGTTTCTTCAGACATCAGCTTCAACGCGCCCAGCCTGTCCGGCGCTGCGCGCGTATCGGCAACACGCAGGCGCGCGCCACAGCGCAGCAGCCAGCGCGCCATCGCCAGTCCGGATTCACCCAGACCCAGAACCAATACGTGTTTTCCTGCGAAACTCATCAAACCTATTCCTATCATTACTACATATCATTACTGCAATTACTTATTACCGGCCTAATCTTCTGTACCGATCGACTAGCGCAGCTTCAGCGACGACAATCCCACCAGCACCAGCATCATCGTGATGATCCAGAAACGCACGACAACCTGGGTTTCTTTCCAGCCCTTTTGTTCAAAGTGATGGTGCAAAGGTGCCATCAGGAACAGGCGGCGTCCTGCACCGAATTTTTTCTTGGTGTATTTGAAATAGCTCACCTGCAGCATCACCGACAGGGTTTCTGCAACGAAGATTCCGCCCATGATGAACAAGACGATTTCCTGGCGCACGATGACCGCAATCGTACCCAGTGCGCCGCCCAGCGCCAACGCGCCTACGTCGCCCATGAATACCTGTGCCGGATGCGCGTTAAACCACAGGAAGGCCAAACCCGCTCCCGCCATCGCACCGCAGAAAACCAGCAGTTCTCCAGCACCGGGAATATGCGTCAGCAGCAGATATTTTGAATAGCCGACGTGACCGGTCAGGTAGGCGAACAAACCCAGAGCAGAGCCGACCATGATGGTAGGCATGATCGCCAGTCCATCCAGGCCATCGGTAAAGTTCACCGCATTGCTGGTGCCGACTATCACGCAATAGGTCAGGAAGATGAAACCCCATACACCCAGCGGATAGCTGATGGTTTTAAAAAAAGGTACGATCAGATCGGCCTTGGGCGGCAAATCCAGATTAAATCCGGACTGTACCCAGGCGAAGAACAGACGCAGTACCTCTGCGTTGTTGGAACCGGACACCGAGAAGGCCAGATACAGGGCAGCTGCCAAACCTATCAGCGATTGCCAGAAATATTTTTCCTTGGACGACATGCCCTTGGGGTCACGGTAAACCACCTTGCGGTAGTCGTCTACCCAGCCCACAGCGCCAAAGCCCAAGGTCACGATCATGACGACCCAGACAAAACGATTGCTGAGGTCGGCCCACAGCAAGGTGGAAACGCCAATGGAAATCAGGATCAGAACACCGCCCATGGTCGGCGTGCCGGACTTGATCAAATGAGTTTGCGGACCGTCTGTACGCACAGCCTGGCCTACCTTCATGCGGGTCAGCGTGCGGATCACCGCAGGACCGGCGAAGATACCGATAGAAATTGCCGTCATCGCCGCAAACACGGCGCGGAACGTGATAAAACCAAAAACCCTCAGCAAGCCGAGATCTTGTTTAAAAAATTGTGCTAACCAAAGCAACATATTAGTGACTTCCTGTAGATTGTTGCGCTGTTTGTTGCGTTAAATGCTGGATCACTCTTTCCATCTTCATGAAACGCGATCCCTTTACCAGTACCGTGCTAGCGCTGGAAATACTTCCGTCCAGCGTAGCCAGCAACTGTTCAATACTTTCAAAATGTCTGGCAGCCGGTCCAAAAGCAGTAGCTGCATGCCGGGCCAGCGTGCCCAGGGTCAAGAACTGCCCTATGCCGCGCTGTTTTGCATAAGCACCGATCTCTTCATGGAAGGCCGTGCCGTCGGCACCGACTTCGCCCATATCACCAAGTACAAGAATGCTGGACGAACCGGCCTGGACCAGCACGTCTATGGCGGCACGCACTGAATCCGGGTTGGCGTTATACGTGTCGTCAATGACGCTGGCGCCGTTAAGCGCCTGCTTTTTCTGCAAGCGGCCATTCACGGGGCTGAACGCTTCCAGCCCGCGCGCAATGATGTCGTTGCTGATACCCACGCTGTGACTGCAAGCCGCAGCAGCCAGTGCATTGCGTACATTATGTAACCCTGCTGCGGCAAGACTGACGGCAAATTCCTGGCCGCCGATACGGATCTGCATATCGTTGCCAAATTGATTCGGCACGTAAGAAGCACTGACATCCGCGTCTGCCGACAGGCCGAAACTGACTATGCGGCGCTGGCCGCTCTCTTGCGCATAAGCGCGCCACAAACCTGTATAGGTGTCATCGGCAGGAAATACCGCCACGCCGTCTGCCGGCAAATGCCGCAGCACGCTACCGTTTTCTTCGGCAACGGCTTCCACTGTGTGCATGAATTCCTGGTGCTCGCGCTGCGCATTATTGACCAAGCCCACGGTAGGTTCGGCAATAGATGCCAGCAAGGCGATCTCGCCAGGATGGTTCATGCCCAGTTCTATCACCGCTACCTTGTGGTCGGACTGCAAGCGCAGCACCGTCATCGGCACGCCGATTTCATTATTCAGATTGCCGCTGGTCGCCAGACTATGTTCCGCACCGGCATAGGCAGCCAGTATCGATGCAATCATTTCCTTGACCGTGGTCTTGCCGTTGCTACCGGTCACGCCTATGACGGGCAATGAAAACTGGCGGCGCCAGTATCTGGCGATCTCCGCCAGCGCCATCTTGGTGTCCGGTACCACCAGCGCCGGAATAGTCAAACCAGCCGGAACATGCTCTACCACGACCGCTGCCGCGCCTTGAGCGACGACCTGGTCCAGAAAATCATGCGCGTCGAATTTTTCTCCGCGCAGTGCGACAAACAACTCGCCCTTGCTGACCTTGCGGCTATCGGTGCTGACGCCAGTTACCTGCGCGTCAGCAGTCGCTGAGGCGGACGTCAAACTGGCTTGTAATTGAAAAAGAGAGGCGCGCATTAGTTCGGCCTCTTCATATTGCCGCTGGTAGCAACGGTCGCCAATGCCAGCGAAGCATGTTCTTCATCGGAAAACGGCCACTTCTTGCCGTTGATGTCCTGATACGTCTCGTGTCCCTTGCCGGCCAGCAGCACCACATCATGGTCGCCGGCATGCTTGATCGCATACAGGATCGCGCTGGCCCTGTCTTCAATGACCTGTGCAGGTTTTTCCATGCCTGCAACAATATTGGCGATGATGTCGGCAGGCTTTTCGGTGCGTGGGTTATCGCTGGTCACGACGACGTGGTCGGCCTGCTCGGCAATCTTGCCCATTTGCGGGCGCTTACCCGGATCCCTGTCGCCGCCGCAACCGAATACGCACCACAGCTCGCCATGCCTTTCCTGCGCAACCTGCTGCAAAGTTTGCACTGTTTTTTCCAGCGCGTCCGGCGTGTGCGCATAATCGATGACCACCATTGCATGGCCCTGGGAACCCAGTTGCTGCATGCGTCCGGGTACCGACTCCAGCGTTTCCAGCGCATCCACCGCCTTGTTCCACGGTGTGCCTTTGGCCAGCAATACCGCCAGCACCGCCAGCACATTGCTGACATTGAAGCGGCCTATCAGATGGGTCTTGACCTGGCCGGAACCGAAAGGCGAATCGACATGGAAGGAGGTGCCATTGTGCTGGGTGCGCAGATTGCTGGCAGACAGCATGGCGACGCCTTCATGCACGGCATTTTCCAGCGTATAGCCGATCAAGGTCGTGGCCGACTGCCTGGCTTGCAAGCGCTGCACCAGGCTGTTTCCATATGCATCATCCATATTGATGACAGCGGTTCCCAGATCCGGCCAGTCGAACAGCGCAGCCTTGGCTTCCGCATAAGCATCCATGCTGCCGTGATAATCCAGATGATCGCGGGTCAGATTGGTAAAGACCGCGACGTCAAAATGCAGGCCATTCAAGCGCCCTTGCTGCAAGCCGATGGAAGATGCCTCGATTGCCAGCGCAGTCGCACCGGCATCGCGCAAGTCGGCTAGGCGGCGCTGCAATTGCACTGCATCCGGCGTGGTAAAGCCGGTCTCTTCCAGGTTGGCGACAGCGCCATCCCGGTACATGCCGACGCCGAGAGTCCCTACCACGGCACTGGGCTTGCCCAGTACCGAGAAGGCCTTGGCCAGCCACTGCGAACAGGAGGTCTTGCCGTTGGTGCCGGTCACCGCCACCGTCTGCATGGCCTGGTCCGGACGCCCATAATAGGCATTGGCGACAAAGCCCAGCAACTGCTGCAATTGCTGCACGCCCTTGTGCGGCACTGTCAGCGACTCGTCCCAATTGAAACCACTACTCTCATACACAATAGCAGCGGCGCCATTACCAATCGCCTGCTGGACATGCCGGCGGCCATCGCCGCTGCCGATAGGGAAGGCAAAAAATACATCTCCCGCCTTGATAGCGCGGGAATCGGAGCTCAGCTGCGCACCGGGTGCGACCTGCCTGAGCCAGTCTACTATTTCTGTCATTATTTTCTTGATATTAACCATTACATACTCTCCTGCACACTGGTTTCAGGAATGATGCTGGTCACGGATGAATCTGGTGGAACATTCATGGAGCGCAATACATTGGCAGTAATCGCCGCAAAGACCGGCGCAGCAACCACGCCGCCGTAATAACCGCCTACGGTAGGTTCGTCTATCATGACCGCCACGATCACGCGCGGATTGGATACCGGCGCAAAGCCGACAAAGTCGCCGACATATTTGCGCACGTATTTGCCGCCTTCTACCTTATGCGCGGTACCGGTCTTGCCTGCCACGCGGTAGCCGGCGATCCTGGCCTGGGTGGCGGTGCCGCCCGGCTGGGTCACTGTTTCCATCATGTTTCTTAATTCTGTCGCCACTTTTTCAGAGATCACGCGATGCCCCACCGGCGGCGCATCCAGCTTCTGGAAGCTCAGCGGGATCAGGTCGCCATTGCGCGCGAAGATGGTATAGGCGCGCGCGATCTGTATCAGCGATACCGACACACCATGGCCGAAGCTCATCGTCGCCTGCTCGATCGGTTTCCAGGTTTTGTAGTTGCGCAGACGTCCAGCCACGGCTCCAGGGAAGCCGAGTTTGGGGGGCTGGCCAAATCCCAGAGAAGTAAACATTTCCCACATCTCCTGCGGACGCATCTGCAGGGCCATCTTGGCGGTGCCGATATTCGACGACTTCTGTATGACCTGGGCCACGGTCAATACACTTTCCTTGTGCGCATCATGGATGACGGAAGGACCTATCATCATCACGCCGGGCGCGGTCTGGAATGGTGTTTCCGGAGTAACACGACCAGTTTCCAGCGCCAGCGCTACCGTAAACGGCTTCATGATGGAGCCCGGCTCAAAGGTATCCGTCATCACCCGGTTGCGCAATTGAGCGCCCGTCAATACAGAGCGGTCATTTGGATTATAGGAAGGCAAGTTCACCAGAGCCAGAACTTCTCCGGTTTTCACATCCAGCACGACTGCAGCGCCCGCCTTGGCATGGTGCTTTTCCACCGCTTCCTTCAGATGCGTGAAGGCGATGTACTGGATCTTGCTGTCTATAGACAGGGTCATGTCCTTGCCGTCGTGCGGCTCGCGTATCGACTCTATATCCTCGACGATACGGCCCAGCCTGTCCTTGATTACGCGGCGGCTGCCGGTTTTGCCAGCCAGGCTCTTTTCAGACGCCAGCTCTATGCCTTCCTGGCCTACGTCTTCCACATTGGTGAAGCCGACCACATGCGCCATCGCGTCGCCTTCTGGATAGAAGCGTTTGTATTCCTTACGGGTCTCGATGCCGTCTATGCCGAGGGCAACTATTTTGGCGGCAGTCTCCTGCTCTACCTGGCGTTTCAGGTACACAAACTGGCGGTCGGAATCCAGCTTCTTGCGCAACTCTGCTTCGCTCATTTCCAATAAGCCCGCCAGCGCGCGTATCTTTTCTTTCGGCGCCTCCAGCACATCATCCGGAATCGCCCACACCGCCTTCACCGGCACCGACGAAGCCAGTACCTGGCCATTCCTGTCGGTAATACGGCCACGGGTAGCCGGCAACTCCAGCGTGCGCGCATAGCGGCTGGCGCCCTGCTTTTGCAGAAAGTCAGTGGTCATGCCCTGCAGCCACAAGGCGCGCGCAATCAATGCGACAAACGCGGCGAACATAAGGAACAGCACCAGGCGCGAACGCCATACCGGCAACTTGACCGCCAGCAGTGGGCTGGACAGGAAAGGCACGCCTTTGCCGGCGGCTGTGCGAGATGTCGTAGAGCGGCTCATTTTGAGCCTCCGGCTGTCAGGTATTGGGTGCGGTCCGGCGTAACCGGCACCATGCCCAGCTCCTTGCTGGCATTTTCTTCTATCCTGGCGTGCTTGCCGAAGGTGGACTGGTCCAGCTTGAGTTGCGTCCACTGCAATTCATACTGTTTGGACAGGCTCTGCGCCCTTTCCAGCTCAATGAACAAGCGGCGCGCCTGATACTGGGAATTCACCAGCGACAAGGCGCTCAGCATCAGTGCTGCAGCCAGAACGAGGTTGAGGCGGGTGCTCATGCGCCGCCTCCATCATCTTTGGAGGGCAAACGTTCCGCCACACGCAATATCGCCGAACGCGCGCGCGGGTTGGCCGCCACTTCAGCATCGGAAGGCTTGATCTTGGTGATCAGCTTCATCTGCGGCTGCGGCAAATCCTTGGTACGAATAGGCAGGCGCCGGTCCGGCTGCGGTACGTTCACCTTGGAAGCGAAGAATTGCTTCACGATACGGTCTTCCAGCGAATGGAAGCTGATGACCGCCATGCGACCATGTGGCGCAAGGCGCTCATAAGCTCCCGCCAGACCTATTTCGAGATCTTCCAGCTCTTTATTGATGAAAATCCGTATAGCCTGAAAGGTGCGAGTTGCCGGGTCTTTGCCCTTCTCGCGAGTTTTGACGGCGTGTGCGACGATTTCGGCAAGCTGTCGTGTGCCAGAAATTGGCTCGACCTGCCGGCGAGCAACAATCGCCTTTGCAATCTGAAAAGCAAACCGTTCTTCCCCATAATCTTTTATAACCTCCCTGATTTTTAGTTCGTCTTCCGTTGCCAGCCACTCCGCCGCAGAGATTCCGCGCGTGGTATCCATGCGCATGTCCAGCGGGCCATCCGCCCTGAAACTGAAACCGCGTCCGGCATCGTCCACCTGTGGAGAGGAAATACCCAAATCCATCAGGATGCCGTCAACCTGCATCAACCCGCGATCCTGCAACTCCTGCGACATGGTCGCGAAGCTTTCATGCACGATAGTGAAGCGTGGGTCCTTGATCTCCTGGGCACTGGCGATGGCTTGCGTATCCTTGTCAAAGGCCAGCAGGCGGCCGCTCGGCCCCAGGTTTTCCAGTATTTTCTTGCTATGGCCGCCACGGCCGAAGGTTCCGTCCACATAGGTGCCGCCGGTGCGTTCACCGGTCAGGGCCAGGCCTTCGACGGCTTCGCCCAGCAGCACCGTCAGGTGCGTGAATTCTGCTGCTTTCTGAGTAATCATTGCGGTCAATCAGAAAGAAAAGTCACTCAGCACATCGGGCATGCCGTTGGCGATCGCTTTCGCTTCGTCTTCAGCCAGCTTTGCGGAATCCCAGATTTCGAAATGTGAACCCATGCCAAGCAGCATCACATCGCGCTGCAGGCCGATAGCCTGGCGTAGCTCGGGC
The DNA here is from genome assembly GCF_014636315.1 of Parundibacterium terreum. Classification (GTDB taxonomy): domain Bacteria; phylum Pseudomonadota; class Gammaproteobacteria; order Burkholderiales; family Burkholderiaceae_D; genus Undibacterium; species Undibacterium terreum. The sequence continues at coordinate 199,652 of NZ_BMED01000003.1, read as the reverse complement.
GCGATCAGGATGCGTCCGGCGCTGTCCATTTCCACATCCGAAGCATTACCCAGGAATATGCGCTGCCAGGTGCGGGCAGACATGGGCCAGGAGGCGATTTGTTCGCGGTGGGATTCCCAGGTCGGGCGAGGAAACAACAGCAGGCAGCCGTGGGGATGGCGGGTCAGGGTAATACGGCCTTCGCACTGTACCGCGAGGGCGTCACGATGCTTGGCAGGAATAGACATTCTGCCTTTTGCATCGAGATTGAGTGCGGACGCCCCCTGGAACACGCTATTTACCTTTTAACCCTGAACTTTTATTCAATTATTTTGGTGCAGAGGATGAGTTTTTCCTCCACAAAAATACACTTTTTCACACTATCGCCCACTTTAGAGGATGCGTTACACCCGGTCAAGCGAAATCAAGTGGAGAAATGCGAATTTATTGAATGAAGTCAAGGACTTAGCGCATTTACTTAAATCATCAAAAAAGAAGAATATTCAAATAAATTAGAGACTTACATGAGATTGTAAATGTCACATCTCAGCTATAACCATGTGTTTTTACGCAAATTTACTCAAAACAATTGCAATTTAAACATTTAAATTCGTTAACTACGTGAATCTGCGGCAAACATGCTGGAAATTGCTGAAATGAAAAGTTCTATGCGGCAACTTTATTTAATCACTTCGCTTCTTTCTTGTGCAATTTTGCTCACTTTTTGCGTTTTACTATTTCACCTGCTGCACCTTATTTGGGCCTGCACGCAGACCACGGCGCAGCCGAAATGCGCATGGTCCGCTCCATTGCCCCTACCTGCTTCAGTAAGCCACCCACAGCACCACTATCCGACCTGTTGCATACCTCTCTTGCTTGCAGGCACATAGTTTGCTTGAGTCAACATAATATGCACCCTCAAATCCGCACCCTCACCTGATAATCGCGCCCAACTCCTCTATGTCAGCACTCTTTGCTAACAAACTCAGCCAATTTGATGAATCGGGAGTACTCAGCACCTTGCTGAACAATCTGGACGGCATGGTATTCCGCTATCGGAACGATGCGCTAAGCAGCATGGAACTGGTTAGTGCCGGCTGCCAGAAAATTACCGGCTACGCTGCGGATCACGCGCTCTACCTGAGCCGTTTGTCCTATGAGCGCCTATGCCATGCCGACGATCTGGACAAAATGCGCGAACTGATACGGGAGGCGCTGGAGCACCAGCTTCCCTATGAGCTTGAATACAGGATATTGCATGCAAATGGAGAATCACGCTGGCTATGGGAGCGCGGGGTGGGAGTATACAACGCTTCAGGCCGGCTGGAGGCTGTGGAAGGCTTAATTTCCGATATCACCGCGCGTAAAAAGGCCGACCAGGTCACGCTGGAAGTCGAACGGAGATACCGCAGCATCGTTGAGAATGCGATCGAAGGTATTTTTCAGTCGACGCCGCAGGGTTACATTTCCGTCAACCCTGCACTGGTGCGTATTTATGGCTATGGCTCGCCGCAGCAAATGATGGCGGAATTAAAACAGATTGATACCCAGCTTTACGTGGAAGCGGGCCGCCGCCAGCAATTCATGCAGTTGATGGAACAGCAAGGTTCGGTCACCAATTTTGAGTCACGCGTTTACCGCAAGGACCGCAGCATCATCTGGATTTCTGAAAATGCACGCACCGTCTATGACGAGGCAGGCAAGATCATGTTTTACGAAGGCACCGTCGAAGACATCACCGAGCGCAAACTCTATGAAGCTGAAATAGAGCACCGGGCCAGCCATGACATGCTGACAGGCCTGCCCAACCGCGCGCTGCTGTATGAAAGGCTGCAACAGGGCATCATGCAGGCGCAGCACCATAATGAGCGGCTGGCGCTGGCCTTCCTGGATATAGACCAGTTCAAATACATCAATGACAGCCTGGGCCACCAGGCCGGCGACCAGCTATTGCAGATCATGTCCGAGCGCCTGCTAGCCTGCATGCGCGACAGCGATACCGTGGCCCGCCTCGGCGGCGACGAATTCGTATTGATCCTGAACTACCATGCAGATGCCGACGAACTGGACTCCGTCATGCAGCGCATACGCAGCAGCGTCTCCCAGCCATGCCGCATCGAGGGCCGCGAACTGACCGTGACCTGCAGCATAGGCATCAGCATTTACCCCGGTGACGGCGACCAAGCCGACGTGCTGCTGAAAAATGCCGATGCAGCGATGTACAAGGCCAAGGAATTGGGGCGCGACAACTATCAGTACTATGCCGGCGTACTGACGCCGGCAGTAGCCGACAGGCTGGACCTGATGAACAAGCTGCGCATCGCGATTGAGGCACGCCAGCTGGCCTTGCATTACCAGCCGAAGATAGACCTGCTCAGCGGCCGCATCCACAGTGCAGAGGCACTGATACGCTGGCAGCATCCTGCGCAGGGCATGATATCCCCTGCCGACTTCATTCCGCTGGCAGAGGAAACCGGCCTTATCATGCCCATAGGAGAATGGGTCATTCATACCGCCTGCGCACAGGCCATGCAGTGGCTGATGCTGGGCCATCAGCCCATCCGTATCGCCGTCAATATCTCGCCGCGCCAGTTACATCACGGCGATCTGGCACAGATAGTCAAAACCGCACTGGATGAAACGGGGCTTCCTCCCAGCCTGCTGGAATTGGAAATTACCGAATCGATGATGATGCACAATATGGAAACCAGCATCGCCACCCTGCACCAGTTGAAGGCGATGGGGGTATATCTATCGGTAGACGATTTCGGCACCGGCTATGCCAGCCTCAGCTATCTGAAAAAATTTCCGGTCGACTGCCTGAAGATAGACCAGTCCTTTGTGCGCGATATCGCGATCGACAGGGATGATGCGGCCATCGTCAAGGCCATTATTTCTTTGGGACACATCCTGAATTTGTCGGTGATTGCCGAAGGGGTGGAGAGTTTGGAGCAGGCCAGCTTCCTTCAGCAAAACGCCTGCGATTGCGCGCAGGGCTACTATTTTGGAAGACCAGTGAGCAACGAAGCCTTTACGCTATTACTGGACACCCCCGCCAAACTAACGGACAAGGACCTCAACAAAGCAGGCCTCAAGCAGGAACAGCCTCAGTCTGCCTCTCCAGCAAAGCCACAAACTCATTCTCGGGAATCGCTTTACTGAAATAAAAGCCCTGATATTCGTCACAACTGGAATCGGCCAAAGTATATAGCTGGGTCGCGGTTTCCACGCCTTCAGCGATCACCTTCAGGCCCAGAGTGTGCGCCATCGCAACGATGGCCAGCACAATCGCCGTATCATTCGGATCTTCCGGAATATCCTTGATAAAGGAACGGTCGATCTTGACGCTATCGACCGGAAAGCGCTTCAGATAAGCAAGCGACGAATAGCCGGTACCAAAATCGTCTATCGATAAAGTAAAGCCCGCCGCCTTCAGGCCATCCATCAGCACGATCGCCTGGTCGCGGTTATGCATCACCATGCTCTCGGTAATTTCAAACTCGATCTGTTCCGGATTGACGCGCCAGAATTCCACCACGCTCTGCACGTCAGCCAAAAGATTGGCGTCATTGAACTGCGCGCCGGACAGATTGATTGCCACCCGGCCGAAGGACTTGTCTGCCGCCCGGAAAGCCAGCACATCGCGGCATGCGATATCCAGCACCAGCATGCCCAGGCGACCTATCAGCCCCGCCTCTTCCGCCAAGGTAATAAATTCACCCGGGAAAAGAATGCCGCGTTCTGGATGGTTCCAGCGTACCAGGGCCTCGGCTCCGACGATGCGTCCTGACGCGATATCCAGCTTAGGCTGGTAATACACGATGAACTCACGCCTTTCCAGCGCGCGCCGCAGACGCGCCTCAAACGCCAGACGCTCTACCGTATGCACATTCATTTCCGATGCATAGAATTGGTAATTATCCTTGCCGCGATTCTTGGCGCGGTACATCGCGATATCGGCATTCTTCAGCAATGTCTGCGCATCCTTGCCGTCGGCCGGATAGGTGGCTATGCCTATGCTGGCGCTGAGCTGGCATTCCTGGCCGCGGATATCGAAGGGCAGTGCGGACTCCACCAGCAGCTTGCCGGCAATGTCGCTCAGGTCCATCGGACTCTCATACTGATCCACCAGCAAGATGAATTCATCGCCGCCCACCCGGGCCACCGTATCGGATTCGCGCAGGCAATTCTTGAAGCGCCTGGCGATATTGCGCAGCACTGCATCACCCTCATCATGGCCGAAGGTGTCATTGATATTCTTGAAGCGATCCAGATCGACAAAGAACACCGCCAGTTGGGAACGATTGCGCTCCGCATGCGCCAGCGATTTGGCCAGATGCTGGTGATAAAGAAAACGATTCGGCAAGCCGGTCAGATCATCGTAATGCGCCAGCTTCAGGATTTTTTCTTCGGAGCGCCGGTCTTCGATGGCGATACTGGCGATATCGGTTGTGATGCCCATCAAGACCATGTCTTCGTCGCTGAGGCGAGCACGAGTCGTGAAGAACAGCGTAAACGTACCCAGCAACTGGCCATTCTTGCCCATGATGGGCCATGCGCCGCAGCTGGAGAAATCCGATAGCTTCTCCAGCCCATTGATGAACTGCATCTCAGGCGCAAGCTGCAAGTCTTCCAGCCACACCGGGCTGGCATTGATGACGGCTTCGCTCCATACGCCATTCCCCTTGCTGACCGGCAGGCCCTGCAATTGCGGCTTCAGGATTTCAGGAAAATTCCGGCCTATCAGGCGAGAGAAAGTGCGCTGATCATCATTTAACAGCTGTATGCCGCAGCGCCAGTGGGGATTGAGTTTTTCCACGAACTGGCATACCGCCTCCAGGATATTCGTCAACTCTTCGCCGCTGCCGATCAATTGCAACAGGCGATTCTGCCCTTCCAGCAAGCGCTCGGTATATTTTCGTGAATTGACATTGCGCATCACGCAAAAGAGCAGCATCTCACTCTCCACCTCAACCAGGCTGAGCGTGATCTCATTAAACTGCATTTGCCCATGCTTGTGCGTGGTCCATTCAAAGGTCTGCGGCGTACCTTCAAATGCCGCATCGACCAGCGTCGCCACCAGGTTGTCGCGCGGCATGTTGGGCAACTGGTTCACTCTTTGCGCATTCGGCGAAAACCCGCCTGCGCGCTTGCCTATGATATCGGCAGCGGACTCCACGCCAAACAAGGCGACCGCCGCCGGGTTGCAGTCCACATAGCAGTATTCACGGTTGATCAACAGGATCGCATCCTGCGCCTCCTGATACAGCAGCCGGTAGCGGTTTTCACTGGCCTTGAGCCGGGTGTTCGACTTACGCAAGTGGCCGATATGCCAGACCAGCATGCCTGCCAGCAGCAAGATGAAGCCTATGGTCAGCGCGGCAAAGAACGCTCTTTGCTTGAGCCGCTTGCTCCAGCTCGACAACACGCTATCCAACTCCTGCGCATAGACGACGGTGACCGGGAAGTCGGACATTCTTCTATAGGTATAGATCAGCTCCGTGCCGCCACCAGCCAGCGGTCGGTCTTGCAACACGCCCTCTGCAGATCCTGCGCGTATGTTGCGGGCGATCGCCGATGTGCCTACATTCAAGCTCAGCAGGCGCTCATCAAACGGCGAGCGGATGATGATATTGCCATCGCTGTCATGCAGGGAAATGCTGGCATCGCCATCTTTGGCAACCCGTTCATAGAATTCATTCAGGTACACCAGGTCTATCTCCACCTGGATCAAGCCCGCATAACGTCCGGCCGCATCATAGATATTCCTGGCAACCGGCAAGATCCAGCGGCCGCCCTGCGTCATTTTGACAGGCGCGCCGACCACGACGGCCTTGTGGTCCGGGTGCTGCAGCAGGAATTTTACATACTGCCTGTCGTTCAGGTCAGTTTGGTTGGCGGGGTACTGGAATGAAGTAGCCCATAGCTGGCCACTGGTATTGACGACAGCAATGGATTGCAGGAACTTCGAGTCCTGCCTTTGATTGACAAGTATCTGCCGTATGGCAGATTCATTGCTCAGTATTTCATCGCCTTCGTTCTTGATGCCTTCGGCGGCAGCGCCTATCGAACGGGTTGCATCCTGCAGGATGCGGCTGGCGTGCTCTTCCAGCACCCTGACCGCGAGATAGCTGTTTTCTTGCGCCGATGCCAGCGTCAACACCTTGTCTTTTGCAACCGCCCACCAGGTTTGCCCCAGGATGGCAATAATAATCAGGCCGACAATGAGCAAGAACACCGTCGTGGGCACATCTCGCTGCTCCCGACTGGCCGTACCTCTTTCCATGCGGATACCTTTATTTAATCAAAGGACTCGTGTGTGACAAATAAATCAAGATTATCGTTGGGAAACAAATCGCTCAAAGCGTGGAGCAAACAGGGAAAGGTCTTGCATTTACCCCTACTGAAAAGGGCGTGCAATTTGGATAGAAATGCATGTCTCGTTATTAATAATAGTTAAAGCATCCACTTTGACGTGTGCTTTTTTTAAAGTGTACCACCGGAAATTTCCCAATTACATTCTAATGCAGCTATACAACAAATCGATGGCAGAACGTATACACGCAAAAAAACAGGCGCAAAGACGGTAAACGATATGGAATGAGGGGAAGTTAAGAACAGAAGAGAACAGGAAGAGAAACGAAAACAGCAATGCTGGGAGGGCCGAGGCAAGAAAACCTGACTACGGATTAAAATAAAAATGAAGCAAGCCGGTAGGCCGGATTCTGTTACGGCACTCGGCATTGCTGCTTCGTGCTATGACAATCATTCCTCTAGGCGCTGGATTACTCCAGCGCTCAAGCTTTCTACCCGCACGCTCCGCGAGCAGCATCAATGCGTGCCTATTTGAAATTGCTCCGGGTGGAGGTTACCGCGTTTCACCGTAACTAAATACGCTCGTCTCTGTGGCCCTATTCCTCGCCTTATACCTTGCGGCTTTCAGCGTACGGCCGTTAGCCGTCACCCTGCTCTATGGAGTCCGGACCTTCCTCCCGCCTTAACATTACGATAAGGCCAGCGATTGTCTGGCTTGCTTCAGGCCGTATTGTAACAGCGCAGCCCTGCTCTTCCTAGCAATGCCTGCTGATAATCGGGAGACTCAACAAGTCAGGCCGTGTTTCTGGTAGCGTATGGCTTTCTACTTTACTTATTCTATTGTCATGCACAAATTGCGCTCTGGTGGTCAGCTGGTGGTAGATGCCCTGCAGGTCCATGGTGTCGATATCGTTTTTGGCGTGCCTGGCGAGAGCTATCTGCCGGTACTGGATGCACTGTATGACAGCGATATCCGCTTCATCATCAATCGCCAGGAAGGCGGTGCCGCTTTCATGGCGGATGCTTATGGAAAGATGACCGGCCGCCCCGGCATCTGCTTCGTCACCCGTGGGCCGGGCGCTACCAATGCAGCTATCGGTGTGCATACGGCCTTCCAGGATTCCACGCCCATGATCCTGTTCGTGGGCCAGGTGGGCAATGATTTTGTCGAGCGCGAAGCCTTCCAGGAAATTGACTACCGGCGCATGTACGGGCAGATGGCAAAATGGGTGGCGCAGATAGACCGTGCCGACCGCATCCCCGAATACATCGCCCGCGCCTTCCAGGTAGCCACCAGCGGCCGGCCTGGTCCGGTCGTGCTAGCACTACCGGAAGACGTGCTGGCAGCGAGCGCAGATATTGCTGACACGCGCCGCTATATGCCGGTGCAGGCGTCTCCTGCGCCAACGCAACTGGCCGAGTTGCGCACCCGCCTGCAAAGGGCGCAGCGCCCGGTGGTCATTCTGGGCGGCAGCGGCTGGAGTGAAGATGCATGCCAGGATATTGCCGGCTTCGCGGCCAGCAATCATTTGCCAGTCGGCTGCGCCTTCCGTTTTCAGGACCTGATGGACAATGCCCATCCCAACTACATAGGCGATGTGGGTATAGGCATCAATCCCAAGCTCGCTCAGCGCATCCGGGATGCCGACCTGGTCATCGCGATAGGCCCCCGGCTGGGCGAAATGACCACCAGCGGCTACAGCATCCTAGAAGCACCGGTGCCCCGCCAAAGCCTGATACACATACACAGCGATGCACTGGAACTGGGACGTGTCTATCAGGCCGACCTGATGATCAATAGCGGCATGCCGCAGATTGCCGCCGCGCTGAAAAGCATGCAGGCGGTCGACGCCAGTGCGTGGAAAGACAGCGTGCAAGCGGCAAAAACCGAATTGGCCGCCTACCAGACCGAACCGCCGATATTCAAGAGCAAGGAAACGCCGCTCAACCTGTGGCAGCTGGTGCAGGATCTGATGAACGTGGCAGCCAAGGATACGATCATTACCAACGGCGCAGGCAACTATGCGACCTGGGCGCACCGCTTCTATCGTTATGGCGGCTGGCGCACGCAACTGGCGCCTACGTCCGGGGCAATGGGCTATGGAGTACCCGCCGGTATTGCCGCAAAAATCATGCAGCCGGAACGTACCGTTGTTACCTTTGCCGGCGACGGCGAATACCTGATGAATGGCCAGGAGCTGGCGACTGCCGTACAGTACCGGGCCGGTGTCATCATCATCGTGTTCAATAATGGCATGTTCGGCACCATACGCATGCACCAGGAAAGAGAATTTCCCACTCGCGTTTCCGGCACGGAACTGCACAACCCGGACTTTGCAGCACTGGCCCGCGCCTACGGCGCTGCCGGCGAGGTGGTTGAAAAGACTGAAGAATTTGCACCGGCACTGCAGCGCGCGTTGGCGCATACGCAAACTACCAGCCTGCCGGCGCTGATAGAACTGCGCTACGACGGCAACCTGATTACACCAAACGCCAGCCTGGACGCGATACGCAATACTGCGCTGGAAAATCAGGCCAAGCTGGAAAAAATATAAACTCGCAATTAGCGCGCACAAGTTGGGCCAGGGGCTGGCGCAATTGCACCGGTCCTGGCCCTGCACTATTCCGCTGCCTTCCCTTCATCCAGCAGCCACAGGCGAAATAAATCCACCTCCTTGCGCAAGGGCGTATCGGCTGGATACACCAGGTAATAAGCAATCGGCACGCTGATCGCTGTCTTGAACGGCATGACCAAGCGCCCATCGGCCAGCTTCGCACTCACCAGGGATTTTCTCGCCAGGGCCACTCCGTGCCCGGCTACCGCGGCTTCTATCGCATTATTGGAATCTTCAAAAATCGGGCCCACTGAGCTATCGACCTGCGTCGCAGCAACTGCCTGCAGCCACATGCGCCAATCATCCTTGTGTACGTCATGCAGTAAGGTAAAACCCGCCAGCTCATCCGCTGTTTTCAGCCGTTTGCGCGCCGGCAGCAAGGACGGGCTGCAAACGGGATATAAGGGATCATCAATCAGCAACTCCGACACCAGGCCCGGATACTGTCCCATGCCATGGCGCACCGCGATATCCACTCCATCGTGGGCGAAGTCCACCAGCCGGTGCGTGGTGCTGATGCGCACGTCTATGCCGGCATGCCTGGCCTGAAAGCCCGGTAACCGCGGCAGCAGGTACTGCATCGCAAATACGGTAGTACAACTGAGCGTGACGACCGGCTCTGCCTTGGTCAGGGCCAGCCGCTCCGTTGCATCTTCTATTTGCCTGAATGCGGCCCGGATGCCATGAAAATAGCTGAGCCCCGCCTCGCTCAATGCGAATTTGCGGCCGCTGCGTTCAAACAGGATCACCTCCAGCATTTGCTCCAGCTTGCTGATTTGCTGGCTGATGGCAGCGGGCGTCACGTGCATTTCTGCCGCCGCGTGCTTGATGCTCAGATGGCGGCTGACGCACTCGAAACAATGCAGCGCATGCAGGGGCGGCGTTTTGCTCTTCATGATTAAGTTTTTCTATACCAAGTTCAGAAAAAATGATTTGTAGTAGTCCTGCTACGGTGTTCCAATGATAAGCCTAACATTAGTAATAGTTAATGGCATATCTAATAGCCCATTTATTTGTCGGAACTCATAGTGGCAGCTTTATCTGGCCAGGAAGTCTTTAGGTTACATGTCCGATTTCAGCCAGACACGCAGCGTCAGCCCATCTATGATGCTGAATAACATCGCTGCATAGATACATACAAAAAACATCAACGGAGAATCATTTTGAAATTAGCAGATTTAAGCCGGCTACTCGGTCTCTCGGCAATCTGGGGCGCGAGCTTCCTGTTCCTGCGCATCATTGCGCCCGTGATCGGCGCCATGCCTACTGCGTTTTTCAGGGTCTTGTTTGCGATGCTGGGTCTGGTGATACTGCTGCTGGCCATGCGAGTGAAATGGGATATGAAGGGCAAGCTGGGGGTGGCAATGACGCTGGGTGTGATCAACTCAGGCATTCCCTTCGTCATGTACAGTCTGGCCGCCAAGGTACTGCCGGCTGGCTATTCCGCCATCTTCAACGCCACCACGCCGCTGATGGGAGTGGTGATAGGCGCGCTGTTCTTCAGGGATAAATTGACCGTTGCAAAAGTCGCCGGCGTCTTGTTCGGCCTTGCAGGCGTGGCAGTATTGACCCGCACTGGCCCGGTAGAGATGACCGGCGATATCCTGCTGGGCGCACTAGCCTGCCTGGTGGCCACCGCTTGCTATGGCCTGGCCAGCTTCCTGACCAAACGCTGGATTTCCGACAAGGGCGGGCTGGACAGCAAGCTGGTCGCCTTTGCCAGCCAGCTTGGCGCCACCGCCGTGCTGCTGCCCTTCTTCGCCTATACCGCGATCAACACACCACCGCCCACCTGGGGTGATAGCGGCGTGTGGCTGGCACTGGCAGGCCTGGGTTTCATCTGCACCTCGCTGGCCTACATCCTGTACTTCAGGCTGATAGCGGATCTGGGGCCGGTAAAATCCTTGACGGTGACCTTCCTGATACCGCCTTTCGGCGTATTGTGGGGTGCATTATTTCTGGGAGAGCAGATATCGCTGGCGCATGCGGCTGGCGGCGCGCTGATAGGCATAGCGGTATGGATGGTGTTAAAACCGGCCAAGGCTCCGGTCGCGCAGCTCGCTACCAAGTAGCAAGGCTATCATTGCGCAATGATACAGTTGCGTAGGGGGGCGGCAACTAAAATGGTAACAAAAGCGGCAGCTCAGTAATCCCTCAGGCTGCCGCCTGTCCTACACATGCTTACGGGAAATTCCGATACCGCTGGACCATGTTGCCATCTAGCATGAAGGCATCAAGGATCAACTCGGGAGTACCGTATGTCCAAATATCCAATGACAGTATTCGTGACGATTCCGACGCTTGTTGCCGGGCTGATGGCCGTTATCTTGTGTGGCAGCGATTTTCTGCACCAGGCAAATATCCTGTTTTCGTTTTAAGTAAAAGGAACCAGCGATCCTCTGCCACACCTGACAGGCTTGGACCAGTATATGGCTATTGCTGTTCTGGGGCGGTCAAGGCGATGCCAGCCTGCGTCAGCGCCTCGGCGCCAGCAGCTTCGCATTTGACGCAATAGCGTTCTTTCATCTGCGTTTTGGTGCCCCAGTGCGACAAGGGCAAGTTGGCATTCATCGTCAATTTATCGCACAGCGATACCGACTTTGAGAGTGCAGTAGACAAGTGATAGAACTTGGTGCCCGCTACACCTTCAGTGATATAGAGCGCGTTCAGAGCGGATTTCAGTTGGTTCACGTTTGTATTCCAGTTTTTTGCATATTTTATTGCTTTTTACCAAGCATTTACATTCAGCAAAATTGCTTTACGGAATAAGTATACTACGGTACTCGCTTGTTGATCGGTTACGTTTTGGGAAACGGTGGATTTACTCTAATAATCATTAAAAATGATCAAAGCTGCTGTTTCGTAGGGGAAGCCAGCAATCATGCACAGTAGCACCAAGCAGCACTGAGCAGCAGCATCTCGTATCGCCAAAACAAAAACACCAGGCCACGGCCTGGTGTTTTGCTATCGACATAGGCAGGATCAGTTGGCAACAAAACTGGCGTCAAAAAAGCTTCTGCCGCTAAGGCCCTTTCAACGCTCGAGCCAAATCACCTGTTTTCCGTCCATTTGCAAGAGCCGCATTGATGCGCGCGATGAGGCCGTCATCCTTGTTCTTTGCGATACAAAAATAGATGAAATCCACCTGCAAGGGTTTGGGCAGTACGCTGAATGACACCTTGGCAGGCAAAGCCATGTCCTTGACCTCATTTGCCATGAAGGCATTGATACCGGCCTCTACCTCTTCCGCCGAGTCGGTCGAAAGTTGATATACCAATAAGGCATCCATCCTCTTGCTAAGCAGCTTCTTTAGCCTGGATGAGCGCGAAGAAATATCTTCCTCCACATGGAAGACCTTGTTTTTCGCGAGATCGAACTCGGGGCCATAACTGAATCCGCGTACCGCCCCTATCGACTTGCCCTTCAGGTCCTGGATCGAATTAAAAGAAAACCTGGAATCGCTGCGTGTCACCAGCCACAAGTTGTTGGCGTAGGCCGCTTCGGAGAAATGAAACCGGGCCAGACGATCGACGTTTTTTGACAAGCCCAGCACTATTCCCTCGCCGTTGGCCGCATTACTTTCCACGCGGGCCCAAGGGTACATCCTTATCTCAAATTTAACATTCAGCGCCTGCTCTAGATAGCTGAGCAAGGCACGCCTGGCTGGGGCCAACGCTCGCGGACTCCCTTTTTCATCCAATGCCTCACCAATCAGCAACACCACCTCTTTCGGAGCGCAATACGCAAAACCGTGACAAACATAGAAGCAAATGGCGAGTATGGCGTAACGAAGAGGCATTCGTTTTCTTTGGAAGGATTGCAATTGAAACAAAGAATAGATCTTACAAGCAAGCTTGGCACTGCGCAAAGGACTGGCATGTAACACCATGCGAAGCTGCTCTGCTTGATTAGCAACAATGACACAAAGAGAAACACAAACGATTCTCATTTAAATTACAATTACACTTCTTTTACCAATTAGCGCCGGAAATTTTGCGCTAATTCAAAGCACTTTATTAGAAAGACAATAAAATGATACGCCGTACCCCGATCGCAGCAGCCTTGTTCACTCTATTTGCCAGCCCTCTGCCTTTGCTAGCGCAACAGGCGACGCCTCAGGTAGCCGCAGGCGTAAGTTCCGCCTTGCCTGAGGTCGTTATCCAGGGGAGCAAAAATGATTTCGCGCCCGGTGCGGTTTCTCTGGGCAAGCTGCCTGCCGATATCCGCGATATCCCTCAATCGGTGACAGTCGTGAATAAGGCGTTGATGCAATCGCAGGGTGCAAACTCGATGGCGGATGCCTTGCGCAACGTCTCCGGCATAACGCTGGGTGGCGCCGAGGGCGGCCAAATCGGCAACAACGTCAACCTGAACGGTTTCTCTGCGCGCACCGATATTTATCTGGACGGCTTCCGTGACCGCGGACAGTATTTCCGCGACACCTTTGCTCTGGACTCCATTGAAGTATTGATGGGGCCCTCATCGATGCTGTTCGGCCGCGGCTCAACCGGCGGCGTGATCAACCAAGTCACAAAAAAACCGACGCTGAAACAGTTCACTGAAGTCGGCGGTTCCGTTACCACCAACGGTCTGGTCAGGGCAACCGTGGACTACAACACGCCGCTGTCGGAAACATCCGCGGTGCGCGTAACAGCCATGGCGCAGGACGGTGATGCAACAACGCGTGACCAGAGCAAGCTGCAGGATTTCGGCCTCGCGCCATCGGCCAGGTTCGGCATAGGCACACCGACGGAGATCACGCTGTCTGCCTTGCTGCAGCACAATCACGACATGCCGGATTATGGCGTAGGCCCGCTGAACGGCCGCCCTGCACCGGTGGACAGGAATACCGCGTACGGCTATAACGACGACCATACCGATTCCGACATCGCTGCATTGAACGCATCGATACAGCACAAGCTGACTTCGGATATCACGTTGCGCAATATGACGCAGTTCAACTACGTCAAAACCAGCGCGATTGAAACCGCGCCGAATACCATAGGCACCATTTCGGCCGCCGGCTTTATCGCGCTGACGCCGTCAGCGACCAGCAGCCTGCCGCTGTCCAGCCTGTATGAGCGCATCCAGAGCCATGACCGCGATATCCGTGACTATTCGGTATTCAACCAAAGTGAACTGTCTGCCAAATTCAGCCTGGGCGGCTCCAAGCATGATTTGCTGCTTGGGCTGGAACTGGGTCACGACGGCTACCGCAACCAGGGCTACTACCGTAACGGCACCTGCAACGGCGTGAACCTGAACCCCGCCGGCACCACTGCCGGCTATGTTGCCTGCGTGCCGCTGCTGAATCCGGGCAATGGCGATTCTCCGGCCAATGTGCCCACCAGCACGGGCAATCTGGCGGGAGGTTCTGCCAATACCGCGGCGACGTATTTCAACGACACGATAGAGCTGACACCGGAATTCAAGCTGGCAGGCGGCCTGCGCTATGATCATTATTCCGCCAGCATCACCAATTCCATCAACTCGCAGAACACCAAGGGCAGCACTACCCTGGGCTACGCGAGCCAGTCGATAGACTTCACCAGCGTGCGCCTGGGCGGCATCTGGCAGCCGGGCAAGACCCAGTCCTACTATGTATCTTATGGCACTTCGTTCAATCCTTCGCTGGAACAGCTGACCGGCACTACCGGCCAGCAAAACCTGGATCCGGAAAAAAATCGTTCGTATGAGATAGGCGGCAAATGGGATCTGGCGGACGGCAATCTGGCAGTGAATTCGGCAATATTCCAGATTCAGAAAGATAATGCGCGCAGCCTGGTCAGCACCGGCGTGTATGAATTACTGGGCACGGTGAGAGTGAACGGTTTCCGCGCCGGCGCTACCGGCCGCGTCAACAAGCAGCTGCAGCTGGCGGTCAACTATAGCTACCTGGATGCGAAGATCGCAGGCGCCTCAGCGCTCGATGGCACGCTGGGCAAGGTACCGGGCAACACGCCTAAAAACACGCTGACGGCGTGGACCATCTATGAAGTGGCCCCGCACTGGGAGCTGGGCGGCGGCCCGGTCTACATGTCTGAGCGCTTTGCCAATTCCACCGACACCGTACGCGTGGGCGGCTACACGCGCTGGGATGCAACGGCTGCCTACAAGCAGCCAAAATACGACATCCGCCTGAATGTCTTCAATCTGACCAACAAAATGTATTACGATGCGCTGATCCAGTCTGACGGCGGCCGCGCGGTTCCGGGTACCGGACGTGCAGCAATGCTGTCATTCTCCTATCGTATGTAAATTCTGTATGTAGATTCCGTATGTTGGTTTAACGGGTAAATGTTGATTGTTCAGAGGTGCCGATGCTGGTTTGTATTCCCAAAGTACTAGATGCTCAACAACTGGCGGCGGTGCGCTCCCTGTTGGCCCAGGCAGGCGATGCCTGGGTCGATGGCCGGGTCACAGCGGGTTATCAGGGGGCGCCGGTCAAATTCAACCAGCAGATAGACGAACGTTCGGAAGTGGCGCAACAATGCCAGCACATTATCCTGTCGGCACTGGAGCGCCATCCTCTGTTCATCAGTGCGGCGCTACCGAATATCGTCTATCCGCCCATGTTCAACCGCTATGGCGAAGGCATGCACTTTGGCGCGCACGTAGATGGCAGCGTGCGCATCCATCCGCATCATGGCCGCAAACTGCGCACCGATATCTCCGCCACGCTATTCCTGAGCGATCAGCAAGACTATGACGGCGGTGAACTGGAAGTGGAAGATACCTATGGCACGCATGCGGTCAAGCTGGACGCCGGCGACATGGTCATCTACCCGGCCACCAGCCTGCATCAGGTAACGCCGATTACACGCGGCATCCGCACTGGATGCTTTTTCTGGATACAGAGCCTGGTTCGGGATGACGGCCAGCGCGCGATGCTGTTCGATATGGACAATGCGATCCAGACCTTGAACCAGACCCAGGCCGAGGAAAGTGCCCGCCGTAAATTGATAGGCGTGTATCACAACCTGCTGCGCCAATGGAGCGAGACCTAAGCTAGGCGCAGCCTTAGGGCAAGCCTATTTCCGCCTGGATCCCGGCGGTGCCAGATAGTCGTAGGCGACGGTGCCGTAAGGCAGGGTCAGGTCCGCCAGGATATGCACGGCGGACAAGACCTCCAGCACCGGCAGTGCCGCCACCGGCGCCAGCGCATGCGGATTCAGTTGCAAGGCACCCGGGCCGCTCCAGGCTCCCTTGATGACGATATCCGTCAGGCTGTATTGCACCAGCTCGCAGATGCGCGGTGTACCGTCCACATGCGGAACCACCTTCAACAGGAAACTGGGCGTGGCCATGCTTTTTTTGACTGCCTCGCCATCCAGTGTCTTGTGCTTGAAACCCATGGTGCCGGTGGATACCCGGAAATCGCTATAGTCCAGCGTTCCTATCAAGGTATCCTTGTGTACGCGAAGTTCCGGGTCGCCCAGCTTCTTGGGGAAACCCCATAATTCGCGGCCGGCAGCAATCGGCGGATGATCGTTCAGATACATGCTGTGCACATAACCGCCCTCCACACCATCCAGGGTCACAGGTATCACCTGGCCCGATTCGCAATAGTGGCCGAAGCCGGTCGAATCCGGCATATTGATGAACTCGTACTTGACGATGGGATCGATCATTTTCAGCGGCGCCGGGATCATTTTCTGCAACAGCTCGGGATCTGTGCGGTAGGTGATGATCAGGTATTCACGGTCAACAAAGCGGTACGGGCCGGGCGGAAAAGCCGGATTATGCAGCGGCATCGCGAACGCATCGCGCAATACTTCTTCTTCAGTCATGGCAGTCCTTTACTCTTGGGGAAGCTCGTGTATCACCAGGCCGGCGTGCGGCGGCAAAGGCTGCAGCCATGTCTTGTGCTTCAAAGCACGCTGGCAATCGTGTATGCCTGCCTGCCAGCGAGCATGGATCGTCGCAGCGCTAAAGTCGATATCCTTGAAATACTGGTCCTGCGGCGCCGCCTTCATGATCAGGTTGACGACATTGACTGTATGGTCGCAGCCCAGTTGCATCAGGGCCTGCACGTCTTTTTTCTTGCGTTCTGCGGCGGGAATTTTCTCAGACAGCACGCGTATCGCTTTCTGCAAATCCCTGACCACCTGATACACTTCCAGCTGCTCTTGCGAGCGGCTCGCGTACTGTATGCTCTTGTAGCGGGCCAGCGCCTCGGCAATGGACTTGGGCCGCGTCTCGCTGGGGTCCCACAGATCCACCATGAAGCACAGCGCATCCCGGTCAACGCCGTCACCCAGGAAGACTGTCAGCGGTGAGTTGGAATAGATGCCGCCGTCCCAGTAGGCCTTGCCCTCAATTTCTATCGGCGGAAAGCCGGGCGGCAGCGCTCCGCTGGCCATGATATGTTCCGGCAGGATCTTGCCGTTTTTGCTGTCGAAGACAACGCTTTGGCCTGTATCGATATCAACGGCGCAAACGCTGATGCGGGTTTTACCGTTATTCAGGTAATCGAAATCAACGTATTTTTCCAGCGTCGTTTTCAACGGCGAGGTATCGTAGAAACCCATCTCTTTCAGCGGTACTTCGGTGTTGATGTCCGAGCTTGCTCCCACACGCGGCTTGAAGAACCCATCCACGCCGTTCATCAGGGTTCCCAGCGTATTCATCGAGTGCGTCAGATTGCTCAGCGGAGAAAAGGCGCCCCACCAATTGCTCATGCTCGGTGCCCAGGGAGCGAGGCTGTCCCAGAATGCCTTGAGCTGGGCCACGCGGAGCTCCGGCGGATTACCCGCAATCAGCGCGGAATTGATCGCACCTATCGACGTTCCTATCACCCAGTCTACGGTGACATCCTTCTCGTGCAGCTGCTGATAGACACCCGCCTGGTAGGCGCCCAATGCACCGCCACCCTGCAATATCAATACCGTATTTTGATTTGCCACGTCTTTCCTTCCAGAATTTGGTTCTCGGGTAAATCATGATCATGAGACGATGCATGAAGTGTGACATAAAGTGCACTCTTGAGAGCAGCCTCTGTGTAACGGCAAGTACCTGATGCGGCCAGTCATGGCTACGCCGCATATGAGATGCGTAACTGGATCATACCTGCATTTTGAATTTCTATTTGTCAGGATTTTGTCAGCATTGCGTCATGCTGCTGACAGCTTGGCGGAGCAATCTGGCTATATCTTCAGTATTCAGTAGTAACATCGGAAAATACCCATTATGTCTACCCTGCACAGAATCATCCGCACTCGTCCACGCCTGATGTCGGCCATCGCCTTCGGCATTGCGGTTACGCTATTGATACCGGCCAGCGTCAATCCCGTCACTCGCGCCCTGCTCGGCTGGAATGCCATTATCTGGCCCTACCTGTGTCTGATAGGCTGGCTGATGGCGCATGCCAGCCACGCCAGGATACGCACCATAGCAGAGAAGGAGCATCGCGGCGCCGCCGCCATCCTGGCCATCATGTCGATCGCCGCCGTCGCCAGCCTGGCGGCCATTGTGCTGGAGCTGTCGGCCATCAAGGACCTGTCCTTCAGTCACAAACTGCTGCATTACGCATTGACGGCATCTACCGTCTTTGGCTCCTGGTGCCTGGTTGCCGTACTATTTACTTTTCACTATGCGCTGATTTTTTATCAATCCAAAAGCCACCAGCACTGCCTGCGTTTTCCTGAGGATGAACAGAATCCGGATTATTGGGATTTCCTGTATTTCTCGTTCACGATCGCAGTCGCCGCCCAGACATCGGATATCACTGTGATGAGCAAGCCTATGCGTAAGACTGTGCTGGCGCAGTCGGTGCTGAGTTTTCTGTTCAATGTCGCTATCCTGGGGCTGACAATCAACATCGCGGCCGGTCTGGTCGCCAGCTAAACCACAGGCGGTGCGCCGTTACCCGGTTCGGCGCAAGCATTTCATCCTGAGCTTGGGGCGGTTCGGCTTGCCTGATACCTGCAGTCGTTTCAAGATATTCAAATGGATTTCATGCAATGGCACAAGCTGCCATTGCATGCTTGCATCCTTAGCAATTCACCAGTCTCACAAAATAACAAACTCCAGCAGGATAAGATTTCCTGGTGGCCGGAAGAATATGTTCAATGCCACTCGCTCACATGTCTGAGATATACTGGATCGCCAGGCTGGTACCGGCTTTCCACGGACGCGCCCTGTCAATCAGGCGCGACATTCTCATCTTTCATGAAAAAACAAACAATGCGCAACTGGATTAAGCAGCTCCTGTCGTCCCCCGCAGTAAAAGCTGATCCAACTCCGTCTAAAGCTCTGCCCGAAGCAAATAATGCTCCCTCTGTGGATCAAAGCATCCACCACAAGACGCAGGGAGATGCTCATCTTGGCGCAGGCAATTTCGCGGCGGCGGCGCAGTGCTATCGGCAGGCGATTGCCATTAATCCCAAATTTGCGAAAGCGTATAGCAATCTCGGTTTTGTACTGAGAGAGCAGCAGCAATACGATGATGCGATGCACTCCCTTACACAAGCGCTATCCATTGATCCGAGCAATGCCGACACGCATTACATGCTGGGAACCATATGCCAACTCAAGGGAAAGGTCGACCAGGCCTGTTCGCATTTCCGTCAGGCGCTGAAGCTCGTACCGGATTTTGAAGCCGCCTGTAGAGATCTTTGCCTGCTGCTTTCTCAATCTGGGCGTATAGACGAAGCAAAACAAGTAGCGACACAGGGACTCACATTTAATCCAAATTTCCTGGAATTGCACTTCTACCTGGGGAACTTGTATTACCAGGAGAATCAGTTTGATTCGGCGCTATCCAGTTTTCAGAGTGCGCTGGCCATTCAGCCGGATCATGCCGAAGTTCTCGCCAATCTGGCTTTGACTCATATCAAGAAAGAAAATTGGCATGAGGCGGTAACCATTTATCAGAAAGCATTGTCGCTTAACCCCAGATCAGACTCTTTGCACTACGACATTGCCTTGGCACTGCTAGCGCTGCAAAAGCCAGATGAGGCAATAGCACATTTCCGTGCGGCCCTCGGGATTAATCCGCAGCATATCAATGCACATATCAATCTGGGAGACGCTCTGCGGGCTCAAAGAAAATGGGATGACGCCATAGCGTGTTACCAAAATGTGCTGGCAATTTCTCCGCAAAATATCAATGCATCTATCAACCTTGCCGGTGTTTTGCGGGATGCAGGCCGGCTAGAGGATGCATCGGACTGCTTTACCAGGATCTTGCGCATAGATCCCTTGTGTGTCGATGCCCTTAACGGCATGGGTACCGTACTACGGGAACTGGGGCATCCGCTAGAGGCAGCGGCAAGCTGCCGCAAAGCGCTGTCAATCAAGCCTGATTACGCGGAAGCACACAATGCTCTCGGCCTGGCCCTGATGGAACTGGGCCAAACGAACGCGGCAGTACAGAGCCTTCGGCAAGCCTTGGCTATTAAACCCGATTTTTTTTCCGGGCATATCAATCTGGGAAAGGCCCTGAGTGAGCTTGATCTGCTGGAAGATGCCGCATCGAGCTATCGGCGTGCATTGGAACTTGAGCCTAATTCTTCTATTGCACATAGCAACCTCGGCAACGTATTGACTGGCCTGAAGCAAGCGGAGCAAGCCGTGCAGAGCTGCCGCCGCGCAATAGAAATCGACCCCAAATTTGCCGTCGCACACAACAACCTGGGCAACGCACTGACAGACCTCGGCCAGTGGGAACTGGCAGTGGCAAGCTTTCGCCGTGCGCTGGAAATCAAACCGGACTATGCCGATGCATACATCTATCTGGCAATGGCACTTAACTATGCCGGACAGTTTGAAGAAGCCTCCTTAAGTTATAAGGAGGCATTGAAGATCGACCCCAATCTCAGCAAGGCCTCGCTGAATCTTGGCATGCTGCTCCTATCACAAGGGAAATACGCCGAGGGCTGGCCTTACTACGAATCTCGTTATGCGCCATCCATCAAAGAATTCCATAGCACAATATCAGCGGTCTCCTCTTCTCCGCAATGGCAAGGAGAAGACCTGGCAGGTAAAGATATCCTGATTTTTGCCGAACAAGGCTTCGGCGACTTTATCCAGTTTATCCGCTACGCGCCCCTGCTCAAAGAACGTGGAGTCTCCAAGCTGAGTTTGTTCTGCACGCCTCCGCTCAAAGCCTTGCTGGAAACCGCAGCAGGCGTCGACACTGTCGTCACGGATATGGCATCTTTGCCTCCCCACCATTACTGGTCTTTCGCCTTGAGCCTGCCGCTGCACTTTGGAACTACGCTGGAGTCGATACCAGCCACCCTTCCTTATTTGCATCCACTGCCCAGCCGTATAGATAAATGGCAAACACGTTTGCCTCTGGCGAAATTTAAAGTAGGCCTGGTCTGGAAAGGTAATGCTGTTCACAAAAACGACGCCAATCGCTCGCTGCCCGGACTTGAGACGCTCGCTCCGCTGTGGAATATTCCCGAAGTCGCCTTCGTCAGCCTGCAAAAGTGGCAGGGAGAAACCGAGGCAGATACGGCAGCTTCCAATCAGGCAATCGTGTCGTTGGGGAAAGACATCGCCGACTTTGCAGACACGGCTGCCATCGTCGCCCAACTCGACCTGGTGATTTGCGTAGATACGGCTATAGCGCATCTCGCTGCGGCGCTAGGCAAGCCATGCTGGGTTTTACTGCCGGCTATAGGCACCGACTGGCGCTGGCACCTGGATAGGCCGGATTCGCCATGGTATCCGCATGTAATGCGCCTGTTTCGTCAGACAGAGCGCGGAGACTGGGCCAGCGTTGTGACAAAAGTCGCCGCTGCCCTGGAAGAAGAAGTGCGCGCAAGAATCTAAGGGCATCGCAAGAGCAAACGCCAGCCCTAGGTTCTCGCGCGCAGTACTTCTATCTCGGCCCGCAACGCGCTGCGTTCGGTATCCGAGGCAGCGAGCTGTGCTCGCAGCTCCCTGATTTCTGCCGCGAAATTGTCGCGCGCCGTGACAGCCCCGATCAGCTCCATCTCAGCCGCAAGACGGGCGTCGGACTCGGCCGCCGACGCGGTCACATTACGTTCGATCTGCAAGCGCAGATCCGTCAACTGACTGTCCTTGCCGTCAATGGCCAACCGGTCTTTTGCCTTGCCGACCAGCGCATCGGCCGCAACCTGGCGCGCATCGTTCAACCCGATTGTCAGACGCTCGACCGCTTCGCCTCGCTCAGCAGCCATAATCAGTGCCTGATCACGCTCGGCTTCCAGTTGCTCGCCCGCCTTCAGCAGTGCTTCCAGGTCGCGTGTAGACTGTACAAGCTCTCCGCGAACGCCGGCGCTGGCCTGTTCCGCAAATTGCTGCACCCAACGCCCCAGGTCGGCGAGGATAGTCTCCGGAATATCCGCCTTAGGCGTTTCGGCCCGCTTGGCGTGATTGTCACGCCATACGCTCAAATGCTTGTGGATGCCAATCGGCGAGCCGGTGCCAAGGAATCCGCGCACCGCATCAATACTTACCGGTTTGCCATCGTTCTGTATGCTGATCGCGGCCGCCGCGACCTCGTCAAATGTAACTGCCTGGTGTGCCATGTTCATCTCAATAGAAATTATGTTGCCGTACGTCAATATAATACATGACGAATTGAGATTGATAAATCTGCAGATAGCCACTGACCTGGCGTAAAGAAGCAAGCATAGCAAAGAGGCATTAGCGCGACCTTCACTAGTAAAAATGCAAATACTCCCCTGGTTAAGCGAAGCAGTCGTTCGGCTACTGACGACGCTCAGCGCAGGTATTTGGCAAACTCGGCGTCATTCAGCTTGCCGAATACATAACCATCCGCCAGCAGCCTTTTGACCAAGGCGTCCAGTTGTTTCAGCGTATTCGGATGAATCTCGTGCATCAGGATGATGCCGCCATTGTGTGCCCGCACCGATGAGATGACGTGCTCAAAGTAGTTGTCCCTGTTCTGCGCCAGCACGCCGCAGCTCAGTGCCTCCTTGGCATCGACCACGCCTTTATGATCAAAGGCCCAGTCGCAGGTATCCACGTGCCAGCCTACGATCTTGTAGCCGTGGGATTTCAATAGCTCGTTGGTTTCGCAAGAAGAATTTCCATAGGGGTAGCGGAAATAGTGCTCCTGCACCGTCTTTACCAGCACAGCAGAAGTCTTGTCCACTTCCGTTGCCTGCTCTGCCGCTGGAATATCGTGGAAGTTCGGATGGCTCCATGAATGGTTACCGATCAGTGCATGGTCCGATGCCTGGACCAGCGCCAGCAACTCGGGATGCGCCTGTACTTTTTCGCCGATCATGAAAAAGGTCGCCGGTACATTATATTTTTTCAATACCGACAGGATGTATTCAGTCTGCTCCGGTTCCGGCCCATCGTCGAAGGTCAGCAAGACCTTCTTTTCCGGCGGCGCTTCGGAAATCTCCGATTCATAGCGGCACTGATGGTGCAAGGTCTCCGTATCGCTGAAAAGCTTCTCCTCCAGCTTCTTCATCCTGTGCTTGCGGGTGACTTGGGACTCTTCGGCGGGAGTGTGTGCATCGGCCTGCGGGCTGGCCGGTACGCTTGCTTGAGTGGCGGCCGGCTGCGCAGTTTCTGCAACGGCGGGAAGCAGGATCGCCAGGGCGGCAAGGGAGATTGCAAAATAACGGATAGGCATTGAAGGCGTGGGCATACGATAGGAAGAAAGAAACGGCAGGCGTCAGGAATGCAGGCAGAATATCTGGATTTTTACAGCCTGTCGAAAATTCTTCCTGACCGATCGGGTTTCATTTCCACTCATGCACATCCCACTTTGTAAATTGTGCGGCCGCTGGCAACAAACGGCAAAAGATTTTCTGATAAGGTATGCATATCGCCCTCCCCTCCATTCAACGCACATGCAAATCATCTTCCGTTGCGACCCTGCACTGATCCCACTGCTGCCGCAACCAATCCCGGCCAAGCAAGCGCTGCCGGACTGGCTGCGGGCCATGCCAGCCAAGGCGTTTTCCGACATGCATGAACGCGAAATCCGCACCGTCAAGCAATGTCCTCCGTTTGTGGATGCCATGTCGCATGGCTTCATGATCCTGCTGCCTTGCGACATCCGGGTAGAGCACGGAACTTTCACATGGGATTGGGACCTGCCTCCTCTCAGCGTAGAAGAACACCCGCGTTCACCACTCAGCTTTCACGCTCCGGCGCAGATCATGGGTGCGCCATTTCACGATGGCCGCTCTTCCGCCATCAAATTCAATAGTTTCTGGACGATAGAGTTGGAGCCAGGCTGGTCGCTGTTCGCAACGCATCCGGTGAACCGCGACGATTTGCCTTTCCGGCTATTGAGCGGTCTGGTGGATTCCGACCGCTTTACCGATGCCGGTATCAATTTTCCCGCCATCTGGACCAAGCCGGATTTCAACGGGATATTACCCAAGGGTACGCCGGTGGCGCAGTGCTTTCCTGTGCCGCGAGCGGCCCAGACCCTGGTTTTTGAAGTGATGTCGCCGGAAAAAAGCAGCCGCTATACCAGCATCGTGTCGGAAGTGCTGACCACGCCCGGCATTTACCGCAAGCGCTTCCGCGCAAAACGCGGCGGCCCGGGTACGCAATAGTCACGCAGCCAATACGGCGCGCAATGCACTCAAGTCCAGCCATTGTTTCCCATGCGGGCTTGCAGCCAGGGCATTGGCGATGCGCGCGAAGCTGGCGGGGCGAAGCTTATAGGCCTTGCTATAGAAAAGCATCGCCTGGTCCCGCTTACCTTGTTCTTGCAAAACGATACCAAGATTTACCGCTGCCTCTGCATAGTCAGGCCTGAGTTCAAATGCCGAAAGAAAGGCGGCAGCAGCGCCTTGCATGTCTTGCATATCCTGCCGGGCCAGGCCGAGATTAAACCACGCTTCGCCCAGGCGGGGCTCCAATGCCAACGCTCTTTCCAAAGCTGTGATAGCCGTTTGCGCCAGGCCGGTTTGCTGAAGCACAGAGCCCAACGCGGCCCACGCAAGCGCGTTGCGCGGATGTAGATCGACCAGGCGCTCGAATAGCCGCTTGGCGACCATCAGATCACCCTGCTCCAGTATCAGCAGCGCACAAAGATAATTGGATTCAAAATCCGCCGGCGACAGCACCACTGCCTGCTGGCAATAGACGATTGCAGTGCCCAGATCGCCTTCGGCGCGTGCCACTTTACCGGCAATGACCAAGGCCGGAACATGATCCGGGCGCTGGCGCAAGCTGCAGCCGATGTGCTCACGCGCAACCGCCAACTGTCCCTGTTCTAGCGCTATCAGCGACAGCAACTGATGCGCCCCCGGGTCTCCGGTTTCTCCCTGCACAATCTGCAGGCAGATGTGCGATGCAAGCTCCATATTGCCTGCATTGAATGCAGCGACGGCGGCAGCGACTGTATCGGCGATCATGGCGTGCAGCTATAGCAGGTGGTAGATCGAAAGGAGTCCAATGCAAGAGATTCCCGAAAGTTGTGCTGCGCTAAAGAAGAGGGACGAAAGAACTTATTATACTTATTCTTTAAAGCTGCACATTTTATCGCACGTTCTCTCCAGTGATTCTTTGAGTCTTTCTATTTCATTTTTTTCAGCTTCTTCCAATTCCTTGATTTTTTCGGGATCAGTTTCTTCCTTTTTCTTTGCTTGAATTTTCACAAGTTTTGCTCTGAACCTATCATTGATAGCCTCAGGATCGTCAAACCGTATTGCAGTGCAGCGCTTGTAACATACCTCAGGTGTGGTTCGAGTTTGTGCGCCGGCATTCAGAGCGAGGAAAATGCTCGCAGCAAGAAAGATTCGCCTATCGAATTTCATGTTCATCCTTTGTTTTCAGTTTTTTCGTTAAAAACGAGCGCTGCTCCCGGACGTTCTGACCTATCCGTTTTTCCTTCTGCCTTCGCTTAGAGTTTCATTTCCAGGCGCATGCCGATGCGTCTATAGTCTGCACTGTGTGTCGTTTGCTGCAATGTTCCGTTAGCAGTCGCATACTCATCAACCCGCTCACGAGTTGACGGCAGTATGTTATTCAGACTCATCACCAAACGAAGATCGGGCTTGATCTGCCAGCTCGCGCTGCTATTTAGCGTGAATAAGCGTGATTGAAAGCTGCGCTGGGTCAGATTATTGCGCACCCAGTCGCCCGGCAGCCAGTTGGCATCGAGGTTCAATTTAAGCGGCCACCCTACCGCTGTATAGGCCAGGTTCAACTTGGCGTTCCACGGCGTCTGGCCGGCCAGCCGGTTGTCCGGGCCGGGAATGTCGCTTAATTCTGAACGAGAAAATCCCAGCTTACCGCTTACATCCAGCTTGGGCGACTCTTTCCAAAAATCGCGGACAGTCACGCGCGCGCTCAAATCGATACCCTCTATCCTGGCCTGCCCCAGATTCGCCGGGCGGAACACATAGCGCGGCACGCTCGCCCAGACGACGTCTTCGAGTATCAATTCGCTGCCGATTTTGCGGTCGATGTCGCGCCGGTAGTACTCCACGGATAATTCACTATTGTCACTTAAACCTTGCGTGTAAGAGAGGTTCAGGCCCAGTGCCCTTTCTGGCTGCAAGTTTGGATTGCCGGCGTTATCGGCAGTGTCGGGACTATTGGCACTGCACAACTGATTGGCATCGCAAGGGGCCAGAGAGTTGACACGCGGATGCAGCACCAACTGGCTGGAGGTAGGCGCCTGGAAGGTTCTAGCCAGGGAAGCGCGAAACTGGCGTTTGGTGTCACCAGCGATTTTTTTGACTACGTGGAAGGACGGCGCCCACATACGGAAATTTGCCTGGCTGCGCGTTACCCCTTCTTCCAGCTGAAAATCCTGCTGCTCTGCCGAAACGCCAAAATTAAACGCCAGGCTCTTATTCACACGCCAGTCATCTTGCGCAAACAGGCGAAGGGCTTTTTTCTCGACCGTACTCAAGGTGCCCAGCATAGTCAGGGTCGTATCCCGGCTACCGTTAATAAAATCTCCGTACGTGGTATCACTAGTGCTGTGGGTGAAGTTACCTCCCGCTTCCAGCTCATGCCCGCCTGAAAATTCGCTCTTGTAGTTCAGAGTAAAAAATTGGTTGTTGCTCTCTACCCTTCTACTTTGCACGCGGAGATCACTCGTTGAGGAAGGCCCGGTTTCCGAGAGTTGTGAACTTGAATTAGATGCAGCGACGTGATTTGCTTTAAGTTGCAATTCTATTCGGCTATCGCTCTCCGTCAGCAAGGTCCACCGCAAAGGAATGGAGTAGCTTGACGAAGTTTCTTTACTATTCTCTTGCGTAGAAAATGTCCTGCCGTCGGTCCACTGGCGTTGTTCATGCCCTTGTTGCGTCACGTTGATCTGGAGGCCCTCGGGAGAAAAAATGATTTTCTGATTAGGATTCAATTTCCAGGAAAATTCTCCCTGCCCCGTCACATATTCGAAAGTTGAAATCGACATTCGATCGCCCTGTAAAACGGGCTGGGAAGGTAATCCAGTTTGAATTAGCGTTTGCTGATAGCTGTCGGAACTCGGTTTAACACTGCGGTTTGCCGACAAGGAGAGATTAAAGCTCAGCGGCGTGTCACCCACTGCCTGATTATTTACCCACGCCAGATTGGCCGCATGGTGCCCAGCGGTTGAAGACCCACCGGCAGTTACTTGCGTATAGCGTGTCGGAGCTACTTTGCGCTGGATGATATTGATGGTGCCCGCAATGCCGAAAGGGCCGGTTGCCGCGGTGGCGGATTTAATGATTTCAATTTTTTCGACGTGCACCAGATCCAGTTCATAAGGATCTTTTCCTGAAGGCGGCATCCCGTCAATAAGGACTTGCGTATAACCCGGCAAGCCCATGAGCCCTAAACGGCCATCCTTGCCTATCGTGATTGCCGGTTCACGGCGCAAAATTTCTCCCACATTTTGCAATCCGCTATCGGCGATGGTTTTTGCACTAATGATGAGTTTGCCCGCAACAAAATCACGGCTCTTTTCAATATCGGTCTGTGCTCCATTGATGAGCACCTGTTGCGCGGACGACGGCTTTTTTTGTGTTTCCTCTGCGTAAGAAAGTGAATTGACCAGTAATAAGAAGCTGAAGCACTTTAAATAATTTTGCATGGATTTACTGTAAAAATCATAGCAAAGGCTGCTACGGTTTTGTTTGTTTTTCTACCGGCACAAACTCAAGAACAAAATCAAGAGAGCACCGCCTTATGAAGATCATGCTACTTACCTATGAATTACCTTACCGAACAGCGGATGCGAAAGAGGCGGCATCACACCTGAATCCCACCTGAAAATATTTAGTGCCAGGATTTTATTGCAAATGAAATAATGACATTTATTGTCAATATTACATTCACCTTGGTTGCTACACAAGCAATATAGATTGCGCTCAATGTCGGGCATCTGCGTGAGCGCACGAGAGAAATGCGTCCATGCGAGCCCCTGAGTAGGGCAAGGCAGTTGCCCTAATTAAAGATTTTTGCTTTGACGCCGAAAATGTATAAATAGACAAAAGCACGCACCGGCCATGACTTCACTTTCCTCGATTAACTCCAGTCCGGCACTCGGTGCACAGCGGCAGGCTATCGCTTCATCTCCTTCCACGGCAAAAAGTACTGCGACAGCCGCTACAGCGCCCGCGTCCATCGTCACGCTCAGCCAGTCGGGAGCGGCAGCTTCCGCACAGGACGGGGCCGGCATGCTGGAGGCCGCCAAGCAATTGGTATGGGAAAGCAAATCCAGTGACGCCCTTAGTTATCTGATGGCGTATAACTATACTTTTCAGCCCTCAGCCGGCCGGTTTGCTGGAATTGGCGCAGCCATGCTGGACCAGTTCAAAAGTGGAGTAACGCAAATATCGCAAACGGTGCAGCAGGGCTCACCCGCAACGCAATTGAATCCGTATGGCGGCGTTGTGCTGGATACCCCTGCGCCACTGCACGGTCTGGGCGACAACCAGATGACACTCAACATCACCACCAAAAGCGGCGTGAAGGTCAGCCTGTCCCTGGATAGCCGGGAAGACGGCATAGCAGTCCAGATGAAGAGCGACGGGGAATTGAGCGACGCGGAACGCGGCGCGCTGGCCAAGCTTGCCCAGGGCTTTCAAGACGCCATTGACGGCATCTCATCCGGCCAGCCGAAAATTGCACTCGACGGCCTCACCCAGTTCGATCCCTCGGTGCTGGCCTCGGTGGATTTCCATGCCAGCATCCAGCAAGGCGCAAACGCAAGCCAGTCACTGGATTTCCACGCGGACGCAGCAAAAAGAACGATGAGTCTGAACGGACCGGCGGGCCAGGCACAGGTCAGCGTGGATTTGAGTAGCCCGCTTGGGCGGGGCAGCCCGGCCCAGCAGAGCAAGGCGATCGCCAACTACCTGAAGCAATTTGACCAGGCCGGCTCTCGCGGCAAGGCCGACGCCTCGCTGATGGCAATGTTTAAAGACGCCTTCACCGAAATGAACAGCAGCTACGGAGCGTCTGCACAAGCACAGGCAGGGGCATTGCCATCCATCTCGCTGGAAGACCAGGATTACTCGATGCTGACCGGGCTGGCTGACTTTAGCGCGTCTGTCACCCAGGCAAAAACTTCGCCGAACCCCATGCGCCCCAGTGAAAAGGACAGTTTCTCGTATCAACTATCCCAGCACACTGAAATAAAAGGCCCCGACCAGGCAGACCGCTCGATTTCGCAAACCCAGCAATCCTCATTGCAGGCCAGCTACCACCAGCCCCCGTCGCCGAATGTACGCCTGGTACTCACCACCGCTGCCGAATCACAGAATTACAGCTATTACACCATCAATGACACGGCAAGCAGCAGCGTGGATATGGCCTATCAAAAGGGCATACTGGTCAAGGCCAATCTGACCCAGTCCGCCAGCCAGTCCACCCGCATCCAGAAATATGTGCATGGCCACCTGACGGATGACACGACCACGCCAAGCCAGACTACGCTCACGCAAGATCTGGTCAAAACGCTGATGCCGGATACCAAGAAAGATGAAACCAGAACGCCTCTGGAACGCTACCAGCGGCAGCAAATGCTGTCAGCAACCAACGACATGATTTTCCTGCAAACGGATCCGGCGCGTTTGCAGGACGAAAAGCAGGACCTGATGAAAACAGTGCTGATCAGAAAATGAAGATCGGGGCTGCGCCCCGACCTCAAGCTCAACAAGGCTAGAATCCCCAAGGATTTTTCTCCCTCCGATCATCCTCCGATTATTTCTTTAATCAGCGAATCTCGCACCAGATCAGCATAGGCTTTCCTGTGACGTCTCGTCGAAATATTTACGGTCAACTGTTTTCCCAAAGAGTGAAGGTTGACCAGCCCCCAATGCTCTTTTATTTTGTGGTCCTGGACTCGTATCACGTCAACGCTGTCAAAACGCAATCTCTTGTCTGTCGCTTCTACTCCAAGGAAAACTCCCAAGTGCGTTCCTTGAAACCTAGAATATGTTGTAACCATGGCCGCGATTTCCAGCTGCCAATGTACTTCTACGCGCAAATCAGGAAAGGCATGGCGCAGGCTTTGGTACCATGCTCGTATTGCTTTCCTATCGCCCGGTTTCTGATCATCCACAAAGTCGCCTTGCGGCGTGTGATCGATAAAGTCCGGCGCAAACAGTTCATTGAAGGAAGCAAATTCCCCCTCATTCAACAACTCGTGAATGCTGCGCCGAACTAGCGCTTTCGCTGTGTCGCCTGAGGGATATTCAAGCATGCTGACTCTCCAGACTTATCGATCGAATTTTCGGCGCAGGTATGTAGAAAATTCATATCACAGACAGCAATCCGCCATCCACCAGCAGCGATATGCCGGTGACATAACTGGACATATCCGAACCTAGCCAGACCACCGCATCTCCGATTTCCGAAGGCTTGCCCAGTCGGCGTAGCGGGGTGCGCTGACGAAATCCTTCCGCCGCCTCCGAAATGCCGGGTGCGGTGCGCAGCAGATGCGTGTCTATCGTACCCGGTGCCACAGAGTTGACCCGGATACCGTCCGGCCCTAGGGCATCGGCAAGCGCCTTGGCCATCAATACGACCCCGCCCTTACTGGTAGAGTAGGCGACTGTCATGCCGGCGCCAACGATGCCACCCATGCTGGCCATCAGAACGATGCTGCCGGACTTGGCGTTCGCCTTCATCTGCCGCGCGGCAGCTTGTGCGCTGAACAGTACGCCGTCCAGATTGACTGCCATCAGCCGGCGGTATTGATCTTCGGCGACATCTGCGCCGTCTTCATGCAAGCTAATTCCTGCATTGGCCACCATCACATCAACACCGCCGAATTCTGCAGCGGTGTCCACCAGGGCATCCACCTCAGCATACTTGCTGACGTCGGTGCGAACGAAGCGGGCCTCCACACCTAGTGCTTCAATTTCCGCCGTCGTCTGAGTGCCGCCTTCACGGGGTAGCTCGGTGACATCGGAAACGAGCACTGCTTTGGCGCCATGACGCGCGGCCTGGATGGCAATAGCACGGCCAATCCCGCTGGCGGCGCCGGTAACAATAACGACTTTTTCTTTTAAAAGATTACTCATTTTGATTTCCTTTTAAATTGTTCATCAGGCAATTGGATACCGTGCTCCCGGCGCCAAGTGCATCGATTAAAACTCGAACCCGCCTATGGTCATGCCGCCGTCAACCACCAGCATCTGGCCAAAGACATAGCTGGATTGCGGCGAGCTGAGCCACACCGCGGCTGCCGCTATTTCAGAGGGCTGTCCACCCCGCTTGGCAGGGATAGCCTTGCGGGCGAGTTCTGCGAAGGCCGGGTTTTGTGCGCTATTGGCAATCACCATCGGCGTTTCGGTCCATCCTGGCGCAATGGCGTTGATGCGGATATTTTGTGCTGCATTTTCCATCGCAGCGACGCGAGTCAGCCCCTGCACACCGTGTTTGGATGCGGCATACGCACTCATACCTCCAGGGCCGGTCAGAGCGGCAACAGAAGCCGTGTTGACAATCGTCCCGCCGCCACTACGCTTGAGCAAGGGCAATTCGTATTTCATGGCAAGGAACACACTGCGCAAGTTGACGCTCAATACGCGGTCAAAGTCATCCGTCGGATAATCCTCAAGCCGGAAGGTTCCGCCTGTAATACCCGCATTGTTAAATGCGGCATCCAGGCGGCCCGCTTCCTGGTCTATGCGCTTGATCAGCGCAGCCACTTCGGTTTCCTTGGAAACGTCTACGAGAGCAGCTTGAATTGTTCCAGCGGCTTCCCGCGCCAATTCCTGCGTCTCGCTCAGTCCCTTTTCACTCAAATCGGCCCCAAACACCATTGCACCTTGCCTTGCAAATAGTAGCGCCGCCTCCCGGCCTATGCCCGATCCGGCACCGCTGACAAGTACGACCTTTCCTTTGAATTCTTCCGACATGATGCGTCTCCTTATTTAGATGCCGCGAAATCGCCACCCAGCTGCTGCATCAGGGAAAACAGGTTTGCGACGCCCCAGTGTTCGGTGATCCTTCCATCTTGCACGCGCATCACATCGACGGTTTCGAAATGGATCTTGCGGCCAGTCGGCGCCACGCCCAGGAACTCGCCACGGTGAGTGCCGTGATAGGTCTTATAGGTCGTAACCCGGTCGCCATCTCCTGTTTGCCAATGGATAGTCGCGTGAAAGTCGGGAAAAGCTGTCCGCAGCACTTGATACAGGGCACGGGCGCCGGCTTTGTCGGGAGTACAGTTAGGTTGCGGCGTATGGTCAAGGAAGTCGTCGGCGAACAATTCGTCGAACAGGGCGAAATTACCGCCGCCCTGAACCTCCTCGGTGTTGCGGCGGATGACAGCTTTTGCAGCTTCTGTAATAGCGTTATTCATGTTCATTCTCCAATAGTCAAAAATTGAATTGCATTTTTCGCCGACGCGGCGCGCCGGCGGTGCTACGATTCCCAGCGATCAGCCAAGTTTGATCAGATTCACGGCGGGCAAAGGACCGCCAGGGAATTGCTGCAGTTTTCCACCTATCTCAAGTCCGCCCAGGTCGATCCGCGCAAAACCAAGGCGGTCAATCAGTTGGCCGACTATGTCTTTCGCAGCGGCGTCGTCGCCGGACATGAAGACCACCCGCTTGCCGCCGTCTTGCGCCGGGTCGCTTGCCAATACTGCAGCCAGCAAGGTGTTGAATGCCTTTACCAGACGAGCGCCCGGCAATAGGTCGCTGACGACCTGGCTGGAATTGCGGCCTCCCAGTTCGGCCAGACGGTAGCCCGGCAGCAGCACGGGGTTAGTGGCATCGATTACGATGCGTCCGTCCCAGGAGGGAAGATTCGCAACGGCTGAAGGTAAATGAGCCCAGTTGACACTGAGAAGAACGATGTCGGCCTCGGCAGCCTCGGAGACGCTACCGGCGCGCGCTTTCGGTCCCAATTCTTTTACGATGCCGGCCAGTGACTCCGGCCCGCGGCTATTGCTGAGTGTGACCGAGATGCCGGCCTTGATCAGTTGCTTGGCGAATGCCTGGCCGATGGCGCCCGCGCCTATGATGCCTACATGCAGATTGTTGCTATTTGCGGAGATGGATGGGTTTTTCATTTGGATTCCTTGTATTCGATCAATGTGTGCGTGTTTTAAAAGAGGGGATGACAGGTGAACAGACCTGATTGCAGTCAGGGAATCAGGATGGCTGACCCGGTAATGCGGCGCGCGGCCAGATCCTCATGCGCCTGCGCTACTTCGGCCAATGCATAAGCTGTGGCCTGCACTTCGCCAAATACCTTGTCGCGGTAAGCCTCGAACAATTCGCCGCTTGCCGCTTCCAGGCTGTTCCTGTCATTGACATATTGCGATGTGCTGGGCTGCACATAACGGATGGAGCGTGCGGTGATTGGAAGCATGTCGATCGGTGCCGGCGCACCGGAGGCGCTGCCCACGTGCGCCATGGTGCCGCCATCCCGCAAAGCGGAAACCGACTGCCTGAATGTGGACTTGCCGACGAACTCGTAAGCGACATGCACCCCTTGGCCCTGGGTGATGGCAGCGACCTTCTGCCCGAATTCCGGATCGCTATTGAGCAGCACATGTTCTATCCCGCCTTTTTTCACGCTGGCAAGCTTGGAGGGAGAACCGACTCCGGCGATGACAATCGCACCGCGTGCTTTCGCCCAAGCCGCGAGCAGGGAGCCAACACCGCCGGCAGCCCCTTGAACCAGCACGTATTCGCCTGGCTGCACGACATGAACCCGTTTCAGCAGCATCCACGCCGTGAGGCCTTTGGTCACCAAGGCAGCAGCTACACGCGTAGAAATGTATTCTGGAAGTTTGATCAGGACATCGGCAGCGATCAGCCTGACGTCGGAATACGCGCCGAAAGAAAAAAAGTAAGCGACGCGATCGCCGACTTTGACGTTCTCCACATCAGCGCCAACCGCTTCCACAACGCCTGCTCCTTCAATGCCCATATCAAACGGAAGGCGTACATCGAAAGTACCGTTGCGGAACATGGTGTCCACAAAATTCAGGCCGACCGCATCATGGCGCAAACGGACCTCGCCGGATCCGGGCGCGCCAATCGGCGCAGGAAGGGATTCATACCGTAGCGCACTGGGAGCGCCTTGTTCATAGATGCGAACACGATGTTGAGTCATGACTGTTCCTTGAAAGTAGGACGAAGCCAGGCTCAAATCCTGGTTTCGTATCAGGCCAGCGAAGCAATTTGCCTCGCTTTCAAGCTTTGATGAACCCAGTATATAGTCGCCACAATTGGTGATAAATGATGCATTCGATGCTTCATAATTCCCATATTGATGATAATTGTGGGGTATTAACTGACATCAATTGATCGGCAGATAAGCGAGAAAATCTCTGAGACGGGAGGCCACCGCTCTATAGCGGAGAGTTCATTGCTTGCCTCTTCCAGGACCACTGGGGAGCAGCAAGAACAATTTTTTGAGAGGATTCGAGACTAAATGTGCTCAGCAATGCTTAAACACCTTGGGGCAGAAATTGCCGCCTGGCTCATCGAGGATAAGTGGGTCGTGGCGACGAGAGTGACGTGGGGCTGTGGAATAATTTGTGAATCCACGCCTCTTTTGAAAGTAGCTCGTGCACCAGAGGGAGGTATCGACGGGGAGTGAGTTCTGAAATTAACTCAGCTCAAACTTTTTACAAGAACAGTCGACGAATTGATAGCAAAAATAACCAGCAGGCTGCTTGTTTGATTAAAACATAAATACAAAGAGCGGTATTGCACTACAAACGATTTTCCCCGGCCGAGGACGGCCGGGGATTTTTCGTAATGCCGGGAGTTACGCTGCCTGCGCTGCCAGTTTCGGGCTGCGAGCATCGAGGCTGAAGGCGCCTGCACCAAACGCTACCACTTGCAACAGGCCGCCCGCCATCGCCAGATTTTTCAGGAAATGAATCATTTGATTCTGGTCACCAAATGCATGGTGAAAAACAAGGCCGGTAACAACCGAGAAGATTGCCAGTACCAATGCTGTCAAGCGGGTTTTATAACCCAGTGCCAGCAACAGGCCACCACCGATTTCGGTAACGACTGCCAGGATGAATCCCAGTGTTGCGAACGGCAAGCCCATCGCTGCGATGTAGCCTATGGTCATAGTCGGCGCAGCGAGTTTGCCTACGCCGCTCAATAAGAAAATAAACGACATCAGCAGGCGGCCGATAACTGGGATCGAGGTTGGTGTTTTAAATGTGTTTGTCATGATAGCTCCTAAGTTTGAAATAAAATTAAAGTAAAATTTAAATAAGAAACATGCCCTGATTTTGCTTGACAGTGATGCCGCCGGGCCGACGGCATCACTGTAAAAATCACAGTTGGCCGGCTGCTCTAAATTGCGCGCCGATGCGCTGAATTTCTGCCTCGCCCTGGTTCAGGGCTTGCCTGCTGGTGTGCACCGAGTAATACCCCATGACCAGTTCATGCGGATGTTTGACAGCGGAGCCGATGACGAACTCGGTATCCCCCTCAGCCACAAACTCCAGCGCAGTATTGGACTCTTCAAAGATGGCGACATCTTTGTCCAGCACTGCACCCGCAACATGCAATTTGCCGCTGCTGTTAGATACCCAGCCGACGGTATGCTCTGCCGGTGGTTGATACCGCCAATGCTCGCCGTCGCGCAATTGCACATGCAAATAATTGATCGATGCACTTGTGCGGATTTTGCTTTTCGCACTGCCGTAAGAGCCAAGAATGACGCGTGCAGGGCCTTCCGACTCCACTTCTTCCGGCGCCATGTAATGGCTGTGTGCCGGGATGTTTTCATCCGCTTCCGGCAGAGCGATCCACAATTGAAATCCCTCCACCTGGCCTGCGTCGCCGGCGTTTCCACCGTGCCAAACACCACCGCCGGCGCTCATCCATTCCACACCGCCGACCGGTAGCGTTCCTTGGCGGCCGGTAGTTTCCCGATACTCCAGATTTCCGGAAAGAATGACGGTGATTGTTGCAATGCCGGAGTGCGGATGCATGCCCATGCTCGGACCACTCGACTTGAGCTTGAACAAGTCAAGGAATACGAACGGTTTGATCAACTCGCCCATATCGGAAGGGCTAACCAGGCGAGTAATCCCGCCATGGGTCTTGCCTTTGGTGCGATATAAAATTTTTCGTTTTGGCAAGCTTGCAACGGTTGCTGTAGCGCTTTCGGATATGACGTTCATTCGATTCTCCTGTTGTCTTAATTGCTGCAAATATTCCTGTCCGGCTCCACCGTGGTTCGTGCTGTGAAGCTGATGAGCGAATAATAGGCTCTAGTCAGTTATCGTAAAAGCCTATATATTTAGATGGTATGTATCCATAGGAGAGATATATGTTAGATGCGATGTCAATGGATCAACTGCGTACTTTTATTGCCGCAGCCGATGAAGGCAGCTTCTCTGCAGCAGGCCGCAAATTGCGCCGGGCGCAGTCGGTAGTGAGTCATACGCTGGCAAATCTGGAGCAGCAAGTCGGTTTTGCCCTATTCGAACGGACCGGCCGCTATCCCCAATTGACCGAGGCTGGCCGCGCCTTGCTGGCAGATGCCAGGATGGCGGCCGGCAGCATGGATGCCTTCAAGGCCAAGGCCCGCACGCTGGCAGAAGGATTGGAGCCGGAACTGGCAGTTGCTGTCGATGTGATGTTTCCGATTGCCCGTTTGACCGAAGCAGTGCGCGCTTTTCATGCGGCTTTTCCGACTACCCCGTTGCGCCTGTATGTAGAGGCGCTGGGAGCCGTTGTGCAACCGGTGCTGGATGGCCGTTGCCGCATAGGCGTCATAGGCTCATTGCCTGATGTGCCGGATGAGTGCGGGTCAGAACACTTGCTGAGCGTTCCTGCCGTCACCGTGGTTGCGCCTCAGCATCCTTTGGCCGCGGTTCGCGGCGCGATCCTGCGCTCAACAGCAATAGAGCACGTGCAGTTGGTGCTCACGGATCGCTCTACCCTGACGGAAGGCCGCAACTTCGGCGTCGTGTCATCACAGATCTGGCGGCTGGCCGATCTGGGCGCAAAGCATGCTTTCTTGCGCGCCGGATTGGGATGGGGCCACATGCCACGGCATATGGTGGAAGAGGATATACAGCGCGGGGATCTGGTTGAAATCGAAATCGAGGCCAGCCCCACGGTTGGCGTGGCATTCTCTATGCATGCGATACATCGCAAGGATGCACCGCCGGGACCGGCAGGACGCTGGTTTGTCAGCAAGCTGAAGCAGCATTGAATCCAGCATCCAGCCAGAGGCGCTTTATCTTATGATGGCGTAAGCGTTTGACTTGAAGAGCTCAACCATCCAGTCGACAAATACGCGTACGCGGCTGCTGAGATGCCGGTTGGCCGAGTAGACGATGGAAATCGGAACGGGTTCGGCCGTCCAATTATCCAATAGGGAAACCAGGCGGCCCGCTTCAATATGCGATTGGGCTGCGAATGCAGGAAGGTGAAGAATACCCAATTCTGCGAGGCCGGCAGCAAGCAATGCGTTGGTGTCGTTAACGGAAACAAAATGCCGGCCGCGCAAGGTGGCTTGCTCATCGCCGAAGTTCAGCACTACGGGCGATTGCCGGCCGGAGCCTGCAAAAAAATAGCGTATCAAGGTATGGCCACGCTCCAGATCCGCAGGATGTTCTGGAAATTCGCGCCCCTTCATATAGCCCGGTGCCGCACATGTCACGAAAGGCAGGTCGCCGATATGGCGGGCAATCAATGACGGGTCGGTCACTTTTCCTGCCCGCACCACGCAATCTATGCGATCACTGATCAGGTCAACCGGGCGATCGCTAACGCCTATATCCAATTGCAGATCGGGATAGCGTGCGTGAAATGACGCGAGTGCAGGAATAACCAGAAACGATGCCAGAGTCGCCCCCATATCCACCCTCAATCTTCCCCTGGGATTAGACTGCGCACTGGCCAGATCCGACTCGACTTCCAGCCATTCCTCCATCAGACGAGACATGCGTTCGTAATAAGCTGCCCCGTCATTGGTCATCGACACACGGCGCGTCGTTCGATTCAATAGCTTGACGCGAAGATGTGCCTCCAGGCTTTGGACCAATTTCGTCACC
This sequence comes from Parundibacterium terreum, assembly GCF_014636315.1. Taxonomy (GTDB): domain Bacteria; phylum Pseudomonadota; class Gammaproteobacteria; order Burkholderiales; family Burkholderiaceae_D; genus Undibacterium; species Undibacterium terreum. The sequence goes on along the minus strand of NZ_BMED01000003.1, from coordinate 161,321 downwards.
ATGTTCCGGGGAACTTCCAGCGAATCCGCTGCCTTGGCAAAACTGCCCGTCTCTACCACTCGCGTAAAGGTTTTAACTGCGGTGAAATAGTCCATCTTTCTCTCCTACAATCCAAGGTATCGCAACTATACGCATAGCAGGAATAGATGCCTGCTTTATGACATTATTATCATCAATAATGACCCTTATACGATGGATAGGTCAAGGCAGCTCAGTGCGTAATAGGAAAGCCGAGCCCAACATAATCAATATGCGCACGGATGTGGAGTTGGCATTCGTCATTGGGGGCATTTCGAAGCGGTCCGCCCCTTATCTCCAAGCAACATCTGTGCGACATCTCAACTGGCACATGTCAGCCTATCCAGCTTGACATTCACGCCAACGGACGGTCTTTAGGAGGCCTAACTAAGACTTGATCCGCATAAAAAAAGGTCAGCCGCGTGGCTGACCTTTCCTATTTAATGTCGACATCTTCACCAGCATCTGGATTGACGTAAAGCGCCACGGAAGGTGAGGCCAGAATGTCTCAAAATAGTAAGCTTCAAAAACATTTGCCACTGATGTTGAGACCGATTGCCACGCAAGATAAGGTTTTCCGAAGTCTTTCCAAAGAAAATGAGATTTTCTGAGCTAACCACTTTTGAGTAAAAACAAGCAATTGTTAGACGTATTGGTCGCCGGATTCAGGGCAAACGGCTCCTGCACATATCTTCGCGTAGCTCGGACAGCCTTTATTTACCACGATATAGGGGAAAATTCATTTCGACCGGTCGAATATCCAGTCGTATATTCATAACGGTATAGGCTTCGGCCCCGGAAGCGCTGGAAAAATATCCAAGGCTCTCTGGTGTTCGCTTAAACAAAAACTCAAATCCGAGTTCAGGCATTGCACTTTGCGGCGACCCGAATGCCAGACCTGTCACTTGTTGTTGCCTGCTGTCTACTAACTTTTGCATCAAATCGACTACAGCAGTGTTGCCCAGGACATCGGCATAATACTTAACGTCCTCGTAGTAAGGTCTGTCGGGATCTACTTTCCCCTTTTCCTTGTCTGCCGCCACCGTAAGGTGCCTAGTATGAAAATTGAATTTATCTCCGCGGTCAAGATAGCTCAATTTAGCGTTCTGAATGTTAAAGTATTGCTGCTTAGGATCAGTCTTCGCTTCGGCAAGGTCAACAACGATCACTCCCTTATACCCCAATACCTCTAACTCATGCTGCGGGTTGATGACCATTGCTGTATTTTCATCGACCCCCAACCCCAGCTTATAATTTTTCTTGAGCATGGCCGGAATCATGCGAGCAAAGCGTCCTCGGACGATCAAATGCTGATCCACAAAAACCTCGGATCCAATAAAACCCAGCCCGGGAGCAATCTCCTTGCCATCGGTGATTCCCTGCTGTAGCGTCGGCAACACCTCTTTGGCATCATAAAACATGGTCTCGCTCATGATTGCCGCCCCCGCGCTGGAGCCCGCGACTACTCCGCCGCTGCGGTACATATCCCACACCGCCTGCAGCAAAGGCGTTCTGCCTCCATTGGGCTCCAGCAAAGCCTGCGTAATTCGGCCCTGGTCGCCACCAACGAAGTAAGCTCCTCCGGCACTGCGGACAGTAGCGGCCAAGACGGTATCACGGGCTACCGAGCGAAAATCAGTACTCGGGAATTTCGCCGACAGGGGGACCAGAAAAGCCTGGGCTCCATAGCCATTCAGCACATCAATAGTTGCCTGCCCCGAACGTTCGGGATTGGCTGCCGCAGTGGGAAAAACAGCAATCCGCGCCCCCTTCCCTCCAGCCAAATTAACGATACGTTGCCAAACCGGGACGTTGTCTATGCGCAGCGCTCCACCAATAATCACCAGCGAACCTTTGGTCTTTGCTTCTGCGTCTTTGGTCGCTGCAGCTATCTCCGCCGCTTGGGCACCGAAAAAAGCTGTCGCCATAGCGATTCCAATCCAAATTTTGCTGCTCCTGCTCTTCATTCGCACGTCCCCACATGTGATTACCAATCTGGTCAGAAAACGGCGCGGACATCTCTTCAATATTGTAAGGATGCCGCGCCGTCGGCCTTGATTACTTAAACGCGTAGTTCAGCGATGTATAGAAATAGCGGCCGCGCGGATCAGTGTAGTTAGGATCATAGCCCGCCAGAAAGCTATAGACCTGGTTTGACCGTGGCGGGTTGGTATCGAACAGATTTTTAATACCGACGCGCAAACGCAAAGCTTCAGACCATTTAAAACTGCTGCTTAAATCCCATAGTGAATAAGAACTGACACGATGTATCGAGCCATCCGGCAAAAGTGCCTGATCGTTGTATCCTTGATAGAAAGTCTGTTGCAATGTTGCTCCCCAAGGGCCACGCTCATAGTCAAACGTCAGGGTATGGCGCCAGCGCTGCACGACCTGGTCATTGGCAAACACTCCCACGCCATTGATCTCAGAACCACCGTTGTTTTCTTGGGTTTTATAGTCGATTACATAGGTGCCATTAAGTGTAATCCCGAATTTCCCCCAGCTGCTGGCAGGTAAGCGCCAGTCCAGGCTCAGATCAAGACCGGACGTTTTCAATGAACCGATGTTACGCAAACGGGAATCAATCGACAAGATGCGCCCTGGAATACCGGGTAAAGCTGGGTCGGGAACATCCCTGACGATATATGCTGCATTACGTGCAGGGTCATCAAAATACGAACCTTCGGGCGCTACAATGACGTCGGTTTTTTCTATGCGCCAGTAGTCGAGCGATGCAGTCAGGTTGCGATTAGGCTCAAATACCATACCGGCAGAGAATTGCTTGGATTTTTCCGGCTTCAGACCCGCTGTACCTCCCTGCAATTTATCAGGCTGTAGTCCGCAATAGTCTGGATTATTGGTATTGTCGATCGCCGCAGTCTTAATACATCCCAGCGCATCGTTATAGATACCGTTGGTTTGTCCAAGACGCGGCGGGCCATATAGGTCCGACAGGGACGGCGCCCGGAAGCCGGTTCCATAGGAAGCACGCACCACGACTTCTTTCACAGGATTCCAGCGCAGGCCCACTTTAGGGTTGGTGGTACTGCCAACGTCATCGTAACTATCGTGGCGAACGGCTAGCTGGGTTTCCAGATTTTTCAATATGGGAAAATTGAATTCCGCATATACAGCCTTCACAGTACGATCACCACTGAAAGCAGAGGCCGTTCCATCTCCCCTTATCTCGCCTGCAGCGAGCAGCGCGGAAGGAGTGAATGTCATTTTTTCCCGCCGGTATTCTGCACCTAAAGCGACTGCAGCATTGCCACCTGCCAAGGCGAAAAGGTCCCGGCTAGCCTTGATATCTGCCGAGTCGGTCGTGCCGCGGGAATGGCGTGCCGCGTCGCTGATCTTGGCGGCATTGAGCAAAGCGAGCCCGTCGCCACCAGAAGGACCGAATGGATTTATTTTTCCACTCAGGAAGGCTGAGTTGAAAACCGATGTTTTCACGTAGCCATTGATATAGTTATCATCCACAGTATTGACGCTGTGGTTAATCGCAGTGTCGTAGTCCCAGTCACCGGAGGTTCCTTTGGCACCTAGTAGAAGCCGGTCCGCCTTGGATTCAACCTCATTAGTCCGCGGACCGGCTTCCGTCAGGCGCATGCTGACGCGTAGTGGTGTCTGCCCTGTCGGAATCAGCGCATTAGGATAATACTGGCCTCCCAGCGGATAGTTTAAGTCGGTAATTGTCAACGGGCTGATGCGATAAGTGGTCTTCGTATCGCTATGCAAGGCTTCTGCAAAAAGCGTATGGTCTGCACTAACCGCTAACTGGCCGCGCGTTAATAGAGACAGGCGCTGGGACTCTGGGAATATTTCAGTATCGTGCATGTAGTCGTACAGGCAGGCCTTGCTGCCGACAAAACTGCCGGGTGCATATACGGTTGCCGGGGGATTGCAATTGGGCGCACTGGGATTCATTCTTGGACCTGTGGCACTTCCGCTCGGCTTGGTAAGACGTACATTGGCAGGATAGGTATTGGAGCTGCCCACATCCAGATTGATATCCGGCTGGTAAGCGGACCCTATCCAGTCACGCTGGGTGGAACGCAGGCTCTTGGTGTTCTGGTAGTCCAGTACTGCCATGACATTATATTTGTCGCTTGCAAGACTACCGAAACCGCCGGATACCGTGAGTATATCCTTGGCCGCGCCACCATGCTGAGTATCCCCGTAGTAGGCAGAAATCTCTGCTCCCTGGTAATCATTGCGGGTGATGAAGTTGATCACGCCGCCGATGGCGTCGGTACCGTAGATAGCCGAGGCGCCGTCTTTCAATACTTCTACGCGCGAAATCGCTGCCGCAGGAATGGAATTCAAATCAACACCCGCATTACCACCGGGCGAAGCAAAATTGGCCAACCGACGTCCGTTCAGCAACACCAGAGTGGAGGAAACGCCTATACCGCGTAGATTGGCGCCGTTGAATCCCCGCTGTCCCGAAATATCGCTAAAGCTGGCGCCGTCGGTGAGGCCGGCGGCACTGGCGCTAATCTTGGACAGAAGTTCGGCTGCCGTGGTTACGCCACTTTTATCGATGTCTTCACGTCGGATGATTTGCACCGGCAACGCCGTTTCAGCATCAATACGTTTGATTGATGAGCCGGTTATTTCCACTTTTTGTACCGGCGGATTTTGATCGCTAGTCTGCGCCAACGCGCTGGAATTGATCGCTACCAGTCCCACTCCGGCGCCAATAGCGCTCCGGACTGCCCACGACAAGGCCTTATATCTTAGTTGATGCTCTTTACGTCCGTGCTTCATTGCTTACTCCCATTTTTTTCATTTTTAAATTTGAAGGACAATCTGAACTACAAGCAGAATTCATAAACCAAAGCAAAGAAAAAACTACGAAATGCAACTACTTTTAAGGTGAAACATTTTTTTTAAGACGAGTTCGCCCCGGCTGCTTATAGCAACCCTTTTTCACTGGGAGGGGAAGAGAAGACCTAAGGTTTATTCATTCTTGCGCTTGGACTTTTGCCCTGCTGTTGGAACTTCGGCCCCGTGCAAATACGAGGACAGGGCCTCGGTCAGCTTTTGCGCTTTCTCGACATTCTTCTTGTTGGAAACCATCAGCTTACTGACCAGTGCTTCAATGACAGCGATTGCAGCACTGGAACTGCTAGGTAAAACCGGATGCGTGCTTGGTGCCAGCAACAAGTAATCTCCCAGGTTCGCTAGTGGCGACGCGGTAGAATCGGTGATGGAAACGATGGAGGTTGCATGGTCGCGGGCAAAGTGCGTCAGCTTGATTACGTCCAGCGCATATCGCGGGAATGAGATGACGATCAGCACATCCTTGTCGGATATCTGTGCCAGATGGCCGGCAGCCACCTCAGTTCCACCATATCCCACTACTTCAACTACGTGCTGACAAAACGGCTGCAAGTGCAGCGATAATATAGCCGCCAGATGCGCACTGAGGCCAAAACCCATGACATACACAGTACGTGCTTTGGTAATCACGTCCACTACGCCATCCAGCGTTTCCACGGATAAGCCCTGATTTGCAGAATCAGTGTTGGCGATTGCGTACTCCATGCTGGCAGTGGAGGGCGTGGTTGCATGATTCCTGCGCTCTATCGTGTTACGCAACTTTTCCACAGGCTGAAACAGATTTTGCAAAGTTTCGGCAACCTCGTTGCGCATCGCGGCGTAATTATTAAAGCCCACATCCCTCGCAAAGCGGCTGATCGTCGCCGTAGATACCTCGCAGCTGGCCGCCAGTTCCTCAATCCCCATCGCGGTGACCCTGACGTGGTTACGCAACAGGAAGTTGGCAATGCTCTGATAAGAATTAGACCCCTCAGACAGCATCTCCAACAGGGCTTTTCCGAGGCGTGTCTTGGCGAACGCCAGCTCGGGGCTTGCCGCTTCATTGAGAGAGTTTTTCTGCGTCGTGTTCTTGGCCATTGTCAATCGCGATAAATTAAAAGAATAAACAAGCTTCGCCTATTGAGAAGGCGAATCGATACGTACTATGCTGATCTTTACTTTATATGTGTTGAATACGAATATCAACGATATTTGAAAATAATTTTGCAAAAATAAATTTCATGTAAACTTTTTACCACATCAAGACGACCAGCAGCACGTCCTATTTCCTTCACCGGCGGACGCTCCGAGCAAATCAAGCCAGGCAAGATTGAAATATCCGAAAAACAAAAGTAGAACAACGCGCCGTCCCCCCCCGCAATCAAGGACGCCGAACCATACTCTATGATTTAGCACTCGGATGCGACTCATCCAACAGAGGGCCGGTCTAATATTGTCACAGGAATTCCGGCCTTCACTGCCAGTTGATAAAGTAGGGCGGAACAAGAAGCAGCAATGCCAGCAAAAGGTAGATCAACTGCAGCGGCAACATCCACCTGGCCCATGTAATCCAAGGTATGCGCGCTAGTGCCAGCACGCCTACGGTTACCCCTGACGTAGGAATGATCGGTGTTGAAAGCTCACCAAGCTGAAATGCAAGAATGGCCGTCTGGCGTGATACGCCCACCAAATCACTGAGGGGTGCCATGACGGGCATGGTCAGGGCGGCTTGCCCACTACCGGAGTGTACGAAAAAATTGATCACTGATTGAATCAGGTACATCTTTTGTGCTGAAAAAATAGGGTGCGCCGACTGCACCAGGGGCATCAGCGCGTGCAGTATTGTGTCGATGACGTGAGCTTCCCGGGCTAATATCAGCGTGCCCCTTGCCAGTGCAATGACCAGCGCAGTAGGGACCAGGTCTTTTGCTCCGAGCATGAAGGCTGAAACGAACTGATCCGCGTCCATACGGCTTACGACAGCGATCAGAATGGCCATCACGAGGAAAAGTGCGGCAATTTCCTCAATGAACCAGTTATATTGGATGACACCAAATACCATGCACGCGAGGCTGGCCAGGAATATCCACAGTACGACGCTGTGCGTACCGTTCATTCCATTGAAATCATCGAAATTGATTGCTGCATTTTGGCGCTTCTCAAGATCCAGCCCATAGGTTGGGCTCTTCTGTGGATTTTTCCGTATTTTGGCGGCGTACCACATGAGAAATGCGATGGTCGTAAATGTTATGACAGTCCAGACAAACAGGCGATACCCTATACCAGAAAAAATCGGTATTCCCGCGATACCCTGCGCAATGCCTACATTGAATGGATTCAGGAAGGCTGCAGCAAAACCTATCTGCGACCCAATAAAAGGAAGTGAGACACCAACGATAGAGTCGTAACCCAGCGCCAGTGCCAGTGGGACAAACAGCATACTGAACACGATGGCTTCTTCACTCATTCCAAAGGTCGCCCCGCCAAGGGAAAACAATGTCACAAACAAGGGAATAGTGGCAGCTCGGACAAATCGTGAATGGGTATGCGCCCGTGCAATGGATTTGATCAACATGTCCAGTGATTCTGTTTTTTGCACTACCGCGAAAGCGCCCCCTGTCACCAGTACGAAAACGATAATGAGCGCAGCCTCAACAAAACCCTTTACCGGAGCCATCATCAGAGCGACTGCACCTTGCGGATTGCTGCTGACGTAGTGGAAGGATGCAGGATCAATCAGTGACTTCCCATTGACCATGTGCATGTCGTACTTTCCACCGGGAATTAACCATGTCGCGGCAGCAATGCAGGCGAGAATGGAAAAAAGCAGGACGAAGGTATTCGGAAGCCGTAATTTTTTCATGCTGGAGACCCGGTTTTGTTCTATTTAAAGGCTCATCAGATTGCCGGTACGATAAGCCGTCTTTCCTGATATCTTTCCGATGTTCATGCCCCTCAATACGTGACGGTGTGCGGACCGGGCAAAAAAACGGCCCGCAACAGAAGCACGCACCTGGATAACCGAGCCGCTGACTGGATCGATGACGTCGGCGATCACGTCTCCCGCACGCACGTCTTCTCCGAGGGCTCTTTGGTAAACCAGGATTCCCGCCTGTGGCGCAAGTAAGGGCTCCACACCTTCCAAAGGGGTCGGCTGGCACATTGCCGGCGGTAAAACGACCGGTCCCGCTTGCTGAAGCCCCACCATGCCTTTTAATGCCAGAAACTGGATAATGCCCGCGGCATCGGCTCGTGCGGTATCGTAATCCACATCCATTTCACCACGCAGCTCCACGGTGGCCGCAAGGCAGGCAGATGGGATAGGGAACAGTCCTCTGTATGTTGCGGCTATTTCCCACCAGAGACGGCTGCATGCCTCATCAAACGGCTCCTGCCCCGCTTCGGAAGTTACCAGCACCGCGTGTGCGCCGAGAATGGCGGGCAGCGGCTCCAACGCGTTGGCAAGTGCAGTGCCAGTGTATAGATGAACCATCGCTTCATTGTCACAATGCAGATCGAGAACAATATCGGCGTCGATGGCTAGCCCAAGCAGAATTTTCTTCAGTGAATCAGAGTCGGTCATAGGATTCCAGCGTGCCACGGCCTGGCATGCTTGCTCACGAACAATCAAGATATTTGCTGCTTCATCCTGCCCCAATCTTTGCACGAGCAAAGGTGTAATCTCTGGCCCTACATGGCGGAAGCCACGATTGAAATTAATTCCAGTGGTCAAGTCAAACCGCCCAAAGGGGGTCCCCTGCACCGCCTGTGCCAGACCGAGGGGATTGGCCGCAGGCACCAATACAATCTCACCGTGCAGTCGCCCATTCGCCTCCAGAGAGGCAAGCTCTGCACGCAAGAATTGGGCAACCAGCATGCCAGGTACTTCATCCGCATGCAGCGCGGCCTGGATATAGACTTTCTTACCCTGGTCAAGCGGACCAAAGTGCAGGCTGACTAACTCTGCTGTTACAGGGCCATTGGCTCCCGTAATAGGATGTTTGAGGATTTGCATGTAAAAATCTCTAATCGTTATGACGAAGCCACAAAACGATTATGCACCATATTTTTCACAAAGTAAAATTGTGGAAAATAATTTACATTCCAGTTTTGCACAATCTATTGTTCTGCATTGCAACCTGAGCACTTGGGACAAACTGCTAATCTAAGTTCTACCGCACTTCGGTAGCTTGTCCAGCAACCGGTTAAGCAGAAAGGCCGCTAGTGTATTGATTTGCGCAGAAAACTGAGCCACTCTTAAAACGCAATCCTTCTTATCGTGATGAGTAGGCGATTGGGGCGATCGATGTGGCATTACCAGGAATTATTCGACGCCGGCACATTCGTGACTAGGTCCCATTGAGATATCCGCAGAAGGCTGGGCCTCTCACGAAATACCGTCCGGCGCGATCTGCGCTCGAAATCACCGAGCCGGCCTATGCTGAGCAGTGACGCACCTGTGCCATCATAAAATAAGGTTTCCAGCTTTCGGGCTGGTTAAAGACGCGGATAGGTAAAAACTGGAAGCAGCGATGCAGCCTGAAACAAAGCACCTGGAGCTTAAGAAATTGGAATTAGTGGGGTCGTACGACCGAATGACAATCTTTGCCAGGCAATGGAGAATGGGCTCAAACTGACCGAATCAGTTCAGCGAGCAAAAGAACATCAATGTCTTCAAAGGAAAAAATCCGCAACAATACGGATTTTTTCCTTGCAGCGACCTTGTTTTCTAGCACTTTCAGAGTACTTACAGCCTAAAACCTAAGCCTCAACTTCTGCGACATAAATCTCACTTACTGTGGCACTTTACGGTGCGACTTATCGCAAAAGATATCTCAAGAAAACTGCGAAAAATCCGGCTTGCGCTTTTGAAAGAAAGCAGTGAAAGCTTCTTTCGCTTCAGGCGCAGTCAGCATCGTGCCGAAGTTTTTATTTTCTTCTTCCATCTTCGCAATGATGACCGTTGTCTGATTGCTCTTCATCAGACGCTTGGTGGTGCGGATGGAGCTGGCAGGCAAGGCGACCAGTTTAGCGGCCTGCTTCTGTGCATAAGGCAGCAACTCTTCCAGCGGCAAGACCTTGGTTGCAAAGCCCATGTCCCACGCATCCTGCGCCGAGAAAGCCTCGCCCAGCATCAGTTTTTCTGCCGCCCGCGGATAACCGACGACTTGTTGCAACAGCATGCTGGACGCGAACTCCGGGCACAATCCCAGTTGCGTGAAAGGCATGGACAGCTTGGCATTGTCCGCCAGGTAGACCAGGTCGCAATGCAGCAGCAAGGTGGTGCCTATGCCGACCGCTGCGCCCGATACTGCAGCCACAACTGGCTTGCTGGATTGGCTCAGGGCCTGCATGAATTGATACACCGCAGGCACGCCGCTTTGTGCAGCAGCGCCCGGTGCATTTTTCATGAAATCTTCCAGGTCATTACCGGCAGTGAAAATCTCAGGCTTGCCGGTTATCAGGATGGCGCGCACCGTGGCGTCTGTTTCCGCATCCTTCAGCGCATCGGCCATCGCCTGGTACATTGCGGCGGTAATCGCATTTTTCTTTTCCGGGCGATTGAAGTTGATCGTCAATACGCCGTTTTCTTTTTGGGTCAAGATATCCATAGTAGTCCTTAATTCCTGTTCGTCTCTGTCGTCGTTGTAATAAAAACCGTGATTCAATCTTTGCGCTGCTTGGTCGATTGTTGGCTGCTGCCCACCTGCCTATTATGCCGCTTTATTGAGGGCCGGCGCTTGCAGCCAGTCCAGAGCCTGCTGCCATAGCGTGGTGCGGAATTGCGGGCGAAAAAAGCCGAAGTGGCCAATGCGCCTGGCGCCTACCTGCTGCGGTGAGATATAGCGGCGTTCCACAGGAGCATTCTTGTAGAAATCATGCAGGCTGTCTATGCTGCGCCGGCTCATCATTTCGTCATCGGTGAAGCTCAGGCTGAGTATCGGTGCGCGGATTTTTTCATAGCCGGCGCGGATAGGCGCGCCCTGTGCATCCACCACATAATGCGGGCTGCGGCACCACTGCGACCACTGGAAGATCACGCCCTTCGGCAAATCGCCGACCTTGCGCATTTTTTTACCCGGAAAATATCCCCACAGGCGCGTGTACAAAGGCACGGCGAAATACCACATGAACCAGACAAAGCGCTTCAGTTGCGGCGCATTGTCGCGCCAGTAGCCGCTGCCGGCACCAACGGTAATCAAGCCGTCAATCAGGTGATTGTCGGGCACCAGGCCGGGCAATTGTCCACCCAGGGAATGTCCTATCACCTGCAAGGGCACACCGGGTTGCCAGGCTTTGGCCGCCTGCAGCGCCGCATTGTAATCCAGCTCAGCCCAGTCAAACACCGTCGCATCAAAACCGCGCAGTGAATTACTGAAGCGCGGAGGACGGGACTCGCCCATGCCACGATAATCAAAGCTCAGCACCGCAATGCCATTCTCCGCCAGGAACTCGGCAAACGGCTGATAGAAACTCTGCTTCACACCCATCGCGGCCGGCAATACCACCACCACCGCCCGCACCTCCCCCGCCGGCGCAAACCGCGTCGCCGCCAGGCTCACGCCATCACGGGTAACAAGCTGAATACTCTCCACGCTGCCTCCAGTAAAAAACCGCACAGAAAAATCGTGTGCGGTCGTTGTTGTGGCTAAATTACGTGCCGCTGTGGATCGTTGTCAATCGTAGCGAGCGGCGCAAGGTCGCGTTGAGAAGCGCAGCTGTACTGAAGTACAGCGAGCATCGCAAACGCGAGATTGCGTCGCGCAGTAGATTGGCGGCGAACCACTCTACATGTTTTCGAAAATACCTGCTGCACCCATACCGGTACCCACGCACATAGTCACCATGCTGTACTTCTGCTTGTTCCTGCGCATGCCGTGGATAGCTGTTGCAGAACGGATCGCACCGGTGGCGCCCAGCGGATGGCCCAAAGCAATCGCGCCGCCCATAGGGTTGACCTTGGAAGGATCCAGACCCAGATCCTGAATTACAGCCAGTGCCTGTGCGGCAAAAGCCTCGTTCAATTCGATCCAGTCCAACTGGTCTTGCGTGATGCCAGCCGCGCGGCAAGCCGCAGGGATTGCAAACTTGGGACCGATACCCATGATTTCCGGCGGTACGCCACGCACTGCGAAGGATGCAAAACGCGCCAGCGGCGTCAGGTTGAATTCCTTCAGGATTTTTTCGCTGACCAGAATCAGCGCGCCTGCGCCGTCGGATGTCTGCGAGCTGTTACCTGCAGTAACGCTGCCCTTGGCGGCGAATACAGGTTTCAATTTTGCCAGGCCTTCCAGCGAGGTATCAGGACGTGCGCCTTCGTCTTTATTGACGGTGCGGGTCTTGATATCGATCTGGCCGGTGGCCAGGTTGGGGAAACGCTCGACGATGTCAAACGAAGTCATCTCAGCATCAAAGTAACCGGCGGCTTGTGCTGCCAATGCTTTCTGGTGGGAAGCCAATGCAAATGCATCCTGCGCTTCACGCGAGATTTTCCACTGGTTCGCAACTTTTTCACCGGTCAGGCCCATCCCGTAGGCCATGCCCACGTTTTCATCCTTCAGGATGGCCATGTTCATCGATGGATGGTGGCCCATCATAGGCACCATGGACATCGATTCAGCGCCTGCTGCGATCATCACATCAGCCTGGCCGACACGGATGCGGTCTGCCGCCATTGCCACGGCAGTGATGCCGGAGGCGCAGTAACGGTTGATGGTGACGCCGCCGATGGTGTTCGGCAAGCCTGCCAGCAACACGCCCATACGTGCCAGGTTCAGCCCCTGTTCGGCTTCCGGGAAGGAGCAGCCGACGATGGCGTCTTCGATCAGCTTAGGATCGAGGTTAGGCACCTGTGACAATGCGGATTGCAGCGCGCGCACCAGCAAGTCGTCCGGGCGCACATTCTTGAACATGCCGCGCGGCGCCTTACCGATAGGAGTACGGGTAGCGGCGACGATGTAGGCGTCTTGAAGTTGTTTTGTCATTTCATTTCTCCTGATTCATTCTTTACGTGCATAGAGGCTGTTGCGAACTGAGCTGACCCGGGGGTATTCATCACCAGGCCAGCAGCGCAACGCGCCAGGGTTGTTTCCCAATATTCGCAATAGTTTCTCAGGCTTAGTTACGTACAGGTTTTCCGGTCTGCATCATGCCCATGATGCGTTCCTGCGTTTTCGGATGGTTCAGCAATTCCATGAAGGCCTTGCGTTCCATGTCCAGCAGCCATTGCTCGCTGACCACGCTGCCCTGCTCCACTTCACCACCGGAAACGATCTCGGCGATCATCGTGCCCAGTTTGTAGTCGTGCGCAGAAATGAAGCCGCCGTCACGCATATTGATCAACTGTGCAGAAATGGTGGCCATGCCGTAACGGCCTGCTACCGGCACTTGCGCTTTCAGCGGCGGACGGTAGCCCGCGTCAAACATCGCGCGCGCTTCCACTTTTGCCACATGCAACAATTCATGGGCATTGAACACGATCACGTCGTCTGCAAACAGGTAGCCCATTTTCTGCGCTTCCAGCGCAGATTTGGAAACTGCTGCGGTCGCTGCATTGGTGAAGTAGTTCTTCAGGAACTGCAACAGGTCCGTGCCTTTGGCATCTTTCGCTGCACGCACTGCCGCTTCTTTCAAGCCGCCGCCGCCAGGAACCAGGCCCACGCCGACTTCCACCAGGCCGATGTAGGATTCGATCGAGGCAACGCGTTTTGCAGCATGCATCATCAGTTCGCAACCGCCGCCCAGAGCCAGTCCGGCTACTGCAGCAACCACAGGTACGTTCGCATACTTCAGCGCCATATGCGCTTGCTGCAGGCGGGAGATTGCCGGTTCGATAGCTTTCACGCCGCCGGACATAAACAGCGGCAGCATTGCCTGCAGATCGGCGCCGGCAGAGAAGGCACCGCCTTCGGCTGCGTCGGAATTCCAGATCACCAAGCCCTTGTAATTTTTCTCGGCTTCTGCAATCGCTTTTTCCATGCCGTCGATGACGCCTGGCCCGATAACATGCATCTTGGTCTTCAGCGACAGGATCAGCACTTCATCGTTCTGGTGCCAGATGCGTACGGAATCATCTTCAAATACAGTGGTGCCGGCAGTCTTGCCGTCAGCCACGCCCGCACCCAGTACTGGTGCGCGGAAAGCCTGGCGCTGGTACACCGCCAGTTCAGAACGCGGCACATAAGTCTTGCTGCTGGCGGACCAGGAACCTTCCGGCGTATGTACGCCGGTGCGGCCATCAAATACCCAGGCTGGCAAAGCTGCATTGCACAATGCCTTGCCTGCATCGATATCTTCCTTGACCCAGGTAGCAATCTCTTGCCAGCCGGATGCCTGCCATGTTTCGAAAGGACCGACATTCCAGCCAAAGCCCCAGCGCATCGCGAAGTCGATATCGCGCGCATTGTCGGCGATGGACTCCATGTGGAAGGCAATGTAGTGGAAAGCATCGCGGAAGATCGCCCACAGGAACTGCGCCTGAGGGTTGGTCGATTCACGCAGGGTCTTCATGCGCTTGACCGGATCTTTTTCTTTCAGCATGCGGGCAACAACTTCATCCGCCTTGGCGCCGCCGGCGACGTACTCACCTTTAGCGAAATCCAGGCGCTGGATATCCTTGCCTACTTTTTTGTAGAAACCTGCACCGGCTTTTTGACCCAGCGCGCCAGCAGCAACCAGCTTGGCCAGCACTTCCGGTGTTTTATAAACAGCAAAGAAAGGATCGCTTTCCAGGTTGTCCTGCATGGTCTTGATCACGTGGCCCATGGTATCCAGGCCCACGACGTCCGCCGTGCGGAAAGTGCCGGAAGAGGCACGGCCCAATTTTTTGCCGGTCAGGTCATCCACCACGTCTACGCTCAGTCCGAATTTTTCAGCTTCGTAGATGGTTGCCAGCATGCCGAAAATACCGACACGGTTGGCGATGAAGTTAGGCGTATCCTTGGCGCGCACAACACCTTTACCCAGGGTTGTAGTCAGGAAGCCTTCCAGTTGGTCGATGATTTCCGGGCGGGTGGCAACGGTAGGAATCAGTTCTACCAGATGCATGTAGCGCGGCGGATTGAAGAAATGCACGCCGCAGAAACGCGCTTTCAATTCTGCATCAAAACCTTCGGACAGTGCGGTGATCGACAGGCCCGATGTATTGGAAGCGAAGATCGCGTTAGGTGCAATGTAAGGAGAAACCTTCTTGTACAGGTCATGCTTCCAGTCCATGCGTTCCGCGATCGCTTCAATGATCAGGTCGCAGCCCTTCAGGATATCCAGGTTGTCTTCGTAGTTGGCAACTTCGATATACGCAGCGTCATCCTTGTTGCCCAGCGGCGCAGGGTTGAGCTTTTTCAGATTTTCGATAGCACGCAGTACGATGCCGTTCTTCGGGCCTTCCTTGGCCGGCAGGTCGAACAGCACAACAGGTACTTTGGCATTGACGCAGTGCGCTGCGATTTGCGCGCCCATCACGCCGGCGCCCAGTACCGCCACTTTTTTAACGATGAAATTAGTCATTTTTTACCTCATGTGTATCATGTGGAACAGCAGCACTACCGCTCTTGTTGATGAGCGGCAGCGCCTGCCATTTTGATTAGAACAGGTCTGCTTCCAGTGCCATCAGGTTGGCGGAACCGGAACGTGCCTGACGGATCAGCATCGCTGTTTCCGGCAGCAGGCGGCCGATATAGAAGCGCGCTGTTGCCAGTTTGGATGTATAGAAAGTGTCGCCGGAATCTTTTTTCTCCAGAGCGATTTTTGCCATTTGCGCGAAGAAGTAGGCATACACCAGATGGCCTACCACACGCAGGTAAGGTACCGCAGCAGCGCCAACTTCATCCGGGTTCTGGAAAGCCTTCATGCCGATTTCCATTGTCAGCTTGGTGACCTTGTCGCCCAGGTCAGCCAGCGGTGTGATGAACTCAGCCAATTCTTCATTAGTGCCGTTTGCTTCGACAAATGCCTGAACCTTGGCGCCGAACTTGCGCAGTTTTGCGCCGTTGTCCATCAGGATCTTACGGCCCAGCAAATCCAGCGATTGCACGGTGTTGGTACCTTCGTAGATCATGTTGATGCGGGCGTCGCGTACATACTGCTCCATGCCCCATTCGGAGATGAAACCGTGGCCACCGTAGACCTGCAGGCACTCGGAAGTGGCTGTCCATGCATTGTCGGTAATGAAGGCCTTGATCACCGGAGTCAGCAGCGCGACTTCGTCGGCGCAGTCTTTACGCACTTCTTCATCAGGGTGATTCAGTTCCTTGTCCAGTTGCAGGGCAACATAGCCGGTGAAAGCGCGCGCGCCTTCTGCATAGGCTTTTGCTGTCAGCAGCATGCGGCGTACGTCGGCATGCACGATGATAGGATCGGCAGGACGATCCGGCGCCTTGATGCCGGACAGGCTGCGCATCTGGATGCGGTCTTTTGCATATACCAGCGCGTTCTGGTAAGCCACTTCCGTCAAGCCCAGGCCTTGCATGCCCACGCCCAGACGGGCCGCGTTCATGAACACGAACATCGCGTTCAGGCCCTTGTTCGGACCGCCGATCAGCCAGCCGGTTGCGCCGTCCAGATTCATCTGGCAGGTTGCATTGCCGTGGATACCCATTTTTTCTTCGATCGCGCCGCAGAAAATTGGATTGCGGTCGCCGTTGCTACCGTCCGCATTTGGCAGGAACTTAGGTACGATGAACAGCGAGATGCCCTTGGAGCCTTCCGGAGCGCCTGGCAGGCGTGCCAGCACCAGATGCACGATGTTGTGCGACATGTCGTGTTCGCCGGCGGAGATGAAAATCTTGCTGCCGGTGATTTTGTAGGAGCCGTCGGCTTGCGGTTCTGCTTTGGAACGCAGCATGCCCAGATCGGTACCGCAATGCGCTTCAGTCAGGCACATGGTGCCTGTCCACTCGCCGGAGATCAGTTTAGGCAGGTACAGAGATTTTTGTTCGTCAGTGCCGTGCTCATGGATGCACTCGTAGGCGCCATGGGACAGGCCTGGGTACATGGTCCATGCCTGGTTGGACGAGTTCAGCATCTCGTAGAAAGAATTGTTCAGCGCCAGCGGCAAGCCCTGGCCGCCGTATTCTGGATCGCAGGACAGCGCAGGCCAGCCGGCTTCCACATACTGCTTGTATGCTTCTTTAAAGCCTTTTGGCGTCGTGACAGTATGATTGGCCTTGTCGTGATGGCAGCCTTCGCGGTCGCCGGAGTGGTTCAGCGGGAACAATACTTCAGAAGTGAATTTGCCGCCCTCTTCCAATACCTGGTTGATGATGTCGGCATCGATTTCTGCATACTTGGGCAAGTTCTTGAATTCATTTTCCACTTGCAGCAATTCATGCAAGACGAACTGCATATCACGCAAGGGAGCGACGTATTGACCCATGATTTTCTCCTGACAACCGTTTAAATAAGATTAAGTAAAATTGTTATAGCGAATAAATTAGCGAATAAAATTCCAGCGCGGTCTATTCCTGTTGCTGTTGCAGCTCACCCGGCCTGCTTCCGCAGGCACCGCCTATCCTGAGGGATCAGGCGTGTTCTGCAGCCTGCCGCGAATAGTTTTCGACCAGGCGTTCAAACCCGATCTGCGCCCTTTCCACACTGCCCGGCTTGCGCAAGAAACGCGCATCGTGGTGCAGCGCCAGGATCAGGCCATACATTTCATAGACTATCTGTTCCGGATCTACATCTTCACGCAGATGGCCCAGCTGTATCGCCTGGGTCGTCGCACGGCGCAGAGCGCCCTGCCACGCGTGTATCATGCCAACCAGTTCATCGCGTATCGGCCCTTGCCTGTCGTCGTATTCCGCCGCACCGCTGATGTAGATGCAACCGGAGGCGATTTCAACCGTGACGCGCTTAACCCACAACGCGAACATCGATTGCAGGCGAGGCAAGCCGCGCTCTTCCTTCATGCTGGGGTAAAACACTTCCTGCTCGAAATGGTGGTGGTACAGCTTCAGCACTTCGATCTGTAAATCTTCGCGCGAGCCGAAATGAGCAAATACACCTGATTTGCTCATATTCATCTTGTCTGCAAGCAAGCCTATCGTCAGCCCTTCTATGCCGTCACGGCTGGCTGCGTCCAGTGCCACATCAAGAATCGCTGCACGAGTCAGCTCACCTTTACGCATGAATTTCGATGTCATATTCATAATGCATTTAATCGTGTTGAATGATTCATAAAGGCATATTGGTGATGCCACTATGTGAATTAATCGAACGCTCGTACTATTAGGCACGGCGCTATAAAAGTCAAACCAGAAACGGCTATGTAGCCCCGTTTAGAGGAGAGTATCTACTTGTTTATTCGGAATTATCGGGATTTGTGGGGTTTCCGGCGTTTCCTTTCTGTTGGGAATGCTATTTCCGGCGGGATCTGAAATGGCGCTCAGTTTCTGGTGAAGTCCAGTTGACGCCGGTCGCGCTTGGTAGGACGGCCAGCCACAGAGGCACCCGGTTCGCGGTAATATTTTTTATCCTGCGCCGCCTTGGCGCGCTTTTCCGCGCTTTCTTCTGTCTCCTGGTACATGGTTTGCGCCACGGTGGCAGAGCCACGCACCTCCAGCACACGCAACACTTTCACTTCCCAGACTTGCTCCGCATGCTCTATCTGCAGCATGTCGTCCAGCTTCACGCCATGCGCCGGCTTTACCCGCTGGCCGTTCTGCAAAATCCGCCCCAGTTCCACTGCTGTTGTTGCCAGCGTCCTTGTCTTGAAGAATCTGGCTGCCCACAGCCACTTATCTAATCTGATGCTATCGCTCATTGGTTTTACCCGGTTTGACTCAGCTTGCCATGAATCGAAAGACCGCTGCAGGCTTTGCTTTCTGCTGCATGCCGCTGCATTTTTTAGCGCGATCATTCCATTTTCTGCACTGTATTTTAGCGCCCCTTCAAACACAAGACATTTATGCATGTAACGCACTGTGCGGGTGCATTGTGCGCTGCAAATGCTGCAGCGCGCATAGACAAAAGCTTGTACGAACGTACAATCAATTCGCCAAGCAAATGCTTTTCATTGACCTTGCCTATAGGCTGGTCCGCAATTGCAAAGGCGCAGTCGTCATCCGCATGCCTATCCGGCGAGATGGCGGTGACGGTTTTTGGTCGGGCCTGCCTATCCGGACCGGATAGCCTGTGCATCGCACCAACCACCCCGGATCTTCACAAGAAAGAAGCCGATGAGCTCAGTGAATGATTTAAGCGGAAAAAAGCGGGCTATCCTGGTCGCTGCAGAAAAATGCTTTGCGATGCAAAGCTATGAAGGCGTATCGATACGCGATATCGCCCATGAGGCACAGGTACCGATTGCACTGGTGGGCTACTACTTTGGCGCGAAGAACGAGCTCTACCACGCCATATATGAACATCGCAGTAGCTATATCGCAGAGCGCCTGTCTGAACTGCATAAGGCGCGCCTGCATACCGATCCGGACATGGCTGTCAGCGCGATCATCGCCGCCTTCATTACCCCCGTACTGAAATTGAATGAAGAGCCGGATGGCGTCAATTTTTCACGCATGGTCATGCGCGGCGTCATTGATCAGCATGAAGCCAGTGCGCGCATCACGCGAGAATTCTACGACCCCATGGCGAAGGAATTCATTGCAGCGCTCAGCAGCGCACTACCGGCGGCGCCGGTAGAAACCATATTCTGGTGCTACCAGTTTGCCTTGGGCGCCTTGCTGCACCACGTCGTCGATACCCGCATAGAAAGACTCTCCGAGGGCCGCTGCCCTGCCCGCAACGCCGCCGTGGCTGCGCCGCATTTGCAGCGCTTCATCACCGCCGGCATACGTGCGGCGGCGCTCTCTTCCACCTACACTCCCAATCAGGAATACCCCGCATGAACGATAGCAGCCTCAAGCTTTTATGGACGCCGTCCGCAGAACGCATCAGCAAGACACGCATGCACGACTATATGCAATGGCTGCAAAAGGACAAGGGGCTGCAATTCAGCGACTACAACAGCTTATGGCAGTGGTCCGTGGAGCATCTGGAAGAATTCTGGGAAACCGTGTGGCAGTATTTCGACATACACAGCACGCAGCCTTACACACGCATACTGGATACGCACAAGATGCCGGGAGCACGCTGGTTTGAGGGGGCGCAATTGAACCTGACGGAACAATTGTTCCGCTTCCACCGGGATGATGCAGAGGAGCAAAGGCCGGCAATCATTTTCCAGTCCGAACCGGATATTGCCGAAGGAAAGACCCACAGCATCAGCTGGAAAGAGATGCGCCGCCAGATCGCCTCGGTCGCGCACGCACTGCGCCAGATGGGTGTGCAGCGCGGCGATCGCGTCGCTGCCTATCTGCCCAATATTCCCGAAACCGTGATTGCCTTTTATGCCTGCGCCAGCATAGGCGCGATCTGGTCCAGCTGCTCGCCGGACATGGGCAGCCCCAGCGTACTGGACCGCTTTGCGCAGATCAACCCCAAGGTATTGATCGCGGTGGACGGCTACCGCTATGGCGGCAAGAATTTTGACAGGCTGAGCGTGGTGGAAACCCTGCAGCAGTCGCTGCCCAGTGTCGAGCATACAATTCTGCTGCCGGTGCTGCATACCGCGCTTCCCGCAGGGAATTTTGCTTCCTGGGACAGCCTCCTGCAGCATGAAGTCCCCATCCAGTTTGAGCCTCTGCCTTTCGACCATCCCTTGTGGATAGTCTATTCATCCGGCACCACGGGCATGCCCAAGCCTATCGTGCATAGCCAGGGCGGCACGTTGCTGGAGGCACTGAAGGGGCACGGGCTACAAATGGATCTGGGTGAACAAGACCGTTTCCACTGGTTTTCGACCACCGGCTGGATCATGTGGAACTCTCAAGTCACCGGCCTGCTGCTGGGCGCCACCATCTGCCTGTTCGATGGCAATCCCGGTTATCCGGACATGGGAACATTGTGGAAATTTGCGGCGCAAACCCAGGCCACGTTCTTCGGTGCCGGCGCCGCCTATTTCGCCAACTGCGTGAAGGCAGGCATAGAGCCGCGCAAGCTTGCCAATCTGGACCGCATACGCTCGGTAGGTTCCACCGGCTCTCCGCTATCGGAAGAAGGCTTTGAATGGATATACCAACAGGTCGGCAGCGACATCATGCTGGCCTCCATCAGCGGCGGCACCGATATCGCCGCCAGCTTTGTCGGCTCTTGCCCCATCATGCCGCTGTACTCCGGAGAAATACAGAGCCGCAGCCTGGGTATCGCGGTATATGCGATGGATGAACAAGGCAAGCCGCTGCATGATGAAGTAGGCGAACTGGTGGTCACCAAGCCTATGCCGTCGATGCCGCTGTTTTTCTGGAACGACGCCGGCAACCGGCGCTACCTGGACAGCTACTTCGACGTTTATCCCGGCTGGTGGCGGCATGGCGACTGGATCAGGATCACGCCACGCGGCGGCGCCGTCATCTACGGCCGCTCCGATACCACCATCAACCGCCACGGCATACGCATGGGCACCAGCGAAATCTACCGCGCCGTGGAAAGCCTGCCCGAAGTGCTGGACAGCTTGGTGGTGGACCTGGAATACCTGGGCCGCGAATCCTATATGCCGCTCTTTGTCGTGCTGCGCGCCGGGCTGCAACTCAATGAAGAACTGGTCACCGCCATCAAAACCACAATCCGCACGGCATTATCCTCGCGCCATGTGCCGAACGAAATTTTCGCCGTAACGGAAATCCCCCGCACACTGTCCGGCAAAAAAATGGAACTGCCGGTCAAGAAACTACTGATGGGCACCCCGATAGACAAAATCGCCAACCGCGACGCGATGGCAAACCCGGGAAGCCTTGGCTATTTTGAAAAATTTGCGGCAGCGCGAAGCTAAGAAACCAACAATCTGGTTTCGACGTTGCAGTTGCTTTTGAAGTTGTTTTTGATTTGCTTTTGACGTACCCCCGCTCGGACGCAGCATTTTGCGCTCTGCCGAAAATGGATTAGAAATGGGTGTTGTCTGAGCGCAGCGAGTTTCGCCCATTTCCCATTTTTGGCAGTGCGCAAAATGTGATGACGCGCAGCGTCATCACCCGAAGGGCAAGTCTGCGGTCGCCTTCTTCTTGCTTACTTCTTCTTGGCGAAGCAAGAAGAAGTAAGTAGCCGACGGGCTACCCCCGGCCAGCAATCCCAAGATACAACAAGCAGGCACCAAGTAAGAGAGCAAGCGCTAAGCCCCCACTATCCACCCCTCCAAGCTATCAAACTCCGGCAACCCAAACCCCTCATCCCTCCGCATCCAGCCCCACCCCGCGCTCAACCCACACAGCACTGCATCCAGCAAATCTCCACTGCCATCCGCAATCAACAAATCCCGAAACGACCCGCACACTAAAGGCACACCCAGCACATATTGCCCCGCCTCCAGCGCAGCAACAATCTCCAAGCGCCGCTGCACCCGCTCAGCCGTATGCTTGGCCTTGTCATCACTCTTGTAGGAAGCCCGCGTAATGCTCCGAGCCAGCATCCCCGGATAAGCCTCCAGCGCAATACGGTCATCCCCAGCCAGCATGCCGGGAATGGTCACTCCGGCATCCAGCAGACGCGGCGCACCGGCGTGCAGCATATATGCAACCGGAGGATTGACCCATTTCATCGACGGCGAAGAACCGGCGGGGATATCGGTAGCCCGGTGTGCAAATTTATTGCCCACGGGCCGTTCATCGCAGAACGCCTTGAAGATCAATCGCAATTCAGGCCGTGGTATTTCCCGCAGGTGACTTATCAGCTCGGCCCACTGCACCGGCCAGCCCAGATATTCAACCAGTTCGCGCGGAAAGGAGAAAGGCAGGTCGAAACCGGCCAGCCAGGGGCCGGGCCGGCGCAACCAGGCTTCAAAGGAAGGAAAATCATGCAAGTATTGCAGCGACTGCAGCACGAAAACATCATTCTGCATTACCCCGGTGGCTATCGTGATGCCTTTGCGCTTGGACGGTGCAGAAGTGAAGTCTACGCCGTGCAGTATCACGCATAGCCTCCCAGGGTCGCAATCCGCATCACGCTGCGATAAATCAGATAGGCAGTGCCATACCAGGCACGCTTGTACCAGGGCTTGTTATTGTAGTCTTCCGCAGCGATCAATACGCCGTCGGCAATACCCTGCTCCAGATGCGTAGTCAGCTCCTGCGAAAATGCAGCGTCCCTGATCACCACATTGGCTTCCTGGTTGACAAACAGGCTAAGCCCGTCAAAATTGCTGGAACCCACGGTCGCCCATTCCTCATCCACCACGGCCACTTTTGCATGTAATTGTGTCTTGCGATATTCGACGATCTTGACGCCGTATTTCATCAGCTTCGGATAATAGGAATGCGCAACCGCATCCTGCAGATGGAACTGACCGACACCGATGAGCAGCGTGACATCGACACCGCGCGAGGCGGCTGAGATCAACGCCCGCCTGAACTTACGGCCTGGCGCAAAATAAGGATTGGCCAGGATCGCCTTCTTCCTGGCCAGGCCCAATGCCTGCAAATAGGCGCGCTGTATGGTCGCCCTGTGCCTCAGGTTATCCCTGACGATAAAGGCAGCCAGGCTGGGTTCGTGTGACGCTACCTGCTCTTCGTCGCGCAGATTCAGCAGTAATTGCAGACGTGATTTCAAGCCCAGCTTGCCCATCCTCAGCCATTGCGCATAAATCTCCAGTTGTATCTGGTTGACCAGCGGGCCGGTTACGCGCACGGCAAAATCCCAGCGTGGAAACTCCAGCGGGATGGCCGCATCATCATCGGAGAGCATGTCGTCATTGATGTTCAGGCCGCCGACCAGCGCAATCTTCTGGTCGATCACGCATATCTTCCTGTGGGTGCGGGCCAGGCCGCGCCGGAACCAGGGATTAAAACGCCGGAACTTGACGCCGCCCCGGGCAAAAGTCTCCGTCAACGCTTTGGATTGATGATCGCCGCTACCCAGCCAGTCAGCGATTACCCTGACATTGACGCCGCGCTGGGCGGCTCTCTCCAACGCCGCCTGCACCTGCAGGCCGGTCGCATCGGAAGAAAAGATGTAGGTTTCGAGATGGATATCCTGCTGCGCCTGGTCGATATCGGCTATCAATGCGGCAAAGAACTCCGCACCGCAGTGCAAGAGCCGGACATCATTGCCACCGACAAAGTTCAGTTTGCGCATGCGTTGGTTTCAGGACTGGCGCGGAGAATATTCCAATGTTGCCACAATTGGCACGTGGTCTGATAGTTTTGTCCATGGTGCACCGCTCATTACCTGTGCATGCTCCACCTTGAAGCCGCGTACATACATGCGGTCCAGCCGCAGCCAGGGCAGGCCAGCAGGAAAAGTGCGGCCAGTCTTGATTTTGGGCTTGACGCCGCCGCCCAGGCCCGCCATCGCGGCAACACGCTGCGGCATGGAGGCAATGCTGGATGCGATGCCCCCACGATGCTTGCCATCGTCAAATACCTCGCTCACGCCCAGCTCGGCGTACAGCGTATGATTCAGGCTATTGCTCCAGTCGTTGAAGTCACCGGCGATGATCAGCGGCGCATCCGGCGGCAAACTGGTCTGTATCTCGCGTATCAGTGCCTGCACCTGCCGCCTGCGGCTGGCCGCAAACAGGCCCAGATGGATGACGAAACAGTGAATCTCTGCAGCAGGAGCACGGATCACCGTATGCAGGATGCCTCGCTGCTCATATGCATGGTCGGACACGTCATGGTTGGCCGTGGACGCAATTTCAAAACGGCTCAGCAGGGCATTCCCATGGTGGCCGTGTTCATAGACGGCATTCATACCGTAGGCAGAGTGCCGGTTTTCACCTGCCAGGAAATGGTGCTGCGCCTCTACCGGCCATTGCGTATGCTTGAATGCATGGTGATCGTGCTGGCCCTGGACTTCCTGCAGGAAGACCAGGTCGGCGTCCAGCATGTCTATCGCTTCCTTGATGCCGTGTATGCGGGCACGCCGGCCAAAGGCGGTGACGCCTTTATGGATGTTATAAGTGGCGATGCGCAGTTTCATTGAAGACCAGTTCCAGGATATTCGTTCAGTTAAATTCGCTCAGTCAAAAGTGTCAAAAGTACCGCCCGTTCTTGCCTGTCATGGCCTTCAGCTAAAGCACTAGCTACCGGCGGCGCCGACAAACCTGGGCAATTGCAGTATCGCTTCTGCATTCGACGAAGAAAAGCAGCGATCAGCCGCCTCGCGGTAAGGCAGCCACAGATACTGCAAATGTTCGCGCGGCGCCAGCGTCACCTCTATATCGCGCGGCACCTGCAGGCTGAACACATGTTCGGTATTCTGCGTAATGCCGGGCGCATAACGATGCCGCCACACCGGATAAATCTCATAAATATTCGACAAATTCCAGTCCAGCAATGCACCCGGCTGCGCGCTTGCGATGATGCCGGTTTCTTCCTGCACCTCGCGCCTGGCAGTTTCTGACAGGATTTCGTCGGGACTATCTTTTGATCCTGTTACCGACTGCCAGAAACCCGGCTTATCGGCACGTTCTATCAACAATACTTGCAGGTCCTCAGTGTGTATCACCACCAGGACCGACTCGGGAATTTTATAAGGCATTGTCATCCACAATAATGGCTTGGGAGCTGCAATTGCACTCCAACCCCGTTGCAGTATTGCAAGGCATTTTAAGCGTATTTTCTGATGCAATCAGTACGGTAGTTAGCACAAGCGGTCTGCAGCGTATCAAACCATGTCCAGCATGAAAAATAAAAGAAGCAAACAGCGATAAAAAAAGGCGCGGAATTCCGCGCCTTCATTATGCCATTGAAAACAGCATCCGGATTTATCAGGACTTGACGACCGGCTCCGGATTACGCAAACGGATATGCAATTCCTTCAGTTGCTTCTCATCCACTGGGGATGGAGCATGCGTCAGCAAATCTTGCGCGCGCTGGGTTTTCGGGAAGGCGATCACGTCACGGATGGATTCCGAACCTGTCATCATCGTCACGATACGATCCAAGCCGAATGCCAGGCCGCCGTGCGGAGGCGCGCCGTATTGCAGTGCGTCCAGCAGGAAGCCGAATTTCAGTTGCGCTTCTTCGGCATCGATCTTCAATGCGCGGAATACCTTGCTCTGTACGTCTGCACGGTGGATACGGACAGAACCGCCGCCCAGTTCCCAGCCGTTCAATACCATGTCGTAAGCCTTGGCCACGCACTTGCCCGGATCTGTTTCCATCAGGTCTTCATGGCCGTCTTTCGGGGCCGTGAATGGGTGGTGGGTTGCAGACCAGCGCTCATTCGCTTCATCGTATTCAAACATAGGGAAATCGATGACCCACAATGGCTTCCATACGTCATCGAACAGGCCGTTTTTCTTGCCGAATTCGCTGTGGCCGATTTTCACGCGCAATGCACCGATCGCATCGTTGACAACCTTGGCTTTATCCGCACCGAAGAAAATCAGGTCGCCGTCTTGCGCACCGGTTTGCTCCAGGATCTGTGTCAAGGCTGCATCGTGCAGGTTTTTCACGATAGGCGATTGCAGGCCGTCGCGGCCCAATGCTTTTTCATTGACCTTGATGTAAGCCAGGCCTTTGGCGCCGTAGATCGCAACAAACTGCGTGTATGCGTCGATTTCGGAACGTGGCATATTGCCGCCGCCCGGTACGCGCAGACCAACCACGCGGCCGTTAGGCATGTTCGCGGCGCCGGAGAAGACCTTGAAGTCCACATCCTTCATGACATCGGTCAGGTCGGTGAATTGCAGTTTGACGCGCATGTCCGGCTTGTCGGAACCATACAGGCCCATTGCCGTGTCGAAGTTCATCACAGGGAAAGGATTAGGCAGCTCGATATCCAGCGTGTTCTTGAACACCAGGCGTATCATGCCTTCGAACATGTCGCGGATTTCCTGCTCATTCATGAACGAGGTTTCGCAATCGATCTGCGTGAATTCAGGCTGGCGGTCAGCGCGCAGATCTTCATCGCGGAAGCATTTGGTGATCTGGTAATAGCGGTCGAAGTTGGCAACCATCAGCAATTGCTTGAACAACTGCGGCGATTGCGGCAACGCGAAGAATTCACCGGCATTCACACGGGAAGGCACCAGGTAATCACGCGCGCCTTCTGGCGTGGATTTGGTCAGCATCGGTGTTTCGATGTCGATGAAGCCATTGGCATCCAGGAACTTGCGCACTTCCATCGTTACCTTGTAACGCAGGCGCAGATTGTTTTGCATTTGCGGACGACGCAGATCCAGCACGCGGTGTGTCAGGCGTGTGGTTTCGGACAGGTTGTCATCATCCAATTGGAACGGTGGCGTCACGGATGGGTTCAGCACTTCCAGTTGCTGGCACAGAACTTCGATCTTGCCTGAGTTCAGGTTGGCATTGCTGGTACCTTCCGGGCGGTTACGCACCAGGCCGGTAATGCGCAGGCAGAATTCGCTACGGACGGATTCTGCGGCGGCAAATACGTCCGCACGATCAGGATCGCAAACAACCTGTACCAGGCCTTCACGGTCGCGCAAGTCGATGAAAATCACGCCACCGTGGTCACGGCGACGGTGCACCCAGCCGCACAGGCTGACGGTTTGACCGAGAAGAGCCTCAGTGGTGAGGCCGCAATAGTGGGTACGCATGGACATATCTAATTACCTGTCTTTGTTCAAAGTTATCAATTATTCCGGCAGGCCTGCCGCGGGTGCATGCCTGCGCTTATATTCGTGGTGTACTTGTATTCGTGGGTCTATCGTTACTGCAAAACTTCATCGTCTTTTTTGACCGGCAAGTGCTCTGGAGCAACGACACCCATCGATACGATGTATTTAAGCGCTGCATCGACGCTCATATCCAGCTCTATCGTATCCTCCTTAGGCATCATCAGGAAGAAGCCGGAAGTCGGATTCGGCGTGGTCGGCACATATACGCTGACATACTCGCCTTGCAAATGGTTGGCCACGTCGCCGCCGGGCACACCGGTCAGGAAAGCGATGGTCCAGGAACCCTGGTGCGGATATCGTACCAGCACTGCCTTGCGGAAGGCATTACCGGAAGAGGAAAACAGCGTGTCCGATACCTGCTTGACGCTGGAGTAGATCGAGTTGACGATGGGAATGCGGTTCAACAATGCTTCCCATACCGAGACCACATAGTTACCGATAAAGTTTTGCGTCAGCAAACCGGTAACGAAAATGATCAGCAGCGTCAGTATCGTACCCAGGCCTGGAATATGGAAGCCGACAACAGCTTCCGGCCTCCATTGTGCAGGCAATAGCAACAGGGACTGGTCCATCGTACTGATGATGGCGTTCAGCACCCACAGGGTGATTGCCAGCGGCACCAGTATCAACAAACCGGTAATGAAATATTTACGCATTACACTCGCCATTCTATTAAATTACATTGCAAACCCGTTGCAAACCCCCGCCAAGCCAAAAAAGACGCTCAGGCTGCCTTGGTGTCGCCACCTGCGCTGGTTGTGCTCGTCGAACTTGGGCTGGCTGCGCTGCTGCCTGCGCTGGCGGACTCACCGGAAGCAGAAGAACTGGATCCACCCGATTCCGAACTGCCGGTCCCTACTGCAGGCGCCGAAGTACCTGCTGCACCATTACTGCCATTGGCGCCGCCACGGAAATCAGTCACATACCAGCCCGAGCCCTTGAGCTGGAAACCGGCAGCAGTCACCTGCTTCTTGAAACTGGCCTTGCCGCAATTTGGGCAATCACTCAATGGTGCATCGGACATCTTTTGCAATACGTCTTTGGCAAAACCACAATCTTCACAGCGGTAAGCATAAATCGGCATATCTCGCCCCAAAAAAAGCTGATAAAACCCTGAATTATAAAGGTTTTTTGGCTTAATTTGCGCACTGCACAGCTTTCACTTCCTTTCGCCCCTGCTTTCCTTGGCGAGACGAGCCGCTCAGGCCTCCGCTGTTACCGGCTTGCGCACGAATTGCGGCAGCAGCGAACCCAGGATCATGCCAGCCAGACTGACAATGACGCCAACCAGTTGCGGTGGCCAATAGCCTTCCGGCGCCACGATCTCCAGGCTGATCCATACTGCGAGGCCCAGAATCATCGAGGCCAGCGCTCCCTGGCTGGTCGCGCGCTTCCAGTACAGGCCGAAAGCCAGCGGCACAAAGGCTGCAACCAAGGTCACCTTGTAGGCATTTTCCACCATCTTATAGATGCTGGAACCGGTATTCATTGCAAAAATAGTTACAATCGCAGTGAACACCAAGACAACAACACGCATCATGAACAGGAATTGCTTGTCGCTTTGCTTGGGCAACATTGCTTTCAGGATATTTTCCGAAAAGGTCACCGACGGTGCCAGCAACGTCGCACTGGCACAGCTCTTGATCGCCGACAGCAGCGCGCCAAAGAACATCACCTGTGCAAAAATCGGCACCTTGGTCATGATCAGCGTAGGCAGGATCAATTGCGAATCCTTGTCTATCAGGCTGGCGACCATTTTTGGATCGATCAATGTTGCAGAATAAGCCAGGAACATAGGGATAAAGGCGAAACAGAAATACAGTACGCCGCCCAGTACCGACGCACGTCCGGCGATCTTTTCATTCTTGGAAGAGGCCACACGCTGGAAAACGTCCTGCTGGGGGATGGAACCCAGCATCATCGTGATCCAGGCGGCAAAGAACCACAGCATTTCCTTGCCGGTTGGCGCCGGCCAGAACTCCAGCTTGCCGGCATTGCGCGCATGCTCGATCACCGTGCCCGCACCGCCCACCATGCCGGAAACTTCCCAGCCTATGTACAGCATGCCGATCACGATAATGATCATCTGGATGAAATCGGTAATCGCCACCGACCACATGCCGCCCATCAGCGTATATACCAGCACGCTGGCGGCACCTATCATCATGCCGACATTCATCGAAATGTCGCCGCCGGATACCACATTGAAAACCAGGCCCAGGGCCTTGATCTGCGCGGCAACCCAGCCCAGGTAGGAAATCACGATACAGATGGTGACCAGCACCTCGACCGCGCGACCGAATTTATTACGGTAATAGTCACCTATCGTCAGCAGGTTCATCCGGTACAGCGGGCGGGCAAAGAACAGGCCGACAAAAATCAGGCACAGCGAAGAGCCGAAAGGATCGGCCACGACGCCGCTCAGGCCTTCCTTGACGAAGGTGGAGGAAATGCCAAGCACGGTTTCAGAACCGAACCAGGTCGCAAACACAGTGGCCGTCACCACATACATAGGCAGCGAACGCCCGGCAACGGCATAGTCCTTGGAGTTATTCACATAGCGGGCGGCATACAGGCCTATCCCGACCGAGATGACCCAATAAAGTACGACGAACCAGATCAGAGTGTTCATGAGAGTAATTAGCTATAAGGATGGCCGCATGGCCGACTGTATATTTACATACGGACTGGAGCATCCAGCCCACAATGAAAAAACCCGCAACAATTTGCTGCGGGCATTATAAAGCCAAGCTGGAGGGATGCAATTAGAGTCTGGCCCCAACATCCTGATTCTGCCGCTAATTTAGCGCCTGCGCCACACTTTCCAGCGTTCTTTGCCCTGGAACACGGAAATCGAGTCTTCGACCTCCGCATCTTCGACCAGCTCAAACAGCGGATGTAGCAATTCATGCAACTCCTGCTCGGAGATGCCGAAAGGCGGCCCCTTGGTCGAATTATCAAAAAAGAAATACCCCGCCAGCAAACCGCCGGTTGACAGCAACTCGGCCCAGCGCGCAGCAATCTGCGGACGCATGCGGCGAGGCAACGCACATAGGAAAGCGCGCTCGTAGATCATGTCCAGCGCATGTGCAGGCTGGAACTGGAAAAAGTCCGCCTGCACGATGCGGTCTGCCCACTTGCCGACAGCGGCGCGCGCAGTGGCCACGGCTGCCGGTGAAAAATCGATCGCAGTCACATCCCACCCCGCCTCGGCCAGGAAAGCCGCCTCGTAACCAGCGCCGCAACCAGGGATCAGGCTGACCAGCGGCCTTGCAGATGCGCGAACAAAATTCTGCAGCGCCTGTGGGGCGCCGCCCTTGTCCCAGGGCGTGAATTCACGCTTGAAACGCTCATCCCAAAACTGGCTGACGGTAGGATCGCGGGTGTCGAAGGGTTCCACAGCTTGCCTTATACGTAGTACAGATGCAGGAACAATTGCGCTACCAGCGCACCGGCGATCATGCCGCCGCCAAAGTAAATGACGATGCGCAGCAGGCGGTTGGTTGTCCTTTGCTCGGCCAGCAGGCTAGCCAGGACGGCAGCATCATGCCGCGGTTCGCTGGCCAGGGTCAGGGCCTGATGCGCCAGGCGCGGCAATTGCGGGAAGATATGGCTGTAGCGCGGCGCTTCTGCCTTCAATTTTTCCAGCATGCCGCGCCAGCCGACCTGGTCGCTCATCCAGCGCTCCAGGTAGGGCTTGGCGGTTTTCCATAAATCCAGGTTGGGGTCCAGTTGCCGCCCCAGGCCTTCAATATTCAGCAGCGTCTTTTGCAGCAGCACCAGTTGCGGCTGTACTTCCACATTGAAGCGGCGCGAAGTCTGGAACAGGCGCAACAGCACCTGGCCAAAGGAAATGTCTTTCAGCGGACGATCGAAGATAGGCTCGCAACAGGCGCGCACTGCCGACTCCAATTCATCGACGCGGGTTTCCTTGGGCGCCCAGCCGGATTCTATATGCGCCTCGGCGACGCGCTTGTAGTCGCGGCGGAAGAAGGCCAGGAAATTCTGCGACAGGTAATCCTTGTCGAAATCCGTCAAGGTGCCGACGATGCCGAAGTCCAGCGCAATATAACTGCCGAAAGTATCCGCATCGGTGGACACCAGGATATTTCCAGGATGCATATCTGCATGGAAAAAGCCATCGCGGAACACCTGGGTGAAAAATATCTCCACGCCGTCGCGCGACAGTTTTTCCATGTCGACGCCGGCTTCCAGCAGCCTGGCGGTTTGCGAGATGGGAATACCGTTCATGCGTTCCATCACGATCACCGACGACGAGCAATAGTCCCAATACATTTCCGGCACCAGCAGCAGCTTGGACTCGGCAAAATTGCGGCGCAACTGGCTGCCGTTGGCGGCCTCGCGCATCAGGTCCAGCTCATCGTGCAGGTATTTATCAAACTCGCCGACCACTTCGCGCGGCTTCAGGCGCTTGCCGTCGGCCCACAACTTTTCCAGCCAGCCTGCAGCCACGTGCATCAAGGCAACGTCCTTGTCTATGGAGGCCTTCATGCCTGGGCGCAGCACCTTGACCGCCACTTTGCGGCCGTCTTTCAGCACTGCAAAGTGCACCTGCGCGATAGACGCAGAGGCAACCGGCGTGCGCTCAAACTCGGCAAACAATTGCTCCGGATGCGCGCCGAGGGATTTAGTGATTTGCGCAATCGCCAGATCGGGATCGAAGGGTGGCACCCTGTCCTGCAGCTTGGACAGCTCATCGACGATATCTTCCGGCAGCAGGTCGCGCCGGGTGGACAATACCTGGCCGAACTTCACAAATACCGGACCCAGTTCTTCCAGCGCCTTGCGCAGGCGTTCGCCGCGCGGCGCCGAGATATCGCGCCAGAAAATCAGTTGATCGATCAGCTTGGCCAGGCGCGGCACCGCCAGCCCGGATATGGCAATTTCATCAATACCGTACAGGATGACGATACGGATGATCTTCAACAAACGTAAGAATTTAAACACTAGCGCAGCCTTTCCAGTTTTTCGATGCGCTTGGTCAAACGCTCTACATCGTCACGAATCTTGTTTACATCATTGCCCAGTGCGCTTACTGCGGCGGGCCTTACCAGCATGGGATTCTCTTCCAGAAAATACTCGGCCAGATTTTCCTGCAGCTTCTGGTGGGTCTCTTTGACCGTCTGAGCTACCGATCTGGCGGCAGCCACCATGCGCACCGCCGCAATATCACCAAACAGCTTGCTCAAATCTTCTTCCGCTTCCCAGCGCAAGGTCTGGCCCAATTGCGAAATCGTGTTCGCAAATTCGGCATCCCCCTCCACCTTCACATAGGAAAAGGCCCGCTCGCGGTTTTGCGCGATCAAGGGCAGGTCGCTGGCCTTGATGATGATTTTCACATCCGGCTGCACATCGCCAGCAGCGCTTTCCACCAAGCCATCGGCGCTGACTTTTAATTTCAATGTCAGCAACTGGATATCGATAGCAGCGGTCTTGCCTGTGTGCTGGCGTAATTTATCCCTGGCCCAAGGCTCGGGGGCCAGCAAATGGTTAATGAATGGAGCGACAGTTGGTGATAGTGGAATCATGGGAGCTTAAATAAAAACCGCCCATGATGGCATGGGCGGTCTCAAGTTTAACAGCTTATCGCTGGATGCGGCATGGCAGAACTGGCAGCATGCGGCACAGCGGCTAGGACAGTTGCTGGATGCCGGCCAGTACCCAGCCGCCCTGGCCATTGAGCGGCTTCGCCAGATTCCACACTTCATTGAAGGGTTCCGCAGGCGCGTTGGCGGCTTCCTTGATCATGCCGGTGAACTTGATGCTGGCCAGATGATCGTTGCCCACCTGTTCCAGACCCAGCAATTCGGCGTCGATGGACACGACGTCCGTCACATTCGGGCTGGCTCCGCGCTCCTGTATCTGCAATTTGATTTCAGCATACATTTCCGGCGTTGTGAATTCGCGGATATCGTTGATATCGGCTTTATCCCAAGCGGCCTGCAGGCGAATGAAGTAAGTCTTGGCATTGCGCAGGAAGGCAGGCACATCGAAGTCGGCCGGCACACCCCAAGGGCCAGCAGCAGAAACAGCAGCGGCGGCAGCCGGCTCAGGCGACTGGTAAGCATAAGACTGCGGCTCTATGCGGGAGCCGATCTCGGGCGTAGCCGAGCCAGAGGCACCGGCATAAGCAGGCTGCTGGTAAGTGGAATACGACGAAGGCACTCCAGCCGGGCTAGGCTTGCGGAACATGCGGATGATGAACATCACCACCAGGGCCAGCAAGCCAAAAGTGACGATGGTACCCAGCATGCTGCTCAATGCGCCGCCAAAACCCAGGCTGGAAAACATCGCGCCCAGCAAGGCACCGCCGATCAGGCCCCCGACTATGCCTTTCCATGGGCTAGCAGGCTTGGGAGGCACCACAGCACCCGGTGCCGCCGCAGGGGCTGCGGGCGCAGGCGCGGGCCGTGCTGCATTGGAAGGAGGAGCTACCTGCCGCGATACATTGGAAGACTGGCGGCCTATTGAACCGCCGCCACCGAGACGCCTTGCGTCCGCATCGGAGACTGTCACTGCCAGCGCGCTGGCGACGACCATCATTGCAATAAAGAATTTTTTCATGATAAGAGTTACCGCCTGGCGCTACTGCTGGATAAAAGCTGCAGCGCTTAAAGTTTGATACCGGTGTGTAAAGCGGCCACACCTGCCGTCAGATTGTAATATTGCACGCGTTCCAGGCCTGCATCCTGCATCATGCCCTTCAGAGTTTCCTGGTCGGGGTGCATTCGTATCGATTCAGCCAGATAACGGTAGCTCTCGGCATCGTTGGCAATGCGCTGCCCCAGCCATGGCAATACGGAAAAAGAATAAACATCGTAGGGCTTTTGCAAGATCGCCGGAACTTTGGAGAATTCCAGCACCAGTAACTTGCCGCCCGGCTTCAGCACCCTGCGCATCTCTGCCAGCGCCTGGTCTTTGTGCGTCATATTGCGCAGGCCAAACGCTACCGTTACCCGGTCGAAATAATTGTCCTGGAAAGGCAATTTTTCCGCGTCACATAATAAAGTGGGGGTAATCAGGCCCTTATTCAAGAGACGGTCACGCCCTACCCTCAGCATGGATTCATTGATATCGGTATGCCATACCTCACCGGAGGAACCAGCCTGCTTCACGAATTCCTTGGCCAGGTCACCGGTACCGCCGGCAATATCCAGGACCTTGAAGCCGGGGCGCACTGCCGCCTGCGCAATCGTGAATATTTTCCACGCGCGGTGCAGCCCGGCGGACATCAGGTCGTTCATCACGTCGTATTTGGCCGCAACCGAGTGAAAAACTTCGGCTACTTTGTGTACTTTTTCGTCTTCTTCTACGGTCGTGTAACCGAAATGCGTAGTATTAGTCATGATTTTCACCTATGGAATGCGCGCATTATCCCAGATTTTGGGCCAAAACATGCCTAGTCTGCGTCTGGCAGCACACGCAGGGAGCCAAAATTACGAGAATGCCTGCCTGCATTGCAGGAATGTGCCCATTTGACCAATTTTGCGATAGTTTGTTGCTCAATCAACAAGACGGCCACTTAGC
Source organism: Parundibacterium terreum (assembly GCF_014636315.1). Classification (GTDB taxonomy): domain Bacteria; phylum Pseudomonadota; class Gammaproteobacteria; order Burkholderiales; family Burkholderiaceae_D; genus Undibacterium; species Undibacterium terreum. The sequence goes on along the minus strand of NZ_BMED01000003.1, from coordinate 126,295 downwards.
AGGAGGAATGCGTAAAATAAAGGCGTATTGCCTAGTGATTGTGCCCGCAGCCGCTCGCTTGCTGCACCATGGGCGTGTCGCGTCCGGCTTCCGGATCAAACCCTGCGACTTGCAGCCGGTTCAGATAGTCCTGCCACAGGCTGGCCTGGTTTTCACCCAGCCAGTACAGGTACTCCCAAGTGTAGATGCCGCTGTTATGGGCATCGGAAAAATGCGGTTGCACCGCATAGTGTCCGACCGGCTCCAGCGCTGTCAGGCTGACGTCGCGCTTGCCGGTTTGCAAGGTCTCCTGCCCCGGTCCGTGTCCACGCACTTCGGCGGAAGGCGAATACACGCGCAATAGTTCAAACGGCAACGAAAATTGGGCGCCGTCGTCAAAGCTGACATCCAGCACGCGCGATTGCGTGCGTACCGTCAACGCGGTAGGTGTGGGTCCCGGGGTACTTTGTTTGGAGCCTGTCATACTGTTCTCTATTCTTCAAGCCTGCAATTGCCGGATGATCTCGGCGCGCAACGCGGGCAATAGCGCCTGGCGCGTCGAGGTGTCCGGCACTTCCGGATGGGCAGCCGCCCATACCGGATTAGGGAAATGTGCATCGTCCTGGTAGCGCGGAATCACATGCCAGTGCAGATGCGGCACCATGTTACCAAAACTGGCGAGATTGATCTTGTGGGGCTGCATAACCTTGCGGATTGCCGTTTCCAGCTTCCATACTGCGTCCATGACTTCATTGCGTTCGGCAGCAGGCAGGTCCGTCATCTCTTTCACGTGCGCATTCCAGATCACGCGGCAAAAACCGGGGTAGTTTTTATCGTCGACCAGGATCACGCGCCAATTCGGGCTGGAGTACACCACGTCCCCCAGCCTGGGATTGCATAATTCGCAGTTGTCCATCGCTACACCAATACCCGCTCTATGCCGCCGTTGTTGGCACGCGCCACGTAGTCCGGCATCCAGTTTTCACCCAGTATGTGCTTCGCCATTTCCACCACGATATAGTCTGCCTCGGTGCTATTGTCGTCGTTATAGCGTGACAAGCCCTGCAGGCAGGCCGGGCAGGACGTCAGTATCTTCACTTCGCCGGTAAAGCCGTCCGCGCGCAGCTTGCTGGCGCCCTTGCTCATTTCCTCTTCCTTGCGGAAGCGTATCTGGGTCGATACATCCGGACGTGATACCGCGAGCGTACCTGCCTCGCCACAGCACCTGTCGTTCTTTTCGACCTTCTGGCCATCCACGGTCGTGATCAGCGCATTCACCGTCTTCAACGGATCCTGCAGCTTCATCGGGCTGTGGCAAGGGTCGTGGTACATGTAACGGGTGCCGCTGACACCGGCCAGCTTCACATCTTTTTCCAGCAGATATTCATGGATATCGATGATGCGGCAGCCAGGGAATATCTTTTCAAACTCGTAGCCCTGTATCTGGTCGTAGCAAGTACCGCAAGACACGACCACGGTCTTGATATCCAGATAGTTCAGCGTATTGGCCATGCGATGGAACAGCACACGGTTATCGGTAATGATCTTCTCGGCCTTGTCAAAATCGCCGGCGCTGCGTTGCGGATAACCGCAGCACAGGTAGCCCGGCGGCAGCACCGTCTGCACGCCGACATTCCACAGCATAGCCTGCGTGGCCAAGCCTACCTGCGAGAACAGGCGCTCAGAACCGCAACCGGGAAAGTAAAACACTGCTTCGGTATCGGCGGTGGTCGTTTTCGGATCGCGGATGATGGGAACCATCTTGTCATCTTCAATGTCCAGCAACGCGCGCGCGGTCTTCTTCGGCAGGTTGCCCGGCATCTTCTTGTTGATGAAGTGGATCACCTGCTCCTTGATCGGCGCCTTGCCTACCGAAGCCGGAGGCGCCTTGGTTTGTTTCCTGGCAAATTTCTTCAGCAGGTCATGGCCCATGCGCTGTGCCTTGAACATCACGCCCGTCATCACCTGGCGGGTCGCGTTGATCGTCGCCGGATCAGTCGCGTTCAGGAAAAACATCGCACCGGCAGTGCCGGGGTTGAAGGACTTCTTGCCCATCTTGCGCAGCAGATTGCGCATATTCATCGAGACATCGCCAAAGTCGATATCGACCGGGCAAGGCGTCACGCATTTATGGCAGACCGTGCAATGGTCGGCTACATCTTCAAACTCTTCCCAATGCTTGATCGATATGCCGCGCCGGGTCTGCTCTTCATACAGGAAGGCTTCCACCAGCAATGAAGTCGCCAATATCTTGTTGCGCGGCGAATACAGCAGATTCGCGCGCGGCACATGGGTGGCGCAGACCGGTTTACATTTGCCGCAACGCAGGCAATCCTTGACGCTATTGGCGATCGCACCGATATCGCTTTGCTGCATAATCAGCGACTCGTGCCCCATCAAGCCAAAGGACGGCGTATACGCATTGCGCAGGTCGGCGGCAAAGTCGGGCAGGTTCAGCAGCTTGCCCTTGTTGAAGCGGCCTTCTGGATCTATGCGCAGTTTGTAGTCGCGGAAGTCCTTGATCTCGTCTTCGGTCAGGAATTCCAGCTTGGTGATGCCTATGCCGTGTTCGCCGGAGATCACGCCGTCCAGCGAGCGCGCCAGCACCATGATGCGGGCCACTGCAGTGTGCGCAACCTGCAGCATTTCATAGTTGTCTGAGTTGACCGGAATATTGGTGTGCACATTGCCGTCGCCCGCATGCATGTGCAGGGCCACGAACACGCGGCTGCGCAATACCTTCTTGTGGATTGCGGTGCACTCATCCAGGATCAGGCGGAAAGCCGCGCCATTGAACATCTGGCGCAGATGCGCGCGCAGTTCGGTCTTCCAGGAGACCCGCACGGTACGGTCTTGCACGATACTGAATACGGTTGCATCCGGCTGCTTTTGCAGTCTCTCGTCAAACACGAAAGCCAGCTTGTCCAGGCCCAGTGCTATCAGCTCATCCCTGGCTTCCGCCAGCGGCTTGTCCAACTGGTTCAGCAAATAAGTCCAGCGGGCGCGGGTGGCATCCAGCAATTCAACCGCATGGCTGACCCGGTCTTCCAGCAATTCAGCGGCAGAAATATCGTCGCCATCGGCGTCTTCGCTCTTGCCCAGCGGCAGATTGCCCTTGGCAAAGAAGGCCGACAGTTGTTCCAGCAAGGCCAGCTTGTTTTGTATCGACAACTCAATATTGATGCGCTCTATGCCGTCGGTATATTCACCCATGCGATTGAGCGGGATGACCACGTCTTCATTGATCTTGAACGCATTGGTGTGCTTGGAGATCGCCGCTGTCTTGGCGCGGTCCAGCCAGAACTTCTTGCGCGCCTCCGGGCTGACGGCGACAAAGCCCTCGCCTACGCGGGTATTGGCAATGCGGATGACTTCCGATGCCGCCTGCGCGACCGCGTTTTCATCGTCGCCGACGATGTCGCCGAACAAGGCCATCTTCGGCAGTACGCCGCGCTTGGATTTGGTGGTGTAGCCCACTGCGCGCAGATAACGCTCATCCAGATGCTCCAGGCCGGCCAGGATGGCGCCGCCCTTTTTGGTTTCGCCGTCGAGGAAATCCTTGATCTCGACGATGGACGGTATCGCATCCCGTGCCTGGCCGAAAAACTCCAGGCAGACGGTGCGCGTATGCTTGGGCATCTTGTGCAGTATCCAGCGGGCTGACGTGATCAGGCCGTCGCAGCCTTCTTTCTGTATGCCAGGCAAACCCGCGAGGAATTTGTCGGTCACATCCTTGCCGAGGCCTTCCTTGCGGAATACCCGGCCCTTGATTTCCAGCTGTTCGGTCTTGAACGGCGTCTTCTCGCCGGGATGGGTCCATTCCAGCTTGAACTTGGCAAGTTCCACGTCATGGATCTTGCCCAGATTATGTTCCAGCCGGGTGACTTCCAGCCAATCGCCATTCGGGTCCACCATGCGCCATGAGGCTAGGTTGTCCAGCGCCGTACCCCACAGCACGGCCTTCTTGCCGCCGGCATTCATCGCGACATTGCCGCCTATGCAGGAAGCCTCAGCGGAGGTTGGATCCACAGCAAATACAAAGCCGGCCTTGTCGGCAGCATCCGATACCCGCTTGGTCACTACGCCTGCGCCGGAATAGATGGTCGCATACGGCTGGCTCAAGCCGGGCAATACCGTCATTTCGACTTCGCCCAACTGCTCCAGCTTTTCAGTGTTGATGACGGCCGACATCGGTGTCAGCGGAATCGCGCCGCCGGTGTAACCGGTGCCGCCGCCGCGCGGAATGATGGTCAATCCCAGTTCTATACAGCATTTGACCAAGCCGGCCATTTCATCTTCGGTATCCGGCGTCAGTACGACGAAAGGATATTCCACCCGCCAGTCGGTCGCGTCGGTAACATGCGACACGCGCGACAGACCATCAAACTTGATATTGTCTTTCGCCGTATGCCTGGCCAGCTTGCGGTTGGCCAACTTGCGCAGATCATAGGTCTGGCGGAATTCTTCAGCAAAATCAGCCACTGCCTTACGCGCAGCCTGCACCAGGGTTTCCACACTGGCGCTACGCGCTTTCGCATCCTCGCTGGTGGCGACATCCTGGCTATCAGCTTCATCCGTCGTGATGCGGCGTTTTTCAACCTCATGCAGGCGGTGGTTCAGCGCATCGATCAAGGCCTGGCGGCGCTTGGGATTGTCCAGCATGTCGTCTTGCAGGTAAGGATTGCGCCTTACCACCCAGATGTCCCCCAATACTTCATACAGCATGCGTGCAGATCGCCCGGTCTGGCGTTTTCCGCGCAAGGTATCCAGCAACTGCCAGGACTCTTCTCCCAGCAGGCGGATCACGATTTCGCGGTCGGAAAAGGAGGTGTAGTTATAGGGAATTTCACGTACGCGGGTGGGTACTGCGCCGTGTGGCGCATCTGCAAGTAGAGCCTGGATTTGTGCTGGAGCGTTCATCAATAGGTCTGTGGGTCTTTGAAGCGGCTGGGGTTCCTGGCGGCCGCAGACCTCCCCCGCAGTACATCGGCAATCCCGCAAAAAAGCATGCAAAACCACCAACCTGGGAAAAGAACCGCCGGCAATCTGCTGGGGCACCTCTAAAAGATTCATTCTAGCGTATTGCGATGCACCACGCCTTAACAGCCCTACACTTTTTACGCCATAAATAGGGAAAAAAGACGATTTTGCCTGAGAATATTTGGTGGCATTACAGGCAAATATTTTCGATAATTGACGGGGTATCTGCTTCTATTAAGTATTTCTTTATAGAAAATAGCCCTAAAAAAATTCGCATACCCCCAGCAGTATGCAAATTTTTACGCAGCAAGTGGCTTAAAGTGGTATTGGATTTTAAAATATTCTCTTATTTGCCTGCGCCGCTCACCGGGCCTAACCCAGCATCTCTGCCAGCTTGTGCCAAAAGCCATCCGGCACGGCCAGCAGCAGATAGGTCATCACGATATAACGCAGGAATTTGCCTATGGCCATATACATCACGCTGGGCCAGAACGGCATTTTCAGCCAGCCGGCCAGAGTGCAGATGGGATCCCCTATGCCCGGCACCCAGGCCAGCAGCATGGTTTTAGCGCCGAAACGGCGCAACCAGGCATACCAGGCAGTTTCCTGTTCCGCGGCAAACATCCGCTTGGCGCCATAGCCCATCCAGTAATCCACCACGCCGCCCAGCGTATTGCCGACTGCGGCGACCAGGATCACTTGCCAGAACAGCTCAGGGTTGGCCTTGATCACTGCGAATACCGCGGGCTCCGAGCCCAGCGGTAGCAAGGTGGCGGAAATGAAGCTGATGAGGAAGACCGAAGTCAAACCCACCTTGGGCAAGGCCAAAACACTCAACAGCCAATGTACTGCACTCTCTACCATGTTGCTTTACCACCAGTCTAAAAAGGCATCCATTATAATGAGCAGGCAACATTTATATTCCTTTAATCAGTAAAGGCAGTTTTTTATTGCCCAACATTGCTAATTTGCAATCTAAAATTCATCTATGACGACCGACTATCTTAAGAAAATCCTGACTGCCCGCGTCTATGACGTCGCCTTTGAAACGCCTCTGGAATTTGCGCCCAGCCTGTCGGCCCGCATGGAAAACCGAATTTACTTTAAACGCGAGGATATGCAGAGCGTGTTCAGCTTCAAGCTGCGCGGCGCTTACAACAAGATAGCTCACCTGACCCCGGCGCAACTGAAGCGCGGCGTGATTTGCGCCTCCGCCGGCAACCATGCGCAAGGCGTGGCGCTGTGCGCAGCCAGGATGAAGTGCAAGGCCGTCATTGTGATGCCGACGACCACGCCGCCGGTCAAGATCGATGCGGTACGGGCGCATGGCGGCGACAATGTGGAAATCGTGCTGCACGGCGAGTCCTATACCGATGCCTATGACCATGCGATCAAGCTGGAACAAAAGCAAAAGCTGACTTTCGTCCACCCTTTCGACGATCCCGATGTGATCGCCGGCCAGGGCACCATAGGCATGGAAATCCTGCGCCAGCATTCCGAGCCCATCCACGCTATCTTTGTCGCCATCGGCGGCGGCGGCCTGATTTCCGGCGTTGCGGCCTACGTGAAAGCAGTGCGCCCGGATATCAAGATCATCGGCGTGCAGACGACAGATTCGGATGCAATGTCGCGCAGCATCAAGGCCGGACGCCGGGTCACGCTGAATGACGTCGGCCTGTTCTCGGACGGCACCGCAGTCAAGCTGGTTGGCGAAGAGACCTTCCGCCTGACGAAACAGTATGTCGATGAAATCATCTTGGTCGATACCGATGCGGTATGCGCGGCGATCAAGGACGTTTTTCAGGATACCCGCAGCATACTGGAGCCTGCCGGTGCGCTGGCGGTTGCCGGCTGCAAAGCCTATATCGAACGCGCCAAAGCCGGCAAGCAAAGCCTGAAGAATGAGACCCTGGTGACCATTGCCTGCGGCGCCAACATGAACTTCGACCGCTTGCGTTTTGTCGCCGAGCGGGCCGAGGTCGGTGAAGCACGGGAAGCGGTGTTTGCCGTCACCATACCTGAAGAGCGCGGCAGCTTCCGCCGCTTCTGCGAGCTGGTCGGCGCGCGTAATGTAACGGAATTCAACTACCGCATTAGCGATGAAAAAGCGGCGCATATCTTTGTCGGCGTGCAAGTCAGCAACCGCGAAGAGTCGGGCAAGATCGCCAAGAATTTCGTCAAGCATGGATTTCCCACTCTGGACCTGACCAATGACGAACTGGCCAAGCTGCATATACGCCACCTGGTCGGCGGCAAGAGCGAGCTGGCGGAAAATGAGCTGCTGTACCGCTTCGAATTTCCCGAGCGCCCGGGTGCGCTGATACGCTTCCTGAACAGCATGGCGCCCAACTGGAATATCAGCCTGTTCCATTACCGGAATCACGGCGCCGACTACGGCCGTACCCTGGTAGGGCTACAAGTGCCTAAGAAAGAGATGAAGGACTTCAAGGAATTCCTGAACACGCTGGGCTATCGCTACTGGGATGAAAGCAGCAACCCGGCATATCAATTGTTTCTGGGCTGATTGCGAGTGTAACAATTTGCAATACTCGCCCCAAACCGCTGTACTTGGGGCGAGCATTGTCAACCTAAAGGAACTGTCAGCGTTTTTATCTGTCACAGAAGTGTGAAATTTAAATACCTAATACCCGGCACTACGATTCCCTTGCCAGTATCGTGCCTCCCCATGCTGTCGCGGCAAGCTTCATGAGTACGTTAGCGCACGGTGCCGTCTGTTCAAATCCGCAACAATGAGATGAACTCAGCGTTATCTCAGGCTCATAGAAGAACCGCTATATATTAAGCGCTATACATTAAGAATTATGACTACAAGCTCACACCCGCCAAGCACGCCGGAATTGTCACAACTGGGCAAGCCGTCCACCTACAAGGCCGAATACGATCCCAGCCTGCTGTTCCCTATCGCCAGGGACGGCAAGCGCCAGGAAATAGGTATCGCCGGCACTTTGCCGTTCTTCGGTGTGGATATCTGGAATGCTTATGAAGTTTCATGGCTGAACCTGCGAGGCAAACCGCAGGTGGCGATCGCGACGATTACCGTCCCTGCCGATTCTCCCAACATTGTCGAATCCAAGTCTTTCAAGCTGTATCTGAACTCCTTCAATCAGACCCGCCTCGCGGGTACCGAAGCGCTGGTCAATTTGCTGCAGGCTGATCTGTCCGCAGGCTTCGGTTCTTCCGTTCAGGTCACGCTCACTACGCCGGAAAATTTTTCCAAGCTGGGCATGCACGAAATGGAAGGCCTGCTGCTGGACCGCCTGGATATTGAAGTGGATTCCTATACGCCGAACCCGTATTTGCTGAAGGCGGATCAGCAGGAATCGCCAGTGGAAGAGGTCCTGGTTTCGCACCTGCTGAAATCGAATTGCCTGGTCACAGGCCAGCCGGACTGGGGTAGCGTGCAGATACGCTACGTCGGCGCGCCGATAGATCAGGAAAGCCTGTTGCGCTACCTGATCGGCTTTCGCGATCACAATGAATTCCATGAGCAATGCGTAGAACGTATTTTTACCGACATCATGCAGCATTGCCGCCCACAGAAGTTATCCGTGTATGCGCGGTATACCCGCCGCGGCGGCCTGGATATCAATCCATGGCGCAGCAACTTCACGACAGCGCAACGCCCATCCAATCAGCGTAACGCGCGTCAGTAAGCCCAGCCTAAAGTAGCAAGCGGCTGGCGGCACGCCTCACCGGGGCGTGCCCACTCACCTTTTTCGTCACTGCAGGGGCTGCTTATGCCTATGAAATTATTAAAAAATCTACCATTATTAATAACATTATTTTCTCTTTTTACCTTGCCGGCCATTAGCCACGCGCAACAGGCGACAGAAAGCCGCTGGGAAGAGGAAAAAGACCGTATCCATGAAATCATCGACGACGGCCAAACTTCGGTGCTGGTGTCGGGCTATGCCCACCATGGGCGAGGCACCTATACGGCCGAGCGCCTGAAGGAATTGAATGAGCGCGCCTGGGGCCTGGGCTATGCGAAGACGCTCCGCAATGAAAAGGATAATGAAGAAATCGTTTATGCGTTTGGCATCGAAGATTCGCACTACAAACCGCAGTTGATGGCCGGTTACGCCTACCAATGGGTCGCACCGCTGGGCGGCAACTGGGAAGCCGCAGGCGGCTTTACCGCGATGATGGTAAGCCGTCAGGATTATTTCCACGGAACGCCGTTTCCTGTCGTATTGCCACTGGTATCAGTAGGCACCAGAAGCACCAAACTGATGGCCTCATACGTACCGAGATTATCGAAAAACAAGGGCAATGGAGATGTGCTGCTGTTGTTTATGCGCTTCGATATCAAGTAAAACCCCGCAGTTTTCCTCTGAAACTGCGCGTTTTCTCTACTTTACTTCGCTTTTCATCAGATAGTTGCCTATTTGACATATATCAACAGCATATTAGAGGGATAATGCTCAGCAATAACTTGTTCCCTCTAAAAGCATCAGTTAAAGTAGCCCCGATTTACCTACTTCCACCTACTATGCACCTTCAACAAGTCTCGCTGTGAGCTCAATTATTTCTTTGAGCAGTAGTAAAAAGCCTTCCGTATCCAGCGGCAGTGATTGGCATGACACGCTGATCCAACTGAATCCGGACGCCATCTACGTTGTGGTCGATGGTGTATTGGCTTTTTCTAATCCGGCTGGCCTTGCCTTGCTAAAAGCCTCTGCGCCACAGCAGCTACTCGGTTTAAGACCTCAGTCATTCATGACGCCAGCCTGCCTGGCGCAGGCAAACAGTCTGTTTCAGGGCTTGCTGAAAGATGGCGCTCCCGTTACGGCCGAATTGCAGTGCAAGTGCCTGGACGGCAGCCTGGTTGACGTGGAAATCCGCGCCTGCAGTTTCATGCATAACAAAAAACAGGCGCTGCAACTGACAGCCAGGCAGATCAATACCCAGTTCAGCCGGTCTGCCGGCAGGGAAACAGTCCAGGCTGCGCAAAAAAATACTTCCCGGAGACTGGACTTGAGCCAGCCTGGGCAAGACACCTTGAATACCGTCGCACTTGACCGCCCGCTGCCGCTCATCCTTGAAGATATCTGCAAGCGCATGGAAAAATTGCTGGGCCATGGCGCGATCTGCTCGGTGATGCTGCTGGACGCGGAGGATGAGCATTTGCTGCCTGGCGCCGCGCCATCATTGCCGACAGAGTATTGGGAGGCAATCATCAACGCGCCGGTAGGGCCGGAGTCCGGCTCCTGCGGCGCCGCCATTTTCCATGGCCGCCCGGTGTTCGTCAGCGATATAGAACAAGATCCCCTGTGGCGAGATTATCGCGACATCGCGATGCAGCATGGCCTGCGCGCCTGCTGGTCGGTACCGGTAGTTACCGCATTTCAGACGGTACTCGGTGCATTCGCCATCTACTACCCGGCGCCGCGCGCTCCCAGCGACGCCGAGAAACAAAAAATCATCAGCGCGGTGGACCTGATTGCGCTGGCGATAGACAAAAAAAGGATGGAGCAAAGCCTGGCGGAAAGCGAAGAACGCTACCGCTCAGTCGTGACCAACCTGACAGAAGGCATCATGGTGGTCGCTCCCGGCGGGCAGATACTGACCTGCAATCCCAGCGCCATGCGCATCCTGAAGATAAGCAACCTTCACTCTACCGGTCGCCGCCACCGCTACTTCAAACGCATCATCAATGAAGACGGCTCGGAAAGAACGCTGGGCGACGATCCTGCCTCGGTGGTATTCAGGACTCGCACCCCCATCATGAACCTGTCGATAGGCATGGAATTGCGTGACCGTTCCGTTGCCTGGCTGCTGGTCAATGTCATGCCCATCATGGATAGCAGCAAGGAGACAGTGAATGCGGTCCTGATCTCTTTCACCGATACCACCGAGGTCAGGGAAACCCAGCGCCAGCTTCACTATATGGCATCGCACGATGCGCTGACCGGATTGCCGAACCGGCATCAGTTGAACCAGCGCCTGTCCCATGCACTGACCAATGCACGCAACAATAACCACCGGGTCGCCGTGCTTTTCCTCGACCTGGACAGGTTCAAGAACGTCAATGATACCGCCGGCCACTCTGCCGGCGACAATCTGCTGAAAGACGTCGCATCCCGCCTCAGCTCCTGCATCCGCACCAGCGATATGCTGGCAAGACTGGGCGGCGACGAATTCGTGATCGTGGCGGAAGCCTTCGACAATGCAGCCCATCTGAAAGAGATGGCAGAACGCGTGCTGGCACGCATACGCGAGCCGTTTTATGTGGAAGGCAACGAATACTATCTCGGCACCTCGATAGGCATCAGCGTCTTCCCGCACGATGGCGATGACTGCGCTACGCTGCTGCGCTGTGCCGATTCGGCGATGTACTACGCCAAGGAATCGGGCCGCAACAACTACCAGTTTTTTACCACCGAGCTCAATGTCAGGGCGCAGCACCGCTATGCACTGGAAAAGAACCTGCGCCGCGCTTTGGCGGACCAGGAGTTCCTGGTCTATTACCAGCCCAAGATCTGCCTGAAGACCTCGCGCATCGTCGGCGCGGAAGCGCTGATACGCTGGCAAATGCCGGACATAGGCATCATCGCGCCTAACGAATTCATTCCCATCTCTGAAGAAATAGGCCTGATCCTGCCGATAGGACGCTGGGTGCTGGAACAGGCTTGCCGCCAGACCCGCTTGTGGCGCGAAACGCTCGCCCCCGATCTGGTGGTCAGCGTGAACATATCACCGCGCCAATTCCAGGACCCCGGCCTCAGCAAGTTCATCCAGCAAGCGCTGGATGAGGCCGGCCTGCCGGCGCAAGGTTTGCAACTGGAGATCACCGAAGGCCTGTTGATGGGCGAAGCAGACATGCTGCTGCCGGTATTCAATGCGATCAAGGATCTGGGTGTCAGCATCTCGCTGGACGATTTCGGTACCGGCTTTTCATCCCTGTCTTATTTACAACGCTTCCCTATAGACAACCTGAAAATCGACCGCTCCTTTATCCGCGACATTCCGGAAAATCACGATTCGGTCATACTGACCAATGCCATCATTGCGATGGCAAATGCCCTGGGCATGAGCGTGACGGCAGAAGGCGTGGAAAAAGCGGACCAGATGTTTTTCCTGGCAGATTCAGGCTGCCAGCAGATGCAGGGCTATTATTTCAGCCGCCCAGTGCCTGTGGATGAATTTGAAAAACTGCTCGCCGCAAATAAGGCTTAGGGCCTGTTAACATTTAAATTGGGAGATGCGTTCCAAGCAAAACACGGGCTGGCAAGGCGCGCAACGCAGTTAAGGCTGGTGCCTTAACAAGGAGTGCAACGCAGTCCAGCACGCGTTTTGCTTGGAACCCGGAGGGAATGGGTCTAAACAGGCGCAGGGCGTTGTTGCAGCCCGCTGGCAGTATTCATACTGCGGCGCGGACTACGCCTAGCCCTGCACCTGTTTAGACCCATTCACACTCCCAATTTAAATGCTAACAGGCCCTGGCAAACGATTCAAAAAAAATTCCAACGACCTTTTTTTGGTACTAGGATAGAGAAACGAACGATTTCCCCGCCCGATATTAAGACTTGCGACAAGACTTGTCAGATGCACATGTGAATGTGTCCGAATGGAAAGACGGGGATGATTTTGGCTTGCATACACAAAAAAGAAGCCTATAATTTGTCAGACGCACATTTTGTGCGCCGCACCATTGATTTCGTATCATGACGAATATTGCAAAAATACTGCCTATAGGCAACGTATTGCTAGATCTTGAGGTATCCAGCAAGAAGCGGGCATTTGAACAAGCAGGCCTATTATTTGAAAATAACTGCAGCATTGCCCGCTCGGTTGTATCAGACAATCTATTTGCCAGGGAAAGACTGGGTTCCACGGGTTTAGGCCACGGGGTAGCGATTCCTCACGGCCGTATCAAGGGCCTGAAAGCGCCTATCGCCGCCTTCGTCAGGCTGGCGGAGCCTATCCAATTTGAATCCCCCGATGGCGAACCGGTCAACTTGCTGGTATTCCTGCTGATGCCGGACAATGTCACGCAACAGCATCTGGAAATCCTGTCTGAAATCGCCGAGATGCTGTCCAATGAGGATTTCCGCAACCTGCTGAGTGCCGAACCGGACGCTGCAGCAGTTCACGAAAAGATCATCTCCTGGCAGCCTAATCTGCAGTCCGTCGGCTAGCCGCCCCGTCGTAAGGCGGTAGCCGCCACAGTCCCGCTCTTAGCCCCTCCCACCTTCTGCCAAGCGATCCCTGTTAGCCAACATGCCATTACTGACCGAACTGACGATACAAAAAATCTACGACGACAATCGTGATTCCATGCAGTTGGGCTGGTTTGCCGGCTTTTCGGGCGGAGACAAGCAAATCACCGGCGATGCGACTTCTTCTGCCGACCAGGTCGGCCATTTGAACCTGATCCACCCGGGCCGCATACAGGTGCTGGGACATCAGGAGATAGAGTACTACAAACGCATTTCGCCCAATTCGCGCGCCAACCTGCTGAAAGAACTGGTTGCAGGCGCGCCGCCGGCACTAATGGTGGCGCAGGGCCTGGATGCCCCGGCAGAATTCCTGACCGTTTGCGACGACAATAATATCCCGCTGTTTTCCACCCCCTTGCCTGCGGCCCAGGTAATCGATTTCCTGCGCGTTTATCTGTCCAAGAAACTGGCACAGCAGATTACGATGCACGGCGTCTTCATGGACGTACTGGGAGTGGGAGTATTGATCACCGGTGAATCCGGTCTGGGTAAAAGCGAACTGGGCCTGGAGCTGATCTCGCGCAGCCATGGCCTGGTGGCCGATGACGCAGTGGAGTTTTCACGCATCGCACCGAATATGATAGAAGGCCGCTGTCCGCCGCTATTGCAAAATCTGCTGGAAGTGCGCGGCCTGGGCCTGCTGGACATCAAGGCAATCTTTGGCGAAACCGCGGTGCGCCGCAAGATGCGCCTGAAGCTGATCGTGCATCTGGTCAGGCGCAGCACGCTGGAAGAAAATTACGAACGCCTGCCTATCGATTCGCAAACCGAGGAAGTACTCGGCCTGCCGATCAAGAAAGTAGTGATTCCTGTAGCCGCCGGCCGCAATATCGCGGTATTGCTGGAAGCAGCGGTGCGCAATACCATCCTGCAACTGCGCGGCATCGATACATTGCAGGAATTCATGGAGCGCCAGCGGCGCGCGATGGATGACGGAATGGAACCGTAGGCGCATAATCCTGTCTATACTTCCGCCAGCGTAAGCGGCCCTTTACCTCCATACTGACACAGCATGCGCATCCTTCTCATTTCCGGTATCTCCGGCTCCGGCAAATCGGTAGCACTCAATGTCGTCGAAGACGCAGGATTCTACTGTGTCGATAATCTGCCCCCTAGCCTGTTGCCTGAATTGATCACGACGCTGGTCGGGGAAGGCATAGAGTCCGCCGCCATGGCGATCGATTCCCGTAGCGCCCACCTGCTGACCAGCCTGCCGGATACGATCAGCGCACTCAGGCAGGACCGGCATGAAGTCAAGATTTTGTTCCTGACTGCCAGCACCGAATCCCTGGTCGCGCGCTTTTCGGAAACCCGCCGCAGCCACCCGCTTTCGCATCGCCTGCAAAGGAATGTAGGGACAGACCGCCTGAGCCTGACCGAATGCATACAGGAAGAGCGGGAAATGGTCGCCGAGATCCAGGCGCTAGCGCATGTGATCGACACTTCCAACCTGAGCGCCAACAAATTGCGTGAATGGGTAAAGGACATCATACAGATACAGCATGCACCGCTGACACTGATGTTTGAATCCTTTGCCTTCAAGATAGGCGTGCCGCTGGATGCAGATTTCGTATTCGACGTACGCATGCTGCCGAATCCCTATTACGATCTGGAGCTGCGCGCGCTGACCGGCCGTGACGAGCCCGTCGTCACCTACCTGAAGAGCCAGGATATGGCACTGGACTTGTATGAGGATATCCGCAAGTTCATCGAGAAGTGGCTGCCGCTATTCAAGAAGGACAACCGCAGCTACCTGACAGTCGCAATAGGTTGCACCGGCGGCCAGCACCGCTCGGTATTCATGGTAGAACATCTCGCCAGCTATTTCCGGGACAAGGAGCAGGTACTGGTCCGCCATCGCCGGCTGGAGCAGATCCATCACTGAACTGCCCATCTGCGCCTGCCCCGCTATCACATAGCAAGCAGGCGCCGGAGCGCTATCCCATCACCACCCTGCGCATTTTCCTGGCGACATAGGCCAGGCTGACCACAGTCAATCCGGTACATACCAGCAGCGCAATCGCAATCGCCGCATAGCCCACCGCCTCGCCTTTCAGCACGTGGTTCATCATGATGTTTTGCGCCAGCACAGGCGCCCACTGGAACCACGCCGGTTCGCGCCCCGGATTGAAGGTCAGCGTCAGCGGCACCATGCTGACGACCAGGCTGAGTATCTGGTTGCGCACCTGCGCCTCCTTGTAGCTCTTGCAGTTCAGGGCCACGCCTATCTGTATGGCTGCAAGGCTGGCCGCCAGCGGCAGCAGCACCATCAGGAATCCCAAAGCTTCGCTGGCGCCGAACTGAAACTCGGCGCGCAGGGTTTCATTACGTATCAGCCATTGCGATGGAAAAAAACTCAGTACGGTCAACACTACCACCGTCATGCTGACGGTTGCCACCGCGCCCCATTTTCCTATTGCCAGTTGCCAGCCGGAGACCGGGTTCATCATCAGAGGCTCCAGCGAGCCGCGCTCCCGTTCGCCCGCCGTGGTATCGATCGCCGCATACATACCGCCGATAACGATGGCCATGATCAGCATGAAGGGCAGCATGCCGGTGATAGTCACTTTACGCTCTTCGGGCCGGCTGATCTGCCTTTCCTTGATGTCCACCATCTGCAGCACTTCCGGCGAGATGCCGCGCATCATCAGCCCCAGCAGTGCGTGCTCCTGCACATAGCTGTCCAGTATCTTGCGCAAGGGCCGCAGCCCGAACTGCGCCTGCGTATTGGAGGTATCGAACACCACTTCCAGCGTCACCTTTTCGCCATGCGACAGCTTGTCTTCAAAATCGCGCGGCACCAGCAATACCGGTTGCGTCAATTCCTTGCTGTGCAATTTTTTTTCATAGTCGGCCGGTGCCGGCTGGATCAGGAAGCCTTGCCGCAGGATGTAGTTTTCCAGGCTGGGAGCATACTGGATATCAACGGCAACCACAGTCCGCTTTATCTCCTGCGACTCGACCTGCGACAGCACTTCAGAAACAATCAGCAATAGCAAAGGCACGCCAAGCAGAGAACTCAGCAATACCACCAGCAGTGTGCGCCGGTCGCGCATCGCATCTATCATCTCCTTGCGGAATATGGCCAGTATCGCCTTCATTGCACGCCCTCCGCATTCCGTTCGACCGGCGTGGAAGGGTGCAGGAAGGCCAGCTTGACAAAGGCATCCTCAAAATCTGCCTTGCCCGCCTGCTGCAGCAACTCTTCCACACTGCCGCAAGCGACATCGCGGCCCTCGGCCACGACGACGACGTGATCGCACAGGCGCTCTACCTCCTGCATGATATGGGTGGAGAAAATAATGCATTTATTACCGCCCTCCGGCGAACGCAGCCAGCGCAAAAATTCGCGCAAGTGCCGCGTTGCCACGACATCCAGGCCATTGGTAGGCTCATCCAGGATGATGTTCTTGGGATCGTGCACCAGCGCACGCGCCAGCGCCGTCTTCATGCGTTCGCCCTGGCTGAAACCATCGGTGCGCCTTTCCATCAGCTTGCCCATTTCCAGCCAGTGCGCAAGCTGCTCGGCGCGATGCTCTACCAGCGCCTTTTCCATGCCATGCAAAATACCGTAGTAATGGATGTTTTCACGCGCAGTCAGGCGCGGATACAGGCCGCGGGCATCGGACAAGATGCCCATGCGGGCCAGCGATGCCTGCTGGCCAGGGACCACCTTCACGTCATCGACAATAATTTCGCCCTTGTCCGGCGCCAGCAGCGATGCAACCATGCGCAGGCTGGTGGTCTTGCCGGCGCCGTTTGCACCCAGCAAGCCGGTGATGGAACCGTCTTTCGCGGTAAAGCTGACGCTGTCCACCGCCTTGATGGTTTCTGTCGTGCGCTTGCCGAAGCTGAAACGGCCTTCCTTGATAAATTCCTTATGCAAGCCTTCAACCTTGATCATGGCTTGCCTCCATTGCCGGTAGCTCCGGCAGAGGCAGCTGTCATCGGCAGCGGTAGCTGCCAGGCCATGGGACGCGGAATCTGGCGTACGCAAGAAGTGTCCACTTTGTTCGCCTCTTGATCATCCTTCGCGTTCAGGTAGCGGTATGCCAGCTCGCGCAGGCAGCCTCCCTGCGACATCAGGCCGTGGCCGGCATTGTTCACAGACAAATGTATGGCCAGCGGACCCAGCGCCTCGGCAACATGCGCACCGCGCGGAGTAGGCGTCACCGGATCTATGCCGCCGCTAAGCAGTAGCACCGGCACCGGGCTTTTGGGTAACGTATAGAACTCCGCCGGTACATTACCGCGCGGCCATTTTTCGCAAATTTTCTTGTACATGCCATCCATCACGCGGGAAAAATCATCTGCGGCAGGCACGTCCGGCAGCCGCGCATATTCCTCTGCACACCATACCGAGAAATGCATGCCATACGCGATGCTGCCCTGCCCCGGCAAATTGGTGGCGCCACTCAGGGCGACCAGCGGCGCGTACTTCCCTTGTTCCGCCTGGGTCAACGCATAAGGCAGGCCGGATACATTCATCGGAGCATACAGTGACTTATGCACCATGCTGACGACCAGGTCGCGCGTCATCAGTATCTGCATCTCGCTGCCGAGGCGCGGATGCTGCAGCGTCACCTGGCGCGGCAAACCCGCCAGCAATTTACTCCAGCGCTCAGCCAGCCTGGGGTAGGCAGCATTGCAGCGGGCATCTTTAACGCAATCGGCGAATACCGCATCCAGCGCCAACTGCGCGTCGCTGGAAGGAAGGCGCGCATCCGGCGGCACCACGCCATCCAGGATGACGCGCCGCACCGACTGCGGAAACTGGCGCAGATATTCCAGTCCGGCGCGCGTGCCGTAAGAGACGCCGACCAGATTGATCTTGGCATAACCCTGCGCCTGCCTGACCGCATCCAGATCCTGCATCGCTATCGTTGTCGTGAATTGCTTCAGGTCGCCGTAAGGCAAGGCTTGCAGGCGGCTCAGGCATTTCTGTGAACTCTGGAAGGCCTGTTCGGCATCAAACATGTCTGCATTGTTTTCCAGTTCCGTGCAATTCAGCGGAGCACTACGGCCGGTGCCGCGCTGATCGACGAAAACCAGATCACGGCGCCGGTTCAGGCGGCTGAAGGCAAACTGCCCCCAGCCTGCCACGCTGATCGCGCTCTGGCCCGGGCCGCCGGCCAGCAGAAAAATCGCATCCGGCAACTTGTTCCTGTCCTGGGAGGGCACTACCACGTAATTGATGTCGATTTTCCTGCCTTCGGGGTGAGCAGGGTCCAGCGGCCGCTGCACTTTCCCGCATTGCACTTCTTGGGGAAAGTCAGGAACGCGGCAAGCCTTGGTTACCGCACCTTCGGCAAGGGCTAAACCAGGGAGGGTCGCGGCAACACTCAGTACGAGTCCGGAAAAAATCTTGGCAAACAAATCTGTCTCCTGCTTGCCCCACTGCAGGGGATGGGGCATTCTTTATATACGTGGCATCTAGTTAATACTACAACATCAGCCCGGACTATAAAACCAGAAGTAGGAGCACGCTGCAAAAATAATCTTTTTGGGCGCCGCTGAAAGCTCTAGCTAGCCGACCACAGGCTGGGCGCCAGCAAGGATTGCAGTAGTTTTTTTACCGGCGCAGGCAAGGGTGCGCTGTCAATCTGCTGCGCCGGATACCAGACATGCCTGTCCTCCGCCACCTGGACATGGCGTTTCGCCAGATTGAACTGTATCGGCGTCACGTTCAGCTTGAAATGCGTGAACACGTGGGCAAACGGCGGCAGCGCTTCGATAGAGGCGACGTCACCGAATTGCTGCGCCAGCCTGGTCACCTCGGGAAAAGCATCCGCCAGTTCAGCCTCGTTATCCTCATCCATGTCACGCATGCCATCCAGCTCCGGCAGCGACAGCAAGCCACCCCAGATACCGCTATCGGGCCGCTGTTCCAGCAATACCTGGCCTTCATGCAGCACCACCAGCATCACCGCCTGCTTTTCCCTCTGCTGCTTCTTCGGCTTGCGCACCGGCAGTTCGGCGGTACGTCCAGTCGCATAGGCGACGCAGCGTTGCTGGAATGGACATCGTACGCAGGCTGGGCTGCTGCGGGTGCATAAGGTAGCCCCCAAGTCCATCAGGCCTTGCGTATAGGCTTCTATGCCCGTTTCCGGCAGCAAGGCTTCGGCCCGGAGCCAAAGCGCGTCCTCCACCGGCTTTGAACCAGGGAACCCCTCCACGCTGAACACCCGCGCAAATACGCGTTTCACATTGCCATCCAGGATGGCTGCCCGGGTACCGTAGGAAAAAGCTGCGACCGCAGCGGCGGTGGAACGTCCTATGCCCGGCAACTCCTTCAGCAAGGCCGGATCGGATGGAAAGCGGCCATCATACAAAGCCACTACCTGCTGCGCGCATTTATGCAGATTGCGGGCACGCGTGTAATAGCCCAGGCCGCTCCAGTGCGCCATTACCTGCTCGGAACTGGCCGCAGCCAGATCCTGCACCGTGGGAAAACTCTCCAGGAAACGCTGGTAATACGGAATGACCGCAGTCACCTGTGTTTGCTGCAGCATGATTTCCGACAGCCATACCTTGTAGGCATCCCTTGTCTGCTGCCACGGCAGGCTATGCCTGCCGTGCTGCTTCTGCCAGCGGATAAGCTCGCCGGAAAAACTGGGGTCGGCGTAGCTTAGTTGCGTTGTGAATTGCGATGTTAATTGCGTCAAATTACTCAAGCTCAGGAATGGGTCATGTCGATGGGGATGATCCATTGCTCATACTGCTCCGCCGTCACATAGCCGGTCGCCAGCGCTGCTTCGCGCAAGCTGGTGCCTTCCTTGTGGGCTTTCTTGGCAATGGATGCTGCCTTGTCATAGCCGATATGACGGTTCAATGCGGTGACCAGCATCAGGTTCTTGTCCAGATTTTCCTTCAGCTTGGGCAGATTGGGTTCTATGCCGACCGCACACTGATCATGGAAGGCGTTGCAGGTGTCGCCCAGCAGTTCTATGCTTTCCAGTACGTTATGCACCATGACAGGTTTATATACATTCAGCTGGAAATTACCCTGGCTGCCGGCAAAAGCGACCGCTGCATCGTTGCCGAACACCTGCACGCACACCATGGTCATTGCTTCACACTGGGTAGGATTGACCTTGCCCGGCATGATCGATGAACCCGGTTCGTTTTCCGGAATATTCAGCTCACCTATGCCGCAGCGCGGACCGCTGGCCAGCCAGCGCACGTCATTGGCGATCTTCATCATCGCACCGGCCAGCGTGCGCAGGCTGGCAGACAGATTCACCAACGCATCATGCGCAGACAGGGCAAAGAATTTATTTTGCGCGGAACGGAAAGGGTAGCCGGTGATCTGCGCGATGCAGTGTGCGGCGAGATCGCCGAAACGCGGATGCGCATTCAGGCCGGTGCCCACGGCGGTGCCGCCGATTGCCAGGTCATATACGCCCGGCAAAGCTTGCTTGACAGCGTGCAGCGCAAAATCCAGTTGCGCCACCCAGGCGCCTATCTCCTGGCCCAGCGTGATCGGCGTGGCATCCTGCAAGTGGGTGCGGCCGGTTTTTACTATGCCCTTGTACTCGGCCGATTTGGCCGCCAGCGTATTGCGCAGGCGCTCCACCGCCGGGAACAGGTGCAGGTACAGTTGCTCTACGACCGCAATATGCATCGCAGTCGGGAAGGTATCGTTGGAGGACTGGCCGCGGTTCACGTGATCATTCGGATGCACGGGTGCCTTGCTACCCATGACGCCGCCGGCAATCTCGATGGCGCGGTTGGAAATCACTTCATTCGCATTCATATTGGACTGGGTGCCGGAGCCGGTCTGGAATACTACCAGCGGGAAGTGCTGGTCCAGCTTGCCGGCGATTACTTCGTCGGCCGCCTGTATGATGCTTTTGGCGACGTCGGCCGGGAGTTCGCCCAGCTCTGCATTTGCCTGCGCCGCAGCTTTTTTCAGTATCCCCAACGCGCGTATCATGGGCGGCTGCCATTTGAAGCGTGCTATGCCGATAGGGAAATTTTGTATCGAGCGCTGTGTTTGCGCGCCCCAATAGGCATCGCTGGCTACCTCGATGGCGCCCATCGAGTCTGTTTCTGTACGGTGATTTGACATAGGGATTCCTTGTAAGAGCATATCCAACATGTAGAACCCGCGAGAACCCGCTCAACCGGAAAACACCTCATCCTTACAGAAAAAGTATTTTCAATCGCAATCGGTGGAGGATATGCAGGCTTGTGCCTATGCGAGCAGTGGGTGGTTCCATACCCCGGTTCTGTAATCATAGTGCGGGATATTCCTGGCAAGGAACATCCCGCAGTACAGATTATGCCCTATGCCGCGACTTTCAGTGCGACCAGCTGTGCCGACAGCGCAGCTTTCAACTGGTTTTCGAAGTCGGTCATGATTTTCTTCTGGGCATCAATTTCAGCCTGCATCGCTTCGAAGCTGGCGATCTTGTCTTCCAGGCTGTCGGTGGCGACATTGATGCGCTGGATGGATTGCATGCGGTTTTTCAACTGTCCCTTATGCTCGCGGATCTGTGCTTCCAGCGGAGCCATCACAACTTTTTGCCAGGCTTCCACATCCCGGTTAGCTTGCAGGAAGCTTTGCTTGACGCGCGACGCGATGGAGTCAAAAAACTTCTGCATCAGGATTACCTGCGGCGTCGTCAGCATCGTCGCCGTCGTGAATTGCTTTTGATACACCGCTTCTATCGCTGCTATTTCCTTGATGTACTTATCGAGGGAAAACGGCATCGGCGCCGACAATGCCAGACCATGTTCGGTAGAGAACTTGCGGTACATGATGGCCATCATTTCCGAGATTTCATCGGTCTTCTTGTTGGAAGTCAGCAGATTGCTTTTCAGTTGCGCGAAGAAGTGCTTGACCGCATCGCGCAAACCTATGGACAAACGGCTCTTTTCCATCGCATCCCTGGATTTGCGTATCTCTTCACGCAAAATGTCCATGCCCAGGCTGGTATATACCTCGGTGCATAAACGTGTGAACACTGCGCGAGTGCCCTGCATCTTGATCAGGCTGGCGTCGAACTCTTTCTTTTCCGCATCGATACGCTTCATCATGTGATCGATGACGTTCTTGTTCTTGCCGCGCAGGCTCTTCAATTCCATCATCTGTTCTATCACGCTGCGGCTGCGCGAAGACATGACCGCATGGTGGGCACCGGTGATCTCGCCGACGTCCTTGCTCAACTGCGAGCGGATGATGTCCTGCTTGGCGGGAATCAGTTCATGCGACAGCGCATTTTCCAGCGTCGGCAGGCGGCTCCTTGCCAGCAATTCGGCATCCTTGTTGATTTTGGCAACCAGGCCTTTTTGCGCAGAAACAGGGAAAACCTGCTTTTCATCCAGCGACAGCGTATGGGCAACGGTGCTGATCTGGTGCGCGATCTGGCTTTCTATCTCTTCCGGCGTGCGTAACTCATCCCACATGCTGTCTATCTTGTTCAGCACGACCATGCGCCCTGCACCGCCGCCGATATGGTTGCGCCAGACGTCGATGTCGCTCTTGGTGACGCCGGTATCGGCCGCCAGGATGAACAGCACTGCATGCGCGTTAGGAATCAGGTTCAGCGTCAGCTCCGGCTCGGTACCGATTGCATTCAGGCCCGGCGTATCGACGATGATCAGGCCTTCTTTCAGCAGCGGATGCGGGAAATTGACGATAGCGTGGCGCCATTGCGAAATCTCGACCATGCCGTCTTCATCCACTTCCAGCGGCGCATCAGGATCGCTTTCGTCGAACAGGCCATAGGATTTGGCTACGTCCTTGGTGACTTTCTTGGTCAGGCTGACCTGCTTGAAGGCTTCCAGCATGCCTTCGCCCGAGCCAACATTCAGCGGCAGCACAGTCCATACGTGATGCTGTCCCTTATAGTCGCTGGTGGACTGCGCTTCGGCGCGGGTTTCTATCGGCAACAGGCGTATGCATGGAGGGATGGTTTCGTCGTACAGCAATTCTGTCGGGCACATCGTGGTACGGCCGGCAGACGAAGGCAGGATGCGTTGTCCATATTCGGCAAAAAAGATCGCATTGATCAATTCCGATTTGCCACGGGAAAATTCCGCCACAAAGGCAATAGACAATTTGTCATCAACCAGCCTTTCCAGCAGACGGTTGATGCGCTGGTCGCTGGCCGCATCGGCCAAATCGGATCCACTTAACCATGAGCGATACTGCTCCAGCGCAGTCACTACCCCCCTGCGCCAGTCGCTGTACTCCTGGAATCTTTGAACCAGATTACTCATGTTGCCCCCAATCAATCTTTATATATGCGAATCTAGCATCTCGGCTCATTTTTGACAATTAACACAGTAGAATGTCGTCCTCTGACCCTGTTTAAGTTGTCTGATTGCCGCACCACACACCCTGCAGGCTTCGCCGGTACGGTCATAAACGAAATAAGTCTGCTGGAAATAGCCGGTTTGCCCGTCTACCCCAATAAAGTCTTTCAGCGTACTCCCGCCCTTTTCTATCGCCGCCGCCAGGGTTTCACGGATTGCCTGCGCTAGCAGCACGTAACGCGCCAGACTGATGCGTTTGGCCGCGGTTTTGGGATTGATGCCGGCCCGGAACAGGCTCTCGGACGCATAGATATTGCCGACCCCAACCACGATATCCCCCGCTAGCAGCACCTGCTTGATAGGCGCACTGCGCTGTCGTGTCAGTTTATACAATAATTCGGCATTAAAGCGGGATTCCAGCGGCTCTACGCCCAGCTGCCTCAGCAACAGGTGGTTTTCTACATCGCCGTCTTCATTCGAGTGCCACAAAACTGCACCAAAGCGGCGCGGATCCGTCATGCGCAAGCTCTGCTCGCCGATGACGATATCAATATGATCATGTTTTTCAGCGGGCGTCTTGCTGGGCAAGACACGCAGATGGCCGGACATGCCGAGGTGAATCAGCACCGTACCGTGGGCAAACTCCAGCAACAGGTATTTGCCGCGGCGTCCCGCGGCCACGACGCGCTGATTCAGCAGCAACTCTTTCAGGTTTTCGGGGAAAGGCCAGCGCAGGCCGTCCCGGCGCGCTATCACGTCGGTCACCACACGCCCCGTCAAATGGGGAGCCACGCCCCGGCGGGTCACTTCTACTTCTGGTAATTCGGGCATAAGTCCTATCCTAAACCGCTGGGCCGGCGCCTGGAGAGTGCGCAGCCTAACAGATATATCAGTTTAAATCCCCTACAATTTGACACACAGAAAACCAGCGCGGCATAGCACACCGCCACGGCTTAGGCGTAAAATCAGACATCATCGACAAATCAGGATTTTGTTTTGAAAAATATTTTTTCACCCATTTTAACGTCGATAGCACCAATCGCAGTATCGGCCTCGCTGATACTGAGCGGTTGCGCCGGCATGAAGCCGGTCACCGAAGTTCCAACGGACGAAGCGCATCAGGCTTCGGATGCCGCCCATGCGGCGCTTGACGCAGAAAAAACCCTGAATGGCATCAGCCCGCCATCCAGCGAGGATCAGTTGCCTGCCGTCGAGCTAACCGATGAAATTTTTTACAAGTTGCTGACTGCCGAAATCGCTTATCAGCGAGGCAATTGGCAAGCTGCTTACATCACGATACTCAGTGTCGCCCAGCAAACCCGCGATCCGCGCCTGGCGCGGCGGGCATCCGAGATAGCGCTTTCAGTCAAGCAGCCGGGCGAGGCGATGACCGCGATACGCCTGTGGCGCGAGTTGGCCCCGAGTTCCAATGAGGCGACCCAGTACTACCTCGGCTTCATGGTGATGAACAATAACCTGGCAGAAATCCAGAGGGTTTTTGCCGAGAAACTGGCGAGTGCATCGCCCAAGCAGTATGGCGTAATCATGCTGCAGGCACAGCGCCTGCTGTCCCGCGCACGCGATAAAAATGCAGCGTTTGAGGCACTGCAGGCACTGGTGGAACCCTACAAGACTACCTACGAAGCGCATCTGGCACTGGCGCAAGGATCCTATTCCCGCGGCGACAACCAGGGCGCCATCCTGGAAGCGCAGGCAGCACTGGCGCAAAAACCGGATTCGCAACTGGCGATACTAACGATTGCACAAGCATCCGGACAACAGGAAGCCGCTACCGCAATGTCTGCGTTCCTGGCCAAGAACCCGGCAGCGCGCGATGTCAGGCTGGCCTATGCCAGCATCCTGATCGACCTGAAACAACTGGACAAGGCCACTGCCGAGTTCGAGCATTTGCTGCGCGACAAACCTGACGACGTCGGCGTGATGTATACGCTGGGCGTGCTGGCGATGGAAAGCAAGCATACCAAGGTGGCGGAGAAATACTTCAACGACTACCTCGGCGTACTGGAAGCCAATCCGGCCGAAGAACGCGACCCCACACCTGCACTGATCAACCTGGCCCAGATCGCCAGCGACCGCAAGGACGACAAGGCCGCGCTGGAATGGTTGTCGAAAGTGGATTCGTATGACGGCAGGAACGCTGCCTACCTGAATGTGCAGATACGGCGTGCGCAGATCATCGCCAAATCCGGCAAGCTGGCCGAAGCCAGGCAGTTCCTGAAAGAGGTGCCGGCGACAACGGACGACGACAAGATACAACTGGTGCAAGCCGAGGCGCAATTACTGAGGGAGGCCAAGCGGCCGCAGGAAGCCGGCAAATTGCTGGAAGAAGCGATACAACGCTTCCCCAGCAATCCCGACCTGCTGTACGACTATGCAATGATTGCCGAGTCCCAGCAAAAAGTAACGGAAATGGAAGCCTCGCTGAGAAAAGTGATGGAACTGGCACCGAATAACCAGCATGCATACAATGCGCTGGGTTATGCGCTGGCAGAACGTAATATCCGCCTCGATGAAGCATTGATCTTGATAGAAAAAGCACTGCAACTGGCGCCGGATGATCCCTTCATCCTGGACAGCCTGGGCTGGGTCAAATTCCGCCTGGCAAAACCGGAAGAGGCGGAACAGGCTTTGCGCCGCGCCTACACGCTGCGCCCTGATGCAGAAATCGCCGTGCATTTGGGTGAAGTGCTATGGTCACAGGGCCAGAAAGACAATGCACGCAAATTCTGGCGCGAAGCCAGGGCCAAGGACCCCGACAACGAAGTGCTGAAAAGCACACTGCAGCGCCTGAACGCCAAACCCTGATACTGCCCGTACTGCGCAGCCGGCAATAAGTAATCGCCAGCCGCTGCGCAATTCAGCATGGATCCACACCCGACTGCGGGTCCATGCTGAAATATCCACCATCTCACCCTACCGCAGGCACCGCTCTATGCAAGCACTCCTTTTCCGCAAGCTATTGACGTATACCCTATTTGGTCTGTTATCCAGCCTGTTACTGAGCGGCTGTGCCGGCATCGCCACCCGCGATGCTGCGCAAGCCGGTGCGCAACGTGTTTATCATGAAGACATAGAACTCAGTGGCCGCCTGCTGGTGCTGTATCAGCAAAATGACAAAGAGCAGTCCCTGCCCGGCAGTTTTGAATGGAAGCAAAATAAAGACAGCACGCTGGTAACCCTGCTCTCTCCGCTCGGCCAGGTGGTTGCGACGATCACGGTGGATGCCAGCGGCGCGACCCTGGTGCAGGCCAAGCAAGCGCCTAAGCACGCACAGAACCTGGACAGCCTGATGAACGAAACGCTGGGCTGGCCTATGCCCATCACCGGCATGCGCGACTGGCTGCAAGGCTTTGTTCGCAATGCGCAAGGTGAGCGCACTGCGATCTCCACCAGCAATGATGGAAGCACCCCTGCGGACGGCTGGCAATTGCGCTATGCGAGCTGGCAAGATGATTTCTCGCTGCCTAAACGGATAGACCTGAATCGCTATACGGCGCAAGCCGGCAATGTGGCGCTGAGAATAGTATTGAACCCGGCGGCCGATTCAGCAGCGCCTGCAGCGAATGAGCAAAAGACACCATGAGCCGCTCGCTGCTGAACTGCCCCGCTCCAGCCAAACTGAACCTGTTCCTGCACGTCACCGGGCGACGCGCCGACGGCTACCATTTACTGCAAACGGCTTTCCAGTTGATCGGCCATTGCGATGCGCTGGACATCGTCAGCCGCGATGACGGCATTATCCGCCGCTGCAATGACGTTGCCGAGGTTCCCGAGGAAAGCGACCTGATCGTACGCGCTGCGCGCCTGCTGCAAAACCATACCGCATGCAAGTACGGCGCCGACCTGACATTGCACAAGCACCTGCCCATGGGCGGCGGCCTGGGCGGCGGCTCTTCCGATGCTGCCACCACGCTGATCGTGCTCAACCATCTGTGGGAAACCGGCTTGAGCCGCCAGCAACTGATGCAACTGGGCCTGCAACTGGGTGCCGACGTACCTTTCTTTATCTTCGGCACCAATGCATTTGCCGAGGGTGTCGGCGAGGTATTGCAGGCGATAGTAACGCCGGACTGCTGGTATCTGGTGATAGAACCCGGCGTGCAGGTGCCGACCCCTGTAATATTTTCAGCAAAAGAGTTGACAAGGGACACAAAACCAATCAGAATAACGGACTTTTCCAGTCATTCAAAAATGTTTGGAAAAAACGATCTGCAAACAGTCGCTACTGCAATGTTCCCGCAAGTCGATGCAGCCATCAAATGGCTCTCTACTTACGGTGATGCAAGGATGACAGGGTCTGGAGCTTGTGTATTTTGTGCGTTTCCCGATGAAGCATCGGCAGACAAAGCACTAAGGCAGGTACCGGATTGCTGGAAGTCGTGGAAAGCAAAAGCGCTGCATAAACATCCTCTGGATTATTTGCTGCAGACGTAATAAAGACTTGGTCTAGCGTTAAAATCCCGCTAAAATAGCGGCAAATTAATACGACAGACAAACGGTTGTGTAGGGGAATCGCCAAGCTGGTTAAGGCACTGGATTTTGATTCCAGCATACCAAGGTTCGAATCCTTGTTCCCCTGCCATTAAATTAAAGCCGCCGCATAGACATGTGCGGCGGCTTTTTCAGTTTTAGTGCCCCGTATTCTTGCATAATTCCTAAGCCTGCCTTGATTGCCAGGGGCATTATGCAAGTATATCCCGCCTTAACTTTTAGCCAATAGGTCCCTTCATGGCACACGCACACGATAACATGATGGTTTTTACCGGCAATGCAAATCCCGCACTTGCCATCAGCGTTGCCAAACAGCTTGGCTTATCGTTGGGTAAAGCGAATGTTTCCAAGTTTTCCGACGGCGAAGTCATGGTGGAGATCAACGAAAACGTTCGCGGTAAAGACGTTTTCGTGCTGCAGTCCACTTGCGCACCGACCAATGACCACCTGATGGAAATCATCCTGATGGTCGACGCGCTGAAACGCGCATCCGCCGGCCGCATCACTGCTGCGATTCCTTATTTCGGTTATGCCCGCCAGGACCGCCGTCCGCGCTCAGCGCGCGTTGCGATCTCGGCCAAGGTAGTCGCCAACATGCTGGAAGAAGCCGGTGTCGACCGCGTATTGATCATGGATCTGCATGCAGATCAAATCCAGGGTTTCTTCGATATCCCTGTTGATAACATCTATGCATCGCCTATCCTGCTGGGTGACCTGGTTGCCAAGAATTATGATGATCTGCTGGTAGTGTCTCCTGACGTGGGCGGTGTGGTACGTGCCCGCGCACTGGCAAAACGCCTGAACTGCGATCTGGCCATCATCGACAAACGTCGCCCTAAGGCCAACGTTTCCGAAGTGATGAATATCATCGGTGAGGTAGAAGGCCGCAATTGCGTGATCATGGATGACATGGTTGATACCGCAGGCACCTTGACCAAGGCAGCAGAAGTATTGAAAGAACGCGGCGCCAAGAAGGTATTGGCTTATTGTACTCACCCTGTATTGTCCGGCCCTGCGATAGACCGTATTTCGCAATCGCCGCTGGATGAACTGGTCGTGACCGATACAATTCCGCTGACGGAAGCAGCCAAGGCTTGCAGCAAGATCCGTCAACTGTCTTGCGACAGTCTGCTGGCAGAAACTTTCCGCCGCATTACCAAAGGCGATTCCGTCATATCGCTGTTTGCAGATTAATTTAGAACAGGTTTTTCTCGCCCTGCCGCAAGGTGGGGCATTTTGTAGTATCCCCTGGTCGCGGGGGATCAACCCGCAAGACCGGCACTTTTAACCAGGCTTGCACATATTGGAGTTTCAAAATGAAAGTTATCGCATTTGCACGCAAAGAACAGGGGACCGGAGCGAGCCGCCGCCTGCGCAATGCTGGCCAAACACCTGGCATCATCTACGGCGGCCCTGAAGCGCCTGTAGCAATCACTCTGGACCACAATGCGCTGTACCACGCGTTGAAAAAAGAAGTGTTCCACTCTTCCATTCTGGATCTGGAAGTAGACGGCAAAGTAGAAAAAGTTCTGTTGCGCGACTTCCAAGTCCACGCATACAAGCAACTGGTTTTGCACGCTGATTTCCAACGTGTTGATCCTAACAAGAAGATCCACGTTAAAGTGCCTCTGCATTTCGTTAACGCTGACGTTTCCCCAGCAGTTAAACTGAACTCTGCAGTCATCAGCCACGTTGCAGTTGAACTGGACATCTCCTGCTTGCCAGCAGATCTGCCAGAATTCGTGACAGTTGACCTGTCCAAACTGGAAGCCGGTCAATCCCTGCACGTATCTGACGTTGTATTGCCAGCAGGCGTTACTGCTGTTGCTCACGGTGACAACAACCCAACGGTTGCTATCGCTGTTGTTCCAGCAGGCGCTACTGCTGCTGAAGCTGAAGCAACTGCAGAAGAAAAGAAATAATTTTTCTTTAGCTGAAGAAAAAGCCGCCTTGATGGCGGCTTTTTTTTACCTGATTACTTTATACGGCAAGATGCATGCGACCCACGCCATGCATGCTGGCGCTAAATCAGCGCAAGCCCATCCACAAGCCTGCCGGCACAAACAGCAGCGCCGCCAGATTCCCCAGCAATACGATGGAAGCCACCTTGTCCGGCTCTTGCTGGTACTGCTCCGCCACCATGAAGCAAAACACGGCCGGCGGCAATGCGGCAAACAGATACATCTGGCCGCGCTGTGCAGCAGTCAACGGCAATATCATCTCCAGCAGCAGCGCTACCAGCAAGCCCACCACCGGACACACAATCGCCCCCACCATGCCTATGCGCCAACTGGAAAAATTAATGTCCAGCATACGTACACCCAAGGCAAACAGCATGATGGGTATGCAGGCATCGCCGGTCATTTTCAGCGCTACGAACAAGGTGTCGGGAAGGTGGATATGCAGCAGCGCAAACACCATGCCCAGCATCATGGCCAGCATCATGGGGCTGAACAGAAATTTCAATGAAGACCCCTGGTGGTCGGGATGGCCCCGCTGGATAATCTTGATGCCCAGCGTGAAATACACCAGGTTGCAAGCCATGAACAGCGCCACCGCTGCAGACAGGCCATTGGCGCCAAAGGCCAGCGCCGCCAGCGGCAGGCCCATATTGCCGCAATTGTTATACATCATTGGCGGCACAAAGCTGCGCACGTCGTAACCCAGCAGGCGGGCTACCGGCCAGGCCAGCAGGCCGGAGCCCAGCGCGATCAGCACACCGGCCAGTATCAGCCACGCATTGTGGACCACATCAAAGTCCTTGCCGGCCAGTGCAGTAAATACCAGCAAGGGGCATAGCACATCCATGCTGACCCGATTCACCGCCACCATGTCGTCTTTGACGGAAGCGCCCTTGTAGCGCGCGTACACATAACCAAGACCGATCACGATAAACACCGGCAAGATAATGGCAAGAATGCGTTCAAATATATCCAATGCGTACTTTCGATCTCAATTTGTCGAAGAAGCGCGGCAAGCCCGAGCCCAGGTCCACGTAGTAAATATCAACTGCGCCCCGATTTCAATATCGCATAATCCAGCGGCAAGGCGGTCGTGCTTTTCAATACTTCCATCACAAAGCTGGAGCTGACGTCCTGCAGATCGGCCACTTTCACCAGCTTCTTGTACACCGCGTCGTAGCCGGCGATATCAGGCACATGCACTTTCAGCAAATAATCGATATCGCCGCTCATCCTGTAGATTTCCACTATCTCAGGAATGTCGCTGGCACCGCTGATAAAGCGCTGCATCCATGCCTCGTTGTGCTGGGCCGCCTTCAAGGCCACCATCACCGTCAAGCCCAGGTTCAGCTTGAGCGGCTCGCAAATGGCGACCTGGCGCTGGATCACGCCATCTTCCTGCAGCTTTTGCACGCGGCGCCAGCAAGGCGTGACCGACAAATGCACGGCCTGCGCCAGATCGCTCAGCGCAATACTTGCATCCTTTTGCAAAATTCCCAGAATTTCCAGATCTTTTTTATCCATATAGTCGATTTTATAGAAAATTTTTCTAATTAATGCAGCTATTTCACAAATATTTGGTAAAAATTTCTGCCTGATCGTTGCTACGATCTACTACATACAAACATCGCCTTTATGACGATGCAAAAACAGCAAGCCGGCTGCAACAAGTACCTTTAATTACAAGATCAGCAATGTCAGAAATTTACCTGGACCATAACGCCACCACTCCTGCACTGCCGCAAGCCGTGGAGGCTGCCTGCAAATCCATGGCCAGCGGCTTTGGCAACCCCAGCAGCACCCATACCACCGGCCTGCGCGCCAAGGCACAACTGGATGAGGCCAGGCAAAGGGCCAAGCGGCTGATCGGTGCCGGAGAGGGCCAGGTCGTTTTTACCAGCGGCGCGACGGAAGGCATACAAATCGCCGTGTTATCCGCGCTGGCAGAACTGCGCCTGCGCCGCTTTGCGCCTAACCCGCCCGGCTCGCTGTTGCTATACGGCGCCACCGAACACAAGGCTGTATCCGAGGCGCTGAAGCACTGGAACCAGTTCCTGGGCCTGGGTTGCCGCGTGGTCGCCATTCCGGTCGACGGCAACGGCCGTCACGATCTGGATTTCCTGAAAAAGCATGCGGCCGATGCAGCGATGATATGCACGATGGCCGTCAATAATGAGACCGGCGCAATCTCCGATCTGGCCGGCATAGAAAAGACCTTGCTGGACAGCGCCAGCCAGGCGCTGTGGCTGGTGGACGCGGTGCAGGCACTGGGCAAGATCAAGCTGGACCTGGCAAACACGCGGATAGACTACGCCACTTTCTCCGGCCACAAGCTGTACGCTCCCAAAGGCATAGGCATGCTGTATGCGCGCGCTGGTGCGCCCTACACGCCGTTGACCGTTGGCGGCGGACAAGAGTTTGCATTGCGCTCAGGCACGGAAAATACCGCAGGCATCGCCGCACTAAATGCCGTCATGGCACTGATGGAAAACAAGGACCCTGTTTTCCATGGCCACGACACATTGCACGGGTTTCGCAAAAGGCTGGTGGCAGCGCTCAGTGCAGCCTTCCCGGAGATCGTATTCAATTCGCCGCTGGATTTTTCTGTGCCGACCACGCTGAATTTTTCGGTACCGGGCATAGGCAGCAAGGAATTGCTCAACCTCTTCGACTCCGCCGGCATACGCGTCAGCTCGGGTTCTGCCTGCAGTTCCAGCAGCAGCGCCCCCAGCTATGTATTGCAGGCAATGAAGATACGCGACGACTACGCAAGTTCGGCCATCCGTATGTCTTTTGGACCTGCGACGACAGAAAACGAGATTACCGAAGCCGTCGCCCGCATCGCGCTGTGCGCTGAAGCTACGCGCCAAGCCGGCGGCTCCACCGACGTGCTGGCCAGCATACAGGATGGCCTGCTGCGCCTGGAAAGCGATGGCGTCTGCTGCTGGGTACTGACCGATGCCGCTGCACGCCGCTGTGTGATCATCGATCCCGTCAACGAGCTGAACGACAGGCTGGCGCGCTATGTGCACCTGCACGGCCTGCAGTTGACTGCCGTCCTGGTAACGGATTTGCACTCGCCGGCTGCCGAAGCACGCGATGCGCTAACTGCGTTGCTGTCTGTGCAGACGAGCGGTCTCAGCGACGCCCGCACCGACGCGCACGGCTGGCCATTGACCGGCACCAGCGTCCAGCAAGGCGAGACATTGGCCTTTGGAGACCAGGTGCTGGCCTGCTTGCGGGCCAGCGACAATGCGCGCATCTTCCTGGCAGGAAAAGCGATAGCGGAAAAATTGAATCCGGAGCAAGTGCAGTATGCGTTCATGGGCAAAACGGCAAGCACGCTGGCGGACAAGCCTGCAGTGCTGGAAATGCTGGCAGCAACATGCAATCAACACACTATCCTGTGCCCAGGCGATGCGCAAACCATGCTGTTCACCACGCTGGCGGCAGAGCGCGCGGTCCAGGCACCTGCAGGCAACATCGTCAATGACATCCATATCCATGCAGAGACCATCAGGAACCTGCTGCACGACCGCCCCGATACCTTGCTGGTAGATGTCAGGGAAGCCTATGAACACAGCTTTCTGGACGCTGAGCTGTTTGATGCGCCGGTGCTGAACGTCCCTCTGGCGCAATTGGCAAGCCGCGCCGGTGAATGGCTGCTTCATACAGACACGCCACTGATTTTCTTTTGCCGTAGTGGAGCGCGTAGCGATGCTGCCACGCGCTGCATGCGCCGTCTCGGTTACCAGCAAGTATGGAGTTGCGCGGGCGGCTTGACCTGACTAAAGTGAAACCTGACTAAAGCGAATCAAGTTAATCGGATCGACTTAAGCTGTTTTGAATATCGCCGGCGCCACCAGGGGTCGGCGATTTTTTTTGAGGGTATTCATGCAGGAAAGCAGGATTGCCGCGTTATCCCGGCACTCTTGGAGCGATTAACCGACTGCTGCAGCCTGTGCCAATTGCCTGCTCAGGCACTGGTTATATGCCCTTGGTCCATTCTGATATTTGTCCTGCGCACAGGCTGCCTGCATGCTGCGCTGGCGCGGTAAACTCAGGCGCGACATACCTTCCGGCCTTGATGCTGGATCAAAACCGGATACCTGCTTGCTGAGACAGGAATTGTAAGCCGCCAGCCCCTTCCCATAGCGTTCGCCCAGACAGGCATATTCCACCGAGCTCTTTTCATCCTGGTTCAATGCCGACATATCGGCCGGCCGTTTGGCAGGATCGAAAGCAGCCAGTTGTTTCATCACGCAACTACTGAAGGTATTGGAAGTGATTTTTCCGCTCGAGTTTTTATCGTTGGCCGAAATGCAGGCCATACCGACCGCACTCTTTTCCTGCTCGTTCAGCTTGGCCAGTATCGTGGCGTATTTGTCGTGCACCGGCGTCCTGCCGGCAGGCAGCGTGGTCGGCACCACGACAGGCAGTACTGACCCGTCACCCTGCGGGCTGGCGACAACGCGAAAACTGACTGCATTGGCATCTTCACCGCCAGTAAAACCGTTCTGCACCGCCGCGCTGGCATCTCCTGCATAAGCGGGCCTTGCCACAGCATTACTTGCATACAGATGATTACCGTCGGTCCAGGCACTAAATACCCATGCGATCGCCACCAGCGCCAGCATGCTGACGGCTGCGGTCATCCACAGATAGGCTTTCTTGAAGACACCGGTATGCGTGGTCTCATCGGCATCATGTTCTTCCCCGGCCAGTTCAATATCGCCCTGCAGATCATGATTCTTGATCTGGTCCAGTCTGGCCCGGTGGCGGTGCAGGATATCTTCATCGACGCCAGCGCAAATCCTGCCTATGATCTCTTTGGCACGATCCAGTTCCAGCTCGAAATAATCCTGCTCCTTGCGTCCCCGATGGCAGTATTGCAATTCCTGGAAAATCTGTTCCAGCGCGCCGCCGCAGTCGCGCGTGTGCACTTCAAATTCGCAGACGAAGGTGCCCGGTATCGTATTGTTGATATCGCGGTTCAGTTCCATCGCCTTGGACCAGCCGGAACGCCGCGTAGAGCCTATCTTGTAGACGCCCTCGCGCAAACCCTGGTTGGCCAGCAGATACACGATCCCCGGCACGCCATGATTGGCTCTGTGTTCACGATAGTTGCCTCTGTAACTTGGCGTCGTCATTCTTCACCTGCTGACAAAAAAAATTTCCTGGCCTACACAAAACGTGTCGGGCCTTGTATTGGGTCTCTTATGCAGTCTAAGACGATTTGGATTTCCCCTTGCTGGGAATAAAACGACGGAAACCCTTCTCTTTTTGCATTTGCGGGCACTTGCGCGAAATTCGCCTCATGCAAATTTGGACAGACTGATAAGATATTGCATCCTGACCAAATACTCGCCGCAGCCATTGCCTATGAACTATCGTCGTCCTTTAATTGCAGCAATTGCCCTGTCGCTGGTCGCAGCGGCCGGCTTTCTGGTTTACAAGAAATCAGATGCCGGCAAAAATACAGATCCGTCATCCGGCAATCCTGCAGAATCCTCCGCCCCCATTGCTGCTGTATCGGCAGAAATTCTGAATGGACCAGAGCAATTGCTGGCCGCGTACAGAAAAATTATCGTCCTGCTTGCCGACGAGAAAAATTTAAGTAGCAAGGAGAAAGCCGCTGCCAATCAGGTGGGCCAGTCGCTGTTTCACGAAAACCTTGCCCGCCTGGAAAAGATCAACGAACAGCAAAGACAATTGCAGACCCAGCCTGTGGCGCAGCGGGAAGCCAGCTACGACGCCTTGCTGGCCTATATAGAATCTGGCAAGGACTTGTACGATGCCGACAGGCTGGCGTTCCGTGAAGTATTGCTGAGCCTGCAAAAACAAGTTGCGGTGGAACAGACCTTGCCCGCTATCAAGGTCCACAAGCGTATCTCGGAAGACTTGACTGCGCTGGATGATATAGAGAAACAATACGACCAGGAACTAAAGGATATTTTCTCCCGCTTCGACAGCCGCGCCATACAGCCTAAGCGCGAGCGCTGGGATGATTACCTGGCCCATCTGCGCGGCATCTATACCCGTGAGCAGATCATGAAGGACTATGGCGTGATCGTGCCTTATGTTCCAACTGCAGAGGTCGCCGCACAGGATGCCAAAGAAAACAAGGAAGCCAGCAAGAGCAGCGAAATCTTCGGCAACGGCTTGCCGCCAAAGACCGTAGTGCTGAGTTTTGACGACGGCCCGCATCCTCGCTACACAGCAGAAATAGCGGCCATCCTGAAGCAATACAATGTGCCTGCCGTATTTTTTGAAGTGGGCAAGAATATAGGCAATGTCAATGCGCAGGGCAAGGAGAGCCTGGGCAATAATGCCAAGATCAGCCGCGACCTGCTGGCTGCCGGCTATGCCTTGGGCAACCATAGCTACAGCCACGCCTTGCTGTCCAAGCAAACCGGCAACAGCCTGCATGACGAGATCACGCAAACCGACCAATTGCTGAAGGCGGTCGATGCCAAGCGCTCGCCGCTATTCCGCTTCCCCTACGGCGCGCGCAACAAGGAAGGCATGGAGCTGCTGTCTTCCTTGGGCCTGCGCTCGGTCATGTGGAATATCGATTCGCTGGACTGGGCAGATCCGGTTCCCAGCTCCATCGCCGACCGTGTGCTGAGCTCGGTCAGCAAGGAACAGCGCGGCATCATCCTGTTCCACGATATCCACGAGCGCAGCATCAAGGCACTGCCGCTGGTGCTGGACAAGCTGATTGCCGACGGCTATAGCTTCGCAGGCTGGGACGGCAAGGAATTCACCGTCAGCAAGGACAATAAGCCCAGCACGGAAAAAACCAGCGTCAGCACCGGCTATCAGAATAGCTGGGCGGTCGTCATTGGCATCAACGATTATGCCAAATGGCCCAAGCTGCAATATGCGGTGCAGGATGCAAAAGCGATACGCGACACGCTGGTCAACCGCTTCGGCTTTTCCAGCGACAAGGTACTCACGCTCAGCAACGGCGAAGCCACGCGCAATAACATCATGGCCCTGTTCCATGACAAGCTGGCGCATGCACAACTGAAAAAAGATGACCGGGTATTTGTGTTTTTTGCCGGCCATGGCGCCACCCGCAAACTCAGCTCGGGCCGCAATCTTGGCTATATCATTCCCGTGGATTCCGATCCGGACCAACTGGCCTCCGATGCGATACCGATGACGGACCTGCAAAACATTGCCGAAAGCCTGAACGCCAAGCATGTGCTGTTTGTGATGGACGCCTGCTACAGCGGCCTGGGCCTGACGCGCGGCGGCGGCTCTTCCAACTTCCTGCGCGAAAACGCAAAACGCATGGGACGGCAAATGCTGACCGCCGGCGGCGCCGACCAGATGGTGGCAGACGGCGGCCCGAACGGCCATTCGATATTTACCTGGACCCTGCTGCAAGCCTTATCCGGCAAGGCAGACCTGAATGGTGACGGCATGATCACCGCAACCGAATTGGCAGCTTATATCGCGCCTGCGGTGTCCAGCGTGTCGCAGCAAACGCCGGCCTTCGGCAGCCTGCCTGGCTCGGAAGGCGGCGAATTTGTCTTCGAACTGCCGACCGAGACTGAATTCCTCAGCGCGCAAACCAGCCAGCTGCCTGCCGACGCCATTGCTATGAATACCAAGCTGGACAATGGCCGCAAGGCCGAAGTCGCAGAAAATAGCGGCAGCAGCGGCGGTACCATCACGATCAAGAATCTGCAGGGAGAGGAGCAGAAGATAGCCACTCCAAAGCAGGCTGATGCGTCTACCCGTCAACTGGCGCAGCGCGCGAATGACAAGGGCCTGCAGTTGTATAAGGAAAAACAGTATCAGGAAGCAGAGAAAGCATTTACCGAAGCCTTGAAATACCGTCCTGACTTTGGCCTGGCCGCCAACAACCTGGGCTTTGTGTATTACAAGCAAGAGAAATATGCGGAGGCAGCGCGCTGGTTTGAGAATACCTTACAGATCGATGCATCGCGCGCGATTGCCTACCTGAACCTCGGCGATGCCCGCGCCCATCTGGGCGAAACGGAGAAGGCGAAAAAAGCCTACAACAGCTTCCTGGAGCTGGCGCCGAACAATCCCAATGTGCCTTACGTAAGGGAGCAGTTGAAAAAACTGGGTTAGTGACAGGCGCTTGTGCGGCGCTGTCATCAGCGCGTCACAAGTTGATGTTAGCATCCGGAAAATCCGCTACTCCTCCAAAGGTTCGGATCTTAGCCCGCTGCTTGGTCAGCGGGTTTTTTTTAAGCTTTCCCATTTTCAATGTTTCCCCTGCTCCAGCATTTGCATCGCGCCTTCCTACACTCCGCTAAGCCATCGTCCTGCATACGATAACAACTTGAAAAGTTAATCTGGCAAGTCCCTTCACAGGCTGAGGCAGGATGAGTGATGAGCTACAAATTTGAACATACCGACGACGTCGAAATAAGCGAGCCCTTGCCGGATCAGGCATCCACGATAGAGCGCGATGAGCATACACGCACCCATTACCGCAATGACAGGGTGTCCTATACGCACAAAGAGCTGGAGCACGTGACTGAAAAACGCGAGTTGGCGCCGAGTAAATCTCTGAAGGCCAGCAAGCCGCGTTCATCGAGGGAGCTGCGCTGCTGATGTTTCGTTGCTGATATTTCCGTGCAGCCGGTTTTCTTAAGCCTCCTCTGCGGATCTCAATAAAAAAAGGAAGCGTCGCTTCCTTTTTTTACGTCCTACGATTTTATCGTCGCGCGATATTAGCCGGCAGGAGGCGTCGCCGCTGCTGGCGGCGTAGCCCCATCTGTAGGCGGCACATCCATATCCAGCGTCTTGATGCCGATGCCATTGCTGAACTCGTTGTACATCCAGTCGCCATCCATGAAGGACACGCCTTCCGGCAAGGCGCGCTGGGTTTCCGGCTTGCCGCTCAGCGCCTGCTTCATATAATCTATCCAGATAGGCATCGCCAGCGTAGCGCCGAACTCGCGCCCGCCCAGCGATTTGGGATCGTCGTATCCCATCCAGGCCACTGCAACGATATTCTCTGCATAGCCGGCAAACCAGCCATCCACGGCATCGCTGGTGGTCCCGGTTTTGCCAGCCAGGTCCTTGCGGCCCAGGCGTTGCGTTGCTGCAGCACCAGTGCCTGTCCTGACCACTTCACGCAGCAGCGTATCGACAATGTACGCATTGCGGCCATCTATCACGCGATTCTCTTCCTGCGCCACTGCCGGCGCCTTGGTCTCCGTGACCAGGGTGCCGCGCGCATCGGTCACTTTTTGTATCAGCCACGGCGTTACCTGATAGCCGCCGTTGGCAAATACTGCATAGGCACCCGCCATCTGTACCGGCGTTACGGAACCGGTGCCCAGGGTCAGCGTCAGGTTGGTCGGTTGCTTTGCTTCATCAAAGCCGAAGCGCGGCAGATACGAGTGCGCGTATTGCGGCGTGATCGCCCTCAGGATACGTACCGATACCACATTCTTCGATTGCGCCAGTGCAGTACGCATCGTGATCGGGCCGTCAAACTTGCCATCATCATTCTTGGGGTCCCAGGGCTGGCCGCCGGTATCGGCGCTGGTCAGCGGCATCGGGACGTCATTGATGATAGTCGATGGCGAAAAGCCCTTTTCCAGCGCAGCCGAATAAATGAAGGGCTTGATGCTGGATCCAGGCTGGCGCCAGGCACTGGTGACATGGTTGAACTTCTTGCGGTTAAAATCAAAACCGCCCACCATCGCGCGATACGAACCATCCTGCGAATTCAGCGCCACAAAGGCAGCATCCACTTCCGGCAACTGGCTGATCGCCCAGCGGCCCTTGCCATCCTGGCTGGCCCGTATGATTGCACCTACG
This sequence comes from Parundibacterium terreum, assembly GCF_014636315.1. GTDB lineage: Bacteria > Pseudomonadota > Gammaproteobacteria > Burkholderiales > Burkholderiaceae_D > Undibacterium > Undibacterium terreum. The sequence goes on along the minus strand of NZ_BMED01000003.1, from coordinate 86,541 downwards.
CGTATCTTCAAATCGCGGTTGGCATTGGCCTGCAGCGCCTTGGCCGCAAAGCGCAAACCGTCGCCAGTGATTTCTATCGTATCGCCAGAAGCCGGCTCGGCACGTATCAGCTTGGGGCTGACTTCCACCACAACCGCAGACACCAGCATGTCATTGCTGGGGTGCTTCAGCAGCGCCTCGTCAATTGCATCGTCGCGGTCATCTTCATCCTTGGGCAATTCGATGAAAGCTTCAGGGCCGCGATAACCGTGGCGCTGGTCATAGTTCATCACATTGCGGCGCAGCGCGTCATAAGCAGCATCCTGCTCCGCCTTGACGATGGTTGTATATACCTTGAAGCCGCGGGTATAAGTATCATCCTTGTACTGCGCATACATATTTTGCCTGACCAGCTCGGCGACATAATCTGCATGCGCTTCAAATTGCTGGCTGCTGCTGATCTGGATTTTTTCGTCCAGCGCCTGCGTATACTGGGCTTGTGTAATATGCCCCAGATCCAGCATGCGTTTCAGCACCAGTTGCTGGCGCTGCTTGGCGCGGATGGGATTGACCGCAGGATTATGCCTTGCCGGATTTTGCGGTACGCCGGCCAGCATCGCCGCTTCAGCGATCGTCAGGTCTTTCAGCGGTTTGTTGAAGTAAATGCGCGCGGCACTGGAAAAACCATGCGTGCGCTGTCCCAGGTAGATCTGGTTCATATACAGCTCCAGGATCTGGTCTTTGCTCAGCGCGGCTTCTATCCTGTAGGCCAGCAATATTTCCGTCAGCTTGCGGGTCTTGGTCTTTTCCTTGGTCAGGAAAAAATTGCGGGCGACCTGCATCGTGATCGTGGAGGCTCCCTGATGATAGCCTGCGGTCAAAATATCGGTCATCAATGCGCGCGTGGCGCCCCTGAAGTCGATACCGCCATGTTCATAGAAGCGGGAATCCTCTATCGACAGCAAGGCATCCTTCATCACTTGCGGCACATCCTTGATGGCGACAAAATCCCTGTGTTCTTCGCCAAACTCGCCGATCAGCGCATTATCTGCGGTATACACGCGCAGCGGAATCTTGGGACGGTAGTCGGTAATGGCATCCAGCGATGGCAGGTTGGGCGCCAGCACCAGCAGCACATAGCCGATAATGAAGAGGAGCACCACGATACCGGCGCCCAATAAGGCAATACCCGCCTTGATCAGTCTGCGCTGTAAGGGGCTTTTGGAATCTGCTATCAAATCAACAACCTTTTTTGCTTGTTTTCTTGCTCATGGTGGAAATATTTCGCTTCGGCATTTTAGCCCATCAGGGCGGCGGACCCGCCGATTACTCCTCCAGCGCCTGTAACAAGTATAATTTTTGGTAAATTCCCTGTTCCAGCGCCATCAGTTGTGAATGGCTGCCCTGCTCTGCGATATGGCCATGATTCAGCACCACGATGCTGTCTGCATCGCGTATCGTCGATAACCTGTGGGCGATGGCGACCACCGTGACCCTGCCCCGTAATTCTGACAAGGCCAACTGCACTACCTGCTCGGTCTCGCTGTCGATATGCGAGGTCGCCTCATCCAGGAACAGGATGCGCGGCTGGCCAGCCAGCGCCCGCGCTATCGCAATCAACTGTTTTTGCCCGGTAGACAGGCGGGCGCCGCCCTCGCCCAAAGGCGTGTCGAAGCCCTGCTCCAGTTGCAGGATGAAATCGTACACGCGCGCGGCCTTGGCAGCGGCCATGATGGCTTGCTCGCTGATATCCCGGCCCATCGCAATGTTTTCACGCGCGCTGGCCGCCAGCAGGAAGGGATCTTGCGGCACCAGGCCCACGCTGGCACGGAATTGCTCATCGCTGAACGACGCCACCGGCGTGCCGTCTATCTGTATGCGGCCGGATTGCGCAGTGTAAAAGCGCAGCAGCAGGCTGAGCAGGGTGGACTTGCCGCTGCCGGTATGGCCGACAATGCCGTAAAAACTGCCTGCCGGGATGTGCAGGCTGACATCCTTCAATACCGGATCGGCGGGATCATAACCGAAGCCCACGTGCTGCAGGCGCAACTCGCCGCGGCTGATCTGCACATTGCTGCTGACTGCCTGCGTGGTGCTTTCATTAAGCAGCGTATTCACGCGCGCCGCCGATACCGTCGCCTGCTGTATCTGGCCGAACTGCAGCGTGATCTGTATCAGCGGATCGACCACGCGCGCAATATAGCTGACAAATGCATACAGCACGCCGACTTCCACGCCCGACAGGGTACGCGTACTGAAGCTGAAAATCACGATCACCAGCAATAGCGAATTCAGCAGATCCAGCGCCGGCCGCAACAACCAGGCATTGGCACGCAACTCATCCAACCGCGACAGGTAGTGCTGATGATTGGTGGCGGCAAAGCGCTCGCCGAAACGGCGCTCTGCATTGCTGGCCTGCAAGGCACTCATGCCATTGATGCTCTCGGCCACCTGCGCATTGATCTCGCTGCGCAAATGCCGGGCGCGCGTCACCGCTGGCGCACTCCAGCGCTGGTAAAACAGCACGATCAGCACCACGGCGGGAATCAGCGTAGTGACAATCAGCATCAGCCGCCAGTCCAGCCAGGCCATCGCCACCATCGCCCCGATAACCACGATAGAACTGTCCAGCATCACAAACAGTACCTGCACATACAGGTTCTTGACCGCTTCAGTATCGTTGGTGACACGGCTCACCAGTTGGCCGGTAATCGCCTTGTCGAAAAAAGCCATGGGCAGACGCATGACGTGGCCGTACACCTGTTCGCGCAAGCGGCGTACCGAGCGCATTGCCACTCCTGCCAGCCGCGTCAATTGCAGATAGCGCAGCCAGGTCGCCGACCAGCCTGTAATCACATAGGCCAACAGCAGCACTGCCACCCAGCCCCAATCCATCTGGTGCGGCAACAGGTAGCGGTCGATGAACGCCTTACCCAGCAAGGGGCCGAGCGCTTCCAGCCCTGCTGCTATGGACAGGAAGAAGATACCCAGCCATACATGTCTTTTTTCCGGCGCGGCCGCCTGCAGCAGCAATTGCACAGCCTGTTTTTTTTCGGAAGCGCTGGCATTCCTGATTTCGTTTTCAGGCTGCATCCAGGCTGGCCTCCAGTTGTTGATAACGCCATTGGGCCGCATACCAGCCCGCTTGTTCCAGCAGATAGCCGTGCGTACCCTGTTCTATGATTTTCCCTTCGTGCAAGACCAGGATATGGTCGGCGTCGGCCACTGCGCTCAGCCTGTGGCTGACGATGATTGCAGAACGCCCGGCACGCTGCTGCCGCAGTTGTTGCAGATGCTGCAGGATGCGGGTTTCGGTATCGGTATCGACCGCAGACAGTGCATCATCCAGCAAGAGCAATGGGCTCTCAGTCAGCAGCGCACGCGCGATCGCCACCCTTTGCCTCTGGCCACCCGACAGCGTCACTCCGCGCTCGCCGACCGGCGTATCGTAGCCCTGAGGGAAGCGCAGTATGTCTTCATGCACCGCCGCCAGTTCGGCGGCGTGCATTACCTGCTCGCGTGTGGCGTCTGGATTGCCCAGTGCAATATTGGTCGCGATAGACGCAGAGAACAGAAAGGGCTCTTGCGCCACCCAGTTGATCGCCGAGCGCAGCGTATGCAGCTTATATTCATCCAGCCTGTGGCCGCCCCAGCTCAGGCGTCCCTGCCGTGTTTCATATTGGCGCAACAGCAGGCGCACGATAGTGGATTTGCCGGAGCCGGTGTGCCCGACTATGCCTAAAGTCTTGCCGGGAGCCAGGCTCAGCGAAACTCCGCCCAGCGCAGGCGACTGCTGCCCCGGATAGGTAAAGACAACGTCATCCAGCCGTAGGCTGCCTTCCGGCGCAGACTCCAGCGTGCCGCCATCCTGTACCGACAGTTCCTGCGCCAGCACCGGCTCCAGGCGCCCCCAGGCAGCCTTGCCACGCTCCAGCAACGACAGCACCCAGCCGGCAGCAAACATGGGCCAGATCAACTGCCCCAGATACATGGAAAAGCTGGTCAGCACGCCTATTGTCATCTGTCCATGCCACACCAGATAGCCACCGAGGGCCAGGGTCAGCATGCCGGCAGTCGTCAGCGCAATACCGACTGCCGGTTCATAGGCAGCCTCCCAGCGTTGCGCAGACAGGCTGGCTGCCGCTGCCTGCTCCGCCAGCTCGGCAAACTGCTGGGCGCTGCGCTGTTCCAGCCCGAGGGCGCGCAGCGTGCGCACGCCTGCCAGGGTTTCCTGTACCTGATCATTCAGCCGGCTGAACCTATCCAGCGAATCGCGCGACGCGTCGTGCACATGATGCGTGATGTGCTTGAAGGCCCAGGCCATGAAAGGAAAAGGCAGCAGGGCAACCAGCGCCAGCCGCCAGTCCACGCCCAGCAGCATCATGCCTATCACCAGCGCAAAGGTCATGGAACCATCAAAGCCGGCCAGCATCGCTTCGCCGGATGCCATTTCTATCGCGTCTGCATCGTTGGTACCCAGCGCCATCAGGTCGCCGGTGCGCTGTTGCTGGAAGAAGCTAGGCCCCTGCAGGCTGAGGCGCTGATACAGACGGGTACGCAGTTCCACCCCAAGGCGGAAGGACGCGGCAAACAATTGCATGCGCCAGCCCACCCGCAGAAAATAGATGGTTACCCCCATCAACGCCAGCCAGGCCAGTTGGGTCACCAGCGCAGGCGTATCCAGCGTATGGGCCACCAGTGCATCGATGATGGCCCCTACCTTGCGCGGGATCAGCACGGTCAACACGGCGACCGAAAACAGCATTGCGCCGGCTGCCACATAGTGGCGCCAATGCTGGCGTATGAATTGTGCAAGTAGTTGATACAGCGTCATGCTTGATGATTATTTGGCTTGGTTTGCAGCTTCTTGAAGCCCGAATGGCAGCAATTTGCCAACGGAATGGGAAAGGAGAAGGATAACATCTTTACAAAAACAAAAATCCGCAGCCCTTGCAGGCTACGGATTTCCCTGGACCAATTTTAGACCTCTCACAGTGGATCTGGTTCCATCTATCGGCTAAGCTATAAATAAGCTGCAAATCAGCCGCAATAGAACCCGATCTTATCGGTCTACTTCATTGAGCCGCAATATTTGCGGCATTATCCGGCTTAAGCATATCCCATAGGAAAGTGTAAGTGATGGCCGACATATCCGCTCTCTGCGCATTGTTAGCCGCGCCGCCATGCCCACCCTCGATGTTTTCGTAGTACCACACATTCTGGTGGCCCTGTTCCAGCATCTTGGCGGCCATCTTGCGTGCGTGGCCCGGATGCACCCTGTCGTCACGGGTAGAGGTGATGAACAGTACATTCGGGTATTTCACTTCGGCCTTCACATTCTGGTATGGGGAATAGCGCTGGATATAGCTCCATTCGGCAGGCACATCCGGATTGCCGTATTCACCCATCCACGATGCTCCTGCCAGCAGCTTGTTGTAGCGCTGCATATCCAGCAGAGGTACCTGGCTGACGACCGCATTGAACAGATCAGGACGCTGGGTCAGCATCACACCTGCCAGCAGGCCGCCATTGCTGCCGCCCATTGCACCAAGGTGACGGGTGCTGGTGATCTTGCGCGCAATCAGGTCTTCCGCTACTGCGGCAAAGTCGTCATAGGCACGCTGGCGATTTTCTTTCAATGCGGCCTGATGCCAGCGCGGACCGAACTCGCCACCGCCGCGGATATTGGCAACGACATAGATGCCGCCCTTTTCCAGCCAGGCTTTGCCAATGCCGCCAGAATAGCTGGGAGTCAGGGAAATCTGAAAGCCGCCGTAGCCGTACAACAAAGTAGGATTGCTGCCGTCGTCCTTGCTGTCCTTGCGGCGTACGACAAAGTAGGGAATCTTTGTACCGTCTTTGGACGTGGCTTCATTCTGCGTCGTCACATAAGGCGATGCATCAAAAAATGCCGGCGTGCTCTTCAACTGCTCGCGCTCGTCGCTGCCTGCATGAGCCAGCACATACACACTCGGGGTCAGGTAATCAGAATAGCTCAGCGTATAGTCATCCGTTTTTTGCGGATCAAGTGCGCTGATATTGACTTGTCCCAGTGTAGGCAGATTCACCTGGCGCGACACCCACTTATTGCGTTCTATCGACCACTTGCCGCGCTCCAGCTTCCATTCAACCAGCTTGCCTTTGACATTGTCCAGCGATTGCACCAGCACATAGTTGCGAGTGATATCCAAACCGGTCAGGGAAGTGCGGTCGCTAGGCTCGAACAGTACCGCAAAATTGCGGTCGCCTTTCTGGAAGCGGGCAAAGTCGATAGCCAGCAGGCTGCCGGATGCATAGGTCTTACCGCCGGCAGTCCATGGCTCACGCAAGCTGACGATCAATTGCTTGCCGAAGAAATTGATGCTCGAGCGCTCCGGGACCGCCAATTTTTTCAGCTTGCCGCCTTCGATCAGATAATTTTCGGACGTGTAGAAAGTAACGCCGCGGGACACCAGTTCATGGTGAACGCCTCCATGGTCGCTGCTATATGCGGCGACGCTGATATCGGTCTTTTCACCTTCCAGCAAGGTCTTGGCAGAAGCCAGGGGCGTGCCGCGCTTCCACTCCTTGACGATGCGCGCATAGCCGGAGTCAGTCAGCGAACCGGGGCCGAAATCGGTTCCAACAAACAGCGTATCCTTGTCGCGCCATGCAATATTCACTTTCGCCTCAGGCAGGCTGAAGCCGTCTTTGACAAAGCTCTTGCTGGCCAGGTCAAACTCACGCACCACGACTGCATCGGCGCCGCCGCGCGACAATTCAATCAGGCAATGGTCATATGCAGGGTGGCGGCAGTTACTGGCCTTGTGCACCCAGTTTTCATTTTCTGCCTTGGCCAGTGCATCCAGATCCAGCACAGTCTCCCAGTTCGGCTGGGCCTTGCGGTATTCCACCAGCGTCGTCTTGCGCCAGATGCCGCGCGGATGTTCCGCGTCGCGCCAGAAATTGTAGTAATACTCGCCCATCTTTTCTACTGCGGGTATCCTGTCCTTGGAATCCAGTACCGTCTGCAGATCCGTGCGCATCTGGGCAAAACCGGCATCGCTTTCCACCTTGGCGCGCGTGATCTGATTGCGTCCCTTGACCCACTCCAACTGCTTGGCGCCACCAACGTCTTCCAGCCACTGATGAGAATCCAGGCTTTGAGCAAAGCTCATGCCGGATAGTCCAGCCAGACCGAGCGCAAGAACTAATTTCAATTTCATTGTTTTCCTTCATTTTTTCTTTATGCCGCACCAGATTCGGACGCGGGGCCGTTTGACGACGTTGTATTCCATGAGACTAGCATTAGGTTACACGCCAGTATCTCCAGAGGAAAAATCATTTTAATGTAGTCAAGGCAAGTAAAGCACTGTCATTTCCATCCTGTTTCAAAACTATGTTCAGAAATTTCGGGGGCTGCAAAATAAATCATGGATGCTCTGGTAAAAGCCGAGAAATTGCCCTTTGCAAGATAAATATTGATTGATAAGCATTCTCAATTATAATAAGACTGTGATGATGCTTTACCCATCGCGATAAAAAGCAAGAATACGGGTAAAGCCTGCCGTTTTAGAGCCAGCCGCGACATTCTCTCCCTCTGTCAGCCAGCCAATTTTTCATCCCCCTCCTCCTCGACTTCGCCCTGCGTCAGCCGAAATCAGCCGCCAAGCTGCTATAGTGCGCGCTTTGCTTATCAAGTCGATCACATATCATGCTGAAACGCTTCTGGTTCCAAATTCACTGGCTATTGGGTATTAGTGCAGGGCTGATACTGGCGCTGGTAGGGGCCACAGGCGGCCTGTATGCGTTTGAGGAAGAGATATTGCGTCTGCTGAACCCGGAAGTGACGCAAGTGCATGCTGGCCCCGGCCCCAGGCTGGAACCCGCTGAGCTGCTGGCTGCGCTAAAGCATAACCGCCCCTATGTCTCTTCATTGAATTTATCCGGTTCCGCCACCGATGCCGCAAGAATAGGCTTCATGCTGCCGATTGCCAGCAGCGACAAGAAAAAATTCGAACTGCAATACGTCAACCCGTATACAGCAGAATTGCTCGGTAAACCCGCCGGAGAAGATTTTTTCCGGTTTGTACTGAAGCTGCACCGCAACCTGGTGCTGGACGAAGCGGGACAGGCGATTACCGGAGCCTCTGCGCTGGTGCTGATTTTCATGTGCTTGTCCGGCCTGTATTTGCGCTGGCCCAAGGGCAAAGCCTGGAACCGGCATACATGGAGGAGATGGCTGATCCTGGACCTGCGGCGACAGGGGCGCAGCTTGCTGGCGGAGCTGCACGCCGTCTGCGCCACCTGGCTGCTGCTGATGTATCTGCTGGCCGCACTGACCGGACTATACTGGTCCTATGGCTGGTATCACGACTGGATCAATAGCCTGGCAATGCCCTCCGCACAAACCAAGCAGGTTGAGCGCGGAGCAGCAGGCAAGAAAAGGGATGCTCCCGCATCCGATGCGGCTGACAACAGGGAAACCGACCTGCATGCGGTCTGGCAGGCTTTCCAGTCGGAGGTCGCCTCGTACAACAAGCTGATCATGCTGCTGCCTTCACGTCCGGGCCAGGCAGTGCAGGTACTGTATGTCGATGATCACTCCCCGCACCGCTATGCCAACAACAAGCTGATGCTGGACGCGCACAGCGGTGCAATCCTGAAGCGCGAACCGTATGCGGATAAGGCAGCAGGCAGCAAATTCCTGGCCAGCATTTATGCGCTGCATTCAGGGAGTTATTGGGGTAGTGCGGGCATGCTGCTGATGATGCTGGCCAGCCTGGCGCTGCCTCTGTTTGCCGTCACAGGCTGGATGATGTATCTGGCGCGGCGTAAAAACCGCGCTGCCGGCACGCAGCCAGTCTAGGACACCCTTATTAGCGCACCTTAGCGCTGTAGCGCCAGCTTGCTTGCGCTGGGCACATTGCGCTTGATCCAGCCCAGCATGTCTTGCCAGATGCGCAGCACTTCCGCGTCCGGCGGCATGGTCTGCGCATTCGGCAATTCTATCGTGACGACGGGTATATCCTTGTGCAAACCGCTGTAATTGCCAAGAGAGCCAGGATAGACGCCGACCCGGTTGAACATCAGCCGGCCGAAGCGGCTGGGCGGCTTGACCGGGCCATCAAAATCCAGCACGCCGAAAGGCGCATGCACGGAGATAATCACGTCAGGCTTGAACTGCTCTATCGTATCGTGCACCCAGCGGCTCTCCGGTTCGGACAAGGGTGCAGAACCGGGATAACGGCGCGGATCGCTGGCGGTAACCCGGGCCCAATAGCGCGGGGCATCCTGCGCCCAGTTGGGTGTAGGGAAATTGCGGTTCAGGTCTACGCCGCGTGCGTTCATGCGACGCGGCTTGGCGGCCAGCAAGCCATCCGGGTTGACGATGGGTGCGACCTTCCACTGAAACTCCTGGGCGGAGGGTTTCTGTATCAATTCCAGCCACTTGAAAACAATCGCGCTGGAAGTCAGTTCGTCACCGTGGATACCGCCTATCAGCAGCACTTTCAAGGCCTGCCCATGTCCTTCGCGTCCTTTGCCGGCGGCTATTTCGCGCGCCAGGATGGGAAAGCCGTTTTGCGACAGGGCGCCGCTAGGCAGCAACTTGCTGTCGCGGCAGTCGCTGACGGAAATTTTAGGGAGACGCGCAGCCAGCGGCATACACCAGTCGCTGGCAGGCTGAGACGGGGAATTGTTGGCGGAATTGCCGGCGGCATGCGCAGGCATCCAGCCGGCCTGCAGGACCGATAAGCCGATGATGGAAATGGGGCGCAATATGGCGAGGCGGACACTTCGTGCCCGCGCTCTTGCCTGTATTAGCGTGGGCACGAACCCACCCTAGTCATTCCTCATGCTATGCCCATCCGCCAGGCTGATCAAACGCCTGATTACAGTCCAGCAGCGGCACGCAACTGGGTGACCTTGTCGGTACGTTCCCAGGTGAATTCCGGCTCTTCACGGCCGAAGTGGCCATACGTAGCAGTCTTAGAGTAAATAGGACGCAGCAGGTCCAGCATCTGGATGATGCCTTTCGGACGCAGGTCGAACAACTCGTTCACCAGTGCAGCGATTTGCGCATCCGGAATCACGCCCGTGCCTTCAGTGTAGACAGTCACGTTCATAGGACGTGCCACGCCAATTGCGTAGGCCACCTGGATCTGGCATTGCTTGGCCAGGCCGGCTGCAACGATATTCTTTGCCACGTAGCGTGCTGCATAGGCTGCGGAACGGTCTACTTTTGTAGGATCCTTGCCGGAGAAAGCACCACCGCCGTGCGGGCAGGCGCCGCCGTAGGTATCCACGATGATCTTGCGGCCAGTGAGACCGCAATCGCCTTGCGGGCCGCCGATGACGAAACGGCCGGTAGGATTGACCAGGAACTTGGTTTCCTTCAGCCATTCGGCCGGCAATACCGGTTTGATGATTTCTTCTATCACTGCCTCGATGAAGGACGGTTTCATCTTGCTGCCGTCGCTTTGTTCAGGGCTGTGCTGGGTGGACAGCACTACTGTATCTATGCTGTGCGGCTTGCCGTCAACATAGCGCATGGTGACCTGGCTCTTCGCATCAGGACGCAGGAAAGGCAGGCGGCCATCCTTGCGCAACTGGGCCTGGCGCTCTACCAGACGGTGGGCATAGTAAATCGGCGCCGGCATCAGTTCCGGAGTTTCATCGCAGGCATAGCCGAACATCAGGCCCTGGTCGCCGGCACCGATATTCAGGTGATCGTCGCTGGCCTGGTCCACGCCCTGAGCGATGTCATTGCTTTGCTTGTCGTAGGCGACCAATACCGCGCAGCCCTTGTAATCTATGCCATACTCGGTATTGTCATAGCCGATACGCTTGATGGTGTCGCGCGCAACCTGGATGTAATCCACGTTGGCATTGGTAGTGATCTCGCCGGCCAATACGACCAGGCCGGTATTGCACAGGGTTTCGGCGGCTACGCGTGAACGCGGATCCTGCTCAAAAACGGCATCGAGAATAGCGTCTGAAATTTGATCAGCAACTTTGTCCGGGTGTCCCTCGGATACTGATTCGGAAGTAAAAAGATAATCATTTGCCATCGCAGGCTCCTAGCTTATGGTTGACCATGTCGCAGTAATACGAGAACCTGCGACGCTTTAGCGAGACTTGTATACCGCCTCGCAAGTTGTCTGTTAACTCGGCGGTGAATGCTTTTGTAGATAGCGGATAGTCACTGGCGTGCTTACCGGTTGCTGTCTAACTGTGATATTTTACGCCTCTTATCCGTTTGCTGTCTAATCCCGGCGCGAATGCCCCTATTAAACCTACTACTATTTGACCGGTCTTATGCTAGTCGCGCTGTTCCGTTTCTTGTCCTTTTTTCCACTCCCGCTACTGCACGTGATAGGTGCGCTGCTGGGACGGCTGGTCTATATGGCATCCCCATCCTACCGCAAACGCTTGAAGGAAAACCTGGAGCGGGCCGGTTTTGGCAGCGAACTCAGCGTCGCGATCAAAGAAGCAGGCAAGAATGTGATGGAACTGCCTTTTGTCTGGTGCGCTTCACCGAAACGGGTATTGGCGACGGCCACGGTAGAAAACTGGGAACTGGTCCAGGCCGCTCTGGATGCAAAAAAAGGGGTAATTTTGCTGACCCCCCACCTCGGCTGCTTTGAAATCATCGCCCAGGCGATTGCAGCCCGCACCCGCCTGACTGCCCTGTACCGGCCGCCACGCAAGGCAGCCTTGCGGCCCCTGATCGAAGGCGCGCGCGCCCGCGAAAACCTGCTGCTGGCGCCGGCCAACCTGTCCGGCGTAAGAACCATGGCCAAGGCACTCAAGAAAAGCGAAGCCATAGGTTTGCTGCCTGACCAGGTGCCGCAACAGGGCGAAGGCGTCTGGGCCAATTTCTTTGGCAAGCCTGCCTACACGATGACCCTGTCCGCCAAGCTGCATACGATGACGGGAGCCCCGATCATCCTAACCTATGCGCAGCGCTTGTCCTTTGGCCGCGGCTACACAATACGCTTTGTCGCGTTCGAAGGCGATCTGGGCGGCACGGCAGAACAACAAGCAACAGCGATCAATGCCGCGATGGAAAAACTGATTGCGCGCTGCCCTTCCCAGTACTTCTGGAGCTACAACCGCTACAAGGCGCCCAAGGGTGTAGCCGGCCCCGGCGTTGAAAGCTCTGCGCAGGTGGACGCATGAGGCTGCTGCTGGGCTTTATGTGGCTGCTGCACTGGCTACCCTTGCCTGTGCTGGGCCGCCTGGGCAATGGCCTGGGTTCGCTACTGTTCAGGATCATGGCGCCGCGCCGGCATATCACGCTGACCAATCTGCGGCTGTGCATGCCGCAACTGTCCGAGCAAGAGCGCAAACAGCTCGCAATACAGCACTTCCAGGCCTATGCCCGAAGTGTGCTGGAACGCAGCATCCTGTGGTGGGCGCCGCTGGAACGCTTGAAAAAACTGATCGTCCTGGATCCCGCCTTGCCGGTGGCGGAAATACAGTCCGGCCCTACCATCCTGCTATGCCCGCACTTCGTCAGTCTGGATGTGGCGGGCGCCGCGGTGGCGATGGAAATCTCCATGAGCTCCATTTATACGCAGCAGCGCAATGAGGTATTCGACAAGGCCTTGCGCGACGGGCGCACCCGCTTCCGTCCGCAAAAGCTGCTGGCACGGGAAGCCGGGGTGAAACCCATCATCCGCGAACTGCGCAATGGCGGCGGCTTTTTCATGCTGCCGGACATGGACTTTGGCGCCAAGGATGCGGAGTTTGTGCCCTTTTTCGGCATCCCGGCAGCCACTTTAACGGCTACTGCACGTATCGCCTCGGTCACGAATGCCCAGGTTATTCCAGTGATAGCGACCATGCTTCCGAACTTCAAGGGATGGAAAGTCACCTTCCATCCGGCCTGGAAAAATTATCCTGGCGACGACATGGTAGCGGCGACCCGCTTCATGAATGAATTTATCGAAAAAGAAGTACTGAAAGCACCTGCGGAATATTTCTGGACCCACAAGCGCTTCAAGACAAGACCGCCGGGTGAGCCCGGCGTGTATTGAGATACAAGGCTAAACCAATACTAGTGCAGCAATGCCATGGCCCGCAAACTGGGCCATAGCGCCGGATCAGCTACCTGCCAGCAGATCCTTCTCACCAGGCAGCAAGGTGTTGGCCGGTAAGGCGTCCACCTGTTTCAGACGCTCATACATGGGCGTGAAGTCCGGTGCTGTATCCTCAAACAATTGCTTGAAGTCGCGGATCACAAAATAGGTCTCCTGATAGGAATCTATCTTGTACAGCGTGCGCATGCAGCGCTCCACATTCAACGGGATGTGGCGTGATGGCGTATTCTGCAGGCAGTATTCCAGCTCACCACCGGAAGACAATATGCCTGCGCCATACACCCGCAAACCCTGCGGGCTCTGGATCAGGCCGAACTCCACCGTGTACCAGTACAAGCGCGCCAGGTAATCCAGGCCGCCCAGCTTCATCGCCTTCAGGCCGCCCTTGCCGTATTCCTGCATATGGTCGGCAAATACCGGATCGAACAGCAGAGGCACATGGCCGAAATAATCGTGGAACACATCCGGCTCGACGATATAGTCAAACTCGGCCGGCGTGCGCAGCCAGACCGTGACCGGAAAACGGCGATTGGCCAGATGGTTGAAAAACGCCTGCTCGGGTATCAGGCCCGGCACGGCAACGATACGCCAACCGGTCGCTTTTTCCAGCGCTTCCGAAGTCTTTTCAAAATCGGGAATGCCGTCCGACGCCTTCAATGCGGCCAGCGCAGTAATGAATTCATCGCAGGCGCGGCCAGGCACCAACGCCTCTTGCCGCTTGTAAAGGCGGCGCCATAGCGCATGTTCTTCTTCGGTATATGCCGCCCAGTTTTGCTTGACCACATACTGCGCGTCGGCAGTGGAATAATCGCCGCGCAAGGCAGCGCCATCCGATTTTTCAGCGACGGTGGCCAGAAACTCTTCGTTGGAAACTAATGCGGTATCCATAAATTCTCTCTTTATCCAAAACAAAAAGGCTGACTGGGTGAATGATAGTTCCACCTGTCAGCCCCTGTCATCGCAGTATACTACGCTGTTGCCGTATCGTCTTTCAGCACGCCGCGGCGAATCTGATCCAGCTCTATGGATTCAAACAAGGCGCGGAAATTGCCTTCGCCGAAGCCCTGGTCGCCCTTGCGCTGGATGATTTCAAAGAAGATAGGACCGATCACGGTGGACGTGAAGATTTGCAGCAGCAGTTCACGCGTCGTCGCATTGCTATTGCCATCGACCAGGATGCGCAGGCGGCGAAGCTCTTCCAGGTTTTCACCATGATTAGGCAAGCGGCGGTCCACCAGATCGTAATAAGTTTCTATCGTGTCCTGGAATTCCACACCGTCGGCTTTCATGCCGGCCACGGTTTCATACACATTGTCGGTACCCATCGCGATATGCTGGATGCCTTCGCCGTGGTACAGATCCAGGTATTCGGAGATCTGGGATTTATCATCGGAAGATTCGTTGATGGGGATACGGATCTTGCCGCAAGGAGAAGTCATCGCCTTGGACTTCAGGCCGGTCAGCTTGCCTTCGATATCGAAGTAACGCACTTCGCGGAAGTTGAACAGGGATTCGTAGAAATCTGCCCATTCCTTCATGCGGCCACGATGCACGTTATGCGTCAGATGGTCGATGTAGGTCAGGCCGTGGCCCTTGGGATTGGAGTCCACGCCAGGGATGGCCACAAAGTCGGCATCATAGATGCTGATATTGCCGATAGCGCCGGGAACGCCGCCATCCTTGCCGTGCCAGCGGTCGACGAAGTAGATCAGCGAATCGCCGATACCCTTGATCGCAGGAATGTTCAATTCCATAGGACCGGTTTTGTTATCGAAGCCCCAGGCGCCCAGTTCCAGCGCGCGGTTGTACGCATAGGCGGCATCTTTGACGCGGAAGGCAATCGCGCAAACTGAAGGGCCGTGTTTGCGGGCGAAACGCTGCGCAAAGGAATCCGGCTCAGCATTGATGATGTAGTTCACATCGCCCTGGCGGTACAAGGTGACATTCTTGGTCCTGTGCTTGGCGATGGCGGTGAAGCCCATGCGCACAAACAATTCGCCCATCGCTTTTGGATCGGGTGCGGCATATTCGACAAATTCGAAGCCGTCTGTGCCCATAGGGTTTTCCCAGGGTTGAAAATCCATGCTTGTCTCCTCGGTGTGATCGTAACTGGTGCTAAATTATTTCTAAATGGTGGTCAAGGCCGGCCGGGATCAATCACCCCGGCATATCTGCAACAAATGCGCCCTTCAAGCAACCGGGTAGCAGGATTTGCTGGCGGTTCTGGCTCGTGATACGGGTCATTTTGTGTGCTGGCTAGATTTCTAGTATAGGCTGCAGTTCACGCCATATAATTGCAAAATAACCCAATAATTCTCTTTTTTGAGCAATAATATTGCTTCAAATATTTGAATAGTGGTGAAATATGGCTGCAGTTGAACTGGACAAGATAGATCGCAAGATCCTCGCCATTTTGCAGTCGGATGGGCGGCTGACGAATCAGGAGGTTGCCGAACGCGTCAACCTGTCGCCATCACCCTGCTTACGCCGCATCAAGCGGCTGGAAGAAACCGGGGTAATACGCAAATACGTGGCACTGCTGGAACCCGCCAAGATAGGCCTGGGGCTGCTGGCCTATGTGAATGTGCGCCTGGAAAAGCATAACGACACGCCCGGCAAAGGCGCGTCGCGCTCGCCACGCAATGATTTTGCTGCGTCCATCGAGCAATGGCCGGAGATTGTGGCCTGCTATGCGATGACGGGGGAAATGGATTACCTGCTGAGGGTGCATGTGGAAGACATGGACCACTTTTCGCGCTTCATGATGGAGACCCTGCTGCGCCATCCAGCGGTACTGGACGTGAAATCCAGCTTTGCCTTGCAACAGATCAAGGATACGACGGCGCTACCGGTCTTGAGCGGCCAATCGTAAAGACGGTTAATCGTCGCTCTTCATGCCCGGCAGGCTTTCCAGCCACTTGACCGCGGCGCGCTTGTTGGCCTTGATCGTATAATCCAGTGTCGCCACTTGCTCCTGTACCGCTTCTTTCAGCATGCTGGCAGCATCGGCAGGCAGCAGTTTCAGATAGGCATCCGCCTCGCCATATTCCCTGTGGATTTCCATGTGCGCCTTCTTGGCAATATGGATCATGGTCTGATTACTGGACAGGCAATGCATGTATAAAGTATCCACATCGGCATTGCGGCAATGGATGGCGCCGCGCTTGAACAGCCTGGAACCAACGCCTTTGCCGCGAGCGGAATCGGACACCGAAACACCGAATTCGGCCACCCTGTCCTTCTCCGTGGCCTCAACGCCATGCTCCAGCTTTTCACGCGGAGCAAAGGCAAGATGTCCTACGCCAACCACCTTGAAGTGGCTGTTGACTACCCCAAACACCTTGTCGCGTGAGAAATCGATACCTTCTACATATTTGGTAATCATTTCATCTGGCAAATAGGTGCCGAACCTTAGTAAGCGGTCACTTTCTTTCAGTGCCAGGAAATGCTTGAGAATGCGGTACCGGTCACGCTCCGACAGTTCTTTGACAAAGACCGTCGACTTTTTCTTCGGCGCTGGAGCAGGCGTAAGCGCAGGAGGAAGTCCCCCTGTTTCACCCGGCTTGCGCGGATAAAGGTCTGTCGCGTTCATCAATTCCTCCAGTCACCGATTTGTGCAGTGCACAATGCCATTGTAGGCGAAATCGGGCTTCATTTCCAGATGCCGCAGGGAAATTTTCAGTAAGGCAATTTTTGCAGGCGCTTAGTAATTGCAGGAATTCAAGACTTGATGCTTTCCACGTAACTCCGTACCGCCTCTATCCTCGCATTACGTATCGCCAGTGCTATCTGCTGCGGCTGGCCGGCATAGCCCTGTGCAATTTCGCCCGCCTTGACCTGCTGCGCAGCAGCCAGCGCAGCAGCCAGATAATCGTATTGCGGGAAACTGGCATCTGGCAAATCGGCACGGCCAAAGCAATCGCACTCCGATGCGCGCAGCAAATCCAGGAAACGCTGCGGCTTGCGGAAGGCATCGCTGCGTTCCAGCAAAGCAATAATCGTGTTCGGACGCAGTTCCAGCGCGCGGCTGATATTGCCATGGTCGCGCGCGGCCATCACCGCCAGATCGCGGCACTCGCTGGGCACTTTCAGGCGCTGGCAGACAGCCTCGACCAAGTCCACGCCCTTTTGCTCATGCCCATGGTGGCGCGGCCATTCGCTGGAGGGCGTAACCCCCTTGCCCAAGTCATGCATCAATGCCGCAAAACGCACTGGCAGCGAATAGGATTTCCCGGCAGCGTAATCGACGACCAGCATCACATGCACGCCAGTATCAATCTCCGGATGGTGTTTGGGCGGCTGCGGCACGCCCCATAGCGCGTCCAGCTCAGGCAAGATGCGCTGCAAGGCGCCGCAATCGCGCAATAAGTCAAACATGCGGGAAGGCCTGGCCTCCATCAGTCCTCGCGCCAGTTCCTGCCACACGCGCTCAGGCACCAGCGCATCCACCTCACCGGCCTGCACCATCTGCTGCATCAGCGCATTGGTTTCAGGAGCGACCACAAAATCATGCGGGGGCACAGAAAAGCGAGCGGCAAAACGCGCCAGCCGCAATATCCTGACCGGATCTTCGGCAAAGGCCGCTGACACATGGCGAAATACCCTGTCCTTCAGATCCTGCTTGCCGTTGAAAGGGTCCTGGATACTGCCGTCCGTCTCATCCAGCGCCATGGCATTGATGGTGAGGTCACGCCTGATCAAATCCTCTTCCAGGCTGACATCGGCATCGGTATGGAACACAAAGCCCTTATAACCGGGCGCAGTCTTTCTCTCGGTACGGGCCAGTGCATATTCTTCATGGGTCCTGGGATGCAGGAATACCGGAAAATCCTTGCCCACCGGCGTATAGCCCTGTGCCAGCATCTGTTCCGGAGTGGCCCCGACGACCACGTGGTCCCGGTCCTGCACCGGCAAACCCAGCAGCGCATCGCGTACCGCGCCGCCTACGATGTATGTCTTCAAGTCTCGATCCTTACTTAAGCTGGTTTTAAACCCGCTTAGGCCGGTGCATCCTGGCCTGGAGTGTCGTCGGTTTCGGCCTTTGCTTCGCGTATCCACTGCGCTACTGCAGGGTGCGCAGTGACGCGCTCCACATAGGCTTGCAAGGCGGGGGCCATTGATACCGCGTAGGTATTGAAGCGCATCACGACCGGCGCGAAGTAGGCATCCGCGATAGAAAAATCGCCGAACAGATACTCATGGGCGCCGTAACGCGACAGGCACTCTTCCCATATTTCAGAAATACGGCCTATGTCGGCCTGCGAGCCGGCGGTACGCCCCTTGCCCGGCAGACTGGCCTTGATATTCATCGACATATCGCTACGCAGCGCCTGGAAACCTGAATGCATCTCGGCGCAAATACTGCGCGCGACGGCACGTGCCGCCACGTCCTGCGGCCACATATTGTGCATAGGGAATTGCTCGGCCAGATATTCGCAGATTGCCAGCGAATCCCAGATCGTCATGCCATCCGCCAACAACACAGGCACCTTGCCGGCCATGGAATACTCCGCGATCTGCAGCGAGGTCTTGGCGCTGTCCAGCACTATGCGTATCTCTTCAAACGGAATGCCAAAGGCCTTCATTGCAACCCAGGGGCGCATGGACCAGCTGGAGGCATTTTTATTGCCGATTACCAGGCGCAGGCTGGACTTCTTATTGGAATCCAGCATCGCAGACAGCGTAGGGTCCAGCTCTGTTGTATTGATCATCGTGCTTGCTCGCCTAGTTATAGTTGCTTTCAGTTTTCGTCAGTTGCTGTACGTTGCTTTCAATCGTTGCTGTTTCCGGAAAGGTCTTTCGGCAAATCGCCGCTATCCGCTTCCATGCCCTTGGGTATCACTACCCCCAGGCGAGCTTTCAGCGACTGCGGTTTCTTTTCAAACAGCGCCGCATAATAGGTGGCGTTGGACAGCACATTCTTCACATAGCCGCGGGTTTCGCTGAACGGTATGGTTTCAGCAAAAATCGCGCCTTCCACCGGCCGTGTCAGGCTCGCGCGCCATGCACGCGGCCTGCCTGGACCAGCGTTATACGCAGCAGAGGCCATTGCCTGCGAGCCGCCGAGATCGGTCAGCACCATATTCAGGTAATTGGTACCCAGCGCGATATTGGTCTCTACATCATTGACCTGGTTCGGCACAAAATCACCCAGCCCCATTTTCTTGGCCACATAGCGCGCCGTGGAAGGCATGATCTGCATCAGGCCGGAAGCGCCTACATGCGAACGCGCGGTCATCACGAAACGCGATTCCTGCCGTATCAGGCCGTACACCCAGGCCATATCCAGCCCCAGCAGCTTGGTGGATTTGTACATCACGTCATTGAACGGCGTTGGATAACGCTGCGTGAAGTCCATTTCAGTCTTGGTGCGGTCAGAAGTGTTGACCATGCGGTCCAGCAAATTATTTTGCCTTGCCAGCTCGGCAGCAGCCAGGTGCTGGCGCTCGGTCATCTTGCGCAGCTCCCAATTCCACTCGCGGGTGCCTTCCAGCCTTAGATTCATCTGGTAAAACTTCAGCGCGCGCTGCAAGCCGGGATTTTGCGATACTGCATCCAGCTCGGCCTGCGCCAGCGGTTTGACCGTCACCGGCACACCGACCTTCTGGCCCATTTCCTCCAGGGATAGCTGCCCATAAAAATGGACCTGATCGGCGATGGTCTGGAACAGTGCTTGCGCCTCTTCGTTCTTGCCCTCGCTCTTCAAGACCCGGCCCTGCCAGTATATCCAGGTAGGCTCATTGCGCAAGGAGGCGGGCATCGCGGCGATCGCTGATTTAAGCGCCTTCCAGTCGCCGGCTCTCAGCGCCATGCGTGCACGCCATTGGTAAGCTTCCAGCGACAAAGGCGCGCCATCGGTCTGGCGCCAGTACTGCATAGACTCAGGCTGCAATTTCAGCGAAGCCTGCAAGCCTATCTGCCCCCAGGCCAGCGCCCTTTCCGCATCGGAGAATTTACCGGCATGCTTGGCCAGTGTCGCTGCGGCTTGCTGCGGATCATTCTTTGCATTGCGGCCCAGGGCGATGATATACAGCTCATGCGCGGCCTTGCCGCTTTCCGGCGGCTTGGTCAGGATCAGGCCCGGCTTTTCAAATGCCTGCGCAATCCTGGTGTCTTTCACCTGCAGATTCTTGGCCAGCCTCTGCGCCAGCGGCAACGCGCCGTTTTCAGAAGCCAGGCGGATCTGGTTCCAGATATCCTCCTGGCTGAACTGGCCGTTTTCCGACAGATAGGTCACCAGCGAGTAACAGCCATCGCCGTAATCACGCGCGGAAGTCAGCAAGGTGCGGGCTTCCGCTGCCACTTTCTGGTTCTTGATGGCCCGCGACAAGAGCGCGTAGCATTTCAGTTGCATATCGTCGGCGACAACGAACTGCGGATACTGGATATCGAAATTAGCCCAGTCGCCACGGTAGCCCAGCACCAGCAGCCAGTCATTGCGCAAGCGGTCGGCAATGGCACTGCCTTCATATTTGCTGATGAAAGCCTTGACCTCAGTGGCAGAGGCCGAGCGTATATGGGTTCTTAAGACGTAATACTCGACATACGAGGGAATTTCATAGTTGCCAAGATAGGACGCGTGCTCTTCCGCCTTGGCGGCATCGTCATGAAAAGACGCATCACGCAAAGCCATGAATCTATCGTCATCATTGACAAAACTGCGAGGACTGGCTGCGGGCTTGGCCGCATACGCCAGATTCGCCGCCGGCACATGACACAAACCTGCTACCATCACCATGCTAAGACTTGCAATTTTTTTCAGCGAAAACATGTTCTACGGCTCTCAATCTTGACGTTGTCGACAGTATGACACACCCAAATAGCATATCACGCCCTGTCTCTGCAGAAACTGTGGAACAGGCACTCGCGCTAAAACAAATTACCAGCCCCGACAAGGCCGCGTTGCGGCGCCAACTGCTGCAAAACCGGCGCGCGAGCGATGCAAGCGCGAGGCTGGACTGGGACCGGCGAATAGCCTCACACCTGCAGCAATGGTGCGCGCAGGAGCAGCCGCGTAGCCTGGGCGTATACTGGCCGATACAGGCAGAACCGGATCTGCTGGGGCTGTATCCTGCACTGGCGGAGGCTGGAATACAACTGGCCCTGCCTGTAGTGCAGGCCAAGGATGCTCCGCTTACTTTTGTGCAATGGACTCCGGGCGATGCGATGGAAAAAGACGGCTATGGCATCCCTATCCCGCTTGCGCGGGATACTGCAATCTGGCCTGACGCCTTATTGATTCCCTGCGTGGGATTTACCGCCGGCAAATTCAGGCTGGGCTATGGCGGCGGCTACTACGACAGAACGCTGGCCATCAAGCCCGCGGGCCTGGCAGTCAAGACGATAGGCATTGCCTACCAATGCGGCTTAGCGGAATTTGACGGGGAGCCACATGACGTGGCGCTGGATATGCTGATCACAGAAGCAGGTTGCCAGCGCTGAATAAAAAAACAGCAGGGCAGCAGCACTGCTGTCCTGCTGCCCTGCCGCCTGATACAAAATCTTAAACCTTTACCAGCCGCTGCCAGATGGCGGTCGTTGCAACCGCCTGATTCAATGAGTAGAAATGCAGGCCGGGTGCACCGCCAGCGAGCAGGCGTTCGCACAACTGGGTCACAACATCCAGGCCAAAAGCCTTGATCGATGCGGTATCGTCGCCGTAGCTGGCCAGCTTCAGACGCACCCATCGCGGCACTTCGGCGCCGCACATTTCTGAAAAACGCACCAATTGCGTGTGATTGGTGATAGGCATAATGCCGGCCACAATCGGGGTTGTGATACCGGCCTTCTGCGCCAGTTCCACAAATTGGAAATAGGCATCCGCATTGTAAAAATATTGCGTGATTGCCGCGTTTGCGCCAGCCTTCATCTTGCGGATGAAATTCTGCAAATCGTCTTGCGGCGAGCGCGCCTGCGGATGCACTTCCGGGTAGGCGGCTACTTCAATGTGGAACCAGTCGCCGGTTTCGGCACGGATGAATTCGACCAGTTCATTGGCATAGCGGAATTCACCGGAAGCGCCATAGCCGCTGGGGAGATCGCCGCGCAAGGCCACCAGGCGGCGTATGTCGTGCGACTTGTATTGCTGCAGGATCTCGCGTATTGATTCGCGGGTACCGCCGACGCAGGACAGATGCGGCGCGGCCTCGTAGCCTTCCTTGCGGATATCGACCACGGTGTCCAGCGTGCCCTGTTGCGTCGTGCCGCCAGCGCCAAAGGTGACTGAAAAATATTTGGGCTTCAGTTCTGCCAGCTTGGCACGGGTCACACGCAGCTTCTCGGTGCCCTCCGCCGTTTTCGGCGGGAAAAATTCTATGCTGAAATTATGTGCAAACATTATTGTTTGAGAAGTAAGGTGGACAAGGCCCAGGATATGACGCTGTACAACAGCGCACCGCCGACAGCAGCCCAGAATCCGGCCACATGGAAACCGTCTATCAGATTGGCGACACCCCAGAACATCAGGCCGTTAATGACAAAAATAAACAGGCCCATCGTCAACAGCGTTGCCGGCAAGGTCAGGATCAGCAAAATAGGTCGCAGCACGGTATTCACAAAACCCAGCACCACGGCCACGATCAGCGCGGTCATGAAGCTGTCTATCTGCACCGAGTGCATCAGATAGGGTAAAGCAAGTAAAGCCAGGGCATTGATCAACCAGGTTGCTAACAAGCGCATGCAGATCTCCGTATAAGAAAATAAATGGGTGAGTAGCCTACCTCACCCACAATCATATACAACAGTAACAGCAGCGGATACCGGCGACTGTTACTTAGTTACTTACTTGGCGCTAATTTAGCGCCAGGTTTTGACCATCAATAACGGTAGTGGTCAGCCTTGTACGGGCCGTTCTTGCTGACGCCGATGTAGGCAGCCTGCTCGTCCGTCAATTCGCTCAGTTGCGCATTGAGTTTCTTCAGTTGCAAACGAGCGACTTTTTCATCCAGGTGCTTAGGCAAAGTGTAGACGCCGACAGGATACTTGTCATTGTTCAGGAACAGTTCGATCTGAGCGATAGTCTGGTTGGCGAAGGAAGAGCTCATCACATAGGAAGGATGGCCGGTACCGCAACCCAGGTTCACCAGGCGGCCTTCTGCCAACAGGATGATGCGTTTACCGTCAGGGAAAATCACATGATCAACCTGGGGCTTGATATTGTCCCAGGTGTATTTCTTCAGTGAAGCGACGTCGATTTCATTATCGAAGTGGCCGATATTGCAGACGATGGCCTGATCCTTCATCTTCAGCATATGCTCGTGGCTGATCACGTGGTAGTTACCAGTAGTCGTTACAAAGATGTCGCCGTGTTCTGCAGCATAGTCCATCGTCACGACGCGATAACCTTCCATCGCTGCCTGCAGTGCGCAGATAGGATCGATTTCAGTTACCCAGACTTGCGCCGACAAGGCGCGCATTGCCTGCGCGGAGCCCTTGCCCACGTCACCGTAACCGGCGATCACGGCAACCTTGCCTGCGATCATCACGTCGGTGGCGCGCTTGATACCGTCTACCAGCGATTCGCGGCAGCCGTACAGATTGTCGAACTTGGATTTGGTGACGGAATCATTGACGTTAATGGCCGGGAAAGCCAGCTTGCCTTCCTTGTGCATCTGGTACAGGCGGTGCACGCCGGTCGTGGTTTCTTCCGTCACACCCTTGATGGCGGCCAGACGCTTAGAATACCAGTCAGGCTCAGTCGCCAGGTGCTTCTTGATCGCGTTGAACAGGCAGATTTCTTCTTCCGAGCCTGGATTGGCCAGTACGGAGATATCTTTCTCCGCACGCGTACCCAAGTGCAGCAGCAGGGTTGCATCGCCGCCGTCATCCAGGATCATGTTGGAATAGCCGCCGTCTTTCCATTCGAAAATACGGTGCGTGAATTCCCAGTATTCATCCAGGTTTTCGCCTTTGAATGCAAACACCGGCGTACCGCCGGCTGCAATCGCTGCAGCCGCGTGGTCTTGTGTCGAATAGATATTGCAGGAAGCCCAGCGTACTTGCGCGCCGAGTGCGTTCAGCGTTTCGATAAGCACCGCAGTCTGGATCGTCATGTGCAGCGAACCGGTAATGCGCGCGCCCTTCAATGGCTGGCTGGCGGCGTATTCTTCGCGAATCGCCATCAGGCCCGGCATTTCTGTTTCAGCAATCTTGATTTCTTTTTGACCCCAGCCAGCCAAGCTAATGTCGGCTACCAGGAAGTCTTGATCGGGTTTCTGCACGGGGGATATAGAGGCGTTCATCACGCCCTCCTTTCTTGTGAAAAAAGTAACGTGAGCGCAGTTGCATGTTCCAAGCCTGGCGAAATTGGAGAGGGCTCGCTAATTTCGTCGCAACGCTCCTTGGAATTGCAGAAGTATAGCGCAAATTCCAGTATGCAGAGGAAAAGCAGGCCTTTATGCTTGATTATTATTGATGAGTATTCTCGCTGGCAATAATTATGAAAATAATAAATAAAGCCGGCGCGCCCTTCAGGCAAACCGGCTTTATTTTGCTGACAAGCTCAGCCCATCCTATCAATGCCCGTCGAAGTCACATACGGTGTACAACTGCAGCCCGCTGGATTTCAGCAGCTTGGAGCCGCCCAGTTCCGGCAAATCGACGATGACCGCGCCTTCCACTACTTCCGCGCCCAGGCGTTCCAGCAGTTTCTTGCCGGCCATCATGGTGCCGCCGGTAGCGATCAGATCGTCTATCAGTACCACGCGATCGCCTGGCTTGCAGGCATCGGCGTGCAATTCTACGGTAGCACTACCGTATTCGAGTTCGTATTGTTCCGACAAAGTAGTGAAAGGCAGCTTGCCTTTCTTGCGGATGGGCACAAAACCGAGGTTGAGCTCATAGGCCAGTACCGAGCCTATGATAAAGCCGCGCGCATCCAGGCCCGCCACCATGTCCAGCTTGGCATCCATGTAACGGTGCACAAACAGGTCGATCAAGACGCGGAAGGTCTTGGGATCTTGCAGCAAGGGCGTAATATCACGGAACATGACCCCTTGTTGCGGCCAGTTTTCCACTGTGCGGATATGTTCCTTGATGTATTGGGATGCGTTTAACATCGCGTGATGTCCTTCTTTCGATTACTTCGGTTGCTAGAACTCATTTCATCAATAGGAGTGAGATGCGTTTGCCTTAAAAGCGGCGCTGGCAAGGCGTGCAAGGCGTCAATAGCGAGCTATTGACAACGAGTGCAACGCAGTCCAGCGCCACTTTTAAGACAAACCCTCCGGGAACGGCCCATTTGGGCGCATTGCAGCGTTGCGCCGCTAGCAAAGACGGCCAGTCTTTGCGTCGCGACGCGCCTCGCACTGCATCCCAAATGGACTCGTTCGCACTCGCTCCTATTGATGAAATGAGTTCTATTAAAAATGGCGTAAAAAAGCCTGTTGCATTTTCAAAAACACAACAAGCTATTTTGGCGGCAGGCGCTATTTTAACAGGCGATGCTCTGCCCTAGCGACAGCTTCTGCGATACCGCGCACCACAACCACGTCCCCCTCCTGCAAAACGATCTGCTGGGCCAGTTCCAGCCTTTGCTTGCCGCGTCGCACTGCGGTCACATCGACTTCCAGTTCTGACAGATTCAGCTCTTCCAGCTTTTTGCCCAGGGACTTGGCCCTTTCATGCAGAAGTACCGTGTGCAGGCGCACCTGCATGCTCTCCGGGCTGTCGCCGGCATCGCTGGCGCCGTGAAAATAGCCGCGCAGAGATTCATAGCGTTCGTCACGCGCCGCCTGCACCCTGTGCACGACGCGGCGCAAAGGCACGCCCAGCAACACCAGCGCATGCGAGGCCAGCATCAGGCTGCCCTCCAGCAGTTCCGGCACTACTTCGGTGGCGCCCGCCTCCCGCAATTTATTCAGGTCGGTATCGTCCTGGCTACGCACAATGACGGGCAAAGTCGGATTTAATTCGCTGACAAAATGCAGCACCTTCAGCGCCGACGCGGTATTGGTATAAGTCACAACCAGCGCTGCAGCGCGGTTGATACCGGCGGCCACCAGGCTCTCGCGGCGTGCTGCATCGCCGTAAGACACATTGGCACCGGCGATCTGCGCTTCGCGTATGCGGTCCGGGTCCAGATCCAGCGCGTGATAATCAATTTTTTCCTCGCTAAGCAGCTTGGCCAGGCTTTGGCCGCTGCGGCCGAAGCCGGCGATGATCACATGCTTCTTGGTCGCCATCGTGCGGGTCGCGATCTGGGTCAGCGCCAGCGACTGCATCATCCATTCATTGGCGGACAGCTTCATCACGATCGCATCCGACTTCGCCAGGATGAATGGCGAAGCCAGCATGGACAGTACCATCGAGGCCAGGATCAACTGCACCAGCAAAGGATCCACCAGTTGCAAGCCGCCGGCCTGGTTCAGCAGCACAAAACCGAATTCGCCCGCCTGCGCCAAGCCCAGGCCGGTACGCAAGGCAACGCTGGTGGAGGCGCCAAACAGTCTGGCCAGCGCGGTGATCAGACCGAACTTCAATAGCACGGGCCCCATCAGCAGCAACAGGATCAGCCAGCCATTGGCAATGACCAGCCTGACATTCAGCAGCATGCCTATCGTGACAAAAAACAGTCCCAGCAGCACGTCGCGGAAAGGCTTGATGTCCTCTTCCACCTGGTGCCGGTATTCTGTTTCAGAGATCAGCATGCCAGCGACAAAGGCACCGAGGGCCATAGACAAACCTGCATAATCTGTGATCCAGGCGGCGCCCAGCGTCACCAGCAGCAGGTTCAGCATGAACAATTCCTGCGAGCGGCGCTTTACGACGATGCTGAACCAGCGCCGCATCAGCTTTTGGCCGATGAACAGCAGCACAAACAGCACAAAGGCAGCCTTGGCACTGGCCCACAACAGGGTTTCCATTAAATTGCCGGAGTGCGAGGCCAGTGCCGGCACCAGGATCAGCAAGGGAACCACTGCCAGATCCTGAAATAGCAGCACGCTGATAATCTGCCGTCCATGCGGGCTTTCCAGCTCCAGCTTTTCAGTCAGCATCTTGGAAACGATCGCGGTGGACGACATCGCCAATGCGCCGCCCAGGGCAAACGAAGCTTCCCAACTGATATTGAATTTGAGCGGCAGGAAATAGGCCATCAGTCCGCCAAAGGCCATGGTCGCAACGATGGTCACCAGTACCTGCGCCATGCCCAAGCCAAACACCGCCTTGCGCATGGACATCAGCTTTTGCAGGGAAAATTCCAGGCCTATGGAGAACATCAAAAAAACAACACCGAACTCCGCCAGCTCATGCGTCGTCGCGTCGTTTTGCGCCAGACCCAGCCCATACGGGCCTATCAATATCCCGACTACCAAGTAACCCAGCATAGGCGGCAATTGCATCATGCGAAAAGCCACCACGCCGAGCACGGCAGCGCCCAAAAGCAGTAGTGTTGTGTCCAAGGCTGTCATGTTGCTTATTATTACTTAAATAATTCATTCACATTCAATTAATCCTCTGACGGACAATTACTAATACCGGATTAACTTGAGGTATTACCTCGACACATTACTCCGATATAAAGATATATTTGCAGTGCAGCAACACTCAATCTAAAGTATCTGGCAAAGTTTTTGCTTAACGAATTTCGTTTATACTTTCGGCATGAGCTCAATTACCAGCAATCTTAATGCCACCCCCAACAAATCCGGTGCCGTCACGTTTGATGCCGAACGTGCATTGGCGCTTGCCTGCGAGACCTTGCATGCCGAAGCCGAGGCCATCCAGTCCCTGAAACTAAGGCTGGCCGGTGAAGGCAGTGCCAGCTTTGCACAAGCGATGGCCTTATTGATGAATTGCCACGGACGGGTCGTCGTATCCGGCATGGGCAAATCCGGCCATATCGCGCGCAAGATGGCGGCGACCTTCGCATCCACCGGCACTCCGGCCATGTTTGTCCACCCCGGCGAAGCCGCGCACGGCGACCTGGGCATGATTACCCCCCAGGACGTGGTCATTGCCATTTCCTACTCCGGCGAATCCTCGGAGCTGGCGGCCATCATCCCGACCATCAAGCGACTGGGCACCCGCCTGATCGCGATGACAGGCAATGCCTCCTCCAGTCTGGCCGGCTGGGCCGATGTCCATCTGGACGTCAAGGTAGACAAGGAAGCCTGCCCGCTGAATCTGGCGCCAACCACCAGCACCACGGCAACGCTGGCGCTTGGCGATGCGCTGGCGGTCTCCATGCTGGATGCGCGCGGCTTCGGCGAAGAAGATTTTGCCCGCTCCCATCCCGGCGGCGCATTAGGCCGCCGCTTGCTGACCCATGTACGCGATGTGATGCGCACCGGCGAGGCAATACCGCAGGTAACGCCGGACACCCGTCTGACTACAGCCCTGCTGGAAATCACCAAAAAAGGCCTGGCGATGACTGCGATCGTGGACCACGACCAGCGCGTGCTGGGCGTGTTCACCGATGGCGACTTGCGCCGCCTGATGGAAAAAGTGCAGGACTTTTCACAAGTCATCATTGCTGACGTGATGCACAAAAATCCGCGTACCGTGCGTGCTGAGCAGCTGGCCGTGGAAGCTGTGGAACTGATGGAAACCCACAGAATCAACCAGTTGCTGGTGGCAGACGACTCCGGCAAGCTGGTCGGTGCGCTCCACATCCATGACCTGACACGCGCCAAGGTGATCTGATGAGTGCCTCCGATATCAGCAGGGCCGCTCAAATCAAGTTGATGATCTTCGACGTCGACGGCATCCTGACCGACGGCAGCCTGCATTTTGGGCCGGACGGCGAAATGATGAAGACGTTCAATGTACTGGACGGCCAGGGCATCAAGCTGCTGCAGCAGTCTGGCATAGCCACGGCGATTATCAGCGCACGTAAATCGCCTATCGTCTCCAAGCGCGCTGCAGACCTGGACATCGCCCATCTGCGCCAGGGCATCCATGACAAGAAAGCCGCTTTCCTGGAATTGCTAGCCGAATTGCATATAGCACCAGCGGAATGCGGCTTTATCGGTGACGACGTGATCGACTTGCCGGTATTAAGCCGAGTCGGTTTCGCCGCCAGCGTGCCGAATGCGCATCCGGAAGTAAAAGCACGGGTGCATTATGTGACCCAGGCGAGCGGTGGCCGTGGAGCAGCGCGCGAAGTGTGCGATTTCATCCTGAAGGCACAGGGTAAATATGAACAGGCGCTTGCGCCGTTCCTGGCGTGAGCAGGTGAGCTGACATGAGATATGTATTCACCGCCGATCGTTTCCGCCTGTGGCTGATGGTCGCCTTGCTGGCGGTCGTCGCACTGGGCAGCTTCTGGATACTGGAAGCGATGCGCAGGAATAATGAAGAGGGCAATTCGCGCTCCGCTCCGCGCACGACACCGGACTACTATGTGGAAAATTTTAATTTCATCCGGCTGTCCAATAACGGCAAGACCAACTACCACATCATAGGCAAGCGCATGACGCACCGGCCACGGGATGATGACTATGAGGTGTTTCAGCCGCAAATCAACAGCTTCGACGCCGACAAGGTACCGGTTACAGTCATCGCGGACCGTGCCGTCATTGCGCAAAAAGGGGCAGCCAACCAGGCGCCGAAAGATAGCGATGAGATCCATCTGTTCGGCAACGTCAGCGTGGATCGCCCCGACAGCCCGACGACAAAGCGTACCAGGCTGGAATCGGAGTATCTGCTGCTGCTTCCGGATATCAATATCATGAAAACCGACAAACCCGTAACGATCACGAGTGCCCGCGGTGAAGTGCATGCAATCGGCATGATTGTCAATAATGCGACCCAGGAAACGCAATTACTCAGCAAAGTAAAAGCGACTTTCAATAGCAACCCAGCCTTGTCGCGGCACCCGAACAAATAACGAGCCTTATCTTAGGACAATCATGACCCAACCTACTTTCGCACCTCTATCGAAATCACTGATCCTGGCTGCCTGTGCTTTTTTGTTTTCGGCCACTGCGGTTGCCGAACAGGCCGACAGGTACAAAAAAACAGATATCGAAGCGGAACATTACGCCAGTGACGATAGAAAAAAAATTACCGTACTAACGGGCGATGTCGTCGTTACGCGCGGAACGCTAACAATCAAATCAGCGAAAGCAGTCAACACAGAAACTGCGGAGGGCACCATGTTTGTCGTCTTGACCGGCGGCCCAGGCGGCCAAGTATTTTTCAGACAAAAACGCGATGGCGGTCCAGACCTGTGGGTCGAAGGCGTTGCCAGCAGGGTGGAATACGATGAAAAGACCGAACTGGTTAAGTTCATCACGAAGGCACACGTAAAGTATCTCGAAAATAAAAAAGTCACGCAGGAACAGGAAGGCGAATTTCTTTCCTATGACAGCAAAAACGAAAATTTCATCGGTGCCAATACAGCCTCGGGCCAAAGCGTCCCCGGGTCAGGCAGGATCAAGCTGACCATACAGCCAAAGCTGGAACAACCGAAGCCAGAAGAACAGAAAAAATAATATGACGAGTACTCTGATTATCAGCGGCCTGCAGAAGAAATACGGTGCGCGCCAGGTTGTGCGCGACGTATCACTGGAGGTTAAAAGCGGAGAAGTGGTTGGCTTGCTGGGCCCGAATGGCGCCGGCAAGACCACTTCGTTTTACATGATTGTAGGCCTGGTGCCATCGGATGCCGGCAAGATCGATGTCAATGGCACCGATATTTCGCATCTGCCTATCCACAAGCGCGCATTGTTGGGATTATCCTATCTGCCGCAGGAGGCCTCGGTCTTCCGTAAGTTGTCGGTAGAAGACAATATCCGTGCAGTGCTGGAACTGCAAAGGGATGAAGACGGCAAGTTTCTGGAAAAAACGAAAATCGAAGAGCGGCTGGACATGCTGCTGGCCGAGCTGCAGATAGAAAAAATCCGCGAAAACCAGGCACTCTCCCTGTCCGGCGGCGAACGCCGGCGCGTGGAAATAGCCAGGGCACTGGCGACCAATCCGCGCTTTGTGCTGCTGGATGAACCCTTTGCAGGCGTCGACCCGATTGCGGTGATAGAGATCCAGCGTATTGTGCGCTTCCTGAAAGAACGCGGCATAGGCGTGCTGATCACCGACCACAATGTGCGCGAAACGCTGGGCATTTGCGACCACGCCTACATCATCAACCAGGGTGCGGTGCTGGCCAGCGGCCGACCGGATGAAATCGTCGCCAACGAGTCTGTGCGTAAAGTTTATCTGGGAGAGCACTTCCGTATGTAACGGATGTCTATCTCTATGAAACAAAGCCTACAACTCCGTACCTCTCAACATCTGGCATTAACGCCACAACTGCAGCAATCAATACGTTTGCTGCAGTTGTCTACGCTTGAACTGCATCAGGAGCTGGAAAACCTGCTGACCGAAAACCCGATGCTGGAGCGCGTAGACGATCCCATGGACAATGCCGTCAGGCTGCTGGCGGATGGTGCCATCAGTGCAAGCAGTACGTCGGACAATGACAGCGGTGCGGCGAATACAGGCAATGAAGACTCCTCTCCAGCGTCGGACAATGGCGACGGCGCTGACGCGCCCAATGCAGCCGATACCACCAGTGCCAACGAAGAAGACTGGAGCTTTGACGATGTGCCGCAGGGCTCCAAGGGCCCGGAAGAAGATGAAGGCCGCCCGCAGTTGGAGTGTGCCCAGATTTCGCTCAGGGAACATCTGCTGGAACAGATGCGCGTGACCGTCAAGGAACTGAGAGACCGCGCATTGATCGAACTGATCATCGATGCACTGGATGGCAACGGCTACCTGACCGAATCGCTGGAAGACATACATGGCGCGTTGCCGCTTGAGCTATGCGTGGAACCCGAAGAGCTGAATTTTGCGCTGAACATGCTACAGAGTTTTGATCCTGCCGGCGTCGGTGCGCGCAGCCTCTCAGAATGCCTGTCCATACAGATCAAGCGCCTGCCGAAGATTGCATTCGTGACGCGCAGGCTGGCCCTGGATATTGTGGAAAAGCATTTGGCTTTATTTGCGCAACGCGATTTCAATAAGCTGAAAAAAGTACTGACTTGCGACGATGAAGATTTGCGCGAAGCGCAAGTTGTCATCAAGCAGTGCAAACCCCATCCGGGTGCAGAGTTCACCGCTGACGCATCGGACTATGTGGTGCCGGACGTCATTGTCAGAAAATCAAAGAATGGCTGGCAGGTGTTGCTGAACCAGGACGTGATGCCGCGTCTGCGTGTAAATAGTATGTATGCCAACATCATGAAGCAAAATCGCGGCGACGGCACGCTGAGTTCCCAGCTACAAGAGGCACGCTGGCTGATCAAGAATATGCGCCAGCGCTTCGATACTATTTTGCGCGTCGCACAAGCGATAGTGGAAAGACAACGCAATTTTTTCACACATGGCGCAGTTGCGATGAGACCTCTTGTTTTGCGCGAAATTGCTGATACACTGGGTTTACACGAGAGTACTATTTCTCGTGTCACAACTCAAAAATACATGCTTACCCCTCATGGTATGTTTGAGTTGAAATACTTTTTCGGTAGCCACGTTGCGACGGAAACTGGGGGTGAAGCTTCATCCACCGCAATACGGGCACTCATCAAGCAATTGATAGGAGCAGAAGACCAGAAAAACCCACTCTCTGACAGCAAGATCGCAGACATGCTGGGTGAACAAGGCATGGTCATCGCGCGACGTACCGTCGCGAAATACCGGGAAGCCCTGAAAATCCCTCCAGTGAGTCTGCGAAAATCCTTATAAGAATCCTTGAAAATCTTTGAAACCTTAAAAATTCCCGACGGCACTACCTTACGGTAGAGCATCTGTTTTTTTAAATTTTCTGTAACAAGTTCTTGTAATCGAGTTTTGCATTGCTATATATAATTTAGCTCAATGCTTTTGGGCTGACTTATTTTGTAGCAAGTAACATCTACCATAGGAGCGCCGTATGAATCTCACCATCAGTGGACATCACCTCGAAGTTACTCCAGCAATCCGTGAACACGTGCAAAACAAGCTAGAGAGGATAAGGCGACACTTCGACCAAGTCATTGATATTGCAGTCATCCTGACAGTAGACAAGCTCCGCGAAAAAGAGAAACGTCACAAGGCAGACATCAATCTGCACATCAGCGGCAAAGACATACACGTTGAAAGCCTCGCGCAAGACCTGTACGCAGCGATAGATACCCTCATCGACAAGCTGGACAGGCAAGTCATCAAACACAAAGATAAAATCCAGGCGCATAAAAACGACGCGATTAAATACATACCTGATCCCGCCTCCGCCTCTGCCTAAACGGCCATACGTAGAGAAACCAGACAAAGGATGCTTTTCAGCATCCTTTTTTGTTGCCCGCAACCATTCCCACGACAAGAAAGCATGCTTCTGCAAGCCGCTCCGCATAAGTTTATGCGACCAGAAAATTTTCTTGAGCACTCCTTGTCAGCCTCGGCGACGCGCTTAGGCTAAAATAGGCTTTTCATCCGGAAACGATCTTCCCATGAGCGAATACGTCCAGACCTTCGTCCAGAACCAGATAGGCTTTATCACGCTGGACAGACCCAAGGCACTCAACTCCCTCTCCCTGGACATGATCCGGGAAATTACCCAGGTATTGCTGCAATGGCGCGACGCAGACAATGTCGGTGCGGTATTTATCTCCAGCTCCAGCGAAAAGGCTTTCTGCGCCGGGGGGGACATCCGTTTCTTCTATGACGCCGGCACCGCAACGCCGAAAGGCGACAGCGCCTTGCTGGAAGATTTTTTCACTGAAGAATATGCGCTGAACCACCTTATCCATTTCTACCCCAAGCCGTATATCGCCTTGTTGAATGGCGTGGTGATGGGCGGCGGCATGGGTATTGCGCAAGCGGGGCCATCCTGCCGTATGCGCATCGTGACTGAAAAGACCAAGATGGCGATGCCGGAAGTAAATATCGGCCTGTTTCCTGACGTGGGCGGCGGCTACTTCCTGTCACGCGCGCCGGGCCAATTGGGCACTTACCTGGGCCTGACCGGTGAAATCATCAGGGCCGCCGATGCGATCTATGCGGAGCTGGCTGACGTGTATATTCCCACCAGCGCCATACCGGCGCTGATGCAATTGCTGACATCCACACAGCAGGCAGATATCCGCGCCGCCATCCGCGAGTTTGCAGCGCCGTTCGCCGCAGAAATCAAGCTGGAGGACAGCATGCTGGCAACGCACCGCAGCCTGATCGACCAGCATTTTTCTGCCAATCAGGTGCAAGCCATTGTCGATACCTTGTCCGATGACGGCAGCCCATTCGCACAGCAAACCCTCTCCGTTATGCAGAAGCGTTCGCCGCTACTGGTTAGTGTGACGCTGGAACAACTACGCCGCGGCGCCGGGTTGACAGTCGCAGCTTGCCTGCGCATGGAGCGCGACATGGTACGTTATTGCTTCAAGCATGGAGAAGTGCTGGAGGGTGTACGTGCGCTAGTGGTAGACAAGGACAACACGCCCAAATGGGCGCCGCCTAGCCTGGCAGAGGTTACCCAGGAAATGGTCGCGCCCTTCTTTGTATCTGCATGGCCGGATCATGCCCATCCATTGCGGCATCTCGATTGAGTAAAATTAAGCAAAGCCTGCCCCAATAAAAAAGGAGCCAATGTATATTGGCTCCCTTTTTTTAATGAAACTATGCGCAAGGCTTAGTGTTGCTGGCCACCGCCGAGATAGGCGGCTTTTACCGCCGGATCATTTTTCAGGCTGGCTGCAGGGCCATGGACTGAAATCTTGCCATTCTCCAGTACGTAGCCATAATCAGCCACATTCAAGGCCGCGGCGGCGAACTGCTCCACCAGCAGCATCGTCGTGCCCTCTTCTTTCAAGCGCTGGATAATGCGGAAGACTTCATCCACCAGAATGGGCGCCAGCCCCATGGAAGGCTCGTCCAATAGCACGACCTCAGGGTTGAGCATAACTGCCCTGGCCATTGCCAGCATCTGCTGTTCACCGCCGGACAAAGTCCCGGCCAACTGATGCTGACGTTCTTTCAGGCGTGGAAATAGCTCCAGCGCTTTTTCCAGGTCGATCTTGATGTCGCCACGCGGGCGCGAACCGGTAAACCGCGGGAAGGCTCCCAGCAGCAGATTATCGGTCACACTCATCGTCGCGAACACACGGCGGCCTTCCGGCGAATGGGCCAGGCCGGCACGCGCGATCTTGTGTGAGTCCAAGCCTGTGACGTCCTTGCCACCCAGAGTCACCGTGCCCTGCTTCGGTTTCAGCATGCCGGAGATGGCGCGCATCGTCGTGGTCTTGCCGGCGCCATTAGAGCCAATCAGCGTGACAACTTTTCCCTTTGGAACTTCCAGCGAAATGCCGTGCAATACTTCGACTTTGCCATAGGCGGCGTGTAAGTTTGAAATGCTTAACATGGTTGCCTCGCTTAAGCTGAAACAGTTTCGTGAGCAGGCGTATCGCCGGCGCTACCACCGAGATAAGCCTCTATCACTTTGGGATCAGCCTGCACATCCGCCGGCTTGCCTTCGGAAATTTTCTGGCCGAAATCCAGCACCGTTACCGTATCTGAAATCGACATCACAACGTCCATGTGATGCTCGATCAGGATGATGGTGATACCGTGTTCGCGTATCTTGCGAATGATGGCGACCAGCTCTTTGATATCCGGCGCGGTCAGGCCCGCCGCGGGTTCGTCCAGTAATAGCAATTGCGGATTCAGACCAAGCGCCCTGCCGATTTCCAGCACGCGCTGCTTGCCGTAAGGCAGATTGCGCGCCTCTTCATTCGCCAAGTCCGCCAGACCGGCGAAACGCAGGATGCTGGCAGCCCGCTCGCGCGCCGCCAGTTCTTCACGGCGATACCGCGGCGTGCCCAGCATCACGTCGAATACATTGCTGCGGAAGGTGTGGTGTAAGCCGACCAGTACGTTTTCTGTTGCAGTCATTTCACCGAACAACTGCACGTTCTGGAAGGTACGCGCGACACCGCCCAATGCAATGGCGGAAGGCGTATCGCCGGATATCTGCACGCCATTAAATTCAACGGTGCCGTCAGTCGGCTTGTAGATGCCGGTCAGCACATTCATCATCGTGCTTTTGCCTGAACCGTTAGGCCCGATCAGCCCATGCACAGAGCCCTTGGCAATGTTCAGGTCTACCATATTCAGCGCCTTCAATCCGCCGAACTGCATCAACAGGGATTTGGCAGCCAGCAAATAACCGGTCTTGCCGCTATCGGCCGCTGTCGCAACTGCGGCAACACTGGACGATGCAGACAAGGCTTCCACATGCTTCCGGCGGCCTTTGCTGAAGAAGCCATTGATGAAACCGATAATGCCATCCTGCAGGTAATACACGACAAACAGGGTCATGAAGCCGAAGATGGTGAGGCGCCAGTCGGTGATATTTTCCAGTTTGTACGAGAACAGCGCCATGCCCAGTGTTGCCACTACTGGTACGATCACATCACGCACGGTTTTCTTTTTGGTGGCCAGCAGGTAGGCTGAAGCGGCAACTGCAGCGACGGCCGCAACGGTCGCGATCTTGCGGAACAGGTCAATATCCGCCAGCAAGCTGGGCAGCATGACCACGATCAGCGCACCGAGCAGCGAGCCGCTACGGGTCTTGCGCCCGCCCATGATTACCGCCAGCAGGAACAGAATGGTCAACTCAAAGTTATAGGTATTGGGCGAAATATATTCTTCGGAATACGCATATAAGCTGCCGGACAAACCCGCCAGCGCGGCACTGATCACAAACGCATAGACTTTGTAGCGATACACTGAAACGCCCATGCAATCGGAAGCGATAGGGCTGTCGCGCAAGGCTTCGAAGGCGCGCCCCAGATAGGATTTGAGTATCCTGTGCACGACGATCAGCGACAGCACCATCAGCACCGCCACCAGGTAGAAATAACCGACCTCGTTCAATTTCTGTCCAAAGAAAATCGGCTTGGGAATCTTCAGGCCCATGGGGCCTTCAGTCAGGAAACTCATCTCATTGATCAATATCTGAATAATGGTACCAAAGGCCAGCGTCACCATCGCCAGATAAGGGCCGGTCACCCGCAATGCCGGTAAGGCCAGGATGGCGCCAAAAATCGCAGTGACGACGATACTGGCCGGCATCGCGACCAGGAAAGGCAAACCCAGCTTGAAGTACAGCACGCCCGTGGTGTAGGCGCCGATGCCAAACAGACCGGCGTGGCCAAGCGATACCTGCCCGGTGTAGCCAACCACGATATCCAGGCCAAACAAAAGAATGGCGTAGATGAGGATGGTTTCTGCCAGGTGAATATAATAGGGGTTATGAACCAGCATAGGGAATATCACCAGCGCAGCGATACCCAGTACTGAAAGCACAAGTATTTTCTTGTTCATGTTCTATACTTTCTTGATTGCAGCTTTGCCAAACAGGCCGGCCGGCTTGAACGCCAGGACCAGCAATAACAACAGCAAACCCGGCACTTCCTGATAACCAGTGGACAGGTAGAAGCCAGTCAGTTTTTCAGCAATCCCCAGTATCAGGCCGCCGACGATCGCACCGACGCCGGAGGTCAGGCCACCGATGATCGCCACCGCAAAAGCTTTCAGGCCCAGCGCTGAACCTATCGTCACACCGGTAGGCACCAGCGGCGCAATCAATACGCCTGCGAAGGCTGCCGCCGCAGAAGACAGCGCATAGGAAAAGGTGATGACCATGCGGGTATTGATACCCATCAGACCGGCGGCATCCCTGTCGTTCGACGTCGCGACGACGGCTTTGCCATAGATCGATTTGCGATTGAAGATTTCCACTGCAGCCATGATCGCCAGCGCACCGATCACAACGACGATTTGCATGGGTTGAACATTGGCTCCAAACACTTGGAAAGGCGCAGCTGACAACGGTGAAGGGAAAGGCACGTCATCCTTGCCCCAGATATTTTCAGCAATGTTCTTGAAGATGATTGCCAGCGCGATCGTCGACATGATCCATCCGAATTCGGACTTGATCTTGATCGCCGGCCGCACGCCTATCCACTCCACCAGCATGCCTTGCAGCGCGCC
The DNA here is from genome assembly GCF_014636315.1 of Parundibacterium terreum. GTDB lineage: Bacteria > Pseudomonadota > Gammaproteobacteria > Burkholderiales > Burkholderiaceae_D > Undibacterium > Undibacterium terreum. Next base: position 48,514 of record NZ_BMED01000003.1, on the reverse strand, counting down.
AAAAACTAGCACCACCGGTATCATCAGCCAGTAGTTCATATAGGGACCGCCGTGTACATTGCCGACCAGACTGAGACCCACCATGGCGCCCAGCATCAAGGCCTCGCCCTGGCCGAAATTCAGCGTGCCCGAAGTAGCGAATGTCAGCTGGTAACCGAAAGCGACGACCGCGTAGATCATGCCTAGCGCGATACCGCTGAACACAAGTTGTAAGAGAATTTCCATTTTATCCACCTGACAGACGGCAGCATTTGCCGTAATTCTTAAGAAAAGGGCCAGTCCTTAGAACAAGGTCTGGCCCAATTGCGGATCTGAGTTCTATCTCGGTATCGAGTATGAGAACTTTGCCGAATTATTTGGCGAGAACGACGCGTGCGTTCTTCACTTCGCCAATGACAGGCATGCCAGGTTTGATGGCTTCGTGATCGTCGTGGCTGAATGGCTTGTTGTAAGTCGCAACCACGCCTTCGACTTTTTCATTCAGGTTTTCCAGTGCTTCGCGCACTTTCGGACCATCAGTAGTACCGGCCTGTTTGATCGCTGCAGCCAGCAGGTACACTGAGTCGTAGCCTTGCGCAGCAGACACTGCGGATGGCATACGGTCTACTTTGTAAGCCTTCTGATAGCCCTCGATGAAGGACTTGCGTTTTGGCGTGTTTGGATCCTGGATAAAAGTCTGCGGCATCAGCGTGCCGTCGCCATTCTTGCCGGCGTTATCCAGGAAGTTACCCATGGACAAAGGCCAGCTGCCTATCATCGGCACTTTCCAGTTCAATTTTTCCATGCCGTTGGCGATCTGTGCCAACTCAGGGCCGATGCCATAGGTCAGCACGACCTGAGCGCCACCTTGTTTGGCTTTCAGCAACTGCGCCGTCATGTCCACGTCTTTGATGTTGTATTTTTCAATCGCAACTGGTTTGATGCCTTTGGTCGCCAGTGCTTTCTCCAGATCTTCGCGGCCCAGTTGGCCGTAGTTGGTGGAGTCGGCCAGGATAGCGACCTTGGTGAATTTGTGTTTGGTGATTGCCTCATCCACGATCATCGCCGACTGGATAGTGTCATTGGCGGATGTGCGGAAGATATAGTTATCTTTATGTTCCGGCGCTGCAAACTGCTTGGTGATCACGCTGCCAGTAGCAACGTTGTTGATGACGGGAATTTGCGCTTCCTGATAAAAGCGCTGCGCAGCCAGTGCCACACCGGTATTGATGAAGCCCAGAGTAGCAACGACTTTTTCCTTGTTGATCAATTCCTGTGCGACCTGCACGCCGCGTTCGTTTTTCGCTTCGTCATCGCGCTCAACTACCTGGAACTGACGGCCCAGCACGCCGCCTTTGGCATTGATTTCGGATACGGCAAGTTTCACGCCGTCACGCATGGATACGCCCATGGGAGCGGAACCGCCTGTGAAAGGACCGGATACGCCGATCTTGATCGGTTCAGCAGCATTGCCCGCTACAGTCCAGCTCAGCAACGCAGTGGCAATCAAGCTTTTCATCTTGTATGACATGTCTATCTCCTGTTATATGAATTATCGTGACTACGGATACATCAATAGTTCTTTTTTTGTTATAGCTACAAATTGTATGTGCGTTAAATCCATGCATCAATCAAAAACCCATGTGGCAGCGCAACATAAGCTACTTAAGTGGTACTACCGAGAACGGTCGAAATTGAGATGCGAACTCCTGCCAACTTCGACGTTCTCTTGCAGCATGAAGCCACGGGCTGGTAGAGCTTAATCCAGAAACAAGAAAAGGATTTTCTTTTGTCCTAAAAGCTTTTCATCCTAAGCTGAAATCTTTTTCATCTGAGCGGCTGGTAACTGCCTCCCCCTCTACCCCAGGGCCAAAATCAGCACGGAATATCGATGCATATCCTATGGTGTTCCCTGAAGCTTGCACTAAACTTACTTCAGCAAACCAAATACCTTGCCTATGATCTTGCTACCGGAACCGATAGGATCCTGGCGTATCGCTTTTTCCTCTTCGGCGATCATCAGGTACAGGCCATCGACAGCGCGCTGCGTTACATAGCCCTCTACGGTTGCTTCCTTGCCTGAAACTGCCCCGAATTTGGAGGCCTGCCCCATCACACTATTGTATTTGGCCGACAAGCCGGCCTTGTCAGTGACTTTTTTCACGATAGGCAAAAATTGATCGGACAACTGGGTCGAGGTTTTTCCCCGAAAAAAGTCGGTGACCGAGGTATCGCCGCCGGTCAGGATATTTTTAGCATCCGTCACAGACATCGACTTCACCGCATTGACCAGCAAGGGCTTGGCCATAGGCACGGCTGCCTCTGCAGCGTGGTTCATAGAGACCACCAGATCATCCAGTTGCTGGCCCTGCCCCGTCATCTTCAATATGGGCCGGGCTTTTTCCAGTATGGACGGCAACTGGATTTTGACTTTGTCATTATTCAGGAAGCCGTTCTCCACACCCAGTTTGGATACCGCTTGCGACGCGCCTTTATCCAGTGCAGCCTTCAGACCGGCACTGGCATCCTGATTGCTCAAGTCGTTTAACGAGGCCGCAAATGCAACACTGGAAATCACCAGCAAAGAACATGTGAGGAAGGGTTGGATGGGTTTTGTGAAGCGCATGCTGATCTCCTTGGATAAGAATTAACCGGCATTTACTTTAGCATGCCAGACGTGGCTGCAATGCAATGAATTGTGTCACTGCAAGCGTTGCCTGGCAGCACTGAGACTAAGCGTGATTCAAACTTCGTCTACAGCAAACAAGCGGCGATATTCGCGCATCGCATAACGGTCGGTCATACCGGCGATATAGTCGGCAATCTTGCGTGCCTGCAATTGACCGCCCGGGTCCGCTGCCTTTACCTGATAGTCTGGCGGCAGCAGGATGGGTTCCGCCTGCATCGCATCAAACAAGGCGCGTATGGTTCTTCTGGCCTTGGCCGTCATGCGATTGACGAGGTAATGCCTGTACAGATTTTCGTGCAGGAAACGCTTCAACAGGTTTGCCTGGATGCGCATTTCTTCGGAAAAAGAGATCATGCCGGGCGCGTTGCGCACGTCGTCCACAGATTGGGGTGCATACTCGGCAATTCGCTTTTCCGAGTTCACGATCAAATCAACGATCAATGCATTGATCATGCGGCGTATGGTTTCCGCAATCGCCCTGCGGCCAACCAGCCCTGGGTATTCCGCTTCTACTTCACGCCGGTAGCGCGCGAAAAAATCCAGCTCCATCAGTTGGGCTTCCTGCATCAGGCCGGAGCGCAGGCCATCGTCGATATCATGGTTGTTATAGGCAATCTCGTCAGCCAGATTGGCCAGCTGCGCTTCCAACGTAGGCTGTTTCTTGTCGATGAAACGCTGGCCTATATCGCCGAGGTTTTTGGCATTCGACAGCGAACAATGCTTCAGTATGCCTTCGCGTGTTTCAAACGTCAGGTTCAGGCCGTCAAATGCGCCATAGCGCTCTTCAAGTTCGTCTACAACGCGCAAGCTTTGCAGGTTATGCTCAAAGCCGCCGAAATTCTTCATGCAGTCGTTTAGCGCATCCTGCCCGGCATGGCCGAAGGGCGTGTGGCCCAAATCATGCGCCAGTGAGATCGCCTCGACCAGATCCTCATTCAGGTTTAGTTGCCGCGCAATGGAGCGCGCTATCTGCGCTACTTCCAGGCTATGCGTCAGACGGGTGCGGAACAGGTCTCCCTCATGATTGACGAAGACCTGGGTTTTGTATTCCAGGCGGCGAAATGCTGTTGAATGAATAATGCGGTCACGGTCGCGCTGGTATTCGGTACGGGACTGGGATGCATCTTGTGAAAAGCGGCGTCCACGCGAGGTGGCAGCTTGTGCGGCATAGGAGGCTAACGTGGCGTCCCTGAGTATCATATCAGCAGATACAGGCGCGCAAGCTGGCCAGCAGATGATCCTTGGGCGCAGCGGTAATCAGCGGAGCGCCCAGGGGTTTGAGCAAAATGAACTTGATCTGGCCGCCTTCATTTTTCTTGTCGACTTCCATCAGTTCCAGCCAGCGCTCCTCTCCCAGATCTGGCGCAACGACCGGCAAGCCGGCGGCTTCCACCAGGTTTTGCAGCCTGACCTTGCTGACATAGTCGATATGCCCCATGCGGTAGGACAGGTCGGCAGCCATTACCATGCCGCAACCGACCGCCTCGCCGTGCAGCCAGTTGCCATATCCCATGCCGGACTCTATCGCATGGCCAAAGGTGTGACCAAAGTTCAGGATCGCGCGCAAGCCGCCTTCGCGCTCATCCTGGCGCACCACATCAGCCTTGATCTGGCAGGAGCGCAGAACCGCATACGCAAGCGCAGCAGGATCTTTGGCGCGCAGTTTTTGTATATTGGCTTCTATCCAGTCGAAGAAGGCAGCATCAATGATCGCGCCATGCTTGATCACTTCCGCAAGACCAGCAGACAACTCACGGTCAGGCAAGGTATTCAGAGTCGCGATATCTGCGATCACAGCCTGCGGCTGGTAGAACGCGCCTATCATGTTCTTGCCTAACGGGTGATTGATACCGGTCTTGCCACCTACCGATGAGTCCACCTGTGACAGCAAGGTAGTCGGTATCTGGATAAAGGGCACACCGCGCATGTAAGACGCAGCTGCATAGCCGGTCAAATCACCGATCACACCGCCGCCCAGGGCGATCAGCGTGGTCTTGCGGTCGCATTTGGCCTGCAGCAAGGCATCAAATACCAGCATCAGGCTGGACCAGGTTTTATGCTCTTCCCCGTCGGGCAGGATAATCGGCACTACTTGTTTGCCTGCCGCACGCAAAGTGTTCAGCAAGGTCTCCAGATACAGCGGCGCAACCACCGTATTGGTCACCACAGCCACCCGCTCACCCTTGATATGGCGCCCGACCAACTGCGGATTACCTAGCAATGAGGTACCAATGTCGATGGGATAGCTGCGCTCGCCGAGATCGACTTGCAGTGAATGTTGTGAGGTTTGCTGCATAAATGGAGCTTCAATAAGCCTGGAATCGCCAGCGCCGGGCAACTGGTCCAGTTGAGTCAAGATGGATAGCACCAGATGCTGCACGTTTGGACGACCGGTTTCTATGACCAAATGCGCAACCTCCTGATAAAAAGGTTCACGCTGCACAGCCAGGTCTTCCAGTTTCTTGCGCGGATCCGCAGTCCTCAGCAGAGGGCGGTTTTTGTCGTGGCGCGTACGCTGCAAAATACTATTGATGCCGGCTCGCAGATAAATGACTGTACCACGGCTGTTCAGATACTGCCGGCTCTGCTCATTCAGGATGGCACCGCCACCGGTGGCGAGTACGATATCGTCTTGTGCAGTCAGGTCGCGGATGACATCCGCTTCCCGCTGGCGAAAGCTGGCTTCGCCTTCAATTTCAAAAATCACGGGAATAGAAACCCCGGTACGGGCCTCTATTTCGTGATCCGAATCAATGAAACGCTTGTTGAGTTTTTTTGCCAGGGCCCGGCCAACCGTAGTTTTGCCGGAACCCATCAGGCCTACTAAAAATATATTTCCAGGCATTCAAAACCAGTACCCACCCTTTTCAGGGCAGAAAAACTATGTCCCAATATATGTAATCGTCAACTGTTGAGTTGAGCGTTTACCTTTTGGTGTCGTTACGACCAAAGTCGGGTTAATCGTTTTAGGAGTGCCGGTAGCAGAGCACGCAGTTGGAGCAACCGTCAACTCTATCGAAGTGCCTCCCGGAGCACTGGTGACTGGCTCTGGAATTGAGGCTGGATATGGTACAACGGTTGCGCCAGAAAGATTCTCTATAGTAATCGAGGTACCAGTAGGCAATATGTAGCCTCTTTGATCAGTAACGGTAAAGCTCACTTTTTGAGGTGAAGCGCAATTCGAGCCAAATGCAAGAGTAGGAATAGCTGTAAATAAGGCGTTCGAGCCACTATTTATAAAGGAAGTGCTACCGGTCAATGTCTCTGTGGCATTTGCAGATGTCACGAGCACAGTAACAACCGATGCGCGAGGATTCTGGCTTCTCCATGAAACCGTGCATTGGCCATTCACTGTCAAACAGCGTGAGGTATCCGAAGTGCCGCCATCACCGATGATCGCACCTGCATTTGTCGTAAATACAGCCTGAGTACCGTTGGCAACCACACCCCCAAACTGATCCGCCATGGAAACAGTAATCGTATTTACTTCGCCATCAAAATCAATACCTTCAATATCCGATTTTGCACGTGCAATTGACAGCGCAGCTTGAGTAGGCTGGCCCGTGGTGACCGTTACCGTATCCGACAACGCGGAAATTGCAGTTCCATCTACCGTCGCGACCACACGCACCGTCGTCGGTGTCGAACCTGAGTTCACCGTAATGCTGGCCTTGCCTGTGGCATCCGTAAGACTCGAGGTCGCGCCCAGAGTAACAGAAGTGGTAGCAGGCACACTGAAATTGACTTTGATGTTTGGAATACCCACGTTGTTGCTGTCAACAACGGTAAACACAAGCAAAGCAGCCTCAGTGCGGCCATTGCCGCCAGCGCCTTTCAATACAATAGACTTATCAGCAGGCACAGCAGATGTGAAGTTAATTGCGCTAGGTGTTATTGTCGTTGCAGTAACAGAAAAAGTCGCAGTTGCTGTTATAGCAGTAGTGCCTACTACCGTGGCAGATGCCGTCAAAGTTGCGGCACCCGTTCCAGTTCCGCTCTTCAGGCTAATTTGCGCAACACCGTTAGCATCAGTCAATGCCGTACCACTCACGGGCGAAACACTGGCAATCGTCGCGTTATCCAAGGTAAATGTTACAACGATATTTTTTGCCACAGCGCCATTCGCATCAGTAACTACCGCCTTTGCGTTCAGTCCTGAACTGGAAAGGATATTGCTTGCGGCACCAGTGGAATCAAACAAGCTAACGCTGATCTTACCATTCGCCGTAGTACCAGTCCCTCCAGTACCGCCACCCTGCACTGGCGTACCAGCAGAACCGCCACCGCCGCCGCAAGCTGCAAGCGTGGCTATTAATAGGGACCCCATCAAGGCTTTAAATTGTTTTACCACGCGATACTCCTGCAGAATAAGTTTGAATCTTTAATTTGGATTGTCATTTTATCATTTTACAGACATACGGTCGGCAATGATCTTCGGCGTGATGAACACCAGCAACTCAGTTTTATCATTGGTGCGCCCAGTCGTCTTAAACAAATTTCCGAGCAGAGGGATGTCACCAAAGAAAGGAATCTTTGTCACATTGTCCGCTTCAGTTTGCTGATAAATACCACCCAGCACGACGGTCCCGCCGTTTTCAACCAGAACCATGGTCTTTACTTCCTTGGTATTAATCGCAAAGCCTGCTGTTGTCTGATCACCGACACTGTCTTTATGCACTTCAACTTCCAGGATGACGTTGCCGTCCGGCGTGATTTGTGGCGTCACTTCCAGTTTCAATGATGCCTTACGGAATGCGATGGAAGTCGCGCCGCTGCTGGTTGCAACCTGATACGGCAATTCCGTACCCTGCTCAATAGAAGCCTTTAACTGATCTGCAGTAACAATCCGCGGACTGGAAATGATTTTGCCCTTACCGTCAGCTTCCAGCGCAGACAACTCCAGATTCAAAAAGCGGTTGGCTGCAGAGGAAAACAGGCTCACCGCCAAGCTGCCAGGATTCAAACCGTTGATACCGGCAGCAGGCAAGCTGACAAATTGCGTATTCGGGATATAGCTCTGATCGGTAATTTTTGCCTGGCCGGTCTGCTCACCTACCCCCAGATAGTTACCTGTCAGCGCGATACGCTGATTACCGGACACCTGATAACCGGCAGTTCCGCCTTGTAATCCGCGCAGATCGGCGAAGCCAAGCTTGGCTCCAAGATTTTTGCTGAAGGTGTCATCCGCCTCGACTATGCGCGCCTCAATCAATACCTGCCTGGAGGCGATATCCGTCTTCTGGATCAGCTTCCTGACATCTTCCAGCTTGGAGGCAATATCGGTGACGAACAACTGGTTGGTGCGCGGCTCAATCACTGCACTGCCGCGTTTCGACAAGATACGGTTAGTGCTGGAGCCATCCACGCCGAAGACTTGTTTGAAAGCTTCCGCTTTTTGATAGTTCAACTGGAAGGACTCGGTCCTCAGGGGCTCCAGATCGGCGATTTGCGCCTTTTGTTCCAGTTCCAGTTTTTCTTTGGTCAGCAATTCATCTTTAGGAGCGATCCACAATACCGAACCGTTCTTACGCATATCCAGGCCTTTGGACTGCATGATGATATCCAGTGCCTGATCCCAAGGCACGTCTTTGAGACGCAGAGTCAGACTGCCATTCACTGTGTCGCTGGTAATGATGTTAAGGCCATTAAAATCGGCAATCACCTGCAACAAGGCCCTGACTTCTATATTCTGGAAATTCAGCGACAGGCGTTCGCCACGGTAGCCTTGTGTACCCTGGGTCAGCTTGTTTGGATCTTCCTTAATCGGTTTGACCTCGATCACCAACTGAGAGTCGCTTTGATAGACGCTGTGTTCCCACAGGCCCTTAGGCTCTATCGTCATCCTGACATTTTCGCCCTGGGGCATGGTCGTTACTTTCTGGATCGGCGTACCAAAATCGGTGACGTCCAGATTACGGCGCAATACCTCCGGCAGGCCGACCTTCATCAGGTCAACAACGATTTTTTGACCTTGTTGACGCACGTCAACCACGACCTGGCTGCTTGGAAGATCCACTACCACGCGACCTTCACCAGCCACACCCTTACGGAAATCGATATCGCGCAAATTCTGTTTGGTCTGCGCCGCAGGAGCAGAAACTACAGGCAAGCCTGCGGAATTGACGGCTGTTGCAATGCCCCCAGAGCCGTCTATCGTCACGATGACCGTATTACCCTCAATAGCGGTAGCATAATTGAGCGGCTTGTTCAGATTGAAGACCAGGCGCGAGCGGCCAGTCGCTTCCACCACATTGACGTTACGCACATCGCCCATTGCAATATCGGTTGTGCTCTTGCCGGTGCCATTCGAAGTATCTGCAAAATCCAGCGCTATCCTGGCCGGACTGGTAATCGCAAATCCCAGAGGCGGTTTGACAACAGGATTTTTCAGCGCAATTTTGACAATGATATTCGCACCCTGCTGATTGGCCACTATGGACTCAATCGCATTGGACTGCGCGTGGGCGGCGGGAGCCAAAAAGGCCAAGCCCAGCAGGGCAGCGGACATCAAGCGGGCATAGAAAGAAAAACGCATAGCGCTCCTTTTACTTGTATTTATCAACGCATTCATTTTTTCGCCTCCTGCAACTCCAACTTGGTCATCCTCTCGGTCCAGTCACCGGCGGCGTCCTGCACAATTTCCTTAACTTCTACCTCGGAGTCTGTAATCTTGGTAATCATGCCGAAATTCTGTCCTAAGTAATTGCCGATCTTGGCCTGATAAATGGACTTATCTACCTGTATCAAAGCGTTCTTCATATTCGGTCTTTCAATAATTCCGACCATTTTCAATGTGTCCAGCGGAAAAGCCTCCAACGCCTCGCGGCGCCGGTTCATATCCGGCTTCAAGCCGTTATCTGACTCTGCCCTGATCTTGGCCAAGGCGATCAATAATTTATTCGGATTGAACGGCTCGATCTGGTCTTTCCCCGTATAAGCGACCGGGACATAGATCTTGGGCTCACTGATTTTCGGGACGATAACGCGCGTTTCTTTCTTGACCCCGTCCATCCATTGCCGCACTTCCGTCAAACCATTGTCTCCGCACCCGGCAAGAGCCAGTGTAGCGAGCAATACTCCTGTCGACCTACTATTAGGACGCATCATTTCTTCGCCCCTTTTTTCAACGCAGCCTGTGCAGACAGCTCATCCTTATCCAGATAACGGAAGGTCTTCGCCACCACATCCAATACGAGGGTGCCGTCTTTGCCACTGGAGACTGCAAGATTATTTAAGGTAACAATACGCGGCAATTTAGCAATATCGCTAACGAACTCACCCATATCGTGATAATTACCCAGCAAACGTATATTGATCGGCAGCTCGGCGTAATAGTCTTTCACCAGCGCCTGACCAGGCTTGAACAAGTCGAACTGCAAACCCCGTCCCAAACCTGCCTGGTTAATATCCGACAGCAGAGCATCCATCTCCGCTTTGCTAGGCAATTGCTTTTCCATCGTCGCAACGTACTGCAAAACCAATTTCCTCTGCTCTTTCAATGCATCCAGGCTGATTGCCTGCTGCATTTTTTGCTTATAGGAGTCCTTCAGCTTCAGTTCTTCCTGCTGCCCTTGCTCCAGGGTATCGGTTTGGTCGCTCCAATAGAAATACCAGCCAACCAAAGTAACAAAGAACAGCAAACATACTGCAGACATCAGCCTCGGTGCCAAAGGCCACAAACCTGGGTGCAAGCCATTCAAATCACGAAATTGCGAAGCGACTGATTCGCCAAACTCTTTAACGTCCATTTTGATCTCTCGTCACTTTTTCACGGTTTGTTGACGGCGGGAGCTGAAGCGGCATTACTTGCCGATGCGGCCTCAAGTTCACGCGGACGCTGGATACCCACATTGACTGTAAAGTCAAACACCTTCTTGGCGTCCCTGCCCTGTCCGATCCCGGCAGATTTAATTTCTATCAGGTCAGGCTTATTCATCCAGGGAGACTTGTTGCCAAGGTTGCGCAAGAATTCGGACACACGTTCATTTGACTGGGCATATCCGGTCAACACTACTCGCTGCCCTTCCTGCTTCAAGGTACGGATGTAAACGCCTTCAGGAGTCAACTTGACCAGTTCATCCAACAGATACACCGGCTGATTACGATCAGCCTGCAAATCTTCAACAGCTTGCTGGCGGGCTTTAAGGCCGTCGATTTCCTGCTTGAGGCTCGCAACCTCTTTTATTTTTTCATCGAGCTTTGCATTTTCGGCTTTGATGAAATTGTTGCGGTCGGTTTGCGCTGATATCTGCGTCGCGTAGTACGCGCCGACAGCAATAACGATCAAGGCGCCAATGATGGCGGCGAGCGCCAGCAAAGAGTAAAAATCCTTCTTGAGTTGCTTACGCTTCTCTTCGCGGTGAGGAAGCAGGTTAATTTTTATCATCAGCCAAATCTCCGCATCGCCAGTCCACAGGCAACCAGGTAGGAAGGTGCATCATTGCGCAGCCATTTCTCGTTCACATTGGAGGAAATATCCATACCTTTGAAAGGGCTGACAACCGTCGTGGAGATTTTGGTGCGCTCGGCAACGATATCAACCAGGCCAGGAATCACAGCGCAGCCGCCGGCCAGGAAAATCTGGTCAACGCGGGTATAGGGTGTGGAAGTAAAAAAGAACTGTATCGCGCGAGTAACCTCGAGCGCAGCACTCTCCAGGAAGGGCTCCACCAGCTCCATTTCATAGCTGTCCGGCAGATCGCCGATCTTTTTCTTCGCCTCGGCCTCTTCGAACGACAAACCATAGTTGCGCACGATATCCTGCGTCAGTTGGCTGCCGCCGAATTGCTGGTCACGCTCATAAATGACCTGCCCATTCAGCAATATGGAGATATAAGTGGTTTTAGCACCGATCTGGAACAAGGCATAAATCTGGTCCTGACCGGCGTTCGGCTGCTGCTCTATCAGCCTGTCGATAGCCGCTCTGGCCGCATAGGATTCAATATCCATGACCTTGGCCTGCATGCCGGCTGCCTCAATAACAGCTACACGGTCCTCGATTTTTTCTTTGCGGGATGCTGCCAGCAAAACCTCGATATCTTCCTCGGAATTGGCAACTGGCCCCAGTACGCAAAAATCCAGGCTCACCTCATCCATCGCAAATGGAATGTATTGATTTGCCTCTGACTCAACCTGCACCTCCAGCGCCTGCTCACTCAGATGCGCTGCCAGGATGATTTTCTTGGTGATGACAGCAGAAGCCGGCATGGCCAGCGCTGCATTTTTAACATTCGTGCCGCTTTTCTTGATAACGCGGCGAATCGCCTCGGAGACTTGTTCAATATTTTCAATATTGCCGTCCACGACGGCGCCACGCGGCAAAGGCTCGGAACCGTAACGTTCCAGCTTGTAATTACTGTTTGCCCCCAGGGACAGCTCGACGAGCTTGATGCCAGAAGTGCTGATATCCAAACCAATTAATGGTGGATTTCTTCTGCCGAGCAATGATGCCAGATCTAGAGCCAAGGATATCCCCTCATAAAAACGCCATTTTATTTCTTCTGATCAATATTCTACTGCACGAACGGCAGCGGAACCGCATTGGCCACATAAATATGCGAGAACTTCGCGACTATGTCAGTTTTTTGCTACCGATTGATTACGCCGTTTCTATAAAACCACGAAAAGCATGTAGCTGTTTTTAAATGCTGATTTTTATTGCAATAAAGAACTAAATTGGACCTTCCGCATTTTTCGGAATGGCAAAATTTCTTTTAAAAACCGCTATTTAGCAGACAATTATCCAAGCTTACATTAAATCCTAGCAATAACTTTCCGACTGTGTAAAGCACTTTCCATCCAGCACTACCATAATGCGTTGCCATTTCCCCACTTCGGCCCAAAAGAGGCGTAAATTGCCACGTTTTCAGGCAAACCTCAGTACTATCCCGGTACATTCCTAAGCACCATGCAGCTAAAGTTATAATGCGTGCTGCGATCAACTTTCCTGAAATTGCTTTTTATGCCAGCCAAAGCTCCACCCTCTTCCAGCAAACCGGAAAAACAAGCCTCACCCGCAAAAAAAGGCAATCTGGCACTACGCATCCTGCTCGGCACCGGCGGACTGTTCTTGGGCCTGGTTTTGGCGGGAGCATTAATTGTCGGTTTTGCATTAACGATGGCCTATCCCAATTTGCCTGAGCTGGACTCCATCACCAGCTACAGGCCCAAGATGCCATTACGGGTATTTACTGCGGACAACATGCTGATCGCAGAATTCGGCGAAGAACGGCGCAATGTAGTCCGTTTCAATGAAATCCCCGATGTGATGAAAAAAGCCGTGCTGGCCATCGAAGATGACCGCTTCTACGAACACGGCGGTGTCGATTACCTGGGCATCACCCGCGCAGCGCTGCACAATCTGACCGGCGGCGCCAAACAAGGCGCATCAACGATTACTCAACAGGTAGCGCGCAACTTCTTCCTTTCGAGCGAGCAAACCTTCAAACGTAAAATCTATGAAATCCTGCTGGCCTGGAAGATAGAGCAAAATCTGAGCAAGGACCAGATTCTGGAGATCTACATGAACCAGATTTACCTGGGCCAGCGCGCTTATGGTTTTTCTTCTGCGGCGCAGATCTATTTCGGCAAAAAACTGCAGGACATCAGCGTTGCCGAGGCGGCGATGCTGGCGGGCCTCCCTAAGGCTCCCTCCGCCTACAATCCTGTCGCCAATCCCAAGCGGGCTGCAGTGCGCCAGCAATACATCCTGCTGCGCATGAAGCAACTGGGCTATATCACGGAAGCGCAGTACGAGAATGCCAGGACTGAAGAATTGCATATCAAGACAGACAGTGCCGAGTTTGGCATCCATGCAGAATATGTCGCCGAGATGGCCAGGCAGTTGGTCTATGAGCAGTTCAAAGAAGAGACTTACACTCGCGGCCTGAACGTATACACCACGATCACCAAGGCTGACCAGGATGCGGCCTACCTGTCCCTGCGCAAAGGAGTGATGGAATATGAAAAACGCCATCCTTACCGCGGCCCTGAAGCCATCATAGAAATACCAAAGGGCAAGGAAGCAGCCGACGAAGCCATCGAAAAAGAACTGGCGGAGCATGGCGACAGCGACGACATTATTGCCGCCATGGTGCTGGAAGCCTCACCCAAGCTGGTCAGGGCGGTATTGTCCTCCGGCGAGGAGATACAAATCACCGGCCCCGGCCTGACATTCGGCGCGAGCGGCCTGTCGAATAATGCGCCTGCCAACAAGCGCATCCAGCGTGGTGCAGTCATCCGTGTCATGCAGGAAGGTAAAAACTGGAATATCACGCAAATACCCGAGGTGCAGTCAGCCTTCGTTGCGGCCAGCACTACCGATGGCGCTATCCGGGCACTGGTCGGCGGTTTCGACTACAACATGAACAAGTTTAACCATGTGACGCAGGCATGGCGCCAGCCGGGCTCCAGCTTCAAGCCTTTCATTTATTCCTCGTCACTGGAAAAAGGTCTGTCGCCGGCCACGATCATCAATGATGCGCCGATTAGCTTCGATTCCGGCCAAACCGGCGGCCAGGCTTGGGAGCCCAAGAATTACGACGGCAAATACGAAGGTCCGATGACCATGCGCAAGGGTTTGACCAAATCCAAGAACATGATCTCCATCCGTATCCTGCATAAAGTCGGCGCGAAATATGGACAGGAATACACGACCCGCTTCGGCTTCCTGCCTGAGAAAAACCCTCCTTACCTGACCCTGGCCCTGGGTGCGGGCGCAGTCACTCCGCTGCAGATGGCCGGGGCCTATGCGGTATTCGCCAATGGCGGCTACAAGATCAATCCCTATCTGATTTCAAAAATTACCGATAGCACCGGCAAGGTGCTGACAGCAGCCGCTCCGGAAAAAGCCGGCGACGAAGGCAATCGTGTCATTGACGAACGCAATGCCTTCCTGATGGACAGCATGCTGAAGGATGTGGTCAGGTACGGCACTGCCGCCAAGGCCATGGTGCTGAAGCGTACCGACCTGGCCGGCAAGACAGGCACGACCAATGATTCCTTTGACGCCTGGTTTGCAGGCTACCAGGCCAAGCTGGTGGGGATTGCCTGGATAGGTTTCGACCAGCCGCGTAACCTGGGTAACCGGGAAACCGGCGGCGGCCTGGCTTTGCCGATCTGGATAGGCTTCATGCAGCAGGCCTTGAAGGGCATACCAATGGAAGAAAGGCCGGTTCCGCCGGGCATTATCCAGGCGGAAGGCGATTTCTTCTATGCAGAGAACCCTCCGTCGGCCAGCATACATAGCCTGGGAGATACCGAGGCTCCGGCATCGGTCACCGAAGAAAACTCCAACAATACGAACTAGATTTGCGGAAATGAAAAAAGCCTGCTGCGAGATTTCACAGCAGGCTTTTTTATTTACAGAGGCTTATTTCGCCTATAGGGCGCCACCGCCCTGGTCTTGCGCAATCCCGGCCAGAGTCGCAAACAATTCGGAGCCGTCACGGGTATTCAGCCATTTCTGGCCGTCATATTTATAGTGAAAGCCGCCAGAGCGGGCAGCAACCCACATCTCTTGCATCGGTGCCTGGCTGTTGACGATGAGCTTGGAGCCGTTATCGATAAATTCGATTTCCAGCACATTGCCGCTGCGGCTGCACTCTATGTCCAAGGTATCATTTTGATATGCCCTGTCAAAGGCATCCTCGATCTGGCGCAAAGTCACATCTGCCAGGCTCAAAAATTCTGTTTCAGTCATGCTACACTCCACCGCATTGATAAACCGCCATTCTATACGGTGTTAGCCATTTTGAAGACGCATACCCCTACCCCGGCAATAGCCTTACTTAGCCTTGCCCTCCTCAGCCTGAGCGCATGCGGCCAGCGAGGCCCCCTTTACCTCCCCAAGAAGCCGGCGGGGATAGCCACAAGCAAGACGCAGCCCGTGAGCACGCCATCGAATGTGCCTGCTGATGTTTCCGCACCTGTTACGCCAGCCCCGCCTCCGGTAGAAGACAAGGACAATTAAGTCTGCCTGATCAAACCGGCTTTTTTGAGGTTTCGTCCGGACGCAGGGCAATCGCGGAAGCCAGCTCGGGGCGCAAACCCTGCGTGCCTGCATAGAGCAATCGGATGGCCTCCATATCCTGCTCCATATTGCCGCTCAGCTGGATATAGTCCACCAGCGCAATTTCTTTTTTTGCATAATCGAAGCGGGCGCAACCGACAGGCAGTTTAGCCGCCAGCGCGATATGGTAAAAACCGCTACGCCAGTATTCCTTGTAGCTGCGTGTGCCCTCAGGAGTAATCGCCAGCCAGAACCAGTCGGATGCATTGATCTTGTCGGCCAGGCGCGAAATGGATCCGGTGGCAATACCCCGCTCTATCGGCTCGCCGCCCAGGCGACGCAGCAAACGTCCCACCGTCGCTCCCGTCAAGCCTTCGAATAGGGAAGCCTTGGCAACAAAGCGAAACGGCAGGCCTATCCCCCATTTTGCCAAAATACCAACAGGTACGTCCCAGTTGGAGGTATGTGGATAAACTATCACCACGCCACGCGGCCCCGGCAAGGCTTGAAACCTGACCCGCCAGCCTATCCAGCCCAATATTCTCAATGCCGACCGCTGCAACCTGCTAGGCGCTTCCTGTTCACGAAGTAGAAATGCTGTCATAAATTTTGATTATGATTACCCCAAACCATGGGGAGAAAATAATAATGAAAAGCAAGTCTGCCATCTTACTTATTTTGGGTTTACTGATCAAATCGGCGTTTGCAGCGCATCCTCTGAGTTCGGATGACAGCGTGGTACAAGGCAAGGACAAGCAGCAACTGGAACTGAATACTGATAGTGTCCGTTTCCAGGGGGAGCGAGTGCAGGTCGGAGATATCACCTATACGTATGGCGTCAACGACGATCTGGACGCGTTTCTCAACCTGCCCATGAATTTATCCCGGCCATCCGGCATTGCCGATGTGTCAGCCGGCGGCAAATGGCAATTCAAGGAATATCTCGGGCATTTGCTGGCGTTTAAGGCTGCGTTATTTTTGCCTAGCGGAAATCAGCAGCGGGGAATAGGACAAGGGCGCTACAGCCTGGACATGGGCTTGATAGACAGCTACACCCGTTCCGCATGGACCGTACACGGCAATCTGATGCTGACTGCAAGCCGCTATCAGCATAGCGAGGACAGAGCGGAGAATCGCAAGATGGTGTGGCGCGCCTCAACGGCCGTCATGTATCAGGCCAATGCAAAATGGACGCTGACTGTCGACACCGGCTTCACGCAGGCAGACAGCAAAGCGGTTTCCAGCCGGCCCGTCTATTTGCTGGGCGGCATCATCTACTCACCCAATACCAATATGGATCTGGACGTGGGCATCCGGCGCGAGCGCATTGCCGGCAATACAGAGAAAAGGCTGGGGATCGGTCTGACTATGCGTTATCAATAAAATACAGCAGGCACTGGTTCGATAGCGTAAGCAGCGAGCGCATTGGCGATATAAAGCTACGCCGCCGCCCGCTGTTGCACGCGTTTGCCTTGCCAGCGCCATACCAGCCGTAGTGCCAGCAACGCAGCAACGATGGCGCCAAACAGGAAGGGCTGGGCAAAATCATGCTTGCCCGCCTTCATCCAGAAGTAATGCAAGATACCCAGCGGGGCGATCAGATACACCAGCCTGTGTATCCACAACCAGCGTTTGCCACCCAGGCGCTTGACCATGCCATTGGTGCTGGTGACAGCCAGTGGAATCAGCAAGACAAAAGCGATGAAGCCGACCGTGATGAAGGGCCGTTTGACAACATCCTTCCACATTTCAGCAACATCGAAGAAATGATCGAACCACAGAAAAGTGGTGAAATGCAGCGTCGCATAAAAGAAGGCATACAGGCCTATCATGCGCCGCAGCTTGATCAGCCAGTTCCACTTGCTCAGTTTGCGCAGCGGCGTCACACCCAAGGTGATGCACAGGAAATACAGCGTCCAGTCGCCGGTATTGCGAGTAATGAATTCAACCGGATTGGCGCCCAGCCTGTCCAGGAACACAAACGCCACCAGCCGGACAAAAGGCAACAGCGCCAGCACAAACAGTATGCTTTTCAGGATGCTGATTTGCTTGGGGGTAGGATTGATCATGATGTGATGGGCAAGAATGTGGGCAAGCCGTTAGCGGCTCAATAAAACTTCTTCAAGTCCATGCCCGCATACAGCGGCGCCACTTCGTTGTAGCCGTTGAACATCAGCGTCTTGCGTTTCTTGGTAAAAATCCCATCCTCGCCGATGCGGCGTTCGGTCGCCTGCGACCAGCGCGGGTGATCCACGTCCGGATTCACATTCGAATAAAAACCGTATTCATTGGCAGCTGCGAGATTCCATGCAGTCTTGGGCTGCTCCTTGCTGAAGCGTATCTTGACGATGGATTTAACCGATTTGAAACCGTATTTCCAAGGCACGATAATGCGTACCGGCGCGCCATTCTGGTTGGGCAGCACTTCGCCATACATGCCGAAGGTCAGCAACGCCAGCGGATGGTTGGCCTCATCCATGCGCAGCCCCTCCACGTAAGGCCACTCCAGCACAGCACGACGCTGCCCCGGCATCTGCTTCTTGTCTTCCAGGGTCACGAACTCGATGAATTTCGCGTTGCCGGTCGGCTCAGCCTTTTTGATCAGATTGGACAGCGAATACCCTATCCACGGTATCACCATCGACCAGCCCTCAACGCAACGCAGGCGGTAAACACGCTCTTCCATAGGCGCCAGCTTCATCAGGCTGTCGATATCCAGTGTCATCGGTTTCTTGACCTCGCCCTCGATCGATATCGACCATGGGCGCGTCTTCAGCGTTCCTGCATTTTGTGCGGGTTCCGCTTTGTCGGTACCGAATTCGTAGAAATTATTGTAGGTAGTGGCATCCTTATATGCGGTCTTTTTTTCTATCAGCATATAAGCGGGATTGGCGGCAGCGGCCAGCTTAGTCGCGCCGGGCGTCTGCGCATACGCCTCACGGCCGGCCAGTTCCAGCAGAGCACCGCTGGCGATGGAACCTACCGCCAGTTGGCGGATGAAATCGCGGCGCGATTCATAAATTTCGCGCGGCGTGATTTCGGAAGGGTACGGAAGGTCGATTCCATTGGGGCTACGTTTGATCAGCATGATGACTCCGGTATGCATTAAGTACCTTGTATGCCATGCAAACCGACGCGGCTCACGGCAAAGCAAGTTCTATAAAAATCCAAGTAGATGAACAGTGAAGCTATTCGATGCCCGAGAGCATAAATAGTTTCTCATCAGTCGCTATTACCCGCCAGAACTTACACGTCCGATACAATTTGTCACACCGGCCCGGCATATCTTGGCCGGACAACTACAGAATGAGCACGCTCTGCGTAGCCCGCACTACCATCTGTGATAGAAAGTGCAAGCTTAGCAATACCAAGCCTACAAGGTTCCGTAGGAATGCAAACCAGACAAGAACATGTTCACGCCCAGGAAAGCGAATGTTGTGACCAGCAGACCCACCAGCGCCCACCAGGCCGCAACCTTGCCGCGCAAGCCCTTCATCAGACGCATGTGCAGCCACGCAGCATAGTTCAGCCAGACGATCAGCGCCCAGGTTTCCTTGGGATCCCAGGACCAGTAGCCGCCCCAGGCTTCAGCAGCCCACAGTGCGCCGAGGATGGTGGCGATGGTAAAGAAAGCAAAACCCACTGCGATAGCCTTGTACATCACATCGTCCAGCACTTCCAGCGCAGGCAACCGGTCTTGCAGATAACCGTTGGACTTCAGCAGATAGGCCACCGATACCATCGCCGCCAGCGAGAAAGTGCCGTAACCGATGAAGTTTGCAGGCACGTGTATCTTCATCCACCAGCTTTGCAAAGCCGGTACCAGCGGCTGTATCTCGGCAGCGTCGCGCTGTATCGTGTACCACAGCAGGAAACCAACCGCTGCTGTAATCACCAGCAATACAAAAGCGCCCAGTTGGCGGGTCTTGTACTGTTGTTCGTAATACAGATAAAACAAGGCAGTGATCATCGAAAACAGAATGAACACTTCATACAGGTTGGAGACTGGGATATGGCCGACATCGCTGCCTATCAGATAGGACTCATACCAGCGCACCAGCATGCCGGTAAAACCCATGACTACCGCCGCCCAGCACAACACGGAGCCTACCGATGCACCGAAGTTGGAGCGTGCTACCAGGCCCCCCCAGTAGAACACGGTGGACAGCACAAACAGGAAGCTCATCCACAAAATCGCTGACTGGCTGGAGAGTAAATATTTCAGGAAGAATTTCTTGTTCGCCATATCCAGCGAGCCACCGTACAGGTTGATCGCAAACAGGGACAGCACCGCCAGGATCAGCAACAGCTTACGTACAGGTTTCCAGTTCCAGCCCAGCCAGGTGAAAGTGGGAGCGGCCAGAAACAGAATGCCTTTTTCATACACATCCATGTGCGCGCCGTAACGATTCAGCGCAAACAATGCGGCGGTGAACAAGACGGCTGCATAAAGCCAATCCACCACGGACAGGCGTTTGAAGTACCCCTGGTAAGGCGTGTAGTTTTGTGTAATTTCCATCATATTCCCTGGTGACTTTGCACGGCAGCGCTCATGCTCCCGTGCCATTTTCACAAGACCGGCCAATCGCGCCGGACATGAGACGATTTATTTCAATTGCCCGTAGTTTAGTCGATTACGCCCGCTCATGCGCTTCCGCAGTGATAGGCATATTCCCCTGCATTAACTGCTGCTTCAAGTCTTCAAATTCATGCTCAAAATCCAGAGTCTTGCGCTGAGAACTCAATGCCATCATCGCGTGCGCACCATTGCCGCCGGCAGTAGCCTCATCCCTGACCCAGATCCACAAGCGCCGCTCACGGATGTAGAACATGGAAAACACGCCAAGCACCAGCAGCAGGCAGCCCAGATACACCACTTTCTTGCCTGGGGAGCGGGTTACCTGCAGTACCGAAGCCTTGATCTCGTCAAAGCCGCTCAACTGCAGATACACCGGCGCACCGTAAAAGAAAGAGTCCGATACCGCGTTGGTGGCCAATTGCAGGAAACGAGCATGCTTTTCATCCAAAGTAATCGCCGGCAAGCCATCTTTCTCGCGCGCCACTTGCCATAAATCCCACAAGCTGCCGTTCAGTATCTTCATGAACACGTCGGCGGCCTTTTCCTGATCCACCGCAGGAATCTGCTCCAGGAACTTCGAGATCGCAAAATAACCGGATGCCTGCCCACCGTCACCGGCAAAAATGGCCAGGCCCTTTTTCGATGACTCCGCCAGTTGCTCACGTAGTTTTTGTACCTGGCCATTGGCGTCGGGCATCGCGCGCTCCGCATAGCGCTGCGCGGCAACAGAGCGCAACTCAGGATTGGCAATGGCGGCCCTGAGGCGCATCCACTCTGCAACGGTATCCTCATCATCGGCAGGAATGCGCAGGTAGCGGAAGGCTTCAGACGGGCTATCGCGCGTACCGGCCAGGAACATATAGGCGCCGTCAATCAGCATCGGCTGCATGTAATTATTGAATTCTTTTGCCTGGCCGTTCTTGTCGCGCAGCTTGTATTGCACGCTGGGGCCGACGTTCTTCAGGTCCTTGTTATTGGCATTTTTGGCGGCAGAACCCAGATGCTTGCTGATATCGGTGCTAAGCTGCTCATTAAAGCTCTGCTTGGCATTGACCGCGCGTACATCCTGGCCGTTCCGGGACATGTTTTCCACGTTGGCGGCACGAAAGCCCGACCACTCGACCGTGTAGTCATTGCCGTTGCTATTTTTCAAGGGCGTGCTGCCGCCTACATCGCCGGACATCGCAAACGTTACTGCCTTGGAACCTGTCATCGGATAGCCGGTCAGTTTCAGGTGGCTGCCGCCATCTTCAAAACTGGATTGATACACCGCAATACCCTTATAGATCAGAGGTTCATTGACCTTGATAGTGGCAGGGAAAGTCTTGCCGGTCTCATGATCCTTGACCACCACTTCACTGGCAAACAGCTTAGGCATGCCGGTCGAGTAGTATTCGATAATGAATTTATTCAGTTGTATCGTGAATGGCAGATCCTGGATCAGTACCCCGGTTTGCTGCGGGATGATCGCCGTTTCACTCGACGTGCCCTCTGGTATCAGCGTGTTGCCCCGGAAGGTAGGATTACCCAGAGGCAGCCGATGTTTCTCAGGTATCTGGGCAATAACGCCGCTACCGTCAAAAGGCACCTTGCCCATGAACCACTGCTGAAGACGGATGGGCATATCGGAATCCAGCAAGCCACCGATACAGATGATGACGATTGCGCTGTGGGCAAAGATATAACCCCACTTGTTGGCCGCGCCGCGCTTGGCGGCGACCAGCGTCGCATTCTCTTTTTCCACTACCTTGAACTTATAGCCTATGCGGCCGATATGCGCCGTCAATTGCTGCAGCAACTCGGTGCGTGATGCGGTACTGCGCCACTCTGCCCGATGATGAAAATTACGCAGTGATTGCTCGCGCACATTGTCGCGCCAGCTGCTCATGTCTTTCAGCATCTTGGGCGCATTGCGGATGATGCACAGGCTGGTAGAGAGTACCAGGAAGGCCATGATCAACAGGAACCACCAGGCCGAATACACCGCATATAAGCTCAGTTTGCCAAACACATCGAACCAGAACGGACCGAACTGGTTGATGTAATTGGGCATAGGCTCATTTTGTTTGAGCACCGTACCTATCACTGCCGCAATCGCAATCAGGGTCAGCAGGCTGATGGCAAAACGCATGGAGGAAAACAATTCCACCGCCTCGGCCAGCCAGCGGCGCTTGGTATTCAATTGCATGCCGCCTGTATCAATGCTACTTGTATCCATGGAAACCTAAATATCCTGAGAAACTGATTAATCTATTCAAGACCGGTGCTGGCACGCCAGCTCGGCATCGCAAGGCTGCCGCCATTGTAAAGCTCCTTATCCAAATCTGCTTACCGTACGGAAATGAAAAAAGGGGTGGCTTGCGCCACCCCCTCCAATTATTTGCTCTAGCGGTAAGGACTTGCTTATTTCAAACCAGCGACATAGTCGGAAACTGCTTTCATTTCATCATCCGACATGCGCTTGGCAATCGTCGTCATCTGTATGCTGTTTTTACGTGTGCCGGCACCGAAGCTGACCAATTGCGCATGCGTATAATCCTGGTGCTGACCGGCGATACGCGGGAATTGCGCAGGAATACCCGCACCGTTAGGGCTGTGGCAGCCTGCGCAGGCAGGAACATTCTTCTCGGCGATACCACCGCGATAGATTTGCTTGCCCAGTTCTACAGTGTCTTTGCTCTTTGCGGCGCCGGCCTTAGGTTTTTGTGCGCTCAGGAATGCCGCGACGTTTTTAACATCATCCGCAGTCATCGCCTTGGCGAAGGTCGTCATGATCGCGTTATTGCGGTCAGGGCCCTTGAAATTATCCAATTGCTTGGCAATATAGGCTTCGTGCTGGCCAGCCAGTTTCGGATTGGTAGAAATGGTGGAATTGCCGGCAGCACCGTGGCAAGAAACGCAAGCCGTAATATTGCGGGCCGCATCGCCATTGGTGTACAAAGCCTCGCCTTTGGCAGGGTCAGCCTTGGCAGCTTTAGGTTCTTCGTTAGCGTATGCAACGGAGGACACCGCCAGAATCGCGATGCCGAGAGACTTCAATAACGGTAAAAAAGCACGGTTCATTCAAACACCCTGAGACTAAATAATGGAAATCTGCCCTGTTGGCGACGCGAAAACAAACAACACAGCTATTTGGAGCATATTTCTGCCTGTTTTTAATACAAAAAAGGCAAAAACACAGATCGGGCGCAGACTTATACAACTGCCCAATAGGTAACCCCTTATTGTACAATAGCTTTATAGCGTTTTTGCTTACTTCTGTTGCATTTTTCCATTAGGGAAGTTCTTGACAGCTTTTTAACAACTGTCCAGACTGATTTCGCCCCCGTCTCAATCGAGACATATCCATGTAACAACATGGTCAGGCAGCTCCCGCACTTACGTATTACTATTTTCATATGTCCATCCTTTGGCAAGCCCGCTTTTTTACAACGGTCAATCATTTGCGTGATTTACCCAGCACCCATGTGCCGGAAGTCGCTTTCGCCGGGCGCTCCAATGCCGGTAAATCCACCGCGATCAACACCCTGTGCAACCAGAAAAAACTCTGCTTTGCCTCCAAAACCCCAGGGCGCACGCAGCATATCAACTATTTCTCCATAGGTGGGGCCCACGTAGGACAGCACCGCAAGGATGAGACCCGGGTCGATGAGATCCGCGCCTTGCTGGTTGACCTCCCCGGTTACGGCTATGCAGAGGTGCCTGGTGCCGCCAAAGACCACTGGAACAAATTGCTGGGCAACTATGTGCAGCGGCGCGACCAGCTGGCTGCATTGATCCTGATCATGGATTCCCGCCGCCCCTTCACCGAGCTGGATATCCAGATGCTGGAATGGTTTGCCCCTAGCGGCCGCCCTATCCATTGCATCCTGACCAAGTCCGACAAGCTGAACAAAAATGAATCCGCGAATGCCTTGCGCCAGGCACGCACGGTTTTGTCCAGCTATGTAGACGCCGAGGGTCAGCCCTTTCCGTTCACAGTACAACTGTTCTCGGCATTGAAACGCGAAGGCATAGAAGAGGCAGACGCAAAAATCCAGCAGTTGCTGGGTCTGGATGTCGTGCCGGAAGCGATAGAAACCAATCCTGCTGAAGCAGATCCAGCTTCCGGCGAATCCGCCGCTTCCTGAGCTTTTTTTCCACCCCTCGAAATTTCCTGATTTCGAGGGGATCCCCCTCCCTTCCGCTCTCAGCACCCTCTCCACCGTCACCAAGGTTTTTGCACCTGCACACCCCTTAGGCAACAACATTGTTAGAATGCAGTCTGCACCGGCAAGCCCCGAAGCAAAAAATCCGGCGTTCGAAAGCGCCAGGGTAATAACGCCAGACAGGGCAGTGAAACCGGTGCCCGTTCAGCGGGATAGCGACAAGTTCGAAAGCTTGTTCTAAGAACTTGCATCCATCAACAAGTTTCATTACCCTGAATTAAATTCTTTGCATTTAATCTGCATACATTAAGAGCATCTTCATGTCCCATACAAAATCTGCCCAATTTCCTGCCATACGCATGCGCCGCATGCGCAAGGATGTCTTTTCACGCGCACTGATGCGTGAAAACATCGTCACGCCGGCCGACCTGATTTATCCGGTCTTCGTCATAGAAGGCGTTAATCAGAAAGAAAAAGTAGCGTCCATGCCAGGCGTGGAAAGGGTCTCGGTAGATCTGCTGCTTCAGGTGGCTGAAGACTGCGTCGCGCTGGGCATCCCTGTGCTGGCCCTGTTCCCGGCTATCAACCCCGCGCTGAAAACGCCGGATGGCGTAGAAGCAACCAATCCTAAAGGCCTGATCCCGCGCGCGGTGCGCGAGCTGAAAAGCCGCTTCCCCGAACTGGGTATCCTGACCGATGTTGCGCTGGATCCGTATACCAGCCACGGCCAGGATGGGCTGCTGAATGCGGATGGCTATGTGCTGAATGACGAAACCACAGAAATGCTGGTCAGGCAGGCGCTGGTTCAGGCCGAAGCCGGTGTCGATATCGTCGCTCCCAGCGATATGATGGATGGCCGCATAGGCGCAATCCGCCATGCGCTGGAAACCAATAATTTCATCCACACCCGCATCATGGCGTATTCCGCCAAGTACGCGTCAGCTTTCTATGGCCCTTTCCGCGATGCAGTCGGTTCCGCCGCAAATCTGGGCAAGAGCGACAAGGCCAGCTATCAGATGGACCCGGCCAACAGCAATGAAGCATTGCGCGAAGTTGCGCTGGATCTGGCCGAAGGCGCCGACATGGTGATGGTCAAACCGGGCATGCCTTACCTGGACATCGTGCGCAGGGTCAAGGATGAGTTTCGCGTGCCGACGTTTGCTTACCAGGTCAGCGGCGAATACGCGATGATCAAGGCGGCTGCACAAAACGGCTGGCTGGACCATAACAAGACAATGATGGAATCGATGCTGGCATTTAAACGCGCCGGCGCCGATGGCATCCTGACGTATTTTGCCCGCGACGTGGCCCGTCTGCTCAAGCACAATTCATGACCGCATCGGTGCCAGCCCCGTCGCCGGCCGCATCCGGCTTGCGCACGCAAACGCCACTGGCCTTGCTGACAGCGATCTGCGCCTGCCTGGCGCTGTATGGCTCAGGCGCGCAAGACGCGACGATATGGCTGCACTATCTGTTTAAACCGCTGACGACATTGCTGATACTTGCCCTGGCCTGGAATAACAGGCCGGCCGTCAGCGCGCGCTACCGCTCGGCAGTCATGCTGGGCATTGCCTTCTCCCTGGCCGGCGATATTTTTCTGATGCTGCCGCGCACCGTGCTGGCTGCCGGCTTCCTGTTTGGCCTGGGCAGTTTTCTGTGCGCGCATCTGTGCTTCCTGCGCGCCTTTTGCAGCGATAGCCCCCTGTTCGCCAAGCCGCTCATTTTCCTGGTGATCGGTGTGCTTGGCGCACTGAACCTGTTCGTGCTGTGGCCCGGCCTGAGCAGCGGTTTGCGCTTGCCTGTAGCAGCCTATGTCATCTGCCTGCTGAGCATGACCGCACAGTCCATCACGCGCCATCAAATCCTGCAGACACCTGCCAGCAGGACCGCAGCTATCGGCGGCCTGCTATTCATGTTGTCCGATACCTTGCTTGCGTACAACCGTTTTTATACACCGCTGCCCTATTCCGCAGTGTTCATCCTCGGTACCTATTACCCGGCGCTGTGGTGTATCGCAAGCTCAGTAAAAGCGGCAGTAAGAGCAGGCCAGGCGGCGCAGCGCTAGTATCCCAGTATCATCCCTATCACTGCGCCATTTTTTCACCTTATCCCCTTCAGGCAAACGGCACACCATGCAAGAAAAAATTATTACATTTGCCAGCCCGGTATTTTTCCTGTTGATCGCCATAGAGTTCATCGTGGGTATGCGGCGCCAGCGCAATACCTATCGCATCAATGATGCACTGAACAGTCTTAGCCTTGGCGTCATGAGCCAGATCGTCGGCGTGTTCCTGAAAGTGCTGGCCGTCGGCGTGTATGCGTGGGTGTACACAAACTGGTCCTGGTTCAAGCTGCCGGGCGACAGCGTGTGGGTCTGGGTATCCGGTTTGCTGCTGTACGATTTCATGTATTACTGGCTGCATCGCATGGGGCATGAAACAGCCATCCTGTGGGCCGCGCATGTCGTGCATCACCAGAGTGAAGAATACAATCTCACCACTGCATTGAGACAAACCAGCACAGGTTCCTTGTTCGGCTGGATCTTTTATCTGCCGCTGGCATTGCTGGGCTATCCGGTCGATGTCTTCATTGCGATTGCACTGATCGATCTGCTATACCAGTTCTGGGTGCATACGCAGCAGATAGGCAAGCTGGGCTGGTTTGATCGCGTGTTCGTGTCGCCGTCCAATCATCGCGTGCACCATGCCGTCAACGACATCTACCTGGACAAGAATTACGGCGGTATCCTGATCCTGTGGGATAGGCTGTTCGGTACCTTCATTGACGAGATGGATGAACACCCCGTTGTGTACGGCACCCGCAGCCCCCTGCGTAGCTGGAACCCCTTGTGGGCCAATCTGGAGGTGTACAAGGCAGTCGCGGTGGACGCCTGGCGCTCCCGCAACTGGTTGGACAAGATTCAGATCTGGTTCCGCCCGCCGGGCTGGCGTCCGGCCGATGTGGCCGCCGCCTATCCATCCAAGGCTTTCGATATCAACCGCCCGCTCTACGATCCGCCTTTAAAGGGTGCTCCGATGTGGTACTGCCTGGCCCAGTTCGTCGTGATACTGCAAATCGCTACACACTTCCTGACTGCCCATCGTAGCGTCTCCGTCGGTGCCGGGCTGGCCTATGCGGCATGGCTGGTGGCCGGTCTGTGGATAGTCGGTGGCTTGATGGAAAAACGCAGCCCCTATCTGCAACTGGAAATCGCCAGGTTGATTGCCAGCCTGCTCATCGTTGTGCTCAGCGGTAACTGGTTTGGCACTTTTGCCTTATCCGCCGCGGCCCAGGCAGTCATCGCCGTCATCTGCATCGCCTCCCTGTGCGCCTTGTGGCCCATCTTCAAACATCGCGACCACTATGGACATCCTGTACATTAACGACAATCAGGTGACGCTGAATCCGGCTGATCCTCCGACCTGCGCCGAGATCAGCAACGGCTTTTTATGGGTAGATACCTGCCACGACGAAGTCAGCGCCGATCCGGAGGCCTGGCGTGAAAAAATCGCCCGCATCACCGGCACCCATCTGTATGACCTGCATCTGAAGGATGTGACCAACCTGTCCCATCCCTCGTATTTCGATTCCACCCAGGATTACGAAATGGTGGTCTTTCGCAAGCTGGCGCTGAATGGAGAAGCGGCGCCCAAGCCTACTGACGATGTATCAGACATCCTGAAACGCAAGATGCCTGCGGCCTTGAACAAACTGGCAACGCAGCCTGTCTCTTTTTTACTGGTCAACCGCGGCCTGGTCACAGTACGCTCCAGCAAGAGCCGCACGATAGAAAGCACGCGCGCGCGCCTGCTGGACTATAAACCGAAAGCCGACGGCAGCACCCACTCCAGCCGCCTGCCGACATCGCCGGAAGAGCTGATGCTGCGCCTGCTGAACGCCATGGTGGACCAGTACCTGGAATTGCGGCAACCGCTGACGCAGCAACTGGACCGCTGGCAGCATGCCTTGCTGGATCCGCGTCGTCCCTTCAACAACTGGCTGGCGCTGCTGGACTCACGCATAGAACTACGCAAGCTGGACAGCCTTTGCGAAGAACAGCACGATGCGATGCAGGAGCTGCGCGACCATATCGTCGATACACATGACGGCAGCAGCCGCGCCAAGGATTTGCTGCTGGTGCGTGTCAACGACGTCATAGAGCATATCAGCCGCGTACTGAACCATGCGCGCAGGCTGGAGGCTTCGCTGGAATCAGCGGTGCAGATCCACTTCGCCGCGATGGCGCACCGTACCAGCGAGATCATGCGCACTCTGACCGTGATTACCGCGCTGTTCATGCCGCTGACCCTGATTACCGGCATCTTTGGCATGAACTTCGAGGTCATGCCCCTGCTCAAGCATGCGTCAGGATTCTGGATCACGATGGGCATCATGCTCTTCATCGTGGTCGTGCTGCTGATCTACTTCCGCAGCAGACGCTACCTGGAAGGCCGGGTATAGGCAAATAGCCTGCTCCGGTCTACACTTCCGCACTCATATTACTCGCCACACACTCCATGTCCCAGCACACCTTTCTTTGGCACGATTATGAAACCTTCGGCGCGCAGGCGCGGCGAGACCGCCCTTCGCAGTTCGCCGCAATACGCACCGATGCCGAGCTGAATGAAATCGGCGAACCCATCATGCTGTATTGCCAGCCGGCGCCGGATTTTCTGCCCAACCCGGAAGCCTGCCTGATTACCGGTATCACACCGCAAACCTGCCTGGAACGCGGTATTCCGGAATACCAGTTTGCGGCGCAGATAGAAAAAGCCTTCTCGCAAAGCGGCACGATAGGCGTGGGCTACAACACGATACGCTTTGACGATGAAATCACGCGCTTCATGTTCTGGCGCAATCTGATCGACCCGTACGCGCGTGAATGGCAAAATCAGTGTGGCCGCTGGGATATCCTGGATATGGTGCGCACGACGTTTGCGCTGCGGCCGGAAGGCATCAACTGGCACAAGCACGAAGACGGCAGGCCCAGCTTTAAACTGGAGCACCTGAGCGCCGCCAACGGACTGGTACATGAGGCGGCGCATGATGCCTTATCCGACGTGCGGGCCACCATTGCGCTGGCAAGGCTGATACGCCAGCACCAGCCCAAGCTGTTCGACTTTTGCCTAGCCCTGCACAAGAAAGACCGTGTTTCTGCTGAAATGGGCTTACCTGCCCGCAAGCCCTTCCTGCACGTGTCCGGCATGATCCCGGTAGAACGCGGCTGCATCACTGCGATGTGGCCGCTGGCCATGCACCCGCAAAACAAGAATGAAGTGATTGCCTGGGACTTGACGCAAGATCCGAGTGAACTATTCACCCTGGATGCCGCCAGCATACAGACCCGCATGTTCAGCAAGGCCGACTCGCTACCGGAGGGAGTGAGCAGGTTGCCGGTGAAAACCATACACCTGAATAAATCCCCGGTCGTTATCGGCAACCTCAATACCCTCAGCGCAGCCAGAGCGCAGCAATGGGGTATCGATACCGCATTGATACAGCATCATGCGCAACTGGCGCTGTCCGGCCCTGACATGAGCATTATCTGGGAGCAGGTATTTGACCGGCCGCAGACAGCGGCAGCAGACGTGGACGAGGACTTGTATGGCGGCTTCGTCGGCAATACCGATCGACGCCTGTTGAATGATCTGCGCCTGATGAGCGTAGAACAATTGGCCAAGGCCAGGCCTGGCTTTCAGGATGCAAGGCTGACGGAATTGCTATTCCGTTACCGCGCCCGCAATTTCCCGGACAGCCTGACGCCGGAAGAGCATCAGCAATGGGAAGAACACCGCGCCGCCAGATTGTATGACGGCTATGCCAATGCGCTGACGGTGGACGACTATTTTGGCCAGATAGACGCACTGGCGGAAACTGCCGGCGAGCGGGAAGAAGCGATACTGGGCGCGCTATATGATTACGCCGAACTAATCATGCCGGAGCCACTGGAAGGCTAGGGCCCGCAAATAAAAAAAGCGCCTGCAAAACAGGCGCTTTTTTTATTGCCAGTAAATGGCCGTTTATTTGTTCGGTTGCGGCGTAATGCGCAGATACGGGCGTGGTGAAGTATAGCCCTTGGGATACTTCTGCTTGATCACTTCTTCATCCTTGACCGACAGAGGAATGATCACGTCATCACCGTCGCGCCAGTTGCCTGGGGTAGCGACTGTATAGCCATCCGTCAACTGCAGTGCATCGATTACCCTCAGCACTTCGTCGAAGTTACGGCCTGTGCTCATCGGATAGGTGATGATCAAACGGACTTTTTTCTTGGGATCAATCACAAACAGCGAACGCACGGTCGCAGTTTCAGACTGATTGGGATGGATCATGTCGTACAGGCCAGCCACCGACTTATCAGCATCGGCAACAATCGGGAAGCCGACTACAGTCTTTTGCGTATCTTCAATATCCTTGATCCATTGCAGATGAGTTTCTGCAGGATCGACAGACAGCGCAATGGCCTTGACATTGCGTTTGTCGAATTCAGGTTTCAGCTTGGCCGTCAGACCCAGCTCTGTCGTGCAGACCGGGGTAAAGTCGGCGGGGTGTGAAAACAGGACGACCCAGGAATCGCCTGCCCAATCATGGAACTTGATTTTACCGATAGAGGAATCTTGCTCGAAATCAGGAGCGGTGTCGCCTAAACGCAGTGTCATAGTGTTCTCCAATAAAAGCTGAAAGTATCAATATAATGCCAGTAGGATGCAAGTTCAACAACAAACTTGTCAAATGCTTATATCTACAGGCGTATATGCTGCCTATGCCGCGCACTAAGCTTCCACACTCAGCTTCGCTTAAATTCCCTCTACCCGTCCCAGTGAACCGGCAAACTTGTCCGGATTCTGGTAGCCGATCACGCGTCCGCCCTTGATTTCCTGGCCCTGCTTATTGAAAAAGATGATGCCGGGAGGCCCAAACAGATTGAAGCGTTTCAGCAGCGCTTTGTCGTCGGCATTATTGGCAGTAACGTCAACCTGCAACAGCAGCATCTCATCCATCCTGGACTTGATTTTCTGGTTGGTGAAAGTCAGCTTTTCCATTTCCTTGCAAGACACGCACCAGTCGGCATAGAAATCCAATACTGCTGTCTTGCCCTTGGACTGCGCCAGCGCCTGGTCCAGCTCAGACACAGAGCGGATGCGCGTGAATTTAACGCCGTGCTCCTGGTTTCCGCCAAAATGCGCCAGCGGCGCGAAAACATCACGCCCACCGGTGCTGACGCCGATCAGTTGTACGGCACCCAGCAGCGTAAATATCAAGGCAAATGCCTTGGCGACATTACCGCTATTTTTACGCAAGAACAGCAGGTAAAGGCCATAGCCGATCAGCAATGCAGCCCAACCCGCCATCTGCAGCCAGGCAGGCAATACAGGCGATACCAGCCACAAAGCCATTGCCAGCATCAGCACGCCGAAGAATTGCTTGATGCTCTCCATCCACATGCCGGCGCGCGGCAATATGCTGCCGGCGGACACGCCTACCAGCAACAGGGGCACGCCCATACCTATCGCCATCGCAAACAGCGCAGCGCCGCCAACCACCACGTCACGGGTCTGACTCAGATACACCAGGGCTCCAGCCAAAGGCGCAGCCACGCATGGGCCAACTATCAACGCCGAGATCGCGCCCATGACGAACACACCCATCAATTTGCCGCGGCGCTGGCCGTCAGAAGCCGCGCTCAGCTTGGTTTGCAGTGCGCCCGGCACCTGCAACTGGTAAACATCGAACATTGACAAGGAGAGTATGACCATCAGCAGAGCGAACGCACCCAGCACCCAAGGGTTCTGCAAGGTCGCGGCCAATCCGCCGCCCAGCAAGCCGGCAGCAACGCCCAATGCCGTGTACACCAGGGCCATACCCATCACATAACTGAAAGACAGGATAAAGCCGCGGCGACGGCTCACTCCGGCGCCTTCGCCGACGATAATGAAAGACACGATAGGCACCATGGGCAATACGCACGGTGTGAAGGACAGGCCCAGGCCCAGCAACAGGAACAAGGGCATGATCACGGTCAGCTTGCCGCTTTTCAATGCAGAACTGATGCTGCTGCTCTCTGCATCATCTGCCACGCTGGGGCCTTCCGCAGGCACTTCACTGGACGCGTTCGCAGGTGTCTGGGCGCCGAGGCTAACGGTCGGGGTCGGTGCCGGAGCAGCATTGCCGCTGCTGGTGCCGCCAGCCACCGTCAACTTGGCAACCGATTCCATCGGTGAGTAGCACAGGCCCTGGTCAGCACAACCCTGGCTGGTGATACGCAGGTTGAAGTCGCCGGATGCCTGTACAGGGACGCGGAATACCAGGCTCTTGCGGTAGGTTTCCACTTCCTTCTGGAAGGTTTCGTCGAACTTGACCTTGCCTTTTGGCAGCTCCGGTGTTCCCAGCGTCGCATTGTCTGCCTTGAACTGCAGGCGTTCACGATACATGTAGTAGCCGTCGGCGATCTGATAAGTCACTTCGGCAACGCCCGGCTCTACCATCTTGGCAGAAAATTTGAATGCCACCTCCGGATCCAGGAATTCATCTTCCGCATGCGCGGACATGCTGAACAGCAATGCCGCCATGCAGAGCATCACCAGTGCGCCCAAAAACCGGATCATGCGCTGTCCGTTGCTGGTCTTATATTCAAATGCCAAAGTATTCATTTACTTCCTGTTTCCTTGAGGACCCATTGCAGATAGGCGGGTAAGCCAGCTGCGACCGGGATTGCGATGATTTCCGGTACTTCATACGGATGCAGGTTTTCTATCAAAGCCTGCAATTCCGCGTACCTTGTCTGAGTGGATTTGATCAGCAAGGCAAATTCTGTTGATGTTTCCTGCCGGCCATTCCAGTTGTAGAAAGACCGCATTTCCGGCATTACGTTCACGCAAGCCGCATAATTATTTTTAAGTATTTCTTCAGCCAGTTGCTGCGCACTTGCTGCGTCCGGTACATTGCAGATAACCAGCAGAATTTGATCCATTTTGCTCACGCCTTGATACTGGACGTCTCGCTTGCAGTAACACTCTCTATTGTAGCAATATGGGCCGATTCTTGCGCGGGACCAAAAAATCCTGGGCGCGGGCGAAAAAAAAGCCAGGCTTAGCCTGGCTTTTAAGTATTACTTGTCTGACACTAGGTCGACATGAAAGCAGAATTATTCTGCTGTCGGTGCGTCTGCAGCATCAGTGACTTCTGGACGGTCCAGCAGTTCTACGTATGCCATAGGAGCATTGTCGCCAACGCGGAAACCCATTTTCAGGATACGCAGGTAGCCGCCATTGCGGTTAGCGTAACGTGGGCCCAGTTCTGCGAACAGTTTGACAACCATTTCGCGGTCGCGCAGGCGGTTGAATGCCAGACGCTTGTTTGCCAGTGTATCTGTTTTACCCAAAGTCAGAATCGGCTCGATAACGCGGCGCAGTTCTTTTGCTTTTGGCAAAGTTGTTTTGATTGCTTCGTGACGCAGCAGGGATACTGTCATGTTGCGCAGCATCGCCAAGCGATGGGAAGAAGTACGATTCAGCTTACGTAAGCCGTGACGGTGACGCATGGTATTTCCTTTCGATTTAAAAAATTCCAGCTCTTCTATCACTGCCGGTGCTGACTGAACAGCGCGGCAGTGCGGGCCGGTAATACAGGTACTACGGACTAATGGGCAGCCAGGCTGCCCACACTACAAATTATTTTTCCAGACCGGCTGGTGGCCAGTTTTCCAGCTTCATGCCCAAGGACAGACCACGGGATGCCAGAACTTCCTTGATTTCGTTCAAGGATTTGCGACCCAGGTTTGGTGTCTTCAACAGTTCGTTTTCGCTGCGCTGGATCAGATCGCCGATGTAGTAGATATTTTCGGCTTTCAGGCAGTTTGCGGAACGTACTGTCAGTTCCAGATCGTCCACTGGACGCAGTAACACTGGATCGACCATAGGTGCGCGGGACGGTGCTTCCGCTGCAGCTTCGGTGCCTTCCAGGGCGGCAAATACGTTCAATTGGTCAACCAGAACGCGAGCGGACTGACGAATTGCTTCTTCAGGAGTGATCACGCCATTGGTTTCGATATTGATAACCAGTTTGTCCAGATCGGTACGCTGTTCCACACGTGCAGATTCAACTGCATAGGAAACACGGCGTACTGGGGAGAACGATGCATCCAGAATGATACGGCCGATAGTCTTGTTCGCATCTTCGCTCAGACGGCGAACGTTACCTGGCACATAGCCACGGCCTTTTTCTACCTTGATCTGCATGTCCAGCTTACCGCCGGCAGTCAGATTGGCAATAACGTGATCCGGGTTGATCAGTTCTACGTCATGCGGCAGATCGATGTCGGAAGCCAATACGGCGCCTTCGCCATCTTTTTTCAATGTTAGTGTGACTTCATCACGGTTGTGCAGCTTGAAAACGATACCTTTCAAGTTCAACAGGATGTCAACTACGTCTTCCTGAACGCCGTCCAGGGAAGAATATTCGTGAACAACACCGGCGATTGTCACTTCGGTCGGCGCGTAGCCTACCATCGAGGACAACAATACACGGCGCAGAGCATTGCCCAGTGTGTGGCCATAGCCACGTTCAAACGGTTCCATCACGACTTTAGCGTGACCGGCACCCAGCATTTCCACATCGATAATACGTGGCTTCAACAGATTGTTTTGCATGAAAGTCCTTTTCAATACCCTCGGCTCGTTACACCGATAAGGCTGAATGGTTTTCTATACATCGCAAGGATGTATAAATCACCTGGTGGCACAAAGAAAAAAGCCTGCCTATGGGTATAGGCAGGCGGTGAAACTTGAATATTAACGTGAATACAATTCGACGATCAGGGATTCGTTGACGTCATGAGCGATGTCGCTGCGGTCTGGCATGGACTTGAAAGTACCTTCCATTTTCTTCGCATCAACAGCTACCCATGAAGGCATGCCGCTTTGTTCTGCCAGGGACAGAGCTTCAGCGATACGCACTTGTTTTTTAGCTTTTTCACGAACAGCGATAACGTCGCCGGCTTTTACTGTGTAAGAAGCGATGTTAACAACGATGTTGTTAACTGTGAATGCTTTGTGGCTGACCAATTGACGTGCTTCAGCGCGCGTGGAGCCGAAGCCCATACGGTAAGCAACGTTGTCCAGACGGGATTCGAGCAGTTTCAACAGTGTTTCGCCTGTGTTGCCTTTTTGACGATCGGCTTCAGCGAAATAACGGCGGAATTGACGCTCCAGAACACCGTACATACGTTTAACTTTTTGCTTTTCACGCAATTGGTTACCGAAGTCAGAGGTACGAGCACCGGAAGTGCGACCATGCTGGCCTGGTTTTGCATCTAATTTGCATTTTGAATCCAAAGAGCGACGTGCGCTTTTCAGAAACAGGTCCGTGCCTTCGCGACGGGATAGCTTTGCTTTTGGTCCGATATAACGTGCCACGATAATTTCCTTTTATTAAATGACGCAGAGCAGGGACATTACCCCGCTGCGCTAGTCTGATCTGCCTGCTATCAGACGGTGGTCTTACGAACAAAACCCACCAAATTTATTGGCGGGTTGCATTCTAACGGTAAAACCGTCAGAAAGATAGTAGGTTCTCTACTATTAGATACGACGACGCTTTGGAGGGCGGCAGCCGTTGTGTGGAACTGGAGTAACGTCCTGGATCAGGGAGATCTTGATGCCCAGGTTGTTCAGTGCGCGTACAGAGGATTCACGGCCTGGGCCTGGTCCTTTGATACGAACTTCCAGATTCTTGACGCCGCATTCAACAGCAACTTTACCAGCTGCTTCTGCTGCAACCTGCGCTGCAAACGGTGTCGATTTACGCGAACCTTTAAAACCAGCACCGCCAGCAGTTGCCCATGACAGCGCATTGCCTTGACGATCAGTGATCGTGATGATGGTGTTGTTAAAAGAAGCGTGAACGTGTGCAATACCTTCAGCGACGTTCTTTTTAACTTTTTTACGAGCGCGTGCTGCGGCCGCGTTGTTTTGTGCTTTTGCCATGACTATTCCTTGAATCCGTAGGCTAGTTTAACTGCTTACTAGGATTATTTCTTCAGAGATTGCGCTGCTTTACGTGGACCTTTGCGTGTACGTGCATTAGTACGTGTACGCTGACCACGGCAAGGCAAGCCCTTACGATGACGCAGGCCGCGGTAGCAACCTAAGTCCATCAAACGTTTGATGTTCATCGAGATTTCACGACGCAGATCACCTTCAACGATGAATTTTGCAATTTCATCGCGAAGCTTTTCTAATTCGTTGTCATCCAGATCTTTGACCTTTTTATTGGTCAATACACCGGTTGCCTCGCAGATGTGTTCTGCGCGTGGGCGGCCAATACCATAGATAGCTGTCAAGCCGATTACGGTATGCTGATGATTTGGGATATTAACCCCTGCTATACGTGCCATTCGTTATTCCTCGATCAATAACGTTAAATTAACCTTGGCGCTGCTTATGGCGTGGTTCTGTGCAAATAACACGAACAACACCCTTGCGCTTGATGATCTTGCAATTGCGGCAAATCCGCTTAACTGATGCGAGAACTTTCATTTTTGCCCTCTTTCCTTTGCTTCTAATTCACTTTTAATTTACTTGGTTCGGAACACTATTCGCGCCCGGCTCAAATCATAAGGCGTCAATTCCACTGTCACCTTATCACCTGGAAGGATGCGGATGTAGTTCATTCGCATCTTCCCGGAAATATGGCCAAGTACAACATGCCCGTTTTCCAACTTAACTCGAAATGTTGCATTCGGAAGATTCTCTAGAATCTCGCCCTGCATCTGTATAACGTCGTCTTTTGCCATTCGATCTGCTGTTCCTCTGGGCCTACCTAGAAGGAATTCCGCCCTTGAAATTTGCTTTACGAAGAAGCGATTCGTATTGCTGTGACATCACATAGTTTTGTACTTGTGCCATGAAATCCATGGTGACAACTACGATAATCAACAAAGACGTACCACCGAAATAGAACGGTACCTTCCAACGCGCTTGCATGAACTCAGGCAACAAGCAGACCAGCGTGATATAAACCGCACCAGCCAGTGTCAAACGCATCAAAATCTTGTCAATGTAACGAGCTGTCTGGTCACCAGGACGAATTCCAGGAACAAACGCACCGCTTTTCTTCAGGTTCTCTGCTGTTTCCTTGCTGTTGAATACCAACGCAGTGTAGAAGAAGCAGAAGAATACAATTGCAATCGCATACAGCAAGGCGTGGATAGGCTCACCAGGTCCCATCGATGCCGCCAGGTCTTTCAGGAAGCGGACAAAACCGCTATTGGAAGACTCGGCGCCTTTTGTAAACCAGCTGACTATCGTCGCCGGGAACAAAATAATCGACGAAGCGAAAATAGGAGGAATAACACCCGCCATATTCAACTTCAAAGGCAAATGGCTGCTTTGACCACCGTACACCTTGTTACCGACCTGGCGCTTGGCATAATTCACCAAGATCTTGCGCTGACCGCGCTCGATAAACACAACCAGGAAAGTCACTGCTGCAACGATCAAACAAATCAGAATCGCGGATATCGCGCTCATCGCACCGGTATTCACCAGCGAGAACAAACCACCCAGAGCACCTGGCAAACCTGCTGCGATACCGGCAAAGATAATGATGGAAATACCATTACCCAGACCTCGTTCGGTAATCTGTTCGCCGAGCCACATCAGAAACATGGTGCCGGTAACCAGAGTAATCGACGTCGTCAGACGGAATGCGATACCAGGTGCAATCACCAAGCCCGGCTGGCCTTCCAATCCGAACGCAATGAAGTAAGCCTGAACAAGAGCCAACACCAGCGTGCCATAACGCGTGTACTGCGTTATCTTCCTGCGACCGGATTCGCCTTCTTTTTTCAAGGCTTCCAGCTGCGGAGAGACGATCGACAGCAATTGCATGATGATAGACGCCGAAATGTACGGCGTAATACCCAGTGCAAATACTGCAAAACGCGACAACGCCCCACCGGAGAACATATTAAACATACCCAGGATACCACCCTGGTTTTGCTTAAACAGGTCAGCCAGTGCATTCGGGTCTATACCTGGAACAGGTATATGCGTACCAATCCTGTATACAACCAGCGCCGCCAGCAAAAACCACAGTCTTCCCCATGGGAATCCGCTTGCAGCACTTTTAGCTTGTTGTGGAGATGTTGCCAATTATTGCTCCGGTGTCAGCACTCTATTAAGCGACTGTGCCGCCAACAGCTTCGATTGCAGCTTTCGCGCCCTTAGTGACGATCAAGCCGTTCAAAGTAACTTTTTTAGTGATCGCGCCGGACAGGATCACACGTACTACACGTGCGAGGTCGCCGATGACACCAGCTTGTTTCAAAGCCAGGATATCGATTTCGGACACTGGCAGATTTTCCAGGTCGGTCAAACGAACTTCTGCTTTATAAGGCGTTGCCAAGGATTTAAAACCACGTTTAGGCAAACGGCGTTGCAAAGGCATCTGACCGCCTTCGAAGCCGACTTTATGAAAGCCGCCTGAACGGGATTTTTGACCTTTGTGGCCGCGACCCGCTGTCTTACCCAAACCAGAACCAATGCCGCGACCAACACGACGTTTGTAGTGTTTTGCGCCATCTGCTGGCTGTATGCTATTCAATTCCATAATTTGCTCCGATCGCAAACCTGACGGCTTACGATACAACCTTCACAAGATACGAGACTTTGTTGATCATGCCGCGTACGGATGGCGTGTCTTGCAATTCGGATACCGAATTAACGCGACGCAGACCCAAACCGCGAACGGTTGCACGATGGGACTCACGAGTCCCGATCAAGCCTTTGACCAAAGTTACTTTTACTGTCTTTGTCATTTCGCTCACCTTAGCCCAGAATTTCTTCAACGGTCTTGCCGCGCTTGGCAGCGATTTCCGAAGGAGTACTCATCTTGGACAAACCATTCAAAGTAGCACGAACCATGTTGTAAGGATTAGTGGAGCCGTTGGACTTAGCCACAACGTTCACAATACCCATTACTTCAAAAATCGCGCGCATTGGGCCGCCGGCGATAACGCCAGTACCGTCTTTTGCAGGAGAGATCATCACAGATGACGCGCCGTGCTTGCCGGTAACGGTGTGTTGCAGAGTACCGTTCTTCAAAGTCACTTTGATCATCTTGCGACGTGCTTCTTCCATCGCTTTTTGCACGGCTACTGGAACTTCTTTCGATTTTCCTTTACCCATGCCGATACGGCCGTCGCCGTCGCCTACTACTGTCAGTGCTGCGAAGCCCATGATACGACCACCCTTAACCACTTTGGTTACACGGTTGATCGCGATCATTTTTTCGCGCATGCCATCATCCGGCTTGTCAGCCGCTGTTTTCGCTTGCATTTTTGCCATGACGAATTTTCCTTAGAACTTCAAGCCAGCTTCACGCGCGGCTTCTGCCAACGCCTTGATGCGGCCATGGTAACGGAAACCGGAGCGGTCAAACGCAACTTCGGTAACCCCTGCTTTCAATGCTTTCTCCGCAACGCGCTTGCCAACCAGAGTTGCTGCTGCTGCGTTGCCGCCATTGCCGGATGCTGCTGCCAACTCTGCACGTACTTCCGCCTCTACGGTGGAAGCCGACGCCAACACTTTGGCATCTGCGCCAATGATGTTCGCGTAGATGTGCTGGTTGGTACGATGCACGGCCAGGCGGGTCACTTTGAGTTCTGCGATCTTGGCACGGGTTTGACGTGCGCGGCGCAGACGTGATTGTTTCTTGTCCATCGTCAACCCCTATTACTTCTTCTTGGTTTCTTTAATCACAACCACTTCGTCCGCGTAGCGGACACCCTTGCCTTTATAAGGCTCTGGGCTGCGGTATGCACGAACTTCAGCTGCCACCTGACCTACGCGTTGCTTGTCAATCCCTTTGATCAGGATCTCAGTCGGCGTTGCTGTAGCACACGTCACGCCTTGCGGCATTTGGTGGATAACTGGGTGTGAAAAACCCAAGGACAGATTCAATTTATCGCCTTGTGCTTGCGCTTTGTAACCAACGCCAACCAGGGTCAATTTACGCTCGAAGCCTTTAGTAACGCCGTTGACCATGTTGTTGACCAGAGCACGCAGGGTGCCGGTCATTGCATTGGCTTCACGTCCGTCATTAGCCGGAGAAAAACTGAGTGTACCGTTGTCGTTTGCTACTGTTACCAGGCCGTTCAGACCTTGTGTCAGCGCGCCCAAAGGGCCTTTTACTGTAATCTGCTCTGCCGAGATCTTAACTTCAGCACCTGCTGGCAAAGCGATTGGCATTTTACCTACTCGAGACATCTTGCACTCCTTAGGCGACGTAGCAAATCACTTCGCCACCGACACCGGTTGCGCGCGCTTTGCGGTCAGTCATAACGCCTTTTGGTGTGGAAACAATCGCCACTCCCAAACCGTTCATCACATTTGGAATCTCGTCTTTACCTTTGTAAATACGGAGACCTGGGCGTGAAACACGCTCCAAACGCTCAATAACAGGACGTCCTGCGTAATATTTCAATCCGATTTTCAATTCGGATTTGCCTGCAGCTTCAGAAACTGCGAAATCTTCAATGTAACCTTCATCCTTCAGGACGCTAGCGATAGCAATCTTGACTTTGGAGGATGGCATTGCAACGACAGTCTTTTGAACAACTTGTGCGTTACGGATGCGGGTCAGCATATCGGCGATAGGATCGCTCATACTCATTGCATATTCTCCTATTACCAGCTGGCTTTAGTCATACCCGGGACTTCACCACGCATGGCGACTT
This sequence comes from Parundibacterium terreum, assembly GCF_014636315.1. Classification (GTDB taxonomy): domain Bacteria; phylum Pseudomonadota; class Gammaproteobacteria; order Burkholderiales; family Burkholderiaceae_D; genus Undibacterium; species Undibacterium terreum. The sequence goes on along the minus strand of NZ_BMED01000003.1, from coordinate 7,372 downwards.
CACGGAGTTTAATACGGCCCAAACCGAATTTACGGAATGTTCCACGTGGGCGACCTGTCAAAGAGCAGCGATTGCGCTGACGAGTCGGATTGGAATTACGTGGCAATGCCTGCAACTTCAGACGAGCAACATAACGCTCTTCTTCAGTTTTTGATTGGTCATCAATGATGGCCTTCAATTCGGCGCGTTTGCCGGCGAATTTCTTCACCAGGTCAGCACGCTTTTGCTCACGATTAATCAGTGCCAGTTTTGCCATGGCGACCTCAGTTTCTGAACGGGAATTTAAATGCGGCGAGGAGCGCTTTCGCTTCTTCGTCGGTCTTTGCTGTCGTTGTGATACTAATATTCATACCACGCAGCGCGTCAATCTTGTCGTACTCGATCTCAGGGAAAATGATCTGTTCCTTGACACCGATGTTGTAATTACCACGACCATCAAACGCACGACCAGACACACCACGGAAGTCACGTACACGCGGCAGAGCCACAGTAATGAAACGATCCAGGAATTCATACATCTGAGCGCCACGCAAAGTTACCATACAACCAATTGGGTAACCTTCACGAATTTTGAAACCAGCAATCGCTTTACGCGCTTTGGTTACGACTGGCTTTTGACCAGCAATCTTAGTCAAATCACCAACGGCGTGCTCAATGATCTTTTTGTCGGCAATAGCTTCCGACAAACCCATATTCAGGGTGATCTTGGTAATGCGAGGCACTTCCATTACTGATTTGTAAGAGAACTTCTCTGTCAAATCGCCAACAACTTTGTCTTTATAAAATGCTTGTAGACGGGCCATGATTACGCCTTCACAACTTCGCCAGTCGACTTGTAGATACGGACTTTCTTGCCATCCACTACCTTGAAGCCTACACGGTCTGCTTTGCCAGATGCAGCGTTAAACAACGCAACATTTGAAACATGAATCGGCATCACTTTATCCACGATGCCACCAACTGCGCCAGTCATTGGGTTAGGCTTAGTCGCTTTTTTAGCAACGTTAACACCTGCGACAACAACGTATTCGCCATCAATGCTTTGCAGCACTTGACCACGCTTACCTTTGTCTTTACCCGTCAAGACGATGACTTCGTCGTTTTTCAGAATTTTGCTCATCACAACCCCTTACAGCACTTCTGGAGCCAGCGAAACGATTTTCATGAAGCGCTCAGTACGCAGTTCGCGTGTCACTGGGCCGAAAATACGAGTTCCGATTGGTTCGAGTTTTGCATTTAACAATACTGCAGCATTGCCGTCGAACTTCACCAGGGAACCGTCTTGACGACGTACGCCCTTGGCTGTGCGGACAACAACAGCGTTGTAAATCTCACCTTTTTTTACACGACCGCGAGGAGCAGCAGATTTCACAGTAACTTTGATTACGTCACCGATACCTGCATAACGACGCTTGGAGCCGCCCAATACCTTGATGCACAAAACTTCGCGCGCACCAGTATTGTCAGCCACTTCCAGCCGGCTTTCTGTTTGAATCATAATGTTCTCTTTCCCAACTTAATCCACATAATCCGCACAATGCAAATTTGTAGTCAGTCTTGGTCCCGCCAGCCAACCCACTATTTGTCAGAATTAACAACTAACAATGCACGAGCCAACTGATTAGGTGGACGAATTTTTTAACCACTTCCACAACAACTGCGTGTCATGAAAGGCATTTAGGCTGTCATTCGCATGCTTTGCAAATGACAGCCAACTATTATTACACTAAAAAACGAATTGTGCAATAAATTTATACTACTTGTGCGACTTGAACCACACGTGTCACTGTCCAAGCTTTAGTCTTGGAGATAGGACGACCTTCTTGAATTTCAACGGTGTCGCCGGCCTTTGCCTGGTTCGCTTCATCGTGTGCGTGGTACTTGTTAGTACGAACGATGATCTTGCCATACAAAGGATGCTTGACGTGACGCTCAACGACCACTGTTACGGTCTTGTTCATCTTGTCGGAAACAACCTTGCCAATCAATGTGCGCTTCAATGCCACTTTAACTTGATCGTTCATTATTTGGCATCCTTCTGATTCATGACAGTTTTTACGCGTGCGATATCACGACGAACTTTCTTGAGCTGGGAAGTATTGCTCAGTTGTTGCGTAGCGATTTGCATACGCAGGCTAAACTGGGCCTTCAGCAGTTCATTCAGCTCTTTGGTCAAAGCCGCCTGGTCCTTGCCCTGGAGTTCAGATACTTTCATTTTCAACTCCTATTATTGGCCGACTTGACGGACGACGAACGTTGTCAATAACGGCAGTTTAGCTGCAGCCAAGCGGAACGCTTCGCGTGCCAGCGCTTCATCGACACCATCCATCTCGTACAGCATCTTGCCTGGTTGAATCTCGGCAACATAGTACTCAGGATTACCCTTACCGTTACCCATACGGACTTCAGCAGGTTTTTGTGAAATTGGCTTATCTGGGAAAATACGGATCCAGATACGGCCACCACGTTTGATGTGACGAGTCATCGCACGACGTGCAGCTTCGATTTGACGCGCAGTAATACGACCGCGGCCAACCGCTTTCAGACCAAACTCACCAAAAGAAACAGCAGTACCACGGGTATGCGAGATACCCTTGTTGCGGCCTTTTTGCTCTTTACGATACTTTCTGCGTGCTGGTTGCAGCATGATTATTCTCCTGCTTTCTCAGCCGGTGCTGCTACTGCGCCATCAGCCTTGGTGCGAACACGTTTAGCTGCGGGAGCTGCTGCTGTACCGGGTGTGTTTTGTCCTTCTGGGCGCTTGGCGCGAGGACGGCTATTTGGCTTACCATCATCACGACGCGGACCACGACGTTTTTTGTCGTCTTCTGGAGTGGATTCGATTACAGGTGCATCGCCGTTTGCCAGACGATCGCCTTTGTAAACCCAAACCTTAACGCCAATAATGCCGTATGTAGTCGATGCTTCGCCGAAGCCGTAGTCGATATCAGCACGCAGAGTATGCAGAGGCACACGGCCTTCGCGATACCATTCTTTACGCGCGATTTCGATACCATTCAAACGTCCGCCGGACATGATCTTGATACCCTTGGCACCCAGGCGCATCGCGTTTTGCATCGCGCGCTTCATTGCGCGACGGAACATGATACGTTTTTCGAGCTGCTGAGCGATAGAATCAGCGATCAGTTGTGCGTCGATTTCTGGCTTGCGGATTTCTTCGATATTGACGTGTACAGGTACGCCCATCAATTTCGCGAGATCTGCCTTCAGGATTTCAATGTCTTCGCCTTTTTTACCGATTACAACGCCTGGACGGGAGCTGTAAATAGTAATACGGGCATTTTTTGCTGGACGCTCAATAGTGATACGACCTACTGATGCGTTTTTCAGTTTCTTCTTCAGGTATTCACGTACCTTCAGATCTTCACCGAGCATGGAGGCAAAGTTACCATTGCCTGCATACCAGCGGGAAGACCAGTTACGTGTAACCGCAAGACGGAAACCGGTTGGATGTATCTTCTGTCCCATCGTGACTCCTTAGTTACCTACAGTCACGTAGATGTGACAGGATTGTTTAGAGATACGATCACCACGACCTTTAGCACGCGCTGTGAAGCGCTTCAAGATCGCACCTTTTTCAACATAGATAGTCTTTACTTTCAACTCATCGATGTCAGCGCCATCATTGTGTTCGGCGTTTGCAATTGCAGACTCCAGAACTTTCTTGATGATTGTTGCGCCTTTTTTCGGGCTGAAGGCCAAGATGTTCAATGCTTGATCTACTTTTTTACCGCGAATCAGGTCAGCCACCAGACGACCTTTTTGCTCAGACAGACGCACACCGCGCAGAATTGCTTTAGTTTCCATCATCGCACCTATTTCTTAGCCTTTTTATCGGCGGCGTGACCCTTGAACGTACGAGTCAGCGCGAATTCGCCAAGTTTGTGACCAACCATGTTTTCGGATACATACACAGGCACGTGTTGCTTGCCGTTATGTACAGCGATCGTCAAGCCTATGAAGTCCGGCATAATTGTCGAACGACGTGACCATGTCTTGATTGGCTTTTTGTCTTTGATTGCTTGCGCAGCCTCGACTTTTTTCACCAGGTGGGCGTCGCAGAACGGCCCTTTTTTCAATGAACGTGTCATGAGTTATCCCTTATTTCTTACCACGGCGTGAGACGATCATCGAAGTCGTGCGCTTGTTGCGACGTGTCTTCTTACCCTTGGTCTGTTGACCCCATGGCGATACTGGATGACGGCCGGCTGCAGTTTTACCTTCACCACCACCGTGCGGGTGATCGACCGGGTTCATGACCACACCGCGAACGGTAGGACGAACACCACGCCAACGCATCGCACCAGCTTTACCAATTTTGCGCAGGTTATGTTCGCCATTACCTACTTCACCAACTGTCGCGCGGCATTCGATATGGATGCGACGAACTTCGCCGGAGCGCAAGCGCACCTGAGCGTAAGTACCATCACGAGCCATCAGAACAACTGCGGCGCCGGCTGTACGAGCAATTTGCGCACCTTTGCCTGGCAACATTTCCACGCAGTGCATGGTTGTACCGACTGGGATGTTGCGAATTGGCAGGCAGTTACCGGTTTTGATCGGAGCTTGCGAACCGTTCATTACCTGATCGCCAACGGACAGACCTTTTGGAGCGATGATGTATTGACGCTCACCATCCGCATAGCACAACAAAGCGATGTGCGCTGTACGGTTAGGATCGTATTCAATACGCTCTACTTTTGCCGTGATACCGTCTTTATTGCGACGGAAGTCGATGACACGATAGTGCTGCTTGTGACCACCACCGATATGACGGGTAGTGATGTGACCGTTGTTGTTACGGCCGGCAGTTTTCGATTTCTTTTCCAACAGAGCGGCAAACGGACGACCTTTGTACAGGCCTTCTGTTACCACTTTTACCATACCACGACGACCTGGCGAGGTTGGCTTCATTTTAACGAGTGCCATGCTTATGCCCCCTCGGTGAAGTTAATTTCCTGACCTGGCTTCAAGCATACAAAAGCGCGTCTTGTATGGTTGCGGCGGCCATTAAATTTACCGGTACGTTTTTGTTTGCCTTGACGGTTAGCCACTTGAACGGACTCAACCTGGACTTTAAACAACAGTTCAACTGCTGCTTTGATTTCCGGCTTGGTCGCATCTGGCATTACCAGGAAAACTACTTGCTCGTTTTTCTCAGCGACCATAGTCGCTTTTTCGGAAATAACTGGAGCCAGCAGCACTTTCATCAGGCGCTCTTCGCTGTGCTTAACTATTGCGTTCATGCCAGCATCTCCTCAATCTTTGCCAACGCTGCTTTAGTGATCAACACTTTCTTGAAGAAAACCAAGGAAACTGGATCAGCATAACGCGGCTCAACAACCAGGACATTCGCCAGATTGCGGGCTGCCAACATCAGGTTTTCATTGAATTCTTCAGTGATAACCAGAACGGAATCCAGACAACCCAATGCTTTCAGCTTTTCGGACAACAGTTTTGTCTTAGGAGCTTCAACAGTCAGGCTATCAACCACACTCAAACGGTCTTCACGAGCCAACTGAGACAGGATCGAGCAGATACCTGCGCGATACATCTTCTTGTTAACTTTGTGAGAGAAGTTTTCGTCTGGGGAGTTCGGGAAAATACGACCACCGCCGCGCCACAATGGAGAAGAGGACATACCGGCACGTGCACGGCCTGTACCCTTTTGACGCCAAGGCTTCTTGGTTGTGTGGTGAACTTCTTCACGATCTTTCTGTTTGCGATTACCGCTACGTGCATTCGCTTGGAATGCAACAACGACTTGATGAATCAAGGCTTCGTTGTAATCACGACCAAAAATAGTGTCAGGTGCAGCAACGTTGGACGCTGCCTGGCCTTGTGCATTTAGGAGCTTCAGTTCCATAGATTAAGCTCCCTTCTTGGCTTTAACTTTAACAGCAGGCGAAACAATCACCTGACCATTTTTCGCGCCTGGTACGGCACCCTTCACCAGCAACAACTGGCGCTCAGCGTCAACGCGAGCGATTTCCAGATTTTGCACAGTGCGAGTCGCATCACCCAGGTGACCAGTCATGCGCTTACCAGGGAAAACACGACCTGGATCCTGCGCCATACCGATAGAACCAGGTACATTATGCGAACGGGAGTTACCGTGAGTTGCACGACCAGAAGAGAAGTGATGGCGTTTGATGGTACCGGCATAGCCTTTACCAATTGTCACGCCCTGCACGTCCACTTTCTGACCAGCTTCAAACAATCCAACAGGCACAACATCGCCTGCCTTCATTTCTGAGGCTTTTGCAGATTCAACGCGGAATTCTTTGAGGACAGTACCAGCTTCAACACCTGCTTTTGCAAGGTGACCGGCTGCCGCTTTAGTAACACGCGACGCACGGCGCTGACCGAAAGTTACCTGAACAGCGGAATAACCATCTGTTTCAGGAGTTTTGATTTGTGTCACGCGGTTGTTGGATACATCCAATACTGTAACTGGAATTGAATCCCCGTCATCAGTAAAGATACGCATCATACCAACCTTGCGACCAACAAGGCCCAAGCTCATTGTTTTCTCCATTCTCACCTACGATTGGGTGAGGCTGACTGTTTAAAAAACTTAAACGCATAGGCCCGCAAAATGCGAGCCGACACCTAAGCCTTCGATTATAGCTTGCAGAAAAAAGTTTTACAAGACTATTTGTTTGAAAATGCCAAAAATTGTGGTATGTGACATTTTCCAATAATTTGAAACTTTGAAATCTCCGGCAATCAGCTCAATAAAAACCAAAAGCCGGATTCTTCGAATTTCTATTATTGCAATTTGATTTCTACGTCCACGCCTGCTGGCAAGTCCAGTTTCATCAACGCATCAACTGTTTTGTCTGTTGGATCAACGATGTCCATCAGGCGTTGGTGAGTGCGGATTTCAAACTGGTCACGGGAAGTTTTGTTCACGTGTGGGGAACGAAGAACGTCGAAACGCTGGATACGTGTTGGCAAAGGAACTGGACCTTTAACAACAGCGCCGGTGCGCTTTGCTGTTTCAACGATTTCGAGTGCCGACTGATCGATCAACTTGTAATCGAAAGCTTTCAGACGGATACGGATTTTTTGATTTGTAGCAGACATGTTACTTCCTTATAAAGAGCGATCTGCGGACGGTGGCTTGCGCCAGGCGCCCGCAGTATTTAACAAAGAGCGAGAGTATTTATTTAAAATAATTACTCGATGATTTTTGCAACAACACCAGCACCAACAGTACGGCCACCTTCGCGGATCGCGAAACGCAGACCTTCTTCCATCGCGATCGGGTTGATCAGTTTTACTGTGATCGACACGTTATCGCCTGGCATGACCATTTCTTTGTCTTTCGGCAACTCGATCGAACCAG
>NZ_BMED01000002.1 GCF_014636315.1 Parundibacterium terreum | reverse complement strand
CAGGACCGTGAAACGACTCTGCGCCAATGATAGTGCTGCAACCAGTGTGAAAGTAGGTTATTGTCAGGCTTTTATCTAGAAAACCCCTCCCTCGAAAGAGTGAGGGGTTTTTGCTTTGCGCGGCCGGCTTTACTGCGTCGCTCTTATAAGCCTCGCTTCCTTATAACCGGCTTGGCCGGCTCGACATTTAATTCAGTTCGCCCTGGCCTCAGACTCCCCTCCGTCATCCAATTCCTCTTCCGTAAAACAGCAAGATCAGTGTGCCTTCAGCATGGTCCCCTCATTTCTCTCATCACCACATTTCTTTAGACGTGAAAAAGGGCGCCGTAGCGCCCTTAATAAACAATGCTGTTCTAATTCTTAGAACGAATGGCCCACTTTCAGCACAGCCAGGTTGGCACCCGGGTTCGGGTGCTTGATGCCGCCATTGGAGAAATGCTGGGCTTTCAGTGCAACATCCCAGCCATTGTTGAATACATAGCCAACGCCGATATGATCGCCAAACTGGAAGGCAGTAGAGAATGGGCGTCCGTTATTGTTATAGACGTGCGACATCAAGTGAAAGCCGATCGCTGCTTCGCCATAAAACCCTTTTTTGGAATCAGATTCCAGGCGGAACACGGGAGTTACACCGATATCGGTAATGTTCTGAGTTGCATCGGCAACGCCTTTATAGGCGGTGTTGTGCCACTGTGCCAGCGTCACATCCCAATAGCCGCCTACATGCATGCCATTGTATTGCAGCCATTGCTTGCCCCAGTCGTACTGCAGGCCAACCCTCGCCAGCTTGGATTTATTGCCGGTGCCGAATTCGCCGGATACGGAGTCCGCACCCAAAAAGCTATCCGCGGCAAACGAGCTCACCTGAGCCAATAGCAGGATGGCACCTGCGGCAAGAATTTTTTTGTTCAACATAGTCGAAAACCTATCCCGTGTTAGATAAAAAGAGCTACAAGGGTGACATGATATCGCAAATGCGCGTTACGCATCTTTACCGCTGAAATCCTTAGTGACAAAATTGCACATCCGGCTGCATCTATACCTTGATCCTGCCCAGCGGAGGCGATGCACAATATCACCTCGCGCCACCTCGCCAGACAGTCGCCCGTGCATGTGCCAACCACGATTCCATGGACGCTTGATTCACTACAACCTTGATTGCAAACTTGAAAAGCTGAATGAACATGGATACATCGAAACGCATCGCCTTCCTGGGCACTGGCTTGATGGGCAAGCCTATGGCAAAACGCCTGCTGGAAGCAGGCCACCGCGTCATAGTCTGGAACCGCACTGCGAGCAAGGCCGAAGAACTACTGGCATTGGGTGCGCAAATGGCGGTATCTCCGGCACAGGCAGTCCGTTATGAAGATAAGCCGGTCGACTTCATTATCACGATGCTGGAGGCCGGGCATATAGTTGAGCAAGTGATGCTAGCTGCGCTGCCGGCGATAGGCGCAACGAGTATCTTCATCGACATGAGTTCCACGAAGCAATCCGAGGCGGTCGCGTTTCACAGCTTGCTGGCGCAAAAAGGGATTGCCTTTGTCGATGCACCGGTTTCCGGTGGCGTACTTGGTGCGGAGGCGGGCAGCCTGGCCATCATGGTCGGCGCGCATGCTGCCGTGTATGCCAAGGTGGAAGAGATACTGAAAGTCTTTGGCCGGCCGACTCGCGTCGGCGAGCCGGGCTCTGGGCAACTGGCGAAACTTTGTAACCAGTTGATCGTCGGTGGTACCTTAAGCATCATTGCGGAGGCCTTATTGCTGGCGCAGGCGGGTGGAGCAGACCCGGTAGCAGTTAGGGCTGCGCTACGCGGCGGCTTTGCCGAGAGCAGGATACTGGAGGTCCATGGGCAGCGTATGCTGGACAGGAATTTCATGCCCGGAGGCCAGGTCAAGAGCCAGGCCAAGGATATGGAGAACGTATTGATTGCTGCGCAAGAGGCAAAGCTGGCCTTGCCGGTCGCTGAGTTGGTAACGCAGGCTTACCGCAGCCTGCTGCAAACGGTGCCGAATGCAGACCAATCCGCCGCATTGCTGGGCCTGGAGCAATTGAACCCTGGCCTGCGCCTGGGGACGGCAGCGGATAAGTTGCCAGGGTAATTGTAGGCACCGGATAGAAGCCGCATAAGTAGCAGCGATAAACGATGAGCAGACTCGTGCGGGCGCAGTTATAGTAGAGTTTCTAACCCGGATGCAGAAGACTATTCTGCAGCCGGGCCATCATGATCATTGACCAAAAGAAAATTATGGCGCGACCTTCGTCCAAAGTTCTGGAAATACTGGAACAGCTGATTTCATTTCGCACCGTATCCCGCGATTCCAACCTGGAGCTGATATTCTGGATCAGGGATTATCTGGCAAGCTATGGCGTGGAATCGCGCCTGACCTATGACAGCACAGGCAAGAAGGCCAATCTTTTCGCTACACTGGGCGAGGGCAAGAAGCCCGGCATCATCCTGTCCGGCCATACCGACGTAGTACCAGTCGAGGGGCAGCAATGGGATACCGATCCTTTCAAGGCGACCATCAAGGGCGATAACCTGTATGCGCGCGGCTCTGCGGATATGAAGGGGTATATCGCGACGGCGCTGTCCAAGGTGTCGGAGTTCCTAGCTGCCGACCAGGACACGGCGCTGCACCTGGCGCTTTCCTATGATGAAGAGATAGGCTGCATAGGCGTGCGTGGACTGATACAGGATCTGGAAGAAATTGGCTTGAAGCCTGCGGGATGCATCGTCGGTGAACCGACACTGATGCAGCCCATCATTGCGCACAAGGGGACGCACCGTTTCCGTTGCTGCGTGACCGGCCGCGAAGCGCATTCCAGCTATACGACACATGGCGTCAATGCGATTGAATATGCATCGCGCATCGTGGTCTATATCCGTGAAATCGCCGACAGGCTGGCGCGTATAGAGAAACGGGATGATTCGTACACCGTTCCGTATTCGACGATGCAGACTGGCCTGATACGCGGCGGCCTGGCAACCAATATCGTGCCTAAGGAATGCGAATTCCAGTTTGAGGCACGCACCTTGCCGGATATGGACGCGGCAGCGCTGTATCAGGAGATACAGGAATTTGCAGCAGGCCTATTGCCGGAGATGCGGAAAGTGGAACCTTTGGCGGCGATCGATTTTGAATGGCTGGCCTCTGCACCCGGCCTGCAGATGCAGGAAGAGCACAGGATAGTGCAATTGGCAGCTCTGTTGGCAGGGAACGCGCCCAACGGTGCGGTATCGTATGGCACGGAAGCAGGCTTGTTCCAGAAGGCGGGCATACCAACAGTCATTTGCGGCCCCGGCAGCATAGAGCAGGCGCATACGCCGAATGAATTCGTCAGCCTGGACCAGTTGGCACAATGTGAAAATTTCATGCAGCGTCTGATTACCAACAGGTAAGCGCTGCGTGTTGAGTAGATATCGTTGAGTAGATATCGTTGAGTAGATATCGTTGAGTAGATATCGTTGAGTAGATATCGTTGAGCAGATATTGTCGAGCAGATGGCATTGAATAAATTTGCGACCCTGACCTCGTTTCCGGATCAGGATGCCCAGGCAGTTTTAGGATATTGATATGACCAGTACCATCGTCCGTGCCGTTTGTCCGCACGATTGCCCCGATACCTGCGCCCTGCATGTGACCGTCAAGGACGGCATCGCCGCCGATGTGAAGGGAGATCCGGAGCATCCGACTACCGCCGGCGTATTATGTACCAAGGTGTCGCGTTACACCGAGCGCACCTATCACAAGGACAGGCTGCTGTTTCCGCAAAAGCGAGTCGGTAAAAAGGGCGAAGGAAAGTTTGAGCGCATCAGTTGGGACGAGGCGCTGGATACCATTGCATCCAGGCTAAAAACGATAGCGGCCAAGGACCCCGAAGCGATCTTGCCTTACAGCTATGCAGGCACGATGGGCCTGTTGCAAAGCGACTCCATGCCGCACCGCTTCTTCAACAAGCTCGGCGCGTCCTTCCTTGATCGCACCATTTGTGCGAGCGCAGGTGGCGCCGGTTACAAATACACGATAGGCGCCAAGGTCGGCACCGATACCGAACATGCGCAAGACGCAAAGCTGATCCTCATTTGGGGCGGGAACCCGATTGCCTCCAACCTGCACCTGTGGATGCGCGTGCAGGAAGCGAAGCGCAAGGGCGCGCGCCTGATTGCCATTGATCCCTATCGCTCTCTGACTGCGGAGAAGTGCCATCAGCACATAGCACTGTTGCCAGGCACTGACGGCGCGCTGGCGCTGGGCATCATGCACGTGCTGATCGCCGAAGATTTGCTGGACCATGATTACATTGCTCAATACACGCTGGGCTTTGAACAACTGAAGCAAAGGGCGCTGGAGTGGCCCCCGGAAAGAGTGGCCGAGACCTGCGGTATCACAGTCGCCGAGGTCACGGGATTGGCGCGCGAGTATGGAGCTACTGCAAAGCGCGGCGAACCGGTAATGATACGCACCAACTATGGTTTGCAAAGGGTACGCGGCGGCGGCATGGCGGTGCGCAATATCGCTTGCCTGCCGGCGCTGGTCGGCGCCTGGCGGCATGCAGCAGGCGGTGTGCAGTTGTCGGTATCCGAATCCTTTCCCAAGAACCTGCAGGCCTTGCAGCGCCCCGACCTGCTACCAGCGGGCAAGTATCCACGCACGATCAACATGAGTACGATAGGAAATGATCTGCTGCGCGAAAGCTCGCCTGAGTTTGGCCCCCAGATCCAGGCATTGATTGTGTACAACTCCAATCCGGTCGCGGTGGCGCCCGAGTCCGGCGTTGTCGCGCAAGGATTCGCGCGCGAAGATTTGTTCACGGTCGTGCTGGAACACTTTCAGACCGATACCGCTGACTACGCAGACATCCTGCTGCCCGCAACGACGCAGCTGGAACATACCGATATCCATGGCGCATATGGGCATCTGTATATGATGGCGAATAATCCGGCGATTGCTCCGCTGGGAGAGTCCAAGCCGAATACCGAGATCTTCCGGCTGATTGCGCAGAGGATGGGTTTTACCGATCCCTGCTTCTTTGAAACCGATGATGAAATCGCTGCACAAGCCTTCAAGACTAGCGATGAACGTGCAGTACATTTCGACTGGTCTTCGCTGAAGAAGACAGGCTGGGCAAAACTGAAGCTTCCCGATGCACCATTCGCTCACGGAAATTTTCCTACCCCTTCCGGTAAATGCGAGTTCTATAGCGCCAGGATGCAGCAGGATGGCCTTGATCCCCTGCCGGCTTATATTCCTCCGTATGAATCGGTAGCCAGTAATCCATCCCTGGCGCAGCGATATCCGCTGGCAATGATCTCGCCGCCGGCGAGGAATTTCCTGAACACTTCTTTTGTCAATGTACAGAGCCTGCGCGATACCGAGGGCGAACCTCATCTGGATATGCATCCTGTGGACGCCGCAGCGCGCGGCATCGCGCAAGGAGATCAGGTTCGCATCTTCAATGATCGCGGATCTTTTGTTGCCGTGGTGCGCGTAACAGAGAAGGCGCGCGCGGGCCTGGTGGTGGGCCTGTCTATCTGGTGGAAAAAATTTGCATCGGACTTCAAGAATGTGAACGAGGTTACCAGCCAGCAGCTGACCGATATGGGCCGCGCGCCTACCTTCTACGATGTGCTGGTACAGGTGGAAAAGCAAGCCCAGTGAAAACCCGGATACGCCACTTTATGGCGGCACTGCTGCTGCCACTCCTGCTATCAAGCCTGGCAGCCTGTTCGCAACTGGGTTATTACGGCCAAGCCGCGCAGGGACAGATATCCTTGCTGCAGAATGCGCGTTCGGTAGACAGCCTGATCGCTAGCCCTGAAACACCGCAGCAACTGAGGAACAGGTTGCAGGCGGCAAGGCAGATGAGGCAGTTCGCTGTCGACGAGCTGGCGTTGCCCGATAACAGCAGCTATCGCAACTATGCGCAACTCAAGCAGCCCTTTGTCCTCTGGAACGTGGTGGCCACATCGTCATTGTCATTGACGCCGTTGAGATGGTGCTTTCCGGTTGCCGGCTGCGTTAGCTACCGCGGTTACTACCAGCATGAGTCTGCACTGGAATTTGCACAGCAATTGCGCAGTGAAGGCTACGACGTCAGGGTGGAAGGCGTGCCTGCTTATTCCACGCTGGGCTGGTTCAACGATCCCTTGATCTCCACCTTTATCAACGCGCCGGATGCATCGCTGGCGCGCCTGATCTTCCATGAGCTGGCGCATCAGGTGGTTTACGTGAAGGATGACTCCGCCTTCAATGAATCCTTTGCCACTGCGGTGGAACAAGCCGGCGTGCAGCGCTGGCTGGATAAGTTCGGTAATGAGGCCATGCGCAGCAACTACGAAAAGGATGAGGGCAGGCGCAAGGATTTCCTGGCCCTGTTGCGGCAGTATCGCAGCCGCCTGGATGCTCTGTACAAAAGCAATGCCAGCGACCAGCAGAAATTGCACGATAAGGCCGAGATATTTCAGGCGCTGCAACAGGATTATCAAAGCATCAGAAGCTCCTGGGGAGCTTATGCGGGTTACGATCGCTGGTTTGCCGAACCGCTGACCAATGCCCATTTTGTTTCAGTGGCGACCTATAACGATCTGGTGCCGGGCTTCCAGGCCATGCTGCTGCAAAGCGCGAGCTTTCCGGAATTTTATCGCAGCGTGAAGCAGCTTTCAGAGCGGGACAAGAGCAGCCGGAATGCGCAATTGCAGCTTTTGGCGAAGCAGCAAAATGCGGCGAAATCGCCGTAGAACAAGCGTATTTGCTTCGTCTTGAAATTGTGCGTTGCAGCATTTTGCTAGAGGATATGTTCAAGTTAGGCGCAAAAGACTTGCCGAAGCGCATTACAGCCGATAGCATTCAACATCGGCCATATTGTTTGTCCTGTTATCCTTTGGGTGGCAATGGAAAGCAATGATGATCGCCATTCACATATAAGCTGTCCGCGCAGTACCAATCATGCATTGATGCCGGTTCAGCAATAGAATAACAATCAGAGACGAGGAGAAAGTATGGACAAATTTTGGCTACAGTCTTACCCACCAGGTGTGCCTGCAGAAATTGATTTCACACAGTATCAATCGCTGGTTCAGTTATTGGAACAAGCTTTCCGCGACTACGCCGCGCGCAATGCCTATGTATGCATGGACAAGTTCCTGACCTATGGCGAACTGGATGAATTATCCCGCAAGGTTGGTGCCTGGCTGCAAAGCAAGGGCCTGAGCAAAGGCGCCAGGGTCGCGGTCATGATGCCTAACGTATTGCAATATCCGGTAGCGATGGCGGCGATCCTGCGTGCCGGCTATACCGTCGTCAATGTAAACCCGCTATATACGCCGCGCGAGCTGGAGCACCAGTTGAAGGACTCCGGCGCAGAAGCCATCTTCATCCTGGAAAATTTTGCCCACACGCTGGCGCAGATCGTCGACAAGACCGTGGTCAAGCAAGTCATCGTGGCCAGCATGGGCGATATGCTGGGCGGCTTGAAAGGCAGTATCGTCAACTTCGTCGTGCGCAACGTGAAGAAAATGGTGCCGGCTTTTTCACTGCCGAATGCAATCCGCTTCAAGCAGATGCTGTCCGAAGCTTCGCGCCTGAGCCTGCAGCCTGTCTCCATCGGCCATGACGACATTGCCTTCCTGCAATACACCGGCGGCACGACCGGCGTATCCAAGGGCGCAACGCTGACCCAGCGCAATGTGCTTGCCAATATCCTGCAAAACGAAGCCTGGCTGCAGCCGGCGGTAACGCCTGAGCTGGAAAAAGAACAGATGACTATCGTCTGCGCTTTGCCGCTGTACCATATCTTTGCGCTGACCGTCTGCAGCCTGCTGGGTACGCGTAAGGGTGCGCTGAACATCCTGATTCCGAATCCGCGCGATATCCCCGGCTTTGTGAAAGAGCTGTCCAAGTACAAAGTCAATTTGTTCCCTGCGGTGAATACGTTGTACAACGGCTTGCTGAACAACCCTGACTTTGCCAAGCTGGATTTCTCCGGCTACCGCATCTGCAGTGGTGGCGGCATGGCAGTGCAAAAAGCAGTGGCAGACAAATGGTTGCAGGTAACAGGCTGCCCGATTGCCGAAGGCTATGGCTTGTCTGAAACGTCTCCGGTGGCGACGGGCAATCCTGTCACGACCAAGGAATTTTCCGGCACGATAGGTTTGCCTATTCCTTCGACAGAAATCGCCATCCTTGATGATGACGGCAATCCGGTACCGCTGGGCCAGCCTGGCGAGATTGCGATACGCGGCCCGCAAGTCATGTCCGGTTACTGGAATCGTCCGGATGAAACAGCCAAGGTCATGACTGCCGATGGTTTCTTCAAATCCGGCGACGTGGGCATCATGGATGCGCGCGGCTACACGACCATTGTCGATCGCAAGAAAGACATGATTCTGGTTTCTGGCTTCAATGTGTATCCGAATGAAATCGAAGGCGTGGTGGCGATGCATCCCGGCGTGCTGGAATGTGCTTGCATAGGCGTGCCTGATGCAAACTCCGGCGAGGCTGTGAAATTGTTCGTTGTACGCAAGGATCCGTCACTGACGGTAGAGGCGTTGATGGCCTATTGCAAGGAACAGTTCACCGCGTACAAGAAGCCGAAGTACATTGAATTCCGCCTGGAGCTGCCGAAAACGAACGTTGGCAAAATCCTGCGCCGTGAATTGCGCGATGAAAAGAAGGCCGCGTAGTCCGCCAGATCTATCGCGGTTATAGTCGATATATGCGGTAACCACAGGTAAGCACAATCAGAAGAACAGGCATCTGCGAGGATGCCTGTTTTTTTATGCCTGTTAGTTTTTGGGACTATGCTCGAACAGGAGATCGATATGGTCGCCGCCGTGCTCTGTATAGGCCTGCATGATTTTTCCTATGTCCTGGCCGGCATACAGCAAGCTACCGTCGAGCTCGATGACGGACGCGGAATAGTCCAGGCCAAACATATAGTTCAGATAGGTATTGCCATCCACGCCTGCCGTCAGTGGCATGAAGTCGGGGCTGAACTCACTGATGACCTTGGGATGCCAGGTCGAGAGTATCCGCTGCGCGCCGCGCATGGCAGGGTATTCGAAACCTTCGACGTCGATCTTGATCACGTCGATGCGGCAGTCCACCGGGATGATACCGTCCAGCGTCACACAAGGAACTATCACGCTATTCAACAGGGAGTGCTGGCTATCCGGCAGCGCAGAAGTAGTGCCGTTGCTGTAAGAGCTGTTCAGGCTCAGCATGCCAAATTCTTCACCGGCGGCTGAATTGATGATCTTGATATGCTGGAAGCCGTTTTCGCGCTTGCTCAGTTCTATCAATTTGACGTTGCTGGAATTCGGCTCCACCGCATAGACGATGCCGGCCTGGCCGACCAGCGAAGCTGCAATGACACTGTAGTAGCCGATATTGGCGCCTAT
The DNA here is from genome assembly GCF_014636315.1 of Parundibacterium terreum. Taxonomy (GTDB): domain Bacteria; phylum Pseudomonadota; class Gammaproteobacteria; order Burkholderiales; family Burkholderiaceae_D; genus Undibacterium; species Undibacterium terreum. The sequence goes on along the minus strand of NZ_BMED01000002.1, from coordinate 1,263,520 downwards.
GTCGAGGACGTTCATGCCCGGCTTCAGCGCTTCGCGCATTACCTTGGTCACGTTAGGCTCATACGTGCCCTGGCTCAAGGGGATGCCGAGATCCCGGTCGGCCAGGTCGATGAACATGGGAAGGCCGTCGACCACTGCTTTCTGGATATTGCCCTCGCTTCTTTGCACTGCCAGTTTTTCCTGCCGCCGTGCAAACTCCAGCGAATTCAGGTAAGAAGCCACGATGGTGTCCAGCGGAGCCCCGGCCTGGTTGCTGTGGCCCGGCCATTCTTCCTTGTTCGGGGGGCGGCCGAGTAATAATCTGAAGCAGTGATAGATATCCTCCATCGTGGCAAGCGGGCCGTAGTTCCAGTCTCCATAAGCCAGGATTGTGTCCGATTCGGCCCTTGTACCGTTGGCCGAATCGCTGGCAGCATCCACTTGCCCGAATTTTGCAATAAGTCTTTTGAACATACCAAAATCATCCTGAAAATGTAGCCTGATACGGCATTGCCCCGGCGATTGCCACGCCGTGGCGCAGGCTGCGATTGTGTATGAATTGCGCTAAAAAAACTTTGAACAAACCACTTTGAACAAACCACTTTGCTGCCGATTGAGGACCGAGACCGAGCCCTATCCGCGTACGACTACGCCGGGCCTGCCGTCTTCCACGGCGAAACTTGCTATCGTGGAGACTGCTGAATCCGCACGCCTGACATCATCCAGCGCGAGGAAATAAGTATTCATCTGCTTGGCAGAAATATCCAGCAGCATGAAGCCGCGCTTGTCGCTGCGGCCGTATTTGATATGCGGATTTTGCGCTACATATTCGTCGGTACGCGCTTGCGGGCGCGAACTGGACGTGATCGAGGTGCCGCAGAATTCGGTCGCCAAAATAGGGTTGGCGCTGGATGCCTTGTTATAAAAATCCCGTTTCAGATTGGCTGCATAAAAGGTATGCACGTCCCCGGAAATGACCACGGGATTGGATGGCTTGTGTTTTTGAAGGTCATCGAACAGGCGCTGCCGGGCGACAGGGTAGCCGTCCCAGCCATCGGTCCAGAATTTGCCGTCGCCTTCTTTTTGTACAGGTATCTGACTGGATTGCGCCATCAGCGTTTGCTGGGTCAGGATATTCCACTTGGCTGTCGAGTTGGCAAAGCCGTGCGCCAGCCATTTTTCCTGCTCTGCGCCCAGCATGGTACGGCTGGGGTCCAGCCTCTCCGCACATTCTGTATTTGTGATGGAAGTAGATCCGCCGCCACCGCCCTTGGGGCAGACCTGGTAGGCACGGTATTGCCTGTCGTCCAGCACATGGAAGCGGCCCAGCCGCCCCCAGTCATAGCGCTCATAGATGCGCATGTGAGCGAAGCGGGTGGGTTCGTTGGACAAGGGCGGCAGCCTTACCGGCATGTGTTCATAAAATGCCTGGTAAGCCGCCGCTCGCCTTTGCAGGAAATTCGGGTCCAGGCGCTCATCCCTGTCGTTGCCATAGTCGTTGCAGACCTCATGGTCATCCCAGGTCACTATCCAGGGGGCGGCATGGTGCGCAGCCTGCAGATTGGGATCGGTCTTGTATTGTGCATAGCGGCCGCGGTAGCCGGCCAGGTCCACGCTCTCATTGACCCGCCGCGATTTGGCCGGATGCGATAAATCGAAAGGGCCCCACTCGTAAATATAGTCGCCGAGGAAGGTCACTACGTCAGGATTGGCGGCAGCGATATGCCGGTGCGCCGCATATTCGCCAAACTCCCAGTGCTGGCAGGAGGCCACGGCGACCCGCAGGCCCAGCGGCATGGTGTCCGCTGCCGGTGCGGTGCGGGTGCGGCCAACCGGACTGACGGCATCGCCCAGCATGAAGCGGTACCAATACCATCGGTCGGGTTGCAAGCCGGTGACGTCCACGTGCACGCTATGCGCCAGCTCGGGCAGCGCGGTGCTTTCTCCCTTGGCAGCGATATTGCGGAAATTGTCGTCGTAAGCCAGTTCCCAGCGCACGTTGTAGGCAACAGGCGGCAGCGCCAGCGCGTTTAATGGATCAGGCAGCAGGCGGGTCCATAAGACGATGCTGTCTGCCCTGGGGGAGCCGGATGCAACTCCCAGTGTGAAGGGATAGCCTATGGTCTTGCCGATTGCCCTACCTGGAAAAGCGGCGGCACAAGCGGCGAGGCCTGCAAGCCGGCTTATCCTGTCAAGAAAATAGCGCCGGCCTGCATCCATCTTAGCAATCGCCCGATTTCACGTTGTAGTTGGTAATGCTTTCCAGAGGCGGGATCTGGCGCGGTTTGCGGTCTTCGCCGGTCGCTACATAGGTCAGCGTTGCTTCTGTGACCTTGACAGTACTAGCCTGCAGGCGATTGCGCTCCGCATACACTTCCACCGATACCGTGACCGAGGTATTGCCGACGCGCGTCACTTCGGCATAAAAAGATAGCAGATCGCCAACAAAAACAGGTTGCTTGAACAGAAAGGAATTCACCGCGATAGTGGCAACCCGGCCATTGGCGCGCCGCGCCGCAGGAATTGCCCCGGCAATATCGACCTGGGACATGATCCAGCCGCCGAAGACGTCGCCATGGACATTGGCATCAGCCGGCATGGGCATCACGCGCAGTTGTGGCATGCCTGACGGCAGCGAGGTTGTTTTAGCGGCTTCAGACATCTTGGTACTCCTAAACAGTTACAATCATTAATTAGAATTAAAAACTTGCGATTTACGCCTTACAAGCTCATATAAAAGTCTTGTTGCGGCTAGGGTCGCGATTGTCTCCGTATTGTTGTTAGTTGTTGGCAGTGCCGATACAGAACTTACCTGCACATACATTGCTTTTCGTAAGCATAAACCATTATCCCCAGAATCTTTGCACATGAGCAGTAAATTCTCCAAACTTCCCGATGCACCACCTCCGGCAAAGTCGCGCGACGACTGGGCCACACTGAAAACCCTGTTGCCGTATTTATGGGCTTACAAGTGGAGGGTATTGCTGGCGCTAGGCTTCCTGATCGGGGCCAAGATGGCCAACGTCGGCGTGCCTTTAATTTTGAAACAACTAGTTGACCGTATGACCATCACGCCGGCGCATCCCGCCGCGATGATGGTATTGCCGCTGGGCTTGTTGATTGCCTATGGTGCGCTGCGGCTGTCCACCACGATGTTTACGGAATTGCGGGAGTTTGTCTTTGCCAAGGTGACGCAGCGTGCGGTGCGCACCATTGCGCTGAAGGTGTTCCGTCATCTGCACGCATTGTCTTTGCGCTTCCACCTGAACCGCCAGACCGGTGGCATGACGCGCGACATAGAACGCGGCACGCGCGGCATTTCTTCGCTGGTGTCGTATGCACTGTTCAGCATCCTGCCTACCCTGATAGAAATCTCGCTGGTGCTGATTTATCTGATCACACATTACGATATCTGGTTCTCGGTGATTACCGGCGGCGCATTGGTCATCTACATCACGTTCACGATTACGGTTACCGAATGGCGCACGCATTTCCGCCGCACCATGAATGATCTGGACTCCAAGGCCAATACCAAGGCCATCGATTCGCTGATCAATTACGAGACGGTCAAATACTTCGGCAATGAAGACTATGAAGCGCAGCGCTATGATGAAGGCCTGCGCCGCTACGAACTGGCTGCCGTCAAATCACAGACTTCGCTGTCCATGTTGAACACCGGGCAGTCGATGATCATCGCCACTGCCGTGACCCTGATATTGTGGCGCGCCACGCAAGGTGTGATTGACGGCAAGATGAGCCTGGGCGACCTGGTACTGGTCAATGCCTTCATGATACAGCTGTATATTCCGCTGAACTTCCTGGGTGTGCTGTACCGCGAAATCAAGCAGAGCCTGGCAGATATGGAAAGGCTGTTTTCCCTGCTGGACCAGAACCGGGAAATCGCCGACAGTGATAGCGCGCGCGATCTGCATATCGACCACAGTGAAGGCGGGGAAGTGGTTTTCTCGCACGTCAATTTCAGCTACGAGAGCAAGCGCCAGATTCTGTTCGACGTGGATTTTACTATCCCTGCCGGGATGACGACTGCCGTGGTGGGCCACAGCGGGTCAGGCAAATCGACCCTGTCGCGACTGTTGTTCCGCTTCTACGATATACAGTCCGGCAGCATCGTTATCGACAAGCAGGACCTGCGCGACGTGACGCAGCATTCCTTGCGGCGCGCGATAGGCATCGTGCCGCAGGATACAGTGCTGTTCAACGATACGATTGAATACAACATCGCATATGGCAAGCCGGGCGCCAGCAAGGAAGAAGTGGTTGCCGCGGCAAAGGCAGCGTACATCCACGACTTCATAGAAACCCTGCCGGACGGCTATGCAAGCATGGTCGGCGAGCGCGGGCTGAAGTTGTCCGGCGGCGAAAAACAAAGGGTGGCGATAGCCCGCACCTTGCTGAAAAATCCATCCATCCTGATTTTTGATGAGGCGACTTCGGCGCTGGATTCCAAATCCGAGCAGATGATACAGGCTCAGCTGAAAGAGATTGCGAAGAACCGTACCACGCTGGTGATTGCGCACCGCTTGTCGACGATCGTCGACGCGCAGCAAATCCTGGTGCTGGATAAAGGCCGCATCATGGAACGCGGCACTCATCAGCAATTGCTGGAACTAGACGGCGCCTACGCGCAAATGTGGCAGCGGCAGCAGAACCGGCAGGAGCAGCCGGACTCGCCGGAGCCCAGCGTGGACGAGTTACTCGATAGCGCGGATGAGCTGGTCGGCTGATCTGCAAGCCTTATTGCTTCATTACTTCAGAATACATTTATGGAAACCAAGTGGCTGGAAGACTTCGTATCGCTGGCGGAAACCAATAGTTTCAGCCGGTCTGCTGAACTGCGTCACGTCACGCAGCCGGCATTTTCGCGCCGGATACAATCGCTGGAAGCATGGCTGGGCACCGATCTGATAGACCGTACTTCCTATCCTACGCGGCTGACCCATGCAGGCGAAGTGTTCTATGAACAGGCAATAGAAATGCTGGGCCAGATCAATAATGCACGCGCACTGTTGCGCGGCAAACGCACGGCCACGCAGACCACGGTAGACTTCGCGGTACCGCACACGCTGTCGCTGACCTATGTGCCGAAATGGCTGACGGAACTGGAAACGGCATTCGGTGAAATCAGCAGCCGCCTGCTGGCGCTGAATGTGCATGATGCGGTGATGACGCTGGTGGAAGGCGGTTGCGATTTGCTGCTGTGCTACCACCATCCGCGCCAGCCGCTGTTGCTGGATGCCAGCCAGTACGACATGATCACGATGGGTTATGAAACCCTGCGCGCTTATGCGCGCTGCGATAAAAACGGGGTGCCGGAATTCGTATTGCCGGGTACGGAAAAATCGCCGCTGCCGTTTTTGGCCTTCGCCAACAACGCCTATCTGGGACGCATGGTGGACCTGATACTGAACGATGCGCGCATCCCGCTGCATTTCCATAAGCGCTATGAAACCGATATGTCGGAAGGCTTGAAGATGATGGCGCTGGAAGGACGCGGCGTAGCCTTCCTGCCGGAGTCTTCGGTCACGCGCGAGCTGAAGCAAAAGCAGTTGGCGCGCGCGGACGGCGGCGTCAAGGAGTGGGAAGTCGAAATGGAAATACGTTTATACCGCGAGCGTCCATCCGTGCAGCGCCCCGGAAAACTGATCGTTTCGCGGTTGTGGGAATACCTGGAGCAGCTCAATGGCAGCGCTGCAAATGACGATATCTCGTCGCGCAAAGTGAAGCGCAGTAAACACAGCTAACTGCATTTGAAAATTGTTTTTCCTGTTGCTTTTCATAGGGAAAATTAGTTTTCAATAGTTATGTTTTTATTGCATAGATACATGCAAACAAAGCATTAGCGATAAAGTTCGGTGTTCGCCTACTATGCGTCACCTAACCGGTAATTCGCATTTTTGCATGCATCTTTGGAGCTTCAGGCAAAGCAGCTGCAGTCGGATTGCGGTCGATGACGGGTCGAACAACGTACAGTGCAGTCTTATGAAAAAGATGGTGGCAGGTGCAGCGGCTCTTCAGGCTCGATCGCAAGACTGCAGTGGTTCCCGGGCTCCGTTAACTGAAACGAGAAGGAGGCCATACCATGTCCACCCAACACCAGATACCGTCTTATCTTACCCCGCATGAGGTCGGTCCTTGGGCAGTTTATTTGGAGCAGATTGATCGTGTTACACCCTACCTGGGATCCTTGTCACGCTGGGTAGAAACCCTGAAGCGCCCGAAGCGTATCCTGGTAGTCGATGTGCCTATCGAACGCGATGACGGCAGCATTGCCCACTTTGAAGGCTATCGCGTGCAGCACAATACTTCACGCGGTCCAGGCAAGGGCGGCGTGCGTTTTCACCAGGATGTGACGCTGTCGGAAGTGATGGCTTTGTCTGCCTGGATGACGATCAAGAATTCGGCAGTAAATGTTCCATACGGCGGCGCCAAGGGCGGTATCCGCGTAGATCCAAAGACGCTGTCGCGCGGCGAGCTGATGCGCATGACGCGCCGCTACACCAGCGAGATCGGCATCATCATCGGCCCAGACAAGGATATTCCGGCTCCTGACGTGAACACCAACGAGCAGACCATGGCCTGGATGATGGATACCTACTCGATGAACGAAGGCCGCACTGCGACCGGCGTGGTGACCGGCAAGCCCATCTCACTGGGTGGCAGCCTGGGCCGCCGCGAAGCGACCGGCCGTGGCGTCTATGTAGTGGGTTGCGAAGCCGCTGCCAAGCGCGGTTTGCAGATCGAAGGTGCAAAGATTGCGGTGCAGGGTTTCGGTAATGTGGGCGGTATTGCAGCGCGCCTGTTTGCAGAAGCCGGCGCCAAGGTAGTGGCGGTGCAGGATCACCTGAGTTCGGTTTATCATCCGAACGGCCTGGATGTGAATCAGTTGCTGGCGCATGTGGCGGAAACAGGCAGTGTTGCCGGTTTCCCAGGCTCCGAAGCAGTGCTGGTGGGCGACGATTTCTGGGGCGTGGATTGCGATATCCTGATCCCGGCGGCGCTGGAACAGCAGATCACAGAAAAGAACGCGCACAAAATCCGTGCAAGTATTATTCTGGAAGGTGCAAACGGCCCGACTACGCCGAAAGCCGACGATATTCTGCGCGATCGCGGCGTGCTGGTGGTGCCGGACGTGATCGCCAATGCCGGTGGTGTAACGGTCAGCTATTTTGAATGGGTGCAGGATTTCTCCAGCTACTTCTGGAGCGAGGATGAAATCAATCAGCGCCTGACACGCATCATGAAAGAAGCCTTCAGTTCGGTATGGCATATCACTGAAGAGAAGAACGTATCCTTACGTACGGCGGCGTTTATCGTCGGCTGCTCGCGGGTGTTGCAGGCACGCGAAGTGCGTGGTCTGTATCCTTGATGTAATCGTGTAATGCGTAAGTTGCGGATCGGGCATAAGTCAGATCTGCGGTGATGTGAAGTGAATGAAGATAGCCACCCTCTGATTTTGTGCAGCGGGTGGCTGTTTGCGATGTGGCGTGCTTCTTGCAAGTAACTTTAGGCTGGCTTGCAGGGAAGTTCTTCAGCTAATTTTTTTGGCAGAGTATGATCAGCACTCCGGAACTAAACGTGGAGCCGAAGAATCTCTTGTAAAGGATAGTAATTTCCCTGATGTAATTTTTTGATCGCTAGTATCATGTCATGGTGCCGGCTGACCGGTAGACCAAGGAGACGAAATGAAGCAAGTAAACTGGATGCTCAAAGCAACTGCGTTGTGCCTGTTAGGCATGGGCTCCTCGCTGTCGTATTCTGCTGATACTCTGACGCGAATCAAGGAAACCCAGACCATCACGATCGCCCACAGGGAGGCATCCGTCCCGTTTTCGTATTTGTCCGAAAGCAAAAAACCTATCGGCTATGCAGTCGATATCTGCCTGAAAATCGCCGAAGCGGTCAAAAAAGAACTCAAACTTCCGCAGCTCACGATCAATTATCTTTTAGTTAACGGGTCCACCCGTATCCCGTCCATCGTCGACGGCAAAGCCGATATAGAATGCGGTTCCACGACCAATAATGCCGACAGGCGCAAGCAGGTCGCATTTACCATCCCGCATTTCTTCGCTACCGCCCGCATGGTGGTACGCACCGATTCCGGGATCAAGAACTGGACTGATCTAAAAGACAAGAAAGTCGTGACCACCAAGGGTACGACCAGCGTCAAGCTGCTGAATGACAGGGACAAGGTAAGGGCGCTGGGCCTGAAACTGACCGAGGCCAACGATCACGATACTTCATTCAATATGGTGGAATCCTTCCAGGCCGATGCTTTCCCTATGGATGATGTGCTGCTGTATGGCCTGCGCGCGAATGCCAAGGACCCGAGCAAGTTCGCGATCGTCGGCGACGGCTTGTCCACAGAGCCGTATGCAATGATGGTGCGCAAGGATGATCCTGCTTTCAAGGCGCTGGCAGACAAGGAAATTGCCAGGATGATGAATGATGGCGAATTCATCAAGCTCTACGATAAATGGTTCAGGAACCCGATTCCGCCCAAGGGTTCCAACCTGAATATGCCTATGGGTTTCCTGTTGCGGGATACCTTGCGCTTCCCTTCGGATAAGGTTGCTGATTAGGTCTAACTAGGCTTTAATACATTAGTAATTTTTGGTGTTATTTTGATAGGTAGATACCTGATTTTGGCGGGTTTTGTAAGTAATAATACGTATCAAATAGGCAAAAAAAATAGTTTCGGGCTTTGATGTTTTGGTAAACTTGGGGAATTCCCTTATTCGGGTTTAATTTTTTGGAGATTGTATGAAATTATCGAAAGTAATAGCTGTCCTGATCGGCGCCGGCGTGATTGCAAGTGCCGCTCAGGCGCAAGAAACAGGCACACTGAAAAAGATCAAGGAAACAGGAACAATCACACTGGGCGTACGTGATTCCTCCATCCCTTTTTCTTACCTCGATGACAAGCAATCCTACCAAGGCTACTCCATCGACCTGTGCCTGAAGATCGTTACTGCTGTTCAAAAGCAATTGGGCCTGTCCAGCTTGAAAGTGGTCATGAACCCAGTTACATCGGCAACCCGTATTCCTTTGATGGCAAACGGCACCGTGGATCTGGAGTGCGGCTCCACAACCAACAACGTTGAGCGTCAAAAGCAGGTTGCATTTGCACCGACTACCTTCGTTACTGCAAACCGTATCCTGTCCAAGAAGTCTTCCAATATCAAGACTCTGGCTGACCTGAAAGGCAAGACTGTTGTTTCCACTTCCGGTACATCCAACCTGAAGCAATTGACAACATTGAATGCTGATCAAAACCTGGGCATCAACATCATGCCGGCTAAAGATCACGCAGAAGCTTTCCTGATGGTGGAAACCGGCCGTGCAGCAGCGTTCGTGATGGACGATATCCTGCTGGCTTCCCTGGCTGCAAACTCGAAGAGCCCTGCTGACTATGAAATCAGCAAGGAAGCGTTGTCTGTAGAACCATACGGCATCATGCTGCGCAAGGACGACGCACCGTTCAAGAAGGCAGTGGATACAGCGATCGGCAATGTACTGACTTCCGGCGATATTAACCGCATCTACCATAAATGGTTCCTGCAACCTATCCCGCCAAAAGGTATTGCCCTGAACTGGCCTATTTCCGACCAGTTCAAGGCAGTGATCGCCAAGCCTACGGATTCCGGCGAACCATCTGCCTACGCAGCGGTACCAGAAGCACAAAAAGCTGTACTGAAGAAAAAGAAATAATTCATAGAGCAATCATGGAACGGGGGGCGCCTGCCTCCCGTTTTGTTTTATAGGCTTGAATTTGCTGCGATGCACAATAAATGAGCATCGACATTTTGGGGCACACTGTCGGTTCACAGTTGTTGCCGGAAATGGCCTGGTTGGCCCAGTGCAGCGAGACCAAAAAACGCCAGCCTGACAGCAAGCTTCATGCTGCTGCCTATGGACTGGTTAAGGGTTACGGAGAGGGAAGCTATGAATTACCACTGGAATTGGCAAATTTTTTGGGAAAGTGCGCCCGATGGCGGCGGCACTTATATGGATACCCTGATTTCAGGCGTTATCTGGACCCTGGCAACAGCAGGTACTGCCTGGGTGATGGCGCTGATACTGGGCGCGCTGATCGGTACCATACGTACCGCGCCAAACAAATGGGGCGTGCGCCTGTGCAACGCCTATATCGAATTATTCCGCAACATACCACTGATCGTACAAATGTTTCTGTGGTACTACGTCTTGCCCGAACTGCTACCGCAGGCGATGGGCGACTGGTTGAAAGCGGCACCGAACGTGTCCTTTATCACTGCCGTACTCAGCCTTGGTTTCTTTACCTCGGCACGGGTTGCAGTACAAGTTTCTACCGGCATCAACGCGATACCGCGCGGCCAGAGGATGGCCGGAACGGCGCTGGGCCTGACGCTGCCGCAAACCTACCGCTATGTACTGCTGCCGATGGCGTTCCGCATCATCATTCCATCATTGACCAATGAAGTTGCCGCGATCATCAAAAACAGTTCGGTGGCTTTGAGCATAGGCTTGCTGGAGTTGATGGCACGCGCACGTTCCATGCAGGAATTTTCCTTCCAGGTGTTCGAAGCTTTTTCTGCTGCGACACTGATCTACCTGGTGGTTTCCGCATTCGCGATTCTTCTGTCCAACCTGCTTGAGAAGAAGACCGCAGTTCCCGGATTCATTACCTCCGGCACGACTAATACTGGAGGTCACTAATCATGTTTAGCAATTTCGATTTCGACGTTATCCAGCGTACCTGGTATTACCTGTTCACGACCGGCCTGGCCTTCACCGTCAAGCTGACGCTGATTTCCATGGCGGGCGGTATTGTGCTGGGTACCCTGCTGGCGATGATGCGCCTGTCCAGCCATAAGTACATCTCCTTCATTGCAACCACCTACGTGAACCTGATGCGCTCGGTGCCTTTGCTGCTGGTGATTTTCTGGTTCTACTTCCTGGTACCTTATATCGGTGCCTGGGTGATAGGCGCGAATGAGCCTATCCAGGTAGGCGCGCTGTTTTCCTGCCTGATCACCTTCATCATGTTCGAGGCGGCTTACTACTGCGAGATCATGCGCTCCGGCATCCAGTCGATTCCGCGCGGCCAGGTCTGGGCGGGTTATGCATTGGGAATGAACTATTGGCAGACCATGGGCAATATCGTATTGCCCCAGGCTTTCCGTAACATGATCCCGGTGCTGCTGACGCAAACCATCGTACTGTTCCAGGACGTCTCGCTGGTATCCGTGTTGTCGATTACCGACTTCTTCGGCGCAGCCGTCAAGATTGCACAGCGTGATAACCGTCTGGTGGAAATGTATTTGTTTGTTGCCGTCGTGTACTTCATCCTGTGCTTCAGCCTGTCTGCACTGGTGAAAAAATTACAGCAAAGAGTGGCGATTATTCGCTGATGAATCCACAAGGCTCGCATGTGCTCCTACGATTAAGCACTGCAAGCCCGCATACCTACAAAAAGTATCCTGGAGAATTACATGATCAAACTTAATAACGTCAGCAAATGGTATGGCCAGTTTCAGGTCTTGACGGACTGCAGCACAGAAGTTTCCAAAGGCGAGGTTGTGGTGGTCTGCGGACCTTCCGGCTCCGGCAAATCCACATTGATCAAGACCGTCAACGGCCTGGAACCTTTCCAGAAGGGAGACATCACCGTGGACGGCATTTCCGTCGGCGACCCGAAGACCAACCTGTCCAAATTGCGCGCGCGCATAGGCATGGTGTTCCAGAACTTTGAACTGTTCCCGCATTTGTCCATCCGCCAGAATCTGACCATAGGCCAGGTTAAAGTATTGGGCCGCAGCGAAGAAGAGGCGACTGAACGCGGCCTCAAGTATCTGGACCGCGTGGGCCTGATTGCGCAAAAAGATAAATTCCCCGGCCAGTTGTCCGGCGGCCAGCAGCAGCGCGTAGCGATTGCCCGCGCGCTGTCCATGGACCCTATCGCGATGCTGTTCGATGAGCCGACCTCGGCGCTGGATCCGGAAATGATCAATGAAGTGCTGGACGTGATGGTAGGCCTGGCGCAAGAGGGCATGACGATGATGGTTGTGACCCATGAGATGGGTTTTGCCAAGAAAGTGGCAAACCGCATCGTGTTCATGGATAAGGGCCTGATTGTTGAAGATTGCGCCAAGGATGAGTTCTTCAACGCTACGCGTTCGGATCGTGCTAAGGATTTCCTGGCTAAAATCATTCACTGATTATTCGCCAGGCCAGGGTTTGCGCTGGCAAGCCGCACTATCCAGAAAACTCCGGCAGCCTGCAAGCTGCCGGAGTTTTTTTATATAAACATTGGCAAATACTTAAGCCTATCGCCATTCTGGCCGCAGGATTCGCGTCTTCCGCGTCACTACGGGTAAAATGGCGGCTATCCGCAAACTAGCAATAACCCAGAGCTGCCATGACCAACACCGCTATCCAAGAAATCACGATCACCCGCCCTGACGACTGGCACCTGCATGTGCGCGATGGCGCCGCGCTGGCCAGCGTATTGCCGCATACTGCTGCGCAATTCGCCCGCGCGATCATCATGCCTAATCTGAAGCCACCTGTAACAACGACAGAGCAGGCTGCAGCTTATCGTCAGCGCATTCTGGCTGCCTTACCGCAAGGCTCCACGTTTGAGCCGCTGATGACGCTATATCTGACCGACAATACGCCGCCGGAAGAAATACGCAAGGCCAAGGCCAGCGGTTTTGTGCATGCAGTCAAATTGTATCCAGCCGGCGCTACTACCAATTCCGATGCCGGCGTGACTGATCTCAGCAAGTGCTACAAGACCCTGGAAGCGATGCAGGAAGTCGGCATGCCTTTCCTGGTGCACGGCGAAGTGACGGACTCTGCGATTGATATCTTCGACCGCGAAGCCGTGTTCATCGACAAGGTGATGAAGCCTTTGCGCCGCGATATGCCGGAACTGAAAGTAGTGTTTGAACACATTACTACCAGCGATGCGGCGCAGTATGTAGCCGAGGCCGAAGGCCAGGTTGCTGCAACGATTACAGCGCATCATCTGCTGTACAACCGCAACGAAATTTTCAAGGGCGGCATACGCCCGCACTACTACTGTCTGCCGGTACTGAAGCGTGAAACCCACAGGCAGGCCCTCCTGAAGGCGGCGATCTCCGACAGCCCACGCTTCTTCCTGGGCACCGACTCTGCACCACATCCTAAAGGCCTGAAAGAGCATGCCTGCGGCTGCGCCGGCTGCTATACCGCGCTGCACGCGATGGAATTGTATGCGCAGGCTTTTGACCAGGCCGGAGCCTTGCACAAGCTGGAAGCCTTTGCCAGCCTGAACGGCCCGGCTTTCTACAACTTGCCGCGCAACTCAGGCACAGTGACGCTGAAACGCGAAACCTGGACCCTGCCGGCAGAACTGCCTCTGGCGGACGCGACTATCGTTCCTTTGAACGGTGGCGAGAGCATAGACTGGAAATTCATTTCCAGTAAGGCTTGATAGCTATCGGTCAGCAGGAACCCGGTATGTTCTTTGATTGCATAGACTGGACGCGGGCCTGGTACGCGTCTGTGCTGCCGCTGGCAACGGAAATCGGTGGCGCACCATCTGTCGACGCCAATGCCGATGTGGATGTTGTAGCCTATGCCGGCTGGCGCGGCAAAATCAATGCTTATGCTGCGCAGGCCGCGCTGAGGAACCACCGGCAGCAGGCGCTGCGCTTCGTCACGCAGGAGGAGCTGCCGGAAGGCATGGCCTACGAAGCCTATATCAGCGATACCGGCCACATCCCCACCAGGGAAAATTTGCATGATTTTTTCAATGCACTGGTGTGGCTGAATTTTCCTATGATAAAGATGCAGTTGAATGCCTTGCAGTCAGCGCAGATCGCCAGCCTGGGTGTGGGGAAATCGCGCGGCGCTGCCCGCGATGCGGCCACCATCTTCGATGAAAACGCCGCCTTGCTGGTGATACGGCATAGCGATGAAGGTGCGGCCTTGCTGGATGCCTTGCAAAATCATCGCTGGCAGCAGGCATTCGTCGAACAGCGGCATTTGTTCGGCACACATTGCGAAGTGTGGTCCTTCGGCCATGCATTGATGGAAAAGCTGGTGCAGCCATATAAAGCGATTACCGCGCACGCGTGGCCTGTCATTGTCGAAGCCAATTATTTTGATCTTGATGTGCATGCGCGACGCGCCTACCTGGACCGCAAGGTCGCACAGCAATTGAAGGGGCATGCGCTGACAACTGCGGATTACACGCCTTTGCCGGTGCTGGGTATTCCGGGCTGGTGGCCGGATCAGAATGAAGAATTTTATGCAGATACGCAGGTATTTCGGCCAAAACGGCTTGCGCGGGACTAAGAAGACGTTTCCCTCGAATAAAAAAGGAGCCGCAGGCTCCTTTTTTTAATGATCATTTACTGTTCGCGTATCCAGGTCTGGGTACGCCCAAACAGCGGCGCGCCTATATAGCCACGCACGTTCAGTTTCTTGTTGTTTTCAATCACGCTCAGTTTGCTGTTATACAGCTTGCCGTTGCCCGGATCGAGGATCTTGCCGCCGGTGTATTCATCGCCATCTTTTTTCAGGCCGGATAATATGGTCATGCCTATGATGGGCTGGTCCTTGTTGGCGCCTGTGCACTGATCGCACTTGGGATTTTTTTCTGCATCGCCTTCAATGAACAGCTTCTCTATCTTGCCTTGCAGCTCGCCGCCGGTTTCAGTAATGCGTATCAGGGCCTTGGGTTTGCCGGACTTGTCGTCTATGCTTTTCCATAGTCCGACCGGAGTGGAGGTCAGCGCGTCTTCTGCGTGGGCTACATGGGTGCACAGCATCAGCGCAAGCGGGGCCAACAGGGTGACCAGGGCGAATTTTTTCATGGTGTCTCCATTTCCAACTTTTTAGTAGTGTTAAAACAATTGTACGCGGCACAAACTTCGGCCGCGTACATATTTTTTAGAGCATCTACTTTAACGAGGAAGAGAAAACTGCTTAGGCTGCCGGCAATTTAGCAAACTGCTCGCGCAGTTTTTCCAGCGTTGCCGAGAAGGCCGCCATGCGCTCCTTCTCTTGCTCTACCACTTGTACCGGTGCGCGGGCGACAAAGCTTTCATTACCCAGTTTGGCTTGCGCCTTGGCAATTTCAGCATCCAGGCGCGCGATTTCCTTATTCAGGCGCTCGCGCTCTGCAGCAACGTCGATCTCCACTTTCAGCATCAGCTTGGCATCGCCAACAACGGACACCGGTGCAGGGGATTCCGGCAAGGCGTCCAGCACCTGCACTTCAGACAATTTTGCCAGCGCCTGCAGGTAAGGTGCAAAAGCCTGCATCCTGAGTTTGTCTTCCGCATTAGCGGCTTGCATCAGCAGGGGTACGCGCACTGCAGGCGACAATTGCATTTCACCGCGCAGGTTGCGGCAGGCATCCGTCATTGCTTTCAGCGCCGACATCCAGCCTTCAGCCTTCTCGTCGATTTTTTCCG
Source organism: Parundibacterium terreum (assembly GCF_014636315.1). Lineage (GTDB taxonomy): Bacteria > Pseudomonadota > Gammaproteobacteria > Burkholderiales > Burkholderiaceae_D > Undibacterium > Undibacterium terreum. The sequence continues at coordinate 1,248,074 of NZ_BMED01000002.1, read as the reverse complement.
GCTGCGAAATCGGATAGACCTGGCGCATGATGGAATCTTCCGCTTCCAGCTTGCGACCGGCTAACGGTGCCACTGTTTGCCACAGGGCTTCAGTGATGAAAGGGATCACCGGATGCGCGAGGCGCAGCGTGGTTTCCAGTACGCGCAGCAAGGTGCGGCGGGTGGCGCGCTGTTGCGCTTCCGTGCCGTTCTGTATCTGCACTTTCGCTACTTCCAGATACCAGTCGCAGTATTCATCCCATACAAACTTGTAGATGCTGGAAGCGATATTGTCAAAGCGGTAGTCGGCAAAACCCTTGGCGATATCCGCTTCGGTGCGCTGTAACGTGGAGACGATCCAGCGGTCTGCCTGGGAAAAGTCCAGGTAGCCTGCTGCGCAATCTTCCTTCGTATGCTCTTCCAGTCCGCAATCCTTGCCTTCGGTATTCATCAGCACGAAGCGGGTTGCATTCCACAGCTTGTTGCAGAAATTGCGGTAGCCTTCGCAGCGGCCGAGGTCGAAGTTGATATTGCGGCCCAGCGATGCATAGCTGGCCATGGTGAAGCGCAAAGCATCGGTACCGTAGGCGGTAATGCCGTCGGCGAAATCCTTGCGCGTGGCTTTTTCTATCTTGGCTGCATCCTTGGGATTCATCAGGCCGGTGGTGCGCTTGGCGACCAGCTCGTCCACGCTGATGCCGTCGATCAGGTCGATAGGGTCCAGTGTATTGCCCTTGGATTTGGACATCTTCTGGCCGCTGGAGTCGCGCACCAAGCCATGTACGTAGACGGTATCGAAAGGTACCTTGCCGGTGAAGTGTGTGGTCATCATCACCATGCGAGCTACCCAGAAGAAAATGATGTCGAAACCGGTGACCAATACCGAAGACGGCATGAACAATTTCAGGTCCGGCGTATCTTCAGGCCAGCCCAGCGTGGAGAAAGGCACCAGCGCTGACGAGAACCAGGTATCCAGTACGTCTTCATCGCGCTTCAATGCGCCGGTATAACCCTGCGCGGTTGCTTTTGCTTGCGCCTCTTCGGCGCTGCGGGCAACAAAGATCTGGCCATCGTCGCCAAACCATGCCGGGATCTGATGGCCCCACCACAACTGGCGTGAAATGCACCAGTCCTGGATATTGTTCAGCCACTGGTTGTAGGTGGTGCTCCAGTTTTCCGGCACGAATTTGATTTCGCCGGTAGCGACTTTTTCCAGCGCCACTTCCGCTATGGATTTTCCCGGGAACAGTGTGCCCTCAGGCGCAGGCTTGCTCATTGCCATGAACCATTGGTCGGTCAGCATAGGCTCTAGCACTACGCCGGTGCGGTCACCGCGCGGTACCTGCAATTTATGCGGCTTTACCTGCTCCAGCAGGCCCAGCGCATCCAGGTCGGCAACGATCTGCTTGCGGGCGACGAAACGGTCCAGGCCCTGGTATTTCACCGGTGCCTGATCGCTGATCTTCGCATCCAAAGTCAGGATGCTGATTTTTTCCAGATTGTGGCGCTGGCCTATCGCATAATCGTTAAAGTCATGCGCAGGCGTGATCTTCACGCAGCCGGTGCCGAATTCCTTGTCAACGTACTCATCCTTGATGATGGGGATTTCCCTGTCCGACAGCGGCAGCTTCAGCATCTTGCCGACCAGGTGCGCATAGCGCTCGTCGGTAGGATCCACCGCCACGGCGACGTCGCCCAGCATGGTCTCAGGGCGCGTAGTCGCTACCGTGATCTGGCCACTGCCGTCCGCCAGCGGATAGCGGATGAACCACATCGAGCCGTCTTCTTCTTCGGACTGCACTTCCAGATCGGAAACCGCAGTGCCCAATACCGGATCCCAGTTCACCAGGCGCTTGCCGCGATAGATCAGGCCTTGTTCTACCAGGCGCACGAATACCTCTGTCACTACCTTGGAGCGAGGCGCATCCATCGTGAAATATTCACGATGCCAGTCGGCGGATGCACCCATGCGGCGCATCTGGCCGGTGATGGTGGAGCCGGACTTTTCCTTCCACTCCCACACTTTTTCCAGGAATTTTTCACGGCCCAGGTCGTGGCGGGAAATTTTTTGCGCATCCAGTTGGCGTTCCACGACGATTTGCGTTGCGATACCGGCGTGATCGGTGCCGGGTATCCAGGCGGTATTGTGGCCGCGCATGCGGTAGTAGCGCGTCAGGCCATCCATGATGGTCTGGTTGAACGCATGGCCCATGTGCAGCGTGCCGGTGACGTTCGGCGGCGGCAACTGTATGCTGAACGATTGTTTGGCTGCGTCCATGGAGGCGGTGAAATATCCGCGCTGTTCCCATTCACTACGCCAGTATTGTTCGATTTCTGCGGGCTCAAAAGACTTGGCTAATTCCATAATGTGTCAGTGGTGGTGAGATATATGCTAAACCATTGATTATAAATGAGACTATGCCGCTGCATATGCGAAAAAACAGCCAAGAGGGAATTAAAAGCGCGGTTTGACTTGCATAAAAGCAAATAAAAGAAAAATTTCCGCCATCTTCCCTTATCTGTGCCCGGCTATATGCGGTATCCAATATTTAGTGGTGACGGGCCGCCAAAAAACCTTATAATTCGGACTCGCTGCGGCAAAGAAGTTTTTGCCGCGCGAAAAATGCTAGGGGTCCTGGCGAACACATTGTGTTTGGCCGGGTGAGAAATACCCTTGAACCTGATCTGGATAATGCCAGCGAAGGGAAGCAAGACTAGTCACGGCCCGATTTCTATGTACTATCCTCGGTCCGTCTGGTCGCCTCCCAAGCTGCTCACACTTGGGAGCGTTATGAACGCCAATCCGAAATTTTTGTCTGCAACAGCAACGGTAGATGCCGCCGCTGTCCAGCCTTTACCCAACTCCCGCAAGATTTATGTACAGGGCAGCCGCCCCGACATTCGCGTACCCATGCGCGAAATCAGTCAGGCCGATACGCCGGCGTCCTTCGGCGCAGAAAAAAATCCGCCTATCTATGTGTACGACACCTCCGGCCCTTATACCGACCCGGAAGCAATCATCGATATCCGCTCCGGCCTGGCATCGGTACGCGGTGCATGGATAGCCGAGCGCGGCGATACCGAAGAGCTACCCGGTCCGACTTCGGAATATGGCATAGAGCGCCTGAATGACTCCAAGCTGGCCGAGCTGCGCTTCAACCTGAAGCGCAAGCCGCGCCGCGCGCTGGAAGGCCGGAATGTGACGCAGATGCACTACGCCAGGCAAGGCATCGTCACCCCGGAAATGGAATATGTGGCAATACGCGAAAACATGCGCCGTAAAGAGTATCTGGAAAACCTGAAAGCCTCCGGCCCCATGGGCAGCAAGCTGGCCGACATGATGGGCCGCCAGCATCCGGGCCAGTCTTTCGGTGCAGCGATCCCTGCAGAGATCACGCCGGAATTCGTACGCGATGAAATCGCCCGTGGCCGCGCGATTATCCCTGCCAACATCAATCACCCGGAAGTGGAACCGATGATCATAGGCCGCAACTTCCTGGTCAAGATCAATGCCAATATCGGCAACTCCGCAGTGACGTCGTCGATAGGTGAAGAAGTCGAGAAAATGACCTGGGCCATACGCTGGGGCGGCGACAATGTGATGGACCTGTCCACCGGCAAGCACATCCACGAAACCCGTGAATGGATAGTGCGTAATTCCCCTGTGCCCATCGGCACCGTGCCCATCTACCAGGCGCTGGAAAAAGTCAACGGCAAGGCTGAGGACCTGACCTGGGAAATCTATCGCGATACGCTGATCGAACAGGCGGAACAGGGCGTCGATTACTTCACCATCCATGCCGGCGTGCGTTTGCAGTATGTGCCGCTGACGGCCAAGCGCATGACGGGCATCGTGTCGCGCGGCGGCTCCATCATGGCCAAATGGTGCCTGGCGCATCACAGGGAAAGCTTCCTGTACGAGCATTTTGAAGATATCTGCCAGATCATGAAGGCCTATGACGTGTCCTTCAGCCTGGGCGACGGCTTGCGTCCAGGGTCCATCTATGATGCGAACGACGAGGCACAACTGGGTGAACTGAAGACCCTGGGCGAGCTGACGCAGATCGCCTGGAAGCACGACGTGCAGGTGATGATAGAAGGCCCCGGCCACGTGCCCATGCACCTGATCAAGGAAAACATGGACCTGCAACTGGAAGCCTGCCATGAGGCGCCTTTTTACACGCTGGGGCCGCTGACAACCGATATCGCTCCTGGCTACGACCACATCACTTCCGGCATAGGCGCGGCGCAAATCGGCTGGTATGGCACGGCGATGCTGTGCTACGTGACACCGAAGGAACATCTGGGTTTGCCGAACAAGGTGGATGTGAAGGACGGCATCATCACCTATAAGATCGCAGCCCACGCCGCCGATCTGGCCAAAGGCCATCCGGGTGCGCAGATTCGCGACAATGCCTTGTCCAAGGCCAGGTTTGAATTCCGCTGGGAAGACCAGTTCAATATCGGCCTGGATCCTGACAAGGCCAGGGAATTCCATGACGAGACCCTGCCCAAGGATTCAGCCAAGGTAGCGCATTTCTGCTCCATGTGCGGCCCACATTTCTGCTCGATGAAGATCACGCAGGAAGTACGCGAATATGCCGCCAGCCAGGGTATTTCCGAAATTGCTGCGCTGAAGCAGGGCATGGAAGTCAAAGCCGTCGAGTTCATTAAGTCTGGTGCTGAGTTGTATCGCAAACAATAGCGACGGAGTGGATATGGAAATCGAGTTGAATGGTTCGGCTCACCAACTGAAAGAGGGGCAGAGCCTGTCTGAACTGGTTGATGTGCTTGGCTTATCCAGTCAGGCGATAGCCGTGGCGGTCAACCGCGCTATCGTTGCGCGCCCCCTATGGACGACTTATGTTCTTAGCCAGAACGATAAGGTGGATGTAGTACGTGCAATCGGCGGCGGATAAAAAGCCCGATCCTTAAAGCTTGGTTAGCCTGGTTGGCTGTTGGTTTTGACTTTAATCCGCTGGGGACGCTGCATTTTTCGCTTCACAGAAAATGGATCAGAAATGAACGTTGTTTGAGCCATAGGCGAGTTTCGTTCATTTCCCATTTTTTGTGATGCGGAAAATGTGATGGGCTTGCCCATCACCCAAAGGGCAAGTCTGCGGTCGCCTTCTTTTTGCTTACTTTTTCTTGGCGAAGCAAGAAAAAGTGAGTGGCCGCCGGGCCACCCCCGGCCTGTAACGACGAAGTGAAACCTGCTTGTTAAGTAATCGCTTCGAACGCCCAAAAGGGCAACAGGGAAAATTATGCCAATCGATACTCAAACTCCCGGCCTCACGATCGCCGGAAAAACCTATAAGTCACGCCTGCTGGTAGGCAGCGGAAAATACAAGGACCTGGAGCAGACCAGGCTCGCCACCGAAGCCAGCGGGGCTGAGATCATCACGGTGGCGATTCGCCGCGTCAATATCGGCCAGGATCCGAATGCCCCCAGCCTGCTGGATGCGGTGCCGCCCAGCAAATACACGATACTGCCTAATTCAGCCGGGTGTTATAACGCAGAGGATGCAGTGTATACGCTGCAACTGGGGCGTGAGCTGCTGGGCGGGCACAAGCTGTGCAAGCTGGAAGTTTTGGGGGATGAAAAGACTTTGTTTCCCAATATGCCGGAGACCCTGAAGGCTGCCAAGACGCTGGTCAAGGATGGTTTCGATGTGATGGTGTATTGCAGCGATGATCCTATCCAGGCGCGCATGCTGGAGGATATAGGCTGTGTTGCGGTGATGCCGCTGGCGTCGCTGATAGGCTCGGGCATGGGCATACTCAATCCCTGGAATTTGTCGCTGATCATTGAGCAGGCGAGAGTGCCGGTGCTGGTGGATGCCGGTGTCGGTACTGCTTCGGATGCGGCAATCGCGATGGAGCTGGGCTGCGATGGCGTGCTGATGAATACTGCGATTGCCGGCGCGCAGGATCCGGTGCGCATGGCGCGGGCGATGGGGCTGGCTGTGGAAGCAGGCCGCGAGGCCTGGCTGGCGGGGCGGATTGCAAAACGTTTCAGCGCATCGCCTTCGTCGCCGATGGCGGGCCGCGTGGTTTGATGTCGCTGTCTGGACCTCCCAAGCGCGCTTGCGTCCTGGTTTTTGCCGGCAGCGACCCTAGCGGTGGTGCCGGCATACAGGCCGATATACAGGCGATTGCTGCGCAAGGCGCGCATGCGCTGACGGTGATCACGGCGTTGACGGTGCAAGATAATAACCGCGTGCAGGCGGTGCATGCGGTCGCGCCTGAACTGGTACGGCAGCAGGCGCAAGCGTTGCTTGCGAGTGTGCCTGTTGCAGCTGTCAAGCTGGGTATAGCCGGCAGCCGCGGCAATGCGCTGGTGATTGCAGACCTGATACGCGGCATGAAGCTGACCCAGCCCGATTTGCCGGTAGTGCTGGATACGGTGTTGGGCAGCGGGCATGGCGATGCATTGGCGGTGGAAAACGCAATCAATGTGATCACGCCCTTGCTGGAAGTGGCGACCTTGATTACGCCGAATCTGCCGGAAGCCGCCTTATTGCATCCGGCCGGGGATTCCCTGCTGCAGCAGGCGCGGTGCCTGCTGCAGAACGCGTGTGCTGATGTGCTGCTCAAAGGGGGGCACGGTAGTGGAGAGCAGGTCAGCAACCGCTGGCTGAGCATGGGAGTGGGTGGTTGGCGCAAGGAGTGGGCGTGGCCGCGCTTGCAAGGGGAATTTCACGGCAGCGGCTGCACGCTGGCTGCGGCCATTGCCGCCCAACTGGCCTTGGGACGAACAATGGAGGATGCGCTGGACAACGCGCAGGGTTATTGCCAGCAGGCGCTGACAGACGCATTCATTATCGCTGCGGGGCAATTGATTCCGGCCCGTATTAAAATTTCTTAAAAGCTGAAAACGTATGACAACATTATCAAACCTGTTGAAAGGCCTCTACCTTGTGACGCCCGATTGGGACGATACGCAAAAATTACTGGATGCGACAGAGCAGGCCTTGCTGGGCGGAGCGGCAGTTGTGCAGTACCGGCACAAGTTTGCCGGGGAGGCCCTGCGCCATGAACAGGCGCATGCGTTGCTGCAGCTATGCAGGCACTATCAACGCACCTTCATCATCAACGATCACGTTAATCTGTGCCTGGAGCTGGATGCAGATGGTGTACATGTAGGTGGCACGGATGCCTCAGTGGCAGAAGTACGCATGCGCTTGGGCAAAGAGAAAATCGTTGGCGCGTCCTGCTATGGCGATATGCAATTGGCGCGCCTTGCTCGTGACACGGAGGCAAGCTACGTTGCATTCGGCGGTTTTTACCCTTCGCGAGTCAAAAAATATGCGGTGACGACGCCGCACAGTATCATCGGCCAGGCAAAATCTGAAATTCCCTTGCCGAATGTGGTGATAGGTGGCATGACGGTGGACAATGCAGCACCGCTGGTGGCGGCAGGAGCCGATATGGTCGCGGCAATCAGCAGTGTGTATATGGCGCAGGATACTCAAGCGGCGGCAGCAGCTTTTGCCGCTTTATTTGCGGCAAGGACTTAGCCGGGGCCTTGGAGCCCCGGCTGCGTGGACTCCACCGGCGACAGGAAAAGGCTGCAGAGAATCATGCATTCTTTGTGCAAAGCAGTGGCGCGAGCGCGCGCTCGCGTGTCGGCTGATCCCATTCGGCAGTAAATACTTGCATACTTTGCTGGACTAGCAGTCGCTGAATGTCTGCATCGCACAGATGCGTCTGCAGTTCATTCAGGGCGGCGATCAATTCAGGGGTCAATTTATCCAGTACAGGCCGCACATCGCGCCCGAGGTCCGGCGCATTGTCAAAATTTGGCAGGTGTTGCTGCCGCCATTTGGCATGCAACTGAAGCTGGATGATTTTTCCTGCATCGAACTGGGACTGGAAGAAATCCTTCGCCAGCTTGGCATCCAGGCCTGCCTGTTTTGCCCTTGAGCCAATATCGTCAAGGATTTGCTGTTCCCGCGCCGGATCGTCAACCGGTGCGCCCGAGTTCCACTTGCTTTTGGCGACCAGTGGCGCTACCGCCAATCTTTGGTTCATCATAAGCAGCAAGTGTCTGACAGCGAGTTCGTGGGTTTTTTCCTGTTGCGGCAGTTTTGTTGCGCAGGCGGCAAGTAGGGCAATGATAAGCAGCAGTAATGTGTTTCTTTTATAGGCTGAGAACATGGCTGGAAGCTTGGGAATGATTAAATTAGCTCCCAGTATAAGGCGCTATCTTGCTTTGATTACCCTCTGCTAGCTTACGGGCCACTTATTTACGGTGCCAGCAGCATAAATCACCGCCCATGCCGCACTCCCGTATAATCTGGGAATGCAAAATCTTCTCCATAACCTGAATCCCGAGCAGCTTGCCGCTGTGACCCTGCCTGCGCAGTCTGCGCTGATACTGGCCGGTGCCGGCTCGGGCAAGACCCGCGTACTCACCACGCGTATAGCCTGGCTGGTGCAGACCGGCCAAATTTCGGCCAACGGCATCCTGGCAGTGACCTTCACCAACAAGGCCGCGAAGGAAATGCTGATGCGGTTGTCGGCCATGCTGCCGATCAATACCCGCGGCTTGTGGATAGGTACTTTCCACGGCCTGTGCAACCGCTTGCTGCGCGCGCATCATCGCGACGCGGGTTTGCCGCAGACTTTCCAGATCCTTGATTCAGCCGATCAGCTCTCTTTCATCAAGCGCTTGCTGAAGGCCAATAATGTCGATGATGAGAAATATCCACCCCGTACGCTGATGTATTTCATCAATGGCGCCAAGGATAGCGGTCTGCGTGCCAGCGAAGTGGAAGCCTATGATGCGATAGAGCGCAAGATGGTGGAGCTGTATGACTTATACGATCAGCAATGCCAGCGCGAAGGCGTAGTGGACTTTGCCGAGCTGCTGTTGCGCAGCTACGAGCTCTTGAGCCGTAACCAGCCCCTGCGCGAGCACTACCAGGCGCGTTTCAAGCATATCCTGGTGGATGAGTTCCAGGATACCAATGACCTGCAATATAAATGGTTGAAGCTATTGGCGGGCCAGCATGGCGCTGTGTTTGCCGTCGGAGATGATGATCAGAGTATTTATGCCTTCCGTGGTGCCAATGTCGGCAATATGTCGGCATTTGAACGCGAGTTCCGCGTGCAGAACCTGATCAAGCTGGAGCAGAACTACCGCTCGCACGGCCACATCCTGGATGCGGCGAATACGCTGATCGCCAACAACAGCAAGCGCCTGGGCAAGAACTTGCGTACCGATGCCGGCCATGGTGAACCGGTCAGGGTGTACGAGGCCACCAGCGATATCCAGGAAGCACAATGGATAGTCGAGGAGGCCAAAAACCTGATACGCGAAGGCTCACTGCGCAGCGAAATCGCGATCCTTTATCGCTCCAATGCGCAGTCGCGCGTGATCGAACACTCCTTGTTCACGTCGGGTATTCCTTACCGCGTGTATGGCGGCCAGCGCTATTTTGAGCGGGCCGAGATCAAGCATGCGATCGCCTATCTGCAATTGATGGACAATCCGCACAATGATTCTGCCTTCCTGCGGGTAGTGAATTTCCCGGCGCGCGGCATCGGGGCCCGCTCGCTGGAGCAATTGCAGGATGCGGCCAAGCAATACAATCTTTCGCTGTATGCCGCAGTGCCGTATGTGGCGGGCAAGGCGGGATCTTCGCTGTCTTCCTTTGTCAAATTGATTGAGGGGGCGCGTTTCGAGACCCAGCAATTACCGTTGCCGGAAATGGTGCAGATCGTGCTGGAAGTCAGCAGCCTGATCGAGCACTACCAGACCGAGAAAGAGGGCGCCGACCGGATAGAAAATCTGGAGCAGCTGGTCAATGCTGCCACCCTGTTTGTGTCCGAGGAAGGCTTCGGTCTGGATGCGCCTGCACTGGCTGGCCCTGCATCGCAGGCAACGCCGAATGTCATCACGATTGCCGACGGCGTGGAGATCATTGATGCTGATGCGGCGCTGCCGGCGGTGATGTCACCTTTGTCTGCCTTCCTGTCGCATGCTTCGCTGGAAGCTGGCGACAATCAGGCGCAGGCCGGGCAGGATGCGCTGCAATTGATGACAGTGCATTCGGCCAAGGGTCTGGAGTTTGATGCGGTATTCATTAGCGGCCTGGAAGAGGGCCTGTTCCCGCATGAGAACAGCGCCAAGGAAGAGGGCGGCGCGGAAGAAGAGCGGCGCCTGATGTATGTGGCCATTACCAGGGCCAGGAAGCGGCTGTACATGAGCTTCTCGCAGACCCGCATGCTGCACGGACAGACCCGCTATAACATGCGCTCGCGCTTCTTCGACGAATTACCGGAAGAGGCAATGAAGTGGCTGTCACCCAAGACGCAGCCAAGCTGGTTCGCCAGCTCCAAGTCGGCCTGGGACGAGTCGCCCAGCACCGGCGCCAACACGATAGCGCAAAGCTTCAACAAGAATGCCTGGCGCATAGGCGAATCGGTATTCCACGCCAAGTTTGGTGAAGGCGTGATTGTCAATATCGAAGGCAGCGGCGCCAATTCCAGGGCGCATATCAATTTTGGACGGCACGGGATGAAGCTGCTGGACCTGAGTATCGCCAAGCTGGACAAGATCCCCGGTTAAAGTTATGTTGATGGCAAGCGCTCGCTTGCGCGCAGCTTTGCTTTACTGTGATTGCCTGCCTGAATTGAAGGAGAAAAATGAATAGTGCCCAGATCATAGAATACGCCGGCGCCGCAATTTTTGCGCTGGCTGTATTACATACCTTTTCCACCAAGAAGTTCCTGCATCTGGCGCATAACAGCCAGAACCATGCCGGCCTGTGGCATCTGCTGGGTGAGGTAGAGGTGGTATTCGGTTTCTGGGCCTTTATTCTGGTTGGCTTCATCGCGCTGGTGGCGACGCCAAAAACGGCAATCACCTATCTTGAGTCGCAGAATTTCACCGAGCCGCTGTTTGTCTTTGTGATCCTGACGATCGCCGGCACGCGGCCCATCCTGCACTCGGTACAGGCGCTGGTGACGCGCATAGGGGCGGCGCTGCCGCTGAATCAGGCGGTCGGTTCGTATTTCTTGTGCCTGTCGCTGGTGCCTTTGCTTGGATCCTTTATTACCGAGCCGGCGGCGATGACGCTGGCCGCATTGATGCTGCGCGACCGTTTCTATACAAAAGACATATCCTCACGGCTCAAATATGCGACGCTGGGCGTACTTTTCGTGAATATATCCATAGGCGGCGTGCTGACGCCGTTTGCTGCGCCGCCGGTACTGATGGTGGCGGAGAAATGGGGATGGAATATCGCCTTCATGTCCAGCGTGTTCGGCTGGAAGGCGGCGTGTGCGGTAGTGATCAATGCGGTGGCGGTGACGCTGCTGTTTTATAAGGAACTGGCTGGTATCAAGCCTGCAGAATCCGGTGCGCAGGGCGAGCCCATGCCGCTCACGGTAATCGCGATTCACTACGTATTCCTGGCCGCCACAGTGGTGTTTGCGCATTACCCCATCGTATTCATGGGGCTGTTCCTGTTTTTCCTGGGATTTACCGATGCCTACAAACGCTATCAGGATAAGCTGATGCTGCGCGAGGGCCTGCTGGTAGCCTTTTTCCTGGCCGGCCTTGTCGTGCTGGGTGGTAAGCAGCAGTGGTGGTTGCAGCCTATCCTGGCGGGCATGGATTCTACGATACTGTTTTTCGGTTCCATGGGCCTGACAGCTATCACCGATAACGCAGCGCTGACCTATCTCGGATCTCTGGTAGAGGGAATGTCGGATGCTGCCAAGTATGCACTGGTGGCCGGTGCGGTCACCGGCGGCGGCCTGACGGTCATCGCCAATGCGCCCAATCCTGCCGGTTTCGCCATCTTGAAGGATTACTTCGATCAGCAGGGCATCAGCCCGCTAGGCCTGTTCCTGGCAGCTTTGCTACCATCAGCAGTTGCGGCCCTCTGCTTCCTGCTGCTGTAAAAAACGGCTTAAAACCCGGCTTAAACGTAATAGGCAGTGGTGGTCATGACCTTGGCCATTGCTGTCATGACAGACTGCACCGGTAGCGGCAGGGTAATGGCGCCGAGGGCAGCCGCCGCTTCGCCATGGGCTATTTCATCGGTGCGCATCTTTTCTACGATGGCGCGAGATTTTGCATCCTGCACAGGCAATTTTTCCAGATGGCTTTCCAGATGCGCCTGCACCTGGCGTTCAGTTTCCACGACAAAGCCGAGGCTGGCTTGATCGCCGCAACGGGCTGCCACGACACCGCAGGCAAACGCACCGGCATACCACAAGGGATTGAGCAGGCTGGCGCGGGAATTCAATTCCTGCAGGCGCTGTGCAGTCCAGGCCAGATGATCTTCCTCTTCTATGCCCGAGTGAGCGAACTGGCGTTTGACTTCCTCCGAGCCGGAAAACAGGCCTTGTGCGTCATATAGCGCCTGGGCGCAGACTTCCCCCACGTGATTCACACGCATCAGGCCTGCGCTGTGCCGTTTGTCCTGGTCAGACAATTCGTCATGATCAATCTCTTTGGCTGGATTGGGGCGGCCGGCCTTGGCTTGGCCGGAAACTACCCGCAGTGCGCGGTCAAAACCCAGCACCAGTTGATCTAGCTTGAATGGAAACATGAGGATAAGAACTTGGTTGCAATGCCGGTATTGTAACCAAGCCGGCCATCCGCTGCTGTCTGAACAATTGTCTTTCCATAATATGGAATGAAAATTCATCCACCGGGATTTCATCAAAAAAATCGCACTCGTGTGCTTTAAATTGCAAGCGCGCTAACAAAAATAGGGCTTTTTTGGATTAAAAGTGATCTTTATAGCAATGGTAAAAGCAATATTTGTTGCGCTAACACCACATAAAATTCGCCTCATTCTGGAGGGGGACAAATTCTCTTTGCCCAATTTCACTTAATTTGTTTCAATAGAATCAGCTTCTTTATCAGCCGGTACCTTAGTCCTGGCAAGACTGAATGCTACATAAGTAAATTGATGTATTGGCCTTTTTTGAGATGCAATCAATTAACAACATATAATTTTGGAGACAAATCAATGAAGAAATCGCTACTGGCATTTGCTATTCTCAGTGCATTCGCAGCTACAGCTTCCGCACAATCCTCGGTCACCATCTACGGTTCTATTGATGCTGGCCTGCGCCGTCAAACTAATGTTGATGCTGCAGGTAACAGCAAGATCAGCATGGGTTCCAACGGTACCTATAACTCCAACCGTCTGGGTTTCAAGGGTATTGAGGATCTGGGTAGCGGCATGAATGCCCACTTTGTACTGGAATCCGGTTTTAACACTGCAACAGGCTCCTACGATAGCCCGACAGTTGCGTTTAACCGTTCTGCATTTGTTGGTGTGACCGGCGATTTCGGTAACCTGGATCTGGGTCGTCAATATTCGCTGGCGTTTAAAACCATCGGTACCTACGAGCCATTCAACTACAAATTCCCAGCGATCACTTCTCCAGTGGCCGGTGTTGCTCTGTTCTTCCCAGCGACATTCAGCGGTGGTGGCGCAACCCGTTTCAACAATGATGCTCAGTACACGGCAGTATTCGGCGGCTTGAGGGCCAGCCTGGAATACGCACTGGGTGAAGTTGCAGGCGACAATACACGCAATACGGTAAAAGCGGTTGCCCTGACTTACACTACCAGCCCATTCAATGTAGGCGGTACTTACATGTCCACCGACATCGGCGGTTTCAAGGACAAATACTGGACACTGGGCGGCGCTTACTCTGCTAATGGCCTGCGCATCTCTGCTGGCTACGTAAAAGAAACACTGGAAACAGTAGCGCACGTTGATTTCGAACAAAAATCCTACTGGGGCGGTGTCAGCTACGTAGTGACTCCACAGATCGAGTTGACTGGCGCTTACTATGTAACAGACTCCAAAGCTTTTACAAATCCAGCTGCGATCATCAACGGCAAACGTAAAAACCTGGTTATTGCTGGTACTTATGCCTTGTCCAAGCGTACCAACTTCTACGTAGAAGCGGATAACAAGAAGCTGACCAATGCATTTGTTGGAACCACGCAATTGCTGGGACCAATCAACAATGGTACTCAAAACGGTTTCTCTTTTGGTATCACGCACCTGTTCTAAGCTGATTACCTGGCTTGACCTGTTGGCGGGTTGAGCAACAGTGAAATATAAGAGGCCTCGCTAAGCGGGGCCTCTTTGCAGCTTCCAGAGCATTGCTTTAATGCAAGTTTGAAGGTGTTCGATGGTGTCAGCTTTCGCCCTGTGTAAAAGTTGCTTAAGAAATAAGTAATCTCTCAAATTCCGCCTAAATTCTGCAATTTTCGTACTTTTTGTGCTATTGCGACGAAGCAATAGTGCATGTCTATTATTGGTTTTATTGCAACTTTTCGTTGCAATTTAGAGACATACCCTCCCTTCAAAGCCCGCAAAAGCCAAATTAGCTTTGCCGCCAAAGCGTATCTTTGGTCAAATACGTTAACTTCTATTTAGCAGTCTTGTTCGTTTTGAAGTATGAGCCGGGTTCTGCAAGGTATTAAACAAAAAGCTTCTCGCAGCTCCCTCGCTTACTGTAGTTCATGTCAACATGAAAACCTTTGGAGAAATATCAATGAAAAAATCACTACTAGCTCTGTCAGTACTGGCTGCATGCGCAGGCGTTGCTCACGCACAATCTTCCGTAGTTATCTACGGTGTTGTGGATATGGCTATTCAGAATGAAAACCGCGGCGGCAGCGGCGCTGGCACTGGTTCTGTAACTGCATTGGACAGCGGTATCCAATCCGGTTCCCGTATCGGCTTCAAAGGTACTGAAGATCTGGGCGGCGGTTTGAAAGCAATTTTCGACCTGGAAATGGGCGTAAATGCTGATAACGGTACATCTTCCCAAGGTGGTCTGGCATTCGGTCGTCAAGCATGGGTAGGTTTGGCTGGTGATTTCGGTTCCGTAACAATGGGCCGTCAATACACTCCAATCTTTATCGCTACTGACACTATCGATCCATGGGATGCAGGCTTCAACAGCACTGGCGGTGGCCCACAAGCTGGCGTAGGTACTTCCACAGCAGGTACTCTGGGTCTGTTCGGTACACCATTCCGTACTAACAACACAGTTAACTACTCCACAAACAACCTGGGTGGCTTCACAGGTTCCGCAGCTTACACTTTCGGTGAAGTTGCTGGCGATAACACTGCTTCCCGTCAAATCGGCTTGTCCGGTACATACACTGGCGGTCCAGTGATCGGTACAGTTGCTTACCACAAAGCAAACAACGCAGCTGGTTTCGCAACCAAACTGTTGTTCGTCGGTGGTATCTACGATTTCCAAGTTGCTAAATTGCACGCAGCATGGGGCAAAACAACAACTGACCTGAACACTCTGGAAACTAAAGAGTGGATGATTGGTACAACTGTTCCTTTCGGCGCAGCTAACTTCATCGCTTCTTACACACAAGTTAAGAACGACCTGGTAGCGAATGCTAACAAAGGCAAACAGTATGCAATCGGTGGTACTTATGCATTGTCCAAGCGTACTAACTTCTACACTAACTACGCTCGTACAACTAACGATGCAAACAGCAATGCTGGTGGTATCGCTGCGACTAACGGCGCAACAGACCGTCTGGTCAACTTCGGTATCCGTCACAAGTTCTAATAATCTGCAGGCTTAGGCCTGCCGATGATGAACAAGAAAAAAGCACCCTCGGGTGCTTTTTTTATTTGTGCTGCCTGCTGGAAACCGGCAGCGCGGAGCCTGCCTAGCTGAGTAGCTCGTAGGCACCGCCTTTTTCCAGTGCGCGCTGGTAGGCGGGCAAGGCATGAATACGCTTGAGCCAGGCCATCAGCTGCGGCCGGCTACCGTCTAGCCCGGCGCGCGCGGCCGATGCCTCCAGCGGGAAACTCATCTGTATGTCCGCAGCAGAAAACTGGCTGCCGGCGAACCAGCCCGTTTTAGCGATCTCCGCTTCCATGTAATCCAGATGGCGCGTGATTTGCGGCTGGATGAAGGCACTCTTCACCTTTTGCGCAATGCCGCGCGCTATCGGTTTGATGAAGAAGGGCATGGGGCCTGATTCTATGCGATCGAAGATCAGCTTCAGCAGCAGTGGCGACATGGCGGAACCCTCGGCAAAGTGCAGCCAATAGGTGTACCTGAGCCTTTCAGGGGTGCCGGCTGCCGGTATCAGGCGGCCCTGGCCATAGCGCTCCAGCAGGTATTCGATAATGGCGCCTGATTCAGCCACGGTCAGATCGCCATCGGTGATCACCGGTGATTTTCCCAGCGGGTGCACTTCCTTCAATGCAGCGGGCGCCAGCATGGTCTTGGGATCGCGTTCGTAGAACTTGATTTCATATTCCAGGCCCAGTTCTTCCAGCAGCCACAGCACGCGCTGCGAGCGGGAATTGTTCAGATGGTGCACGGTGATCATCGCTATGCGCTTTCAGGTTTTTAGATTTTTGTTAAACGAAAGAGATATTCAAGCCTGGCAAGGTCACGCCTGAGAAGGCGGTGGACCAGGTCTGGCCTGCTGCCACCGGATAGGCATCGGTCCAGGTGCCTGTCGTGATAATTTCCCCCGCTTGCAGGCCGGGGAATTGCGGCTGGGTTTTCAGCAACTGATGCAGATGCCAGATTGCATGCAGGGGGCTTTCCATCACGTTGCTGCCGTAGCCGGCGCTCAGTAGCTGGCCATCGCAGGACAGAGATACGCTGGCGTTGGCAATCACGTCAGCCAAATGATGGCGGGTCGCATTGGACAGCAGGCGCGGCTCGCCTATCAGCAGCGTGCCGTGCAGGCCGAAGGCGGCGATCGCATCTGCCGCTTCGAATTTCCAGTCGGGGTAGGGGCAGACGACGATTTCCACGCCGTGCGCCATCCATTCCAGGCATTCAGCCAGCTCTTCGAAGCTGGCGTCCGCTGCCGGAGTGTGCCCCAGTTTGACCACGACCTCAGGCTCTATCCTGGGGCGCATCGCGCCCGCCAGGCTTTGCACGGTAAAGGGCTGGTCCAGGTAGCGCACCGTGCTGTCGAACAAGGTTGACCACATCGGCGCCGTGATAGGCTCTTTCTCGCCATACTTGCACCACAGCGTACTATTGGTAAAGCCTAGTTTGCGGCCGACTGGGACTTCGCCTTCCGCAGTGCGGATAGTATCCAGGCTCTTGGCAATATCATAAGCATCGGCGATGCACAGATTGGTTTCAGAAGTGATCGGATTGAGCGACCGCGAATGCGCCCTGGCCTCCAGGAACTGGTAGGCGTAGCGATCTGCGAGGGAGGACATGAGCATGGCGAAACGCTTAGCTGAGGATTTTGATTGAATTGCCATTGTGTGCGACGCATGCATATTCTGCAAGCACAGACACAAAAAACCACTTTCCTTTAGGGACTATCAAGGCTGTTTTCATAAGGATTTAGTTAAAAATTGGTCAAGTTGATTGGCAAATGCCTGCCGGTCTGCATTGCTGAAGGCGGCCGGACCTCCGGTCTCAATTCCACTACTGCGCAGTTCATCCATGAATTGCCGCATGCTCAGATACTCTCGGATGTTGTCGCTGGTATAAAAAGAGCCACGCGGATTCAGCGCATGCCCGTTCTTTTTTAGCACATCGGACGCCAGCGGGATGTCGCCGGTGATGACCAGATCGCCCGCCTGCATTCTGCGTACAATTTCATTATCTGCAACATCAAAGCCCGCCGGTACCTGTATGGCCTTGATATACGGCGATGGTGGGGTATTCAATAACTGGTTGGCAACCAAGACCACCTGAATCTTCCAACGGTCTGCCGCCCTGAACAGGATTTGTTTGATGACATTCGGGCAGGCGTCAGCATCTACCCAGATTTGCAGGGACTTCCGGCTGACGTCTGCGGGCGCGGCTGGTGCTATTGGCATGGAAGATTCTGGATACGGCTTTCGCCATCATGTAAATGCACACGAGTACAGATACGGTTCAATAAATTAATGCAATGTGAGAGCCGCATGGTCTGATGCCAATCTCAGCCCAGAGTTCCCTGCTGCTTTACGCGGTACTGCGGAAAGCAAGGCTACCTGAGGCTGCGCAATGACTCCAATACGGTGCGTCGCGTATTCAGCACCTCTTCCGACATGGCGCTGGCGGCGTCCAGGCTGTCCATTACTTTGTCGCCATTCTTGCGCCAGGCTGCCAGCAGATTTTCACTGGCGGTTTTTACTGCCGGCGGCGTTAGCGTACCGAGGTCATTAATCTGCAAAATCAGCGTCAGCGCACGGGTAGGATCGCCGCGCTGCTTGTCCATCCTGAAGTGTGCATAGTCTATGACTTGCTGCAACTCGGCCAGGCTTTTCAGCATTTCAAATTCTGCTGCCCTTACATTGCGGTTCGCTTCGGTCGATTCATTGCGCCAGGTGTTATAGAACAGGGCCGACAAGGCTACCAGCAGGCTGAGTAGCGCCAGGTGATTACGCCTGACCTGTTGCAGAAAGCTATTGCTGTTGTCCATCGCAAATTCCTTTTAATCTCACCAAGCCATCGGCGTATTTTCCTGATGCTTAGCTACCGCCCCATAGCTCGCCATTGGCGCCTGTCTTTGGCGCGGTAACACCAAAATGCTGGTAGGCGCTGGGCGTGGCGATGCGTCCGCGCGGCGTGCGCTGCAGATAGCCTTGCTGTATCAGATAAGGTTCCAGCACGTCTTCTATCGTGT
This sequence comes from Parundibacterium terreum, assembly GCF_014636315.1. Taxonomy (GTDB): domain Bacteria; phylum Pseudomonadota; class Gammaproteobacteria; order Burkholderiales; family Burkholderiaceae_D; genus Undibacterium; species Undibacterium terreum. The sequence goes on along the minus strand of NZ_BMED01000002.1, from coordinate 1,229,473 downwards.
CGCGTTCTTCGCCTATCGCCGCTGCCAGATTGTCCAGCCCTACCGGGCCACCGCCGAATTTGAACAGCACTGCTTCCAGCAATTTTCTGTCCATCAGGTCAAAGCCCACCGGGTCCACATCCAGCATGATCAGCGCGGCGTCTGCCATCGCCTTGGTAATCTCGCCATTGCCTTTGACTTCGGCATAGTCGCGCACGCGGCGCAACAGCCGGTTGGCAATCCGCGGCGTGCCGCGTGCCCTTTGCGCGATTTCGCGCGCGCCGTCCGGCTGTATCGGTGCATGCAGCAGCGACGCGGAGCGGGTCACGATCTTGGTCAGTTCCGCGGCGGTATAAAACTCCAGCCTTGCCACGATGCCGAAGCGGTCGCGCAAAGGATTGGTCAGCATGCCGGCGCGGGTAGTTGCGCCCACCAGCGTAAAAGGCTGCAGGTCCAGCTTGACTGAGCGGGCTGCGGGGCCTTCACCTATCATGATGTCGATCTGGTAGTCTTCCAGTGCCGGATACAGGATCTCTTCGACCACCGGCGACAGCCGGTGTATCTCATCGATAAACAGCACGTCGTTGGCTTCGAGGTTGGTCAGCAAGGCAGCCAGGTCGCCTGCGCGCTCCAGCACGGGGCCGGAGGTCTGGCGCAGGTTGACGCCCATCTCGCGCGCGATGATGTGGGCCAACGTGGTTTTACCCAAGCCTGGCGGCCCGAACAGCAAGGTGTGATCCAGCGCCTCGCCGCGGTTGCGTGCCGCCGCGATGAAAATTTCGAGTTGGCCACGGATTTTTTCCTGGCCTACATATTCTTCCAGTTGCTTGGGGCGCAGTGCGCGTTCTATCGCCTCTTCCTGTGGGGAAGTCGGCGTCGCTGCAATGATGCGCTGCTCGGAAAAATTATCTGTCTGAATGCTCATAGGAGTTTATCCCTTGGAAAGAGATTTCAGCGCCAGCTTGATGCCATCCGATACCCCGGTGCCGGCAGGAATCTGTTTGACGGCCATCAAAGCCTCCTTGTCGGAATAGCCCAGCGACAGCAGCGCGTTCAGCACATCGGAGCTGTGGTCGTTGGCAACGGCGCCACCGCTGACCACGCCCAGGTCAGCGCCCAGTTTGCCTTTCAGTTCCAGCAGCAGGCGCTCCGCAGTCTTTTTGCCTATGCCCGGTATCTTCGTCAGGCGTCCGGCTTCCTGCAGTGTAATCGCCTGCGCCAGGTCAGCCACCGACATGCCGGACAGGATGGACAGCGCAGTACGCGCGCCCACGCCGCTGATCTTGATCAATTGCCGAAAAACGCTGCGCTCTTCTGCCGTGCCGAAACCGAACAGGATGTGTGCATCTTCACGGATGGTCAGGTGGGTCAGCAGCACGACTTTTTCACCCAGACCGGGCAGGTTGTAAAAGGTGCTCATCGGAACGTCGATTTCATAACCGACGCCCTGGCAATCAACCACCAGTTGAGGTGGATTCTTTTCCAGCAACAGACCTGAGATGCGACCTATCATCGTGAACTCATCCTAAAAATAATGCATAGAATGATACAGGATAGAAGGGCGGAATTTACGATACTACTGGAAATTTAATCAGGGTTTGTGGCGGGAGCCGGCAAGCGGTCTGCCATTGGTCAATATCAATTTGACAAGTATTGAGGAGCTTAGCCTATCAGGCGCCCGGCGCGCACGCGCAGGCCGCGTTTGGCCAGGCCAGGCGCAATCGCGCCCAATGTTGCCAGAGTATCACCGCTATGTGCATGGCAGATCGCCACCCCTAGCGCGTCGGCGGCATCGGTACCGGGCAGGCCGGGCAGGGACAGCAGGCGCTGCACCATATCCTGCACCTGCTCTTTCTTGGCCTTGCCATGCCCAACCACACCTTGCTTGACCTGTAGCGCGGTATATTCGGCTACCGCGAGGTCAGCGCTTACTAGCGCACAAATCGCAGCACCACGGGCCTGGCCCAGCAGTAGTGTTGATTGTGGGTTGACGTTGACGAAGACTTTTTCGATTGCCGCACAATCGGGATGATAGGTACGGATGATTTCCGAAACACCGGCCAGGATGGTTTTCAAGCGCTCAGGCAGCGATGCATCCTGGGTCTTGATGGTGCCGGAGGCAATATAGCCGAGCTTGCTGCCGTGTTTTTGGATGAGGCCAAAACCGGTGGTGCGCAGACCTGGATCGATGCCGAGAATTATCATTGAGGAGCGATTGCTTTATTAGACCAGGGATCTAAGAGGATGCAAACCTGCTTGATATCTGTAGCGAGCGGACGTCAGCAAGGTGAAGAGCAGCACAGGAAGCGGAATGTACTAACAGTACATGAGCATTCCGAGCAGCACATGAGCCTTGATCACGCCCGCGCAGTAAGATATCAAGTAGGTTTTAATGCCTGAAGTGGCGCGTGCCAGTATACACCATGACTACGCCACGCTCATCCGCTGCGTCTATCACTTCCTGGTCGCGCATGGAGCCGCCTGGATGGATCACGCTGGTTGCGCCTGCGTCGACCACTACATCCAGGCCGTCGCGGAACGGGAAGAAAGCATCGGACGCTACGGCGGAACCGGCAAGGCTCAGGCCGGCGTTTTGCGCCTTGATCGATGCGATACGCGCAGAGTCGATACGGCTCATCTGGCCGGCGCCTACACCCAGCGTCATGCCATTGCCGCAGAAGACGATCGCATTCGATTTGACGAACTTGGCCACGCGCCATGCAAACATCAGGTCTTGCAATTGCTGTGGAGTCGGCTGCAGTTTGGAAACAACCTTGAACTCGGCAATGGCAACGTTCTTCGCATCCGGAGCCTGCACCAGCAAGCCGCCGCCTACACGTTTGAAGTCATGCGTATTGACTGCTGCATCGGTCACGCCGTCCAGGCTGATTTCCAGCAGGCGCACATTTTGTTTCGCAGCAAATATCTGTTTCGCTTCCGCTGTGAACGAGGGAGCGATCAAGACTTCGACGAATTGTTTGGCGACGACTTCCGCAGCCTTGCCATCCAGTTCGCGGTTGAACGCGATGATGCCGCCGAAAGCGGAGGTAGGGTCGGTTTGCAGGGCTTTTGAATACGCATCAAACGGCGTATCGCCCAGCGCCACGCCGCAAGGATTGGCATGCTTGACGATCACGCAGGCGGAGACGTCGAAAGACTTCACGCATTCCCATGCTGCATCGGCATCGGCGATGTTGTTGTATGACAGTTCCTTGCCTTGCAACTGCTTGTAGTTGGCCAATGCGCCTTTGCCTGGATTGAGCTCGCGGTAGAACGATGCCGACTGGTGCGGATTTTCGCCGTAGCGCATTTCCTGCACTTTTTCGAAATGCAGGTTCAGGGTTTGCGGATAGCTGCTGCGGGTCGCATGCGCCTTGTCTTCGCCCAGGCTGGTCAGGTAATTGGTGATCGCACCGTCGTATTGCGCAGTGTGTGCAAATACCTTCTTCGCCAGCGTGAACTTGGTGTCATAGCTGACAACGTTCTGGTTCGCCTTCATCTCATCCAGCACTACCTGGTAGTCAGCCGGATCGCAGATCACGACGACGTCTTTGTGATTCTTGGCGGACGAGCGCAGCATGGTTGGGCCGCCGATATCGATATTTTCTATCGCATCTTCCAGCGAGCATTCTGCTTTTGCAACGGTTTGCTGGAAAGGGTAGAGGTTGACTACCACCATGTCTATCGTCGGTATGCCGTGCTTGTCCAGCGCAGCGACATGCTCAGGAAAATCGCGGCGGGCCAGGATGCCGCCATGTACTTTCGGATGCAGCGTCTTGACGCGGCCGTCCAGCATTTCCGGAAAGCCGGTGTAATCGGCAACTTCAGTGACCGGCAGGCCATTGTCCGCCAATAATTTGGCAGTGCCGCCGGTTGACAGCAGCTTGACGCCCATGGAGGAAAGCGCGCGAGCGAATTCCAGGACGCCGGTCTTGTCGGATACTGAGATGAGGGCTTGTTTGATCATGGTGAATGAATAACGAGAGTGAGGGATTCTGTGCGTTCGGTAGGATAAATGGAACTTGGGGGAGCATGGCTTGATTGCATTGCAAGCTGCGCGCCTCGCCTGGTCCTTATCTATTTATCTATTGCCTGTTCGGGTACTCTTAAGCTCCCGCTATCGGGACACCTGTCACGGCCTAAGGGATTACAGTAAGCCGTGCTGCTGCAATTTTTTACGCAAGGTGTTGCGGTTGATGCCCAGCATGTCCGCTGCCTGCGACTGATTGCTCTCGGCGCGTGCCATCACCATTTCCAGCATCGGCTTTTCTACTGCCAGCACGACCATGTCGTAGATGTTGGAGGCTTGCTGCTCGCCGAGGTCCTTGAAATATTTTTCCAGGTTTTTATGGACCGCTTCTTGGATACTATCTTTGCTCATGCTTTTTTTCTATTGTTTGATTCGTGCTCATGGATGCCAAATTTGCACCGCAGGTGCTGCATCCATCTGTCATTTATTGTTGGTTTCTGGCGAAAATGAAATGTTCAGCTAGGCTGCCATTTTTTCTTCAGCGGGGCGGTATTGTAACCGCTCACCGACTTGCGAATCAAAAAACATTTTTACCGCATCCAGTTGCTCTTCGCATGAAGTCAGCAAATTCATTTCTTGCCTGAATGCTTCGCCTCCTACCAGATCCTGCACATACCAGCCTATGTGCTTGCGCGCCGTTCGTACTCCGAGGAACTCGCCGTAGAACGCATAATGCGCTCGCAAATGCTCGTCCATCAGGCGGCTGACCTCGGAGATCAGCGGCGGTGGCAGGTAGCTTCCCGTTCGCAGGAAGTGATCGATCTCGCGGAAGATCCAGGGGCGGCCCTGGGCTGCGCGGCCTATCATGATTGCATCTGCGCCGGTGACCTGCAGCACGTGGCGTGCTTTTTCCGGCGTCGTGATGTCGCCATTGGCGACTACTGGGATGGACACTGCTGCCTTGACGGCAGCAATGGTTTCATATTCTGCGTCGCCTTTGTAGCCGTCTGCACGGGTGCGGCCATGCAGGGTCAGCATCGCGATGCCGGCGGACTCCGCCATTCTGGCGATGTTCAGCGCATTCTTGTTGGCCCTGTCCCAGCCGGTGCGAAATTTCAGCGTAACCGGCACGTCTACTGCGGCCACAACCGCATCCAGTATTTGCCCTACCAGCGACTCATGTTGCAGCAAGGCAGAGCCACACCAGGCATTGCATACCTTCTTTACTGGACAGCCCATATTGATATCGATGATCTGCGCGCCCCTGTCCACATTATGCTTGGCGCACTCGGCCAGCATCTCTGGATCGGCACCGGCGATCTGCACCGATTTGGGCTCCATCTCGCCTTCATGATTGGTACGCCGCGCGGATTTTTCGGTATCCCACAGCTTGCGATTGGATGCTGCCATTTCAGACACTGCATAGCCGGCGCCCAATTCCTTGCACAATTGGCGGAATGGCCGGTCCGTCACCCCTGCCATAGGGGCGACAAAAATGTTATTACGCAGCACATGAGGGCCGATTTGCACGATGAGCGGGGGAGAAAATTCAGGGAAGCGCTATTCTACCTGAAAAACTGCCTAATTAATAAGCAAATTGAGGGCGCTTTTCAATACAAAAATTGATTGCCTATGATAGGTAGTATGGTAATAGCCTGATAAATTTACTGGATTCAATGGTAATCTGTTAGCAAGATGACAGATTCAATAGCCCCCCCGAATTAATTAGAAGAATACATAAAGGGCTGCGCACTAGCAGGAAAGAATTTTTATTATCGGGAGTAACAAGTGGACTCGGCAAATGGAGAGGGATTACACAGGATTACGATAGTCGGCGGCGGTGCCGGCGGTTTGGAGCTGGCAGTCAAGCTTGGGAAAAAACTGGGCAAGCGCCGCAAGGCGGTCATCACGCTGGTCGATGCGAGCCGCACGCATTTATGGAAGCCGCTGCTGCATCAGGTGGCTGCCGGTACGCTGGATAGTCATGCCGATGAGCGCGAGTATTTTGCAATGGCACGGGCCAACCATTTCAATTTTCGCCTCGGCCGCATGGACGGCCTGGATCGCGACAAGAAAGAAATCTATCTGGCGCCTGCCTATGATTTCGATGGCAGTGAATTATTGCCGCGGCAAACAGTGGAGTACGACACGCTGGTGATGGCGCTGGGCAGCCAGACCAATGATTTCGGTACGCCCGGCGCGAGTGAAAACAGCATCATGCTGGATACGCCGGTGGCGGCAGAGCGTTTCCATCAGCGCCTGATCAATTTTTGCCTGAAGGCACAAGCAGAGGCACGCTCGCACGGCGAAGGACGCTTTACCGTCACCATCATCGGCGGCGGCGCCACCGGCGTGGAGTTGTCGGCAGAATTGCATATGACGACCAAGATCTTGTCCAGTTACGGGCTGATCAATTTCCATCCCGAAAAAGATTTGAAGATTGTCATCGTTGATGCGGCGCCGCGCCTGCTGCAAGCCTTGCCTGAGCGCCTGTCCGATACCGTTGCGCGCGAATTGCGCAGTATCGCGGTGGAGGTGCACACTAATGAAAAGGTCGTCGAGGTATCCAAAGAGGGCGTGCAGATGGCCAGTGGTAAGTTTATTCCCAGCGGCATCGTCGTGTGGGCAGCAGGCATCAAGGCGCCGGACTTTATCAAGGACATTGCTGGGCTGGAAAGCAATCGCATCAACCAGCTGGTCGTGCACAGGACGATGCAAACCACGCGCGACACGTCCATCTTTGCGATGGGAGATTGTGCCGCTTGTCCGCAGGGAGAAAGGCAGCCTATCGTGCCGCCGCGCGCGCAATCCGCGCATCAGCAAGCCAGCACGCTGGCAGACTCGCTGGTGGGCATGTTGCAAGGCAAGCCTTTGCTGGAATTCACCTATCGCGATTACGGCTCGCTGGTATCGCTGGGCGACTATAGTACGGTGGGCAGCCTGATGGGTTCGCTGACCAGCGGCTCGCTGTTCATCGAAGGCATGGTCGCAAAGTGGATGTACTGGTGGCTGCACAAGAACCACCAGATTGCGGTCAACGGCATGTTCCATACCTGGCTGACCACATGGGCAGAGCTGATTGCGCGGGTGAGAAACCCACGCATCAAACTACACTAGATAAATTAGCCGATAATCAGGCCGCACTGACGCCGCCAACAATCAGAGCCAGCACACGCAATTACTGCTTGGTCTGGCTCTGGTTGATTTCATCCATCGCATCCGCATCCAGATGCGCGATATCACCCCATTGCAGCAGTTGCAGCGCTTCGCCGTCAAAGGAAAAACGGTTGATGCTGGCATTGTAGATGGTCACATCGCGCGGCGCATTCAGCGGCAGCGACTTGGCTGCGCGATAAGCACATTCCAGCACGCCACCGTGCGCGACCAGCGCTATTTTCTTGCCCTGATGCTGCCTGGCGTGATGCAGGATCGCGTCGATCACGCGGGTCTGGAACTGGCGTATGCTTTCGCCTACCCGTTCACCCGGCGGAAACAGTGCATCCGGATCGCGCGATTGCCAGATCGCATAAGCTTCTGGAAACTTGTGCGGGATTTCACTGTATAGCTCACCCTCAAAGCCGCCGAAGCAGCGCTCGCGCAGTGCCGGGTCCAGCCTGGTGCTCAGGCCTTGCAGGCGGGCGATTTCACCGGCAGTCTGCATCGCGCGCTGCAGGTCGCTGGAAATGATGGCGTCCAATTTCTCGTTTTGCAAAGCCCAGGCCAGTGCCTTGGCCTGGCGCGTGCCTTCGGCATTCAGTGGAATATCCAGATGGCCTTGCAGGCGGCGCACTGCATTCCACGCAGTCTCGCCGTGGCGTATTAGCAGGATTTCTGTCATGGTGTTTTATTTAATATCCGGTTTCGTGTCCGGCTTGATCTGTAGCCAGAAAGTGACGGGGCCGTCATTGGTCAGCGACACCTTCATGTCCGCGCCAAACTGGCCAGTCTGCACTTCAGCAGATTGTGCATGCTTGCTGCGTGCCTGCGCGACAAAATAGTCGAACAACTGTTTGCCTATGTCAGGCGGTGCTGCCGGCGTGAAAGAAGGGCGGGTGCCGGAATTGGTATCGGCAGCCAGCGTGAATTGCGGCACCAGCAGCAAGCCGCCGGCGATGTCGGTAACGCTGCGGTTCATCTTGCCGGCCTCATCGGTAAATACCCGGTAGCCCAGCATTTTGTTCAGCAGTGCATCCGCCTGTTTTTCGGTGTCGCCGCGCTCTGTGCAGACCAGCGCCATCAGGCCGGGGCCGATGGCGCCTATGGTCGCGCCATCCACGACCACGCTGGCCTGGCTCACCCTTTGTATCAGGGCGATCATGCAGTCAGCGTGATTTTGGCAAATTTACGCTTGCCGACCTGCACCACAAATGTGCCGGCTTGCACTTGCAGGTTTTTGTCGCTGACCACGGCGCTATCGATACGCACGCCGCCCTGTTCCACCATGCGCATGGCTTCCGATGTGGATGCGCACAGATTGGCCTGCTTCAGCAATTGCGCTACGCCTATGGGCGCACCGCTCAGGTTCAGTTCCGGCACATCGTCCGGGATGCCGCCTTTGGAACGGTTTACGAAGTCTGTCAATGCATCGTCTGCGGCTTGCTTGCTGTGGAAGCGGGTAACGATTTCCTGCGCCAGCGCCACTTTGATATCGCGCGGGTTCTGGCCCTCGGCAACCGCTTTCTTGTACTGCGCAATCTGCTCCAGTGAGCAGAAGGACAACAGCTCGTAGTAACGCCACATCATCGTGTCGGAAATGCTCATGATCTTGGCGAACATGATATTGCCCGGCTCGGTAATGCCGATGTAATTGTTCTTGGACTTGGACATCTTGTCCACGCCGTCCAGGCCTTCCAGCAGCGGCATCGTCAAGATGCACTGGGGTTCCTGGCCGTAATCCTTTTGCAATTCGCGGCCCACCAGCAGGTTGAACTTTTGATCTGTGCCGCCCAGTTCCAGATCGGATTGCAGGGCCACCGAATCGTAACCCTGCATCAGCGGGTACAGAAATTCATGCACCGAAATGGGGGTGCCGGCCTTGAAGCGTTTGGTGAAATCATCACGCTCCATCATCCTGGCGACCGTATATTTGGATGCCAGTTGTATCATGCCGCGCGCACCCAGCGGGTCCGACCATTCTGAGTTGCAGCGTATCTCGGTCTTCGCCGCATCCAGCACCAGGCTGGCCTGCTTGAAGTAAGTCATCGCATTGGCTTCTATCTGCTCGCGCGTCAGCGGCGGACGGGTCACATTGCGGCCGGATGGGTCGCCTATCATCGATGTGAAATCGCCGATCAGGAAGATCACGGTATGGCCCAGATCTTGCAACTGGCGCATCTTGTTCAGGACTACGGTGTGCCCCAGGTGCAAATCCGGTGCAGTCGGGTCCAGGCCCAGCTTGATGCGCAGGGGCTTGCCGGATTGTTCACTACGAGCCAGTTTTTGCGCGAATTCTGATTCGATCAGCAGTTCATCCACGCCCCGTTTTGTAACTGCCAGTGCATGCTGCACTGCGTCGGATAAAGGGAGTGACGGCGGGAGTGATGGCTTGTTGTCTAGCGTTTTTGGAATGGTCGGTGACACGGTCTGGGGAGTGGTCTTTTCAGTGGTCATAATGATCTAAAACTTATTTTGTAACACCGCTGGTCGAATCCTTTCCAGGAATCCATAATCAGCGCTTTGCGTTAGCCCGAGTTTGTAATAAACTTGCCGCTTATTTGAGCAGCCGGACCTGTCCGGGCCGATCAAATAAATCGATAAAAACAGTCAATTTTAACTTATTGCATGCGTCCATCAGATAAATTCATTCATTTAGCTTCTGGCAGCAGGCTGTTGTTCGGAACTACGCGCACCTCGCGCCTTGTATCGCTCTCCGCGTTATTTCTTGCAATTTGTGCATTTGGTGCAGTCGCTGTCGCCCCAATGGCGCCCGATGCTTCCGACCTGCCTGTCAAAAAAATTACCCAGCAACTGGATTTGCCCAAGCTGGATGACCAGGTAGAAGCCCTGGAAAACGCCGAACAGCATTTCGTCAGCCAGGAAAAGGTTTTGCGCGGCGACAGCCTCGGTGCCTTGTTGATACGCCTTGGCGTAGATGACAATGATGCTACCAATTTCATCAAGTCTGACCCCATCGCCCGTAATGTGATGCAGGTCAAGGCCGGTAAATCCGTGCGCGCCCAGACCAACGACGAAGGCGAACTGGAATGGCTGCAAGCGACCTTGATGGCGAACAACGACAAGCCAGCCCGTAACATCCTGATCAGCCGTGATAAAGACGGCAAGTTTACTGCGACCGATTCTGCCGCAAAATTGGAAAGACGCGTCGAGATGGCTTCCGGTACGATCTCTTCGTCACTGTTTGCGGCGACCGATGATGCGAACATCCCGGACAATATTTCTTCGCAGATCGTCGATATGTTTTCCACCAATATCGATTTTGCTTCCGACCTGCGCAAGGGCGATCATTTTAATGTCGTTTATGAAACTTTTTACCAAGATGGCGAATTGGTAAAAACCGGCCGCGTGCTGGCTGGTGAATTCAATAATGCCGGCAAACTGTATCAGTCCGTCTGGTTTGACGAATCAGCGAATGATCATGGCGGCTATTACACCTTCGACGGCAAATCCCTGAAAAAGGCTTTCCTGAAGTCGCCGATAGAATTTACCCGTATCTCTTCCGGTTTCTCCATGCGTGTGCACCCTATCTCCGGACAGTGGAAGGCGCACAAGGGTGTGGACTTCGCTGCTGTGACAGGTACGCCTATCCGTGCAGCCGGTGACGGCGTGGTGGATTTCTCCGGCACGCAGAACGGCTACGGTAACGTGGTCGTACTGAAGCACTGGAATAATTACAGCACCGCCTATGCGCACATGAGCCGCTTCGCCGCCGGTATCCACAAGGGCAGCAAGGTCAGCCAAGGCGACGTGATTGGTTACGTAGGTTCCACAGGCTGGGCAACCGGTCCGCATTTGCACTACGAGTTCCGCATCAATAACGAGCCGCGTGATCCTTTGACGGTAAACATTCCGAATGCAGCGCCGTTGGCAGCCAATGAAATGGCGCACTTCAAGAATGTGGCTTCAGACATGTCGCACCGTTTTGCGCTGCTGCGTCCTGATCCAGTGCAAAACTCCAGCATGAGAGTGGCGTCCCGATAGGACCAGCTCAAGATCAAACTGAAACACGCTAAAATGGCCGGACTGATGTTCGGCCATTTTTTTATCTCCATTTTTGCCTGTCCTTTATTTGCTGGCGTTACTTCTCCTTATGAATAATTCTTCCCATGTGTATATTGGCCTGATGTCGGGCACCAGCCTGGACGGCGTGGACGGCGTTCTCGTTTCTTTGCCCGACACCGACGATAGCGGCAATGCAGGCAATGCAGGTGCCTCTACCCGGATGCAGATGCTGGCCAGCGCCTACCTGCCGTTTTCGCCAGAGTTGCGGCAACAGTTGATGGCCTTGCAGCAGCCCGGCGAGAATGAAATCCATCTGGAGGCCCTGGCGGCCAATGCGTTGGCGCAGCGTTATGCAGCCTGTATCGCATCGCTGCTGGAGCAAAGCCCCGCTACGCCGGTAGCACAGATACGTGCGGCCGGCGTGCATGGGCAGACTATCCGGCACAGGCCAGAGCTTGGCTATACCCGGCAGACCAATAATCCCTCGCTGCTGGCCGAGTTGTGCGGCATTGATGTGGTGGCGGATATCCGCAGCCGCGATGTCGCCGCAGGAGGCCAGGGCGCGCCCCTGGTGCCCGCTTTTCACCGCGCAGTATTCGGCGCTGCCGGCGCCTGCCGCGTCGTAGTCAATATCGGCGGCATAGGCAACATCAGCATACTGCGTACTGACGGCACGACCACCGGCTTCGATACAGGCCCCGGCAATGTGCTGATGGATGCATGGATAGCGCAGCAGCACGGCAAGGCCTATGATGAAAACGGTGACTGGGCCCGCCAGGGTCAGGTGCATGCGGCGCTGCTGGCGGCACTTTGCGATGAGGACTATCTGCGACAGGCGCCACCGAAGAGCACCGGCCGCGACCTGTTCCGCCCGGACTGGATGGCGGCCAAGTTGCAAGCCTTTGCTGCAGTCGCTGCAGTCGATGTGCAAGCCACACTGTGTGCCTTCACTGCGCTCACGATCGCAGCGGACATCGCGCAGCACGCGGCAGACGCGGATAGCGTGTACGTGTGCGGCGGCGGTGCCTACAATGCCTGCTTGTTGGATATGCTGGGCCAGCAATTGCAGCAGCGCGGCTGCCACGCAAGGGTGACGACTACCGATGAACTGGGCGTGTCGCCAAACCATGTAGAGGCGCTGGCCTTTGCCTGGCTGGCCCAAAGGTTCACCCAGAGGCTGCCCGGCAATCTGCCGGAAGTCACAGGCGCCAGGGGTTTGCGGATATTGGGCGCCTTGTACCCGGCATGAGCAATCTGCAGCCAGGCTCTTGTTTCTATACAATGGCCTGCTGAAAATGTGAAGACAAGCATATGACACAACTACTCTATATCGCTGATCCCATGTGCTCCTGGTGCTACGGCTTCGGCCCTGAACTGGATGCATTCCTGGCTGCCGTGCCGGATGTCGCAATGGACATCATCACCGGCGGCCTGCGCGCCTATAACACCGAGGTGATGGATGAGGAAAAGAAGGCGACTATACTGGGCCACTGGCAGCATGTCGCCGAAGCCAGCGGCCTGCCGTTTTCAAATGCAGGCATGTCGCAGCCTGGCTTCATTTACGACACCGAGCCGGCCTGCCGCGCGGTGGTCGCTGCGCGTACTGTGGCCGATGAATTATCACCGCGCGCGAAGCTGGCCGTATTTCGTGCAATCCAGCATGCGTTTTACGCTGAGGGAAAAGATGTTACGAAAGACGATGTATTGTCCGAGGTGTGCGTCAATTCATTGAACGCGGTCGATGGCGGCGGTTACGACATACACAGCTTCATGGAGACGATGACAGCGCATGCGACAGCGGCAGAAACCCGCGAAGAGTTTGAACAAACCCAGCGCTGGGGCATACGCGGTTTCCCTGCGCTGCTGGTCGTGCATGAGGGTGCCTTGCACATGCTGGCGTCCGGCTACACCAAGACAGCAAATTTGCTGGCCTCTTTGCAGCAAGTGCAACAAAGCTGAACGAAGTATTTGTCAGGCTGGAAATGCTGCTATAGAATCAAAGACGAAGCATTAGCTTCAACGTCGCTCGGACGGTTCCGGGCGCTTACGTACAATTTGATCATGACAATTACTTCTACTCCGCCGGGCCGGGGTTATACCTTCGCGCGTATCAACCGCCTCCCTCCCTACGTTTTCAATATCACCGCTGAACTGAAGATGGCTGCGCGCCGTCGCGGCGAAGACATCATCGATATGTCCATGGGCAATCCTGATGGTGCTACGCCTGCGCACATCGTTGACAAGCTGGTCGAAGTCGCCAGGCGCCCCGATACGCACGGCTATTCCGCCTCCAAAGGCATACCGCGTCTGCGGCGCGCGATCGCGCACTGGTACAAGTCGCGCTATGACGTGGATTTCGATCCTGATTCCGAAGCGATCGTCACCATAGGTTCCAAGGAAGGGCTGGCGCATCTGATGCTGGCTACGCTGGACAAGGGCGATACGGTGCTGGTGCCCAATCCCAGCTATCCCATCCATATCTATGGCGCGGTGATTGCCGGCGCCGACATACGCTCCATACGCATGAGTCCGGGCGTGGATTTCTTCGCCGAGCTGGAGCGTGCGATACGCGAGAGCTATCCCAAGCCCAAGATGATGATCTTCGGCTTTCCATCCAATCCGACCGCGCAATGCGTGGAGCTGGATTTTTTTGAGCGTGTCGTCAAGCTGGCCAAGGAAAACAATATCCTGGTAGTGCATGACCTCGCCTATGCCGACATCGTCTATGACGGCTGGAAAGCACCGTCCATCATGCAGGTGCCTGGCGCGCGCGATGTGGCGGTGGAATTTTTCACGCTATCCAAGAGCTACAACATGGCAGGCTGGCGCATAGGCTTCATGGTCGGCAACAAGGAGCTGGTCGCAGCGCTGGCGCGTATCAAGAGCTATCACGACTACGGCAGCTTCACGCCGGTGCAGGTGGCGGCTATCGCTGCGCTGGAAGGCGACCAGACTTGCGTCAATGAAATCCGTGACAAATACCAGCGTCGCCGCGATGTGCTGGTGAAGGGCCTGCATGAACTGGGCTGGATGGTGGATAACCCGAAAGCATCGATGTATATCTGGGCGCACATTCCCGAGCCTTACCGCCATCTGGGTTCGCTGGAGTTTGCCAAGCAGGTGCTGGAAAAGGCCAAACTTTGCGTTTCTCCCGGCATAGGCTTTGGCGAGTATGGCGACGAATACGTACGCTTTGCACTGATAGAAAACGAGGCACGCATACGCCAGGCCCTAAGGGGCATCAAGGCCATGTTCAAGGAAGACAAGCTGATCAAATAGGCTGCTCAGAAATCATTTTCTGGAGCATTATTTGAGACATCGTGATCCGGCTGCTTTCCAAGGGAAGCAGCCGGATTGTTTTTATCTGCACTAGAGAAATAGCTTATCTGGCGTAAGAGTCCGTGCTGCCATAGTCTCTGGCTTTGCCGGCCTTGGTGTGCTTGCGCGATGTCCTTGCCTTATCGTCGCTGGCGCGGATGGAAACCTCGGCATCACGGTATTCCTGATGTTGTTTCTTGATGGGTACGTAGTGCTCGGTAAATCCGGTTTCTTCACTATCCAGCTTCTGGTGTATCAGGTTCTTCATGATCAGGGCCCGGCCATTTCTCGTGGTAAGGACTTCATGATAGGTTTGGAAAAACGCTTCTGAAACAGGAAAATTTCGCTTTTCGCTGTAGGATTAGTCCGATGCGAAAGGGGTGGATGCTCCAAACTTTGCGATTCCCTGTAATATTACTTACCGTGCTGGCAAGTACCAGCTCCCGTACTCTCAACCGGTGGTCCTCAATGATGGTTCTTACTATGAAAAGACTATTTCTGACTGGTGTACTTGCAGGCTCAAGCTTGCTCTTCCTTATCCCAGCTGCGCATGCGGCCGATGCATCGAGTTCCGCTGCTGCGCTGCCAGCCCTGGATGTGCTGACCAAGTCTTTGCTGGACAAGCAAAAGGCCTTGAGTGCTCTCCGGCATCAATATACCTACACTGAGCATGAGATCCAGCGCGACCGTAGTGCCGACGGGAAAATTACGCGGGAAGACAAATTCGACTACGAAATAAAATACGTCAAAGACCACACCATCAGCCGTATTTTGAAAAAGAATGATGCGGCCTTGGCGGGCGACGAGCAGGCCAGCGAAGATGCCAGGGTGCAAAAACAGATTGATGAAGCCAGCCGTACCCCGGTTCCGGCCAGTACGGTAGAAAATGTACTGAACGCCACCAAGGTCACCGACGTCAAGCGGCTTACCTACAAGAATGTCAAGGCACTGGAACTGGACTTTGAACCGCGTGACGGCTATGCACCGAAAGACAAGGCGGAGCAATTGTTTTCCCATTTGTCCGGCAAGATGATCGTGGATGAGGATAGCGGCGACATGATGCATATCGACGCCAAGGTGGCGACCGCGATGAAGGTGCTAGGTGGCATCGCCGGCGAGTTGGACGTAGGCTCTTCGCTGGTGATAGACACGACGCTGGTCAATAATGAAGTACGCATTGCCTCGAACGAGAAGCGCCGCATCCTGGCGCGCAAGCTGCTGGCCAGGACGGACACCGAATATGAGATCAGCTATTCCGGCTACAAGAAAGTGGGAAATTAGCCGGCGTCCATAGCCTCATAGCTTCATGCCCCTGGGGCAGCGAGCGGACAAAAAATAGGAGTGCGGCAGGCAAATGCCTGCCTGCTCGGGTATCATGCGTTTTTCTCATGACGACCTTTCCGAGAGCAATATGCAAACATCCCGCCTGCCAGTGTCCCGCGCTTCATCGAAATCTCCTTTAGACAGTCCCGTTTTCTCGCGTATCGTGCTGGGCCTGTGGCGCCTGGGGTCATGGAATATGAGCGCCCAGCAGAGGCTGGCATTCCTGGAACAAAGCCTGGAGCTTGGTATCACGACCACCGATCATGCAGATATCTATGGCGACTATCAGGCCGAGGCGCTGTTCGGCGAGGCGCTGGCCTTAAAGCCATCCGTGCGTAGCCAGATAGAAATCGTCAGCAAGTGCGGCATCAAGCTGGTGTCGCCGGGCCGTCCTGCGCATACTGTGCAGCATTACGATACCAGCCGCGCGCATATCATCGCGTCGGCGGAGAAGTCGCTGCAGAATCTGCATACGGATTATCTGGATCTGTTGCTGATCCACAGGCCGGATCCCTTGATGGATGCCGATGAGATCGCAGAGGCTTTCACCAGCCTGCAGCAAAGCGGCAAGGTGAAGCATTTCGGTGTTTCCAATTTCACGACATCGCAGTTTGATTTGCTGGCATCGCGTTTCCCGCTGGTGACCAATCAGATCGAATTTTCGGTGCTGCACATGGCGCCGCTGGATGATGGTACGCTGGACCAATGCCAGCGTCTGTCCTTGTCGCCGATGATCTGGTCGGCGCTGGCCGGTGGCCGCCTGTTCAGCGATGACACGGAGCAGGGTTTGCGGGTGCGCGCAGCGCTGGAAAAGATAGCCGCGGATCTTGGCGTATCGATCAGCACGGTCGCGATTGCCTGGATTTTGCAGCACCCATCACGGCCATTGGCATTGACAGGTTCCGGCCGCATAGAAGCGGTGCGCGAGGCAGTAGCCGCCACGGCTGTGACTTTAACTCGCGAGCAGTGGTTCTCCGTGTGGATTGCCTCTGCCGGGCGCAATGTCGCGTAAAGAAATGCACGGGCTTGGCATCTGAACCATCTGCGCTGCAGGTGCCAAGCCTTGCTAAGCGTCTCTAGGCCTGAGTACCGTTCTGGAAAGTTTCAAGCATCCACGCGATGAAGGTCGCCACTTCCGGCCGCATGTTGGGCTGCGCTTCATGCGCAAGATAATAGGCATGCGGCGGCGTTGCCAGTTGCACGTCAAACAGCCGCACCACCTCGCCTTTATCTATCATCTCTTGCGCAAAATGGAGCCGGGTCAGGCCCACGCCGTGGCCATGCTTGACCGCCTCCAGCAATAATCCCAGATCGTCCAGTCGCAAGCCGTTGGCCGGCTCTGGCCAATCCAGTCCCGCCACTTCAAACCACGGTTGCCAGGGTTCCAGTGCCGAGCGCAGCAGCTTCGCATGCTGCAGATCGGCGGGTGTTTTGATGGGGGGGATGGTTTTCAGGTAGGCAGGGCTGCCGACCACGAAGGCAGGTTCCACAAATAATTTCTTCGTGACCAGGTTGGGATATTCACCGCCGCCAAAGCGAACCTCGACATCGCTCTCCGACAGGCTCAAGTCATACAAGGGAACGAACAGGAAGATTTCAATTTCTATATCAGGATGCCGCGTAGTGAATCCTGCCAGCCGCGGCAGGAACATATAGCGTGCAAAGGTCGGCGGCAGCGTGACCTTGACCCGCAACTGGTTGGGCGCTGCCTTGTTCGGTAGCGGGAATTCCGCCAGCGTGCGTAAGGCGGCGCGCACGACGTCCAGATAGCGGCGGCCGAATTCGGTCAGCGTGACGCTGCGGCCTTCGCGCAGGAAAACACGTTCGCACAGATGCTCTTCCAGCAGTCGGATGCGGTGCGACAATGCAGATGGAGTGATGCAGAGTTCTTCCGCTGCGACGGCAAACGAGCCATGGCGGGCAGCGGCTTCAAAAGCTGAGAGGGCGTGTACTGGTGGGAGTCTTGTGGCCATGTTTAATTTTTTTCCCAGGACACTATCTTGCCCGGGTTCATAATATTTTTAGGATCGAAAGCGTGTTTTAAGGTGCGCATCATGTCTATCGCGTTTTCGCCGTGCTCCTGGATCAGGAAATCCATCTTGTGCAGGCCCACGCCGTGCTCGCCGGTGCAAGTGCCGTCCATCGCGATGGCGCGTGCGACCATGCGCGCGTTCACGCCTTCGGCCTTGGCGATATCTTCTGGATCATGCGGATCTATCATCATCAGCACATGGAAGTTGCCATCGCCTACGTGGCCGATGATGGAGTAGATGATGTTATTCCGCTCGCAATCAAGCTGGGTTTCGCTGATGCATTCAGCCAGACGGGAGATGGGAACGCAGCAATCGGTGGAGATGGAGCGGGCGCCGGGGCGCATTTGCAGCAGCGCGAAGTAAGCGTTATGGCGGGCGGCCCACAGGCGTGAACGGTCTTCCGGCCGGGTGGCCCACTCAAAGTCGCCGGCGCCGTTGCCGGCCGCGATGTCCTGCACGACCTCTGCCTGTTCCTGCACGCTGTGCTCGCTGCCGTGAAATTCAAACAGCAGCAGGGATTTTTCCGGCAACTGCATCTTGTCGTAGGCATTGATGGCCCGGACGCCGTTCTCATCCAGGAATTCCACCCTGGCGATGGGCACGCCCATCTGTATGGTCTGGATCACCGTATTGACTGCAGCGGCAGTGCTGGGGAAGGTGCAGACTGCAGCAGAGATGGCCTCCGGCAGCGGATACAGTTTGACGGTGACTTCGGTGATGATGCCCAAGGTACCTTCGCTGCCGACAAAGATGCGCGTCAGGTCGTAGCCGGCCGAGGATTTCTTAGCCCGGCTGCCTGTCTTGATGATGCGGCCGTCCGCGGTCACCACCGTCAGCGCCAGCACGTTTTCGCGCATGGTGCCGTAGCGTACGGCATTGGTGCCGGAGGCCCGGGTGGCGGCCATGCCGCCCAGCGACGCATCCGCACCCGGATCGATGGGAAAAAACAGCCCGGTATCCTTGATCTCCAGATTGAGTTGCTTGCGCGTGACGCCGGCCTGCACAGTGGCGGTCAGGTCTTCCGCATGCACGGCGACCATATTGTTCATTTGCGACAGGTCCAGTGTGACGCCGCCTCGCAGCGCCAGGACATGGCCTTCCAGCGAAGAGCCTGCACCATACGGTATCACCGGCACTTCATAATGGTTGCACAGTTGCATGATGGCCGCGACTTCTTCCGTGGTTTGCGCAAATACCACGGCGTCGGGCAGCATGGGGTCGTACGAGGATTCATCGCTGCCGTGGTGCTCGCGCATCGCCAGGCTGGTGCTGCAACGGTCTTCCAGCATGTTTTGCAGTGCCAATAGCAATTCCTCAGGCAGCGGCTGCCTGAGTGCGGCTAAAGAGGCAGGATGGTTCATGGCAGTCTCCGAAATTATTTTTCTATAGACATATTATGCACCCTGCAGCGCCCCCATGCATCCGCATGGATAGCCCGCACTGCAAGGATGCACATTCGCGGGTTTTGCCGTATCCTCTGCGCATCTTCAATTTTATTTTTTTCTGCCATGGGAAATCGACTTTCAAAAATTGCCACACGTACCGGCGACAAGGGTACGACCGGCCTGGGTGACGGCAGCCGAGTGGACAAGGATGCCTTGCGCGTGCATGCGATGGGAGATGTGGATGAACTGAATTCGCATATTGGCGTCTTGCTGTGCGAAGATTTGCCGGAGCAGATGAAGCGCGAGCTTGTTTCTATCCAGCATGATTTGTTTGATATGGGCGGCGAATTGTGCATTCCCGGTTATACCCTGATCACCGATGCGCAGGTGGCGCGGCTGGACAGCCTGCTGGCGCACTACAATGCCGATCTGGAACCGCTGAAGGATTTCATCCTGCCGGGTGGATCGCGCGCCGCCGCGATTGCGCATGTGTGCCGTACCGTATGCCGCCGGGCAGAACGCGCCATCGTCAGCGTGGGCAAGGCGGAGACCATCAACGACCATCCGCGCCAATACATGAACCGCCTGTCGGACCTGATGTTTGTACTGTCGCGCGTATTGAATCGCTATGCAGGCGGCAGCGACGTGCTGTGGGAAAAGGAAAGGCAGCGTTAAGCCGCAGGAACTAAAAACTCTTACCCAAAATAAAAAAGGAAGCCGCTAGGCTTCCTTTTTTGCGTATGGCTTATCCAGCTTTATTTCTTGGGCTGGAACTTCATGCCCAGTTGATCAAACAGGAACGCGTAGACGTCGGCTGTCTGGTTGGCCTTGATCGACAGCGAGCTGCCTATGCCATGGCCGGCGTGCGAGTTGATGCTGAGGTAGACAGGCTTGCCTGTGGTTGCCGCTTGCAGGCGCGCAATCATCTTGCGTGAATGCATGGGGTTGACCCTGCCGTCGGTTTCACCGGTCGCCATGAAGATGGCTGGGTACTTGGTGCCGTCCTGTACATGGTGATAAGGCGAGTATGCGTACAGTGCTTTCAGTTGCTCAGGATTTTTCACGCTGCCGTATTCGGTAGTGTTGAATGCGCCGTTAGGATCCAGCTCAACCCTCAGCATATCGTAGATGCCGACCTGCGATACCACAGCCTTGAACAGGCCAGGGTGCTGGGTCAGTACTGCACCCATCAACAGGCCGCCATTGCTGCCGCCTATCGCTGCCAGGTGTTCGCTGCTGGTGTATTTCTGGTCTATCAGGTATTGCGCCGACGCGGCAAAATCATCGAACACATTCTGCTTGAATGTCAGCGATCCTTTTGTATGCCATTCTTCGCCGAACTCACCACCGCCACGCAGGTTGGCAATCACAAACACACCACCCGCATCCAGCCACAGGCGGGTTGCAGGAGCCAGGAATTTCGGAGTCTGGTTGACGCTAAAGCCGCCATAGCCGTTCAACAAGACCGGATTGCTGCCATCCAGCTTGGTGCCTTTGCGGCGCACGATGCTCAGTGGGATCTTGGTGCCGTCCTTGGAGGTGGCAAATTCCCTGATCACTTCAGTATCGTCATATGAGACAGGGCTGGTCTGTGCCAGTTTGCTGGTCGCCGATTTTCCTGATTTCTCATCATAGCGTGCATAGTAGGGCGGGGTCAGGTAGGTCTTCACTGAATACAGCAGGCTGCCGTCGTTCAGTGCTTCTATCTCGTCCACTGCCGCCACATCCGGCAAAGGCAGCGTGCCGCGTGGCTTGCCTTCGTGATCAAAGATGGCCACGCGTGAAGGGCCGCCTACGATCTCGCGCACATACACCGCATCCTTGGTGACGACGACGGGAGAACCGCCAAACTCCCCACCCTGCTGTATCACGGCTTCCGATTCTGGCACGATGACTTTGGCCTTGGATAGGTCCAGATCTGCCATGCCCAGTTTCAGCAATTTGCCGCGCGGAGCATCCTTGCGGGATACCAGATACATCGCCTGGTCTGTGCCTATGGTTGCTGCGACGATCTTGTCTTCGAAGCGGCTTACCTGCTTGACGCTGCCGTCTTCGGCGATCACATAGTGGGCGAACTCGCCGCCGTCGCCATTTGCGACCGACGCGACCACATAGCCGTGGTGGCTTTCCAGCGCAATTTCTGCGACTTTAGGAAAATCCTTGCCGAGTACATAGCTGTCTTTGGCAGGATCGTCACCCAGTTTATGGAAATAGATCTGTTCATAGAAGTGCTGGCGGTCTGCCGGCTGGCTGGCGTCAGGATAGCGGGTATACCAGAAGCCGCTGCCGTCAGATTTCCATGCGACGCTGCCGCCGCCGGTAGGGTACTGCACCAATGGAATGACTTTATCTATCTGCTTGCCGGTGGCGACGTCGATGATGTGCACCGAACCGTCTTCGCTGCCATTGTCCGACATTGATACTGCCAGTTTGGAGCCGTCAGGCGAAGGCACGAACCAGTCTATCGCGGTGGTGCCCTTGGTGTTGATGGCATTCGGGTCCAGCACAATTTTTGCCTGCGCAGGATCGGCGGCATTGCCCAGCACCGCGATCATCGGCTGCTGCTTGGGCGGCTGGTTGTACATCGCAAATATTTTGTCGCCTGCCGTATGCAGATCATAGTAGGAGCTGGAGCTGGCGGAGATGAGGCCCATCAGGGCGTCGAATAGCGGCTTGCGCAGTGCCAGGCCGTCGAAGTATTTGCGTGTACGCTTATCCTGGGCCACGCTCCACTGGTGAACTTGCGGATCGCCTTGTTTTTCCAGCCAGCGGTAGGAATCCTTGACGCTGATATCGCCATAGGTATCCGTTACCGCATTGGTGCGGGTGGCAGGGGCACCGCGGTCGGCTGCCAGCACACTGGCGGAACAGGTGAGCAGGCCTGCTGCTGCCACGATAGCTGCGCTGGAAAAAATCGTTCTCTTCATCTTTTGCTTCCCTAATTGATCATCAAGATAGACTCAGACTTGCCATCGGGTAGATGGTTCGTCCTAATAATAAAAAAAAAGCGAAGCCGGTCGACTTCGCTTTTTTTCTGCACACAACTTAGTTATTGACTGCGAGCTTAGGCTTTTCGGTCAGGAAGCGCTTCTTGATTGCTGCTTCTATGCCCGCAGCATCCAGGCCGCACTGCGATAGCAGCAGGGCCGGGTCGCCATGATCAATGAACTTGTCCGGCAAACCCAGGATCAGTAGTGGTTTGCAGATACCGGCAGCGGCCAGAGCTTCAGCGACGGCAGATCCGGCACCGCCCATGATGGTGCCTTCTTCTACCGTCACCAGCGCATCATGGTTTGCCGCCAGGCTCTTCAGCAGTTCCACATCCAGCGGTTTGATAAAGCGCATATTGGCAACTGTTGCGTCCAGCTTGTCTGCCGCCTGTATGGCTGGATGCACCATGGAGCCGAACGCCAGGATGGCGATATCCTTGCCCTCGCGCTTGATTTCGCCCTTGCCTATCGGTAGCGAAGTCAGTTCCTGCTTGATCTCTGCGCCTATGCCGGCGCCGCGCGGGTAGCGGATTGCAGCAGGGCCGGGATAGTTATAACCGGTAGTCAGCATTTGGCGGCATTCGTTTTCATCGGATGGCGCCATCACCACCATGTTGGGAATGCAACGCATGAAAGCCAGGTCATAGTTGCCCGCGTGCGTGGCACCGTCGGCACCCACCAGCCCTGCGCGGTCCAATGCGAATGTCACGTCCAGGTTTTGCAGTGCTACGTCATGGATCATCTGATCATAGGCGCGCTGCAGGAAGGTGGAGTAGATCGCGACGACGGGCTTCATGCCTTCGCAAGCCAGGCCTGCTGCAAAGGTCACCGAATGCTGCTCGGCGATGCCTACATCGTAATAGCGGTCAGGAAATTTCTGGTCGAACTCCACCATGCCCGAACCTTCGCGCATCGCCGGCGTGATGCCGACCAGGCGTTTGTCTGCTGCTGCCATATCGCACAGCCAGTTGCCGAAGACGTGCATGTAGTTCAGTTTGGCAGGCGCTGCAGCAGGTTTGATGCCTTCGGCCGGATTGAACTTGCCCGGGCCATGGTATAGCACCGGATCTGCTTCGGCCAGTTTGTAGCCCTGGCCTTTTTTGGTGACGACATGCAGGAACTGCGGACCTTTCAGGTCCTTGATGTTCTGCAGCGTAGGGATCAGGGAGTCCAGATCGTGACCGTCGATAGGGCCGATATAGTTGAAACCGAATTCTTCAAACATTGTGGCCGGCACTACCATGCCTTTTGCATGCTCTTCCAGGCGCTTGGCCAGCTCCAGCATGGGCGGCGGCAGGACAGATTTGCCGACGCTGCGGGCTGCAGCGTAAAACTTGCCTGACATCAGCTTGGCCAGGTGGCGGTTCAGCGCGCCGACTGGCGGCGAGATCGACATGTCATTGTCGTTCAGTATTACCAGCAGATTCACGTCTTCGTGGATGCCTGCATTGTTCATTGCCTCGAAGGCCATGCCGGCTGTCATCGAACCGTCGCCGATGACGGCGATCGCATGCCGGTCCTCGCCCTTGGTCTTGGCTGCCAGCGCCATTCCCAATGCGGCCGAGATCGATGTCGATGAATGGGCGGTGCCGAAAGTATCGTATTCGCTCTCTACGCGGCGCGGGAAGCCGGAGATGCCATTCAGTTGGCGCAGCGTATGCATCTGCTCGCGGCGGCCGGTCAGTATCTTGTGCGGGTAGGTCTGGTGACCCACATCCCACACTATCCTGTCTTCCGGCGTATTGAATACGTAGTGCAGTGCTATTGTCAGTTCCACCGTACCCAGGTTGGACGACAAATGGCCGCCGGTCTTGGAAACGGAATCCAGGACAAACTGGCGCAATTCATCCGCCAGCGGGCTGAGTTGCGTGCGCGGCAATTTGCGCAGGTCATGGGGGGAATCGATGGTATTGAGTAAATTCATATTACGCTTTCCGCTGCACGATCAGATCGGCCAGATCGTGTAGTTGTTGGGCTTTGTCGCCAAACGGCAGCAACGCTGCATGGGCGTCGCTGCATAATTTTTCTGCCAGTTGCCGGGATGCGTCCAGCCCTAGTATAGACACATAGGTAGGTTTATTGTCGGCCGCATCCTTGCCGGCGGTTTTACCCAGGGTTGCCGAGTCTGCTGTCGCATCCAGCACATCGTCCACCACCTGGAACGCCAGGCCTATCGCGCCGGCGTAGCTGTCCAGCGCCGTTATTTCCGAGGCCGACAGGGTCTTGCCGCTCATTGCTCCCATCAGCACGGACGCTCGCAGCAGGGCGCCGGTTTTCAGCCTGTGCATCTGCTCCAGCTGATCCTGCGTCAGCGCTAGGCCGACGCTGGCCAGGTCTATGGCCTGGCCACCGCACATGCCGACCGAGCCCGCTGCCTGTGCCAGCAACCTGACCATGGACAGCTTGCGTGTCGCCATCTCGGCGATTGCGGCGTCACTGGCATCTTCTGCCGACAATACCAGAAAAGCTTGCGCCTGCAGCGCGTCGCCTACCAGCAGAGCCGTTGCCTCGTCATATTTGACATGTACCGTGGGTTTGCCGCGCCGGAGCGCGTCGTCGTCCATGCAGGGCATGTCGTCATGTACCAGCGAGTAGGCATGGATCATTTCCAGTGCCGCCGCCGCCCTGGCCAACAGGCCGGCGGGCGCGTCGAACAGCCTGCCTGCTGCATACACCAATAAGGGGCGAACCCGTTTACCGCCGTCCAGTGCCGCATAGCGCATGGCCTGATGCAGGCGTTCGGGAAGAACAGTTTCTGCCGGCAGGAATGCCGCCAGCGATACCTCAAAATTGGCCTGGGTCGCCTTCATCCACTCATGAAAACCGGTGCTCATGCATCCCCCTCAGTATCGGGGGCACCGCCATCCCTGCTGCTATCGGCGGAAAAAGGTTTCAGCATGTCGGCTTCCAGGATTTTTACCTGGCTTTCAACCTTGTCCAGCTGGCCGGCACAATATTTGATCAATTCTGAGCCACGTTTATATGCAGTGACGGACGCTTCCAGTGGTAATTCTCCAGCTTCCATCTGGGAGACTAGGTCGGCCAGTTCGGACATGGCGGCCTCAAAGGATTCCGGCTGGCTTGTACTTGTTGGTTTTTTCGGCATAGATCCTGATTGCGGGCTAAAACTGCGTGCTAAATATGAAGTCTAACCCTGTATTTTAGAGCAAACCATCCCAAGCCATCGGTATTTGAGTAGATTTGCTGAATCTTTTGGCATGATCCTACAATCAACTGCAAAAAAAAAGTGCAAAAAGTGGTGTAAATTGCGTTTCGAACATTTCCATGTGGAAATTATTGGTATATATTGGCAGTACTCGGTGAAAAAGCCTCTTTAGCGTTTAAGTAGTTGAATATTAAAGAAATGTAATATTCCTTAACGAGCCTGCTTTTTCTCCCTATGATTGCAACAAAACGGTTAAAGCTGCCTTTAATCCTGATTTAACCTAAGCCCAACCTACGCTAAACTGATAGCACCATGCCATCACTGCCCGACAACCAGTTTGCACAAAAATCACCGGCTTCTTCAACGCCCGGCGAGATTCTGCGCGCCCTGGCCGCGCAGGCTGCGCACTTGTCGGTTGCGCAAATAGATGCGTTTGCCGCGCGTCTGGCGAATGCCTTGTTCGCTGCATCGGAACAGCATGCGGACCCGAAGCAGGCGAATCTCAGTTTTAATGCGGCGCAATTATTAAAAAATAATGCCTATGCATTCTACTACCTTGCGTCCAGCGGCATAGAGGCTGCCTTCCGCAAGGAAGTGCAGGTTTTACAGCAAGGTGTCAAAGCTGACGGTGTTCCTCAGGACGTCGCGCTGACCCTGGTGTCCTATGAAGAAATGGACAAGAAGCTGGCGATGGGCCGTGCCAGCCGCTCGCTGGAGCTGGCGAGTGCGGAACAGTTGGCCGCGCTGAATATGCGCCTTGCGGCGCTGATGGACTACGATAGCGTCGGCATACAGCAAAATCCTTTCCGCCCGGAAGTGGTGTTGAAAGTCATCATTGCCGCCTGGACTGAATTCAATCCCGACCAGGAATCGCATCATCTGGTGCTGCCTTTATTGCGCGCCGATATCTTGTTTGACCTGGCCCCCATACTGCAGGCACTGAACCAGACTTTGGTTGAGCGCGGCATCCTGCCTGAGCTGCACGAGTCCTATCGCGTCAAAAAGATGGATAGTGCGGCGCAGGCGAAAAAAGACGAGCCCGTCAAAGCGGAGCTGGATCAAAAGCTCAAGAATTACTTCTCGGCCGCACAGGCACAAACACAGGCTGCGCCCGCTGCGAATTTTGCCGTGCCACCAATTAATGCCGGTAGCGCCAATTTGCTGGACAGCCTGCAAAACGATCTGGCGCGCGCGATGCAGCAGGGCGGTTTTGCCCCGGCTGGCGAAGCCGCAGCGTTTGCACCTTCTGCAGCCGCAGAGACCCAGCTGTTCAATTATCTGGCTGACCTGCAAAAAGGAATGGCAATACGCCAGCTGGTTGCAGGCGCGCAGGGCGTCATGCGCCTGTCGCAGCTCAAGGAGCAAATGCCTGAGTTGGCAACGTCCGGTGTGGAACGCAATACGCTGGATCTGTTGTCCAAGATTTTTGATACGGTCTTCCGCAACCAGACAATTCCGAATGAAATCAAGGAATTGATCGGCGTTCTGCAGATCCCGGTATTAAAAGCGGCACTGATTGATAAGGACTTCTTTTTCAAGGAAGCCCATCCTGCCCGTCGCCTGATCGACTTGCTGGCCAAGCACAGCGTTGCCTGGGATCAGAAAAAGGGCCAGGAAGATCCGCTCTACCAAACCTTGCAGCGCAACGTCAACCGCGTACAGCAAGAGTTTGATCACAAGCTGGAACTGTTCGACGAAGTTGCTTCCGACATCGAAAATTTCGTTGAGAAGGAAGAGGCGGCCGCTGCCGCGGTTTTGCAAGAACCTATCGTACGCGCCTTGCGCAAGGAAAAGGTCAAGCAGGCCAATCTTGCCGCCAATAGTGAAGTGGCAATGCGTGTCGGTACCGGCGAAGTGGTCGCCTTTGTCGAAACTTTCCTGGAAGACCGCTGGGTCAAGGTATTGACACTGGCATATACCGTCAAGGAAGAAAAACCGCAGGCAGTTCAGGATGCAATCCGCACCATGGATGACCTGATCTGGAGCGTGAAGCCAAAGATTACCGTACAGCAGCGCCAGGAACTGATCAACCGTCTGCCTAGCATTCTTGTTACGCTGAACAAATGGCTGAATGTCATCAAATGGGATGACGCCGATCGCCTGCAGTTCTTTGCCGAGCTGGCCGAATGCCATGCATCTATCGTCCGTGCCCCACTGGATATTTCTCCTGAGCGGCAACTGGAAATTGCGGTGGAAGTGGCGCAGAAAGCTGCCGAGCGCAGGCTGGAAAAACGCGCGCAAGCGGAAGAACAGCAAGGGCCCGAGCCTGAGGTCGATGAATTCACCGAAATTGTCGCCAATCTGGAGCGCGGCATCTGGCTGCAATTCACCAAAAAAACCGGCGAGAGCGGCAAGGTCAAGCTGGCCTGGGTCAGCCCTATGCGCAGCCTGTACATCTTTACCGGCACCCAGAAAGAAAAATCCTTCTCCGTATCGGCGGAAGAGCTGGAGCAGACCTTCCGTGAAAATCGGGCTCAGGTTCTGGTACTCGACAAGCTGGTTGACCGTGCATTGATGGAAGCGCTGGATGAACCGGCTGCCGAACAGGAAACAGTGGCGATTCCTGAAATTGCCGAGAATTAAGGCAATATTCCAGGATTGCTCCACCGCCCGCGCTTTTCACTAAATACGCCTTCTTGCTGAAAACGCTGCCTATCAGACGCGTTCTGAACGCTTTCAGTCTGCATTTCCGGCTTTTAGTTGCTGCCTAGCCCACTTCCCTTAATTCAGGTATAATCGCCCGTTCTGTCCAAAATTTCCTCTTCATTTCGTTTTTCGTTTGAATTTTCGTTTGAAAACAGGTTTTTGCGGATTCTTTCTCCTTTAGGTTGGTGCAAATTAATTTGGGGGGTGGGGATGTCCGATCTGGCTTCTTTTTCCAAACTCGCGCGCTCAAACGCGCAACTTCCAGTAAACGTTTACTTTGATCAAGCACTGTTGCAGCGCGAGATCAAACAACTCTTCCAGTCAGGTCCGCGTTATGTCGGCCATGAATTGATGGTGCCCAATGTCGGCGACTTTGCTACGCTTGTCGCAGAGAACGAGGGCCGCATGCTGGTGCGCAATGCCAATGGCATAGAGCTGATGTCCAATGTATGCCGCCACAGGCAGGCATTGATGTTCAACGGCCGCGGCAATACCAATAACATCGTTTGCCCTCTGCATCGCTGGACCTATGACCTCAAGGGAGAGCTGATAGGCGCGCCGCATTTTGCCGACACGCCTTGCCTGAACCTGTCCAGGACGCCTTTGCAAAACTGGAACGGCCTGCTGTTCGAGCAAAACGGTTACAACGTGATGAAAAAGATGGCGCAGCTCAGCGTCACCAAGGATCTGGACTTTAGCGGCTATATGCTGGATCACGTTGAAGTGCACGAATGCGATTACAACTGGAAGACCTTCATTGAAGTCTATCTGGAAGACTACCATGTCGAACCCTTCCATCCGGGCCTGGGCAGCTTCGTTGCCTGTGAGGACTTGCGCTGGGAATTCGGCGCAGATTACAGCGTGCAGACGGTAGGCGTGAATAGCGGCTTGCTGAAATCCGGTTCGCCGAAATACAAGGCCTGGCAAGACCAGGTATTGAAATTCCGCAACGGCGAAGCGCCTCCTTACGGAGCGATCTGGCTGACGCTGTATCCGAACATCATGGTGGAATGGTATCCGCATGTGCTGGTGGTTTCTACCTTGTGGCCGCAGGAAACCGGCAAGACCAGGAACGTGGTCGAGTTTTATTATCCTGAAGAGATCGTGCTGTTCGAGCGCGATTTCATCGAGGCCGAACGCGCCGCCTATATGGAAACCTGCGTCGAGGATGACGAAATCGCGCAGAGGATGGATGCCGGTCGCCGTATCTTGCTGGATCGCGGCGTCAATGAAACCGGCCCTTACCAGTCGCCGATGGAAGATGGCATGCAGCATTTCCACGAATGGTACCGAAGTAATATCGACTTTTAAACAAAAGGGGAGGCACAGGCCTCCCCTTACTTTTACGGCCTGAGAATTATGCAATCGCTGTGGATGCTCGTAGCAAGTTTTTTGTTTTCCATCATGGGTGTCTGCGTCAAGCTGGCCTCCGATTATTACCCAACGGCTGAAATCGTCGCCTTCCGCGGCCTGATAGGCATGGCGATGATACTGGTGCTGGTCAAGCTGCAGGGCGGCAGCTTGCGTACCCGTATGCCTTTCCATCACCTGTGGCGCGGCTTCATCGGCGTGATCGCGTTGTGGATGTGGTTTTATGCCATTACCAAGCTGCCGCTGGCGATGGCCGTGACTCTGAACTATATGTCGCCGGTATGGATGGCTATCATCCTGTTTGCCGGCGCATGGCTGCATGGCAAGAAGCGGGTAGAGGCTGGACTGGCCATTGCCATCCAGCTCGGCTTTACTGGTGTTGTATTGCTGCTACGCCCCAGCATACATGCAGATCAGATGCTGGGTGGCATGATTGGTCTTGGATCCGGCATGCTGTCGGCGCTGGCCTATATACAGGTGCGGCAGATGGGCTTGATGGGGGAACCGGAGTACAGAGTGGTATTTTACTTTTCCACAACCTGTTTTTTCGCCGGCATGCTGGGTGTTACTGCGACAGAGGGTATGTCTGCCGCGCAAAATATGTCCGACTGGCATCATCATGGTATCAAGGGTTTCTTACTATTGCTGGCGATAGGCTTGACCGCTGCATCGGCGCAAATTGCGATGACGCGTGCCTACAGGCTG
The DNA here is from genome assembly GCF_014636315.1 of Parundibacterium terreum. Lineage (GTDB taxonomy): Bacteria > Pseudomonadota > Gammaproteobacteria > Burkholderiales > Burkholderiaceae_D > Undibacterium > Undibacterium terreum. The sequence continues at coordinate 1,199,408 of NZ_BMED01000002.1, read as the reverse complement.
GGAAATCCGCTAGTGGTTGCCAACTTGCAATATGTCGGCATAGTATTTTCCAGTGCCTGGGACGTATTGTTATGGCATGATGTTCTTAAGTGGCAAAGCTGGCTGGGAATTGCCATTATCCTGGCAAGTGGACTGATAGCAACTTTTTATAACTCCAAGAATAATAAGCCGGTTGTTGCTTCCGACCCTATCAGCTCAGAATGAGAGCATGAGGAGAACAGATGTATACCACGCTAATTTCAGCTGCAGACCTGGCAAAGAATATTGATAAACTACAATGGGTGGTCGTAGATTGCAGGCATGATCTGGCGGATACGACGGCCGGTCAGAAAGCCTATGACGCTGCGCATTTGCCGAATGCCCGTTTCGCCCATCTGGACAATAAATTATCCGGCGCCAAGACGGCGACCAATGGCGCCTTCCATGGCCGCCATCCCCTGCCGGACAAACAGGAATTTATCCATACGCTGCGCTCCTGGGGCGTGGACGACTCTTCACAGGTTGTGGCCTATGATGCGCACGGCGGCATGTATGCGGCGCGCCTTTGGTGGATGTTGCGCTGGGTAGGGCACAAGGCTGTCGCTGTGCTGGATGGCGGGATCGGCGCCTGGACTGCGGCGAATTTGCCGCTGACAGACAAGGTGCCAAATATCGTGCTGCGTGGCGGAGTCAATGCCAGGACCAGCCTGGTGTCCCAGGTCAATGTCGCCGATGTGCTGGGGAACCTTGCAACGGCCTCGCGTACCCTGATCGATGCGCGTGCGCCGGATCGCTTCCGCGGTGAGAACGAGACCATAGATCCGGTCGGCGGCCATATCCCGGGTGCCAGGAACCGCTTCTTCAAAGACAATCTGCAGGAAGACGGCCGCTTCAAGTCTGCCGAGCAATTGAGGGCGGAATGGTCCGCCATCTTGCCGGATTCCGGCAAGTCCATCATGCAATGCGGATCCGGCGTCACTGCCTGCCATAACCTGCTGGCACTGGAAGTGGCCGGTTTGCCCGGCGCGGCTTTATATCCTGGATCTTGGAGCGAGTGGTGCGCCGAACCGGCGCGTCCGGTGGCCGTAGGCTGCGAGGGCTAAAAAAAGGCGCCACGAGATGGCGCCTTTTTTTTCGCTGCAATATTGCCGAGGATGCTGAGGCGGCCTTCAGGCGATGCGGCTCACAGTTCTACCGTACGTATGGTCCAGAAATCTGCCGCCAGGTTGGACTCCAGCAAATAGGCATAAGGCACGGTGAAATAGCCCTTCTTGCCCCATTGGTCTCCCCATGAATTCATCACGGTAAAACGCTCCGTCTTATCGTCGTAGCCCACTGCCAGTACCGCATGCCCGCCGGCCATGCTCTCTTTCTTGCCCGGCATTTTCAGCGTACCGCTGGCCGCTACTGCATCGGATTCGAAGCTGTCATATACCGTGAGGCCGAACACAAACGGATGGCCGCCGGCCAGGCAGGCTTTCAGGTGTTCCAGATCCTGCTTCAGCCTCTGGTACGACACGGCCTGGTGCAGCAGTGCTTCGGTATAGGCAGACTTGGGCGGCTTGGTCGCATATTTCTTGGCGATATAAGGCCAGTCGCGCTCATGGCATACGCCCTGTTTGGCGATGCTCTTGATTGCTTCACGTATCGGCGCACCGTGGTTCATCCTTTGCGTGCCTATCATCGCGCGCGCATTGTAATGAATGAACAGGCGTGAGGGCATGAAATTCTTACCGCTCTGTTTCATCTGGTTAAAGCGATAGGCATTGCAGATCGCATTGGATGTGCAACTGCCGATTTTCTGTCCCTGGCTTAGCACTGGCGGACAGTAGGGCCTCAAATCTACCTTGGGCGGCAACAGCGGTGCGCCGGCAGGAAGGACAAAACCGTGATCCCTGTGATCGGGAAGATCCGGCATCCAGCCGTAACCTGCAATCTTGCTTGGCATGATGAGTATCCTGTCCCTTTAGTGGTTGTGGCGGGTGACAAACAGCACCAGTGCAACGCCGATTGCAATCAGGATGATTTGCGGAATAGTTTCGCGCAAGCTCGCCCTGCGCTGCATTTGCGGCATCAGGTCGCTGAGAGCGATATAGATAAAGCCGGAAGAGGCGAACACCAGTACATACGGTATCAGGTTACTGGCATTGCCCAGCGTGAAATAGCCCAGGAGGCCGCCTATGACAGCCATCAGGCTGCAGATCAAGTTATACACGTAAGCACGGGCACGCGAGAATCCCGCGTTCAGCAGCACGATGAAATCGCCTATCTCTTGCGGAATCTCATGCGCGATGATCGCCAGGCCGGTCACCAGGCCCAGTTTGGGATCTGCCAGGAAGGCGGCGGCAATCAGGATGCCATCGGTAAAATTATGCAGGCCGTCGCCAACCAGGATCATCCATCCCGCCTTGCCTGCTTCATGCGCATCATGGCCGTGCTCATGATGATGGCCATCGCCTTCATGATGGTGCGAATGGCGCAGGATCGCGAATTTCTCCAGCAGGAAAAAAGCCAGCAGACCGCCCATCAGGCAGCCGAACAGTGTGCGCGGGTCGGCACCGGATTCAAAGGCTTCCGGCAACGCATGCAGCAAGGACGTGGACAGCATGATGCCAACCGACAGGCTGACCATGCGCTCCACGACTTTGGAGAGCAGGGAAAAAGAAAAGATCGCTGCAGCAGTAATGCTCAGCACGCCGGCAATAGTGGTGGCCAGCAGTATGGAAAGCAGCGTGGAATGAATTTTAAGCCTCTAGATCTGAACAGTAATTTGCAACACGGTTGCAAATTAGAACACAGAGCGACGATTTGAGCAAATCCTGCAAAGACTTTAGCAATATGGCAAGGCCGGGAAAAATCGCAAGATACCTTGTCTTGTAATCTTCCCAGCCCGGGCGTCTTATCTGAATAAGCTCAGGCTACGCCGTTTGATTTGAACCAGGCCAGTACGCGAACCCACGCATCTTTCGCATCTGCTTCCACATAGCTGGCGCGATAATCTGCATTGAAGGCATGGCCGGAGTTCGGATAGACGACGAATTCCGATTTATTGCCGGTTTTTGCCAATGCAGCTTTCATCTGTTCGACGGTGGAAACCGGGATACCGGTATCCTTGGCACCATACAGGCCAAGAATCGGCGCCTTCAGTGTTGGCGCGATGTCGATAGGATTGGTTGGCGACAGACTGTTCGGTTCGCCGACGATACGGCCATACCAGGCGGCGCCGGCCTTGACTTGCGGGTTATGCGCAGCATACATCCAGGTGATGCGGCCGCCCCAGCAAAAGCCGGTGATCGCCAGTTTGTCGGTATTGCCGCCATTCGCCTTGGCCCAGGCCACTACCGCATCCAGGTCACCCATTACCTGAGCGTCCGGCACCTTGGAAATCACTTCCTTGATCAATTCGGCGATGGTGCCGTATTTGCCGGCGTCGCCCTGGCGGACAAACAATTCCGGTGCCAGCGCCAGATAACCCTGCTTGGCGAAGCGGCGCGCCATGTCGGCGATATGTTCATGAACGCCGAAGATTTCCGAGATCACCAGCACTATCGGCAAATTGGTCTTGCCCTCTGGTTGCGCGCGGTAGACCGGCACGTTCTGGCCGCCGACATTGATATTCACTTCACCTGCTGTAAGGCCCACCGTATCGGTCTTGATGACGGTCTGCGCGCAGATAGGCATTGCTGCAGCAGCAAAACCGGTACCCATCGCCACCTTGATGAAGCCGCGGCGGTCCACGCCCTCGCTCAAACTGGATTTGCCGACCAAACTATCAAAATCTTGTTGCATGCCTGTCTCCTGGTTGTGATTTGCCGCTGCAAGGGAAGCGCGTCGAAGGGCGCGCATGAGTGAATCGCGTTGAAAATACCGCAATAGAATAACCGGAAAATCTCGCGGTGTCAGAAGAGGGAGGATGCCCTGCTGTGATAAGGGCATCCAGCAGCGGAATGAGCTTAGTTTCCGCTGTCGCGGCAGTTCCTTGGAAGATATTTCGCTTGCATGCTGCCGGGTTTGCAGCGCCAGGTCAGATTTTTTTGCTCATCCTGAGCCGGTACCAGCATGAAAGTCTTTTCATCGTAAGCATTGGTCCTGACGCTGACGGTCAGCGTTGCATTTTGCTGGTCCACCGTGATTTCGCTGATTGCAGCAGGCAAGGTGCCGCTGAATCCGGCGTCGGTAATATTGGCAGGGATAGCCTTGTTGTCGACGATGTAGTTACCAACGGACATTGCTACCTGGTTGGCGCTGCCCATGGCATTGGCTACTTTCGCCTTGATCGTATAGTCCTGATAGGCCGGAATGGCGATAGCTGCCAGAATGCCCACGATGAAGACAAGGCCGAACAATGAAACGACGATAGCTATCACAACTGCGGCACCGCTATTATTGGACGGTACGCCTTTATTGTATTTGGCATCCCAGTTCTGGTCGCTAGTGCACAGGAAGACGATGCCCTCAATCAGGCTGATCAGTGCAGGCAGGCCGGTCCAGCAAAACAGCAGGTAAAACACACCCCACCATTTTCCAAGGTAGAAGCGGTGCACACCGAGTCCACCCAGCAAGATTGCCAGCAGGCCGGCGGCTATTTTGCTCTTTCCGTTTCCTGTTCCCGCTTGCGGCGCACCACATCCGGGGCATGCCCGGGCAGTGATATGAATTTCCTTGGCACAGCCACGACAGAAGACCATTTCAGACATTCGCTTCCCCTTCATATATTTTTATAGGACCCGACAGGGCTATTGATATTGCTTTTTTAGCATGTCACACAATCAATAAAATATCAATTATTCCTGCGGCATAGAGAGGCACAACGGGCTTTGTGTAGCATCGTGGATATATGTGAAGGAAGACCTGGTTCACCTCAGCTTTTAATTTTCATTCATTTATTTCTGTCTTGACTGAAATAAATGAATTGGCTAAGATATGCACATGGAACTTACACCCGTTAAACAAAAATTTATCCTGCACTGGGGCGAGATGGGCACGCTATGGGGCGTGAACCGTACCGTCAGCCAGATTCATGCGCTGCTGTACATCGTCGGCAAACCGATGCAGGCGGAAGAGATTGCCGATACGCTGGGCGTGGCACGCTCCAACGTGTCCAACTCGCTGAAAGAGCTGCAGAACTGGAAGCTGGTCAAGCTGGCTCACGTGATGGGCGACCGTAGGGCGCACTTCGAGACTTCGCTGGACGTATGGGAATTATTTCGTACGGTAGTACGCGAGCGCAAGGAAAGGGAATTCACTCCCACGATAGACACCTTGCAGCAATGCCTGGACAGCCCGGATATCAAGCAGGAAGACAAGGAAACACAGGCCCGCATTACGGAAACCCTGGCATTGATGAAAACCGTGACCACCTGGACCGATGAAATGCTGAGGCTGGAACCGGCCACCCTGATGAAGCTGCTGAAAATGGGAGCGACCGTGCAGAAGTTTGTGCGGGGCGAGAAGAAGTAAGAGTTGAAAGGCCAGAGATGGAGGTTATGTTTCGCTTCCATTTTTTTTAAGGTATAAATTTCTCTTTAAACAGAAATTTCTGAAATAAAAATATATTAAAACCATAGAAGCCCAGCCATGAACATTCTCGTATGCGGTGCCAATGGATTTATCGGGCGCCATCTTGTTACGGCTTTGACAGCCGCCGGCCACAGGATTATCCGGGGAGTCCGGCTGGCAAATGAAGACGACGATATGGCAATCGACTATATGCGCGATCTGACGCCGCAAGTCTGGCTGCCGCGCCTGCAGGGCGTGGATGTCGTGATCAATGCGGTAGGCATATTGACCGAAGATGCGGACACCAGTTTTGATTCTGTGCATAGGGACGCGCCTAAGGCCTTGTTTGCCGCCGCTGCAATGGCTGGCGTAAAACGCGTGATCCAGATCTCTGCGCTGAGTGGCACAAATGAGGATAGGCATTTGCAAAAATTGACGCCATATACGTCATATACGCCGTACATGCGGAGCAAGCGTGAGGCTGATGCTGCACTGATGTCACAGCCGCTCCGCTGGCTGGTGCTAAGGCCCTCGCTGCTGGTCGGTATTGATGGCGCCAGCAGCCGCTTGTTTCGCACACTGGCCAGCCTGCCGGTGCAAATGCTGCCGGGCCGCGGAGAGCAATTGCTGCGGCCCCTGCATATAGAAGATCTTTGCTCGGCAGCGCTGCAGTGGTTGCAGGACGACGATGATCATGGCAAGAGTGCCGTCATTGATGCGGTGGGCCCGGATATCCTGACGTATAAAGCGATGCTGTCGACTTACCGCCGCGCGATGGACTTACCGCCGGCAAAATATTTTTCCATTCCCATGCCGCTGATGCGAGCCTGTGCATACCTGGCACGTCCTTTTCCGCAAAAAATATTGACATTGGATACATTGAAAATGCTGGAAGAAAATAATACTGCCGATGCCGAAAATTTTGTCGCACTGTTAAAGCGTAAGCCCAGGAGCAGTGATGCATGGTTCAATGATATTCCTGCGGAGAACTTGCGGGTCATGGCGCTGAGCGGCTGGATCACAGTGATGTTTCGTGCGGTGCTCGCGCTGATGTGGCTTGTCACCGGAGTGCTGTCGTTGGGCATCTACCCTGTACCCGCCAGCCTGGAATTGCTGGCGCCACTGGGTTTGCACGGCAGTCTTGCCGTCCTTGTCTTGTATGCGGCAGCCCTGATGGATATCGGCATAGGTTTTGCCTGCCTGCTCTATCCGAGTCGCTTGCTATGGATGCTGCAATTAGCAGTGATCGCGGCTTACACCGTGTTGATCAGTATCTTTTTGCCGCAATTCTGGCTGCATCCATTTGGCCCTATCCTGAAGAACATCCCTATCCTTGCCATGCTGTTCGCCTTGCTGGCCGGTGAAAAAAACGTAAAAACCAATCCAGGAAAACATATTGAGGCAAGACCATGAATACCTATCTATTGATTAAGACCCTGCACATCCTGTCTTCGGTATTGCTGGTCGGGACCGGCTTCGGGTCGGCATTTTATATGTTCTTTGTTAACCGCAGCAGGAACCTGGAGGCGCAGGTCGTCGTCGCCAGGCTGGTGGTACTGGCGGACTGGATCTTTACAACGCCGGCGGTCATCATACAGCCGGTTAGCGGGATACTGATGGCGCACATGGCAGGGTGGCCATTGGATAGCGGCTGGCTGGGATTCTCCATCCTGCTGTATCTGCTCGCAGGTATTTGCTGGTTGCCTGTCGTTTGGTTGCAAATAAGGATGCGGAAGATCGCGGAGCTGGCGTATGCGAACGGCAGTGCTTTGCCTGACCTATACTGGACTTATGCGAGGTATTGGGAGCGCCTCGGCTATCCGGCGTTCATCGCGATGCTGGGAGTGTATTTTCTGATGGTGAACAAGCCGTCTTTCTGATTTGTTCACGCGCCAAAGGTTCGCATGCCGGTCGCATGCAGAGTGATAGCGGCAGGGACCTACTGGTTTTTAGTTGATGCGTTTCAAGCGCTGTCCCAGTATGCCCCAGATGCGTTCTTCGCCATCCACTGAGGCGCACAGGGCCCAGCCGGTTCCTATTTTCTGTGCAGTCACTGGTACGCCGAGTTCTGCGCTGAGCTTTTCTGCCCAGATACTGGCAGATCCTTTGCCTTTGAATAATTCCTTGCCTTCAAATATGACGGTAGTGTCAAATACCGGTGCTGCGAAAAGATCCATCATGGCTGTTCCTTGGCATGCGGTCAGGCGTAGCGGGCATTTGCCCGCTTCACCGCGATTGCGGCTTCACCTGTTTTTTTATAAGTGGACTGCCCGGTGTCTGGCGTGAGGATGGACGCCGGGCAGTTTGTTGCTCAGTTTTTTATTTAGCGCCAGTATCAGTGCGCTTCTTCCCAGTTCTTGCCTATGCCGACTTCTGCCAGCAAAGGCACCTTCAGTTGCGCGACATTTGCCATGAGCTCCGGCAACTTCTGCTTCACCAGTTCCAGTTCAGCTTCCGGTACTTCCAGCACCAGTTCATCGTGCACCTGCATGATCATTCGGGTTTGCATCTGCGTGCTTTCCAGCCAGCCCTGCACGGCGATCATCGCCAGCTTGATCAGGTCGGCGGCGGTACCTTGCATAGGCGCGTTGATCGCTGCGCGTTCTGCACCCTGGCGCCGTGGGCCGTTGGGGGAGTTGATTTCCGCCAGCCACAGGCGGCGGCCAAATACAGTTTCCACATAGCCTTGCGCCTTCGCCTGCGTGCGGGTATCCGCCATATACTGCGCCACGCCTGGATAGCGCATGAAGTATTTGTCGATATAGCTTTGCGCTGCAGAGCGTTCTATGCCCAGGTTGCCTGCCAGGCCGAAAGCGCTCATGCCGTAGATCAGACCGAAGTTGATCACCTTCGCATAACGCCGCTGTTCGCTGCTGACTTCTGTCGTCGCTATGCCGAAAATCTCTGCCGCTGTGGCGCGGTGGATGTCTTCGCCTTGTTCAAACGCGCGCAACAGGCTGGCGTCGCCGGAGATATGGGCCATGATGCGCAACTCGATCTGCGAATAGTCGGCAGAGATAATGATATTGCCGGGGCCGGCGACAAAGGCCTCGCGTATGCGGCGGCCTTCGGCTGAGCGCACCGGAATGTTTTGCAGATTGGGATCATTCGATGCCAGGCGGCCGGTGACAGCCACCGCCTGCGCATAGTTGGTATGCACGCGGCCGGTGTCGCTGTTCACCATCTTCGGCAGCTTGTCGGTGTAGGTGGATTTCAGCTTGGCCAGGCCGCGGTATTCCAGCAGGACCTTGGGCAGCGGATAATCTTCGGCCAGCTTTTGCAGCACTTCCTCGTCAGTGGATGGCGCGCCGGATGGGGTTTTTTTAACGACCGGCAATTGCAGTTTTTCAAAGAAAATTTCACCGAGCTGTTTCGGCGAATTCAGGTTGAATGGCTGGCCGGCCTGCTCATACGCGCTTTGCTCCAGCTCCAGCAAGCGTATACCCAGTTCATGCGATTGTTTGGCCAGCCTGTCCTTGTCCACCAGCACGCCATTGCGCTCTATCTTTTGCAGTACGACTGAAGTGGGCAATTCGATCTCGTTATAGATGCGCATCAGCTTTTCGTCGCCGTCTATTTGCGGCCACATGGCATAGTGCAGTTGCAGCGTGATGTCCGCATCTTCGGCGGCGTACGCAGTAGCGCGTTCTATATCTACCTGGTCAAATCCTATCTGCGATGCGCCCTTGCCGCAGACTTCGGCAAAGCTGATGGTCTTGTGCGCGAGATGGCGCAACGCCAGGCTGTCCATGTCGTGCGATTTGTGCGATTCGAACACATAGGATTCCAGCAGCGTGTCATGCAGGATGCCTTGCAGGCGCACGCCGTGATTTTGGAAGATGTGGCTGTCGTATTTCAAATTCTGACCGACCTTGGGTTTGCTTGGATCTTCCAGCCAGGATTTCAGCTTAGACAGGACCAGCTCGCGGGACAGTTGTTCCGGCGCGTCCTGGTAGCTGTGCGCTACCGGGATATACGCTGCAATGCCAGGCTCGCAGCACAGCGAGATGCCAACCATTTGCGCCGTCATCGGCTCCAGCGACGTGGTTTCGGTATCGACCGAGGTTAGCGTGGCCTTGGAAATTTTTTCTATCCACGCATCCAGTGCCTCTTCCGTCAAGATGGCCTCATAGCGGGTTTCTGCCGGTGGTGCGGGTATTTGCGGAGTGCTGGCGGAGACATTGCTATTGTCGTCACCGAACAGTCCTCCCTGTGCCGGCGCATTGGTGCCGGCCGCACTGGCCAGCGGCGTGGCATTTGCGGTTGGATTGCCGCTGAGTTCCCTGAGCCAGGTCTTGAAGCCATAGCGGGTATAAAAGTCGATCATGCCCTGCTTGTCTTCCGGGTTGGACACCAGCGTCTCGGTGATCGACTTCATATGGGCGGACAGGTCGCAATCGGTTTTTACCGTGATCAGCACGCGGCCTTGCGGCAGCCAGTCCAGCGCCTGCCGCAGATTTTCGCCGACGGCGCCGGTGATCTTGGCCGCATTGGCGATGACGCCGTCCAGCGAGTCGTATTGCGTCAGCCACTTGACGGCGGTCTTGGGGCCTACCTTGGAAACGCCGGGCACATTGTCCACCGTGTCGCCGATCAGGGTCAGGTAGTCGATGATGCGGTTGGGCGGAACGCCGAACTTGGCCAGCACGCCGGGCTCATCCAGTTTTTCATTGCTCATCGTATTGATTAGCATGACCTTGTCATTCACCAGCTGTGCCAGATCCTTGTCGCCGGTGGAGACGATGGTGTTCAGGCCCTGTTTCGCGGCTTCCACCGCCAGTGTGCCTATTACGTCGTCTGCCTCTACACCTTCCACCATCAGGATGGGCCAGCCCATGTGGCGTACCGCCTCATGTATCGGCTCCACCTGTTTGGCCAGATCTTCCGGCATCGAAGCGCGTTGTGCCTTATATTCGGGATACAGGTCGTCGCGGAAGGTTTTGCCTTTGGCGTCAAAGACACAGGCGATGTAAGCGGCCGGGTAGTCGGTGCGCAAACGGCGTAACATGTTAATCATGCCGTAGATCGCGCCGGTGGGCTCTCCCTGTGGGTTGCGCAAATCCGGCAGGGCGTGGAATGCGCGATAGAGGTAACTGGAGCCATCGACTAATAACAGGGTTTTTTGCATATGAGTGAAAACAGGAAAAATGTGACGAGGTTGCGCCAGATCGTAGATCGTGAGCGTGCTACCGCACTGAAAGCGCGCGAATCATGGCATATGTTCACGATTATGGCAGAGTTTATCGAGTCTACGGAACGTCTGTCCGATGCGCGGCCTGCTGTTTCCATCTTCGGCTCGGCACGTATCACACCCCTGGACCCGTTTTATGAAGCTTGTGTGGATACGGCGCAACGCCTGTCCGATGCCGGATTTGCGATCATTTCCGGCGGCGGTCCCGGCATCATGGAGGCGGCCAATAAGGGCGGGTTTGCCGGCAAGTCGCCTTCCATAGGCTTGAATATCGAATTGCCGCGCGAGCAATCGAATAATGCCTGGCAAAATATTTCACTCAGTTTCCGGCATTTTTTTGCGCGCAAGGTCGCGTTTGTCAAATATGCGGATGCCTACGTGGTCTTTCCCGGCGGCTTTGGTACGCTGGATGAAATGACCGAAGTGCTGACGCTGATACAGACCGGCAAATCACGGCATATCCCGGTAATCCTGGTCGGCAGCAGTTTTTGGCGCGGCCTGCTGGACTGGTTTGAGGCTAAGCTGGTGGGCAAGGGCATGATCGCGGCCAAGGACATGGACCTGATACAACTGATTGATGAGCCGGCCAATATCGTGGATGCGATTTTTGCTTTTTATGAGGCCAGGGATATAGAACCTTCTGAGGAGGAGCGGCAAAAAATGCTGTATTTGTGAGCCGCTCCATGGGAATGCGTGAATGTGGTGTGAAGTGCGGTGTTTTGTCCAGTGTTAGGTCTAGCATTAGGTCCAGAGCTAGGCAGCGGCCCGGAATCTTGCGAAATGCCCGTAGATTCCGGCGGTGAATGATATTTCCGGGGGTCCTTGCCGCATTTGTTACAATGCTCGCAAGACTGTCGGCAAACCTTAAGCGAATTATCATGAAAACAATATCCAAGAAATTGCTTGTACTGTGTGTACTTGCAGGTTTTGCATCTCTATCCACGTCGACTATGGTGCTGGCGCAGACCAAAGCGAAGGCACCGCCACCGCCAGAGCTGGAAAAACTGGATGAAGGTCCGGATACTGGCGTCACTATCGTGAAACCTGAGCAGCGCAAGATCACTGAAAAGCGCGAAAAAGGCAAAGTCAACGAGGTGGAAGTGAAATCCGGCAAGAGCACCTATACCCTGCGCGGCGATCCCGGCGTGGGCAATACTGCCAAGGGCACCCAGAACGGCGACGCCAATCGCCCTGCGATGTGGACTGTCAAGCAGTTTGGCGGCCCCAAGGAAGTGAAGGAAGCGGAAGAAATACCAACTTTGCCGCCCGCACCTGTCTCGCCTGCATCTGCATCCGCGGCGGCCGCTGCCTCCAGTGCCGCAGCCAGCAAAAAATAAGCATTGTGGCAAGCGGCCCGCTATGGCGGGCTGACCGCTGTAAGGCGGCTGCTTGCCCGATTTACCTTCCACCTGGTTTGAGACGCTTCAATAGACATGGCAGTATTTACATCGGTTAGCCTGGACGACCTGGGTCCATGGATGACGCAATTTCCGCTGGGAAAAGCGCTGGCAATCAAAGGAATCGCTTCCGGTATAGAAAACAGTAATTTTTTCATCACGACAGAAGCTGGTGAATACGTACTGACTATTTTCGAAAACCTGGACTTTGAACAATTACCCTTTTACCTGAAGCTGATGCGGCATCTGGCCGACCGCGGCGTATTGGTGCCGGCGCCGATCGCCAATGCGCAAGGTGAACTGGTCGTTGCCTTGCACGGCAAGCCGGCCGCCATCGTCAGCAAGCTGGACGGCTCTTCGCAAATGGCGCCGCAGCCGCAGCACTGCGCTGGAGTAGGCACCATGCTGGCGCGCATGCATATTGCGGCGCGGGACTTTAGCATTCAGCAACCCAATCTACGCGGACTGGACTGGTGGCGAGTGACCGCGCCTGTGGTATTGCCTTTCCTGTCAGACTCCAATCAGCAGTTGTTGCGCGATGAAATGCAGTACCAGGAAGCCTTTGCCTCCAGCGCTGAGTATGCCGCCTTCCCACGTGGGCCGGTGCATGCGGATCTGTTTCGCAATAATGTGATGTTTGACGGCGAGCGGCTGACCGGTTTCTTTGATTTTTACTTTGCAGGATGCGATACCTGGCTGTTTGACGTGGCCGTGACCGTCAATGACTGGTGCATAGACCTGGACAGTGGCGCACTGGATCTCACCAGGGTGGATGCGATGCTGCAGGCCTATCAGGCGGTGCGTCCGTTCAGCGACGAAGAGCACCGCGGCTGGCAGGCCATGCTGCGCGCTGCGGCCCTGCGTTTCTGGCTGTCGCGGCTGTATGACTACCATTTGCCGCGCGATGCAGAAATGCTGACACCGCACGACCCCGGCCATTTTGAGCGCATACTACGCCTGCGCACTACAATTGCTGCGCCTGAGTTACCCTGAATTACTGAGAAATAGATAGTGTATGGAAAAGTTGAATGCAATAACCGGTTGGCTGTGGATCAAAGAAGGAGGCCGGCTTTTCCGTAGGCAACCGGCAGAATTACTGACGCTGTTCTTTGCTTATATGTTCCTGAGCCTTGGCATCACGCTGATCCCTATTGTCGGTGAACTGCTGCCGCTGGTGCTGATACCAGTGTTTTCCATGGCTTTCATGGAGGCTTCCCGCCATATAGAGCAGGAAAAAAAGGTCTATCCGAATCTGCTGCTGACGGGCTTTCGCTCGCCAGCCTTCATTAATTTGCTGTTGCTGGGCTTGCTGTATGTGTTGTCCGCAGGCCTGGCGGTGCTCGCTTCCAGCCTGGTGGACGGCGGTGAGTTTCTCAGCTTTGTCATAGGGCAAAAGCCGATTGATGCGCAAAGCATCAAAGATGGCGTGCTGATGCCCGGCATGCTGACGACGAATCTGGTGTACCTGCTGGCCATCATGGGGCTATGGTATGCGGCGCCGCTGGTAGCCTGGAAGCGCATGTCGGTCGGCAAGGCGGTGTTTTACAGCTTCTTTGCGGTGAAGAGCGCGGGCAAGGCATTTACCTTGTATGGCCTGGTCTGGTTTTTACTGCTACTTGTGATTGCGATGATCAGCGTCGTCATCGCCCTGATCGTGGGCCAGGCCATCGTGGTGGTCTTGATCGTTGTGCCGGCCAGTGTTGTGCTGACGGTCGTGATCTACACCTCTTTCTATCCTACCTATACCAAGATATTCGGCTACCCGGACGAGCAGGAATAGCCCGGAATGCTCCGGCTCCTTAGACAGGGCAGGGCTGGCCGGGCAAAAGCCTCAATCCGGAGTGCCTGCTATAGCCACTGCATGTTCCGAGCCTAGTTCAAGATCCTCTACGATCTCGAAGCTATGCGTCATTTCTGCGGTTTTCTCCAGCATGATGGATGCGGAGCAATATTTTTCATGTGAGAGCTTGATCGCGCGCTCCACCTGGCTGGGCTTCAGGTTACGTCCACGCACGGTGAAGTGGAAGTTAATCTTGGTAAATACCTTAGGCTCGGTCGCGGCGCGTTCTGCGGTCAGCTTCACGTCGCAACCACGTACATCTTGCTTGCCCTTGCGCAAAATCAGCACGACATCATAGGCGGTGCAGCCGCCGGTGCCGACCAATACCATTTCCATGGGGCGCGGCGCCAGATCGCGGCCGCCGCCATCCGGGGCGCCATCCATCGTCACGATATGGCCGGATCCGGTTTCAGCCAGAAATGTCATGCCGGAGGTTCCGGTCCAGCGTACTGTAGCTTCCATGCTTGTCCTTTTTTTGAAAAATTTCTTGATATTTGCTTATTGTAGCCCACAGGCGGATTGGATATTTCTTCGTCCCCGGTTTGGTGAAAATCTGCTTCACAGCAAAAATGTTGCTTTATGTCACAATTTTTCAGCAAATTATCTTGCACTGCACAATTTTCTATCCTATTATTGACTCATCGGTTAGTTGATTCAACATGATCGCTAACCAGGCACTTTGTCTCCTCCACCTCCTCCTTTGGTGGATTAAACCCGAAGCTAACCGCCTCGGGTTTTTTTTATCCAGCGCCAGTATCCGACCATGCTCACGCTGCGCCAAACTTGTGTTCTGCCTAATATTTAAACAGGCCTTGACACTAAGTCTTTGAAAATACTATAATTTAGGGCTCTCCTGTACGCTCAGGGGAGAAGTAATAAAAGGGCGAGTCCGGCAGGCAGTAAGTGCCGGAACCACCGAAAGAGCGTTTTACTTTTAATTTAGGATTCATCATGAAAACCTTTTCCGCTAAAGCACATGAAGTGCAGCGCGACTGGTTCGTGATTGACGCGACAGATAAAGTACTCGGACGTGTTGCCAGCGAAGTGGCACTCCGTTTGCGCGGCAAACACAAACCGGAATTTACTCCTCACGTCGACACGGGCGATTTTATCGTTGTGGTCAATGCAGGCAAACTGCGCGTGACAGGCACTAAAGCCCTGAACAAAACATACTACCGTCACACTGGTTATCCAGGCGGTATCTATGAAACCAATTTCCAGAAAATGCAACAGCGTTTTCCAGGTCGCGCACTCGAGAAGGCAGTTAAAGGCATGTTGCCTAAAGGCCCACTCGGCTACGCGATGATCAAGAAGCTCAAAGTGTACGCAGATGGTTCCCATCCGCACGCTGCGCAGCAACCTAAAGTACTCGACCTGTAAGGATAAGACATGATCGGTAACTACAATTACGGAACCGGCCGTCGCAAGAGTGCAGTAGCTCGCGTCTTCCTGAAATCCGGCAGCGGCAAGATCGTTGTAAACGGCAAACCAGCTAACGAGTATTTTTCTCGTGAAACTGGCCTGATGGTTATTCGTCAACCTCTGGAACTGACAAATCACCTCGAAACATTCGACATCATGGTCAATGTACACGGCGGCGGTGAATCCGGCCAGGCTGGTGCAGTTCGCCACGGTATCACTCGTGCGCTGATCGATTACGAAGCAACATTGAAACCAGAGCTGTCCAAAGCCGGTTTCGTGACTCGTGATGCACGTGAAGTTGAACGTAAAAAAGTTGGTCTGCGCAAAGCACGTCGCGCGAAACAGTTCTCCAAGCGTTAATCTGCGGATATCTGTATCAAAAAGCCGTCAGGTTACCTGGCGGCTTTTTTTCATTTCGGGTTGGCACTTGTTATTTGGAGCGATAACCGCGTTGCTGCGGTCTTGCCGTGCTAAAGCACTGTCTGCGACCGCGCGCCTTGTTCTCACTCCAACTAACAAGCGCTGCAGACCAAGCTTGATTTGATAATTACGTGATATCAGCTTGTTTGGATGGCTGCCGCCGCCATATCTCAATTTGTAAATCCCGTAGTCTCAAGGCTTGAGGCGGGATAAACTCCTGCTAGAATACGGACAAAATTTCTTTCAGGTAATGTGGCAATCTCTACGTTACTTCATCCTTTGGGTCCGGGCATCCCGGCAAGGATGAATGGTGAGGAGGGGCGAAACCCTGCTTATCGTCTTATTGTGAAAAGGACATATCATGATCAAGGTTGGCATCGTTGGCGGTACGGGTTATACCGGTGTGGAGTTGTTGCGTATTCTGGCGACGCATCCACAGGTGCAATTGACGGCGATTACCTCGCGCAAGGAAGATGGCTTGCCGGTGGCTGATATGTATCCTTCGCTGCGTGGCCGCGTGGATATTGCCTTTTCCTCTCCTGATAAAGCCAAGCTGACTGAATGCGATGTAGTGTTTTTTGCTACGCCGCACGGTGTGGCGATGGCACAGGCTCCAGAATTACTGGCTGCCGGCGTCAAGGTCATAGATCTGGCGGCGGATTTCCGGCTGCAAGACGTCAAGCAGTTTGAAAAATGGTATGGCATGCCGCATAGCTGCACGCATGTGCTGGAAGAGGCGGTATACGGCTTGCCGGAGCTGAATCGCGAAGCGATCAAGAAGGCGCGCGTGATCGGCAATCCCGGCTGCTATCCGACGACGATGCAACTGGGTTACTACCCTCTGCTGAAGGCTGGCGTGATCGATGCCGGCAGCCTGATTGCAGACTGTAAATCAGGTGTTTCCGGTGCCGGCCGCAAGGCGGAGATCGGCCTGTTGTTTTCCGAAACCAGCGATACGTTCAAAGCCTATGGCGTGTCCGGCCACAGGCATACACCGGAGACGGTGGAGCAATTGCAACGCATGACTTCCGACAAGGTAGGCCTGCTGTTCACGCCACATCTGGTGCCTATGGTGCGCGGTATGCATTCCACCTTGTATGGCCGCCTGACGAAAGATATCAGCAATGAAGCGCTGCAAGCGCTGTTTGTTGATGCCTACAAAGATGAGCCCTTCGTTGACGTGATGCCCTTCGGTTCCCATCCGGAAACCCGTTCCACCCGTGCCTCCAATATGCTGAGGCTGGCATTGCACCGCCCTGATAATGGCAATACCGTCATCGTGCTTGTGGTGCAGGATAATCTGGTCAAGGGTGCTTCCGGCCAGGCGGTGCAATGCATGAACTTGATGTTCGGCCTGGAAGAGGGCACCGGCCTGATGCATGTGCCGGTGATGCCGTAATCCGCATCCATGGCTAAGACAACTTCGTTCAAGCGGCGCCTCGCGGCGTCGAAAATGACCATCAAGCAGCAACGGCCCTGGCCTGCGACGGTAGCGATGATTGCGCTGATAGTCGGTCTGGGCGGTGCGATGGCGATGTGGACCTATGACCTGGGGCGTAGCCTGACCGGTTTTGAACCCAAGGCATCCAAGGAAAAGATACAAAACCTGCAAAAGCAGGTTGAGGAGCTGACCGCCGAGCGCGACAAGTTGTCGGTATCCGCCAATACGGTGGAAAGCCAGATGAATATAGACCGGTCCATGCAAAAGCAGTTGACCGACCAGATCAAGACGCTGACGGCAGACAATCTGAAGCTGAAGGATGACCTGGCCTTTTTCGAAAGCCTGATGCCCTCTGCCACCGGGCCGGAAGGCATTACCGTGCAGCGCCTGAAGGCGGATATGGCATCCCCCAACCAGTTGCGTTACCGTATCCTGGTCATGCAAGGCGGTAAAGGCAGCAATGATTTCAATGGCGAATTGCAATATAGCCTGACTCTTGTGCAGGCTGGCAAAAGTGTTATGATGCAATTCCCCGATCCCAAGGCAGGCGATGCTGCCAAGCTGAAGTTGTCATTCAAACACTATCAGCGCCTGGAAGGACTGATTTCTTTGCCGGACGGCGCGACGGTGAAGTCAGTACAGGCAAAAGTATTGGATCGCGGCCAGATACGCGCTCAACAATCGATTAATCTTTAAGGAAGCTTGTCCATGTTCAGCCGCAAAAACAAGAGCACCATTGATAGTCTGATTGGCGTCGCCACGACCATAGAAGGTAATTTGCACTTCAAGGGTGGCCTGCGTATCGATGGCTATGTCAAAGGGAATGTAATTGCCGATGCCGAAGAAGCCAGCATGTTGGTGATTTCCGAGCAGGCCAAAATAGATGGCGAAGTCCGCGCCGGCCATATTGTTGTTAATGGTGAAATTAACGGCCCTGTATTTTCTGCAGAACTGATTGAATTGCAGCCGAAAGCCCGCATATCTGGTGATGTACATTACAAAGCCCTGGAAATGATGAGCGGTGCGCTGGTTGCCGGCAAGTTGGCACATGATCAACTTTCTGAGCCTGTACTGAAACTCGCATCATCCCAGTAAGGTGATGCCAGACCGCCCAGACTGGGTGGGGCAATATGCGAGATCGAATTAAGGTCTATAATAGAAGCTGACTGAATTGTAGGAGCACTCCATGAACGCCGTAGCCGAAATGCCAGCACCAATTGTTTTTACCGAGAGCGCCGCTTCGAAAGTAGCGCAATTGATTGAAGAAGAGGGTAATCCCGACCTGAAATTGCGCGTCTTTGTGCAAGGCGGCGGATGCTCCGGCTTCCAGTATGGTTTCACCTTTGATGAAATCACCAATGAAGACGACACAACGATGACCAAGAACGGCGTTCATCTGTTGATCGACTCGATGAGCTACCAGTATCTGGTTGGCGCTGAGATCGACTACAAGGATGACCTGGAAGGCGCGCAGTTCGTGATCAAGAATCCAAATGCAACGACAACTTGCGGTTGCGGTTCTTCTTTCTCTGCCTGATCTTCGTTATTCGTATGAAAAGGACGCTGCGGCGTCCTTTTTTTATGTGCTGAAATTAATTCAGCGCAGATATCGATAACAATTCACCACTGCCTTGCCAACATTCATTACACTAGAATTCTAATAATATCCGGCAGCAGGGAGCCAATATGGAGCAGGCAAGTTCAAGCGATATGTTCCGCCAGCGTCAGCGCGAGGTGGTCGCCGCATTGCGTGCCGCAATTCCGGGGCAATGCGTGCTGTTTCAGGAAGAAGATACCCGGCCCTACGAATGTGATGGCCTGGCGGCCTATCGGCAGTTGCCCATGGTTGTCACCTTGCCTGAGAATGAAGAGCAGGTCATTGCAGTATTGAATGTGTGTCGCGAACTGCAGGTGCAGATCGTGCCGCGCGGCGCCGGCACCGGCTTGTCCGGCGGCGCAATGCCGATAGCCGATGGCGTGGTGTTGTCAACCGCAAAGCTGAATCGCGTGGTCAGGCTGGATCCGTATGCACGCACGGCGATAGTTCAGCCCGGCGTACGCAACCTGGCGATCTCGGATGTCGCCGCACAGCATGGCTTGTATTATGCCCCCGACCCCTCATCGCAGATAGCCTGCACGATAGGCGGCAACGTGGCCGAAAATTCCGGTGGCGTGCACTGCCTGAAGTATGGTTTGACGGTGCACAATGTGCTGCGCGTCAGGATGATTACCATAGACGGCGATGTCGTGGAGCTGGGTAACGGCGCACTGGATGCGCCGGGCCTGGATTTGCTGTCGGTGTTTATCGGCTCTGAAGGCATGCTGGGTGTGGTTACCGAAGTCACGGTCAAACTGGTGCCCAAGCCGCAGGCGGCGCGCGTCATCATGGCCTCGTTTGATGATGTCGTCAAAGGCGGCAATGCAGTTGCGAATGTGATTGCTGCCGGCATTATCCCGGCCGGGCTGGAAATGATGGACAAGACCTCATCGCGCATGGTCGAGCCTTTTGTGAAGGCCGGCTACGATATCGATGCCGAGGCGATACTGCTGTGTGAATCCGACGGCACTACCGATGAAGTCGAGGAAGAAATACAGCGCATGACGGCGGTATTGCAGCAATCCGGCGCCACCGCAATAGCGGTATCGCAGACGGAAGCGGAGCGCCTGAAATTCTGGTCTGGACGCAAGAATGCCTTCCCCGCGGCGGGCCGTATCTCGCCGGATTATTACTGCATGGACGGCACGATACCGCGCAAGAATCTGGCACAGGTGCTCATCAGCATTGCCGAGATGGAGCGCAAGTATGGCTTGCGTTGCGCGAATGTATTCCATGCAGGCGACGGCAATCTGCACCCCTTGATTTTGTTCGACGCCAACCAGCCTGGAGAATTTCATCGCGCTGAACAATTCGGTGCCGACATCCTGGAATTGTGTGTGGCAGTAGGCGGCACCATCACGGGCGAGCATGGCGTCGGCATAGAGAAGATCAATTCCATGTGCGTGCAATTTTCCGATACCGAACGCGAAGCTTTCTTTGCCGTGAAGCGCGCGTTTGATACGCCTTTCCTGCTGAACCCGGACAAGGCCATTCCTTCGCTGCACCGCTGTGCCGAGTATGGCCGCATGCATGTGAAACGCGGCGCCTTGCCATTCCCTGAACTGGAACGTTTTTAAGATGACGAACCTGAGCATGGATCAACAACTGGAAGACATCCGCCAGCGCATCCTGGCAGCCGGCGCAGAAAAGACGCCTTTGCGCATACAGGGCGGCGGCAGCAAACACTGGTATGGGCAGGCGATTCAAGGAACGCTGCTGGATACCCGGGCTTTTGCCGGCATTATTTCGTATGAACCTACCGAGCTGGTGATCAGGGCACGTTGCGGCACGCCTTTGGCGCAAATAGAAGCTGCGTTGGCTGAGCAAAACCAGATGCTGGCGTTTGAGCCGCCGCATTTTGGTAGCGGGGCAACCATAGGCGGCGTGGTCGCTGCCGGTTTGTCCGGCCCGCGCCGCCCCGCAGCGGGCGCAGTGCGCGACTTCATACTGGGTGCGAGTCTGCTGGACGGCAAAGGCGAGCTGCTACACTTTGGCGGCCAGGTCATGAAAAACGTGGCGGGCTATGATGTGTCGCGCCTGCTGACGGGTTCGCTCGGTACTTTGGGCATGATCACGGAGGTATCGCTGAAAGTGCTGCCGCGGCCTTTTGCGGAAACGACACTGGTATTTGCCTTGTCCGAAGCCGATGCGCTGATGCGCCTGAACCAGTGGGGTGGGCAGGCCCTGCCCATTTCCGCCAGCGCCTGGCATGTTGGCCGCCTGATGCTGCGTTTGTCCGGCGCGGAAGCGGCGGTTCGCGCTGCGCGGCAAAAGCTTGGCGGCGAAGGGGTCGATAACGCGGATGCGTACTGGGCTTCGTTACGGGAACAGACACATGATTTCTTTACCCAGGATGATAACCGCGGCCTGTGGCGCTTGTCATTGCCATCCACTACGCCACCCATGATGCTGAAGGGGAAATCCCTGATAGAGTGGGGCGGGGCGCAGCGCTGGCTGTACAGCGATATGGAGCCGCAGGCGATACGCGAAGAAGTGGCAAAAGCAGGTGGTCATACTACGCTGTTTCGCGGCGGCGACAAGGAGCTGGGCGTGTTTACTCCGCTGGCTCCGGCTATTGCGAAAATTCACCACAAGCTGAAAAGTGCTTTCGATCCCGCAGGTATCTTCAATCCCGGCCGTATGTATAAAGATTTCTGAGCATGCAAACCAATCTCGCCGACTTTATCAAGAATACCCGTGAAGGCCAGGAGGCAGACCAGATCCTGCGCAAGTGCGTACACTGCGGATTTTGCACGGCTACCTGTCCCACTTACCAGTTGCTGGGAGATGAGCTGGATGGACCGCGCGGCCGCATTTACCTGATCAAGCAGGTGCTGGAGGGCAAGCCCGCCACAGCCAGCACACAGTTGCACCTGGACCGTTGCCTGACTTGCCGCAACTGCGAATCCACCTGTCCATCCGGGGTGCAGTATGGCCGCCTGGTTGATATCGGCCGCAAGATCGTTGATGAACAGGTGCCGCGCCCCTGGGGGCAAAGCATCAAGCGCAAGGCCTTACAAGAGTTGTTGCCGCGCAAATGGCTGTTTACTCCGGCGATGAAGGCCGGACAGATGCTGAGGCCACTGCTGCCAAAGTCATTGAAGAATAAAGTGCCTGTTGCGCAGCCTGCCGGTATATGGCCGCAGACTGCGCATGCCCGCAAGATGCTGTTGCTGGATGGTTGCGTGCAACCGGCGATGTCGCCAAATATCAATGCGGCCACGGCCAGGGTGCTGGATGCGTTGGGGGTGCAATTGATCGTCGCGCCCAAGGCCGGCTGCTGCGGCGCGATACGCTACCATTTGAACCAGCAGGAAGACGGCCTGGATGATATGCGCGCCAATATCGATGCCTGGTGGCCCTATGTGGAGGCGGGTGCGGAGGCCATCGTGATGACTGCGTCCGGCTGCGGCGCTACCGTCAAGGAGTATGGCCATCTGCTAGCGCATGATGCCGTGTATGCGGAAAAAGCCGCGCGCATTTCTGCGCTGACGCAGGACTTGAGTGAAGTGTTACCGCAGTTTAAAGCGGAGCTCACCGCCAGGCTTGCAGGCAAGGCCCGCAAGCGCATTGCCTGGCATCCGCCATGTACCCTGCAGCATGGGCAGCAGATACGCGGCAAGGTAGAGGGCTTGTTGCGTAGTGCCGGTGTGGATGTGCAGTTATGCGCTGATAGCCATCTGTGCTGTGGGTCTGCAGGGACCTATTCGGTACTGCAGCCGGAATTGTCTTACAAATTGCGCGACAATAAATTGCGCAATTTGCTGGATACAGGGCCGGAGATGATCTTGTCGGCGAATATAGGTTGCTTGACGCATTTGCAGTCGGGGACTGAGGTGCCGGTGAGGCATTGGATAGAGTTGGTGGATCAGGCTCTGATCCGATGACTTCGGGTTCGTTCCGAGATTGTTGAGTAAATCTTGGATCGCTGGTCGGGGGTAGCCCGACGGCTACTTACTTTCTTTGCTTCGCCAAAGAAAGTAAGCAAAGAAAGGCGACCGCAGACTTGCCCTTCGGTTGATGGCGCGAAGCGCCATCACATTTTGCGCATCCCAAAAAATGGGAAATGAACGAAACTCGCTGCGCTCAAACAACGTTCATTTCTGATCCATTTTCTGTGAAGCGCAAAATGCTGCGTCCCAAGCGGATTTAAAGTCAAAAGCAACATCAACACCAGCTAAGCTTTGATCGCAGGTATTGAGAACGACATAAACCCGAATAGATGATACAAACCTTCACTATCCTGTTGATCTTCCAAAGCCTCGGCGAGGGGCTTGCGCATTTGTTCGGCTTGCCGGTTCCTGGGCCTGTCATAGGCATGTTGCTGCTGTTCTGTTTTCTTATCTTTAAAAAAGATCTGGCGCAAAAGCTGGCGCCTACGGTGCAGGAATTTTTGAAGCATTTATCATTGCTGTTCGTCCCGGCGGGTGTGGGTATCATGGTGCTGGGGCCGCAGGTGTTGGCGGAGTGGTTGCCGCTGGCGGTGGCTTTGCTTGTCAGCACTGCGGTGTCGATTGTTGTTACCGCACTGGCTGTGCGCTGGCTGCAGAAATGACCGGGCGCCTGACCGATATCTGGGTTTATCTGGCAGCTTCGCCGTTGCTGGGGCTGACGGCGACACTGATTGCTTACCAGCTGGCGTATGCGATTTATGCAAAGACCAAATTTAATTCCCTGGCAAATCCGGTAGCGATTGCGGTGGCCATTCTGGTGCTGGTGTTGAGCCTGACAGGCACTTCCTATAAGACCTATTTTGCCGGTGCGCAATTCGTGCATTTTCTGCTGGGACCGGCGACGGTGGCGCTGGCGATTCCCCTGTATCAGCAAATCAGCAAACTGCGGCGCCACTGGCTGGCCTTTCTCGCAGGATCATTGCTTGGCAGCGCTGCAGCGATCTCCACTGCAATGGGCCTGGCATGGCTATTAGGTGCGTCACCGGTGACGGTGCTGTCGATTGCGCCTAAATCGGTGACGATGGCAATCGCGATGGGCGTGTCGGAAAAAATAGGCGGCCTGCCTTCGCTGACCGCAGTGCTGGTGATGCTGACCGGGATTGCCGGTGCGACGATGGCGCGCGGCATATTGAATCTGCTGAAGATAGAAGATGACAGCGTACGCGGTTTTGCCCTGGGTGTCAGCGCGCATGGCATAGGGACGGCGCGGGCATTTCAGTTCAGCGAGGAGATGGGGGCTTTTGCCGGGCTGGCAATGGGTATCTCTGGTTTGCTGACGGCGCTGCTATTGCCGCTGGCCTTGAAACTGCTGGGCCTGATATGAAAACTGCCCGCTTGCATCAGCAGCGGGCAGTCGGATGGTATGCTTTGCTACAGGCTTATTCGGCCAGCAGCTTTTCTATATCTTCCACCATTTCCTTTGGTGTTGTCGACGGCGCGTAGCGTTTGAATACCGTGCCGTCCTTTTTCACCAGGAATTTGGTGAAATTCCATTTGATGCCTTCGCTGCCCATCAGGCCGGGTGCTTTGGCTTTCAAATGTTTGTACAGAGGATGGGCGTCGTTGCCGTTGACCTCGATTTTTTCAAACAGAGGAAAGCTCACGCTATAGTTCTTTTCGCAGAAGGCGCCGATTTCTTCGGCGGTGCCGGGTTCCTGATGCAGGAACTGGTTGCACGGAAAACCCAGTACCTCCACGCCCTTGTCCTTGAACTGACGGTAGACTTCTTCCAGCCCCTTGTACTGCGGAGTGAAGCCGCAATTGCTGGCGGTATTGACGATCATCACAACCTTGCCCAGATACTGCCTCAAGTCTACCGGGCTGCCCTGCAAGCTGTTCGCGGTGAAATCCAGTGCGCTCATACGATTCCTAGATGTTGGGTTCCTGCGCTCAGGTCGCGGTCTTTTGCATCCTTGCCTTGCAGCATGATGGCAAGGCGCAGCTCATTGACCGAGTCGGCATTGCGCAAGGCGTCTTCATAGGTAATCATGTCGGCTTCATGCAGGTCGAACAGCGCCTGGTCAAATGTCTGCATGCCCAATTCGCGTGATTTTTTCATGATTTCCTTGATCTCGTGCACATGGCCCTTGAAGATCAGGTCGGCAATCAGTGGGGTATTGAGCAGGATTTCTACTGCTGCGACACGTCCTTTTTTTCCTTTGATGGGCAGCAGCCTTTGGGAAATGACGCCCTTCAGGTTCAGCGACAAATCCATCAGCAACTGCGCGCGCCGCTCTTCCGGGAAAAAGTTGATCATCCTGTCCATCGCCTGGTTGGCGCTGTTTGCATGCAGCGTGGCCAGGCACAAGTGGCCGGTTTCCGCAAAGGCGATCGCAAAGTCCATGGTCTCGCGGTCGCGGATCTCGCCGATCTGGATCACGTCAGGTGCCTGGCGCAGCGAATTTTTCAGAGCTGCACCCCAGTCTTCAGTATCAATACCTATTTCGCGCTGCGTGACGATGCAATTACCGTGCGGGTGCACATATTCAATCGGGTCTTCCACCGTCAGGATGTGGCCGTAGCTGTTCGCATTGCGGTAGCCGACCATCGCTGCCAGCGTCGTCGATTTACCGGAGCCGGTGGCGCCTACCATGATGACCAGGCCGCGCTTGGTCATCGCCACTTCTTTCAGGTTCATCGGCAGACCCAGGTCTTCAAACTTGGGAATCGCCGTGGTGATCGTCCTTAGCACCAGGCCGACGCGGCCCTGCTGCATGAAAGCGGATACCCGGAAGCGGCCCATACCGGCAGGGTTGATCGCAAAATTGCATTCCTTGGTCGCCTCAAACTCAGCCGCCTGCTTGTCGTTCATGATGGCCCTGGCCAGGTCCACCGTATGCGCTGCGGTCAATGCCTGGTTGGATACCGGCGTTACCTTGCCATCTATCTTGAAGGCGGGTGGAAATTCTGCGGTAATAAACAGATCTGAGCCGTTCTTGGTCAGCATCAGCCGCAGCAAGTCGTGCATGAATTTGGTTGCCTGATCGCGTTCCATGTTTCCCAGAGCCTTTTTCTATAAGCGTAAAGCGTTATTCGTTGATGCGGAGCCGGCTGCCGGATGGTCCGTTGCCGGCGGGATAATTAGCCGGGGAAGTTGTCCGGTATTTTCGCTGCCGCACGTGCAGTCGCAGCAGAAATTGCATTCCTGCGTACCAGGTCGGTCAGGTTCTGATCCAGTGTCTGCATGCCGATATTGCTGCCGGTCTGTATCGCGGAATACATCTGCGCAATTTTTGCTTCACGGATCAGGTTACGGATCGCCGGCGTGCCCAGCATGATCTCATGCGCGGCCACACGGCCACCGCCATCCTTGGTCTTCAGCAGCGTTTGCGAAATAACGGCCTGCAGTGATTCGGACAGCATCGACCGCACCATTTCTTTTTCTTCCGCCGGGAAAACGTCGACAATACGGTCAATGGTCTTTGCAGCAGATGATGTATGCAGCGTGCCGAACACCAAGTGACCGGTTTCCGCTGCGGTCAGCGCCAGGCGTATGGTTTCCAGATCGCGCAACTCGCCGACCAGGATCGCATCAGGATCTTCACGCAGTGCTGAGCGCAGCGCATTCTGGAAGGACATCGTATGCGGGCCGACTTCGCGCTGGTTGATCAGGCATTTCTTCGACTCATGTACGAATTCGATAGGATCTTCCACAGTCAGGATATGGCCGTATTCATTTTCATTCAGATGGTTGACCATCGCTGCCAGCGTAGTCGATTTACCGGAACCCGTAGGACCGGTGACCAGTACCAGTCCGCGCGGCTTCATCGCCAGCTCGGCAAAGATCTTGGGTGCGTTCAGTTGTTCCAGGCTCAGAATCTTGGATGGAATGGTACGCATGACCGCTGCGGCGCCGCGTTCCTGGTTGAATGCATTGACACGGAAGCGAGCCAGGCCGGGGATGGAAAAAGAAAAATCGCACTCCAGCACTTCTTCATAGGCTTTGCGCTGCGAGTCATTCATGATGTCATAGATCAGTGAATGGACATCCTTGTGTTCCAGTGGCGGCAGGTTGATACGGCGTACGTCGCCGTGCACACGTATCATTGGTGGCAGGCCTGAGGATAAATGGAGATCGGAAGCGTTGTTCTTGACCGAAAATGCGAGTAGTTCTGAAATGTCCATTTATAATTCCGATGTCGATTAAGAAGAATGACTGTATGCGGGCGAAGCGAGACTAAAGCTCAGCCAAATGCCTTCGTGCGATGAAACTGCCGACTGCAATTCCACAACACGCCGGGTGGTTTGCTGCCCCGCCAAAATAATGTACTAGAAGTAACCCTGATTATGTCCTCAAACTCCATATCTGACAACTTGCAAACTGTGCAGGATGAATTGTCTGCTGCCTGCCAGGCAGCGGATCGCCCGGCGACGCAGGTTGCCCTGCTGGCCGTTTCCAAGACCTGCAGTCCGCAGCAGGTAGTGGAAGCCGCCAGAGCCGGCCAGCGAGCCTTCGGCGAGAACTACGTGCAGGAAGCGATGGACAAGATGGTGGCCGTCGCTACGCTGGCGCCCGAGCTTGCGCTGGAATGGCACTTCATTGGCCCCATACAAAGCAATAAGACCCGCCAGATAGCCGAGCATTTTTCCTGGGTCCACTCAGTGGATAGGGAAAAGATTGCAGTAAGGCTATCTGAACAGCGGCCCTCGAATCTGCCGCCATTGAATATTTGTTTGCAAATAAACATTAGTGGTGAGGCCAGCAAGAGTGGTGTTGCACCAGATGAAGCACTGGGGTTAGCCCTTAAAATTGCGTCACTACCCGGTTTGCGCCTACGTGGTTTGATGGCTGTGCCGGAACCTACGGATGATGCTGTTACGCAACGTTTGCCGTTTGCAGCGCTGCGTCAATTACAGGAAGCGATGCGCGCTGAGGGTTTGCCGCTGGATACCTTGTCCATGGGCATGAGCGCGGATATGCGGGCGGCCATTGCCGAAGGTAGTACCATCGTCAGGATAGGAACTGCAATATTCGGAAAGAGGGATTACGCCAAGAACTTGTAAAACGCAGGTTCAGGCTATGCCGGCATTGGCGGCATGATTGAAATTCGTTTGAGATATTTGATTTGACTTGCAGCACAGCTTAGGCTGCTGCCAGCCATCTGCATGGCTGGCAGCCAGGTTGTCCGTGGCGCGCTGCAATGCGCCACGGACACTTTGCGAACAGTGCAGCGTTGCCCGCTGCACTGTTCATTCCGGCTTTATTACATGGAGGCCAATACTGCGTTGAAGCTTGCGCTCGGACGCATGACTGCTTCGGTTTTCACTGGGTCGGGCAGGTAGTAGCCGCCGATATCCATTTCCTTGCCTTGCACGTCTTTCAGCTCAGCGATGATCTTGGCCTCATTCTCAGCCAGTGCCTTAGCCACTGGCGTGAAATACGCCTTCAGTTCCGCGTCATCTGTCTGCGCTGCCAGCGCCTGCGCCCAGTACAGGGTCAGATAGAAATGGCTGCCGCGATTGTCGAGTTCGCCGGTACGTGGCGAAGGTGACTGGTTATTGTCCAGCAGCTTGCCGGTGGCTTCATCCAGCGTCTTGGCCAACACCTTGGCCTTGGCGTTGCCGGTCTTGATGCCCATGTCTTCCAGCGATACCGCCAGAGCCAGGAACTCACCCAGGGAATCCCAGCGCAGGTGATTTTCTTCCACCAGTTGCTTGACATGTTTGGGAGCCGATCCGCCTGCGCCTGTTTCGTACATTCCGCCGCCGGCCATCAACGGCACGATGGACAGCATTTTGGCGCTGGTGCCCAGTTCCATGATAGGGAACAGGTCAGTCAGATAGTCGCGCAGGATGTTGCCGGTTACCGAAATGGTGTCCAGGCCGCGGGCTACGCGCTCCAGCGTGTAGCGCATCGCGCGCACTTGCGACATGATCTGGATATCCAGGCCATTCGTATCGTGATCCTTCAGATAGACCTGAACCTTCTTGATCACTTCGTTTTCATGCGGACGGTATGGGTCGAGCCAGAATACTGCCGGCATGCCGGAGTTGCGGGCGCGGGTGACGGCCAGTTTGACCCAGTCGCGTATCGGTGCGTCCTTGACCTGGCACATGCGCCAGATGTCGCCTTCTTCCACGTTCTGTGTCAGCAGCACTTCGCCAGTGGCGAGGTCGACGATGTTGGCGACGCCGGCTTCCGGAACTTCAAACGTTTTGTCGTGCGAACCGTATTCTTCTGCTTGCTGTGCCATCAGGCCGACGTTAGGTACGGTACCCATAGTGCGCGGGTCAAAGTTGCCATGCCATTTGCAGAAGTTGATCATTTCCTGGTAGATGCGGGCAAAGGTGCTTTCCGGCATCACGGCCTTGGCGTCTTTCGGACGGCCATCGGCACCCCACATCTTGCCGCCGATACGGATCATGGCTGGCATCGATGCATCGACAATCACGTCATTAGGCGAATGGAAATTGGTGATGCCTTTGGCTGAATCGACCATCGCCAGTTCAGGACGGTGTTCGTGGCAAGCGTGCAGGTCTTTCAGGATTTCTTCGCGCTTGGATGCAGGCAGCGTTTCGATCTTGTCATACAGGTTGACCATGCCGTTGTTGACATTGACGCCCAGTTCTTCGAACAGTGCGGCGTGCTTGGCGAAGGCTTCCTTGTAGAAAATCCGCACGCAGTGGCCGAACACGATAGGGTGGGAGACCTTCATCATGGTCGCCTTGACGTGCAGCGAGAACATCACTCCGGTCTTGTGCGCGTCTTCCAGCTCCTTCTCATAGAACTCCAGCAGCGCTTTTTTGCTCATGAACATGCTGTCGATGATTTCGCCGGCTTGCAGTGCTACCTTAGGCTTGAGCACGATGGTCTTGCCTGAGCTGGTGAGCAATTCCATTTTGACGTCGCGGGCACGGTCCAGTGTCATCGATTTTTCACCATGGTAAAAATCGCCATGGTGCATGTGGGACACGTGGGTGCGCGATGCCTGGCTCCATTCGCCCATGGAATGCGGGTGCTTGCGCGCGAACTCTTTCACGGCTTTCGGGGCGCGGCGGTCGGAGTTACCTTCGCGCAGCACTGGGTTGACCGAGCTGCCTATGCATTTGCCGTAGCGGGCCTTGAGTGCCTTGTCGGCATCGGTCTTCGGATCTTCAGGATAATCGGGCAGCTTGTAACCGCGGCTTTGCAGCTCGCGCACGCAGGCCATCAGCTGGGCGACCGATGCGCTGATATTAGGCAATTTGATGATATTGGTGTCTGGATGCTGCGTCAGCGCGCCCAGTTCGGCCAAAGTGTTCGGTACTTTCTGGTCGTCGCTCAGGTATTCCGGAAATTCGGCCAACACCCTTGCTGCGACTGAAATATCACTGGCAACAACGTCAACACCGGCTGGCGCGGTGAATTTTTTGATGATGGGCAGCAGCGAGTACGTCGCCAGCAGTGGCGCCTCATCTGTCAGCGTGTAGATGATTTTTGATTTTTGTGTTGCCATGTTCATTCCTTCGTATGCGGTCGGTGCCCGGTGGTTAACATATTCTGGCCCAGGCACGTGGTGGTCTGCCTTGCCCCAGGCAGCTGGTCTATTGGTGCTGAGAGCTTCCTCAGCCAAAGTGCTTATTTTAGACTGTTCCAACGTTATTTGCATAATAAGGACAGCAGCAGGTCACCGGGGAGGGACAGGCATTCTTCCTGTGCCAGAAATTGAAACAATGTGATCCAGGTAATTTAGCGGACGATAGAGTGAGTTGGCGACCAAAGGGGCAGGCCGCAATTTGCTAGCCCCTCGCCTTGGTATGGCTTTTAAGATAGTGTTACTATTAAATAGTGTTATAAAAACAAAGACATACGCAATGCATATGAAATAATCAGTCATCTCGAAGTTAACTCGAAGTCATCTCTTATGTGCCTAAAACATGCAAAGTGAATTGAAAATCGGTTTCATCGGCGGCGGCAATATGGCCAGCGCGCTGGTGGGCGGCCTGGCGGTCAAGCTGACCAGCCCGAACAATATCCATGTGGTGGATGTCAACCAGGAATCGCTGACGCGGATGGAGACGCAGTTCGGGGTCAATACTGCGCTGAAGATCGATGCGGCGCTGGCCGGTAGTGATGTGATCATCCTGGCAGTCAAGCCGCAGCAATTGCATGACGTCATCAGCCAGCTTCAGCCCCATTTGTCCGGCCAGTTGCTGCTATCTATTGCGGCAGGCATACGGGCCGCGGACATCTCGCGCTGGCTGGGCGGCTATGATGCGATCGTGCGCAGCATGCCGAATACGCCTGCGCTGATCAGCAAGGGCGTTACCGGCATGGTGGCGATGCCGGGTGTCAGCGCCGAGCAGCGGCAGGCGGCGGACAATATCATGCGGGCCGTCGGGGCGACGGTATGGCTGGATGATGAAGCCCTGATCGATTCGGTGACGGCGGTATCCGGCAGCGGACCGGCCTACGTGTTCTACTTCATCGAAGCGATGCAGCAGGCGGCGGCGGAGCTGGGACTGAATGCGGAGCAGGGCACGCAACTGGCGATTGCCACCTTCACCGGCGCTGCAGAGCTGGCGGCGCAATCCACGGATGCGGTCTCCGTGCTGAGGGAAAAAGTGACGTCCAAAGGTGGGACTACCTACGCTGCGTTAAGCAGCCTGGAGGCTAGTGGAGTCAAACAGGCTATCGTGCAGGCCGTCAAGGCTGCTGCGGTACGTGGCAAGGAACTGGGCGACGAGTTTGGCCAGCAGGCATAGCCAGCCACTGAAAGTCGCAACAGCCTCTTAGTCCTGCGTTATTTGATTGGCGTACCGATGATGCCTTCTTCATGCCGTTTCATGACATCGAGAAGTTCTTCGCGTACCGTGTCCGCGCTGACCGCCGGATTGGAGAGCATTATCTGTAGCCGCTCAATCTTGCCCCGGCTGATGCGGTTGGTTTGCCATTTTCGGCCAAAGTTGCCGGCGGCGGAAACAGCAGTGATGATGGTGGCTAGCGCCGCCAATAATGCTGCTGCATCTTCCCGGTAGGTATATAAGTCGGGGTAGGCTTTTTCCAGCCACTTGAGTTTGATGACCACCGCCGCACATGCCGAGGTCACCGCAGAAATTCCCAGAGACCAGTGGTGCGCTGTGCTCCAGCTTCGGGAGCCCTTATTGAACCAGCGGTGCTTTTCGGCTAGCTGCTGCTCCAAGTAGCGTTTTTCTTCCTCGTTCATTTGATTCAATCCGTAAATTGATCATTCTTCTGCACGTCGCGAGATGTGGTCCTCGGCCGTATCCCCTGCCACACACGCCAGACCACCAGGCCCTTGTTCAGCCAGGAAAAGAGTTTTTTCGGTTTGACGATGACAGCGGCGGCAACGACACCTGCAATAATCAGCGGATGCCGCTTGACGTGGCCTGCAATACGCAAGCCCGCGTCAACCACGCTCAGCGACTGCCTGGCTTGTAGCGCCTGCAATTGCAGCGCATTGCGCTGCTGCCCGCTTTTTTTCAGCAGCGCAATGCGCCGCTGTGCGAGCCTGTGATTCAGAGTAGGCGTTGCCATAGTTTAGTCCCCGGCGACAGGCTGCGTGCTTGCAGCATCGCCGGGCCGCAGCATGGATTTATCCTTGCCGAGCTCGGCCAGCGTATGTGCAAACAGCCTGGGTTTGCTGCGTATCGCCTGGCGCAGCCACAGGCCAAGCCCCGCCGCAGATCCGGCAAAGACCACGATCAGCGCCAGCAATACCTGGAAGCGGTAGCTGTCCCAAAACAGCGCAATGATCAGCAAGATGCCGATCAGCACGGCGATACCGGCGCAAAACATGGCAATCAGTACGACCACCAGATAGGTCGCATAGCGTGCCAGTTCTTCTTCTACCTCGACGGATACCAGTTCCAACCGGGTATGCAGGATATCCAGCAGCGTCGTCGCCAGACGGCCTATCGACTCAAATATCGCCATCCGTATTATTTACGGCCTATCAGCAGACCTATCAGCAGGCCTACGCCGGCTGCGACGCCGGCAGATTGCCAGGGATTGTCTTTCACGTATTCGTCCGTGGCGCGGGCGGCATCCTTGGTCCTTGTGACGACAGCCTCTTCCAGGCGGATGACCTCTTCCTTGGCATTTTTGAGTGTCGCCTCAAACTTGGCCTTGGCAGCCTTGAAGCCTTCTCCGGTCTGTTGCTCGGAAGTTTGCAGCAATGCTTCTGCATCTTTAATGATCTGGTTCAGGTCGCTCATCAATTTCTCCTTGGCGTTGTCTGCGGAACTCATGGTGTGCCCTTTCAGTAAAAGATGGAAAGTTAATGCATGCAAAAATACTAAGCCTTACTTTAGCGCATAGTCAATAGCGATACCAGCAAAAATAGCAGCGCCCAGCCAGTTATTGTGGCGGAACGCGGCAAAACAGCGCATGCGGTCGCGCTCGCGTATCAGGGTGTAGTGATAGACCGCGCAGCCTGCCGCAACGACCATGCCGGCGACGAACCACAGGCGCAGCCCCATTTGCCAGCCGACCAGCAGGATCAGCGCAAAGCTGATCGCATAGCAAAGCATGATGGCCAGCACGTCATAGCGGCCAAAGGTAATCGCCGAAGTGCGTATGCCTATCTTGAGGTCGTCGTCCCTGTCCACCATCGCGTAGGCGGTGTCATACGCCACCGCCCAGAATATATTGGCGATCAGCAATATCCAGGCAGCGGCGGGCACTTGGTTCTGGACCGCCGCAAATCCCATGGGAATACCGAAACCGAAAGCGATGCCGAGATAGGCCTGCGGTATTGCAAAAAAACGCTTGAAATAGGGATAGCTGCCGGCGATCAGCACTGCCAATACGGATAGCTGCTTGGTCAGCGTATTCAGAGGCAGGATCAGCGCAAAAGAAATCACGGACAGCGCGGCGGCGATCATCAGCGCCTCCCAGCCGGCAATCTTGCCGCTGGTGAGTGGACGTTCGGCAGTGCGCTTCACGTGCTTGTCGAAATCCCTGTCCGCGTAATCGTTGATGGCACAACCGGCAGAGCGCATCAATATCGTGCCCAGGGTAAAAATGACGACCAGCTTCCAGTCCGGCTTGCCGTCCGAGGCCAGCCATAGCGCATTCAGCGTGGGCCACAGCAATAATACGATGCCTATCGGTTTGTTCAGACGCACCAGTCTGAAGTAATGGCCAAGTCGGGTGGAAAACGGCATGCTAATGATGGCTGACATAATAGAGATAGATTCGGATACAGGTTCGGCAACAGCTTAGTGCGCAGCTACAGTTATAAAAGAGTGATAAAAAAAAGCGATAAAAATTTAGCAAGAAATATCGCCTTGAATGAAGACGCTATCCGACACAGGCATGCGGGCGATGTTGTGATTGTGTGGCGATTGTGCGTCGCAAGAGGGAATTATATTGGTATCTGTACACATACGCTTGATCAGATGCTATCGTAGCGCGGTTGTCACAATATATACATAAAATAGGCGGCATTTTGTGAAGGTCTCTGTACTTTGCGCTTTAGTCTCAAACTGGCCAGCAAGCCTCCGATGACTTCGCAGCAGCCTGCAGCGTCCCGTTAGCAAGCCGCCACCACCATTCCCGGGGATAGACGATGAAATTCAAATTCAGCTCCTTTGCTGCCGCCACTGCGATGTTGACGATGACCATGACCGCCGGTTCGGCCCATGCGGTGACGGAAATCAGCTGGTGGCATTCGATGACCGGTGCGCTGGGCGACCGTGTGAATGCGCTGGCAGACCAGTTCAACAAGGGGCAGACAGAATACAAGGTCGTGCCCGTCTACAAAGGCAGCTATGACGAAGCGATGGCCGGCGCCATTGCCGCCTACCGTGCCGGCAATGCACCGAATATCCTGCAAGTATTTGAGGTCGGTACTGCAACGATGATGTACTCCAAAGGCGCGATCAAGCCGGTGTCGGAAGTGATGAAGATCGCTGGCGAAAAATTCGATGCCAGCGTGTACATTCCCGCGGTTGCCGGCTATTACGCGTCACCAAAAGGCGAGCTGGTTTCCTTCCCGTTCAATAGCTCCACCACCGTGTTCTACTATAACAAGGACATGTTCGCCAAGGCGGGCATGGACCCTTCCAAGGCTCCGGCGACGTGGCAGGAAGTGGTTGCTGCTGCGGCGCGCCTGAAAGCCAATGGAGAAAAATGCGGTTTCACGACAGGCTGGCAAACCTGGGTGCACCTGGAAAGCTTTTCTGCCTGGCATAACGTGGAGTTTGCTTCCAAAGCCAACGGTTTCGGCGGACTGGATGCGCGCCTGAAGTTCAACAGCCCTTTGCATGTGAAACATATAGAAAACATGGCGAACTGGGCCAAGCAGGGCTACTTCACCTATGCCGGCCGCAAGAATGAACCAGAGGCAAAATTCTATTCCGGCGAATGCGGCATGCTGACTTCGTCCAGCTCTGCTTACGGCAATATCGCCAAGAATGCCAAGTTCAAATTCGCTGTCGCTCCCTTGCCCTACTATTCGGACGTAGCGGGTGCTCCGCAAAACACCATCATAGGCGGTGCTTCGCTGTGGACCATGAGCGGCAAGAAAACGGAAGAATACAAAGGCGTAGCGAAGTTCTACAAATTCCTGTCGCAGCCGGAAGTGCAGGCCAAGTGGCATCAGGAGACAGGCTACCTGCCGATCACGACGGCAGCCTATGAGTTGACCAAGAAATCCGGATTCTATGAAAAGAACCCTGGCCCGGGCGTCGCCGTGCAACAGATGATCGTCAAGACCACGGACAAATCCCGTGGTGTGCGCCTCGGCAATTTCGTGCAGATTCGCACCGTGATGGATGAGGAGCTGGAAGCGGTGTGGAGCGGCAAGAAAACTGCCAAGGAAGCACTGGATGCGGCGGTACTGCGCGGCAATGAGTTACTAGACAAGTTCGAGAAAGCCAACAAGTAAGCGGCCATAAACCTACTGCGCCATCCGATTTTTCGCCTGTGATGCTCGCCGTACGTCTGTATGGCTGTGCTTCTCGGCGCAAACTCGAACGGCTCGCTACGGTTTCTGGCCCCTTACCAGCTAGCTGTTTTCATTAATTTTCATTTTGGATTTCGCTTGGAAAAACGCGCTCGTTTTCGATCTGCATGGCTGCCGTATTTGCTGGTCGCGCCGCAGATTATTGTGACTATTGTTTTTTTCTTTTGGCCGGCGGTGCAGGCGCTGTATCAGTCCATGCTATTGCAGGACGCGTTCGGCATGTCTACCGACTTTGTCTGGTTTGATAATTTCAAAGCCTTGTTTGCCGATCCCAGCTATCTGGCATCGTTTCAGACAACGGCGCTGTTCTCGGTACTGGTCGCTTTTCTGGGGTTGGCGATTTCCCTGGTGCTGGCAGTGTTTGCGGACCGCATAGTGCGCGGTGCCACTTTATATAAAACCTTTCTGATACTGCCGTATGCGGTGTCGCCGGTTGTGGTTGGCGTGCTGTGGATGTTTTTATTGAATCCCACACTGGGTGTCGTCGCACATGCACTGCGCCATATGGGCATAGAGTGGAACAACCTGCTCAACGGCAGGCACGCGATGATACTGATCGTGCTGGCGGCGGTGTGGAAGCAGATCAGTTACAACTTCCTGTTTTTCCTGGCCGGCCTGCAGGCAATACCCAAGTCCCTGATCGAGGCTGCTGCGATAGACGGCGCCGGCCCGGTACGCCGTTTTGCCACCATCGTATTTCCCTTGCTGTCGCCGACATCATTCTTCCTGCTGGTCGTCAATATCGTGTATTCCTTTTTCGATACTTTCGCCATTGTGGAAGCCACCACGCAGGGCGGGCCGGGCAAGGATACCGAGATCCTGGTGTTCAAGGTATTCAATGACGGCTTCAAGGGCGGTGATCTTGGTAGCGCGGCTGCGCAGTCGGTGATACTGATGAGCATAGTCATCATACTCACCGTTGTGCAATTCAAGTATGTAGAAAAGAAAGTGCAATATTCGTGAAAGTGAAGCATGAAAGTAAATCATGAAAGTAAATCATGAAAGTAAATCATGAAGGTCAAACATGATTGAGCGGCGTCCGGTTCTGGACATGATCAGCCACCTGGTGTTGATACTGGGTGTCATGATCGTGGCCTTTCCCATCTATATCGCGCTGGTGGCCAGCTCGCAGACGGCAGAGCAGGCCGCACTTGCGCCCTTGTCGCTGATACCCGGCGATCAGCTATTTAATAACCTGTCGGCGGTGCTGCAGTCCGGCGCCAGCGGCAATGTCAGTGCCGGGCCTGTGCTCAGGATGCTGTGGATCAGCCTGGCTTCCGCATTGATCATTGCGATTGGCAAGATCAGCATTTCCATGCTGTCGGCGTTTGCGATGGTGTATTTCCGCTTTCCCGGTCGCAGCCTGTTTTTTTGGATGATCTTTGTTACGCTGATGCTGCCGGTGGAAGTGCGCATTACACCAACCTACAAGGTGGTTTCCGACCTTGGCATGCTGAACAGTTATGCAGGCCTGACGATACCGCTGATAGCATCCGCGACTGCGACCTTCCTGTTCCGGCAATTTTTCCTGACTGTACCGGATGAACTGGCGGAAGCGGCGCGCATAGACGGCGCGGGCCCGCTGCGCTTCTTCAAGGATGTGTTGTGGCCACTGTCGCGCACCAATGTGGTAGCACTGTTTGTCATCATGTTCATCTACGGCTGGAACCAGTATTTGTGGCCGCTGCTGATCTCTACAGAGCAGGGCATGTACCCGATAGGCGTCGGCATAAGGCGCATGATTGCCGGTGGCGATGCCGCGGTGGAGTGGAATATGGTGATGGCGACTCTGCTGCTGGCAATGCTGCCGCCGGCGATGGTGGTGATCCTTATGCAGAAATGGTTTGTAAAGGGACTAGTAGATTCCGAGAAGTAATCAGGAACTTTATAAATCTACTGCGCGGGCCAATCTCAAGCCGGCGATGCTCACCGTACATGCGTACGGTTGCGCTTCTCGGCTTGACCTTGACCCGCTCGCTACGATTTCTAAAGTTCCCTTAACAGTAATGTGAAAAATGGCTCAAGTTCATTTAAAAGACGTAAAAAAAACCTACGGCAAGGGCGATAAGGCGGTTGCTGTTATCCATGGGATATCCATTGATATTGCGCATGGTGAATTCATAGTGATGGTAGGGCCGTCCGGTTGCGGAAAGTCTACTTTGCTGCGCATGGTTGCGGGGCTGGAAGAGATTACTTCCGGCGACGTGGTGATAGGCGACCGGGTAGTGAATGAGCTGGAACCCAAGGACAGGGATATTGCGATGGTGTTCCAGAACTATGCCCTATATCCGCATATGACGGTGTACCAGAACATGGCGTACGGGCTGAAGATACGCGGCTTTTCCAAGGACGATATAGAGACGCGGGTGCAGAAAGCGGCCAAGATACTGGAGTTGGGTGAGTTGCTGCAGAGGACGCCGCGCCAGCTGTCCGGTGGGCAGCGCCAGCGGGTGGCGATGGGGCGCGCTATCGTGCGCGAGCCGGCGGTCTTCCTGTTTGATGAGCCTTTGTCCAACCTGGATGCGAAATTGCGCGTACAGATGCGATTGGAGATCCAGAAGATGCACCGCACGCTGGGCACGACGAGCCTGTATGTGACGCATGACCAGGTCGAGGCGATGACGCTGGGCCAGCGCATGATCGTGATGAATGGCGGGCGCGCCGAGCAGATAGGCACACCGGCAGAAGTGTACGGCACACCGGCGACGACCTTCGTTGCCAGCTTCATCGGTTCCCCGCCGATGAATTTAATGCGCGGCAAAGTTGCCGATGATGGCCGGCAGATATTGTTAGGTGGCACGGTCGTCAGCTTGCCATTGCTGAAGGCAGATGCCGACAAGGTGGCCAGCCGTGATCTGGTCTTGGGTGTCAGGCCCGAGCACCTGTTCCTCGGCATGCCGGGCTTGCCGCTGGAAGTGGAGATGGTAGAGGCACTCGGCGCGGATCTGCTGGTGCATGGCGTCTGCGGCGGCCAGCAGCTTGTGATACGCACGCCCACCGGTACTGCGGTGGAGGCCGGCCAAAAGACCACCGCAGGCTTCGCGCCGGAAACCGTACACTGGTTTGATCCCGAGACGACCAGGCGCCTGTAATCGTGGTTGGGCAGCTTTCAAGAATCAGCGTGAAGGCAGCCACACCGTGAAGCAGGAGCCCTGGTCTACTGCGCTGGCAACCGCCACCGTACCTCCGTGCAATTCTGCCAGGCGCTTGATCAGTGCAAGGCCAAGACCGGTGCCCTCATGTTTCTTGGTCAACGGCGTTTCCAGTTGCACAAAGGGCTGAAATAACTCTTGCAGATCTTCGCTGGCAATTCCTTTGCCATTGTCGGTGACGCCTATCTGCAGGAAGTCGCCGTAATCATTCGCAGGCAGCGGCAATAGCCGCAATTGCATTTCTGTGGTTGCAGCGGTTGTGGCTGCTGCCGCGGCTGCTGGATGGGCAAGCGCCTGTGCCGATACCTGATCCCGCTTTACCAGCTTCGCCTGGATCACAATATGTCCACGTTCCGCCGTAAATTTCACTGCGTTCGATAGCAGGTTATAGACTATCTGTTTCAATTTTCGGATGTCGGCAGTCACACGCCGGGCCTGCTCTCCGGTCAGTTCATCGGCAATATCCAGCTTTAATTGAATGCCGCGGTGATGGGCTTTTTCCTTGACGATGCTGAGGCTGGATTGCAGCATGGAGGCGATATTCACCGGCTCCAGGTCCAGCGTCATCTGGCCGGCCTCTACTTTGGAAAGATCCAGCACATCGTTGATCAGCGACAGCAGATGTGTGCCGCCCTGGTAGATTTCAACAACGCTGGAGCGTTGCGGTTCGTTCAGCGCTCCCTGCAAGCCGTCTTTCAATAGTTCAGAAAAGCCGATGATGGCGTTCAGCGGCGTGCGCAGTTCGTGCGACATATTGGCCAGGAATT
The DNA here is from genome assembly GCF_014636315.1 of Parundibacterium terreum. GTDB lineage: Bacteria > Pseudomonadota > Gammaproteobacteria > Burkholderiales > Burkholderiaceae_D > Undibacterium > Undibacterium terreum. Next base: position 1,159,839 of record NZ_BMED01000002.1, on the reverse strand, counting down.
CCGACTTCAGATGGCTGGCCAATTCCAACTGGCGATTTTTTTCCGCGATCTGGCGCTGGTGCTCTACCAGTTCATCGTTGACCGTGGCCAGAGCCTCATTCTTTTGTTCCAGAATCGCCAACAGTTCGGCGCGGCTATCTGCCAGTTCCTTGGAGGCGCGAGCATCGGCAGCGTCCAGCTCCTTGCTGAGCAATTCCTTGCGTATGCGGCGGCTCTGGTCTTCCGACTGCTTGCGGCGCAACTGCACCCTGACCCTCGCCTTGAGCACTTCCACCTCGCTGGATTTCAGCACATAGTCGTCGGCCCCGCTGCTTAGCCCTTCTATCATCGAGTCCTGGTCGTCGGTCGCCGTCAGCATGATGATGGGAATGTCCGACAGCGGAGCGGAAGCCTTGATGCGGCGGCAGGTCTCGGTGCCGCTCAGTCCCGGCATCAGACGGTCCAGCAGGATGCAGTCTATCGCCTGCACCGCCACCATTTCCAGCGCCTCTTCGCCGGAGCGCGCCAGGATCACGTCATAGCCTTCGCCGCGCAAGATGGATCCCAGCTCGTTCAGATATGTCAGGCTGTCATCCACGGCCAGGATTTTCTTTGCGCCGAGCAGGCTCTCCGTCTGCTTTTCAAAAGCCGCACCGGCCGCTCCGCGTAATACGGCCGCGACGCGCGCCAGCATCATGCCAAAGTCTTCATTCTTGCGCACAAAGGCATCAGCCCCAGAATCCAGTGCGTGCAGCTCGGCAATGCGGTCATGCGAGCCGGTCAGCAGGATGCACGGAATCTTGCGCAGGGCTTCGTCCAGTCGCAGCTTGCGAACCACTGTAGGGCCGTCTATACCGGGCAGCACGCCATCGGTAATCACTATGGAAGGGCGGTTGGCGGCGGCCCTGCGCAAGCCTTCTTCCCCGCTGGATACGCTGATCACTTCGTAGCCGGCATTGCGCAGCTCTTCAGCCAGCCTTTCCCGGAAAGTGATGCTGTCGTCGATAATTAATACCGAAACTTTCTGCGTCGCGGATGATGGACTGCCCAGCAGCTCGATGGCGCGCGCGACCAGGTAATCGCGGTCGTAAGGTTTGCCGACGTAGTCTGTCGCACCCAGGGTCAGGCCGCGTATCCTGTCCTTCACTTCCGCTTCGGTGGACAGCATCAGCACGGGAAGCTCCGCGCCTGTCGCCATCGCACGGATTTCTTTTAGCAGATCGGTGCCGTCGCCATCCGGCAATATCACGTCAAGGATGGCCAGCTCCGGCATTTCCTTCGCCAGTGCAGCGCGGGCCTGGCTGGCATTGGAACACAGAATGACCTGGAATTCCTTGTCTGAAAATGCCTCCTCCAGGTCGGCGCGCACAGTCAGGCTGTCGTCCACGATCAGTATGGTCGGACGTGAGATGCTCATGGCTGACCCTCCGTTCTCCTGCCCTGGGCGAACTTGACCAGGGTGGGACCGATATTGGAAAGCGGCAGTATGTGTTGTGCCGCGCCCAGATGTGCTGCTTCGCGCGGCATGCCATACACAACGGAACTGGCTTCGTCCTGCGCTATCGTCATTCCGCCTCTGCGCCTGATCGCGAGCAGGCCGCGGGCGCCGTCGCTTCCCATGCCGGTCAATAGTGCTGCGGCCAGGCCGCCGGCATAGTCTGCCGCTAGGGATTCAAACAGTACATCAACCGAAGGTTTGCAGGAGTGGCGTTCCGGTCCATTCTCGAGATGGATCTTGTTATTCCTGACGACCATGTGCCGCGCCGGCGGCGCCATGAAGACGCCTCGGGTCAATGACTGGCCGTCGACTGCAATTTTTACCCGGCTCTTGCTTTGCCCATCCAGCCAGTCGGCAAAGGCGGCGCCGAATGGTTCGCCTATGTGCACCACTATCAGCACCGGGACAGGGAAATCAGCGGGCAGGGCCTGGAGTATCTGCACCACAGCCTTGGGCCCGCCGGTAGATGCGCCTATGGCGATCAGGTCGCAGGGCTTGCCGCTTGATGCTGGCGTTACTGCCGGATCCCCGTTTTCATCGGGCTTGGGTGTGCTTGCCTGGTATTCCGTAATCGCGTTGCTCAGGCGTGCGCGCAGATGGGTAATCACACGGACTCGTGAAACCAGTCGCACGGTACTTAGCAGGCGTTGTTCCCAATCGCCTGCAATATCGTCGGCATGCGGTTTTTCCATGACGTCGACAGCGCCCGCAGCCAGCGCCTCGTAGGTTTTAAATAATTCGCCGCGATTCGTGGACGACGAGACGACCAGTATCGGCGTGGGGCAATGCGCCATGATGTATTCGGTGGCGGCCAGGCCGCTCATGACCGGCAGCATCATGTCCAGGGTGATGACATCAGGGCGCAACTCCTGGCATAGCGAGATCGCCTGCTTTCCGTCCTCTGCCTCTGCAATCACCTCCATCTGAGGATCGCTGCTCAGCACTTCGACCAGGCGCTTGCGCACAGTCAAAGAGTCTTCCACGACAAGTATGCGTAGTTTTTTCATCCCTGCACCAGTTGTTTGATTTTTTGCAGGAATTCGACCTGATTGAATTCCCCTTTGACGATATAGGCGTCTGCTCCCGCCTGCTTCGCCTGCAGCTTGTCTTCTTCCGCATCACGCGAAGTCACCAGGATGCAGGGAATGGCGTGCAATATCGCGTCGGCGCGCACCTGTGTGATGAATTGGAAACCGTTCATGCCCGGCATTTCCAGATCCACCAAAAACAGTGCATAGCGGTTGTTCCTGGCCATCTCCAGGCCTTCCTCGGCGGATGCCGCTAGGGCGACGTCGAAGCCGGCTGCTTCGAGGATGCTACTTTCCAGCATGCGTGTGGTCAGCGAATCATCAATCACCAGAATAGGCAATAGCGGGGCCGGGAAGTTCCCTGCATGCGCGGCGGCAGCGTTCATGCCGGAGACCAGCATGTCGGGGTTGAGCACCAGTTGCGGATTGCCCTGGTGGTCCAGAAAGCTTGCCGACACCATGGCACTGGCGGGAGCCAGTGTCGGTAGCGGGCGCAATACGATGGACTCCGTGCCGCACAGCTTGTCGACGGCGACTGCTGTCAGCCCGGCGGCGGTGCGTATGACTACCACCGACAGGATGGCAGGTGCCGTTGCTCGTGTTGAGTGCCTGCGCTCGGCCAGCGAGAGTGTGATCAGCGGAATCAGTACTTCCTGATACAGGATCAGCCGCCCCTGTTCCGCGCGCACGATATCTTTTGCCGCCACGCGCAGTGTGCCGCTGACTGCGTCCAGCGGTATCGCCAGCGACTGGCCCGCAGATTCCACGATCAGCGCCTGCAAGGAGGCTAGCGATACGGGCACCAGCATTTCCATGCGAGTGCCTTTGCCCGCCACCGTGCTGGTCAGTATTTCTCCGTCCGCCTGCTGCATCAGGCTTCTGACCAGATCGAGGCCGACGCCGCGGCCAGCCAGCTCTGTCACAGTCTTGGCCGTGCTGATGCCGCCTTTCATCAGGATCGCCAGCAAATCGGGTGTGCTCAGTGCCTCTATTTCCCGCTCCATTTTTTCATTCATGGTTCCCGCGGCCAATTCCTTGCGCACGATGGCGCGCCGGACTGCATCGGCATCGATGCCGCGGCCGTCGTCGGAACAGACGAAGGACAACAGGTTGCCGCGGCGTGTCACTTCCAGCAAAATTTTCCCGGCCACCGGTTTGCCGGCTGCCTTGCGCTCCGCCGGGTTTTCTATGCCGTGCGCTACCGCATTGCGGATAATCTGAACCAGAGCGCTCTGTATCACGTCCAGCACCTGGCCGTCCAGGCGTATGTCCCCGCCGCCTGCGTCCAGTACCACCTTTTTCGCCAGGCTGTTGGCGGCGTCCCTGGTGCTGCGTTCCAGAGTGGGGAAGATACTTGCTACCGGGATCAGGCGTAGCCTTTCCGCAGTGTCATGTACCTGGCGCAGCTCCCTTTCCATGCTTTCGGTGCTGGCCGCGATATTGCGCTCGGCAGAAACGATCAGCGTGCGCAGGCCTTCTGCCAGACCTGCCACTTTTGCCAGGGCGGCCGGGCTGGCTTGATGCCCCTGCTCCTTGCGGTTTTGCACCGCGAGCTGCGCGGTAAAACTGAAGAACAGTTCACGAATGTGGCTGACCGAGGCATTCAGGCGCTTCATATTGCTCAGTTCTCCGCTCACTTCCGCGATGCCTTCCAGCAGCGCGTCTATGACGCTGACGTCGGTGCGGGCAATGCGCGTCGCCGTCGTGCTTGCAGCACTGCCTGGCTTGCCATCCAGAGCCTGGTCTTGCAACTGCTGCGATCCAGTTTGTTGCAAAGCATCCTGTGTTGATCGCGAAGTGTTTTCCTCGGCCGGCTGAAGCATGTTCAGCAATACCGAAATCCGGTCCAGGCCGGCAAGCAGGCCATCGAATATTGCACGTGGTATCGTCGTGCCGTCTTGCCTGTATGGAGACAGCGCATCTTCCATCGCATGTGCAAGATTGGCGATTTCAGCTTGCCTGACCACATGCGCTGCGCCTTTCAGCGTGTGCGCAAGCCGGAACAGTAGCAAGACTTTTTCTGTCGTTCCGGATTTTTCCAGGTCAAGCACACCCGCGCTCAACTGATCGAGCAGTTCACGTGCTTCTATCCTGAAATAGCGGTAGGGGTCTTTAGTCATAATCATCATCTGTCGCCGGTGCTATTCGTCCAGCGGATATCCCGGCGTATTTTCGAGAAAATGTGCTCTGCTTATCCTCTGCTTGTTCTTTGCATGTCCTTTGTTATTTTTAGCCCACCGGCGCCTGTATCATGCGGCGCAAATCGCTGGACAGGCTGGCCAGTTGCGATGCTGTTTGCAGAGTCTGGCTGGAACTGGCTTCCGACTCGCGCGTGGCCTGGGAAATATCGGTGACTGCCAGGCGCACCTGCTCCGCAGCAGTGGCCTGCTGTTTGGTGGAAAGCTCGATCTCGCGAGCGGCTTCTGTCGTGGTGCCGACCAGATTGCCGATCTGCCTGAATGCCAGCGCTATCTCCGCGAATTGCTTGGCCCCGGCATCGACGGCCTTGGCGCTGCTTTCCGTTGCCATGACCGTTGTATTCACCGCGCTCCTGACGTCCTCAATCTGTCCCCTGATTTCCTTGGTGGAATTGGAGACCCGGTCGGCGAGTTTGCGGATTTCATCGGCGACGACGGCGAAACGCTTGCCGGCTTCACCTGCGCCGACAGCCTCTATCGTTGCGTTGATGGCCAGGATATTGGTCTGCTCTGCCAGCTCGGATACGATGTCCAATACCGCGCCTATCTCTTGCGACTTGCGGCCCAGGTCCAGCATGTGATTGACCACCATATCCACTTGCCGCCGTATTGCCGACATGGATTCCTGGCCATTACCGACCTTGACGTCGCCATTGCGGGCAGCCGAGGCATTTTGCTCGGCGATGGATGCGACGCGTTGTGCGCTTTCTGCAATTTGCCTGGAGGTGGCCACCAACTCGCTGATGGTGGTGCTGATTTCGCTCATCGCGGTGGCCTGTTCTTTAGCACCGGAGGCTTGCTGGCTGGCTGCAGCCTGTAATTCCGCCGATGAACTCTGCACATGGCCAACCGCGGCGCCTATCTGGTTGCCGAGCGCGCGGGTAATCAGATAACCCGCAGCAATCACAAAAATCAGGCAGATCAGGGTTCCATACAGGATGGTCGATTTGGCATTACTCACTGTTGCGTCGGATTCTTCGGTCCGCTTTTTCAACAGGTTTGTTTCATTGCTTGCCGCCTGGTCGGTCAGCTTGCGTATTTCATCCATGATTCTCTTGCCGTTGCCGCTACTGATATTTTTTATTGCCTGTTCGGGATGGCCATCCTTGATGAATGAAATATTTTCTTTCTGGTTCGCGAATTTTTCACGGGCGAGCATTTCGATCTGGTCGAATAGTTTTTGCTGCGCAGGATTATCTGAGGTCAGCTCCTTCACGTCGTGCAGTATCTTGGGGAACTCTGTCCTTGCTGTTTCATACGGCTCCAGAAATTCCGGATTACCGGTGATAGCGTAACCCCTGAAGCCGGTCTCGGCTTCCTGCAGGCTACCGGCAAAGTTGGCAACTTCTTCCAGCACCTTGTGCGTATGCGACACCCAGAATCCGGTGGTGATCAGTTGATTGATGCTGAGATAGGAAACCGTCCCTATGGCTATCAGCAGCGCGGTGGATACAAAGAAGCCGGCTGCTATTTTCCTGCCGAATGTCCAGTTGATGTTCATTGCCTATCGCTCCTTGATCGTCCGGGCAGTATCTGCCCGCTGTTGTATTTCCTTAAGCACCGAATGCAGCTCAATAATGGGAAAAACGGCGCCTTCCGTCTGGATCGCATCATGCAGGTGTGAATCTTTTTCGAGCCCGGTAATCTGTTGTGCAGTAATACTCAGATGGATATGGAATTCTTCGAAAGCGAGGGCAACCGGTGCCGCATGCCGCAGGGCTGCTATCCATTTCGGTTTGGCGGCGCGCGGATAGCCGAGCAGGCTGGCCAGGTCGTAGACCGGCGTCACCTGGCCCCGGAATCCGGAAAGGCCTATCAGTTCCGGCACCGGCGACGGCAGCGCCGTGATTGCGCGATCGGCATACAGGCCGCTGATTTCGCTTACTCTTAGCGCGTACGGGTCGCCGGCAATTTTCAGGACCAGGAAGTTTTCTGCCTGTTCGCTGCCAGCCCCGGCCTGCTGGCTGAATGACAGATCGAACTCGTCGCGCAGTTCGTTCAGGATCTGCCTGTTGGCTGACGAAGCATTGTCGGTTGGCGCTGCGAAGTTGTTCAAGGGCGTGCTCCAGTGGCATTCAGTTGTGAGCGGCATAGCGCGATCAGGGCTTCGCGTTTGAATCCGCCTCCAAACAACAGTATGCGCGACGGGTCTTCTTGTTGTAACAGCAGTAGCGCCTGGTTCAGCGCCGTCATTGCTGTCGCCTTGTCGCCATTGCGGTTGGCCAGCAAACCCATGTGCAGGCGCGGCATGGCAAATGCAGGATCGAGATAGGACGCCATCTGGTCATGATCGACCGCATCCTGCATATTGCCCGCACTCTCCCGGCACAGGGCCAGCACATAGTGCGCGCCGGCGTTCAGTTCATCATGCTGCAGCAGTTGCTGGCATACGCCCTCAGCAGCCTCCGAGGCGCCGCTATGGCATAGCGAAACCGCTTTCAGCAGCAAGACATCGGTGTCCTGCGCGTGTTCTTCCGGCAAGCTGCCTATCTGTTGCAGCACACTATCGTATCTTTCCTGATGCAGGTATTCCATCGCATGTTCAAGATTGAGCGCAGGGGCGGCTGCGTGCAGTCTTTCATCACCGGCATTTTTTTGCGCACCGCCGGCGATATGCTGTATGCGTTCGCTGGCCGCCTGTATTGTTTCTATCCAGCTGGTATTGCTGGCAAGCGAGACTTCCTGCCAGCGGCTGGGCGTTGCGGCGATACGCCGCTCTGGCAATTCAGACGAGAGTGGCAGCGGCTTGCGCTGGTAGTAAAACGTCTCATGCGTATGGCACAGATGAAAATCATTAGACAAGCCGCGTAAAGTCTCAGCATGCCCCATGAACAGATAGGCGCCCGGCATCATTGAGAATGCGATGCGGCGCAGTGCCGCCTGCGCTTGTTCAAGGACAAAATACATCAGCACATTGCGGCAAAAAACAATATCAAAGCGACCCTCCCACCAGAACGTAGGATTTTCTGCCGCCAGGTTGTGCCGCTCAAATTTGACCGCCTGCCGCACGTTCTGGTCCAGCAGGAAGGCATTGCCCTCGCTCCTGAACCAGCGCGCCTGCCTGTCCGGCGCCATGTCCCTGAGCGACCAACTGGAATAGCGCGCCTGCTGCGCTTTTTCCAGCACGGCAGGATTGAAGTCTATCGCTGTGATTGCAATCAGGTGGGCAGCATCGGGAAAATGCTCTTTGACCAGGATGGCCAGCGAGTAGGCTTCTTCTCCTGACGCACATCCGGCAGACAAGATATGCACTTGCTGTCGGCCGGACAGGGCTGCCAGTCGTTCGGGCAGGGCGGCTTCGGTCAATGCGGCATAGTGGGCGGGATTGCGGAAGAAATAAGTTTCAGTGATCGTCAATTCCTGTACCAGCTGGGCCAGTTCTGTTGCCTGTATCTGGTCCTTGCCCAGTGCGTCCAGATAGGCCGAACACTGCATCTTGTTGGCCTGCGCGCGGCGGCGCAGTAGCTCGTCCAGCCGGGATAGTTTCAATTCGCTGGCGTTCAAGCCCATTAGCCCGGTCACGAGATCGCGGAAGCGGGACAGTTCCCCTGAGGTCGGCATCGGGGTCATTCGTGCTCTGCCCGGTCTTGCACGCGAACTTCCGCGCCGCGTTCCAGTTCCAGCCATAGCGCTTCCGGAAGCAGGTGGGCTGCTCTCAGTACCAGCAATAATTCCGTGTCCAGCACGCTGATGGCGCTAATCGTTTCGGCAGCGACTTCCTGCAGTAGTGCCGGCATCAAGGCCAGATGAGTGTCGTCTATTGGGCGCACACCCAGCACTTCCTGCACTGCGACGGCGAGCTGGCGTTGTCCCAGCCTGAGCGTGACATAGCGGGCAGGAGGGGCATCTGCAGGGAGTGGCTGTTCAGCCAGGGATAGTCCAAAGAGCCGGCTTAGCTGGATAACAGGCAGCATCACGCCGCGTATCAGGGAAATACCCAGCAGGAAGGACGGCATACCCTGTAAAGCCTGCGTCGACAGGGGGCGCATGGTCTCTACGACATCGGGCAGCGCAAACGCATAGAGCCGGCTGTCATCGCGGCATATCAGGAACGAAACTTTGCTTGATCCTTCTCCACCCATATCAGTGCCTTGGTATGATTTTCCGTCATATTGCAGCGAAGTGCATTTGCAGCAATGCACTTAATACTTTTGGATACTGGAAGTTCTGTTGTCTCTGAGGCTGGTCGAAATACTGGTTGAAATTAAGGCAAACTAAGGCAAACTAAGCCAAATTAAAGTATCAGCGCGGATGATGAGCAATCCGCCGTATAGCCTGCTGCTATGGCGGACCGTGGAAGCACATAGCAGGATGCTATCAGAGTCGCACGTAGTGTCAGTTTTGTCAATTTTCCGTGGAGCAATAAATTTCCGGAAGATATCAATTCTCAGGATTGAGCAAGGCGTTCAATACGTGGTCTTGCCAGCGCCCATTAATTTTCAGGTAGGAGCGCGCATAGCCTTCGCGCTCAAACCCCAGTTTTTGCAGCAGTCCGGCGCTGCGCACATTGTCGGGAAGATGGTTGGCCATGACGCGATGCAAGCCTTGCTGCGTGAACATATGGCGAATACCGGCCTGGACGGCTTCCTGCATATATCCTTTGCCCTCATGCTTTTCTGCAATGGCATAGCCCAGATGGCAGGCCTGGAACACGCCGCGCACGATATTGCTGAAGTGGCAGATGCCTATCATGTCCGGGGCACCGGTGATAAACACGGCAAAGTGCAGCGCGCTGCCGGCTTCCATGCTTTGCCGGCTCGCCAGCAGCCTTTGTTCGCATTCTGCCAGGCTGAAATAGGTGTCGTCGCGCAAGGGCTCCCAGGGTGCGAGATGATGGCGGTTTTCCAGCAGATAGGCTTGCAGCAGTGCTGCGTCTTCTGGTGCCGGGGCCGCGGGTACCAATACGCGCAGGGTCAGGCGTGCGGTGATGATGGGTCCAGTCATTACATTCATCAGTGCTCCATTTATAAAAATTTCAGGCCGGCGATACCGCTGATGATCAGGGCCATGCACACCAGGCGCGAGACGGTCGCCGCCTCACCGAACAGCAGGATGCCCATCGCCACGGTGCCGACTGCACCTATGCCAGTCCAGACCGCATACGCGGTTCCCACCGGCAGGGTCTTCATCGCAACCGAGAGCAGGCCTACGCTGGCTGCCATCGCGACCAGCGTTGCTACCGAGGGCCATAGGCGAGAAAAGTTATCGGTGTACTTCAGGCCTATGGCCCAGGTAACTTCCAGTACGCCGGCGACCAGCAATATCAGCCAGGCCATGTATGCTCCTGTGAGAGAAGGGGTGGGGATGTCAGGGCGGGAAGATACCCAGTCCTGGCTATATGGTAAAGCGGAATGGTGAAGGCTTGCCAGCGTATGGCTTGCGGCTACAGCAGGTAGAAGTGGATAAAGAAGGTCAATAAGAGCGGCAGGGCGGGTCTATTGGACCAGTGCAGCTTCATCCAGCATGCTGACTCCGGGCAGATCGCAGGCCAGCACTGCCTGGCGTATGGCTTCTATCGCCGCCTGGCGGGTAAAGCTCTTGCGCCACGCGATGACGACACGACGGTCAGGCGCCGGGGAGCTGAAGGGTAGATAACGAAGCATACCGTCCTTGGCGCCCATATCGGGAACCGAGGCTACAGGCAAGACCGTAATGCCTATGCCGGACGCGACCATATGACGTATGGTCTCCAATGAGGAACCTTCAAAGGTGCGCGCTATGCCGTCGCCTGCAGTGGAAAAGCGGGACATTTCGGGACAGACTTCCAGCACCTGGTCGCGGAAACAATGGCCGTTACCCAGTAACAGCATGGTTTCCGATTTCAGTTCTTCGGCAGAGACGCTATCGCGTTTGGCCCACGCATGTTCCTTGGGCAGGGCTACCACGAAAGGTTCGTCGTATAGCGGCTGTACCATCAGGCCCTGGTCGGGCAGCGGCAAGGCCATGATGGCCGCATCCAGTTCACCCTGGCGCAGCAATTCCATCAGGCGCACCGTGAAATTTTCCTGCAGTACCAGCGGCATTTGCGGTACGCGCTCTATCATGCTCTTGACCAGTGTAGGCAGCAGGTAAGGGCCTACCGTGTAGATCACCCCAAGCCGGAAAGGGCCGGCCAGCGGATCTTTGTTTTGTTTGGCAATTTCCTTGATCGCGGCGGTTTGTTCCAGCACACGTTCTGCCTGAGCCACGATCTGTGCGCCCAGCGGCGTCATCGAGACTTCCAGGCCGCCGCGTTCGAATATCGTCACGCCCAGTTCGTCTTCCAGTTTCTTGATCGCAACCGAAAGAGTAGGCTGCGCAACAAAGCAAGCTTCGGCAGCATGGCCGAAATGCTTTTGCCGCGCGACTGCAACGATATATTTTAATTCTGTGAGAGTCATAGCGTTATCTTCGCACAGTGCGTGACCGGATACAGCATATTTTTATTGTTCGCAGGCCGATTGTTAAGCAAAAAACAATGTGTAAAACGATATGCTGCTCAAAGAGTGAATAAAGCGCGAATAAAGCGCTGTGGCGTTATGCAAAATATACAATTTTTCATACATCGCTTTGAATCTCAGCCATGCGGCACAGCGATAGACCAAAATAACACAGGCCGCCATGAAGGCGGCCTGTGCCTGTGCTTAGTCTTGCTGCACTACCCTGAGCGTGCTCAGGATTGTAGATTTGCCATTGCCTTGGTCAACTCGGCATGGCCTTGCGCGGTGCCGCTTTCGGGAACAGTTTCACCGTCGCGATCCCTGACTTCGGCCAGACGTTGCGCCAGCAGCTCAGGCGCATCGTCGCCACGGCCTACCCAGACACCCTGGGTGAGCGTGATGTGCGCGGCTTCAAAGCCGCCGGCACCGGCACACAGGATGGCGCGGGTCGGCGCATCTTCGGCGGCCAGCACCAGCATCGCCGGCACCACGTCGGATGCCTGCAGCGCCTGCAGCATCGCTTCCGGGAACAGGCTTTCCGTCATGCGGGTAGCCGCGGTTGGCGCCAGGCTGTTGACGCGGATATTGTATTTGGCACCTTCGATAGCCAGTGTCTGCATCAGGCCTACCAGCGCCATTTTTGCAGCGCCATAGTTGGATTGGCCGAAATTGCCGTACAGTCCGGAGGATGAAGTTGTCATCACGATGCGGCCGTAGCCTTGCGTTGTCATGATAGGCCAGACTGCTTTGCAGCAATTGACCGCGCCCATCAGGTGCACGTCCATCACCAGCTTGAAATCATCCAGCTCCATCTTGGCAAAAGACTTGTCGCGCAGGATTCCGGCATTGTTGACCAGGATATCCACACGGCCCCAGGTTTCCATCGCCTGGTTGACCATCGCCTGCACCGCGTCAAAATCGGTGACCGAAGCGCCATTGGCGATAGCTTCGCCGCCCGCCTGACGGATTTCTTCAACGACAGCCAGTGCCGCCGCGGAGGATGCTCCAGAGCCGTCCCGTGCGCCGCCGAGGTCATTGACAACCACGCGCGCGCCGCGCTTGGCCAGCGCCAGTGCGTGTTCACGACCCAGACCGCCGCCGGCGCCAGTCACGATAGCCACGCGGCCTTTGAAATCTATGCTCATACATTTTCCTGAAACGAAGAAACAGTTATTGGGAGTGTCATTCTTTTTTGCCGCAGGCATTGCCGACGGTAAAGGAAGCCTATTGTAGATGTTTCAGTACAACAAGGTAAACAGGCGCAGGGGAAGCAATGGATGGGGGCTGCTTTCCTGCTTGATGCGGTTCTCTTATCTTGCGTATGCCTATAATTTTTTTTGCATCAGCGACGCACCGCCCATCGCCGGATCCAGTTCATAAGTCGCAAAGCCCAAGGACTTATACAGCGACGCTGCCGGGACATTCCCTTGCAATACTTCCAGCGTGATCTTGCAGCAGCCGCTTTCTCTGGCCATGTCCTCAATGTGGGACAGCAGCTTTTTTGCAATGCCCAGTCCACGGAACTGCTGGTTGACGGCGATATCGTGGATATTCAGCAAGGGCTTGCAGGCAAAGGTGGAGAACCCGTCTATGCAGGTGCTGAAGCCTGCAGGCTGGCCATCGACGAAGGCCAGCACGACCCGGATATTGCTGCGTTTGCGTACTTCGCTGACAAGGTTGGCTTTTGCATAGTCCGGCAACTCTTCGCCGCCGCCCATGGGGTCGCGAGCATAGTCATTGAGCAGCGCGATAAATGCGGCGCCATGTTGAGGATTATTGAGGTCGGCATTGATGATTTCCAGCATGCAGCTTGTTTCCTTGAGTTCTTGGTTGGATTAAAGGGTGCGGTTCAGGCAGGTACCGCGGCCTTGGCTTTTTGGGATGCCGTGCCCTTGGTGCAGGGCGGAATGATGTCGTGATCCCAGACCGGCTCTTCGCCAAAGTAAGTGATCAGGTGATCGATAAAGGCCCTTACCTTGGTTTGCATGTAGCGGTTCGGCATATAGGTCGCGTACAGGCCGAAACCGGGCGAAGCCACATAGTCGCACAAGACGCGCTTCAGGCGTCCTTTCTGGATGCTGGAGCCGACGATATAGGTTGGAAATACCACCATGCCGACCCCGGCCAGCGCCAACTGGTGCATGACCTCGGTACTGTTGACCTTGCAATTGCCCTTGACCGGTACCGATACATCCTTGCCGGCGATCGTGTAATTCCAGCCCTTGCTGATATGCGGCATATTCTGGTTCATCAGGCAGTTGTGCTGCAGCAGGTCGTGCGGCGTTTCCGGCTCTCCGTGTTTTTCCAGGTAAGCCGGCGATGCGCAGGTGGCCCAGTGCAGGTCCAGTATCTTGCGCGACACCGTCGTCTGGCCCGGGTTGTTAGTGATGCGTATCGCCAGGTCGTAGCCCTCTTCAACAATGTCTACCAGCCGGTCGCTGGTATCGAGTTCTATTTCCACGTCGGGAAATTTTTTCAGGAAAGCGTCGATCGCGCCGGCCAGGTGCAAGGCGGCAAATACAACTGGAGCGCTCAGCTTCAGGTTGCCGCGCGGCGCTGTCTGCAACTGCGAAGCGGTCTCGCGCGCTGCTTCTATCTCATGCGCAATGCGGGCGCAGTGCTGGTAGTACGCACTGCCTATCTCAGTCAGGCTCATGCTGCGCGTAGTGCGGTTTAGCAGGCGTACGCCTAGTGTGCTTTCCAGGCTGCTGACTTGTTTGCTGATCAAGGATTTTGAGGTGTTCAAGGCGTTTGCTGCTGCGGAAAAACTTTTCATTTCCACCACTTTGGCAAATACCATCATTTCGGCGAGCTGTTCCATCATTTTCCCCATTTCGCCCCTCGTGGGAGCGGCATAACGCGTGCCAGGATTGTGCATACGCAGAAACAATTATATTCCGTTTTCCCGGATTGTCTTTTGCTGTATGAAGACCATAATCCAACCATGCAAAAAGGGAGGTTTCCCTTACCGCCAAAGACAGTATTGAAGGAGTTCACCATGTACACGATAGCAAAAAAATTACTGCATAGCATCGCTCATTCCGGGTCTGACGATGTGGCAGAAGTGCTCGCAAAAAATCAGGCAGAGACGATACGTTTGAGCAAGGACCAGAGTGTCCACTTGCCTAAGCTGTCTCTGGTAACCCTGCAGGCCGTATGCGGCTCAGTCTGGATAACGCGCGACGGCGATCAGGATGACCTGATCCTGGAAGCGGGCCAGGCAGTGGATTTGCAGCAAGTGGAAGGGGTGCTGGTATCCGGCCTATCGGACGCCCATATACGCCTGCGTCCATCCGATTCTTCTGATGAACTCCAGACAGGCCGCTGGCATCTGTCGGACAGCAAGATCAGGCGCGTGGCTGCGGCACGGGTCTGCTAGGCGTCCTTCTTAGTCCAAGACCAATTTCCAGACTGGAGAACGATCATGAGTCAAACTTCGTTATCGTCAGCAGAGCGGCTTTTTGTCGGAGTCGCTGAACAGGAAGTGGAAGTCGTTGTAATAAAGGCAGCGGTTTCCATTCGTGCAGCCCGGCAGAATGATGGTCCTGCGATCCAGGCGCTGGTGAGCGGTTTATCCCTGAAGAGCCGCTACTATCGTTTTTTCTTTCCCATACATACGCTATCCGATGAAATGCTGGCGCGCTTTACACATGCCTATCCCGAGTCGGAGGTGACGCTGCTGGCTTATGCCGAGCAGGACGGGCGGGAAGTTGTTGTCGGTATGGCAAACTATGTGGTTGAAGCAAAATCGGGCAAGGCCGAATATGCAATAGTCGTTGCCGATGCCTGGCAAAAGCAGGGGATTGCCAGTCGCCTCATCAAGAACCTGATCTGCATTGCCAGCACGGCCGGCCTGGAAGCGATGTACGGTGATGTCCTGGCAGAAAACACCGGCATGCTGCGCTTGCTGAACAAGCTTGGCTTTTCCAATGATGCACACAGTGACGGCGCGTATTTGCGCTCCACGTCAAAATCGCTGGAAATCTATCCGTGGAAATGTGCGGAATGGCTGAAGCTGGCCCCTGCAGCCTAGCAGGCTCCTGAGGAAAACTGCAGCCGGCCAACTGCTGGCTTCTCATAAATTGCCTGCGTAAGCCAGGTTTCATCCCTTCAGTTTCTTCTTTTTTTGTTGCCCGATACGTATGCATAATACACATCGACACATCGGGCGCTATCATTTTGCGGCAATTTTTGCTGCATCTGCATTTCAATGAGCGCTTAAATCCAGAGCGCATATAATGCCATTGGAGCCCGAAACTCATTTCGTCAATAGGAGTGAGCGCGAAGGAATTCACCTGGATGCGATGCATGCCTCATGTCTTGCACCGCCGTTTTTTATGCCGCTTTCCACAGAGAATGAGTATGCAAGTTCAGAATGGCTTTGATACGTCCGAACTCGGCGCTTCTGCGGCCGAGGCTTTCCCCAGCCTGAGCGACGAAATGACGGCCCGCGTCGGTGCCTATGGAGTGCGTGGGCATGTGCTGCAGGGAACGCAACTGATTGCGCGAGACGACAGGCACGCAGACGCTTTCTTCGTGATATCCGGCTGCATAGAAATATCCGCAACGGATAGCGAGGGCAATGTGGAAACCATCGCGCGTCATTGTCGCAACCAGTTCACCGGCGAACTGGACGTGCTCTCGGGACATAAAATCCTGGTGGATGCCTTTGCCAGCGAGGATACCGAAGTCATCCGCGTCAAGCGCGCCGACCTGCAGCGCTTGTTGAGCAGCGAACCGGATATAGGTGAGATCCTGATGCGCGCCTATATGGTGAGGCGCCTGCAATTGATACAGCATGGGGTAGGCGGAGTGCTGGTGATAGGCTCCAGCCAGTGCGCCGACACATTGAGAATACGCCGTTTTCTTTTGCGTAACGGCTATCCGCACCGGGTGCTGGAAATGGAGCACGACGCGGAAACCATTCCCATGCTGAGTATGCTGGGGCTGAGCAGGAAAGAGTTCCCGGTAGTCGTGAACTCGCGCAATGAAGTCATCATGAATCCGGCTACCGCGGCACTGGCAGACCAGATCGGTCTGAATGTGCAGGTCGATCCCGAGCGCATCTATGACGTAGTGGTAGTCGGCGCCGGCCCCACCGGCCTGGCGTCAGCGGTGTATGCCGCGTCCGAGGGACTGGACACGATAGTGATTGAGGAGTTCGCCGCCGGCGGGCAGGCGGGCACCAGTTCCAAGATAGAAAATTATCTCGGCTTTCCCATGGGCATATCCGGCGCCAACCTGGCAGCGAAGGCGCAGGTGCAGGCTCAGAAATTCGGTGTGCGTTTAGTCATATCCCGTTCGGCTTCATCGATAGATTGCTCCAGCCTGCCATATAAGCTATCGATGGAAGACGGCCAGATGCTGCATGCGCGTTCCATTGTCATTGCGACCGGTGCGCGGTATAAAAAGCTGGACGTGCCCAATTACGACCGCTTTGAAGGGCAGGGCATACACTATGCAGCGACGGCCATGGAAGCGAACCTGTGCGCCGGTGAAGAGGTGATCGTGGTCGGTGGCGGCAATTCCGCCGGCCAGGCTGCGGTTTACCTGAGCCAGTGGGTCAAGCACGTACATATCCTGGTTCGCGCCAACGGGCTGGCTGCGACGATGTCAGACTACCTGATACAACGCATCAACCAGTCGCCGAAGATCAGCCTGCATGCGCGCAGCTTCATTACCCGCATGGATGGCGACTACTTGTTGCGGCAGGTTACCTGGATGGATGGCGCAACGGGTACCGAGCGGCAGCAGGACATGAAAAACGTGTTCGTGATGATAGGCGCAGAACCGAATACGCAATGGCTGAATGGCTGCGTCAAGCTGGATGAAAAAGGTTTTGTGCGTACCGGCGGCAAGGTATGCCCTTTGCTGATCGACTCCAATTTCGCCACCAGCAAGCCGGGCATCTTTGCTGTCGGTGACGTGCGCTCAGGTTCGGTCAAGCGGGTGGCATCCGGTGTCGGCGAAGGATCGGTTGTGGTGCAGGCAATCCATCAATATCTGGCGGGCGAAGTTACTGCCTGAATACTGATCGCACTGATTAGCTATACGCGCAGGAACTCTTCGCGGAATCCCAGCCAGCGGTTCAGATGCGCTTCCACTGTAGGCATATCCTTTTCCAGTAGTTCGGTAGCCAGGCTGCGTGCCTTGTCCACCAGCCACTGGTCGGTTTCCAGGTTGGCGAAGCGCAGCATGGCTTCGCCGGACTGGCGAGCACCCAAAAACTCTCCTGGCCCGCGCAACTCCAGATCCTTGCGCGCGATTTCAAAGCCGTCTGTGGTTTCGCGCATCGTCATCAGCCTTTGCTTGGCAGTGCCGCCCAAAGGGCCCTGATACAGCAGCAGGCATACGCTGGCGTTGGCGCCACGGCCTACCCGGCCGCGCAACTGGTGCAACTGAGACAGGCCGAAGCGTTCTGCATGTTCTATCACCATCAGGCTGGCATTGGGCACATCCACGCCGACTTCAATGACCGTCGTTGCCACCAGCACCTGGATCTCATTGCGGGTGAAGGCATCCATGACCACCTGCTTTTCTGCCGGCTTAAGCCGTCCGTGCACCAGCCCCACTTTCAGGTCCGGCAGCTCCAGGCTGAGCATTGCGTGGGTGTCGGTCGCGGTTTGCAGTTGCAGCGCTTCGGATTCTTCAATCAGCGGGCAGACCCAGTAGATTTGTTTGCCGTCCTGCGCGGCGGCATGCACGCGTTCTATGACTTCATCGCGCCGGTTCTGGTCCACCACGCGCGTGACGATAGGCGTGCGGCCTGGCGGCAGTTCATCAATGACCGAGACTTCCAGGTCGGCATAGTAGGTCATTGCCAGCGTGCGCGGGATCGGCGTGGCCGACATCATCAACTGGTGCGGCACCTTTCCCTTGCCACCCCCATCGCCATCCTTCTGGCCCTTGTTGCGCAAAGTCAGGCGCTGGCCCACGCCAAAGCGGTGCTGTTCGTCAACGATGACGAGCCCCAACTTGCTGAATTCCACGCCGTCCTGTATCAGCGCATGCGTGCCTATCACCAGTTGCGCTTCGCCGGATTCAATCAGTGCCTTGGCCTGGTCTTTTTCCTTTTTCTTCAGGCTGCCGGTGAGCCACGCAACCTTGATGCCCAGCGGTTCCATCCAGGCGGCGATCTTACGGAAGTGCTGGTCTGCCAGGATCTCGGTCGGTGCCATCAGCGCAGCCTGGAAACCGCTGTCTATCGCCTGCGCGGCGGCCAGGGCTGCCACCACAGTCTTGCCGCTGCCTACGTCGCCCTGCAGCAAGCGCTGCATGGGGAAGGCCTGTTTCAGGTCGGTGCGTATTTCGGCCAGCACTTTTTCCTGCGCGCCGGTCAGCACGAAGGGCAGGGTCAGCAGGAAAGAGTTGGAGAGTTCGCCGACAACGGACAGCGCAGTCGCACCCTTGGCGCGGCGCGACGCCTGCGCACGCTTCAGGGACAATTGCTGGGCCAGCAGTTCGTCGAATTTCATGCGTTGCCATGCCGGATGCTCTTTTTCCATCAGTGCATGCTCGTCAACATCCGGCGGTGGGTTGTGCAGCAGCCGTATCGACGCCTCAAAATTTTGCAGGCCCAGCGAAGCCAGCAAGGCAGGCGACAGCGTATCCTGCCAGTTGACCCGGTTCAGCGCGCTGCCTATGGCCTTGCGCAGCATTAGCTGAGAGATGCCGTCGCCGGCCGGATATACCGGCGTCAATGAGGTCGGCAAGGGCGCACCTTCATTGATGACCTTGTAGCCGGGATGCACCATCTCCGCGCCGAAAAAGCCGTGCCTGAGTTCGCCCCTGGCGCGTACCCGTGTGCCTGCTGCCAACTGCTTGGTCTGGCTGCCGTAAAAATTCAGGAAGCGCAGTACTACTTGCGCAGTGTCATCGGCAATGGTCACCACCAGTTGCCGGCGTGGCCGGAATTGGATATCGCATTCGGTGACTATGCCTTCCACCTGCACCATGCTGCCGCCGCGAAAAGCCGCATCGCGCATGCTGACCACCTGCGTTTCATCTTCGTAGCGCATGGGCAGGTGCAGTACAAAATCCATGTCCTTGCGCAGGCCCAGCTTGGCCAACTTGTCTTCCAGCCGCACTGGGGGCTTGGCGGCTTTCTTTTTTCCGGCCTTGGCAGCTTTTACCGGTTCAGCGGCGGCGTCGGCAGGTTTAAGTGGAGTAAGTGGGTTTGCAGCGGGCATGAGGTGTAAAATACCGGGTTTTGCTGTTATTTTGCTGGGGTTTTAACGTAAATTGGTCTTGCATTCTTGTGCAATTATGTCATTTTACTGGCTTTTTATACAGTAAAAACAATTATTCATTCACTTATTTGTGCAGTTTCTTGCTGTTTTGCCTTCATTTTTAGCGATGACGGATGATACGCCACTGAAAAAACTGTACTGATTCTGCTTTTTACCGGCTTTGCATGTATTCCCTATCCGATTTTGATTTTGACCTGCCCGAAGAACTGATTGCGCAAATACCGTTGCCGCATCGTACCGCATCGCGTCTGCTCCATGTGGACGGCGAACAACTGGTGGACCGCCATTTTGCCGATGTGCTGGAGCAGCTGTCGCCCGGCGACCTGCTGGTGTTTAACGATACACGGGTATTGAAGGCGCGCTTTTTCGGCGTCAAGGAAACCGGCGGCAAGGTCGAGGTGCTGGTGGAGCGCGTGCTCAGCAACACCGATGAACAAAGAACCGTGCTGGCGCAAGTGCGTGCTTCGAAATCGCCGCCTGCAGGTACCGGCATACGCCTGGCGGAGAGTTTCGATGTGACGGTAGGCGAGCGCGTGGGCGAGTTTTATACGCTGCACTTTCCCGGCGATGTGTTCGAACTGATAGAAACCTACGGGCGCCTGCCGTTGCCGCCGTATATCACGCATGACGCCGACGACTTTGACGAGCAGCGCTACCAGACCGTGTATTCGCGCGTCCCAGGCGCTGTTGCCGCGCCTACCGCCGGCCTGCATTTTGACCAGGACTTGCTGGACCGCTGCCAAGCCAAGGGCATAGGCCTGGCCTATGTGACCCTGCATGTAGGCGCCGGCACATTCCAGCCTGTACGAACCGAAGATCTGGCCCAGCATGCGATGCACAGTGAGTGGTATACGATATCGCAGCAAACAGTGGACGCAGTGCGTACCGCCAAGGCAGCCGGCAAATCGGTGATCGCGGTCGGCACCACCAGCATGCGCGCGCTGGAATCGGCATCGCAGGGCGGCAGCCTGCAGGCGGGCAGCGCAGATACGCGCCTGTTCATCACGCCGGGTTATGTATTCAAGACAGTAGACAGGCTTATCACGAATTTCCACTTGCCTAAATCAACCTTGCTGATGCTGGTATCGGCTTTTGCAGGTTACGATCGTATACGCTCGGCCTATGCGCACGCAATTGCGCAGCATTACCGCTTCTTCAGCTATGGCGATGCGATGCTGCTGACGAATACTTCCCACCTACTCAATACAAACACCTCTACGGACTGAGATCGGCCACTATCATGCTTGACTTCCAACTCATCAAAAAAGACAAGACCACCGCCGCCCGCCGTGGCCGCGTGACGGTCAATCATGGCGTCATTGAAACGCCCATCTTCATGCCGGTGGGTACCTATGGCTCGGTGAAGGCGATGTCGCCACTGGAGCTGAAAGAGATAGACGCCCACATCATCCTGGGCAATACCTTCCATTTGTGGCTGCGCCCCGGCATGGACGTCGTCAATAAATTCGGCGGCCTGCATGGCTTCATGGGCTGGGACCGGCCCATATTGACTGACTCCGGCGGCTTCCAGGTGTTTTCTCTGGGCGCGATGCGCAAGATCACCGAAGAAGGCGTGAAGTTTGCGTCGCCTATCAGCGGCGAGCGCCTGTTCCTGTCGCCGGAAATCTCCATGCAGATACAGCGTTCGCTGAATTCCGACATCGTCATGCAGTTTGACGAATGCACGCCGTATGAAATAGACGGCCGCCCTGCAACACTGGAAGAAGCTGCGAAATCCATGCGCATGTCGCTGCGCTGGGCCAAGCGCTCCAGCGACGAGTTCCAGAAAGGCGAAAACCCGAATGCGCTGTTTGGCATAGTCCAGGGCGGCATGTTCGAGAGCTTGCGCGATGAATCGCTGGCCGGCCTGAATGAATTGAACTTCCACGGCATTGCGATAGGCGGACTGTCGGTCGGCGAGCCCAAGGAAGACATGATGCGCGTGTTGCAGCATATCGGCCCCAAGCTGCCGGAAAACAAGCCGCATTACCTGATGGGCGTTGGCACACCGGAAGACTTGATCGCCGGCGTCAGCAATGGCGTGGACATGTTTGATTGCGTGATGCCGACCCGTAACGCACGCAATGGCTGGATCTTTACCCGTTTTGGCGACGTCAAGATCAAGAACGCGCGTTACAAGGAAGACATGGCGCCGCTGGATGAGACTTGCTCTTGTTATACATGCAAGAATTTTTCCCGCGCTTACCTGCACCATTTGCACCGCACCGGCGAAATCCTCGGCGCACGCTTGAATACTATCCACAACCTCCACTACTACCTGGATTTGATGCGTGGTGTACGCCAGTCGCTGGACGACGAACGTTTCCCGGCTTTTGTCGCGCAATTTCACGCCGATCGCGCCAGAGGCGTGTAGACTGCGCTGCAGCACAGCTATAGGTGGCTAAAATTAGCCATCTGTAGCTATTCGGGCTAGAATGTTGCGCTTTGTTTTCAAAAATTAAGATTGCTGCTTTAAATGCAGCGATTTGCCATCATATACAGTTTTCGTGATCAAAAAGATAATTTCTGAAAACTTGATTTTTATAATACTACTGGAGCATTAACGTGTTTATTTCCAACGCTTACGCACAATCCTCAGGACTTCCCGGCATGGGCGGCGATTTTTCCAGCCTGTTCATCTTTATCCCGATGTTCGTGCTGATGTATTTCCTGATGATCCGTCCTCAGATGAAGCGTCAGAAAGAACAAAAAGCGATGATGGATGCGCTGGCCAAGAACGACGAAGTAGTCACAGCCGGCGGCGTACTGGGCAAGGTTATTAAAGTGACGGATGCTTACGTTACTGTGGAAATCGCCAATGGCACCGAAGTGATCGTGCAAAAAGTGGCGGTGACGATGATACTGCCTAAGGGCACGATCAAAGCGATCTGATCAACATCCAGGCAGCCTGTGTAGATCACACAGGCTGCATTGCATTTGGCTCTACCTTTTAATCTGAACCGATATGAATCGCTATCCTCTCTGGAAGTACATACTGATCGTCATAGCAATCATTTTTGGTGCTTTATACACAGCACCGAATTTTTTTGACAAAGTGCCGGCAGTGCAAATCAGCAGCGCCAAAGCCACAGTCAAAATCGATAGCGGCATGATAGACCGCGTCTCGCAGGCGCTGAAACAGGCCGGCGTGCAGGACAGCGGCGTGTTTTATGAAAATAATGGCCTGCAAGGCACCGTGCGCGTGCGCCTGGCCGATGGCGGCGCCCAAGCCAAAGCCAAGGACGCGCTGGAAAAAGCGCTGAATACGGACCCTAACGACCCGACTTATACCGTCGCCTTCAACCAATTGTCAGGTTCGCCAAAATGGCTGCAAAGCATCAATGCGCAGCCGATGAACCGCGGCCTGGATTTGCAGGGCGGTGTGCATTTCCTGATGCAGGTCGATACCAAGGCGATGCTGAACAAGCGCGTACAGAATCTGCAATCCAGCGTGCGCGGCCTGCTGCGTGACAAGGAAGTCCGTCATGCCGGCATCACCCGCGAAGGCGATCTGGTCAGCATCAAGTTCCGCGACGCGGAGACACGCGGCAAGGCCAAGGATATCCTGGCCGGACAAATGACTGACGTGAATCTGGTGGACGTGTCCGACGCAACCGATTTCAACCTGCAGGTCAGCATCAAGCCGGAAGCGCTGAAAAACCTGGTTGCCGAAGGCATCAAGCAAAACATCACTGCGTTGTCCAAGCGGGTGAATGAACTGGGCGTATCGGAACCGGTGATCCAGCAGCAGGGCGCAGACCGTATCGTGATTGAGCTGGCCGGTGTACAGGACGTTGCCCACGCGAAGGAATTGATAGGCCGTACGCCTGACCTGGAAGTGCGCCTGGTGGATGAATCCGTATTGCCGCCTGTGGATGAAAACACCACAGTGCCGTTTGGCTCCGAGATGTTCAAGGTAGGCCGTGGTGCTCCGGCAGTGCTGTACAAAGACGTGGTGATCACCGGCGACTATATCGTCGGCGCGCAAGCCAGCTTTGACCAGAACCAGCAGCCATCCGTCAGCATAGAACTGAACAGCGACGGCGGCCGCAAGATGCGTGAAGGTACGCGCGGCAAGGTCGGCAAGAAAATGGCGATCGTGCTGCTGGAAAAAGGCAAGGGCGAGTTGCTGACTGTAGCGACCATCAACGATGAACTGGGCAAAAACTTCCAGATCACCGGTATGGGTTCGGCTGTCGCCTCCGCCGATCTGGCCTTGCTGTTGCGCTCAGGCGCGCTGGCCGCACCGATGGAATTTATTGAAGAAAGCGTCATCGGACCTCAGTTGGGTGCTGCCAATATTACGCAGGGCTTCAATTCCACGCTGTACGGTTTTGCCGCTATCTCTGCTTTCATGGTCGTGTACTACATGCTGTTCGGTTTCTTCAGCGTGGTAGCGTTGTCGGTCAACTTGCTGTTGCTGGTGGCTTTGCTGTCAGGTATCCAAGCGACTTTGACCTTGCCTGGCATGGCGGCGATTGCGCTGGCGCTGGGTATGGCGATTGACGCCAACGTGCTGATCAACGAGCGTATCCGTGAAGAGCTGCGTGCTGGCAATACGCCACAGGCGGCGATTGCGGCAGGTTTCGACCGTGCATGGGCAACCATCCTGGATTCCAACGTAACGACTCTGATTGTCGGCTTGGCTTTGCTGATCTTCGGTTCCGGTGCAATACGCGGCTTTGCCGTGGTGCATTGCCTGGGTATTCTGACTTCGATTTTCTCGGCAGTATTCGTGTCGCGCGGTGTGGTGAACTTGTGGTACGGCCGCAAGAAGAAACTGGCCTCGGTGTCTATCGGCCAGATCTGGAAACCTACCGAATAAGTTACTGAACATCGTTACTGCACGCTGCAGCATCGTAAAGAAAAGAATTTAGGGATTCATCATGGAATTATTCCGCATCAAAAAAGACATTCCCTTCATGCGCAATGCGCTGATATTCAATGTCATTTCCGCCCTGACCTTTGTCGCGGCGGTGTTCTTCCTGTTCCACAAGGGCTTGAACTATTCGATCGAGTTCACCGGCGGCACGCTGATGGAGTTGAGCTATTCACAGACGGCAAACGTGGAAGACATACGCAAGACGGTAGTCGGCCTGGGCTATAACGACAGCCCGGTGCAGACTTTCGGCAAGCCTACCGACGTTGTGATCCGCCTGCCACTGCCGAAAGGCATGACAGCATCGCAGCAAAGCGACAAGGTATTTGCTGCGTTGAAAGCGCAAAACCAGGAAGTGAAACTGCAGAGGTCGGAACTGGTAGGCGCGCAGGTGGGCGACGAGCTGTTCCACGACGGCCTGCGCGCTCTGGGCATGGTGATTATCGGCGTAGTGATTTATCTGGCGATACGCTTTGAATGGAAATTCGCGGTTGCTGCGATCATTGCGAACTTGCATGACGTGGTCATCATCCTGGGTTTCTTTGCCTTCTTCCAATGGGAGTTCAGCCTGTCGGTACTGGCTGGCGTACTTGCGGTGCTGGGTTATTCTGTCAATGAGTCGGTAGTTATCTTTGACCGGATACGCGAGAATTTCCGCAAGCAGCGCAAGGCATCCGTTACTGAAATTATCGATAGTGCAATTACCAGCACGATCTCCCGTACCATCATCACGCACGGTTGTACGCAGATGATGGTGCTGTCGATGCTGTTGATAGGCGGACCTACGTTGCATGGCTTTGCCACTGCGCTGACCATCGGTATCTTGTTCGGTATTTACTCTTCGGTATTCGTGGCCGCGGCAATAGCGATGTGGCTGGGAGTCAAGCGTGAAGACCTGATCAAGCCTATCAAGGAAAAAGACACGACAGACGGTGCAGTCGTGTAACGGAAAGTATAAAAAATTAAAGCCAGCGTCTTCGCTGGCTTTTTCTTTGATAGCATTAGAAGTTAACAAAACTTGCTGCAATTCAATTAAGTCCTTGTTAACAATAGACATGTTTAATTGAAGCTACGCAGAACTTTTCTTTCCAATAAGTATCAGATACGCACGTTAGTTATTAGCGTACGCAGAGGCAAAATACAGCATGAGCAGATTGAAGACGATAGTTGTTAGCTTGATAGCAGTGGGTGCGGTAGCAGGTGCTTATTACGCATGGAGCAGCTCGCAGCAGGCAAAGAACGCTAAAGGACAGGCGGCACAGTCGAACAAGGCGATCAGTGTAGTGACCGCTCCGGTGCAGCGCAGGGATTTTCCTGTGAAGCTGGCCGGTAACGGCGTTGTCACCTCGCTCAGCACTGTTGACGTTCGCCCGCAGGTGACCAGCACGATCACCAAGGTGCATATCAAGGAAGGCCAGTTTGTCAAAGCCGGCGATCTGCTGTTTTCGCTGGACAGCCGCGCAGATGAAGTCAACGTCGCCAAGGCGCAGGCGCAACTGGACAAAGACCTGGCAACCCAGACCGACTACAAGCGCCAACTGGAACGCAGCAAGGATCTGTTGTCGAAAAAATTCGTATCGCAAAGCGTTGTTGATACCAGCCAGGCCCAATACGATGCGCAGAATGCAGTGATCGCTTCCGATCGCGCCGCCGTCAATGCGGCCAAGGTGGCATTGAGCTACGACCGCATCACTGCGCAGGCTGCAGGCCGCACCGGCATCATCAGCGTGTATCCGGGTTCGCTGGTGCAGCCAGGTACTGCAACACCGCTGGTGACCATCACGCAGATGGATCCTATCTCCGTCACTTTCACTTTGCCGCAGCGGAATTTGCCGGATGCGCTGGACAGCATGAAGACGCCTGACAGCTTCGTGCTGGCCAAGCTGCCGGACAGCACGGCGCAGTTCAAGGGGCATCTGTCCTTTGTTGATAACACTGTGGACGCCGCGTCCGGCACGATCAGGGCCAAGGCACTGTTTGACAACAAGGAACTGAAGCTGTGGCCGGGTGCGTACGCTAATGTGGAACTGAGCGTGCAGACCATCAAGGATGCCATCGTGGTTCCGCAGGATGCATTGATCATCAATGCCAAGAACACCACACTGTATATCGTCGATAAAGAAGGCAAGGCTGCTTTGCGCGTAGTGAAAGTATTGCAGCAATCAGGCCCGGATGCCGTCGTGTCCGGCGTGGAAGCCGATGTCAAGGTGGTGCTGGAAGGTAAGCAGAATTTGCGTCCCGGCGTTTCCGTCATCGAAAGAACGGACAAACCGACTGCTAAGGCCGGCGGAGTCGACAAGACGATTGCCGACGACATTAAAATGGCGCCAGCCTCTGCCGTGAGTGCATCATGAATTTGTCGGAGCTGTTTATCCGCCGTCCTGTGATGACGGTGTTGCTGAATCTGTCCATTCTTGTCGCCGGTATCCTCGCCTATCGCTACATCCCCATTGCGGCGCTGCCCAGCTATAACACGCCGGTCATTAACGTCAGTGCAGTATTGCCCGGCGCCAGCCCGGAAACCATGGCGACGTCGGTTGCCTTGCAATTGGAAAAGCAATTCTCCACGATCCCCGGCCTGAGCGTCATCAGCTCCACCAATACGCTGGGATCGACTTCAGTCACGCTGGAATTCGACCAGAACCGCAATATCGATGCGGCTGCGGTGGACGTGCAGGCGGCGCTGCTGAGGGCGCAGCGTACGCTGCCGATAGAAATGACGACGCCGCCGTCTTACCGCAAGGTGAATCCGGCTGATGCCCCTGTGTTGATCCTGGCACTGACTTCGCCGTCGCTGAACCTGGCGGACCTGAACAGCTATGCCGAACATCTGATTTCGCCGACGCTGTCCACGCTGGATGGCGTGGCCCAGGTGAATATCTTTGGCGCTCGCCGCTATGCGGTACGCATACGCGTCAATCCCGAGGCGCTGGCGAACAGGAATATGTCGCTGGATGAATTGTCCGCTGCGATCAGTTCTGCCAACGCCAACACGCCGGTAGGTACGCTGGATGGCGACAAGCAGACGCTGACGCTGTTGGCCAACAAGCAGATGCTGACAGCGGCGGAGTTTGCCGACACCATAGTCAGCAACAAGAATGGCCTCTCGGTACGCCTGCGCGATGTCGCCAAGGTGGAAGACAGTTTTGAGGTTGTAAAGACCGCATCCAACTTCAATGGCGAAAGCTCGATCACGCTGGCCATCCTGCGCCAGACCGATGCCAACACCGTCAAGGTCGTGGATTCCATACGTGCCGCCTTGCCCGGCTTCCGCGCGCAGTTGCCAGCCTCGGTCAAGATTAACCTGGTGAATGACCGCTCGGTCTCTATCCGCGATGCCTTGCACGACGTTAACCTGACCCTGCTGCTGACCGTGTTCCTGGTGGTGGTTGTGATCTTCCTGTTCCTGCGCCGCATGGTGGCGACAGTGATCCCGACTCTGTCGCTGCCGGTCTCGCTGGTCGGCGCGATTGCGTTGCTGTGGGGCTTCGGCTATACGCTGGATAACATTTCCTTGCTGGGTCTGACGCTGGCCGTCGGCTTGGTGGTCGACGATGCGATCGTGATGCTGGAAAACATCATGCGCCACGTGGAAGAGGGCATGCACCCGTTCAAGGCTGCATTGCAGGGTTCGCGTGAAGTGGGCTTCACGATTATTTCGATTTCCAGTTCGCTGATCGCGGTGTTCATTCCCATCTTTTTCATGCCGGGTGTGATCGGCCAGTTGTTCCATGAGTTTGCGGTGATCGTCAGCCTGGCGATTATTGCGTCGGCTTTCGTGGCGCTGACATTGGTGCCTATGCTGGCCAGCCGCTTCCTGCAAAACGAACATGACATGAAAGCGCCGCCAAAACCGGTGGCCGTGCTGCTGCATATATTCGAGTCCGCCTTTGATGCCTCCCTGCGCAGCTATGGCCGCGCGCTGGACCTCGCCCTGCGCCATCGCAATATCGTGCTGTTGGTGGCGCTGCTGACTTTTATTGCGACTGCGTACATGTTCACCGTGATTCCCAAGGGTTTTTTCCCGGAAGAAGATATCGGCCAATTGAACGTATCGACGGAAGCATCGGAAGACATCTCCTTCCCTGCCATGTCCATCCTGCAAGACAAGGCAGCCAAGATTTTGCGTGACGACCCGAATGTGCTGTCGGTAGCGTCATTTAACGGCGGCGGCAGCAATGCGCAGAATACCGGCCGTATGTTCGTCAACCTGAAGCCGCGCGATGAGCGCAAGCCTATGAAGCAGGTGGTCGAAGGTTTGCGCAACAAATTCCGCGATTTGCCGGGGATTGCGGTGTATATGCGCCCTACGCAAAACTTGCAGCTGGGCGGCCGCCAGACCAAGAGCCAGTACCAGTACATCTTGCAGAGTGTGGAAGCGGGAGAACTGAATGACTGGGCGCTGAAGCTGCAGGAGAAGATGAAGAATGATCCTGCCTTCAAGGACGTAACCAGCGATTCGCAACTGAAGGGTTTGCAGGCCTCGCTGAATATCGACAGGGACAAGGCGAATTCGCTGGGCGTCAGCATGAACCCGGTGCGCTCTGCCTTATACAGCGCGTTTGGTGAAAGGCAGATTTCCACGATGTACAGCAATGTGGACAGCTACCAGGTCATCATGGAAGTGTCGCCGGATGCGAAGAAGGACGAAGCCGCGCTGAACAATATCTATGTGCGCAGCAACACCGGTGCATTGATACCTCTGAACAGCTTTGTCACCGTCAAGCGTACGGTAGGGCCGACATCGATCAACCACATGGGCCAGTTGCAGGCGGTGACGATTTCCTTCAACCTGACTCCCGGCTATGCGCTGGGCGATGCGACCAACAAGATAGACAAGTTCAGTCAGGACATCCGCCTGCCGGTTTCCATCATCACGTCCTACGGTGGCGATGCGGCGGTGTTCAAGAACTCCCAGTCCGGACAGATTGTGCTGATCGTAGCCGCCTTGCTGGTGATCTATGTATTGCTGGGTGTCTTGTATGAAAGCTATATTCACCCGATCACGATCCTGGCCGGCTTGCCTTCTGCCGCAGTGGGCGCCTTGCTGACACTGGAATTGTTCCACCAGGATCTGACGCTGATTGCGATGATCGGTATCCTGCTGCTGATCGGTATCGTGAAAAAGAATGCGATCATGATGATCGACTTTGCGCTGGACGTGCAAAGGAATCACGGCATGACGCCGGCGGAAGCGATACGCGAAGCCTGTATCCAGCGTTTCCGTCCTATCATGATGACGACACTGGCTGCGCTGGTTGGCGCATTGCCTATCGCTTTCGGCTTGGGTGCCGGTGCTGAATTGCGCCAGCCGCTGGGTCTTGCGGTGGTCGGCGGCCTGATCTTTTCACAGGCGATTACCTTGTTCATCACGCCGGTTATCTACCTGGCGCTGGACCGCTTCAGCGGTACCGGTCCGATCACCAAAGAAGCAGTTTAAAAATTGCTTCGGCCATGAGAGTTCAAGCAGGCGCTTGAACTCTCATTGGCTTGTCGATGGTGTGGGAGCTAAGTGAACTACCGGTGAGTTAGTCTACAACCCGCAGCAGCCGCTCTCTCAGTTTCAGCAATTCGCGTTCCAGCGAGTCATAATCGGCATCGGTGTAGTCATCAAAACGCTGCTTGCCCTTGCTGACGACTTGCGGGAAGATTTCCTTGAATACTGCATCTCCCTCGGCGCTCAGTTTGACAAACAACTGACGCCTGTCATCGCATCCGCGTTCTCTTTCTATCAAGCCTTTTTGTTCCAGCCTGTCGAGTACGCCGGTCAGCGTGCCTTTGGTGATCAAGGTTTTGTCACCGAGATCCTTGCAAGTCATGCCGGGCGTATTGCCCAGCGTGGCAATAATATCGAACTGTGAATGGGTAAAGCCCAGTTGCCGCACATTTTGCGCGGAAGACTTTTCGAAGGACTGCATGCATTCGGCCAATAACCGTATGCTACGTAGATAGCGTTCACCCATGATAAGCGACGCAGTGTGTAAGATGCTTCATATATACCTGACGGCTATGAAAAAAGCTGTTGCAAGATGAGCCCGGGTACCGGTACGGGGCAGACTAATTTTGCAGCATCCTTGCTGGAGCGTATCCCATTCATATCGATCGACATGGATGGGATGCGCTCTAAAATCCGGCCGTTGCCGGTAAGGGCAACGGCGCAGATTATAAGGCCAGATTAGTCAGCCTTCAAAGCTTCTACCTGGATAGCCAGTTTTACTTCTGGTGCGAAGAAAGGCGTGCCGTAGTTCAGGCCGAAATCAGTACGCTTGAATTGCGCTGTTGCATCGGCGCCGCACACTTCACGTTTCAACATTGGATGCTGGATGCATTTGAATTTGTTGATAGTCAGTGTGACAGGTTTGGTGACGCCCAGCAAAGTCAGGTTGCCTTCTACAGCAACTGGTGTGTCGCCTTCAAACTTGATTGATGTGCCTTTGTATGTCGCTGTAGGGAATTGCTCTACGTTGAACATGTCTTTGGATTTTGCATGCTCACTCATTTTTGCATGACCGAAATCCAGGGATGTTGTATCGATAGTGATATCGACAGTGCCTGTTTTCTTGGCTTTGTCCAGATTGATCACGCCTGTTGTTTTGTCAAACTTGCCGCGCCATACGGAGATGCCCATGTGGTCAGCTTCAAAGCTTGGGTAGGTGTGGTTAGGGTCGATATTGTAAGTGTCGGCGAAAGCGTGGGAAGCGCTCAGAACCAGTGCTGCTGCGATAAATTGCTGTAACTTCATTGTGAAACTCCTAGGTATGAATTATTAAAACTGCTTAAGGGTGATGATTAATTGTGAGCCGGCGGCTCGCAATTATTGAGCTGCTACTACGTGAAACTTGATGACGACTTCATCGGCGACCATGCTGGTGTCTTTCCACTCGCCTTCGCCGATATTGAATGTCAGGCGCTTGATAGGCAGGCTGCCTTCAAATACCTGGTTGCTGCCTTCTTTCTTCACCGTCAAAGGAAAGCTTGCATCGACGGTTTTTCCTTTGATGGTCAATTTTCCGCTGACGTCCAGCTTGCCGTTGGCGCCGGCTTTCATGCTGGTGGAAACGAAACTGGCTTTAGGAAATTGCGCGGCATTGAACCATTCTTTCTTTGCCACTTCCTTGTTGTATTCAGGATCGCCCAGGTCGAAGCTGGAAACGTCGATATCGACGGTCGCTTTGGACGCTTCAGGCTTGGCTGCATCGTAATCGATGGCGGCAGTAAACTTCTTGAACTTCGCATCGACCGGCACGTTCAATTGCTTGAAGACGATGCCTACCGTGCTCTTGGCGGGGTCTACCTTGAGTGCAGCCGCCAGTGCAGGGACAGCGACGCAGGCAGCCATGATTGCAGCACCGATTTGCAGGCGCACATTGGAACGCAGGGAAAGCGAGGAAAGTGATTGCATGAAATATCCTTCGTTAGGTTTAGGTTTGCTTACCAGGCATCATGCGTTTGAAGATGCCATCCTGGTCGATAAAATGATGCTTCAGGGCGCCCAGTACATGCAGGATGACCGAGGCCAGCAGTGTCACGTTCAGCCAGTAGTGGACTGCTTTTAAAACAGGCTTCCATTCCGGATTGGGGTCAATCAGGACCGGCAGCGGGAACAATCCAAGATACACCACCGGCACGCCGGCTGCCAGGCTGTAGAAATAACCGGAGACCGGCACCGCAAAAATAAGCAGGTACAATAAACCGTGCATGATGCTGGCCAGTTTGATATTCCAGTCCGACATGCCGGCCGGATGCGGCGGAGCGGCATGGGTCAGGCGCCACAGCAGGCGTAGGCAGGCCAGTGCCAGCACGGTGACGCCTATCCACTTGTGCCAGGAAAAATATTTGAGCTTGGTCGGGGTCAGGCCAGGAATGTTCACCATGGTCACACCGAGGCAAAAGCCGGATATGATCAGGATGGCCACCAGCCAGTGCAGCAATATTGCCGTATTGGTATAGCGTGTTGCTGTTTGCACTATTACACCCTCCTCATTAGTTCGGATTGGATTAGTCTGAATTCGAACTAATTCTACCAAAAAAAATTCAAGCGTGCAGGCCGGTCGCAAAAAGGCCTGTAAACTTGAATTTCTGATATTAAACCGGATCACACCATATCAAACGCATGAAGCGGCTTGAAATGAGGGCAGCGCCTGTGCGCCACCATCATCTTTATCTAGGTGTTATATCTTGCGCGCCAGTTCGGCGGCGATGCCGGTGTAGTTGGCGGGCGTCATCGCCAGCAACAGGTCTTTTGCATCTTGCGGTATCGCCAGTCCCAGTACAAATTCACGCAGTGCTTCTTTGGAGATGCCCTTGCCGCGAGTCAGCTCCTTCAATTGCTCGTAGGGGTTTTCTATCGCGTAGCGGCGCATGACCGTCTGTACCGGCTCCGCCAGCACTTCCCAGGTCGCATCCAGGTCTGCCGCCAGTTTTTCGTGGTTGACTTCCAGCTTGTTCAAGCCGCGCAGGCAGCTATCGTAAGCCAGCAACGTGTAACCCAGCGCTACGCCTATATTACGCAACACGGTGGAATCGGTCAGGTCGCGCTGCCAGCGGGATACCGGCAGTTTTTCGGACAAATGCTTCAGTAGTGCATTGGCCAGGCCAAGATTGCCTTCGGAGTTTTCAAAGTCGATAGGATTGACCTTGTGCGGCATCGTGGACGAGCCGATTTCGCCAGCCTTGGTTTTTTGCTTGAAATAGCCGACCGAGATATAGCCCCAGATGTCGCGGTTCAAATCCAGCAGGATGGTATTTGCGCGGGCGAAGGCATCGAACAGCTCGGACATATAGTCGTGCGGCTCTATCTGTATCGTGTATGGGTTATAGACCAGGCCCAGGCGCTGTTCTATCACTTCTTTGGAAAAGCTTTCCCAGTCATGTGCAGGATAGGCAGACAGGTGGGCATTGTAGTTGCCCACCGCACCGTTCATCTTGCCCAGAATTTCGACTTGGACTATGCGTTTTTGCGCGCGCTGCAGGCGAGCGACTACGTTGGCCATTTCCTTGCCCAGCGTTGTTGGACTGGCAGCCTGGCCATGGGTGCGAGACAGCATGGGCACGTCGGCGTTTGTGTGTGCCAACTCCGTCAGCCTTGTGATCAGATTCTGCAGAGCCGGCAGCATCACCTGGTCGCGCGCTGTCTTCAGCATCATGCCGTGCGAAGTATTATTGATGTCTTCCGAGGTGCAGGCGAAATGAATGAATTCAGACGCAGCAACCAACTCAGGAACATCCTTGACTTTTTCCTTCATCCAGTATTCAACCGCTTTTACGTCGTGGTTGGTCACTGCTTCGATTGCCTTGATGCGTTCTGCATCGGATTCAGAGAATTCGGCTACCAGTTTGTCCAGTATCGCGTTGGCGGCGGCGGAGAAGGGTTTGATCTCTGCAAAACCGGCAGCAGACAGGGCTTGCAGCCAGCACACTTCAACTTTCACCCTGTGGTGCATGAAACCGGCTTCAGATAAGGTGGAACGCAGCGCGTCAACTTTGGCGGCATAGCGGCCATCGAGTGGGGACAGGGCGGAAAGTGTGGAAAGTGACATGATTTTGCAGGGATAGCAGAGAAAGGATAGAAAAGCCTTGCGCAAAAAACAACAAAAATGGAATTTATGCAAAAACCGGATAAGTGAAGAAACCTCGGTTTTTTGTGCAGATTCAGGATCTTTTTTGCGTCGAATATGCGATTTTACCATTAGCGGGCCTGCTCCACACCCGTTGTTCTCAATTGTCAAAAATGTTCAGAAAGAGGGAGAGGGGGGAGGCAATGCTATAATTTGAGCTAATATTTTCTCAAAGTGCCTATGAAACTGATTGGTTCCCTCGCAAGCCCCTACGTAAGAAAAGTCCGCATCGTCATGGCGGAAAAGAAGCTGGATTACGCCCTGATACTGGAAAACGTCTGGGCACCTGAAACCACGATACAAGAGTCCAACCCCCTCGGTAAGGTACCCTGTCTGCTGATGGAAGATGGCCTGGTGATGTACGATTCCCGCGTCATCGTTGAATATCTGGATACCCTGACGCCGGTCGGCAAGCTGATTCCGGCCAATGGTCGTGAACGGGCGGAAGTCAAATGCTGGGAAGCGCTGGCAGACGGCATCATGGATGCCGCGATCCTGGTCAGGCTGGAAAAGACACAGCGCGCCGAGGCGCAGCAAAGTGATGCCTGGATTGCGCGCCAGATGTCCAAAGTAAGCGCCAGTTTGAAGTCCATGTCGGAAAGCCTGGGCGAATCGCCGTTTTGTACCGGCAACCACCTGACGCTGGCAGATATCAGCGTTGCCTGTGCACTGGGCTGGCTGGCCTTCCGCTTCCCCGAGATCGATTGGCGCACGGATTACCCTAACCTGGCGAAGCTGTTCGACAAATTGTCTGAGCGGCCATCTTTCAAGGATACCGTGCCGGAATAATATCGGCGGCGGTAGAAGCTAAAAAGGACGCTCTCGCGTCCTTTTTTCTTTGCTGCAGGTTCGCCTGACGGCGAAAGCTCCGCTTATTCCTCGTCGGCCATTTGCGACTGCAGGTAGTTGGGCAAGCCCACTTTTTCTATCAGGTCCAATTGGGTTTCCAGCCAGTCGATATGCTCTTCCGTGTCATCCAGGATTTCGCGGAAGATTTCACGAGACACATAGTCGCCTACCGCTTCGCAGGTGGCGATGCCTTCAGTCACTGTCTTGTGCGCGGCGGTTTCCAGCTTCAGGTCGCATTGCAGCATCTCTGAAGTATCTTCCCCTATCATCAGCTTGTGCAGCGCTTGCAGATTAGGCAGGCCATCCAGCATCAGAATACGATTGATAATCTTGTCGGCATGTTTCATCTCACCTATTGATTCTTCGTATTCTTTCTTGGCGATCTTTTCAAATCCCCAGTGCTTGTACATGCGTGCATGCAAAAAATACTGGTTGATCGCGCTCAATTCGTTGGTCAGTTGAGCGTTGAGTAGCTTGATAACTTTGACGTCACCTTTCATGGGATCCTCTTGTTCTTTGTTAATTCGTTGAATATTGACTTGTGAGCTGGCGAAGCTGCACATGATGCGAGCACTGTGGCTGGCGCAATGGCTGGTTCTGGCTTGCTGCGTATGTCTTGTGTGGCGGCGATTTGTATTGCAATCTGCCTTCGAGATCATGATAGTACAGATGTGTCCCTAAAAATACGTTTTACAGAAAATATATTGACAAAACTACATGAAAACGCTATTGATAATCGTTCCATTTATCACTAAGAAGCTGCTGCGAAATTAGGCTGGCTAGGCGCGACGACGAAGACAGTACGAGTAGTACGGCGAGGAGGAGCAACAACGCCAGCGTAATTTCGCAGCAGCTTCTAAGAGATGACGCGGCGACGGGGCTTGCCGCGTCATCTGTCTCTCCATTTCACCTTGTGCGCTGCTGGTTTTTGCGCTCGCCAATCTGCCTGAAAAAACTGCTGGAGCCGGAGCATGCTGAAAAAAATCGTCGCTGCGTTTGCCGTGTCTTTCTTTGCCTGGTGCTTGCCGCTGCATGCCGCCGACCTGACGATGGGAATGGCTTTTGATGTGACCTCCATGGACCCGCACTACCATCTGGTGGGCCCCAATGTGAACGTATCTATGCACATTTTCGATTTCCTGGTCACGCCGGATAGAGAAAAGGGCAAGCTGATTCCCGGGTTGGCTGAGTCATGGAGCGTGGTGGATGAACTTACCTGGGAATTCAAATTGCGCAAGGGCGTCAAATTTCACGACGGCTCAGAATTCACGGCCGAAGACGTGGCCTATTCTTTCGACCGACCGGCGACGATATTGAACAGTCCCGGCCCTTTCACTTTGTATACGAAGCAGATCGCCGAGAAAATCATCGTCGATAAATACACGATACGTTTTAAAACGGCCAAGCCCTATGCCTTGATGCTCAGCGATGTCAGCAATGTTTTCATCGTGTCAAAAAAGGCTACTGCGGGCCTGAGCAGCGAGGATTTCAATAGCGGCAAAGGCGTGGTCGGTACCGGGCCTTACAAGTTTGTGCAATGGAAGCGCGGTGACCGCGTGGAGCTGGCGAGAAATGACAGCTACTGGGGTAAGCGCCCCCAGTGGGACAGGGTCAGCTTGCGCATGCTGACAACGCCTTCTGCGCGGGTAGCGGCGCTGCTGGCTGGCGATGTGCAGGTGATAGAGGGAGTGCCGCCGGCGGACATCGCGCAGCTCAAGGCGAATCCGGATGCGCGGCTATTCAGCACGGTATCCAACCGGCTTATTTTTCTGGAAGTAGACCAGTTGCGCGACAAGTCGCCTTATGTCACAGACAAGAATGGCAAACAGCTGGATAAGAATCCGCTGAAAGACCTGCGGGTGCGCCAGGCAATTTCCAAGGCAATCAATCGCGCGGCGATCGTCGACAGGGTGATGGAAGGAAACGCGATTGCCACCGGCCAGTTGCTGCCCGAAGGCTACT
This sequence comes from Parundibacterium terreum, assembly GCF_014636315.1. GTDB lineage: Bacteria > Pseudomonadota > Gammaproteobacteria > Burkholderiales > Burkholderiaceae_D > Undibacterium > Undibacterium terreum. Next base: position 1,123,161 of record NZ_BMED01000002.1, on the reverse strand, counting down.
TCGGTACTTTGCCTGGCCTGAAGGCAGATATTGCGGATATCGCCGCAGCCAAAAAATTACTGGCAGATGCAGGCTATGCGGATGGCTTTGGCCTGACTATCCACGGCCCCAGCGACCGCTATGTGAATGACGCAAAGATTATCCAGACCATTGCGCAAATGCTGACGCGCATAGGCATAGTGACCAAGGTCGAGGCCCTGCCCTCGGCGGTATTTTTCTCGCGCATGTCCAAGCAGGAGTTCAGTGTGATGATGCTGGGCTGGGGAGGCGGACTGGGACATGTATCGACATTCGTGAAATCCATGCTGACGACCTACAATGCGGAAAAAGGCTGGGGTACAGGCAATTACGGACGCTATAGCAATCCCAAGGTGGATGCATTCGCTGAGCAGGCCTTGGCGACAATAGACACCGGCAAGCAGGAAAAGCTATGGCAGCAAGCCAGCCAGCTGGCCTTGAGTGAATTTGGCCTGATCCCACTGCACCATCAGGTCAATGTCTGGGCGACCCGCAAGGGGTATGCTTATTTTCCACGTACAGACGAGCGAAGCTTGGCGATGGAGGTCAGTGGAAAATAGAGGGGCATAGCGATTTATGCTACTGAAGCTCAATGGACATGGGATGGATATTAATGAATAGAATTGGGGATTCGCTTTTTCATGTTGAATCGAATAAGCAATTGATTCTTTCTTTTGTAGATATTGGTGTGGAATTCATTGTAATTGGCGGATTAGCCGTAGCTTGGTATTGTGAGGAGCGGCAAGCTGACGACATGGATTTGCTGGTTAGTGCCTCAGTTGAAAATTCGCTGAAAATTTCACAGGCTTTGAGCAGCTTGAATATGCACGACTATCAGGAGGATTCATTCGCCAAACTAGGATTGCAAGTGGTAATCAAAAAGCGATTCTACGCCGAACTTTTAACCCCTTTGAAAATTGGCCCAACGTACGCTGAAATTGCAGTCGACGCGATAGATGCAAAATTATTTGGGATTCCTGTCCGGTTAGCGTCCGCATCATGCCTTATCAAACTCAAGAAGTTGGCAGTGATTGCTGATGATTCCCAAAAAGATAAGCACTTGAAAGACATTAAATGCCTTGAAAGTTTTGTTGAAAGAGATGTCTAACACGAAAATATAAAAGGGAGCTAAGCTCCCTTTTATATTTGTGCTTGATTGAATCCTAGCTATTCAAATCAAACGTAAAAATCCCGCTGGTCCAGAACGTTAAGGCCTTACCGTCTTCGATGTACGGCTTGAACAGGGCGCGCAGCAGCGCTTGCCGTGCTGCTTCGTCCAGGCGCTGGAAGCCTGAGGTTTTTTCTATTTCCACTTTTTCTGCACGGCCTTTTTCATTGACCAGCACGCGCAGGGTCACCTTACCGGCTTCGCCCATGCGGCGGGAGATGGCTGGGTATTCCAGTTTGGGTGGCTGTATATATTCAATGCCGGAGATGGTCTTGGGCTGGGCCGGTGGTGCCGGCAGCGCCTGCACTATCGGTGCCGCTGCTTCCTGGGTATGCGCGACCTTGGGTTCAACCGCCTGTGTGATCACGATGGCGTTTTCCGCCGGTGCATTGTTCACGATGGGAATAACCGGGGCAGGAGGAGTTACCGCCTGCTTGGTCATGGGGATGATCTTTGGGGCTGGCTTGGGTGCGGCAGGTTTATCCGGCGAAGTCACCAGGCTGACAAAAATTTCTTTTGGCAAGGCTTGCTGGACGTGACGGATCAGGCCGTTTTGCAGCGCGTAGATCAGGCCCAGATGTGCCAGGACGGTAATAATCAGCGAGCCGGATTTCCTGAGCTTTTCTATCAAGGCGAGAGGCAACTCAAATTGCATGGATGCAGAAGCGGTGGCAGTTTGCATGGCGATCAAGCGGCTAATGCGTTGGGACGGAAATGTACTTGGTGGATATGGGCCGGCATGGCTTTGTCCATGCATTCGCGCAGTATGCTTTTGGCACAGCTTGCGCATTTGCCGCAGCAGGTGCCGACATCAAGGTTGGTGCGCAGTTCGGCCATGGTGGTCATGCCGGATTCAACGGCATTGCGCAGTTTCTTTTCAGAGACGTTATTGCAGACACAGACAATCATGTAACACCTTAAGTTTAGCTATAAAGTATTCAATTCACACTTGCGCCCGTCATCAGGCGCGCCAGCAAATTGAATTTGCCCTGTTGGGGCAAAGTACGTTCTTCGACCAGGGCCCACTGCTCCGATAACTGCTGGCAGGTTGCCCTTAATACAGGAGCCAGGTCGGGCAGGTCGGCCAGGATTTTTAAATGGCGCTCTATGACCGACGCCAGTTTGACGCATGCATTGTGGTCACCGTTTTCTGTATTGTTGACCGTGTAATGCGACATCAGGTGTAACACTGCGGAGACCAGGAGTTCAGGCTGCGCTGGGCTGCTGCCTGGCTCAAAAAATTCCGGATTACTGCTAGCCATCAAACTCTCCTTATAGAATGGTTTGGCTCGCGCGCTACAATCATGCTTCCGGTACCGTGGCGCAGCTGGCTAGTAAAACTCAATATCGTTATGGCTTGCCCGGACAAAAATCAGGCAGTCAGTATCAGTTTGTTCAATTGCGTGATGCGCAGGCGATAGATGCGGCCTTCGTGATCGATTTCTACTTCACGCATCTGGCGCATCAGTTCGCGGCTCTTCAGGCGCACGACAGGAGTGCTATCGCTTTTGGCCGACAAGCTCGATACGCTGCTAGTACGAGCTTCTGGACGTACTTCTGTGGACGTAATTTGAGTCATTTATTTCTCCTGTTAATCTAAACGAGAACAATTCTTATTTAGATTATTGTGTATTCAGCGAGAATTTGCAAGTCTTTTTGTACTATTTCATCTGTCTTTTTCTAACTTGCAGCAAGGAAAATGATTTAAACCGGGAATTTGTTGCCTATAGAGATATAAAATCAAGAAAAAACAAGGACTTGCGGGAGAGCCTGGCGCTTTTTAATCGGCGCGAAAAGCATGGAAAAAGGGCCCGCAACAACGTTGCGGGCCCTTTCTTATATAGAGCAGTATATAAAGCAGTCTCTACCCGGCTATCGCCGAGTATTGAAGCATTATGCGGCTACAGCGACCTTTTCAGTCTCTACCACCGACTCTTCATCGTCGAAAGTATTGCGGATCAGGTAGTCGAATGCGCTCAGCGAAGCCTTGGCACCTTCGCCGACTGCAATCACGATCTGCTTGAACGGCGTGGTCGTGACATCGCCTGCAGCGAATACGCCGGGGATGGAAGTCTGGCCTTTTGCATCGACTTCGATCTCACCGTGGCGCGACAAGGCCAGGGTGCCTTTCAGCCACTCGGTATTGGGCACCAGGCCGATCTGAACAAACACACCTTCCAGCTCCACTTTGTTGATGGTGCCGGACTTCAGGTCTTTGTAGTTCAGGCCGTTGACCTTTTTGCCGTCCCCCAGCACTTCGGTGGTTTGTGCCGAAGTGATGATAGTGACATTGCGCAAGCTGTTCAGCTTGCGCTGTAACACAGCGTCAGCACGCAACTCAGCGGCGAACTCGATCAGCGTGACATGGCTGACCAGACCGGCCAGATCAATCGCTGCCTCAACACCAGAATTGCCTCCGCCGATGACCGCTACGCGCTTGCCTTTGAACAGCGGGCCGTCGCAATGCGGGCAGTAGGCAACGCCCTGGTTGCGGTATTCTTTCTCGCCGGGCACATTGATTTCCCTCCAACGCGCACCGGTTGCGAGTACGATACTTTTCGCTTTCAGCGTTGCGCCGCTGGCAGTTTTAACCTGCAATATCTTGCCTGGTATCAGCGTGTCGGCACGCTGTACGTTCATGATATCGACTTCATAGCTCTTCACATGCTGTTCCAGCGCAGTGGCGAACTTGGGCCCTTCGGTTTCTTGCACAGAAACGAAGTTTTCAATGGCCATGGTATCCAGCACCTGGCCGCCGAAACGCTCAGCCAATACGCCGGTGGCGATGCCTTTGCGAGCCGCATAGATAGCCGCTGCGGCGCCCGCAGGCCCACCGCCGACGATCAATACGTCAAACACATCTTTCTTGCTCAGTTCCTCTGCCTTGCGGCTGCCGGCATTGCTGTCCAGCTTAGCGAGGATTTCTTCCACGCCGGTGCGGCCCTGGCCGAATACTTCGCCATTCAGGTAGGTAGTAGGCACAGCCATGATCTGGCGTTTTTCCACTTCATCCTGGAACAGTGCGCCATCTATCGTTACCTGGCGGATGCGTGGGTTGATGATGGACATCACATTCAGCGCCTGCACGACTTCGGGGCAGTTCTGGCAGGTCAGGGAAATATAGGTTTCAAACTGGTAGTCGCCATCCAGGTTGCGGATTTGCTCTATCACCGCATCGTCCAGCTTGATGGGGTGACCGCCAACCTGCAACAGCGCCAGTACCAGTGATGTAAATTCGTGTCCCATGGGAATGCCGGCGAAACGTACGCCGATGTCTGTTCCCGGACGGTTGATGCTGAAGGAAGGCTTGCGCTCTGCATCATCGTTGCGCTCAACCAGAGTGATGCGCTCAGACAGCAAAGTGATTTCTTCCAGCAAGGCTTTCAATTCCTGGGATTTGGCTCCGCCATCGAGAGAGGCGACGATCTCAATCGGCTGCGTGACCTTTTCCAAATAGGTTTTCAACTGGGTTTTGAGATTTGCATCTAACATGATGTGTCCATTTCCATAACAGGGTTACAATTTTTTGAGCGCAGCACGCCAGCGGCGCGCTGCGCGTCGGAACAACTCGAAGGGATCTTGCTGAAACCCGCCCGAATGGACAGGTTTCAAGCTACCTACGATTGACTGCTTAGATTTTGCCTACCAGGTCGAGTGACGGCGTCAGTGTTTCTGCGCCTTCTGTCCATTTAGCTGGGCAAACTTCGCCTGGGTGGGATGCAACGTACTGGGCAGCTTTTACCTTGCGCAGCAGTTCGGATGCGTCACGACCGATACCGTTGTCGTGAACTTCCATGATCTTGATCTGGCCTTCTGGATTGATGACGAAAGTGCCGCGCAGTGCCAGGCCTTCTTCTTCGATCAGTACTTCAAAGTTGCGTGCCAGGGTTGCTGTTGGGTCGCCAACCAGTGCGTATTGCACTTTTTTGATCGCGTCGGAAGTGTCATGCCATGCTTTGTGTGCGAAATGCGTGTCTGTGGATACGCCATATACGTCAACGCCCATTTTTTGGAATTCAGCGTAGTTGTTCGCCAGATCTTCCAGTTCTGTAGGGCAGACGAAAGTGAAGTCAGCAGGGTAGAACACGACAACAGACCACTTGCCCTTCATTGTTTCATTGCTGACGTCGATGAACTTTCCGTTTTGGTAGGCTGTGGCTTTAAACGGTTTGATGTGTGTATTAATCAGAGACATTGTCGTTTCCTCGTGAGGTTAAAAAGTTCATATGAGTTCGTAGTGTAGGCCAAAGCTTGTCATTTGTAGAGTCAATTATATTTATACTTTCGATTGATTTTAGCTATCGATCAACGTCCATGCGTTTTTGCGCTCATCGGGCTGGCCCACACTGCTTGCCTGATGATAAAAATAACAATTAACTCCTGATACAGATGGCGTTGCATGCGCCAGTTTCAAGAAAAATCCGGATTCCAGCCTGCGGGCAAACGCAAAGTATGCAAAATGACAAATGCCCTTGCACAGTATACCGTGCAAGGGCATTTCACCGTAGCGGCTGCTTCGCGCCTGTTATCGCCGCCTATTTATTTACCGCTATTGCTGCTACCGCTACCACCGCTACCTATGTTCAGGAAGGGGATTGCACCGCCGGTGGTCGTGGGCAGGCGGCCATCCCATTTTTCTATCGCCTTGGCCTGGTTTTCCGTTTCCCTCAAACGCAGCAATTCCGGTGTTACCTGCTGGCGTTGCAGTGCCAGCGATTCAGCTTCAGCCTTGGCGCGTGAAATTTTCTGCCTTGCTTCCACTTCTATCCTTTGCAAATCGCGTTCCGCTTTCATCTTCAACTGGTCGGCGGTGGTCTTGGCTTCGATCGCTTCATTGAAGGTCTTGCTGAAATTGAAGTTGACGATGGAAAACTCATCCACCACCAGGCCGTGCCGCGCCATTCTCTCGCGCAGGGCCAGCACAATTTCATCGCGCACCTGCGAACGCTTGGAGATCAGCTCTTCTGCCGTGAACCTGGCTGTTACTGCTTTTACTGCTTCCTGCACACTAGGGATGATGATGCGCTCGCCTGGTTCATTACCCAGGTCGCGATACACGGATACCACAGCTTCAGGACGCACATGGTAGTTGATCGCTACGCGGGTGTGCACGGTCTGCAAATCCTTGGATGCGGCATCGCCTTCACCTTCTCCTTTTTGTATCGATACCGGCACCAGGTGCAGGCTTTGCGCTATCGGCCAACGAAAGTGTATGCCCTCGCTATACACTTCCGGCGACGGACTGCCGAATGTCGTCATCACACCGCGGTTACCTGCCGGCACAGTAGCGAACGGCGCCAGCGAGACCAGGATAGCCAGGATCACAATTGCGGCGATCAGTTTAGAGGCTGTTTGCATCTTCATATTTCCTTGTTTTAGTTTTGTATAGATACATCGAAGGACACCGCAGCGCTACAACCGGTTCGGCAGTGGGCTAGGTGGCTGAAAAGAAGTATAGATGTGCTGGGAGAAAGCTTCAGCGGTAAATTGACGAGAAATTAACCATAGATCAGGCACACCGGTTGAGCACCGACGTGCATGAAACCGCGGTACATGCCTTCGGTATTGAAGGGCATGCTGATATTGCCTAGCGCATCGATGGCAATCACGCCGCCGCGGCCTTCATACAGAGGCAGTTTGTGCATGACGACATTTTCTGCGGCCTGCTGCAGTGAGCAGAGCGTGTATTCCATCTGCGCCGAGATGTCATGCAATGCCAGGCTGCGCATAAAGCTTTCGCCGGTGCCGGTGGCCGACATCGCTGCGGTACGGTTATTGGCGTAGCAGCCGGCGCCCAGCATAGGCGTATCGCCGACCCGCCCCTGCATCTTGTTGGTCATGCCGCCGGTGGAGGTTGCCGCAGCCAGATTGCCATGCCGGTCCAGCGCGACTGCACCGACGGTGCCGAATTTATTGTCTGGATCGATAGGCGCCGGCATCACTGGTATGACTGGCTCCACTGGCGACTTTTCCTGCCGCGCGGCGGCGTCATGATCCAGCAGGATGGACGAGGCTTGCTGCGCGTTTTTCCATTGCGCGTAGCGCGCTTCGGTATAAAAGTAATCCGCGTCTGCCATTTGCAGGCCCTGCGCCTGCGCGAACAGTTCTGCGCCGCCGCCAACCAGCAGCACATGCGGGCTGTTGTCCATCACTGCGCGCGCTGCCAGCACCGGATTGCGTATGCGGCTGACGCAGGCTACTGCACCTGCCTTCAATGCAGCTCCGTCCATGATGGCGGCGTCCATCTCATGTGTCGCGGCAGAGGTAAAGACCGCACCCTTGCCGGCGTTGAATAGCGGACAGTCTTCCAGCAGTCTGACCGCCTCGGTCACGGCATCCACGGCGCTGCCGCCCAGCGACAGAATGTGTTCCGCAGCCCTCAATATCTGATTCAGTGCAGCGAGATAAAGCTGCTCTTCTTCTCCGCTGATGGCGGAGCGCAGCAGGGTGCCGGCGCCGCCATGGATGGCGATGCCGGGTTTGAACTGGGAGGTGGCGTGCACAGTACGTGTCTGGTGCGGATTAGTTGGCGGAGCCTGCGGCCTCGTCGGCCTCAATGACCGCTGGCCTGCGTTGTTGCGAGACTGGGTCCTGATACATCCAGGGCAGCATGAACTCCATCATTTCCGACGCGGAATTGACCGGAGACTTGGCTTGGTGCGCGACGGCGCTGCATATCGCCTCTATCAGGCACAAGGCAGCAGCCTCGGAGTTGGGGGCCAGTTGCCTGCGGGTCTGTGCATACAGAGTGACTGTTGCCAATGAGGCGAGCGGGGAACTGGGCGCATCTGTCAGTGCCAGGATGGGCACACCCTTGTCACGCACGCGATTCAGTATCGTCACCACGTCTTCTGCATAGCGCGGGAAGGAAATCGCAATCACCAGATCCTTGGCACCGTATTTGAACAATTGCCGCGCGACGTGGGAGGGGCCGCCACAGCCGACCGTCGATTGTATCGTGTCGCAAAAGGGCTCCAGATTGTGCATCATCAGGCCGCCCAGGAAGGCACTGGCGCCATAGCCGACGATATAGATGCGCTCGGCATTCAGTATCATCCTGACTGCCTGGCTGCACAGTTCAGGCACCAGGCCGCGCCGGGTGGCATCCAGGTTATTGATATCTTCATTCAGCGCCGAAGCAATCACTTCCACGCTGCTGGCAGGGCGCTGCACTTCGGTGCGCAGTTTGTCTATAGGCGCCAGCATGGCTTCGAAGCCATACACCAGCTCAGCACGGAATTGCGGATACCCTTCAAAGCCCAGCGCACGCGCAAAGCGGTTGGCAGTTGCCACCGAGATGCCGACCGCATTGGCAAGCTCGTCAATCGACATCGTTGCAGAGCGGAACACATTGGAAAGCACATAGTCCGCTGCTTTGCGGTGCGCCTTCGACAAATTCATATACACCTTGCCAATGCGTGCATTGACTGTACCGCCAACTGCTTGAAGATCGGGACGATTCATGATGGCTGGGTATTTTCAGGGGGTGAAAAATGTAAATATAATTTCATACAAACTAATTGTAAAGAAATCCATTAAGTCAAATTTCGGAAAAAAATAGAACGTGTGGCTTATTTTTCCTTTTTTTGCGTCCATGCTGCCCGCGCGGTAGATTATGCAGGGTAAGCAAAGTCAGTCAAATTTTAATTTTGAAATAGCGGACATTTCCTCAATCTTGTTTGTGGCCTGTATGCGTTTGAATACGCGCTCGCAGCCCTGCCCCATAGGGCAGGCCAGTGGTTTTGAGAGAAAAACGGAAAAGATTCAGCCTGCAGGGCGAAATAAGAAAATAATATAAAAGTTTATTTCAGGCAATGAAACGACTCTGCCTGTGCCACCGGCCAGTAAGTGGCAAACACTTCGGGCAAGCGCGATACCTGCGTGCTGTCCAGCAGCTCACCAGGATCCAGATAGGGCAGCAGGCTGGATGCCAGCTTGACCTGATTCGGCGATACCCTGCGCACCAGGTGGCGCGGCTTTAATTCCTTGGGGTGGCTGAGGCCCGCTGCTTCTATCAATTCCTTCAATGCCTTCAGCGTGTTTTGGTGGAAGTGGGCGACGCGTTCTGCCTTGTCCGGAATGAACAGGGCCCTTTGCCTGGAGGGGTCTTGCGTGGCCACGCCGGTAGGGCATTTGCCGGTATGGCAGCTTTGCGATTGTATGCAGCCGAGCGCAAACATGAAGCCGCGCGCGGAATTACACCAGTCTGCGCCCAGCGCCAGCGTGCGTGCAATATCAAAGGCGGTAATGATCTTGCCCGACGCGCCTATCTTGATCTTGCTGCGCAGATTGATGCCGACTAGCGTGTTATGTACTAGCAGCAAGGCCTCTTGCAAAGGTGCGCCCACATGGTCGGTAAATTCCACCGGCGCTGCACCGGTACCGCCTTCGCTGCCGTCAACGACGATAAAGTCCGGCGTGATGCCGGTTTTCAGCATGGCCTTGGCGATACCGAAAAATTCCCATGGATGGCCTATCGCCAGCTTGAAGCCGGTAGGTTTGCCGCCGGACAGCGTACGCAGCTTGTCGACGAATTGCAGCAAGCCTTCAGGGGAATCAAAAGCTGAATGTCCTGCAGGCGATACGCAATCGACGCCTGGTTCCACGCCGCGCGCCTCGGCTATTTCAAACGTCACCTTGGCGCCCGGCAGCAGGCCGCCGTGGCCTGGCTTGGCGCCTTGCGACAGCTTGACTTCGATCATCTTCACTTGCGGCAGCGTGGCGCTGGCGACGAAGCGCTCTTCCGAAAAACTGCCGTCGGCATTGCGGCAGCCGAAATAGCCGGAGCCGATTTCCCAGACCAGGTCTCCGCCCGCATCATTGCTGTCTTCGGGGCGGTGATAACGGCTGATGCTGCCTTCGCCGGTATCGTGCATGAAGCCGCCTTTTTGTGCACCCTGGTTCAGCGCTCGAATCGCATTGGCCGACAAGGCGCCGAAGCTCATCGCCGAGATATTGAATACGCTGGCTGCATAGGGCTGCGCGCGTCCTTCACCGATGATGATGCGGAAGTCGTGCGAGTGGATGACACTGGGGCTGATCGAATGGTTGATCCATTCGTAGCCGGATTCATACACATCCAGTTGCGTGCCGAAAGGGCGCTTGTCCAGCTCCTGCTTGGCGCGCTGGTAAACGATGGAGCGCTGGTTGCGCGAGAATGGGTTGGCTGCGGTATCTTCTTCCAGAAAATACTGGCGTATCTCGGGCCTGATGTATTCAAAGAAAAAACGGAAGTTGGCCAGGATGGGATAGTTGCGCAGGATGGAACGCTTGGTCTGCCGGAAATCGCTGATGCCGATTACGGTCAATGCACCGGATACCAAAACTAGCCACCATCCCTTATCGAGGATCAGCGCCAGGAAAAAAGACAGCAAAAATACGAAGGCAGAAAGAACCAGGGTCAGGTAACGCGCGTTGAGCATGTGCTTCTCCATTTTGTCTGGGAAGCAGTGTACACCTTGCCTGTGATGCGAGACAGTGGCTTGCGCGGATTGCAAGCTCACTGTCGTCTGGATGTTACATATTCCGTATGACCTATGCGGCCTATGCGTGGACGCAGATACGCGCCATCAAGCCAGGTTGCCGAACTGATTTTACCGTCGCTCAGGCAAAGGTTTCGACAATGCCGCCATCGACGCGCAGCGCTGCGCCCGTGGTCGCAGATGCCTGGGTTGAGCAGACATACACCACCATATTGGCAACTTCTTCCGGGGTGGCGACACGCTGTATGATGGATGAGCTGCGATGCTCCTTGACGAATTCGTTCGCCACCCTTTCAGCTGTGGCGATATCGCCGCCCGGCGCCACCAGATCCTGCACCCCTTCGGACAAGGTCGGGCCAGGAAGTACCGCATTGACGGTAATGGCGGTTCCCGCCAGGCTCTTGGCCAGTCCGCGCGAGATAGCCAGGTTGCCGGTCTTGGTAAAGCCATAGTGGATCATGTCGGCCGGAATATTGATGCCGGACTCCGACGAAATGAAGACGATGCGCCCCCAGTTTTTAGCCTGCATGCCGGGCAGATAAGCGCGGCTGGCACGGACGCCGGACATGATGTTGATTTCGAAGAAACGGGTCCATTCTTCGTCGGCGATCTCCTCGAAGGGCTGCAGCGCAAAGATGCCGACGTTATTGACCACGATGTCAGCCTGCGGCTCCGCATCCTTCAGCACTTTGAAGCCCGCCGCGCCGCTCAGGTCTGCCGCAACACCGCGCACAATGGCACCCGGTACCTGGCTGCGCAGGCTGGCCAGGGCACTATCGACGTCGGCCTGCTTGCGGCCAGTGATAACGACAGTGGCGCCGGTACGGGCCAGGCCAGTGGCAATGGCATATCCTATGCCGCGCGTGGAACCGGTAACGATGGCGGTTTTCCCAGTCAAATCGATATGCATGGTGAATCCTTTCACAAGTGTTAAACGATCCAGGCGAAGCGCTATGCCGGCCAGGACGACGGAGTCATGGTAATGCGTATGCAGGTGCCCGATAATCCGGCGTTGCTGCAAATCAGTTTTTGAATTTCCAGTGGAATAGTCGGGGCAAACCGCCCCTCCTGCACGCAGTGTACCGCTTTACAAGTTTTAGTGATCTGCCAGTTGCAAGGCCAGAAAATTGATCAGGGCGGCCACGCGGCGGCCCGGCGATTCTTGATGATCACGATCATGCCTTCCAGTGCCTGCTCGTGCAATTCGTGCAATCCGTGCTGTTGCTTAATGGCAGGACTAATATGGGTATAGCGATGGCGTGTCTGGAATTGATCCAGCAAGGGATGTAGTTGAAGGCTGCCGAAGTTATTCGTCGCCGTTACGCGTTGAGTGCTGCGCTAACCGGCCAATCCGATTAGCGCAGCCCCAGGCAAACCTGTAACCCGGCAGGCTCAGGCCCTGGCTGCGGAGCTGATGATGCCGCCGCCGAGGCAGATGTCGCCGTCATACAGCACTGCGGATTGTCCGGGAGTGACGGCCCACTGGGCGACATCGAAGGACAAGCCGAAGCTGCCGGCCTGGCTGGTATCGATCGCGCAAGCGATATCGGCCTGGCGGTAGCGGGTCTTGGCGGACAGTTCCCGTTTCTCGGGAGCATAACCGGCGATCCAGCTATTCTGGCCCGCTTCCAGTGCTGAAGACAGCAGCCATGGATGGTCGTGTCCCTGCACCACATACAACGTATTGCTTTCCACGTCTTTCTTGGCCACATACCAGGCGTCGCCGCTGCCGTCTGCTTTTTGATGCGATTTGATGCCGCCTATGCCTATGCCCTTGCGCTGGCCGAGTGTGTAAAAACTCAGGCCTACATGCTCGCCGACAATTTCGCCTTCCGGGGTTTTCATCGCACCGGGTTTGTACGACAGATAGCGGTTCAGGAACTCGCGGAACGGGCGCTCGCCGATGAAGCAGATACCGGTGGAGTCCTTTTTGGCCGCATTCGGCAGCTTCAGTTGCTCGGCGATCTTGCGTACTTCGGTCTTCTGGATTTCGCCCAGCGGGAACAGGGTCTTGGACAATTGCGCCTGGTTCAGCCTGTGCAGGAAATAGCTTTGATCCTTGCTGGCATCCAGCGCTTTCAGCAACTGGAATTCTCCATTCACTTCACGCACGCGTGCATAGTGGCCGGTAGCGATGTAATCGGCACCGAGCTTCATTGCGTGATCCAGGAAGGCCTTAAACTTGATTTCGGCATTGCACAGCACGTCAGGATTGGGCGTGCGGCCGGCCTGGTATTCGCGCAGGAATTCCGCAAATACGCGGTCCTTGTATTCGGCGGCAAAATTGACGGCTTCAATATCCACGTCCACCACGTCGGCCACGCTGGCGGCATCTATCCAGTCCTGGCGGGTAGAGCAATATTCCGAATCATCGTCATCTTCCCAGTTTTTCATGAACAGGCCGATGACTTCATAGCCTTGCTGTTTCAGCAGCCAGGCCGATACTGAGGAATCGACACCGCCGGACATACCTATTACGACTCTTTTCTTGGCCATGATTACTGTACTCCTGCGCCGAGAGCGGATGGATGGGTATATAACAGCGACAGCGGCGCGCGCTTGCCCAGCAGATAGTCGTTCACGCATTGCATGACCAGTGGGCTGCGATGGCGTGCCTGCGATGCCAGCAATTCGTCATGGCTCATCCAGACCGTGCGCAGGATGCCGGTGTCCAGCGGCCGGTCATGCGCCTGTCCCAGTTCGCCGGCAAAGGCAAAGCGCAGGTAGGTCACTTCCTGGCCGGTCGCAGGCGACACATAGCGCGACAGGTAGGTGCCTATCAAATCGGTGGGCGTGAAGTCGTGCGCAGCTTCTTCCAGCGTTTCGCGAACCACAGCCTGCTGCAGCGTTTCATTGGGATCGAGGTGGCCGGCTGGCTGGTTGATGCGCACGCCTTCCGAGGTTTCTTCCTCTATCATCAGGAATTTATTGTCGCGGCTGATGATCGCGGCGACGGTGACTGAGGGTTTCCAGATATCTGACATACATACTTTCGAATAAGGCGCTATTTTAAGCCATTTCCCGTCCGGCCATCTTTGCTGCAGGCAAGCTTGGACAAGCCTAGGGAGGCACAGGCGGCCAGCTTGTGGACGGGCAGCCACATTAAGTGGAGCATGGCTGCCTGAATTCAATGCCGAATTAGCTAATGCTAATTTTGTATATACGTTCTTGCATCACACTCGCCTGTCAATGACGTGTAACCTAGGCATGCTTTAATATAATGATGGCAGGCTTGCAGGGCCTTGTTTTTCATGGGATTTTTAACTGGCGAGAATGGTCTGCTCATTGCTGCGGGCCAGGAAAATCGCGCGGGCATTGCCAAAAAAGTACAAAAACGAACGGTTGTGCTAAAAAACAATTTGCGTGTAATATCGTTGTTCACTATAAAACGTAAGCTTTTTGTAAGATTTGATGCATGGGAGTCAGCAAAATACCCGGGAATGCGCACATCGCGCCCGCCCGCATTCTAAATTGATGCCATCATTGTCCTGTCCGAGTTTAAAAAAAAGAAATATCGAAGCCTAAACTACGAAGCAAAAAACCAAGGAGCTAATCTATGAAAATCGGCATCCCCGCCGAGACACGGCCGGGCGAGACGCGTGTAGCGGCGACCCCAGAAACGATCAAGAAATATGTCGCCGCCAAACATCAGGTGATTGTGCAATCTGGCGCCGGTATTGCGTCCAGCATTACCGACGAGGCTTATCAGGCTGCGGGTGCGCAGATAGGCAGCGCGGCCGATGCCTTCGGCGCCGACCTGCTGCTCAAGGTCAGGGCTCCGAACGCGGAAGAACGCGCGCTGATCAAATCCGGCACGGTGCTGGTCGGCATGCTGAACCCCTTTGATGCGGACAATATTGCTGCGATGGCGGCGCACGGCCTCTCCGCTTTTGCGCTGGAAGCCGCGCCGCGCATCACGCGCGCGCAATCGATGGACGTGCTGTCGTCGCAGGCCAATATTGCCGGCTACAAGGCCGTTATGCTGGCTGCCAATACCTATCAGCGCTTCATGCCCATGCTGATGACGGCAGCCGGCACAGTGAAGGCTGCCCGCGTGCTGATCATGGGTGTCGGCGTGGCCGGCTTGCAGGCGATTGCAACTGCCAAACGGCTGGGCGCAGTGATTGAAGCATCCGACGTGCGTCCGCCGGTAAAGGAGCAGGTGGAATCGCTGGGCGCCAAATTCATCGACGTGCCTTTCCTGACCGATGAAGAAAAAGAAATTGCCCAGGGTACCGGCGGCTATGCGCGCGCGATGCCGGCAGACTGGATGCGCCGCCAGGCAGAACTGGTGCATGAACGCGCCAAGCAGGCCGACATCATCATTACCACTGCGCTGATACCGGGCCGCAAGGCGCCGATACTGATTTCTGAAGAAACCGTCAAGGCCATGAAGCCGGGTTCGGTGATCGTCGACATGGCGGTCGAGCAGGGCGGCAACTGCCCCCTGTCCGAGCTGGATAAAACCGTGACCAAGTATGGCGTGCACATCATAGGCGAGCCTAACCTGGCCACGCTGGTTGCTGCCGACGCATCTGCGCTGTATGCGCGCAACGTGCTGGATTTCCTCAAACTGATCATCGATAAAGATGCCGCCCTCGCCATCAACCGCGAGGACGAAATTGTAGCCGCCACCCTGGTTTGCTCCGGTGGCGAAATTTTAAGAAAGTAGAAAGTAAAGTCTCATGCAAAGAAATATGCTCCGCGCCAAAATTCACCGTGCCACAGTTACCCAGTGCGATCTGCACTATGAGGGCTCCTGCGGCATAGACGAAAATCTGCTCGACGCGGCCGATATCAAGGAATTTGAACAGATAGAGTTGTACAACATCAATAACGGCGAGCGCTTCTCCACGTATGCCATCAAAGGCAAGCGCGGTAGCGGCGAAATTTCGCTGAATGGTGCCGCAGCGCGCCGCGTGCACCTGGGCGATCTGATGATTATCTGTACCTATGCTCCTATGACAGACGAAGAAGCCGGCAGCTTCCTGCCCAAGGTGGTATTCGTCGACGGTAAAAATCAGATTTCAAGCATGAAGGAATATTAAGGGCCTCAGTAAGACAGTAAAACCGGCATCGGAGAATCGCCGGTTTTACGTGGCCACCATCTGTTTTCATAATTAAAAGTAGAGAGGGCATCATGGAAGTTAGTCACACCCTTACCAATCTCATCATCTTCGTACTGGCTATCTACGTCGGTTACCACGTGGTGTGGACGGTTACCCCGGCACTGCATACCCCGCTGATGGCGGTCACCAATGCCATTTCCGCCATCATCATCGTCGGCGCCATGCTGGCAGCCGGCCTGACTGAAGGCTTGCTGGCCCAGGTAATGGGCACTGCTGCTGTGGCACTGGCTGCCGTCAATGTATTTGGCGGCTTCCTGGTCACGCAGAGGATGCTGGAAATGTTCAAGAAAAAAGAACCCAAGGCACCTGCCAAGGAGGATAAATAATGAGCTTGAATCTGGTGACCTTGTTGTACCTGATCGCCTCGGTCTGCTTTATCCAGGCGCTGAAAGGTTTGTCCCATCCGTCGACCGCGCGGCGCGGCAATGCGTTCGGCATGGCGGGCATGGTGTTGGCGGCAGCCACTACCGTTGCACTGATCGTCAAGCTGAAAGGCGAAGCAGCGGGTGCCGGTCTCGGCTATGGCCTGGTGGTGCTGGGTGTGGTGGTGGGTGGCGGTATTGGTGCTGTCCTCGCAAAACGGGTCGAAATGACCAAGATGCCGGAACTGGTCGCTGCGATGCACTCGCTGATCGGTATGGCGGCAGTCTGTATCGCCGTGGCAGTCGTGTCCGAACCCTGGATTTTCAATATTACCGGCCGCTTTGAAGCGATTCCTTTCGGTAACCGCCTGGAGCTGTTCATCGGTACCTTTGTCGGCGCGATTACTTTTTCCGGTTCGGTGATCGCCTTCGGCAAGTTGTCCGGTAAATACAAGTTCCGGCTGTTCCAGGGCGCACCGGTCAGCTTTGCCGGCCAGCATTTGCTGAACCTGCTGCTGGCGGTCGCGATGATAGGTTTTGGCCTGATCTTCTGCTTCGCACCGGGTAATGAGCCGGCCTGGATTCCTTACCTGCTGATGGCGGCGATTGCCTTTGTACTGGGCGTGCTGATCATCATCCCTATCGGCGGCGCCGATATGCCGGTGGTGGTGTCAATGTTGAACAGCTATTCCGGTTGGGCAGCGGCAGGTATCGGTTTCTCGCTGAATAACTCCATGCTGATCATCGCCGGTTCACTGGTCGGCTCCAGCGGCGCGATCCTGTCCTATATCATGTGCAAGGCGATGAACCGCTCCTTCTTCAACGTGATCCTGGGCGGCTTTGGCGGCACACCGGCAGAAGCCGGCGCAGCAGGCCAGGCACAGCGCAACGTCAAATCCGGCTCTGCCGACGACGTTGCCTTCCTGCTGGGTAATGCTGAAACCGTCATCATCGTTCCCGGCTATGGCCTGGCGGTGGCGCGCGCCCAGCATGCGCTGAAGGAGCTGACAGAAAAGCTGACGCACAAGGGCGTTACCGTCAAGTACGCGATTCACCCTGTGGCGGGTCGCATGCCTGGTCACATGAACGTGTTGCTGGCAGAAGCCGAAGTGCCGTATGACCAGGTGTTCGAGATGGAAGACATCAACAGCGAATTCGGCCAGGCCGACGTGGTGCTGGTATTGGGCGCGAATGACGTGGTCAATCCTGCTGCAAAGGATCCGAAATCGCCTATCGCTGGCATGCCTATCCTGGAAGCCTACAAGGCCAAGACCATCGTAGTGAACAAGCGCTCCATGGCGTCCGGTTATGCCGGTCTGGATAATGAGCTGTTCTACATGGATAAGACCATGATGGTGTTTGGGGATGCTAAGAAGGTGATTGAGGATATGGTGAAGGCTGTCGAATAGGGAAGCGCTATTCTGGCCGCTTCATGAACAAAGCCACATGGGGACATGTGGCTTTTTTCTTTTATGTCCTGCTATCGTGTGATAGTTTCATTGATTTTTGTGCTTGCTGGTCGGGGTAGCCCGACAGCTACTTCCTTTCTTTGCTTCGCCAAAGAAAGGAAGCAAAGAAAGGCGACCGCAAGCCTCGCCCTTCGGGTACCCGATTATGCGGCACAAAAAATGGGAAACAGGCGAAACTCGCCTTCGGCTCAAACACACCTGTTTCTGATCCATTTTCTGTACCGCACAATCGGCGAGGCTCCGAGCGGTTTAAAGTCAAAAGCAAAAGCCAAGTCAAAAACAGCGGCAACCAGATTCTCTAATTTTGAAGAAATGTAATCTTAGAAATTCCAGCGGCTTGATTTTGATGTTGGGGTTGGGTTTGTTTTTGAAGTGCCCCCGCTGGGGACGCAGCATTTTGCGCTTCGCAGAAAATGGATCAGAAAGGAACGTTGTTTGAGCGAAGCGAGTTTCGTTCCTTTCCCATTTTTTGCGAAGCGCAAAATGTGATGGCGCTCGCGCCATCACCCGTAGGGCAAGTCTGCGGTCGCCTTTTGTTTGCTTACTTTATTTTGGCGAAGCAAAATAAAGTGAGTGGCCGCCGGGCCACCCCCGGCCTGTATCTACGAAGTGCAATTCAAATATTAAGCACTGTCCTTAGATAAAGACGCCCTTATCCATTAATCCTGACCAACGTCGACTTCCCAAACAAACTCTCAATCAAATCCACCGCCAGTACGGCAGTCTGATTCCGTATATCCAGTGCAGGATTCAACTCCACCACGTCGAGTGATGCCAGCAAACCGGTATCTGCCACCATCTCCATGCACAACTGCGCCTCGCGGTAGGTAGGTCCGCCCAATACTGCGGTACCGACGCCGGGGGCAATCGCCGGGTCCAGGCAGTCCATGTCGAAACTGACGTGCAGGTGCGTGTTTTCATCCACGCCTTCTAGGGCGGCGTTCATTGCTGCGCGCATGCCGTATTCGTCGATATAGCGCATGTCGTAGACCTGCATGCCCATTTCATGGATGAAGCGTTTTTCGCCTTCATCCACGCTGCGGATGCCGATCAGGCGGATTTCGTCCGGTTTTACTGCCGGCGTATGGCCGGCGTAATGGATCAGTTGTTCAGGGCCGTGACCCATCAGGCAGGCGACCGGCATGCCGTGGATGTTGCCGGTGGGGCTGATGCTGGACAAGTTGCTGTCGGCATGGGCGTCAAACCACAGTACGCGCAGCTTCTTGCCTACTTTCCTGCAATGCTTGGCAACGGCGCTGATGGAGCCTATTGCCAGGCAGTGGTCGCCGCCCATCATCATGGGCATATGGCCCTGGCTCAGGGCGCTGTCGACAGCGTCGAACAGGCCCTGGTTCCAGGCCACTGCTTCTTCCAGGTGGCGCAGGCCGTTCACCGGCTCTTGCCATGGATTGGCCGGCCCGTGCAGATTGCCGTGGTCGATTACCCGCAACTGGCGCGCCTGCAAGGCCTCTACCAGTCCGGCAACACGCAAGGCATCCGGGCCCATGCCCGCGCCTTTGACACTTGCGCCTACGTCGGTAGGTGCGCCAATCAAGGAAATTGTTTTCATTCGTGGTGTAGTCTCAATCTATGGTCAAACTTAAACGTTAATCGGTACGGCCTGCGGCATGCTGCTGCGGGACGCATTCGAAGTTGCAGGAGCTGCAGTAGAGCTACTTGCAGGTGCCGTCGAACCGACTCCCATGCCGAACAAATCTTTCGGATTCAGCAATTCCGGTATCAGGTCCAGGATGCGGGCATCTTTCTGCACGACGTATTTCTCCAGGTAGCGCATTGCTGAAAAATCTTCCAGTGCAAAACCGACAGAATCAAATACCGTGACTTGCTGCGGACTTGCTCGCCCGGCAACCTTTCCTTCCAGCACTTGCCAGAATTCCGTTACCGCGAAATCCGCCGGCATTTGCTGCAATTCCCCTTCTATGCGCGATTGCGGCTCATATTCTACGACGACATGGGCGTTTTCCAATATTGCAGCATGTAACTCCGTTTTTCCGGGGCAATCGCCGCCTACTGCATTGATGTGCATGCCAGGCTCTATCATTTCCGGCAACAGGATCAGCGCATTGGTCTTGTCGGCAGTCACGGTAGTGATGATATCCGCACCCTTGACGGCTTCCGCAGTGGACGCAGCCCGGATGATGCGCAGTTTCGGATAAGTGCGCAGGTTGTGGATCAGCTTGTCGGTCGCCGCGGGATCGACATCATACACACGCAGCTCTTCTATGCCCAGCAGGCAGTGGAAGGCGATAGCCTGGAACTCGCTCTGGGCACCGTTGCCTATCAGCGCCATGCAACGGCTGTCCGGCCTTGCCATGTATTGCGCGACCAATACCGAGGTGGCGGCAGTGCGCAAGGCGGTAGTCAATGTCAGTTCCGACAGCAGGCGAGGGTAGCCGGTATGCACGTCGGACAGTACGCCAAAAGCGGTTACGGTCAGCAGGCCGGCCTGCGTGTTCTTCGGATGGCCGTTCACGTATTTGAACGAATACTGCTGGCCGTCCGAGATCGGCATCAGCTCAATCACGCCGACGTCCGAATGGCTGGCCACCCTGGCGCATTTATCAAAATGTGACCAGCGCAGATAATCGTCCTTGATCATGCCTGACAAACGGCCGATGGCATCTTCCAGCCGGGTTTTCCTTAAATGCGCCTGCATTTCCTGTGTGCCTATGAAGGTCACCATGATGTTCTCCGAAATTATTATGAAATAACGGCGATGCATCTCCATTGGGGACTTCTATAAATCTACCCATGGCCAGTGTCCGCGCAAATTAGCGGGCATGCGGGAAAAAATGCGGCGATTTGTAGAAAACTCCAATAAGGACAGCTTGCTGCCGTTGCTGACTGCTGCAGCTTCATTGTATCGAGGGTGGCTGGAAATTAGATTGCCAAATCACAGCAAAATCGGTTAGTTTATGAAACTAAATTACTTTTAAAGTAAAAATATGTACTTTAATTTCTAATTAAGTTTAATTTATAAAATATGTGATATTTGGCAACAAGGGGCTGGCATGGCTGAAATGGATAATTACGACCGCAGTATCTTGAAGCACCTGCAAGATGACGGGCGCATGACCAATCTGCAACTGGCGGAGCGCATCCACTTGTCTGCGCCGCAAACCCTGCGCCGGGTGCGCATGCTGGAAGAAAGAAAAATCATCCGCGGTTATGTGGCGCAGGTCGAGGCCGAAGCGATAGGCCTGGGTGTCACGGCCTTCGTCAATCTGTCGCTGGACCGCGAACAATTCCGCAATGTGCGCGAGGTGGAGCGCAACATCATGGCTTTCCCGGACATCATAGAGTGCCACACCATCTCCGGTGACTTTGACTACATCCTGAAAGTTGTGGCCCCGGACCTGAAGAGCCTGTCGCAATTCCTGACGGACAGGCTGATGCAGGTTCCGGGCGTAGCCTCGTTGCGCTCGATGATATGCATGGAAGAGATCAAGCCAGTCAGCAGCCTGCCTATAAGCTGATACTACATAAGCAAAGTATCACCATGCAGTCTGGCGCAGGCATGTGGCATTTTGGGCTATTCCGCTATTGGTTCGCGATTGTTGATAGACAGAAACAGAAAAGACCTATTAGAATGAACTACCCCTGCAGCTTTCATTTTTGATCACTCATTGAATAAATTGATAGCCCTGACAGCATCCTCCTTAGCGGGCTACCCTGGCAAGTCATGGCTGCGGCGGCTGCAGTACATGTACTCAGCCTGTGTTTCCGGGTGGAGCAGGCGGCTCATCAAAACCTTCTTGTTCCTGACGGCGATACTGCCCTTCCTTGCGTTTGCCGCTCCCGTCGATATGTCCGGAAGCTGGTATCAGGCAAAGGCGAATTGGAAATATCAGGGGCAAAGCCAGCTCGCTGACTCCGGCTTGAGCAAGGCGGAACAATTGAACGCCACCGGTGGCCGCTTCTGGTTCCAGGCCGATTTCAAGATAGCCGAAGCAAAGACCTATGTGCTGGACTTCAAGAGTTCCAGCACCATAGGAAAATTCCAGCATTATGTATATGACGCGCAGGGGCATTTGCTTGCGCACCTCGAAGGCGGAATACAGAGCAAGGTCGCCAATCCTTTCTTCCTGCGCCATGGCCGCGAGCTATTGCTGCCGCCCGGCGACTACCGCCTGGTCACGGAACTCGATTCCCCATTTTTCCTGGCGCAGCCGCATCCTTACCTCGACACGCTGGATGATTACCGGGCCTCCATCAAGGCAGGCAATGCGCTGGTGCTGGTCTGCCTCGGCGTATTTCTAGGCCTGGGTTTTTACTATGCGGCGCTGGCCATGGTCAGGAAGCGTACGGCTGAACGCATGTATGCGATCTTCATCCTCGGTAACCTGCTGTATAACGGCACTGCCTTGCTGGTGTACCCGGATCTGTTTGATATGCACTGGTTTTACATGATCAGCGTGCCGGTACTGTTTTCCAATTGCGCATACATTGTCTTTGTCATGGCGCTGCTGGAAATCAAGCCGGGCGCCCAGCCGCGCCTGTACCGCGCCGGCATCCTGTTGCTGGCGCTATTCATGGGCTTTATCGTGCTGGCCGGCTTTTTCCCGAACTGGTCGCTGGAACTGGACCGCTACGGCGTTGGCCTGTTCATCACCTACGGCCTGGTTGCAGGGATATCGCGTGCGCGGCAGGGCAATGCGTCAGCACGACTGTATCTGGTTGCGATTGCTACCTTTTTTACCTTGGCGCTGACCTCGATCTCGCTCAATCATATGGATGCCCATACGC
The DNA here is from genome assembly GCF_014636315.1 of Parundibacterium terreum. GTDB lineage: Bacteria > Pseudomonadota > Gammaproteobacteria > Burkholderiales > Burkholderiaceae_D > Undibacterium > Undibacterium terreum. The sequence continues at coordinate 1,100,766 of NZ_BMED01000002.1, read as the reverse complement.
TGTATGTGGAGCATATAGGCTTGCTGGCAGTAGCCGTGGAAGTCTTCCTGCTGGCGCTGGTGCTGTCTTACCAGTTTGCCTTGCTGAACAAGGAAAGGCAGATCGCGATTGACGATGCCAAGCGCAGCATATTGATCGCGCATACCGACGCCCTGACAGGATTGCCGAACCGCTTCAACCTGGAGATTGAAATCGTGCAATTGCCAGCAGAGGGCAGCCTGACCATCATTGATCTGGATGGGCTGAAACACTACAACGATACCTATGGCCACTTGCGCGGTGATGAGCTGCTGTGCAGCTTTTCCCATCACCTGAAAAAACGCCTGGGGAATCGCGCGATCCTGCACCGGATGGGCGGGGATGAATTTGCCATTACCTGCCGCAGCGGCGATACGGCCTATATAGAAGAAATGCTGGAAGGCACGATGGAACTGCTGCGCAAGGATAATTTCGGCATCGCCGGTGCCAGCTTCGGTTCTGCGCTGGTCAAGGAAGACCCCAGCAAGGCAAACCTGAAGCAGATGGCCGACGCGCGCATGTACTTGCAAAAGCAATTGCACAGGCGGCGCGCCTCAGACCAGTCTCAGCTACAGACATAAGGCCGCTGCCGCCTGGCCGCCACCTGGTTTTTCGCCTGATTTTTCGTAATAAGCGCTTGTTCAAGCGCCCGTATCTGTTCGCCTTGCTGTCCGCTGTCACTGCTGTTACCCAACCGTTACCCCACCGTTACCCTTAACTGGAGAAACTATGCGCCGTACCCTGGGATTGATCTGGCCTATGATTGCCAGCATGCTGTTGCCACTCGCCGTGGCCTGGTTTGTGTACCCGACTACTCATCTGCCGCCCGGTTTCGGCGTGTTTCCTCCAGAGTTTGTCGCTGCGGCACCGCCGTTCTGGCTGCTGGCGTTTGTGGTAGTCGCACTGGTGGAACTGGTGATCGCTGCCTTCCTGATCAAGCCGACCTGGTTCGGTTTCAAGCCGGTGACGCCTAATCCTCCGGCGCCCATGGTGGGCTTGCCCTACTGGTTCTGGATAGGCGCCGTGCTGACGCTGTTTTTCTGGTGGCTGATGTGGACCAAGATCACCCCCTTCGGCGAGCTGGTCTATTACGCATTCACACCCTTGTGGTGGGGTTTCATCCTGGTGCTGGATGGGCTGACTTATCGCCGCAATAACGGCAGCTCCCTGTTGTCCAAGCGCCCAACGACCTTGTTTATTTCGGCGATAGTATCGATAGCCGGGTGGGGCGTGTTTGAATATCTGGACTACTTTGCACTGGGTAACTGGTACTACCCGAATACGCATATTCCCGCACTCAGCCATGGCATGATCGTGTTCCTGTTCATCATCGCGTACACCACGGTGTGGCCTGCCGTGTTTGAATGGTATTCTTTGCTGAACACTTTCCCTTCGCTAGTGGCGCGCTATTCACAAGGCCCCAAGCTGGCTTTGCCGGGAGCGCCTTTACTGTGGCTGGGCTTGCTGTCGATTGCGCTGATGGTGGTTTTCCCTTATCCGCTGTTCTGGGTGTTGTGGATAGGATTGCTGGCGATTATTAGCGGCCAGTTGATACGCAAAAATATCTGGACGCCGTTTAGCGCGATGGCAGAAGGCAACTGGAGCCCGATACTGCTGATGGCGCTTAGCTCCCTGTTCAATGGCTTTTTCTGGGAAGCCTGGAACTACGGTAGCGCTCATCCTGATACTGCATTACAGACAAATCCGAATTACTGGATTTACGATATTCCGTATGTGAATGTGATCCATATTTTCGCCGAGATGCCGCTGCTGGGTTATGCCGGCTACCTGCCGTTCGGCATCCTGGTATGGATAGTCTTTATCTGGGCGGGAGAAGTATTCGGCTTCAGCACAGAGTTGGGCCTGACGACTAGCGGCGTAGCGGCGGCCGTGGGAAATCCCGGCGCATCAGATACACCAGGCTTTGCTCCTGACCCGGCACGTCGTCTGTAGTACCGTCCCGCTGCATGCCAAGACGCTCCAGTACTGCAATAGAGGCCAGATTGGCGGGGCGTACCTTGGCATGCACAGCCGAGAATTTCATGTGCTGGAAGGCCAGTTCCAATGCGGTATGCGCCATTTCGCTGGCATAGCCTTGGCCCCAGGCCTCAGTCGCAAAACGAAAGCCGAGGTTGATGCGTGGCTGGTCCAGGTAATTGAGCACCGCCAGCCCGCCGAAACCGAGGATTTGTGTTGGCGCTTCCTTGCTGGAAATTGCCCATTGTCCAAAGCCGCGCTGCTCCCAATGCAATAGCCATGCTGCCATCACTGCCTGCGCTTTCTGGATGTTCGGGTAAGGGCCGGCGGGGTTATACAGATTGGTCTGCGGATCCCCGCAGATTTCAAACAACCGGTCTATGTCTGCAAGGCCAGGCTTGCGCAGTATCAGGCGCGCACTTTCGCTGCGCTCGGGCAGGCGGGTTTTTATCTCATCGGCGTCTAGCGGACCAAGCAAGTTTCCTCCCGTCTGTATTTTAATGCGCAGCGATATCAGGTTTTATTTTAATACATCAATAAAAATCCGGCCTGGCTGCAGGGTGTCGCTGCTGTAACTGCTGTAGATGCAGTGCAGCAGGCATTCATCTCCAGCCGAACATCAACTGCTCTGCCAGTATTTTCTTTGCCGGTTTGAACAGGTCCAGCGCGCCCAGGCCTGCGCCGAGCAGGGCCTGTATCGGTGAGCCGTCTGCCGAGCCTGCGAATACCCTGGCCATGCTGTCGGTCAGGCGTATGCTGCTGCCGCGGTCGCTGTCGCGCTGTGTCAGGAATTGCTGCAGGATGGCTGCGCTGGCTCCTGCCGTCGCTGCAGCTAATGGGGTTTCCGTCAGCAGCGTGGCCAGTACGGCGGCGTCACGCAATCCCAGGTTCAGTCCCTGGCCTGCGACAGGGTGCAAGGTTTGGGCGGCGTTGCCGATAGTGACCGTTCTTGCAGTGGCCTGCGCCTGGGCATTCAGGCCCAGCGGAAAGGAAAAGCGTTTGCTGGCAGTCAGGATATCTCCCAGCCGTTGGCCGAATGCAGCTTGCAGCGCCTGCGTGAAGGCAGCATCATCCAGCGCCAGTAATTTTTCCGCAGTGTCAGGACGCACACACCATACTAGCGCATAGCCGTCTTCTTGCGGCAACAGGGCCAATGGGCCTTGTTCGGTAAAGCGCTCAAATGCGCGCTGGGGTAAGGGCAGGCTGGTCGTGACATGCGAAACAATCGCAGTCTGCTGATAGTCGTGGCGGCGGGATTTCTCCGCCTGGGTATCGAAAGTGCCGCCTTCTGCCTGCACAACGATACTTGCGGTGAGGCTGCTGCCATCGCCGAGGTTCAGCGTGACGGCATCCTTGCTTTCATTGATGGCGAGCACCTGCGCAGGCCGCATGACGGCCACGCTGGTGTTTTGCAAAGCCTTATGCAGCGGCTGCACCAGCTTGCCGTAGCGGACAACATAGCCCAGTGCCGGCAGATCGTATTCCCTGCAATCAATCAGCGTGCGGCCGAAATGGCCGCGCCGCGATACGTGCACTTGATGGATCTCGGTGGCAATATGGCTTGCATTCGCCGGCCATGCACCCGCGCCGGCGAGCAACTGCCTGCTGCCGAATGACAAGGCGATGGAACGGCTGTCCTGCATGGCCTGATCGATGCCTTTTGCATCGATCAGCGCAATCCGTTTGCCGTCCATGCCACGCCGGACCAGCAGCAAGGCCAGGGCCTGGCCTACCGGGCCGGCGCCGCAAATGGCGACATCAAAATCGTTTGCGCCTGGCGTCATCGTTTCACTGCTGCTCATACTTTCTCGCTCGCTTTGCCGGTTTGGGCTACTACTGCATCTCTGCTTCAATTTCTGCCACTGTTTTCGGCGTGTCTCGGCTCAGGTTCAGATGACCTTCGTGGGTAATCAGTACGTCGTCCTCGATGCGTATGCCGATATTCCAGTATTCTTCCGGCACACCCTCGGCCGGGCGCACGTAGATGCCCGGCTCTATTGTGATGACCATCCCGGCTTCCAACTGGCGCCAGGGCTTTTCTTCGGCTGTCTTAGTGGTATTTTTTTCGCTACTTTCCATTATGCGGTAATTGCCTGCATCATGCACATCCAGGCCCAGCCAGTGGCCGGTGCCGTGCATGTAAAACTGGCGGAATGCGCCGCTGGCGATTGCATCATCGACGCTGCCGACTTTGTCCTTCTGCAGCAAGCCGGTATCCAGCATGCCTTGCGTCAGCACCCGCACTGCGGCATTGTGGCCGTCCATGTAGCGTGAGCCGGGGTGTGCGCATTCCAGCGCCGCTTGCTGCGAGGCCAGCACCAGCTCATACAGAGTTTTTTGCGGGCCGCTAAACTTGCCGTTGGCAGGGAAGGTGCGGGTAATGTCGGACGCGTAGCTGTCAAGCTCGCAGCCAGCATCGATCAGCACGAGATCTCCATTCTTGATCAACGCGTTATTGGAAGAGTAGTGCAGCACGCAGGCATTGGCGCCGGCCGCGACGATGGAACCGTAGGCCGGCGCTTGTGAACCGCGGCGGCGGAATTCGTGCAACAGTTCCGCTTCCAGTTCGTACTCATATCGGCCCGGCTGCGTGAAGCGCATCGCTCGTGCATGGGCAGCGCCGGAAATAATCGCCGCATGCTGCATCAGCTTGATCTCTGAATCATCCTTGAGCAGCCGCATCTCATCCAGCAAGACACGCACGTCTATGGTCTTATCGGGTGCAGAGATGCCGGAGCGTGCCTTGCTGCGCACTGCCTGCATCCAGTTTTGCAATGACGCATCAAGATTATTGTCGGCGCCGGTGCTGTAGTACAGCGTTCCCGCATCCGCCAGGTAGCCGGGCATCTCTGCATCCAGCGCCTCAATTGCATGGGCCGTATCAAAGCCGAAATGTTCCTTGGCCGCCTCAGGACCGAAGCGGTAGCCGTCCCAGATTTCCCGTTCCAGGTTTTTTTCGCGGCAAAACAATACGCTGCGCTTACCGGTGGGGCCGGCAATCAGCACCAGCACTGCTTCCGGCTCGGTGAAGCCGGATAGGTAATAAAAATAGCTGTCGTGCCGGAAAGGAAAATGGTTGTCGCTATTGCGTGTCATTTCGCGCGCAGTAGGGAGAATCGCGACACCGCCGCCCTGGGCCTGCATCAAGTCCAATAACTGATTGCGTCGTTTGATAAATGACTCAAGGCTCATGCTGGTTTTCCTTTGAACGTGCTGCCAGTTTTTTAATTAGGCGAATTCTTTTGCGGCGCAGCCAATGGCGCATTCAGTTCCGCCAGTTGTTCAGGCGTGCCGATGTTGTACCACATGCCGCTGTATAGTTCTCCGCCCAGTTGGCCGCGGTCGGCATACTGGCGCAACAAAGTGCCCAGGCGCATATGTTCGCCAGGTGTGACGCTCGCAAACATCTCAGGCCGGTAAACGCCGATATTGCCGAAGGTTAATTTGGGTTCGCCCTGATTGGACAAGCCCATCAGGCTCATCGCAAAATCGCCTTCCAGATGGTAAGGCGGATTCTTGACCATATATACCCATGCGATGTCGCGCTTGTCTGCAGGATGCGGATTGCCCCACATGTCCTTGTCTTCCAGCGTATTCTTGCACTCTTCAAAATTGAAGTGCGGAATATAGATATCGGCAGAGACTACGATGAATGGCTCATCGCCCAGCAGGTGCAAGGCATTGGCGATGCCGCCGCCGGTTTCCAGCGCCACTGTCTCGGGCGAGTACTGCAGCCTGGCACCGAACTGCGAGCCGTCGCCCAAGGCATCTTCTATCATCTGCCCCAGGTGAGCATGGTTGATGACGATCTCGGTAATCCCTGCCTTGACCAGGTTCAGGATATGCCAGACGATCAGCGGGCGTCCGCGCACTTTCAGCAAGGGTTTAGGGCAGGCATCTGTCAGCGGGCGCATTCTTTCGCCACGGCCGGCTGCGAGTAACATGGCTTTCATCGGAGGGATCTTTTTTCGTGTCTAGTTTTTACGAGGCCAGGCTGCGACCATGAAGCAGGCGCGGCAGCAAGAGCCGGAAAGCATGCGCCTTCCGGTAGCGTGTCATGGCGGTGGCTTTAGAACGTATAGCCAAACTGCGGCGTGTTCTTTTCCAGCACGTCCAGCAGACGCAGCAGCGGTATCAATACGTTGTATCGCTGTGCAGTCTTGCGCACATATTCCATCACCAGCGGCATATCGTTCAGATAAGCGTCCTTGCCGTCGCGGTGATACAGGCGCGCAAAAATGCCGAGTATTTTCAGGTGGCGCTGCAGGCCCATGAATTCAAAGTCACGGTAAAAACTGTCGACGTCGGGATTGACCGGCAGGCCGGCGCGCCTGGCTTTCTCCCAATAGCGTATGGCCCAGTCCAGCACCATTTCTTCATCCCACTGCACATAGGCGTCGCGCAGCAGGCCAACCAGATCGTAGGTGATAGGGCCGTATACGGCATCCTGGAAATCGATGATGCCCGGGCTACCCTTGTCGACGACCATCAGATTGCGCGAATGGTAGTCGCGGTGCACGAATACCTGCGGCTGTGCCAGGTTGTTGGATAGCAGCGCTTCGAATACCTTATTCAGGGTTTCGGTCTGTTCTTCCGTCAGCGTTACGCCCAGATGCTTGCCGATGTACCACTCAGGGAAGATCATCAGTTCTTTCAGCAGCAGTGCGCGGTCGTATTCCGGCAGCACGTCCGGCTGGCTCTGCGTTTGCAGCAGGATCAGCGAATCAATCGCATCCATGTATAGCTTGTGCGCGCTGTCATTGTTCAGCACATGAAAATAGGTGGTATTGCCGAGGTCCGTCAGCAGCAAAAAGCCGGCCTCGTCATTTTCTGCCAGTATGTGCGGCACTGAAAGGCCTATCTTGCCGAACAGCTCCGCCACTTTGGCAAAGCGCTGCACACTCTCCATGGGAGGTGGTGCATCCATTACGATATAGCTGAGCCCATCGGCCGCATCGACACGGTAGTAACGCCTGAAGCTGGCGTCCGCGGATGCGCGGCGCAGGGTTTCCGGCTTCAGGGCTGGAGTGCTGATGCTGGCCAGCCAGCCATGGATAGCCGGCAGGCGTTCGTTTTCTGTTGTTTGTGTAGATGACATGACCAAGCTTCTATATTATTTATTAACTTATCTTATTGACTTATTTTCATCTGGCCTGTGCCAGAACGGGAGATGCAGATCGCAGACAGGCGATATCTACACCTTCCCGGCCTTTCATGCACAGGTCTTAATGCGTATGGAAACGGCAACTTGCCCGTGTTTCCACCAAGTTCACCTATAATAGGCGATTAATTTAAAATCAAGCGCCGATGTTGGCGCGATGTTGGCTTTTAAGTACCACTTTACATCTACCTAAACATCTACATGCGCTGGAAACCCGTATTATCTCATCCACAGCAGTTGTTTCCTACTTTCTCTGCGATAGTCGTCGCCGCGATTGCTCCCGCCATCTCCGCTCAAGCCCAGACTGCCGCCACGGAGCAGACTACTGCACCTGCGACACCTGCAACACCTGTTGCACCCCTGGCGCCTGCGCTTGCCAAGAAGGCGAAGGAGTCTATTCCTGAGGTGAAGCTGATAGGCAGCAATAAACCCGTCGACAGGGATGCCGACAAAGACGCTCCCACCATTATCGAATCCGAGTCCATGAGCGGCCGCCCTGAGCGTATTGCCAATTTTGATGACCATGTTGAGATTCAAAAGGGCGGCATGACAATCAAGGCGGACAGGGCGACCTACCGCAACCTGGAAGACGAGGTGGATGCTTCCGGGAACATGAGCCTGCAGCGTTATGGTGATTGCTATACCGGTGATTCCGCACGCATGCAAATGGATGCGGGCCTGGGCCATATAGAAAATCCTATCTATAAGCTGGTCAAGAACAATGCGCAGGGCCATGCCAACAGCATAGATTTCTTGAGCCGCGAACATTCCGTCATCAACCAGGGTACCTATAGCACCTGCGAGGGCTTAAGCCCGGACTGGTATTTGAAGTCGGATACCTTGAACCTGGATACCGGCCTGGATAGCGGCGTGGCCAAGAAGGCCACCGTGTACTTCAAGGATGTGCCCATCCTGTTTGCGCCCAGCCTCAGTTTTCCTTTGTCCGGCGCGCGCCAGTCCGGCTTGCTGCCGCCGACTTTTGGTGCGTCGTCCAAAGGCGGTATTGAGTTTGGCTTGCCTTACTACTACAACATTGCGCCGAATCGCGATTTGACGATTTTCCCTAAATTCATCGCCCGCCGCGGCCTGCAACTGGGTGTGGAAGGGCGTTATCTGGGGGAAACCTATTCCGGTGAAACCAGCGTGGAAGGCCTGCTGCATGACCAGCAGACCAATACCGACCGCTGGTCCATCGCTTCGGTCCACAAGCAAAAGCTGTTGCCTAACGTAGATTTCTCGTGGGATATCAACGCTGCCTCGGACGATGATTATCCTAGCGATTTCTCACGCTCCATCACCAAGACCGCGCAGCGCCTGCTGTTGCGCGAGGCGGACCTGGTCTATTACGGTTCCATCTGGAGCCTGGGTTTGCGCGTATCGAACTACCAGGTTTTGCAAGATCTGGCCGCGCCTATCACCCGCCCGTACGACCGTTTGCCGCAGCTCAATTTCCATGCCGAGCAGCGCGACCTGATGGGCTTCGACTGGGCCGTGGATTCTTCACTGACCCGTTTTTGGCACCCGAGCATGGTGCGTGGCGACCGCACGGTACTGAACCCGCAGTTGTCCTACCCTATCATTAATCCTGGCTGGTTTATTACGCCCAAGGTATCGCTGCACGCAACAAATTACCATTTGGAGAATCCGGATCCTGGCCAGCCGACAGATCTGAATCGCGTATTGCCGACCTTGTCGATAGACAGCGGCATGGTGTTCGAGCGCAAGGCCAATTTCTTTGGCCGCGACCTGACCCAGACGCTGGAACCGCGTTTGTTCTATGTACGCACCCCGTATAAAGACCAGAGCCTGTTCCCTAACTTTGACAGCGCCACCGCCGATTTCAACTTTGCGCAGATTTTCAGTGAGAATCGCTTCACCGGCAGCGACCGCATAGGCGATTCCAACCAGATTACCGCAGCGCTGATTTCCCGCTTTATCGAAGCATCCGGTGAAGAGCGTCTGCGCCTTGCTGTTGGGCAACGTTTCTATTTCAATACGCAAAGAGTGACCCTGCCGGATGCTGCTGCTTCACAGAGCCGTTCCGACTTGTTGCTGTCCGCGGATGGCAAGATCTCCAAGACGCTGAGCGCCGATGCAGCATTGCAACTGAGCCAGACCGACAGGCAGTCAGTAAGGGCTAACTATGGCCTGCGCTGGCAGCCTGAAACAGGCAAGGTGCTGAACGCTGAATACCGTTTCCAGCGCGATACTCTGGAGCAACTGGATATTTCAGCCCAGTGGCCGCTTGCCAAGCGCTGGTACGGCGTGGCCAGGAGTAATTACTCCATCCTGGATAAGCGCCTGGTGGAAGGCGTTGCCGGTTTTGAATACAGGCAGGACTGCTGGGCATTTAGAGTCATCATTCAACGTTTTGCTACGGCAACATTGCAATCGACCAGTGCTTTCTCCTTCCAACTGGAGTTGAACGGTTTGGGCAAGTTTGGACTGGGCTCCAATCCTATCGATGTCCTGAAAAAGAATATTTCGGGTTATCAGTCTGCGGATTAGCGTGTATATTTCAGCTTTTGCTGAGAATGAGTGACAGTTGGGCCAAGAACTACAGCACTGAAAAGCGGTCAGACTATTGCCCGCCGTGCTGAACTGAAGCGTCTGGCCCCTGTTTTTATATGAATTTTGGATCACTATGCGAAACATCTTGCACATGAATCAACGTAATTTCTTTTCCGTCTTGGCGATATCAGCTTCCCTGGTGTTGAGTTCTTCCGCATGGTCGCAATCCCCGTTTGTGACTGGCGCCGCGCCGGCTGCAGCCCCGCTGGCACCTGTCGCTGCTCCTGCTGCAAGTACGACTGCTAAGTCCGGCAAGCCCCAGCAAGTCAATAGCATCGTGGTCGTAGTCAATGATGAGGTCATCACCAAGCAAGAGCTGGATGACCGCATGCGCACGGTGGAGCGTCGCCTGACGGCACAGGGCACGCCTTTGCCGAGCAAGGCCGAACTGCAAAAGCAATTACTGGAACGCATGATTGTGGACCGGGCGCAGATACAGTTGGCGAAAGAGAATGGTTTCCGTGTTGACGATATCAACCTGGACCGCTCGCTGCTGAGGATGGCCGAACAGAACAAGATGTCGGTGCAAGAGTTCCGCAACCAGATCGAGCGCGAAGGCACGCCTTATGCGCGCTTCCGCGAAGAGATCCGCGATGAAATCATGATGCAGCGCATCCGCGAGCGCGAAGTCGACAACAAGATACAAGTGACAGAGTCTGAGATCGACAACTACCTGGCGGCGGAAGCCAAGCCCACTAGCGCATCGCAAGAATTGAACCTGGCACAGATCCTGATCCGTATTCCGGAAAATGCATCTGCTGAGCAAATTGCTCTGCGTCGCACGCGTGCTGAAGAAGTCATGCAAAAACTGAAAGTCGGCGGCGATTTTTCCAAGCTGGCCGTAACTTATTCGGATGCCAGCGAGGCGCTGAAAGGCGGCGACCTGGGATGGCGTGAGCAGGACAGGCTGCCGCAATTGTTTGTGGATGCGGTTTCCAAGTTAAAAGAAGGCGAAGTCTCCGAGATCATCAAGAGCCCTAACGGCTTCCATATTCTGAAGCTGGTCGGCAAGCGTGCAATGAATGGCGGCAAGACAGCGGCTGCCACGTCGGTACAGCAAACGCATGCGCGTCATATCCTGATCAAGGTCAGCTCGGTGGTGCCTGCGGCAGAAGCCAAGCGCAAGCTGATCGAGCTCAAGGAACGCCTGGATAATAATGCGGCGAAATTTGAAGACCTGGCGAAGAGCTTCTCCAATGATGCGTCTGCTTCCAAGGGCGGCGATCTGGGATGGATTTATCCAGGCGATACCGTACCCGAATTCGAGCAGGCAATGAACAAGCTGGCATTGAATGAGGTCAGCGAGCCGGTAGAAACCCAGTTCGGTTTCCATCTGATCCAGGTAACAGAACGCAAGACCGATGACGTGTCGCAAGACCGTCAGCGCGCTGCGGCTCGCCAGGCAGTACGTGATCGCAAGGCCGACGAAGCGCTGCAAGACTGGCTGCGCCAGTTGCGTGACCGTGCTTATGTAGAATTCCGTACAGAAGACAAATAATGAAACTTCCGGTCATTGCACTGACCGTTGGAGAACCAGCGGGCATAGGACCGGAAATATCCATCAGGGCGGCATGGCAGCTACGCGGTGAAGTCCGGCCGGTACTGATCGGCGATGCCGCCTACCTGTCCATGTTGGCCGGCGAGATATCTCCGGATATCAGCCTGATGGGCGTCTCGCTGGAGGCGCTGCGCCACACCGGCCTGCCCAATTGCAGCGACAGGCAAATCACCGTCATCGATTGCCCCCTGGCTGCCCATGTCATACCCGGGCAACTGGATGCCAGGAATGGCCGTTCGGTATTGCATACACTGGATGTTGCGATCGAAAGCGTGATGCCGCCTGCCGGCTGGTGCGATGCGATCGTCACTGCGCCGCTGCAAAAAAGCACGATCAATGATGCCGGCGTCGCTTTCAGCGGCCACACGGAATATCTGGCGGAAAAAACCGGTACTGCGCAAGTGGTGATGATGCTGGCTTGCGAAGCATCGGCTACCTTGCCGCAGCCCTTAAGGGTGGCCCTGGCGACCACGCACCTGCCTCTGAAAGATGTGCCTGCTGCAATCACCTTTGATAGCCTGCTGAAGACGCTGCAGATTATCGACCAGGACTTGCGGCAAAAATTTGGCCTGGCGCAGCCGCGCATCCTGGTGACAGGCTTGAATCCGCATGCCGGTGAGAACGGATATCTCGGCCGCGAAGAAATCGATGTAATTACGCCAGTACTGCAGCATGCCGCAACACTGGGCATAACGGCCACCGGCCCATATCCGGCAGATACGCTGTTCCAGCAAAAATATCTGGAACAGGCAGATTGCGTGCTGGCCATGTATCACGACCAGGGTTTGCCGGTGCTCAAGCATGCCAGTTTTGGCAATGGCGTCAATATTACGCTGGGATTGCCTCTGATACGCACTTCGGTGGATCATGGGACGGCGCTGGATTTGGCGGGGCAGGGTTTAGGATTGGCGGATGTGGGGAGTATGCTGGTGGCTGTCAGGGTTGCGGCTGGGATGGTGCGGGCACGTGCCGCGTCTTTCGGATAAGGTTTATCTAAATCGGGCAGCATTGTTTTTGGATTGCCGGCCGGGGGTAGCCCGGCGGCTACTTACCTTTTTTGCTTCGCCAAAAAAGGTAAGCCAAAAAAGGCGACCGCAAGCCTCGCCCCTTCGGGGTACCCGATTATGCGGTACAAAAAATGGGAAACAGGCGAAACTCGCTGCGCTCAGACACACCTGTTTCTGATCCATTTTCTGTATCGCACAATCGGCGAGGCTCCGAGCGGTTGAATGTCAAAGACAAAGTCAAAAACAACAGCAACCAGATTCTCTAATAACAAATAGAACTTGCTCAGCGCAATAGGCTGGCTTGATTGGGGTTGTTGTTGATGTTGGTTTTGACTTGCCCCCGCTGGGGACGTGGCATTTTGTGCTTCGCAGAAAATGGATCAGAAAGGAACGTTGTTTGAGCCGAAGGCGAGTTTCGTTCCTTTCCCATTTTTTGAGATGCGCAAAATGTGATGGCGCTTCGCGCCGTCACCCGTAGGGCAAGTCTGCGGTCGCCTTTTGTTTGCTTACTTTATTTTGGCGAAGCAAAATAAAGTGAGTGGCCGCCGGGCCACCCCCGGCTTGTACCCACGAAGCACAATTTAATATCTAGAGTTAGCCATATAGATGAATAATGAGTAGAGAGCGCACTCTGCTTGATCGGTAATAAAAATAGAAAACATATGAAACACATCGCACGTAAACGTTTTGGTCAAAACTTCCTGACCGACCAGCTCGTCCTGGGCAATATCATCCGCTCCATTGATCCTAAACCGGATCAGTCTATGGTGGAAATCGGGCCTGGCCTGGCTGCGATGACCAGTTTGCTGCTGGAGTCGCTGACGACCATGCATGTGGTGGAGCTGGATCGTGATCTGGTGGCGCGCTTGAAGAAGAATTTCGATTCTGCCAAATTGATCGTGCATGAAGGCGATGCGCTGCGCTTTGATTTTGGTTCTATTCCTGTGGCTGCGGGCAAGAAGCTGCGCGTGGTTGGTAACCTGCCTTACAACATTTCCAGCCCTTTGCTGTTTCATCTGGCCGACTATGTGGATCAGGTGGAAGACCAGCATTTCATGTTGCAAAAGGAAGTGGTGGAGCGCATGGTGGCAGAGCCGGGCAGTAAAGCCTACGGCCGCCTGTCGGTGATGCTGCAGTGGCGCTATCACATGGAGTTGCTGTTTGTGGTGCCGCCTACCGCGTTTGACCCGCCGCCGCGCGTTGATTCCGCCATCGTCAGGATGATACCGAAGGCGCAACGCCTGGCTTGCGATGTGAAAAAGCTGGAAGAGGTGGTTACCAAGGCCTTCTCGCAACGCCGCAAGGTCGTACGCAATTGCGTTGCCGGCATGTTTACCGAGCAGGAGCTGATCGCTGCCGGTGTTGATCCGCAGGCGCGTCCTGAGACTATCCCCCTGGAGCAATACGTAGCGCTGGCACAATTGCTTTCCGCGCGCTAGGCTGTAGCTTTTTCTTCCTGCCTGCCGGGCTCCCGGCAGGCTATGCCTCTCTTCAATTCACAAGCTTTATTCGTATATTGCTTGCTGTCTGTCATGCTTGTTGCGAATAAGCGGAATTCCTTCCCGCGAATGCGCTGGTAGTTTCGATAATGACAAACTATCACCTATAATCATCTGCAATGATTTTCTCCGATTTCCTTTCGGATAGCCCGGGAACACTATGAATATAACCAATACCCCTGAATGGCAGGCCCTGCTGGACCACAAGGACAGGCTGGAGCATGTGCATCTGCGTGACCTGTTTGCCGCCGATGAGGAGCGTTTTGCCAATTTCTCCTTCGAGCTGGATGACTTGCTGGTTGACTATTCCAAACAGAGGATAGATGCGGCAACGCTGTCCAGCCTGATAGAACTGGCACGCACTACCGATGTGGCCGGCTGGCGCGACCGCATGTTTGCCGGCGAAAAGATCAATGTCAGCGAAGAGCGCTCGGTGCTGCATACGGCCCTGCGCCATCTGGAATTTACGCCGTTTCCGAATGCCGAGCAGGATGTGATGCCTCAGGTCAGGGCGGTGCGCAAGCAGATGCGGGACATCGTCGAGCGGGTGCGTAGCGGTCTGTGGCGCGGCTTCAAGGGTGATGCAATACAGAATATCGTCAATATCGGCATAGGCGGCTCCGATCTTGGCCCCAAGCTGGCAACGCGCGCGCTGTCTGCGTTGCAGCATCCCGGCCTGACTTTTTACTACGTGTCCAATCTGGATAGCGCACATCTGGCGCCTTTGCTGGAGCAACTGGATCCGCGCACCACGCTGTTTATCGTGGCGTCCAAGACCTTCACCACGCAGGAAACCTCGATTAATGCCCAGACGGCGCGCAACTGGCTGCTGGCCGCTGCGATGGAAGAGTGGGCAGTCGGCAAGCACTTTATCGCGGTGACCTCCAGCCCTGCCAAGGCGCATGAGTTCGGTATTCCCGACAGCAACATCCTGGAAATCTGGGATTGGGTCGGGGGCCGTTATTCCTTATGGTCGGCTGTTGGCTTGTCAGTGGCTCTGGCGATAGGCATGAATGGTTTTGAGCGCATGTTGAAGGGTGCAGAAACCATGGATCACCATTTCCAGCAGATGCCGCTGGAAAAAAACCTGCCGGTACTGCTGGCCCTGATTTCTATCTGGAACACCAATTTCCTCGGCGCGGAAACAACGGCGATCCTGCCTTACAACGAGTCCATACGCCATTTGCCGGCCTTCCTGCAGCAACTGGAGATGGAGTCCAATGGCAAAACCGTCAGCCGCGACGGCGAACCGCTGACCTGCCGCGCCAATCCCATCGTCTGGGGCGAGATAGGCGTAAACGGGCAGCATGCATTTTTTCAGTTACTGCACCAGGGTGGCTGGCTGATTCCCTGCGACTTTGTAGTCGCAGCATCCAGCGATTATCCTCTGCCCGGCCATCAGGCGCCGTTGCTGGCGAACTGCCTGGCGCAAAGCTCTGCGCTGGCCTTCGGCAAGACCGAAGCGCAAGCGCGGGAAGAGCTGTCTGCCGCAGGCCTCAGTGATGCGCATATTGCCAAGCTGTTGCCGCACAAGGTGTTTGCCGGCAACCAGCCTTCAACGACGATACTGATGCCTAGCCTGGACCCTTTCCAGCTTGGCATGCTGCTGGCGCTGTACGAGCACAAGGTCTTCGTGCAGGGCGTGATCTGGGGCATCAATTCCTTTGACCAGTGGGGCGTGGAGCTTGGCAAGCAATTGGCGAACCGCCTGTTGCCATCCATTACCGGCGGCCAGGCAGATGATGCTAGCCTGGATGCGTCAACCAACGGCTTGATTGCTTACTTCAGGCGGCATGGGCATGTCTGAGGTGTAGAAGATATAAAAAAGGGGTTATTGCTCATTGCAATAACCCCTTTTTATGGGAGGGCAGACAAGACGGCTACTTCCAGAGGACCGTCCCTCTATTGCTGGCCGTTCAGCGCAAGCTCGTACCGCCTGCGTTTTGCTTACGCACGATGCGTTCTATTTTATAGCCAGATGTACTCATAAGTACTCAAAAGTTGTTACTCAAAAATGGCAAAATTTGCTGCATGATCTTTCGATCGTATTTCTTAGCTTCTCTATCTCGTTCTTTTCCGCTTCATCCAATTTTTTAAGTTTTTCCGGGTCAGTTTCGTCCTTTTTCATTGCTTGGATCTTCTTAAGTTTTGCGGTGAACCCTTCGGTATAAGAATCTGGTTCGTCCAGCGGGACAGTGGTGCAGCGTTGGTAGCACACTTCAGGGCTTGTCCTCGGCTGTGCGGTAGCGTTTAAAGTTAAGAAGATGCTCATCAAAAAAAGAATTCGCATTTTATTTTGGTCCTTCTAACTGGTTAATAAATTGATGAACCCGATAATACTCATTTTGAATTGGCAAGTTGAATTAAATTAGCGTAAGCCTTTTGATCAAATTCCACAACCAATTCTGTAGAGGAAACTAGGACTGGCACGTATTTCTCACCTAACGTCTTAAAGGACTCTTCCGCTGACTTTGACTCATCTATGATTTGGTCGTTATAAGGGACTCCTGCCTGCTCGAGATAGTCTCTCGCTTTTTTACAGTGTGGGCATGTGTGAGTGCTGGGCGATGTAAAAAAGGGGTTTATTGCCGAAAGCAATAAACCCCTTTTTTACTGGCGACTCAGCGGTGACGTGCGCAACTTCATCGCAGTGAGATTACTAATCTATTCAACGCAAACCCACACCGCCGGTTTCGTTCTTGCGCTCAATCAGCTCTATCTTGTAGCCGTCAGGATCTTGTACGAAGGCAATGACGGTAGTGCCGCCCTTGACCGGCCCTGCTTCACGGGTGACATTGCCGCCCTTGGCTTTTACTGCATCGCAGGCTGCATACGCATCCGGCACAGCCAGCGCGATGTGGCCGTAGGCGGTGCCGATATCATATTGCTCCACGCCATAGTTGTAGGTCAGCTCCAGTTCTGCATGGTCGGGATTATTGCCGTAGCCGACAAAGGCCAAAGTATATTTGTATTCAGGATTGTCGGACTGACGCAGCAATCTCATGCCCAGCACCTGGGTATAGAAATCGATAGAGCGTTGCAGGTTGCCGACGCGTAGCATGGTATGCAGGATGCGCATGGTGTAACTCCGGATTGGGTTTGTGGTTGGTCGTTAATACTCGGTTCAGAAAACCGGCAGCTCCTCAGCTGCATGATGCCGTAAAGCTTGTTTGGCCTGTTCAAAATCGGGGAAGATGGATTGTACCGTAGCCCAGAACTGTGGGCTGTGGTTCATCTCCCGCAGATGCGACAATTCGTGTGCGATCACATAATCGATCAGGGTCAGCGAGAAATGGATCAATCTCCAGTTCAGCCTGATCTTGCCCTGCGAGGTACAGGAACCCCAGCGCGTGGTGGCGGCAGACAGTGACATGGACTGGTAGCTGACTCCCAGTTTCTCTGCATAGATGGGCAGGCGTTCATTAAAGATACGCTTCGCTTCCTGCTGCAGCCAGGCTTGCACGCGGTCCTTCAGTTGCTGCTCGGTCGCACCGCCCGGCAGGCAGACCGTCAATTCCCGGCTATCGCTGTCGTAACGCACCCCCGCTGCCTGCGTGGCCTGTATGCGCAAGGTAAGCTCACTGCCGAGGTAGGGCAGTTTGGCGCCGTCGTCCCAGCTCATTTTCGGTTGCAGGCGCTGGTTGCTGCGCTCGCGCCGCTCATTGAGTTTGTTCGTGATCCAGCGCTGCTTTTCGCGGATAGCCTGTTCTATGTCGGCGATGGTGACCCATTTGGGCGCGGTCATGCGCAAGCCGTCTTCATTGATCAGGAAACCGATGGTACGGCGCTTGGAGCGTTGCAGGCTGTATTCCAGCCAGTAATCCTGGATCAGGATCTGCCGTTTGTTGGATCCTGCCGGGGGACGCGGTGGCGCTGCCGGCGGGGACGGCGACCTGAGGGATATGGGTGATATTGGTAATGCAGGCGGTATCGCAGGCTTGCCGGCTTGTCCATCAAGCGTGTCCGGCGCGGATGCACCGGGCTGCAGATGCTGTGGAGGCGGCTGTACAGCCGGTGCTTCGGAAAAAAGATCCAGTTGCAGCGCAAGCTGCAGCGGTTGATGCAATAAGGGTTGTCGTGCTTTCAAGTCTCGCTTCTCTTGCTTGGTATGGATACCAGGCAGCGCAGGGACCTGGTCCCTGCTTTTTTACTGCCGTATCAATCCTGTTTATAAACATGCGGCGAAATCACGCGCATTTCGCCTTCTATCCAGGCTTCGACTTTCTGCATCATTTCCTGCGAAGTCATGTCTTCCGGATAGATGGGCTTGCCGATGGAGACCGTGATTAAGCCAGGTTTCTTGACGAAGGAATTTTTGGCCCAGCATTCGCCGGAATTCATTGCAATAGGAATCACGGGAGTCTTGGTCTCAATGGCAAGGCGCGTACCGCCACCCTTATAATACCCCTTTTCGCCAACAGGGATACGAGTGCCCTCCGGGAACATGATGATCCACTGTCCGTCTGCCAGACGCTTGCGTCCGTGCGCCACTACCTGGGCAAAAGCATCCTTGCCCTTGCTGCGGTCGATAGGGATCATGCGCAGCAGTGCGATGCCCCAACCGAAGAAGGGAATGTAGGTCAGTTCTTTCTTGAATACATACACCAGCGGGCGCGGCATGATCATCAGGTAGAAAATGGTTTCCCACGCAGACTGGTGCTTGGACAGCAGGATGGCCGGTGCGTCGATCAGGTTTTCCGTGCCCTTCAATTCATAGCGTATTCCGCAGATGACCTTGGCGGTCCAGATGACAAACACATTCCAGCGCGAGGTCCAGTAATAGCGCTTGTTGTAGGGTAGTGGCGCAAACAGGAAGCAGGCCATGGCCCAGATGATGGTGGCGATCGCCATCAGCAGCATGAATACGACGGAACGTAAAATTTGTGTGAAGCGGGTCATCGTGTCTCCGGATGGGTGGCAATAGCGCAGTAGCTGGGTTTGGTTTAAGCGGCTGCAGTCGTGCCGGATGAATGTTGCAATAATTTGTCCACCATGCCCGCCAGGTCGGCGTGAATGAGGGTGCCAGGCGGCAGGCCGCCGGTCGCTTGCGTTTTTTTGCCCTTGCCGGTCAATACCAGATGCGGAATGCAGCCGACCACGAACCCGGCCTGCAGGTCGCGCAGCGAATCACCGACGGTGGGCACGCCTTTCAGGCTGATATCGTAGCGGCGCGCAATTTCATGCAGCATGCCGGGTTTGGGTTTGCGGCAATCACAGCTCTCGTCGGCAGCATGCGGGCAGAAAAAGACGGTATCGATTTCGGCACCGACTTGCTGGGCGGCGATATGCATTTTCTGGTGGATCGCATTCAGTGTCGCCATATCGAAATACTTTCGTGCGATACCGGACTGGTTGGTAGCGACCACGACCTGATAACCGGCCTGGTTCAGCCTGGCGATCGCCTGCAGCGAACCGGGAATAGGTATCCATTCATCGGGCGATTTGATGAACTCGTCGGAGTCATGGTTGATGACGCCATCGCGATCCAGAATAATCAGTTTCATGGCTCTAGTCCCTATTGAGGCATTGAGATTGTGAGTGCAGCTTACATCATAAAACATCGCCTGTTGTTTCGGGTGAATCCGAAACGACAGGCGAGAGGATGTTGCCGCTTATGTTACGTATATTGCGTATTTTGCGTATTTCTCTTACGCCGCCAGCTTGGAGATGTCGGCTACCTGGTTCAGCATGCCGTGCAGTTCCGACAGCAATGCCAGGCGGTTGTTACGCAGTGCCAGATCTTCCGCATTGACCATGACGTCGTTGAAGAAGGTATCCACTTCCGCACGCAAGGCGGCCAGGGTTTTCAGGGCGCCGGTGAAGTCGCCTTTGGCAAATGCCGCATCAACCTTGGGTTTGACATCCGCCATAGCCTGGTACAGGGCTTTTTCCGCAGCTTCCTGCAGCAGGCCTGCCTGCACGGCGCCAGGAGTACCCTCGGCTTTTTTCAGGATATTGGTAATGCGCTTGTTGGCAGCAGCCAGCGAAGCAGATTCCGGCAAGGCAGCAAAGGCTTTCACTGCTTCCAGGCGTTCCACGATGGTGTCCAGCGTATCCGGATTCTGCGCTACTACCGCTTCCACTTCATTCTGGGCAAAGCCGCGTTCGCGCAACTGGCCGCGCAGCCTGTCCTGCAGGAAGTTCAACACTTCGGCGCTAGGATCCTTGAAGTTGGCATTGCCGGCAAACAGCTTGACGGTATCTGCCAGCAACTGGTTCAGCGACAAGCTCAGGCGTTTTTCCACCAGCATGCGCAGGATGCCCAGAGCATGGCGGCGCAGTGCGAACGGATCTTTATCGCCGGTAGGCTGCAGGCCTATGCCCCAGATGCCGACCAGGGTTTCCAGCTTGTCTGCCAGCGCAACTGCAGTGCCGGTTGCAGATGAAGGCAAATTATCGCCGGCAAAGCGCGGCTGATAGTGCTCGGAAGCGGCCAGGGCGACTTCATCATGCTCGCCGTCGTGGCGTGCATAGTAGGTGCCCATGATGCCTTGCAACTCAGGGAATTCACCAACCATGTCAGTCAGCAAATCGGCCTTGGCCAGCATGGCGCCACGCTGCGCCAGAGCGACGTCTGCATGCATTGCGGCGGCGATGCTGCCCGCCAGCGATTTGATGCGCTCCATGCGCTCTGCCTGGCTGCCCAGCTTGTTGTGATAAACCACATTGGCCAGGCCCGGCAGGCGGTCTGCCAGTTTCTTTTTCTTGTCTTGCTCAAAGAAGAATTTTGCGTCCGACAGGCGTGGACGCACAACGCGCTCATTGCCCTGGATGATGTGGCGGGGATCGCTGGTTTCCAGATTGGATACGATCAAAAAGCGCGAACGCAGCTTGCCTGCGGCATCGGTCAGCGCAAAGTATTTCTGGTTGGTCTGCATCGTCAGGATCAGGCATTCCTGCGGCACGCTCAGGAATTCGGTTTCGAAATTGCATTCATACACGACCGGCCATTCCACCAGGGCGCTGACTTCGTCCAGCAGCGATTCCGGCATCAGCACCTGGTCGCTACCGGCTTTGGCCAGCAGATCGCTGCGGATTTTTTCCTTGCGGGCAGCCACGCTGGCGATAACTTTTCCTTGTACCTGCAATGCTGCGGCGTAGTCATTCGCATGGTCGATCTTGACTTCGCCGGAGGACAGGAAGCGGTGGCCCAGCGTGATGCGGTCGCTGCTCAGGCCGAGCAAGCTCAGCGGCACGATATCGCTGCCATACAAGGCGATCATCCTGTGTACAGGACGCACGAACTGCACGGTAGAGCCGTCAGGACGCTGGTAACTCATCACTTTAGGGATGGGCAGCTTGGCGACGGAATCTTCCAGTGCGGCTTGCAGGCTGGGCGCCAGCGCGGAGCCGGGAGCGGTATAGCTATAGAAAAAGCTTTCGGCCTTGCCGTCGGCTGCGCGTTCCAGCTCGCTGACTGCCAGGTCGGGGAAGCCCAGCGCGGCTAGTTTCTTGGCCAGCGGTGCGGTTGCCTTGCCTTCTGCGTCCAGCGCCACCGATACCGGCAAGACCTTTTCACGCATCAGCTTGTCCGGCGATGTCGCACGCACATTGGTGATGGCGACCGCCAGGCGGCGCGGCGATGCATAGGAGTTGACGATGGAATCGGCTTCCAGGAAGTCGCGGCTCTTCAGGCCGTTGACGATGCCGGCGGCAAAAGCGTCGCCCAGTTTGGCCAATGCCTTAGGCGGCAGCTCTTCGGTAAATAGTTCGACTAACAGTGTTTGGTTCATATTTTTATTCAATCAGGCTGATGCTGCAATCCAGTATTCTTCAATTGGTTTCTTGCGTGACCCAGGTAGCCTAGGCAACTACCGGTGCCGCAGGCGCCGATGCCAGCATAGGGAAACCCAGCTTCTCGCGCGATTCGTAATAGGCACTGGCTACCGCGCGTGACAGGTTGCGGATGCGGCCTATGTAGGCGGCACGCTCTGTGACGGAAATGGCGCCGCGTGCATCCAGCAAATTGAAGGTATGGCCGGCTTTCAGGATTTGCTCGTAGGCAGGCAACGCCAGCGGCACTTCCAGCAGGCGCTTGGCTTCCGCTTCATAGTTGCCGAATAACGAGAACAAGAAATCGGTGTTTGCATATTCAAAATTGAAGGTCGATTGTTCAACCTCGTTTTGATGGAAAACGTCGCCGTAGCTGATGCGTGTTACTACGCCATTTTCTTCGCGCTCTGTCCAGACCAGGTCGTACACGTTTTCCACGCCTTGCAGATACATCGCCAGCCTTTCCAGGCCATAGGTGATTTCACCCAGCACAGGCTTGCAATCGAGGCCGCCGACTTGCTGGAAGTAGGTGAACTGTGTCACCTCCATGCCGTTCAGCCAGACTTCCCAGCCCAGGCCCCAGGCGCCCAGCGTCGGGTTTTCCCAGTCGTCTTCGACAAAACGCACATCATTCTGTTTCAGGTCCAGGCCCAGCGCTTCCAGCGAACCCAGATACAGGTCCAGGATGTTTTCCGGCGCCGGTTTCAGCACGACCTGGTACTGGTAATAGTGTTGCAGGCGGTTAGGGTTTTCGCCGTAGCGGCCATCCTTGGGGCGGCGTGAAGGCTGCACATAGGCAGCACGCCATGGCTCTGGGCCTATCGCACGCAAGAAGGTGCCGGTATGAGAGGTGCCTGCGCCGACTTCCATGTCATACGGTTGCAACAAGGCGCAACCCTGCGCGTCCCAGTATTCTTGTAGTTTCAGGATGATTTGTTGAAATGTAAGCATCGTATCTTTCGGGCTAGGTATTTTGTGCAGCAATTGTGCAGCAACTAAGTTTGCTAAATTTACTAAGTCGATGATTTTAGCGGTTTTTTAGCACTACAGGCGTTATACGGGCGACAAAACGATGTGAAATAGCCTATAAGCCGGCGCTGGATGGGGTGGGGAGCGAGAAAAGCCTGATTGCGGGGTGAAGACGGCGAGGAATTTGTTAGCCGGGGAGTAAATATTGTTTCAAAGAAAACAAAAATGGCCACGGGCAGGTATGCCGGCGGCCATGTTTTTTTGCACAACCAGGAGGCAATATTTATGGCTTGGGTGCCAGTTGCCGCTTGAAGAAAGCCTCTATCGTGCGATACACATGCTTTTGATTGGCCGGGCCGGAAATGCCATGCTTGGCACCCGGATAAGTCATCAGGTCAAACAGGATGCCGCGCGAAGTCAGGCCGTCTATCAATTGGGTTGAATTGCTGAACAAGACATTGTCATCAGCCATGCCATGTACTAGCAGCAGTGGTGAACGCAAGCCGCCCAGATGTGCAAACACATTGCTTTGCTGGTAACCGGCGGCGTTTTCTTTCGGGTGGCGGATGAATTGCTCGGTGTAATGGCTGTCGTACAGGCCCCAGTCAGTGACCGGCGCTACCGACACGCCGGCAGCGATCTTGTCCGATGCGGCAGACAGCAGGCGCAGGCTCATGAAGCCGCCATAGCTCCAGCCGAAGACGCCTATGCGCTTGGCATCAACAAAACTTTGCTTCGCGAGCCAGTCTATGCCGGCTACCTGATCGGCCACTTCGTGGCGGCCCAGCTCACCATAGATGACATCGGTGAAGCGGCGTTCGCGTCGGGCCGAGCCGCGATTGTCCAGCCTGAAGACCACGTAGCCTTGTTGCGCCATGTATTGATCGAACAGGCTGCCCCATTTGCGCTCCACCGTCTGCGCGCCCGGTCCGCCATAGACGACCAGAAATACCGGGTAACGCTTGCCGGCATCGAAATTGAGCGGCTTGCGCAGCGAATAGTGCAGGGTTTGCCCATCTTCCGCTGTCAGCGTGCCGAACTCAGTCGGCACATGGGCGTCTCGGAACTTCGCATAGGGATGCTGGCTGTTCAGCTCATTGTGTTCTATCCAGGTCAGCATGCTGCCGTCGGCATTGCGCAGGCTGACTTGCGGCGGTGTATCCGGATTGGACCAGGTATCGATAAAGACATTGGCTTGCCTGGAAAACTGGATGTCATGCCAGCCATCGGCCTGCGTGATGCGCTTCGGTTGCTCGGCCTTGCTGCCGTCCAGCGCCAGCGCATACACCTGCTTGTCGGTCACTGCATCGCGATTGGAGGCCACATAAGCCAGGCCGGATTTTTCATCCACTGCCAGCAGGTTGTCTATGCCCCATTCGCCTTTGGATATCGCATGCAGCAATTTGCCTTGCAAGTCATACAGGTACAGGTGCTTGCGGCCGCTGCGCTCTGAGGTCCAGATAAAGGATTTGCCGTGCTCAAGGAAGTAGGGCTTGTCCAGTACCGCAACCCAGGTCCTGGAGGTCTCGCTGATCAGCGTCTGCTGCTGCAGGTTGGTTACATCAACGGCGACCAGGTCAAGCTGTTTCTGGTCGCGCGACTGGCGCTGGTAGGTCAGGTGCTTTGCGTCGTTCATCCAGTCAGCGCGCACCAGGTAGATGTCTTTTTCTGCGCCCAGGTCGATCTGGCGTATCGCTCCGCTGTCGGGGCTGACGACGGCCAGCGCCACCTGCACATTGGCGGCGCCCGCATATGGATAGCGCTGCTCTATGACTTCGGTATGGTTGGCATAGATTTCAAAGCGCTTGACGTTCGGAACCTGGCTTTCGTCGAAGCGCTTGAAAGCAATCTGGCTATCGTCCGGGGCCCACCAGTAGCCGCTGGTTTGCGCCATTTCTTCCTGCGCGACAAACTCCGCTTCCGCGTTATGTATCGTGCCGCCGCCGTCCTTGGTCAACTGGCTTTCCTTGCCGGAGGCCAGGTTGAATACAAACAGATTCTGGTCGCGCACAAAAGACACATAGCGGCCTTTTGGAGATATCTTTGCATCCAGTACATTGCCGGAGGCGATCTTGCGCGCCTTGTCCGTATGCGCCAGATCTATCAGGTAGAGGTCGCCGGCCAGCGGTACCAGGATCTGCTTGCCGTCCGGCGACCAGCTATAGCTGATGATGCCGCGCAGGCCGGCAGTACGCTCGCGTTCACGGCGTGCCTTTTCCTGGTCGGACAATTCCTCATTTGCCTGCAATAGCTTGGAATCGACCAGCATGCGGGTGCTCTTGTCATGCACGTTGAATTCCCACAGATCCAACTGGAACTGGTCGTTCTCCCGTCCGCGCAGGAAAGTCACACGGGCGCCATCAGGCGATACCTTCAGGCCGCGCGGCGCAGGGCCGGCCAGGCTGGTACTCCCGTAAATGTTTTCTATGCTGAGCTTTTCTGCATGGGAGGGGAGGGCGGTCAGTGTCATAAGCAGTACCGGAGTAGAAATGCGTAAAAATTGCACAAGAAAACGCGGAAACAAGCGCATGGGATTATTCCTAAATCATACCGCAGCAGCGGATCACGCAATGGCGGCTATCAACAGAGTGGGGTAAACGGCAGATAAATTGCCTGAAAGCACAGGACGATAGCAGAGATTGCCGGGTTTTGCGATAGATGGCGCCTGGGTGGGAGCTGTCTACGATGGACGCGTATAGATCCGGTTCAAGTACTCTCGCGCACTGCAAGTTCGAAGCCCAGGTCGATGCGGGTTTTGGCAGGTTCTTCGCCTTTCAGTACCTGCACCAGCATTTGTGCTGCCTGGTAGCCTACCTGGTAGCGCGGGGTCACGATGGCGGTAATCGCCGGTGATGCGCAGGCAGCCCATGGCAGGTCATTGAAACCGGCGATCGCCATTTGCTGTGGCACTTTCAGCCCACGCCGCTGGCATTCAAACAAGGCGCCCAGCGCCAGGTCATCGTTGCAGCAGAATATGGCATCGCAATCCGGGTATTGCTGCAGCAGGCTGGACAGCAGGCTGGCGCCCATTGCCACATTGGTCGGCGACGGCAGCATGACTTCCACGTTCGGGTCCAGGCCCGCTTCCATCAAACCTTTGCGGAAACCTTCGCGCCGTTTCATCACGCGTGGATCGAGTTGCGCGGCAAGGAAGCCTGGACGCTTGTAGCCCTGCGCCACCATATGCTGCGCGATCGCGTAGCCAGCCTTTTTTTGCGAGAAGCCTACCGTCATATCGCGGCTGCTGGGGCTGAGGTCAAACATCCTTACCGCTGGAATATGGTTGGCCGCCAGTTGCAGCCTTGCTTCTTCCTGCTGCTCCACGCCGGTGAGCAGGAAACCGTCCGGCGCATGCCGCATATAGGTGGATATCAGCTGCGTTTCCCTGTCCGGCGAATAGCCGGTCTCACCGATCAGGAACTGGTAGCCGGCCTGCCCCAGGCAATCGCGTATGCCGGTCAAGGTATCGATGAACACCATATTGGTCAGCGACGGCACGATGACGGCGATGACATTGGATTTGGCGGAGGCCAGCGTACTGGCGGCCTGGTTGGGTACATAGCCCAGTTTCTTGATTGCAGCGCTGATGCGGGCATGCGCCTCTTTCTGCACCAGTGTTGGTGTTTTCAACGCACGCGACACCGTCATGGCGCTGACACCGGCTTCCTGGGCAACATCGGTAATCGTAACGCGGCCAGTAGCGCGGCTGGCTTTGACTGGCTGGGGCTTGATGGAGGCGGTGTTTTTCTTAGTCATGCGGATGTGATGGTTTTGACCAGGCCTGCTCGATACTCTGTTGCTGCCTGCGATTTCTCTTGCATCATACTACGCGAAGCTTGCCTGGGCACACTGTTCCTTATGCTAAATGCCGGTTTATGCTGCATAGCAGCGTATGAAAATGTTTGACAGCTTAAAAATGTTAGCGTTATCATTGGTGCGTAATGTTAGCGCTATCATTGAATCTGTACGGTAGTATGCCCGGATACACTGAATTATCTTTAACGCCGGCATCGCTTTAAAAACCGCGCGCGGTATTCGGACCGTTGAGCGTGTACAAGAAAATACAACACTTAAAATACAACACTACGTAGAGAGTGATTTTTGTCGGCTTGCTCCTGAGGACATTTCTGCAGGAGCTTGTCCGCCCCTACAAACAGGAGACAGTCCCATGTTCGGCCTCAGTCCAGAAGCTACGCTATTACTGAATGCATTCATTGCAGTCATTGTCTTGATCCTCATGATTACGCGCATGCGCATCCATCCTTTTATCGCGCTGACGATCACGTCCGGATTTTTGGGCCTGATCTGCGGCATGCCCTTGCCGCAGATCGTCAAATCCTTCCAGGATGGTTTTGGCGGTGTGCTGGGTTTTGTCGGCGTCGTTCTCGGCCTCGGCACTATGCTGGGCAAGATGATGGCGGAATCCGGCGGCGCGGACCAGATTGCGCAGACGCTGGTACGCGCCTTCGGCAAGGAAAAAGTGCACTGGGCAATGATGCTGGGTGCCTTCCTGGTGGGCATCCCTCTGTTTTTTGAAATCGGCTTTGTATTGCTGGTGCCGCTGGTCTTCATCGTTGCCCGCCGCGCCGGTGTTTCCATGCTCAAGGTCGGCATTCCCATGTTGGCCAGCCTGTCTGTCATGCATGGCCTGGTGCCGCCGCATCCCGGCCCGCTGCTGGCGATAGGGATCTTCGGAGCCGATATCGGTAAAACTATTTTCTACGGCCTGATCATAGGCTTTCCGACAGTCGTGATTGCAGGTCCGCTGTTTGGCTCCTTCATTTCCAAATATGTGCTGGTCAATCCTTCCGATCAGTTGCTGGGGCAGTTGGCGCACCAGTCGTCCGACAAGGAATTGCCGGGTTTCGGCATCACGCTGGTGACCGTATTACTGCCGGTATTCCTGATGCTGCTAAAAACCTTCGTCGACGTCAATCTGCCTGACGGCCACCACATCCGGGTGCTGATGGATTTCATCGGCAATCCTATCGTTGCCCTGCTCGCTGCGGTATTGCTGTCCATGTATACTTTCGGCACGGCGCGTGGCTTCACCAGGCAGCAGGTACTGCGTTTCTTTGACCAAAGCCTGGCGCCGACAGCGGCTATCGTGCTGATCATTGGCGCCGGCGGCGGCTTCAAGCAAATGCTGGTCAATAGCGGCGTAGGTACGGCAATCGGGCAGATGGCGGTGCATGCGCAGATTTCGCCCCTGTTGCTGGCATGGCTGGTGGCCGGTGTGATCCGTATAGCAACCGGCTCGGCAACCGTAGCGACGATTACCGGTGCGGGGATTGTGGCACCGCTGGTGACCCTGATACCCGGCACCAACCGAGAATTGCTGGTGCTGGCAACCGGTGCCGGCTCGCTGATTTTCTCGCACGTGAACGATGCCGGCTTCTGGCTGGTGAAAGAGTATTTCAACATGAGCATCAGTGAAACTTTCAAGACCTGGAGTGCGATGGAGACCATCATCTCGGTAGTCGCAATTGTATTTATCATGCTGCTCAATGCTGTGATTTGAGGGTGGCGTATTAAGTGATAAAAAGCGATGAAAAGTGATGGATAAGGTAGCAAGGAATAATCATGGCTGACTACATGCTGGGTGTGGATATCGGCACCACGAGTACCAAGGCAGTACTGTTCACCCACGCCGGTGCAATAGTGGCCCAGCATGCGGTCGAGTATCCGCTGATAGGCGACATACCCGGCATGGCGGAGCAAGATCCGGTGCAGATCTATGCTGCAGTGCTGTCCACGATACAGCAGGCGGTGAAGCTGGCCGGGGCCGGCGCGGAAGAGATCAGCCTGGTGTCTTTCAGTGCGGCCATGCATAGCCTGATACTGGTGGATGCAGAGGGAAACCTGCTCAGCAACAGCATCACCTGGGCCGATAACCGCGCCAGTGCCTGGGCAAACCGCGTACGCGACGAAATGGGTGGGCACGACATCTATCTGCGCACCGGCACGCCCATTCATCCTATGTCTCCGCTGTGCAAGCTGGTCTGGCTGCGCCATGAGCACGCAGATTTGTTTGGCCGTGCGGCACGCTTTGTCGGCGTCAAGGAGTACGTGTTCTTCAAACTGCTCGGCCAGTGGATGGTGGATTATTCGATCGCATCAGCCACCGGCCTGTTCAACCTGCAGCAACTGGACTGGGACCAGGATGCGTTGGAACTGGCAGGCGTGGCCGCGCATCAGTTGTCCACACTGGTACCTACCACGCATCATATACAGGGTTTGGCGGCAGACGTCGCCGGGCAACTGGGCCTGTCTCCAGACACGCCGTTTGTGCTCGGCGCGAATGATGGCGTTCTGTCCAATCTTGGGGTCAATGCGATACAGCCGGGGCAGGTGGCTGTCACGATAGGTACTTCAGGCGCAATGCGTACCGTGGTTGATCATCCGGTGACCAGCCCTTCCGGCAGTACCTTTTGCTATGCGCTGACCGACAAGCACTGGGTCATCGGCGGCCCTGTGAACAACGGCGGCAATATCTTCAAATGGGTACGCGATGAACTGGCTACGGCTGAAGCGGAACAGGCGCGCCAAGCGGGCCTTGACCCTTACGAAGCGCTGACGCGGATCGCCGCCGCAGTTTCGCCGGGCGCAGAGGGACTCTTGTTCCATCCTTATCTGGCGGGCGAGCGGGCGCCCTTGTGGAACGCCGATCTGCGAGGTTCTTATTTTGGACTGGCCAGCCACCATGGCAAGCCGCACATGATACGGGCTGCGCTGGAAGGCGTGATCTTCAATCTTTACAGTATCTTGCCGGAAGTGGAAAAACTGATAGGCCCTACCCAGCAGATGATGGCAACCGGTGGATTTGCCAAGTCGGCCTTGTGGAGGCAAATGATGGCGGATATTTTCGACCGCGAAGTGGTGGTGCCGGAAAGCGTGGAATCTTCCTGCCTGGGCGCCGCGGTGCTGGGCCTGTTTGCGCTGGGGAAGATCAGTTCACTGGATGAAATTTCGGCGATGGTAGGCGCGACGCATAAACACGTGCCCGTGGCGGACAATGTCGCGGTGTATGCGCGCTTGCGTCCCATCTTCCTGGCGATACCGCGCAAGCTGCAGCAAGAGTATAAGGAACTGGCTGAATTCCAGAGGCAGGCCAAAAGCTGAAATTGCAAAGACTAGTAATTTAGTGTTGTCGTTACAAGACTAAACATTTACTCCTGGGCAATTGGAGATACAATTCAGACTTTTCAAGTATCTTGTGACAAAATCAAGGAAGCCCGATTTTTTGCAAGCCAAATCCTGAATTCTGCGAGCCAGCCATGCCGAACAAAATCCGATTTGCTATTGCCTTGCTATTCACAGGACTGTCCCTGGCAGCCGCTGCAGATGAGGTACCCAAGCTCAGTTCCACCGCAAAGGATTTTGTTTCAAAGGGGGCGCTGCAGGTGCTTAAGGCTTGCGATCTGCCGAAAGGCGTTTGCGGAAAATCGCGATTCACGGTCACCAGCGAGTCCGGCGGCGAAAGCAATGATGCCAAGGGCGTGACCAGGCAAATGCGGCTGGACGGCCTGGAGCTGGAAATGAATTATCCGGTCACCAACCCCCGTAAATTCTATCTGTCGCAAGTCAGCCTCAGCGGCGGGCAATGGAAGATACCGCGCGGCCTGGATCTCGGCAGCAATACCGCCAAAGTCAAATCGGTGCTGGGGCAGCCCAGCTACCTGAATGACGATTGCTATGAATACGTGTACGAAGAGAAGCAGAGCGGCGCCAGCCTGTGCTTCAAGGAAGATAAGCTGATCAAGATAGTCTGGGACCAGTTTATCGACTAAGAAGACGTTTCAACATGACCGTGGCGTTGTTGTCGCTCCTTGCCGCTCATTGCCGTAGGCGTACTGTCTTCGTCGCTACTCCTAGCCACGCTCATGTTGAAACATCTTCCAAGTACTTCCTGGATCGAGTCCGCTGCTGGCAGCCTATGGCGTTACCAGCCCATCCATCCGCACCACCTCAAAATTGGAGCCACGCACGCTGCCCAGTTCGCTGACCAGCTTGTCATTGTTCCAGCGCGCATCCGGCGCTCCGCTGATGTACCAATTTGATCCGTTGTCGGCAACGATCATCCCATAGGTTTTCAATGCCTGCAGTATGACCTTGGTGTCGTTGCTGAAGCTGGCCGGAATCGCATAGCCGGCTTTCAGGCGCACCCGCATGCCCATAGGCGGCAAGCTGGCATCAGTGCTGCTGGACGCTGCATGCGTGGCTGGCGGCACGTAAGCGTTGCGGCTCCTTTGTACCGTAAAGCGCAGTGCATGCGCGATCACGCCGGCAGCTACCTCATCATAGCGTGCCAGCCCGGGAAAGATAGGCAAGCCCGCCGCATCGGCGCTGGTCCAGCCGGCCTTGGCTGTTGGGCGCACATTGTTTGAATCCAGGTGGAATACTGCGCCGCTATCGGCCTTCCAGCTACCATCGGCATTCGGGATCGCGTTGTACAGTTCATACAGGCGGTTGGCGCTGCGATCCAGCACCAGCACATGGCGGTCGCCGCTAAAGGCCGCGCCGTTGCTGGGCTGGCCTTCTATGGGCGCATTTGCCGGGATAGGGTAAGGGCCGGCATCGCTTTCATCGCCATAGGCCTGGAAGTTGACCGCCACTTTGGCTTGCGTGGAATCAACCACAGTGTAGGGGATGCCTATAGGTGCGCCTGCATACAGGCCCGAACCGAAATCGGGATGCAGGCCGGTATTCAAGCCTATGCTGGCGATGATTGCGTTGGACGCGGGATCTACCGGCGCCGAAGAAATATTCAGATTCCATGCATTATCGGACGGGAAGGGGATAGCGCCATGCAGGCTGGCGCCGACGCCCAGGTCCGCTTTCAGGATGCTGCCGTAGGTGCTGGTGCCCGGTGTTGACGGTGCATCTGGCGTGGTAGGTGTTGTCGGGGTTGTGGCCGGCGGCGCTGTTGTTCCTGTGCCGGGCGCTGCTGAACCGCCACCTCCGCATGCGCTCAGGGTGATGGCCCCCAGGGCCATGACTGTGCAGTAGATAATGCTGTAGGCGGATTTGGCGATAGCTGTGTTCGCCAGCTTATTGCTGCTGAGTCGAAACTCATTCATGTGTCCCCTCCTGAATGGGCGTCATCTTTCATGGATAGAAAAAGCCCGGCTTTGAATATGAACTTTAATGTCAATTTTTTAAGCCGGAGCACACCGCCTGGAAAGACGGGCTAAGTTGTCGGTACTTTGCCTGTAGTGCAGCGCAAACCGAAAAATATTTACACTCGGTAACAAAATCAGAAGCAAGGACGTGGGCAGACAGGGGCTGGACTGCGCTGAATGGCGGATGCCGGAAAAACAAAAAGCCGGGACAAAGCCCGGCTTTTTCTATTGCATAAGTGGTTTATATGTAAGTCCTATGCGGGCTAAGCGCGTTCCTTCTGTTTTTCCACCTTGCGCTGCAGCACGAAGATAGGCTGCGCCCATTCCGTGTCCTTTTTCTTTTTGCTGGTGATCAGCGTCAATTCTGAAGGATCGTAGACGTCGGTATTGTGCGTCAACGGCGTCGTCATCAGGTATTGCGCGTCGGTGTTCTTCAGGAATTCGCCAACCAGCTGGATGTTGCGGATATCCAAGTGGGCAAAAGGTTCATCGATGAACACAAAGCCGCCGGAGCCGTCTTCCGACTTCAGCAAGCCTATCAGCAGTATTAATGACTTCATCACTTGCTGGCCGCCGGAAGCTTCACCATCGTTCATGCCGATAGGTCCCTTGCCGTCAAACTTGAAGCGCACATGCAGGCCGGCTTGCGCCAACTGGATGTCGTCGTTTTCCAGCTTGACCGGGTCGGTGTGTACTTCGATGCCGGCCAACTCGCCCAATTGCTTGATGTTGCGGCTATACGATTTGATCGTAAAGCGCAGCCTGTCCATGTAGGCGGCGCGGGCATTGATCGTGGCTTCCATCGCGCGGTTGTTCTGGTAGCGGCGATCATCGGTTTCCGCCTGGCGGCCTTGCAGCAGTGCATTCAGGCGCACATACTGGTCCACCACGGTAGAGTCAGTCTCCCAGTCATCGCGCGCCAGGTTATTACCCAGGCTGCGTATGCGCAGTTCAATCTGATGCGCGTTTTCGTGCTCATCAACCAGTTCCTGCCTGTGCTTGCTGCGCTTCCAGTTCGTCGGCAGCGTATGCCAGGTCTGGCGCATGTTTTGCAAGGTTTCAAAATGCGATTTGCGTTCTTCTGCATGGCGCTTTTCTGAACCGCGCAATGCCGCTTCAGCATCGGCGATAGAAGCCTTGGCCTGCTCCCATTTGACGTGGCTGATGGAACGCTGCTCGGTAGCCGATTTCAGCAAAGGCGCGATCTCGCCCAGCCTGCTGCCTACTTCGATGCGCTGCTGCTTCAACGGTTGCGCATTGCGTGTGGCTTCTTCAAATTCTGGATGGCGCGCGTTCAGTTCCTTGGCTGCATCGACACCGGCCAGGCGGGTTTTCAGCGTGCTGATTTCACCGGCAAGTCTGCTGATCTTCATCGTCAACTGGTCTTCCTGAGACTGCAGGCGCGGCATGGCCCTTTGCAGCGCTTCCAGCCTTTGCGAACGGCCGGCATTGCCGAAGCGGTAGCGTGCAGCTTCCACGAACAGCGAGCGGCCGCCGCGTCTTTCGCCATGGTAGGCGTCTGGCGTAATCCATTCCTGCGCCTTCAGCTTGATGCCTGCATCAATGGATTCCACCATCTGTATGCGCTGCAATTGCTCTATCAGCCAACCCGGTGCGGGCGCGCTGAAGCTGACAACCGACAACAGGCTCTGGTCCTTGACGACAGGAGCGCTGACGCGGTCCGGCACGATGAAATGGCCGTAGCGCTGTTTCTCGCCGACGCGGTAGGCGGCCGATGCATCGGAAGCCTTGTCCAGCAAGATCACCGAGGTAAATCCGCGCAGCACGCCTTCAACAGCACCCTGCCATTTGGCTTCGGTTACTTCAACGATTTCCGGCAGCATCGTGTGTGCAATGCCGGCATCGCTTAGCGCGCGGCGCATGGTCCTGACGTTTTCCGGATCCGGCAATGCGGCCTTGCCCTGCAGTGCAGAGATGGTGGCCTGGTCGGCGCTGATGCGGGTGCTGAGGGTGTCGCGTTCCTGCTTCAGGCGCGACAGCTCTTCTTCTTTCTTTTCCAGGTCTTCTGCAACATTGGCAACGTCGGCATCGGCTTCTGCCGCCAGTTTTTGCAGGCGGGCTTTTTGCTCCAGCAGGCTTTCTTGCGGTTTCAGCTTGCTGTTGATCTGCTGCAGGCGCTCGCGCAGTTGCGATTCTTCTGTTTCCAGCGAGGCTTCGTGTTGCTGTGCATTGCTGAGCTGCTGCGCCTTTTGCGCCAGCTCGTTACGCTTTTCAGACAATGCGGCGTCCTGCGTTTGCAAAGAGCGCTTGGTGCCGCGTATCGCGTGGCTGATTGCTGCCGCTTTTTCCAGGGACTCATGGTATTGCAGCGTCGGCAGGATTTCTTCCTGCAGATCGCGTTTTTCCTTGTTCAGGCTTTCCCACTGGTGGTAGTTGGCTACGCGCAGGCGCAGGCCTTCCAGATTGGTCTTTGCGCCTTCCAGCTCGGTCTCAAAACGCTGCAGTTCGGTTTCCGTATCGCGCTGATGGCGCTTCGCGTCATCATAGGCATCCAGCACTTCCTTGTCGCCGAACACCTGGAACACCAGATCCAGCAACTGGCGCGGCGCATATTCGCACAGCTTGTCGGTTTCGCCCTGTTCCAGTGCCAGTACCTTGCCCATCGCGCTGGACAGGCCGGCATGCGACAGGCGCTTGCGGTAGGTTTCCACGCCCAGCCAGTCATTGGCTTCCTGCACATCTTCAATCTCGACTACGCCGCTGCGCATCAGGTAGTGGCGCTTCCAGTCGCCGCCGTTTTTCTGTATCTGGCAAAACAGCGTCACTTCATCTTCATACAGGCCGGACAAGCGGAAAGGGCGGTTCGAGATCTGCGGCCCTACCGCGCTGTTGTCCACCACTGCGCGTATCCACGCAGTCTGCTGGCCGGAGTGGCGCGCATAGTGCTTGTAGGAGCGACCCATTGAGCATTCCAGCCCGAACAGCGTGCGCAAGGCATCCAGCAGCGTCGTCTTGCCGGAACCGTTCTGGCCGGCGATCGTAATGATCTTCGCATCCAGCGGGATGTTCTTGATGCGCTGCCAGTAGTCCCAGTGGACGAGTTCTAAGGATTTGATGTGAAACATGATTGATTTCTTTTTCCTGGAGGCTGCCGCGCTGATATTGTCTTTGCCGCAGTACCTTGGTTATTTTGTCTCTGTGGCTACGCTTATTCTTCTACCGCGGCGCTGCCTGTAATGCTTCCTGCATCCACGATTTCGGAAGCAGGTTCAGGAACAGGTTCTGGAACAACTTGAGGTGCTACTTGAGGCGCAACCTGATGTGCAACTTCGGGCGTTGCAATCACGGCGCCAGTTCGCGGCACGGGGATATGGAAGATGTCCGCCAGTGCGCCGTTGATGATCCTGTCTTTCAGCGTATCGGTATCCATCAACAAATCCAGCAAGGGGCCTTCGGTGATGAATTCGCCTTTGCGTTCGATGAAGCCGAAGCGTGCCAATTGGCCCAGGTTCATGTCCATGCGGGTTTTCTTGCCCAGTTTGTCGCCGAAATCGGCCAGCAGCGTGCGGTAAGAAATGCCGATGGACGTGTCCTCGGCGCGCGGCATTGGTTTTTCCTTGCCGAACATATCGTTCTGGTTTTCTTCTGCCAGCTGATGCGCTTCTTGCCGTTCGCGCTTGGGCAGAATGATCAAGGCCCACAGCACCACCAGCAAGGCGACGCCGTCGCGTGCCAGGCCAAAATTATTGTTTTGCCAGGTATCCTTGACGCCGAAAATCTTCGGCTCTGTATCGCGGGTAAAAGCCAGCGTCACATGGTCCGCATAGACGTTGTCCATAAACTTCATGCCGCAAGCCAGCAGGCGGGCATCCACCTCGGCGCGGAACAATTCATCGGACAGCGCACGCTTCACCAGCTTGTCTTCGCGGCGCAGGGTTTGATGCGCAAGCAGGCGCGCAATCAGGATCTGGGAATCTTCATTCATAGTCTTGCTCTACACTTTCATCGGCGGCTTGTTTGCCGCTGTCATTATTTTCTGTTGCCGTCGCAGGTTCTGCTGCCTCACTGAGAGTCGCCTTGGAGGCCTTGGTTTTGCCTGTTTTTGCGGGCTTGGCTGGCGCATGCACTTGCTTCGGGTCTATCGCCGTCAGCGTTGCCACCGAGATCGCGGCGACATGGTCGTCCTTGACCTTCTGCATCTTGTCCTTGCTGGAAAATACCAGCGGCAGGCGAGCCAGGTCGGCGGTTGCGCCCTGCAAGGCCGACTCGTTGGCGTCGCCCAGCAAGGGCAACAACGAGGCACGGTAAGAAGCAATCGCGAAACTGGCGGGCAGCAGCACGTCCTGCAGCGAAGCCGGCTTGTCACGGGCATCGGTGCTGGTCAGCACGCTCAGCCAGGTATCCAGCTCCAGCAAGGCATCCTGGTCGTCTTTTTCTATTTCCGGTGCATTTTCACCTGCGGGCAGGCTGCCCAGCACCGCAGAAACGCGAGTGGCCAGCAGTTCGCTTTCTGCCACGTCTATCATTTCTGACGGGGTGATGAACAGTGGCGTGATCGGGTTGGACATGGCGTCTGTCGCCAGGGCAGCCAGGTCATCCTGTTGCAACAGCCAGGTCTTGATATCGGTGGTGGACAAGCCGGATTGGCCCAGGTGCACGCGCTGGCGCTCAATCTGGTTCAATGCGCGTGAGAACATGCCCTGCATGTTCAACAGTGCACTTTGCGCCCGGCCTATCGCCTGCGCAGCCTTGTGCGTGGCAGAGTCGGCCCGGCTGTCGTTGGTAATCGCGTGGATGATTTCAGAACCTTTTTCCACCCAGTCGCAAGCGGTATGCCATTTTTGCTGCGCGGCGCGCAACTGGAATTCGGAACCGGATGCGATCGCATCGCTGAATTCTTCGGTGAGTTCGATCAGGCGGCCCAGCAAGTGATGCAATTGCTCCACCGAGACGCCACCGACTGCCTGTGCACCGGCGACCTGGCTCAGCATATAGCTCATTTCGGCCTGGTCTTCCTGCTCGTTGACTTGCAGCAGGCTCTCTATTGCCGCCAGCACATTGCGAGCGATGGGCGAGATGCGGTACACGGACTGGGTTGCATCCCAGATCAGCAAACCGGTGGAACGCAGGCGCGACAATACCGTCTCCAGGCTGTCTGCTTCCATATAGCCGAGTTTGGTATTGATATCGGCGCGCGTCAGCGATGGCGATTGCACATCCGCCGCCAGTTCGCGCAGCACCAGCAGGCGCATCAAGACGCCATTGAAACCGCCGTGGAAAAGCGCAGTGAAAGCCTGCAGCAGCGGCTGCGCGCGCTTGAGGTGGAATACCTGGGCTACATCATCGGGGGAGATACCGGGTTTGAAAAAAGACTGTAAAGCATGTTCATCGTCGTTCTGATTGACGGCGTCGTCGTGAATATTCTGCATGCGCGCATTTTACCCGAAAACAGCTCTGTTCCGGGCTCCGGAGTGGCTAAGTAGATGAATTCATTGAGGAATTCTGCAACAGCAGGTTTGCCTTTCTTGCAGCATGTTTGTGTCAATAAATGCAATGACCGGCAGCCGGGCAAACCTGTTTCGGGGGAATTACAGTCTTTTCGCCTTGTTTTCGGTGTATTTGTCGATGTAGTCCTTGCGCACCAGGTCCTTGAACTGCTTCGGCAGCCAAGGGCGGGCGGCCAGCATGAAGCTGATCCTGTGCTTTTCTTCAAACGGCAGTTTGGAATCTTCCTGGTGCTGTTCCGAAAATTCACGGGCGACCTGTTTCAGGCGATTTAGCAAAGCAGCAACAGATTGCCTGGAAAGCATCACATTGATCAGGCGCATCAGCTCATGTTCGCCATCGAAATTGGATTCCAGGTATTCCGCATAGGCCTGGTCACGGAAGCTGCTTTGTATGGGGCCGTTCGGTATCCAGCGGAAAGTGCGCGATACCAGTAGCTTGACCCGGTTATTCGGCAACAGCTCCAGAAAACCTATCTTGTCCAGCCGCAACAGGTGGCGCACGACTTCGACCTCGCTGATGTCATAGATCTTGATGATCTGCTCTACCGTGAGCAGGTTCAGCACAGAAACAGAGACGATGAATTTCTTCGGATCGCTGATGATTTCCTTTTCCTGGTCATAGGTCAGTTCCGAGATCAGGGTTTCTTCATTGGTGGTCAGCGCCAGGTCGCGCAGGCTGATTTCGGTTGCCTGCAGGATTTCGTCCAACCTTTGCAGCGTGAAATTTTTCTGCGAAAACATCCTTTTGACACTGGCTTCCGACATGTCAATGCGGGCGGCAAGATCCGCATAAGTGATGTCCCGCGCCTTCAGTTCGCGCTTCAGGACATCCACAAGATTAGAGGCTTTTGGCATGAAGAATTCCCGGGATTGTAAAAAAGTATTAAAAAATGATACACCAAGAGACTCCAGTTGCGACTATTTGTGTAGTTATTGATCACATGCCGATGTGCTCTGATAATGCGCTCCAGAGATAAGGCTCCTGCCTATCTTCATCAAAGGAGAGACAAAAATGAGACACGCTATCGTTACTTCCGGTAACTCCGACGCTCTTGGCATTTATGGCAAGTACGGCAAACAAGTCCTGGCGGCCTGCCTGTTCGCAAGCTTTATGGCAGGCAATGCCCAGGCCAATGATTGCGCTTCCTGCCAGGCTTCGGGCTTGTCCACCTTTGTGGTGGTGGGCGGCACCATGTCCGTGGTCGCTGCGTCGGGCACTGTGGTGATCGAGAGCGTAGAAAAAGTCGCCGACGGCGTTGTCATCGTCTTCAGGGGCGCTTCCGAGGCAGGCAAGGCTTCACTCAAATTTACCGGCACTGTGCTGGGCGGCGCTTCGCTGGCGGCCGGCACCGTCGTGGAAACCGTTGCCATGTCCACCGGCACGATGCTGATGGTGTCGGGGCAGGCGCTGGCCTTTATCCCGAACCAGGTCGGCGCCAGCCTGTTCCATCAATCCAGGGTGTAAGCCGCCATGAAAGCCGCCGCCCTCGTACGCTCATTTCTTGCCGCATCGCTGTTGCTGGCGGTTTCCGCTGCCAGCCATGCGGGCAGGTCTTGCGAACCCTATCAGCCCAATGCCAATACCGTGATGAAGGCGATGGAGTTGGCGCTAAAAACCCGGCAAGCGCTGGATGACAGCGGCGCCCAGGTCGCGTTCATCGCCAGGGTAGGACAGGATTTGTCCAAATACCATCTGCGCTATTCGCATATGGGGATTGCCTGGCGCGATCACCCGGCGGGGCGCTGGATAGTCGTGCATGAGCTGAACCAGTGCGGCACGGCAGAGTCTGTACTGTTCAATGAGGGCCTGGGCAATTTTTTCATGGACGACATGTTTGCGTTTGAAACTTTGCTGGTAGTGCCGGATCCGGCGGTACAGCAAAAGATGGTTGGCTTGCTGGGCAGCGATGCACCTAAGCGCCTGCATACGCAGCGCTACAACATGTTGTCCTATCCGTTTTCCGACAGCTATCAGAATTCCAATCAGTGGGTCTTGGAAATGTTGGCGGCAGCAAGTGCAAAGGATGCCGACATAGCCAGCCGCAGCCAGGCACAGGCCTGGCTGAAGATGACCGGCTATCACGCCAGCACGATAGAAATTCCCGCGCTGACGAGGCTGGGCGCGCGTATGTTCAAGGCCAATGTAGCCTTTGACGACCAGCCTTTTGACCGGCGCATGGCGGGTCACATCGATACGGTGACGGTTGATTCAGTAGTGCAGTTTTTGGAGGCCAGGAAACTGGAAACCGGCAAGCAGGTGGTGGTCTACCCCTGATTGCCTGTTAGCAGGAACGGCAAAGGCAGAGCTCGCTCTGCCATGGGAA
Source organism: Parundibacterium terreum (assembly GCF_014636315.1). Lineage (GTDB taxonomy): Bacteria > Pseudomonadota > Gammaproteobacteria > Burkholderiales > Burkholderiaceae_D > Undibacterium > Undibacterium terreum. Next base: position 1,061,319 of record NZ_BMED01000002.1, on the reverse strand, counting down.
TTTGCCGCAGTGAGTGTAGAAAATCAACAAGGAGTGATGCAATGGCAACAGAGTTGGCGACATTGGGAGGCGGCTGCTTTTGGTGCACCGAGGCCGTATTTCAGCAGATACGCGGAGTGAAAAGTGTGGAGCCCGGCTATACAGGTGGAGATACCCCGGACCCCAGTTATGAACAAGTGTGCGAAGGCGATACCGGCCATGCGGAAGTGATACGCCTGCATTTTGATCCCAGCATTATCAGTTACAGGGAATTGCTGAAGATATTTTTTACTATCCACGACCCGACGACGCTGGATCGCCAGGGCAATGACATAGGCTCGCAATATCGTTCCGTCGTTTATTTTCATACAGTGGAGCAGCAGGCGATGGCTCTTCAGATGATGGGTGAGATGGCAAAGCTGTGGGACGATCCCATTGTGACCGAATTGAGCGCCGCTCCCATTTTTTATCCGGCGGAAGACTATCACCAAAATTATTTCAAGATGAACAGCCAGCAGCGCTACTGCGCTCTAGTGGTTGCGCCTAAGGTGGAGAAGGCCAGGAAGTATTTTGCCGGGAAGCTGGTGGCATGATGCGCCTGCGTCCAACCGTTTTCGAGCGCATCATCCGCGGTGAATTGCCTTGCGCCAAGGTCTATGAAGATGAACACGTGTTTGCCTTCATGGATGCCGGACAATTAAACCCCGGCCATGTGCTGGTCGCCACCAGGAAGCCCTATGTCACGCTGATGGAAACGGATGAAGAGACTGCAGTGGCAATGATGCGCGCAGCCAGGATGATTGCCAGGGCGGTACAGGCGCAATTCCAGCCTGACGGCATGACCATCCTGCAGGCCAATGAGTTAGCTGGCTGGCAGACCGTGCCGCATTGCCATCTGCATGTGTTGCCGCGTTATATTGATGATGGCGTGGGTCTGGTCTGGCCGCGCAAGGAGCCTGGCATGCAGGCCCTGTTGCAGTATGCGGAAAAGATCAGGGCGTCAAGCGAGATGCCCGTGTTGCAGGAATAAAAATCAGGGCTGCAGGCGGCTCAGGGACCAGCTGCCATCCGCATTGCGGGTATACACGATGCGGTCATGCAGCCTTGAACTGCGGCCCTGCCAGAATTCCAGCCTGTCCGGCACCAGCCGGTAGCCGCCCCAGTGTTCCGGACGTGGCGGCTGTTCGCCGTATTGAGCGACGACCTCGGCCAGTTTCGCTTCCAGCGCTGCGCGGTTTGGCACTGGCCGGCTTTGCTCCGATGCCAGCGCGCTTTGCCTGCTGCCCAGCGGGCGGCTGTTGAAATAGGCATCGCTCTCCTGCACAGTAAGCCGCTCCACCTTGCCTTCTATCCTGACCTGGCGCTCCAGTTGCACCCAATGAAACAGCAAGGCGGCATACGGGTTGCCAGCCAGTTCATCACCCTTCTTGCTGTCGTAATTGGTAAACCAGCAAAAACCGCGCTGGTCGAACTCCTTGATCAGTACGATACGCGATGAAGGGCGGCCATTGTGGTCGGCGGTTGCCAGGCTCATTGCATTTGGCTCCGGCACATCGGCTTGCGTTGCCTGCTCGAACCAGCGCGCAAACTGTGATACCGGATCTTTATCCACTTCGGTTTCAGACAGCGTCGCTTGCTTGTAGTCTTTGCGTAAATCGGCCAAACTCATTCTTTATCCTTTTATTTTCTTCTGTTCATCAGGCGCTGATACCGCGGCGATGCTGCATCGCGTCGCCCAGCTTGCCCATCTGGGCATCACTGAACAGGCGCTTGGCCATAGGCGCAATATGGCTTTCTTCGACGACCATATGCTGCGTGTACATGGTATTGAATTGATGTACGTCATTTTCATCCAAAGCCGCTGCCGTGCCTGCCGCAATCGCTTCCAGTTGCTTGTCCAGCCTGTGCCATATCGCGTGCATCTGCAGATGTTCTTTCAGAATGGCAGGCATCAGTTCATTCAACAGCTTTGCATCTTCATCCCTAGCGGTCCCTTCCAGCATGGGCAGCAGATCCATCTCTTCATCTTCATGATGCAGTGGCGCCGCCTGGTTGAAATAGCGCCGGATCGCCGCAGCCGCCTGCTGTGCATCGGCATCGGCACCATAGGCCGCCAGATGCGGGGGCAGTTTTTCCAATGTGGATAGCTGTTTGCGTATCCTGTCATGGCAATGTTTTAACACTGCCAATGGCTGGTCAAATCCCGGGGCGCTGGCGAATAGGGTGTTCATGATGCCTCTTGCGAAAGTGGATGGCTAGAGCTCATTTCATCAATAGGAGCGAGTGCGAACGAGTCCATTTGGGATGCAGTGCAAGGCGTGTCGCGACGCAAAGACTGGCCGTCTTTGCTAGCGGCACAACGCTGCAATGCGCCCAAATGGGCCGTTCCCGGAGGGTTTGCCTTAAAAGCGGCGCTGGCTGCGTTGCGCTCGTTGTCAATAGCTCGCTATTGACGCCTCGCACGCCTTGCCAGCGCCGCTTTTAAGGCAAACGCATCTCGCTCCTATTGATGAAACGAGTTCTAATTATCCAATATCCTGGCAAATGCTGCTTGCGCTAAATCAAAGCAGCGCTCTCTTGTAGAATACGGGCTGAACAACGGACTGAAAAACTGGCTGAGCAACCGGCCGATCCAACCTTGACTGATAAAAATGCAACAACAGCAACAAACACTGCAACATCCTGATATCGATACCGATCTGGACTTTGAGCGCCGCTTTGGCGGTATTGCCCGCCTGTATGGCGACGCCGCCTTTGCACGCTTCCAGACTGCGCACGTCTGCGTGATAGGCGTGGGCGGCGTCGGCTCCTGGGTGGTGGAGGCGCTGGCTCGCAGCGCGGTAGGCCGTATCACGATGATAGACCTGGATAATGTGTCCGAATCCAATATCAACCGGCAGATCCAGGCCAACAGCGAAACGGTGGGCAAGGCCAAGGTGACTGCGCTGGCAGAGCGCATTGCTTTGATCAACCCGCGTTGCCAGGTGACGGAGGTGGAGGACTTCGTTTCCGCCGACAACCTGGATGCGATGATAGGCGCGCATGGCTTCGATTATGTGATCGATGCAATCGACAGCGTAAAGGCCAAGACCGCATTGATCGCCTATTGCCGCAAAAATGCGATACCGCTGATTACGATAGGCGGCGCTGGCGGGCAGGTGGATCCGGGCAAGATAGAAATCCGCGATCTGTCGCGTACTGAACAGGAGCCGTTGCTGGCTCTGGTGCGCAAGCGCCTGCGCCAGCAGCACGGTTTCCCGCGCGGCGCGAAAAGCAAGTTCGGCATAGATGCAGTGTTCTCGATGGAGGCGCTGAAGATGCCGCCGGCGGAAGAGGTATGCGTGATAGAGGGAGAAAATGCTGAAGACGGTGCAGGCGATGCCGCGGGTGTTTCCGGCCTGAATTGCGCCGGCTACGGCTCCAGCATGGTGGTTACTGCTTCCTTTGGCTTGGCCGCTGCTGCACATGTATTGCGCAAACTGGCGCAGGATATTGTGCAGGTTTGAGCTATGCTGAAAGCCACGGTGCCGAAGCGGATCACCGCCCCGCACCTTGGCTTGCCTGTATCAGGACTTACCGAATACTTCGTTCAGTTGCTGCGTAACGCGAACAAAAGTCGTACGCTTGGTCAGTTCTTTCAGCTTGTGCGCGCCGACATAGGTACAGGCTGAGCGCACGCCGCCCAGGATATCCTGCAGGCTGTTGGCGACCGGGCCACGGTAGGGCACCAGTACTTCCTTGCCTTCCGATGCGCGGTATTTCGCAACACCACCTGCGTACTTGTCCATCGCCGCGCGGCTGCTCATGCCGTAAAAGCTCTTGTACTGCTTGCCGTCGCGCTCCACCAGATCGCCTGCACATTCATCATGTCCGGCCAGCATGCCGCCCAGCATGATGAAGTCGGCCCCGCCGCCAAAGGCTTTGGCCAGATCACCGGGTACTACACAGCCGCCATCCGCACAAATCTGGCCGCCCAGGCCATGCGCCGCGTCGGCGCATTCAATCACGGCAGATAACTGCGGATAGCCGACACCGGTCATCTTGCGCGTGGTGCATACAGAGCCCGGCCCTATGCCGACCTTGACGATGTCGGCGCCCGCCAGTATCAGCTCTTCCGTCATGTCGCCGGTCACTACATTGCCGGCCATGATGGTCAGGTGTGGATAGGCAGTGCGCACTTTTTTTACAAACTGGATAAAGCCTTCGGTATAGCCGTTGGCCACGTCTATGCACACATACTCAATCGCATTTTGCGCGCGTGTCATCACTGCCGAAAATTTTTCATAATCGGATTGCGTAATGCCCATCGAATAGAAGGCAGTGGATTTGTTGCTCAGTGAAGAAAAATACTTGACCAGCGTATCTTCGTCATAGTGCTTGTGCAGCGCTACCGACAATTGATGTTCGCCCAGGGCCGCAGCCATCTCCAGCGTGCCGGTCGTATCCATATTGGCCGCTATAATGGGGATGCCGCTATATTTCTTGCCGGAGTTGTGGAATACGAATTCACGTTGCAATTCCACTTGGGAACGTGAGGTGAGGGTAGAGCGTTTCGGGCGTATTAATACGTCCTTGAAATCCAACTTCAGTGATTCTTCTATGTGCATAACGACCCCTAGGGTGCGCCCATCAGGCGCGTGAAAACTCTGCAATATCAAAATTGATATTGCAGGGGAAAAATTTCGAGCCGTTCCTGAGTATATTGAAAATCGAACTTGCCTGCCAACATCGATTTCACATAGGCTTTATACGATTTTCCTGATATTTGTATTTTACCAAGAGCGCCGAATACAGCACCCCTAGTGGCAGGCGGCGCTGCCCTTGTCGCTGAAAGTCTGGCCGCCAATGGGCAGGAACTCCCATTCATAGCTTTTCTCATTCAAGGTCAATTTCAATACGCCGTAGCTGGCGTTGTCACGCACTTCGCTATTAGGTTTTGTCAGCAAGAGCGGCGTCAGCTTGGCGCCACCGGTACCGACGACAAATTCCCGTATGCCGCCGGCATCATTGCGCTGGCCTGCCGCATCCTGCGGAGCAAAGCGTTCGTAATGATTGTCATGCGCCGACAAGACCAGGTCGGCTTTTGCCGCCTGCAGAATTCTCCAGGCCGGCAGCATGACGGCATTATTTCCACGGCCGCCGGAACTGTATACAGGATGGTGCCAAAAGGCCAAAGTACAAGAGCGCTTATTGTTTTTCAGGTCTTCCTGCAGCCATTTCAGTTGCGCTTGGAATTCGCCGTCCTTCAGATTGCTGTTCAGTGAAACGATGTGCCAGCTACCTATATTGCTGCTGTAGTAGCCGCGCCTGTCCAGATCGGCAGGATTGTCGAAATAATTGTAATAGCCTTGTCCCAGCGGCATCGCATAGTCATGGTTGCCGGGAGAGGGCAGCGTGCGACGCAGGAACTTGCCCCAGGTGGCGTCGTAGCACTGACTGAATTCTTCCGGAGTGCCCACGGGATACGTATTGTTGCCCAAGGTGAGCGCTAATGCCTTGCTGTCCTTGTCCAGTCCCGCCTGTATCAGGGCTGCAGTCTTGCTCGCCATCGAGTCTGCCACGGATTTGCTCTTGCACTCGGCAATATCGCCTGCCGCATATACCGTCATGCTCTTGGGCTGCTTGCTTGCGGGGGCGGCCTTGGCTTTAGCGGCAAATGCCGCATTTCCGGCACCGCCGGCAGCAAGCGCCAGGCAGGCAAGAGCAAAAAATCGGAAGAAAGTCAGTGTTTGCAGCATCATCAAAAATCTGTGGGTTAGATCTGGACCAGGGGCCTCGTCCTGACGGGTAATGAAACAGGAGTTTGCGCCTAATCCGGTAAGCGGAGCGGTATTTTACCCGTTTATCCGGTCTTTCATTTTAATCATGCGGCGCATTCGCCGCGCAGGCAATTTTTGACGGTTTGGGCCTTTGCTTTTATTCCATTGAAGATGGGGAATCTATTGGATGTGACGGAGAAATCTCCACTTTTTGAGGGATTGGTCCTGCTCCTGCCGCCTGCGAGCAGCAAAAATTGCCCACTAGGGATATGATCCATTCCCAGGAGGAATAGCTTATGGATAGATTGGCAGTGATGGAAACCTTTGTCTGTGTGGTGGAGACCGGTTCATTTTCGGCGGCAGCAAGGCGGCTGCGTGTCGGCCAGCCGGCGGTTTCCAAGGCGATTGCACAATTGGAAGATCATCTTGGAGTGCACCTGCTTTTACGCTCCACGCGAGGCCTGACACCTACCGAAGCCGGGCAAAATTTCTTTGAGGGCGCGCGGCGCGCGATAGCCGAGGCGGAAGAAGCCGAGCTCGCTGCACGCGGCGCCTCCGCCAGCCTTTCAGGAAGGCTGAGGATCTGTGCCGCAGTAACTTTTGCCCGCCTGCACATTTTGCCGCACCTGAAAAAATTTCTGCAAGAGCATCCTGGACTCAATATCGATGTGGTGCTGGACGACCGTCAGATTGATCTGCTGGAAGAAGGGATAGACGTGGCGTTAAGGATGGGCAGCCTGAACGATTCCACGATGACGGCGCGCAAGATTGGCGAAGGCAAGCGCGTCCTGGTCGGCACACCTGCCTACTTTGCGACGGCGGGTGTCCCGCAAACACCTGAAGACTTGAGGCAGCATCAGTTTGTCGTGTATGACCGCGGTGCGATGGCGACTGCGAGCACATTCAGGCGCGAGGGCAAAGAAGTGAGCATTGATGTGACGGAGGGCAGGATACGGGTGAATGCCGCGGAAGGAGTGCGCGCAGCAGTGCTTGCAGGCATGGGCGTGGCAATTGCCACCGACTGGATGTTTTCGCCTGAGCTGGCCAGCGGAGAAGTAGTGCGGGTCTTGAGCGACTGGGACTTACCGAGCATAGACCTGTGGGCAGTGTATCCGTCCGGCCGCATGGCCAATGCCAAGGCCCGCGCTTTTACCAGCTTTGTGCAGGCGACGATGGAAAACTATGCTGCCGCGCTAGCCTGATTTTCTATTGTCAGGCTAGCGCGGCCAGCATTTGTTCCAGTTCCGGCCTGTGCAAGGGTCGGAATTACACTTGCGCTGCACCGCCATCGACGAACAGCTCTATGCCCGAGATGAAGCTGGAGTCGTCCGAAGCCAGGAAGACTGCACTGTTTGCGATTTCATCTGATGTACCCATGCGGGCCATAGGCACGCCGGACAAGATGCCAGCGATAGCTTCCTTGGGCAGCGGATCGAGGATAGGGGTGTCTATCGTGCCAGGGCTGATGACATTGGTGCGGATGCGGCGGTCTTTCAGATCATTGGTCCAGGTGCGGGCAAAGGATCTGAGTGCTGCCTTGGTGGCGCTATATACGCCAAAAGATGGAATGCCTTTCACGCTGGCGATGGAGCCGGTCAGGATCACGGAGCCGCCGTCTTTCAATAGCGGCAGCGCTTTCTGCACCGTGAAGACGGTGCCGCGTACATTCGCATTGAAGGTCTTGTCGAAATGCTCTTCAGTGATAGCGCCTATCGGCGCGAACTCTCCCAGACCGGCATTGGCGAAGACGATGTCCAGATGGCCCTTGTGCGCCTTGACGCTTGCATACAAGCGGTCCAGATCGGCCAGATTGGCAATATCGCCCTGCACGCCGATTACATTGCTGCCTATGGCTTTGACTGCAGCATCAAGTTCTGCCTGGCGGCGCCCCATGATGAAGACGAAAGCGCCTTCCTTGACGAAGCGCTTGGCTGTTGCGAGGCCCATGCCCGATGTGCCGCCGGTAATGACTGCGACTTTTCCTTGAAGATTGCTCATGGTATTGCTCCTGTTGAGATTGAGGATTGCATAAAAGTATGTAAAACGTATTTAAGGTCTGCGGCCATCAATCGATGCAGCCTCTTACTTCACTGCAGGTAAGAAGCTGTCGATCGACCGTGGACCTAGTGTGGGGCTAGGCCCGTTCTGCGAGAAGAAAGGCGGGGGGAATAACAGTTATGCGATGGAGAGGGGAAGTGGCCTGCGCTCAAGAGGAAAATCGCAAGATCTGGCAGCTCCGGGCCAAGGCGGGTAAAGGCGGGGAAACTACGAAAAACAGCTTCAGTTGGGCTTGGATTTGTTGGTGTTGGAGCGATTACGCACTAATTTAGGTATTTGATGTTTATTTACCGATGTTTTAAGCACAAGAATTGTTTATTTATTACAGAAAAATGTCGAAATATTTCCACAAACCATCAATTTGTGTAGCATAACTACAGTTTCATGCGAAAATGTTATTTCCACGAAGAAACTTATTGTAGTACCCACTACGCTTTTCTCAAAAATGTGCAATGTTTCGCTGGCTTTCTCTTAACGAAGGCGGGTTAAGTCCTGCTGAGCACTCCATTTGGAGAGCAAGCGCCTTGCGCATTATTCTGGTGTCCGGCTTCGTACTGGAAGCCATCGTTGCGATACATAGCTCTCTGGATGCGCTCGCGGTCGGCGCTTACCATGTGCTGTGGATAGTCGGCGCTTTCTATACTTTGCTGGCAACCGGCCTGTATTACTCGCAGCGGCGCTTGTATCTGAGCGCATCAATACTGATTGTTACCGTCTATGCTGCAGCGTTTTCCATCATCTGCTTTGTTCACCAGTTTGAAATATCCAAGCTGGGTTATCTGTTCATCTACACCACGCCCATCATTGCCAGACTGTTCTTCGGCACCCGGCTGGCGCTGATGCTGATGACTTTTAATGTGATTCCATTCTTTGTGTTGTTGCGCAACCAGCCCCTTTTTGTGTTCCCTGCCATGCACCTGACTTTGCCGGGAACACACTCCTACATCCAGTCCCTGCTATTTCTATTCTTTAATATATGCTTGCCGCTGGCCGTGTTTCGCGCGCTGCACGCGCTGGATGCGTCTGCGCTGCGCCATCGCCAGACCAGCGCTGAGCTGGAGACCAGCCACGAGCAATACCAGGAAATTTTTCAGAATGCGGGCAGCCCCATCCTGCTATGCGATGCAGACTCCCGCATATTGCAGGCGAATCACCTGGCGAATGCCTTGCTGGGGCGGGCCGAAGACCAGTGCGGCGATGGAAGTTCCCTGTTTGACTGGATAGCGCTGGATGGCAGCATACGCTTCAAGCAGCATGTGATGGATGACGTGTCCAATTTGCCTACCACGGCTTACCGCACGCGCGACGGCAAGATGGTAGCGCTGGAAAATATTTCAGCGACATCCAAGGATCACTACATCGTCGCCTTGCGCGATGTGTCCGGCCTGCACTCTATGCATGATGCCTTGCAGCGCAGCCAGGAAAGGGAAAATTTCCTGAATAGCCACGACCGCCTGACCAGCTTGCCGAATCGCGACATGCTGCGCCATTTTCTGGCGGATGTACTGGGCCGGCCTGACGACGGCAAACTGATTGCGCTGGTGTCTTTCCGGGTCAACAGCATACGCCATGCGAATGAAAAATTCGGTGCCCATGCGGGCGATGTGATGATACGCCGCTTCGCGGAAGACTTAACGGCGATTTTGCCTTCGCATTGTTTTTCCGCCCGCCTGCGCAGCATTGTGTTTTCTTTCGTGATCGACCAGGTCGATGATCCTGCCGAAACGCTGCGCGGAGTGGAGAACATCCGCGACAGCCTGTCGAAAGAAATGGATATCGATGGCGCCAGGCTGATGGTGCAGTTATCTGCCGGCATTGCGCTGGCGCGCAAGGGCGACCTGGAATCGGATGACCTGATACGCCGCAGCGAAGTCGCACTGGACAGCGCCAGGCGCGCCGGCGGTAACGGCATTGCCCTGTTTGACGAAGGCGATGCGCTGCAGATACGCCGCAGTGTGGAGGTGGAAGTCGGCATCGTTTCCGCATTGAAGAATCGCGAATTCCGCCTGGTGTATCAGCCCAAGGTGACCCACGATGGCAGCATTGCCGGGCTGGAAGCACTGATACGCTGGCAATCTCCTACACTGGGTGCGGTCACGCCGGGCGAGTTCATCCAGATAGCCGAGAGCGCCGGTTCTATACGCGATATCACCAACTTCGTCGTCGATGCAGCCTGCAAGCAGGTGCGGATATGGCTGGATAAATACGGTAGCTGCCCGCCGGTTGCGATCAATCTTTCAGCGGTGGATATTGCCCGCCATGATTTACTGCAACTGATAGAGTCCAGCTGTGCCGCGCACAATATCACGTCGGAATATCTGGAATTTGAGATTACTGAAACCGGCCTGATCGGCAATGAGGCACTGGCGATCCGCCACCTGGACGAATTGAAGATACGCGGTTTCCATATCGCGATCGACGATTTCGGCACCGGCTATTCATCGCTGTCCAAGCTCAGCCATTTCCCTGCGCGCAGCATCAAGATAGACCGCTCTTTCGTATCCCAGATAGGCTTCAACAAGAAGAGCGAACTGATCATCAAGGCCATCGTATCACTGGCCCGCATCCTGTCCTGCACGACGGTTGCCGAGGGCGTGGAGAACCTGGGCCAGGAGCATTTCCTGAAGGCGATAGGCTGCGAATTCTTCCAGGGATTCCTGTACTACCGTCCGCTGGAAGTGCCGGATATCAATACCCTGTTACTCAGGTGAGCCGGGCTACCATCTTGATGAAGTATTTTGGGGATTCTTCATACTCTTGCCGGGTATAGAATTGATGCGCCCTTAGCCTGCGGCTTCCTGAATGCACTTCCATCCTGTCGCAGCCATGCTCGCTTGCCATTTGCTCTGCGTGCTCAATCAGTAATTTTCCTACACCCTGGCTGGTCTGTTTGTCGTCAACGCAAAAATAACTGATCCTGCAAAAATCGCCTTCCAGCGCGATTTGCGGGATGAAGTGCAGCGAAATAAACCCAAGCACCTGTTGATCTTGCTCCGCCACCAGCAAGGCTGCGTCGGGATGGCGCAGCAAAGTGGCGATCTTTTCCTTGATATATCCTTGCGCCGAATAACCGAGTTGCGCCAGCAAATCCACCAGTACATCGGCATCTGCCAAATGCGCATTCCTTATTTTTACCATCCCGCTTTCCTTGTATAAATGATGTGCGTCAATTGTTGCAGCCTCTATTTTTTCACAGCTTGCTCTAGTTTGTACGCTTTCTTCTACCTTTACATCCATGCTGGATTATTGCCGGTGCATATAGCAGATCGGGTATATTTGCTATCTGAGCTTACATATATAAATAAAAAAACGCGGCCAGGCATGCGCAGCTACCCGGAGACCAAATGACATCGAAATTGCCAGACCACCTGGACATTCATTTAATACGCATATTGTATTTGCTGTTATGCGAAAAGAATGTATCGCGGGTAGCGCTGAAGCTGAACCAGCCGCAGTCCTCAATCTCGGCATCGCTGCGCAAACTGCGCGAGCTGACCGGAGATCCCTTGATGGTGCGTGGCGCCAGGGGCATGCTGCCTACCGAGCATGGAGAGAGCCTGCTGAAGCCGGCCAAGCGGATACTGGATGAAACGGAACGCCTGTTTGCACAGAAGACCAACTTCATGCCGCAGCAAGAGGCGCGCACATTCCATGTAGCGGCACCCGACTATATGAGCACGCCTTTCTTCGTCGAGCTGGTGAGTCGGATGCGACGCGAGTCTCCCAAGAGCCGTCTGGTGATCCATGCCCTGGGTGAGGACATGGACTATGTGCGCTTGCTGGCCGAGGGCGAGCTGGATCTGGTGATCGCCAACTGGGATGAACCTCCCGCACATTTGCATCTGACCAAGCTATTCGATGATCCCATCGTTTGCATGATGCGGGCCAATAGCGCTTTTGCCAAAAGAACTGCAGATGGGCAGATATCAGTGGAAGATTATCTGAGCCTGCCCCACGTTGCTCCATGGAAGGTATTGCCTGGCTACCATGGAACAATAGACTCCTACCTGGACAAGCATGACCTGCACCGCAACGTAGTGGTCGAATCGTCTTCGTTTCGCATGTTGCCATACATGGTTGCACACACCGATCTGGTGCTGACCACCGGCCGACAATTTGCGCAGTTCTATGAAAAATCCCTGCCGCTGAAAACCTTCGACGTGCCTATCAAGTTTCCTCCGTTGCGCTTTTATCAGTTGTGGCATGAGCGCATGCATCAGGCGACTGAGCATAAATGGCTCAGGGCGCAGGTGACTGCGGCAGCCAAGGCTTCGCTGGTTTAAATTATGTCACGCGTGACCTGACACTAAACCGAATGCGTGAGTTTGCGGTGTCAATCCTGACGTACCGCGGATGCGGCACTGATTTTGCTTCCACGGGTAATTGATATATGCAAATAGCAAAATCAGTTATCGCCTATTTGATATATCTCTGATTCCCGCTTCATATAGTATCGGTCACCAGCAAGCACAATGACTTGTACTAGAACTCATTTCATCAATAGGCGGGAGTGCGAACGAGTCCATTTGGGATGCAGTGCAAGGCGTGTCGCGACGCAAAGACTGGCCGTCTTTGCTAGCGAACTCGGCGTCCCCGCACAACGCTGCAATGCGCCCAAATGGGTCGTTCCCGAAGGGTTTGCTTTAAAAGTGGCGCTGGACTGCGTTGCACTCGTTACCTCGGCGGCCCCGTCAATAGCCCCGCTATTGACGCCTCGCACGCCTTGCCAGCGCCACTTTTAAGGGCGCCCGGCGTAGGGCAAACGCATCTCCCGCCTATTGATGAAATGAGTTCTAATATAAACACAACAATGCATTATCCGAACTCCAGGAGACAAGATGGAAACCACGAGGGATGCCGTACACCCGGTAGATGAACAGTTACCGGTAATGAAACTGACTGCGCTGGGCCTGCAACATGTGCTGGTGATGTATGCCGGTGCAATTGCGGTACCGCTGATCATAGGCGGAGCGTTGAATTTGCCGAAATATGCGATTGCCTTCCTAATCAGCGCCGACCTGTTTTGCTGCGGCCTGGTCACCGTGATCCAGAGCCTGGGCATATGGAAATTCGGCATCAAGATGCCGGTGATGATGGGCGTTACTTTTGCAGCGGTAGGCCCTATGGTGGCGATGGCGGGCAATCCATCGCTGGGCATACTGCACATTTATGGTGCCGTGATCGCCGGCGGTGTGTTCTGCATCATCGCCGCGCCTTTCATGAGCAAGCTGATGCGTTTTTTCCCGCCGGTGGTGACCGGTACTGTGATTACCGTGATCGGGGTATCACTGATGGGGGTAGGCATCAACTGGGCCGCTGGCGGACAGCCGGTGATCGGTACCGTGGTCAATGGCGTATTTACCAAGATACCCAATCCTGAGTACGGCTCACCGGTCAACCTCGGCATTGCGCTGGTCGTGCTGATTTCCATTTTGCTCATTACCAAGTATATGAAAGGGTTTATCGCCAATATTTCGGTGCTGATGGGGATGGTGATCGGTTTCATCATTGCACTGGCCATGGGCAAGATCAGTTTTGCCGGTCTGGAGAACGCAGACTGGTTTGCGATGATTCAGCCTTTCCACTATGGCTGGCCGCAGTTTGACCTGGGCGCCATTGTCAGCATGTGCCTGGTGATGATCGTGACGATGATAGAGTCCACCGGCATGTTTATCGCGCTGGGCGATATCGTCGGCAAGAAGGTGGATAATGAGACTCTGGCGCGCGGCCTGCGGGTGGATGGGCTTGGCACCGTGATAGGCGGTATCTTCAACACTTTCCCTTATACGTCGTTTTCGCAGAACGTTGGCCTGGTAGGTGTGACCGGCGTGCGCAGCCGTTTTGTCTGCGTCGCAGCCGGCTGCATCCTGATTGCCTTCGGCCTGTTTCCGAAGATGGCGCATGTGGCAGCATCGATACCGCAATTCGTGCTGGGCGGCGCCGGCATCGTGATGTTCGGCATGGTGGCGGCGACCGGCATCAAGATCTTGTCCGGGGTGGATTTTCAGCGTAACCGTAATAATCTGTTTATCGTCGCGGTCAGCATAGGCGCCGGCATGATACCTATCGTGGCACCGAATTTCTTTGCACAAATGCCGCCTTATATGTCCACCATCCTGCATAGCGGTATCCTGCTGGCCTCGGCAATGGCGGTATTGCTGAACCTCTTTTTCAATGGACAGGGCGAGAGCGTTGATGTGCGTGCCTATGCGCTGGCCTCGGCGCAAAGTTCCGATCATTAAACTAAAGTACTAGAACTCATTTCATCAATAGGAGTGAGATGCGTTTGTCTTAAAAGCGGCGCTGGCAAGGCGTGCGAGGCGTCAATAGCGAGCTATTGACAACGAGTGCAACGCAGTCCAGCGCCGCTTTTAAGCCAAACCCTTCGGGAACGGCCCATTTGGGCACATTGCAGCGTTGCGCCGCTAGCAAAGACAGCCAGTCTTTGCGTCGCGACACGCCTCGCACTGCATCCCAAATGGACTCGTTCGCACTCGCTCCTATTGATGAAATGAGTTCTAGAATGTCTAAAACCTTACTGATAAAAAATGCCCGTGTCGTCGTCACGATGGATGATGCACGCCGCGAGATCGCCGACGGCGCTGTGTTCATTCGCGGTAATGTCATAGAGCAAGTCGGCGCCAGCACCGACTTGCCACAGACGGCAGATGATGTCATCGATGCGCACAATCATGTGGTGATACCGGGCTTGGTGAACACCCATCACCATATGTACCAAAGCCTGACGCGAGTGATTCCGGCTGCACAGGACGGCGAACTGTTCAACTGGCTGACCAATCTGTATCCGATCTGGGCCAACCTGACGCCCGAGATGGTGCAGGTATCCACGATGACAGCGATGGCGGAGCTGATCATGTCCGGCTGTACTACCAGCAGCGACCATCTGTATATCTATCCCAATGGCTGCAAGCTGGACCATAGCATAGAGGCGGCACAGCAGATAGGCATGCGCTTTCACGCTGCGCGCGGCTCCATGAGCGTGGGGCAATCCAAAGGAGGTTTGCCGCCGGATAGCGTGGTAGAAGAGGAAAGCGCAATCCTGAAGGACACGCAGAGACTGATAGAAACGTATCATGATGCGGGCCGCCACGCGATGCAGAGAGTCGTCGTCGCGCCTTGCTCGCCCTTTTCGGTGTCGCGTGATCTGATGAAGGAATCCGCGACCCTTGCGCGCAGCTACGGCGTGTCCTTGCATACGCACCTGGCGGAGAATGCGAACGATATCGCCTATAGCCGCGAGAAGTTCAATATGACGCCGGCCCATTATGCGGAAGACTGCGGCTGGGTTGGGCCGGACTCCTGGCATGCACACTGCGTGCAATTGGACGACGAAGGCATCTATCTGTTTGCACGCACCGGCACCGGTATTGCGCATTGCCCTTGTTCCAATATGCGGCTAGCTTCCGGCATTGCTCCTATCCGCAAGATGCTGGATGCGGGTGTGCCTGTCGGTCTGGGTGTGGATGGTTCCGCCTCCAACGATGGTGCGCATATGCTAGGTGAAGTGCGGCAGGCAATGCTGTTGCAGCGGGTGGGATTCGGTCCCGATGCAATGACGGCCAGACAGGCGCTGGAAATAGCGACACTGGGCGGAGCCAAGGTATTGAACCGCGACGATATCGGCGCCTTAAAGCCGGGCATGTCGGCCGACCTCGCATTGTTTGATGTCAGCAAGCTGGGCTTTGCCGGCAGTTGGCACGATCCGGTTGCTGCATTGGTGTTTTGCACGCCCGCTGATGTTGCTTACAGCATCATCAATGGCCGTGTGGTTGTGCGCAATGGCCAGTTCACCACGATAGATCTCGGCAATGTGCTGGAGCGGCATAATGCGCTGGCCATGTCATTGGCGGAAGCGGCCAGCTAGGTACGCTGTCACATTCTTATTGAGAACAGTTCGTTTCTGAACGAACTGTTCTTGCAAGACATGCGGCTACAAATGGCTGACAATGGGTTTCTCTTATTGAAGAAACTTGCTGGAGCAGCAACCCATGTCGCCTCAAACTTTTCCTCGAACTTCGTCACCATCGGATACGGGCGGCCCTACCGACCCACTCAGCGCGGTAAGCCATCCGTCCCCTTATCCCTACTATGCCGGACTGGCAGAAGGGCCAGGCATATTCCTCGACAGCAAGAATAGCGTTTGGGTTGCCAGCCGCTCGGTGGTTATACAGGAAATAGTCTCTCATCCCGCCTGCAGGGTGCGCCCGGTTGCCGAGCCTGTGCCTAAAGCGCTCGCAGGATCAGCCGCAGGCGATATCTTCCGGCGGCTGGTGCGCATGAATGACGGTGCAGGCCATTGCCCTTTCAAGCAGGCGATCAGCGCCAGCCTGCAAAGCCTGAGTCTCGCCGATATGGAACAACAGGGCAGCATATGGTCCCGGCACCTTGCTGAGCTTCATTTTGATGCAGAGGACGATGGCTGGCTGGATAGGTTTGCAGTCCAGATGCCGGTCTATGTCGTGGCCAGCTTGCTGGGCGTGCCGCAATCTGAATTGCCGGAAACAGCTATTCTGATGCAAGACTTTGTTGCATGCCTGGCCCCCGGCTGCAATGAACAACAGCTTGAGCGCGGCAAGCTGGCTGCTGCCAAGCTATTGGAAAATTTTAGCGGCATGCAGGAGCGTGAAAATCCGGGATTGTTGTTGCAATTGCGCAGGCAGGCCGCATTGCTTGGCTGCGAAGATCCCACCGTGATCGCCGCCAACGGCATTGGCCTGATGTCGCAAGCATATGAGGCAACTGCCGGCCTGATTGCCAATACCTTGTATGTACTTGCCGGCGATGCTCCGCTACGTCGGCAAATTTTGGCTGATGCCGATTTATTGCGCGCATGCATCGATGAGGTGCTGCGCTATGATCCTTCGGTGCAAAATACTCGCCGTTTTGTTGCAGAGGATTGCGAGATTGCCGGGCAAGTGCTGCAGGCAGGCGACACGATACTACTGGTACTGGCGGCGGCCAACCGTGATCCTTCGGTTAATTCGCAGCCGCAGCTATTTGAGCTGCAGCGTAGCCAACGGCGCTATTTCACTTTCGGCCATGGCGCCCATCTTTGCCCGGGGCCGTCGCTGGCGGCTGTCATTGCGCATGCTGCTATCCACCAGCTATGCAGCATGGACCTGAATTTTGAGCGGCTGGCGACGGCCAGAAAGTTTCATCCTTCTGCGAACATAAGAATGCGCCTGTATGGCGCCTGATTGCCTGGGAATAGCTTCGCATTGTTTAGAGAGAAAGGAATATCAAATGATCGCCGTCATATTTGAAGTCAGGCCGCTCGCGGATAAGCGGGATACCTATCTGGGTATCGCTGCCAGCCTCAGATCTACATTGGAAAAGATGCCGGGATTCATTTCCGTGGAAAGATTTCAGAGCATCAGCGATCCGGGCAAGATGCTGTCGCTGTCGTTCTGGGAGGATGAAGAGTCGGTCAAGGGCTGGCGCAACCTGGAGCTGCATAGGGATGCGCAGGCGCGCGGCCGGGAGTCTGTATTTGAAGATTATCGTTTGCGGGTTGCCGGCGTTCTGCGTGACTACGGCATGCACGAGCGCCGCGAGCAGGCTCCGGCAGATAGCCCGTTTGCGGAGGGGCAGAGGTGAGTTCCTTGCTGGATTATCTGCATGAAAATTTTTACACGACCCGGCAATTGCTGGGAAAAAGCGGTGTCAGTCAGGAGCGATTGTTTGCCTTGCAGCATGAAGCCTGTATGCCAATGCCATCGTATAGCCTCAGCATGCGCGTTGGCTGCCAGTCGTTTTTCGGTGAATACGAAGAAGTGCAGCAGCAGGATTTCTACGCGCAAGCTTACGTGGCCTGGTTGATAGTCTTGGTTGGGCTGGAAACATCCACTTCCCTGGCGCAACAGGCTTATGCAGTATTTCATCAGCGCTATGTGTCACGGGTAGGCCAATTATTTGAACAAGGCTTGCGGCCTGCCAAGTTTTGCGCAAGCACGGATCAAATTGATGTGGACAGGCTCAACGAGCATGTGGCCGCTGAATGGATTTCATTTCTGAAAGGGACGTATGGCTTGTGTACCAAATCTGGTTTGCCCGAGGACATTGCAGACAAAGAGGTGGCGAGCTTGCTTATTGATGAGATTACTGACAGGCAGTGCAAGGTGAAGCTGGAAGGGGAGGAGGCCGTGGTGCTGGTGCAGGCTGTCAAAAAGCTGGATCAGGCGGCAAGCCAGTTTGCGCCGCATGAGCGGTCGCGCAGTTCCAGACAGCGTTGCATAGAGGGAGTAATCGAAAAATATCAGTTGATCTTGTAAATATGACAGCATACGGCGACCTGGCCGCATGCTGTCATCGATATTCTATTAACTATTAGCTATTAACGCATGGCCTTGCACTGGCGCAGTTCGCAGCGCGCCATGAATGGAGCACCCTGATCGCAGCTGACCCGATACACTTCAACCGGGCCGGGAGGAGTCAGCAAGCCGGCTCCATGCTCGCCCACGCAGCTATTTTGCTTTGCCAGTTTTTCTACCGTTGCTGATGAAACACCTGCACGGAACGCTATTCTTTCAACTTCTTCCTGGTTTGCCGCACTTTGTTCGCTTTCGCTAGGCATGGCCATGTCAGCCGGCAGGCCGCTCAGTTGTATCAGTTTGGATTTTTCTACAGCGGCTTTGCCAGTAACCTCGTCGACCAGTTGTAGCTTGGAGCGTCCGCCCAGCCAGCCTAGTTTGACTTCCTGCTGTATATAGTAATTTTGACCAGCTTTCACGCTAAATACCAGGCGGGAGTCATCGGAAGACTTTGAGGTCAGTGTATGGCTACCTGGCTTCAATGAGACGACTGCATAGGTATGCGCAGCGGTCTCTCCGATGGCTATACCGTCCAGTTCCAGCGACATTTTGCTCATCGCACCGAAGCTTTCGTCACGGTAGATATATAGCTGGGCCTTCAGTTTTTGATGATTGAAGGCTTTCGCCTGCGCATCCTTGTCGAAACTTGCCATCGGAACCGATGCGCATGCTGCCAGCAATGCTGACGTCGCCAACAAGATTATTAATTGCAATTGTTTCATGTTCTTCCTGGAATCTTATATAGGGATTGTAGTCGTGGACAATTGCATTTAACCAAATTCCTTGCGTTATGGAAAGGCGAATGTGGCAAAACCGGTGAAACGCCGGTATTTGCTGTTGTATCTGCATGAGGTGCTGAAAGTAAAGCCATGCTAAACCGGAATCGGGTTTTTGGGTAATGGTGTTTTTTGACAAACAAGAGCCCGGAGTAAATTGGTTTGATACAGCTTTAACGCAGCCACGTGGGCTTTATCGAATAACAGGAAAAGTGGGCCAGAAAAATTAAACCTGAAAATGGATTAGCATTGAGCGGCGAAGCTACAATTTTTTTTGCAGGTGAAAATCCTGCAATCGGTGTATGGTGTTGGCTGAGCGCGAAATATTTAAACTGAGATTTGAACTAAGATTTCAGCTGATATTTGAACTGAGATTCGAGCAAAGATGTTGCACGTGTTTGCTCTCCGATTTTTTGTTACGGCAGCAGCGTTTATTTGCATATGCCAAATGCGAATAAGCAGATTCCGATAGTCGTGTAATGCGGAACACAATCGCGACGCCGTAAAGTGCGTGTCAACAGAAGCAGTATTGTTTGCGTTGAGTAGTAGTAACAATTTTTTATAGAATTTCGCCACTTTTTTTTGCGTTATCATCTACACTGAAGTCGTAGGGTGCATAGAGGCAATAAAATTCGCGCTATTCGTTTTAAAATTTTGGATGAGTTTTCCAAATTTGAAAAACGAGTGATTGCGAATGTGGCGTGATTCCATCAGCACCTGTAAGTCTTTGTGTGGTAGATGGTGACAAAGGAGATCTGTATGAAAATCTTTGACAACTACGCAGCACGTTATGACAGGACTCGCGAGGAAGAATATTCCTTGCAAGAGTATCTGGAGCTATGCAAGAAAGACAGGCTCGCTTTTGCCTCTGCAGCAGAACGGCTGCTGGCAGCGATAGGCGAACCTGAGATGGTCGACACTCGCCACGATCCCCGGCGATCACGCATCTTCTCCAATAAAATCATCAAGATCTATCCTGCCTTCCGCGAGTTCTATGGAACGGAGGAGGTCATCGAGCAAGTAGTTGCCTATTTCCGCCACGCAGCCCAGGGGCTGGAAGAACGCAAGCAGATACTTTATCTGCTGGGCCCCGTCGGCGGCGGTAAATCCTCCATCGCGGAAAAGCTGAAGTCGCTGATGGAAAAAATCCCCTTCTATTGCATCAAGGGTTCCCCGGTCAACGAATCTCCGCTCGGCCTGTTCAGTGAAGAAGAGGACGGCACGATACTGGAAGAAGACTTCGGCATTCCGCGCCGTTACCTGCGCACTATTCCCAGCCCCTGGGCAGTCAAGCGCCTGCATGAATTCAATGGCGACATCAATCAATTCCGCGTGGTCAGGCGTTATCCATCAGTATTGAAGCAGATTGCGGTTTCCAAAACTGAACCAGGTGACGAAAATAACCAGGACATTTCTTCGCTGGTCGGTAAGGTGGATATACGCAAGCTGGAAGACTATGCACAGGATGATCCTGATGCTTATAGCTATTCCGGCGGCCTGTGCCTCGCCAATCAAGGGCTGATGGAATTCGTTGAAATGTTCAAGGCCCCGATCAAGGTCTTGCACCCTCTGCTGACGGCTACACAGGAAGGCAACTTCAAGGGCACGGAAGGCTTCGGTGCTATCCCGTTTGATGGCGTAATATTGGCGCACTCGAACGAATCGGAATGGAAGGCTTTCAAGAACAATAAAAATAATGAAGCTTTCCTGGATCGTATCTATATCGTCAAGGTTCCGTATTGCCTGCGGGTGACGGATGAAGTCAAGATTTACGAAAAACTGGTGCGCGGTTCTTCGCTATCAGAGGCCCCATGTGCGCCGGGTACACTAAAAATGATGGCGCAGTTCTCGGTCTTGTCAAGGCTGAAGGAGCCGGAAAATTCCAGTATCTATAGCAAGATGCTGGTGTATGACGGCGAGAATCTGAAAGACACCGATCCCAAGGCCAAATCGCGCCAGGAGTATGCCGACTATGCCGGTGTGGATGAAGGCATGAATGGCTTGTCCACACGCTTCGCCTTCAAGATATTGTCCAAGGTATTCAACTTCGACAATACGGAAGTGGCAGCCAATCCCGTCCATCTGCTGTATGTGCTGGAACAGCAGATAGAGCGCGAACAGTTTGCCCCGGAAACCGAGCAAAAGTATTTTTCCTATATCAAGGAATACCTGGCCCAGCGCTATGCAGAATTTATCGGCAAGGAGATACAGACCGCTTATCTGGAAAGCTATTCGGAATACGGCCAGAATATTTTTGACCGCTATGTAACCTTCGCCGATTTCTGGATACAGGATCAGGAATTCCGCGATCCGGATACAGGCGAGAGCTTTGATCGCGATGCTTTGAATAATGAGCTTGAGAAGATAGAGAAACCTGCGGGTATTTCCAATCCCAAGGATTTTCGCAATGAGATCGTCAACTTTGTATTACGGGCAAGGGCGCAAAATGCAGGCAAAAATCCGACCTGGACCAGCTATGAAAAACTGCGCACAGTTATAGAGAAAAAGATGTTTTCCAACACTGAGGAGCTATTGCCGGTCATTTCTTTCAATGCCAAAGCCAGCGCGGACGACGCCAACAAGCATCAGGAATTTGTCGAGCGCATGGTGGCCAAGGGCTATACCGCGAAACAGGTCAGACTCTTGTGCGAGTGGTATTTGCGTGTGAGGAAATCGTCCTGATTCTGGCGAGACTGTTGGAAAAGTGTCCTGGTGCCGGTAACAGATCAGCAGGACAGATTTTCAGCGGTTTCTAGGGAACTTGCGTGGTGAGGAGATTAAGGTTCGCTTCTCCTTCTTTATGCAGGTATCCGATAAAAGGGAGACCGTTTTGGTGCATCTAATAGATCGTCGAGTACAAGGCAAGAACAAATCCGCTCCTAACCGGGAACGTTTTCTACGGCGTTACAAGGGGCAGATCAAAGAAGCTGTTGCCCGCGCAGTCAAGGGCCGGTCCATCACCGATATAGAGAGCGGTGAGAGAATTTCCATACCCGTCAAGGATGTCAATGAACCCAC
Organism: Parundibacterium terreum; assembly: GCF_014636315.1. Taxonomy (GTDB): domain Bacteria; phylum Pseudomonadota; class Gammaproteobacteria; order Burkholderiales; family Burkholderiaceae_D; genus Undibacterium; species Undibacterium terreum. The sequence continues at coordinate 1,039,398 of NZ_BMED01000002.1, read as the reverse complement.
GTTCGGACATGCTCGCGGCGGCGTGTGGGAAACCGTGCAGCCCGGCAATCAGGAATACCTGAAGGGCGATCAGATTCAGCGGCCCAAGGGTGGCGGCGGGTCCGGCAAAGGGCAGGCTGGCAATAGCGACGAAATCAGTGAAGATGAATTTGTTTTCCAGCTCAGCCGCGAAGAATTCATGAATTATTTCTTCGAAGACCTGGAATTGCCGAACATGGTCAAGACCCAGTTGGCGGCAACGACGGAATTCAAGAGCCAGCGTGCCGGCTATAAAACTTCGGGCACCACGTCCAGTCTGCATGTCTTGCGTTCGCTGCGTGGCGCGTTGGGGCGGCGCATCGCCGTCGGCGGCAAGTCTGCGCGGCGTCTGAAGGATGCCGAGCTGGAAATGGCGGCGCTGATGGAGCAGTCACCGGATATGAGCGATCCCAAGGTGATCGCGCTGAAGCATGAAATCCATCATCTGCGTACCCGCCTGCTGGCGATTCCTTTCATAGATCCGTTTGACCTGCGCTACAGCAACCGCATCAAGGTACCCAAACCTTCCAGCCAGGCGGTGATGTTTTGCGTGCTGGACGTCTCTGGCTCAATGGATGAGCAAAAGAAGGATACGGCCAAACGCTTCTTCATCTTGCTCTACCTGTTCCTGACGCGCGCGTATGACAAGATAGAGGTGGTGTTCATTCGCCACCACACTGCTGCTTCCGAAGTGGATGAGAATGAGTTTTTCCATTCGCGCGAATCGGGCGGCACCATAGTCTCGTCTGCACTAAACCTGCTGACCAAGATCATCAAGGAAAGATATCCCGGTGCAGACTGGAATGCCTATGTGGCGCAAGCATCCGATGGCGACAACTGGGACAATGATTCAGTCACATGCCGGCAATTGCTGATCAATAGCATCATGCCGCTGGTGCAGTACTACGCCTATGTGGAAATTACTGAAGGCGATCCGCAGAATTTGTGGGAAGAGTATACGCAGGTGCTCGATCATCATGCGAATTTTGCGATGCAAAAGATACAGGCTCCTGCCGATATTTATCCTGTGTTCCGTGAGCTGTTTAAGAAACAGCCGAAGTGAGGTGAGCCATGAACACCCCCAGCGACAAGTTCAAGAACCCGCGCCGCTTACCTGAGCAATCCGAATGGACCTTTGACCTGATCGAACAGGCGCACGAAGAAATCCGCCGTGTGGCACAAAACTTCGGCTTGGACACCTATCCCAACCAGCTGGAAATCATCACTGCAGAACAGATGATGGATGCGTATGCGTCGGTGGGCATGCCTATCTCATATAACCACTGGTCTTTCGGCAAGCATTTCCTATCCACGGAAAAAAGCTACAAGCGCGGCCAGATGGGGCTGGCTTATGAGATAGTCATTAATTCCAATCCCTGCATCTCTTACCTGATGGAGGAAAACAGCCTGACCATGCAGGCACTGGTGATTGCACATGCAGCCTATGGGCATAATTCCTTTTTCAAAGGGAACTACCTGTTCCGCACCTGGACCGATGCCGAAGCGATCATCGACTATATGGTGTTTGCAAAAAATTATATTGCGGATTGCGAACAGCGCTATGGCATGGAGGCCGTGGAATTGCTGCTGGATTCCTGCCATGCGCTACAGAATTATGGGGTCGATCGCTATAAGCGTCCCACCAAGCTTTCCCTGACCGAAGAGCGCGAGCGGCAGGAAGAGCGTGAAGCGTATATGCAATCGCAGATCAATGATCTATGGCGCACTCTGCCGCGCCGCGAAGACGCAATCGTCAGCAGGGAGGCGCAGCGCTTCCCGCCCGAGCCACAGGAAAATCTGTTGTACTTCATTGAGAAATATTCGCCTCTGCTGGAGCCATGGCAGCGCGAGATCGTTCGCATCACCCGCAAGATATCGCAATACTTTTACCCGCAGCGGCAGACCCAGGTAATGAACGAAGGCTGGGCTACCTTCTGGCACTACACGATCCTGCATCAGTTGTTTGATGAAGGCATAGTCGGCGAGGGCTTCATGATGGAGTTCCTGCAAAGCCATACCAATGTTGTGTACCAACCGCCGGTTACCAGCCGCTATTTCAGCGGTATCAATCCGTATGCGCTGGGTTTTGCAATGATGCGCGACATCCGCCGCATCTGTGAAAATCCTACCGACGAAGACCGCTACTGGTTCCCCGATATTGCCGGTGGCGATTGGCTGAAGACGCTGAATTTTGCGATGCGCAATTTCAAGGATGAGAGCTTTATCGCGCAATTTCTGTCGCCCAAGCTGATACGCGATTTCCATTTTTTCTCTGTGCTGGATGACGATAACCAGGACAAGCTGAGCATCTCCGCCATTCATGACGAGAGCGGCTATCAGTACCTGCGGCAGCAACTGGCCGGCCAATATAATCTGGGCAACCGCGAACCGAATATCCAGGTCTGGTCGGTGGACATGCAGGGCGATAGGGCATTGACTTTAAGACATCAGCAATTCTTGCGCCGCCCGCTGAACCCGCAAACCAATGAAATGCTGAAGCATGTTGCTCGTCTATGGGGTTTTGATGTGTACCTGGAAACGGTGGACCACAAGGATGTGGTTTTGAGCACACAGGAATGCAAATGGGAAAAACGTAGCAGACCCAGGTAGGGCGAAGACCGGTGATTGATTCCTCAAGTCAATGAAGTTCATATAAAATGGCTGAAATGCCTGTTATCCCTAACTGTGCAGCAGGCCTCAAAGAATCATTCCCTCACGGAGACCAAGATGTACCTAGACCACCCGCGCATTTCAGCAACCCGCAGTGAAACTGAACCAGACAGGATAGAACGCCTGAACCGGGTGTACGGCTATGCGATCGCCCTGGCTGATGTGGATGGCAATACCGAATGCATTACCAAGCTGTCAAAAATACATGATCACAAAGGAATCTTGATGGTGATCTGGTTTGCCGAACCGACAGAAAAAGAGAAAGCCTATTTCTCCAAGGCCTGGATGAGCAAGATCGGCGATCTGTCCAGCCGCGTGGAGCATGAAGTGCTGCAGAAGGAAAATCTATCTACGGATTCTTGAAACCCGTAGTCTAGTATTTGCAGCCTTGTACCTGTAGTTGCAATTGCAACCGGTGCAGTAAAAATCAAGAAATCCCCGGCTCACCCAGTGAGGCCGGGGATTTTTTTATGCCTCAGCATGCGCAAGCCGTTCAGCACGACCAGCAGGCTGGTGCCGGTATCGGCAAACACCGCCATCCACAGGCTGGAGTGGCCGCTGAGCGTCAGGATGAAAAATACCGCCTTGATGCCCAGTGCCAGCGCGATGTTTTGCCACAGGATGGCTGCGGTGCGCCTGGAGATGTGGATGAATTCAGGCAGTTTGCGCAAATCGTCCTGCATCAGCGCCACGTCGGCAGTTTCCAATGCGGTATCTGTGCCGGCGGCCCCCATCGCAAAGCCGATGCTGGCCCTGGCCAGCGCAGGGGCGTCGTTGACGCCGTCGCCAACCATGCCTGTCACCGCATTGGCGGCTGAGCTTAATTCATTCATGGCGGCCAGTTTATCGTCCGGCAGCAGTTCTGCGCGTATATCGCTGATGCCTAGCTGCTCGCCAATAGCTGCCGCCGTATGCCGGTTGTCGCCGGTCAGCATTGTCAGGCGTATGCCCATGTCCTGCATCTGACGTATTGCGGCGAGGCTGCTTTGCCGGGGGCTATCGGCAACTGCCAGCAATGCCAGAATGGCCTTGCCGTCGCTGAGTACCACCACTGTCTTGGCCTGTGCTTCCAGCCTGGACAATTCCTGCTCAAGCTCAGATTTTTGGACGGAGGATAAAGTCAAATCCTGTTCATTGCAGAGCCTCTGGTTGCCCAGATAGTAGCGTGTGCCGTCTATGCTGCCCCTGATGCCGCGCCCGCTCAGCGACATGAAATCGCTGACGTCTGCCAGGCCGTTTGCATGATCGTTATTACGGGCAAGGTATGCGGCGACTATCGCGCGGCCTACCGGGTGCTGTGACAAGGCGTCCAGGCTGGCGGCAATGTACAGCGCCTGCTGCTCGCTGAGCGCGGACAGGCTGACGATATCGGTCAGCACCGGCTTGCCTTCGGTGAGTGTACCGGTCTTGTCCACAGCGATGGCTGTCAGCTTGCGGCCTTGTTCCAGATACAGGCCGCCTTTGACCAGGATGCCGCGTTTTGCCGCCAGCGCCAGCCCGCAGACTATCGTTACCGGCGTAGAGATGACCAGTGCGCACGGGCAGGCGATGACCAGCAGCACTAGCGCCATATAGATGTAGTCGTGCCAGACGCCTGAACCGAGTAAAGGCGGCACTATCGCGACCAGCAGTGCAATCGCAAATACGACAGGCGTGTAGATGCGTGCAAACTGGTCCACAAAGCGCTGGGTAGGCGCGCGCTGGCTTTGCGCCTGCTGCACCGAGCGCGCAATGCGGGCCAGCGTGGTTTCATTCTGCAGGCTGGTGACGTGTATTTCCAGCACGCCGGCTTGGTTCAGGGTGCCGGCATACACTTTGTCTCCTGCTGTTTTGGTGGCAGGCATACTTTCTCCAGTAATCGCCGCCTGGTCTACATCTGACTGGCCGGATGCCACGATGCCATCCAGCGCGATTCTTTCTCCGGGCCGTATTCTCAGTAACTGGCCCAGGCTGACGTGTGCGGTTGCTGTTTCTTGCCAACTACCATCGGCTTGCTGCAGCAATGCGGTATCAGGCGCCTGCGCCGCCAGGCCGCTGATGGCATTGCGCGCGCGTTCCAGGCTGGCTGCCTCTATCAATTCTGCAATGCCGAACAGGCAGATGACGACCGCAGCTTCCGGCCATTGGCCTATCGCCGCAGCGCCGATAACTGCCACTGCCATCAGCAGGTGGATGTTCAGCGTGAAATGCCGGAGTGCGATCCAGGCTTTTTTCAGGGTGGGGATGCCGCCCGCCAGGATGGCGATCAGCGCCAGCGTAGCAACCGGCAGAGAGGTCTCCTTGCCGGTCGCATAGGCAGTGATTTCGGCTGCGATGGCCATGGCGCCGGCAAAACCCATCATCAGCCATTTTTTGCGCGCGGCCTTGCGTGCGGCGACAAGTTCGCTTGCAGCCCCGGCGCTGTCTTGCCCGGTGCTTAACGCGACGCCTTGCATGCCTATATCGGCCAATTTTGCCTGTATGGACGAGGTGTCCTGCAAGCTGTGGTGTACCGTCAGTATGCGGTTGAGCAGGTCAAAGTCCAGGGCAGCAACGCCCGCCAAAGGCGTCAGGCATTGCCGTATCAGCGCTTCTTCTGTCGGACAATCCATATTGACGATCTTCAACGCCAATTGCTGAGTACCGGCGATGGGTGCTGTTTTGACAGCTTTTTGTGCCGAATGAGCATGCTCATGCCCGTGATGATCATGACTGTGTCCATGCTCATGATCGTGGTTGTGCTCGTGCGCATGTCCACGGCCATGTTTTTCATGGCTATGGCTGTGTTCGTCATGCGGTTTGGCTTGCTGGTGGCCATGGTGGCCGCAGCATTTTGCTTGTTCTGCCATGGAATATTCCTAGGGCTACGTCGATTGAAAATCAGTGTAGACTCTGGAGTAGCTACAGGGTCAAGCAAGAATGTGCTTGTCTTTAAATTAAGTAAAGAGGTGGGTAATGCGTATTAGCGAGCTGGCGTCGGCCACCGGCGTAGAAATAGAAACCATACGTTATTATGAAAAAGAGGCTTTGCTGCCCGCACCGGCAAGGCTGGACAATGGCTACCGTGCCTATACGGCCCAGCATCTGGAGCGCCTGTCGTTTATCCGCCACTGCCGTGCGCTGGATATTCCGCTGGCGGATATCCGCCGCCTGGTCGGGTTCATGGTGCAGCCGGTGGATGATTGCGGAGATATCAATCATCTGATTGACGACCAGATTGCTCGCGTGCGCGCCCGGCTGAAAAGCATGCGGGCGCTGGAAAAGCAATTGACCAAGCTGAGGGCGCAGTGCGATGAAGAGCATGCGGGCAGGGATTGCGGCATCCTGCACGAGCTGGTGGCAGCGGCGCATGGAGAAGCATGCGCCTGCCATTCTGCAAAGCCGCTACCTGAAGCCTCTACCTAAATTCGCTATCCAGATAGCTAACTGCAAATCCTGCTTTCCACTTCTAGCCTTAGCTTATTTTCAGGTCGGCGATCAGATCCGCAAAACCGGTCCAGCCGATTTCTATACCTATGCACAGCAGGATGAAGGCCGACAGGCGCAGTAATACCGTCGCACCGACGTCACCGAGGAAGCGGACCAGATTGCCCGCAAAGCGGTAAGCCAGAAAAATACCCAGGGTCGTCACCAGTACCCCCAGCATTGAAGCAAAGCTGGTGATCAGCCAATCGACTGGTTTAGTCGGTAATTGTGCACCCAGCGTAATGGAGGCGGCAATCGTACCTGGCCCCACTGTCAGCGGGAAGCTGATGGGGTAAAAGCTGCGCCTGCGCAATTCCTCTTCGCTCCAGTAGCCGGGATGAGATGCGGCAACGGTGGTGGGCAACTGATCCGGCCCCTTGTCGTTCAGCATGCCCCAGCCGGCAGTCGCCACGATCAGGCCGCCACCGACCCTGACGATGGGCAGGGAAATGCCGAAAAAGTCCAGCACGTAAGAACCGATGAAGAAGGCCCCCACCAGCAGGAAGAAGCAGTTGATTGCAATCCGCTTGGCCAGCTTGTTGGCGCCGCCCTGCTGGATCTGTTCCGTCATTGTCAGGAAGATGGGAGCATTGGCAATAGGATTCAAAATCGGCAGCAAGGTGATAGGTACCACCACCAGGGCCTTGGCAAAAACACTCATTGCAACACTCATGACATCTCCGTTAATTAGCTGAGTGCCATTATGCAACAAGAGTGCTGATAGTAAAACACCTTAAAACACCTGTATGCCATGCTGCGGCGGGAGATACCCGGTACCGGCTTATCTCCGCTGATACAGATGAATAGTTTGCTTAATTTAATAATCGAACTTCAACTCCGCCATCACCGTACGCTGCGTATAAGGGTGGAAAGCCCAGTACTTCGCGTTGTTCAGGTTGTCGATGCCGATGGAGCCGGTCCATTGGCGGGCCAACTGGTAGCGCACCCGGACATCGGCCACGAAGAAGCTGCCGAAACCGGTGTAGGAGTTACCATTGGGATCGCTATTGTCCAGGGTGCCATATTGCTTGCCGCTGTAACGCGCGCCCAGCGTATAGGACAGCTTGTCGTCTTGCCTGTAGGTGGCGACAAAGTTGGCGCGCCAGTTCGGCACCCGCGGCTGTTGCTTGCCCACGCTGGCCGGGAATTTATCATTCCTCAGGATTTCCGAATCGGTATAGGTCAGGCTACCCGTCAAGTCCAGGCCGCGCACGAAGGCATCGCTGGCCTGATAGGCCAGTTCTATACCGTTGGTGCGGATGTCGTCCACATTCTGTATCGTCGTCACCGTAGAGCTGGCGGCCGCATTCACTTGTGAATACAGTGCATCCTTGGTCCGTTCATGGAAGAAGGTGGCGCGCAATATGCCAGCGCCATTGTTCAGGCTGCGCTCAGCGGTCAGCTCCGAGGTCCAGGACTTCTCCGGCTTCAGATTGGGATCGTTATTGACGATGTTGGTGCCCGACAGCGAACCCTGGTACAGCTCGGAAACCGTAGGCATGCGTACTGCACGCCCCACCGAGGCCTTATAGGTCCAGTCGCTGTCTTGATGGTAGGACAGCGCTGCTTTGGGTGAAAAGTAATGCTCGTCGCGGGTGCCGAAAGGCTGGACGGTAGTCTTGCTGGCAATGGAGCCGTTGTCCGCGCGCCACTGTTCAAAGCGGCCGCCCAAGATGGTTTTCCATTGCTGGTTGATGCGCCAGGCATCTTGCGCATACAGGCTCTGCAATTGGGTATCGCCATTGAAGCCGGAGAACAGCCCCGAGGCGGCGCCATCGGTCCAGTTGGCGGTATCGAACACGGAAGTGCGCAGTTTGTACGCTTCGCGCTGGTAGCCAAACTCTACCGTGTGGCCAGCGGCATCTTGCGGCCGCCAGATGCCTTTCAGTGCAACGGTGTTCCAGCCGGTGCCTGCCATGTCGGTAATACGGCCGGCATTGGGATTAGCCGCGCTGGTCGCGCTCGCTGTAGATGGCATCCAGGAGCGCAGGATGTCCTTGTTGTAGTCATACAGGCTGGCGGCGATTTCCCAGTCCCACGTGCCCTTGGTATTGCTCTTTACGTCGAAGCCGTGGGTCAGGTGTTCCAGCACATTCTTGTTCGGCGTAAAGTCGGCTGGGGTCAGCGTGTACTGGCGGCCATTGATCGCGACGTTGCCGGTGTACACGGCATTGCCGGCGGCGTCGCGCAGGTAGCTCTCTACATTGCCGTCAGTGGAGTTATGCCAGTAGCCGAAGGTGTAGGATGCGCGTATGGTAGGGCTGATGTCATACGCCAGCTTGACCTTGGCATGGTCCTGTAGCGTGTGATACTGGGTCGTGGTGCCCAGCATCAGCCAGTCTTGGTTCTTGGGATTTTTATCCAGCACAGCGCCGCTTACCGGTATTGCGCTCGCAGTGACCGGCACGCCGGCAGAAACCAGGCGATTGGCAAATACCAGCGGCTGGCCGTTGCTGTCGGCTTCATTGACATTGATCCACCAGCTCCAGGGGCCGTTCTTGTCGCCTATCGATGCGCTGGTCTGATGCCCGGAATAACTCTTGTCGGTATTGAACAGCTTGAAGTCCTGCGTGAATGCCTGGGCCTTCACATGCGCTTCAAACTGGGTCGGCATGCGCGTGATGTAGTCCACCACCGCGCCCACAGAGTTACCTGCATAGGCCGCTGAAAACGGTCCGTACAGCACGTCTACCCGTTCAATTTCTTCCGGCGTGACCAGGCCCCAGCGCGGCGTAAATCCGGCACCGTTACCCAGCAGATTTGATAGCAGGATGCCATCTGCATAGACCATGGAGCGCGCGCTATTGCCGGTGCCGGACGCGCGTGTCGCCAGTACAGCGTGGTTATAGTCGCCTATGTAGCGCTTGCGCACCAGCAGGCTGGGCAGGTATTTCAGCGCGTCTTCTGCATCAGTGGCATTGATGGACCTTTCCATGGTTTTGGCGTCTATGCCTTCTATGGTGGTCGGGATCTCGGTCGGCAGCGAAGAGGGGCGGCCGGCGGTGAGCGTAACGCGCTGCAGGGTTTGGCTATCGCTTGTTTGCTGAGTGGAATCATTGCCTGCTGCAGCTACTGTAGCTTGCGGCTGAGGCTCGCTTTGGGCGCAAGCCAGCAAAGGAAAGGCCGCAGCAACGGCTGTGGCGGCGGCGCTGAGCGTGAAACAGGCGCGGGTCTGCGCGCTTGCACGCAGGGAAGGGCTGAGTGGATTCATTATGGCTACATCAAAAAATAAACAGAGCGCACGAGCCATCTGGCATGTGCGGGCAAAGCCGTACTTGTCGAACGGCGGCTTGGTCTATTAAATGATGGCCGGCGGCCCTCGCGCCGGTAAGGGCGCGGAGGTCAGTGAGGCTAGCTGTGCCGAAGGGATGGAGCGCAGCGCATAAGACAGCGCGTGCGGAGGCTCGGGCACATTTTGTGTGGCGGGGAAGGTGGTCATGCCTATGGCCATGCACATAGGACAATCCAGCAGATGGGACATGCCGGCACCAGTCTTCTTGCTGCTGGCATCCAATTTGCTAATGAACTTATATCCGCTGCTGGTACAGATCAAATCCATGGCTTCCGGATTGACCAGCGGCGATGCAATGGCGACACCCAGGCTCAGCAAGTACAGTAATAGTACGCGACGTATCAGTTGGCGGGGGAGTCGTAGGGCTTGCATAGAGCGGGATTGTAGCATTTCTGCTGTTGCGTAGTCCGGCAGGATGTAAAAACGCTGCGTTTTTCACACAATTCAGAAGCGGCTTTACAGCCTGGGTGTAAAAGCAAAAGTTTTTAAAAAATGCTGCAAAGCAAAATTTTTACAAGTGGATTTACATGTCATTTACATGTCAATTTACAGATGAAAAAGTGTGTCAGACTGCTACAAATACTATGCTGTAGCGCAGGTTTTTGTGAGTATAATCTGCCAACTTGCTCCATTTGTAATTGTTCTAAGAGACTGCGAACCACCCCGGTGTGTTCGTTTTATAACTAGATAAAATACGGAATAATCAATTGGCTGATATAGGTACAGAGGACGTTGCAGGGTTGCTGCAGGACATTTCTCCTGAAGAACCATCCGGCCCTAATCTTGAGTACGATCCTGTTTTTCTGGAACTGGAGCAAGCTGCCAAAGGCAAGCCCGAAGTCCAGTACGGCGGGACCATCACTCCCGAAGTGCCTCCCGACTGGAAGCAGGTTAAAACTCTTTCCCTTGATTTGATCGCCCGTAGCCTCGATTTGCGGGTAGCGGTTCCCCTGACGCGTGCACTCCTTAAATTGCAGGGCGTAAGCGGATTGGCCAGCGGCCTGCTGCTGATAGAAAAGCTGCTGGATCAGCATTGGGACAGCGTCCATCCGCAACTGGATCCGGATGACGGCATGGACCCTATGCTGCGTGTCAATACCCTGTCTGCGCTATGCGAATCCTCCACCATATTGCGTGATTTCCGCGAAGCTACGCTGGTAGCCTCGCGCGCCCACGGCCGCTTTAGCCTGAAAGAAATTGATATCGCGACCGGCGAAGCGGAAGCTCCTGAAGGCGAGGAAAAAGTTGCGCTGGCTGTGATTGATGCGGCATTCATTGATGCGGACCCTGAAGCGGCAAAGCATATATTGGATGCGCTGGAGATGGCCTACCTCAGCAATGCCCGCATAGAGTCTGTGCTGACTGAAAAAGTGGGTGTTGCACAGGCTCTTGATCTGAGCCCACTGACCAAATTACTGAAACGGGCACGCGACTTTGTGCGCGAGCGTGTTGCGTCCGCTTCGCCGTCTGCAGAACTTGCCGGCGATGCAGATGCTACGGCCGGCGGCGTAGCTAGTGGTGCCGGTGGTGGTGCCCATGTCGCGATTACCGGTGAAGTGAGCAGCCGCGACGACGTCGTGCGCATGCTGGGCAAGATCTGCGCCTACTACGCCAGAAACGAGCCTTCCAGCCCTATCCCTTTATTGTTATTGCGCGCGCAGCGGCTGGTCGACAAGAGTTTTGTCGAAATCCTGCAGGACCTCGCGCCTGACGGTTTGACCCAGATCTACAATATTAGCGGTACTCAAGCCGAGAGCGAAGGCTAGCGTTGTTTGCCGATTGGTTTCATTGATCGTGAAGTTCAGTACTTAAACCCTTGTAGCAAATATCACCCTCAGGAGGTATGTGTCGTGGCCAAAGAAAGCAGTCAGAAATTCATCGCCCGTAATCGGGCGCCCCGTGTCCAGATCGAATATGACGTCGAAGTCTACGGCGCAGAAAAAACGGTACAACTGCCGTTCGTGATGGGCGTTTTTGCCGACCTGTCGGGCAAGCCTGCAGACCCGCTGGCGCCAGTGGCCGATCGCAAGTTCCTGGAAATCGACGTTGATAATTTCGATGAGCGCCTGAAATCCATGAAGCCAAGGGTGGCGGTACAAGTACCGAATACCTTGACTGGCGAAGGCAATATGGCTGTCGACATCACCTTTGAAAGCATGGACGACTTTACGCCTGCGGCCGTTGCTCGCAAAGTAGATTCGCTGAACAAGTTGCTGGAAGCGCGCGGCCAGTTGTCCAACCTGCTGACCTACATGGATGGCAAGACCGGCGCGGAAGAATTGATCTCCAAATTATTGCAGGAACCCGCGTTGATGCAGGCCCTGACTTCGGCACCGAAGCCACAGGAATAAGCTGGCACGGATCTGGCTTAGTTACTGGTTACAGATAGAAAATCGGTAGAAAAAAAGCATACATATCAATATTTGGAGGGATCGTTCCATGGCTACAACTAGTTCAGAAGCGCAAGGGCAATCAGGCGAGGTAACGCTTGAGTCCAGCGACTTCGCGAATCTGCTGCAAAAAGAATTCAAACCAAAGACCGACAAGGCAAAAGATGCGGTCGAGAGCGCTGTACGGACATTGGCGGAGCAGGCATTGGCCGGCACCAGCCTGATCTCCAACGATGTGCTCGGTACGATAGAAGCCTTGATTGCCCAGCTGGATAAAAAATTGTCCGAGCAGGTTAACCTGATTTTGCATCATGCCGAATTCCAGCAAGTGGAAAGCGCGTGGCGCGGCCTGCATTACCTGGTCAATAATACCGAGACGGATGAATCCCTGAAAATTCGCGTGATGAATATCTCCAAAGGCGAATTGCACAAGACCCTGAAAAAATACAAGGGTACTGCTTGGGATCAAAGCCCTATCTTCAAAAAACTGTACGAAGAAGAATATGGCCAGTTCGGCGGCGAGCCTTACGGCTCACTGGTTGCCGACTACTACTTCGATAACAGCGCGCCCGACGTTGAGTTGCTGACGCAAATGGCGCAGATCAGCGCCGCAGCGCATGCTCCGCTGATCAGTGCGGCTGATCCATCCGTGATGTTGATGGACTCCTGGCAGGAGCTGGCCAATCCACGTGACCTGACCAAGATCTTCCAGACGCCGGAACATGCGGCATGGCGCTCCTTCCGTGATTCGGAAGATTCACGTTATGTCGGCCTGGCCATGCCACGCTTCCTGTCGCGCGCTCCCTATGGCGCCAAGACCAATCCGGTGGAAGAATTCGACTTCGAAGAAGATACCGGCGGCTCCGACAGCAAGAAATTCACCTGGGCCAACGCGGCCTATGCGATGGCTGTCAACATCAACCGTTCTTTCAAGCACTACGGCTGGTGTTCACAGATCCGTGGCATTGAATCGGGCGGTGCCGTGGAAGGCTTGCCTGTATATACCTTCCCTACCGATGACGGCGGTGTGGATATGACCTGCCCGACTGAAATCGCGATCAGCGACAGACGCGAGGCAGAACTGGCAAAAAATGGCTTCATGCCATTGGTGCACAAGAAAAACAGCGACCTGGCGGCGTTCATCGGCGCCCAGTCCATGCACAAACCTGCCGAATACGACGACCCTGACGCAACCGCCAACGCCAACCTGGCTGCGCGCCTTCCATATCTGTTCGCTACCTGCCGTTTTGCGCACTACCTGAAGTGCATCGTGCGCGACAAGGTGGGTTCGTTCAAGGAGCGTACCGACATGGAGATCTGGCTCAACAACTGGATCGGCCGTTACGTAGAAAATAACCCGGCAACGGCAACTGAAGCAGACAAGGCCCGCAAGCCTTTGGCTGGTGCGGAAGTCGTTGTGGAGGAAGTGGAGGGTAATCCGGGTTACTACCGCTCCAAATTCTTCTTGCGGCCTCATTACCAGCTTGAAGGTCTGACCGTGTCTTTGCGTTTGGTTTCAAAGCTGCCTTCAGCGAAGGCTTAGCGCTTGTAAAAGGTGGCATGTACCTGTGCCACCTATTTCGTAACGCTGCAATTGCATTAGCCTGGATGTAAATCCACGCTGATCGGGGGCGGCTATTTCCATCAAAAATGAAAGAGGAACATAAAATGATACTGCTCAAATTTGCTACTGCAATCAATGGTGATTCCGTCGTCGATGGCCATGATAAATGGATTACGATCGACTCCCTGCAATTCGGCGTGGGTCGCGCGATTTCCGCCAGCGGCGGCGGTGCCGACCGTGAAACCAGCAACCCGTCTTTTTCTGAAGTGACGATGACCAAGTCAACAGACGTTGCATCTGCCGATTTGTTCATGCAGGCAGTCTGCGGCAAGGGCCTGGGCAAGGCAGAGATCCATTTCCTGCAAACCGGCGGCGCGGACAAAAAGCAGCAGGTCTACCTGAAAATAGAACTGGAAGATGCGATTGTCAGCTCCTATTCGACCAGCAGCGGCGGCGATCGCCCTAGCGAATCGTTCTCGCTGAACTTCGTCAAGATCAGCTACCAATACGACGCATTCAGCGGCTCCAAAGTTACAACAGGAACACCGAAAAAATGGGATCTCACTAAAAACGCGACCTATTGATAGCTGGCGTGTTGGCACGGTAAAGGCAATGCGCGGCCGACGACTATGGTCCGTTCGCAGCGCCTGCCTTCACCTACTGCCTGCTTCTCCGGCGGCGGATCGATTCGTCCGATTCAGCACAGGTTCTTGTAGTGATCCTCGCTCGGCGGAACCTGGTTGCTGCAAAAATCCGGCGCTGTGAAAATACGTTTTGAAAACATATAAGCTGTGAAAACCTGGTTAAGCATCTCAATAAGGGAAAGCCGACATGTCTGCCGTAGAGTCTCTGAAGTCTGGAAATCTCCAGGAAGCCCTGCAAAGCCTGCAGCAGGAAGTACGGCAACATCCCGCAGATTCCAAGCGCCGCGTTTTTCTGTTCCAGCTTCTGGTTGTGCTGGGGCAGTGGGAACGCGCGATGACCCAACTGTCCGTGATTGGCGACCTGGATGCGAATGCCATGCCCATGGTCCACGCTTATCGCGAGGCAGTACGCTGCGAAGTCTTGCGGCAAGAAATTTTTGAAGGCAAGCGCTCACCGCTTATCTTCGGCGATCCTGAGCCGTGGATTGCGCAATTGCTGGAAGCGTTGCGCCTTGGCGCCGCAGGCGATTTTGAGAATTCCCAGATCGCCAGGGAGCAGGCCTTCGCCGCCGCTCCCGGTATTTCAGGCAGCATCAATGAGCAGCCGTTTGAGTGGATTGCCGATGCCGACCCCCGCCTGGGGCCGGTCGTTGAGTTGATTGCCAATGGCAAGTATTACTGGATACCGATGCACCGCATCAGTTCCCTGCGCATAGAGGCTCCTGCCGATCTGCGCGACAACGTGTGGCTCCCGGTAGGTGTTCAACTGGTGAATGCCGGCGAGCTGGTTGGCTTTATTCCTACCCGCTACGCATTGCCCTCTGTGTCGGGCGCTGCGATTGACAATGCCTTGCTGATGGCGCGCCGCACCGACTGGAGCGAACCGGCTCCGGGTTTGTTCTGGGGTAGCGGGCAACGCATGTTTGCAACAGACGAGGCGGATTATCCGCTGATGGAAGTGCGCTCCATTACATTTGCGCATGGAGCTATTGCAGCAAATGACGTGGACGACAGCGCGGCGGAATAATGAAGCAGCTAACAACAACTAGCGGGATCACCCATGGCTGAACTGACAGCCCAGGAGAGATTGCAGCCCTCGCTGCTGGACAGGCTGACCGATGATGAATCGGATTCCAGCCAGGAGAGCCGCGACAAGAAAGTGCTGTCGATGCGCGGCTTGCGCAAGGCGGTGCTGCGCGACCTGGGCTGGCTATTGAATACGACCGGCCTGGGTGCCTTGCAGGATTTGAAAAATTTTCCGCTGGCGGCGCAGTCGGTGCTGAACTTCGGTTTCCCCGATGTCTCCGGCCGGACCGCATCCGGCCTGGACCTGGCGGACCTAGAGCGTCGCCTGCGCCAGGCCATCTGGGATTTTGAACCGCGGATATTGCGCGACACGGTAAAAGTGCGCGCGACCGCATCGGAAGGCAAGAGTGGCAGCCCTAACTACATCATCTTCGAAGTCCATGGGGAATTGTGGGGGCAGCCCTTGCCGGAACGTTTGTACCTGAAAACTGAGCTGGACCTGGAAATAGGCGAGATCAGGGTGTATGACTCTGAATCGAGATCAAGCTGATGGATACCAAATTATTACGCTATTACGAACGGGAACTGCAGCACCTGCGGGAGATGGGCGGCGAGTTTGCGCGTGAGTTTCCAAAAATCGCAGGCCGGTTGGGCCTGGAAACCTATGCCTGCGCCGATCCTTATGTAGAGCGCCTGCTGGAAGGCTTCAGTTTCATGGCGGCGCGGGTGCAACTGAAGATCGATGCGGAATTTCCCCGTTTCACCGAACACCTGCTGGAACTGGTCTATCCGCAATACCTGGCGCCTACACCTTCCATGGCGATTGTGCAATTGCAGCCTGACCTGAGCGAAGGCAGCCTGGCAGAAGGCTTCGCGCTGCCGCGCAGCACGCCCCTACGCAGCCTGCTCGGCAAGGACGACCAGACATCCTGCGAGTACCGCACCGCACAGGAAGTGACGATGTGGCCGCTGGAGCTGACGGAAGCCAAATACTTTACTTATTCCGGCGAGCTGGGCGGTGTTGATCTTTCCCGGCTAGGCAGCATCAAGGCAGGTTTGCGCCTGCGCCTGAAAACAACCGCCGGCCTGAAATTCAATGAGATAGCGCTGGATAAGCTTTCTCTGTATATACGCGGCAGCGATTCACTTCCCAGCAAAATACTGGAACAGATACTGGCCAATGCGGTCGGCATGGTGGCGATGCCGACCAGGCAGCCTGTCGCCTGGCACCAGTTCATCCATAAGTCGCAGATCGCTCGCGTAGGCTACGAAGACGAGCAGGCGCTGCTGCCGACCGGGCCGCGTTCTTTCCAGGGATACCGGCTGTTGCATGAGTACTTCGCTTTTCCGCAGCGCTTCATGTTTGTGGAATTGGGCGGTTTGCAGGAGGCGGTAAGACGCTGCGGCGACAAGGAAATGGATGTCGTGATTCTGTTTGACCGCATCGACCCCAGCCTGGAGCAGGCTGTCAATGCAGCCAATTTCTCGCTGTTCTGCACGCCGGTGATCAATCTTTTTCCCAAGCGTGCCGACCGTGTGCATTTGAGCGAGCAACAGTCCGAATACCATGTGGTGCCGGATCGTACCCGCCCGATGGATTATGAAATCTACCAGGTGCTGGGGGTCAAGGGCTACGGTACGGGAGCGGAAGCTGAGCAGAGCTTCCAGCCGTTTTACGCATCCAACGACCTGTTGTCAGCCACCGAGCGCCGGGCCTATTACCAGGTAAGGCGCAGCCAGCGTGTGTTGTCCGAAAAGCAAAGGCGCCAGGGACCGCGCTCCAGCTATATCGGTAGCGAAGTTTTCATGGGTATCGTCGACGCTGCAGAAGCGCCGTTTGCGACCGGCCTGCGGCAACTGGGCATAGACACCTTATGTACCAATCGCGATCTGGTGCTGAGCATGCCGGTGGGCAGCGGAAAGACCGATTTCACGGTTGAGTCCAACGCGCCGGTGCAGGCCGTGCGCTGCCTCAGCGGGCCGACTGCTCCGTCGCCGTCTCATGCAGAAGGTGAGACCGCCTGGCGCCTGGTCAGCCATCTGTCGCTGAATTATCTGTCGCTGATAGACAGTGAGCAGAAAGAAGCGGCATCTGCGCTGAAGGACCTGCTCAAACTGTATTGCAGCGCCGAGGATGTCAGCGGGCAGAGGCAGATCGAGGGCATCAAGTCGGTGACTGCCAAGCCTATCGTCAGGCGCATACCGGTGCCTGGTCCGATTACCTATGGCCGCGGCTTGCAGATTACGCTGACGCTGGAAGAAAGCGCTTTTGAAGGGATGGGTGTCTTCATGCTGGGCGCGGTGCTGGAGCAATTTTTTGCGAAATATGTATCGCTGAATTCTTTCACTGAAACCGTCATCCGGACGCCGCGGCGCGGCGACATCATCAAATGGCCAGCCAGGGTGGGACGATGCGAGATCCTGTAGACGTCCTGCGCAAACTGGAGGATGACCCCTCCGGCTTTGATTTCTTTGCCGCATTGAGGTTACTGGAGAATACCCACGCCGATATGCCGCGCATAGGCCAGGCCACGCGCCCGCAAAACGAAGCGGTGCGCTTCGGCCAGGTGCCGTCGCTGGCATTTGAGGGCAGCATGCTGGCTGCATTCAAGCCTGGCAGCGAAGGGCGTGCTCCGCGCATGGAAGTGAATTTCTTTGGCCTGCTGGGCGCAAACGGACCCATGCCCGTGCACATCACGGAATACGTGCGTGATCGCCTGCGCAATTCAGCAGACCCTACGCTGGCTCGTTTCCTGGACATATTTCATCACAGGATGATTTCGCTGTTTTATCGTGCCTGGGCCAGTGCCCAGCCCACGGTAAGCCTGGACCGGCCCGATGCCGACCGCTTTGCCGAATACATGGGTTCCTTGATAGGTACAGGGATGGAGTCCCTGCGCAAGCGCGACGCGCTGCCCGAGTTCGCCAAGCTGCACTATGCCGGCAGTCTTTCTTCATTGACGCACAATGCGGATGGCCTGGCCAGGCTGCTGACGGATTTTTTCAAGATACCGGTACAGATCCAGGAATTTGTCGGCCATTGGATGAGCTTGCCTGCGGACAGCCGTTGCCGCTTGCGCACGGGTCTGGGCCAGGACGCCGAAGTATTGGGAATGACAACGGTGCTGGGCTCCAAGGTGTGGAACTGCCAGCACAAGTTTCGCGTCGTTATCGGCCCGGTCGATCTGGCCGAGTTTCAGCGCATGCTGCCCGGCGGCGACAGCCTGCAAAGGCTGACAGCCTGGATACGCAATTATGCCGGCCTGGAATATGACTGGGACGTGAACCTGATACTGAAACAAAAAGAAATACCGCAGCTCACACTGGGCAAGCAAGCCCGGCTGGGCTGGACCACCTGGCTTTGCAGTCGTCCGCCGAAAACTGACGACAGGCAGTTATTGCTTTCTCCAGCATCGCATAAAAATACTCACAAGACTTCACAACACAGCAATCATACCCATTACTCAGTGTAAATAAGGATAGATCATGGCCGAAATCAGTCGCGTTGCCCTGTTTGGTAAGCTCAACAGCCTGTGCTACCGGGCAATAGAAAGCAGCACGGTTTTCTGCAAGCTCAGGGGCAATCCCTACGTAGAGCTGGTGCACTGGCTGCATCAGGTCATGCAGTTGCAGGATTCCGACCTGGCAAGACTGATCAAGCATTTTGGCCTGGACCCTGCCGGTCTGGCGCGCGACATGACCGATGCGCTGGATCGCCTGCCGCGCGGCTCCACCTCGGTAACCGACCTGTCCTCGCAGGTAGAAGAGGCGGTTGAGCGGGCCTGGGTATTCGGCACGCTGATGTTCGGTGAATCGCAGGTGCGCACCGGCCACCTGATCGTCGGCATATTGAAAACTTCGGCGCTGCGCAACAGCCTGTATGCAATGTCGCGCCAGTTTGAAAAAATCAAGGTCGATGTGCTGGCGGAAGATTTCGCGAACCTGCTCGGCGATTCGCCAGAGGCGCAGATGCGTGCCAGCGACGGCTTCCAGGTAGGAGGCGGTGCGGCACCCGGCGAGGCCAGCGGCGCAGTGGCCCCGGCTGCCATGGGCAAGCAGGAAGCGTTGAAGCGATACACGGTGGACCTGACTGAGCAGGCACGCAGCGGCAAGCTGGACCCCATAGTCGGCCGTGATGACGAGATTCGCCAGGTGATCGATATCCTGATGCGCCGCCGCCAGAATAATCCCATCTTGACGGGCGAGGCCGGCGTCGGCAAGACCGCGGTAGTGGAAGGCTTTGCGCAGCGCATCGTGGCCGGCGATGTGCCGCCTTCGCTGAAGGATGTGGTCTTGCGCACGCTCGACGTGGGCTTGCTGCAGGCCGGCGCCAGCATGAAGGGAGAGTTTGAAAACCGCCTGCGCCAGGTGATAGAAGAAGTGCAGTCATCGGAAAAGCCGGTGATCCTGTTCATTGATGAAGCGCACACTCTGGTCGGCGCCGGTGGCGCCGCAGGCACGGGCGATGCTGCCAACCTGCTGAAACCGGCACTGGCACGCGGCACCCTGCGTACCGTTGCCGCTACGACCTGGGCCGAATACAAGAAGCATATAGAAAAAGATCCGGCGCTGACCCGCCGCTTCCAGGTGGTGCAGGTGCCGGAGCCAACTGAAGACAAGGCTATTCTGATGATGCGTGGGATTGCCTCGACGATGGAAAAACACCATCAGGTGCAAGTGCTGGACGAAGCGCTGGAAGCCGCAGTCAAATTGTCGCACCGCTATATCCCGGCGCGCCAGTTGCCGGATAAATCCGTCAGCCTGCTGGATACTACTTGTGCCAGGGTCGCCGTCAGCCAGCACGCGACGCCACCGGCAGTAGACGATAGCCGCAAACGCATCATTGCACTGGAAACCGAACTGGAAATCATCGCCCGTGAAACGGCAGTCGGCGTTGACACCAGCGCACGTCATAGCGTGGCGCAAGACAAACTGGGCATAGAAAAAGCTCGCCTTGCCGAGCTGGAAACCCGCTGGAATGCGGAGAAGGTGCTGGTCACCAAGATTCTGGAACTGCGCGGCAAGCTGCGCGCAGTCACCGGCAAGGTGGAAGGCGCAGCCGACGCTGCCGTGCCTGTTGATAATGCCGCTGAACGCGATGCCTGGCTGAGTGAACTAAAAGGCCTGCAGGCAGAGCTTGCTAGCCACCAGGGGGAAACCCCGTTGATCCTGCCGACCGTGGATCATCAGGCGGTAGCCTCAGTCGTGCAGGACTGGACCGGCATCCCGGTCGGCCGCATGGTGAAGAACGAAATAGAAAATGTGCTCAAGCTGGCGGATACCTTAAGCAAGCGCATCATCGGCCAGCGCCATGCGCTGGAGATGATCACCAAGCGTATCCAGACCTCGCGTGCCGGCCTGGACAATCCTAGCAAGCCTATCGGTGTGTTCATGCTAGCCGGTACTTCCGGCGTCGGCAAGACCGAAACTGCGCTGGCATTGGCCGAAGCGCTGTACGGCGGCGAGCAGAACATCATTACAATCAATATGAGCGAGTACCAGGAAGCGCATACTGTTTCCACGCTGAAGGGCGCGCCTCCGGGCTACGTCGGTTACGGCGAGGGTGGTGTATTGACCGAAGCGGTGCGCCGCCGGCCGTATAGCGTCGTGCTGCTGGATGAGGTGGAAAAAGCCCATCCGGATGTACATGAAATTTTTTTCCAGGTATTCGACAAGGGCTGGATGGAAGACGGCGAGGGCCGTGTGATCGACTTTAAAAACACGCTGATCCTGCTGACCACCAATGCCGGTACCGATATGATCATGAATTTGTGCAAGGACCCTGAGCTGATGCCGGAACCGGAAGGCATTGCCAAGGCGCTGCGCGAGCCGCTGCTGAAGATCTTCCCGCCGGCCCTGCTGGGCCGCGTAGTGACGATTCCTTACTATCCTTTGAATGACGAAATGATAGGCGCGATCATCCGCCTGCAACTGGGCAGGATAGCAAAGCGGGTAGGAGAGAGCCACAAGATCCCGTTTACCTATACCGATGAAGTCGTGAAGCTGATCGCTAGCCGCTGCACCGAACTGGAAAGCGGAGGCCGCATGATTGATGCGATCTTGACCAATTCATTATTGCCGGCAATTAGCGGCGAATTTTTGACGCGCATGATGGAAGGCAAGCCCGCTCTGAAGGTGGAAGTGAGTGTTGCCGATGGCGAATTTACCTATAGTTTCGAGTGAAAACCTTTGGCTTTGCAGATGCCAGAGTGGCTGACGGAAAGCAGATAAAGCGTTTTTTGAAATTACACCAGTATTTTAGGAGGGATGGAAAATGGCATACGAAAGCACCGATCAAGGAAGCGACTCCTTTGGCATGGTCAATGCCGTAGGCGGCATGGGCGGCAGAGGATTCTTCAAGGATGGGGAATCCATGGTTAAAGGCGGTTTGAAAGCCGGGATGAATATCTCGACGTCGGCAGCGGCGATTGCAAAAGGCGTTGGCACGGCATCGGCTGCTACGGGACCGATAGGCGCTGGCGTGGCCTATGCGCTGGATACTTGCATCACGTTTTACGAGGCATCTACCGACCTGGGTAAGGCTCGCTCAAAAATAGCGAGATTGGAAGCCTTGGTAGGCAAACCGGGAACGAATCCTAAAACCGAAGACATACTGGTCTGGCTGATCAACAAGCTGGGCAGGCGAGTCAATTATGATCATGCAGAAACCGGCGGCTCGCATATTATGGCCGCGGCGACCAAGGCTAAATGGGATGAGGGCGGGCATGGAAATCGCGCCAAGGCGGTAGGCATGGGAGTCGGGACTGCCGTGGCTGGAGCGGTGGGCACCGTAGGCGGGCAACTGGCGACCAAGGGAACCCGGGCGATACGGGGCGGTTTGAAAAAACTGGGCCTGATGGGAAGCAAGCGGGCAGACTATGCGAAGGACCTGTATAGCCTGGCCAAAGGAGGCGATACAGTGGCGAAGGAAATCGTGAGCATAGTAATGACCGCCGGCATTGCATCTCCGTCTGACGTTCAGAAATATCAGGAGCGGATCGATAGCGCCATGTCGGACGCACTAGCTTCTGCGATGTCCAGCTTCAAGGAATAAGGCGGCGGGCTAGCGCAAGCGGTCCGGTTGGCAGCAGCTAGCCTCAGTTGGGGCTGATCCAGGACATGGCGATAAGGCCCGCTACTGGCATGCCGCCTTCGGTGCGGAGTGTGCTGCAGGCGATGCTGGTCTTGCCGAAGCCAGCGGTGGCGAGACAGGCACGCACATAATTTTCTGCATGTGAATACCTGCCGTGTACGCCTAGCTGATAATCGTCTGTCATCGATTTTTCAAGAGTAAAACATAGCATGCCGTCGCCGGTAAGCGCACCGGCCGCGGCTGCGAAGACGGCTTCCAGCTTGCCCAGATAGCACAGCGTATCGGCAGAGGCGATCAGGTCGAATCTGGACTGCTGCGCGGACAGGTAGGCGACCAGTTCGGCTTCCTGCAATTCATCGTACACCTTGCGTGCATCGGCCAGTTGCAGCATTCCAGCCGATAGGTCGATACCGGTCAGGGATTTTGCAAAAGGGCGCAGCAAGGGGGCGCATAAACCGGTGCCGCAACCGGCATCCAGGATGTGCAGCGCGGCGCGGGCCTGGCCATAATGCTGCGCGACAGCTTGCTGCACCAAGGCCGGCGCCCGGTAATCCAATTTTTCCAGCGTGCTGTCGAAGTTTTCGGCGAAACGGTCAAAGGTGTCGCGGACGTAGTCTGCGCTGGCATGATCCGGCGTGGCGCTGGCGCCCAATGCCGCCAGCATATGTGTCGCAACCGCCTGCTCCGGTTCCAGCGCCAGCCATTCCTGCAATGACTGTACGGCAGCATCATGTCTGCCTGCGGCGGCCAATGTTCTGGCCAGTGCCTCACGCGTGACAGGCGATGCCGCTTCTATCGCCAGCGAGCGGCGATAGCTGTCTGCTGCGTCGTCCATCCTCTGCATGGTTTCCAGCGCCTTGCCCACGTGGAAGTGGGCATAAGCATCGGTAGGCGTGATCTCTGTCACCTTGCGGTAGGCGGCCAGTGCTTGCGGCAGCAGGCGTAGTTCAAAGTAGACATCGGCCAGCGTTGCTTGTGCTGCTGCCGCATCCGGCATCATCTCTGCGGCCTTGATCAAGATGGCCGCGGATTCCTCCAGGCGGCCGGTATCTTGCAGCAGGCGCCCCAGGTTGAAGTAGACATCGGCAAAATCCGGTTGCAACTGGAGTGCCAGGCAATAGTGGTGTTCAGCGTCGGCATGCGAGCCCAGCTTGTGCAGCAAGCGCCCCAGGTTGTGTTGTATCGGTGCTTCATCAGGAGCCAGCGCCAGCGCGCCGCGAAACGCTTGTTCCGCCTGCTCCCAGTGCTGCAACTCTTCTTCGCAGGCGCCAAGGTTGTTACAAGCGCGGAAGTGGCTGGCGTCCTGTGCGAGCACTTGCCGGTACAGGCCGGCGGCGTCTGAAAACCGGCCAGTATGGTGCAGTGTCCTGGCTTGCTCAAAAAGATCGTTATTCATGTCGGAGGGCATCATAGCTTTGATTTGATGTGAAACGATAGCAGTATTTGATGCGCATGAATATGCGAAGCATTGATTGCTGTGGTGCAACATGAAATATGCCGTTACACGGTTTTCCTTGGGCTTTTACACAATGCCGCAAGCTGCGTTGTAAAGCTCGTTGTAAAGCTTATTTACGCCGTTGTAAAAAGGGTGGTTTCAGGGGCTTCGTTTGATTGTCGGTATGATAAAAATATGCGATGATGCAACAGCCTTTCGGCCCTGCAGCACGTATGCAACGCGTAAATCGACGGGCATGGAATTTGCTGAATACCGGTCAGGAGCGAGGGGTTGTCATCATCGTGTAAAGAAACCCTGCGAGGACCCGCGCTTCCGCCGTAAGGAGACCGGCCTCTGCCAGCGTTTCATATGCGATGGCAAACGATCGGTGAAGCAGTAGTACAAAACTATGGGACAAACAAAGTATGCCAAACCAGGTTTCGATGGGCGCCTTGTTGCAATGCAGCTTTGGGCTTGCGCCGTCCTCGCTGGTGGTCCTGCCCAAGAACAAGGTGATGGGTGAAGGCCCACCGGCCGCCAACATCATGGACCATATTCCTATGGTGAACATCATGCCTTTCGGCATGTGCAATTCACCGGCGAATCCCACGGTGGCAGCAGCGACAGCGGCAGCGCTCGGCGTATTGACCCCCATGCCCTGTATCCCGGCGACATCTGCGCCCTGGGTGCCGGGTGCAGCAACGGTGATGTTGGGCTTTATGCCGTCGCTGGATAATGTGTCCAAATGCATGTGTAACTGGGGCGGCGTGATCAGCATCAATAACCCGGCTACAACGAAGACGATGATTCCGTGATCGGGCGGTAAAGTCAGAACGACGATTTGAAGCAGCAAGCCAGCATAGATAAAAATAACCGGACAGACACAGCAAATGCCAGCCATCCAGGATAACCGACGAGTCGTCATCACCAGTCCACTGGGTGCGAATGTATTGCTGTTTTATCGCATGCGCGGCACTGACGGGCTGGGGGAGCTCAGCGAATACCATCTGGACCTGCTGAGCGAAAAATCCGACATCAAGATAGACGACATCCTGGGCAAGGATATGTCGATTGCCATCGACCGCCCTGATGGAGAGCAGCGCGAGTTCAACGGCCTGGTTACCCGCTTTGCAATGACCGGCAGGCAAGGCCGCTATGCCACCTACCAGGCCACAGTGCGGCCATGGCTGTGGTTTTTGACACGGGCTTCCGATTGCCGCATCTTCCAGGAAAAAAGTGCGGTCGATATCATCAAGGCGATTTTTGAAAAATATACCGTCGCCGATTTCGATTTTGGCGAGCTGACTGGCACTTATCCGATCTTGCCGTATTGCGTGCAATACCGCGAGAGCGATTTTAACTTTGTCAGCCGCCTGATGGAGCGTTTCGGGATCTACTATTATTTCAAGCACACTGCTGGCCGCCATACGATGGTGATGGCCGATTCCTATGCTGCGCACTCGAAGATCCCCGGCTACGCCGAACTGAATTATGTGCCGGATGATGAGGCCGCGATGCGCAATGGCGAAGTCGTGTACCAGTGGCTGATGGGTGGAGAGATACACACCGACGCGCATGCGCTGAAAGCCTTTGACTTCGAAAAGCCGACCAGCAATCTTCTGGTCAAGTCAAAAATCATGCGTTCGCATGACCAGAATAACCATGAAGTGTACGATTATCCCGGCTTGTTTACCGAGCGTAGCGACGGTGAGACATCGGCCCGGCTGAAGGTCGAAGCCCTGCAAAGCAATTATGAAATTGTCCATGGCCGCACCACTGCGCGTGGCGTCGTCCCTGGCGGCATGTTCTCCCTGGCCGAACATTCCCGCGCCGACCAGAATGGCGAATTTCTGGTCGTCGGTGCCGAGTACGAACTCGCTTCCGACGCGTACCAAAGCCAGCCTGATCCAAAAAATACCCTGTTCCTGGATTGCAGCTTTAAAGCGATAGGCAAGGAGCATGCATATCGGTCGGAAGCTCGCGCCAGGAAGCCTGTGATACAAGGGCCGCAGACTGCAATCGTGGTTGGCAAGGCCGGCGAGGAAATCTGGACCGACAAGTATGGCCGCATCAAGGTGCAGTTCCATTGGGATCGCCTGGGCCAGGATGACGAAACCAGCTCCTGCTGGGTGCGCGTATCTCAGGCCTGGGCTGGAAAACGCTGGGGCCACCTGTTTATTCCGCGCATAGGACAGGAAGTGATCGTCAGTTTCCTGGAGGGAGACCCGGACCAGCCGCTGGTGACCGGCAGCGTATATAACGCCGACATGATGCCGCCGTACAAATTGCCAGACCAGGCCAGCCGCTCCACGATGATGAGCAATTCGACCAAGGGCGGCGAGGGCTACAATGAGTTGCGCTTTGAGGACAAGAAAGGCAGCGAGCAGTTTTTCCTGCATTCGGAAAAAAACCAGGACAATTATGTCAAGAATGACCTGCTGGAGTGGATAGGCAATAACCGCCACCTGATGGTTGAAAAAGACAAGATGGAGCAGGTTGGCGGCGACAAGAGCGTCACCGTGAAGGGCGACCTGAATGAGAAGGTAACCGGGACCACATCAATGGATGCCGGCATGGATTTGCAGAGCAAGGCCGGCATGAAGTACGGCCTGGAGGCGGGTACCGACATCCATATCAAGGCAGGCATGAATGTAGTGATCGAAGCTGGGATGAGTATTACGCTAAAGGCCGGTGGCGGCTTTATTGTGATCGGCCCGGCCAGCGTCGCCATTTCCGGCACTCCTATATTACTGAATAGCGGAGGCTCCGCCGGCAGCGGAGCGGGCGCGGCACCCAAGGCGCCCACGGCTCCCGAAAAAGCGGATGATGGAAGCAAATAAGAAGATGAGACAGTTTATTTTTTCAGGATTATTTTTGTCTGCAGCCCTGGTATCGCAGACGCCTGCGATGGCGGCTGCCAATGTGGCGAATATTTCTCTGGCGGACAAGCCGGTGCGCATCATACGTGCGGCGGCCGTGTATAAGGCCGGAGTCGGCGTGCTGGTGCAGAAAGATGACATCGTTGAGACTGGTGCAGGTGGCGCGCAGTTGGAGGTGTCGCCCGAGATGATCTTGGCGCTCGGCCCAGACACCAGGATTTACCTGAGCAATATCGGTGCCGATGCACAGTCCCGCACAGAGCTTGTATTGCTGAAGGGCTGGGTCAAGCTGATGTCCAAGGGTAGCGGTGCCGCCAAGCGCGTCATAGTGACATCGCCTGCCATCAAGGTCGCCATCGATAGCGGTTCCAGCATCATCCACAGCATACCCGGCAAGGGCGAGATGTTTGCCGAAGAGGGGACGCAGATCGTGAATGACATGGATGAGCGCGGCAAGGCGGGTGCGGATACCAAAGTCAACCGCGAACAGTTTGCGATCAATAACGCGGGTCAGGGATTGAAGATATTGCCGCGTCCGGCCAAGGATTTCCTGGCGGAGATGCCGATTGCTTTCCGTGATCCAGTCACGCCGGCACCGGACCGCTTGAAAGGCGCGCGCGTGCCTGCGTCCAAGGAGCGTGATGCCGACTTTGCCGATGTGGAGCCCTGGCTGAATAATACGCTGGCGGTCAAGAAAAGCTTTGTCAGCCGCTTCTCACCGCGCTTGAAGGATGCGAATTTCCGCAAGCAACTGGATGATCAACTGGGCCAGTCCGCAGAATGGAAACCGATACTGCATCCGCCCTTGCCCAAGGATGCGGCGAAGGACGGCGGCAAGCCTGCTGGCGCTGGAGTGCCTGGTGGAGCGGCGCAGTCCGCGTCATCCGCTCCCGCAGCAACTTCAGCAGCTTCAGCAGCATCTGCACGTTCCGCTTCTGTTCCCGTCAACGGACCTGTTCTGAAGTATAAATAATAAAAAATCTGTCGGCTAAACCAGCAAGACCAGCATTCTCTCATTTGAAGGAAACGGTATGAAAATGTCCATCGCAACCAAGTTCAATCTTGTGTTCATCTCCATCTTCGCAATCGGCTTTGTCGCTGCCGGCTTGATTGCGAATGCCCTGCTGAAAGAAAGCGCGCGCGAGGAGACTCTGCAGAATGCGCGTTTCCTGCTGGAGTCCGCGCTGGCAGTAAGGACCTATACGTCCAAGCAAATTGCGCCGCTGTTGCAAACCCAGATGAAATACCAGTTTCATCCGCAATCCGTGCCTTCCTACTCTGCAACGGAAAACCTGAATACGGTGCTGAAATCCTATCCGGATTTCACCTATAAGGAGGCGACACTGAATCCAACCAATTTGCGCGACAAGGCGTCTGACTGGGAGGCGGACGTGGTGCAAAAATTGCGCAGTGAGCCGACGATGAAGGAATACGTGGGTGAGCGCGAGACACCGATAGGGCGGGCGCTGTATATTGCGCGGCCATTGCAGATCAAGGATCCGGCCTGCCTGGCCTGCCACAGCACAGCAGATGCTGCGCCAAAAACCATGACGGACATCTACGGCACGAACAACGGCTTCGGCTGGAACCTGAATGAGGTCATCGGTGCCCAGGTGA
The DNA here is from genome assembly GCF_014636315.1 of Parundibacterium terreum. GTDB lineage: Bacteria > Pseudomonadota > Gammaproteobacteria > Burkholderiales > Burkholderiaceae_D > Undibacterium > Undibacterium terreum. The sequence continues at coordinate 1,011,326 of NZ_BMED01000002.1, read as the reverse complement.
TTTCTGTTCCCATGGCGGTGCCGCTGCAGCGCGCCAACTCCATCTTCAAGACCTTCATGTTGTCTTTGCTGGGGGTGTTCGTTTTTGTCTTTGTGGCATTGAACGTCATGGTGCACTTCTTCGTGACGCGCCGCATTACCAATCTTGCCAACACGGCGGATCAGGTCAGCATGGGCAAATTCGACGTGGAAGAGTTTGACGTCAAAGGCAATGACGAATTGTCAGCATTGGCGCAGTCCTTCGGCCGCATGCGCACCAGTCTGGCCAGCGCGCTGAAGATGCTGGAAGAGTAATATTTCGGGCTGTGCGCCTGTTGGCAGCCTGGTGTTGCCAGCCGGGCGCATGGCCTTGGCTTGATCGCAGTTTACATATATCCTGAGAGAAAATCTGGGATAATGGGGCCAGGCTAGCGGATGCCATGGTTCCCACTGAAACGTAGACTGAATGATAGAGCAACTAGGCAAGTACAGAATTGACAGCATCCTTGGTACCGGCGCGATGGGCGTCGTGTACAAGGCCTATGATTCCAACATCGCACGGGTAGTCGCCTTAAAAACGATACGCGCCGAATTGTTTGGAGATCATCAGGAAGCCGAATTGGTGGCCCGCTTCAAGAACGAGGCGCAGGCCTCGGGACGTCTGTCGCATCCGAATATCGTCGCCGTCTACGATTACGGCGAAACACCTGAAACGACTTATATCGCGATGGAATTCGTCGAGGGCGCATCGCTGAGTTCGCTGCTGGTCGCCGGCACGCCGATGGACCTGAATGCCACGATCACCTGCATGAGCCAATTGCTGCGCGCGCTGGAATACGCGCATGCGCGTGGCGTGGTGCACCGCGATATCAAACCTGCCAATCTGCTGATCACATCGGATGCACAGGTCAAGATCACCGATTTCGGCATTGCCCGGATAGAGTCGTCCACGCTGACGCAGACCGGTTCAGTGATCGGCACCCCCAGCTATATGTCGCCGGAGCAGTTTCGCGGCGAAACCGTGGATGGCCGCACGGATGTATTCGCTTCCGGCATTGTGCTCTATCAGTTATTGACAGGGTCGCGCCCCTTTGTCGGTTCCGCATCGACGGTCATGCATCAAATCATGAATGAGATGCCGGTCAACCCCAGTGAACGCAATCCTGCACTGAGCAAGACTTTCGATCACATTATCAGCCGTGCGCTGGCCAAGCGCCCTGAAGACCGCTTCCCCTCTGCGCAGGCTTTCCTGGAGACGCTGACTGAGGCCCATCTTGAATATACCGGCGGCGCTCCTCTGACGGAGGAGGACAATGAAAGGACCATATTGGCCTTCCAGCGCCCAGCCAGTAAGGATGTGCACAAGGATGCGCAGGAAAATTCACATCGCGGATCGCAGGCCCACGTCTCCCAGCCGGGTATGACCGCCAGGCATACCGATTCCGGTGTCGCACGTACCCAGCCTACGACATTTTCTGCCTCTACGGTGACACCGTGGAAGCTGGAAGTCATGCCGGATCTGCAAGTCGCGCTGTCCACCCAGGTCGGCCCTATGGCCAAGTTATTACTGAAAAATGCGGCCGCGCAAGCGGTGGATGTGGATGACCTTTGCAACAAGCTGTTACCGCACATTCCTTCAGAAAAAGGCAGGACGCAGTTCCTTGAAAGCGCCAGGGCGATCAAGAAAAAGCTGGGTATTTCAACACTGAGTTCGCTTTCCGGATCGCGGCCTCCTACCGCTTCGTCCGGAACCAGCATGCATAGCGCAATCGGCGCCACTCAGGCCGGCCATACAGGGATGTCATCCACGCAATTGCCGCTGGATCAGACCATCATGGATGCGACCGAGAAAAAACTGACGCCCTACATTGGCCCAATCGCCAAAGTCATGGTCAAGCGGGCTGCCAAGGCCACGGCCAACCGGCATGAATTTTTCCGCATCCTGGCTGAAAATCTGACTACCGAGCAAGAGCGTTTGCGCTTTTTGCATGAAGTCGGAGAATTGTAAGCAGGTTCGGGCTTTTCCGATTCTTTAAAATCGTGGACCGGCAGTCTTGCCGGCGCCGGCTTTTTGCCGCTGCAGAAATTACTGCAGAAAAACAACCACATTGTCGCTCATTGTAGATTTCATAGCGGTTTGCAGCCTCCACAGCGGCAAAAGTGAAGGTATAATCCTTTAGGATTTGTCAAGAAAAGCTAAAGTCCTTGGCAATCGACATCCCGCTATAGCAGATCCCCGGGCGATCAACTTCCCTGAAGATACAATGCCGATTACTTTGCGCGTTCAAACCTATCGCAATGAAGCTTTTCCGCAGCAGGTGGTCAAGCGTTTTGATCAATTGGGTGGAGCGATAGGACGCGCGGTAGGCAATGATCTGGTGTTGGAAGATCCCAGCAAATACATCTCTCGCGTACACGCGAAAATCGACTTCCAGGATGCGGTGTATTATCTGACCGATGTCGGCAGCAATCCCAGCCTGATCAATGACAGGCCGGTGGGTAGCGGCAGGCAGATGCCGCTGAGCGACGGCGACAGGCTGAACATAGGCGAATACCAGTTGCTGGTCAGCGTTACCCCGGAAGCAGTGCCGTTGCCGCCTTCTCCTTTGCAGGAGCAAACGGTAGCTCCGATCAGCCCGGCGGCGGATGTGCCGGTCAGCATAGATGATTCCTTGTCCGGCGCAAAAATACTTGATGTCGGCGGCGGTTTTGATAACGCAAGCTTCGACCCTCTGGGTGTCAATCTGTTTGATGCGCCTGCGCAGAGTCTGGCTTCCTATCCGCCGTCCAAGCAGTCCGCTGTTCCGGCCGCCGAGGCTTTCTGGATACCGGAACAGCAGCCCGCTACGCCGGCATTCCGTGGCGCAGAGAGCGACCACATATCTCCGGAAATCCAGGCTTTCCAGATGCCGGCGGGTACGCCGTTTATCCCGGCGGCTCCGGCGGTGCCATCCTCTGCGATGGCGATACCTGACGATTACGATCCGTTGGCGGATTACCTGCCGCCACGCTTGCCTACGCAGCAGGCCGCGCCAATTCCTCCGCTAGCACAGGTGCCACCTGCTTCAGCGATGCTGCCGCCGGTGATCGAGCCTGTGCCCGTTCCTCCTCCCGTTTTCATTCCTGAGCCCCAGCCTGTAGCAGAAGCTGCCGATCCGGAATTGCAGACAAAAATCGATAGCGCGGCGACGATGATCCCCGCAGCCAAAACGCCTCCGGCTCCGGCGCCTGCCCTACCTGCCGAAGTGGCGAGCTCCGCTGCCGCTGTTGCAAGCAGCGCGCCGGCCGCACCCGTGGCCGTACCTGTTCGACCTGTGCCTGCCGCTGCTGCTGCTGCTGCTGCCGCTGCACCAGTGGCCAGCAACGATGAAGTGATACAGGCCTTGCTGCGCGGCCTGGGTATGCCCGATCTGAAGACCAACCGCTCCGCCGTCGAGCTGGCCGAACTGGCCGGTGCCATGCTGCGCGAAGCGACCAATGGCACGATGGGCGTGCTGATGGCGCGTGCAATGACCAAGCGCGAGAGCCGCCTGGAAATGACGATGATCGCCAGCCAGGCGAATAACCCATTAAAATTCTTCCCTGATGCGGACAGTGCGCTGACGCAGATGTTGTCCAATTCGCTGGCAGGCTATATGACACCGGTGCGCTCGTACGCCAATGCCTATGACGACCTGAAGGCGCACGAACTGGCGATCCTGGCAGGCATGCGGGCTGCGCTGTCCGGTGTGCTGCAAAGGTTTGATCCGGCCGCGATAGAGGAGCGTCTGCAAGTGCCAACCGTGATGGACAAGATGCTGGCTGCCAATCGCAAGGCCAAGATGTGGGACCGCCTGGTCGATCTGTACAAGGAAATTTCCAGCGAGGCAGACGACGACTTCCAGCGCTTGTTCGGTGAAAAATTTGCTATCGCGTATGAAGAACAGATACAGAGACTGCGCCAGGGCCGCAGATAATACGCCTGTCACAGTACAGGCGGAAGATAGAAAACTATGCAGGGTGTAAGCCTTATTTGAGTCGCATAAGCTGTGGTGGCGCAACAGAATAATTTTAAAATGGCGAGGCAAAATGTCGTGGAATAGTAAAGTAATCTGGTCTGAAGGCATGCTGCTGCAGCCTCAGCACTTGCAGCAACATGACCGCTACCTGCATAGTCTGCTGGAGTCGCGCGTGTCCGGATTGCGCCCTTATTCCTGGGGATTTTCCAGCCTGAAGATCGATGAGCAGCAACTGGCAATGGGCAAGCTGGCATTGCAGTCCTGCAGCGCCGTGCTTCCGGATGGGACGCCGCTGAACCTGCCTGGCGATGATGAATTGCCCTTGCCGCTGAACATTCCTGAAGACGCACGCAACGTGCTGGTGATGCTGGCCCTGCCATCGCGCCGGCCGGGTATCGCCGAGGTAGGCAACGAGGCGGACCAGGATAATTTTGCCCGCCACCGCAGTGCAGAATACGAAGCCTGGGACAGCAATGGCCTGGATAACAGCGCGTTGATGCAGGTCGGTAAAATGCGCCTGCGCCTGGCTTTGGAGGGCGATGTCGTTAATGCCTATACCGGCCTGGGTGTGGCGCGCATTCTGGAACGCCGCCCTGACAATCGCATCGTACTGGACCCCGATTATTGCCCTCCAAGCCTGGACTTCCGTGCTGCGCCGCGCCTTGGCGCCTTTGCTGACGAATTGCAGGGTCTGCTGCACCAGCGCGGAGAGGCGCTGGCCAGCCGCCTGAGCCAGCCGGGCGCCGCCGGCGCCGCAGAGATAGCGGATTTCCTGTTGCTGCAACTGGTCAATCGGGCCGAACCGCTGGTCACGCACCTGGCGACCATGACCGGTCTGCACCCCGAAGATTTATACCGCGAACTGGTGCAATTGGCGGGCGAGCTGGCCACCTTTACCCGGGCCGACAAGCGCAGCACAGAATTTCCCGTCTACAAGCACGACAAGCTGCGCGAGACTTTTTTCCCTGTTATCGATGAGTTGCGCAAATCCCTGTCCATGGTGATGGATGCACATGCGGTTCCTATTCCTCTGGAAGAAAGACAGTTCGGCATCCGCGTGGCAGTCGTGCCCGATCCGGAGCTCATCAAGACGGCGACCTTTGTGCTGGCGGTCAATGCGCAAATGCCGGCGGAATCCATACGCAGCGGCTTCCCGGCCAAGGTCAAGATCGGCTCTGTAGAAAAAATCCGTGACCTGGTCAACCTGCAATTGCCCGGCATTGCCTTGCGCCCGCTGCCGGTTGCACCGCGCCAGTTACCGTTCCACGCAGGCTTCACGTATTTTGAACTGGACAAGAATAGCGAATACTGGAAACCCTTGCTGACCTCGGCTGGGTTTGCCATGCATGTGCCCGGTGAATTCCCCGGTTTGCAAATGCAGTTCTGGGCGATCAGAAAATAGTGCCGAAGTTGTCCCTGCCATAGCCGGTCAGCTCCGCTGGTGAGTTTCGCTGGTGAATTTAATAGTGCTTCTGTAGATAGAACAAAGGTATTCATCGTGAGTGGAAACGAGCCGCTAGATCCTATGCAGGATCCCGACCGCACTGTTCTGGTTCCTGCGCCGGGAGGGAAACGCGCTGCGCCGGCCAACCCCGGCGCTACGGCCGCAGCGCCTGAAGACGGGACGGTCATTATTCCGCAAACTTCGCAATCGCCTCAACAGCCACAACCTGCCCAAGCCAGGGCTCAGCCGGTTGCGGCAGCCAAGGTACCCGCCACGCTGCACGGCAATGCGCTTAATCCATTGGTGCGCGCCGCGAATCCGCTGCTGGATCTGGTCACGCCGCTGCGCCACATGACGTCCTATCCCAACGTCGAAGAACTGCGTATACAGTTGATAGGCGCCATCAAGACTTTCGAGACGGAAGCCAAGGCTGCCCATGTAGAACATGAGTCGATAGCGGCGGCACGTTATTCGCTATGCACCTTCCTTGATGAAACCATCTCGTCCACGCCCTGGGGCGGGGGCGGTGTCTGGGCCAGCCGCAGCCTGCTGGTGACCTTTCACAATGAAGCCTTCGGCGGTGAGAAGTTTTTCCTGATCCTGCAAAAGCTGGGACAGGATGCGCGCGCCAATCTGCATATCCTGGAATTGATGTACCTGTGTCTGGCGCTGGGTCTGGAGGGCCGCTACCGCGTGATAGAGGGTGGCCGGGCGCAACTGGAGATCTTGCGCGAGCGCCTGCAGCAACTGATACAGAAGCAGCGCGGCGCATTCGAGCCTGAACTGTCGGTGCACTGGAAGGGGGCCAGCGGCAAGGGCGAGCCGCTCTGGCGTGTGATTCCGGTGTGGGTGCTGGCTGCGGTCGCAGCGGTGATCTTCATCATCCTGCAACTGTTTTTCAGCTTCCGCCTGAATCAGGCTTCGGATCCCGTGTTCTCCAGCCTGCACCAGATCAAGGTGGCAGCGGCATTGCCTCCGCCACGGCCCGTTGCAGCGCCGGTGGCCAAGCCGGTGCGCGTTGCCGGTTTTCTGGCACCCGAGATCGAACGCGGCCTGGTCAGCGTCAACGAGACTGCCGATCGTTCCGTTGTCACGCTACGCGGTGACGGCGTGTTTGCATCGGGCAGCGCCGAAGTGACGCGCGACTTCATTCCGCTGTTGCAGCGCATAGGCGACGCTCTGAAGCCGGTACCCGGGAAAGTGATCGTAATCGGCCATACCGATAATGTGAAGGCAGGCATATCGGCCAAGTTTCCGTCGAACTGGGATTTATCCAAGGGCCGTGCAAGCTCCGTCAAGACCCTGCTGGCAGAACGCGCTGGTCCGCCGGACAGGTATACGGTGGAAGGGCGCGGCGACACCGAGCCCCTGGTGGCCAATGATAGCCCGGCTAACCGGGCGCGTAACAGGCGGGTCGATATCATTGTACTGACACCGGCTGCGCAACCTTAGCATCGTGCATTAGCCAGGCCGGCAGGATGAAGAAGCATGCCAGGCACATTGTTACCGTAACGGACGTCCGATGAGCTCCAATTTCAATTACCGAATTGCTGGAATCCTATGAAGCGAATTTTTTCCTGGCTGCTGAAACCCTGGGTGCTTTCCCTGCTCGGCGTCATCCTGCTGTCGCTGATTATCTGGTTTGAAGGCCCTTTGCTGGCATTCAACGGCAGCGAGCCGTTTGCATCCGAAAGCGTGCGCTGGACCTTCATCGTTATTTTTTTCGTGATTTGGGCCGCTTACTTTTTGTGGAAATTCATCGCGGCCAGGATCGCCAACGCGAAGCTGATGAAAGGTGTTGCGGGCGAAGACCAGCCGGCTCCGGCACCCGTGCCCGGTGCGAAGGAAACCGCTGCTGAGCTGGATGCCTTGGGAAAACGCCTGCAGGAAGCCATGGCCGTGCTGAAGAAAGCCAAGCTCGGCGACAAGCAGGGCGGCCTGTATCAGTTGCCATGGTATATGTTTGTCGGCGCTCCCGGCACGGGCAAGACCACCGCGCTGGTGCAATCGGGCCTGAAATTTCCGCTGGCCGAAAGCATGGGCAAGAATGCGATAGGCGGCGTGGGTGGCACCCGCAATTGCGACTGGTGGTTTACCGATGAAGCGGTGCTGCTGGATACGGCAGGACGGTACACGACGCAGGACAGCTACAGCGAAGTAGACAAGGCGGCCTGGGGCGGCTTTTTGCAGCTCTTGCGCAAGCATCGCCGCCGCCGTCCTGTCAATGGCGTCATCATCGCACTCAGCGTCGCCGATCTGTTACGACAAAACGAAGCTGCGCGTCAGGCGCAGGCGCTGGCCATCCGTGAGCGCATCAAGGAATTGCACGAAAAGCTGGGCATACGTTTCCCCATTTACGTGATGGTGACCAAGTGCGATTTGCTGGCGGGTTTCGTGGAATTCTTCGATAACCTGGGGCGTGAGGAAAGAGCGCAGGTATGGGGGATGACTTTCCCTCTGGCCGATGCCAACCAGGTGGATAGCGCACTGGCAGCTTTTCCGGAAGAGTTTCAGTTGCTGGAGCAGCAATTGCAGGCCAGGGTCTTGAGCCGCGTGCAGCAGGAGCGTGATTTGCACAGGCGCGCATTGATCTATAGCTTTCCGCAGCAGTTTGCCGGGGTAGGTGATGTCCTTGGCCGCTTCCTGAATGATGTCTTCCAGTCCAGCCGCTATGAAGAAAAAGCCTTGCTGCGCGGGGTGTATTTCAGCAGCGGCACGCAGGAGGGTAGCCCGATAGACCGCGTGATGAGTGCCATGGCCGCAGCTTTCGGATTGGACCGCCAGGTGTTGCCGCCGAATGCCGCGAGCGGGCGCAGCTACTTCATCACCAGCCTGCTGCGTGACGTGATCTTCCCTGAAGCGAATCTGGCCGGAGTTAATCTGGGGCTGGAGCGCAAGCGCCGCTGGCTGCAATGGGGAGCGTCGATTGCCATTGGCGTGCTGCTGGTATTGCTGGGCGCAGGACTGGTGACCAGCTATTTCCGCAACCAGAGCTATGTGGCCGATGTCAGTCAAAAAGTGGCGGATATCAATAAGCTGGCTGCTGCGCTCCCGGCGCAGGGCAGCGAGCTGCAAACCTTGCCCTTGCTGAGTGCAGTGCGCGATCTGCCGGGTGGTTATGCCGAGCGCGACAAGGGGGCGCCTTTGCTGATGCGCTTCGGCTTGTACCAGGGCGACAAACTGGGTGCCGGCGCGCAGGCTGTGTACCAGAAAATGCTGAGGGAAACCCTGCTGCCGCGCATCCTCAACCGCATGGAAGAGCAATTGCGGAGGGATAGCGCCAATAATGCCGACTACCTGTATGAAACCCTGCGCGTCTACCTGATGCTGGGAGACGCCAAGCACTTTGACGCGGCATCGGTGGGCGTGTGGCTGGATTACTACTGGTCGCGCAACCTGAAGGATGCCAGCGATGCACAGAAGCAGGCATTGTCCGAGCATGTGCAGGCCCTGCTGGAACAATATAACGAGAGTGCCGACGAGCCGCCCAAGCTGGATGCGGCGCTGATCAGCGACACCCGGCTGACCCTGGCAAAAATGCCTATCCAGCAGCGCGTATACAACCGCCTGAAGCGTGAACTGTCCAGAAGCAAGCTGCCGGAATTCAGCGTGACCAATGTGGGCGGACGAGATGCGCCGCAAGTGTTTGTCCGCCGCAGCGGAGAACCGCTGACGCGCGGTATCAATGGCATGTTCTCGGTAGCTGGCTACGCCAAATTCCTGGAACAGAATGAACAGGCGATCACCGATGTCGCTAAGGATAGTTGGGTGCTGGCGCAGCAGGAGCAAATCGCCAGTGCCGGCAGCACCGAGCAAATCAAGGGAGCTGTGCTGCAATTGTATTTTAATGACTACATCGCGCAGTGGGATGCACTGCTGGCAGATGTGGGTATAGCGCCGTTTTCCACGCTGGACCAGGGCGCCAGGATTACCAATATCCTGTCCGGCGGTGATTCACCCTTGCGCAAGTTCCTACTGGCGGCGGCCAAGGAAACCACGCTGGAAGGAACCAAGAGCAAGTTCAGCACGGCTTCGGTCAGTGACGCAGTCAAAGGCAAGCTGGACGCATATAAGAAAAAACTGGAAAGCGCGATAGGCTCCGGTGCCGACGAAGCACCTGCAGCGGTCAAGGCATCCAACCCTGTGGATGCGCACTTTGAAGATTTGCACAAGATGGCGGGTGCTGGTGCTGGTGGTGGGACGGGTGGTGCAGCCGCAGGCGCGCCGGTGCCGCTGGATACAGTGCTGGCCATGCTGAAGGATGTTGCGACCTACCTGGACGCGGCGGGCGCGGCGAAACGCACCGGCACGCCGCCGCCGGCCGGCGAGGCGCTGAGCAAGCTGAAACGTGAGGCGGACGGTAAACCGGCGCCCCTGGCGACCATGCTGAAAAATATAGACAGCAGCGGCGCAGGGCTGACTTCCGGTAGCGAGAGGGAAAGATTGAATTCCCTGTGGGTAGGCAGCGGCGGCCAGTTTTGCCGCGATGCAATTGCCGGTCGCTATCCCCTGGTACGCAGTGCGGCTAAGGAAGTCACTGCGGACGATTTCGGCAAGTTCTTTGCACCGGGTGGCCTGGTTGACGATTTCTTCCAGAAAAACCTGCTGCAATATGTCGATATGGGTGGCGGCCAGTGGCGCTGGCGCACCACGGCAAATAATGCATCGCTGGGCATTCCGCAAGAAGTGCTGAATGAGTTCCAGCGCGCGGCCAGGATACGTGATGCTTTCTTTGGTGCAGGCGGCAGGCAGGCTTCCATGCGTTTCGATTTGAAGCCTGTGAGTGTGGACGCAGCCTGGAGCAAGCTGCTGCTGGAAATCGACGGCCAGCAACTGGCCTATGCGCCGAACACGCCGATCCGCTCCACTTCATTCCAGCTACCTAGCGGCAAAGGAAATGGCCAGGCGCATCTGGAAACTACGCCTGCCGGCAGCCGTTCAGATCTGCGCGCGGACGGCACCTGGGCCTGGTTCCGCCTGATGGACAAGGGTTTGCTGGAGCCGACCGCGCAAGGCGAACGCTATAAGCTAAGCTTCGACGTGGATGGCAAGAAAGCCGTGTTTGAACTGACTGCCAGCAGCGTCATCAATCCCTTCAAGAGGGATACGCTGGAACAGTTCCGCTGCATGGACAAACTATAATGAGCCAGCCCGATAGCGCCCCCGGTTTTTTCGGCAAGGTCACCAGCCATGGCGATTTTGTTTCACGGCGTCTGCCGCCGGCGTTTCTGGAGGTGTGGGACAACTGGCTGCAGGATAGCATACAGACCAGCAAGCGGCAGTTGGATAATGCATGGCTGGAGACTTACCTGACCAGCCCCATCTGGCGCTTCGCGCTATCCAACGGCGTTATTGACGGCAACGCGTGGGCGGGAGTGATGATGCCCAGCGTGGATAGGGTGGGGCGGCATTTTCCGCTGATGATAGCAGCAGGCGTGCCGGTGCAGGCGCCCTTGCTGAACTGGCTGGAGAACGGCAAGGCCTGGTATGACGGCATGGAAGAGCTGGCGCTATCCTCGCTGGAAAGCAATTTCCTGCTGGATGACTTCGATGCCGCGCTGAAAGCAAAACCGGTGCTGTTCAGCCCGGTGCTGTTCGGCGACGCCGATACGCGCTCGACAGGCGGATGGTGCCTGCCCAGCCAGGGCAACGACAGCATACAGGTTAACATGTCTGCACTGACTGCCGACATGGCGCAGGCGCTACTCTCGGGCCACAGCCTGTGGTGGACGGATGGTTCCCCGCATATTACGCCATCGGTATTGATGTGTAAGGGATTGCCGGAACCGACGGGTTTTGTGGCGATGCTGGATGGTAGCTGGAGGGAGTGGGGGTGGCGCAGGCCGGCGTTGAGCACTTGAGCGAGATGACGTGCGCTGGTCATGTCGTTTAGTAATTTGTGATCGCAGGCCGGGGGTAGCCCGGCATGCTACTCACTTTTTTTGCTTCGCACCTCGGCGGCCCCCAAGAAAAAGTAAGCAAAAAAAGGCGACCGCAGACTTGCCCTTCGGGTGATGGCGCGTAGCGCCATCACATTTTGTGCATTACAAAAAATGGGAAACAGACGAAACTCGCTGCGCTCAAACAACGTCTGTTTCTGATCTATTTTCTGTAACGCACAAAATGCTGCGTCCCGAGCGGAGCACCTTCAAAAACAACCCCAACAACCAAACCAGATCATCTCTGCTTTAAGAGATTGATTTTTTCAAACGTTGGAGAATTTGGTTGCCGTTGTTTTTGAATTTGTTGTTGTTCTTGACCTTAAACCGCTCGTAGCCGCCGGGCTACCCCGGCCAGCAATCAAAAAATGACCAACCACAAAAGTTAGATACTCAGAATTCAGTGGGAACCACTACTGATTGCATATTACCAGTATCGCTGTGATATTGTCCCGGCTGCCGTGTTCCTTGGCAAGCTCGATCAGGTCAAGGCAGGATTGCTCCAGGTTTTGTGCATGTGTCCTGCGCATGATTTCTTCTATCGCTGAGTGCGGTGTATTTCCATACAGGCCGTCGGTGCATAACAGGTACAGGTCGCCGGGCTGGTAGGCGAAGGATTTGACATCCGGCTTCACGCTGACAGTCGGCCCTATCGCCTGCAATAACAAATTGCGCGCTGGTAAATTGTCTACGATGCCTTCTTCTATCGCTTGCTGGTACAAGGTCTGGTCGCGCGTCAGTATGCTGAGCTCGCCGGCGCGGCAGCGGTACAGGCGGCTGTCGCCGACATGGAATACGACCAGCAGGCCCTTGTCCAGGTATTGCCAGATGCCGGTCAGTGTCGTGCCCATGCCGTGGCCGCCGCCATTATGGTTGGCCAGGTTTTGCGTATACAACTGGGTATTGGCAAATTCCACTGCATCGAACAGTGTCATCACCGCAGGCATGGTTTCGTCGGACCAGGTGGCATCCGGATCATGTTCCGCAGCGATAGGCAGGGCATTCGCATCACGCTCCTGGACAAAGGAGCGGATAAAATCGCGTAGCGCAATGATGGCGTTGGCACTGGCGATTTCTCCGCCTTCGTGGCCACCCATGCCGTCGCCGATTACGACCAAGCCGAGTTCTTCATCGATCAGGAAATTATCTTCGTTGGACTTGCGCACCAGGCCTACATCGGTCACGCCATAGGCTTGGCCAAGAGACAGTTGATGGTAAAGGCTGGGGGATAGTTGCTTCCAATTGCTCAAGGTAACTCCGATGTGTACCTGAATGGTTTTTATAAGCGGACGCAAGTCGATATGGTAGCATGGAAGCAAATCACATCAGCGCAAAAATCAACGCAATTCATCGAATTTTTGCAAGCCGGCTTTGAGTGAAAACAGGCTGGTGAAGGCTTATGGGATATGCTCATGATGCATGGCAATATTCCATGCCTGCGAAAATAAAGAACACGAGATCTATCAATAGACGAGGGCGGAGAAGCGAATGAATGAAGGTCCGGATACGGTAGAGACGGCCAGCCCATCGATGGATGGACAACAGCTTGCCGGGCTTGACGCCGGATATATTCCACCATCTCCTGTTGCACCTGTTCTTTCTGTGTCCGAGCCCGATCAGCCCAGCATCAGCGCCGTACTGGAAAAACGGGTGCGCGCGCTGGAAACCGTGGTCGAGCTGGAGCGCAAATTGCGGCGCGTCAAAGAGCTTGAGGTGCAGCAATTACTCAGCAGGCCTGTTGCCTCGGCTGAACCTGACATGTCTTCTGGAGTATCTGCTATAGCACCTGCTGCAGTGCCCGCTGAAGTATCCACCCTTCCTGTTGATGATGACCTGACGGTGCTGCATGTGCCGACCCCGTCAGCGGCAGTGCAGCATCCTGCATCGGCATCCACATCCGGTATTGCCCACTTGCTGGCCCCGGCAGCGCCGCATGTGGACGATATCCTTCCGCCAGACCAGGCATCCGCGGGCGGCAACGAGGATATGCTGGCATTGCCTGTAGGCTTTCACTTGCTGGAATACCGTATCGACAGCGTGCTGGGGCGCGGCGGCTTCGGCATCACCTATCTGGCGACCGATATCCACCTGAATGTGAAGGTGGCGATCAAGGAATACCTGCCTGGCGATTTTGCCTATCGCGCATCGGACAAGTCGGTGACGCCGCGCTGGCCCGAGGACAGGGAATTTTATCAGCACGGACTGGAGAGCTTCCTGGTGGAGGCGCGTACGCTGGCGACTTTCCGGCACCCGAATATCGTACGGGTAGCGCGTTTTTTCGAAGCCCATCGCACCGCCTACATGGTGCTGGAGTATGAGCGCGGCAAACCCTTGAAAGAGTGGTGGCCCAAGCACAAGACGATGGCGGAAGCGGATTTGCTATTGCTGGTGCAGCCGCTGCTTGAAGGCCTGGCCGTCGTGCATGAATCAGGTTACCTGCACCGGGATATCAAGCCCGACAATATCTATGTAAGGCAGGAAGATGGCAGCCTGGTCCTGCTGGACTTTGGCGCTGCGCGGCAGACCGCCGGCGAGCGGCACAGGATGGCGAATGTGGTGACGCCCGGCTATGCGCCTTATGAGCAATATGAGGCGGAAGACCAGGGGCCGGCTACCGATATCTATGCGCTGGGAGCGACGCTGTACTGGATGGTGGCCGGTAGTAAACCCTTGCCGGCGCCCGAACGCCGCATCGATGACTGCATGGCTACTGCGGAGCAGGCCGGCAGCGGGCGCTATAGCAGCGAATTTCTGAAAGCAATAGATTGGGCGCTGGCGCTGGACGCTGCGCACAGGCCGCAGGATGTGGCGGCCTTCAGGCAGGCGCTGTTTGCCGCGCATGCCGGCAGCCTGAGCTGGCAGGATGCCTTGCGCTCCGGAGACAATGAAAGCCTGGTCGGTGAAAGCTGGCGCACACTGCTGGAATCGCCGCGTCTGTTGAAATCATGGATGTTGCGTGCCGGCAGGGCGATGCTGCACCCGGCCTCATGGCCGATGGTGGTCAAGATGACGCTGGCAATGGTGCTGGCCGCTTTGCTGCCCATGCTGATCGTGGCTTACTACAATTTGAATGCAACGCTGAGTACCGTGTCTGCCGGCGAACTGCGCGATCTGGAGCAGCATGCGCAAAGCTCGGCTGGTCGCGTATCGCAATTGATCAACGACAGCCGTAACCTGGCCAACTACCTCGGTACCGATACCGATTTTGTCAATTTCCTGGAGCATCCCGGCGATGCGGGCAAGGAGGCTATCAATGGCAAGCTGGCGGGCCTTGCCAGATCCAATCCGGATGTGCATCCGCTGATCGTGATGGATGCGGAAGGCAATGCACTGGTATCCAATGATGCCGGGGTAACCGGCAGGAACTTCAAGTTCCGCGAGTATTTCAAGGAAGCGATGGCAGGCCGCGCTCACATGACAGGCATGGTGGTAGGATCTACCGCCGGTGCTGCCGGAGTGTATTATTCCAACCCCGTCGTCAATGCGGATGGCAAGGTGATAGGAGCGATTGTCCTGCGCATCAAGGGTTCCAGCATTGCCAGCATACTGGCGGAGATACACAGGACCAATCTGGTCCCTTTCCTGATTGATGGCGACGGCGTGTTGATCTATCACCCGGACCAGAAAGAGCTGTATCACAGCCTGGTGACTCTGCCGCAGGATAAATTGCAGCAGATCGTGGCCGACCAGCGCTTCCGGCGCGACAGCATTGCAAGCCTGAACATGCCCGATCTGGCAAAGGCAATGGTAGGCGCGAAGGGGGCCGGCAATATCAGCTACCGTTCCAGCATTTCTAATACCGAAGAGATCGCCGGCTATGCGCCAGTCAAGGGGCATAACTGGGTGGTCGGCGTGACGGAGTCGCGTATCTCGTTTGAGCAGCCGCTGAATCACCTGTTTACCAATGTGCTGTACAGCGTGCTTGCGGTAGGTATGGTGTTCCTGCTACTGGCTGTGCTATTCGCGCGCAGTATCGTGCGCCCGATAGAACGCCTGACCATTGCCGCCCATGCGTTGAAGAGCGGTGACTATGAAAAAGCCAATATCAAGGTCACCTCGAATGATGAATTGGGCCGCCTGGCGCGCACTTTCAACGTGATGATAGACGTGCTGCGGCAAAGAGACAGGGAACAGCAGCGCCGAAAAACAGGACACCGCAACGATGTGCCGGATGCCGGCAGGGACGAAGGCTAAGACAGAGTTGAATTAAAAATCCCGGGCCTTGAATACCGGAGCCGTGTCAGGCCTGATAACCGTAGTGCAGCTGCCAACTCCCGCCGGAAGTCTGGCTGCAGGCATAAGCCGATAAGCCCAGTGCCAGAGCTTCCTGGTGCGCAGTCCTGTCGCTGGCGTCGACTTTTTTTTCCAGCGACCAGCAAAGCTGCGGCGCCTCCAGGTTCTTTTTCAGGATAAAGCGCACCAGGCCGCCGTACAGCATGGCAAAGGTGGAGACGACGAATTCTGCTTCCAGCAAACCGCGCAGGCTGACGATATTTTCAGGCGACACGGTAGCGCCTATCAGCGTACGGTGCGCCGTGCGGGCATATTCCAGTCGCGCCTGTATCGACTCCCGGTGCAAGCCATAGCCACGCCAGTCGGGCAGGCAGGCGACGCCATCCAGGATGGCAAATTGCTTTCTTACAGAATCGGGAATATTCAGCAGTTGCGCCATGTGCGTGCTCGTGGCCGAGTTCATGCCCAGCACGCCGTAGGCAATCATTTCGGCCATGCCATGGCCCGTGTTGTCCACAGCTTTTTTATCGTAAAAACAGCCTATGATCGCGCCGGCATCGGAGGTGTGAGCAATAAAATGCGGCAGTTCATCCGGGCGTACCAGCCCATAGTCCTGATCGGCGATGGCTTGCAGATGCACATGGTGGGCAAACCCGGCCTCCGAGGCTTGCAGCCTACGCCAGTTGAATTGAGGCTGCAGGGTAATCATCCTATGAGCTCGGCGTAGTTGATGACTTTCAATGATGGATAGACGACCAGCATGGTTTGTATATAGCCGCTGTTGTTTTTTTAGCCGATGCCGGCCATATTCACGGCCCAGGCTTCAGTGGCTTTTTCGGTGTTCATATTGACATAAATAGACTGGCATTAGACAAAAAAGCTGGGCATAAGAAATCGATTTGGCCATGGATTGTCGGTGATTCAGCGGTTTTTACCGGAATCGGCAATTGTTTCGCCATCAATATCACGCAAAGGCAAATGAAAATTTGGAGCGCTGCGGCTTATTATGGCGGCCTATCTGCCTGGCCCGATGTTTTCGTGAGCTTGCCATGGGCGATGCAGCTTGGCTAGCAAAATTTACAACAGTTTCCGCTTGTTATAGAAATACTGCTCAAATTGGTCATCGCAGCTAGAATGAGGCAGTTTTTTTATTCCACTGAATTTGATATTAATCATTCATAAAAAGAGAGCCCGATGAAGAAAGCCTTGCCTCCCAAGCTTCGTTCCACATTTCAGCTAGCCGCGAGCACTCTGCTGCTGGCAGCGGGTTTAGGCGCTGCCAGCCAGCTTGCCAGCGCAGCGGAGCAGGAAGCTTTGACCACGGTCATCAAGGCCGGCAGGCTGGTGGATGTAGAAGCTTCCAAGGTCTTGAGCGACCAGTTGATTCTGATCCAGGGCGACAGGATTCTTTCAGTAGGGCCTGCGGCGACGGTAAAAATACCCGCAGGGGCAAAAGTAATCGACCTGTCCGCAGCTACTGTACTGCCTGGCTTGATTGATGCGCATACCCATCTGACCGGCAACCCGCATGCGCACGGCTATGCCAGCCTGGGAACCTCCAATGTACGCGCGGCTTTATATGGCGTGCGTGCTGCGCGCGATACCCTGAACGCAGGATTCACGACGGTGCGTAATGTCGGCGCCGATGGCTTTGGCGATGTGGCCTTGCGCGACGCCATCAATGACGGTGATACGCCGGGACCGCGTATGCTGGTGTCCGCTTATGCGCTGGGTATCAAGGGCGGTCACTGCGACAATAATCTGCTGCCGCCGG
This sequence comes from Parundibacterium terreum, assembly GCF_014636315.1. Taxonomy (GTDB): domain Bacteria; phylum Pseudomonadota; class Gammaproteobacteria; order Burkholderiales; family Burkholderiaceae_D; genus Undibacterium; species Undibacterium terreum. The sequence goes on along the minus strand of NZ_BMED01000002.1, from coordinate 993,960 downwards.
AATACAACGATACCGGGCGTGGCGTCGCAGACGGCCCCTGGGAAGCCCGGGCCAAGGTCAGGGAAATGGTCAAATATGGCGCCGACCTGATCAAGATCTGCGCTACCGGTGGCGTACTGTCCAAGGGCGATGCAGCTGGCGCGCAGCAATACACGCTGGAAGAAATGCAGGCGATTGTTGCCGAAGCGCATAAGCTGGGGCGCAAGGTCGCCGCCCATGCGCATGGCACCAGCGGCATCAATGATGCGATACGCGCGGGAGTGGATTCTGTCGAGCATGCCAGCCTGATCGATGCCGAGGGCATCAAGATGGCACGGGAAAAAGGCACCTGGCTGGTGATGGACATCTATAACGACGACTATATCCTGGGTGAGGGCGAAAAAGCAGGCTTCCTGCCGGAATCGCTGGCCAAGGAAAAGGAAATAGGTCAGTTGCAAAGGGATAATTTCCGCAAAGCATTCCAGGGTGGCGCACACATGGCTTTCGGCACCGATGCCGGCGTCTATCCGCACGGCGACAATGCGCGGCAGTTCTTTTACATGGTGAAGTACGGCATGACACCCATGCAGGCAATCCAGGCCGCCACGATCAGTGCCGCAGATCTGCTGGGCCTGAAAAAAGACATAGGCAGTATCAAAACCGGAAAATATGCAGATATCATTGCGGTCTTTGATGATCCGCTGGCCGACGTGACCAAGCTGACGCAGGTCAGTTTTGTGATGAAGGGCGGACAAGTGATCAAGCCCGCCAGGGCAGATTAGGCCTGGGCGGCAGTACAGGCAAGAATAAGAACAACAGACTTAGATTAATAAAGAAGGAACTCTCTTGGGACGACAAACTTTAGCCCAGCAACTGACCCGGACCAAGCCTATAGGTACGGCCGAACATGCTGGAGACCATGAACTGAAACGCTCGCTGGGCCTGTTCGCACTGACCATGATAGGTGTCGGTGCCACCATAGGTACCGGTATTTTCTTCACGATGGTGGAAGCCGTGCCAAAAGCCGGTCCCTCCGTCATCCTGTCCTTCATCATGGCGGCGGTCACTGCCGGGTTGACTGCACTGTGCTACGCAGAGCTGTCGTCCAGGATTCCGGCCTCCGGCTCTTCCTATTCGTTTGCTTACGCGACGCTGGGTGAGTTTGCCGCATTCATTGTGGCTGGTTGCCTGCTGCTGGAGTATGGCCTGGCCGCCAGTGCCACCGCGATAGGATGGTCGGACTACCTGAACAATTTTCTCGTCAATGCTACCGGATGGAAAATTCCTGGAATGCTGCGCTCCCCGATGATCGCTTCCGGGCCGAATGGCCTGGAAATACATGCCGGACACTTTAACCTCCCACCTGTAGCACTGGTTGTCATCTGTGGCTTTTTGTTATTGCGTGGCGCAAAGGAATCGGCCACGGTCAATGCGGTGATGGTATCGATCAAGCTGATCATCCTGACCTTCTTTGCCGTGATCGCGTTCTCGGGTTTTGATGCAGCTAATTTCACGCCGTTCTTTATGACTGACAGCGCCAAGGGCCCAGGCGGGCTGTCTGCCGTGACTGCCGCAGCGGCAACGGTCTTTTTCTCTTTTATCGGTCTTGATACGGTTGCCACGGCGGGTTCGGAAGTGCGGGACCCCAAGCGCAATGTGCCGCTGGGCATATTGGCGGCACTAGTTATCGTCACGGTGTTTTACCTGGTGGTTGCGGTAGCCGCAATGGGCGCCCAACCAGCCAGCAAATTTGAAGGCCAGGAGGCTGGCCTGGCCGTGATCCTGCAAAACGTTACAGGCAAGGCCTGGCCCGCATTGATACTGTCTGGCGGCGCCGTTATATCCGTCTTCAGCGTAACGCTGGTGACGATCTACGGCCAGAGCCGCATCTTGTATGCGATCAGCAAGGACGGCTTGATTCCCAAGTCCTTCCATGCCGTCAGCGCCCGCACCCGCGTGCCGGTCAACAATACCATTATCGTTTGCCTGGCCGTCGCTCTGGTGGCCGGTTTCGTCGATTCCACTTTCCTGTGGGATATGGTGAGCATGGGCACGCTGGTCGCATTTATCGTGGTATCGGCGGCAGTGCCGGTGATACGTAAAAAACACATTGACCTGAGCACGGACCATGGAGGCTTCCGCGTGCCTTTCGGCCCGTATCTGGTGCCGGCGCTGAGTATCATTGCCTGCCTGTATATCCTGAAGGATTTGTCACGGCTGACTTACTGGGTATTTTTTATCTGGATGGGTATTGCAGTTGCGGGTTACTTTATCTACGGCATGCGTAATTCGCGTCTGAATACCAATAATCAAGCCTGAACGGACAGTCTTCAGGTAGTTTTTATATTGCGAGGATAGTGATGAAATTACATAAACTGGCGATCGCCGGAGCATGTCTGTTTGCCGGCGCCGCCCATGCCGAGACACTGGGTAGTGTCGATACCGCCTTCAAGCTGATAGGACCTGACCACAAAATCGTCGTGGAAGCCTATGACGATCCTAAAGTGGATGGCGTGACCTGCTATATCTCACGTGCCAAAACCGGCGGCGTCAGCGGTGCGCTGGGCTTGGCCGAAGATAAGGCCGAGGCCGCGATTGCCTGTCGCCAGGTCGGACCTATCAACTTCAAGAAGCCTTTGCCTATGCAGGAAGAGGTATTCAATGAACGACTGTCCATCCTGTTCAAGAAACTGCGCATCGTGCGCATAGTCGATAAATCGCGCAATGCACTGGTCTATCTGACCTATTCAGACAAGCTGGTGGACGGTTCGCCCAAGAACAATATCACTGCAGTGGCGGTCGACAGAAGCCAGCCTATTCCACTGAAATAAGGCACCGGCATAAGCTGCTAAAGTAGGCGGCTTCAGCGATATTTTTATCCCCTGCATACCACCGCGCCCGTCCCGCAAATTTTTACGCGACGGGCGCTTTGTTTTTCGCTCCCCATAGTTGGGAATTTGGCCCGTCGCTGCACCATCTGCGTACGGGATTTGCACTATTTTCTTTCAAGAAATTTTCATGTTTGACGCTTTTCAGCATTAATACCACACGACCTTTGCGGTGCCAAAAGTCTATGCTACCTTAGCCCCCGGTTGGTTCAATATTAATAATATGCTTATAGCGAAACAGTGCAAGCCAGCACTGCAATCGATCGTAAGCTCTCTGGGCCCAAACAGCAATTTGTCTGGACCCGGCATCCTTGGGAAGGTATAAAAAACAATGCAAGTTCAAAAAGGGAAAATGGTTTTTCTCGCGGCCGCAATTTCATCCTTATTCGCGAGCTCAGCCTGGGCGCAACAATCTACCGATACTGCATCCACTACACCTGCTGCCGCTACTCCCGGCAAGCGTTCTGAACAAATTGAAACCGTGACCGTCACCGCGCAAAAGCGCAAGGAAGACGCCAGCAAAGTGCCGCTGAGTATTTCCGTGATGACAGGTGAAGACCTGGTAGGCCGCCATATCACCGATGTGGGCGATATTACGCGCTCCATTCCTAATATTTCCAACTCCGGCGCCAGCGGTACCGGTGCAGGCCTCAGCAATATAGAAATTCGCGGCGTCAGTTCTGCCGCAGGCTCCGCCACGGTCGGCATGTACATGGATGACGTATCTTTGACCACGCGCAATCTGTATAGCCTGGGCAGTGCGGAACCAAAACTGTTCGACCTTGATCGCATTGAAGTCTTGCGCGGCCCGCAAGGTACTTTGTACGGCGCCAGCTCCATGGGCGGTACGATCAAATTCATCACCAACCAGCCCAATCTGAATGAGCGCGAAAACAATGTGTATTCAGAGGTTTCTTCCACTAAAGGCGGCGGCACCAATTACACGGCCAATGGCGTATTCAATTTTCCGCTGATCAAGGACGAGCTGGCACTGCGCATAGGCTTGCAAAAAGGCCGTGACAGCGGCTACATCGACCAGGTATCGCCGACGACCGGCAAGGTAGTCGCGTCCGGCATCAACTCACAAGATAGCTCGGTGGCACGATTGGCGTTGAAATGGGTGCCCATGACCGGCCTGGTGATTACACCATCGGTCTTTTATCAGGACGTGAAAAGCGATGATATCGATGCTTCCTACACCGATTTGCCAAAAAACCAGACTAATAAAATTGTTCGCGAGCCGGGCAAAGATAGATTGCTGGTACCCAGCCTGACGGTCAATTACGACCTCGGTTCAGCCGACCTGGTATCGGTATCCAGCTACTTCAAGCGCAATTTTGATCGTACGCAGGACGGTACTGTCGTCAACAGCAGCTATATCGGCAGCCTGATCACGACGCCGCCTGGCCTGGGTGATCTGGTTTCCGGCCTGCCCTCTGCGGTCTATCTGAACAATGAGATCAAGCAATTTTCTCAAGAAATACGCGTAGCGTCCAAGCCTTATGATCCCAAAGGCGGCTCTCCGATTACCTGGCTGGGCGGTGTCTATTATTCCAACCTGTTCACCACGGTTGTTGATAACGAACCTGTATTCGGCATCAATCAGGCTTTCAATGCAGCCGGCGTGAATATCGCCGACCCTAGCCAACTGGGTTCGGCTTTCCCAGGGGATAATTCCTACTTCAGTGCACGCCATTATCACACCACGCAGAAAGCGGTATTCGGCGAAGCCAGCTATTACTTCAGCCCGGCGCTGCAAGCGACAGTCGGTGCGCGTTACCTGCGTGCGTCCGATTCTTTGGTGCGTGATGGCGATTTCTTCTTTGCCGGCGGCCCTCAGCACTCGGAAGCATCTTCCGATTTCAAGGCTTTCACTCCAAAGTTTGCGATTTCCTGGCAAGTTGACCCTAACAACACCTTGTATGCAACTGCAGCACAGGGTTTCCGTCTGGGTGGCCAAAATCGCGCGATTCCGACTTCGGTCTGCGCAGCGGATTTTCATAACCTGAATCTGTCAGAAGCGCCGCTGTCCTTTGGCCCGGATAAGCTCTGGAGCTATGAAGTCGGCAGCAAATCCAGGCTGATGGGTAATCGCCTGTCTGTGAACCTGGCGGCATTCTACATAGACTGGAACAAGCTGCAGCAGGATATTACTTTGCCGGGTTGCGGTTTCGACTTTGAAACCAACGTAGGCAAAGCCAAGAGCTATGGCGCTGAAGTCGAAATCAAGGCCAAGCCGACTGCCAACCTCTTGCTGAGTTTTTCCGGCGGCTATACCAACGCGACGTTGGCCAGTGACGTACCTTCCCTGGGCGCCAAATCCGGCGACCAGATCCAGGGCGTACCTAAATACAATGCCAGCCTGGCGGCTACCTATAACTTCAGCATCACTGAAGATACCTATGGTTTCGCGCGTGCCGGCGTACATTGGGTGGGTAGCAGCCACGGTAGCCTGATCCATACTGATCCTGACTACGTACGTCCTTCCTACAGCACGGTGGACGCCAGCGTAGGCGCAACGTTTGGAAGCTGGGAAGTATCCTTATTTGCAAAGAATTTGCTGAATAACGATAAAGTCATTCAGCGGCCAAATGTGCAGTCCGTCAGCGAAGGCTATCGCTTGCGGCCGTTGACGGTAGGTCTCAGCTTATCTGGAAAACTGTAAGCGGTCTGTTAAAAAAATCCCCGCATGTGCAAGCATGCGGGGATTTTTTATTTTCCTGTTTTACTCTTCTTGCCTCAGACTACCGCCGTGACCCACACTGTGGCTACTGCGGCGGCGCCGGCGTTTCGGCGGTGCACTCTCCGCATCCGTATCGTCTGAACTGCTGCCCACGCACCACGGCAATACCCAGCCCGCAAACCCCAGCATGATCTGCGTGATGTCTCCATAGCGTCCAGGGACAAACTGCTGATACCACTCCTCGAAGAACAGGATCACGAGTACTGCCAGCCCGCCGAAGAACGCTGCCTCCGTGTGGCGGAAGAAAGGCACGATGGAACGGGTGAAATAGGCAAGCGCCATGAATGGCCACAGCAATTCAAGGATGTTTTCCAGGCCCGACAGCGAAGACATCTGGCCGGCAAAGGGTATCCAGTTGAAGGGGTAGCTGAATCCAGCGTCCGCCGGCGCCAGTTCAAAGACCGTGAAGCCTGCCAGTATCAGAAGGATGCCGCTTACAGCATTGAGTTTTTTGGATAAATACTGCAGCGGCAAAAGCAGCAGTAGCGCAACAATGGCGGCCAGCAAAACTTCCGGAGCAAGCTGGCGGGTAACGATCAGCACCTTGCCGCAGAGTATGCCGGCCACCAGTGTAGCGAATACCAGCATCGCTGGCCTGTCGCGCCGGACGACGGTCACGGTCAACAGGCCGAGTGCCAGTATATACAGGCTATAGGTCGCCATCTTTGCATAGCTGAACGAATCCGGGTACAGGATCTCATGCTTGAGCAGCGCCAGACCGTGGCGCAGATGGGATACGTCCAGCGACGGCACCAGCGGCGTGGTTTGCGACAGGCTCCACATGGCCAGTATCGCGATGCCGATATTTGCCAGGATGCCGGTGCGAAACCACTGTTCGCGGTATTTTGCGACAGCCTTGCCGGTCAGCGTCTCTGCGCTCATGAAGCCGGCCAATACCCCACCCAGGAAAGTACCGAGAAAATTCATGACCAGATCAGACAGCGAAGCAACGCGGCTAGGCAGGAATTGCTGGATGCTCTCGACGGCAAAACTGAGCAGCGTGCCCACGATGGTAGCGAGTATCAATGCCAGCCAGAAGCCCATGTTCCGGTTTAATCGCAGGACCAGCAATAGGCCCAGCGGCGCGTAGACCAGTATGTTTTGCACGATATCGGCGCGCTCTATGCTGGGCATGGTGACCAGGAAGGTAAATAGACGTGTGCTCGGAGTGGTCCAGTCGCTGAACGGGAACAGGCTGCCGTATAAGATCAGCAAGGCATACAGGAATGCCATATAAGAAATGAACTTATACGAGGGGGCATCCAGGCCATGGGCTGGAGTGGCGGCGAGGGGAGATCTGCTAGTCATGGCAAATGAGGATGAAATGAATAGTGGTGCAGGGGCGGTAGCCTGCATGGATATTGCTGCTGGCTGCTCGTATCGTCATGTTATTTTTGCATTGGCTTGCGGAGCCTTGCTTAGTTTGTAAAGAATCAGACCCATCCATTCGTAAATCGCGTAGTAGGAGCGGCGCAGGCTTCCCATGGTAGGTACCAGGCAAGACCAGCGCAGATCATATTCATTGAGGAACATGGTCGGCGCCGCCACCACCTGCAAGCCCTGCTGCTGGAAGGCAAGCTTGGCTCTGTGCATATGCATGGCGTCCGTGATCAGCAGCACACGGCTTACGCCTGCTGGTAGCAGTATTTTCGCCGACAGTTCAGCGTTTTGCGCCGTGTTGACGGAGTCCGTCTCTTTCCATCTGACCGGCGTGGAAAAATCCTGTTCCAGTGCGCTGGCCATGATTTCGGCCAGCGAATCGTCATTGCCATATTGCTCACCAAAGCCGCCTGTAACCAGCACCGGCAGGCTGCTCTCCCGGTGCAGCCTTGCGGTGTATCTCATGCGCGCCAGGCCTATGTAATCGGGAATGTCTTTTCCGCCATACTCAGGCGCATCCACCACTCTTCCAGCGGTGAGAACGACAATTGCCTGAGCGCCTGTACCCTGGGCAGAGCGCAGAGGCGGCTCCAGGTTTTCCAACGGATTGCCAAGCAGACAGGCTCCCAGATCGGTGCTTATCGCAAACAGTATCGATACCGAGCCTACGCAGAGTATCTGGCTCAAACGGGGAAATTTTTTTCTGATCAGGAAGCCGAGTGCAAACAGGACGAGCAGGCTGGCCGGTGGAAGAATCAGGTCGCGGAAGGCAGTGTAGAGCACGCCACTGACGCTCATGTAGGGTTCCTTTTTGCTTTAGAATAGTGAAAACTCATTCACCCTCCGAGTGAGATGCTATTTGGGAAAGGAGTTTTGGTGCACGCAGCCTGCGAAGCTTTCGTTTCAAAGCGCCATTATATGTTGCAGTATCAAGTTACAGTACCATCTACCGTGCTCTAAATTGTCATTTTATCCAGTTATTTTGCACGCAGCGACTGTGATGAAATGAAAGTTTTTGTGTCACGGTGAATTTGCACCGTCTTCGTGGTTTATCCTTGTTTTTTACTTTTCAGCCCTGGAAAGGGCGCAGAATTTCTTTGCCGTACTTTTCAAAAATTGATGAAAAATTCACTGTCACCAAGTATAAATACTGAAAAGTCGGTTGATGCCCTGGTGAAAACTATCAGGATTCCCCCCAGGCCCAGCCTGCTGGCGGATGTGCAGCAAGAACTGTCCGCGCGCGACCCGGATCCGCGCAAGCTCGCAAAGATCATTGCACATGACGTGTCGTTGGCGGCATCGCTGATGAAGCTGACAAACTCTTCATTTTTTGGATTGAGGCTGAAGGCCAGCTCAGTTGAGCATGCAGTGGATTTACTGGGCTTGAACCAGTGTAGCCTGTTGTTGACCGGCATCATCGCGCGCCAGACCATCAGCCAGGGCGGTGCCTCGATGGCGCGATTTTGGGATTTTTCCACCAAAAGGGCGCAGGCGATGGCTTATCTGGCGCGGCAAATGCGCGCCTGCCCAACCGATCTTGCGCATACCTTTGGCCTGTTTTGCGATATAGGCGTGCCTTTGCTGATGGAGAAATTCCCTGATTACAGCAAGAGCATGGAGAAAGCCAGCCGGGACTTTATCAATAGCATCACCGACCTCGAAGATCTGCGCTTCAATGCCAATCATGCGGCAGTCGGTTCTTTGCTGGCAAGGACCTGGGGTTTGCCGAATGAGGTGTCGCTGGCCATCTTGCTGCAGCACGATTATCGCAGCTTGCAGGACCGGGCCACGGAAGACAGCGTACGTACGCTGATTGCGCTGTCCTTGCTGGCGGAATATGCAATTCACAAATACCATGGGGAAGACGTATTCGCCGAATGGGAAAAGGGCGGCGACATTGCCTGCCACTTCCTCGGCCTGTCGCAGCACGAGGTAGAGGACAGATTTGAAGAATTACATGAAATGTTCAACAGTACAAATTAAGCATGCGGATTGGTAGTTCACGCCCTTGATCCGCTAGCCATAGCGTGATCTTGGTCGTTCAGGGCCTGCCACCTATGACCCGTGCAGGCAACAGGATGATCGCCCGCAGCAATTCAAATACGCCTTCCAGCGCTATACCCAGTAGCCGGAATGGCAGTAGCAGCAGCCATACCAGCGGATACAGCACGATCGCCAGCAAAGCCAGCGGCCAGCAAAAGAAAAACAGCGTTAGCCACAATAAAAAAGCAAACATAAGCCAGGCTTCCCCTTGGTTTGGGTAAGAGATTAAACCGGAATGCGCATTCACTGCATGAGTAATCGTTTGCGTTTGCTGCAAAACGAAGCCCTTTGTAGTGCAGCGGCTTGGCAGCTTCGTCGCTGCAAGGCCACTGCGGGCGCATTCCAGGCTATTCGGATCAGGAGTCAGTCAGCCGTTTGCCGGTAATGACAACAGTGTGTACTTCACCATCGGTCGTTGCGGCAGTCATAGTTTGCGGTGCCGGTACGACCGCTGTCATGAGGCCTGAGGCTATCGCGGCTGCAATGGCGGCGATGACGATTCCATCCATGTTTTCTGCGAGTTTCATGATCTTTCCTTTCGGTTGCTGCGGTGTTGACTTCACTTTAGTCCTGCGCCGCGCTCTTTGCCAATGGAATGTGATGAACAGCATTTTTGGAGAGACAGAATACAAAAATCAGGGATAGATAAAAAATAAGCCAGTCTTGAAAGATCCGGAAACAAGCCTGAAAGAGGCCCCAACGCAGATCCGGATGCAGGCGTGGAAGGACCTTCTGCCATCATCTAAAACTCCCCTGTGCCAACAGAAAAGCGATATGGAATCCGCCTTCCATGGATTTTGGCTGAACGCCATGTCTCTCCAAAGCATGGTGATGGCGTCAGTAGTTCTGACCCGTGCAGACTGCGATAAGTTCACAGAAAAGTTCTGTTCGCAGAGTTTTTTTTTGCGATGCATGGATAGCCCGGCACATGCGGGGCCGCCTCCGGTATTAGCTGAAAAAATTTGAGTTTCCGCACGACATCTTTCTTGACATGAAGGCTCTCCCGCAAGGATACTTGCCTTCGCTTTTCATCCTTGAGCATCGCGGATAGCCACTACATTGCATTGCCTGGGCCTATGCTCTTTTTACAAATTACGGAGTGACGATGAGGATTTACCCAATTTTTCGGACCACGCTGCTAGCCGCGGCTATAGGCGCGCTTGGTACCACGGCCATGACCGGTTTCGCAGAAGAGACCAAAGACGTCAGCAAAGTCGCCGGCAAAGACGCCGACAAGAAAAAATGGGACGTCAATCATCCTCCCGGCCCTGCATCGACGGTCAACCTGGATACCCGCACCGGTACCTGGATGACGGTGGATGTCAGCCCCGACGGCAAGCAGATCGTGTTCGACTTGCTGGGTGACCTGTACTTGCTGCCGATAGAGGGCGGTGAAGCAAAGCCGCTGACTCATAGCATTGCATGGGAAATGCAGGCGCGGTTTTCTCCGGACGGCAAGCAACTGGTGTATATGTCGGATGCCGGCGGTGGCGACAATATCTGGGTCATGAATGTGGACGGCAGCAATCCGCATGAAGTCTCTAAAGAAAATTTCCGCCTGCTGAATAATCCGGTCTGGCATCCCAACGGACAGTATATCGCTGCACGCAAGCACTATAGCGGCACACGCTCGCTGGGCTCCGGCGAAATCTGGCTGTACCATGCCAGCGGCGGCGCAGGCGTGCAATTGAATGAAAAACCGAACTGGCAAAAAGATCTGGGTGAGCCGGCCTTCTCGCCGGATGGCCGCTACGTCTATTATTCCCAGGATACGACGCCGGGCACCAGCTTTGAGTACAACAAGAATTCCAACAAACAGATTTACCAGATCTTCCGCAAGGATCTGCAGGACGGCAAGACCAAGGCCTTTGTCAGCGGCCCCGGCGGCGCTATCCGGCCAGTGCCTTCTCCTGACGGCAAATACCTGGCTTTTGTGCGCAGGGTGCGCAACCAGAGCACGCTATTCCTGAAGGACCTGAAAACCGGCATCGAAACACCGGCCTGGGGCGAGCTGGAACGCGATATGCAGGAAGCCTGGGCGGTGCAGGGTGTATATCCTGCATTTAGCTGGCTGCCCGACAGCAAGGAAATCGTGGTTTGGGCCAAGGGCAAGATCTGGCGCGTCAATCCTTTCAGCCATGCAGCAAAAGAGATCGCCTTCCACGTCAAGGATACGCGCGAAGTCCACAATGCACTGCGTGTGGAAACTCCGGTCGCACCGGATCAGTTCGACGTCCATCAGCTACGCTGGGTGAACGTCTCTCCGCAAGGCGACAAAGTCGTGTATTCGGCGCTGGGACATTTGTATGTCCGCGATTTGCCGAACGGCGTGCCGCAGCGGCTGAGCAAACAAAATGATCATTTTGAATTTTTCCCGCAGTTCTCGCGCGACGGCAAGCAGATTGTATTTACCACCTGGGATGACGACAAGCTAGGTTCGGTGCGAACCATGGAACTGCGCAGCGGCAAGGAAACCGTGCTGACCAAGGCACCGGGCAAATACCTGGAACCGGCCTTTTCACCGGACGGCAAGCAGGTCGTGTTCGTCAAGTCGCGCGGCGGCTACCTGACTACTCCGTGGTACGGGCTGGAGCCTGGTGTGTATGCGGTCGATGCCGACGGCAAGGGTGCTCCGCGCCTGGTGACCGAAGAAGGCAGTGCACCGCAGTTCGGCAAGGACAGCGATACGCTGTATGTCACACGCACTAAGCATAGCGGTGAAGTGGATTGGACCACGTCGCTGGTGCGCATCAATCTGGACAACAAGCCCGGCAGGACTAAAGAAGAGCAGAGCGTGGCTACCGGCGAGTTCGTCAGCGATTTTGCGCTGTCGCCGGATGGCGCGTGGCTGGCGTATCAGGAGCGCTTCCACACCTATGTTACGCCACTGCCGCTGGCCGGCAAGGCGGTGACGATAGGACCCAAGGCTGAAGCGCTGCCGGTCAAGCAGCTGGACGTGAATGCAGGTGATTATCTGCATTGGTCGGGCGATAGCAGCAAGCTGCATTTTTCTCTGGGCGACGAGCTGTTCAGTAGTGATCTGAAGAATGCCTTTGCCTTCATGCCCGGCGCACCCAAGGAGCTGCCGAAGCCAGCCGAGGCCGGCCTGAAGATAGGTTTCCGCGAAACGGCAAGCAAGCCGACGGGTACAACCGTTATTTCCGGTGCTCGCATCGTGACGATGAAGGGTGATGAAGTCATCGATAATGGCCGCATCGTTATTAAGGATAATCGTATCGTTGCCATCGGCAAGGCGGACGATGTCGCTTCACCTGCAGGCGCGAAACAGATTGATGCCAGCGGAAAAACTATCATCCCCGGTATTGTTGACGTGCACTGGCATGGCGGCATGGGCGAAGATGAAATCATCCCACAGCAAAGCTGGATCAATTATGCATCGCTTGCGTTTGGTGTGACCACGCTGCACGATCCTTCCAACAAGACCTCGGAAATCTTTACGCAGGCAGAGATGCAGCGTGCTGGCGAAGTGGTAGCGCCGCGCATTTTTTCCACCGGTACTATCCTGTATGGTGCCAAGTCCAATATGACGGCGGTCGTCAATAGCCTGGACGATGCATTGACGCATTTGAAGCGCCTGAAAGCCGGTGGCGCGATTTCGGTCAAGAGCTATAACCAGCCCCGCCGCGAGCAGCGCCAGCAGATACTGGAAGCGGCACGCCTGACCGGCATGATGGTCGTGCCGGAAGGCGGCTCCCTGTTTGAAACCAATATGACGATGGTGGTCGACGGCCACACCGGTGTTGAACATGCGATACCGGTGGCAAATGCGTATGACGACGTTAAGCAGTTGTGGTCGCAGACCCGGGTTGGCTATACACCGACGCTGATTGTCGGCTATGGCGGGCTGGACGGCGAGACTTATTGGTACGCGCATACCGACGTATGGCGTCATCCGCTGCTGTCGCGCTATGTGCCGCGCTCGGTGCTGGAGCCGCGCAGCATAAGGCGTGAGCTGGCTCCGGAAGAGGACTATAACGTCTTCAAGATCGCCAGCACCGCCACCGAGTTGCAGCGCGCCGGAGTGCCGGTCAACCTCGGTGCCCATGGCCAGCGCGAAGGCCTGGGCGCGCACTGGGAGATGTGGACCTTTGCGCGCGGCGGCATGACACCGCTGGAAGTCATACGCACCGCCACGCTGAACGGCGCCAAATATCTGGGCATGGACAAGGATATAGGCTCGCTGGAGGCCGGCAAGCTGGCCGACCTGGCCATCATCGATGCCGATATCCTGAAAGATATACGCCAGTCCGACAAGGTCGTGCAGGTGATGCTGAATGGCCGTCTGTACGACACAGCGACGATGAATGAAGTCGGTGCAAAGCCCAAGGCGCGCAAACCTTTCTTCTTTGAAGGTGCCGGCGGTGCTGCGATGCCGGTGGAGGCGAGGGGCCATACGCATGGCGGCAACACGGGAGAAGACGCAGATCTCGATTGATTATTTTGCGTCGTCTCGACGGTAAAAAAGGTGCGCTGCGGCGCGCCTTTTTTTTGGGGCTATATCTTGTGTCATCGCGCGCCTGCCCCTCATTATTCCCCGTCGAATATAACGAAGCTGCAGCGTAACAAAGCGATACAGGAGCGCTGCACACGGCCTGAACAGAAGGTGTAATATATCTGCGCGCCAACGAAGCTCCGCAGCTGTCTGTCATCACAGAATGCGCTATGCGCAGCTTCCTTCACCGATACTACCCGGCAGTTTCCACAGAATTCAGCAGACAAGATTGAGGAGCTCAGGCATGGCAACATTAAACATCAACGGCAAGCCAAGACAATATGAAGCGGAGCAGGATACGCCGCTGCTTTGGGTATTGCGCGAGCAATTGGGTCTTACCGGCACTAAGTATGGCTGCGGCGTCGCCCAGTGCGGTGCCTGCACCGTGCATATAGACGGTGTCGCTACCCGCAGTTGCGTCATGCCTGCTGCGGCGCTCACCGCCAAGCAAAAGATCGTCACAATAGAAGGCCTGTCGCCGGACGGATCTCATCCCGTGCAAAAAGCCTGGGCAGCGATGGATGTGCCGCAATGCGGTTTTTGCCAGAGCGGCATGATCATGGCTGCGGTAGCCTTGCTGAAGACTAAGCCCAAGCCCAGCGATGCCGACATCGATGATGCGATGACTAATATCTGCCGCTGCGGTACCTATAACCGCGTGCGGGCCGCGATCAAGGTTGTTGCGCATGGCGGAGATACCAAGCTGGCACATCTGCAGATCACGCACACAGACGGGAGCGTCAAATGAGCCGCGCCACTACCTTGCCCGGCGATGCCGCTGCGCCTAACCATTCACGCCGCCGCTTCCTGGGCGGATCCGTTGCCGCATTGGGCGGCCTGGTCGTAGGCTTCCATATTCCTTTCAGCGGCGAAGCTGCTGCACAAACCACCGAAGTTCCCGAGGTCAATGCCTGGGTGGTCGTCAAACCAGACGATACAATCGTGATCCGCATTGCCCGCTCAGAAATGGGCCAGGGCACGCTGACCGGGCTGGCGCAACTGGTGGCGGAAGAACTGGAATGCAACTGGGCCAGAGTCACCACCGAATATCCGACGCCGGGCCAGAGCCTGGCGCGCAACCGTGTATGGGGTAACTTCTCCACCGGCGGCAGCCGCGGCATACGCGAATCGAATGAATATGTGCGCAAAGGCGGCGCGATAGCCCGCACCATGCTGATACAGGCCGCAGCCGATGAATGGAAGGCGCCTGCCGCCGAATGCACGGTCTCCAAGAGCGTGATTACGCACAAGGCCAGCGGGCGCAGCACGACTTACGGCAAAGTGGCGCTGGCCGCCTCCAAGCTGACGCCGCCAGAAAACGTTACCTTGAAAGACCCGAAAGACTGGAAGCTGGTCGGCAAGCGCCTGGCCCGTCTGGATACGGTCAACAAGACGACCGGCAAGCAGATTTACGGCATGGATCTGAAAATGCCGGGCTTGCTGAATGCGGCGATTAAGGATTGCCCGGTGTTTGGCGGCAAGGTCAAAAGCTTTGATGCATCGGCGATAGAAAAACGCCCCGGCATCAAGAAGGTGGTGCAGGTCGGCGACAGCGGCGTTGCCGTGATTGCAGACACCTGGTGGCGGGCCAAGAGCGCACTGGATGCCATGACTATAGAGTGGGATTACGGCCCCAATGCGCAAGTGTCCAGTGCCAGCATTGCAGAGATACTGAAAGCCGGCCTGGATGCGCCGGAAGCTGCGGTGGGCAACCAGAATGGCGATGCCAAGGCAGCTATTGCGGCAGCCCCACGCAAGATAGAAGCCGTGTATTCCTATCCTTATCAGAATCACGCGACGATGGAAGTGATGAACGCGACGGTCAAGTGGACGCCGGAGCGCTGCGAAGTCTGGACCCCAACGCAAAATGGCGAAGCGGCACTGGCTGCGGCTGCAGAAGCCGCAGATTTGCCGCCGACCAAATGCGAGGTGTACAAGCTGCATCTGGGCGGCGGCTTTGGCCGCCGTGGCGCGGTGCATGACTGGGTGCGCCAGGCGGTGCTGATCGCCAAGCAGATGCCGGGCACGCCGATCAAGCTGCTGTGGACGCGTGAAGAAGACATGACGCATGGCCGCTATCATCCCATCACGCAGTGCAAGCTTAGCGCTGGCCTGGATGAGAATGGCAATGTCACCGGCTTTCATATGCGTTTATCCGGCCAGTCCATCCTGGCCAGCATTTCTCCGCAAAGCATCAAGGACGGCAAAGACCCGGTTGTGTTCCAGGGCCTGAACCCGCCCGGGCCGGAGGCATCTTTCGGCTATAGCTTCCCCAATCTGCTGATTGATTATGCGATGCGCAACCATCACGTACCGGCGGGCTTCTGGCGTGGCGTGAACCTGAACCACAATACGATCTACTTCGAATGCTTTATCGACGAACTGGCCCATGCGACCAAGCAGGACCCGCTGGCCTTCCGCCGCAAGTTCCTGGCCAATAGCCCCAAGCACCTTGCCGTGCTGAATGCAGTTGCCGAGCGCGCCGGCTGGGGCAAGCCTGCGCCCAAGGGCGTATTCCGCGGCCTGGCACAGACAATGGGTTTCGGCAGCTATGTCGCTGCGTGCGCCGAAGTGTCGGTGAACAAGGACGGGGAACTGAAGGTGCACCGCATAGTCGCTGCGACCGATTCAGGCTACGCGGTCAATCCGCAGCAGATAGAGGCGCAGGTGGAAGGTTCGTTTGCCTATGGTCTGTCCGCTGCGCTGTATGGCGAATGCACGATCAAGGACGGTCGCGTGGAGCAGCAGAACTTTGATACCTATCCGGCGATGAAGATGGACAAGATGCCGGCAGTGGAAACCATCGTGATGCCATCCGGCGGCTTCTGGGGCGGCGTAGGCGAACCGACGATCGCGGTAGCGGCACCGGCAGTGCTGAATGCGATCTTCGCAGCGACCGGCAAGCGCATACGTGAATTGCCACTGAAGAACCACAGCCTGAAAGCCTAGGCGATGTTCAGCGCAATGCCGTCCTTGCTTCCCTATAAGGGGATGGCAGTGGCGGCATTGGCGGCATTACTGGCGCTGGCAGCCGGGCCCTCGCAGGCCCAGGTGCAGACAGAGGCGAGGCAGGATTACAGTATAGTGGCTGACGCGATACCATTATCGCTGACCGGATCACCGGGGGATGCGGCGCGTGGCCGCGCCATCGTTGCCAGCCGCCAGCAGGGCCTGTGCCTGCTGTGCCATACCGGGCCTATTTCGGAGGAGCGCTTTCAGGGCAATCTGGCGCCGGACCTGGCGGGTGCAGGCAGCCGCTGGACAATAGGGCAATTGCGCCTGCGTATCGTGGATGCGCGGCACTTCAATGCGGAGACCATCATGCCGTCCTATTATCGCAGCAAGGACTTGTTGCGTGTGGCAGGCGCATGGCAGGACAAGACCATCCTGACGGCACAGCAGATAGAGGATGTGGTGGCATTTCTTGCTACTTTGCGTAGCGACGAAAAAGGCAATGGAAAATAAAATGAGTGAGCAGGCAGGTGAGCAGATGGGTGAGCAGATGAACTCCGCAGATCAATCCAGCGGGCAGGCAGCCAGCCCGCTGCGCCGCCGCTTGCTGAAGGCGGGGGCCGTGCTGGGCGCATGGATCGTGGTGAGCCCGGCGATGTCCGCTCCTTCGGAAGATCTGGCAACGGCGATACGCAGCTACACAGACGGTGCTGCCGCATTGCCCGGCAAGGTCAAGCTGGACGTGGCAACGCTGGTAGATAACGGCAATACCGTGCCGATCACCATCACCGTAGACAGCCCGATGACGGCCGCCGAGCATGTAGTCAAAATAGCCGTGTTCAATGAAAAAAATCCGCAGCGTGATGTGATCAAGTTTACGCTGGGACCCAGGGCCGGCAAGGCCGAGGTGTCCAGCCGCATACGCCTGGCGACCTCGCAAAAGCTGGTGGCGATTGCACAGACCAGCGACGGCCGCTTCTGGTCCGACAGCGTGGATGTGATCGTCACGCTGGCTGCATGCATAGAAGGGGATGTGTAGGCCATGGCAAGCACCGTCATCAATGTTCCAGCCCAAGCCAGGCGCGGCGAGATACTGGAAATCCGTACGCTGATACGCCACCCTATGGAGACCGGCTTCCGTCCCGGCGCCGATGGCCGCATACAGCCGCGCGACATCATCCAGCGCTTCAGTTGCCTTTACAATGGCGAGCAAGTGTTCAGCGCCGAGATGTTTTCGGCAGTGGCCGCCAATCCGTATATCTCTTTCCACACGGTCGCAACCGAGAGCGGCACGCTGAGCTTTCATTGGGAGGGCGACAATGGCTTTACGCAGACCGAGACCGCAAAGATCAGCGTCGCCGACTGAGGCTGATAGGCCATGAGTGCATTTTCACCGGTCCTGCGCTGCGCAGGCATGCTCGTCTATGCGATGGCAGCCTTGCTGTTTTCCTCAACGGCTTTTGCTGAAAAAAAACAGGAGCAAAGCCAAAATCCTGAAACCGACCAGCGCCGCTCCGGCTTTGAATTCATGGGCGCATCCACGCAGGCGATGCAGCTCAATGAGGCGCTGAATCCCGGCATGCTGTGGGTGAAGGATGGCGAGGTGCTGTGGGGAAAAGCAGCAGGCAAGAGCCAGTTGTCCTGTGCTTCCTGCCATCGTGATGCCAAGGTCAGCATGCGCGGCGTCGCTGCGCGCTATCCCGCTTTTGACGAGGGCCTGAAACGGCCGGTCGATCTGGTACAACGCATCAAGCTATGCCGTACCGCCAAGCAACTGGCGGAGGGTTTTCGTTCGGAAAGCCAGGACTTGCTCAGCCTGGAAGCCTATGTCGCCTACCAGTCGCGCGGCATGCCGATTGCACCGCCGCAGGATAGTCGCCTGAAGCCGTATATCGCCGCCGGTTTGCAACGGTTTACGCAGCGCATGGGGCAGCTTGATCTTTCCTGTGCGCAATGTCATGAAGAACGTGCGGGCCTGCGCCTTGGCAGCAGCCTGATCCCGCAGGCGCATCCTACCGGCTATCCCGTATATCGCCTGGAGTGGCAGGGCATGGGCTCCTTGCAGCGCCGCTTGCGCGGTTGCATGAGCGGCGTGCGCGCCGAACCCTTTGCCTACGATTCGCAAGAGTTGGCGGAACTTGAACTCTATCTTGCCATCCGCGCCAAGGGCATGATCACCGAAGGCATCGGGGTTCGCCCGTAAAAGCCACACATCCAAAAAATATTTTAAAAAATATTTCCATTTAGCCTTTCCGCGGTCTTGTCGTTTTAAACTTTTTTCCTCATTCCCCGCCTTTTTTTGAGCATCAACTGCCTGTTTTTTCATAGGTAAAACAGCGCTTTCTTTTTCATTTTTTATGATTTTTGCACGCTGCGCTAAAGCGCACAATTGGGGGAGTTTACGTCTCCTGTTCGTCGATTCTGCGCGGCAATGATGACTGTAGGATACAAATGTTGCTAGTCCTCAACCCCTTATCCGGTGCAATAAAATGACTTTGTTTGCGCGATCCACGACAGCATTGACCAGCAGTGTCGCTACCCAGTTAGCGGCCCAGACCGATCAGCCCTCGCATCGAGATGTGGTGAAGGAAATGGCTGCGTACGCGAAGCCGGATACACGGAAAGGCCTGACGATTTTCGTTGCAGATTTCAGCCTGTTCGTGGCTGCAATTGCCGCCGTGCTGTTCCTACCTTCGCTGACATTGAAGATCATAGCGTCGGTCATTGCCGGTGTAAAAATCGCCAACCTGGCATCCATTGCCCATGAGGGTGCACACAATAGCCTGACACCTTCGCGCCGCCTGAACTGGTGGATCAGCGTGCTGTCTTTCATGCCTTGTCTGTTCAATTACCGCTTGTGGGTATACGACCACCATGCGCTGCATCACCCGCATACCAACGGCGAGCACGTCGACTCTTATCAGCCTCTGTCCAAGGCCGCCTACGATGCGCTGTCTCCGGTAAAAAAACAGTGGTACCGCTTTATCCGTTCCGGCAATCCGCTGGCGTTCGGCTGCTATTACATCCTGCAGCGCTGGTCGCAAGTGAAGTTCATGCCAGGTGCGTTTTTGCCAAAGGCACATCGCGCGTCGGCGTGGAAGCACACCGCCTTCGTAGTAACTTATTTTGTCGCTTTCATAGCCATGCTGATTGCAGCGCCGCTGTATGCGCCGATAGGCTCGGTGACAGCCGTTCTGCTCGGATTTGTATTGCCGTTCTTTGTATTCCAGTCGCTGCTGTCGGCTTCGCTGTATATCAATCACACCCATCCCGATATCCCGTGGTTTGGCGTCGACAGCAAGTTGCAAAAGAAAGTGCAGCCTGAGCACATGACTGTGCATTTGCGCTTTCCAAAATGGTTTGCCAATCTTGTGCATAATTTTTATGAGCATCCTGCGCACCACGCCTATCCTGCAATTCCCTGCTACGAGCTGTGGGCAGCGCAGGCACGCATGAACCAGATGCTGGGCGCGCGCGCCATCGTCGTCGATTTTTCCATTGCGGCGCTGAGAGACATTTTTCAGAAATGCAAATTGTATGACTACGAAAATCACTGTTGGCTTGATTTCGATGGGGTACCAACTACGCCAACATGCCGTTTAGTTCTTGAACATCAGGAATCCCTAGTTCAAGCATAAGAAATATAAGGAATATTGACATGGACTTCAAAAATCATCCCGACTGCCGACCCTTCACCGAAGCCGGACCACTATCCCAAATGAACGCCTGGTATGAGCGAGGCCGCAATGTGCTGTGGGTCATGCTGCACGGCTATCCACGGCCTTGCTTCAACCCGGAGCTGCTGCAAGACATACGCACGCTCAGGGCAGCGGCAAAGGACAGCGGTCTGCCTATCGATTTCTGGGTCACAGGCTCTTCTGCTCCCGGCATCTTCAATGTAGGCGGCGATCTGTCGTATTTTGCCCGCCACATACGCGCCGGTGAGACCGAGGCCCTGCGTACCTATGCACATGAGTGCGTGGATGCGGTCTATGCAGCCACAGTCGGTTTTGATATCGGCGCTATTTCGATTGCCATGATAGAAGGCACCGCAATGGGCGGCGGCTACGAGGCAGCGCTGGCGCATGAATATGTGCTCGCCCAGAAAGATGTGAAGATGGGGTTCCCCGAGATTGCTTTCAACCTGTATCCAGGCATGGGAGCCTATTCGCTGGTGACGCGCAAGGCCAATCGCGGTTTGGCGGAAGAGCTGATCAGCAGCGGCGAAGCCCACACTGCAGAATGGTATAAGGAGCGCGGTCTGGTAGACCGCGTATTTGAGCAGGGCGATGCGCAGAAAGCGGCTCGCACGCTGATCGATGAGATACGCCCAAAGATTAACGGCATACGCGCGATGCTGCGTACTCGCCGCCGCGTGCTGCCGGTGGACAAGGCAGAGCTGATCGCGATTACCGAAGACTGGGCCGAATCGGCCTTCAAGCTGGAAGCAAAGGATCTGGCCTACATGGAACGCCTGGTCATGCTGCAGAATCGCCGCGCCGGAGTCGCGCCGACACCGGCAATGAGCAGCGAGGCTGCCACCCAGGTGGCAAATGCAACGATCGCTGCAGCAGCCTTGACGGCATCCACTGTCTCGCAGGAAGCTGCTGTCGAAGTCAGCGAAGATACAACTACGGA
This sequence comes from Parundibacterium terreum, assembly GCF_014636315.1. GTDB lineage: Bacteria > Pseudomonadota > Gammaproteobacteria > Burkholderiales > Burkholderiaceae_D > Undibacterium > Undibacterium terreum. Next base: position 972,824 of record NZ_BMED01000002.1, on the reverse strand, counting down.
AGCGGCAGGACAGATGCTGTTTGCTGCATAAACCCAAAGCTTAAGCATCAGAAAAACATCCGCAGTTTCAGGCAACCGATTTGAGTTGCCTGAACTGCCGGAACCATTCTTCAAATTCGGCTGCAGGCATGGGCTTGGCAAACAGGAAGCCCTGTGCCAGATCCACGCCTATACTGCGCAGGAATTCTGCCTGATCCTGTGTCTCCACGCCTTCCGCCACGATTTTCAATTGCAGCTCCTGCGCCACGGCGACCATGGAGCGCAGCAGCCTTTGTGCGCGGATATCGTTATGGATGGAGCTGATGAAGCTGCGATCCAGCTTCAACACATCCAACGGCAGGCGCGATAGCTGCGACAGCGAGGAATAGCCGGTACCGAAATCGTCCAGGTGCACTTCTGCTCCCAGGTCCTTGAACTGGCTGATCAGCTTCAGCGCCAGCGTTTCATCCTCTATCAGGCAGCTCTCAGTCAGTTCCAGATCGACAATGGATGGATAGATGTCGGCAGCCAGGATCGCCATCTTGAAATCTTCCACCAACTTGGGATGGCGGAACTGGCGCGCGGACAGATTGATCGCTATCCGCAAATTGAAATCCTGTTTCTTCCACAATCCGGCTTGCCGGGCGGCCGTTTCCATGACCCATTTACCGATAGGCGTGATGAGTCCGGATTCTTCCGCGTAGGGGATGAAGTTCATGGGCTGTATCAGGCCACGCTCAGGCGAGTTCCAGCGTATCAGCGCTTCCACGCTCTCCACTTTGCCGGTCGTCAGCGATTGCTTGGCCTGGTAATACAATTCAAACTGGTTTTCTTCCAGCGCCTTGCGGATATTGGTATCCAGCCATACATATTCGCTGACCCGCTGGTCCATCTCGCTGGTAAATATCCTGTGTGTATTGCGGCCGCTATCCTTGGCCGCATACATTGCCATGTCCGCATTGCGGATCAGTTCTTCCATGGATCTGCCATGCTCGGGAAATACTGCGATCCCTATCGAGCAACTGGAATAGATTTCTGCCCGGTTCAGGTCAAACGGCACTTTCATGCGTTCGTGGATGCGCTCTGCGATCAGCTCGGCGGCACGCTGGTTGGCGTTCGGTATCACGATCAGGAATTCATCGCCGCCCAGCCGCGCGATCACGTTGCCTTCGCGCAGGCAGGAGTGGATGGCCGATGCGGCTGCCTGTATCAGGCAGTCGCCCAGCACGTGGCCGTAGTGGTCATTCACTTTCTTGAAGTTATCCAGGTCCAGGAACAGCAGGCTGAATACCGGTGCGTCTTCCGCGGTGATAGCCTCGGTAATCATTTCCTGGATCGCATGCCGGTTCAGCAAGCCGGTCAGCGTGTCCTTGGTGGCCAGCTCCATCAGCCTTTCCTTGGCGCGGCGCTCTTCGGTCACATCGGTGCCTGAGCAAACCAGGAAGTTTTCACTTTCGCCGCTGCCGCTTTCCACCAGCTTGTTGCGCCAGATGACCTTGCGTATGCCATAGCGGCTTTGCACAGGGCGTTCTACTTCAAAGGAGGATTGGGTGGCAAAGAAATCGCGTATATTGGCGCGCGCGGACTCATGCTCGTCGACCGGCATGAACAAGTCGTGCGCATTCAGGCCCAGCAGGTTTTCTTCTTTCAGGCCAGTGAGCTCTTCGCACAGGCGGTTAAAGCGTTTGATCTTGCCGTCCGCATCCAGTATCACGACCAGCGAGTTCACTTCGGATACTACCTGTTCGGCAAACATCAGGCCGTGTTCAAGATCGCGGGCAACCGTGTCAGTGTCGTAATAGTCGGCGGCTGTGCCGGCCCAAGTCGCTTTATCGGTTTTCTTGCCGACCAGATGCAGTTTGACCTCGTCATTGAAAATTTTCAGGTCGAATGTCAGGTGGGATGTAACGCCGGTCAGCTTGCGTATTGCATCAGCTTGTTCCGGGCGCAGGCTGATCGCCGTGGCCGTGACTTCGCCGTCACCCGATAAATGTAGAGCGTCACTATCGTCCCGGAAGTACCACAATGGACTTCTGGTTCCGAAATGCTGGAACAACAGCGTGCTTTCCATATCCTTTGTTTTCATTCACTACCTTTGCGACTATTTTGGATGGCATTTTTATCTGAAACCGAAATTTACACTATTGGACTACGTGCACCAAATAGGTTCAAGAAATAAACTTGTTTAAGAAGCGGATTCAGACACTGACTTGTTTCATCCAGGCACGGGCAAATCCTATCTATATATGTTTAACGGTTAAAATAATTGAAAATCAATGACTTGTGTTGAACATTTGATTCATTTACTCACTTATTCAGCTACAAATTGGTCTCCAGATGTAAGTAAGCCGCGCAAAATTCGGGTTTGCCCCGTGAGTGTTGTCTTTTTGTAACATTTTCTGTGTTAGCGTTTTTTTACTACGCATCCATACTCCCCCACAAAAAAGTCTATTTGCATTCAAGCTGCGTATCCACTACACTGTATTTGTACCGATTGGTAAACTGTTTTCTTTTTGGTACAAATCGCGATATCTAATTTCTTAATCAAATTCGTATAGATAAGGTGAACATCATGTCGACCCGTCCCCCTTTACCTCCATTTACCCGTGAAACTGCGATACAAAAAGTACGCGGCGCGGAAGACGGCTGGAATTCCCGTAATCCTGAGAAAGTTTCGCTGGCCTATACCGTAGACAGCCGCTGGCGCAACCGGGCTGATTTTGTGCAAGGCCGTGAGCAGATTGTTGCCTTTCTCAGCCGCAAGTGGGTTCGTGAGCAGGACTACAGGCTGATCAAGGAGTTGTGGGCGCACGATGGCAATCGCATTGCGGTGCGCTTTGCCTATGAATGGCATGACGATTCAGGCAACTGGTTCCGCTCTTACGGCAATGAAAACTGGGAGTTTGACGAGAACGGCCTGATGCACACGCGGCATGCCTGCATCAATGATTTGCCGATCAAGGAAAGCGAAAGAAAATTCCACTGGGATGCCAGCGGCCCGCGTCCAGCAGACCATCCTGGCTTGAGCGAACTTGGACTGTGACGGCGTGGCGTTTTAAAATACGAAGCTTTTCACTCGCAGCAGGATAAACAAGATGGCAAAACTGGTCGCCGAGCGCGCCGATGTGATACCGCAACTGGCCGAGATCTTCAGGACCTATGGTTTTGAAGGGGCGAGCTTGGCGCGTATCACCGAGGGCACCAAACTGGGCAAGGGCAGTATTTATCACTTTTTCCCCGGCGGGAAAGAGGAGATGGCCGCTGCGGTACTGGCGCAGATAGATGAGTGGTTCCGCATCCACGTGTTTTCTCCCTTGAGGGAAGAAGCGCGGGCGGATGAAGGCATAGCCCGCATGTTTGACGAGGTGCAGCGCTACTTCCTGTCCGGCCGCAAGGTATGCCTGGTTGGCGTCTTTGCACTGGGCAATGAGAGGGATCGTTTCTCTGCTGCGGTGAAGGGTTATTTCAAGGAATGGATAGGTGCGCTGACGGCCGCCCTGGTACGCGCCGGCAAATTGCCGGAAGCTGCGGCCGATCTGGCGGAAGACGTGGTGGCCGGCATACAGGGCGCACTGGTACTGGCGCGGGCACTGGATCAGCACAAGGCCTTTGTCCGCACCCTGGGACGTTTGCAGCAGAGATGCGCTGCAAACGCGGTGTAATGGCGGAAGACAGTAAGAGTCGAACTTACGAGAGAATGATAGACATCCCCTGACGGGTTTGAAGCCCGCCCGCATCACCGGACACGTTTGCCTTCCTTATTTTCATATAAATTGTTAGACAGCCTCTAGTTTTCTGAGGCCAAGTTAAGGTAACTCAAGACAGGTCATTCGCTTGCCACTGGCTATCCGCCCGCAAAATATGCGTGTCGCGTAGCCGCCGAGTATAGCCGACGCGGTCGAAGAATTCTAATAGCTGGATGGCGCGTTTGCGGCCCAGGCCGCTCGCATCCCTGAAGCCGGCAGCGTCCACCGCCTTGTTGACCGTGCCTGCATTCTGCTTTTTTCCTTTCCCGCCCTTGCCGTCGGCGGCTTCATCCCTGGCAATATCCTTGATCAAGCTGGACAGCTCGGCGATGCGCTGCGGATGATAAAACAGGTCGCGCACCACCTGGTACACCTGGCCGCGCATGGCCAGTTTGCGCAGCAAGTCACGCACTTCATTTTCCGCCACCCGCTGCTCTTTCGCCAGATCGCGCACCCAGGGCGGATCAAAGCCTGCGTTGAGCAGGGAAAGCATCAGCTTGTCTGCCAGCGCCTGCTCCTGCGATTTCAGCTCCGTTGCATGTTCGGGCAAGCGCAGCCAGGGGCCTTGTTGTATCAGTCTGCCGGATGCGCCTAATTGCTGGATCAGGTATTTCCACACCTGTTCCTCGGCGTCCGGCTCTACGATGCGTTTCAGGCGGGGAAGTTGGGGCCCCATTTCATCGGGAAATTGCTCATGAAAGCTGCGCAGGGCCTGTAGCACCCTGTTTGCGAGAGCTTCCAGTGCCGCTGTCGATATCAGTACCGCATCGTCGCCACGTAAGGGAATGCTGCAGATGCCCTCACCAAAATGCAATTGTTCAGCCGGCAGGTGCGTCAGGCGCATCATGCTGGAGCGGCTCAAGCCCAGCGGACTATGCTGCAGCAATAGCGATGCATCGCCCGATTCCAGATATAGCCTGAGCGCGTCCAGCCAGGCATGCCGTGCCGGGCTGCGCCGCTTGCGCGCAGGGCCAAAAGGATCCAGCACGCGGCCTCCGCCTATGGTGCGGCTTGCCTGTGCATTGCGCAACACAAAGCGGTCGCCCGGCACCGCATGCACAGGAGCGTCAAACACCAGTTGTGCCCTGGCATGCTGGCCCGGTACGAGGGCATCGCTGGAAGCCGTGTCCAGCATCAGCACGTGCGCGGTGCGATGGGCTGCCCCCAGGTGCACATGCACGGGTGACCAGGGCTTGAGTGTTACGCCTGCATCAGCCAGCATATCCAGCTCTACATCCAGCCTGTCCGAACATTGCGCCATCGCCGGTGCCAGGATCCAGTCGCCGCGGGAAATATTTTCCTTCTCTATGCCTGCCAGATTCAGCGCCAGCCGCTGGCCGGCCAACCCTGTTTCTGCAGCCCTGTTTTGTGCATGGATGCTGCGCACCCGCACCAGTTTTCCGGACGGGGCCAGCAGCAACTCATCACCGGCACGGACGGAGCCTGCCAGTGCGGTGCCGGCAATGATGGTGCCGTGGCCGCTCAGGGTAAAAACACGGTCTATCGCGAGCCGGAACAGCCGCTTTTCATGCTGCGGCGGCATCGCTTGCGCGATATCTTCCAGGTGTTGCTTCAGCGATGCCACGCCGGGATTGCCTTCTGCGTTTGCCTGCGTGCGGAAGACCGGCGCACCGGCAAACAGGGTGCCCGCCAGCAGGGACGCGATATCGGCTTCAACCGCAGCTATTCTTGTTGCGTCCGCACGGTCTATCTTGGTCAATACAACGGCCGCCTGGCGCACGCCCAGCAATTGTAATATCGCCAGATGCTCGCGAGTTTGCGGCATGATGCCGTCATCTACTGCGATGACCAATAGCGCATAGTCAATGCCGCTGGCACCGGCTGCCATCGTGTGTATCAGTTTTTCATGGCCGGGCACATCGATCAGTCCCAGCACGTCGCCGTTCGGCAGCGGAGTATAGGCATAGCCCAGTTCTATCGAGATGCCACGCGCTTTTTCTTCTTTCAGCCGGTCGGTATCCACGCCGGTGAGGGCGCGCGTCAGCGTGGTCTTGCCGTGGTCGATGTGGCCAGCAGTACCGACGATCATTGGCCGCCTGTAAGGTGTGATGCGCGCAGTAGCCCCAGTTGCTGGGCAAACTCCGGCTGTTGCGCCGCCTCCAGGCAGCGCAGGTCCAGCCATAGCGCGTCTTGCGCTATCCTGCCTAGTACCGGGCGCGGCAAGTCGCGCAGCAATTTTTCCAGCTTGCCCAGCGCATTGCTTTGCTTGTGTTCAAGCGCGGCGCGTATGGACAGCCCGTAGCTGGGTAACTGGTCCACCGGCAGTGCGCCGCTGCCTATCTGGCTCAGCATCGCTTCCGCGCTGACCAGATAGGCACTGCCTAATGCCTGCTGCAGCAAAGGAAGCAGTTGTTCCGCCTGCTGCTGCATGTCGGCCCGCGGGCGTGTCAGCAGCCTTAGCGTGGTCAGCCTGTCCCTCAGCATTTCCGGCGCGCGGTATAGTGCCAGCACGGGCTCCAGCGCGGCCAGCGTCAGCTTGCCTACGCGCAGTGCGCGCTTCAGCGGATTGCGTTTGATTTTTGCAATCAGGTCGGCACGGCCGACAATGATACCGGCCTGCGGTCCGCCCAGCAGCTTGTCGCCGCTGAAGGTTACCAGGTCCGCGCCCGCGGCTACAGTCTCGCGCACGGTAGGCTCACGCGGCAAACCGTATTCGGAAAGATCGACCAGCGTGCCGCTGCCCAGGTCCACGGCGGTAGGGATGCCGCGTTCGCGGCCCAGTACGGCGATCTGCTCCAGGTCCACGCTCTTGGTAAAGCCGCTGATTGCATAATTACTGCAATGCACCTTCATCATCAATGCGGTCTGTGGATTGATTGCGTTGGCGTAATCGGCCAGGTGAGTGCGGTTGGTGGTGCCTATCTCATGCAATTTGGCGCCCGCGCGCAGCATGATGTCCGGAATGCGAAAGGCACCGCCTATCTCCACCAGTTCGCCACGCGAGACGATGACTTCGCCATGATGTTCGCCTGCCAGCGTACTGAGCAGCAGCAGCACCGCCGCTGCATTGTTATTGACGACGGTTGCCGCCTCGGCGCCGGTCAGCTCGCATAGCAAGTCTTCCACCAGGTCGTCGCGGTCGCCGCGCTTGCCGGTCTCCAGGTCAAACTCCAGGTTCATCGGCGAGCTTAACGCTTGCATCACCGCCTGCACCGCCACATCCGGCAGCAGGGCACGGCCCAGGTTGGTATGCAGTACGGTACCGGTCAGGTTGTACACGCATTTCAGCGGCGACACATCGGCTTGCCGCAGGCGCTCGGAAACGGATGAAACGATAGTGGAAATGTCGGCTTCTCCAGCCTTTTCCATTGCTCCGGCATGGCTTAATGCCTCTACCCGTAGTTCCGCCAGCAGCTTGCGCACTTCATTCACTACGCGAGTGCGGCCATACTTTTCCGTCAGCAGCAGGGCAGACGGATCAAGCATGAGTTTATCGACCGAGGGCAGCTTGACAGCCCTTTGTGTGGCGGGGGTAGATTCGGGTTGCATGATGCTATGCCAGGTTGCCCAGCCACAGCAGCGGATTGACGCTGGCGCGCAGATAGCCTGCTTCGCAGACCAGCACGTCCAGTGTCAGGCTGGCGAGGTCGTCGGCCAACGGCTCTACATTGTAGTCATGCTCCTGGTTGAAGATCTTGCGATAGCCGTGGCAATCGTCGCAGGTTTCTGCACGGGCGAATTTGCCTGGATCGTTGGCCTTATTACCCGGCGCCGCCGCTCCTTTTGCCGTATCGTCTGCGGCGTCCAGGTATCCCAGTCCCTGATAGGAAATCTTGCCGTTTTGCTCGCAGCAAGAGCATTTCACCCGCACCATATGCCACTCGCTGGAACACAGGCTGCACTGTAGATAGCGGTAGCCTTGCGATTGGCCGCCTATGCGTATCACGCTGGCAACCGGATGCGAGCCGCACACCGGACAAAGGGTGCCGGTTTCCAGCACCGGTACCTGGCGCTGCTGCAGATGGCTGGCCTGGTAAGTCCACAATACCTGCAGCGCGGCGGCGATAAACGGCGCTTGCGCGGCATTCAAGCCGTCTATGCGCTGGGCAATGACGGCATCGGCCAGTGCTTCCAGTTCTTCCACCGGCATGGTGCGCAAGGCAGCGATCACAATGGAAATTTCTATTTGGCGGGCGGCGACGCTATCCAGCTTGTCCAGCAAGGTGGTGAGTATGCCGCGCCATGCCGGGCCGCGCGGCGCAAATGCCGCCAGCGGAGGCATCGCATGCTGCTGCGCCCGTTCCATCGTGGCCGCATCCGGCAGGCCGGCATCGCTTGTATTCAGGGTGGCCAGGGTCTCCGCCTGGGCGCTGACCATATCGGCCATCAGCAGCAGGTAGCCGCTCAGCTCAGGATTAACCGGTATGCCGGCAACCTTGCCGGCCGCAAGCTCACGCAGGCGCGCCGCACGCGGGGCGAAGACGCCGCCTAATTCCGGCAGGCGCAGGCGGGGCAGGGAGGTATGATCCAGTGCTTCGATCTCGCCGCGTTCTAGTATGCGTTGTACCAAAAGATTTCCTTTTCAAAAGGCAGGTCTGATGGCTCACAGTAAAGTGAGTCTGGTGAGGCTGCTGACTCCGCTGGGTCTGGTATGGGCGAGAATGATGCTGCGAAGATATTGTAATACGCTTTTACAAATGCGGCGGTACAAAAGCGTACGGCGATGTGTGGCAAATCGTTAACAAGAAGACGCCTGAAATCGGGCCGAAAAAAAACCGCCCGAAGGCGGTCAATTCCACGAGGAGCTACAAAAACTCTTTCAGGCTATTCCAGACTATCCTCAAACTATTTTGCGCTGGAATCTTTGACGACTTCTTCAAACCAGCGCCGGTGGTGTTTCCTGGCCCAGCCATAGGTAACCGTGCCACGTGTCATTGCGCCTATCGACCCCTTGATCCACAGAGCTGCATAGATGTGCACAATAATACCAAGGATCAGTACCAGCGCGCACACCGAATGCAGCAGCGCTGCTGCGCGGATGATGTCTATGGGGAAGTACAGCGAAAAATAGGCGCGCCAGATCACGATTCCTGAAAGCAATAGACCGGCCATGCAGATCACCATTGCATAGAACAGCAGCTTCTGGCCAGCGTTGTAGCGGCCTACCTTGGGCAGTTTTTCTTCCCGGTTGTTCAGCACGTCATCCACCTGCTTCATCCACTGCATGTCTCCAGGCTCCAGCATATTGTGATGCCAGAAGCGCAAAACGAGGATGGCAAACGACACAAACATCACGATGCCGATAAATGGGTGCAGGATGCGCGTCCATTGTCCGCCGCCGAGCACATTACTCAGCCAGAACATGGACGGGTGAAACATCGACAAGCCGGATATCGCCAGCAGCACGAAGCAGATGGCGGTAATCCAGTGGTTGCTGCGCTCGTTGGGCGTGTAGCGGACTATCTCAGGGCTGCCGTGTTTATCCCGGTTCATTTTGCTTCTCCTTCAGGTCTGCCGCAGCCTGCTTGGCCTCGCGTTCCTCTTCGTCGCTGACCTCGTTCGGCCCCACCCTGGTGTAGTGGAAGAAGCCGGCCAACGCGGTTGCCACGATGCCGGCCACCGCCAGCGGCTTGGCCAGGCCTTTCCACAAACCCACCATGGGGCTGATGCTAGGGTTGTCCGGCAGCTTGTGATAAATATGCGGCTTGTCTGCATGATGCAGCACATACATCACATGCGTGCCGCCGACACCGGCCGGGTTATATAGGCCGGCATTCTCGAAACCGCGTGATTTCAAGTCAACAATGCGTTCTTCCGCATGCTGTTTCATGTCTTCCTTGGTGCCGAACACGATAGCGCCGGTAGGGCAGGTCTTGACACAGGCCGGCTCTTGCCCGACTGCGACGCGGTCTGAACACAGCGAGCATTTATAGGCGCGATTGTCTTTCTTCGAGATACGCGGCACGTCGAAAGGGCAGCCGGCGACACAGTAGCCGCAGCCTATGCAATGCTCTTCATTGAAATCGACAATGCCGTTGGTGTATTGCACGATGGCGCCCGGCGAAGGGCAGGCTTTCAGGCAGCCTGGGTCCTCGCAGTGCATGCAGCCGTCCTTGCGTATCAGCCACTCCAGGTCGCCTTTCGGATTTTCATATTCGGTGAAACGCATCACCGTCCATGAGTGCTCGGTCAGGTCGCGCGGATTATTGTAGGTGCCGTCGGTATCGCCGACTTCGTCGCGCAGGTCATTCCATTCCATGCAGGCGGTCTGGCAGGCCTTGCAACCTATGCACTTGCTCACATCAATCAGCTTTGCCACCGTGCCGGTCACCGGTTCGCGCACCGACGTCGGCTGCACCGTCGTGGCGGATGCGCGTTTGATATCGAGAGACTGGTAAGCCATGTTCTTCTCCTGTTCTGATCTGCGATTTTGCCTTTAGGCTTTTTCCACTTTCACCAGGAAGGACTTGAATTCCGGTGTAAAGGAATTCGCATCGCCTACCACCGGCGTCAGCGTGTTGATCAGATAGCCTGGTTTGGCTACACCCGTAAAACCCCAGTGCAAAGGCAGGCCGACAGTCTGCACTTTTTTACCGTCTATAATCAGCGGCTTGATACGCTTGGTCACCAGCGCCTTGGCGATGATGTGGCCGCGCTTGGAGCTGACCTTGACCTTTTCACCGGCAACCACGCCCACCTCTTTTGCCAAGTCCTCACCTATCTCCACAAACTGTTCCGGCTGCACAATCGCATTCAGTTTCGCGTGCTTGGTCCAGAAGTGGAAATGCTCGGTCAGCCGGTAGCTGGTGGCGACATGTGGAAATTCTTCATGTTTGCCAAACTGCTCCCTGTCACCGGCAAATACGCGTGCCGCCGGATTGCTGGTGGCACGCGGATTTTTTGGATGCAGCGGGTTGTAGCCCAGTGGATTCTCGAAAGGTTCATAGTGCTCGGGGAAGGGCCCTTCGTTCATCGTCTTACGTGCGAAGAAACGTGCCACGCCTTCGCCCAGCATGATGAAAGGCCCCATGCCGTTTTCGGGGGGTTCATCCGCCTTGAAATCGGGGACGTCGGCACCGCCCCAACTGCTGCCGTTCCAGGCAATCAGCTTGCGCTTGGGGTCAAACGGTTTGCCGGCGACATCGCAAGAGGCGCGGTTGTACAATACGCGCCGGTTGGCCGGCCAGGCCCAGGCCCAGTTCAGCGTCTGGCCTATGCCGGTAGGATCGCTATTATCGCGCCGGCCCATATTATTGCCGGCCTGCGTCCATGCTCCGCAAAAGATCCAGCAGCCGCTGGACGTGCTGCCGTCGTCACGCAACTGTGCAAAGGACGCCAGTTGTTCGCCCTTCTTGGCCAGCACCTTGCTCGCATCCTTGGGGTCGAGCACGTCGGCCAACGCCTTGCCGTTGTATTCCTTCGCCAGTTCCTCCGGTGTCGGGCTTTCAGGGTTGGAATAGGGCCAGCTCAGGTTGACGATAGGATCAGGAAACTTGCCGCCGTCCTTTTGATACATCTTGCGCATGCGCAGGAACAGACCGGACATGATCTCCAGGTCGCTGCGCGCTTCGCCTGGCGGCTCGGCGCCTTGCCAGTGCCATTGCAGCACGCGGGATGAACTGACCAGGGAACCGCGTTCTTCGGCAAAGCAGGTGGTCGGCAAGCGGAAGACTTCGGTCTGTATCTTGGCCGGATCCACCACATTGAACTCGCCGTAAGGTTTCCAGAATTCGCCCACTTCCACAGCCAGCGGATCCATTATCACCAGAAACTTCAATTTGGATAAGGCTGCCGTCGTCTTTTGCTTGTTCGGCGCCGAGGCCAGCACATTGAAGCCTTGTGCGATATAGCCGTTCACCTTGCCCTGGTTCATCAGCTCTATCACCTGCATCAGATCATAGAGCTTGTCGAGCTTGGGCAGGTAGTCATAGGCCCAGTTGTTATCGGCCTTGGCTGAATCTCCCCACCAGGCTTTCATGAAGCTGACATGGAAAGCCTTGTAGTTCGACCAGTAGCTGAGCTGATTGGGCCGCAGGGGCTTGGTTGCACGCGCGGTGATATAGGCGTTGAAATCCTCGCCCTGGCTTGGCAGGCTCATATAGCCAGGCAGCGCATTGGACAGCAGGCCAAGATCGGTCAGCCCTTGGATGTTGGAGTGCCCGCGCAGCGCATTCATGCCGCCGCCGGCAATGCCTATATTCCCCAGTAGCAGTTGCACCATCGCGCCTGTACGTATCGTCTGCGCTCCTGTGCTGTGATGTGTCCATCCCAGTGCATACAGAATGGTACCGGCCCGGCCGGGCACGGCGGTGGATGCCAGCATCTCTGCTACGCGGGTAAATTTTTCCGGCGGCACACCGCACACGCGCGTCACCATATCCGTCGTATAGCGCGAATAGTGGTTCTTCATCAGTTGATAGACGCAGCGCGGATGCTGCAGCGTGGTATCCACTTTGGCAAAGCCGTCGACGCCCATCTCGTAATCCCACGAGATCTTGTCAGCGTACTTTCCGGTTTTTTCATCGTAGCCGGAATACAGGCCGTCGTTCAGCGCAAAGTCTTCGCGCACGATGAAGGGCATGTCGGTAAAGTTTTTGACGTACTCGTGCTGTATCTTGTCGTTGGTCAGCAGGTAGTTGATGATGCCGCCCAAGAACACGATGTCCGTGCCGGTGCGTGTGGCTACATAATAATCGGCCACCGATGCGGTACGGGTAAATCTGGGGTCGACCACAATCAGCTTGGCCTTGTTATGGGCCTTCGCCTCGGTCACCCATTTAAATCCACAGGGGTGTGCTTCAGCGGCATTGCCGCCCATGACCAGGATGACATCGGCATTCTTGATGTCTACCCAATGATTCGTCATCGCTCCACGGCCAAACGTCGGGGCAAGACCTGCCACCGTCGGACCATGTCATACACGCGCCTGATTATCAAAGGCCAGCATCCCCATGCTGCGTACCGTTTTGTGCGTCAGGTAGCCGACTTCATTGCTGGCTGCGGAAGCGGCCAGCATGGCTGTGGATACCCAGCGATTGACGGTTTTTCCATCTTCCGATTTCTCGATGAAGTTGGCGTCGCGGTCTTCCTTCATCAGCCTGGATATGCGGTCCAGCGCATCATCCCAGGAAATTTTCTTCCACTCGCTGCTGCCCGGTGCGCGGTATTCCGGCGCCAGTAGGCGGCTGGGGCTGTGGATGAAGTCGATCAGGCTGGCTCCCTTGGGACACAAAGTACCGCGGTTCACCGGATGGTCGGCGTCACCTTCTATATGGATGATGCTGGAAGTGGCATTCTTCGCGCCATCACCCAGTCCATACATCAGGATGCCGCAACCGACCGAGCAATACGGGCAGGTGTTGCGGGTTTCCGTGGTACGGGCGAGTTTGTATTGGCGCACTTCGGCAAGGGCTTCTGTCGGTGCAAAACCGAGCAGAGCCAGGCTGGAGCCTGCAACCGTGGAACCGGTTACCTTGAGAAACTGACGGCGTGACATTTGTATCATGCTGACCTCTCAGTGGCGGGTGCTTCGTTGGGTACTAGAAAGTATATGCTGTTTTGCAAGCACTTGCTGAGAATGGTGAGCCGCAATGCAGCATGTTTTCAAGGTGTTTTTGTTTTGATAATCAAAGACTTATAAAAATATAAAAACTGGCGATAGCGGATACTACATATTGACGAAATAAGTTTCCTGAGCAACACTTTGTTACATTAGGGAAATTATTAGCCCTTAGTCCACCATTAATCCATCAATGTGAAAAACGCGAAATGCGAATTTTCCGATCTCATCAGAGAGCCGGGTCCAGCACTGTTGCGCAGTATTTTAAGGTCGTCAAAATGAATAAATTGTTTTCCCAAAAGCGGCGCCTTGCGCATTTCGCGAGCCGCTTCAGGGATTCCATCACCGGCAGCATTACGCTGGATGCCTCGCAACTGATCGATGTCGCCGGCAGGTTGACGCCGGTGCTGTGGCATGGTTCATCGGCGATCAATATGGATTTCTCTCTGGTGGACAGCTATGCCCGCCAGACCGGCCTGGCAGCTACAGTCTTCGTCAAGGATGGCAGCGATTTCATCCGCATTTCCACGTCGATCAAGAAAGAGAATGGCGACCGCGCGATAGGCACGCCGCTGGACCGCGCGCATCCCGGTTACAAGCGCCTGATCGCAGGTGAATCCTATATCGGCTATGCCACCTTGTTTGGCATCCAGTACATCACACGCTACGACCCCATCAAGGATGGCAGCGGCCGCATCATCGGCGTGCTGTTTGTCGGCATCAATGTCAGCGACCAGGCCCAGATGGGCATCAGTACCAAGGTAGCGCTGCTGGTATTCGGGCTCAGCAGCCTGTTGCTCATTGCGATAGTGTGGAGCCTGGGGGCTGCCATGCAGGATCTGGCGCCGCAGCGTGCTGTGGACATTGCCGGTTTGCGCAGCATGGGCATGGCGGGCGGCTTAGTGGCAATTGCCGTATTGTGTTTTGTATTGAACATGCTGATACAGCGCATGGTCAGTCATCCGCTGCGCGATGCGATGAAAGGCGCGCAGAAACTGGCGGCCGGCGATCTGACCATGTTGCTGCACATAGGCCGCCGCGACGAGATCGGCCAGCTGATGCAATCTATCAACGGCATAGGCACCGGCCTGGCCGGCGTGGTCGGCAGTGTGCGTGCCGGTACCGATCAACTGGCAACCGTCACCAGTGAAATTGCCAGCGGCAATGCCGACCTGTCTTCACGTACCGAATCGCAGGCCAGTTCACTGGAGCAGACCGTGTCATCGATGGAACAACTGACGTCCACCGTCAAACAGAATGAATCCAATGCACAGCGCGCCAGCCAATTGGTGGCATCGGCATCCCAGGTTGCCACGCAGGGGCGGCAGGTCGTGTCGCAAGTGGTGGATATGATGGGCAATATCCAGCAAAGCTCGCGCAAGATAGGCGACATCATCGGTACCATAGAAGGCATCGCCTTCCAGACCAATATCCTGGCGCTGAACGCGGCGGTGGAAGCGGCGCGTGCGGGTGAGCAGGGCAGGGGCTTTGCAGTGGTGGCTTCCGAAGTGCGCAACCTCGCGCAGCGCTCGGCCGGTGCGGCAAAGGAGATCAAGTCGCTGATCGACGATTCCGTGGGCCAGGTGGCGGCCGGCAATCAATTGGTGGAGCACGCCGGCAAGACCATGGGCGACATCGTGGTGTCGGTGCAGAATGTGGCCGACATCATGAGCCAGATCACTGTGGCTGGCCGCGAGCAAAGTGAAGGCATAGGCGAAATCAATCTGGCGATCTCGCACATCGATGAAATGACGCAGCAAAACGCCGCGCTGGTGGAGCAAGCTGCGGCAGCAGCGGCCAGCCTGCATGAGCAGGCGGAAAAATTATCTCAAGTGGTTAGCGTATTCAAGCTGGCACAGGCGGGACGCTAGTTTTCCGGAAAGTCCAGGTCATCATCGTGGGGCGAGACCACATCGCCGGCCTTGGTCACGCCTTGCGCCGCCAGCCGCTTGCGCTTCACGTGGTACGGTGTCAGCACCGCATGCGCGATCAGGTCCACCGCCGGACGGGCGTTGCCCTGCTTGTCTTCCCACACCTTGGGCGTCAGCGCGCCGGATAGCGCCACGCTGTCGCCGTCTCCCAGTTCGGTCAGTACATATTGCACATGGTCATCAAATGCGATCACATTGCAAAAGATGTGGTCGCCGTCTGCCAGTGCCACCTTGAGCTTGCAGGTCACGTATTCGCTGCCGGACTGGCCCGAGCGTTTTTGGGCAGGGCCATACAGTCTGCCGCTGATCAGAGCGTCTATCATGATAAGAAGTAAAGCTGGGAATAATAGCGCGGATGTTACAGGCTATTTCAGCATTGTGATAGCGGCCACCGTCCAGGCAAGCCGCATGGAGAGGGTGGCGGGGCGGAACCGTGGACCACCTCCGGTCCGCCCCGATAAAGCTTATTTGGCCAGATTCTTTTTAACGATGTCGTCAGCCGCTGATTCTGCTTCTTTCACTGGCTGGCTCAGGGTCTGGGTCGAATACACAGGTGCTGCAGGCATCGGCGCTCCCAGCATGGCACCGTCGGCATGGCTGATGTCTATCGTCACCAGTGTTGACAGACCTACGCGCAACGGATGGTCTGCCAGTTCCTTCGCATCCAGCGAGATACGCACAGGCACGCGCTGCACCACCTTGATCCAGTTGCCGGTGGCGTTTTGCGCAGGCAGCAGCGAGAAGGCACTGCCGGTACCAGCGGACAGGCCCAGCACCTTGCCGTGATACACCACTTTGCTGCCATATACGTCCGCCTCTATGCGGGCGCTCTGGCCGACGCGGATATCGCGCAGCTCGGATTCTTTGAAGTTGGCATCGACCCACAACTGGTCCAGCGGCACGATGGACATCAGCGCTGTGCCCGGTGTCACGCGGCTGCCAACCTGCACGCTGCGTTTTGCCACATAGCCGGTGACCGGCGCCAGGATGGCATTACGGCGCACTGCCAGCCATGCCTGCACAAAGTCTGCCTTCGCTGCCAGCACGCTGGGGTGCGCTTCCAGGCCCACACCGGCAACGCCGGCACGGTTTGCATCCGCCTGCCTGGCGGCCACTTCCAGCGCTGCTTTTGCTGTTTCCACTGCCTGCTTCGCATGCGCCACTTCCTCGCCGGATACAGTATGGTCTGCCGCCAGCGGCGCACGGCGCGCCAGGTCGTCGCTGGCATCTTTCAGAGCCAGTTTGCGTAGTTCTATCGTCGCATCATATTGCGCCACGTTGGAATAGCGCTCGCGCAACTGGCGCACGGTCGTGCCCAAGCGGGCTTCTGCCTGGCTCAACGCAACATCGGCATCTACCGGATCCAGCTTGACGATCTCTGCACCGGCTTTCACCATCTGCGTTTCATCGGCACGGATATCCTGCACATTGCCTGCAACCTGGGAAGACAGGTTCACCAGATTACCGCCGACATAAGCGTTATCGGTATCTACTTCCTTGGACAGCACCAGCACGTAATAAATTGCATAGGCGACGGCGATCAGGATGAAGGCGAGCGTAATGGACAGCAGCACTACTTTGCGCTTGCCGGAGTTGGGGTTGGTTTGATTATCGGTAGTCATTGCGAGTATTCCGTCTTATTTTGTGGTCTGGGCGACTGTGGCCGCGCCGATGGCTGTGTTAGCTGTGGTTGGAGTAGGGGCAGGGCCGCTGTCGGCGCGGTAACCGCCGCCCAGGGCCTTGGTCAATGCCACTTCCGTCTGCAATTGCTGGTTCCTCAGTTGCAGGCTGATGTCCTGCTGGCGTGACAATGCCAGTTCGGCATTCAGTACGCTGCCGCGGTCCGCCAAACCTTGTTTGAATTTTGCTTGCGCGGTTTTCAGCAAATCGCGGTTGGCGCGGATGACTTCATCCTGCTCGGCAATCTGCTGTTCCAGGCCGCGCACGCTGAGAGCCTGTTGCGCCACATCGCGCACCGCATTCAATACGCTCTGGTTATAGTCGGCAATCAGCTCATTGCGCTCGGAACGCACCGAGCCCAGCCTTGCTTCCAGCCTCCGGCTATCGAATAGAGGTAGTGTCAGCGCAGGGCCGGCGAAGAGCGTGCGGCTGGAATTTTCCAGCAGATGGCTGAGCGACAGCGAATCCAGTCCTATCGCGCCGTTGATGCTGACATCCGGATAAAACGCCGCCTGCGCCACCTCGATCTGGCTCAGCGAGGCTTCCACTCGCCAGCGTGCCGCCTGCAGGTCTGCCCGGCGTGCCAGCAAATCCATGCCCAATTGGGCAGGCAATGCGTGCGGCGCAGAAGGGATGGCCTGCGGCTTCAGGTCAGCCAGCGCAGAGCCGTCTGCGCCGACCAGCGCGCGCAGTACCTCGCGTTCGGTCGCGACCTGCGCTTCCAGTTGCGCCACCTGTTTATTCAGGGTGCTGAGTTCGCCTTCGGCCATGCGCTGCTGGTCTATTGTGCCCAGGCCGCCGGCGATGCGCCGGCTTTTGTCGGTCACGATGTTCTTTTGCGTGGCTACAGTCTGGCGCAGATTCTCCAGCCTGGCCCAACCACCTTGCAGGTTGAAATAGCTCTGCGCAATGCTTGCTGCCAGCGTTTGTTCCGCCTGCGCATAGTCGGCACGGCGGGCGTTTACTTCACCCAGCGCGGAAGCGATTTGTGCGCGGTGCTTGCCCCACCAGTCAAAGTCATAGCGGGCCTGCACTTGCACCACAGTCTCGGTAAAGTAATTACCGCCTATCGGTGCCGGGAACAGGCCATTGCTGGAGTAGCGCTGGCGGTTGCCCTGCGTGTTCAGGTTCACATTGGCGGCCTTGTCGGCGCCGTTGAATTCCAGCGTGGCGTGGGCTGCATCGATGCGGGCTGCTGCGATTTCCAGCGAAGGGCTGCCGGCCAGCGCCTGCGCGATCAGGCTATTCAGTTGCGGATCCGCATACTGGGTCCACCACTGCTTGTCGGGCCAGCCTTCGCTGGCCAGCTTGATACCGGCAGCGAGCTGCACCTTGGCCATATCCTGCTGCGGATAGATATTCCGGTCCGGCGGTACCGTGGCGCAGCCGGCGATGGCTATCGCCAGTGCGACTCCTAAGGTGCCAGGCTTTAGAGCGGAGGGTTTCAATTTAAAAAGATGCACAGCGAAATTTTCTTTGAGAGTTGGGTCGGTTTTCTTCAATTCTGTTTTCATGCTTACTCCATCGCCGCATGATCTATTTCCACCGGCACGTTTTTCTTCGGCGGGCGTATCAGCAGCAGCAAGGGAATGACCATCAGCGTCATGATCAGCATCAGCCAGTAGTCGTTCACATAGGCGATCATCGATGCCTTGCGGGTGATCTCGCCATTGATCACGGTTAGGCCGTTCTGGGTTGCCAGGTTATAGGTGGAGGCCACCAGCGCATCCTGGTAAGCCGGGCTGACATTGGAGACTTTTTCCACCAGCGATGAATGGGCAATTTGCGTATTGCGCACCAGCAGCGTCTGCACCAGGGCGATGCCGATACTGCTGCCTATGTTGCGGATCAGGCTGTAGATCGCCGTGCCTTCCGCGCGCATTTCAGGCGTCAGCGTGGCAAAGGTGGCCGCGCTCAAGGGCACAAACACCAGGCCCAGGCCTATGCCCTGGATCACGCCTGGCCATACGATGTCGCTGGGCGACAGTACCAGCGTATAGCGCGACATCTGCCACAGGGAAAACGCGGTAATCGAAAATCCGGTCGCCAGCAGGAAGCGCAAATCCACTTTGCCCACCAGCCTGCCCACCAGCATCATCGCCAGCATCGTACCGAAACCGCTGGGAGCCGTGACCAGGCCGGCAATCTTGGCCGGATAGCCCATCAAACCCTGCAGCATAGACGGCGTCAGCGCCCGCGTTGCAAACAAGACCATGCCGACGATGAAGATGAACAGCAGTCCGGTGACGTAGTTGGAATTTTTCAGCAGGCGATAATCGAAAAAAGATTTTCCGGCCGGACGCAGTGCAGTATGCGCGATGAAGTAGCACAGGCTCATCGCCAGCACGATGGCTTCCACCCAGGTTTCGCGGGAAGAGAACCAGTCATTTTGTTCGCCGCGGTCCAGCAGCATCTGCAAGGCTCCGATGGCGATACTTAGCGTGGCAAAGCCGAACATGTCAAAGCTCATGCGGCGTGCTGCTGCGGTAGGGCGTATGTACTTCCAGATGCCGTAGAAGGCCATGGAGCCGATAGGCACGTTGATGAAGAAGACCCAGCGCCAGTTATAGCTGTCGGTCAGCCAGCCGCCCAGTGTGGGGCCGAGGATGGGGCCTATCATCACGCCCATGCCCCATACCGCCATTGCAGAACCGTGTTTTTCGCGCGGATTGATATCCAGCAGCACCGCCTGCGATAGCGGCACCAGCGCAGCACCGAAAATGCCTTGCAGCAGCCGCGCGCCGACGATCTGGCCGAGCGACATCGACAGCCCGCACAGGATGGAGGCGATGGTGAAACCCGCAACGGATACCAGAAAGATATTTTTTTGGCCGAAGCGGTCGCAAAGCCAGCCTGTCAGCGGTGTGGCGATGGCGGCTGCCACGATGAAGGAGGTCAGCACCCAGGTGATCTGGTCCTGCGATGCAGACAGGCTGCCCTGCATATGCGGGAGTGCCACGTTGGCAATGGTACCGTCCAACGCCTGGATGATGGTGGCCAGCATGATCGAGATGGTGATCATGCGGCGGTTGATGGGCACCTCCGGTACCGGGCCTGCTGCAGTGGTTGTTGCAGCACTACTCATAGCGTGGACTCCGCCGCGCTGTTCAGCGCTTCCAGCAGTTCAGTCGCGGCGCGCAATTGCTCCTTGTCAAAGTCCGCCAGGAATTCGGCACGGAAAGAATCGGCCACCTCTTTCACCTTGCGGTATAGCGCATTGCCTTCATCGGTCAGCACCACCAGCTTCACGCGGCGATCGGTCTGCGACGGCTGGCGGATGACAAAGCCGGCCTTTACCAGCCTGTCTATCATCGACACCATGGTCGGGTCTTCCACGCCCAGCTTATGCGCCAGCTCGGTCTGCGACAGCGCCTGGCCGCTCTTGGCGATGACCGCAATGGCCATCCAGCTGGCCTGTCCCACGCCCAGATGTTTCAGGCGGCGGTCCAATGCCTGCCGCCAGCTACGTGCCGCGTTATGCATGGCGGCGGAAAAGCGCTCTTCTATGGTTAACAATGGCTAGCTCACTAATGGTTAGATATCTAATCATAAGATAGCATAATTTTTGCTGTGCAACAATATCGCGATTTGGCTTTGATTTCCCAAGGGAAATAGTGTGATTTACCAGGCCAAACGCTATTTATGCGGCATTTGCACATAACTCGCGGCAAAGTGACGGCAAATCGCCAAGTGCAAGCAATCTGTCACAGAAGTAATCAAATGTAAGTTTTATCAAAATGTCTTAAAGCTGTAATACTCTTTTAATACTCTGAGGCAAGTTTTTGTACATGTACCTTTGCTGCCGTGCGCGAAAAAAAGCGAATCAAAGCTAGGTTTGACCAATTTCCTGTGTCTGTGTGCGGGCAAAAATTTGGCAAGCATCGCGGCAACCAAATCAAATAATGTCCCACATCAGGAGAATAAAAATGCGCAGTACTGGATCAGGTTTCATGCGAAGGCTCCCCGCTTTGTGTGCGAGCGTTTTGCTGCTGGCATTGGCGGCGTGCGGCGGTTCGTCGGAAGATGCTGCAACAGCCAAGACGCCGGTTGCAGCAATGGCGGCAAATTCAGCAAGAAGCAGTTTCAGCGCGGCAGCGGTTGCGCCGCAAAAGAGCACCAAGCGCGGCGTCGCTTACGGTGGCAATTCCGCCGCGGACCTCACAGCGCTGTCGCAAGGTATCAGTTGGTGGTACAACTGGTCGCCTGCACCGGAATCCGGCGCGGCGGGCGTCTATAAAACTCTGGGCGTGGAATTCGTGCCCATGGCCTGGGGCGGTACGCCCACGGCTGATCAGTTAAATTCACAAGTGCCGGATGGCGCTAAAAACCTGCTGGGTTTTAATGAGCCCAACTTTAAATCCCAGGCCAACAAGACGCCAAGGCAAGCTGCCGCGCTGTGGCCGGTGCTGCAGGAAGTAGCGCGCCGCAAAGGCTTGCAATTGGGCGCGCCGGCTGTCAACTACTGCGGCGATTGCGTATCTGAAGACGGCGTGACCTTCACCGATCCTGTGGCCTACATGGATGCTTTCCTTGCCGCCTGCCAGGGATGCCAAGTCGATTACATTCCCGTGCACTGGTATGCCTGCGATGTCAGCGCGCTCAGAAATTACATAGACCGCTTCCGTAAGTACAACAAGCCATTGTGGGTCACCGAGTTTGCCTGCGGCGACAATCCGCACAATACGATTACGCTGGACGTGCAAAAGAACTACATGACCGCAGCGGTCAACTATCTGGAAAATGAACCTATCGTCGCCAGGTACTCATGGTTCTCCGGCAGGAATAGCGCAATCCCCAATATCAACCTGTTAGGCGGTGACGGCCAGTTGACTGAACTGGGCCAGTTGTATGTCAGCCTGCCTGCCAGCCTGAACGACGTGCAATTGACACCTGTGGCAGCAGTTGCTTCCGCATCGGAGAACGGCGACCTTGGCCCGGCAAAAGCCATCGACAATAATCAGGGCACACGCTGGTCCAGCGCCTTTAACGACCAGCAATGGATCTACCTCGATTTCGGCGCCACCGTCGATATCTCGCATGTCAGGATCAGTTGGGAAAACGCGCACGCGACCGACTACCAGCTCCAGACTTCGCCGGATGCGGTGGTCTGGACCACCATCAAGACCGTCACGGGCAGTGCCGGCGGCGTGGAAGATCTGACCGGCCTCAGCGGCAGCGGCAGGTATCTGCGCATGAACGGCCTCAAGCGTTCTACGCCGTATGGATATTCCATCTTTGAAATAAGCGCCTTCCGCTCACTGGCATCGTCCACGCCGTCATCCACGCTGCACGCTATCAGCGCCACGGCGTCCTCTTCCGAGAACGATGCTACCGGCCCCGCCAACGCGATCGACAGCAACATGGGCAGCCGCTGGTCCAGCGCCTTTAATGATGCGCAGTGGCTTACTCTGGATTTTGGCAATGCCGTGAACTTGTCGCGGGTCCGCCTCAACTGGGAAGCGGCGCACGCCAGCGAATACCAGATCCAGGTGTCCAATGACAACACCAACTGGACGACCGTTAAATCCGTTACCGGCAGCGCCGGTGGTGTGGAAGACTTCCAGAATCTGGCCGCCACCGGCCGCTATCTGCGCATCAATGGCAGCAAGCGCGCCACGCAATACGGCTATTCCATTTTTGAAGTGGAAACCTGGGGCAGCGCAGCTTCTGCTGCACCGTCCACCGGGGTGATCAGTGCCGTCAGTGCCAGCGCTTCGGGCATGGAAAACGCCACCCTCGGTCCAGAAAAAGCGATAGACAAGAATATGGGCAGCCGCTGGTCCAGCGCGTTCTATGATGCACAGTGGATCACGCTGGACTTCGGCGGCAAGGCTGGTTTCTCGCGCATTCGCCTTAACTGGGAAAACGCCCACGCAGCCGAATACCAGATCCAGGTATCCGATGACAATGTGAACTGGACTACCGTCAAGGCCGTCACAGGGAGCAATGGCGGCGTAGAGGACTTTCAGAATCTGGCAGCCTCCGGCCGCTACCTGCGCATCAATGGCAGCAAGCGCGCCACACCATATGGCTATTCCATTTTTGAAATAGAAACCTGGGGCACAGCGCCCGCTGCGGGCTCGACGATCAAATAGATGAAGGCAAGTGCCACTAACAAGTAGTCAGTAACAAGTAATTAATAAAACGGCAGCCCCTGGCAGAAAAAAATGCTGAACTCCGGGACTGGCCGCTAAAGAACAACACGGCTGCTGCGATGATAGCCGACAGTCTAAAAGCGCAGCTTCTGTTTTGTAGATGTAAAACCGGTAATACTCCAGAGTTTGCGGGCCTGAAAAGGCCCGCTTTTTTTTGCCCGAGTATTAGGCTGGATATTGAGTTGGTGTTGCAGGTATCTGGTTCGCGCTAGCGGGAGGGCACGCACTGTATATGGGTACTGCCTTCGACGATGTACTCCACATTCTCAATTCCTGCAGTAACCATCATCTGTTTATTCGCCGCCATCTGCAACTGGCGCGTATGCGGCGGCGCCAGCGTGCTGAAAGCCGCCCGTACAGTGGGTTTGCGGTGCTGCGCAGCGAGAGACACAACTTCAACTTGCGTCAAAGGATGGGGTGACTCAACAACAAATTTGATGCGCTCAGTCTCCCCCGGAACGGCATAAGAGATTTTGTAAACGGACATGCATTGCTCTTTCTCTGGTCGCCAGCGGGACATGGCAAAGTCATGGCAAAGTGGCTGCCAATATGATCAATCCATGCTACGCCGCCCTGCATGCCGCTACCGTGCGATAGCGAACAGATATTGCTATGCGGAATCGGTTCATGGCCGGGCGGAGCACTCCTCGGTTACACTATGTGAACGCATGTAAAAACGAGCGGAAACGGCCAGGCAGCCCGAGAGTGAATTCGGCATGCTGCGTGGTGCAGTGCCCCATGGAGACGCAGGTGGACTCAATCATCAACAGAAAAGACGATGCACTGCGGGCATGGAAATGCCGCCTGCGTGCCTCTGCTTTAATTGCCGGCCTGCTATTCCCTATCTTCTCCCAGGCGGAAACCACGCTCTATGTTGGCAACGTCGCGCCGTTTTCCTATCCAGCCGGCCAGGCTCAACGAGGTGTGCTGTACGATCTGCTGCATGAGCTGGCCTTGCGCGTCGGCCACAGTGGCACTGTCAACGTAGTACCGCTAAAGCGCGAGCTGGAAATGCTGCGCACCGACAATAATTCATTGGGCGCCATCAGCAGGCTGGCAGACCGCGAACAGCTGTATTCATGGCACATCAAGCTGATGCAGGACAGGATAGTGCTGGTCAGCCGTGCAGACAGCGGCGTAGATATTTCAACACTGGATGCAGCCAGGAAGCTGCGCATAGGCGTGCTGTTCGGAGGCCCGTCTGAATCGGCTGTCCGCCGTAACGGCTTCGAGCATACCGATCCCACTACCAGCACAGAAAGCAATGTGCGCAAACTGGCCGCCGGCCGCGTAGATGCGATCGCCGTCTTAGGCGGCATGGTCACTGTGGTGGGCAACATGCCGGATTCCGCGCACATGTCGCTGAAAGAGGGGGCGGTATTGGAGACGGTTGATCTTTACCTTGCCGGGTCCAAGAATTTCAATCCGGAAGAAGCAAAAAAATGGGAGATGGCATTCAAGTCCATGCAGAAGGATGGGACTTATGCGCGGATACTTGGGCAGTATCATTATTTGCCGTTGAAGTAGCAGGGCCTGAACACCGCAGCATTTTATTTTTCCCCTTCCAAAGTATTTCTCCCGCCTTCTTTCTCCAGTGCGAATGCACATACAGCTTTGCTGCAGGCGATAAGAGAAGCCGGCTTCATATCAATCTGCCGTAAGACTGCATGCTCACAGATAGCAGAACTAACATTCGTCAGTTCTGCGATAGACGTGATTGTTCCGGCCTGTAGCGGCCTGTGGTGCTAGAGCATCAAAAACATCATTGCCGGATTCTGGCTCTATCTTTAACTCGCTTAATTTTCCTCTCAAGTACGCGAAGGAAAAAGGGAGTAGTGGTAGCAGGGTGAGTAGCATGGCGGTCCTTCAGGCTTAGGTCTGGGCGGAACGAAAAGGGTTTCGTTGGGCTTGGACTTCATCATAAAAGGTCGCTATGTCAGTTTTTGTCAGTGGTCACAGATTTGAATCGCCAGGTAGCGGGAGTTGGATCAAGCTAGCTGGGGTCAATGCAGTGAGCAAAAAAATGCCCGCGATTGGGTTGGACGCTAGCGCGGCAATTGCTGGGCTTAACGGTTTTCAGGCCGCGATAAACGTCCGTTCCTGATGTGTGAAATAATTCTGTTTTGGGCAATCCTTAAGCTTGGATTGCCAATTTAGTATTGTTAAGAGAAGTGTAATGAAGCATCAGGACAGAACATTGAAGGAAGTGGGATCGTTGATCGTGCAGGTTTGGCGCGAGGCCGGCGGATTTTTCAAGAGCATAGAAGTCTGGCTGATGCTGCTGATGTCGGTTGCGCTGGTAGTCGGCGTCGGGCTTGCGTTCATGGGCGATTTGAGCTGCCTGCTGTTCTTTGGTGTTGTTATTGCCTACTTCTCAGTGCGGCCTATCCTGCATTTGAAGGGGATATTGAGGTGGCCGTTTTTTTGATGGGGTGGGATTTGGTGCATTCAGTGGCTAATTAGAATGACTCTAAGGTGCTATTAGGGCAGTACACATGGTGACATGTAGCTTGCAAGCGCGCTCAGATTCGTGAGGCGAAAGTCAAGCAGCCGTTCCGGGGTCTCTCACATGCGTCTTCACGCACATAGGATATTCTCCAGCTTACGGCATTAAGCTGTCGAACGTGTGCCTAGTTTTATAGGGTTAGCTCAACAAATTAGCTAGCTGGGACGACCGCATGTGGACCAATATTCATATTGATATTTGGTGGTCCTATATCTTCCGGGAATAAGGTGATTTTCTTTAGTTTGCAGATATGAACAATTGCATCGATAGAGAGTTTTTGCAATTCAATCACCATTTTCATTTGGTCTTCATTTGACATTCCTATATTGCCACCATGTGCCAAATTGCTTCGTTTGTTATAGCAGTAGCGCATAAAGTTGTCTGCTGACAGATTCATATACTTAGAATTCGGGGCAATTTCTAACGCAACCTTTTGCAGTGATTTATTAATTGAATCATTCTTCAAATTGCCTAGTTGCGAGATTATGGTGTCGTAAATATCTTTTGAAATTCCATCTTCAATTTCTCTCGCGTTTAGCTTGGTGGTTTCTATAAAAGAGTTTACTAGGTCGACTATGGGCTGAGGCCGTTGTTCTTGCACTGCGAGGCTTTCGAACATAAACATCATGTTTAAAAATCTTGCGTTCAATGAGGTTTCGACGAGGGCCGAGTTAAGAAGCTCGATTGCCAGTCGCTTTTCGTCGTCCCAAGAAATACCCATTTCCTCATATTCTGCTAGCAGTCTAAAAAGAGTTTCTGGCTTGATAGTCTGAGGTGTAATCGTACCTCCGCCTCCTAATGACACATATCCATATCCGGGTTCCGACTGTTCCACTACTGTGGCGCCCAGTTTTTGTGAAATTATTTGCTGGCTGTTCTTTTGCTTGCTGAATTGACCCGGTCAGTTTGATCCACCTTCCACTGCCTGGCAAAGGCTGCCACCCGGTCGTACGACCCTTCGAATCCCAATTCCTTCAGATCCAAGTGCAGTTGTTTCAGGCTGCGGCGATGCTTGCGGTTTTTGCCTGCCTCCGTCTTTAACCAGCCCGAAAGCTGGAAAGCATATTTATCGATGGCACTGGTTGTTTGCCGCTCCGCGTAGGCCGGCTCGGTCATTTCCGAGCGCAGATAGCGCCGGACAGTGTTGCGTGAGATGCCCAGCCTTCTGGCGATCTCTCTCAAGGGGACCTGGTCACGAATGTGCCAGCGTCGAATAATGCCTAGTAATGCCACGTCGATCACTCCAATCTCCTACTCGTCAAGACAAGTAGGATTGTGTTCTAAACGTGGGTCAGAATTACGTGCAAATTTCCCAGCAAAGTGGGTCAGTTTTCAGTGCAAATCAACAATTTGCGCATTCGGACTGTTTTGACGCGTGTAATCCTGAAATGTATTGCCGTTGCTGGTCATCAATTTAGCAATTTTAGTTTTACGATTACAAGAAGTGCATATGTATTGTCGTTCCTGAATCGGTCGTGCTTCAGTTGGTAGTTGAAGGACAAGTTCCCCGCAATATGGACAAATTAGGTCGATGTGGTTCCGGCTCATGGTAGTTCATTATTCTGTCAAAACTTAAACTGATCTGCGCGACGCGGTTTTGTTGCCACGAGGTTGTATTTGCGTATCCTGTTTTAAGGAGTACAAATACGCTGTACCTGGGTTACCAATCTTTTATATTGAAGCCGGTCAAGACCAAGTTATCAAATTAAAGACGAAGTTGTTCCCAATCGTTACCTTTTTTATCCAGGCTAAAGCGCCCAGGACGTGGTCAAGCTCGTAATTCTTTTCGCGGTTCCGGCGCTTCTCCTTGTAGCACGTCTTGAACAATTTCTCCATGTTCAAGAACGACAACGCGTTGAGCGGTAGCGATTGTTTCCGGGCGATGAGCGACAATTATGCGAGTCAATTAGCCTCGACGGCCCCAAGGTTTATCATGATATTAATCGACTTGACCACCAAGGCAAAGGCACTTAGCCGAGCGAGTTTTTTAAGGTCAGCGCGATTTTATTAAATTTAAATTGTTCAAATTGTCAATTTCATGAAAAAAATCTTTTGTTTGTGGGCTCTGTTTCTAAGCACTGCAGTGACGTTTGCAAGTACAACAGCGGTCATTCCGGTAAAGTTTAACAACGGGATACCGGTGGTTGACTTGAAGCTGAATGAAAAAACTGTGCCATTTGTTCTTGATTTGGGTTCAAATATCAGCCTCCATTTGACCCCGGAAGTAGCTCGAGGCATAACAGGATTGGAATATACTGGTAAAAAAATAAAGAGCGTTGATCTTAGCGGCGCAATAAATGAATCTGACGAGTTTGTTGTACCAAAGCTGACCGTAAACGGCATACCTTTTTCTCATTTAAAGGGAGTCATATTTTCTCCATGGGGCCTTTCACTGGGCAAACAGAAGGGGTTGGATTCTGATATTTCCGTGCTAGGACTTAATTTTTTTGAAGGTAAAAAAATTCTCTTAAATTTTTCCGCGAAGACAGTCTTAATTAGCGACGAAATTGGCGAGATTTCGAAACCAATGACGGATTGGACCCCGGTCCCTTATGAAAAAGGCGATGAGGGATTGATTTTTAAAATATCCAACGGAAAGAACGTATATCGAATGGTGCTTGATTCTGCTGCAACCATTTCAATGGTGAAGGTGTCGGTAGCTGAAAAAGGCTCTCAAATAGACAAGTGCGATTTCGACCTGGGACCCCAACGCGTTTGTCGCTCTATAAATTTACCGCTTCCAGGTGCCAACGTCGTTAAGCCCCTATTGATGGATTTGCCGGATGAGTTCCATGCTGACGGAATATTAGGAACTGACTTTTTCAAGAAAATTTTGGTGCTGATAGACCTCCAAAATCATTTGATTTATATGAAGCCGAATAAGTAGATGGGCTGGTGTCATTTTCGTGAATCAATTCGACTGAAAATTTCGATAATCTGTTTCAATCGTAAATGCAATCGATGGGATACCCCAAAGGGAAGTCAGAGTCTTAATGAATAGAACGACGAGAAAAATTACCTCGTCGTACAACTCATGAGCCACTTCAGGCTCGATCTACCGCCGGCAGTATTTGTGTATTCAAAACTGTGTGGTGTAGGGAATAGTATTTACTGGGTTTGTAGCCAGAAAAAGATCTAGGTTTAGCGTCTGGTGCTGTTCCAGCGGGCAGATTAAGTTGTATTTTTATACTTCAAAAGCCACAATTTTATAAATGCAACATATAATAAACCTGACAGGTTCCATGCGGAAATCTTGCTTCATACGATTAATCAAACGGGCGTTTGGCGCCTGTCACCCCGTTCCCTCCAGTTAAATTTCACTTTTCTCGGCGTCGTTTTGATCCGGTTGCCTTGGCTGAAGTCTGTTAGTCCCAAATATGCTTCTCTAACAAAAGAATCAAAAGATTTAGACCAAACTAAGCCACCTTCGTTTTAAGCACCATTATTTCTGTGGACAACGATAAGCTGTCAAGGAAGTCTGCCCACGCTTGCATCATTCGACGCCTCTCCGGTAAATGTTCCGCGTAGTTATACGCGGCTCTGATCGAATCACGTTCTGCATGAGCGAGTTGACGCTCAATTGCATCTCGATTCCACCCTTGCTCATTCAAAAGTGTTGAAGCCATACTCCGAAATCCATGGCCTGTCATTTCGTCATTGGAGTATCCCAGGCGGCGAAGCCCGGCATTTACGGTGTTTTCACTCATCGGCCGCCCGTTAGTCCTGGCGCCAGGAAAAACATATTTCCCATGTCCGGTCAAAGGGTGGAGTTCCCGTAAAAGTGCAAGCACTTGCTTCGAAAGTGGAACGATATGCTTTTCTCCCATTTTCATTCTCTCAGCGGGAATGCGCCACTCCGCCTCATCAAAATTGAATTCGCTCCACTCGGCTTTTCGTAACTCGCCGGGCCGAACAAAAGTCAGCGGTGCAATCTACAATGCGCATTTTGTTACCAGTGAACCTTCATAGCCTTTTATTGCCCGAAGTAGTGCACCAATCAATTTCGGATCAGTGATGGACGCATGATGTTTTACCCTGGCTGGGGGGAGGGCACCGCGTAGATCCGCGGCCGGATCGCGCACTGCACGTCCTGTAGCGATGGCATATCTAAATACTTGACTGCAATTCTGCAAGGCCCTGTGGGCCGTCTCCAAAGCCCCTCGCTCCTCAATTCTCCGCAACACTGTGAGAATCTCTGGCGCTGTGATTTCCTGAATGGGGCGTTTCCCTAACCAGGGGAAAACGTCACGCTCAAGGCGCCGGATGATTTTATCTGAATGAGTCTCAACCCAGTTTGGCGCGAATTTCACAAACCATTCACGAGCAATTACCTCAAAGCTGTTTTCGCCAACTAGGACGTTTGATGACTTGGCTGCTTTTCGATGCTCCCCTGGATCAACATCATTTGCGAGCTGCTTTCGGGCTGTATCACGTTTTTCACGTGCGTCTTTGAGGGACACGTCGGGATACACACCGAGTGAGATCCTTTTTTCTTTTCCGTCCACCCGATATTTTAGGCGCCACCATTTTCCACCCGACGGGGCGATTTCGAGGTACAAGCCGCCGGTGTCATACATACGGATAGACTTCTCGCCAGGTTTTGCATTTCGTATTGCTGTGTCAGATAAGGGCATGGGGGCAACTGCGGTTAGCGGTAGGGGAGTTGCCCCCAATGTTGCCCCCATCGATGCTGGATGTCAATGATATCGATTGGACTGTATAAGACAAAAAAGCCGCATCCTCATAGAGAGAGATGCGGCTTTTTTGGACAGCTTTGGAACTCTTAAAACTAATTGATGGTGGAGACGGCGGGAATCGAACCCGCGTCCGCAAGCACTCTACAGACAGTTCTACATACTTAGCGCTGCCATTTGATTTAACCTGGACGACGCGGACGCGCACGCTGCGGACAGGCGAGCCACCTATTATTTAGTCCCAAGCCAAGTGACCCGACTTGAGACGATTCCCTATGAATGACTCTACTGCTGTTGCCAGCCTACCCTAGGGAAGAGATAGTGTAGAGTTAGCCGGTATTAAGCGGCTAATGCGTACGAGTTATCGTTTGCAGTTATAAAGTTCAGATTGTATTTACGAGGTAGTCTGGCCTCGGTATGCCCTGCGCTGCTTTGCAACCCACGTCGAAACCAGGTCGTCCCCAAAACAGATGTTCATTGTAACACTTCTGCCGTGCCAGCAGTAAGCAGTAGATGGGGCAGGGGCGGCGCTTTTCAAGCGCTGCGCCCTGCAGCCATGCTCTTTCTATGGAATTAGCCGCGGATACTGTCTCTTTCCGCTGCGCGGTAATGCCGGCGCAGGGTGATGATGGTGATGGAGGAGGACATCAGCAGGGCGGCGGACAGGTAGGCGATTTTGGATTCTGCCATTGCCAGCGCCACGACGCCGATCACGCCGTAGATGTAAGGGGAAACTTCGTACCAGGTTTTTTCTAGGTTCATCATTTCTCCAAAACTATTGAGTGTTATTTCGGCAATAGTGTATAGGAGAAATGTAAATAAATGTTACTAATATTTCTTGATGTTACCAAAACCTGTCAAATCCGGCAGCAGGGCAGATTTTTAGCCTGCCTTTGTTGCAAAAGACCTAGCGATCCAGCTTGGCGCGAATGAATTCCAGCAGTTCCAGCGGGCTGTCTAGGATGGCGTCTGCCCTCCAGTGCGTGGGTTCTGTCGCGCCGCAATAGCCCCAGGCGGCAGCGATGGTGGCCATGCCTGCGGCGTGGCCAGCCTGTATATCGCGCAAGTCGTCTCCTACATACCAGCAATAGGACGGTGCAATGTCCAGCCGCTTGGCTGCTTCCAGCAAAGGGGCAGGGTGCGGTTTTGGATGCGGCGTGGTGTCGCCGGAGATGGTGCAGCCGGAGCGTTGCAGGCCCAGCAATGGCACTAGCGGATCGGTAAAGCGGGCCGCTTTGTTGGTGACTATGCCCCAGGGCACGCCCAGTTCATCCAGGCCTGTCAGCAGCGCCGGTACGTGTTCAAACAGGCGGCTGCGCACATTGATGGCGGATTCGTAGTTGCTCAGGAATTCCGTCTTCAGGGCTTCGTATTCCTTGTTCTCCGGCGTCACGCCAAAGCCGGCGCCGATCAGGCCGCGGGCGCCTGCGGATGCGTACTGGCGCAGGCTTTCGTAGGGGGCGGGCAGCAGGTGCCGGGTTTCGCGCATTTTGTTCAGCGCGGCGGCCAGATCGGGGGCGGTGTCGGCCAGGGTGCCGTCCAGGTCAAACAGTATTGCTTTTGGGTTTTGCATGGTGTGTTCGGCTATCTGTGCTGCGTGTTTGCATTTGCGTGTTCTGGGTGCGCGGAGCGTGGCTCCGCGCGGATGTGCTCAAGGCGTGTGAGTATTGTGGCTGGGCTGTTTAAGCGGGGCGGGTGCAGGCAACCATGTAATTCACGCTGGTGTCCTGGTTCAGGGAGTAGATCTGCGTCAGCGGGTTGTAGCTCATGCCCTTCATCGCATCCAGTTGCAGGCCGGCGTTGCGTATGGCCTGGCTCAGTTCTGCCGGGGTGATGAATTTGGCATAGTCATGCGTACCCTTCGGTAGTAGTTGCAGCAGGTATTCTGCGCCGATGACGGCAAACAGGTAGGACTTCAGGTTGCGGTTCAGCGTGGAGAAAAATACCTTGCCGCCCGGCTTCACCATTGCCGTGCAGGCTTTGATGATGGAAGCAGGATCCGGCACGTGTTCCAGCATTTCCATGCAGGTGACCACATCATATTGGCCGGCTTCACGCGCGGCCATGTCTTCGGCGGCGATCTTTTCATAGCGCACTTGCACGCCGGATTCCAGGCCGTGCAGGTCGGCGACTTTCAGCGCCTTATCGGACAGGTCTATACCGGTCACTTTCGCGCCTTTTTTTGCCATCGATTCTGCCAGGATGCCGCCGCCGCAGCCGACGTCGATCACGTTTTTGCCGGCCAGTGGGGCGCGGGCATTGATCCATTCCAGGCGTAGCGGATTGATTTCATGCAGCGGCTTGAACTCGGACGTCGGGTCCCACCAGCGGTGGGCGAGGTCGCTGAATTTCTGGATTTCTGCTGGATCGGCGTTGACGGTAGACATAGTGTGATGAGGGCTTTGCTGTGCGTTGGTTGCAATGGTCGCGGTCGCAGCAATACGGCTTGCTGTGGCGGATCTCGATTAACGATATTGTAGGGGAATCGTCACGTCGGCGCAGTAGTCGCGCAAAAAGAAAAACCCCGCCGAAGCGGGGTTTTTTTAAATCAGTGAACTAGTCAGTGATTATTTTGTAGTGCGTGTGCCAACTACTTCGATTTCTACACGACGGTTTTGAGCACGGCCGGCTGCTGTCTTGTTGTCAGCAACTGGTTGTTTTTTGCCCTTGCCTTCAGTGTAAACACGGTTAGCTTCGATACCGGCGCTTACCAGGTAAGCTTTAACAGCTTCTGCACGGCGTACCGACAGTTTTTGGTTGTAAGCATCGGAACCTACGGAGTCTGTATGGCCAACAGCGATCACAACTTCCAGGTTGATACCTTTCAGTTTGGATGCCATGTCATCCAGTTTAACTTTAGCTTCTGGCTTCAGTACTGCTTTGTCGAAATCAAAGAACGCATCAGCTGCGAAAGTGACTTTTTCAGAAGTAGGAGCTGGTGCAACTACTGGAGCAGGCGCTGGAGCTGGAGCAGGTGCTGGCTCTGGAGCAGGTGCTGGTGGCGCTGGTTTAACCAGTGGTGCATCGCAACCTGGCAATGCGTCAGCAGGTGTCCAGTAGCCTGTGCGCCAGCACAGACCGAACGGATCACGAGCAATAACGCCACGACCATCTTGCACATAAGCGCTAGTAGGTGTGCTTGCTTTGATATCTTCTTGAGCTGATGCAGAAATGGCAACTAAGGCCGACGCTGCGATAACGAGCTTTGCTAAATTTTTCATATTTCTCCTCTCGGGTGAGATTACCGCAGATGGACTGCGCAACTAAACTGCAAAATTATTACTGAAAGCGATACTACCACGTCTTGATGACATTCTTGTTTCCACTTACTAAATAGGCATGAAGTGGCGTGAAGCAAATTCAAGGGCTATTGTTGTGATGTAGACATGGTCCCAAGGCTACATTCTGCCATAGGAACCGCTCCCACACGAAAACTGTTAAATTGTCAAAGTAACATTTTGACAAAAATGTCGTCTTTTCGCAACGATTAATTGCCGCAAAAACTGTTAAATCATGATACACGGACTTTGTTTCCATGCAGCACGCATCAAAAGAATGCATCAGCCAGGGTAGGGCCGTCTGTTAGGTGGCGCACCATTTGCGCCCGGTCTGCACAAACTTGATGCTGAATTCCATGCTTGCCTGCCCTTATTGTACGTCATTGCCCCAAAAGAAATTTTTCCTGAAAGCACTTGCATATTTAATATCTGCGTGGCAAGCAAATTGAAATGATTTATTCGAATTGCCGGATTGCCTATTGATGCGCCATTGGCATGCCTTTTCCCCATGATCGTTTTCAGCGGCGGCTAGAGCGCGAGCTCATAGTCAATACACGCAAATTCCCGCGCCAAATCCTTAAAACAGCTCCCAAAAGCTGGTTTCCGGCCCTGCGCATGCTAAAATCAAAAGTTCAGCGCTAAAGCTCGGTAATTGCCTATATGTAAAGTTTGACGGCAAATATCGGCGGCGCGGCCGGCTCAAAAAGCCGGACGCGTGATTGGCGCATTCGTTTTTAACCCAAGCTCTAAATTGCCGGCCTGCCAATGGATCAATTCGCTAAAGAAACACTCCCGATTTCCCTTGAAGAAGAAATGCGCAAGAGCTACCTCGATTACGCCATGAGCGTGATCGTAGGCCGCGCCTTGCCGGATGTACGTGACGGCCTGAAGCCTGTGCATAGACGCGTCTTGTTCGCGATGCACGAAATGAACAACGTGTATAACCGCCCCTTCGTCAAATGCGCACGTGTGGTCGGTGAAGTCATGGGTAAGTATCACCCGCACGGCGATGCCTCTATTTACGACACACTGGTGCGTATGGCGCAGGATTTTTCCTTGCGCTACACATTGGTGGACGGCCAGGGTAACTTCGGTTCCGTTGACGGCGACAATGCCGCGGCGATGCGTTATACCGAGTGCCGCCTGGACAAGATCGCCAATGAGCTGCTGGCCGATATCGAAAAAGAAACCGTCGATTTCGTGCCTAACTATGACGGCAAGGAAAAAGAACCTTCCGTCCTGCCTACCCGCATCCCCAACCTGCTGATCAATGGCGCGTCCGGTATTGCGGTAGGTATGGCAACCAATATTCCGCCGCACAATATCACCGAGGTGATCAATGGCGCGCTGCATGTGCTGCGCAACAAGGATTGCACGATCGATGAATTGATCGAGATCATTCCTGCGCCGGACTTCCCGACCGCCGGCATTATCTATGGCGTATCCGGCGTGCGCGACGGTTATCGCACTGGCCGCGGCCGTGTGGTGATGCGCGCGAAAACGCACTTTGAAGAATTCGGCAAGGATGCCCGCACGGCGCTGATCGTCGATGAGCTGCCTTACCAGGTCAACAAGAAATCGCTGCTGGAGCGTATCGCCGAGCTGGTGCGCGACAAGAAGCTGGACGGCATCTCGGACATCCGTGATGAATCCGATAAATCCGGCATGCGCGTCGTGATCGAACTGAAGCGTGGCGAAGTACCTGAAGTGGTGCTGAACAATCTGTACAAGCAGACTCAACTGCAAGACACCTTCGGCATGAACATGGTGGCCCTGGTCAATGGCCAGCCTAAACTGCTGAACCTGAAGCAGATGCTGGAATGCTTCCTGTCGCACCGCCGCGAAGTGGTCACACGCCGTACCGTATTTGAACTGCGCAAGGCGCGCGAGCGCGGCCACGTGCTGGAAGGCCTGGCAGTTGCATTGGCGAACATCGACGATTTCATCGCGATCATCAAGGCCGCGCCAACGCCGCCTTTGGCGAAGGTAGAGTTGATGAACCGCGCCTGGGATTCTTCCATGGTACGCGAGATGCTGATGCGTACGGCAGCAGACAATCCTGGCGGTATCGATGCTTTCCGTCCAGAGAGCCTGCCTAAGCACTACGGCATACAGACTGACGGCTTGTACAAGCTGTCCGACGACCAGGCTCAGGAAATCCTGCAGATGCGTCTGCAACGCCTGACAGGTCTGGAACAAGACAAGATCGTCAACGAATACAAAGACGTAATGGCCGAAATCGCCGACCTGCTGGACATCTTGTCCAAGCCTGAACGCGTCACCGTCATCATCACTGACGAAATGACAGCGGCACGCAATGAATACGGCGAAGGCAACAAAGATGCACGCCGCTCGCAGATAGAGCTGAACGCCACCGATCTGGAAACCGAAGACCTGATCACGCCGCAAGACATGGTTGTGACCCTGTCGCACACCGGTTACATGAAGTCGCAGCCGGTCTCCGAGTACCGCGCGCAAAAACGCGGCGGACGCGGCAAGCAGGCAATGGCGACCAAGGAAGACGATTGGATCGAGCAGTTGTTCATCGCCAATACGCATGACTACATCTTGTGCTTCAGCAACCGCGGCCGTCTGTATTGGCTGAAGGTATGGGAAGTGCCGCAAGGCTCGCGCAACTCGCGCGGCAAGCCTATCGTGAACATGTTCCCATTGCAGGACGGCGAGAAGATCACCGTGATCCTGCCGGTGTCCGGCGACAACCGCAGCTTCCCTGAAGACCATTACATCTTCATGGCGACCAGCCTGGGTACTGTGAAGAAAACACCGTTGAACGATTTCAGCAATCCACGTAAGGCCGGCATTATTGCGGTGGACCTGGATGAAGGCGATTTCCTGATCGGCGCTGCGCTGACTGACGGCAAGCATGACGTAATGCTGTTCTCCGATTCCGGCAAGGCTGTGCGCTTTGACGAAAACGATGTGCGCCCTATGGGCCGTACCGCC
This sequence comes from Parundibacterium terreum, assembly GCF_014636315.1. GTDB lineage: Bacteria > Pseudomonadota > Gammaproteobacteria > Burkholderiales > Burkholderiaceae_D > Undibacterium > Undibacterium terreum. Next base: position 936,371 of record NZ_BMED01000002.1, on the reverse strand, counting down.
CGTGGCGTGCGCGGCATGAACCTGGAAGAAGGACAACAGGTCATTGCACTGCTGGTCGCAGAAAACGAACAGCAATCGGTATTGACGGCGACAGAAAACGGCTTCGGCAAACGTACGCCGATTACCGAATACACCCGTCACGGCCGCGGCACCAAGGGCATGATCGCGATCCAGACTTCAGAACGCAATGGCCGCGTAGTTGCTGCAACGCTGGTGGATACGACGGACGAGATCATGCTGATCACGACCGGCGGCGTCTTGATACGTACCCGTGTTGCAGAGATCCGCGAAATGGGCCGCGCAACACAAGGCGTAACCCTGATCGCAGTGGAAGACGGGACCAAGCTGAGCGGCTTGCAGCGTATTGTTGAGACCGATGCGGACGTTGATGCAGATGCAGAGGCCGGTGAAGTTGCCGATGCCGGTGGCGACACTGCTGCAGACAGCGGCAGCGCGGAGTAAACACGATGCCGGCAACGATCTACAATTTCTCGGCGGGCCCTGCTGTATTGCCCAAGGAAGTATTGCAGCAGGCAGCGGCAGAGATGCTGGATTGGCACGGTAGCGGCATGTCGGTGATGGAGATGAGCCATCGCGGTGCCGAGTACACGTCCATCATCACTGCTGCGCAGAAAGATTTGCGTGAGTTGCTGGCGGTTCCCGATAACTACAAAATCCTGTTCATGCAGGGCGGTGCGATTGCAGAAAACGCAATCGTGCCTATGAACCTGGCCGGCCTGAAGCCTCAGCCGGCGACTGCGGATTACATCAACACCGGCTCCTGGTCGGTGAAGTCGCTGAAGGAAGCAGGCAAGTATTTGAATGTGAACGTGGCTGCTTCTTCCGAGGCAGACAAGTTTGCAACGATACCGCCGCGCGATAGCTGGAAGCTGACCAGGGACGCAGCCTATGTGCACGTCTGCACCAATGAGACGATAGACGGCATCGAATATCAGTTCGTGCCGGATGTCAGCGCCGATACCAATGGTGCGCCGCTGGTGGCCGACATGTCTTCGCATATCCTGTCGCGCGTGATCGATGTATCCCAATACGGCGTGATCTATGGCGGTGCGCAGAAGAATATCGGCCCTGCCGGCCTGACTATCGTGATCGTGCGCGAAGACTTGCTGGGCCATGCCTTGCCGTGCTGCCCATCTGCCTTCAACTGGAAGACAGTCGCAGACAATGATTCCATGTTCAACACGCCGCCGACCTATGCGATCTATATCGCCGGCCTGGTGTTCCAGTGGCTGAAGCGCCAGGGTGGCGTCGCTGCGATGGAAGAGCGCAATATCGCCAAGGCGGCCTTGTTGTACGACTATCTGGATTCCAGCGATTTTTATATCAACCGCATCAACAAGGGCAACCGTTCACGGATGAACGTGCCTTTCTTTTTGCGCGATGAATCGCTGAACGCCGCCTTCCTGGCGCAAGCCAAGGAAAACGGCCTGCTGCAACTGAAAGGCCACAAATCAGTGGGCGGCATGCGTGCATCAATCTACAACGCGATGACTATAGAAGGCGTGCAGGCGCTGGTTGCCTTTATGGCGAAATTTGCAGCGGCGAATAAGTAAGCAATAAGCAAGTAATACGCAAGCAATGTGGCCGGGCATTTTTTGCCCGGCAAGATAGTGTTAAAAACAGTGTTAAATTTACCTTCGAAGTATTTGCGGTTCTTCAAAAAATAACCGGGATACGCCAGGAAATCGAGCGTCATCGCGTTCTCCGGCATTGCCTGCCAGGTTCACCTGCCTGTCAGCATGGGATTCAAAAGGTAGTAAAGCCAAACTTGCATCTTTATAAGCAATAAGGTGCGAGGCATTAAATAGGTGCATATCGATGACTAGCGACAACAAATTACTGCCCTTGCGCGAAAAGATAGACGCGCTGGATGCGCAGATCCTCGCCCTGCTGAATGAGCGCGCCCGCGTGGCGCAGGAAGTCGGGCACGTCAAAGCAGAAACCAATGCCCCGGTATTCCGTCCTGAGCGCGAGGCCCAGGTCTTGCGTAATGTGGCGCATAACAATCCGGGACCATTGCAGGACGAAGACGTCCAAACCATATTCCGTGAAGTGATGTCCGCTTGCCGCGCGCTGGAAAGGCGCGTTACCGTGGCCTTCCTGGGCCCGGTCGGCACCTTCAGCGAGCAGGCGGTGTACCAGCAGTTCGGCCGTGCCGTGCTGGTACTGCCTTGCGTATCGATCGACGAGGTATTCCGCGCAACCGAGGCCGGCACCGCCGACTTTGGCGTGGTGCCGATAGAAAATTCTTCCGAAGGCGCGATCAACCGCACGCTGGACCTGTTGCTGCAAACCAGCCTGGTGATCAGCGGTGAACTATCGATTCCCGTCCATCACAGCCTGATGACCAAGCTCGGCCATATGGACGGCATTGCACGCATCTGCGCGCATTCGCAGGCACTGGCGCAGTGCCAGGCCTGGTTGAACCAGCACTACCCGCATATAGAACGCCATGCAGTCGCCTCCAACGCGGAAGCGGCATTGATGGCCAGCAAGGACACAACGATTGCCGCAATTGCCGGTGAGATTGCAGGCCAGCAATACAACCTGCAAGTGGTCAGCGCCCATATCCAGGATGATCCGCATAATCGCACCCGCTTTGCAATCGTCGGCCGTCTGCACACTACGCCTAGCGGCAAGGACCAGACTTCTCTGGTGCTGGCTGTGCCGAATAAGGCCGGCGCCGTGTACAAGATGCTGGCCCCGCTGGCAACCCACGGCGTATCGATGACTCGCTTTGAATCCCGCCCCGCGCGCACCGGCAATTGGGAATATTATTTCTATGTCGACGTAGAAGGCCATGTGATGGATGAGCGCGTGGCCAAAGCGACGGCGGAACTGAAGGATAACGCGGCATTTTTTAAAGTGCTGGGTTCTTATCCCTGCACGATATAGCAAAATCTAGCAAAACAAGGCAGCGGCGCTGCTTTGTATGCCCATGGCATCGCAAACGGTATTGATTTCTTTGTCCGGTCACTCTCCCGCACCGGAAATATTTTTGGAGTAAGTATGTCTATCAAATTCGGCCCTGACTATGTTCGTGCAATCGCTCCTTACCAGGGCGGCAAACCGATAGCCGAGGTGGCGCGTGAATTCGGCCTGGATGAGTCCAAGATCGTCAAGCTGGCTTCCAATGAAAATCCGCTGGGTGTGCCTGATTCTGCGAAGGAAGCCATGGCGCGCGCAGCATCCGACCTGGGCCGCTACCCGGACGCCAACGGCTTTGAGCTGAAAGCCACCATCACCGCCAAATACGGTGTGCCGCAAGAATGGATCACGCTGGGCAACGGCAGTAACGATATTTTGGAGCTGGCGGCGCACGCTTTTGTCGAGCCTGGCCAGGGCGTGGTGTTTGCGCAGTATTCGTTTGCGGTATATCCGCTGGCAACGCAGGCCGTTGGCGGCCGCGCGATAGTCGTACCGGCGGTGGCTTATGGCCATGACCTGGATGCGATGCTGGCGGCGATCACGCCGGACACCAAGCTGGTATTTATCGCTAACCCGAACAATCCTACCGGCACCTTCCTGCCGGCCGCTGCGATTGAGGCTTTCCTGAAGAAAGTGCCGGCTTCCGTAGTCGTTGTGCTGGATGAGGCGTACAACGAATTCCTGGCGCCTGAGCTGCAGTACGATTCCATCGCCTGGGTCAAGCAGTATCCTAACCTGCTGGTGTCGCGCACCTTGTCCAAGGCTTATGGCCTGGCGGGTTTGCGCATAGGCTTCGGCATTGCGCAGCCAGGCATCACCGATCTGCTGAACCGCATACGCCAGCCTTTCAACGTGAACTCGATGGCACAGGCTGCTGCGATCGCGGCACTGAACGACACTGCTTTCCTGCAAAAGAGCGCAACGCTAAATTCGGACGGCTACAAGCAATTGACGCAAGCCTTCAATGAGCTGAACCTGGAATTCGTTCCATCCTTCGGCAACTTTGTGCTGGTAAAGGTCGGCAATGACGACGGCGCCGGTGCGCGCATCAACCTGGAATTGCTGAAGCGCGGCGTGATCGTGCGTCCGGTAGGCAATTACGGTTTGCCGCAGTGGCTGCGTATCTCCATCGGCTTGCCTGAAGAAAACGCCATTTTCATCGCCGCCTTGAAATCCATCCTGGCGGCTGCCTGAGGATAAAATCGTGAGCTTCAACAAGGTCGTCATTTTTGGGGTTGGGCTGATAGGCGGCTCCTTCGCGCTGGCGCTGAAAAAAGCCGGCGCGGTGGCGCAGGTCGTCGGCGTGGACCGCATCCATGATTCCCTGTTGCGGGCAAAGGAGCTGGGCATCATCGACCAGGCGGCGACCTCCATTGCCGATGCGGTGCAGGGTGCCGATCTGGTGCTGATCGCGGCACCGGTAGCGCAGACGCCGGCCATCCTGGCGTCCATCAAGCCGCATTTGCAGCCGGGCACCATCGTGACCGACGCCGGCAGTACCAAGTCGGATGTGGTTGCGGCTGCACGGGAGGTGCTGGGCGATCTGGTGGCGCAGTTTGTGCCCGCGCACCCTATCGCGGGCCGGGAAACCAATGGACCGGATGCGGCGCTGGTGGACCTGTATGCAGGGAAGAAGGCAGTCATCACAGCGCTGAAAGAAAATTCTGCCGAAGACGTGGCTAGGGTGGCAACCGCGTGGCGCTTATGCGGCGCAATCATCCATCACCTGACCCCGGCTGAGCATGACCAGGTATTCGCGGCTGTCAGCCATCTGCCGCATTTGCTAGCCTATGCACTGGTGGATGACATCGCCCGCAAACCGCATGCAGACCGGCTGTTCCAGTATGCGGCGAGCGGTTTTCGTGATTTCACCCGTATCGCCGGTTCTTCGCCGGAAATGTGGCGCGACATCTCACTGGCCAATCGCGATGCCATGCTGCTGGAGCTGGATGCCTACACAGCCAAGCTGGCGGTGCTGCGCGAACATCTGGCAGCATCAGAAGGCCCTGCGATAGAAGCGATCTATGCCAATGCGCAGCGTGCGCGGCATAGCTGGATCAGCGCGATAGAAGCGGCCGAAAAACAAAACAAGGAAGGCGGCGACTAAAGTAGACGAAAGTCGACTAGCGCCAGCCTATGCAAGCAAAATTTAGGTCAAGACCATGAGCCAAGCCAAGCAATATCCTCACTATATCGATCTGGCGCCTGTAATGCAGGTCAAGGGCACGGTACGCCTGCCCGGATCAAAGAGCATTTCCAACCGCATCCTGTTATTGGCTGCGCTGGCCAACGGCACGACCCAGATCAAGGACTTGCTGGCCTCCGACGATACGCTGGTGATGCTGAATGCGCTGAACACACTGGGTGTGCATTGGACCCAGCAAGAGGGTACGCAGGATTACGCCGTGCAGGGGATCAACGGCGCTTTCCCGGTGCATCAGGCTGACCTGTTCATGGGCAATGCCGGCACGGCGATCCGCCCCTTGACTGCGGCGCTGGCCGTAATCGGCGGCGACTACACGATACATGGCGTGTCGCGCATGCATGAGCGCCCGATAGGCGATCTGGTGGATGCGCTGAACGCAGTAGGCACACAGGTGGAATACACCGGCGTGGCCGGTTTCCCGCCGCTGCATATCCGCCGCGGCCACATCCATGCGCAGCGCCTGCAGGTGAGGGGCAATGTCTCCAGCCAGTTTCTGACGGCCTTGCTGATGGTGTCGCCACTGATGGCGCGCGAGCATGCAGTGACGATAGACGTGATCGGCGAACTGATCTCCAAGCCCTATATAGAAATCACGCTGAACCTGTTGCAGCGCTTCGGCATAGAAGTACAGCGCGACGGCTGGTCATCCTTCACGATCGCCGCCGGCCAGCACTATGTATCGCCGGATGTGATTCATGTGGAAGGCGATGCCTCTTCCGCATCCTACTTCCTGGCTGCCGGCGCCATTGCAGGAGGCCCGATACGGGTAGAGGGCGTAGGCCGCGACAGCATACAGGGCGACGTGCGCTTTGTAGAGGCGCTGGAAAGAATGGGCGCCACCATCACGATGGGCGACAACTGGATAGAAGCCAAGTCCAATGGCGTACTGCAAGCGATAGATGCCGACTTCAACCACATTCCGGATGCAGCGATGACCATCGCGGTAGCGGCGCTGTACGCAAACGGCACCAGCGTATTGCGCAACATTGCCAGCTGGCGCGTGAAGGAAACCGACCGCATCGCTGCGATGGCGACCGAGCTGCGCAAGCTGGGCGCGATCGTGGAAGAGGGTGCGGACTACCTTTCCGTCACCCCGCCCGCCGTCATCCAGCCAGCCACTATTGACACCTATGACGATCACCGTATGGCGATGTGCTTCTCTCTGGCGACACTGGATGGTGCCGCTCGGCGCGGGGCGGCCATGCGGATTAATGATCCCAAGTGTGTGGCGAAGACGTTTCCGGACTATTTTGAGGCGTTTGCGGGCATCAAGCATGAGGATTTGTTTTAAGCCTTTGCTTAAGCGCTATGTTCCCTTTGCTTAACCACTATGTTCTTTAATTGCTGCCGCGGAGTTTTATGATCGCTGGCCGGGGGTAGCCCGGCGGCTACTTACCTTTTTTGCTTCGCCAAAAAAGGTAAGCCAAAAAAGGCGACCGCAAGCCTCGCCCTTCGGGTTCCCGATTGTGCGGTACAAAAAATGGGAAACAGGCGAAACTCGCCTTCGGCTCAAACACACCTGTTTCTGATCCATTTTCTGTATCGCACGATCGGCGAGGCTCCGAGCGGTTTAAGGTCAAAATCAAAAGCCAAGTCAAAAACAACGGCAACCAGATTCTCGAATAACAAATAGAACTTGCTTATCACAATAGGTTGGCTTGGTTGGGTTTGCTGTTGACGTTGGTTTTGACGTGCCCCGCTGGGGACGTAGCATTTTGCGCTTCGCAGAAAATGGATCAGAAAGGAACGTTGTTTGAGCGAAGCGAGTTTCGTTCCTTTCCCATTTTTTGAGATGCGCAAAATGTGATGGCGCATAGCGCCATCACCCGTAGGGCAAGTCTGCGGTCGCCTTTTGTTTGCTTACTTTATTTTGGCGAAGCAAAATAAAGTGAGTGGCTGTCGGGCCACCCCCGACGTGCTCCGACGAAGCGAGAATGATTTAGTTACCCGAGAGACTAAATCATTCTCGTTTGTGCAAGAAATTCCACGAGGAAACTTTCCAAACCTCTGCGCCCAATGCAAACCATGGGATAATGCCAATCATCCCCCTATCCCTCTAACACTGCTTCATGTCTATTCATATCCCTGTCATCACCATCGACGGTCCCACCGCGTCCGGCAAAGGCACTGTTGCCCACCGCGTCGCCAAGCATCTGGGCTTTCATTATCTGGATTCCGGCGCGCTGTATCGCCTGACTGCGCTGTCCGCTAAACGCAAGGGCGTCGATCTGGAAGATGAAGAGCAACTGGCTTTATTGGCAAGTTTCCTGCCCTGCCGCTTTTCGCGCGGCCATGTATTGCTGGATGATGAGGATGTAACTGACCTGGTCAGGGCGGAGGAAGTCGGTGTTGCGGCTTCTAAAATTGCGGTTTTGCCGGCCTTGCGTGAGGCTTTGGTCAATTTGCAGGTGTCTTTCAGGCAACTTCCTGGCCTGGTGGCCGATGGCCGTGACATGGGGACCGTGATCTTCCCTGATGCGACGCAAAAGATTTATCTTACGGCAAGTGTGGAAGCCCGCGCACAAAGACGTTATAAGCAATTGATTGAAAAGGGTTTTTCTGCTAATATGGAAGACTTGGTAAAGGATTTGACTGAGCGCGATGCAAGGGATAGTGCCCGTGCAACAGCTCCGCTGAAGCCCGCCCCAGGTGCTTATATCCTCGATACGTCGGACATGTCGGTTGAATTGGCGGTCCAGACGGTACTCGATCTGTATGCAAAAAGCGCTGCACAAGTAAATTAATAAGCGGCGCAAAAAATCGAAAATCGTACTGCAAATATCGTAGGCGTTTTCGCCGGCACAGCTTATTCATGCGCCGGTTTTAGTGCCCGTTCCAGCGCAAGGCTAGTCCGGGATTGTTTAACCTAACCCAGTTATACATCGCATTGTGTGATGTTCTGGCTAACTCGAGTTATATATGTCTACTGTTTTCATGAACCAAGATTTTGCTACCGGTGATGGCAGCTTCGCAGCGTTGTTCGAAGAGTCCTTGTCACGTCAGGATATGCGTTCCGGTGAAGTGATTTCTGCTGAAGTCGTACGTATCGACCACAACTTCGTGATCGTTAATGCTGGCTTGAAGTCTGAAGCATTCATCCCAGTTGAAGAATTCAAAAACGACCAGGGCGAACTGGAAGTTAACATCGGTGATTTCGTTTCCGTAGCGATCGATTCGCTGGAAAACGGTTTCGGCGACACTATCCTGTCCCGTGACAAAGCTAAACGTCTGGCCTCCTGGCTCGCGCTGGAAAAAGCGCTGGAGTCTGGCGAGATCGTTACTGGTACAGTTAATGGCAAAGTCAAAGGTGGTCTGACTGTTCTGACGAACGGCATCCGCGCTTTCTTGCCAGGTTCCCTGGTTGACACACGTCCGGTGAAAGATACAACACCGTACGAAGGCAAGACCATGGAATTCAAGGTCATCAAGCTGGACCGCAAGCGTAACAACGTTGTGTTGTCACGTCGTGCAGTTGTAGAAGCTTCGATGGGCGAAGAGCGTCAAAAATTGATGGAAACCCTGAAAGAAGGCACAGTGGTTACCGGCGTTGTGAAAAACATCACCGACTACGGCGCGTTCGTGGATCTGGGCGGCATCGACGGCCTGTTGCACATCACCGATCTGGCATGGCGTCGTGTACGTCATCCTTCCGAAGTTCTGACAGTTGGTCAAGAGATCACTGCAAAAGTTCTGAAGTTTGATCAAGAGAAAAACCGTGTATCCCTGGGCGTAAAACAATTGGGCGACGATCCATGGACAGGTCTGTCCCGTCGTTACCCACAACACACACGTCTGTTCGGTAAAGTAACGAACCTGACCGACTACGGCGCGTTTGTTGAAGTAGAACAAGGTATCGAAGGTCTGGTACACGTTTCCGAAATGGACTGGACAAACAAAAACGTTGCACCAAACAAAGTTGTTCAATTGGGCGACGAAGTTGAAGTCATGGTTCTGGAAATCGACGAAGAACGTCGTCGTATCAGCCTGGGCATGAAACAGTGCAAAGCCAATCCTTGGGATGATTTCGCGATCAACCACAAGAAAGGTGACAAAGTTCGCGGCGCGATCAAATCCATCACTGACTTCGGCGTGTTCATCGGCTTGTCCGGCAACATCGACGGTCTGGTGCATTTGTCCGACCTGTCCTGGAACGAAACAGGCGAAGAAGCTGTTCGCCGCTTCAAGAAAGGTGACGAACTGGAAGCCGTTGTTCTGGCAATCGACGTTGAACGTGAACGCGTTTCCCTGGGCGTTAAACAGCTCGAAGGCGACCCATTCAACAACTACACTGCAATGAACGACAAAGGTGCGATCGTTACTGGTACAGTGAAATCTGTTGAAGCCAAAGGCGCTGTCATCCAATTGGCTGACGACGTTGAAGGTTACCTGCGCGCTTCCGAAATCTCCCGCGACCGCGTGGAAGATGCCGGTACACACCTGAAAGTTGGCGACACTGTTGAAGCCCTGGTTCTGAACATCGACCGTAAAGCTCGTGGTATCCAATTGTCGATCAAAGCAAAAGACAGCGCTGAAACTCAAGAAGCAATGCAAAAGATGTCTACTGACTCCAATGCAGCTTCCGGTACGACCAGCTTGGGCGCACTGTTGAAAGCAAAGCTCGACAACAAAAACTAAGTCATTGAGATCCATAAATGACTAAGTCGGAGTTGATTGCTCGCTTGGCTGAGCGTTATCCGCAACTGGTAGCTAAAGATGCGGATTACGCTGTCAAAACCATACTCGACGCGATGTCTGATGCGTTGTCCACCGGACAGCGCATCGAGATTCGTGGTTTTGGTAGTTTTGCCTTGAATAGCCGGCCACCGCGTATCGGACGTAATCCCAAGTCCGGGGATAAAGTGATGGTGCCTGAAAAACGGGTGCCGCATTTCAAACCGGGCAAGGAATTGCGCGAAAGAGTGGATGCAATGGTAGGGCAACCGATTCATGACGACTGAAGCTAAGCTCATCGTCAATGATGAGATGCGCTACAGCTAGTTTGCAAAGAAATGAAAACGGCATATCGCTTACCCGATATGCCGTTTTTTTTTCACGTACAATTCTGTTTTCTAAACATTAACAGTAGCAATAGCGTTACGATGTGCTTTTCGGTGATTGCTGCAATCGCTGCCGCTTTTGCCTAATAATGATAAGAGGAAGACGATGAAGATTATTTCCAGGATTATTTGGACAATTATATTAATTGCACTATTTGGCTTTGCGCTGAAAAATAGTCAAATTGTCACGCTGGAATATTTTTTGGGATATGAATTCACAGCACCCTTGGTTTTGCTTTTGTTTGGTTTTTTCCTGGCCGGGGGCATACTGGGTTGTCTTGCGATGGTGCCCATGGTATTCCGTCATCGCAGGGATATTTCCAAGCACAAGAAAACCATCGCGGAAATAGAAAAAGAACGTCAGGCCGATCAAAAGGCCAGCTTGCAGCCGCCACCGCCGGACAGCGTCTGAGGGTCGCTCAGTATGGCTGACCCTAGGGGCATGCTTGCATAGTTAACTGAAAATAAGAAAACATGGAATTTGAAATTTGGTGGTTGCTGGGTATCCCGCTGTTTTTTGCGCTGGGCTGGATTGCGGCCCGCGTCGATATCAGGCAATTGCTGTCTGAATCCCGCAGCCTGCCGCGCGGCTATTTCAAGGGTTTGAACTTTCTGCTGAACGATCAGCCGGACAAGGCGATTGACGCCTTCATCGAAATCGTCAAGCTGGATCCGGAAACCGTGGAGTTGCACTTTGCGCTGGGTAACCTTTTCCGCAGGCGCGGCGAGACCGAACGCGCGATCCGCGTCCACCAGAACCTGCTGTCGCGCCCTGACATGGCGCTGGAATTGCAGACCCAGGCGATGTTTGAGCTGGGCCAGGATTACCTGAAGGCCGGCCTGCTGGACAGGGCGGAAGAAACCTTCAATCAATTGATCGCCGGCCCTTATTCGGCGCAAGCCCGGCGCGCGCTGCTGGAAATCTACCAGCGCGAAAAAGAGTGGGCCCGGGCGATAGAAGCTGCGCATGCCTTGCAAGAGTCGGGTGCGGGTGGCAGGCAAAAGGAAATCGCCCAGTTCTACTGTGAAATTGCGCAGGATGAGCTGGTGCACACCCATCCTGATGCGGCTGTGGTGATGCTGGAAAAAGCATTGGCGGAAGACCGCAATAATGTGCGTGCCACCATCCTGATGGGAGACGTGCATCTGGCCAACGGCGATACGGAAAAAGCCTTGCTGACCTGGCGCCGCGTGGAACAGCAAAGCGTGCCGCATGTGGCTTTGGTGGCGCAGCGCCTGATGGATGCCTACCGCAAGCAGGAGAGGCCGCAAGAGGGCTTGAATCTGTTGAAAGGCTATCTGGCTGAGGCTCCCTCCATCGATTTGCTGGAGGTGGTGTTCAAGGCGACGCTGGAGCTGGATACGGTGGAAGCCGCTAACCAGCTCGTCAGCGACGAACTACGCCGTACGCCAACGCTGCTGGGGCTGGACAAATTGCTGGACGCCCGTATGATGGCAGCTCCGCCGGAAGTGCGTCCGGAATTGTCGCTGGTGAAAAACCTGGTGCAGAGCTATGCGCAAAGGCTGGCACGCTACCAGTGCTCGCACTGCGGCTTCAAGGCGCGCCAGTTCTACTGGCAGTGCCCAGGCTGCAGCAGGTGGGAAACCTACCCGCCGCGCAGGACGGAAGAATTGAATGTGATGAATTAAGTGTAGTGAATGCATGTGCTGTGAGCGCCGGCTTGGTTTAGCTTATTTAGCTTAACTTGGCGGTGAGCTAGTCGTGCATGTACTACTGTGTATTGGTTGTGGAAATATTTGTATCGTTATTGGGTATAACTTTTTAACTATTGTGATCGCAAAATGAAAATTACTATTATTGGCACGGGGTATGTGGGTCTGGTCACCGGAGCATGTCTGGCAGAGCTCGGTAATGATGTTTTTTGCCTGGACGTGGACCAGCGCAAGATCGATATCCTCAATGGCGGCGGCATACCCATTCATGAGCCGGGCCTGGAAGAAGTCGTAGCGCGTAACCGCGCTGCCGGCCGTATCGTGTTTTCCACTGACGTGGCAGCCAGCGTGGCCCACGGCGATATCCAGTTCATCGCGGTAGGTACGCCGCCGGATGAAGACGGCTCTGCCGATCTGCAATACGTTTTGGCTGCTGCGCGCAATATCGGCAAGCACATGAACGGCTTCAAGGTCATCGTCGACAAATCGACAGTACCTGTCGGCACTGCCGACAAGGTCAAGGCGGCGATCCAGGGCGAACTGAGCCAGCGCGCGTCCGACGTTAAATTCTCGGTAGTGTCCAATCCTGAATTCCTGAAAGAAGGCGCTGCGGTAGAAGACTTCATGCGCCCTGACCGTATCGTCATCGGTTGCGACGACAGCACCGAAGGCAGCACGGCGCGCGCGCAAATGAAAGCGCTGTACATGCCTTTCAACCGTAACCATGAGCGTATCCACTGGATGGATGTGCGCTCTGCCGAATTTACCAAATACGCTGCCAATGCGATGCTGGCTACCCGTATCTCCTTCATGAATGAGCTGGCCAATCTGGCTGACCAGGTCGGCGTGGATATCGAGGCGGTGCGCCACGGGATAGGTTCCGATCCTCGCATCGGCCACAGCTTCCTGTATGCAGGCTGCGGCTACGGCGGTTCCTGCTTCCCTAAAGACGTGCAGGCGCTGGAGCGCACCGCACAGGAATACGGCCAGCAATTGATGATTCTGAACTCGGTAGAGGCAGTCAACGAGAAACAGAAGCAGGTATTGGGCAACAAGATATTCAAGCGTTTCGGCAAGGATTTGTCCGGCAAGCATTTTGCAATCTGGGGCTTGGCATTCAAACCGAATACCGATGACATGCGTGCCGCATCGTCGCGCGTGCTGCTGAGCGAATTGCTGCGCGCCGGCGCGACCGTTGCCGTGCACGATCCGGTGGCAATGGAAGAAGCGAAACGCGTGCTGGAACTGGACTTTGCCGATGCGCCGCAATTGTTGAAAAACATCAGCTACGCCGTCAATCCTATGGATGCACTGGACAAGGCTGACGCGCTGGCCATCGTCACCGAATGGAAAGCCTTCCGCAGCCCTAACTTCGACCAAGTGAAATCGCGCCTGAAAAATCCTGTGATTTTTGATGGCCGCAATCTGTTCGAGCCTTCCGTGATGTCGGGTCTGGATATCGAATACCACGGCATAGGCCGTTCGGTATTGACCCGCGCCTAAGACAGGCAAACGTCGGTAGAAATAAATGGCAATGCAAGGAAACACGAGAGAGTGGCTGGGATAGCAGAGATGGCTGATATTTTTTTAAAGAGAACCGAGCCGCTGCGCATGCTGGTGGCGGGAGATGTGATGCTGGACCGTTACTGGTTTGGCGAAGTCAATCGCATCTCTCCCGAAGCGCCGGTGCCTATCGTGCGCGTGGAACGGCGCGAGGAAAGGCTGGGTGGCGCAGCCAATGTTGCCCGCAATGCGGCGGCATTGGGCTTGCAGGCCGGTTTGCTGGGCGTGATCGGCCATGACGAGGCGGGCAATATCGTCGAGGACTTGCTGGGGCAATCCGGCATTTCCAGCTATCTGAGCCGCGACCAGAGTATTTCCACCATCATCAAGCTGCGCGTGATTGGCCGCCAACAGCAGTTGCTGCGTATCGATTTTGAAGAGCGTCCGACGGAACAGGTATTGCAGGACAAGCTGACACGCTTCAATGCGCTGATCGCCGGTTACGACGTGATTGTGCTGTCCGACTATGCCAAAGGCAGCCTGGTGAATGTGGCGATGATGATCGCTGCTGCGCGCCAGGCCGGCAAGCTGGTGCTGGTTGACCCTAAAGGCAGCGACTTCAAGCGCTATACCGGCGCATCGCTGCTGACGCCGAACAAGTCCGAGCTGCGCCAGATCATCGGCGACTGGCATAGCGAGGCAGAGCTGACGGAAAAGGCGCAAAACCTGCGCCGCTCGCTGCAACTGGAAGCGCTGCTGCTGACCCGTTCGGAAGAGGGCATGACGCTGTACACCGAAGCAGAAGTGACCAATGTACCGGCCATGGCCAGGGAAGTGTTTGACGTCTCCGGTGCCGGTGACACGGTGATTGCCACGATGGCAGCCATGCTGGCCTCAGGCATGCCCATGCGCGATGCGGTAGTTACTGCCAATCGCGCCGGCGGCATCGTGGTGGGTAAGCTGGGTACGGCGACGGTCTCACGGGAAGAGCTCTTCCCTTAGGATTGGCCGCTGCATATCCTGATTCTTCTCTGATTCTTCCACATTTCCTTCCTACATTCCTGCATTTCATCGGCACCGCTTCCCGGGCCGGTGGAACGCATCCCCAAAAAGCCTCGTTTTTGTCAACAAATATTAACTAATCGATAATTTCGCGGTTTGGCGACTTGGCATGTCAACCGCGATCTTGTACATTCGTTGTGTAGTCAGGACGCCAACATCATTGATTACGTTCTGGGGCTATTGTCAGCGGTTCGGCTAAATTTTCGCCTTCCATGCGGCAGCTTCTGCACAACACCAAATCACCCGCCTTTACCTATTAGGAGTGCTTTATGTTCAAGAAATTACTGTTAGTCGTTGCCACGCTGATCGCCACCATGGGTTTTGCGTTTGCCCAGGTCGATGTCAACAAGGCTGACCAGGCTGCACTGGATGGCATTAAAGGGATAGGCCCGGCAAAATCGAAAGCGATTGTGGATGAACGCACCAAAGGCGGCAACTTCAAGGATTGGGCTGATTTTGAAGCGCGCGTCAAAGGCATAGGCGATAAAAGCGGCACCAAGCTGTCCGAAGCCGGCCTGACGGTCAATGGCCAGGCTAAATCCGGTGCGGCTGCGGCTGCACCGGCAAAAGCAGCCAAGGCAGCAGCACCAGCGAAAGCAGCCGCCTCTGCTGCAGCCCCCGCCGCCGCACCGGCCGCCGCGCCTGCAGCGGCTGAAGAAAAAGCCGCCAAACCGGCAAAAGCTGCCAAGGCCGCCAAAGCATCGGCTGCTGCCTCGGCTTCGGCTGCAGCACCGGCACCGGCTGCTGCTGAAGAGAAGGCATCGAAACCTACCAAGGCATCCAAAAAAGCTGCCAAGGAAGCAGCGGCAGCAGCATCCGCCTCTGCGTCCAAATAATAGAGTTTCACTCATGGAAATCCCTCCGCCAGCCGGAGGGATTTTTTTTTGCCTGCACGCCCCGTGCTGAATACGGCACTGAATGCAGCGCTGAATTTTTAGGCATCGCAAGCGGCAATGGCCGCCAGCGTTTAGAATGATGGTTTGGAACACTTATGCAGAACGCCTCATGCCTTATTTGACGATAGAAGACACGATAGGAAATACACCGCTAGTGATGCTCCAGCGTTTGCCTGGAGAGGAAATCAAACGGCGCAACAATATCATCCTGGGCAAGCTGGAGGGTAATAACCCGGCAGGCTCGGTCAAGGACAGGCCGGCGCTATCGATGATCAAGCGGGCGGAAGAGCGCGGGCAGATCAAGCCCGGCGATACGCTGATAGAAGCAACCAGTGGCAACACCGGTATTGCGCTGGCGATGGCGGCCGCGATGCGCGGCTACAAGATGCTGTTATTGATGCCGGAAAATCTGAGCATAGAACGGCGCCAGAGCATGGCAGCCTATGGCGCGCAGATCCTGCTGACGCCCAAGACCGGCGGCATGGAATACGCGCGCGACTTGGCGGAGCAGATGCAAAAGGAGGGCAAGGGCACGATACTGGACCAGTTCGCCAATCCGGATAATCCGCTGGCGCACTATGAAACCACAGGACCGGAAATCTGGCGCGATACCGAAGGCCGGATCACCCACTTCGTCAGTGCGATGGGCACAACCGGCACCATCATGGGGGTTTCCAGCTATCTGAAGGAAAAAAATCCGGATATCCAGATCATCGGTGCGCAGCCGGAAGAGGGATCGCAGATTCCCGGCATTCGTAAATGGCCGGAAGCCTATATGCCCAAGATTTTTGACAAGGCCAAGGTAGACCAGGTGGAATCGGTCAGCCAGTCGGATGCGGAGCATATGGCCAGGCGGCTGGCAGCGGAAGAGGGTATCTTTGCCGGCATCTCTGCGGCTGGTGCCTGCGAAGTGGCGCTGCGTATTGCACACACGGTAGAAAACGCGACCATCGTCTTTGTCGTTTGCGATCGCGGCGACCGCTATTTGTCTACCGGCGTATTTCCCGCCTGATTTTCCTTCATTCCGCATCCTGTTTCCATAAATGCCCGCAGCTGCGGGCATTTTGCATTGGATGCCGTTTCCTGATCGCCCAAAAAAAAATAACGAAGAGGTGCTCGTGGCACATCTTCGTTATTCTCGGTACTTCTGCCGCGATTACTGTGGCGTAGAGGAAGTATCTGTATCTTTTGGTTTGAACTGTTTGTCGCTGATACGGAACTTTGCGCGACGGTCACCCATCAGTTCACGCAGATCCTTGATGCTGACATCAGAGATTTCGTGCATGCGTATCAACAAAGATGCGCCAACTGGCAGACGACGATGCCTGATTTTGCTGATGACGGGTGGTGCTACTTCCAGTGCCCTGGATAATGCCGCATCATTTTTCAAATGCAGTTGCTTGATCAATGTATCCAACAGATTGTTTGGATCGTAGTCGATATCATCGGATTCAAGCTGGGTCAGATTTGCCATAATTACCTCGCTATTTATTTAAGCTTATTGATGCGGAATTGTTGCTTCAATAAAAAATTAACCAAACGGTAATATTGTATCTTTAAAACGGCTTTTACTTGCCATTAGAATAGCAAAACATTGTTAAATCTCTTGACACATTGCATTATTTGCATCTGAATGTATCATTAGATAATACTAATGTAGTTTAAAAAATACTAGTTAGCAATATTTGTTGCGTAAATAGTTGTTATGATGCAGATTATTTCCATTGAGAAATAATATCTTCCCGCTAATTTTAGGCAAAATCCTCTAGCTTTCCTTTCAGGAATCTTGCCTTCAATGACACGATATTGACTGCTGAAACATCCAGTCCAAGCCTTCCCAGCTCATCATCCGCAAACACGATTCAGGCGCGCATTATTTAGCCCGCGCCGCGCCTATCACCCTGCCCAGGTCTATCACTGACATCGCATAAAAAAAGCTGCGGTTGTATTGCGCGATAGCATAAAAATTATCGGTGCCGAACCAGTATTCGGTCGCCTCGTCGCCATTTTGCAGATCGATCAGGCCGTACAGCAGATTGCCGGGCGCATCACCGGCTGTGCTGGCTACCGCCTTCAACTCGTCCAGCGTATAAGAGGCTTTCAGGCCCTGGGTCTGGTAGGCAGCGATCGCGCCGTTGGCGGCATCGCTGTCGGGAATTGCCAGCGTTGCCGGAAATACCGTAGGCAGAGATTTCTTCCAGCCGTGCAGCGACAGGTAGTTGGCGACACTGCCGATGGCGTCTACCGGTGACCCGGACAAATCTATCTTGCCGTCGCCGTCAAAATCTACCGCGAACTTGCGTATGCTGCCCGGCATGAATTGCGGCAGCCCTATCGCACCGGCGTATGAACCCTTATAGCTGAAAGGATCGGTACCGGAATCACGCGCCATCAGTAAAAAATTCTCCAGTTCGGATCTGAAAAATTCCATCCTGGCTTCGCGGGTAGGCGTATCCGGATAGGCAAAAGCCAGCGTAGTCAAGGTATCCATCACGCGGAAACCGCCCGTCATGCGGCCGAAGATGCTTTCAACACCGATCAGGCCGACGATGATCTCTGCCGGCACGCCATACTGGCTCTCTGCGCGCGCCAGCGCATCGGCATACTGGTCCCAGAAGGCGAGCCCGGCATCGATGCGCTTGGGCTCCACAAAGCGCGCGCGATAGGCTTTCCAGTTTTTGGGGCGGCCGCTGGGAGCAGGCTTGATCAGCTTGATCGCGGACTCGATATAGCGGGTGTTGTCGAAATCGGCAGCCAGCTTGTTGCGGTCGAAGCCGTGCGCCTGCACCATCTGGTCCATGAAGGCAGACACGTCTTTCCATTGGGCGAAATGCACGTACTCGGTACCGCCCTGGTCACCGGCGAGAGCTGTCTGGGTCCTGGCTTTTTTGCTGCTGTTCTTGCTACCGGCGCCGGCGGCGAAACTAGATTGGCTTGCGAGAGTTGTTGCAATCAGCAATGTTGCCAGGGTAAGGGATTTGGATGATTTCAAAATAAAGGGTAAGGATCAATAATCTGGAATAAAGTGAAATACGCTAGGCGATCGGTGCAGGCTTCATCAGCATCAACTGCACTCGGCCAGCAGGGTCTTCAGCCGGGAGACTATCACTGCCTCCGGCAGGCTGTTCTTGCCATACTTGGCCGCGGCATACAGCGCCAGGAATTTTTCCACCGGCGCATAGGCTTCGGCGGATAAACCAGCCCTCAGGCGCTCCGCATAGGCCACAGGCCCTTCATGCTTTGCCCTCGCGTAAGCCTTCTTTGCCATTTTCTGGCATAGTAAAAAGTATACCTTATCAAGCGGCGTAATTCGAACGCGATTGCGCATCAGAGGCAGTGCAACAATGCCGATAGCAACAGCGCCCGCCAGGAATAGCAGCAGCACCAGTTGCGGCCAGTCCACATCGGAGAAGCCCAGCGAACGCAGGAAGTCCTTTTGCACTCCGTCGTTGTAATTCAGCACCCATTGATTCCAGCTATTGTTGAGTGCGTCCCAGCGCATGCGCAGATCGGCAAACATGGAATCCCTGTTCACCGTAAACAGGCCTGCAATACCGCGCCTGGGCAACGGTGCATTCAGGCTGACCCGGCCGGGAGCAACCGCCGCGGTGGGGTCCACCCTCAGCCAGCCTCGTTCCGGCAGCCAGACCTCGGTCCACGCGTGCGCATCGGCCTGCCTGACCTCCATATAGCCGTCAACGACATTCAGCGACCCGCCCTGATAACCGGCCACGACGCGGGCAGGGATGCCGGCGGCTCGCATCAATACTGCGAAGGAGCTGGAGTAATGCTCACAGAAACCTTCGCGCGTATTGAACAGGAAATCGTCGACGCCGTTTTCACCCAGCAAAGGCGGTTCCAGTGTGTATGAAAATTTCTCTGTACGGAAAAACTGCAAGACCGCGTTGATCAGTTGCGTATCGTCAGTGTAGCGTTTGCGCAGTTCGGCGGCGAAGGCCAGGGTGCGCGGATTGTAGCCGGGAGGCAGGGTCAGTGCACGGTTCAGCACGCCGCGGCGGATTTCCGTTTCCAGCGCATATTGTGGATATGAGCGGGCCAGGTAGCGCAGCCGTTTGCTGACCGGTCGTGCAGTACGTAATTCCATCCTGCTATTGAGCCGGCTGCTTGTGTTTTCTATCGCAGGTGCCGCGTCCGGCAAATCAAGCGCGAACAGCCATTGCTGCCCGCTGGGTTCCAGGATGATTTCTTGTGTGATTGGTTTGCCGTCCAGGCGGCGGGCATCCTGCGGCGGGTCGGGAGAGTATTGCGCATTCTGGGTCCAGCTCTTGCCGTCAAATTGATCCAGCACCACGCCGCGCCAGTACATCAGCGAACGAGGCGGGGTTGCGCCGACGAATTTGACGCGAAAAGCAATATCGTCCGATAGCGCGAGATTGCTGATATTGCCGGGCTCCATAGAATCAGATAGCCCGCTGCGCCCCGCATTGGCATCGCTGGGCAGCCCCCACAGCGGCCCTTGTATGCGCGGAAAAAGCACAAAGGCCACCAGCGTCAAGGGAATCGCCAGACCCAGTATGGACGCGCCCAGCTTCAGCCTTTGCCTCAAAGGGGGCACCACGCCGGTGTAATGAAAAGAAAGCTGCGCCGTCAGCAGCACCACAATCGTGATTGCGCTCAGCAGCGCCGTGCCCATGGTTTGCGAATAAAAGAAGCTGGTCAGTTGCAGGAAAAAGGCGAGGAACAGCACGACGAACAAATCGCGTTTCGCATGCATCTCCAGCAGCTTGCAGGTCAGCAGCAATACCAGCATGGCGACGCCGACCTCGCGACCGAAAAAAGTGCGGAAGCTGGCAAAGATGCCCGCCATTATCAGCAGGGCGACAGGGACCAATACCCATGACGGCGGCAAGCGCCTGCCGGTCAATGTCAGCCAGCCGCGCCATGCCAGCAAGCCTATGCAGGCGAGATTGATCCACCAGGCCAGATTGAAGGTATGCGGCAGGATCACCAGCAGGCATGCCGCCAGCAGCAATAAAGTGTCTGCCTTGTCGCGTGACAGCGGCTGCTTGCGCCAGGTGGTATGCAGGCTGGCTAGTGAGGAGGACGCTCGCTGCGTCATTGCTCGTTACTCATGGTTCGTTTTCGTTCGCCTTTTATCGTGCGCGGGGTGGCTCATGCAGCTCATGCAGCGCCAGGGCCTGCAGGCATTCCAGCCGGTGTGCCTGGCCTGTCCGGGCCGGGTAGCTGATGCCGCCGAGGTGGAATGCGTACGGCAGCGCGGTGGCATCCGCCTCCAGCACCCAGCGCGTCATGCGTGACAGCCTCAGCTCAGTGTCCATGCTGCGCGGCAGCTTGTCGTAGTCCAGTGTCAGGTCGCTGGCCGAGCCGCCTGAAAATTCCTTGGTAATTAGCGGGCCTCCGGATTCGACGGCCATCCTGGCGATATGCTTCCACGCCAGATGCTTGACGGCGTCGCCGGTCTGGTAGGCCCTGACGCCGGAAAAATCTTCATTGCCTGCGTGACCCTGGCCATCAGCCTGGCTGCTGCCGGCATAAGGTAGCGGCGGCGCATGCTGTTCCGGTTGCGGATAAACCAGCGCCTGCGCATCCGGCAGCCAGGTGCTCCATGCGCGGAGCAGGCCCAGCGGAAACCAGGTCTGCAGGCGCACCCGCGGGATCGGCAGCCAGCCTCTTTGCAGCGACGGCGCGCTCAGTTGTATGCTGGTACGGCTATTCGGCGCGATATCCACCGGCTGCTCCTGATGGCCTTCCCCGGAAAAGCCTATCCAGATGGCATAACGCTGATGCTTGCGGCGGTTAATCAGGTGCAGCGTGAATTGCGCCTCTTCACCGGCAAACACCGGTTGCGCCGGCCCGGCCAGCAAATGCAGGTAGGCCAGGTTGCGAAAGGTCAGGAAGGCATTGACCCAGGCACAGGCTCCCAGTACAAAGGTCAGCGCAAAGCCCAGGCTCAGGCTATAGTTGGTCGCGGCAATGAATAACACGATGAGTAGCACGACAAACATCAGGCCGGCTTTGCCGGGCAGGGTAAATACCCGGCGCTGCTTCAGGAAGACTTCGCCGGCTTCCGGCCTATGTTCAAGGAACACCAGCCGCCGGAATCTTTGCTGTAGCGATGCCAGCATGGTGTTATACCGCGACTTTCAGCATCAGTTGGCCCAGCAGTTCGCTGCTGGCGCTGACCTTGCCGCTGACCGATTTCAATGGCCGCATGCGGTGCGCGATGACAGGGATCAATACCGCCTGCACATCTTCCGGCAATACGTGGTCGCGCCCTTCCAGCGCCGCCCAGGCACGCGCTGCCTGCAACAAAGCGATGGAGGCGCGCGGGCTCATGCCGTCGGCGAACAGGTCGCCCTGGCGGGTGGCATGCGCCAGTGCCTGCACATAGTCGATCAATGAAGCCGACGTATGCACGTGCTTCAGCGCCTGCTGCGCTTCCAGTAGCTGGCTGGGTTGCATCGCTGTCGGCAAGGCATTCAGCAGGCTGCGCCTGTCTTCGCCGAGCAGCAGGGCGCGTTCAGCGGCCGCATCCGGGTAGCCTAGCGACAGGCACATCAGGAAGCGATCCAGTTGCGATTCCGGTAGCGCAAAGGTGCCTACCTGGTAGCTGGGGTTTTGCGTAGCGATCACAAAGAAAGGATGCGGCAGCGGCCGGGTCTGGCCTTCTGCAGTGACTTGCCGTTCTTCCATGGCCTCCAGCAGCGCAGACTGGGTCTTCGGCGTGGCGCGGTTGATCTCGTCGGCCAACAGCACCTGGGTGAAGACCGGGCCGGGATGAAATACGAACTGGTTCTTTTCGCGGTCGAAGATGGAGATGCCCGCCACATCCGCGGGCAGCAGATCGCTGGTGAACTGCAGGCGGTTGAACTTCAGGCCCAGCGAAATCGCCAGTGCGTGCGCCAGCGTGGTCTTGCCCACACCAGGCACGTCCTCGATCAGCAGGTGGCCGCCGGCCAGCAGGCAGACCAGGGATTGGCGTATTTGCAAATCTTTGCCGATGATAATCTGGCCCACTTGCTTGGCGACGTCGTGCACTTTGGAAAACATGGTTTTGCCTTCAGGACATAAATGCAGCTAGTGTAATCTGAATCCTGGCATTTGTTCGCAGCCACAGCGGTTTTGCTGTCGATTTGCAAAAAAGTACGATTCGGTTGAAACTACAGCATCTGTTCCTATCTATCGATCGAATAGGTTGCAAGGCGGGGCAGGTAGTTCGCGTGCGCATTACAGGGACCGGCGGACTTTACAATAACCACTAAAAAACAAAGCAAATGACGACTGCGTTTTATACCCACGCTGATTGCAAGCGCCATGAAATGGGATCCTGGCATCCCGAATGTCCGGAGCGCCTGCAGGCGATAGAAGACCAGTTGATCGCCAGCCGCATCGACAGCCTGCTCGATTACCGCGAGGCGCCTGCAGCCGATGAGGCCGAGCTGGCCCGCGTACACAGTGCCGATGCGATCTACCGCATACGCGAGAATTGCCCGACCGCCAGTTCTGAATATACCTACTTCCCGCTGGATGCGGATACCAGCCTGAACGCTTATACCTGGCGCGCTTCGCTGCGCGCTGCAGGCGCCGCGGTGGCCGCCACCGATGCGGTTATCGCCGGCGAGCTGGACAATGCTTTTTGTTCAGTTAGGCCGCCGGGCCACCATGCAACGCCTACCGATGCAATGGGCTTTTGCATGTTCAACAACGTCGCGATTGCGGCAAAACATGCGATGGAAGTGCACGGCCTGAAGAGAGTCGCGATTGTCGATTTCGATGTCCATCACGGCAATGGCACCGAGGCCGCCTTCAGCGGCGATCCGCGCGTGCTGATGGTCAGTTTTTTCCAGCATCCGTTTTATCCCTACTCCGGCACCGGCCATCCTTCGCACAATATGGTCAACGTGCCTGTTCCTGCCCATAGCTATGGCGACGTGGTAAGGCAACTGGTCATGGATAAATGGCTGCCGGCGTTGCATGAGCACCAGCCGGAAATGATTTTCATCTCTGCCGGTTTTGATGCGCACCGCGAAGATGATATGGGACAGATGGGGCTGGTGGAGGCTGACTATGCGTGGATCACGCGCAAGATCATGGATGTGGCGAAGACTTATGCCAAGGGCCGCATCGTCAGTTGCCTGGAAGGCGGTTACAACATGTCCGCGTTGGGGCGCAGTGTGGTTGCCCATATCAAGGTGCTGGCGGAACTGGAGTAATTGCCTGGACTTCCCCCGGCTGAATGCCCTAAATGCATGCCTGTTTGCTACTTTTCGCGTGAAATAGGGTCTTGATTTGCGTTATTGGCGGAATTTATTGCTGATTTCAAGATTTTTACTGTCTTTTTGCTCCGGTTTATAGAAAACAAATCGGCTTTAGCGGGCACAAGTCCGTAAAATAGCGCTTTGTTTAGTAAATAGAAGAAAAGCATGTCCATACAATGGTTCCCAGGCCACATGAACGCCGCCCGCAAAAAAGCGGCGGAGACCATGGAAAGCACCGACCTGGTGATAGAAGTTCTCGATGCGCGTATTCCGCAAGCCAGCTGCAATCCCATGGTGGAGCAGTTGCGCACCTTCCGCCAGCGTCCTTGCCTGAAGATCCTGAACAAGAGCGACCTGGCCGATCCTGTCGCCACCAAGGCCTGGATCGATTTCTACAATAGCCAGAAGGGTGTGCGCGCCGTTGCGCTGAGCTGCAAGAAGCCATCCGACGTCGCCCGCATTCCTGCACTGGCGCTGGAGTGCGCGCCGCACCGCGGCGTGCCAACCAAGCCGCTGCGCATGATGATCATGGGCATCCCCAACGTCGGCAAATCGACGCTGATGAATGCGCTGCTGAAAAAGCGCGTGGCCAATGTCGGCGATGAACCGGCGGTGACCAAGGTGCAGCAGCGCCTGTATCTGGGCAAGAACATGATATTGACCGACACGCCCGGCATGCTGTGGCCCAAGATCCAGCATCCAACCGACGGCCTGATGCTGGCCGCCAGCCATGCGGTCGGCGTGAATGCCTTGATTGAAGAAGAAGTGGCGACTTTCCTGGCCGAGCAATTGCTGGCGCTGTACCCGCAATACCTGACCGCGCGTTATGGCATCAAGACCGAGGGTATCGATGCTGTCAGCGTGATCGAAGGCGTGGCGCAGAAACGCGCGTATCGCCTGAAAGGCGGCGACTGGGATTTTGAAAAAGCCGCGCATACCTTGCTGCTGGATTACCGCAGCGGCGCGCTGGGGCGTGTCAGCCTGGAGACGCCGCAGAGCAGGGAGATTTTGCTGGCGAATTATGTGCCGCCGGTGTTGCTGGGGCAGGGGAAGACTACGGATGTTTCTGTTGGGGAGCAGGGGGATCTTGATCCTCTGGATCGCCAATAAGCGGTTTGCGCGCCTGAGGCACGTTTCGGCCGGCGTGTTTGGTTTTATGATTGCTGGCCGGGGGTAGCCCGGCGGCTACTCACTTTATTTTGCTTCGCCAAAATAAAGTAAGCAAACAAAAGGCGACCGCAGACTTGCCCTTCGGGTGATGGCGGCAAGCGCCATCACATTTTGCGCGTCGCAAAAAATGGGAAACAGACGAAACTCGCTGCGCTCAGACAACCTCTGTTTCTGATCCATTTTCTGCGAAGCACAAAATGCTGCGGATAGCGCTCAGCGAGCTGCGACAGCCTGAATTTCTACAAGCAGGTTGTTTTCCGCTAGTCCTGCAACGATGAGCATGGTGGTTGCAGCCGCGTGTCCCGCAAATCGCCGTTCACGTTCCTTGCGATAAAGCGGTACTAGCTCCGGCCGCGTGATGAAGCCGTCTACCTTGACCAGATCCCTCACAGTCATTCCAGCATCAGCCAGCACCGCCAGCAGATTGTCCCAAGCCAGCTCGATTTGCTTCTCTGGATCATCTGGAACGGTGCCGTCAGTTGCTACGCCCACTTGACCTGAAACATAAAGCCAGCGTGCGTCACCGGACGCTGATGCGCCATGGCTGTAACAGGAGAATGGCGGTGCAATGCCTGCCGGGTTATGCAATGTAATTGTCATAGTTGTTTCCTTCAATGGTCAGTCTTTTGGGTTAGGGGAACAGAGCAAGTACCAAAGCTTCCTCTAGGACGAAACCGCGTGCACCCTGCAACTAAGGCACGTACTCATGTACGTGAATACGCAATAGCAAGCCGGTCCGGCTATTGGAAAACAAACCGTTTTTCGGAATGATTCCGATATAAGGGATGTTCTTATATAAACAGACGACATTCAACGCGCGTCCTCTCGCTTGTCCCGCTATTTTTTACCTTCGATTATGCTGTCGATCTCCGTCTGCGCAATACCGTACTTTGCCATGCGAGTACGGTGGTCGGCCGAACCGAGGTACTCACGAAGTTGCTCATTCACTGCTTGCAAAAGCCTGTAGTTGCTTTTGTTAAACGAGAAAGCGCCGACAGGGGCTTTCCCATCTTTGCCTATTTTGTGTGCCACTGCTTCCAACTCCTTATTTTCGCCAGCAATGACCCTGTTACCAACGGCCGTGGCAGCGAACGCGTCGATTTTTCCGGCCAGAAGTGCGGCAACTGCGTCGGGTTGGTGTTTGAACATAACAATCTGGCTATCGTTCACGCCCGCCGATTTTGCGGATCCAAACTGAATCTGTCCCGGAATAATCCCTAGCCGCGCACCACTGGTCGCTGCCACTGTCTCGTAGCTGGTAAGCGCTTTCGGATTGCCGCGATGCACCACAAAGCCATCGCCTAAGGTCCAGACCGGTATGCTGAATGCGACGTGCTTCGCACGTTCAGCCGTCGCGAAGATTGGTACATTCATATCCCAGCGCCCCTCCTGTACGCCAGTTAGAAGTTCTTCGAACGAGGTCAATTGATACTCAATGGCTGTGGCACCGGCAGCTCGTAGCACCACTTCGGCCAGTTCGATGTCCGCACCGGTCGCAGAATGGTTCGGGCCTGTCCAGTAAAAAGGCGGTTCCTCTATATATGCTATTCTTATTTTCACTTTGTACTCCTAAGCGTTAATGTCCAACCACCAACTGCGTAAAACAACATTTCGTTCGCACATCGGTAGCACAACCTTTAAATGTAGACTCCCACTTCTCGCCATCGATGCACGACGCGGCCTCAACGTGGGAATGCTAGTGTGAGCAAGCTCAAGCATTGCAACAGAAAATTCAACTTCTAAATCAAGCGCATTGGGAGTTCCTGGAACGCCAGTTGGACCAGCTGCCCTTTATCGACCTACGTCACACGGTAGCTGCGTCCATCGCTGACGAAAGTGCGGCCAATGCTGGTCCGAGACGAGCAGGTGGCAAATAGCCAAAGCCAAGCCGGAATACACGACTGTTTTCACCAAACCAAGTTCCTGATGCCAGTTGCAGATCATGATCAGGTAACAGATTCCAGAAACGCGAGACGGCGTCGTAATCAAACGCATCCGAGCGTAGGCGCACACAGCACAACGCCCCCGCATCTGGCCGCACCCACTCTATGCGCTTCTTCTCACTCTCGCACCAGGCTGACAGTTCTTCAAGGGCGCCTGCCAGCAGTCGCCGTCGTGGTCCGAGTACACCTTCCTTGTTGCGCAGCAGAACTGCCGCGAGCGTCTCATCGAGCACCGAACCCGAAATCACAGTGTTCATCTTGGCGATGAGGAGGCGCGACCGAAGGCCGGGGTCCGCCACCGTGAGCCAACCTGTCCGCAAGCCCGGTGCACCGAGTGCCTTTGATACAGAAGCGCCGGTGACGATACGTGAAGCAAATCCTGCAAAACTTTCGAGAGCAGCATTGTCACCATAAGTGGCCTCTCGATAAGTCTCGTCAATGAAAAGTAAAGCTTCGGGAGACTTTTTCTCCATTAAGACAAGGAGTTTTTCGATTTCAGCGCGAGATGTTTGAACACCGCTGGGATTCTGCGGTGACGCAATACTGACCAGTTTGGTTTTCGGCGACAGTTTCGCATCAAGTTGATCCAGATCTAGCCGATAGCCATTCTCGAACGACAAATTTACTTCACTGACGCTTACGCCTGCCCCAAGCAGGCTGTCACGGCTCGGCGGAAAGCATGGCGTCACGAGAACAGCTTCGTCGCCGGGTCGACAGACTTCGAAAGCAAGAAGAAAGAGTCCGAGCGCGGTACCTTGTGTCGTGATGATCTGCTCGACTGGAACTTTACAGGCATCTGCGATCGCCTCGCGAAGTGCGACCGCCCCGGCAGATTTGCCATAGCCGAGCTTCAGATCGCGGATATTCTCAAGACCGGGCAAATCCAGAAGTTCGCCAACCGTCAAGTCTTGCGATGTGCTCTCCGCCAGATTGAATGGCCGATTTACGTCGAGAAGTGAAATTATCTCGTTGTAAGGAAATCTCCCGCGCCAGTCCGAGGAATTTGATACATCGACGTCAGAACCTTGTCTTTCGTCGAAATTTTTCTGCAAAGCCTTCATGTTTTTTCCTTGTATTTGTTGATAACTCTTTATGTCGCAAATCCTTTAGACATCAGATTAGATTCGATTCGACTTGGCCTCTAGAGGGTAAGAGAGCCTTCCACACATGTGACGCAAGAACCGCCGATGAATATCTTTCCGTTTGCATCCACGCTCACTTGTATTCGCCCATCCCGGCCAACACAGCGCCCCTGGGTGGCCACATAGTCTCTTGCGCTGGATGACAACAGACCACGCTCCCATCGGAAGGCCGCCACGCTTCCGTTGCCGCTTCCGCAAACGGGATCCTCTTCTACCCCACAGGATGGTGCGAAGGTACGAACTTCTATTGCTGCATCGCCATGCGAGTGATCGCCGAATACGGTAAGTCCTGTGATTCCGAGGCGGCGTTCAAATTCCGCCAGTCTTGCGAAATCCGGTCGCAAACTGAGTACGGAAGCCGCGTCGTTCATTTGTGCGACCACCCATATGGCCCCGACGTTCACAATAGCTGGCGCAGACTTGATGTCCACTTTGTGCCTGAGGACGAGTTCCAACTCTGAAATATCTGCCGCTTGTAGCGGCTCCAATTTAGCAGGAGGCATGCCGAGGGTAAGCCGTTGCTCTCCGCTTTGCTCCTCTAATGTCAGTTCAACCAGGCCGATGTTGCATTCTTGAATCAATCGGCCATTTTTGCGAGCTGTGATACGCCCAGCTTCCAGTAGGGCGTGGGCGCTGCCAAGTGTCGGATGTCCCGCAAAGGCGAGCTCACTACGCGGTGTGAAAATTCGTAAGCGATAGTCGGCCTTGCCCGTTGTCGGCGGCAGAACAAATGTGGTTTCAGAAAGATTGGTCCAACCCGCGATAGCCTGCATGTCCTCGGTGGTCAGCCCCTCCGCGTCCAGTACCACGGCCACCGGATTGCCCAGAAGCGGTCGGAGCGTAAAAACGTCAACCACTTTATAGGATCGTTTCATATTAGCTCCTATTACGTTGGATAAAGAGAATCTCGGTGCATCGCCTATCGCGCGAACGTCTCGTCGAACGCTGCCTCGATATCAGCGATCAGATCAGCCGGGTCTTCTAGACCGACCGACAAGCGCAGGTGTCCATATTCGCGGAATGCGTCCGGGTAACATTCCGATCCGCCTCGTCCTGCTTTTCCTACGTGCACGATCAGGGACTCGTCGTGACCAAGCGACACAGCCGAGGTAATAAGGCGAAGGTTTGCCACAAAGCGATTCTGTACATCAGGCTCACCTTTGACAGCAAAAGCCATAACGGCGCCATACCCCATACTGCCAAATTGGCGTGATGCAAGCTCATGTTGCGGATGAGAAGGCAGCCCCGGGTATGCAACGAAAGCGCCCCTCGGATCCTTGTCGAGGAAATCTGCGATCTTTTGCGCCGTAGACATGTGCTTGGGCAAACGCAATGGCAGAGTCACGGAGCCTCGCATGATGAGCCACGCATTGAAAGGGGAGATTGAACCGCCCACGCCAACGAGTGCGTCGCCTTTTAGCCGGCGGATTAGCTCAGCGCGACTGATAACGGCTCCGCCCATCGCATCGCCATGTCCGTTGATGTATTTCGTCAACGAATGAACAACGAGATCCGCGCCATGTTCAAGTCCCCGAAAAATCGGCGGGGGCGTGAACGTTGCATCAATGGATAGCATGGCACCGGCATCACGTGCGATTTTTGCAAGTGCTCCGATATCTGCCACCTTCGTAGTCGGATTGGCAATCGTTTCGGCATGAATCAGTTTTGTGTTGGAGCGCACAGCTTCTCTTACTGCGGTAAGGTCGCTGATGTCCACGAACGTTGCTTCGATGCCGTAGCGTTTCGGGATAAGCTCGTTGAAGAGACGCCAAACGGCCTCATACGTCACGTCGCTGACAATGACATGGTCACCGTTTTTTAAAAGTGTGAAGAAAATCGAATGCAATGCTGCAACGCCGGTGCTAAAAACGGCGGCATCTTCGCCGCGTTCCATTGCTGCCAGCTTGCGTTCAAGGCAAAGCTGATTGTGACCTGAGTTACGTGTGTAGAACAAGGTTTGAGAATCCGACCAGTCGAGCGTGGAAGGGTCATCGGGTAATTTGTACGAGTTTGCCATGACGATTGGCGTACGGATCGCACCCGTCGTGGCATCAATGAGATTCCCGCCATGCACCGCCTGACTATCGAATGAGAGTGTTGCAGGTCGTTTCTTGTCGGGCCGCTGCTGAATGTTCTTGGTTGTCATATGCCACCTCTCGCTATAGAAAAAGGATCAAAGCGCCCCAGAGTATTAAGTGATTTTCCTGATGCAAACAACCTTCGGCTGAGTCATTTCCTCATAAGCAAACCGAACGCCTTCTCGGCCAAGGCTTCCGTACTTGAATCCCCCAAACGGCATGGCATCGAGCCTGTAGTCCGATGAATCGTTGATCATGACCCCGCCCGCTTCCAGCATGTCGGCTGCTTTAAGAGCTGCGTGCAGGTCGTTTGTAAAAATGCCGGCATGGAGACTGTATTGGGGACTGTTCGCTAGTGAAAGCGCGTCATCCAGAGTCTCTATCCGCTGAAGAACGACAACCGGGCTAAAAACCTCCTGCTGCCACAGACCGCATTCAAAATCGACATCCTCGAGGACGGTTGGAGCATAGAGCGCCCCCTCTTGAGTGTTGCCACAAAGTAGTTTTGCGCCCCGGTTGATCGCTGCATCGACGATTCCTTTTGCCCGCGTCGCGGACTGCACAGTAATCATCGGCCCTACATCGGTATCCGGCAATGCAGGATTACCCACCTTTAGCGCTTTGGTGCCGGCAACGAAACGCTGCTTGAATTCGTCATAGATGGAAGACTGGATCAGAATGCGTTGCGTCCCGATACAGTTCTGGCCCGCAGCCCAAAATGCTCCCGAGAGGCATGAGGCAACCGCATCTTCAAGCTTGCAATCGGCCAATACGATCACTGGCGCGTTGCCTCCCAGATCCATCGCCAGTTTTTTCAGGCCTGCGGACTTGGCAATCTTTTCTCCGGTTGCGAATCCACCAGTGAACGAAATCATTCTCACGTCTCTGGATGAGACGAGTGCTTCGCCCAGAGTGGCTCCACCCGTCGCGACCGATACGACGTTCGATGGCATTCCAGCCTTTATCAGATACTTGACGAGCCTGATTGCTGAAAGAGGCGTCAGATCAGACGGCTTGATGACCACGGCATTACCTCCGGCGATCGCCGGTCCAAGTTTATGCGCAACGAGGTTTAACGGGTCGTTGTACGGAGTAATAGCCACAATGACGCCGAGAGGTTCCCGAGTGAACCATCCCTGGCGGTTTTCGGATCCGGCATATGCGTCGAATGGCACCACTTCACCGCTGTTGCGACGAGCCTCGTCAGCGGAAAGTTTGAGGGTATTCACGCAGCGCAATACTTCCTTTTTGGCTTGCTTTAGTGTCTTTCCAGCTTCCGCTACGATGAGATCGGCAAACGTATCCTTGTCGTTCTCCACCAACGAGGCGCAGGTATCGAGTATGCGAGCCCGTTCATAGCGGGACAGGCTACGGCAAACGCGAGCACCTTCCTTCGCGGTCTGGATAATCATTTGCGCACCTTCCAGTGGAATGTTCGCGACTATGCCTACTTCGACGCCATTGAAAGGATTGTTCACCGAGATGAAACTGGTCGATGAGTCCGCGGGAAATAGGGAATTATTCATTTAGGAAAGCCTTCCACCTTCTTCTTGGATGTTCTCAAGCCTAGCGAAATCTTGTACTCGGCATGCGAGTTAAGCACTGACTCAATAGTGGGTAAAGCGGTGAGAATGGTGTTGCTGAGGTCGGACATCTGGACTCCTGCGGATGTGACTAGATGCATGCATCGTAGCAGGCTGGCACGGACCATAACAGCCACAGTTTTAAGCATATTCGAGCAGCACAGTTTGGATTGACAAGGCACTGCCATCAACTCAATAATCGTGCATTCTTCCACCATAAAAATTCCCTCAATGGAAACATCCATTTCTTTCCGTTACGAGCAATTGGCCGAGCTCATCGTCGGCATGATCGACAACGGCGTGCTCGCTCCGGGCATGCGTGTCCCATCTGTGCGCACTGTCAGCGAGCAGCACCGCATCAGCGTCTCCACTGCACTACAGGCCTACCATTTGCTTGAGGATCGTGGCATCCTTGTCGCGCGGCCACAGTCGGGGTTTTTTGTCGCAGCAGCCGGACGCGGCGCACTTGCATTGCCGTCGCCGTCGCGTCCACGTGCGCGCGCTTCGACCGTATCGATTTGCGGAGCCGTTGCGGTGTTGCTGGAGCACGCGTCGAATTCGGCGCTTGTCCCGCTAGGCTGCGCCGTGCCAGAAGCGGCAGTGCTGCAATCGACGCGGCTTGACTTCGCTCTGGCGCGTGCTGCACGTCAACATGGCTCACGCTACAACGTCTATTGCGCACCGCAGGGCGAACTGAGCCTGCGCCGCGAAATCGCGAAGCGGGCGGTACGCATCGGCCATGCACTGTCGCCCGACGACCTGCTCATTACGAACGGCTGTACCGAGGCGCTGATGCTCGCGCTGACCGCCGTCGCCAAGCCCGGCGATACGATTGCAGTTGAATCTCCTACCTACTTCGGACTCCTGCATACTCTCGAAGTATTGGGCTTGAAGGCTCTTGAGCTGCCGACCGATCCGAAGCGGGGTGTCAACGTCGATGCGCTCGCACGCTTGCTCGATATGGAACCTGTGGCAGCTTGCCTGCTGTCATCGAATTTCAACAATCCACTTGGTTCAGCAATGGCCGAAGCTGATAAGCGGGCGCTCCTAGGACTACTCGCGCGGCATGCCGTGCCTCTGATCGAAGACGACGTTTATGGGGATGTCCACTTTGGTCGCGCGCGACCGAAGCCGTTTATCGCGCTCGACGGCGGAGCCAATACGATTTACTGCAGCTCGTTCTCGAAAACCCTGGCACCCGGATACCGGATCGGCTGGATGGTGGCGGGTGCCTACACGCAACGTGTAATGGAACGCAAGCTCGCTTTCAGCCTCTGCGGTCCGGTCTTACCCCAAGTCGCGCTCGCGGATTTCTTGGCGAGCGGGGTCTACGATGCTCACTTAAGGCGCATTCGCCGCATTTTCCAAGAGAACCTTGTACGCATGACGCGCACGATTGAGGAAAGCTTCCCAGCCGATACAAAAGTGAGTCAGCCGGCAGGCGGCTTTGTGCTCTGGCTCGAACTGCCAAAGCGATTTGATTCGCGCTTGCTCTTCGATGAAGCGCTCGAACAAGGCATTTGCTTCGCCCCCGGAGACGTCTTTTCCGCGAGCCGGCGCTTCCGCAATTGTCTACGCTTGAGCGTAGGGTCCGGCTGGAGTGATCGTGTCGAAAACGGTATCCGGCGCCTGGGGCAACTCGCAAGAGAGCAGCTCGCGCGCTAACATGGCATGTGCTGGACTCTTAGGACAATGCCCAATGCAATTTGCTGCGCCATATACTACGGTAACGGCCATGAAGATAACTTGAATGCCAGGGAGGTCGTTGGCGGATTTCTTCACTACAATCTTGCCGTTGACGGCAATCTCGAAGATTTCTCTCGCAAAGTTTACGGGGCTGGCGGCAAGGCAGCTGGACTTGTAGTCGCTGATTGTGATGCCGCTATTGGAGCGATAGTGTCTAATATAATTCAAGTATTGTGGTGAGGACCCTATTTTAATTTGCGGAGACAGCATGGAAAAGCCTTATGTTTTGCGTTCTGACGATGGCGGCGTTGCTACGCTGACGCTGAATCGTGGTGAGCGGTTTAATCCCTTGTCTGAAGAAATGCTGGCTGAATTGCTGGCTGCGTTTAAGGCCATTGCGCAAGACGAGGCCGTGCGTGTGGTGGTGTTGGCTGCTGCCGGCAAGGCGTTTTGTGCCGGGCATGATTTGAAGCAGATGCGGGCGACGCCGGAGGCGGCGTATTACCAGAAATTGTTCCAGCAATGCAGCAAGCTGATGTTGTTGATGCAACAGATGCCGCAGCCTGTGATTGCGCGGGTGCAGGGGTTGGCGACGGCTGCCGGGTGCCAGTTGGTGGCGATGTGCGATCTGGCGGTGGCGGCTGTGGATGCGCGTTTTGCGGTGTCGGGTGTGAATGTCGGCTTGTTCTGTTCCACACCGGCGGTGGCCTTGTCGCGCAATGTGTCGCGCAAGCAGGCGGTGGAAATGCTGCTGACCGGCGACTTCATTGACGCGCAGACAGCGCTGCAGCGTGGGCTGGTCAACCGTGTCGTCCCTCAGGATGCGCTGGATGCGGAGATCGCCGGTTTAACCGCCAGCATCCTGGCCAAGCCAGCGGTAGCCATCGCCATGGGCAAGCAATTATTTTACAAGCAGATAGAAATGGGTATAGACGCCGCCTACCAGCTAGCCGGCCAGACCATGGCCTGCAATATGATGGATGACGCCGCACAAGAAGGTGTACAGGCTTTCATAGAAAAGCGCGCACCGAGTTGGAAGGTGTAAGCGCTGGCAAACCTCAATCTTAGTTTATTGCGTAAACCGGCTTGAGATCTGTAGCGAGCAAGGCGTCAGCGGGGTGAATAGCAACGCAGGAAGCGGAACGTACTTAAGGTACGTGAGCATTCCGAGTAGCACATGAGCCCCGATCACGTCCGCGCAGTAAGATAGCAAATAAATTTTAGCCGTTGATGACTTTACGGGCAAACGTCTCTAACAAATCCATCAGCGAATCCGCCGCCTTGCTGGCCTGTTCTTCATTGCCCTTGGCGATTGCCTTGGCCAGCAGCATATGGCAGCGCGCGCCTTCTTCCACATCGCCTTCATGCTGGTACGCATACCAGAAACGGCGGCACTTGATGATCAAGGGCGTCACTGCCTTGACGGCAGACGGGTTGCGGCAGGCATCATGGATCACGTGGTCCAGAGCCTGGTCGGCATCCATGTACACACCCAGGTCACCCTGTTTGGCTGCAACCACCATCTTGTCGGCACTGGCCAGGATATCTTCCCTCTGCTGGGGCGATGCGCGGCGCGCGGCGCTGGTCGCGATCAGTCTTTCTATCACCCTGCGGGTTTCTATCAGCGTCATGTGCTCGGCGGCTTCGATGTCGCTGATGATGAGTCCACGCCTTGGCAATTGCACGATCAGTCCGTTGGACGACATGCGCATCAATGCTTCCCTCAATGGCGTACGGCCGAGCCCGGTGACGTCCACCAGTTCGGATTCCACGATAGGCGATCCAGGCTTTAATTGCAGGGTGACAATCATGCTCTCTATCGCATCGTAAGCGACGTCGGCAGCGCGCAGTTTGGAGGCAGCAGGTTTCAGTGGTGTTTCTAGCATTGTTATCAACATTTTGTATTTTGTACGGATTTTACCGGTATTTTGGCAAATTTTTAATTGTTATTACCTGATTTTAAAAATTTAATAAGACGTATGCATCATGTAAGCGACATATTCCCGTGGTTTATTTAGTGCCCGGTAATAAATTGCATCAGGGCAGCAATATGTCGTTCCAAACTGTCATCAATGACATCCACGTTGATTCCACATTGATATATGCATGTTCGATGATGGATATGTTTTGCGTATATGCCAGATATACGAAGCCGGGGCGAAACCGGATTCAAGATTCTTTCCGCTTTGCCGGAGGTGGGGACATGGGCCGGCCGCGGCCCATGGAGTTCATTGCTATTATTTATTTCAGCTATTGCAAAAACACTAAAAATACGACGACAAGTCCGGCCGGGTCTCCAGCGCCTTGCGCACAATAGCGCTGACCCGCTCCCGCTCGGCACCGGCCAGCGGCTGGCGCGGCAGCCGCACGTTTTCATTGCCCACGCCGACCAGGGCTTCCACCAGTTTCAGGTTTTGCACCAGTTTAGTAGAGACGTCCAGATGCAGCAGGGGCATAAACCATTGGTAAAGCTTGAGCGCCTCTTCATAGCGCCTGGCCTGCATCAACTGGTACAAGGCGACTGTCTCTTTGGGAAAGGCCACTACCAGGCCGGCCAGCAAGCCGTCGGCCCCTACCGCCAGGCCTTCAAACGATAAATCATCTACGCCCATGAATAGCTGATAGCGCGTGCCCAGCGCATTGCGCAAATCGGTGATGCGGCGGACGTTGTCGCTGGATTCCTTGATCGCGACCAGCCATTCGCAATCGGCCAGATCCAGGAAGTCTTCCGGCGTCAGGTCTACCTTGTAGGTGACAGGATTGTTATAGACCATGATGGGCAGTTGCGCAGCCTTGGCAATGGCGCGCAGATTGTCCTTGGCTTCGCGTGCATCGGCTGCATACAGCACGGAAGGCATCACCATGAAGCCCTGCACGCCGAGGTCGGCGGCCTGCTGCACAAAGCGTAAGGCGTTGGCGGTACGCGTCTCGGACACATTGACCAATACCGGCACGCGCTTGTCGGCCACGTTTAGCGCGACCCTGGCGACTTCCAGTTTTTCGTCGAAGGACAGGGTGCTGGCTTCTCCCAAGGACCCGCAGGTGACCAGCCCATGGACGCCGTTATCGATCTGGAACGCATAATGCTTTTCCATCTCAGCATGGTCCAGGTCTTCGTTGGCCTTGAACTTGGTAGTGACTGCCGGGAATACGCCTTTCCATTTGTTTGCTGTCATTCAGATCTCCTGTTTTGGGTGTTCGTTCATACTATTCTCAATTAAATATATTTACAATATATTTAAAGCGTGCTCGGTCGTAGAAAAAACGGTGCTTGTGTAGCAGATTTTGCGGGAAAATACGTCGATGTAACGCAACATGCAAAAAAGTTAATCCTTGTAAAGATTATTGCAAATTTCTTAATTAATTGCTAATGTCGGGGAAAGTAAAGCCGGAGGCCGCGCAGAGGCACAGGGACGCAGAGACGCCGGTATGACAGATATCAGAACAGCCGTATGAATAACGATCATAAAAACTTAGCCAATAACGAGCGCGATATCCTCGCCAAACAGATAGCCAACGTATTTTTCACCGAATCCTTGTTTGATGCGCTGCCGGACGTGGTCTTCTTCGTCAAGGACATGGATGGCCGTTACGTAGTGCTGAACCAGACGCTGGCCAACCGCTGCGGCTATAAAGATAAGTCTGCGCTGATAGGCCGCACCGCTGTAGAAGTATTCCCGGCAGCACTGGCCAGCACCTATGACGAGCAAGACCATCTGGTATTGCGTGGCGAACAGGAATTCCACGACCAGCTGGAGCTGCATCTTTATCCGGACCATGATCCCGGCTGGTGCCTGACAAAAAAAATAGCGCTGCGCGACGCAAACAAAAACATCATAGGTCTGGCAGGTATCTCGCGCGATCTGGCCATGCCCGATCAGCGCCATCCTGTGTACCACAAGATTGCCGCTGCGGTCCGGCACCTGCATACGCACTACGAACAGAATATACAGATGGCGGATCTGGAGCAGATCACCGGCTTGTCTGTGGCGCAGATCGAACGCTATTTCCAGAAAATATTTACTTTGACGCCAAGGCAGATGGTGACCAAGGTCAGGCTGGACGCGGCATCCGTGATGCTGGCCGACATGGGCAAGAGCATTAC
The DNA here is from genome assembly GCF_014636315.1 of Parundibacterium terreum. Taxonomy (GTDB): domain Bacteria; phylum Pseudomonadota; class Gammaproteobacteria; order Burkholderiales; family Burkholderiaceae_D; genus Undibacterium; species Undibacterium terreum. Next base: position 899,077 of record NZ_BMED01000002.1, on the reverse strand, counting down.
CGATGTGGCCGCTGCCTGCGGCTATCATGACCACAGCGCTTTTTCGCGGGTGTTCAAGTCTACGGTCGGCGTGACACCGAGAGAGTTCCGCGATGTGTTGGCGAAAACCCGCGATACCGCCAATTAAGCGCGGGCAGGGGCGAGCCGATTGCCTCCCGCTATCAGACTAAGAGGTAGAATGAGGGGACCGGTCAGCGGCGCGCGGTGTGCATCATTCGTGCATCTCTAGTGCACCATCAGTGCGCCATTGACCCATTTTCCTTAGCGGACTCATTGCCTTGCCTTTTACCTTATCCCACCCCGCCGCAGTGCTTCCACTGCACAAGCTGTTAGGCCGCCGCTCGTCCATTTCTGCAATGGCTATCGGCAGTATGGCGCCGGATTTTGCCTACTTCCTGCCCGGCATTCATGGCCTGATGACGCATAGCCTGGCCGGTATCCTGATCTTTTGCCTGCCTGCGGGTTTGCTGGCCTATTTCATTTTCCATTTGCTGATCAAGCGCCCCGCCTGCCTGCTGCTGCCGGAGTTTTTATTGTCGCGCCTGCGCGGCCAGGTATTCGGCGCCGGGACCTTGCCCTCGGTTTCCATCTGGGTGCTGGCCTGCTCGGTGATGCTGGGGGCCGCGACCCATATCGCCTGGGATGCGCTGACGCACAGGAATTCTGCGGTGGTCAACCACGTTGATCTGCTGCGCAGCGTGGTTTTTACCGTGGATGGCAGCCAGGTCTATCTGTATAAATTGCTACAGCATCTGAGCACTGCACTGGGTTTGCTGGTACTGGCGTGGTGGGTGCAGTCATGGCTGACACAGCCCGCTACTCCTGCCGATAGCGATCTACTTAAGGATACAAATCAACTGGAACCGCCGGCCAGTCTGAAAGTCTATATCGCAGGCGGTATTTTCATCGCCAGTGCCTTGTGCTGCGCAGCTGCCGGGTTCCTGCATTGGGGTTTTTCGCTGGAGCGCTGGCTGTTTCACGTCACGGTTGCCGGTATCAGCGGTTTCGTGCTGGCCCTGCTGTGCTACTGCACGGCGTGGACAGCATGGACTGCTACGGCAGGGGCCGGCCAGCGCGGTTACTGATGCGCGGCCACGGGCGGCTTGGCTATCGATATTTTCTTTCAGGAGTTTCTGATGTCCAAAATTATTGGGATTGATCACGTGCAAGTCGCTGTTCCGCAGGGCGCGGAAGATGAGGCGCGCAAATTTTACGGTGGTCTGCTAGGGTTGAATGAAATCCCCAAACCGGCCAATCTGGCGGCACGCGGCGGCGCCTGGTTTGAATGTGGCTCCTTGCAATTGCATGTGGGGGCAGAGGCTGACTTCAAGCCTGCCAAAAAAGCCCATCCAGCCCTGCGCGTGGAGAGCCTGGACTATTTTATGCACAGGCTGCAACAGGCCGGCTATGAATTCAAGGCAGATGAGCCTATGGAATATTTTGACCGCGCGTTCACCTTTGACCCTTTCGGCAACCGTATAGAACTGATGCAGGCGCGCGCAGGCAAGCCGGCTTAGCTTTTTTCCTCTCCTTTTTTTCCTGTTCATGGCGGGAGCGTAGTCTATGATGACAAGGTGTCTGCGCTTTGTCTCGCCAGGCCGCTTCGCTGCTAATGATCAAATTCAAGGAGATGCCCATGTCCACAGAGTACAAGCCGGTGGTACACGAGATGATTGCTTATCTGCGCGTGCGGCGCGCGCCTGATGCTATCCGTTTTTACCAGCAAGTTTTTGGCGCCAAGGAAACTTTTCGCCTGGACGAGCCTTCCGGCCGGGTCGGCCATGCGGAGCTGGAGATAGGCGGCGCCAAATTAATGCTGTCGGACGAATATCCGGAGTACGGCATCCTGGGCCCGGAGTCGGTAGCGGGTACGGCGATGGCGATGTATCTGCAGGTCGATAATGTCGACAAGCTGATGGAATCCGCAATAGCCGCCGGTGCAACGGTGACGATGCCGGCACAGGATCAATTCTACGGCGAGCGCAGCGGCAAGATACGCGACCCCTTCGGCCACGAATGGATGTTCAGCCATCAAATAGAACAACTTTCTGTGGAAGAAATGCAAAGGCGCTTTGACGAAATATCCAAGTCGTCGTAAGGTAATGTTTCCCCTATCAATGAAGAGAGAGTATGAACGAGGCTGTATGGATGCCGGTGGCGGAAAAAGAAATCGGCATCACACGTTTTCCTGCAGGGCAAAGCAATCCGCGTATCACGCAATACCATGAAAACACCAATGTCCGCGGCTATGACGACAAGGTCGCCTGGTGCTCGTCATTCGCCAACTGGTGCATGCAGCAGGCAGGCATTAGCGGCACAGGCTCGGCGCTGGCGCGCTCGTGGCTGGAGTGGGGCATGCCGCTGCAGCAGCCCCGGCCGGGTTGCGTGGTCGTTGTCACACGTGAGGATCCCAAGGGCTGGAAAGGACATGTGGGATTTTATCTGCGCAGCGACGCGGAGTTCGTCTATCTGCTGGGCGGCAATCAGCTGGAGCAAGTGCGCGAACACTTTTATCCTTTGGCTGACGTACTGGGCTACCGCTGGCCGACGGGGCAGGCCCTTTGAAGGCACGATAATCGGCTCAAGCCGGGAGGGAGGCATGCCTTGCATGCGGAAGAATTTTTCACTCCTCCAGCAAGCTGCCTACCCTTGTCGGGAAGATAGGCAGGCGTGCCTCATCCTTATGCCAGCCAAATAGCGCTTGCGTCGCCGCGCCGCAAATCCTGCCCTGGCAGGCACCCATGCCGCAGCGCGTATGCAGCTTTGCGTCGCGCCAGCCGGCATGCTCCAGCAACTGCCTGTAGCTGACATCTTCGCAGCGGCAAACCAGCGTTTCCGCATCGGATAGCTGCAATACTTCCTGGCGCAATGCAAAGCTTTCTTCAAGCTGCCTGGCGAAAGCCTGCCATTTACCGCGCCGGCCAAAAAATTCCCTGGCCCGCTCTTGTTCCCCAATCGCCGCATAGCCGGCGACCGCGCCTTCCGCCAGGCTCAGGTCTACGCCGCCTATGCCTGTTCCCTCGCCGGCGCAATACACATTTTCCAGGCTGCTGCGCTGCCATTCATCCACCTGCATTTTGCCGTCGGTGATGCGGCAGCCCACCGCGGAAGCGAGCTCGGTATTGGGCAGCAAGCCATAGCCGCAAGCTAGGTAGTCGCAGGCGATGCGGTGCTCCTTGCCATGGATGGATGCCGTCACCTGCTGCAATTGCGTATCGCCATGTGCTGCACGGATAAAGCTATTGCCGGTATAGCGTGTCGCCCTCAGTTTTAGCCCCAGCCCCAATTGCGCGGCTTGCCGCAATTTGCCCGGTGTCGCCAGCAATGACAGGGCAAATCGTGACAGGCTGCGCGGGCTTGCCTGCTCCAGCACATGGCTGACGATGGCGCCTTGCTCCAGCAGGCTGGCAGCGCTTGCCAGCAACAAGGGGCCGCTGCCGGCCACTACCACGCGCTTGCCGGCAACAGGGAATCCGCCCTTGCTCAATGCCTGCAAGCCTCCGGCCCCGGTGACGCCGGGCAAGGTCCAGCCGGGGAAGGGCAGCAATAGCTCGCGTGCACCGGTCGCCAGTATCAGTTTTTCATAGTGAAAGCTGATTGCATCGTGCTGCGTTTGTGCGAGTAGTTCTCTGTCTGCGACCGCATGTACGATGCGGGTTTGCGTATGGTAAGTAATATTCGTAGCGCTACTGATCGCTGTTGCCAATTCCCTGGCGCGGCCGTCGCGGTGCTTTTCCGCGCCGCCGCGCCATATCTGCCCGCCGGAATAAGGGTTGTCTTCGATAATGCCCACACGGGCACCGGCAGAGGCAGCACTGCGTGCCGCCGCCAGGCCGGCCGGGCCTGCGCCTACTACCAGTATTTCATAAGCCAGCTTGTTCATGCCCGCTCCCCGGTAACGATATGCATGCCTGCTTCAACCAGGATCTGGCAAGCCAGTTGATGCGACCTGCCATTGACGGTAACCCGGCATTCCTGGCAGACGCCCATGCCGCACACTGGTGCGCGCGCTGTGCCGGTGACCGAGATGCGTGTTGTGATGGAAGAGGTGATAGCGATGGCCGCAGCAATACTGATCCCTGGATCCACAAGGATGTCCTGCTCATTGATGAAAAGGCGAACTTGCTCAGGCATGCGTGTTTCGCTCCAGTAGGCGCGCCGGCAAATAGGGCTCTGCCGGTATCGATGTAGACGCGCCGCATATCTGGTCGGCCAGCAGTTCCGCTGTTGCCAGCGAGGTCGTGATTCCCAGCCCTTCGTGGCCCACTGCCAGCCATAGATGCGCATGCTCGGGGTGCGGCCCTATCAGCGGCAAACCGTCCGGCGTGGCAGCGCGAAAACCGGTCCAGCTGCGCAGGATATTCAAGTCCGCGAGCCTTGGAACAAAGCTGACCGCATGCGCCAGCATTTTGCGCAGGATGGCCATCTCCACCGCCTTATCCATGCTATCAAACTGGCGCGATGAGCCTATCAGGATTTGCCCGGTAGGCCGCGGCTGCAGGTTGAATGCCACCGAATCGCCGTCGCTCGCATGGGCGCTCTTGATATAACCCAGCTCCACCAGTTGATGCCGGATAAAGCCGGGGTAGCGGTCGGTAATCAGCAATTGCCCCTTCTTGGCACGCAAGGGCAGGTCCGGCAATAGCATCGCTGCGGCAAGGCCGTTGGCGACGACGATCTTGTCCGCCTGCAGTTGCCTGCCATCGCTGCAGATGATTCGATTCCCGGTGACGGCTGTCACTTGCGCTTTTACCAGCATCGCGCCAGATGCGACGGCCTGGTCAAGCAGGATCTGCGCGCTTTTCGGCGGATACACCAATGCGTCATCGCTCACCAGCAAGCCGCCTGCAAGGCCGGGGCGCAAAGCAGGTTCAGCCAGGTACAGGCTGCGCTCATCCAGCAGCTCGCAGGCTATGCCATTGCGCTCAAGAATGCTTTGCTTGGCGCTGGCGGCAGCCATTTCTTCCGCATCGGTCGCCACCCACAGCGTGCCGCAGCGGCTGTATTCATGCTTGCTCTCTTGGCCCGCGACCAGCTTTCTCCATAGCTGCAGCGAACGCTGCGTCAGCGCCAGTTCTGCCGGATTATCATCCATCACCACCAGATGCCCCATACCGGCGGCAGTGGCGCCTCCCCCTGTTGTGGAAGCTTCCACGATAGCCACCTGTAGGCCGCGGCCCGCCAACGCAGCGGCACAGGCGCAGCCGACTATGCCGGCGCCGATGATGATGACATCAACGATAAGGTCGGCGCTAGCGTTCATGATGTGACCGCAGTTTCAGCGTATACCCCAGACGAAAGGATCGCGCTCATCCAGCAGCAGCGTGCCCTCTGCATTCACAAAGGCAGTACCGCGTATGCTGGGCAGGATTTTTTCACCGTCGCGGCGGTAGCTGCCTTCGAACACGCTGCCTATGATGCTTTCCTGGCGCCAGCTTTCGCCCGCCGCCAGTTTGCCATCGGCCGCCAGGCAGGCCAGCTTGGCACTGGTGCCTGTGCCGCAAGGCGAGCGGTCATAGGCCTTGCCGGGGCATAGCACGAAGTTGCGGCTGTGGTTGAGCGAAGATTCAGGCGCGCCGAACAGTTCTATATGGTCGATCACGGCACCCTGCTCACCGGTAATGCCGGCAGCTTCCAGCGCCTGTCGCACACGCCAGCTAAAGTCGCTCAGCGCATCCACATTGGACAGGCTCAAGTCCTGGCCATGCTCCGCCAGCAGGAAAAACCAGTTGCCGCCCCAGGCGATATCTCCGTAGAGCGGGCCGTACCCGTCAAGCTGGATAGCCACATCCTTGCGATAACGGTAGGCAGCTACGTTATGTACCGTCACGCTATGGTCGGCATGCAATTCCACGTTGACGATGCCGACCGGCGTTTCTATCCGGTGCTTTCCCTCTGCCAGCTTGCCCTGGTAGGCCAGGCTGGCGACAAAACCTATCATGCCGTGGCCGCACATGCCCAGATAGCCGACGTTGTTGAAAAAAATCACCGCCGCCGCACAGGAGCTGTCATGCGGTACGCAGGCCAGCGCGCCAACGACTACATCGGAGCCGCGCGGCTCGCAGACGGTGGCGCTGCGGTAATGGTCAAACTCCGTCCTGAAGCGGGACAACCGCTGCGGCAATGGGCCGTTGCCCAAGTCAGGGCCACCGCCGATAATCAGGCGGGTCGGCTCGCCGCCGGTATGGGAATCGATAATGGAAATTTTTTTCATGACGTCATCTTCAAAAACATCATCTTAAAAAGGAAGCGACACTGCCGTCTTGAGCACTTGCTGCCTGTTTAGTGACGAAATCGGCACAATCTTGCCAGCCTGCACACTCCAGCATTGATTTTACGGGCTTTTGTTTTTTGTAGGTAAAATGCTCTGATCGCGTTTTGATTGCCTGCCCATGTTCGGTCTGCCTACTACTGCCACTGCACCATTTTGTCCATCCGAAGTTGCCGGTACGGTTTTCGTGCCGACCAATGCGCCGTTCTGGAAAAAAGCCATGCGCTTTGTCGGGCCGGGCCTGTTGATTTCCATCGGCTATATGGACCCCGGCAACTGGGCGACTGCGGTGCAGGCCGGTTCGCAATTCGGCTACCAGTTGCTGTTCGTCGCCTTGCTGTCCAGCCTGGCGGCTATCGTGCTGCAGTGCCTGAGCATGCGGCTGGGCATTGTTACCGGCAAGGACCTGGCAGTGCTGTCGCGCGAGAACTATAGTCCGCGCATGAACAAGTTCATGTGGGTGCTGGCAGAACTGTCCATCATTGCCTGCGATCTGGCCGAGGTGCTGGGCTGTGCGCTGGCGTTCAAGCTGCTGCTGGGCGTGCCTTTGCCCTACGGCGTATTGCTGACGGCGCTGGATACGGTGCTGGTGCTGGGCCTGAAAGGCAAGGGCTTTCGCCAGGTGGAGGCTATCATCCTGGCGCTGGTTGTGACGATAGGCGTATGCCTGTTCACGCAACTGGCCCTGGTCAGCAACGACTGGGGCGCAATCGCCGCCGGTTTTGTCCCTTCGCTGAGCACATTGTCCAGCCGTGAGCCGCTGTATCTGGCCATAGGCATACTCGGCGCGACCGTGATGCCGCATAATCTCTACCTGCATTCTTCCGTCGTGCAGACCCGCGTGGTGGAGAGAAACGACGCAGGCAAAGGCGAGGCGATCTGGTTTTCCCGGTTGGATACCATCTTCTCGCTATTGATTGCCTTGCTGATCAATGCGGCCATCCTGATACTGGCGGCCTCTGCCTTCCACCGCACCGGCAACACCTCGGTGACTGATCTGGACGATGCCTACCATTTGCTGGATCCTGTCACCGGCACCGCCATGGCCGGCATCCTGTTCGGCATAGGCTTGTTTGCTGCCGGCCAGAGCTCCACCTTTACTGGTACGATTGCAGGCCAGGTCATCATGGAAGGCTTCCTGAAGCTGAAGATCCCCTGCTACCAGCGCCGCCTGATTACGCGCGGGCTGGCGCTGGCGCCCGCGCTGATAGGCGTGCTGACGCTGGGTGAGCATTCGGTAGGGCGCTTGCTGGTAATGAGCCAGGTCGTACTCAGCCTGCAACTGCCGTTTGCGATGTACCCGCTGATACGCTTGACAGGGCGGCGCGATCTGATGGGCAATTTCGTCAATTCGCGCCTGACCAGCACCATCGCGTGGATATTGTTCGCGGTGATTTCATCGGCGAATATCTGGCTGGTGCTGCAGGTATTCAGTTAAGCCGGGCAAATCTTTAGTCCGGCTTGCCGGTATTGGCAAAGTTCTTTAATCTGCCTACTTGCTCCCCCAGCACACCATTGACGGCCGGCGCTATTTTTTCAAAGCCGCCCTGCATATAACCGCCTACGCTATAAGTCATCACCAGCTTGCTGCTCGGCTTGTCCGGAGTGGCGCCCGGGTTTGCGCTAATCTGCCAGCTCATGCTTCCGGCCACGCCCGAACCCTGCAGGGGCCCAAGCGCGCCCGCCATGCGCAATAGCTGCCCCGGCTTGGCAAACACCACGGCCAGGTGCTGTACGCCGCCATTCGGCAATTGTTCGCAAAAACAGCCGCCCGGCTTGGCATCGATGGACATATTCCTGGCATTGCCGGAGTAGGTGTGTGCAGGGTTCCACCAGCCGCCGATATTAACCAGGGTTTTATAAGCCTGCTCCGGCGTCTGGTCAACGACGATCTCATGCCTGATCAGGAAGCCCGAAGGGGTGAGGTCGGCGACTTCGGCATTGGCCTGGCCTGCCAAAGTAGCCAACGCCAGCAGCGACAAGGCCGCAGGCATCAACGCGGCAGTGGTTTTTGGAATTGAAGTTTTCATCACGCTGCTCCCCCGGTTTTTCATGGACTGGTTTTATTGAGTACGCATTTGAATATCATGTTTTTCAGCAACCCAACTGGTCCGCAAGCTCGATCAGGCTGCCCGCATGGAAGGTATTATTAGAGTCCGCCGACACATCTTTCATTTGCTTGCTGCCGTATTCCAATGGACGTTCTATGTAGGCTGTCCTGAGGCCGCAGGCGCGGGCGGCATCCAGGTCGCTCTGGTGTGCAGCGACCAGCATGACCTGTTCAGGCGGCACGTCAAATACCTGGCTGACGCCGAGATAGGTGGCCGGGTCAGGCTTGTATTTCTTGAAGACTTCCGCCGACAGGATGCAATCCCAGGGCAGGCCGGCATGTTTTGCCATATTGGTGAGCAGGCCGATATTGCCGTTGGACAGCGTGCAGATCGTGAATGCCGATTTCATCCTCTGCAAGCCGGCAACCGAGTCCGGCCACGGATCCAGCCTGTGCCACACCTTGTTCAGATGCCGCTTTTGCGCTTCGCTGAGATTGGTGATTTTGAAGTCGGCCAGCATCTGGTCCAGTATCATCCGGTGCAGGTCATCAATCAGCGTCCAGCCCAGCTCGCCCAGCATCACGCGCTGCATCGCGGGTACATAGCCGGCGCGCCACGCCAGCGCGAATTTGTCGCCATCCACGCCCAGGTGCATGGCATCCACTTCCCTGGCGATACTGCCATACCAATCCACAACGGTGCCAAATATGTCAAAAGCCAAAACCTTGATATTGCTGGATAAATTGTCCGTCATGGAGTCTCCCGGTTATTTTTTTACGGCTTTACTTAGAGGCTGTTGCGAAATTGGCCTGGCTAGGCGTCGCCGACGAAGACAGTGCTTTAGCACGGCTAGGAGGCGTAACAACGCCAGGGTGATTTCGCAACAGCCTCTTAGAACGATGATCCTTTTTCTTGCAAAAATGCGGTCTCTTCTACTGTCGAGATACGTCCCAGAATCCGGTTACGGTGCGGGAAGCGGCCAAAGCGCGCGATGATGTCGCGGTGCCGTGTGGCATAGTCTACATAGCCGGTAAAGGTCTGGCTCTTTTGCTGGCCGTTGTCGATGTCGGCTGCTGCCAGTCCGCTAAACAGTTGCACCGATTGTTCTTGGTCGGCCAGCGATTCGGAATGCTCCAGCGGCAGGTAGAAAAACACTTTTTGTATGGGCCGCAGAGTCAGGTCCATGCCTGCCGCCAACCCCTGCTTGCACCAGGCGCGCGCCTGATGGTCGAAGGCGAAGGATTGCGGCGTTTCACGGTACATATTGCGCGGAAACTGATCAGTAAGGATGATCAGGGCCAGCAAGCCTTCCGGGCTTGCCGTCCACGGCTCCAGTACTCCGCTGGCGGCTTCCTGCACATAGCTGCCGAAGCGCTGCAGTATCATGGCATCGGTGTCATCCCGCTTTTGCCACCATAGCTTGCCTTGCTGTTTCGCCGTTACCTGGTCATCCGGATCGGTACCGAACCAGAACTCCAGGATGCTTTCTATAGTCTCCATTGCCTGCCTTTATTAGAACTCATTTCATCAATAGGAGCGAGCCGCTAAAATCCGATGCCGCAAGCCATAGTAGCGCGGCAAAATTCAATATCACGGTCAGCCAGAATACGATCTGGAACGATGTTTTTTTGTTCTTGTGATGCAGCAGGCTCTGCGCCAGCAGGGCGCCCGGCCAGCCGCCGGCGAGGCTGACTGCATGCAGCGTATTTTCGCTGATGCGCCAGCGATTGTTCTTTGCCGCCGATTTGTCAACGGCATACATCGCCAGGCTCAGCACACTGGCTACGCCGTAAACCAGCGCTAATATCCACGGCATCTCATTTTTCCTTATAGTGTGCAGGGCGTTTCATCGCAGGTTCCTAGCTCAGCTTCTTGCGCTGCTGTAGCATTTCTATGGCTTTCAGCAGCCGCTGTTGCCGGGTCGCGTCGCGCTTTGCCTCCGTGATCCAGCGCGCATATTCCTTGCGGTAGGTATATGCCAGTTGCTGGAAAAATTCGTCGGCGTCGGGATGCTTTTCCAGCAAAGCCTGCAAATCCGGCGGAACTTCCACTTCGCGCGGCTCCAGGTCCGGTTCCACCGTGATGGCGACTTCGTCACCGGCCTGCTTGCCGAGTTTTTCACGGATTTCTTTCAGTATCAGCAGCAAGTGGCATTCGCTTTCCATACGAATCAGCGAACCCCTATAGGCGATACCGTCTATGCTGGCCTTGATCTTCACGCGCTTGCCGCCGAAGACCTGCTCCACATCGAAAGGGACCTCCACAAAAGCGCCGCCGCCGTCTCCCTGCTGTATGCGCGCGCTGAAACGCTGTATTTTTCCTGTTGTCATTATTGTTTTATTTAGCTGGAGATTATGCCGATGCATAATTTACCATAACTGACTTGCCGCATGCTTAGCTGCGGAAGCCGGAAAATGATCGCGCCGTGGCCGCTTGTCAACGGGTGTCGCAGCAGAACAAATTTCCCAATTTGCTGCCGTTGAGGGTAATAAGCTGAAGTATCATCCACCCTTGGCGTGTTTCCCCTATACAAGTGTATTCTTTGTGAGCGAATCGATAATAACTACCAGCAATCCCTACCGGCCCGATCGCGTGCGCGCGCGTCTGGCTGCAGGCATAGGCTTATCGATTTTGCTGCATGCCTTTATTTTATCGCTGCAATTCGGCATTCCCGGCCTGGCTTTGCCCGGGCTGGAACTGCCCTGGAACAAGCGTCGTGCGCAAGCGCCCGAGCTGACAGTCCAGCTTGCTGACGCCGCGCCGCCGGCGCTCCCTCCACCCTTGCAGCAACCTGTGCCTGAATTAAGCGCCCCGTTGCCTCCCTTGCCTCCGTTATTCCCGATACCCAAGCCCATATCGGAAGGCTTTACGCTGGTGGCACCGGTGAAGCCACCGGAACCGTTGCCTGTGACGAAGGCGCCGGCCAAGCCGAAAGCGCTGGTGGTCAAAAAAACCAGTAAAGTAAAACCGCCACCACCTTTGCCTGTTGCAGAAGAAGCCAGCACCTCGCCGCCGCAACTGATTACGCGCCTGGACAATAGCGACGACAAATTCGTGGTGCCGGTTCCCAGCCCGGAGGAACCGCTCAAGCCCGCATCCACCGTGACCGACAAGGTGGCATCGGTGGCACAGGTAGCGGAACCCCAGGTGGCCGACGTCGCTGCATCGCAGCCCGCTGAAGACACTAATCTGCAAAAGCAACTGGCGGAAGCCGAGGCCAGGCATTTAAGGGAAGTGGAAAGGGAAGTGGAAGAGCGCAAGCTGGCCGACGAGGCAAAGCAGCAGGCCGCGCTGCTTGCCCAAAAACAGGAAGAGCGCAGGCAGGAGGAACGCAAGCAAGAAGAACGGATGCAGGCACAGCGTGCACAGGAAATGATTGCTACGGCGGCGCGCCAGCAGGAAGCCGATGCCAGGAAATTGGCGGAAGCAAACGCGGCACTGGCAATGCGCCGGCAGCAGGAGGCGCTGCAATTGCAAGCGAAGCAGCAAGCCGAGCTGGAGAAGCAGCGGGAACAACTGAAATTGCAGCAGGCCAGAGAGGAACTCGCCAGGGCGCAGCAACTGGAAACTCAGCGCCAGGAAGAGCAAAAACGCCAGGAGCAGGCACGCCAGCAGGCTGTGCAACTGGCGCAGCAGGAAGAACAGAAAGAGCGAGAAAGAGAACGCATACTGAAAGAGCAGCAGGCGCAGGAGCGAAAGCTGAAGGAACAGGCGGAGGAAACGGCAAGGCAGCAAGCCCTGGCCCAAACTGTGGCCCAGGCGCAGGCAAGGCAAAAGCAACTGGATGAGTTCGCCGCCAAACAGCGTGCCGACGAGTTGGCACGCCAGCAGGCGGAAGCCGCGAGCTTGGCAAAGGCGGCCGCCAATGTCGCCAATGCTGCAGCGGCCGGTAGCGGCAATGCCGACGGCAAGCCGGCCCAGGGTTTTGTCTTGCCCAAGAGCTTGCTGGGTAGCGACCTCGCCAGCAGGGCGCTGGACCAGGCGAAAAAGCTGGATCTGCTGCGCGGCAATCCGCCGGTACGCAGGGTGGACGAAGAAGTCAAGGGACGCCGCCGCAGCCTGCTGGGCACGATCAAGGAAGACGTGCCGCTGCGCATGTATGTGGAAAGCTGGCGCCAGAAGATAGAGCGCAACGGCAACCTGAACTACTCGCGGATTGCCAAGGACAAGGCCAGGGGCGATCCCGTGGTCACTGTCGCGATACGCAGCGACGGCAGTGTCGAAGAAATCATCATTAACCGCTCCAGCGGCCGCGCCGACATTGATGAGGCGGTGCGCCGTATCGTGACGGTCAATGCGCGCTATAGCGCTTTTCCGCCCAATATTGCGGAAAAGTACGACGTGATAGAAATCCGCCGCATCTGGAATTTTGATGAAACGCTGAAGATACTGGAAGAAATGCAGTAAAGGTATTTTTCTTTTACTAGCCATTCACAAAAACTGAATCCTTACTTCATAAATGCCCCATTGCTCACTGCGGCTGCACGCTGCAGAATGGGTACCAGAGATAAAGCCCCTTCATCTTTTGGAGAAAAATTGTGAATGTGATCAGACACCGCATGAATGGATTCCTGGCGCAAAGCCTGAGCGTACTGGCACTTGCCGCTGCCCTTGTTACTACCTCAAACCACACAGCGGCTGCAGAAACTGCATCTGCGTTCCAGAGCAAGGATGTGCAGGTCAACGGTGTCCGCATCCACTACCGGATAGGCGGCCACGGCAGTCCGGTGGTACTGCTGCACGGTTATGCAGAGACCAGCGCAATGTGGAACCCCATCATGGATGGCCTGGCAAAGACCCATACGGTGATCGTGCCCGATCTGCGCGGTGCCGGCGCATCCGAAAAAACCGTCGGCGGCTATGACAAGAAGAATATGGCCAAGGATATCCATGAGCTGGTGGCCGGCGTCACCAGCGAACCTGCCGTCGTGGTCGGCCATGATATCGGCCTGATGGTCGCCTACGCCTACGCCGCCCAGTATCCGCAAGATACGCAGCGGCTGGCCTTGCTGGAAGCCTTTTTGCCCGGTATAGGCGAGTGGCGGGTACGTTATTCTGCGCCGAGAAATTGGCATTATCATTTTGGCGGCGAAACGCCGGAAGCCTTGGTGCAAGGCCGCGAGCGCATTTACTTTGAACATTTCTGGAATGATTTCGCAGCGGACCGCAATCATTCGCTGCCAGAGTCCGAGCGCCAGTTGTATACGGCCAGCTGGGCACAGCCCGGCGGCATGCGGGCCGGTTTTGCATGGTTCCAGGCCTTCCCTCAGGATGCAGTGGATTTTGAAAAATTCAGCCAGGTCAAACTGAAGATGCCGGTGATGGCAGTTGCCGGAGAAAAATCAGGCGGCGATTTTCTGATCAACCAGACCAAACTGGTTGCCGAACACGTGGATGCACATATCATCCAGGGCTCCGGCCACTGGCTTATGGATGAGGCTCCTGATCAGTTGATTCCCTTGCTGCTGGACTTCATCCACTAAGCTATCTGACGTAAATGAAAAAACCGACCCGTTGCAGCGAGCATTCCGAGCCGGCTTTTTTGTGATTGCTATTTGATTTTTGCGAGATGCTCGAACCACTGCGCGCGCGTCATCTCGTACACAGAAGTATCCATGTCGTACCAGCGTTCCACACCCTTGTAGTGCATGCCCAGACGCTGCATGACGCGTGCCGAATCATGGTTGTCGGTATGGCATACGGCGCACAGTAGCGGCGCCTCCAGCGTATCAAACGCAAAGGTGGCCATACAACGCGCCGCTTCTGATGCATAGCCCTGGCCCCATTTGTCCTGCCGCAGGCGCCAGCCGGTTTCCAGCGGGTTCTTGGGATCACGGCCCAGATGCTGTATGCAGCCGGCGCCGATGATCTCATTGGTCTCCAGTTCGATAAAGCACCACCAGGAAAATCCATACTCTATCCAGCGCGCCTTGACCCGGTCTATCATCAGTTGTGTGTCTTCTGGCGTATCGGGTTTGCCGGTGATGTAACGCATCACGGCCGGATCTCTGTTCAAGATATGCAGGCCTTCGAAATGCTTGTCGCTGATCGGTTCCAGCCGCAGGCGTTCTGTCGTCAGTATGTTCATCGCTGTGTCCCCTGGTGGTGGAAAAAAGATTGTGGCTCTCACCTAGCTAGCCGGTGAAGCGGCCCGCGTTTCTGGTGCTATCGGGCATTATGCCAGCTAGCGGCTGTCCTTTGCTGATGGCGCATGCAGGCGCACCTTCAGGAAATCGATAAACAGCCTGGTCCTGGCGGGCAGCAGACGCGTGTCGGTGATCGCGTGCACCTGCACCGGTGCCAGGTTCCATTCCGGCAGCACGCGCTGCAGCCTATGTGATGCCACTTCGTCGCGTGCGATCTCGGTATCCAGCACTGCTATCCCCGTTCCCTGTACTGCCAGCGCCCGGCTCAGTCCTACGCTATTCATCAGGAAGCGGGTTTGTATCTCAACACTGAATTGTTCTTCGCCCCGGTACAGGTTCAGGTTTTGCATATCCTGCTGCCTTGTGCCCTGGACCAGGCACAGCGCGTGCCGGGCCAGGTCACCGGGATGGGCCAGCGGCGGTGCGCTATCCAGATAAGAGGGTGCGGCATACAGATAGCGCGGCAAGACGGCGATTTGGCGCGCGACCAGCATCGATGGCGCAGTCGGCGGCGGGCCTATGCGTATCGCGAGGTCAAAGGCTTCCGTCAGCAAATCGACGCGCCGCGGCGTAACGTCAAACTCAAACTGGATTAGCGGATAGGCGATGGCAAAATCTTTCAGGATGGGAGCCAGATAGCTCATCGCCAGATCGACCGGCATGGAGACGCGCAAGGTTCCGCTAGGCCGTTCCGCGAGGTCGAGCAAGGCTTCATGCGCGATGCTGGCTTCTTCCACTATGCTCTGGCAGCGCCGGAAATAGGCTTCGCCGGCTTCCGTCAATTCCACTTTGCGGGTGGAACGGTGCAACAGGCGCAGGCCTATGGTTTTTTCCAGTTGGGCAATATTGCGTGACAAGGTGGAGTTTGGCATGTCCAGTGCATCAGCGGCGCGCCGAAAACTCTTGGTCTTGGCTACCTCAACAAATAAACGCATGAAGCTCAGGACTTCCATTTAGTTGCTCCCTTAGTTACCCCATTGATTGTTCCATTTTTGGATCAGTGTTTCTCAATTATACGTATTTATTCCAAATGGGGAGCAATATAGTATGGAACCTGTCTAAACCAAATAGGAAACCCGTCATGAACCCTTTATTTACACCCCTGCAACTCGGCGGTTATAGCTTGCGCAACCGCCTGGTGATGTCGCCAATGACGCGTTCGCGTGCTGACGACATTAGCGGCGTACCGTCCGACTCTGCCGTTATTTACTATGCACAACGGGCCGATGCGGGCCTGATCATCACCGAAGGCACGCAGCCTTCGCCTATGGGCAAAGGCTATGTGCGCACGCCGGGCATACACACTGCGGCGCAAGTCCAGGCATGGCGCGCGATTACTGATGCCGTGCATCAAAAAGGCAGCCGCATCTTCCTGCAGATCATGCATACCGGCCGCATCTCGCATCGCAGCCTGTTGCCGGGCGAAGCCACGCCGGTGGCACCTTCCGCGGTTCTACCTGCGGGCAGCGTATTCACCGCAAGCGGTCCCCTGCAAATGGAGATGCCGCGCGCATTGCAAACAGCAGAGGTGGCGGGCGTGATTGAAGAATATCGCCTGGCCACGCGGCACGCACTGGAGGCCGGTTTTGACGGTGTAGAGTTGCATGCTGCTTCCGGTTATTTGCCTGAGCAATTTCTGTCATCCTCGACCAACCAGCGCAGTGACCAGTACGGAGGCTCGCTCGCCAATCGTGCACGCTTCATCCTGGAAGTGCTGGCGGCGATGGTGGCGGAAGCGGGCGGCGACAGGGTGGGTATCAAGATCGCGCCTGAGATGAACTTCAACGACATCAGTGATGCCGCACCGCAGGAAACCTATCGCTATCTGGTGCAGCAACTCGCGCCGCTCAAGCTGGCTTATCTGCACGTGGCGTTGTACAAAGCAGGCTTCGACTATCACGCACTGCTGCGCCCGCTATTCGGCGGCGCTTACCTGCAGGGTGGCGGACTCGACAAAAAATCCGCAGAAACATTAATCAGCTCAGGCCATGCCGATGCCGCGGTATTCGGCAGCCTGTATCTGGCCAACCCCGATCTGGCAAAACGCTTTATGCTGGATGCGCCGCTGAATACTCCGGACCGCAACACCTTCTTTTCGCCCGGCACGGAAGGGTATATCGATTACCCCACTCTGGAAGGCAGCGTGAAGCGCGCACTCCGCATACATTCCTATGGTGGCGAGCAAGCCGTTCAGCTTGATGCGATTGCAGAACCAAAGCCAGCCGCCGGAGAAGTGATCGTTGCGGTACACGCCGCCGGCATCAATGGCCTGGACTGGAAAATACGCGACGGCATGCTGCAAAGCGTTTTTCCACTGAGCCTGCCGGCCACACTGGGCATAGAGCTGGCTGGAGAGATTGTATCAGTTAGTGCGGATGTCGCGCAGTTCAAGCCCGGTGACCGTGTAATGGGTGCGATGGGCGCACTCGGCGCCTATGCCGACCGTGTTGCAATCTCTGCAGAAAAATTGGCACTGATTCCAGCGGGGCTGAGTGAGTTGCAGGCGGCGGCAATCCCTGTGGCCGCGCTGACTGCCTGGCAGGCCTTGTTTGAAGCGGGTGAGTTGAAACCAGGGCAGCGTGTATTGATCCACGGCGCAGCCGGCGGAGTAGGCGGCTTTGCGGTTCAGCTAGCGCGGCGTGCAGGCGCGCATGTCATAGGCACGGCGCAATTGGCCAATGTGGATTACCTGAAAGAGCTGGGTGCTCATCAAGTAATCGACTACCGCAGCGAGTCTTTTTGGGCGAGTGCAGAAAACATAGACCTGGTGCTCGACCTGGTGGGCAGTTCTGTACTGGCCAATTCCTGGCAATTGCTCGCCGCCGGCGGCCGCATCGTCAGCACTGCCGCACCGGAGATTACAGCCGTTGCGCCTGCCGGCAAGCGGGGCATCTGGTTCCAGATGAGGCCTGACTCCAGGCAGCTTGCCGAGCTGGCTGCCTTGGTCGCACAAGGCGAGTTGAAAGCCAGGATCGCTGAAGTAGTGGAGCTTGCAGACGCTGCCGCCGCGATAGAGCGCAACAAGACCGGTCATGGCCCCGGCAAGAGCGTGGTTAAATTTGCCATGTAAATAAAATGGCATCGCAGCGTCCTTCGAGAAGCTGATTTAGCGGTATCAATGCTGTCCCTGGCAGTGCATCCGCTCCCCTTCTTGGTGAGCAGATGCACTGCCTTTGCATTGCTGCCTTTAAATCTGCGTTTTAGAAGAATCACACTGTTAATGATGGTTAAATACCCGATGTTTTTTTTCAGTGGCCGTGCTGTAATGCGGGCCATTGAAGTGCCCGTGTATAAGCGTGCGCTGATTTGATTCTATGTGACATTTGTGTGACATGAAAGTGATGCAGAGGTGACGTAGGAGTGGCATAGGCGTTACATGCCTGTGTTGCATAAGCGCTGGATAGAATTTTGGCGCGAGTGCCATTTAAAAATGGCCGTAAAAAACAGAGCTCATCCGAGGCTCTGACATCGTTGTATTTATTCAGGAAAAATTCATGCATGCGTTCGACAAATTAGGTATTGGCACCCGCCTCAGCCTCGGTTTTGGAGTGCTGGTTTTATTTATTTCCCTGGTTGCCGGCTTCTCCCTGTTTCGCCTCAATACGATTTCACAGACGGTGAAGTATGTGAATCAGGTAGAGACTGAAAAGTTGGAACCTCTGTATGTGGCGCGTGAGGCGCTGGACCAGACTGGCCTGGCCGCACGCAACGCCTATGTATTCACCGATGATAAAGACGCGTCCAAGGAATTGACGCTCGTCGATGAACAAAAGGCCATTTACCTGGAGGCGCTGAAGAAGCTGATGCCGGTTATGGCGGGCGACAAGAATTTTGACAAGGTCCGCGTCGGCCTGCTGCAAATGGCCGAAGAGTTGAAACGCCCGCGCCTGTACCGCGAAGCAGGGAAGATGTCTGAATTCGGCGTGTTCCTGGTGGCCGAATGCAGCCCCTTGCGGCATCAGATCGTCATCGATATCGATGTGCTGCTGAAGTCCGTCAAGGCCGACGTGGCGGCAGCGAACCAGGCATCCAGCAATATCTTCAGCCAATCACTGGTGCTGATACTCTGCTTCGCGATTGTTTCCATACTGGTCGGCATTGCTGTTGGCTATGTGATTACCAAAGGCCTGGTCAATCAACTGGGCGGCGAGCCGCAATACGCGTCCGAGATTGCCGGAGAAATTGCCAAGGGTAATCTGGCAATGAATATAGAAACCAGGAGAAATGATCAGAGCAGCCTGCTGTTTTCCATCAAGGCCATGCGCGATAACCTGACCAAGACCGTCGCAGAGATACGCGGCGGCGCTGAATCCATTGCGACCGGCTCGTCAGAAATCGCTTCCGGCAATCTCGACCTGTCCTCCAGGACTGAGCATCAGGCGGGCTCGCTGGAAAAAACAGCGTCTGCGATGGCAGAGCTGACGTCCACGGTCAAACAGAATTCGGACAGCGCACAGCAAGCGAATCAACTGGCCTTGAATGCCTCTACTGTTGCGATAAAGAGCGGCAGCGTGGTCGGCCAGGTGATAGACACCATGGGATCGATCAGCGGTTCATCGAAAAAGATTGTGGATATCATCAGCGTGATTGACGGCATCGCGTTTCAAACCAATATCCTTGCGCTGAATGCCGCCGTAGAGGCTGCACGCGCCGGCGAACAAGGGCGCGGCTTTGCCGTAGTGGCGAGTGAAGTGCGCAACCTGGCGCAGCGCTCAGCGGCAGCGGCAAAGGAAATCAAGGTATTGATCGAGGATTCAGTCCAGCAGGTGGATGCCGGAACCAGGCTCGTGGAGCTGGCGGGCGATACCATGCGCGACGTGGTTGACAGCGTCAAGCGCGTGACCGACATCGTGGGTGAAATCAGTGTCGCCAGCCGTGAGCAAGGCAGGGAGATATCGCAAGTCAATGATGCGATTGCCGAGATGGACGCCGTGACACAGCAAAACGCCGCCCTGGTGGAAGAAGCTGCCAGCGCAGCGCAGTCGCTGCAGGATCAGGCCGCCCATCTGGCGCAAGTGGTCAGCATTTTTAAACTGGACAGCAACCAGTCTCCAGGACTGCACCTTGCCGTCGTCAACAGGCAGGCTGCCGTTATTGCGGCGAGCCCTCGTCCGGCATTGGCTGGACAGGTCACGGCAAAGAAGGTCGCTGGAACCCGCTACTGATAGCAACAAGCAGCAGCAAGCAGTAGCAAGCTGAATTTGCACTGCATGGATATGGCCGGCCAGCCATATCCATCTGTGTTATCAGCTTTATCAACTACGCTGGAATGGAAGAGGGCGCGGAAAGGCGGGCCAATTCCTGTTCTAGTACATCTACATGTGCATAACCTGCGCCAATCCGGTGCAGTTTTCCTTTGTTTTCCAGGAAGAGTGCAGGAAAACTATTCACTCCCATCGAACGTGCCAGTGCGAAGTCGGCGCGGGCCGCATCGATTGTTGCCTGCGCTTTCCAGGTGGCCAGGAAAGTCTCTGCATCCACTGCAAAACCGGTTGCGGTCAGCGCGGTGGCACCGACTTCGGCCAGGACTTCACCGCTGGTTGTATCCAGTGCGCTGACATAAAACGCCCGCTGCAAAGCGCGGAATACTGCCAGCAGATCGGCTTGCGGCGCCAGGATGCGCGCAGCGACTACCGCGCGGCAGATCGGCTCGGTGTCGTACACGAAGCCCTGGCGTGCCATCAAACCGTCCCGGTTGAAGGGCAGGCCGCTCAGTTGCTCGACCCTGGCCCAGTGGTGCAGGCGGAATTGTTTGCCGTCTTCGTCCAGCACATCGGTGGCGCCTGCACGCAGGCCGCCCACGACGATTTGCAGCGGCAGTTCAGGGTGGCGTTCGTGCAGCGCCGTCATTTCTTTTCCAAAGCCATAGCACCAGGAGCACATGGGATCGGCTACATAGATCAGTTTCATTTTTCTTCCTTGATTACTTTGGCTTGTTTGCTTCAGCCAGTTTCTTTGCTTCTGCCTGGCGCTTGCGCAGCGTGGTTACCTGTTCGCCGGCGACGCCCCAGTTATCGGTATCGACTTCTTCGATCACGACGAAGGTGGCTTCTGGGTCCTTGTTCAGGATGTTGACCATCAGGTCGGTTGCGCCCTGGATGATTTGCAGTTTTTGTTCGCTGGTGACATTTTCGCGAGTGATCTGTACTTTGATGTAAGGCATGATGTTTCCTTTCAGAGTGAAATGATGATGTCCAGTTCAGGCCGGAACATCGCTTAAAACTTTGCTGACAATGCGCCAGCCTTCATCCAGTTTGACCAGCGATAAATAGTCAACATAGTTGAAGCCCAGTATGGGGACGGATACCTTCGCCATCGCGACAGTGTGGCTAACGTCAATGGACACTATCCGCATGCGGCATTCCTCACCGGCTGCCTGCGGCGACTTGCGTGCCGCCACGCCGTCGAGATAATCTGCAAGATGTTTTCGATATGGCTGGCCGCGCACTTCGCCGAATAATTCTGTGTCCGGATGGAAGCAGGATTGCAGCACGGCCACATCACCCTCCCAGATTCCCTGGAAGTAGTTGTCTATGATGTGCAATATTTCTTGTCTATCTTTCACGGCAAGTTTTTCTGATCCCATGATTCACTCCTGACGCCTTATTTCGGTTTGCAAGCACGGACAAGCTTGGGGATTGTCGATGTTCTTTTTGGGCCGGCGGTGCTGCGCCCATGGACGTAATATACTGCCGCCCCCATTTGGCTTAAATACGGTTCTGCGCAATTCAATTGATACACCATGTAATGAATGTGAGATACCATGACGACATATTCCAACTCACCTGAATCCCTGCCGGAGCCGATATGACAAGGCAATTTGACGATTTATTATTAGGCAGCATTGAGCTGTTTTGCCTCGCTGCCGAGCTGGAGAGTTTTACTGCTGCAGCGACCCAGGCCGGGGTGACACCGGCGGCGGTTAGCCGTTCGATATCCCGGCTGGAAGAACGCATGGGAGTGCGCCTGTTTGTACGGACCACGCGGCACATCCGTTTGACGGAATCCGGCAAGCTGTATTTCGAGCAGTGCAGGGATGCCTTGTCGCAACTGGTGGATGCAGAGCGCCAGCTGACTGGCGAGCAATTGGTGCCTGCAGGTAAATTACGCATCAGCATGGCTACTCCGTATGGACATTACCGGGTTCTCCCCCTGTTGCCGCGCTTCCGCGAACTGTATCCGCTGGTGGAAGTGCAGGTGCATCTTGATAACCGCAATATCGACTTCGCCGAAGAAGGCTTCGACCTTGCCGTGCGGGGCCGCGCCCCCGCCGATTCCGGCATGACTGCGCGCAAACTGGAAGACGCCGAGCTTGTCGTCGTTGGCACGCCGGCCTACCTGAAGCGGCACGGCACGCCGAAAAAATTGGAGGACCTGGAACAGCATCAGTGCATCCAGTTCGAGTTACCTAGCAGCGGACGCAATATTCCCTGGTTGTTTATCGATGACGGCAAGCAGATAGAAATGCCGACCGCCGGCGGCTACAGCTGTGCTGGCGACATACTTGCAGGCGCCACGCTGGTGAACAATGGCGCAGGCCTGTTCCAGACCTACCGCTTCGTCGTTGAGCAGCAATTGCGCGACGGCTCCTTGCGGGAGGTTTTGCAAAAATTTGGCGGCAGCTCGCGGCCTTTTACCCTGCTATACCCGCATCGCAGACACTTGCCGCTGCGGGTGCGCACCCTGGTCGAATTTCTGATTGCGGAACTGGCTGCTTAAATACTGCGCCTCGCTTGCTGCAATTCAATGGCCAGTGCCTGTATCAAATCCGCAGTACCCAGTTCACGAATCAGCGGCGCCGCCTGTCCTGCCCACAGCGCGCCGAACTCCTGGCTGCCCTGCGCGCTGGCGGCAGCATGCAATTGCTTGCCTGCGTCGTAGGCGATGGGGTAGTCCGGTTGCGGCGGAGAGCCGGGCTTGCCGACTTCCGTCATCATCCTGTTGACCATGCCCCGTGCGCCGCGACCTGAGATGGTATTGGTAATTTGCGTATGTTCAGCGCGGCTGCTCTTGAGCATGGCGCGATAGCCTTCGCTGGCGGCAGATTCCGGCGTCAGCAGGAAAGCCGTTCCCAGTTGCGCCGCACTCGCGCCCAGCAGCATCGCGGCTGCAATGCCCTGGCCGTCCATGATGCCTCCGGCGGCAATGACAGGCACCCGGGTGTTGTGCGCGATAAGCCTGACCAGCGCAAATGTGCCTATGCCTTCGTCCTTGCCGGAATCAAACACGCCGCGATGTCCGCCGGCTTCTGCTCCCTGAGCCACAATGGCATCTATGCCGGCGGCTTCTATCTGCCTTGCCTCGCTCAGGCTGGTTGCCGTCGCCATCAGGAAAATCCCCGCCTTTTTGAAGTCATTGATAATTTGCCGGGAGGGCAGGCCGAAATGAAAGCTGACTGCCGCCGGACGTTCCTGCAACATCAGTTGTTGCATATCCGTATCGGTGACGAAGCTTTGGTAGATTTCCTTCAGTGCCGGCCTGGGCGTGACGCCGTACTCGGCAAAAAAAGGCTGCAAGTGCTCCATCCAGCGCGCTTCGCGCTCTGCGTCTTGCTTTGCCGGAGTGTGGGCGAAAAAATTAACACTGAAAGGACGGTCGGTCAATGCCCTTGTTTGCGCCAGCAATTCACGCGCCTGGCTGGCATTGCTGGCGCCCAGTGCAACAGACCCCAGCGCGCCGCTATTGGAAGCCGCAGCGGCCATGCGCGGCGTGGACGATCCTGCCATTGGTGCCTGGATGATGGGGTGGCGCAGTCCCAGGCGCTGCATTAGTAAGTTGCTCATAAGGATTCCTTTCTAGCTTTTGATGTGAGACTTTTTGCTGTCATGTAGTCTTGGTAAGCTGCGATCGTGTGCTTGCCAGTGGCGTGACTGTGGTCAGACGGCCGGCAATGCAGAATGCAATAAAGACCAGCACCATCGCGAACAGCGCGACACCGTTCCACCTGTCAAGGTTCCAGGCTATGCCTCCGGCAGATCCCAATATGCTGGAACCCAGGTAATAAAACAGCAAGTACAGCGAACCGGCCTGGGCTCTGTCTTGTCCGGCCCGTAATCCCACCCAGCCGGACGCAACGGAATGAGCTCCAAAAAATGCGCCGGTAATCACAGCGATGCCAAGCACCATCAGTATCAGCGAGTGGGCGGCCGTAAATGCAACGCCTACCAGCATGGCGACAATGGGTATCCAGAAGATTTTAGCCCGCCCAATCCGGCCTGCAAGTCCGCCTACCCAGGCCGAGCTGATGGAGCCGATGATATACAGCAGGAAAATGGCGCCTACCATGCTTTGGCTGAGGGAATAGGGCGGGGCCAGCAGGCGGAAGCCGACGTAGTTATAGATGCTGACAAAAGCGCCCATCAGCACGAATCCGGCGGCGAACAGCCAGGGGAGGGCGGCATCCTGCAGCAAGCGGCCGGTTGCACGTACGACAGATTTCAGGTCATGCCGGCGGGACACAAAAGCCTGCGAACGAGGTGCTGCCTTCCAGAAAAGCGCCGCCGCGACCAGGCCCGCTGCTGCGGTGGCGCCCAGCGCAGGCCGCCAGCCGAAATGCTCGGTCAGCAAAGTGACGCCTATGCGGCCTACCATGCCGCCTATCGCCGAGCCGCCGATATACACACCCATAGCGGCGCCCATTGATGCGCCATCCATTTCTTCGGCAATATAGGCCATGGCAACGCTGGGTATGCCGGCCAGTGCAATGCCGGTCAGCGCGCGCATCAGCAAAAAGACGTGCCATTCAGGAACGATTGCAGATACCGCAGTCAAGAGCGCTGCCGCAAACAGCGAGGCTATCATCAGCGGGCGTCGCCCTATGCGGTCCGATAGGATGCCTGCAGGAATGAAGCACAAGGCCATGGCGCCGGTAGCAAACGACACCGCCAGGCTGGATTGCGCCGCACCGATATTGAACTGGGCGGAAAAAATAGGCAGCAAGGGCTGCGCGCTATATAGCAGCGCAAAAGTGGAAAAGCCTGCCATCAGCAATGCCAGCGCCATTCTGCGGTAGGCAGCCGTGCCCAGGGCAATACGCTCAGTGCCATCGCCTGCCTGTGCAGGCTGGGTATTGTGTTGAGTGTTCATGGATGACTCCTGAATGCTTTGTCCCGTTGGAGACATGATCCTATCCTCCGGCAGAAATTCTGCGGAGTGCAATAAATGTAGATGCAGTACACCCGAAGTACAGATGTGATGCTGATGTTATTTCCCTGCCCGCTGCCTGCGGGAAAGCATTTACGCAGGCAGCAGAGTCAGCAGGGGTAGCACAGACAAAAGAAGAAAAATCAGCCTAGTGGCCGGCGCTCTGGCCGCCGTCAACATGCAATATTTCACCAGTCACAAAGCTGGCGGATTCCAGATACAGCACAGCCTCTACGATGTCGCGTATCTCGCCCATGCGGCCGACCGGGTGCAAGCCTGCCAATGCCGCATGTGTTTCAGGCGGATGCATAGGTGTTTTGATGATGCCGGGAGACACCGCATTGACGCGGATGCCGGTGCCGGAATATTCAATCGCCAGAGACTTGGTGGCTGAGTTCAAACCGCCCTTGGTCAGCGACGCCAATACAGAGGGCACGCCTTTAACGGCATGGTCTACCAGGCTGGTTGTAATGTTGACGATGTGGCCGCTTCCTTGTTTTTCCATCTCGGCAATGGCGCGCTGCGTGAACTGGAAGAAGCCGTTCAGGTTGGTAGATATCACAGTGGCATAATCTTCCGCATTATATTGTGTGAACGGTTTGGCGATAAACACACCGGCATTGTTGATCAGGGAATCGATGCGGCCAAAGCGCGCAATACCTTCTTTAAATACACGTTCAGCCACGGCTGGGTCGGCTATATCGCCGGCGATAGCCAGCACGTCTGGATCGGTAGATGGCTTGATGCTGCGGGCTGTTGCGATAACCCGATAATTGCGGTCACGGAAGCCCTTGACCAAACCTGCACCTATGCCTTGGGATGCGCCAGTGATAACAACAACTTTTTGTGTGGTACTCATAATTACACCTCTTTATTTAACAGATTGATTTGACAGATTGAATTGCAGTCGGCGGATTTGCCGATCGGGCTTGCTGTTCCGATGAACACAATATAGTCGCGTTCATTCTGTTAGCGAATAGCCACAAACCGGCAGACACTGTTACGCGCCACGCACGAATGCTCGCCGTTGCTCGCTATTAAGGACGAGAGCTTTCTTCAGAAAAATCCCTTTGCCGGCAGCTTCCGCTGCTGCCGCTTGCCTGGGATATGCACGGGTTTTTCTAAGAGTACAGTCCGGAAATCAGCTAGCTGCCCATTTACTCGGTTACTCGTGCGCAAACTGCAAGAGTGTCTGCCGCCCGGTAGCTATTCACTCAGATCAGCTAACTACCTAGACTTGCCTACTGGAAAACAGAAGAGGAAGCATGATGAATACCGGAAGCAGCAAGATTTTTCTGATCACCGGCGTTAGCTCAGGATTGGGCAAGGCCTTTGCACAAGCGGCAATCTCTGCCGGCCATAGGGTCGTTGGCACGGTCCGTGATGAGCAGGCGCGTGCGGCGTTTGAAGCCATGGATGCACTACGGGCGAAAGCGGTGATACTGGATGTCAGCCATTTCGATGCGGTAGAACCCACGCTGCGCGAGGCTCTGCAGGCTATAGGCGAGGTGGATGTGCTCGTCAATAATGCCGGCTA
The DNA here is from genome assembly GCF_014636315.1 of Parundibacterium terreum. GTDB lineage: Bacteria > Pseudomonadota > Gammaproteobacteria > Burkholderiales > Burkholderiaceae_D > Undibacterium > Undibacterium terreum. The sequence continues at coordinate 872,929 of NZ_BMED01000002.1, read as the reverse complement.
TGGCCACGAGGGCACTTTGGAAGAGTCGCCGCTGGCGGAAATGCAGCGCCAGTTTGATGTGAACGTATTCGGTGCCGTGGCCGTCATCAAGGCGGTGTTGCCGGGCATGAGGAAGCGGCGCAGCGGGCATATCATCAATGTCACCTCTATGGCCGGCATGGTCACTTTTCCCGGCATTGCCTATTACTCCGGAAGCAAGTTTGCGCTGGAAGGTATTTCCGAAGCACTGGCCAAGGAGCTGAAGGGCTTCGGCATCAAGGTGACAGCCTTCGCGCCGGGATCTTTCCGCACCGACTGGGCCGGGCGCTCCATGGTCCGCTCCAGCCACAGCATTGCGGACTATGACGCGGTATTCAATCCTGTCCGCAGGGCCAGGCAATCCAAGAGCGGCAAGCAGGCGGGAGACCCGGCCAAGGCTGCGCAAGCTTTGCTGCACATAGTGGCACAAGAAAATCCACCGACCCACCTGGTATTGGGCAAGGATGCGCTGAAGCTGGTCAGGGAAAAGATCAGCAAGCTAAGCGAGGAAATCAATGCCTGGGAGGCGGTGTCGCTGTCCACGGATTTTGAGTAGCGCTGGCAGCGCAAGCTGATTCGAGACGGTATAGCAGCATATTCCCATGTGGAAAGTCCATGTTGACCGCAGGCAGGATAATCAATAGCATGCATGGAATGCAATATGGCCATGGCTGGCCGGCGCTGCGGCTCTGGTACCGGTAGCATGCTTAAATTTCACCAATGCGAGGAGCGGATATCCTGTGGACCGATTAGATGCGATGGCTATCTTCGTGGCGGCGCTCGATGAGGGCAGCCTGGCGGGTGCAGCGCGGAAAGTGGGACGGTCGCCGGCTGCGGTGAGCCGCGCGATTGCTTTCCTGGAAGAGCATGTCGGCGCCCAGCTTTTGCACCGTACCACCCGCTCCATCAAACTGAGCGAGGCGGGTGAACGCTATGCAGCGGCATGCCGGCGCTTGCTGGCGGACCTGCAGGAGGCCGACATGCTGGCCGCCGGCGAGCAATCGGTACCGCGAGGAACGCTGACCTTGACCGCTCCTGTGGTAGCCGGCGAAGAAATACTTCGCCCCATCCTGGATGCCTATATGGAAGCTTACCCGACGGTATCTGTGCGCCTCTACCTGCTGGACCGGCCTGTAGTGCTGATTGATGAGGGTATCGATATTGCCTTGCGGATTGCGCATCTCGCCGATTCCATGCTGGTGGCACTACCGCTGGGAGAAGTCAGGCGAGTGCTGGCAGCATCGCCCCGGTATCTGGCCAATCACCCGCGCATCAATGAGCCGGCCGACCTGAGCAAGCATCAGATCATTGCAATGACACACTTCGGTATAGATTCATGGAGTTTTCCGCCGGCAGAAGGTTCATCGATGGCGCGCACCGTACAATTTACGCCTCGCCTGATCGTCAATAGTGTGCGCGGTGCGGTGGCATCGGCGGTGGAAGAAAATGGCGTGACCCGTCTGTTCTCTTATCATATCGCAGAGCAGGTGCGCGCCGGCAATCTGAAAATCATCTTGCCTGCCGATGAACATGCACCTATCCCGGTACACCTGATCACACCGTACGGCCGGCTTTCAGTTCCCAAGGTTCGCTCTTTTGTGGATTTTGCCGTTCCCCGCTTGCGGTCTTATTTTGCAAGCATGACGGCCGCCACCGGCAGCTAAGGCGAATCTGCTGAAGGGCCGCGTAGATTTTTTAGAACTCATTTCATAAATAGGAGCGAGTGCGAACGAGTCCATTTGGGATGCAGTGCGAGGCGCGTCGCGACGTAAAGGGTGGTTCCCTTTACTAGCGAACTCGGCGTCCCCGCACAACGCTGCAATGCGCCCAAATGGGCCGTTCCCGAAGGGTTTGTCTTAAAAGCGGCGCTGGACTGCATTGCACTCGTTGTCAATAGCTTGGCTATTGACGCCTCGCACGCCTTGCCAGCGCCGCTTTTAAGGCAAACGCATCTCACTCCTATTTATGAAATGAGTTCTAGTTGCGGAACGATATGGATCCCTAGTTCATCAACGATGTCTTGTACCGGCCTGCTGCCGCGGCTGAGGTTCAGCAAAACATGGCGCACGCCTTGCTGTGATATCCGCTCCAGATAGCCGAGTAGTGCAGTGCGCCCGGTACGGGCTCCCAGTTCTATAGGCTCCAGCGGCGCATCATGGCGCTCCAGCAAATCCAGTTGCAGTGATTGCACGAATGGCTTGCGCTCTCCCATTGCCCTATCGTCCAGCGCGCTTTCCCATAAGCCTATGCGCCCTTGCTGCCGCAGCTCTTCCCTATGGTAAGTGGCCCAGCCATCCGCATTGGCGGCGATCCATTGCAAGGACTGCTTGGCGGTGCCTACGGCCAGCATGGGAATCTGCGTAGCCGGTGCAATGCCTATCTGATAGCCGCCCGTAGCGGCAAGCATGGCTTGCCGCTCTTCGCTGTCCGGTGACAGCGCGGAACGCAAGATGTTCCAATGCTCGCGAAAGACGATATTGTTCTGGTTCAGGTCCTGGCCAAAGGCGGCAAACTCCGCCGGGCGATCCCCCGATCCCAGGCCCAGGATAAACCTGCCTCCGGTCATCCTGTCCATCGACAAGGCAGTCTTTGCCAGATGCAAGGGATGCCGCAATGGCAGCACCGTCGCCGCAGTACCTATTGCAATATGCGGCGCCGCCACGGCCAGCGCTGCCAGCCACAGGAAAGGATCATCCAGCACTGCGGCTTCGCCATCGCTGCCCTGCGGAATCACCAGCGGCACCTCCCGCGTCCATAGCGCAGAAAAGCCCAGTGCATCGGCACGCGCAGCAAGCATCATTTCCGCAGTAATGTCCGCAGCCTCGCCGGGCTTGCGCGCGAGCGGTGTCATCAAGCCCAGCGTCATATGGCCGGCGCCGAATACCTGGGCATATGCCGCATTGAATTGCTTTGCCTGAGTCATGCGGACTGCTCCTGCATTTGAATAGTGATGCTATTTCAGATCAACAAACGGTCAGGCGCCAATTCAGGAATTGGCCGGCACCACCGTCACCGCCGTCCCATAACACAGCACCTCGGTCAAACCCGGCATTACCTCGGTTGCATCGTAACGCATCGCGATGATGGCATTGGCGCCCATCTGGCGCGCGTGCCTGCACATCTGTTCGTAGGTTTCTGCGCGGGCCTGTTCGCATAGCTGGGTGTAGATGGTGATGTTACCGCCGAACAGCGATTGCAGGCCGCCGAAAAAATTGCCGACGATGGAGCGCGAGCGCACGGTGATGCCGCGCACCACGCCGAAGTTCTTGACGACGGCATGGCCCGGCAATTCCAGCGCCGTAGTGATCATAGAATTATGCATGCTGCCTCCGTTGATATTGGCTTATCTTTGTTTGGCGCCGTCCAGCACGGCCTGCATCTTGCTGATGATTTCCGGCGAGGCGATCTTGGGATCTTTCACCATCATCATCGCAAAATTGTCGGCCATGATTTCTTCCGGATGGATGATGTAGTTGGTGTTCTTGCCTATCTGCTCGAAAAATCCTGTCACTTCTCTCACTTCCAGCAGGCGCGGGCCCTTGTCGTCATTGCGGGGCTGCGCGGGTGTTATTGCATTGCCTTTTTCTACCAGCAGCAGCTTGAAGTTCAGGTAATCAAAAAACTCGCCGCCTTTTACCGGGTCGTAGTGGGCCGCATTCGCGTACAGGATGGGCATGGCCCAGCTGCTGGTATCACCGGCTTTCACCTGTATGCAATAGTCATTCCTCGGCGCATCCGGATTGGTGAGCTTGACTGCTTTCAGCGTGGCAGGGAAGGCCAGTTCGCCGCAGGGCTGGAAGCCGATCACCGCATACAGTTTTTCGCGCAGTGCGGGATTCTGGCGGCTCAGCACATGGAATAGCTCATGGCTGATCAGGCGCGGCAGGCCGGTCTTGCTTTTTTCGGATAGTTCCGCCTCGGTCAGGATGATGGCATTGCCGCGGGTATAGGCAGCGCCGCCTTCTTCTTTGCCGCTAGTCTTGATCATCACCACAGGCTTTGGAAAAGGCAGCGACAATTCGGTCAGCCTGGCCTGCAATTGGGCGACGGTGGCTTGCACCAGTTCTTTTTCCCTGCCGCTCCATTCCTGCACGTTCTCGCTGACAAATTTCAGGTAGGCAGGCTCGGCCACTTCGCCGGCGGTTTTCAGGCGGGCGGCGCGGTCGAAGGGGCTCAGGCCTTGCACGAAGTCATCGCGTGTCGTCAGTATGCTCTGGCCTTGCTGTACGGTGGCGAAGCTGAAGGTGGTCGGCTCTGCATAGGCGCTGGATGCCAGCGAAGCAAACAGGGTAGTCAGCAGACAGCTAATCAATGTGCTTTTTTTCATGGATGACATTCAGTGTGGACGAAATGGAAACGAGTGTAGCAAAGAAAATGGCTGAAGTGGACAAATGGGCAGATGAGTGAATGAGCGAATGGGTTTAGGGCCGGATCGCGGAACGAAATAATTCCTGCGCGCCCAGACCACCGAATTTTGAGCCACTGCCGGCACCCGGAGCACCCAGGCTTAGCCAGGCCAGCACATGCAGCTTGCCGCTGGCAACCCAGCCGGGAGCTGCCAATAGTTCGCGCAAGTCGTCAAAGCGCACCCTGGCTATGCTGCCTTCCCAGTTGCTTTGTAGTGCGTCCATCGCATTGGCAGCCACAGGCACACCCAGGAACGCATACTGGATGAAACCGCTTGCCAGTTCCTGCAGGCACAGTACCGGCGGCAGCGGGGAGATGGCAAGCCTGAGGCTGGTTTCCTCTGCGATTTCCCTGCGTACGGTGTCCAGCAGCCCGTGGATATCTGCCGGCCCTTGATCTGCCTGCCTGATGCGAGGAGTGTAGGCGCCGCCTATCGTATGCAAGGCTCCGGGTTCTGTGGCGGAGTCTAGGGAGCGGCGATGCAGCAAGATCTCTCTGCGTTCCGCACACACCAGCACCGCGCAAGTGCTGACGATGGCCGGCTTGTGGCCATGCTCGCGCAAGGCGCAGATGCCGGCAAAATCCAGCGTCTGCAGGTTTAATGTCGCTGGCAATTGTCCGGCAGCCATCGGTGATTGCAGCAGCGCGTGCCACTCGTTCGGGCGCTGCAGCTTGTGCAGTCGCTCGCGGTGCCGTTCGGCATCTTCCTGCAATTCCGGCGGGAATGGAAATGCACCGGTAGTTTGTAATTGTGGGAGAGCTTTGTAAAGGCCGAAGACACTAGCCTCGGAGTGAAAGTGCGCAGCCAGCGCAGCAACGCAATTGCTCCATTCATCCGACGCCGCGAAGTCTTGTTCTGTCATTGTTTTATCCGCTGCGGTCAGGCGCGCGCTGCATTCAGTTGCAAGACAAACTCTTCTATTTCTGCACCGCGCGCATTGGCGTAGCCCCGGTCTACCCCTGTAATCACAAAGCCGCATTTTTCCAGCACGCGCAGCGATGCGATATTGTCTTTGGCTGCGCGGGCATGCAGCGGACGTACCGTCTGTAACTGCAGGAAAGCCCGCATTGCCTGTGTCGCCAAGCCCCGCCCCCAGTATTCCTTGCTTATCCAGTAACTGACTTCGGTTGCGCCGGCCAGTTCGTAGCTGAGCACGTGGCCTATTACCTCATTACCTAAAGTGATGGTCTGTATGGGGATGCTGCTGTCGGCAATGATCTTGGCCCAGTGATGATCAAACGCATCCCTGTCCGCAGGATCTTTGGCAGTGAACGCCGCCATGTGATTGGCATCGGCATCCAGTTGGTTGCGGAAGAAAACGGGCAGGTCGCTGGCGATGACATCCCGTAATTGTATTTCTGCCATGCGCTTCCCTCGGGCTTTGATGTTGGTATGAAGGAAAGTATAAGTCATTCCACATAAAAAAAGCCCGCACATGGCGAGCTTGTTTTTTGGGTATGGTCTGATCAGGCGGTGGTGCTGAGCGTGGTCCCGGTAAGTTGCCCGCTGGTATTGACAGTGGGAGGGGGCGGTGGCGGAGCAGGCTGATTTTGCTGCTGATCTTGCTGGTCTTCTATCCTGTTGGATTCCGAAGTCGCTTTTGGCGCGGAAGTAGTTTGCGTTTGTGCAACCTGGCTGGTCTGCTGAGTGCTGGTGCTACCCTGGCTGACCGACAAATTCTGGTTATTGTCTATCGTACCGGGTTGAGGCGGCGTGTAGTAATACTGTTGTGTACTGGAAGCAATCGGAGACGTTGCCATAAAGATCACCTGTAGGGTTATACAGTTTGCGAGATTCTGGACTTTCCAGCTTAGTGCACGGCGCGGGTGAGTTCAAGAACTATACGCGTAACAATGAGGGAAGAAATAAGCGGGAAACCAGGAAGCCGCAATCAGTATAGGGCCAATCCTGTTTGCATGCATCGAGCCTTAATATCAGGCCCATGTAGCTGTATTTGCAAGCCGCCAAATATCATGGCGCGCGCAGGGCTGCATTTTCGCTGCCGCAGGGATCGCAGGCGACCTTTTTACTCCAGCAGCAGCGCCATGATGTAATCATCCACATAGTGTGCTTCGCTGGCGCGCTTGTAAAACTGGCGTAGCGTGCCTTCTTTTTCAAAGCCGCATTTTTCATACAGTGCGATAGCGACAGGGTTATCGCTTTCCACGATCAGCTCGACTCTTTTTACGCCACGCGCATGCAGATCGGCGATTGCATCCTTCAGCATGCTTGTAGCCAGCCCGCGCCCCTGGAATGCGGGGTTGACCGCAAATGAGCCGACATAGCCCACATGCCGGGCGCGGCCCGGGTAGCGGTTGATTTTATAGAAGCCGGTGATTACTCCATCCAGTTCATGCACAAAGAAATTGCCGCCCGCAATCAGCTCGGCATACACGGTGCCAAATTCCTCGCGCGGCATAGGATCGTAGCCAAGGAAGGGGATGACCCGCTCATCCATATAGATGGAAAATACAGCGTCGAAATCGGATACTGCGGCCTGCCTGCGCATTGTCGCTCCTGAGTTAAGGGGAGATGAAGACGCTTATTGTCGCCTAGTTTTTACTTTCCTTGGCCTGTGCCTTGAAGATCAGGTCAAACATGGAGACATCGACCTGCTCCAGATCCTTGCTGAGGTTGCTGATCTGCTCAGTCTGGTAGTAGGCATTGATGTCGGCCACCTTGTCTTTGGAAAAACCGATCAGCATGATGCGTTGCCCTTGATCGTTCACGTGTTCGCTGAGTTTGACAAAGTAGCGAGCGCCGCGGGCCTGTGCAATGTCGTAGATCGCATGCATGATGAACATGGATGAGGGCACGGAGGCGCCGGACACAAAGCGGATTCCCACCGTGGAAGTCTTCGCATCCCTGGCGGTTTCTTCCACCCGCACATCCAGGGGTTTGCCACCACCTGCGGCTTGTGGGGTCTGGTGAATCTCTCGCGTCACCAGGCCGCCCGGATCGGCCGCATAGACGGCGGTAGCCACGCACATGGCCAGCATCAGTATCAAGGAGTTGGGGCTGTTCATGAATGTCCTTTTCGGGGCAAGAGCGATGGAAGCGGAGGAATCATACTGCGGCGGCCGGGATTTGGATAAAATTGCTGCATGATCTCAAATACCGGTACCAAACGTCTTATTTGCCAATACTGCCTGCGCCCGCAGCGCACCTGCATCTGCCAGTGGGTTAGCACCGTAGCGCCCGCAGTGGACGTGGTGATCTTGCAGCACCCCATGGAAGTGAATAATGCCAAGGGCACCGCACGTCTGCTGCACATGAGCCTGGCCGGCAGCAGCCTGCATACCGGCGAGGTATTTAATGCCGATGATTTGCAGGCCTGGCTATATGCAGATGCCAGGATGCCGGTATTGCTGTATCCGGAAACGCCGGATGACAAATCCCTGGGCCTGATATCCGCACCGCCGCTGCTGCCAGCAATACTGGAGAATCCTTCGCAACTGCGCCTGGTCGTGCTGGACGGGACCTGGCGCAAGAGCCGCAAGATGCTGTATCTGAATCCCTTGCTGCAAAAGCTGCCGCGCCTGCCTTTACAAGATGTGCCGGCCTCGCAGTATCTGATACGCAAGGCGCACGGAGAACATCAGCTCTCCACGCTGGAGGCAAGCTGCTACGCGCTGATGCAGTTGGAAAGGGATGAAGAAAAATACCAGCCGTTGCTGCAGGCTTTCAGGGGCTTTGTCGCGCAGCAGGGCAGTTACGTGCATATGCCGGGAGAGGTATAGGAGGCACGGCTGCGGCATTCTGCGCCATTGATAGCAGCATCCGCTAAAGCAAAAAGCCCCGCAGTTTGCACTGCGGGGCTTTTTGTTCAGACTGAGTGAAGCGAGGCTTCAGGACAGTGTGTATTCCTTGCGGAATTACATCATGCCGTCCATGCCACCCATGCCGCCCATACCACCCATGCCGCCTGGCATACCGCCGCCGGACTTGTCTTCTGGCAGTTCTGCAACCAGAGCATCGGTAGTCAGGATCAGGCCGGCAACAGACGCTGCATTTTGCAATGCGGAGCGTGTTACTTTAGCTGGATCCAGAACGCCCAGTTCTACCAGGTCGCCGTAGGTGCCGTTGGCAGCGTTGTAGCCGTAGTTGCCAGTGCCTTGCAACACTTGGTTAACAACAACAGATGGTTCGTCGCCAGCATTGGCAACGATCTGGCGCAGAGGTTCTTCGATAGCGCGCAGAACGATCTTGATACCGGCTTCCTGATCAGCGTTGTCGCCTTTCAGGTCTTTAACGTTAGCACGTGCGCGCAACAGGGCAACGCCGCCGCCAGGAACAACGCCTTCTTCTACAGCTGCGCGAGTAGCGTGCAGTGCATCTTCAACGCGTGCTTTCTTCTCTTTCATTTCAACTTCAGTTGCAGCACCAACCTTGATCACAGCAACGCCGCCTGCCAGTTTGGCAACGCGTTCTTGCAGTTTTTCACGGTCGTAGTCGGAAGTTGCTTCTTCGATTTGCGCGCGGATTTGTTTAACGCGTGCTTCGATACCAGTTGCCTGGCCAGCGCCGTCGATCACGGTTGTGTTTTCTTTACCGATTTCGATACGTTTAGCTTGGCCCAGATCTGCCAGAGTTGCTTTTTCCAGTGTCAGGCCGACTTCTTCAGCGATCACTTGGCCGCCGGTCAGGATAGCGATATCTTCCAGCATTGCCTTGCGACGATCGCCGAAACCAGGCGCTTTGACAGCGGCTGTTTTCAGGATACCGCGGATGTTGTTCACAACCAGAGTTGCCAGTGCTTCGCCATCAACATCTTCAGCGATGATCAGCAGTGGGCGGCCGGATTTTGCAACTTGTTCCAGTACTGGCAGCAGGTCACGGATGTTCGAGATTTTTTTGTCGAACAACAGGATGAACGGGTTTTCCAGAATCACGGATTGTTTTTCTGGATTGTTGATGAAGTATGGTGACAGGTAGCCACGGTCAAACTGCATACCTTCAACGATGTCCAGTTCGTTGTTCAGGGATTTGCCGTCTTCAACAGTGATAACGCCTTCCTTGCCCACTTTGTCCATTGCCTTGGCGATGATGTCGCCGATGTCTGCGTCGGAGTTAGCGGAGATGGAACCAACTTGAGCGATTTCTTTGTTGGTTGTTGTTGGCTTGGCCAGGTTTTTAACTTCGCCGACGATAGCGATAACTGCTTTGTCGATACCGCGTTTCAGGTCGGTTGGGTTGAAGCCGGCTGCAACGTATTTGAAACCTTCGCGAACGATGGCTTGTGCCAGTACAGTCGCTGTTGTTGTGCCGTCACCAGCGTTGTCGGAAGTGCGGGAAGCAACTTCTTTCACGAGCTGCGCGCCCATGTTTTCCAGCTTGTCTTTCAGTTCGATTTCTTTAGCAACAGAAACACCGTCCTTGGTGACTGTCGGTGCGCCGAAAGAACGCTCCAGAACAACGTTACGGCCTTTAGGGCCCAGGGTTACTTTAACTGCGTTGGCGAGAATGTTCACGCCGTTTACGATCTTGGCGCGTGCGTCATCGCCGAAAATTACTTGTTTAGCTGCCATATCAAATCTCCAGATTCTTAAGGGTAGATGCGGGTAAATTCATTTGCCTGCCGTGCAGCGCAAATGAATTGCAAATTATTTCTGTACGATTGCGAAGACGTCTTCTTCGCGCATAACCAGGACTTCTTTGCCGTCAACTTTGACAGCCTGGCCGGAATATTTGCCGAACAGGATCAGATCGCCAACTTTGACATCCAGCGGACGTACTTTGCCGTCGTCGAGCTGTTTGCCAGTGCCAACTGCCAGAACACGACCTTGATCTGGTTTTTCAGCGGCTGCGCCAGGCAGAACGATACCGGATGCAGTTTTTTCTTCTTGTTCCAGACGTTCTACGATCAGGCGATCATGCAGGGGGCGAAGGTTCATACGAGCTCCTTAATTAATTAGCTATGGTTTATAACAAAATGAAAACATGGCTTTGTGTTGCAGCGATGTTGCCAAAAGCCGCAACGTTGCCAAATCCATGGGGTTATTCTCTAGCGGCTGCTGCGCAGCCTCACGACCGTGGAAAGGCTGTTAGCACTCTCTTTGGACGAGTGCTAATTATAGGGGCGAGGGTGGGGATTTTCAAGGGAAGAAAACGGGGTAAATTAATTTTTACTTAATAATCAGGGGTTTAGTTGCTGCAATTCATTTATTGCTGGAATTTTTCTCATTTAGACCCGCCCTCTGCATGGAGTGACCACCAAACTACCAATTGATCTAGCCTACTCAGCAAGCTAAATATGTTGGGGCATAAGTCACAAATGATCCCATACAACGAGCAGGCATTGATGCGTCTCGCTCATAACGAATTCCCCCGTGTATCCGATTGTTGATAATCAGATATACCGCTTTCACACTGTTCCAGATGCTCAAGATGGATGTTAATTTGATACTTGTTATTTTTAAAATCTTTTCTAAACTGCTACTTGCATAAAAACATGAAAATATTTTCTGAGACAAGCATATCTGCAGAGGGAATAAGAATGAAAAGTCAGCCGTTGGTGGTGCTGTAGAGCATTCTTGACATTAAGACTCAAGGAGTGCGAAAAACAGGACAAGAATGCCTGCTCCTTGGGATGTGTCGGGTGGTCATAGGCGTTTCCCCCGACCTCGTATGCTTCACTGTAAAAAAGTGAACTATGATCACGAGGTCATATTGATGGCATTACTCACATAAGAAGGCCGCCAGCATGCACACGCCCCAGCAACCACCGCTCCAAGCAGAAAAACAGCCTGATGCCGTCCAGAGGACAACTGCCGGGATAGCATTGCAGGAGCGGGATTTTGTGGACAGCCGGCCAGCGGCTGCGGCCCAACGCAAACTGGCTGAGATGATGAATAACAGCCCGCGTGTGCTGCAGCAACAGGCATTGAGCGATGCTATTCACAACAGCCCGAGGATGGTGGCGCAGCGCAATAAAATAAATGCACTATTTGGTGGGGCAGCTCAACTGGAAGAAAACGGGGAAATGCCCCCTCAGTTATCGCCTGTGCAGCGAGAGGAGAAGCCTAACAATACCGGGCTGCCAAATCAGTTGAAATCAGGGATCGAATCGCTGTCTGGAATAAGCATGGATCATGTAAAGGTGCACTACAACTCGGAAAAACCGGCGCAGTTGTTGGCGCATGCATATGCGCAGGGGAGCGAGATTCATGTGGGGCCTGGTCAGGAGAGACATTTGTCGCATGAGGCTTGGCATGTTGTGCAGCAGGCGCAGGGACGGGTTCGGGCGACCATGCAGATGAAGCCGGGAACTCCTCTCAATGATGATGTTGGGTTAGAGGGAGAGGCAGATTTGATGGGAGAGCAGGCTTCTCGCCTTGGGCACTTAGTTGAAAAGGGTCCGGTTGAGATGTTGGGAATGATTCCAAATTCCTCGCCAGTCACACAATTGACGGCAGCTGAACTAACCAACGCGCAAACAATTTGGAACCAGCATCATGCGAAGCATGGTATCGTGGATGGGCATGTTCAGGCCGATATTTTGGCTCTACAGGGCGCGTACAACCACTATCTGCTGCCTGCTAACGGAAGCCATAACGACGTGGTTGCGGATGGGCTCAATCCCTTCTTGCGCAGTAGTGTCTTGGGCCTTATGCACGATATGGAGGAAATTGATTCCCATGCCGGAGGGTACTACTACCAACAAGAAGTCAAAGCAGGGCGCAATGCCGCTAGGAATATTTTAAACGAACAAGGCGCAAGAGGCGGAGTCAGTAATTTGCGTGACCCGGATTTAATTGTTACGCAGGGCCCAGGGGGAGTAAAAGGGGCCATCGAGGTCAAACGAACGACAACACAAAACGGACTCGATGGAATGCTGACATCGGCAATCTCTCAATTGTCCCGGAGAACGGGGTATTCTAGTGCTACAGTTGAAGTGGAGGTTACACACCCCACTCAGGTTGCGACAATAGTCGGTAATCGGGCTGCAGTAGATCAGACTGTCATTGATGCTGTATCAAATAATGGGTTTGCTAAAAATTACTATCCGCAGGCGATACCGTACCCTGGAGGACTTTGGGGCCCTACAATACTGCTGACTGTTGCTGTTCGCGATGGAGTAGCTGGCGGCTTAACCTACGATCGCGACTTCCGGGTTCACTTGCGTCAGGCTGTAGGGCGAGGTGGACGGATGAGCTATTCGGTGGAGATAGTCCTTCCCGCCGCCACACGAGTATAGAAGAAACATTATGCTTGGAAGTTTTCCACATGTCATCTCCTCAATCAGTTTTTTTTGTCCACTCGTTGCCTACTGAAGTTCGTGTCGAAATGGTGCGAGAGTGGCAAGAATCGCTACGCGAAATTGCTGCAACCATCGCGACGGTCGAAGCGTCCTTGGATCACGACCTCCAAAACGCGGGGAACGACGCTATAGCCATTGAGGATCAACCGGATTTTGATAGTCTATTGAACGACTTGCGAGAACTTGCATCATTACGCGCACAACGCGGTCTGTTTTCTGAGTTGCTAGGGCTTGCAGACGCACTGTCGGCGGAGGAGCAGCGTGACTGATTGAAAAAGGAGTTGGGGAGACGATAGCCTTTAGCGGATGGACCGGGTCTGGGATCATGCAACGGTTGGCATGTACACGGTTTGTCAACTGCTGATGGGCCGAGGGCTCGCAACTGACCTCGTGGCTCTGGATATTCACATATTCAAAGTTAAGCCGGGATAAGTCAGCGACGGAGCACTTTTTCCAATCCTGCCGTGCTGTCTTCGTCATCGATCCAGGCAATAGCCAGTTTGCAAGCACCAATCGCCCATTGCTCGCATTTGTATAGACAAAGGCAACAGCGAGGTGTTTAATCCTGTTGACCCGCTACCAACTTCAGGGAATGTTTATGCGTGTAACCGCCCCCAAAGTACCCAGGAATGACAGGCAGCCGGACCGCGATGTGCAAGCGGGGGGCGTGAGCACGCATCAGCGACTCGCTGCCAACAGTCCGCAAGCCGTGCAACTACGGGCTTTGCAGGATATGGCCGCGAATAGCGCCCGCTCTGTCCAACTGAAATCCATGAGTCAGTTGATGGCCGCCAGCCAAGGCCAGCCGGTCGCTCAGTTGGCGCGCATCGTTTTCAGGCCATATGCGGCAGATACGAGCAAGCCGGAGGAAAGAACTGAGAACACGTCCATAGCAGAAGAGGGGGCTCGGCTGGGAACGGGCCAAAGCGTGCAGTATCCGCAATTCCCCAATGCCGACCTGGCGGAGATACATCTGATCGGGCATGGAAATCAAGGCGGTATTTTTTATAACGGCAACACCATCTGGGCAAAGGCATTGGCGGGTGAATTCACCACTAAGCTAAGTTTGGATCAGCTTAAGACGATTCGCAAGATTCAGTTTCACTCGTGCATGGCGGCGGATAAGAGCTTTGAGGGCGATCTGAAAAGAACGATCGTGGCGAAGGAGGGCGATGGTTCTGTCATTGAGCGTTTCGCCGCCGAACTCAAGGAAAAGATGATTGCGCTGAGAGATCAACAGCCCGTACCTAAGGGAAAAATTAAGAAACTAAATGTCGACGTGAGGGGCCCCTATTCCAGGGCCTTTACGCATGAAAGGGATGGCACGTCGCGAGTGTTAAGTGGCTGGGGGAAGGCAAACTCGCCGAATAAAAAAACGCTAGTGGGAAAATATGGCATGAATATCGACAGCGTGGACAAGGCCGAAGATGTCTACCATGCGAAGGTAGGTGCGGCGACATCCCAAAATGCAAGGCAGGGCGTGATGGATAACTACCTGGAAAGCGAAGCGGATTCACACGGTTCGGTTGCTTTTGATATAGATAACAAGCTCGATACAAGTATAAAGGGATGGAACCTGTGACCCAGTTTGGGGCTGTGCGAGCTGCATCAGATTTGCCGCCGGATCCCGCATTGCACCGGCCTGCTGATAGGGCCGCGTGATGGTGGCCTGGGCCAGAGTGTTCGCCAGCACCGCTTCGACGACGGCCACCGCTCGGCGGTGCAGGTGTCGAGCAGGCTGTCCGGCAATTCGCGTGAATCCTGGCCCGCCATTTTGTGAGTGCCCGTTGTCGCCTGAAAAGCGGCTATGCGTTTGACAAGGGTGTTAGCTTGCCTGGTGCCAAGGACCTCTGCAGAGCTGGTCCACCTAAATATCCACATATCCATAGTTGAAATGATTCGTTTGGATTAGGCCAGAAATTCTTTAAATTTAGCTTGCAGGAAGAGAAGGGGCGGGCCGGTTTTGCGGCAGCCTTCCGACTGCAGGCGGCGAGGAGCGCTTCCTTGTCAACCCGGATACAGGGAATTTAAGGGATACTATGAGAACCAATTATTTGAAAAAACTTTCTGCGCTGGCGATTGCCCTGTCTATCATGGGTGTGGCTGGAGTGGCGCAAGCGGCGGACAAGGAAGTCAATATTGCCTACCAGACCGTGGTAGAACCATCCAAGGTGGCGCAGGCCGATGGCGAATATGAAAAGGCCAGCGGCTGGAAAATCAACTGGAAAAAATTCGAGAGCGGCGGTGATGTGATCACGGCGGTAGCTTCCGGCGATATACAGATAGGCTATGTGGGCAGCAGCCCGCTGGCAGCGGCGGCCAGCCGCGAATTGCCTATAGAGACGATCTTTGTCGCTGCCGAGATCGGCCAGGCAGAGGCGCTGGTGGTGCGCAATGGCAGCGGCATCAGCAAGGCGCAAGACCTGGTGGGCAAGAAGATCGCGGTTCCCTTTGTCTCCACTACGCATTACAGCCTGCTGGCTGCCTTGAAGCACTGGAAGATCGATCCCAAGAGCGTCACCATCCTGAACCTGCGGCCGACCGAAATCGCTGCGGCATGGCAGCGCGGTGATATTGACGCTGCCTATGTGTGGGACCCAGCGCTGGGCAAGGCCAAAGAATCCGGCAAGGTGCTGACCGATTCATCGGAAGTGGCAAAGTGGGGCGCGCCGACATTTGATGCGTGGATAGTACGCAAGGATTTCGCGCAAAAAAATCCTGACTTCGTCACCGCCTTTGTGCGCATCACCGGCAAGGCCTATGCGGAATACCGCAAGAACGGCAAGACCTGGACGGCGGATTCTGCCCAGGCAGACAAGATCGCAAGGCTGACAGGCGCCAACAAGGCTGATGTGCCAGATCTGCTGAAAGGCAGCTTGTTCCCTACGCTGGAAGAGCAAGCCTCAGGCAGATTGCTGGCGGGCGGCACGGCCAAGGCGATAGACGATACTTCCAAATTCCTGAAAGAGCAGAAGAAGGCCGACAAGGTGCTGGCGGATTATCGTCCTTTCGTCAATACGCAGTTCGTCAAACAAGCCGTGCAATAACAAGGCCGCCGATGATACGCGTGCAATCGCTGACAGTCGCATTCGATGCGGCAGACGGCAAGACGGAAGTCTTGCGCGACCTGTCGCTGGATTTGCCGGATGGTCGTTTTACGGTAGTGATCGGTGAATCGGGCTGCGGCAAGACCACCTTGCTGAATGTGATCGCCGGCTTTATTGCGCCCACTGCAGGCAGTGTGAGCATTGACGGCAGGCTGGTCAGCGGGCCGGGCGCGGATCGCGGTGTGGTTTTCCAGGATGATGCCTTGCTGCCCTGGCAAAGCGTGCTGGAAAATATCAGTTTCGGCTTGCGCCTGCAGGGCTTGGGCAAGGCGGAGCGCGAGGCCCGGGGGCGGCATTACCTGTCCCTGGTGGGCCTGGAAAAGTATGCGGATTTCCCTATTTGGAAAATATCCGGCGGCATGCGCCAGCGTGTGGGCCTGGCGCGCGCGCTGGCAGTGGACCCGCGTTTCCTGTTGTTGGATGAGCCGCTGGGCGCGCTGGATGCCTTGACGCGCGAACGCATGCAGGAGCATCTGCTGCGCATCTGGAAAACCTCAGGCAAAGGCATGTTCATGATCACGCACAGCGTGGAAGAGGCGTTATTCCTGGCGACCGATCTGGTCTTGCTGCGCGCCCGACCCGGCCGGGTGGAGAGCATACGTCGGCTGGATTTTTCAGAACGCTTTGCCGCCGGTGAATCTGCCCGCAGCATCAAGTCTGACCCTCGCTTTGTCGCGCTGCGAGAAGAAATCCTGGCCAGCCTTTTGCGCCATGAGGAGCATGATGAACAAGAGGCGCAAGAGGTGCAAGAAGAACAGCAGGAGTTGGCAGCATGAGCGAACTGAATGCCATTTTTCATCTGGCTGCTGCGCCTGCAGTGGCGGAAGTACAAGAACAGGTGCAGGCACCGGCAAAGGCCAAAAACGCAAAGACCCGGCGCCGGCCTCTTCAGATATCGGATGCGGCACTGACCTTTGCGACGGTGCTGTCCCTGCTGCTACTGTGGTGGGCGGCAACGGAGTGCTCGCTGGTGCCGCGCCTTTTTCTGCCAGCGCCTGCGGATGTGTTGCGCAAATTCCATGCGGTTGCCACGGGAGGCTTCATGGACAAGACCCTGTGGCAGCACACTTCCGTCAGCGTGGCGAGGGTCTTGCTCGCGCTGGCGCTGGCGGTTGCTGCGGCAGTGCCGCTGGGCGTGCTGATAGGCTTGAGCCGCCGTGTTGGCGCTGTTTTCGATCCCCTGATCGAGTTTTACCGGCCCATCCCTCCGCTGGCCTATCTGCCCCTGATTGTGATCTGGTGCGGCATAGGTGAGTTTTCCAAGATATTGCTGATTTACCTCGCCATTTTTGCGCCGCTGGCTATTGCCACGGTGCAGGGTGTGCGGCGGGTGGATGAAGGCCGCATCCGTGCCGCCAGATCGCTGGGGGCCACGCGCTGGCAACTGGTACGCTTCGTGGTACTGCCTTCCGCTACGCCGGATATCCTGACTGGGATACGCATAGGCCTGGGAGTAGGCTGGTCTACGCTGGTAGCGGCTGAGCTGATTGCCGCCACCAGCGGCCTGGGCTTCATGATCCAGTCTGCGGCGCAGTTCCTGGTGACGGATGTGGTGGTGATGGGCATCCTGGTCATCGCCTTCATTGCCTTCGCGTTTGACTGGGCATTGCGGCGCCTGCAAAAAAAGAGCGTGCCTTGGGCAAGTCATAGTTAATATTTTTGCATCCATAGAGCCATGCTGACCTGCGTGGCTCTGCGCTACCTTCTCGTTTTCTTCCCATCTCAAGCGTTTTTGCTCCACCCCACACGGCCAGCAGGGCGAAATCGGGCAGCCGGCGACTAAATTTTCATTTGTTGTTAAAAATGGCATAAACTCAGGGACTGAACTCACCTACAAAATAGAGACAGCCTGTGCGTATCCCTGCTTATTCGCGCATATTCACACATATTTTCCTAAGCCGGCTGGCGTTCGCCATGCCGCTACTCTTGTTCGTCGTGCCAGCGCTGTCCGCCACTCTGCAGATCGCGGCCACCGGCAGCCCCGCCGGCGATATGATGACCAAGGAAGTGCTTAACTATGCCTATGCCAGGCTGGGCGTGCAGGTGAACTTTGTCGATGTCCCCATGCGCCGTGGCTTCGCTGAGGTGCAGGCGGGAACCATGGACGGCATCACGGCTAGCGGCATTGCAGCGATAGAAAAGATGGTCAAGGTCAGCGTACCCGTTACTTATAACGATATCGCAGTATTCAGCGTGCGCCAGCAGTTCAGGGTCACCGGCTATGAAAGCCTGCGGCCCTACTCCATCGGTATGATTGCCGGTATCAAATATCTGGAAGAACGCCTGAACGGCATGAAGCTGGATAAGGCGCCCAATGTCGATTCGCTATTCCAGAAGCTGGCGGCGGGCCGCACCGACATTGTGGTTGACGCGCTGACCGATTACTGCTCCGCGAGAAAACTGGGCCTGACCGAGATACGCATCCTGGAGCCGGTACTGGAAAGACGGCTCGCCCACCACTTCCTTGGCGAGCGCCATACGGCGCTGGCGCGCGAACTGGAAACTGTGCTGGCAGCGATGGAGAAGGATGGCACGCTGAAAAAAATCCAGGAAAGGGCGGAGAAAAAGTATCAGGAGCAATGTAATTCGCCATGAGGGACTTGCACTGCCAGGGGGACCTAGGGCTACAACAGGTGTTCTGGGAATCCGCTATTTAGTGCGATAGGGCAATTGCTATCCCAGCGATAAATAAAAATGATGATAATTTGAATCTTTACCCCTGTTAATTTTTTGCTCTGTCTCCAAATACGGACGACTGGAGTTTTTCCCTTGCAGGTAGATGCCCTATGTTCCGGCGCGCCAGTACGCCAATCTGGAGCAAAGTCCATCGTGTCATACCCGCGTTACCGTTTAGGATTATCATAGACTTAAGCTTTTAAGTTCTTACGTTTTCACGTTTTCTCAGAAGGAGATAGCCATGACCCGCAAAACCCGTATCGAGCTGTACCGCAATATCGGTATCAGCGCCCACATCGATGCAGGCAAGACCACCACCACCGAGCGCATTCTGTTTTATACAGGAGTGAATCACAAAATCGGTGAAGTGCATAATGGTGCGGCGACCATGGACTGGATGGAGCAGGAGCAGGAGCGCGGTATCACTATCACGTCCGCTGCCACCACCGCCTTCTGGAAAGGCATGGCCGGAAATTATCCCGAACATCGCATCAACATCATTGATACCCCAGGCCACGTTGACTTCACCATCGAGGTAGAACGTTCCATGCGCGTGCTGGATGGCGCGGTGATGGTGTACGACTCCGTCGGCGGTGTGCAGCCGCAATCTGAAACGGTATGGCGCCAGGCGAACAAGTACCAGGTGCCGCGCATGGCCTTTGTCAACAAGATGGACAGGGTAGGCGCCGACTTTTTCCGTGTACAGCGCCAGATCAGCGAACGCCTGAAAGGCGTCGCCGTGCCCATTCAGATACCGGTGGGCGCCGAAGATCATTTTGAAGGCGTGATTGACCTGGTCAAGATGAAAGCGATCATCTGGGATGAAGCCAGCCAGGGCGTCAAGTTTGAATACCGCGAGATCCCGGAAAACCTGAAGGCGTCTGCGCAGGAATGGCATGACAAGATGGTGGAAGCTGCGGCGGAAGCGAGCGAAGAATTGCTGGAGAAATACCTGGCAGGCACCCCGCTGACCGAAACAGAAATCAAGGCGGCTTTGCGCAAGCGCACCATCGCCAACGAGATCGTACCCATGCTGGCCGGCAGCGCCTTCAAGAACAAGGGCGTGCAGGCAATGCTGGACGCCGTGATCGACTATCTGCCGTCGCCGATGGACGTGCCCGCGATCAAGGGCCATGACGAAGACGACAATGAGATAGAACGCCATCCGGATGATAACGAGCCTTTCTCTGCGCTAGCTTTCAAGATCATGACCGATCCTTTCGTCGGCCAGTTGGTGTTCTTCCGCGCTTATTCCGGCAAGGTCAATTCCGGCGATACGGTGTTCAATCCGGTCAAGACCAAGAAGGAGCGCCTGGGACGCATCTTGCAGATGCATGCGAATGAACGCAAGGAAATCAGCGAAGTGTATGCCGGGGATATCGCCGCTGCGGTGGGCCTGAAAGACGTCACCACTGGCGATACGCTGACCGATCCTGATCACGTGATCATCCTGGAACGCATGATCTTCCCGGAACCAGTGATCTCGCAGGCAGTGGAACCGAAGACCAAGGTAGACCAGGAAAAAATGGGTATCGCGCTGAACCGCCTGGCGCAGGAAGATCCGTCTTTCCGCGTGCATACCGATGAAGAATCCGGCCAGACCATCATCTCCGGCATGGGCGAGCTGCATCTGGAAATTCTGGTGGACAGGATGAAGCGCGAGTTCGGCGTGGAAGCCAACGTGGGCAGGCCGCAGGTGGCCTACCGCGAAACCATCCGTGCCGTTGCCGATGACGTGGAAGGCAAATTCGTCAAGCAGTCCGGCGGACGCGGCCAGTACGGCCATGCGGTGCTGAAGCTGGAACCGCAACCGCCAGGCAAGGGCTTTGAATTTGTCGATGCGATCAAGGGCGGCGTGATCCCGCGCGAATTCATCCCTGCGGTGGAAAAAGGTATCGTGGAAACACTGAAATCCGGCGTGCTGGCAGGCTACCCTGTGGTGGATATCAAGGCAACGCTGATCTTCGGCTCCTACCACGATGTCGACTCCAACGAAAATGCCTTCCGCATGGCAGGTTCGATGGCATTCAAGGAAGGCATGCGGCGCGCCAACCCCGTCTTGCTGGAACCGATGATGGCCGTGGAAGTGGAAACGCCGGAAGACTATGCCGGTACCGTGATGGGCGATCTGTCATCCCGCCGCGGCATGGTGCAGGGCATGGATGAAATCGCTGGCGGTGGCGGCAAGATCATCAAGGCCGAGGTACCCTTGTCCGAGATGTTCGGCTACTCCACGTCACTGCGTTCAGCGACACAGGGCCGTGCTACTTACACAATGGAATTTAAACATTATGCAGAAGCACCGCGCAACGTGGCAGAACAGGTCATGACGCGCAAATCGGGCGAAGCACGCTAGTTCGGGGGTAATTCCTAGCCTCGCACCAGAGTGTTAAACGAGTAACAAGATGTAATAGCAGTCATCGGATATGCTCACTTGTCGTTGTATACTCACCTGTACAAGCTTAATGAGTGTATCCGATGAAAAAAATACTATTTGCAACAGCCCTGGCAGCAGCCCTTACCGCTGCCAGCGCTTCCAGTTTCGCCACTGACGTCGGCGTCTCCCTCAATTTTGCGCAGCCTGGCCTGTATGGCCGGGTTGATATCGGCGCTGTTCCCGGCCCGCAAGTCGTATATACCCGTCCTACCGTTATTTACGGCCCACCCGTTGGTGTTGTGCGTGAACCTATGTATCTGTATGTGCCGGTAGCGCATCAGCGTAACTGGCGCAGGTATTGCTCGCAATACGGCGCTTGCGGCCAACCGGTGTATTTTGTGCAAGAACGCTGGTACCGTAATGTGTACGTGCCACGCTATCGTGAACATTGGCACGGCCCGGAAGGCCACGGTGGACCAGGCTGGCACGGCGGACCTCCTCCAGGACGCGGCTGGGATCGTGACCGGGATCACGGTAGAGACCATGGCAGGGATCACGGTAGAGATTACGACAGGGATCATGACGACCGCAGGGGCCATGATGACCACCATGGACGCGATCACTAAGAAAGCTGCTGGCTTTACGTGATGCAACAAGGACGGCGCGATGCAAATGCATGGCGCCGTTTTTTTGAGATTAAACCTTTCTCCACGCACTGGCCAGCCAGGGCTGCTGCTCACGCGGCATGCCTTCGGGCCTGTAGTAATGCTCCAGCTCACTAAACCCGGCCTGTTGCATATACGCCCACCACATGGTCTTGTCGTGGAATACGCTATAGCGCTCGCGGCTCCAGCCCTCCATATTATTCCCGCGCGGCAGAGAGCAGAACAGCACACCGCCGGGTTTCAGGCTGGCGTACAACTCCTTCAATACGCGCGGCAGTTCGCTGCTGGGCACATGCTGCAGCGATGCGTTGGCAAAAATGCCGTCGAACTTGTCAGCAGGCAGATCCAGCTTTAAAAAATCCTGCTGCCATACTTCACAACCAGTATCGGCGCGCGCCATTTCCGCAAATTGTTCCGAACCATCCAGGCCTATCGCAATATGGCCCATGCCCGAAAAGGTCTTCAGGTCGCGCCCCGGCCCACAGCCAAAATCCAGCAGCGTGAACGGTGCTTCTACCTGGATGTGGCGCAGCAGCGCCGCGACATTCTGGCTCACATCATGGTCACGCGTACCTTCGCGGAAAGACTGCGCGGTGCGGTTGTAATTATCCAGCGTGGCGGCGGTAATGCTGTCCAGCTCAGTGCCGGGTTCTTTGTTGTTTGTCATGCTTTAATCCAGGTTGATGTTAAGTGTCATAGTGCAAATTCAAGCCGGTAGAATGTGTCGGTTGACCAGCGGGCTCCCCACCAAAGCGGTAGCTTAGTCTGCTAGGAGATCACTGGTTTCAACTCAGCCAGTATCGTAGGGTGCAATAGCAAAGCGTATTGCACCGCTTAATTCACTGCCAATCTATCTACTCCCGCAACTTTGCGGTTTCGTCAAACTCAAACAATTCGTTTTTTCATAAAAATCGTTGTAATACGCTTTGCTATTGCACCCTAATTACTGTGGCTTCAACGAATATTCCATCAGAACCCAACCCTCTCAAAAGCACGCACTTTCTTGCCTGTGATTGTCGCAGCGTGTGCCGCGGCAATGGAAGCCTCCACACCATCTATCGAGCGTCCTACCGCAAGTTTCCTCCCTCCACGCAGACTAAGGCTGAGGGTCCACCACTCAACGCGTTTACCATTAATAAAATGCGCGACATCAATGGATTCTATCGACGAAAATGTAGCGGCCGGCCTGCCAGAATAAAAAACAAGCTGAGTTGGTTTATCAAAAATGGTCGGCCATCCATCTGCAATCAGCACCAGCCTATTCTTATCTTCATCGTCAATCACAATTTGAGAATATGTAGCAAGAATGCCCCCTGGCATAAAGGCAAGTAGACGCTTTAAAGGAAAAGTCATTGGCCGGAGTCCTTGAGGTCAAATATGTAAATCGGGTCAATTAGTTTAACGGCAGCTTCTGGCTGTTAAGTGCCTATTGACCTGATGCCCTCTATTGATCGAGCAGCCAATTTGATGGACGTTCGAAACCAAGCCAGTCCGCTGAAACCTGTTCAAAGAAGTGACGAAATACTTCCGCATTTTCGATGTCCTGCCTTTTTGCCACATAGGTGAATGGAGGTACCGAAACCGCCGCTGGTTTTGTCCGTGCCATAGTTAAAAAATTACCTATCGCGTCGCTTGCGATACACCATTTCAACTGAGTACATGCGCCGAGAAGAATTCCAAAGCCAAAGCCCAATCCCGATATTGCCACGTCCTCCTCTGCGCGACCGAATTCCCGGTCTAGCCGCCACTGGGTTCTTAAGAAGTCAATGTAGATTGGAGTAATTGGAAAAGCGTTTTCTACATCAATGTGCGGGCTGTATCGCGCGTTCAGCGTTAGTAAGTTCGGTAGATTGTCAGCCCGCAGAGATTCGAGCTCGGCTGCGTCAAGTTGGCGGACAATACTGAATTTGTAGTCTTCTGAATTCATGGGTGTAAGAATGCCAGTTCGATTAATAGGTTTCTGTTCTTGGCTGAAATCTCCCCGTCTGAGCTACTTCGCTCCAACAAGCTGACGAGTTATGTCATATGAGGACTAAAGTATCGTAGGGTTCAACCCATGGGCATTCAATGTCAGCTACAGATTTAGCTTCCATGTTTTCTTCGTTATTTATTTTAAGGCAGCTCTTGGCCGTTAGCTAAAGCGCCGGATTAGTTTGGCGCATATATGCTCCGAGTGTTCCCTCGCCCAGGTTTCGGCAGCGTCAATTTCGGGCTGGAGTTTGGCTAGCGCGTCTTTGTCCCAATACTCTCGGACCGTGCCGAGAGGAAAGTCATCGGTATCGGAGGCAATGGCAACGAACACCATAAAATCTTCATCGTCGTTTTTTACCGAGGCTTCGTGTCGGAGAGCATCAAGTTTCCTTGCCCCCAGAAGGTAACTCATTTCGCCGCTTTGCATTGCCATTGCAGTTTTCACGATCTGGCCGTGTACCGATTGGACGTAGTCCTCATGATTCATTTTTTCGTGCATAAAATGTGCCGTTTTTCGCTCATTGATGAATGTCTGCTGCAGGCCGACCTGTATCGGCAGTTATCTATAGCCGTAAACCCAAATTGAATCCTCGAACTTTTCATAGGGCTGCTTAATTATTTGCAATGCTCGCTCAAGTTCGGTGCCACAATCAACCGATACCTTGGGGAGCAACTGTCCCACATGCTTTAAGTATCTCGGGCGTATTCGAATCCATTCGATAGAAAAAAAAGGATGAATTCCTTCTTCCCAATCTCCGAGATACCAAACATCCGCGTCAAAATTGTTTGGCTCCGGTTCAGGATGCAAGACATCTTTTCTCTGGTAAGGCGGCGGAAAGGGTAGCTTATTTATCTCGATAAGAAACTCTCGCCATTTCGTAGTATTCATATACGAGCCGAGACCTCGCCTTGCCAACTCTGCCTTAACTTGCTGCTTGTGAATATCCTCATCGTACATAAGAGCCGCATTCAATGGGTAACTCCACACTATGTGCGTCTGGGGCTGGTAGTTCAATTTTCATTATTTTGGTCACGTTAAGTTACTTGCATTGCATTCTGTTCAGAGTGCACTCGAATGACTGTTCATGGCCGGCATGTCATTCAAAGCAGCACCCAAGAAGTAGGGCGGTTGCCGCCGATATTTTCTCCGGTTGAAGTTAAGCGCGGGAATGCATCAATTATGCTGCTTGCGATGGCGTGAGCTGAAACGTTGTGTACGTCTGTCAGTGCTTCTATCTTTGCTCCCTGCCAACCAGCTGCTCGAAAGAGTGGCTCGACTAGTGTTGGTATTTCCAACATATAGCGTCCTTAAACTAGTATCTACCTACCGGAAATTGATAACTTTATTGATTGCCCGCAGTAGGCCACTTTCCGCCTCAAATGCTTGGTGCTACAGATCTTCATTCTGCTCTTGATTCTGTACATTTCCTACGGCTACGATCCTGGCACCTTCCAATACTTCGAAGGAGGCCCCTGGTTTCAATGCCGAATAGTCGACGTTTGGTTCATAGAGAAGAGTAGCAATAGCGGACCCAGACCATCCCGGTGCCACAGGCTCAACCGGGCCATCAACAAATGCCACTCCAAGATATTCGCCACCATTTACTCTGAGATGCGGACGATATTTACCCTCGCTTAGATTCATCGGCGACGATCGTCCACCGTCTTCAGAGGTAAAAAATTTAATTTCAACGTTGATGTTGCGGGGGAGCGTCATACTGTTGATACCTCAAATTACGAAATAATGAAAAACCTATGCGAACGACCCTTTGTGGCCGTTTTTCGGCCACTTTGGGTAGTCCGTTTTTCTTCAGCGAGTCATAAGGAAACGTGCGTTTTCTCGCCCGACCAAAAAGTATTCAGGCTTTGCCACCATCTCATGCTTTCTTCGCCTAAGTAGCGACTGAAATACTCACCATCCGACTCTTGATGGGACCAAACGTTTTGTATCCCTTCAAGAAGACCGATAGTTGCAAACTCTTTGACCCAAGGGGAGCCTTCCTGATGAAATCGCTCAATTGCAGCTCCGACTGACGGGAGGCAGGATAGGTCTCCTTCATTTTTAAGGCCCAATAAATGCCTGGCGAATGCTCCCGCTGCCACGTAAAGCAAATCTTCACCATAATCTTGCACATGTTCTTGCCACGTATTTTCGAATGTAGGGCAAGCCTCAAGAAGAATAGGTATAACGTCAGCTTGATTAATCATGTGGTATGAGCTAGCCGTGGCCAGCATCTGTCGTTCAAATTAGCATCCATTCAAATCAGCACCCAAGAAATAGGGCGGCTTCCACCGATATTTTCTCCAGTTGAAGTCAATCGAGGGTGATGGTCAACTAGCACCCCAAGCAATGGCTTCTGTTGGTCAGACGCATTGCGTATATCATCCCAGCTAATGCCGCCCAGTGGGAGCTTTAGGCGCTGGACAAGTGCTCCTTGCGCCTCGCACCAAGCCAGGTATAGAAATCGCCCATCAGGTGGACCATGTGCGAATGACCCGAGCAAGACAGGCGCGCCTGATTTTCCGGGTTTCACTTGCAAGGTCAGGTCGAAAAGAACTGTTCCGTCAGGGGCTGAGGTGCCCAAATCCAGGTGCCCCGCCTTGTCCTGCATTCCGAAGGTTCCCGGTTTTCGGCTCCATTTCAATGGTCCGTTGCCGTCGTAGATTAGCTTGAGAGATACTGAATCCATTTTAATTAGCGTTTGGTTAGACATACGGTCAATGTGGCTAACAAAGGATAGATAATGGCACTGACTTATAAAATTGGCAATCGACGAGGGAAGTATGACTGCTAGTTATTGGCTGCGGCAGATCAAAGCAGAGATTCAGCTTGTCTAGTTGCATTAGCCTCACTCAGCAGTCGAGTGTCTGAATAATTGCTAATGAATGAGCGCTCGGCTTGCTCTGGAAGATTGATGAGTATTGTTGCGCTACTATCCCAACAAGCAATTTCAAATAAGGCTCCGTCCAATTGAGGGCCTGGGTCTTTGCCGTTCCAATAATCTGGATTTCCGTCTACGTACGGCACGTTGGATACCGACAAGCGCAATCCTTTTGGCACAGCGCTAAAGACTGCCCAAATAAACTGGAGGTCGTACTCTTGGATTAGAAACGCGAGGTCTTCACCGCGCATCCATTGATCCTCCTGAGAAAATCCTTCGGGAGTGAAATTAGTTTCGATGTCGCTAATATACCAATCGTAATCCTGAACAACGATTTGCGCGGCTACAAATACCTCTTTCATATTTGTCAAAAAACGCACCTGGTTGGTTTTTTCCAAAATTAGATTCATGGGCAATTAATTTTATGTTTTCGAAACGATTGTCCGCAGCTACGAGCAATCTATGAAGACTCTAACTCTTCTGACAGCTGTTGTCAGATGGATTTAAACATACTACACTCAAAGGCACTTCCCTTTGCCTTCTCAAAGCAGCACCTTCCGCGCAGCCTGCGTCAGCGTCTGCGTCAGTTTTTGCATGCGCGGTGATTGCACTTTCCAGCTATGCCAGTACAGGTCCATATCCAGCGGGCGGTCGGGCGCGAGGTCTATTACTGCGCCGGGGGCGATGTAGCTGGGCAGGGTGTGCAGCATCAGCTCCGGCACCATGCCCCAGCCCATGCCCAATGCGATCGCGTGCATGAAGGGTTCAGACGCGGGCACATAGTGGCAGGGGTAGCTGTTTTCCAGTATGCCGAAATGCTGTTGCAGATAGCCCGATTGCAGCTTGTCCTTGCGGTTGAAGATGACTACCGGCGCCTTTTGCGCGCTGCTGCGCTGCATGCCCTTGGCAAACCAGCGTTGCTGGAAGGCTGGCGATCCCAGGCAGCGGTAGCGCATGATACCCAGGCGCTCCGCACTGCATCCACGCATCGCGTGCGGCTCGGTAGAAATACAGCCCAGGGCCAGGCCTGCCTCCAGCAGCGCATGCGTATGGTCCTGGTCATCCAGGTTCACATCCAGCAGCACTTGCTCGGTCAGCAGAAAATCCGCCACCGCAGGCAGGAACCAACTGGCGAGGCTGTCTGCATTCACTGCCACCGAGATGCTCAGGTAATCTGCCTGTTCGCCGGAAAAATCTGCCTGCAGATCCCGCTCCAGCAACTGCACCCTGCGCAGATGCTGCAGCAGGCGCTGGCCGGCGTGGGTCGCGCGGCAAGGGCGGCTGCGCACCAGCAAGGGGCTGCCGAGTTCAATTTCCAGTGCGCGCACCCGCTGCGATACCGCAGAGGGCGTCAGGTGCAACAGCGCCGCAGCCTGCTCAAAGCTGCCGCTGTCTATCACCGCCAGCAAGGCGGCGCATTGTCGTGAATCCAGATTCATAGCTTGCCTTGTTCAGTCCACTTCGCGTACTTCACTTGAAATGCTTTTTCAGTCGCTTATTAAGTAATTTTAATGAAGTGTCTATTATTTTAATTTTGCTTCATATTTGGCTGCATCGGCAACAGAATACGTCAAATTCTCAAGAAATGCGAAGGAGCTGTCATGTTGTCATTTTTTTTCAAAGGCCTGGGCATGAGTGCCGGGCTGGTCATGGCGATAGGCTCGCAAAACGCGCATGTGTTGCGCATGGGGCTGCGCCGCCAGCATGTCGGCCTGACGGTACTGGTCTGCATCCTGTGTGAAGCGGTGCTGATCAGTTCCGGCATCGCCGGTATGGGCAGCCTGATCCAGGGGCAACCGGTCTTGCTGACATTGGCGCGCTGGGGTGGTGCCGCCTTCCTCACCTGGTATGGCTTGCGTGCGTGGCGTTCTGCCTTGTCCGAGCACAGGCTGGAAACCGGCGACAGGGCGGTATTGCTGACCACGCAGCAGGCCTTGCTGTCGGTGCTGGCCGTTACGCTGCTCAATCCGCATGTGTATCTGGATACGGTCGTTTTGCTGGGCGCTATAGGCGGGCAGCAGCCGGGGCAGGGCAAATGGTGGTTCGCCGTTGGCGCAGTCACCAATGCGGTGCTGTGGTTTTGTGCGCTGGGCTTTGGCGCTCGCCTGTTGTCGCCCCTGTTTGCCAAGCCGATCGCGTGGCGCCTGCTGGATGGGCTGGTTGGCGTGATTATGCTGTTACTGGCGGTGAGCCTGCTGCTTCTTTAGGCAAACACAGGTTTTGTCCTCTTTGGCTAGTTGGCATTCGCTATCGCATTGATAAAAACAATCAATTTTAGTAATTCGATAGAAAACAATAATATGGTCGGGCCGTTAAGAACTTGTCTTGCAGATCACGCTTCGCTTTGTTTTCCTTTGAGTTGCGTGGGCTGTCTTGCAGGTTCTGTACCCCTCAGCCAACCCAAGGAGCCACCATGGACAGCAAGCAGAACCGCCCCGCCGAATCAGCAAGCACTTTGACCACTGCCTCCGGCAGCCCCGTCGCCGATAACCAGAACAGCATCACCGCCGGCCCGCGCGGCCCGGTGCTGCTGCAAGATTTTCACCTGATAGAGAAGCTGCAGCACTTCAACCGCGAGCGCATCCCGGAGCGCGTGGTGCATGCCAAAGGCTCCGGCGCATACGGCACCTTTACCGTCACGCATGACATCAGCCAATACACCAAGGCCAGGCTGTTCAGCAGCATAGGCAAGCAGACCGAAACCTTCCTGCGCTTTTCCACCGTGGGCGGTGAGCGAGGTTC
This sequence comes from Parundibacterium terreum, assembly GCF_014636315.1. Taxonomy (GTDB): domain Bacteria; phylum Pseudomonadota; class Gammaproteobacteria; order Burkholderiales; family Burkholderiaceae_D; genus Undibacterium; species Undibacterium terreum. The sequence continues at coordinate 843,823 of NZ_BMED01000002.1, read as the reverse complement.
GGCCGATACCGAGCGTGATCCGCGCGGCTTTGCGCTGCGTTTTTATACCGAGCAGGGCAACTGGGATCTGGTCGGCAATAACACACCGATGTTTTTCATCAAGGACGGCATCAAGTTCCCTGATTTTATCCACACGCAAAAGCGCGATCCGCACAGCAACCTGAAATCGCCGACGATGATGTGGGATTTCTGGAGCAAGGCGCCGGAGTCGCTGCACCAGGTAACGATGCTGTTCAGCGACCGTGGCACGCCGGATGGATACCGCCATATGGATGGCTTCGGCAGCCACACCTTCAGCCTGATCAATGAAGCTGGTGAACGAGTTTGGGTTAAATGGCATCTGAAGACGCAGCAAGGCATCAAGAACCTGTTGCCCGCCGATGCGGTGCGCCTGGGGGGAGAAGATCCGGACTATGCGCAGCGCGATCTATTTGATGCGATACAGCGCGGTGATTTCCCCAAATGGAATGTATATATCCAGGTGATGCGCGAGGACGAGGCGCAGGCCTGGGACGAGCGTACAGGCTGGAACCCGTTTGACTTGACCAAGGTCTGGCCGCACAAGGATTTCCCGCGCATCCCGGTCGGCGTGCTGGAGCTGAACCGCAATCCGGAAAATTATTTTGAAGAGGTGGAGCAGGTCGCCCTGTCGCCGGCCAATATCGTGCCCGGCTTGGGCTTCTCGCCAGACCGCATGCTGCAGGCGCGCCTGTTCGGCTACCACGATGCGCAACTGTACCGCGTGGGCACCAATCACCAGCAATTGCCGGTGAACCGTCCGCGCTGCCCGGTCAACCATCAGCAGCGTGATGGTGCAATGGCGGCATCCGGTTTCGGCCGCCAGCAAAACTATGCAACGGTAGAAAGTGCAGGCGTGGCCAATAGCGGATTCGGCAATGGTGATGCAGGCTGGGCACTGGAAGGTACAACGGGGCGTTTTGACGGCCGCGGCCAGGAAGACGATTACAGCCAGGCGGGCAACCTGTTCCGCCTGCTGCCTGCCGATGAAAAAGACAGGCTGACCAGCAATATCGCCGGCGCAATGCGCAGCGTGCCGGATGAGATCAAACAGCGTCAGCTAGCGCATTTTGACAAGGCAGATCCGGCTTACGGTGCGGCTGTCAGGGCCAAGCTGAATAACAAGTAATTGCGCTATTTGCGCTATTGCCGTTCTCCGGCCCGGTATCCTGTTTGATTACTTTGCAGGATGCCGGGCCGGGTTTTGCTTATTTTACGTGGCCTGGGTGGCCTGATATTGCGCCCACACCAGATTGGCTGCGCACAGATCTTCCAGCGCAGTGCCTACCGATTTGAACACGGTGATTTCTTCATCATCGCTACGCCCCCTGTGAATGCCGCCCGCCAGATCGGCCAGATCGGCGACGATGGATTCGCATTCTATGTTGCCATTGGCCAGCGGCTGCGTGATATCGCCTGCTTCCTTCAGCGCGCCAGGAAAGGTATCGACGAAAATGGTGGCCTTGGCCATCAAGGCATCATTCACTTCGCGCATGGTCGGTTTGAAACCGCCCACCAGATCCACATGCGTGCCAGGCCCCACCCAGGCACCGGGCACGATAGGCTTGGTGCTGGTGGTGGCGCAACTGATGATATCGGCCTGCCGGCAGCTTATTTCCAGATCGCCGGTAACGCTGAGTTTGATATGCGGCGGCAATAGCGCCTGCGCCTTGATGTTGTCCATGCACAGCCGGGCCTTGTCCGGCGAGCGGCCCCAGATTTCCACTTCGCTGATGTCCCGCGCGGTGCAATGCGCTGCCGCCAGGTAGGGCACCAGGCTGCCGGTGCCCACCATCAGCAATCGCTTGCTGTCGGTGCGCGAGATATGGCTGGATGCCAGCGCCGATGCGGCGGCGGTACGTCTTGCCGTCAGCTCCTCCCCATCCATCAGCGCCAGCGGTGCACCGGTGACGGTATCAAACAACACAAAAATGGCGTGCACCGATGGCAAGCCCTGGTTTTGCGGCGCCACTGTCACCAGCTTGACGCCCATATTCGCACCAGGCTGCCAGACTGGCATCAGCAGCAAGGTAGATACCGGGTCTTCAGATACGGTGTGCACATGCCTTTGCGGTGCAGAAATGCCTGAAGTAAATGCTACGCGCAAAGCCTGGATCAGGGTGGGGTAGGGTAATGCCTGGCGGACTTGCTCTTTGCTGATATGCGGGATCATGGTCGGTTCGCCTGGAATATCCGTGGTGTGGAGTGTGGGGTAGGGGTTAGGTCATTGTAGCAAGGCTTGATCGTTGGCATGCAAAAACAAAAAAGCCACCGCAGGTATGAACCGGACGGTGGCTTTTTCAGCATTGCGGCCACTCGGACCGCAGCAGGCAAGTAATTATTGCACTGTGATTTTTACGTCGATGTTGCCGCGTGTCGCATTGGAGTAAGGGCAAACCTGGTGAGCCTTGTCTACCAAAGCCTGGACTTCTGCCTTGTCCATGCCTGGCACATTCACGCTCAATGCCACGGTCAGGCCGAAACCGCCTTTGTCATTTGGGCCGATGCCGACTTGGCCGGTAATCGCTGTGTCTGCAGGCAATGTCACTTTAGTTGCAGCGGCAACAAATTTCATTGCACCGATGAAGCAGGCGGAATAGCCGGCTGCAAACATTTGCTCTGGATTAGTGCCTTCGCCGCCACCGCCGCCCAGTTCTTTTGGTGTTGTCAGTTTGACGGACAACTGGTTGTCGCTGGAAACTGCACGGCCGTCGCGGCCACCGGTTGCTGTTGCTGTCGCTGTGTAAAGTACTTGCATGGTGTTCTCCTATTTGGACTAAGGTGAAGAGGCCGTTGTGAAATTATCCCGGCGGGTTTGCTGTATCCAGCCATTTGCGCCTTGTGGGCGCAGGCCAGGCTAATTTCACAGCAGCCTCTGACAAAAGCGGCATTTGAGTGCCGATGAAAGAATTATAGATTCAAAATAGATTGTGTGCAATTTAGTTTTGTAAAATCTGTTTTTCAAGGGCTGAAACAATCGCCAATAGAACGATGCCTACGCCTTTTTAAGAACTGCTTTCCTCGTTGTGCTCCGTCAATTCATCCCTGATCTCCGACAGCTGCGTACGCAGGCTGATCAATGTATCCTTGGTCTGGCCGCTCGCGCACAGTATCTGCGCAGGAATTTCCTTGGCCGCCTTCTTCAGGTTTTTGCCTTGCGGCGTCAGCGTGATCCTGACCTGCCGCTCATCCTGCTGGTCGCGGGTGCGGACAATGATGCCGGCGCTTTCCAGCCGTTTCAGCAAAGGCGTCAGCGTGCCGGAATCCAGGAATAGCGCTTCGCCTATGTCCTTGACCAGTATATTGTCCTGTTTCCATAACACCAGCATGACAAGGTATTGCGGATAGGTCAGGCCTATCTTTTCCAGTAGCGGTTTGTAGGTCTTGGTCAATGCCAGCGATGCCGAATACAGTGCAAAGCAAAACTGGTTGTCCAGTGCCTGCATATCGAAATCGGCAGCAGGGGCTAGGGCAGGTGTTTTTTTCATGGGCCGGGCTTAAGGGATCGCAAACAAGTCGCCTTAGGCTCAATGAGCCGAAGCGCTTTGTTAATTTAATTGAATTCCTGAATGATACCCCCGCTCTGCTTTGCTTGTCCGCCGGGATGCAAAAGAGTGGCGATTTATCAAAAAACGGCTTAGTTTCCGTCCTCTAATGGCAGCGAGGCATCCGTTTGGCAGGGGCCAAAGGCTATAATGGAGGCTATAGCGAGGCTATGGTCTTGCGTAATAATATTAGTAAAAAGGCAATCAATGACATTTATCGAAAAACTTTCTGCCGCCTGGGCGACCAACAACTCTCTCCTCTGCGTAGGCCTGGATCCTGACGTATCCCGCTTCCCCGCAGAAATAGCCCAGCAGCCGGATGCCATTTTCGCTTTCTGCAAATCCATCATCGATGCCACCGCCGACCTGGCCTGTTCCTTCAAGCCGCAGATTGCCTATTTCGCGGCACTGCGCGCGGAAGACCAACTGGAAGCCATCTGCACCTATATCAAGACGACTTACCCGAACATCCCCATCGTGCTGGATTCCAAGCGCGGCGATATCGGCGCCACGGCAGAGCAATATGCGCGTGAAGCTTATGAACGCTACCAGGCAGATGCAGTTACCATCAGCCCCTACATGGGCTCTGATTCTGTTGCGCCTTATATGGAATGGAAAGACCGTGGCGCGATCGTGCTGTGCCGCACATCCAATGTCGGCGGGTCCGACCTGCAGTTCCTGGATGTGGGTGGCAAGCCGCTGTACCAGCACGTCGCCAAACTGGTGGCAGAAAAATGGAATACCAATGGCCAGTGCGCGCTGGTCGTCGGCGCCACTTTCCCTAACGAGATTGCGCAAGTGCGCCAGATCGTTGGCGATATGCCTTTGCTGATCCCCGGCATAGGCGCGCAGGGTGGCGATATCGCCTCCACCGTGCAGGCAGGCCGTACTGCTGCAGGCACAGGCATGATGATCAATTCTTCACGCGCCATCCTGTATGCCCAACCCGCCGCTGGCGAAACGCACGCGCAGGCAGCACGACGCGTGGCGGAAGAAACCAGAAACGCCATCAACGCCTGCCGCTGATCCGCGTTTTCCGGATACCGCCTGCATGAAAAAGCGCCTGTCTCTGATGACAAAACTTGCCCGACATTGCCGGACTGAAGTTGCCGGCGGCGCATCTGTCGTTGAGCGCAAGTCTGGCCGAAAGGTGGGCAGCGGAAAGCGCGTGGGTGCTCTGGCCCCGTTCGCAACGGCCGCATTCTCGGCCCTGCTGTTTGGCGTGGCCTCGGTTGCAAATGCCGAATGCTCCCGGCCTATCACCGTCCCTGTTTCTCCCACTGGTACTGCCGTCATCATCATTAAAGATTCGAGCAAGGATCCCGGTAAAGATCAAAACAAAGACCAGTTCAGCGGCGCTTATGTCGATGTACTGCGCACAGAGGGGAAAAAGGAGGGCTGCAGCTTCGTATTTACCTCTGTTCCGCGTGCGCGGCAGGAACTGATGTTCCAGGCCGGGCAGGCCGATCTGCTGCTGCCCGCGACCCGCTTGCAGCAGCGTGACGAAGCCGGCAGCTTCGTGCCCATGATCTCTGTTCGGGCCACGATGATCTCTCTGGACTCCGCCCGCCCCGCGCTGCATAACCTGCAAGACCTGTTGGACCACCGTGAGCTGAAAGTCGCCCTGGTGCGCGGGTACGACTATGGGGACACCTACCAGATAACCCTGAATGAACTGAAGAAGCAGAACCGCTTGCTGCTGGAGGCCGATCCTGTCTCCGTTGGCCGCCTGCTTGCGGCCGGCGTGGCCGATGTCACCATCATGACCTCTGCTATTTTTACCGGCGTAGTGCAGATGGACAGCAGGCTGCAGCCCATGCATAAAAAACTGCGTTATGAAGTGCTGGATGATCTGCCCTGGATAGACAGCGGCATTTATATCTCCAATCGATCTGCACTCGGCGCGGAAGACAAGGCGGCATTGCAGCAATTGTTTGAGCACATCGCCAAATCCGGAGCCCTGTGGGCCGCCATCCGCCGCTACGACCAGCCAGACGCAATGAAGGACAGCATACGTCCGCGTATGAGCACCAAGCCTTAGAAGCGAAAACACACGACCGCAGCACTGGCTCAATTCAATATAATGTTGTTTTGATAATTTAATTGTGTCAACATAGCAAAATATCGTCTTTCGTATTTCCCGCCGCATGGGTTTGGATGAGAGGGGAGCGCCATGCTGAAACTACTGCTGCGTATCGCGATGGCTGTCGCCGGCCTGGCCTTTCTGGCCGATGCCGGCCTTCCCTTTACCACACAGGCCCTGCACGTCGACGGCCACAGCACCACCACCTCCAGGATCAGCGGCAACACAGGTCCGACCTGCGATACCGCCTATCACCTGAAATTTACCGACGGCGGCCTTGATTCCTGCTCGGTCGGCTATGCCACCTATTCCAGGCTCAATGACGGTGATGCGGTAACAGTCAAATCATCCCGGCTGCTCAAGAGCTGCGTCAGCATAGAGCGTGCCGGAGAAACCGTGCATACCGAACGCTATTGGAAAATCGCCCACATCGCGCTGGGAATTCTGTTGGTAGTCATTGCACTGGGCTGGATAAAGACGGAAGAGGGCACCTGGAGCTGGCATTGAAATCCGCGCACTTATCCGGCCCGAGCAAAGTTCGTTGAGGACGTCATGCTGCATTGAACAGGAAATAGCCCTCGCTTATTCCGCGGCACAAGAATTTGGATTTCGCGTTAGCATGCTTCTATTGGCATAGCGCCTGGAGAGAAAGAGCGAAATCCCCATGATGAAATTCCTTAAATCCGTCCTGCCCATCAGCGTGGCGCTTGCAATATGCCTGCCAGCCGTTCCCGTTGCCGCCGCAGACAACATCCACATCGTAATGGGCACAGCCACGCCCGGCGGCGGCTTTCCCATGTTTGGCGATGCGGTGGTGCGTACGGTGGCGGTGACTGATACTCAGTTGACGATAGAGGCGCGCAATACCAAGGGCAGCACCGAAAATATTCCCTTGCTGGAAGCTGGCAAGCTCGATATTGCGCTGGTGCAGGGCGAAGCGGCGTATGAGGCACTGCAGGGAATAGGGCGGGCGCCTGCCAATTTGAAGATCGTTGCGGCGATGTATTCCACGCCCGGCATGTTTGTTGTGCGCGCAGACAGCCCTTATCACAGCATCGCCGATCTGCGCGGCAAGCCTGTGGCTTTCGGTGCCAAAGGTTCGGGCCTGGTGATCCTGGCGCGCTATGTGCTGGATGGCCTGGGGCTGGACATGGACAAGGATTTCCAGGCGGTATACCTGGAGCGTGCCGGTGATGGCCCGGCGATGGTGGCCGATGGCCGCGTGGCGGCGCTGTGGGGCGGTGGCAGCAGTTGGCCCGGCTTTGGCGCGGTGATGAATGCACCTGCCGGCGGCCGCTTTATCGTGCCTGACGAGAAAGAGATTGCGCTGATAGCCGGCAAGCATACCTTCCTGAAACGCCTGGTCTTGCCGGCGAATAGCTTCAGGGGGCAGGCCGTGGCACTCAATTCCCTCGGTTCCTGGAGTTTCATCATGGCGCGGCCGGATTTGCCGGATGAGGCCGCTTACCGCTTCACCCGCGCGCTGCACCTAGGCGAAAAGAATATCGCAGTCATCCTGCCGCAAGCGCAGGAGACTACCGCAGCCAACACGGCAAGGGCTGTCAGCGATGCGAAGCTGCTGCATCCCGGCACGCTGAAATACCTGCGTGAAATCGGTGTGAAGTAAAATCGCTAGCCCGAATCAGTCGCAATGACGTCAGCAATGAATATAGCAACTTCGATCAGGCTTTTCCTTGGCGCTCGCTCTATTCTGCCTGTCACCAGGGAGGATATTCAATGAGTGCAGCAGCTGCAGAAAATTATCTCGCCAGATTCCGCAAGGTGTTTGACTACATCGATGCGCATCTGGATGGGGACTTGAGTGTGGAATCGCTCAGCGCGGTTGCGGCCTTTTCCAAATATCATTTCCACCGGCAGTTTTCTGAATTGTTTGGCGTAGGTGTAGCCAGATACGTCCAGCTCTGCCGCCTGAAACGTGCCTCTTATCAGCTTGCCTTTCGCGATCACCAGCAGATCATGGATATCGCACTGGATAGCGGGTATGAGGGACCGGAAGCATTTGCGCGGGCTTTTAAAAAGAGCGTAGGGCAAACGCCGTCCGATTTCAGAAAACAGCCGCAATGGGCTCCCTGGTACGCCACCTATCAATCACTCAGCGAACTAAGGGCCGAGCATATGAAAACGACATACAGGGCTGACCAGGTCAGCATTACCGATGTACAGGAAACCAGGGTTGCGGTGCTGGAGCACCATGGAGACCCGCTGCAATTGGGGGACTCCATCCGCCAGTTCATCGCATGGCGCAAGCAGAACGGTTTGCCGCCGCGCATCAGTGCAACCTTCAATATCCTCTATAACAATCCGGAGGAAGTCGCGCCCGAAGATTACCGGCTGGACCTGTGCGCCGCAACGGATGCCGATATTGCCGCCAACCCATACGGCATCTTCGCAAAGACGATACCGGCCGGGCGCTGCGCGGTGTTCCGGCATACGGGCTCCGACGATCATCTGGGCAGCATCCTGTCCTATCTGTACTCGGAATGGCTGCCGCAGAGCGGCGAAGAGCTGCGCGATTTCCCCTTGTATCTGCAACGCGTGCGCTTCTTCCCCGATGTGCCTGAGCAGGAAGCGGTGCTGGATATCTTCATTCCATTGAAATAGCGGGTCCTTTTACCCGGCACCGCTACCGCGCGTAAGCAGGCCGGCATAGTCTGCGGCATCCATATTGGAGCCGCAGACGATCAGCGCCACCTGTTTACCGTCCAGCCTGTCACGCAGAGGGCCGAACATGCCAGCGGTGGCCACTGCCGCCGCAGGTTCTACTGCCAGCTTCATGTCACGGAATAGCGCATGCATCGCACGGCAGATTTCATCATCGTTGACGCGCACCACTTCATCTACAAAGCGTCGGCAGACGTCCATGCTGTATTGCATCGCATAGGGAGCGCCCAGGCTGTCAGCAACGGTATCCACCTTATCCAGCTTCTCGGGTTTGCCGGATAAAAAGCTGCGGTACATGATGTCGGCACCAAATGGTTCCACACCGAACACTTTGCAGCCGGGGTTGATCTGCTTGACGGCCGCTGCGATACCCGCGCATAGTCCACCGCCGCCTATGGGCACGACCACCGCGTCCAGTCCGGGGACCTGCTGCATCAGCTCCAGCCCTACCGTTGCCGTACCTTGCGCCGTTAGCGGTCCATCAAAGGGATGGACCAGGGTTCTTTGTTCTTGTTGCGCCAGTTGATTCCCCAGGCGAAAGGCTTCATGCACATCTGTAGCCAGCCTTACTTCTGCGCCGTATTCGCGGCAAGCGGCGATGCGTGCCGGGCTTGCTGCGCGCGGCATATACACGATGGCATGCACCTGCATCAGCCTGGCCGCATAAGCGACGGCCACCGCATGGTTGCCTGCGCTGACGGCAACCACGCCTCTTTGCCTTGCCGATTCATCCATCGCCATCAGGCAGTTCAGCGCAGCGCGAAATTTAAAGCTGCCGGATTTTTGAAACAGCTCCAGCTTCAGCCACACGCCGGTGGATGGATGCAGTTGTTCTTCCACGGCGCCGGTCTGCCATTGCCATACCGGCGTAAGCAGCGCCTTGCCGTGCAAGCGGGCACTGGTCTGCCGGATGGCTTCCAGCGTAGGGTAGCCGGAGGCTGGCCTGTCGGTGACTGTATTTGTGCAGGCGAGTGTTTCCGCACACGCGTGCGAGGACGCACGGTCCATTAATTGGAACATGAGGTGATACTCCATTAGCGATGAAAAGAACGTGTGCGCCGGGCCGGATCAGAGGGCAGTAATTACACTGGAGTGCTCAGGAGTACGCTGGAGCGCACAGGCGCAACGAACGCAACGAACGCAACGAACGCAACGAACGCAACTAAGGCATCACAGGCAGGCTACACACGGGGGAATTTGAGGGGCGCTGGGCATCGGCAAAGCCGCAGATCAGCGACCCTGGATAATTCGAATAATGGAGGAGGAAGAAATGCAGGAAATAGATGCAGCAATGCTGGAATCGGCGTACGAACCCGCAGCAGCCGCAGACGCGGTGGCTTTCAGGTAAGACATATGGGCCGATACAGGTTTGTTCATGGACTCATCATGCCAAACTTATCGCAGCTTGGCAAGCGGGATGGCACCCTCGCATAAATGGGGGCGGGGGTAGGGTGTGTGTTTGTTTGCCGGTGCGCCGATCAAACTTCTATCAAACTTCTTTCAGGTAGCGCAGCAGGCGGTCCAACGCATGCACGATAGTCTGCTCGCGCACCGCATGGCGGTCGCCGGCAAACACCAGGCGTTCGGTATGGGTGATGCCGCCCACGACCCAGCCAAAACACACCGTGCCTACGGGTTTGCCGGGTACTGCGCCGCCAGGCCCAGCGATGCCGGTGGTAGAGATGGAGATATGCGCCTCCGAGCTGGCCAGTGCGCCTTCTGCCATTGCCGCCGCAATTTCTTCGCTGACCGCGCCATGCTGAGCGATCAGCGAAGGGGAGATATCCAGCAATTCCGATTTGGAGGAATTGGAATAGGTGACAAAGCCGCAATCAAACCAGTCGGATGAACCGGCGATTTCTGTAATAGCCTGGCAGATGCCGCCGCCGGTGCAGGATTCTGCCACCGTCAGCAAGAGTTTTTTGGATTTCAGTGCGTCGCCGACTTGCGCCGCTAGTTCGATTGCATCAAGCATGGCTGCCTCCTGTCATTTAGCTATATTGCTTACAGGATTACTTTACCACTTTGTGCAGAGGGTTTTTGTATTTTGTGTTGCCGTGTACAAAACAAAACCCTTATCCTCCTCGTTAATCGCAGCTAGGGCGTAGATGTTGCGCAGCAAAAACTACAAAACCGTATGAAGAGACCCTGCCTTATGCCTATTTCTTCTTAAGCGCGATAAAAAGCCCGGCGACGATCAGCACCGTGCCCAGCATCAGCGACCAGGTCAGCGGTTCGCCCAGCACCAGCACAGCCAGGCCCACGCCGACCACCGGCATCAACGCGGTAAACATGGCCGCCTTGGGCCCCAGCATGCGTACCGCAAGATTAAACATCAGCACCGAGATCACGCTGACGATGATGCCCATGTAGAGCGTCTGTATTGCGATAGCGGTCGTATCCAGTTGGAACACCGCCAGCCCGGCAAACCAGAAATAAAACGGCAGGTACAGCAGGCCGCCAACCTGCACCACCGCGACAACGGCGATAGGTTCGGTATTCCAGCGCCGCATCAGCACCGTGTATAGCGACCACATCAGGGCTGCCGTCGCAAACAGGATGTCGCCGCGCCAGGCATCCGGATTGACGCCGGCAACAGGGTGCAGGATAGCGCCCAGCTTCACGGTCAGCACACCGGCAATCAGCAGCGCCAGCCCGGCCACGGGTATGCGCTGCTGGTCCTTCAGCAGCAGCCTGGCGATCAGTGTGGTGAAGAGCGGCGTGAAGGCAGGGTAGATCAGCGAGCTATGCGTGGCTGGCGCCCATTGCAGACCGCCCACCAGCACCATGTTATACAGCGGCCCCGCCAGCAGGATGAAAACGGCAGCGTGTCTCCAGCCCACGCCGCAGGCGCTCCAGATGCCGCGTTTGACAAAGAACGGCAGCATCAGCAAGCCGCTGGCAGCAAAGCGCAGCATGGTCAGGTCCAGCGTGGTCAGGCCGGCGCGATAGCCAAAGCTGGCCACCACCGGTTGCGCACCCCAGATCAGCGCCACCGCCAGCCCATACAGATAGCCGGAGACGCCCATCTGCGAAGCTGTAGCCACGCTGCGGATAGCCTTATCCACGTTCTATGCCATAGCCGCCGCCGCCCGGCGTTTCTATCACAAAGATTTCACCGGCCTGCATGTCGGTGCTGGCAACGAAGCTCAGTTCTTCCACGCTGCCGTCATTGCGGATCACGCTGTTTTTGCCGCAGCGGCCCGGCTCCCCGCCGGCGATGCCGAAAGGCGCATAGATGCGGTTATTCGACAGGATGGATGCCGTCATCGCTTCCAGGAAGCGTATCTTGCGTATGCCGCCATTGCCGCCGTGCCACTCGCCCTTGCCGCCGGAGCCGGGGCTGATCTCATAGCTCTCCAGCCGCACCGGATAGCGCCATTCCAAAATCTCAGGATCGGTCAGGCGCGAATTGGTCATGTGCGTCTGCACCACGTCAGTTCCATTGAAACCCTTGCCCGCGCCGGAGCCGCCGGAGATGGTTTCGTAGTACTGGTGCTGGTCATTGCCAAAGGTGAAGTTGTTCATCGTCCCCGGCGAAGAGGCCACCACACCCAGCGCGCCATACAGCGCGTTGGTGATGCAACTGGAAGTTTCCACATTGCCCGATACCACTGCAGCCGGGTAGTGAGGGTTCAGCATGGAGCCGGGTGGGATGATGACCTTCAGTGGCTTCAGGCAGCCGGCGTTCAGCGGTATCTCATCATCGATCAGCGTGCGGAACACATACAGAACCGCCGCCATGCAGATCGCGCTGGGGGCGTTGAAGTTATTATTCAGTTGCGGCGAGGTGCCAGTGAAATCAATCTCCGCCGAGCGTGCCGCATGGTCCACCCGTATTGCCACCTTGATCACTGCGCCGTTATCCAGCTTGTATTCGTAGCTGCTGTCCTTCAGCGCGGTAATCACGCGGCGCACCGCTTCTTCCGCATTGTCCTGCACATGCTTCATATAGGCTTGCACCACTTCCAGCCCGAAGTGCTGGACCATCTTCAACAACTCGTCCACGCCTTTCTGGTTGGCGGCAATCTGCGCCTGGAAGTCTGCCAGGTTCTGGTGGATATTGCGGGCAGGGTATTTACCGGAAGACAGCAGCGCGGCTGCCTCTTTTTCCAGGAACACGCCGCCACGCACCAGTTGGAAATTATTGATCAGCACGCCTTCTTCTTCCACCACCGTGCTATTGGCCGGCATGGAGCCCGGCGTGATGCCGCCTATGTCCGCATGGTGGCCGCGCGAGCCCACGTAGAACAGGATGCGCGTGCCCTCCTGGTTAAAGGCCGGCGTGATGACGGTAATATCCGGCAGATGGGTGCCGCCGTTGTAAGGATCATTGAGCATGTACACATCGCCCGGCTGCATCTTGCCTGCATTCTCGCGGATGATGGTCTTGATGCTGTCGCCCATGGATCCCAGATGCACGGGGATGTGCGGTGCATTGGCAATCAGGTTGCCTTCCGCATCAAACAGCGCGCAGGAAAAATCCAGCCTTTCCTTGATATTGACCGAGAACGCGGTGTTCTGCAGCCGCAAACCCATCTGCTCGGCAATGCTCATGAACAGGTTGTTGAATACTTCCAGCATCACAGGGTCTGCCGTGGTGCCCATCGCCTGCCTTTGCCTGCGTGCTTCCACGCGGGTGAACACCAGGTGATTCAGAGCCGTCACCTCGGCGATCCAGCCGGGTTCTATGATATTGGTCGCATTTTTCTCGGCGATGATGGCCGGGCCGCGCACCACGTCGCCGGGGCGCATGTCTTCGCGCAGATACAAGCCGGTATCATGCCACTGGCCGCCGGAAAACAGACGCACCGTATCGCTGGCCTGCAAGGCGCCCGCGCGTGGCGGCAGTTGCTCTACTGCTGCCTGGCCCTCGCCGGAGCTGCCTATGGCTTCCACCGAAATTGCCTCTATCACCAGCACCTTGTCCGGCATCAGGAAGGAATAACGTTTCTTGTAGGCCGCCTCAAACTGGCTGACCATGCTGGCCACGCTGCCTATCGCAACAACGATCACAGAATCGGTACCGTCATAGCGCAGGTGCACGCGCTGTTTCACTTGCAAGCGGCTGGCGGGCACGTCCTGGGCCAGCAGGTCGGCTGCTGCCTGCTTCGATAATTTGTCCAGTTGCGCGCGCAGTTCCGGCATCGCTTTTTCTGTGAGCGGCAATTCCATCGCCTGCTCGCGCATCGCGGTCTGGTCTGCCAGGCCCATGCCATAGGCCGACAACACGCCGGCAAACGGATGTGCAAATACCTTGGTCATGCCCAGCGCATCGGCCACCAGGCAGGCATGCTGGCCGCCGGCGCCGCCGAAGGTGGTCAGCGTATACTCGGTCACATCGTGGCCGCGCTGCACCGAGATGAACTTGATCGCATTCGCCATATTGCCGACAGCAATCTCGATAAAACCCTCGGCTACTTCTTCCGGCGTGCTGCGCTTGCCGGTAGCGGCTTCTATCTGCGCTGCCATTTCGGTGAACTTCTTCACCACGGCGTCGCGGTCCAGCGACTCATCCGCGTTGGGGCCAAACACTTTGGGGAAGTAAGCCGGCTGTATCTTGCCCAGCATCACATTGCAATCCGTCACGGCCAACTGGCCGCCACGGCGGTAGCTGGCCGGGCCGGGGTTGGCGCCGGCGCTGTCCGGGCCTACGCGGTAGCGGGTGCCGTCAAAATGCAGGATGGAGCCGCCGCCCGCAGCAACGGTATGGATGCTCATCATCGGCGCGCGCATGCGCACGCCGGCCACCTGGGTTTCAAACTCGCGCTCAAACTCGCCCGCATAATGGGACACATCGGTGGAAGTACCGCCCATGTCAAAGCCGATGATCTTGTCAAAGCCTGCCGTCTGCGCAGTGCGCACCATGCCGACGATGCCGCCGGCCGGGCCGGACAGGATGGAGTCCTTGCCCTGGAAGCGGTGCGCATCCGTCAGGCCGCCATTGCTTTGCATGAAGAACAGGCGCACACCGTGCATCTGCTCCGCCACCTGGTCCACATAGCGGCGCAGGATGGGCGACAGGTAGGCATCCACCACGGTTGTATCGCCGCGCGACACCAGCTTCATCATCGGGCTGACTTCATGCGAGACGGATACCTGGCTAAAGCCCAGCTCTTGCGCCAGCCTGGCGATGATGGCTTCATGCTGCGTGTAGCGGTAGCCGTGCATCAGTACGATGGCGACGGCGCGGTAGCCCTGCGTGTACAGGCCGGCCAGATCCTGCTCCACCTGCTGTATGTCCAGCGGCTGTATCACCTTGCCGTGCGCGTCTATGCGCTCATCCACCTCCACCACTTTTTCATACAGCAGCTCGGGCAGCACGATATGGCGGTCAAACAGGCGGGGGCGGTTCTGGTAGGCAATGCGCAGCGCGTCGCGGAAGCCGCGCGTTATCAGCAGCGCGGTGGGGTCGCCCTTGCGCTCCAGCAGCGCATTGGTGGCGACCGTGGTGCCCATCTTGACTGCTTCCACCAGCTCAGGCGAAATCGCTTCATCGGCGCGCAGGCCCAGCAGGCGCTTGATGCCGGCCACGGCGGCATCCTTGTATTGCTCCGGGTTTTCCGACAGCAGCTTGTGCGTCAGCAACTGGCCGTCAGGCTTGCGGGCGACGATGTCGGTAAACGTGCCGCCACGGTCTATCCAGAACTGCCAGCGTTGTTCAGACTTTTCAATTTGACCCTGCTCTTGCTTGACCTGACTCATGACTCCCCCATGTTGGCATTTTCCTGCCTGTATTGGTGCGATGCTGCTGTATGTACGTTGCTGTGCGGCGCGGTACCGTGCGGTACAAGCTGCCGGCGGCTAAAGCACGCCTATAGTGCATGCCCGTCTGCCAGGCTCACAACACGCACGCTTGAATAGCATTCCCTGTTTGTCTTTGGTGCATTATTATCGAGTTCATTTAAATTGAATATATAAATAAATCATCTGTTGTTTATTGAGATAATTTGTTTATAAAACGTTTGAATATTATATTTAAAAAGTCTACTATTCAAATTAAATCTGCAAAGCCATGGCGCATCTGCAACGCTGCCTACGGATTTGGCAGGGTTTTAAAAACCGGTATCGCCACTGGAATTGCAGCAAAGAAAAATCCAGGGAAAAAAGTTCTATAAGGGAAAAGTTGCGACTATTATATGGGGCGCAATGCGGACACAAGGAAATGCAATCGCGGTTCTTGTGCAAGTGGATGGGTGTAAAAAACGAAGCAACGGACGTATGCAGGATGTGCGCCAGATTGCTCAACGACGTTATCAAGCGAAGTTAAAAAAATGAGGAGAGTCTCACCATGATCATCAAGTCCTTCAAGAAAGTGATGCTGCTAGGTGTAGCAGGCGTAGCGCTGGCGTTCAGCCTGTCTGCCTATGCACAGCAGGAAATAAAAATCGGCGCAGTCTATCCCTTGTCCGGTGCGGCGGCATCGTCCGGCGCAGAAATGAAAAACGCGCTGGAACTGGCAGCAGACATCATCAACAACGGCGCCAAGGGCATTCCCAATTTGCCGTTCTCAGCCGGCGGCGGCCTGCCCAACCTGAAGGGCGCGAAGATCAAGCTGATCTTTGCCGATCACCAGGGCAATCCGCAGATAGGCGCATCTGAAACAGAACGCCTGATCACGCAAGAGAAAGTCGTCGCCATCATCGGCGCCTATGCCAGCAACGTGACCGCGACTTCCAGCCAGGTTGCAGAGCGGTATAAAGTGCCTTACCTGAATCCGGAATCCTCCTCGGCCACGCTGACGCAGCGCGGCTTCAAATGGTTCTTCCGCACCACAGCGCATGATGATCTGTTCGTGCATAACTTCTTTGAATTCTTCAAGGAGCTGGAAGCAAAAAAGGGCATCAAGGTCAAGCAGCTCGCCACCTTCAATGAAAACACTTTGTGGGGCAACGAAACCACCAAGCTGGAAGTGAAGCTGGCCGCAGAGCGCGGCTACACGATGACCAAGACCATCACCTATCCAGCCAAGAGCACGCAGCTGACATCCGAGATCCAGTCGCTGAAAGCCGCCAACCCACAGGTGGTAATGGAATCTTCCTACCTGGGCGACGCCATCATGGCGATGAAGACCTATAAGGAACTCGGTTTCTCGCCTGACATGATCCTGGCCAACAATGCCGGCTTTACCGATACCGAATTCCGCCGCACCTTGGGCAAGGATTCCGACTATGTGATCACGCGTGAAGTATGGTCACCCGATCTGGCCAAGAACAATCCGCTGATCAAGCAAGTCAATGATCTGTACAACAGCAAATACAAGGCAGACTTCACCGGCAACTCTTCCCGTACTTTCACCGGCCTGATGACATTGGCAGATGCGATCAACCGCGCCGCTTCCACCGAGCCGGAAGCCATCCGCAAGGCGCTGGTGGAAACCAATATCCCCGGCAACAAGATCATCATGCCTTGGAAAGGCATCAAGTTTGATGAACAGGGACAGAACACTTACGGCTCCGGCATCCTGGTGCAGATCATAGACGGCAAGTACAACACTGTATGGCCTTTCGACATGGCAACCAAAGACATCGTCTGGCCTATGCCGAAATGGGATGCGCGTAAATAGCAGGCAGGGGTAGGGTGCAATAGCGCAACAAGCATAACGCGCATATTGCACCGTTTTCCTGGCACGCAGCCATATCAATAAGAAAATTCGTTCGAAGAAAGTAAAGCGCGGGGAAGTGGTGCCCGGTAGGGGAGCCCCGCGCAATAGATCCGCCAGAAGTTCCGGTTTGGAGAGACATGATGTCCTTGGAAATACTGCTGCAAACCCTGCTGTCCGGGGTATTGATAGGCCTGATCTATGCGCTGGTCGCGATAGGCCTGACGATGATATTCGGGGTCATGGATATCGTCAATTTTTCGCACGGCGAATTCCTGATGTTCGGCATGTATGCCAGCTTCTGGATGTATTCGCTGTATGCGCTGGATCCCATGTTCACGCTGCCGCTGACGGCGCTGCTGCTGTTTGCGCTGGGCGTCATGATCTACAAAGTGGTGATCAGGAAGATCACCAACTCGTCGATGCTGTCGCAGATTTTTACCACCTTCGGCCTGATGATACTGTTCCGCGGCATCGCGCAGTTCTTGTGGAAGCCAGACTTCCGCTCGGTGGACCATAGCATCGTCAGCGGCCATGTCTCCATAGGCGGCATACAGATAGGCTCGCCGCAGGTCACCGCGGGCGTGGGGGCTATCCTGGTCACCGCCGGCATCTACCTGTTCCTGACCAAGACGCGTGCCGGTGCAGCGCTGGAAGCCACCGCGGCAGACAAAGAGGCAGCGCAACTGATGGGTATCGATTCGCAAAAGATGTTTGCGCTGGCCTGGGGCATAGGCGCGGCCTGTGCCGGTGTGGCCGGTGCGCTGCTGTCCACCTTCTTTCCCATCTTCCCTGAAGTGGGCGCCAATTTCATCCTGATCGCTTTTGTGGTGGTCAACCTCGGCGGCTTCGGCAGCGTGGTGGGCGCCTTGCTGGCCGGTGTGCTGGTCGGTGTGGTCGAGGTGATGGGCGGCTTGCTGATAGGCCCGCAATACAAGATGGCGCTGGTGCTGGGCCTGTTCCTGGCGGTATTGATGTTCCGCCCGCAAGGCTTGCTGGGAAAGGCGTAAGGACACACGATGAATACTTTAGACAATACCGCCGCTCCTGCAGTTAATCCTGTAACTAATCCTGCAGCTAACCCGATAGCAGCCCCGGCACAGAGCCTTGCTGCGGCAAGGCCCTTCCAGCCCAAATACATGCTGCTGGTTGTAGCGCTGATCGTTGCGCTGCTGGTGCCGTTTTTTGTGAAAGATCCGTCGCACCAGAACCTGGCCATCCTGATCCTGATGGCGGCGCAACTGGGCGTGGCCTGGAATATCATAGGCGGCTATGCCGGACAAATCTCGCTGGGCCATGCGGCTTTCTACGGACTGGGTGCCTACACCTCCACCATGCTGCTGACGCTGGCCGGCCTCAATGCCTGGCTGGCAATCCTGGCCGGCGGCGTGCTGGCGGCTATCATCAGCCTGGTGATAGGCTGGTCCTGCTTCCGCCTGAAGGGGCACTACTTTGCGATGGCCACCATCGCCGTGGCCGAGATCATCCAGATCATCTTTACCAATTGGGAATACGCCGGAGCCGCCGTGGGCCTGACCATCCCCATGGACAAGCAAGGCTGGGGCGTGCTGATCTTTGCCGAGAAAGAGCCTTACTACTACCTGGCGCTGGGCCTGCTGCTGCTGACCTTGCTGGCCAACTTCCTGATCGAGAAAAGCTACCTCGGCTACTACTTCCGCGCCATCAAGGACGAGCCGGATGCGGCCCGCAGCCTGGGCATCAGCCTCAGCAAATACAAGCAGATTGCGTTTGCGGTCAGCAGTTTTTTCACCGCCATCGGTGGCAGCCTGTATGCGCAGAAAGAACTGTATATCGATCCGGCCTCGGTGCTGCACACCGGCTTGTCCATCAAGATGGCGCTGGTGTCCATCCTGGGCGGCGTAGGTACCTTGTTCGGCCCCATCGTCGGCGCCGGCATACTGACGCTGATCGAAGAGGGCACCCGCATGTTCTTCGGCGGCTCCGGCCGCGGCACCGACCTGATCATCTATGCGGCGCTGATCGTCGTCATCGCGGTGTATTACCCTAGCGGCGTGCTGGGCTGGTTCAGGCAGGTGTTTGCCAGGCGCAAGGCCAGGCAGACGCAGCAGGCCAAAGGAGAGCAAGCATGAGCCTCTTGCGTGTAGAGAACGTAACCAAGCGCTTCGGCGGCATCACGGCGAACCAGGATGTGTCCTTCAGCCTGGGCGCCGGCCAGATCGTCGGCCTGATAGGTCCGAATGGCGCGGGCAAGACCACAATGTTCAACTGCATCGCCGGCTATGCGCCGCCGACCTCGGGCGATATCTGGCTCAATGACAAAAAGATCTCCGGCTATTCACCCGAGCAATGCGCGCATGCCGGCATAGGCCGCACCTTCCAGGTAGCGCGCACCTTCACCAGCATGACAGCGCTGGAGAATGTGATGGTGGGTGCCTTCCTGATTAACCGCAATGTGGCCAAGGCCAGGCACAGTGCCGCTGAGCTGCTGGATTTTGTGAACCTGGGCCAGTTCAAGGACAAGCCTGCCGGCAGCATGACGATCAGCGAGCAGCGCCGCCTGGCGGTGGCGCGCGCGCTGGCCGTCAAGCCCAAGCTGCTGCTGATGGACGAGGTAATGGCCGGCCTGAATCCGACCGAAGTCAAAGAGACGGTGGAGGTGGTGCTGAAGATACGCGACCAGGGCATCTCCTGCCTGATCGTCGAGCACGTACTGGAAGGCATCATGCCGATTGCCGATGCCATCGTGGTGCTTGATTACGGCAAGAAGATTGCCGACGGCAAACCGGCCGAGGTATCGAATGATCCCAAGGTGATCGCCGCTTATCTGGGAGATGAATGATGCTGCAGGTACGTAATTTAAAAGTCAGCTATGACGGCGTGCTGGCCCTGTCCAAGGTGGATATCGATGTGCCCAAGGGCAAGATCGTCGCGCTGGTGGGCGGCAACGGCAACGGCAAGTCCACCACCTTGCGCGCGGTGGCCGGCCTCAATGCGGCGGACGATGGCCAGATCACCTTCGACGGCAAGCGCATAGAAAAAATCCATGCCTGCAAGCGCGTGAGCATGGGGCTGTCGCTGGTGCCGGAAGGCCGCCGCATCTTCGCCCGCCTGACGGTGGAGCGCAACCTGCAACTGGGCGCGTACACGCGGCAAGACAAGCAGGAAGTAGAAGAGTCGATAGACACCATGTACACGCTGTTTCCCATCCTGAAGGAAAGGCGGCACCAGGAGGCTGGCACCATGAGCGGCGGCGAGCAGCAGATGCTGGCGATAGGCCGTGGCCTGATGGCCAAGCCCAAGCTGCTGTTGCTGGATGAGCCTTCATGGGGTATTGCGCCCAAGTTTGTCACCAAGGTGCTGGATACGATACAACTGGTGAACCAGCAGGGTGTTTCCGTGCTGCTGGTGGAGCAAAACCTGCACAAGGCGCTGGCGATAGCCGACCACGGCTATGTGATACAGACCGGCCGCATCGTGATGGAAGGCAGCGGCCAGGACCTGCTCGGCAATGAAGATGTGCGCAAGGCCTACCTGGGAGTATAGCGATGCAGATGGAAAAACTGTCTCCTGCGGAACTGCGCGCGCTGTATCGGCAGGCGGCCCATACCGGGCCTACTGCAGGCGTGGCGCGCGGCTTCGTGCAGGCCAATATGATGATCGTGCCGCGTGAGTACGCATTTGAATTTTTATTATTCTGCCAGCGCAATCCCAAACCCTGCCCGCTGGTGGAAGTGCTGGAGCCGGGCCAGTTTGAGCCGTCCTGCGCCGCCGGTGCCGACCTGCGTAGCGACATCCCCGGCTACCGCATCTATGAGCAGGGCAGCCTGGTCAAGGAGGTGAGCGATATCAGCAGCTACTGGCGTGATGACCTGGTCAGTTTTTTGCTGGGCTGCAGCTTTTCCTTCGAGAGTGCGCTGATGGAAGCCGGCATACGCCTGCGCCATGTAGACCAGCAGCGCAATGTGGCGATGTACAAGACCAATATCCCCTGCACGCCGGCAGGCCGCTTCCAGGGCAATATGGTGGTCAGCATGCGCCCCATCAAGAGCAGCGAGATTGCCAGTGCGGTGGAAATTTCCGGCCGCTTCCCGCAGGTGCATGGCGCGCCGGTGCATATCGGCCATCCGCAGGCGATAGGCATACAGGATCTGGCAAAACCGGATTTTGGCGATGCGGTAGAGATCATGGCAGACGAGCTGCCGGTGTTCTGGGCCTGCGGCGTCACCCCGCAATACATCGCCGAGCTAAGCCGCATCCCGTTTTGCATCACGCACGCGCCGGGCAAGATGTTTGTGACGGATTTACGGATGTGATGCTGCTGCTGGTGCCTTTGACAGCTTGTTGCCTATGGCAAAAAGCAGCAAGGCTGCAAATACAAAGGTCAGCGTAATGCCGATGGAATACGCGGCAACGCCGCCGTAGCCGCCCGCGTGGGCCGGATTCAGGAAAGGGTAGGGGTACCAGCCGGTGCTGCTACCGCGCAGCAGCGTATAGGCAAGATAAACAGCAGGAAAGACCAGCACCTGCAGCAGTTGCCGCCTGCCCAGCTTTGCCGTTGGCGGCTGCAGCAGCCAGTCCAGCACCACCACACAGGGCATCAGCGTGTGCAGCACAAAATTAACCCAGGGCAGCAGCGCGCCCAGGTCCACATTCCGCAGCAGTACAGCAAACACAATGCCAACCACGCTCATGTTCACCACCGAGGCCGCCCGCAGCAGATCGCCGGGTCCGGCGGTTTCTTTGCGCGCAAAAAACTGAATCGCGCCAAACAGCAGGACGAGCGCTGCAAAAAAATTGGATAGGTTAGTAAAATAGCTGAAAAAGTTGATGATGCTATAGCCGCCACCCAGGTGTATCGCCAATTGCCAGCCCATCGCGCCCAAAGTCAGCAGGCTGAAGGCCAGGCGCAGGAAGGCAACTAGCGGCGCTTTCATGGTGCGGCGGCCTCCACCAGTGCGGGCAGCTCTTTCAGCAAGGCTTCCCGCGTCCTGATGCCGGCGCTGACATCTTCTTTCTTTTCGTCCTGGACCAGACGCGCAAAGACGATAGTACGCGGGCCCTTGCTCATCCAGCCGACAAACCAGCCATACGGATGCGCTTCATCAAAGTCTCCATTCTTCAGCCGGGGATAGGCCATGCCGGTCTTGCCCTGCGCTTCCCAGCCGCCGGGCAGGCTGGTCTTTTCCACGATCTTGAAAGTCATGTCAAAGGCTTGCGGCTTCACCGGCAGCTCGCGGTTCACCAGCTTGCGCAAAAATGCGACCTGCTCCAGCGGCGATACCTTCAAGGAAGAAATAATCCACGCGCGTTCCAGCCCATTGTTCTTGCCGGGGTCCCCGGAAAAATCCGCATTGCCAAAACCGAAGCTGCGCGCGTATTGCTGCAAACGCTGCTCACCCAAAAAATGCGTGATCCGCTGCGAATACCACACCACCGAATACTTCAGCCAGCGCGTAGGATCGGTAGGCTGCCGCCAATTGTCGCCGCCCCAATCCACATCGCCCGCCTTGAAGGGCAGGGAAGGCGTATGCTCGTCCTGCAAAAATCCGGAGTCATAGCCCATCACGCTCAAGGGTAGCTTGAAGGTGGAAGCAGGCGTATAGCGTTCGCTGCAATTGCCTTGCTGCACCAGCATAGCGCCGCTTTTGGCATCTGCGACGGCGGTACAAATTGTTTTGGCTTGCAGCGGCAGAGCTATGCAGCCTGCTACCGCCAGGGCCGAAAGGAAACGTAAATAGTTCATCAATCTTGTTTTTCCATGTTGGGGCTGCCTACGGCAGGCAGCCCGGTTCTTTATGGCATCAATGGCTGTGCTTTTCAGGCATACGGCCCGCCGATGTTACACTATTTAGAACTCATTTCATCAATAGGAGTGAGTGCGAACGAGTCCATTTGGGATGCAGTGCGAGGCGCGTCGCGACGGATGGCCGCCCCACGCAAAGACTGGCCGTCTTTGCTAGCGGCGCAACGCTGCAATGCGCCCAAATTGGGCCGTTCCCGGAGGGTTTGCCTTAAAAGTGGCGCTGGACTGCGTTGCGCTCGTTACCTCGGCGGCCCCGTCAATAGCCCCGCTATTGACGCCTCGCACGCCTTGCCAGCACCGCTTTTAAGGCAAACGCATCTCACTCCTATTGATGAAATGAGTTCTAGCGAAAAGGTACTGTATGCCTGTGCCATTTGTGCGCCATACATTGATCAGGGAGTCTGTCCATGCATCTCTTCAGCCGCCAGGCAATGCCTGTAAACCGCTCCATGCCGGACAGCCAGATCATCCCCGAGCTGGCCTATCCGGACGTTGCCATCGCTGCAGAATGGCTGTGCCGCGCCTTCGGCTTTACCGAGCGCCTGCGCATCGCCAATCACCGCGTCCAGCTCACCAGCGAAGGCGGCGCCATCGTCGTGACTGAGATGCCGCAAGATGCGCAGGCCGGACAAGCACAGTTTGCCGCGCACTCGCTGATGATGCGCATCACCGAGATAGACCAGCACTACGACCACGCACGCCAATGCGGCGCGCTGATCCTGCGCCCACCGGCAGACCAAGCCTACGGCGAACGGCAATACACAGCAAGGGACATAGGCGGGCACTGCTGGACCTTTTCCCAGACCATCAAGGATGTGGATCCTGTGGATTGGGGCGGCTTGATGGTGTTTTAGACTGCAAGCCTTAAAACCACTTGCAGATTTGGATGCGATTGGATAATTCGGTGCAATATGCTTCGCCATTGCATCCTACCGGTTGCTGGAGTGATTAAAGGGACTATGCCGAGGCGGCACCCGGGTAATGCCGCATCACCCCTTACTATGCTTCTTCGTCGAGCAAAACGAAATCACCCTCTTCATCCCGTTCAAATTTGCTGCCTATCTCTGCATCGATGAATGGAAGAATGCTGGGATCGTAGTTGAGGATAGTATTGACTTGATACACATCGTGGTGACTCTGAACAGCCATATATGCTTCATCTTCATCGCCGGCAAAAAAACGCCAGCCGCTGTCTTCCGGTCTGATCGGTTTTGTCCGATACATGTAACCAACACGCTGGCCGTCAACGACAATTCTGTCTGTTGCCAGACATCCTCCGAGATCGGGGAAAATGGGTGCTATCTGGTCCGCCGACAAGAAAAATTTTTTCGTCATCTTTCCTCCATTCATTTGAATAATTTCAGTGATCAATCCATTCGGCAGAATCTAACATCCAGGTGCCTTTTGATAATTTAAATCGCAAGATTTCATTCGGTCCAGAACCAAAAGATAGATCGACAATCGCACGTGCATTATTTTTTCTCACTGAAACGTCAGAGAGTCCGCCGTCACCAATACAAATTGGCAATCCTAAAGACTCTTTGGTTCCATTCGATCTCAAGTTCTTCAGCACTCCTTTTGCTGATTGCTTTCCTTTTTCGTTTACAAAACTGAACTGATAATTTAGAGGAAATCCAATGTGTGACAAATAAAATGTTTGCTCTTCTTGTCTCTCAGATCTGCATGATGCGATGAATCTTCGTAAAAAACCGTATAGCTTCTGGTCTGATTCCTTTCTAGGTTCGCGATCTATTCCCCATTGGTGTACTTGAGTGTTTTCATGCTCGTCTTGGTCGGAATCACGAGCAATCTTTTTTGAGTTTTTTGTGAGAAAGGCTTTGCTCTGTGGACTAAGATGGTATGACCATGTACCGCCATCATCTTTGTGATATCGAACGACAAATTCTGATACGGGTTTGCTTATGGAGTCATTTACCACGACTACTGATCCAGAGTCCAACAGGTCAAATAGAAGCTCAGCAGAGTCTCCAAGATGATGATTGACATTTGCGCAGCCCCAAGCATTAAGTCTTGAATAGTCGGTATTGCGAATTAATGCTCGTGCTCTGTTGGCTCGGATGAGCTCTGCTTTTTTTTCCTGGGCAGAACCCTTAAATTCCTTCGGTGCAGAAAGCTCTGACAATAATCTCCATGGAATTAGTATCGTCGCTTGATCTGGCGTGTCATATGCATAGTAGGACAGGCATTCATTCTCTACTCTATCCGGGGATTGAACGATGAATTCTTGATCTTCTTGTGATGTGGACAGCTGTTCGATCAATGGTCGCGGGTTCTCTGCAAGGCTATTGAAGCTAGTTGCCGCCACACTTACGGCGAGCAGGCAGATCGCCAGTTTTTGCATTACTTCTCCTGAGATATTGATTCATCGATCAACATATGCTGGCATAGAAAAATTATCAAAGCAATATCAAAATTGAGGAAAGCTTTTTTATCTTGTTCTGGGCTTTGCGTTGATCGACATCGCATCGGTGTTTATTTGCTCCCTAAAGCCCAGACACAAATCGCGCCCGGGGATCCGTCAACTCCCTGGCAGCAACAGGCCCACGCTTGGCCGTGCTATCGCCATGGCCTTTCAGCCTCCTGGGTTCTTCCCAAGGTTCTGGCGTACGCAGATGTGATACCAGTTCCATCAGCGAGCTGTCGTCTGTTTTTTTGGTTTTTTTGCCGGCCCCATGCGCGTCGATAGCAACGCTGTCGACAACTAACACGCTAGTGTTAGTCAGGTTTTATTTCTTTCTTGTTCTTGCTCTTGTTCTTGCTCTTGGCTTCGAAGCTCTTAAGAAGCCCCTTCTGAAGGGCCTTCTTAGCGACACCTATTTAAGGCTCGATGGTGGCAGGACGAGCTAACACTGCCCGGCCATATTCGACAGCGGACAGCTCATCAGGTAGAGCGCAAGCAGTTGCGCGTGGTAGCCGCGATGGCGTAGCTGGCGACCGGTGCCGCCTATCCAGAACGTGGGGGTGATTTTTGCGTAGGGTCTCATGGTTGGGTTTCCTTGCGATGGTGGTTAGTGACAAGCCTATTGGCGGGCATATGCGCCTGTAAGCAGCTTGCAATGCATGCGGGCGTGGGGCCTCGCAGGCCCATTCTATTTGTGAATGGATAGTTATTTCAAGAGAGAAAAGCGGGCATCTGTAAATAAATCCATACGCGGATGTATAGATGTATAGATCAGTTGTACAGCCAGCGTGGCGGTGTGGGAGGTGTGCTGAAAGCACTCGCTCACTTCGGCGTGTTGTAATTGGAAGAGACTATCAGGAGTGCAGGTTACTTAAAATTTATCGATAAATAGTCTTTTATATTGCACTTTTCAAGCCATATTTTAGAATAGATATATTAGTGTTTTGACTTGAAAACCAGTTCTTAATTTGCAGATCTCAAGGTAATATGGTGAAACGTTCTGAGCATAGTCTCTTATCCAGGACCATAAAAAAATCAACGACTTCATCAGGAGACAGCCCCATGTCGGCAACCAAGATCAAGAGCAAGGCCAGTCTGAGCCAGGCCGCTTCCTCAGCCTCATCATCCGCCTCATTATCTGCATCTAATGCATTGCCGCGTGTGCCACGGGTACCCATTGTGTCTTCTGCGCATCTGGCGCAGGGGCGCAGCGCAGAGCTCAGCGAGTTTGAGTTCGGCATGATCATCGCCGGCAATGCATTCAACCGCTGGGCGGTGCGCTGCATGGCCGCTGCGGGCATGAAGGATATGACCATTACCGATGTACTGGTGCTGCACCACATCAACCACCGCGCGCGCGAAAAGAAGCTGGCCGATATCGCCTTCATCCTCAATATTGAAGACACGCACATCGTCAATTACTCGCTGAAGAAGCTGCAGGCGCTGGAGCTGGTGCAAACCGAGAAGCGCGGCAAGGAAGTGCTGTATTCCACCAATGAAGCCGGCCAGGCGGTGTGCAAGCGCTACTACGATATCCGCGAGCAGGTGCTGGTCTCCGGCCTCACCGGCGATGGTACCGAGAGCTTTGAGCTGAGCGAGCTGGCGCGTTTTCTGCGGGTGTTGTCCGGCTTGTATGAACAAGCGGCAAGGGCGGCGACTTCATTGTAAGCATCCGCCGTTTCAGCAATAAAAAGCCCGTCTGCAGTTTGTCTGCTGGCGGGCTTTTTGTTTTGTCGGGGTGCAATGGGAATGTGTATTGCATCGCCTGTCGCTAAATAGACGGCGTGTTTATTTGTAATAGAGTCGCTGAAATTTTCCCTCATGCCTTGACTCGCTGGCAGTCGTTGTAAAATCGACTACAATAGCTGGCGAGCGTCCCCTTGCAGCGTCCTTACGATTTTTCGAGAAACATCATAGTTCTATTTATTTGGTCCCTCATTGAAAAAAATGATGAGAACGCAGACGACAAATCAAACAGAAGTGACCGCAAGCGCAGAGCGCCAGGCGCCAGGCACTTTACAAAATGCGCCGTTGCAAAACCTGCCAATAAGCGCAATGGTTGACACCAGCGCCGCTTCATTAACGCTACAACGCCATCAGCAATCAGCTGACAGCTCAGATCAGTCGATACAGTTAAAGCGGCGGAAAGAAATGATGGCAGCCAGTATGCCGGGCGCTTTACTGCGCGCGACCCAGTTGCAAATGCAAATGAAGGAGCCTGTTCAGCGGGTAGAGGTCGAAGAATTATTACAGGGAAAACTTAAGCCTGTGCCGGGTGGGGAAGAAGACGCCTCCTTGCAGGGCCAGTTTGCGCAGGCTCGCACCTCTGCCACAGCACCAGCCGCGTCAGTGCAGCGTGAAGAGGCGCCTGGCAACGCCGGTCTGCCCAATCAGCTGAAATCAGGAATCGAGTCACTGTCCGGCATGAGCATGGATCATGTCAGAGTCCATTACAACTCGCCACAACCGGCCCAATTGAATGCACATGCCTATGCGCAGGGAAGTGAAATCCATCTTGCGCCAGGACAGGAGCAACATTTGCCACATGAAGCCTGGCATGTCGTGCAGCAGGCGCAGGGAAGAGTGGCTCCAACCATGCAGATGAAGCATGGGGTGAATGTAAATGATGAGCCTGCACTTGAGACTGAAGCCGATATGATGGGGGCTAGGGCGGCATTGACGGGGCGCAATGCAGAAGCCGCACCAGCAATGCCGACAATGCCAGGCTCCCAGTCTGAAGTCGTAAGGCAAAATCAGGTAGTGCAGCTAGACCGGTTATACGATGCCACATTGGCTCCTCATAAAGCCAAGTTACTGGAATGGCTGGTGGAAGAAAACAGAACTTTAGGGCTTAGCCAGGCCGGTGATTCCAAGGATGTTAATGCAAACAAGAAGAGCAATTTCAGCTGGCACCATGTTCTTGCTTTCTCGGAGTTGTCGCCACATGGCGAGAAAAAAAGCGACCCAGCAAATCATGGCGGCAACGTTCGTTTAGGTCCGATGAAAAATCGCTTTGAGGCCTACGATGTCAGTGGCGGCACTGCTGTCGATTATAGTTATCTGCCACTTGATAAAGGTGAGAATATCGTCTTGGATGAATATTCCCAAGGTATTTATGACGAGACCATCAAGGCTACGGATAAATCGTCACTCATTAACAAGCTCCCTCACAATATGCATGATAAGACGCCGCAAGCGGAGGGTTTTAAACTAGGTAAAAAAGCCGATGCTTTTGGCGAATGGTTTTTGGAAAAAAGCGTCAAAAATGATCTTTTATCCAAAAAAGCGATTGCAGGACAATTGGTAGATACCAATGTTCTGGAAATAGACCGCTTTGTTAAGGAAATCGATACGCAATTCGATAACTTGTTGAGAACCTATAAGTTCTACAACAAGAAAAAAGAAGTACAAACGACGTCTGGGGTACCGATGACTGATATTTCTGAAGGGAACTTCGGGCAGATCGTCATTAAGAAAGGTGTTAAGCAAGAGGAAGTCACAGCCAGTGCAGTGATAGACAATTTATTGCGCGGTGAGAAGTGGATAAATCGTGGAAGCCAGGGAGTTATTCTGGATGAATGGACAAGTTATAAGTTTGGTCTGGCGGAATATGCGCCGTTTACGGCAGCGGTGGAACACGCAGCAGAATTAATTGACTTAAGCGAGTATAAAGATAAAAAACTTAAAGAATTCAAACTAAAACTTAGTGAAGAGTTTGAAAGATTTAGAGAAACTGGAAAACAAGGTGCTGCGTTCGAAGAAGAGAAAGAAAATGCGTTGATTGACGCCTTGGTTACCAATCTTAAAGACGGTGAAGCTAGTTATGACTCGCTGTGGAAAGATGTCGAAGATGAAGCCGTTGACGGCCAATATGTAAAAGTAAATGAAGAAGAAAATGATGAAAATTGGTCATTTCCTGTGCCTGACACCCAACCGAGGCGTTCGGCCATCACAGAAACCACTTCATCTAAAGACTCTGAAGTCAAGGATAAAGTGCGCGAGGCTTGGCAGGCGATATTTGTATCGATGCTTAAAAAATGGGATAAAAAAACATCTTTATTTGGGGATGATTCTGATCTGAATGACCTAACGCGCGACGATTTGTATATCTATTTTGACGACGTTGAAGAAAGTATAAATAAAAATGAAAAAAAATGGAAAATCGGGGAAATTAATAGAGCGCGACAAGATGAGAAAAAGGCCGCTTTGCCTAAATCCTTCCTCACAGATGAGTTGACGCTTGATAATGTGAGAGATGCTGTGGCCAGTGAATTGAATGAAGAGAGAGTATCGTATCTTTCAAGTGAAAAAACGGAAATGACCCTTAGCGATATGAAAGATGAATTGAAAACCAAGCTCACTCCGCATTTCAATGTTTTTTTTAAACTGGTGAAAGGTGTTAACCCAGACCTTGCTATACGTAAGCAAGCGTTTGGCCCAATATTCACAGGTTTTGTGAACAGGGCAAAGTGGAATGTCATCAATCAAACAAAGATGCCAACAGGTGTTAAAGGTGCCGAAGGTAAAAAGTGGGGAGATTTAGGTGAGATTGTTCAGGGGGAGCTTTACAGCAAGTGGTTGGAACAAGCAAATGTTGAAACACTCATTGCTGGGGCCGCAACAAGCACCAAGTTGATTGAGACCCTCCCTTAGGAAAAGCTAAGGGCCTTCATGGAAAAGTTGCGCAAGTTTTTGAGAATAGGGGTTTGGGATAGGCCACGCTTTTTCACAATCAGTGATTATCCAGCGATAGTCAAAAAACGTGATCTGCCCTCTGGCAGTTAAGAGTTTTTTAGTCTTGACTCAGAGGGCTATATGGTCCGGTGTAGCTGCAGAGACATAAGCGGCGCAGCGATCATCGATGACTGCATTTTTCAATACGCTGCATTAGACAGTGTGCTTTAAATCACCCGCCACAGCGCAAACAGCAGCAGCGTATAAAACGCGGCCACGATGTCATCCCACATCACCCCGAAGCCGCCCTTGATGTGTTGGTCGAACCAGCGTATCGGCGGCGGCTTGACCATGTCGAAGAAGCGAAACCAGACAAAGGCCCAGCATTGCGTGGAAAAATCGGCCGGCACGATAAAGATCAGCACTAGCCAGAACGCGATGATCTCATCCCATACCATGCTGCCGTGATCGGCCACGCCCATATTGCGGCCGGTGACCTGGCAAGCCCATACACCGATAAAGAATCCCACCACGATGATGATGGACCAGTTGAAGGCGGTGAACCATTGCGGCCAGCGCGAGCTCAGCACATTGAAGGCCAGCCACGCGAACAGTGTGCCGGAGGTGCCCGGCATGATGGGCGACAAGCCGCTGCCGAAGCCCTGGGCCAGGAAGTGCGCCGGGTGTTCCAGCATGAAGCGGGCGGTAGGGCGCACCTTTGCCGTCTGGCCTTGTTCTAGTGTCGTCATAGGTTCATGCACTGGTGAAATGATCGAAGGATTGCAATTGCAGTTCTACAGGCTGGCCGCCGGCATCCACCAGCCGCACGGCGCTGCCTGCTTCTATACTGCCTATGCGGGTCACAGCGGTATTGCTGGCGGCACCGGCGGCCAGCACTTCGGCGCGTTTGGCTGCCGGGGCGGTGAAGCAGATTTCATAGTCGTCACCGCCGGCCAGCGTATAGCGGCGGCGGATGTCCTGTATTTGCGTGCCCAGTATAGGGCCGGCCGGCAGCGCATCCACGTCCAGGCAGGCGCCCACGCCGGAGCGTTCCAGGATATGCCCCAGATCGCCCATCAGGCCATCGGAAATATCCAGCGCCGCATGGGCAATGCCGCGCAATGCGATGCCCAGTTCTATGCGTGGAGTAGGGCGGTGCATGCGCAATGCTGCCTGCCGGTGTTGCGCTTCATCCATGCGCAGCAGTTCAGGATGTTCTTTCCAGTAGCCGGCCAGCGCCAGCCGCGCATCGCCCAGCGTGCCGGATACCCAGATATCATCGCCCACTTGGGCCGCATCGCGCCGCAGGGCCTGGCCGGGCGGTATCTCGCCAAAGATGGTGATGCAGATGTTCAGCGGCCCCTTGGTGGTGTCGCCGCCTATCAGCGTGCAGTTGTGCTGGTCGGCCAGCGCCAGCAGGCCGGCGGAGAAGGGCTGCAGCCACTCCGCCTTGGCTTCCGGCAGCGACAGCGCCAGCGTAAATGCCAGCGGCTTGGCGCCCATTGCTGCCAGGTCGGACAGGTTCACCGCCAGGCACTTGTGCCCCAGCATCGTGGGATCGGCATCAGGGAAAAAATGGCGGCCGGACACCAGCATATCGCTGGAAATGGCCATCTGCATGCCGGGGCTGGGATTGAGCAGTGCGCAGTCGTCGCCTATGCCCAAGCCTATGCGCGCATCCGCCTGTGCCCTGGCAGCAGCAGGGCGGGCGAAATATTGTTTGATGAGATCGAATTCTGACAGCATGCCAGCATTGTACAGAAGCTTGCTGGCGGCGGGTATCGGGTAACAGGTCAGGCCGCTGGCTGTAAATCCTTGGTCAGCGCATATCTGGCGCCGCCGGGCGGGAAGTCTGCCAGCCGGCTGAAGACCTTGTAGCCGCATTTTTCATAAAAGGGCAGGGCCTGGAAACTGAAGGTTTCCAGAAACACCTTGTTGCAGCCGCGCCGCAATCCTTCTTTTTCTGCCGCCTCCATCAACTCTTGCCCATAGCCTTGTCCGCGCAGGCTGTCCGGCATCCAGACGATCTGGATTTGCAGCCAGCCCAGGTAGGTCGCGCCCAGCAGGCCGCCGGCAAGCTGGCCTGCGCTGTCGCGCACGCTGACGAGCAGGTAGTCCGGCATTTGCCCGCCGGTCTGCATGGCATTGAATTCTGTCAGGCCGTTGACCAGGGTGTGCATGTCGGCAGGTGCCGGTTCTGCTTCCAGTGCGACTTTATAGCTGCTTTCCATATGCTCGCTTTCAGGAGTGTATTGTGCTGCGGGTCGCTTGCCGGGCGGCGTATCAGCAGTTGCAGGCCTTGGTGATGGTGCGGCCCAGCAGGTCAGGCTGAAAAGGTAGTGCGCCGCGGCTGGTCAGCCATGTCATTTGCGGCAGCTTGTTCCTGGCCCTGGTGCGGCTTTCGCAGGTCGCGCCATTGCCCAGATAGGCATCCAGCTTTGCGCCGGCATCCAGTTTTTCTTGCGCGATATCCCATTTCTCATCCTGCACGGCGGAGCATAGCTCGATGGCGAGTTGCTGCGAAGGTACGGGAGGTTGTTTGATCAATTCCGCGAGCGATGCCTTGACCCAGCCGTCCTTCACTTCTGCACCGGCCCGGCAATGCATGCCGGCGAACAGCGTGGTGCACAGCAGCTCATCGATGGGGTTGCGGATGTGAAGTTGGCTGACGTCTTCTGTCGCCAGCAGATAGCTGCGCGAACGGCCAGCCTCCATCGTATCCACTACACCGGCATAGCCGCGCGGCCAGAAGCGGCCCGGCAGCATCCTTGTTCCTTCAGCCAGTGCCTTGGTCGGCGCAAGCTGGGTATGGCTGGCAAATCGCTTGAACAGCGGCGTCCACTGTTCCTGGCTAAGCTCCCTGTAACTGATGCTCGTGCTTGCGACCGCGTTGCCGCCATAAGGAGAAATGGCCAGCTCGGCCAGCACAAATTTCTGCTCGGTACGATACATGACCCAGACTGTCTGCCAGCCGGTGTTAAACCGTATCATCGCCGCCTGGTTGATGCCGGGCTCGGACAGCATGGCGGCTGCAGCTTCCGCCACGGATCTGGTGTCCTTCAGCGTGCGCACTAGTTCCTTCGTATCTTCGGGCACCAACTTTGCCTGCAGTTCAGCGGCACTGAGGTCCCAGTGCCAAGTATCGAATAGAGAGGTGTCTGCAGCGCTGGCGCTGGAGAAGAGCAGCGCCGTGATGCCGGCGGCGAAGAATGAGCGCAGTGCGCGCAGGGGGCGCGAGGCAATATTCATCAAGGTGGGCCGGTTCCTTATCTCTTTTGAAATGTCTGACAATTTTGCAAAGTAACCGTTATTGGTTTTTTCGGCAAGTAGGGCAGCCTCCAATTTTTACTTTCTGTTTACGTCCGCCACCCGTTTCTTTGCAAATTTTTTGCCTGCATCGCGCTAAGCTGCGGACATTCCGTCGCACTGTTTTCGCCGGTTTTTATATCCAGCTTGCTAAGTTATCGCCATGAAATTGAAAAACCTCGTCTGCCACCTGATCGCCATGACTTTGGCCTACGGCCTGGTGCTGTTCGCGCCTGTGCTGTGCGATTTTTTCTTTGACACGCATGTGCAAATCTACGTAGTCATCTGGTGCAATATCGGCCTGTTTGTGATGCGGGCCAAGAACATGCCGTTTCCGATTCCCGACATGGGGCGCATTGATGTGGTCGGCGGCTTGAAGACCTTGTGGTGGGCAGTGTTTTGGCCTAACTATCTGATTCGCAGATAAGAGTCTTTTGTACAATATGATTATGTGAATTCTTGCGGCATCAATAAAAGTGTCGATTGTAATTACCGTGTAACAAGGAGCGGGCATAATCCGGGCTACTCTCTCCATTGCTCCTAAGGTATTTGGATTCACGCTCGAAGGCCACAAGCTTTCGGGCGTTTTTTTATGCGCGCTTGTGCGCTTGTTGAAGAGGCTATACGGGGTGGCAACAAGGCGACCAAATTCCGCACTTCATTAAATAATACTATCGCCTTCCAGATATTATTTTCATAGCTATGTCACATTCCGGGTGCATTATTGCTGCAATGCAATAGCTCATCTTCGTTGTTGAAGTGAGCAATGAGTCACTGGAGTTTTCATGCAATTCGTTTTAAATCCCGCCATCGCGCTGATGCAGCGCCTGCGCCTCTTTCCTAAATTCCTGATCGTCGCTGTATTGTTTTCCGTGCCGGCAGTGCTGGTCACCGGTTTGCTGATCAGCGAGCTGAATAAATCCATTTCCTTCGCCGAGCAAGAACAAGCCGGCGTGCAGCAACTGCGCCTGGCGCAAGACCTGCTAAAGCAAGTTCAGCAGCATCGCGCCTTGCGCCATCTTGCACTGGCGGGCAATGCGCCGGCCAAGGATGCTGCGGCCAAGGCGCAGGAAAAAATCACCGCCAGCTTTACCGCATTGGACAAGCTGCAGCAGGCCCACGCCAGCATGGGTCTGGCCGCGCCTTTCAACGAGGCCAAACAGGCCTGGGCAAGCATCGTTCAAAAACTGCCGACGGCAAAAGGCAAGGATAGCTACGCCGATCATTCAGCGCTGGTGACCCAGCTCTACAAGCTGAACACGCAGATAGCCGACCGCTCCAACCTGACATTGGATCCGGAAGTCGACACCTATTACCTGATCGGTCTTTTCGCCAAAACCCTGCCTGAACTGGCGGAGGGCATATCGGATATCGCCGCGCGCGGTGCGGCCTATATCGATACCGGCCTGCTGGAGCCGAACGAAGATCTGCTGATCAGCGCGGACGTGATGCTGGCCAAGCGCGATCTGGCGCGCATTCCCGGCCAGATGGAAGCCATGTACAGGGAGAACCCAGGCTTCAAGGCCAGGCTGGAATCGCAGATGCCGGTGATCCCCGCCGGGCTGGCCTTCCTGGAGCGCACCAAAAGCGAAATCCTGAGTACCGTGGACCAGACCTCGGGCACGGAATTTCTTGCTGCCGGCAGCAAGAATATAGACGGCCTGTATGCGTTTGCAAATGCGTCCGCTGAGTTATTGAATGCCACGCTGGATAAGCGCATACAGCGCGATCTGGTGCGCCGCAATGTGGTGCTGGCCGTGATTGTTGTCATCCTGCTGGTGGCCGGATATTTGCTGGCCGGTTTCTATGTGTCGTTTTCTGGTGAAGTAAAACAATTGAGCAATGCAGTCAGCAGGGCGGCTGCAGGTGACCTGAGCACCGATATTTCCTCGCACGGCAAGGATGAGATCGCCCAGTTGCTGAATGCCTTCGGCGGCATGAATGCCGGCCTGGCGCAGCTTGTTTCCGAAATACGCAGCGGCACTGAAACGATCGCTACCGCTTCCAGCGAGATTGCCCAAGGTAATGCAGACCTGTCATCCAGGACGGAACAGCAGGCCAGCTCTTTGGAAGAAACCTCGGCTTCGATGGAAGAGCTGACGGGCGCGGTCAAGCAAAACGCTACCGGCGCCGAGCATGCAAATCAAAATGCGCTTTCCGCTGCCGCAGTGGCGCGCGATGGCGGCATTGCGGTCGGGCGCGTGATCGACACGATGGGCGCGATACAGCAATCTTCCAAGAAGATCAGCGATATCATCGGTGTGATTGACGGGATAGCCTTCCAGACCAATATCCTTGCCTTGAATGCGGCTGTTGAAGCGGCGCGCGCCGGTGAGCAGGGCAGGGGCTTTGCGGTGGTTGCGACTGAAGTGCGCAACCTGGCGCAGCGCTCGGCGTCGGCCGCCAAGGAAATCAAGACCCTGATCACGGCTTCGGTAGAACAGGTCAGCATAGGCAGCAAGCAGGTGCAGATGGCCGGCGAAACCATGAACCAGATAGTCAGCTCCATCCAGTCGGTCACCGATACGATGGAAGAAATCACCAGCGCCAGTGCCGAGCAGCGTTCAGGTATAGAGCAGGTGAACGATGCGCTGGGCCAGATGGATGAAATCACGCAGCAGAATGCGGCCTTGGTAGAGGAAGCTGCGGCGGCTGCGGAGAGCATGCATGACCAGGCAGTGAAGCTGGCGCAGGCGGTGGCTGCGTTCAAGATCAAGGACATGGAAGCCGGGCCGCATATGGCGCGGCTGGTGCCTCTTGCGACGGTACCGGTGGGCAAAGTGCGGATGGGCGGAGACGCCAGGAATGATCCCTCATCCGTCACTTATGCCAACAGGCGAAACATCTAGGCTTGCCGAAAACTGCCATCGCACCCAGCCTGAGCGGAGCACTTCCATGACTTTACTATTGTTATTGCCGGAGGCATCGTTTCGTTCGGTGTATAGAGATCGCCTCTCGCAATATGCCGGCGAGGAGCCGCTTACCGAAGTCACGATGGGCCGTTTTCCTTTTGCGGAAATGCTGGAAGCATCCAAGATGGTTTGCCTGTTTCTGTTCTTGTCCATCCATTTGACGAGCGCCATTGCCGCTCCGACGCCGGGAGCCGGATCATTTGCAGCGCCTGCCAATGTTGGCAGGCAGGATGATACTGGCCGCCAATTTGGGAAGGGCAGCCGGTCGCTGCTTCAAGCCGCGCCGGGAAGATCAACGCCACAGGTGTAGGATGGATTTCGCCTGCGGAGGATAGGTAGCAGGCAGACGGTGAACACATGCGATGAATAAAAAAGCCGAACTCCTGTAAAGGAGATTCGGCTTTTCTTTTGCTCCCCGTTTGGCCGGGGAGCGGATGTTACTGATGTAGATTAACGCTGTGCTACCGCATCCACCACGCACAATGCTGTCATGTTGACGATACGGCGTACGGTTGCCGACGGCGTCAGGATATGTACAGGCTTGGCGCAACCCAGCAGGATAGGACCGATGGCGATGTTGTGGCCGGCGGTGGTTTTCAGCAGGTTGTAGGAGATATTGGCAGCATCGATGTTCGGCATCACCAGCAGGTTGGCTTCGCCGGTCAAGGTGGTGCATGGCATCATCTTCTTGCGGAAGGCGGCGTCCATTGCTGAATCGCCATGCATTTCGCCGTCCACTTCCAGATCCGGCGCATCGCGCTGTATGATTGCCAGTGCGGCGCGCATTTTTTGTGCGGATTCGCTGTTGCTGGAACCAAAGTTGGAATGCGACAGCAAGGCAGCGCGCGGCAGGATGCCGAAGCGGCGCATTTCTTCCGCAGCAAGGATGGTGATTTCAGCGATCTGTTCGGCAGACGGGTTTTCGTTGACGTGGGTATCGACAATGACAACCTGGCGGTCCGGCAGGATCAGTGCATTCATTGCCGCATAGACGTTGACGCCATTGCGCTTGCCCAATACCTGGTTGATGTAGTTCAGGTGCAGGCCGGTGGTGCCGAAGGTGCCGCAGATCATGCCGTCCGCATCGCCCTTGTGGATCATCATCGCACCGATCAGCGAGTGGCGGCGGCGCATTTCCAGCTTGGCGTATTCCTGCGTATTGCCCTGGCGGCAGGTCATGTCGTAATACGTCTGCCAGTAATCGCGATAGCGGTCATCATGCTCAGGATTGATCACTTCAAAATCGATGCCGGCGCGCAGGCGCAAGCCAAACTTGGCGATGCGTTGGTCCAGAATATTCGGACGGCCCACCAGGATAGGCTTGGCCAGGTTTTCATCCACGACCACCTGTACTGCGCGCAAAACGCGTTCTTCTTCGCCTTCTGCATAGACGATGCGCTTGCGGCCGGCTTCTGCCTTCTTGGCCACCTGGAACAGCGGCTTCATGAAGGTGCCGCTGTGGTACACAAACTGTTGCAGGCGGTCGATATAGGCTTGCATGTCCTGGATAGGACGTGCCGCCACGCCGGACTCTTCAGCGGCCTTTGCCACTGCCGGCGCGATCTTGATCATCAGGCGCGGATCGAAAGGCTTGGGTATCAGGTATTCAGGGCCGAAGGACAGGTTGCTGATGCCGTAGGCGGAAGCCACGATATCGGATTGTTCTGCCTGTGCCAGCTCGGCAATCGCGTGGACAACGGCGATTTCCATTTCACGCGTGATGGTGGTTGCACCGCAATCCAGCGCGCCGCGGAAGATGTAAGGGAAGCACAGTACGTTATTCACCTGGTTCGGATAGTCCGAACGGCCGGTTGCCATGATGGCGTCGTCGCGCACGGCCTTGACGTCTTCCGGCAGGATTTCCGGATTAGGATTGGCCAGTGCCAGGATCAGCGGCTTGGCAGCCATTTTCTTGACCATGTCCTGCTTCAGTACGCCGCCTGCAGACAGGCCGAGGAACACGTCGGCGTCGGCAATCACTTCACCCAGCGAACGGGCCGATGTTTCTTGCGCAAAGCGCTCCTTGTCCGGATCCATCAGCTCTACGCGGCCTTTGTAGACCACGCCGGCCAGATCGGTGACGAAGATGTTTTCGATAGGGAAGCCGATGTCCACGATCAGGTCCAGGCAGGCCAGTGCGGCAGCGCCGGCGCCGGAGACGACCAGTTTGCATTCCTTGATGCTCTTGCCGACCACTTTCAGGCCGTTCAGGATCGCCGCGCCGACGATGATCGCAGTACCGTGCTGGTCATCATGGAAGACGGGGATCTTCATGCGGTCGCGCAGCTTGCGTTCTATATAGAAGCATTCCGGCGCCTTGATATCTTCCAGGTTGATGCCGCCAAAAGTCGGTTCCAGCGAAGCGATGATGTCCACCAGCTTGTCCGGGTCTTGCTCGTTGATCTCGATATCGAACACGTCGATGCCGGCAAATTTCTTGAACAGTACGCCTTTGCCTTCCATCACAGGCTTGGAAGCCAGCGGGCCGATATTGCCCAGGCCTAATACAGCAGTACCGTTGGTGATCACGCCCACCAGATTGCCGCGCGCGGTGTATTTGAAGGCCGCAGCCGGATCAGCGACGATTTCTTCGCAGGGAGCCGCTACGCCAGGGGAGTACGCCAGTGCCAGATCGCGTTGGTTCGTCAATTGTTTGGTCGGCGTGACGCTGATTTTGCCGGGGGTCGGGCACTCATGGTATTCCAGGGCTGCCTGACGTAACTGTTGACGTATTTGTTCTTTTTGATCTGCTGATGACGAATCCATGCTGGGAAACCTTCCTTCTTTGGCTTACTGAAAGCTTACGATTTTAACAGAGGGAATCCTCTAACTTCATACGTATTTGTACGACTGCTATGACTTTTAAACATAAACAAATACCATTTTAGGGAGTAGTTGTTTTGCCATATAGGTAATTACTATCGCTTTGGTAAAAACAATCAATTATCCGGATGATAGTCTTTCCCCTATGATCTGTCTCACGTTGATAGTTAATTCAAATCAAAACACTCACCCTGATAGGAAAAGCCATGAGCACCCAAGCCAACGCAGTGAAATCCGTCACCATAGAAAACCTGGAAGCCGCCTTTGCCGGCGAATCCATGGCCCATATCAAATACCGCTATTTCGCCAAGATCGCCCGCGAAGCCGGCGCCGAAGAAATCGCCAAAGCCTTTGAAGCTACCGCCGACCAGGAAGTGATGCACGCTTTCGGCCACCTGGACCTGCTGTATCCAAAAAACCAGCTGACACCGGAAAAAGCACTGGAAATCGCAATCGAAGGCGAAACCTACGAATACACAGAAATGTACCCCAAGTTCCGCCACCTTGCTGTGCAAGAGGGCAACGACGCCGCAGTGAAAGAATACGACGAGCAGATAGAAGAATCCCGCGTCCACGCAGAGCAGTTCAAACGCACGCTGGAAATAGCCGCCAAACGCTTCGCCGCGCTAGCCAAGGTGGAAGAACGCCACGCAAACCACTACCAGTCAGTACTAGACAAAGCCAAGGCAGCTTAAGAGGCCGTTGAAAAATTACCCTGGCGTTGTTGCGCCGCCTAGCCGTGCTAAAGCACTGTCTTCGCCGGCGACGCCTAGCCAGACTAATTTTGCAACAGCCTCGGAGCAGTCCAGATACGCGTAACTAAACCACTCAATTTGAACAAACTCTAGTAAGGAAACACCATGAAAACCTACCAATGCATAGTATGCGGCTTCATCTACGACGAAGCAGCCGGCCTCCCAGAAGAAGGCCTGGCCCCAGGCACACGCTGGAACGACATCCCGGAAGACTGGGAATGCCCGGACTGCGGCGTAGCCAAGGCGGATTTTGAAATGGTTGAGATTTAAGAGCGAAACGCAGTACGAAACGGTTGGCGGTCTACGCAATGCTGGCTGGTATACTAATTATTAATGCAAGCATTCGTAGACGGCTCCCGGGTTACGCTGCGCTAACCCAGGCTACATGCCCGGTATGCAAGCCCCAAAAAACCAAGGCCTGATTGCCTCTGTTTTTGACTTTGCTTTTGACCTACCTCCGCTAGGGACGTAGCATTTTGTGCTCTGCCGAAAATGGATCAGAAATGGGTGTTGTTTGAGCCGCAGGCGAGTTTCGCCCATTTCCCATTTTTGGCAGTGCGCAAAATGTGATGGCGCAAAGCGTCATCACCCGAAGGGCAAGTCTGCGGTCGCCTTTTGTTTGCTTACTTTATTTTGGCGAAGCAAAATAAAGTAAGTAGCAGCCGGGCTACCCCCGGCCAGCAATCTCAAAATCGCTGTAGCCCAAATTAATCTATGAAATAGAACGGCAAACATCATGACCCCCATCATCATCATAGGCACCGGCCTAGCCGGCTACACAGTAGCCCGAGAATTCCGCAAACTGGACAAAATCCACCCACTACTGATCATCACCGCCGATGACGGCGGCTTCTACTCCAAACCCATGCTGTCCAACGCCTTTGCGCAAAACAAGCAGGCCGCGCAGCTGGTCACGCAGAGCGTGGAAAAAATGGCGGAGCAGACCG
This sequence comes from Parundibacterium terreum, assembly GCF_014636315.1. Taxonomy (GTDB): domain Bacteria; phylum Pseudomonadota; class Gammaproteobacteria; order Burkholderiales; family Burkholderiaceae_D; genus Undibacterium; species Undibacterium terreum. The sequence goes on along the minus strand of NZ_BMED01000002.1, from coordinate 803,269 downwards.
GCGCGACGATACTCACCAAGACGACCGTCAACACGATAGACACCGCAGCAAAAACAGTGAGCACCAGCGCCGGCAACTTCAGCTATGAAAAGCTGGTGATCGCCACCGGCGCCAAACCGATACGCCTGAACCTGGAAGGCGATGCCGCCGGCAAGGTCTTGTCGGTGAATGATATTGCCGATTACGCGGTATTCCGCGAGCAGATCGCTATGCTGCCGCATCCGGCACGGGTGACGATACTCGGCGCCGGCCTGATAGGCTGCGAATTTGCCGATGACCTGGCCGGCGCAGGCCATGAAGTCAGCCTGGTGGACCCTAACCCCATGCCGCTGGCAGCACTGGCTCCTGCCGCATTGTCCCTGGGTTTGCATACTGCGCTAACTGAACGCAACATCAAGCTGAAGCTGGGCACTACCGCCGCCAGCGTCGATGCCAATGGCGCAGGACTGACGGTCACGCTGGCCAATGGCGACAGCTTTGCGACCGATGTGGTGTTGTCCGCGGTGGGCCTGCGGCCTGATCTGCGCGTGGCGCAAGCAGCGCAACTGGTGACTGATCGCGGCATCCTGATCGACACCACAGGCAAGACCAGCGCAGCGGATGTGTATGCCTTGGGCGATTGCGCACAATATACGTTTGCCGAAGACGGCAGCAGCCGCATCTTGCCGTATATCGCACCGCTGATGAGCGCCGCTCGCGCGATTGCCAAGACGCTGAACGGCCAGCCTACCGAGATCGACCTGAAGCCCAGCCCTGTCATCGTCAAGACCCCAAGCTACCCGCTGGCCCTGGTCAGCCCTGCGCCGCACCATGCGCCTGCGGGCCGCTGGGAAGTGGAGCAGCGTGGCGCCAGCACCATCGCGCGTTTTTATACGGCGGAGGATGTCATCTCCGGTTTTGCGGTAGCACCGCAGGATGCAGGCTTGCGCCAATCCCTGTTGGCAGAGCTGGCGGAAAAGGGCTAGGCTGGCATAAAGCAAACGCGACCCCAACACTCAGCAAGGCATCAATAACCGACCCGCAAAATGTGGAGTTTATTGATCAGGGTGGCGATAGGCATCATCGGCACCTATGTTTCCATCAGATTGGCGAGCCCCATGGGCCGCGCCAGGGATATGCTCACATTTTTGCTGGCAGGCTTGTTGTGGATCTTCCTTTTTCAGCGCTATATCAAGGACCTTTTCCCCTCCATCAAGCGTGCGGGCGAGGCGTCTGCACTGAATAAGTGGCAGGGGCGCTACTACGCCTATCTCGGCGTACAGATGCGCTTTTTCCTGGTAGATGATGTGGTTTGGCTGGCGGCGGAAGATGCGATGCGCATTATTTTGCCGAAGGTGGGCGAGAGGGAGTTGTTCTTATTGGGGGATGATTACGCTGTGATCCCCGGCCACAAGATCAAGGGCTTTAGCGAAGCCGCCGTCATGCGCCTGATGGAATTGCGCACCCAGCACAGGAGGGCAGATGCAGGCATGATCAAATTCAAATCCTGGCTGGAAAGCTCGGCCTATCCCAACGTCAAGCGCTTACCCAGTTCCGCCATTACGCGCTAGTAGCCGTTCTGTAAGCTCGTCGCTATTGCTTGATAGGTACGCGGCCGGTTTGCACAAAGCTGGCCGCCTTGATGCAGTGCCCATGCTGGTCATCAAAAAACATATGCGGCTTGAATGCGGCCAGCACCGCTGATTTGGCGACGCCGCCCATGAAGAAGGTTTCATCAATCGCGATATTCCATGCGCGCAGCGTGCGGATCACGCGTTCATGCGCGGGCGATGAGCGTGCGGTCACCAGTGCGGTGCGCAATGGGAACGCGCGGCCATCCTCGGACTTGAAATTATTTTGCAGGAAGGACAGCGCCACCAGCAGCCGCGCGAACGGGCCTTCCGGCAAGGGCTTCATGGCGTTTTCCCGCTCATGCTGTTCAAAGGCTTCTATGCCTTGTTCCTGGAAGATGCGTTCCGATTCATCCGAAAAAATCACCGCATCGCCGTCGAAGGCAATGCGTATCTGGCCCAGGTCTTCCATCGCATTGTCCGGCATCTGGTACAGCAGCGCAGAGGCAACGCCGGAGTTGATCGCAGCCTGCACATCGTCTTCATGCAGCGACAAAAACAGACTGACGTTGAAGGCTTCCAGGTACGGCGCCAGCGGTGCGCCGCCGGACAGCGCCGCGCGCGTGATGTCCAGCCCGTAATGGCTGATGGAATTAAAGATGCGTAGTGAAGTCTCGGAAGAATTGCGCGACATGATCACCACTTCCACCAGGCGGTTCTCCGGCGTCAGCTCATTCAGTTTCAGCAGCGCCCGCACCAGCGCAAATCCTGCGCCGGGCTTCAATACATTGTTTTCATTATCAAGCTGATGCTGGCGGTAGCTTTCGAGGCCGGACTGCCTGAAGATCGCTTCCTCCGCCTCCAGATCGAATAGCGCGCGGGAAGAAATACCGATGACGAGCAATTTATCTAGGGAGAATGCCATGTATGCAGTCGGATGAAATGAATGGCAGATTATAAACAGGAAGGACGAACGCTGCAGAGCTTGCTGATCTTTTCTTGTATTTGCTGGCATTTGCTCGCCGGTTTATTTACAGCGCAGATCGCTAATCCACGCAGGTAGTAGGGCTTTTGATAGCGGCACCTCCAAGAAAATTATCAGAGTCTTTATTCTTTTATTTTTCTTGACCGCAATTAATTCCATGAGGTAACGTACGCGCCGATCGGCGATCCGCATAGAGGCAAGCGCGTAGGACGGACCATGTTCCGTGTATGAAGATCGTCAATCGATAACGATTGATTAATAAATGAGACTATCTTGAAACAAAAAATTCTTCCCCTGTTTATCGCTGCTGCACTTGCTGCATTGTCCACTTCCGCCCTCGCATCGGGCTATCGTTTCGGTTCCCAGAGCGTATCTGCACAAGGTACTGCCGACGCCAATGGCGCCGAAGCCAATGATGCATCCACCATTTTCTACAATCCGGCCGGCATGTCCCGCCTGGAAGGTACGCAGTTCATGGTTGGCGCTACTGTTGTCGTGCCGCACTCCACCTACACTGACGCTGGCTCTACACGTTTCACCCGCACACCGGCAGGCGGCACCGCTGCCAGCGACTACGTGCCTGACTCCGTCACAGCACCATCGCTGTACCTGAGCCATCAGTTGAACGACCGCTGGACAGTCGGCGTAGGCATGTTCGTTCCTTACGGCACCAAGATCAACTACGGCAACACCTGGACCGGCCGCTACGCGCTGAGCGACATCAAGCTGGAATCGGTAGCGTTCAATCCGTCCGCCTCCTTCAAGCTCAATGAACACCATTCCTTCGGCTTTGGCATCAGCGCTGAATACATGAAGGCATCTTTGGGTCAGGCTGTAGATATCCCTGGTTCCGTGGCTGCACTGGCCGGCACGCCTACCAGCGCTGCACTGGTCAAGCAGATCATCGCTCTGGGCGGCAACCCTGCGGCACTGGCTGCGGTGCATGACGGCCACGGCTCCAACAGCGGCAAGGATTGGGGCTTTGGCTTCAACCTGGGCTACATGTTCACGCTGGATGAGAGCACACGCTTCGGCCTGTCCTACCGTTCTTCCGTCGTTCACTCGCTGGAAGGCAATACAATCTGGGATTTCTCCAGTGTGACGACCGATCCGGTAGTCAACAAGGTATTGGCAGCCAGCTCGCACCGCGCGAACTCTGCTGCGCTGGTTGACCTGCGCACGCCTGAGACTCTGTCCGGCAACGTATTCCACCGCCTGAACGATCGTTGGGATTTGATGGCCGATGTGACCTGGACACGCAATAGCCGCATGGGCGACGTGCATATCCAGTTCCCAGGCACGACCGAAGGCGATGAAGTGATCCGTCAGCAATGGAAAAACACGACCCGTGTCTCCATCGGCGCGAACTACCATTACAACGACAGCCTGACGCTGCGCGGCGGCTTGTCGCATGACCAGTCTCCAGTGCCAAACGACACACTGCGTCACGCCGGCTTCCCTGACAGCGACCGTACGCAATTCTCGCTGGGCCTGAACTACAAGCTGTCACCGAAATCTTCGATCGACGTGGCCTACAGCTACCTGGACTTCAAGGATGCACCCTTGAACTACACCAATAACTGCTCACCATTGTCCACAGGTTGCACCGGCAACGGCGAAACCACACGCGGCACTTTCAAGACCAATCTGCAATTGGTCGGCATCGCTTACAACTACAAGTTCTAAGCCTGCTTCGCTACGCCGGCTTGCCGGTGTAGTGGTTTGATTGGCGGCTTGATTCGTAGCCTGATATCAGAACAAAAATCCCTGTCTGCATTGACTGCCGGCAGGGATTTTTTTTATGAGGGATTGCAAGCAGCGAATCATGCGCCACCTCTGCACGAAGTAGAGAAAAGAAAGTATCCCCGATCTCAGCAGCAAAAATGGTTTTGCGTTTCTTTAAAGAAGAACGGTGCAATAGATAAAGCCCATTGCACCCTACGATTTTGCGCAGCCGATCAAACTTGCCGCAACATGCCCGCCTGCGATGCGGCGTCAAATTGTGCAACCAGTTGATCAATAAACAGGCGTGTGCGTGCCGGCAAAAACTGCCTGGACGCAAAAATGATACGGATCGGGGTGCTCTCGCTGGTCCAGTCGGTCAGCACCTGAACTAACCTGCCCTGGTTGAGATCTTCTGCCACGTCCCAGATGGAGCGGCGCATCAGGCCCAGGCCGGCCAGGGCCCAGTCATGCGTCTGTTCGCCGTTGTCGGCAATCAGGCGTCCTTCTATGCGCATCGTGACACCCCGCTCGTCCCTGTGGTCCCTATTTTCCTTGCCGCTTTTGCCGTTTTTATCGCCGATGGGGTGGAATAGCCAGTCTGCATGCATGCCGCTGCGGCTCATCAGTAAGCAATCGTGGGATCTCAAATCTTCCAGCGTCAGCGGCGTTCCCCTGCGCTTCAGGTAATCCGGTGATGCGCATATCACGCGGCGGTTGTCGGCCAGCTTGCGCGCGATAAAGCGGGAGTCTTCATCGCCGCCTATGCGCACGGCGCAATCCCAGCCGCCTTCGATCAGGTCGACATAGTTGTCGGATAAGGAAAGCTGGACTTTCACCTCCGGGTAGTTGCGGGCAAATTCTGCCAGCGCCGGGCCTATCCAGCGCCGCCCGAGGGCAATCGGCGCGGCTACCCGCAAGATGCCGTGCGGCGCCTGCCTGCCTTTGCTGATCATGGCTTCCGCATCGGCCACTTCCGCCAGGATGGCAAGGCAGCGGTCATGGTAAAGCTGTCCTTCTTCGGTCAGCGTAAAGCGCCGGGAATTGCGCTGCACCAGCCGCACGCCCAGGTCTGCCTCCAGCCTGGCCAGGCGCTTGCTCCCCACCGCAGGTGAAAAGCCCAGCTCCCGCCCGGCGGCAGACAAGCTGCCGGCGCTGACGGACTGCACAAAGAAACGCATATCGGCGAGTTCGGGCATGGAGTACTCCGCATTGATTGCCAAATTGATCTGTTCAAAATGGGAATAGATGCTTCAGTTTTTAAGGCTATTTTGTTTGAAACTGTCACACATCATAATACATGCCATGTAAAGCGTGAAGACAGCACTTGTATCCATGTGCCTGGCTTCTTTTGAATGTTGCCCCATGCGTGGCCAGCTCTTAGCCGGATACGCCTACCTGGACTACTTGGAGAATTGACATGAATGCAAGAATGAATGCTGCCGAAGTAAACCGCCTGTTCACCCCAGTGCAAATCGCCGGCCGTACGGCCGCTCACCGCGTAGTCATGGCGCCGATGACGCGTGCCCGTAGCACCCAGCCCAGCGATGCGCCGAATGAGATCAATGCCTTGCATTACGCGCAGCGTGCCGATGCGGCCCTCATCGTAACCGAAGCTTCCCAGATAACACCGCAAGGCAAGGGCTATTCATTCACTCCAGGTATTTATAGCGATGAACAGATTGCCGGCTGGCGCGGTATCTCCAGCGCCGTGCATGCCAAAGGCGGCCGCATTTTCCTGCAACTGTGGCACGTAGGCCGCATGTCGCATCCGGATTTCCATAATGGCGAATTGCCGGTAGCGCCATCTGCGGTACCGTTTGAGGCCCAGATCTGGAAGGTCAATCCAACAACAGGCCAGGGCGAAATGGTGAACTGCCCAACACCACGCGCCTTGAGCACCGAAGAAATCCGCGGCATCATCGGTGATTTCCGCGTGGCGGCGCGCAATGCGATTTCCGCCGGCTTTGACGGCGTGGAAATCCACGGCGCAAATGGCTACCTGATCGATCAATTCCTGCGCACTACGTCGAATGTACGCGAAGATGAATACGGCGGTTCGCGTGAGAACCGGTTGCGCTTCCTGAAAGAGCTGATCGATGCGGTTGTTGATGAAGTCGGCGCAGATCGTACGGCGATCCGCCTTGCCCCATTCCTGACCGCGCGCGGCATGGCATGTCCGGACATTTTGCCGACCATACTGGAAGCCGCCGCCTACCTGGAGAAAAAGGGCATCGCCTACCTGCATCTGGTCGAGGCAGACTGGGATGACGCTCCGCAATTCACCGAGTCCTTCCGTCAAGACTTGCGCGCCCATTTCAGCGGCCTGATCATTGTTGCCGGCAACTACGATCTGGAGCGCGCCAACTGGGTCATAGCGAATGGCTATGCGGACCTGGTGGCCTTTGGCCGCAAGTTCGTCGCCAACCCCGATCTGCCTACACGCCTGCGTGATGGGCTGCCGCTGGCCGATTTCGATGGCGCTTCCTTGTTTGGCGGCGATGCGAAAGGTTACTCGGATTACCAGCCATGGTCTGCCCAGCAGGCTTAGGTCCATCCCTTCATAAAAAAGCCGGCATCGCAAGATGCCGGCTTTTATCATTGAAGCAGGAAGATCAGGCAGTCGCTATCGCTCAAGGCAATTTGTTCAGCGTGCTGACTGCATCAATCAGGCCGAAGCCATCAAATGGACTCCAGCTCTTGTTTGCAGTTGAACCATAGGGAGCAACACGCGCCGGTGCTCCGGTCTGCAGCAAGCTCTTGACCTGTTTGGGCGTCAGCGAGTTGGGGCCGCCCGCCTTTTGCAGCATCAGGGCGGCAACGCCAGCCGCATGCGGTGCCGCGGCGCTGGTGCCAAAGAAGTTGTAGCGGCCGTTGCCTTCGAAATCATCGCCGGGATAGAAGAAAGTGGTGTCGCCGCCGTCCGGTGCCGCCATGTCCGGTTTCTTGCGCAGCTCGGCGGTCGCCAGGCGATTGCCTGCGGCGTCGAAAGCGATGGTCACCGGTCCTGGGCTGCTGAACGGTTCATAGATAGGAATATAGGGAATCTGGGCTGCCGGATAAGTATAACGATATGCTGCAACACTATTGGCGTTGGCGGAAGCACTGTGGCCGAAGGTTGTCGGGCTGCTTGGGTTCTGGAAAGGTGTTCCGCCAAATCCGTCAAGGTTCAGCAGGCGCACGCGGGTAGCGAGGTTGGTGCCGGCATTGGTGCGGGCTATCATGATGCGGTAGGTGCCGTTGGCGCCGCCGGACAGGCCAATGATCTCGGTGGCATCGTCCGCTGACAGGTTATTGCTGGCGAAAGTGAACACGCAGTTCCCGGCGGAATTGAACATATACCAGTTCAAGTCCGTGGTCACGGCGCCCGCATAAAAGGGATCGTCCCACTGCATCAGGAGGGTAGAGCCGGATCCAGTTCCAGTGTAGTTCACAGGCAAGGCATACACGCCGCCACCGAAATCCAGCCAGCCGCCGGCAACGTTGGCCTTGGTCGATCCGGTGCCGGGTGAGCTGGTGCAGGTTGCGGCTGAGGCCAGGTTGATGTTGCCCAGATTGGTGGGCGAGGTAGAAAAGCTCGCGTTGCTTACGTCGATAGAGCCGCCGCCGCCGGCTGCCCCCTGGTTACCGGCAGAGGAAAAATACGAGACTTTTTTACCCGGCAAGGTGGTGCTGGTCGTCACGTCATTGACAGCCTGGGCCACCTGGCCATCCGAGAAGAAGGGCTCGTCGTAATAAAACACGTCGTCCACAATGATGTCGGCATTGCAGGCGGGATTGGTGCGCAGCGCACGTATATTGGCTGCAAAAGCCGCTTCGCCTGCAAAGGCGGTAGCGAAGCATTGGTCCGCACCCGGTGCAACGTCCTGCACGATCTGCATCATGGCCCGGCCCTCATCCGTATTATCAGGGGCAAGGCCCAGATCGATGACAAGCTTTGGGGTTTTCAGGTCTCCACTGACGATGTCATTGGCTGCGCGGATGGTGGTGAAACTCGTCGAAGACGCATCATAGGAATCAGACAGCACGCCGACGGTGATGCCGCTGCCGGTGTAGCCGCTGGCATTGGCCACGTCCGAACGGATGACCGTGGTGCCCTGCGACGTGACGGCGCCCACGCTACGCTGCGGCTTGAGCGACATTTTCATCAGGCGCAGGCCGGAAGTCGCCGCGAGGGATTCGATCTGGATAGGAGGAACATAGGCCGACACAGCGCCGTTGCGGAAGTAGGGATTAACGCCGGTGACGTTGGCGCCGGCGGCTTTCAGGCTGGCGACGACGGCATCGAGGGAGCTGGAGCCATCGAGGTAGATGTCCACCAGCACGCGGCCCGAGTCGTCTCTCATGCTGTAATCGGTGACATGCGGCCCTGTGACCGCCAGGCGTGACACGCCACGGGACTTGAGGGACTCAACGAGATCGGACAGACGTCCATCCAGCTTTGCTTGCTGTGCTTGTGCCAGCCCTGTGACGCCGGATAGCAGGGCCATCAACAGCGGGGCGATATATCTTGTTTTCATGATTGATCCATATAGAAAATGGTTTGCAATGAATAGGGAGGGGCCGGGCAATCAGCGTGCAATGCCTGCAGCCTTGGTGCCGGCTGCACGCAGTTTGCGGCGCGAGACCAGTCCGGCAGCACCCAGGCCCAGCAGCAGCAGGGAGCCGGGTTCGGGCAGGTCCGTTTGCACAGGCGGGCCGGCGAATGCATTTGCCAGCACGATTTCGTAGGCATCTCCTTCATTGCTGATGCTTTGCCAGCCGGACAGCGACTGCGCTCCGCCAGGCCCGCCAGGGCCGGCTTGGTCCTGGTTGAGCAGGCTGCCGAAGATTGAGCCGCCTGCGCTGACAGGCGTGTAGCCAGCACCAGCAATGGCCAGGTAATAGAAGCCGCTAGCGGTCACCGAAAAATTGTTGATGGTGGAGGTTGGGCCGGCGTCAGGATCATCGTCATTAGCGACCAGGCCCATGCCTGCGCTGTCGAACAGGAACAGGGATGTGTCGAAATTATTGAAATTGAAGTTGGAGGCTGTGGTTGTCGCGCTAAAGGTGCTGCCGGCATACAGATAGATGCGGAACATGTCGGCATAATCGTTGCTCGGCGAGGCCAGCAGGGAACCCTGGATACTTGTGATGAATCCGCTTCCCGAAGTCAATTGAGATGCCGCGAGCGTTTGCCCTGCATCTCCGCTTTCCGTGATGAGGCCGGCGTGGGCGGTAGTCGCCGCCAACGCCAGCATGGCGGTGCTCGTGAGAGCGAGCAGGGATCGTTTTAGTCTGAGCTTTGTAGTTTTCATGGGTTGACCTTAGTGGGATGAAGAATCGAACACTCGACGTACGCCCAACGACATTGCCCCATGGATTTTATTTTGACCTGCCTGAGGGGGCCTGACGCAAATCAGGATGCGACCATGCAATATGCATTCCAAGCATGTATTTTCGTCATTAAAAATTGCAAGCCATTGATCTGCATCAGAATTATTTTTTAGATCGAAGGTGCTCGGTGGCAACCCTATGCCGCATGTAAATTCCGCCGACATTTTTCGTGCATTCTGAGGTCGGTGCGCAGGATAAGAAGAAGTTGAAGCCTGGCAAATTTATCAGGCAAGGCTGGAGTTTTTCAATCGTGAATTTGACTGGAAATCTGATTGAAAACTTTGATTTTTTTCAGATGAGCAAGGAGGCTATTCGTCTGTTGTTGATGCCGGGCAAGTGCCGGACGAAGCTGAAGATGGCAGGATGCTGCTGGAAAGAAATCCTGCACGCTCTCTCCTCAGATGAAGAGAGAGCGTAAAAGAAAAGACTACGTCAAGAAGTGGCGCGTGGCAGGCTGGCTGTCATGTCCACCCAGCTTTGCGGTTGCGGCTTGGCGCGTTCGCGTACGCCGAAGAAGCTGACTACCAGTTCGCCGTCCTTGTCAAAGAACTCTACCGAGGTCACGCCTGCGCGCTTCACGATCCAGCCGCTGTTGAAGGCGGTTTCACGCAAATGCAGATTGAACTTCGGGTCCAGTACGTTGTACCAGTCGCCGGCTGCTGCAGTCTTGGTGATCTTGCCGCTGAAGATCTGGATCACCGACTCATTGCCGAGGAAGGCCATGATGGATAATTGCTGTTTCGCGGATTCATCCAGCAGCTTGCGCACTGCAGCCGGTGTGACGCGCTCTGCCATGCCCGCAGGTGCCAGGCGCAGCGCCTGTTCGCGCGATACGCCGAACTCCGTCAGCAGGCGGGCAAACTGGTGCACATCGGTCAGTTCATTCCAGGCCATCTGGAACTCTTTCACATCAACCTTGCTGTCCGGTTTTTCTGCTGCTTTTGGGGCAATGGGTTCTATTTTCAGCTCTGCAGTTTGCTGCGGCGCGCGGAAGTCTGCCACCAGCTTGTCGAACACGGCCACGCCGGCTTCGCTCTTCACATAGATCTTGTGCGCTGCCATGCCGTGGCTGTCAAAGAATTGCAGGCTGCGGCTGGTGGTGCCGTCGCGGCCCGGTTGTACTACGGCAAATGCATACTTCCAGTTCTTGAATGTGAAGCGCAGGTCGATCTCGCCGCCGAGGTAGCCGCCGGCGATGTTCTTCATGCGCTGCTTGCGTTCCGCTTCTTTCTCCGGATCGCCTGGTGTGGCTGTTTCATCCTGCGGTTTCAGTTTGGTGGCAACGCCGGTGCGTTCTATGACACCGTTTTCATTGCGGGTCAGTGCCAGCACTTCGCCCAGGTCCAGCGCGCGGCGCATGATTTCGCGGGCGGAGTCTTCCTGGTTTTGCAGAACGGTCACGGTTTTGCCGACATTGGTTGCCAGTAATTCTGCTTCCGTTGAGCCCAGTACGCGGGCGGCATCGCGGATTTGCAGCTTGGGCTGCTCTGCGCGCAGGCTGGCCCAGCGGTCTGCCAGCGCAGGGGCGGCGGCATGGCTGCTGACGATGGCGAGTGCACCCAGGATGGCGAGGATGATCTTAGGTTGTTTCATGTTGGCTCCGTATTGTTGATGAGTCGGTGTGGACTGGCGAATGAAATGAATAACAGGGGTTAATAGTTGAAGCTGAGGCTGACATAGGCATTGCGTCCCGGCAGGGCCTGGCGTTCTATGTCGGCGCGGGCTGCTGCGGTGGTGCCGGCAGTCAGGCCGCGCGATGACGCGTAGTCCCAGTATTTTTTATCGGTCAGGTTGAAGATGCCGACATTCAGTTTGGCGTTCTTGCTGATGGTCCCGAGGGTCCAATAAGCGGTGAAGTCCAGGATGTTGTAGCCGGGTACTGCAAAGCGTGGCGTGGTAACGCCGGAAATCACATCGTTCGGCGCCTGCTTGCTGTCTGCGTGAGTGGCGATCAATGCCAGGCCAAAGCGCTGCGCTACATCGTCATAGGCAAAGCTGAGGCTGCCCTTGGCCGGCGTGATGGAAGCCAGGCCGCTGCTTTGGCCGGTCAGCGAATTTTCTGCGCTGCCGTGCGATACGCCGACTGCCGCGCCTATGCTGTAGCCTGCCAGCGGTGCGGACCAGGTACCCAGTTCAAACTGGCTGCTGAGTTCGCCGCCCCAGGTACGGACCTTGCCGATATTTTCCGGACGGAACAGGCCCTGCGTGATGGTCGGGTAATTGACCGGATCGGCAGGCTGCGCCACGTACTCGATAAAGTTTTTGTAGCGGGTATAGAACACGGCGGAGCGCAGATGCACGCCCTTGGCCGGCGTGCCTTTCAGGCCCAGCTCAAACGCATCGCTGGTTTCTTTTTGCAGATTGGGATTGCCCAATACCGCATAGCCGTTGCCGGCGCCGGTGTAGCTGAACGAATCATAGGTACCGGTCTGCTCGGCCGCCGTCGGCAGGCGCACGCCGCGGCTGTACTGCGCATAGGCATCGAAGCCCGGTGTCAGTTCCACGGCCAGGCTCAGGCTGGGAGTGACATAGGTGTCGGATTGATCCTTGATCTCCTTGGATGCACTCGGCACAGCGATCAGGTAGGCCGCCAGGTTCTTGGGATCCTGCTTGCGGTTTTCTGCGCGCAGGCCGGCGCTGAAGGTGGATTTATGGCCGGCCAGGTCAAAGTCCACGTCGTCGCGCACATGCAGGGCCAGCTTGGTGGTATCGGTATCGGCCATGCGGTTTTTCATCGTGTACTGGTGCGCACCGGTGGCGATGACTATGTGGTCTTCAAACCAGGGCCGGCGGGTTTCTGTTTCTTCCACGCTGAAGCCGTAGACCAGCTTGTTGGCCTGGTCCAGTTGCTTGACTGCGTCGGAAGCAATGCCGTAGCTCTTGTTGTAGTAGCCGGTCGTGATATGGCGCTGGTAGTTTTGCTGGAACACGTAGCGCGCATCGGTGACGTCGGTGACTTTGGCGTCCTGGCCGTAGATGCGTGTATCCAGCGTATCAAACAGCGCGAAGCCGGTCGGCGTGTAGTGATGGTCCAGGCTGACACGGGTGCGCTTGGTGTTGGAGTCCTGGCGTGCGCCTTCCGGGTAGGTGGTCGTATTCTGCTTATTATTGAAGATGCGCTTGTTCTCGCGCTGATAGGCGTCGATGGTCAGGCCCAGCTTCTGTTCCGGTGTCAGGGTCCAGTTCAGCTTGCCCAGGAAGGCGTCGGAATTCCAGTCATCCGGGTTCACTGCCACGTCGCCCTTGCTTTCTGTTTCCTTGCCCTTGCGATGGACGAATACGCCCAGTGCCTGCAAGTTGCCGCTTTGTACCGCGCCGGTCAGCGTCTGTGCAGTGCTGGAATTGACGGAGTTATAGCCCACCTTATAGCCGAGATAGCTGTCGCGGCCATCGCCGACATAGTCGTCCGGTGATTTGGTAACGAAGGCAACGCCGCCGCCCAGGCCGGGCGTGCCCGCTCCGGTGGCCGTGGTGCCTGAGCCTATGCGCACTTCGCGGAAGGTTTCCGGATCATAGTAGTCGCGGCCTATGCCGAACGCATTCAGGCTGCTGCCGTCTGGCTTTGGTGCGGCGTCCGGCAGGGAAATGCCATCCACATCCATGCTGACGCGGTTACCCTCGATGCCGCGGATGTTGTAGCCGGTGTTGCCCGCGCCATCCCATACGCTGCCGCTGCCGCTGGCTGCCATCGGTGCGCTGACCAGCGGCTCATAGCGAACGATGCCGCCGGCGTCGCTGGCGCCGCGTTTGGCCAGGTCATCGCTGCTGATGATGGTGGTCGTGCCGGCGCGCGGCGGTTTGTATTGATGTTCCTTGTCTGCCTTGACGCTGATTTCTGGCAGGCCGTTTTCCTTATTGACGCCATAGCTGAGCTGCGTAGTTTGGCTGGCCGTGGCTATGCGATAGCTGCCGTCGGCATGGCGCTGCGCCTGCAGGCCGCTGCCGGCCAACAGGGCCGAGAGTGCGCCTTCCATCGTGTAGCTGCCTTCCAGGCGGGCTGAACTGCGATCCTTGATCAAGTCCTTATCCACAGCGATACGCTGGCCTGATTGCTGCTCCAGCGCCTGCAGCGCAGTCGCCAGGCTGGAGACTGGGATGCTGTACGATTTGCTGGCTGTTGCACTCACAGCCTGTGCCTGGGCGGGCAGGCTGAGTACCGGCGCGCTGAGCAGGCTCAGCAAGGCGGCGCGCACGGCGAGGCTCAGCAAACGGCGTTGGCCGGGCAGGGCACTTACAGAGGTGGAAGAGGTGGAGACGGAATGAGATAAGCGCGTGCCAACAGGCTGCGCTCGCAAGCGAGTGCCAGACATAGTGAGATCCAGGTAAGAGAAAAATAAAAGGCTGGCTCTCACCCGGCCGTCACTACAGACGGCTTCAGGATAACGCTGGGAACGCTATTGGGAAAATTGCTGGCAATGCACGGAGATTAACACGAATGATTCTCATTTGTAAAATATGTGAACAAATATGACACTCAATTCGTCTACGTTTTTACACATTGCTCCACATTGCTAAGGGGCAGATGCGTTGCCGATGCTGTCTTCGCCCTTATTCTTCTTTTTGCCGTTTGTTGCGCGCTTCCCGGTAGGGGCGATCGCTGAATTTTCGGTCAAACTCAACTACCTTGGCGACCACGCCGGGGATGGAAGTATCGTGTTCACGGATGTTTTTGACGCGCGCATGGCCGGATTGGCCCGATGCGGCATTCGCCTGGCTGGCAATATCTTTCACGCCGGGCCAGTGGGACTTTGGGAATGAGGATGCTTTTTGCATAGCTGCTCCAGCAGTAATGTGGAACAACCGAGCCTATCAGCAGGCTGTGCGCAGTTCGGTTAAAGAGCGCACATAGCCATGATAAAAGCAGTTTGAAGCTGAGCGTTAGCTGAGGATGGACATTGAACCCGGCAGGAGCGAAGCCCGCGAGCCCGGTGCGGAATCAGTCTTCCAGTTCGTTGGAGCCGATTCTTTTCTGCGCAGAAGCTGGGTTTTTCAGCATGCCGCGGGAAATGAAAAAAGTAGCAATGGCAGCGATGGCGAGGGCGAATTTCAGGCTCATGATATGGACAAATATGGGCAATACTGGGGCAATAAAGCGGCAATTCAGGCTAGGTGTACCAAGCTTGGCGCCGGCTGTTTTCAGGCAAATGGGTCGATGCCGGAACGGAGTATATAGAGAATTGCTCTTGCTGAATGTCAACTATGGTTTCGCGTTTGTGTCGCTGGCGCGGGAGGGGCGGTGCGGAAGGTTTGTGCGGGCCATCCTGGCGGATGGCCCGATAAAATACGATGAATACTATGCCGGGTCAGGCTTCTAACCTCAGGCTTCAGTCTTGGTCAGCCACAAGCCTTGCAGATGCTGCAAGACTTCCGGCGCCATGTTGAAGGACCAGAATTCATTGGTGCTGGAACTGACCACGACCAGCTTGTCATCCGGCCGCATCAGGCTCCACAGGAAGGAAGACACGGTGTCCAGCGGCTTGTCTGTTTTCACGTAATACATGAATTGCCCTACCTTGGCCCAGGCGCCCAATTCCTTGATGCCATTGGCCAGTTGCTCGTAATAGATGCCCGGTTCGATAGGATCGAAGTAAATAAATATATTTTTTGCCACGAAAATGTCCTTTGATAGCTTCCTTTTGAGGATAGAGATTGTACATGGCTGGCGCGCAGTGTTGGGATTTGACTGTGCGGCTTGCGTGCCTGGCGGCGTGGATGCTGGCGGGGGTGTAGGTAGGGTGTCGAATGTCGCGCACAGCGGCGGCGCGCAGTACCTTATTCAAGGCTGCTGCGGGGCCGCTGCCTGGTCTTGATGCTCTTGGGTTCTCTTGATTTACTGCTCTGTTCTTTACTCTTCCAGCAAGCTGCCCAGCATCCACGCATTTTTTTCGTGTATCTGCATCCTTTGGGTCAGCAAGTCACAGGTAGGCTGGTCATTGGCTTTTTCCGCGACCTTGAACAAGGCGCGGGCGGTGCGTACCACAGTGGCCTGGCCTTCCGTCAGCTCGCGTATCATTTCGGTCGCATTCGGCAAGGCCTTGGAACCCTTGATCGAGGTCAGGCTGGCAAAGGCTTCATAGGTGCCCGGCGCCGGTGCGCCCAGCGCGCGTATGCGTTCTGCGATCAGGTCCACCGCCGCCCATTGTTCCGTGTACAGTTCCATGAACATCAGGTGCAGCGTGCGGAACATCGGGCCGGTTACGTTCCAGTGGAAATTATGAGTCTTCAGGTACAGCGTATAAGAATCGGCCAGCAAGTGCGACAAGCCTTCAACAATCGCCCCCCGTTCCGCATCCGAAATGCCGATATCGATCGCAGATGTTTTCCTGGTTTTCTTTACCATGTGTTACTCCTCATAAAGTGACATGAAAAAAGCCGTACCAGCCTTAGTGTAAATGGAAATTGGAATTGATGGCGGCAGGATGGTAATGTGTCGGCGCTGCTCAGCGCGGTTTCATCTTAACGGACGCAAGCCATTCGAAGAACCTGCACATCACGCGCAAGCGCTATCGGCCCAACGGGATGATCAGGCCCCAACTTTCTGTAACAGAGCAAAAATCGGTTGCAGGATAAGAGGTTGAAGATCTCCCAGCTCTATCATTACACCCCCCGTAATGTGACGAAGCTCAAATACCGCTCTTGAGGCAAGCGGGTCATGCGTATCCATGCCTAGCTGCCCCATCGATTTATTGGTGCCGACTGCGACGGTTTGATCGTCCGAAACCAGGTCTACATTCCGCGTGACATTCTGAAAAGTATGTTGAGGAATCGGCATCACTCCCCCCGGGTTAATGATGGAATCGTACCAATCTCCCATGGAAAATGCATGACCATGTATGAACGGACCGGTCTTGGCTTTCAAAGGAATATTCAACCCTAAAAAGTCTTGCCTCGCATTTTGAAAAGCCAATTGCGCTGCTGGAGTCATGGCATTGTACATGCTGTGAAAGTCAGTTCTCGCCATCACGGGCAGCCTGGCCTTGATGTAGCCTGCCCCGGTATAACCCGAAAGCGCCTCCCAATAATGGGTAATCAACTGCCAGAATCCTCTCAACTGATTTTGGTCCAGAACGGGTAAATTAGGTGCCCAAGTCAGGACAAGCCTTTCGGCTTTCGGTATTGCCTGCGCCACTCGATTGGTCCATTTATCACTCAATAATTTCCCTACCCTTTTTGCCTCGCCGGTTCTGCCATTTTGCACCAGTCTCCTTCTCATGCCATGAAGGACATTTTTTGTCCTGATCTGCTTCAGGAATTTGTCAAGCGATTCCAACTTTGTTCCGATGGACACTTGGGGATTACCGAAAAACGAATTTGGACCTACGGGTACGGTATTCAATACATCATGTGAGGTATAGACGTTGCGCCCAGCCAGACCAACAGCACCGGGAGCCCATTGTCCTGGATTACGCATGCGTATGTCCGTATTTAGTCCAACTCTGGAGTTTGCGATGAATTGGCCGATACTTGCTATGATAGGGGGAAACGCTGCCAGATTATCAAATGGCTCAGAAACGAACTCCATGCGTCCGGAATCACATACCAGCTTCCAGCCGGCCCCATAAAATATCTCTGCCTCGTCGGCCACCAGCCCCACATTGTCGTTGTTGTATGTTCTATAAATATGGGCGTTGGTTTCAAATTCGAACCCGACTCTGCGTTGTATAACTGGCGATGGGAAAATGCGAGATGCACGCATTCCGTCGCTATCCTTCCGGACGCCTTGTATAGGTGATCCGCCCACGGAGAGGGCTTTCTCGCCCATCACATCAGCTTCCACCTCCAGGCTCACGTCATCATTCACCGGCGTATTGCCCTTCATCTGCGTTGTCGGCCTAACCCGCCCTTGCGCCTGCTGTATGACATGCCATGCCTCATGCGGCAAATGCTGTTCCTGGCCCGGAGCCATATGGATCTCACTGCCTTGCGCGTAGGCATGCGCATGTAGTTGCGCAGGTTTGGCTGAGTTATAGTGAACCCTTACATGGTCCATGTTCATGCCGGACAGGGACTCGATGCCGGATTTGAGTTGATTGGGCAAGCCTGTATTGTTCGGCGCCTCTTTTAATTGCGCGCTTGCCGACGCAGAAAATTTTCCCTGTAAAAGCTCTTCATCTTCTACTCTTTGCACGATGCCAAACTTTCCCTGCAGGGGCTCTTCTTCCTCTTCCGCCCTTTGCACTGTATTGAATTTTGCTTGCAGCGGTTCTTCTTCCTCTGCTTCTTCCTCTGCTTCTTCCTCGATCCGCTGTACGGTTTCAAATTTCCCCTGAAGCAGTTCTTCGTCTTCCACTCTTTGCACTGCTTCACTCCTGGCTTGCAGTACTTCCTCATCCTCCACGCGTTGCAGCGTTTGTCCTGTTTCCTGCGCGTCGACACGCGCACTTGTGAATGATTTTCTTTGTACCGCCGATGATGCGGCGCGAGAAGGACCGGCGCTTGCGCTATCGGCCAGGGATTGCATGCGAGAAGATTGCGTGCTGCTGCTCATCAGGGCCGCGATAGCTCTGAGCTGGCTGCTCCGTTCGCTTGTTGCGGCGTTTTCCTGATGCTTCCTTTGCGCCAGTGCTTGCGGGCGGATGTCGATGAAGCCCGGATGCGCCGCTCTGGATGCTTGCAAGGAGGCGGATGCGGCGGCGGACTGTTCGGCTTGTTTTGATACGAATCCAGCAGCCAGATTTGATCTCATGGTAGCGCACTCCTTGGTATAAAAACGAGGGTTTAATCTTTGAATTTTATTCCATGACCTATCAATGCCATGCCTTTTTTAAGCCCGCCATCGACGCAATGATACTGCCAATTATGTACAACTATTTATCCGCCAGATCGAGCCAGAAAGGTGCTGCTTTTTCCTGTGGAAGTTCGAACATAAGGCCCTGTCCTCATGCCTGTGCCGACCCGGTGCCATGACCGCTATTTTCCGGGATGTCCGCTGCAGAATTTATTTATTTTGCATAAAAAACAACATCGAGGGTGGTCTTTTTTGAGCAAGATTTAGCTATGAAAACGCCAATTTAATTTTCTTTTAGAAACTTTCTGTTACGTAAAATTTGACATTTATTAAAGATTTATTTGTTAGTCCAATAACAGCATGCTAATCTAATAATAGATATATTTAGCCTTATGTTCGTTATTTAACTGAATAAAAAGTTTTTAGAGTGTAGCGAATCTTCGCTGCGTCAACTTTGATCGGAGGGATAAATGATAAGTGCAGCACTTAGTCATCTAGCCTCTCAGTTAAACCAGCAATTCAAAAACAATTTCCAGTTGATCGAAGATGTCGTCGTCGTGTCCAATCTGGTGGAGTTGGATGGCAGCGTCGCGCCCGGTGCCAACAACAAATTGGTATTGACGCTGGTAAATATCGAAAAAGACACCATGCCTTTCCGGCCAGACCCGATGACGCGCAGTCGGGATCAGCGCCAGCTACAGTACAGCGCACCCCTCTATTTAAATCTCTATCTGATGATGTCGGCCAATTTTGGCGCCGGCAACTATGCTGAATCCTTAAAGTACATTTCTCACGCAATCGGTTTCTTTCAGCAAAGACCGGTATTCGATCAGCAAAATAGTCCGGGGCTGGATGCAAGAATTGAGAAGCTGATACTGGATATAGAAAACCTCGGCATTCCCGACCTGAATAATCTATGGAGCTTGCTTGGCGGGCGGTATCTGCCTTCGATGTTTTACAAGCTGCGAATGATTACGGTCGACGCCGCAGCGATTACAGGTCAACTGCCTGTCGTCACCGATCTCCAGCATTCAGCGGAAAATTGAGTTGACGTATGGCGCGCTTCCTTCCCCTTTTTACAGTCGTCGTAACGCATGAGTTTTACGATGATGCAGCTGCGCCCAACCTACGCTTTGCACCTAGCGTAGCTGCTGCCGCGATCATGCAGGCAGAGC
This sequence comes from Parundibacterium terreum, assembly GCF_014636315.1. Lineage (GTDB taxonomy): Bacteria > Pseudomonadota > Gammaproteobacteria > Burkholderiales > Burkholderiaceae_D > Undibacterium > Undibacterium terreum. The sequence continues at coordinate 783,733 of NZ_BMED01000002.1, read as the reverse complement.
GCCTGCTGATGCGCAGCACCGTCGCAGGGATAGAAATCTGGCAGGAGCAATCCGAATTCTTTCCGGATAGCTTATCCGCCGGTCCGTTGCATCTGAGTTTCGATGTCTTTTCCAGCGACCCCATGATGAATTTCTACACGGACTGGCCGGTCGCTCCGCCTTTGCGGTTTTGCAGCGCCTCATTGCCGGCATCGAGGGCCATGGAGGCTCTGCAGGCTTTGTCGTCTGCCGAGACGAGCGGCGAGGCGCAGCGAAAACACACTCAAGCCCATTGGAATGGCGCGGCCAGCTCGGCAGAACAGCCGGTATTTTCTGTGGATATTGAATTTCACCAGGCATGGCCGGCGGGCGAAGAAGTAAACGAAATACGGCAGGCAAAAATCTATTCGATTGCTCTGAAATCGAAAAAAATTCATTGGAAATATTTTTTCTTTGGAAGTTTGGCAGAAAAAAAATTAAGCATAGTCGATCTGGATGCGGCCGAAACTGCGATGGGGCTCAGCTTTGTTCCTTCGCCGTTGACAGCCATCGATAGCGGATCTGCTTACCTTTCGGAGTCAGCGCTACCTATGCAAAAGCTACCCCGGAAGCGCTTGCAGTTGCGGGAAGAGGGTGTTGCAGGAAAAGTATTAATAAGGCGATTGCCGAACGCCAGCATTGAAAAACTTGGCAAAGAGCGAGGCCCCAACGGACAGTCCATGATCGTTGCGGAAATTTATATCCATCAATAATTTTCAAAGGAAGAGATATGGCTGCTCCGTATAAAACCCCTGGCGTCTACATCGTTGAAAAAAACGCCTTTCCGAATTCGGTGGTGGAAGTCGCCACTGCGGTTCCGGCATTTATCGGTTATACCCAGATTGCAGACAATAAGGGAACTTCGCTGGCAAGAAAACCCTGGCGTATTACCTCGATGACAGAATTTGTGAACTACTTCGGCGGAGCACCGGCCGACAAGTTTGATATCGTAAAAAAGACGGACGCCGACTCCAGCAGCGATTTTAAAAGCGGCAATGACGAATACGTGCTGAAGCGTCCAAACGAGAAGGTCGATACCTATCGCTACTACCTGTATTACAGCATGCAGCTGTTTTTTCAGAACGGAGGCGGCCCTTGCTACATAGTCTCTGTCGGGACCTATTCCGACACCGGCGTTGTCAGAAAACCTTTGGAAGAAGGCATAGACCTTCTGCTCAAGGAGCAAGAACCGACCATGGTGGTCATACCTGATGCGATGGCATTGGCAGAAGACGATTGCATAGGTCTGCAACAATACAGCCTTAAGCATTGCGGCTTCCAGATGAAAAATCGTTTTGCGATTCTGGACATCTATAACGGCTACAAAGAACGCACCGACCCTCCCACCGATTGTGTGGCGGCATTCCGAGGCGATCTCGGTACCAACTTCCTGAACTTTTCTGCAGCCTACTACCCCTGGCTGAATACCTCCATTATCCAGACGACCGACCTGGATTTTGCAAGCTTCGTCGATGTAAAAGCAGTCAAAGACCTGCTGCTGGCGGAAGCAGGTGGCGAGGCTGCTCCGAAAGATTTGAAGGACATCCTGGCGCAGGTAGGCGATGCCGGACGGGATGCCACGCAGAAGACCTATTTGTCCGACGATGAATTGCACAAGATCCTGTTTTCCGTTAGTGCGACCTATGCAAATATCTTGCTGGCGATTAAGCGGAAGTTGAACCTGTTGCCGCCGGCTGCTGCGATGGCTGGCGTATATACGATGGTGGATAACGCGCGTGGCGTGTGGAAGGCGCCTGCCAATGTCAGCCTGGCGTCGGTGATTTCACCGGCTGTCAATATCACGCATGACGAGCAGGAAGACTTGAACGTTACCACCGCCGGCAAATCGATCAATGCGATTCGCAGCTTTATCGGCGAGGGCACGCTGGTCTGGGGCGCCCGCACTCTGGACGGCAATAGCCTCGACTGGCGTTACATCAACGTGCGCCGCACCATGATCATGATAGAAGAGTCCTTGCGCCTGGCCACCAAGGCCTATGTGTTCGAACCCAATGTCAGCGGCACATGGGTCACCATCAAAAGCATGGCGAACAACTTCCTCACCGGCATCTGGAAACGCGGAGGCCTGGCCGGCGCCAGCCCGGAGGATGCATTCAACGTGAGCGTTGGCCTGGGTGAAACCATGACACCGGAAGACATCCTTGAAGGCATCTTGCGTGTGACGATTTTGCTCGCACTCAGCCGTCCTGCCGAGTTTATTGAAATAACCTTCCAGCAGCAAATGCAAAAATCCTAGCTCGTCGTCTCTCATCTGATGAAGCGACTTTTTAAATTAATTAACTGACTAAAGAGGTTTGTTATGGCAGACGACGGAGTAAAACAATCAACCAATGTATGGCCTATGCCGAAATTCTATTTCCGCGTGAAATGGGGCGATAAGGACGTCATATCTTTCCAGGAAGTGTCGGGCCTGGACATACAGTCGGAAGAAATCAAATACCGCCACGGCGATAGCCCGATCTTTTCCGTGATCAAAATGCCGGGCATGAAAAAATTCGGCAATATCACGATGAAAAAAGGCGTATTCAAGGGCGACAACAAGTTCTGGGACTGGCTGAATCAGATCAAGCTCAATACCATCAAACGCGTGCCGGTCACCATCAGCCTGCTGGATGAAACCGGCAAGGACACCATGGTCTGGACGCTGAGCAATGCCTGGCCTACCAAGATCTCCAGCACCGACCTGAAATCCGAAGGCAATGAGGTGGCGATTGAGTCAATTGAAATCGTTCATGAGGGCCTGACGATTACAACTCCCAAGTAATAGCTAGATGAGCGGCGATTATTTTGAAGACGGATACCCGCCACCGGCATTCTATTTCACGGTAGGTTTTGGCAGCGGTAACCCGATTGCCGACACTGCTTTCAATGAAGTGTCGGGAATCGGAACTGAAATTGAAACCGAGTCGGTGGTGGAGGGGGGAGAGAACCGCTTTGTCCACCAGCTTCCCAAGCAGCTTAAGCATGGGAACCTGGAGTTGAAGCGTGGCATTGCGCAGTTCAGCTCCCCTCTGGTGGGCTGGTGCCGGGCCACGCTGGAAGGCGAATTTTCCACCATTCTTCAATTGCGGACCATTATTGTGAAATTGAACGGCGAAAAAAAACAGGTGCTGCGTGCTTGGGAATTCAATGATGCCTATCCCGTCAAGTGGAGCGTGGACGCCTTTAACTCCACCAAGAATGAAGTGGCGATAGAGAAAATCGCCTTTGCCTATTCTTTTTCCAAGCGCACCGTTTAAACCCGGGACCTACCCATGCCGATAGAAATTAAAGAACTCATCATAAAAACCACCATTGTTGACCGGCCCACAGAGAATTGGGAAGAATCAACAACTGTGCCGCAGGCTCTCAAGGACGAAATTTTAGTCGAGTGCCGCAAGCTGGTCCTGAATTTATTGCGAGAACGTGGAGAACGCTAAGCATGGCCGGGCAAAAAACCTTATTGAAAATTTCGGCCTGCACGGTCTCCAAGAGCGGCACTATCAGCGTTGATACTTCGCGGCCCACATTTCAGGCGTTGATCAATCCTTCGGGCTATGGGCGCGACTACTCCATCCGTTATGCGAAAAACCAGGCATTGGGGCAAGCCAGCAACGAAGCCAAGTTTCACGCCAGCCAGCCGGAAAAACTCACGCTGAAAGAGCTGGTTCTGGACGGGACCGGCGCAGTGCCCGGCCTCACAAAAAGCGTGAAGGCGCAAGTCGAATCCCTGCGTAATACCGTCTACACCTACGTCGGCACCAAACATGAGGCGCCTATAGTGCAGGTGGTATGGGGCAGCCTGATTTTTTATGGCCGCGCTGAAGGCCTGAAGTTTGACTACACGCTGTTCAAGGCGAACGGCGAACCCTTGCGCGCAAAAATTTCTCTCAATTTTGTCGAGTACCAGAGCGCTTCTGAAATCGTCAAGGAAGAGGGACGAAAGTCCCCCGACCTGACACACCTGGTGACAGTCAAGGCAGGCGACACGCTGCCCTTGCTGTGTGAAAAAATTTATCGCGACCCGTCTTACTATCTGGCGGTTGCGCGTATCAACGGACTGACTGCATTTCGCCAGTTGGAGCCGGGCACCAGCTTGCGCTTTCCGCCACTGGGCTAATTTTTATTCTGCAGATCATCTGGAAAGAGTTTTAATGGCAATTTCTCCCTTAGCCAGCAGTACCGGTGTTTTAAGTTTCACCATAACCTGCGACGGCAAGCCGGTGCCCGATATTGTGCAGGTCGTATCGGTGGAAACCAATCACGGTGCCAACCGCATTCCTTCGGCGACGATTACCGTCATTGATGGCGATATGCCGAACGCCGCATTTCCTGTCAGCGACGCGGGCAACTTCAAACCGGGCACGGTAGTGGTCATCAATGCCGGCTATGACGAGACGGTCGCGCCTATTTTTACGGGAGTCGTTGTGAAACATTCGGTCAAGATAACGGGCGACAACTATGCGCGCCTGATTATCGAGTGCCGCGACAAAGCGCTGGCGATGACAGTCGGACGCAAAAATGCAAACTATGTGGAAAAAACCGACAGCCAGATTATTTCCGCACTGATTGCCAAGCATGCAGGCCTGAGCTCGTCCGTTGATGCTACCAGCATTACTTACAAAGAACTGGTGCAGTACTACGTGACGGACTGGGACTATATGATGGCGCGGGCCGAAGCCAATGGCTTCCTGGTGACGGTAGACGCAGGCGAGATCAGCGTCAAGGCACCGGTGGCAAGCGGCGCGCCGGTGCTGACCCTGACCTACGGGATGGATTTGATCGAATTTCATGCAGACCTGGATGCACGCTGGCAGTTGAGTTCTGTGACGGGTACCAGTTGGGACCTGGCAAAGCTGGCGGTGGTGCACCAGACTGCACCGCCCGTCACGCTGACGGGGCAGGGCGACATCACTTCGGCGACGCTTGCAAGCGTGCTGGGGGCGGGCGACTTTGGTTTGCAGACAGCCGCTCCGCTGGAGAGCGCCGCGCTGACGGCATGGACCAAGGCGCAGCAAACCAAGGCGGCCTTGTCGCGGATTCGCGGCCGCATGCAGTTTCAGGGGAGCTCGCTGGCCAAGCCGGGCGTGCTGCTGGAACTGGCTGGCGTCGGCACGCATTTTAACGGCAATGTCATCGCCAGCAATGTCATTCATCGCCTCCAGGATGGCAACTGGATCAGCGAAGTAGAGTTCGGCATGCCGGCTTATTGGTTCACCGAGGATCATCAGTTGCAGGCGCCTGAAGCCGCAGGATGGACAGCGGGCATTTGCGGTTTGCATATCGGTATTGTATTGAAACTGGATGCGGACCCGGAAGGGCAGTACAAGATCCAGGTCTCGGTACCGCTCATGAATGCCGAAACTGCCGGCGTGTGGGCGCGCTTCGCCAGTTTTTACGGTTCAGCCGGTTTTGGCGCCTTTATCATCCCCGAGATTGGGGATGAGGTCGTACTGGGGTTCTTCAATAACGATCCGTCTTGTCCGGTCATTTTAGGCAGCCTGTATAGCAGCAAACACGTTCCGCCATATGAATTAACGGCGGAGAACAATTTCAAGGCGCTGGTCACGCGCAGCAAATTAAAAATGGAGTTTGATGACGACAAAAAGGTTATCACCTTTATTACGCCCGCCAAAAACAAGGTTGTGATCAGCGACGATACGCAATCCATCTTACTGTACGACCAGAACAACAATAAGGTGGAACTCAGCCCTACCGGGATCTTGCTGGATAGCCCAAAGGACATCACCATCAAGGCGCTGGGCAAGGTGGCGATCTCGGCCGTGCAAAACGTCGAAATAGCTGCTCAGATGGACGTCAAGACTACTGGGCTAAATATCAATAACACCGCCAATATCGGCTTTTCCGCCAAGGGTGCCGCCACGGCGGAACTGTCGGCGGCAGGGCAGACCACGGTCAAAGGCGCCTTGGTCATGATCAACTAACAGGAGCATTGAAATGCCACTTGCTGCCCGCATCACCGATATGCACGTCTGCCCCATGGTAACGCCCGGATTGCCGCCGATACCGCATGTCGGCGGGCCGATTTCCGGGCCCTGCGTTCCGAATGTTCTGATCGGCGGTTTGCCGGCCGCAGTGGTGGGCGATTTGTGCGTCTGCGTGGGGCCGCCGGACTCCATTGTGAAAGGAAGCGCAACGGTATTGATCAGCGGCAGGCCGGCTGCCCGCATGGGGGACACCACGGCGCATGGCGGCAATATCGTGCTGGGTTTTCCGACCGTGATCGTTGGCGGTTAATTTCTAATGGATTTATTTTTGGCAGATCAAAGTGGATACGGATATCTCATTTCTCGGTACCGGCTGGAGTTTTCCGCCGGAGTTTTCCAGGCGCGGCGTTGTCAAGATGGTCAGCGCAGACGAAGACATCAAACAAAGCCTGCGAATATTGCTGTCAACGACGCCCGGTGAGCGCGTGATGCAGCCAAGCTTCGGCTGCGGTTTGAAGAGCCAGATTTATGAAAACGTCAATGAAAGCACGGTCACGGTTCTTAAGGACTTGATCAGGCGCGCAATCCTGTTTTTTGAACCGCGTATCGTACTGGAGTCCATCCTCGAAGATACCTCGCTGGCACAGGAGGGGCGCCTTGATTTTTCCATTTTTTATACCGTCATCAGCACCAACGCCAGGCACAACATCGTCTATCCGTTTTATTTCCGGGAGGGGACAGATGTGCAATTTTAATGCTGGCCCATGCTGATGATGAAATCACGCATCATTGTCACTGACGGCCGGGATCAGTTGCATCGCCGTCCGCCTGCGCTGAGCGGCGATTATTTTCAGCCTAGCGAATTGTCGTTTGAGCAGCTCATCGCCCTGGCGACCGAATATGCTCGCCTGATGCGCTTCTATCAGCTGGATTTGCGCGCCGAGGGCGACTGGCATCAATTTTTTAGCGCGGATGAGGCCATTTTCATGGCGTCTGTACTGGCGATTGATACCGATAAGATGTTAGCGCAGTTTGAAGTCCGCCTGCAGGAGCAGCCGGTGTATGGATACTGGTTCCGCCCGGATATTCAGCGGCCGCTGGAGGGCGGGTATCGCGACCGGATTGATTCGCCCATGCTGGTAGCGCGTGCGCTGAATGCCTGGATGAAGTCCGTCACTTCCCTGCATGGACAGGTCGGCGAGGAGGTAAGGCAACTGCTGCAAGGAATTTTGCGCGGCTTGAAATGGGAAATGCGGACACTCGTCGCATCCGCGCCGCCGTCGCTGATGCGTGTTGCTGGCAGGGTATTTACGCCGCATTTCATCCATCTGACAGACCTGGATACCGCACCCGTTCCGGAGAAGATGCAGGATTTTTCCGCCAGCGAGATTCGCCATAATTTTCATACACTGACACAGGCAATACGTATGCTGCAAAACGGCATCCGCAGTCTATTGCCGCACTCCTTGCTGAGTGGCCAGCATGACCCGGGAACTAGCCTGCTCATAGCTTTTATCCAGCTGTTCCAGCAACTGCAAAAACGCCTGAATCGTTTCGGCGACAAGCGCATCGACTTTTATTTCCAGCGCGTGCTGGGCATGCAGGCCCAGGGGCAAAAAGCAGACAGCGCTTTTCTGGTGATACGGCCCACAGCGGCGGCGCGGCAGATTCAGATTGATGCAGGCACGGAATTTATTGCCGGTGTCGATGCTGATCAGCACGACATCGTCTACGCAACCGGCAGTGCGTCCATGCTCAGCGATGCGCGCGTTGCAGCAATCCATTCGCTGTATTTCGATCGCCACTTTTCACATGCCTCAGGGACAAATGAGGTGCTGGGGCAGTCGGCACCCATGTTTACTACGGCAGGCTGTTACCAGCGGCAGTTCGATTTGCTGCAGCTCGACAGTGACGAGAATGAGCATGAGAAATTGCCGCCGGTACCCCTGATGGGGGCGCCTAAACCGGGTGAGCAACTGCACGGCGGCACTACAGCCCGCTTTGGTTTTGCCGTCTCCAGCAAGGCCTTGCTGATGCGGGAAGGTGAGCGTACCGTTCGCGTGCTGTTCCAGTACCGCGACCCGGCAGAATCGTCCAGCGCAAATGATCCGGGCGCCCGGAAACACCCTATCGAAGATAGCCTGAAAAGCATAGTCGAGCAATTGCAGAGCGACGCAAAGCGTAGCTCCGAGCAAGCCGGTTCGATCCGTATGAGCGATGTGTTCGTCAAGCTGTTCCGCAGCATGTTTCGCATTGGATTGACGACGCAGGATGGCTGGTATCAGGTAAGCGAATATCGTCCTGAGTATCGGGCGCTGAATCTGGATCTGCCCGAAGACTGCCTTTCCATAGAATTTGTATTGCCTGCCAGCGTACCGCCAATTATTAGCTACCAAGCTGCGCTGCATGGCCCGGGTTACGAGACGAAACTGCCGCTGATGCGGTTTGAGATGACGCAAAATGAATATCGCTATCCCTACGACATCTTGTCGCAATGGATTTTGCAAGATATCCGTATCGAAGTCGATGTCAAGGCAGTGCGGCGCCTGGTGCTATATAACCAGATAGGGCAGTTGAGCGCACTGTCGCCCTTCATGCCTTTCGGCCCCTTGCCTGCCGTTGGGTCTTATCTGATCATCGGTTGCGAAGAAATCCTTTACAAGCAGTTGCGCGATTTATCTATCGACGTCGAGTGGACAGGATTACCGATAGGGCTGGGTGGATTTGCCGCCTATTACCGTACTTACGATATCCCGCTGAGGAGCAGCGAAGTTCTGGCGAGCCTGTCGGTGCTGGCGGACGGTAAGTGGATCCGGGCCGGCAATGCCGCCAATCTGTTCCGCTACGAAGTGAATTCCGACGGCAGCCCCAGTAATCTGACCAGCGCCGAGAACAACATCAGCTTTCTTCCGACGGTGCAATACTACAAGCCCACCGGGGCATTGCCCGACCCGGGGGCCGCTGCGTTCGGTTACACATCGAGCAATATGAACGGACTCTTCAAGCTGACACTGGATAGCCCCGAGGCGGCGTTAGGGCATCAGGAGTATCCTGCGCTGCTTTCGCGGGTGCTGACGCACAATGCACAGCAAAAGAAGGCGGTTCTGATGCAGCCTTTGCCTAACCCGCCTTACACTCCCCAGATCAGTCGCATCGCCTTGAATTACAAGGCGGTATCAACGATCAACTTTGAAAAAAACCGTTCGGCCGCAAATCAGGGCGATCAGGAAAGCTTCATTCACCTGCATCCTGTGGGCTGGCAGACCATGTTTTCGGGCGACACCAAGGAAATCTCCCAGATTCCTGCCTATAACGCTATGGGCAATCTGTTTATCGGTGTGGAGGGAAAGCAATTGAGAGGCACGCTGTCGCTGTATTTTTATCTGCGTGAAGACTCCTTGCCGATGACGCATATAAATGATAGCGGATTGGCATGGTGGTATTTGTCGGGGAACCGCTGGCGCAAGCTGGACGCGAATAAAATACTGGAAGACTCTACCAAAGGATTCATGACCAGCGGCATCGTCTTATTGCAACTTCCTGACGACATCGATACCGACAATACGGTAATGCCTGCCGGTAAGTTCTGGCTGAGCGTATCGGCAGAGCATGGGGTGGAGCGCTTTTGCAGCCTGTATTCGATTTATGCGCAGGCAATCAAAGTCACCTGGCGCGCCGACCAGGGCAAGAAGCCGGACGCCATCATCCCCGCGATGCGCATCACCAAAAGCCGCAGGAACATTCCGGGTGTCGATAGCATTTATCAGATTCGCCGCTCGTTTGACGGCAAGGCTGCGGAGAGTGCGCAGCAGTTCAGAGTTCGTGCCAGTGAGCGCCTGCGCCATAAAAATAGAGCATTGACGCCGGCCGACATCGAGCTGCTGATTCTGGAGCAGTTTCCGCAAGTCTACAAGGTCAAGTGCTTCCCGAGCCTCTGTTCGGAGGAAGATCCTAAACGCCGCCTCCGCCCGGGCCATATCCTGATTGTTGCGATCCCGTATCTGAATCGGGACGGGCACGTGAATCAAAAGCCGACGCTGAGTGGATTCCTGATTCACGAAATCGAAAAATTCGTCCGGCAATACGCTTCGCCAGATGCCAGCATCAGCGTTGAAAATCCGGTCTATGAAGAAGTGCAAGTGCGCTGCACGATCAAATTGACGTCGCAGCTCAATAGCGGCCGCCTCAGCGAAAAAATCAATCAGGCGCTATGCGACTATCTGTCGCCTTGGAATGCAAAGGGTATCAATCAACACTTCGGATGGATACTGCGCCAGCACGATGTGGTCTCCTTCCTGCTTGACCTTGGCTATGTGGAAGAGGTCAGCGGTGTGTCGTTGCTGCAGATTGTTCCTGTTGGCGACCGTGCCGACCGCTTGTATTCGCTACGCGACAACGCCACTGAAAGCATAGAAAAAAAATCGATCAATCCCAGCTATCCCTGGAGTATTGGCGTTCCCATGAACCAGCACTGGATCGTGCTCACGGATAAATCTGAGCCAAAGCCGCCTACGCCGATAGGTATCAATGAGCTCAAAGTCGGTTCCACCTTCATCATTCCGGCGAGGAAAAAATTATGACAAGAAGAACCAGGGCTATGCTCAAAGAACAGTTTGAGCAAGGAAAAATGCCTACACAGGAAGATTTCTCCGAGCTGATTGAGTCAATGCTGAACATGCTCGATGAGGGATTTGAAAAATCTCCCGAGGCTGGTTTCAAAATTGCGCAATTGCGGGATGGGAAGCTGTTCAGCTTTTACAAAGACATTAATATTGGTAATGCCCTGTGGTCCCTGGGCTTGGACAAGGCGACCAACAGCCTGAACTTTCAGGATGCGAAAAGCCATTCGCTGCTGACGCTCTCCAGCAGTGTCGATGCCGACGGAATCCAGCGCGCCACTGTCGGCATACTGCAAAATAATCCTCAGCATGAACTTGATGTGGCCGGAACAATTTCCTCGCATGCGCGTGTTGGCCGCAGCGGTGAACTGGCCGTTCCCGCCGACGGCAATTGGTATGACATCACCGACTACATGACAGGCTGCCAGGCCTGGGAAGTAATGGCCGGCGCAGGCGCAAAAGACAGCGAAGGCCGCTACGCGCTGATGCACGCCTTTGCGTTGAATGCGTTTAACACGAACGGGCATATCACCTACCATCAGACCCATTTTGGAAATAAATGCAGCCGCATTGAGCTGCGCTGGGTCGGCGGAGGCGAAGACAAATCGTTTGAGTTCAAGTTACAAATGCGGGTCGGTTGCACCTACGGCGACGATGTCTGGATCAAGTATCACATGACGCAGCTGTGGCAGGATACCCTGATGCTGGAAAGCGACCAGAAGCCCTTGCGTCAGCCTACCCCGCAGTACGATGGAAAAGGCAAGGCAAGGAGCTGACCGCATGTCTGAATTGACGACCAAATACGTAAGCCTCGAGCTTACGCTGGCGCAGGGAAATCTTATCCTGGAGGGGCTGGCCGAGCGGCCATTCAAGCAAGTGTTTGAGCTGATCGGCTACCTGAATCAGCAGGCGCGTGCGGAATTCGCTGCGGATAGCACTGAAGAGTCGGCGGCGACGTTTGTATTGAGTTCTGCGCAGGTCCGCCTGATCCTCGAAGCGCTGGGCGAGATGCCTTTCAATCGCGTCCATCGCCTATTGCAAAGCATGCATCAGCAGATGCGGGCTGCCCAGCAGCAGTCCCGGCAATCGGCCGAGGTGAGCTTGAGTGATGACTGAAGACCATATCAAGCGCCTGCAAAGCGATCCCGACGGCCTCGATTTTGACGGCCTGCGGCGCAAGGGCATTGATTTGCTGCAGGCCTTGTCGCGCGGTCAATGGACCGATTACAACCTGCATGATCCCGGTGTCACATTGTTGGAGCTGCTCTGCTATGGCCTGACAGACCTGGTTTACCGTACCGATTTTGACGTTGCCGATTTCCTTGCAGGCCCGGAAGGGGACATAGCATTTCGCCAGCAGGCGCTGTTTCCGCCGCAAGACATCTTTCCCAACCAGCCGGTCACGGATATCGATTTTTGCAAGCTGATTTACGACAAGCTGGCGTCGGTTGACGATGTGTGGATCAACTCTTCCCAGCGTAAAGGCATGGCGAACGGCCTATTCTCCGTGTATATAAAACCGCGCCGATCCTTGTTTCATGCCGGCGAGCTATCTGACGAAGAACTGAGGAAAAAAGTGATTTCCTTGTTGTCCGAGCACCGCAATTTGTGCCGCGATGTCGATCAGGTGTATGTGGTCCGCTCCGAGCCATATACGCTGGGCGGCGATATAGAGATTGACGACAGCCGCCCCGCCGCCGAAATTTATGCAGATATCTATTTCCGTTGCGCCAAGTTGATTTCATCGGGCGGCCAGGTTACCCGTTTTGAAGAAGCACTGGCGCAAGGCATGAGCTGGGAATCCATGCTGGAAGGTCCGTTGACCTACCATGGCTACATCAAGGACAACCATTTTGCGCAATCGAACTATGAAATCGATTCCATCAGGTTGATCACTCTGGTGCGCCACATCCGGGGCGTCAAGCAGGTTAAAAAGCTCTTTCTGATCGACACCCAAGGCAATGCGATTGAGCAGATCCGCCTGGCACAATCGGGCGATGTGTGCCCCGTCCTGGCTTTTCCTTCTACACCGGCGGCAACGCAATCTCTGCGCCTGATGCACGGCAAGAGTGCCGGACAACTGCCCGTCGGCGCACAGGATGAAGACCCGCAAATGCCCAACAGGCATACGGTACAGTTTCGCGAGCAGGTTGCCTTATATCTCAGAAAGCTGGAATTCGAACATGATGCCTTCCGCAATAACGAGGGCAACCTGGAACGGCTGATCAAGCTGCCGCAAGGCCAGTATCGTACGCTTGGCGAATACTCGTCGATAGGCGAGCATACACCTGACATTTATGGCATTAACCATTACGGCGTGCCGAAATCCGACCCGCCGGAGGTCCATGCGCGCGCGCGCCAACTGAAGGCCTATCTATATCCTTTCGAGCAGATGATGGCGAATTATCTGGCCTCGCTGCAGGGACTTAAAGAGCTTTACTCGATCAGCGACACGCTCGACAAAACCTATTTCGCGCAGTTCCTGCGGGATAGCGAAGTACCCAACCTGGAGATCCTTTATCAGGAAAATGCCACACCCGGAGAAGTGGATGCGGTGCTGCATGAGCAAGATACATTTACCGACAGGCGCAACCGCGTGCTGGACAGTCTGTTGGCGATGTATGGCGAAGTGTTCCCTGCGGACAGGATGCGGCGCTATGACGTTTATCACACTGAAGATGTAGATAAGCATCTTATCCGCTGCAAGATTCGCCTACTGCACCATCTTTGCCAATTAAGCGCCGACCGCGGAAATGCGATGAATGTGCAGGCAGCATACTGGACAGGAGATAACTATGCAGCCATCCAGCATCGCGTTCAACTCCTGTCCGGTGCGAGCGAGGGCGCGGTTGGACGCTCGCTGATCGCCGGCCTCGGCGAAGGAAAATTGGAGTTTATCAGTAATGCACGCTATAAAAAAAGGCTGGAGCAGCTAGCCGACTATCCGCAAGAGGTGCGCTACGAACAGACCATGGCGCTTGTCAGGAGCGTTGCAGTGCCGGGCGCGATGACGGATGTGCCGCACGGCGTGGTTTGCCCGTCACTGATGCTGGCAGGCATACATCGAGAAAATTATCGCGTGCTGCCGGTTGGGGAAAAACAAGGCTGGCTGTGCCTGAATGTCGACGATGAACACTGTTGGCCTATCATGCTTTTGCCCACGGATGAATTGGCTGGTGCAGCCCAGCAATTGCAAAATAAACTCATCGCCCTGAGCCAAACTTGCGAAGGCTTTCACCTGCTGGAGCATGTGTTGTTGCGCCCACGCGGCAACAAGGTGTCGCGAACGATTTCAGAAGATTTTTATGCCCATCGTATCAGCGTGATCTTACCTGTTTTCACCGCGAGGTTTACCGATCCGGGTTGCCGCGCATGGATGGAGTTGTTGATTGTGCAAAATTTGCCGGCGCATGTCCTGCCCGAATTTTATTGGCTGGATTTTGCGTTGCTGGCGCAGTTTGAGTTGCGATACCGGAATTGGCTGGAGTTGTTAAGCGGCTTAAGCGGACCAAGCGTGGGGGCGGGGGAAGCTGCAGAGCAGACAGATATCGCAGCCGACCAGCTTATCGAATTTCTCAGAAAATCTTCGCAGCAGCATAGTCACCGGTACTGGTTATAAGCATGCGCCCTCTTAATCTTATCCACGGCTTGACTTTTGATTTTTCGTTCGCAGGAACGACGATGGATGGACTGAGCCTGGCGGATTGGATTAAAACTGCATTACTGCCCGTGATAGAAGAAACCATAGAACAACATGATAGAAAAAATCAGCTGAGGCGCATCGACAGGCTGGAGATCGATTTGGGCACGGTATCGCAGCTTGAGTCGCAGCATGAGTCGCAGCATGAGTCGCAGTGTGACTCGCAGACCGAGCTGGTACGCCGCTTGTTTGCGAAATTATCGGCAGCGCTGAGCCTGTCTCTGGAGGATGCGACAGTGACCAGCCTGGTAGAGGAGCGCGAACATGCGCAAGGCGAGCATTTCCTGAACTTTCTGCGGACTGGCAGTCTCGCCTGGGCTGTTTCCGCCGATCCTCGCCTTGCACATAGGCATTTGCTGCAACAGCTGCTTGAAAGTTCACAGGCAGCGGACGTGCTTCAGACAGTCATCCGGGAGCCGCAGATGCTCATCCGCTTGGTGCGGCAGTTCGATTCTGCCGAACTGTCCGGTATTGCGCGCGTACTATTTCACTCTTGGCCGGAACAGGAGCGCGCATCCGCTTTGGAGTGGATCTCTCTGGAATTGCTTTGCCAGCACGGCGTTGAAATGAAGACTGAAATGAGGGCAGAGATGTTCTGGCGCTGGCTGCTGCTGAAAAGCAAACGGGCGGCAATCAGCGTAATAGAATTGATGCAAAGCTGGGCGCAGGCGTTGGGGCAGGCCCAGGGGCAGACTCAGGAAAGCCTGCTGCTCTCGTATGAAAAGCTGCTGGAAAACGGCGGGCACAGCCCAGCTTTGATGCAACAAATTTTGTTGATCAGACAGGATGTGAGTAAATTGGCGCATCAACCTGTCCGACAAAGCGGGCTTGATCAGGCTGCAGCATATCCTGGCCGGCAAAATCCGGAACAAAGGCGCAATAGCGGCGACCTGCCGCCCATAGCCCAAGCCGCTGTCGGCAACGGCAACAACAACGGCGGGGCTGATTTCATCGCCCCTGATGCAGTATTTACGCGGCCAGAAATCGCCATCATCAAACGCGGCCTCGATGCGGGCGACTTCTCCCTGCTGTTGCCGTTTTGGCACCGCCTGCTTGTCCAGGCGCCGCAACATTTGCATGCCGAACATCCGCAGCTATGGAGAACATGGCTGGCGCAGTTTGACGATGATGTGCTGTTTGATATCCTGTCGGCGATACAGGTAGAGAGCGCCTGGGTGATGGAGCGCCTGGCCGGCCTTGTATCCCGAGATTATTTATATGCATTGCTAAAGCCGGTGCTGCCCGAGTGGTTCGCCGTGGCGCCCGGGCAACTGGCGCCGCAGCGTGTATTGGACCATGTATGGGCGCGTGTATTACACGCAGCACCGGATAAGGCATCCCAGATACTGGCGCTGTTTGATGCCGGTGCTCACATGGACGACATCACGATTTCAGCGGATAACCGGCAAGCCGGCACGGGGGATAAGGCCTTTCTGCCCACGGATACTGCCACCTCCCATTCTGTCCAGGGTAACGGGCAAGATCTCTTGAACGAGATGGGTAGCAAGAGCAAGGCGGAAGCGCTTACGGCCAGCGCGCCAGAAAAAGAAAACGCGGAAAATACCCAGGCCCAGCAGGACCATCTGATCAATGCCGCAGGAAAAGCAATTGCGCACGGCGTCGCAGGCACCGATCTGGAGGCGATGCTTCGTCAAGGAGATGCGGCGCAGCTGGCTCGCATATGGCACCGGGTCTTAACTTCGCAACGTCAGCAATTTCGGGATATCTGGCAGCAGCTTTCCGGTGATATGCGCCGCAGCACAATCGATCACCTGGTGAAGCAATTGAATTTTGAACAGCAGCTTGACCTCGCCTCTCTGCTGCAGCCCCAGATTGCCGCTCTGCTGGTGCAGCTGCAAAAAAAATTGCCTGCACTTCTGTCCGCTCAGGGGCCAGCTTATGGCAAGGAAAAAACCGGCGATCCATCAGCTTCGTTTGCAATCGGTGCTGCGTCCATACCGGTGATCACGGCTGACATCATGGAGTCTGCACTGGAGTGTTTACTCAATACCGATATCGCGTCAGTTACCCCGGATGGGCTGATGAAGTTAGTAATTCAGAAGCTTGGGGGGCGCTTCGCGGCTGGAAAACACATATGGGCGATGACGGATGAAGTCAGAGTGGAAAGACAGCTGGCCGCCGTGCTGCAAGTATTGAACGACCGCGTTCTGCAATCAGGGGAAATCAGAAAAAGCGACACGCCGGTTTTTTCTTCGGAAAGCGGCGAAGCGATAAGCCACGCTGCCGCGGCGAGCACAGGTTCCGCAGCGCCTGCCAGCCCAGAGTATCTGGCACAAAATTCCGGGTCGCTGATCGATCCTTCGCTGGCAAACTTCCGCGATTGGCAGCAACAGCGCATTAATTTGCTGGAACTGCCGATGACGCTGGGCGACCTACGGCAGTGGCTGAATTGGTGGCTCATGCACGATCCGCTGCATGCCAATCAAGATTGCAGCCTGATGCTGGATGTGATCGACTCGCAATGCGGGCAGGCAGGCGATCCCGTGCTTTTCATGAAACTGGTGCTGCAAAGCCTGCATTTCGATGGCGTGCTCGATATGGAGGCATTGGCGCTGCAAGCGCAGCAGCAGCCGGCTTATAGGGATATTCCTCTGAAGGAAAACGGTCAGCGTGAGTATGCAGGCAACGAAGATTTGCGGGAAGGAGAATCTCCTGAGCTTGCTGGTCCTGCCGAATCTTCCGAAATTCAGGCGTATGAAACTTTGGCGAACACCTTGGACAAGGCACTGGAGGCTGCTTTACAGTCCCAGGATAAGCTAAAAGATTTTGTCGCACAAAGCCTGCGCCTTGATGTGCAGTTGCACGCGCTGAATTCGGCGCAACTGCATCTGCTGGTACGCACATGGATCCAATTTCAGCAAGCGCCTGAGACAATTTCAATATTGCTTGTGGCGATTGAGGAAAAGGCCTTACTGGCCATTTCTGCTCATGTGTTTTTTAGGCGCCTGCTTCAGCAGCTTGCATCCGAGGAGACGATTGACCTTGAGCAGATTCTCTTGGCCAGCGATGGTGATTCCCAGTTGCCTGAGAGGCTGGAGCGTAATGCCGGCGTCTCCGCACTTGCGACGCCATTTGCCGCCGATATGCACAGCGCGACGGCCGATAGTGGGAAGCCTCCGGCGGGCCACACCTTGGACAGCGAATTCTACGTTTTATTGGAAAGCCAGCTCGCGCAGACAAAGCTGGCCGCACTCTTAACAGATACGCGCTTTCGAGTCTGGCTGGTGCAGTGGATATCATTGCATCTTGCCGATGGCAATGCCGGATCTGCTTTAAGAGCGTATGAAAATAGATATCGGGGGAGGATCGGGCCCTCCTATTTCCTCGCTCAGATATTGAGTCAGCTGAGGAAATATTTACCTCAAGGATTGTTGAAAGAATTTAGTCATATCACCGACCAGAACTTTGGCGTAACTGCCGTCGCATGGACAGAGCTGGATGAATGCTTGTCTATCCCGGGGCAAGCCAGCTTCGTCACTGAACTGGATTCGATCTTTGCCCGGGTCCAGTGGAGAGGTCTTGATGCCTCGCCCGTAAAAGCGCCTGCCGGGGCACCTGTGCCCACGCAGGAATCGACATTGCCCGAGCAAGTGCAGCAGAGCTTGCCGCAGCGCCTGGCGAATGCGATGCTGAAAGCCGATTTTAACCTGCTGCATGCTATCTGGCCGGAAATCATAGACTGTCATGCAGATTTGCTGGCGCAAGCTGCGCGGCATTATTTGCGGCGCGCCGATTTGAGAGAACGGCTGATCGCGAACACCGATGTCGGCATGCTCAAGGAGCTGCTGAATGCCTTGTCTGCACCTGTGTATCAGTTGGTAGCGCCCATATTGCAGCATGACGCGCAGTGCAATGCAATGCTCGCTGCGCCTCTCGCGCTCAGCGAATTTCAAGGACGCGTCTTGCGCTTCGCCTTCACGCAAGCCATGGAAGACTCCCTTCCTTTGCAGCATGACTCTGCACTTTGGATGCAGAGCCTGTTGCAATTTTTGCACTCACCGGGCTCTCAAGATATGAGTCAGGATCAGTTTGCGCAATCGGCGCTGGCGTGGCGTGAAGTGCTGCAAGTTCAAGTACAAAGTACCGCTCATTCCGCAAAGCCTGGGGGCCCTGACTCCAGCTTACAGGGTCCGACCTCCTCAATCACGGCCCTGCCTCTGATTCAGATGTTGGAGCGAGCCCTGTTCGGCAATCAGTATCTGGCAGCGGTGCAGCAATGCATGCGCGAACAAGCCGATGGCCGCATGGAAGACACGACAGCCTTGCCTTTACGCCAGATGCTGATAAAAGAGCTGGGCGACAGTTATCCTGAGTTGACGGATCAGATATTTACCGGTAGCGAGATATCAGAAGCTGAACCGGCATCCTTTAGCGCCGGGGAGTGGCAGTCTTTGATTCATGCTCAACTTGCTCGCCACGATGCGCAGGTACAGGAGCGGTTCTGGCAGGCATTCATCGATGTATTACCTATGCAGACAGCAGCCGGCGCGCCCGGGACTGAGAGCGGGCGTGACTCCAGGATCGCTCAGCCTGTCATCGGTACCCTGTTTGATTTTGCATTGCAAGGCACTAGCTCAGAGAGTGAATTGCAGCTTGCATTATTTGCCGGTATTAGCGCATTCCAAGCCGGCCCAGGTGGGCGCAAGCGGCAGAAGGATGGCTTGCTGCCGGCACCGCCGCCCAAGGCCGACGAGCCTGCCGAGATTTTTGTTCAGACAGAAATTTCAGATTCTTTACGAGAAACCGTTGCTTCTGAGGCGTTGATCAGCATTCTATTGATGCGGCAGGTAACGCTTAATAATACGGAAGAGGCCAGCATAGGCTTGCTGCTCGAACGCTTGATTGCGAACAGAGCTCAAAAATTGCAAGGCGCGCTGAAAAGTGCGCTCTCCCACCCCCAGGCCATAGACAGACTGGCCCGTATCGTGCCCGGAGTTACCCTGGCACGGCTGTTCGCCTTGATTCGGCCTCGGCTTGCGGCACAGCTCGCACCAATGTTGCGCGAAGTAGCGGGCAGCCTGTCCATCGCATTTTCAGGCACTCCGCTGACATTGGGGCTAGATATCTGGCGGGCAATTTACCAGGCTGCCTTGTTGAATGGGCCTCCGGCAAGCCCCACTGTTTTTTTGCGCGATTTCGTGAGCCGCCTCGCCGAACTGCATCCGCATGCAGGCGCAGACGGCTGGTTGAAAAAAATCACAGAGAGGAATGCCTCCTTCACAGCCTGGGCGGCAGCTTCCTCTATCACAAGAGATGAAGCGATGGCTCAACTTCTTCAGCCTTTGGATGAAGGAAAATCCGCCCGGCAGCCTTCCATGAAACGACCGCTTCCCGCACGAAAAGAAGATGTGCCGGTGCTTGCTCACGGCGATTCCAATATCAGCAATGCCGGCCTGGTCATCATCGCACCTTATGTGCAGCGCCTGTTTAATCTGTTGAATATCACCGAGGACGGGCATTTTGTCAGCGATGAAGCCTTGCAACGAGCGGTGCATTTGCTGCAATACGCGGTAACCGGAGAAGAGTCGACACCTGAGTATCAGCTCATGCTGAACAAGCTGCTATGCGGCGCACCCGACGGCTTGCCGATAGTGCGCGGCATAGCAATGACGCAACAGGAGCGGGACACCATAGAGCAAATGCTGACGGGCGTAATTGCTCATTGGAGTGCGATCGGCAATACCTCCATTTCCGGCTTGCGAGAAACCTTTTTGCGACGCGAAGGGAATCTGCATTTTCAGGAGGAGGCCTGGCGGCTCAAGATTCCACAGGGTAGCTTTGACATGCTGCTGGACAGGCTGCCCTGGAGTTTTTCACTGATTAAGTTTCCCTGGATGGCAGGCCCGCTTCATGTGACTTGGCGCTGATAGGAATAAGCAAATGGGAATGCACGATGAATGACATCACGGATTGCCTTGAACGCGAGATCACCTGGTTTACCCAGGTGTGCAATGCCCGCTTTGATGCGTACTTCAAGGCGGATCACTCTGCGCCCGATATCGAAATTCTATGCCCGCCGCCGGATATTTCTGCCTCTGATAGCCCTTATGCGCAGCTGGTGCGAGAGTGCAATATGAGCTTTGCCGAGCGTCTTGTCCTGATGCTGGCGTTCATGCCGCATCTGAGGCCGCAGGTATTGGATCTGTTTTTGCTGCAGAACGCCAGCCTGGGACGGGGCTATAGCGAGATTGGCGGTTGGCGCGGCAAGATCCACTCCGGTTTTTTGCCTACATGCGAAACGGCTGCATTTTTGCTTGCCGGCGCTGATCTTGCGCAGCGATTCAAGGTCGCCACTCTGTTCAAGGATGAGCATTTCTTTACGCGCAGCGGCATGCTGAAATTCGATCACCAGGCGAGCGGAGAGCCCCAGTTGGGATCCGCACTAATGCTGAGCAACGAGTATCTGCAACGCCTTTCCGATGGGGAGGTGCATAAGCCGGACTTCAGCGCAAACTTCCCTGCCAAGCTAATGCAAACCAAACTGGATTGGGCGGACCTGGTGCTGAATCCAGAAGTCATGGAGGAGATAGATCATATCGTGACCTGGCTCAGGCAGCCTCAGCATATTTTGCAGGCTTGGGGGCTGGACAAGGCAATCAAACCGGGCTATCGCACCTTGTTTTATGGTCCGCCGGGAACGGGAAAGACGTTGACTGCCAGCCTGATAGGCAAAGCAGTAGGGGCTGACGTGTACAGGATAGATCTGTCGATGGTGGTGTCCAAGTACATCGGCGAAACCGAAAAAAATCTGGCGAATGTATTCGATCAGGCACAGAACAAAAACTGGATCCTGTTCTTTGATGAAGCCGATTCCCTGTTTGGAAAGCGCACTCAAACCAGCAACTCAAATGACAGGCACGCTAATCAGGAAGTTTCCTATCTCTTGCAGCGGGTGGAGGATTTTCCTGGCGTCGTTATCCTTGCTACCAATCTCAAGGCGAACATCGATCAGGCCTTTTCGCGGCGCTTTCAAAGCGAGGTGTATTTCGCCATGCCCGACGTCGAGCAGCGCAAACGGCTATGGCGCGGCTTGTTTAGCAATCCCGAGCGCATAGCGGGTGATGTTGATTTTCAGAAAATTGCAGAAAAATATGAATTAGCCGGTGGCGCTCTGCTGAACGTAGCGCGCTATGCGGCGATCCGTGCCTTGAAAAATGGCAGGGCGCTTATTGTGCAGGACGATCTGATCGTCGGTATCGGCAGGGAATTAATCAAGGATGGGAAAACATTGTGAAACATTTTTTCAATCTGCGCCACCTGAAGAAAATAATTAAGCCTGTGATCCTCTATCCGGTGTTGTCATCCGGCGCGCGACGATGGGCGGGACTGATCGTGGCAGGCAGTATTGCTATTGCACCGGCTGGCAGCGTCGCACAAGCAAGCCTGCCGGTAAGCAGCGCTTCTACAGCACCGGCAAGCGCCAGCACGCCCGCGACCGACGCTGCTGCTAAAGGCGACCCCAAGGCCAGTGGCAAAACTGATACCAAAGCCAATATTAAGCCTGCCGCAGATGAAAAAGCAGGGGCAGCGCAAAGCAAGCCGGCCAAGCCGGCATCAGGCACTTACACCACCGTCGGCTACAACCGCAATATCCGCCGGGAAGACTTCGCCGGCTTGAGCAAGTCCTTGGTTCTGCAATTGCAAAAGCAGCTGGAAGCTATTTATAAAAACCTGCCGGATTGGAAACTTGATTATGCGTTGAAAGAACAGCCATTGAATGATGGCATCGTCGGTCCGATCACGCTGCTGTGGTTGCAGCGCTATGGCTATAACTTCAAGATTACGACTGAATCCGGCTATGCGAAAGGTCTGCCGGGCAATCTGGATCGCATCGCCGCGTTTGGCGCGGCGCATCCGCCGGAATTAGGAATTTTATTGAGTAAGGAGTTTGAAAATTGGGACGATGCCCTGCCAGACCAAGTGAAAAATCAGGATTTTCTGATTCGTCGCCAGGGCAATGAGCAGGAATTGCTTGATCTCGTCAACCGATTCCGGGCCTCCCGCAAAACGGCCCCGCGTGCCTCAGCGGTAAAAACAGATGCCGGCGCTTATTTCATTTATACACTCAAGCAGGCAGACCTGGATCTGCTTGGAGGTAAAGACAGGGTTTTCGCCATACTCTCTACGCTCAAAGACAAGGAATTCAACTCTCTTGAAGCAATGAAAGTCGCGCTGTTGCAAGCGCTGGGCGCCAGGGATTACCTGCTCAATTCCTTGTGGCCGGTAGTTGAAAAGAACGCCTCCGACTTCAACGGTTTCCTGATCAACGAAGCTGCGTTGAACAAGCTCAAAAAGGAGGGGACTGTGGCGGCAACTGTGCTGGATGAGCTACGCTCTTTTGGTACCGTATATTTGAAATCGCGCGAGGCCTTCGATACTTTTATTGCTGACAAAATTGCAGCCGGCACATTATCGATTACTCCGGAGGACACGGCGATCCCGGTGATTGCTGATGCCACACAGGTATTCGATAACTACCATCTTGATGCCCAGACGCTGGATACAATCAAAGTGGAACTCAAGGGGAATGTCCAAAATGCCGGCGTGCCCACCGCCGTGGTTCACATGCTGGAACAGATCAAGGATGTGGAATACCCGGAAATCAGCATCTTCCGCAGTGCGGCGATATCCAAAATTGCCTTTGGGCTTGACATGTGCAGGCTGAACTCGCCGAGCAACAACCCCTATGTCGCCGCTCTGCGCGTCTCCGATGACGACGTGGGATTGTTCAAGCAAGAACTGGCTGCACTGCGTCCAGATCCAGTCGATGGCGGCAAGCAGGTGGATACAGGAATAGATGATCTATTTGCTCAGATCACTGCATTGAGGGCAAAAGCAGAAATTTGCGACGATGCCACCAATGCCAAGGGCAAGGATATTGTGCAAAAAATCTATCGGACCTATCTGGGCGTTGCCATCGAAAATGCTGCGCGTAAAAAAATGCCCGACGATATCGCTCCGATTAAAATCAAGGGCAGCAAATGCGGTTGCGCGCTGGACGATCTGCCAGGTGTCGTGTACGGTTTTTACCCGTACTGGAATAATCAGAAAACGGTGCAAGCGATCAATTTTCGCATGCTGA
Source organism: Parundibacterium terreum (assembly GCF_014636315.1). Taxonomy (GTDB): domain Bacteria; phylum Pseudomonadota; class Gammaproteobacteria; order Burkholderiales; family Burkholderiaceae_D; genus Undibacterium; species Undibacterium terreum. The sequence continues at coordinate 760,345 of NZ_BMED01000002.1, read as the reverse complement.
ATCGTATGGCATATTACGGTTTAAGTGTCGATAATGTCGGCGATTTTCGGCTAGGCGGGAATAGCTTTGATATCACAGACGGCAGCGACAGCGAGAACGAATTTATGCGCGTTGCGGATCAATACAATTCAAAAGTCGATTGGATGATACAAAAAAACGATTGGGACGGAGAGTGGAAAACTTATTCAGCTCAGAATAAAAAAGCCGTTTTTAAAAAGATGCTGTCCAATATCATGCAGTTGCTGCGAACCCCGCTCACGGACGCAGCATCGAAGATCAAACCTTACGCCAGCTTTGGCTTGGCAAAACGCCCGAGACGCGGCGACGGGGTAACGCTCTACTTTCCCAATTATCCGGACGACACCGATTCAACGGTCCTGTTTAATGAATTTTACTTGCTGCTTCGCACCGAGCTGGATAAGCATAATCTGTGGCTGAATATTCTGGTATCGCAAAATGTCCTGTCCGCCGGAATCAATGGCGGCCCCGGCGCTTTCGGCTTTTCCAATCTTGTGAGTTTGCGCAAAAAGAAAGCGGCAACCGAACTACGCAAGCCTGCGGGTTCGCCCGACAACGATGAATTCATTCTCGTCTTGCTGAATGAGCCGAGCTCCGATGCAAAAAAGAAACTCCGTCAGGATATAGAAAACGACGCCACCATGCATGGCTTTCAGCGGGCAGATTTTTTCCGCAGCATTTTGCCGGTCTTGCACTTCGATAACCGCAACTGGCAGCAGCTTGAGGACGACATTATTTATGTGCGAGACAACTTCGGCGGCGTTGGATTTTGGGCGCCGAACTTTGATAATCTGGCGCAGCCGGTGACGGACACCAGCTTATCCTGTTTGCAATCCAAGATGATCGCTGTTTGCCTGCAAAAAAATTACGGCAATCAAAGCACTGGTGTCAATCTGCCCAATCCGCTGGAAAGCTTCGCCTGCGTCAATCGTTGGGCGCTGCAACTGATTCTGACTTTCCTGGTACTGGTGGCGCTTGGGCTTGCCGTCTTTTTCTTTCGGTCCTGTAATGTGCAGAATTTCATCAAAAAATATTTTTTGTGGGTGCATGCATTCATAGTCATTCCGACGGTGGTGATCTTCATTTTGTTATTGGTATACGACCCTTTCTTTGTCAACCTGTCGCAAGGGCACCTTCCCCTCATCATTGCCGCCGCCATTATTGTGCTTGGCACACTTTTCGGTTACCGCTATCTGCGCGCACGCCGCAAGGTTCCGCTGCGGCAGCGTAGCCTACCGCAGCGACAGGGCCTGGGGTTCCCGATTGTGACATGGAGCATAGAGAACAATAAGCAAGGCTTTCAGTGGATTATAAAAAACCGCGGATCTGGATACGCCATCATTAAAAAGATTGAAATTTTGCTGGACCACCAGCCAGTGGCGGATGTGAAGACTGCTCTGGAGTCGGTCATGGAGTCCAACGATAACGTATTGTGGAAGGGCGCCCCACTGGTAGGGCAAAAACTGCAGCCGGGAGAATCCCTGGTGGCACTGACTATTATTGATGCGGCTGCAGCAAAAGCATTTGAGAAAAAACTCAATGCCCATCAATTGGAAGTCAATATCGTCTACAGCGCCGCGAGCAATGAACATTGGGTAAGTAACGGTAAGGAAATTACGTCGATTTCCGAAGTGTAGCTGCAAGCGCCTTCATTCATGGAGGTGTATTTTTTTGTTTCGCCAGCACCAGGGGATAGATTAAAACTCGATTTTCTTTCTTAGGAATTCGCCGCCATGAAAACGCATCTAGCTGGGCAGTCCGAATCAAGGCAGGTCGGGAATGCATCCATGTCCCCAAGTTTGCAGAAAGCTGAGCAAGCGCATGTTGTTGATGCTCGCCCGGAAGCACTGATGCAAAGAAAGCTTCAGGAAGCTGCCGACACCAGCGTACAAGCAGGCCAGCTTCTAGCCATGTCTGCGGTGATGAATAGCAGCTCGCGATCTTCGCAACTGCAGTCCCAGGCACAGCACTCCAGCAGCAGAAATTTTCAAAATGCCGCAATGCCGGCGCAAAGGAAGATACCGCTTATTGACTCTCAAGAAGCGGCACAACGGGTCGAGCAGGAAGAGCCGCTGCAAGCCAAATTTGACACAGTGCAAAGAGAAGAAGACGAAGAGCTTGTGCAAGCCAGATCTGCCGAGCAGGGCGCAACGCAACTAGCAGAAAAAACCAACGATACTGGCTTGCCCAATCAGCTCAAAACAGGCATCGAATCGCTCTCCGGCATGAGTATGGACCATGTCAAGGTGCACTACAACTCGAATAATCCTGCACAGTTGAATGCACATGCGTACGCACAAGGCAGTGAAATCCATGTCGCGCCCGGGCAGGAGCAACATCTTCCGCATGAGGCCTGGCATGTAGTGCAGCAGGCCCAGGGCAGGGTGAGGCCGACTATGCAAATGAAGACCGGGATACCGGTGAATGACGATGTGGGCTTGGAGGCTGAGGCGGATGTGATGGGGGCAAAGGCGCTTTCTCATAGCATGCAATTCGCCCGCAAGTTCACTACCGGTAAAAAATCCGATTACGCTGAAACTAGGAACCCCGCAGCGACGATGCCGGCCGAGGTTCCGATCCAATATTTAAACGGCCAGAGAAAAACTCTGCAACGCAGAGTCGCGGACCCAACTGGCTTGTCAACAGCAACACCTGCGGTCGTTGACGGCGCTCGCCGTGCATTAATCGAGACGATATTCGATCTCAAAGCTATCCCGGATCGCCAACAGTGGGTGACCGATAGCCTGCAAATTGATGGCGATCGTCCAACTATCAGCGATCTGGTTGCGCACTTGTCGGTAACTAACCTCACTACCAAAATCAATCTGATCCGGGTGCAATATCCCGATCAGCGTTTTGATTCATCAGGTTTTGATGTTAAGCCAGTGACAGCGTCTGCCGCAGACCTCTATATACAAGCGCTTATAACTGCGACTGCTGCAAAAATGAATGCTGCCGCGTCGAACCAGGCAGCGTTAGAAACCGTATTTGGTGATGGCACCCTGGGGTCAACCGACTCTGTGGATGCGGCAGCTACTGCTGCGGGGAAAATTACAACGGCACGCACAAAATTACTCACTTTTTCCAATATTTTTATAGATTCTGGAGGAGTTGCGCAACGAGTAGGAATTGGTGGGTATGCCAACTTTGGGGCAAAAATTTTTCTCCTAGTGCAGGATGTTACTCAAATTCCTCCCTTACCGTCCGCAGTCGCTACTTTGTTTCACGAGACCATGCATTTGGCTCACTCTGAAATTAAGGACGATGGTGGATATACTACTTCCGGCCTTTCGTTTGCGCAACGCAGCATTCCTGCCAAATTAAAAAATGCAGACCACTATGCTGAAATTGCCAGAATCATAGATGTAACTTCCACGCATGTTGGACCTTTTACACCGGTTGACGGCGGCGGAGGTGGGTTTGTCGGAACGAATCCCAATGATACGAAGGCGACAATGCGAGTGCGAGAAAATGTACAACATCGAGGAAGGCAGCTTTGGTCTGGCGCGGCGGATTTGTTTCAGAAAGCAGTAAGTATTAAACGGAGCGGATATGGATTAGGAAGTTCAGATACTTCAGAAAAATTGCATATGACATATCACAATACTCCCTGGTTTAAACGTCCAGATTTCAATGAGGTTGATCTGTCCCTCGCCGAAGGAACAGTTAACCGGCTGAATCGATTTACTAAAGATGTAAATAGTTACGTCAATAATGCAGGTGACACCCAATTTAACTATATCAATCAGCGTTACGGGCTTGCTCCCGGGGTTGGTGCGGCAAAAGAACAGGCGGCAGGAAAAACCGTGCTGGTAGATTTAGGAAATGATTCGGACATTTTGGCGCCACAGGATAAACAGCCATCCGTGAGTGAATACTTCCAGGCGGTTTCTCGCTGATTGTTCGATAAATTTGAATACAGAGCTGGCCGGCATGAGGAAGCCCAACTTTTGTGAACCCGTTAGATTTTGGTATATTTTTAACTTTATTTGACTGCACCGCGTGGCATTTTAGATGCGGGTGCATGATAGCGGGGGGGCTAGTTTGTCGGAAACGCCAGTTTTGCGGAAGAAAAACAAAAAGGCCCTCGTGTCCGAGAGCCTGATGTTGGTGCTAATTTACTAAATTATTTGGTGCCGAGAGCCGGAATCGAACCGGCACGCTGTCTCCAGCGCGGGATTTTGAGTCCCGTGCGTCTACCTATTCCGCCATCTCGGCAACGCAGACAGCTATTATGACGTAACAAAAAGAAATTTGCAAGTGCCCGGCCGGGTTGTTTGTGAATTCAGCTAGGTCTATCATTCTGCTTCTGGATATCGCATAGGATCATGATGGCCGCGTGGCTGTCACCCGACATGAAAAAAAGAAAAATAAAAGAACTGGTATTGGGCAAGGCGCTGGACCCGATGCAAAGCGATACCCGCCATTCGATGGCGCTGGTGGCTTTCCTGGCCTGGGTAGGGCTGGGGGCGGATGGCCTGTCCTCGTCGGCTTACGGTCCGGAAGAAACTTTCCGCGCGCTCGGTGCGCATGCGCACCTCGGCCTGTATATGGCGATTGCGACGGCGGTCACGGTGTTCATCATCGCGCTGGCGTATAACCAGGTCATCGAACTATTTCCTACCGGCGGCGGCGGTTACCGCGTGGCGACCAAATTGGTTGGCCCGTATATGGGGTTGATCTCAGGCTGTGCGCTGATACTCGATTATGTATTGACGATTTCGATTTCGGTTGCGTCCGGCGTGGATGCGATCGCATCCTTCCTACCGCTGGCCTTCCAGGATTACAAATTGTGGGCCGAGGCTTTTTTCATCGGCGTGCTGATCATCCTCAACCTGCGCGGCCTGAAAGAGGCAATCAAGATCCTGTTGCCGATTTTCCTCGGCTTTGTCGCCACGCATTTTGTGCTGATCGTATACGGTGTGTTTGCGCATGCCTCCAATCTGCCGGAACTGGTGCCGTCCACCCTGGCAGAAACCGGCGAGCTGGCCAAGAACATAGGCTGGACCGGCGTCGCTGCGATGCTGCTGCTGGCTTACTCGCAGGGCGGCGGTACCTATACCGGCCTGGAAGCCGTGTCCAATAACGTCAATATCCTGGCGGAACCGCGCGTGCGCACCGGCAAGGTCACCATGCTGTATATGGCGCTGTCACTGGCGTTTACCGCTGGCGGCATCATCCTGCTGTATCTGTTGTGGAATGCGCAGCCGGTGCCCGGTGAAACGCTGAACGCGACCACCTTTAAGAGCATCATCGCGCACATGGGCCTGGGCGGCCCGCTGGTCAACAGCAGCCTGCTGGTGATCGTGCTGGCGTTTGAAGCCGGCCTGTTGTTTGTGGCTGCCAATACCGGTTTTCTGGGTGGGCCTGCAGTGCTGTCGAATATGGCGGGCGACTCCTGGGTGCCGCATAAATTCCGCTATCTGTCCACGCGGCTGGTGACGCAAAACGGCATCCTGGTGCTGGGGCTGGCAGCGCTGGCCATCCTGTTCTGGACCCGTGGCAGCGTGACCTTGCTGGTCGTGCTGTATTCCATCTCGGTGTTCCTGACCTTTGCCATTTCCCTGTGCGGCCTGTGCCTGTACTGGTGGCGCAAACGCAAGAAGCTGCAGCACTGGCGCCGGCGTTTTCTGCTGTCGCTGACCGGCTTCATTATCTGCGCCGGCATCCTGGCCATACTGCTGGCAGAGCGCTTTACCGAGGGCGGCTGGGCAACGATTGCCATCATCGCCGTGATCGCCAGCGGCTGCATCTATGTGCGCAAGCACTACCGCGATACCAAGAAAGCGATCCGCTCGGTCGATTCAGTCTTCGCCAGCCAGCCCATGGGTCATCACGTCGGCCCGGTAGAGCCGGACCCCAGCAAGCAAACCGCAGTTTTCATCGTGGGCAATTCACGCGGCGGCGGCTTGCATGCGCTGTTGTGGGTATTGCGGATGTTCCCGGACCACTTCAAGAATTTTATCTTCATCAATGCCAGGACCGTGGATTCGCACGCGTATGGCGGCGAGGGCGCGCTGGAGCAGATGCGCACCGAAGCCGATGCAACGCTGAAGTACTTCGTCGATTTTTGCCATAGCCATAATATGGCCTCGGCTTCCTACCTGAGCTTCGGCACCGATGTCGTCAATGAAGTCACTGATCTGTGCGAAGAGGTCAGCGAAGATTATCCGAACGCGATTTTCTTCACCAGCAAGCTGGTCTTTGAAACCGACAACTGGTTCACCCGTCTGCTGCACAATCAGGCTGCGCTAGCGATACAGCGGCGCTTGCATTTCGAGGGTTTGCAGATGGTGATTTTGCCGATGAAGGTGTAGAGGGCGGGCCATTGCGCTTGGCATTTTTGCGAGGGGTGTGGAAAACGTAGGGTGTGATAGCGCAGAGTATCGCACCGTTTTGCACTATTTCAATCTACAAGAAAATGTCTTTGCGTTACGCTTTCCCGTATGTCGATATCCCGTTTTATGGCGACCATTCGGTGCGATACGCTGCGCTATCACACCCTACAATGCGCCAACTGTCGATGTCGCTAGCGGTAACGCCCACTCTTGCGCATCAATTCCGCAATCCTGTCCTGCGCTTGCTCCAGCGCGGCGGCCGGAGTGATGATGCCGGCTACAGCATCATGCAGCAGCGTACCGAGTATCTGTTCGTCGATCACCGCCCATTCCGGAATGATGGGGCGCCAGTTGGGATTGGCGTATTCCAGTTGCTTGCTCAGTACTGAATATTCCGGATAGATGATTTGCAGTTCCACGTCGCGCATGGTGCTGGTGCGTATTGGGATGCCGCCTTTGCGGGCGATGGTCTTGTCCATCTGGCGTGTAGTCAGCCAACTGAGCAATTCCATGGCGGCCGACGGGCAGGGCGCATTCTTTGGCAGCGCCAGCGCAAATCCGCCGGTCTCGGATGAGTAGACCGTGCCCCTGGGATGCAGGGCATAGGCGACCTTGTCCTGCACCAGCGATTTGACCTGATCATTCACCAGCGACAGGATGTTGCTGGAATCCAGATACATGGCTGCATCGCCGCAGATGAAGGCATTGCACATATCCGAGTAGCTGTTGCCCAGTATGCCGCCGCTGCTGGTGGCATGGATGGTCTTCAGCACTTCTATCGCCTTGATGCCGGCTAGGCCATGCACCTGGCAATGTCCGCGGCTATCGAATACCTCGCCGCCAAAGGAGTTGAAGTGCAGCAGCCACGCATGCGTGATGTGGTGGCCGCGCTGGCCCCGGCTGCAGAGCGGTTGCATGCCGGGCTCGCTTTTTTTCAGTGCGCCCAGCAGGGGTAATAGCTCGTCATAACTGGCCGGCGGTTTCAGCCCGTGTTTGCGGAAGATGTCGGTGCGGTAGGCCAGGATGCTGGTTTCCGAACCAGCAGGCAAAGCGTACAGGCGCGCAGACCGCCCCTGCAGATAGCCTCTTGGGCCGCCTACCTTGCCGGCCACCGTCAGGTAGGCGGGCACGATGTCGTCCTGGTCTTCCAGCTTCAGGCGGCCGGCCAGTTGTTCCTTGCCCAGGTCGGCCAGCATATTCTGCGAAACATATTCGGTTTTCCAGGCTGCCAGCATGGCGATCAGGTCGTACCTGCCCTTGGCCGGTTTCAGTTCTTTTAGCTGGAGCTTGCGCATTTCCAGATAGGGCACGACGTCCACTTCTATGCGTATGCCGGTGCTATCCGAGAATTTTTTCAGCAGGGTTTTCAGCAGGTCGAAGTAAGGCAGTTCGGGGAACATCAGCCTGAGCGTCTTGCCTGTTTCGGCAGAGTGCGCTGACGGCGTTGCCAGTGCCTGCGGCATTGCGAGTGCCGCCAGTGAGCTTGCCAGGATCTGCCGGCGCCGGATAGATAAGGGAGTTCGTTGTTTGAAAGCATTCATGCTGCTGTCAGCTACGGTGCTAAGGCAGTTTCATCTTCAAACTGCGGCAGCAATTCTTCGATGGCAGATGCCGGCAAGGCGGTGGAGCGCAGCCAGCCCTGGTACATGTCGCAGCCTATGATACCCAGCGAGGTCAGTTGCTCATCGGTCTCTACGCCTTCCGCAATCACCTGCATGCCGAAGTCATGGCCCAGCGTGGATATGGCCTTCACGATGGCCTGGTCCTTGCTGTTGTTGGTATGCCCTTTGACAAAGCGCTGGTCGATCTTGATCCTTTGTACCGGGAAATCGCGCAGATAAGTCAGAGATGCATAGCCGGTGCCGAAGTCATCGATGCTGATGCCGACGCCATAGGCATTCAATTGCTCCAGGCAGGTTTTGGCTACGTCGGTATCCTGCATGATCATGGTTTCGGTGACTTCGATTTCCAGCCGGTGAGGATCGATGCCTGCATCTTCGATGGTCTTGATGACGAAGTCGACAAAGCCGGTCTGGAAGAATTGCAGGCTGGAGACATTTACGCCCACCACAAAATCATCCGGCAAATTCCATTTGGCGATGGTCTTGCAGACGTCGATCAGGATCTGGTTGCCTATCTGTATGATTAGGCCAGACTCTTCCGCCACCTTGATGAAATCCTTGGCGGCCACCATGCCGCGCTTGGCGTGCTTCCAGCGCAGCAGCGTCTCTACGCCGCACAGGCGATGCGAGCTGACGCGGAACTGCGGCTGGAAGTAGGGCACCAGCGTGCCATCCGTCATCGCCACACGCAGTTCGCGCTCCAGGCTGGTTTGTTTTTCCAGCGCTTCGGCAATGTCGGTGGAGAATATGGTGTACTTGTTCTTGCCTTTTTCCTTGCTGTGGTACATCGCAATGTCTGCCTGCTTCATCAGCACGTCGGCATCGGGCTCGCCGCTGTCGGCGATGGCAACGCCTATGCTGGTAGTCAGGTAATAGGTGTGTTGGCCGAGCTTCATCGGTGCGCAGACCAGGGACAGGATGCGGTCCGCGATGGCGCGTATATCCTTGTCGCTGTCCAGCTCATCCACCAGTATCACAAATTCATCGCCGCCCAGGCGGGCGATGAAGTCGCGTGTCTTGACTGCACTGCGCAGGCGCTGTGCGATTTCTATCAAGACCTGGTCGCCGACATCATGGCCGACCGAATCATTAATGAACTTGAAGCGGTCCAGGTCCAGGAACAGCAGCGCCAGCTTGCTCTTTTGCGCGCGCGATCCGCTCAAGGCCTGTTCTGTGGCGATGCGCAGGCTGGCGCGGTTGGCCAGGCCCGTCAACGCATCCTGATAGGCGAGCTGCTTGATCTTTTGTTCGGACAGGTATTTCTCGGTAACATCCATCGCAATTACGCGCAGCGTGAAGCCGGTTTCCGTGCCGCTGGAGTCGATGATCAGGTTCAGCCATGCCGGACCGGGCGCGCTGATCTGCACGATCAGGTGGGTGTGCAGCGAGGTCTCGAACGCCGCCGCCACGATGTCGCTGAAGATGATCGCATCTTCCGCTTCCATGTGCGCGAGGATCTGCGTGAAATAGTCGGTCTTGCGGGTCACGGGCAGGCCGAACAGTTCCAGGATATTCCCGGTTTGCGCACTGATCCTGTGGTCGGGCGTCAACTGGAAGCTGCCCATCTTGGCGAGCCGCTGGGTTTCCAGCAAGGAGTCTTCACTGTGGTGCAGGGCCTTGGTCATGTCCTTGGCCAGCCTGTGTGCGATCTTGCCCGTCCTGACAGTCACATACACAAAGCCGGTAGCGAATGCGGTAAACAGTGAGCCTATGAACAGGATGAACCAGATCGCATCGGTCTCGGCCAGGCCGTCGCTGCTCAGCATGTCATAGCGCACCGTCCATTTTTGTCCGGGCACTGTCAGCGGCAATTCAAAGCTGCTGACCTGGGTGCCGAAGATGCTGCCGGCATGCAGTAGTCCATTCGCGGCTGTTGGTGCTGGAGTGGCAGCTTTTTGACCGGCAAGCGTAATTGTCACAGGCTTGGCGCCGAGATCGCTGCCGAGAACCTGGATTTTCTGCAGTTGCAGGTTCGATCCGGCAAACAGGCTGGGCAGCAATTTGTCGATGGAAATGACAGTCGTAAATACGCCGCTGAAGGCGATCCGCCTTTGTGCTTCGGTGCGTACCGGCAGCCCGGTTTCATACACCGGCATGGAGATGACGATATTGTTCCCCGGTAGCAGCGGCGGGACATTGCTCAGTACAAAAGAAGACGCCAGACCGCTGTCGCGCAGGCGCCGGCTGCCTTCGGGAAAACCTTTTTCCAGGTTCAGGCCGTGTGCGCTTTGCAGTTTTTGCCGCGGTTCCAGATACAGCGCTACCAGCGCATCTTCTCCGGCTACCTTGTCCAGGATGTGGAAACCCGGATAGCCGCGCACATCAACCGAGGTATCGGTGCGGACGAAGGCCTCAAACAAAGGCATGTCCTTGGGGCTGACCCGCTTGGAAAATAATTTGGCCACCAGCCAGGGCTGGTTCTCTATCTTGGCAAAGGAGTGGAAGGTATAGCGGTCGAAATTGGGCGAGATGTGATACAGGCTGGCGAAGGATTCCAGGCGCGATACCTCATGCTCCAGTTCATTCTGCAAGCTGGCATGATGCTGGAACACGCTCTCCTGCAGGCGCCTCTGCACGTTTTCCCTGCTGACTTGCAGCGATAGCCAGCACAGCCCGGCAGTTACCGACAGGCAGACGATTGCCGTCAGCAAGGCCGATGGTATGGCCTTGATGCTGAAGAAGCTGAATCCGCGTATCTGTATCATGTTTAGCCTGATTCGCCTTATGCCTGTGGGAGTGCGTGTGGCGAGGTATTGCCGGTCTCGTCGGCGCCGGCATTGAACCTGGCCTGCACGGTACGCAGATACAGGAACAGACCCAGGCCCACCAGCGCAATGCTGCAGCTATTGGCCATCCAGAAACCTGAGGCGCCCCTGAAGACAGCCGGGCTGATGTGCCAGGGATCAAGACCCAGCACATAGCCGCCGCCCAGGCCCACGCCCCACAGCGCAAGCGCATAGATGATGGTCGGCACTACCGCGATCTTGTAGGCGCGCAGCACGAAAGCAACAGTTACCTGTATCGCGTCGAAAAACTGGTAGCAGGAGATGAACAGGAATAGCGGCAGCGCTGCCGCAATGATGATCTCGTTGGAAGTGTAGGCATGCAGGATCAGGTGCCGCGCAAACCAGATGGTGATGCCGACCGGAATGGCCAGCATGGCCGCCAGCGCAATGCCGGCATTGCCTATGCGTTGCGCGCTGTGGTGCTGGCCGGCGCCTATCGCTTGCGCGACCAGCGTACCGGTGGCGCTGGCGATGGCCAGCGGCATCATATACAGGATGGTGCCCAGGTTGGCGGTCAGTTGATGGCCGGAGACGGCGATCTCTCCCAGGCGGGCGATAAACAGCGCCATGAAGGCAAAGGCGGTGACTTCGATCAGGTAGCTCAGCCCCATGGGGATGCCCAGCTTGAGCAGGGAGGCCAGCACGGCCCGCTGCGGCATTACAAAGCCGGTGCCGAACAGACCGAACATGCGGTAGAACTTGACCTGGCGCAGTATCAACCAGGCGGTTGCCAGCATTAACCAGGAGATCACTGTTGTGGCGACGGCACAGCCCGGGCCGCCCATGGCCGGAATGCCGAAGCCGCCAAAGATGAACAGTTTATTCAAGGGAAATTTCAGCATCAGCGCCGCGATCTGTATCGCCATCACCATCTTGGGCCGGCCCACGGCATTGTTCAGTGCGCCATAGATGCGAAAGCCCATCGTGGCCGGTAAGGCCAGCGCCAGTACCTGCAGGTACATCTCTGCTTTTTTGTTCAATTCGGGGGCTGCCTGTGCGATGGACAGCAGGCCTTGCGGAAACAGCAGCACCAGGCAGCCTATGCAGGACAGGAACAGGCCCAGCCACACGCCTTGCTTGACCTCGGCGCCGATCTGCTTGTATTGCTGCGCGCCGAATAGTTGGCCGACAACGGGAGAGATCGCTTGCAAGACGCCGTTCAGGCCGACGAAGATGCTGACATAAATCGCAATACCGATGGACAGCGCTGCCAGGTCGGTGGCTGAAAAGCGCGAAGTCATCGCAGTGTCGATCACGCCATTGCCGACCACGGCCAACTGGCCCACCAGCATGGGCCAGGCCAGTGCGGCGATGCGCCGCAGGTTAACGCTGCTTATGCCGGTGGCGCTCAGAATAGAGCGGCCGGAGGCATTATTCGCCCCGCCTTCGCTCATGGCTGCTTACGCATGTACAGAGTGAAGCTTTCATCCTTGTCATAGGCGCGGCGGCCTTGCCAGATGCGTTCCCATGGACCGCGGTAGTTACGGTCTTCCGGCGTCATTTCCTTGGCACTCTTTTCTTGCAGGCTGCGGCTGTCTTGCAGCAGCAGCAGGTCGCAGTGCTGGTCCAGGAAGCCGGAAAAACGCAGTTCGCCGAAGTACGCGAACGATGCGCGCTGAGCCGGATCGACATTGCTATCTATGCAGTTATATGATTTGTGCGTACTCAGCTCGATTTGCCGGGCGATGTCTTGCGCCACTCTTGCATAGGTAATGCGGTGGTTGATCAGCGGCAGGCACAGACTCATCAGCAGCAGCCAGGACAGGATGACGCCGCCAGTGGACAACACAACCGCGCGCCACAGTACGGAAGGCTGGCGCGAGATACGCCAGTACACCAGACGGAACCAGGCCACGCTGACAGCCAGCGCGAGGATGAAGGTGAAGATGTTGAATTCAGGCGTAAAGCCGGGAGCCCAGCTCAGCACTTTTTTCGATACGCCTGCGGGCCAGCCTGTCATCATCGCCAGCCAGGCAAACCAGATGATGGCGGCAAAGCCCGTCATCACCATGACGGCGAACCAGTCCACCGCATTGATCGCGCTGCGCTTCATGGTCGGCAGGCCGAAAGCGGCCAGCATCGCCAGCGGCGGCAGGATAGGCAAGAGTATGCTTTGCTCCGGGTAGTGGTTCATCAGCGCCAGCGCCGTGACGCAGACAACGTAGGTCACTGGCAAGGCGATGTGCAAAGCCTTTTCCTGCTTACGCCAGGCGAAGATGGCCCAGGCCGCAAACGGCCAGGCCGGCCAGGCAAACCAGATGCCGTAGCGGAAGAAATAGATGGCGCTGTCCAGGTTGGGCATGTCGATCTGGCGCGTATTCCATTGCATCCATGCAGCAAACGGGGAGCTGCTGAAAGGGTGGATGATATTGATCGCAAATACCCAGGCTGCGGTAACCAGTACCGCTGCCGGCAAGCTGATGCCGAGCAGGATGCGGTGGTATTTTTGTTTCAGGTAGACCGACAGGATGGACAAGCAGATGATCAGCGCCAGCGGCAAGACCCAGCCGCGCGTCAGCGCCATCAGGCCCAGGCAAATGCCCAGCCTCAGGCCGACGCGCTTGGCGGGAGCGTCCAGCAGGCGCACGCCCAGGTACAGCGAATAGGCCACCAGCGAAATATGCAGCGACTCGGCATTGGTTTCATGGCTGGGCAGCAGCAAGCCCAGGCAGCCCAGGTAAATCAGCAAGGCGCCATCGGCCAAGGTGCGGCCGAAATCGCGCGGCTCAGGCTGTCCGCCGAAAGCCAGCTTCAGCGGCTGTGCCTCAGTGCGGCGCCCCAGCAGATAGGTGGAGTACCAGACCGAGACCGAGCCCAGCAGGAAAAAGCAGGCAGTGGAAAGGCGGGCCGCCGTCGCGTCGCCCACCAGCCAGCCGAACAGCTTGATGCACAGCGCACCTAGCCAGAAAGCCAAAGGCCCCTCTTGCGGCATCGGCAGGCCGACGATATGCGGCCACAGCCAGTCTTGCAGGCCGCCGTGCGCCATGGTCCACATGACGCCGAAGCTGGAGGCGTCATCGCCTTTCCATGGGTCGCGTCCTAGCAGGCCAGGCAATATATACAGCAGGCACAATGCAAAAATGACCCAGCGCGGGAGTGCGATTGTCGCAGCAGCAGGAAGGCGAACTGGCTTCATATCTCTCAGTACAGGGAGCGGAGGAGGTAATTGTTATTCGATTTATTGCTTATTTTTACTAACAACGCGCAAGCGCGTCTGCCAAGCTCACATTACGGCAACGAAATTTCTGTATGGAAATTATGACGCGCGTAAGCAAAAAAGGCAGCCTCAGCTGCCTTTTTCCAACAACACAGATGCAAGGGCTGATTAGCCTGCAATGGAAGTTTTGGAACCAACAGTACCGAATTTTTTACGGAACTTGTCAACGCGACCAGCGGTGTCGACGATTTTGTGTTTACCAGTGTAGAAAGGGTGGGATTCTGCAGAAACCTCAATCTTCACCAGTGGGTATTCTTTACCTTCGTGTTCGATTTTTTCACGTGTCTGGATAGTAGAACGTGTTACGAATTTGAAATCATTGGATACGTCGTGGAACAGAACTTCACGATAGTTTGGGTGGATACCGTCTCTCATGCTTGCCTCAAATAGTTTTGGTAGCCAATCATCACTTCGGCGGTCGACTTGCCTCTTGACCCGATTGTTGATCACTTGCCGGTTAAAAAATGCTACGTGGCCTTATGCCAGCCGAAGATTATACAATAAAATCATACGTTTGCGCCATTGTGGCAATGGCCTGAAGCAATAGCTTGTTGCAAAATAAGCCGCAAAATCCGCAAAAATAATGTCATTTACATCATTAATTTGATGATATTTGACAAAAGAAAAACATATTTACCAAAACAATAACAAGGAAAAATAATGGCAATTCCCATCCGTTTTGAGATGAGCACCTTATTGCATGTCGTGGAGGTCGGTGGCATCGTGGCCTTTGCACTGTCCGGCTTTATCGAGGCGCGCATGAAGAAAATGGATGCAGTCGGCGTCTTCACCGTCGCGTTTATCACCGCCTTTGGCGGCGGCACCCTGCGCGACCTGCTGCTGGACCGGCGGCCGCTGTTCTGGGTCGAGCACCAGGAATACCCGATACTGGTCTTCGTGCTGGCGCTGGGAGCTACGCCGTTCCTGCGCCACCTGCGTTCCAATGCAACCGAAAAAGCGATCATCTATGCCGATGCACTGGGCCTTGGCCTGTTCAGCGTCGGCGGCGCATCGCTGGCGCTGGAAAGCGAGATGCCCCTGTTCGTCTGCGCGATGATGGGCGTGATAACCGGTATCTTCGGCGGCGTCCTGCGCGACGTGATCTGCAATGAGATCCCGCTGGTATTCCGCCGCGGCCAGCTCTACGCCACTTGTTCTTTCATGGGGTGCTGGGCTTATCTGGCCCTGAACATGATGAAGGCCAGTGAAACGATGGCGGTAGTGACCGGCATCCTAATCACCTTTATCTTGCGCATGCTGGCGATTCGGTTTGACTGGAAGCTGCCGGGGTAAGTTTCGGAGAGAGGCGGGAGGTGGGGAATAATTCAAATAAATTGCTACTATGTTATTCTATTCATGCAACATTTGATGTATTTCTCTCTGCGCCTTTGCACTTGTGTCCTTAGATAGGAACTGAAGAATGAAAGCATTATTCACCGCCTGCCTGATTGCTTCCACCCTGGCTGTGCCGGCTTTTGCTGTTGAGGAACCTGGGCCTGAGCGGGCCATTGCCATGGCGGCGCGGGCTGCACCGGCGCCGGTGAGGGGTGTGTTCGAGATGGATATCAAGTCGGTAGGGCATAGCGCTGGCATTACCTATCTCAATTCCGAGGACGATTATCAGAATCAGCGCAATCTCGCGATCGAACTGCCGGCGTCGGTGGAGGCAGAGTTAAAGCGCATGCTGGAGGTGGGCGATCTGGATGCCGCACTCAAGGGGCGTCACATCCGGGTGAATGGGCCTGTGATGCGGGT
The DNA here is from genome assembly GCF_014636315.1 of Parundibacterium terreum. Taxonomy (GTDB): domain Bacteria; phylum Pseudomonadota; class Gammaproteobacteria; order Burkholderiales; family Burkholderiaceae_D; genus Undibacterium; species Undibacterium terreum. The sequence goes on along the minus strand of NZ_BMED01000002.1, from coordinate 744,609 downwards.
TGAAATCCATACCTATCTGGACGATGGCACGGTGTCTGACAAGTTCTATTATCAAACCCATCTGTTTGTGAGCAACACAGACCAGATACGCTTCATCCGCTAGATTCTGCAAGCGCTGTTTTGCCGGCGCGTTTTGTTTGTGATCATGGAATAAAAAAAGGGCACCCGGTCTACACCGCGTGCCCTTTTGTACGGCAGGCCAAATAAATTTAGCCGCCGCGGCGCATCATCTCAAAGAACTCTGCATTGTTCTTGGTCGCCTTCATCTTGTCGAGGATGAACTCCATCGCTTCGATCTCATCCATGTTGTACAGCAGTTTGCGTAAGATCCAGATCTTTTGCAGCTGGTCCGGCTTGATCAGCAATTCTTCGCGGCGTGTGCCGGATTTGTTCAGGTTGATCGCAGGGTAGGTGCGTTTTTCGGCCAGACGGCGTTCCAGATGAACTTCCATATTGCCGGTACCTTTGAATTCTTCAAAGATCACGTCATCCATGCGGCTGCCGGTTTCGATCAGCGCAGTAGCGATGATGGTCAGTGAGCCGCCTTCTTCGATGTTACGCGCAGCGCCGAAGAAACGTTTCGGGCGTTGCAGCGCATTGGCGTCCACACCACCGGTCAATACCTTGCCGGAAGCAGGGATCACGGTATTGTAGGCGCGGGCCAGACGGGTAATGGAATCCAGCAGGATCACCACGTCTTTTTTCATTTCTACCAGACGCTTGGCTTTTTCCAGCACCATCTCGGCCACTTGCACGTGGCGGGTTGCCGGTTCGTCGAAAGTGGAGGCAACCACTTCGCCGCGCACCGAACGCTGCATCTCGGTCACTTCTTCCGGACGTTCGTCGATCAGTAAAACGATCAGCGTGATGTCCGGGTGGTTGGTGGTAATCGCGTGCGCAATGTGCTGCAGCATCACGGACTTACCGGATTTTGGCGACGCTACCAGCAAGCCGCGCTGGCCTTTGCCGATAGGGGCGATCAAATCGATGATACGGCCGGTCGTGTTCTCTTCGCCGCGCATATCGCGCTCAAGCTGCAAAGGCTTGTTAGGGTGCAGCGGCGTCAGGTTTTCAAACAGGATGCGGTGTTTCGATGCCTCTGGAGACTCACCATTGACCTTATCAACTTTCACCAGTGCGAAATAGCGCTCGCCGTCTTTCGGTGTGCGAACTTCGCCTTCGATGGAATCGCCAGTATGCAGGTTGAAACGGCGGATCTGCGACGGGGAGATATAGATATCATCCGTAGAGGCCATATAGCTGGCGTCCGGGGAGCGCAGGAAGCCGAAGCCGTCCGGCAAGACCTCAAGGGCGCCATCGCCGAAGATCTGTTCGCCGGATTTGGCGCGTTTTTTCAGGATAGCGAACATCAATTCCTGTTTGCGCATCCTGGCTGCATTGTCGATGTCCAGTCCAATCGCCATTTCTAGCAAGGCTGAGACGTGTAACGCCTTTAGTTCTGATAAGTGCATGTATGAGTGTCCCGAGATGGGATAGATAGGTGGGGGAGTGAACTACGAGGTGTAGATTATTATAGTCTCTGGCACACAGGCCAGAAAGGGTATTTAAACGTTCTTTATAGTAGTACTAGGTGATGCTAGTGAAATACAAGTGAGAAGCGCCGCGAGTGCAACCGTGCGATTGTACTGCTGGCGCTTGTCACTATTGTACTAAAGTACGCGAATAAATGCACAAAATTTACACGTGCAGATAATTCTGTCTCTATTTTATAGAGATTAGATGTTGCTGTCGATAAAGGAGGTCAGTTGGCCTTTTGCCAATGCGCCTACCTTTTGTGCTGCTGCGACGCCGTTCTTGAACAGAATCAGGGTCGGGATGCCGCGGATGCCAAATTTACCAGGTACACCCTGGTTAGCGTCTACATCCATCTTGGCGATCGTGATCTTGCCTTGATATTCCTTGGCGACTTCTTCCAGGATAGGGGCGATCATCTTGCAAGGACCGCACCATTCCGCCCAAAAGTCTACCAGGACAGGTTTATCTGATTTCAATACGTCTGCTTCAAAGGAAGCATCGCTTACGTGTTTGATGTTTTCGCTCATGGAATCCTCGTTGAGAGGGAAAATTAAGGGGTAAAAACGCCACAGAACTGCAGGCACATACGTTTATTGTGACTGCATTCCGAGCTTCTGGTCTAGCGTAATAGAATTTGGAGGCGTTCCACGCGAATTCAATAGATCAAATGACGTGGTTTGCACGGCATCGCTAGACTGGAAGGTGTCATATGGCAGGCTATGGGATAAATAATAACCGATTTTTATTAAATGTGTGGAAAGCCGGGCAATTCCTGTGGCCGCTCGCATAAAATGGTCGTCCCTAGAGTGAATGAAAACACAATGCGACACCATCCCGAGTTGATTGCAGCTTCCGGCCAGTTCTGGCAGCAGGCCGCGCGCAGATTTGCCCAGGCGGCCGGCCGCCTTCACTGGGCGGATCAGCAGGGGCGTGATTATTCGGCAATCAGGGTGGTCGTGCCTACCTTTGAGCATGCGCAGTTGTTCCTGAAAGCGCTGGGCGCAGAAATCGGCGGCAATTTCATTCCGCCGCGGGTGCATACGATGTTTGCCTGGCTGGGCATGCTGCCGCCCTTGGCCGGCGTGCCGCGTCCTACCGCCGGCAGCGAGCGCCTGATGGGCCTGTACGCCGAGCTGCGCCAGCATGCATGGCTGAAAAAACTGTTCACCGCCCGCCGCAACACCGATCTGCTGCCGCTGGCGCAGACCCTGCTGACCTTATCCGATGAGCTGAGCCTGGCGCTGCTGCCGGCGGTACAGGCTGGGAAGGAAGACATGCAGCAGCGCTGGCATACCGCGCTAGCGCAAATGCCGCCGCCCACGCAAAAAATCCTGTCCGAAGAAGCGCAACTGGTGTGGACGATATGGCAAAGCCAGCTGGATGATAGCGATGCTGCAGTGCAGCGTTTCCAGAAACTGATGCAGATTGCCCGGCAGGCCGGCGAAAACATGGTCTGGATCAGCCCCACCGCGCCGGATGCGATGGAAGACGCCTTCCTGACGGCCTATGCGAAGACACGGGATGTGCTGCCGGTATTGCTGGACTGGCGCGACGATGCGCTGGCACAGCCCTATGCACCGGCCTGGCCCAGCATGATAGAAGCCGTGCCGAACCGGCCTCCGCAATTTGCGCTGGAGGTGGCGGACACCTCGCATATCCGGCTGTGCGAAACTGCATCGCTGGAAGAGGAGGCGCAGCAGGGCGCGCAAACCATCCTGCACTGGCTGCAGGCCGGCAAGCAGGATATTGCCGTGATCGCGCAAGACCGCGTGGTGGCAAGACGCATACGCGCACTGCTGGAAAGGGCGCAGGTATTCGTCGCCGACGAGACCGGCTGGAAACTGTCTACCACCCGCGCCGCCGCCGCGCTGGCAGCCTGGTTTGAGGTGATTTCCACACGCGCCGATACGATAGCCTTGCTGGATTTGCTGAAGTCGCCGTATTTGGCCGCAGATTTGACCGCCGGTCTCCAGTCGGATGCTGGCGAGCAGGAAGGCATCGTACCTCAGGAAATCGACAAGGCCGACCTGGTCATGCATATAGAGCTGGCCCTGCGCAAAGCCAATGTGGTCGGCGGCTGGGATGCCATCCTGTATAGCCTGAACAATCTACCGCAGGAGCGGCAGTGGATCGCCGGCCTGTCGCGCCAGGCATCCAGCTTTGCTGCGCGCCGCAGCCTGCGGGAATGGAGCGCGAGCAGCTTGCAGGCGCTGGAACAATTGAATATGTTCGCCAGCCTGCAGGCCGACAATGCCGGTGCGCAGATCATCAAGCTGCTGCAATCCCTGAGCAGCGATTGCCAGCACATGGAAGCGCCTTTCTCGTTTGCCGAGTGGCGCGCCTTCATCAACCTGCAACTGGAAAGCGCACCTTTCATCGTGGCGCGGCCGGACAAGCGCGTGATGATGCTGCCGCTGAACGGCGCGCGCCTGCGTAGCTTTGATGCGGTATTGCTGGTCGGTGCCGATGCCACGCATCTGCCGTCGCAACCGCAGGAAGTACTGTTCTTTACCAATGCGGTGCGCCGCGAGTGCGGCCTGGTCACGCGGGAGGCAAGGCAGCGCCAGCAATTGCGCGATTTTGCCGAGCTGCTGTTGTCCAATCCAGAGGTCGTGTTGTCCTGGCAGGGCCATCTGGACGGCGAGCACAATCCCGTCAGCCCCTGGCTGGCGCAATTGAACCTGACCTTGCAGCGCAGCGGCCAGCCGCCGCTGGCCACGCATACCGCGCTGATACCGCAGCAAACGCTGCCCGCGATGGCCCCTGTGCAACCGCGGCCGGCCGCACCGCAACTGACGCCGGTCACGTTGTCGGCCAGCGGCTATAGCAGCCTGGTGGCCTGTCCTTACCAGTTCTTTGCCGGCCGCATGCTGGGCCTGGCGGCGATCGATACGCTGTCCGATATGCCGGAGAAAAAAGACTACGGCGACTGGCTGCATGCGATCCTGAAAAAATATCACGATGCCTTACTGGAGCAGCAAACTCCTGCCGAGCAAAGGGAGCAGCTATTGCGCGATATTTCCAAGGCACAGTTCGACCGCATCCTGCAGCAAAGCCCTGCTGCATTGGGCTACAGCGTGCGCTGGGAAAAAGTGATACCCAGCTATGTCATATGGGCTACGGAGCGTGAGCAGGCTGGCTGGCAGTTTGAGCTGGGTGAGGCCTGGCGCGAGCGCACGCTGAGCTGGCCGGACGGATCGGTGACCCTGCGCGGGCGCATAGACAGGCTGGACAAGAATGAGATCGGCGAATATGCGGTGCTGGATTACAAGACCAGGACCCAGGCCGCGCTGAGCAAGCGCCTGAAGGACGGCGAAGACCATCAATTGCCGTTTTACGGCCTGATGGCGGATGTGCCGGTGACCACCGCCAGCTATGTTGCGCTGGAACTGGACAGGGGCAAGACCGGCTCTGCCGACGCGAAGGAATTTACTGAATGGGCAGAAGCCTTGGAAACAGCCATCATCACTGACATGCAAGCCATCAAGCAGGCCGCGCCCTTACCGGCGCAGGGCACGGAATCGGTATGCCAATACTGCGATATGCGCGGCCTGTGCCGCAAGGGAGCCTGGTGATGCTTGAGCACGCATTAGCACAGACACAGTCGACACCGGCAGCGGCTCCCCCGGCCTATGAAATCAATGGCGCGCCGTCCGATACGGCCAGTTTTACCGCAGCAGCCTGCGACCCCCAGCATTCGGTGGTGGTAGAGGCCTGTGCCGGCAGCGGCAAGACCTGGCTGCTGGTGGCGCGCATGCTGCGCCTGTTGCTGGCCGGCGCAGAACCGGCCGAGCTGCTGGCGATTACGTTTACCCGCAAGGCGGCGCAGGAAATGCGCGAACGCCTGGTGCAGCTATTGCAGGAGCTGGCGCTGGCAGACCAGCAGACGGCGGCGGTGCTGTTGACCGAGCGCGGCATCAAGCCGCATGAGCTGGCGCAAGTGTTGCCGCTGGCGCGGCGGCTGTATGACAAGGTCTTGTCCAGTCCGCAATCGCTGGCGATGGACACTTTCCATAGCTGGTTTGGGCGCCTGATACAACTGGCGCCGCTTGCATCCGGCGTGCCGCACGGCTTCAGTCTGGTGGAAGCCACCGGCGAGCTGCAGCGCGAAGCCTATGGCCAATTGATGCAGTCGCTGAAAGACGCAGACAATGCGGCGCTGAAAGAGGCCTTGCTATTCCTGTACCGCGAGGTCGGCGATTTCAATGCGCAGAAGATGATGAACGCTTTCCTCGACAAGCGCGCGGAATGGTGGGCATCCACCGACAATGAGTTTGACGGCCAGCCGCTGGACTGGCTGCGGGACATGTGCGGCCTGGATGCCGAGCGCGATGCCCGGCTGGGCCTGTGGGAAGATACGGGCCTGCGCTCGCGACTGGATATGCTGGCGCGCATTCTGGGCGAAGGTTCGGTGCCGAATCAAAAGAACGCCGTCAAGATAGAGAGTGCGCTGACAGCCGGCCCCAGCTTGGAGAATTTCAGCGCACTGTGCGACGGCTTCTTTACCGGCACCGGCGGCCTGCGCTCACACAATACCGGCACCAAGGGGCTGGCGGCGGCTATACAAAAACATATAGGCCCGGATAGCGCCAGCGCTTTCGAAGACGAATGCGCGGCGCTGGCTGAAACCCTGAGGCTGCTAGAGCGCCGCAGCAGTGAAAAATTCGTACTGAGTATCAATGAAGCGCTGTTCACCGTCGGGGCGGCCTACCTGGATTGCTACCAGAGCCTGAAATCCGACCAGCGCGTGTTTGACTTTGCCGACCTGGAATGGCAAGCCTACCGCTTGCTGAGCAATGACGAGTACGCGGCCTACTTGCATAGCCGGCTGGATGCGCGCTACAAGCATATTTTGCTGGATGAGTTCCAGGACACCAATCCGCTGCAATGGAGCATTGTGCAAGCCTGGCTGGATGCCTACGGCGATGACGCAGGCCGTCCCAGCGTGTTCATCGTTGGCGACCCCAAGCAATCGATCTACCGTTTCCGGCGGGCTGAGCCGCGGGTATTCCTGGCCGCGCAAAAGCTGCTGCAGGCGCAAGGCGCGCATGTGCTGCGCACCAACCAGACCCGCAGGAATGCGCAGGCTGTGGTGGCGGTGCTGAACGACAGCATGCGGGATAACCCCATCTATAAGGCGCAGACTACTGCGTCGCCACTGGCCGGCGATGTCTGGCGCTTGCCGCTGATCAGCGAAGCGGAGGAGGAAGGCGGCAGCGAAGAAGCGCAGGCGCCGACAGATAGCCGTTTCCCCTTGCGCGATCCGCTGACCACGCCGCTGGAAGAGGCTGAGGATGCGCGCCGCCTGGATGAAGGGCGGCAAGTTGCCAAGGCGCTGCTGCAGGCTCGGCAAGCGCAATTGTCTGCTTCGGGTACGGTGCTGCCCTGGTCGGAAGTGATGCTGCTGGTTCGCCGCCGCACGCATTTGTCGGCCTATGAGCGGGCCTTGCGCGAGGCGGGCATCCCTTTTGTGTCCAGCCGGCGCGGCGGTTTGCTGGAGGCGCTGGAAGTGGCCGACCTGATCGCGCTGCTGACCTTTTTGATTACGCCGGGCGATAACCGCGCGCTGGCGCATGTATTGAAGTCTCCCATCATCGATGCCAGCGACCAGGATCTGGTTGCGTTGGCGCAGAGAACTGAAAACAACTGGTGGAAGCGGCTGCAGGCCTGGGTGGAAGAAGGTGCAAATCCCATCCTGCAAAGGGCGGTGCTGTTGCTGCGCGCGTGGATGCAGGCAGCGCATGACTTGCCTGTGCACGATCTGCTGGACCGGGTGCTGCATCAGGGCAGCCTGATGGCGCGCTATGCGCAGCATGCTGCTCCGGCTGACCGCGGTCAGGTGATAGGCAATATCAGTGCCTTTACCGAGCTGGCCTTGAACATGGATGCCGGCCGTTACCCCAGCTTGCCCAAGTTTATTGCAGCGCTGGGCGCTTTCCAGCAGGGCGGCGACAACGATGCACCGGATGAATCCACGGTAGATAGTGCGGCGGACGCGGTCCGCATACTCACTATCCATAGCGCCAAGGGCCTGGAAGCATCGGTTGTGGTGATGCTGGATGCGAATAATAGCGATGCCGCCAAGGATCAGGTCGGCATACTCTGCCAGTGGCCGCTGGAACCCGGAGAGCGCAAGCATTTCTCGGTGTTTGGCCGCAAGGACCAGCGCGGCGCCGCGCGCGATGCCCTGTTTGAGGCGGAAGAGGCGCAGGCTGCGCAGGAAAACTGGAACTTGCTGTATGTGGCTGCAACCCGCGCCAAGCAATTATTGGTCGTCAGCGGCATCGCCAACAGAAAGGTAGAGGACGGCATCACTGCCGGTAGCTGGTATCAGCGGCTGCAGCAGGTGCCGGTGGTGAGCCTGGCCGAGAGCGCCGCGCTGGAAGACCAGGCGCGCGCAGAAAGTTTTGAGCTGGCGCTATTTGACCCGCCGCAATTGCCGGTAGCAGAGGCCGAAGCGGTGGAAATACCGAGTGAAGAACAAGTGGAGGGCATTGCGCTGCATGCGCTGATGGAGCGGCTGACCCAGCAGGCATGGCCGGTGACTGTGCCCGATGCCGCAGCGATAGCCGACTGGCTGCCCTGCGCGATGAATGTGGCGGTCGCCATACGGCGCCAGGCTGCAGGCATCCTGGACCAGCCGGAACTGGAGCGCTATTTCAATCCTGCGCATTTCATTCATGCCCGCAATGAGATGGATGTGCTGTTTGAGCAGCAGTTGCTGAGGTTGGACCGGGTGGTCGTATTTGACGATGAGGTATGGGTGCTGGATTACAAGCGCCGCCTGCTGGAGATGGAGCGCGCGGATTATCGCCAGCAACTGGCCGACTATGGCAGGGCACTGGCAGAGGTGTTTGCCGGCAAGCGCATCCGCGGCGCGCTGATCGTCGGCGATGGGCGGCTGGAAGAAATGCTGTAGAATTTTTATTCCCATGATTTCCCAGCCAGATAGTCAACAAGGAAAGCAATGAGCAGAAGTTCGTCCATGAATGCAGCGCAGATCTATGAACCCTTTTCCAGCGATGAAGTAGCCTGGGAAGAGTTCTCGCATGGAGACAAGTTTGCCAGCCGCTTCAAGCGCCTGGGTAAATTCGGCGGCGGCTCGCATGTCGGCGTGGGGCTGGAAGAACTGCAGCCGGGCAAACGCTCCTGTCCTACCCATTACCATATGCTGGAAGAAGAGCATGTCCTCCTGTTGGAAGGCGAAGTCACGCTCTACCTGGGCGACAAGTCTTACATCATGCGCGCCGGCCAGTATTGCTGCTTCCCGGCGGGGCAAAAGGCCGGCCATTCCCTGTATAACCACAGCAGGGCGGTATGCCGCTATATCGTGCTAGGCGAGAGCAATCCGAATGACGTTGTCGTGTATACCGATTCGGGGCGTGTCGGCGTCAGGCTGATGGGCGAGGGCTACCGTAAGGCGGCGTGCATGGAATACTGGGAAGGCGAGCCCGACGCAGGCCCCGATGAGGATGAGGTAGCAGCAGGCCCGGTGGCTGATGCAGCCCCTGTGCGCGAGCCCTTCCATATGGACGATATGCCCTGGGAAGAATTCAGCTATGGCGACAAGTTTGCCAATGTATTCAAGCGCCTGGGCAGGCAAGGCGGTGCGACCCATGTGGGCACCCGGCTGGAAGCGCTCCCGGCGGGCAAACGTTCCTGCCCCAATCATTACCACCTGCTGGAAGAGGAGCACATGCTGGTGCTGGAGGGGGAAGTGACGCTGTATCTGGGCGGCCAGTCTTACCTGATGAGCGCAGGGCAGTACTGCTGTTTTCCTGCGGGGCAGAAGGCCGGACACTCGCTGTATAACCATGGAAGCCAGCCCTGCCGCTATCTGGTGATAGGCGAGAACCATCCGCACGATGTCATTATTTATACCGATTCGGGCCGTCTCGGCGTCAGGCTGACCGGCGAAGGCTATGACAGCGCAGCGCTGATGGAGTATTGGCAAGGCGAGCCGGACGCTACTCCCCAGTAGCACGGCAAACTGAAACAATGGTAAGAAATTGCTACGACCGGATGACACATTGCATAAGCTTGCTATCGTATGTACTAGCCTGTATACAACGCACATGCAACGCACACACCTTTCACCCAAACTATGCAGCCAATAAGTATTGACTGGTATTGGTTTGCACCACTATAGTGACGCAATGATCTCTGAATTTGAATTACTTGCTGAAAAAGTCGCAACATTGGCAGAACTGGCGCACTCTCTGCGCCGTGAAAATGCCGATCTGCGACGCGATGCCGCGACGCTGACTGCGGAGAACCTGGATATGCAGCAGCGTATGCAGCAGGCGCATGAGCGCGTGGCCGCATTGCTGGCACAATTACCCGGTGAAGAGAATACCGACAAGGAAGCCGCATGAAGGAAGCAGTATGATACAGCTCGATGTCAATATCATGGGCCAGTCCTACAAGCTGGCCTGCAAGGAAGGCGAGGACCGTGCCTTGCTGCAGGCAGTGTCCTATCTGGACGGTAAAATGAGCGCCATCCGCGACGCCGCCAAAGTCAAGGGCACCGACAGGATAGCCGTGATGGCGGCCCTGGGCGTGGTGACCGAGCTGCTGGCGACCAAATCGCCGGAAGGACCGTTTTCCGGCCTGTCGATTGCTGACGTGAAACAGAAGATCAACTCCATGCACGAGGTGATGGACCAGGCGCTGACCCCGCAAGAAAATCTATTCTGACAATTGTCCTTATTGCGTAAATTTATCGAAAAAAGTATTGGACAGAAAGCCGGATAGGAGTACACTTCAATTCCCTGCCTTGTTCGCCAGTGCCATATATTCCTTGAACCATTTATGTGCATAGGCTGTAGAATATTGTTCGATGGGCGTGAGCGTCGCTAGTCCGATGAACCCGAAATTGAACTGACTGTGGCCAACTTGAACCGCCTGGTTCAGGATGCCGGCATAGCGGCATTGGTGGGGACTTCTTCCAAAAAGCGGTTGCGCAAGCAACCGCTTTTTTCATTGGTGCGTCAATTTTTTAAAATGATGCGACAATACCTCGGTTCTCCACTACCACACAGATAATCATGTCCTACTGGTTGATGAAATCCGAGCCCGATGAAATCAGCATCGACGACGCCCTGGCCATGCCCAGCCTGCCCTGGTTTGGCGTACGCAACTACCAGGCCCGCAACTTCATGCGGGACAACATGAAAGTCGGCGACGGCATCCTGTTCTACCATTCCAGCTGCCCCGAACCCGGCATCGCCGGCATCGCCGAGGTCGCCAGCACACCCTATCCCGACCATACGCAGTTTGACGCCAAGAGCAAATACTTCGATCCCAAGGCCACGCAGGAGACCCCGCGCTGGATGATGGTGGATGTGAAGGCGACGCGCAAGACGCGTTTGCTGAGTCTGCAGGAGTTGCGGACTGTGGAGGCGCTGGCGGATATGGTGGTATTGAAGAAGGGGAGTCGCTTGTCTATTACGCCGGTTACTGCGGCGGAGTGGAAAGTGGTGATGAAGTTATTAGATAAAAAATAGGTTTCATGGCGCGTCGTGCCTTGTTCTTTTTTCTAATTACATCTACTGGTGTAGTTATTTAGGATCGCTGGCCGGGGGTAGCCCGGCGACTACTTACCTTTTTTGCTTCGCCAAAAAAGGTAAGCCAAAAAAGGCGACCGCAAGTCTCGCCCCTTCGGGGTGCCCGATTATGCGGTACAAAAAATGGGAAACGGGCGAAACTCGCTGCGCTCAAACACACCCGTTTCTGATCCATTTTCTGTACCGCACAATCGGCGAGGCTCCGAGCGGTTGAAGGTCAACAGCAAAATCAAAGGCCAAGTCAAAAACCAAGTCAAAAACAACGGCAACCAGATTCTCTAAAATTTAGCACAGAACGAATCTACAAAATTTCAGCACCCTGATTTTGATGTTGGGGTTGTTTTTGACGCTAATCCGCTGGGGACGCAGCATTTTGTGCGTTACAGAAAATGGATCAGAAATGAACGTTGTCTGAGCGCAGCGAGTTTCGTTCATTTCCCATTTTTTGTGATGCGCAAAATGTGATGACGCTTGCGTCATCACCCGAAGGGCAAGTCTGCGGTCGCCTTTTTTTGCTTACTTTTTCTTGGGGGCCGCCGAGGTGCGAAGCAAAAAAAGTGAGTAGCATGCCGGGCTACCCCCGGCCAGCAATCTAAGCAAACACTATCGGTTGTAGATACGCAGACAACTCCTACCTACTGGTACAAATCCCGCAATACATTCTTCTGCACCTTACCCATGGTATTGCGCGGCAATTCATTCACAAAATGCACCCGCTTCGGCACCTTGAAGTTGGCAATCTCCGCCTTCAACGCAGCGATCACGCCCGCTTCCGACAAGTGCGCACCGGGCTTCAGCACGATAACCGCAGTCACCGCCTCGCCAAACTCCGCATGCGGCACGCCGATGACGGCAGATTCCACTACGCCGTCCATTTCATCGATGAAGGATTCGATCTCTTTGGGATAGACATTGTAGCCGCCGGAGATGATCAGGTCCTTGCTGCGGCCGACGATGCTCAGGTAGCCTTCCTTGTCGAAGCGGCCGACGTCGCCGGTGCGGAAGTAGCCGTCGGAAGTGAATTCTTCTGCGGTTTTTTCCGGCATGCGCCAGTAGCCTTTGAATACATTCGGGCCCTTGACCTGGATGTCGCCGATTTCGTTGGGGGAGCAGGGGGCGTTGTCAGCTTTTACCACGCGTACATCCACGTCCTGCAAGGGCAAGCCTACGGTGCCGCCTTTGCGCTCGCCCCGGTAGGGATTGGACACTTGCATCGTGGTTTCGCTCATACCGTAGCGCTCCAGGATCGTGTGGCCGGTGCGGCGTGTGAATTCGTTGAAGGTGTCCAGCAGCAGCGGGGCGGAGCCGGAGATGAACAGGCGCATGTTGGCGCAGGATTGCTTGTCCAGTCCGTTTTCCTGCAGCAGCCGCACATAGTAGGTGGGCACGCCCATGAAGACGGTGGATTGCGGCAGGTATTGCATTACTTGTGCGGCATCAAACTTGGGCAGGAAGATCATCTTGCTGCCGTTCAGCAGTGCGCCGTGCGAGGCGACGAACAGGCCATGCACATGGAACAGCGGCAGCGTATGCAAGAGCACGTCATTTTTTTGCCAGTGCCAGGCTTGCTTCAGGACGAGTGCATTGGAGGCCAGGTTGTCGTGCGTCAGCATCGCGCCCTTGCTGCGGCCGGTGGTGCCGGACGTGTACAGGATGGCCGCCAGATCGTCCGGCTCCTTGTGCACGGTGCGGAAGCTGTCTGCATGCGGGATGGCGCGGTTCAGCAGCGAGCCGGAATTGCGGCCTTCCGCCGGCGCATCCAGCGTATACACATGTTTGGTACCGGCCTGGAAAGCCAGTTGCGAGACCCAGCCGAAGTTGTGCGGCGAACAGACCACGACTTCCGGTTCCGCATTCTCGATGAAGTAGCCGACCTCGGCGGCGCGGTACGCGGTATTCAACGGCAGGTAGACATAACCGGCGCGTATCGTGGCCAGGTAGAGTATCAGCGCCTCCGGCGATTTTTCCACCTGCACGGCAATGCGCGCATCCTTTTGCAGATCCAGGCTGGACAGCAGGTTGGCCATCTTGGCGCTGGCTCTTTCCACGTCGTCCCAGCTATAGTAGCGGCCGTCATGGGTTTCCATGCAGCAGCTTGATTTGTCTTCGGGGAAATGGGAGGCAAACAGGGCGTACAGATTGGCGTTCATTATTGTCCGGTGAAGTTGGGCGGAGTTTTTTTCAGGAAGCTGCTGACGCCTTCGCGGTAGTCTTGCGACTCGAGGAAGGCAAAGGCCTGCTTCAGTTCTTGTTCGGTCAGCGGCTCGGCGGCAAAGCTCAGCCTGTTGACCAACTGTTTGTTCATGCGTGCCGCCAGCGGCGCGCCACGCGAGATACGGCCGGCGCTTTGCTGCGCTTCGTCAGGCACATTTTCTACGATGCGCTGTATCAGGCCCTTGTCCCTGGCTTCGGCTGCGTCGAATACCCGGCCTTCCAGCAGTATCTCCAGCGCCGCCGCCTTGCCGACCAGGTCCAGCAAGCCTTGCAGCTCACCCGGAGCCAGCGGAAAACCGAGGCGGTTGATGGGGATGCCAAAGCGAGACGACGGGGATGCAATCCGGATATCACAGGCGCAGGCAATCTCCAGTCCGCCGCCTACGCATACGCCTTCAATCGCGGCAATGGTCGGATGCAGGCAGTTGGCGATCGCATGCAAAGCCTGTGCAATGGTTTCGGTATGGTAGCGCATGCCGTCGACCATATTGCTGCGCACGGTGACGAATTCTTCTATGTCGGCCCCGGCGGCAAAATTGCCGCCTTCGCCCTGGACGATCACGCAGCGCAGATCCGTGTTTGCGGACAACGCATTGAAAGTGCTGCGCAATTCCTGCCACATGGAGACATCCAGCGCATTGAGCTTGCCCGGATTGGACAAGCTGACGGTGGCGATGGTGCCGGCTATGCTGCAGCGTATTTCAGACATGCTTGGTTCTTTCCTCGGGCGTTCGCCGTGTTATCCGGCTTTGGCCGCAGTATTCTTGCCAGCTTTTTTGCCGGCATACTGGTAGGCGCCTATCAGCAGGATGGCGCCGCCTATGATCATCGGGACCGAATAGATCTGTCCGGCGGAAAGCGTGATGCCGGCAAAGCTGACTTCGAAATCCGGCACGCGGAAATACTCGGTAAAGAAGCGCGCGCAGCCATACAGCATCACAAACAGCGCGCCGACCGCCAGCCTGGGCCGGGATTTGCGTGAGTACAGCCACAGGATCACAAACAGCAGCACGCCATCGACCAGCATCTGGTACAGCGGGGAAGGGTGGACCAGATGGTCTTCTATGCCCGGCCATTTCATCGCCCATGGCAGGTCTGCCGAGGCCACGCGGCCCGGCAGCTCATGATTGATGAAGTTGCCCAGGCGGCCGGCGGCATAGCCGAGCGGCACCATGGGGGCGATGAAATCGTAGACGTCGGCCAGGTTGCGCTTGGCCCGGCGGGCCCACAGCGACATTGCGATCAGCACGCCGATGAAGCCGCCATGGAAGGACATGCCGCCTTTCCATACCGCGAAAATTTCCAGCGGATTGGAAAAGTAGTAGCTGGGGTTATAGAACAGTATTTCACCCAGCCGTCCGCCGATGATGACACCCAGCACGCCGTAAAACAGCATGTCGTCGATATCTTCCTTTTTCCAGCCTTGCGCCGCGATGTGCGGCTGCCTGATCCTGACCCGGCCGAGTGCGACGAACTGGACAAAGGCTGCCAGGTACATCAGGCCGTACCAGTGCACTTGCAGCGGGCCAATGGCAAAGGCGACCGGATCGGGATTGGGATGTATCAGCATAATTTCCTAAAGTCCTAGTTTCTTAATAGCTTCAAAAACGCCTGCAATACCGGCGAAGCATTATCCTTGCGCCAGGCTATGCCTATCTCGACGCTGCCGTTTTGCGTTGCCGTTGCCGGCTTCAGCGCATGGTACAGCACGCCGGGGCGTTTTAAATTCGACACAGATTGTGGCACAAGAGCGATGCCCATGCCAGCCGAGACCAGGCCGACGATGGTCTGCATCTGTATCGCTTCCTGCCCTATCAGCGGTGTCAGCCCTTCATCGCGAAAGCGGCCCAGTATTACGTCATGCAGGGCAGGTGCGATTTTACGCGGAAAGATGATCAGCGGCAGGTCTTTATAGCTGGCCAGCATGTCGGCCTTCTTGCGCGCGCCCAGCGCCTCGGGAACGGCCAGAATCAGCGGTTCCGACAAGACTTTTTGATAATTCAGCACCGCGTGCAGCCTGTCCGGCAACGGAGGTATCAGCAGGCCGGCATCGATTTGCCCTTTTTCCAGCGCTTCCAGCTGTACATCGCTGGTGGCTTCGCGCAATTCTATTTGCACATCGGCATGGCTGGCCCTGAACTCGCGCAGGTAGGGCGGCAGCACGCTATAGTCGGCAATCGACACAAAGGCCAGCGACAGGTGGCCGCTGGCGCCGGCGGCGGCACGCTGTACCAGTTGCGGCAGTGCCAATGCCTGCAGCACCAGGCGCTGGGCCTCCGGCAACAGCGCCTGGCCGGCCGGCGTCAGCGCGATATGGCGTGTGCTGCGCAGAAATAGCGGCGTACCCAAGGCGGCTTCCAGGGCCTGTATGGTCTGCGACAGCGGCGGCTGGGTCATATGCAGTTTGGCTGCGGCGCGCCCAAAGTGCATCTCTTCGGCAACGGCGACAAAGTAGCGCAACTGACGTAATTCTATATTCACGGTGTTCGGCTTCTTAGTGATTGATATGTGGATCGACCTAATTACGTATGAATCATATATTTGACAGATGGTTTTAGGCAAGGCAATCTGCTTGTCATGCAAATTCCCCCGAATAGTCTTGATTAAGCCGGGCTTTTGTACAAACTAATAAAATATCCTGAGGAGAAACCCAGCATGTCATTCAATCGCCGCTCAAAAAACATCACGCAAGGCGTGGCCCGCAGCCCTAACCGTTCCATGTATTACGCAATGGGTTACGAGAAGGAAGATTTCGACAAGCCTATGATCGGTATTGCCAATGGGCATTCCACCATCACGCCTTGCAATTCCGGCCTGCAAAAACTGGCGGATATCGCGATTGCCACCGTCAAAGAAAATGGCGCCAATCCGCAGGTGTTCGGCACGCCGACCATTTCCGACGGCATGTCCATGGGCACCGAAGGCATGAAATACTCGCTGATCTCGCGCGAAGTGATTGCCGACTGTATAGAAACCGCGGTCAATGGCCAGTGGATGGACGGCTGCGTCGTCATCGGCGGCTGCGACAAGAATATGCCGGGCGGCATGATCGCGATGGCGCGCACCAATGTGCCCAGCATCTATGTGTATGGCGGCACGATCAAGCCGGGCAAGTGGAAAGGCAAGGACCTGACCATTGTTTCTTCATTCGAGGCAGTCGGCGAATTTACTGCCGGCCGCATGTCGCTGGAAGACTTTGAAGGCGTGGAGCGCAATGCCTGCCCTTCATCCGGCTCCTGCGGCGGCATGTACACGGCAAACACCATGTCTTCGTCGTTTGAGGCGCTGGGCATGTCCTTGCTGTATTCCTCGACGATGGCCAATCCTGATGATGAAAAAACCGGCTCCGCCGCTGAGTCCGCCAGGGTGCTGGTGGAAGCGGTGAAGAAAGACATCAAGCCGCGCGATATCATTACCCGCAAGTCGATAGAAAACGCGGTCGCAGTACTCATGGCGACCGGCGGCTCCACCAATGCGGTATTGCATTTCCTGGCGATTGCGCACGCAGCAGAAGTGGAATGGACCATCGATGATTTTGAACGCATGCGCCTGAAGGTGCCTGTCATCTGTGACCTGAAGCCTTCCGGCAAATATGTAGCGACTGATCTGCACAAGGCCGGCGGCATCCCGCAGGTCATGAAGGTCTTGCTGAACGCAGGCCTGTTGCACGGTGATTGCCTGACCATCACCGGCAAGACGATGGCGGAAGAACTGGCCCATGTGCCGGACGTGCCGCGCGCCGATCAGGATGTCATCCATACGGTAGAGCAGGCTTTGTACAAGCAAGGCCACCTGGCCATCCTGAAAGGCAATCTGTCGCCTGAAGGTTGCGTCGCCAAGATCACCGGCCTGAAAAACCCTGTCATCACCGGCCCGGCCCGCGTGTTTGAAGATGAAAGCAGCGCGATGGAAGCGATCCTGAGCGACAAGATCAAGGCTGGCGACGTAATCGTGATGCGTTACCTGGGACCAAAAGGCGGCCCTGGCATGCCTGAGATGCTGGCACCGACCTCGGCCATCATCGGCAAGGGCCTGGGCGAATCGGTAGGCCTGATTACCGATGGCCGCTTCTCCGGCGGTACCTGGGGCATGGTAGTCGGCCACGTCTCCCCGGAAGCCTATGTAGGCGGCACCATAGGTCTGGTGGAAGAGGGCGACTCAGTCACCATCGATGCGCTGCAGCAATTGATACAACTGAATGTGCCGGACGAGGAAATCGCCCGCAGGCGCTCCAACTGGAAACAGCCCGCACCACGCTATACCCGTGGCGTGCTGGCCAAGTTTGCGGCACTGGCGGCACCTGCCAGCAAAGGTGCTGTTACCGGCTAAAGCCCACAGCGTCGAATAGCTTGTTGCCAAAGAAAAATGCCGGAATTTTCCGGCATTTTTTTATCTGGAGCCTAGCAAAGATTCAGCAAAGCTTCGGCAAAAATCAGCGGCGCGGTTTGCCCTTGTCGAAGCTGCGCTTGACCCTTTCCTTTTTCATTTTTTCGAAGTGCATGTGGTCCTTGCGTTTGTCCAGGCCCAGCATGCGCTCAAAAAACTCAAACCACAGGAAGGCGAAGAAAGCCAGCCCGACTATCCACCACCATGACAGGTTGGCGAAGGGGCCAAATTCCAGATACTTCAACAGCGTGAGCAGGGCTACAACAATAATCATCCACATGGCAAAATCTCCTTTGGGCCTAGCATAAGAGTAAACATCCCCGTGGTCAATCCGGCTTGATTTTTATGCAAGTCAACCATCTGCCGCTGAGTTCGTTGAATCAATACGCCCATGCATGTCAGTCCATACTGCGACGATCAAAATGAATGTCAGAAAGCATGTAGAATAAGCAAATTGATTGCCGGGTAGCGTTAGGTGGCCAGGCAGTGAATTGAAGTGTCTAAACCTCTGGAGAGAGCAATGAAATATTCTGTATTGATCGGCGCTGCCGTAGCAATCATGGCTTCCGGTTCGGCAATGGCCAACCTGGAACTGGCCAAGTCCAAGAACTGTATGGCTTGCCACGCAGTTGCCAACAAGGTTGTCGGCCCGGCTTATAAAGATGTGGCTAAGAAATATGCCGGCGATAAAACCGCCGAAGACAAACTAGTGCAAAAGGTCATGAAGGGCGGCAGTGGCGTATGGGGTGCTGTACCTATGCCGGCCAATCCACAAGTGACCGAGGCTGAAGCCCGTACACTGGTCAAGTGGGTTCTGTCGCAGAAATAATCCTGCCGCAAGTTTTACCACTGAAAAAAGCCCGCTATTGCGGGCTTTTTTTATGGCCTTCCTTTTGTGCTCGCGCATAAAAAAACGCTGCAAGCCTGGGCTTGCAGCGTTGTGAGGCTAGCCTTCGATTAGAGGGCTTGCGTCAATTATTTTACAACAGAGATCAGCTCACGTTTGCCGGCTTTGTATGTGTACAAAGTCAGTGTGCCGTCTTTGATATCGCCTTTGTCATCAAATGCGATGTCGCCAGTTACGCCTTTGTGATGGATCTTGGCCAGTACTGGCAGGTATTTTGCAGGTTCTGCAGATTTAGCCTGAACCATTGCATCTACCATCGTCATCACAGCATCGTAAACATACGGTGCGTAGATTTGCACTTCGATGCCGAATTTCTTCTTGTAAGCAGCTTTGAAGTCGTCATTGGCTTTTTTCTGTGCATCCAGAACACCGCCGGCTTCCGCGCAGACTACTTGGCCTTCGCCGATAGCATCGCCTGCCAGTTTGGCCAAGTCAGCTGTACAGATACCGTCGCCGCCCATGAACTTGGCAGTGATGCCCAGTGCTTTCATCTGACGCAGCATAGGACCAGCAACTGCATCCATACCGCCGAAGAAGATCACGTCTGGGTTTTTCGCTTTGATGCCGGTCAGGATCGCGCTGAAGTCAGTAGACTTGTCAGTGGTGTGTTCTTGAACCAGGATTTCTGCGCCTTTGGATTTTGCGCCTTTGACGAACTCAGCAGCAACGCCTTCGCCGTATGCTGTCTTATCATCGATCACAGCAATTTTCTTGGCTTTGTTGATCTGTACAGCGTAACGACCCAGTGTGCCGCCCAATTGACCGTCATTGGCTACAACGCGGAACGCGCCTTTGAAGCCTTGTTGTGTGTATTTAGGGTTGGTTGCAGATGGGGAGATTTGCGGGATGCCAGCGTCGTTGTAGATTTTGGAAGCTGGGATCGTTGTACCGGAGTTCAAGTGACCGATAACGCCGTTTACTTTCGCGTCGACCAGTTTCTGTGCTACGGTTGTGCCTTGTTTTGGATCCGCGCCGTCATCTTCAGCCAGCAGTTCGAATTTTGCTTTTTTACCGCCGATCATGACGCCTTTGGCGTTCAGTTCTTCGATCGCCATTTTGGCGCCGTTTTCATTGTCTTTACCCAGGTGGGCAATCGCGCCGGAGATAGGACCTACGTGGCCGATTTTTACAACGATATCTTCAGCTGCCGCAGTACCAGCAAAAGCGAATGCAATCGCGCCAGCCAGTGGAATCATTTTAGTTTTGAACGACATGAACATACTCCCTAAGGTTTAAAAAGTAGGACGACTTTACTGCAAAACTGACTCATTCAGATTTCTGAATAGCCAGAAGGTACAACAGAAAAAATGTTTCGCATAGCTATTTTGTGTGGTTTTTTTGGAACTTCATCGTTTTTTATATGCCCCAATATCGAGCACTTGACAAGGTTGACCGCAAGCTTCTGAACTTGCTGCAAAAGAACAATCAGACTCCGACCAGGACCCTGGCCGACAAACTTCACATTTCGCAACCGACCTGTTTGCGCCGCATCCGCGAACTGCGCGAAGCGGGCGTTATCAATGCTGACGTTGCGATGGTGGACCCCTTTGCGCTGGGCTATGGAATGCTGGCGTTTCTTGAGGTTTCGCTGACCAACCAGTCCGATGAAAGCATGCACGAATTTGAGGCACGCATGAACAAGGAAGCCGAAGTGATGCAATGTTATTTTGTGTCCGGCGAGTACGATTATTTCCTGGTCGTGCATGTGATCGACATGGATGCCTACTACCAATTTGTGCGGCGCGTCATTTCCGGCTCCGGCAACGTACGTCATTTTCACTCCCGCTTTCCGATGAAACGAGCCAAGTTCTCTACACGCATTGCTTTTGATGAAAAGGCTGCAGAGTTGCCGGTGCGGGTAGGGAAGTAGGCCTGTGAGCAGTTAACGCGCTGGTGTTGGCGTTCGATGACAGTTTGGTGTGCTTGGGCGGGTAAGTAGTTTCACTTAAACGTTTATCCCGAATAACTTGTTTACTCTTCGTTGGAGCAGGCCGGGGGTAGCCCTGCGGCTACTCACTTTTTCTTGCTTCGCCACCTAGGCGGCCCCAAGAAAAAATAAGCAAAAAGAAGGCGACCGCAGACTTGCCCTTAGGGTGATGGGGCAGTGCCCCATCACATTTTGCTGCATCACAGAAAATGGATCAGAAATGAACGAAACTCGCTTCCCTTGCAGGGCGCATATCCGCTTGCAAGCGGATACCGTTCCGCAGGCACGGAGCAGTGCTCCGTGAAAGCCCTGCTACACCTCAGACAACGTTCATTTCTGATCCATTTTCTGTGACGCACAAAATGCTACGGTGGAACAGGGAATTCGTGCAGCATGCTGCACGCCTGTGTAACGGCATTGCCTTGCAAGGCAATGTTCCCTCCCTATAGGGACACAGGGCATCGAGCGGGAGTAAGTCAAAAGCGAAGTCAACCCCAACCCCAACGTCAAAATCAATTCGTCCTAGATTTAACTTCGGTTGCTTGCTCTTACTTATATTAGGCAGGCTGCAGAATCTTGCCTGGGCTGAAGCTGTTCATGCCGGTAAACGCAAAATCCACGTCCGGCTGCAGGCCGGAGACGATGTCGGCGATGGCGCGGCCCGAGCCTGCCCCCATGGTCCAGCCCAGCGTGCCGTGGCCGGTGTTCAGGAACAGGTTGCTGATCTTGCTCTTGCCTATATAGGGCACGTTGGATGGGGTTAGCGGGCGCAGGCCGGTCCAGTAGGTAGGGTTGTCGTAGTCGCAGGCTTCAGGGAAGAGTTCCCTGGTGCGGCGGGTGATGGCCTCGCAGCGGGTGGTGTTCAGCTCCCGGGTGTAGCCGTTCAGTTCACAGGTGCCGGCTACCCTGAGCCTGTCGCCCAGGCGCGACACGACCAGCTTGTAGCCGTCGTCGGTCAGCGAGACGACGGGAGCCGCCTCGGGGGCGGTGATTTGGTAGGTGGCGGAATAACCTTTGCCGGGGTAGATCATCAGGTTCACGCCCAGCGGTTTCAGCAGGGGCACGGAGAAGCTGCCCATGGCCATCACATAGGCGTCGGCGCGCAGTATCTTGTGGCGGCCTTCGGCGTCGATGACTTCCACGCCGGTGATTTTTGCGGCGCTGCCTGTGCCTTCGGTCAGCAGCCTGGTGATCGTGGTGTTGTACTGGAAGTGGACTCCGGCTTCTTCGGCTTTCTTTGCCAGGCCGCTGGTGAACTTGTAGACGTCGCCGGATTCGTCGCTGGCGGTAAAGTCGCCGCCGACGATCTTGTCGCGGATGCGAGCTAGCGCCGGCTCTATGCGAACCACGTCATCGGCGGTGATGGAGTCGCGCTGGCAGCCCAGGTCGCGCATCAGCTTGGCGGCCGGCAGCGATTCTTCAAAATCTTTTTTATCTGTGTAGAAATGCAGTATGCCCTGGGTCAGGCAATCGTAGTCTATGCCGGTCTCGGCGCGCACTGCCTGCAGGGTCTGGCGGCTGTATTCGGAAATGGCGACGATCTGGCGGATGTTATATGCGGTCCTGGCCGGTGTGCACTCACGCAGGAAACTCAGGCCCCACACCCATTGCAGGAGCTCGGGCCGCAGGCGGAACAGCAGCGGCGCATCTTCTTTGCCCAGCCACTTCAAGACCTTCATCGGCGCAGAGGGATTGGCCCAGGGTTCTGCATGCGAGACCGAAATCTGGCAGCCATTGGCAAAGCTGGTTTCCTGTGCTGCGCCCGGCTGGCGTTCCAGCACGGTGACATCGTGCCCGGCTTTTTTCAGGAACCAGGCGGATGAAGTGCCGATGACGCCGGCGCCTAAGACGATTACTTTCACGGGGAATCTCCTGTTTATACGTATCTTATCAATAAGGAGATTGTAGAAAGTTATTGATTGTTGATGTACTCAATAACGCGCTGGAATATTTTATTCAAAAAAACAAATTCCCATCCTGTGTTTGAAAAACAAAGCTTTGATGGGAATTTCTTTTATTTTGGCAATTTGGTCTTCGCAATTTCCTGTGTCACTGCGCGGGTAATGACCTCTTCCATGGTCTTATGCAGGCCGGAGCGTATATCCGTCGCCAACTGCTCTACCGCGACCTGCAATACATCGGCAAGGCTGTCGCGCACCCGGTGTTCCAGCACAAAATCCACCCTGGCGAGCACCTGCTTCAGCACATTTTCGCGCACTGATTGTTCCAGCCGCTGCCATTCCTCCTCGCTGACGGCGGGTGCGGAAACGGTCGGCGTGGCAGTCAGCGAAGTTGGCTGCGAGATTGCTGGCACCGCGGATGCGGATATTTCCGGCGCTGCGGCAGGGCTAGGTGGCGCTACCGGTTTGCCCCATCCAAAGGGGGAAGTACCGGCAGCAGGGGCTGCTGCGGGAGCCACCTGCTTGGTCAGGAAATTGGGAATAGGCGGCGGACTGGTAACGGGTGCCGGAGCCGAGTCCGCAACTGGCGGCGGCGCTGGAATATCAGCTTTCGCCATTACAGCAGGTGGTGCAACGGTAGCTGCAACTATGGCAGGCGCCGGGGTGGACGTCACGGAGGGAGACAGAGGTGGAGTCGCATCAGGCGCAATAGTTGCGCCCGCATGGGCAGCAGCTTTCTCCACCGGCTGATCCTGCGCGCTGATGACGTCGGTCAGCACCGGGATATTCGCGTCTATGGGATTGCTCATGTTGGTTTAGCGACAGAGTGGGTGAGTGCGTAGCCGCGCTGCTGGTAAAAGCGATAGCGTTCGCGGCCCGCCAGCGTATCTTGCTCGCTATTGGAAACCAGCTCTATCATGCGCTCGAAACGGGCAAAGCTGCCGGGTGTCTGGTTGGTCAGGTTGATCAGCAATTCATGGTGCGGGAATGCCGCTTCATCATCGCTGCTCAAGACCACAGGCGTCTGCGCGGCCAGCGGATCACCCAGCATGACATGCGGCAGGAAATCCTGCTCCGAGAAGGTCCACAGTGCCTGGTTGAGCCGTTCCAGTTGTGCCCTGTCGCTGTCATACACGACGATGCGGCATTTTGCTACCCTGGCCTTGCGGATCAGGCGGCATGCGTAGCCTATCTTGTCCGGCACGTTACTGTGGAAATCTATGCGTGTCATTCTGGATAAACCTGATTAAAACCGGAAGCCTGAGGCAGACGCGCCGGATGCCGCCGGTGTATTCGTCGCAGGTGCGGCAGCTTCAGCCGGCTTCGCTGCTGGTGGAGGAGGTGGTGCTGCCGGTTCTGCGGCCGGGTAGCGGTAGTCCTTCGGCAGCCTGTTGCTGGCTGGGTAGCCGGCACTGGTCAATGTAGTGCGCCATTCGCCGCTTTCATAGCCCGCCATTTTTTTGGAGCCAACAACCAGCACCGGCAGCATGCCGCCGCCGCTGACTTGCTTCAGCTTTTCTATATCTTCGTTGGTTTTGACAGTTTTTTCCACGAAAGGTATGCCGGCAGCTTTCAGCATGTTCCTCGCTTCGCCGCAGACGGTGCAGGTGGTTGTCGTATAAAAGGAAACGGGGCTTTTGCTCACTGCCGCAGCCAGGTCAGCAGGGAAGTTGTTGGTACTGATTTCCGCACCGCCGCCTATAGGCTTGAGCTCCACTTTTTTGACGCTAGGTGGAGGCGGCACGTCGCTATAGGTCACCTTGCCGTCAGGTCCTACCGATTTATACATTTGCGCAGACGCATCCAATGCCAGCAGCATGCCTGCGGACAGTAGCAACAGGCTGAAGTGTGAAGTTCGTGACGTTCGTGACTTTTTCATCTTATTGGCTTCCTTTGTACTCGGTTGGTCGGTGCAGCGTTCTCAGACAGTCGTCATGCCGTTATGGCGTAGCAAGGCGTCGATGGACGGTTCGCGTCCGCGAAAGGCTTTGAAAGACTCCAGCGCAGGGCGGGAGCCTCCCACTTCCAGCACTTCGGACTGGAATTTCTTGCCGGAAGTACGGGACAGGCTGCTGCCCTCGGTTTCACCCGCTTCTTCAAACGCGCCATAGGCGTCGGCTGACAATACTTCCGCCCACTTATAGCTATAGTAACCTGCGGCATAGCCTCCGGAGAAGATATGGCCGAAAGAATGCTGGAAGCGGTTGAATGCCGGCGGATTGAATACCGATACCTGCTCGCGCACGGTATTCAGGATGTCCTGTGCACTTTTCTGTCCCGTTGGATCAAAATCGTCATGCAAATGCATGTCGAACAGCGAAAACTCTACCTGGCGCAGGGTTTGCATGCCGGACTGGAAGTTTTTGGCGGCGATCATCTTGTCGTACAGCGCGCGCGGCAAATGGGCGCCGGTGTCTGCATGCGCCGTCATATGCTGCAGCACATCCCATTCCCAGCAAAAATTCTCCATGAACTGCGAAGGCAGCTCCACAGCGTCCCATTCCACGCCGGAGATACCGGCAACCGACAGTTCATCCACTTGCGTCAGCAAATGATGCAGCCCGTGGCCAAACTCATGGAATAGCGTGATCACTTCGTCATGCGTAAACAGCGCAGGCTTGGTCTGGCCGTTGACGGTAACAGGCTCGCTGAAATTGCAGGTCAGATAGGCGACTGGTGTTTGTATGCCGTTCGCTGTGCGGCGGCGGCCGCGCGCATCATCCATCCAGGCTCCGCCGCGCTTGCCGCTGCGTGCATACAAGTCCAGGTAGAACTGGCCGACCAGCTCGCCGTCTTTTTCTATGCGATAAAACTTCACGTCCTTGTGCCAAACGCTGGCAACGTCGTTCTTGATTTCTACCGCGAACAGGGTTTGTATGACGCGGAACAGACCTTCCACCACCTTTTGCTCGGGGAAATACTGTTTCAGTTCCTGTTCGGAAAAGGCATAACGCTGCTCGCGCAGTTTTTCCGATGCATAGGTAGTATCCCAGGCCTGTAACTCGTCTATGCCCAGGTTGTCGCGCGCAAACGTGCGCAGCTCAGCCAGGTCTTTTTCTGCAAACGGACGCGCCTTGTGCGCCAGGTCTTCCAGGAAATGACTGACCTGCGCCGGCGATTCGGCCATTTTGGCGACCAGAGAAACTTCGGCAAAATTGCGGTAGCCCAGCAACTGCGCCTCTTCCTTGCGCAGCTTCAATAGCTCTGCAATGATGGCCGTATTATCCCATTCCGGGTTGCTGCCCAGTTCCGAAGCCTTGGTGGCATTGGCGCGGTAGATGGTCTCGCGCAGGGCGCGGTTATCCGCATATTGCAGTACCGGGAAATAGGAAGGGAAATGCAGCGTAAATTTGTAGCCGGGTTTGCCGTCCTTTTCTGCGGCAGCCTTGGCGGCATGCAGCACGTCTTCCGGCAAGCCTTTCAATTCGTCTTCGTTTTCGATGAAGAGGCCGTAGGCATTGGTTGCATCCAGCACGTTCTCGGAAAACTTGGTCGACAGCGCAGCCTGCTTTTCCTGGATTTCTGCGTAGCGCAATTTCTTGTCGTCAGCCAGTTCTGCGCCGCCCAGGCGGAAATCTCGTACTGCATGATCGACGATGGTTTTGCGCGCGCGCGGCAGGCTGGCGTAATCCGCATTTGCCTGCAGGGCCTTGTATTTGTCGAATAAGGCCAGGTTTTGGCTCACTTCGGTCGAAAATTCGGTGATCGCGGGCTGATTTTCGTTATACACGGCACGCAGTTCCGGCGTATCAACCACGGCGTTCAGATGGCCGACGATGCTCCAGGCGCGGCCCAGTTTTTCGCCGGCATTTTCCAGCGGCTCGACAAAATTCTCCCAGCTGACTTGTTGCCCGGGTTGCTCCAGCTTGCTGATGACCGCGCGGTTTTCTTGCAATAGTGCTTCAATGGCAGGCGTCACATGTTCCGGCCGTATCGCATCGAAACGGGGCAGGTCGCTAAAGTCGAGCAGGGGATTTTGTTCCATCATCAGTTTCTTTCGGCAGCTTCAATAGTATTTACCAGCAACATCGTAATGGTCATAGGACCGACGCCGCCAGGCACAGGGGTAATATAACCCGCTACTTCCTTGGCATTGGCATAGTCGACATCGCCGCATAACTTGCCTTCATCATCGCGGTTCATGCCCACATCGATGACGACGGCTCCAGGTTTGACCATATCGGCGGTAACAATGTTCCGTTTGCCGGTGGCCACGACCAGGATGTCGGCGTTGCGGGTATGGTAGCCAAGATCCCTGGTCTTGGAATTACAGATGGTGACAGTGGCGCCGGCTTGCAAGAGCAACATTGCCTGTGGCTTGCCGACAATATTTGATGCTCCAACAACAACCGCGTTTGCGCCGCGCACAGGGTAGTTGATGGATTCCAGCATCTTCATCACGCCGTAAGGGGTGCAAGGGCGGAACAGCGGCTGGCCCGTCATCAGCAGGCCGGCGTTGCTGATATGGAAACCGTCCACATCCTTCTCGGCGGCGATGGCCTCTATCACCTTGTTCGCATCAATATGGGCCGGCAGCGGCAATTGCACCAGAATGCCGTGGATTTTGGCATCCTTGTTCAGCGCCTCTATCCTGGCCAGCAGAGCCGCTTCGCTCAGGTCGCCGTCATATTTCTCCAGCACCGAGTAAAAGCCGCAATCTTCGCAAGCCTTGACCTTGTTGCGCACATATACCTGCGACGCCTGGCTATCGCCAACCAGGATGACTGCCAAGCCGGGTTGCTTGCCTTGCGCGGTCAGTGCGGCGGCACGCTGGGTCACTTCGGCGCGGATTTGTTGAGAAAGCTGGGTTCCGTTGATGATTTGGGCGGTCATGATGGGCGGTCGGTGGGAAGGTGATCAAACCCGAATTATAAATTATGGCGGCATTGAATCGTTGAATGGCGCAGAAATGCCCGATAAAAGAGCAAAATGCGAACGAAAACGCATATGAAAAACGCAGGCAAGAAGTGTGGACGACGGTGCAGCCGAAAGTGCAGGCGATCTGATTACTTGCGATACTTGTGTAGGGGCTGTGCACATCCGGCGGAAATTGCTGGTGTTTCTGCATTTTGTGATATTTCGCGCTATCTCTTTTGCGTCATTCTATGGTGTTTCCCTAAGGAATGATGAAATGTATTGCTGCAGGGATAGCCTTTTTCTCCTGGTTTAGTCCTGCTTATTGCAGTGCAAAAATCCAGATAAACCGTGATTGCGGGGCTTGCGTGAGGATGTTGAATTATTATCTTGCGGCGCAATAAAATTCCACATTATGAAATCATATATCGCTATTTGAAAAATAAAAAACTCCTGTTAGAATGCTTGCGCAAACAATACCCAAGCCGTAATTTGTCGATACGCCCACGCGTGACAGTGATAACTAAGCGCGCATCATGGAAACAATAGGAGACTCATCACCATGTCACCCAAGATTGACCAAGTCCTGACGCAAGCCGTCAATGATCCCGACGTAATTGAGACCCAGGAATGGCTGGACGCCCTTGAATCCGTCATCGAAAACGAAGGCCCGGAGCGCGCCCACTACCTGATGGAGCGCATGGTTGATCTGGCACGCCGCCGCGGCGCGCACATCCCGTTTTCCAGCAATACCGCCTACGTCAACACCATCCCTGCCGATGTCGGCGAACATTGCCCCGGCAATCTGGAAATAGAAGAGCGCCTGCGCTCCTGGATGCGCTGGAATGCGATGGCAATGGTGGTTAAGGCCAACCGTCTGGACGGCGACCTGGGCGGCCATCTGTCCAGCTTTGCTTCGCTGGCCAATATGCTAGGCATAGGCTTCAATCACTTCTGGCATGCGCCGACCGAAGAACACGGCGGCGATCTGCTGTACATCCAGGGCCACTCGTCCCCAGGTATCTATGCACGCGCTTTCCTGGAAGGCCGCCTGACCGAAGACCAGTTGCTGCACTTCCGCCGCGAAGTGGACGGCAAAGGCCTGTCTTCCTATCCGCATCCTAAGCTGATGCCTGATTTCTGGCAGTTCCCTACCGTCTCCATGGGCCTTGGCCCTCTGATGGCGATCTACCAGGCGCGTTTCCTGAAATACCTGCACGCACGCGGCATCGCCGATACAGCAGTGCGCAAGGTATGGGCATTCTGCGGCGACGGCGAGATGGACGAACCGGAATCGATGGGCGCAATCGGCATGGCCGGCCGTGAACAACTGGACAACCTGATCATCGTGGTCAACTGCAACCTGCAGCGCCTGGACGGCCCTGTGCGCGGCAACGGCAAGATCATCCAGGAACTGGAGTCCGATTTCCGCGGTGCCGGCTGGAATGTGATCAAGGTCATCTGGGGCAGCGGCTGGGATGAATTGCTGGCCAAGGACAAGGACGGCATCCTGCAAAAAGTGATGATGGAGTCCGTCGACGGCGAATACCAGAACTACAAGGCCAAGGATGGCGCCTATGTGCGCGCCAATTTCTTCGGCAAGCATCCAAAATTGCTGGAAATGGTCAGCAAGATGTCGGACGACGATATCTGGCGCCTGACCCGCGGCGGCCATGATCCGCACAAGATTTATGCGGCTTTCAAGGTTGCGCAAGAACACAAGGGCCAGCCTACCGTATTGCTGGTCAAGAGTATCAAGGGTTACGGCTTCGGCAAATCCGGCGAAGCGCGTAATACCGCGCACAACACGAAGAAGCTGGACGACGAGGCGATCAAGGCCATGCGCGACCGCTTCCAGTTGCCTATCCCGGACGACAAGCTGGCAGAAATCCCGTTCTTCAAGCCTGCCGACGACACGCCGGAAATGCAATACCTGCTGGAGCGCCGCAAAGCCTTGGGCGGTTTCCTGCCGCAACGCCGCCAGAAAGCCGACGAAGCGCTGGTCGTGCCTGAACTGTCCGCTTTCCAGGCCATGCTGGAGCCAACAGCCGAAGGCCGTGAAATCTCCACTACCGCATCCTATGTGCGCGTTTTGACCACGCTGCTGCGTGACGAAAGCCTGGGCAAGCGCGTAGTGCCTATCATGGTGGATGAGTCCCGTACCTTCGGTATGGAAGGCCTGTTCCGCCAGATCGGTATCTTCAGCCAGGTAGGTCAATTGTATGAACCTGTCGATAAAGACCAGGTCATGTACTACCGCGAAGACAAGGCCGGCCAGATCCTGCAAGAGGGTATCAATGAAGCCGGCGGTATGAGCTCATGGATCGCTGCGGCGACTTCATACTCGACGAACAACCGCGTGATGATCCCGTTCTACACCTACTACTCGATGTTCGGTCTGCAGCGTATCGGCGATCTGGCATGGGCAGCGGGCGACATGCGCGCACGCGGCTTCCTGCTGGGCGGTACTGCAGGACGCACGACGCTGAACGGTGAAGGCCTGCAGCATGAAGATGGCCACAGCCATGTGCTGGCGTCCACAATCCCTAACTGCGTACCTTACGATCCTACTTTCGCGCATGAAGTTGCCGTCATCATCCACGACGGTCTGCGCCGCATGGTGACCAACCAGGAAGACGTGTTCTACTACATCACGCTGATGAACGAGAACTACAGCCACCCAGGTTTGAAACCAGGCCAGGAAGAGGGCATCATCAAGGGTCTGTATCTGTTGCAGCAAGGCGAGCAAGGCACCAAACACCGCGTGCAATTGATGGGCTCCGGCACCATCCTGCGCGAAGTGATTGCCGCTGCGGATCTGCTGAAAAACGACTGGGGCATCGGTTCCGATATCTGGTCCGCTCCTTCGTTCACCCTGCTGGCACGCGACGGCCAGGATATCGAGCGCTGGAACATGCTGCATCCGTCCGACGAGCCGCGCCTGGCTTACGTTACCGAGTGCCTGAAAGATACGACCGGCCCTATCGTCGTATCCACCGACTACATGCGTACTTTTGCAGAACAGGTACGCGCGTTCATGCCTAAGGGCCGCAGCTACAAGGTGCTGGGTACAGACGGTTTCGGCCGTTCCGACAGCCGCGCCAAGCTGCGCGAATTCTTTGAAGTGAACCGCTACTTTGTCGTCATCGCTGCATTGAAATCGCTGGCTGACGAAGGCGCCCTGTCTGCTTCCGTTGTGGCACAGGCAATTACCAAATACGGCATCGATACCAACAAGCCAAATCCGGTGACTGTTTAATTTGACCTTACCATCCCCTCCCGCGAGGGAGGCGGATAGCAATGATACGGATGTTGTTTTAGCTGCGGCACGGCTGCAGTAAACCGAAGTGCATGCTATCTTCCTCCTCGGAGGCAGGGACATAATGGAGCTAAAGCTATGAGTACAATTGAAGTCAAAGTGCCGGATATCGGCGATTTCAAGGAAGTGGAAGTGATCGAACTGATGGTCAAGGTGGGCGATACCATCAAGGTTGACCAGTCATTGATCACGGTAGAATCCGACAAGGCCAGCATGGAGATTCCTTCCAGCCAGGCCGGCGTCGTGACAGAAATCAAAGTCAAAGTCGGCGACAAGGTTGCCGAAGGCTCCTTATTGCTGACGGTGGAAGCATCCGCTGCCGGCGCGGCAGCAGCACCTGCAGCGGCGTCAGCTCCAGCGGCCCCTGCAGCAGCACCTGCGCCGGCTGCAGTTGCTCCGGCCGCACCAGCACCGGCTGCACCAGCCGCCCCTGCTGCCAGGCCGGCGACTGCGGTTGCCAGCGCACCGGCTCCAGGCGGTAAATCCCATGCATCGCCATCCATACGCAAATTTGCGCGTGAACTGGGTGTGGACCTGGCTCGTGTCAGCGGTTCCGGTACCAAGGGCCGGGTGACGCAGGAAGACGTACAGAATTTCGTCAAGGGCATCATGTCCGGCTCCACTGCAGCTCCTGCAGCCAGCGCATCCAAAGGCGGCGGTGCCGGCCTGGATCTGTTGCCATGGCCATCGCTGGATTTCAGCAAGTTCGGCAGCACAGAACTGGTGCCTTTGTCCCGCATCAAGAAACTCAGCGGCCCCAACCTGCATCGCAACTGGGTAATGATCCCGCATGTGACGCAGTTTGATGAAGCCGACATCACCGGCCTGGAAGATTTCCGTAAATCTTCCAACGAAGCCATGGCCAAATCCGGCGTCAAGCTGACCATGCTGGCATTCGTGATCAAGGCCAGCGTCGCGGCGCTGAAAAAATTCCCGGCCTTCAATTCCTCGTTGGATGCGAACGGCGAAAACCTGATATTGAAGCAGTATTACAATGTAGGTTTTGCTGCCGACACGCCAAACGGCCTGGTCGTTCCTGTCATTAAAGATGCCGACAAGAAAGGCCTCGCACAGATCGCCCAGGAAATGGGCGAATTGTCTGCCCAGGCCCGCGAAGGAAAACTGAAACCCGCCGACATGCAGGGCGCGACTTTCACGATTTCTTCACTGGGTGGCGTTGGCGGTACGGCATTCACGCCGATTATCAATGCACCTGAAGTCGCCATCCTCGGCTTGTCCAAATCGGCCATCAAGCCGGTATGGGATGGCAAGCAATTCCTGCCTCGCCTGATGCTGCCTTTGTCTCTGTCTTACGATCATCGCGTGATTGACGGCGCGATGGCTGCCAAGTTTACTACCTATCTGGCAGATGTACTGGCAGACCTGCGCAAGACTATGCTGTAGCAAACAATAGGGCGGAGAGGTATTGCTATTTCTCTGCCCTGTTTTTTGTTAAGGAGGCCTCATGACCACATGCGTCGTCGTCAGAAAAGATAATGAAATAGCGATTGCTGCAGATTCCCTGGTGACCTTCGGTGATACCAGGCTGTCTCACGGCTACGAGCAAAACAACAAGATCATCCAGGTTGGCGATTCGTATATTGCGCTGGCCGGTTCTGCAGCGCACTTTCCCGTCATGCGTAAATTGCTGGCGGGCATGGAGCAGGAATGCCATCTGCGGACCAGGGATGAAGTGTTTGAAACCTTTTCCCGCATCCACGGCGTGCTGAAGGAAAAATTCTTCCTGAACCACAAAGAGGATGATGACGATCCGTACGAGTCATCGCAGATTACCGCGCTGGTCGCCAATCCTTACGGCATCTTCGGCGTGTATTCATATCGCGAAGTGTTTGCCTTCGACCGTTTCTGGGGCATAGGCAGCGGCCGCAATTTTGCGCTGGGCGCAATGTATGCGGTGTACGACAAGGCAGGCAGCGCTAAAGAAATTGCAGAAACTGGGATACTGGCCGGTGCGGAGTTTGATAAGAGCACGGCGGGGCCCATTAACTTAATACATTTTTCAACAAAACAACTAGGAGACGAGTTGTAAATCTACTGCGCGGCGCTATTTTGAAGCTGCGGTGCTCATCGTACTGAAGTACGATTCCGCGTCTTAGCTTCAAACTAGCGTCGCTCGCTACGATTTTCAACTCGCTCCGGCGACAACTTCCACCAGGAAAATACGGAGCTGAATATGGGCATGATCGAAGTCAAAGTACCTGATATTGGTGATTTCAAGGAAGTGGAAGTAATTGAGCTGCTGGTCAAGGTCGGCGATACGATCAAGGTGGGCCAGTCGCTGATTACCGTTGAGTCCGACAAGGCCAGCATGGAAATTCCATCCAGCCATGCGGGTGTGATCAAGGAATTGAAGATCAAAGTCGGCGATAAAGTGGCCGAAGGCTCTTTGCTGCTGGTCGTGGAATCTGCAGATGTGGCAGCAACGGCTGCCGCTGCACCTGCTGCCGCACCAGCCGCAGCATCTGCTCCGGCTGCCGCCAGTGCGCCTGCGCCTGCCGCTGCTACCCCGGCTGCCGCTGTATCTTCCGGCCCGGTCGAAGTCAAGGTGCCGGATATCGGCGACTTCAAGGAAGTGGAAGTCATAGAATTGCTGGTCAAGGTGGGCGATACCATCAAGGTGGACCAGTCCATGATTACCGTGGAATCCGACAAGGCCAGCATGGAGATTCCATCCAGCCACGCCGGCGTGATCAAGGAATTGAAAGTCAAGGTAGGCGACAAGGTCGCAGAAGGTTCTTTGCTGGCTATCGTGGAAGCAAGCGGTGCCGCTGCTGCACCTTCTGCCCCCGCATCTGCTCCTGCAGCACCGGCCGCCTCGGCTGCACCAGCAGCCCCAGCCCCGGTAGCGTCCAGCTACGCGGGCAAAGTGGACGTGGAATGCGACATGATGGTGCTGGGCTCCGGTCCCGGCGGTTACTCTGCCGCGTTCCGCTCGGCGGATCTGGGCATGAATACGGTGCTGGTGGAGCGCTATGCCGCTCTCGGCGGTGTTTGCCTGAACGTCGGCTGTATTCCTTCCAAAGCCTTGCTGCACGTAGCTGCCGTGATCGATGAAACCGCATCCATGGCGGCCCATGGCGTGACCTTTGCCAAGCCGGAAATCGATATCGACAAGCTGCGCGGCTACAAGGAAAAAGTCATCAGCAAGATGAGCAACGGCATTGCCGGCATGGCCAAGGCGCGCAAGGTCAATGTGGTGCAGGGCGAAGGCCAGTTCGTCAGCCCCAACCATATCGAAGTCACTGCCGCTGACGGCAGCAAGAAAACGGTGCAGTTCAAGCAGGCGATCATCGCTGCCGGTTCTTCCGTGGTAAACCTGCCTTTCGTACCGAAAGATCCACGTATCGTGGATTCTACCGGCGCGCTGGAGCTACGTTCCATACCGAAACGCATGCTGGTCATCGGCGGCGGCATCATCGGCCTGGAAATGGCAACCGTGTACTCCACACTGGGTGCGCGTATCGACGTGGTCGAGATGATGGACGGGCTGATGCAGGGTGCGGACCGCGACATGGTCAAGGTCTGGCAAAAGTTCAATGACAAGCGCTTCGACAAGATCATGCTGAAGACCAAGACGGTCGCCGTGGAAGCGCTGGCAGAAGGCATCAAGGTCACTTTTGAAGGTGCCGATGCATCCGTGACCGCGCCCGAACCGCAAGTCTACGACATGGTGCTGGTGGCCGTAGGCCGCAGCCCGAACGGCAAGAAAATCTCTGCCGACAAGGCCGGCGTCAGCGTCACCGACCGCGGCTTTATCAATGTCGATTCGCAAATGCGCACCAATGTACCGCACATCTTCGCCATCGGCGATCTGGTAGGGCAGCCTATGCTGGCGCACAAGGCCGTGCATGAAGCGCACACCGCAGCAGAAGCGGCCAGCGGCCTGAAATCGCATTTCGATGCGACCGTGATCCCGTCCGTTGCCTACACCGATCCGGAAGTGGCATGGGTGGGTATCACCGAAGATGAAGCCAAGGCCAAGGGCATCAAGCTGGAGAAGGGCCACTTCCCGTGGGCAGCCTCCGGACGCGCTGTGGCAAACGGCCGCGACGAGGGCTTTACCAAGCTGCTGTTCGATGCAGAGACACATCGCATCGTCGGTGGCGGCATCGTCGGCACGCATGCAGGCGACATGATAGGCGAGCTGGCACTGGCGATAGAAATGGGTGCCGATGCGGTCGATATCGGCAAGACCATCCATCCTCACCCTACACTGGGTGAATCGATAGGCATGGCCGCGGAAGTGTTTGAAGGCGTGTGTACCGATCTGCCGCCCATGCGTAAGAAGTAATTCTTCGGCTTTTCAGCCGGTTAAAAAAACCTCGTGCATTCCGGTGCACGAGGTTTTTTTGCTCTTGGCGATAACAGGTCATAAGGCAGTGCGAAGCTGTCAACCTTGGGTGACTGGCGTAAAGAGCCTGTATAGCCAGAGCCAAAGTCCTTCGCCATCAGACATTTCGGCGATATAGTTTTCGCCACCGTCCGGGAATTTTTTCGGATCTTCTCGAATTCCTTGATAAGTACCGAATTTGGTTTCCAATTTTTTCCCGTCACTATAAACGGAGATTGTATACAGTGGCGTGTCTGGATTTGAGCCGGGTTGATTTGCAGGGCTGTTGCTTCCTATATAAATCCAGCCTTTGACAGGATCTTTTAGCGTTCCTCCCCGATTGAAAATGAAGTCGCCAATGGTAGCAGTCGTCCAGTTGCCTGAATCGTCCCGTACGAATTGTATCGGCATCTTGGGCATATCAACGGTAAACGTGAAAGAGCCTCCTGGATCATCCACGGCCTTCACGAACAGTCCTTCCGGATAAACTTCCCTTGATCCCCAGATGCGGATGATGGGCAGGCGCGGGGTAGGGAAGGAGAGTTCCCCAGACCGGCCTCCCAAACTAACAGCGGAATTTGTCGACATATTTTTCCTTAAACTAAATAAACGATTGACGTGTTTTGACCAGTTCAGAAAAACTGAAAAATTCACCGGGTTGACTCTGGGTCGCGAGATATCGTCCAAGATTGACAAGGGAGCATGGTGAATTTTTATAAATTAGCATTTTTGAAATAAAAGACCTAGCTGTCAATGCTGCCAGGAATCATCCCGAAGATAGTGAATTAGTTATATGGATGCTGTTATCGGCGCGACGTTGGACGCTTGAGCGCCAAGGCCTGGCATTGTCGATACGCATGCGGACGAAAGATGTAGTGAGCATCTGCGCGTAAAAAGTAATTATTCGGCTTAACTAGCCGATAAAAAAACCTCATGCATTTCTGTGCACGAGGTTTTTATTTTTAGTTCAGTAATTTTCAGCCTGGCAATTTTACTGCCAGCAAATCCACTTTTTCTATTACCGGCGGCTGCGACAGCAGTTCACCCGCCTTGGCCATCAGTGCCGCAGCGATAGGGCCGGCCAGATGAGCATTCCTGCCCTCTTCATCTGCAAACGCATCAAATACGCCGAAGGTGGAAGGCCCCATGCGCAGGGCAAACCAGGCTACGGTGCGGCTTTCCTGGTTGGCCAACGGCAATGCGCTTTCCAGGAAGTCGGCGACTTCCGTTTCTTTACCGGCCTTGGCTTCCAGACGTACCAGCAATGCGAGTTTGACCATGATGTATCTCCTAAGTAATGTTTAAAATCAGTGATTGAAACGATGTTGACGGTTGTTCAGTTCTGGACAACTGGGAGCGATGATAGACCTCTCCACAATTAAACTTAAGTGGCAGGAATGACAGTTATGCTATGATTCTTGCCATGAAGATCTATGTTCTCGTCCTTGATGATGTATTCGATACCGGCCTTTCCACTGTGCTGGATACCTTCGGTATTGCCAATGAGCTGGGCGGCATGGGAGAAGGGCATAGCTCGCGCTTCGACGTGAAACTGCTGGCGGTGCGCAAGCAGATACGCACCAGCCATGGCTTCATCGTGCCTGTCGTTTCCGCTGCAGGCATGGAGCGGCCGGATGTGGTGCTGGTGCCGGCCATGGGCGCGAAGATGCCGGATCAGGTACGCTCAGCGCTGCAGCGCAAGGAAGTGGCCGATCTGTGCAAGCTGCTGCACGGCTGGTCCGGCGAAGGCACCACTATCGCTGCCGCCTGCACCGGCACCTTCATTCTTGCCAAATCGGGTTTGCTGGATGGCCATGCAGCCACTACATCCTGGTGGCTGGCGCCGTTGTTCCGCGAACTCTTTCCCAAGGTAAAACTGGATGAGTCGCACATGCTGGTCAATTCCGGCAACCGTGTCACAGCCGGTGCGGCCTTGGGCCACCTGGACCTCGCGCTATGGCTGGTACGCAGCATCAGCCCGGCACTGGCCGCCACAGCCGCACGCTACCTGATCATAGAACCCAGGCATTCGCAGGCGGCTTTCATCATCCCCGACCACCTGGCCCACACCGACCCGGTCGTCGAACGCTTTGAACAATGGGCACGCGGCAAATTGGCAGAAGGTTTTTCGCTCAGCGAAGCCGCCAGCGCAACCGGCACCAGCGAACGCACGCTGGCGCGACGGCTGCAGGCTGTCCTGGGAAAGACGCCACTGTCGTATTTCCAGGATCTGCGGGTAGAGAGGGCGGTGCATCTGCTGCAGACCAGCAATGCAAGCGTGGAGCAGATTGCTTCGCAGGTTGGCTATGCGGATGGAGTTACTTTGCGCACTTTGTTGCGGCGTAAGATAGGGCGGGGAGTGAGGGAGTTGCGCTCACGGCAATGAGTGTGGGATTGCCCTCCAAAGTTGGGCTTTCCATTTATACGCTCTGTTGGACCATTTGCTCGGATTTATGATTGCTGGCCGGGGGTAGCCCGGCGGCTACTTACTTTCTTTGCTTCGCCAAAGAAAGTAAGCAAAGAAAGGCGACCGCAAGCCTCGCCCCTTCGGGGTGCCCGATTATGCGGCACAAAAAATGGGAAACAGGCGAAACTCGCCTTCGGCTCAAACACACCTGTTTCTGATCCATTTTCTGTACCGCACAATCGGCGAGGCTCCGAGCGGTTGAAGGTCAAAAGCAAGGTCAAAAGCCAAATCAAAAACGACGGCAACCAGATTCTCTAAATTTTTTCAAAGAACGAATCTACAAAATCTCAGTAGCCTGATTTTGACTTTGACGTTGGGGTTGTTTTTGACGTTAATCCGCTCGGGACGTAGCATTTTGTGCGTTACAGAAAATGGATCAGAAACAGACGTTGTTTGAGCGCAGCGAGTTTCGTCTGTTTCACATTTTTTGTAATGCTCAAAATGTGATGGCGCTACGCGCCATCACCCGAAGGGCAAGTCTGCGGTCGCCTTTTTTTGCTTACTTTTTCTTGGGGGCCGCCGAGGTGCGAAGCAAAAAAAGTGAGTAGCATGCCGGGCTACCCCCGGCCAGCAATCTTAACTAACTACACCAGTAGATAGGACAAGCAATCTAAGCTGAGCTCACCGGTGGAAGTGTAGCTTTATCATGCCTAAGATGCGGATCAGCGAGCCCTACAACGGCACGCTATCCGGCAAATCCCCCAACAACCCACTAATCCACTCCACAAACACCCTCACCCTCGGCGACAACTGCCGATGATGCGGATACAGTACTGACAAAGGCATGGGCGCGGGCCGCCATTCGGACAATACTTCCCTCACTATGCCTGCGTCCAATAGCTTCGCCAGCCCATGGCGGGGCGCCTGTATCAGGCCGAAGCCGGCTTCGCAGCTCGCCAGGTAGGCGCCGACATCGTTGACGGAGACTATGCCATCCATGGCGAGGCTGTGGGTTATTCCGTCCACGATAAATTCAAAGTCCATTGCCCTGCCGGTTTGTGATGACACGTAGTTGACTGCCCGGTGCTGCTTCAGGTCTTCCAGCGTTTTGGGTTCGCCGTATTTGTCCAGATAAGATGCGCTGGCGCAGGTGATCTGCAGCATCGATGCAACTCTCCGGCCTACCATGCTGGAGTCGCGTAGTTCGCCGCCGCGCAGCACGCAGTCCACGCCTTCACGCACCAGGTCCACCAGGCGGTCGGCGGTGCCGATTTCCAGTTCTATGTTGGGATAGCGCGCGTGGAATTCCGGCAGTGCGGGGATCACGATATTGCGTCCCAGCGAGGCTTGCAGGCTGACGCGCAGCTTGCCCCTGGGATTGGCCGTGTTGTGGCTGAAGGCGGCTTCCGTCTCTTCCAGATCGGCCAGCAGGCGCACGCAGCGGTGGTAGTAGGCTTCGCCATCCAGCGTGGTGCTGACTTGCCGTGTCGTCCTTTGCAGCAGGCGCGTGCCCAGGTGGCTTTCCAGCTGCTTGATCGTATGCGTGACCGTTGCGCGCGGCAACTGCATGCTCTCCGCAGCGCGAGTGAAGCTACCCAGCTCGACGATGCGGGTAAACATCTGCATGGCGTGAATTCTGTCCATATTGTTGGTGAATATTGAATAGTGATGGCAATTCTATGCCATTTATTGTTGAAATTTAAGAGCATACAATCCTTTCCATTCCAAAGGGCGCAAAAAAAAGTGCCGATGGAAAGCAGTTCGGAAAAGTAAGAAATGTCTTATTTGCCATATTCACTTGCAACAATTCACTGTCATTACAGGAGAAATTCCATGACTACACCCACCACTACAGCTACCACCATGCCTGTTCATCCACTAGGCGCCAATGGCCCGCGCG
The DNA here is from genome assembly GCF_014636315.1 of Parundibacterium terreum. GTDB lineage: Bacteria > Pseudomonadota > Gammaproteobacteria > Burkholderiales > Burkholderiaceae_D > Undibacterium > Undibacterium terreum. Next base: position 705,341 of record NZ_BMED01000002.1, on the reverse strand, counting down.
TTTCCGCTCTGGGCCTGGGTTGCATGGGCATGTCTGATCTGTATGGCCCGGCAGAGGAAGCAGAAAGCATTGCCACCGTGCACGCCGCGCTGGATGCCGGCATCAACCTGCTGGATACCGGCGATTTTTACGGCATGGGCCATAATGAAATGCTGATACGCGAAGCCTTGAAAGGCCGCAGGCGTGAAGACGCGATCATCAGCGTCAAGTTCGGTGCCATGCGCGATCCGCTGGGTAACTGGGGCGGCATGGATGGCCGTCCGGCAGCGGTCAAAAATTCGCTGACCTATAGCTTGCGCCGGCTGGGTGCCGATCACATTGATGTGTACCGCATCGCCAGGCTTGATCCGCTGGTGCCCATTGAAGAAACCATCGGTGCCATTGCCGACATGGTCAAGGCTGGCTATGTGAAGCACATAGGCTTGTCCGAAGTGGGCTCCGAAACGATACGCCGCGCGCAGGCGGTACACCCTATCTGCGACCTGCAGATTGAATACTCCCTGTTCTCGCGCGGCATAGAGGCCGACATCCTGAAGACCTGCCGCGAGCTGGGCATAGGCATTACGGCTTATGGCGTACTGTCGCGCGGTTTGCTGAGCGGCCACTGGAGCATACAGCGTAACGAGGCAACCAAGGATTTCCGCAGTATCAGCCCGCGCTTCCAGGGTGACAATCTGGGACGCAATCTGGCATTGGTGGAAGCCTTGCGCAGCGTCGCACAAGAAAAAGGCATCACCGTCGCACAGGCGGCGATAGGCTGGGTGCTGGCGCAGGGCAGCGCGCACGGCTACGACATCGTGCCTCTGGTGGGCGCTCGCCGCCGTGATCGCCTGCAAGAGGCGCTGGGTGCGCTGGCACTGGCGCTGACGCCGCAAGATCTGGCCCGCATAGAGCAGGCAGTGCCGGCGCATCAGGTGGCCGGAGCGCGCTACAACGAACATTCGATGGCAACGCTGGACAGCGAGCGAGGCTAATTTGCTTGCATCGTTAAGGGCTTGCCGCGCTACAACGGCATTCACATCCGCATAAAAAATCCCCGTCGCTTGACGGGGATTTTTTTTACTCTGTACGCAGCGAAACGACGTGTGGCAACCGCAGCAAGTGCGGCTATCCTCTAGCTGCTTACCGGCATGCTGCGAGGCAGCGTAGCGCGGGTTTTGATCAAATGCGTTTTCGCCTTGTCCTACAGGGCCTCTGGTTGCTGTCCTATATGGCAACTTTTTACCCGATGCTACGATGCAGTCCATGGTTAGCACTTCGGTGCGGGCCGCGGAAGTAGAGCAAATGCGCATGTCTGCAGCCGGTCTTACGCCGGCATGCGGCAGTTAAACAAACCATGCAAAGCTTTAGCCGCTATGCAAATACAAAAGGAGTTCGCCATGAACTGGGATATCGTCGAAGGTAACTGGAAGCAATTCAAGGGCAAGGCCAAAGAACAATGGGGCAAGCTGACTGATGATTCGCTGGATGTGATCGCAGGCAAGCGCGATCAACTGGCAGGCAAGGTGCAGGAGACTTACGGCATCAGTAAGGATGAAGCCGAAAAACAGATCAAGGAATTTGAAGAGCGCAACAAGGATTACAGGCCTTGATGATTCAGGCCGATCCGCTAAAAGATTGCGCGTTCCACCAAAATAAAAAGGATATAAAAATGAAGAAAATAATTACAGGCTTAATGTTCTCTGTCGCAGCCATCAGCATTTGTTCCACCTCTTTCGCTGCCACCAGCGAAGCAAAGGTCGCCTACAAAGCCGCCAATGATACTGCCGACAATGACTATAAAGTAGCCAGCGCCAAGTGCGATGCGCTAGCAGGCAATGCCAAGGATATCTGTGTGGCTGAAGCGAAGCTGGTGCGCACTCGGGCCAAATCGGACGCCAAGGCGAATTACGAAAATACGCCCAAGGCCTACACCAACGCAATGATCGATGTTGCTGATGCTGAATATGACGTCGCCAAAGAAAAATGCGACGACAAGGCCGGTAATGATAAAGATGTGTGTGTCAAACAAGCCAAGGCAGTGAAAGAAACTGCCGTCGCCAATGCCAAAGCGGGCAAGAAAGTAGCCGATGCCCGTAGCGATGCGGCAAAGACCAAGAACGATGCCGAATACAAAGTCGCGATAGAAAAATGCGACGGCCTGGCAGGACCGACCAAAGATGCTTGCGTTGCATCCGCTAAAGCCCAGTACGGCAAATAAAACGCTTTGAATGTACGACAGATTACTTGTGTTCTTGAAGTAACAGGCTAAAGGCAACATTGCGGTCTATAGCTTGCATGTAGTAAACCGGGTTCGCCGCCGAGATCTTCGATGGCTCCCCTGGAAATTAAATCTTATCTTTCCTTGGAGAATAAAAATGAAATCAATGATCAAACGTCTCAGCGTTTTCCTCATGGCCGCCATGATGGTCGCACTCGTAGGCTGTGCATCCACTTCTAAACAAGAAGGCACTGGCGAATATGTTGACGATACCGTCATCACTGCTAAAGTGAAAGCTGCTTTCGTCAATGAACCGACCTTGAAAGCTTCGGAAATCAATGTAGAAACATTCAAGGGCACTGTGCAATTGAGCGGCTTCGTCGCTGATGCCAGCTCCATCGGTAAAGCTGTTGAAGTAACCCGTGGCGTTAAAGGCGTACAGAACGTCAAAAATGATATCCGCGTCAAATAGTCTAAGTAGCCCAAATACGGCTAAATAGTTCTACAATAAACCGCTGGGCATGCCGGTAAAAGTGTTAGCTCACTTAGCCGGCTTGCCCAGGGTTTATCCGTTTCAACTGTCTTGAAATAGCAGTCTTCATCTATCCAGTCATTAATAGGAGTTATCAATGGGAACTACTTCCACCATACCAACAAAAACTGCCACTGCACTGGATGCAGCAGAAAATCTGGCTGGCCGCGTAGGTAGCGCCGCTGGTAATGTCTATGACGCAACCAAGGTTGCGGGCAAGCAGGTAGGTTCTGTAGCCTCCGAAGAAATGATGAAATTGAAAGCGGATCTGGATGACCTGATCTCGCGCCTGCCAAGCTTGTCCGATATCGATTTGACGGCAGCAAAAGAAAAATTGCTGGAGCAGGTTGCTGCTGCCAAGGAAGCTGCGAATCAGGCTAGCTCCACTGCGCGTGAGAAGCTGAATCAGGGCGTGGAAGTCGCCGGTGGTTATGTGAAAGAAAAACCACTGCAATCCGTCGCAGTAGCGGCTGGCGTTGGTATCCTGATCGGCATGCTGATTGCACGCAGCAAGTAAGAAAAAATTTTAGCTGGCCAAGAAAGACCAAGTCTTTCTAAGCGGCAGCCAGGGAAGTGGTGAAAATTTGATCCGCTTCCAGCGCAGCACAATATTTTGTGCTGTTCTTTTTTGGGATGACGCTTTGTCCTCATCCCTTCAATCATTCCACACCGGGAGACGCTTGTGTTTGAGACCATCGACAGGGCCAAGCAAATTGGCGTACTTGGTTTGGAGCGCATAGGCGACTACCTGGAATTGCTGCGCATAGAGCTGGAAATGCAGGCGCAGGATGTCGGCGAGCGCGTGCTCGGTTTTGCCGTGACGGGTGTCTTTGCGTTGCTGGCCTTTGTGTTCCTGGGAGTGGCGATTATTGTTACTTATTGGGATACCGGCTATCGCATCACTGCTGCCTGGTCTGTCTTCGCGGTATATGCCATTGCCGGCGTCGTTTGCTATTTGCGCAGCCGCCGCCGCACACCTGCGGAGTCCGCATTGAAATTGCTACGCGAAGAGTTGCAGCAGGATGTTCAATTAATCAAAGATTTACTTTAGTTTAAAAGTCAAAAGGCCCTCCCATGAGAAATCCTAGCCTCGACATAGAAAAGAAGCTGGTGCTGGCCAAGATACGCGCCGGCCGGGTGGTGATGCGGCAAAAGTTGACGCGCGGAGGCGGGCAAGATGCGGCAACGACTGGCTTCGATTTGCAGGCTTTGCTTGATCTTCCCATGCTAAGGCTGGTCCGGCAGCATCCAGCCTGGGCCGGTGTTGCCGTTGCCGCTGTACTTTTTCTTGGTCCACGCAAGCTGGTCGGTGGATTCTTGAAAACCGGGATCGCTGTCGTTGGCGGTCTGCTGAGCAGTCCGGCAAATCTATCGCTGATCATGCGAATTTTTCCACAGCTATTTCCCGCTATTGCCGGCTTCATGCACTCACTGCAAAAGCAAAAAATCCAGGATTGAGCGCAGCCTCTTACTCTTATATTGCAGCCAGTGCTTTTTTTCTGGCGCTCCATTCTGTTTAGTTCAGGCTAGCCGTTTACTCCGGCACTATTCCTAATTTCCCCAAGCATCCTCGTATTACTGAGGAACGCTCACTTCTTCTCCCAGGTTTTTCGCCTTTAAGCCTGTGATGCGCGCACTGTGCATTCCGCGCTATCAATACTTATCTGTGTTGGATATCGTACAGAGGCAGAGCGCACACATCTCTATTCTGTGACCTGTGCGCGGGAGAACCGTGCGCTTTCTTCGCTGGGTATCCACAGCGCTTCGTTAACTGTTAAGGAGTTTCATCATGAATTCAGATCAAGTCAAAGGCGCAGCCAAAGATGCTATCGGCAAGGTTCAAAAAGAAGCCGGCAAAATGGTAGGTAGCAAAGAGCAGGAAGCCAAAGGCGCTGCCAAGCAGGTAGAAGGCAAGACACAAAAAGGCATAGGCAACGTCAAGGAAGCGATCAAAGACGCATCCAAGAAATAAGCACTTTGCATCCGTTGCAGCGCTCCGGCACCCGGAATTTTGGGAAGATGGTCCGCTGCAACGCCAAGGATGCCAGTTTAATTTTCCTGATTCATCTTGAAGCTTTTGATTTGTGTCGGGAATTTGCAGGGCCGCATCGCAATCACGAAATCAAGGGAAACGGCAGCTATATTCTGTTTCCATCGTCCTTTTGCATGCTTTCCTGCTCGCATGAGTACAGGAGATCATCATGCTGGAAACACCTATTTTAGATACTGATACCGAAGCTTCAGTAGCGCAGCGTCCGCGCCTCGTAACGGGGCTTTTTCCCGACAGGAAAAGCGCGGAGCTGGCTTATCAAAGCGCGGTGGAGCGCGGCTATAGCCGTAGCGACGTCAATGTGATCATGTCCAACGATACACGCAAGCGCGACTTCTCCGGAACCACCTCGGCAGAAACGGAGTTGGGTAGCAAGGCTGCAGAAGGCGCGGGTATAGGCGGTGCGATAGGCGGCACGCTGGGCGCAATAGGCGCTGCTCTCGCGACGATAGGAACTTCCATCGTCATTCCAGGCCTGGGCCTGGTGATCGCCGGCCCTGTGGTTGCCGCCCTGGCCGGGGCGGGTGCCGGCGGGCTCGCAGGTGGCCTGGTTGGTGCATTGATAGGCTGGGGCATACCGGAAGAACGTGTGAAACTGTATGAAGCCGGCGTCAAGGATGGCGGCATTTTGATGAGCGTGAAGCCACGCTCCGAAGAAGATGCACTTTACCTGGAATCCAGATGGAAAGAGCAGCGCGGCCAGCATATTTATTGGTAGGTTTTATTATTATTTTCAAGCCTGCTTGCTGGGCCTTGGTTTTTACAGAAATTCCAAAAAAAGGAGAACATCATGGGTAAATATTTTCTGGCGTGGTTATTGGGCGTGCCTGCCTTTATACTGGTGCTGATTTATCTTTTCGTGCACTGATTGCTTCATCCGGTTTTGCGCGAAGGGCTTAGGCCGTTACGATAAATCCCGCCTTTCCGCAAAAGCGCTTCCTGATTCCCCGGCGACCAGAATACTTATAACAAAGGCCAGGCATGCATACCGCTCCACAAATTCCGCTTTCTTCCGATTCTAAAGACGAGGCTCCAGCCGCTTCAAGCACGTCATCTATTGCGGCTAAAGAGCTCCCTGCGTCTCCTCTGGATATGCCTTTCCCCAACAACGCGGATGCAGGGCCAGGACCAATACAGCGTATCCACGTGGAAGCACGTGGCTGGGCGATTACCTTGCTGGCGATAATTGCATTCATCTTTGCGTTGAGCTTCGCGCAGAAATTTCTTATCCCGCTGACGTTTGCCATTTTTATTGCGTATACGCTGAGCCCCTTGGTTGCGGCACTGCAGCGGATAAAGATACCGCGTCTGATAGGAACTTCATTGCTGATGTTGAGCATTATCGGCGGCATAGGCATGCATGTAGGCTCTCTCAAGGAGGAGTTTGATTCCATTCTGGTGCAGTTGCCGGCTGCGACGCGCAAGCTGTCCACAGAGATGAACAAAATACAGGTCGGCCAGGCTACGCTGATGCAAAAGGTGCAGGCCGCTGCGACGGAGCTGGAGAAGGCGACTAGCCAGGCAACCGGTGCGAAACCTGACTTTAGGAAGCCGGTAGCGAGCGAGCCTCCTGCATTCAAGCTCAGGGAGTGGCTGCTGGCCGGATCCATGGGCCTGGTGGATTTATTAGGCCAGACGCTGATGGTGCTGTTCCTGGTTTTTTTCCTGCTGCTGGCCGATGATACTTTCAAGCGCAAGCTGGTCAAGCTGACTGGACCTTCATTGAGCCAGAAAAAAATTACGGTGCAGATCCTCAGCGATATCAATACGTCGATCCAGCACTATATGTTCATGCTGCTGGTGACTAATGTGCTACTGGGCTTGCTGACCTGGGCGGCGTTCCAGATCATAGGCCTGGAGAATGCAGGCGCCTGGGCTCTTACCAGTGCGCTGCTGCATGTGATTCCCTATTTTGGCTCCTTGCTAATTGCCGGTGCAACCGGCGTAGTCGCCTTCATGCAGTTTGGTTCGGTATCGATGGCGCTGCTGGTGGCCGGTGTCTGTCTGGGCATTGCGACCCTGGTTGGTACCTTTGTCACTACCTGGATGACGGGCCGCATAGCCCGGATGAATGCGGCTGCGGTCTTCATCTCCTTGTTGTTTTGGGGCTGGCTGTGGGGCATATGGGGCTTGTTGCTTGGCATTCCTATTATCGTGATCGTGAAAGTCGTTTCAGAGCATATTGAAGGCCTGGAGGCAGTTTCCGAACTGCTTGGTGACTAATGTGATTTGCGTTAAAGAGATGAGTTATACGTGAACTAACGTACAGAGCTTGCATGAACAAGGCCCTACACTGAAACTGTTCGATTGGGTATTGCATGGTTTCTCAATACCGTTTCGATTCGGTACTTTCAGTGAATCATGTAGCTAGCTACGCTAAAGGAGATAACTATGAATACGAAGAAAATCTTGGCAGTCAAATGTGCTGCCATCGCAGCAGTTCTCAGCCTGAGCGCTTGTGCAGGGATGAACAATCAGGATAAGAGTGCCGTTGCCGGCGCCGGTATCGGTGCGGTAGGTGGTGCAGTGCTGACAGGTGGTAGCCCCATCGGTACAGTTGGCGGCGCTGCCGTAGGTGGTTTCATAGGTAATGAAGTCGGCAAGAAGAAAGAATAATTTGCAAGAATAGTTTTCTGGCTGACAGGTAGTTTGCAGGGCGTTTTTTTAGAGCTCATTTCATGGATACCGGCCTTTGCTGTTATTGATGAAATGAGTTCTGGTATCCGATACCTGTTTTGCCACACGTTTGCTATAGCAACATATTCAACAAATTCAACATATCAATAAAGATTTCTACAGAAAATTGAAAGGGGCTCCATTATGCTTTATACCATTGCTGTCATCTTGCTAGTGTTGTGGATACTGGGTCTGGTCAGTTCCTATACCATAGGCGGATTCATCCATATTCTGCTGGTTGTTGCGATCGTCATGTTCCTGGTGCAAATCGTCAGCGGACGAAGATAGAGGTGCCCCGGTCTCGGCCGGGAATCGCCGGCCAAAACAAAAAGCCATTTACGCGAGAAATCGCTAAATGGCTTTTTTGATGGGATTTTTTCATGGGGGCGAAAAAAACGAGGCCGGGAAAACTCACCGGCCTCGTGCTTTCATAACTCACATCATAGGCTGCTATTGGCTTACAGGCGATAGACGCGATTATTTTCTATATGCACCCTTGTACCCACACGCACATCGGCGATGGCGTCCTGGGTAATGGTCTGGTAGCTGCCATTGTCCATGCGAACGGTAATTTGATACATCTCGCGTACCTGCGGTGGATTATTGTTTTGCTCCACCCTGTTGCCCACTACCGCGCCGCCGACTGCGCCGGCAACGGTTGCCACAGTATTGCCGCTACCTCCGCCAACTTGGTTACCCAGCACGCCGCCGACGATACCGCCTACCAGCGCACCCGCGCCGGGACCTCTTCTTTCGGTTTGCACTTGCACGATCTGGATGGAATCGACTACGCCGTAGTTATAGGCAATCTGTTGCGAGACTGGGACAGAGGTCGTCGTTGTCGTTGACCCGCAGGCTGCGAGTAAAGAGGTGGCCACCACCATGGTCGTCACAGCGAATTTTTTAGGGATATTCATCATGTTCTCCTTGGTTTTGATATGCAAAGAGGATAGGGGGGCAGCACAAAAATGACAGTGCGGTAGCACACTGTCTGCGAATAGCGTGTAGGCGCTGTGGCGCCGGTTGTTTGAAATTGCTGCGCGGAAATTAAAAATTGAAGATTTTTCTTTTGCAATTTTTTCCTGCATTTACCTACTTTCTCCTATGAAGACGGGGAGGAAAACATTCGTGTTCTGTGCGCCAGTGCACCCTCGCACAGCATTCTTGTAGGACAACACTGACTATTCGCATCGTGCTTAACGTACAAGCCAGCCCCTGTTACTCCGATGGCTGAGATGTGCTTTAAAACTTAAAGTGGGAACCATATTACTTGGCTTGAATAAGTGATCTGCAAGCGGCTTCGGCCCAGCTTTAAACAGTGTTCGCTGCTTTGAATTTCTCAGGATTCACGCAGCTGAATGAAAAATGTTTTTGAATTTAAGGGGACTAAAATGAACAATTCCATGCGTGCTGAAATTTCGGTAAAAACGCGTCTTCCTATGCCCGCAACAACAATGGTGAAACGTGAGTTTTCCATTGTCAGTAACCAGCTCAATCCACGTCCGATTGGCCCTATACAAAATGATTTGCTGGCAGCGCTGCCTGCCGATGAATTGGCGCTGCTGCTGCCTCATCTGGAGTTTGTGCATCTACCTTTTGATAAAGAATTATATGCATACGGCAGCAAACTGACGCATGTGTATTTTCCAACTACCGCCATTGTCGCCTTGCTGTATGTGCTGGCTGACGGCGGCGTTACAGAAATCGGCGTCATCGGGCATGAAGGCCTGGTGGGTATTTCCACACTGATGGGCGAAAGTGCGCTGGGAACTGCGATGGTGCAAAGCGCCGGCCATGCTTACAGGATGAAGGCTTCGGTATTGAGAGACGTGTGCAGCCACGGCGGCAAACTGCAGCAATTGCTGATGCGTTATACCCAGGCACTGTTTGCCCAGATGGCTCAAAACTCGGTCTGCGGCCGCCACTATTCCATTGATCAGCAATTGTCCCGCTGGTTGCTGGACAGACTGGATCGCTTGCCTTCCAATGAATTGAAAGTGACGCAGGAAATGATCGCCAATATGCTGGGGGTGCGCCGCGAGAGCGTGACCGAAGCAGCCGGCAAGCTGCAGCAGGAAGGCCTAATCCAGTATCGCCGCGGGAATATCACCGTGCTCGACAGAGAAGGCCTGGAAATGCATGCCGGTGAATGCTACCGTGTTGCGAAACATGAGTTTGATCTGATGTTGTCCAGCGGCGCAGTCAGGTAAATGTGAGCATGTGAGTAACGAGTGGAGAGCTTTGCAGTAGCTCGATCGTATTAGCCAATGAACAAAGGCGCCATAGGCGCCTTTGTTATTTTCTTTGCTATTCCTTTTGATTTAATGCGGGAAAGGCAAGAAGGCTTCAATCGAGGTGCCGCGATTGGCCACGCCCGGCTTGACGGTGAAGCTGCCCCCGAGCAGCAAGGCACGTTCCCTCATGCCCAGCAAGCCGTGCGATTTCGGCTTCTTTAGGGCGTCATTCGGTATGCCGACGCCGTCATCCAGGATCTGCAGCCACAGGCCGGTGGCCTGGCGCTTCAGCGTGACCTTGACATGGCTGGCCTTGGCGTACTTGATGATATTGGTCAGCGATTCCTGGGTAATGCGGAATAGCGCGATAGACCAGTCCGGGTCGATATTATCAAAGTCTTCTGTAATGTCGGCCTCATACAGCAGCCCGGCGATGCGGGTGGTTTCTTCGCAATGATTCTGTATTGATGCGGTCAGGCCCAGATTATCCAGCATGCTGGGCCGCAGGTTTTCAATGATGCGGCGCTTTAAATCCACGGTTTCCAGCAATGCCGCCTTGGCCCGCAACAACTGTGTGGCAAGTGCCGGCTCGGTCTTCTTCAGCTTTTCCGTTACCATGGACAGATCCATGCTGATTGCTGTCATGCTGGCGCCCATCTCGTCATGCAGTTCGCGCGCGAGTTTGGCTTTTTCCTCTTCCGATACTTTCAGCAGATGGCGCGACAGCACGGAAAGCTGTTCGGTGCGGGACAGCACCGTGGTTTCCAGATTGTCGTTGGCCAGCTTCAGCGCATCCTCTACCGCCCGCTGTTTGGCAAAGCTCCTGCGTATCAGGCGATAGAACAGAATCAGGATCAGGATCGCGATGGCATTGATGGCATTGCCGATCAACAGGGCGCGGTTGTATTCGTCATAAAAACGGTCCCGTCTTGCGGTCAATAGTTCCAGTTCCTCTTTTTCCATGATGATGTCCTGCAAACGGATCTCATCCATGATGTCGCGTCCTTCGCCGAGCTTGATGGCGGTAACGACTTCACCCAGGCCGCCATCGTGGAAGAGTGCGGTTCCCTCTTCAAATTTTTTCATCTTGCGCTCAAATAGCAGGCGCAGCTGCTGCATATTTTTCACTTGAGCAGGATTGTCCTGCACCAACTTGTTCAAGATGATGAATTCTGATTCCAGCTTATCCTTGGCCGCCTTCCAGGGGCGCAGGTAGGTGGGATCGTCAGACAGGTAGTATCCGCGCAGGCTGCTCTCGGCATCCATGATGAGCAGGTTGATATTTTTAAGATGGTCCTTGACGCTCCAGCCATGCTCCATCCAGTCATTGTTCTGTTTCAGCTTTTGCAGATTCTGGTAACTGGAGATCGCGCTGCCGCCCAGCGTTACCAGGCAAATCACGAACAGTGCAGTAACGTACAGCGGAATCGATGCAGACGAATTTTTTTTCACGTGAACTGGTCCAGGGAGTGTGCATTAAAAGATAACAGAAAAATCAGGGACATCAAATCCATGCGGACTGAAGCGCTTTTATTGTCCGCGAGTTGCTCACGCATTGCCGGCGAATTGTCCGCGAAAAAAAGGGGGGCGGATGTCGCGCCCGGTGTGCTCATGGCACGTGATTGCATTAGCGAGGAGTCTATTGTATTTTCTTGTGCACAATAAGGCTAGTGCCTGGCTTTTTCTTTGCTCGTTTGCGCCGGCGATCCATTTTCTTTTCGTGCCAAATTCCTATGGTAGTCTTAATCCTACACGCTCTTCCGCTAACGCTTATTGCGCTGGATTAAGGCTTTCCCTAGAATACAAGCACATAAGGAAAACCGATAAAACAAGACCACTCAAGGTCTACTTAATGAACATCGAAAAAAAATTGAAAGTCTTTCTAATTGAGGATGCCATCAAGATTCGGTCAGTACTGATCGACATTTTGCAGCAGACCGGAGATATTGAAGTCGTAGGGTATGCGGAAAATGAAAAAGATGCCCTGAATCAACTTCGCTCGCAAGAGTGGGATGTGGCCATTGTTGATATTGGCCTGCGTGAAGGTAATGGACTTGCAGTTCTGGCAGGCCTGAAAAGCGATGCAAAGGCTTACGGTAAACGTCTTGTCTTTACCAGCAATCCCAGCACTGCGCTGAAGGCCCGTACCCTGGCTTTGGGTGCCGAGGCCTTCTTTGATAAATCCCGGGATATGGATGTCCTGGTCAATCATATACAGGGCTTGGCGCACTAGCCACGGTGGTCCCTCGGTGTGGGCGGTGAGGATAGCAAATAAGCCGCTTCCAACGGCTTTTGCCTTTATTCCAGCAGATTGTTCTTCAGCGCGTAGTAGGTCAAGTCGCTATTGGAATGCAATCCCATCTTTTCCATTACCCGGGTACGATAAGTGCTGATCGTCTTCACGCTGAGTGACAGCTTGACGGCGATATCCGAAACAGATTCTCCTTTGGCCAGGCGCAGGAATACCTGGAACTCTCGGTCTGACAGCTCAGTATGGATAGCTGCGGTAGTATCGTGATCGAAACCTTGTGCCAGGATCTCGCCAACTGCAGCGCTGACGTAACGGCGGCCTGTAGCAACCGTGCGGATAGCCTTGATCAATTCTTCTGCATCGCACTCTTTATTCAGATAGCCGTTAGCGCCCATCTTCAGCAGGTTCACCGCATATTGCTGCGCCGGATAACCACTCAGTATCAGGATGGGCAGCTCAGGCTGGCCTTGCTTGATGGTGCGCAAGGTATCAATACCGCTTTGGTCCGGCATGCTGATATCCAGCAGCATCACATCACATACTTTTTTTCGTGCAATGTCCAGAGCTTCCCTGCCGCTGGTGGCTTCGGCCACGACTTCGATATCGCTGATCTCAGAAAAAATCTGCTTGAATCCTGCCCTGACAATTTGATGGTCATCGCAGATGGCAATTCGTATCATTTCTTCCTCGACTTTATCTTAAATGCAAAGTGGTTCAAATCTGCCTGTCCCGGAAACAATAGGTGGCAGCATCCGCACATGCGGCAAATGTTAAATGCAAATTTTACACTATCGGCTTGCTACTATCGTCATTTGTTCTGATTTCGCCTCGAATTTTGCAGGCTGCCGAAATACTCGGCGTATTGACGGGTAAATTCCGCCCCCAGAAAGAAAATCTGAGAAGAATAGTAAATCCATAACAACAAAGCGACGACTGAGCCGGCTGCGCCATATCCGCTGGCAACAGCGCTATTACCCAAATAGACGCCTATTCCGTATTTTCCCAGGCTGAACAGGCCTGCCGTACCTATCGCGCCTATCCAGACATCACTCCATGACAGTTTGATCTGCGGCAGCATTTTGTAAATTACCGCGAACATGCAGGCGATCACTGCGAATGAAAAAAACGAAGACAGGGGACTGATGATCAGCACATTTTGAGCCCAGCCAACCCAGTAGCGCTCCAAAATGGCGAGACCGGCGCTAATGACCAGTGATACCAACAGTAAAAAAGCAAGCACCAGCACCAATCCAAATGACAGCAGCCTGGTCCGGATCAGGCCCAGGATGCCGGGCTGGTAATTAGGCGGCACCTGCCATATCTCATCCAGGCTGGCTTTCAGCTCTGCAAATACGCTGGTGGCGCCTATCAGCAGAATGACAGTTGCCACCGCTGTTGCGATACGGCCTGAGACTGGATTGTGCGCGCCGGCCAGCAATACCTGGATGGCGTCCGAGCTGCTTGGGCCTATCAGTGCCGTCAATTGCGAGAAAATCTCTTTTTGTGCGACATCGCTATCGAAGACGGTACCGACAATGGCGAGTACCAGCACCAGGATGGGTGCCATTGAAAACAAGGTGTAAAACGCCAGCGCGGCGCCTTTGCTCGCCGCGCGTTGTGTAATCCATTGCTCGACCGAACTGCGCAGCATCAGACGCAATCGCTGATCTGTCGACAATTGCAAAGATTCCGGCGCGGGGGCCGGAATCTTGGAGAGAGGGGCAGGCTGGTCATCCATCAGTGCGGGCTCGAGCAAGGGAATCGGATGCGTTTTATTTCGCGGTACCCTGAGTACCTTGTGATATTCGCTCATTGTCGTTGGTGCTTTCACCTATATTTTTGCCTATTTTTATGCTTGCTAGTATCGCGCACCCGGTGCTACAAATATGTACGTTAGCGTACCGAAAGCGCATTCCCTTAAACCTATCGTGGTAGTGCAGAAGCTTCAGTCCGCTTGCAAATTTTTTGCCTTGCGCCTGGCTGCAAAACCAACATCAGGGGAGAGAACACATGGATGCAATCAAACTGCTGACCAGCCAGCACCGCTCGCTGGAAGCTACGCTGAAGAAGGCGCTGGCGGCTAAGACCGACGGCGGCCAGTACAAACTATTTGCGAAAGCGGCAGACGAACTGAGTGTGCATATCTCTTCCGAAGAGCAGATTTTTTATCCGGCCGTGAAGGCGATAAAAACGGAAGACATCCTGCTGGAATCGCTGGAAGAGCATCTGTCGCTAAAGCGTCTGGTGGCGGATCTGGTAGAGCTGATGCCGGAAGATGAAACCTTTCAACCCAAGCTGAAAGTATTGTCGGAGCAGGCCGAACATCATCACAAGGAAGAGGAAGAGAACCTGTTCCCCAAAGTGAAGAAGCTGCTGACGGAAAAAGAGCTGGACGACCTGGGAACCGAGATGAAGAGTTTACAGTCCGCACTGAAAAAACAGGGCGATCCGCGTGAATCCGTGATTGATGAGACGCTGGAAGCGCAGGGATTATAGGAACACTGAAGCAAAAAAAGAGGCGCTGCATTTCAAATGCAGCGCCTCTTTTTTTTTACTTTTCTAGTGTGCCGGCAGCTTTTGCCAGGCTTATTTGCGTTGAAAAATCTGGCTCAGCAAATAGCCTGCTGCTGCCGCAACTAAAATGGATTCCATCGGTTTGCGGCGTACCTGCACGCGGCAATCATCCAGCAGGCGTTGCTGCGCCAGATGGAATTTCTCGCTGGTGTGGTGTACGCTTTCCAGAGCGGACGATGCGGTGCATGCCAGTTTGTCTATGGCCTGCTTCACCGTTTTTTGTGTGACTTCGGCAGCACGCTCTGCTATTGCTGGCGCATCTATACTGGCGACTGCAGTTTTCGCTGAGTCGACTGCTGTATCTACGGCAGAAATGGCTTTATCGGCGATGGATGTTTTGTTCGCATCGCTGCTGCTTGGAAATGGGGAATTATCATTGATAGACATAGTAGCTCCTTGGTTGAGAGCGAAGCTGCTGTATTCAGGAATCAACAACCAGCAACGCAATGTCGTGTTAATCGTATTAAAAGGCCTTTTGATTCATCCGCCGATGAGCTTATTCGTATCGCTTAGGCCATTGCTTAAGCTGAAATATCAACGCATTCTGCCTGTGCGAAGCAGATTCAGCAGCGCCAGTAAAACCAGTGCACCAAAAAAAGTAGCCAGCGCCGGGCCGGGGCCAAAGGCCAAACCCGTTGGTAAAGCTTCGCCGGCAACGCCGGGAGTAATATTTGCTGGTGCAGCCGAACCTGAGAATGCGCGTAGCACCCACTGCCCCAGAGCACTGCCGAAAATGCCCACTACCAGGTTCAACGCCATGCTGTGATCCATGGCCGGTTTCATCAGGCATGCCGCCAGCCAGCCTATGGCTGCAACACAAAAGAACCAGGCAATAAAATTCATGGCGTTGCTCCTTTCAGGCAAAGAGAGAGGGGCTGAGAAATAACAGACTAGTGACGCAGTTGTGTATCAGGAGCGCCAGCCGTGTTTGCCGGAGGAGGCAGATTGCCGCCTTCGCCTTCCCAGGTATTCAGTTCTACCTTGTGCTGCTTGCGCTCATGGCGTTTCGTATGATGGCGGTTTTTGCCCATGACAGTGAACAGAGCCCAGCCTGCAAGGCTGGCAGCTAGCAAGAGTTGGTTTTTAGTAAGCATGAAATTTCTCCGGTTTCAGGTTGCAAAAATGTGTGCTTAGTGCGGATAAGTAGCGCCGTCCGGCGAATGCCGGAAGCAGACTGTTTGCCCTAAGTGTTCAGGTCGTACTGCGCGTGTTCATGCCGATGGATACGGGTTTTTCCTGCCGTTTCAGGCAGTCGCGGATGATACTCTGCGCGTCGCCCACTGCTATCTGGCATTTGCCGCTCACCTGCATGTGCACGCCCGATACCTGTAGACGGTTATTTCCCAGAAAGCGGCCACACATTTCCTGGGTCAGTCCCAGTGAGTAAATGCTCAGGCCCTTTAGCAGACTTTTGTTCATGGCGCATCCTCCGGCTCAGTGTTGGTGAATCATCTGTGTGTGATTGCTGCTTAACTTTGAAAAGCTGCGTGAAAACTGTGGAAACGCTAGTTGGATTTTTGTAGCAATTTTTCTATGGATTGATACTAGCATCGGCAAACTGCACACTTATATAGGACGTCAGCGACAGGGCTTGTAGGAATAGATGAAGTTTTGACAGGTGAGGGAATTGGGAGGGAGAACAGCCTTGGATGAGGACACGCTGAAACCCGTTTATTAGGCGGTTTATTTGCTCGGGCTCTGCTTGCGAGCTGTAGTTGATTTGCGCTGCTTCGTGCCAACTATTTCCCCGGGGAAATTTATATTCAGCAGCCTTAATAGCGAGGTACTCATGATTTCTGCTTCGTTCAATCCTACAGCGGCGAAAGTCCATGTCCGATGGCGGCCATATGCGGTAGTGATTAGCATGTTTGCATGTTAGAGACTTCTCTTTGACGTTCCACAACCCCGTTTGTGGGAGACCGCAGCAAGAGCTCCGGCATGGCTAAAAAAGCCAGGGAGTGACGCTTATCTGTGTGTACAACTGCACACGTTCACGTAAAGGAAAAATCATGGAAAACGACGATATCATTTCTACCCTTAACGATTTGATCGAAACCTGCAAAGACGGTGAAGAAGGTTTCAAAACCTGCGTGGAAGATGCCAGCGATCGCCATCCACAATTGAAAGCCATGCTGGTAGACCGCCAGCGCGGCTGTGCCGCCGCTGCGAGTGAATTGCAAGACCTGGTACGCGCCCAAGGCGGTGATCCGGAAACCAGCAGTAGTGTTGCCGGTGCCTTGCACCGTAGCTGGGTCAATATCAAGACCGCCATCACCGGCAAGGATGACGAGGCAGTCTTGAATGAATGCGAGCGCGGTGAGGATTCTGCGGTACGCAGCTATCGTAAGGCACTGGAAAAAGATTTGCCTGCGCATATACGCCTGGTTGTGGAACGCCAGTATCAGGGCGTGCTACACAATCATGACCAGATCAAAAATCTGCGCGATCAGGTAAGGGCGCATGCCTGAGTAGTTTGACAGTTGCATGTAAAAAATCCCGGACCAGTCCGGGATTTTTTCATTGTGTCAATCGAAAGCTGAAACCTGTGCTAGTTCAAAAAGGTCTTCACTACCGCCACTGTGGCCACAGGATCTTCTTCATGCGGCACATGTCCTAGCTGGTCGAAGCGGACAAATTGGCTGCCAGCAATATCCTGATGGAACTGTTGCCCATATTCAATCGGGATCAGGCCATCGTGTGCGCCCCAGATAATCAGTGTTGGCTGTTTCAGGGCCTTGATTTTTTCCGCAGACGCACCTCCGTCCAGTTGGCCGAAGCGCCTTCCCAGAGCATGGCGATTTCCCTCCCTTAAGGTCATCGCTTCATAAAGGTCCACCAGTTGAGGTGTGACTTTGGCCGGGTCGCCATACACATTGCGTACGCTCTTTTCTATCATGCTGCGCGGCAATGTCGATTCCATCAGTTTGTTCAGGCCGGGAGTGCGCGCGATGATGAAGCCTATCGGCAGCGACTTTGGCTTGAAGGCATAGCCGCCGGCATCCACCAGTATCAGCTTTTCCACCCTTTGCGGCGCGGCGGCGGCAACTTGCCAGGCGATTTCACCACCCAGCGAATTCCCGCCCAGTATACATTTTTGCACGCCCAGCTTATCCATCAGGTCCAGCATGAAGCGGACATACACCGCATTGCTGTAATCATCTTGGGCGTTGGGGCCGGTCAGGCCAAAGCCCGGCAGATCCATCGTGATGACCCGGTGCTTGTCCTTCAGCGCAGCGACCCATCCCTCCCAGGTATGCAGGCTGGCCGAGGTGCCGTGTATCAGCAGGATGGGAACGGCATCGTCCCTGAGGCCTTCATCCCGGATATGGACTTGCAAGCCTTTGACGGCTATGAATTGCGACGGTGGCGGCGCCCAGCGCTGCTTCAGCTCCGATACCGGCTTATCCGGCGCCCAGGTGAGGGCGATGGATGCTGCGATCAGCACCAGCAATAGCAGCAACAGGTACAAAATTCCTTTCAGTATGCTTTTTCCCATATCGTCTCCTTATTATTAAATGCTAGAACTCATTTCATCAATAGGAGCGAGTGCGAACGAGTCCATTTGGGATGCAGTGCGAGGCGTGTCGCGACGCAAAGGGTGGTTCCCTTTGCTAGCGCCCTAGGCGGGCCCGCACGCTGCAATGCGCCCAAATGGGCCGTTCCCGAAGGGTTTGCCTTAAAAGTGGCGCTGGACTGCGTTGCACTCGTTGTCAATAGCTCGCTATTGACGCCTCGCCCTTGCAGGGCGCATACGGGCTTGCAAGCCCGTATCGTTGCGCAGGCGCGCAGCAGGCTGCGCAAAACCTCTGCTCCACCACATTGCCAGCGCCGCTTTTAAGACAAACGCATCTCACTCCTATTGATGAAATGAGTTCTAACAATGATAAGGTTTTATACGCGAAGGGCAAGGACGTTTGCTGCCAGCCCGTTTCACAATAAAGCGGCGGGCAAGAAAAAAGCCCGCCTGTCGTTCACCAGGGCGGGCTTCAATTGTGTCTCGCGGATACTTACAGTGCAGGGATGACCTGTGGCGTGTAAGGCTTGACTGGCTGTTCCTTCAATTTTTTCTCCAGAATTTGCAGGCCGACTTCCAATTGCCTGTCCTCACCGTTGAAGGTTGCATGTGGAGGATTATCCACTTCCACATCCGGGATCACGCCTATGCCTTCAATCAGCCAGCGGCCATCGGCGGCAAACTGGCCGTTTTCTGCGACCCTGACCATGCCGTTATCCACCAGGCGGTTGCGGTCGGACAACCAGACGCCGGCACCGGCAGTACGCTTGCCCACCAGCGGCGCAATGCCAAGCGCCTTGATGCCGGCGGCAAAGGTTTCGCCATCCGAATAGGTCAGCTCATCCATCAGCACCACCAGGTGGCCGCGGAAGGTTTGCTGCATATTGCTGTTAGGCTGGTTGTTCGGCGAAGACCAGAAAGCCCAGGCCTTGCGCAAGAGTTTTTCTATGATCCAGCTATCGATGCTGCCGCCGTTGTTACGGCGCACATCAATGATCAGCCCGTCGCGGTTGATATTGCTGTAAAAGTCGCGCGCAAAGCTGGCGATATCATTCTGGCCCATGGCCCGCAGGTGCAGATAGCCGATCTTGCCTTTCGATTCTGTATCCACCCGTGCACTGCGGCTTAGTTCCCAGTCGCTGTAGCGCAGGCTGTTTTGCTTGCTCATGGATACCGGCAGTACCACAAAAGGCTTGGCCGGGGCCGCACCGCGCTTCACTTCCAGCAAGACCTGTTTTTCAGCCTGGTTCAGGAGCAGATCCGAGATATCGCGCGCCTTCAGCACGGGCTTGCCATTGACTGCGGTAATGACGTCGCCATCCTTGATATCCATATCAGCCTGCGCCAGCGGTCCGCGGTCTGCCGGTAGTTCCGGTTCGCTACGGTAGATATGGTCTATACGGTAGCCTTCGGCAGTGCGCGACAGGACCGCGCCCAGACCGGCAGGCTGGCCTTCCGGCAAGCCCTTGCGGATGTCGCCTGGGGCCACCTGCGAGTGCAGCGCGCCGACCTCGGCCACCATCATGCCCAGGATGTCGTTCAGCTCGGCCCGGTCGGTGATGCGGTCCACCAGCGGCGCATATTTATTGCGTATCTTCAGCCAGTCCAGTCCGCGCATCTTGTCGTCATACAGGAAATCCCTGTGCATGCGCCAGGCATCGGTGAACATCTGCTTCCATTCTTCACGCGGATTGGAGCTGAAAGACCAGTCATCGATCTTGATCTTGGCCTTGCTGATGTCGGCAGGCTGCTTGGCGCCGGCTTCCACGATGACGAATTCGCCGGGGCCGTTGGTGGTAAAGCTGCGATAGAAGACCCGTTTCCTGTCATTCGACAGGTCATAGGAACGCACGCCGGCCGCAAAGACTTCCGGCTGCGGGCCGGTCTTGCTGATTGCCAGGGTTTTCAGGTTCGCCTTGCCGTTGTCGCCATCCTGTTCCAGGAAATACAGGCGCTTGTCATCCACTGCAAGTGCGCGGTAATTGCCGGCTGCCAGCGGCACTTCATACAGGCGTGAGGACAGTCCTGCCAGTACAACAGCGGGCGAGGCCGGCTTGGCTGCTTTCTTGTCTGCTTCGGCTGCCGGCTTCTTGCTGTCCTTGTCGTCCTTGGCATCGGCTGTCTTGGCTGCGGCGTCCTTATCGGATTTTTCAGGCGGCGCCTTGCTCAACTCATCATCGGGCTTGAAAGGGAAGCGGTTGCCGGGCTGCAGCGCCAGCGCATACACGCCGGTGCGCTTGTCGAATACCGGCCCCATATTGCGGTCGCCCCAGGGCGCGCCATTGGTCAGCTTGAAATTGCGGTCGGACAGGAAGTACAACCATTTGCCGTCGGGAGAAAACGCCGGCGAGCTGGCGGTGTAGCGGTCGGTGGTGACGAAGGCCAGCTCCTTGCTGTCCAGTGCATACAGGCCTATCTGGTCGCGCTGCGCGCTGTTGGTGGCGCGTACCATGGCCAGTGTCTTGCTGTCGGGCGACCACACTACCTCTTCATGCTTGTCCACGCCTATCTTGCCGGCATCGTCGATTGCCGTATTCTTGCCGGTGGCCAGTTCCAGCAGCCAGAAGCGGCCGCGCTTGTCGGTGTGCGCCAGCCATTTGCCGTCCGGAGAAGGGTAGAGCTGCCAGCGATGGCTGTCGCCGTTATGTGTCAGGGCGACGCCGGGGCCGGCGCCATTGGCCGGGAAGCGCCAGATCTCGTTTTCGCCGGTGGTGTCGACGATTGCATACACCCATTTATCGTCATAGCTGAAGACGGCATCGCGGGCGCGCGAGCCTTCCGGTACTGCGATCTCTATGCGCCTTTGCGAGCCGGTGCCGGCAATGCTGGCGCGTCCGCGTGCGGTGATGATGATGCGCTCATCCTTGTTGGAAAGCTGGATATTGGTCAATTGCTCCAGCGGCGACTTGATCTGGCGGCTTCTTTGCTGGTCAAAGTCGGAGACCAAGTCTATCTTCAGCAGCTTGTCGTTCTGTGCAGCAATGTCAAACACATGCAGGTCGGCACCCAGTTGATAGATGATCTTGCCGTCGCCCATGCTGGCGTTGCGCACATCCCATTCCTTGTTGGCGGTCAGCGCGCGCTTGTCGCTGCCGTCCGGATTCATGCTCCACAGATTGTCCGCACCTTCGCGGTCGCTGACAAAATACAGCCGGTTGTTCCACCACATAGGGCGCTTGTTGTTGGACGTATCGCCGGCAAACAGTGGCTGCGCTTCCGACTTACCCTGCAGGTCGTAGCGCCATAGCTGCGCATAGGCGCCGCCGCGGTAGTGGCGCACATTGTCATTGGTCATGTGCAGGCCGTAGCGCGTGAAGTACAGGGTCTTGCCGCTATCATCCAGTGTCGCTTCATTGGCGTCGGCCACAGGAAACACCTTGGGGATCATGCTTTGCGGATTGATCGCGGCAATGATGCGGTGTGCCGAAGGGCCGGTGCTGTTTTGCGTGGTGACCAGCACCTCGCCTTGCGCGGTCCATCCCAATACGTTGACGGCGCCGTTTTCAAAGCTCAGGCGCTTGGGCAAGCCGCCTGCCAGCGGCATCACATAGGCTTCCTGCGCCCCTTCATACGATGCAGAAAAAGCCAGCCATTTGCCGTCGCGCGAGATTGCCGCATTGGTTTCCGCCGCCGGGTGCGTCGTCAGCCTTTGCGCCTGGCCGCCGCTGCTGCCCACGCGCCACAGGTCGCCCTCGGCAGTAAACACGACGGAATCCGCATGGATGGTGGGGAATCGGTAATAGGCGTCACCGGCGAACACAGGTGAGATGGCCCCTGCCAGGGCAAGGGATAGCACAAGACGTGAAATTTTCATGGTGCACACTAAGAAGTTGGTCGGAGTAAGGACGGCATGATGCCGGCTTGCTGATTATGCTTATATGGTTATTGCGCTTTGTTTTCTTATATTACTTGAGAGCAGCAGTCAGACCGGCTTTTTTGCGAAAAGTTCTGCGTATATTCCCGGATGCCCCGGAGTATTACATGCGGGAGGGAGGAGCTTTTGCGGGGGAATAGGAGGGGGAGTTGCTGACAGGCGGCAGGCAGGAAGCCTGCCGCCCGGTACGTACGACTAAGCGGCTTGGCTTATTTTTTCACTTGCTGCAATACCTGGCCCAGCATGTCTATCATCTGGTCGATTTCTGCAATGCTGACATTCAGTGCTGGCATGAAACGCAGCAGGTCAGGGCGTGGGGAGTTCAGCAGCAAGCCCACCGGCCCCATATTGCGCGCCACTTCCACGATCTGCGGACCGATGTCGGAACCCAGCTTCAATGCCCGCAGCAAGCCTTCGCCGCGCTCGCCCTGCAGGCCGAACTGCTCGGACAATTTCAGCAGGGCCTTGCTCAGGTAGGCCGATTTTTCCTGCACCGAAGCCAGGAAGCCAGGCTCCAGCAGCGCTTTCAGCACGGCGATGCCGACTGCCGTGATCAATGGGTTGCCGTTGTAGGTACCGCCCTGGTCGCCAGGGACAAAACAGGCCACTTCTTCCTTGCACAGCAAGGCTGCCAGCGGCACGCCGCCGCCTATGCCCTTGGCCAGCGTCATGATGTCCGGTTCAACATTGGAATTTTCGTAGGCGAACAGGGAGCCGGTGCGGCCCATGCCGGATTGCACTTCATCCACGATCAGCAGGATATTGTGCTTTTTGGTCAGTGCACGCAAAGCCTGCATGAATTCGCGGCTGGCAGGCAATACGCCGCCTTCGCCCTGGACCGGCTCCAGCATTACGGCGACGGTCTTGTCGGTGATCAGCTTTTCTACCGATGCGATGTCGTTCAGGTCCGCCTTTGGGAAGCCGGACACTTGCGGTGCAAAAATCGTATCCCAGCCCGGTTTGCCGGAGGCTGACATGGTCGCCAGCGTGCGACCGTGGAAGCCATGGTCGAAGGTGATGATCTCAAACGCGCCATTCTTGTTTTTCTGGCCCCATTTGCGTGCCAGCTTGATCGCGCCTTCATTTGCTTCCGCGCCGCTATTGGCAAAGAATACGCGGTCGAAGCAGGAATTGGCCGTCAGCAGGCTGGCCAATTCGATGGCCGGTGCATTGTAGAAAGCCGGGGAAGGGTTGATCAGAGTTTTGGATTGCTTGATCAGCGCATCCTGTATGCATTGCGGCGAATGGCCCAGGCAATTGACAGCCCAGCCTTGCAGGTAGTCCAGGTAGCGCTTGCCGTTATTGTCGGTCAGCCACATGCCGCTGCCCTCGGTAAACACGAGTTCCGGCCGTGGCGTGATGTACATGAGGGCATTGACGTTGTACTGGCTGTATTCCATTTCTAGGCTCCTGGGTTAAATGTCCGGCAATTGAAAATTCTGGCTGGGATTGTAAGGCTGTAAGGCGTATTCAGTTCTGGTCTAGATACAAAAAAAGCCACAGGTTAGGCCTGTGGCTTCGGTGTTCTGGTGCAGCTTATTTCTCGCGCACGATCTTCACACAACACGCCCAGGCTCCGGGTGCATAGCACTACGTCGCGCGATATTTGGTGAAGACATGTTAGGGAAATTTTTCATAAAACGGATAGTAGGACGTTTTGCGCACTGCGTCAAAATGTTTTTTGCCCTATTTTAATTTTTTCATCTATTTGTAAAATAACAATATCAAGCGAGATTTCGCTGCATGATTCCGAGCAACAACTCCGCAACCAGTTGCACCGCCTTGTCATGGCTGCGCCGCTTGTGCCAGGCCATGTCCACGCTGAAGCTGCCCGCATCCACCGGCGGGATGAATTGTTTCAGCTTGCTGGAATTGCTCCAGTGCCTGGCCATGCTGCGTGGTATCAGCGCGATTGCGTTGGATGCCTCCACGATGGAAGGCACAGTCAGGAAACTGGAAATGGAAATGCCGACCCGGCGCTGGTGGCCCAGTGCCGCGAGCTGCTGGTCGAAAGGGCTGGCCTGGCTGCCTTTGGCAGACATCAGCACATGTGGATAGGAGGTAAATTCTTCGACGCCGGGGTATTCGGCGATGGGATGCTGCAGGGCGGCGATGCCGACATAGCCTTCTTGCGCGATATGGACCTTTTCCACATCTGCTGGCACCGCGCCCAGCGTGGACAGCACCAGGCTGATCTCGCCCTTTTGCAGCCTGGCGATCTCCAGCGAATTGTCGGTCCAGTTATGCACCACCAGGTTGATGCCGGGCGCCGTGTCCTGCAATGCCGCCCACAGTTGCGGCACGACCAGCGCAGCCGGGAAATCGGGCATGGCCAGATGCACAGTCTGTTTTAATTCCGACAAGGGAAGATCCGGCATATGCACCAGGCGTTGCAGTTCCTCCAGCACCTCCCTTAGCGGCGCCTGCAATTCTTCTGCACGGGCAGTCAGCGCCATGCCGCCTTTTCTTCTCTCCAGCAAGGGATCCTGGAACAGCAGGCGCAGTCTTTCCAGTGCATGGCTGGTGGCGGGCTGGGTCAGGTACAGGCGCGCGGCGGCACGGGTGACGCTGCGCTCCGTCAGCAGCGCATCCAGGATTACCAGCAAATTGAGGTCGATGGCTCTTAAATTCTTTTGGTGCATATTGCTTTATATAAAACATGCATTGGACGCATTTCACTGCGGATAATAACATGACTCCATTGCTTAACCACTTAACCACTCAAGGAGAACACGATGGAAACTACTCAGCGCACGGTATCAGCTCCAGGCACTCAAAAAGGCAGTCCTAGCATCGCACTGTTCGGCGCCTCCGGCGCAATAGGCAAGAGCGTCGCCGCCGCATTGCGTGAGCAGGGCCGCGCTTACCGGGTGGTCGGGCGCTCTGCTGCAGCGCTACAACAGAATTTTGGCGATGACCCATTGGCCGAAATCGTGTGCTGGGATACCGATGACGCCGCCTCCATGCGCGCAGCTGCGCGCGGCATCGATACTGTGATCTATCTGGTTGGTGTGGATTACTGGAAATTTGACCAGCATCCGGTGCTAATGCAAAAAACACTGGAAGCGGCCATCGCAGAAAACGTCAGGCATTTTGTACTGAGCGGAACCGTTTATCCTTACGGCATGCCCACCACAGGCAAGGTAAAGGAAGACCATCCGCGCCAGCCGCATACCTTCAAGGGCCAGATGCGCAAGCAGCAGGAAGATTTGCTGATGGCGGCGGACCGCGCAGGCAAGATACGCGGCACGGTGTTGCGCCTGCCGGATTTTTACGGCCCAGGCGTGGACAAGAGCTTGCTGGATAGCGTGTTCAAGGCAGCCCTGGGTGGCCCGCGCGCGATGATGATAGGCCCCATCGATACGCCACATGAATTTGTATATGTCCCGGACGCGGGGCCGGCCCTACTGGCCCTGGCCGACAATGACAAGGCCTATGGCCGCGTCTGGCATTTCGCCGGCGCCGATGTCATATCGCAGCGCCAGCTTGCAGGCAAGATCTTTGCGCAGGCCGGCAGCAAGCCGAGGATGCTAGTGTTTCGCAAATGGATGATACGGCTGCTGGGTTTGTTCGACCACTTCATGCGCGAGCTGGTCGAGATGCACTATCTGCAAACCTCGCCTGTGCTGATGGATGATAGCGACCTGCGCAAATTGCTGCCTGGCCTGGTCAAGACTTCCTACGAGCAGGGCATAAAGCAGACGCTGGCTGCGATGCGCGCTTCTGCATAGTTCCTGCATAAAAGAAAGCCCGGCATTGCCGGGCTACATGCATGAACGCTGCCGTATCAGCGCGCACCGTAAGCGGTGTCTTTGAACAGAGCTTCCTTGCCGCGAGGAGGCGCGCGCCAATACGGAGCAGGGGCGTGCACCGAGGCGCCGAGCTCGGCCGCCGCATGCCATGTCCAGCGTGGATCGTAGAGCATGGCGCGCGCCAGCGCCACCATGTCCGCCTGTCCGCTTGCAATGATTTCTTCTGCTTGCCGGGCTTCAGTGATCAGGCCGACAGCAATCACGGGAAGGCCTGCTGCTTGCTTGATTGCCTGGGCAAACGGTATCTGGTATCCCGGTCCCACGGTGATTTTCTGCAATGGGGAAATGCCGCCGGACGAGACGCTGATCCAGTCTGCGCCACGCTCTTTCAGGGCCTGGGCAAAGGCAATCGTCTGCTCCAGGTCCCAGCCGTCATTCATCCAGTCAGTAGCGGAAACCTTGACGCCTATCGGTTTACCTGCAGGGAATACAGCACGCACCGCATCGAAAATTTCCAGTGGAAAGCGCATGCGGTTTTCCAGCGAGCCGCCATATTCATCGTTGCGCACATTGGCAATCGGCGACAGGAACTGGTGCAACAGATAGCCATGCGCCGCATGGAGTTCAAGACCGTCCACGCCTAACCGCGCCGCGCGTCTGGCGGTATCGACGAAGGCGTCGCGCAAGCGTTGCAGTCCCGCGGCATCCAGTGCCTGCGGCAGGATTTCGCCCTCCTTCTGCGGTAAGGCCGAGGGGGCCAGGGTTTGCCAGCCGCCCTGTTCCTCGC
Organism: Parundibacterium terreum; assembly: GCF_014636315.1. Taxonomy (GTDB): domain Bacteria; phylum Pseudomonadota; class Gammaproteobacteria; order Burkholderiales; family Burkholderiaceae_D; genus Undibacterium; species Undibacterium terreum. The sequence goes on along the minus strand of NZ_BMED01000002.1, from coordinate 678,897 downwards.
TGAGCATTTGGCCGCCATTCCAGGGCGTGTCGCTGGATGCCTTGCGGCCGGCGTGGCCGATCTGCATGACGAGTGCAATGTCGGCATGCTCGCGCACGGCGGCAACCACTGGCTTCAGGGCAGCTTCGGTGTCGTCGTCCCACAAGCCGAGGTCACCCGGCGTGATGCGGCCTTCCGGCGTGACTGCAGTTGCTTCCATGATCAACATGCCGGAGCCGGATAAAGCCAGGCCGCCCAGATGGATCAGATGCCAGGAAGTCGGCTTGCCGTCTATCGCTACATACTGGCACATTGGAGACACGGCGACGCGGTTGCTGATCGCCAGATCGCGGAATTGGAAAGGTGAAAACAGGGCGCTCATGAACAGATTCCTAAAGATGGGTTGTTGATGCAGTCCACTATAGGGGCTGGGCGGTTTGGGATAAACCTGTCGGCAGGAACTACTATCCGGACAGAATTGTCGTGAATCTGCCTTGTTAGGCATAAGGTAGGCACAAGAAAAATTGGCGATGATTGGTCGGAATAGTGCGGGGGGCTGTGTCCGGAGCAGGGCATGGCAAGAGCTGATTGCAATATTGGCAACCCAGGCATGATCGGGTGATATGCCACTGGAACAAGCAGCTTAGAATTCCGGCGGCATGAAAAAGCCCGGCACTGGCCGGGCTTTTTCTTTGGAGAGCCGCGTACAGCTCATTGCTTCATTGTTTCACTGCTGCCAGCCGCCCCCCAGCGCGCGATACAGGTTCACCGATGCAACCAGCCGGGCGGCCTGTAGTTGCAGCAGTGCTTGCTGCACATTGAAAAGATTGCGTTGCGCATCGACTTCGTCGAGGTAGGACACATAACCGGCCTGATACCGGCTGTGGGCGATCCTGACCGCTTGCGTCAGCGCCTCGGTCTGCTGCTGAGCTTCCGAGATCTGGACCGCCAGCCGGTCGATGGCAGCGAGCTCATCTTCCACTTCGCCAAATGCCGTCAGTACTGTTTTTTCATACGTGATCAGCGCCTGGTCGGCACGCGAAACACTGGCATTGACCTGGGCCGTTAATCTGCCGCCTTCAAATACCGGCGCCAGGATGCTGCCGCCCAGGCTCCACAAGGTAAACGGATCGCCGGACAGCGCGGTCGATGTGACGCGCCCCAGGCTGGCCGACAATTTCACGGAAGGCAGCAGTTGCGCTTTGGCTGCAGACAGGCGCTCATTGCTTGCCACGACTGCATCTTCTGCGGCTGCGATATCCGGTCGCCGTTTCAGCAGTTCCGATGGCAGGCCAGTGCCCGGCAATTCAGGATAGGCGATCTCATCCAGCGCCTTGCCTCTGGCAATAGGCCCCGGTGCCTGCCCCAGCAAGATGGCCAGGCGATGCTCTGCCTGGTGGATTGCCGTTTCCAGTTGCGGGATGACTTGCGCGGTTGCATGGTATTCAGACTTTGACTGCGACAGTTCCAGAAATGAAGTATCGCCGTTGTCGCGCCTGGATTGCGCAAGCTTCAGGGCCGAGGTACGCGACACCAGGGTCTGGCGTGCCACGATCAGCCTGGCATCCAGCGTACGCAGGTTGATATAGGTAGCCGCGATATTTGCTGCGACACTCAGCGCAACCGCGTCCTGGTTGGCCTTGCTGGCAGCGAGAGACGCTTCTGACGCTTTGGTCAGTGCGCTGAGCCGCCCCCATACATCTACTTCATACGCAGCCTGGAATTGTGCCTGCGCATTGTTGGCCGAATACGGCTTGCCAAAGGGATTCAAGGCCCTGGCCCTTTCTCCGCCTGCCCCGAATCCCAGCGAGGGTAATTCTTCCCCGGCCTCAAAATCGCGCAGGGCTCTCGCTTCTGCAACCCGGGCGGCTGCGATTCTCAGGTCCTTGTTGTTGCGCAAGCCCTGATCGATGAGCTGCGCCAGCACCGGGTCGCCAAAGTTGTTCCACCATTGCTGGTCCAGCCGGCTTTCGCCCGTGGCCTTGGACCATTGCTCGGGAACCGCAAGATCCATAGACTGCGGTTTCAACTGTGCCGTCGTGCAGGCGCTCAGAAAAAAAGCGCAGGCAAGTAGCTGGATGCAAGGCTTTAAATTAAACATGCTCATTGCTTGGCCGCGGTGGAAGGGGACTTGGACGGCGATTTCGCCGTATCCACGCTGGCGACCACGGACATGCCCGGCCTGAGCCGGGCCGCCAGCGGATCACTGGTATCGATGGCGATACGCACCAGCAGGCGCTGAGGGATTTTCGTGAAATTCCCAGTCGCATTGTCGGGGCGGATGGTACTGAACTCCGAGCCTGTCGCCGGCGATATTCTTTCTATCGTCCCCTTCAGCTTTGCGTCTGCCAGGCCGTCGACGGTGAAGGATACTGGCTGCCCCGGCTCCATATGGGCGGTCTGGGCTTCCTTGAAATTGGCGACCACCCAGACCGTGGAAGGCACCAGCGGCATCAATTGCGTTCCCGGTACAACGTATTGCCCCAGCTTGACTCCGACCTCTCCGACCTGGCCGCTGCGAGGGGCGCGTATGCTGGTGTTTTCCAGATCGATTTCCGCCAGGCGGACGCTGGCTTTGGCGCTTGCAACAGATGCTTCAAGGGCCGAGCGATTGACTTTGACCGAGGTCAGATCCTGCTTCGACGATATGCTATTTGCATCTGCCTGCCGGACGGCGGCTTCTGCCTGTTTGGTGCCGGCTTCTGCCTGCTGCAACGCGGCCCGGGTCAGATCATGTTCTCTTTGCGACAGCGAATCTTCTTTCATCAATGCATCTACTCGGCGCATATCCGCCGTGGCTTTTGCCAACTGGGCTTTGGCATTGGCCAATTGCGCGTGGGTGCTGGCGATCTGCGCCTCTCCTACCTGTACATTGGCTTCGCGCACGCGCAAAGTCTGCGGAAAATTCGACAGTGCGGTTTCCTGGACTGCCAGCAGGCTGCGCGCTTGTTCCAGCCTGGCGCGGTAAATGCGATCGTCCAGCTTGACCAGGACCTGGCCGGCAGTGACTGAACTGAAATCCTGCACCGGGACTTCAGTCACATAGCCGTCAACCTTGGGCGCAATGATGGTGACACTGCCGCGTACATAGGCATTCTCAGTTGTTTCTAAAGCGCTGGAAAAAGGCGGTAGATGCCAGGCATACAAGACCAGCAGCACACCTATCAGTATAGGCAGCGTAATCCATGGCTTCAGGCGCGCATTAATTTCGGAGAGGCTGGTCATATTGTCGGTTATCCGGTTTGGAAGGGTTGGTCTATGTGCTCAGGGTTTTTTTGTTCTCAATATTTCGCATCAGATTTACTATCAGCAGCCACAGGAAAGTCAGTGCTGCAACTGCGGCGATGACTTCGAACGTGTCGTTATAGGCGCGCACGGATGCCTCTACATTGGCCTGCTGCCCCAGTGTCGCCAGCGCTCTTGAAGTCGCTGCGGCCCGGTCGCTGCTAGTGCCGCTGAAACCGGCGGCCATCTGGCTGATACGGGAAGCCACCTGCGGGTTGGCCAGCGAAAGATATTGGCTCAGTTCGCTGAAATGGAGTTTCTGTGCATCCACCACAAAAGTGCTCAGCCAGGCACTGGCCGCCAGTGTCGCCAGTGCCTGGCCACCGCTGAAGACAGCAGCAAAGCTGGGAAAGTTCTTCATACCGCCTTCCATTAGCTTGGTAAAGCCGAGTGCGATCGCTGAAGAAAGATACATGGAGGAACCGAAGGCGATCAGTGACTGGCTGAAATAAAGTTCAGAGGGTCTGGTCAGCGAGGTAGAGTTGGAATCCAGCCAGGCACCCAGACAGACCAGCAGCAGGGCCACCAAGCCGGGAATATGCAGTTTGCCGGTTGCGATAATCAGGCCGGCGACGATAAACCCAAGTACGGTGGAGAGCAAAATCCACACGAACAGGATCTGCATCTGATCATTGTTCATTCCTAGTGCATTCAGCAAGCCTACAGCACCGACAGTTTGTTCGCTCAGCACCAGGCGGAATAATACAATTGTCAGCAGCAGGCGGCGCATGAAAGGCCCGAACAGCCATTTCAGGTCTAGCAGCGGACTGCTGCGATGCAAATCGAGATGCAGGTAGACACCAAAGCACAGGATGGAAATTGCCAGCATGATGCCCAGCCACTCGCTGTCTGTCCACCAGACGGTCCTGCCCTGCGTCAGCACGATAGCCATCAATCCCAGCGAGATGGCATAAAAGACAAAAGCAAAGATGTCTCCCGGACAAAAGACTTTTTGCCGTGGAGGGGGCATCAGCCTGATTGCATTGATTGCCCCGAGGGCAATCACCGCCAGCGACATGTCCAGTATATTGAGGCCCTGCCAGCGTCCAATTTCCAGCAAGGATTCCGGAAGTATGCGCGACAGCGGCGCACCGAGTTGTAGCGTGCCTATGCCCAGGACCAGTCCGACCAGGGCAAACTTTTTCGGCATGGACTCGACCATATACAGCAGTGCCAGTGTGCTAAGGCATGCAGCCGCAAATCCTTGCATTGCCCTGACGAAGATTGCACTGCGCATGTCGTCTGCAAACAGCAGGATGATGGTGCCGGCCAAAAAGCAACTGATGGCGATATTGGTGAACAGGCGCAACCCATACTGCAGCCTGAATTTTGTCATCAGCAGGGATGTGGACAAATAGGTCGCCCAGAACGCCGAAGTCAGCCAGCCGATTTCCGCCGCCGTTACTCCCAGCGAACCCTGGATGGCGGTCAAGTTGGAGTTGATCATGTTGATGCCCAGGCTCTGCGTAGTCCCTATCAGCACAGACACCAGAGCGCAGGCAATACCGTGCCTGATGTCATAGGCTTCGACCGGCGTCGCTGGAGGCGGGGTAACAGATGCTGGACTAGGATCGCTCATCGTAGTAAACCTGAACCGGTAAGGACTGCATGGGTGCGGACTAAGCCATTTTATCGACTAGTCACCGTGCTTGCTTGCAGAAATTGCTATTGTCTCACCTATGCAACGACCTCAATTTCATATTGTGTTATGAGGTTGAAAGCAGCATTCAGAATAGCTGTGGTGGAGATGCTCGCATCAGGTTCCTGGCTGAAAAGTATCCATCTGTACGATAGGGCCTCTTTCGCTGAGGCGAAGTTTCAAATTTTGGATGTTGCAGCATGGGCGATGCCCGGAGGCGGATGTAAAAAAGCCCGGCGATGGCCGGGCTATCCATGTGCTGCAAGGCAGGGGAAGGCTATGCCACCAGATCGGCTTCCGACGTAAAGGAGTCTGCATAGAATTCTTCTGCAGGCAACTGGCACATTGCGGTGAAATCGAATTTGGCAGAATCGACTACGATAGGTGCGCCGCAGGCATAGACCTGGTAATTCAGCAACTCGGCATGGTCTTCCATTACCGCGCGATGTACAAAGCCGGTACGGCCTGTCCAGCCGTCTTCCGGCTGCGCGTCTGAAACCACAGGCACATACTTGAAGTTGGGCAGCGTCGCAGCCCATTCTTCGCACAGGCTGTTCATATACAGGTCTTCCGGACGGCGGCCGCCCCAGTACAGCGTGACCGGGCGTGTCGATTCCGTATGGATCAATTGTTCCACCAACGCCTTGATCGGTGCGAAACCGGTGCCTGATGCCAGCAGGATGATGGGCTTGTTGCTGTCTTCGCGCAGGAAGAAAGTGCCTTGCGGGCCCTCAAAACGCAGGATGTCGCGTTCCTTCATCGTCGAGAATACCTGGTCGGTGAACAGGCCGCCCGGCATGTGGCGTACATGCAATGTGATCTGATCATCCAGGTGTGGCGCATTGGCCATGCTGTAGCTGCGGCGCTTGCCGTCGCGCAGCATGAATTCTATGTATTGGCCGGCACGGTATTGCAGGCGCTCGTTGGCAGGCAATTGCAGGGAAATCAGCATCACATCGTGGGACAGTTTTTCCAGCTTGGAAACGCGGCTTGGCATTTTCTTGATGGGGTAGTCGCCGCCGGAGACGATTTCGCGCGCTTCTATCTTCAGGTCGGAGTTCGGCCTGGCGCAGCAGAACAAGGAGCCGCCTTCGGCTTCTTCCGCATCCGACAAGGCCCTTTGCTGATGCACGCCGTGCGTGACGCTGCCTTCCACGATCTTGCCCTTGCAAGAACCGCAAGCGCCGTTTTTACAACCATAGGGCAGGCCCACACCGGCGCGCAATGCCGCGCTCAATACGGTTTCGCCTTCCTCGCAGCTGAATTGGCTGCCGCTAGGAGTCACAGTTACTTGAAAAGTCATACAATCCTGAATATGAAAAATAAACAAAAAAAATTAGCCAGGCCGCGGCTGCTGGTGCTGGGATGCGGAGACGTGGGTTTGCGTTTGCTGCCTTTGCTGAACCGGCAGTTCCGCGTATTTGCCGTGACCAGCCAGCCGGCCAGGGTGGCTGAACTGCGTGCCGCCGGTGCCGTTCCGCTGGTAGCCGACCTGGATCAGCGTGACAGCCTGGCCCGTTTGGCGAACCTGGCAACGCATATTGTCCATTTGGCACCACCGCGTTCCGAGGGCGAATCGGATGCCCGCACCCGTAATTTGACCGCCATTCTACCTGACAAGAGCCGGCTTGTTTACATCAGCACGACCGGTGTGTATGGAGATTGCGGCGAAGAGGAGTTTGACGAGACCCGTACAGTCGCCCCGCGCAATGCGCGCGCCAGGCGTCGCGTAGCAGCCGAACAACTATTGCGGGCCTGGGCCAAGCGCAGTCACTCTTCCTTGTCCATCCTGCGGGTACCCGGCATTTATGCCGCCGACCGCCTGCCACTGGAGCGTTTGCAAAAAGGCACGCCTGCACTGATTGAGGCAGATGACGTCTATACCAATCATATTCATGCCGAAGATCTTGCCATATTGATCAAGCTTGCATTGTTCCGCGCGTCACCGTCGCGGGTGTATCACGCAGTGGATGATAGCGATATGAAAATGGCCGAGTATTTTGACGCGGTGGCCGATGCTTTTGAGCTGCCGCGTTCTCCGCGCCTGCCGCGTGCCGAGCTGAGCGCGGCCGTCAGCCCTATGCTGCTGTCCTTCATGTCGGAATCGCGCCGCTTGCGCAATGACAGGATCAAGGCGGAGCTGGGCATGCGCCTGCGTTACGCGAAGGTGGCGGATGGCTTGCAGGATGCGCTGAAAAGGGCTAGGCCGGTGCCGTCGCAGGCCTAGTGCAGGGCAGTCCAGTGCAGCCCCGATAACCTAGGACAATACCGGCAGTTCTATGTAAAAGGTGGAGCCTTCGCCTTCTATGCTGTTGAAGTCTATGCGGCCGCCCATCTTTTCCATCATGGTCTTGGTCAGCGACAGGCCCAGGCCGGTGCCAGCATATTTGCGCGCAGCCTTGGCGTCTTCCTGTGTGAATTTCTGGAAGATGCTGCCCTGGAAATCACGTGAAATACCTATGCCATGGTCCACGACCGATACCCTGGCCCAGCCGTTGCTGCGGGACAGGTAGACCTCGACCTGGCCGTTCTTCTTGGAAAACTTGACGGCATTCGACACGAGATTGGACAGCACCTGGATAAAACGCTGCTGATCGACATTGACGACCGCATCAACGCTGTGTTCCGCATCGAACAGCAGCGTGATTGAATACTTCTGTGCATACCCCTTATTGGCGTCGATGGCTTTTTTTACCAGGGCAGGCAGCGAGGTCTCTTGCAGGTTGAATTGCATGCCGCCATATTCCAGTTTTTCAAAATCCAGCAAATCATTGATCAGCAGGGTAAGCCGCTCAGCATTGTCGTTGGCCATTTCCAGCAGGTTCTTTGCCTTGGCCGGAATAGCGCCGCCTATGCCGCCCACCAGCAGGCCCAGCGAGCCGCGGATCGAGGTCAATGGCGTGCGCAGCTCATGCGAAACTGCTGCGACAAATTCGCTCTTCAATTTCTCCACTCGCTTGCGTTCAGACATATCGTGCAGGATCAACACCAGCAGTGTTTGCGAGCCCAGTTCCACCCTGGCGATAGCCAGCTCCACCGGGATTTCCTGGTCCAGCCGTTTCTTGCCGACGACTTCCTGGCGCGCCTGCTTCTCATGCAATTCCAACTGGTCCTGCATATAGCCTTGCAGGAAGGCTTCCGATGCCGGATCCGGGAACAGGCTCAGGATATTCCTGCCGAACAGCGCGCCGCGCGGATAGTCGAACAAAATCTCTGCCGACTGGTTGGCGGATTCGATGAAGCCGCTAGGGTTCATCGTGATGATGCCCTCGGCCGCATTGGCCAGGATGGCGCGCAGGCGTTCTTCGCTGTCATTCAACTGGCTGGTGCGCTGGGTAACCAGGATTTCTACGTTGAAGGTATGTGCAGTCACCACCAGCAAATAGATGCCGAGCAGGCTGGTGAATAGCAAGCCGCCTATCATCGTGAACCACGTTATCCAGGACACATGGCTATTCCAGTAGGCGCTGGAAGGCTGGGCCAGCAGGGCATACTGGCGGCCGCCGAAATTGATGGTCGACTGGAAGAAATGTCCGGGATCGATGATCTTGATCGCATCGTAAAAAATGCCCTTGTTGCCCGGATAGGACAGGTCATAGAATTTGATCAGGATATTTTTCTGGTCTTGCTTGCTGAGCGCATCTTCTATCACTTCACCCATCCGTAACACACTCATTGCCACGCCCTGAAAAGCTTCCCTTCTTTTTTCAGTGCTGTCCAAAGGCTTGCCGGGTGCGTAGATGGGCGCATACAGCAGGACCGAATGCTGTTCTCCGCTGTCGGTGACCAGAACCAGTGGATCGGTGGCGGTCAGATTGCCGCTGTCGCGGGCCTCTTCAATGGCAATCCTGCGAATATCGCTGGAACCCATGTCAAAACCGAAGGCCAGCGTGCCTGTCCTGAATGGGGCGATATAGGTGATAGGGTAGTAATCGTCGCGCGCCTTGACGGGAATCAGCTTGCCGCTGGCGTCTTTCTCGGAAACCTTGAAGCTGACATAGCCTTCCTGCAGGACCGAAGCCTCAAAGGCGGTCTTGTCGGCATGCCTGAGTTTTGGCGCCCAGATGAGTGAGGTGATCGCCTTATTGCTATCTATCGTGTGCTGCACGAAAGTGGAAAAGTCGCTGCGGTTGACCGATTTCGAGCTGGCGAAGAAGCGCTCTATATTATTGACGGCATCGGTGTGATTGTTCAGCTTGTTTTGCAGATCCTGGCTGATGCGCTCCACTTCCAGCCGGAATTCCAGGAATTGTTTTTGTTCTTCGCGGTGGCGGATATAGGTAAACACGCTGATCACGACTGCCAGGCAAATCGCCAGCGGCACCATCACATTCCAGCGGCGCGAATTCCAGATTTCCCTAGGCTGGGCAAACAGGACCATGACGATGGGCGTAATGGTCAGCACGCCCAGCGTGTCTCCGGTCCACCAGGTGAGCCAGTTGTTGATCACATGGTCGCCGGGGATGAAATGCAGCTTGTACAGCGACAGCACGCCTACGCTGGCACTGATCAGGCAGGCCAGCACGCCGCCGTGCAGAAAGAAGCGGAAGATCGATGTGTCCTTGTCTAGCGACAGGTTGCTGCCGGCGAAACGGCGTATCAGGTAGCTGCCTGCCAACGCCTGCAAGGCTGCGCCGCCGCCCAGCAAGGCTGCCAGTAGCGTTGATGCCCAGGAGATGCCGGCGGCGGATTCCCAACTGATCAGCATATTTACCAGGAAGGCACCCGCTGCAACCCCCGGCAACAGACGGTAACCTGCGACGATGATAATGCCCAGCGCAATGCCTGCCGGCGGATACACGGCCATTGCGTAACCGGGGGGAATCGCCAGCAGCAGCGACAGGCGGCCTGCCAGCAGATAAGCAAGCGCCAGCGCGCATACCTGGAACCAGGTGCGGGAAAATAAAGCCTGCCTGCTTAATACAGTCATCAGTGCTTCCTTGCCGGCCTGTTCAGGGCCGTACACAAATGCATGGATGAGACTTTGCCATAGGCGCTGCGAAAACCATAAACAGTATGGAAATAGCGATCAGACCAGCGCAGAAGTGACTTTCAATACTTCTTCCGCGGTGGTCAGTCCTTCTATGATCTTGTAAGCCCCTGCGATGCGCAGCGGCTTCATATCATCGGCGATGCTCTGCGCGCGCAAGGCATGGATGTCCGATTCTTCCCTGATCAGCTTGCTAAAGGGCTGCGTCACGGTCAGTAGTTCATAGATGCCGGTACGTCCCATGAAGCCGGTCTGCCTGCATTCCGGGCAGCCCACGGGACGGTACACGGTAGCGGGCTTTGGGATATTCCATTCTTCTGTGAGGCTCTTCCAGACCGCATCCGGCAGTTCGCCGTCGGCCGACTTGCAATGCTTGCACAGCGTTCGCACCAGCCTTTGCGCCAGGATGCCGATGATGGTTGCTTCCAGCAGATAGTAGGGAACACCCAGTTCCAGCAGCCGCATGATGGCGGAAGGTGCATCATTGGTATGCAGCGTGGACAGCACCAGATGGCCGGTCAGCGCAGCCTGGATTGCCATCTCTGCAGTCTGCAGGTCGCGGATCTCGCCCACCATGATGATGTCCGGATCCTGCCGCATCAGCGCCTTCACGCCATCGGCAAAGTTCAGGTCTATGCCCGGCTGCACCTGCATCTGGTTGAACGAGGCTTCCACCATCTCGATAGGATCTTCCACCGTACAGACGTTGACGTCCGAGGTAGCCAATGCCTTGAGCGTGGTGTACAGCGTGGTGGTCTTGCCGGAACCGGTTGGGCCGGTCACCAGGATGATGCCGTGCGGCTTGCTGGTGAGATGATCCCAGCGCACCGCGTCATTGACCGGGAAGCCCAGTTCCGGCAATGTCTTGACAACCACTTCCGGATCAAAAATACGCATCACGACTTTTTCGCCGAAGGCGGTAGGCATGGTGGATAAACGCAGCTCCACTTCCTGGCCGCCGGCGGTACGGGTTTTGATACGGCCATCCTGCGGGCGGCGTTTTTCTATCACGTCCATACGGCCCAGCAATTTGATACGCGCAGTCATGGCGATCATGACAAGTGCCGGCACCTGGTAAACCTGGTGCAAAACACCGTCGATACGGAAGCGTATGGCCGCCATCTCGCGCTTCGGTTCCAGATGGATATCGGATGCGCGCTGGTCAAACGCAAACTGCCACAGCCAGTCCACGATGTTGATAATGTGCTGGTCGTTGGCGTCTACCTGCTTATTGGCTTTGCCCAGCTCAACCAGTTGCTCGAAGTTGTTGCGCAGCGCCAGGTCGTTGTTGCTAGCTTTCTTCGCATCCTTGATCGATTTTGCCAGTGTAAAAAATTGCGAGATATATTGCGAGATATCCAGCGGATTCGCCATCACCAGCTTGATTTCCTTGCGGGTAATCTTGGCGATCTCCTCCTGCCATTCATGGCTGTAGGGTTCGGTGGTCGCGATGATAACGCTGGTCGGCGTTGATTCCACCGGCAGGATATTAAAGCGGGTCGCATAGGTGGACGACATTACGTCGGACACCTTGGTAAAGTCTATCTTCAGCGGATCTATGCGGTAAAACGGCAGTTTGACCTTGCCTGCGGTCCATTCGGTCAGCCAGTCCAGCGTCAACACGCGGTGCGGCGGCTCTGCCGATTGCAGCTTGCATTGTGCGACCGCAGTCAGCGGATGCATGGTTGCCGGACCATTGTTCAGCATTGCCTGCGCATGGTTGAAGTCCGCCTTCGCGGTTTCCTTCTTCACGATACCGTCTGCCATCAGCCAGGTAAAGATTTGCTGCATGCTCAGCGAGCGGTGTGCAGGTTTTGTCGTTGCAGTAGCCATAGTGTGCCGATCCGTTCGCGGTTCAGGAGTTTGTCTTCAGACCATTGACCCAGGATTTCGCCGGCAGGCCGGTGCTTTCCTTGATGCTTACAGCACGTTCATACAGCGCCGGAAAATCCAGCTCCGGCTTGGATTTGAAGGCAATTGCCACGACGTTGCCGTCATGGACCTCAGGCAGGCACAGCACCTGGTCAAAGGCAAAGCGCAAGGCTTTCAGGTTTTTCAGATAACTGGGGTGGTCGCCGAACAGGTTCACCGTCAGGATGCCGTTCTCGGTCAGGCAGGCTTCGCAGGCCTGGTAGAACTCGGGGCTGTCCAGCACCGGGCCGCGCGCGGTTGCATCGTACAGGTCTACCTGCAACACATCGATCTTGCCATGGTTATTGGCATCGTTGACGAATTCATTGGCATCCATTTCCACGACCTGCAGCCTGTCGTCATTCGGCGGCAGCTTGAACATGCTTTCGCAGATCGAGATCACAGCTGGATTCAGGTCTATCGCAGTTACTTGGGTTGCATCGAAATTGCGGTAGCAAAACTTGGTCAGCGCGCCGGTGCCCAGTCCGAGTTGCACTATATGCGCGGGCTGCTCTATGAACAGCATCCACATCATCATCTGCTGCGCATATTCCAGCTCTATCCAATCCGGCTTGCGCAGGCGCATCGCGCCTTGCACCCATTCGGTGCCGAAGTGCAGGAAGCGTACGCCGTCCATTTCAGACAGGGTAACGGGCGCAAACTTGGGCTTGCGGGCAGGTTTTTTCAGTGCCGCAGCAGCGGCTTTCGGGCCGGTGCGCAGGTTGGCTTCGGCTTCTATGGATTTACGTTTGATCAGCATGCGCTCATTTTACCTACAGGATAGCTTGCCACAGTAATAATTTCTGCTCAAATGACATTTGGGCATTGGCCGGCGACGAGGAGGGCAGGACCAGAGTCTGGTACCCGGCCTTGTCAAAATGCCCCTGCACCTTGCCCGCAGTCTTGCCATTGAAACAAAGTTTATGCAATTTTGGGTATTGTTGCTGTAAAGCGGAGAAATCGTTGATTTGCTGCTGCCGTATCGCAGAATCCAGGCTGCCTTGCCTCAGGCAAGAGTCAAAGATATCCCACAGGCCTATTCCATGTGCCTTGATGCCTGCCAGCCTTTGCGGATAGGGCAGCACGACCAGATCGACATTCAATACCGCCGATAGCAGGCGCCAGAACTGGTTTCTCGGGTGCGCGTAGTACTGCTGCTCCTGCAAGGAAGCCTCGCCGGGGAAACTGCCCAGTATCAGTGTTGTCGTATTTTTATCGATGACGGCGGGAAAACCCTGCAGCCGGGGTGCTTCTTCTAGTTGAGTCATGAATGTCGCGGACGATGAGTATTTCTTCAAAGATACATGATAAGTGTTCGTGCTCTTGAGGATTGTTGCAAAGTATTACTGCGTTGCAATCCCGTTCGTAGCCGGGCTTTCTCCCAAAGTCCAGGTGCCGGAGATCAGGGCAGGAGCACGGCCATTGTAAAGCCGGCGAAGATACCGGCTTGGAAGTAAGGCTCAAAACATTGTTGTAAAGCCAAGCTTCAGCTTTGTCAGCCGGGCTTTCTCAGACTACAATGGATTTATGCGCCAACCCAGGTCGGCGAATATAAAAAATATAAATAAACCATGGAGATGACGAAAAATGACAATCAGCCAAACGATGGGCCAGGCCCGGCCGGTAGACCAGTTGCTGGAAAAATATGCTGAGAGCCACCTGAACCCGGTCAATGAATATATCCACTTTGTTTGCGTGCCGGTCATCATGTGGACGGTGCTGGGACTGATCTGGGCGATACATCCTTGGGTAGCGGTGGCAGCGGCCATCGTCTCGCTGGCGTATTATTTCACTTTATCCATGTCTTTTGCGATAGGCATGAGCCTGATGGCGGCAGCGATGCTGGGCATCCTGTATGCATTGCCACCTTCCTGGGTCTTGCCGGTGGCGGTAAGCGCGTTTGTGATTGCCTGGATAGGCCAGTTTATCGGTCACAAGATAGAAGGCAAGAAGCCCTCGTTTTTTGATGACCTGCGATTTTTGCTGATAGGGCCGCTGTTTGTGCTCGGTTTTTTGTACCGGCGCCTGAAAATTTCTTATTGAAATTGCATTCGTCCCCAGGCTCACTGAACAATTCGGATAAAATCCTGTCCAACCGTTTTAATTAAACCAGTTCAATTGAACCTTTCGGAGAGTAGCGTGAAAAAATTGTTAATGATTGCCGCCATTGCGTCCCTGAGCGCCTGTGCGGTAAACCCGCAGTCGTCCAACAGCGTTTATCGTTCCGGCCAGACCCAGAACGAGCAAACGGTGCGCATGGGCGTCGTAGAATCGGTGCGGGAAGTGATTATTGACGGCGGCAAGAGCGGTGTAGGTACAGTGGCCGGTGCTGCGGTCGGTGGCATTGCCGCCGGCTCCACTATCGGTGGCGGCAATGGTTCCGCAGTTGCAGGTATCCTGGGCGCAGTAGCAGGCGGCCTGATAGGCAACAAACTGGAAGACAATGTCGCGCACCGCAAGGGCCTGGAAATTACCGTCAGGCTGGACAATGGCGAGCTGAAAGCAATCACGCAAGATGCGGATGAACCTTTCCGCGCCGGTGATCGCGTACGTCTGCTGTCTTCGGGCCGCACGACACGTGTGACCCACTAAAAGCATAATTAGCCCTCCGGTATCTGGAGGGCTAAAGTAAAAAGGCGGTGCATCATCTGATGCACCGCCTTTTTTTAAGCTAAGAGATTACTTTACTTACTCAGCAGCATCTCATTCAAGCGTTTCACGAAAGCAGCCGGATCCACCAATGTACCGCCTTCTGCCAGCATGGCCTGATCAAACAGGATATGCGACCAGTCGGCAAACTTGGCTTCTTCGTACTTCAGGCGCTGCACCAGCGGGTGATCGGGGTTCACTTCCAGGATAGGCTTGGATTCCGGTGCTGCCTGGCCTGCGGCCTTCAGCATGCGCACCAGGTTGCCGGACAATTCATTCTCGTCGGCGACCAGGCAGGCCGGTGAATCGGTCAGACGGAAGGTTACACGTACATCCTTGGCTTTGTCGGCCAGCGCAGTCTTCATCTTCTCTACCAGGTCCTTGAACTCGGTTTCAGTCGCTTCGTGCTGCTTCTTCTCGGCTTCGTCTTCCAGCTTGCCCAGGTCCAGGTCGCCTTTAGCGACGGAAGCCAGTTCCTTGCCTTCGAAGTCCGTCAGGAAGGACAGCATCCATTCATCGACCCTGTCTGTCAGCAGCAGGACTTCCACGCCTTTTTTGCGGAAAATTTCCAGGTGCGGGCTGTTCTTCGCGGCGATATAGCTGTCGGCCGTGACGTAGTAGATCTTGTCCTGGCCTTCTTTGGCGCGGCTCAGGTAGTCAGCCAGGGAAACGGTTTGCGCATCGCTGTCATTGTGCGTGGATGCAAAGCGCAGCAGCTTGGCGAGACGTTCCTTGTTGGTGGCGTCTTCGCCTATGCCTTCTTTCAAGACCTGGCCGAACTCGGTCCAGAAAGTCGCATACTTGTCTTTCTTTTCCTGCTCGTCAGCATTGGCCAGTTCTTCCAGCATGCCCAGTACGCGCTTGGTGGAACCTTCGCGGATCGCCTTGATATCGCGCGATTCCTGCAGGATTTCACGGGAGACGTTCAGCGGCAGGTCGTTGGAATCGATAACGCCTTTGACAAAGCGCAGATAGACCGGCATCAGTTGTTCCGCATCGTCCATGATGAAGACGCGTTTCACGTATAGCTTGATGCCGCCGCGCTTGTTGCGGTCCCACATGTCGAAAGGAGCGCGGCTTGGGATGAACAGCAATTGCGTGTATTCGCTGCGGCCTTCAACGCGGTTATGCGTATAGGTCAGCGGCGCCTGGAAATCATGCGACACGTGCTTGTAGAATTCTTCGTACTGCTCAGGCGTGATGTCGGATTTGCTGCGTGCCCACAAGGCGCTGGCCTGGTTCACGGTTTCCAGCTCGTCCTTCAGGACCTGTGCTTTTTTCTCTTCATCCCATTCTTCTTTCTGCATCAGGATAGGCAGCGAGATATGGTCGGAGTAGGTGCGGATCACCGATTTCAGCTTCCAGGAAGACAGGAACTCGTCTTCGCCTTCACGCAGGTGCAGGGTGATGGAAGTGCCGCGGTCGGCCTTGTCGATCGCTTCCACGCTGAAGTCGCCTTCGCCGGCAGATTCCCAGCGCACGCCTTCGGCAGCCGAAGTGCCGGCGCGGCGCGATTCCACGGTGATCTTGTCGGCGACGATAAAGCCGGAGTAAAAGCCGACGCCGAACTGGCCTATCATCGCTGCGTCTTTTTGCTGGTCGCCGGACAATTTGCCGAAAAATTCCTTGGTGCCGGATTTGGCGATCGTACCCAGGTGCAGTACCGCTTCGTCGCGGGTCATGCCTATGCCGTTGTCGGCGATGGTGATGGTACGTGCTTCCTTGTCGAAACTGACCTTGATCTTCAGGTCTGCGTCGTTTTCAAACAGGCTGGCGTTGTTGATGGCCTCAAAGCGCAGTTTGTCGGCCGCGTCCGATGCATTGGAGATCAGTTCACGCAGGAAAATTTCCTTGTTGGAATACAAGGAGTGGATCATCAATTGCAGTAATTGTTTTACTTCTGCCTGAAAACCCAGGGTTTGTTTTTCATGTTCAGACATGGTTCCCTCAAAAGTCTATGTTCTAGGTGGTGTAATTGGTCTTTAAGCGGCGGACGCGCTTATTTTTTATACCTGCACCCAAATGAGGCTTTTAACACTGTTTTCAAGAGGGTCTTGCCATAAATTGGTCTTATTTTTATGGCAATGTCTCTTTCCGTTACATTTTGACACGGCAGCGGCAAGCACGGCTCATGCAGGCTTGGTAGGATATGGGTGCGGCGGCGCACAATCTCGCCCCCGGAAAGCCCGTATTGTTTTCCTGATGTCCCGCTTTTCCCCGAATTCAGCTTTGCACGTCCCGTCCACGAGATCTACTTAAAGGAAATATCATGCAATTGAAAGATAAAGTCGCCGTCATTACCGGTTCCGCCAGCGGCATAGGCAAGGAAATTGCACAGGAATACGCTAAAGAAGGCGCCAAGGTCGTCATTGCCGATCTGGTGCTGGAAGCTGCGGTCAAGACTGCAGAAGAAATCAAGGCGGCAGGCGGCCAGGCCATAGGCGTGGCGATGAACGTCACCGACGAAGCACAGGTAGACAAGGGCATTGCTGATGCAGTAGCCGCCTTTGGCGGAATCGACATCCTGATCAGCAATGCCGGCATACAGATCATCAGCCCGGTAGTGGACCTGAGCCTGGACAACTGGAAGAAGATGCTGGCGATCCATCTGGACGGCGCTTTCCTGACTACCCGCGCCTGCATGCGTGAAATGGTCAAGGGCGGCAAGGGTGGCTCCATCATCTATATGGGTTCAGTGCATTCGCACGAGGGTTCGCCGCTGAAGGCGCCTTATGTCGCCGCCAAGCATGGCCTGGTTGGCCTGGCCAAGGTGGTAGCGAAGGAAGGCGCGAAAGACAAGATACGCGCCAACGTGATTTGCCCCGGTTTCGTGCGCACGCCGCTGGTAGACAAGCAGATCCCGGAACAGGCCAAGGAGCTGAACATCAGCGAAGAGGACGTGATCCGCAAGGTCATGCTGAAGGATACCGTCGATGGCGAGTTCACTACGGTGGCCGACGTGGCTAGGACTGCGATTTTCCTGGCGGCCTTCCCGACCAATGCGCTGACCGGTCAATCCATCGTAGTCAGCCACGGCTGGTTCATGCAATAAAGCGTTTGCAGCCACACAAAAAAACGCAGCGTATGATTTCTACGCTGCGTTTTTTTTATGGATGCAGGATCAAATTACTATAGCGGCTTGATCGTCATGCCGCCCGCGGTATCTTCCACCTCATAGCCCAGCTCGCGCAATTCATTGCGCAAGGCGTCGGCCTCCGCCCAGTTCTTGTTCTCGCGGCTGATCCGGCGTCTTTCCGCCAGAGCATGCACCTCGTCCGGGATGATTTGTTGTGGCGGCTGCCAGTTCTGCAGATCCAGGCCCAGCACCAGGTCAAACCTGTCCAGCGTGGCTTTTTTCACCGCAGGTGACAGGCTCGATTTTGCCAGTTCCCATACCACTGCCAGTGCGCGCGGCAGGTTCAGGTCTGCATTGATCTCGGTGTGGAAGCGTTCTGTAAATCCCGCATCCGGTTCTGCTGCGGTGTCTGCCTCTCCTGCCCATGACAGATAATTGTCGCGCAGCCTTTGCAGTGCTGTTTGCGCCGCCGTCAATGCCTCCCAACTGAAGTTCAACTGGCTGCGGTAGTGCGCGGTCAGGCACAGGTAGCGGTAGGCCAGCGGGTCCATGCGCTGGTCAATCAGGGTTTGCAGACGGAGGAAATCGCCGCTGGATTTGGACATCTTGCCGGCGTCTATCTGCAGGAAGTAGCCGTGCATCCAGAAGTTCGCCAGCCGGGTGCCATAGCAGGCCTCGGTCTGCGCGATCTCATTAGTATGGTGGATGGGGATGTGATCCTCGCCGCCGCAATGGATGTCAAACCAGGGCTCCAGGTATTTGGCCGACATCGCCGAGCACTCTATGTGCCAGCCCGGAAAGCCGCGGCCCCATGGGCTGTCCCATTCCATCTGCCGGGTTTCACCGGCGGGACTGAACTTCCATAGCGCGAAGTCGGTGGCATTGCGCTTGTCGCCCAATGCCACGCGCTTGCCTGCCTCCTGTCCCTCGCGGTTCAGTCGGGCCAGGTAGCCGTAGTTATCCTGTTTGGAGGTGTCGAAATACACACCGTCCGCAGTGATATAGGTATAGCCCTTTTCTTCTATCGTGCTGATGAAGGCGATCTGCTCGGCAATATGATCCGTCGCCTTGCACCATATCTGCGGAGGCAGCATGTTCAAGCTGTGCAAATCCTGCTTGAAAGCAACTGTGAAGCGCTCGGCAATATCCCAGGCCGATTCACCCGCTTTGCGGCTACCTTTTTCCATCTTGTCTTCGCCATCGTCAGCGTCGGATACCAGATGGCCGACGTCGGTGATATTGATCACATGGCGCACCGTGTGGCCGTTGAACTCCAGGGTGCGGCGCAGCACGTCTTCAAACAGATAGGTGCGCAGGTTGCCTATGTGCGCATAGTCATACACGGTAGGGCCGCAGCAGTACAGGCCGACCCAATCCTGGCGTAGTGGCTGGAAGGAACGCAGCTTGCGCTCCCAATTATCGTAAAGGAGTATGTCCATCAGGTCTGTGGAATAAAAAAATGAAAGAAACGGCGTGCCCGGTGTCGTCTGGGCAAAGAAGGGCTTACAGCATCAACAACAATGCAGGGGCAGGGCAGGCTTAACGAGAAGAGGGGAGACGCGCATTTTTTGCGGCATAAGCTTATTTGGAAACAATGCCTGCTAATTTACCACAGCAAACGGACTTTGGGATATCCGGGCTGGCTGTTTTGTGCAGTGCGCACGCTGCAAGGGTGGGCATCGCTATATAATGAAACGAGCTAATAAATTAAACAAAAGTAAATAGCCGTGGGAGAGTGCATTCATGCAAGCCCAATACCCTGAAGTCGGTGAGGAGCAATATCGCTCGCATTACCTGAATGCGGATATTGCCCAGTGCCGCCGCGTGGTGCTGGTGGCGATGTGGGCGACGCTGCCGCTGATCTATTTCGACTACGCCTTGCGCCAGCCCGGCAATATCTTCTATCTGTTGATGGCGGCGCATGCGGCGGTGTTCTTCTACTCGCTATGGCTGGCCCGGCAATTGCCGAAGATGCTGAAGGCGCCACAACTGGATCAGCAGATGCTGCGCTGGGTCTGGGTGGCGCTGGCGGTAACCCTGGCCGGCAATGCGACCCGGCCATCGGATTATTTCGGTCATTACTACATCGATATCTGGATAGTGGCGATGTACTTTGTCGTACTGCCTTTGCCGCTGCGCCTGCTGAACCCGCCCATGGTCGGCTTTGTTGCGATATCGCTGTCCATCCTGTTCTTGTACAAGCAGGCGCCCGCTGTGTCCTATACCTATAACGTGGCGCTGATGCTAATGCTGGCTGCCATCTCCGGGCATACTATTTCTTCCCGCACGCACAGGTTCCGGCGCAAAACACTGAGTGCAGAGCAGGAGCTGGAAAGACAGGCCAGCATTGATCCGTTGACCGGTGTTGCCAACCGGCGCGAGTTCATGCGGGTTTCCGATTGCGAGTTGAAGCGCCATGCCCGGCTAGGGAAAAACCTGTCGCTGCTGGTGCTGGACCTGAACCATTTCAGGCAAATCAATGAAACACACGGCTATCAGGCCGGCGAGATTGTGCTGGTGGAAGTCACACGCAGGATGAAAAGGGCAACCCGCAGCTATGATTGCCTGGCCCGCTACGGCGGCGAAGAGTTTTGTGTGCTGCTGCCGGAAGCTTCTGCGGAAGACGCAGGCAAGATTGCGGCCCGCACCAAGGCCACCATCGTTGCGATGCCGGTCTCGGTGTCCGGCAAGGAGCTGCGTGTCAGCGCTGCAGTGGGCGTGGCAACGATGCTCAGCGGCGATACCGTCGCCAGCATCTTGAAGCGTGCGGATGAAGAACTGCACAAGGCCAAAAAGCAGGAGATGGGCGGGCAGGAAAAAACCGGAAGTCCAGTTGCTGCAGAAGTGCCTTCAGCGCCGGTGGACGCTTCTCCATCTCCCGTTTCCGCTGCTTCTCCTGCTGTAGAGAGGCGCGCATCCAGCATTTAATTTCCACATGGAAATTAAATGCACCCTAAAAGCCATCCAAGCTGCCTGCGAGGCCTGCGTTAATGGATATGGATGGCTTGCTTACGCTTCCCCGCCTGGCTGCTCAAACGGCCTTTCGTTCATTCCCGCAAAACATCACGCACTAAAAAAATACAAACGTCCGCTTGAATCGGCATGTTTTGTTGACTGCTGAGTAATTGTCATGCTACACATCAAAAAGCCGAAATTTTGAAGAGAATTTACTGCTAATTCATGCAGGCTCAACTATGCTGCACTACTGAAAGGCATGGGCTGTATACAAGCCGCCGCGCGGACGGAGGCGGGTAGGGAAATGTGGAGGGCTCAATATGATACTTGTCGGGAAACTAAGTTACTTCGATGTAATATATTGGTGCTATTATTAAGGATTATCATGACGCCATCCGCAAGGAGAGGCGTTTGTTTGCCTTGCTTCGTTTGCTTGTTTTGTTTTTCCCCGTGCTGAATCTCTGGGAATAATACATGAAGTTTCTGTGAGGAAATTTTTTGAGGGGCAGCGAGGAAAACATTGAGGGCTTATCTTGTTATCGCAGCTTTGCAGGATTTCTTTAATGTCCGCGAATTTGCAAGCCAACAAGCTAATTAGCAATCAATAGTAATAGAAGCAGCTAAAAATATACAAAAACAAATAGGTTATAAGTTGCACCTGCAGCACCAGCAGTACAGGCTTTTGGTCGGGAGAGAAAAATAAAAACGACTCAACAGGATCTTGATATCCGCAGCCGCTTAATGGCCGCGCGTTTGCCATCCATGCCTCAGACCTTGCTCAAGTTAATGGAGCAATGTCAATCCGAGGAAGTGGGGGTGGCGGACTTGTCACGCCTGATCGCCCAGGATACGGCGATGACGGCCAAGATGCTGGCAGTGGCCAATAGCTCTGCTTATCACCGCAACGGCCCTTCCAACGGGCTGGATCCTGCACTGCAAGCGATCGGCACCGAGATGATCAAGACCATCGTCATCAATGAGTCGGTGTCCCAGATTTTCGATAAATTATCCCAACCGGGCGGCGCGGATCTGCGCGGCTTCTGGTCGCACTCGGTGCAGTCGGGCCTGACTGCCAAAGTCATCGCGCTGAAGACCGGCTATTCCAATCCTGAAGAAGCCTATCTGGCGGGACTATTGCATGACGTGGGCCGGCTGGCCCTGTATGCCATCTTGCCCAAGGAATATGCGTTCAATTTCTTCGCGCCCGACAATGACGATCTGTGCGCGGTAGAAGAACGCACGCTGCAGACCACGCATGCAGAAGTCGGCTCCTGGCTGATAGAGCAGTGGAGCCTGGATTCGTTTATTGCCGACAGTGTGCTGTACCACCATGAAGCGCCATCACGCCTGGAAAAGGCGCATCCGCTGATCCGCATCACCTATCTGGCCCATGCGCTCAACAGCAAGGATCTCAGCGATGCGCAACTGGAAAAGGCCGGCGCGCTGTGCGGGCTGAAACTGGATGAGCTGAATGAAATCCGTGGCAGGGTAGGCGAGCAGGTCAAGAAATCGGCCGAGCAACTGGACATTGATTTGACGGAAGAAGTGCAGGCGCCGGTGGCACCGGCTCCCGTGGTCAAGGATGCGACCAAAGACAAGATGATGGAGCAGGTGCGCGGCATGGTCCTGGCTTCGGAACTGGGGCGTTCATTCTCGCGCCAGGACGGCGAAAGCGGCTTGCTGGAAACCGTCGCCAAGTCGGCGCGCATCCTGTTCCATTTTGATGGCGCCGTTATCCTGCTGATGAATGCTACCGGCAATGCGCTGGTGGGCAGCCGTGTTGGCGAACACAGGCTGAGGCTGGCCGATTTTGCCTTGCCGCTGGAAACCGAAGGCAGCGTGATCGCGGAAGCAGTACGCGAACGCCGCGTGATGTTTACTGAAGCCGGCCAGGTTGATGCCGGCACCGGCCTGGGCGTGTTTGAAGAACAATTGCTGCGCCTGTTTAATACCGATCAACTGGCCTGCCTGCCGCTGCATGTGGATGGCGCCAGCCTGGGCGTGATCATTGCCGGCTTCATGTCCTGGCAAGATGCGGATCTGGCCAAGCGCGCCAGCTTCCTGCGGGCCTTCAGCACCCAGGCTTCGATTGCGCTGCGGGCCTTGCTGGATGAAAAACGCGATGCCGAAAACCTGACCGAGAACCTGTCCCGCAGTTATCGCGAAGCTTCCCGCAAGGTGGCGCATGAAGTCAATAATCCTTTGTCGATTATCAAGAATTATCTCGGTATCCTGGACCGCAAATTGCTGAACCGCGAAGTGGTCAGCAGCGAAGTGACGATACTGAACGAAGAAATAGACCGCGTCGGCAAGATCATCGATGAATTCGTCGAGGTGAACCCGGCGGACCAGTCCGGCAAGACCGAAGTCAGCCGCGTGGTGGGTGAAGTGGTGCGCCTGTTCCAGCAGGCCGAGTTTGCATCGCCGCTGGTCAAGATAGAAAACCGCATGCTGGATGAAACGGTGGAAATCAACGGCAGCGCCGATACGCTGAAGCAGATTTTCATGAACCTGATCAAGAACGCGCTGGAAGCAATGTCTGCCGGCGGCGTGATAGAGATCGGTAGCCAGGGCCTGGTCAATCGCGATGGCGTGCTGTATGTGGAGCTATGGGTCAAGGATACCGGCCCCGGCATACCGGCAGAAGTGATGTCCAGGCTGTTTTCACCGGTCAAGAGTAGCAAGGGCAAGGGGCACCGTGGGCTGGGCTTGAACATCGTTCACGGGCTGGTAAAGAAATTGCAAGGACTCATCAGTTGTCGCAGTACCAAGCAAGGCACTACCTTTGAAATATTTTTACCAGTAGCACAGCGTACAGAACATGAGTCTGTAGCTTACTCGTAAGCCAAAATCTTATTTGGAACAAAAATGAGCCTGATAAACTCGTATGACTCGACCGCAATCAATGTCGCCCTGGATGGAATGGATCCAGTGGCTAGACTTGAACAGGCGAAAATTCCGCGTTTACTGCTGGTTGACGACGAACCCAGGCTCCTGAGCAGTCTGCACGAACTGCTGCGCACCGGCGATTACCATCTGGTCACGGCCACTAACGGCGCGGAAGCAATAGAACAACTGAGCAAGCTGCATTTTGACCTGGTCTTGCTGGACTTGCGCCTGCCGGATGTCAGTGGTCACGACATCATGGATTTCATCCTGGAGCGCGGCATAGACGCCAGCGTCATCGTGCTGAGCGGCGACCGCGGCATTGATGCCGCTATCGGTGCACTGAAGCGCGGCGCCTACGGCTACCTGCGCAAGCCTTATCCGCATGAAGAACTGCTGAAGACGGTAGAAAACGCATTGCAAAAGCGCCGCCTGGAAGCGGAAAACCGCGACATGGCATGGCGCCTGGAGTGTTCGGAAAAACTGTACCGCTACCTGGTGGACAGTTCGCCGGATATCATCTACACGCTGAACATAGAAGGCAAGTTCACCTTCGTCAACGACAGGGCGCATCAGCTACTGGGCTTCAAGCCTGACGAGCTGATAGGCAAGCATTACTCCGTGCTGGTGCATGAAGAAGACATGGGCCGTGCCCGTTATGTCTTCAACGAGCGCCGCATCGGCGCGCGCGCTTCCCGTAACGTGGAACTGCGCCTGCGCTACCAGAACGAGCCGGACAAGGACAGGGAATTCGATAATACCGTGATGTCCATTTCCTTCAATTCGGTCGGCATGTATTCGGTCGATCAGGGCGACGGCAAGCGCGAGTTCTTCGGCACCTATGGTGTGGCGCGCGACATCACCGAGAGCAAGCGCGCGGAACAACTGATCTCTTACCAGGCTTATCACGACATCCTGACCGACCTGCCTAACCGTGCCTTGTTCCGCGACAGGCTGAACCTGGCACTGATCCAGTCCAAGCGCAACAAGTCGGAGCTGGCGGTGATGTTTGTCGATCTGGACAGATTCAAGCTGGTCAACGATACACTGGGTCACATCAAGGGTGACGAGCTGTTGCAAATGGTGGCTTCGCGCCTGCGCGATCGTTTGCGCGAGGGCGATACGCTGGCCCGCCTGGGCGGCGATGAATTTACCTTGCTGCTGCCCGATCTGCGCGACAAGCAGGATGCGGCGATGATCGCCGATCAGATCGTGCAGACGCTGAGCCAGCCTTTCCAGTTGGGCGCGCATCAGGTGCATGTGTCCGCCAGCGTCGGTATTGCAGTCTGCCCCGGCGACGGCGAAACTGCCGACGATCTGATACGCCATGCCGATATTGCGATGTACAAGGTCAAGGCCCTGGGCAAGAACGGCCACAGCTTCTACGATAGCTCCATGCAGGATGCCTCGCACCAGAAGATCGTGCTGGAGCACAGCCTGCGCAAGGCGCTGGAACTGGGCGAGCTGGAAATGTATTACCAGCCGCAGATAGACATCAATACCGGCCATATCATCGGCGCGGAAGGGCTGATACGCTGGAACCACCCGGAGCGCGGTGTGCTGACGGCCGGCGAATTCCTGCCCTTTGCGGAAGAAAACGGCCTGATCCTGCCCATCAGCGACTGGATGCTGGAGCCGCTATGCCGCGACCTCAGCGAATGGAACAAGGTGACCGAGCAGCCTTTGCGCCTGTCCCTGAACCTGTCGCCGCAATACCTGGACCGGGGCGATTTCCACAAGAAGTTAAAGGCTGCGCTAGCCGTACATGAAATTCCGGCTTCGCAGGTGGAAGTGGAAATTACCGAGAACCTGTGCATACGCAATCCCCAGTATGCGATCGAGCAATTGAACAAATTGTCGCAACTGGGCGTCAGCGTGGCGATTGATGATTTCGGCACCGGCTATTCATCACTGGCCTACCTGCACCGCTTCCCGGTGCATACGATCAAGATCGACCAGTCCTTTGTGCGCGAAATCCAGGAGCATGACGGCCATTATCCGGTCGTGCTGGCAATTATTTCCATCGCGCGCGGCCTGGGTTTGCATCTGATTGCAGAAGGCGTGGAGACGGAATGCCAGGCTCGCTACCTGGAGCAGGCCGGCTGCACGACCTTGCAAGGCTTCCTGTTCCACCAGGCCTTGCCGCAGCAAAAATTCATCCAGTTGCTGAAAGAGAATACCAGTGAGTTTTCTCTTAAATGATCCCGAATAATGAGCCGCAATGCGTCCAAAAGAAGAATGCATGAGGATGACCGGTAAATGGAAATGCAAATGAAGCGTGCCGCAGAAGACGGCGATGCCGATGCCCAGTACAACCTGGGGCTGCAGTACATCCAGGGCAAGCCTTCCGAGCAGGATGCGCGGCAGGCTATTCCCTGGTTCCACAGGGCAGCAGACCAGGGCCATGTGATGGCCCAGTTCAATCTCGGCCTGATGTATGCAACCGGACAGGGCGTGCAGCAAGATACCGAGCAGGCCATCAACTGGTACCGCCGCGCGGCCGAGCAGGGCTATGCGCGCGCGCAATTCAACCTGGGCCTGATCTACAGCAGTTCCATCAAGCACCAGAACCACATGCAGGCGCTGGCCTGGTATAGCAAGGCGGCAGAGCAGTCGCATACCGGCGCGCAAAACAATATCGGCCTGATCTATATCACCGGCCAGGGTTTGCCGCGCGACTACCGCAAGGCCATCACCTGGTTTGAAAAAGCCGCCACGCTGGGCGATGCAGCAGCGCAAAACAACCTGGGCATGATCTACGGCAACGGCAAGGACATGCCGGCCGATTACCCGCGCGCCATATCCTGGTACAGCAAAGCGGCAGAGCAGGGCTATGCCAGCGCACAGTTCAACCTGGGTTTGCTGTACGACACCGGGCAAGGCGTGCCGCGCGACCACAAGCAGGCGATACTCTGGTACCTGAAGGCCGCAGAGCAGGGCCATGTAAAAGCGCAATTCAACCTGGCGCTGATCCATGAAACCGGCGAAGGCATACAGCATGACTTCAAGCAGGCCGCCAACTGGTACCGCAAGGCAGCGGAGCAAGGCCATCCGGCCGCCTGCTACAAGCTGGGCCTGATGTACGACCAGGGCCTGGGCGTGATGGAGAATGGCCGCAGTGCAATGGACTGGTACCTGAAAAGTGCGGCGTCCGGCCATGCCGGCGCGCAATTCAAGCTGGCGCTGCGCTACGATAACGGCCAGGACGTAGAACAAAACTACAAGCAGGCGCTGGCCTGGTACCGCAAGGCAGCCGAGCAAGAGAACGCCAGGGCGCAATTTAATTTGGGTTTGATGTATGCTTACGGTCATGGAACTTCGGTGGACCTGGTGCAAGCTCATAACTGGCTCAGCCTGGCCGCCATCAACGGCATGCAAAAGGCCAACAGGCACAAACACATCGTCGAGTTCAAAATGACTCCCGAACAACAGGAGCAGTCACAACATACCTCGATAGAGTCGCTGGAAAAGAACAGCCGGCTGATCTAGGTACACCCGTTCTGGCTGCTTCGTCATCTATCTAGCAAAGGACAATGATGAAAACCAAAGCAGCCATCGCATGGAAAGCCGGCCAACCCCTGACCATAGAAGAAGTAGAACTGGGAGGCCCGCGCGAGGGTGAAGTCCTGGTCGAGATCAAGGCCACCGGCATCTGCCATACCGATTACTACACCTTGTCCGGCGCCGATCCGGAAGGCATCTTCCCGGCCATCCTCGGCCATGAAGGCGCAGGTGTGGTGGTGGATGTAGGTCCAGGCGTCAAGAGCTTGAAAAAAGACGACCACGTGATCCCGCTGTACACGCCGGAATGCCGCGAATGCAAATTCTGCCTGTCGCAAAAAACCAATCTGTGCCAGAAGATACGCACCACGCAAGGCCGCGGCCTGATGCCGGATGCCACCAGCCGCTTCTCGCTGGACGGCAAGCCCATCTTCCATTACATGGGTACTTCCACCTTCTCCAACTATATCGTGGTGCCGGAAATCGCGCTGGCAAAAATCCGCTCCGACGCGCCTTTTGACAAGGTCTGCTACATCGGTTGCGGCGTCACTACCGGCGTAGGCGCGGTGCTGTTCACGGCCAAGGTAGAGGCTGGCGCCAATGTGGTCGTGTTCGGCCTGGGCGGCATAGGCCTGAACGTGATCCAGGCGGCGCGCATGGTCGGTGCCGACAAGATTATCGGCGTGGACATCAATCCGGCCCGCCAGGAAATGGCGCGCAAGTTCGGCATGACCCACTTCATCAATCCTACCCAGGTAGAAAACGTGGTCGATGCGATCGTGCAGTTGACGGATGGCGGCGCCGACTACAGCTTCGAATGCATAGGCAATACCACCACCATGCGCCAGTCGCTGGAATGCTGCCACAAAGGCTGGGGCCAATCCATCATCATCGGCGTGGCAGCGGCAGGGCAGGAAATCAGCACCCGTCCGTTCCAGCTAGTGACAGGCCGGGTATGGAAGGGCTCCGCCTTCGGCGGCGCGCGCGGCCGTACCGATGTACCTAAGATCGTAGACTGGTACATGGAAGGCAAGCTCAATATCGACGACCTGATCACGCACAGGCTGCCGCTGGAGCGCATCAACGAAGGCTTTGACCTGATGAAGAGCGGCGAATCGATACGCTCGGTGGTGATCTACTGATGTTGGAAACCATCAGCGAACACGGCTGCTACGGCGGCGTGCAGGGCTTTTACAGGCACGCGTCCGGCAGCATAGGCTTGCCTATGCGCTTTTCCGTGTACCAGCCGCCGCAAGCCAAGAACGGCCCGGTACCGGTGCTGTTCTACCTGGCCGGCCTCACCTGCAATGAAGAAACCTTCATGATCAAGGCCGGTGCGCAGCGCTTTGCCGCCGAGCACGGCGTCATGCTGGTGGCGCCGGATACCAGCCCGCGCGATACCGGCATTGCCGGCGAAGCCGATAGCTGGGATTTCGGCACCGCCGCCGGTTTTTACCTGGATGCTACGCAAGAGCCGTGGAGCAAATTCTTCAAGATGGAAACCTATATCGTGCAGGAACTGCGCGAGCTTGTTTTGCAGAACTTCCCGGCGCGCAAAGACAGCATAGGCATCTTCGGCCATTCCATGGGCGGCCACGGCGCGCTGACGCTGGCATTGCGCCACCCCGGCGTGTACAAGTCGGTATCCGCCTTCGCGCCTATCGCTGCGCCCACGCAATGCCCCTGGGGCCACAAGGCTTTCAGCAATTATCTGGGCAAGGACGAAGCCAAATGGCAGCGCCACGATGCCAGCGTGCTGATGCGCTCAAAGTTCACCGCGCCTTACCCGGCCGGCATCCTGATAGACCAGGGCTTGGCCGACAAATTCCTGGAGCAGCAGTTGTTGCCGCAAGAGTTTGAAGCCGCCTGTGCAGCAGTAGGGCAACCCTTGAGCTTGCGCAGGCACGAGGGCTACGACCACGGCTACTACTTCATCAGTTCATTCATCCAGGATCATATGAAGTTCCATAGCGACGGCCTGAAGTAATCAAGATGAAGTCGTGAAGGTCACGCAATCACGAGAGTTGACGGTAGCCAGATAGTAGAAAGGCTGTCGGATGCGGGCAGCCAAGCATGCAGTGTCATGTAATGCACAGCCCGCGAATTTTCTGCAAAAGGATTATCGAATATGGCTGTCTCTGAACTAAACCACTACAACATCCGCGCCTCCACCGAGCTATTGGTGGAGCTACGCGATTTCTACTGTTCAGCCCTCGGCCTGACGGTGGGCTATCGCCCGCCCTTCAATAGCGTCGGCTACTGGCTGTACGCAGGTTCACGTCCCTTGCTGCACCTGAGCACGGCTGCTGATGCCGAGCAGCGCAAACCGCATGTGGCAAATACCTTCGACCATGTCGCGTTCAGTTGCTCTGAGTTCGACAAGATGAAAACCAGGCTGGACACGCTGGGCATTTCCTACTCAGTCAATATAGTGCCGCGTATAGGGCAAAAGCAGATCTTTTTTGAAGATCCTGCGGGGAATGGAATTGAGTTGAACTTTGATGATGAGGCGTCGGATATGAGGCTGGCTTGAATTGGTAGCTTTGCTTACTGCTCCAGTTCTATGGAAGCTTAAGAAATAATATTAAAAATAATTGTAGGTGAATGTAGTTATTACATGTATATTGATTGCAGTACTTGCATCAGGTCGTAAATATTGTTGGTCCCAATTCCGCATGGCTGTATCTTCTAGTCGTTCTGTTTTATTTCCTTCGGTTTTAATTTCTTGGTTTCAAGTGCCTCAAAGGCATGTTGCCTATTCTCAAAATAAAAAGGAAATATCATGAGCAATCAAACAGGTATAGTTAAATGGTTCAACGATGCTAAAGGCTTCGGCTTTATTACTCCAGATGCAGGCGGCCCAGATTTGTTCGCCCACTTCCAGGACATCCAATCCTCCGGATTCAAGAGCCTGTCAGAAAACCAGCGCGTGTCATTTGATCGCAGCGTGGGTGCCAAAGGTGACAAAGCCGGCAATATCCAAGTTCTGTCTTAATATTATCGGATCGGTTGCATAATGCGCCGGTCATCGGTATTAAGATCGCTTTATTTTTATTATTTCTTTAACGTACGTTTGTATCCCAAAGAGTTCTGCCCTGGGCAAAAACATTGGGAAAGAAGTAAGGTCAGTGAGGCGATCAAACACCTGACAGCAGGGTCACCGTAAACAGTGATCGTCAGTGCGTAGACAAATTCTTACCGGCCATGCATACCATACAGATAGTATGGATTCGCGGAAAATGGTTTAGTTTGTCGGTGAGCAATCATCAGTGAAGGAATAGTCGCTCGGCGGTATTCTCGAACGTGCAATCACTTTTGCAAAGTCGTCCAATACGCATTGCGTTTTGGACGGTAGTTTGTTGAGTTGATGTGTAAAGCAAATAATTCGTAGTGAGAGTAATCAACAACCGAAAAACGGATTGAAGAAGCCTCGTATGATTCAAGTGCCGGAGGCACTTCGCAGATAGCGAGGGTTTCTGGCTACCGGTGGCACCATGCAGATAGCATGGGTTGGCGGTGAATCATAGCAATGAATGGATGGCCCACCTTTGGTGGGCTTTTCTCGTTTACGCGAACGGGTAATCAAATTACCGCATTTTTAACAGTACGAGGTGAGCAATCGATGAATAAAATAATAGGTATACCGGTGTGCCGCCACAGCGTAAAAAAGAACGCCGCTTTGAGCCTATGCTCTCATTCACCGTGGCAGCGCTAAAAGTCAAACGAATGCAAACCGTTCTGGCGCGCCGGTGTGCCCGCGCTCTATTATTTCATGTCTGAATTTCAATGCGTCTTGGTTTGGCTTGCTCAGATTTTGGAACGCGTAATGTGAGCACGCCATCCTTTAGATTTGCATCGATGCGCGCGCTGTCCATTTCCCGGCTTAATGTAAAAGTACGGCGAAAAACAGGTTCTTGTACCTCAGCATGGAAAAGCTTGAAATCTTCAGGCATGGGTAGCGCTGCCTCGCCTTCAATAAGGAGTTGGTTTCCTTCGACTTTGATTTCCAGCTTATCTTTCGCCACTCCGGGCAAATCGGCGATCAGAGTAAGCCCCTCTACGTCCTCGAAAATATCAACATGCGGCGCAATCGCCATCCTGCTTCTAGGTGAACCTTGTCTTACTTGAGACTGTGCGACGCTGTCTTGGGAGGATTTAGTAACACTATTTTGAGTATCCATGATATTGACCTCGCATGAATGTGTTAGTGGTTGATTTTGATAGAACGTGGTTTCGAGGATTCGCGTTTTCGGACGCTGATGCAGAGGCATCCGTCGATATATCGTGCCTTAATTTGCTCGGGATCCGCATCTTCGGGAAGTTCGATTACTCTGCGGAAAGGCCCCGTTTTCCTTTCCCTTGCGTAGACATGCACATTTTTCTTGTCCTCTTGAACAACGCCCTTACGGTCACCCGCTATCTCCAATAAGCCATTGTCGATAGTCAATTGCAACTGGGCAGGCTCTATTCCCGGTAAAAAGGCAACTACCTCGAAAGTGTCATTCGTGCTGCCTACATTCAGGGAGGGAAATCCGCGCACTTCGCTGCGGATATTGGAAGTGAGGCCAAAATTGCGGAACATTTCGTCTATCTGGTCGCGGAATGACTCAATATCGCTGTGGAACTTGGTTCCATACATGATGGTATTCATCGCTAATTCTCCTGAATAACATTAAGTAAATAATGAGAGCAACCTCGATTATCAAGGCGCGTAGGCGGGAAAACAGTGTGCTGCTTTCCGCGATTCCGATTTGAGGACTGGGACCGGACTTTCAAGGGGAAAAAGAGACTTTTAGCGAGATTTTTATTTTTTGCTTTGCATTAATAATTCAACCGAAGAAGCTCTAACATTCGGTACTAATGTTGAAGCAGGTCGATGGCCTCACACCGTGCGGCCCATTCCGATAAAACTAATCATCAATCCTGCGATGAGGAGTCAGATGGGGGAGCCTGACAGAAAAGGTGACCCCGTCTGCTACCGTTGAAGCTACTGAAATAGTACCGTCGTGCGCTCTGACAATTTCTTTCACAACATATAGCCCTAACCCTAAATTCGCGTTTGCCTCTACGCTTCGTTCGCTCGCTGGCCGTATGGCGAATCTTCGGACTGGGTCGAAGAAAGTCCTCAACTTTGCAGGAGGGATCACATCAGCGCAATTTTTGACTTCCAATAAAACCTCGCTCGGACTATCACTTAAGTTTACGTCTACCTCGGTTCCCGGAAGGCTGTGCTGGATGGCATTTGATATCAAGTTTGAAAATGCCTGGGCCATCCTGGCTCCGTCCCATGCTCCGGTCAGGGAGCCTGAGGCTTGGAAAGTTATTTTTCGGTCGGGGTGATAGGTGCGCGCTTCATCGACTACATTCGCACATATCTCGCGCAAATCTACCGTGTGCGGATCAATGGGTATGCCATCCCCCAGGTGGGTAGTGGAAAAATCCAAAAGATCACGGACTATCTCGTCCATGCGTTTTGAACTGTTGAAGATTCTAAGTCCTACTTTCAGTGCTTTTGATGGCAGGCTTTGATCATGCAACAGAACTTGAGCACCCATGCTGATTGCGCCCAGCGGTGTCCTTACGTCATGGCCCAGGATAGTCAGAAACAGGTTTTGGGCTTCGCGTAGCATCGTGGCGTAACGGGCCATGGACTCGCTTTGCGCCTGATCAATTGCCTCATTGAACCGGATCATATCTTGAATATCTCTTGCGGTAGTGATCTCTACCTTACGTGCCCACAAACGAAGCACACTGGAGCGAAGTGCCCGGAACTCCGCCATGACCTGCTCACTAGTAAAGCCAGCAGCTACCCGGTCTGCGGCGTGCGTTTCTGCTGCCGTGTCTTCAATCGCTTGCGGCCCGAGGCCTTTGGACTTGTCAATGCTTTGCTGTTCGAGTTGTGGCGTATCCAAATCGAGGGCAATTGTTTTCAGTACCGCGCCAGCGTGATCCCGAAGTTCGAACTTGTTTGCATCTTCTAGCGGACCCAGCGTGGACGCAAATTCTTCCCACTCTTGTAGTATGTGTTCCAGATTCGAACGGATAAAGTCTGATAAATTCATGCTAGGCAGTTGCGTTTCCAATGTTGTGAGAAAGTAATTTTTTAACTTGACTGAGTAGGTGTTCAGCAAGAAACGGTTTTCGCATAAAGGCGTCGTAACTGTTTCCGTGGGCAACCTCACGCTCCAGGGATCCGCTCATGAGTATTACCGGGGCAAGGCATGTAGTCTTCTCGGTTTTAATTCTTTTACTCAGGTCGAGGCCTGTCATGCCTGGCATTGAGCAGTCCGAAATCAGGAGCTCTAGACTAAGCAGTGAAACCTTTTCTAAAGCCTCTGTGCCGCTGCTCGCGACGGTGACTTCGTAACCGTAGGCCTCTAACAGCATCGAACAGTTTTCTGCAAAGTCTGGATCATCATCGACTATCAGGATCATCATTTTTCCTAGGTGGCACCGAATTCTTTCCTTGATGCAAGGATTTTCTTTTCGGAAACTAACTATGTGCCAAATTTTGGCGTTCGACTGTCAGCCAGCGCACATAGCGTATATTTTGTAGTTCAATTGAAGTGATGCTTGATTTAGCAGGGACAACTTTACTGAAGTGAGTACATATCACCCTCGCCTCAACAAATGGCACATCGGGATAGATGCTTTTGTCATACTAAAAAATGTGCACAATCCGGGAAATGCGTCGCAGTCCTGAAGGTTTTTCCTGCGGCTTCGTGATGAAGATCATTTCGTTTGCGCTGTCGACATAGTACCCGACAACCGGTTCCTTAAAAAATATATTCGACAGTTCAAAACAATCTTTAGACTCAAGTCTAAGGTTTGAGTTGTACCTTGTGTTTTGTGCGCTAAAATTGTGCAGCGATTTGGGTCGCGATTACAACGAGTGAAGTAATTGTTCATATGAAAAAAATACTACCTTCGTTGTTCAAGCAAGCCTTTTGTATTTGGCTGATATCCCTATGTGGGCTTGCTGCCGCTGAGCCGCTTAATTTTTGTTTTGAAGATGTCAACCAAGTTCCATGGACAACACCTGACGGGGCAGGTCTTCATATTGAACTTTTGAAGCAGGTCCAGAAACGGCTGGGAGAAAGCTTTGTCTTTCATTCGAAACCGTGGAAAAGATGCCAGGAAGAGGTGCGCAACGGTTCAGTCGATGGTTTTTTCGGCGCTAGTTATTCGAATGCGCGGAGCGAATTTAGCGTTTTCCCCTTACTTCAAGACGGCTCTGCAGATGTGTCCCGTGCATTATGTGAGGAACGCCAATTCGTCTATCTGCGCAAGGGGAGCAAAGCTTCATGGGATGGGAAAAAGCTAACCAATCCGCGCGGTACGATATTGGTTCAGCGAGGCTACAACACTGCGAATATATTGCGCGAGCGTGGTTTTAGAGTAGATGAGTCAGTCAAATCAGCGGAGGATGGTTTGCTTTCCCTTGCTCTCAATAAGGCAGATGTGGCGGTATTGAGGGGGCTCCAGGCAGAGAAGCTTGTTGCGTCGGACCCGCGCTTCCAAAGTGCGCTGACCAAGGCCGAAATACCTTTTGATGAAA
Organism: Parundibacterium terreum; assembly: GCF_014636315.1. Taxonomy (GTDB): domain Bacteria; phylum Pseudomonadota; class Gammaproteobacteria; order Burkholderiales; family Burkholderiaceae_D; genus Undibacterium; species Undibacterium terreum. Next base: position 644,468 of record NZ_BMED01000002.1, on the reverse strand, counting down.
TCCCACTTTACCTGGCCGTTGGAAAATCGGCGTACTCTCGAAATGCCGCTCGAATTGAAAAGATCTGGAATGAAATTCGTTCTTCCCGTCACTCTGAACAATATCGGAAATTACTAGAAGCGGCCGGCGCACGGTAACGTATTTAACCAGCGACCCGCCTCTTAAAAAAACTAAACCTCAGCGACAGCGCAGCTTATAGGCCAATAAAGAATCGCTCAGATATGTCGACACTTTGCCGCGATGCTTCATTTCCTTCAGTGCAGAAGCAATGCGAGGAGCCAACGCAGCTCGGGGCTGGCTTAGATAGCAGTGTCCTGTCGTTGAAAGTATAAGCCCAAGCTCGTGGATCTCAGGGGTGTCTGTCAATGCCCAACTGCACTCGCGGAAATAGAAGTAGTCTTGTACCGCCTCCTGGACGTCGAAATAGAGATCTGTTCGCCGTAGCTGCAGCTTCTTCAGACCTTGCCAGACTTCAACGGCCTGGGAGAGTTGCGCGGCATTGAGATGTTCCGATAAGAAGGTTTCCAACTCCGTAATCCCGCGCCGGCATTCGCAACGCAAACCCCTGGCTCTTACGTCCTCCATAGTTACAAACTTAACTGATGGATTTGCGCCGTAAACGCAAAAGTTAACCGCGTTATTTGGTTCCTCCACACGTACTAGCTTTGGATAAATGGACTGGAACCCAAAAGTTCGGCCGAGTTCTCCGTCCGCTTCACCGGCAAGCACGAGTGCGGTGGCTCGTCTGGGCGGCACATCGATAAATTCGAAACCGAACCCTAAGTTCGCACAAATTTCCGTGTAAACCTTGATTAACCATTGCGTGCGAGGATTATCGTATGGCCGAGAGAAGACGAACCTGAGCCTTTCGCTACCGAGGGCCAAGGGCGTGCGCAGCAAAGGAGTTGCTATAGCGGTTGCGAGAAGAAGGCGTCGGCGGGAAATCATCTCTTTTTTTTATGAATTGAAACAAGTCACGTGCCTGAATCTCGCTTTTTACCGGAGTAATGTCAAATAAGTAATTTTGATCTGACAATCGCGCTCGGCAACTGGATATCTATCAAATTACATTGAATCTTAGCTGCAGAATTTTTTTAATGAAGTACTGATCTAGTAATTTTCTGTGAAGCTTTGTCGCCGCTGCTTGCCAATATACCCAACGGACACTTTAGGGCTATTCGCGGTAATTTTCATTTTAAAAAAATGACAGAGGTTCGGCATAAAGTCCCGCCGATTTCTATGACGTCGACGTCACCATGTACATTCAGTATAAGCGTCTCACAGCTACAGATGTCCCTCAATCACATCTTTAACGGCCGTAAAGTCAGCAAGTTTGTCAAGATAGTAATGTGCTCCCGCTTCAAAGCACCGGCGTTGGTATGGTGCGGGAGGGAGATTCGATAAAATGATGAACGTGATTTCCGGGAATTGAGGATTAGTGGCCTTTAGCACCCTTTAACCCGGTGCCGGCAATGAGTTGGTAGGTGAGTAGGGGCCAGCAGGATCTACACAAATTCTGCTAATATAGATAGGTAAGCTACCAATCTATCTAAATCAGCGGAATTACATGCCCTCATCCCGTTCCTCACCCATCCCCGCAAGCACGCTGGCAATTGCCGATGAACTGCGTACTGCGTTGTACCGCCTGCACCGCCAGTTACGGCGCGAGAGTGCGGATGAAACGCTGGGCGTGTCGCCTTTGCAAAATCTGTTTTTGGCCATGATCAACGATCACCCCGGCATAGGAGTGGGTGAGCTGGCGCGCATGGAGAAGTTGCGCGGGCCTACTATTAGCGGACATATCAAGAGCCTGGAGGCAGCAGGGCTGGTAACGCGGGCGGAGCCTGACAAGGAAGACCGCCGGCGCGTGGGCTTGCTGGTAACGGAGAAGGGGCGCGAGACGCTGGATGCCTTGCGCATGCGGCGGCGGGATTGGCTGGCGCGGCAATTGGCGGCACTGTCGCCGGATTCGCTGGCGGCGCTGCGTGATGCGATAGGCCCCATGAATGAGATCAGCTCATGAGTAAGCCGATACAACAGCAAGTGAGTGGTAGCAGTGATGCGGTGCTTGCGGCCGTGCCACCGGCTTTGGCCCCAACCCCGTCTCCGGCTCTGCCGCCGGCCACTGCACGGGAAATCCGCATTATCTATTTCGGCCTGATGGTGGTGATGGGGCTGGGTGCGCTGGACCAAAGCATTGTCGCCACGGCGCTGCCGCGTATTGTCAGCGATCTGGGCGGCATCAGCCATTTGTCCTGGGTGGTTACCTCGTATGTGCTGGCATCCACCAGCACCATGCCGCTATATGGCAAGTTGAGCGACCAGTATGGCCGCAAGCCTTTGCTATATACCGCCATCATCGCCTTCCTGCTTGGTTCTGCCTTATGCGGCATGGCGCAGAACCTGACGCAACTGATTATCTTCCGCGCCATCCAGGGCCTTGGTGCTGGCGGCTTCCTGCCGCTGACACAGATTATCATCGGCGACCTGGTGCCGCCGGCGGAGCGCGGGCGCAGGCAGGGTTCCATTGCGGCGGTGTTTGCGGCCTGCAGCGTAATCGGACCTTTGCTGGGCGGTGTGATCACTGATCTGCTGTCGTGGCACTGGATCTTTTACGTCAATGTGCCGTTTGGTGCGGCGGCATTGTTCATTATCGCCAAGGCCATGCGCAGGCCGCATCAGAATCATGCGCACAAGATCGATTATCTGGGTTCGGTGCTGCTGACCAGTTGCACCACCTCTTTCCTGCTGGTGCTGGCACTGGGCGGTACCGAGTGGGCCTGGTCTTCAACGCAGGTCAGCATGGTATCGGCGCTGGCTGTTATCCTGGGCATCATTTTTGTATGGCATGTGCGGCGCGTGTTGGAGCCTGTATTGCCCTTGGATCTGTTCCATAGCCGCGTGTTCGTGGTGGCCTGCCTGGTGATGGCGCTGACCTTCATGGGTTTGCTGGGCGCCAGCATTTTCTTCCCCTTGTTTTTCCAGGTGGTGATGGGTGTGAGTCCTGCCCACTCCGGCCTGCTGACCGGGCCGTTGATGATAGGTGTGGTCATCTCGGCCTTCGTCAATGGCCGGGTGATGATGCGTTCGGGGCGCTACAAGCCGGCACAGGTGGCCGGGCTGACGATGGCGGTGCTGGCCTTTGCGGTGCTGGCCTGGGGCATAGAAACTGCGATGGGTTTTGCGGTGCTGGAACCGGCAATCTTTGTGCTGGGCCTGGGTCTGGGGCTGGTGATGCCGAATATGACGGTCGCGGTGCAAAATGCGCTGCCGGTAGCGCGCCGTGGCGTTGGCACCGCAATGCTGGCTTTCTTCCGCTCGCTGGGCGGCCTTGTTGGCGTGACCGGTTCGGGCGCCATCCTCGCAGGGCAATTGCATATGAATTCAGGCAATGGCCGCGCGATGCTGGCGGAACTGGGCATGCACAGTCTTGCAAACTTGCCGCCGCAGGCCCAAGTCCAGGCGATTGCGGTATACCGGCATGCGATTGCGATCAATTTCACCGCCGGTGTGGTGATCGTGGGTCTGGCGTTGATTGCACTGTTGTTCCTGCCTGAACTTCCTCTTGCGGGGCATCCTGCGCACGCAGGCAAGGCTGCTTCCTGATCCGCTTCCCGACTTAATTTCCCTGGCACTTGCCGGCGCACTCGTCTATCAAAGCTCGAAGCGCGCCGGCAGGTCTTCCTGCGGTTTTCCTCAATAAATAATTGCTAATCTTTTGCACAGTGCTTGTGCCGGAAATGGAATGCGCCTAATATTGAACCAAATAGTTCAATATGGATTGATAAATTACAAAGCACCGCTGCTCAAGAGCTTCCTGGCCGAAGAGCAACGTAAATCACTGATGAAAAAGAGGAGTATGAAATGGCCCTGACTAAGGAAGAGAGCAATAAAGCGCTGGTATTGAAAGCCTTCGATACCTTGTTCAATAAACGCGACTATGACGCGGCCTTGCATTTTTGGTCACCCAACTATTTGCAGCACAGCGCCCATATCCCACCTGGCCGCGAAGGCTTGTTTGAACTGATCAAGAATGTGCCGGCCACGCTGAAATATGAAAACCAGTTGATACTGGCGAACGGCGATTACCTGATGCTGCATGGCCGCTTTTCTGGTTTGGGCGAGGGCGTGCCTAGTTGGGTGGTAGTAGATATCGTGCGCATGGAAAACGGCGTGCTGGCAGAACACTGGGATGTGATCCAGGATGAAGCGACGCAGGCGTCTTCAAAAAGCGGGCTGCCCATGTTTGGCGAGAACTTCGGCACGACGGCCTTGGCCTGATCGGGCTTTGATCTATTCTTGAGCCCCGTGTCCCGCTAGTCTCGTTGTGGTGAGCGGCTTATGCTCAGCTGCTTATTATGAGTTGCTTATTTTGGCTGCTACTCGAACGAAAGATTGCCTTGATGGTCGAATGCTCGTGACCCCGGCGGTATCGTTATCAACCAGTCAGCTCTTTTGGAGAATAGCATGGACAATGTTTTTATGACATGGATTAAGCCTGTAGCACCTGATCTGCTTAGCACTGCATCAAGCCAGTCAATTCGTAAGCCAATAGCGCGGATCTCAGCCGCAATACGTGGCAAAGCCAGCATCGCCCTGGCATCGCTTGCGCTGATTGCCGCGGGAGCCATGCAGACGGCAAATGCTGCTACTCCGCAGGAGGAGGCCAGTGCCTTCTTCCTGAAATTTGCCGCTGCGCAGAATGCGCATGATATTGCCGCCGTACGAGCTTTGCTGTGGGATTCGCCTGATTTTTTGTGGGTGACGCGGGGCGTGCAAATACGCGGAGCGAAAGCGGCGCTGGATAATTTCAGTAGTTATTATTCGGGCACCTGGCAGCTTGAGCCGGAAATGGATAAGCTCAGTGTAAGGGCGCTCACTGCCGATACCATGCAGATACTGGTGCCGGTCGTTTTTACACGCGGCAATCCCGGCCAAACTCCGCAAAAGGCGAAGTTCCTGATCAGCCAGACCTTGATACGCGCTGCGGATGGGTGGCATGTGGCAACCATACTCCCTGTGGCCGATACGCAACTCAAGTAAGATGGTAAGCGCGTAAGATGCAGCGGGGGTAGAAGGGGCTGGCGCCATTCTGATTCCCCGCTTCGTTGGTCTTGACAGTGAGGATGATGTTCGTCATCATCAATGCATGGGGCGGACTTGGTGCATGCTGCCTGACGCCCGGTAGCGCCTGCCGGAAGGCGGATTAAAATAAAAATAAGGGAGGAGATATGATGCATTTCCCCATTGCAGGGTCAGGCACTGGCCCCGCTTCCGCCGCTGCGCCGCTGCTCCGCGCCGGTAAAACGCTATTGCTGTCTGCGCTGGCTGGCGCGACCTTATTGCTTCATGGCTGCGCATCGCTGCCACCGCCTTTGAAGCGTGAACCTACCTTAGCCATACCTGCCAGCCAGAACGAAACGCTGGGCCGCATCGCCGTGCAGAGCATGGTAGGCGGCGAGCAATCAGGCTTTCGGCCGCTGCCTATCAGCACTTATTCCATGGATGCCAGGCTGACGCTGGCACGCAGGGCGCAAGCCACGCTGGACCTGCAATACTATCTTTTGCAAAACGATGTGACCGGGCACAAGCTGCTGCGTGAAGTGCGCGATGCGGCACTGCGTGGCGTGCGGGTGCGCCTGCTGGTGGATGATCTGTATACTGCCGAGAGCGACGATATGCTGCTGGCGCTGGCCGCCTATCCGAATATCGAGATCCGCCTATTCAATCCTTTCCCGGTAGGGCGTTCTTCCACCACCTTGCGCTGGACCTTGTCGCTGGGTGATTTTTCGCGCATCAATCACCGCATGCACAACAAGATGTTTATTGCCGATGGTGCGTTCGCGGTGGCGGGCGGGCGCAATATCGCCGATGAATATTTCTTCAGCAGCAAAGGCGGCAATTTTGTTGACTTTGACATGCTGATCGCCGGTGACGCAGTGCCGCGCATGGCGGCGGTGTTTGATGGTTACTGGAACAGCCCGCGCGTCTATCCCTTCCTGCCGTTTAAAGAAACCAGGGAAACGCCGCAAGCCTTGCGCGAAGGATTTGAACGCCTGACTGCAGACGCAATTCCAGCTTATCCAACGCCTGGAGACAAGCCGGACCTGCTGGGCTACCATCCGGTGAGTGCCGACATGCAGCGCCCACCGCTGAAGCTGCTATACGGCAGCATAGACGTGTTTGCCGACGATCCTGAAAAAGTTACTGGGCGTGCCGAGCGCGGAGGCGATGCGACCACAGTAACGGCGCGGGTGGGCAAGGCCATCGCCAATACCAAGATCGAGATCATGGTGGGGTCGCCTTACTTCATCCCCGGCCAATTGGGCATGGATGCCATGCGCCACGCGCGCGAGCATGGCGTGCAGGTGAATGTGATGACCAATTCGCTGGCCTCCAACGATGAGCCTTTCGCTAGTGCCGCATATGGCCGCTACCGCGTGCCCATGCTGAAGATGGGCGTGAACCTGTACGAGACCGATTCTTCGCAACTGAAGAATGATCCGCTGATAGGCACGGCGCTGGGTAATACGGTTGGCCGCTCGCATTCCAAGCTGATCGTGATAGACCGCCATGTCACTTTTGTCGGTTCCATGAATATGGATTTTCGTTCTTCACGGCTGAATACCGAGCTGGGTTTGCTGATCGATTCGCCCGAGTTTGCTGCCCAGGTGCTAAGCCTGGCGGAAAGGGTGCGTTCGGTTGGCAGCTATCGCCTGCAATTGTCTGCGGATGATCACCTGCAATGGGTGGGCACCAAAGACGGCGTGGAAACCGTGCACGACCACGAGCCGGATGTAGGCCTTGGCACCAAGCTGCAATTGTGGCTGGTATTTCCGTTTATCAGCGAGGGTTTGCTGTAGCGGTTTGCGGCGAGTTTGCCGGGTTGCAGCTTGCGTCATCAAAATCGGCATTCGAGCCTGCATCAAACAGCGCCGCGATGCCGCACGCTGATGCATACATCAGGTAGCTGCGGTGCGCCACACCCTTGACCTCCATCAGCCTGTGCGCAGACTTTCCTTGCGACAGGTAGCGCACATAGGCGGCATAGGTCAGGCCGCGTGCGTAGCGGTTTGCTCCCTGGGTTTCTGCGCCACAGGATTGGTCTACCGCATCGCCATGTGGATCATCATCGGCGGTTCCCAGCAGATACACGACATCCTTTGCCAGATACTGCTCTTGCAGCGCAGCCACTGAAAACGGCTGCTGCAGATAGGGCGGCGTCTTTCTGGCAAATCCATAATTCCAGTTGCCGGCGCTGGTGCATGCCGTGCTATCCACGCGGGATGCATTGCCATCCGCCTGCATACGCATATCATCAAAATACAGATACGACGAAGGATTGGCGACCACGTAGCGGACATGGATGCCGGCGGCTGCAAGAGGCTGCTCGCCGTGGCCTATGGCCGCGTAGCGCTGCACGAATTGGCCACCCGCCGAATGGCCTGCGAGAACCACGTTCTGCAGATTGGGGAACAATTTTTTGTCTGCGAGTTTTTCAAAGACGGCATCAATGACTGCAAATGAACTGAAGGCAGCCGGTGCCAGGGCATCATAGCCGTCCCGCCAGCCGTCGCGCGACCAGCGCAGCATGGTGTCCGGCAATTGATGGGCGGCGATATCTGGCCCGGTGAGGAATTGCGGCGTGATGAAGATCGTATGCGTTACGATGTCGCCGGCCTTTTTGCCGACGTAGTCATCGGCACCCAGATCGCGCCGGGGCCAGCCGTGGATGAAGATGACGGCGCGGGTAATACTTGGCTGAGGCTGAGTCCAATCTTGCGTCACGTGCACGGGAAGCTCGGCATTGCCGTTCGCAGTTTGCAGTTGCAGGCGGCCATCTAGGATAGTGGGTACCGCGCTTTCAACCACATTGCGTTCTGCGGCGATGCCTGGGCTCATATGCACTGCAACAGCGAGCAGTGCGCCCGTTACAGTAATCCTCAGCGCACCTCGCCGCAATGCCATCTTAAGACTTGATCTCAAAATAGCCGAGGAACATGTCCACGGCGATTTGCACTACTTCTGCCTGCTGTTTTTCATCCAGGGCTGTTTGCCCCATCGCCAGTTGCGGCCAGAACGCAAAGGACTTCAATTGCCCCTGCAGCAGGTGGGCGGCGAACTCGGGGTCGGTTTTTTTCAGCTTGCTGTCCGCTTGCGCCGCGCGTATCCAGGTCGTCATGCCTTCCTCACGCTTGTCCATGCGGTCTATCATGCCGCGTGCGCGTTCCGGTGAATGGATCGCGGCAGCTATCGCGACCCTGGCCAGATCCATGAAGTGGGCATCGTTCATCATGCGCATTTTTTGCTGCACTAGTGCCAGTAGCTGCGGGCGCAGCGGCTGGTCTGGCCGGTAGCTGAGTTCATTGGTCTCGGCGGTTTTTTGCCACAACTGCACCAGGATTGCCGCGAACAGGTCATCCTTGCTGGGGAAGTGGTTGTACACGGTGCGCTTGGATACATCGGCGGTGGCTGCAATCTTGTCCATGCTGGTGGCCTCGAAGCCGTTGCTGCGGAACTCGGCAATGGCCGCCGCCAGGATGGCTTCGCGCTTGAGGTCGGTAAGGCGTGGTGGATTTGACATTGTTCTTATGTGCTTCTGGCCGGTTTCCGGCTGGTTGGAAGTGGCGGTACGCCGCTATGCAAATATTTTACACTGATGTCGTAAAAAATTTAGTTTGAAAAACCGCACCATAAAAATCAATGACTTAAAGTTCTAAAAGGCATCAAAATGGCCTGTAAAGTTTGAAAAAACCTTTTCAAACATAATTTTCCTTACAATTGGCTGAAAATCTTATCAGCTATCATTCTTAGATTGTTGGCTCTGAGGTCAAGCTACTGTTGATTTACTGAGATGGACCCGACACCACCGATCGGAGCAAACTAGCATTTCATCCACTTTGTGTACGGAGGCCTGCTATGGATATCGATATTCTCGGGATTGATTTGGCGAAGCGCGTGTTTCAACTTCACGGTGCGGATCGGCGGGGTCACCTATTGTATAGTTCCAAGGTGATGCGCACCGAGTTGCTCAGCGTCGTGCGTAAGCTCAGCCCCCATATTATCGCCATGGAGGCCTGCAGTTCGGCGCATCACTGGGGCCGATGCTTCCAGGAAATGGGGATCGAAGTGCGTCTGATCAGTCCACAATATGTTAGCCCTTTTGTTAAGACCAACAAAAATGACGCCAATGATGCAGCAGCAATCGTTGAAGCCGCCAGTCGGCCGACGATGCGATTTGTTCCAGTGAAATCGGTTGAGCAGCAGGACATGAGAGCGGTACATCGCGTGCGCGAATTGCTCTTGCATCAACGTACAGCCTTGATCAACCAGGTCAGAGGATTGCTGGGCGAGCGTGGAGTAATCATCGCGCAGACGCCCGCAGCCTTCAAACGTGCTCTGCCTGAAATACTCGCTAAATGCGAAGGCGAGATGACTAGAACCTGCCAGGCGATATTAACTGAGCTTCTAGAGCAAATGCGAGTTCTCGAGGAGCGAATCGCCCGCACTAACAAGTGGATTTCCGCATTCATGAAGAGTTCCGCACTATGTCAGAAGATAGCGGCCATAGACGGGGTAGGCCCGATTACCGCTACAGCAATGGTCGCCGCGGTGGGCGAAGCCAAAGAGTTTAAGAATGGCCGCCACTTATCCGCATGGCTTGGTCTTGTGCCGCGACAATACTCTTCCGGAGGCAAGTCAAGATTGCAGGGAATCAGTAAGCGAGGCGACACTTACTTGCGAACCTTATTGATTCATGGCGCGCGCACGGTATTGCGCTACGCGATCGGCAAAGCCGACTCGCGCAGCCGGTGGTTGCAAGAACTGATCGCCCGGCGAGGTCATAACCGCGCAGCTGTCGCATTGGCGAATAAGAATGCGCGAGTGATCCAGGCATTGTTGAGCAATTCGGATAGTTACCGCCCGCCGATAGTGGCGTGCTGAGCGGAAAGATGAAGAAGGAATTTCGACTTGATTGCTTTATAAAAGGTGACAAGACCCATCTCTAGTTTGCGACGCTTCTTAGAGTGATGACGAAACTGGTAAGACCAACACTCAACAACCTGCTTTCGGTGCGGGCTACCCCAAAGGGCTAAGCCGATGATTTGCTAAGGAATGGGTGTGCGGATCTCATCAAGGCTGCGGGCATGCATCTGACATGAGCCCAATAGCAAGCCGGATACATGCATGCAAACCGTTTCAATTCATAAAAAGAGCTTGCAAAAGGTGTCGGGTCCATACATGCACCGAAAACTGATAATCATCTAGCCGTCTCCCCTGGCGAACGCCGGGGCATAAAGTTACGGTACACCTAACTTTATCAAGGAGAACGGCATGTTATTTTGCGGCATAGACCTCCACTCAAACAATTGTTTCGTTGTCATCTGCGATGACAACGACAAGGTTTTATATTCCAGACGCTTGCCCAATAATCTGGCTGAAATTTGTGCGGCACTAAGTCCGTACAGAGCTGAATTATCTGGTGTTGTCGTGGAGTCGACCTACAACTGGTATTGGCTAGTCGACGGACTGATCGACGTAGGCTATTCGCTCCACTTGGCTAACACTACTGCTATCAAGCAATATGATGGTCTCAAGCACCGGGGCGATGAGTCCGATGCCCGGCATCTGGCACACGTTCTGCGTCTTGGTTTGCTGCCTGAGGGGCACATCATGCCCCAACCTATACGTGCCGTTCGAGACCTGGCCCGTAAACGTATGCAACTAGTGCAGCAGCGTACGACTCAGATCGTCTCGATTCAGACCTGCCTGGCCCAACAAACTGGTGGACGTATTTCGGGTAACGACGTCAAGCAATTAATTGATGCAGACATCGACAAGATGGGTGTGGGCATGGTGGAAGCAATTGGTATCAAGGCCAATCTTGCTGTGCTACGCGTAGCAGAATCCCATTTTCGACCACCTCATTGCCGTTTCCGTTCGATGGAATAATATGAGCCGCTTCTAAAGCCGTTAAGCAACTCTCCTGGGGCAAAGCACATCGCTTATCGCAGTATTCAGTTCAATTAAAGTCGAAAACAATGCTCCTCTGAAGATAGGTATTCTGATTTTGAAAAATTGACTTAAAGTCGAAAACAGAGAATACAGAAACTTTCTAGTGCCAGTCATTTTGGTTATTAAAGTCGAAAACGAAGAGATGAGCGTAGTTACGTTAGCCAATGAAGGGGATGCGAGAAAAATTCCACCAGCGTCGATCAGCAATGACAGTTCTGGGAGGCGACAGGCGCTTTGCGGCTAAAACCAGACGGTGACGGTGCGTGCTAATTGGAGCTGCAGTTGAAATTTTCCGATGTTGATAAACCGTGGGCCGGTTGGATTGCGAATGGTAAGGCACGACCTCTTTTTTTAATCGGATTGCCGTTCAACGGGGAAGACGCTACTCCCGGCAACGGAAAAATGGTTGCGCTGCTGGCACCGACGCGCCTTGCTGTCGAACGAGCTCATGCGATCGCTCTGAAAAATGGAAGCCTTTGTGAGGGGCCACCTGGCGTGCGGCCGCGCTATCATCCCAATTATTACGGTGCGTATTTTCGCGATTCCGATGGGAACAAAATCTGCGTGTGTTGCCACGATGCCGTGCAAGGTGAAACCAAATAGCGGCGTAGAGCGCTGGCCCTCTAACCGGAAAAAGCCATCATTCAAAACGAAATTAAATTGGGTATGAACGCCCTACCTGACGGCTTGCCATTTTACGGTGTATTAACTGGACCGATGGCGCCAGGCTCTACCATCGTGTGAGCGAGGCACTTCCACCTGGATATCGGCGTCGAACTCACTCCCGTCCTTACATGTCACTTAGAACCGTCCGTCGGGGCGCCGCTGCGCGTTGCCGGCACGATACAATGTCAGGCGGCGTTCGTACAACATATTAAAGATTCGAAGTTCGGTGGTTGGTGCAGCCGACCATTGAATCGCGGTGAATGTGCCTAGGTGCTTAAGAATGTATTCCCACGCTTCCTTGCTCATTACTTGCCAAAGTTCAGCCATACAATCGTCGAAAGCGTTCTGTACTCCCAACGTCGCGTCTACGCGCCCGACATGCTTTGCTTCACGGACCAAAAAATTCCAGCTGCGGCATCGTCAGATACGCGTCAATCCGCCGCACGACGGGTTACGGACCAAGCCCATGTGCCTAAAGGTCGCGCCGCATCAGCCGGATCAATGCAGGGATGCTCAACGGCAGAGTTTCGTTGATTAGTACCTCGGCGATAGCGACGAGCGAGCCTTCACTTCACATGGTGCGCGTCTTTGTTACAGTGGCTGACGCAGTTTCACCCGAATTTATCCCATCGGCGTGGGAAAGCCACGGTGTTTGGCAGACCACGCCACCAGAAGCGTCGCGAGCAACAGCACCAGCAGCACAGGAGAGAACGCCCCCACACCGAGACGATCCAGTAGCACGCCCCCCACGATGGCGCCGCCGGCAATTGCCGTATTCCAGACGGTGACCAGCATGGACTGTGCGACATCGGCAGCATCGCCGGCTGTTCTGGCCAATGCGGTCTGGAACAGGGTCGCAGCGCCACCGAAAGCCAGTCCCCAAGCACCCACGGCCGAGTAGACGACGAACGGCTCGGTGCCTGCCACGCCCAGCACCAGCGCCGAAAGTCCGAACAAGACCGTGCTCGCTAGTGTCAGTGCACGCAGATACTTGTCGATCAGCACACCGATGATCCAGATACCCAGCAGCGACGTTATGCCAAATACCAATAGCACCAGATCCGTGCGTTCTACCATGTCAGCCATCACCAGAAATGGGGCGATGTAGGTGTAGAGGATATTGTGCGCGAGTACGAAGGCCAGCACCACGAACAGCACAGGGCGAATACCTGGCAGAGTGAACACGTGACGCAACGACAGGCGTTTGCCCGCAGCTTGCCCGGCGAAGTCCGGCACTTTCAGGCGCACCCAGACCACCAGCAATAGCGCGAGCAGGCTCATGATGCCGAAGCACATACGCCAACCGACCAAGGTACCGAGGAAGGTGCCAGCCGGCACACCCAGGGAAAGCGCCAGCGGCGTTCCCACCATCGCGATCGCGATGGCTCGGCCCTTCTGGGTTTCGGGTACCATGCGTGCAGCATAGCCGGCCAGCAGTGCCCATAGCAACCCCGCCGAAACACCCGCTAGGAAACGCGCTACCATGGTCACTCCGTAGCTGGTGGAAAGCGTCGTAATCGTGTTGGCGATGGCAAAGCCGGCAATAGCGGCCAGCAGCAATGGTCGGCGACGAACCCCTTGGGTGACAGCCGTCAACGGAATGGCTGCCACCAATGAGCCGATGGCATAGATGGTGACGGTCTGACCGATCCATGCCTCGGAGACGGCCAGGCCTTGCGCCATCTGGGGCAGCAGGCCCGCCGGTAGCGCCTCGGTCAGGATTGTAATGAAAGCTGCCATTGCAAGTGCCAGAAGCGATGCGATAGGCATTTGGTCTTGAGGTGTCGAAGTCATCGCACAACCTCCAGGGCACCGTAGACCGCATCGCGCAGATCGGTGACGAAACGACCCGCCATGCCTTCGTACAGCGTGTTGGTGAAGGCAACTACGCTGAGTCCCTGCGCACGATCTACGAACCAGGAATGGCCGTAGGCGCCCCCCCAGCGCCAGGTACCTTCCGACTCGGGCGAAGCGGCCAACGCCCGGTCACGCAAGACCGAAAATCCTAGTCCGAAGCCGAAGCCCGGCGCATTAGGTAGTTCCTGACCACCCGTCTGATCTCGCGCCATTTCCGCAATCAGTTCGTTGGGCAAGAGCGCATCGCCCCCCTGGCGCAAAGCTTCCAGTAGGCGCAGGAAGTCTGCGGCTGTTCCAGCCATGCCCGCGCCCCCCGAAGGAAATGCCTGCGGATCGAAAATGCGCTCAGGACTATAGGGGATGCCGACCGCCCCCTCAAAGGGCGAGACGGTTTCGCCTTCCGCCAGTGGGTGTGGCTGAGGCGTGTCATTCACGTAGGCGGTGGCAACGCGCTGCGGATCATGAGCGATGAAGCCGGAGTCGGCCATGCCCAGAGGGCCGGTCACCAGTTGCTGCACCGCCTCGTTCAGCGACGTGCCCTGAATGCGCCCGATCAGCGCGCCCACTACGTCGATCGCCAGCGAATAGCCCCAGGCCATACCCGGTTCATAAAGCAGCGGCACGGTGGCAATGCGCCGCAGGTTCTCGTCCAGGCTGATGCCGGAAGCATCCATGCCGTCTGACACGCCGGCCAGTGCATAGGGGCCATTGGCGTCGGCCTCGAAGAAGCGGTAACCCAGCCCCGCTGTGTGGCTGAGTAATTGTCGAACAGTGATACGCGCAGGCCGGCCATCGGTCAATCGCGGCAGGAACTCGGGTAGCCAGCGCTCAATGCTCTCATCAAGACCAAGCCGCCCTTGTGCCACCAGCACCAGCGCCGCTGTTGAAACGATGGGCTTGCTCGCCGACGCCAGACGAAAGATCGCATCCACGGTCATCGGCCGACGGTTCTCACGGTCCGCCCAACCGGCAGCTTGGCGGTGGATTAGTTGGCCGTTGCGTGCCACCAGTACCACGGCACCAACCAGACGCCGCTGGTCAAGTGCATGCTGAACGGCGGCCTGAATACAGGAGGATAGGGACACGTGCGGGATGCCTGCGTGCAGCGACAATGCGGAAATAGTCATGGGGAACTCCTTTCATCAATAATCAATCTCGCTAGGATAGAAAGTTTGTGATTAAAGAAAAAGTGGGGTAAAGTTCGTTTTTTAGCGGAACTATTTGTCCGCAATGGAGATGCGTGGTGGATAGTCTGAACGGCTTCGTGGTGTTCGTTAAGGTCGCAGAAACGCGCAGCTTCGTGGCCGTCGGCCGGTTGCTTGGAGTGTCAGCATCCGCCGTTGGCAAGAGCGTGTCGCGGTTGGAAGAAAAGCTCGGTGTGCGCTTGTTCCACCGCAGCACGCGCAGCGTTACGCCAACGGCTGAAGGTATGCTGTTTCTGGAACGAAGCCGCCGTATTCTCGCTGAGATCGAGGCGGCCGAAATGGAGCTTTCGCAGGCGACTACTGCGCCGCGCGGACGCCTGCGAGTCAGCATGCCACTGGTAAGTTCGCTAGTTTTGCCAGTGCTCGGCGAGTTTATGCGACAGTACCCGGACATCGAGCTGGACCTGGACTTCACCGACCGACTGGTCGATGTCATTGAGGAAGGCTTCGACGCGGTAGTTAGAACCGGCGACCAAACCGACTCACGCCTCTCTGCCCGCAGGCTCGGTTCCTTCAGCTCTATGCTGGTCGCTTCGCCCGACTACCTTGCGAGACGAGGAACGCCGAAAGTGCCTGCCGACTTGCTGCAACACACGTGCCTGCATTACCGTTTTCCCAACAGCGGCAAGTTGGAAACATGGGCACTGCGCCGAACTGTCGGCGAACCCGAGCTGCAATTGCCGACCTCGATGATCTGCAACAACATCGAGACGCGCGTGTGCTTTGCGCTGCAAGGATTGGGAATCGCCTACCTGCCGGACTTCTCCATCCGCGAGCTATTGGCGGATGGACGACTACGGCCGATCCTGAGCAATTATGTCGAGCGCGCAGGCGTTTTTCACGTGCTGTGGCCGGCGAGCAAGCATCCCTCACCGAAGGTGCGGGCGTTGGTGGACTTCCTCTGCGCGAAGGTCTTCCCGGCTACGAAAAGCAAAGCGTCCAGATCCAGGAGCCAGCTCAGCCGATAGCGGTAGTGGCTCACATTTGAAAATGGTGGTGCTCCATTAGATGTCGATTTCGAGTCACGATAGCTGCAACGGGCGCGACTGCTCACGCTAATTTCAATTGATGACTCATTTCGGCAAGCCTTCGCTCGCGAATCTCGGCCGTTTGCTTCGGTTTGATCCGATTGCTAAATAACGATCGGATCTTCGAGGCGGATTGCACAACCGCCAACTCTCACCATACTTGCTGCGAATTGCCGGCTCGGTGAACCGTTAAGTGCGGCTGTATGGCCGCAGTTTCGGTCGTCGAGTAGCTCAGAGATTCCATGAGATCGCGATTTTTTTGATATTTTATTCATTTGCGAAGGAATTCTTGCTGTCCCCCTTCAACATAAAGTTGTTGCCGGCCTGACAGCGCGGTGCGGCAGACCCTGGCATAATCAAACTTCGAAAAAATTCGTATCGGAGATCAAGATGGTTGCAGTTCCCGCATTAATGGGCTTTTCTCTGGTGGCACTCGGTATGGTGATTACGCCGGGACCGAATATGATGTACCTCGTCTCGCGCTCAATCTGCCAAGGCCGCAACGCCGGCCTGATCTCGCTCGGCGGAGTCGCTTCGGCCTTCATCGTGTACATGTTCGCGTCCGCCCTCGGCATCACAGCGCTCTTGCTCGCGGTACCGTTCGCCTACGATGCACTGCGCTTCGCAGGCGCCGCCTACTTGCTGTACATGGCCTGGCAAGCCTTGAAGCCGGGCGGCCGCTCACCCTTTCAGGTGCGCGAACTGGCGCAAGACAGCCCACGCCGCTTGTATGCGATGGGTTTCATGACCAATTTGCTCAATCCCAAGGCGGCAATGCTGTATCTGTCGCTGTTACCCCAATTTATAGATCCGCAGCAAGGTAGCGTGTTGGGCCAGGCTATCACCCTGGGCAGCGTCCAAATCGTCATCAGCGTGACGGTGAATGCCCTGATTGCCTGCGCGGCCGGATCTATATCAAGCTTCCTTCGCACTCGTCCTACCTGGCTCAAGCTGCAACGTTGGTTGATGGGCACGATGCTGGCCGGACTAGCCCTCCGCATGGCACTCGATGGACGGAAGTAGTCTATTTGGCGTGGTTCAAGCGAAGGGCGTGCGACACAAAGTCCTTATAGAAACTGTTCTTACTTGGTCACCTTGAATTTAAGGCGTAAGGATTCCTTCGCAAACGCGTATCACACCCAAATTTCGAACCGGACGACATAGACTAAGCCCAAGTTTGCCGTTGGCACTGCCGAGCCAGCACATGTCCTGGTCCAGCTAGATGAGTAGCGAGCCGTGCGCCTTTAGCGCTGCGTTGTACCCTTTCCGGTTGGCCGTTCAATACTTCGATTTAGCCAGCACGTTTATCGTACCGGCGTACCCGAGCCTTAACTTGGGCGCCGCTGGCTTGGAGATTCTACAACCTGGTCCCTTGTCTGAGTAGACACGATGCCTTCCTATTCAGTTTTGAGTGTGAACTAGTCCGATAGACTCACAAAGGCGCACTGGTCGACTCCCGCTGGTTGTAGTCGATGGCACTCGACCCAATGAGAACATTGATTCCATGGCCGCGTGGATAGAATAACTCATTCTTCAACGACGTTGAAACTGTCACAGAGAGACGGAGCGATAAAATGCCGGTAGATCGCATCGGATTCCGATTCGTTTGTCGTGACTCGATGGCAACCGTCTTCATTGCGGCGATTGGCGAAAAATTACCAATGCTGTTCGGTTTTCTCGTCCGCCATTCCGTATATTCATAAACTCCGCATCCCCTATGCTGCTTCGGGAAAATTCCGATGATTCAGAACGTCTTGTTGACTTCCGAGTAAGGCGTTGCGTCCGCAATCATTGGTGTGAGGGCACCGTCTCGCAGGAATCCTCGGACCAATTGTGCGGTGTGCGCCCATAGCGTTTGCGGAAACCACGAACCAACGCTGACTCGGCGCACACCAAATTCCGCCAAGGCATCGAGCGGTGGAAGCTCAGGCCAGACGATCACGTTCAACAGTAGGCCGCTGTCTCGGGCGATAGCACTCATTTCCTCGGATTTGACCAAACCCAGCACAAACAAGCCATCGGCGCCAGCTGTGCGGTATCCTCGCGCTCGCGCCAATACCTCTGTCACCCGTTGCCCCTCCGGTGCCAAGCCGCGTGCATAGACGTCCGTACGAACATTGATATACAGGGGAACACCGCAACGCTCGCCAACTGCCCTTACCGCCTCGACCTTGCGGCATAGCAGATCCGGCGATCCGACGCCATCCTCGATGTTGATGCCGACAGTGCCGGCATCGATGAGCCGCGACACCGTCTCAGCGACCTTGGCCGGATCATCTGCATAACCGCCCTCAATATCGACACTCAGCGGCACCGAAATCACGCGGGAAATGGATGCTGCACGCGCTGCATACACTTCGACCGGTAGTGCGTTGCCGTCACGGTAACCCAGTGACCACGCCACGCCCGCGCTGGTGGTGGCAATTGCAGCGGCGCCAAGGCTCTCGATCAAGCGCGCGCTGCCGGCGTCCCAGGCATTTGGCAAGAGCACAGGGGTAGCCTGGTAGTGAAGTTCGCGAAATGCGGCTGCCGATTGAGAGGTTTGCATGATTTGCTCCAAAAAGAACAATTGTAATCATGTGTATTTTTCTTGATAATAGCCAACAATAACATTCATTAATTCCTGCGAGGTAGCAATGGGCGAACCTTCACTTCACCTGGTGCGTACCTTTGTCACCGTGGTTGAGCACGGTAGTTTTGTTCGCGCCGCTGACGCGCTGGCTATGACACCCTCATCAGCCAGTCGACTGGTCAAGGCGCTAGAGCAACATCTAGGCACCACGCTTTTGAATCGAACCACACGAGCGATGTCGTTAACCGACTCCGGTCAGCGTTATTTTGCCGAGTGCAGTAATGCGCTAGCGCAAGTCCGAGGGGCCTACGAGATGGTGCGGGATGAGCAGGACGTGCCGCGCGGCACCCTAGTAGTCAGCGCGCCAGTAGCCTTCGGCCACAGTCATGTAGTACCTCACTTGGCCGGCTTTCTGGAGGCTTGCCCCCAAGTACAGCTGGACTTGCGTCTGAGCGACGGCTATGTTGATCTGGTCGCTGATGGCGTCATGCTGGCGCTGCGCATAGGTCGCCTAAAGAATTCATCGCTGGTCGCGCATAAGCTGCTGGATAACCGTCGCATTCTGGTGGCAGCGCCAGCTTATCTCAATCGATACGGAATACCGACCGCGTTGGAGGATCTCTACCAGCATCAGTGCTTGGTGTCCAGTTCCAGCCAGGACGGAAAACTTTGGCGCCTGTTTTGTGAAGGGGAGGAGCGGACGCTAGAGCCGCACGGCCGCATAAAGGGGGATAATGCAGACGCTATCCGGCGGCTATGCATGGACGGCTTGGGGATTGCCTTTCATTCCTTCGTGACTATGGCGGCAGCGATTCGTGCCGGCGATCTGACGCAAGTACTACCGCAATGGACTGGCCGCGAAACCGGCGTCTATTGCGTGCGGCCGCAGCGCCGCATGGGGCTCGCCGCCACGATCTTTGTCGAATATCTGGCAGCGCGCTGGCGTGACGCCACGCCTAGCCATCGCCAGTAGAGCTAGCTCGCATTCCGAAATGGGGTGACCGCCAGTTGTGGCGTTCACTTCTACGTCCTCTGACGGTTCGGCGCGCCGGACAAGCTGATTGTCATCTCGCCTTCGCATTTAGCCAGTATTCAGGTAGAGCACCTCCATGGCGATAACACGGAGACTGAGCCTACGCACGACGCTGAGCAACTCGGTGCACATTACCTTGGAACTAATGCAATAGTTGACCTCGCCGATCCGCACCGTGAAGTTGAAACACACGCTTCGCCAAAAAAATCTCGAGAGTATCGATATTCATAGCGGCCTCCATACACGAAGTGGATGAAATGCTAGTTTGCTCGGATCGGTGGTGTAGGCTTCATCTCTGCAAATCAACTGACGCTCTCTATTTCCTATCTCTCTCCAAAAGACCGAACTTCAAATCATCATACCAATTTCCGCCAATTATGAAATTGTCGCGCAAACATCCTTCTTGCAAAAAACCGACCTTTTGCAGTAGTTTTACCGACTCATTATTCCCGGAGGTAACAGTTGCGGTTAACTTGTGGAAACCACAAATAGCGAATGCAAATTCGATTACAGCACGCGTAGCTTCTGATGCATATCCGTGGCCATGCCAGTCAGGCAGAAACGAATAACCTAATTCAGCTTGGCGATAGGGCTGCCACATCGGCATAAAGCCATGCATACCTATCTTAATCCCACTTTTTTTCTCTTTAACGGTTAATCCTAGCCACTGCTCAGACAATTTTGACCATACCGGTAATCGACGGGCAAATCGATTTCGCAATTCCTCTTCGCTGCGTTGGTCGGAAATATAGCGAAGAACATCTGGATCGCGTTCAAGTTGGAGAAAGAGTGGCCAATCCTCTTGGCAATTTTGCGTCAATATTAGGCGGGGCGTTTCGAGAGTAGGAACAGTCATTGCATAGTTTTTGAGTATGGCGCACGTAATTAGTGCCGATATTGGAACGGCGTAATTTATAGCGAAAGCCTGTTGCAAAGGATTTCTTTATTGAAGGTCTGCGATAAGTCTAAGCCGAAAGCGCACAAAAGTTCGGAGAAATCATATTGCTAATCAATACGCGGTATCAAATTTCCTTCCGGTAGTATGAACACAAGATATAGGAGCGGCGTCGAGATCTCACGATACTAAGGTCATTCTAAGAATAAATGTATTTGGTTTAAATTCATATTCGATGCAAGCGCAAAATTGTTGCCCGGTAAAATAATAATATACTCATTCATGAATTTGGTTCAGCCATTCTGCCAAATGGATTGCTTTCCTGCCACTCACATTCGCTATCTGAGATCTACAGCTAAACCCATCGGCGATGATAGTGTTTTCCCGGTCGTTTCCTTCAATATGCGGTTTTAATTCGGTCTCTCCGATGCGCCGAGCTACGTCCGCGGTCTTTTGGTGATATCCATACCCACCGGCCATACCGCAGCAACCGGTTGGAAGTATTTTGCTATTCGGATCAAGTTCATTAAGCAACTTTTGCTCCGCCCCCATTCCGCCGCAAGCTTTCTGGTGGCAGTGCCCATGTACTTTTAACGGAAGGGACTGCGTTGGCATCGCGATCTTGTTAGCTGCAACAAATTCTGCAAGCGTCTGAACCGATTCAGACAATCGTGTTACGTCCACGTTAAGCGGATACAGTGCCGGCATCTCGTCCCGAAACACTGATAGGCAGCTTGGCTCCAAAATCACGATCGGGATTTTTCTATCAAGGTATCGACGCAATTGGTCGGTAATGGCAATTATATTTTTTCGCGCACTCTCCAGCATTCCCACATCGAAATACGGTCTTCCGCAACAAGTATGCTTTTCCAATAACTGGACATGAAAACCGGCCCGCTCGATCACGGAGACCGCGGCCTCTAGAACGGATGGTGAAAAGCCATTGTTAAACGTGTCGGTCCAGAGGACGACCGAATTCTGATCTCCCGATGTCCCATTTTCCCGCAGCAGTCTTTGGGCAGTCTGTCCAGAGCGAAAGTTACTATCAGCGATAGCCGGAAATTTAACGTCTGGCGTCAATCCAGCGACGGTTTTTGCGACTTTTCGTATCAACCGGTTTCTCATTAGACTATTCAGCAATCCGCTGCCGGTTTGCGCATACGGCAGCCATTCACCGATACGGCCAATAACAACGTCCATTACTCCGCGATTCTTAGACTTGTAATATTTAGATAGGAACTCAGCCTTGTACTTAGGGATATCGACATTGGTTGGGCAATCGGCTTTGCATCCTTTGCAGCCTAGGCACAAGTCCAGAGAATCCTTGATTTCTTCACTGGCCCAACCATCTTTGATCACTTCACCTTTCAGTAGTTCAAAGAAAAGCCGAGCCCGGCCACGAGTCGAATACTTCTCTTCTCTCGTTGCTCTGAAGCTAGGGCACATGGTTCCCCCCTCAATGGAGCGACATTTCCCCATTCCTATACAACGCTCCGTTGCACGAGCAAATCCTTGTCCGTTGGCACCACCATAGCTGAATTCGCTGTCGAGTTGCTTGCGCTCGTAGTCTGGCCCCATCCTCAAATTTTCATCTACCCGCATTGCATGAATCAATTTTCCTGGATTCATTTTATTTTTGGGATCCCAAATCTTCTTGAAATCCGAGAATGCCTGCATTAGCTGGGGAGAGTACATGATCTTTAAGAACTCTCCCTTTGCTTGACCGTCACCGTGCTCGCCAGAAAGAGAACCCTGATATTTCACGACCAAATGAGCCGCTTCTTCCAGGAATGCGCGCCATGTCGCGATGCCGCGATCCGATTTTAAATCGAACGTAATTCGAGAGTGAATGCACCCGTCGCCAAAGTGACCGTACAGGCTAGTCTTGTATCCGAATTTGGCGACAAGCGCTGAGAATTCGCGGAGATATGCGCCAAGCTGTGCGGGCTCTACTGCAGCATCTTCCCATCCCACGACAGGGTCGGTTTGTTCTGGATCGTCAGACAGCGATGTGGCAGAGGCACCAGTCTCACGGATTGTCCAAATCCGCCCCATTAAAGCCGCGTCCGTAATTACCCTCACGGTAGCTTGACCTGGAAGTGCGTCAACCCGAGCTGCAGCACTTTCGGCCGCTGCTGTGGCTTCGACAGTAGAGGCGCCGCCAAATTCCACCATTAACCAAGCCTGTCCATGTGGAAGTTCCGCCAGATCTGCAATTCTTAGACCGCGTGATCTCAGTCCGCCGATGATTCCCTCATCCAATCCTTCCATAGCAATTGGTTTGAACGGAAGAAGTTGAGGGACAGCGTCCGCTGCATGATAAATATCATCGAAGCCGAATACGGCCAAGACACGGCTCTTTGGATTCATGACAAGCTTGGTTTCCGCATGCAGGACCGCGACGCAGCTCCCCTCGACACCGACCAAGGCCCTCGCAAGGTTGAATCCGTTTTCTGGCAATAGCTGATCGAGGTTGTAACCAGAAACCCTTCTTTTTAGCGCTGGAAAACCTTTCCGAATGTCGTGTTCGTACTTGTTAACGAGATCTTTCAGGCTTTGGACAATTTCCGCCCGACGGCCGCCCGCTCGAATGTGATCGTCGAATGCGGCATCATCTGTAGCGCCTACCCAAAAGCGAGCACCATCATAGGTCATGATCTCCAGCCGCTCTATGTTTTCGACAGTTTTACCCGCCATTACGGAGTGCGCTCCGCATGAGTTGTTTCCGATCATTCCACCAATTGTGCACCGGCTGTGTGTGGCAGGATCAGGGCCAAAAGTTAACCCGTACTTAGCCGCCGTGGTTTTTAGTTGATCGCAAATGACACCTGGTTCAACTCTGGCGATACGCCTAGCGGCGTCTACTTCGTGTATTGCAGTGAGATATTTCGAATGATCTATGATGACTGCGACATTCACGGATTGTCCACACATAGAAGTTCCCGCCCCCCGCGACAAGATCGGCAGGTCTGCAGCTGCGCACTCTGATATCGCTGCAACGAAATCATCTACAGTGCGAGGCACGACAACACCAATGGGAACCTGGCGATAGTTTGAAGCTTCAGACGCATAGACCGCGCGGGTTCCTGCATCAAACTTCACTTCCGCCGTCGTATGTCGCTTCAATCTATCTTGCAGTCGAAGGAGTCGGTTCAAATCTGTCGGTGTTTGGGTATACATAGTGATTTTTTGTTGCGTGAGCTAGGATCTGGGGTTAAACCGGGGGAGTCCCGATTCTTATGGTTCGGGCGATATAGGCTTCATAGAAATCATATTGAATCCGATGTCAACGTCTTGCCAGCAAGTCTGTTGCTGCCATG
This sequence comes from Parundibacterium terreum, assembly GCF_014636315.1. Classification (GTDB taxonomy): domain Bacteria; phylum Pseudomonadota; class Gammaproteobacteria; order Burkholderiales; family Burkholderiaceae_D; genus Undibacterium; species Undibacterium terreum. Next base: position 620,876 of record NZ_BMED01000002.1, on the reverse strand, counting down.
GTAGAAATTTCCTCTACACTCGGGATTCGTGACACATTCATTCTAAATGTACTGTCGCTTAGTTTCGCTTGCATTTCAACCATACTCTTTCCACTGCAAGACCAGTAGTGGACCAACGGCGTACCCGAGAATCCATCGGCAATTCCGCGCAATTGGCGATCGGAATCGAAGGTTGACATTAGGAGAACCGGCCCAAGCAGGCGTCCGTTCGACAGGTGTACGTTAGTGGCTTCGCTTTGCAGGACGATTGGATAGGAGATCAGACCGGTGCGCGGTTTTCTATAAAAAAGCCGGGCTCCGCTAGTTATTGCGTCTTCTACGTATATGTCGAGATCAGCAGATGTTGCTGTATTTAATAACGGCCCGATTTGAGTCTTTTCTTCAAACGGGTTTCCAACGTGAAACTTGTCCAGTATAGAGACAATTCTATCGCCCAACTCGGCACAGACAGACGCGCAGACATAGACATATGGTGCCAATACCGATGGTTGGGCGGAGATTCCCAAAACGGTCTCTACAATTATCGCGGCCGCGACATCAATATCTGCATCCGCAAAAACGAAATACGGGACTGGTCGCGCGGTATCTAGGGTAGCAGACCGGTTCTTTCTAATTGCGCTTTCATATAGCGCTCTGGCATTTTTGGAGTTTCCGGAAATATCCATCGACTGAATACGCGCATCGGCGATGAATTGTTGACAGACTTCTTCTTGACTGCTGGTGGTTAAAACCTGCAGGCTCCCAGCAGGACTATCTACTTCTTCCCAATATTGGGCTAGCAAAAGGGCTGACAAGGGAGCTTCCGGCGCAGGTACTACAATGGCGCTACGACCTTCCGCGAATAAGCGGATTGTATTACGTACGAAATCATAGGCAGGGGATTGCCATGACAGAACTACTAAACCCGGCCCCGGAGATTGTGTTTTGTTTGAAGCGTTTTGACTCGGTTGAGAAGAATTCTGGTCTAACGTTGTGGTCTTCGCCGCAGAGAGAAATTGATCGATTAGACCGGTTGCGTAGGCAATTTCTTGCTTACCTTGGCTTATTGGCTTTCCAGTTTCTGACGCAATTGCGTTTGCCAGGCGCCGAACATTTCGGGTCAATTTTTCTTGCCATGCGGCGATAAGATCTAGGCGAGCCTGTATCGGTTGCGTCGCCCAGATACTCGTAGCTGTTATAGCCGATTCGAGTGCAAGTTCCGCCTCCTTTGGTCCACAATCAGCCACTTCTGACCAAAGATGGCCGGCGTTATGAATGCCGGTCGTAAATGTCTGGTTAGAAGCTGTCCATTTCCCTCCTATAAAAGCGAGGTACTTATTGACGCCAAAAGTAAACTGCGGGTGCGGGAGGGGAACGAACATAGCAATATCACTCCTCGATTGATTCTGCGATCGACTTACCTAGGATACGAACCGCTTCGTCGACAGTGGCGTCATCTGCAACTAATGGGATTAAGCTGCGCACCACATTCCGGTGCAGACCACACTTGATGACTAACACACCGTTCTCACGAGCGCGATCCATTACGCGTTGAGCTAGGGCGGCGTCGGGTGTTTGATTTTTATCGCCTTTGACGAACTCCAACGCCAACATTGCACCTACGCCCCGTACATCACCTATCCGAGGATATTTCGCTTTCAGAGAATCAAAGCCAGCTTTCATCCGCGTACCAATTTCTCGTGCACGTTTCAGTAACTCTTCGTCTTCGAATATTTCCAACACCGCGAGTGCGGCGGCGCAAGCCAGAGGGTTGCCGGCATAAGTGCCGCCCAGGCCACCTGGAGTAGGCGCATCCATTATTGTTGCTTTACCTGTGACAGCGGATAAAGGCAATCCGCCTGCCAAGCTTTTTGCTACCGTTACCAGGTCAGGCTCGATTCCAGAATGTTGAAAACCGAACATCGTTCCAGTTCGTCCAAATCCGGTCTGGATTTCATCCGCAATGAGTAATATTCCGTGTTCTTTGGTTAGGACCCGCAGCGCTTTCATGAAATCTGCAGGTGCCTGAAGGAAGCCACCGTCGCCTTGGACGGGTTCGATAATAATCGCGGCAACGCGGTTAGCGGCAATCGCTGTGGCAAACAGCTCTTCCAGGGCATCAAGCGCCATTTGAGAGGTAATTCCGCGAAACTCGTTCGGATAAGGCACATGATAAACGTCTGGTGCGAAGGGGCCAAAGTTTTGCTTGTAAGGCTGACTCATGCCAGTAAGTGTCATGCCCATCAATGTCCTACCATGAAACCCGCCACGAAACGCTATTATTCCAGGACGATTAGTGTAGCCCCGAGCGATCTTGATAGCGTTTTCCGTCGCTTCTGCGCCGGTTGTGAGGAACACAGTTTTGTTTGGAGATGAGCCTCCCACTAGCTTATTCAAGCGAGCAGCCAGTTCGATATAGGACTCATATGCAGCCACCTGGAAGCAGGTGTGTGTGAGCGAATCCAGCTGTTTCTTAACCGCATTAACGACCTTAGGATGATTGTGGCCGACGTTCAAGACACCGATACCGCCAACAAGATCTATATATTCTTTGCCGTCGACTGACCATACGTGCGCACCACTTCCGCGCGAGACAACAATCGGATGTGCTGTTAACACTCCCCTTGGAACGTTTTGTTCCCTTTGGTTAAGCAGATATTGGGAATTATCAGTTTTCGTATCCATGTCGGCACCTTTTCGTATCAGAGTCAGTTGTGGGTAAAAAATCACTAGGTTTAACAATACTCTGCGTGAGGGACATAAAATACGTAGAAATAATGGGAAATTGAAGCCTCCACTTACTATTAAAAGTATGATGCCAGGCGAGCAATGGCTGCTACACTATTGTTGAAGTGGTGTTTTGGAGCTAGCCAGCATGAAACTAAAAGAAGCCATCGCAACGACAAGGCTCTCAGTGGGACATCTTGTTTCGGGGCGCGATGCATTGGAGCAGGATGTTTCATGGGTGCAAATAATTGACCATCCAGATATTGAGCCTTGGGTCGATCATGGGCATTTGCTTCTCACTACAGGCTATAACTGGCCGAAAGATGAAGTAGGTGCTGCTAATATCATTCGCGCCCTACACAAGAAAGGACTGAGCGGCGTTGTACTTGCCGTTCCTCAATTCCTGGAACATTTCCCGTCAGCGAGTATAGATGTCGCCAGGGACCTTAATTTCCCGTTGATTGAATTGCCTTGGGAGGTCCCTTTCAGCGAAGTCACTCAATCCATCCACAGGGAAATTGTTGATCACCAGGCGCAATTGATTGTTCGATCGGAACATATCCATAATGAACTTACCAATGCGGCTTTGGGTGGCCTCGGTCTACAGGATTTGGCCGAGACCCTTGGCGAGCTGATCAAACGACCGGTGTTCTTTTGTGATATGGACGGGCGCACACTTGGCCAATACCTAGTGGCAGGTGGCATTTCTGAAGAGACACCTGATCCGTCTCAACGAAAATCTGAAGACCTAAATCCTGGGAAGCAGCTCCTGGATAATTTAGAAAAGATCGGTTTGCTGCGGCGTATAGCCGAAAGCAAACATCCCGTCAGTATCCCGCATGTTCTTGAATTGAACGATACCCCCCGTGTTTCCTATCCAATCCGCATCCGCGGTGAATTGCTCGGGATTGCTTGGATAAATGAAACCGACTCACCTTTAGGTGAGCTTGATCTTCGCGCGGTGGAGCATGCTGGCACAGTGGCGAGCCTAATGCTCTCCCATCAAAGAGACCTAAGTGCCCAGGAGGCACGCATGGGATATACCTTCGTCGATTCGCTGCTTGAAGGTCAATTTGAATCTACGCCATCGACTCTCGAGCGAGCGAACTTATTGGGGTGGGATCCCGATGAGGATTATCGTGTCTGCGCTTTTTTATTGAATGAACCCATTCCGTTGTCCAGAGAGGGATTTTTCCGGCGAGAGCGCCTTGCTGAGGCTCTAAAGAAAGCCTTGTCGAAGACTAAAACCCCCGCACTTCTTTCAATGTCCTTGAATCAAATACATTTACTATTGCCAGCCAAGATAGAACCAGAGTCAATCTGGGCCGAAGTGGGCAGTCGTGGTGCCACGATGGCAATTAGCAGGATCATGGCCGGCGTAGCCGGCATGAGGCGAGCGGCTGAAGACGTGGCTATTTTGCTGCCCATCTTAAAGCCTGGAAAGATCCATTATTTTGACGAAATGCTGTTGCCTCTGGTATTGCAAGGAGACGTTCAGGCCCGCAAATTATTCTTGCAGAAGACGCTTGATCCACTAAAGCAGCTTCGACATTTTGACGTTTCCATGGACACGCTGACGGTGTTGACTGAAGAAGGCTTCCATCTCGCCAATACTGCTAAACGACTGGGCTTGCATATTAGCTCGTTGAGATATCGAGTTGAGCGCATGCAGGAAGTAATGAACGTGTCGTTTGAGGATGTCGAGGCTCGCTTTAGACTGCAGTTGGCGATCAAGCTGTACACTGCCTCATCCGATGAAAGCGCTGCTGGCTAAGGTCATTTCTGTCGACGAGAGAATTGCGTTGCATCACCTCATTACTTTGCAATATTTTGCCGTTTTCTACCGTCTTTTCAACTCATCTTCCACCTCGCTCCTCCCTATAATTCCTTTAGTTCATCTTAACCCTGCTTGTTGGCCGGCTTAGGAGTGACTTTGACTATTGCGGTTGCAGTAACCGGCAGTTTTATCTAACGTGAAACGAGCATCTTGTTTGTGCATCATCTCAATTGACGCCAGCACGAGCGGTTCACTTACTTCAAGGGAATCTAACATGAACCTCAAAGACATTTCGTTATTTCGGAAAAACTGCCTGATTGACGGGACTTGGCAAGACGCAGACGACGCATCCAATTTCCCAGTGATTGATCCAGCAAATGGAACAGAATTGTGCTCTGTACCAAACATGAGCAGCGTCGAAACACAGCGGGCTATTACCGCCGCAAAAAATGCGTGGCCGACATGGAGAAAAAAGCCTGCAAAAGAACGTGCAAACATTCTTCGCAACTGGTTCAATTTAATCGTCGCTAACGCGGACGATCTGGGCATGCTGATGACCAGGGAGCAGGGGAAACCGCTGGCAGAAGCGCGGGGTGAAGCGATTTATGCTGCCAGTTTCGTGGAATGGTTCGCTGAAGAAGGAAAGCGGCTCGCAGGCGACGTATTTGAGGCACCTCAAACTGATAAGAGAATCGTGGTACTGCGAGAGTCGATTGGTGTGTGCGTTGCGATTACTCCTTGGAATTTTCCGGCAGCGATGATCACCAGAAAAGTCGCGCCTGCGCTGGCTGCGGGTTGCACCATGATTATCAAGCCCGCTGAACAGACACCATTAACTGCGCTGGCTTTATGCGAATTGGCCGTGCGTGCAGGAGTACCTCCGGGCGTCATCAATATTTTGACTTGCGATATTGACAGAGTTGCGGAGGTCGGAAAAACCCTGACTTCGAGCGATATCGTTAGAAAAATTAGCTTTACCGGATCAACTGAAATTGGCCGGCTGCTGATGCGTCAAAGCGCAGACACTATTAAGAAACTGTCCTTCGAGCTCGGCGGAAACGCGCCATTCATCGTATTTGATGATTGCGACATTGACGCGGCGGTGGAGGGGGCGATGCAAAGCAAATTCCGAAATGCCGGCCAGACATGTGTTTGTGCAAATCGCATCTATGTTCAGTCTGGCATTTATGATCAGTTCGCAGAAAAATTGGCTGCTCGAGTTTCGCAGTTGAAGGTCGGAAACGGTTTGGAAAAAGGCAGCGAAATTGGCCCGCTTATTGACCTGGCTGCCATAGACAAGGTACAGGATCACATTGCAGACGCGCTGAGCAAAGGCGCCAGTTTGTTAGTTGGTGGAAAATCGGTAGAAGATGAGAAACTAGGCTATTTCTTCCAGCCATCCGTTCTTGTCAATGCAACACAAGAAATGAAGATCGCCCGCGAAGAGACATTTGGTCCAGTGGCGCCGCTATTCAAATTTGAGACAGAAGAGGAAGTCATCGCTGCAGCCAATGATACAGAGTTTGGCCTGGCGTCGTATTGCTTCTCCAATAATATCAAGCGCGTATGGCGAATGATGGAAGCGTTGGAGTATGGCATTGTCGGAGTCAATACTGGAATATTCGCAAATGAAGTCGGGCCATTCGGCGGTATGAAGCAGTCGGGGCTTGGTCGCGAGGGGTCGGTCTACGGCATTGATGAATACACCGAGCTGAAATATTGCTGCCTCGGCGGATTTGACACTCCTTGAGGTGTATCCAGCCGCGACTGTGCTGTTCGTATGAGTTCAAGGGCTCTATCCGCTTTATTGCGACCGAGTCACCCTGTAAGTCAATGTAAGAAAATCCCGATACTCCATGCCCTTTATGAAAACAAACCACAGCGGATTGGCCCTGGCGGCAACATGCATGGCTGTCGTTATATGGGCGACCCAGGCCAGTTTAGCTGTCTCGCTGCGAAATTTGCCCCCTTTCCTGCTGACCGGATTGACACTGATTATTGGTGGTTCAATTTCTTTGCCAAAAATAAGGAGTTGGACGATCTCCTGGCGGGCAATCGGCGTGGGGGTATATGGCATCTTCGTATACCATTTCTTCTATTTTCTTGCTCTTCGAAATGCGCCGCCGGTTGAAGCAAACTTAGTGCACTATCTTTGGCCAGCGCTCATCGTAGTGTTGACACCGGTGTTTTCGAGTCAAAAACGTTTAAGGTCGAACCATATTGTTGGCGCGGCCTGCGGGCTGGTAGGTGCGGCGGTCGCTGCTTTGCACGGGGTGTCCATTTCCAATGCCAGGTTTGAGATCGGTTATGTCTTCGCGATTGTCGCAGCCTTCGTTTGGGCCTCCTATTCACTGCTGCTTGGTACATTGAAATCTTACTCTGCCTGGACAACCGGCGGCGTGTGCATTATTTCTGGCATTCTCTCTCTCATTTGTCATTATGCACTTGAAGGTCAAGTGCAAATTTCCAATCATGACTGGATATTGATTGTCTGCCAAGGATTGGGTCCTATGGGAATGGCTTTCTATCTTTGGGACTTTGGCATGCGTCACGGTGACACGAGAATATTGGGCGTGCTTGCATATACGATACCGGTCCTTTCGACAGTTGTTCTTTCCATCGTAACGGGACGCGAAATCACCGTATCAATTGCCATTGCCACTAGTCTGGTTATTTTGGGCGGGATTCTCGGTTTAATGAGTCGAAGTGATCCCAGGCATGCACCAATAGCCGAACTTTAGTTCCGCTTCGACAGGGCCAGGGTATTGGTCTTAGCGGCCATTTCTACAATTGGTGCAATAGTGCCGGTTTTCGAGTATCACTTATAGGCCCTGCATCTTGCTGGCCACACGCGGGGATCGCTATGGGGTCTGTCATTACGCAGGCAAAACGCATAGTCATTAAGGTGGGATCGTCATTGGTCACCGACGACGGCAAAGGCATAGATAAAGCTGCGATCGAGAAATGGGCCTTCCAAATTGCGCAAGTACGCGCAATGGGTAAACAAGTCGTGATGGTGAGCTCAGGAGCGATTGCCGAAGGACGTTTGAGGCTGGGATTCAAAACACGGCCGCACGGCGTCCATGAATTGCAGGCATGCGCTGCTGTCGGGCAAATGGGACTGGCCCAGGCCTATGAGGCAAGTTTTAGGGCGCATGGAATTTCGACGGCACAAATTTTACTGACCCATGCGGACTTGGTTGACCGAGAACGTTACTTGAATGCTCGTTCAACGATATTCGCGCTGTTGCGTTTTGGGGTTGTTCCAATCATCAATGAAAACGACACTATCACCACAGAGCGGATTAAATTTGGTGACAACGATACGCTTGGCGCATTGGTTACCAATTTGATTGAGAGCGACGCATTGATTATTCTGACTGACCAGAGAGGTCTCTTCTCGGCAGATCCCAGGACCAACCCATCCGCGAAATTCATCAGTGATGCCGACGCGGGTGATCCCGCGCTGGAACAGATGGCCGGGGGCGCCGGTACCGGCGTGGGCAGGGGTGGAATGCTGACAAAGATACTGGCGGCTAGACGGGCGGCGAAATCCGGTGCCCATACCGTGATTGCTTCAGGTCGCGAAGAGAACGCCCTGGTACGACTGGCGAAGGGCGAATCTTTGGGAACTCAGCTGGTTACCCAGTCTGCGCCAATTGCTGCGAGAAAGCAGTGGATGGTGGATCATTTGCAGACTGCGGGGCAAGTCGTGCTAGACCGTGGGGCCGTTCAAAAATTGACGCTTGAAGGCAAGTCGTTGCTCCCCATCGGGGTCTTAGATGTGTCTGGGAAGTTCAGTCGTGGCTCGGTAGTGTCATGTCTGGATCAGTCGGGCAAGGAAATTGCGCGGGGATTGATCAACTACGGAGCGGAGGAGGCGCGTCGAATAATGCGGCATTCTTCATCACAGATCCAATCCATTCTGGGCTTTGTCGGGGACCCGGAATTAATTCATCGGGACAATTTGATTTTGGTTTGAGCTACTTGCATCGAACACTTGTCCCATCTCGGTCGCGATCCCCTAGGCAGGTTAAAAAACTCGAGTTCCGGGTGAGACGCTTCGCTCTGTCGACAAATAGACGACCTCCCCAGGACCCTGAGGGACACCGAGCATCAACACTTCGGATGTGAAACCAGCAATTCGCCGTTTCCCTAGGTTAACTGCGCAGACCACCATTTTATTGATTAATTCCTCGGGCTGATAAAGACCGGTGTACTGGCCGCTTGTCGTTTTCACGCCAAGCTCCCCGAAGTCGATCCAAATTTTATATGCCGGCTTTATTGCTTCTCGGTTTAGTTCAACTTGTGTGATTCGACCGGTTCTTAAGTCCAATAATTCAAAAGCTTCGATAGGGGTCATGGCGTCCTCGGAAAAATATGAGTCGGTGCCCGTGGCATTGATGCCTACATAGCGGGAAATACGTCTAGTTTTACCTGCGTAGCGATCTCGGTCAATGGGTGGTGAGTAGGAATGTATGGAACGAATTTCCTACTTTAGATCGAAAGATTCGGGACAAAAGCACGACTAACATGCAATCAGTTAGGCAGCTTTCGTTTCGTACCATTAAAGCAATTGCTTTACCAGCTCTACGGTCGAGCTCACGTTGTATTTCCTCAAAAGTCGAGTCCGGTAAATATCCACGGTCCGAGGGCTGATTCCTAGTGCTTTGCCAATTTCCTTTCCTGTTCGTCCTTCAATCAGCAGTGCGGCAATGTCGCGTTCCCGAGGAGTCATCGAAGCATGTTGTGCATTCACCACATCCCTTTCTTTGGAAAGATTGGTAAAAGCCCACAAGGTTTCTTGGTAAGGCGCATCGCGGTTTACTGCAAAACCGCTTACATGAACCCAGAACAATTCACCGGTCAATCGCTTCATCACGCGGTCATCGGCATAGCGTCCTTTATCGCGCAAAAAAGGGGCTATTCGCTCTCCCGTTTTTTCAAAATCTGCCTGTGTGGGATAGAGAGATTGGAACGAGTTTCCAATCAGGTCCTCACGCATACCACCAAACATTTCGGCGAACGCATTATTGCAATCAACGATTACTCGAGAGCGGCCTATAGCCTGCCCGACCGGGGCGTTGTAAAACGCCGCTCTGTAGTCGATCTCATTATTGCCCAGCACCAAATTAGCGGTTTGCATGTTGTTTCTCCGGAAATCGGTCGGACACTTAAGTGTCCGACACCTATAGACTTAAGAGTATATCGCACCTACAGTATTAATACATTAGGTATGGAGAAATGATGAAGAAAATTCTATTGAAAAACGCCTCGATCCTTGATTTGGCTCGCGGTGAACTGACGACAGGAATGAATGTTCTGATCGAGGGGCGCAACATACTGGAGGTGAGTAGCGTTGACCTGGGCTCAAGCGCTGATGAAGTGGTTGATTTGCAGGGGCGGACTTTAATGCCAGGTCTGATCGACTGCCATGTGCATGTCATGGCCTCACATGTCAATCTCGGTCTTATGGCCAATATGCCCAACGCTTTTGCATTGATTCGGGCGCTGCCCATCTTGAAGGACATGCTGCACAGGGGCTTTACGACGGTGAGGGACGCTGGCGGCGCTGATTGGGCGCTTGCGCAAGCCGCTGACAATGCCTTGATTGAATCGCCTCGAATATTTCCGGCAGGAAAAGCGTTATCGCAAACAGGCGGACACGGAGATTTCCGGGCTCGCAGCGACCAACTTGAGCCATGCGCCTGTTCGTTCCGAATTGGCAATATCGCGAGAGTTGTCGATGGTGTGGACGACGTGCGTAGAGCAGCTCGCGACGAGCTTACAAAGGGGGCCACCCAAATCAAGATTATGGCCAGCGGCGGGGTCACCTCACCGAACGATCCTATCGGCAATACAGGATTCTCTGTTGACGAGCTCAAGGCGATTGTGGACGAAGCCACTGCCTGGCAGACCTATGTCATGGCACATGCATATACCCCTCGCGCAATCCGACGCGCGATCGAAGCTGGTGTCCGAACGATCGAACATGGGAATCTGATTGACGAAGAGACTGCGAATTTTGTCAAAGACCATGGTGCTTTCGTCGTCCCAACCTTGATCACATACGATGCGCTTTCCTCTGAAGGTCCAGGACTCGGCCTGCCGCCAGAATCAATCGCCAAAATTGATGATGTCAGGTTAGTTGGACGGCAAGCGATTTCGTTGTTGCACCGAGTCGGAGTGAAGATGGGCTTCGGTAGTGATTTACTAGGAGAGTCGCATGTTCATCAATCGGAAGAATTAAAAATCCGCGCCGGCTTGGTGGGCACTCTTGACGCACTCCGGTCGGCGACAACGGTGGCCGCCGAGATATTGCAGCGAGAAGGCACACTTGGTGTCGTGAAGGCTGGTGCGATCGCAGATCTTCTGATCGTCGATGGCAACCCATTAACCGATATCGACGTACTGCTGGGCCAAGGTAAATCTATCCCCGCGATTATGAAAGACGGGCGCTTCGTTAAGAACCAGCTCTCGACGAACATCGCGTAACGAACATTGGTAATCCGCTTCCTACAACCGAAAGCCGACCAAACCAATCCTGCGAATAGCTAAATATTGTGAGCATCCTAAAAATTATGAACGCGCCAATTCTAAGTATTCAAAACCTGCAGTGCCATTTTGGCGGATTGAGAGCGCTCGACGGCGCATCGTTCGAGATCACTGGAAAAAAAGTAACTGGGTTAATCGGCCCAAACGGAGCGGGGAAAACTACCTTGTTCAATTGCATTACCGGATTGCTGCCAAAAACAGCAGGGAAGGTGTTGTTCAAAGGACAGGACATCACCGGCAAGACATCCGACAAGATTACGCAGCAGGGTCTTATTCGTACTTTTCAGCTTGCAAGAGGCTGCCCGCGAATGACCGTATTCGAACATTTGATGCTATACGGCCGCAAACAATTGGGTGAAGGAGTGCTGGCTGGCCTGATCAGTGGAAGTCGGGTGAAACGCGAAGAAGAAGATCTACGTGAGCGTGCCCTGGCCATGGCGAGGATCTTGAAACTTGATCATGTGCTAGACAATTTAGTGACGGACCTATCTGGGGGGCAGAAAAAGTTGCTAGAGATTGGTCGTGCGCTCATTTCTGAGCCGGACCTGATTCTTCTCGATGAACCGATGGCCGGAGTCAATCCAGCCCTGGTGGAACAAATAGCCGAGCACCTGAAAGACATCCGCGCCCGGGGCGTGAGCGTACTCCTGATCGAACATGAGATGGCACTCATCGAGCAGTTATGCGACGAGGTCGTAGTGATGGCCGCTGGCAAATTTCTCACCAGAGGAAGTTTCAAAGACGTCGCCGGCAACAAAACAGTGCAAGAAGCCTACTTGGGGATGAAACGATCATGACGACATTGCATATCACGGACGTTCGGGGCGGATACGCCACAGCCGAAGAAATCGTCAAAGGAGTAAATTTATCCGTCGAGCCAGGAGAGTTGGTCGTGATCATTGGGCCGAATGGCGCGGGGAAGTCAACTTTGCTCAAACTTACGGCGGGACTTCTTAAACCAAAAATGGGTGGGATCTTTCTGAATGATCTCCCCGTGCATCCTGGTGACGCAGCCGCTGCGTGCAAAAGTGGCCTCAGCTTTGTACCCCAGGAGAAAAACGTATTTCAGAATCTAACCGTGCTCGAGAACCTTGAAATAGGTGGGTATCTACTGAAAGCGGATCGCAAGCGAAGGATAGAGGAGCAACTGGAGCGCTTTCCTTTGCTGCGTCAACGGCTGAAGGATAAGGCTGGCGGGTTGTCTGGAGGCCAGCGCCAAGTGCTCGCAGTAGCAATTGCACTTATGACACAACCCTCTGTATTGCTGCTTGATGAACCGACCGCGGGCCTGTCACCAGCAGCAGCTGACGACATTCTTGGACAGATCCGAACGCTCGCCGACAACGGGCTTTCAATTCTCATGGTCGAACAAAATGCATTGATCGCATTGGAGTATGGCACCCGTGGCGTGGTTCTTGTCGCCGGCAAAAAGGTCCGAGACGAAAAAGCAGCACAACTTGTAGCGGACGAACAGATCCGCCAATTGTTCTTAGGAAGTGGAACAGTCCATTAAATTTAACCGGGGGAGTATCAAATGAAGAGCACTAGAAGAGAGTTCATGGTTTATAGCGGATTGGGGCTTAGTGCAATGGCATTGCCTGCTCTCGTTTTTGGCCAGGACAAAGGCCCAATCAAAATCGGGGTACTAATCCCTTTGACAGGGGCAACCAGCCAGTTTGGTATGACGATGGGCAAAGCTGCTAGCTTAGCAGTCCAGGAAATCAATGACGCCGGTGGAGTCCTCGGTCGTAAAGTAGAAATTGTCATTGAAGACGACCAAAGTAATCCGGAAGCTGCGGTACGGGCTGTGCGCAAACTGATCGATGTAGACAAAGTCGTAGCAGTCTGCGGAAGCTATGCGTCCGCTGTTACTTCCGCGGTCGCGCCATTGTGCTGGGAATCAAAAACGGTCCTTCTAACCTCGTCGGGGGCGGACAGTATTACGAAACTGCCCCATCAAGGCTACATCTTTCGCACCTCTCCTACTGTGACTCTGCAAGGCACACGTGTCGGAAATTTTGCAGTTGAACTCGCGGCCAAGAATGTTTTTTTCCTTGGTCCTCAAACGCCATTCGCACAGTCCTATATCGACATCATCGGCCGGATAGTTGCCAAGAATGGCGGGAAGTGTAGCGGTCTCATTTACGAAGACAAAAAAACGAGCTACCGTTCCGAGGTCGATCAGGCATTGAAGAACAATCCTGACGCAATTATTCTCGGTGGTTACGTACCTGACACGGCTGTTGTGCTGAAGGATTTATACAAAGCCGGTTACTCAGGAAAGCGCCTGGGATTCTCGTTCGGTGTCAATCAGAAGCTGGTGGAGGGCGTTCAGAAGGAAGTTCTTGAGGGAACTTATTCTTTGGTCCCGTCCGCGGCGGTCAGCTCCCGCGCGTACGCCAATCTTATAGCGAAGATGAAGCTGGACGCGTTGGACTCCTATAGCTGCCAGGTGTATGACCATGTCAATTTGGTTGCGCTGGCGTTAGCAAATGCTAATGCCGTGAGCGGTACGGCCGTGCGAGACAGCATTCATTTATTTTCTCATCCTATCAGCGGTGCCCCTGTAGCGGTGAACAGCTTCCAGGATGGCGTAAAACTGCTCGCTTCCAAAAAGTCAGTGACCTATCTCGGCGCCAGCGGTCCGTGCGAATTCGAAGAAAACGGCGATGTTAAGGGCGTCTACTTCCGCTACGAGCAAATTCGTGCAGGAAAGATAGTCACTGTCAAAGTCGCCTAGTCGGGGCTAATCAATTTCATTAAGGCATTATCATGGTCTCGGACATATTTCAACACGTGATCAATGGCCTGATGCTGGGAGCGGTACTTGCGCTCCCAGCGCTAGGATTAACATTGATTTTCAGTGTTCTCGGTTTCGTCAATTTCAGTATTGCTGCACAGATGACTGCCGGCGCATATGCCGGTTGGCTCGCTAACAGCTATGGACATTGGTCATTGGTGCCCTGTGTAGCGGTGTCATTCGTATTTGCAGGGCTGCTTGGCGTGCTCGGTGATCGCCTTGCATTATTTCCAATGCGGAAAAGAATCACGGCAAACACTCCGCTTATGGTGGCGATCGTTTCAATTGCGCTCAACCTCATTCTCGAAAACGCATTCAGGTTTATTTTTGGTAACGGCCTGAATAGTTACGAATTCGATATTGCCCGTGACATTCATTTCGCTGATTTCAGAATCGGCCCCCAGCAAGCACAGAACTTGCTGATTGCACTGGTGATCGCTAGCGTCTTGGCCGCATTTTTCTCGCTTACTCGCCTAGGCAAAGCGATGCGTGCAGTCGCGGACAACCCGGATCTGGCTCGACTAAAAGGCATTAGTCCGACGAATCTATCTGCTGTGGCGACTTTTATTGGGATGGGCCTTGCCGGAATTGGTGGCGCCCTATTAGCGATCGACACCAGCGCCGACCCTTCTACTGGCGGGCGCTTGATGCTGTTAATTTTTGCAGCGAGTGTTGTCGGTGGCTTGTCTAGCCTGAGCGGGGCGATATTTGGTGCGCTCTTGATTGGGGTAGCTAGTGAGGTGTCAGTGATGGTTGTGGCTCCTGTGTACCAAACTGCAGTCGCCTTTCTGTCTATCGTATTGATCTTACTTGTTAAGCCTGCAGGGCTTTTCTCAGGATTCGCGGGAGCAAAACGATGACCTCATATCTCATATTTGTAGCAACAGTAGCCGGCATCTATGCGATGTTGTCGTTAGGGCTGGTCACGATTTGGGGCCAGGGCGGCATGGTGAATCTTGGTTTAGTTGGTTTTTTTGCCGTGGGCGCCTACGCTTCGGCGATTTTGACTGAGAGAGGGCTGCCGATTGCGCTCGCCTGGCTCGCCTCTGCCGTTATTGCGGGTATGGTCGGCGTGGCATTGACATTCGTAACGCGAAAAATGCGCGGAGACTATTTGGCCATTGTTTCGCTCGGATTTGCAGAAGTGGTCCGGGTAATTGCGATGAACGAGACCTGGTTGACACGTGGTAGTGACGGAATTTCTGGGATTCGCTCTCCATTGAAGGCGGAGCTGGGCGATCTGTTCAGTTATTTTTATCTGGCACTTGTCTGGGCAATAGCAGGGTTGACTGCATTTGCACTCACGCGACTTTTCAGGTCCCCGTTTGGCCGAGCACTTCGCGCAATACGCGATGACGAACAGGTGGCGGCGGTCGCAGGAAAGCCGGTTCTTCGATTCAAATTAAATGCATTCTTTATAGGTGCCCTAGTGACTGGCCTAGCAGGCGCCATGTATGCACATCTTACAAGTTTCATTGCGCCAGATAGTTTCATTCCGTTGCTAACCATATACATATTCCTGGCTGCCACGACTGGCGGATACACCAGGGTTAAAGGGGCAATCATTGGTGCCATCTTCGTTGTTGCATTGCTCGAATCGACTCGCTTCCTTGCCGGGGCAATTCCATCTCTCAATGCGGTCCAGGTTGCGTCAGTGAGAGAAATGGTCATAGCACTGGCACTAATCGTCATCATGCGGATCAAGGCAGACGGTTTCTGTCCGTCAAAAACTGAGAAATCTGGCGTAGTGAGTCGTAACGGAAACAGAAATGATGAATCAAAAACTAATATTGTCGCGATCTCTGTACGAGATGCGGCCTGAACAAGCATCGACTCTCACTTCCGCAATTGCGGCGAGGGTGTCCTTCGGCATGTTTAGTGTGCTTGCCGTCGATTGGGAAAAGAACCTAGTTAGGCGAGTGTTTTCGACAGACGCAATTAATTACCCGGTTGGTGGGGAAAAAAGGCTAATGGAAAGCGATTGGGCCATGCATGTCATCGCTAGAGGCGAAGTATTTTTCGCTTCAACACCGCAGAGCATGGCTGCAGCTTTTGCCGACTACGACCTGCTTTCTTCACTGGGTCTCGAATTCGCAATGAATGTGCCTATCAGGCAGAACGGCAAGACCTGCATCACGTTAAACCTTTTACGTGAAGCGGAGGAATTCACTCCATACGATGGATGCGAAGTTTTGCGGGTATTTGGTCAGTGGTTTTCCAAACTGAATTCCAACCAAAACCAAACAACCTAGAGCCGGTCTCCGGTCATCATAAAAAAGCTGAAGTATTCAAATACAGGGAATGAATATGAAGAAGAGTGCATTGTTGTTTGCAATATTGGGGGGGAGCGCGCAGGCTGCACTGGCGCAGTCGTCGACCACGGTATATGGCGTCGCGGACATGGGATTGGTGGTTGAAAATGGGAGCGCCGCAGGCTCCATCACAAAATTGACCAGCGGGGTCGGTTACGGTTCGCGGGTAGGTTTTAGGGGGACTGAGGACCTCGGTGACGGTATGTCTACAAAATACGTGCTGGAGGCAGGCATATTGATGGATTCAGGAGCATCAGCTCAAGGGGGACTCGCATTTGGACGTCAAGCCTATGTCGGATTAACAGGATCCCCAGGCTCGGTCACACTAGGTCGGCAATACACCCCCTATTACTGGACGCTTCTCACCGTCGCAGATCCTTTTGTCACAGGGTATGCAGGGACGGCGACAAATTTGATGGCGAATCCAGGCCGCGCGAATAATATGGCGCTTTACACAACCCCGACAATCGGCGGTGTGACGGGCGAGCTATCTTATTCATTTGGTGAAGTAGCCGGCAATATCACTGCGAGCCGTGCCTCTGGTGGTTCATTGGGCTATGTGAACGGCCCCCTCGTGATCAAATTTAGCTTCAACAATGCTACAAACGCTACTGGCACCGACAATGCAAAAAATCTGCTGCTTGCCAGTGCCTACAATTTTGGTCCGGTGAAGTTACATGCCGCCTATGCTCAAAATAAGGGATTAGGAACCACCAATACCCAGGATGGGCTGATAGGCGTGACTGTTCCATTTGGTGCGAGTCGCATCCTTGCGTCCTATGTCGCGAAGAATGATAAGTCAGGCGCAAATCGCGATGCGCATCAATTCGGACTTGGCTACATATACAACCTGTCCAAGCGCACCGAACTCTATACCGCCTATGCACACATCAGTAATAAGAATGGCGCAACCTACATAGTAGGAAATGGCACCGAGCTTGGTTCCGGAAACAGTGCTTTCAACTTAGGTATGCGTCACTTTTTCTAATTTGATGCAAAAGTGATTTAGTTCGCCGTCGTTCTATCCGTCACGTCTGCTCGAACCTTTCCCAAACTGGATGAAAGGCCAGTCGAAGCCAGTTCTTGCGCGGATAATTGCCACTGAGTCTCCATCCCTTTCTGGTACAAAGGGATTTACCTGTAGCTCTGAAGCTACAGGTTTTTTTCATTTAATTTTGACTACGCATGCATTTTGGATGCCTTTCGTAAAGCAAAATCTTCCGGAACTGACCGTAACTTCGGCAATTTTTGCTTTTTGGAGATATCAAGACACATGAAAAGGCGTGTCGACTATACCTATACTGACTCCATTACATGAGATGGAGATCGCAATGAATATCGACGCAATGCGCGAGAAAAACCGGCAGCACTGGATACATCCTGTGAGTTCCTGGTTGGACCAGGAGCACAGCAATGCAAAATTGCTTTCCAGTGGCAAGGGAGCATGGCTGAGGGATGCCGAGGGAAACGATATTCTGGACGGATTCTCCGGCTTATGGTGTGTAAACGTAGGCTACGGTCATGAGTCAATTGTCCAAGCGGCGGCAGAGCAAATGCGCCGATTACCCTACGCGACCGGATATTTTGGATATGCCTCAGAACCGGCAGTTAAACTGGCGGCGGCACTAGCTGACATAGCGCCTGGCAATTTGAACAAGGTATTTTTTACCTTGGGAGGCTCGGACGCTGTAGATACAGTCATACGCTTCATCAAGCTTTACTTTAACGTTACTGGGAAGCCTGACAAAAAGCACTTTATTTCCTTGCAGCGCGGGTATCACGGATCAAGTTCGACGGGCTCGGGGCTTACTGCACTGCCGGCATTCCATAACGGGTTTGACCTTCCTTTGCCATCTCAGCACCATATTCCTTCGTACTATCCTTATCGCAACAGTGATGCACAGAGTGACGATGAAATTATCGCGCTTTCAGTCACGCAGCTAAAAGAGAAAGTTTCGGAACTTGGCCCAGAGAACGTGGCAGCTTTCTTTTGCGAGCCCATCCAAGGCTCTGGTGGAGTCATCATACCGCCTGTGGGGTGGTTGGCGGCGATGCAGCGCGCTTGTAAAGAATTGGGGATTCTGTTTGTGGTCGACGAAGTCATAACGGGTTTCGGCCGCACCGGTCCAATGTTTGCTTGTGATGCCGAAGGTGTTTCTCCCGACTTCATGACCGTTGCTAAGGGATTGACCGCCGGATATGCGCCAATGGGTGCCGTGTTTATTGCAGATCATATCTACCGTGCTATTGCCGATGGCCTGCCTTCCGGTGAATTGGTGGGGCACGGATTTACTTATTCTGGTCACCCTGTCAGCGCTGCAATCGGACTTGAAGTCTTGCGGCTCTATCAAGAAGGTGGAATTTTGGAGAATGGCCGGAAGGTCGGAGAATATTTTGGAAATCAGCTTGGCAAGCTGATTGACCATCCGTTGGTAGGTGAGGTCCGTTCACGTGGATTGCTAGCTGGCGTCGAACTTGTAACCAACAAAGCATTGAAAACAAAACCGGATCGCTCTTTGAAATTAGGCGAGAAGATTTTGGCGGCAGGCTATCAGAACGGATTGATCTTTAGAGCTTTTGGCGACGACATTATCGGGTTCGCGCCGCCGCTCTGCTGTACCCCGGCTGAGATAGATCAGCTGATAGTCAAATTTACGAAATCACTAAACGATGTTCTAACCACCAAGGAGATTCAAAATGCAATTAACTGATTTCAAAGCACTGACATTCGACTGCTACGGCACGCTGATCGATTGGGAAACCGGCATCTGGACTGCTTATCAACCTTTGGTGGAG
Organism: Parundibacterium terreum; assembly: GCF_014636315.1. Lineage (GTDB taxonomy): Bacteria > Pseudomonadota > Gammaproteobacteria > Burkholderiales > Burkholderiaceae_D > Undibacterium > Undibacterium terreum. Next base: position 601,930 of record NZ_BMED01000002.1, on the reverse strand, counting down.
CGAATTGGAAAATCGCTCTCAAGGGATGAGATTCTGGAGACGCACGCGCGCCATGAAGCAGATCAAGAAGCCTTGACACCGGGAATGATTTATTCCGAACTGCTTGGCGTGGTGCATTCCCGTGTCGCAAAGGAATGGGGTACAACCGCTACACAAGAGGAAGGGGCAGTGTTTGGTGCATCCGTCGTCAATTGGCCTGCGTTTATTGACTCGGCTGCTGCGCTGCAATACTTGAAGAAATATTATAAATTAGTGATACTGTCCAATGTCGATCGGGAGAGCTTCAAAGGAAGTAATACACGGCTGCAGGTGGAGTTCGATCATATTTTCACTGCGCAAGATGTCGGCTCGTACAAACCAAATCCAAAGAATTTCGAGTACATGCTGGAAAAATTGGCGGCAGAGGGAATTCAGAAGCACGAAATTTTGCATACGGCTGAAAGCCTGTTCCATGACCATCTGCCAGCCAATAATTTCGGTATTGCATCAGCATGGATCTATCGTCGCCATGCTCAAGAAGGATTCGGCGCCACCCAGCGTCCTGCTTCGATGCCGCATTATGATTTTAAATTCACTAGCATGGCAGAAATGGCAAAGGCTCATCAGGAGGCTCTGCGCGATAAGTCCTAATTAAATAAACAAGGGGTAGCGATGACAAGGGTTCCTAAGCTAGATCGTATTGACGTCCGAATTCTAAGTGAGCTGCAACGCAACGGACGAATTAGTTACAGCGATTTGGCTGACGTTGTAGGACTGTCGTCCAGCCCCTGCCTTTTGCGGGTTCGTAAGCTTGAAGCTGCGGGCTATATAAGCAGTTACGGCGCTCAGATAGATTTAGCGAAATTAGCGGATCCGCAGGTCGTCTTCACGCAAATTACACTTTCCAGCCATCGAAGAGAAGATTTCATTCGATTTGAAGCGGCAGCGCGAAGCCTTGACGAGGTAATGGAAGTTCATCTGGTGAGCGGAGGTTTCGACTACCTGGTTAAATTTATGACCTCTGGGATTGCGGAATATCAGGCAATTATTGACGATCTTTTAGAGCAGAACCTAGCCATTACAAAATATTTTAGCTTTATAGTGCTTAAATCCCCAATAGTGAAAAAACACTATCCGGTGCAAAAGCTGTTGGCTGATAACGAGTAAAGAAACATCGTATATAAAGCAGGCGCTGGTGATCGTTGACCGTCATTCCGGTTTGCACTGACCACCCGCGCTGGAATGCGCTGACCGCACTCGCTGGTGTTGACCGCTTCGTTTCGGGTCATGTTAAGGAAGTTACTATGACGTGGCTATTCACACCACTAGGCCATACTTAGGAAATCAAATAAGCAATGAGAATCGAAGCGTCGCTCTCGGGATTCTGAGCATGTGAACTCGAACCTTCAATTGGTTTCGCCCTTGGTAATCATTTCTACGGGCAGTGACGCTGATTTGGTAATCAATCGTATTCTAATACCTACAAAGCTGATGATGGCGCCGATGCCAAGTGCGAGACCCGCCATGATTAGCGCGACATGCATACCCGCAAGGAGTTTTTCCGGTCCTCCTGCGACCAACGATCCGAATACCCCGACGCCGATGACGCCCCCCGTCTGGCGCGCAGAGTTTAACGCTCCAGAGGTAATACCTGTCCGTTGCCTATCGGCACTGGCGAGAACAGCAGCCGTCATCGCGGGGACTGTCAACGCCACACCGATGCCCGCCGCTAGCAATGGACAGACGATGACGCTGTAGGGGGTTCTGCCGTCGATGCCTGCTAAAGTTAAGTAACCGCAGGCAGCTAGCGCCTGCCCCATCACCATGGGTAGCCGCGGCCCGAACCGCGCGGTCAGCCGACCAGAAATCAAATTGGCGACGGTTACAAGTACCGTCATCGGCAGAAAAGCTAGTCCGGTCATCAACGGTGAATACCCCTTTGTCGCCTGGAAGAACAGGCTAAACACAAACATAAGCCCGTAGTAGGCGAAGTTGGTGAGGAGTCCAACGACGCAGGATGCGCTCACCACTGACGAGCGAAACAATGACAGCGGCAGCATAGGGTCCGCGCCAAGGGCTTCTGCCAATAGGAACAACGCGCCGGCCACCGAGAAACAGGCAAAACCTGACAGGACTAGCGGATGCGTCCAGCCGAGTGCGCCGCTCTCGACGAAGCCGAGGGTGAGCCCACCTAGCGCGAGAATCGCCAGTACTTGCCCGGCGAGGTCCAATCCACGGTTCGGTGTCTTTGAACCCGACGGCGCATAGGATAAAGTCAACCAGATGCCTAGGAGCCCAAGTGGTAGGTTGAGGAAGAAGATACTCGGCCAACCGAAGCGATCCACCATGATGCCGCCAACAACCGGCCCGGCCGCAAGAGCCAAGCCTCCAACGCCAGCCCAAATACTCACGGCTCGGGCACGAGAGGTCGCATCCGGAAAGCTAGCGCTAAGCAACGCCAACGAGGCTGGTACACAAAGTGCCGCACCCATTCCTTGGACGACGCGGCTGGCAATGAGGGAACTGATTGTGCCCGCCATGCCGCAGGCCAGTGACGCAATGGTAAACAACGCAAAACCTATGACGAAGATTCGTCTGGCACCGAAGCGGTCACCAAGGGCACCTGCCGTTAGCAGCAGACTCGCAAAGACCAGCGTGTAAGCGTTAATGATCCATTGCAAACCGGTCACGTTGGTGCTGAGCGACGCTTGGATCCTTTCCAGCGCAACGTTCACGACTGTGACGTCGAGAATGACGAGGACGAAGCCTAGACTGGTGGCTATCAAGGTCAGGCGCGGCGATGTTGATTGATTCGGTTTCAGATAAGACATGAGAAGAGGGGCCCAGAGATTGTTTTCTTGTTGGAGAATGGTCGCCACGAAAACCGCTGACTAATTCCAATCTCATTGTATTACCCTGAAAAATTATATAAACTGCCATTTTATTTGATGACTACCCAGAAAATATTGGCAATGGACATCTTCAAGGCTATGGCTATCTTCATCCGTGTAGTGGATACGGGGAGTCTGACGGCGGCGGCAGCGGAACGCGACCTTTCGCCAACCATGGTGGGCAACCATTTGCAGGCGCTAGAAGATCATCTCGGTACACGCCTCATCAATCGGACCACGCGGCGGCAAAATCTGACCGAATTCGGCAAGGCCTATTACGAACGATGCATTGAGATCCTCAGTCTCGTTGCGGATGCCGATGCCCTTGCACTCGAAACGCAGACCAGTCCCAAAGGGCGGCTTCGGGTTACCGCATCTGCGACTTTCGGCACAGAACGATTGATACCCGCGCTCGCCGACTATACGGCGCGTTATCCCAAAGTCGATCTCGACGTGGTCATCACCGACGCTGTCGTGGATTTGGCTGAGGACGGATTCGAGGCGGCGATCCGCCTTGGCAACCTTCAGAGTTCCGACCTAATTGCCCGCCCGCTTGCACCGTATAGATTGATGATTTGCGCCGCACCGAATTATCTAGCGAAGCGTGGCGAACCGCGCCGACCGGCGGATCTTGCTCAGCACGATTGTTTGGCCTATACCTATTCCTCGCGGTCCGAGTGGCGATCGGCACAGGCATCCTGGCGCATGACCGGTCCAGAGGGCGAAATCAGCGTGCCGATTTCGGGCCGGATGCAGGTCGACAGCGCTCAAGGGTTACGCCAGGCTGCGCTCGCTGGCATGGGCATTGTCATGTTGCCTGAGATAATGCTGTCAAAGGATATCGAGGACGGCCATCTCGTTCGCCTACTCCCTGAATACACGCCGCCGGCCCGGCCGTTGAACCTCATCTACCTACGTGATCACCGTATGTCGCCTAAGCTGCGCAGCTTCGTCGATTTCGTGGTGGAACGCTTCAGCTTGAAGCCATGAGTGGATATTTGCATCATGCTTGCCATTAATTTGGAATGGACTATGCCTTCCAGTACGCGCAATCTTTGCCAACAGGATGCAAAAGTCATTGCCACTCTGTCGCATAGCGTTGCCGCGAAATAGAATTCGACAGTACCACTATTTAGCTTTTTGGTTTGCCACCAAGCGGCTATTTTTCTGCCTGCGCATCCACTTTCAAATGTCTTGTTTTTTTGGACGGAAAAATATCTATTTCTAGAGACAGAAATTCGTGGCTATTTTATATGCGTAGAAGTAGCTTTTTGTCCTGCATACGATTCGCTTTTTCACTTGCATCAAAGTGGCGTTTCAACTGCATAAGAATGGCCTTTCGAATTGCCACGTGCTTCAATGTACGTTGCCGCTCCCCTCTATTCGCGAGAGACGCAGGATTCATGCGCATGGTGAGGATGCGCACGTACTCGAAAGTTAGGAAACTATCTCGCGAATCGACGAATTGCGAAAATGCCTGCCACGGCTTCGCGCGGGCGATTGCCATTAAATGTCTTTTTAGTCTGCATGGAATTAGTATGTTCACCTGCCACTTATGAATCCGTAGCGGCATCAATGAGATTGTGCTCTCTAGGTCGGCAACGCTCATAGAAAGACATTTACCTAGAGTCTTAACCGGCCAGCAGCGGACGTTTGCATGTCGTTCCACGCAACGTCCGCCCCATCTTCACTTCGCAACTTCTCACAAGCCCTCTTAACTAGAAAACGCCGGTTGGGTTGCAACGCTCTCGCGCTGTCTCATCCGTTCGTACCATGAAAGCAAGGCTCTGCATTCGGGCGGAATGTCCAGATTTACGATAGCAGCAAATACTAGACCACCGATGACGGTAATGTCAGCCATCGAGAATTTGTCGCCAGCAATGAAAGGTTGCCGCTGGAGCACTTTGTCAAAGTAATGCATGCCGCGAAGCGCCTTATCGCGCTGACGGAATCCCCATTCTGGATTTTGATACAGCTCCACCAACGGACCCAAGCCTGGTGTCCCATGGTGAAAATATACGCTAATAGCGTCAAGCAATTCGATTTCGGCCCGCTTGTTCATCATATGAATGATCCCCTGTTCCAGAGGCGCGGTGCCAGTGAGGCTGGGTGACCCATCTAGCGTATCGAGATACTGGGTGATGGCAGTGCATTCGGCTATCAGCGTGCCGTCCGCCAATTCGAGCACCGGCAGCGTTCCAGAGTAATTTCTTTGCTCGATGAATTCTGGCTTCTTGTGTTCGCCCTTGTACAAATCGACCAGCTCGAACCGGATTTTCATTTGCAATTTCTTTTCTGCGACCGCGATTCGAACGCGCGTCGGATAGGGGCCGACCGGAAAGTCATAGACCGTCATAGTGGGGCCGTTGTTGGTAGCGCTAGATGTCATTGAATGCTCCTGAAGTAAATGGAATCCCCCATAAAACGGTAGCGGTTTAAAAACTAACTAACGTTCGTTAGGCTAAACAATATGCGCTATACTTGCTCTCGTCAACCAATTTTTTTGAGGACATCATCTTGAGTAGCAATGCGAGCGCTAGCTCTAGCGAAAAGATTCTTGCCGCAGCCACGCGTATTGCGCAGGCCCATGGCTATGGGGGGTTAAATCTGCGTACTTTGGCCGAGCAAGTGGGTATCAAGGCGGCAAGTCTTTATCATCATTTTCCAAGTAAGGCCGATTTGGCTACTGCAGTGGCGCGACGCTATACTGATGATTCAGCAACGACCTTGGAGGCGATAGCAATGGAAGCTGGCAAACCGGAGATATGTCTGCGTCGGTATCCAGAAACGTTCCGCCGGTCGTTGGAGAACGGAAATCGTATTTGCCTTTGCAGCTTCATGACTGCTGAATACGACGACTTACCGGCAGGGGTTCAAGCGCAAGTGCAAGCGTTTGCGGACGTGAACGTCGCATGGCTAGACAAAGTGCTGCAGATGACTGGAATGAAGCGAAAACCTGCTGAGCTTCGCGCTCGCGCAATCTTCGCAGCCGTTTCAGGGGCCCAGCTAATGGCGCGAGGAAGAGCAGATATCGCCCTCTTCGATTCAATAATCGAAAGTTATCATACGGCGGGTCTTTTTTCTTCTGAGAGTCCGTAGTTAGATAGGATATTAAACGAGCCGCAAATATCGTGCGTATCAATACAATCCGGATCACGAGTGCGATAACCTTGGCGAACCATTAAATCCGTCGTTGAAAATAATTTGGCCCCTTCAAGCGACGGAAGATGCAGATCGCGCAGCCGCATTAGGTAATGCAATCTTATATGCGGAGGAACCCCTTTCACCTCTGTTGGAACTCGCACTTGTACCCAAGTCTGCAGCAACAGACATCGTAGAAGCCCTGCAGCAAATCTGGTACGACAACGATATGAATAAACAATTATTCTCGATCGCGAGTTATTTAGTTATAAATATCCATATTTAAAAAGTATTGTCATTTATTGGGTTTTAAAGCTTAAAAATATCCATATTAATAGTTACTTAAGGCCTGGCCAAAAGGAATAGTTATGACAGTGACCGATACCCAAGCGGGTCCGGGCGATAGTGTCTACACCAGCTTCGTTTCGGGAGAAGAAGGACGGGTTCATAGCAAAGCAATACCTACGCACCCGATAGCGTAGTTTGATCGACGAGGGGCGTGCCGAGAGTATCTAGTTGGCATGCCTGCTCCATCCTCACCTAACGGTCTGGCGGTCTCTCTTGAAAGAACCTGGTCACGAATGTGCCAGCAGGGAGCAACGCCCAGTGATGCCACGTTGATCGTTCCAATTCCCTATTCACTACGATAAGTAGAATTGTGTTCTAAGCCCGTGACAGAAGAAAGTTCAAATTTCCCAAAGATGAACTTTATCGAACTTCGTTTTTTCAGGAGGAGCTTAGATTGTCCCCAGTGGCAATGTCTATCTACCCCAAATACTTGCCGGGTCACTCACCACTTCCACAACGGTAGGATCGGTGCGGATCTCAACGGACATTACACGATGAATCTCGATGCTATCTTTGACTAACTCGAGTGCGGGCTTGGGGCGAAACTCTGCTTGCTGATAGGGATACAAAGGTTTTACCTGAATATAACTGATCTTTGGTTTGAAATATTCACGTGGCCCATCTTCTTCTTGCTCCCATAAGTCTACTGCGGCGGTCACATTTTCGCTGTCAGCATTAATAGCGGTGGCGGCTTTATGAAACAAGACGACATTTGCGTTGCGCTCGCCCATGCCATCGTCATCAACTTGAACCGAGGGATAAATGATCCCGTCAATCGACGCTTGAGCATGCATGACGAGATAGTCGGCTACAACTTGTGTGATGAGATAGTTTCGATCTTGATTTTCTGGCATAACCGGCGACGTCATTCGTGTTGATAGCATTCTTAAGAAATCACGCCGTTGAGCTGCTACCAGTGTAGCTTCGTCAAACAGGCTGAGGCTTTGCGCAAGTTGAACTTGACCTAATAACCTGAGATCCAATAATTTCAAAGGTCGAATCACAGAAAAACTCGCAACCACGACATAACTTCCGACCGGTGGCCGAACTTCAGCGAGCGCTGTTTTAGCATCTGTCGCTCCGTAGAACGCAGGAAGTCCAGCTGCATTCATTCGGCCTCCGGAGCCGATCCCGGATGGTGGCGAGCCCAGGGATTTCTCAGGATGCTGCAGGGCTTCCGCCATGTCCCTGTCGGATTGAAATACGCGTGCCCTGTGAAACGTACTGTAACGAGTGTCAGGTCCTGCATCTACTAACACTGGCGTTCCGTCTTCCGTGTGAGCGTTTGATATCCCGCCAAATATTGACTCCATAAATGCCGTAACCTTGGGATTTAAATACCTAGCCTCATTCCGAAGGCTGTTCTCCATCTTCGACCATTCCGTGAGTAGTGGCGATTCGACGGTCGAGCGTAGGACAAACCATAAATCGTCGTCGGGATATTTGCTTTCACGGCTATCATTGTCGTACCAGATATGTCCCAAGGTTTCTACGATATCTGTTGCTGCAGACTCGGATACGACTGCAAGTTCTTGAATGGTCGTCAATAAATCTTTTCCTGCCGGGATACGATCATAATGCACAACAGCCATAGTCTGGCTCGATAGTTCGTAATATGTCGTAAGTACCTGGTCGCATTTTTCTACGATTTTCCAAAGCTCCACGGAGGGAAAATCGTGGTCACAATATGTACAGGAATTCTCGTGAGACATCGCGGCAACTAATAGGGAACGTAGAACAGGTTCCCCTATGCAATTGGCACAAATATAGGTCATTGAAATTTTCCTTGTTAGAGGTGCAGGCCGATCGTGAAAGCAACAGAGTAGAACTTTGAACTGGTCGGCCTTACATCAACAGACGCGATTTTGCGGGGGAAAGTTCGTGATCACTGCCAAACAATTCCTATACTCACGGCTTCACTTATTATTTATCTTTACCTAGCTTAATTAAGCTGATGATTTGATCAAGACCGTCAAACGTACTAGGGATCTTATCCACGTCTGCCACTATTCCGCCAAAAATCAAGGACTCAAATTTCGACAAATCGCCGCCATCCTTATTGTCTTTGGCAAATTTCGCATACTCCTCGATAAAGCCACAGGCCGCCATACGTAGTTCGAGTTGCAGCATCTGGCCTTGAACAGAGTTGAAGTGTGTCAAAGCAACTCGAAAATAATACAGTAAGAGTATCTCGACAGCCGCTACTGGAAAATAGAAAATTAACCGAGGCCAAAGTGCCTCACCCTGATTAACTGCGGTCCCTGAATTAAAGAAGTGTCCGCAAAATGCCCAAACTGGGATCGCGACTGCAATGCCTCCAAAAATAAATATGGCCCCCAACCAGTTTCTCAGTTCTTTCTTTTTACGTTGAAAGAAGTCTCTGAAGGCCGCAGTCAAACCCAAAAAGGAAAACGAAACCTTATACCTCTCTAGTTGCTTGGCATATTCTGCGATTTTTTCCTCTGACTCTGTAGCCCGAGTCTCAGCGTTTGCGATCAGTGTTTGCATTTCGTCAAATCGACTAAGTGCAGATTTCAGACGTTCTTCGTAGCCATCTGTGAGTTGTGATATCCGCTCTTCAGAGTGTGCGAGGGCTTCGTGCGAATTTTCTAATTTTTTACTAATGCTATTTTCGTTGAGGCTCTTAAATAGGGACTGATGGACTTTATATGCCTCTGTGATTTCCGGAATGCTTAATGCAGGATCCAGCCCTAAGTGCATGCCAACAAGAGTAGATATAGGGCCAGCCTCAATTTGGTGATCACGGTGATTCCAATATCGCTCCATGTAAGCCCATGCCATAAGAACTGACAAAAACCAGATTGCTTCTTCCATGGCATGCTTGTGGTTTAAAACACAGTTATAGGTTTGCCTCCAGTATTTTTCGAAAGTGTAAGGCGCATATTCCAACATGTCTTGGAAATGAGTAATCGAATGATTCTTGTCGTTCGCAAACGACGACTTTAAGATTCGCGCTCTTTCGAAGATTCGCCTCTGGTCTGAATTAAAACTATATACGTCTATTGCGTCGCGCATTTCTTGGAGGGCGCCAGCGAAAACTGTTATGTCTGTTTGGTAATCTCCAAAACTTTTTTTCTGCATACAATTCCTTATTCTGAAATTTGGCTATTTTGAGAGGGACGAATATTTCAACCAAAGCCACTATGCATGTAGTGCATGCATGAGACATACGTGCCTAGGGCAAAGCCTGGACATATGCATTACTTCGACTTTCCTTGTTGATCCCAAATCAACTTCGAACATAGAATTCGTGCTCTATCGAGGTTGACTGTATCAATTTCAACATGAACCTGGCCACGATTCACAATCTGCTTCAGGTAACAGCTAAAGCCAACTACTTACGCCCCCATGGTGCGAGCAAGTGCCACGATGATTGCGGCTGAAACTATAGGTGCCGTCACCACATTTTGCCGTCGCACCCGGTGGTACTTTTCCATCAACAGTTTTGGCAGGCGAATGCACGTTCTGACCTGCTTTATTGGTGTAATGATTATGGGTAGTCAGTTTGCTTTCGTCGGGCTCGGCCTGTTTGGCTGGAATTGATGCTGGTGCCGGCGACTGGTATTGAGCAAATACGGGTGATGCGGCAAAGCAAAGCAGTGCCGCTAGTATCGACGCTATTCTGGTTTTCATCTCATCCCTAATTTCTTATTTTGCTGGAACAATAAGCCCCACACGTATCACCTGGCGCCTCCCAAAAACCGTCACTGTCATTAATTACAGTTCCGCCCCTTCGAACGCAATTTCAAAAGGTATTTAGATGTACACCGATTGCCACAAGCATCAAAGTAACATATCATTTTGGCATTATCAATTGATAATCAAATCGTACTATTCCCTTCTATGACTGGAGGTAGGACGTGAACACACCGATAGGTCGTCGTTTTTGCTGGAGTTCGGCAGCTTTGTGTCTGTCATTGCTTGCTGGTTGCGCAGGACCGGACTTACAAAAGCGTGAAAAGGAAGTCGTTCGCAGACTGCCTGAGCAAGCAACGGACGTTTGGCTGTTGGACGTTGGCCAAGGCAGCTGCAGTTATGTCGCTTGCCCTGATGGCCAAAGCGCTGTTTTGATTGATTGCGGAAGCAGTGCTGCGGGAGCAACCAGCCTTCCTTCGGTAGGGCGCTGGCTCAGCGACAAGTTGCGCGCTGCAAGCTCGGCTACTGTGCTGGTGTCGCATCCAGATAAGGATCACATTTCCTTATTGCGCAACAAAGACGGTGTTGATCCGAGCAGCATCACGAGCCTCTATATTGGACGCAGTCAAACTGAGTACCCTCGCGCATTCACCGACTGGGTAGCACAAACAAAAACGCAAGCTATTGAGTTCAATGCAGGCGAATTCAGGAAAGCCGATACCAGATTCGCTTGCGGCGCAGCTAAATTGGATTTACTTACAGTGAACGCCACCATGAATCCACAAACTGGCGAACTGGGATCTAGCACCAATGCTGACAGTGCAATTGTGCGCCTCTCGTACAAAGGCAATTCCATCATTTTTCCTGGGGACGCTGAGGGCAAGACTGAACGAAGTGCACTGGAAAACGCCCGTAATAATAATTTAGACATATCGGGCACATCATTGCTTCTTGCTTCGCATCACGGCGCAAGAACGGAAACTAGCAACAGCCCAGCTTGGTTAAACGCTGTTTCGCCAAACGCCATGCTGTTCAGTGCACGGGTTGCATCAAGCTACCATCACCCACAATGCGAAGTGATTAACCGTGCGGCGCCCCTTGTAGCGCCCGTTGACAGTTCATTTGATGTGGAATGCGGATTGGGAAATGCAGAAATTTCATCGTTGGCCGTCTCTAGTCGTATTCTTGGTACGAATGAGAATGGGCATATCCTCGCGCGTATGACCTCGGGTGGAACAAAAATTTTCTGCCAGAAGATGACGCCAGCGTGTGATGAACAGCTCTCTGACGCGGAATTGCCAAGATAAACATTGGTAATCGAACAGAGAGGTTGACGCACCTGTGAGCATATCTGCTATTAAAAGCTCAATTCAACCGCAATAAAAAAAGTAATGAATCCGCAGTCTATTGACCTCGAATGGAGGCACATAATGGAATTGAGTAATTTGTACTTGCTTGAATTTAAACAGGGGAATTACATCAAAATCGGCAAGGCCGATAATATCCACAACAGAATCAAAACGCTTCAACGAATTTGGGGTGAGGTAGATTATGAAGCATCGTATTATCTACAAGCGCCGACCAGCATCGTGCAACAACTAGAGAGCGCGCTATTACTTCTACTTGCACAATATACAGTGCCGTACCCTCAAGGAGATGGAAGAACAGAGTTACGTGCAAAGCCATCGTTAGGAATCGCGTTGCGCTATTTAGAGATCTTTTGTTTAACAATGCCTGATATTGGCGGAGTTCACGTTGGTGTCCCTAGGCCCGCACTACCGTTGGAGCCTGCTCGACGACATATTCGTCGCGATCGCCTGCTAAAAAAATCCAAGCTTATGGTACAAAGCGTCACTGGCCTCGCTGAAAAATTTGGAAGAATCAATCGCCTTTTGACCATACTTTATCGTCGGCAAACACGCATCCCGTTTGAATACGAACAGCAAGGTGATGTAGTAAACTTTAGAGTTAGACTGCCTTCACCGTTAAAAGCCCCGGACCAGAATCTATTCGCGATATTGGCATATTTTAATTTCGAAATTGAAGATCTTCAGGGCTTTGGATCTTTCAGCTGTTGCTCTGCACGCGGTAGAAACGATATCGTTGAGTTTATCGTCGAGCTACCACACGCATTTTCAGCTGATTGGAGCCCGTTGATGACTTATTTTGTGAAACAGACTCTTGCTTTCTTCCAGAGGCTACCGACTCGCTCGCCCGCGGCTTTTCAACCAATTCCTCATGTGAGCAGTGGCTGATGCAGTAGTGGCTTTGTGCACCCATCGATTTGTTCGCTAATATTCATCGACTTAAGGAATGTAGAGAAAACCAATGGGATCATTTTCAGGGTTAATGCTCGGACCGCTTACAGTAACTGAGAGCAAGAACGAGTTCATTTCGAATCATAGCGAGCTGTTTTTAGCCGAAGACCTCGTTGTCTCAACAATTTACGGGCAGAAGAAACCGGAAGAGCATTATGAACGGCCACTGCGTCAGGTAGTAAAGAGACTGGAGTTAATGGGCTTTACCCTCGCTCGGGCACGAGCAGAATATGCTCGCCCTAATCCTTATTCGTTTGTCGAGCCATTGCCGCTATCGTTCAATGAAGTCATGGCCGTTCTACGAACGGTCAACGTGGCTGACATTCGAAACGAACATTCAGAACTACCAGAGAATAGCGAAATTATTCCAATGGATGTGCAGCGTATGCTCCGTGAGATTCGCCCTCCGAGCAGATTCGATGCTGACAACAAGGACTTACTGACGTTACTTGAAAACTTCAGGCCAGAGACGGCTCTGCGCGTCCTGGCCGAAAATCCCTCAAATCTCGACTTGCCAGTGGTTTGGTTCTTCGATGATGTAGTGAAGGGCGGATGGACCGCGCGAGAAAACATCCAACATGGAATATCAGAACATGCAGAATACCTGTTAGTTACAGAGGGCAGCTCAGACGCCAAGATCTTGCGTCGTGCATTTGACGTCCTTCGACCGGAGATTAGTGATTTTTTTCGCTTCGTTGATATGGCCGATGGTTATCCCTTCTCTGGTACCGGGAATCTGTTGAATTTTGCTAAGGGGTTAGTCAGCATCCGCATCCAGAACAATGTTGTCTTCGTGTTTGACAATGATGCGGAAGGAGTGGGCTGCATGAAAAAATGCAAAGCGCTTTCGCTTCCACACAATCTGAAAATGATGAAACTGCCCGATATTAAAGAATTCGAAAAATTCCGGACGATTGGGCCCGAGGGGGAACAACTAGCAAATATCAATGGGAGAGGCGCAGCTATTGAGTGCTACCTGGATCTTCCGAGCGATGCAACCGTCCGTTGGAGTAGTTATAACGAAGCGCTCCAGATCTACCAAGGGGCACTGATGGAAAAGGACCAATATAAGCGTGAATTCTTAGATCTCGAAAGTCGAGCTGAGGGCTACAATTATGGGAAAATAAGTCGGGTCCTAGATGAAATCATTGCGGTTTGCACTGACGCCGAGCTGCGGTAGACTTCCGTCCCTAAATTCCGCGATACGTCAGGCGCGTGCGCTCGTAAAAGCGCTCGTCAGCTTACTGAATGTTTGTAGCCCAGCCCCCCACTTTCAATCATTGGCCGACTGGATTACCACTCAGACACCCTTGGAAGGGGACGGCATCAAGGAAGTTTGGGGCAGCCGATCTCCGCGGTAGCGCGGAACGGTTGGCTTGATTGCATAAAGAGAATCGGTATCGAAAGTCTCCTCGCTCAGTCTGGTAAATACAAAACTCAAGGACAGATGGTCCACTTTGCCTAACTTAATAATTCCGCATTCGTCAAGTGCGGCTGCTTCCCATAGCAAACGCCCGAATGCAAATTGCTGATCTTCGTAGTTGATAGGCTCAGTGCCATTTAGAGTTATCGTTTTACCGATTATCGAACTCTTCATCGAAATCTGGGCTTTCGTCATGAGATCAGCCATTGAGGTGACAGCCCCAAGTTCTATGATCAACGTTTTCTTCGGTCGCGTTGAACTTTTTCCTCGTTTAGTATTGCGAGGACTCTGTCGACGTGCATCGTGTATTGCTTGACCAGCATGTAGCGGTGCGGGAGCAGAACAACGCAGCCTTTCCTGATGACTTTGTAAATATAAGATTGTCTCATCCCAGCAATTGATATCGAACCATTCTGTATGGCCATTGGCGTCATCAACCAAATTCGGATCAATACGATAATCGCTAAACCACATATGTAAAATCTTTTCCACACGACGGACATCCGTTGGCGCACAAGAAACTTGCATGCTCCGTTCTTTATCTATTTTCGTCGCGAACGCTTGTAGTCGCTGCAAGGGGGCGATACTAAGTCCTATCTTGAACCTAGTATGGATGGAATTAACCAAGAGATAGACAAAGACCAGCTCGGGTGAGTCCTCACCAGGGCTTACTGAGATTTCGTCCACGAACCACCTCCACTCTCATGTTCGCTACGATGAGCGCTCGGTCAACTGTACTTCTGTTTTTCGCATTGGTAGACCAATTGTAGCCGCCTGCTCGCGGCGTAGAGGTTAATTCGTTGAGCTACTAACACCGTTAACCAGTAGGTTCGATCTCGTAACTGAGCAATTTATTTCTGCACAACCTTACCATGCGACCTTTTCTACCGACCCGTGCAGATGCTGATGAGAATAAATACGCTGATGGAACGTGAGTCAGACCCGCAGCTGCGGCCGGGGTATCCTTCGCTACCGCATGATAGCGGCCTTCTCGCACAAAGACCGCAATGCTTTTAAAATGGTGCGTACGTCGCTCCGTAGATGGAGTAGCATTCCCAAAAAATCCAGGGCACTCAAAACGACAGGAAGATCATGGATTCCAACAATGCCATTTCTCAAGTCCCGCACGATTTCCCCTTCCCATTACCAACACCTGGTTCCATCGGCGGTGTGCAGGCTAAAGTCCAACTTGTCGAATATGAGGGAGTGCTCTATTCGCCGGGTACAACGCCTCTTGATCGCTTTGCACGTTGGGACATTTGCGAAGATCTCGCACAGCAATTCAAGGTGAAATGCCTGGAAACAAAGGCCGGAAAACGCGCCCATATGAGCGAGTCCGAAATTCTGCAGCAATATTACGATCGCCTGTCCAGTACGGGTTGGACGTCACAGCCAGAAGCAAAATGGATAATGTTGCGTGTCGCTGCGCTGCTGGCCTGGCCAGCACGAATTGAATTCAATGAAGAAACATAGGTAGTGTTGCCTCCCTTATTGCACTGACGTTACTCATTGCGGTAGCGTAGGTCGGCTCGAAACTTTGTAATCCGGTTGAAACGTAAAAAGTCACCCTGGATCATCGCCTGAGTTAGGGTGAGACCGCTCTTGAATGTGCCAGCGTTTCCGGAACGCCGTTGAGGATTAGTTGCGAGCGATTAGGCTAAGCCTTGGCGTGACAACGAGTCGTCTGGTTACCCGCCTTAACACAGCCCCAAGTACAAAGCATTCCTTGGGAGCTCAGAAATCGGTGATCGTGTTCGCATTGGCGGCCCTACGCAACCCTACTTTCCCGGTATACCAGCTACACACTGGCAAAACCAGCAGTAGAAATGCCGCACTTTCCAAACGAATAAATTCGGTGCGATACATCCACGCAGACAAGCTGTCTCGTGGAGGAGCTGCGAAGCGACCAATTGTAAAAACGCCAAAAAAAGAATGCAATTGGATTAGCGTCCAAGGGTAGCTATGATTTTTTATTTTCAGTGGAATGGCATATTTCAGCATTTGCTGAAATATGCCATTCCACTGAAAATTTCGCCCTCTTTGAATTTAGGGTAAGGTTTAGTTCATGAAGGTAGTTCAGAGACAACTTTTTCAGGTCGAGTGGCGCTCTCCGTTGATACTGTTTGTCAACTATGAAGTTGTATTCATTTTGGATCCATTGATTCCCGGCGAGGTAATTATGGCGATGACTTTGGCAGAGCGACGGCAGTTTATTCGGTTTATTCAGACATATGCCGCAGACATCGACAGAATGCGCAGATCCCTAGAGGCTGCAGGATACCAAATCAGCACTTACCATATTGTTCAGGCCTGGGTTGACTACTCCGACTCAACCAATACTGTCTGGGTGAGCACCGCCGAAGACACAACTGGTCTACTCAAAACCTTGTTGCAACATATGCCTCCTATCCCAGCCGATCAGACCCCTCACGTCCAGTTTATTGGACATATCATTGACCTCGGGGATGGAAGCGGCGATGGCATCCTTGAGTTGCAGCACGAACTGCTGGCCTTAGTCGGTTGGGAAGAGGGTGATAGCTTGTATGTCTCGGCAATCGGCCCCAAAGAACTATTACTAAAGCGCGCAAACGTCGCTGGAGTTGACGTGTATGAGTCAGAAGATGTTTCTAAGAATGAGGAATGAACTCTTCTTAGCACAGTACAGAGTTCAACTGACAAAACGGGAGGATCGAATACGGTGTTAAATGTTCCCAAGGCTCAGTTTATTTATTTACAGCGTCCTGACAATGGGGAATGGCTAACTATTGGACGGTATCAAGTCGGTTCCGCGGTTGGCACAGGTAGCTTCAGGTACACCCACAATTATGTCCATGCGGATCTTCCGTGGGTGATCGACCCGGTCAATTTACCTTTCCTGACGGAAGACGACCAGTCAGCGCCACGCTACAGTGGCTTGCACGACGTGCTAAGGGACGCTTGTCCCGATGCTTGGGGCCAGACGCTGCTCCAACGAGAACACAGCCTGCCGGAGGGTACCCATCAGGCGCGCTATCTAATTCTGGCTAGCAACGCTGACCGTTGGGGCGCGCTCGCCGTAGGCACCAAACCGACTCCCTCGATAGCACAAACGTCCTACCCGAGACTGCAGCAGTTGCCGCTGGTAGCGAGGGAATTGGCTGCGCTGAGCGAGCAGCGTCCAGCGCTTAGCCTTGGACTTCGCCGGCAACTGATCCGGGCGGCCGCGATTGGCGGGGCCCGGCCCAAGGCGACGCTGCGGGACGATGAGGGACAGTATTGGCTGGTCAAACCGAGAATCTCCAGCGATATCACTGACATTCCCGCCCTGGAGCACTTCGCTCAACAATGGGGGGCTGCGAGCGGACTTCATTTCGCATCGACCCTACTGCATACGATCAAAGAAGGCCACAGCGCCGTAAGCGTACTCCGTTATGATCGCGTCGGAGAGCGACGGCTGATGTGCGTTAGCACAGCGTCACTGCTGCAGACGGAGTATCCGGACAACTTAGGGCAGACTGATCTGTGGAGCTACCCGCGCTTGGCCGACGCATTGCGTATCATCGGAGCTCCTGAGGAGGACAGACGTGAGCTATTTGGCCGAATGGTCTTCAATGCCATTTGCGGAAATGATGATGACCATGTTCGCAATCATGCAATTGTATACAAGCACGAACAGCGGCGCTGGCGCTTGACACCAGCTTTCGATGTCGTGCCTAACCCTGTTGAGACGCCGCGCAAGCTGACACTGCAACTGTCAAATGGGCGCTTCGACATCTCTCGTTCAGCAGTGTTGGCTGACGCAGATCGTTTTGGTTTCAGTAGCAGCGAGGAAGCCGCGAACTATCTCGATATGCTAATGGTGCAGGTAACCAACGGCTTCGATCAGGTTGCACACTGGCTGGAACATGACGGGCAGCAGATGCTGCGCACGCGTATGACGCAAAACGTAGCACTGCTGGCAGCTATAAGCAAACACGACATCTGATTGGTTCTCACCGAGCAGCGGATCAAGGCGGCTGCAGGGAGACTTCGAAAGGACCTTTCTAGGTCAAGTGCTATCCGCAATGGAAACATCTTGAGCCGGCCTCCTGCGCGTGAGGAAGCCGGCATATCGCCAAATTTAAAGGTTCTCTCTCTCTCTCTCTCTCTCTCTCTCTCTCTCTCTCTCTCTCTCTCGATTAGCGCAGCATCCCTGACGCCACGGACTTTAGAATTGGAACGGCTGGCCCAAAGGCTTTTGCCAGTGCCCGATAGTCCACCAGCTCTAGGCAGAGTTCCATATTTGCCAACAACTCTGCCCCGGCGAGGCTAATTACCGGTTGCGAGTTCAAATATTCTCGGAGATCGGCAATTCGCTCCTGCATATTGGCAGCAGATCTGATGCCACGCCACCCACCTGCCGGCAGATTGCGGCGGAAGTCTGCGTTGTTATTATCCAACGTAGCACTATGACCACACCCGTTTTATTCGAACCAATATTTTCATATTGAACTAATATGTCAACTTGACATATCTTGTAATATGAATAAAAGTGGTGGTTCACCATATCAATGGTGAATATATAAAACACAAAGGAGACAGGGTCATGGGTAGGAAGAAGAACAAGATTGCATTACACACGCTGCTGGCTGTGGCAGCGTGCGGGGTAGACCAAGCGGCCCGGGCATCCGGCTATCAGTTTGACGTACAAAGTATACGAGCTCAAGGTAGCTCAAATGCCGGAACGGCCGAGGCGAGCGATCCATCTACGATTTTCTATAACCCAGCGGGGTTGACCAGGTTGGAAAGCAACCAAGCAACATTCGGGGGCACGGCAGTAAACCCACATTCGACTTTCAGGTTCAGCAGTGCCACAAACGGCAGCGGCCAACCCGTTTCTTCGGCAGACAGCGGTGGCAACTACGCTAAGCAGGCAGTTATCCCCCACGGCTATCTGTCGCATCAGATCAATGACCGGCTAACGGCAGGCATCGGTTTGTTTGTCCCCTACGGTTCAAAGATTGGCTACGACGACAATTTTGCCGGCCGCTATTACGGGAGTGATGTGGATTTTAAGTCGCTAAACATCAATCCTTCGCTCGGCTTTAAGTTAAATGCGCGTCACAGTATCGGCTTTGGCGTCAGCGCACAATATTTGAACGTCAAACTTAGCAAGAATCAGGACTTGTCGCCTGTCGCCTTTGGAACTTGCCTAGCTGGCGGCGGTGATCCAGCCACTTGCCAGGGCGCTGCCATGGCTTATGCCACCCAAGCGGATGCCAAGGTTCGCGTTAGTGGAACTGATTGGGGCTACGGATTCAATCTAGGCTATCTGTTCACCCCGAGCGATGGTACGCGAATCGGCTTGGCCTACCGCTCCTTCATCACACAAAAATTGCACGGTTCCGCCCAGTTCACGATTCCCAGCAACCTGCCTGGCGGCTCTGTTTCGCCACTCAATGGCGGAATTCATACCGCGCTAGCAAATAGCGACGCCTCAATGGCGGTCACAACTCCGGAAAGCGTCTCCCTCAATACCTATCATGAGCTGGACACGCGCTGGGCCGTCATGGGCGATATCACCTGGAACCGGCATGATCGCCTGCAGGCGATCGAGATCGACATGCCAACAGCACAAATACCTGACCGTAAGGTCGTTCAGGAGACAGCATGGCGAAACAGTTGGCGCGCCTCGGTCGGCGCTAGCTTCAAGTTTGACGAACAATGGACTATGCGCGGCGGCTATATGTACGACCAGTCACCGGCGTCCAACTCGCGCTATGCATTGACGGTGCTGCCTGACGCCAACCGTCAGATGTACTCGTTGGGCGCCAGCTACCGGATCGACTCGCACAACGCACTCGATCTCGCTTACAGCTATATCAAGCTCAAACAGGCGCCAATCAATAGGATGGACGACGATTACGACAGCAGAAACGGTACCCCCGGCGTGCTCAATGGCAGCTACCATACCCGCGTAAATCTGATCGGTATTGGCTACACCCATAAGTTCTGACGCCTGATTCTTTCCGACAGCTCTACCGCCTTACTCCGGTGGGGCTGTCTCTCTTTATCACAGCAATTCTCTCAGCTTCGCGTTCGCGATATCCGTATTTATTCAAGAGTTCAAACACGAAAATAACTTTGAATTGACATTACTGTCAAGATGACATATTATGCCAATTAGAATCTGAATATCACGTGATTTCTTGCATGCTATTCAAGCAATACTTCGACGAATGTCTCAACTGGAAGCAAAAAAGTACCTAATACATTCGACTTACTTTGCGTTAATGGGATGTTTAAAAAAGTTTCCTGGCTTGTCGCGCAGCTTGTCATCGCTCCAAGCTGTTTGCCGCGTCACTTACCGGCTGCATTTTGAAATGACCTTCAGCTCAATCATTCAAATCCAAGATACACAATGTACGAAGTCCCCAACTTAATTGCCTGTAATGGATGTGATGCTCTCTATCGCCGTCCACTGTTGCGCTCAAAAGAGATCATTCATTGTCGCCGCTGTGGCACAGAACTGGACCGTGACGCTAGCAAAATAAGGCGACAAATCCTTCCCCTGACGGTGGCGAGTCTGATCATATTTGTGATCTCAAATTGTTTCCCCATCATCCAGATTGAGATGCATGGTCTGAGCAGCAGCACGACATTGTTGGGGTCTGTCTTGTCACTGAGATCAAGCGGCATGGATTTGGTCGCAATGTTGGTCTTGACAACTACCATCCTGTTTCCGCTTTTACACTTGGTGTCTTTGCTCTACATCCTGCTAGCGCTCGCAAATCGGCGTTCGGCCGTTGGTTTTAATTTTCTGATTCGCACTATGCAGCGACTACGGCCCTGGGGAATGGTTGAGGTATTCCTGCTCGGTGTTCTAGTGGCATTAGTCAAATTGTCCAGCATGGCGACTATAGTCCCAGGAATCGCCCTGTGGTCTTTCGGAGTATTGACTGTGCTACTAACTGCAGTCACTTCTTTCGATCTTCGATTGCTTTGGAATATGGCAAATTCAGGTAACAACGGGAAAGAGGCGACGTGAACAATGACACCGCCGCCTCTTACTCTGCCTTTGAGAAATTGAGCGAAGATCTTCCGGCTGTCACAGCTGCCGAGCTCGCCATGGTGTCATGCCATTGTTGCGGCACAGTCTGGAGAAATTGTTCAACGCACGACCAATGCCGGCGTTGCGGTAGCTCGCTCCATGTTCGCAAACCAGGCAGTCTCAGACGCAGTTGGGCATTCCTTATCACGGCCTGCATTATGTATATTCCCGCCAACTTGATGCCTGTGATGGTGACCAGAACAGTATTGGGCACGCATGAAGACACCATCATGAGCGGGGTGATCTATTTTTGGATATCGGGCTCCTGGACACTGGCCTCAATCATTTTCATTGCCAGCGTGTTTGTGCCCCTCTTCAAATTAGGCTCATTGATTCTGCTTACAACGATGGCACAAAGCAAGAGTGATTGGCGCCGTCTGGAACGAGCCAAACTGTACCGGCTAATGGAAACTATCGGCCGGTGGTCCATGCTAGATGTCTTCGTCATATCCCTGCTGGTTGGCTTAGTACAAATCGAAGGATTTGCATCCATCTCGGCGGGATTTGGGGCAATGGCATTTGGCTCGGTAGTTGTATTCACGATGCTGGCATCTCATAGTTTCGACCCACGTCTGGGATGGGATCGCGCAGATCAAGAGTTAAGCAAGATTCAACGAATAGAAAAAGCACAGAATGAATGATGTAGAAAATAAGGTATCGCTGCCACTGCCAAAACTTAGCCGGAAACACGATTGGCTTCCTTCATTAATTTGGCTTATCCCAATAGTAGCAGCGCTTGTCGGCCTGACGCTCGTGGTCAAAACAATGACCGAGCGCGGACCGTCAATCACTATATCATTTCGTACCGCTGATGGTCTTGAGGCAGGAAAAACCAAAGTCAAGTTTAAGGATGTTGATATCGGCTTGGTACAGGCAATCACCTTGAGTCAGGATCATTCACATGTTTTGGTCAAAGTTCAATTGTCGAAAGAAGCTGATAGCTTCACCGCCACCGATACACGCTTTTGGGTAGTTCGTCCGCGCGTGGCGGCTTCCGGTGTCTCCGGCCTTAGTACGCTTCTTTCGGGAGCCTATATTGGGGTCGATGGCGGCTCTTCGAAGGAACGAAAAGCTGAGTTTCTCGGACTCGAAGTGCAACCGATCGTTCGGCAAAACGAGGCAGGAAAACAATACTTGCTGCATGCTGCTGACATTGGATCACTTGATATCGGCTCGCCCATCTATTTCCGTCGGATAAAAGTCGGCCAGTTGGCTGCTTTTGATCTGGATGAAGATGGAAAAGGTGTCACATTACGTATCTTTATTGAGGCGCCGTACGACAAATTAGTTGGCGCGAACACCCGCTTCTGGCATGCAAGTGGATTCGACATGCAAGTCAACGCCAGTGGTTTTAAGCTGCGTACGCAAGCGCTTGCAACGGTGGTACTTGGCGGTATCGCATTCCAATCACCGGATGACACCCTGGGGTTAGCGGCCAAGGCGAATACTACCTTTGACCTTGCTGCGGATGAGGAGTCCGCCTTGAAGACACCTGACGGCCGATCGGAAATAGTGGTAATGCATTTTAATCAATCTCTACGTGGATTGACTCCAGGTAGTACGGTTGACTTTCGCGGTGTGGTCTTGGGCGAGGTCAAATCTATAGGGATTGAATACGACGCCAAACACCGCGAATTCAATATGCCCGTCGTGATGCAGATCTATCCGCTGCGTTTGGGGCGCAAATATGCCGAAGAAGAGCTGCACTCAAGCTTTACTGCGAAACAACAATTGCAATACATGGTCAACCGTGGCTTGCGTGCGCAATTGCGGACTGGCAGCTTGCTGACAGGGCAGCTATATGTCGCCTTGGATTTTTTTCCAAAAGCCGCGCCAGTTACTATCGATACTTCATCCACGCCAATCGAGATCCCAACCATACCGAACGGTATGGATGAAATTCAGTCGCAGATCGCCGAGATAGCCAAGAAGCTAAGCAAAGTGCCATTCGACGACATTGCTGTGGATTTGCGAAAAACCTTAAGTACCTTAAATCACACCTTGCTCAGCGCAGAACAATTAACGAAGAGTTTAAACAACGACGTGGCTCCAGAAATTACAGCAGCTCTGAAAGATGTCCGTTTGACGCTAGGCAACGCCAATCGAACACTGTCCGATAATGCCCCTCTGCAGCAAGACATACGCCAGACCCTGCAAGAACTATCCCGGACTGCCGTCTCGATGAGAGTGCTAACCGATTATCTTGAACGTCATCCAGAAGCTGTCATTCGTGGCAGACGAGAAGGGAATAATTGATGAAATCGACAAAACTGGCAGGCTTCGGCTGCATTGTAATTGCTATTTTTTTAGCAGGTTGCGGGTCAGCTCCAACGCACTTTTACACGCTTTCGGCGCCGAAACTAACCGCAACTTCTTCTGAGCGAGAGGTGCTACCAATGTTCATCGAAGTTGCTCCAGTGGTAGTGCCGGAACGATTGGCTCGCCCCCAATTGGTTGTGAATATCGCTGGAAAATCTGGCGCAGGCGTCGATATTCTGGAGCAAGAACGGTGGTCTTCACCCTTTAACAGCGAACTGCGAGACGCATTGGCGAGTAGCCTAGTTGCTCGCTTGAATGCTATTGACGTGAGCCGCTCTGGACGGCTTAGAGATCAACCTACATATCGTATTGCAATTGAACTGCATGATTTTGTTGCCATCCCCGGTGATAAGGTGCAATCCATCTTTGGATGGATCATTAGTCGTTCAGATAACGGGCGCAGTAATACATGCCAGGTAAACATATCTGAACCGGTCAGCGCTGGCATTGATGGTTTGGTACATGGCGTGCAGCGATCGGTCATCGATGTCACCACAAGAATTGCGGCTAACGTAAAGGCATTTCAGGTGAATGGAAATTTTGTATGTGAACCAGGATCATTGGAATAGTTGAATACTTAGTTCGTTTACACATAGATACATGTAAAGAAAACCCAAGCTCCGCTTTAGCCCCGAACGAGCCATTCGGCGCAACTGTTCAGTTTCGAATGCCGAAGCTATACATAATCCAAAATTTCAATGGAGCAGCAAATGCCCAGCAAAATAAGATCTCAAGAAAGCGCTAATCAACTAAGCAAGATTCTCAGCGCGGCGCTTGTATTGGCGCTCCTTTACTTTGGGAGGGAGGTACTCATCCCGATAGTGCTGGCTATTCTTCTTAGTCTCCTGGTGGCGCCAATGGTTCGCCGATTGAAACAATTTGGTATGGGGCAAACAGGTTCTGTTGCAACCTGCGTTCTTGTACTCACATTGGGACTGCTCGCGACCGGTTCGCTCATCACCTCGCAACTGATTCGAATGGGGTCAAGTCTACCGCAATACGAAAACACGATACATCATAAGCTGGAGATACTCGACCAAATTACGCTGGGTAAGCTTAGTGCGATTACCGAGCATTCACATCGTGTTATAAAACAACTCTCAAGTAATCCAAAGATAGATCACTTTCCCACTACAACAGAGGCTCTGCCAACGTCTTCCGAATTAACGGCGCCAGTTCCGGTGGAATTGCGTGAGCCGGCGCCATCGCCCGTACAAATTCTCACGCGAATCGCAACTTCTGTATGGGGACCTATCGAGAGCGCCGGAATCGTGTTTATTGTGTTGATATTTGTATTGCTGGAACACGAAGCATTGCGTGACCGATTTATTAGGTTGATCGGCAAGAGTAACTTGCGGGCTACTACGGTTGCAGTCAACGACGCTGGAAATCGGCTATCCCGTTTTTTTGTTTCTCAATTCGCTGTCAATCTCTTGGTCGGTACGCTAATTTGTATCGGACTTGCTATCATTGGCGTTCCGCAGGCGCTGTTATGGGGAGTACTCACGGCGTCGCTACGCTTTGTTCCATACGTAGGAGCTTGGATCGCGGCCGCTTGCGCAACTCTGTTGGCAGCTGCTATATCGCCAGACTGGACATTGGCGATCTTAAGCTTAACGTGGTTTGGCTTCGTCGAATTGATCATTTCACAGTTTGTTGAGCCGCGATTATATGGGCATGCCACTGGACTATCGCCACTCTCGGTTGTTATTTCTGCCATCTTCTGGAGCTGGATATGGGGGCCTGTCGGTCTTATCCTGTCAACACCTCTGACGCTTTGTTTGCTTGTGGCTGGACGCTATGTTGATGCACTCAAATTTCTGGAAATTCTACTCGGAGAAATACCAGCACTGACAGTCCCTGAGAATTTCTATCAGCGGGCTCTGGCTGGCGACGCACACGAGATCACCGCCAGTGCAAAGCGCTTTCTCAAGCGCAAGTCGTTCAGTAGTTATTGCGATGTGGTGTTGACGCCCGCTTTGTATTTAGCACAAACAGACTTCATGGAAAAATCCATCACCAGAGAA
Source organism: Parundibacterium terreum (assembly GCF_014636315.1). GTDB lineage: Bacteria > Pseudomonadota > Gammaproteobacteria > Burkholderiales > Burkholderiaceae_D > Undibacterium > Undibacterium terreum. The sequence continues at coordinate 576,758 of NZ_BMED01000002.1, read as the reverse complement.
GAGGAATTAAAAGTCACCAATGCAGTTACATCTCTACTTATATCCTTAGAGGAAAACAGAAAATGGTGGAAAGGAAATTCGAGTGTCACATTGCTGGAGGGCGTTAACGCGGCACGACATTTGCGGGTGAAAAGAGAGCGAGATTTCGGTCAATGGCAAGGGCCATTGAACGTGCCTGCAGGCTCTATTATTTTAACAATTGGCCTGGGGTCAGTGACAAACGAGTTCGCGGCGGAAATTCTGGTAAGGGTCCTTCGTGCACAGAACCTGGATGGGCGACACCTCTCCCTGGAAGATTTAGAAGCTCCACCGCCGCCCGAGAGCACACCGGAACTCGTTTCCGTGGTTTGCCTTGTTTCCATGGATGCTCAAAAGGAGCACGATCTCCTGCAGATTTCAGTTGAAAAAATCCGTCAACGGGTGCCACACGCAAAAGTGCTCACACTATGCCTGAAAAATCCTTTCGAAGAATTGAAACCGATTGACCAAACAATTCCTGGAGCTCATTTAACTTTGCGCTCTTACGAAGAGACAGTGCAAGCCTGTATTGCTAATCTGGGTACCCATGGTGCTGCAGGTGCTGTTTAATGCGGTGCTTTCTGCATGATTGCGCCGGCATCTCAATCTAATGAATATCCCCAAGCAACAGGAAATAACTGTATGACGATGAGCATGACCCTAAAAGAGTTCTTGGAAAAGAACCGGATATCGAACGAGACATGGGAGGCAAGCACATGCAAATGGGATGAACTTGCTGCGATTGGTACCGACCATGAATCACACAGAGATCAGTTGTTACAATCGGCAGAACTGTTTGCGAAGGCCATTCAAAATTTCGACAGTGTCCACTCAGTCAGGTGGCGAGTAAAAAATACCGACCACCTGCTGGAGAAAATCGTACGCAAGCGGTGCGAAGGATCGGAAAAGTATCTTGCCCTGACGTTGGATAACTACCATCAAGTTATCACTGATCTTGTCGGACTTCGTGCGCTACACCTATTCAAGGACGACTGTTTTGCGATAGACGGAATGCTTAGAACGAAATGGCCTTTAACCGAAACGCCCATCGCCTACACCAGGCTGGGAGATACCGAGGGACTTGAAAAGCATTTCGCGGAAAAAGGATTCAATGTAAAGCGCCATCCCGCTGGATATCGTTCGATTCACTATGTATGCGAAAGTCAGGCATTCCACCGCAAAGTGTTAACTGAAGTTCAAGTCCGGACGATATTTGAAGAGGGATGGAGCGAGATTGACCATCGCATCCGGTATCCCAACTTCTCCGAGAATGCCCTTGTCGGTTACTTCCTGGCTATCTTCAACCGCATGGCCGGCAGCGCAGATGAAATGGGCGGCTTTGTGCGCGGACTGACGACGCACCTGGACGGACTTGACAATCAATTGATTCAGGCTACCCGCGAAAAAGAACAGACACTCGTGGCGATGGAAAAATTGCTGAGTGAGCTAGGTGATGCGAAGATCGCTGGTTCGCAATCGCAGGAGACCGTGGTGGCACTGAGGGCAGAAATTGATAAAATGCGGCAACCTACTTCTGTTGGGCTTTTTTTGTCTGAGTCTGCAGGGGGAGGATCGGCTTCAGAAGGCGGTCCGGGCAACCAATTGCTGCGTTGGATGACTGAGCTAACGTCAAATTTTGTGTAGGATGATCTTCAAGGTTCATTATCCAGGCAGTGACACTGCGTGGCTCCGATGGATTCTCCTACACCGGTAAAGAGGTCGACCTGTTTCATTCGACCCCTTGTCAAATTCAAAGAGCGCTCGCCGCATGCCTGTGTACTAACGACGAATTATTAAGTTGACCATGAGAATCGCCTCGGCGCCAACAAAACTCTCATACGCTCTGATCGCTTTTGTGGATCTAGATTCCACGTATGGTACAGACTGAAAATTACGATCGAACTCTACCACCCTGGCCGTAACCCCAGGAGTTGAACACTCAATATCTCTGATACACTTTAATTTTGGGGCGTTAAAATCGACTCCAAATCTATTGGCAAATGCCTTTTTGTCCGGCCAAAAATTTTTCCAGTTCATATGGACCTGCTTGATAGTTTGTTGATAGGTGACTAGTTTGGTAAGCTGCCTGGCACTGGCTATGTTGAGCCTGGATTGGGCCATCGCACTGAGGATGCCTGCAACCATAATATTGGAGATCCTTTTTGATCTTGCGGGAACGTTGGCCAGCATCCTCTTGCCGTCGGGGATCTGGTCAAATGTAACACCCACCGGCAGATGAGGTCGCAGGCAAAGCTGCGTGTCATCTGCGGTGTCCAATGTCTATAGCTACACGTACTCTTTGCCGTCGCTTTACGAGCTTAGCCAGGCACTAAGTGCGCGCAGGCTGTCCTCGCTCAACTCGCCGGCTGCACCTGCCAGGCGGAGTCGACCTAGAAGGTAGTCGACACGCGCCTGAACAAGATCAAGTTCCGCTGTAAATAACCTCTGTTGCGCATCCAGAACATCCAGCTGCGTACGCGTGCCGACGTCGCGGCCAAGTACGGTTGCCTCAAGCGCGCTGCGTGCCGACACCAGGGCCTGCTCCAAAGCAGCGATACGGGAGACTCCGGTGGTCATGGCAAGGAATCCATCTTGCACTTTAATTCGTACATCTCGACGTGCGGCATCCAGATCGTGCTCTGCTTTAAAGCGTTTGGCGATAGACTCACGCTGGCGCGAATCCAGGCTGCCGCCGGAATACAAGGGTATATTTAATTGCAATCCCACGGTTGCTGTTCGGTCTCCGCTAGGTGCGACCAACGGGGACAGGCTGCCGCTTTGTCCTTTGGCGCCGTAACTGGCTACCAAATCCACTGTTGGACGTCCAGCAAGACGGTATTTGTCAATTTCGGCCTTGGCAATATCCAGCTCGGAACGGCGGCTCTTAACGAGCATGCTTTGATCTTCCGCCCGGGTCTGCCAGGTGAGCAGATCCTCTGGTTCCGGACGGCGTGGAGCGGACGAAGACAGCTTCGCAAGTTGGTCTGGCGGTGCACCGATCAGCTCGCGGAACTGTGTTTGTCGTAGCTCCAACACAGATTGCACCGATACTGCACGCGCATCGACACCATCCAGTCGGGCTTGCGCTTCTTGCACATCGGTGATCTTACCCTGTCCGATGTCGAATCGCGCCTTCGCGCGATCTCGCTGATGGCGCAGCGCAGCCTGTTCAGCTTGCACTACACGGAGCGTCTCGTCCGCCACTACTACGCCGAAATAGGCCTCGGCCACATGCAGAACGAGGTCCTGGCGCGAGGCGTCGAACTGGAATTGCGCCAAAGCTGATTGCTCTCGCATTTGCTGCCGGTTCGCCTTAGCCCCCAAGTCATACAGTGGTTGTACGAACTGCACCGTTGCCTGCCGTGCCGTACCGGTACTCTGTGAGGGGACGAGCGTAGAAACAGCCGGCGGAACGTCAGATGTCAGCCGATCGTGGATTCGGCTTACGTCCGCCTGAAGGTTGATACGCGGACGTAACAACGCATCGCCCTGCACGGCCTTTTCACGGCCAGCAGTAAGCGCTTCATTGTCGGCCAGACTTGACGGATCGAACTGTAAGGCCTGTTGATAGGCCGTAACTAAGTCGATGGCACTCGCATGGGTGAGGTTCAGGCTAAGCAAAATGCATAAACCAGTCTTGGTCACATAGAGAGGAATATTAGGTAACTTTTTCATCGGAATATCTCTTGTCTTGGATAGGTGATCAGGCCACGTCTGGGCGCTGGGCCCGATAACAGGCCGCATACAGAGCCGGCAGAAAGATCAGCGTGAGCAAAGTCGCTACCGCCAGACCGCCCATGATGGCCCATGCCATCGGGCCCCAGAATACCGACTCTGTCAGCGGTATCATCGCCAGGATCGCGGCAAGCGCAGTTAGCCCGATGGGGCGTAGACGGCGCACGGCTGATTCCACAATCGCTGTCCACAACGGCATGCCGTTCGCGACTTCCTGGTCTATCTGTACCACCAGAATTACAGAGTTTCGGATGATCATGCCGGCCAATGCAATCACACCCAGCATGGCCACGAAGCCGAACGGGATTTGGAACGCCGCCAAGATCGCGCTGACACCGATCAGACCCAGGGGAGCTGTCAACAGCACCAGGCCCATCTTTTTCATATCCTGCAGCTGGATCATCAGCAGTATCAAAACACCGATGATAGTCGCCGGCATCACCGCGAATACCGAATGCTGGGCCTTCTCGCTTGATTCAGCCGCACCGCCGACATCAATGCCGTAACCCATCGGTAGTTCCTTTGCCAGCGCGTCCATCTTCGGCTGCAACGCCGCCGTAACGTCGGGTGCTTGGGCGCCTGAGATGTCGGCCCGTACCGTCAGAGTAGGGATTCGGTTGCGCCGCCATATTTCGCTATCCTCTGTGTCCAGGGTGAGTCTGGCCACTTGTGAGACTGGCACAAACTTGCCGTCACGCAGATATATCTTCGCGTCTTTGAGATTATTGAGATCTGTGCGCTCTGCGTCGATGAGGCGGGCAACCACGTCAATGTTTTGGTCTTCCTCGCGGTATTGCGTGATCGGAGTTCCAGACAGCGAAGCCTCAAGTGCGGTCTTGATCTGATAAGAACTGATGCCTAGAGCACGCGCCTTATCCTGGTCCACGTCAACTCGCATGCGTTTCACACCTTCGCCCCAGTCCTTGTTGACGTTCCTAACAAACGAGTTGGCGCGCATAATTGTGGCAACTCGCTCGCCGATCGCACGCACCTTGGCATTATCGTTGCCGTACACTCGAAATTGAACTGGGTAGCCAACCGGTGGTCCGTTTTCCAGACGATTGACGCGGCCCCGCACATTTGGAAGACGATTTTCAAATATGTTCTGTATCTTCGCCACGACACGCTCGCGCGCCTCGCCACCTTTGGTCATTACCATCATCTCGCCCAGATTGATGTTCGGCGTCTGTGCATCCAGCGGAAGATAAAAACGAGGAGCTCCATTGCCTACGAAACTGGTCACCGCAGCAATGTCTGCGTCACCTTTGAGGAGTGTCTCGAGTTCTTGAACCTCACGTTGGCTGGCCTCGAAGGTTGTCGCCTTCGGCATCCAGAGGTCCACCATTAGCTCAGCGCGGTCCGAGGCAGGGAAAAACTGTTGTGGAACGGCCTTGAACAGTACCAAAGATGCAGCAAAGATCACCAGTGTAAAACCGATTACCCAATTGCGACGTACCAGGCAGAAGTCCACAAACTTTCGAAATTTTGAGTAGAAACCACGCTGGTATACTGCGTCTTCGTCGTGTGAGGCGTGGGCGTGTTCCTTCAGCAGCTTGAAACCGATATAGGGGGTGAAAAGCACAGCAACTATCCATGACAGCAGAAGCGAGATACCCACTACTTGGAACAGGGAGTATACATATTCGCCGGTACCCGACTTTGCAAATCCGACTGGGAGAAATCCGACTGCCGTGATCAGCGTCCCGGTCAACATAGGGAAGGCTGTGGCAGTGTAGGCGTATGTCGCGGCACGAAATTTGTCCCACCCTTGTTCAAGCTTCAGGGCCATCATTTCTACGGCAATGATGGCGTCATCGACAAGTAGTCCGAGGGCGATGATCAGCGCACCCAGAGAGATACGTTGCAGGTCGATGCCAAGCAGAAACATGACCAAGAAAGTCATGGCCAGCACCAGTGGAATACAAAGCGCTACTACCAAGCCAGTACGCAGACCCAATGAAAAGAAGCTTACCGCAAGCACAATCAGTACCGCCTCCGTCAAACTCTTCTTGAATTCGTGGACCGAATGCTCTACAACGCGTGGCTGGTCGCTGACTGCATGTATTTGTACGCCTACAGGAAGGTTAGCCTTGATTCGATGGACGGTCTCATCCAGCTTGCTTCCAAGACGAATGACGTCGCCCCCCTTGCGCATGCTCACCGCGAGTCCAATTGCTTCGTTACCATTAAAGCGCATCCGCGAAACGGCCGGTTCGACAAATCCGCGCCGTACGTCGGCGATATCCCCCAGACGGAAAGTACGTTGGCCGGCGCGAATACCGATCGCTCGTATTCCCTCGACGGTATCGAATTCGCCGCTGACAGTCAGCCGCACTTGCTCAGCCGAGGTCTGTACAGTTCCGGCAGCAGCTACCGCATTGGCCTGAGCCAGCGTCGACGCAATCAGTGCAGGGTCGAGGCCAAGTGAAGCCAGCTTGGCGGTGGACATCTCTACATAGATTTTCTCCTCCTGCTTACCAATCAGATCGACCTTATTGACGTCGCCCACTCGTAAAAATTCACTACGTGCGTCATCTGCGATTTTACGCAGGTCGGCATAGCTGAATCCATCGCCGGTGATCGCATATAGATTGCCAAAGGTATCGCCGAACTCGTCATTGAAGAGCGGTCCTTGCACTCCTTGCGGCAAAGTGGGTTTTATATCACCGATCTTTTTGCGCACTTGGTACCATACGTCCGGCACGGCACGGGGCGACACCTCTTCACGTAGATTAACTTTAATCTGAGTCTCACCAGGCTTGACGTAGGTAGACATGTAGTCGATCTCGGCTACCCCTTGCAGAGCGCGTTCCAGCTTGTCGGTCACTTGATCGGCCATTTGCTGCGCGGAGCTGCCGGGCCAATAGGCCTGTACGACCATAGTCTTTATCGTAAAGTCAGGATCTTCCTTCTGGCCAAGGCTGCCATACGCCAGCGCCCCCGCCACTGATAGCAGAAGCAGCAGGAAGGCAATCATCTGTTGATGCTTCAGCGCCCATTCTGAGAGATTGACGCGGCTCATTTTGCGCTCCCTGAAGCAGGGGAAGGTGTCGAATCAGCCAGTTTGACTTGCTGATTCGCATGCAGCTGATGCACGCCGGCAGTTACAACAGTCTCACCAGCTGCCAGCCCGGCGACTACCAGAACACTGTCGTTCTGAGCAGCGCCTAATTGGACACTGCGACGTACAACACGTTTGGTCTTCGGATCGACAATCCATACCTGGCGCTCACCGTCGTGATCGGCAATCGCTGTTAGCGGCAAGCGGATCGCGCCGCTACCTTCCACGTCGGGAGCGAATACCGATGCGGTCATACCCAGCCGCAGTAGAACAGGATCGGGCTGCTCGATCGTAATGCGGGCCGAATAAGTGCGCGTCACGCTATCCGTTGCTGGAGCCAGTTCACGTAGAGTGCCGTTCCAAAGCTTGCCAGGATGCGCCCAGACTGAGATCTGCAAGGATTTTGCTTTGCGTAGTTCGTCCACACGTGACTCGGGAATGCTTATCGTTACTTCTCGTTCTCCGTCAGCATCTACGATAGCGACCGGCTGGCCTGCAGCGACCACCGAGCCAGCTTCGGCGTTGATAGCGCTCACGACACCGTCACGATCGGCGACCAAGGTTGTAAAGCCGCGCAAATTCGCGTTCATTTGTTGACGTGCGAGTGCTGAGCGTAGCTGGGCCTCGGCTTGATCAAGCGCCAAATGCTGATGATCAAGCTCTGCCTGTGAAGCGAAATTTTTCGCTAGTAATTGTTCGGCGCGCTGTACGTCAACTCGTGACTGGGCAACGCGGCTGCGCGCCGCGTCGGTGTCGGCGCTCGCGGCATTCACCATCAACATTTCCTGCGAGGGATCAAGCTGTAGCAGCGGCTGGCCACGTTTTACGTGACTTCCAACTTCGACCAGGCGCGCAACAATCTTGCCTCCGGTACGAAAGCCAAGCTGACTTTCGTATCGAGCACGTATTTCGCCTGAATAATTTGCGCCGACCGAACCTAGGGTTCGACCTGCGATAAGAGTCCGTACTGGACGCACGTCTTCATGCTCCGGTGCTGGAGATGGGGTGCATCCGGCAAGGATATGCGCCGCGATAATAGTGAGAATTGCCGATTGATTGTACTTAACCACTTTCCGTCCTCCTGTCGGGTCCAACTGTCGGCCGATGCCGACAACATCCTCATGACGCATGCGGTATGCCACTGGTCATACAATCCAGTCATTCCCGGCCCGCTGCCATGTTAGGTATCGGTAATATACACCATAACGACAATAATGTCAGGTTGACGATGCGTTTAATTTGAAAAATTTATTGTTGCAACTTAAGCTAATCTCAGCAACCTCGTCGGGCGATAAATAAATGCTAATAAGCGCTTTAGTGACTTGTTATGTTGGAGAGCAGATACGACGGTACGTCGTCAGGAGGAAGGGGGATCCTAGTGCAGAAAGCAATGTATGTAGAGGCTAAATCTGTATATTCTGTGCTTGAAATAAGATTGACGTCGCAGGCAGTACAAGATTCGGCAGAGGCGTAGCAATAATTCTGGTCGCATCTGATTCAGTCGCACCCAACCCCAGCAACATGGCCTTCACGATCGCATCAGGATAATCAGGCTCCAACATCTCCCTAGCCATAGAATAGGCGGCGTTGAAAACAACTCCTGCCACAAGATCGACAGCTGCCCGTTTTCGGACACGCATGAATCGGTCGGACACCACACCAAGCGCGACATCACGCGCCAGAAAGCGTATCCCGAGCAAGCTACTGTTAGCCGTCGGAACTGGTAAGCGGGACACAAATGAGCCGAATTGGGGAAACTCAATCACCGCACGGAGTAGTAGACGCGCTCCGCAGGCGATCCGTTCAGTTGGCTCCGTAGTGCACTGTACGACGGGATCGATGGCGCGAAGCAATTCATTGTTGACCTCACATGCAACGGCAACCAACAGTTCCTCATTCGTCTTAAAATAGTTGTAGAAGGAACCGCGCGCCATACCTGCATGCGCTATAACATCCTCTATGAGCGCATGCGGCCCTTTCTGCGAAAAGACAATCAACGCGCTATGTAAAAGCTTCGCGCGAGTCTTTTCCCGACGCTCCGCCGCCACGCGGCTGCGATGATTTGGTGTTCCTTCAGCTTTCATATTCCACTCTGGCGGTCATAACGAGCGACTGGCAATGCATCGCTGCATAGTACTCATCGTCTATTGCAAATACAGTGCCGCAACTAAAGATGACATGATATTCAAATTGACGAATATGTCAATTAGAGAAAGCAGAAACTCGTAAATCAACTGAGGAAACAGTGAAAAACCGTGAGCATATCAAGACAATGAACTTGTTATGAACGGGTATACATTCCTATAAATATGAGATTCATTACCCGCCTTTGTAGTGCCAAAGGCAAATATGTCTGACGTGTCGCAGCATAGAGATTGCATTACTAACTGCCAATATCATCATTATGACGTTGATGTCAATTGATGTTTTAACGTATAATGAAGGCATCACAATTCATCCATTCGAGCGAATGAAAATCGAGCCGCAAGAAAATCATAGGACGCGAGTAGGTGCGCAACGGCGAGAAAAAGCCCGTGCTCGTCTGTTGGAAAGTGCTCTACTTGTTTTTGCAAATAAAGGTCCCGAAGCGGCCGTCATTGACGAAGTGATTTCACTAGCCGGCATGTCTCGCGGCTCGTTTTACAACTACTTCCGCACGAATGAAGAGTTGCTGGAAGCAGTCGCCGAAGAAATTAGTAATGAGTTGTTGAATTTGATTGATCCAGTCGTCCTGCTACACGACGATCCAGTTGTGCGAATTACTTGCGGCTGTCGCCTATTGCTACATGCGGTGCGAGAATATTCGTTGCTCGGCGCGTTTTTGTCACGCCTGCACTGGCCGACACTAGGCAAATCACTTCATGGCATTGCTTTTCTCGCAAGGGATATAGAAATGGGCATCGCGCAAGAGAAGTTTTCTTGCACTCGAAGAATTGCCTTTGATCTTGTTGTCGGTGCCATGTTTGGTGCAGTCAATTCATTGGCAGAAGAGCGATCTAAGCCTGATTATCCCGAAGCGATGGTATTAGTTGTTCTACGAGGCCTGGGCGTGGAAAAGAGACTGGCTTCACGTCTCGTTGCAACCCCGCTGCCCCCTATTGCACTCGACGACCAGTCTATTTTACGCAGAACGTTGGAGCGCACTCGAATGCGCGTTGGTCTAGCCGAAAAATCCTGAATTAGGCCTGCGGATGGTGACGGGTCTTCGTGATTCAAATGTCTTAACGCTCATCGCTGGCAAGTAACGACCATCCGTCCGGCGGAGATGGCGGCTGCTTGGCCAGGCTGTTGGTTTGGCATAGTTCTAGGCGAGCATATTCCATTGCGGGATTTCTTTCGTTCCAGCACTTGCTCCACTATTGCAGCGCTCCTCAAAAAATGCCAGCAGATCTGCGTAGAAACAGGAACCGCAGCGATGCTGGCTGAAATTTCCTCGAAGTATGTTAAGACGAAACCACCGGTGTCAGAGCGTGACATGCTAGGTCGTGTTTCGTCCTGCTTCTTTATCCGAAGCGCTGATTTTCGGATAATGATATCCGGGTTGATTTTTGGGTAGTTTGTAGCACGCGTAGCTGGGCCCTGTGCGTACGGGAAGCCATCTGCGCGGAACGACCGGTCGGAGCCTGAAGTCGGCTGAGCTTGAACAGGCTGATTGCCTGCTCCAGCCGACCAGTCTGTTCATGCAGGCTACCCACAGCGCCTGCCGCTTGCTCGACCATCGCCGCGTTCTGTTGTGTGTCCGTATCCATATCCGTTACAGCCCGGTTGACGAGCTCGATTCCCACGCTTTGCTCCCGGCTACCTAGGGCTATTTCGCTCATTAGCATGGCTGTCTTTTGCACAGAGTCGACGACTTCTTGCATCGTGCCTGCGGCCTCGGTCACCAGGACGTCCCCCTGTTGCAGATGCTCCACCGTGTTGCCGATCAGAGCCTTGATTTCCTTGGCCGCAGCCGCCGAGCGCTGAGCAAGGTTGCGCACTTCGCCGGCGACCACGGCAAAACCGCGGCCTTGCTCGCCCGCACGAGCTGCTTCCACAGCAGCATTCAACGCGAGTAGATTGGTCTGAAAGGCGATGCCATCAATTAGACCGATGATGTCCTCGATCTTGCGGCCAGCAGAAGTAATATCGGCCATCGTCGTACCAACACGCTCTACCATCGCGCCACCCTTAAAAGCGACGGCCGAGGTCTCGGCAATCAAGCGACTCGCTATTTCGGCGTGGGCTGCGTTTTGCTTCACAGTAGCAGCCAGCTCCTCCATGCTCGATGCAGTCTCTTCCAGATTAGCTGCCTGTCCTTCCGTGCGCGTGGCCAAATCGCGGCTGCCTAAAGCGATTTCTTCCGTGGCCAGACTGATTGTGTCGACATTACTTCGCACATCGCCAATGATTGCGACCAAGTTCATATGCATCTGCTGCATGGCGCGCAGCAACTGACCGACGTCGTCCCGTCGGTCGGTCACGATACGTACTGTCAGGTCTCCCCCAGCGATGGCACGTGCAGCATGGATAGCAGCCTGCAGAGGTTTGGCGAAGGCCGCCTGTAGAATACACCACAGCAGAACCAGCGCCAGCGCACCTAAGAGGCCGGCCAATGCAAAGGCGCGACCAGTCCAACCGCTGAGCAAGACCCACCCAACTACGCCCATTCCTCCCACAAGGAGGCCAATCGCGCTCAAGGCAGCCCGGACATGATTTCGGGCGGACATGCCGCGCCATCTATCAACCAACCCGCTTATTCCACCTCGCACGACTTGCCCCTGGCGGATACTCAACCTGCTTGGGTTGCCGTCACGAAAATTTCGGTACGTCTTCTCTATTTCTTCAATCTGGGCACGCGCAGGCTTGCTGCGCACTGAGATGTAGCCAGTTGTCTGACCGTTTTCCACTACAGGCGTTACGTTTGCATCAACCCAATAGTAATCTCCGTTTTTTCGTCGGTTCTTCACGAGACCGGCCCATGGCAAGCCTTGGCGTAGACAGGTCCAGAGATCAGCGAAGGCTTCGGGCGGCATATCTGGGTGGCGCACTAAGTTGTGCGATGCTCCAATCAGTTCTGCCTCCTCAAAGCCGCTGACTTCGACGAAATACGGGTTCACGTAAGTAATAACTCCTTTGAGATCCGTCTTGGAGACGATGGGTCTACCGTCTTCGAGAGGATATTCATTGATCGTCACTGGCAGATTCTTTCTCATCTCTTTACCTATTCAATATTAGTGGTGGGCACTATGGCCACAGGCTTGCATACAATTGCTGGAAATATTTTTAACGTATGAAAATCCGGACGTGAACTCGGCGTTGCTGTTACAGCAACACCAAGACACAGTTAGGCTACTGGCGCGTACACTGACGGCGTGAGTCTGTCCGGTAGTGGGGCTTGGAGCATCGCCCCACCAAGTTGCCAGGCTCGATACCACGCCTCGAACTCTGCAGGTGGCATAGGTTTGCCGATCCCGTAGCCTTGGGCGACATCGCAACCGAGCTGTTTCAGGATATCGAACACGGCTTGGCTTTCCACTCCTTCTGCCACTATGCGAACGCCCTTCTTGTGAGCAACCGATACGACAGCGTCGACGATGTCAATACTGCTTTCCTCGCTGAACATGCGACGAATGAAGCTCTGATCAATCTTCAGAATCGAAACCGGCAGTCGGTCCAAGTAGGTGAGCGACGAATAGCCGGTGCCAAAATCGTCAATCGCTATCTGTACCCCAAGCTTATTCAGTTGGTGTAATTCGGCCGCAACCAGATCAATATCACCGACCATGGACCCTTCAGTCACCTCCAACTCAAGCAGCTCGCTGCTGCCACCACAGCGCGCGAGAAGCCCTTGGACGATGTTGCAAAAGCCAGGTTGCATCAGATTTTGAGGCGATACGTTGACGGCAATCGGAACCATCATTCCAGCATTGCGCCAAGCCACGGCTTGGTGCAGAGCACGCTCGATGGCAAATTCAGTCAGAGCGTGGATCAGGGTGCTCTGCTCCGCGCGAGGGATAAACGTAGCTGGCTGCAGCAACCCCCTCTGAGGATGCTTCCAACGGATCAAGGCTTCTACCCCTACCACGGCGCCAGTGGACAGGGAAACTTTTGGTTGATAGTGCAGATAAACTTCTTCACGTTCCATGCCGCCGATCAACTCACCCAAGATGGTCAAGTTATCGCGTGCCCGAGCACGCATGCCGCTACGGTAGAGAGAAATGTCATGCCTGCTCTGGGAGGCCTGGAGGGAGGCCGCTAGAGCTTTGCGCAAATAGCTCTCTGGTTCTTCAAGGAAGCCATGAATGGCCACATAGCCAATACGGGTGTCAGCGTGGATTGGTTGATCCTGGTGCATCAGCGGCTGGCGAAAAGCAGTGTTGAGTCGCGCCAACAGAGTAGACATCGCATTTTCTCCCGCTGCGGAGAGAAAACCTAATTGCTCGGTCCCAATGCGGAAAACAGCGGCACCGGCCGGCAGGCAACCGGTGGCACAAATGGCCAGCTTTCGCATACTGTCATCCAGAACACAAAAACCAAAGGCTGAACTCATCTCGTCAGAGTTATAGACCGTGACTACACCCAAGACATGGCTGGTTTCACTCTGTCGGCTACCCGCTAGTTTCTCAAGTGCCATTAACAGCGCATGGGCATTGGGGAGTCCGGTGTTCGGGGCGAGGCGGGCTATCAACCGCAACCGCATCCAATGCAGATGCACGGCACTATTAGCCAGAGCACCCAGACCTCCGATCAAGACGAAAGTGATAACTTGATACAGCCAGTTCTCTAGCCCTCGGTCTGCAGTATTTAAACCAAGCAATGCTAATAAAGGGTCGATTGCAATGCCGCAGGCAAGTGCGATCAGCAGCCCTCCTGGAATACCATAAACAAAAGCGGCGATTAAAACGGGAATGAACAGGACGTGCATGATGGCATAACCAACGATGCCATCGGTACTGGACATCCATGTAATCGCGAAGCATGCACACAATATGACCGCTACCAGGCAGTGTCGGATCGCGCGACGATAGGGAAGTGAATCCCTAGAGAATTGGAGCGTGGTCATTGGTTATTCCTAAAGCTACAGTCGGCATCGTTCGATATCATGATTTAAATTCTGTCGCATCGACGCGAATAGATAAATTTTTCTGAGTCACTTTTCAAATGACTGTTTGTCGCCGTGTTACCGCCGAAGTCCTACTCTTGAGCAAATTGCAATCAGTTCCACAAGATCAGCTTCGAGTTTGTTTTGTTTGAAATATTCTCTTGCGCTGGCACCGCTATTCGGAAGGCGGCTAGTTTTAACAATGGGAAGAGCAAGTACTTGGACATTCTGGAATTTAGAACTAGTGCCTTTTGCACCCAGTATCTGATGCGCAGTATTTTTCGATGCATTATTGCGAGCCGCGTTAAACAGCGCGACGGTGTATCCATTACTGACCCGGTTTTCAGGTTCCACTGTGCCTAAGGGCAGAGAAACATTTCGAATAGCGTTCGCCGTTTTGTGCTTTTCTGAACCATCCCCTGATGCAGAGCTGAGCACTTTCTTTTGCATATCCATTTTGTTTCCCTTCTTTAGTTGCATAGCAACTTCCCGGTGTAGTTGGCGCTTGAGCCAGCATGCGTCAAATATAGTTCAATTTTCTAACAACGTCAAGATGACATATGTGTCATTGTGATAGTCGGAAAATATGAAGGCTTTGCTGCGAGGGATAAATCGTATTTCAGCCTCTTTATTAATGGCTTTATAACTACCCATAGGTATCAAGTCGGGACGATTTTTTTTAAGGAAATTTATTTGACATTTACGTCAGTTTGACGATAATGTCACTTAAAACAAAATGCCAAGTCAGTAGGCCATAAAATTTAGGAGTCATCGTGCCGTCCCTCAAAAAAACCTTCAAGACGCATATTTCGTATGCGGAGAGCGCTCTACCTGCGCCTATCCAAAAGCTGGATCGAGTTTGTCCTCTCGTTCAAGCAAAATCACTTGCTTTCCTGATGTTCGAAAAACCAGATCTTGGAGCTGTGGAAAATTTTTTAATAGATTTCGGAATGCACACTGTTGTGCTGACCGAAGACCAGCTAGTCATGCGCGGTAGCAGCAGCGAGCCTTGTATCTATGTGGCTCGCCGTGGTCCACGTTCTCGTTATATAGGAGCAGCGTTTAACGTCTCCAACGAGAACGACCTTTTGGTGCTCCAATCCCAAGCTGGCGCTCGCAGACTGCCGACGGAAATTATTCCTGGCGGAGGGGTAGGAGTCGAATTGATTGACCCTGCAGGCAATCTCCTATGGTTGGTCACGGGAAGAAAGCAAGTAAACCCAATTCCTGTGCGAACACCTTTGCATCCGCTCACCAATGGGCCAGGGACGATCGGTCGTGTTAACAAGACCGTCCGGGCACCGCTCGAACCTGCTGCGGTCGTCAAGCTTGGACATGTCGTTCTTCAGACTGTCGATTTTCAAGGTATGGCTCGTTGGTACATGCGCCACCTTGGCGTCATTCCCTCCGATGTTCAATTTCTCGCGGACGGCTCACCTAATTTATGCTTTTTCCGGCTCAATCTTGGTAGCACCCCAGCAGATCATCATTCCCTCGTCTTGGTTGGGGGACTGGAAGAAAAGTATGAACATAGTGCCTATGAAGTTGTCGACCTTGATGCGCTCGGTCAAGGGCACAACATTCTTCGCGCAAATGGTCATCGTCACATGTGGGGAATAGGTCGTCACATCCAAGGCAGCCAACTATTTGACTATTGGTTCGATCCAAATGGTATGGAATTCGAACATTACACGGACGGTGACGTCTTTACTGCTGATTATGAACCCCAATACTCACCGCTGGACCTCTCCGGTATTTGGGCCTGGGGAGATGACGTTCCAAAGTCGATGGGGCCACAACACAATCTAAGCACTTTGATCAAAATATTAAAACTGCTTTGCAATCGACGATTGTCTATGGAGCGCCTGAAGTTGCTCGGCAGCGCGCTGTCCGCGCCGCCACGTCCCTGGCTTTGAACCCCAACATAAAAATTCCTTCAAAAAATAGAGGCAAACATGGCAATCAAAGTGGTTCGTTACGAACATGATAAAAAGATCGGGTGGGGTGTGGTTCATGGGCGCGTCATAGCTCCATTGTCAAGCGCCTATTCAAGTACAGCAGATTTCGTAAAAAATGGGATGGAAGAAGTAAGGCGAGCTCCCATCGACGGCACTTCTCTCCTGCTCGACGATGTGAGACTACTATCGCCTATTACCGAAGACCGCCAGCTCATCTGCCAGGGAATCAACTATGAAAGCCATGTTCGCGAGTCTGGAATGGATCCAGGAAAGATCGGCTTCAATACAATTTTCACAAAAGCGTCCTCGTGTATTACATCCTCCCATGCAGATGTGATACGTCCGGAGCATGTTCGCCTGCTCGACTATGAGATAGAGCTTGGCTTGGTTTTACGTCGGCCGATAACCAGCCCTCAAGAAATTCGGCAAGATGCGCTGCATGACTGGCTCGCAGGCGTAACCATCATAAACGATGTGTCAGCGCGCGATATACAGTTGCCGCAAGCGCAGTTCTACAAGGGAAAAAGCTATCGCACGTTCGGACCGACAGGCCCTTTTTTTGTACTTCTGGATGCCATGGAATGGAGTCGATGGTCCGAGCTACGCATGCGCTTATCTGTCAATGACCAACCTCGCCAAGATGCGTATTGCGGCGACATGATCTTCAAGCCACACGAAACATTGACAGAACTTTCCATGTTGCAAAATCTCTACCCAGGCGATGTGATTGCCACGGGGACGCCAGCCGGCTGCGCAGCACGAGCACCTGGAAAACTGACGATGTGGATACTCAAACATCTGATGTCGGACCAAACGAAATGGCGAATGTTTATCAAAAAGGGAATATCCAATCCGGCCTATTTACAGCCTGGTGACACAATGAGAGCGTCAATACGCACCGACGACGGCACCATAGATCTGGGTGAACAGTGCAACCGGATCGTCACCCCATGAGTACAGATTGCACAGCGGTTGTTTTGCCCCGATTCGGTGACGCTAGCTTGCTTCAACTAAAGCGCATGCCGCGACGCACACCACAACGCGGGGAGATAGAAGTTATGGTTGAGGCGACATCGGTCAATCCGATCGATGTTCGCCGCCGTTCCGGCTACGGCAGAAAGCTATTCTCCTTAATGGGGGCAGCTCGCTTCCCGTTAGTTCTTGGCAACGACTTTGTCGGTATTGTGACAGCTACCGGACCTGGTGTTTCGCATTTTCGCGAAGGCGATGCGGTGTTTGGCGCGATACCGCCTTCAAGTACTGGAACACACGCAAGCCATGTAGTGATGCACACTAAGCATGCGATGCAACAGCCCAAAGATATGCGTACCATTCCTGCAAACGCGCTGGCGGCATTACCCTATAACTTCACTACTGTATTGCGCGCGCTCGCCGACGCGGGACTGCGTGAAGAAAATGCGTGCGGACGCGATGTATTGATACATGGAGCGTCGGGCAGATTAGGCTTGCTGGCTGTGCGGACGCTCGCGAACTGGGGGGCATATGTCACGGCCGTATCCAATCCCGCCAGTACCGCGATCTGTCGGGGTGCCGGCGCAATATCTGTTATTGATCTAAACGAGCAGCCGCTACGCGAAATAACCGACAAGTTTGCGGCTACCCTCAATTTCGCAAATTGGGACGACGAGTCAGCACTACTGAAATTGCTTGCAAACGATGCGCTTGGCCACGCAACTACTGTTCATCCTTTGCTAGCAAATCTCGACCAGCATGGCTTACTACGCGGTGCCATCAATATAATGCGCGAGAAAAAGTCCATGCGCGCACGCGCGCCAAAAGGTGCTCGCTATGCATGGACGGTGTTCGCGCCCGACCAACGAGCCCTGGCATATCTGTCTGAGCGGTCTGCAATATACACGGCGGCTATGACATACAGTTGTTTTCCGCTTGCAAACGCCGCTTTTGCACACAGACACGTGGAACAACGCCGTCCTGGATGCGTCGTGTTATTACCGACCTGATCCCGAAGATCTACATACCATACCCTACGAGACCAATATGTCTGAAATATTACATTCTCGCGCGCATATCCGTTCCGCTGTGCGCAGCTTGGCTGATGTACTGGAAATTGAACAAGCGCCGTGGCATCAAAACATGCCCGCGCACAACACCTATGACTTGCTTTGCCAAGCATGTGAATCCCATGCTGACCGCATGGCACTTCGTTTCGTGATGAAAGGTGAGCCGGCTGCTCCCGAATCTTCTATCACCTACCGTGAACTAAGGTGGCGGGTTACGCAAGCCGCAAACGCCTTCCATCGTGCAGGCATATTAAAGGGAAAAGCAGTCTCGCTGTTGATGCCCAACCTGCCCCAGACTCATTATGCCTTGCTCGGTGCCCAGGCGGCAGGAATTGCTAGTCCCATTAATCCTATGCTTGAAGCTGAACATATCGCTGGCATTATTAATGAAACCGGCGCTGAGGCATTAGTCGCACTTGCACCATTGCCAGGGACTGATATTTGGGACAAGGCGATGGACGTTGTCGACAGGTGTCCAGGGATTCGTGTTGTATTCGCCGCGAGCTCTCGACAGTATCTCGACCAACCTGAAGAGGCGCTGATCGAAGACATGTTCGCAAAGAGCAGGAAACCTAAGCGGAACGACGTGGCAATTTTGGACTTCGATACCGCACTCGATGCCGAAGAATCAGACCGACTAGTGTCAGCGCGAGAGTTCGACGAATTTGATGTGTGTTCATATTTTCATACGGGCGGTACAACAGGGTTCCCGAAGATCGCCGCGCACACACATTTAAATGAAACCTTCATTGCCTGGACGCTGGGCGCCATACTACCCGCCGACAATGTGTTGCTGTGCGGATTGCCACTATTTCATGTAAATGGTGCGATGGTTACCGGGCTGGCCGCTTTTCATAGCGGAGCCGAAGTGGTGATGTTGACACCTTCAGGGTATCGAGGTCAGGGTGTCTTGCATAACTTCTGGAAATTGGTTGAGCGTTTTAAGGCTACCAGTTTCAGTGCTGTTCCGACCATCTATGCCGCACTTGCTGATCTTCCAATTGGCGACGCCGATATTTCGACGCTACGGTATGCAGTGTGCGGTGCAGCTCCGCTTCCCAGCGAAGTGGCACGCCGCTTTGAATCAGCATCGGGCATACAGCTATTCGAAGGCTATGGACTCACGGAAGGGGCCTGCGTTTCCTCCTGCAATCCGCCACTCGGTGAACGCCGTTTTGGAACTGTCGGCATACGCTTGCCACATCAGCAGATCAAGGTTTGGAAGATAGATAGCAATGGTAATGCCACTGAGGAATGCAATGGTGGCGAAGTCGGTGTGATAGGCATCTGTGGCCCTAACGTCTTTCCTGGATACCTGCGTCACTTGGATAATCAAGGCATCTGGCTCCGTCCAGGGTGGCTCAATACCGGAGACCTTGGTTACTTCGACGAAGATGGCTATCTTCACCTAACGGGCCGGGCAAAGGAACTTATCATCCGCGGCGGACACAATATCGACCCGGCAATGATAGAAGACGTCTTACTCAAAGTTCCATTTGTGACAGCTGTCGCCGCAGTAGGACAACCTGACGTGCATGCGGGCGAGCTACCAGTAGCCTACGTCACCATAAAGCCAGGATACATTGCCAATACTGACGATCTACTTGTGGTTGCGCGCGAACTTATTCCAGAACGTGCGGCTATTCCGGTGCGCATTGAAATACTAGAAAAAATGCCTCTGACGGCCATTGGTAAGGTAGCGAAAGCAGAGCTCCGGTTGCGCGCAGCAGAACACGTATTTCAACAACTGCTCGCAGCACACGACATTCCAGCCAAGATTCAAGTGCGAACAGACTTAAGGCGCGGAACGACAGCTTTCATTGAATGTGTCGTCGAGAACTCACCCCAGGTGCACGAATTGCTTGGGAACTTTGCCATCCCTGTGGAGTTATCCCCTCTCGGTCAGTGATCTGTACTGTAGCTTAACTAAAAAAAACTATTATGAGACAAACCTTACCCTCTTCTGTCGACGTGTTGCTAGTTGGACTTGGTCCCGTTGGTGCGACCGCAGCTAATCTATTAGGCCGCTACGGAGTGCGCACACTCGTGGTCGAAAAATCCCCTGATATCTTCATGGCGCCTCGTGCCATCGTACTTGACAATGAGGCTCTACGAATACTGCAAATGGCTGGCTTGGAAGAAGGGTCTTTTGAAACCCAAGCGATCGCCAAGGTGCAGATGCGGTCACCAATCTTTGGCAACTACGCTTGCGCAAATACATCCGGTCCACTCGACGGCCATCCTCGCCTCGTGACATTTTATCAACCGGACTTAGAGCGAACACTCCGCGCGCGGCTAACTGCCTACCCTGACGTCCAAGTTGCGCTGGGTGCTGAACTGATTGGCATTAGAGAGGATGCCCAAGGAGTTCATGTAGACGTGCGCATGGCTGATGGTCAGGTTGAAACAGTATGGACTCGGTTCCTTGTCGGTGCAGACGGTGCTAGCTCTTTCGTGCGCCGACATGCTGGATTAATTTTTCAAGGGAAAACATTTGAGCAGGACTGGTTGATAGTTGACGCACAAAACGTACCTGATCCCATAGACCATGTCGAATTTATGTGCGATCCCCGTCGTCCCACCCCACACATGCCGGCGCCCGGAAATCGTCAACGTTGGGAGTTCAAACTGCAGCCCGGAGAAACTCGCGAGGAAATGGAAAAACCAGAGAGCATCCGAAAATTATTGGCGCCGTGGTGCAAGCCGGAGGATATATCCATTGAACGCACTGCGGTGTATCGCTTTCACGCCAGAATCGTTGACAGATTCTCTCGCGGAAGAATATTTCTGGTCGGAGATGCGGCACACATCACACCGCCGTTTGCTGGACAAGGTCTGGTTGCGGGCCTGCGCGACGTCGCCAACCTCTGCTGGAAGCTAGCCTGGGTCGTGCAAGGACGCGCATCGGCAACGATTTTGGATACGTACGATATTGAGCGCCGCCCTCACGCAAAATCAATCATTGAGCTTGCACTTTTCATGGGATCCCTTGTGATGCCCGCCAACCGCCTGAAAGCTTTTGGAATTCACGGATTAATGTGGATGATGCAACTTATTCCGTCAGCGCGAGCAATGTTTGAGGAATTGCGTATCAAGCCGAAAAACCAATTTGGTCGCGGACTATTCGTACGAGGCAGGTCTCGCTCGCGCCTGGTACGTGGCGGCCTTTTGCCGCAAGGATTAGTCCGCCAATCTATTGGTGCCCCGGTGCAAAAAAGTGATGATGCAATCGGACAGCAGCTCACATTGATCGGCTTTGGTTGCGATCCGGTAAAACTGCTTAGCCTCCAGCTGCGCGGAGAATGGTTGAGCGCTGGCGGGACGCTCCTGCAATTGCGTCATCGCGGGCAGAGCGGATGCGGTGAAAACTCTTGGGAAGACCTGACCGATGCCCTCGTACCAGGCGCTGCTCCGGTCGGGTGGGTCGCAGTGGTTCGACCTGATCGAACAGTACTACATGACGGGCCAATGGAAAAAGTCGACGCTGTAGTTTCTGAAGCTCTTGCCGTTCTAGGCGCGGCTGTGACCGCAGGGCACATCCAGTCCGCCGTCTTAGAGGTGCCGCGATAACAATAATATCGGTGACTTGATTGTTCTTCTAGCGCTGACGCGTAAGCGCTATGCAATCAGCGAATGTTGTGCCCGGCGTTGACTAAATCGCGCATTTCCGCAGCATATCGACAACATCCTTTTTGCGCATTCCGGTGAATGCCAGGTGCCAACGCTCTGACTCGAAGAGACGTCATGGCGATTGTTTCATTTGAGGTGAATTTTTATTTATTATGGGTGAGACGAATGAAGATAGTTGGACGATGCGTAGCAGTCGCGATTTGTACTTTTATGTGTGCCATCGCTGGAATCTGGGTACATAAACTATTTCCTTCCCAGGTTCATCTTTCAGCCGAATCAGTAAAATCAGTTTCGGGACTGATAGGGACGCTTTTCGCCATCGTTTTAGGCTTGCTAGTGTCGTCCTCTTATGCAGCTTTTAATGCTCATCAGGCTGATTTTAATTCGCTTGTCAGTGCATTAGCGAATGTAGACCTTTTGCTGAAACAATTCCCTGGAGTGTCGGATGTGCCCAGGGCGCTCTTGAAGGATGTGGTAGTACGTTTGTTGAAGCGATATTGGCCCGATGAACATGGAGCCCATCATGCGGACGTAACTTATAATCATCTTTCCGATGATGTGAAAATAATTTTGAAGATAAATAATATTGCTGAGAAATTTGAAAACGTTACTCGTGATGATTTGAATGCTATCCGGCAGTTTTCCACTAGTTTTGCGACTATTCAGTCTAACATTATCAGGAGCCTTTCAAATCTGGTGCCGACTTTGCTTCTTGTCGTTGTCTTTAGTTGGGCTTGCTTGTTGTTTTTTCTATATGGAAGCCTAAGTGACGGGAATATATTCGCAATACTTTTTTTGCTCTTAGGGTCCGTCGCCGTCGCGAGCGCAAATTTTCTCATCTTAGAATTGACTCATCCATATCAAGGCATATTCAAGATATCGAGTGCTGCTTTCGATCTGTTTCTGGAAGCTCTCGACCATGAGCAAGCTGAACAAAGTGAGTAACTAGGAAGGCGCTGAGGAACAATAAACGCATCAATCAAAAAAATCTATTGAATAGTGTGTGCGCAATTCAAGTGTAATAGTTTTGACTGGCCTAGACAACTCAATATCCCTAGTCGGGCTGAATGTCGTCATTCGCATTATTTTTTACGAAACCTTCATCATGCGGCTTGAAGGCTAAAGCGGAGAGCTGCCGAGAATCAGCAGAAGCCACCCTCCACTGAGTTCGTCCGTCCCGATCGGTAATCAGAAGTGGTAATCGAAACGCTTTGCTCCAGCAAATTTTAGTTTCAAGACCTTGTTGCTCGAGGGAATACCATGTACACGAAGAACTGGCTTTTTCGCTCGCTTGCGGTTGGCTATCTGTTTTCAACTGGTAGCTGGTTTTGGGGCGTGCCAACGAGTGGGAAAGACTGAACCAGTCCGTGAAATGACCGATCCTGTACAAA
Organism: Parundibacterium terreum; assembly: GCF_014636315.1. Classification (GTDB taxonomy): domain Bacteria; phylum Pseudomonadota; class Gammaproteobacteria; order Burkholderiales; family Burkholderiaceae_D; genus Undibacterium; species Undibacterium terreum. The sequence continues at coordinate 553,839 of NZ_BMED01000002.1, read as the reverse complement.
TTAGTTCTGCCAATATCCGTTCGAATCTTTCGATTCAGATCAAGGACAACCATATTCCATTCGATCTCGCCAGGTCGCTTAAAAACGTAAGTCTCAAGGACATCATCTGTTTTTCTTTTAAGATTCTGGTCTCGATCGCGCCACACCTCAATCTGGTGCTGCTTCCCCTCAAGGAAATAAGTTGCAGTTCCAATTTGAGTAAGCTCTTCTCTACTAGGATAGGAGAAGTGTGGACCGGAATATCTTCCGTAATATTCGAAAGCCAACAAGTTTAGCGAACTGTCCAAACTAATGTCGTGCACCGGGAAATTTTCAAAAAGAAGTTGCTTATCCAATAAATTTATCAATAATACAAACATAGCGTTTGAATAACATACCCCAACACAGAAGGAGCCCTAGCCCCTCGTCAAGAGCATCGCTCGAACGGAGACGTGGATACCAAGGTCGAAAACATTCTTTCCACTGAGTACTACGCAGTACAGTTCCGCTTGGAAGTCCAGCCAAGTGGAATTCATCTTTAAAAAAGGAGCTCAAAATGGCAGATTGGATGTGGATCAAGGTTATGACAGGCAAAGTACACCGTCCCTTGGTTGCTGATATCGTGCACCGAGAAAGTTTCGAAAAGCAGTTACCCGGGCGACATGATATTGGGAATGACGCGAAGGTTTTGATTGGCTTTTGGCTGGCTGCGGGCACGTGGGATGTGTTTGTATCGGCCAAGCTATGGGGCGTGACCCCCGGCCCCGCTTATACCAATGCAACGATGACGCTAAATGCAACACAAAATGACTTTTGGCCAGAAGGCATGGGGTCCCAAGCGGTTCTAGGAGACTCACTAGCGCCAATTGGCGCTATGTTACATGTTCGATCGGCCCACGCCGTGTTGGTGAAGTTGTCGGTGGAAGGCTGGGGATACCCAGGCTTTCTGGATGAAGTCCTCGTAGGTGCTGCTGCTGTTGTGGACAAGTGAGGGAACTCAATTTTCTCCAAGGAAAGTTTTGTGAGCGAGGGACCGGGGTCAGTGCCCACATTCAAACACGACCTCGGTGGGGCGACGCACGAATGTAAAAATGCGGCTTCCGATCACGCCGCATTGGCTGCGCGACTTAAAAACAAGAAGTCTTTTGATTTATATCCAAAACCCTACGCACGCGATTATGTCGAAGAAACTCGTTTACTATTAAAAGGAAAGATAATGACCCAGATCAATGCAGTAGTAGCAGCCATCACTCATCAACTCATTGTCGAGGGGCATTCGCCCGATAACCAAGACAAAATCATGGGCAAGGACTTCCACTATGACATTAACACCATCTCAAATTTCCTTAGGGCAGTACGGATGCGTCTCCTTAAAGGCACTCCTGCGTTCTACTTTTCCTTCGAGGCTGATTTGGCCTCTAAAGCATTAAACCTGAACTTCACTGGCTTAGTCCGAGCATTCTTGGTGCGGAAAGATGCTAGTTTTGCCCATTTAACTGCTCCTGCACATTTCTGAAAAACGTATCAAAATTTTTATATAGTGCTCCGATCAACAACAAATGATGGAGCGTCGGAAAACTCAGATTGTGATTGGTGTACAAGCTCGGAAGCCAATCTTCAATCGGTTGACGTACCAGAAACCTGGCGCTAATTCGCTCGAGCGCGTGCGTCCCCCAGGTCGCAATTAACTTTTGACGAATTTTCTTACGGCAGAAGCCATTCTGAGCTTTAAAACCGAGGCTGATCATTCTGGCTTGAAACACCTCTATCACCGCTTCTCTAGCAAGGCTGCCAGCCTCAGTCGCAAGGAGTGTTTCTGATGTTTTGGCAAGCCAGATGGACTGTTCGCGGACTGGCTCAGGGGAATTTGTTTCAATCTTGAAGTCTTTCGGGAGCACATCAGTGTGGATGCTGGCTTGGACCTTTTGCAAAATTTCTTGGTGACGCCAGCAAACTTCAACCCCAGGCATTAGATGATGTCTGGCCCAATAGGTATGACCAAATAATTGAATTTGTTCTTCACAACATGACATGCAATATCTAAACTGCTGAATGCGTGTTCCCATTTCGTTGGCCAAACTAAAGGCGCGATTGGACATGTGCAATTTAGAGGCACCTTGCTTTAGGCGCATATCGTTCCACGTTGGATCACGAAGAAATGCCCCTAGGTAGTTAAAGGCCGTATGGTTTTTGGAGATCTGAGTATTTCCCTGTTCAAGACAACCAGTTAGCTGAGCTAGCCCGTCTATTTTGGTCAACATTGAATCCGAAGACCTTGGACCATTAACCGATAATTTATTCCAAAAATTTCCCCAAGACCGATAACCTGATCGTCTATAGAAGCGTACGGCGTAGGAATAAAGAGTTTCAGCTGGTGCAATTTTTAAATCAAAATTTAATGTACTTTTCATCTGTTATCTATAGGTGAATGAAATTGCGTGAAAGCGCTCTTAATTTAGGTATTCTCACTTTCTGGTTAAGCGAACAGCAAGGCGAAGCTCTGTACAGCCTTTGTGCTCGATTTCACCATCGCAGCGGATTTCAGCGGGCAGAAACATCATCCAAATTTCTGTTTGGATTTGCGCGCGCATCCGAATTAACTGGAATTCCAAAAGGACTTAGTCACCTCGCATCTACTGTCGATGGCATTGGCCCTCCAATGCGTGTTTTGAGAGAAATGACCGTTGCTGGCGCATACCTGCCATTCATGCATCCTTCTCGCGCTGATCAATTGCTTGAACTAAGCTCGGCTCAACCTGATCAGGATTTGCTGCGGCAATTTGGGGTAGGAACCAGCTGCATTTCTGGAGTGCACGATATAAAAATATGCCCTCAGTGCGAAGCGGAGGATATTAATCAAATTGGGTTTCCATATTGGCGCGCAGCGCACCAATTTCCCGGTGTTTATTTTTGTGAATCACACAGAGCACTCTTAAACATTGTGAAGAATTGTCATTTTTCGCGTCATCGCTGGAACCGCGCGATTGATTGTGAAAACCATAGAGAATCTCTAAGTCTCACTCTTGAAGAGTCATCGTTCCTTAGGCGAGTAACAAAGCTAGTCCTCGAAAGCTCCCAGCAACAATGCATTAACACCGACGAACTCAGGCGCCGCACGATCAAGCTCTTTTTTGAGCGCCAAATTTTGGCGGCTTCTAACACGTTGGATCGGTTGGCATTGTTTAATTGGTGGAAAAAAGTTTTCCCTCAATGTATGGAATCTCATCTGGAAATATTTAGAGGGTTTGCGTCGGCGCATTGGGTCAATGAACTCTTGTCAGGGAAAAGAAAGGATCATCCATTGAGATGGGCTTGCTTATTGGCAGCCTTATTTCAAGACTCCGAACTCGAAGGAGTGTACGAAAATGGGGCGTTGAAAAAGCTCGGCCTTATTCAAGCGGAGTGATGGGGCTGTCTCAGATTCACGCGCCTTTATAAAACGAGTTCTTTCTTTCGTTGGTCCGCTCGCTCATACAACGCATTGTCTGCGTGCTGTCAGATAACGGCACACAGCGAGTCACTGGACAGTGCATGCGAAATTGCTGCTTGCAACTGATTCGAGCTGACAATGAGTCTTATGAACGATTCGAATTGGAACGTTGGGGAAAAAGCAGGCGCGCGGTAATTTTCTGGATCAATAGCGAAACCGAGTCAGCAACGCGCTTGGGCTTTTAAAAGTGCGTTGAGCTTATCTGAGGACTTTTTCTTTTCTCCGAGCTGCTGCAATGCTTTGAGGACCATTACCTTATCAGGGAGTAGGTCTTCATATTTTGAGACAGCATCATGTCCGCCCTTCCTGAGTTCCTCTATAGCAGGATGAAGGACTCGCAGCTGTTTGTAAGCGTATTCTAAGTGATCTATTTTGAATTTCCTGACACTATTGGCAACTGCGTATTTTTGAGCTCCTTTGTAAATAGTGATCGCAAGCGATGAGATACCTTGGCACAGATGCCACAGGTATTCTTGAACCTTTGGGGTCAACTCAAGACCTTCAGGCGTCCACTGGTAATCAAATAGTGTTCTTGCCAGTGCCGAGAAAAAATCGTCGTCAGGGGTTGGGGCTCGTTCCAAGATGATCGGTAGCGAAGTCGTTGTTCTCCGCCCGACTTCGAACGACTTGCCGAAGATTTCTGCGCTTTTCGAAGTGCCACTGAGGATTAGCGGAATTTTAGCGACGTTTGCGATTTGCAAAATAAAATTGTAGATTTGTTTGCGTAGCTTTTCATCTGCATCAGTCACACGTTGTAAGTCGTCAATATGTATTAATCCGGTGAAATAGGTTGTGGCAGCTGCTGCAAAATTCTCGATTTGTGCATCAATAGACATCCTGGTGCCTTGATATTCTGAAAAATATGAAGCGTCACCTGTTAGTCCTAGGCATTCGTCCAAGGATCTAAAAAGTCTCAGCAGCAGGCCTTTGATCGAACCTCCAACTGGTGCATCTAACGACAGCCAGACAACCTGACGTTGTTTAAATGGTTTTTCCCCATAGTGAATATGTTGGATCGCTTGCGGGAGCATGGACAACACATTCCTGATCCCAGTTGTCTTTCCAGTACCGCTTGGACCAGTGAACAAAATGGTGCCTGGTAGTCCGTTGTTGAAGGCCTTTTGTTTTCGCATCTGCTCTTTGATTGTGTCTAAATAGCGTTGAGTTTTCGCATCAAAAGGATTTCGAGGCAAAAGTCCATTTCTCAAAATCAGCCCCGTTTGCTGTTCGAGGTCTATGAACTCTTGTCGCGGCAAATACAACTGATCTAGTATATCGATGTCGTGGAGACGAATGTAGTTGGGCAATCGTCTGCTTTCATCCATATCTATGTTCGGCAGATTAAAAAGCCGATCTACAACGTGGTCTGGATTTGCAATAGGCGGCAGTGCTTCCAACAACGGGTTTCCGATATAACGGCGAGGCAAATTTTGTTCGAGGTAGGTCGCATCGACTATCATTTTCGATCCTTCTGGCTGATTTTTTTTAGAAAAGCGTTTACCATGGTTTCTGGGGTCTCGTTACCAGGTGACGTTTGATTCGCCGAGACCTGCTCTGAAGGATCTTCGGATGGGTCATATTGCTTGTTGAGTTCGCGCGCCTTTTCGGCCACTCGATTTTTATCTAAGTGCGCCGTCCTTTCGCTTTTTGATTTTGGATTGTTCTTATGCGCTTGTTTTGTCGCTTTTGTCGCGTCACCGACAATTGATTGGGTCATCGCGTCAATCTCGGTTTTTTCGGGCATTGTGGTTGCGAAATGCTCTTTTCCATTTAATTCGTTGTAGGCCTCAAAGTCCACAATGTCGTCGTAAGTTGCTATATCGTCTGTGTGTTTGGATTTGATTTTCATGTATCTCAACTCCCCATCACCTAGTGAGCAATACGCTGCCTCTGGAACGTCGGGATCGCGGTAGCCTATGACGTCAACTTTTTTCCCAAATGTTGACAAGAGAAGAGATTTTTCTTCCTTCATCCACGGAGCGAGGTATCTTTGTTGTCCAATATAAAATCCGGTTTTATTCACCACGACCTGGCATGGCTCCATAAAACTGGACAACGCGTCGAGATGCTTAAAAACGGGGGGCGCTGATCGCAGATTTTGCATTCCGAAATTATAGAGCCCGACTGGAGTGGCTTCGGTTCCGGCCCTACACATTGGAGCAGTGATATGCTGAGACATGATGTGGTAAGAGTTTCTTCGAGCAGCATGCAGGACGATCAATTTAGTGAACTCGTAGAGCGTTAGCACTGCGTCTAAACGGACATCTCTCTCTCCACGGTGTTGAAAGCGCGCTCTAACGGCGCCAGGTACCCAGTGAAGAGTCTCCTCATTGAGAATTCCAAACTGCCTTTCAACCAAGCCTTTCCAGTCGGCGCGATAAGGCGCGGAAATCGATAGAGTTGTTTTGATTTCGGCAGCTAGAGCTCGCCCATTTTTACTGAGCAGTTCGGCTCGGTCCGCAAATATATGCGTAGGCCGATATCCTCGGGGGAAACTGTTCTTCCAGGATGACAATCCGAGCCAATCGAGCCATTGGGTGCGATCAGTCATCGATCGATACAGTGCTATCCTTGCCTGCTCAAAACTAGCGCTCTCCATAGTCACGTGTATTCCAACTATTAGATGGCTAAATGCGTCGATCACTATGTACACGCATGGTCGTCCTAGTAGTAAGGTACGATCGAAGGCGCTGACGAGGTAGACGTCAGCAATAGTCGAGTCGATAATGTACGTGTGTCCAGGATAGGAAATTTGGTCTTGGGCGCTGCCGAGCATTGCGCGATTTGACATGCGGACTTTGTTGGTGGATATTGTCGCTTTTTCATAATTGATCTCTCCGAGAATTTTTCTTTTAAGATTTCTGAACTGCCCCTCGGTCAAAAAATTTTCCAACGCTACTTTTTCGATCTTATTTGCAGTGAGAAAAAGTTGAATGCCAAAGTTTGATTTGAACTGCCTATACTGGGCTGCCGTTGACGCCTTTTTTAGTGAGTTCGTGTCCAGGTAGATTTTTACTTGCTGATAAAATCTCTCGCTATTTGTGCCTGCGAGATCCGGTCTATGGCCGCTTTTGACTAGTTTGCTCGGCCGGCCTAGCTTTTTCTTGGTTTCTGATCTGGTTTTTTTTGCTCGCGCTGACTTTCCGCAATTTGAGTATCGCGATGCCGACGCATTTCCTATGTTCATGCCCAGTTCGAAGTACCTAGAGAGAAGACGGCGAACCAATAAATGGTGCACGCCTGTCTCCTGGGCTATCAGTTTGATGTGTTTCCCCCAGAGATCTAGTACTAGCATCTCAGCGAGTATTTCAGGGTCGGTTAATTTCGCTAAAATGCCGGAGTTTCTTTTGTAAATTGACAGTTGAGTTCCTACTAGTTCTTGCGGCAGGAGTAATTTATCTTCCCCCTCAGGGATGATTACGGCGTGGCCTGATTTAAGATCATTGGTAAGCAGAGTTCTCGAGCACGGGTGTGGCATCGATACAGACCTTGACGGACGCTTAGGCTTTGCGCCATTAGTAGACCATATTATTTTTTCAGGTGTTTTAATTTGAAAAACATACACGAAGAATGATTGCTGCAAGTCGAAGACGAGTCTGTACAGTCCACTTAATTTTGTTGATGAACCTTCCTGAAATCTAATGAGCGTTCCTGGGGCGGGTGTCATTTCGTCCCCCTGGCCAAAGGTATTGGCTTATTAAAATGCCAGCGAGATTTTTCTGAGATCGACGCTTTTCTAAGATTGGGCCAAGCCAACGATAGATCGTGTGGCCTCTTGAAGTCGACAACCAAATCGTTAAGCAGGATGAGTTGTTTCAGCAGATGGACCGCTTGTGTCCTTTGAATGTCCATATCGGCAGCGACCCATTCGAGCCTTTGGGACATTGTCTCGCCTTTGTCAGTTTGCAATACACGTTTGGAAAATTCATTTCTGGTAGATGGTTTCGAGAGTGAATGCGATGATTCGAATGCCCAAGTAAACCATGTGATTTTCTCGGGCGATATGTCGTGGTCGGTAATTTCGACCAGTTGTACTCCCCGAGAGTGCCAATAGCACTTTGCGATTTTCAACAGCTCTCCAAGGCGCTTCGGTCGTCCGTTCTCTAGCTCATCATGGTATTTCACGTAAACGGCAAGTTTGCGGCCGTTCTGTAGCGTTACCAGAAAATCGGTCGTCAAATGCCTCAGATAGTCTTTGAGAATTTGAGGATGGCGGTACCCGAGTGCCCGCGCTGCCTCGATTGTGCCGATTGGAGTGGGCTGTCGATTACAAAATTCTAGCTCGCATCCAATGAGCTGCAGTGGGAACTGCTCTCGAATATCTCTTGGCCTGGCCCAAATAAGAATGAGCAAGACATTCTTCTCTAAATCGCTTAGCACATGGTGTTGCCGACCCAAATCAGGATTGAAGACAACGTGGGATCTTCCGCGCGAATTGAGATCAAATCTTCTAATTTGTATCCAGGGAGTGTAGTTAATGTCGTGGCCGGTTCCCCTGCCATCTTTTATCGCGCGAGCCACCCACTTGAGCTCCGCAATTTGTTTTGGTGACATACTCATTCGCAGCACCTCTTTGATCCAAGTGGCACTTCGTGATCAGAACCAAATTGCGACAAATTGATGTCAATAAAAATATATATTTTGATAATTAAATGAAAAATTTCCATGGCGTATCGGTCCGGTTAAATATTTTGGGCGTGTTTTGCCCTCCGATGCGGCAAAAATTTGCAAAATCAGGCGTTTTTCGAGCGGAAAGGGCTTGACCGGACCCGGTCAGGAGGAGATACTTTGAATTGCTATGTTCAGAAGTATGCTCAATCTCTGATTGGGTCCTAAAAAGCCACTATCGTGGCTTTTTTTGTTTCCGTTTTACCAATGTTGAAAATGTTGAGTTAGACGATATAAACATTCCTACGTAGTTTTCTCTTTGATTACATGCATCACGAATGCTAGTCCAGAAGATGCTCTTGTAATCGTCCGTTACACCCTCCAAATCCTAAATTTATTAAATCTAGCGCGGAGATGGTCATTTTTGCTTAATTCCTTGGTCGCGTACTAAACGTACTTGATTTGCTTTCAAGAAAAAATAGTCAGCAAATTACTTTAACAAGTTGGTTTGATAATGCAATACCAACACGTCAAAAAAGTGCGGATAGATAGTCGATTTTCGAAAAAAAAAATATCAAACGGCAAAAAAGTTAATCTAGACACAATTTAATGTCAATTAGATAAATGTTCTTGTGGAATCTATTTGGATCCAAAAATCGGATTTATTAAATTTACGTTTATGCTTTTTTTCGTAAAAATTAAACGGATTTAAATAGAGTTGGATGAAATTTTTAAAAATTAAACGGCGTTAAATTAGTTAAATTTGTTAAATGGAAACGAGATAGGTATAGAAGACTTGGCATAAAGCAACGTATTTTTACTAGATGAAGTTGTGATGGTCGCCGTCGTGACGCTGAGTCCGAATTTGATTAATTAAGTTTGTAATGACGCAAATGCTTGATTTTTAAGGAGGCATTTTTCAAACTTAATTTTCCTGTTTCAAACTTAATTTTTCCTGACAACTGATTAGTGTACTTTTTTCGAGATCGCGCCTATACTTCATAAAAACTACACCGTGTAGTGTAATTTTATTGTAATCCCACAATCATTTGCTAAGGAATGAAGCCATGGCGACCGGTAGCTTCTCGACACGCAACAATTTGTATTATCCCCCTGCCTCCCAGCAAGAGGACGGCAAGTTCAGGAATGCCGCACCCAGGCATAAACTGGGTTTTGTCAAAAGCCTGAGGCTGATATTGCGTTTCATGTTCGACAAGCCGGCCAACACCGTGCCCGCCAAGCCTATTCCCGTGCAAGCGTTGACCAGGGAGCAACTGGCTGCCGCTCCGGATCGTTCGTTGTTCCGCCTCGGGCATTCCACCATGCTGCTGAAGCTGCGCGGCGAATTCTGGCTGACCGACCCGGTATTTTCCGAGCGCGCATCGCCGCTGCAATGGATGGGGCCAAAACGCTTTCACCAGCCGCCTATCACCATTGCCGATTTGCCTGACATTAAGGGCGTGATCCTGTCGCACGACCATTACGACCATCTGGACCATGCCGCCATCCTGCAACTGAACTACAAAGTGGAGCACTTCCTGACACCGCTGGGCGTCGGCGATACCCTCATCAAATGGGGCATACCGGCAGCCAAGGTAAGGCAGCTGGACTGGTGGCAATCGGCGACTGTGGACGGCCTGCAACTGGTGGCGACGCCATCGCAGCATTTTTCCGGACGCGGCCTGTTTGACGGCAATAGCACGCTGTGGGCATCCTGGGTCATCATGGATGGCAACCTGCGGGTTTTCTTCAGCGGTGACACCGGTTATTTCAACGGCTTTAAAACCATAGGCAACAAATACGGCCCTTTCGATATCACGCTGATAGAAACCGGCGCCTACGGCGCAGATTGGCCGGACATCCATATGCAGCCTGAACAGACACTGCAGGCGCATATCGATTTGCGCGGCAAGACGCTGGTGCCCATCCATAACGGCACCTTTGATCTGGCGATGCATCCGTGGCATGAGCCGTTTGACCGTATTGTGGATTTGGCGCAGCAGAAAGGCGTGACACTGAGCACGCCGCAGATGGGCGAGCAACTGGACCTGGCGCAGCCTCAGGCTGGCCGTCACTGGTGGCAAGACGCCGAGTAAATCCAGCCGAGGATTTTTGAAGGGTAGCCGGGCGGCTACCCTGATTACATGCCTGTTTCTAAGTCAGTTATAAACGCTATAGCAACTCAATGCCAGCCTAGTTGCCAACTTCCTTCTCCAAAAATTCCCATACACCCGGATCCGACATCGCAGCGATGTTGATGCGCATGCGTGTGGACGGCAACTGGTTAGGTGAAAACAGGCTGCCGGGTGCCAGCAGGAAGCCTTGTTCCATTGCCTTTTCCGTCAAGGCATTGGTATTGCAGCCGGTATCGGTCCACAAAAACATGCCGGCCGGCGTGCGGTAATCCACCTTCATGCCCAGGTTTTCTATGCGCTTGGTGATATTGTCCCGAACCGAATCTAGCTTCACGCGAATGCGGTCCACGTGCTTGCGGTAATGGCCTTCCGATAAAATCTTGTACACCACGCGCTCGCCGATTTCGGTCGTCGTCAGCGTTGACAGCATCTTCCTGTCCGACAGGCGTATCGCCATGTCATGCGAAGTGGCGATAAAGCCCACGCGCAGATTGGCGGCCAGCGTCTTGGAAAAACCGCCCAGATAAATCACACGGTGCAACTGGTCCAGCGCGGCAATGCGGGTGGCCGGCTGTACGGCCGTGCCGGGATGCATGTCGCAATAGATATCATCTTCTATGACCATGAAGTCGTGTTCTTCGGCGGTCTTCAATACCTGGAAGGCCTTGGCTGCCGACAACGAAGTGGAAGTCGGATTGTGCATGACCGAATTGATGATGTAGAGCTTGGGCTTATGTACTGCGGCCAGCTCGGCCAGCTTGGCGACATCGGGGCCGTCATGCAGGCGCGGTATGCCCACTACCTTCACGCCCAGGATGGCGAAGGAGCCGAACATCAGGAACCAGGCCGGATCATCGACAAAAATCGTATCGCCCGGCTGCGTAAATTCGCGCGCGACCAGATCCAGCGCCTGCGTCACTCCGGTGGTCATCACGATCTGTTCCGGCGCAGCGGCGATTTCCAGTTCTGCCAGTTTCAGTTGCAATTGCTGGCGTAATGGCAGAAATCCCTGCGGCGTACCATAGTGCAGCAGCAAATTCTGGTTCAGGCGGCTGATGGAGCGCAAACCGTTGGCAACCAGCTCGCCATCCAGCCAGTCATGCGGCAAGACACCGGAACCGGGCATCTTTTGCGGCGGCAACTGGCGGAACATATTCCTGACCAGCCACACCACATCCAGTTGCTGCCCCGGCGGCGTACTTTGCGCTACCGGATTGCCGTTCGTCATCATCGACGCGCGTTCGCGCACAAAGAAGCCCGATCCCCTGCGCGATTCCAGATAACCCTTTGCCACCAGCCTGTCATACGCCTCGACGACGGTGAAGCGCGACACCTCCTGTTCATCGGCGAACTGGCGTATCGACGGCATGCGCGCACCGGTGCGCAGCAGCTTGTCATCGATACGGCTGGCGACGGAGCGCACGATCTGTTCTACCAGGGAGCCGCTGGAATCGCGGGTGATGAGGGTGTTGCTGGTTTGCATGATGTAGGCCTTTTAGCATCTGCCGGTAGGAAACTTTAATAACTGTACCGGGAAAATCGCCATAACAGTACGTGAATTATCGTTTTTACTGTACTGGTACTGTACCGGTAATGTGAATTAGGATAGCAGAAACGTTGGATGGAATCAAAGCGGGAATCAAGGCAAAAAGCAAGACTGAACCATCAGCGTGAAAAAAATATAAATCAATTACTGCAAACGTACGACGACATAAGGCGGCTCTATGAAAAAAATCAATGCGAAAGACTCGTTCATCCTGCAGGCCGGAGAAGTGATCTCCGCCAGCGCGGATATCGTGCTGAAGCTGAGCATTGATTGCGGCCGCGTGTGGGTGACCCAGGAGGGCGACGAATACGACTACTGGCTGCAGGCCGGCGAAACCCTGGTATTGCAGCCGTTGCGGCATATAGTGATTGAGGCGGACGGCGAGTTCAGCCGTGTTGATCTTTTGCCTTGCCCCATGAATGAGCGTACACCGACATCGGGTAATCCACGTGGACAATTGGCTGCGGCATGAAGCCAGGCTTGATAAAGTAAAGAATCGCAAAGAGGCCGCAAAGGAATACCATGACATTCGTGCTACCGACAAAGAGTGAGATAGCAAGCGCTGCGCAGATCGTTTATGCGGCGATGCCGCCTACGCCGCAATATCAGTGGCAGCAGATTTCCGATGCACTGGGTGCGGAGATATGGCTCAAGCATGAAAACCACACGCCGGTCGGCGCCTTCAAGGTGCGCGGCGGCCTGGTCTACATGCAGGAATTGCTGCACCACTTACCACAGGCGACCGGTGTCATTTCAGCCACGCGCGGCAATCACGGCCAGTCGGTTGCCTTCGCTACCCGCCGTTGCGGCCTGGCAGCGACCATCGTGGTCCCGCACGGCAACAGCAAGGAGCAAAATGCCGCGATGCGAGCGCTGGGTGCAAACCTGATTGAACACGGCAATGAATTCCAGGAAAGCCGCGAGTATGCGATTGCGCTGGCTGAAGAACAACGCCTGCACATGATCCCATCCTTCCACCGCGATCTGGTGCGCGGGGTTGCCACCTACTGGATGGAACTGTTCAACGCGCAACCCGAACTGGATGTGGTGTATGTACCGATAGGGCAGGGATCGGGCATCTGCGCAGCGATTGCTGCCCGCGATGCGCTGGGTCTGTCCACCCGCGTGATAGGCGTGGTTTCCAGTCATGCGCTGGGCTACAAATTATCGTTTGAGCAAAAGCGCAAGCTAGAGTCGCCGGTCACCACGCAGATCGCAGACGGCATGGCATGCCGGGTGCCGGATGACGGCTCGTTGGAAGTCGTACTCAGGCATGCGGATGATGTGGTGGCAGTCAGCGATGACGAGATCAGGGCGGCGATGAAGCTGCTGTTTACCGCAACTCACAATGTAGCCGAAGGCGCGGGTGCTGCATCGCTGGCGGCAGCGATACAGGCTGGCGCTATGCTAAAGGGCAAGAAGGTCGGCCTGCCACTGAGCGGCGGCAATATCGACCATCAGATATTTGCCAAAGTCTTGCAGCCATAGAGAATCAATTAGCAATTACAGTAAAAAAGAACGCAGGAAAAGAATTCAAAAAGGAATGATATGCACGGTGCTGAAATTGTCGCGTTTCTCGCGTTTGCCTTCATAGGCTGCTTTACTCCCGGCCCCAATGTCGCCATCGCAGCGACCACGGGCGTCAATCACGGCATGCGCGCGGCTTTGCCGCAGGTGGCCGGTGTGCCTCTCGGTTTTGTGGTGATGATGTGGGCCGTCGGCATGGGCGGCATGGCGGTCTTGCAGGGCAACCAGAATTTATTATTGCTGATGAAAATTGCCGGTAATGCCTACCTGCTGTACCTGGCATGGAAGCTGTGCTTTTCCAGCAAGCTGTCCAATGCCGGCACCATCAAGCCGCTGAGCGTGAAAGAGGCAGCGATGTTCCAGATCGTGAATCCCAAATCCTGGATGACGCTGGTTGCAGCCACCTCCACCTATGCCATAGGCCATGAAGATTTTTTTGTGCGCATGATATGGATGAGCCTGGGCTTCGGCGCGATCAGCGCGGCCAGCCTGGTGGCCTGGGCCTGGATGGGACAGTCGCTGCGTAGCTGGCTGCAGGTCGGCAATCGCCTGCGTATCTTCAATCTGTGCATGGGAATCTCGCTGGCATTGACCGCGGTGTGGATGTTCCTGCTATAGAGTGATATAGAGCGATTTGGCTTCAAGCCTATAAAAATATGAGCGGAGACCGCATGCTGGCTGCAGAAGAGATACAAAGAAAAGACGAGACGACCGGCATGTGGCTGGGTGCGATAGGCGTGGCGATCTTCAGCCTGACGCTGCCGTTCACCCGCATGGCCGTGGCAGAACTGAACCCTGTACTTGTGGCGCTTGGGCGTGCGGTGGTTGCCGCCTGCATCTCCGCTGTTTTGCTGTACCGCATGCGTGCCCGTCTTCCCGACCAGGCGCAGCTCAAGGCCCTGCTGGTGACAGCGCTGGGTGTGGTGGTCGGCTTCCCGGTATTCTCTTCAGTGGCGATGCACTATGTGCCGGCGTCGCATGGTGCGATCGTGCTGGGTATCCTGCCGCTGGCTACCGCCTTGTTTGCGGCGCTGCGTTTTCATGAGCGGCCTTCAGTCGGCTTCTGGATCATGGCTTTGCTCGGCAGCGGCCTGGTGGTCGTGTTTGCATTGCAGCAGGGCGGCGGCAGTTTTCATCTGGCGGATCTGGCGCTGTTTGCCGCAGTGGTCGCCGCGGCGATGGGTTATGCAGAGGGCGGGCGCCTGTCTCAAAGCATGGGTGGCCAGCAGGTGATCTGCTGGGCGCTGGTGTTGTCCATGCCGGTGCTGTTGCCGGTGACCGTATGGCTGGGCTGGCATTATGGCGTGCAGGCTTCGCCGCGAGCATGGCTGGGCTTCGCCTATGTATCGCTGTTCTCGATGTTCATCGGTTTCTTCTTTTGGTACAAGGGCCTGGCGATGGGCGGCATTGCGCGCGTCGGGCAGGTGCAATTGATACAACCTTTCCTGACCTTGCTGGGTGCTGCCGTGATTCTGGGCGAACCACTGAGCATCAATAATATCGCTTTTGCGATCGCCGTCATTGTGGTGGTGGGCATAGGCCGGCGCATGAATATAAAGCGGTGATATTAAAAAAATAGCCACAAACACCGAATTAAATCAGTGCATTCAGGGCTATTTAGGGGTGTTAATCATGCGTTCAGGGTCGTACAATATGTAATTCGCCTCTTGATCTTGTTGAGGCATTGCCCTACAACCAACTATCTGGAACTGCCATGTCTTTTTACGAAAAACTGAAAGCCCTGAATATCGAGTTGCCAAGCGTTGCTGCGCCAGCCGCTGCCTACGTGATGTATGTGCAAACCGGTAACACCGTGTTTTTGTCCGGTCATATCGCTAAAAAAGACGGCAAGGTATGGGTAGGCCAGTTGGGTAAGAATATCAGCACAGAAGAAGGTAAACAGGCAGCACGCGCAGTGGCGATCGATCTGATGGCAACCCTGCAGGCAGCTTGCGGCGGCGATCTGAACCGCGTCAAACGTATCGTCAAACTGATGAGCCTGGTGAACTCCACCGGCGACTTCACCGAGCAGCATCTGGTGACTAACGGCGCTTCGGAACTGATCGGCGAGGTATTCGGCGACCAGGGCAAGCATGCTCGTTCCGCTTTCGGCGTAGCGCAAATCCCCTTGGGCGCTTGCGTAGAAATCGAAATGATTGCCGAAATCGAATAAACACAGTTCGCATTGCTGAGCGAACTGTGTTTATTCGATCTCGGCGATGCTCGCTATCTGAACAGGACACACAATGAAACTCGAAAACCCAAGCCCGATAGAGTGGAAATTTTCCCACCGCGCTGAGCAGTTGCAAAGCTCGGCGATCCGCGAAATCCTGAAGATCACCATGCGGCCCGAAGTGATTTCCTTCGCGGGCGGCCTGCCTTCCCCGGAAACCTTTCCCGTGGACCGCATGCGCGCTGCATTTGACTCGGTGCTGACACGCTCCGGCAAAGTGGCATTGCAATACGGCCCGACAGACGGCTATGCGCCATTGCGAGAATTCATCGCCGAATCCCTGTCCACCGACGGCGCGAAGATTTTGCCCGATCAGGTCATGATGGTGTCCGGTTCCCAGCAAGGGCTGGATTTACTGGGCAAGGTATTGATTGATGAAGGCAGCAAGGTATTGGTGGAAACGCCGAGTTACCTGGGTGCGTTGCAGGCTTTCTCCGTTTATCAGCCAAAATTTGAATCGGTAGAGATGGACGATCACGGCCTGGTGCCGTCTTCCGTTGCCGCCAAAGGCGCCGGAGCGCGCTTGCTGTATGCACTGCCTAATTTCCAGAACCCAACCGGCCGTACCTTGTCGGTAGAGCGCCGCTACGAGCTGGTGGATATCTGCGCCAGGCTGGGCATCCCGCTGGTGGAAGACAATCCTTACGGCGACCTGTGCTACACCGGCGAGCCTTTGCCGAAAATGCTGACGATGAATCCTGGCGGCGTGATCTACATGGGCTCCTTCTCCAAGGTGCTGACACCCGGCATACGTTTGGGCTACGTGGTCGGACCGACAACGCTGATCCGCAAGCTGGAACAGGCCAAGCAGGCAACCGATCTGCACACTTCGCAACTGACGCAAATGGTGGTGCATGAAGTGATCAAGGATGGTTTCCTGAACGAGCATATCCCGACCATACGCGACCTGTATTCCAAGCAATGCGCTGCGATGCTGGAAGCGCTGGGCAAATACTTCCCAGAAGGCGTTACCTGGACTCGCCCTGAAGGCGGCATGTTCATCTGGGTGACCCTGCCTAAGCACATCGATGCCAACCAGTTGCTGGCACAGGCGATTGAGCAGAATGTGGCTTTCGTTCCTGGCGGACCTTTCTATGCCAACGAAGCCGAAACCAATACGCTGCGCTTGAGCTTTGTAACGGTGCCACCAGCCAAGATCAATGAAGGCGTGGAAAAGCTGGGCAAGCTGATCAAGGCCAAGCTGTAAGCTGATTCATTTTTCCAGCTATTCTTGCGACGGGCTTGTTGATCTCAACAAGCCCGTTTTCTTTTGTGCTGCACATTCCAGTAACCCGGCCTTATTCGTCGTCATGCGTCTGGTGATGCTCGCTGGCGCCGTTTCTCCAGTAGCTCGCCGCATGCACCTGATGCTTGTCCAGGCCGCGTTCCTGCAGCAGGTATTTGCGTACCGTTTGCGCGCTATTGAGTTCTGCTGCAACCCAGGCGTAGCCATCACCGGCAGGCAATTCCAGGTCCTTCAATGCGGATACAAACAAGTCGCTGGTATCGGCCGACGAGGTGCTTTGATCCAGCCAGATCAAGCGTGTCTGTGCATCGCTGCTCAGCGCAATCTTTTCACCTGCATCGGCGACCGCGATGACCGCAATCACCTGTGCGTGTGCGGGCAACTCTTCCAGCCGGCGTGCGATGGCGGGCAGGGCAGTCTGGTCGCCTATCAGCAGATACCAGTCAAAATCATTCGGCACGACCATTGACCCGCGCGGGCCGCCTACGCCTAAAGTCATGCCGGGCTTGGCTCTGGCTGCCCACAATGATGCGGGGCCGTCGCCGTGCAGCATGAAATCGATATCCAGTTCCTTGCGTACAGCGTCGTAGCGGCGCGGCGTGTAATTGCGGGCTATCGGCTTTTGCATATTCTCGTCTGCAACAACACCTTGCTGGCCCAGTGTTGGCAGGGTGGGCTGATCCGAGCCGGGGGCAGGGAAGAACAGCTTCACGTGATCGTCGTGGGCGGCGGAGACAAAGCCGTCTAGGTCATCGCCGCTCAGTGTGATGCGCAGCATGTGCGGTGTCAGGTGTTCAGTGCGCAGCACTGTCAGTAGGCGCATCTTCAGCGTATGGCGCACCCGTTCTATCTGGCGGGGCTTGGCAGCATCAGGGGTATTGTTTGTATTCATTGATTTCCTTGGATATGGATAATGCCGGTGCGGGCTCAGATTTCGTCAACGATATGGTGGGCAGCCTGCTCCAGGATGGCGGAAACGCGCTCTGCCTCTGCCGTGGTCCAGCTCCCTTTGCGCAGCAACAGCGCATGCTTCAGCGTATGCATTGCCTGCGTAACGCGCTCCGGCAGTGAGTGCTTGGCCTGTACCCGCGCCAGCAAATCCAGACGGGCCAGCACGCCATCTACTTGGGCGCGGTTGTTTGCCAGATAGCTGCGTCCGGCTTCGGTGATGGAGTAGCGTTTTTTACCGCCTGTGGCTGCACTTTCTTCCGAGCTGACCAGGTCCTGCTCTTCCAGCAAAGTGAGGGTAGGATAGATGGCGCCGGGGCTGGGGGCATATGCGCCGCCGCAACGTTCTTCGATTGCCTTGATGACTTCATAGCCGTGGCGTGGCGCGATTTCTATTAGCGCCAGCACGATCAAGGGCAGGTCGCCGCGTCCGAATACGCGTTCTGCTCGGTCGCCACGGCCACGGCCGTGACCATGGCCGCCGCCGCGCATGCGCTCGCCGCCGCCTTCTTCGTTGAAGGGGTCATGGGGACCGGCAAAATAATGATGGGCATGATGTTCATCATGGTGATGATCATGGCTTCTATGCTGATGATGGGGGTGATGAGAATGTCTCATGGTTTCCTTGGGTAGCTGTTAATGGTAAAAAGATCAGTCTAAAGACTAATTTAAAGAATAAATTAAAGAATAAATTAAAGATATATCTTTAACTGTTTTGAATAATATAGCCTGACCCAGAGAATTTCAAGGTGAATTTATAAGAAAGCGAAAACCTCGCTGATTAAATTGTCTTTATGGGAAGTATTTAATTTGGAGCGAGCGATGTCTTCCCGGCATCTCTATGGGGAAAGAGGAGCTTAATTGAGCGGGGAGCGGGGGATTTGCTGCGGAAGTGATGCGTGCGGCATCAAAAGCCGCACGCCGGGATTCAAGGTGCTAGTGCTTGATGCCTAGCAGGCCTTCGGTACGGATGAACTCGATGATCGTGCCGACGCCGTCACCGCTCTTCAGGTTGGTGAAAACAAAAGGGCGGTCGCCGCGCATGCGCTTGGCATCTTCCGCCATGATGTCCAGGTTGGCGCCGACATAGGGCGCCAGATCGGTCTTGTTGATGATCAGCAGGTCGGAACGAGTGATTCCGGGCCCACCCTTGCGCGGGATTTTCTCGCCGCCGGCGACGTCGATCACATAGATGGTCAGGTCAGATAATTCTGGGCTGAAAGTTGCCGCCAGATTGTCGCCGCCGGACTCCACCAGGATCAAGTCCAGGTTGGGAAAGTCGGCGCACATGCGGGAGATCGCTTCCAGGTTGATGGACGCATCTTCGCGTATCGCGGTATGCGGGCAGCCGCCGGTTTCCACGCCCATCAGGCGTTCAGCCGGCAAGGCATCTGCGCGCAGCAGGATTTCCATGTCCTCCTTGGTGTAGATATCATTGGTGATGACGGCCATGTCGTAATGGTCGCGCATTTGCTTGCACAGCATTTCGCATAGCGCCGTCTTGCCGGAACCTACCGGGCCGCCTATGCCTACACGCAGGGGATTGGATGTCGTCGTCATGATGGGTCTTTGCTCTTTTCTTGATCTCGGATTCTTGTTTCAGGAACGGTAAAGCCGGCTGTACTGTACTTCGTGCTGCATCGATAGCAGCGACAGTCCAGGCGACCAGTTGGATAATTCAGTATCGACCAGGGTTTGTGCGGTGATTGTGGCGGTTTCCAGTTCCGGACGCAGGCTCAGCAGCAGGCGCTGGCCGGATACCTGGCCCAGCGGCACCGATTTCACGCATACCAGCACCTGGTTTTCTGCCCACGAAAATAGCATGCCCAGCAGCGCTGCTTCTGCAGGCACTTCCAGTGATACTGCAGCGCAGGCCAGTGCAGTCGGCAAGGGTATTTCGGGCAAGTCCTGCAGGCATGCCAGCAGGCTGGCATCGCTGATCTTTAGATCCGTCACCAGCTTGCCCAGTGAATAGCCCATCTGTATGGTCTCTGCGCGGAACTCTGCAGTATCGCGCGCGGCGATAAAACGTTCTGTCCATTCCATCACTGCCTGCTGGTCGCGAGCGGCAAAGGCCTGCAGCAGGCGCCACAGTATCGGCGCCTCAAAATAGGCGACCACATGCTGCAATTGGTCGGCGATCCACAGGCGTGCGCTGGCCTCATTTTTTACCAGGCCTTTTTCTATCGCCGTTTCCAGTCCTTGTGAATAGCTATACGCGCCTATCGGGAGCGAGGGGCTGGACAACTGCAATAGATGGAGCAGGGAGGCTGCGGCTAGCATGTGAGTGCGCTGTTATGTTTTATCGGAAGGGCGGTGTATCTTTTGGCGCAGCGGTATCGGTGCCAGCGGATTGTGCGGGTGCCCATCATCGTGATGATGGTGGCCGCCGCCGTAGGCGCCCGCTTCCGGCTCAAACGCCGCCTGTTCTTCACTGACCTTAGCGCCCAGGCCCTCCAGCATTTCTTTCAACACCTGGTCTTTGCGTATGCGCAAAAAGCCGTCGCCCACTTGTGCCTGCGTGTGGCGGTTGCCAAGGTGGAAGGCGCAGCGCAAGAGTTCGCGTGCGCTGTTGCATGTGACTTTGTAAGTCGGTTCGGCTGCGGCGATGATCTTGACGACAAAGCCGTCTTCGCTGGAAATCAGGTCGCCGTCGCGCAAGACACTGCCGCGTACGGTCAATACCGCGACATCTTCACCGGAACTGAGGCTGGCGCGGAAGCGGCTTTTTTCGCGCATATGAAAAGGGAGTGTCAGTTGATCGTGGATCTCGGCCGCGTTTTCTAATTTTGTGTGCAGGGTATGCATGGGTCTCTGTAGTGGAAATCGACAATTTTCGACAATTATTGGTAATAACAGGCAAGCACATTCCATGCCTGTTTTATATCATGGTAACTATAAATGATGGTGCTATTTGCATGCATCGCAAGCAAGCCTATACTAGAATCAAGGCTATACTAAAATGGCAATACTAAGAACAATACGTAGATCTTATCTTAATTAAATTTTCCCCAGAGGCTCTAAAATGAAAAAACAAATCTTTATAGTCTCATTGATGCTGGCGAGTGTCAGTGCAGCCTATGCTCAGGACCTGACGCCAAAGCAGCAATACACGGCAGACAGCAAGCGCGCGTCGGCACGCTATTCCGACGATAAAAAACTTTGTGCGGAAGAATCCACCTCCAGCGTACGCATGCAGTGCCTGCGCGATGCGAAGACTGAATACGATAAATCCCTTGCGGTCGCAAAAGCCAATCTGAATGCGGCTGCACCAGGCTCAGGCCAAAATCACCAGGGCGTATGCCAGGATTGCGGCAGGGTCGTGTCGGTGGATATCAATGAAAAAGCAGGCGAGGGCAGTGCCCTGGGATTGATCGGCGGCGGTGTTGTCGGTGCGGTGCTGGGCCATCAGGTCGGCGGCGGTACCGGGCGTGACCTGGCGACTATCGCAGGCGCTGCAGGTGGTGCTTATGCCGGACGCAAGGTAGAGCAAAAAGTAAAATCGACCAAGGTCTGGGCGGTGACCGTGCAATACGATAACGGTAATAAAAACACCTTCAACTTCGACCATGATCCAGGCATGGCCTCCGGCGACCGTGTTCGCAATTCTGGCGACAGTATCGTCCGGCGCTAAGCTTTAAAGAGTAACCTCAGCCAGGTGGTCTGCTTACTTTGTTTAATTAGAGTGCCTGGCTGAACAGCGTGTCTTTCGCTGCAAATTATTTACCGAATTCACGCAGGCGCAGCGCGATCATATCGCGTCGCCTGTCCATATCGCGCAGCATGAAGCCATTGTCGCGCACCAGCAGGTTCTTTTCATCGACCAGTTTATTAGAACTCATTTCATCAATAGGAGTGAGTGCGAACGAGTCCATTTGGGATGCAGTGCGAGGCGCGTCGCTAGCAAAGACTGGCCGTCTTTGCTAGCGGCGCAACGCTGCAATGCGCCCAAATGGGCCGTTCCCGGAGGGTTTGTCTTAAAAGAGGCGCTGACTGCGTTGCGCTCGTTGTCAATAGCTCGCTATTGACGCCTCCCACGTCTTGCCAGCGCCTCTTTTAAGACAAACGCATCTCACTCCTATTGATGAAATGAGTTCTAAACTCGTTCAGCAATGCGGCCCGCGCATCATTGCTCAGGTCGGTCCTACGCAATTCATTACGGATATCGTAGATACGGCCGTCGTTCCTGCTGATTCTTGAGTTGTTTAGCACTACGCGCGAGCGTATTGATTCCAGCTCGCTTTCCATCTGGTTGATTTCCTGGCCACGGCGGAACTCAAAGACGAAATCGTTTTGCATATTCGGCGGGCAGGCGGCGACGTTCTCTCCTTGCCCGGCACGCCCTACGTTGAAGGCATTCTGCGGCTGGCAGTAATTGAGCAGGCCGCGGCTGCGCCCCAGCATGTATTGATCAAAATTCGTTTGCACGCCGTATTCGGCGCAGGCTTTGGCATGCTCATCAAGCTGTTGCGGGGTGAGCCCGCGCAAGCCGTCGTTAAATCCTATCTGCTGCCAATTCCCATTCAGGCATTGGTCTTTGCTCAGACTGGCGCAGCCGGCAATACTGCTTGCCAGCACTAAAAGGATGCAACTTCGCCATACCGGTATATTAAGAGGCATATTATTTATAGGTGCTTATTTGTTAATCTCTGCTGGTTCACATTATTAAAGCATGTGGTGCTGGTTCGGCCAGCCGCGCGATATATTCAGGATGCCGGATGGTTTTGTTTCCATGGCACCACTATATTCTTGCAAATACCCCCCCGTGTCACTACACTAAACATCAAAATTCCACCGATACGGGAGTAGATTTGCTGTGCAACTAATTCAAACCCGCGCTTATCTACAACTCGCCAGGCTATATTGTTTTGCGGTGACAGCTCTTGGTCTGTCACTTGGGCTGGTTTCTACCAGCGCCGCCGCCGCTGATGATAGCGCCTGCAAACACCTGATAGCAACCGGTAATCCCGAATATCCTCCCTACCTTTGGCGTGATCCTGATAATGAAAATAGGCTGATCGGCGCCAACGCCGATCTGATGCAAATGCTGGCCAGGGAAATCGGTGTCAGTATCGAAGTCAAATATGCCGGCCCCTGGGCCCGCGTGCAGGAAGAGGTAAAACTGGGGCGCGCCGATCTGATAGCCGGTGCATTCTTTACCCAACCCCGGCTGGAATACATGGATTATTTTTATCCTGCGTTTCGTCAAACAAGAACCGTGATCTGGACACAGAATAACAGCCCCCTGAATTTTAAGAAGTGGAACGACCTGGTCGGCAAGCAGGGTATGACGGTGATAAATAATAGTTTTGGCGAAGAGTTTGACCGCTATGCGAAGGACTCGCTGAAGATTTCCACCGTGCCCAGCCTGGAGCAGGCATTAAAAATGCTTAGCATGTCACGTACGGATTACCTGATCTATGAAGAAGATCCCGGCCTGGCTTACGTGGCAAAAATGAATATAGCCGGTGTGAAAACGGCTGCTACTGCAGTGACCAATGAAGACCTGTATCTGACCTTCTCGCACAAGTCGGCCTGCAATACTGGCGAAATGCGAGGCCGGATTGCCAAAGCGATCTACAAACTGGGCAAGCAGAATGTGATGAGCAAGCTGATAGAAACAAATATCCAGTTGTGGCGCAAGCAATCCAGGTAGGCTGTATTGAATCGTTGATCAAGTATTGTTGATCCACTGCTTTGTTTTTCTGTAATGAGATATGGGCCAGTTCCGCTGGCCTCTGTTTTTTTAGCCGGAGGTTTTTGCATTGCATCGCGGTGAGTTGATGGCGATGCATGGTTTTTTACTGGGCGACATTTGGGCAAACTATCCCTTAGACAAATTCTGATTCTCGGTGTCGGGCTTGGCATCATGCTGCCGGCTCTGGTACTGGGACGTTTTTTGCTCAAGGACCGCTACGAACGCGAGGTTGACTTGCGCGTGCGGGTGCCGATGTCGCAATACGCGGATATGCTGGCGCGGGCGATGGCGGTGCCGGTATGGAACGTCGACAAGGAAGTGGCGAACCAGTTTGTCCAGGCAGTGATGCGCAACCCGGAAGTGGTCAGCGTCACCGTCGAGGATGAATCGAAGAATCGTTTCGTGCATAGCGAGATGACTGACCGGCGCGGCGGCGAGGTGTTAAATGAACAGCGCCAGATCATGCTGGACAACAAGGTGATAGGCCGGGTGACGGTGGAGCTGACCACCGCGCGCATAGAGCGCGATCTATTCTTTGATTTTCTAAAACTGGCCGGCGCCCTGCTGGCGCAGGTCATCATTTCCTTTATCCTGATTTTATTACTCTTTGAGCGCCGCATCGTGCGTCCCTTGCATGAGTTGCAGATGGCAACAGCCAGGCTGGCGCGCGGCCAGCTGGACCAGGCCCTGCACTGGCACAGGAGAGATGAAATAGGTAGCCTGGCCCAGGGGCTGGACAAGATGCGCGAGGAATTGGGTGGATTGATATCCGACCGGGATATCCGCAATGCAGCGCTGCAGCAAGAGTTGAACGACAGACTGAAAGCCGAGCAGGCACTGCGCTTTACCGAAGAAAAATTTACCGCCATTTTCCATTCCTCGCCAGTGGCAATGACGGTGTCGCGCAAGGAAAACGACTTTGAGATCATCGACGTCAACGATGCCTGGGTCAGGCAATTCGGCTGGTCGCGCGAAGAAATCTTGAGTAACAAGGCAACGCAAACCTTGCTGTGGCGCAGGACCGAGGACCAGGATGAAGTATTAAGAATCGCCGAACGAGAACATGAGATACACGGTTATGAAGCCTGGCTGCGCTGCGGCCGCCAGGACAAATCCCTGCTGTGCGAAATTTCCGGCAAGATGATTTCCCTGGGTAGCGAATCCCTGCTGATCCTGGTGCAGGAAGATATCACCGAGAAGCGCCACAATGAGCAAGAGATATTGAGCCTGAACACCAGCCTGGAAAAACGGGTCTCCGAGCGCACACAAGCGCTGGAAGAGGCGAACGCAGAATTGACCATCGTGCTGGAAAACCTGCAAAGGGCGCAAAGGGAATTATTGCGCACCGAGAAAATGGCGGCTCTGGGTTCGCTGGTCGCCGGTATCGCGCATGAACTGAATACGCCGATAGGCACCAGTGTCACGGTGACCAGCACGCTGCAGCAGCATACCGATGACATTATCCTGGAAATGAGCAAGGGGCTGCGGCGCTCGCAACTGGAAACCTATTTCCACAATACCCGCACCGGCACCGATATCCTGATGCGCAACCTGAGCAAGGCATCGGAACTGGTGACCAGCTTCAAGCAGGTGGCGGTGGACCAGACCAGCGCCAACCGGCGCGTGTTTGCGCTGGATGAAATGGTGGCCGAGATCGTGCTGACGATGAGCCCGACCATACGCAAAACCCGGCATGACGTGGAATACCATGTACCGCCCAAATTAGTGCTGGACAGCTATCCCGGCCCGCTAGGGCAAGTGCTCACCAACCTGATCAATAATGCCTTCATTCACGGCTTCGACGGTGAGCATCGCGGCGTGGTCACGATCACCGCGCGCAGTGCCGGCGACGATCTGGTGGAAATCAGCGTCAGCGATAACGGCAAGGGTATTCCCGAGCAAAACCTGGGCCGCATTTTCGATCCCTTCTTTACCACCAAGCTGGGGCAGGGCGGCAGCGGCCTGGGCCTGAATATTGTGTATAACCTGGTGACCGGGGTCCTGGGCGGTAACATCGTCGTCGATAGCGAGCACGGCCAGGGCGCGCGCTTTACCATTACGCTGCCGCAGGTGGCGGAGCAAAGCCGGCGCCGCACCAACGACCAGGTTTGATGGAGTTTGATGGCTTCGCTTCAGGCCGTCACATTAGATGATTAAATCAGGCCAGGATATATTCGCGGGTCAGCTCGCGCGCCCTGTGCAGCCGGCTTTTGGTGGCGGGGGTGCTCAGCTTGAGGATTTCTGCAATCTCATTGATGGACAGCTCTTCAAAATCGCGCAAGAGTATGATTTCCCTGTAGTGCTCCGGCAGCGATTCCAGCGCATTGACCAGATCCAGCCTGATCGCGTCGGTCGGTTTTGTGCTCAGCCATTGCTCCACTTTTTCTTCGTCGTAAGGATCATAGTTAAGCGTGATTCGGCCCATCTTGCGGCATTCGCGTTGCACGATCTTGATCAGCCAGCCGGAAAAGGCAGCGGCCGCGCGCAGGCTCTTCACCTTGCGCGACAGGATCAGCAAAGTCTCTTGCACGGCATCATCCACGTCGCTGAGCAGGCAGCGGCGCTGGGCGTAGCGCCGTATATCCGGCTGACAGACTTGCAGCAGGCTGTCCAGCGCACCGGGATCGCCCAGGCGCGCTGACTCCAGTAGCGGCAGATGCTGTTCTGTAAACGGCATTTATTTTCCTTTGGCTTTGTCCAGCCGACGGCCTACCATTGCGCACATGGGGCAAAAGCCGAATATGCCTGACAGCGTGATCCCAGCGGCGCTGGCAATCACGATCCAGCTTACCAGACCGCTCAACGCGAAAGCTGCCCACACCATAATTGCCAGGCTGACGATCAGGCGTACTGCACGTTCCCAGTTAGGGACATTTTTTACATAGAACATAGTATTTCCTTTTTGATTTTAAAGTTGATGAGGATGTTCCCCATACCTACAAGAGGGAGGCAGGGCGCATTTGGATTCGCGGAAAATAAAATATTTTTTTAATGTGAGATTGGCAAGCACTGGCATTCAGGTATCTGCTTCTGGTACAGTCCCGCCATGAGTAAATTATCTTTAGACCGTATCCTGCAATCGCAGGGCTTTGGCACCCGCAAGTACTGCCGCGAACTGATCGACGATGGCGAAGTAAGCATCGCAGGCGAAGTGATGACTAACTACAAGACCACGGTGGAAACCGAGGGTCTGAGTTTCCGTATTTTTGACGAAGACTGGCAATACCACGAGTACGTTTATATCGCGCTGAACAAGCCGGCCAATTTTGAGTGTTCACGCAAGCCCAGCCACCACCCCGGTGTGTTGACGCTGTTGCCTGAGCAATTCAGCTGGCGCGACGTGCAGCCCGTGGGCCGCCTGGACCACGATACGACGGGAATGCTGCTGATGTCCGATGACGGTCCATTCATTCATGCGCAGTCCTCTCCCAAGCGCCACATTCCCAAAGTGTATGTGGCCACTACAGCCGAGCCTGTCAGCGAAGAATTGATACAGAAACTGATGTCTGGCGTGCAACTGCATGACGAACCGGCACCATTGGCTGCCCAGGTTTGCCGCCAACTGGGTGAAAACGAACTGGAAATCGTGCTGGAGCAGGGCAAGTACCATCAGGTAAAACGCATGCTGGCGGCAGCCGGCAATCACTGCGCCGCCTTGCGCCGTACTGCAATCGGCCAATTGACCTTGGAATCGCTGGGTCTGGAAGAGGGCGAGTGGTGCTATTTGGGCGCAGAGCAGATGGCTTTGCTGGTGCCTAGTGAGTAGTAGGGAATAGTAGGCACTGACTTACCGCAGGAAAGCAATCCGCAAATAAATCCGGCTCCAAGGCCGGATTTTTCTATTTCGTCGTATTTATCTCATTATCTGCATTAAAATCATTGCCATATTTGCTAATGGCAACTTCCATCGGTCATAATCGCCACTAGCTTTCTTTTCAGCACTGCAGATCTTCCCGAATTTCCATTGAGAATAAGGAGCAAGCATGCAAGTTATCGTGATCGCCAATCCCAAGGGCGGCGTCGGCAAAAGTACTTTCTCGACCAACCTGGCGGGTTATTTTGCCTCCCGGGGGCACCATGTGATGCTGGGCGACGTCGACAGCCAGCAATCCTCACGTAACTGGCTATCCCTGCGGCCTGCCAATCTGCCTGCGATTCAGGCCTGGGATATCGTGGATGGGCATATCGCCAAGCCGCCCAAGGGCACCACGCATATGGTGCTGGATACGCCTGCAGGCCTGAAGGGTGCCAAGCTGGACGCGGTATTGAGGATTGCCACCAAGGTGGTCGTGCCGCTGCAGCCCTCCATCTTTGATATCCTCGCCACAGAAGAATTTCTGAACAAGCTGGCCAAAAAAGAAGGTAATTTCCAGGCAGGCGTGCTCGGCATGCGGGTCAATGGCCGTAGTCGCGCGGCAGACCAGCTTCATCACTATGTGGAGCAGCGCGGCCTACCTGTGTTGGGCTTCCTGCGTGATACGCAGAACTACATACAACTGGCCGCCCACGGTGCAACGCTGTGGGACGTGGCGCCGTCACGCGTGGAAAAAGACCTGGAGCAATGGCAGGATATCCTGCGCTGGATAGAAAAAACCTGAAAATGGAGTGAATCTCCAGAACACGCCAGACATTCCGCCTACACTGTATTCAAGTCTTAGGATAGGCGCACGCACTGAGTCTGATGACTGTATTTGCCCAGAGTTTTGCGTTGTTGATAATAAAACCCGGAAATTAATTTCTACGACTTGCTCGCAGTCACTATAATGCTGCCTGCCGTCAGTTTTAATTGTTTCTCTTTTATTATCAAAGACTTAGCTCATGCATCATACGATTTTCGATACTCCCGTCATTAATAGTCTCATGTTCTTGTTTTCTACCGGCATGCTGCGTCTGCTAGGCTGGAAGATAGACGGAAGGGCCCCAGCCGAATCCAAATACGTGATGATCGCCGCCCCGCATACCAGCAACTGGGATTTCCCCTATACCCTGATGGCCGCCTTTGCGATGCGCCTGAATCTTTACTGGATGGGCAAGGACACGCTGTTTCCACCGGTGCTTGGCAGTGTGATGCGCTGGTTGGGCGGCATTGCAGTCAACCGCCGCCAATCCGGCAATATGGTGCAGGGTACGGTGGACGCTTTCCATAACGCGCAGCAACTGGCGGTAGTCGTGCCACCGGAAGGCACGCGCGGCAAGGTGACTCACTGGAAAACGGGTTTCTATTACATTGCTGTCGGCGCGAACGTGCCGATTGCTTTGGGCTACCTGGACTTCAAGCGCAAGGTCGGCGGCATAGGCAAGATGTTTTACCCTACCGGGAATCTGGAAGCCGATATGGCGGAGATACAGAAGTTTTACGCCGGCATCTCCGGCAAGAACCCGCATCAATTCAGCTCGGAGCATATCCAGGTCAAGGGAGATTGATGTCCTGCCTGTCCTTGGTGGGGCAGATGAAAAAGAGCCGGCGAATGCCGGCTCTTTTTCATTCAGGTTTCTGAATATTCTCTGCTTACTGCGGGGTCCAGTGCAGCGGCTTGCCCGCGGCATCTGTCACGGTAGTCATTTCCTTGAAGACCCGTGCCTGTATGGTGTCCGGCAGGCGCACCAGATCAACGCTGCTGACCAGATGATCACCGCTCATGAAGCTCCAGGTGAAGAACTTCATCGTCGCGATGGCTTTTTCCGGATTGGCGGCACTTTGCGGCATGATGACAAAGGTACCCATCGCGATAGGCCAGGTCGTTGCGCCCGGCTTGTCGGTCAGCATTTCTTCAAAGCTGCCGCGAGTTTTCCAGCCGCTGTTGTTCAACGCGGCTTCGAAGGCTGCGGCAGAAGGAGCCAGGAAATTACCGTCGCGGTTTTTCAGCGCGGCATAGTCCAGCTTGTCTTGCAGTACATAGTTATAGTCGATGTAGCTGATGGCATATGGCGTCTTCTTCACCGCTGCCGAGATCGCGCTACTGCCCTTGATCTGCTGCAGTTCTTCGTGCCACTTGATCGTAAAGTTTTTGCCGTAGCCGGTTTTCCAGCCGGCGCTGACTTTGCTCAGGTAATCGGTAAAATTATAGGTCGTACCGGAGCCGTCCTGGCGCACGATCACCGTGATGGCCTTATGCGGCAGGCGTAGCGACGGGTTCAGCGTGGTGAGTGCCGCATCGTCCCAGAAGCTGATCTTGCGCGCGAAAATATCCGCCAGCGCTTCGCCGGTCAATTTCAAATCTCCGGTCTTGATGCCGGGCAGGTTCACGACCGGCACTACGCCGGAAATCGCGGAAGGAAACTGAATCAGCTTTTCCTGCTTCAGGTCCGCCACCGTCATTGCCACGTCGCTGGCGCCAAAATCAACAGCCTTTGCCTTGATCTGCTTGATGCCGGTGGAAGAGCCGACTGCCTGATAGTCGAGGCTGGCGCCGGTTTTCTTGTTATAGGCATCCGCCCATTTATTGTACAAAGGAGCCGCGGCCGAGGAACCCGCCCCGGTGAGTGTTGCTGCACCGGCAGAGCCGGCGGAGACGGCACACAATACAGCGAAAGAAAAAGAGGAGAAAAATCGGGACATGGAAGCTAATAAAGGCAAAGAAAAGGGATGGGGAAGGGGCAGCAAGATGGAACGAATAGCGTGCGGAAATGTCAAAAATCAGGCCACGGTAGTTATTTGCCATGGTGAAACATTTAAAAATCTGCCGAATTATAGCCTTGAATCATATTGAAGGTGAATTTCTCCGGTTTTGTAATGTGCCTGTCACATACGGACTTTAATCTACGCGTGTCTGCAGGAATTTGATCAAATTGTTTATTTAATATGAATCAAATCCCTGAATGCCGGAATCTGCTTGTCTAATCTAGATATATTGTTTATATTATTTACGTGTTTAATTATCGGAGAATCATATGGCAACAACGCCAGTGAAAAAAGTCGCAGTGAAAACCAAGGCTGCGGTTGCGCCGGCGAAAAATATTGTCGCTGCTGCCGCCAAGGCTCCCGTAGCGAAAGCAGTAAAACCTTCGCCTGCCGCGAAGGCTGTAGTTAAGCCCGCAGTTAAGCCGGTAGCAGATAAGGCCGCTGCGAAGCCTGCTGCAAAAGGGGTAAAAAAACCTGTTGTCGCCGTCAAGCCGGCTGCTGCCAAGCCTGCGCCTATCATCCTGGCTGCGAACAAGGACAAGGCGAAGAAGCCGAAACTGGTGCGCGACAGCTTCACGATGCCGGAAACTGAATACGAAGTGCTGAGCCAGGTCAAGAAAGCCTGCATCAGCGCCGGTGTGGAAGTCAAGAAGAGCCAGTTGCTGCGCATAGGCCTGGTGCTGTTGAAAAAGACCGACGTCAACGCACTGAAAATCCTGATCGCAGGCTTGGAACCGCTAAAAGCGGGCCGTCCCAAGAAAGAAAAATAAGCTTCCACAAGCTTGAAATGCCTGCCGACAACAGCCTGCAAGATGCGGGCTGTTGTTTTTTGTGGATGTCATCAAACCGACATGAAATTGTCATGTTGCTGAAGTAATCGATCGTTAATCTTCGTCCGTGCACACAAGGCACCTAGACTTAGAGGACTACGAATGAGATTACTCACCATCCCCGCTGATGCTAACCCCAGTTTTTCCAAACTCAGTCTCAGCCTTGCCAGTACTGCCAAAGAAGTCAAGGAAGTACAGCGCCTGCGCTACAAGGTCTTCATAGAATCCATGGGATTGTCCACGCTGACTAATCCCGAAGGCCTGGATAAGGATGAGTTTGACGAGCACTGCGACCACCTGATTGTACGTGACACCAAATCCCTGAAAGTAGTCGGCACTTACCGCATTCTCGGCCCGAATGCAGCACGTCATATCGGCCGTTATTACTCTGAAACAGAATTTGACCTGTCGCGCCTGGAAAATATCCGCGGCAGCATCGCCGAGGCGGGCCGTGCCTGTATCCATCCTGATTATCGTAGCGGCGCCGTCATCATGCTGTTGTGGGCCGGACTGGCTGCCTATATGCAGCGCGAGCGTTGCACCTATCTGATAGGCTGCGCCAGCATCAGCCTCAGCGACGGCGGCCATAATGCTGCTGCCATCTACCGCAATTTCAAGGAAAACGACTTCTCGCCGCTGGAATACCGCGTCAAGCCGCATCTGCCTTTCCCTATCGAGGAAATGGACACCGGCACCGAAGCGCGTATCCCTCCTTTACTGCGCGGTTATCTGCGTGCCGGCGCCTGGGTTTGCGGCGAACCGGCCTGGGATCCTGATTTCCATAGCGCGGATCTGTTTGTGATGTTGCCGTTGGCGAATCTGGACAATCGATATGCGAAACACTACGGAACAGAGGAGAAGCCTCAGTGAAACCAGCCGACCAGTTCCTGGATAGAAAATTTCTGAAAACCAGCAAGAAGGACGTCATACGTTTCCGCACCATCTGGATATCGGATGTGCATCTGGGAACGACAGGCTGCCAGGCTGCGCGCTTACTGGAATTTTTACAGGCAACTGAGTCGGAAACCCTGTACCTCGTTGGCGATATTGTCGATGGCTGGCAATTGAAGCGGCGCTGGTACTGGGACCAGGTACACAATAATGTAGTGCAAACAGTATTGAAGAAGGCCAAGAAGGGCACCGATGTCATCTTCGTGCCGGGTAATCATGATGAGGCCATACGCCAGTTCATCGACCTGGATTTTGGCGGCATCAAGATACGTGACGAGTTGGTGCACACTACCGCCCAGGGCAAGCGCATGCTGGTACTGCACGGCGACCGCTTTGACGGCGTGATCGCCTGCGCCAAGTGGCTGGCCTATGTCGGCGACAATCTGTACACGGTGATCCTGAAGTTTAATCAGTTGTATAACAACTGGCGCGCCCGCGCCGGTTTGCCGTACTGGTCCTTGTCGCAATATCTGAAGCTGAAGGTCAAGAATGCAGTGAGCTATATCACTTCATTTGAAGATGCGCTGGCAGACGAGGCGCGCAAGAAAGGGCTGGACGGCGTGATCTGCGGCCATATCCACAAGCCGGAAATCCGCGACATAGGCGGCGTCACTTATTGCAATGATGGCGACTGGGTCGAAAGCCTGTCTGCACTGGTGGAAGAAGCCAATGGCGAACTGCGCCTGGTAAGCTGGCAAGACATCATGCAGCGCAGCCATTCGCTGGAAGCGATCTCGGATATTTCCGAAGAGAGTGCCGTGGAGCCGGTTGCAGAGGAAGAAGCGCTGCACGCCTGAAGCTCAATATCGGCTAAGCAGATAAGCAGATAAGCAGATAAGCAGATAAGCAGTTTGCCGCAGCAGCTTGGCGGTAATTACGACAAACCACCGATTTTTATTCCCTGTTTTTTGTTCAGCCCTGCGCCAGTCCGAGGGCCTAGCTTACTTGACCACCAGATCGGGCGACATGATCGCCTTCAGGTAAGTCTGCAATTCATCTTCGCGCGGCTTCTGCGTAATCCACCACACATTGCCTTTGCGTACAGCGCATTCCTGCTGTGGCGTACCCAGTACCTGTGCCGCGACCAGGCCCAGGTAAGGCTGGTGGCCGACGATCAGTACCGGCTCGCGGCTATTGGGCCAGTTGGCGGCGGTTAGCACGTCTTCTATGCTGGCGCCGACGCTGAGCTCAGGCACAGTTTTGAACTTGCGGTGCAGATGGGCCACGGTTTCCTGTGTCCGGACTGCCGGGCTGACCAGGATGCGGCAGGTCTCGGGCAGATTGCTGTCCAGCCAGCGCGCCATCTTGGCGGCCTGCTTCTGGCCTTTGCCGGTCAGCTTGCGTTCTGCGTCCGGTTCACCTTCTTCTGCTTCTGCGTGGCGCCACAAGATGAGTTCCATTTAGCTACCTTCGGATAGAGAGCCTAAATGCTGCATTAAATATTGTTGTGCGCAGAAGCTCTGCTGCTTGCCCCTGACCCGTTTACGCTGGTATTCACCCTCTGAATCCAGCACCCATGCATTGACATTGTCTTTCAGGTAAGGTTCAAGGCCTTCGCTGATCACGCGCTTTTTCTGTGCCTTTTCCAGCACGGGGAAGGCTACTTCGATGCGGCGGAACAGGTTGCGGTTCATCCAGTCTGCGCTGGCCAGGTACACGTCATGCTGCAAGTCGTTGCGGAAGTAATAGATGCGGCTGTGCTCCAGGAAGCGGCCTATGATGGAGCGCACCTTGATGTTTTCCGACAAACCCGGCACGCCGGGGCGCAGTGCGCAGGCGCCGCGTATGATCAAATCTATTTTTACGCCATCGGCAGAGGCTGCATACAGCGCGCGTATGACGGATTCATCCAGCAGCGCGTTCATCTTCGCAATGATGCGGCCCGGACGGCCGGATTTGGCGATCTTGGCTTCGTTGCGGATAGCCTTGATGATTTGCGGCTGCAGCGCAAACGGCGCCAGCCACAGGTAATCGAGCTTTTTCGGCTTGGTCAGGCCGGTCAGGTGGATGAAGATCTCATTTACTTCGGCCGCCAGTTCGGGATGTGCCGTCAGCAGGCCGAAGTCGGTATAAAACTTGGTAGTGGACGGATGGTAGTTGCCGGTGCCCAGATGGGCGTAGTGGCGCAGCACACCGCCTTCTTCGCGCCGTATCACCAGCGCCAGCTTGGCATGGGTCTTCAAGCCAACGACGCCGTACACCACCTGGGCGCCGGCTCTTTGCAGTTTGTCGGCCCAGTTGATGTTTGCTTCTTCATCAAAGCGCGCCATCAACTCCACGATCACCGTGACTTCCTTGCCCTGCTGTGCCGCGACGATCAGCGACTCCATCAAGTCAGAATTCATACCCGTACGGTAGATGGTCTGCTTGATCGCGACCACGCATGGATCGACCGAGGCCGCGCGGATGAAATCGATGACGGTCTGGAAAGGCTGGAACGGATGGTGCAGCAGGATGTCCTGCTTGTTCAACAACGTAAATATGTCGGTATGCGCGTATTTGCCGCTGACCTTGGCTGTGAAAGGAGGGAAGCGCAGATTGGGTTGTTTGACATGATCGACCAGCTCGGACAGGCGTACCATATTTACCGGGCCATCCACCGGATACAGGCGGTTTCTGTGCAGCGAAAACTGCTCCAGCAGGAAGTCTGACAGGTTTTCCGGGCAATTCTTTGCCACTTCCAGGCGTACCGCTACGCCGAATTGCCGGCTCTGCAATTCGCCCTGCAAGGCCTGACGCAGATTCTTGACCTCTTCTTCATCGACCCACAGGTCGCTGTCGCGAGTGACCCGAAATTGCGAATAAGACAAAACCTCGCGGCCATTGAACAGATCGGCAATATGCGCGTGGATGATGGAGGACAGCAGGCATAGCGCGACGCCGCCATCGGATAGTTCATCCGGCAGGCGTATTACCCGCGGCAGTACCCGTGGGGCCTTGACGATGGCAATCGCCGTGCCGCGGCCGAAAGCATCCTTGCCGGCCAGCGATACGATGAAATTCAAGCTCTTGTTGACGACTTGAGGGAACGGGTGGGCCGGGTCCAGGCCGATAGGCGTCAGCAGCGGCCGCACTTCGCGTTCGAAATAGGATTTGACCCAGGCTCTTTGCGCCTCATTGCGGTCATTGTGGCGCAGCAGGTGGACGCCGTTCTTGGACAACTGCGGCAGGATTTCCTGGTTCAGCACCGCATATTGGCGCGCGACCAGTTCATGGCATTCCTGCCCGATACGGTCCAGCGTGGCTAAAAAGGCAGGATGCTGCGCCAGTTCACCATCAACAGTGTTTTGCGCCAGCAGGCTGGCGACCCTGACTTCAAAGAATTCATCCAGGTTGCTGCCGACTATGCACAGATAGCGCAGGCGTTCCAGCAGGGGCACATTCTTGTCCTCAGCTTGCGCCAGAACCCGCCAATTGAATGCAATCTGGGAAATTTCCCGGTCCAGGAAAATGACGGAACGGGATAATTCAGTTGGAGCAGAATTTGTAACAAGGCTGGTTTTGACAAGACTTTCTTGTTTTTCTGCTTGCACTTCTACCGGCGGATTGTCTACATCGCGTTGTTGCATAGTCGCTCACATGTCATAAAAGCCCAAACCTCATGTTACTCAGAAAAAATCAAAAAAATCAGACGCTACTAATATATAGCTTAGTGCATTGTAAAGAGAGGATGTTACGGCTATATGACAAGAAAATTGCTATAAATATAATTATTTCATGAATTTAAAATCTGCGTCATAATCCTGTCATATTTGTTTTGTACAGTTCGCTTCGTGTTACTGATGTCATATTATTTAACCCTGAGGTGAATATGCAATTCAATCAAATTATGAAATCGCTGGCAATTGCCATCGGTGCAGCAGTTTCCTTTTCGGCAGCACACGCAGCTGACATTACCGGTGCTGGCGCTACGTTCCCATATCCTATCTATGCTAAATGGGCAGAAGCCTACAAAAAAGCAACCGGCAATGGCCTGAACTACCAGTCCATCGGCTCCGGCGGCGGCATCAAGCAGATCAAAGCCAAGACTGTTGATTTCGGTGCTTCCGACATGCCTTTGAAAGCAGAAGAACTGGAAGCTGAAGGCCTGGCACAGTTCCCAGCCATCATCGGCGGCGTTGTTCCTGTTGTCAACATTGACGGCATCGAACCAGGCAAGATGAAACTGACTGGCGACGTACTGGCTGCTATCTACATGGGCAAAGTCACTAAATGGAATGCGCCTGAAATCGTTGCGCTGAACGCCGGCATGAAATTGCCAGCAGAAGACATCACAGTGGTACACCGTTCGGACGGTTCCGGCACAACTTTCGTATGGACTGACTACCTGAGCAAAGTCAACGCTGAATTCAAAACAGCAGTCGGCTCCAGCACAGCAGTTAAATGGCCAGTAGGCCTGGGCGGCAAAGGTAACGAAGGCGTTGCTGCCAACGTACAGCGTATCAAGAACTCCATCGGTTACGTGGAATACGCTTATGTGAAGAAAAACAAAATGACTTACACCCTGGTGAAAAACCTGGACGGTAACTTCGCACAACCAGACGACGACAACTTCAAGGCAGCAGCTGCCGGTGCCGACTGGGCGAAAACTCCAGGTATGGGCGTGATCCTGACTAACCAGCCAGGTAAAGCTACATGGCCTATCTCCAGCGCTTCCTTCATCCTGATGCACAAAGCACAGGCTGACGCAGCAAAGGGCAAAGAAGTATTGAAATTCTTTGACTGGTCTTTCAAAAACGGTGGTGCGATGGCAGCGGAACTGGACTACGTTGCTTTGCCACCAGCAGTAACAAAGATGATCGAAGACGGCTGGAAAGCACAGATCAAGGATTCCTCCGCAAAGGCAATCTGGTAATCAAGCTTTACTCCATCTCGTGAACGACTGCGACCCTGCACCGGTAAGATGCAGGGTCGCATCTTTGTTGGAAAACTGTCCATGAATGCTCAACAACCGTCAACAACTATGTCAGCTTCCCAGCCAACACAAACAAATCAAGACACTTCGCCCGACAAGCAATTGAATGCGGTGAAGGAGTCCCAGGTGGATATGGCTGCGGTGATGCGCAGACAGCAACTCCAGGACTGGTTCTTTCATAAGCTGACATTCACCTTTGCCCTGAGTGTCTTGCTGGTCCTGATCGGCATTATTATTTCCCTGTTTATCGGCGCCATACCCGCGATGCGCGAGTTTGGGCCTTCGTTTATCTGGACCATAGAATGGGATCCGGTGAACGACAAGTTCGGCGGCCTGATTGCCATTTTCGGTACGCTGGCGACTTCATTGATAGCGCTGCTGATCGCTTTTCCGGTCAGCTTCGGTATCGCCCTGTTTTTGACGGAAATTTGCCCGGTATGGCTGAAGCGGCCACTGGGTACCGCGATTGAATTACTGGCCGGTGTGCCTAGCATTATCTACGGCATGTGGGGCCTGTTCGTCTTTGCACCGCTGTTCGCAACCTATGTGCAGCCTGCACTGTCTGCCACGCTGGGCAATGTGCCTGTGCTGGGTGCCTTGTTCTCCGGTCCGAAGATCGGTATCGGCATCCTGGCCGCCGGCATCATCCTGGCTATCATGATCATCCCTTTCATCGCCTCCGTCATGCGTGATGTATTCGAGGTCGTGCCTGCGGTGCTGAAGGAATCTGCCTACGGCCTGGGCTGCACCCGATGGGAAGTGGTCAGGAAGATCGTGCTGCCTTACACCAAGGTCGGCGTTGTCGGAGGTGTCATGCTGGGTCTGGGCCGCGCTCTGGGCGAGACCATGGCGGTTACTTTCATGATCGGTAATGCGCACAAGATATCGTGGTCGCTGTTTGCAGCAGGTAACAGTATTGCGTCGACACTGGCAAATGAATTTGCAGAGGCGGAATCAACTCTGCACGTGTCATCGCTGTTCCTGCTCGGCCTGATCCTGTTCGTGATTACATTCCTGGTTTTATCCGCAGCGAAGCTCCTGCTGCTGGGTTTGCGTAGAAAAGAAGGTGCAAAATGAACGAATCTGCAAACAATCCCGTTTATAAAAAACGCCTGAGGCAGCACAAAATAGGCATCGCCCTGTCATCGATTGCGATGGCTTTGGGTGTGTTCTTCCTGATGTGGATTTTGTTCACTCTGCTGATCAAGGGCTTCAGCGCACTGAACCTGGCGATGTTCGTGGAAACCACGCCGGCACCGGGTAGTGAAGGCGGCGGCTTGATGAATGCGATAGTCGGCAGCTTGCTGATCGTCGTCAGCGCAACCGTCATCAGTACACCGATCGGCATCCTGGCCGGTATCTACCTGGCGGAATACGGCGAATCCAACCGCTTCAGCGATGTGACCCGCTTTGTAACGGACATCATGTTGTCTGCACCGTCCATCGTGATCGGCCTGTTTGTGTATGCGCTGTATGTTGCGCAGGTCAAGCATTTCTCCGGCTGGGCCGGTAGTATCGCGATCTCGCTGATCGCTGTGCCTGTCGTAGTGCGTACAACCGACAATATGCTGGGCCTGGTGCCGACCAGCCTGCGCGAAGCTGCTTTTGCGCTGGGAGCGCCGCGCTGGAAAGTCGCATTGATGATACGCCTGCGTGCAGTGAAAGCCGGTATTGTCACTGGCGTGTTGCTGGCGGTTGCACGTATCTCCGGTGAAACAGCGCCTTTGCTGTACACCGCGCTGAACAACCAGTTCTTCAATGCTGACATGAACAAGCCTATGGCCAACTTGCCGAACGTGATCTTCCAGTTTGCGATGAGCCCGTATGACAACTGGCGTTCGCTGGCATGGGGCGGCGCCTTGTTGATTACTTTCAGTGTGCTGGGTTTGAATATCCTGTCCCGCACCATCTTCAGCCAAAAAGTTCAAAACTAATTTCCTGGAAAAAACGATATGTCTACTCCAACTACAACGCAGAACAAGATGTCCATCGAAATTTCGGGCTTGAATTTTTTCTATGGCGCTACCCGCAGCCTGAAAGATATCAATCTGAATATACACGACAAGAAGGTAACGGCTTTCATCGGCCCTTCCGGTTGCGGAAAATCGACCTTGCTGCGCACGCTGAACCGCATGTATGACCTGTACCCAGGCCAGCGCGCCGAAGGCAAGATCATGTACAACGGCCGCAATATCCTTGACCAGGGCCAGGACATCAACCTGCTGCGCGCCAAGGTCGGCATGGTATTTCAGAAGCCTACGCCTTTCCCTATGTCGGTCTACGACAATATCGCTTTCGGCGTGCGTCTGTATGAAAACCTGCCTAAGGGCGAGATGGACGAACGCGTGGAATGGGCATTGAAAAAAGCCGCGCTGTGGACCGAAGTAAAAGACAAGCTGAACAAGAGTGGGCTGAGCTTGTCCGGCGGTCAGCAACAGCGTTTGTGCATCGCGCGCGGCGTATCGGTCAAGCCTGAAGTGCTGCTGCTGGATGAACCTACGTCTGCGCTGGATCCTATCTCTACCGTCAAGATTGAAGAACTGATCACCGAGCTGAAGCAGGATTACACGATAGCGATTGTGACCCATAACATGCAACAGGCGGCACGCTGCTCCGACTACACCGCCTACATGTATCTGGGCGAACTGGTCGAATTCGGCGAAACCGATCACATCTTCATGAACCCGATGAAGAAAGAAACCCAGGATTACATCACCGGTCGCTTTGGTTGATTGAACTGCAAACCCAACGCGAAACTGATAACAGATATTTAAGGAGAACCTTGTGACTGGCGAACATTCTTCAAAACAGTATGATATGGACCTGGAAACGATACGTTCCAAGGTGTTGTTGATGGGCGGCCTGGTGGAAAGCCATTTCCACGATGCGATGTCCTGCTACAGGACCGGCAATGCAGTGCAAGCCGAAGTAGTCATCAAGTCGGATGAAGAGGTCAACCGTCTGGAAGTAGCACTGGATGACATGTGCAGCCACTTGATCGTCAAACGTCAGCCGACAGCGAATGACCTGCGTACTGTGATGTCCACAGGCAAAGTAATTACCGATCTGGAGCGCATAGGCGACGAATCGACCAAGATCGCCCGTATTGCCAGGGACGCGCAAGCCAACCAGAAGAGCGTCGCGATTTTCAACGGTTACGATACCGTGCGCGTATTGGCCAATGGTGTAGGCGAAATGCTGCATCAGGCGCTGGATGCGTTTGCCCGCCTGGATGAAAAACAGGCGATCAAGCTGATTGCCCAGGATGCGTTGATCGACAATGATTTCCGCTCCATCATGCGCAACCTGATCACCTTCATGATGGAAGATCCTAGCACGATTTCTTCTTCATTGAACACGCTGTGGATCGCCAAGGCGATAGAGCGCATCGGCGATCACTCGAAGAATATTGCCGAACACGTGATCTACATCGTTGAAGGCAAGGATATCCGCCACTCCGATTACGTGGCAAGCAAGCAGGAACAGACTAACTAATTTAAGGAAGGTCTTTGGCAGTCTGGCCGCAAGGGAAAGCGGCGAGCAAGGAAGATTGCTGGATTGCTAAAGGCCGAAAAATAATGGCTGCTGATAAAACTACTATCCTGATAGTCGAAGACGAGCCGGCGATTGTTGAGCTGGTGACATTCAGTTTGCGCGCGGCGGGCTGGAATACTTTTGCTGTCAATAATACGGCAGAAGCCTGGGATTTTATCCAGCGCCGCACGCCACAATTGATCTTGCTGGACTGGATGCTGCCCGACCAGAGCGGTTTGCGCCTGCTGTCCAAGATACGGGCAGACCGCCAGCTCAATGAAATGCCGGTGATCATGCTGACAGCCAAGAGCATGGAAGAAGACAAGATTGCCGGTCTCGACCACGGTGCCGACGATTACGTGACCAAGCCATTCTCGCCACGCGAGCTGACTGCACGCATCAAGGCACTGCTGCGCCGCAAGAGTCCGGAACATGCGCAGACCTCGCTGACGGCTGGCGCAGTCATCCTGGATCCGGTGAGCTGTACCGTCAAGATCGATGAACAGAAGGTGGACATCGGCCATGCCGAGTACAAGCTGCTGAAGTTCTTCATGGCGCATCCGGAACGGGTTTTTTCCCGCAGCCAGCTGCTGGACAAGGTCTGGGGCGATCACGTTGTAATAGAAGAGCGTACCGTCGACGTACACGTGCTGCGTTTGCGCAAGGTATTGAAAAATGCCGAGTCGCTGATCAAGACAGTGCGCAGTGTTGGCTATATGCTGTCTGAAAAGTAATTTCCATCCGCTGTCCTGAACAAATCCCCTGTCCGTCTGCCGCCTCTATTCAGTCATCAATAGGCGGCACACGGTATCAGCGGAGTAGCATATTTGCAATAGCTTGTGTATGCTGCGCTAAGCGAGCCGAAGGCGTCAGTTGTGTTGGCCGCTCCCTTTGTTCTCGGCAGATGTTTGGTTATGGCCTGTACGCAGGCCAGGTTTGATGTTTCAAGGTATTCATTAATGCATCCTCATCTCCTGTTTTGGGTTCCCGCGATTGTCCGCATGCTGGTGGTGCTGATTGGTGGCGCACTGGTCTGGTTTTTTGTAGGCCCGATGTGGGGGCTTTCGACAGCACTGGTCGGCATGATAGGGCTGATCGTGATCCAGCTATCTTATCTGCTGCGCCTGGGTGACTGGCTGGATAACCCTACCAGTGTCAGGCTGCCTGACGGATGGGGCGCATGGACTGAAATATTTTCACGCTTGTATCGCCTGCGTCGCGGCGATGAAAAAAACCAGGCTGAGCTGGCAGAGTGGCTGGCCCGTTTCCGCCAGGCGATGACCTTGCTTCCCGACGGCGTTGTCATCATGGATGACGTGCTGTTTCTGGAGTGGTGCAATCCGGCTGCGGAAAAACATTTGGGCCTCAGCCTTTCCAAGGACAAGGGCATGCGCGTGACCAACCTGGTGCGCAGTCCGGAATTCATGGATTACATCATTCTCGGCCGCTATGAAACGCCGCTGACGCTGGCTTTCCGCGACCGCAAGCTGATCGTGCACATTATCCCGTTTGAAAACCGCAGGCAGATTCTGGTGACGCATGACATCACCGAATCCGAACGCATAGACATGATGCGGCGAGACTTCATTGCCAATGCTTCGCATGAGCTGCGCACGCCTTTGACAGTGATCAACGGCTTCCTCGAAATCGCTTCGATGGAGCCCAACCTGGATGCGCAGACTCGTTTGTCCCATCTGAAGCTGATGACCGAGCAGGGCGAACGCATGCAAAGGCTGGTGGAAGACATGCTGACGCTGACGCGGCTGGAATCGATGGACCATCCTATCCGCCCGGAAGCAGTCAATATGCGGGTGCTACTGGATAAGATCTTGCAGGAAGCGCATGCGCTGTCGGCAGGCCGCCACGAGATTACGCTGGAATTCGATGGCCCGGACATTTTGGGCAGCACCGACGAGATACGCAGTGCATTGATCAACCTGGTCACCAATGCGATACGCTACACACCGGAAAAAGGCACGATCAAACTGATCTGGAAGAACTATGCGACCGGGCCTAAATTCATCGTGCAGGATAACGGCATAGGCATCAGCGCCGAGCACATTTCCAGGCTGACCGAGCGCTTCTACCGCGTGGACAAGAGCCGCTCGCGCGAAACCCAGGGCACCGGCCTGGGCCTGGCCATCGTCAAGCACGTCTTGCTGCGGCATAAAGCCAACCTGGCGGTGGAATCTACGCCTGAAGTAGGAAGCAAGTTTTGCGTACAGTTTCCTATCACCGCAATTGCGCCGGTCGAGGCCTGAACTTAGGCAGCAATATTTGGGCAGCAGTATTTAGACAGTAATAAAAAACGCCGCGTGGATGCATCACGCGGCGTTTTTGTTTGTAACGGTGCCAACCGCCAATTTATGCTTAGCTTATCTGGCGATTGCCTTGGTGCGTTCCTGCAGCCAGGCCTTGGCATCACCGCTCACGCGCGGCAGCAAGCGTTCCAGCACGGTTGCATGGTATTCATTGACCCAGTTGATTTCATCGTCGCGCAGCAGGCTCAGGTCCATGCAGCGGGTATCGATAGGGCAGAGCGTCAGGGTTTCAAATTTCAGGTATTCGCCGAACTCGGTTGTTTGCGCCGGCACATTCAGCAGCAGGTTTTCAATACGTACGCCCCATTTGCCCGGACGATAGATGCCGGGTTCGTTGGATGTGATCATGCCTGGCTCCATCGCGGTATGCGGCTCCGGCATTGCATAGCAGGAGATGGATTGCGGGCCTTCATGCACATTCAGGAAGTAGCCCACGCCGTGGCCGGTACCATGGCCGTAGTTGACGCCATCCGCCCATATCGGTGCGCGGGCAATCGTGTCCAGCATAGGCG
This sequence comes from Parundibacterium terreum, assembly GCF_014636315.1. GTDB lineage: Bacteria > Pseudomonadota > Gammaproteobacteria > Burkholderiales > Burkholderiaceae_D > Undibacterium > Undibacterium terreum. The sequence continues at coordinate 510,744 of NZ_BMED01000002.1, read as the reverse complement.
ACAAGGTGCCGCGCGGGAACTGGGTGCGGGTCAGCGCGATCATGCCTTTCAATACCAGGGTAAAGTCGCGCTTTTGTTCCGCCGAGACCGTGCCGATAGGAATGACGCGGGTGATATCGGTAGTGCCGTTCAGATACTGGCCGCCGGAATCTATCAGCAGCAGGCCATTGCCCTCAATGACGGAGTGCGATTCCGGCGTGGCGCGGTAGTGCGGCATTGCGCCATTCGGGTTAAACCCCGCAATGGTATTGAAGCTGAGCGAAACAAAGTGAGGCTGGCGCGCTCTTGCCGCTGTCAGCTTTTCATCGACGGTCAGTTCGGTAATGCGCTCCTTGCCAATCGCCTGCTCAAACCAGGCAAAAAATTCGCTCAAAGCGGCGCCGTCCTGCTCCATCGCTTCGCGTACGAATTGCGCCTCCTGCGCGTTCTTGCGCGATTTGGCAAAGACCGAGGGATTAATGGCTTCGATGACTTTGACCGTTTGTGGGATGGCCTGGCGGAATCCATAGGTGATGCGGCGTGGATCAATCAGCAGCTTGGCGCTGTCAGGCAAGGCAGACAGGCTGGCAGCGGCGCTTTCATACGCGGCAATCTTGACGCCGTCCTTGGCCAGCGCTGCAGCGATATCTGCGGGAATCTTGTTCGGCGATACGAATAGCGTGGCTTCGTGCAAGCCTATCAATGCATGGCCGACGAAAACAGGGTTATAGCTGACATCGGCACCGCGCAGATTGAAAATCCAGGCCAGGTCATCCACGGTGGAAACAAAATGCCAGTCCGTGCCTTTGGCCTGCATTTGTTCACGTACCAGTTGCAGTTTTTCGCTGCGGCTGACCACGCCATACGGCGCCGCATGTTCATAGATGGCAGCCACGGGCACTGGTGGGCGATCAGCCCAGATATCCTGCAGCAAGTCATGGCTGGTGTACAGGCGCACGTCCTTTGCGCTCAGCGCTTGCTCCAGTGCCCTGGCAGTCGCCAGGCCGAGCACTGCGCCATCTATGCCGACGATCTGTCCGGCATGCATGTTTGCTGCCAGCCAGTCTATATGCATGGTGGCGGCAGCCGACGGTATCTTCATCATCTGGATGCCGGTCGGTGCCAGTTCTTTTTCCGCTTGTTCCCAATAGCGGCTGTCCACCCACAGGCCGGCGAATTCAGCCGTCACGATCAGGGTGCCGACAGAGCCGGTAAAACCGGAATAGCGTGCGCGCCCTTGCCAGCGTTCCGGCAGGTATTCCGACAAATGCGGATCTGCCGATGGAATGATGTAGGCGTCCAGGCCTTTTTCGCGCATTGCTTGGCGCAGTTGCACGATGAGGGCAGGGACAGGGGAGGTGACTGCGTTGGGGCTGATTGGACTATTCATGAATGGCTTTACGTGATGGGTTCTAGTATCGCCGGCGACGGCTGGCGATGCACTCCCGGTATCTGGGGCTGGACGGTAAGTCGAGCTAAAAGTATAAGGTAAATATATTTAAAAAGCCGAAATTGCCGGAATTCGTGATTTTGTTTTGAAAATTCCTGCTTTTGCAGGAAAAACGCGCTATCGCTTCAAGAAACGGCGCATGACATTCGGCGGAGGATCGTTGGGATTGGCGTGCGCATATTCCAGCTCCGGCGCCAGTTCGAAACCATAGGTGGCGTACAGGTCCAGCAGCCGAGGCTGGTCAGAGCGCACACCCAGCCGCAATTCTGCGATGCCGGCTGTCTGCGCCGAGTGGATAACGGCTTCCAGCAAGTGCTGCGACAAGGAGGTTCCGCGAAAAGCCGGTAGTACGCCCATGCGCAGCATTTCCCAGACATCTGTTGCGGTTTCCAGCGGCAGCCAGCGTACCGAGCCTACCGGCTCTTCATCGGCAAGCAAAACAAAGCCGCCGCCCAGGCGCAGGTCATTGGAGACCCGTTCCATATCTTCAGTGTGGCCGGTGGAAGATGCTGCGACCTTGCCTGCCCAGCAGCTACGGGTCAGATGCGCGATCAGTTGCGCATCTGCGGATTCTGCCTCTTTGACCTGTATCTTCATTCTACGAGGATTTGCGGAAATTAACGTACGCGCATGCCTGGTGTTGCGCCTGGCCATGGTTCCAGCACATACAGGCCTGGGTTGGCTTTTTCGTCCGCAGCAGATGCCGCGAGCACCATTCCTTCCGACATGCCGAACTTCATCTTGCGCGGCGCCAGGTTGGCTACCATCACAGTGTATTTGCCGACCAGTTGCTCCGGCTGGTAAGCCGATTTGATGCCGGAGAATACATTACGCGTACGGCCTTCGCCGACGTCCAGCGTCAGGCGCAGCAATTTGTCCGAGCCTTCTACGTGCTCGCAATTGACGATCTTGGCAATCCGCAAATCGATCTTGGCAAAGTCATCGATCTTGATCTCCGGCGCCAGTTCTTCAATATTGCTTGCTGCCGCTTCAGTTGCCGGCGCAGCAGTTGCTGCAGTAGTTGCCGCAGCTACTTCCGTAGGCGCATCGAACAGGGAATCAAAAATCTTGATGTCCACGCGCTGCATCAAGTGGTTGTACGGATTGACGACATGGCCGTCAGGCAAAGGTGTGCCCACATGCGCCCATTGCAGCGGAGCGATATTCAATTGCGCTTCCACCTGCGCCGCTACCTGCGGCAATACCGGCTTCAGGTAGATCGTCAGGATACGGAAGGCTTCCAGCAGGCGGCTGCAGACTTCTTGCAAGGCAGCATCCTTGGCCGGATCTTTTGCCAGTTCCCAGGGCTTGTTCGCATCGACATAGGCATTGACGGCATCTGCCTGTTCCATGATTGCGCGCAGGGCCTTGCCGTATTCGCGACCTTCGTACAATGCCTGGATTTCCGGCGAGGCTTTGCGCAGGTTGCCGATGAAAGCATCGTCGTCGGTCGCCCACGCAGTTGTCACCGCGCCATTGAAACGCTTGGTAATGAAACCGGCGGCGCGGCTGGCGATGTTCACATATTTACCGATCAGGTCTGCATTCACGCGGGCGACGAAATCGTCCGGGTTCAAATCCAGGTCTTCCACTTTGGCGTTCAGCTTGGCGGCGAAGTAGTAGCGCAGCCATTCCGGGTTCATGCCGATTTCCAGATAGCGCAGTGGCGAGATGCCGGTACCGCGCGACTTGGACATTTTTTCGCCGGATACGGTGACAAAGCCGTGCGCAAACACATTGTCCGGTGTTTTGTAGCCGGAGAATTTCAGCATTGCCGGCCAGAACAGCGTATGGAAGTAGGTGATGTCCTTGCCGATGAAATGCACCTGCTCGGTTTTCGGATCGGCCATGAAGGCGTCATAGTCGCGGCCGGTCTTGCCGAAATAATTTTTCAGCGAAGCCAGGTAGCCTACCGGCGCATCCAGCCATACATAGAAATACTTGCCCGGCTCATCCGGAATCTCAATGCCGAAGTAAGGTGCGTCGCGGCTGATATCCCAGTCGCCCAGGCCGTTGTCGCCTTCCAGCCATTCCTTGCATTTGTTCGCCACTTCGGACTGCAGGCGCTTGCTGTTCAGCGCCCATTCGCGCAGAAATTCCACGCATTTGGCGTCGGACAATTTAAAGAAGAAGTGCTCGGACGATTTCATCACTGGCGTGGCGCCGGTCAATACCGAATACGGGTTCTTCAGTTCTGTCGGCGAATAGACCGAGCTGCAGACTTCGCAGGAATCGCCGTACTGGTCCTTGGCGCCGCATTTAGGGCACTCGCCTTTGATGTAGCGGTCTGGCAAGAACATGTTCTTCACCGGATCATAGAACTGTTCTATGGTCTTGCTGGTGATGAAGCCGGCAGCTTTCAGCTTGCGATAGATATCCTGCGACAGCGCATGGTTTTCCGGGCCATCGGTCGAGTGCCAGTTATCAAACGAGATGTGGAAGCCATCCAGATACTGCTTACGGCCGGCAGCGATCTGCGCGACGAATTCTTGCGGCGTGAGGCCGGCTTTTTCCGCAGCGATCATGATAGGTGCGCCATGCGCATCATCGGCACCGACAAACGACACGTCGCTACCCTGCATTCGCTGATGACGTACCCAGATATCGGCTTGCACATATTCCATGATGTGGCCGAGGTGGAAGGGCGCGTTAGCGTAGGGCAGGGCAGTAGTAACGAACAGCTTGCGAGTCATGTCAATGCACTTATCTAGTTGAGGGGAAAAAGGGTGAAACGAGGGCATTATTCTAACAGCGAAACGCCCCTTTCATTCAGTATGGTGTATTTCACATCAAATGAGTGATGCTGGGTACCGATCGGCGTCAGATTGGCATACGATTAATACTATTTGCTGAAATGATAAGCAATAATCTGGATGTCATGCCCCTGGATGCCCTGAGAGACTGCGGGGCTTTGTCATCCTGGCGGGCAATTTGCGCTAGACTTGCACACTAGCTATGGAGAGATATGCATGAGTATGACAACAGAAGACATTAAAGCCGCCTTGTCCAAGGTGATAGACCCGAATACCGGCAAGGATCTGGTGAGTTCCAAGTCTGTCAAAAACATCAAGATAGACGGTGCGGACGTCAGCCTGGACGTTGAGCTGGGTTATCCGGCCAAGAGCCAGATCGAGGGTATACGCGCTGCGGCGACTGCCGCCGTTGTTGCCGTGGCCGGCACAGGCAAGCTTAGCATCAACGTCTATTCAAAGATCGTCGCGCATGCGGTACAGCGCGGTATCAAGCTGATGCCGAATGTGAAAAACATTATTGCCGTTGCTTCGGGCAAAGGCGGCGTCGGCAAATCTACGACTGCCGTCAACCTGGCGCTGGCCTTGTCGGCAGAGGGTGCCTCGGTCGGCATCCTGGACGCGGATATCTACGGCCCTTCGCAGCCTATGATGATGGGTATTTCCGGCAAGCCGGAAACCAAGGATGGCAAAACCATGGAGCCGCTGGAAAACCACGGCCTGCAGGTATCCAGCATAGGCTTCATGATCAACCCCGACGAACCTATGGTATGGCGCGGCCCTATCGTGACTCAGGCCTTGCAGCAGTTGCTGGAGCAGACCAACTGGCGCGACCTGGATTATCTGATTGTGGATATGCCGCCAGGCACCGGCGACGTGCAGTTGACCTTGTCGCAAAAAGTGCCGGTCACCGGCGCCGTGATCGTGACTACGCCGCAGGATATTGCCTTGCTGGATGCGCGCAAGGGCCTGAAGATGTTTGAGAAAGTCGGCATTCCTATCTTGGGTATCGTGGAAAACATGAGTATCCATGTCTGCACCAACTGCGGCCATGCAGAGCATATCTTCGGCGAGGGCGGCGGCCAGAAAATGTGTGACGAATACGGCGTGGATTTCCTCGGCGGCTTGCCGCTGACGATGTCGATACGCCAGCAGGCTGATTCCGGTACGCCGACGGTAGTAGCGGATCCTGAAGGCAAGATTGCGGTGATCTATAAAGAGATCGCGCGCAAGATTGCAATCAAGGTGGCAGAGAAGGCGAAGGACATGACCAGCAAATTCCCGACTATCACGGTACAAAATACCTGATCGTAGTGATGGGGTAGTGCTTGCACTGCCCTGTATCAACGCACAGATGGTTCAAGCAGATGCAAAAGCTTTGCGCCAAAGAAAAAAGGATCGTCAAAGACGATCCTTTTTAAATTGGTCGGAGTACAAGGATTCGAACCTTGGACCCCCTGGTCCCAAACCAGGTGCGCTACCGGACTGCGCCACACTCCGAAACTTGCTTTGCATTTACTTTTAAAAAGTAAGTGCTGATTTTTATACTGTACTGCTTTCGCCAACAGCTTTCGCTATTGCGCGTCATCTTGCTGAGTTCCTACTTAAAGGAAAAAGGATCGTCTAAGACGATCCTTTAAATTTGGTCGGAGTACAAGGATTCGAACCTTGGACCCCCTGGTCCCAAACCAGGTGCGCTACCGGACTGCGCCACACTCCGAGGAAAAGAATTATATTGCGCAGGCCCAAAACTGTCAAGGTTTTTTGGTGGATTAGATATTTCTCTCGCTATGAAATTCGCGCATCTTCCCGGTAATCGGGTCTTCAAATGCAATTGACCTCGCCAGCAGTTTCAGAGGAGCAGAGAAATCATCCCCCTTGCAGGCCAGGGTTTCAGGATAAAACATATCGTTAATAATCGGTATGCCCAGGCTGGCCATGTGTACGCGCAACTGATGCTTTCTGCCTGTCACTGGTTGTAATTGATACAAACAATTTTCACCGCGATGTTCCAGTATATCAATGCGGGTTTCCGAGTTGGGTTCACCTGCTACCTCCTGCATCACAAAAAAATGATCCCCGTCCACCATGCGGCTGCGGTGTGTGTACGGCAGTTGCAGATCCGGTCTGTACGGGGCCAGCGCTTCATACGTCTTACTTATGCTGCGCTGCTGGAACATGACCTGGTAGGCGCCGCGGCTCTCTTTATTATGCGACAGCAGCATCACGCCGGCGGTTTCCCTATCCAGCCTGTGTATAGGAGTCAGGCTGTGCAGGCCGGTTTTTTGTTTCAGGCGTACCAGCAGGGTTTCGCGCAAAAAACGGCCGGTGGGTATCACCGGCAAAAAATGCGGCTTATCGACGACCAGTAGATGATCATCCTGATACAGGATATGTTCCTCAAAGGGTATCGGCGTCTCGTCTTCCAGTTCGCGGTAATAATATATACAGATGCCGCGACGGAAGGCACTGTTCGCCTGCAGTACCTCGCCATGCTGGTTCCTGACTTCGCCTTTTTGCATACGCGCAAGCCAGGTAGCCTCGCTGACGTCCGGATAGCGCTCCAGCAAAAAGCTCAGCAAGCCAGGCCAGTTACCTTCCGGCAGCCATAGATAGCTGGGGGCAATGCCGTCGCGTACGGGCAGGGGGGAGTTGAGGGTTTGCTGCCTGGAATTCACAGATGGTATTTGGATGTTGGTGCAATGCCAGCATGATACCTTCATAGTCTGAGGGCCGCTACGCATGTGCGGGTGCTGTTATGCACCCTATGTACTCTATAATGCTGGTTTTAACTTCATCGCGTTGCAGTGTTAGCATTGTGACTAGCCATACCATGACCGTTCGCACCCGTTTTGCTCCCAGCCCCACAGGTTATCTCCACGTAGGCGGCGCCCGTACTGCCTTGTTTTGCTGGGCATTTGCCCGCAATACCGGCGGCACTTTTGTGTTGCGCATAGAAGATACCGATCTGGAGCGTTCCACGCCGGAGGCTGTGCAAGCCATCCTGGACGGCATGAACTGGCTGGGTTTGCAGCATGACGAAGGCCCGTTCTATCAGATGCAGCGCATGGACCGCTATCGTGAAGTGCTGGGACAAATGCTGGAAAAAGGCACGGCCTACCATTGCTATTCTTCCCCGGAAGAAGTGGAAGCAATGCGCGAGCGCCAGCGTGCTGCCGGCGAAAAGCCGCGTTACGACGGTACCTGGCGCCCTGATGCTGGCAAGACCTTGCCGGCTATTCCTGCTGACCGCAAGCCGGTGATACGCTTCAAAAATCCGCTGGATGGCGAAGTGAGCTGGAACGATGTGGTCAAGGGCAATATCACTATCGGCAACCGCGAACTGGATGATCTGGTGATCGCGCGTCCGGACGGCACTCCTACTTATAACTTCTGCGTAGCCGTGGACGACTGGGACATGCAAATTACCCACGTGATACGCGGCGACGATCACGTCAACAACACACCGCGTCAGATCAATATTCTGAATGCGCTGGGCGCCAGCCTGCCGCTGTATGGCCATGTGCCTATGATCCTGGGTACAGACGGGCAGAAATTATCCAAACGCCGCAATGACGTCAGCGTGATGGATTATCTGGTCAAAGGCTATTTGCCGGAAGCGATGCTGAACTACCTGGCACGCCTGGGCTGGAGCCACGGCGATGATGAAGTGTTTACGATGGAACAGATGTGCAGTTGGTTTGACCTGAGCCACCTGTCCATCTCGCCGGCACAGTTCAATCCCGAGAAGCTGGACTGGGTCAATAATCACTATATCAAGGCTGCCGACAACAACAGGCTGGCTGAGCTGGTGCGCGACAATATGCTGAAGGATGGCGCGGTATTTGAGAATGCACCAGCCTTGCCTGCAGTGATCGCGTTGATGAAAGAGCGCACCAATACCACGGTGGAATTGGCGCAAGCGGCGATGCTGTTTTACAGGCAGCCTGCGGCAGACGTCGATCTGCTGAAGCAGCACATCACCGACGCAGTCGCTCCGGCGCTGGCGCATTACACGGAACAGATCGCCAGTGTTGAATGGAACAAGGCGGCATTGTCTGCAATGATGAAAGAGACGCTGGCAAAATTCACGCTGAAGATGCCGCAACTGGCGATGCCTTTGCGCCTGTTGTTGACAGGCCAGTTGCAGACGCCATCGATCGATGCGGTTGTTGAATTGTTCGGGCGCGAGGTCGTTTTGTCGCGTTTGAAAAAATATTCATCTTGAGCACTAAAGCTATTTACATCGCAGAAATAAGTTTGCTATAATCTCGCTTCTGCACCGGGGGTATAGCTCAGCTGGGAGAGCGCTTGCATGGCATGCAAGAGGTCAGCGGTTCGATCCCGCTTACCTCCACCAGCAGACCGCATAAGCAGCAGATTAAAATGAAGTTTAAAAAATCTGTTGCCAAGCTAAGAAAAGGAATATATAATCTTTGTCTTGCTTGAATGCGACGAGAAATAAAGCGTAGCAAAAAAGCATAGGTCAGCAGTACGGACAGGTTACTGTCCCCATCGTCTAGAGGCCTAGGACATCACCCTTTCACGGTGAGTACAGGGGTTCGAATCCCCTTGGGGACGCCAAGATAAAAAAGGCTCTGAGAAATCAGAGCCTTTTTTGCTTTCCGGCCTCTTTTTATTGCAGTGCCCGCGCAGCAGTGCCGGAACACCTGTCATCACAGCGCGTAGCCGGTAATTTTATTTTTCCTTCCTGTGCCATTCAGCCAACGTGCCCACTAAGTTTTCAACTTGATGCTACCCGGCTTTCGCAGCTTCTCCTCGGTTCATCAATATTCATAGTATCGATAGCTTCGCCGGCCAATTTTTATCGCATGAATTTGTAGCGGCGTCTTCTGGCCTTGGCGGCAATTTGGTGGTTCGGTGCGCGCGTCCGGGATGAGTAAAACAAATGATATGATGAAATGAGTTCTAAATTAAAACAACCGCAACCTCGATCAAGTATCGGTGTTGCACCTGCCCTTCTTATGAAATCTACTCACAGCTTTATACTGCAAGCAAGCAATCTCACTTTTCATTATCCCGGGCGGGCATTGTTTAGTAACTGGTCGGCCGATATTCCATCGGGCATCACGCTGGTTCGTGGTGGCGACGGCACTGGTAAAAGCAGTTTGCTGCAGCTATTGGCGGGCGTCCTGCCGGCGCAGGCGGGGCAGCTTCAAATGCAGGGAGTGCGCCTAGACGAGCAGCCCGATGCGTATAGGCGGCAAATTTTCTGGATAGACCCGCGCACAGACGCGTTCGATCAGATGACGGCCATCGAGTATTTTGCTTCCGTGCGCGCGGCGTATCCCCAATTTGACGAGAAGCTGTTGCCAGACCTCACCGAAGGATTGTCGCTGACGTCTCACCTGAACAAGCAGTTGTACATGTTGTCCACCGGCAGCAAGCGCAAGGTCTGGCTGGCCGCTGTTTTTGCTGCAAACGCTGCCCTCAGCTTGCTGGACGATCCGTTCGCGGGGCTGGACAAGGCTTCTATCGGCTTTGTGGAAAAAATGCTCAACCAGGTCGCAGGCAATACTGCGCAGGCATGGATACTTGCGCTGTATCAGACGCCGATAGGCGTGCCGCTTTCTTCTGTCATCGATCTTGGTGATTGATGGATGAGGCAGAGAGATGGAGCAGAGATGCGTCGCATTTGTTTTTGATAAGCTCGGCCCTGAGAAATCAGGGCCTTTTTGTTTTCGGTTTGCTTTGCATTGTTCTGTGCGTCGGCCGGTTTGGATTTTGTTATAACTCTTGCTTGGTGATACCCTTTGTACCGTACCTGCTCACCTTGCTGACACGAACTTCAGTTCCGCAATCTCCCAAAGGGGGGAGAAAGTGCTAATCGCATGTGGTGATTTAGATATTGGGATGCACAGTTATTGTTTCGTTATGTACCGATATTCCTATCCGCGTTTGGACGCCGTCGACAACGGCGCCACCAGTACAGCTTTCATCTACCCTCAACAGTTGGAGAAACACCATGGAAGATAAATTCCAGGATACCGAAGTCGATCAGCAAAGGCGCAAGGTCCTGATCGGCAGCGCCGCCGCTGCGGTAGCAGCGAGCATGCCTCTGGCGGTTCTGGCTGCAGAAGAGAAAAAAGCAGACGCAACACCATCACACCCTCATCCAAAAGGAGCTAATCATATGAGCACGTTCAAAACCCGCGATGGCGTAGAAATTTATTATAAAGACTGGGGTGCAGGGCAGCCTATCGTCTTTTGCCACGGCTGGCCGCTGAACTCCGATAGCTGGGAATCGCAAATGCTTTTCCTGGCCGACAAGGGCTATCGCTGCATCGCCCATGACAGGCGCGGCCATGGCCGTTCCAGCCAGCCATGGAGCGGCAACGACATGGATCACTATGCCGACGATCTGGCGCAATTGATGGATCTGCTGGATCTGAAAAATGCCGTGTTGTTCGGTTTTTCTACCGGCGGCGGCGAAGTGGCGCGCTACATCGGCCGCCACGGCACCAAGCGGGTGGCCAAGGCTGGTCTGATCTCGGCCGTACCACCGATGATGGTGAAGACCGCTGATAATCCCGGTGGTGTGCCGATGAAAGTATTTGACGACATTCGTGCTGCGCAACTCGCCAACCGCTCGCAGTTCTACCTCGATCTTCCTTCCGGCCCCTTCTACGGCTTCAACCGCCCCGGCGCCAAGGTTTCGCAAGGGCTGATCAACTCCTGGTGGATGCAGGGCATGATGGGCGGCCACAAGAATACCTATGACTCCATCAAGGCCTTCTCCGAAACCGATTTCCGCCCAGACCTGAAGAAATTCGATATCCCGACGCTGATCATCCACGGTGATGACGACCAGGTCGTGCCTTTCGACGTGGGCGGCAATGCCTCAGCCAAGCTGGTCAAGAACGCCAAGTTCCTGGTCTACAAGGGCGCGCCGCACGGCCTGACCGATACCCATAAGGATCAGGTGAATGCCGATCTGCTGGCCTTTATCAAGGGCTAGCGAAGAAATTTACTGGTGTCTGATACCGGGTTTGTGTAGCCGCAGGTGGTGTGCATTGCGAATACAAACCCGCGCAACCAGCAGGCAGGTATGTTTCCTTTTTTAAGCGGGTATTCCGGCGAGTCAGACTTGAACTCTTTATGGCCGGAAGCCCGCTTTTCTGCATTTTGGACAAGGCTGACATGCAAAGGCTCTTCACCATGTTTCCGCTGGGCGGCCCAGGCCTCGGCTTGCTCATCCTGCGCATTTCGGCGGCAGCTGTGCTGGCGTCAGGGATGTGTAGCGACGGATGCATGGAAAATCCCGTCTGGCTATTGTTGCTGGTTGCAGTTGCAGTGCTTCTTCTTTGCCTGGGGCTGTTGACGCCGCTTGCTTCTGGTTTGTATGGAATAGGAGAAATTGCCTTCATGGCTGACGGAGGCAATTTCCTTGTTGCCGCCTTGTGCCTGGCAAATGCGATTTCCCTCGCGCTGATCGGTCCGGGCGCCTACTCGCTGGATGCGAGAATATTCGGGCGGCGGCTCGTGGTACTTTCCCATCATGGAGATGAGGGCCGCTGAACATGCCCTTAGACGCTAGACTTCTCGGTCAGCTTCCTGCTTTTGCGCAATTATGACGGGCAAGTTACCCGTAATTCCATAGATAAGATGCGATTACCTCTAAAGAGGTAGCGCTAAGGAACACCATGTCGCAATTGCCATCGGTGGCCATTGTTCTTATCCTTTGCTTACTCGCCAGGGTAAAACGAATCCAAAATGTATTTCCAAAGAGCATTTGTGAACTGGGGATAAAGAAGCTCGGCATCGCGATTTCAGAACAAAATATGTCGTCGCTCATGTCGGGGAAATTCGCCATATTGCATCTCATGTCTAAGGAAACCATCATGCATATTATTGATAAAACCAATGTGATTATTCAATACCAGGATCCCTTGGTCGCGGTGGGGCTGCTTTCAACGCTGAGCCAGAGGCCGGAGTTTCTGGTCAGCCTGATGGATGATAGCGATGCATGTCTGAGCGTCAATTTAAGCAGGACGCCTGGTTGTGACGCTGCAGTCATCGTTGCAGACTATGACTCCGCGATGGAGTTGCTGATGGCGAATCCTGATTCTTTATCCACACGAAAGCCTGTGCCTTTAAACGTTCTGATTGTCACCTGGCGCAACACGGAAGCGGAAATCAGGGCAGCCCTGGATGCCGGTGCGCGCGGATACGTGATAGGCAACTGCGCGCTGTGCGAGATCGTCAATGCGGTGCAAAGCATCAGCCGTGGCAGCCGTTATCTGGGGCGGGACGTGGCCGAGCGCATTGCCGACAGCCTCACCCACACTCCGCTCACCAGCCGCGAAATACAGGTATTGCAACTGATGGCATCGGGCTGTCCAAACAAGACCATCGCGGCCAGACTGAATATTGCACTTGGCACGGTCAAAACACATACCAAGTCCATACTTGGAAAATTGCATTCGACGAGCAGGACGCATGCAGCGCTGATTGCCCAACAGCGCGGCCTGTTGACTGGTAACTGCAAGACTGCCCATGCAGCGGCGCGTGGGGTGGCCGCTTCGACACCCGTACTATCCTTATCCCTGGTGCATAGCCGGCAGCAGCCGGATCTGCGATATAGATAACAGATGCTGATGCAGTTTCTGCACTGGTTTTATGTCTGCAGTGTATTTTCTCAGTTTTGCTTGCGCCGGCTCACCGGATTGCAACCCGCCGGGGAGGGGTAATGCCTTCTACCTCTTTAGGGTAATGGCGAGCTAGTCTATTCGTGGTGATGGGGCTTTCATCCATGGCATCCTGGAAGAATCTGATATAGATTCAAGCCATTGGCTTTTGCTTGCATTGCTGCAAACCAGATGGAAATCGGAAACCACAAGGGAAGCACGACCCTATGACGCTCGGCTCTGTATGGTTGATCTGCTGCTTGTCGATATTTGTGTGCGTATGCGTTTGCATAAGCTACCGCCGGAGATACAACAGGCTGATCCTGAAAGAGCGGGAGAGGCTCACTGTACTGCACAGGGACCATGAGCGTGTCGCCAGGAATTCCTATGATGTCCTGCTGCAGGGCTTGCAAGGCATTACCTTGCGCTGCCAGCTTGCAGTCAATACTCTTCCCGCCGGTGTTCCCACGCGAGTGGCGATAGAAAAAGTGCTGGATGATGCAGAGCAGCTTGTGGTGGTATCCCGTGAAACGGTAGTGGACACGCGTAGCCCCATGGGTATTGGAGACAACCTGATTGCCGTCCTGGATGCGCGTGGAAGCCAGTTCAGTGCGGACTACGGGATTGCATTTGAACTGATTGTGGAGGGGCGGGTACGAAGCTTGCTCACATTGGCTGGAGATGAAATCTACAGCATTGCCATTGCAGCCATGTCAAATGCATTCAGACATAGCAAGGCCAGGCGAATCAGCGTGACCATTGTTTTTGGGCATGCGAATTTTGAAATCTCGATACAGGATGACGGTATTGGTTTCCAGCAAGAGGAGGCCGAGGAGCACAGGCCATGGGGGCTGGAAGCCATGGAAGAGCGTGCACAAAAACTGGGCGGTCACCTGACCATTTGTTCGGGCCTGGACAAGGGAACAGAAATATCCTTTAACATATCGTCTGGACTGGTATATTCAGGCTTGGGAATGCCTCTCTTTTTGCATTGGCTGCATTGATGGTTTCGTGCAGCTCGCTGCGGCCATTCGCTGAATAACTGTTTTCTACACCTCACGTTTAAATGCCTGCGGGCCAGAGTTACAAGATGAATCAATCCATGTCGGTACCGACTTCTGCTACGCCCATCACCATCATGACGGTGGATGATCATCAGCTATTGCGCGCGGGTCTCAGCGAAGCCATCGGCAGCCAGCCTGATATGCGCCTGGTCGCTGAAGCGGTGAATGGTCTGGAGGCGATTGAAAAATTCCATGCCACCCGCCCAGATGTGACGCTGATGGATATCGCGATGCCGGAAATGGGTGGAGTCGATGCGCTGATTGCCATTCGCAATAATTTTCCGTCGGCCCGCATCATGATGCTGACAACCTATAGCGGCGATGTGCGCATACGTAGCGCGATACGTGCCGGTGCCGCAGGTTTCTTGCTCAAGAGCACACTGCGTAGGGATTTATTCGATTCCATACGCATGGTGCATGGCGGGCAGCGTCGCATCCCCATGGACGTAGCGATGGAACTGGCACAGTTTCCTGTTGAAAATACCTTGTCTCCGCGCGAGATAGAAGTGCTGAAACTTGCTGCAGTGGGGCAATCTAACAAAAGGATATGTGCGCTGCTGGAAATATCCGAAGACACGGTCAAGGCCCACATGAAGAGCATCATGGCCAAGCTGGAAGCGAATGACCGCACGCACGCGGTGACGATTGCCTTGCAGCGCGGCATCATCATTCTTTAATCCGGCCTTTCCTTAAAGTAAATTTTTTGCACCCGCCGGGGCAGGTTGCGCTCGCTGCAAGCAGCAGGTTTTTCTGGATCTAAAACGAGTGGCGCATTCCCAGTGCCAGGCCTTTGACTGTCGCACCTTGCCCGGCGCCAACGCTATTGATGGCCAGATCATAGTTGCCGTTTTTGTCGTTGCGCAAATGCGTGAAATAGCTGAACAGTGTGGTGCGCTTGGAAAAACCATAGTCATATCCCACGGTGTAATGAACTGCACCGCTGTCGGGTCCACTTTGCATAAAGCCCACTTTCTTGCTTGAACTGCCCGTTGTGTCGGCGGCTTTTGCAATGCCGAGATGCAAGCCATGCGGCCCCTCCTGACGCGAAGCGGAAAGATAATAAGACTTTCTTTCCAGCCTGCCCGGCATGGTTTCATAACTTAGCCATTCTGCGATGGCTGCCAGTTTGGTCTGGCCGAATCTATAGGCGAGGGCTATCTTAGTGCCGTCATCGTGGGTTCCCGGCCCCTGGTATTCATGGTGGCGTTCATGGGCAACAGTGAAATAATACGGCCCCCTGTCATAGATAAGCGCTGCGGAGGACAAGGAAGGTTTGGCGCCGTTCGCTGGCCTCTCCTCGTTCAATCCCAGGGCTAGGCGGGCCGACCATCCGTTCCAGCCTGGAGTCCAGTAATGCAGGCTATTTTGCTGGCGCCGGTCAAACGATGATGTATCGATTACGTTGTCCGTTGTCGATGCAGAGCCGTTGCCCATGATGCTCATATAGCCGGCCGTAGTCGGGTAAAAAGGGTCCAGGCTGGAGGTTGCGCCGTTGTACGGCGTGACCCAGTTGCCTCCAAACAAGGTGCCGAGTTTGCCTTCCAATCCCAGGCGAGTGTCGCGCGCCGCGATACTGCCGGCGCCTGTATCCGGAGAGATGGTGCCCTCGATTTGAAAGATTGCGTGCAGTTCGTCGCCCAGATCTTCCGCGCCGCGAAAACCGATTACCGAACGATTATTCGACAGCCTTGTTACGTCGGCATCGCGCCCTTGCAGGTTACGGCTGTCACTTAGCGCCTCCAGTGACATATTCAGGCGGCCGTATATCTGGACCGAGCTAATTTGCGCGCTGCTTGAGCAGGGCAGAAAAAAGCTTGCCAGGCAAGCCAGCAGGCCGCCAAGCCGGTGAGCAGATGCCGGCGTTCCTGTGGCAGAAAATCCAATTTTCACATGCAGTCCTTATTCTGTTTTGGCGTGCCGACAGGGCCAAGCCGCCAATTGTCCAGCAGTAAGCCTGCGGAATTCATTCGTCCTGCTATTTGACCTGAAAAAACAAGAATACACCTACCCCTAAAGAGGCAGTGGCCGCTGGTCCACTTACCAGATTTCAAGTACGAATACGTCCCATAAAATGGGTCCATATCAGAAGCCGCCGGCAAACTCATGCAAGCGCCTTAGAGCCACGTAGTGATGCGAATGTGTGAATCCTGGTGAGCCTAGCCGATTGCCTGAACAATGTCTGCAGGCATGGTTTGCATGGAATCATGGAATGTTTGTTCCGCGGAAATGCGCGGTATTGCTGATGCCGAGTGTAAAAACTGTTTGCACAATCTCCAGTTACTGGAATTTTTAACCTGGCTGTCAAGGCTGGCCAAGCAGCTTGCCTGGCTTTGATTGCTACCTGTCAAAAGAGGATCTCTATCATGGCTATCACCGCAACCCCTACCCCTGGCAAAAAACTCGTTACGCCAAAAGACCACACGCTGATCATGATTGATCATCAGTCGCAGATGTCGTTCGCTACGCATTCCATCGATGCAATTACCCTGCGCAATAATGCTGCGCTGGTAGCCCATGCAGCGGCAGGTTTTGGCGTATCCACGATCATCACGTCGGTAGCGGAAAAAAGTTTCTCTGGCCCGGTATTCGATGAAATCAAGGCTGCCTTCCCTGGTGCAGAAATTACCGACCGTACTTCCATGAATACCTGGGAAGACGCCAATGTCATCAAGCGTGTGAATGCAATAGGCAAAGACAGGCTGGTCTTTGCTGGTCTGTGGACATCGGTCTGCATAGTAGGTCCTACCTTGTCCGCGCTGGATCAGGGCTATGAAGTCTACGTCATCAGCGATGCCTGCGGCGACGTCTCGACAGAGGCGCATGAGCGTGCCATGGAGCGCATGATACAGGCGGGCGTGCAGCCTATGACATCACTGCAGTATATGCTTGAGCTGCAACGCGACTGGGCACGTACAGAAACTTATGCGATGACAACGGGCATCGCCAAAGTGTATGGCGGTTCATACGGCCTGGGCATCATCTATGCACAAAGCATGTTCAACGCCCACGAAGGCTGATTCTTCACGTGGCCGCACCCGCTTGACGGGCGCGGCCTGAAAGTACACTGGAGTCAGATAATGAAGATTTATATCGTTTCCCTTGCCGCCGGCTTGCTGGTCGGCATTATCTATGGCGTGTTGAATGTACGCTCTCCTGCTCCTCCTGTCATCGCGCTGGTAGGCCTGCTGGGAATTTTGCTGGGAGAGCAGATTCCACCGCTGGTAAGGCAGATCATGGCGAAGGATGCAGCGCAGGTTTCCTGGTTTGGCGGCCAGGTCAAGCCCCATTTGTTTGGGCATTTGCCGCAAGGCCAGCGTAAAGCGGATGCCATCGCAGCAAAGCCTGAGAAGCCAGGCAAGCTTTCCTGATACGGCTTGATATAGTTTGATATCGCTTGACACAGCATGACACCAAGCACATGACTGCCAATTTGCTCATGTAGCTTTGGTGTCCCAATTTTCAGACGGAGTTCATCTTGAGCAGCACTTACCTCATTCCAGATCTTATCCTGCATCGTGGCTTGTTCACGACGCTTGATCGTACCAACCCGACTGCAACGGCCGTTGCGATCAAGGATGGAAAATTTATCCGCGTAGGCAATAGTCAGGAGATCATGTCTTTGGCCGGTTCTGCGACGAAAGTGATTGATCTCAAGGGAAAACGTGTGCTGCCCGGCTTGATCGACAATCACCTGCACATCATACGCGGCGGCTTGAATTTCAATATGGAGCTGCGCTGGGATGGGGTCAAGAGCCTGGCAGACGCGATGGCCATGCTGAGGCATCAAGTCTCCATTACGCCGGCACCGCAATGGGTGAGGGTGGTAGGCGGTTTTACCGAGCATCAATTCGTGGAAAAGCGTCTTCCGACGATAGAAGAGCTGAATGCGGCGGCGCCGGATACGCCTGTATTTATCTTACATTTGTACGACAGGGCGCTGCTGAACGCCGCTGCTCTGCGGGTGGTAGGCTACACCAAAGAAACGCCAGAACCGCACGGCGGACAACTTTTGCGCGATTCTTCCGGCAATCCAACCGGTTTGCTGCTGGCGAAACCCAATGCGTCCATCCTGTATTCAACCTTGGCCAAGGGGCCAAAATTACCGTTTGAGTACCAGCTCAATTCCACCCGGCACTTCATGCGCGAACTCAACCGCCTGGGTGTGACCGGAGCGATTGATGCCGGCGGCGGCTTTCAGAATTACCCGGAAGATTACCAGGTCATACAGAAGCTGGCAGACGACAAGCAGATGACGATACGCCTGGCCTATAACCTGTTCACCCAGAAACCGAAAGAAGAAAAGCAGGATTTCCTGAACTGGACCGCGACTTCGCAGTACAAGCAGGGTGATGATTATTTCCGTCACAACGGTGCCGGAGAAATGCTGACCTTCTCTGCTGCCGATTTTGAAGATTTCCGGCAGCCGCGTCCGGATATGCCGCCGGAAATGGAAGATGACCTGGATGGCGTCGTGCGCGTACTGGCCCAGAACCGCTGGCCTTGGCGCATGCATGCAACCTATGATGAGACCATCAGCCGGGCACTGGACGTGTTCGAACGCGTCAACCAGGATATTCCGCTGGCTGGGCTGAACTGGTTCTTCGACCACGCTGAAACGATCTCCGACCAATCGATAGACCGGATAGCTGCGCTGGGTGGCGGTATCGCGGTGCAACACCGTATGGCCTACCAGGGCGAGTATTTTGTCGAGCGTTATGGCTATGGCGCAGCCGAAGCGACGCCGCCGGTTTCCAAGATACTGCAAGCCGGCGTCAAGGTCTCTGCCGGTACCGATGCGACCAGGGTCGCCTCGTATAATCCCTGGGTATCGCTGGCATGGCTGATCACCGGCAAGACCGTGGGCGGATTGCGCCTTTATCCGCAGCACAATTGCCTGGACAGAGAAACTGCATTGCGCATGTGGACCGAGAACGTCACCTGGTTCTCTAACGAGGAAGGCAAGAAAGGCCGGATACAGGAAGGGCAACTGGCAGACCTGATCGTTCCCGACCGCGACTTCTTTGCCTGCGCCGAGGATGAAATTTCCGATACCAGTTCGCACCTGACTATCGTAGGCGGGAAAGTAGTCTACGCCGCAGCGGAGTTTGCCGATCTGGATGACAGTGCGCCACCTCCTGCGATGCCGGACTGGTCGCCAGTGCGAAACTTTGGCGGCTATGCCGCCTGGGCGAAATCCGGGAATGCGAGCAAAGTTGCCGCTCCACGGCAGCAAGCTCACCAGGCCTGTGCCTGTTCCAACAAATGTGGCGTGCACGGCCATCAGCATGCGACGGCCTGGAGCAGCAAGCTGCCTATTGCGGACCTGAAGGGATTCTGGGGCGCGCTGGGCTGTGCCTGCTGGGCAGTGTAATGCGGGCCTGTACCGGGTTGCAGACCCCGCCTATGCGGCTCATTTTTAAATCAAAAACAAAAGAGTGTATGAACCATGAATAGTGCCAACCCCACCGTCCAGGGAGCCGGATTGAGCTTCCTGGCGGGATACGTCGACACCTTGGGCTTCGTCGCTTTGTTTGGGCTATTTACTGCGCATGTGACCGGCAACTTTGTCTTGATCGGACGTGAGCTTGCCAATCCATCGCATAGTGTCTTACTCAAATTCCTGGCCTTTCCTGCCTTCATTGCGGCGGTGGCAGCTACCAGGCTTCTCATCGTGTGGCTGGAGCGCATCAAGCAGGGCGCCTTGTTCTATGCCTTGCTTTTACAGTTGCTACTGCTGATAGGCTTCATGGTTTTTGGTTGCCTGGGTATGCCGACGGACGATGCGGATGCGCCCTTGGTTCTGGTCGCAGGCATATTGGGTGCGGCAGCGATGGGAGTGCAGAATGCCTATGTAAAGCTGTTGCTTTCAACGATGGCTCCAAGCACAGTGATGACGGGTAATGTGACGCAGTTGGTCATCGACCTGGTGGATATAGCCCGGGGCGACGGGGATGATGCGCTGAAGGCGAGGTGCAGTAAATTTTTCTGGCCCATCGTAGCCTTCGGGTTGGGAGCGATTGCGGCGGCTTTCGTCTACAAGATGATAGGTTTTATAGGCCTGCTGCTGCCTTGCTTCATACTATTATGGCTCGCCGTGGAAGCCTCACCTCTACTTCAATGGAAGAAGCAATGAAAAGAATATATAGCGAAAGATGGCCGCACGTGATCCTGGCAGTATTTTCTCTGCTTTGCAGCTACGTGGCCTGCGGTCCTGCATTTGCTGCAGATACGGCAAGCCGGGGCAAGAAACTGGCGCAAGCATGCATTGCATGCCATGGCCTGGACGGCAATACGAAAAACGCTACGCTATATCCGAATATTGCGGGCCAACTGCCAGCGTATATTGCCTTGCAACTGGAAAATTTTAAAAGCGGCGAACGGCCCAATCCCGTCATGCAGGCATTTGCCTCGCCCTTATCCAGTGAACAGATGCAGGACCTGGGCAGCTACTACGGGGCATTGAGGCCCAAAGCACAGCCGTCAACCGACGCCGAGCTTGAGGCCGCCGGGAAGAAAATATTCACTTCCGGTAGTGTAGCGGGCGCGCCTGCCTGCACAGCCTGCCACGGAACACGCGGCCAGGGGCAAGCGCCGTTTCCGCGCATTTCATCGCAGCCGGCCAGCTATCTGCTGGAACAACTGCATGTGTACAGGGATGCGCCGGCATTCAAGAATCCGCTGGCGATGCAGATGAAAGCGGTCGCCGTTAAGGTAAGCGAAGGAGAGATGCGGGCTGTATCCGCGTATCTGGCGACGCTGAAATAAGAGCCTTTATGGTCCTCAAATTAGCATAGGCAAGATACGCATCGTAGGAAATATGCCTCGGCTTGCCCTATGAACCCAGCAGTTTGTCGATTTGCTCGGCAGGTATCATGCCGGGCACTCTTTTCCCGTTTGAGAAAATCATGGTCGGCGTGGCATTGATGCCCACCTTTTTACCGAAGTCGATGGTTCGCGCGATCGGCGTATTGCACTGGGCCTTTGCCAAATCCCCGCTCTTCATCGCTATTGACCATGCCTTTGCGCGGTCAGGTGCGCACCAGACGCTGGTGGCACGATCGACGGAGTTTGGATGCAGCGATATGATGGGAAACAAATAGGTATAGATCGTTACGTCTGTCAGGCTAGCCAGTTCAGTTTCCAGCTTCTTGCAGTAAGGACAGTCCGGGTCTGAAAAAATGGCCAGCTTGCGTTTGCCGTTTCCCTTGACGGTGACGATGGCATCTGCCACCGGCAAAGACGAGAATTCGATTTTGTTCAATTCCTCGCTGCGTTTTTCTGTCAGATTGATTTTATTGTCGATATCGATCAGGTTGCCCTGAAAGACATAGTGCATGGATGAATCGACATACAAGATCGTGCGGCCGGCGATCACTTCATAAAAATCGGATTTTTCCAGCTTGGTAATCTTGTCTATCTTGAGGCCGGGAGAAACCTGATTCAACTGCGAAGCAATTCTCGCGGTTTCCTGCGGGGTTACGGACCAGCTTGCTTGTGCCATAAAGCTTGCCGCAAGTGCCGCGAACGTGAGTGCAATTCTTTTCATCATTTTCTTCAGAGTTTGACCAACTAAAAATCTATTGACGTAGGGTAACAAAGAACGCGCCTGCGACGTCTGCCAATCAACCGCTATATGCAACCGTTCGTCTGAAATGCTTCGCTACGCGATGGTAGGAATAGGCCTGCTTATCTTTTTACTACGAGGGCGGTGCGGCGAGCAGCCTCCACGCTTGATACATATTTTTTTGACCACTCGCCCAGGCTGAGCACCGTTCCGATTACGGCCACACCCCCGGCGGCGCCTCTCCTCGTGCTGCTGTCAGTTTTTTGTCAGCTTCCCGTCAAGTTTCTGACAGCATCGCCTTGTATGATAGCCATGCACTCAGCCTGCAATCAGACACCGAAACATTGTTTTGGTTCGGCAAAGATGCGTGTTCATTACTGGTGCCGGCGTTAAAACAGGGTATTGACTGCCGATTCTATGTCGTAGGCATCGTTGACTATCAGCAGTAGCGGCCATTTGTCAAAGGTGGTGCAGGGGTGAGAAATGCCGCAGCTGATCAAATCACCCACTGCAAGTTTGAGACTGGTTTCGCTGTCAGGCGGCAGACGCAGATAGGCGTGCTGGTCGTTCATCTTTTCGATCTTGCAGCCTGGCGGTAGAGCCCTTGGGGATGTTGTATCGCCGGGACGATGGCTGCTCAGAGGGACAGGCAGGTCCATGTCATAGGAGGCATCCCGCTTGCCCATGGTCAGTATCGCCAGGCCGGGTTCGGGCAGGGATTGCACCATGCTCCAGACTTCCAGTGCCGGGTGCAGGCCGTCTTTCATGCCGGGCTCGCGTAGCTGCATATCCTGGATGGCCTTTTGATAGTGGGCATGATCATGCGTGACATAGCAGCCGCTACGCAGGATGGGCAATATGGGGCGCGACAGGCCGGCATTCTTGCTGAACTGGCGTCCGACCAGGTCGAAATAGGCGCTGCCGCCGGCAGACAGGATGATCTCTTCCGTGCCGAACAGATGTTCTGCATCAGCCTGCCGGGTCAACTCTATCAGCTCGGAGATGAACTGCCGGACGATGGGAATATCTTTACCTGGCAGCAGGCCCTCATAGCCTTCTATGCCGGCCAGTTGCAGGTAAGGATCACCGCTAACCGCACGCGCGAGGGCAAGCGCATCTGCAATGGAGCGGCAGCCGGTGCGTCCTCCCGGCAGTCCCAGTTCTATCAGCAGTGGCAGCGGGCGTTGCAAGCCGGAGTCGCGCACCGCTTGCGATAAACGCTGCGCGCCAGCGACAGAGTCGACGAGTGCGAAGAAAGTGAATGCGGGATCGGACAGCATCAGGTGCAAGGCGACGCGGATGTCGGCAGGGCTGACCAACTGGTTGGCAAGCAGTATTTTTTTCACGCCATAGCGGTGTGCGATCGACATCTGGTTGACATTGGCCAAGGTCATGCCCCAGGCGCCATTACGTAGTTGCATATCGAATAGCTGCGGACTCATGGTGGTCTTGCCGTGTGGCGCCAGCACGATGCCTGATTGTTCGCAAAATTTTTTCATCCAGGCGAGATTGTGCTGCAGTGCGCTGCTCTTCAATACCGCCACCGGGAAGCTGGTGTCGCCGCGCAGCAGGTTCCAGTGTTGCGCACCGATGTCGCTTTGTTTGAGCGGGGCGTGCAAGGCCAGGCCCTTGGTGCCCGGCAGCAGGGTTTGTTCTGAAAGTGAGTGTAAGTTCAGCATGGGGTGTTCCAATGTATTCGAATGATCAGGTGAATCAGTTGATACTGAAAACAGCAGTATTGGCTCTACGGCGGTTTTGCGGGAGTGTTCGCCTATTTTCGCATGGAAGTGCGATTCTGCCTGCCTTGCCTCAACCGGGATGGTCCAGTTCATGCTGCAGTCTAAGTGGGCGAGGGCTGATGCCAGCGCCGCTGAACCAAGGCAGTGAAGCAGCACAGCAATTACGTACTAATCTATGACCAGACCTTCACAGAATATCGACCAGCGCTTGCTGGATGCCGGACTTCAGCTGTTGCCGAAAACAGGATGCAGGAATTTGTCTGTGCGGCGCCTGGCGGAACACGCGGACGTCAATCTCGGCATGTTCCACTATCATTTCAAGAGCAAGGATAATTTTATTCGCGCTTTGCTGCTAAAAGTCTATGAAGACATGTTTGCACAACTGGAAATCACTGCAAACGAGACACATTCGCCGCTGGAAAATTTGCGCGCAGCACTGCAGCTTCTGGGCCGGTTCGGCAGTAGCAATCGCTACCTGCTGTTTCGTTTGTTTAATGACGCGATGGCGGGCGAGGTGGTCGTTACTGAGTTTTTTTCAGCGAATGCCCCGCGCCATCTCAAAGTGATTTCCTCGCTGATCAGCGAAGCCCAGCAAAGCGGGGAGATGGCCATAGTGCCCTTGCCACAGGCCATCGCATTCCTGCTCGGCGCCGTCATGTCACCGGTATTGCTGGGCGTTGCCGTGCTGGAGAACGGCGCGGTAGCCGAACATATCGCAGGGCCGCTGGAAGCCGGTGTTTTGTCTGAAGAAGCAGTGAACCAGAGGATAGATCTTGCGCTGAGGGGGCTCGCGCCATCCGCTTAATACTTGTGATGGCGCTATCGGGATGCCGTACTACATATCATGCTGCTCCAGAGCCACAGCCGCACCTGTCAGCGCAGCCAGCGTATCGGTGATGACGGCGCTAGGGATGTTTTCCATATAGCTGCGCAGACGGCCCTTGGATTCAAAGCGTTCGCGGAAGCGCGACTGAAAGAAATAATCGCCAAAGCGGGGCACAATGCCGCCGCCTATATACACTGCGCTGGCGCCCAGCACCAATGCCAGGTTGCCGGCCACGCTGCCCAGCAGCGCACAAAACACGTCCAGTGTCTGCCGGCATACAGCATCGCTGCCATCAAGGCCGTACTCGACGATGCGCTCGGTACTCAGCACTGCAGCAGGGCTGCCGGACATTGCGGCAATTGCCTGGTGCAATAGCGGCAAACCTATGCCGGACAGCAGTCTCTCTCCCGACACATGCGAAAACTGCTTACGCACATGTGCCAGCAGCGCACTCTCAAAGTCATCTGCAGCCGCCAGCGTGACGTGGCCGCCTTCGCCGGCTAGCGCAATCCAGCCATGGCGGGTCTGGACTACGCTGGCCACTCCCAGGCCAGTGCCTGGGCCGATCACGGCCAGCTTGCCATGGGGCGCCGGCAGCGGAGCGGAAACCTTTAGCTGTGATGCTTGCAGGCGGGGCAAGGAGAGGGCCAGGGCCTCGAAATCATTGAGCACCAGCAGTGAATCAAGCTTGAGTTTAGCCTCAACTTCTGTACGGGAAAGAATCCAGGGGCTGTTGGTCAGTTCGGCACGGTCGCCGGTGACGGCGGTTGCTATCGCAAATGCTGCCTTGCTCGGTGGCCGGTAGGCAGTGCCCATTGAAGCGGCAAGTTCGTCCAGGTAGGCCTGGGCTGCCTGCGACGGGTTGGCATAGTCGGCAACGGCGAGTTTTTTTACGTGGCGGATTTCAGCGCCTTTGCCGTCCAGCATGCCGAAGCGGGCATTGCTGCCGCCGATATCTGCGACCAGCCATGTACCGGTATCGGGTTTGGACAAGGTGCTCATAGTGTCCATAGTGCCCTTTTCATCAGAGGGCTAAAGGCGTTTTCAAACTGCAGGACTGCATCTCTTATTGCATCTTCGGTATTGCTATGCCGCATAGTGTTCATCCAGACCCTGATTTCTATAACTGCTTTATTTTCAGACCGTTTTATCCGAGGGATGCTGCCGACCCCAAGTGCGGTTCCTGCTTTTTGGCCTCTGCAAGTTCGTGCCAAGGCCATTCTCCAGGCAGTATTTTTGCACGGTTTTAGTTCAATAGTGTGATGTTGTAAATGTAACTTTATGTGGAATCTGGAGGAAAATGTCAGTCTGAAGACAAAATATGTCCTGATTGTTTCTGATCAATAGGAAATAATACGGCATCAGTGTTAAATACTTACCATTTGCTTCGTTTGAAAGGCAATCCATGCAAGCCGCAGACCAGACTTCCATTCCCATGCCAGCCGCCGACATGTCGTCGGCAGCCAATAAATCCGCGGTACCCGCTAAAGTGGCTGCGACAGTATTCCCGGTGCTGGGCGCGATCAGCGTATCGCACTTGTTGAATGACATGATCCAGTCGCTGATCCTGGCGATCTACCCGATGCTGAAAGCGGATTTCAATCTCAGCTTTTCACAGATCGGCCTGATCACGCTGACTTACCAGATTACCGCTTCGCTGCTGCAGCCCATTATCGGCAACTACACGGACAAATATCCCAAGCCTTTCTCGCTGCCTATCGGCATGGGCTTTACCTTGTCCGGCCTGCTGCTGATGTCGATGGCCACCAGTTTCCCTGTGCTGCTGATTGCAGCTTCGCTGGTAGGTTGCGGTTCCTCCATCTTCCATCCGGAAGCCTCCCGTGTAGCACGCATGGCTTCCGGCGGGCGCCATGGATTGGCACAATCCTTGTTCCAGGTAGGCGGCAACTTCGGTTCCTCGCTCGGACCCTTGCTGGCCGCATGGCTGATCATTCCCCACGGCCAGCATAGCCTGTCCTGGGTATCGATCGCTGCGCTGGTTGCGATGTTCATCCTGTTCCAGATCGGCCGCTGGTATCGCGACCATCCGGCAACCAGAAAATCACATACTGCAAGCGTACAGGCGAGATTGCCGCGCAAAAAAGTCATCACTGCAGTCAGTATCCTGATGCTGCTGGTGTTTTCCAAATATTTCTACCTGACCAGTATCAACAGCTACCTGACTTTTTACCTGATTAGCAAATTCCAGTTGTCGGTACAGGATGCGCAGGTCCATTTGTTCATCTTCCTGGCAGCAGTGGCCGCCGGTACCGTCATCGGTGGACCGGTCGGTGACAAGATAGGCCGCCGCGCAGTCATCTGGGTATCCATCCTCGGCGCCGCACCGTTCACGCTGGCCTTACCTTATGCCAACCTGTTCTGGAGCAGCGTGCTGCTGGTGATTATCGGCGTCATCATTGCCTCGGCCTTCTCCGCGATCCTGGTGTACGCACAGGAATTGATACCCGGTAAAGTCGGCATGGTAGCCGGCTTGTTCTTCGGCTTTGCGTTTGGCATGGGCGGTATAGGTGCTGCGGTACTGGGCGTACTTGCTGACAAGACAACAATCGCCTTTGTATATCAGATCTGTTCTTTCCTGCCGCTGCTGGGCATTATTGCCGCCTTCCTGCCGGATACCAGGGTACAGGCAGCACAGCACTAAGTCACAGCACTAAGCCTCTCCGGGCCGTCCGGCCCGGATCCTTCAAAAAAGTATAATGTCGATAGTTCTTGACCTTCCCATCATGGGAGGGTCAATACTGTATATGTCATCTTATATACAGAGAAACACAGGGAATATCGATCATGGCGAATACTTTAACTCCCGGCACGATGGTCGCGGAAGACCAGCAATTCACGCTTGGCATAGGCGGGATGAGTTGCGCCTCCTGCGTGACACGCGTGGAAAAGGCACTGGCGGCGGTGCCCGGCATCACGCAGGCGAATGTCAACCTGGCAACCGAATCGGTGCGCGTACTGGCCCATTCTCAGCTCGATATGCCGGTTTTGCAGAAAGCGATAGAAAAAGCAGGCTACAGCCTGGTGCAGCATGAGCTTGACCTGGATGTCGAAGGCATGACCTGTGCCTCTTGCGTGGGCAGGGTGGAGCGGGTCTTGCGCAAGATTCCGGGCGTACTTGATGTCAGTGTCAATTTGGCTACCGAAGCCGCGCGCGTGAAAACACTGGACAATGTGGACGTAGGCAGCCTGATTGCCGCAATCGACAAGGCCGGCTACCACGCGCGTGAAAAAGCCGCGGATGCCGGCACTGTCCCAGTCGGCCGCAAGGGCCAGCACGAAGGCTGGGCGGTCATCTTGTCCGCCTTGCTGTCCTTGCCGCTGGTACTGCCCATGCTGGCCGAAATCGGCGGCAGGCACATGATGCTGAATGGCTTGCTGCAACTCGCCTTGGCGACGCCGGTGCAGTTCTGGTTCGGCGCCCGCTTTTACCGTGCAGGCTGGAAGGCACTGCTGGCGCGTAGCGGCAATATGGATTTGCTGGTGGCGCTGGGTACCAGCGCCGCTTACGGCCTCAGCGTATTCCAACTGATCGGCAGCATGCAGGGAAATGGCGCCAGTGCCATGCCGCATCTGTATTTTGAAGCTTCCGCTGTCGTCATCAGCCTGGTCTTGCTGGGGAAATGGCTGGAAGCGCGCGCCAAGCGGCAGACCACGTCTGCCATCCACGCTTTGCAGGCATTGCGCCCCGATACTGCGAGAGTGCGGCGTGATGGGCAGGACACGGACGTGCCGCTATCCCTGGTGAAGACCGGCGATATCGTGCTGGTACGCCCGGGTGAACGCATTGCGGTAGACGGTGTCATTACCGAGGGCAGCAGCCACGTCGATGAGTCCCTGATCACCGGTGAAAGCCTGGCCGTTGCGAAACAGCCGGGCGACAAGCTCACCGGTGGCGCCATCAACGCAGAGGGTTTGCTGCTGGTGCGTACCACGGCGACCGGCGCAGAAACGACCCTGTCGCGCATCATACGCATGGTGGAAGATGCGCAATCGGCCAAGGCGCCCATACAAAGACTGGTCGACCGCGTCAGCGCGGTATTTGTGCCTGTCGTACTGGTCCTGGCGCTGATCACTTTCCTGGGCTGGTGGCTGGTCAGCGGAGATGCGCAGCAGGGCATCATCAATGCCGTGGCAGTGCTGGTCATTGCCTGTCCTTGTGCGCTGGGCCTTGCGACGCCTGCAACGATCATGGCGGGTACGGGCGTTGCCGCCAGATACGGCATCCTGATCAAGGATGCAGAGGCGCTGGAGCTTGCCCATTCGCTAGATACGGTCGTCTTTGATAAAACCGGCACGCTGACTCAAGGCAGGCCGGTGCTGCAGGGGATGGAGTCGGTAACGCTGGACCGGCAGCGCGCCTTGCAACTGATGCTGTCTATCCAGCTTGGCAGCGAACATCCGCTGGCCCGCGCGATAGTGGAGGCGGCGCAGCTCCAGGGCGTGCAAGCCATGCCGGCCAGCCAGGTAACGGCCTTGCCGGGCAGGGGGCTGTCTGCCGTCGTGGACGGCCTGGACCTGCGGCTGGGGAGCGCGCGCTTGATGCAGGAACTGGACATGGATCAGGCTGCTTTGTTGCAGCAAGCGGCGCGCATGGAAGCCCAGGGCAATACCGTATCCTGGCTGGCATCGGTCGCTCCGATCAGGCAAGTACTGGCGGTGGTTGCCTTCGGCGATGAGATAAAACCTGCTGCGCACGTAGCTATCGACCGTCTGCACGCATTACATATCCGCACTGTCATGCTGACCGGCGACAACCAAGGCAGCGCCACGCTGGTCGGCGATGCGCTGGGCATAGGCCAGGTTTTTGCAGGCATGCTGCCGGCTGACAAGACAGCTAAAATCGTGGAGCTGAAAGCCGAGGGCAGGAAAGTGGCGATGGTCGGCGACGGTATCAACGATGCACCGGCATTGGCCGCCGCCCATGTGGGAATCGCCATGGCAACCGGTACTGATGTGGCAATGCAGGCCGCCGGAATCACGCTGATGCGCGGCGATCCCACACTGGTAGCCGATGCCATCGATATTTCGCGCCGCACGTACAACAAGATACGCCAGAACCTGTTCTGGGCATTTATCTATAACCTGGTTGGCATTCCACTGGCGGCGTTTGGCCTGCTCAATCCTATGATAGCAGGCGCTGCAATGGCGTTTAGCTCTGTCAGCGTGATCAGCAATGCCTTGCTGCTGCGCCGCTGGAAGCCCAAGGCATAGGCAACAGGACGTGTAACCAGAAACGAAGGAGTCAGGCATGAATATTGGAGAGGCAGCAAGCGCCAGTGGCGTGACAGCCAAGATGATACGGCACTACGAAAGCATAGGACTGATCAAGCAAAGCCAGCGCAGCGACGCCGGATACCGTACCTACAGTGACAAAGACCTGCACACGCTGCGTTTTGTAAAACGCAGCCGCAGCATGGGGTTTTCGTTGGACCAGATACGGGACCTGCTATCGCTATGGCAGGATGCCGGGCGTGCCAGTGCCGACGTCAAGACGATCGCGCAGGCGCATGTGCAGGATCTTGAACGCCGCATCCGTGAACTCACCGAGATGCGCGATACCCTGCATCATCTTGCCGCAGAATGCGCCGGCGACCAGCGGCCGGATTGTCCCATCCTGCAAGATCTGGGTCGCAAGGACGGCGCTGCCTGTCATCCGCATGGCGGGCACTGAATTGCATGCTTCAGCGATGTGATACGAGGGTGTAAAAGAGGGCGAGAAGCCGGAGGGCGGCAGGAGAACAGCCGAAGAGCAGGAAGGGGCGCCGAAGGGATAAGAACGGGGTCTGGGAGATATCCTGCCCCGCTTCTGAATGATGCCTAACGGCGGCATTACATTGTCGTGCTGCTAGTCACAGGATAGCCTGCGTCGTTGATTGCGTCTGCGATTGCCGTCACGTCTGCTTGCGAATCAACCTGTACTTTCTTGCTTGCCAAGTCTATATCCACCCTGGCAGCACTATCTACGCTCTGTACTGCCTTGGTAACCATGCTGACGCAATGCGCGCAGCTCATTTCTTCAACTTGTAGTACGACCATTTGAAAACTCCCGTTGCTGGTTTGTGAAACATCAGCATAGACCTTGCTATTGTGGGAAGGTCAAGCCTTTTTCAGAGTGTAATACTGAATAGGCTTCAGGTGTTGCCGGCAGTGGATTCGATGGTAGATCGGACCTGTGCGCCAGCTTAGCGCAGGCTAAGCAGCGACAATACCCGGTCGCGGCTGATGCCTAGCAGGGCTGCGGTAATGGAAGAGAAGGACGTATAGTCCGGCTGGCTGGTGCTTGCTGCAAAACTGTTTGCCAGGTTGCTCAGCGTTGCCGCATCATCCGACGGTGCTGCACGGTCAACCCGGCTGTTTGCCTGGGCCAGAGCGCGGCTGACTGCTTCGCGCGCATGCATCAGGCGGTTCAGCGCTTGTACCACCTGGGACAAAGTCTGGCGCATGCTTTCTACATCGGAAATCTGCCAGCCCGCGGGCTGGATGGCAGCCGGCTCGGCATCCGGCCTGACGCGATTCAACTGGCCGGCAGGGAAGCGTATGCCGTCGCCTTTGATGGAAAGCGTGTCCCGCAACGAAGCCCAGTCCGCTTCGCCGGTACTGAACACCAATGCGCCGGAGTCATCTGCGCTGACGCGGATATTTGCCGGCGCTAGTGCCTGGTCAAATCGCTGGACTATTTCGTCGGCGGACAGGCCGGGGTCGATATTCACCGAGCGCAGGGATTGTCCTGCTCCGCCCACAGAAAAAGACAGGGTTTCCTTGCCCCCGCTTTGCAGGTTCTTTATATTCAGGCCGCGTATGTTGAAGCGCTGCACGGCAGGAGCCGGGCTGCTGTAGGCAAGCTGCGAACTCAGGCTGCCGCCGGATCGGGTCTGGCGCTGATCCCAGGTCGTACTGAACTGGCGCAGCTTGGCGTCCAGTTGATTATCGCGGGTTTGCTGCCCGGCCAGTTTGGCGCTGAGTTCGGATTTCAGGCTTTGCAACTGGCTGGCGCTCTGGTCCAGGAAGTCCAGCGTCTGTTGCGCGCTGGCCAACTCACCGTTCAGGCCCTGGTCCCAATGGCTGAGTCCGCTGCGTAATACAGGGGTAGCAGTGGCTGATACTGCTGTGCCGCTTACGCTTGCAGGCTGCCCCTCGGCGACTTCGCTGGCAGCAGCGACGCCAAGATCATCGGCAAGACTCACACTACGGGATTTGCCGGTAGCCATACTTGAGGATGAATTGAGAGGGGCGATTTGCATTTCGTTCAGGCCGGTTCAAAGTGCATAAGGTCTAAAGTACATAGGTTTAAAGTGCATAGGTTTAAAGCGCGTTAAACAGGGACAGGCCACTGACCTTGGCATAGGCTTTCTGCGTAGCCTGCAAGGCCAAGGTGTATCCGTTCAAGTCGATCGCTGCGGCGCTGTAGTCAAGTTCACCCAGGTCCAGTTCGGCAGTCTTGTTGGACAGGCTGACGTTGCTGTGGTTGCTATCCAGGGTCGACAGGATATTCTGCGTGCCTCCGAAAGTGGCGATCTTCACACTGACGAGGCCCATTGCTGTATCGATGCCGTCCAGATTGGCGTTCAGCGTCGCGCGCACAGCCGGGTTATTGGCGCTGACACCCGGTACCTGCAATGCAGCGATCGTGTTGTCCATCTGGTTCAGCAGGGTTTCCATACCTTGCAGATCGGTATTAGCAGCCTGCGTGATGCCGTTACCTACCACCACGTTTTGTTGCGCGGTATTGCCGGTGAACGTATAGCGTGAGCCTAGCGGGGCCGCAGGATCATAAGTGATCGTCGGCTGGTTTGTCGCTGTGCCGGAAAACACATAATTGCCTTCGGTATCCTTGCTGTTGGAAGAGTAGAACAGGCTATCCTTCAAGGATTGCATGGAATTTACCATGGAGTTCAGGTCGGCCGATGCATTGCCGCCGTCCGATGCCCATACCAGCAGGTCGCGTGCTTCTTGCATATCGTTGTTCATTCCGGTCAGGTAAGCCTCGCCTTTTTGCAAGCGTATCTTTAACGAGCCTATGTTATCCCGGTACTGGGAAATGGTGGCTTCCTCGCGAGTCAGGCGCGATAGCTGCACGCTGGTAATCGGATCGTCCGATGGCAACTGTATTTTCTGTCCCGATGCCATCTGTGCTGTCAGCGATGCCGTTTTTCCCTGATTTAACTGCAGGGAACGTAACATCGTTGATTCGTATTGGGTGCTGGCTATGCGCATGGCTTCTTCCTTGTACTTTCCTTAAACTCAGCCCATCATCGCCAGAGTGGCGTCGAACAGGGAGTTGGCGACAGAAATGACTTTCATGTTCGCCTGGTACATCTTCTGGTATTCCACCAGATTGATTGCTTCTTCATCCGAGTTAACACCGCTGGTAGAGCTCCAGTCATCCACCGACTGGTTGCGTACCGTCGTTGCTGTTGCCAGCAGAGACTGATTCTGCTGGCTGTCCACACCCAGTTTGCCGACGATCTGCGTATCGGCATCACCCAGGATGACGCTGCCTATCGATGTCACAGTAATCGGCTGGTTTTTCAGATCAATGATCTTTTGCAGATTGCCGCTATTGCCGGGCGTGCCATCGGCAGAAAATCCCAGGTTGGCAGCCGTTGCCGTGCTGTCCAGTTTCAGCATGCCGCTGCTGCTGGTCGGGTCATAGACGAACAGCGCTCCGCCTGCTGCGCCGCCCATGCCGTAACCCAGCGCCAACTGCGCATTCACATTGGTGGCGAGCTGGGATGCGATATCGGATACCGATTGCTGCAAAGGCAGCAGCACATTGTTCTCAAAATCACTCAGGCCACCGAGCTGCCCGCCCAGGTTCATGCCATCCAGGCTGAAGGTCTGGTTGGCAAAACTCAATTGCAGGCTTTGGGCGCCGCTGGCCAGGCCTGTAACCGACATGGTAGAGGCCGTGCCGCCAACCACCAGCGGCTGGCCGCTGCTCAGCGATACATTGCGCGTTCCATTCGGCTGGTCGATAACTTCCAGGCCGACCAGGCTGGCCAGGCTGTCTATCGCCTGGTCGCGCGTATCCATGAGCGCCGAGGTATTAGTACCATTGGATTGCGCCGACGCGATTTTCTGGTTCAGCGTAGCGATATTCTGTGTCAGGACATTAATTTGCGGGATGGTCGCTGTGCGCTGCTGCTGTATCGACAGGCGCTGGTTGCTCATCACGTTGTTGATGCTGTTGATGCGCTGGGCCATGGAATTGGCGGTCGTCAGCACCTGCTGCCTCAACGGTGTGGACGTGGGATCAACGCTGACAGCATTGAGCGCCTTGAAAAAATCATCCATGCCGCTGCTGATGCTGGACGCATCATTGCCCATTACTTGCTCCAGTTGGGTCAGGTAGGGCTGGGGCAGGGAGCGCTGGCCGAGGTCGGATGCGGCGCGCCACATCTGCTGGCTCTTGTAGCCGTCGCTGAAACGCAATAAAGAAGAGACTTCCACGCCGGTGCCGGCCGAGCGCGGACCTGCACCCGGCGGCAGCGCGGACAGCAGCACGCCCTGACGGGTATAGCCGGGTGTCTTGACGTTGGCAACGTTCTGGCTGGTGGTATTGAGTGCCACCTGGGCAGCGAGAGCACCAGTCAGTGCATTATTGATAATACTCATTGTGCAATGGTCTTTCTGTGGATGGCGACAGCCCCCGTTCATGTCCGGCAGAGGGTAAAGGTGACCGTAATAGCCTTATTGGGGAAGGGCGACCAATTTTTAAGCAGAATTAAATGCCATATTCATTTTTTATTTGGCAATTGCACGGCGCTTGCCGTAGCCATCGCCATCCCTGCCGAACCGGGCGGCGATGTTGCCGGATTTGTATTGTTTCCTGCTGCCGGCGGCAGCAACTGACGCAGAATGGCATCGGCAACGCCGAAGGCACGCTGGCTTGCCATCTTGTCCGCCACCAGGGTGTCGGCCATATCCAGCATGTCGCTATTGACCTGATCCTTGAACACGCTATCTTCGGAAGACAATTCTCGGGTGCTGGAGCGCATCTGGTGCAGCATATGGGCAATGAAGAAGCCTTCAAACTTGACCGCAGCTTCTGTCGCCTTGGCCTTGTAATTGGCATCAGCGCCGGGATTGGCTGCCGGCGATACAACGGATGCTTTTTCTTCCGTATCGCCAGCGATCATGCCGGTGCCGGCGGTAGCGATATTGGATAAATTATTCATGTGCGCTCCTGGGACCTTTATATAACGACCAGTTCGCCTTCGATGGCGCCTGCCTGGTCCAGTGCCTGCAGGATGGCCATGATGTCATCCGGGCTGGCGCCTATGCTATTGATCACGTCTATGATCACCTGCAGCTTGGCGCCGGCCGGCCACTTGAACATGTGGCCGTTGCCCTGGTCTACTGCAACCCGCGACTGCGGTGTTACCGTAGTCTGGCCCTTGCCGAAAGGTGCCGGCTGGCTGACGGAAGAGTTTTCGGAAATGACTACTTTCAGCGAGCCGTGAGATACCGCTGCCGGCTTGACCGTGACGCCCTCTGCGATCACGACAGTGCCGGTGCGGGAGTTGAATATCACTTTGGGCACGTCGGTGCCTACGTCTATTGCGAGCCCTTCCAGTTTGGCGACAAAGGCCACACGCTGGGTCGGATTGCCGGGCGCGATCACATCGATGCTGGTGGCGTCGCGGGTGCTGGCGATGTCACCGAAGCGCCGGTTGATGGTGTCGACAATATTGGTCGCGGTCTGGAAGTGCGGGTGGCGCAGGCTGAGCCTGACTGTGGGGCGGGTATCGAAATCGGTCTCGATCTCGCGTTCTATGCTGGCGCCATTCGGTATCCTGCCGGAAGTCGGCGTATTGACGGTGACGCTGGAGCCGCTCTTGCCCTGCGCACTCAAACCGCCGACCACGACATTGCCCTGGGCCAGCGCATAGACTTCATTGTCGGCCGCGCGCAATTGCGTCAGCAGCAGGGTGCCGCCACGCAGGCTCTTGGCATCGCCCAGCGAAGAGACGGTGATGTCGATATTCTGCCCTTTGCGGTAGCCGGGCGGGAATACGGCGCTGACCATGACGGTAGCGACGTTTTTGCTCTTGGTGTCTACACCGTCCGGCAGCTTGACGCCGAACTGCTTCAGCATATTGGAAACGGACTGGCTGGAAAATTTGACCTGCGTGCTGTCGCCGCTGCCGTTCAGGCCGACCACGATGCCGTAGCCGATCAGCGGATTTTCGCGCACGCCTTCCACGCTGATCAGGTTGCGCAGTGTTTGCGCGGCAAACGCCTGTTGGCCCAGGCCTAATGCAGGCATCAGGGCTAGGCTGAATAAAAATAAGGCAGTCCGTTGTAGCTTCATGGTGTTGATCTCAGAATGGCATCCAGGGGCCGACAAAGAACCGTGTCAGCCAGCCGGGAGAGTTGGCGTCTGCCAGTGCGCCGGTGCCGGAATAGGCAATGCGTGCATTGGCAATGCGCTGCGAGGAGACCCGGTTGTCGGCGTCGATATCGGACGAACGCACATAGCCGCGCAAACGCAGGAATTCTTCACCCTGGTTCAGGTACAGGCTCTTCTCGCCGGTCACGCGCAGCAGGCCGTTCGGCAGCACCTCTTGCACGATGACGGTAATGGCGCCTTGCAAGGTATTTTGCTGCGTGCTGGACGAGGTGCCCGCGAAGTCGCGCTGTGCTCCCGCTCCCAGGTCCGTCTTGAATGTCTTGCCGCCCAGGCCGACCACCGGCTTGATTGCCACATTGCCGGACTTGTCGAAACTGGTGTCGGCTTTCTTGCTGGCCTGGGTAGTTTCTTCCAGCATCACGGTGACCACGTCGCCGGTGCGGAAGGCGCGACTGTCCGAGGTCAGCGACCAGGAAGTGTCCTGCACGAAGACGCCGCCGGACTGGCCTTTACGCTGCGCGGTCTGCACCGACGGCGGCGGCTCGTCGCTGGGGCCGGGATGCACGGGCGGCTGCGATGGCGCGGCGCAGCCGCACAGCAGCACGGCCGTCAGGCTGAGGATGGCGGTTTTCATTATCGTGCCGCCTGCGACAGGTACTGCAGCATATTGTC
Organism: Parundibacterium terreum; assembly: GCF_014636315.1. Lineage (GTDB taxonomy): Bacteria > Pseudomonadota > Gammaproteobacteria > Burkholderiales > Burkholderiaceae_D > Undibacterium > Undibacterium terreum. The sequence goes on along the minus strand of NZ_BMED01000002.1, from coordinate 474,678 downwards.
GGCTGCGCTCAATACCTTGGTGTTCATTTCGTAGGTGCGCTGAGCGGCAATCATATCGACCATTTCCTCGACAACCTGCACGTTCGAGCCTTCCAGCGCGCCTTGCTTCAGTTTGCCCAGCGAGCCTTCGCCGGGTTTGCCGTCGGTCGGCGTGCCGCTGGCAGCAGTTTCCTGGAACAGGTTTTCACCCAGCGCCAGCAGCCCGGCCGGATTGACGAAGCTGGTCAGCGTCAGTTGTCCTACCTCGGTAGGTACGGCGCTGCTACCCGTGGTAACCGATACCACGCCGTTTTCGCCTATGGTGATACCTGTGGTGTTGGGCGGCAGCGTGATTTCCGGCACGACCGGCAAGCCTTGCGCATTGGTCAGGCGGCCGTTCTGGTCGGGCTGCAACTGGCCCGCACGCGTGTAGGCAGGATCGCCGTTGGGGCGGCGTACCTGCAGGAAACCATTGCCGGTAATGGCCACGTCCAGCGGCTGGCTGGTGGTTTGCAGGCTGCCGGTAGTAAATACCTTTTGCGTGCCCACCATGTGCGTGCCGTTACCCAGTTGCACGCCGGATGGCGCCAGCGTATTGTCCGCGCGCTGCGCGCCCGGTTGCTGGTCCACCTGGTAAAACAAATCCTCGAACACGACGCGGTCGCGCTTGAAGCCGACCGTATTGACGTTGGCCAGGTTATTGGCGATAGCTTGCAGCTTGGCATCCTGTGCCTGTACGCCGGTTTTGCTGATCCACATTGCTGGATTCATGATCTTCTCCTCAATTTCTTTCAAGACCGCCTGCAGTGCATGACGGACGAATTATTTCAAACTGGCCGGTGCTTACGCGCCGACCAGGCGATTGCCCGTATCCGTCATCGAATCGGCTGCCTTGTACAGTTTCATCTGCACTTCAAAGCTGCGATTCAAATTCATCGTTGCTATCATTTCTTCTACTGCAGACACATTGCTGCCTTCCAGATGGCCGCCCTGTACCACTACCGTTGGATCTGCCGGCAATGTATCGCCGTTGCGGCTGACGATCAGGCCAGCCTCGTTTTTGGCAATGTCGGTAGCATCGGCCTTGACCAGCTTCAGCTTGTCCACCGGCTGCATTTGTTGCTGGCCAGGGTTTTGCAGCGAAATCGTGCCGTCCTTGCCTATACTGATGCTGGTAAATTCCGGCAAGACGATAGGGCCGCCATCGCCCAGCACCGGATAGCCGTTGACTGTCAGCGCGCCGCTGGCATCCACGGTCATTGCTCCTGCCCGGGTGTAGGCTTCGCCGTCCGGACCTTGCACTGCAAGATAGCCGTCGCCGGTGATGGCGACATCCAGTTCACGGCCGGTTTCCTTGATCGTGCCCTGGCGGGTGACCACGGTGCTGGATTGCAGCTGACCCATATGCCTGTCGTCGTAGCCATAGCCGGGTACTGCCTGGCTGGTGGCCAGCTCCAGGTTGGCACGGAAACCGTTGGTTTCCATGTTGGCCAGGTTATTGGCATGAACCTGCTGGGCATTCAGGGCTCTTTCAGCCCCGCTCATTGCGGTATAGATCAGTGCATCCATGGTCTTGGCCTATTCTGCTTACAGTGCTTGCATCAGCGATTGCATCATCGCGCTCTCGGTCGAGATGACCTTGGAGTTCGCTTGGTAATTGCGCTGCGACGTCATCAGTCCCACCAGTTCGGAAGTGATGTCCACATTCGACTGTTCCAGAGCGCTGGTCGTCAGGTCGCCGGCCATGCCGGTGCCGGGAGCAGAATACAGGGGCGCGCCCGAACCGCTGGAAGTGGTCCAGCTAGTGTCATTGACGGCGGTCAGCGAACCCTCGTCCGGAAAATTTGCCAAGGCCACGGTGGCAACGGTCTGTTTTTCTCCATTGCTGTATTGCGCTACGACGGAACCGTCTTTTGCCAGCGTGACGTCAACATAGGTGCCCGATGCGTAGCCATCTGCTTTGTTGGTCGTGGTGGTGGCAGCGCCTGCAAACTGGGTCGTGCCGGTGTAATCCAGCGTTACGGTCAGCGCAGCAGCGGCGCCGGCGGTAGTCAGGTTCAGTGTGACCGGTGTGGTCGGGGCTGTCAGCTGGCCGCTGGTATTGAATGTCAGCGTGGTTGGCGTTGCTGCAGGCGCAGCGCCATCTACGGAGTAATACGTGTCCACGCCATTGGTGGCGTTCCTGACAAAATATTGAGTGACTGTATGCCGCGTTCCCAGTGAATCGAAAGCTTCCGACAGCACCGATTTGTTAAAGGACTGGTTGTCCGCAGGATTGAAGGTTGGATTGGCCGGCGGCGTCCAGTCGGCAGACATGTTGCCTACATAGTTCATCTTGGTGCTGGCTTTGGCCGGGATCTGCCCGGTAGGGATCTGTATGTCGCCCATGGGGCCAGGCACTGTCGAACCGGGAACGACTGCGTAGCCTTGTACATTGCGGCCGGCGCTATCCACCAGGTAGCCGTTCTGGTCCTTGGAGAAGATGCCGACACGGCTGTACAGCATGGCGCCGGTGGAATCCCGGCTGACAAAGAAGCCTCGCCCGTTGATTGCCGCGTCCAGCGAGCGGCCGGTATTCAATACGCCGCCATTCAGGCCTATGCTTTGCGTCAGCGAACCGATTTCTGTGCCGGTAGGCTGTGTGCCTGCATACATAGACGAGAAATTGGCGCGGCCGGATTTGAAGCCGTAAGTGCTGGAGTTGGCGATGTTGTTACTGATCGTGTCCAGCTGATTATTGATAGCTTGGATGCCTGACAATGCGATATCGAAACTCATGGTGAATTCCTTTCAGTGGAGTAATGGTTTAATTAGATGCCTGGCCGGATGCATTTGCATGGCCGTTAAATCCTGTGACGGCAGCCGGAGCAACTTCTCCGACGTTGGATACGCTCAGTACCACGCTGCCGCTGCTGGACAGCCTGACGCTATTGAGCTGGCCCGCGACGTCGATGGCCGGTGTCTCGCCGCTTTCAGTCTGTACCGCCATCGTGTAATTGCCCGCCGGCAGGCCCAATGCTTTCGGATCGATGGTGAAAGGCACAGTGCCGGGCGCTTGGGTGCCGAGCTCCATATTGTGCTTTACACCTGCAGAATCAGTCAGGACCAGCGTGGTCTTGGATGAGGCGCTGGCCAACGTAATCGCTCCGCTGACCGCTTGCGTGCCCAGGTTGACGCTATTGGTGCTGACCGTGACGTTGGAACCTACTTGCGCTCCCAATGCCAGCACTTGCATGCTTTGCAGCACGCTGGCATTGGCACTGGTCAGGCTGGCCAGGTTTTGCAGCGATTCGGTCTGGCTCAACTGCGCCAATTGATTCACGAACTGGCTGGGGTCCGTCGGCGACAGCGGATCCTGGTTCTTGATCTGTGCCACCAGCAATTTGGTGAACATATCTGACGTGTCGCTGCCGTTGCCTATAGGTGCATTGGAAGTGCTGCCGCTGCTGGCCGCGCTGTTATTGTTCAAAAGACTGGTTTGCATCAAGCCTCTCCTAATTTGAGGAGGGACTGCTGCATCGTCTTTACGCGGCCGAGTACCTCGACATTGGTTTCAAAAGCACGCGATGCCGACATCATGTCGGTCATCTCGGCCACCTGGTTAACATTGGGATAGAACACCATGCCGTCTTCGTTGGCCATGGGATTTCCCGGTTCATAGGCCTTGCGCAGCGGTTCGCTGCTCTGGACTACGTCCATGACCTGGACACGTGCGCCAGCCACCGCATGGTCGCCGGAGCCCTGGCTCATGATGGCGGCGAATACCGGCTTGCGGGCGTGGTAGGCATCGGACTCGTTGCCGGCAACGGAATCGGCATTGGCGAGATTGCTGGCTATGGTATTAAGCCGCACAGTCTGCGCCGCCATGGCCGAACCGGCGATATCAGCGATATTTCTGAATGTCATGATTATTGTCCGGCAATTGCTTTTGCCAGACCCTTCAGTTGCATGTTGATAAAAGTCAGGCTGGTTTGAAAGTCCGACGCATTTTGAGAAAAGGCAGCTTGCTCAACACCGATCTCCACGGTGTTGCCGTCACGGGTAGGGTGGTAGGGCACGCGGTACAGGTTGTCCGGAGCATCGGTATCCAGGCTCAGGGCGCCTGGGCTGCTAAAGCCGGTGCCCCCGCTATCCCTGATCTGTTGCAGCGTCGCGCCGAAATCCATGTCCTGCGCTTCATAGCCAGGCGTGTTTTCGTTGGCGATGTTCGATGCCAGTATCTTGGTTCGTTCCGCACGCAGTTTGAGAGCGTCCGGGTGTACTCCTAGCGCATCCTTGAAATTAATACTCATGCTTCACCTTCCGTGTTTGAACTGCCGATGTAAAATGTCTATCATTTGCGTAGCAGCGCTTTCCCGTCGCCGCTGCAGGATATTGAATGAAGGTAGGGCCCATGCCATCCAGCTCCAGTGTTTTCTTCCCGGCCATCCGGTTTGCCGGCTTGTTATTGGCTGTGTTCGCCGATACCGGCAGTGCGCTCGCTGCCGGCGATAGCCCGGCTGACAAGCTGGTTTTGCAGGTGCAGGCGGCTGCTACGCAGCAATTGCAGCGCCAGGCGGACAGCGCCGGCCTGCGCGAGCCGCTGTTTGATGTCAGCGTGGTCAAAAATGCGAAGCCGGTAACGGCCTGCGGCCAGGCGGTGCTGATCGAGAGTGTCGATACCCGTACACCCAGCCGCATGCGTTTCGCGGCAGTGTGCCGGGCCGCCGAATCCTGGCGGATTGAATATGTGGTAAGGGCGCACGTGTCGGCAAAAGTGGTGGTCGCAGTGGCAGCCGTTGCGGCGGGCAAGCCTCTGGCTGCGGCTGATCTGGTGCTGGAGCGGCATGATGTCACGGCCACGCCGGATACGGTTTCCGACCTGGATGCAGCAGCGGGAATGGCCAGCCGGCGTGCACTGCGTGCAGGCGATGTACTGCGCCAAAGCTTTCTGGCGGCGCCGGTGCTGGTGCGGCGTGGCGATGCTGTCAGTATCGTGGTGCGCAAGGAGCAGATAGAAATCAGTGTCGCAGGCGAGGCGATGGAGGCGGGCACGCGCGACGCAGCCATACGCGTACGCAATGTCTCCACCGGCAATGTCATCCGGGCCAAGGTGATAGGGCCTGGAATGGTAGAACCTGTCGACTTGACGATGTCCACTCAATCCCCCGACTGATTAGTTTTTGCCACGGTTGCATCGTGTTGGGTGGCCACCCTGCCGGCCTGTATCTGGTCTGCGATGCGCGCCAGTTTTCCTGCATAGGCCGGGTCGGTCGCATAGCCGCCACGCGCCAGGCCCTGGGCGAAAGCGTGGGCATCGCTGCCGGTATTCAGGGCTGAGCGATAGCGAGGATTATTCAACAGCAGTTGCGCATAATCCTTGAAGGCACTGGCCTGGTCCGGATAGCTGCGGAAGGCTTCCGTCTTCTTGAGCGCGTTGCCGCCTTCATATTCGGTGGTCAGCGATTGCGCTATGCCGCCGCGCCAGTTGCCGGCCGCCTTCAATGCGAACAGGTTATTGGTGTCACCGCCGTCGGCCTGGCGCAATGGATGGCGGCCCCAGCCGGATTCCAGCGCCGCGTGCGCGGCAACCAGGTCGGCGGAAACGCCGAGGCGTTCGCCGGCTTGCTGTGCCCATGGGGCAATGGATGCCAGGAATTGTTGCTGCGATTCGTCGCCTGCAGTATTGTCCGCCGATAAGGTGGTTTGCAGACGTTCGCGGTATACCTGTCCTTCCGCGCTCAGCGTCGACAAGGCGGCGGAGCCGGTTTCAGAAGAACCGTGCTGGATGAAATCATTCACGTCGGTACGCACTTCGCCGAACAGAGATGCGAAGCTGTTGTTACCGGCTGCAGGAGCTGAGGGAGCCGCAGGCGCAGTAGATGCAATCGCCCTGGCTGGCGGCGTGGATGCCGTTGCCTGCAGGTTGGAGGACGCACTGCGCATCGTGGCAGAGTAAAGGTCAGCCTGGCGCATAGATTTGCTCTTCATCGCCATGCAATACTTTTTGCATGATGTTTTGCTGGTCCATCATCAGCTTGCTATTGCGCACATTGCGTTGCTTGCAGTCGATGACCAGTTCTTCCAGCAATTGCCAGCCGGATTCCATGGCTTCGCGCGCATTGCCGGTTAGTATGGGAAATGCGCCGGCAACGGTGCCGTTTGGTCCCAGCAGGTTTTCAACCAGGAATACGCGTTGCTGGCGCCTTTGTTCCAGCGTATCCACGGTAGCGGTAATCTGCTCCGCAATCTCATTTAACTGAGTAGCCTGGTAGCGCAGCGCGGCGTTGAACTGGTCTTCCAGCAAGATCTGCAGACTGCGGTAGGTCTTGACGTCTTCTGCGACGCCTTTCATCAGCAAGCCCAGCAGTTGCGGATGGGTAGGATTGCCCCCGCTGGCTTTGTGTAGCGGCTTGTTCATTTTTCAGTTCCGTGGAAACGTTGTATCAAGCCCGCCAGTTTGGACGCATTGAACGGCATTTCGCCTTTGGCCAGCGCATCGCGCAATGCGGCAACCTTGGCGTGATCAATGTCCGGCATATCGCGCATTGCTGCCAGTGCCGGCTGCAACACAGCGGATTGCAGCGGAGCGTCGGCTGCTGCTGCGGGAGTCGCCGATACGGTAGCGGCGCTATTGCCTGAAACGGCCTCGCTGGCTGCAGTTTCCTCAGGGCGGTTTACCGCTGTAGCTCCGATGGAGCCTGTACCTGCTGAAATTCTCATACGATTGCCTCTTGGTCTGGTTTGCATGTCATGGCTGCACCTGGTTCACCGGCCGGATGGCCTCATCTGTGATGAGGCCGTCGCTGGCACTAGTTTCCATTCGTAGTGCGTCCTTTCACGGGAAGAAGTTTGTTGCGCAGCTTATTCAGCAGATCGCGGTCCGGAATTACTGTATCTACATCTTTATCGATAGGCTGGGTGTCACCCGGCATGCCGAACATGGCGGCGATATTTTTTGCCTGGCCGCTGGTCAGCACCAGGATTTCTATGCGGCGATTGAGCCCGGCCGCAGCGTTCTGGGTGTCCAGCGGTGCGCGGTCCGCCATCCCTACCACCTGCAGCACGCTGCGGGTAGGCATGCCTCCCGCCAGCAATTGCGAACGTGCCGACATCGCGCGATTGCTGGACAGCGTCCAGTTGGAGTAGGCCGCATAGCTGGTGTCGGCGTACTGCAGCGAATCGGTATGGCCGACGATCAGCATCTGATTATCCATTTGCGCAAACAGCGGCCCCATTTTGCGCAGCAAGGCCTTGAAGCGGTCTGTCGGTATTGCGCTACCGCGTACGAACATGCCTTGCCTGTCCGTGTCATGCAGCATTACGCGCAGACCATAAGGAGTGATCACCGATTGCAGATTGCTGCTGAGACCGGCGTCTGCACTCATGCTGGCCAATGCCCTGGACAAGGCTTCCAGGTCGCTGGCGGATTCGTAATGGACCTTGGTGTTGCGTGTCTTGTCTGTAGCATCGCCTTCGCTGCTGAGTTGCTTGCCCGGGGCATCGGAGTCGCCGGTGCGCGACAGCGGGTTGCGTTCTATCATGCTGCCGCGTGGGCCGCCCATCGATTCAGCCATGACACCCTGGCCTTCGTCCAGCTGGCCTCCGTGCGACTGCGTCATCACTTCCTGTATGCTTTCCTGCTGGCGCGCAGCCATTACCCACAGCACGAGGAACAGGCACATCAGCGCCAGACAAAAATCGGCGAAGGCGACTTTCCAGGCGCCGCCATGACCGTCATCATCGTGCTTGCGTGCTGCACGCTTGATGACGGCTTCGCCGTGTTTGTCATGTTTGCTGTTAGGCTGCACGTTTTCTATCTCCGGTGCGGCGTTGCTGGTTGTCCTGCTCTTCTTCGGCGTTGCCTTCCAGCGCGTTGATCCAGCTCTCCAGTTGTGCAAAGCTAGGCTTGATATTCAGTTGCACCAGGCGCCGTCCCGCATCAATCGCCAGCAGTGCGGGCTTACCCGCGACGTGCGTCACCAGCACGACCTTCACGCATTCCATGGTGGAGGCTTCCTGGTTGACCAGTTGTTTCATCATATTGCTGAGCGGGTCCAGCACGCCATAACAGAGGAAAATGCCGATGAAAGTACCGACCATCGCAGCGGCTACCCGCTCTGAGATCTCGGCTGCATTGGCGCCTTCGCCAACCGTGTTCATCGCCATCACAATCCCCAGCACCGCTGCCAGAATGCCAAAACCCGGCATCGCTTCGGCAATCTTGTGCAGGGACTTCGCAGGTTGCGACAATTCGTCGTGTATGGCTTCCAGCTCTTGCTCCAGTACGCCTTCCAGCTCGTGCGAACTGATCTTGCCCATCGCCATTAGGCGGAAATTGTCGACAATGAAAGCCAGCAACTTGGGCTCTTCCAGCACCAGCGGATAGCGCTTGAACAACTCGCTGTCGCGCGGCGCTTCCACGTGCGCGTCCAGCGCCTTCAGACCGCCGGCGGCGGTTTGCAGCAGTTCGTACATCAGCAGCAGCAACTGGCGCTGGAATTCGGAGCTTGGCTTGCGCTTCATCACGATCTTGCGCAACTGGCCCATCATTTCAGACAATACATAGCGCGGATTACCCAGCACCAGCGCACCCAGCGCTGCGCCGGCGATGATGATCAGCTCGATGGGTTGCCAGATGGCGCCGGCCGTGCCGCCCATGAAGCCAAAGCCGCCGAAGACGCAAGCCACGACAATAAGGATACCGACTAGTTGTTGCATGCTGTTTTCCTGTTCTTCATCATTTTTCTTCCGTGTCCGTTCAGGCGCTTCTCAGGAAATCCTGCATTTTCCTGAGTGCTCCTTTATTCAACTGGCAGACGCGGGCGTCGGTCAGGTCCAGTACCGCAGCGATTTCCTTGTAGCTCAGTTCGTACTCGTAATACATCTGTATCACCCGCTGCTCGCGCTCGTCTAGCTTCAGCAAAGCCTGCTCCAGACTGCGCTTGTTGATCAGCTTTTCTTCCGGGCTGGGAGCATCGGCGTGGATGCCGCCCATTTCCAGCAATAGTTCGTCAAAACTGGCGATCGACTCCGCGTTCTCATCCATCTGATGTTCGCGGTAGGCTTCGCTGGTGATGCCCAATGCCTTGACGATCTCGTTTTCGCTAGGCTCGTGTCCGACTTGCCTGGTCAACTCGCGTATGCTGTCGCGCAGCTTGTGGCTTTGCTGGCGCACCGCACGCGGACGCCAGTCCTGGCGACGCAGCTCATCCAGGATAGCGCCGCGTATGCGCAGGCTGGCATAGCCGCCGAAATTGCCGTCCGGCTCGCCATACCGGCGCAAAGCTTCCAGCAAGCCCATCAAGCCTATCTGCTCCATATCGTCGCGGTCTATGGCGCCGGCGATCTGCGAGTTCAACTGGCGAACGATACGTTTGACCAGGGGCGCATAAGCCAGCAGATGCTTTTGTTCATCCGCCGCGCTGTGCAGCAGCGGAACCGCCGCAACTTCAGCGTATTGCTCTACATAAGCCACATCACACTCCACGTAAGCTCCTGCCACCATATCCATCAATTTCCCCGATATTCATCCAAGGGTCTGCCTATTCCACGCTTGTTCCACGACTGTTTCACGCCTGTTTCATTTCTGGGCCGTCATCATTCAATGATGAGCTTGCCTATCATCACTTCTGCAAATGGTTTTTCCCTATGCTCTTTCGCATAGTTTTCTGCAAACGCGCGATTGATCTCCGCCGCGAACTGATCGATCGTCATGTATTCCGCTTTATCCATAGGGAAGGAGGACAGCGATTTCACGGCGATGCTGCGCAACAGCGGCATGTGTTCCTTGACGGTCTTTTCCTTGTCCTCGGCGACCTTGATGACCAGGTCCGTGGACATGTAGTGCGTTACCGAATCTCCCTGGTTGCGGCGTAGCATCACGACCACTTTTTCCAGGTTCAGGTATTTGTAGATTTTGGTGTCGGCAGGCGGCTTGGCCGCTGCAGCACCAGCGGCAGGGCTGGCGGACTTGGACGGCATATTCCACCAGACGGCTGCGCCTGCTCCCACGCCTGCCAGCAGGCCGACGGCAACGAAAGCGAGGATGAGTTTGACGTTGTTCTTCATGTTCTATCACTCTTTGTCGGTCAGCATGGCAAAGCCGGAGGCTGCTTGTTCTATATCGGACAGGGCGCGGCCAGGGATGTTTTCCTCCTGGTCGCGGCCATTTGCGGCTTGCCGCTGGCGGCCGTCTGCATCCGTGCCGGCGCTATTGCTGCGTGGAGCGGCGGTAACGGTGACCGCGACGTCGGTGTACTGGCGGTGACTCAAGTCCTGGCGCAGGCTGTCACCTATGCCGTGCAACTGTCGCAGCACTTCATTGTTGGAGGCGCTCATATTGACCTGCAAAGCACCTGCTTCGTGCCGAATGGATATTTCTATCCGGCCCAGCATGGGGGGATCCAGGCGTATCACTGCCTGCTCGCTATTGCGCGCCAGTTGCATCTGCAGGCGGTCGCCCAGCGCTTCCCTCAGCGGTTGCTGCCACTGCGCAGGGCTGCCGCTCAATTTGACGGTGTCGGCTGCTGCCGCGTTTGCATTGTTAAAGCCGATCGCGGAGGAGGACCACAGATTGGCGTTGGCGTTGTTTCCTACCGTGGCCAGGCCTGTACCGTTGCTGCGTTCGCTGCCATTCGCAGCAGGTAACGCTGCGCTGTTGCCAGCATCGGCCTGCCTGGATCCGCTGGCGGCGAGCGATGCTTCGGCCATCGCCCGGATGTTGCCGCGGCTGGTCAGGCTGGCGGCATTGCTGTCGTTACTTCCGCTTCCTGCATCTGCAGCAGCAGGAAAGGGCATATTCAGCAAGCCTGCATCGGAATCCTGTGCGGCGCCTGCCGCGGATGTGGCCGATGTGGCGGATGATGTCGTGGAATCCAGTCCCGCTATTGTTGTATCCTTGGCGCTTGCCTTTGCCATGCCCGGTAGAGTCGGGGCCATCGCTGGCATGCCGGCGTTTGCAGGGAAATTCAGCAGGGCAGGCATCAGCGACAAGGCCATCGCGGGCAGGTCGGTGTCCTTTTTAAGCTCATCGGCGGATTTTTCATCAGCTGCGGGGGCATCCGCGCGTAAGGCAGTGTCGGCGCCAGCAGTTGTATCCGTTGCGCCTGTGTCCGCTGCAGCACCTGCGCTGGCAAATATTTGCGAGAAACGGGTCCAGACATCGTCCAGCAAGCCATTCTTCGGCGCGCTATCGTTAGTGGCCGTTGTGGCATTTGTGGCCGCAGATGCAACTGCGGACGAAGCGGAAGCATCAATCGTTGAGGCTGGCGCAGGCGTATTTTCCTGCTCTTGCGGGGCAGCCTGTGCCGCAGCGCTTGATAGTGTGATTGTCATTGTTTGCTTCCATTTAAGTCGTTTTCGCCGTTCAGGGCGTAGGCAATCCAGCCTTCCATGTTTGCCTGCATGTCATTCAAGTGCTTGTGCAGCCGCAGGGATTCCAGCGCGCAGTGCTGATATGCTTCGCTGTGTGCTGCGCGCAAGGCGAGCAGGCCGCTGCGCTCAGCAGCAGTCCATGCCGCTGCAGCCGCCAGGCGCGGCAGGGTGCTTGCCAGCTCCCTGTCTGCCAGATGCAGCGCCTGCCAGTCCTTTGCCTCGGCAGCGGTCTTCAGGCGCGCCGCAAGACCAAGCAATTGCTGTTGCCTATTCATTTCGTGCCTGCACGCCTAGCCAACCTTGTTTAATTGTGCTCAGCAAGGTGCTGACCTCATCCACCATCGCCGGATCCAGTGCCACGCCAGCCTTGTACAGGCGCCATGCGCAATAGTCGTACAGCTTGCCGAGATTGGCGACGACTTCGCCGCCGCTCTCGAAATCCAGTGAGCTGGACAAGCCGTTCAATATTTCTATGCACTTGTCCAGGCTGTTGGCCTTCAGTTCAAAACGCTTGCCGGCAATATGGCCCCGTGCCCGCGCCAGTTCTTCCAGCAAGCCATCCATCAGCACCAGCACCAGTTGCACAGGGGTCGCGCGTGCGGTCTGCGCATCAAGGTTGACGGCGTGGTAACTGCTATAGGCTTCGTAGTTCAACATCTTTTTCTCACTGGTCAATGCTATGGTTGAATAGCTGGTCTTCGTTCTTCCGGCCTTAGCTGCTGCTATTGCTGAACAAGGCGTCAAAAATACTGGTGGTCTGGCTCATTTGCGCCTGCAATGTCTGCAACTGGGTAAACTGGTCCAGGTAGCGTTTATAGGCACTGTTGTATTGCGTATCGAGCGTTGCCTGGCGGTCGGTCAACGAAGTCTGCAGCTTGGTGACCGAGTTTTGCCTTTGGGTGATCTGGCCTGTTGCGCTATTGGTCCACAGCTCCAGGTATTTATCCATGTCCCCGAAGATGCCGCTCTGTGCACCCAGCGTGGTCTGGCCGAATAGTTTGTCCAGGCCGTCAGGGTCACTGGCCATTTTCTTGGTCAGCTTGCCCTGGTCCAGCGTCAGCGTGCCGTCGCGGTTGGCGATGATGCCGTAGTTGGCCAGCGTCAGTCCCCCCACGCTTTGGCGCATCGCGCTGCCCAGGCGGCTGTTCAATACGCTCAGCCCAGTATCGTTGGCGAAAATTCCAGCCGCGATTTTTTTGGTTGGATCGCCGACCGAAGTCAGGTCGCCCATCACACCCTGCAAGGTGTTGTACGCATCCACGAAAGCCTGTACGTTGGCCGCAGTGCCGCTGGTGTCGGATGCCACCGTCAGCGTCACTGGCTGGTCGCCGCTTGCCATCGCCTTGGTAAAAGTCATGCTGACGCCGTCGATCGCGCTGTAGGTATTGGAGCTCTGCTGCAGCTTGATGCCCGTACCCTGGTCGCCCAGCCAGATCACTGCATCCTGTGCGGGAACCAGTTGATTGCCGCTATCCAGCGCGGTTTTCAATGAACCGGCTGCAATCTGGCTGGTGTCCAGCGTGATCTTGCCGTTCGCGCCCGTCGCTGTGGATTGCAGCACCAGTTGCGACTGGCCGCCGACAGTGACGGTCGATGCGGTGACTGTAGAGTTGTTACCGCTTGCCGCATTGATGGCCGCAGCGATTTCCTTGGCCGTCAGGCCGTCGCCGTTGGTGTCGGCTGCCGCCAGGTTGACATTGAAACTGGCGCCGCCGGCCAGGGCTACCTTCAGCGTATCGCCGCCGGCGACGCTGGCATTGCTCAGGCCGCTATAGGTGACCTGGTTGGCGCTCGCCAGCTTTTCTACAAAGAACGAATAGCTGCCGGCGGTGGCTGCGGCTGTCGCCGTGGCGGTACCTACGCCGGTATTGCTGAAAGTTGCAGAATTGGCCAGCACGCCTTTTTTAGCGGACAAGGTATTGAGAGCCGACTCAAAAGCGGACAGTGCGGATTGCAGTTTTGTTAAGCCCGATGCCGTATTTTTTGCATTGGTAGTCTGCTGCGTCAGCATGGTTTGCCGGTCCGCGGTATAGGCGGTGGCCAGCTGGGTTGCGGTGGTGGCCGGATCGTATTTGGTTGTGCTGCTGGAAGTAGTGGTCATGTCAGACTCCTTGTAAATTGGATAAGTGTCTTGCCTTTTGCATCCTTGATACTGCTACCAAGGTATAAGGCGACCATATTCATTGCAGACTGAAATGATGGGTAAAAGGAGTTCATGCCTGCTTCCCCCGGTACCATGCTTGCACTCCCAATTCGTCCTGCTGCTTGCGTTCCTGCCTCTGCTTTTCAACAGCCACGCTGTTTTGTTTTTGTTCCAGTACCTGGCCCAGTACCTCGCGTTTGCGCCAGGCCTGATTCAGTGCCTGCTGGGTGACAGCCATGTCGGCCTCATGCAGGCTCAGATCGTTTTTGTGGCTGTCTGCCATCTGCAATACAACTTGCTTGTAATTTGCGCAATTGATCGATAGCGCCAGCGGCAATGCTCCACTGGCACCGCTATCGGCGCAAAGCCCTGCCAGCCGCTCCAGATTGGCGCGGTAGCGGTCCCGGACGCTGGTTTTTCCAGACAAATCCGCCTGCAGCCGGTCTACATCCTTGCTGCGCAGGTTGACCAGTGTTCTAAGGCTATCGATGGTGGATCGCTTGCTCACGCCATTAACTCCTCAAGTTGGGCTATGCAAGGCCCCAGAGGCGCAGCCTCATGGGTACCCTGGCACAGAAAATCTTCTATACGCGGATTCAGGCTGACCGCCTTGTCGGTCACCGGATCGGCTCCCGGCACATAGGCGCCCAGAGGGATCAGATCGCGCACCCGCTCGTGGCGTGCCAGCATGCTTTTCAGCGCGCGCGCCGCATGCAGATGCGGTTTGCCGACGACCTGTGCCATGCAGCGGCTGATGGATGCGGCAATATCGATCGCCGGATAGTGGCCACGCTCTGCCAGCTCCCTGGTGAGCACGATGTGTCCGTCCAGGATGGCGCGCGCCGTGTCCACCACGGGATCTTGCTGATCGTCGCCCTCCGCCAGCACGGTGTAGATGGCACTCATGCTGCCTTGTTCGTTTTCACCGTTGCCGGCACTTTCTACCAATTGCGGCAAGGCTGAGAAGACAGAAGGCGGATAGCCTTTGGTGGCAGGCGGCTCACCCAGCGCCAGCGCCATTTCGCGGCGTGCCATCGCATAGCGCGTCAGCGAATCCACCAGCAGCAATACATTTTTACCCTGGTCGCGGAAATGTGCGGCAATGGAGTGGCAAAGCTCGGTTGCCATTATCCGCATCAGCGGCGATTCATCGGCCGGGGCGATTACCAGCACTGCCTTGCTCAGGCCGTCCTTGCCCAGCGACAGTTCGACAAACTCGCGTACTTCGCGGCCGCGTTCGCCGATCAGGCCTACCACGACAACATCTGCCACAGTCTGCCGGGTGATCAGGCCCAGCAGCACGCTCTTGCCTACGCCGCTACCTGCCATCAATCCCACGCGCTGGCCCTTGCCCAGGGTTAGCATGCCGTTGATGGCGCGCACGCCGACATCCAAGGGCTCCGAGACCGGTTTTTTTCGCAATGGATGGACCTTGGGCGGATGCGTTTCCAGTATATGTTCGCCGCCCAATCTGCCCAGATCGTCGATAGGCTCGCCCAGCCCGTTAACCATCCTGCCCAGCCAAGACGGGCCGATCTGCAGGCTGGCTTTTTCTGCGCAGGGCAGCACGCGGGCGCCGGTTGTCAGGCCCGTGGCCTTCTTGAAAGGCATCAGGTAGGATAATTTTTCGCGGAAGCCGACTACCTGCGCATCCAGCCATTCGCCGGACACGGTCTCGATCTGGCAGCGCTGGCCGGTATACAGCGGGCAGCCGGCGCTTTCCAGCAACAGGCCCGATGCACCCACCAGCCGGCCGGTAGGCGTAGCTACCGGTATGGCATCCAGCTCAAGCTTGCGCAGTGCGGCGGCTATCATGACGTCGGCTCCTCGTCCTGCAACTCCGCAGCGTTCTGCAATTGTTCGCTGACTTGTTCCATGCAGGCAGTCAGGCGCTGCTGGCAACCCGCATCGGCTTCATGGTCTCCCGCCTTGACGCGGCACTCACCCATGTCCAGCCGGGAATCGGGAATCAGCGTCCAGCGGCTGGCGCGTTTTGGATCCAGCTCCTTGATGCGCTGCAGTTCTTCCGGATTCAGGAATACTTCAATCTCGTCGCGTGTCGGCGGCATGGCTGCCAGCGTTTCGTCAACCAGCGCCAGCAACTGCACCGGCTGCAGTGCCAGCTCGGCGCGTATCACCTGGCGCGCGACCTTGGCAACCAGATCCACGACTTCCTTGCGCTGGGCATCCCGATAGTCGCTCTTGATTTTTTTCAGGCCGGCCAGTATCGCATCTACCGGCTGGGCCAGGCTGTCGAAAGAAACCAGGGTTTCCCGCCGGCCTTCCTCGCGTCCCTGCTGCAAGCCGTCGGCGCGCCCGGCGGCCAGGCCATCCTGCCTGCCGCGTTCCAGTCCGAGCTCGTAACCGTCTTCCTGGCCCTGCGCAAAGCCCTCGGACACGGCGAGCTGCCATTGGTCTTCGGAGCCTGCAGAGCGCTCGCTGGCCGCCTTGAACTGGGCTAGCGGCGGAAAGCGATAGGGACGGAATTGCTTCATTCAACCACCGCTTCAGCAAACAACTGGATTTCGATCTCGCCGGCATCGGCCAGCGCTTTCACCTGGGCCATGATTTCCTGCCGGGTCTGTTCTATGCGGCTCAGCGGGATAGGGCCGGCACGGCGCATCATGTCTTCAAAGCTCTGCGCCTGGCGGCGCGGCATGGTTTTCAGTATGGCATCGCGTACCGCAGGCTCGGCGCCCTTGAGTGCAATTGCCCATTGCTCCAGCGGCACTTCCTCGATGATGCGCATGATTGCCACTTCCGGCTGGCGCGACAGGATGAAGAAGTCGTACATGCTGAATTCGATCTCGGAGACCACTTCAGGATCATGCGCGCGCAGCAATTCCACCAGTTGCTGGCGGTCGCCGGAAACCCGGTTCAGGATTTCTGCGACCTGGCGCACACCTTCTATGCTGGTGCTCTGCATATCCAGGCTGGCCAGGCAGCGGCCGACCAGTTCATCCAGCTCCAGCAGCAGGTCGCGGTCGATTTCGTCCAGGCGGGCGACGTTCAGCAATACCAGATCGCGGCCCTCGACAGGTAAAGCATCGATGATGCTGCCGGCCAGTGTAGGTGGGAGAAAGGCCAGGAATACCGCCTGCATCCGCACATGCTCATTAGCGATGTAGTCGGCCAGCCACTTTGGCGAAG
Source organism: Parundibacterium terreum (assembly GCF_014636315.1). Lineage (GTDB taxonomy): Bacteria > Pseudomonadota > Gammaproteobacteria > Burkholderiales > Burkholderiaceae_D > Undibacterium > Undibacterium terreum. The sequence continues at coordinate 458,051 of NZ_BMED01000002.1, read as the reverse complement.
CCCATTGCAGCCTGGCCATCTTCGGACGGATGGCGTCGCCATAGATGCTGTTCAATACACTGTTGGCGATGTCGCCTCCGAGCGCCAGGTCCAGCGAGCGCTTCAGGTAGGAACGCGAAGCGCCGTGCACGCCGCTTTGCTGGCGATAGTCGTCAAAGAAATTTTGCATGGCCGTTTTCACGGTCTCTACTTTCAGGCCGCTCATGCGCGACATGACCTGCGTAACTTCCAGCAATTCCTCGCGCGACAGGCAGCGCAGCACGGCGGCCGCAGGTTCTTCACCTATGCTGAGCAGCACGATCGCAGCCTGCTCGACCGGGCTCAGCTCGGCAGCGGCGGGAGCCGTTGGCTCTGGGGAGTTATTGATCTCAGCCATTTTTCTGCATCCATTGTTTAACGACTTCTGCGACGCGTTCGGGTTCCTTGCCTGCCAATACTTTCAGGTGGTCCACCATTACGTCCACCGCAGAGCCTGCGGGCGGCAAATCATAATTTTCCAGCAACGGGACTACCGGCATCGCGCCTGCTATCCTCGCTTCGCCGCCCTGGGCGGGCTTGGCCTCGGTGCCTGCCGGCAGCGCTGCTGCCGTTGTAGTGTTGCCGGTCAGATGCACATCGGCGGATCGAAGTATGGGTGGCGCCAATCTTTGGGTTGCCAGCCGCATCATTGGACGCACAATCAGGAAGAAACCGAGCACCGCTGCCAGTGCATAGCTAGCCCAGGAGCCCATGTCGATCACGTTGTCACGCTCTTGCCACCATGCGGCGGGGGCCTGTTTCGGCGGGAAGTTCAGTGTAGATACCACCAGGTTGTCGCCGCGCTGCGCATTGATGCCCAGGCCATTGCGCAAGATGCGGTCTATGCCTGCCAGTTCGTTCTGGGTCCAGCCTGTCTTGGGTGTTGGCGCTGCATTATTGTTCAGCACCACCGCAACGCTGAGCTTGTCCAGGCGTCCGCGGCTATGTTTGATCTGGGTGATGCTGCGGTCGTATGCATATTGGCGTGTCGTCGCATTTTTGCGCGCGCTGCCCTGGTCCGCCGGTTTTTCTGCATCCGGATTTTTATCGGTGTCCGATACGGAAGAGGGTGGGCGATTACTGAGGGAACCGGGGATACCCATGGCCATGCGGTTACGGTCTTGTTCGTCGCGCATTGCTTCGCTGGTGACCTTGGGATTGTCACCGTACTTTTCCTGCGTCTCTTCCACTCTGTCGTTGTTGACGGCAGCAGTCACGCTGACCTTGAAATTGTCTTCGCCCAGCACCGGCCCCAGAAGCTCGCGTATATTGCGGCGCGCCTCTTCCTGGAAACGCTTGCTTGTTTCGTCGCCGTTATTGCTGCTGTCAAAACCTTCAGCCAGATCCACGTGGGCGGACAGCAGGTTGCCTGCCTGGTCGATCAGGCTGACGCGCTGCGGGCTCAGGGAGGCAACACTGCCGGCGACCAGATTGATGATGGCGGCGATTTGCTCAGGCGCCATGGTGCGGCCGGGTTTCATGGCCAGCACGATGGATGCAGAGGATTTTTCGCCGTCGCTGGCGACAAAGGAGCTGGATTTGGCGATGGACAAATGTACGCGGGCGGAAGAAATCGCATCCAGCGTCATGATGCTCTGTGCCAGCTCACCTTCCAGGCCGCGGCGGAAGCGTACGTCCTGCACAAACTGGCTGACGCCTAGCGGATCGTTTTTATCCATCAATTCCAGGCCTGCCGGCAACTGGGCAGTGACGCCTTTGGATGCGAGCAGCATGCGGACCTTGCCCAGCATGGCTTCCGGCACGAGTACCTGGCCGCTATCGGGATGCAGGCGGTAAGGTATATGTTCGGCGTCCAGTGCCGACATCATGTCTGCGACCGCGATTTTTTCCCGTACGCCAAAAACCGGTTTGTATCCGGATTGATCCCGCCAGAAATACATCATTACCAAAGCGGTGAGACCGATGGCAAGTACGACAATAGGAATGAGGTTTTTCAGTACGGCAGAAGACGCCGCAGGCAGTGCAGCGGTATTGGAGCGAAAGCGGGCCAGCCCGGACTTGAGTGTGGTAATCACGTGAAGATATCCCGGTTGGAATTAAAGCGGAAGCTTGATCAGGTCGTCGACAGCGCCCATCACTTTGTTCCTGACCTGCATCAGCATGGAAAAGGACAGGCTGGCTTCCTGGCTGGACAGCATCGCCCCCACCAGGTCATCGCTGCGTCCGCTATCTACCTCGGACATTTTGTCGATGGCGAGCTGTTCCTTGTCATCGACCTTGTTGACGGCATCTTTCATGCTTTGCGCAAATGACATTCCCGATTGCGCCGATGCCATATTTGCATCGCCGATTTGCATGGCAGCCATGACATCGTTGCCCTTTAAATCCGAGGCTGCATTTTTCAGCGATGCCAGGTCGGCATGTATCAAGCTTGCTAATTCGTATCCCATTTGCCTGCCTTTGCTTTTCTTGAGACCGGGTCTCAAATTGACTACAACTCTGCGTCTACCCGTCACAGTCGAATTACTCGGGAGCCGCATCCGTATCCAGAAATTTTAACCATTAATTGTGTCAGAAATATTTCATTAAAATGTAGGATTAAACCTTACATAATAATTATTACTTTAAGGCAATTAATATTTAAAATAAGCTTAGAGTCCTAACTCGAATTTACTACTGCGTCGCACACAAGAATTTCGGTATTACTACTTAGTGTGTTGATTTTAATGAATAAAAAACTTTATAAACTCATTAATAAGTATGTTGCAAAGCGACAAATATATTGGCGCTATATTGTTATATTACCGTACGGCAATATAGATGTAAAGAATTGTTTCTGAATTTAATCTTTACGTGTGGCAATATTTAAGCAAATCGGGTATTATCTGACACAGAGGCAGTCTGACTTACTTTGTTTTCGACTGACAGGCGTATTCTTTTCTGGCGAAGCCTGTACGGTGTCTGATTTCTCTATTTATTAGGAGCGCAGTGAAATGTGCTGCAGAGAAATTGCATTACTGACGCCGAACGCTACTCAGGTTTCTTATAAGCACCAAGTCCGCTGACATGAGCAAGATGAAACAGATAGATCAATCGCTGCAGCATGAAGTGCTGGACCCATGCCTTCTTGGCCGGCCCGTACATTTGCTGCCTGGTTTTACTGCACAGTTGCGGGAAGATTTCGCGCAGGCATTCAGGACTGGAGCAAATCGCCGCTACTGGGCATCGTTCCAGGTGGATGAGGTGACGGTTGCCCGTACCGAGGGTATAAAAGGAGCCGAGCGCTGGATTTCCTTTGCCTCAAGCACAGGCACGATATCGTTTTCCATCGAGCGTGGCGTCCTGCTGAGTGTGCTGAACTATCGCTATGGCCGCCGTGGCGAAACCCCATCCCTTGTTGCCGAAGCGCCGGACGCTGCGAATCTGCCGGTGAGAATCACCGCAACGGAGGAGCGCCTTGCAGTCACGTTGGGCCAGCAACTCGCCGGCATGCTGGCAGCAAGGATAGAGACCAATCTTGCAGAAAGCGCCGAGACGCCAGGTGGCAGCAAACCGCAAGCTGCCCCGATGAAGGCCGCCGCCGGCCTGGCTCCTGCAAAAGGGAGCTGGGTAGTGGGAATTGCGGTGCGCAATCTGTCCACCGGTGAACAGGGGCAGCTCTGGTTTGGCCTGGACCATGCACTGATGGCCAGCGTTCTGAGGGGCCTTGCCAATACGCGCGACAAATCAAAAACATCTTTCCAGAATACTGCTGCGCTGGCTTCGCGCCTGCAGGTAAAGCTGACGGGTCGGCTGGTCAACCAGCAGGTTTTTCTTGGCGAACTGCTGGATATTCGTGTTGGTGATGTGATTCCCGTCAATATGGGCAGAGCGGATGTGTTGCTGGAAGAGTCTTGCCTGTTTACTGCAGCGATTACCGAACACAAAGGGAAGCTGTGCTTAACCTCATTTGAAGATGCTGAATAATATGAACCTGACCGAGAAAAACTCCGCTGAGCCCTCAGTTGAAACCTTGCTGGACGACATGGCTGAAGACGTGGTCGTGAATCAATTCTCCGGCGATGCGTCTGGCGGCGCACCTGCGCTGCGTCGTAATCTGCCGGAGATGATGCGCAAGATCCCGGTAACCCTGACGCTGGAAGTGGGATCTACCCGCGTTTCCTTGCAGGAGCTGATGTCCATTGCACCCGACAGCGTGCTGGAGCTGGACCGGCTGGCCGGCGAGCCTCTGGTCATCAAGGTAAACGGCACGCCCATAGGGCGCGCCGAGGTCGTTGTCGCCGGCGAAAATTATGGACTGAAAGTGATTGATCTCGATGGGCTCAATCTCGATCTGATGACGCCATGATATTGCGCCGTACCAGCGGTCGTCAGTTCCGCCAGCTTGCTTTGCTGGTGCTGACCGCAGTCTTGTTCCTGTTGCTCTGCCGGCCATCCTGGGCCGGCACCGTGGAGTTGCTGGGATCTTCCGTGAATGGCGCGAAGTCCGAATACACGGTCAAGACCCAGATCCTGATCATCATGTCCTTGCTCGGGCTGCTGCCCGTGATGATGATGATGATGACCAGCTTCACCCGTTTCGTCATCGTGCTGTCGCTGCTGCGCCAGGCACTGGGTTTGCAGCAGGGCTTGCCCAATCGTATCGTTACCGGCATTGCGTTGATATTGACCCTGCTGGTGATGCGCCCCATAGGCGACCAGATCTGGACCGAGGCTTTCCTTCCTTACGACCAGGACAAGATAGGCCTGGAGCAAGCGCTGAAAATTGCCGAGGTGCCTTTGTCGCGTTTCATGCTGGCGCAGACCAGCAAGGCCGCGCTGACCCAGATTTCTTCGCTGGCCGGCGAGACTAAAATCACCAAGCCGCAGGATCACGCATTTACCGTCAAGCTGGCGGCCTTTGTCCTTAGCGAGCTTAAAACCGCATTCCAGATAGGCTGCATGCTTTTCATTCCCTTCCTGATCATCGACCTGGTCGTCTCTTCGGTGCTGATGGCAATGGGGATGATGATGCTGTCGCCGCTGGTTATCTCGCTGCCGTTAAAGCTGCTGCTGTTCGTGCTGGTGGACGGCTGGACGCTGACGGTCAATACCCTTGTCACCAGTGTGCAGGCCTACTGATGTTTACTCCCGAAATCGCCGTCGATCTGGTCAATGAGAGCCTGCATATCGTGATGCTGCTGGTTGTGCTGCTGGTGGTACCCGGCCTCGTCATGGGCTTGCTGGTTGCGCTGGTGCAGGCCGCAACGCAGATCAATGAGCAGACGCTCAGCTTTCTGCCCAGGCTGCTGGTCACCTTGTTCGCCGTCACATTGATGGGGCGCTGGATGGTCGGCTACCTGATGGATTTTTGCGTTTCCATTTTCCAGCGTGCAGCCACGCTAGTCGGATAGCAGGCCGGCCGGAAACAAGCCCATGGAACTCGTCTTCAGCCAGCTCGTACCGCTACTGAGTGCCTTGTGGTGGCCGTTTTGCCGGATCATGGCAATGCTGAGTGCTGCGCCGATAATCGGCGACGGCATGGTGCCGGTACCGGTGCGCATTCTGCTGTCGCTGGTGCTGGCCGTGGTCATGCTGCCTATTTCGCATAGCGTGGTCGCGATTGATCCGCTTTCCATGCATGGCATCCTGGCGACGATAGAGCAGGCGGTGATAGGCGGCGTACTGGGCCTGGCCTTTCATCTGAGCATGTCGGTCATCATGATGCTGGGCTTTCTGGTTTCCAGCCAGATGGGCTTGTCGATGGCAGTCATGAACGATCCGATGAATGGCACTTCTTCCGATGTGGTATCCAGCATGCTGTCCATCCTGTGCATCATCGTTTTCTTTTCCATAGACGGGCATCTGGTGCTGACCGGCGTGATAGGTTCCAGCCTGAAAGCCTGGCCTATAGGCGGCGGATACAGCCTGATGAGCCTGCAGGCGATTGCGTATAACGTCTCCTGGATATTTGCTGCGGCCCTGCTGCTGGCGCTGCCGATTGCATTTTCCTCCATCGTGGTGCAGGTGGGCTTTGGTTTCCTGAACCGGGTGGCACCGTCGCTGAACCTTTTTTCGCTGGGATTTTCCGTCATCACGATGTTCGGCCTGTTCATGCTGGCGCAGATCGTGCGCTTTGTACCCGAGCACTACGTCAGGATGACCGGCAGGGTGCTGGACATGCTGCAGCAGCAAATGCAGGGAGGCGCACATGGCTGAGACTGGCCAGGGCGACAAAAGCGAAAAGGCCTCGCAGCAGAAGCTGAAAAAATCCCGGCAGGAAGGGCAGGTTGTCCGCTCACGGGATTTGTCCACGGCGATAGGCATCCTGGTCAGCCTGAAACTGTTTGTCTGGATGCTGCCGTCCTATCTGCAGGATTTTCGCCTGCTCTTCAGCCAGACCTTTTTGCCGCTGGGTAGTGAGGGTGCGCTGGATAATGCGATGTCTATCGTTTTCACGACGGCAATGGGGCTGCTGATCAAGATGGTGGTGCCGCTGTTCATCGTGCCGTTGTGCGTGGTGCTGGGCTCGCTGGTTCCCGGTGGCTGGGTCATCAGCACCAGCCACTGGATGCCGAAGCTGGAAAGGCTGAGCCCCGCCAAGAATCTGGGCCGGCTGGTCAGCCCCAAGCACGGATTCGAGCTGCTGGTCTCCATTTTGAAAGCGGGCACGCTGGGTGCAGTGTTGTTTCATATGAGCCGCGCCGGCGTCAATGATTATGTGCAATTGCAAAACCAGCCGCTGGACCAGGCTTTAATGGACGGCGCCGGCCTGATGCTGGATGGCTTGATGTCCTTGTGCTCCATTTTCGTCCTGTTTGCGGTGATCGACGTACCGGCCCAAGCTTTCTTTTTTGCGCAGGGCCAGCGCATGAGCAAGCAGGAAGTCAAGGAAGAGCATAAGACCAACGAGGGCAGGCCCGAGCTGAAGCAACGCATACGCCAGTTGCAGCATCAGATCGCCAGGCGCAGCGTGCGCAAGACCGTACCGACGGCCGATGTCGTGATTATCAATCCCGAGCATTATGCGGTGGCGCTCAAATATGACGAAGACCGCGCCGAGGCGCCGTTCGTGGTTGCCAAGGGCGTTGATGAAATGGCCTTGTACATCCGCCAGGTCGCTGCTGAAAGCGGCATCGAGACCGTCTCGCTACCGCCGCTGGCGCGCGCCATCTACAACACCAGCCAGGTCAACCAGCAGATTCCCGTGCCACTGTATAAAGCGGTGTCGCAAGTATTGAACTATGTTTTGCAGTTGCAGGCATTTCGCCATGGCCGCCGCACGGCCCAGCCGCTGATCCCTAACGATATGTATGTACCGCCCCATTTGAGCGAGGTAACACCTTCATGAACTTCCTGAACCGTATTGTTGCTGAAATGAGGCGCCACAAGTTTGTCACGCCGATGTTCCTGCTGGTTATACTGGCAATGATCATCCTGCCGCTGCCGCCGGTATTGCTGGACGTGCTGTTTACTTTCAATATCGTGCTGGCGCTGATCGTGATCCTGGTCAGCGTGTCGGCCAAGCGGCCGCTGGATTTCTCCGTATTCCCGACGGTGATCCTGGCCACCACGATGCTGAGGCTGACGCTGAATGTCGCTTCTACCCGCGTCGTCCTGCTGCACGGGCATCAGGGCACGCACGCCGCAGGGCAGGTGATCGAGGCTTTCGGCAATGTCGTCATAGGCGGTAATTTTGTCGTCGGCCTGGTGGTATTCGTGATCTTGATGATCATCAATTTTGCCGTGGTGACCAAGGGTGCCGAGCGTATCTCCGAGGTGTCCGCCCGCTTTACACTGGATGCCTTGCCGGGCAAGCAGATGGCAATTGATGCAGACCTGAATGCAGGCCTGATCAACCAGGAAAAAGCGCAGGCAAGGCGGCGTGACGTCGCCGCCGAGGCGGACTTCTACGGCGCGATGGACGGTGCATCCAAATTTGTCCGTGGGGATGCGGTCGCCAGTATTCTGATCCTGATCATCAACATGGTAGGCGGTGTCGCGATTGGCTCGCTGATGCATGACCTGTCCTTTGGCGACGCTTTCCGCCAATATGCGCTGCTGACCATCGGCGATGGCCTGGTTGCGCAGATTCCTGCACTGCTGCTCTCCGCGGCGGCGGCTATCCTGGTTACCCGCATCAGCGATTCCGGTGACTTTGAACAGCAGGTCAGCGACCAGGTGCTGACCTCGCCGGCGGTACTGTACAGCGCGGCAGGGATCATGGTGGCATTGGCGGTGACGCCGGGCATGCCGTGGATGATGTTTCTCACGTTTGCGGTGGTGCTGGGCTATGTTGCATGGCGCCTGAGCAAGCGAGTAGCCAAGCCGGATGCCTCCAGCATGGCGGCGATAGAAGCGGCCTTGCTGGAAGAGCGGGTTGCCGAGCTGGATTGGCAAAGCCTGCCAGTTGTCGAGCAATTGTCGATTGCAGTGGGGTATAAGTTAATCGGCCTGGTTGACAAGGCGCAGGGTGCGCCCTTGGTCAAACGCATCAAGGGGGTAAGGCAAAGCCTGAGTGAAAACCTGGGATTGCTGCTGCCGCCTATCGGCGTGCGGGATGATCTGGGCCTGAAGCCTTCGCAATATTCGGTGATCCTGAGCGGCAGCGTGATTGCGCAGGCAGAGGTCTTTGCCGACCGCCTGATGGCGATTCCGTCTCCTAATGTGTATGGACAGATTGACGGTATTCCCGGCGTCGAGCCTGCATACGGCATGCCCATCACCTGGATCACGCAGGAAGACAAGGCGCACGCGCTGGGCATGGGTTATCAGGTAGTGGAAGCGCCGAGTGTGATTACTACCCACGTGGCCAAGCTGATACGTGAAAACCTGTCGGAACTGTTGCGGCATGAAGATGTACCCGCCTTGCTGGAAAGGCTGGCGGCGCTCGCACCCAAGTTATCTGCCGCGCTGGAAAAGGCGCTGACGCATACGCAGTTGCTCAGAGTTTTTCGGGTATTGCTGGCTGAGAATGTATCACTGAAAGATATCGTTCCCATCGCAACTACGCTACTGGACAGCTCGGAAACCACCAAGGATCCGATCCTGCTGGCAGCCGAAGTGCGTTGCACGCTGCGGCGCCAGATCGTTTCCGGTATTTTCGGCCAGAGGACGGAGATGAAGGCCTTCAATCTTGGCGGCGAGCTGGAAAACATGCTGCTGGGTTCCTTGAACCAGGCAAGGCAAAATGGCAAGGTGCCGCTGGATAACTATCCTATCGATCCGCATCTGCTGTCGCAATTGCAAGTGAACATGCCGGTCGCCCGCGAGCAGATGAAGCAGCAAGCCACGCCGCCGCTGTTGCTGGTGATGCCGCAGATACGGCCTTTGCTGGCCAGATATGCGCGGCTTTTTTCGCCAGGACTGAATGTGCTGTCTTATAACGAAATTCCGGAAAATCGGGAAGTCAGCATTATTGGCACAGTGGGCTAGCCATCATCAGCCTGCAGGCTGCACCAAAAATACGATGACTTCTGCCATTGCCCGGAACAATTCCGGGCGCATGCCCGAGATACCTGCTTCCGCCCGCACGCTATTGAGCGCGCTGATAGGCGGCAAATGCCTGGACAGCCTGCAACGCATGATGCTCAGTCCTGCGCGGGCAATGGCGCTGGCCAGGCCGCGCAGGGCATCCCGCAGATACTGCATGGCCTCGGCATGCTCGGACGCCAGGTCCAGCAAGACGCCACCGTTGGTCAATTCCATTTGCACGCTGACAGGGCCTGCGTTGGGCAGCAATAACTCCACTCTCAATGCGATCTTGCTGCGGTAGGCTTTTTTGCGTGCAGGATCTTCTTCATCGGTACCCAGCACACGCAGCATCAGTTTTTGGCCATTCCAGGTATAGGCGGCAAACAACCAGGATTCCGCATCCAGGTTCAAAGGCACTTTTGGGGTGTCGCGCAAGGTGCTGGTTGCCATATCCGCCATTAGCAGGCTGCCGGGAACATGCTGGCCGCGTGCCTGTTCGCGCAAGGCGTTCTGTTGCTGAAAAAAAGACAGTACCATTACCCGCCACGAGACGGCCAGCGCTGCGGCATCCGGTGCACGCCAGGTGATCTGGCGCGATAGCCCCGCCTGATCCAGCCGCATTGCCGCCTGTTCTGGACCGGCATCACCGGCGGATTTCGAGGTATTGGCAGCATTGGCGGCATTGGTGGAGGATGCATATCCGGACGGTGGGACGACAGCGAGCTCCAGTTGAGGGCTGGTTGCCAGCACCCTTAGCTGCAGTACATCTCCTGGGGACAGCATGCTGACCAGGCTGCCCAGCCCGGCCAGCTTTAGCGCCGTGCCATCCTGTGTGCTGGCAAGCAGTTCGTCGGCGGCCGCATCGCCTAAGGTGAGCTGTACGGTTTCTCCTATCTTGAATTGGGCGGCCTGTCCGTTGGCTCCCGGCTGGTCTCTGAAGACCAGCGGCAATACGGTGGCCGTTACCCTTTCTACCGCCATTTCTCATTTCCTTTAAAAAAAAGCCAACCGTCTTCACGGTTGGCTCCAGCTGTCCAGCCGGCAGGCTTCGCGCTAGGGCGAAGCTGCTATCCGGTATCAGTAATCGAGGAAGATTACTGCAGCAGGGACATGACCAGGGAAGACATGCTGTTGCTTTGCTTGAGCATTGCAGTACCGGCTTGCATCAGCATCTGTTGCGAAGTCATGTTGGATGTTTCGGAAGCGTAGTCCACGTCCATGATACGACCGCTAGCGGCTTTGGTGTTGGTGCTGATGTTGGACAAGTTGTTGTACACGTGGTCCAGGCGGTTGGAAGCAGCACCCAGGGCGGAACGTACTGTGCCGACGTCGTCGATTGCTGTGGACAACAGATCGATGGTGGCGGATGCAGCACCTGTCAATTCAGCGCCGGTTGCTGTCGATGCTGTACCGGAAGAAGAGTATTCAGCGCTGGCGGCCAGCAGGCTGGCGTGCAATGTCGCGATGGAGCCGCTGACGTCGATAGTCATTTTTTCAGAGGTGCTGGCACCGATCTGGAAGTTGACGCCACCGGCAGTAGACAAAGTACCGGATGTATCTTTCAGCAGGGCAGTACCGCCGAAAGTAGTGTTGCCCATGACGTTGCTCAGTTCGTTGGTGAGCGCGTCGAATTCGGATTGCATCGCTGTTTTATCGGCAGCAGTAGAAGAAGCATCGGCAGCTTGAGTCGCCAGATCCTTCATACGTACCAGCATGTTGGTGACTTCATCAAACGAGCCTTCGGCTGTTTGCATCATGGAGATACTGTTTTGTGTATTGCGCATGGCCATGGCCATACCGCTGGTCTGTGCTTGCAGACGGGTTGCGATCTGCAGGCCGGCAGCGTCGTCCATCGCGGAATTGATGCGATAGCCGGTGCTCAGGCGTGTCATGGAAGTGGACAGCTTGGATTGTGTAGAACCGATAGAGTTCTGTGCTGACAATGCCGCCGCGTTGGTATGTAAACTAAGCATGGATAACTCCTAGTGGGTTGTGTTCAATACGGGCCAGCAAAGTAGCTGTCCTCATTATCACAAGACGACCACAGCGAATGTAAGATTAAATGCGACTGGTAAATAGCCGGATAACGGAGGAAGGCGGGGCTGAAAATAGAGGAAAACTAGCGGTAAGCTGCGTTACTGCGATTGAGATGCTGTACGGATTCAGGTGCTGAATGTAAAAAAACCAGCCGTTCTAAGGGCTGGTTTTTCTTGTGCCTTGCTATTGCGCTCCGTAGCTGCGCCAGGAAGATTACTGCAGCAGGGACATGACCAGGGAAGACATGCTGTTGCTTTGCTTGAGCATTGCAGTACCGGCTTGCATCAACATCTGCTGCGAAGTCATGTTGGATGTTTCGGAAGCGTAGTCCACGTCCATGATACGGCCGCTAGCGGCTTTGGTGTTGGTGCTGATGTTGGACAAGTTGTTGTATACATGGTCCAGGCGGTTGGAAGCAGCACCCAGGGCGGAACGCACTGTGCCGACGTCGTCAATCGCTTTTGACAGCAGATCGATGGTAGCGGATGCTGCGCCTGTCAATTCAGCGCCGGTTGCTGTCGATGCTGTACCGGAAGAAGAGTATTCCGCGCTGGCAGTCAGCAGGCTGGCGTGCAATGTCGCGATGGAGCCGCTGACGTCGATAGCCATGGTTTCGGATGTGCTGGCACCGATCTGGAAGTTCACAACGCCTGTGGACAAAGTGCCGGTTGTATCTTTCAGCAGGGCAGTACCGCCGAAAGTAGTGTTGCCCATGACGTTGCTCAGTTCGTTGGTGAGCGCGTCGAATTCGGATTGCATCGCTGTTTTATCGGCAGCAGTAGAAGAAGCATCGGCAGCCTGAGTCGCCAGATCCTTCATACGTACCAGCATGTTGGTGACTTCATCAAACGAGCCTTCGGCTGTTTGCATCATGGAGATACTGTTTTGTGTGTTGCGCATGGCCATGGCCATACCGCTGGTCTGTGCTTGCAGACGGGTTGCGATCTGCAGGCCGGCAGCGTCGTCCATCGCGGAATTGATGCGATAGCCGGTGCTCAGACGTGTCATGGAAGTGGACAGCTTGGATTGTGTAGAACCGATAGAGTTCTGTGCTGACAATGCCGCCGCGTTGGTATGTAAACTAAGCATGATTAACTCCTCTGGTGTTTTGCTGGTTAAGCGGCAGAATTGCTGCTCTTACCAGTACAAGACGACCAGCCCCGCAAGTGCATTAAATACCGAGTGGAAATAATTTGAAAAATACTGCGATTTTTCCGCCTTCCTTTCTTCGTCTAAGAAAAAAATTAATAAAATCAAGGGCTTGAGTTGTTCTTGCATGGTCAGACGGGGGAGGTTTCCTCTGGCTCAAAGTAAAATTCTTTGCTGCCGATGAGCTGTAATGTCATATTGGCACGCGTACTGTAATACACATGCAGTGCCATTCTCTCCGTGATGTGCTCGGTCAGCAGCGGGATCAGGCGGCCTTCGCGTATCAAGGGCACCGCGGTAAAACTGCCCAATTGGCCTATGCCCAGGCCGGCCAGCACCGCTTCGGTCTCGGCCTGCGTGTCATTGGTGCAGATGGTGGCGGGGATGTCGCGGTAATGGATTTCTCCGCCTATCTGGAATTCCCACGGCATTTGCTTGCCGGTGTTCGGTAATCTGTAGCCTGTGCACTGGTGCTGCATCAACTCGGCGATGCTGGCCGGCTTGCCGTGCTTTTCCAGGTAGGACGGCGATGCGCAGATGATGTGCTGGATAGGCATCAGCCGCCGCGCGATCATGCGCCCGTCAGGCACTGTGCCGGCGCGAAAGCCGACATCGATGCGATCCGGCACCAGGTCGGAGAAGCGGTCATCCAGCTGCACGTCCAACTGCACCTGCGGATATTTTTCGGCAAAGCGCAGAAATAGCGGCATCAGCACTTGCAGGCCCAGCGAGCGGGGGCCGCTGACCCTCAAGCTGCCTTCCATGCCCTCGGTTGCCTGGCGGGCCTGCCTGACCGCGTCGTGCAGCGTTTCCAGGCCGGGCCTGGCATTTTCCAAAAACTGTATGCCTTCCTCTGTCAGGCTGAGCTTGCGCGTGGTGCGATGGAACAGGCGTACGCCCAGCTCTTTTTCCAATTGCATGACGGCCTTGCTGGCGGCTTGAGGGGTAATCCCCTGGTCTATGGCCGCCTTGCGAAAACTACCCAGACTTGCCGTTTTGATAAATGTGGATATTGCCCGCATTTCGTCCATGAGTCTCCCTCCTATCTGCCATCTAGCCAATTTCGGCTATTAGCAACTTTCATTTGCTTATCAACCATCCAATTATGGGCTAGTTTGCATCATCCTGCCCACCTATAGTTCAGTCCATGCTTGCAAGCGCCTGAGGTCCAACCGGATCAAATCTGATTTTTTACTGATGGAGTCAATCATGGAAATGAATATCACTAGCCAACGCGTATGGATGATCACTGGCGCATCTCGCGGCTTTGGCGCAAAAATCGTTGCCGCTGCACTGGAAGCCGGCGATGCCGTCGTGGTGACGGCACGCAATCCTGCTTCGCTGCAAGAACAATTCGGCCAGCATGCCAATCTGCTGACGGTGGCGCTGGATGTGACCAATGAAGAGCAGGCGATAGCGGCGACTCAGGCCGCAGTAGAACGCTTCGGCCGCATCGACATACTGGTCAACAATGCCGGCTATGGCTTGCTGGGTGCGGTAGAGGAGGCTAGCAATGCCGAGGTCAAGCACCAGTTCGACACCAATGTGTTCGGCCTGCTGAATGTGACCCGCGCCGTGCTGCCGCATATGAGGGCGCGCCGCTCCGGCCATATCATCAATATTTCTTCTGTGGGCGGCTACTACGCCTATGCAGGATGGGGCGTGTATGGCGCGACCAAGTTTGCAGTCGAAGGCTTGACCGAAGGCCTGGCGCAGGAACTGGCTCCACTGGGCATCCATGCCACGGTTGTCGAACCTGGCTTCTTCCGCACCGATTTCCTGGAAGGCAGTTCCCTGGTCGAAACCAGGACGCGTATCGACGACTATGCTTCCACCGTGGGTGAGATGCGCTCGTTTGCCGCCGATGTCAGCGGCCAGCAGCCTGGTGATCCGGACAAGCTGGCAGCAGCCTTCATCAAGCTCGGTCATCACGCGAAGCCGCCGGTACGCCTGCCTTTGGGCACCGATACGATAGCCCGCATCGCTGAAAAAAACGCATTTGTCGAGGCAGAGCTGAAGGAATGGAGAGAGGTTGCTGCTTCTACCGATTTCCCATCTGCGTGATCTGGTGCATGGTCCGATATCGGTGTTCGCGGCTGGAGCTAGTGGACACCGATGTCGGATAGCAGCAAACAGCAACAGTCAGTACAAATTCGCAGCAAACAATGATTTATTTCGAGGAAGAACAAAATGAAAACATGGTTTATCACCGGCGTCAGCAGCGGTTTCGGACGCGCGTTGGCAGCCGCCCTGTTAGCACAGGGTAGCCAGGTCGCAGGTACCGTCAGGAGTGAGCAGGCAAAGGCGGATTTCGAGCAACTGGCGCCAGGCAAGGCCCTGGCCTTCATTGCCGATGTAACCGATCATGCAGCAGTGCAAAAAGCGGTGGCCGCGGCGGAGCAAGCCACCGGCGGCATTGATGTGCTGGTCAATAATGCCGGCTATGGCTACGAAGCCCTGGTAGAAGAAGCCTCAAGCGACGAGATACGGCGCCAGTTTGAAGTCAATGTATTCGGCCCCATCGCGGTATTGCAGGCGGTCTTGCCATTCATGCGGGCGCGTCGCCGTGGGCATATCTTCAATGTGACGTCGATGGGCGGCCATGTTACCTTCCCGGGTCTTGGCATCTATCACGGCAGCAAGTTCGCGCTGGAAGCGATTTCCGAGACCCTGGCGAAAGAGGTGAAGGCGCTGGGGATACATGTAACTGCGGTGGCGCCGGGAGCATTTCGCACCGAGTGGGCGGCAGGATCAATGACCCGTGGCGACAGGACCATCCGCGATTACGACACCGTGTTTGCTCCCTTGCGCCAGGCCAGGCAGGAGCGCAGCGGCAAGCAGATCGGCGACCCTGCCAAAGCAGCGCAGGCCATCATGCAGGCTGCCGCTGCCGAGGATCCGCCTGTGCACCTGCTGCTGGGGCCGGATGCCTTATCTGTGGTGCGCGCCAAGCTGAAATCGCTGGACGCGGAAATCAGCGTCTGGGAATCTGTAACGCTGAGCACGAGCTTTCCGCCGGACTGAAAATCAACTTGCCGCCATGCGCAAGGCCGGGGCCGTTCAGGTCTTGGCCTTTTCTTTTGCAGCAGTCTGGCCCGGCTTGGCAATGATGGTGCAAGTCATGCCGGCGGCCAGCGTAATGCCGTCCGGGATATGGTCGATATTGATGCGCACCGGTACGCGCTGTGCCAGACGTACCCAGTTAAAGCTGGGGTTCACGTTGGCTAGCAGGCCGCTGCCGGTAGGATTGTCGCGGTCGGTAATGCCGCGCGAGATGCTGTCTATATGCCCCTGCAGCAGTTGTGTGCTGCCCAGCAGCCTGATATCGACCGTATCGCCTTCTTTCAGCAACGGCAATTTGGTCTCTTCAAAATAGCCGTAGACCCAGAATGATTGCGCATCGATGATCGCCATCTTGGGCGTGCCCGCCTGTGCATAATCGCCGGCATGCACGTTCAGGTTGGATACCCAGCCATCGACATGGGCGCGCACTTCCGTCCGTTCCAGATTCAGCTTGGCCGAATCGCGCATCACCAGTGCTTCCTGGTAGGCAGCTTTTGCGCCGCTGGCAGTGGAGCTGAAGTTGTCGCGGTTTTCCGCCGAGATGACTTCATTGTCCAGCTTGGCCCGGCGCTCCGCATCGCGCTGGCGGATATCATAGGCAATCTTGCGTTGCGAAATCAGGCTCTCCGCCTGTGCCAGCGCCAACTGGTAGCGAGCCGGGTCTATCTTCATCAGCAGGTCGCCCTTGTGCACATAGCTATTATCATGCACAGGCACTTCCACCACCTGGCCGGATACATCTGCGGCAACGTTGATCACGTCTGCGCGCACGCGGCCATCGCGGGTCCACGGCGAGTTCATATAGTGGTCCCATAGCGCGTCGCCAATGAAATAGGCTGCGGTAACCATGGCCAGGGTAAGTAGTATGCTCAGCAGGGCTTTGAGCGAGATCGTGATTTTCATTTTTATCTCAAGTTACTTTCAGGAATAGTGCAAGGCCGCCGAACACGCAGACAAACATGGCGACGCGGAACAGGCCGGGGTGCCAGACGAAGCGGTACACGCCAAGATATGCGCACAGGCGGTCCAGCATGACTTGCAGCAGCATGGCGGCGACAAATACCAGCAGCAATGTGGGAACGAGTGCATCAAACAGGGCAATTTCTCTTGGCATGGCATCAGACTTTCTGGGGTGTTAGCGCAACTGCAGGCGCTGCGTAGTTGGCCAGTACGGATTTTTCATCGAGTAGCGAAGCGCGTATCAGATGCAGATGCGCCTGCAAGGCCACGCTCCATTTGCACAGGGATATCGCATGCAGAACGGCGTCAATGGCAGCCTGTCTTTTCTCCTGGTCCGGCCGGTTGAACAACGCGGATATATGAGTGACGCAGTTTTGCACTGCCCCCAATTGTTCTGTGGACAGCGACGGCGTCGCCTCCACATCTTGCCGCAGATGAATCACCGCGCGGCCGATTTCCAGCACCGACAGCAGCCAGGCCAGCACCTCGCGGTCGTCCTCATTGTCCATCGCATGGATGGCGATGAAACGTTGCAACTGGTCGCGCGTGGCGCTTTCAAACAGCGGCAGCAGCCCCGGTAGTGGCCTGCTGCAGGCGCGCACCACTTTCTGGCGCAGTGCGCGGGCCAGCCTTTGCTTGACCCAGCGGCTATCGACCGGATCAATGATCATGTACATCACGCTGGCGACTCCCACACCCAGCAAGCCGCCTATGATGCCGTTGACCATATCGAGAAAATCAAACACGTACATGCTGTCTATCGCCGCGTACGAGATAAAGAAGATCAGCATGCCGGCACCAACACCGGCATACTTCGGATGATTGGACAGCCAGGCGCCTATCATCAGGAAGGGAGCGATGGACAGGCACAGCATGGAAAAATTTTCTGCAAAGGGCTGCAGATAATAGGCACAGACAAAGGCCGCCAGTGCCCCGCTGAGTGCGCCGACAACGAACTGCTTGACGGCCCTGGAAGGCGATGGCGCAGCAGAAAAAAGCCCGCCAAACACGGTGCCCAGTACTACAGCGTCCACGCCCGAAGGCCAGCCGGAAATGATCCAAAAGGTACAGGTCAGGCCAAACACTGCCGCACTGCGCAGGCCGGAAAAAAACACGACCAAGGGATCGGTTGCCGCGACATAATCAAAAGCCGCAAGAATTTCTTTCTCTGGCAGATAAGTACCGCTGAGCACCGAAGCCTGGATGCGCGCATAGTCTTGCAGCTCATCGGTAAAGCGCAGCAGCAATTCGGTGGCGGAATCGAAATCCAGCAGGGCGGCCGGATTGACGTCGTCACCCACCTCGGCCAGCACGCGTTTGCGCGATTCTGCCAATTGAGCCGGCAGCAGCTTGCGCAGATCGCATAATTTTTCTGCCGCCTCCGCAGGTTCTGCATTCAGCAGGCTGGTGATTGCCCTGTATTTTTCCAGTTGGGCATTCAGGGCCGGCAGTCTGCCGGCTTTTTGCAGGCGCCCATACAGCAGATCCAGGGTATGGAAGGTGGTTGAGGCTGTCATGAAGGCAGTGTTCAGCAGGCTTAGCTGTGTACTGTGCGACGGGTGCGAGGTATTCTCAAAGATGGATGCGGAGCGCAGCGATTCAAAGGAAATTACCTCGCCGATAAAACGCAGCATGGTACGCTCTGCGGCGACAGGATCGGTGCTGGCCTTGCTGATATGCTGGGCAAATGTGCCGAAGCGCTGGCGTACCATCGCCATCAGGGTTTCTGTCACGCGCAGTGGGAAAATCAGGTCGCTGACGACACCGGCGGACAGGATGCCTATCATCACTTCCGTCAACCGTATGACGGCGATATCAAAAGCCTGGTCGGGCTGCAATGCTGCGGGCAGGCCGACAATCACCAGCGTGTAGCCCGCCAGCACAAAGGCATAGGACTGGAAATTTCTGAACACGGCGGAACCGGCGGTACAGAGTGCCAGCCAGCATGCGCCGGCGATAATAAACAGTACCGGTTCCTGCGTAAACAATGCCGCCAGGATGATGGAGGTGATGACTCCTGCAATTGTTCCCAGGAAGCGGTAAAAGCTCTTGGCCAGCACCAGGCCGCTGCGCTGGTGCATCACGATGACCACGGTCAGCATCGCCGTGGTAGGTTTGGCAAAATCCAGCCGCAGTGTAACTCCCATCGCCAGCAGGACGGCGACTGTCAGTTTCAAAATGTGGATGATGACCGGGGTCTGAGTCACTACCCAGGTACTGATTTCCGCCAGCACCCTGCGCAAAGGGCTGCCGGCGATCACGGGGGCTGAGGCAGCGCTCATTGCTTGTTATCCGCAATAGCCGGTGCCGGCTTTTCTTCCAGGCCGCCGCCCAGCGCCTGCATCAGTTGTGCCCAGGCGTCCAGGTAAGCGGTATTGATCTGCTCCATCCTTTGCTGCTGTTGCAGCAGCACGGTTTGTGTATTGAGCACAGTCAAATATTCGCTGATGCCGGAATGATAGCTGCGCTGTGCAAGGTCATAGGTTCTTTGCGCCAGCGCCAGCGCTTTCTCAATCTCTGCCTTCTGCTTTTCGCTGGATTTCAGCTTGACGATCTGGTCGGCGACCGCTTGCAGTGCCAGCACCAGCGTATTGTTGTAGCTTTCCACTGCAGCATCGTAATTGGCGGTTTGTGCACCCAACTGGCTGCGCAGCCTGCCGCCTTCAAAAATCGGCAGCGATATGGCCGGAGCGATACCCCGCGCCGCTGCATTGGAACTCAGGAAGCCGGCAAAACCAAGCGACTGGAAGCCGAGGAAGGCGCTGATATTAATATCTGGATAAAAACCGGCCTTTGCCACTTCGATATTCTTTCCTGCGGCCTCGACGCGCCAGCGTTGGGCAACCACATCGGGGCGGCGGCCTATCAGATTGGCGGGTACGTAATCCGGCAGGCTGATCGGCAACTGCGCCGACGCATTATTCCTGGAGCCCGGCAACAGATTCGGTCGCTGGATAGCATCGCCCGCACCTGGGCCCTGGCCGCTGAGGGCGGCAATCTGGTTGCGCGCCAGGCTGATTGCCTCATCCAGTTGTTCTATATTCGAACGGGCAACCGGCAGCGAAGTCTCGGCCTGGCTGACTTCCAGTTGGGTGCCGAGTCCCGCGCGCAAGCGGCGGCGGGCGATATTGGCGATGGCTTCCTGCTGTTGCAGGCTGGCGTTGGCGACATCCCGTAACTGATATTGCAAGGCCAGTTGCAGATAGCTGCGCACGACTGAGGTTTCCAGTTGCAGTTGTGCGCTGCGTGCTTCGGCGGCGCTGGCATGGATGGTATCCAGCGCGGCTTCCAGTGCACTGCGGTCTTTTTCCCACAAATCCAGGTCGTATTCTGCTTTGACGGCAATTTCGTTATACCACTCCCAGTTGCCTGCCAGCGGCGGCGGCACCAGGCCCTGGCCGGTAAACAGTTCGCGGGTGGACTCTGCCTTGGCGCCCACAGACGGCAAGGTCTTTGCGCGCGCAACACCTGCCAGCGAGCGGGCCAGTTCTACCCGTGCGCGTGCAATCTTTAGCGTAGGGCTACCGCTGATTGCTTGTTGTACGAGTCCATCCAGTTGCGTATCGCCATAGGCCTGCCACCAGGCTGCCTTCGGCCAGTGGGCGTCAAGGCTGGCACCTTGGATTGCCGAGCCGGCGGACAGCGTATTGCCGTCTGTCATTTTGGACTGTGGGGAAATACCTTTCATGTCTGCGCAACCGCTGAGCGCAAGGAGGGCAAGAAGTGCAAGGGTGGCAAACAGGGGAGTGGCCAGGCCAGGTCCAAAGCCGGTTTGGCGACGTGCTGCCAAGGGCCATAGGAATTCTGGCAAATGCAGCGTGAAAGGGCTGGCAAAAGTTTTCATGAGCTTTCTGTCGGTAAGCAACGGGCGAGGGTGGGCGAGCTTAATTTGTCCAGAAATGCTGAAAGATGGTGCTTTAAAAGCTTAAACCACTAAATCTTTACTGCCAAGAGGGACTGCCCGTCATTGCCGCACAGTCTATCTGTTGTATCATCTGAAAAAAACAGGCTATTGTGCAATGCACTATTTCAGTAATTGAAACGAAGGGGTGAGCGTATGGACAGATTGCAATCGATGCGGGTATTCCTGAAGGTCGTGGAGCAGGGCAGCTTTGCGCGCGCGGCCCAGGCACTGGATTTATCCAATGCAGCAGTCACTCGTTATCTGGCCGAACTTGAAAATCACCTCGGTACCCGTTTGCTGAATCGTAGCACCCGTAAGCTGTCCCTTACCGAGATAGGCCAAGCCTACCTGGAACGTGTACAGAGGATATTACCCGAGATTGACGATGCTGATGCGATCGCCAAGTCCCAGTCCAAGGAGCCCAGCGGCATGCTCAGGTTGTACGCGCACCAGAGCTTTGCGCAGTTCCAGTTGGCCAACCTTTTGTCCGAGTATTCCGAGCGTTACCCGGAGGTGACGCTGGATGTGACGATATCCGGCCGCAATGTGGATCTGGTGCAGGATAGATTTGACGTTGGTATATTGATAGGCCTGCAGAAAATAGAAGCCAATATGGTTGCTCGCCAATTGGGCAAGGCGGAAGTTTTCCTGTGCGCATCGCCGGATTATCTGCGCCGGCATGGCGAACCAAAGTCACCGAAGGACTTGGGCAAGCATGCCTGCCTGAACTTTGATTACAAGCAACTACGCAATGCCTGGTCTATACAAGGCCCCGATGGAGAGATCGACATCCCGGTCAATAACAAGATTACCTCCAATAATGGCGATTTGCTGAGTAACTGCGCCATTGCAGGCATGGGGCTGGTGCTGCGTGCATCGTTTGCACTGGCTGATGCGCTCAAGAGTGGCAAACTGGTGCGCTTGTTGCCCAAGACCCAGTTCAACCAGCTGGCGGTTGCCATGGTCTATCCCAACCGCCACCTGATGCCGGCAACCGCACGTAGCTTCGTGGATTTCATGACGGAGCACTATCCGCATCCTGAGATAGATCCCTGGGAAATAGTGTAGCGTGGGATTAGCTCACTTTTACTGTCAGGAAAATATGCCGGGTTTTAATCCGGTTTGACCGCGTTGTCGGTATATTCAAAATCTGCCGCAGGCAGCGTATCCGCGATCGTATGCCTGTCCTTGGCAATGGGGTTGCCGTGTACATTGTTTTGATCTTTGCGGCCATTGGGCGTGTCGGGAATGCCTTCAAACACCTGTTGTTCCTCCTGGCTATGCAGCAGATCGTTCTCGCGGGGCTTTCCTTTCAGAAATTCCGACTCTGCCCTCGTGCCGTTCAATGTATCGTCGCCAGTGCCAATATGTAAGGGAGGGGTAGAACTCTTTACGGCCTGATCAGCAAGGCCTTTGTCTGTTTTACTCATTTGCGGCGCCTCATTCATGTAGGTGGATGACCTATGATGCATCGTCAGGCCACCGTGGTCTGTGAGACAGCGAACAGAGTGGCGGCGCTTGTTCCTCGGCCGAGCATTCCCTCAGCCTATTCTTACAAATCGCCTACCTTTGCGCCTATTCATTTGCCGGGACTTTGTCCGATGGCAGCACACAAGTCCTCTGCTACAGTGAAATCACCGAGAGATCATTGAAACAGCGATTGCAGCATAGGCATGAGACTGGATAACCCTAAATAGAGCTGGAGAAAAATCATGAACGACAATAAACCAGGCAAGGAAGAAGTCAGAGAGTGGTTGAAACGTGAAGTTGCAGCCCACCGCCCGCCACCCAGCCCCGACGAAATTCGGCGTGCACTGGGTATTAACTTGATGGATGCGGCAAGGGTGAGTATGTCGAACAAAAAATTTGCGATGTGATGAACCAATGCGATCAATGCACCCATAGATATCGACATGCACCAACGCAATGTGAACTAACGTACAGAAATAAAGCGCGTAATTTTCTATGATGAAACTGCCGCGAAAAACTTATACCGTTGACGCTCATTGGGCGAGAGCTGTGTTTACCTGGCACTTGCCCGGTATAGGTTCGTAACGGCTCCTGAGCTTTATCCCGTGCTTGAGCAGTACGGGATCTTTTTCTTTTTTACCACCTCTCCCCGTAACGCCAGGTACCGGCTACACGAGGCGTTACATTTACCCCAGCCACTTAACGCTGGGGTTTTTTATTTTCTCCCCCGTTTTTTTGTCAGTGCATCCTTTGCTTCTTCGGTGGCGTTGATTGCTGTCAAATCCATGACAAGCGAAAAACGCATAAGGAAACACGATTTAATTCCTTGTGGCTTCAGTGCGCTCTTTTTACTATCAGGCTTACTTTATCCGATGCAGAACATGCAAAAAAATGTTTAGCATCTTCACTCCAAGGACGCCTGATGAAGCTAGAAACTATTGCAGTGCATGGCGGTTACACGCCCGATCCAACGACCAGAGCGGTCGCCGTTCCTATCTACCAGACCGTTGCCTATGCTTTCGATGACACCCAGCATGGTGCGGATCTGTTCGATCTCAAGGTAGCTGGCAATATTTATAGCAGGATCATGAATCCGACCAACGACGTGCTGGAGAAGCGCGTGGCGGAACTGGAAGGCGGCATAGGTGCGCTGGCGCTGGCGTCCGGCCAGGCAGCGATCACTTACGCGATCCAGACCATTGCCGAGGCGGGCGACAATATTGTGTCGGCCTCCACGCTATACGGCGGCACCTATAACCTGTTTGCGCATACCTTGCCGCAGTTCGGCATAGAAACCCGCTTTGCCGACTATCGCGATCCGGAATCGTTTGGAAAACTGATCGATGAAAAAACCAAAGCGGTCTTTGTCGAGTCTATCGGCAATCCGCTGGGGAATATCACCGATATAGAAAAGATTGCGGCAGTAGCTCACCGTCACGGCGTGCCGCTGATTGTGGACAATACGGTGCCGTCTCCGTACCTGTTGCGCCCGATAGAATTCGGCGCCGATATTGTGGTGCACTCATTGACCAAATATCTGGGCGGGCACGGCAACTCCATTGGCGGCGTAATTGTTGATTCCGGGAAGTTCCCCTGGGCAGAATACAAGCAAAAATTTAAGCGCCTGAACGAGCCCGATGTTTCCTACCACGGCGTGGTGTACACCGAGGCACTCGGCGCCGCCGCATATATCGGCCGCGCGCGCGTAGTCCCGCTACGCAATACCGGCGCTGCCTTGTCACCATTCAATGCTTTCCTGATATTGCAGGGCATAGAGACATTGGCACTCAGGCTGGACCGTATTACAGAGAACACGCAAAAGATAGCGGAATATCTGGATAAGCATCCTAAAGTTGAATGGGTCAATTACGCCGGTTTGCCCACGCATGCCGACCATGCTCTTGCACAAAAATATCTGGGTGGACGGCCGTCCGGCATCCTGACTTTCGGCCTGGGCGGCGGTCGCGCAGCGGGCGGACGCTTTCAGGATGCGCTGAAATTATTTACCCGCCTGGTCAATATCGGTGACGCCAAATCACTAGCTTGCCATCCGGCCTCCACCACTCACCGTCAGCTGAATCCAGATGAACTGGCCAAGGCCGGCGTTATGGAAGATACGGTGCGCCTGTCTGTAGGGATAGAACATATAGACGATCTGCTGGCCGATCTGGAGCAGGCTATCTCTGCCGCTTAAATCGAGTTGCGGGTTCCCGGATTTTCCCTCCGGGGCCGGGGCTACCCTGCTTCTATCTCATCAATATTCTTACCCCTATTTCATTGGCATCATGGACATCGCATTCAGGCAGCAGGAAAAGAATCAACAAGACTGGAATCTGGGAACTGTTACCGATCAGTTGCGCATCTCCAGGGAAGTCACGCACAAGATCCGGCATCAGGGCCATATCCGCGAATTGCCGTCACGCGCCGCGCTGGAGCAGATATTGGACGGCCTGCGCTCTGTGCTGTTCCCTACCCACTACGGGCGCCCCAGCCTGACCGACGAGAGTATCGATTATTTTGTCGGCAATACGCTCAATACCAGCCTTAATTTACTGGCAGAACAAGTGCGCCGGGCTTTGCTGTTCGTCGGCGAGCAGGGCGATTCCAGCGAGGCAGGCCTGTCTGAACGTGCCACGCAGATCACACGTGATTTCGCCGCGCAATTGCCTTCGGTGCGTGGTGTGCTGGTCAGCGATTTGCAGGCAGCCTTCCAGGGGGACCCGGCAGCCTCCAGCATCGCGGAAGTCTTGCTGTGCTATCCGGGTACGATTGCCATTATTTATTATCGGCTGGCGCATGCGCTGTACCAGCTCGGTGCGCCTTTGCTGGCGCGTGTCATTTCCGAGATTGCCCATTCTTCTACCGGCATAGACATCCATCCAGGAGCGCAGATAGGCCCGAGCTTTTTTATTGACCACGGGACTGGAGTCGTCATCGGCGAGACCGCAATCATCGGCCAGCGTGTGCGGCTGTACCAGGCGGTCACATTGGGGGCGAAGCGCTTTCCCGCAGATGAAAACGGCAGCCTGATCAAAGGCAATCCTCGCCACCCCATCCTGGAAGACGATGTCGTCATCTATGCCGGTGCAACGATACTCGGCCGCATCACGATAGGCCGCGGATCGACGATAGGCGGCAATGTCTGGCTGACCCAGAGCGTGCCGCCCGAGAGCAACATCAGCCAGGCACAAACACAGAACCGCAACATCCTTTAAGACTTTTAACCGGAGAATAATGTGACAGACAGGATAGAACAACAAACCGCACTTGGCGATGTCGCCGCCCGCCAACTGGCGATTGCCACGCGTACCGTTCCGCAAATGGGCAGCATCACGCCGCGCTGGCTGACCCACCTGCTGCAATGGGTGCCGGTGGAGGCAGGTATCTACCGCTTGAACAGGGTGAAGGAAGGTTCCAGCGTTACCGTGGATTGCTCCAATCGCGACGAACGCGAATTGCCGCAGACTTTTGTCGACTATGAAGAAAGTCCGCGCGAATACATGCTGAGTGCCGTGAATACCGTGCTGGACGTGCATACCCGTGTTTCCGACTTGTACAGTAGTCCGTACAACCAGGTTGGCGAGCAATTGCGGCTGACGATAGAAACCATCAAGGAACGCCAGGAAAGCGAGCTGATCAATAACCGTGAATACGGACTGCTGCATAGCATCGCCGCTTCGCAACGCATCAAGACGCGCACCGGCGCGCCTACGCCGGACGACCTGGATGAACTGATTTCCAAGGTATGGAAAGAGCCGGGTTTTTTCCTCGCGCATCCTTTGGCGATTGCCGCTTTCGGCCGCGAATGCACACGCCGCGGCGTGCCGCCGCCTACGGTATCCCTGTTTGGATCACAGTTCCTGACCTGGCGCGGCATCCCGCTGTTCCCATCGGACAAGCTGACGATAGAAAACGGCAAGTCCAATATCCTGCTGCTGCGCACCGGAGAAAGCCGCCAGGGCGTGGTGGGCCTGTTTCAGCCGAATTTGCAGGGTGAACAAAACAGCCCCGGCCTGTCGGTACGCTTCATGGGCATCAATCACAAGGCGATTGCCTCGTATCTGGTTTCCTTGTATTGCTCGCTGGCGGTATTGACGGAAGATGCGATTGCCGTGCTGGAAGAGGTGGAAGTAGGCAAATATCATGAGTACAAGTGATCTGGGTGCGGCTTTGCCGGATATCGAGCAACTGGCGCGGCTGGCCAATCAGTATTTCTCCGAGTTGCCTGGCGGTGGAAGCGGGGCTGCAGCATCGCTGGCTTCCCCGGCTTCACGCGCTGTTCCGCCGGCTTCTTCGTTAGGGGGCTTGCCGGCAAGTGCGCCTGCCATCGCCGATGCGGGGTCGGCCAAGCAGCAGCCACATCTCGGTGCGTCACCCGGCAGCTTTTCCGCGCAGGGAGGCGCTGTTCCACCGTTGTTCCCTTTGGCCGCAAATAATCTTACGGCCAATACCTCGGTGCTCAGCAAGCCGGCATCGCAGCACGGCTATCTGGCCGGCATAGTGCCGCAGGGCTACGGTTTACCCACCGATGCGGATTTGCGGCAATTACTTGTTCCTCGCTCGCCCAGTGCGGGCCGCGCGGCTTTGCCGGTGCAAGCCAGCCAGACCAATACGGCACATGGCGCTGCACCGGATTTTTATTTTCTGCAGGCTACGCGCCTGTATGAACCTGGCCTGAGGCAGCCGGGTTTGCATACGGATGCATTGCAGCAGCAGGGCATTACCCGCGCACCGTTTGATATCAATCTGGTGCGTCGTGATTTTCCTATCCTGCAAGAGAAAGTAGAAGGGCGGCAGCTGGTCTGGCTGGACAATGCGGCAACCACGCAAAAGCCGCAATCTGTGATCGACCGCGTCAGCTATTTCTACGCCCACGAAAACTCTAATATTCACCGGGCCGCGCATACGCTGGCGGCCCGCGCGACGGATGCCTATGAAGGTGCGCGGGAGAAGGTGCGAGCCTTCCTGAATGCCGCGTCCGTCAATGAAATCGTCTTTGTGCGCGGCACGACGGAGGCGATCAACCTGGTGGCGCAAAGCTGGGGACGGCAGCATATCCGCAAGGATGATGAGATCATCATCAGCTGGCTGGAACACCATGCGAATATCGTTCCCTGGCAGCAGCTCTGCGCTGAAAAAGGCGCAAAACTGAAACTCATTCCGGTTGACGATGACGGCCAGATCATCCTGGAAGAATATGCGAAGCTGCTGACCCCCAGGACCAGGCTGGTGTCGGTCACCCAGGTATCGAATGCGCTTGGCACCATCACACCCGCGAAGAAAATCGCCGAGATGGCGCACAGCGTGGGGGCCAAAGTGCTGATAGACGGAGCACAGTCGGTATCGCACCTGCGAGCCGACGTGCAGGACCTGGATGCAGACTGGTTTGTTTTCTCCGGGCACAAGGTGTTTGGACCCACCGGCATTGGGGTTTTGTACGGTAAAGAGGCTTTGTTGAATGAAACCCAGCCCTGGCAGGGTGGCGGCAATATGATCAAGGATGTGACGTTTGAGCATACCGAGTACCATGCCGCGCCGGGGCGTTTTGAAGCCGGCACCGGCAATATCGCCGATGCAGTAGGGCTGGGCGCAGCGATAGACTATGTCAACAAGATAGGTATCGATAATATCAATTGGTACGAGCATCAGTTGCTGGGTTATGCGACCAATTTGCTGAAGCAGATACCGGGCCTGCACCTGATAGGTACTGCTGCGGACAAGGCCAGCGTACTGTCTTTTGTGCTGGATGGCTTCAAGACGGAACAGGTGGGCGCAGCGCTGAGCCGTGCCGGTATTGCGGTGCGTTCCGGGCATCATTGTGCGCAACCCATCCTGCGGCGTTTCGGCCAGGAAAGTACAGTACGTCCTTCGCTGGCCTTTTACAATAATTGCGCCGATGTCGATGCACTGGTGACGACGGTGAGCCGTCTGAAAAGTGGAAAACGGGAATTTTATTAGTTCCTGCGGGCCCTGCCGGTCCAGGCAAACAGCCTCAAAACCTCCTGTCCATGCGGGTTCCAGCGCTTTACTGCGCTGGAATGCGCCTGGCCGGTAGGAACTAAAATTTTCGGTTAAACTGTAGGGACGGACCTGCAAGCCTGAAGCGTCTTTCATGTTAGGATGCGCCTGAATTCCCCATTTTTAAGGAATTAGCATGCACCGCCCTGACCCTATTCCTCCGGCAGATACGCCGCCCCTCGATCCTACCCCGGTCAAAAGGCCGGTGCCAGATCCCAGGCCGAGTTGCAGTCCTCGTTAATAGCATTTTGTGGTTGCAGCTCTCGGGTTTCAGACCCGATATCGTATCCAAGCAGTAGCGCCATAGCCAGTTTAGCCAGATTTCTTTCAAAACATGCAGTCATTTGATTAGGAGATATGACCATGGCACTTTTCTTTGTTGAAGCAGTGAAATTTGATGGTAGCGGTGAGCGTGTAGAAAAGGTTCGCTGGGGCAAAAGCAAAGGTGGCGAAATCACGCCTCCGGCCTTCGTCGCTGATCCGGAAGATGCCGACGTGTCAAAAGTGGTTGAGGCCATAGAGAACGGCGATGAAGTCATCACCAAATTCCATGTCAAAGACTCCATCGTGATGGGCCCGCTGATCAAGGTGGTCACCAATGATGACGGCACGCCGGGCATCACCACGGCAGCCTACGAGCAGCCGGGTTTTGAACTGAATAACTTGCCGACGTTTTAATTTTCCAGTCTTGTCTGTGCGCGCGGACAAGGCTGCCCGCCCTTTTTTTGCATTGCAATTTCAAGCTACATATTCTTAATCGTATATACAAATGCCAATAACTTCGTTGTGACTATAGCTCTAGGCTATATATCATTGGTCTACAAGAAATTAATCACCTGAAGGGGTCATATGCGTAATACACGGAATTCCATTACTTCGAAATTGTTTGTCAGCCTGCTGCTCGCTAGTTTGTCTCTCGGCGCTGTCGCTGCCGATCTGCTGGATACGGTAAAAGCGCGCGGTACGCTGAAGATTGCGCTGGAAGGCACCTATCCTCCATTCAACTTCAAAGACCAGAAAACCAATCAGCTGGAAGGCTTTGACGTGGATGTCGCCAAACTGCTGGCCGCCAAGCTGGGCGTAAAGCCTGAGTTTGTTACTTCCGAATGGAGCGGCATTCTGGCAGGCTTGTCTGCCGGTAAGTATGATGTGATCGTGAATCAGGTTGGTGTCACTGCCAAGCGCCAGGAAACCTTTGATTTTTCTGACCCGTATACCATTTCCGCAGCGCAATTAATCGTCAGAAAAAATGAAAGCCGCACCTTCAACAGCCTGGAAGACCTGAAAGGCAAAAAACTGGGCGTGGGCCAGGGTAGCAATTACGAAGAAAAAGCCAAGAGCGTTGCCGGAGTCGACGTGAAGAGTTATCCAGGCGCGCCTGAATACCTGCAGGATCTGGCTTCCGGCCGCGTTGATGCGGCGCTGAACGATAGCCTGATGGTTGCTTACCTGCTCAAGAATTCAGCCTTGCCGATCAAGGCTGGCGCTCCCATAGGCGAGCTGGCAAAAAACGGTATCCCTTTCCAGAAAGGGAATCCTAAATTCCAGGCTGCGCTGAATGACGCACTGGCAGCCATCATCAAGGACGGCAGCTTCGCCAAGGTGTCGGTGAAATGGTTCGGCCGCGATGTCAGCAAACCGCCGGTCGCGCAGTAAGCGGTAAGTCTTGTTTTTGGAGCTTACTTTCTGCTTTTAGCGCCTAGTAGCTCCATGCTACCCAGATGATGTATGCTATTGCATCAGACTTCTCATCCCCGCAGTGCGGGGATGTTTTTTTATAGGAATGCGATGGAACTCCTGGACTTGTTGACACTGGCGGCGCCGGTGATGCTGAAAGGTGTGGCATATACGCTGTGGTTTGCGCTTGCTTCGATGATAGGCGGCCTTGCACTGGGGTTTTTAATCGCGGTTGCGCGCGTTGTTCCGTGGCCCTGGCTGAACCGCCCCGCCATTACCTATGTCAGCCTGATGCGCGGCACGCCGCTGCTGGTGCAGATTTTCGTGATCTATTACGGCCTACCCAGTATAGGGCTGGAATTTTCTGCCACCTCGGCCGGTATTCTTGCGCTGAGCCTGAATGCCGGCGCCTACCTGTCTGAAAGCATACGTGGTGCAATACAGGGCGTCAGCCGCGGACAGTGGGCCGCCAGCTTCAGCCTGGGATTGACCTATGCGCAGACCTTGAGATATGTGATCGTTCCCCAGGCTTTGCGGGTTGCCGTGCCGTCCATGAGCAATACGCTGATTAGCCTGATCAAGGATACCTCGCTGGTATCCGTGATCACGGTGACGGAACTGATGCTGGCTACCAAGGAAGTGATAGCGACGACCTTCCGTCCGCTGCCCTTGTATATTGCCGCCGCCCTGGTTTATTGGGGCCTGAGCCTGTGCTTTGAAGCGGTGCAGATGCGGATGGAAAAGAAACTGCAGCAGCCGCATCACAATTGAAGCTATTTGGAACTGGGGCAAATTTACGTCTGATCTACTTGATGCGCCCGCCTTTCCGGCATCTGTAATAGATGATGGAAGGGTGGGCGTAATTACTTCTTCGCCTGGAATATCTTGTCAAATTCGCCGCCATCATCGAAGTGTATTTTTTGCGCCAGCTTCCAGCCGCCAAATACCTCATCGACGGAAAACAGCTTAACGGGCTTGAATGAAGCTGCATATTTTTTTGCAACTGTTTCCGAGCGTGGGCGCAGATAGTGCCTGGCAATGATTTCCTGTCCTGCTTCCGAATACAGGAATTGCAAATACGCAGTAGCCTGCTTGCGGTTACCCAATTTATTGACAACCTTGTCGACTACGGCGACAGGTGATTCTGCAAGAATCGAGAATGGCGGATAGACGACTTCAAAGTTGTCGCCAAATTCCTGCCGCACCAACTGTACCTCGTTTTCAAACGTGACTAATACATCGCCGATTTCGCGCTGGGTGAAGGTGGTGGTGGCGCCGCGTCCTCCGCCATCCAGCACGGGCACATTTTGAAATAATTTTTCCACCAGGCTGCGTGCCTGCGCATCGTTGCCTCCGCTCTTGATGACCGATCCCCATGCGGCCAGATAGGTATAACGCCCATTGCCGGATGTCTTGGGGTTAGGCACGATTACTTTGATGCCTGGCTTGGCAAGGTCTTCCCAGCCGCGTATCTGTTTGGGATTGCCCTTGCGTACCAGATAAACCATGGTGGAATAAAAAGGCGCTGCCCTGTTGGGGAAACGCGTTGGCCAGTCAGTTGCGACCAGGCCTTTGTCTGCGAGGATATCAATATCGTTCGCCTGGTTCATGGTCACCACGGATGCCTCCAGGCCGTCGATTACCGAGCGCGCCTGTTTGCTGGAGCCCCCGTGCGACTGGTTCAGGATCACGGTTTCACCGGTCGTCTTTTTCCACTCCGCTGCAAACGCCGGATTGACGTCCTTGAACAATTCACGCGTCACATCATAGGAAGCGTTCAATATTGCCGTATCGGCGTGCGCGGCAGGCAGCAGCGTCAACAGGGCAGTGCCGAGCGCAATGCCGGCTACGAGTAGCCTCGCCAGGCGGCGCCTGCCTCTTTGTTTGTTTTCTACCAGCGCCAGGATGTGAGACATGAGTGCTCCAAATAAGGTCAAGAATCAAGTATCGTGGCCAAAATGGGCGCGGCAGTAAACGAATTATTTCTTATATCCTTATGGCACCTTCATGGAGCCAGCAAGGGCAGACCTTGCCTGCTTATGCATCGCGTACATATGCTTGTCGGAATAAATTCTTTGGAAATAAGCTGGGCCTGGGCTAAGGTCATGGAATTATTTATACCGAAAAATCACCATGAACTGGATGATGACAGAGGCGATTCAGGTTCGGTGCAGTACTCATCCTGACGCACTTCTTTTTTGTTTATATGTGCAATCCCATGTTGCGCCCCGCCGGGTTGCACGGAATTGATATGGCAGCACAGATCCGTATTGCCCGCCTGTCTGATGCGGGGCCTGCTTGCGAAGTTGTAAGACGGTCTATCGTGGAGTGCTGCCATCAGGATCATCATAATGATGATCGTATCTTGTCGAAGTGGCTGGGTAATAAAACGCCGGAAATCCTTGCCGGCTGGTTTGCTTCTGCGGGGAACTATGCGCTGGTGGCAGATGTCGAAGCTGACATCCTGGGTGTCGGTTTGCTGACGCAGGCAGGACGCATAGGCTTGTGCTACGTGACGCCGGAGTTGCGTTTCGCAGGAACCGGCAAAGCCTTGCTGGGGACCATGGAGGCCAAGGCCAGGGAGTGGGGCTTGCCCTTTGTCAGCCTGGACAGTACGGTCACCGCAAAGGATTTTTATCTGCGGCAGGGGTATCTGGCAGGCGAGATGCGGCCCGCCAAATCCGGCATACGGGCTATCTCGCTATGGAAGTATCTGGACGACAGCCTGTCAGGCCCGGCTTCAGAGCCGCGGGCAGAAGGGCGGCCCTGCCTGTGCGCTCTTGCCGGCCGCGACGGCGAAAGAAATTTGCAATACAAGATTTGATATATTAGAACTCATTTCATAAATAGGAGCGAGTGCGAACGAGTCCATTTGGGTGCAGTGCAAGGCACGTCGCGACGCAAAGACTGGCCGTCTTTGCTAGCGGCACAACGCTGCAATGCACCCAAATGGGCCGTTCCCGGAGGGTTTGTCTTAAAAGTGGCGCTGGCTGCGTTGTGCTCGTTACCTCGGCGGCCCCGTCAATAGCCCCGCTATTGACGCCTCGCACGCCTTGCCAGCGCCGCTTTTAAGACAAACGCATCTCACTCCTATTTATGAAATGAGTTCTAACTACGGATATTTGTTACACTTACCGCATTGCCTCGCTGCGAGGCTCCCTATCAATTTATTGAACCTTATGAAACTTCAATCTGCCGTCATCGCCAGTATTCTGTTCGCCGCCGTTCCCGTGTTTTCTGCTGTGGCCTCTCCTGCCAGCAGCTCTGCCAAAGCAGGCATAGACTGGCAAAAAGACAATAATGTGGATGCGGCCTTTGCCCGCGCCAAGGCCGGCAACAAACCGCTGTTCCTGTACTGGGGCGCAGCGTGGTGCCCGCCTTGCAATCAGGTGAAAGCGACGATCTTCAACCGCCAGGACTTTATCGAGCGTTCACGCCATTTCGTGCCGGTCTACCTGGACGGCGACAGCCCAAGCGCGCAAAAGCTGGGAGCGCGCTTCAAGGTGCGTGGCTATCCGACCATGATATTGTTCAAACCGGACGGTACCGAGATTACCCGCCTGCCCGGCGAAGTGGATTCCGAACGCTATCTGCAGGTATTGACGCTGGCAATGAATACGACCAATTCGGTGCAGGACATCCTGAAATCGGCGCTGGCCGGCGGCAAAAACCTGAAGGCGGAAGAGTGGAGCCTGTTGGCCGACTATTCCTGGGATGATCCTGAACAGAAACTGGTGGACGTCAAAGATGTCGCTGCCACCTTGCTGCGTCTGTCGGACCTCGCTCCTACAGGCCATGATGCGACCAGGATCTACCTGAAAGCGCTGGTCGCCATCGCCAACGTCAAGCCCGGCCAGACAGCGCCTGCATTTGACAAGGCAGTCGCTGCGGACAAGCTGCAAAAAGCCCTGGCCGACCAGGCTGTCGCCCGCGACAATATGGACTTGTTCACCAATTATCCGGCAGACCTGACCGAGCTGACGACCACTGCGAAATCCGATGCCCGCGCCAAGCTGATGGCTGCCTTTAACAGCGCCTTGC
The DNA here is from genome assembly GCF_014636315.1 of Parundibacterium terreum. Classification (GTDB taxonomy): domain Bacteria; phylum Pseudomonadota; class Gammaproteobacteria; order Burkholderiales; family Burkholderiaceae_D; genus Undibacterium; species Undibacterium terreum. The sequence goes on along the minus strand of NZ_BMED01000002.1, from coordinate 424,300 downwards.
TGAAACTGGCTGACGACAGTAGCTTGTCGAAAACCGACAGGCTGACTGCCGTAGACGGCCTGGTTGCACTGGCCCGCCAGGAAAATCCCAAAGGCACGCTGGATGCCAATTTGCTGAAAGATGTGAAGACACGCGTGGCGCAGATAGACCAGGCCACGACCGATGCGTATGAGCGTCAGTCCGTCATCAGCACTGCCGCCCACGCGCTGAGCAATGCCGGTTTGCTGGATGATTCCGATGCCTTGCTGAAGGCTGAGCTGAAGCGTTCGCACTCGCCTTACTATTTCATGTTGAGCCTGGCCTCCAATGCAAAGAAGCGCGGCGACAAGACAGCGGCGGTCAACTGGTATGAGCAGGCCTATAAGGCGGCCAAAGGGCCTGCAACGCGCCTGCAATGGGGTTCAACCTATGTCAGCGGCCTGATCGAACTGGCGCCGCAGGAAGAAGGCCGCATAGAAAAAGCTACGCAGAGCGTACTGGCTGAAATCGGCGGGACTGAAAACGCATTCTACGAGCGTAATCGGGCGTCGCTGGAACGCATGGGCAAGAAACTCAATGAGTGGAACAAGGATGGCAAGCATAAAGTCGCCTTGCAGAAAGTGCGCACGCAACTGGATGGCATCTGCAATAAGTTGCCCGCCAATGACCCGCAGAAAGCTGCCTGCCAGGGTGTGTTGACCGAGGCCAAATCCTGAGGTTTCGTAACGCTTATAAGCGGATTAGCCAGGTGGCTTAGTTAAGCGGATTCGTTTCCCGCTCCGACAAAAAGCATTACAACAAGGATTACCGCACAGGTAATTCTTTTTTTATGTCTGATGTTTGTGAGCAGGCCAGTTGCTTGCCAGGCAGGCTTGGGTTACGTAGGCGCGCTCAAACCGCTACAGCAAAGTGCAGGGCGAGTGACGGTTTGCTGCGCTTGCTGGGAGTGCCAGGCGAGAGTGCCGGAGCCGGTGCGCTTGTTATTGCCTGCGGTATCGGCAGCGCAGCCGCGGGAATTGCGACTTCCCGGGCAAGCCCGCCCTCCAGGAACATTTTCAATTCGCCAGGCTGGAAGGCAGACCAGGTTTCATTCGATGTTAGCGGTTTGGTCGCGATGACGGCGATCTTGTCATCCGGCTTGTTGTGTTGGCTGAAGTCTATGCTGCGGTCGCAATCAACCAGTGCGGCAGTGGAGAATGGATATTCACGCACCACGTAGTGCAGATTGGTTGAGCAGTGCGCAAACAGCACTTCGCCGTTGGACAGCATGAAGTTGAAGATGCCATGCGCCGCGATTTCCTGCGTCAATGCTGCGATCGCATCAAACAAATCGGAGCGGGGAGGCAACTTGCCCGCGCTGCATTGCGGGAAGCGCTTGCGCAGGCCCTCCATCAGGTAACAGAATGCATGTTCGCTGTCAGTCTCTCCAACCGGATGGAAAATGCCGTTCAGTTCCGGCTGAAAGCCCTTCAGGTCGCCATTGTGGGCAAAGGTCCAGTATTTACCCCATAGCTCGCGCATGAAGGGATGACTGTTTTCCAGGATGATGGTGCCCTGAGTGGCCTTGCGGATATGGGCGATGACGTTGCGGGATTTGATGGGATTGCGCTTGATCATTTCCGCCAGTGGCGAGGTGATCGAAGACAGGTAATCGGTGAACAGGCGGCAGCCGGAGCCGTGATAGAAAGCGATACCCCAGCCATCCTTATGCTCGTCAGTGCGGCCACCGCGCTCCGAGAAGCCTTCAAACGAGAAGGTGATCTCAGCCGGATTGTTGCAGTTCATTCCCAATAATTGGCACATAGCCAGCTACCCTGTTTTCCGTATTGCAGCAAATAAGTTTTAACATACATCTATTGCCGTAAATCATGTAAATTATTTGCGGAGATTTACAATTATTCGGGCTTAAATTGGTGCGCAAACGTAAATTCATCGGTCCTGGCCGAATATTTGAGGCCTTTACGCAACGCCCAGCTTGCATACTGGTGATATAAAGGAATTAACGCGTAGTCCTTCAGTGCCAGCGCCGCTGCCTTTTTTGCAAGCTCTTCGCGCTTGGCGTCATCTACCGAAGACAGCGAAGATTGCACCAGCTCATCCAGCGCAGGGTTGCTATATTTGCCCCAGTTCCAGCTTCCCCAGCCGGTCGCCGCATTCGGTGTCCCGGTCAGTGTACGCAAGCCAAAATCGGTTGCCAGCGTGCCCCAGCCCAGCAATGCGACGCTAAATTCACTCTTGCCCGCTTTGGGGAAATAGGCGGCCAGCGGCAGCGTCTCTACCTTGGCCTGTATGCCTACCTTGCTCAGGAATTGCGCGATGGTCTGCACGACCTGCTCATCATTGATATAGCGGTTGTTCGGGCCATGCAAGGTCAGCGCGAAGCCGTTTGGATAGCCGGCTTCGTTCAATAGCTTCTTCGCGCCTTCCGGGTCGTAAGCCTCTACGGCCAGGCTGTCGTTGTAGCCGAGGATGCCCGGCGCCACGATATTGGAAGCCGGTACAGCCAGGCCTTCCAGCGTACGCTCTGTCAGTGCCTTGCGGTTGATGGCCTTGGAGATCGCCTGCCGCACGCGTACATCCTTCAGCGGGTTGCTGGCCAGCGGCTTGCCTGCCTTATCGGTGATATACGGTGAAGGACGGTTTTGCTGATCCAGTTCCCAGAACAGCGTGCGCCAGGATATCTTTTGTTCCAGCTTGAACTTTGCATTGGTTTTCAGGCGCGGGATGTCGGCGGGCGGCACACTGTCTATCGCGTCGACATCACCCGCCAACAAGGCCGCTACGCGCGGTGCGCCGCTGGTGATGATGCGGAACGTGACTTTGTCCCATGCAGCCTTCTCGCCCCAGTAATTATCATTGCGCGTGACGACGATATTGTCGCCGCGCTTGAAGCTCAAAAATTTGAAAGGTCCCGTGCCTATCAGTGCCTTGCCGCTATTGAAGTCGTCGGTGCTGGCATGCTGTGCCGCTTTTTTCGAGATGATAAAGATGGAGCTGACATCCAGCGGCAAAGGCCCATACGGCTTGCTTGTTTTCAGGCGCACCGTATACGCATCGACCGCCTGCTTGGCGACGATCTGCTTGGTATAGCTGGTGAAAGGGCCGGGGCTGTTCGTCAAGGTGGCAGGCCGGTCCAGCGAAAAAATGACATCGTCAGCAGTGAGTTCTGAACCATCGTGGAACTTGACGCCGCGGCGCAATTTGAATTCCCAGGTCGTCGCATCAATCGCCTTCCAGGACGTCGCCAGGCCAGGTATCAGGCGGCCATTCGCATCCACGTGGACGAGAGCATCAAACAGGTGCGATGCAAAGGAAATATTCGGCGCAATGTTCAGGTAATGCGGGTCCAGCGAAGAGACATCCGCGGCGAGACCTATTTTCAGGTCGGCGGCTTGCGCAAGCGGCGCAACGGCACTACCAAGGCACATAGCCAGCGCCATGGCGGCGGAGGCGATCAAATTTTTTCTTGCAAAATAAAGCATTGTTTTCCTTAACATCGATCCGGGACGGGCTGCATTGGCCTTCCAGCTTAATCTTCTAGCTTAACATCAGGCGCGCTCGCAGGCAGATTCGGATACTAGCGTCGCATGTTAGGGGTTTCTGGATAAAAAGTAAAAGATCTATTCCGACTTTGGATATATCCAATGCATCTATGCCTTTGTTGCCGTTGGTGGCGGGAGCGCTTTGAAATTTCGTTTTTGTTAATGCGCTGGAATGGCATATGCAAATAAGTTTTTATGATTGGAAAAATCAAATCCTTTTCGTTACAGTGGGCGCCTTTGGCATTATTTGATTTGGCATTCAGTGATTCGCATAGCAAAACTTCATAAAAATTATACTGTCGACGGACGTTCCATCACGGCATTGAACGACATCAACCTGCAAGTCAGCAAGGGTGAAATATTTGGCATCATAGGCCGCTCGGGCGCAGGAAAAAGCACTTTGCTACGTACGCTGAATTTGCTGGAACGGCCTACGCAAGGCAGCATACTGGTAGATGGCCAGGACATCACAAAATTTGACGACGCAGACTTGCACCGCTTGCGGCAGCGCGTGGGCATGGTATTCCAGCACTTCAATTTGCTGAACGCAAAAACAGTCGCACAAAACATCGATTTCCCTTTGAAGCTGGCGGGGCAATATACGCAGCATCAGCGCAGCGAACGTGTCAGCGAATTGCTGGAGCTGGTGGGTCTCAGCGATCAGCGCGATAAGTATCCATCCCAGTTGTCCGGGGGGCAAAAACAGAGGGTAGGCATCGCCAGGGCCATCGCCAATTCGCCGCAGCTATTGCTGTGTGACGAAGCGACTTCGGCATTGGACCCGGAAACCACGCAGGCTATCTTGCGCCTGCTGCTGGATATTAATCAAAAGCTCGGCCTGACCATCGTGCTGATCACGCACGAGATGCAGGTGATACGCACCCTGTGCGACCGCGTTGCCGTCATTGACGCCGGACAGATCGTGGAGAGCGGCGATGTTGCAGATGTATTCCTGCATCCGCAGCATGCCGTGACCAAGAGCCTGGTTGCGGAAAATCATCCACTGGATCTGGACATACTCAGCCAGGCCGGGCGGGCGCCGGGTAGCCTGTTGCTGCGCTTGACCTATGTCGGCGCCGCCACGTATCAGCCTATATTGAGCCAGATTGCGAGCCAGACCAAGGCACAGTTGGCGATCCTGCAGGGGACGATAGCGCGCATCAAAAATACGCCCTACGGGCAGTTACTGGTTGAACTGACCGCCTCGGCACAGGAGACTGAGCAAGTATTTTCCCTGTTTCAGCAGATGCAGGTGCGGCATGAAATCATCGGCAAGGGAGCGAACTGATGGACTTCTCTAATATTGACTGGAGCGACATCGCGCAGGCGACGCTGGACACGTTGACGATGACGGGTTTTTCGCTGTTGTTCACGGTGATACTGGGTTTGCCGCTGGGTGTGCTGCTATTCCTGACCGGGAAAAAGCAATTGCTGGAGCAGCGTGGCATCTATGCGCTGCTGTCCTTCGTGGTGAACATCCTGCGTTCCGTGCCCTTCATCATTCTGCTGATCGTATTGATCCCGCTGACCTTGCTGCTGGTAGGAACTTCGCTGGGCGTGCCGGGCACAATCCCGCCGCTGGTGATAGGAACGACGCCGTTCTTTGCGCGGCTGGTGGAAAACGTGCTGCGTGAAGTGGACCGCGGGATTATCGAAGCCTGCCAGGCCATGGGCGCGAAGACTCACCAGATCATCCTCCATGCGCTGCTGCCGGAGGCGCTGCCCGGCCTGCTGGCTGCCGGCACGGTGACGACAATCGCACTGGTTTCCTATGCGGCGATGTCCGGCGTGATCGGCGGCGGCGGCTTGGGTGATCTCGCTCTGCGTTACGGTTATCAACGTTTTCAGACTGACGTAATGATAGTCACAGTCGTCATCCTGGTGCTGCTGGTGCAGTTGCTGCAGTTCTTCGGCGACAGGCTGGTATTACGCTTTACCCGCAAGTAGTTTCTGTTCCATCGGCTTCAATTTTTAGCATCAATTTTTAGCATTACTAACAATAAAAGGAGTTTTCATGTCGCTCTCATTCAAACGTAAATTCAGCCTGCTGCTGGCAACTTCACTGGCTTCTATCGCACTGTTCGGCACGACGGCTGCGCAAGCCGTGGAAACGCTGACCATCGCTGCCAGCCCTGTGCCTCATGCTGAAATCCTGGAATTCATCAAGCCGCAATTGGCCAAGCAAGGCGTGGACTTGAAGATCAAGGTATTTACCGATTACATTCAGCCTGCTGTACAGGTCAACGAAAAACATCTGGATGGCAATTTCTTCCTGCACCAGCCTTACCTGAATGAGTTCAAGAAGAGCCACAAGAACGACTTGGAAGTGCCTATCGCCAAGGTGCACGTAGAGCCGTTTGCCGCCTATTCCAGGAAATACAAGAAAGTAGCTGACCTGCCGGATGGCGCTACTGTTGCGATTCCTAACGATCCATCCAACTCCGGCCGTGCCTTGCTGTTGTTGTCCAGGCAGGGCCTGCTGAAGCTGAAAGATCCGACCAATATTTCGGCCACCAAGAAAGACATTATTGAAAATCCGAAGAACCTGAAGTTCCGCGAACTGGAAGCAGCGACTTTGCCGCGTGTATTGGATCAGGTGGATCTGGCGTTGATCAATACTAATTATGCGATTGAAGCCAAGCTGAACCCCGTCAAAGATTCGCTGTTCATTGAAGACGCGAATTCGCCGTATGCGAATCTGCTGGTGGCCCGCGACGACAATAAAAACAGCGATGCCTTCAAGAAATTGGCTGTTGCACTGAATTCGCCGGAAGTGAAGAAATTCATTGAAGACAAATACAAAGGCGCGGTAGTTCCAGCTTTCTAAGCATGGTAGTTTTCTTCAGAGGCCGTCTTCAGATGCTGTATTGCCTGAAGGAAGACCCGGTAGTCTGATGAAAAGGCGAAAAAAAACGCTGCCCGGCAATGCCGGCAGCGTTTTTTTATAAGCTGAATCCGAGATTAGTTACGGCGATTAGTTACGGATTACGCGCTTGTATTCGTTAGTGCGAGTGTCGATCTCGATAGAGTCGTCCTGGCTTACGAACAATGGTACTTGAACGACGTGCATGTTGGCTTCGATCGCATTTTCAATCTTGGCTTCTTTCAGGACGTTGCCCGAAGTGTTGCCTTTGACTGCAGGCTCGGAGTACACAACTTTACGAACGATGGTCGTTGGCAGTTCTACAGAGATGGCTTTGCCGTCGTAGAAAACTGCTTCGCATTCCATGCCGTCTTTCAGGTAATGCAATGCATCGCCCAGGTTTTCTTCTTCGATTTCATACTGTTCATATTCTTTGTCCATGAATACGAACAATGGATCTGCGAAGTAGGAGTAGGTCACTTCTTTTTTGTCCAGTACGACAACGTCAAATTTGTCGTCGCCGCGGAAAACGTTTTCCTGTGGGCTGTTTGTCAGAAGATTTTTCATCTTCCATTTGTAGGTAAAGCCCGTGCGGCTGGAGCCGTTGACATCAGAACGCAAGACGATCATAGGCTTGCTGTCTACCATGATAATGTTGCCAACGCGAATTTCTTTTGCAGGTTTCATAGCGAATATACGTAAAAAGTAGGTTGCATAAAAATCATCTGTCGCCCACTGGCATAAAGCCCCGCAAGCCCACGGCTGATTAAATTTTTAAATACGTTAAAAATTAACCGTAAATTGTACCGCATTTGCCCCGCGCTTGACCATTTCTAGCGCTTTGTATGAGCAAATTTCAGCAAATTCGATGTTAAATCACCATTTGTTAATAGCTGATGCTGCCAATTTGTAGACGCTGCGGCAATTTGCGGTATATCGGCAAGAAACTCCGGCCAGATTTCTGTCCCATTGATGCCTGTTGTCGTCACCCCGTTCCAGGCGTGTGACAAGGCAACTAGCGCTGGTGTCGCGGGCGTATAGGCTTGCAGGAATGCCTTCAATTTTACATGATGCAGATTCTCGTCCTGCGGATAGATGTGCCAGATGAAAGGCTTGCCGGCCCATTGCGCGCGGACGAAGGAGTCTTCTCCCCTGACAAAGTTCAGGTCGCAGGACCACAAGAGTTTGTCATAGTCCGGCTGGGGGACAAACGGCAGTACGCGCAAAGTCAATGCGCCGCGGCTCGCCGTGGCTCCGGCCTTTGCCTCAGTCCCTAGAAATGCGGCAACCGCCTCGCTGGCAACCCCTTCCGGTACGAGGCAGGTGACCGGTTTTTCACCGGACTGCCATGCTTGCAGCAATGCAGGCACCGGCGCCTGCGGATAGCAGAACAGCGATACTTTCAGCGAGTTTAGCTCGGCGGGTGCGCATCCCAGGCTGGAAAGAAATGCCGCTTGCCGGTCAGATGTAAATTCCTGCCGCTGTTGCTCCAGGCCGGATTCGACCAGCAAGCCGCCGGTGCGGCTGGTAAAGCCGGGAAAGAAAAAATACTTGGTCAAGGATAGGGATGGGTGCGGGGACGGCAGCGTGTGGCAGCCTTCTACCCAGGTTTCGGCGGTGAGGCCTTCCAGGTTCAGCCATACGGGCTGCGGTTTGCATGCCGCCATCGCAGCAATATAGCCGGGTGGAATATCGCAGGCGAAAAATTCAATGACGATATCGGCGATATCGTCGGCAGTGAAAACGCCGTCCTGGTTTTGCCAGTGCTGTATCCGGATATGTTCAATATGCTGCACGTCGCGCTCGGTATCCACTTGCGGGCAGATGCGCTGGAAGCTGCGCAAATCATCTACCCACAGCGTCACGGCGACCCCGTGTTCCTGCTCCAGTTGTCTGGCCAGCCGCCAGCAGATTCCTATGTCTCCATAGTTATCCACGACTTTGCAGAATAGTGCGAGCGAGATAGTTGGCTTGGTCTTTGAATGCATGGAATTAATTCAAAATACAGTGGCGGCTCAAGGGCAGCCGCAGGCTTGAGAGGGGCGGCCGCATTGCTGCCGCATTACAAGCCATATTGTTACAGGGAATGGGCGTGAGTTTAGCGGAAATTGTTTTTCCACTCGCGCAAGGCGCCGAAATTACTGGCGTCGTCCTTGTCGGCGGAAATTTTTCCTGCTGCTACCAGGCTTGTCTGGACGGATGATTCCCTTACCCGCAGGAAGGGATTGGTTTGCCTTTCCAGCATGATCCGGGTCGGCACTGTCGGGATGCCGTGATCGCGTTTATCCTGCTCAACACGGATGCGCTCCAGCAGTAGCTGGTTGTCTGGTTCCACTTCGCGGGCAAAGCGCAGGTTGGACATGGTGTACTCGTGCGCGCAGTACACGGCGGTGTCGCCGGGAAGTGCCGCCAATTTGTCCAGCGAGGCCAGCATCTGTGACGGCGTCCCTTCAAACAATCTGCCGCAACCGCCGGCAAACAGCGTGTCACCGCAAAACAGCCAGTGTTGCTCTGCCGCATAGTAGGCGATATGCCCGCGGGTGTGGCCAGGGACTTCTATGACTTGCAGCTCCAGCCCCAGGTCGGGCACGGTGATCTGCTGGTCCTGCTGCAATTTTTGGGTGACGGCGGCAATATTGTCATTGCTGGGGCCAAAAACCGGAACTTGCCTGTGGGCTAGGAGTGCAGGTACGCCGCCTATGTGGTCGGCGTGATGATGTGTCAGTAAAATAGCGGATAATTTAAGTTGATGGGCTTGCAATGCCGCCAGGATAGGGTTTGCATCGCCGGGATCGACGACGGCAGCATGGATACCGTCATGAATGATCCACAGATAGTTGTCGTCAAATGCAGGGACAGTCAATATACTCAGGGTATTCTTCATAGGATGGCATGGATACAAAGCAAAATCCCATTATAGACCTGGGCGCATGGTTGGAGAGCCCGGCGGGATCTTATATCCGCGAATGGGAGCAAGCCTGCCTGGATCGCCTGACGGCAGACATCTTCGGTTTTAATGCAGTGCAGATAGGCATGCCGCAGATCGATGCGCTGGCGGCTAACCGCATGCCGAACAAGTGGCTGACGACCAGCGGATTTCCCCCTGAATCGCAGGCCTGCAAAGCCATGCCCATCGTCGTGGTGCATGATTTTACCGAACTGCCTTTTCATTCGCAGAGTCTGGACCTGGTAGTGCTGCCGCATGTCTTGGAATTTGCCGCCGAGCCGCACCAGATCTTGCGTGAGGTGGACAGGGTGCTGATACCGGAAGGACGGGTTATCATCTGCGGCTTTAATCGCGCCAGCTTGTGGGGCGCGAGGCAGGCGGCCGGTCGTGCTACCGGCTCGTACTTTCTGCCCAAGGAGGGTGAATTCATCAGCCCGCCGAGGATGAAAGACTGGTTGAAATTATTGAATATGGAAGTCAATCGCGGCCATTTTGGCTGCTATGCGCCGCCGTTTTCCACCGATAAATGGCTGCATCGTTTCGGTTTTATGGAAAAAGCGGGTGAGCGCTGGTGGCCCTATCTGGGCGCGGTGTATATGCTGCAAGGCATTAAACGGGTAAAAGGGATGCACCTGATCGGTCCCGCATGGAAAAAAAGCCCTGTAAAGCAGGGGCATGCGGTTCCGGTAGCAAACAAGACAAAGAAGAATGGATAAAATAGAAATTTACACGGATGGCGCTTGCAAGGGCAATCCCGGAGTGGGTGGTTGGGGCGCATTGCTGGTCGCCGGCGAGCACGAAAAAGAACTGTTTGGCGGCGAGCCGGACACGACCAATAATCGCATGGAGCTGATGGCGGTGATCAAGGCGCTGGAATTGTTGAAGCGGCCTTGCAAGATCATGCTGCATACCGATAGCCAGTATGTGCTGAAAGGCATCACGGAATGGATAAAGGGCTGGAAAGCCAAGGGCTGGAAAACCGCCTCCAAGGCGCCGGTTAAGAACGTAGACCTATGGCAGGCATTGGATGAGGCGCAGGCCAAGCACACGATCGAGTGGATATGGGTGCGCGGCCACTCTGGCCACCCGGGTAATGAAAGGGCGGACCAGTTGGCGAATCGCGGCGTGGAATCCGTACAAAGATAATCAGACAAGATAACAGGACACCTGAATGCTGAAATGGATCAAACCGGGACATCATAATTTGCGCCTGTGGCAATTGGCGGTACTCCTGGTTTTCTTTGCGCTATGGCAGCTTGCCAGCCGCGATCCTCAGTTAGCATTCTTCTTCGGCGAGCCAGCCAAGGTATTGCTGCGTGTCTGGCAGTGGTTTACCGTCGGCAGCGGCTCGCTGGAAATTGGCCTGGGCGACAGCACCTGGTTCACCTTGTCGTTTCCGGCCGAAATCTATTCGCACCTGTTGGTCACGCTGACCGAGACCTTGCTGGCATTTGCCATCGGCACCTTGCTGGGACTGGGCATGGGTTTGTGGCTGGCCTTGTCGCCTGTGACGTCGGCAATACTTGATCCGTATATCAAGGCAGCCAATTCCATGCCGCGCGTGATCCTGGCACCTATTTTTGCGATGTGGTTCGGGCTGGGCATCTGGTCCAAGGTTGCGCTGGCGGTGACGCTGGTGTTCTTCATCGTCTTCTTCAATGTGTATCAGGGCGTGAAAGAGGTCAGCCCCGTCGTACTGGCCAATGCACGCATGCTGGGCGCGAATGCGCGGCAATTGCTGCGCGACGTCTACCTGCCTTCAGCGACTTCCTGGGTATTTTCCAGCCTGCACACTTCGGTGGGTCTGGCCTTTGTTGGCGCCATCGTCGGTGAATACCTGGGTTCTGCACGCGGTGTCGGCTACCTGATCCTGCAGGCCGAAGGTGCCTTCGACGTGAATACCGTCTTTGCCGGCATCATCGTGCTGACGGCGTTTGCGTTGATACTGGATGCTGCGGTTGGCCTGATTGAAAAGCGGCTGATGAAATGGCAGCCACGCTCGGGCACGACGGAAAAAATCTGAGGGTAAATCCGGGTAAAGAGCCTCTTAAGGCATATTTATTGCTAGAGAAATATCGATGCGCCGATTTGGTGCGCGACATTATTTGAGGAGTGAACCGTGCGTAATCCCCGACATCTGTATTCCCGTTCCGCCATCGTTGCCGTGCTGTTGCTGTATGCCGCATCGGTATTCGCGCATGATGGCGTGCATACCGGCGTGATGGGTTTTGCTGAAGGCTTTGCCCATCCGTTTTCCGGACTGGACCATATGCTGGCCATGCTGGGCATAGGTTTGTGGGCAGCGCAGAACCAGCGCTCGGCCGTTTGGGTATTGCCGCTGGCTTTCCCGCTGATGATGGTGCTGGGTGCGGTACTGGCGACGCTGGGTATGAGCATGTCTATCGCCGAACTCGGTATTGCCAGTTCGGTCGCAGTGCTGGGTTTGCTGATTGCCTTTGCTGTGCGCATGCCGGTCTGGGGAGCGGCAATGCTAGTGTCGCTGTTTGGCATGTTCCATGGCTATTCTCACGGCGTGGAAATGCCCAAGGGGGCTTCAGCAACGATGTTCGGTGTGGGCTTTGTACTGGCTACGCTGGCCTTGCACCTTGCCGGTGTAGCGATTGGTTTGCTGGCCACGCATCCGCGAGCCTTGTCTTTGGTGCGGCTGGGCGGAGCCGGGATCGCAGCGGTGGGCGTATATCTGCTGGCAGCCTGAGTCAGGCCGGAACATTCTCGGATTCAATGAAAAAAGCCCGGACTGAAGAAAGTCCGGGCCTTACTAGCTGCTCTCGCTTATTTCAAACTTAGCTCAAGCTTAGCTAAACTTATCTCAAACCCGCAATCATCTGCTCCAGCTTCACGGTGTCCGCGCAGAAGGCGCGTATGCCTTCCGACAGTTTTTCCGTTGCCATCGCATCTTCGTTCAATTGGAAGCGGAAGGATTTCTCATCCACCGAGATTTTTTGCACATCGGAAGCCTGTGCGGCTTCCTTGCTCAGTTTTGGCGTGATCGGGCTGGTGGTGTCGGCCAGTTTTTGCAGCAGGTCGGGGCTGATGGTCAGCAGGTCGCAGCCTGCCAGTTCCAGGATCTGTGAAGTATTGCGGAAGCTGGCGCCCATGATTTCTGTGTCATAGCCAAACTTGCGGTAGTAGTTATAGATGCGCTTGACCGACAGCACGCCTGGGTCGTCTGCACCGTAGATTTCCTGGCCGGTCTGTTTCTTGAACCAGTCGTAGATGCGGCCTACGAAAGGCGAGATCAACTGGGCGCCGGCTTCTGCACAGGCTACCGCTTGCGGCAGGCAGAACAGCAGCGTCATGTTGCAGCGTATGCCTTCTTTTTCCAGGATTTCTGCGGCGCGTATGCCTTCCCAGGTGGAGGCGATCTTGATCAGTACGCGTTCGCGGGAAATGCCGGCGGCTTCGTACAGAGCGATCAGGTGGCGGCCCTTGGCGACAGTGGCATCAGTGTCGAAAGACAGGCGGGCATCGGTTTCAGTGGATACGCGGCCGGGAATTTCTTTCAGGATCTGCAAGCCAAAGGCGATCAGCAGGTGGTCGATGATTTCGGCGATGGACTTGCCGGCATGCTCCTTGACGGCCTGTTCCAGCAGCGGGCGATACTCGGCCTTTTGTACAGCCTTGAGTATCAGCGAAGGATTCGTGGTTGCGTCTTGCGGCGCATAGGCCTTGATGGACTGGAAATCGCCGGTGTCTGCAACAACGGTAGTATATTTTTTGAGTTGTTCAAGCTGGTTCATGATCACTGTTTTCTAAAATGAAGTTCTTGCTTTAAGCTCTTTAAGGTTTTACTTCAACTATCGGCTCACCCGCAACAATATCACCGATTACCGCAGCATCAAAAAATTTCCCTTCCTTGAATAGCGCCAGCACCGCGGGCACGTCTTCTGGAGCGCAGGATACCAGCAGGCCGCCGGAGGTTTGCGGGTCAGTCAGCAGCTTGTGCTGGGCAGGGCTGATGGCAGCATCCAGTCTGACTTCGTCGCCGTAGGCTGCCCAGTTGCGCGCGGAGGCGCCGGTGACAAAACCGTCTTCCACCAGTTGCAGTACGTTGGGCAGCAGCGGGATGTCTGACATCTTCAATTGTGCTTTTACACCGGCGCCACGGCAGATCTCCAGCAAGTGGCCCAGCAGGCCAAAACCGGTGACGTCGGTTAATGCATGCACGCCGCTCATTGCCGACAAGGCTTGCCCCGGCTTGTTCAGCTTGGTGGTGTTGGCGATCATCGTTGCGTAGCCGGCTGCATCCAGTGCTTCTTTTTTCAGTGCTGCCGACAGTACGCCCACACCTAGCGGTTTGCCGAGGATCAGCTTGTCGCCGGCCTTGGCATCCGCATTGCGTTTTACCTTGGAAGGGTGGATCAGGCCCAGCACTACCAGGCCATAGATAGGTTCCACGGAATCTATCGTGTGGCCGCCGGCGATAGGTATGCCGGCTTCGGCGCAGATGGATTCGCCGCCCTGAATGATCTTGCCGATCACTTCCACCGGCAGCTGGTTGATCGGCATGCCGACCAGGGCCAGCGCCATGATGGGCGTGCCGCCCATCGCATATACGTCGGAGATCGCATTGGTCGCTGCGATGCGGCCAAAGTCGTAAGGGTCATCGACGATGGGCATGAAGAAGTCGGTGGTCGCGATCAGCGCCTGCTCATCGTTCAATTTGTAGACCGCGGCATCGTCGGCGGTCTCTATACCTACCATCAATGCGGGGGGCACCGGAAAGCCGGACGAGTTCTTCAGGATTTCCGACAACACGCCGGGGGCGATCTTGCAGCCGCAGCCGCCTCCATGCGAGAAAGAGGTGAGGCGTATCGGTGGATTACTGTTTGTGTTCATAATTTGTTGTGTTCTGCCCGGAGCAAAAATGATGGGTTTTCTTTCGCTTAAAACGCCGGCGATTTCATGCTATTGTGCGATTTTGCAGCCCAGCCTTTTTCAGCCTGATTCATTCAATGATACTGACCAAGCCTTCATTCAGAAATGCCCCCGCCCGTGAGCTGGGACTGACCTTGCGCAATGCCCATGATTATACGCTGACCTTGTTTGACTGCTTTGCAGCCGCGGGAATGGACGATGTTGCCAATTTGGAAAAGAATGAGCTGTTTAGTCCCCCATTATGGACTTTGGGGCACCTCGCCTGGTTTGCAGAATGGTATATCCTGCGCGAAGCCCAGAGCAGCCATCCAGGCTCTGCGATGCGTACTTCCATCCTGACCAAGGGCGACGACTGGTTCGATCCCATGACGGTGCCGCAATTGTCGCGCTGGTCGCTGGGTCTGCCCAAGCCGGGGCAACTGAAAACCTATTTTAATGAAGTAATGGACCGCGTTCAGGACAGGCTGGGCCGCGCCTCCAATGAGGACGCTGACCTGTATCCTTATCGCCTGGTGCTCGCCTGCCTGGATATGCAGGGCGAGTCCTGGGTAGGCATGTTGCAGACGCTGGGTTTGCACGCACCGGTTGCTCTGGAGCGCCATGCAACCCCATCCTGGGCGCAAGGGGAGATACGCTTCCCCGGCGGTACCCTGCAGATGGGCAGTCCCAGGGATGAAGGCTTCGTTTTTGATAATGAAAAATGGCAGCATGATTTATATGTGCCCGCTTTTGTGATGGATTCCAATTTGATCAGCAATGCGCTGTTTGCGGAATTTATCAGCGACAACGGTTATCAGCGGCCCCAATACTGGAGCAATGCCGGCCGGCAGTGGCTTATGGCGCAGGAGCGCTCCGCGCCGCAAGGCTGGTCGCGCGATGGTCATTGGTGGCGCTGCGAGCGCTTCGGCCGCCATTTGTCGCTGATCGCGAATGAACCGGTCAGGCACGTCAGCCTGTACGAGGCACAGGCTTATTGCGTATGGGCCGACCGTCGCCTGCCTACCGAGTCGGAATGGGAGTTTGCCGCCAACTCCGGGCATGCGGCATTTCGCTGGGGAGATCTGTGGGAGTGGACTTGCACGCCGTTTGAACCCTATCCGGGCTTTTCTGCCGACGCGTATACCGAATACTCCGAACCTGCTTTTTCTACGCATCAGAGCATACGTGGCGCATCGTTCGTCACCCCGGCCCGCATGCGCTCGCTGAAGCACAGAAAGTTTGCGCTGCCTGAGGCTTTCGATATTTTTGTGGGCTTTCGCACCTGCCGTCTTTGACAGGCATATTCACAGACCAATAAAAAAAGCGGCCGTTTTCACGGCCGCTTTTTACTATCTGCTATTGATTTAATGCCGGCCATAGAGCGGCATCAACCCGGGATCGCAGATTACCGATCGCCGAAAGAACGGCGTGCGCTGCCTGTTTCGCCGGAGCGTGTGCCTTTGTAGCCGCCGCTGCCTTCTTTACGAGGACCGGAGCTGGTACCTGTAGTGCCTGAACCCGGCTTGCTGAAAGTACGCTGGCCTGGTTTATGGTCACGGTTGCCGCCGGATGGGCCGGTGCGCTTGTCACCCGGTTTCCAGCCGCCTGGTTTGCGTGCTGCGCTGCGTGGTGCTGCTGCGCTTTTCTTAGGTTCAAAACCTTCGATGACATCGACAGGGATCAATTGCTTGGTGAAGCGTTCGATACGTTTGACGTTGATGCCTTCAGCGTGGTTCACCAGGGAGATCGCAACGCCGTTACGGCCTGCACGACCGGTACGGCCGATACGGTGAACGTAATCTTCAGGGAACTTAGGCAGATCGTAGTTGAACACGTGCGTGATCGCCGGTACGTCGATACCGCGGGCAGCAACGTCGGTTGCTACCAGTACGCGAACCTGGCCGCGGCGCAGTGCGTCGAGAGTACGGTTACGCGCGCCCTGGTGCATGTCGCCATGCAGAGCGGCGGCAGCAAAGCCGGCGATGTTCAGGCGGTCTGCAATGGTGTCTGCATCACGTTTGGTTGCAGTGAACACTACAGCCTGGTCAACAGAAACGTCGCGCAGCAGGTGATCCAGCATACGGTTTTTGTGGGACAGGTCATCCACGAAGTGGACTTTTTGCGTAATGTTTTCGTGCTTGCTGGCGGAACCGGCGATCTGGATGATCATCGGATCTTTGGTGATGCGGCGAGCCATGTTGCCAACTACGCCGTCCAGTGTTGCGGAGAACAGCATGGTCTGGCGTGTGGATGGGGTTGCATCGACAATCTTTTCGATGTCGTCGATAAAGCCCATGTCCAGCATGCGGTCGGCTTCGTCCAGTACCAGGATTTCCAGTTCGGAGAAATCGATCTTGCCGGATTCCATATGGTCGATCAGACGGCCTGGAGTCGCTACCAGGATTTCCGGATTGCGGGACAGCAATTGCATCTGTTTTGGATAAGGCATGCCACCCAGGATGGACACAGCCTTGATACGGCGAGTGTAAGCGCTGTATTTGTCAGTAGCCGTTGTTACCTGCAGGGCCAGTTCGCGGGTTGGGGTCAACACCAGCATTTTTGGTTTTGCAGCTTGGAAACGTGGACGGTCGCCGCGAGCACGAGCAGCCTGGCGTTCCTGATTAGGTGTTTTGCCGGCAGCGGATGTATCCATCACGTCTGCAGCAGTAGCAAATTTATGCAATGCAGGCAGCATGAAAGCGGCTGTCTTGCCGGAGCCTGTTTGCGAAGATACCAATAGGTCGCGACCACCGATAGCGGCTGGAACAGCCTGCTCTTGCACGCCGGTAGGTTTTGTATAACCTGCGTCGGACAATGCGCGGATGATGGACGTGTGTAGGCCTAATGCTTCAAAAGTCATTTATTTCTTTCTTGAGTGGCTGCAAAAATCCAGGCTCAGCCTATGGCTGAACCGGTATTCTGAATCACTTTATCGTTAAAATTACGTCATGCAATTGCATGAGCGCGCAAAAAAGCAACGCCAACCAAACGAAATGACTCAAAGAATACCAAACGGAATACGATGAAATTTCGGCACAAAAGCTTTGCGCCGGGACGATGTCTAGAATTGAAACAAGACATACAAGGCGGGAGGGCTTTTACATTGCTGCATCTATACTACTCACTGGATGCGCATAAGGCTTGCGGTGCTACAAAAACACCAGAAATAGTACTTTATACAATGTTGTATAAGTAATATTGCAGTGCACAAACAGAATGATACAGTATTTCTGGGGAAAAAGCACGCCTCTTACAATATATCAAGCTTCGCATATCCTTCGCGCGGCGAATGTCGGGGTGAACGCTTTAAATGGTTCTTTCTTGTAGAGCAGTTTCATCGCATGCGCAATTGCCTGCTGCTGGCATACAATGATGCTGTGCCGACATCTTTAAAATAAACCAAGCTGATCGATCCTTCATTTGAAAACTGAAATCCAATTCCGTTTACGCATACGCCGCGGCGACGAGATTATCATAGGGCCAGGAAAAATTGCCTTGCTGGAAGCAATTGCCGCAACCGGTTCCATTTCTGCGGCTGCCCGCGCGCTGGAGATGTCTTACCGGCGCGCGTGGCTGCTTACCGATGAAATGAATCGCGGTTTAAAACTGCCGGTAATCGAGGCCAAGAGCGGGGGCAGCAAGGGAGGCGGCGCAGCATTGACGCCAACGGCACAGGAAATTATTACCCGCTACCGCGCAATAGAAAAAGTAGCGCTGGAGACTGCTCAGGGCGATCTGGATGCGCTGCTCAACATGATTGCCAAATAATTGCTGTAGAAGACTTTGCGATAGCGGCTTTGGCCGCGCAAGCAAGAAAAATCGGAAGAGCGGGGAAGAGTTCCCTCGCCGCGAACGGGCGAGGGGAGTTTGCCTTGGCCGTGCTTATTCGTCGGTCAGGCCCATGGCGTGCGAGTAGCCGCCATCTACGTAAGTGATTTCGCCGGTGATGCCGCCAGCTAGTGGCGACAACAGGAACGCCGACGCATTGCCTACATCATCGATCGTTACATTGCGGCGCAGAGGCGCGGTCGCTGCAACCACACTCAGAATCTTGCCAAAGTCCTTGATGCCGCTGGCTGCCAGAGTCTTGATAGGGCCGGCAGAAATGCCATTGACGCGTATGCCGCGCTTGCCCAGCGATTCCGCCAGATAACGCACGCTGGCTTCCAGCGAAGCCTTGGCAAGGCCCATCGTATTGTAGTTAGGCGTGGCGCGCAGCGCACCCAGGTAGCTCAGGGTCAGCAGGGCAGCATCCTGGCGCAGCATAGGCAAGGCTGCCTTGGCCAAAGCCGGGAAACTGTATGAAGAAATATCATGCGCAATGCGGAAGGACTCGCGTGACAAACCATCCAGGAAATCGCCTGCAATGGCTTCGCGCGGTGCAAAACCGATTGCATGTACCAGGCCATCCAGTCCATCCCAGGATTTGGCCAGATCGGAGAACACGGCATTGATCTGTTCGTCGCTGCTGACGTCGCAATCAAATACCAGCTCGCTGCCGAATTCCTTGGCAAATTCGGTGATCCTGTCCTTGAAGCGTTCGCCCTGATAAGTAAAGGCCAGCTCTGCACCTTCACGGTGGCAGGCTTTGGCAATGCCATAAGCGATGGAGCGGTTGGACAGCAGACCGGTAATCAGAATTTTTTTGCCTTGCAGAAATGCCATGTTAACTCCTGGTATTACCGCAGTCCCGGGAGCAGGCTGCGGTAAGGTTTTTATATGTTGTTGCCGAACCGTAGATAGATATCTAGAGCTTTTATTCGACTAATCGACAGGTCGGAATTGTAGTTGCTAAGCGTGCTTGCGACAAGCTTCAATATTGTAGCCTTTCTCACAACACGAAACTCATTTCGCCGAGCAAGGCTCCCGGTACGATGGTGCCACCGGTATGCCGCTCTCCGTAGGAGCGGTCATCCATGATGACTTCAGTCTCTTGCGTCAATGCCAGCAGCTTGTCACCGAGTATGCGGAACAAGGAATCGTCAAAACGCATCACATTCAGCGGTGCCTTGATTTTTCCATCCTCAACCCAGAACGTCGCAAAGCGGGTCATGCCGGTGATGCGGCAATTGGCGCGGTCAGAAAAATTCAGGTACCACAGGTTGCTGATGAAGATGCCGGTACCCAGTTCAGCCAGCACCTGGTCCATGGACAGCGAACCAGGCTGCATTACCATGGCGTTGGCGGTTTCATCGTCGTCGGCACCGTTGCTCACGAGTCCATATTCTTTCGCCGTGCGCGGAGAGATCATGCTGCCGACCAGCTTGCCATCCTGTATCAGCGGCTCAATCGGGGGCTTGATAAAACCTTTGGCCTGGAAACCCGGCGCCAGTCCCGTACGGCTGTCCTCGCTCAGTTTGATCGATGGATGCAGCACCGCATCGCCAGTACGCATGCGCCGCAAAGGGCTTTGATGGGTACGCAAGGATTTCTCGGCTACGCCGCCCCAGTTCAGCATGCCTATCAATTCGTTCAGCGCGGCCGGTGCCAGGTAGGCACGGTAATTTCCCGGTGGTATGGTCACAGGCGGGATCGCCAGCAAGCTCAATCTTTGAACAGCGTCGGCAAACTTGCCTGAAAAAGCCCGGCCATCCCATTCAAAGCCCGCATAGCCGGATTTGACCGCCTTGTCTGCTGCATGGAACAGGCTCCAGTCAAAATTGAAATTGGCGACTTCATACCAGTTGCGCTGCCCCAAGGAATTGGCAAAGCCGCGATACAGCGAGCCCGATATCAGGATGCCGACCATATCGTAGCCCTGTGCTGCGGCGAGTATCTGGTCCACAATGCTGTCGGTTGAAACCGTATTCGAAGGCAGCAGTTGCGTCGTGTCTTGTACGTCCGTCGCAATCAGCAGATACGGATCTTCCGGGAGATCCGGCAATTGCAGCCGCAATTGCGCAATTGCATCG
The DNA here is from genome assembly GCF_014636315.1 of Parundibacterium terreum. Classification (GTDB taxonomy): domain Bacteria; phylum Pseudomonadota; class Gammaproteobacteria; order Burkholderiales; family Burkholderiaceae_D; genus Undibacterium; species Undibacterium terreum. The sequence continues at coordinate 404,179 of NZ_BMED01000002.1, read as the reverse complement.
GCCAGCATAGCCTGGTCTTCGTCCAATTGGCCGGACAGGGTAAGACTGGTATTTGCGTGGCGGGCGCCCTGGATCAGCGTGATAGTCAGCAGCCTTTGTATGACGTGGCCGGGCTGCCGTATGGCGCTGCGGTTAAATCTGACAAAGTCGGTGGACTCTGCAGAAAACCAGCAAGTGCTTTGTTCGCCAGCCTGCAGCAGTGATTCGACGGTGGCGGCAATCTTGTGGAAAAAATCTTGCATTAGGCTTGGCCTCCGAATACTTCAACTTGATTGAACAGGCAGGGAGGCGACGCGTGGCCCACGCGTATCACTTGCGACGGCTCGCCCTTGCCGCAAAACGGTGTTCCCATTACGGCAAAGCTGGCCTCGTCGCCTACCGCTTTCAATGAACGCCAGAAACTTTCCGAGATGCCGCGATAATTGGGGTTTTTGACCAGCCCTTGCAATTCGCCATCCTTGATCAGTTGACCGAACTCACAGCCGAACTGGAATTTATTGCGCGAGTCATCAATGGACCAGGATAGATTGGTGTCCATCAAGACTCCGTATTCGACCGAGGCTATCATGTCTGCCAGCGATGTCGCTCCCGGCTCTATGTTCAGGTTGGCCATGCGGTCTATAGGAGGGCGATTCCAGTCGCAGGCGCGGGAATTGGCAACACCTGCCACCCCGGCCCGCGCCTGGGAAACATGGCCGCCCAGAGGGCGCTCCAGCACGCCATGACGGATGACATAGGTCTTGGCTGCCGCTTGCCCTTCATCGTCCCATTGGTAGCTGGCAAATTGTTCCGCGCGGCTGGGGTCGTAGCTGACGTTCAGCAAGTCTGAGCCATATTTGAAATGGCCGAACATATCCAGCGTGACAAAGCTGGTGCCTGCAAAGTTGCGCTCGTCGCCGAGTATGCGATCCAGTTCGATAGGATGTCCTATCGATTCGTGGATCTGCAGCATCATCTGTTCCGGCATCAGCAATAAATCCATTTTTCCGTTAGGACAATCCGGCGCCGCCAGCAGTGCCAGCGCCTCGTGCGCGATACGTTTCCCCGCGCCATGGAAGCCGGCTTGTTGCAGCACTTCCATGCCGCCCTGACGGCAAAAACCGTTGTACTGGCCGCCCAGGCTGCGGGTTTGCGTATCAACTCCCTGATTGGCTGTTGCAGCCATATTGGGAATGATGTAATGAAACTCCTGCTGGATGTCTGCACCGGCGGTGCTCAGGTAGAGTTGTTCGGAGTGTGTCTTGCCTATCGACGCATACCAGTCCACGATGCGCCCGTCGAGCTTGCAGTCGCGCGATTCCTGCATCAGCAGGGCAATCAGGTCCTTGCGCGACCAGTCGTCAAAGCCGGGGCCGGAGTAGCTGCCTTTAGCATCTGTTTGTGGAACGCTGCTGTAGTCGATTATGGAGCGTCCCGCACTTGTCTGTGCCCAATGCTGCGCGCGGCGTATGGCTTCCTGCAAGCCGCCCAGCGTGAGATCGCTGGTTGCTGCATAGCCGTATCCTCCGTTGTCGATCACAGTCACCATTGCGCCGCGATTGCGTGAGGTGGACAGCGGTTGCAATACGTCCTGGCGCACGCGCAGTTGTTCGCTGGTTTCATCGACTACCCGCAGCGAACAAAAATCCACTGCTGGCGCCAGTTGTTTGAATAGAGCTCTTATTTTGTCCAAGGTCTGCACCTTTTCTGAAGTAGCGGCATGGCTGCCTGTTTCTATGCGTTGCTTAACAGTTTCTCTGGCGCCTAACCGGCACAGCGCATGTGAAACTAGATACGGAAAACAAAAAAACCGCAGAAGGATTTCCTTGCTGCGGCTATTTTCTTTAGTGGCTGTGCAAACCGCGGGGGATCGCATTCAGCAGGGTTTTGGTATAGGGCTGCGTCGGATTGTGATACAGATCATCCGAATTGGCCAATTCCACCACCTTGCCTTTGTTCATCACCATCACCTGGTCGGCAATGTATTTGACGACTGCCAGGTCATGCGAGATGAAGATATAGGACAAGCCAAATTCTTCCTGCAGATCCTGCAGCAGGTTCAGCACCTGCGCCTGCACCGATACATCCAGAGCCGACACCGATTCATCGCAAACCAGCACTTCCGGCTTCATCGTCAGACAGCGCGCAATGGCGATACGCTGGCGCTGGCCGCCGGAAAATTCATGCGGATAGCGATGGAAGGCAGCGGTGGGCAAGCCGACTTTTTCCAATAGCTGATAGGCCATCTTCGAGCGCTCGCCGTCATTGGCGCCTATGCCATGTATCAGCATCGGTTCCATCAGGATCTGGCCGACGGTAAAGCGCGGGTTCAGCGATGCATAGGGATTCTGGAAAATGATCTGGATACGGCGCTTGTATTGCAGGAATTCCTTGTTGGACATGGACAGGATGTCCTTGCCTTCAAAGATAGCCTGGCCGGACGTCGCCTGATGCAGACGCATCAAGGTCAGGCCGACGGTGGTCTTGCCCGAGCCGGATTCTCCTACAACACCCAGCGTCTTGCCGCGGGCCAGCTTGAACGACACATCTTCCACTGCGCGAAATTCCTTCTTGCCGAAGAAGCCTTCGCGGCTATAGAAGCTCTTGCCGAGATTGCGTACTTCCAGCACGATGTCTTCCGAGCCTGTCAGGCCGCGCGGCCTTTCTTTTTGCTCAAGCAGCGCGCCGTTGTTATTCATGAAGTCGCTGATCACCGGCAGCCGCCATGGGCGGGAGTCCAGCGAAGGGCGGCAATGCAGCAGGGCCTGGGTATATGTGTCTTTCGGCTGCTCAAATATTTGCCTGACGTCGCCGGCTTCCCGCACTTCGCCATTGCGCATCACGATGACGTGGTCGGCAATTTCACCGACCAGTGCCAGGTCATGCGTGATGAACAGCACTGACATCTTGTGGCGCTTGCGTAGTGCTTCGATCAGGTCGATGATCTGTTTCTGTATCGTGACGTCTAGCGCGGTAGTCGGCTCATCGGCAATCAGCAGCTTGGGTTCGCAGGCAATCGCCATTGCAATCATCACACGCTGCTGCTGGCCGCCTGACATCTGGCTCGGGAAGGCATCGATCTTGGTAGACGGATCGGGGATGCCCACTTCTCCCAGCAGCTCAATCGAACGCTTGCGCGCCTGTTTGGCGTCCATGCCCATATGCAGGCGCAATACTTCACCGATCTGGAAGCCTACGGTAAATACCGGATTCAGCGAGGTCATCGGTTCCTGGAAAATCATTGAGATTTCCTTGCCGCACAGGTCGCGCCTTTGCTCGATGCTCAGCTCCAGCAGGCTGCGGCCCTCAAACAGTATCTTGCTGGCCGGGTCTATGCTGGACGTATCAGGCGGCAGCAAACCCATGATGGCGAGCGAGCTGACCGACTTGCCGCTACCGGATTCTCCGACCAGCGCTACCGTGGAGTCGCGCGGGATATCAAAGGAAATGCCCTTGACGGTCTCTACGCTTTCTTTTTTGTTGACACGGAAGCTGACGCGCAGGTTTTCTACTTTTAATAATGTATCTTGGCTCATGGCAGGTCCTTATTTCAGCTTGGGGTCGAGAGCGTCACGCAATGCATCCGTGAACAAGGAAAATGCCGTTACCAGCACCGCCATGCCTGCCGTCGCTGCAGTCAATTGCCACCATTTGCCCAATATCAATTCGTTCTGTGCCTCATTCAGCATACTGCCCCAGGACACCACACCGACCGGCACGCCAAAGCCGAGGAAACTCAGGATCACCTCGGACTTGATGAATCCGACCACCAGTATCGATACCTGCACCAGCGCCACGTGGCTGACATTCGGGAAAATATGTACAAACATCTTGCGCCAGTTGGACGCGCCTATCGCATCTGCCGCCCACACGTATTCGCGCGCCTTGTGTTTCATGTATTCAGCGCGTATCAGGCGGAAAGGGCCGGTCCAGCCGGTGAAGGCCAGGATCAGGATGATCGTCGTGATGCCTTTTTGCTGCAAGACTGCCGCCACTGCCAGGATCAGCAGCAGGTAGGGAATGGATGTGAAGATGCTATAGAACCAGTTGAAGAAATCATCGACCTTGCCGCCGAAGTAGCCGGCGGATGCGCCAAATACGGTGCCCAGCAGGGTCGCCAGGAAAGCAGCGACCAGGCCAACCACGATCGAAGTTTCAGCACCCTTGATGGTTTTCTTGATGATGTCATGGCCCCATTTGTCTGCGCCGAAGGTCAGGGTAGTCTGCTTTTCCAGCACAGTGGCTTTACCGACCTTGGCCAGTTCCTGGCGAATCTCGGCCATCTCCTTTGCCAATGGGTCTGGAATGCCGTAATCGTTGACGATGACGTCAGGCACGCGATTCGGCTCCTTGCGCAGCTCACGGATAATGTCTTTCAACGGATCCAGTGGATTTTCCGGCGGCGGCGCCTCCGCTGCCACCTTGCCCGTTGCAGCGGCATCTGCACCGATGAAGCCCGGCGGCGCATAGCTGACGGCGACTTCCTGTTCCCAGTCGCTGGCGATGACGCCGGTGGCTGACAGCAGCAAGATGATGAGGAAGGCGATAACGATGCCCATCGCTGTCATCGCTACTTTGTCGGCGCGCAGGCGGCGCCATGCCAATGCCCAGAGTCCTGGGGAAACTTGAGTTTGTATTGTTGTGGACATGCGTGATCCCTATTATTTCAACTGTACGCGTGGATCAACCGCCTGGTACAACAGATCGGTCAACAGATTAAACAACATGGTGGCTGCCGCGACATAGACGGTAATCGCCTTGATCACAGGGAAGTCACTACGTTCCACAGCGAGTATCACCTCACGGCCTATGCCTGGTATCGAGAAAAAGCGCTCAATCAGGAATGCACCGATCAGCAGTGCCGGCAAATTGGACATCACATGCGTGATGATGGGGATGGATGCATTGCGCAGTACGTGTACCCATTTGATCCTTCTCTCGGACACGCCTTTGGCGCGGGCGGTCCTGACATAGTCCTGGTTCACCTCATCCAGCGCAAAGGTGCGGAACAGGCGCAGACTGGGAGCGACACCGACAGCCAGTGCAATCAGGATGGGGAGGGCAGAGTACTTGAACAGGTTTTCAAAGAAGCTGTCGCCCCAGCCTTGCACCGGGAACCAGCCGAATTTATAGGCGAATACGTACTGGCCGACAATGATGTACACCAGGATACTGACCGACATGCCGATGGTGCAGGCAATCATGACGGAACGGTCCGTCACGGTGCCGCGCTTGAATGCGATACCCAGCGCCAAGCGGATCGCTACCAGGGTCTCAATGATTGTCAGCGGCACCAGCACCGTCATCGATGGTCCGAGGCGGGTAGCAAGGATGGACGATACGGATTCGCCTGTACTCCAGCTCGCGCCAAAGTCAAATGTGACGATCTGCTTGATAAAGATCCATAACTGCACGTAGTAGGGCTGGTCTATGCCCAATTGTTTGCGGATGTTCGCAATCATTTCGGGATTCGACATCTTGCCGGCCAGGATATAGGCGGGGTCTCCACCTACCCAGTTGAACAGGACAAACACCAGCAGGATGACGCCGAGCATGGTGGGAGCCATTTGCCAGATGCGGCGCAGTATATAGGCTGTCATTGGATACTCTCGTGGTTTTTATAGATACTTATATAGTTACTTGATAGGGGCATCTCTGCGGATGCCTGGAATTCTGTTTGCGCCGGTATCATTGATGTTTTTCAATATCGAAGAACATCCATTCACCGTAGATGATGGGGTGTTTTTTGTAGCCTATGACTCTGGGTTGCGCCAGCATGCTGCGGTAGCGGGCAAAGCCCATCAATTGCGCAGCGTTGACTTCCATGACGCGTGCCATCTTGTGGTACAGCAGATCACGCTCAGGGCCTGGCGGCAATTTTTGCGATTCCACGTACAGCTTGTCGTATTCGGGTATCTTCACGCAGCCGTTGTTGTTCTGGCCGGTATTTGGACCATAGAACAATTGCATGAAGTTGTCGCCGTCTGGATAGTCTGCCAGCCATGGCGCATTGCGCGTCTGCAGCTTGCAATTCTGCTCTGCCTTCAGCAATTCGCTGAACTGCAGCAAGTCTTCCTTCATTCGCACGCCGATAGAGTCGTAGGATTTTTTCCAGACTTCAGTTTGTAGCTTGCCTACTGGGCCGGAACGGGCGCTGTAGCGTATTTCCAGCGGCTTGCCGTCTGGCAGGGTGCGATAACCGTCCGGGCCTTTTTTGTAGCCGAATTTGTCCAGCAGCGCATTGGCTGCTGCCGGGTTGTATTGCACGCTGCTCTTGTAGTTAGGGTCATGGCCGATGACGCCGGGTGGAACCGGGAAGTTCAGTGCCACCGCATTGCCGTTATAGACGATCCGAATCTCTTCGTCGACGTTGTGCGACATTGCAAAGGCACGGCGTAGCGCAATTTTTTCCTTGCTGAAACCACCGAGCACGGGGTCCTGCATATTCCAGTAGTAGTAGGTCAGTTCCGGATCCGGGATGCGAGACAACTGTATGCCTTTTTTTGCCAGCGCCGGTTTGAGCTTGCCATCGTCCAGCGCCTGCGGTGCCAGAGGGCCTTCCAGTTCAAACAGGTCTACTTCGTCATTCTGGAATGCCAGCCAGCGCGACTGGTCTTCCAGCATGACGCTGATTTCAATACGGCCGATCTGCGGCATGCGCTTGCCTTTCATCGCTGCCATGATCTTCTGGTCCTCAGGGTTGGATCCGCCCTGGAAATCCCATATATAGCCGCGGAAGCCCGGGTTGGCGAGCAGGACGATTTTTGCACCACGCACCCACTCGTCCAGAGCGACGATGTAAGGGCCGGTACCTACCGGGCGGTCCAGTACAGCACCTTGCACGTTCCTGTATTTTTCTATGACTTCCCGTGCCACCGCACCGGTCGGGTTGTGTGCCAGGATCAGCCCCATGTTGAAGTCGGGCCGGGTCAGATGCAGGCGCAGCGTGTACTTGTCCACCAGCTCCAGGCCGGCGACCTTGGCGTCATAATCGAACTTGCCTGTTTTCTTGGCTTCTTTTGCCAGGTCATCAAGGCCGACGATCTTTCCCTCAAACAGCCATGCGTGCGGCGAGGCCAGCTTGGGATCGAACAGGCGCTTGATGGTGTACATATAGTCTGCCATCGTCAGCTCGCGCTTTTTACCGCCAAACACAGGGTCGTCGGTAAAGTAGATACCCTTTTTCAGCCTGATCGTATAGGTCTTCGCATCGGCGGAGATTTCAGGCAGTGCATCTGCTGTCCTCGGTATCAGTTTCACCGGCGAAGCCAGGTAATCGTAGGAATACAGGGTTTCAAAGACATTGTAATTGATGCCGTTTGTATATAAGTCGCGTGTGACGGCGGGATCGAAGCCGGTTTCTGCCACATTGAATACCCATTTCAGCACTTTGTCCGGATCGGCGCCATTCGCCGCTGGGGCGGCATAGGTCGCTCCAGCGACGGAGCAAGCAGCGAGGCCCAGCATGCCGCTGATAAAAGCCGAGCGGGCAAGGCGCTTAAGGCACGTAAAGCGTGTAGCGCGGGGAAAATGCATGGATAAAAGACGTGACTTCATTATTAATGATCCTCTGTGCAGGATGGTGTGGGTGCTGGCTGCGTGTGTGCAAATTTACACCAAGAACGCGCCCCTATTTGATTGTTTTGATGCGGCGAGTTCCCGGTGCAAGACAATTTAATGCTTGTCGACGTCTATGTATTCCCAGTCGGCATGCAGGATAGGGTGTTTTTTGAAGCCTTTCACCCAAGGACGCACCAGCCAGCTGCGGATGCGGGTAGAGTTCATCAGCCACGGCGTGTCGGCTTCCATCTGGCGGTTCATTTGCGCATAGAGCTTATTGCGTTCCTCGCCTAGTGGCAGCGAAACGGCTTTTTTGTACAATGCATCGTAGGCGGCAGACTGGTAGCAGGCCAGATTGCCCTGTTCTGCCTTGGGGCCATACAGCAGTTGCATGAAATTTTCGCCGTCAGGAAAATCGGCGTTCCAGGCTGTGTTCCACATTCCTATCTTGCACAGGGTTGCCGCCTTCATGTTGTCGGCAAAATTGCCGACGACGAACTCTACTCTTATCCCCAGTTGGTCCAGCCCTTTTTTCCATATCTCCGACTGCACCTTGAATTCCGCTTTTGCCTCGGTGGTTTTCTTGATGACGAGCGGACTGCCGTCCGGCATGGTCCGATATCCATCGGCGCCACGCTTGTAGCCGAAGTGGTCCAGCAGTTTATTGGCAAGATTGATATCGTGTGGAATGCTGCTACGGTATTTGGGGTCATAGCCGACCACGCCGACAGGAATCATCATTTCATCCTTGATGGCCTGTCCCAGCCGCATCTGAGTGATTTCATCAGCATGGCTGTAAGACATGGCAATCGCCCTGCGCAGGGCTATTTTGTCGTTCGTATATCCGCCGACTACAGGGTCGCGCATATTGAAAACCGTGAATGTCGTTCCAGCATCGGGCACGCGGTTCATGCGGATATTCTGGCTGACAAAGCTCGGCTTCAGCTTGTCGCCGTCCAGCACGGTGGGAGCGGCGATTTGCGGCATCTTGTCGACGTCGATCTGCCCATCCTGGAAGGCCAGCCAGCGGGATTGCTCTTCTTCTATGATGCTGATTTCTACACGGCCGACCTGTGGCAGTTTCTTGCCCTTCATATCCTTGACGATTTGCTCATCCCAGGCGCTGCCGGTTGATTGGAAATCCCAGGTGGTGCCGCGGTATTCCGGATTTGCCACCAGGATGATTTTGCTGCGCGGTACGTACTTTTCTATCATGTAAGGCCCGGTGCCTACCGGGTGCAGGCCGGTTTGCTGGCCGTACGCATCAATGACCTCGCGCGACACGGCGCCGAATGCGCCATAGGCCACGATATAAAGGAAGTTGTAGTCAGTTGCGTTCAGTTCTATGCGCAGCGTGTAGCGGTCCACAGCCCTCAGGCCAGGGATAGGGGCGTCATAGTCGAACTTGCCGGTTTTCTTTGCCTTTGCAATTGCATCGGCCATGCCGAGTATCTTGCCGTCAATGAAACTGGTATGCGGAGAGCGATTGACAGGATCCATCACCCGCTTGAAGGTATAGATGTAATCCTCCGCAGTCAGCTCGTGTTTCTTGCCCTTGAACGCCTCGTCCGCGGCAAAGTAGATGCCTGGTTTGATCTTGAAGGTGAATACCCTGCCGTTTTCAGTGACCTCGGGCATGGCTTCTGCGGTTTTGGGAATCAGTTTTGCCGGGCTGGCCAGATAGTCATACGACAACAAGGGTTCAAAGATTGCCTCGCTGACCCAGCCTGAGTAATGGTTTTGCGTTTTTACCATGTCAAAACCATCATCCGCTGCCTCAAAAGCTTGCCTGATGACTTTATTGGGATCGGCTGGATTGGCCGCCTGGGCAAGGTGGGGAGCGCTCGTGCAGGCAAGCAACAGCAGCGCATACGTGCCCAGCCGCGTTTTGAATTGTTGTAATTGTCGTTCCAACATCTTGCGTCACCTCACACTTTTTTAAATGAGCATTTTCTGGGACGCCGAAGAACCCAAAAAAGCCGTAACCATAACGCAAGTCAATGCAAGACGGAATATTTTAAGAAAAAATTTCCGTCAAATATTGCACCGAAATTGTGCGTTTTTTGACTTCCCATAGGAGAAATTAATGGGGTTTTACAAAAAATTGTCTTTTGGTAATTGTAATCTAGCGATACATGACTGAAACAAAAGGACACAAAATTCAGATATTCAGTAGATATATCGGCTTTTGGCGGGCACTTTATTTTGGTATTGGCGGAATGATGCAAACTAAAAGTCGGACCCAATGTAACGAACATAAACACATGCGGTTTTTGTATTGCGCAGCACAAAAATGATGCAGCGAAAAAACCGTGATTTAGCTATGAAAAATGGGCTGTTGTTTTTTGGGGAAACTGCAATTTACCAGTGTTGACAGGGGTACGCCGGAAGTGGTTCCATGCGCCATCAAGATTATTTTTTGATACGTTCATTTACAAGTGTAAGCGGAAAAAACGCCGGTTTTTTTACACCGGGGTGCACTAGAAATATTCAGTGTCTAGAGAAGCTTCTCTAAACTTTTCCTTAGGAGTTTAAAAAAAATGTTAAAAGAAAGAATATTGTCCCGATCAGTGAGAGCCATATTTTCTGGCAGTATCGCTGTAAGTATCGGTTTCCTGGCGCAGCCTGTGCTGGCGCAGGAAACTGTGCAAAGGGTTGAGATTACTGGTTCCAACATCAAGAGAACCGAGTCTGAAGGCATTGCAAATACTCAAGTCCTGACTCGCAAGGATATTGAGCAATCTGGCAAGACTTCTATCGCCGACGTGGTTCGTAGCCTGTCCGCCGATAATAACGGTAGTATCAGCAGCTCGTTTTCCGCTGGTTTTGCAGGTAGCGCCTCCGGTGTTTCCCTGCGCGGCCTGACAGTTAATTCCACTCTGGTGCTGATCAACGGTCGCCGTACAGCGTCCTACGGTTTCGGTGATGACGGCCAACGTAGCTTCGTTGACTTGAACTCCATTCCTTTCGAAGCAGTAGATCGTATTGAAGTGCTGAAAGACGGCGCATCAGCGATTTACGGTTCCGACGCGATTGCCGGTGTTATCAACATCATCTTGCGTCAAAGCTATGAAGGCAAAACGATCTCCGCTTCGGTTGGTACATCCGGCCACGGTGACGGTACAACTTCCAGCGCATCCGGCACTTTCGGTTTCGGTAACCTGCAATCCGACAAATACAACTTCTTCGTGAACATCGATGCGAAGAAGCAGGAAGTCATCTGGCAGCGTAATCGTAGCGACTACCTGGGTACAGCGGATGCGCGTCCTTGGGGCGGTCGTGACCAGCGCGGCGGCTACACCACTGCAGGTAATGCAGGCGGCAGCAGCCAGGTTGGTACAGTGCGTCCAGTGGATGCAAGCGGTGCTCCAGCCGGCAATATCCAGAACTTGGCTCCAGGCTGTAACGGCCAGCCAGTTGATCCGGGCGCAGGCGTAGCTGGCGACAACGCCGGCGGCGGTTGCTTGTGGGATCCAGTGAAATTCGCGCAGATCCAGCCTGAAACACAATCCATCAACCTGTTTACACGTGGCGTATTCCAGCTGAATGCTGATACTCAGGCGTATGCTGAGGTTGGCGTATTCAACAACAAGGCATGGACATCCACAACACCTTCCGGCATGAGCGGCACAGGTTTTGACTTGGTGCACCAACGCGTTAACAATACTGCATCCGGTCCGGATCAAGTATTGTTGCCTATCGGCCACCCAGACAATCCATTCCCGAACAATGCAGCACGCCCACGTTTCGTCGCTGCGTCTGAGCCACGTACTTCTGATCTGGAAACAACCGTTACTCGCGTTGTTGCCGGTATCAAAGGTACATTCGCTGACTGGGATTACGATACTGGCGTGATGTACGCAAAGAGCAAAACAGACAGGACACAGAACGGTTACTACCGTACTAGCGCCCTGAAAGCTGCTCTGGCAAACGGAACTTACCGTATCGGTCAAAACTTCAACCTGAATACACCAGCAGTTCTGGCTGCCGTATTCCCGACTTTGAACAATACTGCGACAACCGAATTGAACTCTATCGATTTCAAAGCGACTCGTGAATTGTTCAACTTGCCGGGTGGCGCTGCCGGTATCGCGGTGGGTGCTGAGTACCGTCGTGAAAAAGTAGATAGCCAAGCCACGCCATACACTGATATCAACGATATCACCGGCCTGGGTTATGCTGCTGCTCAAGGTACACGTAATGTATCCGCTCTGTACGCTGAGTTGGCTCTGCCAGTGATCAAATCCCTGGAATTCCAATTGGCGGCTCGTACGGATCATTATTCCGACTACGGCAATTCCACAACACCGAAGATTGGCTTCAAGTTCACTCCAACATCGGCTATCGCTTTCCGCGGTACTTATGCTGAAGGCTTCCGTGCTCCTAGCGCATCTGAAAACGGCAATAGTGCAGTTTCCGCGTTTACACAATATAACGTCGATCCAGTACGCTGCCCTGTGACTCACCTGGCATTGGATTGCTCCACAACCAAATCCATCGGTGCGATTACAGTAGGTAACTCTTCTGTGAAGCCTGAAGAATCTAAGAGCTACAGCCTCGGTTTCGTGGTTGAGCCTATCAAGAACTTCAGCGTTGCAGTGGACGCATGGCGTATCGTTCGCAAGAACGAAATCACAGGTTCCGACCCAGCTAGCGCAATCGCTAACCCAGCCGGCAATCCTAACGCTGTGATCGTACGCGGCGAGCCAACATCTGACTTCCCAGGCCTGGTTGGTCCTATCCTGTTGGTTAAGGCACCGTATGTTAATGCCAGCCAAACAGAAGTTCGCGGTATCGACGTTGATCTGCGCGCAAAGTATGACCTGGAAGCATATGGCAAGTTGAATGCAGGTCTGACTGTCAGCTACATGTCCAAGTTCCAGCGTACTAACGCAGACGGCTCCGTACAAGAATTCGCCGGTACTCACGGTGATACAAACTTGTCCGGTGACGGCGGTACTCCACGTACCCGTGCTTCGTTCACACTGGGCTGGGAACGTGGTGCTTACTCTCTGACAGGTACAGTGAACTATGTCAGCAGCATTAGCGACACCAACCAACTGGGCGGTGATTGCCTGGATACAGATGAAAACGGTAATGGCTACCTCGGTTGCCGTATCGCTTCCTTCACTACGCTGGATCTGTACGGCAAGTGGAAAGTATCCAAAAACTGGGAAGTTACTGGTTCGATCAACAACTTGTTCGACAGAATGGCTCCTTTGGACGTACAAACATACGGCCAAATCAACTACAACCCATCCCTGCATCAATCGGGCGCGGTTGGCCGTTACTTCACAGTGGGTGCTCGTTACACATTCTAAGTACGTAAATGATTTAAACCTGGTTTAAATCATCCGTCTTGAATATAAAACGCCTGGAAGCGATTCCAGGCGTTTTTTTATTTGGACTACACTATTAATTAGATGCCTTATTCAAGTCTTGCCGGGGCTTGCAATGCTAGGATAGGGCGTCCCCGACGCGTTAATGCCTCTCTTTGCCGTTTCTTGCGCGCAAAGCACTGGACGGACCTTGTGCCTGTCCTGAAGAGCCTCTGTCGGCATGATGCGTCTGCGGGGAGAGCTTGCTCGCTCACCGCCCGCTTTATACGGGGCGTTGGTTCGTTGCTGCGTCAGACAGCGGATAGCGGCGCATTAGCCCGGTTTTCGGCAGATTGAAAGAGGGTGCGAGCGCAGATGGCAAGCCATACCTTAGTATCCGGCATGGAATTTGCTAATTTACTGAATTGTGCTTTTGTAGTGCACCGCGATTGGGATAGGCTTGCTCGATTTTTGCATTAGCTTTTACTTTGCTAAAAGTTAGCTTATGTTGAAAAAATCTAAAAAATAAATCTTTTTATTGCATGCAAATTACGCATGGTTTGGTTGTGAAAAATGGTCTTTTTAATATTCTTTGGTGCCATTTTTTTTGATAAAACATATTGCTTTGCACCAAACTGATGCAGTTTTTTTCTTCGGATATTGGCAGTGGGAGGAAATTTTATTCTGACCCGATAGCCAAGCGACAAATTTTAAGAATTTGAAGACGAGAAAAGCGAGAAGCAGGCAATTTTATATTGCAGAGCACAAAAAAAGAATGCCTCAAAATTGGGATTCTCCTAGGGAAAATTCCTTGTTGTTTTTTGGCTTGGACCTCTAAGTTACGGTATTGACAGGCATGGCCTACTAGTGGTTCCATGCGCAATCCAAAATTTTTTTGCTATTTTAATTTTCATAAACAGACGTAATTTCTTGTTCAGTGGCAATTAATTTACAAAAAAATGGCGAGAGACAAATGAGGTGATTTTTTGCTTTTTTGAAGTGCGTTTTGGGAGGGTATGGCAATTCAAGCATGTTATATTGCATTGATTGAATTGTTGGTGCCTGAATGTTGATCTTTCGCCTGTTTTTTTTGCGGGCGGATTTAATTTCATATACCTTTTTATTGGCTAAATGCATTTATAATGCGTGTCTTGTTTAAGCCCGGTAGTAAAATGCAGTGGTATTGGAGGAAGTAGGTATGGATTTTTCGGAACGACAGCAGGAGCCCGGTAAGAAGTTTACGGGCTTGGCGCTGGTAGTCGTATTTCACTTGGCGCTGGTGTATGCGCTGCTCAATGGTTTGGGGCACAAGATATTAGAAGTAGTGCAAAAGCCGTTGGAAACCAAGATCGTAGAGGAGGTCAAGCCACCGCCACCACCTCCAGAAACGCCACCGCCACCGCCGCCAAAACTGGCCGCACCGCCGCCGCCGTTCATTCCGCCGCCGGAAGTGCAGGTACAGCCGCAGGTACAGCAACCGACGATCGTCTCGACACAAGTCAAGCCGACGACGGACCAGTTGCCTAAGACTGTTACAGCGCCGGTAGATGCGCCGGTCAAAGCAACGACAGGTCCGGTATCGGTAGCAGCCGTGATCGATTTCAACGCAGCAGGCTGCAAACCGGAATGGCCAAGAGCGTCATTGCGTAACGAAGAGACAGGGACAGTAGGACTGGCCGTGTTGATCGGAGCAGACGGCAGCGTATCAGACGTCAAGATTGAAAAATCCAGTGGATTTAGAAATCTGGACAATGCAGTGAAATCCCAACTGATGTCGGGCAGCTGCAAAAACAAACCAGGCACAGTCGATGGCAAACCGCAACAGCTCTGGACCAAGGTGAACTACGTATGGAAGCTTGAGTAAGACAAGCGGCTGAAGACCTGACCTAGGACTGGAGCCAAAAGCTACTCAAGTTATACAAACCAAACGTAAGCATTAATTTAAATTTTAAGGAAGTATGTTCATGAAAACCCGTTTATCTTCATTATTTGCGGCAGTCTTGTTCTCCCTGACAACTGCAACAGCCTTCGTAGCTGCGCCACAAGCGACCGCTGCCGACGCTGCCTCTGCCACCGCATCCGCACCAGCAGCTGCTCCAGCAGCAGAAGCAGCTGCTCCAGCAGCAGCGCCAACTGACGTAGCAGCACCAGCAGTAGCGAAAGAAACAGTCGACAATCCATACGGCCTGGACGCCCTGTGGAAAGGCGGCGACTTCGTAGCACGCTCCACACTGATCATCATGGCCATCATGTCCATGGGCAGCTGGTACATCCTGATCACCAAATTTGTTGACCAGCTCAAAATGAGCGGCCAGGCAAAAGACGCTAAAACCAAGTTCTGGAAAGCCGCTTCCGTACAAGCTGGCGTAACCAGCCTGAAAGAAGGCAGCCCATTCCGCTTCATCGCCGAAACAGCGACCAAAGCGACCGACCACCACGAAGGCGCCCTGCTGGAACAAATCGACCTGAACTCCTGGGTAACGATGTCCATCCAGCGCGCAGTAGACAAAGTACAAAGCCGTCTGCAAGATGGCCTGGCTTTCCTGGCAACAGTTGGTTCCACAGCACCGTTCGTCGGTCTGTTCGGTACCGTTTGGGGTATTTACAATGCGCTGACAGCGATTGGTGTAGCAGGCCAGGCATCGATCGACAAGGTAGCAGGTCCAGTGGGTGAAGCGCTGATCATGACCGCGATCGGTCTGGGTGTAGCGGTTCCTGCGGTATTGGGTTACAACTTCCTGGTACGCCGTAACAAGACAGCAATGGAAGACGTTCGTGCGTTCAGCGCCGACCTGCACTCCGTCGTATTGTCCGGTGCCATGTCCAAAGCTTCTGGCGCAGCCAGCATCAAAAAAGTAGGCTAAATCATGGCAATGGCAATAGGCAATGATGGAGACGGCGAAGACGAAGTCAACAGTACCATCAACACCACGCCGCTAGTCGACGTTATGTTGGTACTGCTGATCATCTTCCTGATCACCATTCCCGTCGTCACGCACACCGTACCGGTCAAACTGCCGTCTGAGACAAATCAGCCGTACAAGACCAAACCAGAAAACATCAATCTGGCCATCGATAAAGAAGGCCAGATGTTCTGGAATGAAGCACCAGTAGCCGATACGGCAGCGTTGTTTGAAAAGCTGAAGAAAGTCGCTGTGATGGTACCTCAGCCTGAACTGCATATCCGCGGCGACCAAAACGCCCAGTATAAGTATGTCGGCAAGGTGATCCTGACAGCACAGCGCGCAGGAATAGCCAAGGTCGGATTTGTGACCGAACCGCCACCACGCGGAGGCTAATCAGCCAGGCACCTCTCCCTGCAAGGGGAGAGGACGCAGGCAGATTAGCAAATGGCTACAACTAACGGAAGAAAGGAACCCACATGGGGATGAATATAGGCTCAGGCGGAGGCAGCTCCGCCGACCCGGAACCGATGATCGAGATGAACATGACGCCGTTGATCGACGTTATGCTGGTGTTGATCATCATGCTGATCATTACCATCCCGATTCAAAATCACGCAGTCAATCTGAACATGCCGACCAGCTCGCCAGCCAAACCGCTGACAGAGCCAACGGTGATCACGATCGACGTGGACTTTGACGGAACAGTACTGTGGAACGGCGTTGCCCTGAGCGGCGGCCGCGGCGAACTGGAAGCCAAGCTGCGTGAAGTAGCGGCGCAACCGGATCAGCCGGAAGTGCATTTGAAGCCCAACAAGCTGGTGGCATACAAGTCGGTGGCAGCAGTGATGGCCTCGGCACAGCGTCTGGGCGTGACCAAGATAGGCATGATCGGTAACGAGCAGTTCATTAACGATTAATTCGTTAATTTTGCACGTTGCTCCTGGATTGGTCAGTGCTAAAATCTAGCTTAAGATAAAAGAATGGCAGGGTTATCCCTGCCATTTTTCATATTCACGGGATTCGCAGTTCAGATGCATGGCTTGAGCAATATGTTATCGTCTAGTTTTTATCAACTCCGTACGTAACATGGTATACACTCCGCATCACCTGTGCTGAATCCACAATTCATTAAATTTGTTGATTGAGAGATCAAAATATGAAGCAATTTCGTCTGTCACGTCTGGCTGTGCTGCTCGCTGTTATTGGCCTGAGTTCCGTCCCTGAATTGACCGGCTTTGTCGGCAATACTGCCTACGCACAAGAAGCCCTGCGCCCTGAAATCGGCAAGCACGTACAAGCTGCCGGCGAGATGTTCAAGGCAAAAAAATACAAGGAAGCGCTGGCCAAGCTGCGCGAGACCGATAGTATCAGCGGCAAGAATGCCAACGAAAACTTCACGATTGAGCGTATGCGTGCTGCTGTTGCAAATGCAGCAGGCGATAACGACACCGCAATCCGCGCGTATGAAGCTGTGCTGGCTACCAACAAGCTGACTGGGCCTGACCACCTGACTTATCTGAAAGCTTTGGCTGGCGCCTACTATAAGGCCGGTAACTACGCGAAGACAGTCCAGACCATCGGTAAATTCAATGCCGATGGCGGTAGCGATCCTGCAATGCGTCCTTTCCTGATCCAGTCCCTGTATATGAGCGGTGACTATGGCCGTACTTTGAAAGAAGTACAGGCTGACCTGGCTTCAGATGAAAAAGCAGGCCGTACGCCTAGCGAAACCAGCCTGCAGTTGTATGCAAATGCAGCGTTGAAGCAAAATGACAAGGCTGGTTATGTCAGTGCACTGGAGAAGTTGCTGACCTACTATCCGAAAAAAGAACTGTGGGCAGATATGTTGAACCGTTTGCCCGGCAAGCCTGGCTTCTCCGAGCGTATGTCGCTGGATCTGTATCGCCTGAAGCTGGCAGTAGGCCAACTGACGAAGACCAACGATTTCATGGAAATGTCGCAGTTGTCCTTGCAAGCGGGTTATCCGGCTGAAGCAATCAAATTGATCGACCAGGGCTATAAATCCGGCGCGCTGGGTGCGGGTGCAGAAGCAGAGCGTCACAAGCGCCTGCGTGACTTGGCCAACAAGAACCTGGCTGAAAGCAATAAAGGCCTGGCTGCTGCAGAAACTGAAGCAGAGCAAAACAAAGACGGCACCGGTCTGGTGAATCTGGGTTACCTGTATGTGACCAACGGACAGGCTGACAAAGGTCTGGCCATGATGGAAAAAGGCATCGCTAAAGATAACCTGAAACATCCTGACGACGCCAAGCTGCATTTGGGTATTGCCTATTTGCAAGCTGGTAAGAAATCCAATGCGATCAAAGTCCTGAAAACCGTGCAAGGCAAAGACGGTACTGCTGATCTGGCCCGTTACTGGATCATCTACGCCAATCAGGCCAAGTAATTCAGGCAGTGGCTGAAGCAAGAACAGCCGTTAGCTCCTTGCACTAGGGGCTGACGGTAGCAAAAATAAAAATGGCGCAGAATATTCTGCGCCATTTTTTTATGCCTGCTTGCTGCCTGCTTTTGCCTGGCAGCAGATGATTAACCGTGCCGCCTCTTCACAGGCTTGGCGCTAGCCACCATGATCTTCGCCGGTGCAGCCTTGTGTGCCGCATTACCGTGCGCCGGCTTTGCTGCTGAACCGTGGGCAGCTAAGCGTACTGGTGCTTTGCCCCGTGCGGCGGCAACATAGGGCAGGTGGATTTGCAGGGTCTGGCCGGCGGCTATATTGTCACGCTTCAGATTATTCCAGTCCTTCAATTGCGCAACGCTCACCTTGTAGCGCTTGGCGACTGAATTCAGGCTGTCATGCTTGCCGACCTTGAAACTGACCTGGCGGCCGGGAGGTGGATTCTTTTCTATGATCAATTGCGCTTTCTCTGCAATTTCCATCGAAATATCCTGATCCGGCGTCTTGGACGATTTAGGTATCAGCAGCGTAGAACCGGCCTTGACCAGCATCTTTGCCGGGATCAGGTTCACTTCACGCAGGACTTCCGGTTTCAGTCCCAGCCTGGTGGCCAGCGATTCCACTCGCTCGGTTTTTCCTACCGTATGCGTGGACCAGGTGGACAAAGGCCCTTGCCATTTGCTCAGGTTTTCCTTGAACAATGCGGCATTTTCCATCGGCAGCAGGATCTTGGTGTTGCTGTCGCCGGTAATCACCGGGCGGTTGAACTGCGGATTCAGCGCATTGAATTCGCTCACCGATAATTCCGCCAGCTTGGCAGCCACGCGCACATCGATGTCGCGGGTCTTTTCTATCGTGACGAAGTAGGGCTGGTTATCCAGTTTGGGCAGGCTGATGCTGTATTGCTCAGGGTGGCCGATAATATTCTTGACTGCCTGCAGCTTCGGCAGGTAGTTCCTGGTCTCCAGCGGCATCAGCGAGGACATGCTTTCAAAATCCGTCGGCAGGCCAAGCGCCTGCTGTTTCTTGATCGCACGTTGCACCGAGCCTTCGCCCCAGTTGTAAGCGGCCAGCGCCAATTGCCAGTCGCCGAACATGCCATGCAGGCGTTCCAGGTAAGTCAGTGCCGCATCGGTAGAATCGATGACGCCGCGCCTGTCGTCCTTGAACATATTCTGTTTCAGGTTGAAGTCGCGCCCGGTTGCCGCCATGAACTGCCACATGCCGGAGGCTTTGGCTGTAGACAAGGCCTGGGGATTGAATGCGGACTCGATGAAGGGCAGCAAGGCGAGCTCAGTCGGCATGCCGCGCTTTTCCAATTCCTCGACCACATGGAACAGATAGCGCGAACCGCGCTCCACTGTGCGCTGTATGTAGTCGGCGCGCGAGCTATACCAGTTCACCTGGTTGGCGACGAGCTGGTTATCGATGTCGGGGATTGCATAGCCCTTGCGTATCCTGCCCCACAGATCTACTTCGGGCGCAATCGCGTTCAGCGCCGCTACTTCTTCTTGGGGGGGATTTTCCGGTGAAGCTTCTATCGGAATCAGGGGTGTCTTGAGAGGGGTAGTGCTGGTGGAATTTTGGGTTTCCAGCGCGTATAGGTCGTTTTCTCCTGCATAGCTGATCTGCGGGCCGGCCCATGCCAGTAGTGCAGATGTCAATGCCAGGGATAGTCGATGTCGGAATTGTTTCATAGGCGATAATTTGTCTAATCGATCAAAGTCGACGATGGATTAATAGGATCGTGTGAGTGTACGCAAGGGCGGATTGCCGCGTCAAGGAAAATGTCGGCTATGTTACAAGAAAATTGTGTTTTAAAATAAGGGCTTACGTGTTTTTACAGGCTTGCGGATGATGGATCTGGCGCGGATAGCAGGCTGCGGGAGCAGGGCGCCTTTATTCGCGGGGAAATCGCGGAATAGGTGTGAACTTGCTGTTAATTTTGTCTGGCCATGTAAAAACGGCAAATAGCAAAAAAAGTATTTCTGCCATTTGCCTGTGTGCCGCATTCCTGATTCAAGGCAATTTATGACGATATCTTGATATTCTTGCGCATCGCCTCTTCAAAGCGCTCCTTGGTTGTATCTTCATCGCGCAGGCCAAATGCATAGTTAGCCTCCAGCCACATCACATTGATGATGCCGAATGCCAGCGCCAGCCCCACTCCCAGTATCCAGGTGAAATACCACATATTGTCCTCCGCTCTTTCCGTTATCAGTAGGCTACTTAGTAAGCAGAATGCTCATTTTCCTTGATGTGCTGCAGCGTGACCTTGCCGCGCATGACGCGATATACCCAGCTTGTATACAACACGACAATAGGCATCATGATCACTACAACCCAGAACATGATGCCCAGAGTGCGGTGGCTGGAGACGGCATCCCACGCGGTCAGGCTGCTGTTCGGGGCCAGTGAGGAGGGCATGATGAAGGGGAACATCGCGCTGGCTGCGGTCAGGATAATCCCCGCTACCGCAATGCCGCTGGAAATGAAGGCAGCCATGGATTTTTGTGCACGGCTGAACAGCAGGCACAGCAGTGCCGCGAGTATCGTGCATGCCGGTACTAGCCATAACATCGGCTGCAGCGTGTAATTCCCCATCCAGCCGCCCAGCGTCCTTTCCACTGTCTTTGCCAGAGGCATGAAGGCTGAACCGGCAGGCGGCATGCTGGTGATGTGGTAGCCCTGTATTCCGGTTGCAATCCATATGCCGGCGCCGACAAAACATACGATGGTCAGCGCAGCGGCAATAGCGGAAGCCTTGCGGGCGCGTACCGCAATGTCGCCTTCGGTTTTCACCTGCAGGAAGCTGGCGCCGTGCATCGCAAGCATGGCTACGCTCAATATTCCGGACAGCAGGCCAAAGGGGCTCAGCAAGCCGAAAAAGTTGCCTGCATAGGTAACCCGCATCGTATCGTCATAGTTGAAAGGCGTTCCCAGCAGCAGATTGCCGAAAGCGACGCCGAAGATCAGTGGCGGCACGAAACCGCCGATGAACAGTCCCCAGTCCCAGGCATTACGCCAGGTGGGATTCTGCAGTTTGCTACGGTAGTCAAAGCCCACCGGCCGGAAGAACAGTGCAAACAGCAGCAACAGGATGGCGACATAGAAGCCCGAGAATGCCGCGCCATAGACCAGCGGCCACGCGGCAAAGGTGCCGGCTCCAGCAGTGACCAGCCAGGTCTGGTTACCTTCCCAGGTCGGGCCGACAGAGTTGAGCAGCACGCGGCGCTCGGCATCGGTCTTGCCGACAAAGGGCAGCAGCATGCCCACTCCCATGTCAAAACCATCCGTGACGGCAAATCCTATGATGAGTACGCCGACGAAGCCCCACCATATAATTTTCAGGGTTTCATAGTCGAAAATCATGATGTCGCTCCTACAGTGGCGCCAGCAGAAGAATGTGCTTCATTTTCAAAATGGTACTTGCCGGTGTGCAGGCTGCTAGGCCCTTGTTTCACATACTTCACCATCAGCATCATCTCTATCACCAGCAGTACTGTATAAAAACCGATGAAACCGGCCAGGCTGAAATACAGGCTTGATGGCTGCAGGCTGGATGCCGACAAATGGGTCGGTAAGATGCCGGAGATGGTCCACGGCTGGCGTCCATATTCGGCAGTGAACCAGCCCAGCTCGGCGGCAATCCACGGCAATGGAATGCTGTACATTGCCAGCTTCAGCAGCCAGCGTTGCGGCGCCAGTTGCTTGCGGATCAGGAAATAGAAGGAGGCTGAGAAGATACCCAGGAATAGTATTCCAAGTCCCACCATCAGGCGGAACGACCAGAACACCGGCCATACCTTGGGAATCGTGTCATTCACAGCCAGGCGTATCTGCTCCGGCGTTGCGTCCACTACTTTGTCCGTATATTTTTTCAGCAGCAGGCCAAAGCCCAGGTCGGCTTTCAGCTTGTCAAATGCGGCGCGCGCTTCCGGTGATTTATCGCCGGCTTTCAACTTCAGCAGGGCCGCATAGGCCAGCATGCCGTTACGGATGCGGAGCTCGTGCTCCTTCTTCAAATCCTTGATGCCTTTGACCTCGGTATCGACGGAGCGGGTTGCAATCAGGCCCAGTACATACGGTATTTTGACCGCATAGTCGGTGCGCTCTTCCTTGTCGTTGGGCAGCCCGAACAGCGTGATGCCGGCCGGCGCCGGCTCGGTATTCCATTCCGCTTCAATCGCGGCCAGCTTGACCTTGTTGACTTCGCCCGCCGTGTAGCCCGATTCGTCACCGAGCACGATCACTGACAGCGTGGCGGCGAGGCCGAAGCCCGCGGCCACTGCAAACGAACGCAAGGCAAACGCGGTGTCGCGCGCCCTCAGCAGATAGAAGGCAGAAATACCCAGCACAAACATGGACGCGGTCACATAACCGGCCGCCACCGTATGCACAAACTTGACCTGCGCCACCGGATTGAAAATCACGTCCTGCATGTTCACCAGTTCCATGCGCATCGTTTCAAAATTGAACTCGGCGCCGACAGGATTATTCATCCAGCCGTTGGCGATCAATATCCATAGCGCCGACAGGTTGGAGCCCAGCGCGACAAGAAAGGTCACGCCCAGATGCTGCACCTTGGACAGGCGGGCCCAGCCGAAGAAGAACAGGCCGACGAAGGTTGATTCAAGAAAAAAGGCCATCATGCCCTCAATGGCCAGCGGCACGCCGAAGATGTCGCCGACGTAGTGCGAGTAGTAGGCCCAGTTAGTGCCGAACTGAAATTCCAGCGTCAGGCCGGTGGTGACGCCCATCGCAAAATTGATGCCGAACAGCTTGCCCCAGAACTTGGTCATGTCGCGATAGATTTCCTTGCCGGTCATCACATACACGGATTCCATGATGACCAGGACCCAGGACAGGCCGAGCGTTAATGGAACAAACAGAAAGTGATACATCGCAGTGGCTGCAAACTGCAGCCGCGACAGCGCGACGACTTCATCTATCGAGGTCATGGAGAGCCTTTGTCGGTTGTATTTGAAATTGGAGGGGCTGCAGGCACGGCAGGCGCAGCGGTTGCAAGCTTTGTTGCCGGGGTTTCGGCCAGCAGGTGCTGTTCAACCTGTGGCAGCGGCATGCGCATTTTCTTTACCTGCGGATGGGAAAAGAAAAACTTCCACAGCAGTGTCAGGATAAGGATTTTGATCAGCAGGGCCAGCGTGATTTCAACTGCCAGCGGCAGCCGGGTGAGGCGGGGCAGCGGCCACTTGCTGTTGAGCGAGGATAGTCTGTTCGGTGGCGCGGGCATCTGCTGGCTCCCTTACTTGAACTCTTCACCATCATGATCGGCGTGCTCATCGCCATCCTGCTTGCCGGAGAAGCGGAATTTGTCGCGTACATCCAGCAGCTTTTTGACCTTGGAGCCCATCTTCATCAGCGAGCTCAGGGTCTCCGGCGACAGGCGCTGCACATCGTCGAACCATGAGCTGGACAGCTCTATCAAATCATACATCTCGCGCATGCGCTGCTGGGCGATGCGGTCCGCTTCGCTAGCCGGATTTTCCAGCAAGGCATCACGCAGCATGGACAGGGTAGGCTCCACTTCCCGCCGCCGGCGCTCTTCCAGCAAGGCCTTGAAAATATCCCAGATATCCTTTGGCGGCTCAAAGTATTCACGCCGGTCGCCGGGCTGGTGTAGCAGTTTTACCAGGCGCCAGGATTGCAATTCCTTTAATCCCATACTGACATTGGAGCGGGAAAAAGACAAGTAGTCGGCAATCTCGTCGGCATTCAGCGGCTTGGCTTGCACATATAGCAGCGCATAGATTTGCCCTACCGTACGGTTGATACCCCAGCGGCTACCCATTTCCCCAAAATGCAGGATAAAACGCTGGCTGAGCGGGCTTAGGGGTACAAGTGGAGGATTAGTCATTTCTCTTGTCTATTGAATTTTCAGTAATTACTGAAATTATAGAATAATAGAGAAATGCGTGCCACCGCAATTTGCGGCGCCGATGTTTTATTCCGCTGCTCCCTTGCTTGAAATACAATTCTGCTTATTTTTCGCTTATTTCTTATTCAACGCCTGAGGTTCTTATGCGCTTTGCTCCAGTCGCTCAAGTTTGTGCCGGTTTGATTCTTTGCACGTTGGGAGGTTTTTCCCATGCAGATACGGTAGTGGACAATGTTCGCGGCTACAGTTTCAACAGTGAGCGGCAGTTGTTCCAGTTTCAGGCTATTGCTTTCGCTGATGACGGCAAGATCATTGCTACCGGATCTTCTGCTGAGCTTGCCGCCCGTGTGCCGGGTGCGCGGCATATGGATGCAGGAGGCAAGACTTTATTGCCAGGCATGACCGACGCTCACGGGCATATTTTCGCTTTAGGCACCAGTTCCATAGAGCTGGATCTGCGGCCCAGCCAGAGCCTGGCGGAAGCTCAGAAATTGCTGGCTGCCTATGCCAAGGCGCATACCGATTTTCCGTGGATACGCGGAGGCGGCTGGAACCAGGCGGTATGGAAACTGGGACGCTTTCCCACAGCGCAGGAAATTGATGCTGTCGCCGCCGACAGGCCGGTCTGGCTCAGCCGCGTGGATGGGCATGCAGGCTGGGCGAATCGCCGGGCATTGCAATTGGCCGGCATCAGCAAAGCCACACCGGACCCGGTTGGCGGCAAGATAGAGCGCGATGGGCAAGGCAACCCCAGCGGTGTTCTGGTGGACAAGGCGATGGCATTGGTCGACAAGATAGTGCCAGCGTATAGCGATGCCGAGAATCGCGCAGCACTGGATGCCGCACTGGCCAATCTGCGCCAGGTCGGCTTGACCAGCGTACACGATGCAGGCGTTTCTGCGCAGGCCGACAGCTTGTTCCGGGAATATGCGGACAACGGCAAATTGACCACTCGCGTATACGGCATGATCAGCGGCGTTGATCAATTCTTCGACCGCGTTTCAATTAATGGCCCGTTGGCTTCGTATGCGCAGGACAAATATGCCTTGCGGGCCGTCAAACTATTTGCCGATGGCGCATTGGGAAGCCGTGGTGCAGCGCTGATAGAACCGTACCAGGATGCGCCGGATTCTCATGGCTTGCTATTCAAGACCGATGCTGAAATCGCCGCGATGATGGAAAAGGCCATCAAGAAAGGCTATCAGGTCAACGTGCATGCGATAGGCGATGCAGGTAATCGCCAGATACTGAATGCCTATGAAAAAATGAACCAGCTCTATGGGGCAGGCGACTTGCGGCACAGGATAGAGCATGCCCAGGTCGTCGCGCTCAGCGACATCCCGCGCTTCAAGCAATTGGGCATACTGCCGTCCATGCAGCCTACGCATGCCACTTCGGATATGAACATGGCTGAGGCCAGGGTAGGCAGGGAGCGCATCAAGGGCGCGTATGCGTGGCGCAGCTTTTTAAACCAGGGCTCCATCATTCCTTGCGGCTCGGATTTCCCGGTAGAGTCGCCAAACCCGTTCTGGGGTATCCATGCGGCGGTCACCCGGCAAGATATGAATAATATGCCGGTGGAGGGCTGGTATGCGGATCAGGCGATGACGGTCAAGGAGGCTTTCCGCTGCTTCACCATTGATGCCGCGTATGCGGCTCACCAGGAAACCGTATTGGGTTCGCTGGAACCGGGGAAATGGGCAGATTTCATCATTACCGACCAGGATCTGTTTGAGATGCCCGCCAGGGATATCTACAAGATGGAAGTGCTGCAAACCTGGGTTGCCGGAAAACAGGTCTATGCAAAATAAGATGAGCTGGCGCGGATTGAAAGGGCAGTTCGCGCCACTTTGAGTCATGCTCGCCGCCCGTTGAGTGCATCTCGTCGCATCCGTCTTTGATGCGCTAGCAAACCCGGTGAGAATGGCCGCATAAAGTTGCTAGGCACTTAAACCCGGAAATATTAATCTCTACAACATCAAGCAAGGGAGACTTTACGATGAATGCATGGATGGCTTTCTTTCACCACCTGGCAGCCTTTACTATTGCCCTGACATTGTTTGCAGAGATGCTATTGCTGGCGGAACCGCTGACCTTGGCTTCTGCCCGCAAGATACAGCGTTTTGATGCCTTGTACGGCATGTCGGCCGGGCTTATTCTGGTACTCGGTTTTTTACGCGTGATGTACTTTGAAAAAGGCCCGGCCTACTATTCGCACAGTGGCCCTTTCATGGCGAAGATGGGTTTGTTTGTTCTGATCGGACTCATTTCCATCTATCCGACGATGGTGTTTTTGAAATGGGGAAAGTCGCTGAAGCAGGGCATCGTGCCGGAACTCAGCCTGTCGCAAAAACGTAAACTGCGAGGCATCATCCACCTGGAACTGACGCTGTTGGTACTGGTGATACTGAGTGCCGCGCTGATGGCCAAGGGCATAGGCTATTTCGGCGCTTAAAGGCTCAAGTTTTCGTAGCGTTTTCCAGGCCGCCGAGGCTTAAACGCCTCCAGCCGGCCTCACCATGTCTATGTGCGGAATGTCATCTTCCAGATAGATGTCGGTCACCGTCTTGAACCCAAATGAACCATAGAATTTTTCCAGGTAGGCTTGCGCACCGATGCGTATGGCCTGGCCTGGATAGATACGTTCCAGTTGGCGTATGCCTTCAGCGATCAGGGTTTTTCCGGCGCCGCCGCCACGAAAATTCTTGCTTGTGATCACGCGGCCCAGTGAGGGCTCGTCAAACTTGATGCCCGGAGCAACAATGCGCAGGTAGGCTGCCACGACATTGTCGCCGGCCCAGCCGATAACGTGAACAGCATCGAGATCCAGGCCATCCATCTCCTGGAAGACGCAATTCTGCTCCACGACAAACACTTCTGAGCGGGTTGAAAATATTGCGTATTGCTGTGCGGTAGACAGTTCATCCAGTCGCGCGCACTGCCAGTTGATGTCGGCTTGATTATTTTGCATGAATTCAAATTCCTCGGCTAATCAGCCATGATAAAGGCTTTGGCCATCGAGGTACAGTACCTGGCAGTATGCTTCCGTCCTTCTACATCTGCTTGAACAGATGCGAGTAGATGCGGCTGACTTGCAGAACGTCGTTTGAGCCGCGTAGCTTCAATGTGAGCTTGCCGGTTTCATCGCGGATGGCAACCTGTACATGGCGTGTGTTGACGACAGTACTGCGATGGACTTGCCAGAACAGTTTGCTGTCCAGTTGCGGTAGCAAGTCTCTCAGGCTGGTGCGTATCAGCGACGAGTGTTCCGCGGTCACCACATTGATGTATTTGTCGGTGGCTTCAAAATACAGTACATCGGCGACCGGTATCATGCGTATCTGGTTGCCGACTGCCGCGCGGATCACTTCCAGGCGCTCCGCATCGGCTGCCATGCCCGGCATTAACTGGCGCAGCTGGCCTACCACCCGCTCCAGCTCACTGGAGCGCTCTTGGTTATTATTCAGCTTCGCCTTCAGGCGGGCAACGGTTTTGCCGAGGCGCTCGTCGCTGATGGGTTTTAATACATAGTCTGCGGCAGATTGCTCAAACGCCTGGATCGCGTATTCATCATAGGCGGTAACAAAGACAATCTGCGGGAAGGGGGAGGACTCCGGCCATTCTTCAGCCAGTTCCTGCGCGACTTCCAAGCCGGTCTTGCCCGGCATCTTGATATCCAGGAACAGTACGTCCGGCAATTGCGCCAGCGCTTCCTGTACCGCGGCAACGCCATTTTCTACCACGGCGCAAATTTGCAGTTCGGGCCAAAGACGCCCAAGTGCCTGCAGCAGTGCGTAGGAAAGTATTGATTCGTCTTCTGCCACCAGGGCGCGTAATAGGGTCATGGTTGTCCAAAAATTTTAAATGATAGAGGGCAGGCGCAGACAGGCGATAACACCGGCCGGCTGGTTTGCTTTTAGTGTAAAGGAGGCGCTCGGCCCATATATTGCCAGGATCCTGTCCCTGACATTGGCATTGCCTATGTGGTTGCCATCCGGTGACGGTTCTGCCTTGACGGACTCTGAATAATCGAAAGGCAGGCCAAGGCCGGTGTCGCTGACTTCCAGATACAGCACTGCGTTCTCTTCGCGTGCCGTCACATGGATGTTGCCTCCCTCCATCTTGGGCTCTACACCATGCTTGATTGCATTTTCCACCAGGGGTTGCAACAGCATGGGAGGGATTTTTTTTGCCTGTAAATCGGCAGGCAGATCAAGGCTATAGCTGAGCCGCTTTCCCATGCGTATCGACATCAGCTCCAGATAAGCCTTGATCAGCGTGAACTCTTGCTGCAGGCTGGTCTGGTCGGCGCGGGATGAGCTCAGCGTTGCCCGCAGGTATTGAATCAGCTGGTCCAGCATATGCTGCGCCTTGTCCGCATCCATGCTGATCAGGGTTTGCAGGTTGGCCAATGTATTGAACAGCATATGCGGCTCTATTTGTGCCTGCAGCAGTTGCAATTGCGCTTGCATCGCCTGTTTCTCTATCGCAGCCGTACGGGCCTTTTCTGTCTCTGCGGCGGCTGTCAGTTCTGCCATTCTTCCCTTGTTCCAAAAGAACCAGGTTGTCACCAGGCAGACCACGACG
Organism: Parundibacterium terreum; assembly: GCF_014636315.1. Taxonomy (GTDB): domain Bacteria; phylum Pseudomonadota; class Gammaproteobacteria; order Burkholderiales; family Burkholderiaceae_D; genus Undibacterium; species Undibacterium terreum. Next base: position 375,514 of record NZ_BMED01000002.1, on the reverse strand, counting down.
GTAAAGATCAGCGTGCCCAGGCCGAACTGGCTTTGAGCGCTTGCGAAACTCTTCAGCGGATAGCCGTAAATCATCAAGCCCATGTTAGAGCCTACGAAATAGGCGACCGGTGCTGCGAGCAGGCAAACCAGGTAATACATCGGCCGGTAAGGTTTGCGCGTGCCCCAGATCAGGTAAACCGCCGAGTCGATCAGCAAAAAAGCGCTATAGCCTATGCACATGGAGAAGACAATGTTTTCAACAAAACCACCGCCGTTGTGCAATAGATAGGTGAGTACAGTGCCGCACAATATATTGATGGCGGTTACGGTCAGGAAATCATCGCGCAGCCTGCTGAGGAATACATTGCTGCGGATGTAGCGCCATAAATTGGATTCTGTTGCCGGGTTCATGCTTGGGTTTTGTCTCGCTATGAAATGAGTTTTGGTGATTCTGGCGACTTATTGAAATTTATTCAATTCATTCTGGATCATACGTTGTTTCCAGCTATTTCCGGGAGCATGCGTTACCACGGACAGTCCGTGGAAAAACACGCCTATGCCCCAGCCGAAGAGCGGCCAGACGGACCAGTTGTCATGGCCCAGTTGCAAGTTCAGCAGTATCAGTCCGGTATTGACGGCCAGGAAAACAGTCAGATGGATCATAAAGCCGATTTTACGTTCCACGTGGCGTTTAGCCTGGTCATAAGTGATGGTGGTTTGCATGGTGTTCTCCTTTGGGAATGTGTTGTTTGATGACTGAATTATCTATGCCGCTAAGGGCAGGCGACAGTGAAAAGCGACGAGCCGGAGGATTTATGGCGTGAAATCGACGGAATTTGGAGTTAGCTGCACGAAGAGGTCGCAGACGTAGAATGTTTGCTGATATATTTGGCAGCTTTACAACAGGGTTGACGATGCCGGGGCATGAGCCCGGCGTCAATGCGTACATCGCAGCTACCTGAAGCCCGACAAAATCTTGGAGAAGATAAGAATGCCCGACCAGTTCACCAGCCGCCGCTTTGCTTTGCCTCTGGCCGCCGCTATCGCCGCCGCACTACCCTTATTTGCTGTCCCGGCGATGGCGACAAACAAGCAAAGCGCACCCACGGTCGCTGAAGCGGAAAAATTCATCAATGAGGCAGAGCAGCGCCTGGACAAGCTGGGCGTCAATTCCAATCGCGCAGCCTGGGTGTATGAGACCCATATCACCGGCGATACCGAGGCCATGTCTGCCCAGGCTGCCGAGCAGACCTTGACAGCGGCCAGTGAAATCGCCGTGCAGGCGCGCCGCTATAACAAGCTCAAGCTGCCGGCTGACAGTGCGCGCAAGCTCAAGCTGCTGCAACTGAACCTGGTCTTGTCGCAGCCTGCCGACCGCGAGGCGTATACCCGCCTGTCCACCAAGCTGGCTGGCGAATACGGCAAGGCCAAGTATTGCAGCAAGCCTGGCGATGCGTCTTCCTGCCGCGATCTTGGGCAACTGGAGGACCTGATGGCAAACAGCCGCGATCCTGCACAGTTGAAAGATGCGTGGATAGGCTGGCACAAGCAGGCGATCAGTTATAAGGATAGCTATGCGCAATATGTGGCCTTGTCCAACAAGGGCGCGCGCGAGATGGGCTATGCGGATACCGGCGCCTTGTGGCGCTCCCAGTACGATATGCCGTCTGAAGAATTTGCCGCAGAGACGGAACGCCTGTGGCAGCAGGTCAAACCCTTGTACGACTCCCTGCACCTGTATGTGCGCCTGAAGCTGCGCCAGACGTATGGTCCGGATGTGGTACCTAAGGACGGGCCGATTCCAGCCCACCTGTTCGGCAATATGTGGAGCCAGACCTGGGACAACCTGTACCCTATCCTGAAGCCGCAAGGCCAGAATACCTCGCTGGATGTGGGCGAGGTATTGAAAGAACGCAAGATAGATGCAGTGCAGATGACACGCTTTGCCGAGGGTTTCTATACGTCATTGGGCATGGAGAAATTGCCGGAATCTTTTTATGCCAATTCCATGCTGGTGAAGCCTCGCGACCGGGAAGTGGTATGCCACGCTTCTGCCTGGGATATCGATAGCCTGACCGATGTGCGCATCAAGATGTGCATCAACCAAACCACCGAAGATTTCACGACGATTCACCATGAACTGGGCCATATCTACTATGGATTGGCCTACCGCAAGCAGCCCAGCCTGTTCAGAAACGGTGCCAATGACGGTTTCCATGAAGCGATAGGCGATACGATAGCCTTGTCGATGACGCCGGAATACCTGAAGAAGATAGGACTGCTCAATGAAGTGCCTGATGCTTCTCAGGACATCGGCGTCCTGCTGCACAAGGCGCTGGAAAAGGTAGCCTTCCTGCCTTTCGGTTATCTGGTGGACCAATGGCGCTGGCAGGTATATTCCGGCAAGGTCGCACCTAAGGACTACGATAAAGTATGGTGGGAACTGCGCGAGAAATACCAGGGCATCAAGCGTCCGGCGCCTATGGAAGAGGGCGGTTTCGATGCCGGTGCCAAATACCATGTTCCTGCAGATACGCCCTATGCCCGCTACTTTGTGGCAGACATCCTGCAGTTCCAGTTCCATCGCGCGCTGTGTAGAGAAGCCGGTTATACAGGGCCGTTGAATCGCTGTTCCATCTTTGAAAACAAACAGGCCGGCGCCAAGTACCAGGCCATGTTGTCCATGGGCCAAAGCCGTCCATGGCCTGAGGCGCTGAAAAAAGTGGCCGGCGAAGAAAAGATGGATGCTTCCGCGATCCTGGATTATTTCGCACCGCTGAAGGTATGGCTGGACGCGCAGAACAAGGAATTGTCCAGGCAGTAAATACTGCACTCAAAAAAAACGGCGGACCTTGGTCCGCCGTTTTTTATTCAATGATGTCGTTTTACGCTTCAGCGATTTTCAGTATCAGCTTGCCGTTGTTTTCGCCTGTAAACAGCATCTGGAAAGTCTCTGGAAATTTATTGAAGCCTTCAACAATGTCTTCCCGTGTTTTCAGCTTGCCGGATGCGATCCAGCCTGCCATCACCATGCCAGCCTCGGCGGCGCGTGGATAAAAGTCAGAAACCATCACACCCTTCATCGTCGCCCGCTTGACCATCAGGTTCAGGTAGTTGGCTGGACCCTTGATCGGCGTCGTATTATTGTATTGCGAGATCGCACCGCAAATCACCACGCGTGCGCCATGCGCCAATTGTGCCAGCGCTGCGTCCAGGATGTCGCCGCCTACGTTATCGAAATACACATTGATACCGTCAGGGCAGTGCTGCAGCAATGCTGCCTTGACGTTATCGCTCTTGTAGTCGATCGCTGCGTCAAATCCCAGCTCTTCCGTCAGATAGCGGCATTTATCGGCGCCGCCGGCAATGCCGACTACGCGTGCACCCTTGATTTTTGCAATTTGCCCGACGACGGTGCCGACGGCGCCCGCTGCGCCGGACACCACCACCGTATCGCCCGCTTGCGGCTGGCCGACTTCCAGCAGGCCGAAATAGCCCGTCAGGCCAGGCATGCCTAGGCTGCTCAGGTAAACCGACAGCGGCGCCAGCTTAGGGTCTATCTTGGTCAGGCTCTGGCCGTTGGAATAAGCATACTCCTGCACGCCCAGCAGGCCGTTCACATGGTCACCGACCGCGAACTTGGGGTTGTTGGACGCGATCACCCGTCCTACCGCCAGCGCGCGCATCACGTCACCGAGGCCTACCGGTGGAATATACGAAGCCTTGCTCTCATTCATCCAGCCGCGCATTGCGGGATCCAGCGAGATTTGCAATATCTTGATCAGCACCTCACCCTCGGCCGGGTCACGTAGTGTTTCTTCCGTGAAATTCCAGTCACTGGCTTTGACGGTGCCTACTGGGCGGGCTGCGAGACGGAACTGGTGATTGACTGTGCTCATAAAATTCTCCATGTGTGAAATTGTCGTTGATCAGATATCGCGGCTTAGCCTGAATAGCCTGCTGATGAATTCAGTATAGTCGCAAGATTGTTGCTTGATTAGTCGGCAATAAAGCATAATATTGTTGACTAAATCAGGACAATAATAAATATCATGCTCAATCCACAACATTTGGCGGCTTTTGCCAGCATCGTACGGGCCGGCAGCATCAGCAAGGCCGCAATCCAGATGGGCTGCGGTAAATCGGTGCTGTCGCGCCAGTTGGCAAGACTGGAGCAAGACCTGGGAGCGCGGCTGATACAGCGTTCGACGCGCAGATTGACGCTGACTCAGATAGGCGAGCAAGTCTTGCAGGAGGCCTTGCAGATAGACAAGGCCTTGAGCAATATCGAGCAAATGGCAGGGCAGCATCAGCAAGAGGTCAAGGGTCGCCTGCGCGTGACTTGCCCTATGCCGGCGATAGGGCATCTGGTACCGTTGCTGACCGAATTTTGCCAGCGTCATCCGCAGATAGAATTTACCTTGCTGGTGGAGGACAGGCTGGTGGACCTGATTGCAGAGCAGATCGATGTTGCGGTGCGTGTCGCGCATCTGGAAGATTCCAATCTGATTGCGCGCAAGCTGGCGGACAGCCAGCGGGTGCTGGTCGCAGCTCCTTCGTATCTGGCCAAGGCAGGCATGCCGCAAGTGCCGGACGACCTGCGCCAGCATTCCTGCCTGGTGTACGCTGCCGGCGGCAAGGTATTTGACGAGTGGACTTTCATGCAGGACGGCATCAGCAACAGAGTCAAGGTAGCAGGTTGCCTGCAGGCGAACAATGGCATGGCATTGATTGCCGCGGCCTGCTCAGGTGCGGGCGTGCTGTTGATAGACCGTGTACTGGTGGCGGCGCATTTTGCCAGCGGCGAATTGCAAATCATATTGCCGCAATACCAGTTGATGCACGGCTCGCCTATCTATGCTGTCTATCCTGCACGCGACTGGCTGGCGCTGAAGACGGCGACCTTTGTCGCCTTCCTGCAGGAGCGCCTGTTTGTCGATCTGTGATAGGGGGAGAAGAGGCTGCCTAGATGATCTTCCGGGTCCTCAGGTTGGCCAGTTTTTCTTCATCGTAGCCGAGCAAGTTTCCCAATACCTCGCTTGTATGCTGGCCCAGTAAGGGCGGCGCGCTCAAGGCCTGCGCCGGCGTCACCGACATTTTCATCGGGCTGCCGACCAGCCTGACTTTACCTGCACTGGGGTGCGGCAATTCCATCAGCATGTCGCGCGCGACGACTTGCGGATTGTCGAACACTTCATCCAGGTTATTGATAGGGCCGCAAGGCACACCGGCCGCTTCCAGCAAATCTATCCATTCCTGCTTGGTTTTTTGCGCGACCATTTCCATCAGTAAGGGCACCAGCTGATCACGATGCGCCACCCTGCGCGGATTGGTCAGATACAAGGGATCGTCCGCCAGTTCCGGCCTGCCGCCAGCCTGCACAAATTTGGTGTATTGGCTATCGTTGCCTGCGGCGACGATGATGTGCCCATCCGAGGTGGCGAAGGTCTGGTAAGGCACGATATTCGGGTGCGCATTGCCCCAGCGCTTGGGCGCGACTCCGCTGGCCAGGTAATTGGTGTTCATATTGGCCAGCATCGCCACCTGCACATCCAGCAACGCCATGTCGATGTACTGGCCTTCGCCTGTCCTATCCCTGTGGCTCAGGGCCGCCATCACCGCGATTGTGGCGTACATGCCGGTCATCAGGTCGGCGATCGCCACCCCTGCTTTTTGCGGGCCGCCACCGGGCAGGTCGTCGCGCTCCCCGGTCAGCGACATGAAGCCGCCCATGCCCTGTACGATGAAATCGTAGCCCGCGCGGTGCGCATAAGGGCCGGTCTGGCCAAAACCGGTGATGGAGCAATAGATCAGGTCAGGCTTCAATTCCTTCAGTGTGTCGTAGTCCAGCCCGTATTTTTTCAACTGGCCTACCTTGTAATTTTCCAGCACGATGTCCGATTGCAGCGCCAGTTCGCGGATGATTTGCTGGCCTTCGTCGCTGGAGATGTCGACGGTAATTGCCTGCTTGCCGCGGTTGGCGGCCAGGTAGTAGGCCGCTTCGCTGGTATTTTCTCCCGTCTCGTCGCGCAGGTAAGGCGGCCCCCAGCTACGGGTATCGTCGCCGACCAGCGGGCGCTCGACCTTGATGACTTCTGCACCCAGATCAGCCAGGTTTTGCGCACACCATGGCCCGGCCAGGACCCGCGTTAAATCAAGGACCCGGATGTGGCCCAATGCTGTTTTGTTTTGCATCTTGGATTATCCTATCTGTGAATCTTTTCTGAGTATCATTCAGTACTGGCAAATACCAACAATACCGACAAGAAGGTGGAATATGTGGCCTTACCCAAAAGTGATCGCCCACAGAGGCGGCGGCACTCTTGCTCCTGAAAACACGCTGGCAGCGATGCAATGCGGCCTGGACCGCGGTTTTCACGCGGTGGAATTTGATGTCATGTTATCAAAGGATGGCATACCTGTGCTGATGCACGATCCGGAATTCGGTCGCACAGTGGCGGGACAGGGCAGCGTGCCGCAGACACTGGCCGCCGATTTGCTGAAGATGGACGCGGGAAAATGGTTCGGTGAAGCCTTTGCCGGAGAGTCCGTGCCCACCTATGAAATGGTGGCGCTGTTTTGCCAGCAGCACGGCATATGGATGAATGTAGAGATCAAGCCGGCTCCCGGCTATGAAAAGGAAACCGGCAACGTAGTGGCCAAGCTGACGCGGCAACTCTTTAGCGCTGCATTGCCGCCCAATCCCATGCTGATGCAGGCCCTGCCGCTGTTTTCATCCTTTTCGTTTGACGCGTTGATGAGTGCGAAGCTGGCGGCGCCGGATATCCCGCGCGGCTTTCTGATGGATAAGATTACTCCGGATTGGCTGCAGCAACTGCAAGAGCTGGAAGCTGTCGCGCTGCATACCAGCCATAAAAACCTGACGCCGGAACTGGCTGCTGCCGTAAAGCAGGCTGGCTACGGTTTGTTCTGCTATACCGTCAACCTGCCGGAAAGGGCAACTGAGATCCTGGGTTGGGGCGTGGATGCGTTTTGCACTGACAGGATAGATTTGATCGGCGCAAACTTCATTTAGGGGCTATAGCAGTAGGGTTACGAATGCTTACACGGCTTACAGTTTGCAGGTAATCCGGTTGCGGGTATTCCCCGTTATTGGCTCATGGGCACGCAGCTCATTCGAAAACGAAGAATAATCTCCCTTTGAAAGGTCAGCCAATATGAAATCCGCTCACTTAGTTTCCATCCTTGTTGCCACTCTGTTCGCTGCTCCAGTGTTTGCTCAAAACACCAATACGCCAAACGTCGACAAGCGCCAGGAGGCACAGCAAGGCCGTATCGCCCAGGGCATTAATTCCGGTGCATTGACTTCCAAGGAAGCGACTAATCTGGAAAAACGCGAAACCAAGATAGAAAACGACAAGCAGGCAGCCAAGGCGGACGGTACCGTGACCAAGGCAGAGCGCGCCAAGCTGCAACACGAAGAAAACAAGACCAGCCGCAAGATATTTGCCAAGAAGCATAATGCAAAGGTGGCGCCAGCCGCCAGCTAAGACCCCAGAGCACTTCGGACTTAACTTCGGAAACCCGCCCTGTCGCGCTGACAGGGCGGGTTTTGTGCTTTATGGGGTAAATTACAGGAAGTTATCACGTATAATCAAAGGCTAACTTCTTATTTCCAATTAGACATCACCCTAACAAACCATATGAACTCGTCAGAAATTCGCGATAAATTCCTTAGCTTTTTCGAATCCAAAGGCCATACCAGGGTGCGCTCTTCCAGCCTGATACCGGGCAATGATCCGACGCTGTTGTTCACCAACTCCGGCATGGTGCAGTTCAAGGACGTATTCCTGGGCCAGGACAAGCGCAGCTATACGCGCGCGACCACTGCGCAGCGCAGCGTGCGCGCCGGCGGCAAGCACAATGACCTGGAAAACGTCGGCTACACGGCGCGTCATCATACTTTCTTCGAAATGCTGGGCAATTTCTCGTTTGGCGACTATTTCAAGCGCGATGCGATCAATTACGCCTGGGAACTGCTGACCGTAGTCTATGGCTTGCCAAAAGATAAACTGACTGTCACCGTTTACCAGGAAGACGACGAGGCTTACGGCATCTGGCTCAATGAGATCGGCGTTCCTGCCGAGCGCATCATCCGCATCGGCGACAACAAGGGCGCGCGTTATGCTTCAGATAACTTCTGGCAAATGGCCGATACCGGTCCTTGCGGCCCTTGCAGCGAAATTTTTTATGACCACGGCCCGGAAATCTGGGGCGGCCCTCCAGGATCGCCGGATGAAAACGGCGACCGTTTCATCGAAATCTGGAACCTGGTGTTCATGCAGTTCAACAAGGATGAGCAAGGCGTACTGCATCCTTTGCCCAAGCCATGCGTGGATACCGGCATGGGCCTGGAACGTATTGCCGCAGTCTTGCAGCATGTGCATTCCAACTATGAAATCGATACCTTCCAAAACCTGATCAAGGCTGCGGCACGCGAAACCGGCTGCACCGATCTGGAAAACAATTCTCTGAAAGTGATCGCCGACCACATCCGTTGCGCGGGCTTCCTCATCGTTGACGGCATCATTCCGGGTAATGAAGGCCGCGGCTATGTGCTGCGCCGTATTACCCGCCGCGCTCTGCGCCACGGCCACAAGCTGGGCCAGACCCAGCCTTTCTTCTACAAGCTGGTGGCTGACCTGGTCAAGGAAATGGGCGTTGCCTATCCTGAACTGGCAGAGGCCGGTGAACGTGTGGCGCAGGTGCTGAAGCAGGAAGAAGAACGTTTCGGCGAGACGCTGGAACACGGCATGAAAATCCTGGAAGCAGCCTTGGCCAAGGACAGCAAGCAACTGGATGGCGATACGGCTTTCACGCTGTACGACACCTATGGCTTCCCGCTGGATCTGACTGCCGACATCTGCCGCGAACGCAATATCGTGCTGGACGAGGCTGGTTTTGACGCGGCAATGACGCGCCAGAAGCAGACCGCCCGTGCTGCAGGCAAGTTCAAGATGGCTGCCGGTGTCGAGTACAGCGGCGACAAGACCAAGTTTGTCGGCTACGATAGCCTGAGCCATCAGAGCAAGGTAACGGCGCTGTATGTGGATGGCGTTGCGGTTAACGAAGTCAAGGCCGGCCAGCAAGCTATCGTGGTGCTGGATACGACGCCTTTCTACGCAGAGTCCGGCGGCCAGTGCGGCGATTCCGGCGTGCTGGCAGTAGAGTCCGGCGCAGTATTTGAAGTGACCGACACGCAAAAAATCCAGGCGGATGTATTTGGCCATCACGGCGTGCTGCAAACCGGCTCGCTGAGCGTAGGCCAGAGCGTCAAGGCGCAGGTGGCAACGGAAGTGCGCGCGCAAACCGTGCGCAATCACTCGGCCACGCATTTGATGCACAAGGCCTTGCGCGAAGTGCTGGGTTCACACGTGGCGCAAAAAGGTTCGCTGGTTGATCCGGAAAAAACCCGTTTCGACTTCAGCCACAATGCACCGATGACTGCCGACGAAATCCGCCAGGTAGAGGCGATCGTCAACCGTGAAATCCTCGCAAATAACGCAGCGCAGGCACAGGTCATGTCGTTTGACGACGCGGTCAAGGGCGGGGCAATGGCGCTGTTCGGCGAAAAATACGGCGATGAAGTGCGCGTGCTGGATATCGGCTTCTCGCGCGAACTGTGCGGCGGTACCCACGTATCGCGTACCGGCGACATCGGCCTGTTCAAGATTGTTGCCGAAGGCGGCGTAGCTGCAGGAATTCGCAGGGTGGAGGCGGTAACCGGCCAGGTTGCGCTGGCGCTGGTGCAAAACCTGAGCAACCGTGTCAATGAAGCCGCAGCAGCATTGAAATCTCAGCCGGAAGAGTTGACACAACGCATAGTACAGGTTCAGGATCATGTTAAATCCCTGGAAAAAGAACTGGCTGCATTAAAATCAAAACTGGCCGCAAACCAGGGGGATGAGCTGGTTGCCCAGGCAGTGGACATTAAAGGCATCAAAGTTCTGGCGGCAACGCTGGAAGGCGCCGACGTCACAGCCCTGCGTGAAACCATGGATAAGCTGAAAGATAAACTGAAGACTGCGGCGATCGTTCTGGCGGCTGTGAACGACGGCAAGGTCAGCCTGATCGCGGGCGTGACTGCGGATGCTACGTCCAAAGTCAAGGCTGGCGAGCTGGTTAATTTCGTGGCGCAACAGGTAGGCGGCAAGGGTGGTGGCCGTCCTGACATGGCTCAGGCGGGTGGTACCGATCCCTCCGGTTTACCTAAGGCGCTGTCTGAAGTCGCAACCTGGATTAGTGGACGCTTATGATCTTTATCCGCCGCGCCGAACTGAATGATGCCGCCCAGATTCAACGGGTGTATGCAAGTACCAACACTTATGCTGGAACCCTGCAATTGCCGCATCCTTCAGTGGAGATGTGGCAGGAAAGACTGAAGCAAGTCAATCCTGACGACACCTTGCTGGTCGCGGTGTATGACGGTGTGCTGGTCGGCACTGCCGGCCTGCATATCGAATCCAAGGCGCGGCGCCGCCATGCGGCCTCGCTCGGCCTGGGTATCGCAGATTCCTTCACCGGGCGCGGCATAGGCACTGCGCTGCTGGCGGAGTTGCTGAACCTGGCGGATAACTGGCTGAATCTGCTGCGTACGGAATTGACGGTATTTACCGATAATGCGCATGCGATACACCTGTATAACAAATTCGGTTTTGAAATCGAGGGAACCTTCCGTTCCTATGCCTTGCGCAACGGCGTCTATGTCGATGCGCATTCAATGGCGCGCCTGCATCCCAAGCAGCCGCGCATCCCTGTGACTGGTCGCTAGCACGCACTCATGACGGAACTCAAATTTTGCCCTGTTTGCGCGGCATCGCTGATACTGCGTGCGGATCAGCACGAGGCTGGCAAACAGCGCCTCGCTTGCCCGGAAGGCCATTGGACGCATTGGGATAATCCCTTGCCGGTATTGGCTGCGCTGGTGGAAGTGGAGGGACGCATCCTGCTGGCACGCAACGCAGCATGGCCGGAAAAGATGTTTGCGCTGATCACCGGCTTCATGGAGCGCGGGGAAACGCCGGAACAGGGCGTGGCGCGCGAACTGAAGGAAGAAACCAATCTGGATGCAGAGCAGATTTCGCTGATAGGGGTGTACGAGTTCATCCGTAAAAATGAAGTTATTCTTGCGTATCACGTCAAGGCAAGCGGCGATATCCGCCTGTCGGAAGAATTGCTTGAGTTTCGCCTGGTGGCGCCTGAAAAATTGCGTCCATGGCGTGCCGGCACCGGCTATGCGATGGCGGACTGGATGCGGGCCCAAGGCCTGGAGCCGGAGTTCATGGAATGGCCGACGTAAAGACCTTCTCCGGCAAAGGCTGGCAGGGCGCCCGGCAGAATACGCGCAGGGCTCTGGCTGCTCGCGGTAGTACAGCAGTAAAAACGAATTATCAACTCAGTCTTTTCATTTTCACCAATATTGTGCAAATTTGTTGTGAATAAATTACTGAGCCTGTATTAGTGTGTTGCGTTGCACCATCTAAGTAAATTTTCCGGTAGAATTGGTGCATTAATTATTGAGCGAATTTGCTTACGCAATTAGTTTTCAATTAGTTTATTCCTGCCACTGGAAACATCATGCAATTCAATAAAGAACTGGACGCGCGTGGACTGAATTGTCCGCTTCCAATTTTGAAAACCAAAAAAGCCCTGGCCGATATGATTACCGGCGAAGTGTTGCGTGTGATCGCAACTGATCCAGGTTCTGTCCGTGACTTCAAGGCCTTCTCCAAACAGACCGGCAATGAATTGCTGTCTCACATGGAAAATAGCCAGGAATACGAATACTTCATCAAACGCAAATAAGCAGTTGCCGGCTACCGGTTCCGGCAGCCGCGTTGAATATTGTGTAACATGCTTTAAAGCCCGCAAAGCCTGCTTTGTGGGCTTTTTTGTTGCATAATTTGCATTTCACAAACTGAAATTTCCGGCTTTAGGTGTAGGGCTCTAGCTTCAATGTGGCCTGAAGCGAACGATCGTGCTAAATTGTGCGACGTGTTGTCAAATTCGATTTATAATCGGCGGAGTTTACGTTTACGTCAATTCGCCAATTCCGTAATTTGCAGCCACGTGTTTGTCTCCACCTGTTGTGCAGGCTGTTGCGAAATGGGCTGAGCTGTCGTTGTGCAGGCAGGCTTATTCCGCAACATCCTTTGAGATTTATCGCGAGCTAAAGTAGCCGTAAACTATTCGTAATCCGTATCACCATCTCTGTTCAAATATCAGCTTATAAATAAAGGCAGACCCATGAAAGTCCTGGTACCAGTCAAACGTGTCGTCGACTACAACGTCAAAGTGCGCGTCAAATCCGATGGCAGCGGCGTTGATATCGCCAACGTCAAAATGTCGATGAATCCCTTCGATGAAATCGCCGTAGAAGAAGCCATGCGCCTGAAAGAGGCCGGCGTGGTGACTGAAGTGGTTGCTGTTTCCTGCGGCGTGGCCCAATGCCAGGAAACCCTGCGTACCGCCATGGCTATCGGCGCTGACCGCGGCATTCTGGTCGAAAGCGATGCAGAGTTGCAGCCTCTGGCCGTAGCCAAATTGCTGAAAGCATTGGCTGATAAAGAACAACCGCAATTGATCATCCTGGGCAAGCAGGCGATCGACGACGATTGCAACCAGACCGGCCAGATGCTGGCTGCGCTGCTGGGCTGGCCGCAAGCGACTTTCGCTTCCAAAGTGACCGTGGCAGATGGCAAGGCAACCGTGACCCGTGAAGTGGATGGCGGCCTGGAAACTGTTTCCCTGACTTTGCCGGCCATCGTCACCACGGACTTGCGTTTGAATGAGCCACGCTATGTGACTCTGCCTAACATCATGAAGGCCAAGAAAAAACAATTGGACAATGTGAAGCCTGCCGATCTGGGTGTAGACGTTGCTTCCCGCGTCAAGACGCTGAAAGTGGTAGAGCCGCCAAAACGCTCCGCCGGCATCAAGGTGCCTGACGTTGCAACGCTGGTATCCAAGCTGAAGAACGAAGCCAAGGTCATCGGCTAAGCATTGCCTGGCCGGATTTCAAGAATAATTTTCGGGGCAATGCAAAACGCCTTGCCCTGACTTCAATGTTAATGTGGAAGACATCATGACTACACTCGTCATCGCTGAACACGACAACGCATCCCTGAAGGGAAGCACCCTCAATACCATCACTGCTGCAAGCCAATGCGGCGGCGATGTCCACGTTCTGGTTGCCGGCCATAACGCTGCTGCGGCAGCGCAGGCTGCATCCCAGGTTGCTGGCGTGACCAAAGTATTGCTGGCCGACGCGGCACATTTTGCCGACGGCCTGGCTGAAAACATCGCTGAACAGGCTTTGGCGATTGCCTCTGCCTACAGCCACATCCTGGCGCCGGCAACTGCCTATGGCAAAAACATTCTGCCACGCGTTGCCGCCAAGCTGGACGTATCGCAGATTTCGGAAATCACCAAGGTCGATTCTCCTGACACCTTTGAGCGTCCTATCTACGCCGGTAATGCCATCGCCACCGTGCAATCTTCCGATGCAATCAAGGTCATCACCGTTCGTACTACCGGTTTTGATGCTGCTGCAACAGGTGGTTCCGCTGCAGTGGAAAACATCGCTGCGGTTGCTGATTCCGGCAAGTCTGCATTCGTATCCCGTGAAGTCGCCAAGTCCGATCGTCCGGAACTGACGGCCGCCAAGATCATCGTTTCCGGTGGCCGCGGCATGGGTTCGGGCGACAACTTCAAATTGCTGGAACCGCTGGCGGACAAGCTGGGTGCAGCAATGGGCGCATCCCGCGCAGCAGTCGATGCGGGCTTCGTGCCTAACGACTGGCAGGTGGGTCAGACCGGCAAGATCGTTGCTCCTCAGTTGTACATCGCTGTCGGTATCTCCGGCGCGATCCAGCATCTGGCCGGTATGAAAGACTCCAAGACTATCGTCGCCATCAATAAAGATCCGGAAGCACCGATTTTCTCGGTGGCGGATTACGGCATTGTCGGCGACCTGTTTGAAATCGTTCCGCAACTGGTTGCTGAACTGGGTTAATAAAAATTGGCGGGTGCATGCGTATGCGCCCGCTGCAGCTACAGGGACAGGTAACAGGTTTGAAATGATCGAGCCTCAGCCTGTCTTTTTCTTTTGGAGACATGGAGTAAAAATATGAGCTACGTCGCCCCGTTGAAAGACATGTTGTTCGTGATGAACGAACTGGCCGGCTTGTCCGCCGTGAATGCCTTGCCCGGCTGTGAAGATGCGACCCCGGAAACCGTGGAAGCGGTGCTGGAAGAAAACGCGAAATTTACCAGCGAAGTCATCGCTCCGCTGAACTGGGCCGGCGACCAGGCTCCCAGCTATTGGAAAGAAGGCAGCGTCTTCACCACCAAGGGCTTTAAAGAAGCCTTCAAGATGTACGGCGAAGCCGGCTGGCAGGGTGTGCAGCATCCTACGGATTTCGGCGGCCAGGGCTTGCCCAAGCTGGTGGCGACCCCTTGCATAGAAATGCTGAACTCGGCCAACCTGTCCTTTGCCTTGTGTCCTTTGCTGACCGATGGCGCGATTGAGGCCTTGCTGACAGCCGGCAGCGATGCGCAGAAAGCCATCTACCTGGAAAACCTGATCACAGGCAAATGGACAGGTACGATGAACCTGACCGAGCCGCAGGCCGGTTCCGATCTGGCGATGGTGCGCACCCGTGCCGTGCCGCAGGGCGACGGCACCTACAAGGTTTTCGGCACCAAGATCTTCATCACCTATGGTGAGCACGACATGGCCGAGAATATCGTCCATCTGGTGCTGGCGCGTACGCCGGATGCACCTGAGGGTGTGAAGGGCATTTCCTTGTTCATCGTTCCCAAATTCATGGTGAATGCCGATGGCACGCTGGGTGCTCGCAATGATGCGCATTGCGTGTCGATAGAGCATAAGCTGGGCATCAAGGCCAGCCCGACAGCGGTATTGCAGTTCGGCGACAACGGCGGTGCGATCGGTACCCTGGTTGGCGAAGAGAATCGCGGGCTGGAATACATGTTCATCATGATGAATGCGGCACGCTTTGCGGTCGGCATGCAGGGTGTGGCTGTTGCGGAACGTGCTTACCAGAAGGCAGTCAGTTATGCGAAGGACCGCGTGCAATCGCGCGATCTGGCAGGCTCTGCCGGTCCTGTGACCATCATTCACCATCCTGATGTGCGTCGCATGCTGATGTCCATGCGTGCGCAGACCGAAGGCGCACGCGCGCTGGCCTATGTGGCCGCGGCGGCCAGTGATGCAGCGCATCACCATGCCGACGAAGCGACCCGCAAGGCCAATCAGGCTTGCTACGAATACCTGGTGCCTATCGTCAAGGGCTGGTCTACCGAGATGTCTCTGGATGTGACTTCTACCGGCGTACAAGTGCATGGCGGCATGGGTTTCATTGAAGAAACCGGTGCGGCGCAACACTATCGCGATGCCAAGATCCTGACCATCTACGAAGGCACTACCGCGATCCAGGCCAACGATCTGGTAGGGCGCAAGACAGCGCGCGATGGTGGCGCTACGGCCAAGGCCCTGATTGCGCAGGTACGCAAGACCGAAGCAGAACTGGCGGCAGTGCAGTCTGCTGATCTGGCGGCAATCCAGCGCCAGTTGGCAGCCGGCTCGCAAGCGCTGGAAGATGTGGTGACTTATGTTGCCGCCAATTTCAAGGCCGATATCAAGGGTGTGTTCTCAGGCAGCGTTCCTTACCTGAAGCTGGCGGGCATAGTGCTGGGTGGCTGGCAAATGGCGCGCGCAGCATTGATCGCGCAGCAGAAATTGCAGGCAGGCGACGGTGATGCCAAGTTTTACCAGGCAAAAATTGCAACGGCACGTTTCTTTGCCGATCATATTTTGTCCGCTGCCAGCGGTATCCGTACTTCCATCGTTGAGGGCAGTGCGGGCGTGATGGCGATACCGGAAGATCAGTTTTAATTCTTGAGTTACTGCTGAATTATTGCTGGGCTGTTCGCCGCAAAAAAAGCGGCCCTGTTGCCAGGGCCGCTTTTGTATTGAATGCCAGGCTTTGTTTTTAGCCGTAGGCGCCGCCGGTATATAGCAAGTCAAATGTGCGGGCCAGCACGGCGATCATGAAACCTGCTCCTATGCCTACGGTCAGCACCAGTATCAGTGCCAGCAGCCATGAGGAATCACTGGTCTGGCCGGACGCGGGATTGTATTTGGCATCCCATTTTTCGTCGGAGCTGAGGCCCAGCACCAGGGCTTCCACCACGCTGACGAGTTGGGACAGTACCAGCAGGCTGTAAGTCAGCAGCATCGGCTGGCCGAAATACAGGTTGCCCAGAATCAGCGAAATGGGCAGCGTAATGAAATGCAGCCAGCCTGCCTTGTCTTTCCAGCCATGCAGGTAGAAGCGGTGTGCGCCTATGCTGCCAAGCACGGCGGCCAGGAAGGTCGCTTTGGTTTTATTTTTATGGGTATTGTTCATGATCCGTGGATGTGAGGCTGGCGAAAAGCATGATTCTAGAGCAAGGGCATGCAGCGCGCTGTTATAAATTGCGCAAGTGAGAGTGAAAAAACGCTTGCCTGTTGTGCTTTATGTATTAAATTTGTAGGGGAATAGCCACTGTTTATCTGCCAAACCGGGATTGCACTTGCGGGGTGGTCCATAAACGGGCTATAATTTGCGGCTTTTTCCGCGTTTAGAACTTTTTTGGAAATATTATGGTCGTTATTCGTTTAGCTCGTGGTGGTGCAAAAAAGCGCCCTTTCTACAATATCGTTGCAACTGATTCACGCAATCGTCGTGATGGCCGTTTCATCGAGCGTATCGGTTTTTACAACCCGGTAGCACAAGGTGGTGCTGAGTCCGTTCGCGTTGCTCAGGATCGTCTGGCTTACTGGCAAGGCGTTGGCGCACAATTGTCGCCAGCAGTTGCTCGTCTGGTCAACACTAAGGCTGCAGCTTAATTTTTGGCTGATATGTCTGTTGGTGGAGTGCGTGTTCCTGAAGATTTAATCCTCGTGGGTTATGTCTCGGGAGCATATGGCATTCATGGTTGGGTAAGAATACGTCCTTATTCATCAGAAGCCGATGCCTTGATGTCGGCTAAGACCTGGTGGCTGGACAAGCCGGATATGCACGATGTCTACCGCATGGAAGTCAAAATCCATGGTGAAGACGTGGTTGCCCGGTTGGTAGGTGTTGTTGGCAGGGATGCCGCAGAAGCGCTGAAAGGCGCAACTGTCAAAATTTCCCGCAGCCATTTCCCTCCTTTGCCTGACGGCGAATTCTATTGGCTGGATCTGATAGGTTTGTCCGTTGAAAATCTTCAGGGCGAAAGCCTGGGCGTGGTCAGGGATTTGATGGATAACGGTGCTCACCCGATACTTCGTGTGGCCGCCGCCGATATTCCCGATACCGAGCTTGCCAAGCATGAGCGCCTTATCCCGTTTGTTGACAGCTTCGTTAAGGAAGTGGATCAAAAGGGTAAAAAAGTCCTTGTCGACTGGGGTCTCGATTTTTAGTAAATGTCAGAGGGGTGGTAGTGTGATGAGGTCAGAAAGCATGAGCAATGCAGTTTGATGTCATAACATTGTTTCCTGAGATGTTTGCTGCGCTGACGCAATCCGGGGTGACCCGCCGTGCGTTCGAGCAAAAAAAATGTGAGCTTGCCCTGTGGAATCCACGCGATTTCACGACGGACAGGCATCGTACTGTCGATGATCGCCCCTACGGTGGCGGTCCCGGCATGGTGATGCTGGGTAAGCCTTTGCAGGCAGCAATTGAGGCAGCCAAGGCGCGCCAGTTGCAGTTGCAAGAGGCTGGCAATCAGCCGGTCGTCGCACCGAAAGTGATTTACCTGTCGCCGCAAGGCAAGCAGTTGACGCACAGCCGGGTGATGGACATGACATCCTTGTCGGGTGTGGTGTTGCTGTGCGGCCGCTACGAAGCGGTGGACCAGCGTCTGCTGGACCGCTATGTGGATGAAGAGATCAGCCTCGGAGATTTCGTATTGTCCGGTGGCGAGTTACCTGCAATGGCGCTGATGGATGCCGTAATACGGCAATTGCCCGGCGTCTTGCATGATGACACATCCGCCGTGCAGGATAGTTTTGTCAACGGCTTGCTGGATTGCCCGCACTACACCAGGCCCGAAGTATTTGAAGATGTTGCTGTACCTCCCGTCTTGCTGGGTGGGAATCATGCTGAAATTGAAAAATGGCGGCGTGAGCGTTCTCTGGAAGCCAGTGTGCGCAAGCGGCCTGATCTGATACAGCAAGCGCGAGAAGCAGGTTTGCTGACGCGCAGCGACGAAAAGTTTTTGAGCAGTTTGTAGTAGGTAGTAAAAAAGGGCTGCAAGGCCCGATATCAAGCGTGGGTTTCGGCCTGCATGTTAAACCCCATCCTCTACTGAGCCTGGGCATCGCAAGATGACTCTGTAGCGTCAGCAAGATGGTATTCGGAGTAAAAAAATGGATCTGATCCAAAAATTAGAGCAAGAAGAAATTGCTCGTCTCGGCAAGAACATCCCTGATTTCGCACCTGGCGATACGGTCATTGTCAGCGTTAACGTAGTTGAAGGTACGCGTAAGCGTGCTCAGGCTTACGAAGGCGTTGTTATCTCCCGTCGTAACCGTGGTTTGAATTCCAACTTCATCGTTCGCAAGATTTCATCTGGTGAAGGCGTTGAGCGTACATTCCAATTGTATTCTCCGCTGATCGCTTCGATCGAAGTTAAACGTCGCGGTGATGTACGTCGCGCCAAGTTGTACTACCTGCGTGAACGTTCCGGCAAATCTGCTCGTATCAAAGAGAAATTGCCAAGCCGTAAGACAGCAGCTCCAAAAGCAGAGTAATATTTGCTTTGATGGTGTGTTGAAAAAAGGGATGCCAGCCGGTATCCCTTTTTTGTTTTGCAGGAGACATGGTTGGCCAAGCTTCTTTTTAACCCTGAGCAGTTACCGATACTATCGGTTGCCGATGAAGGCGGAATACCCGAATACCGTTTGACTGCCGACTGGCTGCGGCAGCATTTCCTCGACTTGCCCGCCTGGGCTGAAGAGACAGGTGATGAGCAACTGCTGGCCGCCATTGAGACTTTCCGCCCTGCGTCTGTGCTGATTCCTATTGTGATGCGGGAAGAGGGCCTGAGCCTGTTGCTGACGCACCGGGCTGCGCACCTGAATGATCATGCCGGACAGATCAGTTTTCCCGGTGGACGTTTTGAAGAGACGGATGCATCGCCGATAGAAACCGCGCTGCGCGAAGCGGAAGAGGAAATAGGCCTGGATCGCCAGCATGTGGAAGTGATAGGGCGCCTGCCGGAATATAAAACTGGCACCGGCTATCAGGTAACACCGATTGTCGCTTTATTGCACCCGCCGTTTGAACTGAAGGCGGATCCGTTTGAAGTCGCGGAGATATTTGAGGTACCGCTGGCTTTCCTGATGGACGCCGCCAATCACCAGCGCCGCGCCTTCCATTTGCCAAACGGCGCCGGCAAGAGGGTGTTTTACGCAATGCCCTATCAGCATCACTTTATCTGGGGCGCAACGGCGGGCATGTTGCGCAATCTGTTTCATTTGTTACGTGCGTGAAACTCATTGGTGATGGATCAATAGCGGCAAGGCAACGATCAGGCTTCATAATCCTGCAGAATCAGTTTACACTTGCCGCATTTGCAAATTGATTCTGTCCGTATCGCGCTGAGTCCTGTTCTAGTTGCGACCCGCTTGTGATTTACTGCGATTGCCAGATATAAAAACCCATGACATTTCTCTCCATACTTTTTGCATTATTGATCGAACAGCTGAAACCCTTGCGGGCAGATAATCCGATTTATCTGCAGATACAGAATCTGGCGATCAAGGTAGAAGCATGGTTTAACGCGGGCAAGGCCAACCACGGGCGCCTGGGCTGGTGGGTCATCGTGGCAGGGCTGACGATACCGACCGCCATCATCTATGGCATATGCCTGTACGTGAGCCCGTTTGCGGCCTTTGCCTGGAATATCCTGATTGTTTATCTGACCCTGGGCTTTCGCCGCTACAGCCATTACTTCACATCGATACAACTGGCCCTCAGTTCCGGCGATGAAGATGCTGCCAGGACTTATCTGGCGGAATGGACCAAGCTGGATACGACAGGCATGGATGTCTCTGAAATCTCCCGGATTGCGGTTGAGCGCGGCCTGATTGCGACGCACCGCAATGTGTTCGGCGTATTCTTCTGGTTCCTGATGCCGGTGGGTCCAGCTTGCGCAGTCATGTACCGTGTCGCTGAATATCTGTCCAAGGCCTGGACCGAGCCTGAGCACATGAAAAATGAAGAATTCGGCCTGTATGCGACCAAGGTTTTTTACTGGATAGACTGGGTGCCGGCCCGCCTGACAGCGGTTGCTTTTGCCGTAGTCGGCAACTTTGAAGATGCAGTCTATTCCTGGCGCAACTATGCCGACCGCTGGTCGGATGAAGTGGTCGGCATTATCCTGTCTGCCGGTGGCGGCGCGCTGGGCGTCCGCCTGGGTGAGCCGGAAGAGAAGGCGATGATATTGCAGGCCGATGCGACAGCGGTTGACGTGGATAATCTGGAAATGGAAAGCCAGCCTGGCACCGAAGCCACGCCCAGGGCGCTGCAGAGCGCGGTAGGTCTTGTGTGGCGTGCATTATTGCTGTGGATGTTGCTGTTGTTATTACTCTCCATTGCTGTCTGGCTATAACACGGGGAATCAAAAAATAGCTTATGCTGAAGGCCTGTTGTCTATCCGAAAACGGTAAGACAGCAGGCCTTAATCTTTCAACTATTCTTAAATGCACTATATTGGTGTGAGGCCATGCAATCGGCGTCTGACACATCAATTTTGACCGCGATGCGCTGGGAATCAAGTCTTCTATAAGATATAATACTGATGTCTGAATTTGATGTCCGAATCTGATATCTTTTAATGTTGGTGGAGGAGGTTACTCACCTCCATTCATCCGTAACCGCGAGCCGACCACATGGCCGATCCCACTAAAGATCAAACACCGATACGCGAGTTTTTCATCCAGGGTCTCACCAGTGATGGAAAACAGTTTCGTCCCAGTGACTGGGCCGAGCGTTTATGCGGTGCGATGTCCTGCTTCAAGCCGGATGCGGGCAGGAATGCCCATCTGCAGTATTCCCCTTATGTGCGTCCTATCCTGCTGAACGGCGTGCGCTCTGTTGTTGTCAACGAGGCATTGCGCGAAATCGAACCGCTGGCTTACCACTTTGTTGTCGATTTTGCCAAGGATAACGACCTGCAAATTATCGATGCCTGCCTGCTGCCGGACGGCACTGCCGCTGCCAAATAATCAAGAACAGCTTTTACGCCGTTTCTTCCTGCTCCGATGCGCGAAATGCCTGCGTGACTTGTTGACGCAGCCAGCGGTTGGCAGGATCATTTTCCACATTCTGGTGCCAGTACAGGTACACATCCCATGAAGGCATGGTAATCGGCAAAGGCATGATCTGATTGCCGAATTGCTGATTGGCGATACGCGCATAACCTTCCGGCATTGTCAGCAGCAGATCCGTCTGGCTGACCACCCGGCAAGCGGCAAAATAATGCTGGCAGCGCAGGCGTATCCGCCGCTGCAGTCCCAGCCGGCTCAACTCGAAATCTTCCAGCCCCGGCCCTTTGCGGCGTGAGCTGGCCAGGATATGTTCCGCCTTCAGGTAAGTGTCCAGATCCAGCGCCCCCTTTACGATAGGATGCCCCTGCCGCGCCATGACGACGGTCGTATCCTGGCTGATTTTCTCCCGGCGTATTTCATTGGGTAAAGGCAGCAGCATATCGATCGCCACGTCCAGGCTGCCGGCCGCCAGCTCGCTGACCAGTTCCCGCCTGTCCACCTGTATGGCTGCCAGATCAATCATGGGTGCCTGCCTGGTCACGCTTTCCAGCAGGGGTGGCAGCACGGTGGATTCCAGCACATCGCGCAGGGCCAGCGTGAACTGCTTGCCGGCCAGCGCAGGGTCAAACTTGCCGGTGTCCGCCAGCGTCACTTCCAGCCCGCGCAAAGCGGATCTGACGGGTTCTATGATGCTGCGCGCCAGCGGGGTGGATACCATTGCATGTCCCTGGCGCACGAACAGCGGGTCGTCGAACAGTTGCCGCAGCCGGTTCAGCGAGTGGCTGATCGCCGGTTGCGTCAAGTGTAGTTGCTGGCTGGCACGTGTGACGCTACCTTCGGTATAGATCGCCTCAAAGACCGTAAACAGGTTCAGGTCTATTTTTGATATATGCATAAAATTTATTGAGATCAATAATAACTATTCATTTGATAAATTATAGTCGAAGCCTTAAGATAAGCCCATCACCCGCCTTTAAGCGTCATGCGCAGCGCGGTCTAGCAAGCTACGGAGTTGGAAAAACAATGGCACAGATTTATCTTGTAAGGCACGGCCAGGCATCTTTCGGCAGTCAGAACTACGACCAGTTATCAGAACTGGGGCAGCAGCAGGCGCAGCATCTGGGGCAGTGGTTGGACCGGTCAGGTTTCTCGGCTTCGCGTGTAGTCGCAGGCACCATGAAGCGCCACCAGCAGACCGCACAGGCTTGCATGGCCGAGTTGCCGGCCGCAAGGCAACCGGCGAGCGAGTGGGAAATTGACGCCGGCTTCAACGAGTACGATCACCATGAAGTGATGGTCAGGCATGTACCTGCCTTTGAAGACCCGACAGAAGTGAAACGTTTCCTTGCATCCTCACCGAACGCAAAAAACGAATTTCAATCGATGTTCCAGGCCGCGATGGCGCGCTGGATGGATGGCAAGCATGACGCCGAATATGTCGAATCCTGGCCTGTATTCAGGCAGCGCTGCATCGATGCGCTGGAGCGCCAGATCAATCACGCGCAGCCTGCCAAAAGCATCGTCGTATTTACTTCGGGCGGCACCATTTCCACGTTGTGCCAGTACGTGCTTGGCATCCCGGATCGCAATGTCGCCGAACTGAACTGGTCGCTGGTCAACAGTGCAGTCACCAAGCTGATGTTCCAGACCGGCCAACCTGTGGAAAAACCGGGCCGTCTCAGCCTGAGCTACCTGAATAATTTCTCGCATCTGGAAGCTTTGAACACTCCAAATACTATTACATACCGCTAGGAGACAATATGGATGATTTATTTGATTTAAGCGGCAAAGTGGCGCTGGTCACCGGTGCCAGCCGCGGCATAGGCGAAGCTGTCGCCAAGTTGCTGGCAGCGCACGGCGCGCATGTGATTGTTTCCAGCCGCAAAGCCGAAGCCTGCGAAGCGGTGGTCGCCGCGATCACCGCTGCCGGCGGCAAGGCCGAGGCGCGTGCCTGCCATATCGGCGAGATGGCGCAGATCGACGCGCTGTTCGCCGATATCACCGAAGTGCATGGCCGCCTGGATATCCTGGTCAACAATGCTGCGACCAATCCCCACTTCGGCTCCATCCTGGAGACCGATGTTAGCGCTTTCCAGAAAACCGTCGATGTGAACATACGCGGTTATTTCTTCATGTCTGCTGCAGGCGCCAAACTGATGATCAAGAACGGTGGCGGCAGCATCATCAACGTTGCGTCCGTCAATGGCGTGACGCCGGGTGCCAACCAGGGTATTTATTCCATCACCAAGGCAGCGGTGATTTCGATGACCAAGGCGTTTGCGCAGCAATGCGCAGCAGAAGGCGTACGCGTCAATGCGCTGCTGCCCGGCGCCACGGATACCAAGTTCGCGTCGGCGCTGTTCCACAATCCTGTGATCATGGAAAAGGCGCTGACCCGTATCCCGATGAAACGCATTGCCGAACCGGATGAAATGGCCGGCACAGTACTGTATCTGGCATCGAATGCTTCCAGCTACACCACCGGTGCCTGCATCAATGTAGACGGCGGCTACCTGGCCAGCTAAAGCAATCAAGAAAATGAGTCATTTCACCGCCAGCAACCCCGACTTTGCGCAGCAACTGGTCAGTGCGGTTACTGCAATGCCCATGGCCAAGTGGCTGGGTTTGCGCTTTTGCGATGTGCGCCTGGGTGAAGTGAAGTTGGAAATAGGCTACCGCGAAGAGCTGAGCTTTACACCTGGAAAAATGCAGGCAACCGCGATTTTTGCCGCTGCCGATTTTGCTGCGGTTGCCGCCGCCGGAACCCTGCTGCCGGTGGGATGGGTGAATGCCAGCATCGATTGCAATTTAAAAATAGTCGCTCCCGGCGATGGTGAAAAATTGCTGGCGCGTGGGCGCGTAATCACTCCGGGGAAAATGATTACGGTCTGCGCAGCCGACGTTTTTTCGGTTCGGGACGGCAAGGAAACTTTGTGTGCTACGGCACTTGCCACAGCGCGAAATATTGACACCGGACGGCATTAGTTTTGCCGTCTTCTACATAACCAACACGATGGCCTTTGCGCCTGATTAAGGAGAAACAGATGGATTTTCAGTACAGCTCTAAAGTGAAAGACCTGCAGGCGCGCCTGATCGCTTTCATGGATGCGCATATTTATCCGAATGAAGCAAAGTTCTACGCCGAAGTGGAAGCCAACCGCAAGGCAGGCAACGCCTGGGTGCCGACTAAAATTGTCGAAGAACTGAAAGAAAAAGCACGCTCCGCCGAACTGTGGAATTTGTTTTTGCCTGAGTCCAGCCATGGTGCCGGACTGACCAACCTGGAGTACGCGCCCCTGTGCGAAATCATGGGCCGTGTCATCTGGGCACCGGAAGTATTCAATTGCGGCGCGCCCGACACCGGCAACATGGAAGTGTTCGCCCGTTATGGCACCAAGGAACACCAGAAGCAATGGCTGGAACCACTGCTGAACGGCGAGATCCGTTCCTGCTTCGCGATGACTGAGCCTGCGGTTGCCTCGTCGGATGCGACTAATATCGAATCTTCGATAGTGCGCGACGGCGATGAATATGTGATCAATGGCCGCAAATGGTGGTCATCCGGTGCCAACGACCCGCGCTGCAAGGTCTTCATTTTCATGGGCAAGAGCGATCCGGACAATGCGGATCGCCATAAGCAGCAGTCGATGATCATTGTGCCGCGCGATACACCGGGTGTGACGATTAAGCGCAACCTGCCGGTATTCGGCTATGACGATGCGCCGCACGGCCACGGCGAAGTACTGTTTGAAAACGTCAGGGTGCCTGCTTCCAATATGCTGTTGGGTGAAGGCCGCGGTTTTGAAATTGCGCAGGGCCGCCTTGGACCTGGCCGTATCCATCACTGCATGCGCCTGATCGGATTGGCAGAACGTGCGCTGGAAGACATGTGCAAACGCTCGCTGAGCAGGGTTGCCTTCGGCAAGCCGGTGGCGGAACAGGGTGTCACGCTGGAACGCATTGCGAACAGCCGCATCCTGATCGACCAGGCCCGCTTCCTGGTCTTGAATGCCGCGCAGATGATGGACACCGTAGGCAACAAGGCGGCAGCAAAAGAAATCGCGATGATCAAGGTTGCTGCGCCGAATATGGCTTGCACCGTGATTGACTGGGCGATCCAGGCGCACGGCGGCGGCGGCGTTTCAAATGATTTCGGTGTGGCGTATGCGTATGCGCAAGCGCGCACCTTGCGTATCGCCGATGGCCCGGATGAAGTGCACCGTAACCAGATCGGCAAGATGGAATTGAAAAAATACCGTTAATTCATCTTGCTGTGCTGCGCAGTGCTGTAGTTGCAGCAATAAAAAACAACGTCATTCCGGCTTCGGCCGGTTTGGCGTATTGGCGTTTCCGGTATGTGGGTATATGGGTTTGCAGGTTTTCCGTCCCCAGCCTTTAATTGTGATGAGGATGCAATATGACAGAGATTAACTTCAAGGATAAGTCCGTACTGGTCACCGGCGCTGCCAGTGGGATAGGCCGTGCTGCCGCACTCGCTTTTGCAAGGAGCGGCGCGAAGGTAACAGCATCCGATGTTGCCGTCAGCGGCGGCGAAGAAACGGTGGCGATGATACGTGCAGCGGGAGGCACTGCCCATTTCATCAGGGCGGACATCTCCAGGGCGGCTGATGTAGAGGCGCTGGTTGCGGCTGTGGTCGCGCAATATGGAAGACTGGACTGTGCCTTTAATAATGCAGGCATAGAGATAGAGCATTTGCCGCTGGCGGATTCCGATGAAGACAGTTTCGACAAAATCATGAACGTCAACGTCAAGGGCGTTTGGCTGTGCATGAAGTATGAGATACGCCAGATGCTGAAGCAGGGCGGCGGCACCATCGTCAACACCGCTTCCGTAGCGGGCCTGGTGGGAGCCCCCATGCAGCCTATCTATGCGGCCAGCAAGCACGCGGTGGTAGGGCTGACCAAGACGGCTGCGGCTGAGTATGGGCGTGCCGGCATACGCGTCAATGCGGTCTGCCCGGGCGTGATTCGCACTCCCATGATGGACCATGCTATAGAGCGGGAACCCAGGCGTGAGAAGATGATACAGAAACTGCATCCTATAGGCCGTATCGGCGAGGCAGAAGAAATCGCCAACGCCGCGCTATGGCTTTGCTCGGATTTGTCTTCGTTTGTAACAGGACATCAATTGGCGGTTGACGGGGGACTCACCGCGATTTAGTCTAGATTTAGTTAACAACAAGAGGGAAGCAAATTCCCCTTCGGGAAGAATGATTATCCACCCTAGCGAGAGAGACAATGAAAGAATTTCCCTGGATTAAATCCTATCCCGCCGGCGTGCGCTGGGATGCCGAATTGCCGACCATGCCGGTGCCGGCCCTGCTAGACAATGCTGTTGCCAAATGGCCCGAAAAACCGGCGCTGGACTTCATGGGCAAGAAAACCAGCTATAGCGAACTGCAGAAGCTGGTGGACCGCGCCGCCAAAGGTTTTCAGCAACTGGGCGTGAAGCCCGGCGTGCATGTGGGCCTGTTCTTGCCGAATACGCCGCATTACATCATCAGCTTTTTCGGCATATTGAAGGCAGGCGGCACGGTGGTCAATTATTCGCCGCTGGATGCGGAGAAGGTGCTGGAGCACAAGATAGAAGACAGCGAGACCGACATGCTGGTGACGCTGGATATGGTGATGCTGTATCCGCAAATGGCCAAGTTCCTCGGGCGCACTCGGCTGAAAAAACTGATCATAGGCAGTATTGCCGAGATGTCGCCATACCCGGATGCGGTACGTGCCAACCTGCAAAAGGCGAACCAGCTTTCTGAAATCCCTGCTGACGATGCACATCTGAGCTTCCAGCAACTGCTGGATAACGATGGCGCTTATGCGCCGGTACCGGCTGGCGATCCGAAAGAGACTATCGCTGTGCTGCAATATACCGGCGGCACTACTGGTTTGCCCAAGGGCGCGATGCTTACGCACGGCAACCTGACTACTGCCTGCAGCCAGATAATGGAAACCCTGAATGTACAGCCACGCGTGCTGACCGAAGGCGAGGAGCGCTTGCTGGCGGTGCTGCCGCTGTTCCATATCTATGCGCTGACGGTGGATATGCTGTTCGGCCTGCGCATGGGCGCAGAGATTTATCTGCATACCCGCTTTGATGTGGATGCCGTGGTCAAGGATCTGGCGGGCAAGAAGATCACCGTATTCCCAGGTGTGCCGACTATGTACACGGCGATCATCAATCATCCGGAGATACGCAACTTAGACCTGAGTTCGCTGAAGTTTTGCAACTCGGGCGGCGCGCCCTTGCCGGGTGAAGTATTGCAGCAGTTCCAGACGCTGACCGGCTGCACTTTGCTGGAAGGCTGGGGCATGACGGAGACCTCGCCTACCGGTACCTTTACGCCTCTGGGTGGAATACGCAAGTCCGGTTCCTGCGGTTTGCCTACTCCAGGCATCACCTTCAAATTTGCCAGCGTTGATGATGCAAACAGCTATGTGGGTATAGGCGAGCGCGGTGAGATTTGCGTGGCAGGCGGCAATATCATGAAGGGCTATTGGAAGAAACCGGAAGCCACTGCAGATGTGATGACGGCCGACGGTTTCCTGCGTACCGGCGACGTCGGCTATATGGACGAAGACGGTTTCGTTTATATCGTGGACCGCACCAAGGACATGATCCTGTGCGGCGGCTATAACGTCTATCCGCGCAATATAGAAGAGGCTATCTATGAGCACCCTGGTGTCGCCGAGGTCAGCGTGATTGGTGTGCCGGATGCTTACCGCGGCCAGTCGCCGAAGGCATTTATCAAGCTCAAGGCTGGAGCAGCTGATATTTCTCTGGAAGAAATGAAGGATTTCCTGAAGAGCCGTTTAGGCAAGCATGAAATGCTGCAGGAAATGGAAGTCCGTGCTGAATTGCCGAAGACGCCGGTCGGTAAATTGTCGAAGAAGGAGTTGTACGAGGAAGAGGCGCGCAAACGCGCTGCCGCAGCTTGAATCTCATAGACTGATTGATCAAGGAAGCCGGGCAAATTCGCGTTTGTCCGGTTTCCTTGCATCTGCTGCGCCAAATTAACTTGAATCGGGTAAAATTCCAGCAAAAATAACCAAGTATTTTTGTCAGGTATTTTTCCGTTAATTCACAATCAGCATGAGGTCAGGATGAAATTATTGGCATTCGCAGCGAGCAATAGCTCAAAATCAATCAACAAAAAGCTGGTCAGCTATGCTGCCGGTCTGGTCGAAGGCGCGCAGGTAGAGGTGCTGGACCTGAATGATTTTGAGCTGCCCTTGTATAGCTCGGACAGGGAGGCGCAATTGGGGCAGCCGGCGCTGGCCAAGGCCTTCCTGCAAAAAATTGCCGATAGCGACGCAATCCTGATTTCTTTTGCCGAGCACAACGGTTCTTATTCTGCTGCGTATAAAAACCTGTTTGACTGGTGTTCCAGGATCAATCCCAAGGTTTATCAAAACAAGCCTGCGGTATTTTTGTCCACATCGCCGGGCCCGGGTGGCGCGGCCAATGTGCTTGCGTCGGCGAAGACTTCCGCCCCTTATTTTACGGCGAACCTGAAAGCCAGTTTGTCCGTGCCTCGCTTCAATGAAAACTTTGATGCAGAGGCCGGTGCGCTGCGCAATGCCGACCTGCAAAAGCAATTGCTGGATGCCTTGTCATTACTAAACGCAGCTTAGCCTTACCCCGCTTACTGCATCTGCAATATCAAAAAAGCCCCTGCAATATGGAGCACATCCATGTTGCCGGGGCTTTTTATTGGGTTAATCCAAGCCTGGGATCAGACCCTGTTTAGGGCTCCTTGCACAGGCAGTGCGTGAGTGCCAGATAGGACTTGCGGCCGTCGGTGAGATCGCTCAGCCAGAAAAGATCGTGCGCCATTTCGCGTGCTGCCGACGGCGGAATACCGGTAGGTACCAGGGCCAGCTTGAACTGGTCGTCCAGCACCTTGGCTACCGTGCCGCCGAACAGGTTGAACACTTTATCCAGTTTGCCCGGCTCGCGTTCTATATAGCTGACGCGGTAGTCAGTACCCAGCTTGGCGCGCGCAGCGGCAGATTTCAATGCATCACCGTAGCTGCCTACGGTATCAACCAGACCTCTCTCCTTGGCTTGCAGACCTGTCCAGACGCGGCCCTGTGCGACTTCGTCGATTTTTTCAGGCGTGGTCTTGCGAGCCTTGGCAGCCTTGCCGGTAAACTCGGCGTAGATATTATTGATGCCGGATTGCACCACTGCAGCGAAGCGCGGGTCCAGCGGACGTAGCGGATTGTAGGCATCACTGAGCCAAGTGGTCGTAGTACCGCCGGTATGCACGCCTATCTTGTCTATGGCCTTGTCGGCAGTCGGCAGGATTGCGAACACACCGATGGAACCGGTAATCGTCGCCGCATCGGCAATGACTTCATCGGAAGCCATGGAGATCCAGTAACCGCCGGATGCCGCCACGTTACCCATCGAAACCACTACCGGCTTGCCGGCTGCACGGGTCAGCTCCAGCTCGCGGCGTATCAGCTCGGAACCGAAGGCGCTGCCGCCTGGCGAATTGACACGCAGCACGATGGCCTTGATCTGGTCATCCTCGCGCGCCTTGCGTATCAGGTTGGATGTGGACAGGCCGCCAATGGACCCAGGAGGCGCATTGCCGTCACTGATATCGCCTTCTGCGACAACGACGCCAACAGCATTCCCCAGAACCTTGGGTTTGATGCTGGCCTGATAATCGTCAAAGGATATCTGGCGGAAGGACTTGTTCTGCTCATCCTTGATGCCACGGGAGATCATTAGCTGACGCAATTCGTCACGGGTTTTCAGGCCATCTACCAGCTTGCTGGCCAGCGCCAGTTTGGCGACGTCGCCGCCAACTGCAGCCAATTGCTGCGGCAAATCATTGATGCCGCGCATGATGGCGCCGGCAGGCAGTTTGCGCGCTTTTTCCACGTCGTCGGTATACATTGCCCACATCGCATTGTATAAAAAGCTTTCAGCCTCGTTGGCAGCATCGGACGGGGCATTGGCGATATACGGTTCGGCAAAGCTCTTATAGGTGCCGACCTTCATTAGATTGACGGTAATGCCCAGCTTGTCCAGCGCATCGCGATAGTAATTGCGATAGCGGCCAAAGCCGTTCAGCATGATGGTGCCCATAGGGTGCAGGTAAACTTCGCTGGCATGCGCTGCCACCAGGTACTGGCGCTGGTCGTAGCTGGAGCCCCAGGCAATCACCGGCTTGCCGCTGGCCTTGAAGCGATCAATCGCCGCCGCCACTTCGCGCAGCATAGGCATGCCAGCGCCTTGCAGATCATCCAGCAGCAGCACTGCGCTGCTGATTTTAGGGTCCTTGGCTGCGGCGTCCAGCACTTGCAGCACATCGCGCAATTGCACGGTTCTCTTGACGTCGCCTTTCGCTTCCGCCAGTACCGTGTCGCGCACGCTGCTGGAATTTTGCTCCACCATCTGGCCTTTCAGATCCAGCAGCAATGCAGTCTTGTCTTCCAGTTTTTTTGATCCGCTGGTGGCGAAGCCGATGACAAGCAGAATAACAATCACCAGGAAAATCAGGTTAAAGACTGCGCGCCGGGTTGCGTCTAAGGCACGCCAAAGAAAACTGAAGCTGCGGCGTATAAAACCGGGTTGTGATGAAGACATCAATATTCCTTGAGAAGCGTTTAAGAATGAAAGGGAAGCAGGTCAGTCAAATACGTATTGTAAACGCAGAGACAGCATATTGCCGTGCCGACCGTAGATGGAGCCCGTCAGATAGGATACCTGATACTTGAGAGTCTGCGCCGGGCCTGTGGAGAGGCTGCCGAACAGGGCTGGCCCGATGCGGTGCGATTGTTTGTCGCGGGGCGCCCAATGGTTCCAGTCGCCGAGTTCGCCGAAACCCTGCAAACCGAACTCCAGCGCCGGTTTCCAGCGATATTTGGTTTGCCACTGGTATTGCAACTGCGTAGTGCCGTTGTTTTCAGAGCGCAGCACGCGCTCCAGGAAGACATTGCCGTTCAACTGTACTCTGCCGACATCGGTCTGCAAGGCTGGGCCTATGTCCAGCGTATAGCCTTCCTGGCTGATATGTTCGCGCGCCAGCATGGTATGTATTGCCAGGTCAAACGGATATTGGCCTTGCGTCAGCAGGACATCGTTCTGCCAGTTCCAGGTATCCAGTGACACCTTGGATGCAGAAGAACCGATGTAGCTGGCGTACAGTTCGGTATACCAGCGCGACGTTACACCGTAACCGACGCCCAGCTCCGGCCAGACTGTTTCAGTGCGGCCTGGAAATTTGATGGTCCAGTATCTGAAATCTATCGATTTCTGTCCCTGATTGTCATAGACGGTGACGACATAATAGCCGGGGTAGGCTTGTACTGCTGCGCAAGTCGTTAGCAGGAATACGGCCAATGCCAGGCTTTTTGTCATTAGGACTATCCTTTATAGGTTGGCAATGCGGTTGGCACTGCTTTGCCACTCAAGCTGGTATTGCGGGCACGGGATGTTTTGCAGTCCGCGTGTCAGGCCCTAGTATGTGCGCAAGTTGATCAATCACGCAACATTCCAATAAGGCAATGTCTCTTTTGCTCGACAGAAAAGGAGGGGAGGAGTGCTGAGCGTATCGCTTCGCCGCCAATACTGAGAAATACAGCGGCTGCGAGTCTGGGTAGACGCGGGTTCAGTATCTCGCTGAACCCGGTTTGAGGGAAATGCTTGAGATGCTTAAGTTGCTTATTCCGGCCAGATAGCCTGCAACAGTTGCGCCAGATGGGCGCCGCCGTTGGCCAACGCATCTTCCTTCATCTTGTACATCAGTTTTTCATATTCCAGCGGCAGCGCGATAGACCAGCTCGGGCCTTTGGCGCTGATGGTCGCCTTGCTGAAGGCGGTACCCTGGTAAAGCACGCGGGCAGCCTTGATGCTGTCGTCCGCCCACAGGACTGGCCACTGTTCAAATGCTGAGCCGTCTTTGGCAACGGTCCTGGCTTGCTTGATCAGCGTTTCATTCATCCGGCCTTTTTTGAAATTCTGCGGCACGTCGTCCCACATGGAATGCAGGTTGCCGCATGGGCACATCAGCGCATTACCGCCTACCGTGTTGGACAGCTTGTCGAATTTGCCCTCATCTGGATTGATTACGTGGCCTTCAGTGTCCAGATAGATGGAGCCTACGTGCAGCGGCTGGTGGGCGTCGCCCACATAATGGGTCAGCAGGATCAGCGCTTCCCTTTGATCCTTGATATTGAAAGGCTTGGGTGCCTGCTTGCCCTCCAGTATCTGCACCATCGCCTGCATCGCGTTGACGATGTCATGGTCGCTGGTGCCTGCGTAGCCGGTTTTGTAGTGATCATGCTGCAGCGAGATATCGGTGTAGTGATATTGTTTGTGGCAGTTTTCTTCGCCGGGAGCCGGGTTGCAATTCGTGTTATTGCGGCGTACGAAGTCACTCATCGCCGCCATGCCTTCCGGCGTTTCAAACGGCGCGCACTCTGGGTATCTACCGGCGGAAGTATAGGCAAAATCCTTTTCCGGGCTCACGCCCTTGGCGCAGTCTGCCCAGATCGACATTTGTTCCAGCGTCGCGCCGCCCAGCAGGCTTTTTACTTTCTCTCCGGCCTTGGTGCCGGCCAGCAGTGCATCGGCTACTGCGCCTACTGCCTGGTGTCCGTCCGGGCCGAAGGCCAAACTGAATTGAGGTAAACAGCACAGGCTGAATACCAGTGAAAGGAAGTATTTTTTCATATTGATTCCACTGATTGCGAGTTTTGAAGAGGGCAAAGTTTAAATGCCTGAAAGCTGGAGGCGCATCAGGATATCATTTCCTGAGGGGAATGAATCGGCGTGCAGGTATCTTATTGTTGCTGATGCCGGAAATATCGCTATGGGCATCGCGTGGAGCGGCTATCTGGGCTTTGCTTTAATCTCGCCAGCTTCAAACATTAAAGTATCAAGGCTACCGTCTTTTTTCATCTCTTCTATGGTTCGCTTGAATTTGACGGCGAGCGCCCGGTGTTTGTCGTTCATATACAGATAGGTATCCAGGCTTTCAACGATGCCCATTTTCGTGATCTGGCTATCCAGCCGCAGTCGGCTTATTTTTTGTTCAACGCCGCGGGAGTCCGAAGTAATGAAATAGCTGGCACGGTCTGCCACCAGCATATTCAGGCCAGACTCTACCGAGTGGGTCGGTGTCAGGTTGCTGCTCATCCTGGCACCCAGATTGTTGACGACGATTTTTGATCCAAACAGGTACATCACGGGCTGGCCTTGCATTGCCACCTCATCCCAGGAGCTGACCCTGGCGGTGCCGGGTTTGCCCCAGGCCACAAAGGTGGCAACGTACAAAGGGGTATCCACCCTTATATGCCGCGGGTTTTTACCGTCTGCCGCAAAATTGAAGACACGGTAGTTTTCGCCGTCAGCCTCACCGGACTCGACCATCGCGGCGGCCCGTGCGGCAGGGTAGTACTTCAGCGTGCAGCTATATTGCAGCCGCCTGCATATTTCATTATTGGTTTTTTCGAATAGCTGGAACAGGCCGGGGCGCTCTACCGGGTCGACCAGCGTCACGAATTGCAGCACCGGCAGTTCTGCGGCGCTGGCGCAGTTTGCAGGCAAAACAGCAGTCGCCGCCAGTAGCGGTACCCATATAAATATTGTTTTTAAGAAATTAACTATGGGGTGCATAGGGACCTGCAAATGGCCGATATTGTGCAAAAGCGGCAAATATTCCCAGACCGGTTCTCATTGTAGGTGGCAAGCTAATAGATAAGCTTGAGCACGGCAGATGCCAAAATTGCAGCTTACCATATTAGCATCGCAGGCTGGCTCACTGCGGGAAGGTTCGACTTAAACCCCAAGAACCGCTAAACTGGCACCCTTTCGCATAAAGCTTTCATTACCGTGTCTGACATTACCCCCCAAACCGAATCTGCAGAAAACCTGGACGTTGTTGAAAACAAGCACGTTTCCAGCGATCTGATCAATCGCGAAGTCGCCCGCCGCCGCACTTTCGGGATTATTTCCCACCCGGATGCGGGTAAGACAACGCTGACTGAAAAACTGCTGATGTTTTCCGGTGCTATTCAATTGGCGGGTACCGTCAAGGCGCGTAAAAGCGGACGCCACGCAACCTCGGACTGGATGGAGATAGAAAAGCAGCGCGGCATTTCCGTTGCCAGCTCGGTCATGCAGTTTGAATACCGCGATCACGTCGTCAATCTGTTGGATACACCGGGTCACCAGGACTTCTCGGAAGATACCTACCGCGTGCTGACCGCCGTCGATTCCGCCCTGATGGTGATCGATGCGGCCAAGGGTGTGGAAGAACAGACGATCAAGCTGCTGAACGTTTGCCGCATGCGTAACACGCCCATTATTACCTTCGTCAACAAGATGGACCGCGAAACCCGCGATCCGCTGGAATTGCTGGACGAGCTGGAATCGGTGCTGAAGATACAGTGCGCACCGGTGACCTGGCCTATCGGCATGGGCAAGACTTTCCGCGGTGTGTACCACATCCTGCGCGACGAAATCATGTTGTTTGCCGCAGGCAGCGATCGTGCCGACCAGCAGTTTGAAGTGCTGAAAGGTATCGACAATCCACGCCTGGCGGAAATGTTCCCGCTGGAGATAGAACAACTGAAGATGGAGGTGGAGCTGGTGCACGGTGCTTCGCATCCCTTCGATCTGGATGCTTTCCTGGCAGGCACGCAGACCCCGGTATTTTTCGGCTCTGCGATCAACAACTTCGGCGTACGCGAAATTCTGAACGCCTTGCTGGACTGGGCTCCGGCACCACGCCAGCGCGATGCGACCGTGCGTGCAGTAGAGCCCGTGGAAGTCCCTTTTTCCGGTTTCGTATTCAAGATCCAGGCCAATATGGACCCCGCACACCGCGACCGTATTGCCTTCCTGCGAGTGTGCTCGGGCCGTTTTGAGCGCGGCATGAAACTGAAGCACCTGCGTCTGAACCGCGATATCAAGGTCTCCAGCGTGGTGACCTTCATGGCATCCAGCCGCGAGCAGGTGGAAGAGGCGTACGCAGGCGATATTATCGGCCTGCCCAACCACGGCAATATGCAGATCGGCGACAGTTTTTCTGAAGGTGAATTGCTGCAATTTACCGGCATACCTTACTTTGCACCGGATTTCTTCCGTACCGCGCGCATCCTGAACCCGATGAAGACCAAGCAGTTGCAAAAAGGCTTGCAGCAATTG
The DNA here is from genome assembly GCF_014636315.1 of Parundibacterium terreum. Lineage (GTDB taxonomy): Bacteria > Pseudomonadota > Gammaproteobacteria > Burkholderiales > Burkholderiaceae_D > Undibacterium > Undibacterium terreum. The sequence goes on along the minus strand of NZ_BMED01000002.1, from coordinate 339,993 downwards.
GGCGAGGAGGGTGCCGTGCAGGTATTCAAGCCGGTCAATAGCGGTGATCTGGTACTGGGCGCGGTCGGCGTGCTGCAGTTTGAAGTAGTTGCCAGCCGCCTCAAGAATGAATATGGCGTGGATGCGGTATTTGAAGGCACCAGCATCAGCAGCGCGCGCTGGGTAACCTGCGAAGACAAGAAAATGCTGGCGGACTTTGAAAAATCCAGCGCAGGCCATAACCTGGCACATGATGCTGCCGGTAATCTGGCGTATCTGGCGACCTCCGGCGTCAACTTGCGCCTGACGCAAGAACGCTGGCCGCAGGTCGTATTCCACGCGACCCGCGAGCATGCGGCCAAGCTGGATTAAACCTCTCCCTCCCCGCGGCTGAAACCTGAACCAGGTTTCAGCCGGTCTTCCCTTTTCCCTTGAAATGCTGCACTGAGCCTCCGCTTTTTACTATTGCGGGAAGGTCTTGTGCCGCTGTTCAATTGCGGTTGCCTGTCTCGCCTCCGTTTGCATCTGCTCAACGCATTGTTGTTCATTTAGGCCATAATAGGAGTTGGCATTTGCATACTGCAATGCAGATCATTCTTCGGAGGAATTCATGAGCAGCATTCGCCATCTCATTCAGGGCCATACCAGGGATATCGGTTTCCCGGTAAAACGCCTGCTTCCATCGATGGAAGCGAGGACCGTGGGTCCGTTTGTGTTTTTCGATCACATGGGCCCGGTCACATTTGATGCCGGTACTACCGAGGGCGATGTGCGCCCGCATCCGCATATAGGCCTGGCAACCGTGACCTATCTGTTTTCCGGTGCAATGATGCACAGGGATAGTCTGGGTAGCGTACAACTGATCACGCCCGGCGACGTCAACTGGATGGCATCCGGTTGCGGCATCGTGCATTCGGAACGCATACCGGAAGAAATCCGCGAGAAAAAAACCGTCGTGCAGGGTTTGCAGATGTGGGTCGCGCTGCCGCAAGCGGATGAAGAGATGAGTCCTGGCTTCTGGCACTATCCCGCCGCCGAGTTGCCTTACGTGGATGTAGAGGGTGGCAAGCTGCATATCCTCGCCGGTAGTGCATACGGCCAGACATCGCCGGTGAAGGCGCATAGCCCGACCCTGTATGTCGCCGCGAATCTGCAAAGCGGCGGCAAGCTGCAGGTGCAGGCTGACTATGCAGAGCGTGCCGTGTATGTGGTGAGCGGTGCGGCGACGCTGGATGGCGAAGCGCTGGCCGCTGGTACGCTGGCGATACTGGAAGCAGGAGCGGTTGTGGAAGTGCAGGCGCAGCAGGATACTATCCTGATGATACTGGGCGGCGAGGCGCTGGATGGCAAGCGCTTCATTTGGTGGAACTTTGTGTCCAGCTCCAAGGAGCGGATAGAGACAGCCAAATTCGCCTGGGCCAGCCAGCAGACCGATATGTTCCCCAAAGTGCCGGGGGAAACAGAGTTCATTCCACTACCGGACCGTTAGCCTTTACCGGAGCCTGCGCGGCTCCGGTTTTCGTTTAAGCTGTCCCGCCTCAACTTTCCCGCTTCAGGCTTTGGCAAACGTGCCGTGCAAACCTATCGGCAGCGCATACGGCAAGCTTGCCTGTGCCACCGGGCCATCCGCCAGCCGGTCCGATGCGAAGCAGGACAGCCGCGTGAGTTTTTTATCCAGGTCCAGGCTGGTGCCCAGTATCCATCCCGCGGCACCGGCCGCAGAGCCGGGTTCAGGAACGAAGATATGTTCCTCTGCAATAGTTGCGGTGCCGTAGGAATATTTATCGGTCTTGCCGCTCTCCAGATTGGTTCTTGCTATGGCACTGAAACCGGGATGGTCGGCCCATGTCTCGGTCGCATGATAGATGTGCTGGTGGCGATAGCCTGTCAGGCGCGGATCGATGCGGGGGAACTCCGCATCGATGGCGATGAACTGCTGGCTGGCCTTGCCCCTCTTCGTGTCTATGCTTACTTGCGCAATCTGGTGCACGGCTGAGCGGCTGAACTGGCCGCGCATCACTTCCCGCGTATCCTTGAACAGGATGCTGGGATCTTCCGTATGGATGTAATCCATGCGTATGGTTCCTTGCGCATCTTCCCAGGCATTCCCCACATGAAACAGGAAGCCCGCCGGTAGCTGCATCCACTGCCTTTTGCTCCAGTCATTTTTGTCTACCACCAGCACGCGCATGCCCAGCTCGGGTTTCCATGCATGGGCATCCAGATAGCTGGTGCCTGAACTGAATTTGTCGCGATCGAAGAGCAGCGGTGGCAGCAGGAATACCAGGTGTTTATCGGTCACCGCGAAATCATGCACCATGGATATTTGCGGGATGCTGATCGCATCTGCCTTGCGTAGTTTTCCGTCTACGCCTATCTGATACAGCACCATCACATTGTCCAGCATGCTGATGCCGAAATTCCAGACAGTGCCGTCGGGGTCTACTCTGGGGTGGGCAGAAAAGGGTAGCGCTGCCAGATCATCACGCCATATTTTCGGGCCGCGCGTTTGCAGGCTGTCCGGATCCATGCGATAGGCAGAGCCGCCTTCCCACAGTGCCAGCAGTTCACCGTTCAGTGACAAAACGCTGATGTTGGCGACATTCAGAGAGTCGGGAGAACTGGGAGCTCGTGCTCCGGGTATGCTGGTGCCGAAGCTGCTGTACAGGCGCTTGCCTGCAGCCGCTTCAACGGCGTATTTCTCGGTGCGGATAATCTTGCCGGTATGCCGGACCTTGTTGTCCGTGATGGCAAAGCGCTGCATCATGCCGTCGCCGTCGAACCAGTGATGGTAGCGTTGCCCGCCCAGTTCGTGTACTGCCGGGCCATTCCGGTATAGCACTCCTTGCACGGCGGCAGGAAAGCGGCCCGTGACGCTGGCATCTGCTGCCAAGTCTTTATTTATTGAACGGTAGGCGAGGGGCCAGGGAGAGGCGGCTCCGGCTGCAGCGAAATTCGCTGCCCAGGTATCGGCTGCTGAGCCGGCCAGTATTTCTGCGGCACTTGCGAACTGAGAAAGCAAGGGAGTCAGCGCGCCGGCGCCAACCAGCTTTAAAAAATTGCGACGTTGCATGATGTTGTCCTTTTGCAGGGGCTTATTGCAGTTGTATCGTGATTTCCTGATTGTCTTTCAATGTGAACGCTGCCTGCTCAAAGCTCGGTGGCCCCATGGTGCCTGTCGCGTTATTGGAAAAGCCGTAGCGCTCAGTCGGTATGCCCAGCAAGTTTTTATCCATCTTGCCGTTTCCGTTTTCATCATGGAAGACCGTGACTGCATAACGGCCTGCCGGAACATTTTTGAATACAGCGACAGCCGGCTGCTGTGCGGCGGAGATGATCTGTGCGCTGAATTGCTTGTCGGATTGCAGGAAGCCCTCCCCGGAATTAAACAGCGCCAGCATCAGCGCGCCATTCGGCGAGCGCAGGTTTTTCACGTTGACCGTGATGTCAGCGGCCTGCGATGAGGCTGAAACACCTATAAATAGCATCGCAGCGGCAGTCGCGATTATTTTTCCTAAGGATTTGGATTTCATTTTTTTTCTCCTGTTGGTTAATACCAGTGCCGGGTGGCATGGATTAAGTGCACTGTAAATCCGCAGCAAAATCGCTGCGATCTGAAAGAGACGAAGCAGGGAAATTGATACGTGGAGCGCCCTGAATTTGGCGCGAGCTGCAGATGGAATACGGCGCGCAGGGCCTGCCGGGGTACTAACGCAGATGTTTGTGCATGGCAGCGTTAAAAAATAGGCACGCCTGGCCGCGGTAATACCACTTTCGGCCATGCAGGCGCTGCCGGTTTTTCACCAGAGAAGACCTGGCTGCTTTTTGGGGGGACTTGCAGAAGCAGGAGTGCGCTCGCTCGCCAATGATTTTTCATAGGGAAAACGGGGCGTGATGAGTCGCTTTTTTAGATTTTTTTGGGGCATCGCGCTGGTATCGCTAACATCCCGCCGTTTATTCTGCAGGGATTAAAAAACTGCTCAAAAACCTTATAAACATATTTGGTATTGATAAAAAAATGGTAAGTCCAGTTGTTGAAAAACACGCATGTTGTTTTTAAAAACAATATATAAAACAAGGTGTTGCGATAATGTTTTAAATAATATTATTAATACCAATACTTTATTCGATAATACCACGTAGATACCGCTTGACAGCCACTTTTGAGAAATCTAAAGTTGCTTCCAATCGACGTTTCCAGAACAAATATTCGGGACTGAATAGTTTTGGAAGCTTGCAGAGTTTAGGGCAACTGGAGAAACAGGGACCTCGATTTCCCGCAACGGCAGACCTAGCAGACCTGGTAGAGCTGGCGCAACGGACTGCAAGCAAATGCTCTTTATCAAGGCAATGGAGAAAAGGTTCAACTCCAGTGCCTAGATAAGTGGCATTTAAGTGGCGTTGATTTGAATATTAGATTGGTTACGTAGGCGTTGTATTGAAAGGCTCAGCCGTGTGCTGTACTGGTTCACAACATCACGGACGGGCATCAGGTAGTTTTTATTAAAACTGGCCGGTTATGCATCCAAAGGCCAACATCGAGGGGGAGTAAATGAAGAGCAATTTGACACCAATTGCATCCGCTGTCGCGCTACTCATTATGAGTAGCGCCATGTCGGCGCATGCACAGCAAGCCGATGCAAAAGCGGGCGATGCAAAGGCACAAGAAGTCGTGGTAACGGGTATCCGCGCTTCCTTGCAGCAATCCATCAATCAAAAACGTAATTCCGATTCCGTCGTCGAAGTGATCACTTCCGAAGACGTGGGTAAGATGCCGGACAAAAACGTGGCAGATTCCCTGCAGCGTATTCCTGGCGTTAGCGTTGCAACTGCCGGCGGTACTGAAGGCGGTTTCGGCGAAAACGATCGTGTGGCCTTGCGCGGCACGCCATCTGCTTTGACACTGACGACATTGAATGGCCACACGGTATCCAGTGGTGACTGGTACGCAGCCAATATTACCGGCGGCGGCCGTAGCGTCAGCTATTCCCTGTTCCCATCCGAATTGATCGGCCGTGTAACTGTCCACAAGAGCTCCCAGGCTAACCTGGTAGAAGGTGGTGCTGCCGGTTCCGTCGATATCGAAACCCGCAAGCCTCTGGACTTCAAGGAAAACTTCACCGGTATAGCTACTGTTGAAGGCGTGAACTCCAGCCTGGCAAGCAAGACTGACGGTCAGTTCAGCGCATTGTTCAACTGGAAAAATGCCGACAACACTCTGGGCGTGCTGGTGCAGGCCTTTGACGAAAAGCGCTCTCTGAAACGTGACGGCCAGGAATTCCTGTGGTGGGACAAAATGTCTGCCGGCTACGATGGCTCGGGCTGGACCCAGGCGCATCCTGAAGTGCTGGGCAAGAATATCTCCCTGCTGACCGGTACCTCCCAGTTCGAACAAAAGCGTGAACGCAAGGGCGGCCTGATTGATGTACAGTTCAAGCCAAACACCGAATGGACTCTGGATCTGACCGGCTTCTACTCCAAGCTGGACGCATCCAACGTCAACCGCAACATGATGTTCCCTCCGTACAGCATCCTGACCAATAACTGGTCCGGTGTGGGCGGCGTGGCGCCATCGAGCTGGACGATTACCGGCAACACCCTCACCAACATCACTTTCCCGACTACCTGTCCAACAGGAAAAGACTGCTCTGCGATGTCTTCTTCTGTGCAGGATATCGCGGTGCGTCCTGGGTCCTACAGCGACTCCAAGTTCGTCAACCTGGATGCGTCCTACAAGGCCAGCGCTTCGCTCAGCTTTGAAGGCAAGCTGGGTCAGACCAGGGGTACCGGTTATACCCAGGATATCGGCTACGAAGCGTGGAATGCGTACAGTGGCGGCAGCATCACGCTGAACGGCCTGGCTTCGCCATCCACCGTCATTGTTCCCAACTCCGACAAACTGACTTTCCGCAGCGTAGGCCAGGTTGGCGGCTGGGCATCCAAGGTGACAGCAAACGACAAGGAAACCTATGGACAGGTCGATGGCTTGTGGAAAACAGGCAACGACATCCTGCACAGCGTGAACTTCGGCGTGCGCTTTGCAACCCATGACCGTGACCTGAGCTATCTGAATGGTACGGTTGCCGATGCGGGTACACTGGTTGCCAATGCTCCTACTGGTGTGACGAATTTCAATTCCAGCTTGCCTAACGTGTTGAATAACACCTGGACCATGACTGGTGATTCCGTCACTGGCTGGGCCAACAAGTACATCACTTTCAGCGCTCACTCTTACCAGTCTGAGTTCAAGATCAAGGAAGACGTCCAGGCCGCATATGCAATGGCTAACTTCAGCACCGACATGGTTTCCGGTAACTTCGGTGTGCGCGCAGTCAGCACTAAAGAGCACGTAGAAAATGGTTCGCCTAACGATGTATGGAATCCTATCGTTACAGACAACAGCTACACAGATATCCTGCCTAGCGCCAACTTCCGCGTTGAGCTGGGCAAGAACCTGGTAAGCCGTTTTGCTGTCAGCCGCACCATGGCGCGTCCTGATTTCGGTCAATTGGCATCCCTGAGCTTGCTGGATACGCAAATGACTGGTTCGGGCGGTAATCCTAACCTGAAGCCTATCCGTTCGAATAACTTCGACGCCAGCCTGGAATGGTATTTCGCACCTAAGTCCCTGCTGTCTGTCGGCGTCTTCGACATGTCGATGGATTCCTATGTGACTTACGGTTCCTTCCAGCAAACTTTCTTCAACAATGCACAGAAGAAAAACACCGTGTACAACATGAGCGCTGCGTTGAACACGACTGCGGAAGTGAAAGGCGTCGAACTGTCTTACATCCAGGATCTGGGCTACGGTTTCGGTGTGAATGCGAACTACACCTATGCTGATGGCAAAGAAACAGGCAAGGCAACTGGCTCCGCATGTGCAACAAGTGGCGATTGCAGCATGGTTGGTACTTCGAAGAACTCCTATAACCTGGGTGCTTATTTCGAAAACGACACTTTCAGCGCCCGTCTGCAATACAGCTATCGCTCTGCCTTCCTGAATGGCCTGGACCGTAACAGCGCTATCTATCAGGATTCGGTCGGTACTGTTTCTGCTGCCGTATCCTACAACGTCAACAAGTATCTGACCTTGACGCTGGAAGGCAAGGACCTGAACGATCCTATGCTGAAATCCTATGCAACGACACCGGATCAACCACGTGCGTTCTACAAGAACGGCCGTCAGATCTACTTCGGTATCCGCGCCAAGATCTAAGCTGAGCTAGAGGAGTTGCGCAGCCTGGCCTGTGCAATTCCTTTGATCCAAATGGCGGAGCGTTCTCTGCTCCGCCATTTTTTCTGCTACTTGGTCATCAATTAATTCAAACGCACTCATTTGCCCATGGAAATCCCATGGCAAGAGGAAGCTCATTGCATCAGCACCTGTCATTAAGCCAGACGGCAGATGCTGATGCAATGAGCCTCGATCCGGGGCACGACGGAAATTAGAAGAAACGCAATGCCGGTTTCCTGTGGCCTTTGGCCCAGGTTGCACCCGCAGATATCAGGAGTAGTACATGTATCTTTCAGAACGGCAGCAGGAACCCGGCAAGAGGCTCACAGGGTTTGCGCTGGTAGTCGTATTTCACTTGGCGTTGGTGTATGCGCTGCTCAATGGTTTGGGGCACAAGATATTAGAAGTAGTGCAAAAGCCGTTGGAAACCAAGATCGTAGAGGAGGTCAAGCCACCGCCACCACCTCCAGAAACGCCACCGCCACCGCCGCCAAAACTGGCCGCACCGCCGCCGCCGTTCATTCCGCCGCCGGAAGTGCAGGTACAGCCGCAGGTACAGCAACCGACGATCGTCTCGACACAAGTCAAGCCGACGACGGACGTACTGCCAAGGACAGCGCCGCCGGTAGCAGATGCACCGCCGGTAAAAGCGACAGGTCCGGTATCGGTAGCAGCCGTGATCGATTTCAACGCAGCAGGCTGCAAACCGGAATGGCCAAGAGCGTCATTGCGTAACGAAGAGACAGGGACAGTAGGACTGGCCGTGTTGATCGGAGCAGACGGCAGCGTATCAGACGTCAAGATTGAAAAATCCAGTGGATTTAGAAATCTGGACAATGCAGTGAAATCCCAACTGATGTCGGGCAGCTGCAAAAACAAACCAGGCACAGTCGATGGCAAACCGCAACAGCTCTGGACCAAGGTTAATTATGTATGGCGTCTTGACTAGCTTCGTGGCCGCCGTCCAAGCTACTGCGCGGCTCCATTTCCGGCCTGTGGTGCTCGACGTACTGAAGTACGACTGCGCTCCTCGGCCAGAACTGAAGCTGCTCGCTACGCTTGGCCAGCGGCCCGGGCGGTAAGGTTTTTTTAGAATTTTTTTGGTATTTAGTTAAATTAAAGAAGGTATGTAAGATGAAATTTTCCTTATCCTCCAAATTGAAAGCCCTGTTGCTGGCTGGTTCATGTGCGTTTGGTGCAGGCTTGGCTGTAATGTCCGTACCGGCGTCAGCTCAAAGTACTGAAGCATCCGCACCAGCAGCTGCTCCAGCAGCAGAAGCAGCTGCTCCAGCAGCAGCGCCAACTGACGTAGCAGCACCAGCAGTAGCGAAAGACCCAGTCGACAATCCATACGGCCTGGACGCCCTGTGGAAAGGCGGCGACTTCGTAGCACGCTCCACACTGATCATCATGGCCATCATGTCCATGGGCAGTTGGTACATCCTGATCACCAAATTTGTTGACCAGCTCAAAATGAGCGGCCAGGCAAAAGACGCTAAAACCAAGTTCTGGAAAGCCGCCTCCGTACAAGCTGGCGTAACCAGCCTGAAAGAAGGCAGCCCATTCCGCTTCATCGCCGAAACAGCGACCAAAGCGACCGACCACCACGAAGGCGCCCTGCTGGAACAAATCGACCTGAACTCCTGGGTAACGATGTCCATCCAGCGCGCAGTAGACAAAGTACAAAGCCGTCTGCAAGATGGCCTGGCTTTCCTGGCAACAGTTGGTTCCACAGCACCGTTCGTCGGTCTGTTCGGTACAGTTTGGGGTATTTACAATGCGCTGACAGCGATTGGTGTAGCAGGTCAGGCATCGATCGACAAAGTAGCAGGTCCAGTGGGTGAAGCGCTGATCATGACTGCGATCGGTCTGGGTGTAGCGGTTCCTGCGGTATTGGGTTACAACTTCCTGGTACGCCGTAACAAGACAGCAATGGAAGACGTTCGTGCGTTCAGCGCCGACCTGCACTCCGTCGTATTGTCCGGTGCCATGTCCAAAGCTTCTGGCGCAGCCAGCATCAAAAAAGCAGGCTAGCGTCCTGGGTCTGAAGTGCATTGCATCAGCGGGCTGATGCAATGGGCGGCAGGCCAGGCGCAACACGGAGCAAGGGTGGTTTCCCTTGCGAGTATTTGCAACGCAGCATGCCGTTCATTTCATCGGCCTGCTGCAATGAATTTCAGATTTAGGATGCTTATTCATGGCAATGGCAATAGGCAATGATGGAGACGGCGAAGACGAAGTCAACAGTACCATCAACACCACGCCGCTAGTCGACGTTATGTTGGTACTGCTGATCATCTTCCTGATCACCATTCCCGTCGTCACGCACACCGTACCGGTCAAACTGCCGTCTGAGACAAATCAGCCGTACAAGACCAAACCAGAAAACATCAATCTGGCCATCGACAAAGAAGGCCAGATGTTCTGGAATGAAGCACCAGTAGCCGATACGGCAGCGTTGTTTGAAAAGCTGAAGAAGGTCGCTGTGATGGTACCTCAGCCTGAACTGCATATCCGTGGCGATCAAAACGCCCAGTATAAGTATGTCGGCAAGGTGATCCTGACAGCCCAGCGCGCAGGAATAGCCAAGGTCGGATTTGTGACCGAACCGCCACCGCGCGGCGGCTAAGAACTTGCTGAAAAGCCTGCCTGGCGGTGTTGCTTCTCCTTGCCGCACTTGCGTGCTGTCTGCGTCGGCGCGCCTAGCCATCCAGGCTTTGCAGCAAGCTCTATAAGCGAGGTAGAGAAAGACATGAAAATTCCGTTATCGCTGACGGAGCGTGGCACGTAGTTAATAGAAGAAAGGAACCCACATGGGGATGAATATAGGCTCAGGCGGAGTCAGCTCCGCCGATCCGGAACCGATGATCGAGATGAACATGACGCCGTTGATCGACGTTATGCTGGTGTTGATCATCATGCTGATCATTACCATCCCGATTCAAAACCACGCAGTCAATCTGAACATGCCGACCAGCTCGCCAGCCAAACCGCTGACAGAGCCAATGGTGATCACGATCGACGTGGACTTTGACGGAACAGTACTGTGGAACGGCGTTGCCCTGAGCGGCGGCCGCGGCGAACTGGAAGCCAAGCTGCGTGAAGTAGCGGCGCAACCGGATCAGCCGGAAGTGCATTTGAAGCCCAACAAGCTGGTGGCATACAAGTCGGTGGCAGCAGTGATGGCCTCGGCACAGCGTCTGGGCGTGACCAAGATAGGCATGATCGGTAACGAGCAGTTCATTAATGATTAACGCAATAATTAACGTAATACTTGCAATTTGTAACAAGTGATTTACGAATTTAATTAAATACCACTTAAATACCTATTGACAACCACTGTGTTAGGCCATAAAGTGAAGCCGACCCCTGATACGTGGGGGAATTGCGAAATTTATCGATGGAAAAAGAAGTGAACAAACAATACCAATACCTGATCGGCGTAGATGGCGGCGGAACCGGCACCCGGGTGGTGCTGGCGCATGCTGACGGCGCTGAGCTGGGGCGTGGTAGTGCAGGTCCTTCCGGTCTGATGCATGGTATCGACAATGCTTGGGCAGCCTTATTATATGCAATGAAACAGGCTTTCGCTGAGGCTGGCCTGGATGCTCCTGTTTTATCTGACATCGCTGCCGGTTGCGGCCTGGCCGGTGTGCACAATAAACAATGGGCGAACGATTTCGCTGAAAAAAATCCTGGCTTTGGCGCGCTGGCGGTTGGGACCGACGGCCAGACCACTTTGCTGGGAGCTCATCAGGGGCAGCCGGGCGCGATTATCGCCATTGGTACCGGCAGTGTCGGTGAGGTCTTGTTGCCGGATGGTAGCAGGCGTGAAGTTGGCGCCTGGGGCTTTCCTTCCAGCGATGAAGCCAGCGGTGCCTGGCTTGGCTTGCATACGATCAATCATGTGCAGCACGTACTGGATGGCCGGCATCCTCCAACCGAATTTGCCGCTGCGGTGGTTGCGCATTGCGGCGGCGGACGCGATGGCGTTTTCAACTGGCTGGCACAGGCCAACCAGACCGCCTATGCGCAACTGGCGCGTTTCACTATACAGTTCGCGCCGACCGAACCGGTTGCGCGCGGCATTTTGCAAAAAGCCGGTGAAGAGATTGCCAAGATGGCCCATGCGCTGGATCCGTCTGCACAATTGCCTATAGCCCTATGCGGTGGTTTGGCTGCGCCTTTGCGCGAATATCTGCCGCCTGCATTATTGAATCGCGTCGTACAGCCACAAGCTGATTCAGCGACCGGCGCGTTGATACTGATCAAGAATAGTTTTTCAGAAAGCTGACAATGCTAGCTCAACTACTTGAGTTCAAACCTGATAGCGACAGCTCTACGCCGCTATACCTGCAATTGGCCAACAAGCTGGCTACCGGTATCCATAGCGGTATCTGGCAGCCGGACGAGGCCTTGCCTTCCGAGCGCACTTTGTCTGACGCGTTGGAAATTTCGCGCGTCACCGCGCGCAAGGCGATAGATATGCTGTGCGAGCGCGGGTTGTTGACCCGCAAGCATGGGTCCGGTACCTATATCACTCCCAAGCTGGAGCAGCCGCTGTCGCGCCTGACCAACTTCAGTGAAGAACTGCGCCAGCGCGGCTTCGTTCCTGGCTCGCAGTGGTTGTCGCGCGAGACAGGTGTTGCTGCGCCGGAAGAAATTTTGTCGCTGGGCCTGTCGCCCAATACCGTCGTATCCCGCCTGAAACGTTTGCGTACTGCGGACAACGTGGTGATGGCGATAGAAAGCACCACGATACCTGCGCTGTACCTGCCCAACCCCAAAGCTGTGACCGATAGCCTTTACGGTTATCTGGAATCACATAACGTTACCCCAACGCGCGCCTTGCAGCATATCCGTGCTGTCAACGCGACGGCGGAACAGGCCAAGCTGGCGGGTATCAAACAGGGTGCGGCGATGCTTTACATTACCCGCGTCGGCTATCTGCCGACCGGCGCCGCTGTTGAGCTGACGCACTCGTATTGCCGCAGCGATTATTATGATTTTGTGGCGGAGTTGTTTAGATGAGAGATGCACAGCAACTGCAGGGCAATATACTGACGCCGAAAGGCTGGATACAGGGTACGGTGAATTTCTCTGACCGTATCGCGAATATCCAGGGTGCGTTTTCCGACCCTGCAAAAAACGATCTTCCCTACATCTTGCCTGGTTTTGTCGATTTGCACGTGCATGGTGCAGGCGGCAAGGATACGATGGAAGCTGGCGATGCAGTGCAAGTGATTGCACGCATGCACGCCCAGCATGGCACAACCAGCATGCTGGCCACGACGATGACGGCGCCGGTTTCCGATCTGGAGCAGGCTTTGCAGGCGATCAGCATATCTTGCAAGGAGCGCGGGAAAAATTCTGCGCGCGTGCTCGGCGTGCACCTTGAAGGCCCTTACATCAATCCCGGCAAGCTGGGCGCACAGCCCGATTTCGCAACCCTGGCAACGCTGGAACAAGTGCAGCATCTGCACGCAATAGCGCCGATCAAGCTGATCACGGTCGCGCCCGAGATGGAAGGCCATCTGGAGCTGGTGAAGCAATTGACCGAAATGGGCATGCAAGTGCAGATCGGTCATACTCTGGGTACCTACGAAGAGGGTGTGGCAGCGCTGGAAAACGGCGCCACCGGCTTCACACATCTATACAACGCCATGTCGCGGCTGGACCACCGGGCACCGGGCATGGTCGGCGCCGCATTGGCGCATGCGAAATTTTCCGAAATCATTCCCGATCTGCTGCATGTGCATCCGGGAGCGATCAAGGCGGCGATGCGCGCTATCCCTCACCTGTATTGCGTAACTGACTCTACGGCGGCTTCCGGCATGCCGGACGGCCAGTACATGCTGGGGCGCCAAGTGGTTCACAAGTGCCTGGGCGGCGTCAGGCTGGAAGACGGCACGCTGGCGGGTAGCACGCTGACCATGGACCAGGCCTTGCGCAATCTGGTCAGCATAGGCCTGGATCTGCAAGATGCGTCCAGGCGTGTGTCTACCTATGCTGCTGATTACCTGGGCCTGCCTGAGCGCGGCCGCCTGCAAATTAACAGCTACGCCGATATCGTCGTGCTGGACCGTGAACTTAACCTGACAGCAGTCTATGTAGAAGGAGAAAAGATTGACCTCGCAAATGCTTAAAGAAGCTTGCTCTTCCGCCGAGTTTGTAGCACAGCAATTAACCCAGGAACGCGAGCGCTATGCCGAGCTAGGTCGTACCCTCAGGGACAATCCTCCTACATCCGTACTGACAGTCGCGCGCGGCAGCTCCGACCATGCGGCCAACTATGCCGCCTACCTGATCATGGCAAGGCTGGGGCGCATTGTGGCCTCGTTGCCGATGTCCCTGGTGACGCTGAACAAGTCTCCGTTGCTGGCCCAGAATGCGTTGGCGATTGCAATTTCGCAGTCCGGCCAGAGTCCGGACGTGATAGAGCCGATACGCTATTTCCGCCAGGGCGGTGCCGCTACAGTGGCGCTGGTCAATGATGCCAATTCGCCGCTGGCGCAAAGCGCTGAGTGGACCTTGCCCCTGCATGCCGGCCCGGAGTTGAGCGTGGCAGCAACCAAGAGTTTCATTACCTCGCTGGTTGCGGGTGCGCGCCTGGCGGGTAATTGGCAGAATGACGCAGACTTCCTCAGCGCGATAGAAATGCTGCCTGAAGCGCTGGAGGCTGCCACTCGTACCGACTGGTCCAATGCGCTGGAAGTATTGACCCCTGCATCCAGGATCATGGTGGTAGGGCGCGGCATCAGCTTCCCTGTGGCGCTGGAATCGGCATTGAAATTCAAGGAAACCTCGGTCATCCAGGCCGAGGCATTCAGTGGCGCCGAGATCAAGCACGGCCCCATGGCCTTGATCGACGATGGCTATCCTTTGCTGATTTTCGCAACCCGCGGTCCGGCACAGGCAGGCCTGATCAAGCTGGCAGAAGAAATGCGTGGACGCGGTGCGAATGTATTGCTGGCGGCACCGGTGGATGTCAAGGAGCGTAACCTGACCCTGCCTACCGCAGCGACACCGGATCTGGATCCGATTGTCGCAATCCAGGCCTTCTATGTGATGGCTGCCAATTTGGCGATTGCACGGGGTCTTGATCCGGACAAGCCGCGCCATCTCAGCAAGGTCACCAAGACTAGTTGAGCTGGCAATAAGGCAGTAATAATAAGTCAGGCAGCAATAAAAAGTAGTAGAGAAACTGATGCTCCCGCTGGTATGTTTGTAGATGCCGATACGTGCAAAACGATATCGATGTTTATGAAGAATGCGAGGGGGAGCATTTTTTTTAACCGGATATTTGATTTTAAGACGCGCAATGCGGCATTCCACACTGAAGACCCTGGTATCGGCAGCATGCCTCAGCACAGCTTTTGCTGTATTGAGCATGCTGCCTTTCAGCGTCAGTGCGGCGCCTGTGCCAGCGCATGCACAGGCGAGTGTGCAGAAAATCGAATTCTGGACCATGAGCCTGAAGCCCAAGTTCATTCCTTACTTTCAGCAACTGGTAAAAAAATACGAGGCACAAAATCCCGGCGTCAAGCTGGAGTGGGTAGATTTCCCGTGGGACATCCTGCAGTTGAAGCTGATTGCCGCCATTGCTGCCGGTACACCGCCCTCGCTGGTCAACCTGAGCGTGCCCTGGGCCGAGGAGTTTGCGCGTGACGGGCTGATAGAGCCGGTAGACGCGTTGATAGGCAATCGCGCCATCTATACCAAAGGTGCGCTGGACGACATGAGTTTTCGCGGCCACCTTTACGGTTTTCCGCACTACAGCAACGTGAATGTCATCGCCTATAACAGCAAGATATTGGCGGCGGCAGGTTTGCAGCGCGCGCCGCGCAATATGGATGAGATATTGGCTTATGCCCGGCAGATCGCAGCCAGGACAGGCAAGGCAGGCTATGCGCCTGCGTTGGGCAAGATAGATGGCTTCCTGATGCAGCAAGGCTTGCTGCTGATAAAGGATGGCAGGGCGGTATTCAATTCGCCGGCGCACGTTGCACTGATACAAAAGCTGGCAGATACCTATAAAGCGAACGGCTTCCTGAAGGATAAGCTGTTTGCAGAGGATAATTTCCCGGCAGTGGTGGATGCCTATCTGGGAGGGCGCCTGGGAATGATGGTCAGTGCGCCCACCGCATTAAGGCGCATACAGGCAGACTCCAAAGAAATTTATGCAGTAACCGGCGTATTTCCAGCTCCGCCTGGGCCCACCGGCATAGGTGACGGCGGATGGATGTTCAATTTCGCCGTGCCCAAAGGTGTACCTGCGCAATCATTGCCGGCGATAGCCAGGTTTGCCCAGTTCCTGACCAATGACGAGAATCAACTGGAATTTGCCAAGATTGCCAATGTGATGCCGACCACGGTGAAGGCGCTGGCTGACCCGCATTTTCTGCAGTTGCCTGCACAGGCTGGCGCCGCGGAACAAGCGCAGGCTGTTGCTGCAGGGTCTATGGAAAATTCGCGTAGCCTGTATGTGGCCGGTATCGACGATTACGATGAACTGCGGCGCTTCCTGGTCAAGGCGGTCGAAGCCGGCATGACGGGCAAGAAGGATATCAAGCAGGCGCTGGATGAGGCGGTTGTCATCTGGAACAAAAAACTGGCGAAGCCGCTATGAGCATCTGGCGCAAACACGGCTTGCTGGCCTATGTTTTCCTTGCTCCGGCGCTGGTGCTGCTGGCCATGTTTTCGTTTTGGCCGGTACTCTTCGGCTCTTACCTGACCTTTACCGATTTCAGCCTGGTGCGCCCTACGCACTGGGTGGGCCTGGACAATTTTCGCTACATCTTCGGCAACGACATGTTCCTGACGGGCCTGAAGAATTCCCTGCTGTTCCTGTTGATCGTGCCGTTCACCCAGTTAGGGGCGATCACGCTGGCGGTCTTGGTGAACAATCAACTGCCGGGCATACGCCTGTTCCGCGCCGCTTATTACGTACCGGTTGTGACTACCGTTGCGGTAGTCGGCATCATGTGGGGATTCATGTTTCATGAGCAGGGAACGCTGAATTACGTCTTGCTGAAGCTGCATGCGATCAGTGATCCGGTAGGCTGGCTATCCGATGATGCGATTGCGCTATTTGCCATCATGTTTGTTTCCCTGTGGCGCGGGCTGGGCTGGTATATGGTGATGTACCTGGCGGCCTTGCAATCGATACCGGCAGAGATGCAGGAAGCGGCAGTGCTGGACGGCGCCAACCTGTGGCAGCGCTTCTGGAAGATCACGGTGCCCATGCTATATCCGACTATCATGGTATGCACCATCATGTCGGTGCTGGCAGCGCTGAAGGCTTACCAGGAAGTCGATGTACTGACTCAGGGCGGGCCGATGAATTCTACCTTTACCGCACTGTATTACGCCTATGACCAGGGCCTGAAGCATTTGAAGCTGCCACGCGGACTGGCTGCCAGCTTCGTGGTTTCTGTATTCTGCATAGGCATCGCTGTTGCATGCCTGCGCTATCTCAGGCCAAAACACCGATGAACACGAGCTCCCTGCACAAACTGCCGCGCGTCCTGCTTCAATACCTGGTATTGCTGGCGCTGGCGATATTGTGCGTGTTCCCGTTCTGGTGGACGCTGGTCGTGGCGATTTCTACCGAAGGAAACATCTTCGAATTTCCGCCCAGCTTCTGGCCGCAGGCGGTTTCGCTGGAGAATTTCACCGAGGTATTCCGTGTCATTCCCATCCTGGCGTTCTACGAGAATTCACTGCTGATCACGCTGTCCACCGTGATCTGGAAATTGCTGCTGTGCTCGCTGGCAGCCTATCCCTTGTCGCGCATGCGTTTCACCGGCAGCAAGCTGGTGTTCGGCCTGATCCTGGCCACGATGATATTGCCGTCTGAAGTCAATTTCCTGGTCAACTTCATTACGATGACCAAGATAGGCCTGGTCAATACCTATACCGGCGTGATCTTGCCCAATGTGGTGACCGCAGTATCCATATTGTTGTTGAAGCAGGCCTTTGATGAGGTGCCGCAGGATTTGATCGATGCGGCGAGGGTGGATGGCGCCTCCGAATGGATCATCTTTGCGAAGATCGTCTTGCCCCTGATTACACCGTGGCTGGCGACGGTCGGCATCCTGTCGGCGGTGGAGGCATGGAACGAATACATCTGGCCTTCCATCGTGATCAGCAAGCCGGAAGACTTTCCGCTGTCGGCAGGTGTGCTTTACCTGCGCGGCACATACGGCAGCAGCACCCGCGTGATCGCTGCCGGAACAATATTAACGGTGGCCCCGATACTGGTTGCCTTTTTATTTACCCAGCGCTTTTTTATGCGCGGCATGGACGGAGCAGTGAAATGAGTCAGAACATCAATGAACAAAGCAAGAAACTGGATGCACGCGAGGATGCGAGAAAAATCGCCGGGCAGTCCATCATGATACGCATGCCGGGCACTTCGCTGGACGCCGATACTGCGGCCTTCCTGCGAGATAACCACATCCGTGCGGTTTGTCTGTTCCGCCAGAACATGGTCGATGCGCAGCAATTGTCCAAATTCACCGCCGACCTGCGCGCCGTGATGGGGCCGGATTCGCTGATCGGCATAGATCAGGAAGGCGGCGCCGTGGTGCGCGCGACCTGGGTGCCGCAGCCGCCCGCGGCGATGTCGCTGGGGGCCAGCAATGATACAGCCTTGTGCCGCGAAGTGGGGGCGGCAGTTGCGCGTGCTGTCAAGTCGCTGGGCTTTAACTGGAACTTTGCGCCTGTGCTGGACCTGAACAATAATGTGGATAATCCCGTCATCTCGGAGCGTTCTTTCGGCGCCGATCCGGACAAGGCCACTGCACTGGCATTGGCCTGGATGGAAGGCAGCCTGTCGGAAGGCGTGGCCTGTTGTGTCAAGCATTTCCCCGGGCATGGCGACACCAATGTGGATTCGCACCGGGATTTACCTACGGTAGCCAAATCCCGCGCCAAACTGGATGCGCTGGAACTGTCGCCGTTCAGGCAGGCAGCGGGCAATGCACCGGCGATGATGAGCGCGCATATCATCTACCCGGCACTGGATCCGGATTATCCGGCGACCATGTCCAAAAAAATCCTGACCGGTATTTTGCGCGATGAATGGAATTACCAGGGTGTCGTCATTACCGATGGCATGGACATGCACGCGATCGCCGGCCACTATGGCGTAGGCAAGGCCGCGGTGATTGCACTGGCCGCTGGTGCGGATATGGTGATGGCGCTGGGCACCAGAGAAACACAGCGGGAAACCCTGGATGCGCTGACTGCAGCGATAGAAGCCGGGGAGATTGATCAGGCCGGCCTGGAACAGCGTCTGGCGCGTGTCGCCCGGCTGGCGCAGCAATATCCTTGCGCCCCGGTAGCTTATCAAACTGAAGCGCAAGATCAGGCCCTGATGGTGCGCGCCTGGAGCAGTGGCCTGACTACTTACAAGAACGCATCCGCTCCTGCGCCCGGCAGCAAGATTCGCCTGGTGACGAGCGGCAACGTAGTCAGTGACGGTGTGTCGGAAGCCGGTATCCCGGCCGAGAAAGTAGCGGCAATGCTGAGCCGCGTATATGACGTGGACACGGTCACATTTGAGAAAATGGATGATTTCGACTGGAGCAGCTTGCCGGATGACGGTCGCCTGGTGATACTTGCGTCAACCATACGCCTGCGCTACAGCGAGCAGGTGCGCCGCACATGGAAACCGGACCTGCACCTGGTTTTGTGGAACCCGTTCCAGTCGCTGGATATCCAGGCGCCTGCGTTGATCACCTATGGTTTTTCCGGCCCGGCGCTGGAGGCTGCTGCGGCCTGGTTTGCTGGCGAGTTAAAGGCGGAAGGACAGCTTCCGGTCCAGAGTTTCCAGGATATGACGGCTTAAAAAAACGTAATTCATAGACAGAAAATGCTCACTACACTAAGCCGCCAACATGTCGCAAGTTAAACTGACCGGTATCGTCAAGGACTATGGCGACCATGCCAGGATCATCCACGGCATCGATCTGGATATCGCAGACGGGGAGTTTGTCGTTTTTGTCGGCCCATCCGGCTGCGGCAAATCGACGCTGCTGCGCATGATCGCGGGCCTGGAAGATATCACAGCCGGTGAGCTGCATATCGGCGACACGCTGGCCAATGATATTGCCCCGGCCAAGCGCGGCCTGGCGATGGTGTTCCAGTCCTATGCGTTGTATCCGCATATGTCGGTGTATGAAAACATGGCATTCAGCCTGAAGCTGGCCGGCATGAAGCGGCAGCAGGTGGACGATGCGGTGCAACAGGCTGCGGCTATCCTGCAGATCAGCCACCTGCTGCAACGCAAGCCCAAGGACCTGTCCGGTGGCCAGCGGCAGCGGGTTGCGATAGGGCGGGCGATAGTCCGCAAGCCTGCAGTATTCCTGTTCGATGAACCGTTGTCCAACCTGGATGCCAGCCTGCGTGTGCAAATGCGCATAGAACTCAGCCGCCTGCATCAGGAGCTGAAAACCACGATGATCTATGTCACGCATGATCAGGTAGAGGCGATGACTTTGGGCGAGCGCATCGTCGTCTTCAATGCGGGCAGGATAGAGCAGGTAGGCACTCCACTGGATCTCTACGATAATCCAGGCAACCAGTTCGTTGCGGGCTTCCTCGGTGCGCCGAAAATGAATTTCCTGAAGGCCGAAGCTGTGGCTGTTGCAGATAATGAAGTCAGCTTGCGGCTGGCTGATGCCAGCATCATGACGCTGGCGGTTTCAGCACTGGGGATCAAGCCTGGCGACGGCTTGACATTGGGCATACGTGCCGAGCACATGTCGATTTCCCCTTTATCCGAAGTGGACGCGGCAGGTATTGGCATGTCAGGTATTGTCATGTGCGCCGAACTGGTGGAGCATCTGGGTGATTCCGTGATCGTCTATGCAAAATTGGCCGGCGAGCCCGCCATGATCGCCATCAAGCTGAGCACGGACGCACCAATGCTGAAGGCAGGAGATCGTTTTATCGCCAGGTTACAGCAGCAGCGTTGCCATTTGTTTGATACAAGCGGCAAAGCCTGCAAAAGAATACCGGTTTCAAGCCAGACTGCACCAAGCCAGCCATTTTATTCAGCATAAGCATTCAACATAATTAGTCAACATAAGCAGAAGCAGGGGGACACGTTCCATGACAACTAAAGAAACTGCCATCCGACATCCTATGAGCTGGGTTCCAACCCTGTATCTGGCGCAAGGTTTGCCGTTTTATACGGTCGCGCTGATCGCCAGCCTGATGTACAAGAGCCTGGGTGTGCCGAATGACCAGATCGCGCGCTGGACCGGCCTGCTGGGGTTTGCCTGGGTCTTTAAGTCTCTGTGGAGCCCTTTTCTGGAAAGGGCCAGCAGCAAGAAGATGCTGGTAGTGATGTTTCAACTGGTCGGTGGATGTTGCTTAGGTCTGGTTGCTCTGTCACTGCAGCTTCCGGTGTACTTTGCGTTGAGCATAGGCTTGCTGGGAGTGGTCGCCATTGCTTCGGCCACGCATGATATTGCGGCGGACGGCCTGTATATTGCCAGCCTCAGCAACAAACAGCAGGCTGCTTATGCTGGCTGGCAAGGCGCGTTCTTCAATGCTGCCAAATTTCTTTCGTTTGGCGGCTTGCTGTACCTGGCAGGGCATCTTGAAAAAAGCATAGGCGTCAAGAATGCGTGGGTGGCGGTTTTCGGCGTGCTGGGTTTCTTGCTGGTGGTGCTCGGCCTGTATCATAGCTGGGCGCTGCCGGGGACAAAGAATGTCGTCGCCGGCGAAAGCCTGGGCAGCGTCTTCTATACCTTGTGGAAAGTGATCGTTGATTTCTTCAAGAAGCCGGGCATATGGCTGTGCATACTTTTCATCATCCTGTTTCGTGCCGCTGAGGGCCAGATACAGACGATAGGCCCGCTGTTTTTACGTGACCCGAGAAGCGTGGGCGGCCTGGGGCTGAGCACTGATGAAGTCAGTGTCGTTTACGGCACTGCCGGGACGGTTGCCTTCCTGACCGGCAGCGTGCTGGGCGGCTACTTTACTTCCTGGCTGGGCCTGAAAAAAGCGCTTCCTTACCTGATTCTTGCAATGAATTTGCCGAATATCGTATTCGTGATTCTCAGCACAACCCTGCCCAGCAATATAGGCTTGATTGCCGTTGCTTTGAGTACGGAGATGTTCGGCTACGGCTTCGGTTTTGTCGGCGTGATCCTGTTCATCATGCAGGTGGTTGCTGTTGGCAAGTACCAGACCGCGCACTATGCGCTGGGAACGGGTTTCATGCAGCTTGGCTTCGTATTGTTCAAGATGATCAGCGGCGATATCCAGCTTGCGCTCGGCTATAAAAATTTCTTTATCTGGGTTTTCTTGTCTGCGTTGCCAGTGCTGCTGGTGCTGCGCTTCCTGCCTTTCAAGAAAGAAGGAGAACAGGAGCCCGAGCCCGCAGCCGAGTTTCTCGGCTACGAAGAAGTGCAGATTGGCAGATTCGAGAAATAGGGCGCTGTGCATTCCAATCCCATGCATGGGCTGGGCAGGGGCCGGATACAGTCGATAGACGTATTTCGCGGCCTTACGATCCTGGTAATGATTTTCGTCAATGAGCTGGCGGGCGTGCGCGGCATCCCCGCGTGGGCCGAGCATGCGCCGGCTGACGTCGATGCGATGACCTTTGTCGATGTCGTTTTCCCTGCCTTCCTGTTTATTGTCGGCATGTCGATTCCGTTCGCTTTCAGGCAGCGGCTCGCGCAGGGAGATACGCCGCTGCAGCTAAACCTGCACATTCTGCTGCGTACCGCCGGCTTGCTGCTGGTCGGCTTGTTCATGGTTAATGCGGAAGACGGCTACAGCGAACAGGTAATGCCTTTGTCCATCCATGCATGGTCGCTGCTGTTTTACATCGCAGTGATCGCAGTCTGGAGCCGCTACAGTTCGCCGCGCAGCATGCCGGTCATCGTTATCAGGTTTGCTGGAATGCTTGGCTTGCTGGGTCTAGCGCTTGTATACCGTGGCGGCAGTGGCCAGGAATTGCATGGCATGGCGGTGCAATGGTGGGGCATACTGGGGCTGATAGGCTGGGCCTATCTTGTTGCGTGTACAGGCTACCGGTTTGCCGCAGACCGCAAACCGGCGCTGCTGCTTTTGTTGCTGCTGATCGCCACCTGCATTGCCTACTATTGCATTGCGCAGTATCCACCGGTCAGCGGGCATGCGCTGGCCGGCTGGATATTCAGCCAACCTGGGCATGCAGCACATTCGTCGATTGTGTTGTGCGGCGTAATTACAGCATTGATTTTTTTCGGTGATGGAAGCGGACGCACTGCCGGAAAAGCCCGCTCATTGCAGGCGATAGCGCTGATTTTGCTGTTGATCGTGGCGGGCTATTGCCTAAGCGCTTCCTACGGCATTTCAAAAATACGCGCCACGCCTGCATGGTGCCTGTACAGCTCAGCCGCCTGCATCGGTATTTTCATGTTCCTATACTGGTTGCTGGATATACGCAAAGTGCGCGGCTGGGCCGTCTTTTTACAGCCGGCCGCGGCCAATCCGCTGCTGGCTTATATCATCCCCTATATTGTCTATGCATTGACGCAATGGCTGGGGCTGGGTTTGCCCGATGTGCTGCATCATGGCTGGGCCGGCGCCGCCTGGTGCGCGGTATATGCATTGCTGGTGCTGGCGATGGTTGCCGTACTCGGCAGGCTGGGGCTGCGGCTACAGTTATGAAACAGGGCACAAGGAAGAATATGAATACTGCACGCAGCGCAATGCGCCTGTCGTCCATCGATGCCTTGCGCGGCCTGACCGTCGCCGCGATGCTGATGGTAAACAGCGCCGGCGACTGGAACCATGTTTATCCGTGGCTGGAACATGCGGAATGGAACGGCTGCACGCCGGCCGATTTCATCTTCCCATTTTTTCTGCTGATCGTCGGGGTTTCCCTCAGCCTTGCATTGGGGCCGAAGATGGAATCGGGAGCACAGCCAGCGCAACTTGCGCGCACGGTGCTGTTGCGCGCCGCGCGCATCGTGCTGCTAGGAATCGCGCTGCATGTCGTTGCCTGGGCCTTGCTTGAGGGCAGGGGATTTCGCCTGCTGGGTGTGCTGCAAAGGATAGGCATCTGCTTCGGTTTTGCCGGTCTGCTTCTTGTCTACGTCAGGAATGGGTTTATCCAATGGGGGATTTTCGCTGCCATCCTGCTCGGATACTGGACCTTGCTCATGGCTGGAGGCAGTCTGCAGCCGGACACCAACCTGGCAGATAAAATCGATACGGTGCTGCTGGGAAAATATGCGTATTTGTACGATGCCGCAAGCGGCAAGGCGCACGACCCGGAAGGATGGCTAAGTACCCTGCCGTCGGTGGCCACTGTTTTACTCGGCATACGCGCGGGCGAATGGCTGCGCAAAGGGCAAAGCAGCCGGCTGGCAGCGGTGGGCATTGCCGCGTGCCTGGCCGGTGCGGTGTGGGCTCTGGTGCTGCCTTTGAACAAGCAATTATGGACGCCGTCCTTTGTATTGTGGACCGGCGGCTTTGCACTGCTGGCGATTGGGCT
The DNA here is from genome assembly GCF_014636315.1 of Parundibacterium terreum. Lineage (GTDB taxonomy): Bacteria > Pseudomonadota > Gammaproteobacteria > Burkholderiales > Burkholderiaceae_D > Undibacterium > Undibacterium terreum. The sequence goes on along the minus strand of NZ_BMED01000002.1, from coordinate 316,273 downwards.
TGCGCACTATCTGATTGATCTGAGAGGCTGGCCTGCGCTTGGCCGCAGTTTTGGCGTCAATGCGATTGCCGCGTATGCAGGCTCATGGATAGCGACTTGCGTGCTCGCTGGAAGCGGCGCGATGATGCCGCTGTACAAGGCCTTGTTTGAAGTGCCGCTGACGCCGCTGGTCGGCCCCGGGTTTGCGTCCGCGGCATTCGCGGCCGTGTTCACCATGCTGTGGTGGCTGCTGATGAGGCTGTTTTACCGGCGCGGCTGGCGCATCACGATCTGAGTATGTGATAACAACGGCCGTTGAGCGATGACCGATGTGGGATCATTATGCACCGCGATCGTTTCAGCCTTTTGCGGCCGGTTTCTTCACCACCAGCGCGACGCCAGCCACGGCAATCACCATGCCTATCATCGCCGTGACGGTAAACCGCTCATTGAACATCAGCCATGCCATGCCCGCGGTGACGGGCGGCACCAGGTACATATAGCTGGTAACCTTGGTTGCCTCGCCATGCCGTATCATCACAAACAGCACCGAAATACCGACACCGGACAACACAAATACCGACCATGCCAGCGCGCCGAAAAATTGCGGCGTCCATTGCACGGTTTGTGATTCGAAATACAGGGCCAGCGGGAAGGTCAGTATCAGCGAGGCGGTAAACTGGATAAACTGGCCGGTGCGCACATCGAAAGAAGGGCATTTCTTTTTCTGGTACATCGTACCTACCGTCATCGTCAGCAGCGCAAAGACAGCCAACAGGATACTGGCGCTGCTCATGCCGATGACGGAAATCTTGTTCGCCACTACCAGCCCCACGCCCAGCATGCCCAGCACCAGGCCGAACCACTGGCGTTTTTCTGTCTTTTCACCGATCAGAGGGCCCAGGCAGGCAGTCAGCACCGGCTGCGTATTGACGATCAATGCAGCCACACCGGCCGGCATGCCCAGTTTGACCGCGCACCATACACCGCCCAGATAGCAGGCCTGCATCAATATTCCGGCGATGGCGATATGCGGCCACGCATTCCTGGCAGGCCAGGGCGCGCGCATGGTGACAGCCAGTATACCCATGAACAGCAACACCCCGGCGTAGCGCAGGCTAAGGAAGGTCAGTGGTTCTGCGTACGGGAGCCCATATTTGGCAACGACATAGCCTGAGGCCCAGATCAGGATGAACACGTAGGGGGCGAGGTGGATGTATTTGGGAGGATGCTGATTCATGCTGGATGACTTAGAACTCATTTCATAAATAGGAGCGAGTGCGAACGCGTCCATTTGGGATGCAGTGCAAGGCGTGTCGCGACGCAAAGACTGGACGTCTTTGCCAGCGGCACAACGCTGCAATGCGCCCAAATGGGCCGTTCCCGAAGGGTTTGCCTTAAAAGCGGCGCTGTACTGCGTTGCGCTCGTTGTCAATAGCCCCGCTATTGACGCCTCGCCCTTGCAGGGCGCATACGGGCTTGTAAGCCCGTATCGTTGCGCAGGTGCGCAGCAGGCTGCGCAAAACCCCTGCTCCACCACATTGCCAGCGCCGCTTTTAAGGCAAACGCATCTCACTCCTATTTATGAAATGAGTTCTAGCAACTACGCGACAGTATGCTGGCAAACCGGCGCGCAGTCTTGGATGTTCTTGCTGGCGACTCCTGAAAAGAATTCATCACATGAACTATTTGCCGCCATCCTCGTCATCGGCAGGCAATTCAGCCAGCCATTTGCTGGCTTCCGCTATCATCACGGCCAGCTCTTGTTCGACGATGACGAACATCGCCTCGACCGCTGCCTGGTTATTGTCGTTGATGGCTTTTTCTATCTCCAGCGTCAGGTCGGCAAATCGCTTTGCGCCCAGCGTGCCTATCGTGCCGCGCATTTTATGGAACAGGTGAGCAGCCTCTGCATGGCTGCCGCTGCTCCATGCAACCTGGGCTTCCCGCACAGGGGAAGTGCCTCGTTCTATCAGTTTTTTCAGGAAGCCCAGTATGGTGTGCTTGTGTACGGAGCTGGCCTTGGTCAATGCATGAAACCAGCGCGGATCAAAGCTGGGAGCAATCTTGTCGTGGCGCCCGTGTGGAACTCCGTTTCCATCCGCAGGCTGGTCCTGGTGTTTACCAAGCGCTTTATCTACGGGATGGATCTTCGCCATCCGGTAGATATCCAGATGCTGGCCTATGGTCGCCAGCATGGTTTCCACATCGATAGGCTTGGCAATGAAACCGTTCATGCCGGAGGCTATGCATTTGTCCCTTTCCGATTCCATCACGCCGGCCGTCATCGCAACGATGGGCAGGTCCAGCTTCAGCTCTCTACGTATCGCGCTAGTGGCGGCATAACCGTCCATAACCGGCATTTGCACATCCATCAGCACCAGATCGTAATTTTTTGCAAACTGGCGCAGGTGATCCAATGCCTTCTGACCATCTTCCATCACATCGACAATGGCACCGTGCTGCTCCAGCATGCCCTTGGCGACAAATTGATTGAATGGATTGTCTTCCACCAGCAACAGGCGCGCACCGCGTATGCGGTCTTCCAGGCCAGGCAGGCGCAGGGCAAGCGGTGAGTTGCCTGCGCCTTTGCGTGTCATCAGGGTTTCGTGCAGGGAGTCGAACAGGCTGGAGCCGGTAATCGGCTTTACCAGCACCGCGTCCGCCGCTGCCGCCGCCTTGTCTTTGAGCAGCGATGCATGGCCATAAGCATTGGTCAGCAGGACCACTGGCATGGCTTGCTCAGGAAAGGCTTGCCGCAGCAACTGCATATTGCTCTGGCCTTCGACCCCGGACATTTGCCAGTCCAGCAGGAGCGCGTCATAGGAGCCTCCGCTGGCATGCAGGCTGCGGATGCGTTCCAGCGCAGTGGCTGCCGAGTCCGCGCTATCCGCCCGCCAATGCCAGGCCGTAATCATTTTGTCCAGGTATTCGCGGCTGGTCGCATTGTCGTCGACGATCAATATATTCAGGTCGTTCAGGCCCTTGCGTCGCAGGCTCTTGTTGGTTTCGCCGGCGGCTAGTTTTAGCGGCAAGGTGACGCTGAATTCCGTGCCCACGCCTAGCTGGCTGCTAACAGTGATATCACCCCCCATCAAATCTACCAGGCTTTTGGAGATGGCCAGGCCCAGGCCGGTTCCGCCGAAGCGCCGGGTCAGCGATTCATCCACTTGGGAAAACGCCGAGAACAGCCGGTTTTGCTGCTGCAGGTCCATGCCTATGCCGGTATCGCGTACGTGGAAGCACAAGCTGGTTTCCTGCCCATGCCGGGCAAGCATCTCTATGTAAATACTGACTTCGCCGCGTTCGGTAAACTTGATCGAATTGCCGGTCAGGTTGATCAATATCTGTTGCAGGCGCAAGGCATCGCCGACCAGCATATTCGGGACATTGGGCTCAATGCCGATGGCCAGTTCCAGGTCTTTGGCACTGGCATTGGCCATCATGATGCTAGCCAGGGTTTTAAGCACGTCGTCCAGCAGGAAGGGAGATTCGGACAATTCCATGCGTCCGGCTTCGATTTTTGAGAAATCGAGAATATCGTTCAGGATGGCCAGCAGCGATTGTCCCGAAGCACGTATCATCTCCAGATACTTCCTTTGCTCCGCAGACAGGTTTGAATTGCCGAGCAAGTAGGTCATGCCCAGCACAGCATTCATCGGTGTGCGGATCTCATGGCTCATATTGGCGACGAACTCGCTCTTGGCGCGGCTGGCTGCTTCGGCCAGCTCTTTGGCCGTCCTCAGTGAATGCTGCAACTGCTGTTGTTCCGTTACGTCTTGGACGATGACGATAGTGCAGGGCGCCTTGTCCAGGATCATGGGACTGAAGGTGAGCTGCGCAGTAAAGCTGTCTCCCAGATAGCGTCGGCCTTCAAACATCTGCGGCATATCTAGCATACCTTGGGTTTCCGGTAGCCGCGCGGCATCGCCGACTGTCGTAAAAGACAGATGCTGATCATGCAAGTGCGGTATCAGCTGCTTCAGGTCGAGATTGGCCAGCGTATGGGCCGGATACTGAAACAATTCATGTACCTTGCCATTGGCCTTCACAATATTGCCTAGCTTATCAATGACGATAACAGCGCCCGGCGACAACTCGAACAAGGATTCGAAATCCTGCTGCATGCGGCGGCTTTGTAGCGCTTCCTGCATCAGCTTTTCATAAGCCTGGTTCAACTCGGTAGATTTGACATCCAGCGCGGTAGTCATTGCATTGAAGGCACGCGAGACAGTGCCGAACTCGTCAATGCCTTCGGCTTCCAATCGGTAGCTGAAGTCGCCGTCCCTGACAGCTTTGGTTGCATCCACCAGCTTGGTCAAAGGACGTATCAGCCTGGTAAACGAAATCCAGGCAACTGCGAACAATGCGACGACCACGATAGCCAGCAGTATGACCCTTGCCGAGAACAAGAAATGTTCCCGCTCTGCGCGTTCTGTTTCTGCTGCCACCGCCCAGCGATAGGTGCTCTCTCCCATCGCCTGTACTTCTGAGATAAGTTGCCCGACTAATACCGCCGCGCGCCTGCGCGCCAGGTCCTGCGTCATGTCCACAGGCTGGTTGGTGATGCGCGCGAACAGGTTTTGCAGGCGCGTGTTGCGGTTTTGCATATCTTCCAGTTCGGACTTGCCCACTTGCGTCAGAGGATGGTAGCTGGACAAGGCGGCGCTCAATTCCGCATGGCGCTGTAGCCATTGTTTTACCGCCCGCTGATTATTGTCCAGCATATATTCCTGGGTCAGCACCAGCAGGCTGGACATCTGCCTCGCCGTCAATTGTGCTTGCTGTTGTTCCTGGTTGATGAGGTCAAGCTTTACCCTGGCAGTGTATACCGTGAAACTGGCCACCAGGCCGATAGCGATGCTGAACGCTACGATCAGCAGGAGCAGGCGGCGTACTTGCATTATTTTCCCACTCCTTTCGCTTTAGCCGCGTTTAAAGGCTCGGGATAAATGAAGTTAGAAAATTCGGGGATTTGCGTATCGCTGATCAGATTTTCATTTCTCGCCCAGCGGGCGACGCTATTCAATGTCACTTGCAAGGATGGGTCCAGTACTAGCTTGAATTGGGAGCCGGCCCAGACAGCATCCACGGATGCTGCATCCATGCCGCTGCGTCTGGCCAGGATGGCCTTGGCTTTTTTCGGTTCTGCAGCAATGAACTGTACGGCCCTGTCCATTGCTCTTAGTAATTTAATGGTCTCGGTGCGCGACTGCATTGCTGTCTTGCGCATCGCGACCAGGTGCGTGCTGAGATTATAAGGCGGCACGCTGACTTCAAATCCGTCCTTGCCAATTGCTGCAAGCTGTTTGCCTGCCACTGGCTCAAAAGTGGAAATGGCGTCCACACTGCCGTTCTGGAGTGCTGCCGACATGTCTTCCTGATCTAGGAACACGTGTTCCACGCTTTTGGGTTCTACGCCTTCCAACAGCAGGAAATTATCCAGGAAATAATGCGAAGCCGATCTCTTGATGATGCCCACGCGTTTGCCGACGAGATCCTGTGCTTTTTCAATGTGCGCACTCTTGCGTGTCACCAGTTTCAGCAGGGAGGTGCTGCTCGAATACGTGGCAAGTATGACAAAGTCCTTGCGATCCACCCCATTGAACATAACCGCCAGATCGCCCGCACTGGAAAATTGTGCCTTGCCTTCCATCATGTCCAGCATGCAGCGGAAAGCGCCGATGCAGTTCTCTATCCTGACTTCCAGCCCCTCCCTGGCGAAATATCCCTGTTCCTGCGCCACCAGAATCACCGTAGAAGGTACGGCAGTGCCGCTTGCGTAGACGACGGTTTTCAGTGGCTCTGCTTGGGCGGCAGGGGGGCGGCAACACATTGCTGCAAATAGCATCACTGCGCAGAGCGCATGCTTGCGGGCCAGTATCTGAAACGCGGTGTGGCAGGTAGTGGAAAGCGGGTGCATGGTGGCGCTTCATTTCACCAAGGTAACGCTGCCCGGGCGGACCTTGCGGAGTATTGCCGGTTCCAGCACGTCAAGAAAATTGGGGATCTGGTGATTGCTGATCAGGTTTTCCCGTATGGCCCAGCGCGCTTCTGACTCCAGCGATGTCAGCAGCGACTGGCTGAGCACCAGGTTAAAGCGGAAATCGGACCAGGCCCAGCTAATGAAAGCGGGTTCCAGCTTAAGATGCTCCAGCAGGATAGCCTTGCTCTTTTCCTGATTGCCCTGAATATAGAGGGCCGCGTTGTCAAGTGCGCGCATCAGCCTGACCATGTCGTCCCGGCGAGTGTTCATCGACGGCTTCAGCGTGACCAGGTTAAAACTTAGTGTATGGACGGATTCGATATTCAGCCTTTGTCCCTCGCCTCCCAGCTCTTGCACCAGCTTATAGGCTGTGGGCTCGAATACAGCTGCTGCATCGATTTTATGGCTCAACATGGCTTGGGGCATATCTTCGGGGGCCATATTGATCAATCCCATGCTGCGAGGGTCCAGGCCTTCTGCTAGCGCAATAAGGTCGAAGGCGTATTGGCTGGAGGTACCCATGGGGATTGCAATCCGCTTGCCAGCCAAATCTTTTACGGACGTGATATTCCCGCTTTTACGCACGATCAGTTTGGTATCGAAATTGGTCGTGCAAAAAGTGCTCAACACGACAAGGTCTTTGCGCTCAAAACTGTTGAACATGATGGGCAGGTCGGAGACCGTTGCCAATTGCGCCTTGCCGTCAAACATCTGCTTGATGCAGCGTGAACCGCTGGGGCAATCCAGCAGCTTCACTTTCAAACCCTCCTGTGCAAACATGCCCAATTTTTCCGCAACATAAAATGGCGTGGACATGCCAGTCGTACTGACTGCAATGGTCAGTTCGCTCGCAGATAAATCCGGTGCAAAGGCAAAGGCCAGCAGCAAGGCCAAAATGCGAAATATCGCGGGGAGTTCTTTCATGTGCCTGAGATTATTTGTTGGAGTAGGGCGGAAGGGGCAGTCTGGCCATCCTGTTCATACTCCATCATATCTGCAATCAGGCGAATATTGCAAAATTACACTAAATTCGGTTTCGTAGAATTTTCGGCAATATAAAAAATCTAAGCTACAAAATGGTGATTGAGCTATGGGAAGACAGGTATTCCCTATCATTATTGGCAATAACTTGAATACCTGTAAATTGGCGTACTTTTAGAGATACGCTAAACAATACCTGAAGCGGAGTAACGTCATAGACGTATGCGCCTCTCTCCTTGTGAAGGAGATGCAGTTGCCAAATTGATTGAGGGTTTTGGCGCCAAAAGACACATAGTTCTTCACTTATTTCGGCATTCTGTAGTTCACAGGATAGAAGTAGCGCGGGCTTTAAGAAAAATGAAAGTAACTCCCTTTGGCAGGCTTGCCCCACACGATCGGAAGAGAGGTTTTCTTCCAGATAGACTGTTAAATAAAGCGTGGAACCAATCTGCTCCAGTCCAATGTCGTGACCTATGATATTGCTGCCAAAACTCCCATCGGAATAGAGTAGCCGGATTTTTCCGCTATTTTTTCTAAACTTGAATTTCATAACATCCTTACGAAGTTGATGAAAAAGCAGCTTGGTGCGTGGTCCGTAAGGGACCGTCGGAAATCGCAGAAGCTCGCATGTCTTTGCAGCGACGCCCAAAAAAAAATGGAAACTCCATTTAGGCGTCGCAGTATGCCATAAGGCATTACGTGGGGAGAACCAGGCCCTTATTTAGGCGGATTGGGTTCGCCGGTTGAATGAATGTCTTCGGCGTTACCGTTTTTAAACACTTCCTTCGCAGCATGAACCTGGTCTGAATTCTCGGTGTGTACTGAGATCAGTACATTGCCGCTTCTGATTTTCCCGTCGTATAGTTTTGCTTCGTATTCCGGGATACCCATGCCTACCAAGCCGCCAATAAGCCCGCCTGCGGCTCCTCCAACTGCAGCACCACCCAAGGCTGCCAGGATAGGGCCTGCTGCGATGAAGGGGCCAACGCCAGGAATGGCCAACGATCCGATGCCGGCCAGCCAGCCAATGATTGCACCGGCCCCCATGCCTGCGGCGCCACCCGTTGCAGCGCCCTCCGGCAATTTGGTGTTTTGTTCGTGCGCAAAGTCGCGAGTGCCATCGGTGTCAGGGAGCAAAACGGAAATTTCGTTATTGGAAAATCCTGCCGCCTTTAAATGGTCGACGATGGACTCTGCCTGGTGGCGGGTTTGGGCGATGCCATAGACTGCGTGTTTCATGATGTGCTCCTTATTTGGTTTTGATATCTAACTGATTGTCGATGTTGCTCACTCCGGCGACTTGCTTGGCGACATTTTCGACGCCTGCTTTCTCTGCTTCGGAGTTAACCGGTCCGCGCAAAGTCACCGCGCCGCTCCGCACCATGATCTTGACGTTGTGCGCCATCATCGACAAAGACTTGTCATTGACAATAGCGTGGCGCACTTTCGCCAGTAGCTTGCGATCGGCGGCATTATTATTCTGTGTTTGTGGCGTAGAAGCGGCGTCGCTGCGGTCGCGAGCATTCATTTTTGAATTATCGGCGCTCGCCGACGACATTCCGGTCGCTGGCTTATTGGGTGCGCTATCTGCGGACTGGGCCAAGCATGGACCGACATAGCATAGAGTTAGCGCAATGCTGGCAATCCAATAGGGTTTTCTCATTTTTTGCCTCCTGTAATTTCCGCTTAAATCAGCGGGCAGGGCAAGAGTAGGGCGATAGGTAGCCGTGCTCTGTTCGGCAGCGAACCCTTGTGGTTGTAGGGTTTCCAGGCAATATTTAAATATCTGGAGAAAAACGGACGAAAACGCAAGCCAATTTGCGGCATTCAAATTGACCACGCTTTTTCCTGTTCAGATATAAGGCCGGGTTTATTTTTCCTGTCCTACAGAATCATTGTGTGCCACCGCACATACGCGCTTTGCTGATCTGCCGACCATGGTCATTCACCCTCAAGGAGAACTGCCATGAATTCCAAATCGCCAGACGCCATCGCCATGCTGGTTAAAGATCACAAAGAAGTCAAAGCCCTCTTTTCCGATTACGAGAAACTGTCCGACCGCGCTCCGGTGAGTAAGAAAAAAATTGCTGACAAGATTTGCCACGCGTTGACGGTTCATACCACGATTGAGGAAGAAGTGTTCTATCCAGCTGTGCGCCAGGCAATAAAGGATGGTGATTTGATGGATGAGGCTATTGTCGAGCATGCGAGCGCCAAAGAACTGATTGCACAGCTTCAGGCCATGGACCCTGGCGACGATCTGTACGACGCCAAGGTCAAAGTGCTTTCCGAACAGATTGAACATCACGTCGGTGAAGAAGAGGGTGACATGTTCCCTAAAACAAGAAAGACCGATCTGGATCTGGTGGCGCTCGGCAGGCAAATGCTGGAGCGCCGCGAGGAAATCGAATCCGTCGTATAGCGGGCATAGAAGGCATCTTCATTTTCGCCCATTTCGCCCCAAGTGGCGTCCATTTAAACACTGCGCCCAGGAGTAAGTAATGGCCCAAGATAAATTGCAAAAAAAAAGCAGCAAGGTAGTTTCCAAGTCTGCGACAACAAACAGTATTTCAGAGATACAGCCTGGTAACGGCGGAGAGTTGCACCAGATCGGCAGTATTGATCAGCCAGAACTGACGACCAATCAGGGAACACCGATAGCGGATAACCAAAATTCTCTGAAGAGCAATCCGCGGGGCCCAACCTTGCTGGAAGATTTTATCCTCAGAGAAAAAATCACCCACTTTGATCATGAACGCATTCCTGAGCGCATAGTGCATGCAAGGGGTACCGGCATCCACGGTTTTTTTGAATTGAAAAAATCTCTCAAGAAATATACCAAGGCAAAAATCCTGACCGAGGTGGGTGTTCAGACGCCGTTATTTACGCGATTCTCCACCGTTGCCGGCGGTTCCGGTTCATCCGATACTCCCAGGGACGTACGTGGATTTGCTGTCAAATTCTATACCAAGGAAGGGAACTGGGATTTGGTGGGAAACAATATTCCGGTGTTCTTTATCCAGGATGCCATCAAGTTTCCGGATCTGGTGCATGCGGTCAAGATGGAGCCGGATCGTGGTTTTCCGCAGGCTGCAACAGCCCACGACACGTTTTGGGATTTTATCTCCCTGACGCCGGAAGCGATGCATATGGTCATGTGGATCATGTCGGACAGGACCTTGCCGCGCTCATTGAGGATGATGGAAGGATTCGGCATCCATAGCTTCCGCCTCCTTAATGACGCAGGCGAGTCCACGTTTGTGAAATTCCACTGGCGGCCCAAACTGGGCTTGCAATCCACTATCTGGGACGAAACCGTCAAAATAGCCGGAGCCGACCCGGATTTTCATAGGCGTGACATGTTCGAGGCCATCAGCGCCGGGGCTTTCCCGGAATGGGAACTGGCCGTACAGCTATTTACGCAGGAGGAGGCAGACAGGTTTCCGTTTGATCACCTGGACGCAACAAAGCTGATACCGGAAGAATTGGTCCCGCTGCAAGTGATAGGGCGGATGGTACTGAACCGCTGGCCAGACAACTTCTTTGCAGAGACCGAACAAGTTGCTTTTTGCCCTTCGCACATTATTCCAGGCATTGATTTTTCCAATGATCCCTTACTTCAGGGGCGATTGTTTTCTTATCTGGATACGCAGTTATCCCGCCTGGGTTCGCCTAATTTTCATCAAATCCCTGTCAATGTGCCCAAATGTCCGTTCGCAAACCATCAGCGCGATGGCCATATGCAGATGGCACAACCGACCGGCAGGGTTGCCTACGAACCGAATTCACTGTCTCCTCAATCTCCGCGGGAAACTCCCACACATGGTTTTTCCAGCGTAGCTGTACAAGAAAGCGGCAACAAAGGACGGATTCGGCCGGAAAGCTTTGCTGATCACTATAGCCAGGCTCGCCAGTTCTATCGCAGCCAACTGGCAGTTGAGCAGGCGCACATCTGTGCTGCACTCGTATTTGAATTGTCCAAAGTAGAGCACCCCCATATCCGAGAGGCAATGGTCGGCCACCTGGTGCATATCGATGTGCATCTGGCGCAGCGAGTAGCGGATGGCCTGGGCTTGGTCCAAGTACCGCCTCCACCGCGTGCTGCGGTAGATACCAAGGATTTTGAGCCTTCGCCGGCCCTGCAGTTAATAGGCAAGATGAAAGATACGCTGCAAGGGCGTGTGGTCGGAATTCTTGCCGTGGAAGGTTCTGACAGAAAGGCGATTGATGCAGTGAGGAAAAAAACAGTGGCGGCAGGGGCGAGCGTGAAAATTGTGTCTCTTAAAATCGCTGCCATCAAGCTAAGTGATGGCAGCGATTTGAAAGTTGATTCCCAATTGGCAGGAACGCCTTCCGTCATGTTCGATGCGATTGCCGTCATTCTCCCGGGTTCATCGGAGAAATTGTCCAAAGAGCCCGCTGCCCTGCAGTTTATCCGGGATGCTTATACCCATTTGAAAGCCATTGCCGTTGACGATGGGGGTAAGGTTTTGCTGAAGGCCGCAGGAATCAAGAAAGACATTGGGATTATTGACGCGGAAGCGGTAGATGATTTCATCCGTGAAGCAAAGACACGGCAATGGTCGCGCGAAGCTAAAGTTTGATACTTGTAACCCGTGTGTGCTAGCGCATAGAGCTGGGGAGAGTACTCGCACTACTATTTAGTGCCGCCGCTGGCCGTGGCAAATCGGAATTTGCTGCTTTTGTCCGGCGGCTATTTTATTACTGAACAATCTGAATAGGGGCAGCACTATGCAAAGAACAGTTGCAGAGCTTTTGGTCCATACCTTGCATCAAGTAGGTGTACGTCACATATTCGGTGTCGTCGGCGATGCCTTGAATCCCTTGACGGAAGCGATACGCACGCAGAGGGATATCCAGTGGATAGGCGTGCGGCATGAAGAAGGCGCGGCCTTGGCTGCGGCGGGGCAAGCCAAGTTGACCGGCGAGCTGGCAGTCTGCTGCGGCACTACTGGCCCTGGCGCAAACCACCTGATTGCCGGCCTGTATGAAGCGCACAAGGATCATGCTCCCGTGCTGGCAATCTCCGGTGGCGTGCCGGCAACGCAGCGCGGCAATGATTATCTGCAGGAAAACTCCCCCGATTTGCTGTTTCGTGACGTCGCTGTGTACACGCAGACGCTGGCCAGCCCGGATCAGGCGGCCCATGTATTTCACCAGGCGATCGCCCGTGCCTATGGCATGCGCGGCGTCTCCCATATCAATATTCCGCCGGAAGTATTCAAGGCGATGACCAAGGGCCAGATACTCAGCTTGCCCACTTTGCGCCAGGTATCCGAAACTGCGGCTGCAGTTGCCGACGTGGCAGAGGCGTTGCACTTGATTGCGGGCGCAAAAAAAATTGCCATCTTTGCCGGTGATGGTTGCCGCTCATCAATCCGGCTGGTACTGCAACTGGCTGAACGTCTGCAGGCGCCGGTCATGCATACCTTCCGCGCGAAGGATATGGTGTCTTATGCCCATCCGTATTGGATAGGCGGAGTCGGCTTGATCGGCGGAGCGCCAGGTGTTGATGCCTTGAAGGACGCGGATCTGGTGTTGATGCTGGGTTCCGATTATCCGTATTCGGAATTCCTGCCTGAGCACGGCAACGTCATACAGATCGATACGCGCGCAGAAATCCTGGGCCGCCGGACCGGCGTCAAGCTGGGTATACGGGGTTCGGTAGGGCCTACGATTGCACAGTTGCTGTTGCAACTTCCTCAGCGGGAGGAAAAAGATTTTTTATTACGCGTCAATGGCGATCGGGAAAACTGGGATGCGATGCTGGATAAGAAAGCCAAGCGCCGGGATGATGCGCAGGCGATCAATCCGGAAGCGGTGGTACGTGCGGTCAGCGACAAGCTGGAAAGCGATGCCACTGTTGTCATTGATACCGGCGTCGTTACTCTATGGTGCGGCAACTGGCTGCGCCAGAGCGGCCAGCAAAGATTGCTGGCGTCGTTCAATAATGCGGCGGTCGGCACCAGCCTCGGGCAGGCGAATGGCGTGCAAATACTGAATCGGGAGAAACAGGTGGTCGTCGCAGTTGGCGATGGAGGTTTTACGATGCTGCTGGGAGAATTCATGACCAGCGTTGAACATAGATTGCCGATCAAGGTCATTGTCTTCAATAACCGCGAATGGGGGCTGGTGCATCTGGAGATGGAAGAGGCTGGCCTGCCGGCCTACAAAGGCAGCGAATTTCCCAATATCGATTTTGCGGCCTATGCGCAGGCTTGCGGCGCGCAGGGTTTTACAGTCAGAAAAACCTCCGAGCTGGACAATGGCTTGCAGCAATTGCTCAGTGCACCCGGCCCAGCGATATTGAATGTGTTTATAGATCCGGCAGAGCTGCCCAGCATGCCGCATATCAAGGCAGAGCAGATTTGGCGCTTTGGCTTGGCCCGTGCAAAAGAAATGCTGCTATCTATAGGCGGTAAGCGTTAGTCCATAGTCTTTAGTAAATGTTTTCAATCAAGGAGGAAGCATGTCTATTTCAGAATCCAGGGAAAATCCGGAAAACTCCACGCAAGTGGCCAGTGAGCGGCAAAAGGAAATCCAGCGCGAGCAAGACAGCAAGGATGTGAAAAGCGCTGAGCAACCGCAGGCCAAGGGGGCGGAAAAGCAAAAGAAAGCGGTGCAAACCAGTGCGATAGAACGTCCATCTCCTCCTTTTCCGTCGCAACATCTGGAAAAGCCCAGCCATGAGTCGGAAATGGAACTGAAGCCTCAATTTATGGCGGAGGCTTATAAGGGCAGTGAAAAATTGAAAGACGCCGTGACCATCATCACCGGCGGCGATTCCGGTATAGGCCGTGCGGTGGCCGTGCTGTTTGCCCGCGAGGGAGCAGATGTGGCCATTATTTATCTGAACGAACATGACGATGCGGAAAAGACGCGGCGGTACGTAGAAGCGGAAGGGCGGGAGTGCCTGCTGATACCCGGCGACGTCAAAGATTCTGCTTTTTGCAAGATGGCTGTGCAGCAGGTGGTAGACAAATTCGGCAAGCTGGACGTGCTGGTCAACAATGCGGCTTTCCAGGAGCATGCGGAATCGCTACTGGACCTGACCGAAGAACGCTTTGACGAGACCATGAAAACCAATGTATATGGCTACTTCCACATGGCAAAGGCCGCCATTCCTTTCTTGCGCAAGGGCGCATCCATTATCAACACCGGGTCGGTAACCGGTTTGCATGGAAGCAAGGAGCTGTTGGATTATTCCACTACCAAGGGCGCGATTCATGCTTTTACCAAGTCGCTTGCTTCCAATTTGCTGGATCAAGGCATCCGTGTCAATGCGGTAGCGCCGGGACCGGTATGGACGCCATTGAACCCGGCGGATAAATCCAGCCAGGATATTAGCCAGTTTGGCGCCGACGTGGATATGCGCCGCCCTGCGCAGCCTGAAGAAATATCGCCGGCATATGTGTACCTGGCTTCGTCTATCTGTTCCAGTTATGTGACCGGCATTGTGTTGCCGATCACCGGCAGCGTGGGATGAAGAGAACGCGCGTAGTTGATTCGATTCGCTAAATGAGAATTCATCGGGAGACTTGCATGACTGAGCCACGCATGGGGCAAGCCCCAGAAAAACTGCAAAGGGATGAGTTCCATATGGAATTTAAGCGTTCATTCGTTGATCCCAGCTTTGACAGTGTTCGCACCGAGATACAAAAGATTGAGGAAGTGGCATGGTCAAATTACGCCAACTCCCACAAAGCACCAGTTACCGCCAAGGCTGGTCCGGGATTTGTCGATCCTGAATACGAACTCTCGGTGGAGTGGCGGGTGACGCGCGATAAATTAATAGCAGCCGAGGTAAAGCAAAAAAAGCAGACCACTCCGTCAAGAGTATTGCTGATCTGTGCTTCTGCCCGCAATGACGGCACTTGTCCTGGTGAAATGTCCAAGTCGTTTCGGCTGATCAAGATCGCTAGCGAAATTTTACAAGATGCCGACATGGAGATAGACGTGCTGGACCTCAGCACCTTGACATCTGCCTACGATAAACACATCTATCCCTGCAAAGCCTGTGTGTCCACCGCCATGCCGCTTTGCCATTGGCCTTGCAGTTGCTATCCCAATCATGGGCTGCGGCAAAGCCACGACTGGATGGCGGAAATTTACGAGAAGTGGGTCGCGGCCCATGCCGTCATTATCATGACACCGGTCTATTGGTATCAGACCCCCGGCGTTCTGAAACAGATGATAGACCGGCTGGTATGCGCGGACGGCGGCAATCCCGACCCCACCTCCACATCGGGCAAGGATGCAAAGAAGGCAAAAGAACTGGAACTGAAGGGTTGGCCTTACCCCAAGCATCTGGCTGGCCGAGTATATGGCCTGGTAGTACATGGGGATGTGGCCGGCATAGAGGGCGTAAGGCGAGGTTTGTCTGACTGGCTGGACTGGATGGGCTTGATTGATGCTGGACCCTTATCGCGGCTGGACAGGTTCATTGGCTACTACGAGTCCTACGCGGAGAGCCATGAGACTCTGGATAAGGATTTAATGGTGCAGGAAGAAGTTCGCAACGTGGCTAGGGCTGTTGCATGTGCGGTCGGTGAATTGAGGCTAGGTATTTTGTCCGTCCCAGATGCATCGGTCGAAAAGCCTCGCCCCAAATAATCATCCTGTTTTGCTATTACCTATGGCAATTACTGCATCGTCTGCGACGACAAAAATTTGCTCATCCGTTTGGCGCGTAATGGTATAGCCGCCGGTAAATGAGCCAAAAGAAGGCAGGATGGCGCGGCCGGCGCCAAATACAAAGCAGGGCAGGCGCAATGACTCATTTCTGCCGCTAAGCCGGTAGGCAGGGTGCACATGGCCTGCCAGTACATAGGCATTTGTGGTTACGCTGGGATGATGGCAAAAGGCAAAGGGTTGCATGACGGCGGGTTCATCCACGATACGAAAGTTCAGGTCGGCAGGCGGATCGCCGGCTCTCAAATCATGATTGCCGCGCACCAGCGTCATTACCAGCCTGGAGTGACGGACTCTCCACGCGGACAGTGCAAGCATCGTTGATACCGCCGGGTTGGGGCCGTGCAGGAAATCACCCAGAAACACGATATGCTCAATATCGTAGGAAGTGATCAGCGTATCCAGAATGTGCAGATTTTCGGACGTGGTTCCGCGCGGCACAGGTATGCCTAAAGTGCGGAAGGAAGCCGCTTTTCCAAAGTGGACATCCGCTACAATCAATGTGCGTTCACGCGGCCAATAAATCGCCTTCTGCGGCAACAGCAGCAATAGTTCCCCGGCTATACTCAGCTCGCAGGCATTCATGGCGTGGCGGCTTTCTCAAGTTCGCGCAACAGGCGGCCAACCCGGTCCGAGAGTTTTTCCGTGCTCAGCTTTTCTCTGAACCGCTCGACCATCAACGGGAAGGCAAATGGTGTCGCTCTAGGCAATTGCGTGAACGCGATGCGACGGCCCTGCAGTTCCTGCAGCGTGTTGCGCAGGCGAACCAGCTCCAGTTCCTGCTCCAGAACTTCTGTTTGCGCCTGTGTCAATAGCAGGTTACCGGCATCATGTTTGCGGAACACTTCGAAAAACAGGCTGGATGAAGCTTGTAGCTGGCGGTTGGATTTCGGTTGCCCCGGGTAGCCCTGGAATACCAATCCGGCGATGCGGGCTATTTCCCTGAAGCGGCGCTGGGAAAGTTCGGTGGCATTCAGGCTGGCCAGCACATCTTCCAGCAGGTGATCAATGCTGAAGAGCGCTACCTCACTACCGTTTTCACCCCGGAAGAAAGACATCCAGTCCACCGCCTCCGGCGCCAGCAGCTCGAAGCCATAGTCATTGAAAGCAAAGGAAAAAGTATTCGCTTTTTCTTTCGCGACCCGATACGCGATCAATGAGGCCAGGCCCGCATGCACCGCGCGGCCACCAAAAGGATACATGAAGAGGTGATAGCCTTCCCTGCTATGCAAGCTTTCTATCAACAGGGTTTCCGCGGTAGGCAGAGCAGACCAGTGCTGCTGGATATCCAGCAGCGGCTTTAGCGCACGCATCTCCGGCCCTTTAAATTCATCATTGGAGGCCAGGCGCAATTGTTCCAGCGCGGCGTGTGCCAGCTCTGACGACAATGGCATTTTCCCGCCTTGCCATCTGGGCACTGCGCCTTTGCTTCCAGTAGCCCGCTTGACATAGGCAGTCATTTCATAAAAACGGATGAATTCCAGAATGCGGCCGCCAAAAAGAAAATGATCCCCTTTTTGCAAGCGGGAAATAAATGATTCTTCTATTGTGCCGATGCGACCGCCAGTCAGAAATTTGACGTTCACGCTGGCCTCCGACACGATGGTGCCTATGCTCATGCGATGCCTGCGCCCCAATGCGATATCGGGTACGCGGTAAACTCCGTCTTCATCCGGCAAGACGCGGCGGTACTCCGGATAGACAGTCAGGCTTTGGCCGCCCCTGGCGACAAAGTCCAGTGCCCATTGCCATTCTTCCTCAGTCAAATTTCTATAAGAGTAGGCGTTTTTGACTTCTGCATACAATTCTTCTGAACGAAACCCTCCGCCCAGCGCTACCGTGACCAAGTGCTGAACCAGCACATCCAGCGGTTTTTCCGGTACCTGCCGCGCTTCTATCTGGCGCAGCGCGACCGCTTGCTTGGCGCCAGCCGCTTCGAGCAATTCCAGACTGTGGGTGGGAACAAGGGGCACCCGCGAGATGCGCCCAGGCGCATGGCCGCTGCGCCCGGCCCTTTGCAATAACCGCGCCACGCCGCGTGCGCTTCCAATTTGTAATACGCGCTCTACCGGCAGGAAATCCACGCCAAGATCCAGGCTGGAGGTGCAGACGACTGCTTTCAGTTGTCCTGATTTTAAGCCCTGCTCGACCCATTCCCGTACTTCCTTGGCCAGGGAGCCGTGATGCAGTGCAATGAGGCCAGCCCAGTCAGGTCGGGCGTTCAGCAGGTTTTGGTACCAGATTTCTGCCTGCGAACGCGTGTTTGTAAAAACCAATGTAGTGCTATTTGACTCTATTTCCCGTATCACCGCGGGCAGCATTTGTATGCCGAGGTGCCCAGCCCAGGGGAAGCGCGCGATATGCTCCGGTATCAGGGTATCCACCTTGATCTGCTTACTCTTTTCGCCCTGCACGAGTATGCCCTGGCCCGTGCCCAGCAAGGCGTTCTGGGCCTGTTGCAAGTTGCCCAGGGTGGCAGACAAACCCCATGTCAGCAACATGGGGTTCCAGTGGCGCAGCCGGGCAATGGCAAGCTGTGTCTGCACTCCGCGCTTGTTGCCCATCAGTTCATGCCATTCATCGACGATGATCATGTCCAAAGATGCAAACTGGCTCTGTGCATCCGCCTTGCTCAGCATAAGTGACAGGCTTTCAGGCGTGGTGATCAGCACTGAGGGAAGTGCTTTTGCCTGGCGACTTCGCTCCGCCGAACTCGTATCGCCTGTGCGGGTAGCAATGGACCAGGCCGGGCGCAATTCTGCCAGAGGCATTTCCAGCGCCTTTAATGTATCGTTTGCCAGGGCCCGCATAGGCGTGATCCACAGCACGCGCAAACTGGCTTTTTCCCGCTTTGAGGCTTTCTTAGCCATGGAGCGCAGCAATGCGCCAAACCATACCGCATAGGTTTTTCCAGAGCCGGTGCTGGCGTGCAGCAAGCCGGATTGTCCGGTGGCGATTGCTTTCCAGACCTGGCGCTGGAATGGAAAAATTTTCCATCCGCGCGTGGAGAACCAGGATTTGACGGTCTCACTCGCTAAGCTCATCGGCATCGGTCGCCAGCAGGGATTTTAGATTGTCCAGAGTATCCGCTTCTTCTATCGTTTTGTCTTCGCGCCGCCGCAAGATACGGGGAAAACGGACCGCGACACCGGCCTTATGACGGCTTGACAGCGCAATGCCTTCAAAGCCCAGCTCAAACACCATACTGGGCGTGACGCTGCGGACGGGCCCAAACTTTTCGACCGTGGTTTTTCGTATCACGCTATCCACTTCCGCAATTTCGGCATCCGTGAGGCCGGAGTAGGCTTTGGCGAAAGGCACCAACTTACGGCTGCTTGCGTCATTGCCATCCCACACGGCGAAGGTGTAATCAGTATATAAAGAAGCGCGGCGACCATGGCCGCTCTGCGCGTAGATCAATACTGCGTCTATGGTGTAGGGATCAATTTTCCACTTCCACCAGGTGCCTACATTCTTTGTGCGGCCTACACCATATTCGGCGTTCGCCGCTTTCAGCATCATTCCCTCTACGCCGCGGCTGCGCGAAGCCAGCCGCATATCAGCCAGCTCACTCCAATCGGTAGCGACCAGCACAGGAGAAATTTTAAGCACAGCGGCATCCACCATTGTCACCAGACCTTCCAGTAGCGCGCGACGCTCCCGCTGCGGCAAGTGCCGGATGTCTTTGCCCTCCAGCTCCAATACATCATAAGCCAGCAGTACCGCCGGCAGCTCTTCCAGCAATTTCTTCGACAAGGTCTTTCGGCCTATGCGTTTTTGCAAATCAGAAAAAGGTGCGGGGTTCAGGCCAGTCCAGATTAGAATCTCGCCATCAATCACCGTCCCTTCCGGCAGGCTGATGCCGGCTATTTCAGGGAAACGTTCGGTAATCAAGTCTTCTCCGCGTGACCATAAAAACGTCTGGCTGTCGCGGCGTACTAGTTGGGCGCGTATGCCGTCGTATTTCCATTCTGCCTGCCAGTTTTGTATATCACCAAGGGCTTCCGGTGCGGCAGCCAACTGGTGGGCTAGAAAGAAAGGGTAGGGCTGGCCACCTCGCGCTTGCTGCTCGCTGTCTGACTTCGGGCTGATTAGTTGCAGGAAGCCGGCCGCGGTAGGGGAGCTTCGGCCATCCGTCCATCCCATCAGCCGCTGGGCCAATAATTTACTATCCACGCCGGCTATTTCCCCCAGCGCGCGCGTGACGAGCAATTTGGAAACGCCTACCCGGAAGCTGCCGCCTATCAGCTTTACGAGCAAAAAGCGTTCTCGCGTGGTCAAATCTTCCCAATAGGAAAACAGTGCAGCGCGCACTGTTTCCGGCGCTGCTCCACGCAAAGGCGCAATTCTTTGCAGCATCCATTCGGCCAGGCCCAGACGACTGTGCACCTTCGGCGGGGGCAGGATATGCGAGATCGTTTCGGCAAGGTCGCCCACCGCGTTGTAGCATTCTTCAAACAGCCATTCAGGCAGCCCTGCATACTCTATCGCACATTGCCGCAACAGTTTGGTCGGTACCGCCTGGCGCGGTTTTCCTCCGGCGAGGAAGTACACTGCCCATGCCGCGTTCTCTGGCGCAGCCTGGCGAAAGTACTGTTTCAGGGCTTCCACTTTGCGCAGGGTGGATGTGGTCTCATCCAGTTCGGCATACAGGTCGGCAAATTCATGCATGGCCGGGCCTGTTGTCAGTATCGTCAACGCTTTTCGTGGTTTCAGCGACCTTGGGAACTTCGGCGGGATTTTCCTCATCGCCATATTCAGTATCAAAGCCTCCGGCCTGCAAGCCTTGTTCCTGTAAAAAGCGCACCATGCTCGGTATCGAGCCATGCGTAACAATCACGCGGCCGGCGCCGGTTGCCTGGATGGCTTGCATGAGTCCGGGCCAGTCTGCGTGGTCGGACAGCACAAATCCGCGATCTACACCGCGCCGGCGGCGCGCGCCACGCAACTGCATCCAGCCGCTGGCGAATGCATCGCTATAATCGCCAAAACGCTTGATCCAGGGGGAGTTGCCAGCAGAAGGAGGAGCAATCACGATAGCTTGTTTCAGTTCAGATTTATCATGAATCTCGTCCACCATTTTTGTCGGTGGCAGGACAATGCCGGCGTCTCTGTAAATCTGATTCAGTGCCTGCACCGCGCCGTGACAAACAATGCTGCCTATGCTGCTGTCCAGCCCGTGCAGGATACGCTGCGCTTTTCCGAATGAATAACAAAACAGCACACTGGTCCGCCCTTCCTCTTTATTGCGCGACCACCAGCGATTGATGTCCTGATAAATTTCCTGCTGCGCCTGCCAGCGATAAATGGGTAGCCCAAAAGTGGATTCGGTGATGAAGGTGTCGCAACGCACTGGTTCAAAAGCTGTACAGGTTCCGTCCGCCTCTAGCTTGTAGTCACCGGAAGCGACCCAAATTTCACCCTTGTACTCTAGCCGGACTTGCGCGGAACCTAGCACATGGCCGGCCGGATGAAGTGAAATGCAGACCCCGTTGTGAATTAGCTCTTGCCCATAGGGCAGGCCTTCGATATTGATTTCGCCCAAGCGTGACTTGAGAATTCCGACGCCGGCTGCGGCTGTCAAGTAATGTTGATGACCGATACGCGCGTGGTCAGAATGAGCATGGGTAATGATTGCACGTGACACAGGGCGCCAGGGATCAATGTAAAAATCTCCCGGCTCACAGTAAAGTCCCTCAGGGCGTACAGTCACGAGCTCTGTCATTTTGTTTTCAATCGATTGAAAACCTATTAAAACCTTGAACAGCGCGGTGATCCGTTAAGTAGCGTACTTTCCAAGGCCCTTGCTTGCGGTTTCTGCCTGCCTCCATCTGTACTCTGGCCGAAACCTCGGAAGCGTGTTTATCTATGGTACTGGCTGTTTGCCGTTTTGTATAAGGCCCTGTGATTTCCGCGTGTAGACAGATTCAGACTGTGTTCGGTGACGCCAACATAGTGAAATCGAGTGTCGAAATTGCTACCGCGTTGCGGTCACGATGTGGCGGCAGAGCCAAAAAACAAAAAAGACTACAAGCGAAACGCTGTAGCCTTTTCATTTTCTTTGTGGCCCGGGATGGACGCGAACTACTCGATAAGCTAGTTCCTAGCTTTGTTCCGGGCGAACAACGGTATCCAAATTACGCCAGGTTTTTCGCTGCGAAATCCCAGTTCACCAATGCCCAGAACGCTTCAAGGTATTTAGGACGTACATTGCGGTAGTCGATGTAGTAAGCGTGTTCCCACAGATCGCAAGTGACCAGTGCTGTGTCAGCAGTAGTCAGTGGCGTTGCTGCATTGGAGGTGTTGACGATGTCCAGTGTGCCGTCGGCTTTTTTCACCAGCCAGGTCCAGCTGGAACCGAAGTTGCCGACTGCAGATTTGGTGAAGGCTTCCTTGAATGCATCGAAAGAACCCCACTTGGCATTGATTGCATCAGCCAGTGCACCGGTTGGAGCGCCGCCGCCGTTAGGCTTCAAGCTGTTCCAGTAGAAAGTGTGGTTCCAGATTTGCGCGGAATTGTTGAATACGCCGCCGGAGGATTTCTTGACGATTTCTTCCAGTGTGGAGTTTTCGAATTCTGTGCCTTTGATCAGGTTGTTAAGGTTGGTCACATAGGTCTGATGATGCTTACCATAGTGATACTCCAGGGTTTCCTTGGAAATGTGTGGAGCGAGTGCATCCAGTGCATAGGGCAGTGCCGGTAGGGTATGTTCCATAGTGCATCCTTTTTATTCGTGGTTCGGTAAAAACTCAATTGTAATGGCTAAGTGAATCGGTTGCAGCAATTGCATGCATTTTAGGCCAAATAGCGGCCGGCCTGCTTTTGTGTTGCTTCCAGTGCGAGCAGTTAGAAAGCCCGGCCATATTGCGCGCTCATTCTGACGGCCAGTGCAGCCTTTTGCATATTGTCTTTTGGATAGCGTATATATCCGCCCGGGAATATCACTATCACCTGGTGATAGTGATTCTCATTCGGGCCTCATTCCAGGCTGGCTTGCACGCTGCTGATGCCCACTTCTGCGCTGTCCTCAGCGGTCCTGACATGGATACTGGTATGCGGCTGCAATTGCCTGGTACTGCGTATCAGCTTGCCTTTCTGGTCGCTGAGTATGCTATAGCCGCGCTCCAGGGTTCTTTGCGGGCTCAGCAATTCCAGTTGAGACTCCAGGGTTGCCAGTGCCTGTTTGTCGGTTTTCATCTGGTTTGCGAAAGCAGCAGACAAGCGGCGTTTCCATTCCGACAGTTGCGCTTTGTGGGCATCGGTATCCGGCAACTGATTGCGCAAGCTGGCTTCCAGCTGAGCCAGATGTGCGCGCGATTTCTGTAGCGGATATCTTGCGGAGTAGGCCAGCCTTTGCGAATTGCTTTGCAATTGCAGGCGTTTATGGGCAATTGCTGCAGCCGGGCTTTGCAGCCTGCGGGTATACCAGTCCAGGGTCTGTGCATGGCTGGACAAGCTTCTGCGCATTGCTCTTTGCAGCGCGTTGCCTTGCTGCGCCAGCTCTGCCAGCCAATCGGCCCTGGCCGCAGCGGCCAGTTCTGCAGCGGCGGTTGGCGTCGGTGCACGCACGTCGGCAGCAAAGTCGGCAATCGTAAAATCGGTTTCATGGCCGACCCCGGAAACAACAGGCATGCTGCAGGCGGCAATCGCCCTGGCGACGATCTCCGCATTGAAAGACCACAGGTCTTCTATGCTGCCTCCGCCGCGGCAGACCAGCAGCACGTCGCACTCGGCGCGGCGGGATGCGGTGTCTATTGCCTGCGTAATTTTCTGGGCGGAGCCTTCTCCCTGCACTGGCGTCGGGTACAGCACGATGCTGACGTGCGGGGCACGCCGCCTTAGGGTAGTAAGGATGTCTCGCAATGCCGCCGCCTGCGGGCTGGTAACGATGCCTATGCTGCGCACAAAGGCGGGCAATGGACGTTTGCGTTGCGGATCAAATAGGCCCTCTGCCGTCAGGCGGGCTTTTAGTTGCAGGAAAGCTTCGTAAAGATTGCCCATACCGGCCCGGCGAATTGCTTCCACGCTCAACTGGTAGTCGCCGCGCGGTGCATAGAGAGTAACTAGTGCCCGGACTTCCACCTTGTCGCCTTCGCGCGGCATAAAGTCGGCATATTGCGCCCGGCCCCGGAACATGACGGCCCTGACCTGGGCAGAGGCGTCTTTCAGCGTGAAATACCAATGTCCCGACGCGGCGCGGGTGAAATTGGATATTTCGCCGGAAACCCACGTCAATGGGATGTTTCGCTCCAATAGTTGAGCAACTGCTTGGTTCAGCGCTGAAACTGTCAGAACGGATGGCGTCATTGCTGGGGATGGCGGGCGTGAATCAGGAATCATACGGGTCAGAGAGGAAAAAGCTGTCCACAGAAGCGTGGTTTGGGCATCAGGATGTCATCAAGCGCGGGTGATGTCAAAAAAGATTCACTGCATATTGCTAAGTGCTTGATTATTAATGAAAAGCTGATTTTGCGTAATAATGTGGCAAAGTAGGAAAATCCTTACAAATCAAGGACTTTAGTGCCGCATCTTCATATTGTTCACAAAGTTATCCACAGAATCCGTGGGCAAATAAGAATATAGGCTTCGTGAATAACTTTCTTTGCACCAATATGTTTTGACGGATTTGAATTGCCAGAGATGCCTATTATTTGAGCAGAAATGGTTTATTTAATTTAATCAATTACTTAGCAACATCTGGTCGGCTTGCTAACAAACTTATCCACAGTAATTGTGAGGAACTGCCGGCTATTTTCTGCGCTAAAAAAGAAAGCGTTGCCTGATTGATATGGGAAGGCTTTCTCCTATTGAAATGCCTAATAAATAAGCGCTGTGCATATGTTGAATGAAATCAGTCACTTGCAAGGAAATTTCTGGCTTGCACACAATCTTATCCACAATTAATGTGCAAAAAATTGAGTAGTCGACCGCTTGAGACTGTGCCACCCGTCGCAATAAAAATTCACTTCCGAACATAGGTGGCATCCGCTGCAAAAAAAATGAGCACTAACGAAAACATCAATAAAATCATGGGATTAAGAACGATCGTGCGGCGTTGCTCACAATCTTATCCACAAAATTTGTGAAGAAATCCTCAAGCCGGTCGCCCGCACTGAGATTTTTTATCACGGGCAAGGGCCGCGGTCATTTGCTTTCACCATTGCCTAAAATTTGAGCTTCACCTCAATCCTCAATAAAATCAGTCACTTACAAGCCAATGTGAAAGATGTCCACAATCTTGCACACAGAAAATGTGTAAAACTGGCCTGGTGCCAAATAATTCTTCTGCAATGTTTGTCGCATTTCGCCGGGCAAGGCTTGCTCAAGGGCACACAACACGCTACATTGCGGGGTTGGATTGACTGAACCCTTAAGGAGCTTCTTTTGTTCGCTATTCTTCAAGCGGCTGGCTGGCCGATTTACTTATTGCTGGTTGCTTCCATCATTGCCCTGGCTTTGATCATAGAGCGCTCCCTGTCGCTGCGTCGTCAGCGTATTTTGCCCAAGACCTTGCTGGCGGAAGTCATCAAGGTATATCAGGCAGGCAAAGTCAAGCAGGAGGTGATTGATCATCTGGCCGCCAATTCCCCGTTAGGCAAGGTATTGGCAGCAGGACTGCGCAACGTGGATGCGCCGCGCGATGTGATGAAAGAATCGATAGAAGAGGCCGGCGGTGCCGTTGCGCATGAACTGGAACGCTTCCTGACGACGCTGGGTACGATCGCCTCCCTGGCGCCGCTGATGGGCTTGTTTGGTACCGTCGTCGGCATGATAGAAATTTTCGGTTCGCAAAATGCATCCGGCGCCAATCCCGCCCAGTTGGCGCATGGTATCTCGGTTGCTTTGTACAACACCGGCTTCGGCTTGCTGATTGCCATGCCTGCGCTGATTTTCTATCGCCACTTCCGCGCGCTGGTCGACAGCCTGGTTGTCGATATGGAGCAACAGGCAGTGAAGTTTGTCGATATCGTCCACAGCGCGAGAAAATAAGATGAATTTTCGCAAAGGCAAGGGCAGGGAAGATCCCGAGATCAACCTGATCCCCTTTATTGACGTATTGCTGGTGATCCTGATTTTCCTGATGGTGACCACGACCTATAGCCGTTTTACTGAGCTGCAGATCACGTTGCCGACTGCGGATGCAGAGAAATCCCAGGACAGGCCGGCGCAGATCGATATCGGTATTGATGCGCAGGGCCGCTACAAGATCAATAGCCAGCCGGTATCCTTCCTGGATACTGCCACGCTGGCGGAAGACTTGAAGCAGGCGGCTGCTGCGCTGAACAGCGGCAAGGATGGCGCACCGGATCCGGTCGTGATTATCAATGCCGACCGCGCTACCAGCCACCAGTCGGTGATCGATGTGCTGGAGGCTGCGCGTATTGCAGGCATGGCCAAGGTGACATTCGCGGCCCAGGCCAGCAATAAAAAATAGTCTGCCGGGCGATGCTGGCGCTGTTCCGCTGGATGCGGATTGCGTCATCCATCACCGGGTCTGATAGGCGGTATTGCATCCTGGCGGTGCAACAGCTGCCCCGGGTATTTTATACTTCCCTTTCGGAGTGTCCTTGCGTTCCCTTTTAGAAGCCGGCTTGATGCGGGCATGGCTGCGCCGTGGTTTGACAGCGCGTTTGCTTTGGCCGTTTTCCAAGCTATTCCAGATACTGGTAACTTTCCGTTTCGGCCTGTTCCTGATGGGGTACAAGCGTCAGACGCGCTTGCCTGTGCCTGTGGTGGTGGTGGGAAATACCTTTGTCGGCGGCACCGGCAAAACGCCGCTGACAATCTGGCTGGCACAGCAGTTGCGGCTGGCTGGCCGCACTCCGGGGGTCATCTCGCGCGGCTATGGTTCGGACGCAGGTGCGGTGACAGAAGTCACGTCTGACGCGCTGGCCAGCCAGGTCGGCGATGAACCGCTGCTGATTGCACAGCGTGCCGCATGCCCCGTCATGGTTGGCCGTAACAGAGTGGCAGCGGCGCAAGCGCTGTTGCAAAAATATCCGCAGACCGACATCATCATTTCCGATGATGGCTTGCAGCACTATGCACTGGCCAGGGATGTGGAAATTATCCTGTTTGACCAGCGCGGAGTCGGCAATGGCTGGATGCTTCCGGCAGGCCCCCTGCGTGAACCGGCGCAGCGGCGCAGCGATTTCACGGTATTGAATATGTCCGGTGCGAAGCCGGGTGTTGCGGCGCCCGGAGTGCCGGCAGATGCGCTGGCCATGCAGTTGCTGGCGGAGCAGGTCGTCAGTCTGGCAAATCCTGCGTTCAGCATGCCTTTGTCGGATCTGGCGGCGGATGCGAAGACAAATGGGAAGGCAAACGCGAAGACTATCGTGGCTGCAGCAGGGATAGGAAATCCCGAGCGCTTTTTTGCGATGCTGCGTGCTGCCGGTGTGCACATGCAGACATTGCCGCTGCAGGACCATTACGACTTCGCAGATAATCCTTTTCAGACAGTACAGGCTGACATGATACTGATCACCGAAAAGGATGCAGTAAAATGTAGGCAAATCAAATCCCTCCAGCAAGATGCGCGGCTTTGGGTAGTGCCGGTCAGTGCGCAGCTGGACGCGGGCTTTGCAGTAAAACTTATGGAAAAAATTTCGGAGAAACAAAATGGACGCTCGCTTGCTTGATGTCTTGGTCTGCCCTTTATGTAAGGGACCGCTGGTGTACGACAAGGCGGCGCAGGAATTGATTTGCAACGCGGACAAGCTGGCTTACCCCATCCGCGACGATATTCCCATCATGTGGGCCGACCAGGCACGTGTGATCAACGCTCCTGCCGACGGTAGCTGACATGCCTTCCTTTGTAGCGATAGTGCCGGCAAGGCTGGCTTCTACCCGCTTGCCGAACAAACCGCTGGCGGATCTGGGCGGCAAGCCCATGGTTGTACGCACTGCGGAGCGCGCCTTGCTGTCCGGCGCCAGCCAGGTCGTGGTGGCAACCGATCACGCGGACATCCTGGCCGCGTGCCGTGAACATGGTGTGCAGGCGGTCATGACGCGCCCCGATCATCCATCCGGCACCGATCGCATTGCAGAAGTGTCGGTGGCATTGGGGCTGGCAGACGATGCTGTCGTTGTGAACGTGCAGGGCGATGAGCCTTTGATAGACCCCGGTCTGATTGCCTCTACTGCCGCCTTGGTGGGCGACAAGGTACCGATGGCGACTGCCGCTCACCCTATCCATGACTTGCAAGAGGTATTCAATCCCAATGTGGTCAAGGTCGTGCTGGATAAGGCCGGGCGCGCAATGTATTTTTCTCGCGCAACGATTCCCTGGCATAGGGATGGATTTGCTGCGTCGCGGGATAAATTGCCCGCAGGCTATGCGCCGCTAAGGCATATAGGCTTGTATGCTTATAGAAATGATTTCCTGAAGGCATATCCGCGTCTTGACATTTCGCCGCTGGAACAGATTGAGGCCTTGGAGCAACTGCGGGTTTTATGGAATGGCTACCCGATTGCGGTCCATGTGACAGAGGCCATGCCTGCGCCGGGTGTGGACACGGAAGAGGATCTGATCAGGGTCAGGAAGTTTTACAGCTGAGTCCTGCCGCCATTAAAATGAATCATTGGCTTGCCTGATTTCATGGCAAAGCATCAATTATTTAAATTTTTGTGGTAAGTTTCGTGAAAAGATACTGTGTTATTACTGTTTATTAATAATGTGTGTCTGGCTCAAATGCGCAGTACCGCGGAAAATAAGTAGCATGAATTTTTTTCGCAGGTCGCCAGCCTGGCAAAATAAACAGGTAATATTGAAGTAAAGAAAAAATAAAATATCGACAACATCAAGGTATTGTTGTCCGCAGGGGACATGCAGTACGTAAGAATTCAAACTCGTCTTAGGAAATAAAATGCGTCTTATTTTGTTGGGAGCACCGGGAGCCGGCAAGGGCACACAAGCCAATTTCATCAAGGAAAAATTCAATATTCCTCAGATTTCCACCGGCGACATGCTGCGCGCCGCTGTGAAGGCCGGCACTCCTCTCGGGATCGAAGCTAAAAAAGTGATGGATGCAGGCGGACTGGTTTCCGACGACATCATCATCGGCCTGGTCAAAGACCGCCTGCAGGACGCGGATTGCGCCAATGGTTATTTGTTCGACGGCTTTCCACGCACCACACGCCAGGCAGATGCGATGAAGGATGCCGGCGTAAAAATCGACTATGTGCTGGAAATCTCGGTTCCGGATGAAGCTATTGTTGACCGCATGAGCGGCCGCCGCGTGCACCCGGCTTCGGGCCGCGTGTATCACGTCAAATTCAATCCGCCTAAAGTGGAAGGCCGTGACGATGTCACCGGTGACGAACTGATACAGCGTGACGACGACAAGGAAGAAACCGTCAAGAAGCGCCTGTCCGTCTATCATGAACAAACTGAAGTGCTGGTCAGCTACTATGGCGACTGGGCGAAGTCAGGAGCGCCAGGCGCGCCGAAATACCGCAAGATCGCCGGCGTTGGTCCGGTAGAGACCATCCGCGATAGTGCATTCGCGGCACTGGCCGAGTAAAAAAGAGCGGGCTGTTTGCCCGCTTTTTTATTGTTCATACAATCGCAGTCAAATTAGCATTCAGAGGCAGCCTTACATTAATTCCGGTTTCGTTTAGCCAAGTATCCAGCCAGCCCGGGCACTCCATAAAAAAAGGGCAGCGTACAAGTTTTGCAGTGCGTAGTTTTCATAGACTCAGATGCGGTCAACTGATCGCAGAGGCTTGAAGTTTCGTCGTTGTTTTACTTTGTCGTCATAAAAAAACATTTTTACGCCTGCCATCAAAAGCAGACGCTGAAATGCCCATAACAAGTGGAGGAGTCAACATGGTAGCTGGACTATGGTTTGTCGTCGCATGCGGAATCGTCGCCGTGCTGTACGGCCTGATTTCGCGCAGTTGGATTTTGAGGCAGGATGCAGGAAATGCCCGCATGCAGGATATCGCCGCGGCGATACAGCAGGGAGCAGCGGCCTATCTGGCCAGGCAGTACAGAACGATAGCCATTGTCGGTGTCGTGCTCTTTATCGCAATTGCCGTGATACCGGGCCTGGGGCTGATTACCGCGCTGGGTTTCCTTGTCGGCGCGGTATTGTCAGGCGCCTGTGGCTTCATCGGCATGAACGTGTCAGTGAGGGCCAATGTGCGCACCGCCCAGGCAGCAACCAAAGGCATGAACGAGGCGCTGGATGTGGCATTCAGGGGCGGCGCAATCACCGGCATGCTGGTGGTGGGCCTGGGACTTCTGGGCGTGACGCTTTTCTACTGGGTGCTGGTGAGCATGGCACCGCAGGGCGATGCCGCAGTCTCTGCGCACGACCTGATCAAACCCCTTATAGGCCTGGCCTTCGGCGCTTCGCTGATTTCGATATTCGCGCGCCTGGGGGGCGGTATCTTTACCAAGGGCGCTGACGTCGGCGCCGATCTGGTGGGCAAGGTCGAAGCCGGTATTCCGGAAGACGATCCGCGCAATCCTGCGGTGATTGCAGATAACGTCGGCGACAATGTCGGCGACTGCGCTGGTATGGCTGCCGATTTGTTTGAAACCTATGTCGTAACGCTGATCGCCACCATGCTGCTGGGCGCATTGGTGATCACCAATGCAACGACACAGGCGATTATCTATCCCTTGTTGCTGGGCGCTGTATCCATCCTGGCTTCCATCGTTGGCTGCTCCATGGTCAAGGCCAAGCCGGGCAAGAAAATCATGTCGGCTTTGTATACCGGCTTATGGTGGGCCGCCGGCCTGTCGCTGATCGGCTTTGCGATTGTGACCTGGATGGTGATGCCGGAACCCATGCGTGTACCGATGATGGGCTCCACCGTTGTCGGCATCGTGCTGACCGGGCTGATGGTCTACATCACTGAGTACTATACCGGCACCGATTTCAAACCGGTGCAGCACGTTGCGCAAGCTTCCACTACCGGCCACGGCACAAATATCATTGCCGGTCTGGGCGTATCGATGAAATCCACGGCCTATCCGGTGCTGGCAGTCTGCGCTGCGATCATCGTTGCATACTGGCTGGCCGGCCTGTACGGCATTGCAATTGCTGCGACTTCCATGTTGTCGATGGCGGGCATCATTGTCGCGCTGGATGCGTATGGACCGATTACCGATAATGCCGGCGGCATCGCCGAAATGTCGGAAATGCCTTCTTCCGTAAGGGCCATCACCGATCCGCTGGATGCAGTGGGCAATACGACCAAGGCGGTCACCAAAGGCTATGCCATCGGTTCTGCCGGCCTGGCGTCGCTGGTGCTGTTTGCCGACTACACGCATGCGCTGGATTCCGTCGGCAAGAGCACGGCTTTTGATTTGTCCAATCCGCAGGTGATTGTCGGCTTGTTTATCGGCGGCCTGATTCCCTACCTGTTTGCCGCGATGGCCATGGAGGCGGTAGGGCGCGCGGCTGGCGCGGTGGTGGTAGAGGTCAGGCGTCAGTTCAAGGAAATCAAGGGCATCATGGACGGTACCGGCAAGCCGGAGTATGACAAGGCGGTCGATATGCTGACCACATCGGCCATCAAGGAAATGATACTTCCGTCTTTGCTGCCGGTGATAGTACCCATCCTGGTGGGGCTGATACTTGGACCTGCTGCCCTGGGCGGCTTGCTGATGGGTACCATCGTGACCGGCCTCTTTGTTGCGATCTCGATGACGACCGGCGGCGGTGCCTGGGACAACGCGAAGAAATACATAGAGGACGGTCATCACGGCGGCAAAGGTTCAGAAGCCCATAAGGCTGCGGTCACCGGCGACACGGTTGGCGATCCTTACAAGGACACGGCTGGTCCTGCGGTAAATCCGCTGATCAAGATCATCAATATCGTGGCCTTGTTGCTGGTGCCTATATTGCCCGCCGCCGTCGCACAGTCGGTTGCACATCCGCAGACACCGGCAGCCCTGGTGCAGCCGGCAGGAAATCCACCGGCATCGAACTCGATGATGATGGAAGCCAAACCTGCTGCAGCTTCATCCGAGGCGCCTGCAAATACGATGTCGGCCAATGTCCCGGCGACAGAGCCGGCAGCAACGGCCGGCGCGCCTGCCAGTTCACCGGCGGCGGATTCAGCATCAAAATAGCTGCTGTGTAGCTGTTGTTGATTGCCAGCAAAAGGCGGCCGCGGCCGCCTTTTTTTATTTTGCGATGAAAATTGAGTACAATACGGGTGTGGTTACGTTTACGTAAACGTCAATCCTGGCCAAATTTGTAAAAGGCAAAGAATTTTCGCTGTATTCTCTCTATAACTAGAGTAGATTTCAGTTGAAACGCTCACAAGAAGAGACAAAGAAAGAGACCATCCATGCAAATTCAGAATAGTGTTTTTATCATCACCGGCGGTGCTTCCGGCTTGGGCGCGGCGACTGCCCGCATGATCGTCGCTAATGGCGGCAAGGTAGTGCTGGCTGACGTACAGGTAGAAGCCGGTGAGAAACTCGCAGCCGAATTGGGCGGCAAGTTCATCAAGTGCGATGTGACATCGGAGGCGGACGGCAAGGCCGTGGTTGCTGCGGCAACTGCGATGGGCACATTGCGCGGCCTGGTCAATTGCGCCGGTGTCGCACCTGCGGTCAAGACCGTGGGCAAGGATGGCGCGCATCCGCTGGACGTGTTCCAGCGCGTGGTGAATATCAACCTGATCGGCACCTTTAACATGGCGCGCCTGGCGGCGGAAGCAATGTCTGCAACAGAGGCCACAGACCAAGGTGAGCGCGGCGTCATCATCAATACTGCATCGGTTGCTGCCTATGATGGCCAGATCGGACAGGCTGCCTATGCGTCCTCCAAGGCTGCGGTAGTGGGTCTGACCTTGCCGATGGCACGTGATCTGTCCCGTAACGGCATCCGCGTGATGACGATTGCTCCAGGTATTTTTGAAACACCGATGCTGCTCGGCATGCCGCAAGAGGTGCAGGACGCGCTGGGCCGCATGGTACCGTTCCCACCTCGCCTGGGTAAACCGGATGAATATGCGCAATTGAGCAAATCCATCATTGAAAACGTGATGCTGAACGGCGAGACGATACGCCTGGACGGCGCGATTCGCATGCAGCCGAAATAATAGATTGTTTCGCCGCATGACTTTTTCATGACAGGCAACTACACTAGGGCAAGCTCAGGCTTGCCCTTTTTATTTTCGGAGATGGTTGCGATGCGTTTTTTGAGGTTAGCAGTTTTCTTGCTCGGTAACGGCCTGCTGGCGGGACATGGTATAGCCCAGGATGTGCATGGCGCTCAAGCCGCCCACTATGAAGCCGGCAAGGCTCCCGAAATTGCCTCCGGCTATACCGCCAAGACAGGCTGGGTCGCGCAGAAGTATATGGTGGTTGCCGCCAATCCGCTGGCAGTGAATGCGGGTTACCAAATGCTGAAGCAGGGTGGCTCCGCGATTGATGCCGCTATCGCGACGCAGATGGTGCTTGGCCTGGTGGAGCCGCAATCGTCCGGGATAGGCGGCGGCGCCTTCATGCTGCATTTTGACGGCAAGGCGGTGCAGGCGTTTGACGGCAGGGAAACCGCACCGGCTGCGGCAACGGAAAAACTGTTTCAAGACGCTAACGGACGACCACTGGGATTTTATGATGCCGTCATAGGCGGGCGTGCGGTCGGCGTGCCTGGCGTATTGCGCATGCTGGAGCTGGCGCATAAGCAGCACGGCAAACTTCCCTGGAAAAATCTTTTTTCTCCCGCGATACAACTTGCTGAAAACGGCTTTGCCATCAGCCCACGCCTGCATACCCTGCTGCAGGATGAGCGTTTCCTGAAACGGGACCCGATAGCACGCGCTTATTTCTATGATGCACAGGGCGAGGCCTTGCCTGTTGGCCATGTGCTGAAAAATCCTGATTATGCAAAGACCCTGAAAGCAGTTGCGGAGCAGGGTGCGCAGGCATTTTATGCAGGCCGCATCGCGCAAGACATGGTGGACAAGGTACATGCGCACGCTGCCAACCCTGGCTTGCTTAGTATGAAAGACCTGGCGACTTACCAGGCACGGGTGCGCGATGCGGTATGCGGCGACTTTGAGAAATGGACGGTATGCGGCATGCCGCCGCCATCCTCCGGCGGGATCGCCATCGTGCAGATGCTGGGCATATTGGAAAACACCAATATCCGTTCACTAGCACCGCTGAACGGTGTACTCAATCCTGAAGCCGTGCACTTGTTTACCGAGGCTGGCCGCCTGGCCTATGCGGACCGCGACCGCTATATTGCCGACACGGATTTTGTACCCTTGCCGGGAAACAGCTACCAGCCCTTGCTGGATAAAAAATATCTGGCTTCCCGCGCCGCGCTGATCACTGAGAAATCCATGGGAATCGCCAAGGCCGGCACGCCTGCGGGCATGCAACTGGCATGGGGCAATGACCAGTCGCCCGAACTGCCGTCGACCTCGCATATGTCCATTGTTGATGCAGAAGGTCATACGCTGGCGATGACCACCTCGGTGGAAGACGCATTTGGTTCGAGGCAGATGGTGGACGGCTTTTTGCTGAATAACCAGCTGACCGATTTTTCCGCGCTGGACAAGGATGCAAATGGCCCGATTGCGAATCGGGTGCAAGCCGGCAAGCGTCCGCGCAGCGCGATGTCGCCTACCCTGGTATTTAACAGGGGAAACAAGCAGTTTGTATTGGCGATAGGCTCGCCCGGCGGTTCGGCAATTATCAACTATGTGGCAAAGGTCTTGATCGCTGAACTGGATTGGGGGCTGAATCTGCAGCAGGCGATAGATCTGCCCAATTTCGGCAGCCGCAACGGCGCGACAGAATTGGAGCGTGGGCGCTTTCCGGATGCTACCCTTGATGCGCTGAAGGCAAAGGCTCACAATATACGCGTGTTTGATCAAACCTCGGGTTTGCATGGTATTGCACGCACCAGCGTGGGTGGGCACGACGCCTGGTTTGGCGCCGCAGATCCGCGGCGCGAGGGTGTGGCAGCAGGAGACTAAGCAGGCCTCCAGGATTTTGCACGGGCTGGAGCTTGATCGTGAAAAAAAACAGAGACGAAGATAGCGGGCATCATGAATAAGAATGCAACGACAGGCCTGATCTTAACCGGGGGCGGCGCCCGTGCTGCCTATCAGGTGGGCGTGCTGAAAGCCATCTCGGAAATATTGCAGGACGATGGCTGGCATAGCAATACCAATCCCTTCGGGATTATTTGCGGCACCTCTGCGGGCGCCATCAATGCCACCGCACTGGCTTGCCGCACCGATAATTTTGGCGAAGCCATCAATAGTATCGTCGACGTGTGGGAGCATTTTGAGGCGGCCCAGGTGTATCGTGCCGACTCGCTGGGAGTAATACGTTCCGGTGCCCGCTGGCTATCCATCATGTCTTTTGGCTGGCTGCTGAACAAATGGCGCAAGTCGCCACCGAATTCACTGCTGGATAATTCTCCACTGGAAAATTTGCTGAACCGCATGCTGGATCTGCCGCGCCTGGACCAGGCGCTGGCATCCGGCGCCTTGCGCGCGCTGGCGGTGACTGCCTCCTCGTACACTGCAGGCCATCACTTGACCTTTTACCAGACCCTGGAAGATATTGAGCCCTGGGTGCGCAGCCAGCGGCTGGCGCAAAGGGATTTCATCAGCGTGCAGCATTTGCTGGCGTCCTCGGCCATTCCTTTTATCTTTCCATCTGTTCCACTGAACTGGGGAGGGCGGCTCGAATATTGTGGCGACGGCTCCATGCGCCAGCTCGCGCCTATCTCTCCCGCCATCCATCTGGGCGCAGAAAAGGTATTGATCATCGGCGCCGGCCGCCTGAGCGAGCCGCCCAGCGAAAGCACGGAAGTTGCACATTACCCGAGTCTGGCCCAAATTGCAGGCCATGCGATGTCCAGCATTTTCCTGGACGGGCTGGCAGTGGATATAGAAAGATTGTCGCGCATCAACAAAACCCTGGCGATGCTGCCGCCGGAACTGCGCAAGATGACGCCGCTCAAACCGGTCGATATCCTGGTCATTGCACCATCGCAGAGGCTGGATGAAATTGCCAGCCGCCATACCCGCAACCTGCCTTTACCGGTCAGGACCATGCTGAGCAGCATAGGGGCAACCGAGGTCCGCGGCTCTGCGCTGGCGTCTTATTTGCTGTTCGAATCCAGCTATACGAAGGAATTGATCGAGCTTGGCAAGCAGGATACCTATGAGAAGCGTGACGAGGTGTCGAAATTCTTTTCGGTTTCTGTCGATGAATGCCTGGCGCAAAAATCCGCGTGATAGCAGTATGGTGTTTTAGGCATTTGCTTCTACAGGAAAATATTATTAATTAAATAATTTTGGTTGATTCACTGAAAAAAAAACCTTACCCTATGGGCCTGATTTGTATTTGTTGCACTAAAAAGCCGCTATGACACTGAATGCAACAATCCTGAAAAAATGGACCGCTTTCCTGGCAATGCTCGTATTGTCAGTCTCCGTCTTTGCGAGGGAGGCTCCGCTAACGGGCAGCGTCAGCATCGCGGATTTGCCGCCGGAGGCAAGAACCACGCTGATGCTGATCAAGCAGGGCGGCCCATTTGCGTATGACAAGGATGGCGTCGTATTTGGCAACTATGAAGCCAGGTTGCCCAAGCAAAAGCGAGGCTACTATCATGAATACACGGTGAAAACTCCCCGGGCCAGGAATCGCGGCGTCCGCCGTATCATTGCAGGCGGCGAACCCAGAACCTCGGGTGAATATTATTACACCGACGATCATTACGAATCTTTCAGGAAGATCCGCGAATAAAGCGCACTAAGAGCATTAGGGGCACTGGCGCGCATAGCGCATGCTTTGCCGCAAAGGCTGATGAATTCAACAAGGGACCCAATGAGCATAGCAGTACCGGAGGATGGAGAAAATTTGCTGGCAAGTGTCGCGCCTAACGTGGTGCAGTCGATACGCGCGTTCAGGATTTGCGATTTGCAGTCGCAAGCTGCCAAGCAGGGCCAGCACTTCCTCTATGCATATTGCCTCGAAGCCAGCACCAAGCAGCAGGTGCTGGGCAAGATTGCGCAGTCCTTCGGTTTTCCCCGGCATTTTGCCAAGAATTTTGATGCACTCTCCGATTGCCTGACAGATTTGCCCTACAAGGCGGGCCCGCAGTCCGGCTTTGTGATCGTACTGGAGCAGCTTCCCAATACCGCAAAATTTGACAAGGAAGCCCGGGAAACCCTGCTGGATGTGTTCCGCGATGCGGCTGATTTCTGGGCAGACAAAAAGGTCGCTTTCCGCGTGTTTTATTCCTTCGAATGAGCTTGCAATAAGCTAAATTTCTTGTGAAATGCATAATGCCGGGGCCTCAAGCCCGGCATTTTTATTTGGGCTTGGCTCCGGACAGCGGTACAATGCCGCCATGAGAAAGATTGTCATATTAATTTCAGGACGTGGCAGCAATATGCAAGCCATTGTCCAGGCAGCGAGAAATGAGCAATGGCCTGCCGAAATTGTCGCCGTAATCAGTAATAAAGCCGATGCCAGCGGCCTCGACTATGCCGCCGGCCTGGGTATTGCCACCGCAGTTGTCGCCAACAAGGATTTTTCTTCGCGGGAAGCCTTCGACCAGGCACTGCAACAGCAGATAGATCAGTTTGCTCCCGATCTGGTCGTGCTGGCGGGATTCATGCGTATCCTGACCACGTCTTTTGTGGCGCATTATGCAGGCAGGATGGTGAATATCCATCCCTCCTTGCTCCCCAGCTTTACCGGGCTTGCAACGCACAGGCAGGCTTTGACTGCCGGCGTCAAGATCCATGGAACAACGGTGCATTTCGTCACGCCTGAACTGGATCATGGCCCTATCATTGCCCAGGCGGCAGTGCCGGTCTTGCCAGGGGACAGCGAGGAAAGCCTGGCTGAACGTGTACTGGTCGAAGAGCACGTCATTTATCCAAGGGCAGTGCGCTGGTTTGTCGAGGGCAAGCTGACACTGGACGGCGACTTGGTGCATATCGCCAAAGACGCCGCCTGAACCCCATCCGTCATGCCCGATGTACTCGCGGAAGCAGTTCTTTGAGTTTTCAGGTATCAACAAGAAATTATAAGGAAGCAGCATGAGATTACCTCCTGCCATCGTCGGCCATGCCGAAGAAGTTTTACGTGAAATACTGCGCTTTACCGGCCCTGCCGACGTCACGCTGTCGCGCTATTTTCGCGACCATCCCAAACTGGGCTCGCGTGAAAGGGGCGTAATTGCCGAAGCGATTTACGGCCTGCTGCGCAATAAATCGGTGTACACCAGTTTTTCCGAATCCGGTGTCGGCCCCGCGATGCGCCGCCTCACCTTGCTGGGCTTGGCTGATGCGGTCGGCGTAGATTCACTCGGCGGCCTGAGCGAAGAAGAAACGCAATGGCTGACGCGCGTGATGGAAATTGACCGTTCGCACCTGTCGTTGGCGATGAAGTCCAATATGCCTGCATGGGTCTGGGATAAATTCGTTGCCAAGCTGGGTGAGGCGGAAGCCTTGCAATTGGCAGAATCGCTGAATACCCCGGCGTCGCTGGACTTGCGTGTCAATACGATGAAGTCCAACCGCGAAGACGTGATTGCATCGCTGGCGGCTGCGCCTATCATTGCCGAGCCTACGCCTTATTCGGCAACCGGCTTGCGCATCAAGAAAAAACCTTCTATCCAGAATCTGCCGCTGTTTAAAGACGGCACGATAGAAGTGCAGGATGAAGGTAGTCAGTTGCTGGCCCAACTGGTTGGCGCCAAGCGCGGTGAGATGGTAGCGGACTTTTGCGCCGGTGCCGGCGGCAAGACTTTGGCTCTGGGGGCAATGATGCGCAATACCGGGCGTCTGTATGCGTTCGATGTTTCCGAAAAACGCCTGACCAAGCTGAAGCCGCGTCTGGCGCGCAGCGGTTTGTCGAATGTGCATCCGGTCGTCATCGCGCATGAAAAAGATGCGAAGATCAAACGGCTGGCAGGCAAGCTGGACCGCGTGCTGGTTGATGCACCGTGCAGCGGACTGGGCACCTTGCGCCGCAACCCTGACGTCAAATGGCGTCAGACCCCGGACGGCATTGCTGAGCTGAACGTTAAGCAGAGCTCCATCCTGGCCGGTGCTGCGCGCATGGTCAAAGCCGGCGGCCGCTTGGTGTATGCAACTTGCAGCGTGCTGGATGAAGAAAATGAAGGCATTGTGCAAGGCTTCCTGGCAACGCATCCTGATTTTGAACTGATCCCCGCATCGAAGATTCTGGCTGAGCAAAAAGTAGAGCTGGAAATGGGCGACTATCTGAAATTACTGCCGCACGTTCATCAGACGGACGGCTTCTTCGCGGCCATCCTGCAAAGGAACAAATTGGCGGCAAAGCCTGAAGCCGAAGTCTCGGAAGCGGAAGTCGAAGAAGACTAACAGGCTCCAATGCTGCTCCGCTAAGCCGGGGCAGCATGTCTTGCGTAGTTTCATCGGGAACTTCGCCGTAAGCAATTATTCAACGCACACAAAATCCCTTGCATCAGTGATAATCCTTGTTTGCCACGCCACGCCTGTGTAAATAAACGGATTTATTTCCAATGGATTCACTCCCATTAGCCAGTCTCCCACTATGAGCACACCCCTGTTAACGACCTTGCTGTCGGACTTGTCCGATGATTTGCGCAATACTAATTTCGTATGGCAAGTGGTGGCCGTCTTGCTGTGCTGGGGCCTGGGCTGGTATCTCGCAAGGCTGCTGACCAAGCTATTCACCAAGAAAGAGCTTGATCAGAGCAAGGCTGAAAAGCTCAGGGTAGACCGCTTCTTCCATGCTCTGCAATTGATGCTGACCCTGGGCCTGATCTTTATCGCCAGAGCCGTATTGGGCAGATGGCAGCCCGTGCATTTATTGACTGTGCTGATTCCGCTGATAGGCTCGCTGGCGTTGATACGTCTCGGCTTTTATATCTTCCGCCGCACCTTCGTGCGTGATGGTGAGATCGGTACTTTCCTGGCCGTGTTTGAAAAGCTGTTTGCCGGCCTGGTCTGGCTGGGGTTGATTCTGCACTTTACTGGCCTGTGGCAAGACCTGTTCGATCTGCTGGATGACACAAAACTGCCCTTGGCGCATAACAAAGTTTCTTTGTTGACGATATTGCAAGCTATTGCATCGGTGCTGGTAACAATGATAGCCGCCTTGTGGGCAAGCGCTGCGTTGGAAACCAAGCTTATGCAGTTGCCCAATATGCACATGTCGCTGCGTGTCGTACTGTCACGCACCGGCCGTGCCGTACTTATCCTGGTTGCCATCCTTGTTAGTCTGACCTTGGTAGGTATTGATCTGACGGTGCTATCAGTATTTGGCGGTGCGCTGGGTGTCGGCCTGGGCTTCGGCTTGCAAAAAATTACCAGCAGCTATGTGTCCGGCTTCATCATCCTGCTGGATAGGAGTATGTCCATCGGCGACATCATTACCGTGGATAAATACAATGGCAAAGTCACCCAGATCAATACCAGGTATACGGTGCTGAAGGGCCTGGATGGTGGCGAGTCAGTCATCCCGAATGAAATGCTGGTCTCCAATCCGGTGCAGAACTATTCGCTGAGCGACCGCTCGGTTTGGGTCTCTACTGATCTTGTGGTTGCCTATAACACCGATGTCGAGGCACTTCTGCCGCTTCTGGTAGAAACAGCAACAACCATCGCACGTGTCTCCAAGGAATCTTCGCCATCGGCCTATTTGGTCAAATTTGGTGCGGATGGATTGGAACTGAGATTGGGGTTCTGGATCAGCGATCCTGAAAACGGGCGCACAGGCGTGATCTCTGACGTGAATCGCGCTGTGTGGAAACTTTTGCAAGAGCGCAAGGTGGAATTGCCTTATGCACAACGGGTTGTGACTTTGATTAACAATGCACCTGATAAAGTTTCAGACCAGAAGTGAAAAAAATCACGTACAATGCGGAAAAAAATATATATACTTTGCCGCTTATAGCGATAGAAATACGCTGAGATAGTGTCATTAACCAAGGAGTACATGTCATTTTGAGCACTTTTATTGAAACCGTAGTTGATTTCCTGTCAAATGGCATTACCCGTGCCACTGGTTGGCAAGTTTTTATCTTTACGGCGGTAGTGACACATATCACGATTGCCAGCGTTACGATCTTCTTGCACCGCTGCCAGGCGCACCGTGCACTGGATTTGCATGCTATCCCTAGCCACTTTTTCCGTTTCTGGCTGTGGCTGACCACGGGTCAAGTCACCAAGGAATGGGCAGCCGTTCACCGCAAGCACCACGCCAAGTGCGAAACAGAAGAAGATCCGCACAGCCCTGTGACACGTGGCATTAAAAAAGTATTCTGGCAAGGTGCCGAGTTGTATCGCGCCGAATCCAAAAACAAGGAAACCCTGCAAAAGTACGGTCACGGCACGCCGGATGACTGGATCGAGAGCAACCTGTACACCAAATATAGCTGGCAGGGCGTGGCACTGATGCTGATCATCGACATCCTGCTGTTTGGCGCGATTGGCGTCACTGTCTGGGCAGTGCAAATGCTGTGGATCCCTATTACTGCTGCCGGCATCATCAATGGTATCGGTCACTACTGGGGTTACCGCAATTACGATTGCGTTGATGCATCCAGGAACATCCTGCCTTTGGGCATCATCATTGGAGGTGAAGAACTG
The DNA here is from genome assembly GCF_014636315.1 of Parundibacterium terreum. GTDB lineage: Bacteria > Pseudomonadota > Gammaproteobacteria > Burkholderiales > Burkholderiaceae_D > Undibacterium > Undibacterium terreum. The sequence continues at coordinate 275,003 of NZ_BMED01000002.1, read as the reverse complement.
CATAATAATCACCACACCTTTGGTACATCAGCAAAGCTGTCGTCCAAATGGTACGAGTTCGATATCGGCTGGATGTATATCCGCATGATGGAAATCGTGGGTCTGGCCAAGGTCAAGAAAGTGGCTCCAGCGCCTAAATTCGCGGAGATCAAATCCTCTATCGATATGGAAACACTGCAGGCCGTGATTACCAATCGCTATGACGTAATGTCCAAATATGCGAAATCCCTGCGCCGCACCTGGAGTGATGAGATTGCCCATTTGCGTGAAAAGAGCGAGTTCGAAGCCGGCTTCCTGAAGTCTGCCAAGAAGTTCCTGCAGCGTGAACCGACCAAATTGGAAGCGCCACAGCAGCAGCATCTGTCTGAAGTGCTGGCGCATAGCAAGGCATTGAAAACCATGCATGACATGCGTGTTGAACTCGGTCTGATCTGGGAACGTTCTACAGTCAGCCGCGAGCAACTGGTTCATCAGCTGCAAGACTGGTGCACCCGCGCAGAAGCCTCCGGTATCCAGGCTTTGCATGACTTCTCCCGCAGGCTGCGCAGCTACGCGTAATAGCCTGAGTTTGAGTTGGTAAAAAAACGGCGCTTGAGGCGCCGTTTTTTATTGTTCGATGCTTTGTCTGTCAATGAAAGGTGCAGGCGGGCTGCTTGCTGCCAAAGTGGCCGAGTGATAAGTAGGGGAAGGCTGGGGTAGGAGGCTATCAATACCTATCCCTATCAAGAGCCTGAGTTCCGGGAGTTGTTTTGTTGGTAAAGTGCGTAGAGTTTGCGACAGACGAAAAAAATCCCCGCGAATACAACAGCAGGGATTCTTTGACAAAAAAACGAAGATTACTTGATCTTGGTTTCTTTGTAGATAACGTGCTTACGAGCCTTGGGATCAAACTTCATGATCTCCATTTTTTCAGGCATAGTGCGCTTGTTTTTGGATGTTGTGTAGAAATGACCCGTACCAGCAGTCGATTCCAGTTTGATTTTGTCGCGACCAGATTTAGCCATGATATTTTCCTAACAATAGTTTCGCTTAAACTTTTTCGCCGCGAGCACGCAGATCAACCAAAACGGCATCGATGCCGATTTTGTCAATAATACGCAGGCCAGCGTTAGACAAACGCAGGGAAACCCAGCGATTCTCAGATTCTACGAAAAAGCGACGATTTTGCAGGTTAGGCAAGAAACGACGTTTAGTTTTGTTATTAGCGTGGGAAACGTTGTTGCCAACCATTGGCCCCTTCCCAGTAACTTGGCAGACACGTGCCATGCTTAACTCCTTAGTGGTTTCCAGAATTGGAAAAAACGTGAGTATAACGAAAATTCTGCGAATTATCAACGACTTGCGTAAATTAATTGTGTCTTATTGATTTTTAAGATTTAACAATTTGGATTTTCATAGAGAAAAGCCTAGATTTGGCCATGTTCGGCAAAGGAATACAGGTGCGGATTGGCGATAATAAAATGGTCCAGCAGCCTTATACATATCAGTATCCTGCAACGACAGCGCTTGTTTCAAAGTCTACGTCAGGCTGATATTGGCATTGCTGGGCTCGCAGGAGCCTGAACGGTGCTTGAGTACCAGGATGATAGTGTTTTTACCATTTTTAACATTTATTCATCAAGGCCTATACTATCTTGATCGTTAGCCTTGTTGCATCCAATATTAATGCCCTCTCAAGTCATTCATGGGTTCGCTTCCTGTGCGCGCAGCAGTGCTGTTCAATATCAGGGTTGCGGTTGGCAACGAAAATTCTAAAAAATGCCCCGTTAGTTGCTATTGCTAAACTTGGATTCGATGTTAGCTAGCAGTCGACGTTGCCTTGCCCCAGCAACAAGGGGAAACGGGATGAATAATGGTGTGCAAGGTAAAGTGGTTCTGATTACAGATGGCGATACTAGCCAATTCCGTTGCGCGCACTATCGCTTTCGCCATTGAGCAAGCTCAAGTTTTTGACATCAATGAAATTGTCCTTCGTCCCGTGGCGCAGGAATTCTAATCTGCTTAAAGGAGCTTGCAATGTCTGCTTACGTTATCTTCATCCGTGAGAGTGTTGTCGATGCCGCGGAGATGGACAAATACGCGCAAACCGCGCCTGCCGCACGTGCAGGTCACGACATTGCCCGCGTAGCATTCTACGGCAAGCTCGACGTACTAGAGGGCGCGGCAACGGATGGCGTCGCGATACTGCGTTTCCCCGACATGGCAGCTGCGCACGCATGGTACGAAAGTCCCGCGTATCAGGAGGCCCGCCAGCACCGGTTGAAGGGCGCGAAATACCGTCTCTTGTTGGTCGAAGGCAGCGATGTCAACCCGGCTTAAGTAGAGTTGCCGCGGCAGACATAGATTTTGCCTGGCTCTGACGATCTCTAATGCATCAGGGCTAAGACAAGAGGTATTCCTTCTTCGAAGTTATTTTGAAGTAAGACGGTCCTTACTTTCTACCTGTAGGAGATTGACATGAGCTTGAAACATATCCTGTTCATCGTGACTAACACGCACTTTATCGGCCCAAACAAACGTCCCACCGGATTCTTCTTTCCCGAAATTGCGCATCCACTCGAAGTGTTTGAGAAAAATGGTATCGCTGTGGAGTATGCGTCTCCATTGGGTGGCAAGCCCTCAGAAGATGGCTATGACGAGAAAGATCCTGTCCAGGTGGCTTTCCGCAACAGTAAATCTATTCGCCGGCTCGGCAAGAGCCGCAAATTATCCGAAGTGGATGTGCTTGACTATGACGCTATCCTGGTACCTGGCGGTCTTGGTCCAATGGCCGACGTGGCGACTGATCCCGGAGTAAAGTCTGCGGTTGCGCGAGCCTGGGACGGAGGATTGCTGGTTTCAGCGGTATGCCACGGCCCCTGCGCACTGCTCGGCGTTACGCTTAAAGACGGCTCCTCACTCGTTAAGGGGAAGAAAGTAACTGGCTTTTCCAACAAGGAAGAATTTGATTACGCTAAGGACGATGTACCCTTCCTTTTGGAAGATGCACTTGTCAAGGAGGGGGCGCAATTCTCCTCTGTCGAACCATGGCAACCCAAGGTTGTCGTAGACGGGCGTTTGTTTACCGGACAGAACCCTGCATCAGGAGGTCCAATGGCCGAGGAAATTGTCAAAGCGCTGCGTGGGTAACTGCGCTACCCCAATTCCCTTTGGGAAAATGACTGTGACTGATGGTGGCTTTGGCAATCTTTCAGTTCCGTGCAGTCCAAAGTGTGCCGCAGGGAACTGAGACTATAGAGCTTCCGTGACTGCTTCGCTGCGTCTGAATGGTTCGGATAGATGGGTTCACAAGTGAAAGGAGCGCTGTATGAACCGTATTATCTCCTCAATTGCAATCGCAGTTGCCTTGGCTCAGGCCGTTCCTGCGATTGCTGCTAAAAATGTCGTGCTTGTCCATGGTGCATTCGCAGACGGATCGGGGTGGCGTGATGTTGCCGAAATACTGGAAGCTAAAGGCTACCGGGTAACCGTAGTGCAGCATCCGGAAACTTCGCTGGAGGAGGATGTGACGGCCGTCAAGCGGGTGCTCGCTGCCCAAGATGGACCGGTCGTTCTTGTTGGGCATAGCTATGGGGGTTTGGTAATCACTCAGGCGGGCAGCGAGCCGAAGGTGAGCGCGTTGGTATTCGTCGCAGCTTATGCGCCGGATGAAGGTGAATCGGCTGCGGTGCTGCGCCAGAAACTTCCCCCCGCATCCACTGCGTCCAAACGCACGCCCGATGGTTATCTCCAGCTTGATCCTGCCATGTTCCACCAGGATTTCGCGGCTGACTTGCCGGCAAAAACTGCCCATTTCATGTCCATTTCGCAAGTGCTTCCAAATGCGGCCGCATTCAGCACCAAGATCAGCAATCCGGCCTGGAAGAGTAAGCCCAGTTGGGGGATTGTTGCGACCGAGGACCGGGCCATCAACCCAGAACTGGAACGGTTTATGTACAAGCGCGGCGGCTTCACCGTTACGGAGATCAAAAGCAGCCATGCTGTTTACATTTCACGTCCCGCGGAAGTGGCGGCTGTCATTGAAGAGGCTGCCTCTAAGAACTGAAAATTAAAAATGGCCCATGATCATTGTGTCTTGTTGATTTTTAATATTTAACAATTAAGACTTTTCATGGAGAGTAGCCTAAATTTGACCATGTTCTGCAAAGGAATACACATTCGGATTGGCAACAATAAAATGGTCCAGCACCCTTACATCTACCAATGACAGTGCTTGTTTCAAGGTCTGCGTGAGGCTGAGATCGGCATTGCTGGGCTCGCAGGAGCCTGAGGGGTGGTTGTGCGCCAGGATGATGGCGGCGGCATTATGTTGCAGCGCTGCCTTGACGACCTCGCGCGGATAAACGCTCGCGTGGCTAAGTGTGCCGCGAAACAATTCTTCCGATGCAATCAGCCTGTTCTTGATATCCAGGAACAACACGGCAAAAGATTCATGCGGTTTGTTGCCTATCATTAGCTGCAGGTAATTTTTGACCGCCTGTGGCGATGACAGGCTGGTGTTGCTTTGCAATTCTTCGGAGATGGCACGCTTGGCCAGCTCCAGTACGGCCTGCATTTGTGCATACTTGGCGTCGCCCAGCCCATGCATCGCAGAGAAATCCTTGATGCCGGCGGAAAACAGGCCAGATAAGGAGCCGAAGCGGCTGATCATGTCGCGGCCCAGATCTACCGCGCTCTTCCCTTTGACTCCCACGCGCAGGAAGACTGCCAGTAATTCGGCGTCCGACAATGCCTGCGCGCCGTTCTTGATCAAGCGTTCGCGCGGCCTCTGGTCTTCCGGCCAGTCGGTAATTGCCATAATAGATATGCCCTTAAATTGCGAAGAAAATGTCAACACGCCCCAGCTAGCTTACAATACTGGCTTACCCTGATTTCGCATTGAATTATGTCTACACCAAATACGCCCGCAACCGTCCCCGTCGTCACTCCGGACGCTTACCTTACCCTGCATTACAGAATTGCAAGCTTGCAAGGTGAAGATATTATCAGCACTTTTAATGAAAATCCTGCAACATTACAATTAGGCACAGGACAATTGGCGCCTGAACTGGAAGCTTCCTTGCTGGGATTGGAAGAGGGCTCGCATACCACTCAGGAATTGCCGCCAGAAAAAGCCTTTGGTCCGCGCAACCCAGAGCTATTGCAGCGCGTGTCGCTGGCGACGCTGAAAGAGAACTCCAACTTTGGCGAGCAGTATGCGATTGGCGACATGGTCGATTTTTCCGCGCCTTCCGGAGGGCGCTTTGCCGGCATCCTGCGTGCGCTGGACGAAGACAGTGCTTTATTTGACTTCAACCATCCCCTGGCCGGACAGACTTTGCTGTTTGAAACCAGGATTATCGGTATATTGTAAAAGCTGCCTTTTAAAAACATCAGCTCAAGTCATCATTTAAGTGGAATTCGGCTTCAACATGGATAAAGAAATTTTACTGGCCCAGCCCCGCGGTTTTTGCGCAGGGGTAGACCGTGCGATAGAAATCGTAGAGCGCGCGCTGCAACAATTTGGTGCTCCTATCTACGTGCGCCATGAAATCGTGCATAACGCCTACGTAGTCAGCGATTTGCGGGAGAAGGGCGCCATCTTTATAGAAGACCTGGACGATGTGCCGGCTGGTAATACCTTGATCTTTTCAGCGCATGGTGTGCCGCAAAGTGTCAGGAGAGATGCTGAAGCCCGCGGGCTGACTGTATTCGATGCCACCTGTCCGCTAGTGACCAAGGTACATATGGAAGTGGCAAAGATGCGCCGCGAAGGCCGTGAGATCATCATGATAGGCCATCAGGGGCATCCTGAAGTAGAAGGAACGATGGGGCAGAGCGAAGGCGGCATGTACCTGGTCGAGACGGTGGAGGACGTCAATGTCCTGCAAGTGAATAATCCCGACTTGCTGGCCTATGTTTCGCAAACCACGCTGTCCGTTGACGATACTGAGGAAATCATTACTGCACTGAAGCAGCGCTTTCCGAATATCAGCGAACCCAAAAAGGGCGATATCTGCTATGCCACGACCAATCGCCAGGAAGCTGTCAAATTCATGGCGCCGCAGGTGGACCTGGTGATCGTGGTCGGTAGCGCAAATAGCTCCAACTCCAATCGCTTGCGCGAAGTGGCGTTGAAGAAGGGGGCTGCGTCGTATATGGTGGACAACGCAGAAGCGATTGATCCCGACTGGATCACCGATGTGCAGCGTATAGGCGTGACTGCGGGCGCATCAGCGCCGGAAGTATTGGTGCAGGATGTGATTGCCAAGCTCAAGCAGCTGGGCGCCAAAAGTGTGCGCGCTTTGGATGGGGCGATCGAAAATGTCACTTTTCCTATGCCCAAGGGCTTGAATACAACAAAATAAATATTTGTTTTCCATCAATTTCTTGCTTCTGTCTTGAAATTAAATTTGTAACTCTTCTTTTATTCCATATTTTATTAGGCGATTTCGTCGCTAACATTGCTGCGCAGCTGAAAACCGGAAATTTCCGGTTTCTGCTGTCCTGGCGGGAACGGGTATAGTAGTATTTATGTTCATATCGAAACACCAGTGGTTCTTTTGCCATTGCGACGATATAACTAGCCTGTATAATCTCGCCGCAATTGCTGGATTACCTATAAAGTAGTGCCAGAATATAAAAAAGCTTTTTTACTAAAAGTTGTCGAGGAGAGTCCTATCATGTGTTTTCACCACACTTCCATTGCTCCGAATACCTTAACGCGTCCTTTCGGATAACAGCTTTCCAGACTTCAGCGGCACCCAGCATCGACCGGGTGCCGCTTTTGTTATCAGGAATGATTTTTGCTGAACATGCTTCTAAGCCAAGAGTTTTGTTTTTCGGCAAAATTTTGATTCGTTTAAAAGAGAGAGAAACAATATGGATACCTTTATCCAACAAATTATTAATGGACTGGTGCTGGGGAGCATGTATGCCCTGGTCGCGCTCGGGTACACCATGGTGTACGGGGTCCTGAACCTGATCAACTTCGCCCACGGCGACGTGCTGATGGTAGGAGCCATGGTCGGTATTACGGTCGTCAAGCTATTACAGACAGTTGCCCCGGGCCTGCCTGGCATGGTGCAACTGCTGATTGCCATCATCGCAGCGATACCGGTATGTATCGCCGTCAATGTATTGATCGAGCGTGTGGCCTACCGCAAATTGCGTAATGCGCCGCGTCTGGCTCCGTTGATCACGGCGATTGGCGTGTCCATCCTGGTGCAGGTGTTTGCGATGATGATCTGGGGCCGCAGCCCGATACCTTTCCCATCCGTGTTGCCTTTCACGCCGATTCCTGTTGGCGGTGCGGTCATCTCGCAAACCCAGGTCGTGCTGCTGGTATTGGCGACACTGGCGATGGTGGGACTGGTGCTGCTGGTTGAAAAAACCCGCATGGGCCGCGCTATGCGCGCTACAGCGGAAAACCCAAGGGTCGCCGGCTTGATGGGCGTTGATTCCAACAAGGTGATTGTGGCTACATTTGCGATCGGTGCTGCGCTGGCAGCGATAGCCGGCGTGATGTGGGCGGCGAACTACTCTTCCGCGCAATTCGCGATGGGCTTCGTTCCGGGCCTGAAGGCATTCTCCGCAGCGGTGCTGGGCGGTATCGGCAATATCTACGGCGCGATGGTGGGTGGTATTCTGCTGGGCCTGATCGAGAGCCTAGGCGCCGGTTATATCGGCGACCTGACCGGTGGCATTCTAGGTAGCCAATATCAGGATATCTTCGCTTTCATCGTGTTGATTATCGTATTGACCTTGCGGCCATCCGGCATCATGGGTGAACGTGTTGCCGACCGCGCCTAAGGAGAACAGACATGTCGAGTGCATTTGATATAAAAAGTAATCCTAAAAAGGCCTATACCAACTTCGCCATCCTGGCGGTGCTGCTGGTAGCCTTTCCGTTCGTTGCATCCAACTTCGGTAATTCCTGGGTGCGTATCATCGACTTTGCGCTGCTGTACATCATGCTGGCGCTGGGCTTGAATATCGTGGTCGGTTTTGCCGGCTTGCTGGATCTGGGTTATATCGCGTTTTATGCGGTAGGCGCTTACACGGCAGGTTTGCTGGCATCGCCACAGTTCGCGACAGTGCTGGAATCCTTTGTCAACAGCTATCCCGCGGTAGGGAATTTCCTGATTGCGGTATGCGGTCCTGAGATCACCAAAACCGGCTTGCACCTGTCGGTATGGCTGATTGTCCCTATAGCTGCTGCGTTGGCAGGCTTCTTCGGCGCAGTGCTCGGCGCACCGACATTGAAACTGCGCGGCGATTACCTGGCCATCGTCACGCTGGGCTTTGGTGAAATTATCCGTATTTTCATGAATAACATGAATGCGCCCATCAATTTCACTAACGGTCCGCAAGGTATCAACCTGATCGACCCTATCCGCATTTTCGGCGTTTCCCTGAATGGCGAAGCGGGTTCGCAGGCAACGGTGCATCTGGGCGGTTTCAGCCTGCCTTCCGTGAACGCCTACTACTTCCTGTTCCTGGCACTGTGTATCGCGATCATCTTTATATCATCCCGTCTGCAGCACTCCCGCTTGGGCCGTGCCTGGGTAGCTATACGCGAAGATGAAATCGCTGCCAAGGCGATGGGCATCAACACCCGCAATATCAAGCTGCTGGCATTCTCGATGGGTGCTTCTTTCGGCGGCATCTCGGGTTCGATGTTTGCGGCATTCCAGGGTTTCGTGTCTCCTGAGTCCTTCTCTCTGCTGGAATCGATCTCGGTACTGGCGATGGTGGTACTGGGCGGTATCGGCCATATCCCTGGCGTGGTGCTGGGCGCGGTGATTCTGGCAGCCTTGCCTGAAGTATTGCGCCATAGCGTGGAACCGATACAAAATCTGCTGTTCGGCAAAATCCTGATTGAAGCCGAAGTATTGCGTCAATTACTGTACGGCCTGGCAATGGTCGTGATCATGCTGAACCGTCCCGCGGGCTTGTGGCCGGCACCGAAGCATGAAGACAGAATGACCAGCAATAAAGACACTGCGGCTGCGGCATAAGGATATCGACATGACTGATAAAACAATCTTAAAAATTGAAGGCGCCAACAAGCGGTTCGGCGGCTTGCAAGCGCTGTCCAATGTGGGAATCGAGATCAAGCAGGGCCAGATCTATGGCTTGATCGGCCCTAACGGTGCGGGCAAGACCACGTTCTTCAACGTGATCACCGGCCTGTACCAGCCTGATACCGGTACTTTCGAGCTGGATGGCAAGCCTTATTCTCCTTCTGCCCCGCATGAAGTGGCCAAGGCAGGTATTGCCCGTACCTTCCAGAACATCCGCCTGTTCGGTGAAATGACCGCATTGGAAAACGTCATGGTAGGGCGGCATATCCGTACCCATCAGGGTGTGTTCGGTGCAGTGTTCCGCAGCCCGGCAGCGCGCAAGGAAGAAGCAGAAATCCGTCAGCGCGCCCATGAGCTGCTGGATTTTGTCGGTATCGGCAAATTTGCAGAGCGCACATCCAAGTTCCTGTCCTACGGCGATCAGCGCCGGCTCGAAATTGCACGCGCGCTGGCGACGGATCCTAAATTGCTGGCGCTGGATGAGCCTGCGGCGGGTATGAACGCGACTGAAAAACTGGCGCTGCGTGAACTGCTGGTCAAGATCAAGGCCGAGGGTAAAACCATTCTGCTGATTGAGCATGACGTGAAGCTGATGATGGGTCTGTGCGACCGGATCACCGTGCTGGATTACGGCAAGCCGATTGCCGAAGGCCTTCCTGCAGACATACAAAAAAATCCCGCTGTGATCGAGGCGTACTTGGGAGGTTCTCACTAATGCTTGAAAATGTATTGAAGGTAAGCAATCTGAAGGTTGCTTACGGCGGCATCAAGGCCGTCAAGGGTATCGATCTGGAAGTCAACAAAGGTGAGTTGATTACGCTGATCGGCGCGAATGGCGCGGGCAAGACCACGACACTGAAAGCGATTACCAGTACTTTGCCAAGCTGCAAGGTTGAGGGCGAAATTCATTATCTGGGTAAGTCCATCAAGGGTATCAATTCCTTCCAGCTGGTGAATAGCCATCTGGCGATGGTGCCTGAAGGGCGTGGCGTATTTACCCGCATGACCATCCAGGAAAACCTGATGATGGGCGCCTATACCCGCAATGACAAGGCCGGTATCAATGCCGATATCGAAAAATGGTTCACCGTTTTCCCTCGCCTGAAGGAGCGTGCTGCGCAATTGGCAGGTACGCTTTCCGGTGGTGAGCAGCAGATGCTGGCGATGGCCCGTGCTTTGATGTCGCATCCCAACCTGCTCTTGCTGGATGAACCTTCGATGGGCCTGTCGCCTATCATGGTTGAAAAAATCTTCGAGGTGGTGCGCAATGTGTCGGCACAAGGCGTAACCATACTGCTGGTGGAGCAGAATGCGAAGCTGGCATTGCAGGCAGCCCATCGCGGCTATGTGATGGACTCCGGTTCCATCACCATGAGTGGTGATGCCAAAGAGATGCTGCATGATCCGAAAGTACAGGCTGCTTATCTGGGCGAGTAATATCTACCAGGTGGCCAAGTAGCCTGGAATGACAATGCCCTGCTTATGCAGGGCATTTTTTATTGAGGGAACGAATTCTCAGGCACAAAAAAACCTCGCATCAGCGAGGTTTTTGTCTAGCTGCAAGCACTAAGGCCTACTTGCCATCAGGCGGCAATTATTTTTTTGCTGCGCGTGGTGTCGATTTGACTGCGGCTTGTGAGATTTGGCTGACTGCTGTGTTCAGATTGGCTTCCAAAGCTTCTACTGCCTGCTTAGTAGTCTTGGTCAGATGATCGTAGCTGGCGTTTGCATTGCCGATTGCTGTTTTAAATATCGCAACTACATTTTCAGATCCGGCAGGTGCATTTTTGGAAACTTCTTCTACCAGCGCCAGTACCTTGCGGTTGGTTTCTGCAATTTGTGTTTCTGCGGCTTTAGTGAACTCTGCTTGCGCACCGGAGGCGATCGTTGCCAGGTGGCGGCCATAGGCCAGCGCCTTTTCAGCGTTTGGCTGCGCGTGTGCTGCTGTCAGGCTAAAAAATTCTTGTGGGTCTTTTGCTGAGAAAATCTGTTTTGCAGCGGCGGTGGATTCTTCGATGGAAGTCTTGGCAACTGTCATGTTCAGGTCAACAAATTTCTCTACGCTTTCAAATGCTTTGCCGGTCAACGCTGTTATCAGTGCGAGTTGGGCATCGAAGTTCGCTTTGGTAGCTGCGGAAAACTGTTCAGGGATTGAAAACATTGATATCTCCTAAGAAGATGTAGAACTTGGGGGAATTAAAAGTTGTATCTAGGAAACAGGGCAGAAGACCCGTGCAAAGCTGATTTGTGCGTTGCACCATGATGCATTCTAAGGATTTAAACTTGCATGTCAAGCCAATTTTGTGCATTGCAATAAAATTGTCTTTTTCATACATCGATGATGCAAAGAAGCTTTCACCGCACCAATATATTTGTCATTTGACTAATACACCGGCAAGCCAGATTATGGCCGACGATTGTGACTGGCAGATGAAACATTGCTGATATGCTAGACTCGTTTCGATGGTATTCAAGCCACTATTTCACGCCTTGATGGTCGGCGTCCCATGCTTGAACCAAACGCTTATCTTATTGCGAGGACATGATGCCGGTGGAAGCAAAGCAACGCAGCGATTTTCAGCATTTTCATACAATTACGACGCGCTGGATGGACAATGACGCGTACGGACATGTCAATAATGTGGTGTATTACAGTTGGTTCGATACGGTCGTGAATCAATTCCTGATCGTCAATGGTGTGCTGGATATAGAAACCAGCAGTGTGATCGGGTTGGTCATAGAAACCCAGTGCAACTACCTGGCTTCAGTCGCTTTTCCGGATGTGGTCATAGCCGGGGTCAGCGTCAGCAAGCTGGGCAATTCCAGCGTTCGCTATGAGGTCGGTATCTTCAAAAATGAAGAAACCAGCGCATCGGCGCAAGGGCATTTCGTGCATGTCTATGTTGACCGGGAGAGCCGCAGGCCGGCATCCATCCCCGATAATATGCGTGCCTTGTTAAAAACCATACAGTCTTAGCCCAAGCGCCGGTTTAGACTTATACGACCATCTATTGATTTTCAAAGATCCAGCCATGATTACAACACCTGCTCAAAACATTGTTGATGAAACGATTACTTCGCGACGCTCGGTCAGGGCCTTCCTGCCGAATGCTGTTGCCAGGGAAGACATAGAAAAAATTCTGGAAATCTCGGCCCGCGCTCCATCCGGCAGCAATACGCAGCCGTGGAAGGTATATGTGTTGACAGGTGCGAAGCTCAAGCAATTGTCGACCGGCATCCTGGAGGCGCACAACAATGCCGCATCGGGGCACGCAGAGGAATATAACTACTATCCGGTCAAATGGGTCTCGCCATATGTGGACCGCAGGCGCAAGATAGGCTGGGATCTGTATGCGCTGTTGGGACTGGGCCGCGAAAACAAGGCAGGTATGCATGCGCAGCATGGGCGCAATTACGGATTTTTCGATGCTCCAGTGGGCTTTATCTTTACGATAGACCGGGTGATGGAGCAGGGCTCGTGGCTGGACTATGGGATGTTCATGCAGAATGTGATGCTGGCCGCGCGTGCGCGCGGGTTGGATACCTGCCCTCAGGCTGCGTTTAACCAATATCACAAGCTGATTTCAGAAATCCTCGGCTTGGCGGAGAGTGAAATGGTGGTCTGCGGCATGTCCCTGGGCTATGCCGACAATAGCAAGATAGAAAACACACTGACTACCGAGCGTGAAGCGGTATCCGGATTTGTTACTTTCCTGGAATGAGTATCTCCTTCAAGGCCGAGAAAAAATTCAGCAGCCTGCTGGATCCGCGCCGGCAGTTTGATCCGGCCCAGATCGAAAGCGAGATCCGCTACGACCCCCTGACGCAGGATACTGCGCGGATCTGCCATTTCTCCGGCGTAGTGCCGCAGGCCGAAGACATGAGCGCGCTGCTGGAATCTACCCGCCCCCATTGCCCGTTTTGTGAGTCACAGGTTGGCAGGATTACCCCCAAATTTACCGATGAGTTCCTGCATGGTTTTGGTGCCCAGGGCACTATGGTCGCAGACGGCCGCCTGGTGCGCGGGGAAGCGACGCTGTTTCCCAACCTCTTTCCGTATGATGAGATATCCGCGATCGCTGCGGTTTCTCATGCGCATGCATTTGATGCGAAAGCGATGCCGTCTGGCCTGATCGCGGAGACGATAAAGCTGGCGCGTGATATTTTTTATCCACGCAAGAAAAAGTTCGGCAGAATTGAAGACTGCGTATGGCTTGCTGACCTGGAATTATCTGCCTGCATCAGGTGGCTCCCAATTGCATCCGCATATGCAGGTGGCCTTGACGCAGCATCCAGGAAACCGTTTGGCGCGCGAGTTGAGCGCTGAAACTGCCTATCTGTCGGCAAACGGCTCAGTGTTCGCAGACGACTTGATCAGGTCCGAGCGGGATGGGCCAAGATGGTTGATGGAAGACAGCACCGCTGCCTGGATAGCACCGTTTGCACCGATAGGCGCGCTGGGCGATGTGATGGCGGTATTTCACCAGAGGGGCGCCATCGAAGAATTGAGTGACGCAGAGATAGCTGTGTTCGCCGCTTCTCTGACGCAGGTGGTTTCTTATTTTGCAGACAATGGACTGAGCAGCTTCAATCTCAGCTTTTTCCCCGAGCAGCCTGCAGAAAAATCCGGCAGGCACCGCCTGACAGCCAGGCTGCTGCCCCGTTTCTATTTAAATAATAGCTTGCATGTTTCCGATGCCTCCTACCTGCAACTGCTGCTGCAGGAAGCCTTTTGCATGCGCTTTCCGGAAACCCTGGCAGCGCAAATGCGGCCAGCTTTGCAAAATCGCTGAATCCTTTAAATGCTGAAAGCCCGGTGGCATTTAGTCTATAGTGAAAATACACAGAGCTTCGCCATCCGGCATGCCGGCCATGAGTTCTGATGTTTATGACACAAGACTTCGCATCAGATAATTGCGCTAAGCCTTTAATTCTCTTGCGATTTTTTTGAATTTTGCTACACTGCACTAAATTTTCTGTCATAAAATTTACTGGAGTAAGCGGTGGTGAAATTTGCTGAAATTGCTAAATTTACTCGTAAAGCGCTCGTTGTCTTCACATTCGCCGCATTGCCAGTAGCCCTGATATCGGCGCACGCCGCTGAAACCAAGAAGCACGTGGTCAAGAAACCCGTTGCGCATAAAGTCGCTGCAAAGGCGCCAGCCACGAAGCTGGTCCGGCACACCGTGATGGTTAATGGCAAGCGCAGGGTAGTACTGCAGCGCGTAGCGATTGCCCCGGTCATCCCTGAAAGAGCTTCTGCCGGTGATCTCGCGGGATTGAACCACGCCAATGATTCCCTCGATCTGAAATCAAATGTCGCCTATGTGGTTGACCAGGCCAGCTCCCAGGTCTTGTTTGAGAAAAACTCTGAAGTCTCGTTGCCTATCGCGTCCATCACCAAACTGATGACCAGCCTGGTTGTTGTAGAAGCAAATCAGGACATGAATGAGATGATCGAAGTCACCAACGAAGATATCGACAAGGAAAAGGGAACCAGCTCACGTCTGAAGATAGGCGCAAAATTGTCTCGCACCGACATGCTGCATATTGCCTTGATGAGTTCGGAAAACCGCGCCGCTTCTGCGCTGGGCCGTAACTATCCGGGCGGCTTGCCTGCCTTTGTTGCCGCGATGAATACCAAGGCCGCACAGTTAGGCATGAGCGATACCCATTACGTGGATTCCTCCGGCTTGTCGCCGCACAACGTCGCCAGTGCGCGCGATCTGGTCAAGCTGGTCAATGCCGCGTATCAGCAGCCGCTGATACGCCAGTATTCTACCGATTCCAAATATGTGGTTGAGCCGGGCGGACGTCCTTTGCAATACTCGACATCCAATCACCTGGTTGCCAATCCGGGATGGGAAATCGGCTTGCAAAAAACCGGTTATATCGCTGAAGCGGGCCGCTGCCTGGTGATGCAGGCGATGATAGAAGGCCGCGCTATTGTCATGGTGTTCCTTGACTCCAAGGGCAAGTATTCACGCCAGGCTGATGCCGGCCGTATCCGTAAATGGCTGGAGACCTTGAAATCTCCGATCATGGCGAAATCGCCTGCCCTGGCCGGATCCTGATCCCGCATGAATGAAAAAAATCTCCGGGGTTCACTTCACCCTCGGGGATTTTTATTTTAAGCCTCACCCTCCAGCAGCATTCCCCACAACTTCTGTGTTGCCGCCACTTCATTGACTACCAGCTCGGGAGTCACGCGTGCCTTTTCATCGCCTTGCAATCGGTGTTTATGCTGCAGCTTGCGGAAGCTGCGATAGGCGTCGGCGGTTTTGGCAGCCAGGTCCACATCAATCAAGCCCAGCTCGGCGCATAATCTTAACAGCGCGATGTTGCCGGAGTTTGCGGTCAGCTGGGGGAATTGATGCGCATACTTCAGCACCAGGAATTGCACGATAAATTCAATATCGATCATGCCGCCTGCGTCTTGCTTCAGGTCAAACAAGTCGCTACGGTTGGGATGCGCGTCGCGCATTTTCTGGCGCATGGATAAGACTTCGGTTTTGAGTTTTTGAGGATCGCGCTGTTGCCTTAGCACGGTTTCCCGTATCTGCTCAAACTGCGCTTCTATGCCAGGTTCTCCTGCACAAAAGCGTGCCCTTGTCAGCGCCTGGTGCTCCCATAGCCAGGCCGACTTTTCCTGGTAGCGTGCAAAGGATGCGACTGAAGACACCAGCAAGCCGCTGGCGCCGTCTGGCCGCAAGGCGATATCGATGTCAAACAGGATGCCGGCCGGCGTGTGGCTGGTCATCCAGGTGATGAAGCGCTGCGCCAGCTTGGCATAAGCGGCAGGGCCGTCCTGATCGTCGTCGTCATACAGGAAGATGACATCCAGGTCGGACGCATAGCCCAGTTCCTTGCCGCCGAGTTTGCCGTAGGCAATCACTGCAAACTTGGGCTTTTCCCTGTGCCGCGTGGAAATGGTTTGCCATGCTGCCTGTATCGTCGCCGACACGATCAGGTCGGCCAGTTTGGAAAGCGCATCCGCCAGATGTTCTACCGTCAGTTGGCCCTCCAGATCCTGTGCCAATAGCCGGAACAGCAAGGCGTGGTGCATTTCGCGCAGGGTTTCCATCTGCCGTTCGGTATCGCCTTCAGCATGATCCAGTTGCTGTTGCAGTTCGTGTGCAAAGGCGGCCCAGTCCGGCTGCTGGTGCAATGAAGTCTCATCCAGCAATTCATCCAGCAGGATAGGGTGGCGGGTCAGGAATTTCGCCGCCCAATCGCTGGAATCCATCATCCTGACTACGCGTTCCAGCGCATGCGGATATTCGGTCAGCAAGGCCAGATAGGCTGCGCGGCGCGCAATCGCCTCCATGAAATCCAATAGACGATTCAGCGTCTGCAAGTGCATCGCCGATTGGGCAACGATCATGCCTAGGGCCTTGTTGATCAGCGCGATCAGCTTGTTGCGGCTATTCTCCGGTAGCGATTGCAGGCGCGGCGAATGCCAGGTCAGCATCAGCCTTTGCACTGCGCCGGGAACATCATTGAAACCGAGCGCAATCAGTTGCGCCTCCACGACTTCATGGCCGTCGGACTCCGACAAGGTGGAAGCTATCATCCGTTCCTCATCCTGCGGATGGGACTTGGATGATTTCTTTTCCTTGAAGATGGCGTCAAACTGTTCGGCGACGAATTCTCTGTGTTTTGCCAATTGCGCAAACAGTTCTTCCGTACTGTCGTAGTTCATCATTTGCGCAATGATCTGCTGATCTTCAGGCTTGGCGGGGAAGGTATGGGTTTGCGCGTCATCCAGGTATTGCAACCGGTGTTCCACATTGCGCAGGAAGCTATACGAGTCCAGCAGTTTTTCGACCACCAGCGGTTCCAGTATGCCTTTTTCACCCAGTATCTTCAGCGTACTGCGGGTAGAGCGGTCGCGCAGCGCGGCCTCGCGGCCGCCGCGTATCAACTGGAATACCTGGCTCAGGAATTCGATCTCGCGTATGCCGCCGCGGCCCAGCTTCACATTGTTGCTGCGCTCGGGGTGCCGGGTCTCCTGGCGGATCACCTCGGCACGGATTTGGCCATGCATGGAACGCAGCGAGTCAATGGCGCCGTAGTCCAGATAGCGGCGGTATACGAAAGGCCGCACGATCTTTTCCAATGCATCAATGTCCGATTGTGTGCCGGTCAGCGCGCGCGCCTTGACCCAGGCATAGCGCTCCCACTCGCGGCCCTGGATCATGAAATACTCTTCCACCATTGCAAAACTCGCCACTAGCGGGCCGGATGCGCCGTTCGGCCGCAATGCCATATCTACCCTGAAACTGTAGCCGTCTTCCGTCACTTCCGAGATGGCGGCGATCAGTTTTTTGCCCAGACGGCTGAAAAATTCATGGTTGGACAACTGGCGTTGCTCTTCTGAAGAAGTGAGCGTCTCACCGTCTTCTGCATAGCAAAAGATCAAGTCGATATCGGAGGAAACGTTCAACTCCATGCCGCCCAGCTTGCCCATGCCGAGCACGATCATTTGCTGCGGCTCGCCGCTTTCCTCGCCTATCGGCATGCCGTGCGCCAGGACCATGTCGGCCATCAAGGCCTGCAAATGCGTCTGCACTGCAAAATCGGCAAATTCGCTAATGCTGGTGACCACTTCGTCCAGGTCTGCCTGGCCGCCCAGATCACGGGTGACAAGATTCGAAACAAGCAGATTTCGCAGGCGGCGCATAGCCTTTTGTAGGCTGGCGCCAACATCTATTTCTTTTTGTAAAAAAACGGAAAAATCGCTTCTTCTCAAGGATAATCTGGATACTTGCTCCAGCAGTCCGCGACGCTTGTCGTCGGCATTGAGCCAGCGCTGCACAAATCGGGATGGCGTGTGAAATTCAGATTGCGGCGAGGGCTGGGAATCATTCATGTAGGCTAGCGAGGCTAAAGTCAGTAGGGTTTTTATATTGATTTTAAGTCAAACCGGGCAACATGACTTTGAATGTTGAATTCTTGTCGGATTTGCGGCGAATTCGCTTTGAGAGGCGTGCACATTGAACTTATACTCCTAGCAAGTATCCTGATGGTAAGTGTGCAGGAAAACAAGCGGAAGAATGAGCAGGAAACCAGGTAAGTTGGCAAGAATATAAATCGGCAAGGATTGCATGCCGCATCAAGTGTTGTTCAGGGAACGGCTTATTAATCGTTTTGCTTAGGAAATTAATCGAAAAGGGAGGCGATCCTCAATGCCTTTTTCCATGCCGAGCCCCATGTTTGTAGATTATGACGATAGAAAATCCAGCTCCGCTTGCTGAAGATAGATGGCTGGATCGGATGTACCGCCGTTTCTATGGCGGTTGCAGTACTGCGGGATATGCCTGCGGTCACGTGCTGCGCGTTATCCTGAAAACGGTGGCAGTTTGCTACTTCCTGTTTTGTGCCTTGTTCCTGAGCTTGCGCTATGGCGTGTTGCCGAACATTGAGCACTACAAACCCCAAATTGAAAAAATGGCCGGCACCGCTATCGGCCGGCCGGTTGGCATATCCTCCATCCAGGCATCCTGGAAAGGCCTGAACCCTACTTTGGAACTCGGCAATGTCGTGTTGAAAGACGAGGGAGGGAAAAATGCTCTGGTATTGCCACAAGTGTCCGCCACCTTGTCATGGTGGAGCCTGTTTGCAGCGGAGCTGCGTTTCGAAAATATAGAAATAGTTAAACCTGTCCTCGATCTGGAGAGGCAAACGGATGGCCGTATCTATGTAGCCGGATTCTTCATCGACCCGAAAAAGCAGGGTGACGGCAGCGGGCTGGATTGGGTGCTGTCGCAAAAACAGATCGTGATACGCGACGGTTCGGTCATCTGGTCCGACAAGCTGCGTGCAGCGCCTGAACTCGCACTGACCGGCGTGAACCTAATGCTGAACAACCAGTGGCGGCATCACAAGTTTGCCGTGAAGGCCACGCCACCCGCGGCACTTGCTGCACCGGTGGATATACGCGGCGATTTCCAGCATCAGGTCTTTTCCAGAAAGATTTCCGATTTTTCTACATGGAAGGGCGAACTGTTCGCCGACCTGCAACAGACCGATCTTGCCGCATTAAAAACCTATTTTGATTATCCCATCGATCTGCAAAAAGGTTTCGGCACTGTGCGTGCGTGGGTGAAGCTGGACCGGGGGCATGTGGACGAATTGACTGCCGATGTCAGGCTGGCGGATGTGACGGCGCAATTCCGCAAGGATTTGCCTGTGCTGGATATGGCCCAGGTCAAGGGACGCGTGCTTGCCAGTGAAAGACAAAATCGCAACAAGAAGTTCCTGTCGGCGATTTTTGGCGATGCCGGCCACTCGCTGGCGTTGATTGATTTTTCCATGCAAACGCGTGACGGTACCGTATTGCCTGCCACCACGATACAGGAAAATTTTATCCCGGCACAAAACGGCCAGCCGGAAAAAGTAGAACTGTTCGCCAAGCTGCTGGACCTGCAAACCTTGGTCAATTTTGCCGAGCATCTGCCTTTGCCGGGCGACCAGCGTCAACTGCTGCTCGATTTTGCACCCCAAGGGCAGTTGAAGGACTTTAGCGCTAAGTGGCAGGGAAGTTATCCTGCTGTCTCCTCATATAGCGTTAAAGGATCGTTCGTCAATTTGTCGATGAAGCCGCAAGCCGCCCGCTTGGCACGGGCTAAGACGGCGACTGAGTCTGCAAAGGCCGCCGTTCCGGCCTTGCCGGGTTTTGATAACCTGTCGGGCAGCGTTGACGCCAGCGACAAAGGGGGAAGCTTCACGCTGGACTCTTCCAAGCTGGCTTTTCAATTGGGCGGCTACTTTAGCGATCCAGTAATGCCTTTCGATAAATTGCAAATGCAGGCGAAGTGGCAATTTGAAGAAAAGGATAAACTGCTGCTGCAGGTCAACCAGCTGGATTTTGAGCAAGAGGGTATGGTCGGCTCCTTCAGCGGCAAATATCTGACTTCGCTGCGTTCGGCCAAGGACCAGCATGTCAGCGATATCGACGTGTCGGGAAAGCTGAGTGGATTTCGCATTAACCAGATTGATAAATTCATCCCGCTGGGTGGGGATGAGCATTTACGCGGCTGGCTGACTGGCGCCTTGCTGGGCGGCCGTGCCGACGATGTCAGTCTGCGCCTCAAGGGCGATCTGGCCCATTTTCCTTTTGCCGCAGCCGACAGCAAAGGCAATCACAAAGGCGAATTTCTCGTCAAGGGTAGTATCGCAGACGGCGTCCTCAATTTTTCTCCGGGTAACTTTGCCGAAGATGGGAAGTCGCCTTTCTGGCCTGTCATCGACAATATCAAGGGCAGCTTCCTATTCGAGCGGGCCCGGATGGAAATTCGTGCCGACACCGCCACCACGCTGGGAGCCGACCTGAGCAAGGTGCTTGCCGTCATTCCCGATCTGGCGCATCCAAACCAGATGCTGAGCGTGGACGGCAATGCCAGCGGTAATTTGCAAACCATGGTGCAGTATGTAAATGCCAGTCCTGTCAATGGCTGGCTGGGGCATTTCCTGCAAGAGAGCAAGGCCGCAGGCGGCGCGCAGCTGGCACTCAAGCTACAACTGCCGCTTAGCCATCTGATTGACTCCAAAGTGCAGGGCGGTTTGCAGTTCGCGAACAATGACGTTGCATTGATTACAGGCCTGCCTCCGCTGACGATGGTCGCCGGCAAGCTGGAGTTCAATGAAAAAGGCGTGAACCTGAATACGCTGAAAGCGAACTTGTTGGGTGGGGTAGTAACAATCACCGGCGGCACGCAGAAGGAAGGGTTTATCCGTATCAAGGCAGATGGCGTCGCTACTTCGGATGGCTTGCGCCGGGCCTTCCCTGGCACGCCGGTAGAAAAGGTGGCGGACCGGATTGCAGGCTCTACCCGCTATGGCGTGACCATCAATGTCCGGAAAAAGCAGCCGGAAATCATCGTCGAATCTTCTTTGCAGGGCCTGGCGCTGAACTTCCCTGCGCCATTGCGCAAGTCCGCCAATGAGTATCTGCCGCTGCGTTTTGAAATGAATCCGCTGGCTTCGAATGATCCTGCGTTGTGGCGGGATGAAATCCGGATAGGCCTTGGTTCTTCCATGTCCGTGCGTTACTTACGCCAGAAGAACATAGAGAAGAATACCGCGTGGCAGGTCGTGCGCGGCGGCATAGGAGTGAATACGCCAGCGCCCGAGCCGGATAGCGGGCTGACTGCAAATATCGACTTCAAATCCTTGAACGTGGATGAATGGACCAGCCTCGTCAGTTCTGTGGCGGTGGCGCCGGTAGCTACGGTTGCCGAGTCGCCGGGCACGCTGGCGCTGGAACCGGTAAAGCTGGATATCTCTGCCTACGTTGAGCCGGATGTGTTGGCGGCCAGGACATCGGAACTGCTGGTGATGGGCAAGAAGCTGGACAATGTCGTGGTCGGCGCCTCGCATCAGAAAGGAAGCTGGCAAGCCAATATCGATTCTACCCAGGCATCCGGCTACGTGACCTGGAACGAGGGCAGCAATGGCCAGGGCATAGGCAATGTGACGGCACGGCTCAGCAATATGATCATTCCGCAATCGGCGGCCTCGGATGTGACCGATTTGCTGGAAGGGAAAAATACTTCATCGCAGATCCCTGGTCTGGATATCGTTGCCGAGAATTTTGAACTGTTTAATAAAAAGCTGGGCAGGATAGAACTGCTGGCGAGTAATGCCGCAATTCCGAATGGTCGCGAGTGGCGCATCAACAAGCTGTCGCTGAAAAATTCCGATGCGGAATTGCGCGCCAGCGGCAAATGGATGACGGGCACCGGCGATGGTGTTACCAGCCTGACCTATGCACTGGATATTGCCGATGCCGGCAAATTGTTGGGACGCATGGGTTTTGCCAATGTACTCAAGGGTGGGCATGGCAAGCTGGATGGCGATGTGCACTGGAACGGCTTGCCGTTTGCGATGGACATCCCTAGCATGAGCGGACAAATACAATTGGAATTGGCTGCTGGGCAGTTCCTGAAGGTTGATCCGGGTGCCGCGAAATTGCTTGGCGTGTTGAGCCTGCAGTCGCTGCCGCGCCGCCTCACACTGGATTTCCGTGACGTATTTTCCGAGGGGTTTGCGTTTGATGCGATCAATGGCGGCGCTCTGATACAGCAGGGTGTGCTGAAAACTGATAATCTTAAGATGCGCAGTGTCAATGCAACTGTGCTGATGGACGGTAGTGCCGATATTTCCAAGGAGTCGCAAAACCTGCATGTGGCGGTGATTCCGGAAGTGAATGCCGGTACCGCCTCGGTATTGTATGGGCTGGCGGTAAATCCTGTCATCGGCCTTGGTACCTTCCTGGCACAACTTTTCCTGCGCGACCCACTGGCCAGAGCCTTTACTTTTGAATATCAGATTACCGGACCATGGAATGATCCGACGGTGACCAAACTGGATGGCAAGCTGAGTCCGCAATCTTCATTGAAACAGGCCAGGGCGGACAGCAAAAATTTTTAGACAGCCCGGCAACCAAGCCAGCCGATGCGTGAGGAAATATAATGAAAGTTGCAGCGATACAGATGATTTCCACTCCGGTGCTGGAACAGAATCTGGCAACGGCCAGGCGTCTGATGCAGCAAGCGGTGGATGGCGGGGCAGGTTTGCTGTTGCTGCCAGAGTACTGGCCCATCATGGGCATGCAGGAAACCGACAAGATCGCGCTGGCGGAAACGCCGCAGCATGGCGTGATCCAGGATTTCATGGCCGATGCGGCACGCTCGCTGGGTGTCTGGCTGATAGGCGGTACGCTGCCCATGGCCTCCGGGGACCCTTCCAAGGTGCTGAATACTACGCTGGTCTATAACCCGGCCGGCGAGCAGGCCGCGCGTTACGACAAAATCCATTTATTCGGCTTTACCAAGGGCGAGGAATCTTATCAGGAATCCAGGACCATCACGCCCGGCAAGGATGTGGTGAGCTTCGATGCGGGTTTCGGCAAAGTGGGTCTGTCGGTTTGCTACGATTTGCGTTTCCCCGAGCTGTATCGGGCCATGGGCGCGTGCAGTCTGATCGTGGTGCCGGCCGCATTTACCTATACGACGGGACAAGCGCACTGGGAGATACTGCTGCGCGCCAGGGCAGTGGAAAACCAGTGCTACGTGCTGGCATCCGCGCAAGGCGGCAAGCACCCTAACGGACGCCGTACCTGGGGCCACAGCATGCTGATCGACCCGTGGGGTGAGATTATCAGCGTGCTGGATGAAGGCGAGGGCGTGGTTGCAGGCGAGCTGAAGCTCGATTACATGGACAAGGTGCGTGAAAATTTACCGGCACTGAAGCATAGGGTACTGGCCTGAATGCCGGTCAACTGCAGCAAATGACAGTAAATGCAATTCGCCGTCCTTGTTTGTCTAGTGTCCTGTTCCGTAAGTTCGTCGCAAACTAAAAGTGACGAAATCGGATCGAAGCAAGGAAGAAAACACAGCAAGGATGAATCCTTGCGAGTATTTCTGACGTAGTGCTCGGTTCGATTCTCGTCATCTTTTATGCGACGAATTTATGGAATAGAGCACTAGTACGCATCCACCTATATATGTTCTACAATCCTGTATTAGCTATTTTTCAGCAATGACATTCTTGAAATAAAGATTACTATGAATCAATACGAACCGACCCTGCGTCATCTTGCCATCGCCCGTGATATTTTGCTGACCCCGTTTGGGCTGGATGAGAGCAAGCTGAATCAGGCGCTGGCGTCGATGTTCAGCCATAAGGTGGATTACGCCGACCTGTACTTCCAATTCACCAAGAGCGAAGGCTGGAGCCTGGAAGAAGGGATAGTCAAGACCGGTAGTTTTTCGATAGACCAGGGCGTTGGCGTTCGTGCGGTGTCCGGCGACAAGACAGCCTTTTCCTATTCGGACGAAATTTCCGAGCGTGCCTTGCTGGATGCGGCAAAAGCCACGCGCACGATAGCCCGCCAGGGAGCAGGCAAGATCAAGGTGGCATCGCAGATGCACAATGTGGGCGGTCGCGCCTTGTATCTGCAGGATGATCCGCTGGCTTCGCTGGACGCCAATGCAAAAGTGAAGCTGCTGGAAAGACTGGAAAAAATAGCCCGAGCCAAAGATCCGCGCGTAGTGCAGGTGATGGCCGGTCTTGCCGGCGAATACGACGTAGTGCTGGTCGCGCGCAGTGACGGCGTTATCGCTGCCGACATACGTCCGCTGGTGCGTGTATCGTTGACGGTGATCGCTGAACAGAATGGCAGGCGTGAAATGGGTTCCAGCGGCGGCGGCGGCCGTTACGACTATTCGTACTTTTCCGATGAACTGCTGGAAAAATATGCGGATGAGGCTGTTAAGTCGGCACTGGTCAACCTGGATGCCCGGCCGGCCCCTGCAGGTCCGATGACGGTGGTACTTGGCCCTGGCTGGCCCGGCATACTGCTGCACGAAGCGATAGGCCATGGACTGGAAGGCGATTTCAACCGCAAGGGATCCAGCACCTTCTCCGGCCGTATCGGTGAACGCGTTGCCGCCAAGGGCGTGACTGTGGTGGATGACGGCACTATTGCCGATCGCCGCGGCTCGCTGAATATGGACGACGAAGGCAATCCTACCCAATGCACGACCCTGATCGAGGATGGCATCCTGAAAGGCTATATCCAGGATACGATGAATGCACGGCTGATGAATATGCCTGTTACCGGCAATGCAAGGCGTGAATCCTTTGCCCACTTGCCTATGCCGCGTATGACCAATACCTATATGCTGGCCGGCGACAAGCATCCTGAAGAGATTCTGGCTTCTGTGAAGAACGGTTTGTTTGCAGTCAATTTCGGCGGCGGCCAGGTGGATATCACCAACGGCAAATTTGTGTTCTCTGCCAGCGAAGCCTACATGATAGAAGACGGCAAGATCACGTATCCGGTCAAAGGCGCAACCCTGATCGGCAATGGTCCGGAAGTGTTGAACCGGGTATCCATGATAGGCAATGACATGCGTCTGGATTCCGGCGTAGGTGTATGTGGCAAGGAAGGGCAGAGCGTGCCGGTCGGCGTGGGACAGCCGACCTTGCGCATAGATGGTTTGACCGTGGGCGGCACTGCTTGATCGCTCTGTGATCACTGTTTGGCCGCTTGTTGATTGTCCGTTTTTCGTTTGGCCGGTGTCACATATAAACGCTTGCCAAACGTAAAAATTTGAGGCAATATGAGTTCAGACCTAATTTTATGCACTAAAAAATGACTTTTGCGCGCTTTTATTTCTTCTTTTACTTTAGCTATTCCAGCCCAACGGCGGTGGAGAAGCGGCAGGCTCACGTAAAAGCAGTAAGTTAAAGAGAGCCAAACCAAATTCTTAAAAACCGCCAGGAATGGCGGTTTTTTTTTGACCATTTAATTTTTGAAAATGCACAGGAGAGAACATGCTAAGGACTGACGATCTACGTATTCGGGAAATGAAAGAACTACTTCCACCTTCGCACCTGATCCGCGAATTCGCCTGTTCAGAGAAAGCGGCCGGCGTTGCAGCAAATGCGCGTACCGCCTTGCATCGCATCCTGCATGCGCAGGACGACAGGCTGATGGTCGTCATCGGACCTTGCTCCATCCACGATACCAAGGCGGCGATGGAATACGCGCAGCGCCTGGCTGTTGAGCGCGAGCGCCTGTCGGCCGACCTGGAAATCATCATGCGCGTGTACTTTGAAAAACCGCGCACCACGGTAGGCTGGAAAGGCCTGATCAACGATCCGTACATGGACAACAGCTTCCGCATCAATGACGGCCTGCGCACTGCGCGCGAGCTGCTGCTGAACATCAATGAACTGGGCTTGCCGGCCGGCACCGAGTACCTGGACGTGATCAGCCCGCAGTACATTGCGGATCTGATCAGCTGGGGAGCTATAGGCGCACGCACGACAGAGTCGCAGGTCCATCGCGAACTGGCTTCCGGCTTGTCCTGCCCTGTCGGCTTCAAGAACGGTACAGACGGTAATGTGAAGATTGCTGTCGATGCGATCAAGGCCGCGTCACAGCCGCATCACTTCCTGTCAGTGACCAAGGGCGGCCACTCGGCGATCGTGTCAACTAACGGCAATGAAGATTGCCATATCATCCTGCGCGGCGGCAAAACTCCTAACTACGATGCTGCCAGCGTGGAAGTCGCCTGCAAGGATATCGCCGCAGCCGGCCTGGCGGCACGCCTGATGATAGATGCGTCGCATGCGAACAGCTCCAAGAATCCGGCCAACCAGATTCCTGTCTGTGCGGATATCGCATCGCAAGTCGCCGGTGGCGATACGCGCATTGTCGGCGTGATGGTGGAGTCGCACCTGGTGGCGGGCCGCCAGGATCTGGTGCCCGGCAAGGAACTGGTCTACGGACAGTCCGTGACCGACGGCTGTATCGCCTGGGAAGACAGTATCAAGGTGCTGGACGGTCTGGCAGAAGCAGTAAGGCAGCGTCGCCTGAAAGACCGCGAGTAGCCAGGGGCCTCGTCAGAGTTCTCAGAAGCGCTTGGTCAGCACCATTTGCTGGCCATTGCGCTGCATATCCATGCGGTTCAGGAAAGACATGCCGAGCAGGATGATAGGCAGGCCGGATTCCTGGACCATGGCATCGATCTGATGCAGTTCAACGTCGCCGATTTTTACGGTATCCAGAGTCACTTTATAGACATTGATGACGCCGTTTGCCGTACTGGCGCGGCCCATCTGGCCCTTTTTGTAGTCTATCCCCAGCCTGGCGGCTTCCGATGCCGGTAGTGCAATCAGGCTGGCTCCGGTGTCGACCAGCATGCTGACACCGCCGCCGTTGATCTGGCCTTTCGCCACAAAATGACCCTGTATGTCCGCCTGCAGCGTCACGCTGGAACTGCCGCCCGATGCGGCTGCATGGTGGACATACTGCCCCATCGTCAATACCTGGCGCTTGCCGTTGGTGTCTATCGTGGCCGTATTGTTATCCGCTGCCACCAGTTTGACACCTTCGGCGAGCTGGCTGCCGACTGAATAAGTCTTTGGTGACCTGTCATCGATGACCAGCACAGCCTTGCCCGGAAACAGGCCTACCACGCCTATGCTGGCAGCCTGGGCAGAAGCAATGCAGGCTGACAGGCAGGCCAGTGCCAGTGCGAGAAGGGATTTCATCCGTTCAGTGGTGTCGATGGAGAGGGGTTAATGCTTAGTCGCGGAAATTATTGAATTCCAGCGGCAGGTCGGCCACTTCCTTGCGCAGCATCGCCATCGCTGCCTGCAGGTCGTCGCGCTTGGCGCCTGTCACGCGTACGGCGTCCCCCTGGATGCTGGCCTGTACTTTCATCTTGCTGTCCTTGATGATGCGCACGATCTTTTTGGCGGCTTCGGTTTCGATGCCGTTTTTGATCTTAATGACTTGCTTGACCTTGTCGCCACCGATTTTTTCTATTTTGCCGTCATCCATGAAACGCACGTCCACATTGCGCTTGACCAGTTTGTTGGTCAGTACGTCGCGTACCTGGTTGAGCTGGAATTCGGAATCGGCATAAGCGGTCAGGTCGCGTTCTTTCTGTTCTACGCGGGCGTCGCTGCCTTTGAAGTCGAAGCGGGTCGTGATTTCCTTGTTGGCCTGTTCAACGGCATTCTTGACTTCGACCATATTGGCTTCTGAAACGGTATCAAATGAGGGCATGGCATTTCCTTGCTAAATAAGACATTACAAAACATCATAAAACATCAAAATATGACAGTATTTTAACTCAGCTAGGTATAATTCTGCGCTTATGACTACCTTACTGTCTTTGCAGACCGACTATCCTTTGCAGAAGCTGAACAGCTTCGGTATTGATGCTTACGCCCAGGAATTCCTGAGCATAGACAATATTGCGCAGTTGCACGCGCTCAGGGCGAATGCCGCATTGGCCAGCATGCCCAAGCTGATACTGGGCGGCGGCAGCAATCTGGTTTTGTCGGACAGGGTGCCCGGCCTCGTGGTCAAAATCTCGCTGATGGGGAAAGAAGTCCTCAGCGAAGATGATGAGCATGTCTATGTGCGTGCCGAAGCCGGTGAAAACTGGCATGCGTTTGTGCGCTGGACGCTGGAGCAAGGCTACGGCGGGCTGGAAAACCTGTCGCTGATTCCAGGCACGGTCGGCGCTGCGCCCATCCAGAATATCGGTGCCTACGGATTGGAGATGCAGGATGTCTTCCATTCGCTGGATGCTTTTGACCTGAGCACAGGCGAGGTGCTGACGATGCGGAAGGCGGCTTGCCGCTTTGCCTATCGCGACAGTATCTTCAAGCATGATTACAAGGACAAGATGGTAATCCTGGGCATAGTGTTTGCGTTGCCGAAGAAGTGGATACCAAAACTGGATTATGCCGACGTGGCGCGCTATCTGGCGGACAAGGAAATCGCCTCTCCCACACCGCTGGATGTAAGCAATGCAGTCATCGCAATCCGCCAATCCAAGCTGCCGGATCCTGCCGTCATCGGCAATGCGGGCAGTTTTTTCAAGAATCCTATTGTCAGCGCAACTTTGCGTGACGAGCTATTGCACTCTTATCCCAAGATGGTCAGCTATCCACAGCCGGGCGGCGATTACAAGCTGGCGGCGGGCTGGCTGATAGAGGAGTGCGGCTGGAAGGGCAAGAGCCTTGGCAGTGCAGGCGTGTATGAGAAGCAGGCGCTGGTGCTGGTGAACCTGGGTTGCGCTACCGGTGTGGAAGTGCGGCGGCTGGCGCAACAGATACAGCGCGATGTGCAGAAAAAATTTGCCGTCAGGCTGGAAGTCGAGCCGGTCTTTGTATGAAGGCGGACGATCTGCAACGGAGGATCGCCGCGCTTGCTTTATCCGGCGGCGGCTCGATAAAGCGGATTATCAATAACGCGGATTACAAAAAGTGGCAGACGTAATCCAGCATTTCTACTGTTTCTATATCAAACTTTGAATTGCCCGGCACATTGAATTGCTGGCCGGCGCTGTATTCATTCCAGTTTTCTTCTCCTTGCAGACGGATGCGGCACTTGCCCGCATTGACTTCCATCAGCTCTGGCGCGCCGGTATTGAATACCAGGCTGGAAGGAAAAATAACGCCTATGGTTTTCTTGCTGCCATCCGCGAACAACACGGTATGTGAAACGCATTTGCCGTCGAAGTAAATATTGGCCTGCTTAACGACGCTTACCTGATCGAATTGTGTAGTCATATTCTTTAAGTAGATAAAAAAACAGCCCGCATCCTTTAAGGAGCAGGCTGATTGTATGTGCCGATAGAGGGAATTACTGGCCGCGTTTTGCGCGGGCATTCGCTGCGATACGCATGCGCAGCGCGTTCAGCTTGATAAAGCCGCCGGCGTCGGCCTGGTTGTAGGCACCGCCGTCTTCGTCAAAGGTTGCAATATTCATGTCGAACAGCGAATCGGTTTTGGAGTCGCGCGACACGGTGATCACATTGCCTTTGTACAGTTTCAGGCGTACCCAGCCATTGACCGTTTGCTGTGTCTGGTCGATCAAGGTTTGCAGCGCGACGCGTTCAGGCGCCCACCAGTAGCCGTTATAGATCATCGATGCGTAACGCGGCATCAGGTCATCCTTCAGATGCGCTACTTCGCGGTCCAGGGTGATCGATTCGATCGCGCGGTGCGCGCGCAGCATGATCGTGCCGCCAGGTGTTTCATAGCAGCCGCGGGATTTCATGCCGACGTAGCGGTTTTCCACCAGGTCCAGACGACCTATGCCGTGCTTGCCGCCCAGGCGGTTCAATTCTGTCAGCACCGCGGCTGGCGACATGCGTTTGCCGTTCAGTGCAACGATATCGCCTTTCTCGAATTCCACATCCAGGTATTCAGGTGCATCCGGCGCCGCTTCAGGGCTGACGGTCCAGCGCCACATCGACTCTTCGGCTTCCGCACTTGGGTTTTCCAGATGGCGGCCTTCAAAACTGATGTGCAGCAGGTTGGCATCCATGGAGTAAGGAGCGCCACCGTTTTTATGCTTCATGTCGATATCGATGCCGGCGTCTTCTGCATATTTCAGCAGTTTTTCACGCGACAGCAAATCCCATTCACGCCAAGGGGCGATGATCTTGACTCCTGGCATCAGCGCATACGCACCCAGCTCAAAACGTACCTGGTCGTTACCCTTGCCGGTCGCACCGTGGGAAATAGCATCTGCTCCGGTTTCGCGGGCGATTTCTATCAGGCGCTTGGCGATCAGCGGACGCGCGATGGACGTGCCCAGCAGGTATTCGCCTTCATAGATGGTGTTGGCGCGGAACATAGGGAATACGAAGTCGCGCACGAATTCTTCGCGCACGTCGTCGATATAGATGTTTTCAGGCTTGATGCCGAACTTGATCGCCTTCGCGCGCGCCGGTTCCAGCTCTTCACCCTGACCGAGGTCGGCGGTAAAGGTGACGATTTCGCATTGATAATTATCTTGCAGCCATTTCAGAATGACCGAAGTGTCCAGACCGCCCGAGTAGGCGAGTACTACCTTTTTGATGTCGCTCATGATTCACTTTCCGATATTGCAGTATGGGTGTTGATTGTTCAGTTTCAGCGCAATTCCAACGCAGAGCCGGGCTGCGCCTGCCTTATTGTTTCTCTTCGATTTTTCCGACTACCAGGTATTCCAGCAGCGCCTTTTGTATGTGCAGGCGATTCTCCGCTTCATCCCAGACTACCGATTGCGGTCCGTCGATGACACCGGCCGACACTTCTTCGCCGCGGTGGGCAGGCAAGCAATGCATGAACAAGGCGTCCGGTTTGGCGCGGGCCATTTTCGCTTCATCGACGATCCAACCGTCGAAGGCTTTCAGGCGTGCCTGGTTTTCTTCTTCGTAACCCATGCTGGTCCAGACGTCGGTGTTGACCAGGTCAACTCCTGCGCAGGCATCCGACGGATTATCGAACAGCGTGTAATTCTTGTTGGCCGGGTCGACCAGTTTTGCATCCAGGTCATAGCCCTTGGGCGTGGACACATTCAGGTGGAAGCCGAATACCTGTGCAGCCTGCAGCCAGGAGTAAAGCATATTATTGGCGTCGCCTATCCACGCAACGGTCTTGCCGGTGATGGAACCGCGGTGCTCGACGTAAGTAAACACGTCGGCAAATACCTGGCAAGGATGATGTTCATTGGTCAGGCCGTTGATCACGGGCACGCGCGAGTTGGCAGCGAAACGCTCTATGATGTCCTGGCCGAAAGTACGGATCATGATGATGTCGCACATGCGGGACATGACCTGGCCCGCGTCTTCCACCGGCTCACCGCGGCCCAATTGGCTGTCGCGGGTGTTCAGGTAGATGGCGGCGCCGCCGAGTTGATGCATGCCGGCTTCAAAGGACAGGCGGGTACGGGTCGAATTTTTTTCAAAAATCATGACCAGCGTACGGTCCAGCAGGGGGTGGTAGGTGTCGTAGTTCTTGAACTTGCGCTTGATGACTCGAGCTCTTTCCATTACATACTCGAATTCGTCGCGCGTAAAATCAGAAAACTGCAAGAAATGTTTGATAGCCATAAATAGAATCGGCAGCAAAATACCGCCGCCGTTTGAATATAGTTGCTTTGGACGCATCTCGCGCAGACCAGCGAGAGCTATTCGATTATAAGGGATTTATTTAACTCTCTGACATTTAATTTAGCCCAACAAGAATTTGCCCAAAGTAGATTTGTTTAAGATCAATAGTTTCGGCTATTTATTAAATGTTATTTGGCGTAAGTCCTTCGCCTTATTTGCAGGCCAGGCAGAGAAATTCTTGTGGTTTTGTTCACTACAATCCATTGAAATTTTTACATCTGCTCTCCATAATCAATTGATATCGCCTCGGATTCCTTTCCTTGAAGACCGGCAACCGCCGGTGCTATAGCGAGGCTTGCCAGATTCTTAAAATGATACCGCCTGCAGCAGAGGCGATTGGATGGTCTTGCCTTTCAACTTGTCTGGATATACATGCTTATCGAGCGCGATTTTCCCATGGAAAAGCTCTTGAAGTCGGCTGCGGGTCTTGCTGCTGGCCGGGGTGAGCTTGTCTTCATCCTTGGTGAGGCCGGCATAGGCAAGACTTCGCTGCTCAATGAGTTTACGGCGCGCCTTGGGCGGGATTGCCTGATATTGAAGGGCGCATCCGAGGCATTGTTTACCGCCCGCCCCCTTGGCCCTCTTAGGGACATGGCGCAAGACATGGGGGATGAGCTGATTTCCCTGCTGGAAGAGCAAATTGACTCCGCGCGCCTGTTTCCCAAGATACTGGATCATCTGAAGCAGGCACCGCGAGCCATCGTCATGATCTTTGAAGACGTGCATTGGGCGGATGAGGCGACGCTGGATTTGTTGAAGTATCTCGGGCGCCGGCTGGCCAGTGTTCCTGCCCTGTTGATAGCGACCGTCAGGACCGACGAACTTTCTTCCGACCATGCCATCTGGCAGGTTATCGGCGATATTCCTTCTCATCTGGTGGCGAGGATCATGCTGCAGCCGCTGTCGCCGCAAGCCGTCGACGAGATGACGAAAGCGGCAGGAAAAGATTCCGCCGGGCTGCACCTTGTGACGGGAGGAAATCCTTTCTTTGTGACCGAATTGCTGGGCGGCCAGGCCTTGTCGGAAGGCGGGATACCGGCATCGATACGGGAGGCGGTATGGGCACGCGTTTCTCGCCTTGGCGGATCGGAGCAACAGCTTCTGGAAATGATCAGCGTTATTCCCGGGTCTGTAGAGCAATGGCTATTCAATATGCTGGCCGGCTCCGAGGCCGGCATATTGCTCGATACCTGCCTGAACCGCGGCATTCTGATTGAGGACGAACATGGTCACATCCAGTTTCGCCATGAACTTGCGCGCCAGGCGGTGCTGGAGCGTTTGTCTGTTTCCAGGCGGCGTGCTTTGCATGCACGCGTTCTGCTTGCTCTGGAAACCTACGCCGCGAGTGGCGGCAAGCCGGAGTTGACGCGGCAGGCCCACCATGCTGCCGAGGCGGAAGATATTGCCCGGCTGCTTGATTTTGCTCCACGCGCCGCCAGCGAGGCAGCGCGGCTCGGAGCGCACAAGCAAGCGGCCGCATTGCTCGCCAGGGCGCTCAAATTTGTCAGCCATGTTTCGGCGCCGGTTGCTGCCCAGTTTTACGAAGACTGGGCTTACGAGCAGGGACTGTCCAGTATTGATGATGCCGTCATCCATGCAAGGGGAAAGGCGCTGGAACTTTGGCGCAGTCTGGGACGGACTGACAAGACGGGCCTGAACCTGCGCTGGCTATCCCGGCTGCATTGGTATCGGGGGGAGTCGGAACTGGCGAACCGTTACAGTATGGAAGCGGTGGCTGAGCTGGAAGGGCTGCCAACCAGCGCCGGCCTTGCGATGGCCTATAGCCTGCGGTCTCAGCACTATATGCTGCAGGATTGCCCGGAGGACGCGATATCGTGGGGGCAGCGGGCAATCACTCTGGCGCAGGAGCTGGGCGATGTAGAGACCCAAGTGCATGCGCTGAATAACGTAGGCACGGCGATGCTGTTCAGCGGCCGGGAAGAGGGCAAGCCTATGCTGGAGCGCAGCCTGGAACTCGCCTTGCAGCACGACTTTCATGAGCATGCGGCCCGGGTCTATACCAATTTTTCCGAATATGCAGTGATCTTCAAGCAATTTGACCTGGCAGACCGTTTATTGGAAGAGGGGATTGCCTTCGATGAATCGCACGACCTGGATGCATGGACTTATTATCTGGTCGGCTGGCAGGCGCAACTGCGCATGGAGCAAGGGAATTTCCGCGATGCAGAGGCAATTACCCGGCGCGTGCTGAGCCTTGAAAAGCTGAGCCTGGTCATGCGCCTGCCCGCACTCACGGTGCTGGGCAGGGTCAGGGCGCGCATAGGCGAGCCGGACGGTTTGAATTATCTGCAGGAGGCCCTTGATGGCGCTTCGGCGACCGGCGAAATCCAGCGTATCGTACCGGTTCGGCTGGCATTGGCCGAAGCAGCATGGCTTGCTCAGGATGAGGCTGCTTGCCGGAACTGGCTGGAGTCGCTGGCCCAGTTTGACCTGTCCGGCCTGGATCCATGGCACAAAGGCGAGATCCTCGCCTGGCATCGCCGCACCGGCCTGCTGTTTCCTGCGTTGGCCACAAATCACAGCGTGCCTGCGGTCATGCAGGCTGAGCTTGCCGGTGATTTTCTGGCGGCTGCCGATATCTGGCTGACGCTAGGCCTTCCGTTCGAGGCGGCACTGGCTTTGCTGCATGTCGATGGGGAAAGGGCGGAAGAAAGCAGCATCCAGGCAGCCACGCTGTTCAGCCAGATAGGTGCGCGTACTGGTGTTTTGCTGGCGCGCAAGCGGGCGATGGAGCTGGGCGTGGGCCATAGAGTGCCGAAGGCAAAACGCGGCCCTTATTCAGTTGCTCGCCAGCACCCGCTAGGATTAACGCAGCGCGAAGAGCTGGTCTTGAGCCTGATTGTCGAGGGCTTGAGCAATGCAGAAATTGCCCGTCGCCTGAGCCGCTCATCGCGTACGGTGGAACATCATGTTTCTACCTTGTTTAATAAAATCGGCGCCAGTAGCCGGCTCGATATACTGGCCCGTGTCAGCAAGCAGCCTGACCTGTACTTCTATCCTCCTGCCGGCCACCGCTAAGTTATTTCTTGCACATCCTTGCACATCCTTGCGCATTGTCATGCCGGTGCGGAGTTTTCACCTTCGACCACTGTTTCCAAAATTAGGTGCTACCAATCCGAAAATTAGGTATCCCTACCGATATGCAGCCTGACAGTATTGCATAAAATGAATCACGTGATTGTTCTTTTGCTAATTGATTGCTCTTTGCAGGGGTGCGTGAAACTTTGCGCAATCCGTCTTCAATAAGCCGTTTTTCCAGTGCGATCACCACTATTTTTCAATAGTCCAGTTTCATTTTTTTGTGCATACCCATGGAGAATAAACATGAAAACGCTAGCCTTAATTTCGCTGTTGACAGCGCTATCCGCCACGCAGCTTGCCCAGGCCCAAACTGAATCAGCTTCGGACACCGTCACGATTTCCGCGCGGGAACCAAAGATTGAGCTTCCTGGCAAGTTTTACAGAATGCTGCCGGAGGAATTCAAGTACTACAAGCAAGCTTACTCATTATCAAACGGCAAGACGCTGTCGTTGTTCAGCCGGGGCCGCAGTATGTTTGCCGAGATCAATGGCCAGCCTGCCCATGAAATAGCCGCGATCACCTCGAACTCTTTCATTGCATTGGATCAAAAGCTTAAAATGACGATACAGCTTCTTGATAACGATGAGGTCCGCGGCGAGTTGCTCATGCTGGTTCCTTCCGAGCAGGTGGCCGGTCAAGCTGGTGCCGGCGAGAAAATGGTAGTCGTTGGTTTGCATTAAATGGCACCGGCGAATCGGCTGCACGGGCCTTCGGCCAAGCTTGAGCCTGCTGCGGCGGCGGAAATAGCGGCGGAAGCGGAAAGACAAGGCGCAGCGCACGCCTTGATTCCTCAGTGTGGCAGCCCTAATAGCCTATGGTCTGTGCCGCTTCGTGCACCAGTTGCTCAAACAAGTCATGCCGCATTTCTGCAATTTCGCCTGACTTGACGGCTGCCAGGATAGCGCAGCCGGGTTCGGCATGGTGATGGCAATTGTAGAATTTGCAGTGCCCCAGGTGCGGCAGGAATTCCGGGAAGGCCCGTTCCAGCATGCCTTCGCTCAGATGGTGCAGGCCGAACTCCTGGAAGCCCGGCGAATCAATCACCGCAGATGATGCGTCCATCTGATACAGCCTGGTAAAGGTGGTCGTATGTTTGCCGGTATCCAGCGCAGCAGAAATTTCGCGTGTGGCAATTTCGGCGTCGGGAATCAGCAAATTAATCAGCGAAGACTTCCCCATGCCGGACTGGCCGATCAGGATCGTGCTTTGTCCCTGCAGCAGCGCCAGCAAAGTGGCACGGGTCTCATCCGGTGTGGCGGTGACAGAGACTTCATGCACTGGATAGCCCAGGCTGCGGTACAAGGCAACCCGCTCCCTGGCTCGCGGCAGGAGTTCGGTGACGTCGGTCTTGTTCAGGATGATATGCGGCTTGATACCGGAGGATTCGGAAGCGACCAGCGCACGCGATACCAGGTCGTCGGCAAAGCTGGGCTCTGTCGCCACCACGATAAACAATTGCGTCAGGTTGGCTGCCAGCATCTTGGATTTGTACTGGTCCGAGCGGTAGAGCAGGGTTTTGCGCGGTGTGATTGCCTCTATCACGCCCTGGTTCTTGGATGTGAGCTGATACTCGACAATATCACCGACGGCGACATCGCTCTTCTTGCCGCGGGTGACGCAATGCAGCTTGATTTCCTCCGCCTGCACCAGATAGTGGCGGCCATGGGCCGCAATCACGGTGCCGAGTTGCTTCTGTACTGTTGCCATCAGCAGAACGTCTGCTGGTGAACAGTGTCCACCTTGGCGGCGCAAATGAAATCATTTTCCGAGATGCCGCCGCGTCCGCCATTGACGGTATGCGTATCGAATTTCACGACACAGCGGTTGTAGGTCACAACCAGCTCCGGATGGTGGTCTTCCACATGGATCACATAGGCGATCGCATTCACGAAGGCCAGTGTTTCATAATAATTCTTGAACTGGTAAGTCTTGACGATGCGTGGGCCTTGTTGTTCCCAGCCCGGCGTCGCTGCCAGATAGATGGGCAGGCTGGCATCGTCCAGTCCGGTTTCTGTGTGCTGGCATTTTTTTGCCAGCAGGTCTGAAGTCTTGATCATGTCAGTTCACCATAAGTAATTTGTTGATGCGCACCGAGGCCGGCGGGTGCGAGTCATAGAAGGCTGAGTGCAAGGGGTCGGGCGTCAGCGTGGACGCATTGTCCTCATACAGCTTGACGAGGGCAGCCACCAGGTCGTCCGCGCTCGTGTATTTTGCTGCAAAGGCGTCGGCTTCAAATTCATGCTTGCGCGAGCTGATCGAAGTCAGCGGCGACAGCAGGAAGGTGAATACCGGCAGGCTCAGCATGAAGAGTATCAGCGCCATCGCATCATTATTGGACAGCAGATCGGTCAACAGGATGGGGGTGACGCCGAGGCCGGTGTAAAACCAGACCTGCTGCTTCAGGAAGCCCAGCAAAGCCAGGAATCCCAGCGAGACAATAAACATCACGACGATGCGCTTGACGATATGCTTGAGCTTGAAGTGGCCCAGTTCATGCGCTAACACGGCTTCTATCTCTTGCGGTGCCAGGCGCGACAAGAGGGTATCAAAGAAGACGATGCGCTTGGCTGCGCCAAAGCCGGAGAAATACGCATTTCCGTGTGCGCTGCGCTTGGAGCCGTCCATCACGAACAGGCCGCTGGAGGCAAAGCCCACGCGCTGCATCAGGCCTTCGATCCGGCTGCGCAAGGCATCATCTGCCAGCGGCGTGAATTTGTTGAACAGCGGTGCGATCACGGTGGGGAAGATCACCATCATCAGCAACTGGAACACGCTCCATACTATCCAGGCATACAGCCACCACAGGTCGCCGGATTTTTCCATCAATGCCAGCACAACCCAAACCAGGGGCAGGCCGATCGCGGCACCGAGCGCAGCGCTCTTCAGCATGTCGCCGAAAAACAGGCCCAGTGTCATTTTGTTAAAACCGAATTTTTCTTCCAGCACAAATTGGGAGTAGTAATCAAACGGCAATTCCAGCAGGCTGCTGATGAGGGCAAAGGACGCCAGCAGGCTGAGCTGATAACCCATGCCTGGGCCCGTCAGTTTGAACAATTCCACACTCAGCCATTGCAGGCCGCCGAAGAAGGTGAAGCCCACCAGTACCGCAGCATTGAACAGCATCACCAGCATGCCCAGCTTGGTCTTGGCGATAGTGTAGTCGGCGGCCTTCTGGTGCGCTGCCAGGGGTATTTTTTCTGCGAACTCAGGCGGTACCGCTTGCCTGTGCTGCAAGATGTGCCGGATGTGGCGTGAACTCAGCCAAAAACGCACTCCCAGCGAGACAAGCAGGAAAATAATGAATAAAACAGAAAACAGTGAATACATGCGATGCCTGTGAGAAAATGCTGTATCGGAAGCTTTTAAACCAGCTTTTTAATCTATTATGCGCTCCTGTTTTGCATTTTGCACAAGAGCCGGAGCGCGCTTTTAGCCAGGTAAAAGCAGAACCAGACAAGATACGAGCTGGACTAAGTTTGGACTAAAGCTTAGGTTAAAAGCCGGATAAAGCAGCCATTTTATTAGAATAAGGAAAGAATTATGTCACAAGCTACGGGCGATCAAGCAACTACACCGGCAATTAACACCCCACCGGCAAAACCGAACGAGTTTAACCTGATCTGGCTGGACATGGAAATGACAGGCCTAGATCCGGATACCGACCGCATTATTGAAGTGGCGGTTGTGGTGACCGATTCTCAACTGAATATATTGGGCGAAGGTCCTGTATTTGCAATCCACCAGCCTGATGAAGTGCTGGACAAGATGGATGCCTGGAATAAGGGCACACATGGCCGTTCCGGCCTGATCGACCGCGTCAAGGCATCCACTGTGACAGAAGAAGAGGCGTCTGCGGCCTTGATCGAGTTCCTGAAGAAATATGTTCCTGCGGGCAAATCGCCTATGTGCGGCAATACCATTTGCCAGGACAGGCGCTTCATGGCGCGCGGCATGCCCAAGCTGGAAAGCTTCTTCCATTACCGTAACCTGGATGTTTCCACATTGAAAGAATTGTGCAAGCGCTGGAAGCCGGAACTGGCCAGCGGCTTCAAAAAACATCAGAAGCACACTGCGCTGGCGGACATCATAGAATCGATTGAAGAGCTGAAATACTACCGCGAACACTTTATTAAAGAATAAACCGCGGAGTAAGTAGTGTAGGGCGACATTTAGTTGTCATAAAGAAAAAGGCTCCGAATCAATCGGAGCCTTTTTAATATGTGCCCAGGTACAGGCCGTGGATTGCAGGTGGATTAAACGCCCAGCAGTTCCACTTCAAATATCAATGTTGCATTCGGTGGTATCACGCCGCCTGCACCGCGTGCGCCGTAGCCCAGTGCGGAAGGGATTGTCAGTAGGCGAGTGCCGCCGATTTTCATGCCTTGAACGCCTTCATCCCAGCCCTTGATCACATGGCCTGCGCCCAAAGGGAAGGAGAATGGATCATTGCGGTCCTTGCTGGAATCGAATTTCTTGCCGGCGCTGCCGTCAGGGTTTTGCAGCCAGCCTGTGTAATGCACAACAACGTGATCGCCTGCTTTGGCTTCGTCGCCTGCGCCGACTGTAACATCTTCGTATTGCAGGCCGGACACTGTAGTAATAGTGGACATGTTGATTTCCTCAAAATTTGATCAAAAACTGGCGCAATTGTAGTCCAAAAATGCCTTTCCATCATTAACAGCTGCCGTAACGGGCCTGTCCTGCCCTGATACTGCCTGCATTTTCATTTGATATTTCGCAAAAGAAGGTAAAAAAAGTGAGAAATTGTCTTCAATATCAATTTTGATACGTCATGCAGAGTAAAATAGTGCGTAGATCACATTAGTCCTCATTTTTAAGCGGTATTTATTCATGCGTAGTCGTTTCCTCCGGTTGTCGTTTGTCCTGTCTGTCTGTAGTTCCCTCGTTAATGCCTATGCGGCCGGTAGTGTGCCCGCAGCCGGTGGTACCTCCAATGTAGTCGTCGTCCTGAATTCGCGCGATGCCACCGTCAGTCTGCTGGATCAGAATACCTACAAGGAACTCAGTACCTTTGCCGTCGGCAAAGAGCCGCATCACTTGATGGCGACCCCGGACAACAAATCACTGATCGTGGCCAATGCGGTCGGCGATGAGCTGGTGTTCCTCGATCCCAAGTCCGGGCAAATACAAAGACGCGTCAAGGATATCGCCGATCCTTATCAGATCGGTTTTTCTCCCGACCAGAAATGGTTCGTGTCCAACTCACTGCGGCTGGACCGGGTGGATATGTACCGTTACGACGGCAAGGAACTGACTTTGGCCAAGCGCGTGCCCTTGGCCAAGCTGCCCAGCCACATGGCTTTCGATGCCGCCAGCACCACCGTATTTATTACGCAGCAGGGCAGCGACCAGATTTCCGCAATTGACCTCGCCACGCAGAAGGTCAAATGGACTATTCCAGTCGGCAAGGTGCCGGCAGGCATCGCGATGACGCCGGACGACAAATACCTGCTGGTCGGCATCATGGGTAGCGACTACGTGGAAGTCATAGACTGGCGCACGCAGAAAACCGTCAAACGCATCAAGGCTGGTGCCGGTGCGCATAATTTCCGCGCCTTTGGCGACAAGCGCTATACCTTTGTTTCCAATCGTATTTCCAATACGATCAATATCATCGACCAGAATACGCTGGAAAACGTGGGAACTATTCCTGTTCCCGGCGGTCCAGATTGCATGGAATTAACCGATGACGGCAAGACCCTGTGGGTAACGCTGCGCTGGATCAAGAAAGTCGCCGTGATCGACGTTGCCAGCAAAAAAGTCATCAAGCTGATTCCTGTCGGACGCTCGCCGCATGGCGTGTTTTTCCTCAATAGCGCACCGCGTATTTAATTTATCTTTAAAGACAGCGTTCAACCTGGACCCAGATGAAAGCATTCCTTGCAGCCTGTACGATGGCTGGATTCATGCAACCGGCCCTTGCCGGAAATGACTGCAAGGGCACCATCTATCTGACTTTCGATACCGGCAGCCAGTCTCAGGCCGAATTCATTGCCAAGACCCTGCGTGAGCAGCACATCAAGGCGACATTCTTCCTGGCCAACGAAAAAACCGTCAACGGTGATTACTCGCTGGACCCTGCCTGGGCGCCTTACTGGCGCAGCCTGGTGCAAGACGGCCATGCATTCGGTACCCATACCTTCGACCACGTATATGCGGTGCGCGACCTGGCTGACGGCCATATCCAGGTAAAACCACAGTTCGGCGCGCAAGCAGGCAAGCTGCTGGATTGGAGTCCGCAGCAATATTGCGAGGAAATGCAAAGGGTGGACCAGCGCTTCCAGCAACTGACGGGCCATCACATTGACCATTACTGGCGCGCCCCTGGCGGTAAACTGACCCCGAACCTGCAAAAAGCTGGGCAGGCATGCGGCTATGCCCACGTAGGCTGGCCGCCAGCGGGCTTCTCCGGCGACGAGCTGCCCAGCGAAAAATGGAGCAATCCGGTATTGCTGAAACGCGCGCTGGACCATCTGAAGGATGGCGACATCTTTATGGCGCACCTGGGGATCTGGTCACGCAAGCAGGCATGGATGCCGGAGAACCTGATACCCCTGATTAGCGGACTGAAGCAAAAAGGCTATTGTTTTGCTACATTACGTGAACATCCGCAATATCGCTGAATGCTGCGGCATGGCGGTGATGCCTCCCTTCCAAAATACCTTTGGGACATGATTTCTTGATGAATTTTTCAGATTTATTCGCGACGGCGCAAGCCTGGATTTTTGAAACCATCGTGCAGCCGCTGATGTTTTATGTGGGCCTGGGCGAATTCATTGAAGACGCGTTTGAAGGCGTTGAATGGTTCCTGATCGGCGTGTGCCAACTGGTACTCCTGTATATCGTATTGCGCCCGCTAGAGGCCAAGCTGCCGGTGCACAAATTCACTGATCCGAAAGCGCGCTGGAATGACTTCATCTATACCGCCCTGCACCGGCTGGGCGCTTTCTCCGTATTGATCTTTTTCGTGCTGGACCCAGTGCTGGATGCATTGACAGGCTTGCTGCACCTGGAAGGCGTGAACCCGTTCAACCTGGAAAACCTGTGGCCGGGCATGCTGGATCATCCGGTGCTGGTGTTCTTGCTGTACCTGGTTGTGCTGGATTTCTTTGATTACTGGTACCACCGTGCCTCGCACCAGTTCAACTGGTGGTGGGGTTTGCATAGCCTGCACCACAGCCAGCGCAATATGAATTTGTGGAGTGACGACCGTAACCACTTGCTGGATGATTTTATCCGCGGCGTCTATATGGGGCTGATCGCCATCGTGATCGGCGTAGAGCCTGGTCAATACATCTTGCTGGTGACCTTGTCGCAAATGGTGCAGAGCTTGCAGCACGCCAATGTACGCATCCATTTCGGCGCGATCGGCGAGCGCCTGCTGGTGTCGCCGCGTTTTCACCGCACCCATCACGCAATAGGAATAGGCCATGAGACTCGCGGCAAGGGTACGCTGGGAGGGCATAATTTCGCAGTGCTGTTTCCTGTCTGGGACATCATTTTCGGTACCGCTTTGTTTGACAAGGAATTTGCGATGACCGGCATACGTGACCAGTTGCCAAGTCCGGATGGCAGCGGCCGTGAATATGGCCAGGGCTTCTGGTCGCAGCAATGGCTGG
The DNA here is from genome assembly GCF_014636315.1 of Parundibacterium terreum. GTDB lineage: Bacteria > Pseudomonadota > Gammaproteobacteria > Burkholderiales > Burkholderiaceae_D > Undibacterium > Undibacterium terreum. Next base: position 232,717 of record NZ_BMED01000002.1, on the reverse strand, counting down.
GTTTGAAGCGCATGGTAGGGCGCGATCGGCCGGTCAGTAAGCCTGCGCAAGCGCAGCAGGATATTCGGCCAGCGCAGCATACTAGCGAGGGCCTGGGCTGATGAATGACATCATCCGCTCCTGGGCCAAGGCACTGACGGCACAATTCCACTACAAGATCTTCCTGCTGACGGCCTTGCCTTTCGTGCTATCTGTGCTGTTATGGGGCGTGGCCATGTGGTGGGGGCTGCAGTCGCTGATTGATGCGATACAGGCCTATTTTATAGATCATGACGGCTTTGCACTGGCCGGGCATGTGCTGGGCATGGTTGGCCTGATTGCACTGAAAACGGTAATCGTGCCGCTGATTGCGATGTGGCTTCTGTTGCCGCTGATGATAGTGACATCGCTGCTATGCATAGGCGTGCTGGCCATGCCGGCGATTAACCGCTATGTGACGCGGCGCGACTATCCTGAGCTGGAAAAGCGCCATGGCGGCAGCTTGCTGGGCAGCTTCTGGCGTGCGATATCTTCGTTTATTATTTTTGCAGTACTATGGCTGATCACCCTGCCTTTGGCGCTGATACCGCCGCTGAGCCTGATCGCCCAGCCCTTGCTATGGGGCTGGTTGACCTACCGCGTGATGGTTTATGATGCACTGGCGGAGCACGCAGATGCAGACGAAAGGGATTTCCTGACGCAGACGTATAGGTTGCCTTTGCTGGCGATAGGTACGATTGCCGGCATCTTCGGTGCGGCGCCGAGTTTGTTGTGGCTGGGTGGTGCGTTGTCGGTGGTATTTTTTCCGGTACTGGCCGGTATCTCCGTCTGGCTGTATTTACTGGTATTCGTGTTCACCGGACTGTGGTTCCAGTACTATTGCATGGCTGCATTGCAGCGGCACCGGGAGAGGCAACTCTCCAAGTAGAACTCATTTCATAAGTAGGAGTGAGATGCGTTTGCCTTAAAAGAGGCGCTGGCAAGGCGTAGGAGGCGTCAATAGCCTTAGCTATTGACAACGAGTGCAACGCAGTCGGCGCCTCTTTTAAGGCAAACCCTTCGGGAACGGCCCATTTGGGCGCATTGCAGCGTTGTGGCGCTAGTAAAGGGAACCACCCTTTACGTGGGGCGAGGAATTCCCGCTTGCAAGCGGGAACCGTTACGCAGGCAGATAGCTTTGCTATCTGAAATCCCTGCTACACCGCCTTGCACTGCATCCCAAATGGACTCGTTCGCACTCGCTCCTATTTATGAAATGAGTTCTAATTCCAATCGGAGAGCAAGATGGCAATTGGTCTGATCATCATCGGCGATGAAATCTTGTCCGGCAAGAGAGCGGACAAGCATCTTCCCAAATTCATAGAAATACTCGCTGCGCGTGGCTTGCAGCTATCGTGGGCGCAATACGTCGGCGATGAGCCGGCCAGGATCATTTCCACGCTGGAGCGCAGCTTTGCCGGCAACGATATTGTTTTTGTGACTGGCGGCATAGGCGCGACGCCGGATGATCACACGCGGCAATGCGCTGCGGCGGCACTCGGCGTCCCGCTGGCATTGCATCCGGAAGCAAAAAAACTGATACAGCAAAGAATCACCGATATGGCGGCGGAGGCCGGCAAAACGGTGGACCTGGATGCGCCCGATAATTTGCACCGATTGAAGATGGGCGAGTTTCCTGATGGCGCAGAGTTGATACCCAATCCGTATAACAAGATTCCCGGCTTTGCGATCCAGAATCACTACTTTGCTCCGGGCTTTCCGGTGATGGCGTGGCCGATGATGGAGTGGGTGCTGGATAATCGCTATTCCCATTTGTTCCACCAGGAACCGCGTGTGGAAAAGTCGGTACTGGTATTCGAGGCGATGGAATCGACCTTGACTCCGCTGATGGAGGCAATCGAAAAAGACTTCCCGCTGGTCAAGGTCTTCAGCCTGCCCAGTGTCGGCAATCATCAGATCCGCCGGCATATAGAGCTGGGTGTCAAAGGCGAGCCGCGGCAGGTGGATGCTGCGTTTGATATGCTGCTCGCCGGCCTGGATCAATTCAACGCAGAATATGTGCCCGCCTGATGCGCGGGCTTGAGATGGTTTGCCATGCGTCCCCCTGAGTTAATGCACAAATTTATGCCGAAGATGAATTTCACGCGCGTGTCCCTGCGCGACTTGCTGGTGGCCTTTGGCCCCATGACCCTGATGGTGATTATTGTCTGTGGCCTGGGCTACTGGCTGGTGGATCCGGCACCCCCGAGGGAGGTCGATTTTTCTACCGGCCAGGAGAATAGTGCTTATGAGAGCCTGGCCAAGCGTTATGTGAAAGAGCTGTCCAAGAATAATGTCAAAGTCAACCTGGCGCCGTCATTGGGCTCGCAGGAAAACTTGCAGCGCATCCAGGATCCGGATTCGGATATCGAGATCGGTTTTGTGCAAAGCGGTTCTACCGATGAAGAGGCCGCAGAAAGCAAGGGATTGATTTCGCTGGGCAGCCTGTTCTACGAGCCGGTATGGATTTTCTACCGGAGCAATAAGGACATTGATGCGATTACCGGCTTTAAAGGCAAGACCATCAATGTCGGACCGGACGGCGTGGGCGTGTCCCGCCTGTTCAAGCAGATATTGTCGGTCAACGGCATGGATGCATCGGATGTGAAGCTGGGGACGCTGGAAAATACGCCCGCCACTGTGGCTCTGCTGGACGGCAAGATCGATGCGCTGGTATTCAGCTCCGCATCGGATTCGCCCTTGCTGCAGATGCTGTTGCAAACCCCTGGCATCAAGCTGTTCGATTTTGTGCAGGCAGAAGCCTATACGCGGCGTTTCCCATTTCTGTCGCACGTAGTGCTGCCGCGCGGTATCGTTGATCTTGGGCGCGATATTCCAGCCAAGGATTACCACCTGATCTCGCCGACAGCCACGCTGGTAGCGCACAGCGGCCTGCATCCTGCGTTGATCGATTTGTTTGTAAAGGCTGCGCACGACATTCACAGCGGCGCGGGCTGGTTCCAGAAGCAGGGCGAGTTTCCGTCTGATCGTTATACAGAGATTCCTGTCGCACCGATTGCCGAGAAATTTTATAAGAATGGGCCGCCTATGCTGCAGCGTTACCTGAGCTTCTGGGTGGCCAATTTCTTTGAGCGCATGTGGGTTGTCATCGTTGCGCTGGGTGCGCTGATTTTGCCCCTGTCCAAAATCATTCCACCCCTGTATGTATGGCGGATACGTTCGCGCGTCTATCGCTGGTATGGCCAGTTGCGCACAGTGGAGCAGGCGATAGAAGATGTGTCGGAAGAGCAGCGCCAGCAGGTGTATGCCAGCCAGTTGAAGAGCCTGGATGAGATAGAGGAAAAAGTGAACCAGATCTCGATTCCCTTATCCTACGCGGAAGAATTGTATGGCTTGCGCAGCCACATCAATTTTGTCCGCAAGCGTGTGCTGTTTTTGATGAAGGATCATTCGCCCGCAGTAGATGCTGCAGAAGCTGGCGAGGCTGCCGATGCGGCCAATATAGCCAATGCGGCCAAGGCAATAGTAGTGTCAGCCTAGGCCGTCAGAAATTTCCTGCGAACTGGTAGCGGTTGCCCGGATGCCACATGGTGACCACGGATGCGATTTTCCCGCGCGATAGCGTCTGCCGGTGCAGCACCAAGCAGGGTTCTTTGGTTTGTATATGCAGCATGTCGGCGATCTGCTTGGGTGGGTTGACGGCTTCTATGCTGTATTGCACGCCCTGCAAAGGCGCTGCCACCATCAGGTATTCATTCGGCGTAATCCTGGCAAAATCCTGGCTCATGTAATCCGGTGCGACTTCCGGGTTGACCCAGCGATCCTCTACCTGTATCGGTAGGTCGTTTTCAAAATGGACTATGATGGAATGGAATAGTTTGCGTTCCTGCTTTAGCCTGAACTGCCGCATCAACAGCTCGCTGGCCTTGATCTCCAGCAACTGATGCAGCTCGCTGCGGTGCTCGTGGCCGCGCGCGCGCACTTCATCGGCGATGCTCCTGATTTCCACTAGTGTTGCCTGGTATTTGTGCTGGGCAACATAGGTGCCTGAACCCTGTATGCGCGTCAGTATCTGCTCGCTGGTCAGTTCACGCACTGCACGGTTGACGGTCATGCGTGACACGCCAAATTCCTTTGCCAGTACCTGTTCCGACGGAATGGCATCGCCTTCCTTCCAGGTGCCGGACTGTATTTCTGTTAACAGGTAGTCTTTGATGCGCTGGAAAACCGGCGTCGGTTCTTGTTGTTCTATTTTTGCCACACTGTCCTCTATCCGGAAATCGTTTCCGCTCCCTTTTACCTGCTTCTTTTTATCGGTTCTGTGTTCTGAAAGCAAGTTGAAGCAGATTGCCATGGTAACACTGTGAGAAAGCATACACGCGGAATCTGCTTGCAAAAGTTGTATATACAACTTAAACTAAAATGGAATCTTCAGCGCTCCCGGCATCGTTTGCATCAGAACTCATTTCATCAATAGGAGTGAGATGCGTTTGCCTTAAAAGCGGCGCTGGCAAGGCGTGCGAGGCGTCAATAGCGTGGCTATTGACAACGAGCGCAACGCAGCCAGCGCCATTTTTAAGGCAAACCCTTCGGGAACGGCCCATTTGGGCGCATTGCAGCGTTGTGCCGCTAGCAAAGACGGCCAGTCTTTGCGTCGCGACACGCCTTGCACTGCACCCAAATGGACTTGTTCGCACTCGCTCCTATTGATGAAATGAGTTCTAATTGCTTTTCGACAAAGGGCATCACCTATTTGAATTCTCCGGAAGGAAAGTCATGAATACAGTCTCCGACAAAAGCTTGATGAACAATGATCCCCGCTGGGATGAAAGCCGCGAAATCCGCGCGCCGCGCGGCCCTGAAAAAACCTGCAAGACCTGGGTCGCTGAAGCGGCCTATCGCATGATCCAGAATAACCTGGACCCCGCTGTTGCAGAAAATCCCAAGCACCTGGTTGTGTATGGCGGTATAGGTCGTGCAGCACGCAACTGGGAGTGCTTCGACCAGATACTGGCAAGCCTGAAAAACCTGGATGAAGATGAAACCCTGCTGGTGCAATCCGGCAAGCCTGTTGGCGTGTTCAAGACCCATGCGGATGCTCCGCGCGTACTGATTGCCAATTCCAACCTGGTGCCGAAATGGGCCAACTGGGAGCATTTCAATGAGCTGGATCGCAAGGGCTTGTTCATGTACGGCCAGATGACAGCCGGTAGCTGGATCTACATAGGCAGCCAGGGCATCGTGCAGGGCACTTATGAGACCTTTGTCGAGGCGGGGCGCCAGCACTTCAACGGCGACTGGGCCGGGCGCTGGATATTGACGGCAGGCCTGGGCGGGATGGGCGGCGCGCAGCCGCTGGCGGCGACGCTGGCAGGCGCGGTATCGCTGAATATTGAGTGCCAGCAAAGCAGTATCGATTTCCGCCTGCGCACCCGCTATGTGGACAAGCAGGCCAAGGATATCGACGATGCGATTGCACTGATCAAGCATCATTGCGAAAGCAAGGAAGCAGTATCGATCGCGCTGCTCGGCAATGCTGCGGACGTATTGCCTGAGCTGGTCAGGCGCGCAAAAGCAGGCGGCATCAAGCCCGACCTGGTGACGGATCAGACCTCGGCGCATGACCTGTTCAATGGCTACCTGCCTTCAGGCTGGAGTGTGGCGCAGTGGAAAGAAGCGCAAAAAGATCAGGCGCAGCATGCGAAACTGATCGCCGATGCAGCAACCTCCTGTGCGGTGCATGTACAGGCGATGCTGGATTTTCATGCCATGGGTATTCCTACCGTTGACTATGGCAACAATATTCGCCAGGTTGCTTTTGATACCGGCGTCAAGAATGCTTTTGATTTTCCCGGTTTTGTGCCTGCCTATATTCGCCCCTTGTTCTGCGAAGGCAAAGGACCGTTCCGCTGGGTTGCATTGTCTGGCGATCCGGAAGATATTTACAAAACCGATGCGAAGATCAAAGAATTATTCCCGCAGAATAAGGCTGTGCATCACTGGCTGGATATGGCCAAGGAACGTATCGCCTTCCAGGGCTTGCCTGCGCGCATATGCTGGTTGGGCCTGGGCGAACGCCACCTGGCGGGCCTGGCCTTTAATGAAATGGTCAAGAACGGGGAACTGAAAGCGCCGATAGTGATAGGCCGCGATCATCTGGATACCGGCTCTGTTGCCAGCCCCAACCGCGAGACCGAAGGCATGCGCGACGGCACCGACGCAGTGTCCGACTGGCCTTTGCTGAATGCCTTGCTGAATACTGCAGGCGGTGCCAGCTGGGTATCGCTGCATCATGGCGGCGGCGTAGGCATGGGCTATTCGCAGCACTCCGGCATGGTCATTGTTGCCGACGGTAGTGATGCTGCTGCCAAGCGGCTGGCACGCGTGCTGGTGAATGATAGCGGATCGGGTGTGATGCGCCACGCGGATGCCGGCTACGAAACAGCGGTAGCCTGTGCTGAGCGCAATGGCCTGAAATTGCCTATGATCAGCAAGAGCTGAGCTTCATCCGCCGCTGACAACGCCTACATCATTTTTACATTGAATCTTTATCTTTAATTCTATGAGCCAAGTTCTTACCATCAATCCCGGCCAGATGAGCCTGTCCGACCTGCGCGCCATCTGGCATGCAGCGCCAACTCTGTCGCTGGCGGCTTCTGCTTATCCAGCCATCGAAGCATCTTCGGCCGCCATCCGTAAAATCGTCGATAAAGGCGATGCCGCCTACGGTATCAATACCGGCTTTGGCAAATTGGCCAAGACCCGGATACCGGATGATCAACTGGAGCTGCTGCAGCGTAACCTGATCATGTCGCACTCTGTCGGTTCCGGCGAATTGATAGAGGACTCGGTAGTGCGCCTGATACTGGTGATGAAGATCGCCAGTTTGGCGCGCGGTTACTCCGGCATACGCGCAGCGGTTATCGATACGATGATAGCGATGTTCAATGCCGGCATCATGCCGTGCATCCCGGTCAAAGGATCCGTCGGTGCATCGGGTGACCTGGCGCCGCTGTCGCATATGACGCTGGCCATGCTGGGCGAGGGCGATGCCCGGGTCGCCGGCAAACTGGTGCCGGCAAAGCAGGCGCTGGAGGCGGCCGGCATACAGCCGGTGGTACTTGCAGCCAAGGAAGGCCTGGCGCTGATCAATGGCACCCAGGTATCGACCGCGTTGACGCTGAACGGACTGTTCCTGGCGGAGCGCCTGCTGGAAGCCGCTACCGTAGCGGGGGCCCTGTCGGTAGATGCGGCCAAGGGCAGCGACGCGCCTTTCGATCCGCGCATCCACGCGGTACGCGGCCAGCCAGGGCAGATCGCCACTGCACAGATTTATCGCACGCTGTTGCAAGGCAGCGAGATACGCAAGTCGCATCTGGTCAATGATGAACGCGTGCAAGATCCTTATTGCCTGCGCTGCCAGCCGCAAGTCATGGGCGCCTGCCTGGATATCATCAATAACGCCGCGCGCACCTTGCTGATTGAGGCAAACGCCGTCACCGACAATCCGCTGGTGTTTGTCGAGGAAGGCGAAGTTATTTCCGGCGGTAATTTCCATGCAGAGCCGGTTGCATTTGCTGCCGATACGCTGGCATTGGCGATTGCTGAAATCGGCTCCATTTCCGAGCGCCGTATTGCCTTGCTGATTGATGCATCGCTGTCCGGCTTGCCGCCTTTCCTGGTGCAATCGTCCGGTCTGAATTCCGGCTTCATGATTGCGCATGTGACCGCTGCCGCGCTGGCTTCGGAAAACAAATCCATCGCGCATCCTGCCAGCGTGGATACGATACCGACCTCAGCCAATCAGGAAGACCATGTCAGCATGGCGACCTATGCCGGCCGCCGCTTGCATGAGATGGCGCACAATACCGCGACCATCGTCGGCATCGAGTTGCTGGCCGCAGCACAGGGGGTGGACTTCCATCATCCGTTGACGACTTCACCGTACCTGAGCAATGCTCACCGGTTGTTGCGCCAGCGGGTAGCTTTTTACGACAAGGATAGGTTCTTTGCACCGGACATCGAAGCGGCGAAGCAATTGGTCGTGCAGGGGGAGTTAAGCGCTAATTGCAAGGATCTGTTCCAGAACCTGTATCTGTCCTGATGCCTGACTTGCGGCCCGATTAGTTTATGCGACAGTGGAACAGGGAAGATTGTCCCGCAATGCCATGGAAAAACGGTGGCGGGACTACGACGGAACTGGCGATCTCGCCAGCCGGCGCGACGCTGGATAATTTCGACTGGCGCATCAGCACGGCGCTGGTGGCCAGCTCCGGCCCGTTCTCGCAGTTTGTCGGGATAGACCGCAGCCTGGCAGTATTGCCGGATGGGGTACTGGGATTGCGAGTCGGTGATGCCGAAGCTTTTGAGCTAGATTCTCACAGCGAGCCGTTTGTCTTTCGCGGCGAGCAGCGTATATACGCTTTGCTGGGACAGAATGAGATTAATGACTTCAATGTCATGACGCGCAGAGACAAGTATTCTCATGAGTTGCAGCGTCTGTCAGGTAGCAATAACTACCTGATCCGCCGGCAAGGGCAGCAAGTCTTGCTCTATTGTGCCAGCGGCAGTGGCACTGTCAGGCATGCAGCGTCTGTGACGCCGCTGAGGCAGGGTGATATGCTGGCATGGGATGAGCTGGCGGAAGAAAGCTTCCCGCAACTGGAGTGCAGTGTGGCCGACATGTTTTATCTGGTGCATCTGACCGCAAACAAGGATTGAGCAAAAATCATGAATACATCGGCGGCTGAAACCTGGGATTCGCTCTGGCTGAATGTGCATCTGGCGACGATGCAGCGTGGGCAGGGCTATGGAGAAATCCACGATGCGGCAATCGCGGTGAAGGATGGCGTCATTGCCTGGCTCGGGCCGCGTTCAGAACTGCCGCAGGCCTACACTGCGAAAGTGCAGCATGACGGCAAGGTCTGCTGGTTGACGCCTGGCCTGGTCGATTGCCACACCCACATCGTGTATGCAGGCAACCGCAGCGATGAGTTCGAGGCACGCTTGAATGGTGTCGCCTATGAAGAAATTGCGCGCAAGGGTGGGGGCATCCTGTCCACGGTGCGGGCGACACGCAATGCAAGTGAAGAAGAGCTGATGCTGGCCAGCCTGCCCAGGATAAACAATCTGTTGCGCGAAGGCGTGACCACACTGGAGATCAAATCCGGTTACGGACTGGACTTGCAGACCGAAGCGAAAATGCTCAGGGTAGCCAGGCAGATAGGCCGCGACTTTCCCTTGCGCGTGAAAACAACTTTTCTTGGCGCGCATGCCTTGCCGGCGGAATATGCAGGCCGGGCTGACGATTATCTGGGCCTGGTGTGCGAACAGATGCTGCCGGCCTTGCTGGCCGACGGCCTGGTGGATGCGGTGGATGCATTTTGTGAAAAAATAGGTTTTTCTGCTGCACAGACTGAAAAAGTATTCCAGGCTGCACAGCGCCACGGCATACCGGTCAAGCTGCACGCGGAACAATTGTCTGACCAGGGCGGTGCCGCATTGACGGCGCGCTATCAGGGTTTATCTGCGGATCATCTGGAATATTTGTCGGAACAGGGGATTGCGGCGATGGCCGCTAGCGGCACAGTCGCTGTATTGCTGCCCGGTGCCTACTACTTCTTGCGCGAGACCAAATTGCCGCCGATAGCGGGACTGCGCGCGGCTGGCGTGCCGATAGCGATTTCCACCGATTGCAATCCCGGCACGTCGCCAATGACGTCCTTGCTGCTGGCGATGAACATGGCCTGTACGATGTTCCGGCTGACACCGCTGGAAGCCTTGACTGGCGCCACGCGCCATGCGGCGCAGGCACTGGGTTTGCAGGATCAGATAGGCAGCCTGGAGATTGGCAAGCGGGCAGATTTTGCCTTATGGGCCATCGACAGGCCGGGCGACCTGGCCTACGCGATAGGCGGCAATCCTTGCCAGACGGCGGTATTTGGCGGGCAGCCAAGGTATGTCTAAGGATGTACTAAGGATGTGGACCGCGTCGCGCGATGACTAAGTAAAGCGCGGTGCACCGCTCCCCTGGCGGCATTCAATTGTCAAAAAGAAAAATTTCGTCAAATATCTTTTGTAAATCTCATCATTTTCTAAATTGATATTAAACTGTTGTTTTAGCAAATATTGTCTGACTCATCACTGTTTGAGTCATCACGGTGTTTGCGCGTCACCAGTTTAATCTGCGCACTCGCAAGGCGGGTACGGTAGGAAAGAAAATGAGGAAACCCTTTGCAAGCTCCCGCTCCAACCATTAAAGACAAATTCGGCTCTGTGCTGAAACATCAACGTGTACGCCGCTGGGGCCTGGGTTTGCTGATTGCTTTCATTGCATTGGTCGCCATAAGCTGGCTGGCTGTTCCGCATTTTGTGAATCAGATTGCCACTGAACAGGTGCAGCAGCAACTCGGGCGCAAGCTGAGCATAGGCGAGCTGCGCTTTTCTCCGCTGCAGTTGGCGTTGACGGCAAATGACATCAGCCTGTTTGAGCCCGACCAGACTACGCCCATGGTGACGGTGAAGTCGGCGGTGATGAATTTGTCCCTGTCGTCCGTATTCCGGCAAGCGTTGGTGATGGATGAGATCAAGCTGGTGTCACCCTTTGTGCATATCGTCAGGATATCCGGCGACGGAGTTGGCCGCTACAATTTTTCCGATATCATCGACCGTATTGCCGCCATGCCCAAGAGCGATGCGCCGCCATTACGTTTTTCTCTGGCCAACATACAGTTACAGGATGGCGGCATACAGTTTGACGACAAGGTGGTGCAGCAGCATGTGAAAGTGGAGGCCTTGCAAATGGCCCTGCCTTTCCTGTCTAACTTTCCTTCGTCGGTGACGACTTACGTGTCGCCGTTTGTTTCTGCCAGGGTGAACGGCACGCCGTTCTCGTTGAAGGGGAGGACCAAGCCTTTTGATTCCACGCTGGATACTGCGCTGGCGCTGGATGTCGAGCAACTGGATCTGGCGAGCTATGTCGCCTATTTTCCGGTGCCTTTGCCGGTGCAGTTGCAAAGCGCCAAGCTGACGACCAAGCTGGATCTGGTGTTTTCCCGCAAAAAAGAGCATCCGGAACTGTTATTGTCGGGAGACGTCAGCCTGAAGAGCCTGGCCATCAACGACAAGAATGCTGCGCCACTGCTGCGCGCAGAATCAATTTCCACGCATATCCGTCAAGTGAATATCTTCAGCGGTGCCGCTGCCATCGACAAGCTATTGTTTGTTGGGCCGGAGGTGTGGCTGGCGTTGGATGGCAAAGGCGAATTAAACTGGGCCGGCCTGGCAGCGAAACCGGCGGCCCCTGCTGCGAGCGCTGCGGTAAGGACGGAAGCCGTGGCTGTTGACGCTTCCAAACCTGCTGCCAGTGCAGCCGCTGCAGCACCTTTGCCACTGAGCTTGTTGAGTGAACTCGTGCTGCAAAAAGGTATTGTGCATTGGTCGGATGCGGCCAATGCAACGCCGACGCAAGAGTTGACACTGAAGAATATCGCGATCAATGCGAAACAGTTATCCACGCAGGCCGATGCCAAACCGGCCAGCATCGCTTTTACCGCGAATGGCGAGCACGATGAGGTATTGAGCTTCCAGGGCGAGCTCCAGCCGATGGTAAAGTCGGTAAGCGGAAAGGCTGAGCTGCAAGCCATTGCCCTAGATAACTACCAGCCCTATATCAGCAAGTCGCTGGCGGCGAGTCTGAGCGGCCTGGTGAAGATCAAATCTGCGCTTAGTTCTACACCTGGGCAATTCAAGCTAGATGACTTAAGCGCAAGCATCAGCGACTTCAAGCTGTCGCCTAAGGGCAAGAGCGGCAAACCGGACGGTGAAGTTACGGTAAAGGCCTTTTCCATCGACAAGCTGAGCCTGGATACGGAAGCGCGCAGCATCAAGCTGGGCAATGTCTTGTTTGACGGCATGAAGGCGGATGTACGGCGTGACCAGCAGGGCCAGATCAACTTGCAAAAGATGGTAGCAAGCAAGCCTGCCTCTGCATCCTCCGCAAATCCGGCAAACGCCGCTGAAAATAGCACTGCACATACCGCTACCAACGCGAGCTGGAAGAGCAGCATACAAAAAATTGCCTTCACTGATGCAGCGATAGCGTTTGCGGATGAGTCCGCCAGTCCTGCGGTGGCCGTCAAAATGGAGGGTATCAAGCTGGACATCGAGACCGTCAGCGGCGACCTGGCCACGCCTATGACGGTCGCGCTGCAGGCTTCGATCAACCGTAAGGGCAAGCTGGCGATCAAGGGCAGCACGGCCGCCGGCTTGAAAGCAGTCAAGCTGGATCTGGACGGACAAGATTTGCCGGTGGCGAGTTTCTACCCCTATTTTTCCCAATACATGAATGCTTCACTGACCAGGGGGCAGGCAAGTATCAAGGGCAAGTTGAATATCTCCAATCCTATGGAAGCAAGCCGGCAGATTGCCTACGACGGCATGCTGAAGCTGGCCAATTTCCACTTGCTGGAAAACGGTGCTAGCGATGATTTCCTGGAATGGAAATCAATCGACCTGGACGGCATCAATGCAAAGATCACCGCCGAGCAGCCACAGATCAGTTTGAAAAAACTGACGCTTAGCGATTTTTATGCACGCGCAATTCTGTCTGACAAGGGGCGGCTGAACCTGCAAAATATCTTTGCCTCCAAGGCTGAGGCCGCTGCAGCAGCAGCCGATGCGGCGACTGCTACGCCGGTAGACAAAAAGACCGATGCCAAGATCGAAGACGGCGGCCTGGTCATCTCAGGCAGCAGTGCCAAGCAGACGGCAAATGTGGCTAGCACTGCTCCCGCCGCGCCAAGTGGCAAACCGGCCATCATCCGTATTGCGCAGACCGTCATCAAAGGCGGCAATATCAACTTTACCGACAACTTTGTCAAACCCAACTATAGCGCCAACCTGACCGGCCTGGGCGGTAGCATAGGCGCTATCGCATCGGACAATCCGCAGGCTGCGGCGATCGATTTGTCGGGCAAGATAGATAACGATGCCCCCTTGCTGATTTCCGGCACGCTGAACCCCTTGGCGAAGCCCTTGTTCCTCGATATCAAGGGCAGCGCCAATGGCGTGGAGCTGACGCGCCTGACGCCTTACGCGGCCAAATACGCAGGCTACGCGATAGAAAAGGGCAAGCTGACGATGCAGGTGGCCTACCACGTAGAAAACCAGAACCTGCAGGCGGTCAACGATGTCCGTATTGATCAATTGACCTTTGGCGACAGGATAGACAGCCCGGACGCAACCAAGCTGCCGGTCTTGCTGGCGGTTGCATTGCTGCGCGACAATAATGGCCAGATCTCGGTTAACCTGCCTGTGTCGGGCTCGCTGTCGGATCCGCAGTTCTCCATCGGCGGTGTGATCTTCAAGGTCTTCGTCAACCTGATTACGAAGGCAGTCACTGCACCGTTTTCTCTGCTGGCATCGGCTTTCGGTGGTGGCGGTGAGGAATTGTCGTATATAGAATTCAAGCCCGGCCAGAGCCTGCTGGCGGCGGAATCAATGAGCAAGCTGGACAACTTGGCCAAGGCGCTTAAGAACCGCTCCGGCCTGAAACTCGACATCATAGGCCGGGTTGATCCTGCTACCGATACGGAAGGCTTGCGCCGCGAAAGCCTCGCAAAAAAAATGAAGGCGCTGAAGCTGAAGGATCTGCGCCGTGCGGGCGCAGCGGGTACACAGGGTGTGCCGGCCGCCCCGGATGAAGTGAGCCTGGATGATGCAGACCGCAAGAAATATATGGAAGAAGTCTATTCCGCAGAAAAATTTACCAAGCCTCGCAATGTCATCGGTATTGCCAAAACGCTGCCAACCGAAGAGGCGGAAAAACTCATTCTCAGCAACACCGTAGTGACACCCGATGCGTTGCGGGCGCTGGCACAGGCGCGCGCCGATATGGTACGTGATTATCTGGAACAAAAAGGCGAGGTCGGCAAGGACAGGCTATTCCTGATAGCTCCTAGGCTGACGGCGGAGGGCATCAAGGATAAAGGTGCGACGACGAGAGTGGATTTCTCGCTGAAATGAGTTTGCAATTCGATTAATGGTCACGAGAGTGACGTCACGGCATACCAGGAGACAGGCGATGAAATATGTATTGGCAGTGTTATTTTTGTTTAACGGATTGGTGTGCCTGCCGGGCTATGCGGCCGGGCCAGAACCGGCTGCGGGAACGGTAGCTAATGTGTCTGGACGGAGCAAGGTGGTCTTCCAGGTTAGCGACAATGACGAAGGCAAATGGAACCTGACACTCAATAATGTGAAAAATATCCAGGCTGCGTTGGGCGCTGCGAATGTCGATATAGAAATCGTCGCTTACGGGCCCGGGATCAGCATGCTGAAATTCGATACGCCGGTGGGCAATCGTCTGCAGGAGGCATTGCAGGCCAAGGTCAAGATTGCGGCATGCGAGAACACGATGGCAGCGCAGAAACTGCGCAAGGAAGACATGGCGCCCTCCATTTCTTATGTGCCCGCGGGTATCGTGGAAATTATCAAGCTGCAGCAGCAGGGCTATGCGTATATCAAGCCTTGATGGGCGCAGGCGGAAGCTTTGCCATTGCGGTGGAATTAGTATAAATTGCCATAAAGAAATATTAAAAAGGATGGAAAATTTTTACTTAGATAATTGACTTGCAAATATAATCACAAAATGGGCTAAGCCCAAAAATAACGATAAAAGCCGCAGATCATTTGATAGCGGACTGATTCCAGCTTGAAGAATGAGGGAAGCATAATGAGTGGGATACCTGTAGCCAACATATTGTATGTAGAAGATGATCCGGACATACAGACGGTTGCCCAGATCGCTTTGGAGGTGGTTGGCGGGTTTACGCTGAAGACCTGCAGTTCCGGCGTGGAAGCGCTGGAAGCGGTGAAGTCCGGTTGTGCACCGGATTTGCTGCTGCTGGATGTGATGATGCCGAATATGGACGGTCCGACGACCTTATCGGAGTTGCGCCAGTTGCCCGCGACGGCGACGACACCGGTCATCTTCATGACCGCCAAGGTGCAGGCAGGTGAGCTTGCTTATTACAAGTCTTTGGGTGCCATAGGCGTGATTGCCAAGCCCTTCGATCCTATGGAGTTGTCCGAACAGGTGCGTGAGCTTTGGAGCCAGGGGCACTAAATGAGCGACAAGAACGATAGCTTGCAAGAAAAGCTGCGTGCGCTGGAGGCCGTCTTCCTGGCCAAACTCCCTTCCCGGTTGCAGGAGATGGATGACGCCCTTGGCCTGTTCCTGCAAGAGCCTGAAAACAAGGAACACCTGGCCTTGCTGCACAGGCTGCTGCATACGATGGCAGGTTCTGCCGGCACTTTCGGCTTTCCGGAAGTGGGTACCCAGGCGCGTGAATTCGAAGGCCGCCTGAAGCCGCTGTTCAATGGCGAAACCTGGGCCAAGACCAGCCTGAGCCAATATGCGGGTGATCTGCGAAAATATTTTGCCGACACCATCAAAACTGCGGAAAACAAACCTGCTTCGATAGACAGCGATGAATACGCGGATGAACTGGGTGAGGGCACAAGACCTCGCCTGATTTATTTGGTGGACGATGACCAGGCGCTGACCGAAGCAATTACCTTGCAACTGGAACACTTTGCCTATGAAGTGGTGCGCATTAATGCGCTGAAACAGCTTGCAGTGGCGATCGCCAGCAGGAAGCCGGATGTCGTGGTGATAGAACTTGGTTTCCCCGAAGGCAAGATGGCCGGCGTGGAAGAGATTGCGCGCATCAAGAAAATGAGCCGCCTGAAGTTCCTGACTATCTTTGTTTCCAATACCAGCAGTTTTGAAAGCCGCCTGCTTGCCGTACGCGCCGGCGGTGACGGCTATTTCACCAAGCCTATCGATATTGTCGCGTTGACCGACAGGATAGACGCAGTAATCGGCAGGGAAGAGCCCAAAGGCTATCGCGTACTGGTAATAGACGATGATGCCGTGACTTCCGAGTATTACGGCACCGTGCTGCGCAGTGCCGGCATGAGTGTGAAGCTGCTGAACGATCCTAGCCAGCTTCTGAAGGTGATGACGGATTTTCGTCCCGAGCTGTTGCTGTTGGATGTGTATATGCCGATGTGCAATGGTATCGAACTGGCGAAGATCATACGCCAGGATAATTCCTACCTGGATGTGCCCATCGTCTTCTTGTCCAGTGAGAGAGATCTGGGCAAGCAGTTGGAAGCGATACAATCCGGCGCCGATGATTTCCTGACCAAGCCTATAGAAGCAGACTTTCTGGTGTCTGCCTTGTCCAGCCGCGCAGAGCGCTATCGTTCATTGCGTTCGCTGATCATGCGGGACGGCCTGACCGGTTTGTACAACCACACTGCGATCAAGGAAGAACTGGGGGCAGAGATGTCGATTGCCAGCCGCAATGGCGGCCCTATGGCGCTGGCCATGCTGGATCTGGATAATTTCAAGAACGTCAATGATACTTACGGCCATCCGGTTGGCGACCAGGTATTGCGCACGCTGTCGCGCTTGCTGCGCCAGCGTTTGCGCCGTAGCGATATCGTCGGCCGCTACGGCGGCGAAGAGTTCATTGTTATTTTTCCGGACACGTCTGCCGCTGTGGCGCGCAAGGTGCTGGACCAGATACGGATTGCATTCAACAAAATACAGCAGCACGCCGACCAGGGGGATTTTTCTGTCAGCTTCTCGGCAGGGATCGCCGATCTGGAAGTGACTTTGGATGCCGACGAGCTATTTGACGTGGCTGACGAAGCACTCTACCGCGCCAAGCAGGGCGGCAGGAATCGTATTGAGCTGGCGTCGGTGCAGACCAATCGCACTTGATGCAGATAACGCGGACTATGGATTTTCCGCTTTGATCCCCGCTTTAATTCCTTGAGTTAGATAAAAAAAGCGCGCACAACATTTGTTGTGCGCGCTTTTTTATTCAGCGTATTTCTTAGATACGGGTAATGCCGGTCGGTTTCAGTTTGGCTTCCAGGACCTTGCCTTTACGGGCACGCTTGCCGATATGCACGCCAAGTGCAGCGGCACTCAGGTTGATATCCTGTACCTTGGCTGCGCGGCCTACACCGGTCACGCGTACGCCTTTCTGGCTGATTGCCTGCGATGCCAGCAGTTTTTCCTTGTCTTCCAGCTCCATCAGGATCACACCGCGGCCACCGCTAGAAAGCTGCTTGATCTCCGTCAGGCCGAACACCAGCAGGCGGCCTTTCTCGGACAGGCAGGCTATCGCGCTGGCATCCTCGGTCACGATGGATGGCGGCAGCGGTTCGTCGCCATCTTCCAGCGTCATGAAGGCCTTGCCGGCTTTCATGCGGCCTGTCATGTCCGCTACCTTAGCTGTAAAGCCGTAGCCGGCGCTGGAGGCCAGCAGCAGTGCAGTGTCGGCTGCGCCCGCAAAATAATGCAGGATGCGGGTGCCGCTGGCGAGGTCGATCAGGGTCGTCACCGGCACACCGTCACCGCGTGCGCCCGGCAAGGCCGAGACCGCGACCGAGTACACACGGCCGTTGGAGCCGAATACCAGCATCTGGTCTACGGTGCGGCATTCAAACGTGCCATACAGGCTGTCGCCCGGTTTAAACGTGAACTGGGCGGCATCATGGCTGTGGCCAGTCCTGGCGCGTACCCAGCCTTTTTGCGAGATCACGACAGTGACCGGCTCATCGATAACTTTCTGCTCCATCGACGCACGCTGCGCTTCTTCTATCAGCGTACGGCGCGCATCGCCATATTGCTTGGAATCGGCTTCGATTTCCTTGATGATCAGTTTTTTCATCGATGCCGGATTGTCCAGCAAATCGTGCAGGCCGGATTTTTCATTGCGCAGCTCAGCCAACTCTTGCTGAATCTTGATAGATTCCAGCCTTGCCAATTGGCGCAAGCGGATTTCCAGGATGTCTTCCGCCTGCCTGTCCGACAGCTTGAACGCCTGCATCAGCGCGGGCTTCGGTTCGTCGGACTCACGGATGATCTTGATCACCTTGTCGATATTCAGCAGGACGGCTTCGCGGCCTTCCAGGATATGAATACGGTCATCGACCTTCTTCAGCCTGAACTGCGTGCGACGGGTGACGGTGGTGAAGCGGAAGCTGATCCACTCGCTCAGTATTTCCAGCAAGCCTTTCTGGCGTGGGCGGCCATCGCCGCCTATCATCACCAGGTTAATGGAGGCACTAGTTTCCAGCGAGGTATGCGCCAGCAGCATCTGCATGAATTCGGTCTGGTCCTGGTTCTTGGATTTCGGTTCCAATACCAGGCGTACCGGTGCGTCCTTGCCGGACTCATCGCGTACTGCATCCAGCACCGACAGCACCGATTGTTTCAGTGCAATCTGTTCCGGCGACAGGGATTTTTTGCCCAGCTTGATCTTCGGATTGGTGATTTCCTCGATCTCTTCCAGGATTTTCTGAGAAGAAGTGCCATGCGGCAGTTCGGTGATCACGGCTTGCCATTGGCCGCGCGCCAGTTCTTCTATCTTCCAGCGTGCGCGTACCTTCATGCTGCCGCGTCCGTTGGCATAGATCTCTGTAATCGCAGACGCCGGTGTGATAATTTGGCCGCCGCCCGGGAAGTCCGGCCCCGGCATAATAGCCATCAGTTCGGCATGCGTCAGATTGGGGTTGCGTATCAGCGTTACCGCGGCCTTGGCTACTTCCGTCAGGTTGTGCGAAGGGATTTCAGTCGCCATGCCGACGGCAATGCCGGATGCGCCGTTCAGCAGCACAAATGGCAGACGGCCCGGCAACAGGCTGGGCTCCTCGGAGGAGCCGTCGTAGTTGGGCTGGAAATCCACCGTGCCCTGGTCGATCTCGTCCAGCAGCAGCTTGGAAATAGGTGTCAGCCGCGCTTCGGTGTACCGCATCGCCGCAGCGCCGTCGCCATCGCGTGAACCGAAGTTACCCTGGCCGTCGATCAACGGGTAGCGCAAGGAAAAGTTCTGCGCCATCCGGACCATCGCGTCATACACAGACTGATCGCCGTGCGGATGCAATTTACCGAGTACGTCACCGACGACAGTCGCCGATTTGCGTGGTTTGGCGGCTGAATTCAGGCCCAGTTCGTTCATCGAGAACAGTATGCGGCGTTGAACCGGCTTCTGGCCGTCGCAGACGTCCGGCAGTGCACGACCCTTGACGACCGAGATTGCATAATCCAGGTAGGCGCGTTCGGCAAAGCTGGCTAGCGTCAGCGTTTCACCTTCCGGCGGAGGAGGTGGTGCCTGGTCGAATAAATTTGCTTGTTCACTCATGGTACTTATATCTTTTATGTTTTGTATGCGCGGCGTTTAAGTCCTGCATATCAATGTTCTTGTTGGCTTTGTTGGTTTTGTTATCGAAGTTAGGGGGCTGATATCAGATATCCGCTTCGACCTCGTTACCGTGTTCTTCTAGCCAGGAGCGGCGCGCAGATGCTTCGCCTTTGCCCATCAGCATATTGAAGCGGGCTTCGGAGAAATCCTGGTCAAACTCGCCCAGTGACACCGGCAGCAGGCGGCGGGTGTCCGGGTTCATCGTGGTTTCCCATAGCTGTTCCGCATTCATCTCGCCCAGACCTTTAAAGCGCGAGATGGACCAGGCGCCTTCTTTGACGCCGTCCTTGCGCAATTTATCTTCAATGGCGATCAGCTCGCCTTCATCCAGCGCATAAATCTTCTGTGCCGGTTTCTTGCCGCGTGCCGGCGCATCAACGCGGAACAGAGGAGGGCGGGCTACGCAGATATGGCCATGCGCGATCAATTGCGGGAAATGCTTGAAGAACAGGGTCAACAGCAATACCTGGATGTGCGAGCCATCGACGTCCGCATCGGACAGGATGCAGATCTTGCCGTAGCGCAGATTGGACAGGTCGGGCGTATCTTTCACGCCATGCGGGTCAACCCCGATCGCCACTGCAATATCGTGGATCTCGTTATTGGCAAACAGGCGGTCGCGCTCGGACTCCCAGGAGTTCAGCACCTTGCCGCGCAGTGGCAGGATGGCCTGGAATTCCTTGTCGCGGCCCATCTTTGCAGAGCCGCCCGCAGAGTCGCCCTCGACCAGGAAGATTTCATTGCGCGAGATATCGCTGGATTCGCAATCCGTCAGCTTGCCAGGCAACACGGCAACACCGGAGGATTTTTTCTTTTCCACTTTTTGGGCAGAACGCAGCCGTGATTGTGCCTGCTTGATGACCAGCTCCGCCAGCTTCTTGCCGTAGTCAACGTGCGAATTCAGCCACAACTCCAGCGGAGATTTGGTGAAGCCCGATACCAGGCGCACGGCATCGCGCGAATTCAGACGTTCCTTGATCTGGCCCTGGAATTGCGGATCCAGTACCTTGGCCGACAACACGAAGGAGACGCGGGCAAACACGTCTTCCGGCAATAGCTTGACGCCTTTCGGCAACAGCGAATGCATCTCGGCGAAGCTCTTCACCGCGCCGAACAGGCCTTCGCGCAAGCCGGATTCATGCGTGCCGCCAGCCGGTGTCGGGATCAGGTTCACATAGGATTCGCGCACTACATTGCCTTCTTCCGTCCATGCGACCACCCAGGCCGCACCTTCGCCTTCGGCAAAACCGTCGGTATCGGCGTTTGCGTATTGCGCGCCTTCAAACAAGGGAATCAGCGTGTCGCCATGCGAGGATTGCGCCAGCGCTTCGGTCAGGTAGCCACGCAGGCCCTGGTCATATTGCCAGGTCTGGCTTTCGCCGGTCTTGGCATTGGCCAGCGTAACGCGTACGCCCGGCAGCAGCACTGCCTTGGAGCGCAGCAGGCGCTGCAGTTCGGTTTGCGAGATATTCGGTGAATCGAAATACTTGCCGTCAGGCCAGATGGAAACCCGGGTGCCGGACTTTTTGTCGCCTTTGGCCAGCGGCTGCGAGGTCAGCGGTTCCACTACGTCGCCGTTGGCGAAAGTCAGCTTGTGCATGCCGGCTTCGCGCCATACCGTGATTTCCAGGCGTTTGGACAGCGCATTAGTCACGGAGACGCCGACACCATGCAGGCCGCCGGAAAACGCATACGCGCCGCCCGAGCCCTTGTCGAACTTGCCGCCGGCGTGCAAACGGGTGAACACGATCTCTACGGTTGGCACCTGTTCTTCAGGATGCAGGCCGACAGGAATACCGCGGCCATCATCCTCAACGGTGATGCTGCTATCGGCATTGAGCGTGACCAGGATATTCTTGCAGTGTCCGCCCAGGGCTTCATCCGAGGCATTGTCGATGACTTCCTGGATAATATGCAGGGGGTTCTCAGTGCGGGTATACATGCCGGGTCTTTGCTTGACCGGCTCCAGTCCCTTCAGGACACGGATGGATGATTCGCTGTAATCGGATGCGGCTGTAGTAGATTTTTTTGTGGACATGCAATTATTACAAGGTGAATTGTTATTTTAGTAAAATGGTAGATATTATTTTGTTAGCGAGATCATGCCCGGTCCGCAAATCGCGGTATGCTGCCTAGGGTCTCGACAAGAATTTTTAACATAACTGCACTTATTTAATCAAACTGCCTCAGGACGACAGAGCAGCAAGTATTGTAGCTGCATTGCACCAACGGATAACCGATGTCACAAAAAACTCCCATTATTGCGATACGTCTGATAGGTTTTTCTCCCAAGGAAGAAGAAACCTTCGGCAGCGTATTCGCGGTCGATAGGGATCGCGATTATAGCTATCTTGTCTTGCGGCAAGGCAGTTTGCAAGACCCAGACATGTATATAGTCAATGCCGAGGACCTGAAAGCGCTGACAATTCTATCTGATCTGAACCCCGGTGACGCGCAACCTGCACTATTAATAGGCAAAACCGGCATTTCTATGCCACATCCCATCATGCCGAGGCCAATACGCTGGCGCAGATTGCTGGAAATGCTGGATGCGCAGGCAGACCGGCGACGTATGCTGCTGACGACGCTGAGCGCGCTGGACACCATCAGTGTGCCTGAGCGCAGGCTGAGGGAGAGGGTGGATTTGGATCTATCCGATCCGGCCAACTATGAAAAGATGCGCAAGCCCATTCCGCCTCAGGGCGGCATCCTGATCGTGGACAAGGATTTCAAATTCAAGGATTACGTGGCCAGCTTGACGGAAAATTACCGTTTTCCCGTCAATCTGGCAACCGACCATATCAGCGCGCTGGAGTCGAACGCGCAGCATAAACATGCGCTGATGATGGTCAACACGGCAACTCCCGGCATCAATCCCTACCATTTGTGTGAAATGATCAAGGGCCAGCATGTGGGGCACAAGATCGCTGCGGTGCTATTAATCGACCGCTCGTTTGACTACGACAGGGAAGCTGCCCGGGGCAGATGCGAGGGATTTCTGGACAAGCCGCTATCGCGCAAGGTCGTCGTGGCGGCGATGCAGAAATTCCTGCCTATCACCTGAGGCGGCAGGCAGGGCGAACCTGCCCTTTCCTTTATTCGCCTATTATTTGCTGAGCAGGCGCATGCCGCGTTCCAGGCCGTCTATCGTGACCGGGAACATGCGGTTGTTCATCAACTGGCGTATTACTGACACAGACTGCCGGTATTGCCACAGGCCTTCCGGCTCAGGATTGAGCCAGATGAACTTGGGAAAAGTCGACGTGAAGCGTTGCAGCCATGCCGCACCGGCTTCTTCATTGTTATATTCCACCGATCCGCCCGGCTGCAGGATTTCGTAAGGACTCATCGTCGCATCACCGACGAAGATCACCTTGGTATCCGGGGTGTATTTGCGCAATACATCCCAGGTTGGAAACTTTTCTGCATGGCGGCGGCGGTTGTTTTTCCATAAATAGTCGTACACGCAGTTATGGAAATAAAAGAATTCCATGTTCTTGAATTCGGTTTTGGCGGCCGAGAATAATTCCTCGGTACGGGCGATGTGATCGTCCATCGTGCCGCCCACATCCAGCAGCATCAAGACCTTGATATTGTTCTTGCGCTCGGGCTGCATCTTGATATCCAGGTAGCCGGCATTGTTTGCCGTGGCCTTGATGGTGGCATCCAGCGCCAATTCATCTTCCGCACCCTGGCGTGCAAACTTGCGCAGGCGCCGCAGCGCTACCTTGATATTGCGGGTGCCCAGTTCACGCTCGTCATCGTAATCGCGATAGGCGCGCGCCTCCCAGACCTTGACCGCAGTGCGGTTGCCGCCTTTGCCGCCTATGCGTATGCCTTCAGGATTTTGTCCGCCATTGCCGAAAGGCGAGGTGCCGCCCGTACCTATCCATTTGCTGCCGCCCTCATGGCGTTCTTTCTGTTCCTTCAGCAAATCCTTCAGCCTGTCCATCAGCTTGTCGTAGCCGAATTTTTCCAGTTGCGCTTTTTGCTCATCGCTGAGTTCGCGCTCCATGCGCTTGCTCAGCCACTCCAGCGGTATCTCGGGGTTCTTTTCAAAGATAGTGTCGATACCCTTGAAGTACAGGCCGAAGGCCTTGTCGAACTTGTCGTAGTGGGCTTCGTCCTTGACCATGATGGTGCGCGACAGGAAATAGAAGTCGTCCATTGACATGCTGACCAGGCCTTTTTCCATTGCCTCCAGCAGCATCAGGAATTCCTTGATGGATACCGGGATCTTGGCGTCTTTCAGGGTGAAGAAAAAATCGATCAGCACATCGGCTCCTAACAGTCTCTATGGTGTGGGCATTAGTCGTAGCGCTAAGCCTCGTATTTGCCATGCATATATTGCAGGTTGTTTTTCACGCCTGCCCATTCATTCTGGATAATGCTATATACCACGGTGTCGCGTATGCGGCCATCGGGCTGTATCATGTGGTTGCGCAATACGGCGTCACGCTTTGCACCCAGCCGCTCTATCGCGGCTTGCGACCTGCGGTTAAACCAGTCGGTACGGAACTCCACGGCGATACAGCCAAATACCTCGAACGCATGTGTCAGCAATAATAGCTTGCACTCGGTATTCACGGGGCTGCGCTGTACGCTTTTCGAGTACCAGGTATAGCCTATCTCCAGCCGCTTATTATTATGATCGATATTACAGAAGCGCGTGGAGCCGATAATTTTACCGCTCTCCTTGTGCCGTACTGCAAAGCTGATCGCTTTCTGTTCCTGCAGCCAACTCAGTGCGGTATCCAGCCATACCTGCGTCTTGTCCGGCGACGGCACCGAGGTGAAGAACAGCTTCCATAATTCACCGTCTGCAGCGGCCGCCTGGATGTCGGCGAAGTGCTCCTGCGTCAAAGGTTCCAGGGTGACATATTTGCCTTGCAGGGTAAACGGGGTGCAGTCCATGTGGCTTCCTTGTTGGTTTGATTTGGATAGGCGCATGCTCAGCCATGCAGATATGCAAATGCATGCTTGGATTTCAGCGATCATTGTTGCGCTAGTGTGCAGAACTTGCACCTTAAATAACAGGTACAGATAGGCAAATATCACCATTTCTGTTCGGCAGAAGCGACCAATACACGATGCGCAACACTCGGCTACAATATTGAATCTCCGTTGAAAGTGCAATATCGTTGCCAGGCTGCCATGTAATGCAACATTACATGGCAGTAGTGTGCACGCGATCTGCCTTCGTACTTGCTAACATAGAAAAAAGACGTTATACTGCAAAGCTGTACAGAATTATGCGGCGTGGCATTGTTGTTGCGATCGCTTTGACCCAGCCCAGTTTAGGAAATCTCATGGCAAATACAGCACAAGCACGTAAACGTGCTCGTCAAGCAGTTAAGCAAAATGCACACAACTCCAGCCAGCGTTCGACGCTGCGCACAGCAATCAAAGCTGTTCGCAAAGCAATCGAAGCCGGTGATAAAGCTGCTGCAGCGACAATCTACCAAACTTCCGTTTCCACGATTGATCGTATTGCTGATAAAAAAATCATTCACAAAAACAAAGCAGCTCGTCATAAGAGCCGTTTGTCTGCTGCCCTGAAAGCACTGGCTTAATCTGCCTGCTTCAGCAAGCTAGCAAGCCGGATACCGGTTTGCCTGTGAAAGAATAAAAAACCCGCACATGTGCGGGTTTTTGTGTTTTCTAGTCCGAAACGGGTGAAAGGAGAGTTGCAACTCTCCTCCGATTCTTAGCCACTTTTTATTACTTAAGTGGAAATCCTTCAATCTTGCTGCCCGGCTTGATATTCTTTTGCTTGAACCAGCCCAGGTTCATTTCCAGCGCATAGCGCACTGCCTTTTTTGCGCAATGCGAATCCAGTGTTTCCGGCTGCATGTCTTCAATATTCACAATCTTGCCTTCGGCATCCATGAAAGCCACGGAGAGTGGAATCAACGTGTTCTTCATCCACATGCATACGCCTGCCGGAGCGCCGAAATCAAACACCATGCCTTCGTTGGGCCCCATCTTGGTGCGGTTCATCAGGCCGATCTCGCGCTCCGCATCGGTTGCCGCTACTTCAGCCTGGATCAGATTTATGCCTGCCGTTAGTTGTTTAACGGGTAATTTTGTCTGTGCGCCGGCATTTGCAGAAAAGGCCAGTGCAATAGCGAAGCTTGCGAAGACAGGCGTGAAGCGGGATGCGATGGCACGCAGATGAGTTTTATGCATGGTATCCGGATGAGTTCAGTGGTGGTTAGGTTATATCAAAGCCGGCAAACTGTAGAAACAGCGCCAGATTATGCCGGTGGCGGCATAGTGTACTA
The DNA here is from genome assembly GCF_014636315.1 of Parundibacterium terreum. Taxonomy (GTDB): domain Bacteria; phylum Pseudomonadota; class Gammaproteobacteria; order Burkholderiales; family Burkholderiaceae_D; genus Undibacterium; species Undibacterium terreum. The sequence goes on along the minus strand of NZ_BMED01000002.1, from coordinate 207,168 downwards.
CGGCGATTTGGCCGCTGCATGGTCTTATACACACCGAAACAAATTGGGGGGGAGTGGCCTAGCGAAGCGTTTGTCTGGCGTGCCGCAGAAATGAAAAAAAGGCAGGAAATCCTGCCTTTTTGATCATTGCTGTTAAAGCTGGTGCTGATTATTTTGATGCAGCAGCAGAAGCGGCGGCAGAGGCGGACGCTGCTTCTTTTTTGTGTTTTTTGTGTTTCTTAGGCGCTGGTTTGGATGCTTCCGTAGCAGACGCAGATGCAGAAGGAGCAGGGGCTTGAGCAAAAGCCGCAGAAGCAAACAGACCAACAACCAGAGCAGCGATCAATTTTTTCATTTTTAGTCCTTCGGGAGTAATGTTTAAGCTACACAAAAAAATGGCTAAAATTCAAGATTGATTCAATGAGGGTTTAGTAAAAATCAGTTGAATCAAGGCAAATAACGTAGGCTGTGATGAACGGTTGACAGTTTATTTGTATCAACCCAGAAATAATTAAAATTATTTAGTCCAAGCCGGTAGTGGGTAGCCGCTACCGGCTGCGGTTCGCAGTCATCCACCTCTGTTCTAGATGCGCACTTCCTGCCACTCCCCCGGCAGCAGTGGATGCGTCTCCAACGAGAAATTGCCGATTGAACTACGGATCAGCCGCAAGGTCGGCAGGCCCACGGCAGCCGTCATGCGGCGTACCTGCCGGTTTTTTCCTTCTGACAGGATGATGCATAGCCAACTGGTGGGGATGGCTTCCCTGTGCCTCACGGGAGGAGTGCGCGGCCATAGCCACTGCGGCTCCTGGATGTGCCTGGCGATGCAGGGCTGGGTGATGAAGTCTCCCAGGTCGATAGGATTGCGCAGTTTTTCCAGCGCAGCCGGCGTCGGTGTTCCTTCCACTTGCACCAGATAGGTCTTCGCCTGCTTGTGATCAGGATGACTGATACTATGTTGCAGCTTGCCGTCATCGGTCAGTAAAACCAGTCCCTCGCTGTCCGCATCCAGCCTGCCTGCCGGGTAGATGCCGGGGATGTCGAGATAGTTGGCCAGTGTAGGGCGGCTAGGGTGCGCCGAGAACTGGCACATCACATCGAATGGTTTGTTGAATAAGATAAGTTTCATAGGTTTCATAAGTTTCACGGGTGCTAGTGTCGCAAAATTATGGCATCCAGTAAAATACTGGTGCATAATATGAAACGGTAGTCTTGTGTCTTATATAAGAGTTGATTGCGAATTTTTTGATATTCGCAATCGAATATGGACATTCAGCAAGGCTTGTCATGAGCGATAGCGCAAGCGCCCGGTCGCCCAAAACTACGGAGAATACGATGTTCCAACATATTAAAGTTCCTGCTGAAGGTAAGCAAATTACCGTCAATGCCGATTTCTCGTTGAACGTGCCAGATAATCCTATCATCCCTTACATCGAAGGCGATGGCACAGGCATTGATATCAGCCCGGTCATGATCAAGGTCGTTGATGCCGCCGTCGCCAAGGCTTATGGCGGTCAGCGCAAGATCAGCTGGATGGAAATCTATGCTGGCGAAAAATCCACCAAAGTCTATGGCCCGGACGTATGGCTGCCCGAAGAAACGCTGAAAGTCCTGAAAGACTATGTTGTTTCCATCAAGGGCCCGCTGACTACGCCTGTTGGTGGCGGTATCCGTTCGTTGAACGTGGCGCTGCGCCAGGAGCTGGACCTGTATGTCTGCCTGCGCCCGGTACGCTACTTCAAGGGCGTGCCATCCCCAGTGCGTGAGCCGGAAAAAACCGACATGGTCATCTTCCGCGAAAACTCTGAGGACATCTACGCCGGTATCGAATGGCAAGAGGGTTCCGAAGGCGCGAAGAAAATCATCGAATTCCTGGTCAAGGAAATGGGCGTCAAGAAAATCCGTTTCCCTGACACTTCCGGTATCGGCGTCAAGCCCGTATCCCGCGAAGGCACCGAGCGTCTGGTGCGCAAGGCGATCCAGTACGCTATCGATAATGACAAGCCATCTGTGACTATCGTCCACAAAGGCAATATCATGAAGTACACCGAAGGCGGTTTCCGCGACTGGGCTTATGCCCTGGCGCAAAAAGAATTCGGTGCGCAATTGATCGACGGCGGCCCATGGTGCAAATTCAAGAATCCCAAGACCGGCCGGGACATCACCATCAAGGATTCCATCGCGGATGCCTTCCTGCAACAGATCCTGTTGCGCCCTAATGAATACAGCGTCATCGCTACACTGAACCTGAACGGCGACTACATCTCCGATGCACTGGCAGCACAAGTGGGCGGTATCGGTATCGCTCCGGGCGCCAACATGTCCGATTCCGTGGCAATGTTTGAAGCGACGCATGGTACGGCGCCGAAGTATGCCGGCAAGGACTATGTGAACCCGGGTTCCCTGATCCTGTCGGCAGAAATGATGCTGCGCCATATGGGCTGGCTGGAAGCTGCCGATCTGATCATCAGCTCTACCGAAAAATCCATCGCCGCGAAGAAAGTTACTTATGACTTCGCGCGCCTGATGGAAGGTGCGACACAGGTATCGTGCTCCGGTTTTGGCGATGTGATGATAGAACAGATGTAAGCTGAATTCAGTCATTTCAGCCATTCAAAAAATCCCGTTTCTCTTAGGAGGAAAGGGATTTTTTTCTTTTCGGGCCGATATCAAAACCTACTTTCCTGGGTAAGTGGCAAATCATCATTTAACTTGTTTCGATCAATGCGATATGAGTTTTTAAGACTGTCCTCACCGACAAGGTACGGACGCGCCGGTATTTTCTTTCTTTTAATGTGGCTTCATGTTTATGACTGCTACGCAGAGCCTGTAAATTTTTCAGTGGACGAAGACCGAAGTACGCTGCATTTTAATGGCGACATCACACGCACAAACTTCCTTGCCATGAAGAGCTATCTGGATCACGGCATAAGCACAGTGATCGTTAATTCAGGCGGAGGTGACGGAGAGGCAGGGCTCGCAATTGGAAAGGAGTTTAGAAAGCGAAAAATAACGCTGATCGTCGAAAAATATTGCTTGTCCAGTTGTGCGAACTACCTGTTTTTGGGAGCGGCTAAAAAAATTCTGCAACCCGGTGCCATACTCGGCTTTCACGGCGGCTTGACTGGTGGCTCAGCGCCGACATTGCAGGCGGCAGATTATCCCTTGCTGTCGGAGAGCGAGCTTGCTACCGTCAGGCAGCAACTACTTTCACTCTATAAAAAAGAAACCGTCTTTTTTCACAGCATAGGTTTCAATCCTGCCCTGCTGAGAATATCGCTGGATCGCACTAAACTGCCGCAGAAAAACCACAGCATACAGATCGTTTCCGAAGGAAAGCTTAGTCAATTCACGCTTGATCAACAGGACAAGGCGAAAGAGTTCATGGAAACGCTGAAGGCGGAAAATAAAAGCTACACCTACGATGTTACGAGCGGTGATGAATCGCCGTCAAAATTCTATTTCCCCAGTAAGGCGACCATGCAGCAGTATGGAGTCAGCGGTATTCTTAAATACCAGTATCCAGCCAACAAGGGCGAACTTGAAACGATGGCTAAAAATCTTGCGGATGCCAACTCCGCAGAACTGGAGTTGGTCGGGGATTTCTAGTTCACCAGTTCTATTGATTGTTTCGCTGGGCTCTGGCGGGTGGCAGGCGCATCGCTTGCTGCGCTCAAAATAAAAATGCCGGTCAGTCGTAACTGAGCGGCATTGCGAGTTTGGGTTATCTTACTTATTTTTGGTTCGACCGGCAGCGGTTTGCAATCCTCAAACTCAGAGGCAGGGTTTTTACTATCGACAGCGGCGTGATCTCAGTTTAGTGCTAGAACAAGCCACTCTGGTTCAACGCAAATCTGATCAGATCGGCTTGACCCTCTATGTTCAGCTTGCGCTTGATATTCAGTCTGTGGGTTTCCACGGTGCGCACGCTCAAACCCAGCTCTTGCGCGATATGCTTGTTGGATTTTCCAGTTGCAATGCTCTTCAGGATATCTTGTTCCCTTTGCGTCAGGATTGCTGCGGAGGAGGGCGCGGCGCCTGGCTGCTGCAAGCCGGCGCTCAGGTAGTTTTTGCCCGACATCACGGATTCTATCGCTGCAATGATGTGTTCTGCCGGTGCGTCTTTCAGCACGTAGCCGCGCGCGCCGGCTTGCATCGCCTGCGAAACATATTCGGCCTTGTCGTGCATGGACAGCATGATGATCCTGACATCAGGATAAGCTGCTGCAAAGCGCGCGGTGAGTGCGATGCCGTTCATGCCTGTTGCGCTGGCAGCGCCGCTTTGCCCATTCAGGTTGATGTCCATCAGCACCAGGTCTATCGCCGTGCCGGCTGCCTTGTCCAGTGCTTCTTCTGCATTGCTTGCTTCACCGACGATGGAGAAGTGCGGTATGGTTTCCAGTCTCGCTTTCAAGCCGTCGCGCACCAGCGGATGGTCGTCGATCAGGAAGATGCGAATGTCGCTCTGCTGGCTCATCAATGCCCCCTCTTGTCGCTGGGGATGCTGGCGATGACCTGGGTGCCGCTATTATTGGAATGCACTTCAAGATGACCTTTGACGGTCTCCAGTCTTTCTTTCATATTACTCAAGCCTATACCGCGTTTGGGATTGCTGGCGATGCCTGCCACGTCGAAGCCTGCGCCATTGTCCGATATTAATAATCTGATGTGCCGTGCATCGCCCGACAGCAGCATGCTGACTTCCGTGACATGCACAGCGTGCTTGTGGATATTGGTCAGGGCTTCCTGCGCGACCCGGAATAATACGGTATTGCCGACCTCGGTCAATATGGAGGTTTCGCCGCTGGCTTCAAAATGCACGGGCAGCGACGAAGCAGCGGCAAACTCGCTGGCCAGTTGTTCGAACGCGGCTGCCAGGCCGAGATCGTCCAGCATCGCCGGCCGCAAGTCATGCGAGATGCGGCGCAGCTCCCCCAGGGCATCGTTCAGTTGGGTGGTGGCGCGCGTGAATGAAATTTTTGCGGCATCGGCTTGCTCGGGGCGGCCCATCAGTTTAGCCAGCCCGGATTCTATCTGCAGCTTGATTGACACCAGCAACTGGCTCAGGCCGTCGTGCAGATCGCGCGACAGGCGGGCGCGCTCGTCTTCCTGCGATTTGACGATGCTTTGCGCCAGCACCTTCAGCTTTGCTTCGGCGACGCGCGATTCGCTGATGTTCAGCGCCAGGCCGCATAGTGCGATCAGCAGTGCACTGGTGACCGCAATGCCGGCGATCCAGAACATCGTGCTTTGTATGTTCTTGGCAACCTGGATGTCTATCTTGTTGAGGGCATTGTCCACGTCATCCAGGTAGATGCCCGTGCCCAGCATCCAGCCCCATTTTTCCAGTGCGACCACATAGCCCAGTTTGGGCGCCATCTTGTGTGTGGATGGTTTTTCCCACAGATAGCGCACCACGCCGCCGCCTTGCCTGGCCTTGTTGATCAGGTTCTGTATCGTGCGGTTGCCTTCCGGGTCTGTCAGGTTCCACAAGTCGCGGCCGACGAGGTCGGGCTGGCGCGGATGCATCAGGTTATTCCCCTGCATGTCATACACATAGAAATAGCCGTCGTTGCCGTAGTCCAGCTTGGACAGGATGGCCTTGGCCTCTTCCATGGTTTCTGCATCCGGCTTGTCAGACACATACAGGTCCGAGATCGCTGCCATGCCCAGCGTGACGTAATGCTTCAGTTCTGCCTCTTTGCTGGCCATGTAGGCCTGTTCTACGGTGCTGCGCTGCTGTTGGGCCAGCAACGTGGCCTGGCGCAGCATGGCCAGTGCTATGCCCAGGAAGGCAAGCAGCAGCGGGACTATCGCGAACAGGATGATTTTGTAGCGGAGTTTCATGAATTGCCAGGGTTGAGACGAACGGAAGCGTGGCTTATTTATTATGAATACTGAGCCGACACGGCAGCACTGATTGTATTTGTCGCCCGCGCATCTGCATAGGGGAAACTGCATGCCGCCCAGCGTGTGTGATATTTCTATATGAAGAATAGCGGGGCAGGGCAGGGCAAATAAAAAAAGCCCCGCGTGAGCGGGGCTTTTTACACAAAATCCTGATCGTGAGATTAAGGGTTTTGGATGTTGGAAGCTTGCTTGCCTTTAGGGCCTTGCGTGACTTCGAACGTAACCTTCTGACCTTCTTTGAGAGTCTTGAAGCCGTTCATCTGGATTGCGGAAAAGTGGGCGAACAAATCCTCACCGCCGTCATCCGGAGTGATAAAGCCGAAGCCTTTGGAATCATTGAACCACTTGACGGTACCTGTTGCCATAATGCATCTTTCAAATATAAACTAATCACACGAGCCGTAAAGCAAGAAACTTAGCGCAAAGCTGCCTCCCCCCTAAACTTGCTCACTTCTATTGACAAGTACCGCATTGTCTTGTCAATAAATATCATTCTTGGCGGAAAAAATAGTAAAGTCAAGATATTTTAGTGGTCGTTGTGGCATTGTTGTTTTTTCACTTAATTAAGACTTCTTAAAAAACCACACTAGCCCTTGATGTACAGAAATTGGTCTCCATCTGCGGGAAGTACAGAAAACGCGTAACATCCTAACAGGGGCCAAATAATGCTCTTATTATTTAACTCGCTATCGAATCAACGTACTAGAATATACGTATGGGAAACAAGCAAGAAAACGGTACGATACTGGAGCGGCAAGCCCAAAAGCTGAAGCCGCCGGCGATGTACCAGGTTACGCTACTCAATGACGACTACACGCCAATGGAATTTGTCGTGAGTATCATTCAGGAGTACTTTAATAAAGACCGAGAAACCGCGATGCAGATCATGCTTAAAGTGCACAGGGACGGTAGAGGCGTATGCGGCGTATATTCGAAAGATATCGCCTTGACTAAAGTGGAACTTGTTTTGACGCACGCTCGTAAAGCAGGACATCCCCTGCAATGTGTGATGGAGGAAGTATGATTGCGCAAGAATTGGAAGTCAGTTTGCACATGGCTTTTGTGGAGGCCAGGCAGGCTCGTTATGAATTCATCACGGTTGAGCACCTGCTGCTAGCCCTGCTGGATAATCCTTCGGCTGCCGAAGTGATGCGCGCCTGTGCGGTAAATATCGAGGACTTGCGCAAAACCCTGAGCAATTTCATCAGCGATAACACGCCTACCGTGCCTGGCACCAGCGAAGTGGATACCCAGCCTACACTGGGCTTCCAGCGCGTTATCCAGCGTGCGATCATGCACGTTCAGTCTGCTTCCAACGGCAAGAAGGAAGTAACCGGCGCCAATGTGCTGGTGGCTATCTTCGGTGAAAAAGACTCGCATGCGGTCTACTACCTGCATCAGCAGGGAGTGACACGCCTGGACGTGGTCAACTTCATCTCGCACGGCGTACGCAAGGATCAGCATGTCGATCCTGCCAAATCGTCTGAAGGCGTGGAAGAAGCGCAGGCTGAAGGCCAGCAAAAAGAAAATCCTCTCGATCAGTTCACGCAAAACCTGAACAAGTCCGCCATCGAAGGCAAGATCGATCCATTGATCGGCCGCGATAGCGAAGTCGAGCGCGTGATCCAGATCCTGTGCCGTCGCCGCAAAAATAATCCGCTGCTGGTCGGCGAAGCCGGCGTGGGCAAGACCGCGATTGCGGAAGGCCTGGCATGGCGCATCACCCAGGGCGACGTGCCCGAGATCCTGCAAAACGCAATTGTCTATTCATTGGACATGGGCGCATTGCTGGCCGGCACCAAATACCGCGGTGATTTCGAATTGCGTCTGAAGGGCGTGCTGAAACAACTGAAAGACACACCGAACGGCATACTGTTCATCGATGAGATCCACACCATTATCGGTGCGGGCTCCGCGTCGGGCGGCACGCTGGATGCATCCAATCTGCTGAAACCGGCTTTGTCCAGCGGCCAGTTGAAATGCATCGGTGCGACTACTTACACCGAATACCGTGGCGTGTTTGAAAAAGACCATGCCTTGTCACGCCGCTTCCAGAAGATAGACGTGAACGAGCCAACGGTAGAGCAGACAGTACAGATCCTGCGTGGCCTGAAGTCGCGTTTCGAAGAGCATCACAACGTCAAGTACTCAGCTTCTGCGCTGACTACGGCTGCCGAATTGTCTGCCCGCTTCATCAATGACCGCCACTTGCCTGATAAGGCGATTGACGTGATCGACGAGGCCGGTGCTGCGCAACGCATCCTGCCGAAGTCCAAGCAGAAGAAAACGATAGGCAAGGCGGATATCGAAGACATCATCGCTAAGATCGCCCGCATTCCGCCGCAAACCGTCAATCAGGACGACAGGTCCAAGTTGCAGACCATAGACCGCGACCTGAAAAACGTCGTCTTCGGCCAGGAGCCTGCAATCGAAGCGCTGGCATCGGCGATCAAGATGGCGCGTGCCGGCCTGGGCAAGACAGACAAGCCTATCGGTTCTTTCCTGTTCTCCGGTCCTACCGGCGTCGGCAAGACCGAGGTTGCGAAGCAGTTGGCCTTTACGCTGGGTATAGAACTGATACGTTTCGACATGTCGGAATACATGGAACGTCACGCGGTCAGCCGCCTGATCGGCGCGCCACCGGGTTACGTCGGATTTGACCAGGGCGGTTTGCTGACTGAGGCAATCACCAAGAAGCCGCATGCGGTATTGCTGCTGGATGAGATTGAAAAAGCCCATCCTGACGTATTCAATATCCTGTTGCAGGTGATGGACCACGGTACGCTGACTGATAATAATGGCCGCAAGGCGGACTTCCGCAACGTGATCATTATCATGACGACCAATGCCGGCGCAGAGAGCTTGCAGAAGCGTTCCATCGGCTTTAACGACAGCAAGGAAGCCGGCGATGAAATGGCAGATATCAAGCGTATGTTCACGCCTGAATTCCGCAATCGCCTGGACGCTATCATCAGCTTCCGCGCGCTGGATGAAGAAATCATCCTGCGTGTAGTGGATAAATTCCTGATGCAGCTGGAAGAGCAATTGCACGAGAAAAAAGTGGAAGCGACTTTCACCGACGCCTTGCGCAAGTTCCTCGGCAAAAAAGGTTTCGATCCGCTGATGGGCGCACGTCCTATGGCACGCCTGATCCAGGACATGATCAGGAAAGCGCTGGCAGACGAACTCTTGTTCGGCAAGCTGGTCACCGGCGGCAAGGTGATCGTCGATCTGGACGACAAGGATCAGGTCAAGCTGGAGTTTGCCGAAGGCGACAACACGGCGCCACCGGAAGCTTCGCAAGAGGTTGCAGAGGCAGAGTAATTCAAGCAGCAGCCCTCTTAAAATAGAAAAAGCCCGAATGCAGATTCGGGCTTTTTTGTTTTCAGCAGGCTTGCTGGCAGCCTCAGTGTTTGCCTGTACTGCCGAAACCGCCCGCACCGCGTTCGCTGCTGTCGAACTCGTCAACAACATTGAATCCTACCTGCAGCACCGGAACGATGATCATCTGTGCCAGCCTCTCCATAGGCTGCAGTACGAAGTCGGACTGGCCGCGGTTCCAGGTGGAGATCTTCAGCTCACCCTGGTAATCCGAATCGATCAGGCCGACCAGGTTGCCCAGTACGATGCCGTTCTTATGGCCCATGCCGCTGCGCGGCAACAGCATTGCTGCATAGCCGGGGTCGCCGATATGGATGGCGAGGCCGGTAGGGATCAGTACGGTTTCACCCGGTTTGATCGTGATTGCTTCGTTGATACAGGCACGCAGGTCCAGGCCGGCACTGCCGGGAGTTCCGTAAGCAGGCAGCAGGTCTTTCATGCGTGGGTCGAGAATTTTGAGGTCGATATTTTTCATCAGTGTTTCTGGTTGGAAGTAATAGGCTTAATTCGGTGATGCAATAAAAAATCAGAGGGCGAAGCTTTGGGCCAGCAATTCGTAGGACCTGAGCCGCGCCGCATAGCTGCCGGCCACGGTCAGTACTATCATTTCATCGGCGGCGAATTGCTGCTGCAAGGCCAGCATCTTCTCAGAGACCTGCTCCGGCGTGCCTATGATGCTGCGTGGCCGCTCGCGTTCTATGATCATGCGGTCGCGCTCATTGAAATTGGCAGGCTCTACCTGTCCCAGGCGTGGGATAGGCGCATTCACGCCGTAGGCCATTTGCAGGCGGCGCATATCCACCGCCAGCCCCAGTTGCTGCGCTTCCTGTTCGGTATCGGCGCAGATCACGAAAACGGCGACTGCTGAGTAAGGTTTAGCTTCTAGCTGAGTATTGAAATGATCGCGATATTCCTGCGCGACAAAATGACCGTTGTGCGCATTGATGAAGTGGGCGAACGCGAAGCGTATGCCCAGTTGAGCCGCCAGGTTGCCGCCAAAATCGCTGGAACCCAGCATCCAGATCTGCGGTACCGTATCTACTTGCGGCTGCAAGGCAACGCCCTGGGCTGGATGATTGCCCGGTAGCGTGCCGTGCAAATGCCAGATCAGCTCCTGCACCTGCTGCGGAAAAATCTCGCCGCGGTTGTAGGCGCCGGCGGCCACCGCCTGCGCGGTTTTCTGGTCGCCGCCGGGTGCGCGGCCCACGCCGAGGTCGATACGGTTCGGATACAGCGCTTCCAGCATGCGGAATTGTTCCGCCACCTTGAAAGGGCTGTAGTAGGGCAGCATCACTCCGCCTGAACCTATGCGTATGCGCTGCGTTGTTGCGCCTATGCGCGCCAGCAGCACTTCCGGTGCGCTGTCGCACACACCGAACAGGCCGTGATGCTCTGCGCACCAGTAACGGGTATAACCAAGCTGATCGGCAAGCTGGGCCAGTTCTATACTGGCCGCTAGCGCATCGCGCGCGTTATAGCCTTCTATGACGGGAGACTGGTCCAATACCGAGAGTTTGACGGCTGACTTCATGTTTGCTGCCCTTGTTGCTGCTTGTAACGGATGGCGCTTGAATCTGACAACGATCCTGCTTATTTGACGCTATTAGTGCCTATTGGTATTACTTACGCGAGAAGCGATCTCGGCGATCAATTGCGTGGCCAGGGTTTGCTTGTCGGCACGCGGCAAATTTTTGTGCCCCTGCTCATCAAACAAGACCAGCTCATTGTCGTCCTGGCCGAAAGTGTGGTGGCCGATATTGCCTACCAGCAGAGGCACATTTTTCTTCGCCCGCTTGGCTGCGCCAAATTGCAGCAGGTTTTCCGATTCGGCAGCAAAGCCCACGCAGTAAGGGCGGTCAGGCATCGCGGCAACATTGGCCAGGATGTCCGGATTCTGTGCAAACTGCAGTTGCGGCATATCCTGCTCGCCGGTTTTTTTCAATTTTTGCGTGCTGGCATTGGCCACCTTCCAATCGGCTACAGCGGCCACTGCGATGAAGATATCCTGCTTCTGGCCTGCCAGTGCGGACATCACCGCATCATGCATCTGCTGCGCGGTTTGTACGGCGATACGGCTGGTACCATACGGCAGCTCCAGCGCGGTCGGGCCGGAGACCAGGGTCACCACGGCACCGGCTTCACGAGCCGCCTGTGCTATCGCATAGCCCATCTTGCCGGAGGACAGGTTGGTAATGCCGCGTACCGGGTCTATAGGTTCAAAGGTAGGGCCGGCGGTGATCAGCACGCGCCTGCCTGTCAGCAGCTTGGGCTGGAAGGAGGCAATGATTTCTTCCAGCATTTCAGCCGGCTCCAGCATGCGGCCCATGCCGACTTCGCCGCAAGCCTGATCGCCTGCGGCAGGACCCAGCAACTGTATGCCATCAGCCTTCAGTTGCGCGACATTCCTCTGCGTCGCGGGGTTTTGCCACATCTCCACATTCATTGCCGGCGCTACCATCAATGGCATGCCCAAAGGGCGGGCGACGCACAGCGTAGACAGCAGGTCGTCGCAGGCGCCATGCGCCAGCTTGAAGATAAAATCGGTGCTGCAGGGCACGATGACGATGGCATCCGCATCGCGGGTCAGATCGATATGCGGCATATTATTGTGTATGCGCGCATCCCATTGGTCGGTATACACAGTGTTGCCGGACAGGGCCTGCATGGTGATCGGCGTGATGAACTGCGTTGCCGCCTGCGTCATGACGACCTGCACGCTGGCGCCTGCCTTGCCCAGTGCGCGCGTCAGTTCCGCCGCCTTATAGCATGCGACACCGCCTGTCAGGCCCAGCACTATCTTTTTACCCGCTAGCTTCATGATTCAGCTCCTGCCTTTTGCGTAGTTCCTGATTGCCTTACTTCTACTGCCTTACTTCGACTTTTTTTACTTTTTCACGCGCCGTAATTCATCCAGGATGAATAGAGCAGCACCGATGCTGATCGCCGCGTCTGCCACATTGAAAGCGGCAAAGTGATATTGCTCTTTGTAATGAAAGTCCAGGAAGTCGATCACATGGCCGTATAGCAGCCTGTCGATCACATTCCCCAGTGCACCGCCCATGATCAGCGCCAGCGCCCAGCAAAACAGGCGCTGCCCGGCATGCCGCTTCAACAGATAAACGATGAACAGCGCTGCACCTATGCCGATGGCAGTAAACAGATAACGCTGCCAGCCTGAAGCCTGGCCCAGGAAGCTGAATGCCGCACCGGGGTTATGCCACAGCGTGAGATTGAAAAATGAGGTGACCGGCAAAGTTTCGCCGAGTACAAACAGCTTGGCGATGGTGATCTTGGTCAGCTGATCCAGCAGGATCACGATTGCTGCCACGCCTAGCCAGGGGCCCAGGGAGGAACCTGAGGAGCCGGAAGAGGTAAACGACGGTTTGGATGGGGCGGCAGAGCGTTTTTTAGTTGCCATATTCAGCGTATGTGAGCTTGTTGTTTAGCGTATTGGATGGATTGATTGGCCCGCTCTCTTCGTGACTCTTCAGAGAGCGGGCAAAGCGATTGCTATTTACCTGCGATTTACCTGCTACTTACCGGGAGTTTACCCGGTAAGTATTACGCAAAATGACGTTCTTCACCTGCGCCGAACAAATTGCTGACGCAGCGGCCGCACAGACCTGCGTGCTCTGCATGCGAACCGACGTCTGCACGGTAGTGCCAGCAGCGTTCGCATTTCGCATCCGCCGATGGGGTAACAACTACCGCTTCGTCTGCTTCACTGGCAACCTGTTCCACCGCAGCGCTGGAAGTGATGAAGATGAAACGCAAGTCGTCGCCGAAACCTTTCAGCAATTCATACTTGGCGCCGCTGGCCTTGACGGTGACTTCGGCCTGCAGTGATGCACCGATGGCGCCGGAAACACGTACTTCTTCCAGTTGCTTGGTGACATCTGCGCGGATGTCGCGCAATGCAGCAAACTTGCTCAGCAAGGCTTCCGCGCCGGCGATTTCCGGCAGCGCATAGTAGGTCTGCGTGAAGATCGTTTCATCGCTGGCAGCAAATGCTTCCGTGCCGGCGAAAGACGCCCAGGCTTCTTCTGCCGTGAAAGACAGGATAGGAGCCATCACGCGCAGCAGCGCCTGCGTGATATGCCAGATCGCTGTCTGTGCTGAACGGCGTGCCGCAGAAGTAGTGCCGCTGGTGTACAGTCTATCCTTCAGGATATCCAGGTAGAAGCCGCCCAGGTCTTCCGAGCAGAAGGACTGCAGCTTGGATACGACCGGGTGGTATTCAAACACCGTGTAGTGCGCCAGGATATCTTTTTGCAATATGGCCATATTGGCGATCGCATAGCGGTCGATTTCCAGCAGATCGGCCAGCGGTATTGCATCCTTGGCCGGATCAAAGTCGGAAGTGTTGGCCAGCAGGAAGCGCAGCGTATTGCGGATACGGCGATACGATTCGGTTACCCGCTTCAAGATCTCGTCCGAGATCGACAGCTCGCCGGAGTAATCGGTTGATGCAACCCACAGGCGCAGGATGTCGGCGCCCAGCGTATCGGATATCTTTTGCGGCGCGACCACATTGCCCTTGGATTTGGACATCTTTTTGCCTTCGCCATCCACGACGAAGCCGTGCGTCAACAAGGCTTTATACGGCGCGCAGCCGTTCAGCATTGACGAAGTCAGCAGCGACGAGTGGAACCAGCCGCGATGCTGGTCGGAACCCTCCAGATACAGGTCTGCCGGGAAGTGGGACTGTTCCTTGTGCGAGCCGCGCAATACGGTCTGGTGCGTAGTGCCGGAATCGAACCAGACGTCCAGCGTGTCGCGGTTCTTCACATACATATCTGCATCCGCACCCAGGAATTCCTGGATATCCAGCTGCTGCCAGGCTTCGATACCGTCTTTTTCTATGCGTACTGCAATTTGCTCCAGCAACTCCGGAGTACGTGGATGCAACTGGCCGGTTTCCTTATGCAGGAAAAAGGCCATGGGCACACCCCACTGGCGCTGGCGGGACAGGGTCCAGTCAGGACGGTTGGCGATCATCCCATGCAGGCGCGCCTGGCCCCAGGCCGGGAAGAAGGCGGTTTCGTCGATGCTCTTCAGCGCGGTTTCACGCAGGCTTGCGCCGCCGTCATTCGGCTTGTTGTCCATGCTGGCGAACCACTGCGACGTTGCGCGATAGATGATTGGGGTCTTATGACGCCAGCAATGCATATAGCTATGATCGAACATCACCAGGTTGAACAGTGCGCCGGCTTCTTCCAGCTTGGAGCAGATGGGCTTGGATGCAACCCATATGTTCATGCCTGCGAAGAAAGGCAGCCAGGAGGCATACTTGCCGTCGCCCATGACCGGGTTCAGGATGTCGTCGTCCTTCATGCCGTGCGCTTTGCAGGACTGGAAATCTTCTATGCCGTAAGCCGGAGCGGAGTGGACGACACCGGTACCGCTGTCCAGCGTCACATATTCACCCATATAAACAGGCGACAGGCGGTCGTAGCCGGCATCCAGGTGGGCAAACGGGTGTTTGAATTTGATCTCGGACAGGTTGGCGCCCAGCGTGGTGGCGATGACCTTGCCTTCCAGTTTGTATTTCTGCAGGCTGGATTCAACCAGGTCTTGCGCCAGGATCAGCAGGATGGTTTCGCCATTGCGCACGGTTTCCACCAGTGCATAGGTGATTTCCGGGTGCATGTTCAACGCTTGGTTGGACGGGATGGTCCATGGCGTGGTGGTCCAGATGACGCAGTAGCCCTTGTCGGTCGGCAGTTTGTCCAGTTTGAAAGCCTTGGCCAGCTTATCGTGCTCGGCAAACGGGAAGCCGACGTCGATCGATGGATCACGTTTGTTTTCGTATTCCACTTCCGCTTCGGCCAGCGCGGAGCCACAATCGAAGCACCAGTTGACTGGTTTCAGGCCACGATAGACATAGCCTTTTTCCAGCAGCTTGCCCAGTGCGCGCAACTCATCCGCCTCATTGCTGAAGTTCATGGTTTTGTATGGATTGTCCCATTCGCCCAACACGCCCAGACGGATGAAGTCAGCCTTCTGGCGCTCGATCTGTTCGTTGGCATAGGCACGTGCCTTGGCCTGCACTTCGCCCACCGGCAGGTTCTTGCCGTACAGTTTTTCGATCTGGATTTCGATAGGCATGCCGTGGCAATCCCAGCCAGGGACATACTGCGCATCAAAGCCCGCCATATTGCGGGTCTTGACGACGATATCTTTCAATATCTTGTTGACCGCATGGCCGATATGGATGTCGCCGTTGGCATACGGAGGACCGTCATGCAGGATGAACTTTGGACGGTTTTGGGAAGCCTTGCGGATACGCTGATAGATTTTCTTGTCTTGCCATTCCTTGACCCATTTGGGCTCACGCTTGGCCAGGTCTCCACGCATGGGGAAGGGCGTTTCGGTCATGTTGACCGGATATTTGCTGACGGTTTTGTTCGGCTTGCCGGATTGATTTTCAGACATGGTTTTTCTTCAGTAGGGTATTTCGGTATTCGATTCGGTGCGCTGCCGGTACTGCAGAGGCCGGCGCGCCTGGCTAAAGACGCTGTGCGGTCTTCAAATTCGGTCGGTCGCCGAGCTGACCTGCTTGCGGCCCTGCTCAAACGCAGCCTGGTCCCGCACTTTGCCAAAATAGGTTCTGGCTTGTTCAGCGTCGCGGTCTATCGCGGTGACCAGCGTAGGGAGGTCGATGAATTTTTCTTCATCGCGCAATTTTCTCAGGAATTCGACCTGTATCAGCTTGCCGTAGCAATTGCCGGTATAGTCAAATACATGGGTCTCCAGCAGCACTCTGCCGCTGTCGTCAACGGTGGGGCGCACGCCCAGGCTGGCAACGCCAGGCAAGGGCTGCTCGGCCAAGCCGTGTACCTGCACGACAAAGATGCCGGTCAATGCGGGGCGGTGATGCGCGATACGCAAGTTCAGCGTCGGATAGCCTATCGTGCGGCCCAGCTTCTGGCCATGCACGACATGGCCGGAAATGCGGTACGGATGCCCCAGCAAGGCTTCTGCTTCTACAAAATCGCCTTCGGCCAGCGCAGCGCGCACGGCGGAAGAGGAAATGCGCACCCCTTTGTTTTGTACCGCAGGCAAGGTTTCGACTTCAAAACCGTAGCGTTTTCCGGCTTCCACCAGCATCGCGATATCGCCGGCACGCTTGGCGCCATAGCGGAAGTCTTCGCCCACCATCAGCCATTTCACATGCAAGCCTTCGACCAGCACTTTTTCTATGAAGTCCTGCGGCGTCAGCGAAGCGAAGTGGGCATTGAAATGTTCGACGATGACGCGGTCCACACCGGCTACTGTCAACGAAGCCAGGTTGTCGCGCAGATTGGCGATGCGGGTGGGTGCCCGTGACAGGTCGCCGGACATTTGCGCAAAGAACGCGCGGGGATGCGGCTCAAAAGTCATCACGGCGGCATCCAGCGACAGGCGTGTAGCCGCCTCGCGCAATCTGGACAGCAAGACCTGATGTCCCAGATGCACGCCATCAAAGTTGCCTATCGTCAGCGCGCAGGGCGCTCGGGAGGCAGCATTGGGGAGTCCGCGAAATACCTTCATAATGTGAAAGAATGCACTGCAAAAACCTTAGATTATAAATGCTTTCAGCCTGGTTTCTGCTGCCGGTGTGCTGCAGATGCGGGCTTGGCCTGGATATTCAAGCAAGTTCGGCTATTTTTCGCCGAAAGTGAGCAAATATCTGGTATCTGCCATCTATTTTAATGATGATGGTGCGACCACAAGGCATCCGACGATGCCAGATAGGATTCCACCGCATCTTTTTGGCCGGTTGCATGGCGCATCACTTCGCCACAGGTGCAAATGCCCTGATAAGGTTGGATATGCGAGCAGGCTGATACTTTTTGCAAGAATACCTGGACCGATTTGGTACAGGATTTGCATTTGAAGGTCAGGATGCGGGCGGGTTTGTTGCTCATTTGTTTCCTTGGGATAAATATGCTGCTGTATTGATTTACTTATTCTACTATTTTGCGGCCAGACGCCACAGTGAGGTGACTTCTGCCGAGCGCGCTGCGTGCAGCGGATCCTGGGTGTCCGAGGCGCGGGGGTGATGCGGACGTATATCTGATTTGCCCAGCACCTTCAGGCCGGCGGCGTCTATCCAGGCCAGTAGTTCTTCGCGGGAGCGCAGGCCGAGATGTTCGGCCAAGTCGGACAAAATCAGCCAGCCTTCACCCTTCGGCTCCAGGTGAGCCGCCAGGCCTGCGAGGAAGCCGCGCAGCATGCGGCTTTCTGGATCGTAGACCGCATATTCTATCGGCGAGTTCGGCCTGGCCGGTACCCAGGGCGGATTGCAGACCACCAGAGGCGCCCGACCTTCAGGGAACAGGTCCGCCTGTATCACTTCAACCTGCTTCAGGGCGCCCAGGCGGGTCAGGTTTTCACGCGCGCAGTTCAACGCGCGCTGATCTTGGTCGGTGGCGACGATGCGCTTGACGCCGCGCTTGGCCAATAATGCCGCCAGCACGCCGGTGCCGGTGCCTATATCGAAGGCCAGTGCTGTGGAGGGCAGCGGAGTATCTGCCACCAGGTTGATGTATTCGCCGCGTACCGGAGAAAATACGCCATAGTAGGGATGGATACGACCTTCCAGCGCGGGGATTTCCACGCCTTTCTTGCGCCATTCATGCGCGCCGATCAAGCCCAGCAATTCCCGCAGGGATGCAACAAACGGCTCGGTGCTGCTGCCATAGGCTCCGCTGCAGGCTTGCTGCACATCGGGCGCGCGGCGCAAAGGTATGCGGTAGTCGGCATCGAATGGCAATAGCAGCATCGCCAAAGTGCGCGCCCTTTGCGATTGCGCTTGCCGGTGAAGGTGGAAGGCCTCGGTCGGCGAAGCAGCTACCTTGACGACTTTCTTCGATTTTCCCGATTTATGCTCGATGCGGCGCGCCAGTGCCTGCAGCAATTGACGGGCATTCTGGAAGTCTCCGCGCCATAGCAGGGCGGTGCCTTCGCAGGCGAGGCGGTAAGCAGTGTCTGCATTCAGCTTGTCATCGGCGATGATGACTTTTTTGGGCGGCGGCGAGCCGCTTTCGGAATGCCAGCGGGCAGAACGGGTCTCGCCGTCTTCGGTCCAGCTAATGACGGGATAGTCGCTCACGAGGTCCTCTTGGGTAGGGCAGATAGGGAATATTGCTTGAATGACATACTGGCATGCACAAGCCCAGACTTGGTCCGGGGCCACGCGTGTCTGCTAAAACCCGTCAGTTTAACAAAAAACCGTGCTGCTTCCCCGATATTGGCAAAATAGCTTCCTGGTCAAGGAGGTGGCAGCTCTATTCCTTGATTCCCTCAACACTGAAGGAGAGGGTCACTTCGTCGCTGACAAACGGCACGTAGCGCCCAACGCCGAAATCGCTGCGCAGTATTTTGGTGTAGCCGTTGGCGCCGCAAGCCTGCTTGAAATAGAGGAACATGAAGCGGCAATTGAAATGGGTGATTTCGAAGCTGGCAGGCTTGGTAATGCCGCGTATCGTCAGGTCTCCATCCACCTGGACCAGTTTGTCGCCGTCAAAACGCATATTGCTGGATTTGAACAGGATCTGCGGGAATTGCGTCGCATCGAAAAAATTATCCGAACGCAGGATCTTATTGAAGGTTTCAGACCCGGTACTGACTGAACTGGCGTCTATGGCGATATTGATGGCGCCGGTCTTGCCGCCCATGTCCAGTTCTATCATGCCCGAATTATTGTCAAACCGGCCGCGCTGATAGGACAGGCCCCAGTGCTTGTATTCAAAAGTGGAGTAGGTGTGCTCAGGATCGATGATGTAGCGATCCGCTGCGGATGCGCCGGCTGCCGATGCGGCCAGCGTCAATCCTATCAGTAAGCTGTTTAATAAGCTGTTTAATCTTGTCACGTATTCCCCCGCTTTTGTTCGAGCGCATCGCCGTACTGCTACGGCGATGCGTCCGAGCATATCATGTAGATACAGGTTAATGCCGTGATTTTCCTGCCAAGTTCAAGGTTTGACGAATTTCAGCGTCATTCTGTCGCTTTCTCCTATCGCCTGGTAGGCATCCCTGTTCTTTTCCTTGTTGGCATAGGTAGGCGGCAGCGCCCAGACGCCGTTTTCATGGTCGGCGTTATCCTTGGGGTTGGCGTTGATCTCCGACTTGGCTTGCAGCTTGAAGCCTACGCTCTCGGCCAGCTTGATGACATAGGCTTCGTGCACATAGCCGCTGCTGGCTTTTGCATCCTGGGCTTTCCCTGCAGGCAGGCGGTGCTCGACGACGCCGAATACCCCGCCCTTTTTCAGGCTGTCGTAAGCAGTCTGGAATACGGACTTCACATTGGCATCGCCGCCGTCATCAACCCAGTTGTGGATATTGCGGAAGGTGACGACCAGGTCAACGCTGCCCTTGGCAGCATAATCCTGCTTGCTGGGTGGTTCAAAAATCCCCAGTTGCACCTTGTCATAGACGGATGGATTGGCTGCCAGCTTTTGCTTGAGTCTGTCTATGCTCCTGCGTGAGTACTCACTGGCTGCATTGGGGTCATTGGCGCCTTCGATCAGTTTGCCCTGGTCGCGCAGGTAGGGGGCCAGGATCTCGGTGTACCAGCCGCCGCCTGGCGACAGTTCTACCACTGTTGACGTCGGCTTGATGCCGAAGAAGCTCAGGGTTTCGTAAGGATGGCGCGCACCGTCGCGCGCCGCATTGGCAGGCGTGCGCTGGGCGCCGGAAATAGCGGCCTTCAGCGCTTGATCAGTTGCTTCAGTTGCCGCCTGGGCGCTGCCGGCAAAGGCGGCGGAAAGTGCGCCAGCTAGTGCGATTGCCTGGAAAACTTTTTTCATGCTTGTCTCCGAAAGAGAGGGGGATTTTGATTTGATTTTTTCAATTCGCCAATATTGGCGCTTGCTGACGTCATGGGTACTATCGGGGAAATAAACATCGCATTGCACCGATTTGACCAACCGAATCAGGATTAGTTCGTAAGCACAGATTCTTATTTCAGTACTGCCGTGTTCAAGGCCGCATCCTGCGCGTAATCCAGGCCGGTTGGCGCCATGCCAGCAACGCGCTGATCAGCAAGGCCAGCGCGGATAACTGCAGGCCATGCGTCAAGCCGCCGGCACCGTCTGCCACCCAACCTACCAGCACAGGGCCGAGCACCTGGCCGACGGCAAATGTGACCGTAAACGCACCTATGCCGGACGACCATGCGGCGTGCGGCAGATTATGCCTGACCAGTGCAGTAGTGGACGCCACGGTGGACAGGAATACGCCACCAAATAGCAGGCCGGAGATAAAGATGAACACCGGCGCCGAAGTCAGCACCGGCAAGATGGTTGCCACGCTGAGCAGTGCGTTCAGGATGGCCATTGATTGGCCGCCTTTGTAGCGATCCAGCATGCCGGCCCAGATGCGCGATGAGCACAGTACTGCCAGGCCGAGCAGGGCATAAAATATGGTGATGCTGGTTGCCTGCATGCCTTGTTCTTTCAGCAGTGCGACGACAAAGGTCATGTAGCCGATGTAGCCGACCCCGAACATGAAATAGGCAGACAATCCGTAAGCGAAAGCGCTGATATGAAATTTTGCATGCTGCGTGGCTTGTGCGGGAGGCTGCGGTATTTGGCGAGCGGGAGGAGCCATCAGCATGGCCCCCAGCAGGCACAGGCTGCCTAGCAGATACCAGGCCCATTGCCAGCTATGCGCATAGCCATGCTCTGTTGCCAGTTGCATGGCTGGAGGAATAAGCAGCGCGGACAAGGTGATGCCTATGCCGGTGCCGCCGTAGTAAAGGCCGATCAGCAGGCCGGCGCGATGGCTGTGCATGGAAGCCAAGCGCGCGGCCAGTACGCCGCCGGCAATAAAGCTCAGCGCACTTGCCAGTCCGGACAATATCCGCAATAGCAAAAGCGGTATCGTTTCCAGGCTGGCTCCGGACAGTAGCATGAAAGCGCCGGCACCCAGTGCCCCGCTAAGAAAAACAGCTGGTATGCCCAGCCTGCGTATCAGTAGCGGGGTGGCCAGTGCGCCGAAAAAATATCCGAGCGCATTGCCGGTATTCATGCTTCCCGCCAGCGTGTAGTTCCAACCCAGATCGCTACGCATCGGCGATAGCAGCAGCGCGTAAGAAAAGCGGGTCAGGCCGAGAGCGATAGCGGTACCGAGCGACAAGGCAAGCGCCGTCAGAAAAGGACGGCGCATTGCCAGGCTGGCCCGGGTTTCTGTCATCCCGGCTTAGCTTGCTGCGCGGTTGGCAAAGAAAGAGCCTGCCAGTGATTGCAGCAAGTCGCCGGCGCTACTGGAGCCTTCCTCAGGCACGGTGCCGCCTGGTGTCAGGTGGTCAATCACGCCGGGCAGCATCTCGGCCAAGTGGCCCGCTGCGCTGTCATGTGAAATGCCTGCGGCATCCGCCAGTTGCTGCAATTGGCCGCTTCCCAATACCTGCTTGATCTGGTCGGCGGAGATGGGCAGGTTTTGCCCCGTGCCCACCCAGGAGCCGACAACTTCGCCCAGTCCCGATTGCTGGAAGCTGGCGATAATACCCTGCAAGCCGCCACCGTTCTGGCTATTGGACAGCATGCCTATCGCCGCCTGTATCAGCATTGCTTTCGGATCGCTGCCTTGATTTGGGTCCTGGCTGCCGCCTAACATGCCCAGTGCTGTATCTAAGAGTCCCATGATGTTCCTTTCAGTGGAGGTGGTGATGCATGAGGTCGTGCCTTAATTGGGTCAATTAATCAGATCAATTAATTAGGTCGTGCATTCGCTTGCTTTAGTGTGATGCCAGGATATGTCGTCCGTATTACTTCATGCAGGTAATTACATCCCGCCCCATGCTGCATTTAATACCGCAATGGCTGCCAAGCCGGCGGTTTCTGTGCGCAGTATCCTGGGCCCCATGGAAAGCGCGAGTACACCTTGTTTTACGGCAAGATCTTCTTCCGGTTCGGAGAATCCGCCTTCCGGCCCTACCATCAGCGTTACTGCCTGCGCCGGATGGTGACGCGACCAGTCTGCCAGGGACTGATCGGCTCGTGGGGTCAGGATAATACGTTTATGCATATCCTGCTGGCTTAACCATTTATTGACATCCATCAACGGCGCCAGGTGGGCCAGGCGATTGCGACCACATTGTTCTGCGGCTGATACGATGATGCCTTGCCAGTGTGCCTGCTTCTTTTCTGCGCGTTCTGCAGAAAGCCTGACCACGCAGCGCTGCGCAGACAGAGGCTGTATCGTCGATGCTCCCAGTTCTATGGATTTTTCTATGATCCAGTCCATCTTGGAGGCTTCCGGCAAGGCTTGCGCCAGGGTCAGCGCATAAGGTAGTTCGGTTTCGCCGGGCAGGAATAATTTGACCTCGGCTTCAACCTGTTTTTTGCCGACCTGGGTCAGCGTGGCGACAAAGGAACCGCCCTCGCCATTGAACAGACTGATGCTGTCGCCTACGTTCTGGCGCAATACAAATACATGGTGCGCCACTTCATCCGGCAGGCTGACGACAGCGCCGATAGCAAGTGGCATGGGGCAATAAAAACGGGGCATAAAAGGATTCGTGAGTCTTGTTCGAGTCTTGTCGGAGTCTTTTTTAATGAGGCTGGACAATTCAGTTAATAGGTCATGCAGGCAGCATTGATCAGGCCTAATCCTAGGCTCATTGCGCCCAGAAAGATACCGGAGGCGGCCTTATTGTCCGGAATGTCGGAGACGATGCCGGGCAGTAATAGTCTGACGACAAAAAAGGCAAGTAGTTGCACTACCAGCGCGATCGCGCCCCAGCACAGCATATCGACCAGGTTCACGCTATTAGCGATGGCGGAAGCGAGTGCTATGCAGTAGCCGAGTATGGAGCCGGACAAGCTGGCCGCGGCCGCGGTATTCCCGCCGCGTATCAGATTGATTTCGCGGTAGGGGGTAATCCAGATATAGATGACGATGAAGACCGCCAGCAACAGAATGGCGGCGCCGAAGTGGCTGATGAATGCCGGCAGTCCCGATAACATGATTTGTTCGCTCATGGCATTTCCTAGTCGACGAAGTAGTGGGGGATGAAGCGGCTGGTGTTTTTGGTGATCAGGGTTTCATCTTCGCGTATGCCTATGCCGGCCGCCTCATCGCCGACTATCCACGCGCCTATCGACGTATAGGCGGGCGTGATGCCGTCATCAAACTTCGGCTGCGGCGCATAGGCCTGGTAGATATAGCCTTCTGCGCCATATTCACCCGGTGTGTGAATCACGTTGCCGTCGGCATAGACGGAGATGTTTTCGCCTTCGCGCGAATATAATGGTTTCTTGACGAAATTGCCGCTGATCTTCCAGGCATCGTAGTACGCAGGGAGCAGGTTAGGGTGGCCGGGGAACAATTCCCACAATACCGGCAATATGGCCTTATTGGACAGCAGCATCTTCCACGCCGGTTCGATGATGCGCATGCGCTGAGCCGGCTGTTTTGTCTGCGTCAATAATTGCGGCGCGAATTCCTCGCGGCACAGCCACTCCCAGGGGTAAAGCTTGAACAGATTGTCTATCCTGACATCTGCATTGTCGACAAACTCTTCGTTGCTGCTATCCCAGCCCAGTTCCTCTATCGCACATTGCTTGGTTGCCAGGCCGGCCTGGATGGCGGTGTCCCGCAGATAGGACAAATTGCCTTCATCTTCTTCATTGCCGCCGGCACAGGCAAAATGCAGCATGCCTTTGGCGGAGTAGGATTTCCATTGTTCTATCAACTTTTCATGCAGGGAATTGAACTGGTCCGCGTGCGGGTAGACATCCTGCAGCCAATACCATTGGGCGACACTGGATTCCACCAGGCCGGTAGGCGTATCTGCATTGTATTCCAGCAGCTTGGGCGGGCCTTCACCATTCCAGCTCAGGTCGAAGCGGCCGTATAGTGAAAACTCCCTGTCGCGCCAGCTTTGCTCTACCAGCGGCCAGAATGCCTTGGGAATGGCGAACTGTTCCAGCCTTTCAGTGCGGATCACATGCTCGGCTGCTTGCAGCGCCATCTGGTGCAAATCCAGGCTCGCCTGTTCCAGCGTATCTATTTGCGCGGCGGTAAAGCGGTAAGCGTAACGCTCATCCCAGTACAGCCCGTCGATGGAATGGTAGCTGAATCCCAGCGATTCAAATTGCGCCTGCCAGTTGCTGCGCGGCGTTAAGGATTCCCTGATCATCAGCCGCCGCCCGAAGAGCCGTGCGCGCTGCCGCCGAAACCACCGCGGCTGATACTGCTGACGCTGCGGCTGACTGCGTGATTGCCGGAGGTGCTGCTGCCGGTGGCGCTGCGCTGTGCGGCTTCACGGCCGCCTTCGCTGTAGCTGGGGCCGTAGTAATGGCTCACGCCGGATCCGCCGTGGCTTGACCCGCCTGTACTGCCCGGTGGGCGCTGGCATTTGTCGGCGGAACCCCAGTCCTTCACACAATCGTCCAGGCTGGTATAGCCGTCGCGTATCGTGGTGCTGCTGCCCGAGTTGCCGCAGCCGCTCAGGGCGGTGCTGGCAGCCAGCGTCGTTGCCAGCGCCAGCGGCACCGCGCCGCTTTTGCGCTTGGGGCGAGTGGTGTGGGGATGTGCGGAATGACTCACTGCATCTCCTGCTTGTTGTTGTGTAGCAGATTTTGCACGAAATTGGGAAGAACGAATAGCGCCTTGTGTATTTCTGCGTTGTAGTACTGCAGGTCGCCGATGCGCCGTTCGCGGATGCGCTCTTCCAGTGTAGCGATCTCCGGCTCGCAAGGGTCCAGCGTGTTGCTGGCGATTGCCATCCCCCATAGCGCGCCATACAGAGGTACAAAGACGGTGTAAGGGCGTACAAACCGGAAGCTCTTGCGCAAGTCGGCGACGGTGCCGGCGAAGCGTTGCGGATGATAAAACGGGCTGCCCAGGTGCATCACCAGGCAGCCATCTTGCGACAGCCTGCGTTTGCAATCGGCAAAAAAATCCACAGTGACGCAGCCAGCGGCAAGCGTGGTGCCTGACGGAGTCACAGGGTCGGTCAAGTCCAGCAGGATCAGGTCATAAGAATCTGTGGCTTCGCGTATGAATGCAAAACCGTCTGCGTGGACATGCTCGACCCTGGAGTCATCCAGCTTGCCGTGATGGATGTTTTGCAGATGCGCGCGCGACAGGCGGACCACTTCCGCATCGATCTCGCACAGGCTGACATGTTCCATGCCTGGATGCTTCAGCAATTCCTCGGTCGAACCGCCATCGCCGCCGCCGATGATCAATGCGCGGCGCGGGGCAGGGTGGGCTAACGCGGCTGGATGCACCAGGCACTCGTGATAAAAGAACTCGTCTCTCTCGGATGTCATGTAGGCGTCGTCTATGCGCATGATCTTGCCGAACTCCGCCGATTCACTGATCTGTATATGCTGGAAACTGCTGCTCGCCTCAGCAATCGTATGCCCCAATTGCGTGCCATAGGCGGTGTGCGGCGTCAGTTTTTCCCATGTCATCACAGCTGGCGCATCATGCTGCCTGCCGCGCGTCAGCTGCTGCCTGGAGACAGAGGCTGGCTGAAATGCTTCGACCAGCATGGCGATGATGTCGCGCGCCTTGTCACTGTTGTTGTCGTTGAAGTTGCAGACATACACATCCAGCGTCACTGCATTGCGCTCAGGCCAGGTATGGATCGCGATGTGCGATTCGGCCAGCAGAAGTGCGCAAGTGACACCGGCGGCGCTGCCGTCCGGATTGCTGAAAGAGTGGAATTTCTCTCCGACAACTGTCAGTCCGGCCTGCAGTGCGGCTGCAACCGCGATGTCGCTTAACTCTTTTTGATCCAGTAATAAAGATCGATGGCAAGTGCAATCAAAACAGTCCGCCGTGAGGTGTAAACCTTCCATAAAGCCTTGAATTGCTTGATATAAAAGCAGCAATTGTAATATGCGCGTCATGCTCTGGTAAAATAATGGGCTTTGCAGAACCTCGCATGTTCTGACTTGCAGTATTGTTAAGCTTGTTTTCTTAATTTTGTGTCAAGCTTAGTGCTAAGCATTTTCAAAATCACCCCAGACTACCACTGACCGCCATGACTTCTTCTCTCCAGCCAGCAACAACCACCAAAATGGCCAATGCAATACGCGCATTGGCAATGGATGCAGTACAAAAGGCCAATTCCGGTCACCCCGGCATGCCTATGGGGATGGCGGACATCGCTGTTGCTCTGTGGACAGAACACTATCGTCACAACCCGACCAATCCAAAGTGGATCAACCGCGACCGCTTCGTGCTGTCCAATGGCCACGGCTCCATGTTGCATTATGCATTGCTGCACCTGACAGGCTATGACCTGAGCATGGACGAGCTGCGCAATTTCCGCCAGTTGCATTCCAAGACGCCGGGTCATCCTGAAGTGCATATCACTCCAGGCATAGAAACCACTACCGGCCCACTGGGCCAGGGCATTACCAATGCAGTCGGCATGGCGCTGGCAGAAAAACTGCTGGCAGCGGAATTCAACAAGCCGGGCATGGATATCGTTGATCATCACACCTATGTATTCCTCGGCGATGGCTGCCTGATGGAAGGCATCTCGCATGAAGCATGTTCGCTGGCAGGTACACTGCGCCTGAACAAGCTGATCGCGCTGTGGGACGACAATGGCATTTCCATTGACGGCCACGTAGAGGGCTGGTTCACCGACGATACGCCCAAGCGCTTTGCTTCGTATGGCTGGAATGTGATTCCTGCTGTGGATGGCCACAATGCCGCAGAAGTATCGAAAGCGATTGCTGCCGCCAAACTGTCCGACAAGCCGACGCTGATCTGCTGCAAAACCGTGATCGGCAAAGGCTCTCCTAACATGGAAGGCACGCATAACGTGCATGGCGCCGCATTGGGCGACAAGGAAATCGCTGCAGTGCGCAGCCATATCCAGTGGGATTTCGCGCCATTTGAAATTCCTGCCGATGTTTATTCCGCCTGGGATGCCAAGGCCAAGGGCCAGGCAGTGGAAACACAATGGGATGGCGACTTTAAAGCCTACGCCGACAAATTCCCGAAAGAAGCGGCTGAACTGAGCCGCCGCATGAAAGGCGAACTGCCCGCCAATTTTGATGAAGTAGTGAAAGCGGCAATCGCCTCTTGCGTAGAGAAAAAAGAAAACATCGCGACCCGTAAAGCCAGCCAGAATGCGATCCAGGCCTTTGCACCGTCCTTGCCAGAATTCCTGGGCGGCTCTGCCGACCTGACAGGTTCCAACCTGACCAACTGGAAAGAATCTGTCGCAGTACGCGGCAACCAGGCCGGCAACCATATCAACTATGGCGTGCGCGAATTCGGCATGAGCGCGATCATGAACGGTATTGCACTGCACGGCGGCTATATCCCTTTCGGCGCAACCTTCCTGACCTTCTCCGACTACAGCCGCAATGCGATTCGCATGGCAGCGCTGATGCAGATCCGTTCGCTGTTCGTGTTCACGCATGACTCCATCGGTTTGGGCGAAGACGGTCCTACGCATCAGTCGGTAGAACACATTTCCAGCCTGCGCCTGATCCCTAACCTGGACAACTGGCGTCCTTGCGACACCGTGGAATCTGCCGGCGCCTGGGCGCATGCAGTGAAGCGCCATAACGGTCCAAGCACTTTGATTTTCTCGCGCCAGAACCTGCCTTACCAGGAACGCACAGCAGCACAAATCGCCGACATCCAGCGCGGCGGCTATGTGCTGCAAGATGTTGCCGGCGCCAAGGCAGTGCTGATCGCCACAGGTTCTGAAGTGGAACTGGCCGTCAAGGCTGCGGCAGAACTGGCGCAGCAAGGTACGCCGGTACGCGTTGTTTCAATGCCGTCCACCGATGTGTTCGATCGCCAGGACGCAGCCTACAAGGCCAGCGTATTGGGCAAGGGTTTGCCGCGCATCGCCATTGAAGCCGGTGTGACTTCGTTCTGGTACAAATACGTGGGCCTGGAAGGTGCAGTCGTCGGTATCGATACCTTCGGTGAGTCTGCTCCTGCGCCGGTGCTGTTCAAGCACTTCGGCTTTACGACAGAAAATGTCGTGAAAGTCGTCAACGAAACAGTAAAGAACTACCAGGCATGATGAATGTGATTTTGCGTCCGGCCACCGTGGCGGATGCCGAGGCTATCGCCGAAGTACGTATCAAGAGCTGGCGCGCCACTTACCGCGGCATGATTCCGGATAGCTATCTGGACGACATGAAGCTGGATGAAAGCGCCGCCCACTGGGCCAAGATACTGGAAGTAGCCAGCGACAGGGTATGCGTGTTTGTTGCCGAGAGCGAAAACGGCATCGTCGGCTTTGCCTCCGGCATGCTGCTGCCGGAAGAAAAACTGGGCCTGGATGCAGAGCTGACTGCAGTCTATCTGAGCCCGGACATGCAGCGTTCCGGCATAGGCCGGCGCATGGTGCAGGATGTGGCGCAGGCCCTGAAGGCCAAAGGGGCAAAGGGTTTGCTGGTGTGGGTCATCTCCGGCAATAAACCGGCCCGCAAGTTTTACGAACACCTCGGCGCAGAACTGCTGATAGAGCAGGGCTTCAATTGGGATGGCATGGATTTGCAGGAAGTTGGTTACGGGTGGAAGAGTGTGGCAATGCTGTTGCCTGGTACTGCCGCCTTACGCAGGAATTTGCACTGATAGATTCAACTTCCACTGTATGGCATTCGTGTGGCATTAATGCGGTGGCATATGGCGGAAAAGCAGTTTAGTGGCTTGTTTGAGTTAATTCGATTTTATTACCTTTCTCTAGGAGAAACTCCATGACGATTCGCGTCGCAATCAACGGCTATGGCCGTATCGGCCGTAACATCCTTCGCGCTCATTACGAAGGCGGTAAGAAGCATGACATCCAGATCGTTGCGATCAACGACCTTGGCGATGCCAATTCAAACGCTCACCTGACACGCCGCGATACAACGCATGGTAAATTTCCTGGCACGGTCACCGTGGAAGGCGATTACATGATCGTCAATGGCGACAAGATCCGCGTTTTCGCGGAACGCAATCCTGCCAATATTCCCTGGGGTGCCGAAGGTGTAGACGTCGTGCTGGAATGCACAGGCTTCTTCACTACGAAAGAAAAAGCATCTGCGCATATCGCAGGCGGCGCCAAGAAAGTCATCATCTCCGCTCCAGGCGGCAAAGACGTTGACGCAACCATTGTTTATGGCGTGAACCACACAGTATTGAAATCGACAGATACCGTGATTTCCAATGCATCCTGCACGACTAACTGCCTGGCTCCATTGGCCAAGTCCCTGAACGATGCCGTCGGTATCGTCAACGGCCTGATGACTACCGTGCATGCATACACCAACGACCAGGTGCTGACAGACGTGATGCATGAAGACTTGCGCCGCGCCCGTTCCGCTACGCAAAGCATGATTCCTGCAAAAACCGGCGCCGCAGCAGCAGTGGGCCTGGTATTGCCTGAATTGAACGGCAAGCTGGACGGTTACGCAATCCGCGTTCCAACTATCAATGTGTCCATCGTCGATCTGTCCTTCATCGCTGCGCGCGACACGACTGTTGAAGAAATCAACAAGATCATGAAAGATGCGTCTGAAACACCGGCGTTGAAAGGCATCCTGAACTACAACGACGAGTTGCTGGTATCGGTAGACTTCAATCACAATCCTGCTTCCAGCACGTTTGACTCCACGCTGACCAAAGTATCCGGCCGCCTGGTCAAAGTATCGTCCTGGTATGACAATGAATGGGGTTTCTCCAACCGCATGCTGGACACAACCATTGCATTGATGAGCGCAAAATAATCAGATTTCCGAGCTAGCCTTGAAATTTGTATGAAAGTTGCATGAAAACTGCCAAATACCCCGAACTTTTCGGGGTATTTTTTTGTCCAAAACCAGACGATCATACGGATCGAATTATTCGGAGACATGAGCCATGTTGAATACCAGTTATGCCAAGAAACTTTTTTCAGACAATAAAGGCTTTCTGCTGTTCCTGTTTTGCATGCTGATGGTGCGTAGCGCGCTGGCTGACTGGTACCTGGTGCCGTCCAGCTCCATGTATCCAACCTTGGTCGAAGGCGACCGCGTCATCTGTGACCGCCTGGCCTATGATGTGAAGCTGCCTTTCACCGATGTGATCCTGAAGCAGTTATCCGATCCGCAAAGGGGTGACGTGGTTACCTTTAGTTCGCCGGAAGACGGCGTTCGCCTGGTGAAGCGCCTGATTGCCGTTCCCGGCGATGTGGTGGAGATGAAGGATGAACATCTGGTGATCAATGGCGTCAAGGCCGATTATCAAATGCTTGCCGGTGTCGACAAGAAGCACATGACCCCTGAGCGCGAATACCAGGGCGAGCAACTGGTGCTGCACGAAAGCCTGGGCGCGCTACAGCACGGCATCATCGTCATGCCGGGCAAGATAGCAATGCGCAGCTTTGGTCCGGTCAAGGTGCCGGAGGGGCAATACCTGATGCTGGGCGACAATCGCGACAATAGCAAGGATTCCCGCTATATCGGTTTCGTGAAGCGTGAGCTGATTACCGGCCAGGTGAAGAGGCTGTTGTTCTCTCTGGATGGGGATAATTATTATTTGCCTCGGTGGGAGAGGATAGGGGCGGCGGTTTAGCTTTTATTTGGGCGATGCCTCTGAAGCCATCTGTGTTGTTGATGGTCTACGCGTTTGTTTAGATTGCTGGCCGGGGGTGGCCCGGCATGCTACTTACTTTCTTTGCTTCGCCAAAGAAAGTAAGCAAAGAAAGGCGACCGCAGACTTGCCCTACGGGTGATGGCGCTGTGCGCCATCACATTTTGCTGCATTACAAAAAATGGGAAACAGACGAAACTCGCTGCGCTCAAACAACGTCTGTTTCTGATCCATTTTCTGTAAAGCACAAAATGCTGCGTCCCCAGCGGACACGTCAAAAACAACAGCAACCCCAACCCCGAACATCAAAATCAGATGGCTGAATTTTGCAGATTCGTTTTCTGCAAGAATTGGAGAATCTGGTTGCCGTTGTTTTTGATTTGGGTTTTGGCTTGGCTTTTGATCTTGCCTTTGACTTTCAACCGCTCGGAGCTTCGCCGATTGTGCGGTACAGAAAATGGATCAGAAACAGGTGTGTCTGAGCCGAAGGCGAGTTTCGCCTGTTTCCCATTTTTTGTACCGCATAATCGGGTACCCCGAAGGGGCGAGGCTTGCGGTCGCCTTCTTTTGCTTCCTTTTCTTGGCGAGACAAGAAAAGGAAGTAGCCGCCGGGCTACCCCCGGCCAGCAATTTTAAAACCCGACAAGCGGAACTAGTAAGCATAACGGGCGCGAATCAAAACGCGCCTGCGTCGCGCTACGCCACTTACAAAGCCTGCGATTCCACATATCCCAAAGTAGCCGAAATCTGCGCCGCAGTGCGCCTCAGGTCCTCCAGCCATTCTTCCTGTAGGCGATCCGCCGGTGCAGAAATCGACAGGCCGGCGATCATCTTGCCGCTGTCATCATGGATGCCGGCTGCCATGCAGCGCACGCCCAGCTCCAGTTCTTCATTATCCCTGGCATAGCCGAATTCACGTACCGAGCGCAGTTCGCCTTCCAGCTTGCTCAGGTCTGTGATGGAATTCTTATTGTGGCCAGCCAGGCCGGTGCGGGTAGCGTAGGCGCGTATCGCCTTGGGTTCGTCCAGTGACAGGAATAGTTTGCCGGTGGACGTCAGATGCAAAGGTGCGCGGCCGCCGATGGCGCGGACTACCTGCATGCCCGAACGTTCGGAGAAGGCGCGGTCTATGTAGACGATTTCGTCTCCCTGGCGGACGGACAGGTTGACGGTCTGATGTGTCTGGCGGTGTAGCGAGCGCATGAACTCCAGCGCGGCCTCGCGCACGTTCAGGCGGCTTTTGACGATATTGCCCAGTTCCAGCAGGCGCATGCCCAGACGGTAGGTGCCCGGTTCTGCGCGGTCGACGAAGCGGGTAGTGACCAGGTCGTTCAGTATCCTGTGCGCGGTGGACGGATGCAGGCCGGTTTCTATCGCCAGCTCCTTCAGGCTGACAGGGTCTTGGTAATTGGATAAGACATCGAGCAGCGACACCAGGCGTTCAATGACCTGGATCGATGTCTTATCGTTGCTTGGTTCATTTTTCATAATATGGTTGGTGCGATGCAATAACTTAGTTATACCATAATGTGAAAAGCACGTCAGCTAACTGTCACAAAAAACATGTATTGTTCGGGTGCAAGAGATATTCGGCAAAACCGGAAGCGTGGACTGCCAAGGTAAAAGATATATTCCATTGCCGGAGCCGCGCGGCAGGCGCTGGAAGAAGTCCTGTTAAAATTCGCCTGCAGGCTTGCTGAATGGATAAGCTGCTGGGAAGGAAAAATCAGCGGGCATATAGATGTATTTAGTGATTTTTACGTAAGGTCGTGCATGCACAATCAAGAACAGCCGGTAAGTGAATTCAAAAGCAAGAGTGGCGTGCAAAGGATATTTTCCGCATTCTTTTACTCCCTGGACGGCTTTAAAAATGCCTGGAAGAATGAACATGCCTTCCGGCAAGAACTGGTGCTGGTGGTGATCGGCGCCATTATTGCGCTGGCTTTGCCGGTATCGGCATTTGAAAAGCTGATGATGATCGCGGTGCTGGTATTGATCCTGGTCGTGGAGCTGCTCAATTCGGCGATAGAGGCCGTGGTCGACAGGGTATCGCTGGAGCGCCATTCACTGTCCAAGAACGCCAAGGACTTTGGCAGTGCAGCAGTGCTGCTGACTTTTTTGATCGCGGTGGCGACATGGGCGGTAGTCTTGTTTAACCGCTTTTACTACTGAAAACTATTCAAGCCGCGCTGTCCCGCCAGTGCAGGGCAGCGCGTTGGATTGTGTAGCTAGACGCCGGCAACCAGTTCCAGCATGGCTTTGAATAGCGGGCTTTCACGGTCTGTCAGCGCATCGCAGATTGTCAGGTGGTTCGCTTCCGGTAGCGGAATGTCCGTACGGTGCTGGGACTTCCAGGCAGAGGCGATCAGGCTGTTCTGGCGCTTGAATTCATCCGATTCCAGGCCGCCTACCGCGGTGATGAAAGGCGTTGCATGCGATTGCGGCATGAAGCCCGGCGACAGCGCGAGCGCTCTTTCCTGCGTCAGCTTCAAATCCACATTGACGAATTCGGCATGCGGCACCGGCGTCAGGTCATACAGGCCGGAGGTCAGCACACCGGCCTTGATCAGGTCTGGCGGCAGGTCGTCCGCATAAGTTGGCCACTGCGCGGCCATCATCATTGCCGCCAGATGAGCACCGGCAGAATGGCCTGCGATCACAATGCGTTGCGGATCGATATCGTATTTCTCTACATTCCGGTATAGCCAGGCGACGGCGCGCAATTGCTGCTGCACGATTTCTTCGATATCGGCTCCCGGTGCCAGTGTATAGTTGGTCAGCGCCACATTGATGCCTGCACTGGTAAAGCCCGGTGCGATCATGGAAAAATCGAACTTGTCCAGAGAGCGCCACCAGCCACCGTGGATAAAGACCAGCAAGGGGCCTCCGCCGGTACGGGCAGGGAAAATATCCAGCCGCTCTTCCAGTTTTTCGCCATACATCAAGTCAAACAGGCCGGCATTGGTACGGCGGACCAGCGTGGACTGGTTGACCCAGCGGGTAAAAATGTAGGGATGATCGGGAATGCTGGCGCGGGCATTGTATTGCTGGCTGTAGTACTCGGAAGGGTTTTGCATGGTGTGGTGCAGTGTCGTCAAAAGCCTAATGGTAACCGAAAGGGCGATAGACTATGCTGAGGCATGCAGTTCCTGAGCTTGTTGCCGGATTTTGCAGCAGCCTCATAAGAATATTTGTTTTGCAGATGCTAAAGGCCTACACTAGCCGCTTTTCCGGACTCCAGCAGCCATCCGATTCCAATACAGCCAACACAGCAGACAGAAAAATCATGATTCCCGCCATCTCATCCACCCAGAACGCCACGCTGTCACAGGCGCTGGACGCCTGCATCAATAACAAAACCAAACCGCCAGGCAGCCTTGGCCGGCTGGAGAGCCTGGGCAAGCAGATAGGCCTGATACAGCAAAGTACGCAGCCGGCATTGAGCCAGCCGTCCATCCTGGTGTTTGCCGCCGACCACGGCATCTGTGCCGAAAATATCTCGGCCTATCCGCAAAGCGTGACCTGGCAGATGGTAGAAAATTTTCTGGCGGAAGGCGCTGCGATCAATGTCTTTGCCAGGCAAAACGGCATTGCGCTGCATATCGTTGATGCCGGAGTGAAGCATGAGTTTGGTGAGCGTACTCAACTGATCAACCGCAAAGTCGCGATGGGCTCCCATAATTTTGCACAAGAAGCTGCGATGTCCAGCGAACAGTGCCGGCTGGCGATACAGCACGGAAAATCCCTGGTCGTGGCTTTGCCGGGCAATGTAGTGGGCTTCGGAGAAATGGGGATAGGTAATACGACCGTCGCCGCGGCATTGATGCACAAGCTGACCGGCATACCTGTGGCTGAGTGCGTGGGTGCCGGCACAGGTCTGTCTGCGGAGGGCGTGCTGCACAAGCAGCAGGTGATAGAAAAGGCAGTGAGCCTGCATGCGGACGTGACGCAGCCGCTGGACATACTGGCTACTTTCGGCGGCTTTGAAGTGGCGATGATGGTAGGTGCGATGCTGGAAGCTGCAGCGCGCCGCATGGTGCTGCTGATAGACGGTTTCATCGTCACCTCCGCCTTGCTGGTTGCTGCGAAACTGCAGCCGGCCATACTCGACTATTGTGTGTTTGCGCACCGCTCGGATGAGAGCGGCCACGCAAAGATGCTGGATGCACTGGATGCACGGCCTTTGCTGCAACTGGATCTGCGGCTGGGTGAGGGTACCGGCGGCGCGCTTGCGTATCCTCTGCTGCAGGCTGCAGTAAATTTCATGTGGCAGATGGCGACCTTTGAATCGGCCAATGTCGCAGGAAAAAGCTAAGGCCAGATTGTGCATCAGCTACGCCTGTTCTTCATCGCACTGCAGTTCTTCACGCGTATTCCCATTCCACGCTGGGTAGGATTTGATGCTTCCTGGCTGCATCATGCATCGCGCTATTTTCCCGCCGTTGGTTGGGTAGTCGCGGTTTGCACGGCGCTGGTGTATGCAATAGCTTCAATGCTCTGGGCGCAGCCGGTTGCCGTCGTTCTTTCCACTGCGTCAGGCATATGGCTGACCGGCGCATTCCATGAAGACGGCTTTGCCGATGTTTGCGATGGCTTTGGCGGCGGCTCTACGCCGGAGCGTGTGCTGGAGATCATGAAGGATTCGCGCGTCGGCGCTTATGGTGCGATAGGCGTGACTCTGATGCTGTTATTGAAGTGTGCCGCGCTTGCCAGCCTGCCTTCGGGCTGGGTGGTGCCTGCCTTGCTGATCGCCCACCCCTTGTCGCGCTTGATGGCGGTGAGCCTGATCTGGCGTCTGGAATACGCGCGCCAGGAAGGCAAGGCCAAGCCGCTGGCGCAGCACATGTCGGATACTGAATTTGCAATTGCCTGTATCAGTGTGCTGCTGCCCATAGGCATACTGTTGTATTGCAAGGCTTTCCTGCTGATGAATTTTATGGCGGGGCTGGTATTGCTTGTGCTGGCCGGCTGCTGGCTGGCGCGCCTGTTTGTGCTGCGTATTGCCGGATATACCGGAGATTGCCTAGGAGCGGTGCAGCAGCTTTCCGAACTGGCGTTTTACCTCGGCTTTGCAGCCGCCTTGAGCCGTTTCATCTAATGCGATGCGCATCCATCTGATTCGCCATCCGCGGCCTGAGATTGATGCCGGCATTTGTTACGGTAAGTCCGACATCCCTGCCGATGCAGAGCATTGCCGCGAGCTTGCAGAATCGCTGGCGAAAATTTTACCGGCAGGCATTCACCTGATTTCTAGCCCCCTGCGGCGATGCACTGCACTTGCCCTGCAACTGGCGCAGGTAATGCAGTGCGCACCGCCCGTATTGGATGCACGCCTGCAGGAGATGGATTTCGGCGCTTGGGAAATGCAGCGCTGGGACGAAATTCCGCGCACGGAAATTAATGCCTGGGCGAAAGATACTTCACACTACCGGCCGGGCGGTGGTGAGAGTGTGGCAATCATGGCGGTGCGTGTGCTGGCCTTTCTTGAAGACATCCGCTTGATGCATGCAGATGGCGGCGGTTTGGCATTGATCTGCCATGCCGGCACGATACGTCTGATGCTGGCTTATCAGGTGCGAATATCTGCAGCAGAGATGGCTCTGCAAGCTGCATCGCATCCTCATGCGCTGCAGTATGGACAGTGCCTGGCGGTCGATTTGCCGGCTTTTCCTGCCCGGCGCTGACGTTGTTGAATTGATATTTTCATTGATGCCCAAGCGGGAAGTTTTTTCATCGCTCAACATTCCTGTGTTGCATGAGTAGTGCGGCTTGCCTTGATACTCAGCCCAAGAGTCTATAAAATGGCGGGGTTTTGGTGCTCGCGGACATATTCATGTCTGCGGTTAAACGGGAAACACAGTGCATCTTCACGCAGGCTTCTGCGATTTGCATAATGTGTGCTGCCCCCGCAACGGTGTACAAGTGCCTTGTCAGTCTTCCGTGTTTTTTTGAAGGCGACAGGCAAGCTCTCTCCAATACCACTGTGCAGTTTGCATGGGAAGGTCGGATGGCCATACTTGTTAGCCCGGATACCGGCCAGAATAGGTGAAAGTACCGCCGACGGGAAACTCTCCCTACGACACCTCATTGCCAGATGCTGCGTTTTAAAAATGCAGCGCGTAATGGTAATGGGATTGATCGCGGTGCTTTTGTTCAATCCAGCCTGCGGGGACGTTGGCTGGTTGCCCTTTATTGTAGCTATCATGACCTCTATTGTTTCTCGCCGCGCTATTTCAGCGCTGAAGCCGCTCGCCATCAGCCTGGCTGTTGCCTCCCTTTTTCCTGCATCAGCATTTGCCGCAGACACCGGCACTGCAGAAGCCGTTGTCCTGACAGCCGGCCGCCAGGCCCAGGCTGCCAAGGATGTACTGGCAGATAACGTCGTTATCACTGCAGATGAAATCGCCAAATCCGGCGCATCTTCGCTGGTCGATCTGCTGCAAAAGCAGCGCGGTGTTGAGGTGACGCATAATGGTGGCCCCGGCACGACTTCTTCCGTGTTCATCCGCGGTACCAGCAACGCACAAAACGTCGTGCTGGTAGATGGCGTGCGTATCGGTTCCTCCACCACGGGCGGCGCAACCTGGTCGACTATTCCTTTGTCCCAGATTGAGCGCATCGAAATCGTTTATGGCCCGCT
Organism: Parundibacterium terreum; assembly: GCF_014636315.1. GTDB lineage: Bacteria > Pseudomonadota > Gammaproteobacteria > Burkholderiales > Burkholderiaceae_D > Undibacterium > Undibacterium terreum. The sequence goes on along the minus strand of NZ_BMED01000002.1, from coordinate 169,718 downwards.
GAGCAGCCTGTACGGTGCGGATGCGATTGGCGGCGTGATCCAGGTCTTTACTAAAAAAGGCAGCTCGGCCATTACCCCAACGGCATCCGTTGGCGCCGGCACTTATGGCTTGCGCAAGGCTGATGCCGGCATTTCCGGCGCGCTGGATAGCCGCTTCAGTTTCGCCTTGAATGTCGCGCATGAAGAAGCAGACGGCTTTTCTGCCAGCACGCCTGCTGCAGGCGCTTTTACCTATAACCCGGATAAAGACGGCTACAAGCTGGATAGCGTCAGCGGCCGCCTTGCCTATGAATGGTCAAAGGGCCAGGAACTCGGTCTGAATCTGTTGCAAAGCCGCCTGAAAGCGCAGTTTGATGCAGGTCCAGGCTATGACGACCGCACGCAGCAAGACCTGCAAACACTGGCTGTGTACAGCAAGAACAAGCTGGCCGACAACTGGACAGTGAAGACCCAGTACGCACAAGCCAAGGACAAATCCTTTACTGACGCGTCCTATGGCAAGAGCCAGATCAATACCGAGCAAGACACCTTCAACATCCAGAGTGATCTGATGTTCGGCAAGGATGTGCTGCAACTGATGTATGAAAACCGCGAAGAAAAAGTGGAGACTACAACAGTCGGCCTCAACGGCAAACGTACAACCGATTCTTTCGCTGCATCGTATGTGATGAAAAGCGGCGCCCACCTGGCTAGCGCCAGCGTGCGTTATGACGACAGCTCCGTGTATGGCTCCAATACCACCGGCAGCATTGCCTACGGCTATCGCATCAACGATGCATTGCGCGTCAATGCCAGCTACGGTACCAGCTTCCGTGCTCCGACATACAACGAGTTGTACTATCCAGGTTTCGGTATTGCCAGCAATAAACCGGAAAAAGGCAAGAATGCAGAAGTCGGCATCTACTATGAACTGGGCGACACGCAGTTGAGCGCTGTGTACTACCAGAACAAGCTGACTGACCTGCTGGTCAGCACCAATGTTTGCCCGGTACAACAAGATACCCATCCTTTCGGCTGCGCGTACAACGTAGAAAAAGCAACCTTGTCCGGCCTGACGATAGGCGGCTCCACCAAGTTCGGCGACCTGAGCTTGCGCGGTTCGCTGGATATCCAGGATCCCAAGGATGATACGACAGGCAAGCAATTGGCTCGCCGTGCCAAACAGCACGGCAACATCGCTGCGGAATACACTATTGCAAAAGCCAAAGTGGGCGTAGAGACTACATTCTCCGACAAGCGTTTTGACGATGCTGCGAACAAAAAGGTCCTGGGCGGTTATAGCCTGCTGAACCTGTACGCAACCTACGACATCGCACCTAGCTGGTCTGTCATTGGCCGCTGGAACAATGTGCTGGATAAAGACTATCAACTGGCAAAGAACTATAATTCCATGGGTTCGAATGTCTATGTTGGCCTGAACTACGGTTTCAAGTAATAGACCGGCAGCATAGCTGGTAGCACACCTTGGGCCCGGTTTGATTTTTTTACCGGGCCCAAGATCGTTTTGCCCCTGATTTAATTCAGGTGTAAGCTCGTTTTAATCCGTACAGTTCCTACGTTCCCTAGACTGTATAGACGTCCATATCGCTCATTTCACAAAGGCTGATTGTGCCTATTGTTTCTACTGCCAGCGCACGCATTCCGGCTCAGGCGAATTCTTCCAGCCGCGCCTTCCTTATTTTGTCCACGCTGGCGGTGCTTTCTGTAGCCAGCATTTTGATCGCTTGCCTGGTCGGCTCTATTTCGCTGTCGACCGGCGAATTATTCCAAGCGTTCGTCGATATCCTGCATGGCAAGCCTTCCACGCTGGCGGCAACCCTGCTGGAGTTGCGCCTGGGACGAGCCTTGTCCGGCTTTGTGGTCGGCGCAACGCTGGCGCTCACTGGCGTATTGATGCAGGCGCTGTTGCGCAATCCCCTGGCCGAGCCCTATGTGCTTGGCATCTCCGGCGGCGCCTCGGTGGGCGCGCTGGCAACTATACTGTTTCTCGGGGCAGCCTGGATGGTGGACCTCGCTGCATTTGCAGGTGCCATTGCTGTCGCGATGCTGCTGTTTGCACTGGCTTACCGCGACCTGCGCGGCAGCGGCAGCTCGGAAGGCAATGCACCGCTTCTGCTGTTGACCGGCGTGATCATCGCCTCCGGTTGCGGTGCGCTGGTCAGCCTGATGCTGTCGATCGCGCCGGATAGCCGCATGCGCGGCATGGTGTTCTGGATGATAGGAGATTTATCCACGACGCAGCCACGCTATCTGTCGTGGATCATCCTGCTTGCCGTACTGGCGTTTTCCATCCGCATGGCGCGCGCCATCAATATCGCTGCGATGCATGCGGACAATGCCAGCACGCTGGGCATCAAGGTAGGCAGCTTGCGCCAGGCATTGTTTTTCTGTTCGGCCTTGCTGACAGCGAGCGCTGTCAGTAGCGCAGGCAGCATAGGTTTTGTCGGCCTGATCATGCCGCATGCCTGCCGCTTTGCCTGGGGGCCGGATCACCGCTTGCTGATACCGGCAGCGAGCCTGGCGGGCGGCAGTTTCCTGGTGCTGGCGGATACTTTGGCACGCAGCGTACTCGCGCCGCAGCAATTGCCCGTGGGTGTTATTACCGCAATCATCGGTGTGCCGGTTTTCCTGTTGCAGCTCCACCAGTTGAGAAGACGTTGATGCGTACAAGTAAGCTCGATCTCTATGTGGGCAAGCGTTGCCTGCTCAAAAATCTGGATTGGCAAGTCTTGCCCGGTGAATGCTGGTGCGTGATCGGCCGCAATGGCGCCGGAAAAAGTACCTTGCTGCGTACGCTAGCCGGCTTGCGCGATATCGATTCCGGCCAGGTACAGATGCATGACAAGGATATCGGCGACTGGTCGCTGCCGGCGCTGGCACGTGAGCGTTCTTTTCTTGCGCAGGGGCGGGTAGATGCCTTTGCCTACACCGCGATAGAAACGGTATTGAGCGCGCGCCATCCTTATCAGGACAGCCGCTATTGGGAATCCAGCGAAGACATGGGGCTGGCTCGCAAGGCTTTGCAGGAAATGGACGTGGCCGATCTTGCCGACAGGGATGTGCGCAGCCTGTCCGGTGGCGAGCGGCAGAGGGTGGCCATTGCCGCCTTGCTGGCGCAAGAGGCTGGCCTGATGCTGCTGGATGAACCGGCAAATGCGCTGGATCTCGCGCACCAGATCAGCGTGATGCAATTATTTGCCCGCCTTTGCGACCAGGAGCAAAAAGCGGTCGTCATGGTCAGCCATGACCTGAACCTGGCCTACCGTATAGCGACCCATGCATTGCTGTTGATGGGCGACGGTAGCTGGCAAGCGGGACCGGCAGCAGAGATCATGACGGCGGAACGGCTGAGCCTGTGCCTGGGGCATCCTATAGAGATGTTCCAGCATGGAAGCCAGACAGTTTTCCTTCCACAACATTGACAAGACCGATATGGACCAGAATAGCCCAGGCAGCGCCGATAACGCCGATAACGCCGATAACGCCGACAACGCAGATAATATGAATACCCGCCACCAGCGGCGCATGCAGCGCAAAAAGGAAGTTGTCGATCAAAAAATCCAGGCGGCGCAACGGCAGACCGGCGTATTGCTGGTGAACACCGGCAATGGCAAGGGCAAAAGCTCCAGCGGTTTCGGGATGGTCATGCGCGCGATGGGGCACGGCAAGAAAGTCGGCGTCGTGCAATTCATCAAAGGAGCAATGTCCACCGGCGAGGAAATGTTTCTGCGCCGCTTTCCTGACGAAGTCAGTTTTCACGCGATGGGTGAAGGCTATACCTGGGAAACCCAGGACAGGGAGCGGGATATCGCCAAGGCACAGCTGGCCTGGGAACAGGCGCGGCGCTTTTTAAGCGATCCAAGCATAGGTCTGGTGTTGCTGGATGAATTGAATATCGCGCTGAAGTACCACTATCTGGATGTGCAGCAGGTGATCGCCGACCTGGATGCCAGGCCGGAAATGCAGCACGCGGTCGTGACCGGGCGCGGCGCACCGCAAGAACTGATTGATATTGCAGACACCGTTACGGAGATGCAGGTGGTCAAGCATGCATTCAAGGACGGTATCGCTGCGCAGGCAGGGGTGGAATGGTAATGACTGCAATGGCCGCAATGGACACCCATGGCGCGGAGCGTGCCGTCACCGTCGTGCTGGTTTCCGCGATCGCATCTGGCCAAGGCAAGACCACCAGCACGGCAGCGCTGGCACGCAAACTGGCAAGGCTAGGCAAATCGGTCAGGGTATTCAAGACCGGGCCCGACTTTATCGATCCCATGATGCTGGAACGTGCCAGCCGCCATGCTGTGCAGTCGCTGGACCTGTGGATGGTAGGACAGAAACAATCGCAGGCGATGCTGGCTCAGGCCGCGCAACAGGCAGACGTGATCCTGATAGAAGGCGTAATGGGCCTGTATGACGGCAATCCTTCTTCCGCCGATCTGGCACGTGCCTTCGCCGTGCCGGTGCTGGCGGTGGTAGATGCGTCGGCAATGGCGCAAACGGTGGGCGCAGTAGTGATGGGCTTGCGCGATTTTGGCCCGGTGCAATTAGCCGGTGTTGTGGCCAACCGGGTTGCCTCCACCGGTCACGCCAGGATGATCGCCGAAGCCATGCGCGATATTCCACTGATAGCCACTCTGCCCAGGCAGCAGCAAGCCTTGCCGGAGCGGCATCTGGGCCTGGTGTTGCCTGATGAAGTGGTTGCGCTGGAGCAGATATTGGACCGCCTCGCCGACCAGCTGGAGTTGGATCTAGATGCTTGGGACGCTTTGCCCAAGCTGGTATTTTCCCCGCCAGCCGCACCCATACTCCCCAGTCTTTTGTCCGGCAGGACCATTGCGATTGCACGCGACGCGGCGTTTGCTTTCCTGTATCCGGCTAATCTGGATTGCCTGCGTGAACTGGGTGCGGAGCCGGTGTTTTTCTCGCCCTTGAATGACGAGCCGGTACCGGCTGGTGCCGATGCGCTTTATCTTCCCGGCGGCTATCCTGAACTGCATGGGCAGGCACTTGCTCGCGCATCACGCTGGCAGCAGTCCATGCGGAAGGTTCATGCGGCAGGCATGCCGATACTGGCAGAATGCGGCGGCATGATGGTATTGACAGAGAAGCTGGTCGATAAGCAGGAATCCACCTGGCCCATGCTGGGCTTGTTGCCGGGAACGGTGGTCATGCAAAACAGGCTGGCGGCGCTGGGTGCGCAGGCCTGGAATACGCCGCAAGGCAGCTTGCGCGGACACGCTTTCCACTATTCCCGCTTCGAGACCCCGATGCAGCCTCAAATGTATACGCAAAAGCATACGCAAAAACACGCCGATGGCGAAGCCGGTGAGGCCGTTTACTGCGATGGTAATCTGACTGCTTCTTATTTTCACAGTTATTTTCCATCCAATCCGCAGGCGGCTGCTGCGCTGTTTTTGCGGAGGAAGCCATGAGCCGCATCCTGGTATTCGGCGGCGCACGCTCTGGCAAGAGCTCCTATGCAGAAAAGCTGGCCCTGCAGTCCGGCAAGCGCGTGGTGTATATCGCTACCGCGCAAGCAGGCGATGAGGAAATGCAAGCGAGGATAGCGCTGCACCGCCAGCAGCGTCCGGCCAACTGGATCACCGTGGAACAAAATCTTGCGCTCGCGGATGCGATACGCCAGCATGCCACGCCGCACACGCTGGTATTGGTAGATTGCCTGACGGTCTGGCTGTCCAACCTGCTGTTTTCCGAACAGCGCGATTACCCCGAGGTCGGCAAGCTCAATCCGCCGGACAGTTTCTCGCAGCAGCGCGCGCAATTTCTGCAGGTTTTGCAGGAGGTGACGAGTGATGTGGTCCTGGTGTCCAACGAGGTTGGCATGGGCATCGTGCCGCAAGGTGCGGTGTCGCGCTGGTTTGTCGACGAAGCCGGACGTCTGAACCAGGCCGTCGCGGCGGCATGCGATCGCGTATTCCTGGTGGCAGCGGGTTTGCCGCTGGCATTGAAGGGCTGAGATCATGGAGCTGGCGGGCCTGTCTTTTACCGGCATCGTATTGTGCGTCATCATCGGGATTGCGCTGGACCTGGCACTTGGTGAAGCCAGGCGCTTGCATCCGCTAGTAGGCTTTGGCACGCTGGCAATATGGGTGGAGGGGAAACTTAACCATGCCGCGGCAAGCCGCCTTACTGGCCTGCTTGCCTGGTGTATTGTGGTTTTACCTCTGGTTGCTGTCGTTCAGATTATCGTGATCCTGGCCATCCGCTTTAATCCGTGGCTGGGAGCTGCCCTGCATGCGGTAGTGCTGTATTTTTGCGTAGGCCTGCGCAGCCTGCATGAGCATACCGCGCCTATACAGGCGGCATTGGAAGCCGGCAATCTGGAAGATGCCAGGCAGCTTACGTCGATGATCGTCAGCCGTGACAATGCGCAGGCAGAGGAACAGGATATCTCCAAGGCGGCAGTCGAGTCGCTGCTGGAAAACGGCTGCGATGCGGTATTCGGCGCCATCTTCTGGTTCGTCGTGGCTGGCGGTGCCGGTGCGGTGCTGTACCGCCTGTCCAACACACTGGACGCCATGTGGGGTTATCGTACTTCCCGTTTTCTAAAGTTCGGCTGTGCTGCTGCGCGCATTGATGATGGCTTGAACTGGATACCGGCCAGGTTGACTGCCTTGTCGTATGCTGCACTGGGAAACACCCGGCTGGCCTGGCAATGCTGGCGCAAGCAGGCACCGCAATGGAGTAGCCCGAATGCGGGGCCGGTGATGTCCGCCGGCGCCGGTGCGCTGGAACTTGCACTGGGTGGCGCGGCCATCTATGACGGTGTGCTGGAACAAAGGCCCTTGCTGGGTGAGGGCAAGCCAGCTCTCGCAAAAGACATACAGCGCGCCTGGCGCCTGGTATTCAATGCCAGCCTGCTATGGACTGGCGTCCTGTTTTTGGTGGCGGTGGCCAAGATACTCAATGCACTCAATGGGAGCGCACATGCTTGAACATGGCGGCAACCTGGCGGATGCAGTCAGGCACTTTGGCCGTCCCTTGCAGGACTGGATAGATCTGTCGACCGGCATCAATCCGCGTTTTTATCCTGTACCGCCGGTGGCGGAAAATGCGTGGCATCGTTTGCCGGAAAAATCGGATGAGCTGGTGCTCGCTGCACAGGATTTTTATGGTGCGCCAAGGATGCTGGCCGTGGCTGGAACACAAGCCGCGATACAAGCGTTGCCGCGGTTGCGGGCGGCGTCCAGGGTCCTTGTGTCCGCACCATCCTACGCCGAGCATGCGCATCAGTGGCGGCAGCATGCTCATCAACGCGGTAATCAATATCTGCATCAAGTCCGGGAAGTGGCTTATGCTGACCTGGATGCGGCAGTATCCAGCGCTGACGTCGTTGTCATCTGCAATCCGAATAATCCTACCGGTGCTGGCATGCAACCGCAGACCCTGATGCGCTGGGCCGATGAGTTGCGAAGCCGGGGCGGTTGGCTGGTCGTGGATGAAGCCTTTGCAGATACGCTACCCGGAGCCAGCATTGCCGCTTACACCGATAAGCCGGGCTTGATCGTGCTGAGATCGGTAGGGAAGTTCTTTGGGCTGGCGGGGTTGCGCCTGGGCTTTGTTGCGGCAGAAGAAGCGCTTCTCGCGCAGTTGGAAAATTACCTGGGCCCCTGGACCATTAGCGGCCCGGCGCAGCAGATCGCCTGTGCCGCATTAAAAGATGTGGCGTGGCAAAACGATACGCGGCTATACCTGCAACAACAGGGTGACCGCCTGCGCGCTCTGCTGAAAAAGCATGGCTACCGCTCGTCGGGAACCGATTTATTTCAGTGGTGCTCCGATGCCGATTTGCAGGGGCAGGCGGAACAGTTGTGGCAGCACATGGCTGAGCAGGGTATCTGGATACGTTTGTTCAGGGAGGCTGCGCGCGGTGTGCGTTTTGGCTTGCCTGCGGACGAAGCGGCATGGCGCAGGCTGGAGCTGGCTTTTGAACTTGGCTTGATGAGGAAGTAATGAAAAAAATTGTACTTTGCTGTGTATTCCCGGCAGCGCTGCTGGCCGTGCAGGCACAGGCGGCAATCACCGTGACCGATGACGCCGGCAACACCATCACCTTGCAAAAGCCAGCGCAGAGAGTCATCAGCCTGTCGCCGCATGTGACAGAGCTGATCTATGCGGCCGGGGCCGGTGACAGGATAGTCGCCACTGTCAAGTACAGCGATTATCCGCCTGCAGCCAAGGATATTCCACGCGTCGGCGACAATCGCCAGGTAGATATAGAGCGTGTGATTGCGATGAAGCCTGATTTGCTGATCGTCTGGATGCATGGCGCGTTTGAGCGGCAACTGGAACCATTGAAAAAATCGGGCATTCCTTATTTTTTCAGTGATCCGCGTAAGCTGGAACAGATACCGGAAACCCTGCTCAAGATGGGCGCGATGTTCGGCACTGAAAAGCAGGCACAGCTTGCGGCGAATGATTTTCGCCAGCAAGTTGCACAGTTAAGCAGCCGCTACCAGTCCAAAAGCAAGGTCAAGGTGTTTTACCAGGTGTGGGGCAAGCCTTTATATACACTGAATGACCAGCATATCGTCAGCGACGTGATCCGCACCTGCGGCGGCGAAAACATTTTTGGCCGCTTGCCCGTTGCTGCGCCTACCGTGAACCTGGAGGCGGTGCTGGCGGAGAATCCTGAAGTGGTGCTCAGTGGCGACAGCAAGAACCAGGTTGTCAGCGGCATAGAACAATGGAAGCCGTTCCCCAGCCTACTGGCTGTAAAGAATCATAATCTGGTGGCTATAGATGGTGATGAGTTGAACCGGCCGGGACCGCGTATCATAGACGGTGCGAAAGCGGTATGCGATGCGCTGGAGGTGGCCCGCACTAACAGAAACCAGAGCACAGGCAGTAAGCAAAAATAAATCATGAGTCATTATCAACGTATTGCCTGCCTTTCCACGGAGGCAGTGGAAACCTTGTATGCCCTTGGGGCCGAGCAGTATATCGCCGGCATCTCGGGTTTTACGACGCGGCCGTCCCGCGCGCGGCAGGAAAAAATCAAGATTTCCGGTTTCTCGTCATCCAGGATAGAGCGCATCCTTGCCGTAAAGCCTGACCTGGTGATTGGCTTTTCCGATATGCAGGCAGAAATTTGCCGCGATCTTGTGAAGGCCGGGATTGAAGTACATTTGTTTAACCAGCGTAGTGTTGCCGGTATCCTGCACATGATTGCTGTGCTGGCGGCGATGGTGGACAAGCATGAACAGGGCAAGCAGTTGATACAGGAGCTGGATGCCTGCATTTTGCGCGCGCGCAAAAGATCCGCCTCATGGACCCGTAAGCCCAAAGTATATTTTGAAGAGTGGGATGAGCCGATGATGAGCGGCATAGGCTGGGTGTCGGAATTGATAGGCATCGCTGGCGGCGAAGATGCCTTCGCCGATCTGGCCCAGCATCACAGTGCCAGGGAGCGCATCATCGCGGACGGTGCCGTCGTCATCCAGCGTGCGCCGGATATCATCATCGGTTCCTGGTGCGGCAAGAAATTCCGCTCCGAAACGGTATGCGCGCGCGCCGGTTGGGAGCAGATTCCTGCGGTAAGGAATGGACATGTGGCTGAGATCAAGTCAGCAGACATCCTGTCACCCGGCCCCTGCGCCATCACAGAAGGGCTGCCGCAGATACAGGCCCTGATTGCCGACTGGCACCTGAAAACAGAACAGATGAAATAATGAACGCGATATGAAGCTGACGACATTAATGGTGCAGGGCACGACCTCCGACGCCGGCAAGAGCACGGTTGTGGCCGCTTTATGCCGCCTGCTGGCAAGGCAAGGTGTTGCGGTAGTGCCGATGAAGCCGCAGAACATGGCCCTGAATAGCGCGGTAACGGTGGATGGCGGAGAGATAGGCCGGGCCCAGGCTTTGCAGGCGCTTGCCGCCGGCCTGCCTGCGCATACCGACATGAATCCGGTCTTGCTGAAGCCCTCATCCGACACCGGCGCACAGGTGATTATCCACGGCAAGGTGCGTGCCGACATGAATGCCAAGGATTATCATCAGTACAAGACGGTGGCGATGCAGGCTGTGCTGGAATCCTATGCGCGCCTGCAGGAGCAGTATGAGGCGATCATTGTGGAAGGCGCGGGCAGCCCGGCAGAGATCAATCTGCGTGACCGTGATATTGCCAATATGGGCTTTGCCGAGGCGGTGGACTGCCCGGTAATCCTGGTGGCGGATATAGACCGCGGCGGCGTGTTCGCGCACTTTGTCGGCACGCTGGAATGCCTGTCTCCATCCGAGCAGCAGCGCATAATCGGCTTTGTCATCAACCGTTTCCGCGGCGATATCAGCCTGCTGGAACCTGGCCTGGAATGGCTGCAACACAAAACCGGCAAGCCGGTACTGGCGGTGCTGCCTTATCTGCATGGGCTGCAACTGGATGCGGAAGACGCGATCCAGTCCAGCCAGAGCAGCACTGGGAAATTCCGCATCATCGTTCCGGCAATACCGCGGATATCCAATCACACCGACTTTGATGCGTTGCGCGCGCATCCTGACGTGGATCTGAAATTCATCGGCCCCGGCCATGCAATCCCCGGTGCGGACCTGATCATCCTGCCCGGTAGCAAGAGCACCCGTGCCGACCTGGCTTTTCTGATCGAGCAAGGCTGGCTGGATGCACTGGAAAAACATCTGCGCTATGGCGGCAAGGTGATAGGCATTTGCGGCGGCTACCAGATGCTGGGACAACTGGTCAGCGATCCGCACGGCGTGGAAGGCACGCCCGGAGATTCGTCGGGCCTGGGCTTGCTGGATATTACTACCGAGCTGACCCAGGAAAAGCGCCTGCAACAGGTCAGCGGCTATTGCGCATTCGGTAGCCGGGACAAAGCCAGGGTGGCCGGCTACGAGATCCATATGGGCATCACCTATGCCAGCAACGACACGCTGCCGGCCTTTATCATCAATGGCGAAGAAGAGGGTACGCGCTCTCCCGATGACCAGATCCTGGGTTCCTACCTGCACGGCATGTTTGATGAGCCTGAAGCCAGCGCAGCCTTGCTGGAATGGGCCGGGCTGAAATCCGATATCAAGGTGGATCTCGCGGCTTTACGCGAACAAAGCATAGACAGGGTGGCGGATGCTTGCGAGCCCTTGCTCGCATCCTTGCAGAAACTTTGATAGCGCGCTCTGCTACAATGCTCACCTGTGCGCAGGTTTTATTATGCCTGTTGCAACTTTATTGACCGATGGTGTTTTTGATTTGTGTCTGACTGTGCCCTATGGTGCCAAATCGCTCCTGTCGGAATCGACAAATTCTTATTATTTATCAGACATCATGAAAATTACTGAAAACACCGCCGTCTCGCTGAACTACACCATGTTCGACGACGCGGGCAAAATCATCGACAAGAATGAAGAACCTATCGTTTACCTGCACGGCGGCTATGACAACATCCTGCCTGCAGTGGAAGAAGCGCTGGAAGGCAAAGCAGCAGGCGATACCATTTCCGTCACAATGGCACCGGAAGATGCCTTTGGCGAACACGAGGCAGAACTGGTGCGCGAAGAAGACATCGGCCTGTTTCCACCTGATATCGAAGTCGGCATGATGTTTGAAACACGCGATCCCGAAACAGAAGAATCAATGCAATTCCGTGTAACGGCAATCGACGCAGGCAAGGTCACGGTAGACGGCAATCATCCCCTGGCCGGCATGACGATTCGTTTTGATGCGAGTGTTTTGGAAGTACGCGCCGCCAGCGACGAAGAAATCGCTCACGGCCACGTACATGGCGAGCACGGCCATCATCATTGATTGGAATTAGATGGAGTAGTCCCTGGTAGGGATTATCTGCCGCTAAAAACGCTGGGTAGTTATCTATAAAGATAGCTGCCCAGCGTTTTTTATTTGTGTGAATATATAGCTGTCTGCTTGTGTCGACCTGTACCGATTCCGAAAAACACCTCTAAGCCCGTCAGAATGATAAATTTTCTTTCAAAATGGATTCCCATCAAACGCTGTCATCGTATTCCTGGATTGCTTGCGCTGTGTTTGGCTATGCTCCCGGTCTTTGCCAAAGCGTCCCTTGTGGTCCGTATATCGGAAGCTGCGAACGAGAATGTGCGATTCGATTTAAGCGCTGATGGCGTCGAGCCTGTCTGCACTGGAAGAAATGGTCAGGTATTTAATCCGGCGCTAGGTATGCGCAAACTGTCCGATACATCCTATGTGCAACAGCTAAACTCGGAAGCACCGGATGGCGAAGAATATCTAAAGGCAGCGCGTATGGGAGGAGGCATCTACATCTACCTTCCCTTTTTCTTTCCGGCGCGTGAATGCAAGGGCGTCGTTTTTGAAATAGCGGCCCAGCATATCTTGTGGGGTGACAAATGGTACTCGGGCAGCACCAGATTTCCCTCGGAAGAGGCGAGAGGAAAGGCCATTTTTTTCACGAATGAGCTGACTCCAGTCGTGCAGGGGAGCAGTTATTTTGATGCAGGCATCCCAGCGCCGACCTTGGCCAGGCTGCAGACGTCTTTTGGAAAAGTATCGGCGTTTTATCAGAATGTACTAAAGGTCAATCCTCAGAAAGACATCGGTGTTGTAACGGCTGTGGTCCGCAATAAGGGGAACTACTCGGGTTTTGGCGGAGACTCCGTCAATATTATCCGAATGAGCTATGACAATCCCACTCCGGCTCAGTTACTGACGCTGGATGAAATAATGCCTTCGACTTTTGCGCATGAACTGGCGCACAAGCTTCAGAGGGACGAGGTATATAAGTTGCCACTAGCCCGCTACATCGTGGAGGGGCAGGCGGATTTTTTAAAAATAATAGTATTGCGCAACTCCGGCTTGATTAGCGAAAACGCGGCAAAACAACGGGTGCTTAAAGCTGCCGGCGACTGCGCAAAGTTTTCCGATACACGCACAGTTCATGAAAAAATTGAACAGAAGGCTGTCGATTTTCGTGAGCCCTATGATTGTGGCATGGTCTATTATTTTGTCTCGTATTATTCGTCGGGACTTCAGTCTTGGGATTTTATGGACGCTCTTGGCAAGGCCATGCTTGCTGAAAACATCTATGGCGGTCAAGAAGATAATTTGTGCCTTTTGTTTGAATCCACATGTGTCAATGAAAGGCTGAAGGGAGTCATTGGAGACAAAGCCCACTACACGCCACAAATCCAGTGGCTAGAGGGAGTACTCACAAATCATCCGTTACCATTACTCAATCGGCGCAATTAATGTCTGACAGCCGGCCGGGCACGAACACCGCCCGATCTGATTAGCCATGGCTAGACCGAGAAAGGCATTGGAGAGGCAGGAATATGCTGACGTCCGTGTTTGCTGCAACACGCTGTCAGCTTGCACGAGCACCATCTACTGTTGCAATTTGTCTTCAGGAAATTGCGCTACAGATTCATCTTTTGCAAATCCTGCTTTTGAGCTATTTTGATAAAAAAATAACAAAAATGATGTGCCGAGCAAACCGCAGGCATGGGATTTCAATTAACACAGGGATAGGACAGCTTATGTGGACGCATGAAGAAAGCATGGAAACAACGGCGACACCCGTCCAGATCTGGGCGCTGTTTTCAGACGTGCCGGGCTGGAAGAAATGGAATAGCGGCATTGAATACCTGGAAATGCGCGGCCCCTTCGCTAATGGATCTACCTTCTCAATGCAGCCTCCCGGCGAAGAAGCCTTCGTCAGCACACTGACGAACGTGAAGGAAAACGAAGGGTTTACCGATGAGACTGTCATCGATGCTACCTATGTCCTGGTACACCACAAGATCATCCCGCTGGCCTCGGGCTTGACCAGGGTCAGCTACAGCACAGAAATCACCGGACCGTCTGCCACCGAATTTGGGCCTATGGTCACCTCCGATTTTGCCGAGGTGCTGGCTGCATTGAAAAAGCTCGCAGAGAGCCGGGGATAGGCGTATTGTTGCTGGCACGGCAGGCTGGTGATGTCCAGCTTGCCAGCTGCATTCAATTGCGCCGGAGTGAATATGCAATGCTTCGTGTCTGATACTGCAAGATACCGCAATGTTCTCGGGTTGGTGCCATGAGCGCCAGCCTCCCTCCCGGCTGCGACCGTTCTATTGCTGCCAGCATGCCGCAATCGGGAGTTGCGCCCAATGCTGCCGCAAGCCCTGGCATTAGCGATGCCACCCATTCGCGCCTGATACTTGCCACTACTATTCTCGCTTCCAGTTTGGCCTTCATCGACGGTTCTGTCGTCAATGTGGGCTTGCCTGCGATCGGGCATAGCCTGGATGCCGGAGCAGTGGGTCTGTCTTGGGTAGTGAATGGTTATTTATTGCCCCTGAGTGCGCTGCTCTTGCTGGGCGGTGCCGCGGGTGACCGTTTCGGGCGCAAGCGCCTGTTGCTGATCGGCGTTTTTCTGTTTGCGCTGGCATCCGCGTTATGCGCGGCGGCTCCCGCACTGGCATGGCTGATTGCGGGCAGGGTGCTGCAAGGAATAGGGGCGGCTTTGCTGATGCCAAACAGTCTTGCGATACTGGGAGCCAATTTTAGCGGCGAAGCGCGTGGCAGGGCGATCGGCATCTGGGCTGCCATCGGTGCTGCTGCCGGTGCGCTCGGCCCGCTATTGGGCGGCTGGCTGATCGATGTTGTGGGCTGGCGCATGATCTTCCTGATCAATCTGCCGATTGCAGCGCTCGCATTTTATCTGGGAGCCCGCTATCTGTGCGACGAACCCAATCCGGCGCGGCCGTCACTGGATTTGCCCGGTGCAATGCTGGCGAGCATAGGCTTGGCTGCGCTTACCTGGGGCTTGACCCTGGCCTCGGCGCAGAGCCGCTTCAACTGGATATCATCGACGGCAATCGTTGCCGGCATCGTGTTCCTGCTATTTTTTATCTGGGCAGAAAAAAACGCCGGAGAAGGCGCCATGCTGCCGATGTCCTTGTTTGGCTCTGCCTCTTTTGCCGGGTTGAACCTGCTGACTTTCCTGCTCTATGGCGCGCTCGGCGCGCTGATGGTGCTGGTGCCTTTCGTGCTGATCAAGGTCGATGGATATTCTGCAACCGCCGCCGGTGCTGCCTTGCTGCCATTACCCATTGTCATTGCGCTTGCTTCATCCACGATGGGCAGGCTGGCAGGGAAAATCGGCCCACGCCTGCCGCTCACAGTGGGGCCGCTGATCGTCGCAGTAGGATTTTTACTTGCCACCCGCATTGGCGACGGTAGCAGTTACTGGACTACGACCTTGCCGGCGATGCTGGTCATTGCACTGGGCATGGCCGGCGCGGTTGCTCCATTGACGACCGCAGTACTATCTTCCGTGGGAACTGAGCACACCGGCGTCGCCTCCGGTTTCAACAGCGCAGTGGCACGTTCCGGCGGCCTGGTGGCTACTGCATTGCTGGGGCTGGTGCTGGCGTCGCAGGGAGCTGCTCTGCTGGCGGCGTTTCACGCTGCCGCGCTTGTCGCTGCAGGCGCTGCGGTGGCGGCAGCAGTATGCGCGTTTTTTGGAATTAAATCTGTAACGATCTAGTACGGATAAATTTTTATTTCACGCCGACCCGTTATAAAGACTTTTTTCTAAAAAGGAGAATTCTTGCAAAGTTTTTAAGATGGCGTTAAATCACATTAGAATGCTTCAAATATTTACTCTATTTAGAAATCAATATTGAACTTTGATGCTGATTTAATTAAAACGACCGTCAAAAAATAATTCTAAAATATGCGCCACAAAATTTCTATTTTGCAATTTACCATTCTTCTTTTTTCTACTTTCACCGTTTATGCAAATGACTCAACTGCCCGCATAGGAGCAGGGGGGCTAACGTTTACTAAGACGGATGACATTCGCATGACAAATGAGAAATTGACGATTTCGACTGAGAGCATCGTTGTTAAATATCGGTTTCTTAATGAGAGTAATTCACCAGTCAGTTCGATAGTAGCTTTCCCGATGCCTTCTTTCCGATGGAACGCAGGGCAAAGTGCGCTTGATGCGAATGTGGGCCCTATTGAATCATTTATAGTTTCGGTTGATGGTCATAAAGTTGCTACAAAAACCGAAAGCAAAGCCCTGCTAAAAGAAATTGATATTACGAACTCTCTCCGCAAGATTGGTTTGTCAAACGAACAAATTTTCCGCACTTTTGCTTTTGCCGACATGGAATTGGAAGTCTCTAAAAAACAGCTTAAGCAATTGAAAAAGCTTGGAGCTTTTGGTGTGGCATTTCCGGAGTGGGTGGTCTCAGAAACGGCATACTGGAAGCAAATCTTTCCTGCCAAGCAGGAAATCCGGGTTGAGCACTCTTATAAGCCAATGAAAGGACAAGTCTTTACCAACGTAATTCCAAATACTCCTTTGACGCAGTCGGAGCTTGCAGTATCTTCAATTTTGGACGATTCCACCGACCGTTCTTGCTTAGCCGAGGGCGCGCTTGATGCGATCGCAAAAAAGATCGACTTACTAGGTAAGAAGGGCGCAAAAAGCGTTCAGGTTTATCTAAACGATGTCGAATATATACTGGGAACTGCCAGAAACTGGAAAGGCCCAATTTCCGATTTTACTTTGGATATCGTAAAAGAAAATCCAGATAGCATCGTGTCACTTTGTTTTCCCGGAAAACCCGTTCGCGTGGACGATAAGACTATCCGGTTCCATTTTGATAATTTCATTCCACCTGATAGGGTTTGGGTAAATTTTTATACGTTTTTCCCTTATCCATAGCAAACGCATAAAGTAGACATTTTTAGATATTATCAATAAACATTTGATGATCTAGAAGCGCGAATTATTAAAGAAATTATGGTGCTATTTTTTGTTCATTTTGCTTAATTTAGATATCAAAAATTGTTTAAGGACATTTCAATTTTTAATATTTAAAGCAAATGGCGATACACAATGAAACCCGATTTTTCGGCCATCCTGTCATACAATTGCATCGCAGTGTGATTGCTTTCATGTGTCTGCCAGTAGACCCTGCTGCTTCCGCCTGCCTTGGCGCGCGCATAGACTTCTGCTATCAGCATCCGGGCGACACCTTTTCCTCTGGCATGCTCATCAGTGAATAAGTCCTGCAGATAGCACACCGGGCCGTCCTGCGTGGTGCTGCGGTGAAAAAGGAAGTGGGCCAGGCCCACTAGCCGGCCCTCGTTTTCAGCTACTAGCGCATAAACCGGTTCGTAGGCGTCAAAGAAACGTGCCCAGGTCGTTTGCGTGATGTGTTGCGGCAAGGCTGTTTCGCCGTGGCGTCCGTAGAAAGCATTGTAGCCATCCCAAAGAGGCTTCCAGTCATCAAAGTCAGCCTCGGCTACAGCGCGTATTTGTATCGAATTATTCAGCAGGCTGGACATGGCGGATTTCATCCTCTCTGATTACATCTGCAAGGGCTCACGTCGCTCACGTTGCCAGTTCCTTCAAGCCGCTCGTGTGCTCGTTTATGTGTGGCGCGATATGGGAAAGGGCCCGCGCGACATATTCTTCTTTCTCGCCGACCGGCGCGAAATAATGCATTACCTCTTTTGCTTCCTTGATGCCTTTCAGGCGCGCCAGCATCCAGGCAGAAAGGTATTGTGCAGACAGGCAACCGCCTGCAGTTGCTATATTGCCGCTGGCGAAGAAAGCCTGGTTCAAGATGTTGACCCCGGCTTCTTGCACCCAGGGTTTGCTGGTAGTGTCGGTGCAGGCTGGCGTCTTGCCCAGCACGCCCAGCTTTGCCATCAAGAAGGTGCCGGAGCACTGCGCGGCGACCAGTTGGCGCGCCGGGTCCAGTTGTATGCGGCTCATGATGGAAGCATCATTGGCGACCTCGCGGGTTCTTCTCCCACTGCCTATCAGCACGGCATCAGCCTGGCTGGCTTCTTCCAGTCCGATATGCGCGTCTATGCTCAGGCCATTCATCGAGGTAACGCGTGCGGACGGGCTGGCGATACTGACTTTCCAGTTGGTGTCGCCCAGCAGCGAAATGCGGCTTAGCATCCCATAGGCAATCAGGGAATCGAGTTCGTTAAAGCCTTCAAAGGTGAGAATGGCGATGTGCATGGCTGTTTTCTCCGGGTAAGAATGAAGCCGCTGGCGCTACAGAAGGAAGCAAGCTTCGATTTCAGTTCATCATAGTGGTAGACAGTCTCTATGTCGCGATACAGTTTTCTCAAATTGTACCGGTACAGCATCTGCGCGCGCACCGATGCAAAAAAAACATAGTTGCAATGAAAAAGGGTGCCGTTGATCATAATCAGATGATCAACAGCACCCTTTGTTCCAAGACTCTGGCTGGTGCTTGCAGTTACACAGGAGGAGACCTGCCTGCTGTGCTAGCGGTCTTTCTAGCGGCCTTCCCCCAGGTGTTCCAGGAAGAAGCTTTCATACTTCTTGTGCAGCGCCTTGGGTTTGACCACGCCGCCCAGCCCATGTTCTCCATCCGGGTCGAGGAACAGGTCAACCAGGTTTTCCTTGCCGTTTTCCAGCAACGCGCGATACACATTCACCGTATCCTGATACAGCACGTTAGGATCCTGCATGCCGTGTACCAGCATCAGCGGTTTTTTCAGGCCTGCGGTCAGCGGCAACAGGGAGAAGCGGCGCAGGGTCGGTTTATTGCGTTCAGTCTTGCCTATCGTGCGGCCGCTATACCAGCTATTGTAGTTTTCCCATTCTGTCGGCCCCGCACCCGCGATGCCGGCGGCGAAGGTATCAGGGCTGGTGTACATCGTGTACTGGGTCTGGAAGCCGCCGAAGCTCCAGCCTGTCAGGCCTATGCGCTTGCCGTCCACACCCAGTTTGTTGCCCATGTACTTGGCCAGGTCTTCCAGATCCTCGGTTTGTGGTTTGCCAGGCTGTTCCCAGTTGGCATCGCTGAAGCGGCGGCCGTAATCGGAGTGGCCGCGCGGATCAACCGCCACCATCACGTAGCCGTGCTTTGCCGCCATATACATGCCGAACAGGTAGGCGGTTTGCTGGAAGCTGTCGGTCTCCACGGTATGCCTGTCGTTCAAGGGGCCGCCATAGGTATACACCACGGCAGGGCGGTGGTCGCTGGCGCTCCAGTTGGCCGGCTTGAAGGCATAGGCCTGGATAGTGTCGCCGTGGCGGTTCGTATAGTGGAAGCGTTCAGGACGCATCAGGTCAACCTGGGCCCAAGCCGGGTCATGGCTTTGCGTCAATGTGCGGTGGTTGGCTTTGGCAAGGTCCAGGTACTGCAATTCCGGACGGTGCGACCACTGGCCTGCCATCGTCGCAATGCGTTGGCCGTCTTCCGACACGGTGGTCGTGCGGTGGTAGTCTCCCGCCTGGCCCAGGGCCTTCATATTGCCGTTGGACAGGTCCACGCTGTACAGATTCATCGCCGCAAAATCGTCGCGGTTGGCAGCGACGAACATCGTTTTGCTATCCGGCGTAAAGCCGACGATATGGTGCGTTTCGAAACTACCCTTGACGATGGCATGCGCGCTGCCATTGCCGGTATCGATCACGTAAGGCTGGCGGAAGCCGTCTTCATCCAGGATGGCGATCAGCTTGCTGCCATCCGGTGTGAAGCGCGGCGACAATACGTTGACCACCTCATGGCCAACCTTGCCCCTGCGCTCGAAAACCATGGCGGGCTTCACGCCTTCTTCAGCTTTGCCGACATAAATGCGCAGCAGTTCCTTTTCGCGTTCCCAGGTGGAGAAGGTATAGCGGCTGCCATCCTTGGCCCAGGTCACTTTGCTCATTTCAAACCAGACGTCGCCGCCGGCATTGGTAAATACCGGCTCCGGCTGTTTCGCGGAAACGTCTGCTACGCGGCGTATATACAGCGCCGATGCCAGTACCTTGCGCTTGTCGTCAGAGACTTCGCGCGAGACTTTCTTGGCGGTGGCAAAGCGGCTGTTGTAGTTCATGATTTCTACCTGGCGTTCGGCCGGGGCAGGCTTGGCATCACCTTCAGGCTTGGGCTCAGGCGCCTCTGCAGAAATCGCCATCCACTGCTTGTTTTCGCTGAGCACCGTGTCGGTGATCTTGTATTTCTTTTCTTCGTCGTCCGGGTTCCACAATTCGCGGTTCAGTTGCACGACAGTGCCGCGATCGAAGCGGGCGCTGTAGATGCGCTTATCGTCCATATACAGATAGCCGCTGTCGTCCGCGTTGTAAGAGACGATGCGTTTCAGCCGGCCGGTCTGCGTCAGAGGCTCGATCTTGCCATCGGCCAGGCTCAGGCGGAACAGGTCACCGCGATACTGGAAGATGAGTTCATTACGGCTCTTCGCCCATACCAGGTCTTCTACGCCTGGATACAGGTCGCTGGGCTTCAGCTTTTCTTTTTCCAGTTTCTTCTTCAGGTCATCGCGCAATTCCCACAATTCCTTGGGCTTGTCGCTGAGCTTGGCGGCTTTCTTTTCTGCGTCGTCGGCCTTGCGGTCGGCTTCTGCGATTTCTGCCTCGCTCTTGCCGTCTTTCCTGGCGGCGGCTGCAGCAACCTTTTCCTTGGCTGCTTCAGCGTCCAGCTCCAGCTTCTTGGCGGCGTCCTTGGCCTTTTTCTCAGCCTGTTCGCGCTTCAGCACTTCCAGTGCGGCGGTTTCCCATTGGTACAGGTCCACTTTTTCGCCACGCAGGTAAGCGGCTTGCGCTTCAGCCTTGGCCTGGCGTTCTGCTTCTTCACGTTCCTTTTGCAGGCCCTTTTTATTGTAACGCTCCAGATCTTCCGGTGAATCGTAGGCCTTCATGATGGCGGGGGAGGTGATGCGCGTGCTGAGCCCGGTTTGCGTGTCATAGACATACAAGTCGCTGCCGTTTTCCCCGAAAGGGTTCCATAGATAAGCCAGATAACGCCCGTCTTCGCTGAAATGCAGATCGCGTGCAGCTTGTCCTGCGTAGCTCTTGGAGCGGTACAGGCGTTCCAGTGTCAGTTCGCTGGGCTTCAGGCGGGCCAGAGGTGCAGCGGTCGTGGAGGCGGGCGATGTGGCTGCATGTGCGTAGTCATGGCTGAGGCTGATGCCTGCAAAGGCTGCCCATGCCAGCGCTACACTGGCAGATAGTAATCTTGGCGTCATTGGGTTCTCTCGGAGGGGGTAATCGCCTGCCTCGTGATGGTGATCTACGCGGCAAGT
Source organism: Parundibacterium terreum (assembly GCF_014636315.1). Taxonomy (GTDB): domain Bacteria; phylum Pseudomonadota; class Gammaproteobacteria; order Burkholderiales; family Burkholderiaceae_D; genus Undibacterium; species Undibacterium terreum. The sequence continues at coordinate 148,669 of NZ_BMED01000002.1, read as the reverse complement.
CTAATAATAATTTTCCTGACTAATTTTCCTAACTAAAGCTCCAGTCGGAAACAGATGGACATGAGAAGTGTAAAACAGTTCCTTGATGGAAGTGTTTTTGCGGAAATTTTTGTAACCTCCGGCTTTTATTGGCTGAAAAACGCGATTTCCCGGCGTTTTATCCCCGAATTGCTACGGCTATCCGTGTTTTTATCACTTTATCCATGTGTTCCGTCGTTCTGTCGCAGTTCAATTGAGGAGGAAAGCAGGTTTTCGTAAGATGCTTACATCGGATCAGACAAACATGGCTAGCTGATTACGACAAAAATATGGGCCATACAATAAAAGGATATCCACCATGAACACCAGGACACGTAACTACTTGTTGAGCTTTGCAGTGCTGCTTGTTATTGCCGCTTTGGCAGTCGGCGCCTTGCTGTCGTTCGGCGGCCACGACGCCAACTGGGCCGTGACGGTAGATGGGGACTCTGTTGATGGCATCGCCGGCGCCGGTTTTGCATTTGGCGGGATGGTGATAGGCCTGGTTGCTGCGGTCTTCGCGCTGGTGATAGTCGGCGCGGTATTGGCCGGAGTATCGCTGTTCCTGATGGGGCTGTTCGCCTTCATCCTGCTGATCGTGTTGCTGGCCTTGGCCCCGGTTGTGCTGCCGGTAGTCTTGCTGATTGCCGCAATTGCTTACATAGCCCGCAGAAAACAGGCTTAAGCCCCTAAAATTCCACATCAAACCGGGCCATTTACTTGTATTGTAAATGGCCCGGATTTGCTTTTTCAGCAACACTGTTTTGACGATAGCCGGTTTTCGTTGAAATCATGCCATGCTCTTGCAACTTCCTCTATCTTCCCTTCTTTTTGTAGAATCATCTTCTTGATGCCAAGGAAATGCGTTCCGGCCTTATCGTTTTAGTGCCAGCGATGTTAAGATGCGGGGCTTTTATAATGCATGGGGCAGGATATTGCCATTATTGAAATTTAAAGAGGGTGCATGAAAGACTATTACTTTGTTTTGGGAATATCGAGCACAGCACCGCTGTCAGAGGTAAAAAAAGCATTCAGGCAGAAGGCTGCCGAATTTCACCCGGACAGGAATACATCGGAAATCGCACCAGAAAAATTCCGCGAGATCAGGGAAGCCTATGATGTCCTGTCGGACGAGGCTGCCCGCGCCGCCTACGATGAAAATCGGCGGCGCAACCTGCTGGAAGATCCCCTGCAGACCGCAACAGAAATTTGGAAGAATTATTTATCAGGAGTAGTGCAGTGAAGTTGTCACAATTTTTTGAAGCCCTGGCATCGGCGTATGATGCGGAACTGGAGGACTTGCGTAGCGATTCCGAAGGCAACGATATATTGCGCAAGCGCCTGATGACCAAGCGTGGCGAAGTGCCGCTGCTGCTGCCCATGCTGAAGAGCAATCCCGAAATGATTGCGGTAGCTTTTCACGGCGGCATGAAATTCTTGAATCCTTTGGTACTCGAAGTGCTGGCGTCGAAAGAGCCAAATAGATTTCCTTCATGGAAAGAACTGAAGTCCAGCGTCGTGCTGGAAGCATGGGCCGAGAAATTGAGTGCGATTGTGTTGGATAATGTCGATGGTGATCAGTTCATGGTGACTGCTGCCTGCCTGGAATATCTGAACAAAAGCGGCAAATCGCGCGCCAACAGCCCCTCCAATGTCGAAGAGCATGAAGAGGAAGATGAAGACGACAGCGAAGCCAATGAGGGCCGCTACCACGTCGATACCCGCAACGGCAGCGGCGACGAGTACGATGAAGACCAGCAAGACCTGGAAGAGGCCGGGGCTGACTGGCTGGTGGAACAAGGTTTCGACCGTAAAGATTAAATAGAACTAAGCAGAATCAAACAGAATTATTTAGGACGACAATGAAGACAAATTTTCCGGCGCTGATAGAGGCGCAAAGCCTGGTCAAGATAGGCGATATAGTCGGTGCGGAATCGGCATTGGCGACGATGGCGGAAACGGAGGGTGATCACGCACTGGTGGCGGCGCTGGATGAGTTTCCTGCCAAGGACTTGCTGGCGATCATCCGTGAATACGACACATCGAAGGAATCCCTGGTCAACCTGCTGGTGACGCCTGAGCAGTTCGCCAAAGCGGTTGTGCTTGAGAAGCGTTATGGCGATCTTAGCCATGAGCAATTGCGCGGCATGATCAATTCCGTCATCTTCCGCGAAGGCGCAGATCCGGCCGAGTTCCTGTACGAGATCGGTGAACTGGATGGCGGCTACGATGCGCTGGTCGATTACCTGTCCGAGCGCACCAAGCGCGTGGAACACTTCTACCGCTATGGCACTTTTGATCTGTTTGAATACGGCGATGAAGTCAAGACCCAGGCTATCGACGATGATCTGATGAACCTGAGCGGCGATACCGATGCGTCGCTGTCGCCGCAGGACATGGCCAATGTGATCGACCATGACTGGATGGAAGTGACCTACATCCTGCGCTTCCAGTTGCCGGAACTGTTCAGGGAAGTATTGCTGAAATTGCGCACCCGTTACCAGAATAGTGCCCAGGCCTTGGAAGACGCCGAAGCCGAAATGCTGGCCAAGGACGAGGACGACGAAGATGCACCGAAGAACGAGAAGGAAGACAAGGGCGACGAAGAAGAGTCTGCGCTGTAAGCGCCGGTCTTCGGAAGCTGCTTTGCTTCTTTCCAATGCGCCACCGCTGGCTCCGGCTGCGGGAGGCGCTTTCTCTTTCCATGCCCCTGTTTGAATAAGGGCTGAATGCCAAGGCAATCAATGTCCGATACTACTTTCAATGTTTCCCTGTTTGAAGATCGCCCTTTCTTTGAAAGGGCATTGCGGCTTGGCGTTCAGCAAGGCGTGATAGACCAGGCCAAGATCGCAGCGATAGAAACCGATGCGCCCAAGGGCATGGTGCAGATTGCGGAGGCCTTTGGCAGCAAGTATCTGCGGCCCGAGATAGAAACGGCACGCAAGCGCATTGTCAATCTGGTGAGCTTGTATTTGTCGGAGACGTCGAACGGCGATCTTCAGCTTGCCGCCAAGCTGATACGCGACAATAGTTTTCTGTCGCTGTCGCGCGGTGGCTCCGGCCTGATCAAGGCCTTGTTTGCGATGCCGGAGTATGCATTGCTGGGCCGTGAAGAAAAAGGCCGGGTTGAAGATTTCCTGGAGTTCTGGTCCCGCAAGGAAAGCCAGATCGACTATCAAAAAGCCCTGGCGCAGCGCAAGGCCAATTTGCTGGAGATAGAAGCAGGCTTCTGGTTTGGTGCGCAACTGGGTATGGAAAAGGCCGATCTGCAGGAACAGGATGCCGATGCAGAATCCGTGATCAGGACAGTGATGTTGCTGCGGCTGGCAGGCAAGACCGATACCAGCGTATTGAACCAGGTGGAGTTTGCGGCGCTGCTGGACAGCATGCGGGCCAAAGGTGCGAAGGTATCGAAGGTGCCAAAGGCCGGAAAGACGGCGAAGGCAAAAGCGGCGGAGATACCGGAAAAATACCGCGCTATCGCAGAGCGTATCCAGAAGGAAGTCGGGGAGCGTGACCTGCCGCGTATCCAGGATATGGAAATGTCGCTGGACAGGCTGGTGTATGAACTGAAAGACAGGTATTTCCTGGGGGATTATGAAGTAGAAGATACCTCGGAATATGATGCGCTGGTGTCCAAGGAGTGGACCAAGGTGACGAAGGGGAAAAGCGATATCGATTCGCTGCTGACCCTGTTCCTTTGCCTGTCGGCAGACTTGCCACCCAAAACCAGCCTGACCGAAGCCGGTGCGAAGAAACTGGTGAAGAAGCTGCGCGATGAAGGCTTCAATCCGGATGCCGCGACGGATTTCATCAAGACCGCAGCACCGCATGAAAAACAGGAAAGCCTATTGGCCGACTGGGAAGAATTTGTGGAAGAAGCGAATAACTACCTGATGGATGACTGGGATAGCAATTACACCGGGGCAATGCGCTTCCTGCGCGAGAACTGCTATATAGAGAAAGCGGCAAAGAAATAGGAGCCGGATTCTGCATCAACAAAACTGACGGCGATCATTTGATCGCCGTTTTTTTTACTCCCTTACTCTTAGTAGGTATACAGACCGGCATTGCGGGCGCGCTGCCTCACCAGGCCCAATACCGCATTGATGAAGGGCGTGTCCACGCCGACTACTTGCGCCAGTTCGTGCGCCACTGCAAGTATGGGATCGATTTCCATCTGGCGCCCGGCTTCCAGGTCTTGCAGCATCGAGGTCTTGAAGGCGCCGAGTTTTCTGGTGATGACCGTGCGTTCGCGCGCATCCATCGGCAACTGTATGCCTATTTTTTCGCCTATGCGTTTTGCTTCTTCCATCATGTCCAGCACCAGTTGATGGGTCAGCGGGTCATCCAGTATTGCATCCAGCGTTGACGAGGTAAGGGCGCTGATGGGATTCATGTTCATATTGCCCCATAGCTTGGTCCAGATATCCTGGCGGATGTTCTCGCTGGCTTTTACTTCGAACCCGGCTTGCGCTAGCAGGCCTGCAACCAGTTCAAGGCGGCTGGAGCGGCTGCCATCCGGCTCGCCGATGATCAGTTGATTGCCCATGCCGCGCCGTATCACGCCCGGCCCCTGTATCGTCGATCCCAGATGGACCACACAGCCCAGGACTTGAGCAGGCGGCAGGTAGTCCGACAGGTTATGCTGCGGATCTGTGGTTTTTAGCCAGGTGTCGGCGTATGGGCCCTGGATACCCGCCATGAACCACCAAGGCACGCCATTCATCGCCGGCACGATCACGGTATCGGCGGAAATCAGGCCTTGCAATGACTGTACCGATTCAAACAGGGCCGGGGCCTTCAGACATAGAAAGACAATGTCCTGCGCGCCGAGTTCATCGGCGGACGCCGCCGCCCTGGGATGGCTGGTCAATTCCTGCTCTTGCTCCAGCAGCTTCAGGCCGTTGGACTGGATGGCGGCCAGATGCGCACCGCGCGCCAGCACCGATGTCCTGATGCCGGCATGCTCCAGCCTGGCTGCGATCAGGCCGCCTACTGCACCGGCGCCTACTATCGTTATCTTCAAGTCTTTCATCTTGGTCCCTGCGCTGGTGTTGTCCGTCATGGGTTGATTTTGCGGCAAGGCAGCGGCAAATAAGCGCCAGGTACACTGGTCTGGTTATTCCCCTTGGCTGTCATGTTGGTCGGCGCGTCTGCATTGCCGCATACCCAGGTGACGGGGACGATAGCTGCACCTTCCACCACGCCCGGACGTATCGACAAAATCTTGCCGCGAATAACGCTCTGCGCGCGGTTGCCGAAGGTGATATTGATTACGCCATCCTGTACGCTGAGGGCGCTGACATAGTTGTTGACGATTTTGTCGGCGGCAGGCAAACCAGCCGCGGCATTATCTACCGGCAAGGGCTGCTTGTCGGCCCAGGCGGCAGCAACAGGTTTTTTTGCAATGTCGGCCAGCGTCATGCCGTTTTCTATCTGCTCGCGCACAATCTTGTATTGATAGGATGGCAGCGCCATCGCAGCCAGGATTGCAATCACAGCCACGACAACCATCATTTCCAGCAAGGTGAAGCCGGTTTTCTTTGTCATCATCTTGTTGCCTTATCAGACTATCATTGGTTTTTGAAGCGATTTGACAGCAAATTGCGCAAAATCGTCCATAGATACGCTAGTGTAAATCAGCCTTGCTAGCAAAAAAGGAAAATTGTTTCCCCTAGTGGAACTTTGTCATTCTTGCTATAGTCAAAAGCTTTGTCTATTTTGATGTCGCCTTTGTTTAATTCCCTGTTTTTTATTTCAACAGCCTCTGCAGCCATATATAGCCTTTATGTTATCTACTTTTAATTTCCGCCTTACCCCCGTCCCTTTTGCGATATTGGCTGCCTTTGGCGGCGCTGCTTACGCACAACAACCCGCGGGCAACGCAGAGTCGGAAAAAACGGAGCAAGCGGAAACTACGGACGTAAAAGCGGGTAAGGCAGCAAGTGGAAAAACGGCGGCACCGGTAGCGAAGCAGGAAAAAGCCGAAGCGGTCAGGACTGTGGAAATATCTGGTAACAGGGAATATGACGAGCGGCGCCTGGATACCGCGACCAAGGTCGTGGTCACGCACGAAGAGATCGTCAAGTTCGGTGACAGCACTGTGGCCGATGTGCTGAAGCGCTTGCCCGGTATTACGATAGGCGGCGTGCAGGGGCGGGGCGGGGAGATTCGCATGCGTGGGCTGGGTTCAGGTTATACGCAGATATTGCTGAACGGTGAACCCAGCCCTCCCGGCTTCTCCCTGGATTCCATCGCGCCGGAGCTGATAGAGCGCATAGAGATCATGCGTGCCGCTACGGCTGAATACAGTACGCAGGCCATCGCCGGTGCAATCAATATCGTGTTGAAGAAGGCGGTGCAGACTGCGCAGCGGGAGATCAAGCCGGGTGCGTCCTATGAGCATGGTGTGTGGTCTGAAGGTGTCAACCTGCAGTTGTCAGACCGGATAGACAAATTATCCTATTCGCTGGCTGGCGCTACGTACCGGGGCCGTTGGGAGCGTCCTTCCACGATAGAGGAAATTGGTACCGATGCCACGGGTAAGCAAGACCTGGCGCGCCATTACACCGATGAAAATCACGGACGTTTTGAAGTTGTGAATATCTCGCCACGGCTGAACTGGGTTTTACCCAACGGCGATAACCTGACTTCGCAAAGCTTTGTGACTCATAATGAGTCTGAAGGCAATACCAGGGAAAATATTACAACCTCGATAGGCGACGCTCCTCTCTACGCGAGCAATTCCCAGCATTTCAAATCCCGGTCCAATATGTTTCGCACCGATGTGAACTGGATCCATAAGCTGAGCGAAGGTGCGAAGCTGGATGTGAAGTTTGGTGCCAACTATAACAAGCGCGACTCCGACGTGGCCTATCAGGGATATAGCGATACCGGCGTGTTTGAGCTGGACCGCAAGCTGACTACCGATGCCACCGACAAGGGTTTTACCGCGAGCGGCAAATATTCCACGCCTATCATCACCGATCACGCACTGGTGGTCGGCTGGGACGGCGCCTATAGCCAGCGCGGCGAAGACCGTCTGCAAAACGACGCCACCTTCACCGGCATTACTCCTATCAACCTGAACGAGAGCTTCAGCGCCACGGTCAAACGCTTGGCCGTATTTGCGCAGGATGAGTGGAGTGTCACGCAACGCTGGTCGGTGTATATGGGTTTGCGCTGGGAGACGCTGGATACCAGCAGCGAGGGCAAGCTGTTTTCCGCAGTGAGCAACCGCTCCGCTGTGTGGAGCCCTTTATTGCAGACCTTGTGGAAATTGCCTGACTCCAAGAACGACCAGGTGCGCTTCGGCCTAACCCGCACTTACAAGGCGCCATCCACCGGCAACCTGATTCCGCGCCGCTACCTGTCCAATAATAATAGTGCCGTCAGCCCGGACAGCCAGGGCAATCCTAACCTGCGCCCCGAGTTGGCCTGGGGCCTGGATGCTGCATACGAACACTATCTGCCTGATGGCGGCCTGCTGAGCGCCAGCGTGTTTTATCGCCGCATCGACGACATCACACGCCAGCAATTGTCTTTTACCAACGGATCCTGGGTCACGATGCCGGTGAATGACGGCCAGGCGACTACGCGAGGCATAGAACTGGAAGCCAAGATGCCATTGCGTTCTTTGTATAAGACGGCGCCGGCGATCGATTTCCGGGCCAATCTGTCTTTCAACTGGTCCACCTTGTCCACCGTACCGGGACCGAACAACAGGCTGGATTCCCAAACACCTGTCAGCGCCAATCTGGGCATGGACTACAAGGTAGGCGGCATGCCGCTGACCCTGGGCGGCAACCTGAGCTTCCAGGATGGCGGCCCGGTGCGCCTGTCCGGCACGCAGAGCTCTTACTCTGCACCCAAGCGCGTGCTGGATATGTTCGGCCTGTGGAAGTTCGATGCCAAGACCCAGTTGCGCATTTCCCTGGCCAATATGCTGCATCAGGATAATGTCGCTGCGACGATTTATGCCGATGCAACGGGATCGCAGCGCCAAACCACCTTCACGCCGACCAATACCGTCGTGAGGGTGCTGCTGGAACAAAAATTCTGATTGTATTGACACCTGCCCGCGAGGGCAGGCCTTCGTAACTTGGTAACTTCATAAAGCTGGCCTGACATGACAGCGCCAGCCTAATCAGTGATAATGCTTGCCGTACTCTTTATGAAGCGGCCAGCATTACATGAATGACATCGTTCCCCTATTCGGCTTTACTACCACTCCGCTGGAGCTGGTTTCATTCGTACTGTCCGTCATTACCGTCGCCCTGAACATACGGCAGACCCATTGGGCCTGGCTCTTCTCTATCCTTGCTTCCGGCCTGTATGCACTGGTGTTTGCGCAATCCCGGCTGTATGGCGACGCCGGTTTGCAGCTGGTGTTTATCGCGGTGTCGGTATGGGGATGGTATCAATGGCTGCGTGGAGGAACTGCCCATGGCGAGTTGCAGATATCACGGCTGTCCGGAGCTGGCTGGGCTAAGTCAGCGCTGATGTGGCTGGCAGGCTTTGGCATCCTGTCCATTTTCCTGAAGTCGTATACCGATACCGACGTACCTTATATGGATGGTTTCCTGACGGCCGGTAGCTTGCTGGGGCAATTGCTGCTGTCCCGCAAGAAGCTGGAAAACTGGCATGTATGGATATTGGTGGACATCCTGTATGTCAGCTTATACATGTACAAGCATCTGATGCTGACGGCGATCCTGTATGCGCTGTTTGTGATCATGGCAGCCATGGGTTTGCGCGCGTGGAATAATTCGGCGGCAGTACCCGCAGCCGTTGCCGGCAGTTAGGCGTTCATGCAAGCTGCAGACATCAAACGCATTGCGATACTGGGTGCGGAATCCTCTGGAAAATCTTCTCTGGCCGAGCAACTGGCTGCCCACTACCAGACGGAGTGGGTGCCCGAGTATCTGCGTGAATTCGTCGAGACCCATCAGCGCGTTCCGGTAGAGGGCGACCAGTTCCATATCGCCAGCACCCAGGTCGCCCGCGAAGAGCAAGCCTTGTCGCGTGCCAACCGTTTTCTGTTTTGCGATACCACGCCGTTAATGACGGCGATCTACAGCCACTTCTATTTTGTACAGGCGGATGCACCCTTGCAGCAATTGACGCGAGCGCGTGTTTACGATTTTACGATAGTGACTGCGCCAGATTTGCCGTGGACACCGGACGGCTTGCAGAGGGAGTCGGAAGCGATGCGCCAGATGGTGCATGATGAATTACTGAAGGAATTGCAGGCCAGGGCCATCCCCTACCTGCTGGTAAGCGGGGACATGCAGCATCGCATGTCCCTCGTACACGCTGCGCTGGACGCAGCGGGATGGATATAGCGCTTAAAAGCAAAAACCTTAGAAGTCGAACTGCGCCGATACTTTATACAGGCGCGATGCCCCCGGGAACAGATAGCCGCCCAGCGATTGCGTCACATCGCGCCAGTAGAACTTATCAAACACATTGTCTACATTGAAGCGCAGCGTCGTCGCAGTACCGGCGATCTGGGTTGCATAGCGCGCGCCCAGGTTGACCACTAAGTAGCCGGGGACCGTCACACGATTGTCCGGGCTGAATGCCTTGTCGCCGGAATACAGTACTGTCGCATTCACGTTCAGGCCGCTCACCTGTTGTACGGCATAGTCCGCATATACACTGGCTTTCAATGACGGCACGTTGGTGACGCGCTTGCCTTCGAGCGTGACATCACCGGTGTCGTATTGGCGTGCGCGCAATGCGGTCAGGCTGGCGCCCAGCGACAGATCGCTGGTGATCCTGCCTTGTGCGGCCAGCTCCAGACCGGTATGTTTTTCCTGGCCTGCCTGCAGATAAGTCGGGAACTCATCGTCAGCCGACAATAGCTTGCTGATTTCCAGCGACTTCTTGATCTGGAACACGGCAGCCGTCACAGTCAGGTCCCGGCCAACGTCGGCCTTGACGCCCAGTTCATATTGTTTGGATTTGTTCGGATTCAGCAACTGGTTCACATTTTCTGAGCCGAAAGGTGCGATGCCGCCGTGCTCCAGTCCTTCAGTGTATGAACCGTACACCGACCAGTTCTTTTGCGGGCTGAATACCAGCGCCACGTTCGGCAACAGGTAGCTGCGGTCGTACTTTGCTTCAGGCGTATCGGCGTCGATATACTGGTCGCGCTTGATGTGCACATGGCGCGCACCCAGGTGCAATTTCAGATTGTCCGTCAGGCTCAGGACGTCCTGGGCGAAAACCGACCATTCCTTTTCATGCCGGCGCAGCGAAACGTTTTGCGTCACATTGCTGGAGGAGGGCACGACCACAGGGTGGAAAATATTGCTGGTGCCCACGTAGTCGTACACATAGTCGCCAAACCTGTCCTTGCGCTCAAAACTGGAAAACCCCAATGTCAGTTCATGCTGCAGGCCTGCTGTCAGGAATTTACCCTGCAACAGCGCTTGCGTAGCCAGCGGCGATTTGGATTCGTTGGTGCTTTGGTAATCGTACACATCATAGTCGCCGTTGGCGCAATAGCCTGCGATCTCGCCGCAGCCGTAAGGGAAGGCTGTGAAATCGTCGCGCTTGAACTCATGCTTGTTCGCCGCCAGCGATGCTTTCCAGTTCTGGTTCAGCTTGTATTCAAAACGAAGGCCGATATTGCTGTCGCGGGTATCCACCGGGCGGGCCCAGGGCTGGCTGTTCAGCATGGTGTCGGCGCTGACATTTCTTGGTAAGTCCGTGCCGTTGAACAGTTGGAAGCCGGGCACGGTCAATTGCGACTTGTGCTGGTAATCCATATCCAATTGCAGCAGTGCCTGCGGCGAGATTTTCCAGTCGAAGGCGAGGGAGCCAAACTGGCGCTGGCCGTCCGCGCCTTTTACATAGGAGCGCAATCTCTCATCGGCGGCATTGATGCGGTAGCCGAAACGGCTGTCATCAAATTGCCCACCCAGATCGACCGCGCCATACAGCGTGCCGCGCTCACTGGCGCCCACGGTGACAGAGCGTAGCGGCGTTTCCGTCGGACGCTTGGTTACATAGTTGATGACGCCGCCAGGCGTGGCAAAGCCAGCCTGGAAGCCGGCGATGCCCTTCAGTATTTCTATGCGTTCCTTGTTTTCCAACGGGATGGATGCATCGCCTGGTATAGCCAGTCCATCCTTGCGGTAGCTGCTGGAATTGTCCAGCGCAAAACCGCGTATGGAAAATTGTTCCGCGTAACCGATCGCATTGTAGGAATCATTGACGCTGGCATCGTACTTCAGCGCATCGGTGGTCTGGCGTACTTGCAGATCCTGCATCAGGTTTTGCGTGAACACGGTGATGGAAGCGGGCGTTTCCACGATAGGCGCGCTGGAGAAGCCGCCGACGCTGGCGCGGTCCGCCTTATTATTGTCTTGCTTGACGGCGCTGATCACGACTTCCGGCAACGCGCTTTGCGCAAAAGCGGGAATGGCAAATGCCTGCGCGACGGACAGGGCGATGATGGTGCGGCCGATGGAGTAGCGGACGCGTGAAGATGATAAGTTGGACATGTTTGCTCTGTAAATTCCGGTTGCTTTGTACTGGAAGCGACGCTGGAGAGCAAACAAAGATAGGGGAGGAGCTTTGCGCTTCCCTGCGCTGGCATTATCCAGATCAGGTTCGGAGGGTATTTCTCACCCGGAAACAATGCTTCCAGGACCCCTAGCGAGGATGCCACTTTACCACGAAACCCCCGGCTTTCGCGAGGGGCATGCTGATATCCATCATGGCCAAATGGCTATATAGGCGGGTTTTAGCTTGTTTTGTTGCCTAATTGCTTTGTTTTGACAGCCTGTAGCTTTGCCGCAGGCCCTCGACCGAATACACGGCGAGCGCTGCCCAGATCGCGACAAAGCCTATCAGCCTGTCTCCATTGAACGGTTCTTTGAACAGTAATACGCCCAGCAGTAATTGCAGTGAGGGTGAAATGTATTGCAGCAAACCCAGGGTGGACATCGGTATCAACCTGGCGCCGGCCGCAAATAACAGCAAGGGGATGGCCGTGATAGGGCCGGCTGCCAGCAGTAGTAGCTGGGACGGCGTGGAAGCGCCGCCAAAATGGCTTTGCCCCTGGCTGCTCAATATTGCCAGATAGGCTGCAGCAAGCGGGAATAGCAGCAAGGTCTCCAGCGAAAGCCCTTCCAATGCACCCAGCTTTGCGGTCTTGCGCAGCAGGCCGTAGCCGCCGAAGGTCATCGCCAGCGATAGACCTATCCAGGGCACATGTCCCGCCTGTACTGCAAGCCATAAGACGCCGCAGGCGGCCATTGCGACCGACACCCACTGGCCTGGCCGCAGGCGCTCATGCAACAGCAGGAAGCCCAGTACCACATTCACCAGCGGCGTCATGAAATAACCCAGGCTCGAATCAATGACGTGGCCGTTGTTGATGGACCAGATATAGATAAACCAGTTGCCCGACAGTAGCAGCGCGCTGGCAGCAAAACCGGCAACCAGCCTCGGCTGGCGGGCCACATCGCGCAACCATGACCATTGCCTGCGTGCCAGCAATACCAGGGACAGGAAGAGCAGCGACCACAGCATGCGGTGCAGCAGTATTTCTATAGGCGCAAATTCGTGCAATGACCTGAAATAGAGTGGAAACAAACCCCAGAGTATGTAAGAGGTGGCGGCGAATATTATGCCTTTACGCATGACGGACAATCAGAATTGGAGGGAGGAGGCAGGCAGGTCAAATCTTTGCCAGAACTCATTTCATGACTATTTTTATAAAATGAGCAAATGAGTTCTAGCGGCATGCCCTTGTTCATTTGGCATTATCGCAGCAAATCGGCATTCTCACAGGGCAACTAGGCTGCTGCCGCGAGGGATCAAAAATAAAGGGCAGGCAGCCATTGCTTTTCCTTGTACTTGTCCCATCTATCAGCTAGCTTTCTTACAAGGGGCAGTCCATGCAAATGATGAATAGTGCCGATAGTGCAGGTACCACTGATAGCGTAGATGTATCGATAGGCGGTCCTTGCCAAGGGCGCGGCGTTTGCGAGTATCTTCATCGTGGGAGCAGATGATGCCGCTGCTGTATCTATTGTTATTTTCGCTGCTGACGATGGGCCTGGTATTCTGGATTCCCAAATACAGGCTGCGTCGCGCTGTCCGGCAGCCTTTTCCCGGCAATTACTCCCGTATTCTCAGACGGAATATTCCGGCCTATGCCAGGATGCCAACGCATCTGCAGTTACAGTTGAAGCGCCTGATCAAGCAATTCCTGCATGAGAAAAAATTCATAGGCTGTGATGGCTTCAGGATCAATGATGAAGTCAGGGTGACGATAGCCGGCAAGGCTTGCATGCTGTTGCTGAATCGTCCTGCCAGCGTATTTCCAGACCTGAAGCTGGTGCTGGTCTACCCTTCCGCGTTCATTGCGCCGCGTACGGAACTGGGTGCCGGCGGCATTGTCACCCATGCGAACCAGACCCTTTCTGGCGAATCCTGGAGCGATGGCAGGGTGATCCTGGCCTGGGATCATGTGCAGCAAAGGAATACGGATTTTATCGATGGACACAACGTGGTGTTGCACGAATTTGCGCACCAGCTCGATAGCGAGACCGGTGCACCCAACGGTGCTCCGCAATTGATGAGCAAGGAAAAATACCAGCGCTGGTCTGCGGTGATGATGCATGAGTTTCGCAAGCTGCAGGAGGCAGCGGCCTATCACATGGAGAGCGCAATGGATTATTACGGCGCGACCAATCCGGCAGAATTCTTTGCAGTGGCGACCGAGACTTTTTTTGAGAAATCCTGGCAGATGGCGGAATTTCATCCCGCCCTGTTTGCCGAGTTAAGGGAGTATTACCGCGTAGATCCTCGCGAGTGGCACTAGGCTTGCGCTAGAACTCATTTCATAAATAGGAGTGAGATGCGTTTTCCTTAAAAGCGGCGCTGGCAAGACGTGCGAGGCGTCAATAGCGGGGCTATTGACGGGGCCGCCGAGGTAACGAGCGCAACGCAGCCAGCGCCGCTTTTAAGGCAAACCCTCCGGGAACGGCCCATTTGGGCGCATTGCAGCGTTGTGCCGCTAGCAAAGACGGCCAGTCTTTGCGTCGCGACACGCCTCGCACTGCATCTCAAATGGACTCGTTCGCACTCGCTCCTATTTATGAAATGAGTTCTAGTGACTGCGTTTTTTGCGCGCTCTGTCGAGATATTTGCAGACTGCTTCCGTGCCATCCAGGATGCGCGGCCCGGAGCGGTTGACCCAGTCGCCTTTGACGATATATAGATTGGATTTTTCAACTGCTGCCAGCTTGCTGAAGCGGGTCCAGTTTTCCAGCGCTTCCTGTTTTTCGCCATCGGTGGTCATGATGACTTCAGGATTGGCTTTCAGCACCGCTTCGGTATTTACGGTGGGGCTGATTTCACGCAGCTTGCCAAAGATGTTTTCACCGCCGCATAGCCGGATCGCTGCCGATACCATATGGGTGTCGTTCAGCGTCATCAAGGGGCTGCGCCAGATCTGGTAGAACACGCTCACCGGCTTTGTTCCCGGTGCTTGCGCATAGGTTTTCTTTAAATTCTGCAGCCGTTCACGGAATGCACTCGCTGCCGATTTTCCGGTCGCGGCTGTGCCGGTCAGCACCGCCAGGCGTTCCATCGACGTGGCGATTCCTTCATAGTCGTGCGGATCGCTTTGATAGACGTTCAGGTGCAGGCCGCGCAGCTTGTCGGCAATGGCGCTGCCGTTGCCTGTACCCCACACCACGACCAGGTCCGGCTGCAAGGCCAGTACGCGCTCGAAATCCAGCGCGAATACATTGCCGACGGAAGCAATTTTCTTTGCCTGTTCAGGATAGTCGCTGTATTCGCTGACGCCGATTACCCTGGAGCCCGCGCCAGCGGCGAACAGCAGCTCTGTAGTATGCGGCGCCAGGCTGATGATGCGCGCCGCAGGCTTTTCCAGCGCAACGGTGCGTTGCGCATCGTCGATGACGCTGACGCTTGTTGCAACTACTGCAGCGAAAGAACTGGCGCAGCAAGCAGCGAAGATTATGCCGACTAGCATGCTGCCGGCTCTACAACTCATGCTCATGTTAATGCTCACGCCACGACGCATCTTTTGCATCAGACTTCGAGGTTGTCGATCAGACGGGTTTTGCCCAGTTTGGCTGCAGCAACCACTACCAGTGGCGCTTTTTGTGCCAGGTCGCCTGCCGACGGCGGTTGCAAGTCGGCTTGCTTGCGCACGGCGATGTAGTCTGGATTCCATTGGCGGGCCGCCAGTTTGGCCATCGCTTTTTTCTCCAGCTCGAATACGTCCAGGTGGCCGGCGCGCAGTTCTTGCGCGACTTCGTTCAAGGTCTGGTACAAGGCTGGCGCCTCTGCGCGCTCAGCGTCGCTCAGATAGCCGTTGCGGGACGACAAAGCGAGGCCGTCGTCCGCGCGCCAGGTTTCGGCGGCGATGATTTCAGTCGGCAATGCGAATTGCTTGGACATATTGCGCACTATCATCAACTGCTGGTAATCCTTCTTGCCGAAGACCGCCACTTTAGGCTGCACGCATGAAAACAGCTTCAGCACGACAGTGGTCACGCCAGTGAAAAAGCCGGGACGGAATTCGCCTTCCAGGATATTGCCCAGGTCATCCGGCGGGCGCACGCGGTATTCTTGCGGCTCAGGGTACAAGTCTTTTTCTGTCGGTGCGAACAGCACATACACGCCTTCTTTTTCCAGCTTTTCTACGTCGGCCTGGAAAGTGCGCGGATATTTGTCAAAGTCTTCGTTCGGTCCGAATTGCAGGCGGTTGACAAAGATGGAGGCAACCACCGGATCGCCGTGTTTCTTCGCCAGGCGCATCAGCGACAGGTGGCCTTCATGCAGATTGCCCATGGTTGGTACAAAGGCAGTACGCAACTGGCCGCGCAACTGGTCGCGCAATTCTTCGATGGAGGAAATGATTTTCATGTGTCTGTTTTCAAAAGTGTGACATTTCTTTTTTGAAGCGCCGCGGGCTGCAGTACTTCAAAACAGGTGGTTTCTGCCTCAGCCTAGGCTGGCGAATAAGACAGCCTGACGTAAATCGGCGCAAAGGCTTCGGCCTGGGTAATTTCTATCAGCGTTTCTTTCGCCAGCTCCAGCAAGGCGACGAAATTGACGACCAGCACCGGCGCGCCTTTGGAGGGATCAAACAGGTCGGAGAATTCGACAAACTTGGCCGATTGCAGGCGCCGCAGGATGCCCGTCATATGCTCGCGCACCGACAGTTCTTCGCGGCTGATCTTGTGATGTGCCACCAGGGTGGCGCGTTTCAAAACGTCGGCCCAGGCAGCCTGCAAATCGACGACATCGACATGCGGCCAATGCAGGACGGTGTTGGTTTCTATGAAGACCTGCGCATGCAGGAAATCGCGGCCCAACTGTGGAACTGCATTGAGGTCATAGGCAGCCAGCTTCATCTGCTCGTATTCGAGCAGGCGCCGTACCAGTTCCGCGCGCGGATCTTCCGCTTCGTCACCGGTTTCGGTTTTGTTCACCGGCAGCAGCATGCGCGATTTGATCTCGATCAGCATCGCCGCCATCAACAGGTATTCTGCGGCCAGTTCCAGATTGTGCTTGCGGATTTGCTCCACGTATTCCAGGTATTGCAGGGTGACCTGCGCCATCGGGATATCGAGGATGTTGAAATTCTGTTTGCGGATCAGGTACAGCAAGAGATCCAGGGGGCCTTCAAAGGCCTCCAGGAAAATCTCCAGTGCATCGGGGGGGATGTACAGATCATTCGGTAGCTTGAACAGCGGTTCGCCATACAGTTTGGCGAAAGCGAGGCCATCGACCACATCGGGCGTGCTATCGGTAGAGCCGACCAGAGGCAGCTCAGTTGCCGGCAAGCTTGGTGCAACGCTCACGTATTAGCCTTTGTTTTGGTACACGTAAGCTTGTTGATTGATGCGGGATTCTTTGGTGCGCTGTTGCGTATCGAGGTCGATAGGCGCTTTATCCCATAGCAAGGCGCGGCCGTCACGCTGGCTTTGTTCCAGTGCCGGATTGGCTTGTTTCAAACCCTTGATAAACTGGGTTGCCTCGGATTCGTAAAGCTGGAATTGCTTGGATAATTTCATGATATCGCTATAAAAACGGTTAAAAGCATCAAAGGCAACATTTTACCCTGTTATTCGGACAGCAGATGCGGCAATTTCAGTGGATGCACAGGCCGGCGCAGAGTTGATTTGCCGGTAAGTCTATCTACAGATCTTGCTTCTTTAGCCATTTATCTACCAGCACAGGCTGATATTGCCTGAAGCGTTGTACCAGCTTTTGCGGATCGGCTTCGTTAAACAGCATTGCGAGATGCTCGGCCTTCAGAAAGCGGGAGGCCACGGTATGTTCCAGGAAGGCAATCAGGCTATTGTAGAAGCCGTCCACATTCAGCACACCGATGGGCTTGGTGTGGAAACCCAATTGCGCCCAGGTGAATACCTCGAACAACTCTTCAAGCGTACCCACGCCACCCGGCATGGCGATAAAACCATCGGATAAATCAGCCATCATCGCCTTGCGCTCGTGCATGTTGGCAACGATGTGCAGTTGGGTGAGGCCGGTGTGGCCTACTTCCTTGTCCATCAGTGCCTTCGGTATTACGCCGGTGGCCTTGCCGCCCAGGCGTAGCACCTCGTCTGCAATCACGCCCATCAGACCGACGTTGCCGCCGCCGTAGACCAGCGCGATATCGTTATCGACGAATTGCTTTGCCAGCGATTGTGCCGCTTCGGTATAGACAGCGGAGGCTCCTGCAGAGGAGCCGCAATACACGCAGATGGATTTCATGGGGAAGGGATTGTTTCTTTGGCGTTCATTTTGCGCAGGTATTCCTGCGACAGCTTTTCAAATACTTCCTTGGTCTCGCCGCGCAGATAGGGGCTGATCAGTACAATGACCTGATAGCAGCCGCGGGTCAGCGATTCCGACATGGCTTGCTGTTCCGTGTACTTGCGCGGATTCCTGACGTATTCGTAAGAGAGCCAATAAGTGGCGACTATGACCATATTGGTGGCCAGCGCATCGATATCCATGTCGGTTGCTTCAAACTCGCCATCGGCGCGCAGACCTGTACAGAGCTCGGTCGCCACCTTGATCTTATGCGTCAGGATTTGCTTGAAGTTCAGTTCCAGCTTACGGTTTCTGGACAGCAAATCATTCTGGTCGCGGTAAAAGAAACGGTAGCGCCACACCAGTTCAAAGGTCAGATGCAGATAAGTCCAGATATCCTGGATATTGGCCTTGCGTCCATGCGGGAAGGCCAGCTTCTTATTGATCTCTTCTTCGAACTGGGTAAAGATGGAATTGACGATATCGTCTTTATTGCGAAAGTGGTAATACAGATTACCAGGGGAGATGTTCATCTCTTCGGCGATCACGGTCGTCGTGATATTCGGTTCGCCGAATTCATTGAATAACCTGAGTGATAGTTCCAGAATGCGTTCTCTGGTGCGGCGAGGAGCTTTGTGTTGCATGTTATTTCTCTATGATTTTTCAATAGAATAACATTGAACACGCAATCCACAAAAATCATGGCGCGGCGCAAATGCTGGTGTATTGGCGATAAGCATTTGAAATATGCTTATTTTTGCCTATTTGCCTTTAAAACGTATCAAAACTGGCTAATTTTGATGTGGTCGCTTACCTGATGTATTTGTGATCGACGTTCGGATCCAGTTCTACATGCGTCAGCCGGGTTTTTGCCAGCTTGTCGTGCAAGAATTGGCCATTCTTGTCCAAAAGTGCCGTCATGGCCCAGGCGGCGATGCCGGCAGCCACCATGCCGCTGACCTGGCTCAGACTGCGCAATTCAAATCGCCATGCGAGGATAGTTGCTGGTAGGAACCACATCCATGCCAACAGGTAGCGCACGACTGCTTTTGCCAGTGGTACGCGCTCGCCATCCAGATCGGTGACGCGTATGCGCCAGGTCTTTTGCGCCAACGTCTGGCCGCTCTTGCGCCAGCAATAAACGAAATACAGGCCCAGCACGGTAAATAGCCAAGCCTGCAGTGCTATGTGAAAGGCCGTGGAGCTGTTGGTTTGCGCGTAGGCGATAAACTTGATGCCGAAGATTGCTGCCACGCCGTAGAACGCGCATCCGGCCACCACCAGCAGGCCGAAAACCAGTACCGCTTCATACAGCATGCACACCAGGCGGCGTTTCATCCGCGGAGTCGTTAATATGGTTGACACGTTTTACTTTGCGACTGCTTGGGATGCCGGTGCGACATTGGTGGTAGCTGCAGGCATGGAAGCCGAGGCAGGAGGGGCGGGCAATTGCACGATCGCCGCCGCAGGCTGCGATGCCGGTACCGGATTGACGATACGTTTTGGCGCTACGGCTTTGATCGGCGCCAGGGGTACGGTTTTTCTCTGTGCTTCAGGCGGCAGGTTGGTGACCGTTTTCTTCTTGGCGGCTTCCTGCTCTGCCAATTGTTTCTTTTGTTCTTCGCTCAGTTGCTGGTATTGCTGCCACTGTGCAGATCTTTGTTCCGGCTTCAGGTTCATCACACGGGTAAAGTTCTCCCGCGCAGCCATGCGCTGCTCCGGGGTCAGCTTCACCCAGGCGCGCATGCGCTCCTGGATACGGGCTTGCTCATCCGGCTTCATCGATGGGTATTTATTGGCGATTTCCATCCATTTTCTTTTCTGGAGTTCGCCCATCATTGGCCAATCAGGCGCCAATGATGCGAGTACTGTCTTTTGGGTAGGCAGCAGGCTGGACCAGGTCGGTCCTACGCCGGCAACAGGCGGTGTTACCGTTGCTGCAGGCTTGGATGCAGATGCAGCATGCACGGCATTACCGCCGGCATAAGCCAGCGGTACGCATAAAAATGCGGCGAGTATGCTAGTCGTAATTCTGTTTTTGCCGGCTAAGTGAGCCAAATTAGTTACCGTTGGAACGGAAAAACGCACGCCTATTCCCCCGCATTATTCAGATAGGCAGTGAAGCCCGTGTCCAAGTAGGCATCCGGTGGCAATTCATCCACCAGGACTGCGGCGTCGATATCGGCCAGGTCCCTGACGCGGCGCTGCTCTTCATAGTGATAAATGCCGAACAGGCCGACGATCAGCACCAGCAAAGGCAGGGCGACACCCAGCTTGCCCATCCACGAGCCGGGGCCCTGGAACGAGAAGCCGGCATTGCCAGCCAACACGCCTTTAATGGCCAAAGCAGCACTAGGCGTGTCCGCCTTCTTGCGGGACATCGCTATTTTCCTGGCATTGGCCAGGCGGTCCAGAGTCTGGGACGGCAGTTTTTCTGCAGATTCGTTGAGTGCATGACGCACTTTATAGGCGAAATCAATATCCCTGGTTTCTTTTGAGTAGTTCATAAGCGTATCCCTTTAGCCTTCAGCGATGCTGCAAGAGCGTGTGTTGCGCGTGAGCAATGTGTTTTTACGCTCCCTTCAGAGCAGCCCATCGCCGCGGCCGTTTCAGCCACATCCATGTCCTCCCAGTAACGCATGAGGAAGGCTTCCCGTTGACGTGCGGGCAGTTTTTGTATTTCTTCGTCAATAATGGTGAGGACTTGCTCTCTTTCTATTTTATCAGCACTTGACTCCGAAGCCTCGGTCCCTTCTTCCGCCGAATAACTTTCCAATAAATCAAAATTATCATCGTCCTGATTGGCCGGTGTCATATTGGAAAACAGGCTGACCCAGGTATTGCGTACTTTTTCCCGGCGGAAAAAATCTAGTATCGTGTTCTGTAATATGCGCTGGAATAGCATCGGCAATTCGCCGGCAGGCTTGTCACCGTATTTTTCGGCGAGCTTGATCATTGCTTCCTGAACAATATCCAGTGCGGATTCATCATTGCGTACAGTATATGCTGCGTGCTTGAAGGCGCGGCGTTCTACGCCCTCCAGGAAATTGGATAATTCTTTATCTGTGGCCATGAGTGGCGTTCGTAATCATTGGTTCAAAGATGCGTGTCATTTCGGCGGGCCTCATCAATACGTCGCTTATTCTTTATCTTTTGCCGAAAATTCATTCATCAATAGCTAAATTCCGCGAAAAATCCTGGAAAAGTAGGTGGGAATTTTACTTTGCCTTGAAGACAGGGCTTTTTAATCGCGCTAATGCTAGCAAAAATGCTGCTTACTGTCCCTACAATTTTGTTACATATCTTGATTTGTCGGGCGTTTTTTGCAAGAAATTTGCGATTCAACCAAGAAATTGTCTTGACCAGATTGGTGCAACGCAGTACCGTACTAGTCCGCCCTGAGATCTCGGGGCAAAAAATGCCTGTCACATCGGCCCACAATGCCGGTCAAACAGGTGCGCTTTACTTGAAGCTGTTTGTTCTAACCCATGCCACAAGCGTGAGAAATTTGTAGTTGCAAGGCTTAAACACTGACTGAACGAGTGCCTTAAGCGGTGCCTGGAACTATGTCCAACGGATGTATGAAGGGTGGCGTGACAGCACAAAAAGGAATGGCAGCTAGCAGCCGCGCGAAGCAATTTCGCCAGGAAAGAACATCCTATCAATCTCCTATGGACCTTGAAAGGACAACAACCATGAATTCAGAAATAACAGGCGCAGAAATATTGGTACGATGTTTGGCCGAAGAGGGCGTTGAGCACGTTTTCGGATACCCAGGCGGTGCAGTACTGTATATTTACGATGCAATTTTCAATCAGGACAAGTTTCAACATATTCTTGTTCGCCATGAGCAGGCGGCGATTCACGCTGCAGATGCTTACTCCCGTTCCTCCCAAAAAGTTGGCGTAGCGCTGGTTACTTCCGGCCCAGGCGTGACCAATGCGGTTACAGGTCTGGCGACGGCCTATATGGATTCCATCCCTATGGTCATCATCTCCGGGCAGGTGCCTAGCCACGCAATCGGCCAGGATGCATTCCAGGAGTGCGATACCGTCGGTATTACGCGCCCCTGCGTCAAGCACAACTTCCTGGTCAAGGATGTAAGAGAGCTGGCGACAACGATCAAGAAAGCTTTCTATATCGCTTCTACAGGCAGGCCGGGTCCGGTGCTGGTGGATATCCCTAAGGATATCTCCATGCACAAGACGACCTACTCCTATCCTAAAGAGATAGAGATGCGTTCCTATAAGCCTGTCGATAAGGGCCATTCCGGCCAGATCCGCAAGGCTGTGCAGTTGCTGCTGCAGGCGGAACGCCCAATGATCTACACCGGCGGCGGTGTGATCCTGGCAAACGCTGCACCGGAACTGAACAAGCTGGTCGACAAGCTGGGTTTCCCGGTAACCAATACGCTGATGGGTCTCGGCGCCTACCGTGCCTCCGATGAGAAATTCGTCGGCATGCCGGGCATGCACGGTACCTATGAAGCCAACATGGCGATGCAGCATTGCGACGTGTTGATCGCCATCGGTGCGCGTTTCGATGACCGCGTGATCGGCAATCCGAAGAATTTCGCGTCGGTTCCGCGCAAGATCATCCATATCGATATCGATCCTTCATCGATTTCCAAGCGCGTCAAGGTGGATATTCCTATCGTCGGCAACGTCAAGGACGTGCTGCAGGAATTCCTGTCGCAATTGAATACGATAGAAATCCGTCCCGATCCCAAGGCGCTGGCGAGCTGGTGGAAACAGATAGGCGAGTGGCGCGGCCGCGATTGCCTGAAGTATCCAACTTCCAGTGAAGTCATCAAGCCGCAGGCGGTAGTGCAGAAGTTGTGGGAAGTGACCAAGGGCGATGCCTTTATCACGTCCGACGTCGGCCAGCATCAGATGTGGGCTGCGCAATACTATAACTTCGACAAACCGCGCCGCTGGATCAATTCCGGCGGTCTGGGCACGATGGGTGTCGGCTTGCCGTATGCGATGGGCGTGCAGATGGCCAATCCCGATGCCACGGTTGCCTGCGTGACTGGTGAAGCCTCCATCCAGATGTGTATCCAGGAACTGGCGACGTGCAAGCAATATCACTTGACGCCCAAGATCGTTCTGCTGAATAACCGCTTCCTCGGCATGGTCAGGCAGTGGCAGCAGATTGATTACGGCTCCCGCTATTCAGAATCCTATATGGATTCGCTGCCGGACTTTAACAAGCTGGTGGAGGCCTACGGCCACGTCGGCATGAAGATAGAAAAGCCGGGTGACGTGGATGGTGCGATGAGAGATGCATTTGCAATGAAAGACAGACTGGTATTCATGAATTTCATTACGGATCAAACCGAGAATGTCTGGCCTATGGTCAAGGCAGGCAAGGGCCTGACTGAAATGCTGTTGGGTTCGGAGGATCTGTAACATGAGACATATCATTTCTGTTTTGCTGGAAAATGAAGCAGGTGCCCTGTCCCGCGTTGTCGGTTTGTTTTCGGCCCGTGGCTACAACATTGAGACGCTGACTGTGGCGCCTACCGAAGATGCGACGCTGTCCCGGATGACGATAGTCACTTCCGGATCGGATGACATCATCGAGCAGATCACCAAGCATTTGAACCGCCTGATTGAGGTAGTGAAAGTGGTGGACCTGACCGAAGGTGCGCATATAGAGCGCGAACTGATGCTGATCAAGGTGAGGGCGGTCGGCAAGGAACGTGAAGAGATGAAGCGTACTGCGGATATTTTCCGTGGCCGCATCATCGACGTGACCGAAAAAACCTACACGATAGAACTGACCGGCAATAAGGGCAAGCTGGACGCCTTTATCGATTCCATCGATCGAACGGCGATCCTGGAAACGGTCCGTACCGGCGGTTCAGGCATTGGTCGCGGCGAGCGCATACTCAAGGTCTGACTCAAGATCCAATAATAATCTCTCTCAGAGTCTATGCGGGCGCTTAGATACCAGCCCGCTTAAACAAAATTCAACTGCATACTATTAAATTACTAGGATTAAAAATGAAAGTTTTCTACGATAAAGATTGTGACCTGTCCCTGATCAAAGATAAAAACGTAACCATCATCGGCTACGGTTCGCAAGGACATGCGCACGCACAAAACCTGAATGATTCCGGCTGCAAAGTAACTGTCGCACTGCGTAAAGACGGCGCTTCATGGAACAAGGCAAAAAATGCCGGCCTGAACGTGGCCGAAGTCAACGAAGCAGTGAAAGCTGCAGACGTCATCATGATTTTGCTGCCGGATGAAAATATCGCCCAGGTTTACAACGAGAATGTCGCTCCGCATGCAAAACAAGGCGCGGTACTGGCATTTGCACACGGCTTCAACGTTCACTACGGACAAGTTGTTCCTCGCGCCGATCTGGACGTGATCATGATCGCTCCTAAAGCTCCAGGCCATACCGTGCGCGGTACTTACAGCCAGGGCGGCGGTGTTCCCCACCTGATCGCTGTGTACCAGGATAAATCCGGTTCCGCACGCGATATCGCTCTGTCTTATGCAATGGCGAATGGCGGCGGCCGTGCCGGCATCATCGAAACCAACTTCCGCGAAGAAACAGAAACTGATTTGTTCGGCGAACAGGCAGTGCTGTGCGGCGGTACCGTGGAACTGATCAAGGCCGGTTTTGAAACTCTGGTTGAAGCCGGTTACGCGCCTGAAATGGCTTACTTCGAATGCCTGCATGAACTGAAACTGATCGTTGACCTGATCTATGAAGGCGGTATCGCCAACATGAACTACTCGATCTCCAATAATGCGGAATACGGCGAATATGTCACAGGGCCACGCATCGTGACCGAAGACACCAAGAACGCAATGCGCCAATGCCTGAAAGACATTCAAACAGGCGAATACGCGAAGAGCTTCATCCTGGAAAACAAGGCTGGCGCACCAACCCTGATTTCACGCCGTCGCTTGACTGCAGAACATCAGATCGAAGAAGTGGGCGGCAAGTTGCGGGCTATGATGCCTTGGATTGCCAAAAACAAGCTGGTCGATCAGTCGAAAAACTAATCTGCTGATATTACCGGGCATCATCCAGTGCGCGCTTGCAAGCGCGCACAGCTTGAAGTCGAAAAGCTGCACGCAGGTGCAGCTTTTTTTTCGACTTCAAGTGCACATGGATTGCCAAAAACAATCTGGTCGATCAGTCGAAAACTAATTTTTTGATGTCATTAAAAAAGCCGCACGCAAGTGCGGTTTTTTTTTATTCTTAGCTAGTACAATTGTTAGCAATTGTGAACAACTTGGCAATTTTTTGAACTTCGTGGCAAGCTTTGTGTCTTAAACGCAATTATTGGAGAAAAAATATGAAACCTATCCTCGCTCTGGTCGCCGCAAGTGTCATTGCTTTGCCATCCTATGCTCAGCAAGTTACTGGCGCTGAAGTCGTCGTTGCCGGTTCCGCCGATATCAAAGCCGACAACGATCAGGCGGTCGCCACCTTTTTCATTGAAGAGCAGGATAAGGACAAGGATAAGGCCGCGTCCCGCGTCAACCAGAAGATGAAAGCCGGCACCGACATTATCAAGAAGGAAGATCCGCAAGCGGCCTTGAGCACGCGCGGCTACTACACCTATCCTGTGTACGCTGAAGACGCTGCGTCGGTATCGAGCCCGCAGCGCAAGCGTACGCAGACTGGCTGGAGGGTCGGGCAGTATCTGGAAGTAAAAACGGAAAACCTGAAGCAGTTGCCCGCAACTGCCGCTGCTGCGCAAAAAATACTCGCGCTGAACGGCCTCTCCTTTGGCCTGTCTGATGCCGCGACCAAGAAGTTTGAAGCAGAGCGTCTGCAGGCCAGCTATAAAAACTTCATGGAGAAAGTGGCTGTCATCGTGACTGCCATGGGACATAAGCCGGCAGACGCCGTGGTTGAGTCCGTCAATTTTGAAGGGACTGACAGCATGCCTGGCCGTTATGCGGCGGCGCCGATGATGATGGCGAAATCTTCCCGCATGGACGCGGACGTGGCTGAACTCAGCTTTGAGCCCGGCACGACCACGCTCAGCGCCAAGGTGCTGGGAAAAGTCAGGATCAAGTAAACCAGCTTGGGGCTGAAGGCCATCCTTTTGCAGGATGGCCGGTTTTTGAAAGTGGTGTGTGCGATCCTGCATAGTTTTCCTGCCGGGAAATAGCGGGTATACTCCAGCACGGTATTCCCCTCACGCATTGCGCGGAGGGAAATGGATGGCGTTACCCTGACGCTGCCCTATCCAGGCATCCCCTAAATAAAGTAAATGACGGCATTTGGGGACGCTTGCGCTTCATTAGTGATGGTAGCCATCGGCCCGATCAAGTATATTTGTGATTCCAATAATATAAACGCTGAAAATACGCATGACATCTCCCCCAAGCCGTAAACCCAAAGGCAGTTTCAAGCTTTTTCCCAAGCGTGCCCGTAAAGGCCAGTTGGCCGCGGAAGCTGCTGCGCACGAAGCGGCTCGGCCGGTAAAAAGACGGCGCGGCATCTATCTGCTGCCAAATGCGTTTACAACCGCTGCGCTGTTTTGCGGGTTTTACGCGATTGTGATGGGGATGAATCAGCGTTTCGACCAGGCTGCCTTGGCCATTTTCGTCGCGATGGTGCTGGATAGCCTGGATGGCCGCGTGGCGCGCATGACCAATACCCAAAGTGAATTTGGTGCGCAATACGATAGCCTGTCCGACATGATTTCCTTTGGCGCTGCACCTGCACTGGTCGTGTATGAGTGGTCGCTGAAGGGCATGGGCAAACTGGGCTGGCTGGCGGCTTTTGTCTATTGTGCCGGTGCTGCGCTAAGGCTGGCCCGTTTCAATACCAATATCGCGGTTGTTGACAAGCGCTACTTCCAGGGCTTGCCTAGCCCTGCAGCGGCGGCCCTCGTCGCCGGCTTTGTGCTGTTGATGGAGGACTTGCATTTCGTTGGCCTGGAGCTGAGCTGGAGCGCCTGGTTTATTACCCTGTATGCGGGGCTGACGATGGTGACCAATGTGCCTTTCTATAGCTTCAAGGACTTGAACCTGCGCCGCTCGGTGCCTTTTATTGCGCCTTTCCTGATTGTGCTGGCCTATGTGGCCGTGGTCAGCGATCCGCCCAAGGTGTTGTTCGGCCTGTTTGTGCTGTATGGCTTGTCCGGCTATATCGTGCTGTTGTGGAGGTGGCGGAAAGGCAGGCCGATCAGTATTGTGCAGACAACAGTTGAGCCTCATGAGGACAAGTAGGACCGATGAATAAACGAAAGCCATGCAGCGTCATTGTTGCATGGCTTTTTGATTTTCAGGCGTCACCCAATCCTGCCCCTTTTTATTAGAACTCATTTCATAGATAGGAGCGAGTGCGAACGAGTCCATTTGGGATGCAGTGCGAGGCGTGTCGCGACGCAAAGACTGGCCGTCTTTGCTAGCGGCGCAACGCTGCAATGCGCCCAAATGGACCGTTCCCGAAGGGTTTGCCTTAAAAGTGGCGCTGGACTGCGTTGCACTCGTTGTCAATAGCTCGCTATTGACGCCTCGCACGCCTTGCCAGCGCCACTTTTAAGGCAAACGCATCTCACTCCTATTTATGAAATGAGTTCTAGTAGAAACTGCTATAAATTCTTGCACTTTCGGCTAATCGCGCTTATAGTCTTTTGCATGAATTTTGCGTCTACATCCTTCGCAACAGACACTAAAGCGAGCTTACAAGGCTTGCCATTGCTACTATTGCCGCTACTGGCAGCATTCCTAGTGCGGTAACGCGCTAAATCCCCCTATCCCCACAATTTGAGCCGTCATCCACCCCTGTGTGTCTTGCAAGGGTAGGGAAAAGGGCATCAAAAATTATTGTTTTTAGTTAATAGCTTATTTACTTACATCGTCAGCCTCAGGAGAGAGATCATGGCAGAAAAACTCATCATATTCGATACGACCTTGCGCGATGGCGAACAGTCGCCCGGCGCTTCCATGACCAAGGAAGAAAAGATCCGTATCGCGCGCCAGCTGGAGCGCCTGAAAGTGGATGTGATCGAGGCCGGTTTTGCCGCAGCATCGCAAGGTGATTTCGAGGCGATCACTGCGATCTCCGGTGCGGTCAAGGATTCCATCATCTGCTCGCTGTCGCGCGCCAATGACCGCGATATCGCGCGAGCTGCAGAGGCCTTGCAGGTAGCGCGGCGGAAGCGTATCCACACCTTTATTGCGACTTCTCCTTTGCATATGGAAAAGAAGCTGCGCATGACGCCGGACCAGGTGTTTGAGCAGGCCAAGCAGGCCGTGCGTTTTGCGCGCAATTTCACCGATGACGTTGAGTTCAGCCCGGAAGACGGCAGCCGCTCCGACATGGATTTTCTGTGCCGGGTGATCGAGGCCGTTATCACCGAGGGTGCGACCACCATCAATTTCGCCGACACGGTAGGCTATGGCGTGCCTGAGCTGTACGGCAATATGCTGAAAACCCTGCGCGAGCGCATTCCTAATTCTGACAAGGCCGTCTGGTCCGTGCATTGCCATAATGACCTGGGCATGGCGGTCGCCAATTCGCTGGCCGGCGTCATGATAGGCGGCGCGCGCCAGGTGGAATGCACGATCAATGGCCTGGGCGAGCGTGCCGGCAATACGGCGCTGGAAGAGATCGTGATGGCGGTGCGTACCCGCAAGGATCACTTCAACCTGGACTTCAATATAGATACAACGCAGATCGTGGCGACCTCCAAGCTGGTATCGCAGATCACCGGCTTTGCGGTGCAGCCGAACAAGGCGGTGGTCGGCGCCAATGCGTTTGCCCATGCATCGGGCATCCACCAGGATGGCATCCTGAAGGCGCGCGATACCTATGAAATTATGCGGGCCGAAGATGTGGGCTGGAGTGCCAACAAGATCGTGCTTGGCAAGCTGTCCGGCCGCAATGCATTCAAGCAGCGCCTGGATGAGTTGGGCATCAAGCTGGAGTCGGAAGGGGAAGTCAATGCGGCGTTTGCGCGTTTCAAGGAACTGGCCGACCGCAAATCCGAGATTTTCGACGAAGACATCATGTCCCTGGTCTCTGATGAAGAGCATTCGCACGATAATGAATGCTATCGTTTCGTGTCGCTGGCGCAGCATTCCGAAACCGGCGAACGGCCTGCCGCAAAGATTGTTTTCACCATTGATTCCAAGGAAGTGACTTGCGACGGCCATGGAAATGGCCCGGTGGATGCCATCGTCAATGCGATTGAGTCAAAAACCCAGAGCGGCTCCGAATTGCTGCTGTTCTCGGTGAATGCGATTACAACGGGCACCCAGTCCCAGGGTGAGGTGACGATGCGCCTGTCCAAGGCGGGGCGTATAGTAAACGGAGTGGGGGCGGATCCTGACATCGTTGTTGCTTCAGCGAAAGCATATTTGTCTGCGCTGAACAAGCTGCATTCGAAAGTGGAAAAACTGAATCCGCAGATATAGGGGAGGTCACAGGGTAAAGCAGCGATGGTTTGTCATATATTTGATTCACCATCGCATTTATGCTATATTCACGCGTCTTGCCATCCCGGCAGGATAAGTGAATGCTTGTTATCACGATAATAAAAGGGTTGTTCTGGCTCGTTTGCCAGGAGTTTTCTTCTCTTTTTATCGCATGTTAAGGAATATTATGTCTATCGAAAAAAACGCTAAAGCCGCGATCGTTGCGGATAATGCCCGTGGTCAAAATGACACAGGTTCTCCAGAAGTTCAAGTTGCTCTGCTGACTGCACGCATCAACGATCTGAACGGTCACTTCAAAGCTCACGCTAAAGATCACCACTCCCGTCGTGGTTTGATCATGATGGTTAACCGTCGTAAGAGCCTGTTGTCCTACCTGAAGAACAAAGATCTGAATCGCTATCGCTCCCTGATCGAAAAACTCGGTCTGCGTAAGTAATTCATTGCTTTTTACAGCAAAAGTTTTATAGCAAAAAGCCTGCGCCAGTTTTCTGTCGCGGGCTTTTTGTCGTTTGTGCAGTTTGAAGTTTGTAGTTTGCAGTAAGACGACTCTTACTCTTGGAATCGTCCGTGGTGAGGTGAACGACAGCGCCTGAAAATCTGTCGGCAAAATAGAAAGGACGCATTGTGTTTAATAAAATTACTAAAACCTTCCAGTACGGTCAACATCAAGTCACTCTGGAAACTGGCGAGATCGCTCGTCAAGCTTCTGGTGCAGTCATGGTTTCCATCGAGGATACCGTGGTGCTGGCAACTGTGGTTGCTCGCAAGGATGCCAAGCCAGGCCAGGATTTCTTCCCCCTGACAGTTGACTACCTTGAAAAAACTTACGCTGCCGGTCGTATTCCTGGTGGCTTCTTCAAGCGTGAAGGCCGTCCTTCGGAAAAAGAAACTTTAACTTCGCGCCTGATCGACCGTCCTATTCGTCCATTGTTCCCAGAAGGGTACATGAACGAAGTACAGGTCATCGTGCACGTATTGTCGGTCAATCCAGAGATCGATCCTGATATCGCAGCAATGATCGGCGCTTCCGCCGCGTTGTGCGTTTCCGGTGTTCCATTTAGCGGCCCAGTCGGCGCAGCGCGCGTTGGCTATATCGACGGCCAATATGTACTGAACCCGACTACTACCCAGTTGAAATCTTCGTTGATGGATCTGGTTGTTGCTGGTACAGAGCAAGCGGTGCTGATGGTTGAGTCCGAAGCGCAGCAATTGTCTGAAGAAGTCATGCTGGGCGCGGTTGTTTATGGTCACGACCAGATGAAGGCTGTGATCGACGCAATCCATGAACTGGTGCGTGACGGCGGCAAGCCTGAAGTGCAATGGGCGCCAGCGCCTAAAAACGAAGCTCTGATCTCTGCTGTCACAGCAGTAGCTGAGCCTTTGTTGCGCGCTGCTTACCAGACTAAAGAAAAACAAGCCCGTACCCAGTTGCTGAAAGATGCGACTGCATCAGTTGGTACTGCACTGGCTGCCCAGGCTGCTGCCAAAGGCGAATCCGCTCCTGATTCTTCCGAAGTGGGCAATATCCTGTTTGATCTGGAAGCGAAGATTGTTCGTTCCCAGATCCTGGAAGGCGAGCCACGTATCGATGGCCGCGATACACGCACAGTGCGTCCTATTTCCATCCGTACCGGCGTATTGCCACGTACGCATGGTACAGCGCTGTTCACACGCGGTGAAACACAGGCGCTGGTAATCGCGACCCTGGGTACTGCACGCGATGAGCAAAAAATTGATGCATTGATGGGTGAGTACTCTGACCGCTTCATGCTGCATTACAACATGCCTCCGTTCGCTACCGGCGAAACAGGCCGCGTAGGCACGCCTAAGCGTCGTGAAATCGGTCACGGCCGTCTGGCCAAGCGTGCTTTGCAAGCTGCATTGCCTGCACCGGAAGATTTCAGCTACTCCGTTCGTCTGGTTTCTGAAATCACTGAATCCAATGGTTCCTCGTCGATGGCTTCCGTCTGCGGCGGCTGCCTGGCGTTGATGGATGCGGGCGTACCGATGAAGGCGCACGTTGCCGGTATTGCGATGGGCCTGATCAAGGATGGCAACAAGTTTGCTGTTCTGACGGACATCCTGGGTGATGAAGATCACCTCGGCGATATGGACTTCAAGGTAGCTGGTACTGCAGAAGGCATTACTGCATTGCAAATGGATATCAAGATCCAGGGCATCACCAAGGAAATCATGCAAGTGGCTTTGGCGCAAGCGAAAGAAGGCCGTGTGCATATCCTGGCAAAAATGCAGGAAGCCGTACCGCACGGTAAGACTGAACTGTCCGACTTTGCTCCACGCCTGATCACTGTCAAGATCAATCCGGAAAAAATCCGTGACGTTATCGGCAAAGGCGGCGCAGTAATTCGCGCGCTGACTGAGGAAACCGGCACGCAAATCGATATCAGCGACGAAGGCGTTGTGACTATCGCTTCCGTGGATGCGGCGGCTGGCCAAGAAGCCAAACGCCGTATCGAGGAATTGACGGCAGAAGTTGAAGTCGGCAAGACCTACGACGGTACTGTATTGAAATTGCTGGATTTCGGCGCGATCGTGCAAATCATGCCAGGCAAAGACGGCTTGTTGCATATCAGCCAGATCGCCAATGAGCGCGTCAATGCAGTTGCCGACTACCTGAAAGAAGGCCAGCAAGTGCGTGTCAAGGTTCTGGAAACTGATGACCGCGGCCGTTTCAAACTGTCCATGAAAGCAGCGCTGGAAGCTGAGCCTCAACAGCAGCAACAGCAGCAAGAAGCCCCGGCTCCGCAACAGCCAGAGTAAATATTGAGTCCGGCCGGCATCGATGTTGAATTGATGTGCGCCGGTCAATAAGCAACACCCAAAGCGCCCGTTTCAACGGGCGTTTTTTTTATCGGCTAAAATCGGGTCTTTCCTAAAGGATTTAACACCATGCGAGCAGTGGAAATTACCCAGTACGGCAAACCGGAAGTATTGAAAATATGTGAGCGCGAGGTTCCGCAAATCAAGGCTGGCGAGGTGCTGATTCGGGTGCTGGCCGCCGGCATCAACCGTCCCGATGTGCTGCAGCGCCTGGGGCATTATCCGGTGCCGCCGGGTGCGTCGGATCTGCCTGGCCTGGAGGTTGCTGGGGAAATTGTCGATGGTGATCTGGCTGGCAGTGGATTCAGCAAGGGCGATCTGGTGTGCGCGCTGGTGCAGGGCGGCGGATATGCCGAGTACTGCGCGGCGCCGCTAGCGCAATGCCTGCCTGTTCCTGCGGGTTTGTCGCCGGTGGAGGCAGCTTCTTTGCCTGAAACCTTTTTCACCGTCTGGAGCAATGTGTTTGATCGAGCCAGATTGTCTGCCGGCGAGACTTTGATGGTGCAGGGTGGCACCTCGGGCATAGGCGTGACGGCGATTCAGATTGCGACGGCGCTGGGACACAGGGTTTTTGCAACGGCAGGCTCTGACGACAAGTGCAGGGCGACCGAGCGCCTTGGCGCCGAGCGCGGCATCAACTACAAAACCGAGGATTTCAAGGAGGTGGTCAAATCGCTGACCGATGGGCGGGGTGTGGATGTGATCCTGGACATGGTGGCGGGTGACTACGTACCGCGTGAGATCGACAGCCTTGCCGATGACGGCAGGCTGGTTTTGATTGCCTTGCTGGGCGGTGCTCGCGCCGATCTGGACCTCGCGCAGGTGCTGCGCCGGCGTCTGGTGGTGACTGGCTCCACGCTGCGCCCGCGTCCGGTTGCGTTCAAGGCTGCAATTGCACAGCAATTGCAGGCTAGGGTGTGGCCTTTGCTGGCCAGTGGCAAGATCAAGCCTGTTATTCACCAGATTTTCCCGCTGGCGCAGGCGGATCAGGCGCATGCAATGATGGAAGGTGGTAGCCATATAGGCAAAATCGTGTTGCAGGTGGCGTAGAGCCGCTACAGTGGCAGTTCGAAGTTATCCTCCAATTTCACGTGTCTGGAGAGGTGTACACTGTGCTGCCGCGCCGTCAGGTGCCGGAATCTGATCGTTTTTGCATGTTTTGCGGCGTTTTACGTGGCCGTTCGTTTGACCCCTTATAATGCACGGGCTACAATAGAGGGTTAATTGAATTTTAGGTAGCTATGCGACGTACTCTGATAGCCGGTAATTGGAAGATGAATGGCAGCTTTGCTGCCAATGCCGCGTTGCTGGCCGAAATCAAGGCTGGATTGGCGGGGCAGGCGGCGGATTGCGACGTGTTGGTCTGTGCTCCGGCGCCGTATTTGCTGCAATGCGCGGATGTGCTGGCTGGCAGTGCTGTTGCGTGGGGCGCGCAGGATGTTTCCGCGCACGACGTGGGAGCTTATACTGGCGAGGTTTCGGCATCGATGCTGGCCGATTGTGCTTGCCAGTATGTGATAGTCGGACATTCCGAGCGCAGGGCCTACCATCTTGAAAGTAATGAGCTGGTTGCGCAAAAGGCGC
The DNA here is from genome assembly GCF_014636315.1 of Parundibacterium terreum. Taxonomy (GTDB): domain Bacteria; phylum Pseudomonadota; class Gammaproteobacteria; order Burkholderiales; family Burkholderiaceae_D; genus Undibacterium; species Undibacterium terreum. The sequence continues at coordinate 114,974 of NZ_BMED01000002.1, read as the reverse complement.
AGCAGGTATTGCGCGCAGGTTTGCGTCCTGTTATTTGTGTGGGCGAGACTTTGCAGCAGCGAGAGCTGGGTCAGACCAATAATGTGGTCACGGCTCAGTTGCAGGCAGTTTTGGATGTGCTGGAAGCCGCAGATGTGCTGAAGATTGTGGTTGCCTACGAGCCCGTATGGGCCATCGGCACCGGCAAGACGGCAACGCCACAAATGGCGCAGGATGTGCATGCGGTATTGCGTGCGCAACTGGCCGCCAAGGATGTGATCGCAGCGGAGCGGGTGCAGATTTTGTACGGCGGCAGCATGAAGCCGGACAATGCGAAGGAGTTGCTGGCGATGGCGGATATTGATGGCGGCCTGATCGGCGGTGCGGCATTGAAATCTGCGGATTTCCTGGCGATTGCCCGCGCAGCCTGAATCTCGCGGCTGGCGCAGAAAAGAATCTATTTCGGTAGTGTTTTGTAGTGTGGTAGTGATTAATTTTAATTGGGTGTATTGAATGCAAACTATGTTCACTTTGGTAGTGATTGTTCAGGTTCTGGCGGCGCTGACGATTATTGGTCTGGTTCTCTTGCAGCACGGTAAGGGTGCTGATATGGGGGCCTCATTCGGTTCTGGCGCATCTGGTAGTTTGTTTGGTGCAACCGGCTCATCAAATTTTCTGTCCAAGTCCACAGGTGTTGCTGCGGCGGTGTTTTTCGCATCTACTCTGGCCTTGGCCTATATTGGTGCCAATCGCGGCGCTCCTTCTGTCGGTGTGATGGATAATCTGCCTGCTGTGAAAACGGCGCCTGCCGGTGCTTCCGCGCCTGCTGCGAGCGCACCAGTTGCCCCGGCAACCAGTGCCCCGGCAAGTGCTGCTGGCCAGGCAAATCAGATTCCGAAATAAATTTGTTTCGCTCTGTATAAAAGCGTTGAATTGGTGCAATTGTGCGTTGAACAATGAGGCCGCTCATAGTAGAATACAGGGCTTATGCCGACGTGGTGAAATTGGTAGACACGCTATCTTGAGGGGGTAGTGGCGAAAGCTGTACGAGTTCGAGTCTCGTCGTCGGCACCAACAAAAAAAACTGGTCAGCGATCTTCTGCTGGCTTTGTCGAGGAAGTGGTCGTTTTGATTCATCGAATCATTCAAGGATTTCTAAAGGCTGCAGCAAGCAGTCGATTTACGGAATGTCCTCAACGTATCGTTCAATTACAGGTAGCCTAACGTGAACCTCGAAAATTATTTCCCTGTTCTCTTATTTATTCTGGTCGGTATCGGCGTTGGTGTCGTTCCGCAGGTGCTTGGTCGCGTTCTCGCGCCCTACAGGCCTGATGACCAAAAACTCTCTCCTTATGAATGCGGCTTCGAGGCTTTCGAAGATGCGCGCATGAAGTTTGACGTTCGTTATTATCTGGTGGCAATCCTGTTCATCTTGTTTGATCTGGAAACTGCATTCTTCTTCCCTTGGGGCGTTGCAATGCGCGACCTGGGTTGGTACGGTTTTCTGATTATGCTCGGTTTCATTGCTGAATTCGCGGTGGGCTTCTGGTATATCTGGAAAAAAGGCGCCCTGGATTGGGAATGATCGAAGGAATATATTATGGCAATTGAAGGCGTATTAAACGAAGGTTTTGTAACGACGACAGCCGACAAGCTGATCAACTGGACGCGCACTGGCTCCATGTGGCCTATGACATTCGGTCTGGCATGCTGTGCGGTTGAGATGATGCACGCTGGTGCTTCGCGTTACGATCTGGATCGTTTTGGTGTAGTGTTCCGTCCATCTCCGCGTCAGTCCGACGTGATGATCGTCGCCGGTACGCTGTGCAACAAGATGGCTCCGGCCTTGCGCAAGGTGTATGACCAGATGGCTGAGCCGCGCTGGGTCATCTCCATGGGTTCCTGCGCAAACGGTGGCGGCTATTACCACTATTCTTATTCTGTGGTGCGTGGATGCGATCGCATCGTGCCGGTTGATATTTATGTCCCCGGCTGTCCACCGACTGCAGAGGCTTTGTTGTACGGCATCATACAGTTGCAGAACAAAATTAAGCGTACCAATACGATAGCGCGCTGATACTTGGTGCTTGCGTAAATCGTGCGCACGGTGTGTGCGCACATCCGGCGACTCTTAGAGCGGCTTTTAAAATTATGACTACCAAACTGGAAATCCTTGAGACGGCAGTAAAGAATGTCTTGGGCGATAGACTCCTGAAGTCCACCTCGGCACTCGGTGAATTGACGATTGTTGTCAGCCCATCTGCCTATCTGGGCGTAATGCGCGATCTGCGCGATCACGCCGATACTCAATTTGAAGAATTGATCGACTTGTGCGGCGTGGATTACTCCACGTATGGCGACGGCGCCTGGGATGGCGCGCGCTTTGCTGCAGTGTCCCATCTGCTGTCGATCAAACACAACTGGCGTCTGCGTGTGCGTGTATTTGCCGCTGACGACGACATGCCTGTGCTGCCTTCGTTGATCGATATCTGGAGCACGGCCAACTGGTACGAGCGCGAAGCCTTCGATTTCTTCGGCATCCTGTTTGATGGCCACAATGACTTGCGCCGTATCCTGACTGACTACGGTTTCATCGGCCATCCTTTCCGCAAGGATTTCCCGGTTTCCGGCTATGTGGAAATGCGTTACGACCCGGAGCAGAAGCGCGTCATTTACCAGCCTGTGACTGTAGAGCCGCGTGAGATCACGCCGCGTGTCATACGCGAAGAAAATTACGGGATGAAATAATGGCTGAGATTAAGAATTACACCCTGAACTTTGGTCCGCAGCATCCTGCTGCGCACGGCGTATTGCGTCTCGTCCTTGAGCTGGATGGCGAAGTGATCCAGCGTGCCGATCCGCATATCGGCCTGTTGCATCGTGCAACCGAAAAACTGGCTGAGCAAAAGACTTTCATCCAGTCCGTGCCTTACATGGACAGGCTCGACTATGTGTCGATGATGTCCAATGAGCATGCGTACGTGATGGCCATCGAAAAGATGCTGGGCCTGGAAGTGCCGATGCGCGCGCAGTACATCCGCGTAATGTTCGATGAAATTACCCGTATCCTGAATCACCTGCTGTGGATAGGCGCGCATGCGCTGGACGTGGGTGCGATGGCGGTATTCCTGTACGCATTCCGCGAGCGCGAAGACTTGATGGACTGCTACGAAGCAGTATCCGGCGCGCGTATGCATGCTGCCTACTACCGTCCAGGCGGCGTATACCGCGATCTGCCTGAGCAAATGCCGCAGTTCACAGTATCCAAACTGAAAAACGAAAAAGCGATGCGCGCGCTGAATGAAAACCGCCAGGGTTCCCTGTTGGACTTCATTGAAGACTTCACCAATCGTTTCCCCAAGTATGTCGATGAATACGAAACCTTGCTGACCGATAACCGTATCTGGAAGCAGCGTCTGGTCGGCATCGGCGTGGTCTCTCCTGAGCGCGCAAAGGCAATGGGCTTTACCGGCGCGATGTTGCGCGGTTCCGGCATTGAGTGGGATCTGCGCAAGAAGCAGCCTTACGAAGTGTATGACTTGCTGGACTTTGATATTCCTGTTGGCGTCAATGGCGACAGCTATGACCGTTATCTGGTGCGCGTGGAAGAAATGCGCCAGTCCAACCGCATTATCAAACAATGTATAGAATGGCTGCGCAATAATCAGGGTCCTGTCATTACCGACAACCACAAGATTGCGCCGCCGCACCGCGTGAACATGAAGTCGAACATGGAAGAACTGATCCATCACTTCAAACTGTTCACCGAAGGTTTCCATGTGCCGGCAGGCGAGGCATATGCGGCTGTTGAGCATCCGAAGGGCGAGTTTGGTATCTACCTGATATCCGACGGCGCAAACAAGCCTTACCGCTTGAAGATTCGTGCGCCGGGGTTCCCGCATCTGCAAGGACTGGATGAAATGGCCAAGGGCCATATGATTGCAGATGCTGTGACCATTATCGGTACACAGGATATTGTGTTTGGCGAAATTGATAGATGATTGACTACCCGTTGGGTGGCGATTTTAAAGGCATTAGCTATGGTGTTATCAGAGCAAGCATTCAAGAAGATTGACCGGGAACTGGCAAAGTATCCGGCTGATCAAAGACAGTCGGCCGTCATGGCTGCACTGGCTATCGCGCAGGACGAAACCGGCTGGGTCTCGCCGGAAGTCATGCGGACTTTGGCCGACTATATCGGCATGCCGGCGGTGGCGGTGCAGGAAGTGGCGACTTTCTACAACATGTACAACACCAAGCCGGTTGGCAAGTTCAAGATTTCGGTCTGCACCAACCTGCCTTGCGCCCTGTCCGGCGGCGAGCGCGCGGCGCATCACCTGAAGCAGAAACTGGGTATCGATTACAAAGACACCAGCACCGATGGCCTGTTCACACTGGTGGAAGGCGAGTGCATGGGAGCTTGCGGCGATGCACCTGTAATGCTGGTCAATAACAAGCGTATGTGCAGCTTCATGTCGAATGAAAAAATCGATGAGCTCGTTACCGAGCTCAAAACGCAATCCACGACGGCGGGGGCATAATGACGAGTTTGCATGATCGCCATATCAAACCCCTGATCCTGGCCGGCCTGGACGGCAAGAACTGGCATCTGGAAGACTATGTAAAGCGCGGCGGCTATCAACAGCTGAAGCGCATACTGGATGACAAGATCACACCTGAACAGGTAATCGCGGAATTGAAGGCAGCTTCCTTGCGCGGCCGCGGCGGCGCGGGCTTTCCTACCGGCCTGAAGTGGAGCTTCATGCCACGTCAGTTCCCAGGCCAGAAATACCTGGTCTGCAATTCCGACGAAGGCGAGCCAGGCACGTTCAAGGATCGCGACATCATCCGCTACAACCCGCATGCGCTGATCGAAGGCATGGCTATCGGCGCGTATGCGATGGGCATCACGGTTGGCTACAACTATATTCACGGCGAGATTTTTGCCGAGTACGACCGTTTTGAAGAGGCGCTGGAAGAGGCGCGTGCTGCAGGCATGCTGGGCGACAATATCTGCGGTTCAGGCTTCAGCTTCCAGTTGCATGCCCACCACGGCTACGGCGCGTACATCTGCGGCGAAGAAACAGCCTTGCTGGAATCGCTGGAAGGCAAGAAAGGGCAGCCGCGCTTCAAGCCGCCTTTCCCTGCAAGCTTTGGCCTGTACGGCAAGCCGACCACGATCAACAATACTGAAACCTTTGCTGCAGTGCCTTTCATCTTTGCGGTGGGCGGCGAGAATTACGCAGCAATGGGCAAGCCGAATAACGGCGGCACCAAGATTTTCTCTATCTCTGGTGACGTAGAGCGTCCGGGCAACTACGAGATTCCTTTGGGAACTCCATTTGCAACCCTGCTGGAACTGGCGGGCGGCATGCGCGGCGGCAAGAAGATCAAGGCGGTTATTCCTGGCGGTTCGTCTGCACCAGTGGTCGTCGGCGACGTGATGATGAATACGGATCTGGACTATGACTCGATCGCGAAAGCGGGCTCGATGCTGGGTTCCGGTGCTGTGATCGTCATGGACGACACCCGTTGCATGGTCAAATCCTTGCTGCGCCTGTCCTACTTCTATTTTGAAGAATCATGCGGCCAATGTACGCCTTGCCGTGAAGGCACAGGCTGGATGTACCGCATGGTCCACCGCATAGAAAACGGTCAGGGCCGTCCAGAAGATCTGGACATGCTGAACTCGATCGCCGACAACATCCAGGGCCGCACCATTTGTGCGCTGGGCGATGCGGCGGCGATGCCGGTTCGTGCATTCGTCAAGAATTTCCACGAAGAGTTTGAATATCACATCGAGCATAAGCATTGCTTGGTTCCCGCTTACATTTAAGCCAGCTTAGGTTAGCGCACAGTCAGAGTAGACCATGGTTGAAATAGAAATAGACGGCAAAAAAGTCGAAGTGCAAGAAGGCAGCATGGTAATGGATGCTGCCAATAAACTTGGCACCTACATTCCGCATTTTTGCTATCACAAGAAATTGTCGATTGCGGCGAACTGCCGCATGTGCCTGGTGGAAGTGGAAAAGGCTCCCAAGCCTTTGCCAGCTTGCGCCACGCCAGTAACGGCCGGCATGATCGTAAGGTCCAATAGTGACAAGGCGGTCAAGGCACAAAAAGGGGTGATGGAATTCCTGCTGATTAACCATCCGCTGGATTGCCCTATCTGTGACCAGGGCGGCGAATGCCAATTGCAGGATCTGGCCGTCGGCTACGGTGCCAGCAGCTCGCGTTACGAAGAAGAAAAACGCGTCGTTTTCCATAAGGACGTAGGTCCTCTGGTGTCGATGGAAGAAATGAGCCGTTGCATCCACTGCACACGTTGCGTTCGTTTCGGCCAGGAAGTTGCCGGCGTAATGGAACTGGGCATGCTGGGTCGCGGTGAACATTCCGAGATCACTTCTTTTGTCGGCCAGACCGTCGACTCCGAATTGTCCGGCAATATGATCGACGTTTGCCCGGTCGGTGCACTGACATCCAAGCCTTTCCGTTATTCCGCCCGTACCTGGGAACTGTCGCGCCGCAAGTCTGTCAGCGCGCATGACGGTCTGGGTGCCAACCTGATCGTTCAAGTCAAGAACAACAAGGTAATGCGTGTAGTACCGCTGGAAAATGAAGCGGTCAATGAATGCTGGATTTCCGATAAGGACCGTTTCGCCTATGAAGGCGTGAACAGCGAAGAGCGTCTGACCAAGCCTATGATCAAGCAGGGCGGTCAATGGCAGGAGGCCGATTGGCAAACTGCGCTGGAATACATCGCGCACGGCCTGAAAAACATCAAGCATGAGCATGGCGCCGAATCCATCGCTGCGGTGGCAACGCCAAGCTCCACGCTGGAAGAACTGACTTTGCTGCAACGCGTAGTACGCGGCCTGGGTTCCGACAATGTGGACTTCCGTCTGCGCCAGTCCGATTTTTCCCTGGGTGGAAAAATCAAGCCTTGGCTGGGCATGTCCATCACTGAATTCAGCCAGCTGAAAAACGTGTTCGTTATCGGTTCTTTCCTGCGCAAGGATCATCCTTTGCTGGCTGCGCGTCTGCGCCAGTCCGTGAAGATGGGTGCTAAGCTGAGCGCCTTGCACGCGACCGACGACGATCTGCTGATTAAGCTGGCCAATAAGGCAGTTCTGGCACCTTCCGCATGGCTGGGCTTCCTGGCTGAAGTAGCTGTTGCTGTCGCTGCCAAGAAAGAAATCGCCAAGCCTGCCGGTTTTGACTCCGTTCAAGCATCTGCAAGCGCAGAAGCGATTGCTGCCAGCCTGCTGGCTGGCACTAGCGGCGTATTCCTGGGCAATACTGCGGCTCAGCATCCTGACGCAGCCAAGATACACGCGCTGGCACAATGGATTGCGCAAAACGCAGGCGCCGGTTTCGGTTACCTGACTGAAGCTGCAAACACGGTGGGCGGCTACCTGGCAAATGCCTTGCCGGCATCTGCTGCAGCGGCTGAACAGATGTTCGCGCAGCCGAAGAAAGCCTACGTGCTGCTGCACGCTGAGCCGGAATTCGACTACGCCAATCCACAGCAGGCAAAAGCTGCGCTGGATAAAGCGGAAATGGTCGTAGTGATGTCTGCATTCAAGCATGGCATGGACTACGCCGACGTCTTGCTGCCGGTATCTCCATTTACTGAAACTTCAGGTACTTTCGTCAATTGCGAAGGTCGTGCTCAAAGCTTCCACGGTGTTGTAAGGCCGTTGGGCGATGCACGTCCGGCATGGAAAGTATTGCGTGTACTGGGCAATTTGCTGGGTCTGGCTAATTTTGAATTCGACACTGCAGAATCCGTGCGTGACGAAGTGCTGGGTCTGGATAAAACTGATCTGGCCAAACGCCTGAACAATATCGCTGACGTCGCACCAGTGCTGGCTGCTTCTGCAGCAAACGGCCTGGAACGCGTCTCCGATGTGCCTATCTACCATACCGATGCGATTGTACGCAGGGCAGAGTCTCTGCAAAAAACTGCAGACGCGAAAGCGCCGAAAGTTTGGCTGAGCGCTGCACAATTTGCCAAGCTGGGTATTAACGACGGCGACCAGATCAAACTGACGCAAAGCAATGGTTCGATATCCATCGCTGCTGCGCTGGACAAGTCCCTGCCTGAAAATGTGGTACGCGTTGCCGCCGGCCACGCTGCAACCAAGGCCCTGGGTGCGATGTTCGGTTCCATTACCGTGGAGCGTGCATAATGAGTTTGCTGATGACTATCGAGAATTTTGGCCAGGGCATCCTGGGGCCGGTATGGCCGCTGGTATGGAACCTGATCAAGATCATCTGCATCGTATTGCCTGTCATGGGGCTGGTTGCTTACCTGACCCTGTGGGAACGCAAGATGATAGGCTGGATGCACGTCCGCCTTGGCCCTAACCGTGTTGGTCCTGCCGGTCTGCTGCAACCTATCGCCGATGCGGTAAAGCTGCTGTTGAAAGAGATCGTTGTTCCTGCCAAAGCCAACAAGGTCTTGTTTGTGCTGGCGCCTGTGATGACGATCATGCCTGCGCTGGCTGCCTGGTCGGTATTCCCTTTCGGTCCTGAAACCGTGCTGGCAAATGTGAATGCAGGCTTGCTGCTGGTCATGGCGATCACTTCCATGGAAGTGTATGGAGTGATCATTGCCGGTTGGGCTTCCAACTCCAAATACGCTTTCCTTGGTGCGATGCGTGCTTCGGCGCAGATGATTTCGTATGAGATCGCGATGGGCTTCGTGCTGGTCATCGTATTGATGGTTTCCGGCAGCTTGAACCTGACCGAAATCGTCAATACGCAAACCAAAGGTACCTTCGCCAATATGGGATTGAATTTCCTGTCCTGGAACTGGTTGCCTTTGTTGCCGGTATTTGTTGTGTACGTGATTTCCGGCATCGCCGAAACCAACCGCCATCCGTTTGACGTGGTTGAGGGTGAATCCGAGATCGTTGCTGGCCACATGGTGGAATATTCCGGCATGTCGTTTGCGATGTTCTTCCTGGCCGAATACGCCAACATGATCTTTATTTCCGCGATGGCATCTCTGATGTTCCTGGGCGGATGGTCCTCTCCATTTGGCTTTGCGCCATTTACATGGATACCGGGCTGGATCTGGCTGGGCATGAAAACTTTCGTCGTTGTGTCGATGTTTATCTGGGCACGTGCTTCTTTCCCACGCTATCGCTATGACCAGATCATGCGTTTGGGCTGGAAAGTGTTTATCCCGCTGACTCTGGGGTATTTAGTGATCGTCGCTGCGTGGATACAAACGCCGTGGAATATTTGGAAGTAAGAGGCTGAGAAAAATGGAAGCCATAAAAGATTTCTTTAGCAGCTTGATGCTGCGTGAACTGATCAAGGGCCTAGCCCTGACAGGACGCTATATGTTTGCCCGCAAGATCACCGTGCAATTTCCGGAAGAAAAAACGCCGCAGTCTCCGCGTTTCCGTGGCTTGCATGCCTTGCGCCGCTACCCTAACGGGGAAGAGCGCTGCATCGCTTGCAAATTGTGTGAAGCGGTTTGTCCTGCAATGGCGATCACGATTGAATCCGACCAGCGCGCAGACGGCACACGCCGTACTACACGCTATGACATCGACCTGACCAAGTGCATTTTCTGCGGCTTCTGCGAGGAATCCTGCCCGGTCGATTCCATCGTTGAAACGCATGTGCTGGAATATCACGGCGAAAAACGCGGTGATCTGTACTTCACCAAGGAAATGCTGTTGGCAGTAGGCGATCGTTATGAAACGGAAATTGCGGCAGCCCGTGCAACCGATGCTGCATATCGTTAATGCAAGCTGCAACGACTAATTAACCGGATTTTGGCTTGATATGGAATTTATAACAGCAATATTTTATGTATTCTCGGCGATCTTGATTTTCGCCGCGACTCAGGTGATTACCGCGCGTAATCCGGTACACGCCGCCTTGTTCCTGGTGTTGTCGTTTTTTACGGCTGCCGGTATCTGGCTGTTGCTGAAAGCGGAGTTCCTGGCGATTGTCCTGGTGCTGGTCTATGTCGGCGCGGTGATGGTGCTGTTCCTGTTCGTCGTGATGATGCTCGATATTAATATCGAGAAGATGCGCGAAGGATTCTGGAACCACTTCCCGCTGGCCGCTACTGTCGGCGTGCTGATCGTGCTGGAAATGTCGGCTGTCCTGTGGCGCGGTTTCCTGCGTCCGGACAACAAGGTGCCGGCCGCTGCAGATACGATAGGCAACACCAAGTCTTTGGGTATCGCCATCTACACGCATTATCCGTTTGCATTTGAAATTGCAGCAGCTATCCTGTTGTTGGCAATCGTCGCCGCTGTTGCGTTGACACTGCGCCGCCGCAAGGACACCAAATATTTCGATCCTGCCAAGGCAGTCAAGATCAAGAGTGCAGACCGCATTCGTATCGTCAGCATGAAGGCCGAGTCCGAACGCGCCAATCCTGACACTGCAGCGGCTGCAGCAGTTGCCAGCACAGAAGAAAAGAAGGGAGCTTAAATGACTCTGACCCTGACACATTACCTGATACTGGGCGCGATCCTGTTCGCGATCTCCATCGTCGGTATTTTCCTGAATCGCAAAAACATCATCCTGTTGCTGATGGCAATTGAATTGATGCTGCTGGCGGTGAACATCAACTTCATCGCTTTCTCGCATTATCTCGGCGATGCTGCTGGACAGATCTTTGTCTTTTTCATCCTGACGGTGGCGGCTGCAGAGTCTGCGATCGGCTTGGCTATCCTGGTTGTATTGTTCCGTAACCTGGACACAATCAATGTGGAAGACCTGGATGCGCTGAAAGGCTAAGCGCGCCGCAGTAAATACGATATTGAATAAAGAGATACTTGCCGGTTGCCTGTAACCGAGCCGGCAAGCTCAAGAGTAACGAAGATAACAACAAGGGTCATCATGGCGGGGCAACTTAACCCACATCTTTTATTGGTAGTACCACTTGCACCTTTGGCTGGTTCCGCTATTGCGGGTCTGCTGGGGACCAAATTTTTTGGTAACAAGGTCGGTCGTGCCACATCGCATACGGTCACCATTCTGGGCGTATTGATCGCTTTTATCATCTCCTGCATGACTCTGTCGGCAGTTGTGGATGGTGCGACCTACAACGGTACACTGTACCAATGGATGAATGTCGGTGGCCTGAAGCTGGAAGTCGGCTTCCTGATCGACAGCCTGACGGCGATGATGATGTGCGTTGTGACCTTCGTGTCGCTGATGGTGCATATCTATACAATAGGCTACATGAAAGACGACGAAGGCTATAACCGCTTCTTCTCTTACATCTCGCTGTTTACGTTCTCGATGCTGATGCTCGTCATGAGCAACAACTTCCTGCAACTGTTCTTCGGCTGGGAAGCTGTGGGCCTGGTGTCTTACCTGCTGATCGGTTTCTGGTACACACGTCCAACGGCGATTTACGCCAACATGAAAGCTTTCCTGGTTAACCGTGTGGGCGACTTCGGCTTCATCCTGGGTATCGGCCTGCTGCTGGCTTACACCGGCACGATGGACTATGCCGAAGTATTCGCCAAGAAGGAAGAACTGGTGCATATCCTGCTGCCGGGCACCGACTGGATGCTGATTACCGTTGCCTGTATCTGCCTGTTCATCGGCGCGATGGGTAAGTCTGCGCAGTTCCCGCTGCACGTCTGGTTGCCTGATTCGATGGAAGGCCCTACGCCGATTTCCGCACTGATTCACGCGGCAACAATGGTGACCGCAGGTATCTTCATGGTGACACGCATGTCGCCGCTGTTTGAATTGTCTGATACCGCCTTGTCTTTCATCCTGGTGATCGGTTCTATCACTGCATTGTTCATGGGCTTCCTGGGTATTATCCAGAACGACATCAAGCGCGTGGTGGCTTACTCCACCTTGTCGCAGCTCGGTTACATGACGGTAGCACTGGGTGCTTCCGCTTACTCAGTTGCGGTATTCCATCTGATGACGCACGCTTTCTTTAAAGCCTTGCTGTTCCTGGGTGCCGGCTCCGTGATCATCGGCATGCACCATGACCAGGACATCCGCAATATGGGCGGCCTGCGCAAATACATGCCGATCACCTGGATTACTTCCTTGCTGGGCTCGCTGGCCCTGATCGGTACGCCGTTCTTCTCCGGGTTCTATTCCAAGGACAGCATCATTGAAGCAGTGCAGGCATCGCACTTGGCTGGTTCCGGCTTTGCGCAGTTCGCCGTACTGGCAGGTGTGTTCGTCACGGCTTTCTATTCTTTCCGTATGTATTTCCTGGTGTTCCACGGTAAAGAAAACTTTGGCCACGCACACGCTCATGACGATCATCACGATGCTCACCATGATGAAGATGCGCACGACGACCATGATGCGCACCACCACGGCCTGGCTCCAGGTGAAAAACCGCACGAGTCTCCGCTGGTTGTCTGGCTGCCACTGGTTTTGCTGGCCATCCCTTCAGTGATCATCGGTTTCTTCGCGATAGAACCTATGCTGTTCGGTAATTTCTTCAAGGGCGTGATTTTCGTCGATGAAGCTCACCATGCAATGGAAGAGCTGGCCCACGAATTCCACGGTCCGGTAGCAATGTCCATCCACGCTTTGAAAACAGCTCCGTTGTGGCTGGCGATAGCGGGTGTGGCACTGTCCTACTACTTCTATATGGTCAAGCCAGCTATCCCGACGGCGATCAAGAAGCACGCACATGCGATCTACACGCTGCTGGATAACAAGTACTACATGGATAAATTCAATGAGATCGTATTTGCCGGCGGCGCACGCGTGCTTGGCGGCGGTCTGTGGAACATCGGCGACAAGGGTCTGATCGACGGCCTGGTTGTGAACGGTAGCGCTAAAGTTGTGGCCTGGTTCTCGCGCGGTACGCGCCTGTTCCAGACCGGTTATCTGTATCACTATGCGTTTGTAATGATTCTTGGGGTAATGGGCTTCCTGGCCTATATCATGTTTCCTTTCATGTTCCCTTTAGCCAAATAAGCAATTCATAAAAAAGTAATCATGATGCAGTCAACTTCTATCTTGTTAAGCCTCGCAATCTGGTGCCCCATTGCTTTTGGCGTCTTTGTGCTGGTCTTTGGTCGCGACGACAATCCCGGCCTGGTGCGCTGGGTATCCCTGATCGGTTCACTGGCCAGTTTTATCGTTACCTTGCCTTTGCTGCAGCACTTCGATAACTCTGCCCATGGCATGCAGTTTGTCGAAAAAAGTGCGTGGATAGAGCGCTTCAATATTTTCTATTCACTCGGCATCGACGGCATTTCGCTGTGGCTGATCCTGCTGACGGCTTTCATTACCGTGATCGTCGTGATCGCTGCATGGGAAGTGATCGAGAAGCAGGTTGCACAGTACATGGGTGCTTTCCTGATCCTGTCCGGCCTGATGATAGGCGTGTTCTGCGCGATGGATGGCCTGCTGTTCTACGTCTTCTTTGAAGCGACGCTGATCCCTATGTACATCATCGTCGGTGTGTGGGGCGGTCCTAACCGAGTGTATGCGGCGTTCAAGTTCTTCCTCTATACCTTGATGGGTTCGCTGCTGACACTGGTTGCGATCATCTACCTGTACATGAAGTCCGGCTCTTTCGATATCCTGGCCTGGCATAAGCTGGCGCTGCCTATGTCTGCGCAGATCATGTTGTTCGTGGCCTTCTTGATGGCGTTTGCGGTCAAGGTGCCAATGTGGCCGGTACATACATGGTTGCCGGATGCCCACGTGGAAGCTCCTACCGGTGGTTCCGTGGTACTGGCGGCGATCATGCTGAAACTGGGCGCATACGGCTTCCTGCGTTTCTCGCTGCCTATCGCTCCGGATGCAAGCCACTACCTGGCCAACTTCATGATCACTTTGTCGCTGATCGCCGTGATCTATATCGGTCTGGTGGCTCTGGTGCAGGCTGACATGAAAAAGCTGGTTGCTTATTCATCCATTGCCCACATGGGTTTCGTTACGCTGGGCTTCTTCATGTTCAATGACATGGCGATGCAGGGCGGTATCGTGCAGATGATTTCTCACGGCTTCATCTCCGGCGCAATGTTCCTGTGTATCGGCGTGCTGTATGATCGCGTGCATTCACGCCAGATCGTCGACTACGGCGGTGTGGTCAACACCATGCCTAAATTTGCAGCGTTGTTTGTCTTGTTCTCGATGGCCAACTGCGGTTTGCCGGCAACTTCCGGTTTTGTCGGCGAGTTCATGGTGATCCTGGGGGCAGTCAAGTTCAATTTCTGGATAGGCATGCTGGCAGCGACGGCATTGATTCTTGGCGCGGCGTACTCCCTGTGGATGACCAAGCGCGTGATTCTGGGTGCGGTCACGCATGATCACGTTGCCAAGCTGGTGGACTTGAATAAACGCGAATTCTTTATGCTGGGTGTACTGGCAATTGCAGTGCTTGCCATGGGTCTGTATCCAGCGCCTTTCACCGATGCGATGCAGGTTACTGTGGGTGATTTACTGAAGCACGTAGCAATTTCCAAGATTGCACCTTAAAGATAGCAACCTGAATTAGTGCCTTGGGCCAGCCGGTCCGAGGTGCAAGAAATAGTAGCTTGTCGCATTTTGCCTGAATGCTTGGATGCAGATAAACGGTAGTACAAATGAATAATATGAACCTGATACCACTCTATCCTGAGATATTTTTGTTGCTCGCCATCTGTGCGATCCTGTTGATCGACATGTTCCTGGCGGACAGCAAACGTCACATCACTTACGTCCTGTCCCTGGCGACTCTGGCGATTTGCGGTGTGCTTACCCTGACCAACTTCAACGGTGGGACGTCGGTATATCTGGCAAATAATATGTTTGTTGCCGATCCGATGTCGGACCTGCTTAAAATATTCTCCTACATCGCGGTGGGCATCACGCTGGTGTATTCCCGTCAGTATGTCACCGACAGGGAAATGACGAATAATCATCTGGGCGGTGAGTTTTATTCGCTGGCACTGTTTGCACTGCTCGGCCAGATGGTGATGATTTCCGGTAATAACTTCCTGGTGATCTACCTGGGTCTGGAACTGATGTCGCTGGCCTTGTATGCACTAGTTGCCTTGCGCCGTGATCACACTGTTTCCACAGAAGCTGCGATGAAGTACTTTGTGCTTGGCGCATTGGCTTCGGGCTTCCTGCTGTATGGCATCTCCATGCTGTACGGCGCCACTGGCTCGCTGGATCTGACTGAAGTTGCCAGGGCAGCCGCATCGCCGCTGGTTAACAAGACTATCCTGGTATTTGGCGTAGTATTCCTGGTGGCCGGACTGGCATTCAAACTGGGTGTCGTGCCTTTCCATATGTGGGTACCCGATGTGTATCAAGGCTCGCCGACAGCCGTCACCCTGTTGTTGGGCGGCGCACCTAAGCTGGCCGCGTTTGCGATGTGCTTCCGCTTGCTGGTAGAAGGTCTGTTCTCGCTGGCGGTAGAGTGGCAACAGATGCTGATGGTATTGGCAGTGTTGTCGATGGCAATCGGTAATATCACAGCGATTGCACAGACCAATCTGAAGCGCATGCTGGCTTATTCTACGATTTCGCAAATGGGCTTCATGCTGCTGGGCCTGCTGTCCGGCGTTGCCAATGGCGATACCAGCCATGCTGCTTCCGCCTACGGCGCGGCGATGTTCTACACCATCAGTTATGTAGCGACGACACTGGGTACCTTCGGCATGATCATGCTGCTGGCCCGCTCCGGTTTTGAAGCAGAAAGCCTGGACGACCTGAAAGGCCTGAGCAAGCGTAATCCATGGTTTGCTTTCCTGATGCTGTTGATGATGTTCTCGCTGGCAGGTATTCCTCCATTCGTCGGCTTCTGGGCAAAACTGTCGGTATTGCAGGCTGTTGTCGCAACAGGCCAGGTTTGGCTGGCAGTGGTAGCGGTATTGCTGTCCCTGATCGGCGCCTTCTACTACATCCGCGTTGTGAAACTGATGTACTTTGATGAGCCGCTGGACAATACACCGATCAAGGCGCACGGCGATATGCGCCTGGTGCTGAGCATTAACGGCCTGGCTGTGCTGGTACTGGGCCTGATGCCCGGCGCCCTGATTACCGCTTGTTCGCAAGCCATAGTCAAAACCCTGGCGTCCTGATTTTCGTGGATGTTTCGGTCTCCAGTTGGATAGTTATACTATTGGCGGTGCTGGCCGCCAATCTGCCTTTCTTCAATGAGCGCCTGTTCGCGCTGATTCCTCTCGGCGGTTTTGCCTTAGGCAAGCCGCTGCCGGTACGCCTCCTGGAACTGATCATTTTCTACTTCATTGTCGGTGGCATCGCATTTGCGCTGGAATCCAATGCGGGTAACCGCTTTGAGCAGGGCTGGGAATTTTATGCAGTGACAGGCTGCCTGTTCATCGTCTTGTCTTTTCCCGGTTTCGTCATTCGTTATCTGAAAAAGAAACACGTATGAGCATCAGGGATAAGCTGGACTTGCGTCCGTCGGAAAATGGCCACTTGGCCGAAGTCCGGCAGGGCGGTAGTCTGGCCTATGACGGCGACTTCCTGAAAGTGCAGCAAGACCAGGTGTTGCTGCCGGATGGCAAACCCACGATCCGCGAATATATCAAACACCCCGGCGCTGTCGTCATCCTGCCGGTGTTTGACGACGGTAGCGTGCTGATGGAGCGCCAATACCGTTATCCGCTGGACCAGGTCTTTATCGAATTCCCTGCAGGTAAAATCGATCCGGGCGAAGAGTCACTGGTGACCGCCAAGCGCGAGCTGCTGGAAGAAACCGGCTACACCGCGACGGACTGGCGTTACCTGTGCACGATTCATAATGCGATTGCCTATTCGGACGAGCACCTGGATATTTTCCTGGCACGCGGTTTATCGGAAGGCAAGGCCGATCTGGATGAAGGCGAATTCCTGGAAACCTTCAAGGCTCCTGTTTCCGATTTGCTTGCATGGGTAAGGAACGGCAAGATCACCGATGTCAAAACGGTGATAGGCATATTCTGGCTGGAAAAGGTCTTAGCAGAGAAGTGGTAGATGAGGGTAGGGTGGGCCTGATTTTATAGTCGCGTCGACCCTGGTCTGAAAGAAAATCTGTATAAAAAAAGCCGCTGTTGAAGCGGCTTTTCTTGTTTACATATTCGGATAGTTCGGTCCGCCACCGCCTTCCGGCGTGACCCACACGATGTTTTGCGTCGGATCCTTGATATCGCAGGTTTTGCAATGCACGCAGTTTTGCGCATTGATCTGCAGGCGATCTGTACCCGCATCCGTTTTCACAAACTCATACACGCCAGCCGGGCAATAGCGCGACTCAGGGCCGGCATACTGTTCCAGGTTGATACCTACCGGCACATTCGGATCTTTCAGCGTCAGGTGGATAGGCTGGTCTTCCGCGTGGTTGGTATTGGAAATAAATACCGAGGACAGGCGGTCGAAAGTCAGCTTGTTGTCCGGTTTTGGATACACGATAGGCTGGAATTGCGAAGCCGGTTTCAAGGCCTCGTGATCCGCCTTGCTGTGATGCAGAGTCCATGGCGCTTTGCCGCGCAACAAGACCTGGTCCATCCATACCAGTGGCGAACCGTAAGTGCCTTTTTTCAGCAAAGGCTTCACGTTGCGCGCGATATGCAACTCTTCATGAAGCCAGGATTGTTCGAAGGCCGTCGTGTAAGTGCTCAGTTCATCGTACTGGCGACCGGCGCCCAGTGCTTCAAAAGCGGCCTCTGCTGCCAGCATGCCGGTCTTGATCGCAGCATGGCTGCCTTTGATACGGCTCATGTTCAGGAAGCCTGCGTCGCAGCCTATCAGCGCGCCGCCAGGGAAGGTCAGCTTGGGCAGTGATTGCAGGCCGCCGGCGGTAATCGCGCGCGCGCCGTAAGAAATACGCTTGCCGCCTTCAAAGAAGGTGCGGATTTCCGGATGGGTCTTGAAGCGCTGAAATTCTTCGTAAGGCGACAGATAAGGATTTTCATACGCGAGGCCGACCACATAGCCGACTGCGACCTGGTTGTTTTCCAGGTGGTACAGGAAGGAACCGCTGTACTGATCCATCAGCGGCCAGCCGGTAGTGTGAATCACCAGGCCGGGTTTATGCTGTTTGGGATCGATTTCCCACAGTTCCTTGATGCCGATACCATAAGATTGCGGGTCCTTGCCCTTGTTCAGGTCATACTTGGCCATCAGTTGCTTGCCCAGGTGGCCGCGCGCTCCTTCGGCGAAGAAGGTGTACTTCGCATGCAGTTCCATGCCGAGCTGGAAGGCATCGGATGGTTCTCCATGGCGATTCACGCCCATATTGCCGGTGGCAACACCTTTGACTGAACCGTCTTCGTTATACAGGATTTCAGCGGCAGCGAAGCCGGGGAATACCTCGACACCCAGTGCTTCTGCCTGCTGGCCGAGCCAGCGCGTGACGTTGGCCAGGGATACGATGTAGTTGCCATGGTTTTCAAAGCAGGCAGGCAGCATCCAGTTTGGCGTCTTGTAGGCCTTGGTTTCGGTCAGCACAAGTACACGGTCTTCCGTGACTTCGGTATTCAGCGGTGCGCCCAGCTCTTTCCAGTTGGGAAATAATTCAGTCAGGGCCTTGGGATCCATCACCGCGCCGGACAGGATATGGGCGCCGACTTCGCCGCCTTTTTCCAGTACGCAGACGGAAACCTCATTACCCTTTTCGGCAGCGAGTTGTTTTAGCTTGATCGCAGCAGACAAACCGGCAGGGCCGCCGCCAACGATGACGACGTCATACTCCATCGCGTCGCGCGGGCCGAATTGTTCTATGAGGCTTTGTGTCATGGCTATAATCGCTTTCTAATAATTTTCGAACGAACGTGCTTATTTGCTGTCAGCATGGTATATGCTGTGACTTTATTTCGCAAGCGGGCGCCTGCCGGCGGTGTGCTTATTTATGTGGCTGCTGTGCGTCTGTATGCGTCTATTTATATGTCGCGGTCGTTAGTCTTGCCCTTCGATCTCCCGGCAAAACTTTTAGAATTATCGCAGAGCGTTCGCCGGGATGCAGCAATTTAGTGCGGTATTCGTGTTGTAGTCGCTTCTGTATCCACAAAAAAACACGCTTTTCGGGATGAATTGTTGAAACATAGAGTTGTCGCCTATGTCATCATAGCGGACGTTTAGAGTAGTAGAATCATTCGAATAATAAGTTGGAGAATCAGATGGGTATCGAAGTCAATTTTGAAGGAAAAATCGCGCTGGTAACCGGCGCCTCCAGCGGCCTCGGTGCCCGCTTCGCCAAAGTACTGGCACAGGCTGGTGCCCAGGTCGTGTTGGCGTCGCGCCGCATCGACAGGCTGAAAGAATTGCGTGCAGAGATCGAAGCAGAGGGCGGTGCCGCCCATGTGGTGACGCTGGATGTGACCGATTACGCCAGCATCAAATCCGCGATTGCGCATGCCGAAACCGAAGCCGGTCCTATCGATATCCTGATCAATAACTCCGGGGTCTCTACGACGCAAAGGCTGATCGATGTTACGCCTGAAGATTATTCCTATGTGATGGACACCAATCAGCGCGGCGCTTTTTTTGTGGCGCAGGAAACTGCAAAGCGCATGATAGCGCGCTACAAGGGCGATCCTAAAAAGCAGCATCGCATCATCAATATCGCGTCGGTCGCCGGTCTGCGCGTATTGCCGCAGATAGGTATTTATTGCGTCAGCAAGGCCGCGGTCGTGCATATGACCAAATCGATGGCGGTAGAGTGGGGCAAGTACGGCATCAATGTGAACGCCATCTGTCCAGGCTATATTTCCACTGAAATCAATGCAGAGCATTTTGCGACCGAACAAGGCCAAAAGCTGATCGACATGCTGCCACGCAAACGCGTGGGCAATCCGGAAGATCTGGATGGATTGCTGTTGCTGCTGGCGGCAGAAGAGTCCCGCTTCCTGAATGGCGCCATCGTGACGGCAGATGACGGCATGAGTGCGCAATGAGCCTGACACCAGCAGCCGAAGCCAAAGTGACGGAAAAAAAGCTGGTATATACCGTCACCATCCCCATCCGCTGGGGAGACATGGACGCCATGGGCCATGTCAATAACACCGTCTATTTTCGTTTCATGGAGCAGGCGCGGATAGAGTGGATGTCGATGATGGGCTGCCTGCCGGATCAGAACGGCAATGGCCCTGTCATCGTCAATGCGCACTGCACCTTCAAGAAGCCGTTGAAATATCCCGACCAGGTGGAAGTCTGCACCTATATCGGGGAAGCAGGGCGCAGCAGCTTTGAGACAATCCAGGAAATGCGCAGCGTCAGTAATAACTACGCTGTATATGCGGAAGGCGGCGCCAAAGTGGTGTGGGTGGATGCGAAGACCGAGAGATCCGCACCTTTGCCGGATGAAATCCGCCAGAAACTGGCGGAATTGAAGGCTATCACCCGCAAAAAGAAGTAACTCTCTTTCACCGGCAAAATCTGTTTGTATTTATTGCAGGCGGGCGGCATGCACCTCGATCATGCCCTCGTTCAAGATATCAGGCAGGCTTTAGCGAATGATGCCCAGCAGCTTGTGTACCAGTTCGCTGGAGGTTGCCGCAGAAAACTTGCGCATCAGTTTGGCGCGATGCATTTCCACCGTGCGCGGGCTCAGGCCTATCTGCCGCGCAATCAGCTTGCTGGTCTTGCCGTCTACCAGCAGCGCTGCAATTTCCCGCTCGCGCGGAGTCAATTCCGCCGTCACCGGACGTTTGGAGCTTAAATCTTCAAACGTCCAGATTCCTTCTGCGTGCGCATCCTCCTTATGCAAGCCCCTGCCTGACACATGGCACCAGAATAATTCCTGGTTGGCGCGCTTCATGATGCGCTCATCCGAGTAATAGCCTTTGGCATTCATGATCGGTGTGATGCGGGCGCCCGTACGCTCAAACTCATCTAGTGTAGGATAGAGGACCAGGAAAGATTGCCCCAGCAATTCTTCCTTCTGATAGCCGAACATCCGCGCCAGATCGTCATTGCAAGCCCTGATGATGCGATTCTGGGATACGCACATGCCGACCGGGGCGAACTGGAATATGGATTCGAAATCGATAGCCTGTGGTGCGTTCATGTCGTCGATAAGGTGGCGAGGGTTTGGTGAAAGAATTGTCAGGTATTTTTACGGTATTGCGCAGTATAGCGTAGCATCTTATCCTGTACGATAGATAAAATTGCCATGCCCCAATCTTCTCCTTGCCAGCGGTCGACTTCACGCAAACGGATATTTGGGGTGGCTCCAGGAATTCAACAATAACGAAAAGGGACAGGTATGAATAAAGTATATCCTGATGCTAAAACCGCTCTGGCAGATATAGTAAAAGACGGACAGACAATCGCTGTAGGTGGCTTCGGCCTGTGCGGCATTCCGGAAGCGTTGATTGCTGCCTTGCGCGATAGCGGTGCCGGCAATCTGACCGCAATTTCCAATAACGCCGGTGTAGACGGTTTTGGCCTGGGGCAACTGCTGACTACGCGCCAGATCAAGAAAATGATCTCTTCCTATGTAGGAGAAAACAAAGAATTCGAACGCCAGTACCTGGCAGGCGAACTGGAGCTGGAATTTACGCCGCAGGGCACGCTGGCTGAAAAGCTGCGTGCAGGCGGTGCCGGTATCCCGGCATTTTTCACCAAGACCGGCGTCGGTACGATAGTTGCCGACGGCAAGGAAATCCGCGAATTCGACGGCCATCAGTATGTGATGGAACGCGCGCTGGTATCCGACGTGTCGCTGGTCAAAGCATATAAGGCAGATAAAGCGGGTAACCTGGTCTACCGCAAGACTGCGCGCAATTTCAATCCTAACGTGGCTATGGCCGGCAAGATCACCGTAGCGGAAGTTGAAGTGCTGGTAGAGATAGGTGAGCTCGATCCTGACGAGATCCATACTCCCGGCATCTTCGTTCAACGCATCGTCGTGAACGCTAGTCCGGAAAAACGCATAGAACAGCGCACTGTTCGCCCTTCATAATAAGAACGCAGGAGATCCGACATGGCATGGAATCGTGATGAAATGGCCGCACGCGCGGCGAAAGAACTGGAAGACGGCTTTTACGTGAACCTGGGCATAGGCTTGCCTACGCTGGTGGCGAATCATGTGCCGCAAGGCATGGAAGTCTGGCTGCAATCGGAGAATGGCTTGCTGGGCATAGGCCCTTTCCCTACCGAAGAAGAAGTCGATGCGGACATGATCAACGCCGGCAAGCAGACAGTGACTACCCTGCCGGGCTCATCGATATTCAGCTCCGCAGATTCGTTTGCGATGATACGCGGCGGTAAGATCAACCTGGCTATACTGGGTGCGATGCAAGTCAGCGAGACCGGCGACCTGGCCAACTGGATGATACCGGGCAAGATGGTCAAAGGCATGGGCGGCGCGATGGACTTGGTAGCAGGCGTGGGCCGCGTGGTGGTGTTGATGGAGCACGTTGCCAAGGGCGATGCGCACAAGATACTGAACAAATGCAACCTGCCGCTGACCGGTGTCGGTGTTGTCAACCGTATCGTGACCGACCTTGGCGTCATCGATGTCACGCCAAAAGGCTTGAAGCTGGTAGAGCTGGCACCTGGCGTAACGAAAGAAGAGATCGTCGCCAAGACAGAAGCGAAACTTGACGTTAGCGCAGTAGCCTGATCAGGTTTGCAGCAAACGCTTGAAGTAAAAACGCCCGGCACATGCTCGGGCGTTTTTTTACGGTTATTTTATTTTATTTTTTTGCGCTGGGATCCATAGGTTTTACATCGCCGCAATCGGCCCCCAGCCATTTGGCGCTGCTTTCATTGTGCTGCGTAATGGGTCTGCCGCGGGCCGTACCTTTGAAGTCGTAGACCGAAGTGAAGCTCTCCTGGTTTACAAAGGTACCGCGCGAAGTGCCGCTGCCCTTGAAGTCCGGGCTGTCGCAAATGATGTCGACGGAATACCCGCTGCTGCTTTTGGAAAAATTCTTGGGCTGACACATCGACTGTTCCTTGGACATCACCGGCGGTTGATCGCGCTCTATCATTTCCTTGGTCAGGCACACCTTGTGCACCATCGAGTTGCCCTGCATCTGCGGCAGCTTAATACCCATCTTGTTCATCTGTTCCTGCTGCTCAGGCGTCAATTTCGACATTTTTGCCATCATCTCCGCCTGCTTGGGATCGACCGCCACTGTCATTTCCCACAGGCCGGGCTTGATGCCGGCCGCATAACTGCTGCCGGCAAACAGGGCCAGCGATAGCAAGGGCAGGGTAAGCGAGATTCCTGGTGTTTTCATGCCGGTCTCCTTGGAAGTTCATTGCGATGGACGCTGCAGACACTGCAATATACAACGTTCTACTTTCCTTGCCTATCAGCCGGAGCCGGCAACTGCCGACAGGAAATACCGCTTGCACGCCGGTATTTCCCGAGGGGCTAGTTTACTGGGCGACCCAGCCGCCATCCATATTCCATGCGACACCGCGCACCTGATCCGCCGCTGCACTGCAAAAGAACACGGCCAGCCCGCCCAGTTGTTCTGGTGTGACGAATTCGCCGGATGGCTGTTTCTCGGCCAGCAGCGCTTTCTTTGCCGCTTCGTTGGAGATATTTTCCCTGGCGGCGCGGTCATCCACCTGTTTTTGTACCAGCGGTGTCAATACCCAGCCAGGGCAGATCGCATTGCAGGTAATGCCGGTTTGCGCTGTTTCCAGTGCCGTACTCTTGGTAAAGCCCACCAGACCATGTTTGGCTGCGACATAGGCCGATTTTTGCGCAGAGGCGACCAAGCCATGCGCGGAAGCGACGTTGATGATGCGTCCCCAGTTTCTGGCTTTCATTTTTGGCAGTGCCAAACGGGTAGTGTGGAAGGCAGATGTCAGATTGATCGCGATGATCGCATCCCATTTTTCTACCGGGAAATCTTCTATGTTCGCGACATACTGTATGCCGGCATTGTTGACCAGCACATCGACAGCACCGAATTTCTGCTCGGCAAATTGCATCAAGGCTTCGATCTCTGCCGCTTTGCTCATGTCGGCATTGTGATAAGCCGTTTGTATGCCGAATTCTGCAGCCGTGGCAGCTTGCAGCGCCTCGATTTCCTTGATGTCGCCAAAGCCATTGAACAGGATGTTGGCGCCCTCGGCCGCCAGGCATCGCGCTATACCCAGACCTATGCCCGAGGTGGATCCTGTAACCAGTGCCGTTTTTCCTTTGAGAGTGTTGCCCACCGTGAATCTCCTGAATGATTGCAATTTAGTTAAAATATATGCTTATGACAAAGTCATCAATGATTTTAAGCGCAACGACCGGTAAAATGTCGGGGTGCAAGCAATAGTAAAACTACTAGGCTGGGGCTGATCTCGCGGGGTTGGCGGGGCGGCTTCCCAGATTTTGCAGCAGCACCTTGAAAGGTTTATCCATGCAAGCTCAGCGCAAGTCGGTCCAGTGTCTTTCTCCTTCAGGATTGCACCAGCTTTCATACAAGGAGTGGGGCGATCCGCGCAATAGCAAAGTATTGATCTGCGTGCATGGCGTTACCCGGGTGGCCGACGATTTTGATGTACTGGCCCCTGCGTTGAGCGATGCTTACCGGGTAATTTGTCCCGATATCGTAGGGCGCGGAAAGTCCGGCTGGCTGCGCAATCCCATGCACTACCAGATCCCCCAGTATGTGAGCGACATGGTCACGCTGCTGGCGCGTGCCGACGCCGAGGTCGTGGATTGGGTCGGAACTTCGATGGGAGGGCTGATAGGCATGGGCTTGGCCGCCGTGCCGGATAATCCGATCAGGAAGCTGGTGCTGAACGATGTCGGCCCCACCATCAATGCCGGCGCGATTGCCCGCATTGCCGAATACATAGGTCAGGATGTGCGTTTTGCCAGCTTTGAACAGGCTGCAGAATATATCAAGGCCATTTCCTTGTCGTTTGGCCCCCACAGTGATGCAGAGTGGCATAAACTGGCAACTGATGTGCTGAAGCAAAATGATGAGGGGCAGTGGATACGCCATTATGACCTGGGTCTGGCGGTGCCGATCAAGGCCACCACGCCGGAGATGGCAACGGCTGCCCAACTGGGATTGTGGGGCGCTTACGATGCGATACGCTGCGAGACTTTGCTGATACGCGGCGGCGACTCGGATTTACTGAGCCCGGAAGTGGCGCAGCAAATGACGCAGCGCGGCCCTAAGGCCAAGCTGGTGGAAATTGCTGGCGTGGGGCATGCGCCAACCTTTGTGCATCAGGACCAGATTGAAATAGTTAAAGATTTTTTGCTGGCTTAATACCTATAAGTACCTATAAATACCTAAATTAAGGCGTTTGACGGGCGCTGCAATAGCATCGTCAATACGCGATGAAACGAGTTAGAGAATAATGAATATACAGCGTTTGCACGTAGGCCCAAGATTGTCGGAAGTGGCAATCTTCAACAACACCGTGTATCTGGCAGGGCAGATTGCCGACGATACCAGCCAGGATTTCGCCGGCCAGACGCGCGAGGTGCTCGAGCATATAGACAGGTTGCTGGCAGAGGCCGGTAGCGACAAGTCGCAGATACTGATGTGCCAGATCTATATCACCGACGCCAAAAATATCAGCATCATGAATGAAATTTGGGATGCCTGGGTACCGGCCGGAAATACGCCGCCGCGCGCAACCGTGCAGGCGCAATTGGTCAGGCCTGAATTGCTGATAGAAATCGTCGTCACTGCCGCACAGAAATAAACACTATGGTATCAACATTGGCAATGGCCTCCCAGTCGCAACTGCTGGAAGGCCTGTCGGAAGCGGAATGCGATCGCGTCTACGAGGCGCTGCAGTTTGTCGTCCCGCTATATGCGACCAAGCAGGTCGTCACGCAGCAGAATGCCCTGCAATTTGTCGAGGGCGTCGTCTCTACGCTGGCGATGCTGCGCACGGATGTTGATACCCGCATCGCAGGTTTGCTATTCGAGTTGCCTGAACTGGCGCCATTGGCGGCAGAGCAGATAGAGGCCAAGTTTGGCCGGGAGATTGCAGATCTGGTATCCGGCATACGCCGCCTGATGCGCTTGCGTGAAGCCGCATTAACACAGCAGGAAGTCGGCCGCGGCAAGAACGCAGCGGAAAAAGCTTCCACGCAGATGGAAACCCTGCGCAAGATGGTGCTGGCAATGGCAACCGACATGCGCGTGGTGCTGGTGCGCCTAGCGTCACGGGTCACTACCTTGCGCTTCTTTGCGGAAACCAAGCGCGCAGACGGCGCTGCCCAGCAATACGCCAGCGAGACCATGGATCTGTATGCGCCGCTGGCCAACCGCCTCGGCGTATGGCAGCTAAAGTGGGAGCTGGAGGATCTGTCTTTCCGCTTCCTGGAGCCGGAGCAATACAAGCGCATTGCCAAGATGCTGGAAGAAAAGCGCCTGGAACGCGAGAGCTTTGTCATCTCTGCGATTGAGCGCCTGAACAAGGAGCTGAAGATTTCCGGCATCAAGGCCGAGGTCAGCGGCCGGCCCAAGCACATCTACAGCATCTGGAAAAAGATGAAGGGCAAGGATGTCAATTTTGATGAGCTCTACGATGTGCGCGCCTTCCGCGTCATTGTCGATGACGTCAAGGATTGCTATACCGTGCTGGGCATCGTTCACAATGCGTGGGCACCGATTCCCAAGGAATTTGACGATTACATTTCGCGCCCCAAGCCGAATGGCTACAAATCTCTGCATACGGTCGTTGTGGTGGAAGACGGCCGTCCGCTGGAAGTGCAGATACGTACACGTGAAATGCACCAGTTCGCGGAATATGGCGTTGCCGCCCACTGGCGCTACAAGGAAAGCGGCGGGTCCAATTTTTCCGCGCAAGAATACGATGAAAAAATTGCCTGGCTGAGGCAATTGCTGGCCTGGAAAACAGAAGTGGCCGACAGTGTGGTCGGCGAAGAGCAATTGCAGCGCGAATGGGTAGAGAAGCTGAAATCGGCAACCCTGGATGACCGCATCTATGTGCTGACGCCACAGGCGCGGGTCATAGAGCTGCCTTCCGGCTCCACCCCCGTTGATTTTGCCTATCACCTGCATACTGATGTCGGCCATCGCTGCCGCGGCGCACGTGTAGACAATGTAATGGTGCCGCTGAATACGCCTTTGAAAAATGGCCAGACGATAGAGATCATCACGCTCAAGAGCGGTTCCAACCAAGCCGGCCCATCGCGCGACTGGCTCAATACCGACTATTCCGCCAGCACCCGCACGCGGACCAAAATCCGCGCCTGGTTCAATGCGATAGATCAGCAGGAAACCCTGTCCAATGGCCGTGCCCTGGTGGAAAAAACCTTGCAGCGCGAGGGCAAGACTGCGATCAATCTGGAAGAGCTGGCGCAAAGGCTGGGCTTTGGCGCGCTGGATGAGTTGTTCCTCGCGGTGGGCAAGGATGAGTTCAGTCTGCGCCAGATAGAGAACCTGCTGCGCGATACCGGTACCGAGCAGGAACCGGATGAGCTCAGCATCACCAACAAGAGTCGCGCCTCCAGTGTCACGCAGGGCGCCAAGTCCGGCGTGCTGGTGGTCGGTACCGAAGGCTTGATGACGCAATTGGCGCGTTGCTGCAAGCCGGCGCCGCCGGATGAAATCGTCGGCTTCGTCACGCGGGGCAAGGGTGTTTCCATCCACAGGCTGACTTGCAAGAATTTTGCGGAAATGCGCAACAAGGCGCCCGAGCGCGTGATCCAGACTACCTGGGGAGATCACGGCAAGGAAACGGTATATCCGGTGGATATTTTCGTGCTGGCGCAGGACAGGCAGGGTTTGCTGCGGGATATTTCCGAAGTATTTTCCCGTGAAAAAATCAATGTGATCGGCGTCAATACGCAGAGCGCCAAATCACAGGCGCGCATGTCGTTCACCGCAGAGATTGGCGGCACTTCGCAATTGCAAAAAGCACTGACGGTGATCAGTGAAGTGAGCGGTGTGCTGGAAGTGCGCAGGCAGTAGTAGGTTTTAGGTTTACGGCTTTCCTGCAATAGAGTGAACCCAGGTTTCGCGGTCCTCTACCATGGGCGGTGTTTCCGCCTGTAGCGTGATATGGTCAATGCCGTGCTTCTCTAATAGCATGGTTTTAACCTTGCCGAGTATTTCGGGCCATGTTTGCAGGTCGCGTATTTCCAGATGGCCTATCAGCGCCGGAAATCCCGGTGACATTTCCCATACATGCAAGTCATGCACGGATAGCACACCGTCTATGGTCGTCAGGTCCTGGCCAACCTGCAGATAGTCTATCTTGTGCGGCACGCCTTCCATCAGGAAGTGATAAGACTCCATCAATACGCCCAAGGTGGATTTCAGGATCAGCAGCGACACGAAAATGGATAGCAGCGGATCGATCCGCATCCAGCCGGTGAAATAGATCACTGCACCGGAAACGATGGCGGCTACCGAGCCAAGCAAGTCGCCCATCACATGCACCAGAGCGGCTTTGGTATTGACGCTTTCCTTGTCATGCGACAGAACCCAGGCAACCACGAGATTGATCACCAGGCCTATGCTGGCCACCAGCATAACTGCGCCGCCTTGCACGACTTCAGGCTGGGACAGGCGCTGCACCGCCTCAAAGCTGATCCATCCTACCACCATCAGCATGGCCAGGCCGTTGACGAAAGCTGCCAGCGCTTCTGCACGGCCAAAGCCAAAAGAATTTTTCGCCGTCGGCGGTCGCTTGGCGATGATCTGCGCCAGCAGCGCCAGACCCAGGGCTGCGGCATCTGTCACCATATGGCCGGCGTCGGAAATCAACGCCAAAGAATTGGACCAGAAACCGAAGGCAGCTTCCACGCCCGCAAAGCCCAGCGTAAGGGCGAGCGCCCATGCCAGCACTGCCTGGCTGCGATGTTCGAAGAAATGATTATGCTCGGCATCGCCGTGGCGGTGCGCATGCAGTTCGGTACTTTGATCGGTAGAGGGTTTTGCGTGCATGGATCGTGAGGTCGACTATCTGTGTGAGGCGCGGTCAGCTAGTCTGGGTTTGAAATTGGAATGCATGGCCTGCATAGTTCGCAATAGTTTAGCTGTTTAAAGTGAAATGCTGATGAAAATCCACATTTTCTGCCTTACTATTTTTGCCGAAATAATGAGCAAATTGGGGTGGGTACTGGTGTTTGGGGAAATATTTTATTAAAAATTGCCTAAAAAAACTTTACGCGACTGGTGATCTTTGCTATAGTTTCGGCTCTTCGGGCGGTTAGTTCAGCTGGTTAGAATACTTGGTCGACATCCAAGGGGTCGCAGATTCGAATTCTGCACCGCCCACCAGAATTTATTTTGTAATTTATTACATAAGAGCGAGAAAGGCATCATGGTTATGACACCGCGAACTACGATCACTGCAACTTGTGAGCGACGCTAGTCGAGGTTCTTTTTCGTTTGTATGTATTGAAAAAAACGCGGCTATGCCGCGTTTTTTTTCGTCCGCATTTTTTCAGTAGTGTTTTTCAGCAAACTTACATTGCTGGCATGGAGAGCAAAATGATTTCAGTCCGACTTCCAGATGGTTCGCAGCGTCAATTTGAAGCGCCAGTTACTGTTGCCCAGGTGGCCGGCAGTATCGGCGCCGGTCTCGCCAAGGCGGCATTGGCCGGCAAGGTCAACGGCAAAGTGGTTGATACCTCTTACCTGATCGAAAACGATGTGGATCTGTCCATCGTCACTGATAAGGATGCGGATGGCCTGGATGTCATTCGCCACTCCACAGCGCACTTGCTGGCTTACGCAGTGAAAGAATTGTTCCCTGAAGCCCAGGTCACTATTGGTCCGGTCATTGAAAACGGCTTCTACTACGATTTTTCGTACAAGCGCCCGTTTACTCCGGACGATCTGGTCGCGATTGAAAAGAAAATGGCTGAGCTGGCCAAGAAAGACGAGCCTGTTACTCGCAAGGTATTGCCGCGCGATGAAGCTGTTGCCTACTTCAAATCGATAGGCGAGGCGTATAAGGCCGAGATCATCGGTTCCATCCCGCAAGGTGAGGATGTGTCGCTGTACACAGAGGGTAATTTCACTGATCTGTGCCGCGGCCCGCACGTGCCATCCACTGGCAAACTGAAAGTGTTCAAGCTGATGAAGCTGGCGGGCGCTTACTGGCGTGGCGACTCCAAGAACGAGATGCTGCAACGCGTGTACGGTACTGCGTTTGCCAAGAAGGAGGAGTTGGAAGCCTACCTGCATATGCTGGAAGAGGCGGAAAAACGCGACCACCGCAAGCTGGGCAAGGCGCTGGACCTGTTCCACTTCCAGGACGAAGCTCCGGGCCTGATTTTCTGGCATCCAAAGGGCTGGACTATCTGGCAGCAGGTTGAGCAATACATGCGCAAGGTATATCAGGATTGCGGCTACCAGGAAGTCAAGGGCCCGCAGATTCTGGACCGCACTTTGTGGGAGCGTACTGGCCACTGGGAAAACTATCGCGAGAACATGTTCTCCACTGAGTCGGAAAATCGCCACTATGCGTTGAAGCCGATGAACTGCCCAGGCCATGTGCAGATCTTCAATTCCAATATGCGCAGCTACCGCGAATTGCCCTTGCGTTTCGGCGAGTTTGGCCAATGCCACCGCAATGAGCCTTCCGGCGCTTTGCACGGCATCATGCGCGTGCGCGGCTTTACCCAGGATGACGGCCATATCTTCTGTACTGAAGAACAGATTTTGGCTGAGGTAACTGCTTTCCATCCGCAGGCGATGAAGGTATATGCTGATTTCGGTTTTGAAAACATCTTTATCAAGATCGCACTGCGTCCGGATAACCGCATCGGCTCCGACGAAGTCTGGGACACTGCGGAAGAGGCTCTGCGCTCTGCATTGCGCCAATGCGGCGTCACTTGGGAAGAGTTGCCGGGTGAAGGTGCGTTCTATGGTCCCAAGATTGAATATCACCTGAAGGACAGCCTTGGCCGCCCTTGGCAGGTTGGTACCATGCAGGTCGATTTCTCCATGCCTGGCCGTTTGGATGCAGAATATGTATCGGATGACAACTCCCGCAAAGTGCCAGTGATGTTGCACAGGGCGATTGTTGGCTCCATGGAACGTTTTATCGGTATCTTGATAGAAAATCATGCCGGTGCGATGCCGTTATGGTTGTCTCCTGTACAAATCGTCGTGCTGAATATCTCGGATGCACAGGCCGATTACGCCAAATCAGTAGCAGAAAACCTGAAGAAACAAGGGTTTAGAGTGCATTTGGATTTGCGTAACGAGAAGATTACCTATAAAATACGCGAGCATTCCGTTCAAAAACTGCCTTATATCATCGTTATCGGTGATAAGGAGAGGGATGCAAACACAGTGGCTGTGCGTACGCGTGGTAATCTGGACCTGGGGGCAATGCCTCTGGATGCCCTGGTAGATCGTCTGAAAAACGAGATCGACACCAAGGCCTGACCGGATAAGCCTGGCGAGGAAGCGCAGCCAATTTATTTAATTTTTGAAGGAAACTACAATAGCTACTGACAAGTCACATCGCATCAACGGTGAAATTACTGCGCTAGAAGTGCGCCTGAGCGGCGTTGAGAATGAGCCTTTAGGCATCGTTAAACTGGCAGAAGCTTTTCGTCTGGCCGAAGAAGCCAACGTTGATCTGGTTGAAATAGCGCCAACTGCCCAGCCGCCTGTTTGCCGTCTGATGGATTACGGCAAGTTCAAGTACCAGGAACAGAAGAAGGCGCACGAAGCCAAGCTGAAGCAAAAAGTCATTCTGGTCAAGGAAGTCAAGTTCCGCCCAGGTACGGATGATGGCGATTACAATATCAAATTGCGTAATCTGACCAAATTCCTGGACGATGGCGACAAGACCAAGATTACCTTGCGTTTCCGCGGCCGTGAAATGGCCCACCAGGAAATCGGTATGCGTATGCTGGAACGTCTGAAACTTGATCTGGAACCGTATGGCCAGGTAGAGCAGTTTCCAAAGATGGAAGGCCGTCAGATGATCATGATTCTGGCGCCTAAGAAGAAGAAGTAAACAGAAAAGATTTGTGATCGTTGCGATGAAAATCGCAACTGTCCGAATGGCGATGGACTAGATTTCATTGCCCAACAAGTGAGAGTAGGCATCCAAGCGCATCGTAATCGTTGCCACCTACAATCATGTTAAAAGTGGAGCTGTCGTAATAGACAGATAGTGTTATGCCAAAAATGAAGACGAAAAGCAGCGCGAAAAAGCGCTTCCGTGTACGTCCAGGTGGAACTGTCAAACGTGGTCAGGCTTTCAAACGCCACATCTTGACTAAGAAAACTACCAAAAACAAACGTCAGTTGCGCGGTGCAGTCGGTGTCCATGATACAAACATGGCTTCCGTAACTCGCATGATGCCAACAGCTTAACCTCATACTCAATATTTAAGGAGTTACTATGCCTAGAGTAAAACGTGGGGTTACAGCTCGTGCCCGTCATAAGAAAGTCCTCGACTTAGCCAAAGGCTATCGTGGTCGCCGTAGCAAGGTATACCGTATTGCCAAGCAAGCAGTTATGCGCGCTGGTCAATATGCATACCGTGATCGTCGTAACAAAAAACGTGTATTCCGCGCACTGTGGATTACCCGTATCAATGCAGCAACCCGTGAACATGGCATGACTTACAGCGTGTTCATGAACGGCCTGAAAAAAGCTTCTATCGAACTGGACCGTAAAGTCCTGGCCGATATGGCAGTGATGGACAAACCAGCGTTTGCTGCGATTGTTAATCAAGTTAAGGCTAACCTGGCTGCGTAATTGTTGTTATTAGATGCCGATGCACCTTGCGTGCGCCGGCAATCAGTGAGCGGGGCAGAGGTTGAATCCTATGCCCCGTTTTATTTTCAGATCACTATAGTGCCCTGTCCGAGCGGTACATCAGGCTATTGAGACATTCTCCTTGCCGACAGCGTTAATGCTAGTTAAGGCTAATTTCTCAACAACTTTTTGTTTTCAGCTCCCTTCAGCGGGAAAAAACGCATGAATCCCTTAGACCATCTCGTAACTCAAGCACGTGCAGATTTCGCTGCTGCCCAGGACGCTGCTGCCCTGGAAAATGCGAAAGCGCTATACCTGGGCAAGACCGGGCAAATTACCGAGCAAATGAAGAGCCTGGGCAAGCTGGCTCCCGACGAGCGCAAGGCGCAAGGCGCCATCATCAATGCCATCAAGGAACAAATTGAAAACGCGCTGACCGACAGGCGCGAAGCGCTGGCCAATGCGCAGATGCAGACGCGCCTGAATGCAGAAGCGATCGACGTCAGCCTGCCGGGCCGCGGCCGCGGCATGGGCGGCATCCATCCTGTCATGCGTACCTGGCAGCGCGTGGAAGAAATTTTCCGCTCCATCGGTTTTGACGTGGCCGACGGCCCTGAGATTGAAACCGACTGGACCAACTTCACTGCGCTGAACAGCCCGGAAAACCATCCTGCTCGTTCCATGCAGGATACCTTCTACATCGACGGCAAAGATTCCGACGGCAAGCAACTGCTGCTGCGCACGCACACCAGCCCTATGCAGGTGCGCTATGCGCGCATGAACCAGTCGCCGATCAAGGTCATCGCACCTGGTCGTACCTATCGCGTAGATAGCGACGCAACGCATTCTCCGATGTTTCATCAGGTAGAAGGCTTGTGGATTGCAGAAGACATTAGCTTCGCCGACCTGAAAGGCGTGTACCTGAATTTCGTCAAGGCCTTCTTTGAGACCGACGATCTGCAAGTGCGCTTCCGTCCTTCGTATTTCCCTTTTACCGAACCGTCCGCAGAGATCGATATTGCCTTCGGCATCGGTCCGCTGAAAGGCCGCTGGCTGGAAGTATCAGGCTCCGGCCAGGTGCATCCTACGGTGGTCAGGAACATGGGCCTGGACCCGGACAAGTTCATAGGTTTTGCTTTTGGTTCCGGCCTGGAGCGCCTGACGATGCTGCGTTACGGCATCAGCGACCTGCGCCTGTTCTATGAAGGCGACCTGCGCTTCCTGAAGCAATTCAATTAAATAAATCCGCGGCTGCAGTGAAATTTACTGCAGGACCGCGATCTATAAAACAAGCACATTTCCACGGCTGAATTATGCAATTTTCCGAAAACTGGCTCCGTACCATGGTAGATCCGAAGATGACTTCGGATGAACTGTCGCACCTGCTGACTATGTCAGGACTGGAAGTAGAGGACATCGATCCTGTCGCTCCTCCGTTCTCCAATGTTGTTGTGGCTGAAATCCTGGAGATCGCCAAGCACCCGAATGCTGATCGGCTGAATGTCTGCCAGGTCAATGTCGGTACCGGCACCATCCTGAATATCGTCTGCGGCGCGCCGAATGTGCGCGTGGGCATGAAAGTGCCTTGCGCGATGGTGGGCGCAGTGTTGCCTCCAGGCGAAGACGGCAAGGCCTTTGAAATCAAGCTTGGCCAGTTGCGCGGTGTTGAATCGCAAGGCATGTTGTGCTCTGCTCGCGAATTGAAACTGTCTGAAGACCACGGCGGCTTGCTGGACTTGCCGGCAGACGCGCCGGTAGGCCAGAACTTCCGCGATTACTATCAGCTGAACGACCTGAAGTTCACGATCAAGCTGACACCGAACAAGGCAGATTGCCTGTCCGTGCTGGGCGTTGCGCGCGAAGTTTCCGCGCTGACAGGCACGCCGCTGACCTTGCCTGAAGTACGCGAAGTGGCAGTTACCCTGCAAGACAAATTGCCGGTGAAAATTTCCGCGCCCGACCTGTGCGGCCGTTTCAGTGGCCGTATCATACGCGGTGTGAATGCCAAGGCGCCAACCCCGGACTGGATGAAGCAAAGGCTGGAACGCAGCGGTCAGCGTCCGATCTCGGCACTGGTGGATATTTCCAATTATGTGATGCTGGAAATGGGCCGTCCTAGCCATGTATTCGATCTGGACAAGATCCATGGCGGGCTGGATGTGCGCTGGGGCAAGCCGGGCGAATCGTTGAAGCTGCTGAACGGCAATACTGTTGCTGTTGATGACTGGGTCGGCGTTATTTCCGACGACAAAGAAATTGAATCGCTGGCCGGTATTATGGGCGGCGATTCCACTGCGGTGACACTGGACACGCAGAACATCTATCTGGAAGCAGCATTCTGGTGGCCGCAGGCGATACAGGGCAGGGCACGCAAATATAACTTCTCTACCGATGCGGCGCACCGCTTTGAACGCGGCGTGGACTTCGCTACTACCGTGGAGCATATCGAGCGCATCACCGCGCTGATCGTGGAAATCTGCGGCGGTGCAGGGCAAGTAACGGTCGGTCCGGTAGACGACCATATCGTCAACCTGCCACAACGCCCGGCTGTCAAGCTGCGTACCGCGCGTGCGGTGAAGGTCATTGGCGTGCCGTTGACGGACGAGGTCATTGCCGACATTTTCACACGTCTGGGACTGGTATTTACGCAGACAGCAGGAGAATTCCTGGTGACGCCGCCATCCTATCGCTTCGATATAGAAATCGAAGAAGATCTGATCGAGGAAGTCGCCCGCGTGTATGGTTTTGAAAACATCCCGGCCTTGCCGCCTGTGGCTGCAAATACCATGTTGATCGCGCCGGAAAATCACCGTTCGCTATTCACCGTGCGCCGCCAGGTTGCCGACCTGGATTATCAGGAAGTGGTCAACTTCAGTTTCGTCGAAGAAGCCTGGGAAAAAGATTTCGCCGGCAATACCAATCCTATCAAGCTGCTGAACCCTATCGCCAGCCAGATGAGTGTGATGCGCTCCAGCCTGGTGGCCAGCCTGGTTGCGAATGCCCGCTATAACCTGAACCGCAAGCTCAACCGCGTGCGCGTGTTTGAGATCGGCGCTGTTTATTTGCGCGACAACAATGTGCCTGACGGCCCGTTGACGGTGGCTGGTTACAACCAGCCCAAGCGTCTGGCAGCATTGGCCTATGGTCCGGTAGCAGATGAGCAATGGGGCCAGGACACGCGTAACGTTGATTTCTTCGACGTGAAAGCGGATCTGGAAGCATTGTTTGCACCGCGCGTATTGCGCTTCATCAAGACGGAGCATCCAGCCCTGCATCCGGGCCGTTCCGCGCGCATAGAGTGCGATGGGCAAGCCGTCGGCGTGATCGGTGAATTGCACCCGCGCCTACAACAAAAGTATGACCTGCCTTTGGCTCCGGTCGTGTTTGAGGTTGATACGGCGGCTTTGCAGTCCATGCAAGTACCCGCTTACCGCGAAATATCCAAATTCCAGGCCGTGACACGCGATCTGGCATTGGTGGTCAAGCAGGCAATCTCCACCCAGGATTTGCTGGATGCCTTCGCCGCTGAGGCAAGTTCCAGCGAAGCGTGTAAAATCATGCAAGCCGTTGTTTTATTTGATGAATATCGCGGCAAGGGTTTGGAAAATGACGAAAAAAGTCTTGCTTTCCGCTTTACCTTGCAAGATACTCAAAGTACCTTGCAAGACGATAAAGTAGAAGCCGCAATGGCCGCTTTTGTCGCTGTTGCAACTGCCAAGTGTGCTGCAAGAATGCGTTGATAGGGGGAGACTTGGTTCGCGCCTGTTTTAATAAGCCGAATCAATAAGTCGGATCAATAGATAAAAGGCCGAGAGCCTGCTTCAATAGTGCGCTGAACCTGGTTGTATCTGGAGTGGGCGCTGTTGAATTAATAAGTAAGTAGGGATTGAAAATAATGAATGACGTGACTTCCGCTGAGCTTCAATCGGTTCTGGATGCAGATTTGAACCGTGCGATGCGTGAAGCCAAAGCGCGCTCACAAGCCGAAAAAGAACTGCCGACCTTGACCAAGGCCGAGTTGGCAGAGCTGCTTTTCGAGCAAGTGGGCTTGAATAAACGCGAAGCCAAAGATATGGTGGAAACCTTCTTTGACGAAATCCGCAATGCGCTGGAAAGAGGCGAGGCCGTCAAACTGTCCGGCTTCGGCAACTTCCAGTTGCGCGACAAACCGCAGCGCCCCGGCCGCAATCCTAAAACCGGCGAAGAAATTCCCATTACAGCGCGCCGCGTTGTTACCTTCCACGCCAGCCAAAAACTAAAGGGCATGGTGGATGAAGTCGGTAATGAACCTCTTGCCCACGCTGCCTGATTTAATCTATGAGCGAAACTAAGATAGAAGCTTTTGTTTTGCCGCCGATTCCGGCGAAGCGTTATTTCACCATCGGTGAAGTCAGCGACCTGTGCGGCGTTAAGCCGCATGTGTTGCGCTACTGGGAGCAGGAATTTACCCAGCTGAAACCGGTCAAGCGCCGCGGCAACCGGCGCTATTATCAGCATCATGAAGTGCTGCTGATACGCCGCATACGCGAGCTTTTGTATGAGCAGGGTTTCACCATCAATGGCGCCCGCAACAAGCTCAATATGCATGTAAATGGCAGCAGTGCCAATGACGACCAGATTGACGATACAGCAAGCCCGCCGTTGAACCTGGTTGCGATACGCAGCGAGCTCACATCCATCCTGTCTTTGCTGACAAAATAAGCTTGCTTGTACCCTTTGCCGCTCGGCAAAGGGTATTTTCTAAACTCTGCAAGTCCTTTCCCCTTGGCTTTTTTTTACGCGTCAACCCCGTCATGACCTTTCGGTCGGACTGCCATTCCGCTCTTATTATTTGCTTATATCCTTCAGGTAATTCGGCTCGCCTTCCAATTTTTAATAAAAAGACAAATTTTCGCGCGATACGGGAGAATTTGGAAATATCTGGGTTTATTGTCGCAAACTGAGCATACCCACCCCTTTGGAGGGGCGTATCTGTTTTGTATTTATGATATAAAGACTTGTACTCAACACTTGAGGAGTGCAATTTGTCTAATCCAACGACAGGAGAATGATGATGAAAAGAATTTTGCCATTGCTGGCGATTCCTCTCGCACTGGCAGTCAGCTTGCCAGCTTTCGCCCAGGCATCTGCAGATGCTTCGGCCAGCGCCAAGCCCGGTAAAACCCGTGCAGAAGTAAAAGCTGAAACCAAGGCTGCGGCCAAGTCCGGGGAGTTGAATCAGAATGTCGATGTGCCTGACACACCGAAAAAAACACCAAAAGGCTCCGGTAATTCCCGTGCCGAGGTGAAAGCGGATGTGAAAGCGGCCCGTAAAACAGGCGAGCTGGATAAAAACCTCGACCTCGATCCTTTGCCAGTGAAAAAAGCGGACAAAGCCAACAGCAGGCCCCGTGCTGAAGTGAAAGCGGAAGCCAAGGCTGCGGCCAAAGCCAATGAAAACATAGATATCCCGAAAAAATGATTTAAGGCTGTAACGCCGGGTATCAAAAGAAATAGCTGGAAACGGGCCGCTGATGCGGCCCGTTTTTATTTTGCTTTTGCTTTCCATGCCAGCGTACCGATACTCATAACATACTTGCCGTCACAGGTGGTTTGCTGCATATGATTATTACTATTTGTATGAATCCTGCACAGGCAAGCCTCTGAACATTGCCGATTCATAAGCAAAACCCCATACTGTAAAACACCTTTTTGCATCAGCGCTTCTATCTCACAGGGGGCTAGCTTGAATTTTCTGCGCCGTTTTTCCATACAAAAGAAGCTGATGCTCAGCATGGGTCTATGCCTGCTGATCTTCCTGATTATCTCCACGACCTTGAGTATCACGATGACCGGCAATGGCATCCGTGAGCGGGTAGTGCAGCAAGAACTTCCGGCCGTGGTGGGCGAGATACGCAATGACATCCTGCGCCAGATTGCAGAGCCGCTGGCGCTGTCCAAGGGCATTGCCAACAACACCTATCTGCAGGATTGGGAAAACGCCGGCCTGCCGGATGAGGGCCTGGCAAACTGGCAGCGCTATACCAAACAGATCAAGGATAAAGCCAAGGCGGCCACGGTATTCTGGGTGTCTGCCGCCACCGGCAAATATTTTACCGAGGCGGGGCTGAATCGCACGCTGGATAAAGCCAGCGCCAATGACCAGTGGTTTTACGGCTTCCTGTCAGGCGGCAAGCCTTATACGCTGGATATCGACAAGGACGTCAGCTCCAGCGTCTATATGCTGTTCATTAATTTCCGCTTTGAAGCGGGCGAGGGCAAATCGGGCATTGCCGGCCTGGGTTTGTCGGTAGACGAGCTGGCCAACACGATACGCAGCTATCACGTAGGTAAATCCGGTTACGTTTATCTGGTCCGCGCCAATGGCAGTCTGTTGATTCACAAGGATCCCGTTCTGGTTGACGGCAAGCACTTCCTGAAAGACTTGCCCGGATACAGCCAGGAGCTCAGCGGCAAGTTGCTGGGCGGTGAAAAATTCACCAGCGCCACCTATTCGGCGCCGTCCGGCAAGCAGATCGTTGCATCCTCTTTTGTGCCGGAATTGAATGCCTATGTGATCGCCGAAGTGCCGGAGGCAGAAGTGCTGGGCAGTGTGATGAAATCGGCGGCCGTGTCTGCGCTGGTGGCCGGCCTGGTGGGCGGCGGCATAGGCCTGTTCGTAATTTTCCTGATCAGCCGGGCGATTGCCGCGCCGGTGGCGCGTGCTGCCAATATGCTAGGTGAAATTGCCGATGGCAATGGCGACCTCAGCCGCCGCATGCAGGTGGAATCTGAAGATGAAATTGGCGCGCTGGCCGATTCCTTCAATCGCTTTGTGTCATCGCTGAACCGTACAATCAGCGAAGTACGTAGCAGCACGGACACCATCGCAACTGCCTCCAGCGAAATCGCAGCCGGCAACCTTGATCTGTCTTCCCGCACCGAAGACCAGGCCTCCAGCCTGGAAGAAACAGCGGCGACGATGGATGAACTGACGGCCACCGTAAAACAAAATGCCGACAATGCGCGGCAGGCGAACCAGCTTGTCGTTTCCGCTTCAGACTACGCGGTGAAAGGCGGCGAAGTCGTGGGCCAAGTGGTGAATACCATGGGGTCGATCAAGGATAGTTCACGCAAGATCGTGGATATCATCGGCGTCATCGATGGCATCGCCTTCCAGACCAATATCCTGGCGCTAAATGCGGCAGTGGAGGCGGCGCGGGCAGGCGAGCAGGGACGCGGGTTTGCGGTAGTGGCTTCAGAAGTGCGTAACCTGGCGCAGCGCTCTGCAAGTGCGGCCAAAGAAATTAAAGAGCTGATCGGTGATTCGGTGGACAAGGTCGATCTGGGCGGCAAGCTGGTGGACCAGGCTGGCGTGACGATGGAGCAGATAGTCACGTCGGTAAAACAGGTTGCCGACATCATGGGCGAGATCGCTGCTGCCAGCCACGAGCAAAGCGAGGGCATAGGACAAATCAACCAGGCGATTACGCAAATGGATAACGCGACCCAGCAAAATGCGGCGCTGGTGGAGCAGGCTGCAGCTGCAGCGCAATCACTGCAGGATCAGGCTGCCAATCTGGCCCAGGTAGTCAGCGTATTCAAGCTGGATCAAGCGCAGGTGTTGATGCCTGCTGCAGCAAGTGCGCGGCCATTAAGGATAGGCGCAGCATAGGGCCTGCCGCCTGCAGTTCCGAGGTGGAAAGTTTAGAAGTGTTCCAGCGGCAAGCTCACTCCGGCACCGGCCAGCAGTGCTTGTCGTGCCAGCCGCGTTTCTGCATTCGGTGCCGGATGTTTTTTGTACAGGTGCAGCATCACTTCGATGATTTTTTCATCGTGCGTATTCCCCCTGCGCATATTTTCGGGCGCGGTGGCGCTGCTCTTGTGGATGACTACCGAGTTGATCGGTAAGTAGCCCAGCGTGCGACCCTTCAGACAATCCAGCAGGAAATCCCAGTCTTCGTAAATGATCAGATCGGTATCGTACTTGACCGGCATGACGATGCGGCTGTCATACACCAGGCTGCTGTTCGGAATGCGGTTGCGCACATACACGCTATTTTGCGTGACATCGGCGATGGATACATCCATCGTGGAAAGATACTGCGGCGGCGATACCGTGCGGTCTTCGTTGAGTATCTTGAAATCGCAAAACAGGATTTCCGGCGAGGAGTCGCCTATGCCGTCAGCCAAAGCCTGCAGGTGGCCAGGCTCAAAGGTATCGTCATCATCCAGGAATATCACATAACGGGATTTGACCAGCGACAGACCCATGTTGCGGCTCTCTGCCGGGCCGCCTATGCCGCTGCGTATCACATACACATAGCGGCCTGTCAGCTGTGCCAACTCTTCATACGGGGGCAGGTAGCCGGAAGAATCCGCCACGATCACCACCGTGAAATCCTTGTAGGTTTGCGCAATAAGCGACTGCAAGGTACGGCGCAATAGCAGAGGGCGGTCATGGGTAGGTATGATGACGGTAAACATGCTGGTGCTCCGAAAATATGGCCATTAATAGGAGCACTAAAACGTGCGCCAGGTAATCAATATGACGCCTGCCGGCAGTCGTAGCCTAGTTTACCGGATAATTCCCGTGCTGCGCTAAAATTGCCTGCCCAGGCCCGGAGTGCTATCCTCGTAGCCTATGATTATTCATGCTCTAGTGCAGAAAACGGCTGCAGCCAGCCTGTGCCGAGCTTACCAGTCACCGAGAATCCGCAATGCAGACAGAGTCGCCCGTAAAAAAGAACATACTGATCGTATGCAGCCATTTCTGGCCGTCCGTAGGCGGCCTGGAGGCGAGCATGGGGCAATTGAGCAGAG
Organism: Parundibacterium terreum; assembly: GCF_014636315.1. Classification (GTDB taxonomy): domain Bacteria; phylum Pseudomonadota; class Gammaproteobacteria; order Burkholderiales; family Burkholderiaceae_D; genus Undibacterium; species Undibacterium terreum. The sequence goes on along the minus strand of NZ_BMED01000002.1, from coordinate 73,595 downwards.
AGCTGGTCGCTGCGGGTTATCAGGTAAGCGTGATGACGCTGGCCTTTTCGGCTCGCACCAGCGACATGCACAATGGCGTGCGCATCATCAGTGTCGACATGCCCGATTTTGCGCTCGCGATACGCAATGCTGTGGCCTCAGGCGAGTTTGATACCTGCATCCTGATCCAGGACCCGCTGGGCAATATCATCTGGAGCGTGGAAGGCTTGAGCCCGCCGCCCAGAACCAAAGTGTTCATCCAGCCCATCATCAATGAAGACGGTTATGGCCGCTGGAAGGACAACGCTGATTTTCGTTCGCGCCTGACTGCCATCCTGAAAGCTGCCGATGCCGCACTGGTGATGACCAGGAGCGGGCCGGATACCCGCTATATGCAAGAGGATGGAATAGCGCACGTTTATTTGCCGAATGCCATCAGCCAGATGGCGCCTGCCGGCGATTTCCGCAAGCAGTTCGGCATTCCTGCAGACCGCTTCGTAATACTGCATGTGGCCAACCTGTATTGGGTCAAGAACCATGTAGGTCTCATTGATGCCTTGCCGGATTTGCCGGCGTCATGGCAACTGGTCATGATAGGCAACCTGACTGGCGCTGCAGACTGCGTGAGCGCGGTGCAGGCCAAACTGGCTACCCGGCCGGACATACTGTTCATTCCCGGCTTGCCGCCAGAATGGGTATCTGCCGCGATGGAAGCCTGCGATGTCGCGGTGCTGGCTTCGCATGGCGAAGGATCGCCGATCACGATACTGGAGGCCATGTCGCACAGCAAGCCATGGCTGGCGACGCCGCAATGCGGCGCTGCCAACGACCACCTTGGCGGCCTGATCTCGGACTTGAAGGATTTCAAGGGCAAGCTGCGGGTGCTGACCGATTATCCGGCCATACGCCGCGAACTTGGGCAGATCAGCTATGAACACTGGAAGCAATGCTATTCATGGGATGTGGCGTTGCGCGGCTGGACCGACCTGATAGAGCAGGGCAGGCTACAGCGCGAGTTTGTGCCTGAGCCCGCACTGGCTGGCCAAATGCAGGAGTTGCGCACATCGATCACCAAGGCATTGCAGGAACAGCAAGATATCGCCCTTCCGGGCACTGATGGCACCTCGCGCAAGCCAGGCAGGCCTGCACTGACGGTCTTGCTGGACCAGCGTGGTAGCGCGCGAGATCAGCAGGCCGGGGGCTTGGTCGCTGAACTGTCCAGGGATTTTACGCTCCAGGTGTCCTATCTGCAGGACAATCCGGATGGTCCGGTCGCCGGTATGGACTTGCTGTTGGACTTGTCCGGCCACGAGCAACTGCCGCAGGCATGGCTTGTGCCTCCCAACCGCGTGGTGCGCTACCTGGATACCTATTTGCCGGGTAATGCCGCCTTGGCCAACGCGGCAAGTTTTATAAGCTCTACGGCCTTGATCGAAGCCCGCTACGCAGGCCTTTGCGACATCACGCATTGCGAACTGGGCGTTGATTTTTCCATTTTCAATATTGAGAACCGCAATGTCGACGGCCCGGCATTGTTTGGCTGGGCCGGCAATGTGAACCTGAACCGGCAGGACGTATTTGATGTGTTGATACCTGCGATGCGCGAAGATATCAAGGTAGCGATCGCCGATCCATCGCTGTCCCCGCGTGAGGCGGCGCTGTTCTACAAGTCGGTGGATGTCGTGCTGGTACTGTCGGCGACGGAGCAGAAGTTGCCCGCTATCCAGGATGCGATGGCTTGCGGCGTTTTTCCTGTCTGCGTCAATGCTGCTGGCGTGCAGGAATTGATCAGCGATAAACGCAACGGCTTGCTGGTGGAGCGCAGTCCTGAGGCCTTGCGCGCTGCAATGCAATGGTGCGCGGAAAACATCACCACTGTACGGCAGGCAGGATACGTCAATGCCAATGCAATTGCGCTGGCACACAGTACGCGCTATGCAAGCAATGCGTGGAAAGAAGTGCTGTGGCGCACTCTCAGAAAAGCTGAAAGCGCGCCGCGCCTCCAGAATTAGGCTCGCCAACCAGGACGCAGCTAAATAGCCCGTTTGATCTTGATATTGGCATCCGCCGGTATCATGCCCAGCCTTTGCCCATGATGCTTCAAGTAGATCCAGCTATTCCGCTCGTGTACAAAAATTGCCGGGTTGCTGGATGTGTGATCGTCATGGATGCGGAATTCGCTCAGCATATCCATGAGGAAGACGGCGTCGCCGCGGCTTAGCAAGTTCAGATACATTGTCACATCACCGGCGCCATGGGTGAACTCTCCTGCAAATGTCATTACGCAAGCCTGCAAGGAGAGCGCATCATCTCTCCGGAACATGACGGATGAAGGAGGGCCAATATAATTGCGTCCTGTCGCCAAGGTAAACGCTGCCAGGCTGAGGCCACTGATCTCGCAACTGGCGTTGGCAACTGAGATGGACTGTGATTCTATTCTTTCTCCGCTCGCATTGATCGTATAGCGTCGTGATATCGCTAGCGTAGAAGCTGGGCACTTTTGCATTGCAGCCACCATGCGCTCCACACAATCGGATAGCAGGCAATCGTCGTCATACAGCGGCTTGATCAACTGGCCGCGCGCTTCCTGTATGCCGCGAGTCAGGCTCATGGCCTCACCCAGTCGCGGCGTATTCTTCAGGTAACGAATCCGCTGCGGCGCGGCACTAGCCTGTATCAGCTTGAATATCTGCTCATCGCTGCTATCATCCAAAACCAGTATTTCAATATTAGCGTAGGTCTGGTTCAATGCGCTTTCTATGGCGGCGCCGAAATAACGTGCCTTGTATCCTGGAATGACAATGCTGACCAGCGGAGTTTCCTCCAATGCCGGCTTCCATGGAGAAAATTCAATGACGAGCTTGGAGCTATCGGCACTGCCATGGCTCGCCAGTGCCGGAATGCTGCTCGTGTCTGCCTGTTGGCGTACTGGATTGTCCAGGCCGGCAAAACGGGCGGAGCGTATCAGTTCATGTGCGTTGTAGAGCCATTGCCTGCCATTGCCACGCATTTGCATGTTCAAGGATTCTGCACGGTTATCTATCCACTCGCGCTTGGCTGCGTCTGCTTTGGGGGCTTGCCAATTCTCCGTCACGTAAGCAGCGACGACATGATCCAGATCGGGGGTGAGGATTCTCAGGGTTCCGCCTGGCGTTAAAACACGCCTGCATTCGCGAAGAAAGGCCAGACCTTGGCCTTGGTCGAGGTATTCAATGAAGTTATCGCAAAAAATGCCCTCAATGGACTGATCAGGGAAGGGGATGCCGGTGGTGACATCGTGCTGCAGATCAGCGCCGGCGGATTGATCTATATGGATGAATCCTGGGATGGCAGTGTTACCCCTGCCTATGTTTAAAAAACGCTCTGGCATACTGTTGATCCTAAGCTTCCTGGATGACTGAAATGATCTTGTCTTGTTCTGCTTCGCCCAGTGTTGGATAAATGGGCAGGCAAATTACTTGATTGGCGCTCTGGCGAGCAACAGGCAAGTTGGCGGGCGTGGCGGAAGGCAAGCCACGGTACATAGGGAAATCGCTGATCAGCGGGTAAAAATAACGGCGCGCAAAAATACCGTTATCGCGCAGCTTCTGATATAGCGCATCTCGGCTGATCGGGTAGTCCGGCCTGATCATGATAGGGAAGTAGGCATAGTTGGCCACTTTTTCTCCGGCGCTGGGTACGCAGTAGATGCCGGCCACGTCGGCCAGTGCACTGCGATAGCGTTCGTCAATCACCTTGCGCTTTTCCAGCGCGCCCTGTATGCCTTTTAACTGCAGCAACCCAAGCGCTGCATTGAACTCGCTCATCTTGCCGTTAATGCCCGGCGCAACCACGGTGACCTCATCCACAAAACCGAAATTTTTCAGATGGTCTATGCGCTGCTTGGTCTTGGCATCGGGGCAGATGATGGCGCCGCCCTCAAAGGTGTTGAACACCTTGGTCGCATGGAAGCTCAGCACCGCTAGGTCGCCGTAGTTGAGTATGCTGCCAGCCTCGTTTTGCACGCCGAAGGCATGGGCAGCGTCATAGATGACCTTCAGCCCGTAGGTATCGGCAATCTTTTGTATGCGCTCCACGTCGCAAGGATGGCCGTAGCAATGCACAGGCATGATGGCGGTAGTCTGGGGCGTGATTGCTGCTTCAATGGCATCCGGGTCCATGTTCAGCGTAACAGGATCGATGTCGATAAAAACCGGCTTGACGCCGGTCCACAACAGCGAATGCGCGGTCGCGACAAAAGAATAAGGGGTAGTGATCACCTCGCCGGTAATCCGCAGCGCCTGCAGTGCGGTGATCAGCGCAATCGTCGCATTGGTAAATAGAGCGATATGCTTGACGCCCAGGTACTCGCACAGTGCATCTTCCAGTTGCTTGTGGAAAGGGCCGCCATTGGTCAAGACTTTGCTATCCCAAATTTGTTGCAAATAAGGAATGAAATCTTCCAGCGGTGGCAGTGCCGGTTCAGTAACGTAAATAGGTTTCATTGATAGATCCGGAGATAGGGGGCTGCTTTATCATGATTGACAGGATTAAAGACCGCATCGCCAACGGCTCCAGCCTTTCAGCGAGCCTTTCAGGGTAAATGCAGCCTTCTCTGTGTACTTTGTCATCATCTCTCACAGCAAGACCTTTTGGCAAGCGCCGTCTTTGCGGCAGGGATGTCTGATGGGTGGGGCAGCATACCCTTATTGGCATGCCAAACAGCTATAATTTGCCCACAAAAAGTCGCTTTGCTGACATATCTCCAAGGCGACCGAAATGGACTTTAGCGTAAAGGATGGAGCATGAAATTATTCGGTATCGTGGGCGCAGGCGGCTTTGGCCGGGAAGTAATGCCGCTGGCCAGACAATGGATGCAATCCCCGCACAGCGGCGAACAGGATGCTGAACTGGTCTTCGTGGTTGAAAATGACTACCCCATCCCGCAAAAACAGGTCAATGGCCATCGCGTGCTAAGCATGGATGAGTTCCTGTCCGCGTCCGTAGCCGAGCGCCGCTTCAACATCGCCATCGGTAACTCCGCAGCACGCGAAAGAATCGCCAACAGCATTCCCGCCGATCTGGCCACGCCGTTTTCCGTCGTCGCAGCCAACCACGTTTCGCTGGACAATAATGTCATCGGCGAGGGCGCCGTGCTGTGCAGCTTTTCACACATCACGTCCAACACGAAAATCGGCCGCTACTTCCATTGCAATATGTATTCCTATGTGACGCATGATTGCGTGATCGGCGATTTCGTCACCTTCGCCCCCGGCGTGAAGTGCAACGGCCGCGTCATCATAGAAGACCACGTCTACATCGGTACCGGCGTCATCATCAAGGATGCAAGCGATGGGCCAATCGTGATAGGCCGCGGCGCCGTCATCGGCATGGGGGCAGTAATTTCCAAGAGCGTTGCCCCCGGGACTACCTGCATGCCCATGCTGCGCATGGCGGAGATGCCGGCTGCGGGGTAGTAACTCCCACCATTGCCGACAGGGCTGGTTAGAGGCTGCCCGCCTATCTGGCGGAGGTTTCAGAAGCGGTTTTACTTGCCTGCCTGGTTTTTAGCAGATCAAGCGCTGTCTGCAGCACGGTGTCTTTTCCCGCGCGCAGATCTGCAATTGTCGGGCCTGCCTGTATATTGGGCTGGATGCCGACACCGACGAAGGCTTTGCCGTCTGGATAGGTATCCCGCTTAGTACAGATGCGAGCGCTACCGCCCCCAGGCAATTGGATGATAAGCGGCTGGCCCGTGCTGCCACCGGTAGCTTCGCCAACGATAGTGCCGCGCTGCATTACGTCAAACGCAACCGCGAAATCCTCTGCGGCCGAATACACAGCCGAACTTGTGAGTACAATAACGGGCTTGGTATATAGTTTTTTGCCGTCCGCCCGCCAAGCAGAGCCGGAAGGAGCAAGGTCTGGCATTCTGCGGCCCCATGCGCGGAATGAAGGTTTATAGTCGCGTGTTGACCAGGCGCTAGTCGCAAACGGCTTGTCTGTCAGTGTGCCCAATATTTGGTAGCCGATGTCGGAGCTGCCACCGCCATTGGCGCGTATGTCCAGAATCATCGCCGTTGATTTTTTGATTTCATCAAAAGCAGCCATGTAGTCATCCGCAACTCGCTGGTCGGCAAAATTATTCAAGGTGATATTCGCTACGCCGCCCGGCAGCATTTTCCATTCAAATGGGGCTGATGATGGCATTGTTTTTTTCCATTGTTCCCGGGATACCCTGTGGACGGAGCGCACGAATGACTTGCCGCCCGCATCCTGGAACGTCAGTTGCGGCACTTCCTTCAGGTCTCCCATCAGGAACGCGCGGTAGTACAGAGTAGTGTCCATATCCTGTGGCGTAGAGGCGCTGATGCGGGGCGCAATGTTACGCTGATGATAGAGCAGGATGGGGATGCCATCCACTGCAGTGATCTCCAATCCAGGGACGACACCTTGTGCGCGTAAATTCGTGTCATACACATCCGTCAGTATCACCTTGTTTTCCACTAGCCGCGTTTTAATTAGTGGCAACGCGTAATAGTGGTCTATTGCCGCATAGGGGGGAGTGACATTCGTGTGGCCATCCTGCAGCCGGGCGCATAGCTCCATCAGCAGATCGTAATATTCCACGGTGGTGCGTGTGGCCCTTATCTTGGGCAGGTACTCCAGGTATAGCTTGTCCCAGTCAATTTTTTTCAACTTCTCCACATACACAAAATTGTATTTGACCTCGGACCAGAATTTGGACAAACCTGCGATTTTTTCATCTTCGCTGATGTTCTCTTTGTACGGTGTTACCAGCGCGGGAGATTCCCACAGCAATTTATCCAGTTTGGCTTTTTCAGTCATCCGCGCTATCACGCCTGGCCATCGGGTGTCCTCATGCAAGCTGATCAGGTCACTGTCTTTCTCGATATGCTCAACGGACGTAAATCCTTTCTCGATGGAGAGGCGCAGGTTGGAAAATGCCTTGTCTTTATTCCCCGCCAGCGCATAAGCACAGGCTGCATTGTATAAATGATCCGGTTCCCCCGGAAATTGCCTGTCTGCTGCTACATACAGGTCAGCGGCCTTTTCATATTGCTTCTCCTTTATTGCGGCCACGGCCTCAGCGAGGCTGTCGTTTTGTGCATGGCTGAGGGTAGATAGGACGGAAAGCACAGTAGCGAGGAGGAGGCGTCTTGTCATAGCGGAGTTTCTTGGAGGGAAATAATTTTCAAAAAATCAATATTAAATGATTACTTTAAAAGATGACTTTTTTTATTGTACTTTCATGCAAGGTATAAATGTTTTTAAAAAAGTAATTGTTTTAATGAAATGTTTGCATTATATTATTTCTTTGGTTGTGAATCATGCGTTCTTTCTGATTAAAGAGGGGAAGTGGATGACAAGTGCTGGCACTGACAAATTGGCTCTTGCAGAGGGCTCGCTGATCGATATCGCGCTGGAAGGATGGCGCTTTACTCGGGCATGTGCACGAATGGCAAATAAGCTGGAATTGGAGGAGGCAAGCCGCTACGCGAATCAGCTACGCTATTTCCAGAAAAAGCTGGAGGAAAGCCTGGGCGCAGCCGGATTGACGCTGGTCAATGTCGAGGGGCATGATCGATACTGACATCTCACCAATACAGGATACTGCACTGGAAGAGCTGCAATCGCCGCGCACAATGCTAACGGTTGCGCCACAGCGGAAAACGGCACTGCACAACAATCCATTTTTCTTGCTTGGTGCAAGCCAGCGAGACACGCGGCAACGCATAGTCGAACTCGCTGACGAAAAATCTTTGCTGCTGGACCACGATGTCTGTCAAATGGCCCGGTCCGACCTCACCACGCCGCGCCGTAGATTAAGCGCAGAGATGGCGTGGTTGCCGGGCGTCGCGAGAGAAAGAATCAAGCGCCTGCTGGAGAGTTTGCTGGAGGTTCCAAAATCGATAGCAATGCAGACAGATTTGCCGCCACTCGCACATGCCAATCTGATGGCGGCCGCATGCGAGCTTGAAAGCGCTTCTTTCCTTGAGCAGGAATTCATTCAGCACCTCAAGGAAATTTCCTATCTGACTGAGCGTATTGTTGTGGAAGATGTAATGGGTATGATTAACGAAGCGCGCCGGGGGGCCGGGCTCCCCGAGGTGCGCAATGCCGACCATGTTGAGGAGGAAATTTCAAATCGAAAACTACACTTTCTCCATGTAATCAAGCGGGCGCTCAACGAATTTCCTACAGCATCTCTGATTGAAATAATTTCTAACGCGGTTGCTGCGGTTACCAGAAATGGAGCTCAGCATGCGCCGGCACTGATAGAGCAGCTAGTAGACAGCTATGAGATTGAATGCCAGGATTTTTTGAATAAGGAAAGTGAAACTGTCCGTACCCTTATCCAAACGATAGACAAAATTGCGGAGAGAGGCGAGGGTGCAATTGAACCCCTGGTTGCGCAACTGGAGCGGGTTGCCCGTAAATGGAGCAAGGTAGTTCGACCCATACAACAGATCGCAGTTTCGCGAGGAATGGGCCATGCGATGACTCGTGGCATTGCGTACGATATGCGCGAATTGGCAATTCGGATGTTTAATGAGCATGACCAGCTTGCCCCCGCTCAGCAAATCACTCGTTTCTTGACAGAGTTGTTTTCCGATGTGGACGGAATGTCTGAACTATTTAAAAAGGATGCTGAGGTTTTAGCACGATCGGAAAACGATAGAAAATCCTTCAATGAGAGTGCAAGCCAATCTGAGCAGGCAATCCACTATTCAGCGAAGGTGGGACGAATATTCGGTAGGCGCTTGAGTATCGCCGCAGGAAAAATTGAATGGAAAGGCAAGCAGTACGCGCTGAATGAAATTACCGGTGTGCGCTGGGATTCCGATAACCTTCCGGCAAACGACATACGGCCACGGATCTACTATGTCGGTTTTAGTGACGAAGAGTCTGAAGTATTCCTGGTATTACGTAAGAGGGGCATTTACGCTGACTTTGTGAATGCGCTATGGACAGGAGTGGGGCCGCGCATGTTGAATAATTTCCTTGATGCATTAAAGCAAGGCAAGGAAATTCGATTCGGAGATATTCTTATCAAGGATGAGGGTGTGGTCTTGACCAGGCGAAAACTCGTTATGAAAGATGAAGCCATGTTCCTCCCTTGGCGGAAGGTTATTACATGGAAGGCGAATGGTTTTTACTATATTGCCTCTGAAGATGACAAACGTATCAACGAGGGGCTTTCTTATCGGGACATGCTGAATGTGCGCATCTTGGATTGCGCTCTCTCGATGGCGCAAGATGTGGCGGGACTTAAAAGACTGAGTGAGTTATTGTCATGAGAGTGGATTTGCATTTCTGACGAATCTCGACTTAGCCGCCTCGTTGGAAAGTTCGATTGCCACCCTCACGCTGGCCGATTGGTTTAAAGGCAAGTCTGAAGCGAGAGATTGAGTCGGCACGTTTGTGTTTAAATGCAAAACAATATAGACCAAAACAAAAAAGCACTTAGATAATTAATCTAAGTGCTTTTTAATTTGGCTCCCCGACCTGGACTCGAACCAGGGACCTGCGGATTAACAGTCCGTCGCTCTACCGACTGAGCTATCAGGGAATAGAAGAAATGATGATCTTCGTTAAACTATTTTGCAGCTAATGCTGCGTACTTCAAATTCTGTGGCTCCCCGACCTGGACTCGAACCAGGGACCTGCGGATTAACAGTCCGTCGCTCTACCGACTGAGCTATCAGGGAACAGAGACAAAGATTATATGTGGCTTTGTTACTCTTGTCAAAAACTTTTTGCTGGAAAACTCTTGTTTAAGAAGAATTTTTTATCCCATTCTTTGCCCTGTCTTTTTTATGAGCAGTTCCAGCTAACTTTTGCTCAAGACAGGGCGGGGAGGGCTTGCAATAGGACTTATAAAACCTTGGCTATCGCATCGATCACGTTGTCGATGTTTTTGCTGTTCAACGCGGCAACGCAGATACGGCCTGTGTCTACTGCGTAGATGGAGTTATTGTCGCGCAGTGCTTCCACCTGGACCTTGGTCAGGCCGGAATAGGAGAACATGCCGCGTTGCTTGATGACGAAATCGAAATCATGCGCCGGTGCTTTTTCCTTCAATTGCTTGACGAACAGCTGGCGCATTTCGCGGATGCGTACGCGCATGCCGGCCAGTTCTTCTTCCCACAGTGCGCGCAGTTCTGGCGTTGCCAGTACTGTTGCCACTACCTGGCCGCCGTGTGTCGGCGGGTTGGAGTAGTTGGTGCGCACGACGCGCTTCAATTGGGACAGCACGCGGGAAGCTTCTTCTGCAGTAGCTGCTGCAATGCTCAGTGCACCTACGCGCTCGCCGTACAGCGAGAAAGATTTGGAGAAGGAGTTGGAGACGAACAGCGCGCCGCCGGCTTCAGCAAAACGGCGTACGACTTTGCCGTCGGCTTCTATGCCGTCGCCAAAGCCCTGGTAGGCCATGTCCAGGAAAGGCACCAGGCCGCGCTGGGTAACGACTTCAATGACTTGCGTCCATTGATCATCTGTCAGGTCGGCGCCGGTCGGGTTGTGGCAGCAAGCGTGCAACAGGACGATGGAGCCACTCGGCATGGTTTTCAATGCATCCAGCATGCCGGCGAAGTTGACGCCGCGGGTGGCTGCATCGTAGTAAGGATAGTTGTTGACGACGAAGCCGGCCGATTCAAACAGTGCGCGGTGGTTTTCCCAGCTAGGGTCGCTGATCCATACTTGCGAATTGGGGGAGAAGCGCTGCAGGAAATCCGCACCTATCTTCAGTGCGCCGGTGCCGCCTATGGCTTGCACGGTGACTGCACGTTTCTCTTGTACTACGGCACTGTCGGCACCAAATACCAGTTCTTGCACAGCCTTGTCGTATGCTGCCAGGCCTTCGATAGGCAGGTAGGTGCGCGGGGCCAGTTTTTCCATCAGGATGGCTTCTGCTTTGCGTACGCATTCCAACAGAGGAACCTTGCCGTTATCGTCATAGTAAACGCCTACGCCCAGGTTGACCTTGGCGGGATTTTTATCGGCATTGAAACCTTCCGTGATACCCAGGATAGGATCGCGCGGAGCCATTTCTATGGCGGAAAACAGGGGGGAAGAAAGAGGAGCGTTCATCGTGATAGTATGGAAAATTATCTAAGAGTGCAGGTTGATATAATGCTAAAGAAATAGGGCGTTATTACTAGCTTGTTGCTGATTTCCAAGCGCCACGGGCAGGCTGTGCAGATGGCCCGGCGGCAAAAAATGTCGAGTGGTCCTGATTGCGGGAACAAATGATTTGCAGAGGCGGCTCCTGCCCGGATAACACCAGGTAAGCCAGGAGGCCGTACTTCATAAAGCGGCGAATCTTGTAAACTCGCAGACCAAAGATAGCCCTGTGCAGCAGATTGATAAATCTGAAATTGATCAGAAGTTCCTAATTCCAAGGCGTATTTTAACAAAGGTAAGACTAAATGGCTGATTTATCAGAGGTTTCCAATAATGCTGATGAAGCAAAATTTGTAACTTTTCCCGATTCGCCGTATCAATTGTGTCAACTATTTCCACCAGCCGGCGATCAGCCGGCTGCTATCGACAAGCTGGTGGAGGGCATCAGCGATGGCCTGTTCTTCCAGACTTTGCTGGGTGTGACCGGCTCGGGCAAGACGTATACGATGGCGAACGTGATCGCCCGTACCGGCCGTCCGGCCATCATCTTTGCTCCGAACAAGACGCTGGCAGCGCAGTTGTATAGCGAGTTCCGCGAATTTTTTCCACGCAATGCGGTGGAGTATTTTGTCAGCTACTACGATTACTACCAGCCTGAAGCCTATGTGCCGCAACGTGATCTTTTCATTGAAAAAGATTCCGCCGTCAACGAGCACATAGAACAGATGCGTCTGTCGTGCACCAAATCGCTGATGGAAAGGCGGGATGTAATCATCGTCGCCACCGTGTCGGCGATCTATGGTATCGGTAACCCTAACGAATACCATCAGATGATCCTGACCTTGCGCGCCAAGGACAAGGTCAGCCAGCGCGACGTGATCGCGCGCCTGATACAGATGCAGTATTCGCGTAATGAGGTGGATTTTGGACGCGGCACTTTCCGCGTGCGTGGCGACACGATAGATATCTTCCCGGCGGAACATGCGGAGCTGGCGGTGCGGGTGGAAATGTTCGATGACGAGATCGAGAACCTGCAGTTGTTCGATCCGCTGACGGGCCGCATCAAGCAAAAGATTCCGCGCTTCACGGTATACCCCGGCTCACATTATGTGACGCCTCGTGCCACCGTATTGCGGGCAATAGAAACCATCAAGGATGAGTTACGTGAGCGGCTGGAATGGTTCCGCAAGGAGAACAAGCTGATCGAAGAGCAAAGGCTGGAACAGCGCACCCGCTTTGATCTGGAGATGATGACCGAGATCGGTTTTACCAAAGGCATTGAAAATTATTCGCGCCATCTGAGCGGCGCCAAAGCGGGTGAGCCGCCGCCGACGCTGGTGGATTACCTGCCTGCGGACGCATTGATGTTCCTGGATGAGTCGCATGTGCTGACCGGGCAATTGAACGGCATGTATAACGGCGATCGCGCGCGCAAGACTAATCTGGTGGACTATGGCTTCCGCCTGCCGTCTGCGCTGGACAACCGGCCTTTGAAGTTTGAAGAGTTTGAAAGCAAGCTGAGGCAAACCGTGTTCGTGTCGGCCACGCCGGCAGAATACGAAAGAACGCATTCGGACCAGGTGGTGGAGCAGGTGGTGCGGCCTACCGGCCTGGTGGATCCGATGATACTGGTGCGCCCGGCCCTGACCCAGGTAGATGACCTGATGTCCGAAATCACCTTGCGCGTGAAGAAAAATGAACGCGTGCTAGTGACGACGCTGACCAAGCGCATGTCGGAGCAATTGACCGAATTTCTGGGGGACAATGGCGTCAAGGTGCGTTATCTGCATAGCGATATCGATACTGTCGAGAGGGTGGAGATCATCCGCGATCTGCGCCTGGGCACCTTTGACGTGTTGGTGGGGATTAACTTGCTGCGCGAGGGCCTGGATATTCCCGAGGTGTCGCTGGTGGCGATCCTGGATGCTGACAAGGAAGGCTTTCTGCGTTCAGAGCGCAGCCTGATACAGACGATAGGCCGGGCGGCACGTAACCTGAATGGTATGGCGATCCTGTATGGCGACAAGATCACCGATTCCATGCGCAGGGCGATAGACGAGACCGAGCGCAGGCGCAACAAGCAATTGGCGTTTAATGAAGCCAATAACATCACGCCTACCGGTATCAAGAAACAGATCAGGGATTTGATCGACGGCGTGTACAGCCAGCAGGAAGCCAGGGAAGAGCTGGAAGTGGCGCAAGAGCATGCCAAGTACGAGATGATGAGCGAGAAACAGATAGGCCGCGAGATCAAGCGCTTGGAGAAGCAGATGCTGGATCATGCGAAGAACCTGGAGTTCGAAAAAGCAGCCCAGGTGCGCGACCAGTTAGGGCACTTGAAAGAACTGGTATTCGGCCCCGGCGGCCACGACAATCTTGCGGCATTGGCCGGCAAATAAGGCAGATAGGCAAGCGGGGCGGCGCTTCTTTATGTGTAGTAGTTATGTGTAGTAGCTCAGGCTTGAGCTGACGCTTGTCATGACCGCCGCCAGCGCACTAGGCTTCTTGCGCTGTCCAGACCAGGTTCCACAGGTGGCCATCGATATCCTCGAAGCCCTGGTCATACATAAAGCCATTGTCCTCAGGCGGATGCGGTATGCGGCCACCAGCGGCAGCGGCCTTGGCAATCAGGCTGTCTACCTCTTCCCGGCTTTCGCAACTAAGGCAAATGACGATTTCATTGGCTTCCTTTGCATTGGCGACGGGCTTGTTGATCAGTGACTGAAAGAAAGGTTCAGTCGTCAGCATGGCCTGGATGCTACCGTCGACGATGTTCATGAACGCCGCGTTCTCTCCGCTAAATCGAGGATTGAAGGTAAAGCCGAGGGCGGAAAAGAAAGCCTTGGATTTGTCCAGGTTCTTCACTGGCAGGTTGAGGATGATCTCTTTGTTCATAGCGTTTCCTTGGTTAAGGTGGATTGGGCAATCGGTGCCTCATCCCTACGACGAGTGACGGCACACAAAATCGACACGCTTGCGAAAAAATATTTTCCTGCAGGATGGCAATAGATCAAAGCTCGGAAAGTGACGGCAAAACGACGTGAACGATGTGTCGCATCTTTCACACTTACCTGAGACCTATATTTTCCATCTATTTCTAATCGAGATTTACGCTGAGGGCACGGCTTGGTCGACTGCGCGGCCCGTCAAGACTTTAAATCATCTGACAGCGGCTGTCAGCCCACCTGTGAGCCCACACTTTATGTGAGGAAACTGTTGGCCTTGGCCTCCAGTAAAGCAATAAGTTCCGGTTGCATGAACTGATAGTTGTCGGGGATACCCAGGCACACGACTTTCTTGCCCTTCAAATGGCGCCCGTACTGGCGGTTCAGCTTTTTACGGTGCGCATTTTCCATCACCACGATCAGAGTAGCCCATTCCAGTTGATCACTGGACAGCGGCACCACTGCGTCATCGGCGAGTCCGGCCGAGTCGGTTTCCACGTTGGGCCAGGTTGAAAAGACTTGCTCCGCAGTGGGACTACGCAATTTGTTGCGGCTGCAAATAAACAAGACGCGCTTCATATGCTCCTGCATTGATTGACGATAAAAAATAAGACTGCAATGGCGGCTTGCATCATGGGGAAATCGTCCTGATGCCTGAATGTAACACAAGCGATATGTAGTAACCGGCAATTACCCGCAGACGCAGGTTCGGGTGAACAATGAATGCTCCAAAATTAGATATACAAGGAGACATCATGGCTGCTAAAAATCTTTTGTTGCTGGTTGGCGATTTTGTGGAAGACTATGAAACGATGGTGCCTTACCAGGCCCTGCTGGCGGTAGGTCACAATGTGCATGCAGTATGCCCGGACAAAAAAGCCGGTGATTTTGTGGCCACGGCGATCCACGATTTTGAAGGGCAGCAAACCTATACCGAAAAGCCTGGCCATCGCTTCACGATCACCCATGATTTCGACAAGATAGACGCGAACAGCTACGACGGTCTGGTGATTCCCGGCGGCCGCGCTCCTGAATATTTGCGGCTGAACGAAAAGGTGATAGAGCTGGTGCGGCATTTCGCCAAAGCCAAGAAACCGATCGCTGCTGTTTGCCATGGCGCGCAGATACTGGCGGCGGCCGGCGTGCTGGATGGCGTGCGTTGCTCTGCTTATCCGGCCTGCCGTCCCGAGGTGGAACTGGCAGGCGGCCATTATGCGGACATTGCCGTAACCGAAGCGGTAACAGACCGCAACTTTGTCACTGCGCCTGCCTGGCCGGCCCATCCGGCATGGATATCGCAATACCTGAAGTTGCTGGGCACACAAATTTCTTTGTAGCCTCCTTGAATTCTATTCATCTCAGGTGAAAGGGGAGAGGTATATAATTGACAACACGTCGATAATGCCTTTTCGATCACGCTCAGGATGTCCTCCTTCTATACGATGCACTAAGGAGCGAGGCGTCACCTTTCACTCAGCCGGATTTGCCGATGTCCAAGGTAATCCTGCCCCCAAGGAGTGCTTTATGTGTGAAATTTTCGTTAAAGCCGATCCCGCGCTGTACACCTCCCGCTCCCGTTCCATCCGCCTGCATGGTGCAGTGACCTCAGTACGGCTGGAAAATCTGTTCTGGCAGGTGCTGCAAGAGGTGGCTGAACGAGACGGTATGAATATCAACCAACTGATCACCAAGCTGTATGACGAGCTGGCCGAGTATCGGGGCGGCGTGGATAATTTTTCTTCCTTCTTGCGCGTGTGCTGCCTTCGCTACCAGTTGTTGATGGCGGACGGAAAAATTTCCACGGACAAGAATTTGCCTCTGGCAGGTGTGAGGCTGGCCAAGCCTGCACTGGAGGATAACGTTCTGGAAATGCACCCCGGTTAAGGGCATGCCCAATTGCTTAGTCTAAAATGAAAAATGCCAGGTAGAACCTGGCATTTTCTTATCGGCTAGCGAACGGCTTCTGCAGCGCTTTAGCCCTCAGCGATGCGCTTTGCGATATGCGCCAGCGCTTCTTCCACCTGGTCGATCAGGATCAGGCACAAGTCGCCTTCCGACAAGCGTGCCAATGCGGTATCGATAGCGATGAATTCACCATTGATTTCGTCGACATAACTGGTGCGGCGTGCATTGGACAGACCTTCTCTCAGCAGCGCCACGACTTCGCCGTCGGCACGGCCGCGCTGGCACTGGTCCTGGTACAGCACTACGTCGTCAAAGGCATCGCCCAGGATTTCCGTTTGCTGACGGATATCCTGATCGCGGCGGTCGCCGGCGCCGCTGATGACCACGGAGCGGCGTTTGGCGGGCATGCTTTCTACCGCCTTGACCAGAGCCAGGATCGCATCCGGGTTGTGACCATAATCGGCGATCAGCGTCGCGCCGCGATAGTTGAAGACGTTGAAGCGCCCCGGCGCATTGTCGCTTTCATTCGCGAAGGATTTCAGGCCGACGCGTATCGCATCCCAGTCCAAACCTACACCCCAGGCCGCAGCGACCGAAGCCATTACGTTTTCTACCTGGAAGCCGATGGCGCCGTTGCGGGTGATTGGTATGTCCGCCAGCGCGACAACGTGCCTGGTCTTGCCTTCGGCGGCAATCAGGTTGCTGCCGTCTATATAGACTACGCGATGTCCCTGCGCCTTATGCCTTGCCATTTCCGGCAACTGGATATCGCTGGCGAAGAAGGTGACCGAGCCGCGGCAGTTGGCTGCCATGCCGGCAACGATAGGGTCGGCGGCGTTCAGTACGGCAACGCCGCTGTCGGCCACGTTTTGCACGATGACACGTTTCAGCACTGCCAGATCTTCTACGGTGGTGATGTAGTTTAGGCCCAGATGGTCGCCGGAGCCGATGTTGGTGACCACCGCCACCTGGCAGCGGTCAAAGGCCAGGCCTTCGCGCAACACGCCGCCACGCGCTGTTTCAAATACGGCGGCATCGACGTCTGGGTGCAGCAATACGTTACGGGCGCTGCGTGGACCGCTGCAGTCGCCGGAGTCGATCTGGCGGCCTTCGATGTACACGCCGTCGGTATTGGTCATGCCTGTGCGCAGGCCGCTGGAAGTCAGCAGGTGCGCGATCAGGCGCACGGTAGTGGTTTTGCCGTTGGTGCCGGTGACTGCAACTACAGGAATGCGGCCATCGTCGCCATCTTTAAACATGGAAGAAATGATTGCTTCGCCGACAGGGCGGCCTTTGCCGTAGGAAGGCGACAAGTGCATGCGCAAGCCGGGCGCAGCGTTGACTTCAACGATGCCGCCATTCTGTTCTTCTATCGGTTTCAGTACGCTGTCGGCGACCAGATCCACGCCGCAGATATCCAGGCCGACCATTTGCGCGGCAGCGACTGCACGTGCGGCAACTTCCGGATGCACGTCATCGGTCACATCGGTGGCAGAACCGCCGGTGGACAGGTTGGCGTTATTGCGCAGAATTACACGCTGGCCTTTTGGCGGAATGGAGTCGGCTACATAGCCCTGTTTTGCCAGGCTGCCCAATGCTATATCGTCAAAGCGTATCTTGGTCAGAGAAGTGGCATGGCCGGAACCGCGGCGCGGGTCCTTGTTGACCTGTTCCACCAGTTCACGTACAGAGTGAACGCCGTCACCGACCACTTGCGGCGGATCGCGGCGCGCGGCGGCAACCAGCTTGTCACCGACGACCAGCAAGCGGAAATCATTGCCGGGCAGGTAGCGTTCTACCAGGATGTCGTCGCGGAACTCGATAGCGGCGGCGTAGGCTGCGTTCAACTGTTCACGTGTGGTGATATTGACCGTCACGCCTTTGCCCTGGTTGCCGTCCTTTGGTTTGAGGGCGACCGGAAGGCCGATTTCGCAAGCGGCGGCCCAGGCATCGTCCACGTCTGTTACCGAGCGGCCCAGCGGCACCGGCACACCGGCGGCATCCAGCAATTTCTTGGTCAGTTCCTTGTCTTGTGCGATGGCTTCGGCGATGGCACTAGTGCCATCCATTTCCGCAGCCTGTATCTTGCGCTGGCGGCTGCCCCAGCCGAATACGACCAGGCTGCCTTCGGTCAGGCGGCGGTAAGGAATGTTGCGGTCAACCGCTGCCTGTACGATGGAGCCGGTGCTGGGGCCCAGGCGTACGTCTTCATCCAGGTCACGCAGTTGCGCCAGTGCGCCCGACAGGTCAAATGGGGTGTCTTCCAGCGCGGCGCGGCATAGTGCCTCTGCCAGTTCCAGCGCCAGGCGGCCTACCGATTCTTCCGAGTATTCAACCACCACCTGGAAAATGCCCGGTTCCAGGGTTTGCGTAGTGCGGCTGAATGTGACTGGGCAGCCGGCCTGCGCCTGTAGGCCCAGCGTGGTCAGTTCCAGCACATGCGCCAGAGGAATTGCGTCGTTATGGCCGGTAGGTTGCAGAGGGCTGATTTCAGGAAAACGTGCACGCAGGCGGACTTCAAAGCCGGGCAGGTCGCTCACCGAGAGTTCTGCATCAGTGCAACTGACGATGGCCTCTACGGCGGTGTGATGGCTCCATAAGTTGGGACCTCTCAGTGCCCGTATGCGTGATACTTCCATAAACCTTGATCCTCTTATATCAATACTGTCAAAAACTGCTTTTGCCGGGGTTTTTCCGCATGTCTCATATGAGCATCATGGCGCTACCGCTGCAGTTCTTTAAGATGTGTTGGCGGGAGGGTTCCATCTGGCCTTTCGGCACGGGAACCGCTCCCTTTGTTTGTGTTGAACTAGCTGCTCTTGTTTTCTTTTCTCAATAGCCCGTTTTCTTCGGGCTGGAATCAAAGGTCCTGAGACCTGCGCCTATCAGTTCCGGCGAGATGTCCAGCGCCCAGGCGGCGGCTATCGCTGCCATCACACTTTCAGGCTGTGCAGCTTTGGCCGGCTTCAGCGAAGACAGCGGCAGCAATGCCGTTTCTTCGGTGCCGCTGGCAAGCACAATACTGCTGTCGCGCAGGAAGACCACGCGCTCGCCTGCGGCGCGATGTTTAACGATTGCGTCCAGCTCCGGATCTTTTCCGTAGAAAATGACTTTGCCGTCGCACAGTTCTGCCAGCTCAACTACACGCTCATCGGCGGCATTCAGCACGGCTGCGCCATGCGGCAGGATGACATCTACCTGAGTGCGCACGACGTTGAACATCTGGTCGCCTTCATGGATATAGAATTCCGCCAGGTCTTCATGACCATCCATATCGGTGACCACGCCAACGGTGCACTTATCGTAAGGCAGTCCTTCTGCCAGCACCATGCGCGCATTGCTTTCGAACACGGCGGTCTGCACCGAGCGGTTCAGCAGCAGGCGCTGGCCTGCATCCCAGTTGATGCAGTCGGTCTTCACTACCTGGCGGCCATCCAGGAACAGGCCCTGGCCGCAGGCGACACCTACGTGCTTGCCGCTGATTTGAACGATGCTGCCGATCAGGCGTGAAATCAGGCTGGTGCCATGCGTGCCGGTCACGCCGACGACAGGAATACGGCCGCTTTCATCTTCTGCAAACAGATGGTTGATGATGGCAGTACCTATCGGGCGGGGTTTGCCTTCGGCTGGCTTCAGATGCGCCAGCAGACCAGGGCTGGCATTGACTTCAATGATGGCGCCGCGCTGCTCTTCCAGCGGGCGCGAGATGTCTTCCGCTACCAGGTCGATGCCGGCGATATCCAAGCCGACTACGCGAGCTGCCAGGGCTGCCGCATGGGCGACACTAGGATGGATGTCATCGGTGACGTCGATCGCCACATTGCCATTGGGCTGGATCAGCACCTTCTGGCCGGCGACCGGGATAGAGTAAGCGGTCAGACCTTGTCTTTCCAGTTCCAGGATAATTTCTGCGCCTTTTTCCGGGGCCAGTGCATTCAACGGCGAATCTTCGCCGGTGCCGCGGCGCGGGTCGGTGTTGATCTGGCTGTCTACCAGTTCGATGATGTTGGATTTGCCGTCGCCGGTGACCCACAGCGCCTCGCCTTTGGCGGCAGCGATGACTTGCTTGCCGACCACCAGGATGCGGTGCTCATTACCAGTGATATAGCGTTCCACCAGCACGCTCTTGCTGTCGCCCTTGCGGCTGGCCAGATGGTATGCCGCTTCCACATCGGCTTGCGTCATCAGGTTCAGCGAAACGCCGCGTCCATGGTTGCCATCGTAGGGCTTGACCACAACCGGCAGGCCGATATCCTGCGCTTCCTCCCAGGCTTCTTCCGCGCTCCTGACCAGGCTGCCTTCCGGCACCGGCACGCCGCAGGACTTCAGCAGCGACTTGGTCAGGTCCTTGTCGCTGGCGATGCTTTCTGCGATGGCGCTGGTGCGGTCGGTTTCTGCAGTCCAGATGCGGCGCTGGCTGGCGCCGTGGCCCAGTTGCACCAGGTTGCCGTCAGTCAGGCGTATTGAGGGAATCCGTCTTTCGGTTGCAGCATCGACGATATGCGCAGTGCTCGGGCCCAGGCAGAGTGAATCCACCATGTCGTGCAGCACGGCGACCTTGGCTTCCAGATCAAAGGGCGTATCGTTGATGGCAGCCATCAACAGGTCGCGGCCAACATTCAAGGCGGCGCGGCCGACTTGTTCCTGGCGGGTGCGGAATGCCATCTTGTAGATGCCGCGTTCGCTGGTGGAGCGTGTCTTGCCGAAGCCGGTGCGCATGCCTGCCAGGTTTTGCAGTTCCAGGACGACGTGCTCCAATACGTGGCCAGACCAGGTGCCTTCGCGCAGGCGCTCCAGGAAACCGCCGCGCTCGCCGACGCCGCAACGATGCTCTATCAGGCCTGGCAACCAGGCGATCAGGCGTTCGTACAGGCCGGGAAGGGTATTGGAGGGGAATTCTTCCAGCTCGCCTAAATCAAGCCATGCCTCAATCACCGGGCGGTAGGTCCAGATATTAGGTCCGCGCAAATGTGTTACACGGAGAAATTCGATGTCTTTCTTCTTCGTCGTCATGTATTTATTTTCTTGATAACAGAATCATGCTTATTTGGCTCTTATTTACTTGATAAGCGTCCAAGCACAATTCCTTAATCTTTTAGAAGCTTCTTTCAAAATTGCCAGCTGGCCGCATTTACTGTGTGCGGCCGCAAAAATATTTTGATAAATCCTTCTCAGATGGCTTTCCAGATGCGATGCAGGCCAAATTTCTTGGCTGAAACAAGGACGTTCCGAAACACTTACTGTATACTTGCGCGTCAGCGCAAATGCAGTTCATCCTCTTGGTCAGGTTTTGTCTGATTATTTTCTTTCGATAGAATACCGTAAATTGCTGCTCCGGTGATATTTCACGTCTGAGAGCACCCAGAATGCCGGTCCATCGAAAAGGCCTTGAGCCAAATTATTTACCCCTTTTATTTCAGAATTCCTGCCCTTATCTGGGCATGCTCTTGAGCCGGAGTCCGTTTTACGATGACAACTAAACAATTAAGCTTGGATAATGCACTAAGCACGCTTCCCGATGCCTGGCGTTCCGACCTGGAAAAACAACTTGCCACCGGGGAAAACGTTTTAAGTGCGGTAGAGGTTGACTTGGATGCCCGTCTTCGCTTTGTCAAAGGCCTGATTATCGTCACGGATCGCCGCTTGCTGGCGAAATCACCCGGAGAAACGGTCTGGCAAGAGTGGGCTTACAGAAAAGGATTGCAACTTCGACATCATGACCATGCCGGCGTAGGGCATCTGGAACTGGTGGATGAGCAGCGCCGCCTGGCGAGCTGGCGTTTCACGCTGGGCCAGAATCTGCTGGCCATCCGTGTGATGGATCATTTCAAGGAGCAACTGGCCAGCCATGTATCCGGCCAGCCTATCGTCCGCGCCGAACAAAATATCTGCCCTAGCTGCAAGGCGCCGCTGGAGCCTGACCAGGAAGAGTGCCCGGTCTGCACCAAGGTGGTCTATACGCCGCCATCCACCTGGACCTTGTTCCGCCTATGGCGCTTTGCCAGGCCTTACCAGTGGCAGTTGCTGACCGGCTTTGTGCTGATGCTGCTGAGTACAGGCGCGCACATGATCCCGTCCTATATCACGATGCCGTTGATGGACAATGTGCTGATTCCTTACCAGAGCGGCAAGCCGGTAGATCCTATGCTGATGCCTATGTATCTAGGTGCCCTGGTTGGCGCGGCCTTTTTTGCCTGGGTATTGGGCTGGGCTAAAACCTATGTGCTGGCCCTGGTATCGGAACGCATAGGCGCCGACCTGCGCACTGCGACCTATGAGCATTTGCTGAAGCTGTCGCTGGAATATTTTGGCGGCAAGCGTACCGGCGACCTGATGTCGCGCATAGGCAGCGAGAGCGACAGGATCTGCGTTTTCCTTTCCCTGCACTTGCTGGACTTTGCTTCGGATGTGCTGACCATCGTCATGACCAGCGTCATCCTGTTCAATACAGACCCCTGGCTGGCGCTGGTGACGCTGGCGCCGCTGCCTTTCATTGCATGGATGATCCATATCGTGCGCGACAGGCTGCGCACAGGCTTTGAAAAGATCGACCGCGTATGGGGCGAAGTAACCAATGTGCTGGCCGATACGATTCCCGGCATTCGCGTAGTGAAGGCCTTCGCGCAGGAAAAACGTGAAGCCACGCGCTTCCGCGAGGCCAACAAACATAACCTGGCTGTCAACGACAAGCTGAACAAGGTGTGGTCGCTGTTTTCGCCTACCGTGTCTTTCCTGACCGAGCTGGGCTTGCTGGTGATCTGGGGCTTCGGCATCTTTGCCGTCTCCAAGGGCCAGATCACGGTCGGTACCTTGACCTTGTTCATCGCTTACAGCACCCGTTTCTATGGCCGCCTGGATTCCATGAGCCGTATTGTCTCGGTGACGCAAAAATCGGCGTCTGCCGCCAAACGCATCTTTGACATCCTGGACCACGTATCCAGCGTGCCTGAGCCTGCCAATCCGGCCAAGCCTGTGCATCTGGAAAACGTCAAAGGCAATATCGAATTGCGCGAAGTCGGCTTCCGCTACGGCAACCGTGCGGTCAATCGCGGCATCAGCCTGAACATCAAGGCCGGTGAGATGGTCGGCCTGGTGGGCCATAGCGGTTCCGGCAAGAGCACGCTGGTGAATCTGATTTGCCGTTTTTACGATGTGTCGGAAGGCGCAATCCTGCTGGATGGCGTGGATATCCGTTCTTTCCCTGTGGCTGATTACCGCCGCAATATCGGCCTGGTGCTGCAAGAGCCTTTCCTGTTCTTCGGCACCATTTCTGAAAACATCGCCTACGGTAAGCCGCATGCAACGCGGGAAGAAATCATCGCTGCGGCGCGTGCCGCGCATGCGCATGAATTCATCCTGCGCCTGCCGCAGGGCTATGATTCCATGGTCGGCGAGCGCGGCCAGGGTCTGTCCGGCGGTGAGCGCCAGCGTATTTCCATTGCCCGCGCCTTGCTGATCGATCCACGTATCCTGATCCTGGATGAAGCGACTTCATCGGTCGATTCCGAGACCGAAAAAGAAATCCAGAAAGCGCTGGATAACCTGGTCAAAGGCCGTACCACAATCGCGATCGCCCACCGCTTGTCCACTTTGCACAAGGCGGATCGCCTGGTCGTGTTGGATCGCGGTGTCGTCGTGGAAGAGGGTAGTCATGATGACCTGATGGCGCGCGAAGGCGCCTACTTCCGCCTGTATGAGGCGCAGGCGCGCAATGTGGACGTGGAAATGGCGGACGAGGAATAAAGATGACGACACAATTTCAATTAAGCCGCAATGAATTCGGCCACCTGGTGCTGACGACCGAAGACGGCCAGGTGCATGAAAAAGTCAGCCCTGTGCGCGCTTTCCCGATACAGGCGCCGCATGAAGGCATTTCCATGGTGCTGGGTGACGGCAAGGAAATTGCGTGGATAGACCGCATGTCGGATTTGTCGGAAGCCAATCGCTTGCTGCTGGATGAAGAGTTGACCGGACGCGAATTCATGCCTGAAATCCAGCGCATCGTCAGCGTGACCAGTTTTGCTACACCTTGCACCTGGCATGTCAAGACAGACAGGGGCGATACCGAGTTTGTGCTGAAAGGCGATGAAGACATACGCCGCATCGGCGGGGCATCGCTGCTGGTCGCGGATAACCACGGCATTCACTTCCTGATACGCGATATGTTTGAGATTGACAAACATAGCCGCAAGATACTGGACCGCTTCCTGTAAGAATGCGCGCTGCCCCTGATCCCGTTCAGGGAGAGGAGGCTGCGTTTCTAGTCGAATTTGATCTCCGCCGCATTGACTGCGCTGATCTGCGGGCCAAAGCTGCTGATGTCGGGCAGGGTGGCATTGTGATGGATGCGTATCTGCGCCGCCGTCGCGTGCGCCTTGTCATGCGTGGTATGGGCATCAGCCGCGATGATGACTTCATAACCCAGGGCTGCCGAACGGCGTGTAGTCGTATCTACGCAAAATTCCGTCGCATAGCCGCACAGAATCACCTTTTCCACATTCATCGATACCAGCATTTCACCGAGGTCGGTTCTCAGGAATGAGTCCGGCGTGGTCTTGCGTATGTGATGGTCGATTGCCTCCACATGTAATTGCTGTTCCAGGTCCCAGCCCGGTGCTCCGTATTTCAATTCGCCTTCAGCAGTTTCGTGCTGAACAAAGATCACCGGCACGTCAGCGCTGCGGGCCCTCGCAGCCAGCGCGTTGATGCGTGCAATCACAGCATCGGCGTCTGCCGGCCTGGGCTCTGCATCAAACAAGCCTTTTTGGACATCAATGACGATGAGTGCGGACTTCATGTTTTCTTTCGCAATAAAATGGCACGGCGTTAAAAATGGTAACTGTATAGCTTGGTCTGCCTGGTTTCGCCTTTCAGTACCAGTATCTTGTCCAGTTTGAATCCCAGTTCTTCCAGCAAAAGATAGGAGTCGCTGTTTTCAGGCGAAGTAATCGCTGCCAGCCGCTTAAGATTCAGGTTGTCTTTACCGTATTTGAGTACTCCCGCCGCGGCTTCCCGTGCATATCCCTTGCCGCGGAATTGTGGCAGGAAGGCGTAGCCCATATCTACATCCTCCAGCGAATCGCGCTTGATCAAGCCGCACAAGCCCAGTGCAGTATGGTCTTCCTTGCGCTCTACCGCGTACAGGCTGAAACCCAGTCTTTGCTGCATTTCTATGGGGCCATTCAACAAAGACTCGCGCGCCTCGTCTACCGTGCGCAGGCCCTTGTCGCCGATGTTCTTGATCCATGCCGGATCGTTGGTTAGTTCCAGGTAAAAGGCTGCGTCGTCAACACTGATAGTACGCAGGCGTAGTCTTTCGGTTTCCAGGACGATCATTTACTCTTGCCTTTTTGTGGTGGAGGGAACGATATGCAAGATGATAAGCGTAACAATTGCAGAGTGCTAGCAAGTATTGTATCTTCGGTAAGCTGAGTTTGCTGGAAATTTGCCCTTTCTGAGGCGGCTTGCCAGGCCAGCTTATTTACGCGTTTCTTTTATACGGATATCTCCATGCTTGCGAAATCACTTTTATTCCTGACAGTCTGCTGTGGCGTATTGCATGGCGGCGAGGCGCTGGCGATACAGGTCTGTGAACTGGATCAGCAGCCTATCGATCTGAATAACGGGCGCTCTACCGAAGGCAAGACTGGCATCATCCGCTGCAAGGACAAGGATAGTGGCGTACTGCAGCGGGAGCAGGAGGTTCGTAGCGGCAAGATAATGGGCCTGATGCGCTACTACAAGGAAGGCAAGCTTGCGACCGAGTTTTCCACCAATGAAAAAGGAAACCGCGAAGGTATCGCGCGGGAATTTGCGCCGAATGGTCAAATGCTGCAGGAGGATATGTATGTGAACAGCCAGAAGACCGGCATATCCAAGAGCTTTCACCCGAACGGCAAGTTGCGGCGCGCCACTTTTTACGGTGCAGATACCCGCGAGCAGGCCTATGCAGAGTTTAATGCCAATGGATCGATACGTGCGTTGCGTTGCGGCGACAAGGCCTTGCTCGCGCCATTGGTGGATGATGCGACGCTGTGCGGTTTTGTCAGGTCGCCTTCAAAAATAGACTTCTTTAATGATAAGGGCGAGGTAAGTTCCCGCGCCGTGTATGAGGCCGGCAAGCGGGTTCGGCTGGAAAGCCTGTGGGAGGACGGCAAGACGGCGCAACTGGAAGAAATTACGACAGATCGCCGCACCGAACGAAGCTTTTCCCGCGAAGGCATCAAGCGCAAGGAAGTGGTCTTCAAGCTGGGTGGAAAATATCCCGTCAGGGAAAGGCAGCAGGATTTTTCGGAAAGCGGAACTCTGGTCAGCGACAAGCAATGGGTAGATGGCGAGCTGAGTACGGAAAAGGCTTTTTACCTGAATGGACAATTACGCTCTGTTTCTGCGAGCACCACCAATGGCAAGCAGCGTAGCGTTACTGTCAAAAATTATTACGACACGGGTACCCTAGCCAGTGAAGAAAGTTATCTGCGCATGGGTGACTATCAGCAGCAATCCATCGGCGTACACAAAGGCTATAGCCAGCAAGGGAAGCTGGTTTCTGAATCGACCTATGACGAGCGGGGCAAGCTAAAGCATGAGCGTAGTTGGGACGAGAGCGGCAAACTGTTGCGCGATGATGAGGTGTTTGAGGATGGTTCGCGCAAGGCCTATGCCAAATAAATTTAGGGCCTATTTTAAAGCTTGATAGGCCCTAGGGCAGCATTGCCGATAATTCCTGCGCGCCGCCCTGCAATATCGCAAGAAAATCCTCGCGCATGCGCTTGCTGCTGATCCTGGTTGCCTGCGCGCTGACATTCAGCGCCGCAGTCACCTTGCCGGAGGCGCCGCGCACAGGCACAGCCATAGAGCGCAGTCCTATCTCCAACTCTTCTTCTATGATGACGTAGCCGTTCTGGCGTATCGTCGCAAATATCTCCATCAGCTTTGCCTGCGAGACGACAGTCTTGTCAGTGTATGCGCGCAGCGTCACGGTGTTGAAATACTGTGCCAGTGCTTCTTCTGACATGTGCGCCAGGATCACCCGCCCCAGCGACGTACAGTAGGCGGGTAGCCTGCTGCCCACATTCAAGGCGACCGACATGATGCGCGACTGGGCGGAGCGCGATACATACAGCACTTCGTTGCTGTCCATTACTGCCAGTGAACAGGATTCATGCAGGATGCGGCTGATGTTGTTCAGGCAAGGCTGGGCGGATACGGCCAAAGGCGTGGACGAAAGATAAGAGTAGCCCAGTGTCAGCACCTTGGGCGTCAGCCGGAAATTATGCGCCTCGGAATCGGCGTAACCCAGTTGCTTGAGCGAGTACAGGCAGCGCCGTACTGCTGCGCGCGGGATGCCGGTTTTGTGGCTGATTTGCGAGATTGTCAGCGTGCGCTGCTGGTCGCTGAATGCGCGTATCACTGCTATGCCGCGCGCCAGTGACGACATGAAATTCGGATCACCGGTCATCGCATCAATTTCTTCCGAGATGCTGGGGCCGGAGTGTGGGACGGGTGTGGAATTTGGCATAACGGGCCTTACAAGTTTGTGCGACGACCGCACACATTTTCTGACGCTATATTGACGAATTCCGGCGCGCTTGCCTACACTGAGTCTGTTCTATAAACAAACATTAGTGCGATTATCGAACAAATTCAAGTAAAACAGTCTTTCTGTGTGCGTATTCACTGCGAGGCTGCTGTGAAATTATCCTGTCCGGTACACAGTTGGCACGGGGTGATTTCCCAGCGGCCTCTTTGGATCATATCCATAAGCCAAGAGGCAACAATTGATTAATAAGATAGTTGAGTCGCTACAAGCGGCAGTCGCAAACATCCATGACGGGGCGACGGTCATGATAGGCGGGTTCGGCAATGCCGGCATGCCCTCTGCACTGATTGATGCATTGATAGAGCAGGGCGCGCGTGATCTGACCATCGTTAACAACAACGCAGGCAATGGAGAAACCGGCCTGGCCGCGTTGTTGAAGGCGAAGAAGGTGCGCAAAATCATCTGTTCTTTTCCGCGCCAGGCAGATTCGCAGGTATTTGATGCTCTGTACCGCGCCGGCGAGATTGAGCTGGAACTGACGCCGCAGGGCAACCTGGCGGAACGCATACGCGCTGCCGGCGCCGGCATAGGCGGATTTTTTTCGCCGACCGGCTACGGTACTTTACTGGCAGAGGGCAAGGAAACCCGCCTGATCAATGGCAAGCACTATGTGCTGGAGTCGCCTATCCACGCAGATTTTGCGCTGATCAAGGCATTGCGTGCCGACCGCTGGGGTAATCTGGTTTATCGCAAAACCGCGCGCAACTTCGGCCCGGTAATGGCGATGGCAGCAAAATGCACGATTGCCCAGGTGAATGAGGTTGTGGAACTGGGTGGCCTGGATCCTGAGGCGGTCATCACACCCGGCATCTTTGTGCAGCGTGTGGTCCAGGTAGGCCAGGCAACGACAGCAGGGGAAAGCAAATGACTTATCAGAGACTGACGCGCGAACAAATGGCGGCCCGCGTTGCCCGCGACATCCAGGAAGGCGCCTACGTGAATCTCGGCATAGGCTTGCCGACCATGGTCAGCAACTACCTGCCGAAAGACAGGGAAATTTTGCTGCACAGCGAAAATGGCTTGCTTGGCATGGGGCCGACACCGCCCAAGGGTGAAGAAGACGAGGACTTGATCAATGCAGGCAAGCAGCCGGTGACCTTGCTGGATGGCGGCGCTTACTTCCATCATGGCGATTCGTTTGCAATGATGCGTGGCGGCCATCTGGACATCTGTGTGCTCGGCGCTTTCCAGGTATCCGCCAACGGCGATCTGGCAAACTGGCATACTGGTGCACCGGATGCGATTCCGGCGGTGGGCGGCGCGATGGACCTTGCGATAGGCGCCAAGCAAGTGCTGGTCATGATGGAACACCAGACCAAGAATGGCGATAGCAAGATCGTGCCGCAATGCACCTATCCGCTGACTGGCATAGGCTGCGTGGACCGTATTTATACGGATCTGGCTGTACTTGATGTCACTGCGGAAGGCCTGGTCGTACATGAAATGGTGGCTGGTTTATCATTTGATGAATTGCAGGCAGTGACAGCAGTACCTTTGATTTCGGATTTTCAGAAAAAAGATGCCTGAGACTGAGAGCGCAAGCTCTGAACGGTGAATGTCGTAACTCATTTTATAAATCCATAAAGATTGCGAAAAAATGATAGATGCTTTTATTTGCGATGCAATTCGCACCCCTATAGGCCGTTACGGCGGTGTATTGAAAGATGTCAGGGCCGATGATCTGGGCGCCGTGCCTTTGCGCGCACTGATGCAGCGTAATCCCAATGTAGATTGGGCGGCGGTGCAGGATGTGATTTTCGGTTGCGCCAACCAGGCCGGTGAAGATAACCGCAACGTCGCGAGGATGTCCCTGTTGCTGGCTGGCTTGCCGCTGGAAGTGCCCGGTTCTACCGTCAACCGCCTGTGCGGTTCCGGCATGGATGCGGTAGGCATTGCCGCACGAGCGATCAAATCCGGCGAAACCGGACTGATGATTGCCGGTGGCGTGGAATCGATGACTCGCGCACCCTTTGTGATGGGCAAGGCGGATAGCGCGTTTTCCCGCAATGCAAATATTTTCGATACGACCATAGGCTGGCGTTTCGTCAATCCGCAAATGAAGGCGCAATATGGCGTGGATGCGATGCCGGAAACGGCAGAAAACGTCGCTACCGATTATCAGGTAAGCCGCGCCGACCAGGATCTGTTCGCGCTGGCAAGCCAGAACAAGGCGTCCGCTGCGCAGGCAAATGGCACGCTGGCTGAGGAAATCACTGCTGTCAGTATCGCGCAGAAAAAAGGCGATGCGATTGTCGTCACGCAGGATGAACATCCGCGCGCCACTTCGCTGGAAGCGCTGGCAAAACTAAAACCCATCGTGCGTGCAGACGGTACCGTTACCGCAGGTAATGCATCCGGCGTGAATGACGGTGCGTGCGCATTGCTGCTCGCCAGTGCAGAAGCGGCACAGAAACATGGCCTGACACCGAAGGCTCGCATCGTCGGTATGGCGACGGCCGGCGTGGCGCCCCGGGTAATGGGCATAGGTCCGGTACCTGCGGTGCAAAAACTGCTGCAGCGCCTGAACATGACGATAGACCAGATGGATGTCATTGAGCTGAACGAGGCGTTTGCGGCCCAGGGCCTGGCGGTATTACGTCAGCTTGGCGTGCGCGACGACGATGCTCGCGTCAATCCCAATGGCGGTGCTATTGCACTGGGCCATCCACTGGGTATGAGCGGCGCCCGGCTGGTGACAACGGCGTTGTACCAACTGCAGCGCAGCGGTGGTCGCTATGCACTGTGCACCATGTGCATAGGCGTAGGGCAGGGTATTGCGATCGTGATAGAAAGAGTTTAATCCCCTCCCTCTTTTGACTGGAATCTGTCCGGCATGAAAAACAGCAGCACACTTACCTCGCTGATCTCCTCCACCGAACCCATGCTGGCGGTGTTTTCAGACCACAACAGCATCGCCTGCATGCTGGATGTGGAAGCAGCATTGGCGCGCGCGGAAGTCAGGAATCAGGTCATTCCGGAACAGGCGCTGGCGGCGATAGAAGCAGCCTGTGAAGTGGAGTTGATAGACTTTGCTTCGCTGGCCCATGCGGCAGCAAGCGCCGGCAACCTGGCGATTCCGCTGATCAAGCAATTGACTGCCAATGTTGCCAAGGCAGATGCGGCGGCTGCAAAGTATGTGCACTGGGGCGCAACCAGCCAGGACGTGATGGATACGGCATTGGTGCTGCAGTTGCGGCAGGCGTTGGATCTTATCGACGCCGATCTGCTGTTGCTGAATGCAGCACTGGCAGCGCTGGCCGGACGGCATAGGGATACGGTCATGGTGGGCCGTACCTGGATGCAGCACGCGTTGCCGGTGAGTTTTGGCATGAAAGTGGCTAGCTGGCTGGACGGCATGCTGCGGCACCAGCAACGGCTGCGCGAAGTCAGGAAACAGATACTGGTAGTGCAATGTGGTGGTGCTGCGGGCACGCTGGCCAGTCTGGCTGACAAAGCCGGTGGTGTGGCAGCTGCGCTGGCGGAAGAGCTGGATCTGGGTTTGCCGGACATGCCCTGGCATGTGCAGCGTGACCGGATTGCTGAAGTTGCTACTGTCATGGGTTTACTGGTAGGTTCTCTGGGCAAGATGGCGCGCGATATTTCCCTGCTGAGCCAGACCGACGTGGCCGAAGTGGCAGAACCGGAGCAGGCGGGGCGCGGCGGATCGTCTGCGATGCCGCACAAGCGCAATCCGGTGGGCTGCGCGGTTGCATTGTCGGCAGCAGTGCGCGTGCCCGGTCTGGTATCGACGATGCTGTCGGGCATGGTGCAGGAAAATGAACGAGCCCTCGGCGGCTGGCAAGCCGAGTGGGATACCTTGCCCGATATCATGCGGCTGGCAGCGGGTTCGCTGGCGCAAATGAAACAAGTGGCGGCAGGTTTGACGGTGGACACCGCGCGTATGCGCTTGAATCTGGATGCAACCCATGGCCAGATCATGGCCGAGGCAGTCACGCTGGCGCTGGGGCGCAGCATAGGCCGCATGGCAGCGCATCAGCTCGTAGAAAAAGCTTGCCACGAAGCCGTTGCACAGCAAAAGCATTTGCGAGACGTGCTGGCGCAGGATGCGACAGTGGGCGCACACCTGTCTGGTGACGATCTGAGCAAGTTGCTAGACCCGGCATTATATACAGGGCAGGCCGCCGCCTTCGTGGACAAGGTACTGGCGAGCTGGAGTGCTGGCAAAAGAAACTAGGCAGGCATAAACAAGCATAGGCAAACATAATAAGATGCTTGCTCTCAACTTACTCTCAAATAAAAGAATTCAATAAGGATGACATGATGAGTACAGGACGTATCAACTACAAGCTGGAAGGGAAGGACGGGGCGCCTGTATTGGTGTTGTCCAACTCTCTTGGCACCACGATGGAGATGTGGCAGCCGCAGATGCCGGCCCTGCTGGAGCATTTTCGCGTATTGCGCTATGACGCACGCGGCCATGGACTCTCCTGGGTCACTCCGGCTCCTTACAGCATAGAACAACTGGGCGGCGACGTAATCGCTTTGCTGGACCAGCTGGATATCAGGCAAGCCCATTTTTGTGGGCTTTCCATGGGCGGCATGGTAGGCGTCTGGCTGGGTGTGAACCACCCTGAACGTTTTTTTAAACTGGCCCTGTGCAATACAGGCGCCAAGATAGGCGTAGCGCAAACCTGGAATGCCCGTATTGATCAAGTAATACGCGAGGGCATGGAGTCCATCGCTGGCACGGTCATCGATCGCTGGTTCACAGCCGCTTACCAGTCCAGGGAGCCGGCAAATGTGGAGACGGTAAAGCAGATGCTGCTGCACACGGACCGTATTGGTTACACCGGCAGTTGCGCCGCCATCCGTGACATGGATCTGCGCGAGGACCTGTCCGGCATCAAGTTGCCGGTGCTGGTGATTGCCGGTACCCATGACCAGTCCACACCGCCGCAAGACGGCAAGCTGATCGCAGAGCGTATCGCCGGAGCACAGTATATGGAACTGGACGCTGCGCACCTGTCCAATTGGGAGCAGACAGAATTATTCAACCGCCATTTGCTCGCTTTCCTGAAAGGCTGACCGTGGACGAACAAGAACGCTTTGACAAGGGCATGGAAGTGCGCCGCGCAGTGCTGGGCGACGCGCACGTGGACCGGACCCGAAAAAATATCAACGAGCACAATGAAGAATTCCAGAATTTGATCACCCGTTACGCGTGGGGAGAAATCTGGACGCGTCCCGGCCTGCCCAGGCACACCCGCAGCCTGATCACGATAGCCATGATGGTAGCGCTGAATCGCAGTGAAGAATTGAAGCTGCATCTGCGCGCGGCCGCCAACAATGGCGTCAGCCGCGACGAAATCAAGGAAGTGCTGCTGCAGAGCGCGATTTACTGTGGCGTACCTGCAGCAAATTCGGCCTTCCATCTGGCCGAAGAAGTATTCAATGCGATGGATGCCGACGCCAAATAAAAAACCGCATGCAATAAAGCAAGCCATAAGGCGGGCAATAAATACGGCAGGCAATAAATAAGGCAAAAGATAAGGCCGGTGCCGCTCCGCGGTCCAAATAATCCCTTGCGATACGATCACCTGATCAAGGTGGCGGGCAGAGGTGTGCGGTAAAAATTGAAGGAGACAAGAAATGCAGATTTCAACAAACCTGCCGGGGAGCTTGCAAGCATGCTGAGCAATCTCGCCGG
This sequence comes from Parundibacterium terreum, assembly GCF_014636315.1. Classification (GTDB taxonomy): domain Bacteria; phylum Pseudomonadota; class Gammaproteobacteria; order Burkholderiales; family Burkholderiaceae_D; genus Undibacterium; species Undibacterium terreum. The sequence goes on along the minus strand of NZ_BMED01000002.1, from coordinate 40,372 downwards.
GGTCTTATTTGATGGCATAGCCTATGGCTCACTGCTATTTCTCATCAGTGTCGGCCTGTCGGTAACGATGGGGCTGATGAACTTTATCAATCTTGCACACGGTGCCTTTGCGATGGTGGGCGGCTATGTCTGCGTCGTAGTGATGAACCGGTTCGGCATGCCTTTTCTGCTGTCGCTGCCCCTGGCTTTCGTGGCCAGTGCTGTTGTCGGGCTGGTGCTGGAACGGGTGCTGTACCGCCGCTTGTATAAATCCTCGCATCTGGACCAGGTATTGTTTTCGATAGGGCTGACCTTCATGGCAGTGGCGGCCGCTACGTATGTGTGGGGGCCGACCCAGCAGCCGGTGAATCTGCCTCTGTGGCTGCGCGGCCAGGTATCCCTGCTGGGCCTGGATGTAGGTTCATATCGCCTGTTCCTGATCGGCGTAGTGATTGTGATTACTTTTGCGCTGGCATATTTGATAGAGCGCACGCGTTTCGGCGCGCAGATACGCGCTTCGGTAGATAACAGTATCGCCTCCGCCGGCCTAGGCATTAATGTCAGCCGTGTATTTTCGCTGACCTTTGCGCTCGGCTCCGGCTTGGCCGGCCTGGGTGGCGGCCTTGGCATCGATGTGCTGGGGCTGGATCCGACTTTTCCTATCAAGTACATGGTGTACTTCCTGCTGGTAGTGGCGGTTGGCGGTGCCGGTTCCATCAAGGGGCCGCTGGTTGCTGCGCTGATACTGGGCATCTTCGACGTTGCCGGTAAATACTATGTGCCTTCGGTCGGTGCTTTCGTCATCTATGCACTGATGGTGGTGTTGCTGATTTTCTTCCCTGCCGGTTTGATGGGGAAAAAATCATGAGCCAATTGTCTGTCTTGCCGAGTTTGCCGAATGACCGCTGGAGCAAGCTGGAAATTGCTTTTTGGTTGATTCCCATCGCGTGTTTCTTTGTCTTCCCGAATTACCTGATACTGGGTAGTCAGATATTGATCGTCGGTTTGCTGGCGGTATCGCTGGACCTGATCCTTGGCTATGCAGGCATAGTCTCGCTTGGGCATGCCGCCTTCTTCGGGGTGGGCGCATACACGGCGGGCCTGCTGTCCGTGCACGGCTGGAGTGAGCCAGTGAGCGGTTTGCTGGCAGCAGGGTTGGCCGCTGCCGTAATTGGTTTCCTGGTCAGTTTCCTCGTTGTACGCGGGCATGATCTGACGCGCCTGATGGTAACGCTGGGCGTTGGCCTGATGCTGTATGAGGCTGCCAACAAGGCGGCATTCATTACCGGTGGTGTAGATGGCTTGTCCGGCATGGTAGTGGGGAAATTGCTGGGTTTCGAGTTCGACCTGAACGGGCAGACCGCCTACTGGTACAGCCTGGTTGTGCTGTTCATCCTGTTTGTGATATTGCGGCGCCTGGTACATTCTCCATTTGGCCTTAGCCTGCGTGGTATCCGGGAGGGTGGCAAGCGCATGCCGGCGATAGGGGCCAATGTGAACCGCCAGCTAATCACGATTTTTACTGTCAGTGCCGCCGTGGCCGGCGTCGCCGGCGCCTTGCTGGCGCAGACGACACAGTTTGTCGGCCTGGATGTATTGGGTTTTCCGCGCTCCGCAGAGCTATTGATTTTGCTGGTGCTGGGCGGTAGTGGCCGCCTGTACGGTGGGCTGATAGGTGCTGCGGTGTTCATGATGGCGCAGGATTATATTGCAGGCATCAATCCGGCTTACTGGCAGTTCTGGATAGGCTTGTTGCTGATACTGATCGTGCTGTTTGCACGCGGGGGAGTGCTGGGCGGTCTGGATAAACTATATGCCCAACTGCGCTCGCGCTCCGGCAAGAAAGGAGGGCCGCAGGCATGATTAGCAAATCGATCGCACTCAGAACAGAAGGCCTGTCCAAGCAATGGGGCGGCTTCAAGGCCAATACCGATATCTCCCTGTCGTTTGAGCAGGGCAGCCGCCATGCTCTGATAGGGCCTAACGGCGCAGGCAAGACGACCTTTATCAACCTGCTGACGGGGACTTTTCCTGCTACCTCGGGCCAGGTTTTTCTCGGTGACGAGAATATCAGCAAGCTGCCTCAGCATCAGCGTGTCAAACGCGGCATGACACGCACATTCCAGATCAATACCTTGTTTGCAGGCCTGAGTGTGCTGGAGTCCGTTGTGCTGGCGATCTGCGAGCGGCAGGGCATCAGCCGCCGCTGGACCTCGACCGTTGCCCGGCAACACGGAGTGATAGACGAGGCGCTGGCGCTGCTCAGTACGTTGAAGCTGGAGCAGGATGCTTATCACATCACGTCCAGCCTGCCCTACGGTAAGCAAAGGCTGGTCGAAATTGCACTGGCACTGGCGACCAAGCCCAAAGTGCTGCTGCTGGATGAGCCGGCCGCCGGCATCCCGTCGGCCGAGAGTTCGGAACTGTTCGACGTGATCGCCAAATTGCCGCGCGACGTGACGATACTGTTTATTGAACATGACATGGGCCTGGTATTTCGCTTTGCCGAAAGGATCACGGTACTGGTCGGTGGCAAGACCTTGGTGGAGGGTACTCCGGCGGAGATCGCCTCCGATCCGCGCGTCAAGGAAGTTTATTTGGGGGAGGCGGAGCATGGCTGAGTTGTTGAGACTGGAAAATGTCACCGCCGGGTATGGCGATTCTATCGTGTTGGAAGACGTTTCTTTCAACATGCAGCAGGGCGACAGCCTTGCCCTGCTGGGGCGCAACGGCGTAGGGAAATCCACGCTGCTGGTCACGCTGATGGGCTTGACCAGATTGCACAGCGGGAAAGTCGTTTGGCAAGGCAAGGACATCAGCAAAGTTGCCAGTTACCAGCGTGCGCATGCCGGCCTGGGCTGGGTGCCGCAAGAGCGCTTCATGTTTCCGTCGCTGACGGTAGAAGAACATCTGACGGTCGTGGCTCGCCCCGGCCCGTGGAATATCAAAAAGATCTATGAGATATTTCCCCGCCTGCTGGAGCGCCGCAGCAATATGGGCAACCAGTTGTCCGGCGGCGAGCAGCAAATGGTGGCGATAGCGCGCGCCCTGATGACCAACCCCAGCCTGCTGCTGCTGGACGAGCCCATGGAGGGGCTTGCACCCATTATCGTGCAGGATCTGTCGCGGGTCATCAGGCGCCTGATCAGCGACGAGGGCCTGGCCGTGATCGTTGTGGAGCAGCATGCAAAACTGGCGCTAGGCATGACCAGTAATGCCATCGTGCTGGAGCGGGGCAGGATAGTGCATCAATCCGACAGCGCCAGCCTGATGCAGGACGCAGAGACGCTGAGCCGACTGGTAGCGGTGGCAGCATAAGCAGAAAGCGTATAGAAGCAGAAGAAACATCCCTATCGGACTTTGTGCGAACTAGCGCACATACAGCACGGTGTTGCCGGTGTATAAATGTCTGTACGAATACGGCCATCATGGTCCGATAAGGAGAAGCAAATGTTCAAGAAACTTCTGTTTGCAGCAATGCTGGCAAGTTCACTCGGCGCAGTGACTGCACCTGCGAGTGCAGATATCGTGGTGCGCGTGGCGCCTCCTCCGCTGAGAGGCGAGCCTGTTCCTGAGCCGCGGCGCGGCTTTATCTGGGTGCCCGGACACTGGGATTGGCGTGGCAACCATCATGTGTGGGCACAAGGCACGTGGATACGCGAGCGTCCCGGCTATATGTACTATGAACCTCGCTGGACTGAGCGCGACGGCCGCTGGCACTACGAGCAGGGCCGCTGGAATCGCGGTGACCGCGACCATGACGGAATTCCTAACCGGGTCGACAGGGACCGGGATGGCGATGGCGTGCCTAACCGCGTGGACAGGCGTCCGGATGATCCCAATCGTAGATAAAACGGTAGATAAAATTACCTGAGACCGTTGACGGTTCAGATGTTAAAAAGCCGGTATCTGTAAAAAGATACCGGCTTTTTTATTGAGGCCAGCTTAAGGTTTATTTGCCGGTGTCTTTCATATCGACAAATTTATCGAATTCCACATTAAACAATTCCCCGCCCACTTTTTCCACTTTGCGCACATACACGGTTTGTATGATGTCGCGGGTCGCCGGATCGATCATGATAGGGCCGCGTGGGCTATTCAGCTTCATACCTTTCAGGATAGCCATTGCCTTATCTCCATCGATCTTGCCGTTCAGTTTTTTGCTGACTTCGTAGATCGCTGCCATCCCGTCATAGGCTGCCACTGCCATGAAGTTGGCGCGGCCTGCGCCTGGATTCGCTTCCGCAAAACTTTTCAGGAAAGCCTTGTTCTCTGGCGAGTTATGATTGGCGGAATAATGGAAGGTCGTTATCACACCCAGTGTGGCATCGCCCATGGCTGGCAATACATGGTCGTCGGTCAGGTCGCCGGTGGCGATCACCTTGATGCCGGCTTCAGCCAGTCCGCGCTCGCGGTAGCCCTTCATGAAAGCCACGCCTTGCTCGCCTGCAGGAACAAAGATGAATACCGCTTCAGGCTTGGCGTCCTTGATGCGTTGTATGAACGGTGCAAATTCAGGATTGCGCAAAGGTACGCGAATGGATTCCAGCACGCTGCCGCCACCGCCGATGAAATTGGTTTTGAACGCGGTCTCTGCATCAATACCGGGACCATAGTCGGCTACCAGCGTTACCACTTTCTTGATGTTGTTTTTCACTGCCCAGGTTGCCATGGGGCCGGACACCTGTGGCAGTGTCATTGAGAAGCGGGCGATGTAATTGGATTTGGTGGTGATGATGGAGGTCGCCGCATTCATGATGATCATCGGTTTCTTCGCCTGCTCGGCGATAGGCGCTACTGCCAGTGCTTCCGGCGTCAGGCCGAAGCCGGCCAGGAAATCCACCTTGTCGCGTACTACCAGTTCTTGCGCCAGGCGCTTGGCTACGTCTGGAGCCGGGCCGGTGGTGTCCTTGACGATAATTTCAATTTTTTTGCCCGCGACCTTGTCGCCGTTTTGACGCATGTAGGCCTTGATGCCGCCTTCGATTTGCTTGCCGTAGTCCGCGAAGGGCCCAGAAAAAGCAGCGATCACACCTATCTTGATTGTTTCTTCTGCATGGGCGGCAACGCTGGCCATGCTAACGGCGATAGTGCAGATGGCAGGTAAAAGCAATTTTTTAAGGCGCATCGTAGTCTCCGGTTTGATCGTGATGTGGTATCACGTTTATATAATTATTTTTGCGGCCTGCCGTCAGGCAGATGCGGCGAAACCGCGTGCTTTACAGATTATTTCTAAGATTATTATCAGCATACTACGTGCGATAGGCAACTTGTTGTGCGAATAACGAACATCATTTGCCGATTTTTTGCCGCAATTAAATAGAGTTCAAGCGCGCATAGCTTGCCCAAGTAGGTTTTTGCGGGCGAATTGTATTCAACATGCAGCATATTATGCTCATCCGGCATGGCATAGTACGAAGGCCCGCCTTTGCAACGGTGTACTGAGCAAGAACGGTGGCGGGGAGGCTGGTGACGGCCTGGCGCCACAAGCGCCGGGTTCGGGATGAAAAGAGGGCGGCCGTACCTTGGCAGGTCCGCCACCCGGGTATTTAGCGTCAGCAGACGGGCTGGCGCTTAAAATTCTTCCCATCCGTCAGTGGATTCTGTTTGCATGGATTTCTTTTCAGTCGCAGGCTTGTGAGCAGCCGCTTTTTTCAGCGGGACAATCTTGACTGCTGTTTTTACAGCTTTTGCGACTGGCGGCACCGGTGCCAATGCGGGCGCCGGAGTGGGGGCAGGTGTTGATACCGCTTGGATTACCGGATTCACATGGCTGGTGCGCAAAGCCGTGTAGTTATTCAGCTTAAACACGCTGACGGCCTGGGCCAATGCTGCCGCCTGCTCCTGCATGCTTTCCGCTGCCGCTGCCGCTTGCTCCACCAGTGCGGCATTTTGCTGCGTCATTTCATCCATCTGCGTGATGGCCAGGTTCACCTGCTCTATGCCGGAACTTTGCTCCTGGCTGGCGGCGGTGATTTCGCTCATGATGTCGGCCACATGCTTGACGGAAGTGACAATCTCATCCATGGTCTGCCCGGCCTCGTCCACCAGCTTGCTGCCATGATCGACTTTCTCTACCGAGTCGCCTATCAGCTCCTTGATTTCCTTGGCTGCCGCCGCGCTGCGCTGGGCGAGATTGCGCACTTCGGTCGCCACTACCGCAAAGCCGCGCCCCTGTTCACCAGCGCGGGCCGCCTCCACTGCGGCGTTCAGTGCCAGAATATTGGTCTGGAAGGCGATGCCGTCGATGACGCCGATGATGTCGACAATCTTGCGCGAGCTTTCCTTGATAGAACCCATGGTGGTGACCACCTGGCCAACCACGTTGCCGCCTTTGACCGCAACTTCAGACGCGGATACGACGAGCTGGTTTGCCTGCCGCGCGTTGTCGGCATTCTGTTTCACGGTACTGGTCAGCTCTTCCATGGAACTCGCTGTTTCCTCCAGTGAGCTGGCCTGGGATTCAGTACGGGAAGACAGGTCTGCATTGCCGGAAGCGATTTCGCTGGAGGCCGTGGAAATGGTCTCGGTGCTGCTATGGACCTGGCCTATGGTCATGACCAGGCTATTATTCATGTCGGCCAGTGCACTCAGCAATTGTCCTGTCTCATCCCTGGAATTCACTTCTATCTTGCCGGTGAGATCACCGTCGGCTACCCGGCGTGCGACGGTCACTGCCTCGGCTATCGGCGCGGTAATGGAGCGTGTAATCCAGAGTGCGAAAAAAATGCTGACGACCAGGCCTATGAATCCCAGGCTCAGCACCAGTGTGCGCGAAAAGGAAATATCGTCGGTAATGTGCATGCCGTTGGCATCCATTTCCTTATTTTGCTGTTCCAGTATCACGCTCAAATCGGCCAACACGGCTTCCAGCGCAGGGAAGGTCGAACTGGTCATCATCTTCAGTGCATCATCGCGCTGATCCAGTTCTATCAGGTCCGCCACCTTGGTAAACGAGGCGACAAACGTGGCGCGTGTCAGTTTGAATTTTTCCAGGGCCGACTTTTGTTCCGGCGTGGTGGCCAGTTTGGACAGCTTTTCTACGCTATCGACTATCTCTTTCTTGTTTTTGTCGATAAAACCGTATTGCTTGATCCTGGCATCTTTGTCAGGCAGCAGGAATAATTCTACGGTTCGGCTGCCGTTTTCTCGTACCAGGGTATTGATCTTGAATGCCAAAGATGCCGCCGGCCAATTATTGCCGACGATATTTTTGCTGGAACTGCCTATGGAAGTCAGGCGCACTGCGCTAATGGTCAGCATCAGCAGCAAGACCAGGATCACGGCACCAAATGCGATGGCGAGGCGGGCGCCGATTTTGAAATTATTGAAATTCATCTTTTTTCCTTATTGGCGAAGAACAGCTTGCTTCATGCGCTACAAGAAATAACGGTGAAACGCCGACGTGCCTGGTTCAAGGCGCGGGTATGAAAAATGAACTTGCTTGGGAGGTGATATGAGCAGTCTGCAATATCCTAGGAAAGGAAAGGCAGGCTTCAACTGATTGTAGGTGGCAGGTTGGAGTTTGGCAATATAGGATATTAATAATAATTAGTTATTGATATTGCAATTATTGATATGAATTGCTGGCTATTACAAGCTTGAAATATCCTTGCCCGTGTAAAATTCGCCTGTATGGTAAATGCGGCGAGTTTATTCGCGGCCTGCCAATTGAATACTAATCCAACTAAGACATTTAAAAATGAAACTTGCTACCCTTAAAGATGGCAGTCGCGACGGCCAGTTGATTGTTGTTTCCCGCGACTTGAAGACCGCACAAATTGCGGATGGTATCGCCCCCACGCTGCAAAGGGCGCTGGATGACTGGAATTTCATCGCGCCGCAATTGGAGCAGATGTACAACCAGCTCAACTCCGGCCGGGGCAGCAACACTTTCGACTTTGATCCCAAGAATTGCATGGCGCCATTGCCGCGTGCCTTCCAATGGGCAGACGGATCTTCCTACGTTAATCATGTGGAGCTGGTGCGCAAGGCGCGCAATGCCGAGATGCCGGATAGCTTCTGGCATGACCCGCTGATGTATCAGGGCGGCAGCGACGACTTTATCGGGCCTAACGATGATATCGTGCTGGGTTCTGAAGAGTGGGGTATCGACTTTGAAAGCGAAGTAGCCGTCATCACTGACGATGTGCCTATGGGTGTCAAGGTGCAGCATGCGGCGGAACATATACGCCTGCTGATGCTGGTGAACGACGTGTCGCTGCGTAACCTGATTCCTGCGGAGCTGGCAAAGGGCTTTGGTTTTTTCCAGTCCAAGCCGGCCTCCAGTTTTTCACCGGTTGCGGTAACGCCGGATGAGCTGGGTGACGCCTGGAAAGACGGCAAGGTGCATCTGCCGCTACGCTCAACCTGGAACGGCGTGCAGGTAGGCCAGCCCAATGCCGGCGTGGATATGGTGTTCTCTTTCCCGCAATTGATCACGCATCTGTGCAAGACACGCAAGGCCAGGGCCGGCAGCATAGTCGGTTCCGGCACGGTGTCCAATAAGGATAGTGCCAAGGGGTATAGCTGCATCGCTGAAAAACGCGCATTGGAAATGATCGCCGGTGGCGAACCGCAGACGCCATTCATGAAGTTTGGCGATACGATCAAGATAGAGATGCTGGACAAGAACGGCAAGTCCATCTTCGGTGCCATCGATCAAAGTATAACGGAACCTGAAGCCTGATGTTGTCTAATCCGACCCGGATGCGATCCATGAAGGAAGAAGCGATGCGTTTGCCTGCGCTGACGGTACTCCCCATGCTGCTGTGCCTGACGTCGGTGCCAACTCTGGCGCAGATCAAGGTCGGCATAGACTTGTCCACGACCGGGCCGGCAGCGGCCATCGGCATCACGTCCAAGAATGCGATCCTGCTGTGGCCGAAAGAGATAGCCGGCAAGAAAATCGAGTACATCATTCTGGATGACGCATCGGATCCGGGCAATGCAGTACGCAATGCGCGCAAGCTGATCAGTGAAGAAAAGGTCGATATCCTGATTGGCCCCAATACGACACCGAGTGCCCTGGCCTTGCTGGATGTGATCGCGGAAGGCGAGACGCCGATGCTCAGCCTGGCGGCTTCCGCTGCGATTGTGGAACCTATGGATGCCAAACGCGCATGGGCATTCAAGATGCCGCAGAACGATACCCATATGACGACCATACTGACGCAGCATATGGCGGACCATGGTGTGAAGACGGCAGCCTTCATCGGCTTTGCCGATGCGTACGGCGAAAGCTGGTGGCGCGAGTTTTCCCGGCTGGCGGAGTTGCGCAAGATCAGGGTAGTCGCCAATGAAAGGTATGCACGTACCGATACCAGCGTTACCGGGCAGATACTGAAGATCATTTCTGCGCATCCAGATGCGGTGTTGATTGCAGGATCGGCGACACCGGCGGTCTTGCCGCAAAAGACGCTGGTGGAGCGTGGGTACAAGGGGCAGATTTACCAGACCCACGGCATCGCCAGTCTGGAGTTCCTGAAGGTGGGCGGCAAGGATGTAGAAAACACCTTATTCCCCACCGGACCGGCGGTAGTGGCCAAACAGCTACCGGCTGCCAATCCGGTGAAAAAGGCGGCGATGAATTTCACGCGCCGTTACGAAGCAGCTTACGGCGCCGATACGGTGACGCAATTTGCAGCCGATGCCTGGGGTGCTTATTTGCTGATGGCAAATGCTCTACCTGATGCTTTGAGGGTAGCTCAGCCGGGCACACGGCAATTTCGTGCCGCCTTGCGCACGGCGCTGGAAAATACGAAGAACCTGACAGTGCCGCAGGGCGTGATCAATATGGGAGCGGCCGATCATGTGGGGCTGGACCAGCGCTCCCGCGTGATGGGCAAGATACAAGGCAACCGCTTTACCTATTCCTACGGCGGGTAAGCAAACCGGGAGCATGGTTGGCCATGCGGGCATATTCTCCGATCTGATGAATTACTGCCTGCCCAGCTGGAAAAACACGCTCTTGTTGCCGCCACTACCCACTGCAAACCCCAGGTAGATCGGGCCGATAAAACTGCTGAAGCCGGCAAACAGGCTGATGCTCTTGCGGGCGGAGCCCAGCGAGATATCGCTGCGCTTGTCCCAGGTATTGCCGATTTCCAGCGAAGACCCCAAAAACAGGCTCTGTCCGGCAAGGTCGAAGTTGACCGCGCGCAGCAGATAGGTCGCGCTGCCGTACAGCTTGTAGTTGCCGGAAAACTGGTCTTGCTGGTAGGCCGATAATTGCTGGAAACCGCCCAGCGACGAACCCAGGCCGCTGATTTCGTCGCCGGACTGGAACAGGCCGGCGGCACTGAATTTCAGGTTGACGCTATGTTTGCCCAGGCTGCGCGCCCATAGTGCATTCATGTCCAATTCCTTGTACTTGCCGGCGGATTGTTCCAGCCCGAAAAAGACTCGGCTATCGAGCTTGTATCCTTCGCGAGGGAAAACCGGGGTATCCAGCTGGTCGATGACAAAAGCGGCTTTCAGTCCGGCCTGTTTCAGTTCCGCGCTGGGCAAAGGCACCAGTTTGAAGCTGCCATCGCCCTGTTGTGTCAGCAAACCTCCAATATTGGGCCTGACGATGAGGCGATTGGCGCTGATCCCTATGCGCGCTTCACCCAGCGTGCTTTGGCTGCCTAGAGGAATACCCAAATCCACCCCTACTTGTTCGGAGCGCAGCCTATATTCGGCGACGCGGGTATCGCCTTCATACAGGTTGCGGGTATTCTGCTTGAAGTCCACATAGGGTGCGGCAAACATGCCCTCGCGCTCAAACAGCGGCTGCCTCAATTCCGAGTGCAACTGCAAGGTATTGCCAAACTCCAGGTCATTGCGCCATTCCAGGCCACCTTCGGTCAGCCATGGGCGCCGATGGCCTATCTGTAGCCGATAGTTGCCGGTGCCGTCCAGGCCGCTGGAAAGCGCCAGACCGAAACGCAGGAAGTGCGGCCCCCAATTGCGGCCATTGGCATTGATGCGTACCCCGTATTCGCCGTCGCGCTGCACCAGTTCGTGATTGATGCTGTCGTACTCGCGCGAGTTATTCAGTATCGCGAGCTTGCGGTTGATTTCTTCCGCATCGTAGCGGCTGCCTATCTGTATGCCGAGCTGGCGGCGAATATCACTTTCGGGGATCGCACCGTTATCGGCGATATCCACAAAGCCTATCTGTATGGCAGGCAGCTGCGGGTTCAGCCTCGCCTGCTGCAGGGCTACATACAAATGGGGAGGCAAGCTGAACTTGGCTAGCTTGTCCTGGATTTCCAGCGCCGCTTGCTGGCCCATTATCGATGCATCTGCGGAGCGGCCGAAATCCATGAAGCTGATGGAACCCAGATTCGGCTCTATCAGGATGTCCGTGCTGCGCAGGCTGGCTTTTTGGGCTTCCACATTCTGCTCGGTCAGGATATTGACCATTTGCTGGCTGATATTGAAGAAGGTTTGCAATTGGTCGCGCGGCAACAGGGGCGTGCCTATGTTGACGGCAATGACGATATCGGCGCCCATGCTGCGCGCAATATCGACCGGCAGATTGCGTACCAGGCCACCGTCGGTCAGCATGCGGCCATTGACCTGGATAGGTGCAAATACACCTGGTGCGGCCATGCTGGCCCGGATTGCGGTGTGCAGAGGGCCTTTGTCAAATATCACCATCTTGCCATTTTCCAGGTCTGTCGCCACCGCACGGAAAGGGATGGGCAAACGGTCGAAATCGATATTCGACGGTATTTTTGCGGTCCAGTTTTGCAGTAGCTCCAGGAACTGCGTCGCCTGTACTACGCCGGTAGGCAGGCGTACGCCTTTGTCGCTGACGCCTACCGTAGCGCCCAGAGGATACTGTTCGTCTTCTTCACGCAGGGGTTGAGGCAGGCTGCGGCGGTCAACCCGGTCCAGAGCGACATCGTTCAGTTTCAATGCGTCCAAGCGTTGCTCTATCTCGGTGGCAGAGAGGCCGGCCGCATACAGGCCGCCGACTACTGCGCCCATACTGGTACCGGCGATGCAATCAATAGGAACATTCAATGCTTCCAGTGTCTTTAATACGCCAAGATGGGCAAAGCCGCGCGCGCCGCCTCCGGATAATGCCAAGCAAATCTTGGACCTTCTGACCTCGGGGTAGTGATCGGAGCCGTCGCTTGTTGCCGGATCTTGCGCACATACTGTCCCTGCCAGCAGGGATAGTGAGAAGATGGTGAAAGTACAAAATTTTTGCATGGCGGCGTGGAAACGTAGTTTGCCGGTACTTTACAAGATATTACTGCTCAAAAGTGAGGAATACAGCCAGTAGCAACGGCCAAAATGTTTTTTTAGTATAATTTGCGAGCCGAATAATTCGGTACGTAGTACGTCTTCAGGGCGGGGTGTAATTCCCCACCGGCGGTAAATCCTGCTTTTTTGCGAGATAAGCCCGCGAGCGCTCACTAAATATCAGCCTGGGTCCGGTTCGGAGCAGGATGTTTTTCTGAGGTCAGCAGATCTGGTGTAATTCCAGGGCCGACGGTCATAGTCCGGATGAGAGAAGATGTGCCATGCACTAGACCTTTCCACAGCCAAGCGCTGGGGCGGGGCGTGTCTGGCTATTCAAACTGTTCCCCTGAAACGTCTTTTGCTAATTTTTGCCGGAGCGTTTCAATCATGACCAACTTAGTATCCTTAGCTTCTGTATCCACACCTGCTTCATCAGCCGCGCCTAAAAATAGCGACACTTCACCGCAGCAGCTTCCATTTGCCGATCGTTTGCGACGGGCCTTGACCGATATGCAGGAAGGGCGCCCCGTTTTGCTGATGGATGATTTTGACCGCGAAAACGAGGCTGACCTGATTCTCGCCGCAGAAAAAATCACGACCGAAACCATGGCCATGCTGATCCGCGACTGCAGCGGTATCGTTTGCCTGTGCCTGACCGACACCAAGCTGCAGCAACTGGATTTGCCGCCTATGGTCAGCAACAATGGCAGCCGTTACGGCACTGCTTTCACCGTCACGATAGAAGCGGTGCAGGGCGTGACGACCGGCGTTTCAGCAGCAGACCGCGTAACTACCATCATGGCGGCAATCGCCGATGATGCGCAACCGCAGGACCTGGCGCGTCCCGGCCATGTGTTCCCGCTGCGTGCGGTACCGGGCGGCGTATTAAGCCGGCGCGGCCACACGGAAGGTTCAGTCGATCTGGCCTTGATGGCAGGCCTGAAACCGGCCGCCGTGCTGTGTGAGCTGACGAACCCGGACGGCAGCATGTCCAAGGGGGATGATATCGTCGCCTATGCGAAAAAACATGATCTGGTGATGCTGACTATCGATGAGTTGGCAACTTACCGCTTGCAACAGGCGGCCTGATCCTGCTCTGAGTGCCCGGCTCTGCCCACTAAAGAGGCAGGACAATACTTATTTGGGGACGCGCCCAAGGCTTTTGGCCTGGCGGCGCACTCCCTCCTTTTTCCTTTTTTGCTTCATTGCCTGATCGCAAGGCCGTCGACGGCGCTTACTTGCTTTTAGCGTAGAGAGAACATCCATAAACAGATGCCGGTCCGCATGTTTTTGTGGAGTGTCTGCGGGCAGAGTTAAAATAAGCTATATTCCTTTTGCAAATACTTTACTCCGCCTCTGGGCCACGTTCCGAAATAACAGTTCAGCAGTTCAGCAGTATCGCAAACAATAGTACAGAAAGTCATAGCAAGCGGAAGCGCAGGCTCTTTTTTAGCCTCAGCGCTTCCTTAGCCAACATATCAACAGGAGCACGAGATGGTCACACTTAATATCAATGGTCGCGATACTCAGGTGGACATCGATCCATCCACCCCTATCTTGTGGACCTTGCGCGATAGCCTGCAAATGACAGGCACCAAGTTCGGCTGCGGTGCTGCCTTGTGCGGCGCCTGCACCGTTCACCTGAATGGCCAGCCAATACGCTCTTGCGTGACCCCCATTTCCGCCGCGGTCGGCCAAAAAATCACAACGATAGAAGCGATGGCTGCCGACACGGTAGGCAAGGCAGTGCAGGATGCATGGGTCAAGAATGACGTGCCGCAATGCGGCTATTGCCAGAGTGGCCAGGTAATGAGCGCGACGGCTTTGCTGAAAGTGAACAAGGCTCCTAGCGACAAGGATATTGACGAAGCGATGAGCGGCAATATTTGCCGTTGCGGTACGTATCAAAGGATACGTGCTGCAATCAAGGATGCCTCCAAGGCATTAGCCTGAGCCGCGCCGACCGTCATCAAGGAGAAAGATCATGCGTACTGAATGGATGAATGTACCCGGCCCCTTGCTATTGGGTGAGCAGCTTGTCTCGCCGGCCATGTCGCGCCGCCGTTTTTTGAAAACCTCCGGCGTAGTCGGTAGCGGGCTGGTGCTTGGCTTTTGGCTGCCGGCGGGTGGCGGGCGATTTGCCCAGGCACAGACACCGCCAGCCCCGATCTCTGCACCGAATGCTTTTTTGCGGATAGCGCCGGACAATACGGTAACGATTGCCGTCAACCGCCTGGAATTCGGCCAGGGCGTACATACCAGCCTGCCCATGCTGCTGGCCGATGAGCTGGATTGCGATTGGTCGCAGGTGCGTGGTGAGCTGGCATCAGCCGGCGATGCCTACAAGGATCCGGTTTTCGGCATGCAGATGACGGGCGGATCAGGTTCTGTTGCGCATTCCTATACGCAATACCGTGAAATCGGCGCCAGGGCACGAGCGATGCTGATTGCTGCCGCTGCTAAGCAATGGCAGGTCAAGCCGGAAGAATGCAAAACTTCCAAAGGCATGGTGCTGGGACCTACAGGGCAATCTGCCAGCTACGGTTCGCTGGCCAACGCAGCAATGCTGCTGCCAGTGCCTGAGAAAGTGACACTTAAAGATCCCAAGGATTTTCAGTTCATCGGCAAGCCGACGCCGCGTCTTGACGCGCGTGCGAAATCCAGCGGTACTCAGCAGTTCGGTATCGACTTCAGCGTGCCGAATATGAAGGTTGCCGTGGTTGCCAGGCCGCCGGTATTCGGCGCCAAGGTGACGAGTTTCGATGCCAGCAAAGCCAAGGCAATCCCGGGTGTGATCGATGTGCTGCAGGTGGTGACCGACCGCGGCGGCCAGGGTGTTGTGGTGATCGCCAGCGGTTACTGGCCCGCCAAGCAAGGGCGCGATGCATTGCAAGTGGTGTGGGATACGTCAGGCGTGGAAAAGGTCAGCAGTGAGCAGCAGTTCGCTGCATACAAGGCCCTGGCGAAACAGCCTGGCCTGGTAGCGAAAGACGCCGATGTGTCCAAGCTGGCCAGCGCCGCCAAAAAAATCACCGCGGAGTACGAATTCCCCTACCTGGCGCATGCGCCCATGGAGCCGCTCAATTGCACGATTGATTTGACTGCAGACGCCTGTACGGTATGGGCGGGCACGCAGTTCCAGACGGTGGACCAAGGCGCGATTGCACGCACCGCAGGTTTGCCGGTGGAGAAGGTAACACTGAATACGATGATGGCGGGCGGCGGCTTTGGCCGCAGGGCAGTGCCTACCTCGGACTACCTGGTGGAAGCGACGAATATTGCAAAGACCTATCGTGCCAGCGGCAAATCTGGTCCTTTGAAAGTGATCTGGAGCCGTGAAGACGATATCAAGGGTGGCTACTATCGCCCGTCTCATCTGCACAGGGCGGAAATCGGCCTGGACAGCAAGGGCAATATCATCGCGTGGAATCATACGATAGTCGGGCAATCCATCCTGGCAGGTACGCCGTTTGAGGCCTTCATGGTCAAAAATGGCGTGGACAGCACGATGGTGGAGGGCATGGGCGATCCCTATGAAGTACCGATGAAATTATCGGTGCACAATGTGAAGACCAATGTCCCCGTGCTGTGGTGGCGTTCGGTGGGATCTACCCACACCGGTTTTGTGATGGAAACCCTGATAGACGAAGCAGCGCATGCAGCGAAGATGGACCCTGTCGCTTATCGCAAGAAATTGATAGGCGACAAGCATCCGCGCCATCTGGCTGCGCTCGATCTGGCAGTCAGCAAATCAGGCTATGGCAAAAAGCCGCTGCCGAAAGGCCATGCCTGGGGTGTGGCCGTGCATGAATCCTTTGGCACGGTCGTGGCTTACGTAGTCGAGGCTTCAGTGACGAAAGGCGAGTCGAAGCTGCACAGCGTGACGGCCGGCATACATTGCAACCGTGCGATCAATCCGATGACGATAGAGGCGCAGGTGCAGGGCGCAGCACTGATGGGCTTCGGCACGACCTTGCCGGGTGCCGCCATCACCTTGAAGGACGGCGTGGTAGAGCAGCAGAATTTCAGTGACTACACGGTCGCCAGGATGAATGAAATGCCGAAAATCGCGGTGCATATCGTGCAGTCGGAAGATCCTCCTACCGGCATGGGTGAGCCGGGTTTGCCGCCGCTGGCGCCGGCTTATGCCAATGCGATCGCCAAACTCACCGGCAAGCGCTTGCGCAAATTGCCGTTTGATATGGCATCGGCAGTTAAAGCATGAGAAGCGGAACGAAAGCCTTGCTGACAGGATGCGTGCTGGCACTGGCGGCTTCCGCCGTGCTGGCAGGTCCCGCGGCTTACTTTCGGTGGAAGAGCAAATTCAATAACTATACGATTTGTGCGCAAACGACCCCCGGGGACGGCTGGGAAATATTGAGTGGACCTTTCAAGGATGCGCACTGCAGCAAACCTGCCAGTGGCCAGTAATAAGTCCCTGGACAGGAGTGGCATGTAAAAAAAACGGAACAATGCTCCGGTTTTTTTTTAGAGCAGAGAGCAGTTTATTGGCTGATTTCCAGAAATACCAGATGTCCTTGCTGCGCGTCCCAGGTAAGCCCGGACACTTTTTCTCCATTAAATTCTGCACTGATACTGCGTGGTTCAACACTATCCAGTTTCAGCTTGCTGGCAGAGATGCCTGCTCCGGACGGCGGCAGGCCGGGTGGCAGCTTTCCATCAAACAGCATGTTGTCGCGTGCGGAATCCAGATAGCCGCGCGGACGCGTCATGATCACTATGCTCTTTGCTCCCTTGTCGGCATCGGCAATCCGCTCCGCGCGCAGATGGATAATGTCGCTGGAGCGCGGGAAAGGGCTGCGGTAGATATGGGTGGTTGCGTAGCCGGGTGCCGCAATCACGAACTCGTAAGCTATACCGGGTTTTGCGTCAAATGGCCCCCATTTCCCGTCACTGCCGATTTGCTGACTGTAAGCAGCCGAGCCTTTGCGTGATCCAGCGGCTTTCCCCTGGCTGTCTTCGACTAAATAGATATCCAGGTGTGCCCCCGGTAAGGGAAGATTATTGGAGAAGTTGCCGGTGCTGGCGTCACTTGAATTGACGCCCAGGCCCGTGACCTTGCCGCTCAATTGTATGCTGGATTCAGGCTTGATCTCCGTTGTGGCCGGGGCCAGGCCGGTGATGAACTGGTAGCTGGCAGTAAAAGCTGCTGGACTATACGAAGTTTCCCTGTGATCGATACCGGAGATTGTGATATTGGTGGCTCCCTTCAATTCCGGGCCAGCGTAGGTAATATTTGTTGCAGTGCCTTTGGCGCCTATCCAGACGCCATCTGGCTGCGCAAATTTATCATTGTTGTCAGAGCGTATTGTCAACCATTTTACGGGGCCAGTGACCTCATCGCCTGCCTTATTCTTTTCTGCGTTCAGCCTGCTCAAAAAAGGACCGGTCCCTGAGAATTCGTTCGTTTCACGAAATCCCTTGATGGCCCATACGCCATGATTTGGCGTTCCGCCCAATATTGCGTGACTGACCTTGATTGCTCCGGGGCCGGCCTGGTATTCCTTCAGCACCAGGTTGCGTACCGCATTGCCGCCGCGTGAGTTGGCGATTAGTATGACTTTGTCGGCACCGGTCGTTTCCAATATCTTATCCACTTCTTTCTGCAGGTAATCCATTTGTTCAGCAGTAGATGTACGGCCGGCTTGTGACTTGTCGTCTTCATCGCGCGCCAGCGGATACGGGAAATCGATCGCATACAGGCGATCGCTCGGCCAGCCATTGGATTCGTAGCGCCATAGGGTGGTTTGCCACAGGGCTGCAGTATCTCCATTGCCGTGTACAAATACCAGCGGAGGTTTAATGGTCGAGGAAGACTGTATTTTTGCGGGGGTATTGCAGGCGCCTAGCAGCGCCAGGGGCAGCAATATTGTGGCCCGCAAAAGCATGCGTCGTTTTTGCATCATCGTCTCCTGGATTAAGCTATCGTGTGGACAAACAAGACGCGCTCGCGTAATGTTTCCGCTTGTTATATTTAGGCACATCATAGACAAACATTGCGCACAAGTCACGATCAGTTCTCGCCGAGGTAACAAAGATAAAAGGAGAAGTTCATGCAGGTTTTTAAAGTTGGCCATACGATGTCCGGCCTTGTTGCCGGAGTCGCTTTGTCCGGTATTTTTTCCGGTAATGCGCTGGCCGCCGATGCGGTGCAAGCCAAGGAAGCCGTCAATAAACCGATGATGGCGGACCTGATCAAGGCCTCCAAGCCTGGCGACTGGCGGCCGCTGGATCTGCAAAACACGCTGTATCTGGATCTGCCGCAGGGCAGGGTAGTGATAGAGCTGGCGCCCAATTTTGCGCCTAATCATGTGAATAATATCAAGGCCCTGGTGCGCGAAAATTATTTCGATGGCTTGGTCATACTGCGTTCGCAGGACAACTATGTCGTTCAATGGGGTGATCCTACAGAGAAGAAGGAAATCAAAACGGCAAAGAAAGCGCTGGCTGAGGAATTTACCGTCAACTACGCGGCAAGCCTGCCTTTTACGCGGCTGCCTGATGCCGATGGCTACGCTTCGCAAGTCGGCCATGCGAATGGCATGCCTGCAGGGCGCGATCCTAAAACCGGCCGTGCCTGGCTGGCGCATTGCTACGGCATGGTAGGGGCCGGCCGCGATACGGCTTCCGATAGCGGCGGCGGTACTGAATT
This sequence comes from Parundibacterium terreum, assembly GCF_014636315.1. Taxonomy (GTDB): domain Bacteria; phylum Pseudomonadota; class Gammaproteobacteria; order Burkholderiales; family Burkholderiaceae_D; genus Undibacterium; species Undibacterium terreum. The sequence continues at coordinate 21,480 of NZ_BMED01000002.1, read as the reverse complement.
ATATGTGGTCACCGGCCACGCGCCGCGCCAGTTGGACAGGAATGTGACCCTGGTAGGGCGTGTGATGCAAGGCATGGAATTGCTGTCTTCTTTGCCGCGCGGCACAGGAGCATTGGGGTTTTATGAAAAACCGGAGCAGCAGGTGCCCATCAAATCCATCCGCATCGCCGCCGATGTGCCAGCTGCGGATCGCACCAATCTGGAGGTGATCCGCACCGATACGCCGACTTTCACAGCGATCGTGGAAGCGCAGCGCAATCGCGGTGGCGACTGGTATAAATATGCTGCGGGCTATATCGAACTGTGCAATGTACCTATCGTAGTGCGCGCTCAAAAATAGGCTAAGAAGCCAGGAACAAAAAATAAGGGAGGTATTGTGCCGTCAGGCCGCAATACCTCCCTGATTACATTGCCGCTTATTGGGCTGGATTAGGCATCTCGGCGTGGATGGCATTGATAGCCGCGACCAGTTCGTCAGACAGCACGATGCTGAAGGCGTCGATGTTTTCCTGCAATTGCTCCATCGTGGTCGCTCCTATGATGGTACTGGCAACCAGCTTTCTCGAATAGCACCAGGCCAGAGCCATCTGCGCGGGCGTCATGCCATTGGCGCGCGCCAGCTCTGCATAACGCTTGGTCGCGGCAAAAACGCCGGGACGCAGATAGCGCGGGCTCCAGGTTGGAGGGAAGATGGTCAGGCGGCCATGCGCTTTCGCGTCGTCGACGTACTTTGCGCTGAGCTGGCCGAACGCGAGCGGGCTATAGACCAGCAGGCCGACATTTTCGCGGAAGCAGGTCTCATCCAGGCCTTGTTCGAAACTGCGGTTGATCAGGTTATACGGATTTTGTATCGATGCGATACGCGCTGCATCCAGTTTTTCCGACTGCTTGATGAATTCGCTGACGCCCCATGGCGTTTCGTTTGACACGCCGATCGCGCGTAGTTTCCCCGCCTTCACCAACTGATCCAGCGCACCCAGCGTATCGGCAATTGCCACTGACTCTCTTTCCAGTGACGGGTCAAAGGTCTTTTGACCAAAGATAGGGGCGTTGCGGCTAGGCCAGTGCAACTGGTACAAGTCGATATAGTCGGTTTGCAGGCGTTGCAAACTGGTTTCAACGGCGGCGCGGATATTTTCCGGAGTCAGGTCGGTGCTGCCATTACGTATCCAGCCAAAGCCGCGCGAAGGACCTGCGGCTTTGGTCGCCAGGACGACATCGCTGCGCTTGCCTGATTTTTTCAGCCAGGTACCAATATAGCGCTCGGTCGACCCCTGCGTCTCGGCACGCGGCTGCACCGGATACATTTCGGCAGTATCGATGAAATTGATGCCGCGCTCAGCCGCATAGTCCAGTTGACTATGTGCTTCTGCTTCGGTATTTTGCTGGCCAAAGGTCATGGTGCCCAGGCAGATCTTGGAGACTTGCAGCTTGCTTGTGCCGAGTTGAATCGTTTGCATGATGATGTCGTCTGAGGATGGTTGATTTAAAACGCATCTCACGAGCATTCATGAGATGCGTTCTAAGCAGGAGCCTTACTTTATCTGGATTTTCGCAAAGCTGCAGCGCACTCCCTGACCAGGGCTGGGCCGCGGTAGATCAGGCCGGAGTACAACTGCACCAGCGATGCGCCTGCCTTCATTTTTACTGCTGCATCCGCGCCTGACAGGATGCCGCCTACGCCTATGACGGGCAGAGCATCTCCCAGTTCCGCATGGAGTGCCTTGACGACGGTATTGGACAGTTCAAATACAGGCGCACCAGACAGGCCGCCGGCTTCTGCGCCGAAGGGCAGGTCTTTGACGGCGTCGCGGGTGATGGTCGTATTGGTGGCAATGACGCCATCTATCTTGTGCCGCAACAGCGCATCGGCAATATTCTTGACTTGCTCGCCGTCGATGTCCGGTGCAATCTTCAGGGTGATCGGCACATAGCGCTTGTGCTGGTCGGCCAGCCTCTGCTGCGCATCCTTCAGTTGCGACAACAGCGCATCCAGTTCACTGGCACCCTGTAACTGACGCAGGTTCTTGGTATTGGGCGAGGAAATATTGACTGTGACATAGCTGGCATAAGGGTAGACCTTCGCCAGGCAATGCAGGTAGTCGTCCGCTGCTTTTTCTATCGGTGTATCAGCATTCTTGCCTATGTTCAGTCCCAGTACGCCCTGCTTGTCCTGGTAGAAGCGCGAGGCTTGCACGTTGTTGACGAAAGCATCGACGCCGCCGTTATTGAAGCCCATGCGGTTGATGATGGCATTGGCGGCCGGCAGGCGGAACATGCGAGGACGCGGATTGCCGGCTTGCCCACGCGGCGTCACTGTGCCTATTTCTATGGAGCCGAAACCCAGCGCCGCCAGGCCGTCTATGTAAGCGCCATCCTTGTCCAGGCCAGCAGCCAGTCCGACTGGGTTCGGAAAGCTGATGCCCATCACGGTACGCGGGTCAGCGGCGGGTTTGGACATCAGTCCGGTCAGGCCCATGGCGGCGGCGCGTTTCAGTGCGGGCAGCGTGAAATGGTGGGCGTCTTCCGCATCCATGGAAAACAGGACGGGGCGTGCCAGTGCATATAACAATTTGTCGGACATAAATAAAACAGTAAGGAAGTAAAAAATTAAATTGGGATCCGCCGCATGATAGTCGGCCAAATGCGGGCTGCGGCGAAAATTGGCGGCCTAGACCTGCAGATCCTGCCATTGCCCCAGCAATAAGGCATCCAGCGGCTTGAAATTGGTTTTGTATGCCATCTTGGGGCTGGCCTTGATCCAGTATCCCAGGTACAGGTAAGGCAGATTCAGTTCCTGGGTCTGGCGGATTTGCCACAGCACATTATAGGTGCCGTAAGAGGCGCTGGCATCGTCGGGATCATAGAAAGTGTAGACAGAAGACAGGCCGTCATTGAGCACATCAATGATGCTGACCATGCGCAGCACGCCGTGTTCGTCACGGAACTCGACCAGCCTGGTGTTCACGCGGCTTTGCAGCAGGAACTGTGCGTACTGGTCGCGGCTGTCGTGGTCCATGCCTCCGCCGGCATGCCTGGCGTTCTGGTAGCGCAGGTAAAGCGCATAGTGCTCATGCACATAGGCCAGCGTGGTGATGCGGGTGCTCAGTTTGCCGTGCCGGATTTCAGCGCGGCGCTGGCTGCGGTTGGGAACAAACTCCGCAGTCCTGACGCGAACCGGCGTGCAGGCGTTGCAACCGTCGCAGTGCGGGCGATAGGTAAAGATGCCGCTGCGGCGAAAACCGTTTTTCACCAGTTCGGAATAGGCGTCGGCATTGATCAGGTGGGCCGGTGTTGCCACCTGCGAGCGTGCCTGCAAACCGTCCAGGTAGCTACATGGATAGGGTGCGGTTGCATAAAACTGTATGCTGGAAAACGGGAGTTCGTTGAGTTGGCTCACTTGGGGCTCACTTGAATTGACTAATTACACATCTCATTTGCCCCACGGAATGGGTTTCCAGTCGACGATGTCCGGCGCATTGATAGCCTGTTGCACCCAATCAAGAAACTCTGCGCGAGAGATCGGTGCGGCTCCCAGGGAGGCCAGATGCGCTGTTTCTTGCTGGCAGTCTATCATTTTCACGCCTTTTCTTGCGAGGAAATGCACCAGATGCGCCAGGGCAATCTTGGAGGCATCGCTTACCCTTGCAAACATTGATTCACCGTAAAACATTTGCCCTATGCAGACACCATAGGCTCCGCCTACCAATTCGCCGTCCAGCCAGACTTCGGATGAATGGGCATGCCCCCGGCGATGCAGCCCAGTATAACCGGCAACGATCTCTTCCGATATCCAGGTGCCTGCACCGTCCCTGCGCGGCGCGGCACAGGCTCTCATTACTTGTTCAAAGGCGCTGTCAAAGCGGATCTCCCAGTGGGTGTCCTTGTCCAGCTTCTTCAGCTTTTTCTTCAGGCTATCGGAAACTTTGAAATCGGCTGTCATCAGCACCATGCGGGGATCGGTAGACCACCACAATATGGGCTGGCCTTCGGAAAACCAGGGGAAGATGCCGTGCCTGTAAGCATCCAGCAGGCGGTCCGGCGACAGATCGGCACCTGCTGCCAGCAGCCCGGCGGCACCGTCTTCTTCTTTCAAGGCCAGCGTGACATCAGGGAAAGGGGTATCAGCTTCCAGCCAGGGAATCAAAGCTTGCTCCAGTATTGCGGAAAATATGCCGGTCTTATTCGTGCTTATTTGAGCTTATTCGTGCGCTAGGTGGTGCTGCGCATGGGTTTAAAGATATCCAGCGCATGCGTGCCGTAGCTGCCGACGCCATCCCTGATCCTGGCCAGGTCGGCGAAGAAAAATTTCAGCGTATGGCTGACGGTAGGGAAGGCAATATCGTCCCAGGGGATATCTTTTTCTGTGAATAGCTGAACATCCAGGCTTTCTACGCCTGCCTTGTAATCCAGATCCAGCAGCGTGGCGCGATAAAATAAATGTACCTGATGCACATGCGGGACATTCAGTATCGAGAACAATTCATGCAACTGTATATTGGCGCCGGCTTCTTCCTCGGTTTCCCTTTGCGCGGCCTGGCCAGTGGTTTCATTATTTTCCATGAAGCCTGCCGGCAAAGTCCAGTAGCCATAGCGTGGTTCTATCGCCCGTTTGCACAGCAGTATGCGGACCACGCCGTCCTGCTCCCATACGGGGATGGACCCCACGACCATTTTCGGGTTCTGATAATGAATCGTCCCGCAGGCCGGGCAGACAAAGCGTTCGCGCGTGTCATCGGCGGGAATCTGCACTACTACCGGCGTTGCGCATTCGGAGCAAAATTTCATATGTCAGATAAAGGAAGTGTATCGGGAGCGGGTGCGCTATTTTACCAATGGCGCAGGCGGCTTGGTTGAATTGCATATTGATATGGGAGTGTATCACCGCAACGTGTAAATATTACCTGCCGGCGCTTCGTGCCGCGGCAACTAAATGGTGCAGGTTTTTGCGCTTGATGAATCAGGCAGCGGCATACCGCTACTGCGTTGAATCGGCGAGCTGCTAAGGAAATCTTCAAAACAGTTTGCGCAAAGCAGCAAAACCATGTATAGTTTCATTCTTCAGACGCGGGGTGGAGCAGTCTGGCAGCTCGTCGGGCTCATAACCCGAAGGTCGTAGGTTCAAATCCTGCCCCCGCAACCAGTTATTTAAAAAAGCCACGTATTACGTGGCTTTTTTATTAGCCTTAAGATTATTTTTGATCATAATAGAAAATCTGGACTACAATCCAGTGTCTACTAAATTGATCTGCTGTCCCCGCTGATTGTCATGAATATCATTTCAGTTTGCCGGTGAGGGAAGACGGTATTGATCCAATATTGCCTGAGTGGCACACACTGGCGGTACGCTATTGCATCATTGATGGCGAATACAGTGAAAAATAACAGCATTGGTATTTTCTGGGGCTCGGCTAATTAGCTGGCTTCATTCAATGCTGACGTTCTGCTTATAAACTAAAGAGTTTGCATGAATACTGCTGAGGCCAAGCGAGTCCTCGAAACCGCGCTGTTATGTGCGCACGAGCCGCTTACCATCAATACAATGAAAAAGCTGTTTCTCGACAGCGATGATCAAAGTGATATTGTCGGAGCGGATACCATCAAATCGATGCTGGAGCAATTGCGCAGCGACTGGTCCGACAAGGGCATAGAGCTGGTGGGTTTGTCTACTGGCTGGCGCTTTCAAAGCAGGCCGGAGATGCGTGCCTATATAGACAGGCTCAATCCCGAGAAGCCGCCCAAATACTCGCGCGCCACTTTGGAAACCTTGGCCATCATCGCTTACCGCCAGCCGGTAACTCGTGGCGATATCGAGGAAATCCGTGGTGTCACGGTGAGTTCCCAGATGGTCAAAATGCTGGAAGACCGCGGCTGGATAGAAACCATAGGGCACCGGGATGTGCCGGGACGGCCTTCTCTGTTTGCAACAACCAAGCAGTTTCTGGATGACCTGGGCCTAGCGTCGCTGGATCAGTTGCCGCCACTGCAGCAGGTTAGCAAGGATGATGTGGAGGGCACAGGCGCGCCGGAGCTGGAGGCGCTGGAAGAAGGTATGTTTGCCAATGCCGTCCAGGTGCCCGTTGTTGCTGATGATGCTGAAAATGGAGTTGTTGCTGTTGATCAGCCGGAACTGCTGGATGGGGTTGAAGCTTCCGCTGCAGAGGCTGAGCCTGATCAGCCGGAATCCGGGGCTGCGCCTGAGGATGTGTCTGCGGAGCAGGGCATCGCGCGCGAATCTCAGCCCGATGCACAAGATTATCAAGATTTAGAAACAGGTGATGCGGCCGATGATATCGCCGGCATTGCTGAAGAAGAGCAGGCCTCGACCTCTGTTGATACAGAGGCAGCGCTTGTCAGCGACGTTGCAGCCGAGACTGTGATGAGCTCGCAAAATGCAGATCTTCAAGACTCCATTGCTGATGGAATAATTGAAGCACCAATTAACAATCTGGCGGATGAAGCCGAGGGAAACTCGTCGCTTGGCCAGGCCAATGTAGAAGCAAAAGATGAACTCAAATAATCCAGATGGCGTTGATGTAACTGCGGCTGGCGCAACTGCCCCAGAATCTTCCGATGGCGGGGATGTGGCTGCGAGGCCCGCAAAGCGCGGCGTCAGGGGGCCTAGAAACATGCGCCGTTCCCGTTCCAAGACGGATGCGGCAACTGGCGAGCAGCCTGTGTCTGTTGATTCGGCTGAAAATCAGGTTGTAGCCGCTGGTGCCGAAGGTGTTGCCGGGGATGCACCGAAGCCTCAGCCGCGCAATCCACGCAAGAAAAATGAAGCAGGCAAGCGCAGCGACAGAGAACCGCGTGAAGCGCGGGAAGCTCGCGCTCCGCGTGGTGAAAAGGGTGATGCCCGTACGCCGGGTGCAGGTGGTGGCAAGCGCCAGCCGCAGGGCAAGGGCGGCCGTCAGGGTGGTCGTGCTTCCGGTAATGGTGCTGACGAGGTATTTTCTTTTGTTACTTCCGAAGCTTTTGATGCCGCACATGCCGAAGCAGATGCCAAGGCTGGCAAGGGACGCCAGGCCAAGCCTGTCCGCCGCGATCTGACTGCGGATGATGATGCGCCGAAATTGCACAAAGTATTGGCAGAAGCCGGCCTTGGTTCGCGCCGTGATATGGAAGATCTGATCGTTGCCGGCCGTGTTTCTGTCAATGGCGAGCCTGCCCATATCGGTCAGCGCATATTGCCGACCGATCAGGTGCGTATCAACGGCAAGTTGATACAGCGCAAGGTCAGCAAAAAACCACCGCGCGTTCTGGTCTATCACAAGCCTGCGGGCGAAATCGTCAGTACCAGCGATCCTGAGGGTCGCGCATCGGTGTTTGATAGTTTGCCGACGATGAAGGCGGGTAAGTGGCTGGCCGTGGGGCGTTTGGATTACAACACCGAGGGTCTGCTGCTGTTTACGACTTCCGGTGACCTGGCTAACCGCCTGATGCATCCGCGCTATGGTATCGAGCGCGAATATGCGGTTCGCACCTTGGGTGAGCTGGAAGAGGGTATGCGCCAGAAACTGCTGGCCGGTGTTGAGCTGGAAGATGGTCTGGCGCAGTTTTCCAAGATCATGGACGGCGGTGGCGAGGGTGTCAATAAATGGTATCGCGTGATTATCGGCGAAGGCCGTAATCGCGAAGTACGCCGTATGTTCGAGGCTATCGGCCTGACTGTTTCCCGCCTGATTCGTACCCGTTACGGCGTAATGACGCTGCCTTCCGGCCTGAAGCGCGGTCGCTGGGAAGAAATGGAAGAAGCGGCAGTGCGTGATTTGCTGAAAATCAGCGGCCTGGAAAAAGCGGGCGGCGATAAGCCAGCCGCCGGCGCGAAAGCCAAAGGCGGCAATTTTGGCCGCGACGGCAACAAGGCTCGCCCTGCAGATCCCTTCGGCAGGCCATTTGACAAGCCTTTCAGCAAGCCTTTTGGTGCGCCGGTATCCCGAAGTGGTGGCGATTTCGGCAACCGGGGTAATGGCAACAGGGATGCTGGTGGCGATTTTGGCAATAAGAAGCCGGGTGGCCGTAGCCGCCAGCCGGATCCTTTGCAAACTGCGCTGGGCTTCCCGGATGCAGGCCATCGCCGGGGTGGTACCGTGCGCGGCAGCGGCCAGGCGATCGGCCAGGGCATTGCGCAGCGCAGGCGCGCCAGGGGTAAGTAATTTTGTTGTAATGTCGGAAACGATTTTTCATATGGCGGCATCAGCCGCCTTGTGATCAGGCTTTTGGACGGTGATTTGATTTGCTTTTTCTTTAATGCAAAGAAAATATTGTTGCTCTGGATTCAGATTCGATTACGAACTGTGAATCTAGCTCTGACAGAGAACTTTTGTCATTGCGATAGAGTAAATAATCGTTTATAATCTTGTAGTTAGCAGATTTTGCCGCATTGAATGCACCATTGGTTCATAAGTCGTTTGCGTGGCATTGCATTAAAAAGATGGGCTTTGCCCATTTTTTTTTGGCGCGGCGATTTTGGCATGCGAGATTCGCATGTGTGTTTGGTGGCTTTAATTGCACTTTTGGAGAATAGCTTTGCAGTTGCGGGAATTAATAGAAAAGACTGTCAATGGCACCGGTTACGATCTGGTGGACTTTGAACAAGCCGAGCGCGGCCTGTTCAGGGTGTACATCGACTTTTTGCCTGCGGACATAGAGAAGGGCAATATCACGGTCGAAGACTGTGAAAAGGTCAGCCATCAGTTGTCCCACGTATTGACGGTCGAAAATGTGAATTACGAGCGACTGGAGATATCTTCTCCGGGGTTGGACAGGCCGTTGACCAAGTTTGGTGATTTTGTGCGTTTTGTGGGCGAGAAGGTAACGATCAAGTTGCGCTTGCCTATGCCAGGAACGCCAAACCGCAAGACATTTGAAGGTGTATTGCATGAGCCTGAAGGCGATACGCTGAAGCTGGAATTTGAAGGTAAAGACGGGGCGGCAATGCTGGAGTTTACGCTCGCCGATGTGGATAAGGCACGTTTGGTGCCGCAAGTGGATTTTAGGAGTCGCAAAGCATGAGTCGCGAAGTTTTGTTATTGGTTGATGTGCTGGCGCGTGAAAAAAACGTCGACAAGGATATCGTCTTTGGTGCACTGGAGCACGCATTGGCGCAAGCAACCAAGAAGCGCTACGAGGGTGAAGTTGATATTCGCGTAGCTATCGATCGCGAATCCGGCGAATTCGAGTCCTTCCGCCGCTGGCACGTTGTGCCGGACGACGCTGGTTTGCAGTTGCCTGACCAGGAAATCCTGCACTTTGAAGCGGTTGAGCAAATTCCCGATATCGAAGTGGATGAGTACATCGAAGAAGCGATCGAGTCCGTTGACTTTGGCCGCCGCTTTGCACAAGATACCAAGCAAGTGGTATTGCAGCGCATTCGTGATGCTGAGCGCGAGCAGATTCTGGCTGATTTTCTGGAGCGCGGCGATTCGCTGGTGACAGGTACGATCAAGCGCATGGAACGCGGCGAAGCAGTTGTCGAATCCGGCAAGATTGAAGCCCGCCTGCCGCGCGACCAGATGATTCCCAAGGAAAATCTGCGCGTCGGCGACCGTGTGCGCGCCTACATCCTGCGTATCGATCGCAATGCACGCGGCCCTCAAGTGATTTTGTCGCGTACAGCGCCGGAATTCATCATGAAGCTGTTTGAGCTGGAAGTGCCTGAGATTGAGCAAGGCTCCCTGGTCATCAAATCGGCTGCCCGTGATCCTGGCGTGCGTGCAAAGATTGCTGTGTTCACCAATGACAAGCGTATCGATCCTATCGGTACTTGCGTCGGCATGCGCGGTTCGCGCGTGCAGGCAGTGACCGGCGAGCTCGGTGGCGAACGTGTTGATATCGTGCTGTGGTCGGAAGATCCGGCGCAGTTCGTGATCGGCGCGCTGGCGCCGGCTAATGTTTCTTCCATCATGGTAGATGAAGAGAAGCATGGCATGGACGTGGTAGTGGACGAGGAAAACCTCGCGATCGCGATTGGCCGAAGCGGCCAGAACGTGCGCCTGGCAGCCGAGTTGACTGGCTGGCAGATTAATATCATGACGGCTGAAGAGTCCGCGAACAAGGCTGCGCAGGAAACTGCCGGTATCCGCGTGCTGTTCATGGAAAGACTGGACGTTGATCAGGAAGTTGCAGACATCCTGGTTGATGAAGGTTTCTCCAGCCTGGAAGAGATCGCCTATGTGCCTATCAGCGAAATGCTGGAAATTGACGCATTTGACGAAGATACGGTCAACGAATTGCGCAACCGTGCACGGGATGCGCTGTTGACGGAAGCGATTGCATCGGAAGAGGGTGTTGAAGGCGTGGAGGATGCGCTGATCAACCTCGACGGCATGAGCCGTGTGACAGCTGGCAAGCTGGGTCTGGCGGGCATCAAGACCCTGGAACAATTTGCAGGTCTGGCGTATGACGAGTTTGGAGCGATTTTGGCATTGTCGGCTGATCGTGCGCGCCAATTGATTAAAAATGCATTTGAAGATGTGACCGATGATGAGATGAAGCTCATCGACGCTAAATATGATGAACAGGCGAAGGCGTTGTTGGCCAAAGCCTGGAAACTCGTAGAAGCCAAGTAGTAAAAACGAGTTTCACTATCATAACGCGCACATAGAAAAAGAGGACTGAATGGCGAGTAACAATGTAGCCCAATTTGCCACCGAGCTGAAGATGTCAGCGGATTTGCTGCTCACGCAATTGCGTGCCGCAGGCGTCAGTAAAAGCTCGACGTCCGATTCGTTGTCGAAGGAAGATAAAGATCGGCTGCTGGATCATTTGCGTCGTTCGCACGGTGTCTCTGCCGATGCTGAAAAGAAAAAGATCACGCTGACACGCAAAGAAACCACAGAGATCAAGCAGGCTGACGCCACTGGCAAATCACGCACGATACAAGTGGAAGTTCGCAAGAAGCGTACTTTCGTCAAACGTGACGAGCCGACCGCAGAAGAACTGGCGCATCGTCCGGCAACGGCCGATGCAGTAGAAGCCGCGCCTAGCGAAGAAGAAATCCGCCGCGAAGCGGAGCTGGTAGCGCGTCAGGAAGCAGAGCTGCTGGAGAAGCAGGCTCACCTGGCCAAGCTGGAAGCTGAGAAAGAAGCGCAAGCCAAGGCGATGCGCGAAGCTGAGCTGGCGGCTGCTGCCGAAGCCAAGGCAGAAGCCGAAGCCGAGGAAAAAGCACGCGCTGAAGCTGCTGCTGCGAAGAAGGAAGAAGTCAAGCCTGCTGCGGATGCAAAAGCCGATGCCAAGCCGGTGGAAGCCAAGCCTGTCGAAGCAAAACCGGCTGCTGCTGATGACGACAAAAAACGTCTGGCGGCAGAAGAGCTGAAGAAAAAAGTGGCAGTGGAAGCCAAGGAAGCCGCTGAGCGCGCCGCCGCGACAGAAGTCGCGCGTAAAAAAGTAGCTGACGAAGTGGCGCAGATCAAGGAAATGATGAATGCGCAGCGCCGTCCGGTGAAAGCGCCTGAGCCGGTTGCTGCTGTTGCGCCGAAAGTTGCCGAAGGCACGCTGCATAAGCCTGCCGACAAGAAACCTGGCGACAAGAAGCCGGTGACTGCAGCTAAAGACGACAAGAAACCTGTCGTTGCAGACAAAAAATCGATCAAGTCGGCGAATGTTTCCTCGACCTGGCAGGATGATAAAAAACGCGGTAGCGGCGGACTCAAAACCCGCGGCGATACCTCCGGCGGCCGTGATGGCTGGAAGAGCGGCAAGGGTGGTCGTCGCAACAGCCACCATGACGATCGCGAAAGCAACTTCCAGGCTCCGGTAGAAGCGATTGTGAAGGACGTCTACGTTCCTGAAACGATCACTGTTGCCGAGTTGGCGCACAAGATGTCCGTGAAGGCATCTGAAGTGATCAAGCAATTGATGAAGCTGGGCCAGATGGTAACGATCAACCAGGTTCTGGATCAGGAAACTGCATTGATCCTGGTTGAAGAGATGGGTCACAAGGCTTTCGCTGCAAAACTGGATGATCCGGAAGCGATGCTGGCAGACGGTACCGAGCATGCCGATTTTGAATCCTTCCCGCGCGCACCTGTTGTGACGGTGATGGGTCACGTCGATCACGGTAAAACATCTTTGCTGGATTACATCCGTCGCGCCAAGGTTGCATCTGGTGAGGCTGGTGGTATTACACAGCACATCGGCGCCTACCACGTGGAAACTCCACGCGGCATGATTACCTTCCTGGATACGCCGGGTCACGAAGCCTTTACGGCGATGCGTGCACGCGGTGCGAAAGCGACAGATATCGTTATTCTGGTGGTTGCAGCCGACGACGGCGTGATGCCGCAAACGAAGGAAGCGATTGCCCACGCGAAAGCAGCCGGCGTGCCTTTGGTGGTGGCGATCAACAAGATCGACAAACCGGGTGCGAATCTGGACCGCGTGAAGCAGGAACTGGTAGCCGAAAGCGTTGTGCCTGAAGAATACGGCGGCGATTCTCCGTTCGTACCGGTCTCTGCCAAAACAGGCGACGGTATAGATGCATTGCTGGAACAGGTATTGTTGCAGGCCGAAGTGCTGGAACTGAAGGCGCCGAAAGATGCGCCTGCAAAAGGTCTGGTCGTGGAAGCGCGTCTGGATAAAGGCCGCGGTGCGGTTGCAACGATCCTGGTGCAATCAGGTACTTTGAAGCGTGGCGACGTTGTGTTGGCGGGTTCTTCTTACGGTCGCGTTCGTGCGATGCTGGATGAAGTCGGCGCCAATATTTCGGAAGCCGGTCCTTCGATTCCGGTAGAGATTCAAGGTTTGACGGATGTGCCGTCGGCTGGTGAAGAAGTCATGGTGATGACTGATGAGCGTAAAGCGCGTGAAATTGCGCTGTTCCGCCAAGGTAAGTTCCGTGATGTCAAACTGGCTAAACAGCAAGCTGCGAAACTGGAAAACATGTTTGAACAGATGGGTGAGGGCGAGCTGAAAAACCTGCCTATCATCGTCAAGACCGACGTGCAGGGTTCGCAAGAAGCTTTGGTGCAGTCATTGCAGAAATTGTCTACCAACGAAGTACGCGTACAAGTGGTTCACGCAGCAGTTGGCGGCATCTCTGAATCGGACGTCAACTTGGCGGTTGCTTCCAAGGCAGTCATCATCGGCTTTAATACACGTGCCGATGCATCTGCCCGCAAACTGGCGGAATCCAACGGTGTCGACATCCGTTACTACAACATCATTTACGATGCTGTGGACGAGATCAAGGCAGCATTGTCTGGCATGTTGACTCCGGAAAAACGCGAGCACATCCTGGGTATGGTCGAAGTGCGCCAGGTTTTCCTGGTCAGCAAAGTTGGCGCGATTGCAGGTTGCCTGGTCACAGAAGGCCTGGTCAAGCGCGGTTCCTCGGTACGTTTGCTGCGCAACAACGTAGTGACATGGACCGGCGAGCTGGATTCGCTGAAGCGTTTCAAAGACGATGCAAAAGAAGTCAGGGCTGGCTTCGAATGCGGTCTGTCCCTGAAAGGTTACAACGATATCCAGGTTGGCGATCAGTTGGAAATATTTGAAGTACAAGAGGTAGCACGTACGCTGTAATTCGTCAGGCTCCCGGCATGTGCCGGGAGTCGTCGTTTATGGTGTGTGATGAAAGTTTATGGCAAAACATAGTAAAACCATCCCCGGCCGCGGTCTGCGTGTTGCAGATCAGATTCAACGTGACCTGGCGGAAATTATCTGGTCCGAATTAAAGGATCCTCGCGTCGGCATGATCACGCTGACTGAAGTGCAGCTGACGCCGGATTATGCGCATGCAAAAGTGTATTTCACCACGCTGACCGATGATCCTGCGGCAATCAAGAATACCGTAGAGGCACTGGCGAAAGCCTCAGGCTTCCTGCGCGCGCAACTGGGCTTGCGCCTGCATATTCATACTCTTCCGCAATTGCACTTTATCCATGACACTTCGACGATGCGCGGTATGGCGATGTCCAAGCTGATTGATGAAGCGAATGCCACTCGCGCCAAAGACGCGGACGAAGACTAAGATCCATTGGCAGGGCGGCTAGTCTGCTTGCCATGCATTCCAATTCAAATGACGACTCCGGTTAAAAAAAGAACTCGTGTACCTGTGCACGGCGTATTGCTACTGGATAAACCCGTGGGTTTATCCAGCAATGATGCATTGATCAAGGCCAAGCGCCTGTTCAATGCGCAAAAAGCCGGGCATACCGGAACGCTTGATCCTTTTGCAACCGGCTTGCTGCCTTTGTGCTTTGGCGAGGCAACCAAGTTTTCCCAGGACTTGCTGGAAGCCGACAAGACCTACCAGACCGTTGTTCATCTGGGGCTGACCACGACCACCGGCGATACCGAAGGTGAAGTCACCGAAAACAAGCCGGTGACGGTGACGGTCGCAGATATTCAGGCGGTGCTGGAACAATTCAAAGGCGATATACAGCAGGTTCCTCCCATGTATTCCGCGCTGAAGCGCGACGGCAAGCCCTTGTATGAATATGCACGCGCCGGCGTCACGCTGGAGCGCGAGGCCAGGGCGGTAACGATACATATGCTGGAGCTGGTCAGTTATGACGCGCCTTTCCTGACGCTGAATGTCCGCTGCAGCAAGGGCACCTACATACGCGTGCTTGGCGAGGACATAGGAAATGCGCTGGGATGCGGAGCCCATCTGCAGGCTTTGCGGCGCACCCAGGTCGGCCACCTGATACTGTCCGAGTCGATTACACTGGATGCACTGAATGAGCTGGCCGAAGAGCAGCGTTATCCGCTGCTGGCACCGGTTGATGCTTTATTGTCCAGTTTCCCGGAAATCAGACTGGACGAGATTCTCGCGAAGCGTTTTTTGCAGGGGCAGCGGCTTGCTTTGAGCAAAGAATCTGTCGCTTTGCCTGAAAAACCGGGCCGGGTTCGCGTGTACCGCGAGTCCGATGGCCAGTTGCTGGGCTCTGCCCAGTTACAGGAATACGGCATCCTGGCCCCGGAAAGACTGATTGCCACAGCACAAATGTCGTAATTTATTTCTTTTTAGCCCTGAAAAATAGCTTGGTAAGCACTATAAAGTAAGTAACTCATTGAAGTTATTGATGTTTTGGGTTTCTTGCATCGCAACATGCTATAATCCTCGGTTATCTGAATCACCCCTCTCTATCGCTATCATGTCAAATATAAAACGCGCTATACGTAACATCGCCATTATCGCCCACGTCGATCACGGTAAAACAACATTGGTTGACCAGTTGCTGCGTCAATCCGGTACTTTCCGTGAGAACCAGCAAGTGGATACCCGCGTCATGGATTCCAATGATCTGGAAAAAGAACGCGGTATTACGATTCTGGCGAAGAACTGCGCAGTGGAATACAAGGGCACGCATATCAACATCGTTGATACACCGGGCCATGCCGACTTCGGTGGTGAGGTTGAGCGCGTATTGTCCATGGTTGATAGCGTATTGTTGCTGGTTGACGCGGTTGACGGCCCTATGCCGCAAACACGTTTCGTTACTCGCAAGGCGCTGGCACTGGGTCTGAAACCTATCGTTGTCGTCAACAAGGTTGACCGTCCTAGCGCGCGTACAGAATGGGTAGTGAATCAGACATTTGAATTGTTCGACAAACTGGGTGCGACGGACGAACAGCTGGATTTCCCGGTTGTCTACGCTTCCGCACTGAACGGTTATGCCAGCCTGGACGCGGAAGCGCGTGGCGGCAATATGGATCCACTGTTCGACGCGGTGTTGCAGCACGTTCCTGTGCGTGACGACGATCCTGACGGTCCTTTGCAATTGCAGATTTCTTCTCTGGACTACAACTCCTACGTCGGCAAGATCGGTATCGGCCGTATCACACGTGGCCGCGTAAAAGCGCTGCAAGACGTTGTGATCATGGACGGCCCGGATAGCACGCCACGCAAGGCGCGTATCAATCAGGTATTGAATTTCAAAGGCCTGGAACGCGTGTTGGTGGACGAAGCAGTTGCCGGCGACATCGTATTGATCAACGGTATTGAAGAGCTGGGCATTGGTACTACCGTTTGCGCAGTAGAAACACCGGATGCGCTGCCTATGTTGAAAGTGGATGAACCTACTTTGAACATGAACTTCATGGTGAATAACTCCCCATTGGCTGGCCGCGAAGGCAAGTTTGTAACTTCCCGCCAGATCCGTGACCGCCTGGATCGTGAACTGAAAGCCAACGTTGCGCTGCGCGTTACAGACACTGGCGATGACACGACATTTGAAGTGTCCGGCCGCGGTGAGTTGCATCTGACGATTTTGATCGAAAACATGCGTCGTGAAGGTTACGAGCTGGCTGTTTCCCGTCCACGCGTGGTATTCAAAATGGTGGATGGCGTTCGTCACGAGCCGTTTGAAATGCTGTCCATTGACGTGGAAGAAGCCAACCAGGGTGGTGTGATGGAAGAGCTGGGTCGTCGTCGCGGCGATCTGCAAGACATGCAACCGGACGGCAAAGGTCGTGTGCGTCTGGAATACCGTATTCCAGCACGTGGCCTGATCGGCTTCCAGGGCGAATTCATGACCCTGACACGCGGTACAGGTTTGATGAGCCACATTTTTGACGAATACGCACCAGTCGACAATTCCAAGGGTGAATTGGGCGGCCGTCGTAACGGCGTGCTGATCTCCCAGGATGACGGCGCTGCTGTTGCCTACGCTATCTGGAAACTGCAGGATCGCGGCCGTATGTTCGTCAGCCATAACGACCCAGTGTATGAAGGCATGATCATCGGTATCCACTCCCGTGACAATGACCTGGTTGTGAACCCTATCAAGGGCAAGCAATTGACCAACGTGCGTTCTTCCGGTACGGATGAAGCGGTACGCCTGGTACCGCCTATCCAGATGTCCCTGGAATACGCGGTTGAGTTCATCGATGACGACGAACTGGTGGAAATTACTCCTAAGAGCATTCGTCTGCGCAAGCGCTTCCTGAAAGAGCATGAGCGTAAGAAAGCATCGCGCGACGCTGCATAAGCATCTAATTGCACTACCTGCTGCCTAGCCTGTAAGGGTGGGGCAGTAAAGGAAAAGCCCGTTTTGCTTTGCCCATCTGGGTAATCATAACGGGCTTTTTTTTGTCTTGAAAAATAGCCGTCAAAATAAAAACTACTATTCCGAGATGACTACAAAAGCAATCCATCGCAAAGCACTGTTCCTGATGATCACTGCCGCCAGTTTGTGGAGTATTGCCGGTGTGCTGACGCGGCAATTGCACGCCGCACATGGTTTCGAGGTGACATTCTGGCGCAGCCTGTTCGCATCGCTGTTCGTTGCATGCGCGCTGGCATGGCAGCACAGGTCGCAGACAGTGGCGAGATTGCTGTCCATGGGAAAGTTTGGCCTGGCCTCAGGCTTCATGTGGGCGGTGATGTTTTGCTGTTTCATGATCGCGCTGACGATGACCACCGTTGCCAATACGCTGATCGTGATGAGCGTGTCGCCCTTGCTGACGGCTTTGCTTGCCTGGATCATCTTGCATCAGAAGATTGCTGGACGTACCTGGCTGGCCATTGCCGTTGCTTTGATAGGCATGGTCTGGATGTTTGCCGGCGGCATGTCCAGGGTCGATGCAAAGGGCCTGGCTGGCATGCTGATAGCGGTAGGCATACCGGTGGCGGCTTCAGTCAACGTCATCGTGTTGAAAAAGGCGGGAAAATCGGTGGACCTGATTCCTGCCGTCCTGGTGGGCGGCGTGATTTCCGGCTGCCTGATGCTGCCGTTTGCATTGCCGCTACAAGCCTCCTTGCATGACATATTCATCCTCGCCGTCCTTGGCGTATTGCAACTGGGCTTCCCCTGTATGCTGATGGTCAGTGCTTCACGGCATCTGTCCGCGCCTGAGATTTCCTTGCTGGCTTTGCTGGAGGTTCTGCTGGGGCCTATCTGGGCCTGGTTGGGTGCGGGCGAGGTTCCTGCCGCCGAGACCCTGGCGGGCGGTGGAGTCGTTTTGGCTGCATTGGTTTTTAACGAGCTGCTGGCGCTGAAGGAAGATGTGTAAGATCGTCCTTGGTGTCACGGATGTTTCGGCGTAATCTCGGGTATTATCCGGCGGCTTTTATTTTCTTTTCTATTCAATTTTCCTTCCTCCATGTCAGAAACTCTACGTCTCGCAAAACAACTCGCTGCCCAGCTCGGATGCTCACGGCGTGAAGCCGAAATCTATATCGAAGGCGGCTGGGTGACGGTGGATGGCATTCTTGTCGAAGAGCCGGGCTTCCGGATGGACGCTGCACAAAAACTGGAGCTGCTGCCGGGTGCCAGCCTGCAGGATAGCGAGCCGGTGACGATACTGCTGCACAAACCGGTAGGCATTAGCAGCATTCCATCCGCGATCAGCATCAGCCCGGCGATGGCGCTGATCGCAGCAGAAAACCTGATGCCGGGCGACCGCTCCGGTCTGCGCTTCCTGAAGAAGCACCTGCTGGGGCTGAAAGCAGTGGACACGCTGGAAACGATGGCCAGCGGCTTGCAGGTATTTACACAAGACTGGCATGTGTCCCGCAAGCTGGTCGACGATGCTGCCAAGGTCGAGTATGAATACATTGTCGAGGTATCGGGCACCATGCAGGCAGATGGACTGGCGCTACTGAATCATGGCTTGAACTTTAACGGTAAGGCTTTGCCGCCGATCAAGGTCAGTTGGCAAAATGAAACCCGGCTGCGCTTTGCATTGAAAACGCCTCCGCTGGGTCTTATCCAGCATATGTGCGAAAAGGTGGGGCTGACCGTGGTGGCAATGAAGCGTATCCGTATCGGGCGCCTGCCTATGGCGAGTTTGCCAGCTGGGCAATGGCGCTACCTGCTCGGCTACGAAAAATTCTGAAGCGATGCTCCTGCCCGTTGGAGCAGGCGCATGCGGATACTCTTTAGTGTTGCTCTTGCCGGTTCTCTTATTGGGCCTTCAGCACATTGGCGATCGATCCGAATAGCTGATCGATCTGCTGTTTTTCTATGATCAGCGGTGGCGACAATGCAATGATGTCGCCGGTAGTGCGTATCAGCACGCCTTGCTCCCAGAAGCATTTTAAGAATACATCAAAGGCCCGGCTGCCCGGTTTGCCTGGAATGCTCTCCAGCTCTATGCCGCATACCAGGCCGAGATTGCGAACGTCCTTGACGAAGGGAAGTCCCTTCAGGCTATGCGCCGCATCTTCGAAATAAGAGGCATGATCTGCCGCGCGTTCAAACAGTTTTTGTTCCTTGTACACGTCTATCGTCGCAATAGCCGCAGCGCAGGCCAGCGGATGTGCCGTATAGGTATAACCGTGGAAGAACTCTATCGTATTTTCAGGAGCTGCCGACATGAAAGCGTCATGGATCTCTTGTTTGACGATGACAGCTCCCATGGGAACTGCGGCATTGGTCAAGCCTTTTGCGCAGACTATCATGTCGGGCACAACGTCGAAATGGTCGGCAGCGAAAGCATTGCCGAGGCGGCCAAAGCCAGTGATCACTTCATCAAAAATCAGCAGGATGCCGTATTTGTCGCAAATGCTGCGCAGCTTTTGCAGATAGCCTTTAGGCGGCAGGATCACGCCTGTCGATCCCTGCAGGGGTTCTACAATGACTGCTGCAACGGTTGATGGATCATGCAAGGCCAGCAGACGCTGTTCCAGTTCATCCGCCATTTCTGCGCCATGTTCAGGCAGGCCGCGGCTGAAAGCGTTTTTTGCAATGTTCAGAGGATGGCGCAGATGATCCACCGCGGGCAGGGCAGGACCGAAGTGCTTGCGGTTACCGGCGATGCCGCCGACCGAGATGCCGCCGAAACCGACGCCATGATAGCCGCGCTCGCGGCCTATCAGCCTGTGGCGCATGCCATCTCCGCGCACGCGGTGATAGGCGAGGGCAATCTTCAGTGCGGTATCCACACCTTCTGAGCCGTCGTTGCAAAAGAAGACGCGGTTCAAGCCGGATGGGGAAATTGACACCAGCGCAGTGGCCGCCTCAAAGGCCAGCGGATGCCCCATCTGGAAGGTGGGCGCGAAATCCATTTTGGCTGCCTGCTGCTGTATCGCACTGACGATCTTGGGATGAGAGTGCCCGGCATTCACGCACCACAAGCCCGCAGTTCCATCCAGTATCTTGCGCCCGTCGTCGGTCGTGTAATGCATGCCTTCTGCCGCTACCATCAGGCGCGGTTTGGATTTGAATTGCCGGTTGGCGCTGAAAGGCATCCAGAAATGTTCTGTGTTCAGTGGTGTGCTCATAGTGTTTCATCCATCGTATAGGAGAATAAAATTGACCTAAGTAAGTCTTGCGTAGACAGGCCCACTTATTTTGACAGCAAATGCTTGGTTAATTAGTTTAATTGCTGATATTAATATACTCCAAAAGGAAATACATGAGGGCGTGGTGGATTGTGCGGGATGCACTCTGGCCTGATTGCAATAAATTTCGACTGAGCAATTAAAGCGTCTGATAATAATTAATTAAGCTTATTTGTTTGCAATTCAAAAAATACTTGCTACTATTTTCATCAGTCGCCGGGCCGCATCCAGGCCGCATCCAGGTCAATTATCAGGTTTTTTGCGTCACGTTCGCAGCCTGTTATTCAGGTGACGCTTAGTTTGCCGGACCCCGGCTGCGCTTTGCGCATAAGGCTATTGGTTATTGGTCGCTGGCATAAGCAGGCAAGCTCGTCAATGAAACAGTTCAGGAGCGCAGCATGAAGATACTCATCGTCCGTGACAAAAGCCTGTCCGACGCAAATGGAACCTATGGCCGGCTTTCCATCGACGGCAAGCCTTTCTGCGCAACCTGCGAACAGCCCTGGAATAATAATCTGGCGAATCATTCCTGCATTCCTGTCGGCGAGTACGTGTTGATACCGTACCAGTCGCCGGCGCATGGACCGACTGTGGTGTTTCATAATCCCGCCCTGGGAATTTATGGCACGCCCGAAATGATACCCAAAGGGGTAAGCGGGCGTAGCCTGTGTGAAATCCATAATGCCAACTGGCCGTTTCAAGTGAAAGGCTGCATTGCCGTGGGCAGGGATATAGTGGACATAGCGCCGCATGGGCTGGGTGTAACTGGCAGTGTTGCCACATTGGCGGAGCTGACTGCCCGGTGGGGCAATAGAACGGGGATGACTGCGTCGGTGCAGGAAAAATGAACTGAAAAAAATTGAACGTGCCGGTGATCAGCTATTTCGCTGGCATGAAAATAAAAAGGCGCCAGCTTGATGCTCCGGCGCCTTTTTGTTTCAGTGAATTGATTTATGCCGGCTTGGTCTGCGCCAGCCAGGAATGCAAATCCTCCCTGGTCATAGGTTTAGCAAACAAATAGCCCTGTGCCAGATGGCAGCCGAAGGAGCGCAAGGTCTGCGCCTGCATCTCACTCTCCACCCCCTCCGCAATCACCGACAAGCCCAGGTTCTGACCCAGCTGGATCACCATCTTCGCAATACTGGCGTCGCTCGAACTATCCTTGATCTCATTGACAAACGCCCGGTCTATCTTCAGCCTGTCCACATCCAGCTTCTGCAAATAGCTCAGCGACGAGAAACCGGTAC
>NZ_BMED01000001.1 GCF_014636315.1 Parundibacterium terreum | reverse complement strand
ACAGGTGATAGGCTACGACAAGTAAGCTTGTGTGTTTGCCCGTTGTTCGCAAACAATCACAACCGCCTAAGTCTTGTGGTGTGCCCCACCATGAGCACGGAGTACCGATGGTCTATCGGTACTCCAACAAAACTTGATTAGTGCGAAGACTAACCCTCCGACGCACACTCTACTAAGCTTCTTCCGAATTGGATTTGTTGTGACCGCCAGAACAACGGCACCACAATGAATCAACAAGTTATGCCTGATGACCATAGCGAGTTGGTACCACCCCTTCCCATCCCGAACAGGACCGTGAAACGACTCTGCGCCAATGATAGTGCTGCAACCAGTGTGAAAGTAGGTTATTGTCAGGCTTTTATCTAGAAAACCCCTCCCTCGAAAGAGTGAGGGGTTTTTGCTTTGCGCGGCCGGTTTTACGACATCGCTTTATAGATCCGCATCTCTGTTTGGCCGGCTCAACATTCAATTCAATTCAGTTCGTTCGGGCCTCAGACTCCCCTCCGCCATTCAATTTCCCTTCCGTAAAACAGCAAGACTATCGTCTCCTCTGTCTGGCTTTGCCCTCATTTCTCGCATCACCTTCTTTCTTCAGGCGTGAAAAAGGGCGCCGCAGCGCCCTTTTTGAGAATAGCGATATTAATCTTTATTCTTTGCTGGTGACGTTTGTCGCCGACAGCATGCGTTCGACATAGCGAGCAATCAGGTCTATCTCAAGATTGACGAAAGAGCCTGCTTTCAGATGCTTCAGTGTCGTTACCTGTATCGTATGCGGGATCAGGTTAATGGAAAAAGAGCAGTCGGTTTCGCTGTCTTCAACGCGATTGACAGTCAGCGACACACCATTGACGACTACAGATCCTTTATACGCCAGGTATTTGGCCAGCGAGCGCGGCGCTGAGATGACCAGCTCCCAGGATTCATCGACAGGTTTGAATTCCTTTACCTTGCCCAGACCGTCAATGTGCCCGGATACCAGGTGCCCACCGAGGCGCTCCGCCAGAGTCAACGCTTTTTCCAGATTGACCTCATTCAGGCCATCCAGTCCACTGGTCAGTCTCAGGCTTTCCCTGGAGATATCGATATCAAAAGTCGTCGCGGTCTTGCTGACCACAGTCATGCAGGCGCCATTTAGCGCGATGGAGTCGCCTATGGCTACATCTTCCAGCGGCAGGCTGCCAGCGTCCACGGTGAGGCGCAGGCCGGCGTCCGCGGACGTGCCCAGAGGGGTGGAGGAGGTAATTTTGCCGACGGCGGCCACGATTCCGGTAAACATAATCAGTATCTCAATGTGATGGATTAAACCTGGCAAGAATGCGCAGATCTTCCCCAATTTGGGTTATTTCGTGAAAAGACAAGTTCTGCGCGCCATCCAGGCTCTCCAGTAGCGGCAGATCAAACAGGCCGCGCGCATCACCCAATAGCTTGGGGGCGAAATACAATAGTAATTCATCCACGCATTGCTCGCGGATTAGCGAGCCATTCAGCTTGGAGCCTGCTTCTATATGCAGTTCATTGATCTGACGGCGGCCAAGCTCTTGCATCAATGCCGGCAGGTCCACCTTGCCCCTGGGATTAGGCAGACACAGCACCTCATTTCCCGCATCGCGCAACACCGATATTTTTTCCGCGTCTTCGACTGCGCAGACGATCAGGCTGCCTCCGCCTGTCAGAATCTTTGCCGAGGGAGAGATTTGCAATTTGCTATCGACGATGATGCGCAAGGGCTGGCGGTCAACGCTGATTCCGCGCACATTCAATTGTGGATTGTCGTCCTGCACAGTGCCGATGCCAGTCAGTATCGCCCCGGCCCGGGAACGCCACAGGTGGCCGTCATGACGCGCGGCCTCGGAGGTAATCCACTGGCTTTTTCCATTGTGCAAAGCTGTTTTGCCATCCAGGCTTGCGGCTGCTTTCATTCTGATCCAGGGGCGGCCTTTTTCCATGCGGGTCAGAAAGCCCAGGTTGGATTCCCGCGCCTCTTGCTCCAGCACACCTGTGATCACTTCGACACCCGCTGCTTTCAATTTGGCGATACCCTGGCCTTGCACCAGCGGATTGGTATCCAGGCAGGCGACCACAACGGTTTTGATTCCAGATTTGATCAGAGCGTCCGAGCAAGGGGGGGTGCGGCCATAATGGCTGCATGGCTCCAGTGTGACAAAGGCTGTGGCTCCTTCAAGATCATGCCCTTTTATCCTGGCGTCGGCCATGGCCTCTATTTCTGCGTGATTGCCGCCTGGAGGTTGTGTTACTCCCAGGCCCAGGATTTCACCATTTTTTATGATGACGCATCCTACCTTGGGGTTGGGGGCAACCCACTGAGGGGCTTTACCGGCCAAATCCAAGGCCTGCAACATAAAGCCTTCTAAGTCTGCTAGTTGATTCAAGATTCAATCCTTGCTGTTCGCCATCAACTTTGCATGATATCAATAATTGCTGTACTCAGGCCTACGGTCTACAGCTTCGCTTGTTGCAAAATTAGTCAGAGCGTCGTCAGGGTAAGACAGAATAATTGCCGGATGTCTCGCAAAGGCAACCGTTCATCAGTTGCTCCTTGAATAAACGTGCCACAAAATATTAATATGAGGCAACTAAAGGTAGTTGCGTCATATCTTCCGAAGAGCACCCGATTAGTGGCGAGTACGGCACTGAAGTGTATTCACGGAGTGTGAAATTTGCAATATGATGGGGCGCCATTCATTCAAGGACATACTATGCAATTTTCAAAGAAAACAGCCGGTTTTACGCTCATCGAGGTGATGATAGTCGTCATCATTGTGGGGATATTGGCGGCCGTCGCCCTGCCTTCATACAGAAATTACATACGTCAAGGCAAAGTACAAGAGGCAACCAGCAATCTGGCGACCATGCGCATCAGATGGGAACAATATTACCAAGATAACCGCAAATATGGTGGTTACGTGGATGGAGCTTGTAGTCCCGGAATTACTGAAAGCAAATACTTTACTTATCAGTGTGTCAGTAATGACGCAAGTCCACCCACCTATTCGATTGTGGCGAATGGAGTTGCCGGCCAGGATATGGCAGGCTACCAGTACGGGATTGATCAAAATAATGCAAAAACATCTACAGTTCCGTCAGGATCACAGGTGAATTGCTGGATTAAAAAGCCGGGGGAGTCGTGCTGAAAAACGAACTATCCGCATTTGAGAAAGGCTTCACGATGGTGGAGCTGGTGATAGGGATTGCCATCGTCGCCATTGTCATGGCGATAGGCATGCCTAGCTATGGCACCTGGATTTTAAACTCCAAGTTGCGCGGAGCAGCGGAGTCAATCCAGAGTGGCTTGCAGGTGGCGCGCGCCGAAGCTGTCAGGCGTAATGCGGCCGTGAAGTTTACCTTGGGTTCGGGCTCTAGCTGGACCGTGGGTTGCGTTACTGTGTCGGCGACTTGCCCCGCAGTTTTGCAGAGCAGGGCAACCGGAGACGGTTCGTCGGCAGCGGTAACGGTGAATGCAGTAGACGGCACGCCTATTACCTTCGATAGCTTTGGCCGCATGACTGCGCCGACGCCTTCGGCAGGAACTGCAACGCAAATCAATGTGGACATTGATCCTGCAGTGCTACCGGCAAACAAGACCAGAGATCTTCGAATCAATATTGGTGTCAGCGGCAATATCAAGATGTGCGATCCCGATCCTAGCGTGGTTTCGCCTGATCCGCGTGCTTGCTGAGAATAAAAGGGAGTGGATATGAGAAAGGCGTACAGAGTTAAATTGCCGTATCAGCAGCAAGGAATAGTGCTGCTGGAGGGGCTGATAGCCGTGCTGATTTTTTCGATAGGAATACTTGGCATCGTCGGTTTGCAGGCGGCGATGATCAAAGGCACATCCGATTCCAAATACAGGATAGAAGCGGGATATGTGGCCCAGCAGAGAATTTCGCAGATCTGGGTGGATCCGGCCAATCTGGCAAACTATGCCGAGAATCAAACGGACATCTCCGCAACCAGCGGCCTGCCCTCAGGTAAACGCAGTACTACGCGGGGAGCTGCCAGTTGCGACCTCGATATAAACAACCAGCCAAGCCTGAAATGTTTTGTCGTAAAAGTGGAGTGGCAACCACCGGGAAGCACTGAAATACACAATGTGACCACTGTGGCACATGTGCAAGAGTAGTCGATAACAATGAGAGAGCGACGCGGTGTCCCAAACTACACGAATTCCTTTTAGACACATCATGCCCCGCCAGGCAGGCTTTGGACTTGTCGAAATCATGGTGGGCATGGTGATAGGCCTGATCGCGACCCTCGTCATCGTCCAGGTGATGGGCCTGTTCGAGGGGCAAAAAAGAACCACGTCCGGTAGCGCGGATGCGCAGACCAATGGCAGCCTGGCGCTATATACGGTGCAACGGCAATTGCAGCAGGCGGGATATGCACTCCCTATTTATAGCAGTCTTCAGACGGCTATGGCTTGCGTTCCCGCGACCACTACCGACAATGATACCGGCACCGCCAACGTAGATTTATCCCCAGTAACTATTACCGATGGCGGCAATGGTCCTGACGGACAGGATGGCGCCAGTGACAGCATCACGATACGCACAGGTACTTCAGCCATGGGTGGTGCGCCGATCAAAATTTCCAGCGTTACCGGGAATATCATCGGCGTCACCAATAACCTGGGGTGCAGTCAAAACGACATCGCGATAGCTACCAATGGCGCGACTTGTCAGATGAGTAAAGTAAGCAATGTGGACCCGGGATATACCCAGATCACGGTGGCCTCGGCGAATGGAATGGCAGCGGGCGCCGTCCTGAGTTGCGTTGGGAGCTGGACCACGACCACATACAGTGTGTCTGCCGATGGCAATCTGCTGCAAAATGGCGCGCCGATTGCCAGCGGCGTTGTCAATATCCAGGCCCAGTATGGCATTTCGTCGATTGGCAACAATAATACGGTGACCAATTGGGTAGATGCCAAAGGCGGCACATGGGCGGCCCCCACCATCAGCGATCGCAATCGCATCAAGGCGATCCGCATTGCCATAGTCGCGCGCAACGGGCAATTGGAAAAAACAAATGTAACGGATGCATGCACATCTTGGACCGCCGCTGTGAACCCTACGGGGCTGTGTGCATGGCAGGGGACGTCGACGGATCCTGCACCGAAGATCAATGTCAGTGGTGACGCGAACTGGCAACGTTATCGCTACAGGGTGTTCGAAACCATCGTACCCCTGCGTAATATTATCTGGTCCAAAACACTATTAATCCAATGATGAAACAACATCACACGTTTTCGCATAGTCGACATAGCACGCCCAGCAAGCAGCGTGGGGTGATATTGTTTATTGCGCTAGTCGCCTTAGTTACTCTTATGCTGGCAGCGATTGCACTGGTGCGTACGGTCGATACCAGCACGGTAGTTGCCGGCAATCTGGCTTTTAAACAGGCTGCTACCACTTCTGGCGATGGTGGCTACGAACAGGCGATAAAGTGGCTGACTGCGACAGATACTGCCAATTCCGGTATCGACCAGTGGGCTGCAGGCAACGCTCATCCATTCAACGTCAATAACGCCGCAATCGGTTATTACGTGAATGTAGACCCGGCATTTGATCTTTCAGCAAGCTCAACGTGGACTTCGGGCAATAGTGCAGATGGTGGCACCGATGCTTCCGGCAATGCGATCCGCTACGTGATACAGCGCATGTGCCGGGATACGACAGCTTATTTGACTGAAGGGAACTGCCTGTTCAACGATGCGTCGGGCGGCCCAAAAAACAACGGAATTACGGGTTACGGCGGAGCAGGAGCCCAGGTCGGGGGGAAAAACGTCCTGTTCCGGATTACCGTCCGCGTCACCGGACCCAGAAATTCCATTAGCTATATCCAGGGCTTTACCTATTAGGAGTGCTTCATGAAACGCCATATAACCAGCCGCCAAGTCCTACGCAATGCGGCCTGCATCAGTTTAGCATTGAGCCTTGCATTTCCACTTTCGGCCTTGTCTGCACCGACTGTCTCGCTGGCGCCTGCACCTCTGGCCAATTCGACGACCACGTCGGTGCTGCCCAACTTGATGTTCACGCTTGATACATCGGGCAGTATGGGCTTCAATTACCTGCCCGACTGGGCGGATGACAGCATCTGCAAGAACACCAATGGCTCTTACAATCTTGCCTGTGTCAATCAGCCCTTGTTCCAAAGCGCAGACTTCAATGGCGTCTACTACAATCCGGCTATTAACTATCTGCCACCCGTAGACTATCAAGGAACGGCCTGGGCTAGTCAAACCACCTGGACGGCGGTAAAAAACAATGCATTTTCCGGGACGGCGAATACCAATCTGGTGACCAGCTATGTCGATATTGAGTGGTGTACCGATAGTGGTTATACCGACTGCTTGCGAAACGACAACTACATCTTGCCGGGTACGGTCAATAGCAAAGCCTATACGACCTTGCATACCACTACATCCAGTGGCACGGGCACTGTCGTATCGGGTGATGCGACTACCCCAACGACCTCTTCGCGTACCTTCGGCCCGCATTACTACACGATGAACCCGGGGGAGTACTGCGATAGCGCGCAATGGACAAATTGCCAGGCTAGCCAGACTGCGACTTTCAGTTTTCCGGCCAAATTGCGCTGGTGTACTTCGGCAGCCAACGCTTCCGCCTCATCGCCGGCAGCGGGCTCTTGCCAGAAGATTCGCACCGGTAGTTATACGGTGCCACGTTTTCCAACCCGGTTTTATTCTGGCGGCACTAGTGCGGTAGCCGCCGTGCCGGCCAGCGTGACAATGACGATTACCATGGCAAGCAGTTGCAACACTGGCAGTCCGACGAAGAAAGTGGGGATCGCCAGTATCAAGGCCAACAATATCAGCATCCTGCCTGCGGCAACTGCTTTAGAGACAAGCTCCAGCAATCTACGTAAAGACGTTACTAATCAGAGTGCAAGCGCCGGCTATACATTTTCAGGCAGTGGCAGCTCTCTGACAATTACCGCGCCTGCATCTGCGGGGCCTATGACATCTTCCGATATTGTCTTTACGCCTGTCGCCTCTAGTACATGCACATTTTCAACCGCGGTCACAAGTTCGACGGCGTTTGTTGCAGCCACTCCTGCAGTACCTGCCAGCTTCTACGGATCTTTTACCCGTACCGATATTGTTAGCGGAAATACCTATCCCAAGGCCGCAGGACGTACAGATTGTGCTGGTTCGACTTGCACCTACACTGAAGAAATGACTAACTTCGCAAACTGGTGGACTTATTACCAGACGCG
This sequence comes from Parundibacterium terreum, assembly GCF_014636315.1. Lineage (GTDB taxonomy): Bacteria > Pseudomonadota > Gammaproteobacteria > Burkholderiales > Burkholderiaceae_D > Undibacterium > Undibacterium terreum. The sequence continues at coordinate 1,922,456 of NZ_BMED01000001.1, read as the reverse complement.
CATGCAGACGATGAAGACTGCGGTCAGCCGGGCGTTCAAGCCTATAGACAGCCGTTATCGCGTTGGGTTTATCGATATTTACGGCACCAGTTATTTGCCTATTACGACATTCACCAGCGGCTCGGGTAATGCTAAAAACCTGTGGTATACGAAATTGTTTGGAGCTACGCCCTCCAATGGTACGCCACTGCGCTCTGCCTTATCCCGTGTCGGGAGGATCTTCGCGGGGAAAAAACCGGTCGGTACTTCCGATCCGATGCAATACTCTTGTCAACAGAACTTTGTACTGTTGACGACGGACGGCTATTGGAATACCGATGCCAATACGGATGTTTTGGATATCAACGGCGCCACGATAGGCGATCTGGATGGCGGTTCTACAGCCCGTCCCAAGTATGAGGGGCCGACAGCTTCATCTGCCACGCTGGCCGACGTCGCCAAGTATTATTACGACACCGACTTGCGAGATAGCTCACTGAGCAATTGCACGGGCTCCTTAGGGGTGGACGTCTGCGAGAATAATGTATTTGTCAGCAATACCGACAATAATACCAAACAGCATATGACCACCTTTACGCTGGGGCTTGGTGTGGATGGCACTATCACTTACCAAAGCGACTATAAGAACGCAGCGCCGGGTGACGATTTCTATAAATTAGCCAATGGTACTGGCACCCCCGTATTGAACTGGCCGGTGCCTGTGGCCGATACGGAAACGGCGGTGGACGATCTTTGGCATGCTGCGGTCAATGGTAACGGTACTTATTTTAGTGCCAAGGATCCTACCCAATTATCCAGCGGCCTGAATGCTGCGCTGGCATCCATCCAGGCCAAAGCGGGTGCCGGTGCTGCGGCTGCTACCAGCACCTTGAATCCTGTTGCCGGTGACAATGGCGCCTTCCTGGCCACATATACGACCGTAAAATGGCAGGGCAACCTGGAAAAAAGGCTGATCGACACCCACACAGGCGATATCAGCGATGCAGCGACCTGGTGTATTGAAGACGTAGTGCCAGGGGTTTGTCCTGCTCCCGGTACTATCGTACCTACCACTTCAGGCAGCGCTACCACGTATGCCTGCGTGACACCCGGCCAGGCGGATACGGAATTAGCGGTTGCGTGTACGGGTACGATGGCGTCCAAAGTTAGCGCAGCTAGCGATAGCCGCACGATCAAGATGAAGAGCAGCACAGGTACGCTGGTCGATTTTACCTATGCGAACATGAGCAGCACGCAACAGGCGTATTTTGTCGGCAGCAACCTGAGCCAATGGTCTGTCCTGGATTCGACCACTCAACAGCCGAATGCCAATGGGACCAATATGGTCGCCTATTTGCGCGGACAAAGCGGCTATGACATGCGGGGCTCCAATCCAGCTGCCAACCGCGTTTTCCGTCAGCGTGACGCCGTTACCGGCGACTTTACTGAATCGCAACCTGTATTTATCGGCAAGCCGGTGTTTAGCTACACAGATGCAGGTTATAGCACTTTTGTGACGGCGCAAAGCAGCCGTGGCAAATCCGTGTATATCGGTGGCAATGACGGTATGCTGCATGCCTATAATGCCGATGATGGTACTGAGCGCTGGGCCTATGTGCCGAGCATGGTTATTCCGAACATGTGGAAACTGGCGGATGCCAACTATGCCAGTAACCATACGAATTTTGTCAACGGCGCACCGATTGTTTCGGACGTTTATAGCGGCGGCGCCTGGCACACTATCCTTGTGGGCGGCTTGAATGGCGGTGGGCGCGGTTACTATGCGCTGGATGTTACCAATCCGGCCTCACCCACTTTGCTGTGGGAGATAGACTCTACAACAGACAATGATATTGGGTACAGTTATGGACAGCCGGTCATTACCAAACTGGCAAACGGCACCTGGGTAGTATTGCTGACTTCCGGCTATAACAACACTTCTCCCGGTGGTGGCGACGGGATACTGTTTGTGCGTAATGCATATACCGGGGCTTCGATCAGCAAGATAGCTACGGGGGGCGGTACAAGCACTTCGCCTAGCGGCCTGGCGAAAATATCGGCCTGGGCGGATGATCCTGAGAAAAACAATCTCGTCACGTATGCTTATGGCGGCGATCTTAACGGCAATGTGTGGCGCTTCGATATTAATGCAGCATCGGTAATGAAGTTTGCTACCCTGCAGGATTCCACCGGTAATGCACAGCCGGTTACCGCCGCGCCTTCGTTAGGCAGCATCAATGGCAAGAGGATCATCTATATCGGGACAGGAAAATATCTGGAGTTGAGCGACCTGACCGATACGCACGTGCAGAGTATTTACGCGATCAAGGATGACAATGCAACGACGACCCTGGTCAATCCTCGTACGACCTTAGTGCAGCAGACCTTGACGACCTCGGGCACCAGCCGTACTGCAAGCTCGAACGCGGTTAATTTCAATACCGGACGCGGGTGGTTTATCGATCTGCCGGATAGCGGTGAAAGGATTAATATCAATCCGCTGTTAGTATTTGGCAATCTGTATATACCGTCGACAGTACCTTCCAATACTGTGTGCAGCCCTGGTGGTTATAGCTGGTTCAATTTCTTTGACTATCGTTCCGGTAATAATGGAGCCAATGTGCCGACTTCGACCAAGATCAACTCGACCATCGTCGGTGACGGTATAGTGATTACCGACGGCGGTGGTACTGGTGGAGGTTCGACTAATACAGTGAAGATCGAGGGCGTTACGTCAAATGGTCAGACCTTGATTCTCGGTAGTGCCCCGCTTCCGGCAAAGGGCTACCAGGGACAAAGGGTTATCTGGCGTGAGTTAGTTCCATAGATTTGCATACCGCGCCATGCTGCGGTGACTCACTACCTTGCAACATGAACCTGCCTGCCATATATGTAATATGCGCAGGCAGGTTTTTTTTCGGGCAGATAATAAAAGCTGCGTAGTTACTGAGGCGGGCGGGCGAACGGCAGGGTAGGGCCGGCAGGTTCTATCGTCATTTGTATGCGCATTTCAGTTTTTACCGGAGAACCGTCTTTCTTCCCCGGTTCAAATTCCATGTGCATGCAGGCATTGATTAGCGCTTGCTTCTCTGTTTCGGAAAAATCCCCTTGTTCCATAATGACCTGGTCGATGCTGCCGTTTTCGTTAATTAATAGTCGCAGCACCGCAGAGCGCGGCTGATTACTTGCCAGCACCAGTGCCACATCTGATGACACATCAAGCTTGACCACCGGTTTTTCGGTGATCTGGTTGGTGGGGAGATAGTAGGCAGGCTCAGGCTCACCCAGGTCAAATAAACTGTCTGGTGTACCAATTTTGATGTCGGGCGGAGGCGGTGGGCCGGGCAAATCAGGCGCATTCAACGTGATTGCAGTTCCTGCGGATTCGCGTTCAGGTTTGCGGGCAATACCCGAATCCAGGAGTTCGACATCCAAGGTTTTACCTGCAGAGTGTACTCCCGACAGCGGCTTTCCACGCGGCCGGTATTTTGTATTGGCAGCGACTATCAAAACTATATGAATGGCCACGATCAAGCCTAATACCGCAAGGCGGGTACTTACGCTGCCGAACTGTTTGAATTCTCGGATGACTTTAGCCCATGAGCTTGATAACTCAGACATTGTACTGGACACTAGGCCGGCTCCACTCAGCGATACCTACGGAAATTGAATTATGTTTGCCGTATTTTATATGCTAAGGCTCTCCCCATACTCAAGACATGCATTCCCCGCTGGCAGGAACCTCTAATACGGACTTGATGCGGCCGGAACGGCGTTGATCCTAGGTCTTTTTTACTTCCTGAATCGCTTCCGCAAACTCCGACAGATCTTCAAAACTCTTGTACACCGAAGCAAAACGGATATAGGCGATCTTGTCCAGGCGCTTCAGTTCCCGCATCACCAGCTCCCCGATATAGCCGGAGTTGACCTCGCGTTCGCCGCTGGACAGGAGTTTTTCTTCTATGCGCTGTATCGCGGTATCGACGGCTTCGGCCGACACCGGGCGCTTGCGCAGCGCCAGCATCAGGCTGCCGCGCAGCTTATCGGTTTCAAATTCTGTCCTGCTGCCATTTTTCTTGACGATGACCGGCATTGCCAGTTCTATCCGCTCATAGGTAGTGAAACGTTTGTCGCATTGCGTGCAACGGCGGCGGCGGCGTATCGTGTTGCCGTCTTCCGGCGCGCGGGTATCGATTACCTGGGTGTCATCGTGGTGGCAGTAGGGGCATTTCATATAATTATTCTGTGATGGCCGCGGATGAGTTTAGGTGCTATTCGCAAGTATCCGGCAGCGCTGCGATTCTTTAAAAAATTCGCAGCGCCGTCGGAATGTACTGCCTTACTGCTTCTTATGCTGCATAGACCGGGAAAGCATCCGTCAGCTTTTTGACTTCAGCCTTGACTCGCTCTATCGTTGCAGCATCGTGTGGGTTGTCCAGCACGTCCGCCAGCAAATGGCCTACCTTGGCAGCTTCTTCTTCCTTGAAGCCGCGAGTGGTCATCGCCGGGCTGCCCAGGCGTATGCCGGAAGTGACGAATGGTTTTTCCGGGTCGTTAGGAATGGAGTTCTTGTTGCAAGTGATATGTGCGGAACCCAGGATCGCCTCGGCTTCCTTGCCTGTGATTTTTTTCGCGCGCAGATCTACCAGCATCACGTGCGATTCGGTACGGCCGGAGATGATGCGCAGGCCGCGTGAAATCAACGCTTTTGCCAGGGCATCTGCATTCTTCACTACCTGTTCCTGATAGGTCTTGAACTCAGGCGTCAATGCCTCCTTGAATGCGACTGCCTTGCCGGCGATCACGTGCATCAAGGGGCCGCCTTGCAGGCCGGGGAAGATGGCAGAGTTGATGATTTTCTCGTGTTCGGCCTTCATCAGGATGATGCCGCCACGTGGGCCTCGCAGGGATTTATGCGTGGTGGATGTGACGAAATCTGCGTAAGGCACGGGGTTAGGATAGACGCCGGCAGCGATCAGGCCTGCATAGTGAGCCATGTCGACCATGAAATAAGCACCCACGTCCTTGGCCACCTTGGCAAAGCGCTCGAAGTCTATGCGCAGCGCGTAAGCCGATGCGCCGGCGATGATCAGCTTGGGTTTTTTCTCGTGTGCGAGGCGTTCCATGGCCTCATAGTCGATTTCTTCCTTGTCGTTCAGGCCGTAGGAAACCACGTTGAACCATTTGCCGGACATATTCAGCGGCATGCCGTGAGTCAAATGGCCGCCTTCTGCCAGCGACATGCCCATGATGGTGTCGCCTGGTTTCAAGACAGCGAAGAATACGCCCTGGTTGGCTTGCGAGCCGGAGTTAGGCTGCACGTTGGCGGCTTCCGCGCCAAACAATTGCTTGATGCGGTCGATGGCCAGTTGTTCGGCGATATCGACATATTCGCAGCCGCCGTAGTAGCGTTTGCCCGGATAGCCTTCGGCGTATTTATTGGTCAGTTGCGAGCCTTGCGCTTCCATGACGGCCGGCGACGTATAATTTTCCGAAGCGATCAGCTCGATATGTTCTTGCTGGCGGTGATTTTCTTTCTGGATCACGGCAAACAATTCCGGATCTATATTGGCGAGGGTATGGTTTTTTGCGAACATGACAATCTTCCAGTCGTAAAAGGTGAGTGTGGTGGACCAGGTGCCCGTCCTGTCTATGTGCCGCACAAGCTTCTGTACAGCGTAGTCGACAATAGGGAATAGGCAGCCTTAATCGCTTTTACCATCCAGGCTACCCAGGCGTACGGCTAGGGCCCAATTTGTCCGGACCCGCAGAATCTCACGCTTCCCGATGGATACCCATCTTCCGCCGCTCTCAGGATGCTCCATCTTGGCGATGCAGCATCTTGCTCAGGACGTTTTCGCCAGTTACGTGAGACGAAATGGTGCCCAAATTTTACGTTAGACACCGGATTTCAGCAAGTTCAAGCAGTATTTGCCAAATAATTACAGTAAATTTCCACTTGGAAATATTTGCGGATCTTAAGGGTAGGCTCACTGTTGCCAGCCAGCTTTTTCAGGTCAAAAATCCTGCGCTACAGCACGTCCTGCTGTGCGCAAGACTAAATTGTCAACAAGCTCTAAAATACAGGCTGGTAAAGAACCGTATTTCTTTTAATGCAAGCCTGAAAAATAGACAAGGACATCCCATGATCATACTGATAACTGGCGCGAGCTCAGGATTTGGCGAAGAAATGGCACGCAAGTTTGCCCGTCATGGGCATAAGGTGATCGCTGCAGCCCGCCGCGTCGATAAGCTGAAAGCCCTGGCGGAAGAGCTGGGCAGCTCGGTATTGCCGGTACAAATGGATGTGACCGATAAAGCGTCTATCAATGCGGCCTTGCAGGGATTGCCGGTGGGATGGAAACAAATCGACGTGCTGGTCAATAATGCCGGTCTGGCGCTGGGTACCGAGCCGGCGCATTTGGCCTCGCTGGATGACTGGGAAACCATGATCAATACCAATACCAAGGGCCTGGTGACTGTTACCCGCGCGATCCTGCCGGAGATGGTACAGCGCAATACCGGCCTGATCATCAACATCGGCTCCGTTGCCGGTTCCACGCCTTATCCGGGCGGCAATGTGTATGGCGCGACCAAGGCCTTCGTTGATCAATTTACCCTGAATCTGCGGGCGGATCTGGTTGGCACCGGTGTGCGTGCAACCAATATCGCTCCCGGTCTGTGCGGCGGCACCGAATTTTCCAATGTTCGCTTTAAAGGCAATGATGCCGCCGCCGCCAAGGTCTATGAGGGTACCCAGCCGCTGACGGCAGTGGATATTGCTGAAACTGCCTACTGGATTGCGACGCTGCCGCCGCATGTGAATGTCAATTTCATCGAGATGATGCCGACTTGCCAGGGATATGGTCCGCTGAACATCAAGAGGAACTGAGCCGGGAGTTAAGTGGCGAGGGGGGCGGACTATGCCTGAAACCTTTTGATACCAACTGATACCAAAAATAAAGTTTTCATTGGCACAATGGAGGCCGGGAGGGGGAGTGCAAACTCTCTTTGCCAGGCTCCGATCTTTTAAAAGCAGGAATATGCAGGACAATTTTAGCTGGACACTCCGCGTGTACTATGAAGACACCGACGCAGGCGGCATCGTCTTCTATGCCAACTATCTGAAGTTTTTTGAAAGAGCCAGAACCGAATGGCTGCGTGCCGCCGGCGTCAACCAGCAGCAGATGACGCAGGAACACCAGGTGATGTTTGTCGTCAAGGGGACGGCAGTCGAGTATCATGCACCTGCCTATCTGGATGATGAACTGAAAGTCACGGTCGTGGTCGAAAAGCTGGGCCGTGCCTCCGTTCAATTTGTGCAAGAGGCCTGGTGCGGTGATACCTGCCTCGCTACCGGCAGGATCAAGGTCGGTTGTGTAGCAACCGCCAGCCTGAAGCCCAGTGCGATTCCCGCTCAAGTGCTGGACAGGATCAATTAGCCGGGCAGCAGCTTTGCCCATTGGTGCGGCAGCACACCGCCAAACTCCAGAACTATTGCATAGTATCTATTATTGCAACTTGTTTATAATTCAATAACGTCAACATTAAACACTATGACTGTTACTCAAGATCTTTCGTTTCTATCCCTGATTACCAATGCCTCCATACCGGTGCAACTGGTCATGCTGCTGCTGCTGGGAGTATCGGTAACCAGCTGGACCTATATTTTCAGCAAGATGTTCGCGATCAAACGGGCTCGCGCGCAAACTGAGGATTTTGAGCGCAGCTTCTGGTCAGGCGGTAGCCTGGTCGAGCTGTATCAGGCTGCGGCTGCCAACCGCCGTGGCACCACCAACAAGACCGGCGCATTGGAGCGCATCTTTGAAGCAGGCATGAGCGAATACCAGAAAGTCAAATCCGCCAATAAGGGGACCCTGGACGCCAGCGCGATGCTGGACGGCGCCCGCCGCGCGATGCGCGCGTCCTACCAGCGCGAAATGGATGCGCTGGAATCGCACCTGTCTTTCCTGGCTTCGGTTGGTTCAGTCTCTCCTTACGTAGGTCTGCTTGGTACGGTATGGGGCATCATGAATGCGTTCCGCGGCCTGGCCAATGTACAGCAGGCGACACTGGCGGCCGTTGCTCCCGGTATTGCCGAAGCGCTGATTGCGACCGCCATCGGCCTGTTTGCTGCAATCCCTGCGGTGCTGGCCTACAACCGCTACTCTCACGATATCGACAGGCTGGCGATCCGCTTTGAAACCTTTATTGAAGAATTCTCCAATATCCTGCAAAGGCAGTCGCGCTAATGGCTTCATCGCTACGTGGCGAACGTAAACGCAAATTCAAAGCCGAGATCAATGTGGTGCCTTACATCGACGTGATGCTGGTGCTGCTGGTGATTTTCATGGTGGCTTCACCCATGACCAATCCCAGCGTGATCAATTTGCCGACAGCGGGCCAGTCGACACAGCCGCCAACGGACTACATAGAAATTGCCTTGCAGCCGAATGCGCCTTCAACGATCAGCATCAATAGCAAGGGCAATGCCAACGGCCAAAACAAGCAGGAAAGCAAGGAAACGGCGACCAATATCACGCAGTTGCTGAAAAAATTGGAGGAATACCATGAAGCCAAACCCGATTTATCGGTGATGGTTTCTGCCGACAAGGAGATGAAATATGACGACATCATCAAGGTTATTTCCGAAGCAAAGAAAATGGGCATTAATCGCGTAGGTCTGGCGACGAAGTGATGCAGAGTCTTTCTGCCGTTCTAACCTCGTTCCTGTTATGTTTCGGCTGCTACGCAGCCGAACAGGACACTGGCGGCAGCAAGACCGAAACCAGGCCTGCAACGCAGGCTGAAACGAAAAACACGGCGGATACATCCGTATCTGAGACAGGCAGCGGCACAGGAGCGCCTGTACCGGTCCCCGGCAGTAATGCAAGTGGGTCAAAAAGCGAGGCGGAAAATGAACAGCCGGAATCGGAGCCGGATGAGCCGCAAGCCGGGAGACGGGCTGGCCGCGGCGGCCATCTGAGCCATATAGAGATCGGCAAGGCTCAAGGCGACTGGCTGGCTTTGCTCAGGGAGCACATACCTGAATTGTCGGCCAATGCCGAACCCCAGAATGTCAATCCGGCGATGCTGCGTAAATTGCGGCGCGACGTCAGTAATATCCTCGCCACTGAAGGCTATTTTTCCCCGACGGTTGATTTCGATACGCAGGTTTCCGTCAGTGCCGGCGGTACCGACCGGGTGATCGTCAATATTGAGCCGGGGCCGCGCACCATAGTGCAGGCAGTGAGCCTGAATTTCAGCGGAGCGCTGGCGGACGCGGCCAAGGCGGGACAGGCTGAGGCCGTGAAACGGCGCGATGCCATCGTTTCTGCTTGGGGTTTGCCGCAGGGCGCAGCGTTTCGCGATGATGAATGGAGCAGCGCCAAGAATGCCGCTACCGAGAATCTGCGGGCGGACACCTATGCATCAGCCACCATCGTGGACAGCAAGGCGACTGTCGATGCCGAGAACCAGAGTGCTGCCTTGCAGCTTGAGCTGGACAGCGGGCCCCCATTCACGCTAGGCGAGGTCGTGCTGAGCGGCTTCGTGCGCTACCCGCCCTTGCTGGTGGACAGATACAATCCTCCGCGTAAAGGCGAAAAATATTCGCGTGCGCGCCTGCTGGAATTTCAGCGCGCCTTGCAGAATTCCCCGTATTTTTCTACCGTAGCGGTCAGCGTCGATCCCGATCCTGCCAAGGCAGAAAATGTGCCGGTCGAAGTCAACGTTGTAGAACGCCGTTCGCGCGATCTTGGTTTTGGCGTGGGTTATAGCACCAACACCGGCTACCGCAGCGAAGTGTCTTACCGTGACCGTGATTTGCTGGACAAGGCCTGGGACATGCGCAGCGCAGTCCGCCTGGAGCAAAGGCGGCAACTGGCCTATGCCGATGTTTATCTGCCGCCGCGCGATGGCGGCTATCTGGATTCTTTCGGCGTGCTGGCAGACAGGGCCAATGTGTCCGGCCTGCTGCTGACGCGTACTGCACTTGGTGTCAAGCGCACCAGCACGCATGGCCATCTGGAGCAGCGCCTGGGCTTTAACCTGTCGCGTGAGCGGGCCGAGCCGGATGGCGAAGATGCTACCTATACCAATGCGCTGGTGGGCACCGTGGGCTGGACCTGGCGCGATGTGGATGACAGCTTTGCGCCGCGCAAGGGGCAGATTTATCAACTGGACTTTGCCATATCTGAAAAAGCCCTGATTTCCGACCAGCGCTTTATCCGTGTCTACGGCAAACATCAACGCTGGATCCCGATAGGCAAGCAGGATGGTTTTGTCCTGCGCGCCGAAGTGGGTGAAGTCTTTTCGCCGAGTATTGACGGTGTGCCTGAAGACTATCTGTTCCGTATAGGTGGCAGCAATACGGTGCGTGGCTACAGCTATCAGAGCATAGGTATCAATCAGGGCACGGCCGTGACCGGTGGCCGCGTGATGACGGCTGCCAGCGCCGAATATGTGCACTGGCTGAAGCAATCCAACTGGGGCAGCGCTGTTTTTATGGACGTCGGCGGTGCCTCCGATACCTGGAAGAATATAGACCTCAAGCAAGGCTATGGCGTGGGCGCACGCTACAAGACCCCGGCCGGTCCGATAGCACTTGACCTGGCTTACGGCAAGCAGGCAAGAAAAGTGCGCCTGGATTTCTCTATTGCGATCGCGTTCTAGGGAAAATCATGGACCAGGATATCAAACCGGATCAGCCTCAGCAGCAGGCGCCAGAAAAAAAACAGCGCAGACAGCGAGGGCTGGCTGCACACATCAGCGTGCGCCTCGCGCAATTCAGCCTGGGCTTGCTGGTCATTCTTGCGCTGGTGCTGGGATGGGGAATATGGACCCAGAGCGGCACGCAATCCATACTCAGTATTGTGCAAAGCTTCGGCAGCGGCCAATGGAAATTTTCCGGTGTCAGCGGCCGTTTCAGCGATGAGCTGGCGATCGCTGAGCTCGAATATAAAACCGCCGGCTTGCGTATCAACGCCAGCGGCGTCAAGCTGAACTGGAGCCCTCAGGCGCTGGCGCGCGGCAAGCTGGTGATTCACACGCTGGATGTCGCCGCCCTCACTGTCGCCAGCATTGCCAGCGACAAGCCCGCGCAGTTACCGGATCATCTGATCTTGCCCATAGACCTGGACATTGAGCGGGCCGCCGTAGGCCGTCTTGCGATCGCGACGATAGACAAGAGCGGGCATGAAACCGTCGACACTGAATTATCGGCCTTAACGGCAAAGCTGGAATCGGGACGCTTGCAGCATCAGTTTACTGCGGGCTTGTCCAGCCCCTGGGGCAGGGTACAGGCGCAGGGCAGTATCGCCACGGTCAAACCCTTTGACCTGAAGGCTCAATTGACTTATCAGGGCCGCCCCGGCAAAGACATTCCTGAACTGGGTTTGCAAGGCAGTGTGCAGGGCTCATTGCAACAATTGAATATCAAGGCAGATGCACAGGCAAAGCTGGATGCGCCGCCGGGGGCGGATACAGCCAAGGCGCCAAGCCAGAATGCGACGCTGCAAGGCAAGCTCAGCGCAGATATTGCGCCTTTTTCTATGCTGCCACTGCGTGCACTGCAAGCCAGTATTCGCGGGCTCAATCCGGCAAATTTTGCCGCAGACGCACCAGCGGCCAGCCTGAACATCAATGCTGATTTGCGCTCCGACGGCAAGGCTGCTGCGATGGCCACAGGGGAAAAGCAGGACATAGGCAGCTTATCCGGCACTGTCAGCATAGTGAACTTGCAAGCAGGCCAGATCGACAAGCAGCGCATTCCCGTCACTGGTGTGCAATCAAGTGTACGCTGGTCGGGGAAAGATCTGAGCTTGAAGAACACCAGCCTGCAACTAGCCGGCAACGGGCAAATCAAGGGTGAGGCGCAACTGCAGTTGATGCAGTCGGGCTTGCCTTTGATAGACAGCCGTTTTGACCTGTCCGGTATTGACCTATCCAAGTTGGACAGCCGCCTGCACTCCAGCCAGATCAAGGGCAGCGTTACCGCGCAAACCCGGGCGCAATTGGTCAGCCTGCAGGCCAAGCTCAGCGATCCGCGCGCCAGCCTGCAAGCGGACGCCAGCTACCAACTGGATAAGAATAGCCCGCAATATGCGCTGCTGAGCTTGTCCAGGTTTGATTTGCGCGCGGCAGATTCTCAACTGAAGGGCGAGGGCGAGATATCGCTGGCAACTGCTGGCCAGGCCAGGCAGGCATTCAAGCTCAAGGGGGATTTGCAGAATTTTGATCCTTCGCGCTGGCTGGCTGTACCCGCCGGCCGCATTAATGCCAATTTTACTGTTGACGGCCAATTGCAGCCGCGATTGAATGTCAATCTGCATATGCCGCAGTTGCAAGGCCAATACGCCGACCAGGCTTTGAATGGCGTGGCTGACCTGAGCTGGCTGCAGGGGCAGCAACTGCAGGTCCGCAAGCTGGATCTGCAATGGGGCAAGAATAGCCTGGCGGCCAGCGGTAGCTGGGGGCAGGGGCAGGATGATTTATTGGCAAAGCTGGATGCGCCGGATCTGGCCGCTTTCGCCGCGCCTTTGCACCTGCCTTTGTCAGGTAGCGTTAAAGCGGAAGGGCATTTGCTGGGCAAGATGAGCGAACCTGCCGGCAGGCTGGACTTGAGTGCAGAGAACCTGAACTACAAGCAGCAGTTTGCGCTGAAGTCCCTGAGTGCAAAATTGGATCTGGCCAGCGGCTTGAATGGGGTGATCAAAGGCGATGTATTGGCCCAGGGATTGCGCAGGACGCAGGCGGTGCCAGTGTCAACGGCAGCGAATGCAACAGCGACGGCAACATCAGCAGTAACATCAGCAGTAACATCAGCAGCGGCGCCGGCAGCCGCTAATAAAAAGGATGGCGCTGACGATATGCGTCTGCTGGCAGAACAAATCAAATTGACTGTCAGCGGCAAGCGCGATGCCCATCGCATAGAATTGAATACGCAGATTAATCCGGTCAGGAGCCTGAGTTTGACTGCCAGCGGTGGACTGCATGCGGTCGCTCCCCAGAAGGGGGAGTCCGTGCCCGGCTGGCAGGGGCAGCTGCTCAGCATGAAGCTGACTGGAAAACCCGGCGTAAGTTTGACCGCGCCTACCTCAATCAGCGTGTCCAGCCAACTGGTGAGCATCGCCAACGCGCAGTTGCAGGGGGAGCTGGGCAAGCTGTCGCTGGAACAATTTGAGTGGACGCCCGCGACGATAAAAACCCGTGGCAGCCTGTCCGATGCAGACATTGTGGATATTGCCAATCTGTTCAAGCCGCAGTATCTGGTGGGCGGCAATCTGCTACTGAACGCGCAATGGCAATTGCAACTGAAAGACAATGTGCAGGGCGAGCTGAATGTGCAGCGTCAAAGCGGCGACCTGCGTATCCGTGACAGCGACGGCACCAGCAGACCCATCGCGATAGGCCTGCGCGAACTGCAACTGAAGCTGGGCCTGGGCGGCCTGGTGGCTGGCAGTGACGGCGAGCGCATCGCCTTGCAGCTCAATGCCAGTGGCGCCCGGCTTGGAAACTGGCAAGTGAGGGCCAACTCGGTGATCAGCAAGCGGGACGGCGCATGGACCATCGCTGCGGACGCGCCGCTGGACGGCATGGTCAAGGCCGATGTGCCTGACATCCAGTGGCTGGGACCATGGTTGAACCCTGGCCTGGCGCTGAAGGGAAAGCTGAACGTGGATGCGACACTGGCAGGCAGAGTGGGCAAGCCGCGCTATGAGGCAAAAATACTCGGTAGCGAACTGGAGCTGGCGTTTGCCGCAGAGGGTTTGCTGCTGCCCAATGGCAGCCTGGATGCGCAAATCGATGGCAGCCGCGTCAAGCTCAATAAACTGCAATTTTCCAATACCGTCACCAGTATGCCGCGTCACGAACAATTCCGTGGCATTAACTGGATCAAACAAAAAGGCGAGTTCAACGCCACCGGTGAAGTGGACATCTCCAATGAAACCGGCAGCATACAGGCGCAATGGGATAAATTCCCGCTGCTGCAGCGTAACGACCGCTGGATCGTGGTCAGCGGCCAGGCGGGCGTGACGGAGAAAGACAAGATATGGACGCTGAGCGGCAAGCTGCTGGCCGACGGCGCCTACTTTAAAGTGCCGAAATTGCCGCCGCCGAGTTTGTCCAGCGATGTTGTCGTGCTACGCAAGGAAGATAAAAACAAAACTGCGCAGGACAACGACGATGCGAAAAAGGGGCTGAAAACCCGGGTTGACGTGACGCTGGATATGGGGCCTCGTTTCGTGTTCGTGGGGCGTGGCCTGGATACGACGCTGGCGGGCAGCATACGGCTCAGGGCGATCGATGCCGGGCCGGTGCAGGCATCCGGCTCCATACGTACCGAGGGCGGCGTGTATGAGGGCTACGGCCAGCAGTTGGCGATAGAGCGCGGCATCCTGAACTTCCAGGGGCCTCCCAATAATCCAGGCCTGAACGTGCGCGCGCTACGCCGCGGCCTGCAGGTGGAAGCTGGGGTCGAGGTCATAGGCACGGTCGCGGCGCCGCAAGTCAGGCTGGTATCGGAGCCGGATGTGCCGGATGCCGAGAAATTGTCCTGGCTGGTGCTGGGACGCGGATCGGATCAGATCGCCGGCAACGACGCGTCGCTGCTGATGTCGGCCGCAGGTGCAATTTTTGGCGGTGACGGCAGCAGGAACGTGCCGCGCGACATCGTTCAGGGTCTGGGTTTTGATGAATTCTCGGTGGGATCGGCGGATAATAGCGCCGGTTCCAAATTGCCTACGCAGACCATCGCGGGCGCTACAGCAGTCAGCTCTACCACGACCGACCAGGTGGTGAGCGTCGGCAAGCATCTTGCGCCCGGCCTGGTACTGTCGGTGGAGCGAGGCTTGTCCGATGCCAGCGGGGCGGTAAAGCTGACATGGCAACTGACGCGCAGGGTGAGTATTATCGGACGTACCGGCACGGAGTCTTCGGTCGATGCGTATTACACCTTCTCGTTTGATTGATTCTTTGCTGACTTGCTGCGTAAAGTTGTTGAATTTATATGTAAATGTTCGCAATGTCATTGGAAGGTGTTACAGGCAGTAACAAAGAGTTGTCGTAAGGATAGTAGCCTTGCGGTTTATAATTTTGGGTTGCAGACAAAGCGTTGATTGAGCGATAGGCCCAATTGGCGATTTTTGGATGTTTATAGAGAGAAATAGTCCTGGCCGGAACTTAACGGTGACAGGTATATCATACGATTCATGACAGCATTTTCCCCGAATACCCTGCCAAAAGAACCTGGACGCTGGCCCGCGATTGCGCTGGCGACCCTTGTGCACATTTTGCTGCTCGCCTTTTTATGGATAGGCGTGCAGTGGCAAAATCAGGAATCCACCGCGGTGGAAGCAGAAGTCTGGGACATGCAGACGCGCGAAGCTGCGCCAAAACCGGTGCCACAGGAGGAGCTTGCGCCTGAACCGGTAAAAGTACAGCCACCGCCGCCACCGGTCGTTAAGCCGGATGTGCCCAAGGAAGATCCCGAGATTGCACTGGAGCAGGAGCGTAAGCGCAAGCTTGCCGAGAAGAAAAAAGAAGAAGAGCAATTGAAGCTGGAGCGTGAAGAAGCCAAGCGCAAAGCTGACAAGGAAGAAAAAATAAAGCAGGAAAAAGAGAAAGAAAAACTGAAGCTGGCAGAGGATAAAAAGAAAGCCGAAAAACTGGCCGCGGACGAGGCTGAAAAGAACAAGCAGGCTGAGCTGAAGAAAAAGCAGAACAGCGACCAGGCCGCGCGCGACAAGGTGTTCGCTGAAAACATGCGCCGCCTGAATGGCCAAGCGGCAACGACCGGCAGCGGTGGAAATGGCGATGCACCAAAATCGACCGGCAATAACCGCGGGGATCCCAGCTATGCAGCCAAGGTCAGCGCCAAGATCCGCTCCAATAGCAATTACAATGCAAGTGATAACACGAGCAATAATCCTACAGTGGAATACAGGATAGACCTATTGCCAGATGGCACACTACGTGGTGCAATACGCAAGCTCAAATCTTCCGGTGCTCCCGGCTTTGATGAAGCTGTGGAGCGCGCCATCGATAAGTCGCAGCCGTTTCCAAAGAATAATTCCGGAGTGGTCCCGGACAGCATGATTTTGGTCTATAAATTAAAAGAATAGACCGTAAAAATGGCTGACTACGTATTAAGAGCAGCGCAAGAATAAACGTAAAAATGAAAGCAAAAGTGTCGATGAAAATATTTTCCGTATCTGCAAAAAATATTCTTGGAGCCCTGGCCGCAGTGGCTACGTCCTTGCTGGTCGCCAGCAGCGCGCAAGCGCAGTTGCGGATAGAAATCTCCGGTGTCGGCTCCATCCAGATACCGGTTGCCATTGCCGCCTTCGCTGATGAAGGGCTGGCGCCTCAGCAGATTACCGCAATCATCAAGGATGACCTTACCCGTAGCGGCTATTTCAAGATTATTGATGCAGGCATGGTGATCAATGAAACGACCCCGGTGAACTTTGATTCATGGAAGGCGCGCGGTGCCGATGCACTGGTGGTGGGCAGTGTGCAAAAACTCGCCGACGGCCGTTTTGATGTGCGCTATAAATTGCTGGATACGGTGAAATCCTCGACCTTGTCCGGGCAGTCGCTGGCGACCGCACCGACGGCAACCAGGCTCACCGCGCACAAGATCGCTGATGATATTTATGAAAAACTGCTGGGCGTGCGCGGCGTGTTTGCAACCCGTATTGCCTACGTGACCAAGTCCGGCTCGCAATACAAGCTGGAGATCGCCGATGCCGATGGCGAGGGCACGCAAGATGCACTGCGCTCCAACGAGCCTATTATTTCACCTGCCTGGTCGCCGGACGGCACCAAGGTAGCCTATGTATCGTTTGAAGCCAAGAAGCCAGTCGTCTATGTGCAGAACCTGATTACCCGTGCACGTACCGTGGTTGCCAACTACAAGGGCAGCAATTCTGCACCGGCCTGGTCGCCTGACGGCAACAAGCTGGCAGTGTCCCTGTCGCGCGACGGCCTGACCCAGATTTACACCGTGAATGCGGACGGCAGCGGCTTGCAGCGTTTGACCAATACCAGCGGTATAGACACCGAACCGCAGTTTTCTGCCGATGGCCAATACATCTATTTCCTCAGCGACCGCAGCGGCGGCCCGCAGATCTACCGCATGAGCAGTAGCGGCGGCGATGTCAAGCGCATGACCTTCAATGGCGGCTATAACATATCGCCGCGCATTTCTCCAGATGGCAAGACTTTGGCGTATATCTCGCGGCCTGACGGCCGGTCTTTCCAACTGTATGTGATGGATTTGGCCTCCGGCCAGAACCAGCGCCTGTCGGATACGACCAAGGATGAGTCGCCAAGCTTTTCGCCGAATGGCAAATACATCATGTATGCAACGGAGTCGGGTCGTCGCGGTACCTTGGCCGTGGTATCTGTCGATGGCAGAGTGAAGCAGAAATTGACAATTCAGGCCGGAGACGTGAGGGAGCCTACCTGGGGTCCTTTCATGAAATGATGCATTAGAGTTCAAGCAGACCAAGTCGTTTTAAGCCGGACATCTGTCGGAAACCAAGAATTACTTTATTACCCCATTATCATTATTTATCGTTATCAATAAGGAGAATTAAAATGCGCTCATCCTCAATCACTACTACGCTGGCCCTGCTGGTATCCAGCGCATTGTTGCTGGCAGCTTGCAGCACCCCTGTCAAACTGGAAGACAAGCCTGCGGTCGAAGACAAATCAGCGACAACGACACCAAAACCAGCGGACACCCGCCAGGTAAGCACGGTTGACACCGGCTCCGTGGATCCTTTGAATGATCCTAAGGGCATCCTGGCTAAACGCAGTGTGTATTTTGATTTTGACAGCTACATCGTCAAGGATGAGTTCAAGCCTGTCGTTGAAGCCCATGCCAAATACCTGGTTGCCAACAAGGGCCGCAAGGTTCTGATCCAGGGCAATACCGATGAACGCGGCGGCCGCGAATACAACCTGGCATTGGGTCAAAAACGCGCGGAAGCAGTACGTAAATCCCTGGCATTGCTGGGTGTGCCTGAAGGTCAGATGGAAGCCGTTTCCCTGGGCAAGGAAAAACCTAAGGCAACTGGCAGCGATGAAGCATCCTGGGCAGAAAACCGCCGTTCCGACATCGTCTATCAATAATTTTGACGGCGGTGGCGCTGTTTTGAGTTCAAGTACTCGGATTCAGCGCCCGTACACCGCTGTTTGAAATTTTTTGACATCACGGTCATTTCTGCGTAGGCTGAAATGACCGTTGGTTTTTTTGCAGTTGCAGGATACTATTTCAGCGTCTGTCTCATATTTGAAGAGTGCCATTATCGTGATTAAATTTTCCAAACTCAGCATGACCAAGTCCGCCATTGCTGCGGCATTCATTGTTGCCCTGGCTCCGTCCATCGCCTCAGCCGGCCTGTTTGACGATGATGAAGCTCGCAAGGCGATACTCGACCTGCGCGCCAAAGTGGATGCGGTCAGCGCCAAGCTGGACAACAAGCTGGATACCAAGGCCGATAAAAGCAGCGCACTGGACCTGGCCAACCAGAATGAACAATTGCGTGGCGAGATCGCCAAATTGCGCGGGCAGATAGAAGTGCTGACCAATGATCTTGCCAATACCCAGCGCCGCCAGCAGGATTTTTATGTGGACCTGGACAACCGCGTGCGCAAGCTGGAACCGAAGATGATGAACGTCGATGGCAAGGAAGCGACGGTAGAGATCAATGAGCAGCGCTCCTACGATGCGGCCCTGGCTTTGTACAAATCGGCCGACTATAAAAATGCCGGAGCGGCGTTTAACGCCTTCCTGGTGAATTACCCGCAATCCGCTTTTGCCGGCTCCGCGCAATACTGGATGGGCAACTCTTTCTACGCGCAGCGCGATTGCAAGAACACGGTCGTGGCTATGCAGGGCCTGGTGAAAAATTATCCCGACCATCCCAAAGCACCGGATGCAATGCTGAATGTTGCAGCCTGCAATATCGAACTGAAAGACAAGGCCGGCGCCAAGAAGACGCTGGAAAACCTGATCAAGCAATATCCTGACAGCGAAGCTGCGCAAGCGGCAAAGAATCGCCTGAGCTCCCTGAAATAATATGGAAGTCGATATTGCGTCTATCGCCAGCCAGGTTGTCTGGCTGGCTTTTTTTCTGGGCGCTGCCTTTGGCGCAATCGCTCAGCGCAGCCAGTTCTGCACGATGGGGGCTGTGGCCGATATCGTCAGCATGGGTGACTGGGACCGCATGCGGCAATGGCTGCTGGCTATCGCAGTAGCAATACTGGGAACTAATCTGCTTGCCTATGCGGGTTATATCGATTTGTCCAAAGCGATCTATACCGCGCCGCGCCTCACATGGCTGTCACATATTGTCGGTGGCGCGCTGTTCGGCTTCGGCATGGTCATGACCAGCGGTTGCGGCAGCAAGACCCTGGTGCGCATAGGCGGCGGCAATTTGAAGTCGCTGATCGTATTCATCGTGATCGGCCTGTCGGCATTCATGACGCTGAAAGGCGTGCTGGCGCTGCCACGGGTGAACTTGCTGGAACCGGTATCGATGACATTGGCTACCAACCAGGATTTGCCATCCATACTAGCGCCGCTGCTGGGCGACAAGCATGTGCTGCAATTGCTGGTACCTGCAGTGATTACATTGGTATTGCTGATCTTCGTTCTGATGAGCCCGTCTTTCCGCTCGCTGGAAAATATCCTGACCGGCCTGGGCGTGGGACTGATCATCGTTGCTGCCTGGTTTGTGTCCGGCAAACTGGGCTATGTGGCCGAGGATCCCAATACGCTGCAGGAAGCCTATGTAGCGACCAATTCCGGCAAGATGGAATCGTTCAGCTTCGTCGCTCCGTTTGCGTACACAATAGACTTGCTGATCTTCTGGACCGACAAGAGCAAGGCGGTTTCCTTCGGTATCGCCGCTACGCTGGGTATGATTGTGGGTTCGTTTGCATATGCGATCTCTGCCGGCAAGTTCAGGTTTGAGGGTTTCGGCGGTGTGAGTGATGTGTCCAATCATCTGATCGGCGCAATGCTGATGGGCTTCGGCGGCGTGACCGCTCTGGGTTGTACGGTGGGGCAGGGGCTGAGCGGTATTTCCACTCTGGCGGTGGGTTCGATGATTACCTTCGCCTCCATCATCGGCGGCTGCGTCTTATCCCTGAAATACCAGGCATACCGGCTGGAGAAAATAGATGCGGCTGCGGCCTTCAAAGCATGCGGGCCATAGGGAAACATAAGAAAATTAATTAAGTATAAAAAATTCCTGCACGATGATTGACAGGTATCTCAGAACATCCTATAATTTCGTTCTTTCGGGTCGTTAGCTCAGCTGGTAGAGCAGCGGACTTTTAATCCGTTGGTCGCAGGTTCGAATCCCGCACGGCCTACCACGAAATTCGAAGGACTTAGGTGCAAATCTAAGTCTTTTTCATTTTATATGAATGCGTAAAACAGGCCGACGTCGGTATAGTTTTGGCAAATTGATATAAAAAAAGCTTTATTGGGTCGTTAGCTCAGCTGGTAGAGCAGCGGACTTTTAATCCGTTGGTCGCAGGTTCGAATCCCGCACGGCCTACCAATTTACATTAAGGATTCAGGTGAAAACCTGAATCCTTTTGTTTTTTCTGCGTAGAAAATATGGCAAGCAAGCCAAGGGCTAATTTCCCTGTGCTGCATCAGGATCACGGTCTTGGTATAGACTTCGCAGTATTGACACTCTTCTGCAGCACAATCAAGGACGCCTGATGAAATCCAAACAGGGCAGCAACGCCAACACTCCCGGCAATTCCAGCAATCCCAGCAACGACAAGCACGAGATCAGGCCAGGCCAATCGCTGGAACTGCTGAAAGAGCTGCATATTCTCACGCGCGACGGCAAGATGAATCAGGATAGCCGCCGCAAGCTGAAGCAGGTTTACCATCTGTACCAATTCATCGAGCCCTTATTGCAGCAACTGCAGCAAGATCATGCGGACATCAGCCTGGTTGATCATGGCGCCGGAAAATCTTATCTGGGCTTTATCCTGTACGACCTGTTTTTCAAGTCTATGGATAGCGCCAATCAATCGCGCATCTACGGCATAGAAACGCGGGACGAGCTGGTGCAAAAGTCGCGCGAGCTGGCGCTGAGGCTGGAATTCCCAGGCATGTCTTTCCTGAACCTGTCGGTCGCCGACTCCATCACGTCTGCTGCTTTACCGGATCAGATTGATATTGTCACTGCGCTGCATGCCTGCAATACCGCCACTGACGATGCGATACAGTTTGCCTTGAAAAAGAAAGCCAAATTCATGGTGCTGGTGCCTTGCTGCCAGGCGGAAGTGGCGGCAGAACTGCGCAAGAGCAAAGGCGATGCAGTACGCAATAACCCACTGTCGGAAATGTGGCGCCATCCCATACACACGCGCGAATTCGGCAGCCAGATCACCAATGTTTTACGCTGCCTGCAATTGGAAGCCCACGGTTATCAGGTCAGGGTAACGGAACTGGTAGGCTGGGAACATTCGATGAAGAATGAGCTGATAGTTGCCGAATATAAAAACCTGCCGGCAAAACGGCCTGCAGAACGCCTGTCGGAAGTGTTAAAAACCACAGGTCTGGAAAATATGCGCGAAAGATTTTTCACTCCTCAGTTATAGTCACCAAGTAGTCACAATTAATGATTAATATCATTTATTCAAGGTGATGGGGAGGCGCCGCTTCATGGTGCGGCGCATGCGTAGAAGAGTAGTTTTCGCGGCTCTTTTTGCCGACATCATCACTTGCATTGCATAACGTTTTTCTGGGATTACATAGCATGTTTGCTGCGGTAGATCTGGGCTCCAATAGTTTTCGTTTGCATATAGGCCGCCATGAGGGCGATGTCATCCGTGTCGTGAAGAGCGCGCGCGATCCTATCCGCCTGGCCGCAGGTTTGGACAGCAAAGGCAATCTGTCCAAAGATGCGATGCAAAAAGCCGTCGATTGTCTGGCTCGCTTCAAAGTGATACTGGACGCCTATCCCATCGATGCCGTGCGCGTCGTCGCCACCAATACCATACGTATCGCAAAAAATGCGGCAGATTTGCTACCCGCGGCAGAGGCTGCGATAGGTCATCCTATCGAAGTCATTTCCGGTGAAGAAGAAGGCCGTTTGATCTACCTGGGCGTGTCGAATGCGATTGCGATTCCCGGCGAGCGGCGCCTGGTGCTGGATATAGGTGGCGGCTCTACCGAGGTGATACTCGGGCGGGGCCATGAAATCGTCAAGGTCGAGTCCTTCAGCATAGGCACGGTCAGGCATAGCTCCGGCTTCTTTCCCGATGGCGTCATGACGGAAGAGGCATTTGATGCGGCTATCCTGTCTGCGCGCTCTCAATTCGAGGATGCGGCGCCGCCGTATCAGCCGCAGCACTGGCGTTCCGCTTATGGCTCATCCGGTACGATACGCGCGATCTCGGATGCGATTGCGAAGAACAGCCTGGGTGACGGCCGCATTACGCAGGACAGCCTGGAAACACTGAAGCAGTATTGCATACAGACAGGGCAGATCAGCCAGTTGCAATTATCAGGCATTAAATCTGAGCGGGTGGCGATGGTGGTAGGCGGGCTGGCGATACTGATCGGCCTGATGCAGGAATTTAATATCGAGGTACTGAATCCCATAGAGGCGGGCTTGCGCATGGGGGTGATGTGGGACTTGTACCTGCGTTCTACCAAGCGCGACCGGCGCGAACTGGCTGTAAATAGTGTTGTCGCCCGCTTCCATACCGATACCGCGCGCGCCAACCGCGTGGCGGATATGGTGCGATCGCTGTATACGCAATTGAAGCCTTCCAGCGACCTGTATGCCCGCCACCTGTATTGGAGCGCCTTGCTGCACGAAGTCGGCATGGTGGTGTCGCAAACCGGCTATCACAAGCACGGCGCCTACATGATAGAGAATGCCGACATGGCAGGCTTTACCACGCGTGAGCAGAGGGTGATGAGTGCGCTGATCCTTAGCCAAAAAGGCAATTTGCGGAAAATCAGCGATATCCTGGCTGATTTGGATTTTGCCAAGGCGGTGCTGGCGCTGCGTCTGTCAGTGACCTTCATGCACTCGCGCGTGGAGTTGGACTATGCAGATATACGCCTGAAGATGAAGAACAAGATAGAGCTGGAAATCAAGCAGGACTGGGTCAGTTTGCATCCTACGGTTGCTTACTGGCTGCAGAAAGAGATCGAGTGCTGGCGCGAAGTCGGCATAGAGTTTCTGGTGCGCGCAAGCGCCTAGCCGGGCAGGCTGATCAGCCTGTACTGGATGCTTCAGCGTGGCAGCAGGGATCTGGCAATTTGCCCCAGGGTCTCTATGGCTTGTTCAATCCGCTGATCCCAGGGATGGCCGTAGTTTAGCCGTATGCAATTATTGAATTCCCTTTTTGCCGAAAAAATCGGACCCGGTGCGATGCTGATGCCCTGATGTAGCGCTATCCTGTGCAGCATCAGTGCGTCTATGCCCGGCGGCAAGACTACCCACAAAAAATAACCTCCCCCCGGCTGCGTAAAACGGGTACCTGTGGGGAAGTGCTTGCCCAGCGCCTGCATCATCAGGTTTTGTTGCACAGACAGTGCCTGCCGCAATTGCCGCAGGTGTCTGTCGTACCCGCCCTGGCCCAGATATTCTGCCAGTGCCATCTGCGAAGGCACTGCTGCAGACAGCGTGGTCATCAACTTCAATCTTTCCACATCGCGTGAGAAACGTCCTGCAGCGACCCAGCCCACGCGGTAGCCCGGCGCGAGGCATTTGGAAAAAGAGCTGCAATGCATCACCAGGCCTTGAGTGTCAAAAGTCTTGCTGGGCACTGGCCTCTTGGGGCCCAGGTACAGCTCTCCGTACACGTCATCTTCTATCAGAGGTATTTGGTGCTCGGCCAGCATTTCCACCAGCCTGCGTTTTTTATCCGCAGGCATGGTGCTGCCAAGAGGATTCTGGAAATTGCTCATCAGCCAGCAGGCTTTGGGCTGATGTCTTAGCAGCACCTGCTCCAGCGCGTCCAGATCCATGCCGTCACGCGGATGGGTGGGCACTTCCACAGCTTTCAGGCCCAGTCTTTCCAGTGCCTGCAGCGCCGCGTAAAAAGTGGGAGATTCCAGTACCACCGTATCGCCCGGGCGGGTCACCGCCTGCAGGCAGAGATTCAATGCTTCCAGCGCGCCATTGGTGACGACGATTTCGTCGGTGGGAATGTGCACGCCGTCTATCAGGTAGCGCAAGGCGATCTGCCGGCGCAGGGACGCATTGCCCGGCGGCAGATCGGCTACCGTATGGCGGGGATCAAGATTGCGCATGCTGGACGACAGGCATAACGACAATTTTTTCAGGGGGAAGAGCAGTGGACTGGGAAAGGCCGAACCCAGCGGAACAATATCCGGCGTCTTGAGGCTATCCAGCACTTCGAAGACCAGTTCGCTGACGTCAACCTGGGTCGAGTTGCTATCCGGCCGCGAGATGTCGGGTTCCGGCGGTAAATGCGCCAGCCTGGCTTTGACATAGTAGCCGGAGCGCGGCTTGCTGGTGATCAGCCCGCGCGACTCCAGCAGGTAGTAGGCCTGGAAGACTGTTGACGCGCTGAGACCCCGGCTCTCATGCAACTGGCGCACAGAGGGCACACGGTCACCGGGCCGCAGCACGCCGGTGCTGATCATGCCGGTAATGTCTTCCGCCAGTAATTCGTAGCGCTTCATATCCATTTTCTACGGTTGAAGCCTTATTCTGTCAGAATTAACTGATATCTACAATTTTGTTTAATTTTTAACTGCGCTGTAGCTGGGATATTCATGCGGCCTTTTATGCGTCAGAGAAGGTCTCAGGCTGCCAGCACGGAAATCGCAAGTTTTACCAGCACCAGTAGCAGGCTAATGAAGCTTGCTGCGGCAATGACTGCAGTCAGGATCAGCCACTGCGGTTTCAAGCTGCGCATATCCTGGGTCAGGTTGGCCATCTTGCGCACGCCGAAAAAGCTCCAAAGCACTGCAAAGATCAGTTGTTTTGGACTTGGTGTAGTATTAACGGCAAGCTTGTCGGTTGATTTCATGATGTGCTCCTTCTATGCTGTTAGAGCCAGTATGGTGCATACACATCAGTTTTATAAGAAGCAGAAAGCGCGGAATAATTACGTATCAGTTTTACTGTCTTTGAAAACTGATATGGTATTTTATTTAAATTCTGATTCTGTTCTTTAGCCGGGGATGGCGCTAAGCTGCGTCATCTGTACCTCCCTTGCCTGGATGACTATGAATAATCTTTTGCTATTCAGCTTGCAAACCGCTGCCTGCCGCATGCTCGCCAGTTCGTCCCGCCTAGCGCCTCTGATGATGGCAGTTGCGGTTTTATTGTCCGGTGTTGCCATGCAGGCAGGGGCCGCCGGACAGGCGGCTGCAACCGCCACGGCAAGCAACCCAAGCACGACAGGCACCCCCAAAGCGGAAGGCACACCTGCAGCAAATCAGCAGACCGTCGTGCCGGATACCATCGCGCAACGCCTGGCTGCATGTACCGCTTGCCACGGCAAGGAGGGCAGGGCGGCCAGTGACGGTTACTATCCGCGGATTGCGGGCAAGCCAGAAGGCTACCTGTTCAATCAGTTGAAGAATTTTCGCGACGGCAAGCGCAAATATCCTTTGATGACCTATATGGTGGGCCAGATGCCGGATGCCTACCTGCGGGAAATGGCGGAATTTTTTTCCAGCCAGCACCCTCCCTATCCCGCGCCGCAAGCAGCACAATCGGACCAGTCCATACTGGAGCGCGGCCGCCAACTGGTGCAAAGCGGTGATAGCAGTAAAAAATTGCCGGCCTGTGTTGCCTGCCATGGCGACAAGATGACCGGTATCGCTCCGTTTATCCCCGGCCTGCTTGGCTTGCCGCGTGATTACGTCGTGGGGCAACTGGGGGCCTGGCAAACGGGAGCCAGGCACGCGCATGCGCCTGACTGCATGGCCCAGATCGCCAAGGCCTTGTCGCCGCAAGACATAGGAGCCGTGTCGGCCTGGCTGGCATCCCAGCCCATGCCCAGCGATGTCATTGCCCCGCTCGCCGGTGCCGCCGGTGCCAATGTCTATTCCAGCAGGCCCCTGGTCTGCGGCAGTGCTCCACAATAGGATATATTTTCATGAAACGTTTGCTGATTCCGCTATCCTGGCTGCTGCTATTTGTGGTGATTGTGCTGATCGCCATGGGTTTCTACGGTTATATGCTGGGCAACGAGCATGGCGGGCCTGCTGCCGATAATGGCCGCAGCGGTTCTCCGACACATGCCGAACTTGTTGCGCGCGGCGCTTATCTGGCGCGTGCCGGTAACTGCATGGGTTGCCATACCTTGCGCGGTGCCCCCGCCTACGCCGGCGGCCGCAGCATACAAACGCCGTTCGGGAATTTCTATACACCCAACATCACACCGGACAAAAAGACAGGCATAGGTAGCTGGACCGAAGAAAATTTCTGGCAGTCCATCCACGCAGGCAAGTCCAGAGACGGCAGCATGCTGTATCCGGCTTTTCCATATCCCAACTACACCAGGATCACGCGCGCCGATTCCGATGCCCTGTTTGCCTATCTGCAGTCTATCCCCGCCGCCGAGCAGGCTAACCAGCCGCATGACCTGCGCTTCCCGTATAACCAGCGTGCTCTGCTAGGTATCTGGCGGGCCCTGTACTTCAGTCCCGAGGTCTATCAGCAGGATACTGCGCAGACAGCAGACTGGAATCGCGGCGCCTATCTGGTGCAGGGCCTGGGCCATTGCAGCGCCTGCCATACCAGCCGCAATGCGCTGGGCGCCAGCATCAACGAAACCCTGCTCGGTGGCGGCATCCTGAGCGGGCAGGAATGGTATGCGCCGTCGCTTACTTCCGAGAATGAAGTAGGGCTGGGCCGCTGGCAAACCTCGCACGTTAATGATTTGCTGAAAACCGGTGCAACTACCACCGGCTCAGTGACCGGCCCCATGGCGGAAGTGGTTGCACAAAGCCTGCAGCATCTGACTGATGCCGATATCAATGCGATGTCCGTGTACCTGAAAAGCTTGCCGCAAAAGAGAACCGATCCCGCCGACAAGGAAATCATGCCGGCCTTCCTGAAAAGCACCGTTGACTTCATCATGGGGAAAAATGTCAGCCAGGCAGAACAACTGAGCAACGAAGCAGTGTTGAAAGCCGGTGCGAGCCTGTACAAGACACACTGCATGGATTGCCACCAGGCCGGAGGCGAAGGGGTTGCGCAAGTTTATCCGCCATTGAAGGCGAATCACAAGTTGATGACTTCGTCGGTGGCCAATCCTATACGCATGGTGCTGGCGGGCGGGTTTGCCCCGGCAACCGCTGGTAACCCTCGTCCCTATGGCATGCCGCCGTTCGGACCCAAGCTCAGTGACGATGAGGTTGCCGCGGTGGTATCTTACATCCGCAATAGTTGGGGTAACCAGGCGCCGATGGTTTCGCCATCCGATGTGAACAAATACCGGACTGCACCGCTGGACTGATGGAGTTGCGCGATAAAGGAAAATGGCAGGAAAACGGCACGCAGCGAAAAAGCTGCGTGCCGTTTTTTATGGAGCTGGCCGGTTAGTGTGCATTAGTGTGACTGAGGGTGACTCAGGGTCACTCAGTGCTACTTCCGCAGCAACTCCAATATGCTGGAAAAGTCTTTGCCGCCGGCACCGGCCTTGCTATGCATGCCGTACAGATTGCGTACCAGCTCGCCCATAGGCGTCGCTGCCTGGGACGCCAGTGCGGCTTCAGCCGCCAGCCCCAGATCCTTGTGCATCAGGTCCACACCGAAGCCGCCCTGGTAGTTGCGGGAGGCCGGTACATTATCCATCACTCCAGGATAGGGATTGTATAATTCCAGCGCCCAGTTGCGGCCCGAACTCTTGCTCATGATGTCGGACAAGACCTTGGGATCGAGACCGTTGGCCGCGCCCAGAGCCAGGGCCTCCGCAGTACCTGCCATCAGTATGCCCAGCAGCATGTTGTTGCAGATTTTTGCAGTCTGGCCTGCGCCGTGTGTGCCCGCATGGAAAATATTCTTGCCCATGGCGTTCAGAACTGGCCGTGCACGTTCCAGGCTGGCGGCATCACCGCCGACGATAAAAGTCAGGGTGCCGGCCTGCGCGCCGCCGGTGCCGCCGGATACCGGTGCGTCTATCATGCTCAGCCCGCGCGCTTGCGCTGCCTGCGCCATTTTTTGTGAGGTCTGTGCGGCGATCGTACTGCAATCTATGATGAGGGCGCCATCTGCAATCTGCGGCAATATGCCTTGCTCACCGAGATACAGGCCTTCTACATGGCGGCTGGCCGGCAGCATGGAAATCACTATATCCGCGCCGGCGACAGCCTGCTGTGCCGACTCAACCGCCTGCGCACCTGCATCTGCCAGCAGCTTCATCGCTGCTGCCGACAGGTCGAACACCTTTAATGTATAAGCTTGCTTCAGCAGGTTTAGCGCCATGGGCGCACCCATGTTTCCCAGCCCTATGAAGGCGATATGCTGCTGAGTTTTATGCTGCGTGTTATTTTGCATTTTTTGTCTCCTTATTTTCGTATTTGATTTTATGCCGCCAGGCGTTTGTCCGGTGCTGGGCAGGCGGCCAGATCCCTGAGTGGATGCGATGCCGCATCCCATGGACTGTTAAAAAACTGCTGTTCAAAATCCTCAGGGATATCCAGCAGTTGCGCCGGGTTCCATCTCGGCTGCATGTCCTTGTCTATGATGAGCGCCCTGATGCCTTCTGCAAAATCCGATCCGGCAGCACATGCCAGCGATACCCCCAGCTCCAGCCGGAAAACTTCCGCCAATGACAGGTGCTTGCAGCCTGACTGCAACGCATGTGCTATGAAGGCGGAGCCGGGGCTTCCCTTTGTTAATGCGGCAACGGCTTTTTGCAGCCACGCATCCTCGCTTTGCAAGCCGGTAATTTGCGCGACAATATCTTCCAGCCTGGCGCCTGCACAAAGCTGATTGATCAGGTCAAAATGCTGCCGCAGCGGACCAGCTTCAAAGGCTGAGTGCTGCTGCGCGGCTTCCAGAGTAGTACTCAATAGCTTGTGGTTTTCTTCATCGTTTTCGCTCCAGTCTTGCGCTCGCAGCGAACTGATTAGCCGGGGTTTTTCTGCATGGTGCAGCTGATAGTCCGCCAGCTTCACGAAGCAGGCGTCCGATGCATTGATGGATGCCCCGGTCAGCGCCAGGAACAGGCCGAGCTTGCCCGGCATGCGGTTCAGGAACCAGCTCCCGCCTACATCGGGATACAGGCCTATCGCAATTTCCGGCATCGCCAGCCTTGATTTTTCCGTGACGACGCGGTGACTGGCGCCTGCCATCAGGCCTATTCCTCCGCCCATGACGATGCCATGTCCCCAGCACAGTATGGGTTTGCGGTAGGTGTGGATTAGGTAATCCAGCCGGTACTCTTCCTCAAAAAAACGCAATGCATAGGGATTGCCTAGGACATTGTTTTTTTCTGACGAGGCATGATGCTCCAGCATGGACTGGTAAAGATTTTGCAAATCGCCGCCGGCGCAAAAAGCTTTTTCTCCGCTGGCCTGCAGTACGACCAGGGCGATGCTTGCATCATCCCGCCACTCTGTTAGTTGCTGCGCCAGCAACTCAACCATGTCCATGGATAATGCATTCAGGGTCTTTTCCGCGTTGAGTGTGGCTAATCCCAGCTTCTTGCCGTTGCCGGCGGCCAGTGTCTCAAACAAGACCGGGGAGGCTGTTGTGTTCATGCATTCCTCCATACCGGTGCGCGCTTTTCCAGGAAAGCGTTGACGCCTTCCTTCTGATCGGCGCTGTCGAATAACTTGATGAAGGCCTCGCGTTCCGGCGGTAGCATGCTGGCCATGGGCTGGTTGCGGGCGCCCTGTATCAATTGCTTGCAGGCCTTGACGCTGGTCGGGCTTTGTTTAGCAACCTGCTTTGCCAGTGCCAGCGCGCGTTCGACGACGGTGCCGGTGGCGACGACTTCTTCCACCAGGCCTATGCGTAGTGCCGTCTCGGCATTGATGCGTTCGCCGCACAGTATCATTCGCTTGGCCCAGCCTTCACCGACTAGCCAGGCCAGGTTTTGTGTGCCGCCAGCGCAAGGCAGCAGGCCGACGGCAGCTTCCGGCAGCGCCAGTTGCGCCTGTGTTTCAGCGATGCGCAGATCGCAGGCCAGCGCGCACTCCAGTCCGCCGCCCATCGCATAGCCGTTAATCGCGGCAATGGATACGCCGCGAAAGCGCGACAGTGCTTCAAATGCTTCGCCAAAGCGGCGTGCCATTTCGGTGGCCACGGCCACATCGCCGTCGGCGAACAGTTTCAAATCCGCGCCGGCGGAAAAGAATTTTGCGCCGGCGCCGGTCAGCACCAGGCTGTAGATATCCGGCCTGGCATTCAGGTCGTCCACCAGCCTGACCATGTCTTTCAGTCCGGCCAGGGTCCAGGTATTGGCAGGTGGATTGCTGATCGTCACCAGCGCGGTGTTGCCGGTGATTTCAAGTTGCAGGTTGGTATAGCTGCTTGTCATAGGAATTCCTCGCTGGGTGACTGGTTGAGAAGGTGGCGCGCGACGATGACGCGCATGATTTCATTGGTACCTTCCAGGATCTGGTGCACGCGCACGTCCCGCAGGTAGCGCTCCAGCGGATACTCGCGGATATAGCCGTAGCCGCCGTGGATCTGCAGCGCTTCGTTGCAGACGGTGAAGCCGGTATCGGTGGCGAGCCTTTTGGCCATCGCGCAGTACACGGAGGCATTGGGTGCCTGCATGTCCAGCTTGGTTGCTGCCAGCCTGACCATCTGGCGTGCCGCCACCAGCTCGGTCTGCATATCGGCCAGCTTGAACTGCAGTGCCTGGAAATCGGACAGGCGCTGCTTGAACTGCATGCGCTCATTCATATAGGTCTGTGCGCTGTTCAGCGCAGATTGCGCTGCACCTATGGAGCAGGTGGCGATATTGATGCGGCCGCCGTCCAGGCCACGCATTGCCATGCGAAAGCCTTCGCCTTCCTGGCCCAGCAGATGGGAGCGCGGGATGCGTACCTTGTCAAAGCTGATGGTGCGGGTCGGCTGGCTGTTCCAACCCATCTTGTCTTCCTTGCGGCCATAGCTGATGCCGGGCAGGTCTGCCGGCACCGCAAAGGCAGAGATGCCAGCGGAGCCTGCCGCGCCGCTGCGTGCCATCACTACCAGCACCTTAGTGGCTCCTGCGCCGGAGATGAATGCCTTGGCGCCATTGATGATGTACTCATCACCGTTCAGCGTTGCCGATGTGGTCAGCGATGCGGCGTCGGAGCCGGCGCCGGCCTCGGTCAGGCAATACGATGCCAGCTTCTTGCCGGATGCCAGTTGCTCAACCCAGGTGTTGCGCACTTCCGGTGTTGCCCATTGCGCTATCATCCAGGTCGCCATATTGTGTATCGTGATATAGGCAGCGGTCGAAGGACAGGCGCGTGCCAGTTCTTCAAACACTATTACTGCATCCAGTCGCGACAATCCCAGCCCGCCGGCATCCTGCGGCACATATATGCCGCAAAAGCCGAGTTCTCCCGCATGGGCGATGACGTCCAGCGGGAAGATGGATTCCGCATCCCAGTGGGCCGCCTTGGCCGCCATTTCATGGGTAGCAAAATCCCTGGCAGATTGCTGGTAGGCGCGCTGGTCTTCATTCAATTCGAAGTCCATGGTGCCCGCCTATTTCAGGTTGATTGTCGTATTGACCTTGCCGGATGTTGTGCTGTCGTCAAACCAGCGTGCAGTGATGGTCTTGGTCTGCGTATAGAAGGCAATAACCTGCTTGCCATACGGGCCCAGATCACCCAGCTTGGATGCACGTGAACCGGTAAACGAGAACAGCGGTACGGGCACGGGAATAGGCACGTTGATACCGATCTGGCCGACATCGATGTCCTCTTCAAAGGTGCGGGCGGCAGCGCCGGATTGCGTGAACAGCGCGGTGCCATTGCCATTCGGGTTGGCGTTGATGATGGCGATTGCTTCCTGCAGGCTATCTGCGTGCATCACGCACAGCACGGGCCCGAATATTTCTTCTTCATAGATGCGCATGCCGGCCTGCACACCGGTGAACACGGTGGGGCCGACAAAATTGCCTTCCTCGTAGCCGGCAACCTGCGGGTTGCGGCCGTCCAGCACCAGTTGCGCTCCCTCCCGCACGCCTTGCTCTATCAGGCCTGTGACCCTGGCCTTGGCCTGGCTGGAAATGACGGGGCCGATATCTGTATTCGGTTCAACACCGGCGTTTACCTGCAGCGAGCGTGCCTTGTCCAGCAGCTCCGGTATCCAGGCCTGGGCTTCGCCGACCATTATCACTACCGACAGGGCCATGCAGCGCTGGCCTGCTGCACCGAACGCTGCGCCAGCCAGGTTATTCAAGGTCTGTTCCTTGTTTGCATCCGGCAAGACGATGGCGTGGTTTTTTGCGCCCATCATGCATTGCGCGCGTTTGCCTGCCAATGTGGCGCGCTTATACACGTGGGTGCCGACCCGGGTCGAGCCGACGAAGGACACTGCCTTGATATCCGGATGATCGCAAATCGCATTCACGATCTCTTCGCCGCCATGCACGACGTTCAGCACGCCGGCCGGGATACCGGCCTGTATCGCCAGTTCCGCCAGCCGCATCGTCACCATCGGGTCCTGCTCCGAAGGTTTCAGAATGAAGGTGTTGCCGCAAGCGATCGCCATCGGAAACATCCACAACGGTATCATTGCCGGGAAATTGAATGGAGTGATGCCGGCACACACGCCCAGCGGCTGGTTGATGGAGTAGGTATCGACTCCGCTGGCCACGTTGCTGGCTAATTCGCCCATTTGCAGGCTGCCGATATTGGCTGCATGCTCTACTACTTCCAGTCCGCGGAAAATATCACCTTCGGCGTCTGCCAGCGTCTTGCCTTGTTCTGCAGTCAGGATGGCGGCCAGTTCCTGCATGTTCTCGCGTATCAGTTGCTGGTATTTCAGGAAGATGCGCGCGCGTGCGCCTATCGCCGTCTTGCGCCAGGTGCTGAAGGCCTGCTTCGCACTGGCGACCGCCAACTGCATTTCTTCCGGAGTGGCGAAGGGTACGCGGGCAATCACTTTCTGGGTGGCGGGGTTGATGATGCTGCGCCATTGTTCGCTTTTGGATTCGAGCAACTGGCCGTTGATCAGCAGTTTGACGGTGGGGATGGACGAAGTGGATGGGGAGGAAGAATTAGAGCCTTGCTGCATGATGCGTCTCCTGTACGGACGGCGCTACCCGAGGCGAGTCTGTTGCTCGCAGCTTGCGGGTAAAGCCTTTGCCTGAAAACGGAACGGCCTCGACCAGATGGTGATGTCAGGGGCAAGGCAGTTCCGGCCATGGGTGTCAGACACCCCTTGCGCACCTTCCGTACGCAAGCAGACCTCGGGGAAACTATGCCAGGCATTGAGAGAACGAAGCATCGCCTGCGTGTGGCACGCGAGCCGCTTCCGTTCAAACATGGCCTTCCGCAATGTTTTCCTGATGATCAACAGGCCGGTATCCGGGCTTGCAAGTCTTGTTACATCGCCTTCCCAGTCCATGCATGAACCAGTGGCGTGATGATGTAACCGCACTCACATACCGTTGCGGAGGCAGCAGGGGCTTGGTGCCGGATTGAACTACTCCGGCATGAACCGCTTTCCCGTTTAACGCTGCCCAAGATGATGGGCAGCGCACCTGTTAAATCTAGAATAGCATACTAATTGACGTTTACGTAAACGTAAGTTGGCCCATAGCATGAGAGGTTAAAATTTTTCATGCGAGGCCAATAAGCCCGCACAAAATGAAAATCTGGAAAATTATTCCAGGAGGAAATTCCTGGATTCGGCTGCCAGCAGTGCCGGGGCATCTGCAGCGTCATCCTTCAGTTCTACCCCGGACAATTGCCGTGCGAACGATTGCGACATCAGATAGAACAGCTTGTCCGCAGCATCTTCATAGCGCAGTCCTTCCGGCCGTACATTGGAAATGCAATTGCGGCTGGCATCGGTGAGTCCGTTGCGTGGGGCCCAGGTCAGGTACAGTCCCATGCTGTCTGGCGAACTCAGACCCGGCCTTTCACCTATCAGCACGACCACCATTCTTGCGCCTAGCAATTCGCCGACTTCGTCGCCAATGGCGACCCGGCCTTGCTGGACGATGCAAACCGGTGCGATAGACCAATTTTCCTTCGCCATCCTTTCCCATACCGTATGGAGCAGAGGCGCAGCATGCTGTGCGATGGCGAGGGCAGACAGTCCATCGGCGATGACAAAGGCGACGTCATAGCGGCGATCTGCTGAGACAGATTTTGCATTTTCAAGGATTTTCCGGGAGGCGCTATCCAGCATACGACCCAGATCGGGGCGTTGCAGGTAAACGCCGCGATCGGCGGCTGCGCTATGCAGTACCAGGCAGGGGCTATTGCTATTGATGGATGCATTGATATCCCGTTGCAGCGATGGAATGTCCAGCGCCAGATGCACGGCGTCGCGCGCCTTTGCATGTGCCAACTGGAAGTCCAGTTGCGTCGCGCTTGGCAAACTGATGCCGGCCCTGCCCAGGGCAATGCGGGCTGCGGTGAAACGGCGCAGGCTGTCCCAGGGATTGCGCGTGACGGGGGCTTTTTTATCACTCATGATTTACGCGGCTAGGAGAGTCGCAGCAGGGCTTTTTGAAAAGCGGGCGGCAGCGTTTCAGTCAATCGAAACTCGCCATTACCATTGATTATCTGCATCTTGTGCAGCCAGGCTTCAAATTCCGGTGCTGGACTCAATCCGAGAACGCGGCGCACATACAGCGCGTCGTGAAATGAAGTAGTCTGGTAGTTCAGCATGATGTCATCCGAGCCGGGCACACCCATGATGAAATTACAGCCGGCCGTGCCTAGCAGGGTCAGCAACACGTCCATGTCGTTCTGGTCGGCCTCGGCATGGTTGGTATAGCAGACATCGCAACCCATAGGCAGGCCCAGCAGCTTGCCGCAGAAATGGTCTTCCAGTCCTGCGCGTATGATTTGCTTGCCGTCAAACAGGTATTCCGGTCCGATAAAGCCGACCACGGTATTGACCAGCAGGGGATTGAAACGGCGTGCCACCGCATAGGCGCGCGCCTCGCAGGTTTGCTGGTCCAGACCGTGATGCGCGTTGGCAGAAAGGGCGCTGCCCTGGCCGGTTTCGAAGTACATCACATTGTTACCTGCCGTGCCGCGCTGCAAGGACAATGCGGCTTGCAGCGCCTCCTCCAGCAGGGGCAGGCTGACGCCAAAACTGCGGTTGGTCGCCTCGGTGCCGCCTATGGACTGGAATACCAGGTCAACAGGTGCTCCGCGCCTGATTGCCTCTATCGTATTGGTGACATGGGTCAGCACGCAGGACTGGGTGGGGATGTCGTACTGGCGGATGACTTCGTCCATCATGCTCAGCAGCCGCATCACTTGCGGCAGGTTATCGGTGGCGGGGTTGATGCCGATCACGGCGTCGCCGGAGCCATAGAGCAAGCCATCCAGCAAACTGGCGGCGATGCCGCTGGCGTCATCCGTGGGGTGATTGGGTTGCAACCGGGTGGACAGGCGGCCGGGCAGGCCTATGGTGCTACGAAAGGCCGTCGTCACGCGGCATTTCTGCGCGACCAGGATCAGGTCCTGGTTACGCATGATCTTGCTCACGGCGGCCGCCATTTCCGGCGTAATGCCCGGAGCGAGTGTTGCCAGTGCTGCGCTATCTGCGTCGTCGCCCAGCAGCCAGTTGCGGAAATCGCCGACAGTCAAATGGCTGACCGGGGTGAAGGCGGCAGCATCATGGCTATCCATGATCAGGCGCGTGATGTCGTCTTCTTCGTAGGGAATCAGTGCTTCATTGAGGAAGGTCGCCAGCGGCAATTCCGCCAGCGCCATTTGCGCCACCACCCGCTGTTCCGCGGTATCCGCCGCAACTCCCGCGAGCATGTCGCCAGAGCGTAGCGGCGTGGCTTTTGCCATCAGGTCTTTCAGGCTATCAAAACCGTAGGTCTTGCCGCCTGCAGTGTGGGTGTACTGATGCGCTCGTACGACCATATCCCTCGCCCTGAGTTGATCAAATGATGCTGTTCATCATAGCCCTGCGGCGGCGGCAGGGGCAAGCAATAAAATCTGCCGCTTGCAAGGGATTCAGACTGGTTCCTTGCCTAGATCTTGTCTTCCGCATAGCTGAGGCCGAATTGCCGCCGCATGCTGTCCATCCATCCCATCAGCGCCAGGGTCTCATCCAGCGGCATCACTGGGCTTTCAGTCAGGCCGGCGCGCAGGCAGCGCATGGTTTCTATCGCCTGGTGCGTGTAGCCGTTGCCCAGTACCGGCAGGCTGATGGTGCGTGGCTCGGCTTGCTCTTGCGTGATAGTCAGTTCGGTGCAGCGGTAGAAGGGAGCATGCAGGCGGATATTTCCTTTGTCGCCTGCAATGAATAATTCTGTCGGGGTGGCTGCCTTGATCGAGCACAGGCAGGAAGATAGCCCGCCATCCTTATGCGTCAGCATGAAACTGGTTTGTTCGTCCACACCGGTACTGCCCAGTTCAGCGATTGCCTGCACGGCGACCACTTCTCCCAGCAGGTAGGATGCCATGGATAGCGGATAGATGCCTATATCCAGCAGGGCGCCACCTCCCAGTGCGGGATCAAGCAGGCGATGTTGCGGCCCCAGGTCGGAGGCAAAGCCGAAATCTGCCTGCAGCAGTTTCGGCTTGCCTATCTCACCGGCCGCCAGCAGCCGTTTTACTTCCAGCATTGCCGGCATGAAGCGCGACCACATTGCCTCCATCAAGAATAGTTTTTTCTCGCGCGCGACGGCCATCACTTCGCCTGCTTGCCGCGCATTCATCGTGAAAGGTTTTTCGCATAACACGGGTTTGCCTGCACGCAGCGCCAGCAAGGTATTTTCGGTGTGCATTGCATGCGGAGTCGCTACATAGATCACATCCACATCTGCGTCCTGTACCAGCGACTGGTAATCGCCATAGCAGCGGATGGCTGTACTCGTTTTATTGCTTGCCTTATTGCTTGTCTGATTGCATGCAGCAGCAAATGCCTGTGCATTGCCCAGTTGGCGCGATGCAACTGCATGTAGACTTGCATCCGGCAACTCTGCCAGCGCATCTGCAAACTGGCGGGCAATCTGGCCGGTGCCGAGTATGCCCCAGCGTATTGGTGGTTTCATGGATAAGGGCGGCGAGTAACAAGTTATGAGGCGCAAGAGGCGCGCGGATGCCGGAATTTTACACCGAGCTGGATGTTATGCGGCTCCGGCGGCACGGCTTCAGGTACCCGGGGTGCGTGGGCAAATAGGCCTGCCAGCAACCGTGCCAGCAGGTTTTGCCGGTTATGCCAAAGAATCCGACGTAAAATTCGCTTGCAATGAAAATTAACTGTATCTAAAATAGATACATATTAGGATTTTACATGAATACTAGCCATCGTTTTGCAGTCGGGGTACATATCATGGCCTTGCTGGCATCGACAGAAGGGCCGGTCTCTTCGTCCATGATAGCCGGCAGCGTCAATACCAACCCGGCCATGATACGGCGCATACTCGGCATGCTGAACAAGGCTGGCCTGACGACGGCGGCGATGGGAAGTTCCGGCGGCGCGATGCTGGCGCGGCCCGCGGCAGAGATATCCTTATTGCAGATTTATCGCGCGGTGGATGAGCCGGGCATTCTTGCTCTGCATGCGAACGCGCCGAATCCGGCATGCGAGGTAGGGCGCGGCATTACCGTTGTGCTGGAGGGGGTGATTGCCAAAGCGGAAAACGCGATGGAATCGGTGATCGCAGGAATTAGCGTGCAGGATGTCTTGAAGGATTTGTCGGGCAAGAAGTAGTTAGGCTTCAAGAGAGTGGTGGATTGGCTAAACAAGGCTTAGCCAATTTTTTTATATCTATATGTATCCAATATAGATACATATTAATCAAAAAGGAAATGACATGAAAATCGCACTGATAGGCGCAACAGGAAGCATAGGCAGCCAGATTGCTCAGCAAGCGGTACAGCGCAAGCACCAGGTAACGGCAATCACACGCCGCACTGCGGCTTTACCGGCGGAGTTGGCTGGCACGCAGGCAGTAACGGTAGACAGTTTTGATGCCACGGCGCTGGCAGCGGCGATAAAAGGTCATGATGTGCTGGCAAGCGCTTTTGGTCCGGGAGCGGAATCTGCAGATCTGGTTATCAAGCAGGCTAGCGTGCTGATTGCGGCTGCGCGGGCAGCAGGCATCAAGCGTGTAGTCGTAGTTGGCGGAGCGGGTAGCCTGTTTGTTGCGCCAGGTTTGCAATTGGTCGACGCTCCAGGTTTTCCCGATATGTACAAACCGTATGCGATTGCACATCGCAAGGCATTGGATGTACTGCGCGAGGCCCAGGATATAGACTGGACTTTCTTTGCGCCAGCGGCCGAGATTGGCCCAGGCGACAAGAAGGGTGTTTTCCGTGTCGGCGTTGACACGCTGATCAGCGACGCTGCGGGTAACAGCAAAATTTCTTACGCCGATTACGCCGATGCATTTGTGACGGAACTGGAGTCGGCAGCGCATTCCAAGCAAGTGATTACCGCCGCTTATTAACGAGTGTAAATGCGATGCCCGGAAAATACCGGGGCATCGCAAATGGCACTATCAGAATTTGTCCACGTCAATAATAGCTTGGGCGAAATCCTGCGGCGCTTCCTGCGGCACATTGTGACCGATGTCCTTCAGGATGCGGTGCGCATATTTGCCGGAGAATTTCTTGGCATACGCTGCGCCGCTTGCAGCGGGACCGTCGAAATCGCTGGCGATGGTGATCGTTGGAACGGTGATCACGGGAGCCTGGGCCAGCCGTTTTTCCAGCGCATCGTATTTCGGATCGCCCTTGGCCAGGCTTTGCCGCCAGCGATAGTTGTGGATGACGATGCTGACGTGGTCCGGGTTATCGAAGGCTGCGGCACTGCGGTTGTAGGTGGCGTCATCGAAGTTCCATTTCGGCGAAGCGGTCTTCCAGATCAGTTTGGAAAACTCGTGCCGGTATTTTTCATAGCCGGCCTGGCCGCGCTCGGTAGCGAAATAGTATTGATACCACCAGCCGTATTCACCTTCTGGTGGCAGCGGTTTCAGGTTGGCCTCCAGATTGGTGATCAGGTAGCCGCTCACCGCGACCAGGGCCTTGCAGCGTTCCGGCCAGAGGGCAGCGATCACATCTGCTGTCCGCGCGCCCCAGTCAAAACCGCCTATGATGGCCTTGTCTATCTTGAGCGCATCCATCAATGCGATGATGTCCAGTGCAACGACGGATTGCTGGCCATTGCGGAATGCGGTGTCTGACAGGAAGCGCGTAGTGCCATAGCCGCGAAGGTAAGGCACGATCACCCTGTAGCCGGCTGCCGTCAGCAAAGGAACCACGTCGGCATAGCTGTGGATGTCATAGGGCCAGCCGTGCAGCAAGATGACCGGCTTGCCCTTGGCTGGACCGGCCTCGAAGTAACCCATATCCAGCTCGCCTGCACGAATCTGTTTGATGGGCGCTAGCGCTTGAGAGGAATTTGCTGGGCTTGCTGCAGCATATGCAGCCTTGACGAAGGGCATTTCCGCGGCAACAAGACCTGCTGCGGCAAGGACGCCTGACAACAGGCTGCGGCGACGGCTATTCACAATTTCAGACATACAATTTCCTCGGCTAGGGGTTGATCAGGGCGTCGAATAAAATCAGATCCGATGGGAGTGATTTTAAGAATGCCATGTATCCCTATTGTGTCAAATTGTATGCAGTGCCGTTTGATGGCAGCATGTGGCCGTTGCAAAGGCGCTGCAAGCGCCGGGGGCCGGATGTATAGCTAAATGCTAGCCGGTGCGTTCTACTTCATAGCGCTCAAGTATCTCCGGCTCGACAACGTCGCCATTCTTGCCGATGATGGGTTTGGGTCTTGATTTGTAATTGGCTACCTTGAACCGCGGGCTGGGGGCGCGGACGCAGGCGCGGATGAAATTGCTGAGGGAGGGGCGCTTGGATTTCTGGGCCCAGAATTCATACACGCCCCTGAAGATGTTTCCATCCAAGAACATGACCTCGAACTCACATTGGATGGGGTTATTGGTATTGCTGCCCCAGGCCAATAATAGTCTGTCTACTTCGACAAACCCGCCGAGTACCGCGGTAAGTTGCATGCTCGCCTGTTTGACCTTGATCTTGGCGACGCCTATCTTTTCTATGTATTTCAGATTGGCTGGCGAATCGGATTTCTGCTTGGTGTTCATGGCTATTCCAGATTTCATGGTTTGCAAGAGAAACGTACAATCCTTGGCAAAGAATTGCTTGCAAGACAATAAGAATGTTGCAAACCTAAAAACAATACGGCTGCACGTCTTATATATTTAGAATGATCATTCATTCTCATTTTCAAGTCAACCGAACTTTTGTTACAGCAAGTCCAACTTATTCATCAAACAATAAAACGTACATTGCACTCTTCATCGCCTCCACCAATGCCGCTTCATCCAGTTGCGGGTTCAGCATGGCGCGAACCTGTAAGCCCTGGAAGAAAGCGATCATGGCTTCAACTTGTCCGGCCAAAGCGAGCTCATCGACCTGCATGCCGCGCTTTTGCCGGCCTTTTTTCAGTATGGACAGGAATTCATTGCTGGAGTGGCGGTCTGCCGCCTGCGCCAACGCGGCGATCTTGGGGTTGCGCGAAGCTTCTGCATATATTTCCAGCGGCAACTTCCAGTAACCGACCTGCAGGTCTTCGTGTATGCTTTTTTCCAGGTCATCGTAGATTGCTTGCAGTGGATCGTCCTGCTGGTGCAGGTCGCGCACGATGGCGGACACGCGTTCCACGTTTTGCTGGACGAAGGCAGCAATGATTTCATCCTTGCTGGCGAAGTAATTGTAGATATGACCGGCGCTCATTCCTGCGGCCTTGGATATATCCGCCATGCTGGCGCCGTGGAAGCCCTTCATGCCGAAGCAGCTTTCGGCTGCATCTAATACCTGCTTGCGCCTGTCCGTTGCCCGCTTGGGATTCCAGATTTTTTGTCCGGTGATACTCATCTCGTTTTCTCCATCAAGCGATAAGCGTGGCGGGGTGGCTGAGGGCCAAGTTCCAGCCGGCCATCCACCACTCGCCATTCAGCATTCACTATTCACTACGCGCGCCACACCTGGGCAGCTTCAGTCATTGCCGGTTGTTGCGAGCCCGGCTTCAGGCTGCCAGCCGCCGCCCAGCACCTTATATAGCGTGACTGCATTGCCGGCCTGCGTTAAGCGCGCGCTGATCAGGTTTTGCTGGGCCGTGTACAGTGCCCGCTGCGATACCAGCGAATCCAGATAGGATTCGGCGCCTTTTTTATAACGGGCCTCATGAATGCGGAAACTCTTGGCCGATGCATCGACCAGCGCCTGCTGCGCATCCATGCGCTCATCCAGCGTGCCGTTTTGCGCCAGTGCATCTGCCACTTCGCGGAAAGCCGCCTGTATCGCTTTTTCATATTGCGCTACCGAGATATCGCGGTTGACCTTGGCAATTCCCAGGTTGGCGCGGTTCACGCCGCCCTCAAAAATCGGCAGACTGATTTGCGGAATAAATGACCAGGTGGATGAGCCAGCCTTGAACAGCCCGGACAGCGTGCTGCTGGCACTGCCTGCCGATGCCGTCAGCGAAATGCTGGGGAAGAACGCGGCGCGCGCAGCGCCGATGTTGGCATTGGCGGCGATCAGCGCGCGTTCCGCTTCCAGCACATCGGGGCGGCGCTGCAATACTTCTGACGGCAAGCCTGCCGGCAATGGGGCGAGTTTGCTGACTGCCGCCAGTTCGCCTTGCGGCATCAACTCGGCCGGGACTACGCTGCCGACCAGCAGTGTCAATGCGTTCTGGTCGACGGCAAGCTGCG
Organism: Parundibacterium terreum; assembly: GCF_014636315.1. Lineage (GTDB taxonomy): Bacteria > Pseudomonadota > Gammaproteobacteria > Burkholderiales > Burkholderiaceae_D > Undibacterium > Undibacterium terreum. Next base: position 1,880,585 of record NZ_BMED01000001.1, on the reverse strand, counting down.
CCGTGTACACGGCGACATCGCTGCGCGCCGTTTCCACACTGGTTTGCGCGTCGTACATGTCCAGGCCTGAAGTCGCGCCTGCCTTGAAGCGCTGCTTGCTTAAGTCGTAGCTGGTTTGCTGGCTCTTCAAGGTGTCTTGCGCCAGGCGCAGGCGCTCCTGGTCTGCCATCAGGGTCAGATAGCCGTTGGCCACTTCTGCTACCAGGCTGATCTGTGCTGCGCGCCGTGCTTCTTCCGTGCCGAGATAGGATTGCAGGCCCGCTTCCGTCAGGCTGCGTACCTTGCCAAACAAATCCAGTTCATAGGATGCAATACCCAGGCCGCCTGTGTACTGGCGGGATATGGCAGCCTCGCCGCTGCCCGTCATGGTGGACGGCGTGCGGGTGGCTGTCTGGCTGACGCTTGCCGATAGCTTGGGCAGGTAGGCGGCGCGTTCTATGTTGTATTGCGCCCGTGCTTTTTCTATATTCAGCGTCGAGACGCGCAAATCGCGGTTGTTGGCCAGAGCCAGCGCGATGACCTTGCGCAGGCGCTCGTCGATAAAGAATTCGCGCCATTCCAGGTCGGATACCGGCGTGTTGCTGGCGGCAGCTGCTGTAGCGCCAGGGTCGGCTGTTTTATAAGCGGCCCCGGTGGGCCAGGTTTGCATGACGGGAGCGCCGGGGTGCTCATAGGTTGGTGCCAGGCTGCAGCCAGCCAGCAGCGCGAGCGCGGCTGCGGCCATGGCAATGAGAGATGTTTTCATGATGTGCCTCTTGATGTGACTCATATTGCGATGATCTTTACTTTGCTTCCGCTACGTCGTGCGTGGCTGGAGTTGGCGTGGGAGTTGGCGCCTTCTTGCCGAAGAAACCGCGCACCAGGACGAAGAACACAGGTACAAAGAAGATGCCCAGGAAGGTGGCCGACAACATCCCGCCTACCACGCCGATACCGATGGCATTCTGGCTACCCGAGCCGGCACCGCTGCTGATGGCCAGCGGCAGTACACCGAGGCCGAAGGCGATCGACGTCATCAGGATAGGGCGCAAGCGCATGCGGACTGCCTGCAGGGTTGCTTCTTTCAATTCCATACCCTGTTCCTGCAGTTCCTTGGCGAACTCTACGATCAGGATCGCATTCTTCGCTGCCAGCCCGACTACCGTCAGCAGGCCGACCTGGAAATACACGTCGTTCGATAAATGGAAGACCCAGGTGGCGACGACAGTACCTAGCACACCCAAAGGCACTACCAGCAATACCGAGAAAGGGATGGACCAGCTTTCATACAGTGCGGCCAGGCACAGGAACACGATCAGCAGTGAAACGGCATACAGCATCACGGTTTGCGAACCGGAGTCGCGCTCTTCCAGCGACAGGCCCGTCCATTCATAACCTATGCCGGGCGGCAGTTGTGCGACCATCTTTTCGACTTCTGCCATCGCCACACCGGAGCTCATGCCCCGCGCCGGCATGCCCAGCACCTCGACCGAGGATTGGCCGTTATAGCGTTCCAGGCGCGGCGATGCATATACCCATTCACCGGATGCGAATGCAGAAAAGGGAACCATATCGCCATCGGCATTGCGCACGAACCACTTGTTCAGGTCTTCCGGTACCATGCGCGAATCTGCCTGGCCCTGCAGATATACTTTCTTGACACGGCCACGATCGACAAAGTCATTGACATAGGCGCTACCCCAGCCCGTGCTCAGTACCTTGTTGATATCCGCAACTGCCAATCCCAATGCAGTGGCTTTTTGCTGATCGACATTGATCTTGTACTGCGGCGTATCTTCCTGCCCATTGGGACGGACACCGATCAATGCCGGATTCTTGGAGGCCATGCCCAGCAACTGGTTGCGCGCTGCCATCAAGGCATCGTGGCCGACGCCGCCTTCATCCTGCAACTGCAAGTCAAAGCCGCTGGCATTACCCAGCTCAATCACGGCAGGGGGCGCAAAGGCAAACACCATCGCATCCTTGATTTGCGAGAACGTTCCCATGGCGCGGCCGACGATGGCATTGGCGCGCATTGCGGGACCCTTGCGTTCAGACCAGTCTTTCAGCCGCACAAAGGCGATACCTGCGTTTTGCCCGCTGCCACCAAAGGAAAAGCCAGCCACGGAAAACACGGAAGCGACCGCATCTTTTTCCTGCACCAGGAAGTGCTGCTCAACCTGCTGGATCACTTTCAGCGTACGCTCCTGGGTCGCGCCTGTAGGCAGCTGTATCTGTGAAAACAGCACGCCCTGGTCTTCTTCCGGCAGGAAGGAAGTCGGCAGGCGCAGGAAGACAATCGCCATTACGACCAGCACGGCGGCGTACACGATCATGGAACGGCCACGGCCACGTATCATGCTGCCTACCAGGCCCTGATACTTGTCGGTGCTGCGTTCGAAATTGCGGTTGAACCAGCCGAAGAAACCCTTGTTGCTGGCGTGATGGCCTTTTTCAACCTGTTTCAGCAGGGTGGCGCACAGCGCCGGGGTAAATACCATCGCGACGACAACGGACAGCACCATGGAAGAAACAATGGTGATGGAGAACTGGCGATAGATGACACCGGTTGAACCGGAGAAGAAAGCCATGGGCACGAATACCGCCGACAGCACCATCGCAATGCCGACCAGCGCACCGGTAATCTGGTTCATGGATTTACGGGTTGCTTCCTTGGGTGACAGGCCTTCTTCGCTCATCACGCGTTCCACGTTTTCGACGACCACGATCGCATCATCTACCAGCAAGCCTATCGCCAGAACCATCGCAAACATCGTCAACGTATTGATCGAGTAGCCGAAGGCCTGTAGCACGCCGAAGGTGCCGAGCAAGACCACCGGTACTGCCAGCGTGGGTATCAGCGTGGCGCGGAAGTTTTGCAGGAACAGGTACATCACCAGGAATACCAGGATGATCGCTTCAACCAGGGTCTTGACCACTTCTTCAATAGACAGCTTGACGAAGGGCGTGGTGTCATAGGCGACCAGCGCTTTCATGCCGGCCGGGAACTGCTTGCCCATCTGTTCAATTTTCTTGTTCACTGCAGCAGCAGTTTCCAGCGCATTGGCGCCGGTTGCCAGCTTGATGGCGATACCGGTTGCCGGTGCGCCGTTGAAGCGGGCCACCGTGTTATAGCTTTCGCTGCCCAGTTCCATGCGGGCCACATCCTTCAGATGTACCATGGCGCCGCTGGAAGCGGTTTTCAGCAGGATTTCACCAAACTGTTCCGCGGTTTGCAAGCGGCTTTGCGCTGTTACCGTGGCATTCAGTTGCTGGCCGGGCACAGCAGGCGCCCCGCCCAGTTCCCCGGCGGAGACTTCGGTATTCTGCGCGCTGATGGCGTTGATCACATCTGCAGGCGTCAACTGATAGCTTTGCAGCTTTGCCGGGTCCAGCCAGATGCGCATTGCGTATTGCGAGCCGAACAGCGTCACATCACCCACGCCTTCAACCCGGCTGAGCGGGTCAACCACATTGGCGGCGACATAGTCGCCCAGATCGGCCTGCTTCATGCTGCCGTTTTCTGAAACAAAACCCAAAACCATCAGAAAGTTCTTGGTGGCCTTGGAAACGACCAGGCCTTGCTGGGTGACTGCGGCAGGCAGCAGCGGGGTTGCCAGTTGCAGCTTATTCTGTACCTGCACCTGGGCGATATCGGGGTTAGTGCCATTGTTGAAGGTCAGCGTGATGCTGATGCCGCCGGTTGAGTCGCTGGACGAAGACATATAGCGCAAACCGTCTATGCCCTTCATCTTTTGTTCTATGACCTGCGTTACCGCATCTTCCACCGTTTTGGCCGATGCGCCAGGGTAGCTGCCGCTGATGGAGATCGATGGCGGAGCAATGCTTGGGTATTGAGCGATCGGTAAGCCCATGATGGCGGCGATACCGGCCAGCATGATGACGATCGCGACCACCCAGGCGAAGATAGGACGGCCAATAAAAAAACGTGCCATGAAATTTCTCCTGGATTATTGGGCAGCAGGCGCTGCCGGCGCATTGGAGGCGACGGTTGCCGGATTGGGCTTGGCAACGCTGGCCGTTGCTCCGGCGCGTACTTTTTGCAAACCTTCGATGATCACGCGGTCGCCTGTTTCCAGTCCGGAGGCGACCAGCCATTTATCGCCCACAGTGCTGCTAGTGGTCAGGATGCGGGATTCGACCTTGCCGTCCTTGTTCAGGACCAGTGCAGTCGCTTCGCCTTTTGCATTGCGCGTTACGCCTTGCTGCGGCACCACGATGGCCTTTTCATTGACGCCGCTTTCGATGACGGCACGCACATACATGCCGGGCAGCAGGTCATGCCTGGGGTTGGGGAACAGCGCGCGCAGGCTAACGTTGCCGGTACCCGGATCGACGGTAACGTCGGAAAATTGCAGCTTGCCGCTTTCGGCATACTTGCTGCCATCGGGCAGGATCAGGCTCACCCTGGCCTGGCCGCCGGATTTTTTCAGGCTGCCTTTTTCCAGTTCGGTTTTTAAACGCAGTAAATCGGTGCTGGACTGGGTAACGTCGACATAGATGGGGTCGAGCTGTTGCACGGTCGTCAGCGCGGTGGTCTGGCTGGCAGTGACCAGCGCGCCCGGCGTCACGCTGGAGCGGCTGATGCGGCCGCTGATAGGCGCATCCACATGCGTATATTTCAGGTTGATGCTGGCGGTTTCCAGCGCGGCGGCAGCGGATTCGACATCGGCCTTGGCCTGCTCGTTGGCGGCGAAAGCATCTTCATAGTCCTGGCGGCTGACGCCTTCATTCTCGACCAGGTCCTTGTAGCGGGCCAGTTTAGGGCTGCTGGACAGCAGATTCGCCTTGGCCTTGGCCAGCGCCGCCTTGGCTGAGTTGTAGCTTGCCTGGTAGCTTGCTGCATCAATCTGGTACAGCGCCATGCCGGCCTTGACGTCGGAGCCTTCAACGAACAGGCGTTTCTGGATGAGGCCGTTGACTTGTGGACGGACCTCGGCAACCTGGAAGGCCGTGGTGCGCCCTGGCAATTCGGTGGTGATGTCCAGCGGCTGGCGAGTGACGGTATAGACGCCTACCTCTGGAGTTGCAGCATGGGGGGCTTCGGCAGCGGATTTGGAGCAGCCGGCGGCGATGAGTGTTGTGCAGAGCAGGGCTGCTGCCCCCGCCACCCTGCTGGACGGCAATTGAAAGAGAGTTTCCATTTTGGACTTTCCGAAAGATAACAAGGTCTGATTGAGGGCTAAAATTTGTGCTGCAGATTAAAGAATGAACGATCATTCTAATTTATGATTTTCTAAGAATGAACGATCATTCTAATTGTGTCAAGCGCTATTTTTATGAAGGATGGCCGGCTGCCTTGATTAAAAAGAAAGAATTTCTGAGCGTCAAAAGGGCTTTGCCCAGTAGCGCCATCCTTTAATGTTTTCTTTTTGATATGGCAGCGCTGGCCTGAAATTTTTATGTGTTTGCCTCGGCAGGCCGTGCTTGACCAGCAAAACTAGATGCTATTCAATTAATTTTTCAACGCGCAAGCGGCTGTATGCGCGGGCCGGATACAATAGGGCAATGGGAGTCGTGCTGCCCGGAGAGTCCTGTTGCAGATTGACAAAGCTTGTAAGTTTGTCCAAAGTGCAGGGCGCATGGAAAATGCTCAGCATAATGAATTTCATACAGAGAATAAAAGGACGCAGTACTGATGACTAACCCGGAAAAAAAGCATCTTGATCCAGAGCGTGCCCAGGCACGCCGCGATCAGGTACTGAATGCGGCTGCCATCTGTTTTGCTCGCAGCGGTTTTCACGGGGCCAGCATGGCGGAGATTTCCAAGGCTGCCGGCATGAGCCCCGGGCATATCTATAATTATTTCGATGGCAAGGATTCCATCATTGCCGCCTTTGTGGAGCGGGACGTCGAGAGGATTGCGGAAAAATTGTTGAGGATGGGCCAGCAGGAAGACGTGGTGCAAGCCATGCTGGACAATGTGGAATCCGGGGTTACCGAAAACCTGGATCCCAAGATCTGGAGCATTCCGCTGGAGATCAGTGCTGAGGCTGCGCGTAATCCCAAGATCGCGGCCTTGCTACAGGATGCAGACCGCAGGTCGCGCCAGCACCTGCGCGAAAATCTGGTGAAAGCTCGATTGCAGCGAGGCATACAAACCAGCGATGCGGAGCTGGACGGCCGGGTAGAGGCCATTATCGCTTTGTTTGAAGGAGTTTCCTTGCGTTCGCTGAAACATCCTGATCTGGATAAAAAGAGCCTGATCGCAGCCTGCCACCTGGCCCTTAAACCCTTGTTGTTTGACGAGTGACGCGGCGTGTTGTTTTGCCTTGGCCGCATAAAAAAAGCCCCGTTTCAAAGAAGACGGGGCTTTTTGCTTTTCAGTCCAGTGTTGCCTGAACTGGCGATGTAACTATCAACAAAGGTATCAAATGTATCAATAGGTGCCGATATAATCGCGCTTGCCTACTTCAACGCCGTTGTGGCGCAGGATCGCGTAGGCGGTCGTGGTATGGAAGAAAAAGTGCGGCAGCGAATAGTTCAACAGGTAAGACTGTCCAGTGAAGCGCTTTTCTTTCGGTGTGCCGGCTTGCGTAACGATCTCGCGGCCTTCGCTGCCCGCGATCTGTTCTTCTGTCAGACCATTGATGAAAGTCAGTGTCTTGGCGATACGGGCTTGCAGGTCGCCGAAGCTCTGCTCGCTGTCTTCATAGCTCGGTACCTCTACACCGGCCAGGCGGGCAGAAGTGCCTTTGGCGAAATCGCAGGCGATCTGTACCTGGCGCAGCAGAGGAAACATGTCTGGGTACAGGCGGTCTTGCAGATAGGCGCTGGCGTCGATTTTCTTTTCAGTCGCTTGTGCTTCTGCCTTGCTGAGCAAAGCACTCAGGCTGTTCAGCATTTGTTTGAAGACGGGAACTGATGCGGTATACATGGAAATGCTCAAAATACTCTCCGGTGAATTAAACATTCAGGATCAAATGTGGCCAGATGATAGCAGAACTCATAAGCTTATGATTTTTCTGATTCAAAAGCTGTGATGGCTGACTTTGTATCCATCCTGCTGTACTTACTATGCCTATCTTCTTGACCTCTCTACTGCTAGGCAGCCGCTACCGTCCATGGCGGCTGCGCCTTGCGATTATCTTGTATCTGCTGGTGCTGATACTGGGATCGGTGCCGGGAGCACGATTGAAATTAGGGGAACTGGCATCTGGCGGCGTATTGCACTCGCTGACCTATGGCGTGATTACACTGCTGTTGTTTACAGGGCTGAAGTATGCGCGCCTGCGCAATGCGGCGCTGGCCGTGTTGACCGTGATATTCATGGGGGCGCTGGACGAATATGTGCAGAGCTTTTTCCCGTATCGTTCTGCTACCGTGCATGACTGGCTGGTAGACATTGCCGCTGCCGCGATCACGGCGGCGGCCTTATACAAGTGGTGGCCGCAGCGAACGGACGCCTAGAGCGCATTCATCAATAATTCACTGATCTGAGCTATTGCCGGCGACGAGTTTTGCCATTCCCGTTGCATCGCTGCTAGGATGCCTCTGGTTGAGGTCTTCCAGGCTCTGTATCACCTTTTGCCTATCCGCAGAGGGACGGTTCTGGCTGACTTTCCATTTTCCCGCCAGTTTGCTCAGCGGTATTTCTATGCCTATGATGGCTCCCAGCATTTTTTCTATATAGTCTGCCGGCGCATCATCGACTTTCCATGGTGATGCCTGGATGGATTCATGCCGGTTGGTCAGTCTTTGCAGCAGCGCATGTAGCCATGCTGCATCATCGATAACATGCAAAGGACCGTGTGCATGGACCACTGCATAGTTATAGGTGGGCACGACTTTGCCGCTGGTTTGTTTCTCTTCATACCAGCCAGGCGAAATATAGTGCTGCGCAGCCTGGAACACCACCAGCGCTTCGACTTCTTTACTCGCGGTTTTCCATAAAGGGTTATTGCGGGCGATATGGGCGCGCAGGATGCCGTAAGGCGCCTGCTCTGTCGGCGCAGCGATTTCAAATGGAATATGGTTGGCATTCAGGCCGTCCGTATCCAGTGTAACCAGCGTGCCCAGCGGGTGCGCGTGGATCAGCTGGTGCAGGAGTTCCAGCCGTTCTTCTGCAAAGTGGGTGGGGATGTACATGATGTTCCTGGTCTGGTTTGATGGGCTGGAGCTAAGTGGGAAGGGCGGCAGGTAGAGCTGCAGGTAGAGCAGCATTTACGACTATATCGCAGGCCAGCGTATTGGCGATATAGCAGCCGTCATGGGCCTCATGATGGAGCTCGTCCAGTTGTTCCGGGCTGGGCTGTTGTGCGCCGGAAAATACGATGTGCGGACGCAAGGTGATCAGGGTAATCGCCAGTTTTCCCTTGCTGTTTTTATCCATGATGCCTATCGCCTGGTCGCTATAGCTTTCTACCGTGTAGCCCTGCTTGCAGGCCAGCCATAAAAATACCAGCATGTGGCAACTGGAGGCCGCGGCGACCAGGGCTTCCTCGGGATCGACGTTTGCTTCTATCGACATCGGCAAGGGCACCGACAGCGGCGATGAGGAGCCCGGTACAACTGCGCCGCCGTCAAATTTCCATTGGTGGCCGCGGCTGTAGCGGTTGTCGGTAAATACGTCTCTGCCGCGCTGCCATTCTATGTTTGCAGTGTATTGATGCATGCTGCTCTCCTTTTCCTTCCTTAAGCCTCGCGCTTGATGATCCAGCCATTGGCGACGGCCTCAAATCCCACCTTGGGATAATAGGGCATTGCACTTGGCGCTGCCAGCAGCAATAACATGGAGTTATCGCCGGCCAGCTTTTGCACCCGGTCTATCAGCTCCTTGCCTATGCCGCTTTTCTGGTAGGCGAGGTCCACCGCCAGATCAGACAGGTAGCAGCAAAAGCTGAAGTCCGACAATGCGCGGGCGACGCCCACTAGCAATTCCCCATCCCATGCGGTCACCAGGATATTTGCATGTTCAAGCATTTTTGCCATACGGGCGAGATCGTCCACCGGCCGCGTGATGCCGGAGCGCGTGAAGACACCCGCCAGTTGCGGGGGGGTGATGTTTTGTATTGTTTCGTAGCGGAGTTGTGGCATGGCGTTAAGGTGGCGGGCGTATGAGTGAAGGAAGCATCTATCGTAAGGACTTAATTGGCTTTCTAAAAGTGCCAATAAATGATATTTTTAGAATGCCAATCCAAATTTAAAGGCCGTGCCATGCACCAGACACAATTGCTTGCCATGTTGCAACTAGACAGGAACTCCAGTTTGCCTATGTTTCGGCAGCTATATGCCGCTATCAAGCAGGCTATCCTGAACGGCAGCGTGGAGCCCGGCATGCAATTGCCGCCGACGCGCGATTTTTGCAATCTGCTGGATATCTCGCGCCAGACCGTGCTGAATGCGTATGCGCAGCTATTGGCGGAAGGTTATTTGCAGGGTACGGTAGGGCGCGGGACTTTTGTCAGCGACCAGTTGCCGCCATTGAGTGATAGGGGGAGAGCTGACAGTAAGTTGCCCGAGAAGCTGGTGGATACTGCCAGCGCATTGCGCCCTTTGTCGCAGCGTGGGCAGCGTTACGCGCACGTCAACGGCCAGATGCATTTTCATCAGGGAGGGCCGCGTGCGTTCCGGGTGGGCATGCCGGGGCTGGATGCCTTTCCTTTCGATGTATGGGGCCGTCTGGAGGCGCGATTGTGGCGGCGGCCGAGCACGCAGCTGGGGTATGGAGACCCGGCAGGTTTTCGGCCTTTGCGAGAAATGCTGGCGGTTTATCTGAAGGCGGCGCGCGGCGTCAATTGCAGCCCTGACCAGATCATCATCACATCCGGCTCGCAGCAGGCTTTGTTCCTGTTATCCAGCCTGCTGCTGGACCCCGGCGATGCGGCATGGATGGAGTCTCCCGGCTACCGCGGCGCCAGTGCGCCGCTGCAGGCCGCGCAGGCGCGCCTGTGTCCGGTCCCGGTGGATGCGCAGGGCTTGTCGGTGCAGACTGGGGCCCGGCTTTATCCGGATGCAAAACTGGTCTATACGACACCATCGCACCAGTTGCCGCTGGGCGTCACGATGAGCCTGCAGCGCCGGCTGGAATTGCTGGCCTGGGCCGGGACGAATAAGGCCTGGATTATCGAAGACGACTACGATAGCGAGTACCGCTACAAGGGACCTACGCTGGCTTCGCTGCAAAGCCTGGACAAGGCCGGCTGCGTGATCTACGTCGGCACCTTATCCAAGGTCTTGTTTCCCGGCTTGCGCTTGGGCTATATGGTCGTGCCTGCCGCACTGGCTGAGCCCATCATCCAGGCCAAGGCGGTGACGGACAAGCATACGGCGATAGGACCGCAGATGGTGTTGGCCGATTTCATCTCCGAGGGACATTTCAACCGGCATATCAAACGCACGCGGGATGTCTATGCGGAGCGCCGCCATGTGTTGCTGCAGGAATTGCAGCAACACATGGCGGATCAACTGGAGTGCGGTCCCAGCGATGCAGGCCTTGACCTTGCAGTACATTTTTTGCGCAAGAACAGCAGCGCGGAAGACGAGCAGCGCATCGCCCATGCAGGACTGCAGCTAGGGACGGAGCTGAGGCCGCTCAGCCACTATGACTTCCATGCCCTGCAAACAGGGCAGGCGGCTGGCCACAGGCCGGGTTTGCTGCTGGGATTTTCATCGATACCTGCCGATGAAATCCGCAACGGAGTAGCAACACTGGCCAAGATCATGCGGCAGCACCCGTATTAATTTAGCGCAGCGGCAGGTAGATGTCGGTGAGCAGTTCAGTCGGCGCCGTGTCGCGCGGGTTGTTCAGATATTCTTCAAATGCGGGTGCATCGGCGGCCTCCTTGCCGGATTGTGCCAGCCATTCGCCGTATAGCCATTGATAGGCGACTCGCATGTCTGCATACGGCCCCTTGTAGCGCAGCACGGCATAGGTACCGCCGGCGACGTCGCTGGCGGCCAGCGGCGCCAGCAATGCCTCTGCCGGAATGGGGCCTTCAAAGACGACGCCGGCCTTGGAGCGCAATGCCGCTTCCTCCACCGAAAAAGGGTCGTCCAGGTAGATGCCTATCGAGCGCATGCCGGGCCTGAACAACTGGCGAGATGCCAGGCAGCCATACATGGTCTCGAAGGCTTTTCCTATGTCCATATAGGAACCTGTGTGGTCGACAGTGACGGCCTGTATGGCAGGGACGGTTTTTATTTCTACCGGATACATATGCGAGCTCCTGTTTGCTTGCTGTTGTTGAAAGACGGTATGGCTACCCTCCTTGCGGTAGCGCGCGGGCGGCATGCCATACACGGAATGAAAAATGCGGGTGAATGACTGCAGATTGGCGTAGCCGGATTTGACGGCAACCTGGTCCACCGGCAGGTCGCTATGTACCAGGAAACCGGCTGCCCGGTGCAGGCGCAGGCGCTTGACGGTCGCTGCCAGGGTTTCCCCATGCATCGCATGGTAGATGCGGTGCCAATGATAGGCGGACATGCAGGCGATATCGGCCAGCTTGATCAGGTCCAGATCCTCGGCCAGATGTTCGTAGATATAGCTGGTGACGCGCTTGAAACGATTTTCATAGCTGCCGAGCTGGCTGTGGTTTTCCATAAATCCTGTCCGTTTGCTTGTTGATGAAACAATAGCATGGAAGGATTTGACAAATCTTGCGGACTTGTCCGGTCAAGGGGGAGTCAAAGGCAGGGCAGGAGACTGCAAGGAAGGGGGAGTCAGGCCGGCGTCTGGAGCTCCAGCCTGGGGTGTTGCTTGTCTTATTCGGCAGTCGCCGCTTTGCTGACAGCCGGCTTGTTGTCCAGCGCCGGAGATTTTTTGCCTGCATCTTCGGCGAATGGCTTGCTCAGCAGCCACGAGAACGGGCGCAAGATCAGCTTCTGCGTCAGGTCTTCGCAAGCCTGGCGCGAGCATACCCAGACGATCAATGCGCTGACGCCAACGCTGACGACTGCTGTCGGCAAATCGTCCAGTGCAAAAATGTCGGCGGCCAGGCCGGTATGTTCCAGTATCAGCAGAGCCAGTCCATGCCATAAAAATACGTACATGGAACGCTTGCCGACATTGGATAAGCCCAGATCCCTTTGCACCAGCAGATGCAGGAAGGCCAGGCCTACTGCACCCGATACCAGGTAGAGCATGGCCTGATACACGCTGCCGGTCAGGTTTGCCATGCCCAGCCGATGCAGCGAATAGCTGCCGTACAGCCAGCGGTAGTCGAAGTTGGCTTTCATCAGGAAAGAGGCGGCCAGTGCAAATGCGACCACCAGCCCGCTCAGCCACGCCATTTTCTTGGGTATTCTGCTAAATGCATTCGCATGCATGCTCCAGCCGAGCAGGAAGTAGGGGAAGTAATTCAGCGTGCGCGACAGGCTCAGCGTGTAGCCGATATGTTCCGAGTAGGTGGCAACCATGGCCAGCACGATGGCGGCAATGACCGGGAACTGCAGGCGGGCAAAAAGCGGCAACAGCAGGCGCCAGCTCAGCAGGCTCAGCAGATACCAGAGCATCCAGTATGGAGCGATCAGGCCGCTGTAGATGCTCAGCTTGCCTTTCAGGAAAAATTCAACCGCTTCATACAGCACTTCAAAAGCAATCAGCGGCACTACGATATTTTTTACCAATTGGCTGGTATCGCGTTCCTGCATCGTGCTTTTGGAAAACATGCCGGAGACCAGTGCAAACATCGGCATGTGAAAGGAATAGATAAAGATCCAGATCGAGCGCAGGAAATGGTCGTTCGTTATGTGCATCTCGATGAAATGGCCGAATACGACAAAAAATATCAGGACGCCTTTGATATTGTCGATACTGGCGCTTCGGTTCTGCTGGGACATCGTAACTCTTTGTAAATAAAGGTGAATCTTGAAAAGACGCCATGATATCGAATCGACGGCTGTTAAGGGGAGCTTAGTTTGTAACGAAATTATGGAATGTGCGAATTTCCACATAATCAGGTGAAAATTCACGATATTTGATGCGTGAAAAGCAATTTTCAGGCCCGTATCCAGGGATATGGCGCAAGCAGATAGCAGGGTTTTAGTGAAAAGTTAATTGCCGGAGGCGCGGGCAGGGCCCACCGCCAGCATTTATTCTGGCCGCAGCCGAATCAGGTAGCCGGGATTTTCGTCTGTGAGCAGGTAAAGCAGGCCATCTGGCCCCTCTCGTACATCGCGCACGCGCTGCTGCAGGTCTTCCAGCAGTTTTTCTTCACGCACCACCTTGCCGTCACGCCATTCCAGCCGGTCCAGGTAGCGGAACTTGAGCGAGCCGACAAACATGCTGCCTTGCCAGGCCTTGCCATAGCGGTCGCTGCGCAGGAAGGCCAGCCCTGATGGGGCAATAGAGGGCGTCCATTGGTGCAGCGGTTGCTCCGTGCCTGCCTTGGCGGTGATGCCGTCGCCTATCTTGCCGCCGCCATAGTTTTCGCCAAAGGTAATCACCGGCCAGCCATAATTTTTCCCGGCCTCCGGCTTGTTGACTTCATCCCCGCCTTGCGGACCGTGCTCATGTGTCCATAGGCGGCCATCCGGACCCAGTACGGCACCCTGCATGTTGCGGTGCCCATAACTCCAGATTTCAGGCAAGGCGCCCTTGGTATGGACAAAGGGATTGTCTGCGGGTATGGCACCGTCCTTGTTGATGCGGATGACTTTGCCCAGATGATTGTCCAGTTTTTGCGCGTCCTCCTTGCGGATAAAACGCTCTCCCAAAGTCATGAACAGCGTGCCGTCACTGCTTTCGACGAGACGGCAGCCGAAGTGCAGATTGCTGGCGACCTTGGGCTTTTGGCTGAATAATACTTTCACTTGCTCCAGCTTCTTGCCATCGTCCGACAGGCGTGCCGAAGCCAGTGCGGTGGAATTGCCGTCGCCGTTGGCGGCCGGCTCTGCATAGCAGAAGTAGAGGGTTTTATTCTCGACAAAGTGGCTGTCCGTGATGAGGTCGAGCAAGCCGCCTTGCCCTTTTGCATCCACCTTGGGCAGGCCGGCAACAGGCGCACCCATGGACCCATTTGGCTGTATCAGCCGCAGGCGGCCCGGACGTTCTGTGACCAGCATCTGGCCTTTGCCGATGAAGGCAATCGCCCATGGATGGTCCAGGTTCTTGTTCAGAATTTCCATCTGTATTGTTGCCGCTTGCGCGCTAGCCGGCATGACAGACAGAATTAGCGGCATCACTGTGGCCAGCCGTGCGGCAAGGACCAACTTCAAACTGGATTTATTCATAGGACCCCGATATACCTATCCATACGCTATCCATACGTTTACCAGCCCGCGATATGCCTGAAAGTCAGGTTGATCCTGGGCTCCATAGGCTGTCTCTCCTTGTCTACCGCATGCTGCCAGAATCTCTGCGTGCTGCCTGCCATCAGCAGCAGGCTGCCGCTGTTCAACTGTATCGAGGTAGTCTTTAATTCGGGCTTGTTCCTGTGCCTCAGCTTGAAGGTGCGCGTCTGGCCGAGGCTGACGGAAGCGATCACAGGATTGCGGCCCAGCTCTGCTTCATTGTCGGCATGCCAGCCTACGCTGTCGTTCTCATCCCGGTACAGGTTCAGCAATACGCTATTGAAGTGGTGGCCGCTGATTGCTTCCACATCATGCTTTATCTCCAGCAAAGCCGGGGTCCACGGATGGCGCTCCAAGGTCAAGCCCGAGTAGGAGTAATTACTGCCGGCATCGCCATACCAGGCGGTGAGCCGTGGCTGCCAATGTTCCTTGCCCCAGACCTGGATTTTTTCCTTGCGCCACGCGGTCTCGTTCAACAACTGCTCCATGTACTGCGCCGCCTGCTCGCCGGTGTAAAAGCCGCGCGCAAAGCCGATCTCTGCATCCGGCAAGGGGATGGACTCCAGGCTGCCGGAAGCAGCGAACAGGTCCAGGGTTTCGTTCACAAGTTGACAATGCATATAGAAAGGTAAGAATGAATAGTGTAGCCCAGAATGCATACACCGGCCTGGCGTAGGGCGCAAAGCATGGATGCCGCCGAAGGCGTACACTATGCGGCGGCGCTGGAAAGCATGGGGCGGTGTAAGGAAAGTCAAAAACGCCCGACTACATGCTAGTCCGAATGATCCTTGAAAGGTATGACATGTTTTCTCTATTCCGCAAATTGTTCCTGTTTGTCGCTGTTGCACTGTCCGGCAGTGTGTTTGCAATGTCCATCGCCGGCCAGACTTATACGCAGGTTGAATTCGACAGTCTGCAAAAGGCCGGTAAACCGACCCTGGTAATGGTGCACGCCGACTGGTGCCCGACTTGCCGCGCACAAGATCCACTATTGCTGGATTTGCTGCAAACGCCATCATTGAAAGCTATTACGGCATTGAGCGTGGACTTTGATACGCAAAAAGATGTGCTGCGTAGTTTTCATGTCAGCAAGCAAAGTACGCTGATCATCTTCAAGGATGGCAAGGAAGTTGCACGTTCCACCGGCGATACCAACAAGGATTCTCTAGCGGCGTTGCTGAAGAAGGCGCTTTGACATGGCTTTTGGTTTGGCGTCTTACGGCTTTGCGTTGGGTGCCGGTGTGCTGTCCACCTTGTCGCCCTGTGTGCTGCCGCTGATACCCATATTGCTGGGAACCGCGGTTTCTGTGCACCGGCTGGGACCCTATGCGCTGGCGCTGGGATTGACGACCGCATTCACGATAGAGGGCGTATTCATTGCGGGCATAGGCGCATCGCTGGGGCTGGATGAGAGCCTGTTCAGGAATATCGCTGCGGTGATGCTGATTCTATTTGCACTCGTTCTGTTGTCTTCCCGTTTGCAAGAAAAATTTGCGGCGATGGCATCCGGCGTCAGTGGTGCCGGGAACAGCCTGCTGCAAAAGATCACGCTGGATGGCCTGGGCGGGCAGTTGTTGCTGGGCCTGGCTTTGGGCGTAGTTTGGAGTCCCTGTGTCGGGCCTACGCTGGGTGCAGCGATTACGCTGGCCAGCCAGGGGCAGGAGTTGTTGCAGGTAGCCTTGCTGATGATGGTTTTCGGTATAGGCGCAGGCATTCCCTTGATATTGCTGGGTAGCCTGTCGCGCCAGCATATGCTGAAGCTGAAGCAAAAGTTGTTCAACGCGGGTACGCTGGGCAAGCAAGCACTGGGCGGTGTTATGCTCGTGATCGCAGTACTGGTGCTGAGCGGTTTGGACAAGCGCGTCGAGGCAGTACTGGTGGATGCATCGCCGATGTGGCTGGTGCAACTGACTACTTCGCTGTAGGTGGAAATCAATAGAGGATGTATGCCGGATATTTTTGACCTGGTTGTAATTGGTGGCGGTTCGGGTGGTGTTGCTGCGGCGCGCCGTGCAGCGGCGCATGGCGCCAGCGTGGCCCTGATAGAGCGAGACCGTCTCGGCGGCACTTGCGTGATACGCGGTTGCGTGCCGAAAAAATTGATGATGTATGCGAGCCGCTTCAGTAACGAGTTGCGCGATGCAGCTGCCTATGGCTGGTCCTTGCAAGGTGCAGCATTCGATATGGCTGCATGGCAGGAACACAAGTCTGCTGAGATTGATCGCCTGGAAGGCATTTATCACGGCATGCTGTCCACTGCCAAGGTCAGCGTACTTGCCGGGCAGGCCAGTTTGCTGTCTACTACCAGCGTGCAGGTTGGTGAGCGGGTGCTGCAGGCAAAGCATATCCTGCTCGCCACTGGCGGCAGGCCCAGCTGCAGTGCCTTTCCCGGCCTGGAGAAGGCGATGACCTCGACCGACCTGTTGAACCTGCGCGTATTACCCAAGCGCCTGGGTGTGATCGGCGCTGGCTATATAGGGCTGGAATTTGCCAGCATCATGGCGGGCTTGGGCAGTGAAGTATCCTTGTTTTTCAGGGATGAATTGCCCATGCGCGGCTTCGATCACTCACTGCGCGAACGTCTCAAGATCAATCTGAAGTTGCAGGGCATCCACGTCGAGTCCGGCAGTCGTATACAAAGTGTTGACGTGACCTCAGGCAAAGCCAGCATTGTGACCGAAGATGCCACACATCATTTTGATGCGGTGCTGAATGCATCGGGGCGCACAGCGAACACCGGCGGCATGGGGCTGGAAGATATCGGCATTTACCTGCAGGATAACGGTGCGATTACCGTCAATGAGTTTAGCGAAACTTCGGTAAAAGGCATCTTCGCGATTGGCGATGTGACCAATCGCAAGAACCTGACGCCGGTTGCCATTGCCGAAGGCCGCGCAGTGGCCGACAACCTGTACCATGGCATGCAGCGTACGGTGGACCATGCATCGGCGGCAACGGCGATGTTCACCAACCCGCCGCTGGGAACTGTAGGCCTGACGGAGCAAGAGGCTGCAAAGCAGGGCAGGCTGCGTATTTACGAAGCGGATTTCCGTCCCATGAAGACGGCGTTTGCCGGACTCAGCAACAGGACTTATATGAAGCTGGTGGTCTGGGACGGCAGCGACAAGATTGCCGGCATCCATATGCTGGGCGAGGATGCGCCTGAGATCATACAGTCGCTGGCGGTTGCTTACGGCATGGGAGCGACCAAGGCCGACTTTGACCGTACCATCGCAGTGCATCCTACGGCGGCGGAAGAGCTGATGCTGATGCGTGAGCACAGCCGCATCGTCGAACAAGCTTGATTCCCTGTTACGTCTCGCAGAGTTTGAGGACACCATCGTTTGTAGCAGATCAATTTCCTCGATAGGCAAAGTTCGCACGTATCTGTACAATCAATCAGCAATAAAACTATAAATAGAACTCATTTTCTCAATAGGGGTGAGTTCTAAATGTTGTTGATACAGATGCGGAGGGTAGCGTGCCGGATATCAAGACATTGATGCTTACTGCGGCGTTTGCTTTGTTGATTTATGGCAAGGTTGATGCTGCTGAAGACAATCATATTATCGTACTGGCCGAAGATGCCCCGCCGCATAGCGTGTTGAAGGATGGGCAAGTCACCGGCACTTCCACTGAATTCATACGCTTGCTCGCAGCCAGGGCAGGCTTGGTGCCGGACATACGATTGATGAACTGGAAGGCCGCGCTGCAACTGACGGATAGCCAGTCTGCATTGCTGATATATCCGGTAGCGCGAACCGCTGAACGTGAAAATTCCTTTTACTGGATAGGCCGACTCGCTGTCTATAAGACTTACTTTTATAAAAAAAGGAGCCGCGAGGACATACAGCTAAAGAAGCTGGAGGATGCCCGCGCCTATCGCATAGGTGCAGTGCGCAAGGATGTGCGTGCCAATTTTTTGTCGGATAACGGTTTTCAGGCGGATACCGGGAGTGGCTTGATTGATGTCAGCGACAACAAAGAGGCGCTACGCTTGCTGCAGATCGGCCGCATCGACCTGACGCCTTTGTCACCGTTTGCATTCGAGGGAGCGTGCAACGCGACGGGTCTTAATTGCGGCCTGTTCGAGGCGGCGCTGCCGATCAATCTGACGGCCGACATGTTTGTGGCGGCCAGCAAAAAAACGCCACCAGAAGTCATCAAGCGCCTGCAGGCGGCCTATGCCAGCCTGGTTGCCGACGGCACTTTTTCACGCATGCTGGGAAAATATGCCCAGCAATGAGGCTTGCCAGATAGCCGGATAGCTCGTTCAATGGCGTGCATCAACTCCTGGACGGAGGGCGAGGCACAGCATTTCTAAGTAGCTCATTTCTCTGCGCAGCGGCGACTTGATCATGCACGTCCAGCGTTACAGGTGGGATCGCGGAAGCCGATTCCACGCTGTTGACTGCATCGACGACGATATTGCCAAGATCCCTGGCTCCCCTGGTATCCATAATCATATTGGCAGGGGTTCTCAGGTTGTATGCCGCGATGGCTGCGGCGAATGCGGGATCAATCGTAGGAACGATATCGGTGATCGCCGGTGTTACAGTTGCTGTTGCCGTGCTCGTTGCATCAGTTGCCGCCGTCGCGGTATTTGTCGCGGCAAGCGTGGATGCATTGGCCGGATTCAAGTCGAGGTCGGTGCGGAGAGCCGTATCAGCAGTAACTTCGACAGGGGTAGTGCTCACGGGTGCGGCATTGGCTGGTACAACATTGGTCGCGCCTGCGTTTGCTGCAGACGATACGTTATTCGTTTGCTCGTCCGCTTCACTAATCGCCGCTGCCGTCTGCGTTTCTTGCTGGGCTAGCGTACTCTGGCTGGCCTGGGCATCCTGTGTGTTCTGGATTAGACGGGCATTTTGAAGATCCAGGTTAGCCCGGTTGCTTTGCGCGACCTGGTCCGCCTGGGTGCGAAGTGTGTCTTGTGTGTTCTGTACCTCAAGTGCATTTTGGGCTGCCTGGGTTCTTTGCTGGTCTTGTATGTCCTGCAGGGTTTGGATCTTAGCCTGATTTTGCGCTTGTATCTGATCGGTAGTTGCAGTTGTGGCGGCGCCAGTGCTTGCTGCGGTATTTTCCTGTTCGGCTTCGGGGTTGGCTACTGCGGTTGCGGTATTTGCGGTATTTGCCGTGCTTGTTGTGGCGGGGCTGCTTGCGTTCGGACTTAGCGCACTGGCTGTCGCTGCGGTGTTTGCTGAGTCAGATGTCGCGGCAACCGGAGCCGTGGCTGTCGTCGTTATCGGAGCAATATCTGCGATGCTATTGTTTGCAGCATTTGTAGCCTGCGTCGTACTGATTGCGTCGCCCAGCGCCTCATTGGCCAATGTCCTTTGCAATTCGCTATTTGCTTCCGCCACTATGTTTGATGCGGCAGGGTTGCTAGTCGCTTGCGGCAGATCCAGCTGGTCGGAAAATATATTAGGCAACAGCGTTGGCGTCGCCAGACTCTGCTCTGTCAGAAACAGATCATTGCTTTGAGTAAGCAGGTTCGCGGCAATTGGCGCGAAGGATGCGGTTGCCTGGTTCAGAATGCCGCTTGTGCCTGAGGGGTCGCTATTGAAGGCGCTTTCCAGCGTCTGCGCATTGATAGTCAGTGCAAAAGTTCCGGTCAACGGTGAAGTCTGCACGGTAATGCCGATATTGCTCAAGCCTGTCAGCAGGCTGGTGGGTTTACTCTCCTGCCCGGACGGACCGGTGCTTGTGTTGACCGGCGTATCTATCAGGGCCTGCAACAACAGATCAGTGCCGTTCAATCCCGGCGAATTATTGAATATGCCGCCAAATATGTCGGTCGAGGCGATGTCTGTTGGCGAGTTCAACTGGCTGAGGCTGTTGGCGCCAAGGCTGTCGTTCAGATTATTGAAGGCGGAGACAAAATTCAATGCCGCATTCAGCACTCCGCCAAAGTTGTTCTGGCTACCGGTGGCGCTCGCGGCACTTTGGGCAGACGACGCGGCAGACAGTAGTCTTGCGGCACCGGAAAGTTCCACGACGTCATCGTTTGCAGTTACCGTATCGGCGGTCGATACAGCAAAAGTTTGAACAGTAGAAAGGCTGCCCGCAGCAATACTTTCCACTGGAGACAGATTAGCTGAGTGCTGCACGGGGAGCAGCGGAGTGAGAGATGTATCCATGATGCATCCTGTCTGTAAATTTTTGCAGGGTATGTACGATGCTTAACATATATCAAGCAGCCATGTAGCCAGCGCACCCCTAAGACTAGCTACGGCAGATTTGCCGAAATGCTTAGCCTTCTTGTACATCCTAGTAAATTTAACGGGATATTTCCGAAAAATGTTGCCATGCGGCATTTTATGGTGCCATAATTGTAGGCAAAGCATCCGAATTTCCTGGATACAAGAGCTGACGATAGAAATCGGCAAGCTGTCTGTAGTAAAAATCACCATTCTTGTAGTGTCTGACGCGAATTGCTTCGCTGTTTCTGACGCTGTACTCGCTTTTTATTGTCATTGTAGTCATTAGAGACGGTCACTCATATGCCTAAGCAAAATACTGCAGCTCCGCTTAGTTCACAATTAGAGTTTGAAGGCGTGGGCCTGGATGGCAAGGATTTTGCCCAGAGCGCGGCAGACTCCTTCGATAGCGCAGGCTCTGTGCCTTCAGCCACGGCCTCATTGGCCGCCGCAGCAGAGGCCAATGCCGCTGAAACTACGCGCAAGCGTCCCCGCAGACAGTTCGTCACATCTCCACCGCCTGAAGAAACCCAGGATGCTTTCGGCCGCAGCCAGGCGCGCAAACCGGCGGTCTCAAATTTGCGCCGCAAGGATAATTTTGCGCAGTATGCAGCGAGCCTGGCCTTGGTGGGGATGCTGTTGTTCGCTGGCGGCATCTATTCTTATGTGCAGAGGGAGCCTACCAACGAGGCGGCGCTCACATACTCAGCTTTGCCGCCCGCAGTCATTAATGTCGACGGCCAAGTGGCAAGGCTGCAGGTCACGATACAAGTCGATGCCGAAGACCAGGAGTGGCTGGAAACCAATAAGAAGGTTATCCAGGAAATTTTTCAGATCGTCGTATCCCGAGTCAATCCATTGGATTTGCGTACTCCGGATGGCTTCAAGGCTATGCAGGATGAACTCAAGAAAGAGATCAACAGCCAGATGAAGGTCAATAAAGTGCAAGCTGTATTGTTGACCGAACTGATGATGCAAAGCCGGGACTGACGCAAGACATTCATGCGAGCCAAATGAGCTCTCGCATGCTTTGAAAATTTTCCGGGCCGGCACTGTTGCCGGCCCTTTTTATTCGCCGAATCCGGCATTGCCGGGAATTGTTCCTGCCATGCAGTGAAGCGAGAAAAGACCTAAACTACGGGTCTGGAACCAATCATCTCAGGAGTTACGATGCCAACAGCAATATGGAACGGCGTAGTCATCGCCGATGCCAAGAAAGACCAGATCAAGCTTATAGAAGGAAATATCTATTTTCCCCCTGGATCGGTTAACAAGGACTATCTGCAAGCCAGCGAAAAAAAGACGATCTGCGCATGGAAGGGTGTGGCCAATTATTATGACCTTGTGGTCGATGGCAAGCTGAATCAAGATGCGGCCTGGACTTATCATGCCCCCAAGGATGCAGCGAAAGAGATTGCCGATTACGTCGCTTTTTGGAAGGGCGTGGAAGTACAGCGTTAAGAACTAGAGTCAATGCCGCCGCCAGGTTTTATTGAGACGCAATAGCGGCAAGAGTATCAAGGGCGGCAAGCTGCGCTTAGATTTTCCTTACTATGCCCACCGGCAAATTGCTGATGCGCTGCACCTCTTGCGATTCCAGCCAGTTTGGATGCGCAAGATGATGCAGAAGCATCGCAGTTGCATCTTCTCCCCAGAATAATTGCCCGTCCACCACAAAAGTAGGAATGCCGAATACGCCTTGTGCAATTGCGCGGTCGGTGTTGGCACGTAATTGCAGTTTCACTTCTTCCTGGCTGATCAACTCATCGGCATTCTTTATGTCCAGGTGAGCGCACAAGTTTTGCCAGTCTTCTGCCGTGGTCATGCTGTTACCCGCTTGCCATATGTAGCGAAAGATTTTCTGGATCAATGCTTTTTCGGAATTCATCGCTATTGCCAGCCTTAGCATGGGCATGGGATTGAACGGGTGGGCAGGTGGCATTCTAAAAGGGATGCCCAGCTGTTCCGCCCGAAACTGGGAATAGCGATAGGTATGTTTGCGCTTTTCCGGTATCTCGGCCGGCCCCTTGTGCTCCCAATGGCCAAGCAAGGCACCGAATACGATGGGACGTAGATGGATTTCCAGGTTTGACGGCAGGCAGTCAAACTGTTCCAGCTGCAAATACGCATACGGGGAATTGAAGTCGAAATACCAGTCGGCCTGCAATGTGGAAGAGTGTTTTGTGGCGGAGGTAATGGCCATATTTTCAATTGTCATATGTGCAAAAACAACAAAACTGTAAAATTGTGCGATTAACGCTCAAAAATGCCTGCTGTGGGTCAACAGACCTAGCCCTACCGCGTTTACTGCTTATAGACTGCATTACAAGCATACACACAGTCAGTGAGGTGAGGCAATGGAGCAAAATCAGCATCCGACCAAGGAACAGGTCAGAGAGTACTTGAGGCACCGGCAGCAGGAGCATTGTCCGCCGCCTGATATCAAGGAAATCCGGCGTCAGCTTGGCTGGGATTTGATAGAGACTGACAGGAAGAATAGATCCAGATAGGCATCTGTTTTTCGGTTTCCAGGCCGCTGGCTTGCGGCCACTCCCTCTGCTTTCATCGCATCACGGATAGTGATGCTATCTGTAGAAACTTCTGTTGAACATCAAAGTGCCGGCTAAGTCAGCATAGCCGCTCGCAGAAATTTCCATTTCCTTCAAGCAAGCAAAAAAATAGACGCAGGTTCGCGTCTATTCTCATCTCTTTTACTTTGACGGTTATTGCAGCGCTTACCACCTGCGCCAGTGATCCCGGTAGCCCCAGCCTCCGTAGTATCCGGGCGAGACGACGACAGGCGGTGGTTCTACATAGACGCCGCCACCGCCGCCATAATAGCCGCCGCGTGCAGGGTAGACGACACAGCCAGACAGGCTAGAGGCAGCGATGATGGCTGCAATCAGTAAGAGCGGTTTTGTGCGCATGGTTTTCTCCAGTTATATGAAAACATGTGAGGATATAACTCCCGAAATCCACGCATCGTTGACCTGCAGTTTGTAAGTGTTTGTTTCCATCGCAGAATGCAAAACGGATCTCCCTGGAAAATACCGTTCAGAGTCTCTTCGGCAAATACACAACAGATTTGCCAGCCTCCTGATAGATGCCGTCCGCAAACACCTGGCGCTGCATTAATATAGGGTAAAGTTCTCTTGAGAAACATTTTGCGCCGATACACTATTTTGCAATCTGCTTTTGTTTCTCCCCTGATAATTACAAGGCATCACGCTCCGGCCTCAATCATTAGAACTCATTTGAATTCTAATAAATTGACATATTGAGTTCTTCGTAAAATCCTCTCGCTTCATCGCCCTCATGCTGCGTGTTTTCTTGATATGCGTTTTGCTGTTCAGTACAAGCCCCGGCTTGCGCGCTGAAACCATCACCCTGATAGGGGAGGATGACTGGTATCCGTATTCCGCTTTGAAAAATGGCCAGTTGCAAGGTTTTGCCGTAGACGTCATCGACGCGGCTTACGCTTCAGTCGGTGTGAAAGTCCAGTTTGTCGCCGCGCCCTATGCGCGTTGCCTGATGCTGGTGCAGACAGGGCAGGCTATGGGCTGTTTCGATAGTCTGAACGACGCCAAACTGGGGCAGGAGTTCGTGTTCCACAAAGAGCCTATTTTCAAGGCGGTGATCGGTATCTACGCACGTGCCGACGCGGCTGCGCAAAAGATTACCGTGGCCGAACTGAAGGGCCATCGCGTTGGCTTCACGCATGGCTATACCTATGGCGATGAAGTGGAAAAAGATAATCGCATATTCAGGGAGGATGCGCCTACGGATATTTCCAGCTTGCGCAAGCTGTTATTGGGGAGGTCGGAATATTCGCTGGTCTATACGCGCGTGGTCGACTATCTTAATGCTTTCTACGCCAGTGAGCTGCAAGGCAAGATACGCCAGGTCGGCATAGTGACGGAAGATAAATTGTTCGTCAGCTTCTCCAAACTCAGGCCGGAAGCCGCCAGATATGCAGATCTGCTGGACAAGGGCTTGCAGACTGTACGCGCCAACGGCACCTATGCCGTGCTGGAAAAAAAATGGAAAAATCCGGCACTCTAACTGCCCGTTAAAGTTGAGAGCATTTACTTGAGCTCATTTATTTGAGTTCACTTGCCAGCAGCGAGTAGTACTCCAGATCCACGAAGTGCCCATTTTTCCATTCGCATTGACGGCGTGTGCCTTCCAGTTGAAAACCCAGTTTGAGCAGAAGGCGGCTGCTGGGCGTGTTTTCCGGCTCTACCTCGGCTTCTACCCGATGCAGATGCATTTGGCTGAACGCATGCTGGAGTATTGCGTGTAGGCATTCTTGCATGGCGCCTGAACCCCAGTGTTCCGGCAATAGCCAGTAGCCCATATCGGTATTGCGGTTGTCCTTGTTCCACTCATAAAAACCGCAGGCTCCGAGCAGTTCGCCTGGCGTCTCTTGCAGGCATATGCCCCACCAGATGCCGGTCTGCTGATCGAGCAGTTCCTGGTACCAGTCTATCTGTGCCTGAGTGGCTTCCTGGCTCGTATAAGAGATGCCGTAGTAGGCGGTTACCTGAGGGTGCGACAGTCCGCGAAAGACTTGTCCGACATCGGCTCCGCTTATGTGTCTGAGCAGGAAGCGCGGCGTATGCAGTACCGGAAATATATCTGCCATCTTGTCAGCGCAAAATGGCCAGCAGGCACATCACAATACCGGCCATGGAGATGCTCCATGTCAGGGTGCGCACCACAGGTATTCCGAGCGCATACAGCGGGACATAGACGACCCTGGCTGTCAGGTAGATTAGTGCGCCCCAATGCGTTAGCTCACCGGTGCGCCCGGCGATTGCGGCTACCAGGATTGCGGCGATAAAAACCGGCATGGTTTCAAACAGATTAGCCTGGGCACGCAGCAGGCGGGCCGATACTGGATTCAACGGCGGCGTTTCTCCATCGCGAGCACCCATATTCCACTTGGGACCGAACTGGGCAGTCCTGGTCAGCGAAGCCAGCAAAATCTGGACGATGGCCAGCACGAGAGTCCAGCCCACACAATAGAGCTCAAATGTCATAGAAGGGTTTCCTTTTTTGCCAGTGGCGGCTTGTACTGAAAGGCGGTTATTCTGTACGAATATTGCCGATTAAAAAGGCGGCAATGTCATTTACAATGCTTGCTATCGAAGCAATGGCTTCATCATAATCGACAGGGAGGCAACATGAAAGGAGAAAGCGCGATGAAGGGTGCGGGCGGAACAGAGGGCGGTGTCGGCCAGTTTTTCCTTGGCCTGTTCATGATGTGCGGCGGTTTCTATATGCTGTTCAATGCGATTACCGTGCACTCCAGTTTTGGCATGGGCATGGGTATCTATAGCTGGAACGCCTTTGGCAGCAGCTATGGCATTACCAGTGGCATGATCATGATCCCTTTCATCATCGGCATAGGCATGGTGTTTTATAACGTCAAAAGCCTGTTGGGCTGGGTGCTGGCGCTGGGTTCGCTGGCGGCGCTGACTTTTGGCGTCATCAGCTCCATCCATTTCGACTTGCGTAGCATGTCCCTGTTTGACCTGATCGTGATCCTGGTGCTGGCGGTGGGCGGGCTTGGCTTGTTCCTCAGCTCGATGCGCAGCAAATCAAATTAAAAAAAGCGGGCAAGAGCCCGCTTTTTTTTCACACGTCTTTTAATCAGGCTTCAGCCTTGATGGTGTTGCGCAGTATGCCTATGCCGGTGATTTCCGTTTCCATGATGTCGCCGGGCTTCATGAACTCCTGCGGCTTGCGGGCAAAGCCCACGCCGGATGGCGTGCCGGTAGCGATGATGTCGCCGGCTCTCAGTGTCAGCCCGCGCGACAGTTCTGCAATGATCCTTGGGATCTTGAAGTACATCTGCTTGTAGCTGGCATTTTGTTTTTCGACGCCGTTCACACGGCAGATAATGCGAGCATCATCCAGGCTCAGCCCTGCCGTGGTCACGATCCACGGTCCCATCGGTCCATGGCCGTCCAGGCTCTTGCCCTTGAACCATTGGCCGCCATGGCGCTTTTGCTGTACATCCCTGGCGGTGGTGTCGTTGTAGGTAGCAAAGCCGAACACATGCTTCATTGCCTGCTCTTCACTGATATTGCGCCCGTCCTGGCCTATGATTACGGCCAATTCTGCTTCCCAGTCTATCATCGTGGAATTGCTGGCATCGTAGGGGATGGAGTCGAAAGGACCATTCATGGTGTTCACAGCCTTGCTGAAGAACACAGGATTGGACGGATAGGTGCTGACGGTCTTGTCGGCGCGGGCATCCTTGCCCTCTTCAAAATGGTCCAGGTAATTCCAGCCGACTGCATAGATATTGCTGTGCGGACGAGGGATGGGGGACAGCAGGCGAACCTGGTTGACCGTGGGGCTGGCCATCTTCAGCAGGCTGGCCCGCTCTGCCAATGAATGGGCCTGGGCCACGCCCTGGTCGCCACTGGCTATCAGCGACAGCATGGAGCCTGGATCGAACACCAGCTTCTGTTTTTGTCTTTGCGCTTCAGCGCCTATGTCGATGATGCGGCCATCATCCAGTACCACGCCGACGCGCGGCTTGTCGTCTTTGCGCTGCGCAAAAGTTGCCAGGCGCAGGCCCAGCTTGGCTGCCAGTGGCGTAATCGCTCCTATTTGCGGCTCTTGTGCGGCGGCCTGCGTGGCGTGGCCAAGCATGCCTACTGCTGCGCTGGTGGCGCCTAACTTGAGAAAGCTGCGACGATTTTCTTTCATGCGGGTCTCCTTGTATTGATCTTATGTTTTACATTTCTGAGAGGAAATTTTTTTTAGATTTCCAACAAATGGATTTCACCAGATTCATGCTGCGGCCGGTGCTGCTTCCAACAATTCGATACACAAGACTGTGCGATCAGCGGAATGCGACGCGATGGCCAGTCATATATACATGCAAGCAGTGTGCATTCAACCACAGGCATTGTTGTATCACGTTGGGGATCGCCGGGAAATGTGATAATGTAATATCAGCTTTCCCCAAAAATAAATAATAAAAGCCAAGCACAGACTTCAGCACCACATACTTGGGGAAAGAAATACGCCCGGACTAGATATCTACCTACAATCAGGTGCGCATTCCCTATGACTACGATAGAGCACTCCAGCGAATTTGAGTTTATCCAAGGGTTGACTGCGGAACTGTCTTCGAAAGAACTGATCTTTCCGACCTCGCTCAATGCCACGATGAAAATCCGCAGGGCCTTGTGCAATCCTGATATTTCCAATGATAATGTGGCGCGGATTATCGGCTCCGAGCCCGTCGTTTCGGCGCAGGTGCTATTGTTGAGCAATTCTGTGATGTTCAACCGTAGCGGCAAGCGGATATCGGAACTGCGTGCTGCGACACTACTGCTAGGCTATGCCGCAGTCCGGCATGTCGCCATTTTTGTCGGCATGAAGCAACTGGCCGAACATCAGGCGGCGGGGCAAGTGTCGCAACATATGGAAGGCCTGTGGACGCGCAGCTTGCGGGTGGCTGCTCTATCTTTTGTGCTGGCCAGGGACCTGACCAGGATCAGCCCGGAGAAAGCGATGTTGGCCGGCCTGCTGCATGATATCGGCAAATTCTATATCCTCAACCGGGCTCGCCAATACCAGAACCTGTTCGTCACCGAGCACACCATCTGGGAAGTGGTGGACCAATGGCATGCCAGCATAGGGGCGGCCATCCTGGAAAACTGGGATATCGATGATGATATCCGGGCGGCGGTGATGGATCACCGCGTGCCCAATCTCCCCCTTGGCGCCAGACCTACGCTGACCGACGTGATCGCCAGCGCCGATTTTCTGGATCGCCACTTCGTTGCCAATACCCTGGATGAGATCAACTGGGCTGTCTTGCCCTGTGCGCTGAGGAACCTGCACCTGGACCGTGAAAGGCTGGATCAGCTACGTGAGGGAACCCGGCTGGAGCTATCCCAGATACTGAAGGCCATCTCCTGACATTGTCCTGCCCGTGCGTGCAGGCTGCCGGTTCGCGTGATTTTCGGTTTGCTGCAGACTGGAGCTACCGGTGCTCAGGTCTCTTTGCGCATATCGCTCAAGATTTGTTGAAAATATGCTAATGTAGTTATATGCCCGGCAGCAAAGCCACCACCAAAACCGGTTGGCGAATCAGTGTGAAATACGTGTCAGAGCGGGCAATGCAGATACAATTACATAAAAGCATGTAATTAACCGGATACACCTGCCATGACAGCAAACGAAAAAGCCAGAGAATTTGAATTTATCGAGGGTCTGACAGCAGAACTGTCGGCGAAAGAGCTGATCTTTCCTACCTCTTTGAATGCCACAATGAAAATCCGCAAGGCCCTGAGCAATCCGGATATTTCCAATGATGCGGTGGCACGCATTATCAGCGCAGAGCCCGTCTTGTCTGCACAAGTGTTGCGCTTGAGTAATTCCATTCTTTATAACCGCACCAATAAACGGATTTCTGAGCTGCGCATGGCGACGATGGCGCTGGGCTTTGCCGCTGTGCGCAATGTTGCGATCTCGGTAGGGATGAAGCAATTGACCGAGCATAAATCTACCGGCCAGAGTTCGCAGCGCATGGAAGGCTTGTGGACCAGGAGTCTGCGGGTTGCCGCAATGTCGTATGTAGTGGCGAAGAATCTGACCAAGCTGAACCCGGACAAGGCCTTGCTGGCGGGTTTGCTGCATGACGTGGGCAAATTCTACGTACTGAACCGGGCTCGCCATTACCAGGATCTGTTTCCCTCTGAGAAGGCACTGTGGGATCTGGTGGACCAATGGCACGGCAGCATAGGCTCAGCGATATTGGAAAACTGGGATTTGTCCGATGACATCCAGGCTGCAGTGATGGACTGCCGCTCTCCCAACATTCCGCTGGGCCCCAAGCCCACACTGACCGATGTCGTTGCAACGGCTGATTTTCTGGATGCGCATTTTGTCGCCAAGTCGATAGACGTGGTTAACTGGAATGTGATTCCACCTGCGCTGCAAAATCTGCAACTAGATGAAGAAAAGAGCGGCATCCTGATGGAAGAAACCAAGGGTGAGCTTGGACTTATCTTGCAGGCGATTGCCTGACTTCCTGTCTTCTTATACATTCCCGGCAACAACTGGTTACTAAAATTACAGTTTGCCGGTAATCGCCTGATGAAATCCTTGCGTTAGATGCCCATGAGCCGCCACAATCGCGGCTCGGGAACTTAAAAAGAAAACTTCTAACCGAAAATAGGGATACAACATGAAAACGACAAAATTACTCGCCGTATTGCTGAGCAGCCTGTTTGCAACCGCCGCTTTTGCGCAAACAGCTGGCACTGAGGTGCAGCGTGACGTGAACCAGCAGCAGAGGATAGAAAACGGCTTGAAATCGGGTCAGCTCTCTACACGTGAAGCAGCCAAGCTGGAGCGTGAAGAAAAAGCCGTGGACAAGACCGAAGCCCGTGCACTGAAGGACGGCAAGTTGAGCCAGGCAGAAAAAAATCGTATCCAGAATATGCAGAACAAAGTCAGCAGCGATATTCATGCGGATAAAACCAATGCCCAGACCGGCAATCCCAACTCCGCTTCCAGCCGTCGCATGCAGGCGGATGTACAGCGCAACGTGAACCAGGAGCAGCGCGTGGAAAACGGCGTTAAGGGCGGCTCGCTGACCAATCATGAAGTAGCCAAACTGGAACGCGGACAAGCTAAAGTGGACGGCCAGGAATTTCAGGCCGGAAAAAATGGCCATGTCAGTGCCGGCGAGCAGCGTAAAATCCAGCGCGATGAAAACAAGCAATCGCGCCATATTCACAAAGATAAAAACAACGATCAGATACGCGGCTGATCACGAACTTTCGCCGTTAAAAGAGCCCGCCGCATGCGGGCTCTTTTTGTTTTAGTACCGGGTTGGGGTGGTGCTTATGCTTTAGCTGCTCTGGGAGATGGTTCTTTTTCCAGCATTACTCCATAATGCCCGCATGGCACGCCGCTACCACCACAATGTCTACGTCATCGAGTTATCCCGGGACGTCCTGTATGAAGCCCGCTTCAAAAAGGCGAATCCCGATTACATTCCCGGTAAACCCTGCGTGTACGTGGGCATGACCGGTCTTAGCCCGGATGTGCGTTTTGACAAGCACAAGGCCGGCATACAGTCGAATAAGTATGTATTTGAATTTGGGCTGCGCCTGCTGCCTGAACTGTATGAATTTTATAATCCCATGCCCTATCGCGGTGCGGCCGAGATGGAGGTGGAACTGGCGATAGGCTTACGGGAGGCTGGCTATGGGGTGTGGCAAGCCTAAGGATTGCTTACGTGAAACCTGTGCTTGTGATAACCTATGAGGGAGCACCATTGGCAAATTTCCCCCGGGTGGAATGAATGGAAAAGGCTTTAACCGGTAGTACCGACGATATCCTGATCGGCGCCTTCAGGCCGCATGGCAGAGTCGATGTGCGCATTGAGAATGGTATCATCTATAGCGATGCCTATGGTCCGTTCAATATCGAGCTGATCCACGCGCTGGTGCGCATCCAGCGGCGGCTTGTGGCGCAGGGCAAGCTCACCGGCCCTCTCGGAGAAGTCATACACATTTTCAGCAGTGCGCTGGCTGGACGCGAAGTTGTGGACGTGCTGACGCAGGCAATGGACAGGGCAAACCTGGAAGGCCGCGGCAGGGTAGGAGCGGCATTCCTGATCGGCCCCGAGGTGGAGGGCATCTCTATCATGCTGCCGGCCATCCTGGCGTGCTACGCCAAGGTAGGCGTGCCTAGCCGGGTTTTTGAGAGGCTGGAAGATGCGGAAAACTGGATCAGGGGTCTATTGGATGCCGAATCCGCAAAAAATGAAGCGGCAAAAGCAATCAGTGAATGATGCGCGATTTGCTTGCTGAACGAATCCGGGTCTTGGTCTCAGCGATTGATGAAGGAATTGTGCCATGTCGTTCTTGGCACGGCGCGTTGTATATAGCGTTCGTTCTCGGCCTGGATGGCAGAAATCTCCCGTAATACCTCACGCGGAAAGCCCACCCGTTCTACTCCCCGGTCCTGCAAGGACAGGGATGCCAGGTAGCGTTTCAAATGTTGTGGCTCGTTGCAGAACAGGCAAATCCTTTCCCATACATGCGGAAATGCCTTCTTGATTGCCTGGTCTGGCGTCAATTTTTCAATCGCGAGTATGGACAGCGCCTCGATATTGCTTGGAGTCGGCAAGGACTGGTAGATCGCCTGCACGGTATCTGTTGTCCGGTTTTCCTCAAACTGCGTGCGCATGATGGTGCTGGCAGCGACGTCTGGTTTAGGTGCCGCAATGGTAGAGAAGGGCGCCAGTATCCTTAATATCTGCTCAAAGGTAGGCAAAGCATTCTTGTCCCAGCGTATGGTCTTGATCCCTGCCGTCTCAAACAGTTTCTTATTCGACGCATAGGCGCCAGTCTCGTCCTTGACGCACAATTCGATCACACACAACAAGCCCAGGCTGGCATCGAATACACCAAAGTCCACTTTCTTGCCATCAAGCTGGGCCAGCTCTGCCAGCCTTACCTTGGGATCTGTACTACCCGGTTCCAGTAGCGAGACCAGATCAATCTTGGGAAAAATATAGCAATTGGGCAAGGCCCTACGCAAACGTCCAAAAAACGCCTCTTCCTCGCCTATCAGGAAGCGTTTTTCCTCGTAGACGGCATTGATATCCTTGTTCTTTTTGAAGGGCAGAGAAAACATGGGCGTATTGGTTTTTTCAGCGTTTGTTAGTCAAGCTGCAAATTATAAGCAAGCTTGCAGCAATGCAAGTCTAACATTCTCGCAAGTAAGACAGTACAGACTTAACAAAAGTTTGTAATTGATTTACATAAAAATCAAGTTATTACATTTAAACGTTCGCCGGACGCGTTCATATTCCCATCAGAATAAGTCCTCCCGTTTTTATGCCACCTGATAAAATTCCTTCAAGAAATTAGAGTGCTTGTCAAAATCATATGTTAAGTTTGACTTGATATCTTGGTGAAGCAAATATCTCATTAAATTCTAAAATATTTATATCAATTGGACCTTTGAGAATGCGGATACTGAATAGTCTTTTTAAACGCGCTGCGCGACCTGAGAAAAAAGAGCCTGTGCCAAGTGCTGCACCTGATCCGATTTTCCAAGCCCGGCAACTTTACAATGCTGGCCAATTCGAGCCGGCACTGAATTTCTGCCGCCAAATACAAAGGCAGACTCCGGATAATGTGGAGCTGCTTAGCTTGGCGTTCGATCTTTCAATGAAATCTCGTAATTTCGCCGAATTTGGCAATTGGCTGCAATTGGCAATTGATCTTGAACAGGATTCGGCTGAATTGTATTGTCTGAAAGGACAATTGTTTCTTGCCGAAAATAAGCTGGATGATGCATTACTGGCTTTTGAAAAAGCGGTTCAAATTGATCCTGATTTTGCGAGAGCGCACAACGGGAGCGGGGTTGCTTTCCAGTTGCTTGGGCGACTTGACGATGCATATGAAAATTTTCAACGGGCGCTCAAGGCGGATGCCAATTTTTGGAAAGCTAGTTATAACATCGGCAATTTGAACAAATTGCAGGGCCATTTTGAAACTGCCGTCGTTCCGTTTCAGCAAGCTCTGTATGGACGCCGCGCGCCCAATATCTCAATGGATGGTTTGGATGAAGAGGATTCCAGGGTCACCAAGGCCAAGTTGAACCATGACATTGAGCAACTTGAGTTTCTTGTCGCCAGCGGGATTGAAGTAAAACGTGCAAGTGAAGCAGTTGCTGCCTTGGCTGTGGCACGGGAGCGAATGGAACATGTATTCTCTTCGCCAGTTGCAGAGTTCCCGGCAGACATTAAACCGATTGTTGCGCCTTATATCAATCGCTTGACGAATTTTTATAGCGCGCCTGCGCTTGCAGGCGGCGCATTAAACCAGGATCAGGATTGGGCTGCTATTGAGTCTGCGTATTTTGCGAATGCCCCCGGCATGACTTATATCGACAATTTCTTGAAACCGGAGGCACTGGCAAGTTTACGCCGTTTTTGCCTGGAGTCGACTATCTGGTTTGATGGGCGCTACGGGGATGGCTACGTAGGCTGTACTTGCGAGGACGGCTTTATCTGTCCCTTGCTGGCGCAAATCGCCGAGGAGCAAAGACTGGCGCTTCCCTCTATTTTCGGAGAGCATCGTATCAGCGGCTTATGGGGATATAAATACGATAGCGAGCTGACGGGGATTTCCGTTCATGCAGACTATGCGGCTATCAACGTCAATTTTTGGCTGGCACCGGATGACGCGAATCTTGATCCGAATGGTGGCGGCTTAGTCATATGGGACAAGGAGGCGCCGCTGGACTGGAATTTTGACGACTACAATAATAATCTGCCTTTGATTGCAGAATTTCTTCGCACTTCCGGCGCCAAGGAGTTTGTAGTCCCGCATCGTCAGAATCGCGTCGTTTTGTTCAATTCAGATTTGTTCCATAAAACGG
Source organism: Parundibacterium terreum (assembly GCF_014636315.1). Taxonomy (GTDB): domain Bacteria; phylum Pseudomonadota; class Gammaproteobacteria; order Burkholderiales; family Burkholderiaceae_D; genus Undibacterium; species Undibacterium terreum. The sequence goes on along the minus strand of NZ_BMED01000001.1, from coordinate 1,846,713 downwards.
ATAGTTTTAAGTTCAAGCCCGGTTACGAGAATCGACGCATCAATGTGACCATGCTGTATGGCGACAGGCAACAAGCATAGTTGCAGGCCTATCAGGGCTGGCTGGACTATTTCTATAAGATGGATTTCACTGTAAAAACGAGATCGCGATGTATGTTTATCGCGATCTCGTCTTCCATTCAAAGCCCTCAGGTTGTTTGCTACGCCCAAGTATGCTTGCAGGCGATTACTTTCCCCAGGAGTCTTTCAAAGTCACAACCCGGTTGAATACCGGTTTTCCTTTTACAGAATCAACGCGGTCTGCAACGAAGTAGCCGTGGCGTTCGAACTGGTACACGTCTTCCGGCATTGTTGCCGACAGGCCCGGTTCCAGGTAGGCGGTGACGACTTCTTTTGAAGCCGGGTTCAGCGCCAGTTTGAAATCCTTGCCGCCGGAATCCGGTTGCGGATCTGTGAACAAGCGGTCGAACAGGCGAACTTCTGCTTCCAGCGCATGTGGCGCGCTGACCCAGTGGATATTGCCCTTGACCTTGTAGTTGGCGCTGCCTTCCGTGCCGCTTTTGCTATCGGCGAAGTAGGTGCAATGCACGGCGATGACGTTACCGTCAGCGTCTTTGTCGCAGCCTGTGCATTCCACCACATAGCCGTAGCGCAGGCGTACTTTATTGCCGGGGAACAGGCGGAAATAACCCTTGCTCGGCACTTCCATGAAGTCTTCCTGTTCTATCCACAGTTCTTTGCTGATAGGGAAGACGCGGTTGCCACGTTCAGGGAAATGCGGATGTACCGGCGATGTACATTCCACGGGTTCACCTTCCGGGAAGTTGTCGATGATCAGCTTCAGCGGGCGCAGTACGGCAGTAGCGCGCGGCGCTTTCGGATCCAGGTCTTCGCGCAGGCAGCCTTCCAGCACGCTGTAGTCTATCCAGCCGTCGGACTTGGTGACGCCGGTGCGTTCTGCCATCAGTTGTATCGCTTCCGGCGTATAGCCGCGGCGGCGCATGCCAACCAGGGTAGGCATGCGGGGATCATCCCAGCCGTCGACGATGGCTTCTTCCACCAGTTGGCGCAGCTTGCGCTTGCTGGTGATGATGTAAGTCAGGTTCAGGCGTGCAAACTCATACTGGTGCGGTACAGGTTTTTTGAAAAAACCGCCTTCTGCGCAGCGCTCTATCACCCAGTCGTAAAACGGGCGGTGATCCTGGAATTCCAGCGTGCAAATCGAATGCGTGATGTTTTCCATCGCGTCGGACAGCGGATGCGTGTAGTCATACATCGGATAGATGCACCATTTGTCGCCGGTACGGTGGTGATGCGCATGGCGGATGCGGTAGATTGCCGGATCGCGCATATTCATGTTCGGCGAGGCCATGTCTATCTTGGCGCGTACAATGTGCTCGCCATCCTTGAATTCGCCAGCCTTCATACGGCGGAACAAATCCAGCGATTCTGCCGGGCTGCGGTCACGGAAAGGCGAATTCTTGCCGGCTTCGCCAAAGTTGCCCCGATTGGCGGCCATATCGGCAGCGCTCTGGCTATCCACATAGGCGTGACCGGCGGTGATCAGGTATTCGGCCATTTCATACAGTTTGTCGAAATAGTCGCTGGCATAGTACAGATGGGTCTGCTTGTTGCCAGCCACTTCTTTTTCCCAACTGAAGCCCAGCCATTTGACGCTGTCCAGGATGGTATCGACGTACTCCTGCTCTTCTTTCTCAGGATTGGTGTCGTCGAAGCGCATATGGCACAGGCCGGCATAGTCGCGCGCCAGGCCAAAATTGACGCAGATGGACTTGGCGTGGCCTATATGCAGATAGCCATTAGGCTCAGGCGGAAAGCGGGTAATGACATTTGGCAGGTCCGGACGGGCGTAAGTGCCTGCAGCCAAGTCCGCATCAATCTGGTTGCGCAGGAAGTTGGCGGCTGGGGCTGCTGGTGTTGCATTACTTTTAATATCGTTGCTCATTATGCTATGCGGCTCATTAAATAATGTGATGACAAGCATTTTACCGTAGCGTGGGCAAAAAACCGTCATTAACCGTCATTACTAGACAGGCAATGTAGCAATTGTTTGCAAGTAATGGTCTTATTTTCATCGACGGCTGAAAAGTGCGCCCTACAATACAAGAACAGGGGCCGGGCCAGCGCAATGGAACTACTGGATTAGGCAGCGTAAATAAGCTGTTTTAGGAGCTTACGCAAAGGGCCTGCCTTGCCTGTCTTGTGTTGGCATCTATATCCAAACCCGGACCGATTCCATGTTCAAGAAAATATTCCTGTTCACACCAACTGCTGCAGCCCAGCAGATTTTCGCTTTTTTCCAACAGTTTTTAAAAATTGATAGCGCCTCGTTCGACGTGGGGTATCGGCTTCCGATACTTCTGAACCAGGTTCCGCAAGGCGCAAAAAAACGTCTTTAATGGAGGCTCATTGAAAAATGAATAAAAGTTCTGGCGTACGAGGCTAAGGAAAATTGTTGAGGCGAAGAAGTAAAACAAAGCCCGGGCAACTCCTAAAGGTCTCTGAAATTTGATGATCTGGAGGAAAAAATGAGCAAGATGTGTAAGCGCAAGGCATTGATGGATGCTGCGGACTTGGGATTGCTGCATTACGGTCAGGTTGACCCCTTGCTGCATTACCTGGAGGAGCGGCTCGCCCAGCATAAGGCGGCCAATGCCCGATTTACCGGCGGTAATGTGCTGTATTACCTGGGCGGAATGCTGGCAATAGGTGCATGTACGCTATTTAGTACGCTGGCTGTGGAAAAGTGGGGCATGCCTGTCTTGCTGGACATGAGCCTGGTTTATATCCTGTGCACGATCACGCTGGCGATCTGGCTGGATACGCGCGGCCTGGGCGTTCCGGCCGGCATATTTTCCACGCTGACGATAGCGCTGGTGCCGCTGGCGACCTTCTCGCTGCAAAACGTAATGGGCTTCTGGGCCGATAGCAGCACGGTGTCGCATTATCGCGATTTCCATGCTCTCATCGACTGGCGCTGGATCGTGATGGAGCTGGTGACACTGCTGGCGGGCTGCCTGATGCTATGGCGTTTCCGCTACAGCTTCCTGGTCATGCCTATAGCCGTGACCCTGTTCTACATGGGCATGGACATAGTGCCGGCGCTGTTTATGCATTCAGGCAGCAGTATGTTCAGCGTTGATGGCTGGGCAGTGCGCCAGCAAGTCGCAATGATCTTCGGTCTGCTGATGCTGGGACTGGCCTTTGTCGTGGATGTGCGTTCGCGCAGTGGAGTGGACTATGCGTTCTGGCTGTATCTGTTCGGTCTGCTGACCTTCTGGGGCTCTTTGAGCACGATGGGCAATGGCGATCTGGCCGGCAAATTCGCTTATCTGGCAATCAATGCGCTGCTGATAATACTGGGAGCAATATTGAGTCGCAGGATGTTTGCCGTCTTTGGCGGCATAGGCGTAGCGATGATGCTGGGCCAGTTGTCCTGGACGATATTCAAGGACAGTTTCATGTTTGTCGCCTTGCTGACCTTGCTGGGGTTTGCACTGATTGCGGTCGGTCTGTGGTGGAGCAAGCATGAGCACCGCATATGCAGCAGACTGCGCAGCTTGTTGCCGGAATCCATGCAACTGATGCTGCTGGCGCGCGGATAGTGTAAGGATATGGCGCCTCCACTGACTAAGTTTCAATTGCTATTGAATAAGTCAGGGAGACGCCATGAACCGCATTTACGTTGCCGCAGTAGCGGCCTTGCTTGCCGCACCACATATCGCCGGCATGGCACAGAGTTGTAGCAAGACGAGTCCGGCGCACACAGTTGCCTTGCTGGAGTTGTACACATCAGAAGGCTGCGACAGTTGCCCACCTGCCGACAAGTTCGTCAGTTCCTTATACAAAACCAGCGGACTTAATGCAGATCAGCTGATCCCGATTTCACTGCATGTGGATTACTGGGATTACATAGGCTGGAAAGACAGCTTTGCCAAACCGCTGTTTACCGAAAGGCAGCGCTGGCTGGCGGAAGTGGCTGATTCCCGCAATGTGTATACTCCTGAGATATTCATCGGCGGGCACGAACTGCGCAACTGGCGCGGCGGTATTCCTGCCGCAGTAAAACGCATCAACGAGACACCGGCTCAGGCGGACATACGCATCAGCCTGGATAAATCCACCGACAATAAATTGCGCCTGAATCTCGTCAGCAAAAGCGCTCAGCCCGGTAAGCTGTATTTTGCCTTGACTGAAAATTCCCTGGTTAGCAATGTGAAGGCTGGCGAGAATCGCGGGGTCACTTTGCAGCACGACTATGTGGCGCGGGAGTGGGGCGCGCCTATCAATCTGATGCGTGGCATAAGTGAAAATTTCAGTCGCGAAATCAACCTGCCCGCCAATGCGGCAAATCGGAATCTCGCAATCACCGCCTTCGTGCAGTCAGGCAAAGGAGCGGTATTACAAGCCTTGAGTCTGCCAGTCTGCAAATCGATGTGAGCACCTGCTAACGCAAGCTGCCTTGCGATGAATACGTACTCACAACTCCTCCGTATCAGATTGACTTTGCGACTGCCCGATTGGCCTGGCTTACCTGTAGCGGAGTGGCCGATTGCCGGTCTTGCTTGATCTCGCTCTTGTCAGTGAGCACATACATGGTTTGCGTCGGCGGCGTGAAAGACACGCCCAGCTTGCCCAGCTCTTTCAGCAAGGCCAGGTTGATGTTTTGCTGTGTATCCATGTACAGCGCGTAATTGGGTTTGATCATGAAATACACGATATCAAAGTGCATCGAGTGAGGGGTGAAACTCTTGAAATGCGCGCGGTCATAACGTACCTCGGGCTGGGCTTCAATGATCTTTCGTATCAGCAGCGGGATTTTCTCCGCCAGCTCCGGTGGATTGTCAAAGCTGATCACCAGCTCAAACTGTATGCGGCGGTTTTGCATACGCTTGTAATTCAGGATGGTGTTTTTCAATAATGCAGAGTTAGCGATCACTATCTGCTCACCGCTATCGGCGCGTATGCGCGTGGTTTTCAGCCCCACGTGCTCCACTGTCCCGGACTTGCCGTCCACATTGATCGCATCGCCTACCTCAAACGGTTTGTCCACCGCAATCGATAGCGATGCAAACAGGTCGCCCAGAATATTCTGTACTGCGAGTGCGACGGCGATACCACCTATGCCCAGGCTGGCGACGAAGGCGGTGATATTGACGCCGACATTGGCCAGCATCGCCAGGAAGAAAATAATCCACAGCAGCGCCTGCAAGCCCCAGACCGTCAGGGTTTGCGAAACGGTGGTGGCGCCCGTGCCAGCCTCACCATCCGGGGCAATGGACAGGAAATAGCGTTTGGCTGCGATGTTAATTGCCTTGTTGATCCATAGTGCCAGTTGCAGGCCGAAAGCCAGGAACCACAGATTGTGTATTTTGTCGCCCCAGCGGTCAGGCAGATCCAGCAGGGCGATACCTATCAGCAGTGCGGTCACTGCCAGTGCCAGCTTACTGGTGCTGCCCAAGATTTCTAATAGCATGTCGCGCGCATGCCAGGTATTTTTATCTTCAGGCTGAGGGGCGCCGCTTTTCCTTTGCAGGCGTCTGCGGAAATGGCCAAGGACGAATTGCATCGCCAGATAACTGATAATGGTTGCTGCAAAAGCAATCAGCCAGCTAGCTACCGGGATATTTAATATTGGTTTGGCAAGAAAAGGGTTTAGTGTTTCTGCACGCTCTACAAATCCTATATCCATGACAAAGCCCATCTTGTTCTTAAACGCTAATGCTAAGCAATGGAGGCTGATTGTTGTATAGGACTGTGGAAATTAGGGATGTAGGACAAGGAGACATGTGCTTTCGGCAAGCTGCGAAAGCACATACTTGAAAGTTTATTCCTTGCCGAAATAAAAGGCGTTCAATTTATTGCCATCCAGGTCGCGGAAGTAGCCGGCATAAAAACCGCCGCCGCGCGGTCCAGCCGGCCCTTCGTCTTTTGCGCCGAGTTCTATGGCTTTCTTGTAGACGGCATCCACTTTTTCCTTGCTGTCCATGACCAGCGCAACCATGGTGCCGTTGCCCAGGCAGGCATCCTTGCCGTTGTAGGGCTTGATGATGCCCAGCGATGGCTGCGTCGGGCTAACAGCCCAGGCGATGAATTTGTCGGATTCCATGTATCGCTTGGCACCGATAACGGCCAGCAATTCATCATAAAATTTGGCGGCACGATCGAAGTCGTTGGTGCCGAATGTGACATAACCTATCATTGTTGTCCCCTTGTTGTTTTGGTTAATACCGTCTTTTGACCAGCTTGGCTGGTCATTTAAGGTAAAAACATTGTGCCATATTCAGGCAGGGGAATTGCAGCCGCTACTCAAAAATATCGAATTGCAATGAAGCCAGTTTCGCGTAGATACCGCCTTCGGCCACCAGCGATGCATGGGTTCCGGTTTCCACTACGTGCCCGTGCTCCATCACGATGATGCGGTCGGCTTTTTGCACAGTCGCCAGCCTGTGCGCGATGATCAATGTAGTACGGCCCTGCATCGCGACTTCCAGTGCGGTCTGTACCAGGCGTTCCGATTCTGCATCCAGTGCGCTGGTTGCTTCGTCCAGCAATAGTAGCGGTGGATTTTTCAACAACGCGCGCGCGATGGCAATGCGCTGGCGTTGTCCGCCGGACAGGCGTACGCCTCGTTCGCCGAGGAAGGATTGATAGCCGCCTGGCAGTCTTTCTATGAATTCATGCGCGGCGGCCATCTTTGCCGCTGCAATGACTTCCGCGTCACTGGCGTTCGCCCTGCCGTAGCGGATATTTTCCATCGCATTGGCGGAAAAGATCACCGTATCCTGCGGCACGATGCCGATTGCATCGCGCAAGGTATGCAGCTCCAGCTGGCGGATATCCACGCCATCCAGCATGATTTGTCCCTGCTGCGGATCGTAAAAGCGCAGTAGCAACTGGAATAGGGTAGTCTTGCCGGCACCTGAGGAGCCAACGACGGCTACTGTTTCACCTGGCTGGATACTGAGCGACAGATGCGCCAGCGCCGACATCTGCGGACGGGAAGGATAGTGGAACACGATATCCTTCAACTCCAGTGAAGAGCCACTGGCAGTGCGCGGCGGCAGTTGCAAGGCTCGCGAAGGGGATTGTATCGGCGATTCCACCGACATTAGCTCCAGCAGGCGCTCTGTGGCGCCGGCAGCCCTTTGTGCCTCACCCATGACTTCGGACAGCGCGCCGATAGCGCCAGCGACGATGGAGGCATACAGAATGAACTGGCCAAGTTCGCCACTGCTCATGCTGCCTTGCATCACCGCGTGCGCACCCAGCCACAATACAAAGACGATGGCGCCGAATATCAGCAGTATGGCAACCATCGTCAACAGCGAGCGCGCGCGTATGCGCCGCATTGCCGTGCCGAAGGCACTTTCTACCGAAGATGAAAACCGGCTCGTTTCTATCTGCTCATGCGTGAAAGCCTGTACTGTGGGCATCGCATTCAATATTTCGCCGGCCATCGCCGAGGCGTCGGCTATCCTGTCCTGCGAGTCGCGCGACAGCCTGCGCACCCTGCGGCCGAATAGCACAATGGGCAGCACTACGGCGGCCAGCATGACGATGATGATGGAGGACAGCTTGGGGCTGGTGACGAACAGCATGACCAGGCCGCCGATGAACAACAGGCCATTGCGCAGCGCCATCGAGATGCTGGTGCCGACCACCGCCTGTATCAGTGTGGTATCGGTAGTCAGGCGCGACAGCACTTCGCCGGTTTGGGTGGTCTCGAAGAATTGCGGACTCTGCGTGACGACATGCGAGTACACGGCATTGCGGATATCGGCAGTCACCCGTTCACCCAGCCAGGACACCATGTAAAAGCGCGCCGCAGTGGCGATGCCGAGTATGCAGGCTACGCCGAACAGTGCCAGGAAAGTCAGGTCCACATGCTTGATGCTCTTGTCGCCGGTGCCGCCAAAGCCCAGGTCTATCATCTGCCTGAACGCGTAAGGAATCACCAGAGTTGCACCGGCAGCGACCAGCAGGGCGATACCCGCCAGCAGGAATTGCTTTTTGTAAGGCAGCAGGAAAGGAAGCAGCCCTTTCAGGGTTGCTAGACTGCTTTTAGTGCGAACATTGTTCTCAGTGTTGTCTGCTACTGCACTGCCAGCTGTGGATGTCGTCATAATTTGAGTGCTTTGTTGTAACCGGTTAATTCCAGATAGCCGCGTCCTGCCGGCTGGCCATTGCGCTTTACTGTGACAGCGCCTTCCCAATAGATTGCACCTGTGGAGTGGCGCGAGTCCAGTTCCTGGTTATCGCTCAACGGCAGCAAATCCCAGATGTCCGATGCCGCTGCCTGGCCATGAACACCGGATAATTCTATCGATGTTGCGACCGGATAGGTGGTTTTGGTTGCCGCCGACGTCCATCGCCGCTTGGGGATGAAACGAACCTGGCCGTCGGCATACTGCCTTATTTTTCCTTGTGCATCGCGGTGGGTGGCGTGCGACCACACCGCCTTACCTTCCTTGTTCCTGATCTGGAAGGCCATCAATGCGCCGCCATCGTCCAGGTTGGCACCCAGCCAGTCCCAGCCGGCAGAATCTCTGTCCAGTACCGATGTTGACCATTCATGGTCCAGCCAGGCAGTGCCGGTGACGTTGCTTTCCTGGCCTGCGCGGACGATACTGCCGCTGACTTTCAAGTGCGGTTCGCTGTAATAATAGCTGGCCTGTTCCGGCCTGGGGCCTTTTTGCGAATAACCTTGCTCCCCTTGAAGCAAGAGTGCCTGCGACGGTGACAGGATAAGCTTGAGGGTAAAAGCGTCGGTGACGATGCTGGCCTGGTAATTGCCCCGGCTGTCGCGCTGCAAACTCCAGTTATCCAGTTTGACATCCGTGTTGCCGGTTTTTGCATAAGCCAGCCCGAATCCCTCGCGTGCGGACTTTTGATCGTGCATCAGCTTGCCTGCGGCAGGATCGGATAGCGCGGCATGCGCGATAATCAATTGGCGGGGCGCAAATTTGCTGGGGTTGCCGGCATTGGCGCCCGTTGCAGAACGGAAGAACGTGACCTGGAAGCCCAATGGCTTCTTGTCCGGCGTTTCCAGCCAGCCGGTCGCATACCACCACTCGGTGCGGTAGTTGGGGTGGGCGCCAAAGTCCTGAGGAAAATTCAGCGCTTTGCCCGGCACCACGTTGGCAAAATCGCTGGCAAAATCAGCGGCCTGCACCCATCCCTGGGACGTCAATAGACTTGCCAGCATAAGTAGAAGCATTTTCTTCAGCATCACCAGTCCTCCCGTACCGCTTGCACTACGCTGCCTGACAAGGCCTGGCGGCCCGCCAGCAGTGCAGTGAGGCCGGATGCAACCAGCATGACCGCCGCAACACTGAATAACAGGCTCCAGGGCATGTGCATTTGCATGCTCCAATGAAAAGACTGGGGATTGACAACAAATACCAGGATCAGGCTGATGACCCAGCCCAGCACAAAACCGGTCAGAATGCCGATGGCGGTCAGCAGGCTGCCTTCGGCTATCAGGATTGCCAGTATTTCGCGCCGTGTAACGCCTATATGCCGCAGCATACCGAATTCCTTGGCCCTAGCCAGGGTTTGCGCGGAAAAGGTCGCTGCGACACCGAACAAGCCTATCACCATCGCGATCAGTTCCAGCAGGTAGGTAATGGCAAAGCTGCGGTCGAAGATCTTCAGGCTGGTCGCGCGGATTTCCGACGATTGTGCAAATTCCAGCGCAGAGCCGAAGGGCAGGGCACGTATCTGTTGGATGAGCTGTTCTGCCTGCACGTTGGCTTCCATCGTAATTGCTGCATTGCTGACGTCCAGGTCACCGGTCAGTTTCCGGTAATCCGATATTTGCATCGCAATCGCTCCGGATTGCCTTGCATAGTCCCGCCACACGCCAGCCACAATTGCCGGGTAGCGCTGCTGGTTTAATGGTAGCTGTATCTGCTTCCCGGGCGTATATCCATACAGATCCACCATCGCTTCCGATACCCAGACCGGCATTACACCTTGAGGAATATTGACTGGCGTATTTCCTTCCAAGATGGGTATGGATTTTCCGGGATCAAGAGTATTGATGGGGCGCGCCATCAATAAGACATTGGGCCGGTCAGGGGAGAAAAGCAGGCTGGCGGTGCGCATGAATTCAATCTTCTGCACGCCGGGTACAGTGGCCAGCAGGTTTTGCTGTGCCGGATTGAGGCGGCTGGTTTCCCCGGTGATGGCAGTGCTGACATATAGCGGAGCGGGCAGGATATGCAGCAGCCAGTCGTCCACCGAAACCCGAAAGCTGGCCACCATGATGGCCATGGCCACCATCAGGCTGAAGCTGGACAGCACGCCGCTGAGCGCGATTGATGCCTGGTTTGGTACATTGGCGAGCCTGGCCAGGGCCAGGCCGACGATGGCCGGTTGGCTCGGCTTATAAAGCCTGCTGAAGAGCAGGGCACTGATTCTCGGCATCAGCATGATGCCCCCTATCAGCAGCAATGCAACGGATAGATAGCCAAAAATCGGCAAGCTGCGGACTGCAGGCAGTTGCGAGCACAGGCCCCCCGCCGCAAGCACCAGCAAGGCCGGCCAGGCTGCCGCCAGGCGGGACATGGAGCTGTCTTCGCTGCCGGATTTCAGTGCCTGGGCCGGATGGGCGCGTGCCGCTTCCCATGCCGGGGCGGCGCAACCCAACAAGGAGACGGCAGTGCCCAGTGAAAAAAATAACAGCGCCGCTAAAGGTGTGAAAATGACACTGGGCTGCACGCCGGGGAAGTAGCCGCCACCTAGGTCGCCGCCGAAAAATTTCAGCGTCAGGGCTGCCATCAGGTAGCCGCCGCCTATGCCCAATGCAGAGCCTGCGATACCCAGGCCGGCGCCTTCCATCAAGACCTGGCGCAGGATATGCCAGCGTGTCAGGCCTATCACGCGCAGCAGTGCAAACTGGCTGCGTCGTCGCACTACCGACAGCGCCTGTGTGGAAAAAACAAAGAAGGCTCCAGTGAACAAGGCGACCAGTGCCAGCACCGTCAGATTGACACGGTAGGCGCGCGACATGTTTTCGGTGCGGTTTTCCTGGTTGCTGGTTTCGGTTGCAATCAGCCTGCCTTCCTTGGCTATTGCGGCTTTGAATGCTTCGCGATTCACGCCAGGCTTTAACACCAGATCGACCCGCGACAGCTTGCCCAGCAAACCGAAGCGCCATTGCATCGCGCCTATGTCCATCACGGCAATGCGCTGGCCGGCACGCGGGCTGACCAGGCCGCCGGCGACGCGCAGATCGATTATCTGTACGCCGCTACGCAGATGCAGGACTTCTCCCGCCTTCAAGTTCAACCATTGCATTGCTGCAGGGGACAGGAAAACGGCATCGTCGGCCAGCATGTCATACGGTTTATCTTCCGCTGGAATACCCAGCAGGTCCGGAGACAGCTCCGAGGCCCTGAAGCTGTCCAGGCCCAGTATCTTAAGCGGGCCGGTTTGTCCGGGAACTGCGGCGTCCAGCTCCAGTACCGGGCTGGCGAGTTTGACTTCGGGTTTATTGGCAAGCTGCGGATAAAAGTCTTCGTCTATCCTGGCCTGGTAGCCGCGCACCGACAGGTCGGCCTGGCCGGAAATGCTCTTGACTGCTGCCGTGAATTCATTGAAGGCTGCAGCATTGATCAGGTGGATGGCAAAGCCCAGCGTAACGCCGATCGCAATGGCAGCGATGGCCACCAATGCCCGTACCGGATGCGCCCGCCATTCTCCAAACAGCAGCCAGCTTGCCCAGCTCGTGCTGCTTATGGTGCTTTTGCTGCGGCTGTGCATTTTACTCATGCTTCCCGCAAGCCTTCCTTGGACAGGATCAGCGTACGGTCGGCAAATTCCGCCGCGGCATGCGAGTGCGTGACCATGACGGCGGAGGCATTATTGTTCTTGATCTCGCTGCGCAGCAGATTCAGGATGCCATGCGCGGTGTCCGGATCCAGGTTGCCGGTAGGTTCATCGGCCAGTATCAAAGCCGGTTGATGTACCAGTGCGCGTGCAATTGCCACCCTTTGCAGTTCGCCGCCGGATAATTGCCGCGGGAAGTCCCTGCCTCGGCCCGGCAGGCCGACAGCGTCCAGCATCTGTGTCGCACGCTCTGCGGTTTTTCCGTTCAGCAGCAGCGGCAGTGCGATATTTTGCTCCAGCGTCAAATGCGGCAGCACATGGAAAGCCTGGAATACGAAGCCCATGCTGCGTCGGCGCAGCGCCGTGGCGGCATCATCATCCAGCTCCGACATATTGACGCCGTCTACCCAGATCTGGCCGGAATCCGGCGCGTCCAGTCCGGCGATCAGGTTCAGTAAGGTGGATTTGCCGACGCCGGAATCACCCATGATGGCGACGAATTCACCGGTTTTTACCAAATATGACAGATCCGTCAGGACGTGGCGGTGCTGGCCATAGGTCTTGCTGAGTGCGCGTAGTTCTAGCATGCGTTGTTTTTAAGGTTAATTTTCTCTGCGGCAGCTTAGCATTGATTCTGTAAACGTTTTGACAGTACCGGATATTGCAATGCCGCTGAAAAAAATAGCAAGAAGCCTGAACTTACGCGTGGCAATGTAGCAGGTATCTCTGAGGGGGAGTAAATTCCGGCAGGAATTGTTGCCGTGGTCTATAGTGAAAGCGCGCAAAGTTCATTCATTGCGGGAGGCTCTCATGATAGAAATCGTGGTGATCGTCATACTGCTGGGCTTGCTAATAGCCGTTTTCATGTCAAGTATTCCGCCCAAGCAAGAAAATCTGCCGGAATACCATTTTGAGCGCACGCCCAAGCGCGCCGTGGCGAAGGATGGAACAAACAAGCCGGCAAATCATGGGGAACTGCGGCCATAGCCGCTGGCGGGAGCAGAGTCGCTCCTTGGCACCAATTTAATACTGCAAGCCGGCCTTAGCTCTGCCTATTGGGACGGCTCAGGCCGCTTGCCTTTCTTCTCTTTCCCTGGCCGACAAGGTGAATATCTCTACACCGTCTTCGGTTACCGCCACCGTATGCTCAAACTGCGCCGACAGGGAATGGTCCTTGGTCACGGTTGTCCACTTGTCGCCCAATACCTTTACCTGATAGTTACCGGCATTGACCATGGGTTCTATCGTAAAGAACATGCCCGGTTCCAGCACGATGCCGGTGCCACGTTTGCCCAGGTGCATCACTTGCGGCGTATCGTGGAAAACCTGGCCTACGCCGTGGCCGCAAAAATCGCGTACCGATGAAAAACCGGCGGCGCGCACGATGCCGTCTATCTCCGCACCGATGTCGCCTAGCGTATTGCCGGGCTTGACCAGGGCGACGCCCGCCATCATAGACTGATAGGCGACAGCAACCAGGCGGTTGGCCAGAATGGAGACTTCGCCGACTTTGAAGGTGCGGCTGGTATCGCCGTGCCAGCCATTGATTTTTGGTGTGACATCGATGTTAAGGATGTCACCGGGCTTCAGCACCTTGGTATCGGACGGAACACCGTGCGTGACCACATGGTTGACCGAGATGCAGCTTGCATGCTTGTAGCCATGGTAGTCGATAGTGGCCGGAATACTGCCTGCCGCGCGCATGAAATCTTCGCACAGCTTGTCCAGATGCGCGGTGGTGACGCCTGGCTGAATAAACGGTTCGATATAGTCCAGCGTATCGGAGGCAATGCGGCCGGCGATGCGCATCTGCTCAAAATGCTCCGCGTCGTGCAGGCGTATCGGTTTGCCGTATTCTGTCTGGGTGGAGTAGCGCATGCTCGTTATCCTTTAGTGTGTCTGGTATGAATGCTCGCGGGCAGCGATGGCCGCGTCGTGCGTAGCCCGCAATATCTGGTCTATGCGGGCTGGAATTTGCTGGTCTTGCTGCAGATAGGGTTTGATCATCGCAATCGGTGAGGCAAACAGCATGAAGCGCAATATGGCCTCTGCTTCGCCGTCCTCCTGGCTGTCCTGCTTGCCGTTGTCCAGGCATAGCCGGAAGCACAGATCCAGCGCCTGCTGCTCTTGCTCCAGCTGCGCGTGTAATTCAGCAGGCAGCGGCTCATTGAACACCGGGTAGTCCTCGCATTGCAGCAAAAACTTGGCATACAGAGGTTTATCCCTGCACCATTGCAGCAGGCCGGCGACGGCTGGCCAGGTATTGCCTTCAGCCCAATGGCAGGCGACTTCTTTCCTGAAGTCCGCCTTCACCCGCAGCCAGGCGCGGGCCAGGATGGCGCCGCGGGATTCAAAGCGGTGGTATACCGAGCCTATCGGCGCTCCCGCCTTGCCGGCGATGGCGGCCATCGATACTGCGGCCACGCCGCAACGCGCCGCGACTTCGATGGACGCGTCGATGATGTTGTCTTCAGTGAACTTAGCTAGTCTGACCATTCAAATAGAATATAGATTCTATTTGAGTTTGTCAAATTGACGGTGGAAAAAGCCCTCAGTTTTTTCATTTTGATAACACGGCGGCGCAGGCTTTAAAATGAGGAATCAAAGGGCGCATCATTGGCAAAAAAAACGGGGCAATTTTTACAAAAAATTGAACATCCGTTCGGCCAAGCCCCGCAAACCCCTATATAATCGCGCTACTTGATCGGGAGAGACCAGCATCGCGCTGGCGCCGAAGGGGCTACAACCCAAAAACTCTCAGGCAAAAGGACTGGTCAAGGGAAGAGATGTTTCTTCCAACTCTGGAGAGCGGTAGCGGCCTGTGCAGTATTCCCAAAAATTGGGATGACCGGGCGAACTATCCACCGAAGGTGCGCGCGGATTGAATGGTTTCAACCATGGATAATCCGTAATCTCTCAGGTACCAAGGACAGAGGGGTCTGCGATTCATCAGGCGCGGAACGGCAGTTTCGGTCATCGTTCAGTTTTGAACGATTGCCATTGCGCCTGTTTGCGTATTAGTGGTCGTCCCTTCTATTTTGGTAATGAGGTTTTCATGACGCAAGCCGACGCAACACAACTCAAAGCAACCCCTCTGAACGCAGCCCATCGTGCCGCCGGCGCGCGCATGGTCGATTTTGGCGGCTGGGACATGCCCGTCAACTACGGTTCGCAAATTGAAGAACATCATGCAGTGCGCAGCGATTGCGGCATGTTTGATGTGTCCCACATGTGCGTGGTCGACCTGCAGGGCGCCAATGTGCGCGCTTTCCTGCGCGGCCTGGTTGCCAATAATGTCGACAAGCTGCAGGTCGCCGGGAAAGCCCTGTATTCCTGCATGCTGCTGCCTGAAGGCGGCGTCATCGATGACCTGATCATCTACTTCTTTAACGAAAACTGGTTCCGCCTGGTCGTCAATGCCGGTACCGCAGAGAAAGACATTGCCTGGATTGCAAAGCGCAATGCAGAGACCAATAGCGGCCTCACGATTACTCAACGCCGCGACGGCGCCAATGCGCTGGCGCTGGTCGCTGTGCAAGGCCCGAATGCACGCGCCAAGACCTGGCAGGTATTGCCTGAAACCCAGGCTGCCAGCGAAGCTATCAAGCCTTTCAATGCCGTCATCACGGAAAATACCGCCTTCGGCGAAGTGATGGTCGCGCGTACC
This sequence comes from Parundibacterium terreum, assembly GCF_014636315.1. GTDB lineage: Bacteria > Pseudomonadota > Gammaproteobacteria > Burkholderiales > Burkholderiaceae_D > Undibacterium > Undibacterium terreum. Next base: position 1,831,191 of record NZ_BMED01000001.1, on the reverse strand, counting down.
GGCTATACCGGCGAGGACGGCTTTGAAATTGCAGTGTCCGCCGACAAGGTCAATGCGCTGTGGGATGCACTCGTTGCTGCCGGCGTGAAGCCTGCCGGCCTGGGCGCGCGCGACACGCTGCGCCTGGAAGCAGGCATGAATTTGTACGGCCAGGACATGGATGAAACAGTCAATCCGCTGGATGCCGGTTTGGCCTGGACTATCGACCTGGTCAGCGAACGCGACTTCACCGGCAAGGCCGCATTGCAAAGCAAGGGCCAGAACGCCCAGTTCCTGGGTCTGATCCTGCGCGAAAAAGGCGGTGTGCTGCGTGCGCACCAAAAAGTGATCACGGCGCAAGGCGAGGGTGAAATCACCAGCGGTACTTTCAGCCCTACCATGCAGCAGACTATCGCTCTGGCGCGCCTGCCCATGGGTGTGGCGATCGGCGACACGGTGCAAGTGGCAATACGCGACAAGCAACTGGCAGCAACTGTAGTGAAACTGCCTTTCGTGCGCAACGGTAAGATACTGGCCAGTTAATCTGCCCGTCAATTCGGTACAGCTTCAGATTTAATTTTCAAACTTATAGAATCAATCCTGCGTGCTTTTGATCGAAATTTAAAACGCACGCACTTTTTTGGAGAACACGATGAATATCCCAGCAGACCTGAAATACACAGCCTCCCACGAATGGATCCGTAAAGAAGCCGATGGCACAGTGGCAGTCGGCATCAGCGAATTTGCGCAAGATTCCCTGGGCGATATCGTGTTTGTCGATTTGCCTAAAGTGGGCCAGGTTCTCGCTGCAGGCAAGGACTGCGCCGTGGTTGAGTCCGTCAAGGCCGCAGGCGATATCTATGCGCCTATCTCCGGTGAAGTCGTTGCTGTCAACGACGCTGTGGTTGATGCGCCTGAGTCCATCAATGCAAACGCCTACGATGCGTGGCTGTTCAAATTGAAACCAGCCAATGCAGCAGATGTTGACGCCCTGATGAGCGCCGACGACTACAAAAAGAACATAGGCTAAATCGGCAGTCCTGCCGACTATGCGACGGGCCGTGATGCCCGTGCATGGAGGGCGGGAGTTCCCTTGCATTCCCTGATGCGCAAGCGTGAAGCTTGCGCGGTTCCGCGCGGTTTCACGCGATTACAATTCATACCTTCGCTTATTCCTCCTATCATGACCCGTATCAGCCTTTCCCAACTTGAAGCACGCGACGCTTTCGTTGCACGCCATATCGGCCCGTCCGAGTCCGAACAGGCAAGCATGTTGTCCGCAGTCGGCTATTCATCGCTGACCGCGTTGATCGACGCTATTGTGCCTGCCAATATCCGCCGCAAGGACGTACTGCCGCTAGCGCAGTTCACCGATGCGTTGCCGGAACAGGCCGCACTGGCCAAGCTGAAACAGTTGGCCGGCAAAAACCGCGTGCTGAAATCCATGATAGGCCAGGGCTACTACAATACGCATACGCCGGGCGTCGTACTGCGCAATGTGTTTGAAAATCCAGCCTGGTACACCGCCTATACGCCTTACCAGCCTGAAATTTCGCAAGGCCGTCTGGAAGCCATGCTGAACTTCCAGCAAATGGTGACCGACCTGGCCGGCATGGATATCGCCAACGCGTCCATGCTGGACGAAGGCACTGCCGCCGCGGAAGCGATGACGTTGGTCATGCGCGTGGGCAAATCGAACTCCAAGGTATTCTATGTCGGTGACGACGTATTGCCGCAAACGCGCGAAGTGATAGAAACCCGCGCGCAACCGCTGGGCATAGAAGTGCGCACTTGCAAGGGCAAGGAAGCGCTGGAAAACGACTGCTTCGGCGTATTGCTGCAATACCCTGGCGTGAATGGCGATATCAAGGATTACCGCGACTACGCATCCGCGCTGCACGCCAAGGGCTGCATGGTGATTGTTGCAGCCGACTTGCTGGCGCTGACCTTGCTGACGCCTCCGGGTGAATGGGGCGCGGACGTTGTGGTTGGCAATAGCCAGCGCTTCGGTGTACCGCTCGGTTTCGGCGGCCCGCACGCAGGCTATATGTCCACCCGCGATGCGTTCAAACGCAGCATGCCAGGCCGTCTGGTCGGCGTGACGGTGGATGCGCAGGGCAACCAGGCTTACCGTCTGGCCTTGCAAACCCGCGAACAGCATATCCGCCGCGAAAAAGCGACTTCCAACATCTGTACCGCGCAGGTATTGCTGGCGGTGATGGCGTCGATGTATGCGGTATACCACGGTCCTGCCGGCCTGCGCCAGATCGCGCAGCGCGTGCACCGTTATACCGGCGTGCTGGCAACTGCCTTGCACCACCTGGGCTACGCCACGACCAATGCCACCTATTTCGACACACTGACTGTCAAGGTCAAGGACGCACAGGCGGTGCACGCGACGGCGGAAGCGAATGGCGTCAATCTGCGCCACATCGACGGCACGCACGTCGGTATCTCTTTGGATGAAACCACCAGCCGCGAAGATATCGCGCTGCTATGGTCCATCTTTGCAACCGGCATTGCACCAGCGCCGAAAGCTCCGGATTTTGATGCGATAGAAGCGGGCGTACAGGAATCCATTCCTACCGTATTGGCGCGTACTTCCGCCTACCTGACCCACCCGGTTTTCAACCGCTATCACTCCGAACATGAAATGCTGCGCTACCTGCGCGGCCTGGCTGACAAGGATCTGGCACTGGATCGCAGCATGATCCCGCTCGGTTCCTGCACGATGAAGCTGAACGCGACCAGCGAAATGATTCCCGTGACCTGGCCTGAGTTCTCCAATATGCATCCTTTCGCGCCTGCCGACCAGAGTATCGGTTATCGTGAAATGATCGATCAGCTGGAGGCGATGCTGTGCGCGGCAACTGGTTATGCAGCAGTTTCGCTGCAGCCGAATGCCGGTTCGCAAGGCGAATACGCAGGTTTGCTGGTGATCGAGGCTTACCACGCATCCCGTGGCGAATCGCATCGCAAGATCTGCCTGATTCCTTCTTCTGCGCACGGCACCAATCCGGCGTCGGCCAGCATGGTCAATATGGAAGTAGTGGTTGTCGCCTGCGACGAGCGCGGCAACGTGGATCTGGCCGATCTGCGCGCCAAGGCGGAAGCACATAAGGACGACCTGGCAGCAATCATGGTGACCTACCCATCCACGCATGGCGTGTTTGAAGAAGGCATCCAGGAAATCTGCGAGATCGTGCATGCGAACGGTGGCCAGGTTTATGTAGACGGCGCCAATATGAACGCGATGGTCGGTGTTGCTGCCCCGGGCCAATTCGGCGGCGACGTTAGCCACCTGAACCTACACAAAACCTTCTGCATCCCGCATGGCGGCGGCGGACCGGGCGTTGGTCCTGTTGCAGTCGGCGCGCATCTGGCGAAGTTCCTGCCTAACCAGAAGTCCAGCGGTTATCAAAGGGATCAGGCCGGTATCGGCGCTGTCAGCGCAGCACCTTTCGGTTCTGCCAGCATCTTGCCTATCTCATGGATGTATATCGCGATGATGGGTGCGGATGGCCTGAAAGCAGCGACTGAAACAGCGATCCTGGCTGCCAACTACATCGCCAAGCGTCTGGCACCGCATTACCCTGTGCTGTACTCCGGCCACGACGGCCTGGTCGCGCACGAGTGTATCCTGGATCTGCGTCCTATCACCGATCTGACCGGCATCAGCAATGAAGACGTGGCTAAGCGTCTGATCGACTTCGGCTTCCATGCGCCGACGATGAGCTTCCCGGTACCTGGCACGCTGATGATAGAGCCGACAGAAAGCGAATCGCTGGCTGAGTTGGACCGTTTCATCGATGCGATGATCACTATCCGCCAGGAAATCGCCAAGGTTGCCTCCGGCGAGTTTGACCGTCAGGACAATCCGCTGAAGCATGCACCGCACACCGTGCAGGTACTGACTGCGGATGAATGGACACATGCATACAGCCGCGAAGTGGCCGGCTATCCGGTCGCCAGCCTGCGCAAGCAGAAATACTGGGCGCCGGTAGGCCGTGCAGACAATGTATACGGCGACCGCAACCTGTTCTGCTCCTGTGTACCTATTTCTGACTATCAGTAAGCCGATTATTAGTAAGCGGCTTATCAATAGCTGATATAGCGCACTACACTGAGCAAATCAGCACCAAAGGGCATTGCAACAGCAATGCCCTTTTTTTATTGCCGCATGCATTTAGAGTTTTTCCACTAAAGCAGCATTCCCATCCATTTTCAGAGTGGCAGGCTAGTTAAGCTGCTGCGTTTCCAGCTTTTCTTTGCTGCATCGCAAATTGACAGTAGCCTCCGGCCCTCCTGATACTCCGCTCCGGTTGGTCCGTATTGCCCTCAATTTCAGCCCCGTTCCCACGGGCTTGCCCGGCACTCCGGCGTAACCGTTGCTCCCGTTTCAAAGCAGTTGCTTGGTGCAGTAGTTTCATGCGGTTTCCATATCCATGTTCTACCAGAGGGGGATTTTGATGGCAAAGTTAATGCGGTTTTTAATACCGGTGCTGCTGATAGCGCTGGCGGCAGTGTCCAATATCGCCAGTGCGACCAATTACACCTTGTGGATCAACGGCAGGGGCGGCGGTGGCGTGGTTGGCGACTACACCAGCTTTTCTTATTGGGGCCCCAGCTCCACGGCGGCCGGCGTCAATAAAAAAGCAGTCAATTGGGATGGCTATAACAGCATCGCATCGCAAAACGGCAAGATACGCGATGCGCTGGATTGCTTTTGCACCGGCTCCAACTGGTGCTATATCGCTACCCATAGCGCAGGCGACCTGATGCTGGGCTATACGCTGGCCAATTATGGCGGCACGGCCCGCACCAAGAAAAATGCGGTTGCTAACTCCTCCGGGCAGTGCGGCAATGCCGACGGCAGCACGCAGGTGGGATGGAATATCAAATGGGTGCGAACGGCGGCTGGGGCCGGCGGCGGCTCCGAGCTATCCGATGCCGGGTCCTGGGCGGTTTCCGAGCCGCTGGTCAAGGACCTGAAAACCTCTACCGCCCGCGCAATGTACAACCACAACGATACGCATAATGTGTGGTTCTACATGTATGCAGGGGCCAAGGGAACGCTGTATTCAGGCATTTTGCCGGGCCAGGATGATGAGGCCGTCGCCTATCATAGCTCCGGCGGCGTATCCGGTTCCTCCGGCGGCTCTTATTGCAACCCCAGCGACTGGTTTTGCAATGACCTGACACTGGGAACGGCGGCCAATGAGGGCGGGTCGCTCAAATGGAGCTACCATTCCGTTTCCTTCCGGGATGACAATGAAGCGTATAACCACTATGCCAACGGTAATTGGCAAGGTGTCATCTCGCTGGTGCGAGCGGCGATGGTGAGCAATGCCACGTAAGTCCGATGACCGCAAGCGCAAGCTTGCAAACGGAAAGCAGCCACCTCCTCAGCGAGGATGGCTGCAGCGGCACTGGGGCGCGGCGGCTGTTACCGCCGTGGTGCTGCTTTTTATCGGTTTCTGGTACTGGCCGCAAGACGTGACTGCAAGTGCCAATACATCACAGGCTAAAGCTACAAACAATTCCTTTTTGAAGACACCGGACAGGCTGGATGGGCAGGCGGCTGTTGTGCCCATGCTGTCGGAGCGCGAGCAACGCTTGCAGGAGCTTGGCAAGCAGCTGGAGCTGGCTGATCACAGCCTGTGCAGTTATAAAAATACGACCAAATATCCGAATAACTCCCGTTCCATCAAGGAGCATCCCGATCAGGTCTATCCTAATCAGCCCGTGCTGGAAAACAATGCCATGCGCAAACAGGGCGGCGGCAGCGATGCGACGATACAGATCCAGACTTCGCAATCGCGCGTGTATCTGGCAGCAGGGGAAAGCGCGGCATTTTCTATTCACGCGGTGGATAGCCAGGGGCAGGCTAAGCCCTTGTTTGTGACCCGTGCCGTGGCGCGCGGCATTACTTTTCAAGGCAGCAGGGAAACACCGCAGATCGTGTTGCCGTTTGCCGATGACGGCAATAATGGCGATGCCGCTGCAGGGGATGGCGTATCGTCTGGGGTACTGTCTCCGGCGCTGACAGGCTTTGCCAATTTCAACGGTACCATCAGGACGGAAGTTCAATACAATGTGGGCGACCGTTCCGGCGTGGTGCTGTTTGATGTGATTTATTCGCCGGAAACTCCGGCTGTCTGGTCCGGCAGCATACGCGAGGCGGTAGAAAACGGTTCGCTGAATTTTTATATGAAGGCGCAAGTGACAACGCCGGGCCGCTACGTGGTGACCGGGCGCGTAGATGATGCCAAGGGTAGGCCGTTTGCACTGGTGAATTTCAATGACCTGTTGCCGCAAGGGGGCAGTGAGGTCCGTCTGACCGTATATGGCAAGCTGCTGCGCGATGAGCAGCCCGTATTGCCGCTGACTTTGCGCGACGTGGATGGATATTTGCTCAAGGAAAATACCGACCCCGACCGTGCACTGATGCCGCGCATTGCCGGCACCGCCTATGTGAGCAAGTCTTATCCCTTGAAGGTATTTTCCGAAGCGGAATGGCAAAGCGAGGAGCGCAGCCGCTACCTGAACGAATTCGGCAAGGATGTGGAGCGGGCCAAGGCAGCCTTGGTCGCGTTCAATCCCGAACAGGCGCAGCGGGCTTTTCCGCAAAGCGAGTGCTCAAAGGAATTGGCGGCAAAGGCTGCAGCTCAATAGCGATCCTCTAGCTGGCCGTCATCGCTTCATTCTCTTAAGACTGTTGTGACTGCATGCAACAGCATTGGAGCCAGTACAACCAACACCACCAACAACGCCAACACAGCAGATACTGTTGTGTATTATTTATTATCCATATAGCATAGGCTTTTTACAGCCGCGACATATTGGCAGCCTTGGTTTGTAACCTGGTTTGTCTCCTTATGCCGCCGGCTGTTGGAACTCCTGAACATTGACGGATATAAAAGCCAGATGACAGCGACCATGCCACCTTCCACACCTGAACCCAGCCCAGCCCCGGCGAATCCTTCCGCGCTGAAACAATTGAAGATAGATCGCGGCACACTGAAGCCGGGTAAGAAAAAACGCTGGGGACGCTGGGCGGTCGTGGTGCTGATCATCATTGGCGGTGCTGGCATTGCGCTCAAGCCTTCCAAAATTGAAGTGCAGGCGACCTCGGTGGTAACGTCCTACCCGTCGCAGCAATATGCGCAACTGACGGCTTCCGGCTACGTTGTCGCACAGCGCCGGGCCGCGGTTGCCAGCAAAGCCACAGGGCGGCTGGTGCAACTGAATGTGCGCGAGGGCAGCCAGGTCAAGGAGGGCGACCTACTGGCCAAGCTTGACGCCAGCGATGTGAATGCATCGATCGCGCAGGCACAAGCGGGGATCAAACAGGCTGAAGCCGGTGTCGCACAGGCGAATGTAGAACTGATCAATGCAGAGGCGGACCTGAAGCGCGCGCAGGGGTTGAAGGCGCAGGGTTTTGTGTCGATACAGGCTTTGGATACCGCCACTACCCGTGTCAACTCTGCTCGCGCGGCTGTCGTATCGGCAAAGGCGGCCGTGGCCGTGGCCCGGGCGCAATTGAAGGTGCAGCAGGTTAACCAGGATTTTACCGATATCCGCGCGCCGTTTGACGGTGTGGTGCTGGTCAAGAATGCGAATGTGGGCGATATCATCACGCCGTTTTCCAGCGCCGCCAATACGCAGGGCGCGGTGGTGACGATGGCCGACATGAGCACGCTTGAAGTAGAGGCGGATGTGTCGGAGAGCAATCTGTCCAAGGCCAGGATAGGGCAGCCGGTGGAGATTACGTTGGATGCCTTGCCGGATTCGCGCTTTCGCGGCAGCGTGGTAGGCATAGTTCCTACCGTGGACAGGGCCAAGGCTACGGTCATGACCAAGATACGCTTTGAAAAGCTGGATCCGCGCATCCTGCCCGAGATGAGCGCCAAGGTAACCATCCTGTCGCAAGTGGCGACCGATGCCGATCAAAAGCCGGTGCTGGCGTTGAACCCGAAAGCAGTGGTTGAGCGCGAAGGCAAGAAAATCGTATTCCGCATCAAGGACGATACTGTCGAAGCCGTGGTTGTGCAAACCGGCCGCAAGATAGGCGATAACCTGGAGGTGAGCGGCGCAGTCAAATCCGGCGACAAACTGGTCTTGTCGCCGCCGGACAAACTGGCCGCGGGCACCAAGATAGCCGTGGCGGCCAAATGACGGCAGGCACTGAAATGAGCGAGGCGATTGCGCCGGCTGAACCGGTAATCCGCATCCGCAAGCTGGATAAAACCTATATCCGCGGCGGGCAGCCCATTCCCGTGTTGCAGGGAGTGGACTTGGACGTGCAGGAGGCCGAGTTCATTGCACTGATGGGCCCTAGCGGCTCCGGCAAGAGTACCTTGCTGAACCTGATCGCGGGTATTGATAAGCCGACCAGCGGCACGATAGAAATAGGCGGCGTCAATATTGCCACGCTGAGCGAAGGCGAGCTGGCTGACTGGCGCGCGGCCAATGTCGGTTTTATCTTCCAGTTCTATAACCTGATGCCGGTATTGACAGCATTTGAAAATGTGGAGCTGCCATTGCTGCTGACCGGGCTGTCGCGCTCGCAGCGCAAGGCGCATGTGGAAGCAGCGTTGAACATGGTCAGGCTGGAAGACAGGATGGACCACTATCCGAATGAATTGTCCGGCGGCCAGCAGCAAAGGGTGGCAATTGCGCGTGCCCTTGTCACGGATCCCACGCTGATCGTCGCCGATGAGCCAACCGGCGATCTGGATCGCGCTACCGCAGAAGAGGTCTTGGCGATGCTGGATGAATTGCATACTGAGCTGGGCAAGACCATCGTCATGGTGACGCACGATCCCAAGGCGGCCTCGCGCGCCAAGCGGCTGATCCACCTGGAAAAGGGCTTGCTGGTGCCGGATTCAGAGATACTGACATCGGCGCACTAGCCCGGCCATTTGCCCATGTTCATTTTTAAACTCCTGCTCAAGAACGCCTTCCGGCATAAGCTGCGCACCTTGCTGACGATGGTCGGACTGGTGGTCGCCATCTGTGCGTTCGGCTTGCTGCGTACCATCGTGGATGCCTGGTATGCCGGTGTGGAGGGAACATCAAGCACGCGGCTGATCACGCGCAATTCCATCTCGCTGACCTTTCCCTTGCCCTTGAACTATGCGGACAGGCTGCGCAATGTGGAGGGAGTCAGCGGCGTATCCTGGTCCAACTGGTTCGGCGGCATCTATATCACCGAGCGTAATTTTTTCCCGCAATTTGCGGTGGAGCCGGCCAGCTATCTGGCCCTGTATCCGGAATATGTGCTGAAAGATGATGAGAAGAAGGCCTTCCTGCTGGACCGACAGGGCGCCATCGTCGGCCGCAAACTGGCGACACAGTATGGCTGGAAAGTGGGCGACCAGATACCGATACGCGGCACCATTTACCCTGGCACCTGGACTTTTACACTGAGGGGTATCTGGGACGGCGTGGATGCCAAGACTGATGAATCGCAATTGCTTTTCCATTGGCAATACCTGGCTGAGACGGTGCGCAAACTGAGGCGCAGCAACGCCGATTACGTCGGCGTATATGTGGTCAGCATCAATGAGCCGGATAATGCGCCGCTGATCTCGGAGCGCATCGACGCCCTGTTCAAGAATTCGCTGGCGGAAACCCTGACTGAAACGGAAAAAGCCTTCCAACTGGGATTCGTATCCATGAGCGAAGCCATACTGGTGGCGGTCAATGCGGTCAGCTATGTGATTGTGATCATCATCATGGCTGTGATGGCCAATACCATGATGATGACGGCGCGCGAGCGCCTGGCGGAATACGCGACGCTGAAGGCGCTGGGATTCTCTCCGGGGTTTGTCGTCAAGCTGCTATTTGGTGAAAGCCTGGTGATTGCCTTGCTGGGCGGCGGAATCGGCTTGCTGGTGACCTTGCCGATTGCGTCCGGATTTGCAAAAGCGGTGGGTACGCTATTCCCGCAATTCCATGTGTCGGAGACGACGATGATATTGCAAATGCTGGCCAGCCTGATTGTCGGCGTTGTTGCCGCAGCATGGCCTGCATGGAAGATGAGCCGCATCAGCATCGTCAATGGACTGAGGCAGATAGCATGAAGGCGATTCCGTTTTCCTATGTCGCCCGCAACCTGTGGGTGCGCCGCGTAACAACCTTGCTGACTGCCGGCGGCATGGCGCTGGTGGTATTTGTCTTTGCCGTCGTGCTGATGATGAGCGAAGGAATACGCGCCACACTGGTGGCGACCGGCCAGCCGGATAATGTGCTGATACTGCGCAAAGGCGCAGGCGCCGAGATCAATAGCGGTATCTCGCGTGACCAGGCTGCCATCATAGAAAGCCTGCCGGGGATAGCGACCAATGGCGAAGGCCGGCCGCTGGTCAGCAAAGAGCCGGTAGTGCTGAACAACCTTCCCAAGCGCAGTAACGGCAAGCCCAGCAATGTGACCTTGCGCGGCACGTCGCAGTTGGGCATGGAATTAAGGCCGCAGGTGCAACTGATACAGGGACGCATGTTCCGGCCCGGTACTTCCGAGATCATTGCCGGCCATGCGATTGCCAAGGGCTTTCGCGGCACCGGCCTGGGAGAGACCTTGCATTTTGCTCAGCGCGACTGGATCGTGGTCGGCATTTTTGATTCCGGCAAGACCGGTTTTGACAGCGAAATCTGGGGCGATTCGGAGCAGATGATGGCGGCGTTCCGGCGCAATAGCTATTCGACGATGGTATTTCGCCTGACCGACCAGTCGGCGCTGGCCGGCGTCAAGGCCGCGATAGACAATGATCCGCGCCTGCAGGTGGATGCCAAGCCGGAGATTCAGTTTTATTCGGAGCAGAGCGAGGCGCTGGCTACCTTTATTCGTATCCTGGGGCTGAGCCTGTCCATCATCTTTTCCATCGGTGCAGTAGTCGGTGCGATGATCACGATGTTTGCAGCGGTTGCGCAAAGGGTAGGAGAGATCGGTACTCTGCGTGCGCTGGGCTTCCGACGCGGCGCCGTGCTTGGGGCCTTCTTGCTGGAGTCGCTGCTGCTGTCGCTGGTGGGCGGCATGATAGGCTTGTTTGCCGCTTCCTGGATGCAGGCGGTGGATATCTCCACGACCAATTTTCAGACCTTCAGCGAACTGGCTTTCCAGTTCAAGCTGACGCCGGGCATCATCGTGCAGACTCTCGTGTTTTCTTTGTTTATGGGGTTTATCGGCGGATTTATTCCAGCCTGGCGGGCGGCTCGGATGAAGATTGTGGATTGTCTGCGGGCGGTGTGATTTGTTAAGCCGTGGCTGGCTTGTATGGCTTGATAATTTGATTTCACTTCGTCGGGGCAGGTCGGGGGTGGCCCGACAGCCACTTCCTTTTCTTTGCTTCGCCAAAGAAAAGGAAGCAAAAGAAAGGCGACCGCAAGCCTCGCCCCTTCGGGGTGCCCGATTATGCGGTACAAAAAATGGGAAACGGGCGAAACTCGCTGCGCTCAGACACACCCGTTTCTGATCCATTTTCTGTACCGCACAATCGGCGAAGCTCCAAGCGGTTGAACGTCAAAAACAAAGTCAAAAGCCAAATCAAAAACAACGGCAACCAGATTTTCCAATAACAAATAGAACTTGCTCAGCGAATTAAGTTGGCTTGATTGGGGTTGTTGTTGACGTTGGTTTTGAATTACCCCCGCTCGGGATGCAGCATTTTGTGCGTTACAGAAAATGGATCAGAAATGAACGTTGTTTGAGCGCAGCGAGTTTCGTTCATTTCCCATTTTTTGTAATGCAGCAAAATGTGATGGCGCTCATCGCCATCACCCGGAGGGCAAGTCTGCGGTCGCCTTTCTTTGCTTCCTTTCTTTGGCGAAGCAAAGAAAGGAAGTGGCTGCCGGGCCACCCCCGGCTTGCATCAATGAAAGCACTACCGAATTATCAGGCTACGCACTCAAAGCAAGCTTATTTAGCCAACCGTATCCCCGTAAACTGCCACCTGGCAGTGGAAGGGAAGAAGTTCCTGTAGGTTACCCGTGCATGTCCGGTTGGCGTCGCGCAGGAAGAGCCGCGCAGCACATACTGGTTCACCATGAACTTGCCGTTGTATTCACCAATGGCGCCTTCGGCCGATACATAGCCGGGATAGGGGGCGTAGCTGCTGCTGGTCCATTGCCAGGCGACGCCGAACATGTCCACCAGCGCGGTGTGATGGTCGTACGGTGCGGGATGCAATTGTGGCTCCAGGTTGCCGGGTATCATTTCCACCGTACCGGCTGCGTGTTCCCATTCTGACTCCGTTGGCAGCCGTGCGCCTACCCAGCGGGCATAGGCTTCCGCTTCAAAGAAGGAAATATGGGTGACTGGCCGGTGCAGGTCTAGCGGCAATATTCCATGCAGCGTAAATTCCAGCCAGCCTGCCGGTTTTTCCGCGGGAGCGGCAGATTGCGCGGGATGCCAGAACGTAGGGTGGGAAATGTGCTGAGTAGAGATCCAGTCCCAGCCTTCCGACAGCCACAAGGACGGATCCTTGTAGCCGCCAGCCTTGACGAATTCCAGGTATTCGCCGTTGGTGACCAGGCGCGAAGCCAGAGAAAATTTTTCCAGGAATTGCCGGTGTCTTGGCAATTCATTGTCGAAGCAGAAGCTGTCGGATGCATGGCCGATTTCCACGACGCCCGCATCAAATTCCAGCCAGGTAATGGCGGGTGGCGTCAGCGCGGGCTGCAGCGGCTCGGCAGAGTAGGCGGGCTTCAGCGGATTGAGCGACAGTAAATGCTTCAGGTCGGTCATCATCAGTTCCTGATGCTGCTGCTCATGCTGCATGCCCAGTTCCACCAGCATTGCCAGCTCGGTGGAGTGCGGGCTGAACAGGTCGTGCTTGGAGAGCAGGGTCTGTATCCTGTCATCCACATTGCTGCGATAAGCCAGTACCTCCGCCAGTGAAGGTCGAGTTAGCATGCCGCGTTGCGCGCGCGGATGCTTGTCGCCTACGCCGTTGTAGTAGGAGTTATACAGCACCCTGAAGGCAGGATCATGCGCGTGAAAATCGGATTCGAATTTTTCCAGGATAAAGGTTTCGAAAAACCAGGTGGTGTGCGCGAGATGCCATTTGATGGGGCTGGCGTCCGGCATTGACTGTACACAGCAGTCTTCTTCCGACAAAGGTTCGGACAAAGCAACAGACCGGGTACGGACCAGCGCATACTGCGTCCGCAGACAGTCAGAGACCGTAATAAAGTGTGGATTCAGCATGATGCCCCTGTAAAGCTATCATCAATCAAGTGCTTGTATTGGTAGCCAGCTATAGTTCCAGATGACCTTGGCTAGCCTTGATTTTTTAAAAAACGCATAAGCATATATCTTAGTATAAGCGCGAAAATAAAGTTGGTCTGTACGACATTTAACAAAAGTCAATATACGGAAAGTAAGCATACTCCCGGCTTGTAGCACCGTATCGGCCAATCTGCCGGTCATTGCAGGCTATTACGCCGGTATTCTCCTGGCGGCACGCCTTTGACACGCTTAAATGCCTTGTTAAAGGCGACATCCGACTCGTAGCCGACCAGATCGGCGATTTCTCCCAATGACTTATCGTGTTGCCGCAACAGGCAGCCTGCCTTGAACATGCGCCAGCGGGTCAGATATTCCAGCGGTGACTCTCCGACCTTTTCCTTGAACCTGAGCGCAAACCCCGAGCGCGATAGTCCGGCTGCCTTTGCCAGCGATTCCACGGTCCAGTTGTGCGCCATATCCTTATGCATGGCCCTTAAGGCTGCGCCTAATTTCTTGTCGGCCAGCGCCGTGAGCCAGCCCATGTCGTCATTACCGGCATTGGCGATATGGGCACGGATCGCATGCACGAAGATGATGTCGGCCAAGCGGCTGACCACAATGCCGGAACCCATGTCAGGTTCTGCGGTTTCCATCGCCAGCAACTGCAGGCTGGCCTGCAAGGTATTGCTACGCGCCTGATCCATGCGTACATGCAGTACCGGAGGGATTAAATCCGTTAAGGGTTGGGCCGAGGCTTCATCAAACGAAAACCAGCCACAAATGATGGTCGCCTGCGTGCCTATGGCCTTGCCAGTTGTATCCACGGCTCCCAGTTCAACCACTCCGCCCACTTTATCCCTGACTGCCTGCACGCAGCTCACCCTTGGAGTCTTCAAGTCATCACACAGCACGTAAGGTGAGCCACCTGCCAATACATAGCAATCCCCAGCCGTCAGGCTGATGGTGCCGGCTCGTCCTTCGACTTGCAGCAGGCAAGATCCCCGCACCACGAGGCCAAACCTGGCGCTTTGACCGCCAGCCAGACTCAAACCCCAGGGCGCGCGGGTTTCCAGCCTGGCATATACCGCGCTTTGGACGCGCATCGCGGCAAATACATCATCTAATGGGTCCATGGATATCCCTGTTGTGGAATGAGGGTTGAATTGGACGATTGGCTATTAAATGAGGATTATTGAACATTGTTCGTCCATTCTTCTCCTTGGAGAATAGCACTTAAGTCAAGGAATGCAAGTTTGTAGTGCAGTAGTCCATCAGGGAAATTCCCGGATATGAACACTTATGGAGAGATAAATGGAAGCGAAAGAGATAGAACTGCTGGTCGAAAAATACATCGCGGTGTGGAATCAGCCTGATGCGGCGCAGCGCAGAGAAATGATCGCGCAACTGTGGACGGAGGATGGGGCGCACTATACTCCGTCCACGGAGATGCATGGCTATGCAGAACTGGAAAACAGGATAGGAACCGCATATCAAAAATGGGTCAGGGACGCCGGATACCTGTTCCGCTATGCAGGCAATGCGCAAAGCCATCATCAGGGTGTGCGCTTCAACTGGCAGATGGTAAACGCAGAAAACAAGGCGATTTCTTGCGGCTTTGATTTCCTGATACTGGATGCGAATGGGCGCATTTTGTCTGACCATCAGTTTCTTGATCCGTCACCGGCTTGAAGCAATGTGTTGATTACCCGCGAGGTAATTGATACGGGCCGTATACTGGGCGCATGATTTGACTGCAATACTAGAACTCATTTCATAAATGGGAGGGAGATGCGTTAGGCCTAAAATAGGCGCTGACAAGGGGTGCGAGGCGTCAATAGCGGGGCTATTGACGGGGTCGCCGAGGTAACGAGCGCAACGCAGTCCAGCGCCTATTTTAGGCCTAACCCTCCGGGAACGATCCATTTGGGCGCATTGCAGCGTTGCGCCGCTAGCAAAGACGGCCAGTCTTTGCGTCGCGACACGCCTTGCACTGCATCCCAAATGGACTCGTTCGCACTCCCTTCCATTTATGAAATGAGTTCTAATATGGCAAGCAAACCAAGATCAGAGGTGGATATGCGCAATTCTCTTTTTCATGCAGACACTGGCATCAGCAGGATTTCCGATCATTTGTATGCCGGCGCTCTGACGGAGCGCTGGAATGCACTCAGCGGTACGCCGAATGGCGGGTACAGCCTTGCCGTATGCCTGCAGGCCCTGAAACAGGAGATGCTGAAACTGGATTTCCCTGACCCTTTGGCGGTATCTGCATTCTTTCTGCGGCCTGCGACACCCGGTCCGGTGCGCGTGCATACTGAGATAGCGCGTGCGGGCAAACGCGTGGCGACCGGTGAAGCCAGGCTGTGGCGCGAAGAGCAGGAGATTGTTCGGGTAGTTGCCAGCTTTACTGATTTGGCGCAAGCACAGGGACCCACGTTGATGCTGAACCGGGCGCCGGACTTGCCGCCGGTGGAGCAATGCGTGGATATGCTGGATGGCAAAGGAATGCCCGGTGTCAGCATTGCTGAACAGCTGCATTACAGAGTGGCGCGTTTGCCGGGATGGGTACAAGGCAAGCCTGGCGGAGAGAGCATCGCGGAGTTCTGGATGCGCTACGCGGATGGCAGCGATGCCGATACTGTGAGTCTGGCTGCCTTGGTGGATGCGGCGGCTCCTGTCGTGCTGGATTTCGGCGAACGCGGTTCATCGACGATGGAGTTGACGGTGCATATCCGCGCTCGGCCAGCGCCCGGCTGGCTGGCTTGCCGGGTCAGCACGCGCCATGTGATCGATGGCTATCATGAAGAGGACTTTGAGATCTGGGATAGCCTGGGCCAACTGGTTGCGCAGTCCAGGCAACTGGCTGTGCTGCATCGGGCCACAGGCTGACAGCAGGCGTGAACCGGGATTATCGCCAGGTATTCTTGGCTGCCAATTCTCGATTTACAAGATAGTCATTATTTATTTAATAATTTTATGGTGTGGCATGAAATACGGCGAACCAGCCCTGTTCGTCAGTCCACATGCGTGTGCGGGCGAATCCGGCTTCGTTCAAGGCTCCAATGAAGCTCTCGGGTGTATATTTGTAGCTGTTCTCGGTATGTATCCGTTCACCTCGTACGAAATCGCGCTGCTTGCCTTGCCAGCGCACTGCAAGATCGCGCCGGGCTTCCAGATACATTTCTATGCGCTGCTTGTCCGGATGATAAAAAGCCTTGTGCTGCCAGTCCTTCAGTTCAAAATCTGAGCCCAGCAGGCGATTGATATTGTTCAGGATGTTCAGGTTGAATGCAGCAGTCAGTCCCAGCGCATCATCGTAGGCCGGCTCCAGGATGTTCTTGTCCTTGACCAGGTCTACCCCTATCAGCAGGCCGCCATCGTCGTCGCAGGACAGGCGCATCCTGCGCAGTAGCGCGATGGCTTCGCGCAGCGTGAAGTTGCCTATCGATGAACCCGGATAAAAAAACAGACGCTTTTCGCGCCTCACCTCGTCGGGCAAGTCCAGGCGCGCTGAAAAGTCCATGCCTACTCCCAGCATGTCTATTTGCGGATAGGTGTGTTGCAGGCTTTCCACCGCGCCGCGGACAAAGTCAACCGAAATATCCACAGGCACATATTGCTCCGGCCGCAGGGCCCCAAACAGGCTTGCCGCCTTGGCACAATCACCGGCTCCCAGGTCTATCATCGTGGAACCTGTGCCTATAGATTCCGCCATCTGTTGACGATATTGGGTAAAAATGGCGGCTTCCGTGCGAGTAGGGTAGTACTCGGGCAAGGCGCAGATCGCCTGGAACAGGCGTGAGCCCAGGGTGTCATAAAAATATTTGGGAGAGAGGCTGGCTTGCGGCGACAGCAGGCTATTGCTTAGTTCAATATGCAGTCTCGTGTTCAGTTCGTCTGCATCTTCGCGGTATAACTGGATAAAGCGGGTTTGTAGGTCATCGCGCATCTTGTTTCGCCTTGTGCTGGAGGTTCGCCTTTGGAGGCCGTTACGAATAATGGAGGACACGAAAATATCTGCATCCTTTATTCGGAACTGGTACTAATGGTCTATCATGCTCACATTTTTGCTCTGTTCGGAATTACACACAATTGTGATGAATTTTGTCTATCATAGACCATCGTCAATAATCCCGTCAGCGCGTTGTTAAATCTTGCTCAGAACCCTTGCCGTTCCTTTTATAGAAAGACGATTCCATGTCCAAATTTTCCAGAAGACAAGTAATTGGTTCGCTGTTCGCGACTTCCATGCTGTTTGCCGCCGGTTCCAGCTTTGCCCAGCAGCAGGTGCTGCGGGTATCCGCCATCCCGGACGAAGCGCCCACCGAGTTGCAGCGCAAGTTCAAGCCTCTGGGCGCCTATCTGGAAAAGAAAACCGGCATGAAGGTGGAGTTTACGCCGGTAACCGACTACGCCGCATCAGTGGAAGGCCTGATCAACCACAAGCTGGACATGGTCTGGTTTGGCGGCTTTACCTTTGTGCAGGCCAAGGTGCGCAGCAAGGACCAGATCATTCCTCTGGTACAGCGTGAAGAAGACGAAAAATTCAAGTCCGTCTTCATTACCACCAGCCCTTCCATCAATAAACTGGAAGACCTGAAAGGGAAGACCTTCACCTTCGGCTCTGAATCTTCTACTTCCGGCCACCTGATGCCGCGCTACTACCTGCTGGCGGCCAAGCTCAACCCGGATACAGATATGAAGCGGATCGCGTTCTCCGGCGCGCATGATGCAACGGTCGCAGCCGTTGCCGGCGGCAAGGTGGATGCCGGCGCGCTGAATATCTCGGTATGGGAAAAACTGGTCAGCCAGAACAAGGTCGATACCAAGCAGGTGCGCGTGTTCTACACAACGCCCGGTTACTTCGACTATAACTGGTCGGTGCGCGCCGATATGCCGGCTGAGCTGCGCAAGAAAATCACCGATGCTTTCCTGGCGCTGAATGCCAATGATCCTGCAGACAAGGAAATATTGGAATTGCAGCGTGCTACGCGCTTTATCCCGACCAAGGCGGAGAACTACAAGTCTATTGAAGGTGCTGCGCAAAATGCGGGGCTGTTGAAGTAATGCCGGCTGCTGCAATACCGAAGGAGTACAAGTCCGACGAGCGCATGGTGAAACTGCAGTCTGTGCATGTACGCCATCCCTCGTCCGGCAAACAGGCAGGCGGCTGGGCCTTGAGCGATTTGTCGCTGGAGATCAAAGCCGGTGAACAGGTCGCGCTGATCGGTCCTTCCGGCGCCGGCAAGACGACCTTGCTGCATACCCTGGCCTGCGCCTATCAGCCGGAACAGGGCGAATATACGCTGTTCGACCAGCAACCTTGGTCGCTCAGCCACCATGCCCGCCATCTTCTGCGCCGCCGCCTGTTCCTGGCGCCGCAAACACCGCCTTTGCCGCCAAGGCAAAGGGTGGTGACGGCGGTGCTGGCGGGTAAATTGCCGGTTTGGTCGCTGGGCCGCGCGATACGCAATCTGATCAAGCCGGCCGACCCTGCCGCTGCCTGGGAGGCGCTGGGACGCTTCCAGTTGCAGCACAAGCTATACTCGCGCGTCGATCGCTTGTCCGGCGGAGAGCGCCAGCGCTGCGGCCTGGCGCGCCTGATCTTGTCGGATGCCAGCCTGCTGCTGGTCGATGAGCCGCTTTCTGCGCTCGATCCTACGCTGTCGATTCAGACCCTGCACAGCTTGCAGGAGGAGGCCGCCTCCCGCGGGGCGGGCCTGATCTGCAGCCTGCATCAGGTAGAGCTCGCACGCGCCCATTTTTCGCGCATCATCGGCCTGCGCGACGGCCGGATCATGTTCGATACCGACAAGGTGAGCGACGACATGATTGCTGCCTTATATAAAAACGCAGCGACCGACGATGATGTTGTCGCCGCTACAGAATTACCGGATGAGAATTGTGCAGTCGATGATCCCCGCTGCTTCTGACAATATGGCAAATGCCGGTTTAGCGCTGGGTACGGCCCCACCCCGCGACCCTGCGTGGCGTGGTCGTGTTACGGCGACTGTGGTGGCGCTGATCATATTGTGGCCAACCCTGGTCATGACGGAATTCAAGCCCTGGCAGCTGCTGGATGCCCAAAGCCTGGATTCCACCTGGCGCTTCCTGTCCGCATTTTTCCCGCCAGCCCATTCGCGTGAGTTTCTGTTGCTGGTGCTGGAGGCCACCTGGCAAACCATCGCGATGGCCACTGCAGGCATGGCGCTGGCTATGGCAGGTGCCATTCCGCTGACGCTGATCGTCAATGAACATTTGTCCATCTCCCGCCTAGGCAGCGGCCGCATGAGCGCACCGGCTTGGCTGATACGCCAGACGGTGCGCTGGTTGCTGGTGTTGCTGCGCAGTGTGCCGGAGCTGGTCTGGGCTTTGATTTTTGTGCGCATTGTCGGGCTGGGCCCCACTGCGGCGGTGCTGGCGATTGCGCTGACCTATTGCGGCATGCTGGGCAAGGTATATGCCGAAATACTGGAATCCAGCGACACGCATGCTACGGACACTTTGCTGCGTAACGGCAGCGGACGTCTGGCTGCCTTTTTTTACGGTACGCTGCCCGGTGCGGCGACCGAATTGATGTCTTACACCGTCTATCGCTGGGAGTGCGCGATCCGCGGCTCTGTCGTGATGGGTTATGTCGGCGCCGGTGGTCTGGGCCAGCGCATGGACGAATCGACCAAGATGCTCGCCGGTAGCGAGGTATCAACGATGCTGATCGTGTTTGTGCTGCTGGTTGCTGCCGCGGATGTGGTCAGCAAGTTGTTCAGGAAGGGGCTGTCATGAACCAGAACACACTGCCCAAGGCCCCGGCCATCATCAGTCTCCCCACGCTGCTGACCTTGCTGGGAGTGCTGGCATTGACTATCGCGAGCTTTGTCAGCCTGGCGATAGACTGGCGCAATTTGTTTTCAGTCGAATCACTGGCCAGTACCTGGAAATTCTTCCAGGAATTCGCCCCTATGAATACTGCCTCGCCGCTGCTGCAGAAGGTGTTGTATGCGTCACTGGAAACCCTGGCCATGTCGGCACTGGGAACCGGTATTGCAGCGATTGGCGGCATTATCATGGCCTTGCCCGCCAGCGGCCGCTTCGGCAAACCGGCGATGTATGTCAGCCGCTTGCTGCTGAATATCGGCAGGGCGATTCCCGAACTGGTATGGGCTTCCATCATGCTGATCGCCGCCGGCCTCGGCCCCTTCGCCGGCACCATCGCGCTGGCCGCGCACACTACCGGCGTACTCGGCCGCCTGTTCGCCGAAGCCCTGGAAAATGCCTCGCCTTTGCCGGAGTCCACCTTGCGCACCAACGGTGCCGGCGCGGTAGCCGCCTTCCTGTTTGCAACCCTGCCGCAGCGTTTGCCGCAAATGCTGTCTTATACCTTGTATCGCTGGGAGAACAATATCCGTGCGGCGGCGATCTTGGGTGTCGTTGGCGCCGGTGGCCTTGGGCAGATGCTGAAGTACCATCTGTCATTGTTTCAGATGCAGACGGCGGCTACCGTGATTGTTGCGATGTTGCTGCTGGTGGCGATGGTGGATGGGTTGAGTTTTGCGATTCGCAGGTGGCTAGTGAGCTAAGTTTTTATTTAGTATTGGCGGACGGCTGTTTTTTTGGAATGCTGGCCGGGGGTAGCCCGGCGGCTACTTACTTTCTTTGCTTCGCCAAAGAAAGTAAGCAAAGAAAGGCGACCGCAGACTTGCCCTTCGGGTGATGGCGCTTAGCGCCATCACATTTTGAGCATTACAAAAAATGGGAAATGAACGAAACTCGCTTCGCTCAGACAACGTTCATTTCTGATCCATTTTCTGTAACGCACAAAATGCTACGTCCCGAGCGGGGGCACTTCAAAAACAACCCCAACATCAAAATCAGGTTGCTGAATTTTGCAGATCCGTTCTCTGCACAAATGCAGAGAATCTGGTTGCCGCTGTTTTTGACTTGGCTTTTGTTTTTGACCTCAAACCGCCCGGAGCCTCGCCGATTGTGCGGTACAGAAAATGGATCAGAAACAGGTGTGTTTGAGCCGAAGGCGAGTTTCGCCTGTTTCCCATTTTTTGTACCGCATAATCGGGTACCCCGAAGGGGCGAGGCTTGCGGTCGCCTTCTTTCTGCTTACTCTTTCTTGGCGAAGCAAGAAAGAGTAAGTGGCTGCCGGGCCACCCCCGGCTTGTTCCCACGATAGTGCAAAGTAGTTACCAAGCGGATAGCCTCAAAGCTTATGCAGCAAGCTCCCCTTGCCCCGCAACATAATCCCTATTCACCGCACTCAACACCGCCTTAAACGAAGCAGTAACAATATTCTCATCAATGCCAACCCCAAAGCGGGTAGGTCCATTCCCGACCCTTACTTCGATATAGCAAGCTGCCCGCGCATTGGCGCCGGCCCCGATGGAGTGTTCATGATAATCCATGACCCGGATATCCTGTCCTATGGACTGGAACGCGTGCACCATTGCGTCAATGGGACCATTCCCTGAACCATGGATAGCTTGTGGCTGCGCATGGTGCAGCAGATCAATGTGCAGCTGTACCTGCGATTGCTCTGATGGCGATTTTCTGTTTTCCAGAATGTGGTGTGCCTGGTAGGCATAAGGTGCTTGAACGTCCAGATATTCTTGCTGGAAGATGGTGTGGATATTGTGCGCTGTCATTTCCTTGCCGCTCTGGTCGGCAACGGCCTGTACGGCACGGCTGAATTCTATTTGCAGGCGGCGTGGGAGCGCCAGGCCGTATTCCTGTTCCAGAAGGAAGGCCATGCCGCCCTTGCCGGATTGGCTGTTGACGCGAATGACGGCGTCGTAGCTGCGGCCCAGGTCGGCCGGATCGATAGGGAGGTAGGGCACTTCCCATATGGCGTCTTTTTCCTGCTTGGCGAAACCTTTCTTGATGGCGTCCTGATGCGAGCCTGAGAATGCAGTGAAGACCAGATCGCCGACATAGGGATGGCGAGGATGAACCGGAAGCTGATTGCATTCTTCCACGCATTGGCGGACTGCATCGATGTCGGAAAAATCCAGGCCGGGATGCACGCCCTGCGTGTACAGATTCAGCGCGAGCGTGACCAGATCCACATTGCCGGTGCGCTCGCCATTGCCGAACAGGCAGCCTTCTACGCGGTCCGCGCCGGCCATGACAGCCAGTTCTGCGGAGGCAACAGCGGTGCCGCGATCATTGTGCGGATGCACGCTAAGGATGATGGAGTCGCGTTTGGCCAGATGGCGATGCATCCATTCTATCTGGTCGGCATAGACATTCGGCGTGGTGCATTCCACCGTGGACGGCAAGTTGACGATCATCTTGCGTTGCGGAGTCGGTTGCCAGATGTCGGAGACGGCGTCGCAGATCTCCTTGGAAAAATCCAGTTCAGCCATGCTGAAGGTTTCCGGAGAATATTCAAATGTCCACTCGGTTTCCGGGCGGGCATCGGTCAATTCCTTGATCAGTTTGGTGCCGGTGACTGCGATCGCTTTGACTTCTTCGCGCGACATGCCGAAAACGATGCGCCTGAAGGCTGGTGCAATCGGGTTGTACAAGTGAATGATCGCGCGTTTTGCACCCTGCACCGAATCTACCGTGCGGCGTATCAGGTCTTCGCGCGACTGTGTTAATACTTCTATCGTGACGTCATCCGGAATGCGGCTTTCCACCACCAGCTTGCGCACAAAATCAAAATCCGTGTCGGACGCAGAAGGGAAGGCAACCTCGATTTCCTTCACGCCTATGTGAACCAGCATTTCAAAGAAGCGCAGTTTTTTCTCCGCACTCATCGGTTCTATCAAGGCCTGGTTGCCGTCGCGCAGGTCAGTGCTCATCCAGATCGGGGCTTTGCTGATGATCTGGTTTGGCCAGGTGCGGTCTGCCAACTGGACTGCAGGAAACGCACGGTATTTTGCGGATGGATTCGATGACATCATTTTTGTTTTCTCCAGAAATGGCCGAGCGCCGGCCAGTAGCCCAGGCGCGAGCCGGGCAGGTTTTAAATAATAATTAGCGGGGGATGTGGCGGAAGGCTAACTGGCTGCCACTTAACGACTTAACGCGAGGCCAGGTAACCGATCGGTAGTAGCAGGGATAGTAGCGATAGCAGTGGTAGTGCCGGAGCCAGGGCGGCCATCAGCGCAGGCGCAGCGTGCAGGCGTGCAGATATCACCGCGCCAGCCGCAGAAATCGTCACCGATGCCATTGCAAATGCAGTGGCACATGCCGCGACACATACAGCGAATTGTTCGCTGTGGCGTATCGTTACATGGGCTGCGTATGGATGCATGTCGGTTCTCGGATTGACCAGCTTCGGGCTGGATCAGCTACTACGTTGTATGGAATTTACTGCTTGGGTAAAACAGGGCTGCTACGACTAGATTACTTGACTAGTAGTAGAGTTAGTAGTGTTAGTAGCATCAAAGCCGACGACGCCAGCAGCAAGTCTTGCTTGGTGCGGGTCAATTGCTTGGCAGTTGATGTGGAGTGTTTCGAGGACATGGTTCTAATATAAACGCATTCCCGGAACGGAGTCAATATTTAATTTGAAGCCCATATTTAAAGCCCATTTGATGTGCTGCTATTGAAGCAATGGGTTTTAGCTGACTGTGGAAATTGCCAGCAAGTCATGGATGGACATTTGGGCACACTGATTGCGGCCGCCTTGCTTGGCTTTATATAAAGCCATGTCGGCACATTTCAGTAAGGTTTTGAAATCCCCATCAGCCTCGTTATTGAAAGTGCTGAGTCCTATGCTGATGCTGAGTTGCTGGGAGATATGGGATTTCATATGCGGAATGGCAAGGTTCCAGATTGCCGAGCGCAATTTTTCGGCGAACTGCACGGCAAATTCTTCCGACATATTCGGCAGCATCAGCACGAACTCTTCGCCGCCGTAACGTGCGAGCACATCGGTGGAGCGGGATAGCTGCGCCTTCAGCGCATTGGCCACGCCGATAATTGCTTTGTCTCCCAGCAAATGGCCATAGTAGTCGTTATATTCCTTGAAAAAATCGATGTCTATCATGAGCACCGACAACGGCAATTTTTCGCGCCTGGAATGGCCCAGGGCCATTTTGTAGTGTTCATCGAAGAAGCGCCGGTTGTAAATACCGGTCAGGCCGTCAGTGGTCGCTTCTACTTTCAGCATCTCGGAATGGGAGCGCAGCATCTTCTCGCGCTTGATTGAAGTGCTGGAGTCTGTCACTTGTATCAGGCAGCAGCGTGTGCCATCTGCTGAGTTCAAGGGTGTCATTGAAATCGACTGATGCATGTGCGCTTTTTCCTCGCTCAGCACAGCCGGATCAAACAGCGGCAAAGGCGAGCGGTGCAGCGCGTTGGACAGGACGACTGGCAAGCCGTGGCCGAGCGTATTTCTGACTGCTTTCAGGAAGCCGGGTGAGAGCGGTGCCTCGAAGGCATGTTCCAGTTTTTTTCCGATGACCTGCTGCGGCTGCAGTTTGCTGTGCCTGGTCAGCCAATCGTTCCATAGCAAGATATTTTCATCGGCGTCAACCAGGATGAGCCCCAGGTTGATCGCATTGAAAATTTGTTCCATATGGCCGTGAGACTGGCTGAGGCCGTTCAATTGCAGGTCCATCAAATACTTTCCAGATAATGCTCTATGTGCGTGACCAGATTTTGCAGCGACTCTGAGCTTAGCAGGAATACCAGATGGCCTTCCGAGTGACGCTTTTCTATGATCAGGTCTATGTGCAGGATCAGGATGAAAGGCTGGTCGGCACTCTCTCCTATGCGCTTGAAGATTTCTTCTGTCGATGCCACGGTGTAGTTAGGCAACGAGCTGCTGAGCGAGATCTTCAGCATGTCTGCCATCGCAGAAAGGCAGGCATTCAGGATGATATTGCCGAGCTCGCACATGGCATCGTGCTCGAACTCCGCCAGCTCCTGGATGCTCATCTGCGAGCCCATCATGTCGCGCACGATCTCCAGCGCGCGGCTTTCTGTAAACAACAGCAGGGCTTTGGCATCGAAAGGGCCGCTGAATTGCTGGGTGACGGCGCCAAATTTGGTGCTGTTCATCGCCATTACTGCGGCGTTAATTTCCGATGCTTTTTTGATCTCCACTGATGGAATTGACAGCTTGACTTCATCGCCGACAATTTCACTGAGGCTGGATGCAGCGCGGCCCGCGCCAACGTTGAAGACTTCAGCCAGCGCGTCGAGATGGAGTTCGCTCAGATTGTTCACTGACCACCTTTGAAGTGCTGCAGCGCCAGTGCGATGGATTTTTCAGTGACAGGTTTGGCAACAAAAACCGCGCCCAGCGATGTTGCGCGATTCTGCGCACTTTCCTGGATGTTTGCCGAAAAAATAACTATGCGCATATGCGGATGTTTTTGTAGTATCTGTTCTGCCGCATCGGTGCCCAGCATGCCAGGCATATTGATATCCATTGTGCAGTAGTCCAGCCGATGCTGATCGGTGCAGGCAATGGCGTCGGCACCGTTGTTTGCTTCCGAAATTTCCCACTCCGGATGGACAGCCTTGATGTGCGCACTTATTACCATACGCGACACCTTGCTATCGTCAACGATCAGGAGTTTTTTAACGGTGTTGTCAGATGCCATATATTTGTAGCCAGTCTCTTCAATATCTGTAAATAATATCTATAGAGATATATTCTACCTTAGGCTCCTAACAGCTATTCGTCAAACAATGTCAACTTTTGCCGGGCTTTTTGATCCAATTGGCTTTGCCGGCAAGCTGTTCGCAGTGTGATAAACACAAGGATGTCGATTAAAGACCGATCAACGGGTAACTGGTCTCTTTGTCCCTTAAGTTCGCTGCTTCACTGTATTAAGTGCGCCAAGACAGGCTAAGTCGCCAGCCCAAGCTTGCGGAGTTTGCGCCACAAGGTTGTGCGGCTGATCCCCAGGTGGTTTGCGACGGCCTCGCGGTTGTTGTCGAATCGCTGCATCAATCGTTGCAAGGATTCTGCAGAGTTGTCCGGCTTGGCAGAAATGATTTCGATGGCTGCTGCAGCCGAGTAGGGATCGCCAGATGCAGTGCTCGCGATTTCAGGGGCGATTTTGGTGATAAAGCTGGGGCTGAGCGCCTGCAGCGGCTGTGCCGCCAGAAAGAGCGCCAGTCTTTCCATCAGGTTGCGCAGCTCCCTGACGTTGCCTGGCCATTGGTACTGTTTTAATAAGCTTTCGCAGGCGAGGAGTTCTGCATGCAGGTTCGCATGCGGCCGCACACCCAGGGCGGCCAATGCCGTTTTCAGGCACCACTCAGCGAGTGGTGCAAGGTCTTCGCTACGCTCGCGTAGTGCCGGTAGCTTCATGCGCAGCACTGCGAGCCGATAGAACAGGTCGGAGCGGAAGCGGCCCTCACGTATCCTGGCGTCCAGATCGCAATGCGTGGCGCTGATGATGCGCACGTCCACCGGTATCGGACGGGTGCCGCCAACCCGCACGACCTCCCGCTCTTCCAATACACGCAGTAAGCGGGTTTGCAGGCTATGCGGCATCTCGCCTATTTCATCGAGGAACAAGGTGCCGCGGTGCGCTGCTTCAAATAAACCGGCGTGGCCACCGCGGCGCGAACCGGTGAAAGCGCCTTCTTCATAACCGAACAACTCCGATTCTAATAAGGACTCGGCAATGGCCCCGCAATTGACGGCCACAAAGGCTTGCCGCGCGCGCGGGCTCTCCCTGTGCATTGCCTGCGCGGCGAGTTCCTTACCCGTGCCGGTTTCTCCCTGTATCAGTACTGTGGCGGGTGATCTGGCAAACAGGCTGACGGATTGGCGCACTGCCTGCATGGCTGGCGAATCTCCGCGCAAGTCGTTGACACCGTGCTTGGCGCGCAGCGAATCCGCTACCGGGTAGCTGCGACCGCGCGCGGACTCCAGCCGCGTCAATCGGGCAATTTCCAGCGCGTCGTCAAAAGCCTGGCGTATCGACGCAGCAGAGTAGACGAAGATCCCAGTCAGGCCAGCCTCTTCAGCCAGATCGGTGATCAGGCCTGCACCGACGATGGCCTTGATGCCGGCTGCTTTCAGCTCGCTGATCTGTGCCCGTGCATCTTCCTCTGTCACATAGGTGCGCTGCATGATCCTGAAGCCGAAAGTGCTCATGAATTCGGTCAGCTCGGGCATGGTCTCTTGGTAGGTGATCAGGCCCAGTTCGGGAGACACCTTGCGCGCTCTTGCCAGCGCCTGCATGACGTCAAAGCCGCTGGCCTTGGCGATCACCACCGGCACCGGCAATCTGCTCTTCAGGTAAGCGCCATTGGAGCCAGCTGCGATGACGGCGTCGCAGCGCTCCGTCTTCAGCCGCTCGCGGATGTAGATCGCAGCTTCTTCAAAACCCATGTGGATGGGTTCTATCGCCGCACTGGCGTCATATTCGACCATGATGTCGCGGAACAGGTCGAACAGGCGCGAAATCGACACCGTCCAGATGACAGGCTTGTCGCTATTGTCGCGGGCTTGGGCAGGGGGCTGTCTCATGGCGCTATTGTTTCATTTGTGTTTCAATGAATGTTTCATATTTCGTGATGAAACGTATTATGAAACATATTTGAGATGCCGTGTGGCCATATGCCGATTTATGGTCCGCTTAAGTGTTTGATTCGCAAGCGCTATCCGGAAATCGCTTGAATGAGGGGCGTGCTGGCACGCTGATTGCAATATTGGACAGGTAAGTCTCGTCAAATACCCCAAAAGGATGCAAATGAGTAATTATTCCGCTGGTGCGGCTTTCCGCAAGGCAGTGCAGGAAGAGTCCCCTTTACAACTGATCGGTGCGATCAACGCCAATCACGCTTTGCTGGCCAAGCGCGCCGGCTTTAAGGCCATCTATCTTTCCGGTGGCGGTGTCGCGGCCGGCTCCCTGGGTTTGCCGGATCTGGGCATCTCCAATCTGGATGACGTATTGACCGACGTGCGCCGCATTACCGATGTCTGCGATCTCCCCTTGATGGTGGACGTGGATACCGGCTTTGGCGCATCGGCCTTCAATGTTGCCCGCACGGTCAAATCCATGATCAAGTTCGGCGCGGCTGCGATGCATATTGAAGACCAGGTTGGCGCCAAGCGCTGCGGCCACAGGCCTGGCAAGGAAATCGTCAGCAAGGAAGAGATGGTGGACCGTATCAAGGCGGCAGTGGATGCGCGTACCGATGAAAACTTCGTGATTATGGCGCGTACCGATGCCTTGGCGGTAGAGGGCCTGGATGCTGCGATAGAACGCGCAGTCGCTTGCGTAGAGGCAGGTGCCGATATGATCTTCCCGGAAGCGATCACCGATTTGCACATGTACAAGCAGTTCGCCAATGCAGTCAAAGTGCCTATCCTGGCCAACATCACGGAATTCGGCTCCACGCCTTTATTTACCGTGGAAGAACTGAAGACCGCAGATGTCGGCATTGTGCTGTACCCGTTGTCGGCTTTCCGCGCGATGAACAAGGCGGCAGAAAATGTCTACAATGCGATCCGCCGCGACGGCACGCAAAAAAATGTCATCGATACCATGCAGACACGTATGGAATTGTATGACCGCATCAACTACCATGAGTTTGAGCACAAGCTGGACGCGCTGTTTGCCCAGCAAAAGAACAAGTAAGACATAAGTAGGACATAAGTAAGAAACATCAAAAAAAGCCTGTTACTGCAATGCTGCCGGAGTGCCGGTGCGGTAATGGGCTTCGATAATTTACACACCGAATTTACTGGAGAACCCAATGACCGAAACCGTCGGCTTCAAACCTAAAAAATCCGTTGCCTTGTCCGGCGTTACTGCCGGCAATACTGCATTGTGCACTGTCGGCAAGACAGGTAATGATTTGCACTATCGCGGTTACGATATTCTGGATGTGGCAGATGCCTGCGAATTCGAGGAAATAGCGCATTTGCTGGTACATGGAAAACTGCCGACAGTTGCAGAGTTGCGTGCTTACAAGGCCAAGCTGAAAGCCTTGCGCGGTTTGCCTGCAAACGTGAAAGCGGCGCTGGAGTGGCTGCCTGCTTCTTCCCACCCTATGGACGTGATGCGTACCGGCGTATCCGTACTGGGCTGTGTCTTGCCTGAGAAAGATGACCACAATACGCCGGGTGCGCGCGATATCGCCGACCGCCTGATGGCTTCGCTGGGCTCCATGCTGCTGTACTGGTATCACTACAGCCACAACGGCAAGCGCATAGAAGTGGAAACGGACGATGATT
This sequence comes from Parundibacterium terreum, assembly GCF_014636315.1. GTDB lineage: Bacteria > Pseudomonadota > Gammaproteobacteria > Burkholderiales > Burkholderiaceae_D > Undibacterium > Undibacterium terreum. The sequence continues at coordinate 1,801,813 of NZ_BMED01000001.1, read as the reverse complement.
CCATCGGCGCGCATTTCCTGCATTTGCTGCATGGCGTGAAGCCATCCGAAGACTGGGAAAAAGCAATGCATACCTCGCTGATCCTGTATGCGGAACATGAGTTCAACGCATCCACGTTTACCGGCCGCGTGATCGCCGGTACAGGCTCCGACATGCACTCCGCCATTACCGGCGCGATTGGTGCCTTGCGCGGCCCCAAGCACGGTGGTGCCAATGAAGTGGCGTTTGAAATCCAGAAGCGCTATGACAATCCTGATGAAGCTGAGGCGGATGTCAAGAAACGCGTGGAAAACAAGGAAGTCATTATCGGCTTTGGCCATCCTGTTTACACGATCTCTGATCCGCGCAACAAGGTCATCAAGGAAGTGGCGCGCAAACTGTCCAAGGATGCCGGTTCGACCAAGATGTTTGATATTGCAGAACGCCTGGAAACTGTGATGTGGGATATCAAGAAAATGTTTCCTAACCTGGATTGGTTCTCCGCTGTGTCCTACCACATGATGGGCGTGCCGACTGCGATGTTCACGCCGCTGTTTGTAATCGCCCGTACTTCAGGCTGGGCAGCGCACATCATTGAACAACGCATCGACAATAAGATCATTCGCCCGAGCGCCAATTATGTCGGTCCGGAAGACCTGAAATTCGTGCCGATTAAAAACCGTAAATAACACCGGAAGCAAAGCCGCCCTTGAACATCAATCTTTTCTTCCTTGAGCCTTAAGCCATGAACACCTTAAACCGCAAACCTCTGCCGGGCAGCAAACTGGACTACTTCGACGCGCGTGCCGCGGTAGATGCGATCCAGCCTGGCGCCTATGCCAAACTGCCCTATACCTCCCGCGTGCTGGCGGAAAATCTTGTGCGCCGTTGTGACCCGGCTACGCTGACTGATTCGCTAAAGCAGCTCATCGAGCGCAAGCGCGATCTGGATTTTCCATGGTTTCCTGCGCGCGTGGTATGCCACGATATTCTGGGGCAGACGGCGCTGGTGGATCTTGCCGGGCTGAGGGATGCGATTGCTGCCCAGGGCGGTGATCCTGCATTGGTGAACCCGGTGGTGTCCACGCAACTGGTGGTGGATCATTCGCTGGCAGTGGAGTGCGGCGGCTTTGATCCTGATGCGTTTGAGAAGAACCGTGCCATTGAAGATCGTCGCAACGAAGACCGTTTCCATTTCATTGACTGGACCAAGAAGGCATTCAAGAACGTCGATGTGATCCCGCCGGGGAATGGTATTTTGCATCAGATCAATCTGGAGCGTATGTCGCCGGTGGTGCAGGTGCAGAATGGCGTCGCCTTCCCGGATACGCTGGTCGGCACCGACAGCCACACGCCTATGGTGGATGCGCTGGGCGTAATTGCCATCGGGGTAGGCGGCCTGGAAGCGGAAAGCGTGATGCTGGGGCGGGCTTCGTGGATGCGCTTGCCGGATATTATCGGCGTAGAGCTGACCGGCAAACCACAACCGGGTATTACCGCGACCGATATCGTATTGGCGCTGACGGAATTCCTGCGCAAGCAAAAGGTGGTGTCGTCTTACCTGGAGTTTTATGGCGAAGGCGCTTCCCATCTGACCTTGGGCGACCGTGCAACCATTTCCAATATGGCGCCTGAGTTCGGCTCCACTGCGGCGATGTTCTATATCGATGAACAGACCATCAAGTATCTGAAATTGACTGGCCGCGACGATGCGCTGGTGCAATTGGTAGAGACTTATGCCAAGGAAACCGGCCTGTGGGCTGATAGCCTGAAAACTGCCGAGTATGAACGTGTGGTGACATTTGATTTGTCATCTGTGGTCCGCAATATTGCCGGCCCTTCCAATCCACACAGCCGCGTACCGACCTCGGAACTGGCCGCGCGCGGCATTAGCGGCAAGGTAGAGAACGAGCCTGGCCTGATGCCTGACGGCGCCGTCATCATTGCTGCGATTACCAGTTGTACCAACACTAACAACCCGCGCAATATGATTGCTGCCGGCCTGCTGGCGCGTAATGCCAACAAGCTGGGCTTGCTGCGCAAGCCATGGGTGAAGAGCTCGCTGGCGCCTGGTTCCAAGACTGTGGCACTGTATCTGGAAGAGGCAGGGCTGATGCCGGAGCTGGAGCAACTCGGCTTTGGCGTCGTCGCCTTTGCCTGCACCACCTGCAATGGAATGAGCGGCGCACTGGACCCTGTTATCCAGAAGGAAGTGGTGGACCGCGATCTGTACGCCACGGCTGTGCTGTCCGGTAACCGCAATTTCGATGGCCGTATTCATCCTTATGCGAAACAGGCTTTCCTGGCCTCGCCGCCACTGGTGGTGGCATATGCGATCGCCGGTACTATCCGCTTTGATATAGAAAAAGATGTATTGGGTACGGACGCCGGCGGCAAGCCTATACGCCTGGCAGACATCTGGCCAAGCGATGCAGAGATTGATGCGATAGTAGCCAGCAGCGTGAAGCCGGAGCAGTATCGCAAGGTGTATGAGCCTATGTTCACTTTTGCGGTGGATACCGGCCCCAAGGTCAGTCCCTTGTATGACTGGCGTCCGCAGAGTACCTATATCCGTCGTCCGCCATATTGGGAGGGCGCACTGGCAGGGGAGCGTAGTCTGAAAGGCATGCGTCCTCTGGCAGTCTTGCCTGACAATATTACGACCGACCATCTGTCGCCATCGAATGCGATTATGCTCGACAGTGCCGCCGGTGAATACCTGGCCAAAATGGGTTTGCCGGAAGAAGACTTCAATTCTTATGCTACGCACCGCGGCGATCATCTGACCGCACAACGCGCGACCTTTGCCAATCCGACGCTGAAGAACGAGATGGTACTGGTGGACGGCAAAGTGAAGCCGGGCTCGCTGGCCCGCGTAGAGCCTGAAGGCAAGGTCATGCGCATGTGGGAAGCGATCGAGACCTATATGGAGCGCAAGCAGCCTCTGATCATTATCGCCGGTGCCGACTATGGGCAGGGTTCGTCACGCGACTGGGCCGCCAAGGGCGTGCGCCTGGCTGGCGTGGAAGCAATCGCAGCCGAAGGATTTGAGCGTATCCACCGTACCAACCTGGTCGGCATGGGCGTGTTGCCGCTGGAGTTCAAGCCTGGCGTCACCCGCAAGACGCTTGCCATCGATGGCAGCGAAACCTTCGATGTGCTCGGAGAGTGCACACCGCGCGCGACGCTGACCCTGGTGATCACGCGCAAGGATGGCGAGCGCGTGGAAGTGCCGGTAACCTGCCGTCTGGACACTGCAGAAGAAGTGGCGATCTATGAAGCAGGCGGTGTGCTGCAGCGATTTGCCCAGGATTTTTTAGAATCATCGAAGGCGGCATAGACCATGGCTCATATGAAAAATAAGCCGCAAATCAAAATTCCTGCTACCTACATGCGCGGCGGCACCAGCAAAGGCGTGTTCTTCCGCTTGCAGGACTTGCCGGAAGCAGCACAAGTGCCGGGTGCAGCACGCGACGCGTTGCTGTTGCGCGTAATCGGCAGTCCTGATCCTTATGGCAAGCAGATTGATGGCATGGGCGGCGCAACCTCCAGCACCAGCAAGACGGTCATCCTGTCCAAGAGCTGCAAGCCCGGTCATGATGTGGATTATCTGTTTGGTCAGGTCTCTATAGACCAGGCGTTTGTGGACTGGAGCGGCAACTGCGGCAATCTTTCAGCTGCTGTTGGCGCTTTCGCAATCAGCACCGGCTTGGTTGACGCTGACCGTATTCCGCAAGACGGTGTGGCAATAGTGCGGGTCTGGCAAGCGAATATCAGCAAGACCATCATTGCGCATATTCCCATCACTGGCGGTGAAGTGCAGGAAACCGGTGACTTTGAACTGGACGGCGTTACTTTTCCTGCCGCGGAAGTGCAACTGGAATTCATGGACCCCGCGGCAGAAGAAGAGGGTGCCGGCGGCGCGATGTTTCCTACCGGCCAGTTGGTGGATGACCTGGAGGTTCCCGGCATAGGCACGCTCAAGGCAACAATGATCAACGCCGGCATTCCTACCATCTTTGTGAATGCCGAGGCCATAGGCTACACCGGTACTGAACTGCAGGATGCGATCAATAGCGATCCCAAGGCTTTGGCCATGTTTGAGACGATACGTGCGTATGGCGCGGTACGCATGGGCCTGATCAAGCATATTGATGAAGCAGCCAAGCGCCAGCACACGCCTAAGATTGCGTTTGTCGCGAAACCGGCTGCCTATGTTTCGTCCAGCGGTAAACAGGTTGCCGCTGAGGATGTCGATCTTCTGGTGCGCGCGATGTCCATGGGCAAACTGCATCATGCGATGATGGGGACGGCAGCTGTTGCCATCGGAACTGCTGCCGCCATTCCAGGCACACTGGTGAATCTGGCTGCTGGCGGCGGTGCGCGCAGCGCAGTACGTTTCGGCCATCCATCGGGCACCTTGCGGGTAGGTGCGGAAGCCAGCCAGATTGACGGCGAGTGGAGTGTGACGAAAGCCATCATGAGCCGCAGTGCGCGCGTATTGATGGAGGGATGGGTGCGCGTTCCTGGTGATGCGTTCTGAGATAGTAGAGTTTGACGGTCCGCTGTCAGCATGAATAAGAAAAAGCGCAATGGTACAAACCATTGCGCTTTTTTATTTATTTTTAATTTTTTGGAGCTTGAATTTATAAGTCTGATTGCGGCGAAATAAATTTTGAGAATTGCTCATTTAATCGAGAAAATATCAGCCTGCAACATCAGCGTAAGTGAGTAGTAAGTCACACGCTCTAGACTAAAACAATAACGAAAACGGAGGCAAGCATGCAGTATTCGGATTTCTATCGGCAGTCGATTGACGACCCCATTTCTTTCTGGGCCAAGGAAGCAAAACTGATCGATTGGCAGCAGCCGTTTTCTGAAGTACTCGACTACACCAATCCTCCTTTCACAAAATGGTTTGTCGGAGGAAAAACCAATCTGTGCCACAACGCAGTGGACCGCTGGCTGGCTAGCCAGGGCGAAAAGCCGGCACTGATTGCGATTTCTACCGAGACCAATACCGAACACACCTATACCTTTAACGAGTTGCACGCAGAAGTCAATCGTACTGCAGCGATGATGCTGTCGCTAGGCGTGAAGAAGGGCGATCGCGTGTTGATTTACATGCCGATGATCGCCGAGGCTGCCTTTGCGATGCTGGCTTGCGCCCGCATAGGTGCGGTACATTCGGTGGTGTTCGGCGGCTTTGCATCAAAGAGCCTGGCGACCCGCATTGACGACGCCAAACCGGTACTGGTCATTTCTGCAGATGCAGGCATGCGCGGCGGCAAAGCCGTGCCTTACAAGCCCTTGCTTGACGAGGCAATTGCATTGGCAAGCTACAAGCCTGAGCGCGTGCTGCTGGTGAACCGCGGCCTGGAAGCAATGACACTGGCGGCTGGCCGTGACGTCGATTACGCCAGCCTGCGCGAGCAGCATATGGATGCTGAAGTGCCGGTCACCTGGCTGGAATCGAACGACATTTCCTATATCCTGTACACCTCTGGCACTACCGGCAAGCCTAAGGGCGTGCAGCGCGACGTAGGCGGGCATGCGGTAGCATTGGCTTCGTCGATGCAGCATATCTTTTGCGGCAAGCCGGGAGAAACCTATTTTGCGACATCCGATATAGGCTGGGTAGTCGGACACTCGTACATCGTCTATGGACCGCTGATTGCGGGAATGGCCACCATCATGTATGAGGGTACGCCTATACGCCCGGATGCGGGCATCTGGTGGAGCATAGTCGAGAAGTATAAAGTCAGCCGCATGTTTTCGGCTCCGACTGCAGTGCGGGTGTTGAAAAAACATCCATCCGAACTGATGCGCAAATACGACCTGTCCTCGCTGAAGGCGCTTTATCTCGCCGGTGAGCCGCTGGATGAAACCACCTCCAGCTGGATCGCGAAGGAGCTGGGTGTGCCCATCATCGATAACTACTGGCAGACAGAAACCGGCTGGCCCATCCTGACGGTTGCCAATGGTGTCGAGCCTACTCCTACCCGGCTGGGCAGTCCAGGCATAACGATGTACGGCTTTAATGTGCAGATCTTGAATGAATCCACAGGTGAAGAATGCGCTGCGAATGAAAAGGGCGTCGTCGTCGTCAAGGGTCCGTTGCCGCCGGGCTGCATGCAAACCATCTATGGCGATGACCAGCGTTTTGTGCAGACTTACTGGTCCAACTTTTACGAACAGCAGGTGTACTCGACCTTCGATTGGGGCATACGCGATGCGGATGGTTACTATTTTATACTGGGCCGCACCGACGATGTGATCAACGTTGCCGGGCACCGCCTGGGCACGCGCGAGATAGAGGAAAGTATTTCCAGTCATCCGCAGGTATCGGAAGTGGCGGTGGTGGGCGTGGAGGATAAGCTGAAAGGCCAGGTGGCGGTAGCCTTTGCAATTTTGCGGAATCCCGACTTGATCGTCAATGCGGCGGCACGCATGGCGCTGGAGGGTGAGGTCATGGCCGTCGTCGATAAGCAGCTTGGTGCTGTTGCACGGCCTTCACGGGTGCATTTTGTTGCGATGCTGCCCAAGACGCGATCGGGGAAATTGTTGCGGCGATCGATACAGGCGATTTGCGAGGGGAGGGATGCGGGAGATTTGACGACTATCGAAGACCCGGCCTCGCTGGTACAGATCAGGGAGGCATTGGCGCTCTGATGTTTTGATTGCTGGCCGGGCTATCTCCCGGCCAGCAATCCTGGCGAAATAAATTACAGAAAAGCGCTAATCGCCAACACGCAATCAAAGACGAATTTCATAGCTTCTGCTGTTCTGCAATCCACTTGTCCATCTTCACCTCCAGCAAGGCCAAAGGCAGAGTCCCGTCACTCAAGATGGCGTCATTAAACTGGCTAAGCTTGAATTTTGCGCCGAGGGCGGCGGTGGCGCGCTGGCGCAACTCCATGATTTTCAGCGAGCCTATCTTGTAGCCCAGCGCCTGACCCGGCCACGCCATATAGCGCTCGGTGGCATTACGTGCATCGGCCTCGTTGTAGCCCAGAGTCGCACGCAGATACTGGATGGTCTGCTCGCGGGTCCAGCCTTTGGCGTGCAGGCCGGTATCTACCACCAGCCTGGATGCGCGCAGCAGTTCGTCGGTGAGGTGGCCGACATAGGCGTTAGGGTCTTCAAACAGGCCCATCTCACGGCCCAGGGTTTCTGCATACAGTGCCCAGCCTTCGGTGAAGGCATTATTGCCGCCGAATTTGCGGAACTTCGGCACATCCATTTCCTGCATCAATGCCAGGTGGAAGTGATGGCCTGGCTGGCCTTCATGCAGGAACAAGGTAGTCATCTCTGTGGTTGCATATTGCTTGGGATCGTTGATAACAGCCCAGAATACGCCTGGCCGCGAGCCGTCTGCTGCCGGTGGCGCATAGTGATCCGACGCGGTGTCGCGGCTGATTTCAGGTTCAGGACGGATATCCAAAGGAATTTTGGGGATGACGTTGAACAGGCTCGGCAGCTTGGCCTTTATTTTTGTATTCAGCGCTTTGTAGGTATCCAGGATTTCAGCGTCGCTGGTAAAAGGCTTGTATTTGGCCTGCTCTGCCATCCAGCCTGGCAGGCCCGCAGGATCGCCGCTGTAACCCAGTTGCGGACCCAGCTTGGCAAACTCTGCCTGTATGCGCGCCACTTCCCGCAAGCCTATTGCATGGATATCTTCAGGCTGGAGACTGGTGGTAGTCTGGTACTTGACCCAGGCCTTGTACCAGCGTTCGCCATCCGGCAATGCACCCCAGCCGGAGCTGGAGCGGCTGGCAGCCAGATAGTCGGTTTCCATGAATTGATCCAGCTTGCGCAGAGATGGAATGACTTTGTCGCTGATGGTGGCGGCATAGGCTTTTGTCAGGCGCGCCTTGTCTGCTGCCGAGAAGCTGGAAGGCATGTTGCTTATAGGCTGGTAGTAGGGATGGGATTCTGCGGTTGCAGTCACCAGCTTCTGGAACTGGGGGATTGCCGATACCACCAACGCACGTGGCAAGACGATGCCTTGCCCGATGCCCTCCTTCATGTTCAGCATGGCCTGGTCTATCCAGGCGGGCAACTGGGCAATACGGCGCAAGAAAATATCGTATTGCGCAACTGTCTGCAAGGGTTGCGAACTCTGGCCGCCGGCCAAGTTGGCCAGCGTCACCGGGATGCTGTCCATATGATTGATGGGCAGCAGGTTGTCCTTGAAATTTTCCAGCGCCAGCGCAGCGTTGATTTCGTAGTCAAGAATGTCGTAGCTGACCGTATCCGTATGGTTCAGCCCCTGGCGCGGAATCGCCTTTAGTCTGCGCGCGACCTCGCGGTACAGTGCGACTTCTTTTGCCCTGATCTTGGGGGCGATCGTCATCGTCAGTTGATCATCGAAGCGGTTGTCGCCATTAAAGGTGGCGGACACGGGATCCAGCCTTGCGTGCTGCTTGTAGTAATAGTCCGCCAGTGCATTCAATTGCTTGCCGGCCTGGACCGTGTCTGCCCGAGTATTGGCCGCGATAGTCTGCTTGAGGTTACCCGCTTCGCTGGGAGCAGCGAATGCCAGTATCAGGGCGGAACCGAGTACGCTCAGGCGTAGCGAAAATGCGTGGGATTTCGTGCCTTGCTTCATGAATTGCTTTCTAGTTAATTTTTTTATCATGCCGACGGTTAGCTTGGACGAGTTGCAGGCGATTTAGTTCAAACGGTTTTGCGTATCGGGAAGCCCAGATTGCTCCCCATGCCAAGGGCTGGCATAGGGGCGCTGGCCGCAAGAACCGTCCAAATGCAGATCAAATATCAGATCAGATAACAGAAGTACTGCAATCGCGGATTAAGTGGAGGTAGCGGACGGTACTGATGGCCATACAATCGCCTGGGCAACGATGACCCTGCTGCCGTCGAAGGTGGCTGCAGGCGATCCGTATAATTGATAGCCTAGTGCCAACGCTTCGCTGACACGGTGGCAAAATGCTGCATCATCAGGGCCGGTGAGCAGGCGATAGCACGGCAGGCCGCCGGGAGGGTTTTGATTCGTCATCTGTGCTTGTCAATTATTTGGTGAAGATAAGACCATTTACTTTTTATTACCAGACGCCAGCCGGTCCCAGATACCTGCCAGATGGTGCCGCTTGCCGCGCAATATCAGCAAGGCCAGCACGCCGGCGATCAAGCCCCAGAAGGCGGAGCCCACACCCAGCAGCGAGACGCCTGACGCGGTCACCAGGAAGGTGATCAGGGCCGGTTCGCGGTCGCGTTCATTTGTCAGCGCCAGTACCAAGCCATTGCCTATCGTACCCAGCAGCGCCAGTCCGGCAATCGCCAGCACCAGTTCACGCGGGAAGGCGGCAAATACCGCTGCCACCGTTGCGCCGAACAGGCCAACCAGCAAATAAAAAAATCCGGCAGACCATGCGGCTACATAGCGCCTGGAAGGATCTTCATGCGCTTCGCGGCCCATGCAGATTGCGGCAGTGATCGCAGCCAGGTTGATTGCAAAGGCGCCAAACGGCGCCAGCAGCAGCGTGGCAAGACCGGTCCAGCCTATCAGCGGGGACACCGGCGCTTCATAGCCGGACGCGCGTATGGTTGCGACTCCAGGCAGGTTTTGCGAGGCCATCGTGACCACGAATAGCGGCAGCGCTACCCCTATCAGTGCATGCAGTGAAAATTCAGGCATCACGAAAACGGGCCTGGCAAATTCCAGATGGACTTTGTTCAGTTGCAGCAGGCCCAGGCCGGCTGCAAATATTATTCCGACTACCAGTGCGCCTATCACTGCATAGCGCGGCAGCAGCCTGCGCATCAGCAGATAGGTACATAGCATGGCCAACACCATATTGAATTGCGTTTTCAGTGCGATAAAGGCATCCATGCCGAAACGCAGCAGTATGCCTGCCAGCATGCCGGAAGCAATTGGCATGGGAATGCGGTTCATCACCTTTTCAAACCAGCCGCTGAAGCCGCTGATGGTAATCAACGCTGCCGAGATCAGGAAGGCGCCTATCGCCTGCGGCATGCTGATGCCGGCTGTGCTGGTAATCAGCAGGGCAGCTCCCGAGGTGGACCAGGCAGTGGCAACCGGGATGCGGAAGCGCAGCGACAATCCTATGCAGGTCAGGCCCATGCCCAGCCCCAGAGCCCACATCCACGAACCTGCCTGCTCCTTGCTTGCTCCCAGCGCATTGGCAGCCTGGAAAACGATGACGGCGGAACTGGTAAAACCGACCAGCACGGTGACGAAGCCGGCGATAAAGGCGGAAATGGAAAAGTCTTTTAGTAGGCGCATAGATAAGAAGCTTTTCCGGCCGGCGGCCGGAAAGGATGTTGAGATGATGAAGGTGGCGGGTTTATGCGGGAGGCTGCTCGCAATTCACCATCCACGGCGTGCCGAACTGGTCTACCAGCATGCCAAAGCGCAGCGCCCAGAACGTCTGCTGCAGCGGCATCTTTATTTGTGCATTGACAGACAAAGCATTGAAGAGCTTTTCTGCCTCTGCCACATCCTTCGCACCCAGTGAGAGTGAAAAACCCTGCATACCGTGATAGTCCGAACCCGGCCCATCCGAGCCCATCAGTATCTGCCCGTCCAATTCCATGCTGACGTGCATGACCTTGTCTGCCCAGCCCGGTGGGCACTGGTCTGCCATCGGCGAGCCGCCGAAGCGATGGAACATCTCGATCTTCCCACCGAGGTGCTGCTCATAGAATTTGAAGGCCTCTTCGCAGCGGCCGTTAAATGTCAGATAGGGGTTCAGTTTCATGTCGCCTCCAGGGTATTGTGATTTCGATGCCGCATAAGTGCGGCGATCCCGATTGATAGCGCACAAATGATAACATTTCTGCCAGGAGCCTTATCCACTTTGCTTGCCTCTACAGTTCAGGAAACAATATGAAAACGAAGAGCCCGGATTACCGCAGGGCACTGGAGCATGGATTTGCTTCAGCGCAATTTGTGCAGGCGAACGGTGCTGAACTGATGGATTGCGGTTCCGGCTGAGCTGACGCCGGATGTTGAAACCCTGGTTGGCAATACTGGGGCACGAGTGGTGTCTGCTACAGGAAATCGTCCTTGTAGCCGTAGTGCACCAGGGTTTCCTGTATAAATTTTTTCCACGCGCCGCTCGGAGCCCACACGGCATTCAGTTTTGCTGCTGCCTCCTGGACCGGAATATGTTCATGGGTAACTTCATACAGGAATACAAAAGAGGAGCCCCTGAAATTCGCCTGGCAATGCACCAGGGTGTTTTTTCCTGCTGCCGCCTTCAGCATGCCGCTGAATAATTCGAAATCACGCAGGCTGGGGTGGTCCCAGTCAACGGGGATATTGACGTAGGCCAGGCCCTGCCTGCCTATGATGGCACCCTCGTTTTCTATCGAACCCCAGCTTTCCGGTGGTGCCAGATTCACCACAAGTTCATATTTCAGCTTGGCGGCTTGTTCCAGATAGGCACGCGCAGGTTGTGCGGATGAACTTAAGCCTGCACGCCAGACAATGAAATTGTCTGGTCGTTTTGCCTCTTGCGCGTGGGCTGCCGTGTTGGCTAGCACGAGCAAGCCCGTAAGGGCGACAAGGGAGATGGTTCGGAATAAATAGCTAGATTTGATCATCATGTGTTCCGCCTGGGCCTTGCAGGTTTGTCAAAGTATCTTAAGTTTTTTTTCGGACTGCCGTTACCTGCTTGGAGTCCATGTGACTCCCATTCTTGAAATCAGTTCCATTGAAGCTTGAGCTTAAGCGGGGTGGGGCGCGGCTACGCCGGAGCAAAGCATGAAAATCAGTTCTTCCGATATGGTGATGACTGCCAGTCATACAGCCACGCAGGTACAGGATATTAACGAAAGTCTGCACGTCTGGATAGACAAGAAGGCAGATCAGGCCCAAAACCAGGCTCAAGGCGCTGGCGCAAATAGCCTGCCGGATACCGCCTCCAGCACTGTGCACATATCCGACGGTGCCAGGGCCGCCAGCCAGAACAACGGCCAGAATAATAATCAGAGTAACAAGCAGGCGATCGGAGCTGACCAAACTGCTGTCGCGGGTAGCTTGGAAGCACAGGCAATCAGCGACGCCAGCACTACCGCGAGCCACGATCCCATGCTCTGGCTGATCAAGCAGGTACTTGAATATTTTCTCGGTGAAAAAATCAATTTGTTCGACTCGTCAAAACTGACGGATGGCGCAGCTTCAGCACCTGCTGCTGCCCCGGACCCTGCGGCTGCAAAGCCCGCAGCCAAGAAGGGATGGGGACTGGAATACGACAAGACAACGACCACGACGGAAAGTGAAAAATCGACGTTTCAAGCCAGCGGAGTGATCAATACAGAGGACGGCAAGTCGATCAAGTTCAATCTGTCATTTGATTTGCAGCGCAGCTACTCGGAGCAAAGCGGTGTTCATGTGCGAGCAGGCGATGCCAAGTCTATCGATCCGCTGGTAGTGAACTTTTCTGGTGGTTCTATCGATCTGACATCGACGAAATTTGCTTTTGACCTTGATAGCGACGGCAAGAAGGAAAACATTTCTTTTGTCCAGGGCGGCGGTTTCCTTGCACTGGACAAGAATGGCGATGGCAAGATCAATGATGGTTCAGAATTGTTTGGTCCATCCAGCGGCAATGGTTTTAGCGAACTCAGTACGCTGGACAGTGATGGCAATGGATGGATAGACGAGAACGATACTGCATTCCAGGACCTGAAGGTGTGGACCAAAGATGCCAGCGGCGCAGATAAACTGACTTCACTGAAGGATGCGGGCGTGGGTGCGCTGTACCTGGGAAATACGGAAAGCTCATTCCAGTTCAAGGATGCGCAAAATAACTCGCAGGGACAACTGCGTTCATCCGGGGTATGGCTGTCGGATGACGGCAAGGCCGGGGCATTACAACAGATAGATCTGACAGTCTAGGATGCGTTTGGAAATATGCTTGGAGATGCTCCAGGCGTTTGCCGGATAAAAAAATAGACGGGCTAGCCCGTCTATTTTTTTCGTCCCGTGCTGCAGTCGGCAAAAGGGCTGGATTACTTGGCTGCTGCAGCTTTTACGTCTGCCTGGGCTTTAGCTGCTGTCGCGTCAGTTTCTGCTTTTGCTTTTGCCTTGTCGGCGTTGGCTTCCACTTTTGCTTTCGCTACTTTTGCATTTGCCTTGATGGCGGTTTTTTCTGCTTTTTCATCAGCCTTGGCTGCTGTCTTGTCTGCCTTGGCTTCTGTTTTTGCTTTATCTTCTGTGTCGGCTCCGGCTACTTTGGCGCTGGCCTCCATCTTTGTTTGCGCTGCCTTGTGGTGCGCCTTGGTTTTTGTTTCTGCCGCTTTCACTTCAGTTTTTTCCACTTTGGCGTCTGCTTTTGCATCGGTCTTCGCTTCTGCAGCGACTGCCTTGCTGGTGGCTTTGTCGGCTTTGGCTTCTGCTTTGACAACGGCAGGCGTTGCTGGAGTAGCTGCTGCCGGAGCTGGAGTTTGAGCAAATGCAGCAGTAGCAAACAGGCTGGCGATCAGGGTAGCGAGTAATTTGTTCATTGTTTTATCCTTTTAAAATTTTTCGGAAAATCTGCATTTACAAAACAGGAGGCTTTGCGTAGCTACGTGTTGCCTGTGCTCATATAACGGTGACCTTGCAGAGGCGGTTGACGATGAAAATCGTTTTCAGCCGTTTGTTTCAAATGCTTACATTTGAGGTGCCCGTCGCGATGTTCAGTTAACCGGCACGTCCTTTGCAGTGCGTACGCAGCTTATGTGCTGGGCCAGGGTTTATCCGTGCGTTGGCGCACCTTCCGTTCCAAGAGGCGATGCCGGGGCATTACCGGATACGGTGCGAGGTGAAAGTAGGATGGCTAGCGATGGCAGCTAGGTGTGCGGAAGTTTGCGTGCGGGGGGGATGTCTGTATAGCGCTGCCGCGCTATACAGATATGGGAGGCATGAAGGAGAGATTGCCGACGCGGCTTATTGCGGCTTCAGCTCTGGCTGCAAATGTTCTGCTTTCCAGCGCATCGCTGTATAGATGCGTTTCCTTGGACTAGGGTGATCGTAGAAAAGGAATTCTTCCACTGGACCTGGATCTGATTTCCTGTACTCGGTCAGTTTCAAGTGGGCTTCTGCAAATCCGTCCGGCTCCTGCGAGGTGTTGACGCCAAAAATATCGGCTTCTGTTTCTGCGTTGCGGATGACGGTATTGAGCACCGGCGTCATTACAAACAGATAGGTAGCAAACAAGGCGAAGAACAGGGGCAGGCTTGCCGGATCGGCCTGATCGCGGATGCCCAGCCTGTTTCCCCATCGCTTCAGGCTATATGCCATACCATGCTGCACGAAGACGAAACCCAGTAACAGGATAAGGCCGAAGCTAAAGATAAAGTGGTACACATGGTTTAACACATAGTGGCCTAGTTCATGCCCCATGACGGCCTTGATTTCCGGCAGTGAAGAGCGATTCAGCAGGTTGTCGTTCAGGCGTACGGCCGCTGTACCAAAGATGCCGCTGACATTGGCGCTGACGCGATTGCTCTGCTTCGATGCATCGAACTGGTAGACGTTGTCTGCCGGTACGCCGTTCGACCTTGCCATGGACAGGATGGGCTGCTTGACTTTTTCATCTGCCAAAGGTTTATAAGTATTGAATAGCGGGTCGATATAAGTAGGAGAAATCAGCATCAGCAGGCACAGGAATCCTATGCCGATTGCGGCGCCCCAGATCCACCAGGTCTTCGGCAGTTTTCTGATCACTGCATATACCGCCAGCAATACCAGGCTCAGCCCGATGGAGTTGATTGCCAGGGCAATGAAGAAGTCGATAAACCATGAGCTGAAACCTTGATTCGCCAGGCCATATAAATGCTCGCGATAGTAGCCCTGGTAGAAGTCCAGTGGCGAATTGAACGCTGCACACAGGATAATGAAACTGGCGAAGCTCAGTAGCGAAATCAGCCAGCGGCGTCGGTTGCGTTTCTCCATGCGTTCGCGCAGGCGCACCAGCACGCGCGAAGACAGGATGGCCCAATATGAGGCCAGGCTGATGGCAAAAGAAATCGCTTGCAGCCAGTAGCCTCCTTCGAAGTAGGCATCGGAACGTGCTTTGGCTGCCGGCGAGATGCGGCTCATGTACGCTTGCGTCGCAGCGACAGGATCATGCGGTAGCGCAGCCCTCCAGGCATCTGTCACCGGCGCTATTTCTGCAGCAGCGCGCGATTGGGCGTTTTCTGACAATGGTGCGACGGCAGCGATGATGGCGGCCAGCAGCAGGCACGCTATAGGTAAAAGCCAAAATAGTTTTTTGGACAAAGTGCTTCCCCTTGATAGTATTTTGTAGTGTATGTGGTGGTTGGTGCCGCTGGCGCCAGCGATGCTTTATTCCTCTTGACGGGATTTGACAGCAAGAATCGTGACCATGTCGACCAGACGATTCTAATTCGATAAGAAACGAAGTGCGTGCGAAATCAGACGGAATGCCGAATTTGCGGGATGAATGACAAATTTCGAACGGTGCTGCCAAAATTTGGCAGTATTGCGCATGACTTTTGTGACGCCCAGGAGCCTGGGCGTCAGCGGGGGAAGGTGTTTTTAGTCCAGCGTAGCGATCACCGGTGCGTGGTCGGATGGTTGTTCCCATTTGCGCGGTACCCGGTCTATCACGCAGGAGGTGCAGCGCGCCGCCAGCGGTTCGGATAGCAGTATATGGTCTATCCTGACACCCTTGTTCAAGCGAAAACCCAGTTGGCGGTAATCCCACCAGCTAAAGGACTTCTCGGCTTGTTCAAACATGCGGAAAGAATCCGTCAGCTTCAGGTCTATCAGTTTTTGCAATGCGGCGCGCTCCGGCGGCGATACCAGGTTCATGCCTTCCCAGGCGGCCGGGTCGTGCACGTCCCTGTCTTCCGGTGCGATATTGTAGTCGCCCAGCAGCGCCAGTTGCGGGTGCAGCGTCAGCTCTTGCTGTATCCAGTCATGTAATGAAGCCAGCCATTTCAGCTTGTACTGGTATTTGTCCGATTCCAGCGACTGGCCATTTGGCACATAGGCACAGACAATGCGCATGCCCTGTATGGTGGCCGAGATAATGCGCTGGTGGTCGTCCTCAAATAAGGGATTGTTCTTCACCACGGCATCAATGGGGTGTTTGGACAGGATGGCGACGCCGTTATAAGTTTTTTGCCCGGTATAGACGACTTGATAGCCTGCCGCCTCGATTTCGGCGGCGGGAAATTTATCGTCGGTCAGCTTGGTCTCCTGGATGCAGAGCACATCGACCGGATTGTCGCCCAGCCATTGAAGGACTTGCGGCAGGCGAACCTTGAGGGAGTTTACATTCCAGGTGGCTAATTTAATCATGTATTTAAGTATTTGAATTTATTGGTATTTGTTTTTGGTTTTGTGCTTTATTGTTTTCAGGCTACAAGCATGACGGCAAGTCTTGTTGAGCTGCTGCTAGGCAGCCGAGGAAGGGAAATTATTATAGCGCACTTGATATTAGGGCATGGCAATGCGACCCATATTGTTTGCCCGCAAGCTTGAGGGCGCCTGAAATGAAGAAACCCGCTCAAGGCGGGTTTGGTGTGAGGAAGAGGGAGGGGCGCCGGCTCCGGCAGGGCTACTGTCAGGCCGGATCTCGGGCCTGAAGGAACTCTACCCGCCGGTCCTTCAACAATGGCAGGATACGTCCGACTACCAATGTCTGGTAGTGAGCCGATTGCCTGTGCGCATCAAGCGCTGCATTATCGCGGTAACGTTCGAGCAGCAGCAGGCTGTGGTGCTGCGCTTCCATGCTCTGGTATACCTCGTAGCCCAGACAACCAGGCTCCTCCAGTGATGCCAGGCGCAGCTTGCCGAGGGCGGACAGCACTTCGCTGAGTGCATTGTCCGCCAACTGCCAGCGAGCGACCACGGTAATCTGCGTGGCCGCGCTCATTACGCTGCTCCCTGCAGGGCTTTGACAATCTCTTTTGCCAGCGGGCCGCCGGATGCCGGGTTCTGACCGGTCAGCAAACGCCCGTCGACGACGACTTTCTCCTGCCATACTGCTGCGGCCGAGTAGTCTGCGCCTTCAGCGCGTAGCGCATCTTCCAGGTTGAAGGGTACATCGGCCTGTGCATATCCGGCTTCCTCTTCGTTGGAGAAGGATGTCAGCTTGCGGCCGCGGATAAGCGGGCTGCCATCTTCAAGAGTGACGCCTAATAGCGCTGCGGGGCCATGGCAGACGGCGGCGACGATCTTGCCGGCATTCCAGGCACGGGCAACCGCATTCTTCACATCCGGGTCCTTGGCAATATCCACCATAGGGCCCAGGCCGCCGGGGAAGAAGATGGCGTCGTAATCCAGAACATCAACTTCCGACAGCTTGCGGCTGCGTGCCATGCGGCGGATAGAGTTGCTGTTGCGGAAAGCACGCTGAGCAGGGTCGCTCTCGTCGTAACCGTCTTCCGACGGTGCTCCTCCCAGCGGAGATGCATATTCGACTGCAATCCCGGCGTGCTCGAACACTTCGACCGGATGTGCCACTTCTGGGAAAAAATAGCCGGTGGGGCGTTTGTTTGGGCCGATCTCGTGTGTGTTTGTCAAAATAAACAGTACATGTTTCATATTCATGGCTAGCTCCTTATTTCAAGAAACCGGGCATATCGCCGGTGAAGTGAACTATAGAAGGAAGCGACTTTAGGCGGTAGATACTAATGGGATGACTCAATGTCAAACTATTTGATACAATTGAAGGATGAGTGACTCACCACCTATCCTCGATGAATTACGTGCCATGGCGGTCTTTGCGACTGTCGTGCGCAGCGGCAGCTTTGCCGCCGGCGCGCGTGCACTGGGTCTCACCCGTGCGGTGGTAAGCCACCACATACGCGCGCTTGAAATCAGGCTGGGGGTGCCGCTCGCGCAGCGCAGCACCCGCAGCTTCAGCCTGACGCCGGCGGGAGAAGCGTTTCGAGTGCACTGCGAACGCCTGCTTGACGAGGCATATGACGGCATCCGCGGCATGGAATTGCTGCGTGCCGAGCCCAGTGGGGAGGTGCGCATTACTTGCTCGCATCATTTCGGCAACAAGCGCATCCTGCCCGCATTGCTGGAGTTCCGCCGGCGTTATCCTGCGGTTCGCCTGCATGTGGCGATGAACGATTCCAATGTGGACCTGGTGCAGCACGGGATAGAGCTTGCCGTGCGGGCCGGGCCGCTGGCCGATTCCTCGCTGGTCGCACGCCGCCTTGTACGGGAGCCAACCATGCTCTGCGCATCGCCGGCCTATCTGCGCCGCTATCGCATGCCTGTCTCGGCGGCTGATCTTGATCAGCATCGCTGGGTGGTTTATCCGCCTAGCCAAAAGACGCTTACCGTGCGTGCCGACGGTCGGGATGTGCAGATTGCTGTGCGGGGCGACGTGGTGACCGATAGCGCGGCGTCCCGGCTGGCATTCGTTCTGGCCGGTGATGGCATCGCTCGCTTGCCGGCGTATGACGCTGCTCCACTGCTCGCTGCTGGCGATCTGGTCCAGGTCTTGCCTGAGGTTGAGACTGCGCCGCTGGAGATATTCCTGGTCCACTCGCAGCGCATAGGGCCGAGTGCGCGGCTGCTGCGCGATTTTTTACTCGAGGGCGGCGGTTGACATCCGCTTGCTACTGCTCGCTGTCTTGCTATGCCGAATTGGCAAATCAGCGGCGGCACTCGTTTGCAGAAAACTACCGAACTCGCTAAAGCCTTGAATTATTTATACCAATTCACTTAAATTGACAATCCCTGGTGATAATTTGCGACGGTCTTACATTTCCCTCTATTGACTATTTTGTTGAGTACCGGCATGTTTCATGCTTTAAGAAAACAATAAAAATTGGAACATTTTTGCAGGGCAGTTGAGGGGGGATGACGGGGAATGCACGCACGTGTACAAATGGATATTGAAATCAGGTCGGCCACGCCGGCGGATGCGGCTGCCGCATGCGAAGCGCTGCGCCGTTCGATTTCTGAGTGTTGCCAGGAAGATCATCGGAATGACGAGGCCATCCTGTCGGCCTGGCTGGGGAACAAGAACTCCAGCATGGTCGCTACCTGGTTTTCGTCTGCAGCCAACTACGCACTGCTGGCGACTTACGGCGATGAGGTGGTCGGCGTTGCCTTGCTGACGCGTGGCGGCAAGATTGCGCTGTGCTATGTGATACCTGAAACCCTGTACAAAGGCGCCGGCAAGGATTTATTGCGCGGCCTGGAGCAGAAAGCCCATGAATGGCAGCTACCCTGGGTGAAGGTGCTCAGCACCGCCAGCGCCAGGGATTTTTATTTACGCAATGGCTATATCCCTTGCGGCGATGCGACATCCGCCTATGGTACGGCCAGTTTTAAACTGATCAAGCAGCTCAGCGGTCCGGCTATGTCGGACGAGCAGTTGAAGAAGCAGTTTTGTGGTTGCGCTGCACAAAGCCAGGCTTGAACGGCTACGCATCCTCTCCGCATTAGCGGGAACCATGCCGGGCAAGCTCGTGCCTTAGCGCGCCTGCAATCTGCTTGATAGGGCTGACCCAGTCTCCCCGGTGCGGCTGCCGAAACAGGCGGATGGCGTCTGGATACCATGGGCTGTCGTCTCGCTCACGCAGCCAGCGCCAATCGGTCTTGTAAGCCGGTAATAGCATCCAGCAAGCCTTGCCCATTGCGCCCGCCAGATGGGCAATCGAGGTATCCACGCAGATGACCAGATCCAATTGATCTATTACGGCCGCCGTGTCGGCAAAATCACGTAATTCATGGCCCAATGCCAGCCAGGATTGAGGACTCAAGCCGTCGGGTACGGCGACGGCTTCATCCGTTTTTTGCAGGCTGATCCACTGTATGTTCTCTATGCCCCACAGCGGTGCAAGCTGGTCCAGTGTGGCGAGCGAACGCTCCAGGTCGTTGGCGTGGTGAGGGTTACCCTTCCATGCCAGCCCTATGCGTGATTGCCTGTTTTCGTTGTCGTTGTCGTTGTCGTTGCTTTGCCGTCCGGCTTGCAGGCGCTGGCTCCAATAGGCCTTGCGCTCCGGTAGCGCCTGCAGATACGGTAGGCGCGCAAATACAGTGGAGGGTTCCTCCTGCAAATGCCCAGCCAGGCTCATCGTCAGTACACAATAGTCATGCACCGGTGGTTGGTTTTCGCTATCAAGGCGGATGCAGCAGTCAACGCCTTCCAGCGTCTCCAATAGTGCATGCTGATCGGGGTAGCACACTAGTGTGATGCTGGCTGCGCCCCGCTGTTTCAGCAGCGGGATGTAGCGGCAAAAATGGATCATGTCGCCCAACCCCTGTTCCGGCCAGACCAGGATGGACTTGCCGGCGATCGCTTCGCCTTGCCATAAGGGGCCGCAAGACAGCGGGGGGCGCGCAATCGGCTTGGCCATCAGCTGATCATGCCTGGCTTCATAATAAGGCCAGGCTTCGGCGTAGCGTCCTTGCTGGAACAGCAGCACGGCCAGGTTGGAGGCGGCGAGCGGATAGTCGGCATCCAGTTGCATCGCCTGCCGGAAGCAGGTCTCTGCCTCCCCGGGACGCCCGGTTTCTGTTAGCAGCACCCCCAGGCTGGTGCAGGTAGCTGCGCCGATCCCCGTTTCCTCACCAGGGTTTAGCGCGATGGCCTTTCTATAGATGTACTCTGCTTCTCCGTAGCGATGCAGTTTCGCCAGGAAATTCCCCAGATTGCACAAAATTTCCTTGGATTCCGGCGCCAGTTGCACGGCCTTGCGGTGGCATTGCTCAGCCAACTGATCATTATTGTCCTGCTCCAGCAACAGCCCCAGATTGCTGAAGGCGGCTGCATTTGCCGGCTCCAGCTCCAGTGCGCGGGTATAGCATTCCTGCGCTGCTTTCAGATCATTCTGCGTTGCCAGTAGCAGGCCCAGATTGACCAGCGTGGATGCATTGTACGGCGCAATAGACAGCGCTTGCCTGTAGCTTTGTTCGGCCTCTGTATGTCGCCGCGCTGCAGCCAGCAAGACGCCCAGGTTGGCATGGCTTCCTGCATCCATGGGGTCCAGGGCTAGCGCCTGGCGATAGTGGTTTTCTGCCTGCGAGCCCTGCCTGCACGAAGCCAGCAGTACCGCAAAACGGGCATGCAGATAGGCGTTGGCCGGGTCCAGTTGCAGCGCCGCGCCATAGCAAGCTTTCGCTTCCTCCAAGCGCTTTTCTTCATGCAGCAGGATGGCTAGGTTTGCATACGCTTCGGCGTGCTGAGGAGAGACGGCCAGTGCCAGTTGCCAGAAAGTTTCAGCCTGCTGTTTCAATCCCAGGTGTACCGCACAGGCGCCGGCCAGGTGGTACAGATTGCCGTTTTGCAGGTTTTGCGCGATGGCAGACTCCGCAAGCTGCAAGCCTTGCTTGTATCCTTTGTTCTCTATCAGTGACGCAATTTGCTGCACGATTGCATCGCTGCTGAGGTGGGGATGTTTGCTCATGGAAATAGGGGGTAAAGGAATCCAGCCATTGTAATAGCGTAAAAAAAACCGTAAGTTGCAAACTGATGCAACTTACGGCTTTCTTGTAACAAACTAATGCACATGCTAAGGCCTGTAAATAAGACCGGCTGTGCCGGTCTGCCTCGCCTGCTTCGCGGCCGGTTTTAGGCGGCGCGATTGATCAGGAATGTCGTCAGCAAAGGCACTGGGCGGCCGGTGGAGCCTTTTGCTGGACCGGATTTCCATGCCGTACCTGCGATATCCAGATGTGCCCAGGTGTATTTCTTCGTGAAACGCTCCAGGAAGCAGGCTGCAGTCACCGCGCCGCCGGCCGGGCCGCCGATATTGGCCATGTCGGCGAAGTTGGACTTCAACTGTTCGTTGTAAGCCTCTTCGATAGGCATGCGCCATGCGGTATCGCCAGTTTGCTTGCCGGCGGCCAGCAATTCATTGGCCAGTTTGTCATGCGCGTCGTCGTAGCGGGTAAACAGGCCGGAATTGTGATGGCCCAGCGCGGTAACGCAGGCACCGGTCAATGTGGCAACGTCCACCACGGCGGCCGGCTTGAAGCGCTCTACATAGGTCAGCGCGTCGCACAGGATCAGGCGGCCTTCGGCATCCGTGTTTAGAATCTCGATAGTCTGGCCGGACATCGATGTGACGATGTCGCCCGGACGTGTGGCGCTGCCGGAAGGCATGTTTTCGCAGGCAGGGATAACCGCGATCACGTTCAGCTTCAGTTTCATTTCACCCACGGCGCGCATGGTGCCCAGTACCGAAGCGGCACCGCCCATATCGTATTTCATTTCATCCATGCCTGCGCCTGGTTTCAACGAGATACCGCCGGAGTCGAAAGTGATGCCTTTGCCTACCAGCACGGTAGGCGCATCCTTGGCTTTGCCGCCCATGTGCTTCAGCACGATGAATTTAGGCGGTTCTACAGTGCCGTTGCTGACCGACAGGAAGCTACCCATCTTCAATGCCTGCAATTGCTTGCGGTCCAGGATTTCCACGCCCATCTTGTAGGTCGTTGCCAGTTTCCTTGCGGTAGATGCCAGGTAGGTCGGAGTGCAGATGTTCGGTGGCAGGTTGCCCAATTCCTTGGTCAGATCCATGCCGTTAGCCAGCGCTTCACTTTGAACCAGCGCATTTTTGGCTGCTGCGCCTTCGGCGGCGGCAACGGCAAAAGCGACTTTCTTGACATTGCTGACGGAAGCTTCTTTCTTGCTTTTCAGGCCGTCGGCGCGGAATATTGATTCACGGAAAGCCAGCACGGCAGTGCGGATGGCCCATGCAGTATCCCTGTCCTTGACGCCAGGCAATGCCAATACGACATCACTTGCGCCCAGGCCTGCCAGTGTGCGGGCCACGACTTGAACTGCCAAAGAGAAGGCCTTGTCGGCGACAGTTGCCGCTTCCTCGCCCAAGCCTACCAGCAGCACGCGTTCAGCGGCGATACCGCCGACAGCACGCAATAACAGCGTAGTTCCTGGTTTTCCTGTAATATCGCCTGCTTTCAAAGCAGCAGCAATTTGGCCCTGTTTGTCCAGGTTGGCCGCAGCGGCGGATAATTTCTTATTTTCGTATACACCAACGACTACGCAGCCAGTTTTGATGGCATTGAATGTACTTTTTGCGTCGATTGTTTTTATGCTAAAGTCCACTTATTACTCCTCTTTGTAAGTCTCGTAAAACGGACATTATAATCCCCGAATGATTTTTCAGCGCGCGCTTCGACGTGAATTGCTCAGTACTGCGGGTGCTGTCTTCACAACTTTGTTCACAATTGTCATCACCGTCATGCTTATCAAGATCCTCGGCCAGGCCGCGGGAGGCAAGGTGGCATCTGCCGATGTGATCGCCCTGATCGGCTTTACTTCGCTGGGATACATGCCGGTATTGCTGATATTGACCGGCTATGTGTCGGTGCTGTGGGTGGTCACCCGCAGCTATCAGGATTCCGAAATGGTAGTCTGGTTCGCGTCCGGCGTCAGCCTGCTGAACTGGATAAGGCCCGTCGTTTTTTTCGGCCTGCCTATTATTACGCTGACAGCCTTGCTGACCTGTTTCGGCACGCCATGGGCGAACCGCCAAAGCGCGGAGCTGAAGCAGCGCTATGAGAAGCGCGACGATATTGCCAAGGTAGCGCCGGGTAAATTCCAGGAATCGGCCTCGTCTGACCGTATCTTCTTCGTTGAGAGCGTGGCCGGTGACCTGGGCAAGGTGCAGAATATTTTCGTCAATACGGTGAACAATGGCCGTTCCAGCGTCATCGTCGCCAAGGAAGGCGCAATAGAAATAGACAAGAACGGCGACAAGTTCGTCGTGATGAGCAAGGGCCGCCGCTATGACGGCTTGCCTACCGAGCCCGATTTCCAGATGATGCAATTTGAGCATTACGGCATCCTGATGGCCTCGCAGACCAAGGCCCTGGCCGAAGACAAGTCCGCCAAGTCGATGACCATGGCCGAACTGCTGGAAAATCAAAGTTCTTCCTACAACCAGGGCGAGCTGCTGTGGCGGGTGTCGCTGCCGTTGATGGGCACCGTGCTGATGTTTCTGGCGGTGCCGCTGGGTTTCGTCAATCCCCGCGTAGGGCGCTCGGCCAATCTGATTATTGCCTTGCTGCTGGTCGTGGTTTATCTGAACTTGGTCAATATCGTGCAAGCCTCTGTGGTACAGGGACGGATGGCCTTTTCCATGGCCTGGTGGCCTCTGCAGGCGGCCGCACTGGTCTTTGTTGCGCTGGCCTTTGCCTGGCGTATCAACGTAAATAGCCGCATGCATCCGCTGGTGCTGTGGAGTGGCTTCAAGGGCTGCTTCCATAGCAAGAAGGCAGAAAAGATGGCAAGTGCAGGGCAAGTGAGCGGCTCATGAAAGTATTGCAACGTTATTTTTTATCGGAAATCATCCGCTCGGTACTCTTTGTACTGATCGCGCTGCTTGCGCTGTTTGCGTTCTTTGACATGCTCGGTGAGCTGCAGGCGATCAACCAGGGTGGCTACAAGTTTCAGCATGCTTTGCTGTATGTGATGCTGGGCTTGCCGGGCTATATTTATGAGTTCATGCCTATCGCGGTGCTGATCGGGACGATTTTTGTCCTGGCGCAGTTCGCCTCCAATTCCGAGTTCACCATCATGCGCGCGGCCAGCATGTCCACCGTGATGGCGGGTACGATGCTGGCCAAGATAGGCCTGATCTTCGTCGTATTCACCTTTTTGTTTGGCGAGCTGGTTGCTCCTTTTACGACCAAGCTGGCTGAAAAGGTCAAGCTCAATGCGCTCGGCACACCGATTACGCAGGAATTTCGTACCGGTTTGTGGACCAAGGATCTGATCCGCGACAATGGCCTGACAGGCAAAGTGATAGGTTCGCGCTTCCTGAATGTGAAAGAAATTCTGCCCAGCAGGCAGCTGGTTGGCCTCAAGGTGTATGAATTCGATATGGATTTTCACCTGGCCAAGGAGATCCTCGCCAAGCGCGCCGACTTTATCGGCAACAGCACCTGGCGCTTTTTCGACGTCAGCGAAACCAGCTTTCCCAAGGGGTTGGAAGAGCAGGATTTTGCGAATATAGCCAGCCAGAAGATGGCGAGCAAGGATATTGTCTCTGAAATCACGCCGAATATCCTGTCGGTGCTGTTTGTTGATCCGGAGCGCATGTCGGCTTATGACTTGGCGGCTTATACCAAGCATCTGGCCGACAACAAGCAGGGAACAGAGCGCTATGAAATCGCCTTCTGGAAAAAAATGACCTACCCGTTTGCGGTGCTGGTGATGATGGCACTGGCTTTGCCTTTTGCCTACCTGCACTTCAGGACCGGCGGCATCAGCCTGAAAATTTTCAGCGGCATCATGCTGGGCATGAGCTTCTATCTGATTAACAGCCTGTTCTCGCATCTGGGTTTGCTCAATACCTGGCCGGCCCTGGTCACGGCGCTGGTGCCTAGTTGTCTGTTCCTGGCGATCGCCGTTAGTTCTTTGTGGATGATGGAAAGAAAATGACGGCTACTGCAATGGTGCTGTTTGCCCATGGCGCGCGTGACCCGCGCTGGGCCGCACCATTCCAGCGCTTGCAGGAGCTGACCCAGGCGAGCATGCCGGAGGTGACGGTAAAGCTGGCTTTCCTGGAGCTGATGAAGCCCTCGCTGCCGGAACTGGTGGAGGAGTTGCTGGGCCAGGCACACACCAGCATCACCCTGGTACCGATATTTCTGGGGCAGGGCGGGCATGTATTGCGCGATCTGCCGGCGATGGCGAATCAACTGCGCGCTAGCCATCCGACTCTGTCATTGACAGTAGTGGATGCTGTTGGAGAGCAGCCTTCCGTACTGGCGGCGATCAGGGATTACTGTATCTCTTCCTTATGATTTTGTTTCCGGGCAAGCCATTGCCTGATGGGCAATCATGCAGCAATCCTTAAAACGCTTCACCCGTACTATACTGCTGACGCTATTGGCTGCGCTGCCACTAGCAAGGCCCGCCCATGCGCGGGAGATACTCGCAGTGGGTGCGGAATTTGCATCCGTCTATGAGCGTAGCGGAGATGGCGAATTTACCGGCCTGGGCGTAGACATCCTCAGGGCAATCGCTCTAAGGACCGGCGACACCATCCGCTTTGAAATGTATCCGTGGGCGCGCGCGCAACTGATGGTGGAACAGAATCAGGCGGATATCCTTATCGGGCCGTATAAGACGCGAGAGCGCGAAAGCCGGTTTTCTTTCGCAGCGCGTGGCTTCTATCGCGATTACATGGTGTTTTATGCCCGTAATACCAATAGCGTAGGTGGCAGCAAGGGCAACAAGGACCAGTGGGATGGCAATTACCAGAATCTGCGCGGACGCAAGATAGTGGTGGTCAATGGATGGACCTATGGGCCGAGGTTTGAAAGTATCCGCAATATGCTGCAGCCCGAGGTTGCCAACTCATTGGCGAATGCGCTGAATATGCTGCAGGCCGGGCGTATCGATTATCTGGCCAGCAATCTGCGCAATACGGAGGCATTGCTGAAGGCGAACGGCCTGGGTGCTCAATTCAGCATGCTTGATCCTGTGCTGGATACGCAGGACGGCTATCTGGCGTATTGCAAGAAAAGTGGCTGCGACGAGTTGCGCAAGCAGTTCGACCAGGTTTTTGAGCATTTGCGCGCCAGTGGTGAGCTCGCAAAAATGGGACATGGCCACAACGTCGTGATACCGTAAGAATGGCTGCTGTAAGCAAGGCAAGCCTTGTCAGGCGGTCAGGTAAGCCCTGGTAACGGCAGGCAACTCAGACTGCTGCTCAGTAAAACTATCCCTGGTCCTCAGGGATTCACCCATCATCACCAGGACCGGGCCTTCACAATCGGCCAATCCCTGTTCCAGATCCGATAACTGCAGGCGTAGTATGCGCTGATCTGCGCGGCTGCAATTTTCCACTACCACGACCGGCCAATCGGCGGGGCGGCCGGCTGCCAGCAGCCTTTGTGCCGTCAGGATGGCTTCCTTACCGCCCATGTATTGCACCAGCGTGTCGCTGTCCGGAACACGGGTTTCATTGCTTTCGCCGGGAGCTGTGCTGGACGTGAACAAGGCCACGCTGCGGGCTACTCCGCGTTTTGTCAGGGGCTGCCTGGTTGCAGCGGCAGCAGCCAGTGCAGTGGTAATGCCGGGCACTACTTCCACTTCTATGCCTGCGAGCTCCAGGGCACTGAGCTCTTCGTCAGCGCGCCCAAACAGCATGGGGTCGCCGCCTTTCAGGCGTACGACAATCGCATGCTTTTGCGCATTGTCTATCAATTGCTTGTTGATGAAATGCTGTGCGGTAGACAGCTTCCCGCAACGCTTGCCGACGGCGATCTTGATCGCTTGTGGGCATAGCTCCAGCATTTCTTCCGTCACCAGCGCATCATGCAGCACCACATCGGCCTGCGCCAGCAGGCGCGCACCGCGCAGCGTGATCAGGTCGGCAGCGCCGGGGCCGGCGCCTATCAGATAGACCTTGCCGGCTTTGCTGTTATGGTGGGATGGCTGCATGCTGGGCTTTCCTTGTTAGTAATCGGATACGAATCAGGCGCTGATGCGTATCATACCGGCAGCAACGGTCTGATGCGTGACTTCATCGATCAGGATGAAGGCGCCGGTGGAGCGTAGCGCATCATAAGAATCGGCAGCCAGCGCTTGCTGTACATTGATGCTGACGCGGGCGATATCGTTAAGCTTCAAACTGTCTGCCGAGCGGGTCTGCTGGGTGTTGATGTCCAGCAGTGTCTCGATGGACGTCACCCTGGCTGCAACCTGTTTGGTAGTGTGCTTCAGCCAGTATTTACGGCGCACATCCAATGCGTCCTCAGACAACCAGCACAAATCGGCACTGACGGTTTTCAATTGAGTGGCCGGACGTTCTGCCGATGACAGCATGTCGCCGCGGGAAATGTCCAGATACTCGTCCAGCAACAAGGTCACGGACTGACCAACGACTGCCGATTCCAGTGAGCCGTCCAAGGTCAGAATATCTTTGACGGTCGCTTGCTGGCCGCTGGGCTGCACCACCAGTTTGTCACCCTTGGATACTTTGCCGGCTTCAATGCGGCCCATGTAGCCACGGAAATCATTCGCTTCATGACCGTTATGACGCGCTACCAACTGTACTGGGAAGCGGAAAGGCTCGTCATGGCATTCGTCGTACACGCTCAGTGATTCCAGCAAAGAAATCAGCGTCGGGCCCTGATACCAAGGCATCTTGCCGCCGGCCGTTACTACATTATCGCCAGCCAGTGCCGACAGCGGGATAGGGCGGATATCCTTCAGGCCCAACTGGGTCGCAAACTCCCTGTAAGCGGCCACGATGCGGTCATACACGGTCTGATCGTAATCGACCAGATCCATTTTATTGACTGCGACGATCACGTGTTCTATCTGTAGCAAATGGGCTATCGTGGAGTGGCGCTTGGTCTGTACCAGCAATTCCACGCTGCCGTCATCACCCAGCTTGACCTTGGAAACGTCGATCAGAATGATCACTGCATCTGCCGTGGAGGCACCGGTAACCATGTTGCGCGTGTACTGCTCATGTCCTGGCGTGTCCGCGATGATGAACTTGCGCTTGGGCGTGGCGAAGTAGCGATAGGCGACGTCGATGGTAATGCCTTGTTCGCGCTCTGCTTCCAGGCCGTCTGTCAGCAATGACAGGTCGATGGTGTCGCCAACGGTGCGCTTGTGCTTGGCGCGCGAGATCGCATCCAGTTGATCCGCAAAAATGCCTTTGCTGTCAAACAGCAGGCGGCCTATCAGCGTGCTCTTGCCATCGTCGACCGAGCCGGCGGTAATGAAGCGCAGCAGGCCGCGTTCCTTGGTCAGTTCCGACAAAATAGTAGGTGCCAATGGGGTACTCATCAGAAATATCCTTCTTTTTTACGTTTTTCCATCGATGCTTCTGATGTCTGGTCATCCATGCGGGTAGCGCCGCGTTCAGTAATTTGCGTTACTGCAGTTTCCGCAATGATCGCTTCTACCGTCGCTGCGTCCGAGGCGACCGGGCAGGTGCAGGAAATGTCGCCGACGGTACGGAAGCGCACCAGTTGGGTTTCCACTGTTTCACCCTCTTTGGCCGGGGTCAGATCAGTCAGCGGCACCAGCAGGCCGTTGCGCGGGATGACCTCGCGTTCATGCGCGAAATAGATAGGGGGCAGTGCCAGTTTCTCGCGGGCGATGTACTGCCATACATCCAGCTCGGTCCAGTTGGAGATAGGGAAGACACGCATGTTTTCACCTGGATGCACGCGGGTATTGTAGAGATCCCACAGTTCCGGGCGCTGCGCTTTTGGATTCCACTGGCCGAACTCATCGCGGAAGGAAAAGATGCGCTCTTTGGCGCGGGCCTTTTCTTCATCACGGCGGGCGCCTCCTATGCAGGCGTCAAACTTGAACTCGGCAATGGTTTCCAGCAAGGTGACTGCCTGAGCCGCATTGCGGGAGTCAGTCAGAGGATTGCGCAGACGCACCGTGCCGCGCTTGATCGAATCTTCCACAGAACGCACGACCAGGCGTTCGCCCAGCTCTGCAGCGCGTGCGTCACGGAAATCGATGACTTCCTGGAAGTTGTGCCCAGTATCGATGTGCACCAGCGGGAAAGGGAATTTACCCGGACGGAAAGCCTTTTCGGCAATGCGCAACAGCACGACGGAGTCTTTGCCGCCGGAAAACAGCAGCGCAGGATTACTGCATTCCGCAGCGACTTCGCGCATGATGTGGATGGCTTCCGATTCCAGCCAGTCCAGGTGGCGATTGCTCGCGGCGTCGATGAAATGGTGCTCTACAGCTTTGTTCATGATTTTTTTCCCGTTGCTTCAGGATACTTGTTTAATTCGGATCAGTTTGCCGTCTACCACATGCAGGCCACATTCCTTGGATTCCGGGTTTTCCCACCACCAGCGGCCGGCGCGCACGTCTTCACCCGGTAATATCGCCCTGGTGCAAGGTTCGCAGCCTATAGACGGATAGCCTTTGTCATGCAGCGGGTTGTAGGGCACGTTGTTGCTGCGCAGGTAGTGCCATACATCTTCCTCTGACCAATCCGCCAGCGGATTGAATTTCTGCATGCCGTGCGCCGCATCATCCTCTTGCACATGCAATTCTGCGCGGGTTGCGGATTGCGCACGGCGCTGGCCGGTGACCCAGGCTTTTTTTCCATCCAGTGCGCGGTTTAGAGGCTCTACCTTGCGGATGCGGCAGCATTCCTTGCGCATTTCCACACTGTCGTAGAAGGCGTTTAAGCCATTCTTTTGCACGTACTCTTCCACTGCGGCAGCTTCTGGTTTGTATAGCGCGACTTCAATGCCGTAGTTTTCCTTGATGCGGTCCAGCATGCCCAGCGTCTCCGCATGCAGGCGGCCGGTTTCAAGTGAGAAGATGGCGATATTCAGCTTGCTGCGCAAGATCAGATCGGTCAGTACCATGTCTTCCGCTGCCAGGCTGGAGGCAAACACGGCGGGCTCGAACTCTCCAGCTATGCGCTGCAATATTTCTTTTGTTTTGGCCAGATTGGCTTCAAAACCGGCTGATGCCGGCGCCTGCTGTGTGGCTACCGAGCTCATGCCTGTGCTCCCTCGCGATGCTCACGGCGGAACAGCGGTGTTTTTTCATCCCACGAAGTCTGGTACTTTTCGCTGAAGTCGGTCAGACCTTTCAGCGCGTCATGGATATTCTTGTCTTCGCGTGTAGCGAAAGAATTGAAGCCCACGCGCTGCATGTAGAACAACTGATCGCGCAGCACATCGCCTATCGCACGCAGCTCGCCGGTATAAGAGAAACGGGAGCGCAGGTTGTAGGCGACGGAATAGCCGCGGCCGTCTGCAAATTTAGGGAAGTCCACAGCGATCAGCGAGAAATGCTGGATGTCTTCCTTCAATTCCTTTGCTTGCTCATCGCTGCCAAACCACACAGCGATATCGCCGCGCGTGGCGAGGCTGTCGCGTTGCAACTGCCATACCTTTAACGGGACGATGACTTTGCCGGCTGGCACCTCAACTGCATCCGGCGTTTCGCCTTCTGCCAGCCGCAAGACTGTCCAGTCATCCTGGATAATTTTCTTGTCTTTAATAATTTCACGCATGTTCTGATCCGTATCTGTCATTGTCGCTGGCATCACCACTGCCAGCCTTCACTTATCTGCCGCTTGCTTATTAAGCGCAGGCGTCTTCTCCGTGAGGCTCTGTGGTCTTGATAGGGCTGGCATACACATATTCCTTGAACGGCACTATTCCCAGGCGGCGTGCGGTATCAATAAAGCGCTCGTCCTCTATCCTGTCGCGGATATATACCTGGATGATGCGGTCTATCACTTCCGGCATCTGGCCGGCGGAGAACGATGGGCCGATGATCTTGCCTATGGAAGATTCATTGCCTTGCGCGCCGCCTATTGATACCTGGTACCACTCGCTGCCATCCTTATCCACACCGAGGATGCCGATATTGCCGACGTGATGGTGGCCGCAGGCATTGATACAGCCTGACATATTCAATTCTATGTCGCCGATGTCATGCAGGTAATCGAGGCTGCTGAAGCGGTCTGTGATATCCAGTGCGATAGGAATGGATTTCGCATTTGCCAGTGCGCAGAAATCGCCGCCGGGGCAGCAGATCATGTCGGTCAGCAGGCCGATATTCGGTGTTGCCAGGCCATGGGCCTTGGCTTCCTGCCATAAAGTGACTAGTTCCGACTGCTTGACGTCGGACAGCACCAGGTTTTGCTCATGCGTGACACGTACTTCACCAAAGCTATAGCGGTCGGCCAGGTCGGCGATGAAATCCATCTGCTCGGCGCTGGCATCGCCCGGCGGGACGCCAGGCTTTTTCAGCGACAGCACGACTGCGGAATAACCGGTAACCTTGTGCGGTTTGACATTGCGCTTGACCCAGTTGGAGAACGCCTTGTTCTCGGTCTTATGCAGTTCAAAACCGGCATCGCTGGCTGGCAGGTTTTCATAGGCAGGTGTGCTGAAGTAGGAAGATACGCGCTTCAATTCTTCCTGTGTCAGCGTAGCAGGGCCATCCTTGATGTCTTGCCACTCTTCCTCTACCTGACGGGCGAACTCTTCCGCACCGATCGCCTTCACCAGTATCTTGATGCGGGCTTTGTAGATATTGTCGCGGCGGCCATACTGGTTGTAGATACGCAGTATCGCTTCCAGGTAGGTCATCACGTCTTTCCATGGCAGGAACTCACGGATCACGCTGCCCAGGATAGGGGTACGGCCCATGCCGCCGCCTACCATCACGCGGAAGCCGACTTCGCCCAGCTCGTTATGCACGACGGTCAAGCCGATATCATGCACGGCAATCGCTGCGCGGTCTTCTTTGGAGCCGTTGATCGCAATCTTGAATTTGCGCGGCAGGTAGGCAAATTCCGGATGGAAGGTGGTCCACTGACGCAGGATCTCGGCGTATGGGCGCGGATCGATCACTTCATCGGCAGCAACGCCGGCGAACTCGTCGGACGTGATATTGCGCATGCAGTTGCCGGAAGTCTGGATCGCGTGCATTTCCACCGATGCCAGCTCTTCCAGGATGTCCGGAGTCTCTTCCAGGTTGATCCAGTTGAACTGGATGTTCTGGCGGGTAGTGAAGTGGCCATAGCCGCGGTCGTATTTGCGGGCGATGTGGGCAAATTTGCGCACTTGGGTTGACGACAGCATGCCGTAAGGAACCGCTATGCGCAGCATGTAGGCATGGCGCTGCATGTACAGGCCGTTTTGCAGGCGCAAGATGCGGAATTCATCCTCGCTCAATTCGCCGGACAGGCGGCGACGTACCTGATCGCGGTATTGGGCGATGCGTTCCTTGATGATTTGGTGATCATGCTGATCGTAACGATACATCTTTTAAATCCTTAAAGAACCAGTTTGGCTGCAACGATGGTAAGCGTAGTGGCTAATAGTCCACGCAAGAATTTTTCGGGCACGGCGCGGGCGGCCATGGAACCGAGGGTAATGCCCGGTAGAGAGCCCAGCAACAAGCTGCCGAGCAGATCCCAGTGTATGGAGCCTAGCCACCAGTGGCCGAAGGCGGCAATCGCGGTCAGTGGCACTGCATAGGCGATGTCCGTACCCGCAATCTGTGCCGATGGCATGCGCGGATACAGCATCACCAGCAGCGTAGCGCCGATGGCGCCTGCACCGATGGAGGAGATCGTGACCAGCGTGCCGAGCAAGGCGCCCGCAATGATGGTTGCGGCTGTCAGTTGTTTACCCTGCAATTGTTTTTCAGGGTGGGCATTTAGCCATGCCAGCATCCTGGCCTTGAACAGCAATGCAATCACTGTCAGAAAAACGGAACCGGCGATGGAGTAACGGATGATCTGGCTTATTTCCTTATCCAGCGCACCAAAATGCTTCAAGCCCAGCGTGGCGACGATGGCAGCAGGGACAGCGCCGAAGCAAAGCAGGCGCACTACCTGCCAATCCACGGTGCCGCGCAGGCGGTGAGTAAACGTGCCTGCCGCCTTGGTAATGGAGGCGAAGGCGAGATCGGTGCCGACGGCAACCGTAGGGGAAACGCCGAATAGCAGGGTCAGCAGGGGCGTCATCAGCGAGCCGCCGCCAACACCGGTCAGCCCCACTAAAGCTCCTACTGCAAATCCCGAAACTATATAGGTTAAAGTCATATCCCCTCGCGCAAAGTAGATGCATCGTAATGAATATGTGCTTTATTCCAAACTACATAGTATTTATTTGCTTATATGCGCTTTTGATATAAGGATATGCGGGCCAGGGATTTTGTCTTATTGCATGCCGATGACGGAAAAAGCATTGAGAAAGATGAAAAATATTGTCTTATAGATATTTATTCAGAGAAAAAGCTGCTCTTGAATGAGCTCCGGCAGGCGAATAAACTATATACTGTTAATGGTATATAAAAAGATAAAAAACCAAATTATCAGGCATAAGAGCTCTGTGCAGTGGATGCGCGGCAGGCCAGCCTAAAACGACGGTATTCCGCAATTTCCCGATTTATTTTGTTGCTCAGGCAGCAATAAACGGGGTTCAAGGCCAACAATGAATCTACATCAACTACGCTTTGTCCGCGAAGCAGTGCGGCAAAATTTTAACCTGACCGAAGCTGCCAAGGCCTTGTTTACCTCGCAACCAGGGGTATCCAAAGCGATTATCGAGCTGGAAGAAGAGCTGGGCGTGGATATCTTTACGCGTCACGGCAAGCGTATACGCGGCCTGACCGAGCCCGGGCGGGCGGTGTTGAAGTCGGTAGAACTGATCATGCAAGAAATCGATGGTCTGAAGCGCATAGGCAAGGAATATGCAGCGCAGGACAGTGGCAGCTTCACAATTGCCACTACGCATACCCAGGCACGTTATGCCTTGCCCAAGGTAGTGCAAGCCTTCATGCAAAGGTATCCCAAGGTCAGGCTGTCGCTGCTGCAGGGCAATCCCAAGCAGATTGCCGAGATGGTCATGCGCGACCAGGCCGACCTGGCGATCGCGACCGAGGCTATTGCAGGCATAGACGGCCTGGTCTCCATGCCTTGCTACCAGTGGGAGCATGTGGTGGTGGTGCCGCCCGAGCATCCGCTGCTGAAGCTGAAGAGCATCACGCTGGAAGAAATTGCGCACTATCCGCTGATTACCTACGACGGCGCATTTGCCGGCCGCAGCAAGATAGACCATGCATTCGAGATCCGCAACCTGAAACCGGATATCTTGCTGGAAGCGATAGATGCCGACGTGATCAAGACTTATGTAGAGCTGGGCATGGGCGTCGGTGTGATTGCCGGTATGGCCTACGATGCCGAACGCGACAAGAACCTGCGCTCGATTCCCGTTGGCCACCTGTTCGGCATGAATGTCTCGCGGGTGGCTGTGAAGAACGGCGCCTACCTGCGCAGCTATATCTACACGTTTATAGAATTGCTGACGCCTACCCTGAACCGCAAGCTGATAGACCAGGTCATGCAGGGCGGCAAGGATACCTACGATTTATGAGCATGCGGGCACTGGCGGACTGGCCGCCGGAAGAGCGTCGCCTGGTGAAGGGCGTGCTGACCGACATCGATGACACGTTCACTACGCATGGGCGCTTGACGATCGCTGCGCTGGATGCGGTGGAAAGGCTCAGAGCTGCTGGCCTGAAAGTCATTGCCGTTACCGGGCGGCCGACCTACTGGACCTTGCCTTTGCTTAGATTGTGCAGTTTCGATGCGGTGATTGCAGAAAATGGCGCCAGCGCGTTCTGGCTGGATGCGCAAGGCCGCTTGCAATCGATGTTTTATGCCGATGCAGAAACGCGCCGGCAACACCGCCACCGGCTGGAAGAGTTCGCGCTGAAGATGCAGCGGCATTTTCCCGCTATTCATATTGCGGAAGATGCCGCGCAGCGGGTGGG
The DNA here is from genome assembly GCF_014636315.1 of Parundibacterium terreum. Lineage (GTDB taxonomy): Bacteria > Pseudomonadota > Gammaproteobacteria > Burkholderiales > Burkholderiaceae_D > Undibacterium > Undibacterium terreum. The sequence continues at coordinate 1,766,582 of NZ_BMED01000001.1, read as the reverse complement.
GGATCTGGCCTTTGATATCGGTGAGAACATTGCACCGATACCCTTATCGCAACTGGAAGCCGTGGCAGCGCTGATCCGGGCCGAAGGCTTGTATGCAACTACCAGCAGCATTCATGCACATGCATCGGTGGTGCCGTTTTCCAAGCAGAGCATGAGCCAGCGTGTACTGCAGCAGGTATTCGGCATCGGTGACGACGCAGCTTGCCGGCAATACGTGTTTGTTGGCGATTCGGCCAACGATGCGTCGATGTTTGCCCACTATCCTTTGACCGTTGGTGTGGCGAATGTGCGCAAGTTCCTGGATCGTTTCGATGCGCATCCTGCCTATGTCACGCAACAGGAATACGGTGCAGGATTTGTCGAATTGGCGAACTCCATCCTGAACGAAAAATAAGAGCAGTTTTGCTGCCGGCAATACAACAGATACAGAAACAAGAGGAAATTTTATGCGCGAATACTACGCCCAAAGAGCCAAGAGCTACGAAACCATTTATCAAAAGCCGGAACGCCAGGCTGATCTGACACAGCTGGAACAGCGCATCGGCGATGTATTGCAAGGGCATAAGGTGCTGGAGATAGCCTGCGGCACAGGCTACTGGACCGAGCGTTATGCACCGCTTGCAAATTCCGTGCTGGCGACAGACTTCAACCAGGCCATGCTGGATATTGCGCAGAGCAAGAGCTACCCGCAAGGCAAGGTAGAATTTGCGATTGCAGATGCCTTCAATCTGCCGCCTGCCGACTTCAGCGCCTGTTTTGCCGGCTTCCTGTGGTCGCACATCAAGCGTGAAGAACAGACCGCCTTTCTCTCCGGCCTGAGCAAGAGCGGCGGCAAGGACAAGCTGCTGGTGTTAATCGACAATAATTACGTGGAAGGCAGCAGCACGCCGATCGCGCGTACCGACCTGGAAGGCAATACCTATCAGATGCGTCTGCAGGAAGACGGCAGCAGGGTGGAGATCATCAAGAATTTTCCTACAGACAGCGCCTTGCGCAAGAAGTTCGGTCCGGCGGCCAAGGATATTCGTATCCACAGGACTGAATATTTCTGGATGCTGACTTGCGTGCTGAGGTAACGTTGGGCTACTAGCCTTTAGATAGTTTGTGGCTCGCTAACGAAGTTGCACTTTGTGGAGGCTGTGCTGGTCGGGGGTAGCCCGACAGCTACTTACCTTCTTTGTCTCGCCAAAGAAGGTAAGCCAAGAAAGGCGACCGCAAGCCTCGCCCCTTCGGGGTGCCCGATTATGCGGCACAAAAAATGGGAAACAGGCGAAACTCGCTGCGCTCAAACACACCTGTTTCTGATCCATTTTATGTACCGCACAATCGGCGAGGCTTCGAGCGGTTGAAAGTCAAAAGCAAAGTCAAAAACAGCGTCAACCAGATTCTCTTATTTCTAGAAAAGCCAGTTCTTAAGTCGGAGAGGACGTGATGTTGCTACGCTTTATCCTACAGGCAGTTCTGCTGTTGCCTTTGTATTTGCGAAGTGTAATTTCATCAGTTAGGGACAGTTGGCAACACAGAAAAAATTGGCATGGCAAGAGACATCGCTACTTGCGACTTTGCCTGGCCGCCTGATTTACCATTGCCGCCAGCACCAAAGCTCCAATCGCCACCAGCGAACACGCGTCCCGGAAGACGACCTGTTCCTGGCTATCCAGCCCGAACAGCCAGTGCAGCACAAACTCCGAGCTGTAGGAGATCGCCAGTAGCAATATTGCGGCGACGGTGACTACCAATGACAAACTGATGATGCGCCCGCTGGCGCGGCGGCTGAGGCTCATGCCGATTCCAGGATATCTTTTAAGCGCTGCAAATCGCGCGTGACCCAAGCGGCATCGGCGGCAAATTTCGCGTCATCTATATCCGGCTGGCGCAGCAGCGTAAACACCAGCTCGCTATGCTCACCATTGGCGATCACGCGCAGTGGTATGTACACCTTTTGCCCTGTCGGCAGGCTGACCCAGTGGTCCAGTACGCCATAGGTATTGCGGGTGCTGAAGCGTATTGTTACCTGCCCGTTGTCGGTGTTTGCGGTCCAAGCATCACCATGCTGTTTCAATCCATTGCCCAGGCCGGATGCCCAGTGGGAAAAATTCTGCGGCATGCTGGCATAGTCATACACAGCCTGTGCAGTGCGCATAATGCTGATGTTGAGATGGCGCAGGGACTCGCTCATAGCATCATTTCCTTCTGACGTATTTTCCATCGAAGGCGGTAACCCAGGTTTTGCCGGCATCTTCCGAAGTTTGCCACAACTGGCGCACTGAGCCGTCCGTATTCTTTGTCCAGGTAATTTGCTGTCGAAGCAGGGCGCCTGCCTTGTTCGGATTGGGCGCATCGGTCCACAGCACCATTTTGCCATCGGCGAACTTGCCTTCCAGGTTCAGTCGGCTGCCGCTATTATCCACCCAGCTCTGGTGCCACTGTTTATCGGTGATGTCATAGATATTGATACTTTTTCCGGTAAAACCGCCTGTACCCGACCAGTTTTCCAGTAATGCGCAGCCGTCGGCAAACGACTGGATTACGCTGGCGCCGGCGGTCTTGCCGTCAGGCAGATAGACATCCCACTGGCCCAGCCAAAAATCAAACTGGCGGTATTCTTCGCTGTCGCAGGGCTTGGCACTGGCCGCGACAGGCGCTGTTGTTGTGGAATTTGTGCCCGATGGCGTTTGCGCCGATGCCGCCTGCAGACTACAGAGGGCTAGTGCAAATGCAAATAATTTCCGGGCAAAAAGGGGGCTGAAATGCATGCTGTCTCCTGACATTCATTCTGATCGTATGGCAGCGCTTTATCGCGCTTGGCGGAACGGCAATTCCTGCTATAGGTATTATAAAGGCAAGCGGCAAACTGCCGGAAGCGGAGCCTGTTTGCAGGCGAGGCTGCACACTATTGGTTTTCAGGCGTATATCCCGTTTTTGCAGTGCAAAATAGGTTAAACTAGCAAGGTTACCTAGCGTTACAAAATCACCTTCCTTATGGAAAACACGACACCGCAAAGCATTGCTCTGCATTCCTCTGCTCCCGTCAATCTCAGTGAGATTCGTGCGCACTGCTCTTCGTGCAGCCTGCATCAACTGTGCCTGCCCATGGGCTTGGCAGAGACGGATATGGACAAGCTGGACAAGATCATAGGCCGCCGCCGCCGCGTTGCCCGCGACAGTGCCTTATACCGCATGGATGATCCCTTCACCAACCTGTACGCAATCCGCTTCGGCCACTTCAAGACTTACCAGATCAATTCCGGCGGCCAGCAGCACATCACCGGCTTCCAGATGGCAGGCGAGTTACTGGGTATGGATGCCATCAGCACCGAACGCCACCATTGCGATGCGATAGCGCTGGAAGACAGTGAAGTATGCGAAATACCGTTTTCCGGTCTGGAGGGATTGTTTGGTGAAATCCCCAATCTGCTAAGCCATTTCCATCGCATCATGAGCCGCGAAATTACCCGCGAACAGAATGTGATGCTGCTGTTGGGCAGCATGCGTGCCGACCAGCGTTTTGCCGCTTTTCTGGTGAACCTGTCATCCCGCTATGCGACACGCGGCTATTCTTCTACCCGCTTCCAGTTGCGGATGTCGCGCGAGGAGATAGGTAACTATCTTGGCCTGACGATAGAAAGCGTCAGCCGCCTGCTGTCCAAATTCAAGAAACTGGATTTGCTGAAAGTGGACCACAGGGAAATCGAATTACTGCAACTGCCTAGACTGAAGGCTCTCGCGGCGGGCACGGAAAGTTGCGGTTAAAATAAAAAATGAGCTAGAAGGGCGATTGCCGACCGGAGGTTGCATCCACCTTTGCCTCCAGCAGATAGCAGCTCAATGAACTTGCCAGTGCGCAGAATAGCCAGAAGCAGAGAAATCCCGCGCTGTATACTGCGACTGCCGGCAGTTCTATATGTTTGCCTCCAGGTGCCAAATCAAGAGGATCAAACAGCGAAAAAAACAAGCCTTCGGCGGCAATAGCCACCAGGAATGAAGGCCATAGTATCGTCATCAGAAGTCGCATCTACAATCTCCGTTTTGCTTTTCGCAGTTTATTATATTTATAGCGGGTCAAGTTCCATGCCTTGCTGCTGAGGCCAGTTCCATACGCCGCTCAGACGCCACTGATGCTCCTGGTCTTCCAGCGTGACTTGCCACAAGGCCCTGTCCAGCATGGGCAAAACCAGCGAGAAATTCCCAGCCTCATCCACATGCGTTGCTATGGCCAGATCTTTGGACGGCTGGGTAGGGTGAATAAATTTCACTGTCAGGTTGCCGCCGTGAATTGCCTTTATCGGATTCATCCGGCCGTTCACTATGCCGCGCGCGGCGTCGTAGTTCATCAGCGCATTCAGATGTAATGCGACGGCAGCCTTGTCGCGCCGCAGATCCTGATTGATGGCTTTGCCTTCCTTATAGTAATCGTCAACGACCATCGCATCTTGTGAACGATAGGCGACAGAAGCCATATAAGAGCCGGCCACTACGGAGATGATAGGCGGTGCCAGTAAAAACCAGAGCCATGGGTGTTTGAACCAAGGCCTGGCCCGATCCTGATGTATGGCGGACGCGACAGCACGCATATTATTCTCCTAGGGGCGTGGAACAAAAAATACAGCTTTTTCTTTGACTTGCAGATCAGGCTTGTCCATTGCCTGCAACTCGAACCAGATATGATTGCTGCCGGGTTTCCCTTCGCCATGGCCTACATGCACGCGAACCGGTATCGCCTTGGCCGTTGCACCGGCCAGCGTTATTTGCTCTGGCGTTTCCAGCGTGATGGAGTCGATGCCGGAAACCTTGAGCTGATAGGTGTGGGCAAGTTCGTCGGTATTCATCACCTGCAGGCGGTATACGTTTTCTATTACTCCTCCATCCAACTCTCTACCCATGGAGCCCCGGTCGCGTATCACGTCCAGTTTCAGCGGAGTACGGGTCAGCAGACTGCCAAAGAAAATGCTGACAATCAGCACCAGCAGGCCGCTATAGATGAGTACCCTCGGACGGTAAACCGAGCGCATCAGTTGTTGGGGTGAGAAATGGTGTTTGATTGCATTTGCGGTTGAATACCTGATCAGGCCGCGCGGAGCCTGTATCTTATCCATCACCGTATCGCAGGCATCTATGCAGGCTGCACATCCTATGCATTCGTACTGCAGGCCGTTGCGAATGTCGATGCCGGTAGGGCATACCTGTACGCACATCGAACAGTCTATGCATGCGCCGGACCCGTTTGCTCCCGTGCTCGCGGCTTTCTTCGCGCCGCGGGGTTCTCCCCGCAACCCATCATAGGTCACCATCAAGGTATCCTGGTCGAACATCACGCTTTGGAAGCGCGCATAAGGACACATGTATTTGCACACCTGTTCCCGCAACCATCCGGCATTGCCATAGGTTGCAAGTGCGTAGAACAATACCCAGAACCATTCCCAGGGACCGAGTGTCAGCAGCAGTATTTCCTGCATCAAGCTGTGTATGGGGGTGAAATAGCCGACAAAACTGATACCGGTCCACAAGGCAATACCCAGCCAGACCGCGTGCTTGGCAGCCTTTTTCATCGCTTTTTCCGTGCTCCAGGCTTGCCTGTCCAGCCGGATGCGTGCGCTGCGGCTACCCTCGATTTTCCTTTCTACCCACATGAATATCTCGCTGTACACCGTCTGCGGGCACGCGAAGCCGCACCAGAGACGGCCGGCGACTGTCGTGAACAGAAAGAGTGAATAGGCACAGATAATCAGCAGCACCGCCAGATAAATAAAATCCTGCGGCCATAGCACGATGCCGAACAAATAGAATTTCCTGGCAGCGAGATCAAACAATACAGCCTGGCGGCCATTCCATGACAGCCATGGCAATCCGTAGAAGACCAACTGTGTCAACCAAACGCAGATCCAGCGCCAGTTTGCAAACAAGCCCTTGACCTCGCGCGGATAAATCTCCTCGCGCGAGGCATACATCTTGATGCTTGCATATTGCGTATCAGTGTCAGGCATGGTGGAAAACATTCAAATGGTTGGCAAAAGACAGGGGCTTCATTTTTGCGCTACCTTGGTTTCGTCATTCGACAGGCTCCATACATAGGCGGCAAGCACCTGCACCTTGGCTTCACCCAGGAAATCCTTGAACGGCGGCATGGTGTTGGTGCGGCCTTTGCGTATGGTTTCCATGACTGTCTCCACTCCACCACCATATAACCAGATCTTGTCATTCAGCGTTGGCGCGCCTATAGCCTGGTTTCCAATGCCGCCGGCGCCATGGCAACCGGCGCAAGCGCCAAACTTGGCCTTGCCGAATACCGCCTTGATCGGATCGTGCGAAGAATCAGAAAGACTGAGTACGTAGTGCGCAACATTTCTCACGTCATCGTCGGTTCCTAATGCTGCGGCCATCGAGGGCATCTGTCCATTGCGCCCGGACATGATGGTAGTTTTGATGATGTCCGGGCTGCCACCGTATAGCCAATCCTTGTCTGTCAGATTAGGGAAGCCCTTGTTGCCGCGCGCATCGGAACCGTGGCATTGCGCGCAGTAGGTCAGGAACAAGCGCTCTCCTATCGCATGCGCCTGTGGGTCCGCAGCTACAGATTTAATGTCCTGATGCAGGTATTTTTCAAACAAGGGCCCATACTCTGCATCCGCCACATTCAGTTCTTTTTGGTACTGCCCGCTGGATTGCCAGCCCAGTTTGCCGGCATAACTTCCAAGGCCGGGATACAGGTAAAGGTAGGCGCAGCCGAAAATAATAGTCAATATGAAGAGCCACATCCACCAGCGAGGCAGGGGATTGTTCAATTCACCGAGGTCTTCGTCCCACATGTGGCCGGTGGTTTCAGTCTGTCCATGACCATCCTTGTCGATTTTTACTTTCGCTGTCGATTGCGTCCACAACAGCACCGCGCAGCCCAGGATGCCTATGATCGTCAATAGCGCGATGTAGGCATTCCAGAATCCATTGGTAAAGTCAGCCATGTTGCGACTCCCTGTAGCGTGTTTGAACGCCTGTATCTACAAATGTATCAACCGACTCATCCGCAAAGGGCAGGTTGGCTGCCGCATCAAATTCGTTTTTACGTCCCGAGCTATACGACCAGTAGACGATGCCAAGGAAAACCAGCAGGCTGGTAATTGTCATGATGCTTCTCATATCGCTTAAAAAATTGATGATGTCCATGTTTATCTCCTGGTCTTGATCAGAGTGCCCATGTCCTGCAGATAGGCGATCAGCGCATCCTGTTCCGTTTTTCCTTCGAGTGCCTCAGGCGCATGCTTGATGTCATCCTCGGAATACGGATCTCCCAGTCTTTTCAGTGCGCGCATCTTGGGCACAATGTCTTCCGGGTCCAGCTTATTGCGCGCCAGCCACGGATAGCCAGGCATATTCGATTCAGGAACGACATCGCGTGGGTTGTTCAAATGTGTACGGTGCCATTCATCGCTATAGCGCCCGCCTACTCGGGCAAGGTCGGGTCCAGTACGCTTGGAACCCCATTGGAAAGGCCGGTCATACACAAATTCGCCGGCGACCGAGTAGTGGCCATAGCGCTCAGTCTCGGCACGGAAAGGGCGTATCATCTGCGAGTGGCAGTTGTAGCAGCCTTCTCGAACATAGATATCCCGTCCGGCCAGGCGCAATGGCGAGTAGGGTTTCAATCCGGTCACGGCTTCCGTTGTGGATTTTTGGAAGAATAGCGGGACGATTTCCACCAGTCCGCCAAAACTGACGACGACGATGACTAGTGCAATTAATAGCCATGGATTTTTTTCTATCCACTCGTGTGAAAACTTCATCAAAAGCTCCTCATTTTTTTCGTGTGCAATGTGCTGTTTGCGTTCGTTCAGGCCTTCACGCCGGCGAATACCGGTATGCGTGCATTGGCGGTCTTGCTTTCGCGTACGGTCATGAATACATTGAATGCCATCAGCAGCATGCCGCTCAGGTAGAGCAATCCCCCGCCAAAGCGGATCACATAGTAGGGATAGGTCGCCTTGACAGACTCTACGAAGGTATAGGTCAGCGTGCCGTCTGAATTTACAGCTCTCCACATCAGGCCTTGCATGACACCGGCGATCCACATGGCCGCTATGTACAACACGATGCCTATCGTCGCTACCCAGAAGTGCAGTTCCACCAGTTGCTTGCTCCACATCTCGACCTTGCCCGACAGGCGGGGTATCAGGTAATACATGGAACCCATCGTGATGAAGCCCACCCAGCCCAGGGCGCCTGCATGGACGTGGCCTATGGTCCAGTCTGTATAGTGCGACAAGGCATTGACCGTTTTGATCGACATCATCGGTCCCTCAAAAGTCGCCATGCCATAGAAGGACAGGGATACGACCAGGAATTTCAATATGGGATCAGTACGCAGCTTGTGCCAGGCACCCGACAAGGTCATGACGCCGTTGATCATTCCGCCCCATGAAGGCGCTAGCAGAATCAGCGAGAACACCATGCCTATGGACTGGGTCCAGTCCGGCAGAGCGGTGTAGTGCAGGTGATGCGGCCCTGCCCACATGTAGGTAAATATCAGTGCCCAGAAGTGGACGATGGACAGCCGATAAGAATACACGGGCCGTTCCGCCTGTTTGGGGATGAAGTAGTACATCATCCCCAGGAAGCCCGCAGTCAGGAAAAATCCTACCGCGTTATGCCCGTACCACCACTGTATCATCGCGTCCTGCACGCCTGAGTAGGCGGAATAGGACTTGGTCAATGACACCGGCATTGCTGCACTGTTGACGATGTGCAGCAGTGCGACAGTGAGAATAAAGGCGCCGAAGAACCAGTTGGCGACATAGATATGCGGTACCTTGCGTTTCAGCAGCGTACCGAAGAAGACAACAGCGTAGGAAACCCAGACGACCGCCAGCAGCAGGTCTATCGGCCACTCCAGTTCTGCGTATTCCTTGCCCTGTGTGATGCCCATCGGCAGGGTAATCGCCGCCAGCACGATCACCAGTTGCCAGCCCCAGAAAGTGAATGCAGCCAGCCCGTCAGAGAATAACCTCACCTGGCAGGTACGCTGTACGACATAGTAGGATGTGGAAAACAGCGCGCAGCCGCCAAAGGCGAAGATCACTGCATTTGTATGCAGTGGCCGCAGACGGCCATAGGTCAGCCATGGAATATCGAAATTCAACTCCGGCCATGCAAGCTGGGCGGCGATAATGACGCCGACCAACATACCTACTACGCCCCAGAAGATAGTTGCGATGGCAAATTGCTTTACCACCTTATAGTTATAGTTCAGTGCAGTATCCACACATACTCTCCCAAATTACTTCGATCATGGGAGTAGCATAGGGGGAGGCCGGATTTTATTCCTTGATATGCATCAAGCCGAAAAGAAATTACCGGCTATTTTTTAGTGAGATGCAACTGCGGGCGAGTGCGGAAAGGGCGAGTTTCAGCCGAGCCGGCCTTGGCTGCTGTCAATTGGATAACATTCGCCCGCTGCACCTTTTGTGAGGAATGCGCCAGCTGTTCCTTGCGAACGGGGCGTAATATGCTTGAGCTTAATTGCGTGTGCGGCTGCACGTCGAACTTGAATACAGCTACAGCCTGGCTCAATTTGATCGCCTGTTCATCCAGATTGCCGGCAGCAGCGGCAGCTTGCTCAACCAGCGCGGCATTCTGCTGTGTTACGCCGTCCAGCTCGCCGATGGCCTTGTTCACCTGGTCTATGCCGGTGCTCTGCTGCTGGCTGGCATCCGCAATCCGGCTCATGATATCGGTGACTCTCTGTACTGAGCCGACGATTTCCTGCATGGTGTTGCGTGCCTCGTCGACCAGTTGATTGCCTATGCCCACATTTTCCACAGACTCGTCAATCAGCGCCTTGATCTGCTTGGCTGCCGCTGCCGATTTTTGCGCCAGCATGCGCACTTCCGTGGCTACCACTGCAAATCCGCGTCCCTGTTCCCCGGCGCGTGCTGCCTCAACCGCTGCATTCAGGGCAAGGATATTGGTCTGGAATGCAATATCATTAATGAGGCTGATGATTTCGCCTATCTTTCCGGCTGACGCATTGATGTCGTTCATGGTGCTGCCCACTTTTGCAACCGCCTCTCCTCCTTTGGCTGCGATATCGGATGCTTCCGCAACCAGCTTGTCGGCATGCTTCGCATTGCGGGCATTGTCTTTGACGCTGGCGGCAAATTGCTGCATATTGCTTGCAGTTTCTTCCAGGCTGGCAGCCTGCGCTTCTGTGCGTCTGGCCAGATCCATGTTTCCTGTCGCGATTTCGCTGGTGGATATCGCCATGGATGCTACGTTGTTGCGTACATCGCCTATGCTGGCTTTCAGGTTCACGTTCAGCTGTTGCAGTGCACGTTGCATCTGTCCCATATCGCCATAGCCGGTAGCCTCAAACTTGCTTGTCAGGTCGCCTCCCACCAAGGCGTACAGCGCATCGGTGGCGCGCTGGATGGGAGCGACGATGCTTTCATACAGCACATGCCATAGCCACAGGATGCTGGCGATTCCGGAGATGGTGATGCCGGTATTGAATAGCATGCGGGTGCCGCTGCCGCCTATCAAGCCGAAAGAATTCAGGCTGGCCAGGATGAACAGCAGTGTCAGCACCGACATGCCGTAGTTGATGCGGCTGCCGGTAGACAGGTTCCTTACCCACGACAACAGACCCGGCAATCCTCGCTGGATTGCTGCTCCCTGCTTGATCTGCAGGCCGCCGGCGTCACCAGCGCGGAATTGGGTATACAGGGCTTCTGCCTGGTCTATCTGCTGGCGGCTTGGTTTGCTGCGGACCGACATATATCCTGTGGCGCTGCCGTTTTCACGGATAGGGGCAACATTTGCCAGTACCCAGTAATAGTCGCCGTTCTTGCAGCGGTTCTTCACCATGCCGGTCCATGGCAGACCCTGCTTCAAGGTATCCCACAGGTCGGCAAAGGCTTCCGGCGGCATATCAGGATGGCGCACAATATTATGCGGCTGGCCCAGCAACTCTTCTTCGCTAAAACCGCTGATATTGATAAAGCTGGGATTGACATAGGTAATACGACCTTTTAGGTCGGTCTTGGAAACAATCGGATCACCTTCTTTCAATTCTTGTTCCATACTGCTGACGGGCATATTGCTGCGCATTTCATTTACTCCTGTTCATCTATCTTGATCATTTTGCAGTGGCATAAGGGCATGCCGCAGGCTACTTAGCTTTCGTATTTGCATTGCAGGGATGGCGGGGAGGCCTGGTTTCATCGCTGCTGGGAAGAGCAGCGCGATCATCGTCTTGAATGATGTTGAGAGCCGGGCCCAGCATATCGTCGAACTGCCCACTGTCGGACATTGCCAGAAAGATCCAGATGGCGACGAAAACAATAAGAACACTGATAGGTATCAGCAGATATAAGGATTCCATGTCAGGCTTTCTGGTCCACCGTTGCAGGCAGCGTGGTCGCATCACGGCCATTGTTTTCAGTATTGGGGGGCATTTTCCGGATTTGGTGGAGCTTCCGCAGGCTCAACGCATTGACGACGACTATCATTGAGCTGGCAGCCATCCCGACCCCGGACCATAAGGGGCTTACGTAGCCGCAGGCTGCAGCCGGTATCGCGATCAGGTTATACACTCCAGCCCACAGCAGGTTTTGCCTTATGACACTGCCGGTAGCGCGCGCAAGCGAGAAAGTGTTCAACACTGAATCCAGATTTTCAGACAGCAGTACGGCATCTGCATTGACTTGTGCCATTGCTGCGCCGTTCCCCATTGCAAACGAGGCATCAGCCGCGCGCAGCACTGCCGCGTCGTTGATGCCGTCACCTATCATGGCGACTACCGCGCCGGATCGCTGCAGGTTTTGGACGAATTGCAGCTTTTGTTCCGGTAACTGATTGCCGTATACCGTGCTGATGCCGAGCTTGCAGGCGATATTCTGGGCAATTTGCTGGTCGTCGCCACTAAGCAGTATCACTTCCTTGCCTGCGTCCCGCAACTGCCGGACGACAGTGGCCGCTTCATCACGCGCAGCATCCTGCATGTCAAAACGTGCCAGACAAGAGTTCTCGCCCGCCAGATAGATGGAAGAAAATTGCGGGTTTGTCTTTTCTGGTATCGCATACCCTAGAAGTTCTTCTATATATTTTTTGCTTCCCAGCCGGTAGCTCACACCCTTCACGGAGCCCTGCAGTCCCTTGCCAGGTTCGGTATGGGTCTCCGTAGCAAAAGCTTGCATTCGTTCCTGATCGCACCCATCCTCTACCAATGATGCGCGCTGAGCCTGTTTCAGCGCCTCGCCGAGCGGATGCTGGCTACCGGATTCAAGTCCGGCTGCCAGTTGCAGGCACTGTGATGCGCTCACCGTAGAATAAGTCTGGATATGCCGGATTGCCGGTTTGCCTATTGTCAGTGTGCCGGTTTTATCAAAGATCACATGCGTGACGAGCGGCAGGGTTTCCAGCATGCCGGTGCGCATCAGCAATATGCCTTGCCCAAGCATGCGGTCTACCGCAGATGCCAGGGCGCTAGGCGTTGCCAGCGCGAGCGCGCAAGGGCATGAAACAACCAGTATTGCAATCGCAATCGGCCAGGAGCGGGCCGGGTCTATCATCTGCCATAGAGCAAAGAACAAGACTGACAACAGTATTTGTGTTGCGACGAACCATGAGGCCAGTTGGTCCACCCATGTAGTCGTTTCGCGCTTGTTCATGCCCGCGCGTTCGGTCAGCCTGATCAGCGCGGATAGACGGCTGCCTTCTGCCACCCGCAGAACTCGTGCTATGACAGCCTGCTGAATATTGATGGCTCCCCCGGGCAGTTCATCGCCAGCTTCCTTGGGCAGGGGCCGGCTTTCACCGCTGAGCAAGGACGCATCGATCGCCGTGGCGCCGCTGATGATGGTACAGTCCGCAGAGATAGCCTCTCCAGACCGTATCAGGATGACGTCGTCAATGCGCAACTGGTTTGCACTGACTAGCTCTTCAGTTTGATTGAGTGGATAATCCGCCAGCCTGCATGCGGTGACGGGCAAGGTACGCTGCATTTTTTCCAAACGCTCAAAAGCCTTGCGCCTGGCCGCCATTTCCAGGTAGCGGCTGCATAGCAGCAGAAAGATGAACATTGTCACGGAATCAAAATAAACATCTCCGCGATTGTTCCAGGTTGCTATTGCGCTGGCGCCAAAGGCGGCAAGTATGCCCAGCGTAACGGGAACATCCATGCCCAGGCTGCGGCCGCGCAGGCTGAACCATGCACCCCTGTAAAATGGCAAAGCGGAATAACAGACGGCGGGTAATGTCAAAAACAGGCTGGCCCAGCGCAATAGCTGCGCATGCTCTTCTTCTATCGTGAAGCTGGAGGACAGATAGGAAGGAAATGCATACATCATTACCTGCATCATGGACAGGCCGGCGATGAACAACTGGCGAAATAACTGCTTACTGCTGCGGCGTACCCTGTCGCCATGCTCCAGTGCGTCGTAGGGATGGGCGGTATAACCGATCTGATGCAGCGCCTGTATGATCTGACTGGGGCGGCAGCACTGGCTATCCCACTGCACGTAAAGTTTTTCCGCAGAGACATTCATGCTGACGCTTTGCATGCCCGTTAAAGCGCCTAGACGATGCTGGATCAGCCATACGCAGGCGGCGCAGCGTATGCCTTCAATTGAAAAGACAGCTTCGCAGGAGGTTCCAGCTGATTCCTGGGCGGCGACATCGATTGCCTGCAACTGGGCGGGAACAAGATCATCTCTACCGCTGGCGGTGGCAGAATAATCGCTCCGATTGCGATAATAGTCAGAACCGGCCGTGCTGACGATGGCTTCGGCTACTGCCTGGCAGCCGGGGCAGCACATGGCACGTGTGTTTCCATCAATAGTGGCCGCCCAGCGGCTGCCGGCAGGCACGGGAAGGCCGCAATGAAAGCAGAATGCTGCGGTATCAAAATCGGGGGCAGGTTTCATGGCCGCTCCATCTGGATGCTGCTCGGAGCTAGATGCGGTGTAATGCAAAAATTGTCCAACCAGGATGCCTGCGAGCCATAGGCGGCACGTATCAGCCCCAGCAGGCCGAATGCCGCTATCAATAATCCTGCGGCCAGCCGGAATGCCGGTTTCTGCATTTTTTTCCTGGCGCCGGCACCCAGCGTTCCCATAGCCAGCAAAAGTGGGAGGGTACCGGCGCCAAACGCCAGCATGACTAGCGCACCTGAGCGGGCTGAACCGGACAGCATCGCCGTCAGCAGGCTGGAATACACCATGCCACACGGCAGCCAGCCCCATAGTGCACCCATCGCAAGTGTTTTTGCATTACTGTCCAAAGGGAGCAAGCGAGCGGTCAGCGGGCTGATGCGGCGCCATGCAAATTGGCCCGCGGCTTCCAGCGCCGGCAGTCCACGCCAGACACCCATCAGGTAAAAGCCGATGGCAAGCAACATCAGGTTGGCGGCCCAGTAAAAAAATTGTTGCAGCGGAGCTAAACCAGCAAGCAGTAATGCGCCGCTACCCACGCCGCCGGCCAATGCCCCTGCCAGCATATAGCTGCTGATTCTGCCGGCGTTATAGCTGAGTGCGCGTGCCGCATGCTGCAATATCGGTTGTGCGTTATGCGTCGCCATACGGGAATTCGCTGCCGCTACCACAGGAACGGGGAAGGGCCGTCCGTTCAGGGGGCTGGCGCTGACTGAAAAAGCGCTGACGATGCCACCACACATGCCTATACAGTGCAGGCTTCCAACCAGTCCGGTCAGGAATACGGGTATCAGGTTGATGGTCGCCATGGTCTTAGATCGTCGTGGAATAGCGTGCCGGTTCCGGTCGGTGGCTCAAGTAACGGTCGAACACCATGCTGATGTTTCTGATCAGCAGACGGCCTTTTTCAGTAACGCATATCCAGTCTCCGTCAAAGCGTACCAAGCCATCTGCTTCAAACTGCTGCAGCCTGCCCAGCTCCTCCGCAAAGTATTCATTGAAGCTGACCGGGTAGGATAATTCGATAGCGCTGCGGGAAAGTTCGAAATGGCACATCAGGCTTTGGATCACACTGCGCCGTATCAGGTCATCCATGGTCAGGGTGATACCCTTGGCCATAGGCAGCTCGCCTTGTGCGATACGTTCGTAGTAGGCATCCAGGGTTTTTTCGTTCTGGCTATAGGTGGTGCCGACGGCGCTGATGGCGGAAACACCACAGGCGATCATATCGGCATCCGCATGCGTCGAATACCCCTGGAAATTGCGGTGCAGGCGCCCTTGCTGCTGGGCGACGGCCAAACTATCGCCGGGTTTGGCGAAATGGTCCATCCCTATATATACATAGCCGGCGCCAGTCAGGCGCGTGATGCATAGATGCAGCATGTCGAGCTTGGCGTCTGCGCCAGGCAGCTCGCTTTCATTGATGCGTCTTTGCGGCTTGAAGACATGGGGCAAGTGAGCATAATTGTAGATGGCTATCCGGTCTGGGGAGGCGGCAATCACCTTGCTCAGGGTCTGGCTCATGCTGAGCAGATTTTGCCTGGGAAGCCCGTAGATCAGGTCTATGCTGATGGAGCGGAAGCCCGCGTCTCGCGCGGCCTGGATAATTGCCAGCGTTTCCTGTTCCGGCTGTATGCGGTTGACGGCCTTTTGCACGTCCGGGTCAAAGTCTTGCACACCCAGGCTGACACGGTTGAATCCCTGCCGGCGCAAGTTCTGTATGCGCTGCGGCGTTACGGTGCGCGGATCCACTTCTATCGAATACTCGCCTATGTCGTCCGGCGCCAGCTTGAACCAGCGACGTATGTGCGCGAGCAGTTCATCCATTTGCTCATCGCTCAGATAGGTTGGCGTGCCACCGCCGAAATGCAGTTGTTCTACCTGGTTGATACCACTGAACAGCTTGCCCTGCATTTCGATTTCGCGCTTCAGGTAGGCTAGGTAGGTCGCGGCTTTGCTCCGGTCTTTGGTTGCGATCTTGTTGCAGGCGCAGTAATAGCAAACGGTGTCGCAAAAAGGAATATGGATATACAGGGATAGCGGGCGTATGCCTTGCACGCGCACGCTGGCAACGGCATGCAGGTAATCCCAAGGCTTGAAATCAGCGGAAAAGCGGTCGGCGGTAGGATAAGAAGTATAGCGCGGCCCGCTTTGCTTCAGTCTGCGTATCAGCGCTGCATCAAAGTCAATAGGCTGGGCTGGGTTTGCGGAGAAGGTGGATACTGCCATAATTTGTTTCCTGCTGACGAGAGGCGGGCATAAGATGGCTTGAGTGTAGGGCGAGGCGAGGCTAACTATCTTGATATAAATCAAAACGCGCGGAGTTTGCGCTGCAGAAATAGAGATTTGGCCGTGTAAAGTAAAAAAATGGCAAAATGGCCACTCTGGAGAGCCAGGTGGCCTATTGAATAGCAGAAAGACTTCTTAGTGCGACATCAGTACCGGTACCGTCATCGTATCAAGCACGGTGCGCGTTACCCCGCCCAGCAGGATTTCACGGAAACGAGAATGCCCGTAGCCACCCATCACGATCAGGTCGGAAGCGAAATCCGTCGCCAGCGACAATAGCGCATTGCCGACATCGGATTCTGCGTGCTGTTCTGAAACATTGACCTTAACCTTATGCCTGGCCAGGTAGAGCGCAATATCTGCGCCGGGTTGTTCGCCATGCTTGCCAAGGTCACCAGCCGCATTGAACACCGCCACTTGCGCTATCTTCGCCCGCCTGAGCAGTGGAATGGCTGCGCTGACCGCACGTGCAGCCGGCACCCCTGCGTCCCACGCAAGCAACGCACGCTCACCTACCGTCGCAAAGTGCCCGACGTAGGGCACGATCAGCACCGGCCTGCCGCAATTGAGCACCACATACTCTGGAAAATCCGGTGTAACGCTGGGAGACGGATCTTCCAGATCTGTCTGGCCTATCACGACCAGATCCGAATAGCGGGCCTGCATGCTGAGACCGCCGGCGGCCTCGTCGTCCACCAGCCGGGTCTCGTAGGATTCCACGCCCATGCTCTTGACGATGCCTTCAAATTCCGTGAGCGCGTTTTGGGCTTTGTCACGCAGCATGTCCAGATTTATGAGCATGCCGGGATCGGCAAACATCGGTGCGCTATTGGCGTACATCCAGCGCGACACGCCAGTCATCGCGACACCTATCAAATGAGCATGCTCTGCAATGGCAATGCGGGCGGCGATACGCATGCGCTCTGTGGCATTTCTGGATTGATCGACATGCACCAGTATGGATTGATAAGTCATATTTCTCCTCTTTGACTGAAAGAACCTGTTCCCAGCGTAGGCTTTGTAGCATGTCCCGTCCAGTCCGGTTTGCGCAAAAATCTGCTTAAATGGCGATGAATTGACGTACGTCAATTTTTTGGTCGCAGCGGCCACCATTCTTTCAAAAAGCAATTCTGTGCGATTTGATTGAGATCAAGTATCAGCGAGTTCGTATTTGCTACAGTGCAGCAACTTCGATTTCAGACTGGCGGATATTCTCATGTTACAGAGTGCTTTTCCTCTTCTACGAATAAAGGGCAAGGGCCTGTTGCCTATCGTCCAGGGAGGCATGGGAGTGGGCGTCTCCGCCCATAAGCTGGCCGGTAGCGTGGCCCGGCTGGGCGCGATGGGTACCATCTCCAGTGTGGATTTGCGCCGGCACCATGCCGATTTGATGCAGCAAACCGGAAAATCACGCGACAAGGCAGCGATTGATCATGCCAACCTGATCGCTCTGGACAGGGAAATAAAATCCGCGAAACAGACAGCAGCAGGCAATGGCATGGTGGCTGTTAACATCATGCGGGCTGTTTCGGAATATGCCAACTATGTCAGGCAGGCCTGCATCAGCGGTGCCGATGCGATTGTGGTGGGTGCCGGTCTGCCGCTGGATCTGCCGGATCTGACCAGGGACTTCGAGCAAATCGCGCTGATCCCCATCCTGTCCGATGCGCGCGGCATTTCTCTATTGCTAAAAAAATGGATGCGCAAGAATCGCCTGCCGGATGCCATAGTCATAGAAAATCCGCAATATGCCGCAGGCCATCTCGGGGCCGCTGGGCTGGAAGAAATAAATAGCCCGCATTTTGGTTTTGCTATCGTGTTGGAGCAGACCATTGCAGTCATGAAGGAACTACAGCTTGAACCTGAGGCTATCCCGCTGATCGTGGCCGGAGGCATCAACAGCCACAAGAAGATGCATGACATGATCTCGCTAGGGGCAAATGGTGTGCAATTGGGCACACCATTTGCTGTGACTGCGGAGGGCGATGCCCACCCGCTGTTCAAGAAGACACTGGTGGACGCTCAGGAGGAAGACATCGTCACCTTCATGAGCGTTGCCGGATTGCCGGCGCGTGCGGTGCGCACGCCATGGCTGGAGAATTACTTACGCAAGGAAGCAAAGCTGCAATCAAAAGCTGGCATAAAGGAATGCACAGTCGGGTTCGATTGTCTGCAGCAATGCGGTTTGCGCGATGGTCTGGAGAAGTCCGGCCAGTTTTGCATAGATACGCAGTTGGCTTTTGCTTTGGCTGGAGACGTAAAACGCGGCCTTTTTTTCCGGGGTTCCGAGCCTCTGCCGTTTGGTAACGCTATCCGTTCAGTGAAGGAGTTAATGGATTTCATCTTGAACGGGATTTCTCCATCGGCAAATGCCGCTGCTCTCTCAACCTAGATGAAATTCTAATTTTGGTTCACGAATACTAATTTTCCCGTGTCAAATCCAGCGGCTGAGGCTTTTGCAATCAATGATTTTTTTGTGATCTCGTCAATAGAGGGTGTTCTGGATAATAACCACAAATAGGATTTGTCATGGCCGCTAATCAATGAATATTGATAGTCTTTTTTGTCGAGTTCGAATACCACGTAGCTGGCGTAAAACGGACCGAAAAAAGATACTTTAAGATGTGCAATGTGTGGCCCTTGCACATAGTAGGCTTTGCCCTCGGCTTCTTTCCATCTGCCGTCTTCTGAGGAATAGCCGCGATTGATCACTTTGATGCCGCCATCTTCACGCAAACTGTATTCAGCAGTCACTTTGCTGAGTCCGCGCTCGAAGGAGTTATCGAGGCGAGCAATTTCATACCATTTCCCCAAGTACCTGCTTGCCACAAAGTTTTGTACGGGCTCGATCTTGTCGGGCACTCCTGTGCAAGCTGAAAGGCAGGCGGTGAGGAAAATGACGACAATTACAGAAATTATTTTCATTGTTTGCTCTATTCATTCAGCGGTGTCATATCTGAAAAGTTTTACTGATTACCGAATGCCGGTCTGTGCGGACGCACACATTGGCAATGATGGTAAATTATCGGAGGGCTGAATCCGCTAAAAAGCGTTTTATACGGGCTTTGTTGAATTTCACTATAGTCTCAGGTCATTTTCATTCAAATGGATCATACGTGCCGAAGCTCCAAAGATGTCCTTCCAGATCGTAGCAACTGAAGCCGCGGCCGCCATAGTCTTCGTCCTTGATCTCTATCGCGATTCTAGCACCGCCCTTTTTTGCAAGCTGGTAGACCGCATCGGCATCATTGACCACTGCATACACGGTCTGCGTTTGTGCGCCACCGAGTTCATCGGGCTGTTTCAGCATGCGGCTGTATTCATTGTCATCCCTGGACGCGGATCCCAGCATGATCATGCCATTTCCAAACCTCAGTTGCGCATGGAGTATGCTCCCATTGTCACCCGGCACTATCAGATGCCTGCTGAAACCGAAATGTGTGCATAGCCATTCTATCGCCGCCGGTGCGTCGCTATAGCGTAGGCATGGGATGATTGCTGCTTTTGTGGCTTTAGCTATTTCACTCATGCTGCTCTCCGGCTGTGTTTGCTTCTACTCTGTTTCATACATTTGCGCGACCACCTGTTTATTTCTCTCGATGACGGTCTTGCGCTTGATCTTCATCGTAGCAGTCAATTCACCGGTGTCAACCGATAGCGGCTGATGGAGTACCGTAAACTTGCGTATTGCCGCCACACGCGCATGATGGGTATTGGCCTCGTCGATGGCACGCTGCACTTCTGCCAGTATCTGTGGATGCTGGGTCAGATTATCTCCCTGCAGCCCATGTTCTTTGGCAAAGGCATTGACTGCATCGGCTTTCAAAGTGAGTAATGCTGTCAGGAAATGCTTGCCGTCACCGCAGACGATCGCATGTTCTATCATCGGTGTACTCATCAATGCAGCTTCTATGTTTGCCGGAGAAATATTTTTGCCGCCGGAAGTAATCAGCAAATCCTTCTTGCGGCCGGTGACGTAAAGATAGCCGTCGCTGTCAAAATGTCCCAGGTCGCCGGAATGCAGCCAGCCATCCTGTAAGGTTTCAGCAGTTTCTTCCGGCCGTCGCATATAGCCCTGGAATACATGCGGTCCACGTACCAGTATTTCTCCGTCTTCAGCAATCTTGACTTCGCTGCCCGCCAGCGGCTTGCCGACAGAGCCCAGCCTGGTATGTCCTGGCTGGCTGATGGACGTAGGGCCGCAGTCTTCGGACTGGCCATATACTTCGCGTATCACCAGATCCAGCCCGGAGAAAAATTCCAGGTTCTCCAGTGCGATGGGAGCGGCGGCAGAAATCAGTATCCGTGCGTGCTGAAAACCAAGGGCTTCTTTGATTTTCGAATAGATGAGCTTGTCGGCCTTGTTCTTTTGCCAGTTCAGGAAAGCGCCCGGCTGCTGGCCGGCCAGGTCCATCGCATGCCAGCGGCGGCCGGTGCGCATCGCCCATCTGGCCAGCACGGCCTTGATGCCGGTTGCTGCGGCCATTTTACCGGCGATGGTGGCATGCATTTTTTCCCACACGCGCGGCACGCCGAAAAAGAAGGTCGGCTTTACCTCGCGCAAATGCTCGCCCAGGCTTTCCATGCTGTTGGCAAAATACACCGGATAGCCCGCATAGATATGGTTGTGGATGCTGCCCAGTTGCTCGGCGATATGCGCCAGCGGCAGATAGGAAATCATCCTGTCGTTTTCGTCGCTGCTGACTGCATTGCACAGCGAGGCGGTTGCCCAGCACAGGTTGTTATGGCTCAGCATTACAGCCTTGGATGGCCCCGTCGTTCCCGAAGTATAGATCAGCGTTCCCAGGTCTTGTGGCTGTATCGCCGCCAGCCTCTGATGCAGCTCGGCGACATAGTCCTGCGTGCCCATGGACAGGAAGTGTTCCCAGGATATTTGCCCTGGCCTGGTGGCTGCGGTACCGCGCATCAGCACCATATGCTGCAGTTTCTCCATCTGGTGCTTTTGCTCTGCCAGCTTTGCATATTGCGCATCGTTTTCTACCAGCATGACGGTACAGCCGGAATGATTGACGATATATTCTATCTCTTCCGCTGCACTGGTCCAGTAGATGCCGGCTGCGACAGCGCCGACCATCATCGCCGCAATATCAATGATGACCCATTCGGGCCGGTTGAAGCCCAGTATGCAGACCGCATCGCCTTTTTGCACACCCAATGCCAGCAAGGCGCGCGCGGCGGCCTGTACCTGCTCTGAATAATCAGCCCAGCTGGTGGGCTGCCATGCAGTCTGGTCGCGGATATAGTAGGCGGGTTTGGTCCCCAGGCGCTTGGCGGTTGCCAGGAAGCGTGCAGGTGCGGATACAAAGGGGATGGACGCAGCGTTTGAACTCACTATACTCTCCTGACGAAAGGCGTTAGTAAATGGCTGAAACTACATCTGGACCTAGGGACTAAAGCTGGAATTGCTGCGGGGCAGGGTGGAGGAAGGCTCCACCCGCTATGCTCAGGCCAGGCCCTTGATTGTTCTGGTTTCTGCCGGGCTGGCAATGTCGCGTCCTGCACGCTTTGCGCATTGTGCAAGTTCTTGTATCAATTGTCCATTGCCATTTGCGCGTTCGCCATTGGGCAGGTAGAAGGTGTCTTCCAGGCCGCTACGCAGCATGCCGCCCAGGTTTGCGGTTACCTGGTGCACGGGCCAGATTTCAGAACGGCCTATCAGTGTGGTCTGCCACAATGCCCCTGGCGTAATCCAGCGCAACAACAGCGCCAGCAAGTCGGCATCCACCGGCATGCCCGAGGCGACGCCCATTACGAAGTTGTACTCGGCATTGCTTACCATGCCGGCTTTCTGGAACATGCCTACCGCACGTACAATGCCGACATCGAAACATTCGAATTCAGGATGGGTCGCCGTTTCCGCCATCACGTCCAGCATTGCCTGCACTTTGGAAACCGGGTTGTCGAATACCATGGGTGGCCAGGCCCACTGGCCATCTTCCTTGATCTTCAGGTAATTCAGGCTGCCGGCATTGCAGGCGGCGATCTCCGGCTTGACCCTGCGTATGCAGGCGACCGGGCCGGATATGTCCTTGCCCACTACGCCGGTAGTCAGATTGATGATGACACCGGGGCAGGCGGCGCGTATTGCATCGCACACTTCCGCTGCCACATCAGGATCCCAGCTGGGCATGTGGCCTGCACCTTCTTCCTGCTGGCGCAAATGCACATGCATGATGGAGGCGCCTGCATTGTAGGCGTCGCGCGCCTCGGCAGCCATCTGGGCCGGAGTAACGGGAACCGGGTGTTGTTTGGGGTTGGTCAGCACGCCGGTCAGGGCGCAGGTTAGTACGGCTTTTTGCATGGTGGTCTCCAATTTTTGCTTGTTGCTTATTATTTCCTCGCACTGCAGCAATCTTGCAGTAGGGGATTTCCTTATTCGCCTGTTTCCAGCTCCATCAGCAAGTCCTTGGCCTTGACCTGCTCACCGGGTTTTGCGCTGATAGCCTTCACTGTTCCATCTGCTTTCGCGGTCAGCCACATTTCCATTTTCATTGCTTCTACACAGGCCAGAGGCTGACCGGCGCTGACCGCGTCTCCGACCTGCACGCTGATCTGCGTGACGACACCTGCAACCGGCGCGCGCACACGGCGCGCATCCTGGCCGGCATTTGCTGCGGGGAAGGGGGAGGCTTCGGTGAAGCTGAATACGGCGGCCCGAACTACCAGGTACAGCACATCATCCGTGCCGGATTTCTTCCGTAGTGCCGGAATTTTTTTGATGACGCCATCCCAGACGTAGCGTAGTGATCCTTCTTCCAGCGAGAGTATCTGCAGTTGATGATTTTCCTGATTGCTGCTTACGCTGATCAGTCCATCCGGTAATGGCGTCACACGCAAAGAGCGTTGCAGCCCGTCGCTATCCAGTTTGATGTCAAACGCTGCCACGCTGTCTGCACGCGCGCCCATGCCTTGCTCTCCTGCCGCGAGTATGGCTGCGGCAGTGCACCAGGTTTCGTCAGGTGCCACCGGGCGTTTCAGCAGCGCTTCGCCATTGGCCGACCAGGTGTCCAGCAGGGTCGTGGTCATTCTTGCGTGTTTGAAATCCTCGTGATTCACCAGATCGCGCAAAAAGCGGCCGTTGTTGGGCAGACCCAGCAAAGGGGCATCTTCCAGCGCAGCTGTCAGTCTGCGGATAGCGTCTGCTCGGTCGCTGCCATGCGCGATGATCTTGGCCACCATCGCATCGTAGTAGGGCGACACCACGCTGCCGCTGCGTATGCCATCATCAATGCGGACACCAGCATGGGCCTTGGCACGCTCGGGTTGCCACCAGACGATTTCGCCGGTTTGCGGAGCGAAGTCGGTATAGGGGTCTTCAGCATACAGGCGGGCCTCTATCGCATGACCGCTATAACGTATCTGTTCCTGTGTCACCGGCAAAGGGAGTCCGGCCGCAACGCGTATCTGCCACTCCACCAGGTCGTAGCCGGTGATCATCTCGGTAACAGGATGCTCCACCTGCATACGTGTATTCATTTCAAGGAAATAGTGCTGCATCTCCTGGTCCAGCATGAATTCCACTGTGCCGGCGCCGCGATAGCCCACTGCCAGTGCCACAGCCACCGCATCCTTGCCCATGCGTTCGCGCAGGGCCGGAGTCAGGATAGGAGACGGCGCTTCCTCTATGACTTTTTGCCGGCGGCGCTGGGCGGTGCAATCGCGCTCGCCCAGATAGACCGCGTTGCCGTGCGCATCGGCAAATACCTGTATCTCTATGTGGCGGCCATTGACGATCATTTTTTCCAGCATCAGGCTGCCATCGCCGAAGGCGGATTGAGCCTCCCGTCTTGCGCTGGCAATTGCTGTGGGCAATTCCGCTGCATGCTGTAGTACGCGTATGCCGCGTCCGCCGCCTCCCGCCACTGCCTTGACCAGCAGCGGAAAACCTATGCGCGCGGCTTCTGCCAGCAGATGCGCTTCACCTTGCTCCTGCCCCAGATAGCCGGGCGATACCGGAACACCTGCCGCCGTCATGCGTGCCTTGGCTACCGCCTTATTGCCCATTAGCGTAATCGCCTCGGCTGGCGGGCCAATGAAGACCAGGCCGTTATCCTGGCAAGCCTGTGCAAATGCGGCGTTTTCCGACAGGAAGCCATAGCCGGGATGGATGGCCCCGGCTCCGGTTTTTTTTGCCGCGGCAATCAGTTTGTCTATGCGCAGATAGGATTCTGACGGGGCGGATGGGCCGATGGCGACAGCCTCATCCGCCATCGCGACATGCGGCGCATCCGCATCTGCTTCGCTGAAGACTGCAACCGTGCGGTAGCCCAGCGCGCGCGCGGAGCGTATGACCCGGCAGGCAATTTCACCACGATTGGCAATCAGGATTTTTTCAAACATGCATGCTCCATTATTGCGCTTCATTATTTGCAGCTACCCAGGACGGTTTGCGTTTTTGCAGGAAAGCCATGCCTCCCTCCATGCCTTCCACGCTGCGTGCCGCATGCGAGAATACGGCTGCGGCATCGCGGATCAGCGCTTGCGGCGCTTCCAGCCGGGCGCGCGCCATCAATGCCTTGCTGGCCGCCACCGCATGCGGCGCGCATTGCAGTATCTTGTGGATATTGGCGTGTACTGCGGCGTCCAGAGCGTTGGCATCGACGTGTAGCTCATGGATCAGCCTGAGGCTCAATGCCTCCTGTGCATTGATGTGGCCGCCGGTGACTGCGAGGCGCTTTGCTTCCGAATAACCTAGCCTCTCGACCAGGAAAGGGGCAATCTGGGCCGGCACCAGGCCGATGGAGGTCTCCGGCAAGCGGAACAGTGTACTGCTGCTGGCCAGCGCTACATCGGCGATGCAGGCCAGCCCGAAGCCGCCGCCCATCACCGCACCTTCCAGCGCAACGATCACTGCCAGCGGCGTGCGGGCATAGGCGAGACATAGTTCTCCAAAGCGGGCATTGACCTCGGCGATGGCATCTATGCCCGCCGTCTCCGGCTGCATGCGTGCCGCTGCCATATCCTTGATATCGCCGCCCGAGCAAAAATGGCCATTCTCGCCGCGCAGTACGATGATGCGGACAGCGCCATCGTTCTCGGCCTGCTCCAGCGACAGCAGCAATTCATTCACCATCAGGATGGACATCGCATTGCGCGATTCAGGCCGGTTCAGGCTCAGCGTCAATACGCCATCGGCATAGCGGCGCTTGACGGTGGACAGATCATCATAGCTTGCGGTTGTCACGGTAGTCATAGCGATTTCCCCGGCAGCGTGCCTTCCAGTTTGGCGATAATGCCGAGCATGACTTCATCGGCGCCGCCGCCTATGGATACCAGCCTGCCGTCGCGATAGGCCATAGAAATAGGGTTATCCCAGGTATAGCCCATGCCGCCCCAGTATTGCAGGCAACTGTCTGCCACCTCGCGTATCAGGCGGCCGCATTTCAGTTTGGCCATTGATGCCAGCCGTGTCACGTCTTTGCCGTCCACATAGGCTTCCACCGCACGGTAAGTAATCGAGCGCAGGCATTCCACCTCGGTGCGCAACTCGGCGAGACGAAAGTAAACGGCCTGATTGTCCAGTATCGATTTGCCGAAAGCCTTGCGTTCCCGCGTATAGGTAATGGTCTGGTCGATCAGCCGGTCCAGCATTTTCAACGAGCTGGCCGCACCCCACAGCCTTTCTTCCTGGAATTGCAACATCTGGAAAGTAAAGCCCATGCCTTCTTGGCCCACC
This sequence comes from Parundibacterium terreum, assembly GCF_014636315.1. Lineage (GTDB taxonomy): Bacteria > Pseudomonadota > Gammaproteobacteria > Burkholderiales > Burkholderiaceae_D > Undibacterium > Undibacterium terreum. The sequence continues at coordinate 1,740,677 of NZ_BMED01000001.1, read as the reverse complement.
AGGTTGCGGCGCGGCACGCGCACATTGTCGAAGAACAGTTGCGCGGTATCGGAAGAATTCATGCCTATCTTCCGGATTTTCTGGCGCGTGATGCCCGCGGCATCCATGGGCACGATGATCAGCGATTTATTCCTGTGCGGCGCGCCTTCCGAGGTATTGGCCAACAGGCAGCACCAGTCTGCCTTCATGCCGTTGGTAATCCACATCTTCGAGCCGTTGATCACATAGTCGTCACCTTCGATGCGGGCCGAAGTCGTGATCGCTGCCACATCCGAACCGCCGCCGGTTTCGCTGATGCCTACGCAGCCGACCATATCACCGGCGATGGAAGGGGCGAGATAAGCACGGCGCAAATCGTCGGAGCCAAAGCGCGCCAGCGCCGGGGTACACATATCGGTGTGGACGCCTATCGCCATCGGCACACCGCTGCAGTCGCAGGCACCCAAAGCCTCCGCCATGACCATAGAGTAAGAAAAGTCCAGCCCCAGCCCGCCAAATTCTTCCGGGTATTTCACACCGAGCAGGCCCAGCGTCCCCAGCTTCTTGAATAGCTGGTGGGAGGGAAATTCCTCGGCATCTTCCCAAGCTTTCACATGGGGATTGATTTCGTTCTGCACGAATTTCGTGACCGTATCAGCGAGCTGTATGTGCTCGGGGGTGAATTTCATTACGCTGTCTCCATTATTGGTTTTGGTGCGTGAATTACGTTCCGGTGCTGCTTTTTTTTGGGGCTAGCTCAGAATCTGGACACTCCAAAGGTATTGGTGCGCGGTGTTCTGGATTCCGCTTCCTGGGCTACGGCCAGGCATAGTCCCAGCACGCTGCGGGTATCGCGCGGGGCGATGATGCCGTCATCCCACAGACGTGCAGTGCCAAACAAGACCGAAGACTCTTGGTCCAGGCGCATGCGCAGGCCGTCCGACATTGCCTTCAGTGCTTCATCGTTGGCCGGGATGCCGGCGCGCTCCATCTTGCTGCGGCTGACGATGTCCATCACCTTGGCTGCCTGCGCGCCGCCCATTACTGCAGTGCGCGCGGTAGGCCAGGAAAAGATAAAGCGCGGATCGAAGCCGCGTCCGCACATGCCGTAGTTGCCGGCGCCGAAGGAGCCGCCGATCACGATGGTGAACTTGGGCACGCGCGCATTGGCGACCGCCTGTATCATCTTCGAACCATGCTTGATCGCGCCATTGCGCTCTGCTTCGGAGCCAACCATATAACCGGTGGTGTTTTGCAGGAAGATCAGCGGCGTGCCGCTCTGGTCGCACAATTGTATGAATTGCGCAGCCTTGGTGGAGCCGTTCGGCTGTATAGGTCCGTTGTTGCCGATGATGCCGACGTTGTGCCCCATCAGCCGGGCGTGGCCGCAGACTGTATCGGCCGCATAGTTTTGCTTGAACTCCAGGAAGTCCGAGCCATCCACCAGCCTGGCTATCACCTCGCGCACGTCATACGGTTCGCGCTCATCGTCGGGGACTATGCCCATCAATTCTTCTGCCGGATAGAGCGGGGCTGTGCCAGCGCTATCTGCGGGTACCGCATCCCAGCGCAGCTTGTCCATCACTTCCCTGGCGGTGGCAATGGCATGGGCGTCGTTCTCGCACAGGTATTCACCCAGCCCGGTTATCTCGGCATGGGTTTGCGCGCCGCCCAATGATTCTTCGTCGGTGTCTTCGCCTATGGCCGCTTTGACCAGCGGCGGACCGGCCAGGAAGATGCTGGAACGTCCGCGCACCAGGATCACATAGTCGGACAGGCCCGGCAGGTAGGCGCCGCCTGCTGTGGAGGAACCATGGACCACCGCGATCTGCGGTATGCCGGCGGCCGACAGCCTGGCCTGGTTGGCAAAGCTGCGTCCGCCTTCGATGAAAATTTCGCTCTGGTACATCAGGTTGGCACCGCCGCTCTCGACCAGATAGATCAGCGGTAGGCGGTTGTCGCGGGAAATTTCTTGCGCGCGCAGGCTCTTCTTTAAACCCATGGGTGACACGGTGCCGCCCTTGATGGCGCTGTCGCTGGCCAGGATCACGCAGCGTTTGCCGGCCACCGTGCCTATGCCTATCACCGAGCCCCCACCCAGCACGGCCTTTTTGCCGTCGTCGTCATGCATCTTGAAACCGGCCAGGCGGCTGAACTCCAGGAAAGGGGAGCCGCGGTCCAGCAGGCGCGCCACCCTTTCGCGCGGCAGCAACTGGCCGCGCTCCTCAAATTTGGCGCGTTTGGACGAGGACTCTTCCAGTACTTTTTGTTCCAGTTCCAGCACTGCGGCCAGCTTGGCTTGCATGCTGGCGCTATTGCGTGCGAACGAATCCGACTTGGTATTGATGCTGGACTCAAGTACGGGCATGGAGCGCCTCCTTGTCGTGCAGCGGGGAAGCTGTGAGGGCGGAAGTGGTAGGGCAGGACTGTGGGTCCGCAGCATTGCGTTTGTTCATTCAGAGCTCCGACGATGATACGGTTTCGGGGTGAACTACTGTAACAAGGGTAACAAAGCCTGCGCCGTCTGTGTCAATGCGGCGCTTGAATGGCAGATTATTTTGGCTGATTCTAAATCTGCCTTCCGTTAACGTCAACTGATTAATCTATAGGTTAGTATTGTCCCTCTAAAGGCTGCATGGTACATTTCGGCTGTCACCACGTTTTTACAAACACCAGGAGAGAACAGATGGATTTAGCAGCATGCACAGAAGCGATACGTGCCAAGGTCGGCGACGATAGCGGTTTGAACGCCACCTTGAAATTTGATTGCGGCAGCGACGGCGTTGTATTTGTGGATGCGCTGTCCACGCCGAACACGGTCAGCAATGAAAATCTGGAGGCAGTCTGCACCGTAGCGATTTCGGTGGAAAACCTGAGCGCCCTGCTGTCCGGTGAATTGAATCCCGTGAATGGCTTCATGATGGGCAAGTTCAAGGTATCCGGCGATATGAGCGTGGCAATGCGCTTGCAAAAAGTGGTCTGAAGATTCATCCAGGTTTTAACAAGCAGTAATATGTAGGTCTTCCCGGGAACTGTCATGGCCAGCCGCAAATCAGCCGCAATGGAAACTTCTCTTGCCGCCAGCATGGGCGGAGGGGCCGCGACAGATACTGACAGGCCAGAGGTTATGGATGCGCAGGCCTTTGTCGACTCGCATCGGAGCGACGATACTTCGCAGCTATTCGGCATCAATGAACTCTGCGAAGAGTTTGGTATTTCCCAGCGTGCGTTGCGCTTCTATGAAGACAAGGAACTCATCACTCCACGCCGCGTCAATAATACCCGTGTCTACACTCGCCGCGATCGCGCCAGACTGGCGCTGATACTGCGTGCCAAGGCGATAGGGTCGCCTCTGTCGGAGATCAAACATTATCTGGATTTGTATGGCGCGCACGGCGAAGGACGCAGCAAGCAGCTTAGCTATGTCATTGCCCGCACCGACCAGACCATCTCTGAACTGGAGCAAAAGCGCGCGCAGATAGATGAAACCCTGGCAGAACTGCGCCTGATCAATATCAGCAGCCGCAGGCAGATGGAAGAGCGCAAGAAAGCCGGAGAAAAAAGCTAGCAAAGCCCGGCTGCGCCAGGCCTTACAGATTTTTTCTTGGATTTTCCTGGATTCTATACCAGCGACACGCCGCCTATCGCCAGTGCCGAAGTGCCATCGGGATACAGCGCGTCATAGCAGCGCGTACATTGCTCGCAAAACAGGTGCGAGCGTTTGACCTGCTTGTAGCGCAATACCAGCAACAGCGCATTGCCGGGGCAGTGGGGGCAAGTTTCCCGCATGGTGCCTGCAGGGGTAATGTCTTCGGATAAATAACCTTCTTCGCGCTCTATGCCGCTGACCAAGTCGCGCGGATCCATCTCGATGAGCGTGAAGAACGGCGCTCTTTTCTCTCTTCTCTCTGTGTAGTATTGGTCGTTGGATTGACGTTTCAATAATTCGGCAGCGATCATATCTTACTCCAGGTGACAACGGAATCACTCCGGCCTTGAGAACCGGACTTTCAATCTAGTAAAAATGGCCGGAGAAAACAAGGCATTCTTTCGCGAAACAAATCGGTATCGAGACTTGTTTCTTTAGTGGAATAAAACCTGATGATGAACTGTCTGAATAATTCATTCACTGAAAGAATGGGCGTAAAAAAACGGCATGGAGCCAAGGGCTGCATGCCGTTAGTAGCCGAACTAGTCGGCCAGGAGATTAAAAGCGGTGCTGGATGCCGGCAGTGACGCCAGTCTGGCTGCTGCCGTAGCCAACGTCATCACGCGACAGGCTGACGGTATTGTTGCCCTTGGCTTTTGCATACGCGCCGACCAGATACAGGTCGGTGCGTTTGGACATTGCATACTTGCCCCCCAGTACGTACATGATAGGGTCTGCGTTCAGAGCAGCCGTGGTGTTCTTGATATCCTGGTAGTACACAACACCGGTGATAGTGAATGCCTCGGTCGTCTTGTAGTTGACGCCGCCCCAGTAGGTATCGCTGCGCTGGTCGGCGCCACCGGCTGCCAGGGTTTTCTTGAAATGGCGGAAGCCGGCATTCAGCTTGGCATCGCCCAATTGGTAACCTGCGGCCAGATGGGTTGCCGTAGTCTTGTCATACACGCCTGCAGTGTTGCGCACGCCGTTTACCTGGCTATACACGGCTGCCAACCGCAATGCGCCAACGTTGTATCCCAGTGCCAGTGCATATTTGGCGCTGTCGGAAGTGCTGCCCGCAGCTTCGCCGAATGCATAGTTGGCGCCCAGGCGGAAGCCGTTGAAGTCACCTTGGTATTTGACCATGTTGGAGACGCCGGTCAGCAAGCCATCCTTGCGGTTGCCGGAGGCACCGGCAGAAGTAGCCCAGGAATACTGTGGCGCATAACCCATAGGGTCAAACGGCAACAGGAAGTCGTACACGGTGCTGAATGAGCGGCCAGCGACAACTCGGCCAAAATTGCCTTCCAGGCCGACATTGGCCTGGCGGCCGAAAATATCGCCATCGGAAGCGCCTGCGTCCAGCTTCAGGCCGCCTTCCAGTTGGAATACTGCTTTCAGGCCGTCACCGAGGTCTTCTGTGCCGCGAAAGCCGAAGCGCGAAGTGTTTGCGCCGCCGGAGTTCAGTCTCAGCAAGGAATTTTTTGTTGGGTTGGCATTGGTCAGGTATTCGACATTCATGTCGAGCAGACCGTAGATCTGCACATTGGATTGAGCCTGGGCGAGCGTGCAGGCAGGCGCGAAAATGGCGAGCGCCAGTAGTTTCTTCTTCATTGATCGTCTCCGTTTTGAATTATCGATTTGAGGCTGGTCTTGCGTTACTTTTGAAGTAATTTTGCAATAGTGCAATGTGTGGTACCTGCCTAGCTTATGTAGCCAAGCTTTCAAATCGCTTTCGGGGCTATTTTGTACCGCTGGAAATGTCGCAGCCCGTAGCATGTGCAGCTAAAAAACCACAAATAAACCACAAATCACGCTGGCGGCGGGAGGTGTCAAGCCGTGCTGTTTTGCTATTTATCGGGTTTGCAGTGTGATATCGGCGCCACGCCAGGCTTGCACGAACTGCTTCCTGGCTTGCTCCGCCTGGTTGGGCTTGCCTTGCTCATTGAGCGCAAGTTGCAGCCCATGCAGTGAGCGGCCGCTGGCGATATTGTGCTTTAAGTCATTGCGGAAAGCGGCTTCTGCTCCCACGGCATCCCCCTCCTGCAACAATGCATTGCCCAGCATCCAGCCGGACGACAAGTACCAGTTGGGCGGTTCATCGTAGGATAGCTTATCTTCTGCATCGGCCGCCTCGCGCAAGGCCAGCACTGCAGCGGGCGCATCCTTGGCAAACAAGGCCAGCCGCCCGTCCAGATAATGCAGTGCGACCTCTAATACGGCCCGGCTACGGTTGTTGCCGTATTCCTCCGCTTCACCGGTGCTGGATTTGGCCGCGATGAACTTGCTGCGCTCCTGCTGCGCATCCTCGTTGCGGCCCTTGCCTGCATAGGCGATGGACCGCGCAAAATGCCAGAGCGTCGTACTCACCGGGGCCTCAAAAGGCGCTTCCGGCAGCGCCAATATGTCGTCCCAGCGATCAAACAGCGTATAGATCAAGGCCGGAGTGGCGTAGAAAGAATCCAGGTAAGGCGCCTCTTTCAGTTTTGGTCGCACCATATCGGCCAGCTTGTTTGCTGCGGCAATTGCTTGTTCCGCATTGCCCGCATAGGCATAGCTGACTGCCAGGAAGTGCAGGTTATGTCCATAGTAGCCGGTCAGATATCCCGACTGGCCGCCTGCGGCAATCAGCCGCTCATCCGCGTGCGCAGCAGCGATATTGGAGCGTGCCGCCGCCAGGTAGTCGCCGGTGCGGATGTAGATATGCGCGGGCATATGCACCAGATGGCCTGCGGACGGCGCCAGTGTTTCCAGCCGCCGGGCGGATGCCAAAGCTTTTTCAGGATAGGGCGACATTTCTATCGCATGCACATAATAATGATTGGCACCTATGTGATTCGGTTGACGCTTCAGGGCTTTTTCCAGCGCAGCGATGGCTTCCAGTGTGCCTTCCTCGGGCGTGCCGTCGGCTTTCCATAGCTTCCACGGGTGCAGGTCCATCACGCTTTCTGCGTACAGGACGGCGGCATCGACGTCATTCGGATAGCGCCTGCTCAGATCGGCCATCGCATCTTTGTAAGCGACATTCAATGCGGTGCTATCGGCCTTGGGGTCGGCGGAATAGCGCTTGCTGAGAGCATCGATGTACGCTCCTTCGCTGGCGGATGCGTACTTCTTCAGCACTATGGCCTGCTGCAACGCCCCATAGGCCAGCTTGTGCGCCGGCTCCGACATGGGCTGGTTGATATTCGGCCCCAATGCATAAGCCATGCCCCAGGCTGCCATTGCCAGATGGGGATCCAGCTCTATCGCGCGCACAAAAGAGGCCAGCGCTGCTTCATGGTTGAAGGCGTAGACCAGCTTCAGGCCCTGGTCGAAATAGGCCTGTGCCTGCTTGTTTTTGGTCGACACCGCATGGTGCAGGGGGCTGAGTCCTGAATCCAGACTGTTGCCAGGGACCGACAATTCTTTCGGGCTTTCATGCGCGACAACAAAACCGGAAAACAGCATCGAGATTGCCAATATAGTCCGTATACAGGCCAGTTTCATCATTGCTCCTTGATTTTGCGCATTTTTACGTCGATTTTGAATGATATTCACCGCTTTTGATGTGGTCGTCAATGTTGCTACAGGCCACTGCTTTTGTGGCTTCAGGACGGACATAAATAATTTAGATATAAAAAATGCCGTACGGTAAGGATTGCCTGTTAAAGAGTGTTACTTGGCTTGCTGTTCGCAGGTACAGGTGATGTAATAGCAGGCTTTGCGCTTTTTTCGGGCATTCTGCCCTTGCGCCGCGACACCTGCAGATCAACTGGATTACGGTATTTTTTTATGGGCTCAATTTCAAGCTCACTATTCAACCCGGCATTTAAGCTGGCACATATGGCAGCGAACAAGCCAGCACCTAAGCTGCCAACTAAGCCAGCAGCGAAGCTGATGCGGGCTTCAAGACAAGCTTCAGAACATCAGCTTTCTTCAGGCTCAGTGGCCCAGGCTTCGGCAGGAAGGGCAACGGGTCCTTCCTTCCTCCCTTCAAAAAGCAGAGCTTCGACCCGCATGCTCAAGATAGTTTTAGTGCTGTGGGCATCCCTGCGCCTGACCAGTGCGTGGGCAGAGGATGAGTTGATCGTTTATTTTGAAGACCGTGCTCCTTTCTCTGCGATGGATGCCGAAGGAAGAATAGCCGGATTGGTCGCTACTCCGGCAGAAAATGCCTTCAGGCAGGCGGGCATACCGCATGAATGGGTGATGGTGCCCTACAAGCGGCAGTTAATGCAGTTGCAAAAAAATGCTGAGCCGGCTTGCGGCATCGGCTTTTTCAAAACGCCGGAACGTGAGCGTGTGGCAAAATTCAGCAGCGCCATCTATCGCGACGGCCCTACCGTCGTCCTTGCCAACCAGGGTTTTCGTCCCAAGGAAAAGAGTAAGCTGGCAGACGTCATGCTGACCAAAGATGTGCGCATGCTGCGCAAGGATGCGTCTACCTATGGTCCTTTTATCGACGATGCCGTAGCCAAAGCAAAGCCCGAGATTGTGTCCACAACGGCAGAGCTAAAAAATATGGCGTTGATGATCGCCGCCGGCCGCGCGGACTTCATGATGATTACGCGCGAAGAGGCGCAGCAATTGATCGATTCTAGCGGCGAGACCGGGAAACAACTGCATATCGTGCAGTTGTCCGATATACCCTTGGGCCAAAACCGGCACATCATGTGCACCAGCCAGGTTCCCGATGCAGTGATAGACCGGCTGAACAAGGCTATCGAGCGCCGCTAAGCTTATAATCCGGAAAACGACCATCCCAGATGACCAATGAACGACGTTCCCGGTAAGTTTGCTATTACCCTGCATCCGCAAGGCTGGGAATTTATGTCGCAGCCGGGCCAGAGCCTGCTGGAGGCGGCCCGCGCAGCAGGCATCATCATGCCCAGTTCCTGCAGGAACGGCACTTGCCGCACCTGCCTGTGTTTAATGCCGCGTGGCGCAGTCAGTTATAAAATTGAATGGCCCGGACTGAGCCGCGAAGAAAAGGAAGACGGTTACATCCTCCCCTGTGTTGCCAGTGCTGTTACAGATGTGGAGCTTGAGGCCCCAGCTGCGATATTGCAAGCCAAAGAATGATGCCCCTGCACCGGGAGTGAGGGGCATGTCTTTTTTCTTTGATTATTCCTTGATACCCAAGGTCGTCAGCAAGAACGCGTAGTCCAGCGCATTCTCTTTCAGTGCATCGTAGCGGCCAGATGCGCCGCCATGTCCCGCACCCATATTGGTTACCAGCAGCAGAGGATTTTTGTCGGTCTTCAGGCTGCGCAGTTTGGCGACATACTTGGCTGGCTCCCAATACATGACCTGGCTGTCGTTCAGCGAAGTCTTGACCAGGATAGTCGGATAAGCCTTGGCCGCCAGGTTATCGTAAGGCGAATAAGATTTGATATAGTCGTAGTAAGGTTTTTCGTTTGGATTGCCCCACTCCTCATATTCGCCTACGGTCAGCGGCAGGCTGGCATCCAGCATGGTATTGACGACGTCGACAAACGGCACGTGCGAGATAACCAGCTTGAACAGGTCGGGGCGCATATTGGTTACTGCGCCCATCAGCAAGCCGCCCGCGCTGCCGCCTTCTATTGCCAGGCGGTCGCTGGACGTGAATTTCTCGTTGATCAGGAATTCCGCCGCAGTAATGAAGTCTGTGAAGGTGTTTTTCTTTTTCAGCATCTTGCCATCGTCATACCAGGCCTTGCCCAGATCGCCGCCGCCGCGTATGTGAGCCACTGCGAATACCACCCCCCTGTCCAGCAGGGACAGGCGATTGCTGGAGAAGCTGATAGGGTAGGGGAAACCGTAGGAGCCGTAGGCATTCAAGCTCAGCGGTGCGCTGCCATCCAGCTTTACACCTTTCTTGTACACGATAGATACCGGTATCATTTTGCCGTCGCTCGCTTTGGTAAAGCGGCGTTCCGATGTGTAGTCATCCGGATTAAATCCGCCCAGCACGGCGCGCCGCTTGATCAGCTTGCCCGCCTGCTTGCCCATATCGTATTCGTACACCGAGAATGGTGTGGTGAAGGACTGGTAGCTATAGGTCAGCGTCTTGGTATCCCATTCTAAGTTCTTGCCTCCAGCCAGGGAATACACTGCCTCCGGAAAAGCGATCCGGTGCTGTTTCTTACTGGATAATTCGGTGATGGCCAGTTGTTGCAGGCCCTTGTCACGTTCATGCACGACCAGGTAATTTTTGAACAGGTCTATATGCTCCAGCATCACGTCACTGCGATGCGCGACGACCTCATGCCAGTTTCTTTTGTCCGTCCTGGCAATTTTTTCCGTCGGCGTACGGATCACTCGGAAATTGCGGCCAGTATCGTTGATGCGGATATAAAAAGATCCGCCCTGGTAGTCCACGCTGTATTCCTGATCCTTCTTGCGTGGCAAAACGATTTGCCACGGGCTGGCGGGTTTGTCTGCGTGCACAAAGCGGGTTTCGGTGGTCGTGGAACTGGCAATGCTAAGGAAAATATATTCTTTGCTGCGGTCGAGCGCTACGTCGATATGGAATAGCTCATCTTTTTCTTCATAGACCAGCTTGTCCTTAGCCTGGTTTTGTCCTTGATTTATAGCGGCAAGGTGCAACTGGTTGGAGCGTTTTGTTACCGCATCTTCCGTCGTATAAAATAGGTTTTTGCTGTCCCGAGTCCAGGCGATTGAAGTGATCCGTTCACGGTTTTCCAGTACCAGTTTGCCAGTGCGCAAATCCTTGACCTGTAATACATACTGGCGAAAGCCGGTGCCGTCAGTGGCGTAAGCCAGGTAGTTGCCATCCGGGCTGATGATTGCAGCGTCGACGGACATGAATTTTTTGCCCTCTGCCAGTTGGTTCACGTCCAGCGTAATTTCTTCCGGCGATGCTTCATAGGTGCCGTCGGCCTGGATCAGCTTGCGGCAAAGGATGTTGTATTGTTTTCCGGCTTCCGTGCGCGAGTAATAGTAGTATTTTCCATTACGGTAGGGCGCGCTAACATCGGTTTCCTGGATGCGGCCCAGCATCTCTTTATAGAGCTTGTCTTGCAGGGATTTGGTCGGTTCCAGCGCTTTCTCTGCGTAGGCATTTTCTGCTTCCAGATAGCTGATGACCTCGGGGTTGGATTTTTCGCGCAGCCAAAAATAATCGTCCACACGGCGATCGCCAAAATTGGTATCCACCTTTGGGCGTTTGGCAGCAACTGGGGCATCTGGCATGGTCGGAGTGGCGGCATCAGCCGCATAGCAGTGGGAAGTCAGCAATAGCATAGACATCAATATACTGCCAAACCGTTTTGCAGTTTGGAGCGGACGCTTGAGGTGAAAAGGCGAAGCACGCATATCGTATTTCCTATTTATAAAATGAGTTCCAAGCTTGCTGTTTGCGAGTGTGCTTCATTTTTTTGCCGGACTCGCCAGCTTGCGTATTTTTTCTTCAAAATTGCTGAAACGCCGGTTCAACTGCTGCAACTGATCCTGTTTTTCCTTGTCACTCAGGAAGGAGTAACGGATGCTGTTGTATACCGTTGCCTTTAATTCTGCATAGCTGGGTTTGTAGCGGCTGGCGTACAGCAGGTATTCATTGCTCATTGTGGAGCGCGATACCCCGGCATCGTCGGTGGAAATGACAAAGGGCACTCCATGCGCCTTGTATGCCGTGACAGGATGGGCTTCGTTTTTAACACCGAGAATGAAGGCATTACTGCTCAGGTTGACCTCGACCGGGATGTCCAGCTGTTTCATGCTGTCCATCAATTCATAGGCATGGGCTTCGTAAGTGATATCGATACCGTGCCCTATGCGGTTGGCGCCTGCAATCTGTATGGCTTGCGCGATATGCGACTGCAGTCCGTCCGGCGGCACCATGCTCAGTGTCAGCTCGCCTGCGTGCAGGGCCAGTTTGACATCGGGAAAGCGCTGCTTCAGGAAGCGGAACATTTTCATATGCAGCGTATAGTCGCGCATGGCGACAATACCGTTTTCCGGTCCTACGATATTGACGCCGACGATCAGCTTGTTCATGTGTGCCGCGGCGAACGATGAATACAGGCTGGCGAATACCCGGGACGGCGCAAAGCCGCGTACGGCAAAAGCCTGGAAGCGCATTGTGAAGTCTGCGTCATCGATGCCTGCGGCGATCTCGTCTACCATGTCGGCATACTCTTTGATCTTCGTCGCAGTCGCAGTGTCGGCAATCAGGGCGGCGTAATACGCACGCAATACCTGTTCTACCTGTTCATCGCTGCTGGCGGAGGTCAATGCATCCAGGTCGGCATTCATGCCGGCTAACGCCACGTTTGGCCCGCTCTTGAGCATGGTTTCCAGGTATTGCATGTTCTCAGCCTTGGCGCTGTCCTTCAACCATTGCAGACCTTCGCGGAAGTATTCATCTGATATCGGGCCGAAGTAGGCGAAAGTATCAAAGAACTGCTGATCCGGCGGTGTTTGATCATGCGAATGGTTGTCGTAGTCCTTGTCGGACCAGCGCTGCAAAAGCTCGCGGTAGAAGCCGTTATCCTGCCGTACTTCATCCGCACTGGCGCAGACGGCCTTGGCCGCCGCCGGCAGATCGCTACGGGCTTCTATATGGTATTTCTGCGCTTTCAGCTGGGGGACGTTGTCCCGGTAGATGCAGAAATTGCGTTTGCCTACCCAGTCCAGATAGGTTTCTGCATAGATTGCACCTGAATAGTGATGATGCAGGTCCCCGCCTTTGGGCATGGCGCTGACAAACAGATTCAGCCGCGCGAGATCGGTGACAGGGCCGGCAATCAGCCTGGCGTAATACTGGCTGGTGACCAGGGTATTTTTTGTCGCCGCCGGCGGGCTCGGTGTCCTTGCCAGGACATGTCCAGCTACCAGCAATGGCAGTAGCGAGCAGATCAATATTTCGCAGGATTTATTCTTCATATCTGGCTCTGCAAAAAAGTATGGGGCGCGCCGATTAGTGCATATTTTTTAGCGCGTATTTTTTTATGCGTATTACATTCTTCGCTTGTCTACTTGCATTTTCCCTTGGCGATGGCGGTGACATAAAAGGGTAATGCCAATAGTCCGCTGAAACTGACGTTTCCCAGTTTTGCAGGATTATGTTTTAGCGGGTCTTCGCCTTTGGCGAGGCAACCGGGGACGGCCGCTTCTTTCATCGCTACATCAAATTGCTGCATTTTTGTCGATTCCGGATTTGCAAGTGTCTTGCCGGTGGCATCGGCCATTTTCTGCATATCGGTCCTGCTGTCTTTATATGCCTTGGTGATGGCTTTGCTATCCACTTTCAGCGTGCTGTTGATTGTATCGCCGTTTTCGTTGCTGCCGGTAGCTGGTGGTGGTATTTCAGGAGCTGCTTCCACTGGAGTGCTGGTCTGGCCGCTATCGCTTGCCGGAAGTACAGCTCGCGCTGCTGGCGCGGAATTGGATTTCCCTTTGCGACCGGCATCACCTGTCGGAATCCTGGCGGCTGCGTTCTCATGATTTTCCGGCTGGCGCGCGGAGGGTATCGGCAGATTAAAGAGGGACAAATACTGCACGCTGCCGGGCTGCTCTGCTTCTGTGCGCTGTGACCAGAGGCGGTTGCCGCTGAACTGCTTTGCCAGCATCAAGGTGAGCAGCATCGCAAATACGGCAGCCAGGACGCGTTGTTTACGATTGTCTGCCTGCCAGCGATCATTGATCAGCATGTACATGGAAAGGGAACCAGGAAAAGATGATTACCTATTGTTGTCTATTTGAAAATGAAAGACAATGATTATTTAGAGGAAACAGCTTGCCCAGGTGAGTTGCATGTGCTCGTTGCCGCCTGGCCCCGTTTCCAGCAAGGGCTGCTGGCGCTATCAACCGGGTGAGGGATGCCGTCTGCATCGATCTTCCCCAGGCTGGTTTGCCAGCCGCTTACACCGGTCTTGTCCAGGCTCAGCTTCAGGACGGATACCTGGGTTTGCGGCTCGTTGTCCAGCTCATCAATCATGAAGTTACCCAGGCTGTAGATGATGGGCTTGCCCTTGTAGGTATCGGTATCCTGTATCACATGCGGGTGCCCGCCGATAACGGCATCTGCACCGGCATCGATCATGATCCTGGCAAGGTGGCGCTGCCTTGCGTTGGCCTGCATTTCATTTTCCCAGCCCCAGTGCATGAAGGGAATGACGATGTCTGCATGGTAGACGCTACGCGCTTTCCTGATATCTGCCACGACTTGCTCATCCTCGCTCCAGGCGACGCCGGCCGCATCCTTGTCTGCTTCGAAACTGCGCGGCAGGAATTCATCGTAGGCCAGCAAGGCAATGCGGATTCCCTTGCGGGTGATCAGCAAGGGAGTATGTGCTTCCTGCAGATTGCGGCCACCGCCGAAATAGGGGATTTTCTGCTGCTGTAGCAGCCCCAGCATTTCGCTGAATGCATCCCTGCCGTAGTCGCCGGAATGGTTATTGGCAATACCGACCGCATCGAAGTGGCGTTTCAGGATCTCCAGCGTGCGCGGATGAGCGCGGAAGGTAAAGGTTTTGTCTGCCTGGTCGCCACCAGTGGCAACCACGCATTCCAGATTGCCTATGCGCAGATCGGCGTTGGCCAGTATTCCAGCAAAGGCTGCAAACGGGTCGCGCCCCTGTTCTATCGCCTTGCCGGGTTTGCCGTCCAGAACGATGTCGCCGGCGAACAGTACCGTGACCGTTTTATCATTCAGGTCTGCCGCGTGGACAGTCCCAAGGAACACGGTGCCGAAGAGTGCGTTACAGATAAGGCTTGCCAGTATGCACCTCATGGGGCTACTCCTTGCAACGTGCAATGGTATTGCAGTTCGCGCTCCACATCGCCGGCATACAGGTAATTCTGCGGAGTCAGCGGGTAGGGCTTGTCGGATACTGTAAACGGCGGCAGGTAGGTTGCCTGGTGTATCGGGATGTCCTTGCGCCGTGTCTGAAAGTAGGCATACAGCTTGATGTAATCGATAGGCTTGTCTACACTTACCATCACTGCCTTGAAGCGAAAGCGTTCGCCTATGTCCACCGCCTCTATGCTATAGGGATCGGAACCTGGCGTAGCCACTACCGTGTATGTGACGCCTGCATAAATGACCTCGCAACGCAGCAGCGGAGCCGCCTGCACGACGCCGTATAGCTGGAAACTGAATGCGATACTGAGGAGCAGACGGGAACAGTGGTGGACAACATGTTGGTATGAGCCAAGCCGGTTTTTATTGTGCATGTTTGCCTGCTGCCGCCTGATATAAGCACAGGCGAAGTGAAATCCGCCGGTAGGGATTGATAGGACCCGAATGCAGATGAGCCGGGTTTTAAGACTCTTCGTCTTCAGATTTTTCTTCCACGACCATGCTGAAGCCGCTGCTCGCCGCCGCGGCGCCTTGCAGATTGCGCGTGCCTTTCAGCTTGATTTGCAGGCGCAGTTCGTTGGCCGAGTCAGCATTGCGTATCGCTTCTTCATAGCTGATGAATTTTTTATTGTACAGATCAAACAGCGCCTGGTCGAAAGTACACATGCCCAGCTCGCGGGATTTTGCCATAATTTCCTTGATGGACTGGAATTGTCCTTTGAAAATCATTTCCGCGACAGTCGGCGTATTCAACAGGATTTCTATCGCTGCCTTGCGGCCGTTGCCGTCTTCGGTCTTTACCAGGCGTTGGGAAATAATCGCGCGCAGGTTGGAGGACAGATCCATCAGCAACTGGTTGCGTCGCTCTTCGGGGAAGAAGTTGATGATACGGTCTATCGCCTGGTTGGAGCTGTTTGCATGCAAGGTACCCAGGCACAGGTGGCCGGTTTCTGCAAAGGCGATCGCATGCTCCATGGTTTCCGTGTCGCGGATCTCGCCGATCAGGATCACGTCCGGCGCCTGCCTCAGTGTGTTCTTCAAGGCGTGGTGCCATGAGTGGGTATCCACCCCGACTTCCCGGTGCGTAACCAGGCAGTTCTTATTCTTGTGCACGTACTCAACCGGATCTTCTACCGTGATGATATGTCCGGCGGAATTCGTATTGCGGTAGTCGATCATCGCGGCTAGCGTAGTGGATTTGCCGGAACCGGTACCGCCGACGACCAATACCAGGCCGCGCTTGGTCATGATCACGTCTTTTAGCGTTTCGGGCAGCGCCAGCTTTTCAAAGGTTGGAATTTCGGACGCGATGGTACGTATCACCATGCCGGTGTGTTGCTGCTGCACGAAGACATTCACGCGGAAGCGGCAGACATTGGGCAGGGAGATCGCAAAATTGCACTCCATCTCTGCTTCAAATTCGGCCTGCTGCTTATCGTTCATCAAGCTCAGCGCCAGCTTCTTCGTGATATCGCCACTCAATTTTTGCTGGCTGAGCGGTTTCATGCCGCCGTGCGATTTGATGCTGGGTGGGAAATCCGCAGAAATGAACAAATCGGAGCCGCCCATCTTATGCATGGCAGCTAATAATTGGTGCATATAGCTACGTGCTTCTTCCGGACCGAAGGTGGACATGCGCGACTCCTCAAAGGACGATAGACAAAACAATAGAAAAAGGTTTGCAGCCGGACCTGGGATTGCGAGCCGGGCAAACGCTCATTTTATATCTTTGAAATTGCCTTGCGGAAATAATTTGATGGGAAATGCGATATCAGCGACAGGCATTTGCAAAGCATACTATGCAAACTTGGCAAAAGTGAATGACGGTGCAAGTATTTTTGATAACAGACTCCGTGAAGGGTCTGTTTGCCCTGCCTGACATGTATTCAGGCAGGGGACGCTAAAGATTAGCTGGATTTACGACGGCGGGAGATCAGCAGCAAGCCCAGGCCTGCTGCAAACAAGGCGTAAGTTGCGGGTTCCGGTACGTTAGCTTGGGTCAGGTTGAAGCTCAGGCTGGGGCCCCAGATGGAATCTGTTGGTTGTCCCTTTTCGCCCCAGGTCATGGTAGTGAATTCAGGTGCTGCGCTGTCTGTGATATCGGAAAAGCCGGATTGAATATAGCTGATTGCAGAATTGACGCTGATGTTTTGTGCGCTCAAGCCATACGACTCTCCATTACTTAAGCCCACTATGCGGTAAGAAGCTCCTGCCAGCAGATTGACCGCATCGATACTGCTATAGCGAAAACTGCCAAGCAGAATATCGCTGACGTCAACGATGGTTTCTGCCAGTTTATTTCCGCTCATATCAAACAAGGCGACCGCATGAGATCCGCTTGTATTGGCATCGCTGAAAAAATATGCCAGCGCATTTACCGTGATTGCCTGGTTGGCAGTGAATTCAACCGCAAAATTGTAGTTATTAGTATCGTCGTTAACGATGGAATATGGATCCAGGGTAAAGGCTGGCGTGGCATAAGAGTTTGCTGTAGCCAGCGACATAGCAAAAGCAGCCGCTGCCGCCAGTTTGCCGAAAATAGAAGTGAATTTCATTCTTGCTCCGTTGGTATTGATATTCAATTTGCTTGTCGGGATTGGCAAGGAAGCCAATCCCGACGCCTCTTTATTTACTTAGCGCTGGCCAAAACCGGTAAAGGTATCATGGTCATACACATCCCATTCCAGGGCAGGGTCCCAGACTGCAGGGCGCGCAGATGGAATGCTGCCGTGAACAATTCCACTCTTGCGGCGCAGGGTTTTGTTGATGGTAGTGACAGCGGCATTGCTTGGCGATGTCCATGCTCCGCCTGCAGGCTGGAATCCAACCTGTCCAAAGGCATCTACAACGCTGCCGTTTTTCTCCAGAGTGACAGCATCGTCGCCGTTAAAGTTGACCACACCGCTGGTTAGCTTGGTTCCCTGGATTTCAGCTATTCTGGCTGCCGCAGTTTGGGAGTTGTACAAGGTCAGTGTTGCGCCTGCCGGTATCGTTCCTGTCAGATTGAATGTCGTCGTAGGGCTGACCGCACCGTTGGCATACAGCTTGACCTTGTAAATGCTGAGGTCCACGCTGGCTGCTGTCGGATTGTAGATTTCTATGGCCTTGTTGTTGCTGGAACCTTCTGCATATTCGCTGAAAAACAGCTCGGCACTATCGCCAGGCCCCGGGCCTGCTGGCGGACTGATGGTGACTGGCGCAGACAATTCTGCAGTGACGCCGTTACCATCGGTCAGCACCAGCTTGATGGCGTAGGTACCTGCTGATGCATAGGTCTTGCTCGCTGTGCTTGCATTGGCTGCCAAGGCTTGCGGGCCAGTTCCGTCACCCCAATCAACCGTCAACGAAGGAGTGCCCGTGCCATTTGCGACGGCAGCAGTGATGCCTGTAATCGTGGTTGCCGTGCCGGCCTGGCCGATGGAAGGTAATACTGCGTTCAGGGTTGGTGCGATTACTGCAGGGTCCGCATTCAGGGTCAGGCCCACCAGCACCGGGTCGTGATCGGAAGAACGGTAAGGAGTGACATCATAACGGTCATCAGTCTTGAACTCGGTGTTGTAGTCCAGTACTTCCGGTTCGTCAGAATTGACATGCCAGATCGTGATGCCGGTGACCTGTGATTTCATGCTGCCGCTGGCAAAAGCATGGTCCAGCACGCCGGACTGGCCGTCAAAGATGAAGGAGTAACGATCCTGTGCGGGCACGCGGCGTGTCAGCTCTTCAAAGCCGCCGGCTTCAATGGAAGCGATAGGGTCTTCGTTCAGGTAGGCATTGTAATCGCCGACCATCAGTACATCCTGCTCACCGGAGCTGGAAACCAATGTGGATACCCAATTTTTCAGGGCCGCAGCCTGTACGACGCGTGATGCGTTCCAGCATCCCTGGCCGTAATCTTGGTCGGGGCTGGTGGCGCTGCTTGGGCAAGAACCTTTGCTCTTCAGGTGGTTGACCACAAACCAGAAATTGCCGTTATTGCTGTTGGCAGCAAAACGCTGTGCAACTGGCGGACGCAAGCCGCCATCCACCGAGAAGCCTGGATCGGTCGGCACTTTCGCGTTACCGATAGGAGTGACGGCGCTGGGCTTGTAGATGATAGCAACCTTGATTTCATCCGTACCCGGCTGGCCGCTGTTGATAAAGCTGTAGGTATTGGCACCCAGCTTGGCATTGACTGCTGCTACCAGGTCGCCAATGGATGTTGTGGCATTGTTCTCTATTTCCATCAGGCCCAGCACATCAGCGTTCAGGCCAGTGATAGTCATCACCAGCTTGTCGCGCTGACGCTGCAATTCCAGCGCAGTATTGGCGCCGCGCTTGTTCAATGTCGTGAAGTAGTTCAGCACATTCAGGCTGCCTGCACGCAAGGTCCCGCCCACCGCATTCGGCGCGACAGGGCGTGGATTGCTGGCTGTGAATGTTGCCTGCTGCGTGGGTTGCACCACATAGCTGCCGAAACCATATGTCATAATCCCCTGAACATTTTGCACTGTGTCGCCGACGCGCCGGGTACCGGTTTTGTCGCTGGCAGACAGGTAGGGAATAGGATTAGGGTTGGCCGGCGAAGAGCCGTCGTCCAGCACGATGCTGGAACGGGCATTGAGTGCCGCATTCGCTGCGGAGTCATTGCTGGTTGGGTTGCTGTATGGAGTAAACATGCGGCTTGGTGCCAGCACGATCTCGCCATACTGGCCGAGACTGTGTACGTCGCTGACGGTCAGGGTTTGGGTAAATTTGACCAGCATGCCTTCATAGGCGCGCAGATCGGACGGGTTTGCAACCGGCAGGCTGACGGTGACCGGCAGGATAGTAGGTCCTTTGCCGCAAACAGACACTTCGGTCAGCAGGCTGACTTGAGTCGTGCTTTCAGTATCGGTGGCTGCAGCTTTATATTCCTGCACGGTACCGCTGACTTGCACATAGTCGCCGAGTTTGACTGTGACGGTATTGCCTGGTGCATAGACAAAGATACCCTCGGAAGTTTTAGGATCGCTGTCGGGAACCGGTTGCTGGATATAGAAGCCCTTGAGCTGATTGGCTGCCTGGAAGTCACCAACCACAACACCGCGTACGGTTGTCGTTTGTCCTGCGTAGGCGCTGGTAGCGCCGCTGCCCTGGATAACGTCAATATTACGCAATGTGTTGGGAGCGGCAGGACAAGCAGGCAGTGCTCCTGGCGGAACAAGCAACAGCGCCGTCGAGTTGCGTGCGGTTTCTCCGTCAGCGGTATTGCTACCGCCGCAGCCTGCCAATAATATGGCAAAACTTGAAACTATTACCAGCCCCGCGAGGTTCGCGCGGCTACTCCATTGCTTCATCATGTTTTCTCCCGTTGTGGTGGTGCAAACAGGTGATTCTAGGTTTGCCAAATGACAATAGCATGACCATTTCGTCATTTTCAATCGGACAATAGCAATCGTTTGCGCTTGCGTATTATTTCAGCAACAAGAGTATTATTTTTGCACTGCAGCAGAGCAGCTTGCACCAAAAAAATGCTCGCCAGGTTATCTTTTCTAAGTCGGCCCATAAGTGGGCGGGCACCCGGCGAAGCGAATGGATTTAATTTAGTTTGGTTTAAAATTTCTTTATGGAAATTTTATTTCTATAAAGAACTATTTTGAAAGATTAAATGAATAGTGAAGACAGCTTGCGGATAGACCTGGAATCGATACAGGTCGCCATGCGGGAGCAGCGCCTGCGCAAAATGAAGGCGATTGCGCTGGGCTTTTTCATGGCTGCCGTTATTTTATATTGCACTGCACAAATATTGCTTAAAAAATATGCGATGTGGGCTTATGTATCTGCCTTTGCAGAGGCTGCAATGATAGGGGCAATTGCCGACTGGTTTGCCGTTGTCGCCCTGTTTCGCCACCCTCTGGGACTGCCGATCTGGCATACCGCGATCATCCCGAACAGCAAACAGGAAATCGCCAAAA
Source organism: Parundibacterium terreum (assembly GCF_014636315.1). Lineage (GTDB taxonomy): Bacteria > Pseudomonadota > Gammaproteobacteria > Burkholderiales > Burkholderiaceae_D > Undibacterium > Undibacterium terreum. Next base: position 1,720,330 of record NZ_BMED01000001.1, on the reverse strand, counting down.
ACATAGGTAATTTCATTACAACTCACTTTGTGACGGTCGATGGCATCGTTCATCGCGTCAGGGAAGCCGATCCTGCGGGCAAGCTGGCAAGTTGGCTGATACAGCCGGATAGCGGCGCAAAGCTGGGCAAGCTGGCTGCTGAAGCGGGTGCCATGGTGATCGCTGCGCTGGATGATGCGGGTATGCGCCGTTTTGTTCGCGACAACATCAGGAAGAGGCTGGATAGCATGGACATCTCCAGCGTTGCGGGCGATGTATTGCATGCGATGGTTGAAGAAAAGCGGCATCAGCGCTTGCTGGACACAGTCTTGCAGGCGATGGCGGAAAAACTGGACAAGCCGGAGAGCCAGGACAAATTGCTGGCCCTGATCAGCGAGGTGCTGGATCTGGATAGCGTGAAAATCCTCGGTATTGAAGTGGGCGGCACGATGCGCAGCCTGGCAGCACGTGCGGTGGTGCGCATGGTCAATAGCCTGCAGGCTAAAGCTGCGGAGGTGCAGGCCGATGCTGAACATCCGTGGCGGACGCAATTCGATGTCTACGTCAGCGACTTCATCTTGCATCTGAAGGCCGATCCCGCCTGGCGCAGCAAGATAGACCAGGCCAAGCAAGAGCTGCTGAATGACGCTCAACTGAATCATTACCTGGAACAGCTATGGGATGAAGCCAAGGCGAAGATGCTGGAAGACATACAGCGCCAGGATTCGGCGACAGCGGCCTATCTAAGCGAAATGGCCTTGAATCTCGGCCGCAAACTGGCCGGCGATGCGGGTCTGCAAAGCTGGATCAACGAAAAAATCCTGAATAACATACCTCCTCTGGTCGATAAATACAGGAGCAAGGTCGCCGCTTTCATTACACAGGAAATCGACAAATGGTCGAAAGAGGAAATGACGGGAAGGATAGAGCTGGCCTTGGGACCGGACCTGCAATTTATCCGTATCAACGGTACGCTGGTAGGCGGCCTGGTGGGTTTGTTGATTTATAGCCTGACCCACTGGCTGACAGCATGAAATTGAGAACGATAGCGGGTGAAGCTACAAGACGCATGCTGTGAAATACTTGATAGAGGCATCTTGTAAATCACTGTACAAAAATGCATCATAGGCCTCCTTGATTTTTCTTGAAGAGCTGCGTTTATGAAGCAAGCCCATGCCTCCCGCTTGAATGGTCTCGATACATTGAGGGCGATCGCCATTTTGCTGGTGCTGATGTACCACTACATGAAATTCGTCAGCAGCAATGCCAACTTCGGAGTATTGAGTGAGATAGGCTGGGCCGGCGTAGATTTGTTCTTTGTGCTGAGCGGCTACCTGATCGGCAACCAGATATTCTCGGCGCTCAAGTCAGGACAGCAGCTCTCGCTGAAGCTGTTTTATATCCGCCGGTTCTTGCGCACGCTGCCGAATTATTATGTGGTGCTGGCGCTCTACTTCATATTCCCGCTGGCGATGGGTGGCAATCCAGTTACCCCGCTGTGGAAATTCCTGACATTCACACAAAACCTGGGCCTGAAATCCGGCAGTGCCTTTTCCCAGGCATGGTCATTGTGCATAGAAGAGCAGTTTTACCTGATACTCCCGGTGCTGGCCTTATTGTTTGCCAGATTCAGGCTGTCGATGCGATCGGCATGGGGCCTGCTAATTGCCACCATGCTGGCAGGCATGGCGATCCGGGCTTATTTTTGGACTTTGTATGCCAACGATGTCCGTTCCTATTACACGCATGTTTATTATGCGAGCTTCAGTCGCTTTGATGAATTATTGCCGGGTGTTGCACTGGCCATGCTAAAGAATTTCCATGAGCCCATCTGGAAGGGTTTGCTTGAAAAATACCGTCTATCCATGGCTGCTGGTTTAGCAGTGCTCGCGATCGCCTTTGGCCTTTTTCTGGAATATAACTATATCGAAGGCCAGGGTTACACCTTTGTTACCGGCACGTTCGGCTACACCTTGCTTTCTGTCGGTTTTGCTTTTCTGTGCCTGTCGGCACTGAGCCCTTGTTCTCTGTTGCACAGGATACGCGTTCCCGGCGCCGCCTCCCTCGCACTGTGGTCGTACGCGCTTTATCTGGTGCATAAACCCCTGATGCACATGCTTCAAGCTCCTTTGCAAGAGCAGGGCATCAGCGTCAATTCGGCAACGGGGATAGCAATCATGATGCTTGCCAGCGTGTTTGCGGGCTGGCTCCTATATATGCTGGTCGAAACGCCTTTCATGAATCTGCGCGATCGCTTTTATTCCAGCAATAGCCGGTCTAGCCGCAGTGCTGAAGTGGAAAGCCTGGCTTCTTCCATAGCCGGATGACAGCATTTTGCGCCGCTTTGTAGTTGCCCTTGCGCGCCAGGCTTACAGTTCGTTTCTGTCATTAAAAGCGGAAATGTTCGCTACCTTGAATACTTTGGACAGGGAATTCAGCTCCTGGTGATGCTTTTCCGCGAGGCGGGCTACGCATTGCTGGCCCAGTGGAGTGAGGCTGACCTCAACTTGCCGACGGTCCGTGCTTCCCGGGGAACGTGTCACCAAGCCTGCTTTCTCGCAACGCGTCACCAATGCCACAACGCCGTGGTGTTGCGACTGCAGGCGCTCGGCCAGCTCGCCTATGCTTGCATGTTCGCGGCCAGGATAACCCTTAATATGCAACAGCAATTGATATTGCAGAGGAGTTAAACCTTCACCTTGCGCGATGTCTTCGCTAAAGCGCAGGAAGCGTCGTAGCTGATAACGGAACTCCGACAAAGCCTCAATATCTTTTTTGCTGAGCTTGGCAGTATCTGTCATGGGATTCGTTCTTGCTGCGGCGTGCGGACGGCATCGCTACGCTGCATCGGATAATAAAAATGTCATTTTATGATGCATTGGGATTTACATGCCTATGGATTTATATGAAAACGCCAATCAGTTTTCTTGAGATACCAAATTGCTCATAATTTTTTATTCAAATCGAGCAGTTGAGCATGGAAACTGTTAAGCTTCCAGCCTATTGAAAAATGCGTTCCGGCGGAATGTGTTTTTATCTTTTGATTGTTAGCGGATTGCCCTTGAAATCCGCATACTGGTAAGCATTTGCGTCCCATGTTCAAGAAACCCCTTATTGCCGCCGGCCTTGTCGCCGGCCTCGCCTTGTTCAGTATTGCCAGCGTCAGCTACGCTGCATTGCCGCGCATAGGTTCCAGCCATGCGCTGGTGATAGAAGACGGTACTGGAAAAATCCTGCTGGAAAAGAATTCCAATGAAGTTGTGCCTATCGCATCGCTGACCAAATTGATGACAGCCATGGTCGTGCTGGATGCCAAGCCTGACATGAACGAAGCTATCCACATAGAACAGGAAGATGTCGACATGCTAAAACATAGCATGTCGCGGGTACCGGTCGGTGCAACCATGCCGAGAAAAGATGTACTGCAATTGGCGCTGATGTCGTCCGACAATCGCGCTGCGGCTTCGCTGGCACGTACCTATCCGGGTGGAAAAGCCGCCTTCCTAACGGCGGTCCAGGCCAAGATCAAAGGCTTGGGACTTGCCAATACAGCGATAGAAGAGCCCACCGGCCTGTCTCCCAATAATAAATCCAATGCGGTTGATCTGGCCAAAATGGCTGAGGCAGCGTCCAGATATCCCGACATCGTGCGTATCACCACCGATAGTGGAGAGGTCGTTAATATCAATGGCCGCCAAGTGGAATATCATAATTCCAATCGCCTGGTAGGCAAGAAGGGCTGGGACATCGGCCTGTCGAAAACAGGCTTTACCAATGAAGCCGGCAATTGCCTGATCATGCGTATCAAGGCGGCTGGCAAGAATGCGACGCTGGTGCTGTTGAATGCGAAAGCCAATTCTGCGCGTTTGTTCGACGCTTCCAGCATACGGCGCTTCCTCGGCGGCGAGCCTGAACCGGAAGTGGTGGCGCACGCAAGCCGGCATCGCAAGAACAGGCGCCACGCCTGATCAGGGTGCAAGCCCTGGATTGCTGAGTAGAACAAGAGCGGAGCTAAATGCTCCGCTTATGCTTTCAGCACAGCCATGTCGGGCCACGTATAGCGCAGGCACAGCACCTGGCCGCCGCCCGGAGGTTCCCACAATTCGTCATCGGCGGCGACACCGCCCACCCTTTGATAAAAGCGGATGGCTGAGGGGTTGGCAGCCGCTACCCACAGATACAGTCCACGCGCAGCATCAATTCCGCTGCACCAGCGTGCTACGTCGGCCATCAGCCGGGCACCTATATTTTGCCCCTTGCTGTCGGCTGCTACATGCAGGTTGTCCAGATAGTGGCCCCACTGCGGATGTTCGTTGGCAAAGGCGCAGGCAAATCCGCGCACGATTCCCTGGTCTTCCGCGACCACAATGTATTGATTTTCTGCAGGGGAGCGCAGGCGCTCCTCCCAGGATGCCAGCCTTTCAGCATGGACCTCATGGTCCAGATAGGCATCGCTCAGCATGCCGCGATAGATCAGGCGCCAGTTTTCTGCGTGAAGATAAGCGATAGCCAGTGCGTCAGAGAGGGTTGCGGTGCGTAGCTGCATGAAAAATTCTTCCAGTCCTTGATTCTTGAATACTTTGGTCCAGGCTATTCTGACTGTATTTTTCGTGTTTGTCATCGCCGCCATCATCCCTGGCGTGATTGGAAAGCGAAAATGAAAAAAGGATACGGCCGCGAATGGCCGTATCCTTCGGGTCTTGCTGCTGCCGGCTGGCGATGCCGGCCGGCTTTAATGCTGACGACTTATTTTGCAGGAGCAGCTTTGGCTTCTTCTGTAGATGCAGCAGCTTTGGCCGCTTTATGTTTGCTGTGTTTTTTCTTGCTGACAGTTTTTTCTGGTGTGGACGCTGCAGTGCTAGCCGCTGCGCTTGCCGTCGCCGCTGCCGGAGCGCTGGCTGCCGGTGTTTGTGCGAAAGCTGCGCCCATAGTGAAAGTAGTGGCAACGAGAGCGATGATCAGTTTGTTCATGATGGATTCCTTTGAGGTTAGCGTAGCAGTCCTACGTGAGCTTATAACGTCGGCGCCCTTTTTCCTGTTGACGCGAGAATTGTTTCCAGATGTTTCAGGCGGGCATCTAAGTGTATTTCGACGTTTTCCGGGCATCCAATAGCGGCCTCGCGTAAAATCTGGGGTTTTGCATCTGGAATCACGCATGAACCGCACTAACCATAATAATGGCTTTCTCACCCTGATCCTGGCCGGCCTGTCCATGGTCGGTCCGCTGGCTATCGATACTTATTTGCCGTCATTCCCGGCGATCTCGAAGGCCTTCGAGGTTGGCCCCTTGCTGATGCAGCAAAGCCTGAGCCTGTTTCTGTTTACCTTTGCCTTCATGATGCTGTTCTACGGAACACTGTCGGATTCCTTTGGCCGCCGTCCCGTGATCCTGGTATCGCTGGTGGTGTATACGCTGGCATCCCTGGGGGCCGCAATGGCGCCGTCTTTTGGCTGGCTGCTGGTCTGCCGCGTATTCCAGGGCCTGGCTGCCGGTGCCGGTTCCGTGGTTAGCCGCGCGATCGTGCAGGACAAGTTTGCCGGCGCAGAAGCGCAGCGCATGCTGTCGCATATCATGATGCTGTTTGGCCTGGCGCCCGCGATAGCGCCGATACTCGGCGGCTGGCTGCAGGTCAGCCTGGGCTGGCGCTCCATATTCTGGTTCCTGACTTCATTTGGCGTATTGATGCTGGTAGTCTGCTATCGCGCCTTGCCGGAGAGCCTGCCGCCCAAGTCGCGCCACGCTTTCCATCCTGTTGTGATCGCCGCCAATTATCTGAAAGTGCTGCGCCATCACCGCTTCCTGCTGCTGGCTCTGGCAGTAGGCCTGAGTTTTAGCGGCTTTGCGCTATACATCGGGTCCGCCGCTAATTTCGTGATGAATATCCTGCACAAGCCAGAAACAGCGTTTGCCTGGTTGTTCATCCCGCTGATCAGCGGCATGGTCACGGGCTCGGCGATATCGGCCAAGCATGCGGCCCGCTACACGCCCAAAACGATGATATTGGCCGGCTACGGCATCATGGCGGCAGCTTCTGTACTCAATGTCGGCTACAACTACGTGTTTGCGGCCGAAGTACCTTGGGCTGTCCTGCCTTTGTTTATCTATGCGTTCGGCCTGGCCCTGATTACGCCTGCGATCACCATCATTGCAATGAACTACTTTCCCGATAACCGCGGCCTGGCCTCGTCGCTGCAGTCTTTCATACAGATGTTCATGTTTGCGCTGGTGTCCGGTTTTGTGGCGCCGGTGTTGTTTGAAAGTGCGTTCAAACTGGCTTGCGGCGTTATGGCTGGTCTCTGTCTGAGCTTTTTCTGCTGGTCGCTGGGACAGCCGAAGCAAACAGATGCGCCGCCAGCGGCTGCCGGTACCTAGATAAGCTTACCCAAACTAAGTTTACCCGGACTAAGCTACCCAAACAAAAAAGCCCCTGCACAGCGAGTGCAGGGGCTTTTTTTTCAGAGCGACGAAAAGGCTCTAGGCCAAATCAGTCTGTTTCTCGATAATACGGGATACGATGCCGTACTTGATCGCTTCTTCGGCATTCATCCAGAAATCCCTCTCCATATCCAGCATGACCTTGTCCAGCGGCTGGCCGGTTTCCCTGGATACTTCACGCGCGATGCGCTCACGGGTCTTGATGATTTCTTTCGCATGGATCGCGATATCGGATGCCTGGCCGCCTGCGCCGCCGCCTGGTTGATGGATCATGAAGCGGGTGTTCGGCAAGCATACGCGTCTTTCCTTGGGCGCTGCCAGGAAGATGTGCGTACCCGCGCTGGCGACCCAGCCTGTACCTATGGTGGTCACCGGTGCACGCACGAAACGTATCATGTCATGGATCGCATCGCCGGATTCGACGTGGCCGCCGGGCGAGGAGATCAGCATGTGGATAGGGGCGTCCGATTCCTGGGACAGTGCGATCAGGCGCTCGCAGGCTGCACGTGCGGACTGGTGGTTAATTTCGCCGAAGATGGTGACAAAACGCGATTTGAACAAAAGCTTGCCCTCAATGCGGTCGTCTTTGTTTGTATCCTTGTCGTCTTTTGGTGTGCTGCCTGGTTCTTCCATGTGGTTTCTCCTGTTAGTTGTCTTTGTGCGGCATGAGCCGAGTTTCACCGCGACATGAACTACGAATTTGCTCTTAGCGTGGATTATAGTGAGTTTCTGTAAATATTATTTTAAATCCTATAAAATTCCCGCAATGTAAAAGTGCCAGCGACGGAGCCAACAATGAGTAGTGAAGGAGCTAAATATTTGGACGTCCCCTGTTCTGCCGATGCTCCGCCCGCAGTGAGCTTTGCCGCGGCTTTTAGGTTCTGGCTGAAGCTGGGCTTTATCAGCTTTGGCGGACCGGCGGGGCAGATTTCCATCATGCACCAGGAGCTGGTAGAAAACCGGCGCTGGATTTCCGAACAACGCTTCCTACATGCGCTGAACTTTTGCATGCTTCTGCCCGGCCCGGAGGCGCAGCAACTTGCCACCTATATAGGCTGGCTGATGCACAAGCGCTGGGGCGGTATCGTTGCCGGCGCACTGTTTGTGCTGCCTTCGCTGTTTATCCTCGTACTTTTGTCCTGGCTATATATTGCTTTTGGCGAATTGACTGTGGTGGCAGGCCTGTTTTATGGCATCAAGCCCGCCGTCACTGCGATCGTGCTGCAGGCCGCCCACCGCATAGGGATGCGTGCTTTGAAAAACGCATGGCTGTGGTCTATCGCGGTGGCCGCCTTCGTTGCGATCTTCGCGATCAACCTGCCTTTTCCGCTGATTGTGGCTGCTGCTGCCATCGCCGGTTATGTGGGCGGCAAGCTGGCGCCTGAAAAATTTACAGCCGGCGGCGCGCATAGCAAGGGTAAACAGCATTTTGGCCCAGCATTGATCGATGATGATACGCCGACACCTCCGCATGCTGTTTTTTCATGGACAGGATTAGCCGGGGTGATTGTCGCAGGCGCTCTGCTGTGGGCTGCCCCGATGAGCATTTTGATTTTGACTTGGGGCTGGGACCATGCCTACACCCAGATGGCCTGGTTTTTTACCAAGGCAGCTTTGCTCACTTTCGGTGGTGCGTATGCAGTGCTGCCTTACGTGTACCAGGGTGCTGTCACACAGTACGGCTGGCTGTCTGCAACGCAGATGATGGATGGGCTGGCTTTGGGTGAAACAACTCCCGGCCCGCTGATCATGGTCGTGGCCTTCGTCGGCTTTGTCGGCGGCTACCTGAAAGCGCTGCTGGGTCCGGACGCATTGTTCCTGTCAGGGGCCCTGGCCGCACTGCTGGTGACATGGTTCACCTTCCTGCCTTCCTTCCTGTTCATCATGGCGGGTGGACCCCTGATCGAGAGTACGCACAAGGATCTGAAATTTACTGCGCCTCTGATGGCGATCACCGCTGCCGTCGTCGGTGTGATCTTGAATCTGGCTCTATTCTTTGGCTATCACGTGCTGTGGCCGACGGGTTTTCAGGGCCGCTTTGACTGGATATCTGCGCTGATAGCGCTGGCCGCCGCGCTAGCCTTGTTCAAGCTCCAGCGCAAGGTCACGCATGTGATTGCCGTATCTGCGTGCATTGGATTGCTCGTCAAAATCTTGGGGTTTGCATAAAGAAACCCGTTATCTGGAAATAAGACCGGTTGGCAAAAACTGAAGGCATGAAAAAATCCGGCGCATCGCTGCACCGGATTCGATATGTCTGGCTATGTGCTTGTGCGTAGGCCGTCTGTCAGCGCGGCTGGACGAAATGCCACAAAGTCAGCGTCAGCGTAATCAAGGCGATCGCAATCGGGAACACCGCTGCCCAGGGTACGCGCCTCCCGGAATGTCCGTGCAATTTATGACTCATGATATGACCTCTATTCAGTGAAGAATGCTATTAATAACGTCGCGCCGACTGGTTTGGTTTACATCGTGCTGCATCATGCTTGGTGCATTTGATGATGTTTTGTAAAACAAAACCGCCGGCTTCCGGATTTTTATACTTTAGTAGCTTCTTTTAAGCATATATCATGCCTAAAAGCATGTATTTTCCGCCGCGTGTTTCAATAACAAGGCCGGGGGCGTAAAACGGTCCCCATAGCTTTTTTGTAATTCTTCTGCCCGTTCCACGAATTTCTTGATGCCTACGTGGTTCACAAACTGGATCGCTCCGCCGGTCCATGCGGGGAAGCCTATGCCGAAGATGGAGCCTATATTTGCATCACGTACCGATTCCAGCACGTTTTCCTGCAGGCAGCGTATGGTTTCCAAAGCCTGGATGTATAAAATACGGTCCCTGACATCTTCATAGGGCAGGCTGACTTCCGGTTTTACGTAGTGCCTGGTCAGTTCGGGCCACAGGTATTTCTTGCCGCCGTTGACCTTGGGATCGGTAGGATATTCATAAAAACCGGCGCCTGCGGCTTTGCCCGCGCGCTTATATTCCTTGACCATTTGCTCGATGATGGTGCCGGCCGGATAGGGCGGCAGTGGTTTGCCCTCGGCTTCCAGATCCGCGCGGGTCTGGCTGGCGACATGCAAAGACAGGCTCAGCGACACTTCATCCTGTACCGCCAGTGGTCCTACCGGCATGCCGACCGACAGCGCTGCGTTTTCTATCAGCGCAGGCGGCAATCCTTCGGCCAGCATGCTGATGCCTTCATTGACGAAGGTTCCGAAAACACGGCTAGTGAAAAAGCCGCGTGAATCATTGACAACGATGGGTGTCTTGCCTATCTGCTGCACATAGTCATAGGCACGTGCCAAGGTCTCCGCACTGGTGTCGGCTCCCTTGATGATTTCCACCAGTTGCATTTTTTCTACCGGTGAGAAGAAATGCAAGCCGATAAAATTGGGCTGGTTGGCAGATGCTTTTGCCAGGCCGGTAATCGGCAGGGTAGAGGTATTGGATGCCATGATGCCGTTGGCAGCCAGATAGGGTTCCGCTTCCTGCGTTACCTTGGCCTTCAATTCGCGCTGTTCATAAACGGCCTCGATGATCAGGTCGCAGCCGGCGAGGTCCTTGGCATCACCAGTCGCCTGTATCAGCGCTAGTTGTGCTGCCGCCTTGTCTGCTGCGAGGCGACCCTGTTTGACTTTTTTCTCCAGGCCACTCGCGGTTGCCTGCTTGCCTTTTTCTGCCTGTTCCTGGCTGACATCTTTCAGCACGCAAGCGATGCCGCGCGCTGCCGTCACGGCGGCGATGCCTGCCCCCATCATCCCGGCCCCCAGCACGCCGACCTTAGCTGCTTTCCATTTTGGCACGTCTTTCGGGCGGCTCTTGCCGGCGCTGATTTCCTGCATCTGGAAGAAGAAGGTGCCTATCATGTTCTTTGCCACTTGCCCTGTTGCCAGATGTGTGAAGTAGCGTCCTTCTATCTTCAGCGCATTATCAAAGTCGACCTGCGCGCCTTCCACCATCGTCGCCAGGATGGCCTCTGGTGCGGGGAAGTTGCCGCGGGTTTTTTCGCGCAGCATGGCCGGTGCAATCATGATCATTGGCAGCAGCTTGGGCGAATTAGGCGCGCCACCCGGCAGTTTGTAGCCGTCGGTATCCCAGGACTGTTTTGCTTGCGGGTTGGCCAGTATCCAGCCTGCCGCCTGCTGCAGCATTTGCTCGCGGTCGCTGGCGATGGCATGAATCAGGCCTGCTTTCAGTGCGGCGGCTGGTCCTATCTGCTTGCCCTCCAGCAGATAAGGCATGGCTTCCTGCAGTCCCAGCAGGCGCACCGTCCGGATCACGCCGCCGGCGCCCGGCAGCAGGCCCAGAGTCACTTCCGGAAAGCCCAGTTTTGTCTTTGGATTATCCAGCGCTACACGGTAGTGGCAGGCCAGTGCTATTTCCAGGCCGCCACCCAGTGCGCTACCGTTGATCGCCGCGACAACCGGTTTGCCCAGAGTCTCCAGCCTGCGCAGGATGGCCTTGTTTTGCTCGACCATCGCAAAAAACTCCTGCGCCTGCCCGGGCTGCACCTTGACCAGCTCGCGCAGATCGCCGCCTGCGAAGAAAGTCTCCTTGCCGGAGGCGATGATAATGCCGGTGATACTGTCTTTTTCCTGTTCCAGTTGCGTCACGCTGCTATTCAGTGCGGCCTGGAAGGCCGCATTCATCGTGTTGACGGACTGGTTAGGCATGTCTATTGTCAGAGTGACGATGCCGCTGGGGTCTTTGCTGTAGTTGATCATGTTTGTCTCTGTTCGAATTGTTTGATTGGCTTTGCCGAAAGCAGGGGCGGTACTACACCCGCTCAATAATCGTCGCGATACCCATGCCGCCACCCACGCACAGCGTGATCAGGCCGCGCTTCAATTGCCTGGCTTCCAGCTCATCCACCAGATTGCCCAGCAACATGCAGCCGGTGGCGCCCAAAGGATGGCCAAGCGCGATGGAGCCGCCGTTGACGTTCACCTTTTCTTCCGGTACGCCCAGATCCTTCATGAACTTCATGACTACGGCAGCAAATGCTTCGTTAACTTCAAACAAATCTATATCCTTGATCGTCAGCCCGGCCTTGGCCAGGGCCTTGACCGTTGCCGGGCCGGGGCCGGTCAGCATAATGGTGGGATCTGTTCCCGTGACAGCCGATGCAACGATGCGCGCGCGTGGTGTCAGGCCCAGGCGCTTGCCCATCGCTTCGCTGCCTATCAGCGCCAGCGCTGCGCCATCGACAATGCCGGACGAGTTGCCTGCGGTATGTACGTGATTAATGCGCTCGACTTGCGGATACTTGCGTATCGCCACGCTGTCGAAACCCATCTTGCCCGGCATTTCAAACGAGGCTTTCAGCCCGGCCAGTGCTTCCATCGTGGAGTTGGCCTTGATGAATTCATCTTGTGCCAATACCGTCAGGCCGTTGATATCGGTTACCGGGCGCACCGATTTGAAACGGCCGCCGGCACGCGCGGCGGCGGCCTTTAGCTGCGAGCGCAGTGCAAAGGCATCGACGTCTTCACGCGAAAAACCTTCCAGCGTGGCAATCAGGTCCGCGCCTATGCCTTGCGGCAGGAAGTCAGTCTGCAGGCTGGTCTCGGGATCTGCTGCCCAGGCGCCACCGTCGGAACCCATGGGGATGCGCGACATGGACTCTACGCCGCCGGCGACAACCAGATCTTCCCAGCCGGAACGCACTTTCTGTGCTGCCAGGTTCACCGACTCCAGGCCGGATGCGCAAAAACGGTTCAGTTGTACGCCGGCGACTTTCCAATCCCAGCCTGCGGCCAGCGCCGCAGTCTTGGCGATATCCGCGCCCTGGTCACCAATGGGGGTAACGCAGCCGAGCACGACATCGTCGATCAGTGCCGTATCCAGGTTCAGGCGGTGCTGCATGTCGCGCATCAGGCCCGCCAGCAGGCTCACCGGCTTGACGGTGTGCAGGGAGCCGTCTTTCTTGCCTTTGCCGCGTGGGGTACGGGGGGCGTCATACAAATATGCTTCGGTCATTCTTGTCTCCTGTTTTTGGCTGTTTTTATGCTGGCTGAGTCGTTGTTTTATTCCTGCGGGCAAGGCCAGATGCAAGCTTCATGCGCTTTAATGCTAGAGGGCATGGCCCGTTTTTCAAGGACTTATTGGCTTATCTTAAAGTTTTATACTTTACAAAGCAACTGCTTGGTTAGTAGAATGATTCCAGCCTAAACTACCCGTTTCCCCTCCTGGAGAGAGAAAGATATATGGCATATAGAACAATATTTCGGCCGGATTTACTGGCCGGGCAGGCCGTCATCGTGACTGGCGGCGGCTCTGGCATAGGGCGTTGCACCGCGCATGAACTTGCAGCCCTGGGCGCAAAAGTGGCGCTGGTAGGCCGCAAATTGGAAAAGCTGGAGATCGTGAGGGACGAGATTGCCCAGGCCGGTGGGGTTGCAAGCTGCCATGCCTGCGACATCCGGCAGGAAGAGGCTGTAGCCGAGACTGTGCGCGAGGCCCTGGCAATGCATGGACGCATTGATGGCCTGGTTAATAACGCTGGCGGCCAGTTCCCGTCGCCTTTGCAGCATATCTCGCTAAAAGGCTGGGAAGCAGTGGTGAAAACCAATCTGACCGGCGGCTTCCTGATGGCGCGCGAATGCCTGAACCAGTGGATGCAAAATCATGGCGGCAGCATCGTCAATATCGTGGCCGATATGTGGGGCAGCATGCCGGGAATGGGGCATTCGGGCGCTGCGCGTGCCGGCATGGTCAGCTTTACCGAAACGGCAGCACTGGAATGGGCGCATTACGGCGTCCGCGTGAATGCGGTGGCGCCGGGCTATGTCGCTTCCAGCGGCATGGACAGTTATCCTCCCGAAATGGGGCCCATCCTGCGTGGCGCGGCCAAGGGCGTGCCGCTGAAACGCATGTCTACCGAGGCCGAGATTTCGGCAGGCATCGTCTACCTGCTGTCGGAGGCAGCCAGTTTTATCACCGGAACCACGCTGCGCATAGACGGCGGCAGGCCGCAGATGCGGGCGGGTTGGGCCGCGGGGCAGGACGAGATTGCCGCTACCGCCGCAGTCCAGGCCTACAACGGATTTCCACTGGCGATAGTGCCCAAGGTATTGCAGGAAAAATAGGCCGCAATAGATCGCAACGGCGGCAAGAAACCGATACAAGGCTGGCCACCAGAGCCAATAACAAAGTATAAAAACATGGAGACCATATGCAATTCACTCACGACCATCAGGAACTACAGCGCAGCCTGAAGCGCTTCATCGATACTGAAATCAATCCCTATGTCGATCAATGGGAAGAGGCCGAGATATTTCCCGCCAAAGAGCTGTTCAAGAAAATGGGCGACCTCGGTTTTCTGGGCCTGTGCAAACCCGCTGAATACGGCGGGCTCGGCCTGGATTATTCGTATTCGCTGATGATGGCGGAAACGCTGGGTCACATCCATTGCGGCGGAGTGCCCATGGCCATAGGTGTGCAGACTGATATGTGCACGCCGGCGCTGGCGCGTTTCGGCTCCGATTCGCTGAAGAAGCAATTCCTGGCGCCTGCCATCAGCGGCGACATGGTGGGCTGCGTCGGCGTGTCGGAAGCATCCGGCGGGTCGGACGTGGCATCGATCAAGACGACCGCGCGCAAGGACGGCGGCGACTATGTGATCAACGGCAGCAAGATGTGGATCACTAATAGCCTGCAGGCCGACTGGATGTGCCTGCTGGCCAACACTTCTGACGGCGCGCCGCACAAGAACAAGACGCTGATCATGGTGCCTATGGACACCAAGGGTATCAGCGTAGCGAAGAAGATCAAGAAGATAGGCATGAACTCGTCCGATACCGGCCTGATCTATTTTGATGAAGTGCGCGTGCCGCAGCACTATGCGATCGGCCAGGAAGGCATGGGCTTCACCTATCAGATGATGCAGTTCCAGGAAGAGCGCATGTGGGCGGCGGCCAATTCCATCCAGTCGCTGAGCAACTGCATAGAGTGGACGATAGACTGGGCACGCGAGCGCCAGATGTTCGGCGGACGCTTGCTGGACAATCAATACGTGTATTTCAAGCTGACGGAACTGAAGACCGAAGTAGAGAGCTTGCGCGCACTGACTTATCGCGCTTGCGAACTATATATCCAGGGGCAGGACGTCACTGAGCTGGCGTCCATGGCCAAACTGAAAGCCGGGCGGCTGATGCGCACCGTGCCGGATGCTTGCCTGCAATTCTGGGGCGGCATGGGCTATACCTGGGAAAACCTGGTGTCGCGCATGTATCGCGACGGACGTTTGGCTTCGATAGGCGGCGGAGCAGATGAAGTGATGATGGGGATCATTGCCAAGACCATGGGCATACACCCGGGAAAATCGAAATAGGCGGGGTTGGCTGCTGCCTGCTGTTTCGGAACCTGTAACGGCACCGAACGGTTTTTCCGTTCCTATCCTTGCTCATTTGGCTTACATCATGAAACCCAACCCAGCTTATTACAGCCCCGCCCACGAAGATTTTCGCCAGATGCTGCGGCGTTTTGTGGACAAGGAAATTGCGCCCTTTGTGAATGATTGGGATGAGGCGGCCTCCTTTCCAAGGGAGCTATATCAAGAGGCTGCCGCAGTCGGCCTGCTGGGCCTGGGTTTTCCGGAGCAATACGGCGGGGCTCCGGACGTGGATGCTTTTTATCATCTTATCGCGTCGGAAGAGCTGGCAAGGGCCGGTAGCGGTGGCGTGATTGCATCGCTGATGTCGCACAGCATAGGCGCCCCGCCGCTGATGTATGCCGGAAGTGAGGCACTGAAGCGGCGCATATTGCCCGACGTGATAGCCGGGAAAAAGATTTCTGCTCTGGCGATTACCGAACCCGGCGGCGGGTCCGATGTCGCGGCCCTGAAGACTACAGCGGTGCTGGACGGGCATGAGTACGTGGTGAATGGCGAAAAGACCTTTATCACCTCCGGCATGCGGGCAGACTATTTTACGGTTGCCGTGCGCACCAATCCGGACATCAGGGGTGCCGGCGGTATTTCATTATTGCTGATAGAGCGTGACAGGGTCGGCTTTAGCCGTATAGAACTGAAAAAAATGGGTTGGTGGGCATCCGATACCGCACAGCTGCATTTCAACAACTGCCGAGTACCGGCAGCCAACCTGATAGGAGTAGAAGGCCAGGGCTTTCGCACGATTATGCGCAACTTCAATACCGAGCGCTTCGGCATGGCTGCCGGTGCTTATGGCTTTGCCAAGGTCTGCTATGAAGATGCGCTGGCATGGTCGCGCGAGCGCCAGACCTTTGGGCAGCGCCTGCTGGAGCACCAGGTGGTCAGGCATAAGCTGGTGGAGATGGCGACGCAGATCAGTACGACCCGCGCTTTGCTGGAAGACACTGCGTACAGAATGAGCGAACCTGAGCAGCAGGGCAATGAACTGGTGGCGCAAATCTGCATGCTGAAGAATGTAGCGACCCGCACTATGCAGTTCTGCGCCGATGCGGCGGTGCAGACACTGGGAGGCATGGGCTTCATGCGCGGCACGCGTGTGGAGCGGATTTACCGCGAAGTGAAGGTGAACATGATAGGCGGCGGCGCGGAAGAGATCATGAAGGATCTTATCGCAAGGCAATTGGAATACTGATGACGAAAACAATCATAGACAACCCCGAATTTCAGGGCATGCTGAAGCATGTGCTGGAAGAGAAAATTCCCTTTTGCCACTTGCTGGGCATCAAGCTGGAATCCTTCGACCCCGACCACCCACAAATCAGTATCGCGATGCGTGAGCAATTGCTGGGCAATTTTTCGCAGGGCATGCTGCATGGCGGCGTGATCGCGTCCGTGCTGGACAGCATGGCAGGCTTTGCGATCTTGCTGAAGATGGCGCAGCAAAGTCCCAAGGATGACGTGCTGTCGCAAATGAAGGAGTTCTCGCACATGAGCACGATAGATTTGCGCATCGACTATCTGCAGCCGGGGCGGGGCAAGAAATTCTTTGCCACTGCAGAGGTGACGCGGCTGGGCAAGCGGGTGGCAAATGTATTGATGGATTTGAGAAATGATAGCGGCGACAGGATAGCGACCGGGGCGGCGGCTTTCATGTTGCACACCAAGAGCAGCTAGCTTAAGCGACTGTCTTTCATCATGGCTGGCCGGTCTGGAAAAGTTTTCGTCAAAGCAATTGGGGTAAAAAATAAAGTCCATATGACGCTGTAGCCGCATGCCAATAATTGCTGCGTTGCAAAGAGCATAGGTTAGAGAGGCGGTCTTTATCTCTTCCATAGAAAAATGCTGCATCGCTTACAAGAGGGCAGCACAAGATAGGCTCACCAAGCATTTGCTTTTTTGATTTTCGCGAACTAGCATGAATAGAAACTTCCGAGAAACTTAGATCGCAACCTGACATGGAGGAGACAGATTATGGCAACCCATTTGACGAAGGATAAGGGCCTGGCGACGATAGTGTTCGACTATCCGGCGAAATTGAATGTGATGGGGCTCAACGAGATCCGTGAGTTTAGCCGCGTCACTCAGGAGATTGCCGATGATAGCAGCGTCAAGGTAGTGCTGATCAGGGCCAACGGCCCTATCTTCGGTGCCGGCGGCGACCTCGGCAGTTTCGGACCTGATTGCTGCGATCCTCCTGAAATACTGCGCGAAATCGGTAAGGAACTCAATCCTACGATCCTGCGCTTGCGCGGCATGCCGGCCATCGTCGTGGCCGCCGTGCATGGCGCTGTGTCGGGCGGCAGTATGGGGCCGATGAATGCTGCCGACATGGTGATCGCGGCAAAAGGCACCCGTTTCAATACCGCCTATGCGCGGGTTGGCGCAAGCCCCGATGCGGGCAGTACCTGGTTCTTGCCGCGCATTGTCGGTGCGCGCAAAACGATGGAGCTGATGCTGCTGGCTGATAATTTCGATGCTGACACCGCATTGCGCCTGGGTTTGGTGAACCAGGTGGTGCCGCCGGAACAACTGCGCGACGTCACCGATAAACTGGTGGCGCGCCTGCTGCATGGCCCGCATGAGACTTATATCCGCATGAAGCGCCTGATCCACCAGTCCTGCTCTACATCGCTGGCGCAACAACTGGATGATGAGATAGAACATTTTGCGACGGTATCGAAAACCAGGGATTTCGAGGAGGGCATCAGTGCTTTCATGAATAAGCGCGCCCCTCATTTTGGTGCGTGAAGCTTAGACGGAGACCTTGCATCGACAAATCAGCAAGGTGGCCCAAAGAGAGTTGCGCCAATGACCGCAACGCGGTATCCGAGATATCCGGCAGCGCTTGTCGCCGGGCGGCACTGAACATGCGGTTTCAGTGCCGCTTGCCGTTATAATGGCACCCGACCATGAAGACCACACTCGACTCTCAACAACATATAGAACCTGCTGCTCCGCTGAGGAAGCGTACGGTTCGCTCGCGCCCACTGGCTACTGTTACCGATGAGGACGGCAATCGCCGCGCTGACCTGGTGCGCGTGTCTGCCCGCCTGTTCCGTGAAAAAGGTTTTGACGGCACGACAGTGCGTGATATCGCCCACGCCGTAGGGATGCGCTCGGGCAGTCCTTTTTACCATTTCAAGAGCAAGCAGGAAATCCTCGCTGCGGTAATGGAGGAAGGCTTGGTTGCGGGTCTTGGCGAAGTCGAGCGTATCGTTGCCAGCAGCACTCCGCCGCTGGAAAAATTCCGCTCCCTGGTCCGCGCCCACCTGGAAACGGTGTTGGGCGAAGGCCATGATTTTATTCCGGTGCTGCTGTATGACTGGCATGCTTTGACCCCAGACTTGCAGGAACAAATTATTGGCCTGAAAGACAGGTATGACCAGCTCTGGCAAAAGACGATTTCCGAGCTCAAGGACGCAGGCCTGATACGCTCGGACAGTAAGGTAGTTCGCCTGCTGCTGCTGGGCGCGATCAATTACAGCGTGCAGTGGTATAAGCCCGGCAAGGGGCTGAGCCTGGACGAGCTTTCTGAGCAAACCGTGGAATTTTTCCTGGGCACCTGAAATTCGGTAAAATAACTGCCGATTTAAGCTGATTTTATGTGTTTTGCGAGAAATTTCCTGTTTTTACAACAGCCTTGGTGAACCCGGGAAATAGTGTAAACACCTGAAATTGCAGGGAAATACAAAAAAAATGCTGTTTTGAACGGCACAATGATTGCCGCAGCACTGATTTTTTCTTTTAATTTTACTTACTGCCGGATTTATGCCTTATAATTATTTAGTCGTTGAGATTCTAGGTGGTAGTGCAGTATCAGTCTGTCATTCCTTACTTGGTTGAAACGATTTACCGGGCATTTGCCCACCTTAACTGAAATAGGAAATTGTAATGGCAACAGGTATTGTTAAATGGTTCAATGATTCAAAAGGTTTCGGCTTCATCACTCCAGATGAAGGCGGTGAAGATCTGTTTGCTCATTTCTCCGCAATCCAATCCAATGGCTTCAAATCTCTGAAAGAAAACCAACGCGTTTCTTTCGAAGTGACAACTGGCCCTAAAGGCAAACAAGCATCCAACATTCAAGCAATCTAATAAAATTGATAAGCTGAATGTGACTTGTTAAAGTTGCACTAGAAAATCCCCGAGAAGTCGGGGATTTTTTTTGCCCGCTTATTTTATTTCCTTTGTGTCCTTTGTGTTTTTTGTGAAGAAAGACACTATCTTTAACGATTTTCCCCAGATTAACTTTGTTTTTTCTCTCTATTCAGTCAATTATCCTTGTAGCAATGCTTGGAAATCGAATGATTCGTGTCCCTGGAAAAGCCGGTGGCTAACTGTAAAAAGCTCATGGCATGCCGGTTTTTTCTTTGTTTATATAATAAACAACGTTTCGTGGCAGCTATTTTGTATCCAGTGACTATACTGAAACAAGCAGTTGATATTCGATTGATGTCTCACCTCGATACGCGAGGTCATCCAAGCTAAAACAACTAATGGGAGAAGTCAGATGTTGAATCTCACAATCAGGCTGCGCCTTATTGCCACCATGAGCTTCATGGGAATCCTGTTGATCATCATCGGGATCATGGGCATCGCCGGCGGTCAAGCCAGCAACAATGTCGTCAAGGATATCTTCACCAACCAGCTGCCATCCACGATCGCCATTGGCGACAGCCGTGCGCATACCCTGCGTGCCCGGGTGGTGATAGACCGGGCCGTCGCTCATCCCGAACTGGCGGATGTTGCCGACATCGTCAAGCGTGCGGAGAAGTTTGCCGATGAATCCGAAAAAGCATGGAAGCGCTACCTGGCACTGCCGTCCGATTCCGATGAAAAGAAGATCTCGGATGAAGTCGGCATCAAAAGAGCCGCTTATCTGAATGACGGCTTCCTTCCTTTGCTGGCTGCGATCAAGGCGGGTGACAAGGATGCGGCGGACAACATCAACATGACCAAGCTGCCCAAATTGTTCTCGGCCTATTACGACAAGACCGATGAGCTGGTTGCTTACCAGTCCAAATCCACTGAGGGCATGTTCAATGCCAGCCAGGATAAATTTTCCACCTTCCGCTGGACAGCAATCCTGATGATCGTGGTCGGTATTATTGCCGTATCGGTCTCCGCCTTCTTCTTGCTGGGTGCAATCGCCGGCCCATTGAAAAAAATGCTGGAGCACTTTGATGAAATTTCTGCAGGCGACCTGACCAAGCCGGTAGTGGCTACTTCGCGCGACGAGATGGGGCAGCTATTGTCCGGCCTGGAAAAAATGCGTGTCAGCCTGGTGGATACAGTGGCCAAGGTCAGGCACGGCAGTTCTTCCATCGCGACCGCAACGGACGAAATTGCGAAGGGCAACCTGGATCTGTCCGGCAGGACAGAGCAGCAGGCTGCCAGCCTGGAAGAAACCGCATCATCGATGGAGCAGCTGACTTCCACGGTGAAGCAAAATGCGGATAACGCCAAGCAGGCCAATACCTTGTCGATTACCGCTTCCGAGGTCGCTACACGTGGCGGCGCGGTAGTGGGTGACGTAGTGCACACGATGAACTCCATCAAGGACAGCTCCAAGAAAATTGTCGACATCATCAGCGTGATAGACGGCATCGCTTTCCAGACCAATATCCTGGCCTTGAATGCGGCAGTGGAGGCAGCGCGTGCCGGTGAGCAGGGCAGGGGCTTTGCGGTGGTCGCCAGCGAAGTGCGCAACCTCGCGCATCGCTCCGCCAGCGCAGCGAAAGAGATCAAGGAATTGATCGGCGATTCTGTGGAGAAGGTAGAGGCCGGCAGCAAGCTGGTTGACGATGCTGGACGTACCATGCATGAAATCGTCAACTCCATCCAGAGCGTGGCGGACATCATGGGTGAGATCACTGCTGCCAGCGCCGAGCAAAGCGCGGGGTTGGATCAGATCAATACCGCTGTCGTCAAGATGGATGAGGCCACGCAGCAAAATGCGGCTCTGGTGGAAGAGGCTGCGGCTGCTGCCGGTAGTACGCAGGACCAGGCCAAGCGCTTGCTGGATGCTGTCAGCGTGTTCAAGATCGACGAGCGCAGCCAGCAATTTGTCGCCAGTGTCACTGCTGTCCCTCCCGTCAGGACGGCTCCCGCCAAACCCGTCGGCACCCGGCCGGCCAGCACTTCCAATGTAAAAGCCATCAACCGGCCCAAACCTGTAAAAGCCAAGGAAAGCATGGCGCCAGCGGGGCAGGACGATTGGGAAGAGTTTTGAGATGTATTAGGCTTCAAATGAACGGCACCTGCGGGTGCCGTTTTTATTACAGCTCTTCCTGTATGTCGGAGACTTGTGCTCATGAGGGCAAGCAGTTAAGCTCAGCGGCATTGACTGAACGCATCGCCGGGGAATAGGCAGTATGGAGAATATTTATGTGTTACGCGGATTCGGTTTATTCATTCTGACGGCCATCGCCGAATTGTTGGGCTGCTACTTACCCATGCTGTGGTGGACCGGTAAAGCACCCGCCTACGTACTGCTGCCGGCGGCGTGCAGCCTGATTGCTTTTGTCTGGCTGCTGACCTTGCATCCTGCTGCCAGCGGCAGAGTCTATGCAATGTATGGCGCGGTGTATATCGCCACCGCACTGGCATGGCTGTGGCTGGTGGACGGCGTCGCGCCTAGCTGGAACGATTATCTGGGAGTAGCGCTGGCCCTGGCGGGCGCGGGTATTATCGCGGTGGGGCAGAGGGCCGCGTGAATTGCTGCTCTATCATTTCCTTGCCCCACTGGCTGGCAGCTTGCTGCTGCACCAGTTGGAAGCCTGCTGTCTCATACAGCTTGCGCGCTACATCCAGGCCGCTGAAGGTCCATAGCTGCGTCTCGGCAAATTGCTGCTGATCGCAAAAGTCGATTGCAGCCGACAGCAACTGCTTTCCAAATCCGCCGCCGCGCAAGCTGTCATCGAGGATGAACCAGCGCAGGTGCGCCACGTTCCCGCCCAGGTCTTCGCCGTCAATCGCGATTGAACCTACTATGGTGTCGTTTTGCACCGCAAGCCACAGGCCGTTGCGCGGATGTTCAAGGCGTCCGGTAAATTCAGCCAGGCCGGCAGCAACCTTGCTTTCAAAGTATTGGCCGAAACCGACCGTGCGCGCATAGTAGCGTGCGTGCATTTCGGTTATGCGGCCTATCGCGCCGGGCAGGTAGCCGCGATGTATCTGCGCAGAGCCGGGGTGGACGGGGTCTGTCATGGGATCAGGTCCTTATGCTAGCCCTGGGATTGTCCCCAGTAATTGGGTTTGCTGTAAGCATGCCTTAAAAAATCGACGAAGGCGCGTATGCGCAGCGGCAGGTGGCGCCTTTGCGCAAAAATGGCATAGATATCGTTGCCCGGTGCGGTAAATTCATCCAGCACGGTAACCAGTTTGCCGGATTCAATCTCGGATCCCACTTCCCACATCGAGCGCCAGGCCAGGCCTTTGCCGGAGATGGCCCAGTCATGCAGCACTTCGCCGTCGTTGCAAACCATATTGCCTTCCACTTTCAGCGTCACATTCTTGCCGTTCTGGCGGAAGGTCCAGCCGCGCTGGCTGCCGTCGCTGCTGAAAGCCAGGCAGTTATGGTTGCTCAGTTCGTCCAGCGAGCCCGGTGTGCCGTGGCGCTTGATGTAAGCCGGTGAAGCCACTACCACGCGTTTATTGTCCGCCAGCTTGACGCCGATTAGGTTGGAATCGGTCAGCGAGGCGATTCGTATCGCCACGTCTATGCCTTCGCCGATCAGGTCCACCACCCTGTCGTTTAGGCTCAGCGTCAGCTTGACATCGCGGTGTTCGGTCAGGAAAGACGGAACCAGCGGAGCAACGTGCTGGCGACCGAAGCCGGCCGGGGCAGATACCGTCAATTGCCCGCTGGCGCGCGCACTGCGCTCCGATACAGCAGTTTCGGCCTCTTCCAGCTCGGCAAGTATGCGCTGGCAGTCTTCCAGGAAAGCGGTGCCCTCGTTGGTCAGTGCAATCTTGCGCGTGGTGCGTTGCAACAGTTTAACGCCCAGCCGCTCTTCCAGTGCATCCAGGCGGCGGCCTATCATTGCCGGTGCAACGCCTTCTGCGCGCGCAGCCGAAGACAGGCTGCCGCGGGTGGCTACCTCGGCAAAGGTGGAAAGTTGTTTGAATTGATCCATGATTCCTGGCAATAGTGCAGAAATGCATTTGTTACTGGCATAGTCCAAATGCATTCCGAAAAGTAAGAATACACGCCATTTAAGGCGACTATTTTTACTAATCGTAATAAATTGTATCGTTAAGTCTGATCACCTTTAACTAAAACGCAAAAATAAAGTGATAAAACGTCATATTTATAAACCCTGATATTGAATATACTACTAATCGTATATTTAAGTTGCCCGCCTTCACTGGAACTTGTGCTGTGCTGCAATAAACCAAAGAGGACCATGTCGATACAAGCCATTGCTTTTGATGCCTACGGTACGCTGTTTGATGTGTACTCGATCAGGGAACTGGGGGAGAAGTTATTCCCCGGCCGCGGCATGGCATTGGCGGAACTCTGGCGCGACAAGCAGATTGAATACACGCGCCTGCGCACCATGTGCAGCATGTACAAGCCCTTCTGGGAAGTGACCCAGGATGCGCTGGTTTTTTCCTGCAACAAGCTGGGCCTGGCGCTGACGCTGGATGCACAAAATGCCTTGATGGGCCAGTACGCGAGATTGCAGGCATTTCCCGAAAACCTTGGCGTGCTGCAGCAACTGCGCGCCAGCGGCCTCAAGTTGAGCATCCTATCCAATGGCAATCCGCATATGCTGCAATCGGCGGTCGATGCGGCTGGCATGCAAGGCTTGTTCAGCCACTTGCTGTCGGTAGAAGCCGTGAAAAAATTCAAGACCGCACCGGAAGCCTACCAAATGGCGCCGGATGTGTTTGGTCTGCCCGCAAAGAATATCTTGTTCGTTTCCAGCAATTGCTGGGACGCATGCTGCGCAACCTGGTTCGGCTACACCACATTCTGGGTGAACCGTGCTTCTGCGCCGCTGGAAGAATTGGGCGTAGTGCCGCATGGACAGGGGCGCTCGCTAACCGATGTTGTCGACTTTGTAGAAAAAAACCGCTAGCAGGTCCCGCATACCCGGGCCTAAGATTATTAGATTAATTTGGAGAAGAAAATGACTCAACTCACACTGCCGGCCGGCATGGAAATCAAGGGCGAAATCAAGCCTGGCTTTGAACAAATCCTGACACCTGAAGCACTGGCCCTGGTTGCCAAGCTGAGCCGCGCATTTGAACCACGCCGCCAGGAACTGTTGGCCGCCCGCGTAGAACGCGCCAAGCGCCTGGACGCCGGCGAGCAGCCGGATTTCCTGCCAGAGACCAAGCATATCCGCGAAGGCGACTGGAAAATTGCCCCTATTCCAAAAGCGCTGGAATGCCGCCGCGTGGAAATTACCGGCCCGGTAGAACGCAAGATGGTCATCAACGCCTTCAACTCCGGCGCCGACAGCTACATGACGGACTTTGAAGATTCCAATACGCCTAACTGGGACAACCAGATCACCGGCCAGATCAATATGCGCGACGCAGTACGCCGCACGATCAGCCTGGAACAAAATGGCAAGAGCTACAAACTGAACGACAAGATTGCGACCCTGGTTGTACGCCCACGCGGCTGGCACCTGGATGAAAAGCATGTGCTGGTGGATGGCAAGCGTATTTCCGGCGGCATCTTTGATTTCGCGCTGTTCCTGTTCCACAACGCCAAAGAGCAACTGGCACGCGGCGCCGGTCCTTACTTCTACCTGCCGAAGATGGAATCCCATCTGGAAGCGCGCCTGTGGAATGACATATTCGTGATGGCGCAAAACGAGATTGGTCTCGCACAAGGAACCATCAAGGCAACCGTACTGATCGAAACCATCGTAGCTGCCTTTGAGATGGATGAAATCCTGTATGAACTGCGCGAACACAGCTCCGGCCTGAATGCCGGCCGCTGGGATTACATCTTCTCCTGCATCAAGAAATTCAAGAACGATAAAGACTTCTGCCTGGCAGATCGCGCCAAGGTCACAATGACCGCGCCGTTCATGCGTTCTTATGCGCTTTTATTGCTGAAGACCTGCCACAAGCGCAATGCGCCGGCAATCGGCGGCATGGCTGCACTGATCCCTATCAAGAACGATCCTGAGAAGAACGATATCGCAATGGGCGGCGTACGCACAGATAAAGCGCGTGACGCAACCGACGGCTACGATGGCGGCTGGGTTGCCCACCCAGGCCTGGTAGAACTGGCGATGACTGAATTCAAGAAGGTCTTGGGCGACAAACCTAACCAGATTGAAAAACAGCGTCCTGACGTTGAAGTTACCGCAAAAGACTTGCTGAACTTCCAGCCTGAAACACCGATTACCGAGGCTGGCCTGCGTTATAACATCAATGTCGGCATCCACTATCTGGGTGCCTGGCTGGCAGGCAACGGCTGCGTACCTATCCATAACCTGATGGAAGATGCTGCAACCGCAGAAATCAGCCGCTCGCAGGTATGGCAGTGGATACGCTCTACTAAGGGCAAGCTGGAAGACGGCCGCAAGGTCAACGCAGAAATGGTGCGCGCGATGATCCCTGAGGAATTGGTCAAGGTCAAAGCAACTGCCGGCACGGGCCCAACCTACGACCGTGCCGCGCAGATCTTTGAAGAAATGTCCACATCGGAATCCTTTGCCGAGTTCCTGACTCTGCCTTTGTACGAAGAAATTTAATGTTTTAATGCGCTATGTTTCCATAGCGCTCAAACGCAAAGCGCCCTGCATAAGGGCGCTTTTTTTTGCAGGTTTGAACAAATTTTGCAGCCGCTGTCTGAAGCTATAACTTTTTTGCATAGCATCAGGGACTAATTTCAACATCCTGCCCGCGATTTTATGCAAACATAGCGAAGTCCAAGGATAAGCAATACAGCTATACATAAAACAGGGAATAGAGATGAAACTGATTACCAACCAGCAAGTTGCAGAATTGATTAATGCCGATGATTCCATACAGGCGATGCGCGAGGCTTTTCGCACGATGGATCAAGGGGCGCAGCAGGCGCGGGTACGTACTTCCGCTGCCGGCGTCATGCTGTCAACCATGGGAGCGATCGTGCCGGGCGCCAAAGTCGCCGGAACCAAGGTATATACGACGATCAACGGTAAATTTCAGTTTGTCATCGTATTGTTTTCCGCCGAGACAGGCGAGCCGCTGGCAACGATAGAAGCAGACACGATGACTGCATTCCGTACTGCTGCAGCGACAGCAGTAGCGACCGATGCGCTGGCCAGCGTGCAGGCAAACACCTTGTCCGTGATCGGCACGGGCGTGCAGGCAAGATCGCACATAGAGGCTTTGCTGAAAGTGCGCAGCTTCAAGGAGATCCTGGTCGCGGGCAGGGCTATCCCCCAGGAGTTTGCAGCGCAGATTGCCGCGCAAACCGGCGTGGCCACCAGGGCCGTGGCAATGCTGGATGCAGTGGCCGCGGCAGACGTGCTGGTAACGGTCACCAGGGCGCAGACGCCTTTGTTTGACGGCAAACAGCTTCCAAAAGGCGCTTTCGTTGCTGCGGTCGGCGCCAGCAAAGCGACTGTCAGGGAATTGGACGATGCCGCGATCGCACGAGCAGCAGCCATCGTCGTTGAATGGAAGCAGCAGGCCCAGCAAGAAGCAGGAGACCTGGTGATGTGCGCCCCCGGTACTTTTGACTGGGATAAAGTGTCCGAGCTGGGGCAGGCCCTGAATGGCAGCATGGACTATGCGGCCAAACCGGACGATATCGTCATTTACAAATCCATCGGTGTCGGCCTGGAAGATATCGCCATGGCAGGCATGGTGTATCGCAAGGCTTGCCAGAAATACGGCTGGTGACCACTGAGGCCTGCGTTCTTGTCAGGACGCTAAGGTCTGAAAGTGAGGGGTAGCGGTACGCCATTCGGTATAATGGCGCATGAGCTTCCTATCCCTCCTTGCCCGTCAAAAAATTGCGGTGGCCCTGTTGTTCGGCGCGCTTTTCTGCACGTCATCGCAGGCGCAACTGGTCTTTGCGGTATCCCTGGATCAGGGCCCCAGCGCCCTGATGGCCCAGCGTGTTTTGCTCGAGGCCTACAGGCAACTGGGTATCAGCCTCCGGTTTGAAGCGCTTCCCAATCCGCGCATCGTGGGTGGAGTCAATGCGGGAAGTATCGACGGTGTGGATTTCCGTATTGCGAATACCCAGTTGGGCGATCTGCAAAAGATTGCCGTCCCGATTGCATATGAAGAGCTGGTCGTGTTTTCGACTGGGAAGCGCTTCAAGGTAGCGGGTTATCACAGTCTGCAAGCGTATTCGATTGGCTACCTCTCCGGAGCCAAAATCTTTGAAGAAAAGCTCAAGGGCATGCATATTGATGCCGCGCCTAATCTGGAGTCCCTGTTCAATAAGCTGGATGCCGGCCGCACCGACGTTGCGGTGGATGCGCGCGCCAGCTATTGCAAGGCCAGGAAACTGGGTCTGAATAAAGTCATCATCCTGGAACCCTCGCTGGAAAAAATTCTTGCTTATCATTGGCTAAGCAAGCGGCATGAAAACCTGATGCCGAAGGTGGAAGGCGTGCTGAAAAAAATGAAGCAGGATGATGCAATCAGAAAAATTCAGGAAGAAGTCTGGCAAGAATTTAACGCCCACTGCGGAGCGTGAACGGCCAGGTAAGTGCGCATTGAGTTCACGCGCCTCTATTGGTCGTCAAATGGATGGGCATCACCCCTGAACCATTTCGCCAGGTTGGCAACGAAAGTCTGCGCGCCATTTTTCTCCCCTGTTTTTAAGGCGTGGCTGGCATTTGGGTACACGATAAATTGAAAGTCTTTTCCCGGATGCGATTGAAAATATCGTTCCAGTACTTTTCCTGATTCCAATGGTACGCTGTCATCGTTCTCTCCCATCGCTGCGACCATGGGAATATCCAGCTTGCTATAGGCATCGATAGGATTGTGGAATAAATGGCTGCTCCAGTAGCGGTAGGTCTGTCCGAAAAATTCCTTGCTCACGCTGTCCGGATTCTTTTTGATGCCTGCATATTCCCGCAAAAAATAGGCACGTGAAAATGGTTTTGCATAAGGCTCTATGCCATGGTCCGCAAAATACAAAAACTCGTCCTTTTGCAGCATGCCGCCGCTACCGGCTGTCGCCAGCCAGCCTATCTTGTCGCTTTTAGTGGCTATGACAGGTGCGATACTGCCGCCCTCTGAAAAACCTAACACAGCCACGGAGTGTTTCCCTAGTTTTTTCAAGGAAGCTTGTTTCTCAAGAAATTCAATATTGTCGGAAACCCGACGCTCCAGGTAATTCGCCTCTTGATATTGTGCCGAACATTTTTTTCCGTCATCCCCCTGGCTAATGCCCTTTTTTTCCAGGAAGTAGACGTCCAGCGGCGCCGGATATTTTTCAAAAAAGCTGGGAAAGCGCGAGCCGAAATCACCGCAACCCGAGCCACTGATCAACAGGATGACCGGTCCCTGGTGCTGAGGCTCGGTGTCATACACGCGAAAATACTGCCGTGTTTCGCCATGGATGCTTATCACGTCTTTTTCTATCAGGCGCTCGGCCAGGGCCATTGAAGATAGTGATACCAGTGGCAGTGCCAGCAGTGTAAGCCGAGTGAATTGGGAGAGTGGGCTGAGCAGCATTTAATTTCCGTGGTCTTTTAAGGGATCGATTATTAATGAAAGGAACTATTATTTAATGATTGTTAAATTGAACAAAAACAAAGAAAATATAACAACTTTTAACAGTGATGCAACATTTGTTTGAGATAGTATCTCGGCAGTGTTTGCGGTACCTGCTTGAAAGCTCGGTTCTGCAGATTCCGTTGACGACAATCTGGCCGTTTTCAGGGCGGCTGTTTTTCAGGAAAAGAGAAAACAAATGAAACAATATGGCGCTGAATTTTTTGGGACCTTCTGGCTGGTATTGGGTGGCTGCGGTAGTGCGGTACTGGCGGCGGCATTCCCTGGCGTGGGCATAGGCCTGCACGGCGTATCGCTGGCATTTGGCCTCACTGTGCTGACCATGGCCTATGGCATAGGCCATATTTCGGGTTGCCACCTGAATCCGGCTGTTTCTGTCGGTTTGTGGGCGGGCGGCCGTTTCCCGGCATCCAAGCTCTTGCCTTACATCGTGGCTCAGGTGCTGGGCGGCATCGCGGCAGGCGGCGTGCTTTACCTGATCGCCAGTGGCAAGGCGGGCTTTGACGTGTCTGCCGGTTTTGCATCCAACGGCTATGGTGAGCATTCCCCAGGCGGTTACAGCTTTCAGGCTGCGTTGATTACCGAAGTGGTGATGACGGCATTTTTCCTGATCGTCATTCTGGGTGCGACAGACAAGCGTGCACCGCAAGGATTTGCGCCTATCGCTATCGGCTTGTGCCTGACCCTGATCCATCTGATCAGTATCCCCGTGACCAACACTTCGGTTAATCCGGCGCGCAGCACTGGCGTTGCAATCTATGTCGGCGGTTGGGCAACAGCGCAATTGTGGCTGTTCTGGGTGGCGCCTATCGCAGGCGGTGTACTGGGTGCAGTGATCTACAAGTTTATTGGTGGCGAAGAGAAATAAGCCAACTCAGCCTTAATCAGCGCCGTGTGGCTGTAGTGGCTGCACGGCGTTTTTGTTTGGAGCAGAACACGGCAGTATTTCCAGGTGGAAGCTGCCGGCAGTTTCCAAACCTGACATGCTGTTTCTGTGACCGTGATATGCTTCGGATGCCGCTGCTTCCGGCAGTTTTTAGCAAGGCTGAAATCCGTTTTTGCTCCACTTTTCAAGAATGACCATGACCGCACCTTTCATTAGCCCAGCAGATATCGTTGCCGCAACCCAGACCTGGTTGGAAAAAGCGGTCATCGGCCTCAATCTTTGCCCTTTCGCCAAAGCGCCTTTCGTCAAAGAGCAGATCCGCTACGTTGTCAGCCAGGCCCGTACACCGGAAGACTTGCTGAAGGACTTGATCAGCGAACTGGAGACTCTGGCAGAGGCGAATCCGGAACAGATAGAAACGACGCTGCTGATACACCCTGCAGTGCTGCTGGATTTTTTGGATTACAACGATTTCCTGGATGTGGCCGATGGGGCATTGGAAGATCTGGATTTGGATGGACAGATACAGGTTGCCAGTTTTCACCCTGACTACCAGTTCGCCGGCACGGAAGTGGACGACATCGAAAATTATACCAATCGCTCGCCATTTCCCATGTTGCACCTATTGCGCGAAGAGAGCGTGGACAAGGCGGTGCTGTCTTTTCCAGATGCAGATGCAATCTACGAGAAAAATATGGAAACCATGCGCACGCTTGGTCACGAAGGCTGGCGCAGATTGTTTTCCACGCACGGCAAAAAATAAACCGTCGCTTTCCCCGGCCAAAGATTGCCCCAGAGATTTTTTCTGGGGCATTTTACATTTGGCGTCTTTACCTAACTTTACACCCCTGGCACTTCATTAATTGCATGCCATACCGATATGAATCTTAAGATCAAGATTTAAGGAGTATTGATATGGTTAGCGCAATTGGGGCATCCACGTCCGCAGCGAGTGCAGTCAGTTCCACCAGTAGCGACGCCCAGATGGCTGCGCTGGAGAAGCAACTGGCAGCCTATGAAAAGCAATTGACCGAGGCCGAGAAGAATGCCACGACGGACGCAGGCAAGGCCGCCGTCGATACGCTCAACCGCCAGATTGCCGCAGTACAGGCAAAGATCGATCAGTTGAATGCGCAGAACAATGCGGCCAGCACTTCTTCTACGGCATCTGCCTCTTCCTCTTCGAGTACGCAGCAGGCCTCATCCGGCAATCAGACTACGCTTGCTTCTGCTTCGACCAAATCCACGGATTCCGCTTTAGGTAATTCAGTGGATGTCTACGTCTAGTATTAGCAAAGCTGAACTTTGCAGCAACTTGCAGCCTGATGCCTTAGAATTGCTCATTCCCGATTGGAAGAGCAATTCTTTTTAAGGCGGCCCATGTACAAAAAATCGAATGTATTCCCCTTGCTGCTCAGTCTGGCAATCGCTTCTGGGTTCGCTTCCGGACTTGTTCATGCTGCCGAGGAAACGGCACCGAATAAACGGCCGGTCAAAGTCATTGCCGATTCCCGGATTGAGGTAGGCGCGCCGTCCGGGAATGCGGCACTCCCTTTGTATGTGTCGCGTGACTGGACTGTTCCACAGCCTGGCGTGACGCGCGCGGTGCTGGTATTTCATGGCCGCTTGCGCGATGCCGATGTGTATTGGCGCTCTGCTCAAAAAGCCTTGAAGGCATCCGGCGATACAGAGCACACGATGATGATTGTGCCGCAATTTCTGGCTGATGCAGATATTCCTGCACACCAGTTGCCGGAGAATGTCCTGCATTGGGAGTGGGAAAGCTGGATGGGTGGAGAGAGCGCCAATGGCCCGGCGTCGCTGAGCTCCTTTGACGCCATCGATGCGATATTGATGCAATTGTCGGACCGAAAACGCTTCCCCAATCTGAAAGATGTGGTTATCGCAGGCCACTCCGGCGGAGCGCAGGTGGTGCAGCGCTACGCGGTAGTGGGCAAGGGGGAGGAAGTGCTGAGCAAGCTTGGCATGCACGTGCGTTATGTGGTGGCTAATCCCTCATCCTATCTGTATTTCAGCGAAGACCGTCCTCAGCCAGCGGCGGCCAGTTGCCCGCAATTCAACCAGTGGAAATATGGCTGGCCCGGTGCGCCGGCTTATGCCAAGCTCAAGACACCTGCCGCATATGAAGATGCCTATGCGGCACGGGATGTCGTTTATCTGCTTGGTACTGCGGACACCAATCCCAAACACCCGGCTCTGGATAAATCCTGCTCCGCCGAAACGCAAGGGCCGTATCGCTTTGCGCGCGGCAGTTCCTACTTTGCCTATATGCAGCAGAGGCATCCGAAGATGGTTGCGCAGCGTCTGCTGAAAGTGGAGGGTGTAGGGCACGACGGCGACGCGATGTTCACATCGGCCTGCGGCGTAGCCGTGCTATTCGACAAGGGCACTTGCGAGCAGGCTGGCGGCCAATAGCGGAGTTTGCAAAAGAAAAATCCGCTCAAATTTGGCAGCTTGAAGAATGAGGTCTTCGTTGTTTTTCGCGGCTAACGGGCTCCCTGGCCGCTCATTAGCTGTGAAGCGAGGGCAGCATTTATTTCCGTGGCGGCTCGCTGCAGCAGCGGTAAGTGATGATTCAGCATTTGCTCAGGCGAGTTCCTGTGCACATGTCCGGCAACGTTCATCGCTGCTATTACCTTGCCGGATCTGTCTCTCAGCGGCACGGCAACTGCGGTCAAGCCGTATTCCAGTTCTTGCGAAACAAATGAATAGCCGGCTGTGCGCACTGAGGCTATGGCTGCGAGCAGGGCTGCGCGTTCGGTGATCGTATTGACGGAATGTTTTGTAATTTCACTTTGCTCAAGCACTGCCAGAAGCTCGGCCTCTTCCAGGCTGCTTAGCAGCACCCGTCCGGTTGCGGTAGGCCAGGCCGGTAGCCGTGTCCCTATCGACAAATTGATGGTCATGATTTTCTTGGTCGATGCCCGCGCAATATAGACCACGTCCGAACCATCCAGCACACAGACCGAGCACGACTCACCGGTTTTTTCCGCAACATCGACGACATAGTGTTCGACGATGTCAGTCAGGGCCTGGCCCGACAAATAAGCATACCCCAGCTTCATGACTTTTGGCGTTAGCCGAAAGCTGCGTCCACTCGCATGTACATAGCCAAGATGCACCAGCGTCGATAGCAGGCGGCGGGCGGCAGCACGGCTAATGCCGGTGAGTTCGGCGACTTCAGAGAGCGTCAGTTCTGGCCGGCTTGCGTCGAATGCGCAAATGACCGACAGGCCGCGCGCAAAGGCATCTACGAACAGTTCCGGATCGGGTGGAGGGGAGGTACTCATGACAAGTTGATATGTTGGCTAAGGTGGCAGACTTTAGCATGCGGCTTTTATCGCAGCAATCGGTTGACCCCAAACTGGCTAGCGGATAATATATTCATAAATCGAACATATGTTCGCTATGCGAACAAATTTATATGCCCCAAATCATCTCCCATCCCTCCGTTACCGCAAATGCAAGCGGCATAGTCGGCGGCGTTGCCTACCAGTCTTTCGGTTCAGCCGGTTTGCCTGTACTCCTTTTCGGCAACTCGCTTGCTACCGACACGCGCCTGTGGACCGAACAAGTCGCAGCATTGCAGAGCCGCTATCGGATTATTGTTTTCGATTATCCAGGGCATGGCAGCCCACTCTGGCCCGATGCGAACACTATGCGGCAGTTTGCCGAGAGGCTGGCCCTGCTGCTGGATGCCCTCGGCATAGAATCTTATCGCTATTGCGGCCTGTCCATGGGCGGTGCGCTGGGCATGGAGCTTGCGCTGCTGCATCCGGCCAGGATGCAAAAATTAGTACTGAGTAATACCGCTGCCCAGTTCGGGGCGGCGGATTTCTGGAACCGGCGCAGCGCGACCGCGATGGAGCAAGGCATGACAGCACTGGCTGACGCGACGATAGCGCGCTGGTTCACGGCAGAAGCGGCCCTTGCTTATCCGCTCAACCTCGCGTTGGCAAGAGACATGTTCTTGTCCACACAGGCTGATGGCTACGCGCAGTGCTGCGCTGCTATCAGGGATTTCGACTTTACCGCTCGGTTGCCGCAGATCCGCGTGCCGACGCTGGTGATTGCCGGCACCAGGGACATGGCGTGTACAGCTGAGCAGGCGCGCGTGCTGGCTGACAGCATACCCGGCGCCCGATATAGCGAGCTGCCGGTCGCGCATCTCGGCAATCTCGGTGCCGGAGCGGAATTCACTTCGGCACTGTTCTCCTTTTTAACCAGCCTTTGAATAGAGCACAGCAATGACTGACCAGCGACAACAGATACACAGCGCATGCATGGAAACCCTGGACAAGTTCATGGCCGCACTGAACGCCTACGATGCGGCAGCCATGGATGCCACCATGCACTTCCCGCACCTCCGATTCGCCGGAGGCAAGATGAAAATATATGAAACAGCGGGCAGCAATCCCATGGACCTCTTCAACAAGCTGCGCCTGGAAGACAACTGGAAATACAGCAGATGGGAGCAGCGTGAGCTGATCCAGTTTAACGAAAACAAGGCGCACTATGCATTGAGCTATACGCGCTACCGAGCTGACGGCTCGGTCATCGGTGTCTATGAATCCCTGTACATCATGACCCGTGCCGACGGTGACTGGCGAATCCAGGCACGCTCCAGCTTCGGCCCCTGAAGATGCGATATTCATCCAGCGATTCAAATCTATACCATTGGAAGAGACAATATATGCAAACCTCATTACAACAAAGCGTGTCACTCGATGAACAGGCTATCTTCAGAAAAATAGGCTGGCGCCTGGTACCGTTCCTGTTTCTTTGCTACGTCATTGCGATGATGGACAGGCTCAATGTCGGCTTCGCCAAATTGCAGTTCATCAGTGACCTGCATTTGAACGAAGCGATCTATGGCCTGGCCGCCGGCTTCCTGTATTTTGGCTACATCCTGTTCGAGGTGCCGAGCAACCTGATGCTGCACCGGCTCGGTGTCAGGAAAACCCTGCTGCGCATTATGCTGCTATGGGGAGTGTTCACGATCGCACTGGCATTTGCCTCCACCAAGCTGGAGTTTTATGCGCTGCGTTTTTTAGTAGGCGCGGCCGAAGCCGGTTTTTTCCCGGGCGTACTGTTTTATTTCACTTACTGGTTTCCTGAACGCATGCGTGGCCGCGTAACCAGCCTGTTTGTCATGGCTTTGCCGGTGTCCGGCATTATCGGCGGCCCGGTAGCGGCGTGGATCATGACCGATTTCGATCAGGCGGGCGGCATGCGCGGCTGGCAGCATCTGTTCATTCTGGAAGGCATTCCCGCGCTGGTGCTGGGAGTGCTGGCTTACTTTTATCTGGCCAATCGTCCCGAAGAAGCCAGTTGGTTGTCGGATGAGGAAAAGCAGGTAGTCAAGAAAATCGTCAACCCCGATTCTGGTGCATTGGCGCCGCGCGGCCCCTCCAGGATGCGTGAGGCGCTGGGGGACAAGGTGGTGTATACCCTCGCCATTTGCTACTTCGCATTTTATTGTGTGGAAAATGCCTTGCTGTTATGGATTCCGACCTTGCTGAAAAGCGTGGGCGTTAGCAGCCTGATGAATATCGGCTGGCTGAGCGGCGGCATATCGGTCCTGGCGACCGCAGGCATGTTGACGGTCAGTTTCAGTTCCGATCGCCTGCTGGAGCGCCGCTGGCATGTAATCGGATGCGGCATCGTCTCGGCGCTGTCGTTCATGCTGCTGCCTTTTGGCGCACACAATATTGCGATCACAGTCATATTGCTGATACTGGCAAGTGCGGCAGTGTTCGGCTTTCTGGCTTTATTCTGGACCATACCCGGTGCCTATTTCAAGGACCAGGCCGCAGCAGGAGGTATCGCCCTGATCAGTTCCGTAGGCGCCATCGGCGGTGCCGTCAGCCCGGTCTTTATTGGCTGGGTGCGGGAAATGACCGGCAGCTATTACTATGCGCTCGGCACGCTGGGAGCCTGTTTCCTCGCCAGCCTGATCCTTTTATACTTTTCCATTCCGCATCCGCGTGCAGGTCGCCAGGCCTGAGCATGCAGCCGTGTTGCTGGCTGATAAAGACAGCAAGTTGATGATGAGTGCGAGGTATGGCAGGCCGTCTTGCAGGCTATACTGATGGCCTGCAAGCTTCAAGATCTCGCCAAAAGAAAAAGCCGCTTAAATTTACATTAAGCGGCTTTTAGCATTGCTGGTGGAGACTGAGGGACACGCCTACAACCTACGTTCCACAGGCCGCGGAATCGCTTGCAAGCGATTCCCTTCGAATCCCGCGGCAAGCCATACTAATGGCTTGCTAGTCTCCACATCTCGCCAAAAAGAAAAAGCCGCTTAACTTTTACATTAAGCGGCTTTTAGTATTGCTGGCGGAGACTGAGGGATTCGAACCCTCGATACAGGTTTAAGCCCATATGCTTCCTTAGCAGGGAAGTGCCTTCGACCACTCGGCCAAATCTCCACACTGTCTTTTGCAGCGTCGTTACCTCTGCTGCAATCGAGAACCGAGATAATAGCCGCTTGCGCGGCTTTGGTCAACAGTAACTAGCGCCAAAATCTTGCTTTTTGCACTCGTGGCGAGCAGGGGTTTGCTGTCGCCGCGATTTTGCCGGGGCCGGACGCGTATTAAGCTGATTCCAGGCCGAAAGCCTTGTGCAGTGAACGCACTGCCAATTCCATGTATTTTTCGTCAATCAATACGGAAATTTTGATTTCAGAAGTAGAGATCATCTGGATATTGACGCTTTCGTCGGCCAGGGTGCGGAACATTTGCGATGCAATGCCGACATGGCTGCGCATGCCTACGCCGACTACGGAGACTTTCGATACCTTGGGGTCGCCGATGATGTTGCCGGTGCTGATGTGTTCCTTGACGCTGGCTTCCAGCACCTGCATGGCCTTGGTATATTCGCCGCGCGGTACGGTAAAGGTGAAGTCGGTCTTGCCGTCTACAGACTGGTTCTGGATGATCATGTCGACTTCGATGTTCGCATCGGCGATAGGGCCCAGGATCTGATAGGCGATGCCTGGCTTGTCCGGTACGCCGAAAACGGTGATCTTTGCTTCATCACGGTTAAACGCGATGCCGGTGATGGTAGCTTGTTCCATGTGTGTATCTTCCTCAAACGAAATCAGGGTGCCGGAATTGGCTTCTTCTTCCAGCGGTATCATTGGGTCGGTCAGCGACGACAGTACGCGGGTAGGCATGCGATAGTTGCCGGCGAATTCCACCGAACGTATCTGCAGAACCTTGGAACCCAGCGAAGCCATTTCCAGCATTTCTTCAAATGTCACTGTTTTCAGGCGGCGCGCATCAGAGACCACGCGCGGATCGGTGGTGTAGACACCATCCACGTCGGTATAGATCAGGCATTCCTGTGCCTTCAAGGCAGCGGCAACGGCCACGGCAGAGGTGTCGGAGCCGCCACGGCCCAGGGTCGTGATATTGCCGGCGTCATCCACACCCTGGAAGCCGGTAATGATGACTATCTTGCCCGCATCCAGATCAGCGCGCACCTTGGTGTCGTCGATCGATGCGATACGTGCCTTGGTATACGCGGAATCTGTTTTGATCGCGACTTGCCAGCCGGCGTAAGACACAGCCTGCTTGCCGATAGCCTGCAAGGCCATCGACAGCAGGCCGACAGAGACTTGCTCGCCGGTGGAGGCGATCATATCCAGTTCACGGGGATCAGGCTGGGCCATAATTTCTTTGGCCAGGCCGATGATACGGTTTGTTTCGCCAGACATTGCTGACGGCACCACAACTATCTGGTGACCGGCATCATGCCATTTGGCAACGCGTTTGGCGACATTCTTGATGCGTTCTGTCGAACCCATCGAAGTACCGCCGTATTTGTGGACGATTAAAGCCATAGATGTCAAAAAAGTAATGCCGGAGACCCGATAAGCCAACAAGCCGCGCGTAAAGTAAAGATACGATGCGTGAAGCAAATGATTTATGCAGGCCGCCTGAAGCAGGGGTGAGAAAAGCGGAAAATCAACCCCTTACTCTACATGCTGCTACGCAAAATAACAAGTTGGGGTTGCCTAATTTTTAAGCAATGACGGAATGAAAGTTTGGTTTTTACTGAAAAAACTGACGAAAATGTGTCGTTGCAGGCAAGGAAATTGTAGGCTGGGGAGCGTACGCAAACGCAGAGGGCTGCAAATTGCCGGTGTGACATGAGGCTGCTGCACTCCAATAAAATCAGGAGTATGGCAATAAATACATGCAAGAACGCCAGCAATGGCGGACTCCGGATTCAAACAAGCTGCCTATACTCTATGGAGTATAGGCAGGCATCAAAGGCGAAGTGCACGGTTTTTACGCCGTAGCGCCGGGACCGCGATGCGGCCAGTAATGACATTTTCTAATTACTAATTTGCATATTGATATAAGAAATCGATTGCAGGCATTGCACGCGCTACGTTTTCTAAGAAGAGGTGCGTTTGCTTCTTGCCTCGTAGGATTTCAGATGCGTGTACACCAACCGTAGCAATGGAAGGGCGGGTTCCTTCAAGCCAAGTTGCTGGCCGCGCTCTATCAGGTTGCCGATGATCTGATCCGCTTCTATGCGGGCGTGGTTTTCAATGTCACGAAACATCGACGCGGTCAGCGGCGATCCTGCCGTAGTCAGCAAGGTGCGCAGCTGGTTGAAGAAGCCCGTGCCGGGTGCATGGCCGGCAGCCGCGGCTACGCTGCTGCATTCTGCCAGCACGTCCAGCACAAATTGCTGGCCGCCGGGGGCTTCCATGATGTCGCCAATGGCACTGCGCATCAGGCTGGTACTACCGGCCAGGGAGGCCAGCAGTACCCATTTTTCCCACATTGATTGCAGAATGTTTTCGCTGGCCACTGGATCGAACCCAGCGCCGGACATGGCAGCCAGCACTTGCTTGATGCGTTCCGACATCGTGCCGTCGCGCTCGCCAAAGGTCAGCGAGTGCGAGGGCGCCAGGTGCAGGATGGCGCCTTGTGCATTCACGGTTGTCGATACGGCACACTGGCCACCCAGCACATTGGCTTTGCCGAAGCGGTCTTCCAGTGCATCCAGATGGCGCATGCCGTTCAACAGCGGCAGTATCATGGTTTTCTCGCCGACTGCCGGCGCGAAAGAATTGATGGCGTCGTCCAGGTCGTAAGCCTTGCAACTGACAATGATCAGATCGTAATCCGGTTTCAATTGGGTGCTGAGCACGGTGGGTGGCGCCGCCAATGACAAATCACCCACCGGGCTTTTGATCACAAGGCCGTTTTGTGCCAGCAACTCGGCGCGTTTGGGGCGCACCAGAAAAGTGATATCCCTGCCGGCAGCCAGCATCCTGCCTCCGAAGTATCCTCCCACAGCACCAGCACCGACGACGAGTATGCGCATGTTTGTCCCCTTTGTTTTGGCCTATTGGCCGAGCGAATTTTTAGCAGGAAACGATTATTGCACAAAATGATGATCGTCATTTATTTGAGGATTTTCCTCGAACCAATGCTGTTACGGAGCTGCGCTCTCGTAACCACGTAGAGACGAAAAATGAGTTGGAAATGAAACTGCGACGGCACAGTGCGTCACCTTTTCCTACACAAACTGGTATCCGCATCTTACGGCCATCCTACAGCCGTTTCATAGCGAGATTGCTACCATGGTTCTCTGTGTATTCAAGGAGAATTTCATGAACTTACATGCACTTTCCCACTCCCGATTCATGTACAAACCTTCCAGAAAATCCATGTTGCTCATCGTTGCGGCAGGCATTGCCTTGATAGCTGGCCTGGCGGCAGCATCGGGCTCTTACGCAGCAGCAAAGGATGCGGAAGCGCAACTGGGTGCAAACGATAAACAATTCCTGATGACTGCGGCGCAGGCTGGCAATGCCGAGATAGTGGCAAGTAAAACTGCATCGGGAAAAGCCAATTCGGATGCCGTGAAAAAATTCGCGGCAGAAATGCTGGCCGACCACGGCAAAGTAGCAGACGAGTTGAAGAAACTTGCTGCCGGCAAAGGGCTGAATGTGCCTGATGAGCCCAGTATGAAACAGCAAGCCCTGATTGCGAAACTGAACGTGCTGGACGGCGCGAAATTTGATCAGCTATATGCGGCAGAAATAGGTGTCGCCGCGCACAAGGAGGCGGTAGCCCTGTTCCGCAAGGCGGCGGTTAGTGCCAAGGATGCGGATGTGAAGGCGTTTGCGCAGCAAAACTTGCCGGCGCTGGAACATCATCTGCAGATGGCGCAGAACCTGAAGACGGCGGTTGGCGAATAGCGGCCGGACGAAATTCCAAGCAAGGGGAAAATCATGCAGCGAGCCCTCTGGAAAGGTGCGATCAGCTTTGGCCTGGTCCACATACCGGTAGAACTGTTTTCCGCCGTAAAACAGCATGAGCTGGATTTGACCATGCTGGACAAGCGTGATTTTTCTCCCATAGGTTTTCGCCGCTACAATAAGCGTACGGGCAAGGAAGTGAAATGGGATGACATTGTCAAAGGATATGAATACAAGGATAGCGAATATGTCGTGCTGTCGGATGAGGATCTGAAGCGCGCGAATGTAGAGGCAACGCAAACCATAGATATTCTTGCCTTTGTCGATGCGGCCGAGCTTCCGCTGATCTACTATGAACAACCCTATTATCTGGCCCCTGATCGCGGCGGTGACAAGGTGTACGCCTTATTGCGCGAGACGCTGCGCCGGGCAGATAAGGTTGCCATTGCCCAGGTGGTGATACGCACCAAGCAGCACTTGGCAGCATTGCTCTGCGTTGGCGACACGATAGTACTGAATACTTTGCGATACAACGATGAGATTCGCCCTTCGAAAGATCTTGAGCTGCCGGCGAAAGCTTTGAGAAGTGCAGGCATCAGCGACAAGGAAGTGCAAATGGCATTGTCGCTGGTAGAAGGAATGACGGAGCAATGGGACCCCTCCCAGTATCACGACAGTTATCGTGAGGATGTGCTGGCGCTGGTGAAGAAAAAGGTAAAAGCCAGGCAAACCAAGACCATTACCGAACCGGAACCTGAGACACCCAAAGCCAGTGCGGGTAACGTGATTGACCTGATGGCTTTGCTGAAGCAGAGTCTAGGCAAAAAAACTCCGGGAAAAGGGAGCAGTGCGAATGCAGGAACGGCCTCTGTTGAACCGATAGCGAAGCGCAAAGTGGCACCCGCTTCAGCAAAAAACAGAAAAACTACGGCAGTAAAAAGAGCATCTGCTGCAAAGAAAACGCCGGATAAGAAAACTCCCGCCAAGCGCTCACCCGCTCCGCAGCGGGCGCGCGCCTGACAGTTTTCTCGTCCGCAATGCAAGGAGGATTCCCGATGAGCCTGGAAAAATACTGGGAAAAGCGCGATTTCAGCGCTACGCCTGAGCCAAGGGGCAAGCCGGGACCCAGGCCCACCGCTCTGCGCAGTCCCTTGCGCTACTTTATACAGCGGCATCATGCGCGCGCATTGCACTATGACTTCCGGCTTGAGCTGGAAGGCACGCTGAAGAGCTGGGCGATACCGAAGGGCCCCAGCCTGAATCCGGCTGAGAAGCGCCTCGCTGTTCACGTTGAAGATCACCCGCTATCGTATGGCAGTTTTGAAGGCATTATCCCCGCTCGCCAGTACGGCGCAGGAGAAGTCGTGCTATGGGATGCAGGCTATTGGTTGCCGATAGGGGATCCAGAGCATGGATACAGGAAAGGACGTCTCAAGTTTGAGCTACAGGGAGAAAAATTATCAGGCACCTGGGCATTGGTGCGCATGGGGGCTGCGAAGCAAGAAAAGGAAAACTGGTTATTAATCAAGGAAGATGACGACTCTGCGAGAACCGGCAATGACGCCAATATCACTACTCTAAGGCCCGAGAGCGTGCTTGATAAGCTGCAATCCCGCAAGCAGGCCGCGCGGCAGCAATCTGCGCGCGAGGATAGCCGCACGCTGGACGGTATTCCTGACCTGGATGGAGCGGTGAAGAAAAAAATGCCGGCGTCGGTGATGCCGCAATTGGCGACCCTGGTCGATACGGCACCCGATAGCGAAGGATGGGTATCGGAAATCAAGTTTGACGGCTATCGCGCGCTGAGCCGTATAGACGGCAAGAAGATACAGTTGTTGAGCCGCTCGGGCAAGGACTGGACTTCAAAATGGCAAGCGGTCGCCGATGCACTGGCTCAGCTAAAGTGCAGACAGGCCTGGCTGGACGGAGAAATGGTCGCCATTGATGCCGATAGCAATATCAGTTTTCAGGCCCTGCAAAATATGACCGATGGAGAGGACGGACAGGAAGGGTTTCATCTGGCTTATTATCTGTTCGACGTGATTTATCTGGATGGCTACGATCTCAGTGAAATGGCTCTCATTGACCGCAAGCTTTTATTGAAGCAGTTAATTGGAAATTATCAGGGCGACCGCTTGCTGTACAGCGAGCATATGGACGCCAAAGTTGCGGATGTAGCAAAGCAGGCATGCAGGCATCAGATGGAGGGCATCATCATCAAGAGCGCCGATGCAGGCTATCGGCAAAGCCGTAGTCGGAACTGGCTGAAGCTGAAGTGCAAGAACCGGCAAGAGTTTGTATTGGGCGGCTACACCGACCCAGCCGGCAGCCGCGAGGCATTTGGTGCTGTGCTGGTCGGCACATACAACGACAAGCGGGAACTGGTCTATGCCGGGCGGGTTGGCACCGGTTTTGACGGTGGAACGCTGAAAGAATTGATGAAAAAATTCTCGGCAATCGAGCAGGCGGATAGCGCCTTCTTATCACCTCCATCCGGCGTTGCTGCGCATGGCGTGCATTGGCTAAAACCTGTGCTGGTTGCCGAAATCGAATTTGCGCAATGGACCGAGTCAGGCACCTTGCGGCATGCGTCTTTCATCGCCTTGCGCGACGACAAGAAGCCCGGCGATATTCACAGGGAGAACCCTGCTAAGCTTGGCCAGGTTGAGGAAGAAGATCCCTCCAAAGAAGGCGGTGAACAGGAGGTGGCCGGCGTCAGGCTTACGCACCCGGATCGGGTGGTATTTGCCGGCACAGGGCTGAGCAAACATGACCTGGCGCTTTATTATGAGACCGTGCAAGAATGGATATTGCCGCATTTGAAGAAGCGCCCGTTGACCATAGTCAGGTGTCCGCAAGGCGGCGAGAACAAGTGTTTTTTCCAAAAGCATGCCGCAGAGACTATACCGGACGGCATTGGCCGCATAGCGGTACCAGAGAGCGAGGGCACTGCCGTCTACATGATGGCCAATACCCTGGAGGCACTCGTTGCGCTGGTGCAGATAGGCGCTTTGGAACTGCATACCTGGGGCTCGCATCAGCGGGCCTTGATGAAACCGGACCGCATCACCTTTGATCTCGATCCAGCGCCCGGCCTGCAGTGGCAGCGGACCGTAGAAGCCGCGCAACTGATGCGGGGCCTGCTGACCGAGGTCGGCCTGCAAAGCTTCGTAAAAACTACCGGCGGCAAGGGGTTGCATGTAGTCGTCCCCATTGTCCCCGGTTATGGATGGGATGAGCTGAAAGCATGGTCGCACAGTATTGCAGATTATATTGCCGACATCCTGCCCGCGCAGTTCACATCCAATAGCCGCAAGTCTAGCCGCGATGGAAAAATTTTCCTGGATTACCTGCGTAATGGGCAAGGGGCAACGGCGGTTGCTGCCTACTCTCCGCGTAACCGCGAACATGCGCCGGTATCTACTCCTTTGTTCTGGGAAGAGCTGGATGAAGGCGTCCGTTCCGACACATTTACCATCAAAAATTTGCCTGGCCGCTTGCAGCAGTTGCAGCAAGATCCCTGGCAAGATTATTTCACGCTGAAGCAGAAAATCAGCAGCAAGATGCTGCGGCTGTTCCAGCGTGGCGAAACAGCATAACTGGATATTTTTTATTGGGAGGCACTATGACTATCGACATCACTCAAAACCGCACGAATATTTTCAGTATCTATGCCAGTCGCCAAGCCGACGGCACTTACCTCGGCCACGTCAGGCATCAGATAGAAGGGCGGCCTGAAATGGACCGTGTGTACGACTCAGGTGTTTCCGGCA
This sequence comes from Parundibacterium terreum, assembly GCF_014636315.1. GTDB lineage: Bacteria > Pseudomonadota > Gammaproteobacteria > Burkholderiales > Burkholderiaceae_D > Undibacterium > Undibacterium terreum. The sequence goes on along the minus strand of NZ_BMED01000001.1, from coordinate 1,676,895 downwards.
CGGAGAAAGAGGCATTGGAAGAAGCGCACGCGTATGCGGCCAAATACATAGCCGAGCACAATTATGACGATTTGCTGGACGCGGATATGCTGTCGAGAAGCGGTAGCTAGGACTGCTGCTTTTGGGTATGCGCCTGCGTTTTCTGTAAACGCAAAACGCTACCCACTCGCTATGGATCAGGGGACGTAGAAGCGGGTGCCTGAACTGAATTTACCGCCAGTCAGATTCGAACAGATAATCCTGCTTGTGCAAATCGCGGTAGGCCTGATACAGGAACATCAGGATGCCGAAGACGACAATAAGCAGAGACAAGGTCCACAGCCACGGCGGTAACTCCTCCCGGCATAGGCCCGTGTAGTTGCAGACGGACGCCTGGGAGACCCGTAAAAAGTTGGCGACTGCAAGCACGATAATGGAGAGAAAAAAATACTTAAAGCAGCGATATTTGCTAGGGATTTTACGCATTTTGGTTCCTCCTTCAGGATCAAGATAGCGTAAAAGTGGAATGCAGTGGTGTAAAAAAATGTGAAAAAAAAGCTAGGTTTTTACTTGATTTTTTATGGGCCATTTCAAATCATTGGCTTAAGACTGCAAGTTAAAGCTTTACCTCAGATTAAATTTTTTCTTTCGTTCCGGTAATGTTGTTATGGCGATGCCTGGCATCGGGGCGCATCATTTTTGTGCAATTTGTAGTCTACATCCTACAGTGCTTCAGGCAGAGTGCTGCTGGCAAATCTGTGGGCAGGGAAATATGATGGAGACCAATAAGTCGGGTGCCAGCATGTAAAATGTCGGCACCGGCTTTGCAGCATATTCAAGTTAGAATGGGTGCCGCCGCTATTGCACCTGGCTTGAAATTTCCTGGTACAGAAAAGCATTGCGCTAATTAAAAATATAAATCTCTTCAGCTCTCTCGGCCATTATGCAAGCTAATCAAAACGATTTAAGTGTCGGCGACAGTGGATTGCGCATCCTCGTTGTCGAAGACAACGGCAATTTGAAAGACATGTTATGCGACATGCTGGAATTGCTGGGACATGCTCCAACCGGAGTGATCAATGCGGAGGACGCTTTGGCGCTGACGCAGCAGAATGTTTTCGATGTATTGCTTACCGATGTCAGCCTGCCCGGAATGTCGGGTATAGAGCTGGCAAAGCAATTAGTTGAAAAGCAGCCAGGCGTGCACATTGTTTTTGCGTCAGGCTACGGCGCCCAGATGGTGCAGCATCTCAAATTTAAGAGCCACGTGCTGCCCAAACCTTATGACGTAGAGCAGATACAGCAGTTACTTGCAGAGGTATCTTCACTGCGCGTGCGATAGCATGCACATGATCGTTAATGCGAGTATGGGTGCGCCAAACAGCACGGCTACGGCAAGTTTTTGCATGCTACTCTCCTTTCATATGAGATAAATCGTATTGCTCCGCCTGTATTCAATCAGGAATTCCTGCGACCGGCTATATACACCAGGCTTTAAGCCGGATTGCGGGCATTTTTAGCAGTCTAGCCTTCTGCTATCCAGCAAGATGCTGAGAATAGAGCCGCGAAACTGCGTTTATTTAATTGCGTTCAAGCTAACTGCGTTCAAGCTACCTTGCAGAAAACCTGCTGCATTCCAGACAGGTACTCCCGAACACCATTTCTCATCCGCGACTGTCGCTGATGCTGCGGCCGGGATGGCTTCTGCCCATCCGCATAGGCGAGCGTGTCAACGCCTGGCTCTTTCCATCGTTATTGCCTATATAGCTTGTCTGTCCATCGGCTGGCTGGGATGGTGCCTCAGTGCCACGCGACAGCGGTTTGTCAGAAAATTTGTCGCCAGGTTTACGAACGGTTTCCATCATGCCCTCGCAATTCGTTCAGTTGGTTCTCGTGCTGCTCGTATTTGTCAGCGTTCTTTGGTGCCTGTTTCAAATTGTAAGTGACTTGGTTCTGGTTGCCTGCCGGACGAAAACTTTGCACGGTGTAGGATGAGTCCGATGAAATTGGATTGCTTGTGAGCATAGTAAAAGAGCAAGCCGGCGACACGGCAATGTGTCTCTTTCATGCAATTGGGCAGCAAACTAATCGGCTGATTTGTTGCCTCTCTTGTAAGCTTGAGGTAAATTCAATGACACAGAAATAATTTTTAGCCCGGGCAGACGCAGGGGAGAGCAATAAGTCTGCCTCCAAATAAGAAAAATCCCCTTACCAGCATCAAGAGTTTGGCGGGGAATCTATTGAAGTAAGTTTGTTCAGACCGGTGGCCGGTGGATTTGAATGAGCGAGTTTGGTAGCCGGTCGAAAAAAACGATTGCAATATCAATGGTGTATTGTTCGGCAATGGATTTTGATCCTGCTGGGCAATGTGAAGACAATAAGGGAGACTTATGATGAAAAAATTATTACTGGTTCTGGCACTTCCACTGGCAGCAATTTCTGCGCAGGCTCAAACATCGTCGGCTAGCGCTTCAGCGTCGGCATCTGCTCCTGCCATGGGCAAAACCCGCGCAGAAGTAAAAGCGGAAACACGCGCAGCGAATAGCAAAGGTGAATTGAACAAGAATCTGGATCTGGATCCAATTCCTGTCAAAGCCAATAAGAGCAGCGGCAAACCACGCTCCGAAGTGAAGGCAGAAACACGCGCAGCCAATACCAAGGGCGAATTGAACAAGAACCTGGATCTGGATCCGGTACCTGTCAAAGGCGACAAAACAACTGGCAAGACTCGCGCTGAAGTAAAAGCTGAAACCAAAGAAGCCGGCAAAGCAGGCGAATTGAACAAGAATATCGATCTGGACCCTATTCCTGTTTCCAACAAAAAGAAATAAGCTTCAGGCCGGTATAGATAACAAGCGTATCGATGCCGGCAGCAGAGCAAGAAAATGGGCCGCAATCGTGGCCCATTTTTACTTACCCTGTCTTTTACCCTTGTCTCTTGCAATAGCCGCTACAATAATTCTTCGGGTGCAAATGGATCCAACAGGCGCAGCGCGAGTTTCAGGAAAAATCCTGCGCCAGGCTCGTCATCCAGTATCTCTTCCTTATTCTCATCCAGGTCCAGCGAATCATTGCCTATCCATTCTATGCCTGCGGCTGTGATTGATGGCCGCAGCAGGAAGGTCGCCTTGGGGCCGTCCTTGTGCATCAGGTCCAGGATCTGCCCCGCCATGCGGCTATCCTGAATAATCACGCCCATCTCGGTATTCTGGCGGCTGGAGCGCGGGTCGCTGTTCATCGAGCCTATGAATACCTGCTTGCGGTCGATGACGGCGATTTTTGCATGCAGCATCGCTTGTGAGTTGCCGAAGTCCAGCGAGCGCTTGTCGTCCTTGCTGCGCATGGGGTTGATCTCATGAATTTCCACGCCCAGCTTGATCATCTCCTTGCGGTAGCGGGAATAACCTATGTGCACCAGCGGCGAATCTGTTGATGCCAACGAATTGGTGACCAGCACCATCCTGACCTTTCTTTCGCTCAGCCCGCGTATCCCCTCCATGCCGGTCTTGCCCGGGATGAAGTAGGGTGAGATGACTATCACTTCCTGCTGCGCGCTGCGCATGATTTGTGTGATGCTGCTATGCACGGTCATGTGCATGCTGCCTTCGGTCAGGCCGGCAACCTTCATCGGCGAATCCGCAAATACCGTCGCGGGCGCCCACAGCAAATCCAGCTTGCCGCGCTCCAGTTCTACCGCGAGGGGCGGATAATCCAGGTCGTCACGGAGCGTAGGCGGCAGTGGAGCACGGGTGCTGGAGATGCCGAAATCCGGTGCGTGCGGAAAGTTCGGTGCATCATCGCGCCTGTAGGCGCTAATGATCTGGTCTGCAGGATAGACGTACAGGCTGTTCCAGTAACGGTCAAACACTTCGGACAAGTCCCGCACAATATCGCCGATGACGAAGGTATCCAGGTCGATGAAATTGGCCGCTTTCGCGAACATGAAATATTCATCGCCGATATTCCTGCCGCCGACAATCGCCATCGCATTGTCGGCAACGAACAGCTTGTTGTGCATGCGGTGATTGACGCGGTGGAAGTCGTTCAGCGAAAACAGGAACTTGCTCCATAAGCTGGTGCGTCCCGCAGGAAAGGGATTGAACAGGCGCACCTCCACGTTCGCTTGCTGCGACAGGTTCAGCAAGCTTTGATCCTGCCCGACGGTAAACAAGTCATCCACCAGCATGCGCACGCGTACGCCGCGCGCGGCTGCCGCTGCCAGTTCCTTGAAAACGGTGCGGCCCGATTCATCGCTGCCTATCACGTAGTACTGCAGGTCTATCGTGTGTTGCGCGCGCCGTATGAGCTCTATCCTGGTATCAAAAGCGAAGGCTCCCAAAGGCAGCAGGCGGAAACCGGATTGCTCCGTTTTTCCTTCCGGCGTGGACGCGAGCGCAATCTTGCCCAGATTGGTTTCATAGGGGGATGGGTAAGCCAGTGAGACCGGATTGATACCGGCAGGGGGCAGGCCGGCGCAGGCAGTAAGAGAAACGATCAACACTGTGGACAGGATCGCGGCAGTCAGGCGCAGCCAACGCCGAATGGGGAAAAATGGTGTGGAAGTGACCGGGGGATAGCCCATAGACATCGTTCTCCAGGGAGTTGAGGTGGGTGAGCTTGCTTCATTTTACTGTTTCCCTAAGGTATGCGGTGCTTAATGTGATGGCCCTGTGGCAGGACTGCATCAGCGATTGCCGGCAAAACCCCCAAAAATAAGCGCTCCAAGCATATCTTGAAAAACCGAACTATAATTCTATATATCGAGATATTCAAATATATAGATTTATAAAAGATCCACACGAGACATCCATGGACATTGACGAAATTATCAAAGCGCTCTCCAACCCGGTACGCAGGGAAATCCTGGTATGGCTGAAAGACCCGGTGACCAATTTTCCAGAGCAGGAGCATGCGCTGGAGCTGGGGGTTTGCGCCGGCAAGATCAACCAGCGTTCCGGCTTGTCGCAATCCACCATTTCTTCGCATCTGGCGGTACTGCAAAGAGTGGGCCTGATTTCCAGTCATCGCATGGGCCAGTGGGCATTTTTTAAACGCAATGAAGAGGCTATCCAGGCTTTTCTGGATGAGATGAACAAGCAGCTTTAATGCTGCAAGCAGTAACAACAAGCGCTTGGGCCTCCGGCGGTGCCGGAGCAGGGGTTGTCCTGGCAGCCCTGGCAAGTGCGGCAATAACAGTCTGACAGTGGCACCAGCAGTATTTAACTTTTCAATCGGAGAAATTTGAACATGTCTGACATTTTTGACCCTATCACCATCGGCGAATTGCAACTTTCCAACCGTATCATCATGGCACCGCTTACTCGCTGCCGTTCCAGCGAAGGCCGTGTGCCGAATGACCTGATGGCGCAATATTATGCACAGCGTGCCAGCGCCGGCCTGATTATCACCGAAGCGACTTCCGTAATGCCTATGGGCGTTGGCTACCCGGACACTCCAGGCATCTGGTCCGATGCCCAGGTAGAAGGCTGGAAAAAAGTCACCAGCGCGGTACACAAGGCTGGCGGCAAGATCGTTATGCAATTGTGGCACGTTGGCCGTATCTCGGATCCTAGCTTGCTGAATGGCGAACTGCCGGTTGCTCCTAGTGCCATCGCGGCCAAGGGCCACGTCAGCCTGCTGCGTCCTGAGCGCGACTACGTTAGGCCACGCGCACTGGAAACCGATGAGATTCCAGCGATCATCGAAGCCTATCGCAAGGGTGCGGAAAACGCGAAGAAAGCCGGTTTTGACGGCGTGGAAGTACACGGCGCCAATGGCTACTTGCTGGACCAGTTCCTGCAAACCAGCACCAACCACAGGACAGACCAATACGGAGGTTCACTGGAAAACCGTGCACGCCTGATGCTGGAAGTAACCGATGCCTGTATCTCGGTCTGGGGCGCTGGCCGGGTCGGTATGCATCTGGCTCCGCGCACGGACGCGCACACGATGGGCGATCACAATCCTCTGGAAACCTTCAGCTATGTCGCGCAGCAACTGGGCCAGCGCAAGATCGCCTTTATCTGCGCCCGCGCATCGGAAGGTGACGATAAGCTGGGCCGCACGCTGAAAGACCTGTTCGGCGGCGTTTTCATCGCCAACCAGGGCCGTACCAAGGCGAGCGCGCAGGCATCACTGGACAACGGTGATGCAGATGCGGTGGCTTTCGGCGTGCTGTATATCGCCAATCCGGATCTGACCCGCCGTTTCGCTGCCAATGCGGAATTGAACAAGCCAAATCCGCAAACCTTCTACCCTATGGGTACGCCTGTTGAGGTCGGCTATATCGACTATCCAACAATGGAAGAGGCAATAGCGGCCTAAAGCCGGGCAGAGAGTCTCTGCCTTCAGCTTTGTTTTTGCAGCAAGCAAACGCTGCCCTGTCGGAATATGCCGCAGGGCAGCGTATCAATATAGAAAACCTGATTTTGAAGCCCGTTGCAGCGCGAGGGTTTGCCGGTCAGGAACAAGGAAAACCATGAGTTCACTCCCTGGGCAGGCAGAACACACCGACATCAAGATGACGCGCGGCATGGTGTTGCTGTTTGCATTCTGTTGCGGTGCCATCGTCGCCAACATCTACTATGCACAGCCCATCATAGAATTGATCGCGCCGGACATAGGATTGTCTGCGCATGCGGCCAGCCTGATTGTGTCGCTGACCCAGATCGGTTATGCCTTCGGCCTGTTCTTCCTCGTGCCATTGGGGGATTTGCTGGAAAATCGCCGCTTGATGGTTACGACCGTGCTGGTTGCCGTAGTCAGCCTGATAGGCGCTGCATTTGCCGGCCATGCCAATAGCTTCCTGATCGTTTCCCTGCTGATAGGCTTCAGTTCGGTGTCGGTGCAAATGCTGATACCGCTGGCTGCCCATCTGTCGCAAGAAGAGTCGCGCGGGCGAGTAGTGGGCGGCATCATGGGCGGCCTGCTGCTGGGTATTTTGCTGGCTCGTCCGGTCTCCAGTTTTGTGGCGGACCACTTCGGCTGGCGCGCCGTGTTTGGCGGAGCCGCCGCACTGATGGCGATGATTGCTATCGTGCTGGCAACGACAATGCCCAAGCGGCAGCCTCAGCACACTGCAAGTTATGGAGAATTGCTTGCGTCCCTGGGCAGCCTGTTCAAGAAAATGCCGGTATTGCGCCAACGGGCGTTTTACCAGGCTTGCATGTTTGCGTCCTTCAGCCTGTTCTGGACTGCAGTGCCGCTGGAACTGGCGCGCCGCTACGGCCTATCGCAATCGCAGATTGCCTTGTTTGCGCTGGTGGGTGCCACCGGCGCCATTGCTGCGCCTTTTAGCGGACGTCTTGCCGATGCCGGCCATACCAAAGTGGCGACCCGTTTCGCACTGTTGTTTGGCGCACTCAGTTTTGCGCCTGCGCTGATCCATCCGGCCTTCGGCATTGTCGGCCTGGCTGTCACCGGCGTGGTGCTGGACTTTTGCGTGCAGATGAATCTGGTGATGGGCCAACGCACGATTTACGCACTGGATGCGGCTAGCCGCAGCCGGCTGAACGGTTTGTATATGACCAGCATCTTTGTAGGCGGCGCGATAGGTTCGGCGCTGGCAAGTATCCTGTATGACAAGGGCGGCTGGTTCTGGATCGCGATCGCGGGAGCGGTGTTTCCTTTGCTGGCGCTGGTGCGCTTCATGCTGGAAACGGCACAGGAAAAAATCGGTGTGCAGGCAGGGTAGACAATCCAAATAAGCTGCACTTATTGCCGCGCCATTGCCAAAATTTATTCCGGTCCATTATTGTCATTTGTAGCCGGCAGATATTGCGCTGCCGGTTTTTTTATTTCCACCGCTCACCGCCGTTCACCGCCCATTTCTCCCAATATACTGCGCATGGCGGCCAGTATCTCGTCCGATAATTCAGGGTCGGCCTTTGCCGTTGCGCGCGCCACGGCAACACAACCTATCATCCCGGTGACTATCGCCAGCGCACGCTGGCGTGCAGTAGCCGTGGAATGGGATTCCCCCAGTGTGGCTTGCACCGCGGCCACCAGCTCTATATAGCCATCCATAAAGCTGGCGCTGGTATTGCTGTCCTGCCTTCCTATTTCGCTGGCGGACGCGCCCATTGAGCAACTGGCGGCTATATTGTCCCTTTGCTGCGCCGACATGTAATAGTCCAGGTAGTCGCCCAGACCAGGATTGCCGTTTTCTCCCAGGGTCTTCATGAACGCATTGCCGCGGCCTATGCCATACGCCAGTGCTTCCGCAGCCAGCGCCTCCTTAGTGGGGAAGTGTGCATACAGCGCCCCGTGCGTCAGTCCGGCGGCCTTGCTGATTTCGGCAACACCGACGCCATCTATGCCCCGCTCACGAAACAATCTTGCTGCTGCCTGAACCAGTGCCAGACGATTTTCTGCCGCTTTTTCCTTGGTAATCCTCATTGCAGGTCTCCATGCGCGATAAAAGGCGCTTGACTCAAAAATTGATGTTCACTACTATGGCATACATTGATTGCAATCGCAATTAATAAGGTCAGATTCGCAATGAATACTCGTTGCGCTGATTACTGGGGCCGTCGCACCGGGTTTTGCCGGCCATCGAACTCGCCACTCTCACAATTGCAAATAAAGGATGACATTATGCGCGCTGCCCAACTCATAGCCTACGGCAATCCGGCCGACGGACTGCAATTTGCTGAAGTCGCTGAAGTTTCTGCTCCTGGTGCCGGCGAGGTATTGATTGCCGTCGAATATTCGCCGGTCAACCTTAATGACCTGCTGGTTGCGCGGGGCCTGTATCCCCTCCATCCAGAGCTGCCGAGTGTCATCGGCAATGAGGGTGCGGGCACTGTCATGGCCACCGGCACAGGGGTTGTTAACGTCAAGCCAGGCGACAAGGTTCTGGTTCCCTACTATAGCCTTGCATGGACTGAGCGTGTCGTCGTGCCCGCAGCAGATTTGTTCCCATTACCGCCAGATGCAGACATGCAGCAGTTGGCGATGCTGGGCATCAATCCACCGACGGCGGCGCTGATACTGAGCGAATATGTTGACCTGAAACCCGGCGACTGGGTAGTGCAGAATGCCGCCAACTCTGGTGTTGGCAGGGCGGTCATCGCGTTTGCCAAGGCGCGTGGCCTGAAGACGATTAACCTGGTCCGCCGCCCCGAACTGATCGCTGAACTGGAAGAGGCGGGCGGCGATCTGGTATTGCTGGATGCACCGGAAGCTGCAGAGGCGGTCAAGAGTGCAGTTGGAACCGCGCTGCCGCGCCTGGCCATTGATGCTGTCGGTGGCACATCTACGACGACGCTAGCGTCGATAGTGGCGGCGGGTGGGACTATCGTTTGCTATGCGGCACTGGGCCGCGCACCGCTGGCGCTGCGATCTATCGATGTGATCTTCAAGCGCATCACCCTGCGCGGCTTCTTCCTGTCCGCGCCGGAAATGGCGTCAAAAATCCGGCCGGCGCTGGAAGAGGGTGCTGCTCTGATCAGTGCGGGCAAGCTGCATGCGCCAGTGTCCGGTATCTATCCCTTGTCGGCGATCAAGGAAGCAGTGGCCCATGTCGAACGCGGGGGCAAGGTGCTGATGGACATTAAGGCAGTCTAGCTTTCCCATCGCCATCGCTCCGCTTCGGTTTGTACTGCAGCCGGAGCGTACCTGCTACGTGATTCAATATTGTCTGTTAAGCTATTTGAAAAAATAGGAGACGAGACAGATGAATCAACATGAACTGGCCATAGAAGAAATGCTGGCCAAGGATTTTGGCACTATCCCGGAGCTGATACGCGCGCACGCCCGCTTCAGGCCTGAGCACCCGGCCTTCATCCAGGATGGTATTAGCCTGAGCTATCGCGCGCTGGATCAGCGCATGGATCAGGTGGCAGCAGCCTTGCAGCGCGATGGCGTCAAGGCGACTGAAGCAATCGCCATATGCGCGTACACGTCTATAGAGTATGCCGTTGTGTTTCTTGGCAGCTTGCGCGCAGGCGTGACGGTGGCCCCGCTGGCGCCTTCTTCCAGTGCCGAAAGCCTGGTCGCGATGATGACCGATGCCGGCGCCAAAAAACTTTTCCTGGACCAGACTGTGGCCGAATTGCTGGCGCCGGTCGGCAGCCAGATAAACATTCCCGGCATCAGGATCGATGCAGCCGACGGTAACAGCAGTGAACTGGATGCCTGGCTGGCTGAAGGGTCTGCAGCATTTTCTCCGGTAGACATCCAGCCTGGCTGGGCCTTCAACACTATCTACTCTTCCGGCACGACAGGCACGCCCAAGGGCATCATGCAGCCCAACTTCATGCGCTGGGGCCATGTACAGCGCGGAGCTGCACATGGTTACGGGCTGAACGCGGTCACGCTGTTATCCACGCCGCTGTATTCAAATACGACGCTGGTCAGTTTTTTTGCGACGCTGGCACTGGGCGGCACCGTGTTGTTGATGGCTAAATTTGAAGCGAATGCTTATCTGGCGCTGGCTGAGAAATATCAGGCAACGCACACCATGCTGGTGCCGGTGCAGTACCAGCGCCTGATGGCGGTAGCCGATTTTGACAGTTACGACCTGTCTTCCTTCCATATGAAGTTTTGTACCAGCGCTCCTTTTTCTGCCGTCCTGAAGGCTGATATCTTAAAGCGCTGGCCGGGCGGATTGATCGAGTACTACGGCATGACGGAGGGCGGTGTCAGTTGCATCCTGGTTGCGCATGAGCATCCGGACAAGCTGCATACGGTAGGCGTGGCCTTGCCCGGAGGTGAGATACGCCTGATCGATGAACAGGGCAAGGAAGTGGCAGCGGGAGAGCCGGGCGAGATCGTCGGCTATTCGCCATCGATGATGACGGGTTACCATAACCAGCCTGCCAAAACCAGAGAGGCGGAATGGTATGACCCTTCCGGGCGTCGGTTTATCCGCTCCGGCGATCTGGGGCGTTTTGATAGCGATGGCTTCCTGCTTTTGTTTGATCGCAAGAAGGATATGGTTATTTCCGGCGGCTTCAATATTTATCCCAGCGATCTGGAGGCCGTATTGCGCCAGCATCCGCAAGTGGCTGATGCCGCAGTGGTCGGCGTGCCGTCCGAACGCTGGGGCGAGACGCCGGTTGCCTTTGTCGTCGCCAAAAATGACGCAACACCGGTTGCTGAGGATTTGCTGGCCTGGGCCAACGAGCGCCTGGGGAAAATGCAGCGCCTGAGCGCAATGGAATTGGTAGACGTCTTACCGCGCAGTGCGATCGGCAAGGTACTGAAGCGCGAATTAAGGGATGCCTACCGCGGTACGGTTGCCTGAAAAGGAGATTTAAAAAGGGTTTTTTTTGAGAAGCAGGCTGGCCGCAATATGCCAGCCTGTTTTCTTTTGGCCGACGCATATTCTTCGCAATATCCGGCAATTGGACGGCCTCAGATTGCCTTGCGGAAATAATGATAAAATCCAATATATTAAGCCGAAAAATCAATGGCGTAACAATGGCTTAATACAGATCTTTACCCCTTCTGACTTCCGAGAGCTGATGATGAAATGGTTTTATGATTTAAAAATGGCAACAAAGTTGCTGATTTCCTTTGTTGCTGTGCTGCTGCTGACTGCCTTGCTAAGTGTTTTTTCCATGGTTGAGTTGTCAAAAGTTAACCAGAATGCCGTAGAAATGCGCACCAACTGGCTGCCTAGCGTGCGCTCCATATTGGGTATGAAGAGCGATCTGGCCTTGTTTCGCTCGCAAGAGTTGCAGCATCTGATCTCAACCACTGATGCCGACTGGACCGCTTATGAAAAGAAAATGGCAACCACGCTGGAAAGCTTTCAGAAAAATCGTGACATCTATCAAAAGCTGATCGATACCAAAGAAGAAAAGGACACTTACGCGGAATTCAGCGCTACCTATGACCAGTTCATGGCGGATCATGCCAAGATTGTCGCCTTGTCGCGCGCGGACAAGCCGGATGAAGCGAAAGAGCTGAGCCGCGGCCACTCCACCAAAATGAATTCGGATCTGCGCGCGCAGATTGAAAAGCTGATCAAGATTAATATGGATCAGTCTGATGCTTCCGGCGATATTGCAGACGCCGTGTATGCCAGCGCCCGCACCTGGATTGTCGGTCTGCTGGTAGCGTCTATTGCGCTGGGCCTGACCCTGGCATTCTGGATAGCCCGGATCATCTCCAAGCCCTTGAGCGATGCCGTGAAAATCGCACAGACAGTTGCCTCCGGCGACCTGACCAGCCATATCGAAGTGAAGTCGAAAGATGAAACCGGACAATTGACGCAAGCCTTGAAAGACATGAACCAAAGCCTGGTAGATATCGTCGGCCAGGTTTCCAGCGGCACAGGTGCAATTGCGACGGCTTCCGGCCAGATCGTCGCTGGTAACCTGGACCTGTCTGCCCGCACGGAACAGCAGGCCAGCTCGCTGGAAGAAACCGCATCATCGATGGAAGAACTGACTTCCACAGTCAGGCAAAATGCCGACAACGCACGCCAGGCCAATCAGCTTGCCGTGTCTGCTTCCGAAGTGGCAGAGCGCGGCGGTGCAGTGGTAGCACAGGTAGTGGATACCATGGATTCCATCGACCAGTCGTCGAAGAAGATTGTCGATATCATCAGCGTCATCGATGGCATTGCCTTCCAGACCAATATCCTGGCCTTGAACGCAGCGGTAGAAGCAGCGCGTGCCGGTGAGCAGGGGCGCGGCTTTGCAGTCGTGGCGACCGAGGTGCGCAATCTGGCGCAACGCAGCGCCAGCGCGGCAAAAGAGATCAAATCGCTGATCGGCGATTCGGTGGAAAAAGTCGAGTTCGGCGGCAAGCTTGTATCGCAAGCCGGCAAGACCATGGATGAGATTGTTGCCAGCGTCAAGCGGGTCACCGACATCATGAACGAGATCACCTCCGCCAGCCAGGAACAGACTGCCGGTATCGAGCAGATCAATCAGGCAGTCACCGAAATGGATACGGTAACGCAGCAGAATGCCGCACTGGTGGAAGAAGTCGCGGCCGCAGCGGAAAGCATGCAGGGACAGGCGAATAATCTGGCACAGGTGGTCGGTGTATTTAAACTGCAATCCAGCCATTCCGCATATAGCCATCTGCAGGCAGTGCCGGTACAGGCCAGGCGGGTTGAAGCACAGGCAAAGCCTACCAGCCGCGCAACGCGTGCCTTGCCTTCAGCCAATGCCGCACGCCCAGCATCGCGCGCGGCTTCAGCCAGCCAGGCAAGAAACATTCAGGTAGAAGCAGTGGGCGAATGGGAGGAATTTTAAGCTACCCGACGCACTCAGCCTGAAAGCAAAGAGCCCGCCAATGCGGGCTTTTTTTTTCAGGTCGGGCTGGTACTTGCCAGGAAAGCCGGATGCTTATGGCCGGATTATTTGGGTGCGCTGACCGTACATATGCTGCTTTTGGTCATGCTCCTGTTATACATGCCCTTGCGCGGAAATGCTATATTACCGGGATGAATTTATGCCAGAGCAATTATTTTTCCGGGAGCCAGAATGTCAGATAAATCCACATCCAGCCAACACAGCGAGCAGCAGCAATCCGATCTTCCTGCCGATCCATCCCGCAGGCGGATATTGCAGGCCGCGGCGGCTGCGGGCGTTGCGGGCAGCGTTCCACTGATAGCCGAGGCGGCAGTACCCAAAGCCAAAATCGTCGCCGGTTCGCTGGATACGAAGCTGAAGGCGCACATCAAAAATGTGGTGGTGATCTATCTGGAAAACCGTAGTTTCAACAATTTGTTCGGCAATTTTCCCGGTGTGAAACAGCCGCTGGCAGATGTGCCCGCGGCTGCCTATACGCAAAAAGACAGGAATGGCTCAGTGCTGCCTGCTTTGCCAAAAATGTGGGGTGGCCTGGTTCCACGCAGCCAGAATCTGGGCGGCAAGCATTACATGATTGCAGAAGACAAGATCAGCGGCTTGCCAAATGCGCCGTTTGCACTGAAGGATGCCGAAGGCCTGCCATTGCCGGAGTCGGTCATTACTCGCGACCTATGGCATCTGTTTTATCAAAATCAGATGCAGATCAACGGCGGCAAGAATGACCAGTTCGTTGCCTGGGCGGACTCGGGTGGCCTGGTGATGGGTTACTACGGCGAGACCCACAAGAACCTCGACCTGTGGAAGATTGCGCAGCAATACACATTGTGCGACAACTTCTTCATGGCAGCGTTTGGCGGCTCTTACATGAACCACCAGTTCCTGATATCCGGACGCACGCCTGAGCACTTTGATGCTGCCAACGGCCCGGCCAAAAAGAAAATCGCAGTGACGGAAGACGGCCCGACAGGCAGTCGGCTGGCACTGGCTGCGGATGGTCCTGCATCGGCGCTGGAGGGAAAACCGAAGTTTGTCAACGACGGCGCGATCACGCCGGACGGTTATGCTGTGAATACCATGGCGCCGCCTTACCAGCCAAGCTATATCAAGCCTGCACCGGGTGGTGACAGCACATTGGCTGATCCGCAGGATCCGAGTACGCTGCCTCCGCAAACCTATAATACGATAGGCGACCTGCTGTCGAAAAAAGGCGTGAGCTGGGCCTGGTACGGTGGTGCATGGCAGGTTGCACTGGAATACAAGGGTGGCGGCGAGAAGCCCAACTTCCAGTACCACCACCAGCCGCTCAATTACTTCAAGCAGTTTGCTCCCGGTACGGCGGCGCGCAATGAGCATTTGCGTGACGGCGGCCTGGGCGATAGCCCTATCTCGAATAAATTCCTGGCGGACGTCGTGGCCGGAAAATTGCCTGCGGTGACTTTTTACAAGCCACAGGGCAATCTGAACATGCATGCCGGATATTCGGATGTAGAGTCGGGTGATCAGCACGTTGCCAACGTGCTGGAACATTTGAAGAAGAGCCCGCAGTGGAAGGATATGCTGGTCGTTATCACTTTCGATGAAAATGGCGGCTGGTGGGATCACGTCGCTCCGCCCAAAGGCGATCGCTGGGGCCCTGGCTCCAGGATTCCCGCCATCATCGCGTCTCCGTATGCAAAAAAAGGAAATGTCGATCACAGCTTCTATGACACGACATCCATCCTGCGCTTCATTACGCGCTTGCATGGCTTGCCGTTATTGGAGGGCCTGAAATTGCGCAATGATGCCTTTGCTGCGAACGGGGCATTGCCGCCGGGCGACCTGACCGGTGCACTCAGCTTTGCCTGAGGTTGAGGCTGATCGTTTTGGAGTAGATGGAATGGCTGCGCAAGCAGCCATTTTTTATGGTGAAATAAATTTGCAAATATTGTGCGTAGATGCAACGAAAATTTAGCGCAGGTCAAATCGCGGTCGCATATAATTGTTGTTAAATTATAAAACCGAGAGGATGCAAGCGATGCGAATTTCTGACTGGAAAATAGGTACCCGCCTCGGGCTGGGATTTACTGCGGTGCTGGCCCTGATGGCGCTGATGATCGTTGTCAGTATCTGGCGTCTGCAAGCGGTAGGAACGGCAACCGACAATATGGTGAAGGCTGACCTGGTCAAGGAAAGGCTGGCGTCGGAATGGCTGAAGTCGATAGAAACCAACGGGGTTCGTACGTTGGCGGTCGTCAAAAGCGCTGAGGTCGAGGATCAAGAATATTTCCAGAAACAGATAGATGGCCAGAAAGAGCGCGTTACTGAAATCCAGAAGCAACTGACTGAAATGATAAAAAGCGATGAAGGCAAGCGTTTGTTTGCCGACGTCGGCGAACAAAGAAAAATATACAGCGCCATTCGCGACAATATCTTCAAGATGAAGAAGGCCGGCGACGAAGCTGCAGTAAAAAGCGAAACAGCCGCAAAGATGGTGCCGGCGATGAACGCCTATGCAGAGAGCGTCAGCAAGCTGGTTGATTATCAAAAGCAACTCATCAACAATACCGCGAATGGCATCAATGAAAATTATTCCTCAGGCCGCATCCTGATCATTGCGCTGGGGCTGGCAGCGATTGCTGTCGGAGCGATTTTTTCATGGAGGCTGGCGGCTGGCATCACCAAGCCGCTGGGCCGTGCGGTGAATGCGGCAGAAGCAGTCGCCTCCGGCGACTTGACCACGGTGCTGAAAGTGCGTTCCCAGGATGAAACGGGACAATTGCTGCTGGCGCTGAAAACCATGAACGACAGCCTGCTGAAGATCGTCACTGAAGTAAGAACCGGCACCGATGCCATTGCCAATGCTTCCGCAGAGATTTCAACCGGTAATCTCGATTTGTCTGCCCGCACTGAACAGCAGGCCGGATCACTGGAAGAAACCGCGTCTGCGATGGAAGAGCTGACTTCCACAGTCAAGCAAAATGCCGACAACGCACGCCAGGCTAATCAGTTGGCAGTATCAGCATCCAGCATCGCCGTTGACGGTGGAAATATCGTCAACGAGGTGGTGACGACCATGGGTTCCATCAATGCCTCTTCCAAGAAAATCGTCGACATCATCAGCGTGATCGACGGCATCGCCTTTCAGACCAATATCCTGGCTTTAAATGCAGCGGTAGAAGCAGCGCGTGCCGGCGAGCAGGGGCGTGGCTTTGCGGTCGTGGCCACCGAGGTACGCAACCTAGCGCAGCGCAGCGCTGGCGCGGCCAAAGAGATCAAGCATTTGATCGATGACTCGGTTCATCAAGTGGACGCAGGCACCAAGCTGGTAGAGCAGGCTGGTGTGACCATGGCTGAAGTCGTTGCCAGCGTCAAGCGTGTCACCGATATCGTGGCCGAGATCAGTGCTGCCAGCCAGGAGCAAAGCACCGGCATCGAAGAAGTGAATCGTGCGATAGTCCAGATGGATGAAGCGACGCAGCAAAATGCTGCGTTGGTGGAACAAGCTGCGGCTGCAGCTCAGTCTATGCAGGATCAGGCGGCCAATCTGGCGCAGGTGGTCAGCGTGTTCAAATTGGATCTGGCGCAAACGCAGGCAAAAACACCGGCGCGCGCTGTAAGGCCTGTGGCGGTAGCAAGCCAGGCCAGGGCGGCAACACCGGCCAAGCCAAAGGCTATCGCAGCGACCAGGGCTGCGGCTTCAAAGCAAAGTAATGCGGATTGGGAAGAGTTTTAACAGAGTTTTAATTTAGCCAAATCAGATCAGATCTGATCTGAAAGGCCTGGCCGTGACAGGCCAGGCCTTTTTTTTTAAGCCAGCTTTGGAATTTGCATTCCGCGCTGTACGGCAGGCCGCTCACCTATTTCCTTGAGCCAGCGCTGTATGCCTGGCTTGCTTGCCAGGCTCTCGCCCAAGATATCTTTCAGGAAGGTGGACGCTGCAATAGTCCACGGGTAGGTCGCCATATCGGCGATAGAGTAATTATCGCCGGCAAGGTAGCGGCTCACCGCCAGCCGTTTTTCCATTACGCCGAGCAGGCGTTCGCTTTCTTCGGTAAAGCGCTGTATGGCAAGAGGTGCTTTTTCGCTGCTGCGTACGCCGAAAAAGCCCAGTTGTCCCAGCATGGGGCCGTAACCGCCAATTTGCCAGTGCAGCCACTCCAGCGCCTGGTAGCGTTCCGGGCCGGAAGCGGCCAGGAAGCGTCCGCTCTTCTCTGCCAGGTAAGTCAGGATCGCGCCACTTTCAAAGATAGACAATGGTCCGCCTTGGGCTTCGTCATCGACAATTGCAGGGATTTTGTTATTGGGCGAAATGCTCAGAAATTCAGGTGAAAACTGTTCATTCTTGCCGATATTGACGGTCTTGATCTCATACGGCAGGCCCAGTTCTTCGAGCATGATGGAGATTTTGCGGCCGTTTGGCGTAGTCCAGGTGTGCAGGGTAATCATTTATTCTTTCCGGTATAGGTTGCAGCAGCCTTTCAAAGGCCGATGGCAAGATCGTTGGCCGCAAATTGCGGCCGATCAGTGATTATACCGGCGTTCCGTTTTCGCTATTCGGCGGCCAGTTCGGCCAGGGCCTTGTCGCTTGCGGCCAGTATCTCGTCTGCCAGTTCGGTGTCGGCGCTTGCACGCGCAAGCGCCATTGCGCCCACCAGCAGGGACAGCGCAGCGAGGCCGCGCTCGCGCCGCTTTTTCTTGTTGAAACTGGCCGGCATCAGTGCAATCAATAGTTCGCCTAGGCGCCGGGTGCCGGTGGTGAATGCCTGGCGCAAAGGTCCTTGCTGGTCCTGGCGCATGGCGTCGGCCGCCATGGTCGGCATCACGCAGATGTCGCTCAAGCTGCAATCTTCTTTCTTGTGCAAATAACGATGGGCGATTTCATGCAAGGCAGCGCTTCTGTCCCCACCGTTGCGCTGGATCGTCGCTTCCCAACTGGAAGATGATTTATCGAAGGACAGGCCGCAAGCCTCTGCCGCCAGTGCGTCCTTGGAGGCAAAGTGTCCATAGAAGCCGCCGTGCGTAACGCCAGCCTCCGCCATCAAGTCTGCCACGCCTATGCCGTTCAGGCCATGCTCCTTATATAGTCTTGCCGCCACTTCAACAATATGCTGGCGATTCAGCGCTGCTTGCTCTTTGGATACTCTAGGCATGGTGAACCTCTTTGCCTCTGGTAAAGGAATGGAAAAATAATACATGACAATCGTCATTTATTCAAATAAAATGACGATCATCATTTATTTTGAGGTGATGCTCTCACCGCAAAGAAAAAAATCTTGCGTAGAGTCTACCTGTTGCGGCGCAAAGCGCTGACGCCATGGCTCTGGGGCGTTTGCTATTCTCAACCGGGCAGGGCTTGTCCCATACATCCTGTCTCTTCAGGTAAGTTATTTATTACGATTGGCCTTTTATCATGACCACTATCGCAAAATCCATTTCTGCCAGTACTTCGCACCGCTTCAACTATGCGTGGCTGGTACTAGGTCTCATCTTCCTGGTCTTGCTGGCTGCTGCCGGCATCCGGGCTACGCCGGCTGTAATGATCGTTCCGCTGGAACAGGAATTCGGCTGGAATCGCTCTACTATTTCGTTTGCGATTTCGGTCAATATCGCGCTGTATGGGCTGATAGGTCCGTTCTCAGCCGCAGCGATGCAGCGCTTTGGCGTGCGCCCCATCGTCCTGGGTGGCCTGGCCCTGCTGTCCGCGGGTACCGCATTGAGTACCTTCATGCATCTGCCTTGGCATATGGTGCTGACCTGGGGCCTGCTGGTAGGCGCGGGCAGCGGTGTGGCGGCAACCACGCTGGCTGCAACGATAGTCGGCCGCTGGTTTGAAACGCGCCGCGGCCTGGCGATGGGCCTGCTGACCGCGAGTTCTGCCACCGGGCAAATGGTATTCCTGCCGCTGATGGCATCGATGGTTGGCAATTATGGCTGGCGCTCAGTCGCATTTTTGGTGGCGACAGTCGCAGCACTGGCGATTCCGCTGATCGCGATCTTCCTGCCGGAGCGGCCAAGGGACCTGGGTCTGAAAATGTATGGCCAGGTCGAGGAAACCGACGCGGCCACGCTGGCTGCGGAATCAAGCAAGAAAAATCCTTTCATGATCGCGATCGATGCCTTGCGCAGCTCGCTGAAGATGCGTGATTTTTGGCTGCTGTTTATCAGTTTCTTTGTGTGCGGCATGAGCACCAACGGTTACATCGGCACTCAATTTATTGCGATGTGCGGCGACTACGGCATTACCGCAGTCGGTGGCGCCAGCATACTGGCTGCGATGGGCATGCTGGATCTGGTCGGGACCACGATGTCCGGCTGGCTGACGGACCGCTACAATGCCCGTGTGCTGCTATTCTGGTACTACGGCCTGCGTGGACTGGCCCTGTTGTTCCTGCCGCATGCATTCGGCCTCGGTTACTACGGCTTGCCTATCTTTGCGATCTTTTACGGCCTTGACTGGATCGCCACGGTACCTCCTACCGTGCGCCTTGCCAATGACGTGTTCGGCCGCCTGGCAGCGCCTATCGTTTTCGGCTGGATCGCTGCCGGCCATCAATTGGGTGCAGCGTTCGCCAATTTCCTTTCCGGCAGCCTGCGTTCCAGCCTGGGGACCTATACCGCATCGTCGATGCTGATGGGCGCGGTCTGCATCGCTTGTGCGGTAATGGTTTTGCAGATCAAGGGGCAGCAGGGCAACAAGGGTTTGCCGGCAGCGGCCTAATCAGCTTAAATTA
This sequence comes from Parundibacterium terreum, assembly GCF_014636315.1. Lineage (GTDB taxonomy): Bacteria > Pseudomonadota > Gammaproteobacteria > Burkholderiales > Burkholderiaceae_D > Undibacterium > Undibacterium terreum. Next base: position 1,656,932 of record NZ_BMED01000001.1, on the reverse strand, counting down.
AGCAGCCGAAAAAAAAGCCTGCACATCACGCTTCACGTGGCAGCAGGCTTTGTAAGACCATCTTCAGGGAGAATCTGCTCGGCATGGCCGGCGATGGACTGGACAGGCCGTCAATGAAATGCAGATTGCGGGCGAGAGTATGCGCGCCGGCGCTGCAAATTCAAAGTGAGAAATTTACCGCTCTACCATCAAATATTTCGAAAATTGGTGGCAGACATTCTTCCTAGCTTTTGACGTTAAAACGGCCCTCTTACCTTGCAGGTGCGAGGGCCGCTTTATGATGGCTGTACTTTTATACTAAGCTGTGACCAGTTCGCCGATAGCCTGGCGAGAGCCGGCAATTGCTTTGGCAACTGCTTCTTCACCCATTGCTACGCCTTCGCTGTGGATAAAAGTGACGTCGGTGATGCCGATGAAGCCCAATACTGCGCGCAGATAGCTTTCCTGGAAATCCATTGCTGCAGCAGGGCCTTCTGAATACACACCGCCACGGGAAGTAAATACATAAACTTTTTTCCCTTGCAACATGCCGACGGGGCCGTTGGCTGTGTACTGGAAGGTGACACCGGCACGTGCTACGTGATCAACCCAGGCCTTCAGCGTGGAGCTGATGCCGAAGTTATACATAGGGGAGCCAATCACAATGATGTCAGCTTCCTTGACCTGCGCAACCAGGCGGTCGGACAAGGCGATAGTCTGTGCCTGTTCCGCAGAACGCTGGTCAGCAGGAGTGAAGAATGCACCCATCATTTGCTCGGTCAGATGTGGCACTGGAGTGGCTGCCAGGTCCAATGTAGTCGCTGTGTCGCCTGCATGGCTGGCTTGCCATTTATTTAGGAACTCCGTGGTCATCTGACGGGAGATGGAACCGTTGCTGCGTACGCTGGTGTTGATATGTAAGAGCTTGCTCATGATATGTCTTTCAAAAATGGAATGATTAAATGTGTAATGCCAAAGTTCGTTGCTAGATCAGCTGTCAACTATGCTGTTTTGACGGCTTGTTTTTCGTTCAGGTAGACCAGGACCAGGCCGCCGAAGATCGCCAGGTTTTTCAGGAATTGCGTGAACTGGTTCTGGAAGCTTGCCGTGTCAGCGCTCCAGAATGCATGGAAGGTCGCCGTGACAGGTATCAGGAATAGCGCGATCAACAATGCTGCCCAGCGTGCCTGGAAACCCAGTATCAATAACAATCCACCGCCGACTTCGATGGTGATCGTTGCAGCCAGCAACAGGCTGGCGAATGGCAGTCCGGCACTGGCCATCCAGCCGGCGACACCGGCAAATCCGGCAATTTTTCCCAAACCCGAGATCAGGAACAGCGCGCCGATCAAGGCACGACCAACGCGATACGCATTTTTATTCAAGTCTTGCATGATGATTTCCTTAGATGATTGATAAGTACTGCCGATTTTTCGCGCTAAACCTCGTTCAGCGTTGAAGCGATTCTAGGACACATCCTTTGTTCGGAAAAGTGGGATAATTTAGAACAATTTGTTCTAAATACTTGATAAGGTGATGCCGATGCCCCTGCCAAAGACACCAAGACCCCCTACGCTGGACCAGATCCAGGTTTTTTTGGCGGTAGTGGAGGAGGGCAGCTTTGTCGGTGCCGCCAGGAGGCTGAGCCGCGCCACTTCGGTCATTAGTTACGCGATTGCCAACCTGGAATCGCAACTGGAGCTGGAACTATTTGACCGTAATACCACCCGCAAACCGCAACTGACCGATGCCGGCCGCGCGGTGCTGGCAGAGCTGCGCAAGGTATCCATGGGGGTGGAAGATTTGCTGGCCAAGGCCAGGGGTTTGCTGACCGGGCTGGAGGCCGAGGTGGTACTGGTGGTGGACGTGATGTTTCCCACTGCCTGGCTGGTGGAGGTGATGCAGGATTTCCAGAAGACTTTCCCCACAGTCGGCCTGCGCCTGCATGTGGAGGCGCTGGGCGCGGTGGCGCAGCATGTGCTGGACGGTAGCGCCACCATAGGCGTCAGTGGGGCGATAGAAATCAAGACCGCGCAACTGGAGCGCTATAGCTTCGCCGGAGTCCGGCTGATACCGGTTGCCGCGCCTACGCATCCGCTCAGCCAGCATCAGGGCGAGGTCACGCAGGCGATGGCGCGCAACTACCAGCAACTGGTGCTGACGGACAGGTCAAGGCTGACCGAGGGGCAGGATTTTGGCGTAATCGCTGTCCGCACCCTGAGGCTGACTGATTTAAATGCGAAGTATGCGCTGCTGCTGGCCGGGCTGGGCTGGGGCAGTATGCCGGAAACCATGATAAGCGATGACATCGCATCTGGCCGGTTGAGCGTATTGCAATCCAGCGAATGGAGGCATGCGACGTACCGCTTCCAGACGCTATCCCGGACAGACATTCCGCCGGGTCCGGCAGCTCGCTGGATGCTGCAGCGGTTCAGGGAAACCAGCTGGCAGGTGTAACGTAGAGAAAAACATAGCGAAAAAAATAAAGGGAGCCGGCGTGCAGCACGCCGGCTCTCCGCTAGGGAATGTCATCGAAAGACGATATTTATCCGGTACGGTCCAGCCTTAGCCGCCGTAGTTATAGTCGCGATCGCTGCCGCTTGATTTTCTGGCGGCCACGGCTTCTGCTTTCACCTCGCTGCGTACGCGGCTGCTTGTTGCTACCGGGAGTGCAGGGTAGCTCGCATCGCCCACGGCCAGCAAGCCTTGCTGTTTGGCCTGTTTCAATTCCGCGGCAACTTCTGCCCTGGTTTTGCTGCCTGCCGTCTGCTGGTCAAAGAAGACAAAGTCCAGATGCTGGCCAAGTTCTCCGCTGGCACGAGCCTGCTTCAGTTCATTGATGACTTCGGTTCGGGTTTTGGCTGGTTCTGCCGCATTGGCGACGCCGAGACCGGTAGTAGCGAGTATGGCGGCGATGATCAGTTTTTGTGCGTTCATGGTAGTTCTCCTAAAACAATAGTGTGGATGGCGCTGGTGTTATACCAAGGTCAAGGTAATGTCGATATTGCCGCGGGTCGCGTTTGAGTAAGGGCAAACAATGTGGGCCTTGGCGATCAGGGCTTCTGCGGCTGCGCGCTCCATGCCGGGCAGGGAGATTTTCAATTCCACTTCTATGCCGAAGCCGGTGGGGATGGCACCTATGCCCACACTGCCGTCAACGCTGACGTCTGCCGGAATGGAAATCTTGTCGCGGGCTGCGGCAAATTTCATCGCACCGAGGAAGCATGCGGAGTAGCCGGCGGCAAACAGTTGTTCAGGATTGGTGGCAGCACCACCGGCGCCGCCGAGTTCTTTAGGGGTAGACAGTTTGACGTCGAGCACACCGTCAGAAGAAACGGCGCGTCCGTCACGGCCGCCGGAAGCTTTTGCATTTGCGCGGTACAGTACTTTTTCGATAGACATGGTAAATCTCCTTTGAATGATGATGCAGATATGAATAAATAAAATTAAATATCCAGCTATTAAATAGTGAGCTATGTATTTATCAAAGCCAGATGGATATTATTTCCAGATCCATCTACTTCCTTTATTGCTCGGCACTGCGTGTGTCGATGGAGTGAATTATAGTTAGTGCACTATTTAATAGCAAGCTATTTTTAAAAATAAATGAAATCTCGAGATGAAAGCCAAAATCAGCTACTTCAGTATGCGTGCATTTTAGCCGTGTGTTTTCTATTGCCCAGGCCGTTGGGACTAGACTTTTACGACATTGTGCGAGGGCGAAGCCGCACGATGCTAAAGCCGATTCGGACAGGAATGGATTGACATCTGAGTGTGGCATGGTAATTTATGTATATTGTTTATCTTTTGCCTGCACCGCACCACTTATGACCAAGAACAGCCCTCCCAGCATCGATCAGCACCTGTGTTTTCAGTTGTATACCACGTCGCTGAGAATGACCCAGCTATATAAGCCCTTGCTGGAAAAGCTGAAGCTGACCTATCCGCAATATCTGGTCATGGTTGTGCTATGGGAGCAGCAGGGCATAGGGCTGAAGGATCTGGCGGAAAAGCTGCATCAGGATTCAGGTTCCGTCACGCCTCTGGTCAAGCGCCTGGAGGCAGAGGGATATCTCTTGCGCCGCCGCGATCCTCAGGATGAGCGCAGCCTGATCCTGACACTCACTCCTGCAGGGGAGACGCTGCGCAAGCAAGCCTACGAGGTAAGCCAGGCCATACAGTCGGCATGCAATATCGATGAAAAAGGCTTCCTTAGCCTGATGAGGGGGCTGGCCTCCCTGCAAAAAGAGCTGGATAAGTAGCCATCCATTCTGCGGCGCCGCCACTGCGCGCCAATTGCCCTATCCACGTATCGCCCTCGAAATCGCCTGAAATAAAAAAACTAAAATACATGTTGCGTACTAACTATTAGTGCGCTATATTTATGTCTACGCGCTGATTCAAACCTTAAAGAAGCAGCATGCGGAACCGGACAACCCACATTTTTTGAACAATTTAGCTCTTAATTCTATAAAGGAAATCGTATGAAACAAGCATCCTCCCTGTTGAAAAAATCCCTGTTGGCCCTGGCTGCTGTGAGCGCATTCGGTTCAGCGATTGCGGCACCCGCAGACAATGCAGACAAAACCGTCGTGCTGGTGCACGGTGCTTTTGCAGACGGCTCCAGCTGGGACAAAATTGTTCCCTTGCTGCAGGCTAAAGGCTTGAAAGTGGTTTCCGTGCAAAATCCTCTGACCTCGCTGGCAGATGACGTGGCTGCCACGAAACGCGCGATTGATGCACAGACCGGCAAGGTAATCCTGGTAGGCCACTCCTGGGGCGGCACAGTAATTACGCAAGCCGGCGCAGATGCGAAAGTAAGTGCACTGGTCTATGTGGCAGCGTTTGCGCCATCCGAAGGTGAAGCTGTTGGCGCCTTGGGTAAAGAGTTCCCTACGCCTCCAGGCATCGCCAAACTGAAAGCCGATGCTTCCGGTTTCCTGAGCCTGCCTGCACAAGCGGTAGCGGAAGACTTTGCGCAAGATTTGCCTGCAGCGCAAACCAATCTGATGGCAGTCAGCCAAGGCCCTATCAACAGCAAAGCCTTCGGTGAAGCAGTGACTGTCGCGGCATGGAAGACCAAGCCTTCTTTCTACATCGTTTCTGCGCAGGATCGTATGATCGCTCCTGGCCTGGAAGCAGCAATGGCGAAGAAAATCAATGCGACTACCACCACATTGAACACCAGCCACGTACCTATGTTGTCCAAGCCGGCTGATGTTGCTGCGGTGATTATTGCAGCGGCTGCCAAGTAATTGAAGCAGTAGTGATGGCTGCAAAGTAAAAGCGCCGGGTCTGATAAGGCTGGGCGCTTAAAATAAAAATGCCGGGAGACTCAGTCTATCCCGGCATTTTTATTACCAACACTGAATGCTAGCGAAAAGCTGAAAATAACGGCGGGTCTTTTTCCAGTTGCACTTCGCCAAAGTTGATGAACACATGCGTGCCGTGGGCTGCAACTGCGCGGAAAGCGCCGTTCGCGCTGGCCAGGCGCATTGCCAATGCGGTCAATTCCCAGGCCCGCTCTTCTGTGCAAGAGATCTTTTGCGTCGTCATTTCCTTGATGCCGTGTTTTTGTCCAAATTCCCGGACCAGCGCAGCATTCCTTTGCAGTTCGGGATCGACGGACGGATGTTCCCAGCCCCACAGGAAAGTGCCGTCTTCGGTATTGCGGGTACCGATGATCTGCATGTCGGCGGTGGCGACTGTGCCGTCTTCAAAGTGAAGGCTGAGCTCTCCGGTATCCTGGTTTGCATTCCAGCGTCCTTCGCGGCCCAGGCCCCAGGTGGCCTTGTGGGCCTCAGTGGCCAATTCCAGTCCCTTCAGGCTTTGCTGTATGTAAGCCTCGACATCGAATTGCTCATTTTGTACATCGGCCATGCAATGCTCCATCGCTCTATTGTGATGACGGCATTTTGCCAAAATTTTGCATTTACGTCATCATCTTGATGGCGGTCAATGAGAGGGGTAGGGGGGCTACGCTTCGTCGGCGGTGCTTTCCACCGACTTGGCTACACTGAGTACCGCATCGCGCTTATCCAGCAAATGCTGGCGCAATACCGCCGCCAGCTTTTTGCCGTCGTGCGCATCCAGTGCCTTGATCATTTCTTCATGGTCATGCACTGCGCTATCCCACTTGTCGGCCTTGAAATTGGATTTGAAACGCAGTGCCTGGAGGCGCCTGTTCATCGCTATATAAGTTTGCCGCAGTACTGAATTGCGAGCGGCTTCATTGATCTTGTTATGGATGGCCTGGTTGCGGCTGTAGTAGCCGGGCAAATCGTTCTGTGCCTTGCAAGACAGCATCGCATAGTGCAGTGCCTTGATTTCGGCCAGTTCCACCGCCGTGATGCGTTCGCAGGCCAGCTCGCCAGACAAGGCTTCCAATCCACTCATCAGCTCGAAGGTTTCCCAGATTTCGGTTTCCGTCATGCGGGATACCGAAGCGCCGCGGTTCGGCAGTATTTCCACCAGGCCCTCGGCACCCAGTACCTTCATCGCTTCACGCAGCGGCGTGCGCGAGATACCCAGGGTTTCGCACAGCTCGCGTTCATTCAATTTGGTGCCTGGGGCCAGGATGCCTTCAACAATCTGGTTGCGCAGATGGTCCACGACGGTATCGTGCAGGCGCTGGCGCTCCAGGCGCATGTTCAGCGGCGCGCCTGGCGTTGCGTCCGCTCCTAAGATTGTATTTTGCATGCAATTTCCTATTATTTCTTCTGAAGTGATTTTAACGCATAAGTGTTTTAACCGAAATAGCAGCGCTTTTATAGTATGTGAAATTTAGTTAATAATTCTTTGTGGAAACTAAAATTTATCGACTAAAATAAGCTTTTACCTATGAAAATTCATCAATTCTCGAACACGCTTGTGATGATTTTGCGCACCTGACATGCCACTTTGGCGGCTTCGCATACATTCAAATTAACACTTTACCTTCCTATTCTCATCTGCTAAAGTATTTTGTATACAAAATTCAATTTAAAAAGGAGATGTCAGTGTTAAAGCTTAACTTCCATCCAGCCGGCCGCCATTTTTTGCAAATCCCTGGTCCTAGCCCTGTACCTGACCGCATCCTGAGGGCGATGAGCTATCCGACAATAGATCATCGAGGCCCTGAATTTGGCGCTTTGGGTTTGCAGGTGCTGGAAGGCATCAAGAAAATTTTCAAGACGGAACAGCCTGTCATCATCTACCCAGCCTCCGGCACCGGTGCCTGGGAAGCAGCGTTGAGCAATACATTGAGCCCAGGCGACACCGTGCTGATGTATGAAACCGGCCACTTCGCCACGCTGTGGAAAAAAATGGCGGAGGCCCTGGGCCTGAAACCTGAGTTCCTCGGCTTGCCAGGGATAGAGGGATGGCGCCGTGGCGTGCAGGCTGACCTGATAGAAGAGCGTCTGAGGGCAGACAAAGGGCATGTGATCAAGGCCGTTTGCGTGGTGCATAACGAAACCTCCACCGGCGTGACTTCCAATATTGCAGCAGTCCGCAAGGCGATTGATGCTGCCGGCCATCCGGCCTTGCTGCTGGTTGATACCATCTCCGGCCTGGCCTCTGCCGACTATCAGCACGATGCCTGGGGCGTGGACGTTACCGTGTCCGGCTCGCAAAAAGGCCTGATGCTGCCTCCTGGCATCAGCTTCAATGCAGTGTCGAAAAAAGCACTGGAGGCCAGCAAGTCCGCCAAATTGCCGCGCGCATTCTGGGACTGGACCGACATCATAGAAATGAACAAGACCGGCTACTGGCCGTACACCCCCAATACCAACCTGCTGTATGGCCTGGTGGAAGCGCTGGACATGATACTGGGCGAGGGACTGGACAATGTATTCGCCCGCCACAAGCGTCTGGCAGCAGCCTGCCGTGAAGCGGTGAAAGCCTGGGGCCTGGAAGTGCAGTGCGCCGATCCTGAAGTGTATTCACCGGTGTTGACAGGTGTGATGACACCGGAAGGTTTTGATGCCGATGCCATCCGCAAGACCATCTATGAAAACTACGACATGTCGCTTGGCACCGGCCTGGGCAAACTGAAAGGCCGCATGTTCCGTATCGGCCATCTGGGCGAAGCGAATGACCTGACCTTGATGGCGACGCTGGCCGGTTGTGAAATGGGTCTGAAACTTGCCGGTGTTCCTTTGGCCGGTAGCGGCGTCGCAGCAGCAATGCAGTACTTGACGACACATAAAGCCAGGCAGCAATAAGAACCGGGTAGCAGGATGGGAGAGTGGGCTGGTGAACCTTGCATAGACGAGGTCATCAGCCAGACATTTGAACCTGCTTGAATATGCCGTGCCTTGACGCTGTTATGCAATAAATTATTGGAGACAAAGAATGAAACGATCAGGTTTTCGTGCAACAAGTATTGTGCTGTTCATGCTGTGTTTGATGTATTTCATCACCTATCTGGACCGCGTCAATGTCAGCACTGCCGCTGCAGGTTTCGGCAAGGATTTTAATCTTAACAAGACCGAGATCGGCCTGGTCTTTTCTGCGTTTGCCTACCCCTACCTGGTATTCCAGATCATAGGCGGCTGGGTCAGCGATAAATTCGGCTCCAAGCGCACTTTGATCGTCTGCGGCGCACTGTGGGCAGTCGCCACCATATTGACCGGTTTTGCCGGTGGCCTGGTCTCGCTGTTGCTGGCGCGTCTGCTGCTCGGCCTGGGCGAGGGGGCCACATTCCCTGCTGCCACGTCGGCGATGTCGCGCTGGGTTAAAAAAGAGAATCGCGGTTTTGCGCAGGGCATCACGCACGCTTTTGCCCGTATCGGCAATGCGGTCGCGCCGGCAGCGGTTGTCTTTATCATGGCGGCCTATGGATGGCGCATGTCCTTCTATGTATGCGGCGCGCTGAGCCTAGTCTGGGTCGTCGCATGGATGTATGTCTTCACGGAAGACCCGGCAGATCATCCCGGCGTATCCAAGGAAGAACTGGCCGAACTGCCTGCGGTAAGAAAGAAAAATGTGCAGGTACCCTGGAGTGCGTTGGGCAAGCGCATGGCGCCCGTCACGCTGGTGTACTTCTGCTACGGCTGGACACTATGGCTGTTCCTGAGCTGGATACCGCAATACTTCCTGCATAGCTATGATCTGGACCTGAAGAAATCCGCACTGTTCGCCTCCAGCGTTTTCTTTGCCGGTGTAGTCGGCGATACGTTGGGCGGTATTGTCAGCGACAAGATACTGATACGCACCGGTAATCTGAAGTGGGCGCGCAGCTACATGGTCTCCATCTGCATGTTTCTGACCTTGCTGTCTTTGCTGCCGCTCTTGTTTACGCACAACCTGCTGGTATCGATACTCAGCCTGAGCGCCGGTTTCTTCTTTGCAGAAATGACGATAGGACCGATGTGGGCAATCCCGATGGACATCGCTCCGGAATTTTCAGGCACGGCAAGCGGCATGATGAATACCGGCTCGGCACTGGCGGCGATCATCTCGCCGGTATTGTCCGGCTATCTGATAGACAGGTTCGGCAATTGGGAACTCCCCTTTGTCGGCAGCATGATATTGATGGGTTTTGGCGTCTTCCTGGCGTTCCGCATGCAACCGGAAAGCAAATTCCAGTTGGCTGCGCCAGCCAAAGCGGATGGCACCGAGAGTGCATATCCTGCCAACACCTAGCAGTACTTTAGTAATCACCAAGCTGTAGATAGCTTCATTCAGGTCTGGCATGGGCAAGCGTTTCAGGTGGTATCGCGAACGTTTGCTCATGGCATAAGGACTATCGATAAAAGAGAGACAAGGATGTCAGCCTCAAATTCCATTCAGCCTGAACACTCCGGTATTGCGGACATAGCCGGGGCATTGAGCAGCGCCTACCAGACTCACAGCATGGTTGCCATTCCCGGTGAGCTGCTACTGGCGAACGCGGAGCAGGCATATGCGGTACAACGCGATTTTCTGGGCCGGGTCAGTACAGGTGCGGGCGGCTGGAAAATAGGCGCCAAGTCGGCAGACGGACCTATACAAGGGGCACCTTTGCCCCGCGACGGAATCCATCGTTCTGGAGCGACCCTGAGCAAGGCACACTTTCCCGTGCTGGGTCTGGAACTGGAAATCGCTTTCACTTTTAAACGCGACTTCACATCCGCCGATGCAGGTCTTACTGATGCCGACATCATGGGCAGCGTAGCGACCATGCAGGCATCCATAGAAATTGTTTCCAGCAGGCTGACAGGCTGGCCGGAAGTAGACAAGTTATTGCAATTGGCGGATCTGCAAAACCATGGCGCATTGATCGTCGGTGAAGCGGTAGCCTATCAAGATAACTTTAATTTCCAGCAACCGACAGCCCATCTGCGGATGAGCAGTGCCGGCGATGTAGAGATATTCAACGGCAATGGAAATAATCCGGCCGGGGATCCGCGCCGCCTGTTGCCATGGCTGGTCAGGCATTGCGCTGCCCAGGGGCTGACGCTGGCAGCGGAAGATATCGTTACTACCGGTTCGTACACCGGTATCCATTTTCCAACTGCTGCGGGCACAGTCAGCGGCGAGATCAAGGGACTTCCTCCGATACAGTTCACGCTGGCGTGAGTGGCATAAGTGGTGTAAGTGGCGCGCCGGCTTGACCGGCACAGCGCTTAGCCCAATTACAGGATATTTGACATGCTAGTAAAACCCATCCATCTGGTTCCCCCAGGCCGTAGTTTGGGGGCATCGCCCATGCTGCGCCAGTTGCAGAAAGAGCTGCAGGGCGACGTGCTGTTCAGTGCGGCCGACCGCGGGCGCTATTCAACGGATGCCTCCATTTACCAGATCATGCCGCTGGGTGTCGTGGTGCCGCGCAGCCAGGATGATTTGCTGCTGGCGCTGGATATTGCGCGCCAATTTCATGCGCCAGTGCTGGCGCGGGGCGCAGGCACTAGTCAGTGCGGCCAGACCATAGGCGAAGCGCTGGTGATAGACAATAGCAAATGGCTCAACAATGTACTGGAGTTTGACCCCAAGGCGATGACGGTGACTGTCGAGCCGGGCATCGTGCTGGATCATTTGAATGCATGGCTAAAGCCGCATGGACTATGGTTCCCGGTGGATGTGTCCACTGCTGCGCAATGTACGATAGGCGGCATGGCAGGCAATAATTCCTGCGGCTCGCGTTCCATAGAATACGGCAACATGGTGCACAACGTGCTGTCCATAGATGCCGTGCTGGCGGACGGCAGCCAGGCGCAGTTTGGTGCTGTCGGCAAGATGAAATCCAGCCCGAGGCTGGATGCAATCCTGGCGGGACTGCAGCAGATCGCCTTGCGCGAGAAGGATGAAATCAGGGAGCAGATGCCGCGCGTGCTGCGCCGTGTGGCCGGTTACAACATCGACATTTTCGATTGCCAGAATCCCAAGGCATATACCGATGACGGTATCGCCAACCTGTCGCATATCCTGGTCGGGTCTGAAGGAACGCTGGCCTATTCCCGCCAACTGACCTTGAAGCTGGCACCGTTGCCGCAGCATAAGGTGCTTGGCGTGGTGAACTTCAACAGTTTCTACCAGGCGATGGACATGACCCAGCATATCGTCAAGCTGGGACCCACCGCGGTGGAGCTGGTAGACCGCACGATGATTGATCTGGCGATTAGCAATCCGGCCTTCAAGCCGGTGATAGAGAAGGCGCTGACAGGAGAGCCGCAGGCTGTCCTGCTGGTGGAGTTTGCCGGCCAGACCCAGGCGGAACAATTGCAAAAGCTGGCGCAACTGGTGGAGCTGATGGCCGATCTTGGTTTGCCCGGTTCAGTCGTTGAAATGCCGGGCGCCAATGAACAGAAAGCCCTGTGGGAGGTACGCAAGGCCGGGCTGAATATCATGATGAGCATGAAGGGCGATGGCAAGCCTGTGTCCTTCATCGAAGACTGCGCGGTGCCGCTGGAGCATCTGGCTGAATACACCAGCCAGTTGACCGAAGTCTTCCACCAATACGGCACCGAGGGTACCTGGTATGCGCATGCCAGCGTGGGTACGCTGCATGTGCGGCCGATACTGGATATGCGCCGTGGTGGCGCCAAGGATATGCGCGAGATTGCCGAAGCGGCCTCCGCGCTGGTGCGCAAGTACAAGGGCGCGTATTCCGGCGAGCACGGCGACGGCTTGTGCCGCGGCGAATGGGTGGCATGGCAATACGGTCCCAAAATCAATCACGCATTCCAGCAGATCAAGCAGTTGTTCGATCCTGAAAATCGCTTCAGCCCTGACCGCATCGTCAATCCGCCGAAAATGGACGACACCGGCAATTTCCGTTTTGCTCCCGGTTATCAGGAACTGGCGCACGAAACACAGTTGGACTGGTCGCCCTGGAATGTGTTGCGCGATCCGCTTAGCGGCGTGGAAACTGCACCCGGTAGCGGCCCGGACCACACCGGCGGCCTGGCCAAGCTGGTGGAGATGTGTAACAACAACGGTCATTGCCGTAAATTTGACGCGGGCACCATGTGCCCCAGCTACCGCATCACCAAGGATGAGAAGCACGTTACCCGCGGCCGCGCCAATACCTTGCGGCTGGCCATATCCGGCCAGTTGGGGCAGGAAGGACTGGCCAGTCCGGAAGTCAGGGAAACACTGGATCTGTGCGTATCCTGCAAAGGCTGTAAGCGTGATTGTCCTACCGGCGTGGACATGGCAAAGATCAAGATAGAAACCAAGGCTGCGTGGACGCAAAAACATGGTCTGCGCCTGCGCGACAAGCTGGTTGCCTATATGCCGTCTTATGCTCCTTATGCGAGCCGTTTTGGCGGATTGATTGCGCTAGCCGAAAAAATTCCGGTCGTTTCAGCTTGGGTCAAGCAGGGCCTGGGCCTGGCTGCGCAACGCTCAGCGCCGCGCTTCAAGACTTCTTTCCTGTCCAATGCACAAGCTGGGCTAGCTACTGGTAGCAATGGCAAGGAGGTCTTGCTGTTTGTGGATACCTTTAATAACTATATGGAGCCGGAAAATGCCAGGGCAGCGCAGCAGGTGCTGGAAGCGGCCGGCTACCGCGTGCATTTCAGCGCAGTGCCGGGGCAGCGCCCGCTCTGTTGTGGACGAACCTATCTGTCTGCCGGTCTGGTGGACCAGGCCAAGGCGGAAGCACGGCGCGCACTGGATGCCTTGCTACCATTTGTGAATCGCGGTGTTGCCGTGGTCGGCCTGGAACCCTCTTGCCTGCTGACATTGCGCGACGAGTTCCTGAATTACGGTTATGGCCAGGAAGCAGAAAAATTGTCCAGATCGGCTTTCCTGTTTGAAGAATTCCTGGTCCGGGAAAAGCAGGCCGGTCGCTTGCAACTGAACCTGCAGGCGCTTGATAGCAGCAAGGTATTGGTGCATGGGCATTGCCATCAGAAAGCCTTTGATGCCTTTACGCCGGTGCAGACGGTGCTGAAATGGATACCGCAAATGGAATTGTCGGTAGTGGAATCATCCTGCTGCGGCATGGCCGGCAGCTTCGGCTATGAAGAGGAACACTACGACGCGTCCGTGGCGATGGCCGAATTGTCCCTGTTGCCTGCCGTCAGGAAAGCGATGGCGGATGATCGCGATACCATTGTCGTTGCCGACGGTACCAGTTGCAGGCACCAGATACACGACGGTGCACAGCAAGAGGCCATCCACGTAGCCCGCGTGTTGGCACGTTCGCTGAAGCTGGCGGCATAGCTGTAAAGGGAGGGGGCTTAAATTCCCTGGAATTCCCGCCGGTAGGCTGACGGCGAGGTCTGGAAAGCGCTGGCGAAATGCCGGCGCAGTACCAGCGCGGAACCGAAGCCGGTATCGCTGGCGATATCGTCTATTGATCTGCGAGTTGATTCCAATTGCCGCTGTGCCTGCGCCAGCCTCTGGTTCAGCAGCCACTGGCCCACCGTGGTGCCTGTCAGTTTCTGGAAATGCCGGGTAAAGCTGCGCCGGCTCATCAATGCACGTTGTGCCAGTTGATCCAGGCTCTGCGGTTCCGCCAGGTGCTGCAGCATCCAGTCCAGCACTCTGGATAGCCTGTCGTCGCTGGCCAGTACCGGCAAAGGCTGGTCTATATACTGCGCCTGTCCGCCCTGGCGATGCGGTGCGACCACCAGCCTGCGCGCGATATGCGTTGCAACATCCGATCCGTACTGCGAGCGCAGCAGGTGCAGACAACAGTCTATGCCTGCGGCAGTGCCCGCCGACGTGGTGACGTCTCCATGATCCACATACAGGACATTCGGGTCCAGGCTGATCTGCGGGTAGCGCTGTACAAACTCTTCCGCCAGCGCCCAGTGGGTAGTCGCGCTGCGTTGATCCAGCAAGCCGGCCTCTGCCACCACAAACGCTCCCAGGCATAGCCCGACGATGCGAGCGCCGCGCGCATGCGCCTTGCGCAGGGCTTTTAGCAAGGGGGCAGCAGGTGCTTGCAGGTTGGTGCGCCACGAGGGTATCACGACCATATCGGCCCGCTCTATGATGGACAGGCCATATTCAGTATTGATGCTGAATCCGGCATTAGTCTCTATCTGCTGCCTGCGCGGTCCCGCTTCGGACGAGCATACGCAAACCTTGAATGCAGGCAAATCCAGGCCGCCATGATGCTCGCCGAATACCATGCAGGGCACCGACAAGTGGAAGGGGCTAATGCCGTCAAAGGCAATAACGGCAATAGTTTTTGCAGGATGGCGGGATAAGGTAAGCATGGCCTGATTGTATCGTTTAATGGCAACCGGGTCACTATCGCCAAAACCTGGCCTCCTCGATAATGCTTTCCACGGACTGCATATTGCATATGGCATATGGCAGCCGCGACACCGGTTCAATTTATGAGGAAACATCATGCCAGCATCTGAGAGCACGCTTAACGCCGCCAAACCGAAACGCGCACTGATTGTTATTGATGCGCAGAACGAATATTTCAGCGGCAATCTGCTGATTGAATACCCTGATCCAGAATTGTCCATACGCAATATAGGTGCAGCGATGGATGCTGCACGCAGCACAGGCATACCGGTACTGGTGGTGCAGCACACCTCTGTAGCGGGGGCTCCGGTTTTTCAAAAAGGCCAGCCGACCTGGGAGTTGCATGACACGGTGAAGAGCCGTGGCCATGATCATCATATAGAAAAGCAGATGCCCAGCATCTTCAGCGGCACGGATGCCGCCGCGTGGCTGCAACAGAACGGCATCGATACGCTGAGCATCACCGGCTACATGACGCAAAACTGCAATGCCAGCACGATATACCAGGCAATGCATGACGGCTATCAGGTAGAAATGCTGAGCGATGCCACCGGTGCCGTACCCTACGCCAATGCCGCCGGCAACGCTACTGCAGAAGAAATACACCGTGTGCTGAGCGTGATCTTTCACTCCAAATTTGCAGCCGTGGTCAGCACCAGGGATTGGATAAAGGCCGTCAGCAGCGGCCAGGCAATAGGAAAGAGCAATGTGCTCGTTTCCAACCACGCTGGCCGCGCATTGAAAGCAGCCTGAGCTGAGTTGGAGGGGAGGGAGCGCTACTTTTAGCGATCGCTTCCTTCTTCATACCCACGTCGGCTTAAGCTACGGGCTGGCATCATTTCACGTCACCGATAAGGTCCAGCGCACGTATTGTGCTATTGCTAGCGACGTGGCTTGTAGGTCGGCGTTGGGCTTTCTCCTTTTTCTGCCAGCAGCAGGATCCTTTGTAGGTCATCACGCTCTTCGGGATCAGTATTTTTCGCCAGCAGGCTGCGCAGGATTTCCATGTAGGCTGTTTGTTGCGCCTGTGCTGCTGCAACGGCAATATCCGGCTTTACGCCGATGTGTTCCCAATTGGCATGGGTCACGGGATTGATCGCGCGTCCGGTAGGGATATTGACCACCAGGCCATGGCCCAATGAAAACCGGTTCCCCGGATTGGCACCACCGCCAGTCGTCTCGCCCACCAGCGTGGCGCGTTTTTGCGTCTGGAAGTCGTAAGCGCATTCTTCCCCGCCGGAAAAAGTGCGGGCCGAGGTCAGCACATATACAGGCTTGGAATAGCGTTCACCGACACTGCTGCTGGTCCAGAATTGCTGCGTCGTATTGGTCGGCCTATCGTAGATATCGTTCAGGTGGCGCTCATCTCCTTTAGTAAAGAAATGGCTCATCAGAAAGGCAACGCTGCTGGGGCTGCCGCCGTCATTGCGGCGCAAATCCAAGATCAATGCATCTGTTCCACCCAGCAGCGAGAGTGCCGAAGTATACGCTGCTGCCACGAGTTCGGTGGGGCCAAAGCCGCGCAATTCCAGGTAGCCGACATTGCCAGGCAGGCGCTGCAGCTTTTCTATGCCATAAGCCATGTTCGCGGCGTCGACGCGCTGCCTTTCCATCTCTTCGGCGCTTGGTACGGCGTTCGGATTTTCTTGCACATGAAAGCGCGGATCATGGAAGACCATGAAGTGCTTGTCGTTGCCTTGCTCCCGTAAATCTTTTGACAGCTCGGCGGCGAACGCCGCAGAGCTGGCGGCTGTTGCGTAGCCATTCTTTGCCGCCTTGTCTTTCAGCGCTTTCCTTATCCGTTCCGCGACATCAGGAAAGACATAATTGGCCTGTAGTTTGACGTCCAGTGTTTGCAGGACTTCCTTGCGCTCAGCCTGAGAAATGGGGGCGTCCGCCGGTTGAGCAAGCGCGTGCATGGACAAGCCTGAAATGACGGCGCTTAAAAAAAGTGAAAATATCAGTTTCAATTTGTTCTTCATAAATGACTCCTTAGCCTCTGTTTAATGTTTGCTGATTAATGTCTACTAATTGATTAGTAGTTTTGTTTAAAAAAATGCTTACGCCCAAAGGGGGCAAGCACTGCTGCTCTTCGTTTGCAGGACTCCAATTGCCAATAGCTATTCACTGCTGCATCAATGGAGAAATAAATGGAGAAATATCGAGCTTTGCGGTCTGCCAGATTCCGTTGTGCGTTGTGCCGGCATAAGTTACCTTGGCCTTGCCCTTGGGGCCGCTAAATACCATGGAGAACGCCGCTTTACCGCCTTCAGGCTCTTCCAGGCCCCATAGCCGGAAATCCCAGGAACCCCAGATGCGTATGCTTCCATGAAATGAATCACGCTCGAAATTGACCGGTGTGCCCAGGGTTTCAAGCAATTGGCGGTCATTTTGCAGCTTGCTGAACAAGGCCCTGAGTTCCGTTGAGTCGGACGCGCGCGCCGGCGGGGGCTGCACTGGTTCCAAAGGAAGGGGAGGAATTTCCGGCAAGGGCGGCAATGGGGGCAGGGGTGGCCGAGGTGGCTGCGGTGGCAGGGGCGGCGTATCCATAGGTTCCAGCTCCTTCAGCCATACGCGGACCTTTTCATCGACAGGCATGTCATGGCCGTCTTCCTTATAGCTTTCCTTCACACGGCCTTGATCATCCATGCTGATCCGGTAATAGCGCTGCTTGTCCAGCAGATAGCTTGCCGTGAACTCGCGGAAGTTGCCGGCAGTGAGCTCCCCGCTGGACGATGCATTGATCTTCAGATTCGTCAGCAAATGCTTGGGCGGCACGATCTGTGTTGCCAGCAAGGTGCCTGAGCACAGCAGCAATAGCAGTGCAACAGGTACGCGCCAGTTCTGGGGCGCCGGTGAACTTGATAGCAGATGTGTGATGCGTTTCATCAAGGAGCCTCCCTTTGCAGCAAGCGCAAAACGCGGGGGAAGGGAAGGTCGATGCCGCTGCGTTGTTAGCGCTGTCAAGGCCTCTGCCAGGACGATGGCGTCGCCGCATACTTCTACCGCCAGATCGTCGCAGGCATGCTCCCTTTCCTGGCGTATGCGCTTGCTCAGCCACCACATGGCCGGATGGAAGAAAAGCAAGGATTCGACCGCGCATTGCAGTCCATTCCACAGCCAGTCCAGGCGGCGGATATGCGCTAATTCGTGTGCCAGCAGCGCCTCTAACTGCTCAGGCGGTAAGTGCGTCAGCAAGGATGCCGGCAACCAGATGACAGGCCGCCAGAGGTGGGCGGTGAAAGGCGATGCAACATGGCTTGCAACACGTATTGCCACCGTGCGCGTTATGCCAAGCGCAGTACGCAGCGCCTGGGAGCGGTGTAGCCATTCAGCAGGCAAGTCAAGATAGGCTTGCTGCTCCATGCTGTTGATCAGGCGCCAGCCGCCTAGCTGGAGAGCCAGCATGCACGCAACACCGGCCAGCCACAAGCCGGACACGAATACCAGGATCCAGTCCGCCCAGGGCGGGTTGCTGATGCTGCCATGATCGATGCCTGTGACGATGGCAATCCCCGGTTCGCCGGCCGGAAAAAGCGGAAATGCCTGCCAGAACAAGATAAACGTCAGCAGGGGCGCTGCCAGCATTGCCATCATCCACGCCATTCCTACAGCGTGACGTATCCTGGCGCTGCTTTTTCCCAGCAGCGAAAAACTCAGAGCCGCCAGAAAGGCCAGCAGCGCCAATTGCCACAATGAGTGCAGCAATACGTGGGCGATGGCGGATGTCAGTTCAAAAGGCGCGTTCATGCGGAGCTTTCCTCTTTTCGCAAGTGAGGGCTTATTTGGAGCGTCGTTTTTTTGCTTCAGCGATCATCCGTTCGATAGCATCCAGCTCTTCATTGCTGGCCGTATCGTCGTCCAGCGCCCGCTGCACCAGCTTGAAGGCAGAACCGGCAAAGGCATTTTGCACAAAGCTTTTCAACATCGAGGATTGCACCACAGGTTCGGAATACAGCGCGACATAGCGATGGCTGCGCTCGCTTTCATCTCTCTTGACGAGCTTTTTTTCACTCATGATCGTCAGCATTTTGAGCACGGTGGTGTATGCAGTGTCCTTGCTGAGCAGCAGGTCCTCATGCACTTCACGTACGGTAGCGGGGTCCTTGCGTTTCCACAGGATACGCAATATGGCAAGTTCCCCTTCGGTGGGCTGCGGGCTGGTCATGGCGATCTTTCTTTTGTCAGGTCATCTACTACTAAGTTAGTAGTACTATAGGATTAGTATGTTCGCGCGTCAACCAATTTAGTGTTGTCAAAATAGTCGTTGACACTGTTTTATATGTAAGATATTGTTTACACATGAAATCAAAAACAGCGAAACTTCCGGGAGATCAATTGCTGGCCATCCTGGCGGCTTTATCAAATCCGCATCGCTTGCGCATCCTCGCGGCGCTGCAGTCGGAAGGCCGCAATTATGTCAGTCAACTGGCGCGTGAGATCGGTATCAGTCGTCCCTTATTGCATCTGCACTTGCAGAAGCTGGAGGGAGCCGGTCTTGTCACCAGCCAGTTGGAACTGTCACAGGATGGCAAGGCGCTCAATTATTTCGAAGTGTCCAGTTTTGCCATAGAACTGACGCCTGCCGCGATTGCCGAGGCGGTAAAAACCCTGACTTCCAACCCAGAATCTACCAACCCAGAATCATAGAGGCCCATATGTATCAAGACGTTTTTCTCGCCGCGTTCTTCTTTCCAGCCGTTGCCGTGGTACTGGTTTTCTTCATGAAATATGTGTCTGCGATCTTGCAGGCACGCGTACGCCTGGCTCAGGACGAGGCCTATCGCGAGATCGCGAATAAGGGGGTAGCCGCCCAGGCGGAAACAGCGGCGGCTATCGCATCAATGACTGCGATGCTGGCTGATATGCAATCCAGGCTGACAGGCGTGGAGAAAGTTCTTCGCGAAGTGGAATAAGCGGTAAATACGCAGGCTATTGCAGAGGTGGGGCAGCGGACTCTCCTGGCCTCGTACCGGCAGACCTGGGTACGATCTCCGGTAGTGGTTTTGCGCGTGGAGGAATGCACCAGCGTTAAAGCCGCCCCTTGGGCGGCTTGTTATTTGCCAAATTGCGGATCAGATAATATTGATCACGACCTTGCCGCGCGCCGTGCCGGTTTCCAGCAAGGCATGTGCTTCCATCGCGGTATCCATTGTAAATTCACGGCTATCCATCAGCGGGCGTAGTTTGCCTGCTTCGGCCAGCTTGGCAGCTTCTTGCATGATGTTGCCATGCTGTACCCGGCCTTTGCCTGTGATCAGCGGCAACAGCGTAAATACGCCTGAATAGGTGGCGGCGCGGAAAGACAAAGGCGCCAGCTTATGCGTGCCCCAGCCCAGGCAACTGACCACATGGCCGCCATAGGTGCGCGCTGCTTCAAAAGACGCATCCAGCGTGGCGCCGCCCACGGTGTCATAAATAATGTCAAAACCTTCGCCATCGGTATAGGCGGCGACATATTCACCGACTGTCATCGCCTGATAGTCGATGGCGACTGCTCCATAGCCTTCAATAATCTCTTTTTGTGCAGCAGAGCCGGTGGCATAGACGATTGCACCGCGGGCAACTGCCAGTTGCACCACAATATGGCCGACGCCGCCGGCACCGCCGTGCACCAGCACTTTTTGACCGGGCTTGACTGCCGCACGGTCCACCAGGCCTTCCCAGGCAGTGATGAAGATCAGCGGCAAAGCAGCAGCTTCGCGCATGCTCAGCTTGGAGGGCTTATGTGCCAGCAGCGTCGCATCCACCGCGGCAAATTCAGCCAGCGATCCTTGCACACCGGCAATACCGCCCGTCATGCCATACACTTCATCACCGGCTTTAAACCGATTGACGCCAGGGCCAACCGCTTCCACTACGCCAGCCAGGTCGATGCCGAGGATGGCAGGCAGCACGGTCTTGGCATGAGCAGCATTGCCGCCGCGTATTTTTATATCTAGAGGGTTCACGCCGCTGGCAAGGATGCGTACCAGCACTTCACCGGCTGCGGGTGCAGGGCGAGCGACGCCGCGCAGGATAAAAGATTCCCCATAATTTTCCAAAACCAGTGCTTGCATATTCGCTGCGTTCGACATGATGATTCTCCATTAGATGATTAAAAGTTGTCGCTATTTGCCGGGAAGCTTTGCCCCTTGCGATGGAATAGAGTCTATGCGCTGGGCCGCTCAGGAAAAACAGGGCTCGGCGCAATGCAGAATTATGAAAAACTGGATAATCGGCGAAAAAATTGACAGTGATACAATAAGTTCTGCTTCAGTTTCTTGTTAATTGCCTGGCTATATGGAAAATTGTCTATGGATCGTCTGGATGCGCTAAGGATGTTTTGCAAAGTGGTGGAGTTCGGCGGTTTTAGCCGGGCTGCCGACAAGATGGGCGTTTCCACGTCATCAGTGACCAACCAGATCGCAGCGCTGGAAAAGCATTTCAATATCAAACTGCTCAATCGCACCACGCGCAGCATGTCGCTGACGGAAGAGGGGCGCCAATGCTATGAACAGGCCTTGAGGCTGATCAGCGATATGGAGGATCTGGAAGGCAGCCTGCTGCAATCCAATCAAAAACCCAGCGGCAGCCTGCGGGTGGACATGCCCAGCATTATCAGCCGCATGTACGTTGCACCGGCACTGCCGCGCTTTATCGCCGCCTACCCCGACATCACGCTGAAAATTACAGTGGGCGACCGTAATATCGATATGGTGGAAGAGGGTGTGGACGTGCTGATACGCATAGGTGATCTACCCAGCTCCAACCTGATAGCCAAAAGCCTGTATAAAACCGACTATGTTTGCTGTGCTTCTCCTGCCTTCCTGGAAAAGCATGGCGTTCCTGCAACGCCGGAAGATCTCGCGCAGTTTCCTTGTCTCAGCTTCCTGAAGCCGAACTCGCGCCAGGTCAGGCCCTGGACCTTTGAAAAAGACGGCGAAAAATTCCAGCATATTCCACAGCCCCTGATCGCAATAGATCATGTCGCATCATTGATAGAAGCCGCCAAAGCCGGTGCGGGTATCGTCCAGCATATGTCGGTATCGGTGGCGGAATCCTTGCGTGCCGGCTCGCTGGTGCCCATCCTCCGGGACTGGGCTGCACCGGGGCCGGAGGTGTCGGTGCTGTTCCAGCAAAAGCATCACCGCGCCGCCAAGATCAAGGCCTTTGTCGATTTTGCCGAGGATCTTTTCAAAAACTGAATAAAATCGGAACACATTCCGGCCTTCAGCGATCTGTTACGGTCTGTATCGTAGCAATCTATATCTGTTCAGATACAGGCAGGCGGCGGATGATGGAGCAACAGCCTCATGGAGAAAAGCATGGATGCATCACAAGTTCACAGGCAATATCAGGCATTTAAACAAAAGGGCCTGAAGCTGGATATGTCGCGCGGCAAGCCTTCGCCGGAGCAGTTGGATCTGTCCAACGCGCTGCTGGGGGCAATGGAAACTTATGTCGCTGCCGATGGCACAGATACGCGCAATTACGGCGGCGCACTGGGTTTGCCTGAGGCGCGTGCGCTATTCGGCGAATTGCTGGATTTGCCTGCATCACAGGTGGTAGTGGATGGCAGCAAGAGCCTGTCCATCATGCATGATGTGATTGTGTTTCATTTGCTGTATGGCGCCACAGGCCAGCCGCGCTGGCTGTCTGCCGAGCCGGTCAGCTTCCTGTGCCCGGTGCCGGGTTACGACAGGCACTTCGGTATCTGTGAGGCGCTGGGCATCAAGATGATCAATGTTCCCATGAATGACGATGGTCCTGATATGGATCTGGTCGAAAAACTGGTTGCCAGCGATGCCAGCATCAAGAGCATGTGGTGCGTGCCCAAGTATGCGAATCCCTCCGGCACGGTGTATTCGGATGAGGTAGTGCGGCGCCTGGCGGCCATGCCGACTGCGGCAAAGGACTTCCGCCTGTTATGGGACGATGCCTACCGCTTCCATCATCTGGGCGAAGAAAAAATCGCCATCCCGAATATGCTGGAAGAGTGCGCGAAGGCCGGCAATCCGGATCGCGCCTTTGTGTTTGCGTCTACCTCAAAAGTTACCTTTGCCGGTTCCGGCTTGGCTGCGATGGCGAGCTCTGCGGCCAATATCGCCTGGTGGCAGAAATGCTCTTCGGTGCGCAGCATAGGTCCGGATAAAGTTAATCAGCTACGCCATGTACAGTTCCTGAAAAACCGTGCCAATGTGGAGGCCTTGATGGAAAAGCACAGGCAATTACTGAAGTCCAAGTTTGCCGCCGTGGACGCGCAATTTGCGCTGCAACTGGAGGGCATGGCTGATGTGAGCTGGAGCCATCCGAAAGGCGGCTATTTCATTGACTTGCTGACCCCGCCCGGCATGGCAAAGCGCACGGTGGCATTGGCAAAAGACCTGGGCATCGTGCTGACAACAGCCGGCGCTTCCTTCCCGTATGGAGTCGATCCGCAGGACAGGCACATCCGGATTGCTCCCAGCTATCCTTCGCTGGCCGAGATCACGCTGGCAGCAGAAGGGATAGCGCTGTCGCTGAAGATGGCGGCGACGGAGTAGGGCGTTCTCCAGTTCTTGTAAAAATTCATGCGGCCAGGCTCTTTGCCGCGCGCTTGATGGATTGCGGCGGTTGGCCAAAGGCGCGCAGGAAGGCTCTGCGCATGCGCTCGGGGTCGCCGAAGCCGGTTTCCGCTGCAACCATATCTATCGTATGGCGGCCATCTTCCAGCATATTGCGCGCGGCTTCCACCCTCAGGTTTTCTATCGCCTTGGCGGGTGATTGCCCGGTTTCTTCAGTAAAGGCACGGCTGAACTGGCGCGGGCTCAGATGGGCAACCGCTGCAAGCTCTTCGACCGTCAGCGCCTGCCGTAAATTTTCCTTGGCATAGACCAGCGAAGACTGGATGCGGTCCGACTTGGGACTTAATTCCAGCAATGCCGAATACTGCGATTGTCCGCCGCTGCGGCGGTGATATACCACCATCTTTTTCGCGACACCCCGCGACATTTCCACACCCAGGTCTTGCTCTACCATCGCCAGGCACAAGTCTATGCAGGATGTCATGCCGGCAGAAGTCCACACCGGACCGTCCACGATAAAAATGCGGTCTTCCTCTATTTTTGTGTTTGGAAAACGCCGCTGCAGGTCGCGAGCGTAGTACCAGTGGGTGGTTGCGCGCCGGCCGTCCAGGATGCCCGCTTCCGCCAGGATGAATGCGCCAGTACAAATACTGGCCGTGCGGCGCGATTCCAGCAGGGCCCGATTCAAAAAGGCATGCAGACCATCCGACTGCGACTCCACGCCCATGCTGCCGGCCACCAGCACCGTATCGAAGCTAGGACCCGGCTCGGCATCTGTGAAGGCGGCTGTCTCTACCCTTACGCCGGCAGAACTCATCACCGGGCCGCCATGCTCGGACAGTACTTCGATTGTGTATGCGGCTTGCTCCAGCGCCAGATTGGCCAGCTCAAATACCGATATCGCGACCATATCCAGAATCTGGAAGCCGGGGAAAACAATAAATCCTATGCGTTTCATATGATGTCCTAAAACGAGGTATATACGTCATTTATGCCAAAATCATAAACCCATACACTGACCCCGTCAATCCGCAAACGCCAGCAGCGTGCAGGTATTTCGGCTTTCGATGCTTTTATTGCAGCTTAGTTTATTGCTGCTTATTTATTAATCATCTGCTCAGCTCCTCTTTCGGACTGGGCTTGCTAAAAGGAATATGAAATGAACATACAGACACACAAAGGAACGGCACTGGTCACCGGCGCGTCTTCAGGTATAGGTGCGGTATATGCAGACAGGCTGGCACGCCGCGGTTACGACCTGATCCTGGTCGCCCGCGATCAGCAGCGCTTGAACACCCTGGCAAGCCGTCTGACGCAGGAAACCGGACGTAAAGTGGAAGTGATTGCAGCCGATCTGGCGCAGAAAGCGGATTTGCTGGCACTGGAAAATCGCCTGCGCAGCGATGCTTCCATCACTTTGCTGCTGAATAATGCAGGTGTAGGCGCTACGTCAAAATTGCTGGATTCCGATCTGGATAAAATGGAAGCGATGATACAACTGAACGTCATCGCCCTGACCCGCCTGGCAGGTGCGGCGGCTGCCGGTTTCGTGCAGCGCGCGAGTGGCATCGTCATCAATATTGCTTCCATTGTTGCGGTGGCGCCTGAACTGCTGAACGGCGTGTATAGTGGTAGCAAGGCTTTTGTCGTGAACCTGACGCAATCCATGCACCACGAACTTGCAGACAAAGGCATACAGGTTCAGGCTGTGCTGCCGGGCGCAACCAGCACCGATTTCTGGGACAAGGCTGGTGTCGCGATACAGCATTTGCCGACAGAAATCGTGATGACTGCGGAAGAGATGGTGGATGCTTCTCTGCTCGGCCTGGACAGGCGCGAGCTGATCACCATTCCTTCGCTGCCGGACGCGGCAGACTGGGATGCGTATGACGCGGCCCGCAAACACCTGGGACCCAACCTGTCACACAAACATCCGGCCAAGCGTTACCAGGCTGCTTAAATACGGGGAGGTATTCCCGGCAGTGTGCGGGAATATCGATTTATTTCACTCGTAAGCCGCCAGCCGCTTTTGCTCGCTGGCGGTGAACTGCCTGTCACGCAACTGCTGTATGGCTAGTGAATTGTCGCCGCCTGAGCCGAGGATTTGCCGGCGAGCTGCCTGGTAGGCAGAAATGCGGTTTTTCCATTCCGCGTCTTCACGGTCCACTTCTGCCAGGCGCGCAGCGGCTTCCGGTGATACCGTGGCTGCGCGCATGCGGTACACATCATCTTCGCTGCCGCCCTGAGCGCGCAGTACATTTGCCTTTTCTTCCAGCTTGACGACGATAAAAGGCGCTTCCTTTTCTTCACGCAGTGCAGGTGGCATCGCCGCGTCTAGCGCGGCCAATTTTGCCTTTTTCTGTGCATCGCTCAAGTTATTGTCCTGGCTGATCTCCAGTCTGGCGACTGCGTCCTTATCATAAGCGTCGTCAAAACCGAACATTGCCTGGCTCTCCGCGGAGCTGAAAAAATGTCCGCGGGCGATCTGCATGGCGGCGTAACGGCCCCGAATGCTGGCGGCGCTGTTGCCAGCGAGCTGGCTGTTCTTTTCCACGTCGGCCAGTTCTCGCTTGTACGCCAGGTAGCGGCCCAGCAGATCCTTGGCGGACGCTGCCGCACCGGGTTGGAGTTTGCGATCCAACTCCTTTTCTATCTCTGCCCGGATTGCTTCCAGCGATTTTTCTCCCAGCGCGGAGAGGTAGTAGTCAAACATGCGCCTCAGTTCTGCGCTGGCGATCAAATCCCCATTCGCATTGGCCTCCAGCTTGCCATCCGTCGCTGTGCCTTGCAGCGAACGCACGAAAGGAAACAGGTTTTTTTCTGTGTCCTTTACGGGTACCGGGGTCTCTGCCTTTTGCATGCCGGCGGTTATAAAAAAAAAGGCGGCGGACAGCGCCGCCACCGCAAGGAGTAAGACAGATTTTTTGATCATCATTGTGAAAGATTATTTACCTGAACTCATAGGCCCATGTTCTTCAGACGGTTAGCCTGCTGCCTGTATAGCGTCACCGGGCTGGTCTCAAAAATGTTCACCAGCCCTATGGTCTGGTTCACTTCGTCCAGGTGGTTCATTGCATAGTCATCGCGTATCACCTTGCCCAGATGGCTGGAGCAACTGGCAACCAGGCCGTCGTTCTTTGCTGGTCCAAAGGCCAGCGAAGTCAGCGCCAGCGAAGGGTCGATCACATCCAGCACATTGGTATAAGGCTGCGCGCCGCTCCAGGAGAAATAGGACACGCCGTTGACCTGGTACGCGCCTTCACCGCAGGCCGATACCGGTATGCCTTCCGGATGCGATGCATTGAATTGCAGCGATCCAGCGGTGCTCAGCGATTTTGCTGCCAGCAAGGAGCTTTGCGGCAAGGTGGGGCTGCCGGACAGGAAACTGATAATCTTGGCTAGGCCATTGGTAATGGATACCAGCACTGCATTGGATAGCGAGCCGTCAGGCGCAACGCCGAGCAGGATATCTGCGACCTTGGAACCCTTGTTGACGCCGCCCACAGAGGTGACCGATGCCACCAGGTCCGGCCTGACGGAGGCAACATAGCGTATCGTCGGCCCGCCGTGGCTGTGGCCGATCAGATTCACTTTTGCTGCGCCGGTGACGGCCAGAATCTGCTTGACCTGGATCAGCAACTGTTCACCGCGCACTTCCGTGCTGTTGGCTGCCGATACCTGCGTGACATACACCTTGGCGCCATCTGCGCGCAGCGCGGAAGGGATGCCATACCAGTATTCAACCGGGCCTATATTGTCAAAACCGAATAGCCCGTGTACCAGCACAATGGGGTATTTGGTTTGCGTATAGCCTGCCGCCCAGGATGGCGCGGGGATGATGCTGATCGCCAGCAGCAGGGCTGCCAGTTTTTTCCAAAGGTTCTTTTTCATTTTGTCTCCTGTTGGTTGCTTCAGCTTTTATTGGGGATTGGCGTGCTGATAGCGGGATGATGTTCATGCAGTGGAAAACGCTTGGGCTTATCTCCTTTTTGAGAAAGACAGGGTGGCGGATTTGCATCCGGTCGCCATGCAGGCTAGGATCTGCTTGATAGCTAAGCAAGCCGCAATGCAGCATAAACAACGGGAATCCGGCAGGCATTACACATCTGGAGTCGGTGGGAATCTTCTGTCGAAGTCGCGAGTTTCACTGTGCAGGCCATGTCTAAAACCGGGCCGTGCATGTCAACTAGAGTGATTGCACTAAAGATAAGCCTTGCCACAAAAAACGGGATATGAGATTCAGAGAGACAGGTGCTGCAGAAAAACGGCAGCCGATAAAAAACATAAAAACGGGGACTATGATTTCTTCCAATCAACTCATGACCGCTCCGGCGAGTCTGCTGGATGCACGCGGCCAGCCTCAGTTTGGCAAGTTTTCAGGACAGATCGCGCAATGTGACTGGACTGGCCTGAGCGCTCCATATCAGCGTAGCGGCCCGTGGCGCTATTTTCATCACAAGCGCTGGCAATATGTGGCGCTAGCGACTGAGGAACTATTTTGCGGCATTGCCATTGTGGACCTGGGCTGGATCAATACCGCATTCGCCTATGCGTTTGACCGCAAGCAGGGCAAGGAGGTAGGCAGCTTTTCCCAGGATGGGCTTCCGGGTTTGACGGCCAATGTCGGCGACAGGCCGGCGGCGGGCGCAGCTAGCAGCTTTCGCTTCTTGGCCAACAGCATTGACTACAGGCATATGGCGGGTACCGATGTCTATCGCCTGCAACTGCGTTGCGGTGCGTTTGAGATCGATGCCGAGTTGGATGCAGGAAGCGCTGCGCCTTTCCTGCTGGCGCTAGGGCCTATCGCCGGAGGTGCTGCGCATGCGACACAAAAATCTTCCGGCATGCCTATGCGGGGTGTCGTCAAGGCGTCCGGGAAATCTTATATGCTGGACAGCGGTGTCGCCAGCTTTGATTACTCGAACGGTTTCCTGGCTCGGGAAACATCCTGGCGCTGGGCTTCTGCACATGCGCTGGACATGGGCTTCAATTTGCAGGCCGGCTATTTTGGCACGCAGGAGAATGTTTTATGGCTGGACGGGAATCTGATCTCGCTGGGCCAGGCCAGCTTTCAGTTTGATGCCTCCAATCCCATGTCGCCGTGGCATATCAGGACTGATGATGGCCTCCTGGATCTGCATTTCCAGCCGGAGGGATTTCGCCGCGAGAACAAGGATTTGCTGATTGCCGCCAGCCGTTATTTACAGCCGGTGGGCAGCTTTAACGGCTGGGTCAAGGCCAGCCATGATGCCGAACCGAGGCTGGTGCGCGATCTGGTGGGTGTGACCGAGGATCATTTCTCGCGCTGGTAGCAGGCCGAATTGGCCATTCTGCGGTAGTAGATGTCAGGCTGGGATGTGTGCATAGCCTTGCACGCACATGACCAGTCCCACTACGACCATCAGCACGCTGGACAGATAGGGGAGCTTGCGGGCGATAGTACTCAGATTCCCCAGTTTTTTGCCTATCTGCTGTGCTCCCCAGGCGGCGATGACGCCGACGCTGACTAGCGAAAGTGCAAGGCCCAGGCTGAATGAGGCCACCATCGCAATCCCCAGCGTGAACTTCTTGAGCTGCAGGCAGATCATTAATATCGTCACCGAGGCCGGGCAGGGCATCAGGCCGCCGGTAAGGCCGAACAAGGCAATCTGCCCCGTCGTTACTTGCTGCCCGTTGAAGCGTTGCTTGATTTCTTCCGCATGGGCGCGTTCATGTGCGTCCTGGTAGCCGGCGCTACCGCCATGTTCATGCGCATGGCTGTGGCCATGATCGTGTCCGTGGTGAGCATGGCCGTGGTCGTGTTCGCTAAATTCGATATCAAAATGGTGTGCATGCGTTCCATGGCTTACGCTCAACAAGACTTTGAATTCATGCGGTTCGGGGATGCTTTCACTGGATTGTAGATAGTCCTTGTGCGGGACCATTGTGAAGGAATTTTCACTACCGTCCGGGCGCTGAGTTTTCAGCGTAATTTCCTGTTCCTGACTGAATGGAATAGGACGTTCATGCTCATCGTAGGCATACAGCCGGAATACCGGCGGCACACCGTCTTCGAATATGAGTAATTCCAGCATGCCGTGGCCGGTGCTGATGACCTGGCCGCCATGCAGTGCATGCTGGTGTGCCTTGGCCGCCAGCTCATCCTGCCGGGTTCGCCACAGCATCCACAATGCTACTGCGATCACGATGCTGCCCGACAGCAGCATGATGTAGGGCTCGGCCTGCTCCGCAATCAACTGGTTGCCGAACTTTAGTGCGAACGCGGCCAGCGCCCACACGATCAGCGAGTGCGACAGGGCTGCACATAGTCCCAGGATGACCGCCTGCGCTATCGTGCCGCGCACTGCGATGATGAACGACGCCATCATTGTCTTGGAATGGCCCGGTTCCAGCCCGTGCAGCGCTCCCAGCAGGATGGCGGTAGGGATGAAAAGCCAGAGATTGGTCGAGCCCTGGAGTATCAGGTCTGAGATAGGAGGCATAAAATTTTTACAATATTGGTGAGGCAGTGGAAGCTGTTGCAGCTATCCCCGGAAAACAATTATACTGTACCCCACTATACTATAAGGCGGGAAAAATACTCATGGCGCATACCGTGAAGTCGAAAAAGCAACTATTGACCCGGGTCCGGCGTATCAAAGGCCAGGCAGAAGCGCTGGAGCGTGCGCTGGAAGCGGAAACCGACTGCTCCGCCATCCTGCAGCAGATTGCCGGAATACGCGGTGCAGTCAATGGCCTGATGGCGGAAGTGCTGGAAGATCATTTGAGGGAACACCTGGGGCCGGATGCGGTGGACCCCAGGCAGCGTGCGGAAGATATGGAGCAGGTGGTCAGTGTACTGAAGTCTTATCTGAAATAAGTTTTAGCAGCCAACGTCAATCAGCCCTCGACGATGAGTTTTCCAGACATATCTTCATGCCCAGAGCCGCAAAAGACGTCGCACAGGAATACATATTCACCGGCCTTGTCCGGGGTAATGAGCAGCGTCTGGGTTTTCCCCGGGACCAAATCAGCGCGCATCTTCAGGTCCGGCAAGCTAAATCCCATCAACACATCTTGGGTGCTGAGTTCAAGGATCACTTCTTCCCCGCGTTTTAGCCTGACTTCGGCTGGAATGAACTGAAATTTCTTTGCACTGATGCGTATCGTCTTGGGCGCAGGCTTGGCGCTGGCGATCTTCATCAGGCCGCCCAGCGCCAGCGATCCGGCAACGGCTGTCAGCAGCAGTTGCCTGCGGGTGCTATCGGTTTTCTTTGATGTATGCATTTCACTTTTCCTCTTATGCTTTTATTACTGGCAGTTCTGTGATTTCCAGTGCCGGCTTTGCCGCTTCGGCTTCAATATCGCGAAAACCCAGCCCTTGGTAAGGATGGGCCGGGTCCCAGGCCAGCGGCACGCGCTTGGGTACGGAGCCTGGCGCGGGTAGCGGGAAAATCAGGGATTTGGCTGCATGATGCGGAATGTGCGCAGTCATATGATGGTGCTCTTGATGTATATGCCCGTAGAACACGGTCACATTCTGGAAGGGCATCAATAGTTCGACCGCCTTGGCGCCATCCCGTGTAGCCCAGTCCCACTGCGGTGCCAGGTCAAACAAGGGGCGGTGCGTGAACACGACCAGCCTCTGTTTCTTGTCCAGCGTGGCCAGTTCATCCTTCAGCCATTGCAATTGCGCTTCTCCTATCGAGGCCGTGGGGTCGGAGACATTATCAACCACGATAAAGTTCACGCCTTTGTGGGCAAAGCGGTAATGGGTCTTGCCGAAAAATTCCTGGAAGGCCGCGCCATTGTCCAGCGATGCATCATGCTCGCCCGGCATGAAATACAATTTCTTGACCTTCAGTTGCGAGGTCATTTCGCGGAATTCCTGCATGCGCTTCCTGCGCTCCACCGGGTCATCGGTAGTATGGGTCAGGTCGCCGGTAAATACGATGAAGTCGGGTTGTTCGGCCAGACTGTTGACGGCTGCCACGGCTTTGGGCAGCGTGCCCTTGGCATCTGGATTGGGCGCGCCCTCAAATCCCCAATGGGTATCGGATAGTTGTACAAAATAAAAATCATCCTGGTAAGCGGCCAACGCATTGCGTCCGCCAGCCAGGCCGGAGGCAAATACCACGCCCCCTATGCCGGCCATTTTCAGAAAATCCCGTCTCGCAATATGCTTGGCTGATTTTTGTTGCATGATATGCTCCTGTTTTATGTGACTTATCGATGACCTGCCTATGATCCGCCGGCGGCTCATTGCGGCGGGAGAGTGGTCTGCCCACATCTCGTATAACTCCGCAGCGCCTGGGATATTCCCGAAATAAAAATTTATTTATTTCGGGAATAAAATCCGGAGAGATGGAGTCTTCACCATCAGGACAACAGGGGATTGATGGATACGCGTTTGGACGAAGAACAATTGGTTCGCCAATTTGAGGCACTGGTGCTACCGCATCTGGATGCCGCCTACAGCCTGGCGAGATGGCTGACGCTCAATACCCAGGATGCCGAAGATCTGGCGCAGATGGCCTATGTGCGTGCCTACCGTTTTTTTCCCGGTTTCCAGGGCGGGGATGCGCGCTCCTGGCTGTTGACCATCGTGCGGCACACCTACTTCACCTCCCTGCGCGACCACAAGCACGAGCAGCATGACATTGCCTATGATGAGGCCGAGCACGCTGATGCGGGGGAGGATGCCTACCTTTCGGCCTCTTCTTACGACGATAGCGTCAATCCGGAAATCATCGCCGCCAGGCAGGATGCCAAAAATATCGTGAACAGGGCGCTGGAGCAGTTGCCGCAGCGTTTTCGTGAGATCGTCGTCCTGAAAGAGATCGAAGACCTGTCTTATAAGGAAATTGCCGAGATAGTCGGAATACCCTTGGGTACGGTGATGTCGCGCCTGGCGCGTGGCCGCAAGTTGCTGCTGGAAACCCTGAAATCGGCCGGCGAAGGAGGAGTGTGATGAATTGCCAGGAAAGCCACAGGCTGATACAGGCCTATGCGGATCAACAGCTTGCGCCGCCGGAGGCGCAAATGATGGCCGCGCATCTGGCCGAATGTGCCGCATGCAGGGCCGAATTGCTGCAACTGAATAGCCTGCATGGCTTGCTCAAAACGAATGCCACGCAGCATGTGGCGCCTGCACACTTGCGTCAGCGCATACAGTCTACACTGCGAGAGCAGATTACGCCTCGGCCTGTACGGTCGATCGGATGGTGGCAAAGACTTGCACGTTTACCGTGGGCCTGGATCAACTTGGGAATGGCAAGCGCCTGCGCTGTTGCTCTTGCCGTTGCACTGATATTGCCTTCTGTTAATTCCGGCGAGGATGCACTTGCTCAGGAACTGACCGATAGCCATTTTCGCTCTTTGCTGGTGGACCATCTGGCAGACGTTGCTTCGTCGGACCAGCATACCGTTAAACCCTGGTTCACCGGAAAGCTGGACTTTTCGCCACCCGTGTATGACTTTGCGCAGCAGGACTACCCTTTGATCGGAGGCAGGCTGGATTATGTAGGGCAACGTACGGTAGCGGCTCTTGCCTACCGGCATAAGCGGCATGTGCTGAATCTGTTTATCTGGCCGGCCAAAGATGCCGGGCGCACCGACGTTCAACATCTGTCCAGGCAGGGCTATCAGTTGCGGCACTGGACACAGGCAGGCATGCAATACTGGCTCATTTCAGATATGAATGTGGCGGAACTGAAGGGTTTTGAATCCTTGCTGAGAGAACAGTTGCAGAAGGATGCCGCTTCCTGATCATGTCCGCTCGATGATAGCTTTCCCAACTATAACAATATTGCTGAATATAGGGCCAGGCGAGAGTATTCCTTTACGAATGCGGGTTTAGATTCTAGTATGGTTTGGTGCGTATCTGCTTGCATCTAATTGCAGAATGGGAAGTAAACCTCACTTCCGCGCGCACCCACATTCCCGCTCATTTCAGGAGATTCATATGGCCAAAGTTCTGGTTTTGTATTATTCCGCTTATGGACACATAGAGGCGATGGCAAATGCCGTTGCCGAGGGTGCGCGCTCGGCGGGCGCTACCGTTGATATAAAGCGCGTGCCGGAACTGGTGCCGCCGGATGTGGCCAAGGCATCGCACTACAAAATGGATCAACCGGCGCCGGTCGCCACTATTGCAGACTTGGAAAACTACGATGCAATCATCGTCGGCACCGGCACCCGCTTCGGCCGCATGTCATCGCAGATGGCAAATTTCCTGGACCAGGGCGGCGGCTTGTGGATGAAGGGAGCCTTGCACGGCAAGGTGGGCGGCGCTTTTACTTCCACAGCGACCCAGCACGGCGGGCAGGAACAGACGCTGTTTTCCATCATTACCAATCTGATGCATTTCGGCATGACTATCGTCGGCTTGAATTATGGGTTTGCGGGCCAGATGAGCCTGTCCGAAATCACCGGTGGCTCGCCGTATGGCGCTACCACGATTACCGGCGGCGACGGTTCGCGCATGCCTTCGCAAAATGAACTGGATGGCGCGCGCTACCAGGGCAAGCAGATTGCCGAAACCGCGAAGAAGCTGAAGGGCTGAGTATGCAAATAAAAAGGGGCCTGTGTGAACAGAGCCCCTTTTTTTATTTGATGTGGATGAGCGCTTACATGACGGCGCCGATCTGCCATGGAACGAATTCATTTTGCCCGTAGCCGTGCAATTCACTCTTGGTTTTTTTGCCTGAAGCGACATCCAGTATCAGTTCGAAAATTTGTTGTCCTACTTCCTCCACCGTGACCAGTCCATCTGCGATATCGCCGCAATTGATGTCGATATCTTCTTCCTGCCTTTTCCATAGCGCGGTATTGCTGGCCAGTTTCAGCGAGGGCGAGGGCGCGCAGCCGTAAGCGGAGCCGCGTCCCGTGGTAAAGCAGATCAGGTTGGCGCCGCCGGCTACCTGGCCGGTCGCCGACACAGGGTCATAGCCTGGTGTATCCATGAACATGAGGCCTTTTGTCTTGACGGCTTCCGCATATTCCAGCACATCCACCAGGTTGGTGCTGCCTGCCTTGGCCACCGCGCCCAAGGATTTCTCCAGTATCGTCGTCAGGCCGCCCGCCTTGTTGCCGGATGAGGGATTGTTGTTCATCTCCGCACCCATGCGTGCGCAATAGTCTTCCCACCAATGCACGCGCGCCATCAGCTTTTCTGCGATTTGCGGAGTGGCACGCCTGGTCAGCAAATGTTCTGCGCCATAGATTTCCGGGGTTTCGGAAAGGATCGCGCTGCCGCCATGCCTGACCAGCAAATCCATCGCCGCACCCAGCGCCGGATTGGCAGTAATGCCGGAATAGCTATCGGAACCGCCGCACTGCAGGCCGACGGTAATATGGCGAACAGGCAAAGGCTGGCGCTGTACCTGGTTCGCCGCGGGCAGCATGTCCTTGATCATTGCAATGCCGCGTTCCACAGTTTTGCGCGTGCCACCACTGTCTTGTATCGTAAAGCTGCGCAGGCGCGAATTTTCCTGCAGGCCGTTTTGAGTAAACATTTCAGCGATCTGGTTGGTCTCGCATCCCAGGCCGACGAACAGCACTGCGGCAAAGTTGGGGTGGCGCGCATAGCCGGACAGCGTGCGGCGTAGTATGGCCAAGGCCTCGCCGTCGGGATCCACGCCGCAGCCTATGCCATGCGTCAGAGCGATAACGCCGTCCACATTGGGGAAGCCAGCCAGCGCCTGCGGATTGGTGTCGCGCCGGAAGTGGTCTGCAATCGCGCGCGCTGCCGTGGCAGAGCAATTGACCGATGTCAGCACGCCCAGGTAATTGCGGGTGGCGACCTGGCCATCCGCGCGCACGATGCCCTGCCAGGTCGGCGAGTCGGCTTCGGCGACATAGTCGGTTGCCCGGGCATCCACGCCTACGCTATGTTCCCGTTCAAACTCAGCCACCTGCAAATTATGCGTATGCACATGCTGGCCGGCGAGTATCGCTTGCGAGGCAAAGCCTATGATCTGCCCATAACGGATCACCGCCTGTCCTGCGGCGATATCGGCAGTGGCAAGCTTGTGCCCCGCAGGGATGAGGCCTGCTATCTGAACTTGCTCGGTTTCCAGCAAGGTTCCGCCTATCAGTTGCCGGCGCGCGATGACGACATTGTCCGATACATGAAGGCGTATGCTCAATGCATTTTTATTGACGCTAGTGCTGGGATTGGCCACGTCTCTACTCCTGAGGTACTGGCTGTAGTTGCTGCATATTTCCGTTCACCGTGTTACCAGTTGGTCAGGGTGCCATCGTGGGCCAGGCGGTTGACCGGCAGGTAGGCGCGGCTATACGGATATTTTGCTGCCAGTTTTTCGTCGATATCCACGCCGTGGCCGGGCTTTTCTCCTGCGTACAGGAAGCCTTTGTCGAAGTGGTAATCATGCGGGAAGACGGCATCGGTTTCTTCAGTATGGCGCATATATTCCTGTATGCCGAAATTCGGTACCCAGGTATCAAAATGCAGTGCGGCACCCATGCAGACCGGGGACAGATCCGTGGCTCCGTGGCAACCTGTACGCACTTGGTACATGGCGGCCAGGTCGGCGATGCGGCGCAAATGGGTGATGCCGCCCGCATGCACAACAGTAGCGCGGATATAGTCTATCAGTTGATTCTGTATCAGATCCTTGCAATCCCAGATGGTGTTGAACACCTCGCCGACCGCCAGCGGCGTGACGGTGTGCTGGCGTATCAGCCTGAAGGCTTCCTGGTTTTCTGCCGGGGTTGCATCTTCCAGCCAGAACAGGCGATAGGGTTCCAGTGCTTTGCCCAGGCGGCCTGCTTCTATCGGCGTCATCCTGTGGTGGGCATCGTGCAGCAGGTGATGTTCCCATCCCAGCTTGTCGCGCAGCTTTTCAAATAGCTTGGGCGTGTGATCCAGGTATTTTTCGGTAGACCAGTCGTGTTCAGAAGGCAGGCTGGCGTCGGCCGGTTCGTAAAACAACTGATCTTTTGAAACGCCGTACACCTTCTTCAGGCCGGGTATGCCGGCCTGCGCGCGTATTGCCATATATCCCATCTCGGCATAGCGCAGCGCCTCATCCACTGTATGTTCTATGTCGCTGCCGTTGGCATGTCCGTACACCATGACGCCGTGCCGGCTCCTGCCGCCCAGTAATTGGTATAGCGGCATATTGGCTGCCTTGGCCTTGATATCCCACAAGGCGGTATCGACGGCGGCAATTGCGCTCATCGTCACCGGGCCGCGCCGCCAGTAGGCGCCGCGGTACAGGTATTGCCAGATATCTTCTATCTGGTGGGCGTCGCGTCCTATCAGGCAGGGAATGACGTGGTCGGTCAGGTAAGAGGCCACGGACAGTTCGCGTCCGTTTAGCGTTGCGTCGCCGATGCCTGTCAGGCCTTCATCGGTGTAGATCTTGAGGGTAACGAAATTGCGTCCTGGTGAACAAACGATGACTTTGGCATTTGTGATTTTCACGAATTCCTCACATGTGTTGTGGCAAATCTTGTCTCAAAAAAGCGCTCAGCCCAGACTTCTTGTCTCTATGTGGTCAGGTCAAAAAGCAATATTGGTACGACCAGTATGCCATTTTAAAATTAAATTGGCTAGACCTTATTGCATTTTTGGTCTGACCACTTTAGAATGGTCTGACCGGTTTGCGATGCGCAGCCTTAGTTTTGTGGCAAAAAGACGCTAAACTTGCGGCTCCGAAACACTAGTGAATAAGAACATGTCAAAAAATCCGTCGATAGCAACAGAAGCTAATGTCAGTGAAACCCGCCTGTATCGGGTGGTGGCAGACCGCATCCAGGCGCTGATCAAGGATCAGAAGATAGAAGCCGGCTCAAGGCTGCCCTCCGAGCGTGATCTGGCTGCCAATCTTAATGTCAGCCGTGCATCGGTGCGCGAGGCGCTGATTGCGCTGGAGTTGACCGGCATTATTGAAGTGCGTGGCGGCTCGGGCATCTATGTGAGCGAGAAGGGCGAAGCAGCGTCCGGCATGAATGAAGTCGGTTCCGGACCGTTTGAGGTGTTGTCGGCACGCCGCTTGATAGAGAGCGAAGTGGCGGCAATGGCTGCCAGGATGGCAACCGATTCAGCCATCGATGCAATCCTGAAGGCAATGCAGGACATGGAAAGGTTTTACGACGACATCGCCGCCAATCACCGCGCCGATCGAGCCTTCCACGTGGCGATTGCCAGGGCGACCGGCAATACCGCGCTGGTTGAAGTGTTGGAAAACCTGTGGAATCAGCGCGGCCGTCTGTGGAGCAAGATGGAAGAGCATTTTCAGACTGAGGAATTGCGTCAGGCAACCCTGACCGATCACCGCCGCATCCTGGAAGCGATCGTCGCCCGCGATCCTGCCGCCGCACGCAAAGCGATGCGCGCGCATCTGGAAAGGGTGACCCGTGAGTTTTCTCGCGGCTGGGGAGTGAAGGATAGTCTGGCCAGATTGCCGGCAGGGTCTGCAGGCAAGAATGAGACGTAAGTACAAGTAGGCACACGTAAGCTAATTAAGAAACCGTTCAGGAGTCGAGAATGTCTTTGCTGCACCCGCAACGCCTGTTTCCTGCTGACCCGACCACGCGTGCCATCACGCAGAGTCTTTATGACGGTATAAAGCATTTGCCTATCGTCAGTCCGCATGGCCATACCGATCCGCGCTGGTTTGCAGACAATGAAGCTTTTCCCAATCCTTCCGCTTTATTGATACAGCCGGATCATTATGTGTTCCGCATGCTGTTCAGCCAGGGTATCAAGCTGGAAGACGTGGGTGTGAAGACCCGCGACGGCACGCCGGTAGAAACAGATCCCCGCCGTATCTGGCATGTGCTGGCGAAGAACTGGATGCTGTTTCGCGGTACGCCTTCCCGCATGTGGCTGGACCACGTATTTGCAGAGGTGTTCGGCATAGATGAAATCCTGAATACGGACAGTGCGGACGCGATCTACGACCATATCGCCGCCAGGCTGCAGACGCCGGAATTCCTGCCGCGTGCACTGTTTGAAAGCTTCAATATAGAAGTCATAGCAACCACGGAATCACCTATAGACAGCATGCAGCACCATAGCAAGCTGGCCAACGACGCATGGCAGACCGCAGGCGGCAACAAGCGCGTGGTGACTGCCTACCGGCCCGATCCTGTGGTAGATCCTGAATTTGACGGTTTCATCGCGAATCTGGAAAAGTTCGGCGAGATGACCGGCGAAGATACTTTTAGCTGGGACGGCTATCTGCAGGCGCACAGGATACGCCGCGCCTTCTTCAAGCAACTAGGAGCGACGTCAACCGATCACGGCCACCCCAGCGCCAGGACGGCGGACCTCAGCGATGCAGAAATCCAGTCCCTGTTTGCTGTCGTCACTTCCGGCAAGGCCAGCGCTGCGGAGGCAGAATTGTTCCGCGCCCAGATGCTGACCGAGATGGCCAGGATGAGCATAGACGATGGGCTGGTCATGCAGATACATCCCGGCTCCTGGCGCAATCACAGCGACAAGATGCTGGCGCGTTTTGGTCGCGACAAGGGTTTTGATATCCCGCGCGGCACTGAATATACGTCGGCGCTCAAGCCTTTGCTGGACAAGTTCGGGCTTGATCCGCGCCTTTCCATCATCCTGTTCACGCTAGATGAAACCTCGTATTCCCGCGAACTGGCGCCGCTGGCCGGTGTCTATCCCTGCCTGAAACTGGGGCCGGCATGGTGGTTCTTCGATGCGCCGGAAG
The DNA here is from genome assembly GCF_014636315.1 of Parundibacterium terreum. Lineage (GTDB taxonomy): Bacteria > Pseudomonadota > Gammaproteobacteria > Burkholderiales > Burkholderiaceae_D > Undibacterium > Undibacterium terreum. The sequence goes on along the minus strand of NZ_BMED01000001.1, from coordinate 1,618,051 downwards.
GCATGCGCCGCTTTCGTGAGTTGACGACGGAAACCGCCGGTTTTGCCAATACCGTGGGCTTCAATGATGATACGCGCGCTTTCCTGTCGATACCGGCAAGGCACGATGTCGCCCGCCGTGTCGATTGCAGCTACCTGGCGCGCCTGGTGGCGGAGCACAGGATTACAGAAAACGAAGCGCATGAACTGGCGCACGACCTGACTTATCGCCTGGCGAAGAATGCCTACAAATTATAGGAATAGCGGCGTCTGGCAGCGAGCCCACGGCGCCATGTAACAGTATCAGTGCATCAAATATCAAGCTTCATCAGGCATCAAAACAGGTATCAGAGCAGGTATCAGAACAGCATCAGAGCAGTGTCAGATCGGGTAGCAAGTTCGTCATATGTTGCAGACGGAAAGCCAGGATTTGCGACACGACGTAAAAATGTCCACAAGAGTGTAGATAAGCACCGGGCAGAAAAATCAGATTCTAACAATCGGAGACAAACAGATGAAAGATTCAAGAATTTCAAAACGCATGGCGCTGAAAACCGTCGCGGCAGCAGCGGTGGTGGTAATCGCCGGTTCCAGCCTGCCGGTGCTGGCACAGCAGCCGGTGACCATCAATGTAGTGGACGTGGCTGGTTCGCTGGCCCTGCTGCAGGATGCGATAGAAAGCTACAAGCTAAAGAACCCTAACGTCAAATTCACTTTTACCAAGGCTCCTGCGCCTGAACTGCCGAGCAAATTGCGCGCGATGCAGGCGGCTGACCGCAGCGACATCGATCTGGTCCTGGGTGGCACGGATATCCTTGCCGCCGGCATAGAGCAAAAATTATGGGTCAAGATGCTGCCCGACAATGCCGCAAAATTTCCCGGCGTGCTCGACAACTATCTGCCGGAAGCCCGCAAGATGCAGGAACTTGCACATGACCAGGCACTGGCCGTGGTATTCATGCCTTCCGGCCCGCTGATGGAATACAACCCGGACAAGGTCAAGCAGGTACCTACCAGCCCGCAGGAGCTGCTGGCCTGGTGCAAAGCCAATCCCAACCGCTTCATCTATGCGCGCCCGGCCAATTCCGGCCCCGGCCGTACTTTCCTGATGGGTCTGCCTTATCTGCTGGGCGACAAGAATCCTAAAGACCCGGTCAACGGCTGGACCAAGACCTGGGCCTTCCTGAAAGAGCTGAATACCTGCATCGAATATTATCCAGGCGGCACCGGCGCGGTGATGAAAGAGCTGGGCGAGGGTTCGCGCGATATGACGGTGACGGTCACCGGCTGGGATATCAATCCACGGGCACTCGGCGTTGTACCGAAAAACTTCAAGGTTGGCGCTTTCAAGAACATGACCTGGGTCAACGATACCCAGTACATGATGATGCCTAAAGGCCTTTCTGCAGAAAAATCCAAAGTGGTGCTGGATGTGATGGCTTATCTGTTAAAGCCTGAGCAGCAGGCGCTGACTTATGACAAGGGTTATTTCTACCCCGGTCCCGCCATCAAGAACGTGCCTATCACGATGGCGCCGCAGTCCAGCCAGGATGTGATCAAGGAGTTTGGCCGCCCTGAATATGCAGAGCTGATCGCCAAGAATCCGCATGTCCAGCCACTGGATGCCCAGGAAATGGTGAAAGCCTTCCGCATCTGGGATCAGGAAATCGGTACGCAAAAAGCCAAATAGGCCCAGGACGTCGTTAGCCAGAGAGAACATGCCATTCCACTGAAAGGCATGTTCTCAACCAGCACAAGAAAATTGCAAGTGACTTGTGCCAGCAAAAAAATGTTATTGGATCAAAGACCATGAAACACGATTTTAAAACCCTGCGCCTGGATAAAGTGACACGCCGTTTCGACGGTCCCAATGCGGGGAAGGGCGATGCACCTGTTGCTGCCTTGGGCGGCCTCAGCATGAATATTGCACGCGGCGAATTTGTCGCTCTGCTGGGTCCTTCCGGCTGTGGCAAATCCACCGCGTTGAACTGCCTGGCCGGTTTGCTGGCCTTGTCCGACGGCGGTATCTATCTGGATGATTTCCGCATAGATACGCTGCCGCCGGAACAGCGCGGCTTTGGCATGGTATTCCAGAACTATGCCTTGTTCCCTCATATGACGGTGGCGAAGAACGTCGGTTTTGGCCTGCTGATGCGCGGTGTGGCTGCAGCCGATATCGCAGTGCGGGTGAAACGTGCGCTAGAGCTGGTACAACTGCTGCAGCACGCCGACAAGTTGCCGGGCCAATTGTCAGGCGGCCAGCAGCAGCGTGTGGCGATTGCGCGTGCCATCGTGATAGAACCGCCGCTGATACTGATGGATGAACCCTTGTCCAACCTGGACGCCAAGCTGCGCCTGGAAATGCGCTCGGAAATACGCCGTATCCATGGCGAACTGGGCCGCACGACGATCTACGTGACCCATGACCAGGATGAAGCGTTGTCGCTGGCAGACCGCATCGTGGTCATGAAGGATGGCCTGGTGCAGCAGATAGGCACGCCGCAGGAAGTCTATGGCCAGCCTTCCAATTTGCATGTAGCCCGTTTCATGGGGTATCGCAATGAGCTGGTGCTGGACGTTTCCGCCCAGGATGGCAACGGCGCGCACCTGAGCGGCCCCGGAATTTCACTGGCAGGCATCCCCAAGTCCCTGCTGGGGCAACGCGCTACGGTATCCATCCGCCCGGAAGAATTCACGATTTGCGCACCGGGTGAACAGGCTGGAAACAGCATCACGGCCAGTGTGGAGTCGGTTGAGTATTATGGTTGCGAATCGCTTTTCATGTTACGCACGCAAGACCGTTCCCGCTTATATGTCCGTGGGGCTGGCAATGCAAAACCCGGCGACAACATGACGGTCTCGGTGCCGCAGGAGCGCGTACTGGCCTATCCGGTGGAGCAGGCAGCATGATGAACAGCAAAGCGATGGCAGCCGGCTCGCGCTGGCTTGATCCCGTCATGTGGATGCTGGTGCCGGCGGTATTGTTCATGCTGCTAGTCTTTGTTTATCCCTTCGGCCATGGCCTGCTGCTGTCCTTCAAGCCGCTGGACCCGAGCGAAGGCGGCGCCTTTGCCAACTACATCAAATTTTTCAATACCGATCATCTGTGGATGACGATAGGTACGACGCTGAAGCTGGCGCTGCCTGCGACCATTATCAATGTCGGCATTGCCTTGCCTATCGCCTACCATCTGCGGCGCAAGACCCGCTACCAGAAGATAGCGACGACTATCCTGGTGATACCTATCACGCTAGGCACGGTGCTGATCGCGGAAGGCATGCTGACCTACTTCGGCCCCAAAGGCTGGTTCACCCAGGGTCTGCAAATGCTGCATCTGTTTGAAAGCGGCATACGACTGACCCATAACTATTGGGGCGTGCTGATCTCTCTGGTGATCTCGGGTTTTCCGTTCGCCTTCCTGCTGATCCTGTCCTACATCACGGGTATAGACCCGGTGCTGACACGCGCTGCGGCGACGCTGGGAGCAACACCCTACAAGCAATTCAGGCACATCATCCTGCCCTTGCTGCTGCCAGGCTTGGCCATGGCATTCTGCCTGTCCTTCGTGCAGGCTTTTTCGGTATTTCCTTCCGCCGTATTGCTGGGTTCGCCGGCGGGGCCGACCAGGGTTATTTCCATAGCGGCCTACGAGGCGGCGTTTGAAAATTATGACTATTCCATGGCTTCCACCGTAGCGATGATCATGGGAATGGTGCAATTGGCCGTCGTGGCGCTGGTGCTGGGTGCGCGCGGCATGCTGTACCGCGGCCCTGTCACCGGCGGAAAAGGTTGAGGTCCATCATGCAAACAATTTCTCCGAATATTTCCGCCATGCCTGATTCTATTGCCAGCAAACCTGCGAAACGTCCTGTCAACTGGAGCAGCAAGGTATGGAGTAGTGTCGTCATCGGTTTCATGACCTTTTTCCTGCTGAATGTGGGTTTGATGATTGCGTCGGTGGCCACCAATTCGGTCGCCACTCGCTGGTTTGGCACCTTGCTGCCGGAAGGGACTACCTTTGAGTGGTATGCCGCCGCCTGGAAGGAATTCCAGTTGGGTGACGTGTTGCTGGTGACGATAGAGGTCGTGCTGGCGGTAGTCGTGCTGGCGTTGGTAATCGGCGTGCCTGCAGCCTATGCGCTGGCCAGGCGCGAGTTCAGGGGTAAGCGCCTGCTGACCGGCCTGTTCCTGCTGCCGCTGATGGTCCCTCCCATCACTTACGGCATTCCGCTGGCGACTTTGATGTATCAGTTGCACCTGGCTGGCACTTTGGCTGGCGTGATCATCGCCAATCTGCTGCCGGCTTTGCCTTTCGTGATCCTGGTGATGACGCCTTTCATTGAGCAGATAGATCCCAATCTGGAATCGGCTGCGCGCGTGTTTGGCGCTTCCACCGGCAAGATGTTCCGCCATGTCCTGGTGCCTTTGCTGGCTCCGGGCATCCTGGCTGCCTCGCTGCTGGTGCTGGTGCGGACGATAGCAATGTTTGAACTGACCTTCATGACGGCTGGCTCGGATACGCAGACGCTGGTGGTGGCGCTGTATTACGCGGTATTTGCCGCCGGGGTCAGGGCGCCGCAGTCTATCGATGCAATGGCGATGGTGTACATGATCGTTACCTTGCTGTGGTTGCTGATCGCGATGCGTTTTGTCAGTCCTACGCAACTGGTGTCACGGGTGCGCGAGCATCCGCAACCTGCATAACCACGAACCGGCCCCAAGAATAGACCCCTGAGGAAGAATAAAGCACTAGTATGTCCAAGCAATTCATCAATGACAAAAACCTGCAGCAACTGGCGGTGCACGCGGCCATACCAGGCTATGACCGCAGCCAAGTTGCTCCCGGCATCGTCCACCTGGGACTGGGAGCATTTCATCGCGCACATCAGGCGGCTTATACCGAGGCTGTGCTGGCCAGCGGAGATCTGCGCTGGGGCATCGTCGGCGTTTCCTTGCGACAGGCGGATACCAGGAATGCGCTGGCGCCGCAAGATCAGTTATATACGCTGGCGATCAGGAGCGAGCAAGAGGAACGCCTGCAGCTTATAGGCGCGCTGGTCAAATCCCTGCTTGCACCGGAAGACCCGGCTGCGGTATTGGCGGCGATGGCCGATCCGCGCTGTCACATCGTCAGCCTGACTGTGACTGAAAAAGGTTATTGCCATGACCCGGCCAGCCGGGCATTGCTGCTGGATCATCCTGATATCGTGCATGACCTGGCCAGGCCGGACAGCCCCAGGTCAGCCCTCGGTTTTATCGTGCACGCGCTGGCATTGCGCAAACAGGCGGACATTGCACCTTTCACCGTCCTGTCTTGCGATAACCTGCCTTCCAATGGCGACACGACACGCGGCCTGGTACTGGCTTTTGCAGAAAAAGTGGATATCTCGCTGGCTGTATGGATAGCAGAGAAAGGCGCTTTTCCGAATGCCATGGTGGACAGGATAGTGCCGAAGACCACGGATACGGACCGCGAGCATATCGCCTCTGTGCTCGGCGCGGAGGATGCATGGCCAGTGATGACCGAGGCATTCACTCAATGGGTAATAGAAGATAAATTTGCTGGGCCACGGCCTGCATGGGAGCGTGTTGGCGTGACGATTGTCAGCGATGCGCAGCCCTATGAACATGCAAAGCTGCGCATGTTGAACGGTAGCCATTCATCACTGGCTTACCTCGGTATCCTGATGGGATATGCGACGGTCGACCAGACGATGCAGGATGTCTATTTGCCGCAATTCATTTCCGGCATGATGGCGCAGGAGATTGCCCCTACGCTGTCGCGCCCGGGGCTGGATGCCTACCGCACGGAATTGCTGCAGCGTTTTCGCAATCCGGCACTAAAACATCAGCTTCATCAGATCGCGATGGATGGCTCACAAAAAATGCCGCAGCGCCTGCTGGGTACCATACGGGCAAGGCTGGCTGCCGGTCTGGGGATAGAGCGCCTGTGCTTCGCGGTGGCCGGCTGGTTGCGCTATCTGGCTGGCGCGACGGATGCTGGGGCAGCGTATGAGCTGTCCGATCCACTGGCGGTCACACTAAAGACTGCCGCTACGGCGCCGTCCGATCGTGTGCAGGCACTGCTGAATATTACCGCGGTCTTCGGCAGCGACTTACCTGCAGACAGACGTTTTGTAGAAAGTATAGGCAGGCACTATCGCCGCATCAGTGAACTGGGTACGGCGACGGCCTTACAGCAATTAAGCGCCGAACTGGCCGAACTGGCCGGGATGGAGGCAGAGCATGCAAGATAGAGCCGCACCGGACCAGAAGATCGACATCGTCGCGCTGGGCGAGCCCATGGTGGAATTCAATGAAACCGCCGCTGCACAGTACCGTCAGGGATACGGCGGCGATACCGCCAATTTTGCGGTGGCGGCTGCGCGCCAGGGTGCCCGGGTTGCCTACAGCACCCGCCTGGGCGACGACAAATTCGGTCGCATGTTCATGGCCTTGTGGGAAAAGGAAGGCATCGATACTTCATCCGTGCAGATAGATACTCACGCACATACTGGGGTGTATTTCGTCAGCCACGATGAGCAGGGTCATCATTTCGATTACCTGCGGGCAGGTTCTGCCGCCAGCCGCATGACGCCGGCTTTCCTGGATAAAAAAATGCTGCAGAGTGCGTCCTACTTGCATGTGTCCGGCATCAGCCAGGCCATCAGCGAAAGCGCTTGCGAGACTGTGTTTGCCGCAATAGAAATTGCCCGCGCTGCAGGTGCTGTGGTGAGCTATGACCCCAATCTGCGCCTGCGCCTGTGGGCGCTGGATCAAGCAAAAGCGACGATAGAAAAAACCATTCCGCTGGCGGATGTATTCCTGCCTAGCCTGGATGAGGCGCAAACCTTGTCCGGCGTAGAGGATATTCCATCGGTGCTAGCCTGGTGTGCATCGCACGGTGCCACGAAGGTCGTGCTGAAATGCGGTGCCCAGGGAGCCTGGGTATGGGAAAAGAAAGAGGAGAAGGCTCGCCACGTGCCTGCTTTCAGGGTGGAGCCTGTAGACGCCACCGGTGCAGGTGACTGCTTTGACGGCGCACTGATCGCCAGGCTGGCCGCCGGCGACAGCCTGCTGGATGCAACCCGCTACGCGAACGTGGCGGCGGCAATTTCCACCACAGGATATGGTGCGGTAGCGCCTATTCCCGATCAGGGCAGGGTGCTGGTGCACATTGTGGAAACACTGCTGGTGGAATAAGCGAGAACACGTATTTTTCGTATTTTCTTGTATCTATGAGTTAGGCAAGTTTTATTCACCGATATTCGCATGAGCAGCATGCAGGTTTCCAGCGCAGCTGCCTTCCGGGATCGGCACAGAGTACGCGAGGTGCTCTGAAACGTCGTGTGATGGCTTTGTTCATCCACGCGCTATCGTTGTCCGCTGGAACCCGTTTCATAAAGATCAGTTGCATCTGCGGCTCTTTATGAAATCGGTTGCAGTGTGCCGTGACCATTAAGGTGGTAGGGCAAGGGCAGCGGTTTCGTCTGCTTCGGCAAAGACGTTTCAAGGGACCCGGTGCTTGAAAGGCAGTTGCTTCAAGTCTCCCAAACCCGCTTTGCAGAAGTGAGTTTATAAAAAATCGAATCAATAGTCGAAATAAAACAGGAGACCTCTTCATGAAGAAATCAACACTTGCGCTGGCGATATTGTCCGCATGCTGCATTATGTCCGGCAGCGCTCTGGCACAATCCAGCATTACCATCTACGGCCTGGTGGATGCCGGCCTGGCAATAGAACGCGGCGGAGCGGCCGGCAATGTTGTCAAACTCAGCAGCGGCATGGGCAATGGCTCACGCGTGGGCTTTCGCGGCACGGAAGATCTGGGCGATGGCATGTCCACCTACTTTACGATGGAGATGGGTATGGCCGTCGATACCGGCGCATCGACCCAGGGCGGCCTGGCTTTCGGCCGCCAGATCTTTGTCGGCCTGAAGGGCAGCGGGGGGCAGGTACAGATGGGCCGCCAATATAATCCTATCGACGATACGCTAGGCCAGGTCGATCCTTTCGGCAATGGGTTTGCAGGCCGTACCGCCAGCCTGTTCGGCAATGGTCCCAAAAACACCGGCGGCTATACTGCGCGCCTGAACAATGTACTCCAATACATCACGCCTAATCTCAGCGGCTTTACCGGTTACGCCAGCTATGGCTTTGGCGAAGTAGCTGGCGACAATTCCGCCGGGCGCTACATAGGCTTGTCCGTGGCATATGCCAATGGCCCGTTCTGGAGCAGGCTGGCGTATAGCAAAGTCAATGGCAACCCGGCAACCAGCTCGGTCAAAAATACGGTACTTGCGGCCACTTACGATTTTGGCCCCGTTAAGGCTGCTGCTGCGTATGGTATCAACAAGGATGAGGCAGGCGGCGCAACCACGCTGGACAGCTCGGACATGATGGTGGGGATTACCGTCCCTATGGGACAGGGCAACTTCCTGGCAAACTTCACCAAGAAGAATGACAAGACCGCAGCGGACAACGGTGCCAAGATGTACGCCATCGGTTATCAGTACGACTTTTCCAAGCGTACGCGGTTTTACATAGATTATGGTCACGTGAGCAACGATCATACACTGCTGTATGCGGTCAACTATTCTGTGGATACCGGTAGCGGCACCAATGCGGTAACAGTAGGCATGCAGCACAGGTTCTGATGCCGGAAGTACTGTAAAGAAAAAACGCCGGATCTGTAGCTGATCCGGCGTTTGCTTGTATTCCTCAGGCTTTAGCCAAACATCATCCTGGCCGATTCGCGCCGTTTCCTCTTGGTACCGATGATGCCCATCACTGCAATCAGCACGAATGCGATCATGGACAGGTCCGCGATTGAAAATTGCAGCATCGTCCATTCCAAGGCCGCGCAATCCGCCCACGACTCAAACATGGCGGGCCACCATTGTGCCAGCGGTAGCGCATGCAAAAGGGTTTCTGCGGTGCTTGAATGGCATCCCGTGGCTGATTTGTAGCTGGACCAGATTTGCCATCCGGCCAGCAATATGCCCATGGCCGGCCACGCAAGCAGTAAGGACTCGGAAAGAGCAGGTTCCCGGCGCCGCGGATCGCGGTTGACCAGCAATAGCGCCGTGATCGCGATCAGCAGATAGGCAATGCGCTGCAAGACGCACAGTGCACATGGCCGCAGGCCGAGGTAGTCCTGAAAATAGAGGATGTTGACCGCTAACACGGCAATACTGCCTAAGCCTATGCCGAGATAGATATGTCGGGACTTGATAGCCATTGTCAACAGGGAGGGTTAATTATATTGCCATAGTGTAACCTGACGTATACTGTTTTTGGGGCAATAAATGTGGCAAATTAACCATGCTGGATGCACATTGGCGTATCAGGGCTGATTTTGTTGTTTTTCCTGACAGAAATAACAGTTTATGGGCGAATTTAGCGCTTATCATCCTGTTTTTAGGGTGTACAGCCGGTTTTTCCTATTTCTTGGAGGCAGGGGGAATGCCCTTCCTTTTAAATTGTCAGACATGTCATTTTTCCACGCATGCACGGACCTGGCGCCGGCATATCTTTGCAAGTATCAGGACCTGGCAATATACCTGTTGCCGTCTGCCTTGCTGGCACTGCTGATACGCTTTCTGTCGGCTAGGTACCCTGTTTTCTTTTTATTTACTCTTGCCGGCACCATCAGCCACGAAGCAGCGCATTTTCTGGTGGGTTTGCTGACAGGCGCCAGGCCTGTCTCTTTCTCGGTCATTCCCCGCCGCAGCGGCAATAGCTGGGAACTCGGCTCTGTTGCGCTCAGCAATCTGCGCTGGTACAACGCTGCGCCTGCGGCGCTGGCGCCTTTCCTGATCATCATCATTCCGATTATTGTCGCCTTCTGGCGTACGCAGGCAGGCTTGAAATTTGAACTGTTCGATATTGCGCTGGCCTTTGCGCTGGCTCCGCAATTTCTTTCCTTCTGGCCGTCCTGGGTGGACTGGAAACTGGCGGTGCGATCCTGGCCTTATCTCGTATTTGCCGCCGCTGGCTGGTGGCTGATGGCGCAGGGCCCTCGTTTTCCGGCGTAGTGCGGGGGTAGTCAGGTATGCGTGAGGGCCGGGCAGTGTTTATTCGTCGAGAGGCTGGCCGAGCCGTATATATTCGCGCGGCGTGACTCCCGTCATTTGGCGGAAAATACGTGTGAAGTGGCTGTGATCACAAAAGCCCAGTTCCACCGCCACATTCGAAAGCGTGTGCTCTCCGTCCTGCAGCAGTTGTTTGGCTTTTGCGATACGCCGGCTAACGACGTAACCCATAGGGCTGGCACCTGTGCTGACGCGAAACATGCGCGCAAAGTGAAAGCTGCTCATGCAGGCGGCGTCGGCCAGCGTAGTCAGTGTCAGATGCTCACCGAGATTGGTCTCGACATATTCGGCGACTCTTGCCATTGCGCGGGGACGTAGCCCCTTGCCGCGAGTCGTTTCAACTGGGTTGGAATACGGGTGCTCCTGCAATTTATCCACTGGAAACCTCCTCGCGGCCTGAATTGGTCGCATCCAGCCATAGTATGGAATGCTGCCTGAATAGGCCAACCTACTAAGCGCGGGAGCCTGCTCTCCCAATAGAGGTAGTTGCGAATAACCATTCCGTGGCCGGCACAACAGCCTAGCCTGTGATCTGGCATAAAAACACCAAACAAATATCATCCGCGATATAGTCATACCGTATTTAGCTTATTTGCTGTATTTTCTCTATTTGCAAAATGCAATCATTGGCCCAGATTGATATCGAGAAAGATGATACGACCCTCACCAATCCCTTTAACTGACAACAAGCTGATCGTTTGCCATGAATGCGACCTGATCTGCCGCGGCGCGGTGCTGGCTGCTGGGGAGTCGGCCAATTGCCCGCGCTGCCACGCCAGCTTGTACAGAAATAGCCGTGCCACGCTGGATCAGGCACTGGCAGTTGCACTGACCTCGGCAATCCTGTTGCTGATACTAAACAGTTTTCCTTTGCTGGCGCTGAAGGTGCAGCAGGTTACCCGCGATACCACCTTGTTCCATGCGGCCTTATCGATGTGGGATGACGGCATGCACATCATTTCCTTACTGGTTGTCCTGACCACGATGCTGGCGCCGGCGCTGCAAATTGCGGTGGCCCTGTATGTATTATGTACGCTGAAGTTTGGCGATGCCGGCCGGGCGGTGGGGGTGCCGATGCGCTTCCTGCAAAAGATACGGCCGTGGAGCATGGTGGAAGTATTCATGCTGGGCCTGCTGGTGTCGCTGGTCAAGTTGCAGAATCTGGCGGATATCGTGATAGGCCCGGCTCTGTGGTCGTGCGCCGCCATGATCTGCGTCTCTGCGGCGCTGGCATCGATACTCACGCCGCGCAATGTCTGGGTATGGGCGCATCAGCAGGGGCTGGGAAGAGCTGCCTACATGGGAGAAACGCATGCCGGAACTTGACAGCGTGCCTGCCGGCACCCTGGTGGGGAGAAACGGCGCGGACGCGGAGCTGGTGACTTGCGGTATTTGCGAGACGCTGTGTTCGACCGCGGACGACTCTGCCACCCATTGCACTTGTTGCGGCGCTTCATTGCATCTGCGCGATCCGAATAGCCTGTCGAAGGCTGCCGCTTACCTGATAGCGGCCGCTATCCTATATATACCGGCCAACCTGCTGCCGGTGATGCATACTGAAACCATTTTCGGTGCGCAGGACGATACCATCATGAGTGGTGTTTTATTGCTGCTGGAAACCGGGTCCTGGCCGCTGGCCTTGCTTGTATTTTTTGCCAGCATCATGGTGCCCTTGCTGAAACTGTTTTCGATTACTTTGTTGCTGATCACCTGCTGGCGGAAGTCGCCCTGGAACCCCTTGCCGCGCACGCAGCTTTTCCGTATCGTCGAGGCCGTGGGGCGCTGGTCCATGCTGGATGTATACGTTGTGACCGTGTTGGTGGCCCTAGTACAATTCCAGTCGCTGGCTTCGGTGCACCCCGGTGCCGGCGCGCTGGCATTTGGTGCTGTCGTCGTGCTGACGATGCTGTCGGCGCAAAGCTTTGATTCACGTTTAATCTGGGCAGCCATAAAAACTACCGATGAATGATCCAACTTCAGAAAATCCCGGCTTGCCTGCAAGTAGTGCCCCTGCCGTGACTATCAAAAAACGCCGCAGGCTGCCGTCTTTTGTATGGGCCGTGCCCATTATTGCCGCACTGATCGGCATCTGGCTGGTCATACACAGTATTACCAGCCAGGGGCCGGTGATTACCATCAGTTTCAAGTCGGCCGAAGGGCTGGAGGCGGGCAAGACCAAGATACGCTACAAGGACGTCGATGTCGGTCATGTCAAGGCGATTACACTGTCGCCTGACCGCAAGCGGGTGCTGGTGACGGCGCAGCTGATCAAGAGTTCTTCCGATATTCTTGCGACCGATACCCGCTTCTTTGTTGTCAAGCCGCGGATTTCCGGCGGCTCGGTATCCGGCTTGAATACGCTGCTGTCCGGCAGCTATATCAGCGTCGATGTCGGCACGGCAGAGTCGATGACGGATGAATTCGTCGGGCTGGAAGAACCGCCGCTGGTGACGCGTGACTCTCCGGGCCGCGAGTTTGTCCTGCACGGGGCTCAGACCGGCTCGGTCAATTACGGTTCGCCCATCTTCTTTCGCCATATTAATGCCGGCCATGTGACCAAGTTCAACCTGGATCAGGATGGCAAGGGGGTCACTATTCGGGTATTCATCGATGCACCGTATGACCAGTATGTAACTCCGGACACACGCTTCTGGCATGCCAGCGGCATAGACATGCAACTGGATGCCAACGGCCTGCGCGTGACGACGGAGTCCCTGTCGTCGCTGATAGAAGGAGGCCTGGCTTTTCAGGATCACGATGATGCGCTGCCCGGCGGCAAACCCGCGTTTGAAGGTTCTGTATTCCCCTTGTTTGAAGACAGGGAGCATGCGATGCGCGCACCCGACACCAAGGTGCGCAGCTTCCTGATGTACTTCCCCGAGTCCCTGCGTGGCTTGTCCAAGGGCGCGCCGGTGGACTTGCGCGGCATCGTCATCGGCGAGGTGAAATCGCTGGGTGTGGAGTTCACCGAAAATGGGCGCCTGCCGCGTTTCCCGGTAGAAGTCAGCCTGTATCCGGACCGGCTCAAGTCCAGGGTCAGGGCCGGCGCCAAATTGCCGGATGACGATACCGAGGCAAAAGAACGGTCCTTGCTGGAGCACCTGCTGGCGCGCGGCATGCGGGCGCAATTGCGCAGCGGCAGCCTGATTACCGGCCAACTGTATATTGCGCTGGATTTCTTTCCCGATGCACCTCCGGCCAAGATGGATTGGAGCAGCGCTTATCCTGTATTGCCGACGGTGGGCGGTGGGCTGGGAGAAATCCAGGACACAGTAGGCCGTATCGCCAAGAAAATAGACAAGCTGCCTTTCGACCAGATATCCGCCGAGCTGGTGCAGGCGCTGAACAAGCTCAACACGACCTTGTCCACCACAGAAAAACTGGTGCGCCGTCTGGATTCGGAAGTGACGCCGGAATTGGCGTCTACCTTGAAAGAAGCGAGGAGCACTCTGGCGAATGCCAATTCGGTACTGGCGGAAGATGCGCCCTTACAGCAGGATGTGCGCGAATCGCTGAAGCAGGTGGCAAAATCGGCACGCGCGCTGGCCAACCTTGCCGACATGCTGGAGCGCCATCCGGAGGCGCTGGTATATGGAAAACAAAAGGTCAAACCATGATCACAAGGAAAAAAACGGAGCCTGCTTTGCCGCTGGCGGCATTGACGGGATTGGTGATGCTGGTGAGCACTCTGGTTCTGGCTGGCTGCGCAACTCCGGCGACCGAGCGCTACTACAGGATCGCCTATCCTGGCAATGCTGCGGCCGACGCCGGCGATGCGGCAGGAGTCCAGTATGAATTGATACTGGGAAGCGTGCAGATACCCGAATCCATCAACAGGCCGCAACTGGTTGTGCAGAAATCCGCCACCGAAGCCAGCATCACCGATGACCAGCGCTGGGTGGCGCCTTTGGATGAACAGATCGCGCAGGCCGTCATCGCCAACCTGAGGGGCCAGTTACCCGGCGCATGGCTGGCAAGTAGCACGGCAGGGCTTGCTGCGTCAGGGCAGGGTTTGCCGCGCTATCACTTGAAGATACAGGTAGAGCAGTTACTGATACTCAGCGGCGACAAGGTTGTGCTGGAAGCGAACTGGGTACTGCAAGACGGCAGCAGGAAGTTATTGAAGAGAGAACGCAGCGTTATCAGCGTTGCGATGAGCGGCGCCGGTTACGATCCGGTCGCTCCTGCTGTATCGGAGGCCGTGCGCCAATTGTCTGCTGCGGTGGCGAAGGGCATGCAGACTGCCCGGGCTTCCTGAGCCAAGCCTAATCTGCGAATTCAAACAACTCAGCCAAGGCTGAAACAAGCGCTTTAAACCTTGATGACGGTGATTCTCTGGATCAGGAATTCGCCGTCTATCACCTTCCTGAACGGCACTCCGGCAGCCTTGAAGCCGGGGCCTCCGTGCTGGATCCAGACCTTGGCGGCCTGATCGAATTCCTCTATCCCCATCCCTAGCATAGGCGCAGACAATACGAATTGCGCTCCCGCTTTTTGTTTGCCTACGATGTCTTCCAGTTTTGCCACAACAACAACTCCCAGTCTTTACAAGTCTTTGCAGCATGCATCATAAGGTATTTGTTTGTGTGCGGGCTGTGTGCGGGCTGTGTGCGGGCTGTGTGCGGGATTTTATAATCCGGATCCTCAAATCATAGGCTTTTCCCAGTAGGAGCCTGTTGGGAGATGATGAAAAAATGCAACAAATTATGACTAATGATAATCATTATCATTTACATCTCTGTTATCGTTTGTTACAATCGCTGCCAACTTGATATCCCTATTCAGCCAGCCATTTGCCTTTCCCGCTTTACAGCGCCGATCGTTTGCAGCAGCCAGCCAATCCAATTGACTACTGACTGAGAGACGTTCATGGCGCTGATAAAAAGCCGCAAACATTCGAAATCCCGTTTCAATCAACATATGAGCACGGCGCTGGCCGTGATGCTGCTGCCGGTCGCCGCTCAAGCCGCGGACCAGGCAACTGCCACCACAGCGGTGGCAGCAGCAGCGACGAGCGGACAGACCTTGCAGGAAGTAAAAGTTGTTGGTTCCAAGGAAAACGACTTCAAGGCCGATAAAGCTGCGTCGCCAAAATACACTGAAGCGCTGGTCAACACGCCGCAATCGATCACTGTCATCAAGAAGGAACTGATAGAGCAGCAGGGCGCAGTCACGCTGACCGAGGCATTGCGCAACACGCCAGGCGTAGGTACTTTCTTCCTGGGTGAAAACGGCAGCACCAGCACCGGCGATTCCATCTACATGCGCGGCTTTGATTCTTCAAGCAGCATCTACGTTGACGGCGTGCGCGATCTGGGTTCCATCTCGCGTGACGTGTTCAATATTGAGCAGATCGATGTCTTGAAAGGTCCGGCAGGTACCGACAATGGCCGCAGTTCGCCAACCGGCTCGGTCAACCTGACTTCCAAACAGCCAACGTTGGAAGATGCGCTATATTCATCCGTCACCATTGGCGGCGGCGAGCAGAAGCGTGTGACAGCCGACTGGAACAAGGTCATCAATGCCGACAATGGCACTGCATTCAGGCTGAATGTGCTGGATCAGGACAGCGGCAATCCAGGCCGTAATGAAGTCAAGAACAAGCGCTGGGGCATTGCGCCAACCTTCGTTTTCGGCTTGAAAACGCCAACCCGCTTCTACCTGGACTATCTGCACGTCAAGCAGGAAAACGTGCCTGACGGCGGCGTGCCAACCATCGGCCTGCCAGGCTACACCAGTCCGGACCTGAATAACGGTCGCCCATTCCTCAGCAAAGCAGCACCCGTCGATCCGAAGAATTTTTACGGCGCCAAATCCGATTTCGACAATGTGACCGCTGACATGTTCACTGCCCGCATCGAGCACGATTTCAATTCCAAGGTAAAGCTGCTGAATACCACCCGTTATGGCAAGACCAAGCAAAACTACCTGCTGACGGCGTTCATGGGCACTACTGCCAACCTGCTGACGCCGGTGCCGGCTGATCCATCGACCTGGACCCTGGCGCGCAGCACACGTACGATCAAGGACCAGCAAAATGAAATCCTGACCAACCAAAGCACGGTCACTGCCGATTTCGAAACCGGCGCGATCAAGCACACAGTCGTAGCCGGTCTGGAGCTGACCAACGAGAAGCAACTGACTTATGGCTACAACGGCACCGGCACCTTGCCTGCTGCCAATCTGTACAACCCCAACCCGAACGTGGTTGCAACAGGCCTGAACCTGGTGCGTAACGGTGTGCGCACTGACGGCTCCACCAATACCCAGAGCGCCTATGTGTTTGATACGCTGAAGCTGAATGAGCAATGGCAGATCAATGGCGGCGTGCGTTTCGACCACTACAGCACGACCTACAATGCGACCGCATTGTCGACAGCCGCCGCCAATCCTACGCTGCCGGTAGGTACGCTGGTGCCGACCGCGCTGGAATTGTCTGATACGCTGTTCAACGGCAAGATTGCCGCCTTGTTCAAGCCTACTGAAGACAGCAGTATCTATGCGCTGTATGCAACATCGAAGCAGCCGCCAGGAGGCTCCAACTTTGCACTGAGCACGTCGGCCAACAGCGCTGCCAATCCAAAGTTTGATCCACAGGAAACAACAACGACGGAAGTCGGCACCAAATGGGATTTCCTGAAACAGAAGTTATCCTTCACTGCAGCGGTATATCGCACCGAGGTGAAAAATGAAGTAGAGCAGGATCCAGTGGATCTGCTGTACTACCAGACTGGTAAAAAACGTGTACAAGGTGTCGAAATCGGCGTTACCGGCGAAGTCATGCGCAACTGGCTGATCAGTGCCGGTTACACCCGCATGAACACCAGCGTAGTGGCCGGCAAGGTCGTGACAGCCAGCGGCATCAACAACCTGAGCTACACACCGAAGCAGGCTTTCACGGCATGGACTTCATACACTCTGCCATTCGGCCTGAAACTGGGCGGCGGCGCGCGTTTTGTTGACTCCCTGCTGCGCGGCACAGACGGCGCTATCGGCACTCCTGCCTACACCAATTCTTACTGGGTCTACGATGCAATGGCATCCTACTCGGTTACCAAGAACGTGGACTTGCAGTTGAACCTGTATAACCTGGCCGACAAGAAATATGTATCCGCCATCAACAAGAGCGGCTACCGCTACACTCCAGGTACCCCGCGCTATGCTTCTTTGACGGCTAATATCAAGTTCTGATATCCGGTACGCCGTGGTAATCTGGCCCCTCCTGCACAGGAGGGGCTTTTTTCGTTACAAGCCTATTGAAACGCCACTCCATATCAATGGAGAGCAAGAAGGAATCACATCATGATGCTGCACATACCTGAAGTACTGACGCGCGAACAGGTTGCCGAAATCCGGCGCCGGCTGGACCATACCGACTGGGTGGATGGCCGTGCCACCGTGGGTGCCCAGGGCGCGCAGGTAAAGCAAAATCGCCAATTGCCGGAGACATCGGAGGTCGGGCTGGAGCTGGGCAAGATCATCCACGCTGCACTGGCGCGTAATCCGCTATTTTTTGCCGCTGCCTTGCCTTCGCGCACCATGCCGCCGCTGTTCAATAGTTACGCGGGCGGCGAGCACTATGGCTTGCATGTCGATGGTTCGGTGCGCAACATACCGGGCAGCGGGCTCAGCCTGCGCACGGACGTGTCCTCCACGCTGTTTTTGTGTGATCCGGAAGAGTATGACGGCGGTGAACTGGTCGTCGTGGATACCTATGGCACACACGAAGTCAAATTGCCGGCCGGCGACTTGATTCTTTATCCGTCCAGCAGTTTGCACAAGGTAGAACCGGTCACCCGCGGCAACCGTGTCTGCTCTTTCTTCTGGACCCAGAGCATGGTGCGCGATGACTGGCAGCGTAGCATGCTGTTTGAACTGGATCAGAATATCCAGAAACTGCGCGCCAGGGTAGGGGATTGCGAAGAAGTGGTCGGCCTCACCGGCCACTACCATAACCTGCTGCGGCAGTGGGCCGACGTTTAATCCAGGCCTATTCAGTCCGATACAGCCTGATACAGCTCAGTACTGTTTGTAAGGCAGGAACTTGCCGCTCAATACTACGTTGACGCGGTCTCCCTTGGGATCGGCCTGGCGCTGGATGTCCATGGAAAAATCAATCGCGCTCATGATGCCGTCGCCGAATTCTTCATGGATCAGCTCCTTGATGGTGGTGCCATACACGCTGACGATTTCATACCAGCGGTAAATCAGCGGATCCGTCGGAACTGCCGTTGGTAGCGAACCCTTGTACGGGACGATCTGCAGCCAGGCGGTTTCTTCATCCGTCAGGCTGAACAGGGATTTGGCGACTGTTGCCTGTTCCAGATTCAAGGTCATCTGGCCCAGCATGGCCGCCGTTGTCCACTCCTTGCTCTGACCTATTTTCTTGGCGATGTCTGACCACGTCAATTTATTCCTGACCTTGGCTGAGATAATTTTTTGGGTAACTTCATTGCGATCCATGTGGGGCTCCTTGTGATTGAAATATCTCCAAAAGCGATATTTTCAGACGCAAGAGCTGTGCCAGCACAGCCAATCACCGAGCTGTCAATTGCCAAATGAGTAATTTTGCTTGCTTATGTCGATGGTCTTCATGCGACACAGCGAAGATATAGGTGAAAAAATGTTAATTAAGCCCAATTTTGCGCATATATTTATGAGGCGTAACTTTTTCAAACTATACTCAGGGTAGGTCAAGAACACTTTCAAATAACTATGACTAGACGAGAAAACAGCTCGCCCGGGACAGACACTATCAAACGGCGTAGCTCGGTCCTTAGCCTTGCAGTCGGCTTTGTAGTGTTGGTGTGCGTTTCCCTTATCGTTTTGGAAGTCTGGTCGTCCTGGCAGGGATACCGGACCACGCTGAGAGAAGCAGAGCTCGACGTGCAAAATCTGACACGCTCGGTTGCCCAGCATGCGGAAGATACGCTAAAGAAGGCCGATACGATCTTGTTCGGCCTGGTGGGCGAAGTCGAACAAATCAATGTGCACCCGGAGCTTGTGCTCAAGCTCTATCCTTCGCTGGCGGCGAGGGTTGCCGAGCTGCCCGAGCTACAGGGTATTTTCATTTATGATGAGAACGGCAAGTGGCTGGTCAATTCACTGGAAGATGTTCCTAGCGGACTGAATAACTCAGACCGCGAATACTTTCTCTATCACTCCAAGCACCCTGAGCGTGCCCCATACATCAGCCGTCCCATCATGAGCCGTTCCACGGGCGACTGGATTATTCCTATATCGCGCCGGGTGAATAAGGTGGATGGCTCTTTTGGTGGTGTCGTTCTGGCAACCGTCAGGGTTGCCTATTTTGACCAGTATTACGCCAATTTTTCTATAGGTGAAAAGGGCGCGATTCTGCTGGTGCTGGAAAATGCAACAGTGCTGATGCGGCGTCCGTTCAAGGAAGAATTCATAGGCCAGAATATTTCCGGTTCACCTTTCTTTCGCCAGTACCTGAAGCTGCAAAAGGATGGTACCGGCACCAACATATCCCGCTTCGATGGGGTGCAAAGAATAGTCGGCTTCCATCATCTGGATCATTTTCCCTTGATTGCAGTGTCCTCGCTGGCGACCAGTGAAGTGCTGTCCAGCTGGCGCGGGCAGACTATGCGCTATTCCCTGGGCACCTTGCTGCTGGTGCTGATTATTGCCTCTTTGGGCCGCTATCTGATCAAGCAGATCAAGATACGCTCCATCATTCGGGATGAATTGCTGGCTACGCAAGAAAAATTGCTGGCCTTGAATCACGAGCTGGAAAATATCGCCTTGCACGATGCGCTGACAGGTTTGGCGAACCGGCGCCAGTTCGATATCGCACTGAGCACGGAATTCAAGCGTGCGATGCGCAACGGTCAGTCACTGGCCTTGTTGATGATGGACGTAGACCACTTCAAGCGTTTTAACGATCTTTACGGACATCCGGCCGGCGACCAGTGTTTGCGGCAAATCAGCGAAGTCATCCATATGCACAGGCCGGGTGACCTTAGCGCGCGCTACGGCGGCGAGGAATTTGCGATCTTGCTGCCCAACACGGATCTGAGCGGGGCGATTACCGTTGCTGAAAAACTGCGCCTGGGTGTTAAGGATTTAAAAATTGAGCATAGCGGCAATCCGCCCGGAATAGTCACCATCAGCCTGGGCGTAGAAGCCTGGTTCCCCCAACCGCATGGCGCCGATGCAGCCGCCTTCTTGCAGGCCGCAGACAAAGCCTTGTACGCTGCCAAAACAACAGGACGGGACAAGGTGGGTACGGCGCAAACCAAACAGACCGCGGAAATCACAGAAATCAAAGAAACAGCAGGCAGCGCGCAGCAGGATTCAGTGTAAGCTGAACGGCTCGCATACCGGTGGCTGCAGAGAAAAATAGTGGCGGATACGAAATATTAATCAGGAGACATGATGAAAAATTGGAAGATAGGTACTCGCCTCGGCTTTGGCTTTGCGATCGTCCTGCTACTCACGGCAGTGATCAGCGGCATAGGGATCTGGCGCCTGCAAACTGTCGCAGAATCGACGCGGGCGATGATGGAAGAGCCGCTCGCCAAAGAACGCATCATCGATGACTGGTATCGCCTGGTATTTGCCGGCATTCGCAGGACTACTGCGATCGTCAAGAGCAGTGATCCGCAACTGGGTTCCTTTTTCGCGGAAGAGGCGGCCGAAGCTGTCAAGACGGCCGCCGCGCTGAAGCTGAAAATGGAGCCGCTGCTGATCTCTGAAGATGAACTGGCGCATTATAAAAAAACCAATGAAGCAGGAGTCGCCTACCTGGATGCCAGGGCGGCTGTGACCAAGGCCAAGCTGGCCGGAGATAACGAACAGGCAGAGAAATTATTCAATAGCGCGTTCTTGCCGAATTCCAAAAAATATGAAGCCTTGCTGCAGCAATTCCTGGAGCTGCAACGCAAATCCATTGATGAGACGGCCAAAAGAATAGAAGCCACTGCGGCTGCCAGCCGCGTCCTGCTGATAACGCTGACCGTTGCCGCCCTGGCGCTGGCCGTGTTTTGTGCGTGGTGGCTGACCATGGGCATTATCGGTCCGCTCAGGAAGGCTGTGGATTCGGCACAGCGCGTGGCGGACGGAGATCTGACCGGCGACATCCAGGTGATGTCCAGCGACGAAACCGGGCAACTGACACAGGCGCTGAAAGACATGAATAGCAGCCTGGTGCGGATAGTCGGTCAGGTGCGCAGCGGCACGGATACGATAGCTACGGCCTCCGGCGAAATCGCTTCCGGTAATCTGGATCTGTCGTCGCGTACAGAATCACAGGCCAGCTCGCTGGAAGAGACGGCTTCGTCGATGGAGGAACTGACTTCTACTGTAAAAAATAATGCGGATAATGCCCGCCAGGCCAACAAGCTGGCTGAGTCGGCATCCGAAGTGGCTAGCAAAGGCGGCGCCGTGGTTTCTCAGGTGGTGGATACCATGGGCGAAATCAATGAATCGGCCAAGAAAATTGTCGACATCATCAGCGTCATTGACGGCATTGCCTTCCAGACCAATATCCTGGCGCTGAATGCTGCTGTCGAGGCAGCGCGCGCGGGCGAGCAGGGGCGTGGTTTTGCGGTAGTTGCCAGCGAGGTGCGCAACCTGGCGCAACGCTCAGCTGCTGCGGCCAAGGAAATCAAAACCCTGATAGGCAACTCGGTAGAAAAAGTGGAAACAGGTAGCAGGCTGGTAGAGCAAGCCGGTGCGACGATGGATGAAGTGGTGGCCAGCGTCCGGCGTGTAACTGACATCATCAGCGAGATCACTTCGGCCAGCCAGGAGCAAAGTTCAGGCATAGAGCAGGTCAACCAGGCCATCACGCAGATGGATGAAGTGACACAGCAAAATGCCGCGCTGGTTGAACAGGCCGCTGCTGCCGCAGGCAGCTTGCAGGAACAGGCGGCCGAGCTTGCCAATGTGGTCAGTATTTTCAAGCTGGGCAAGAATGAGCAGCTCGCGCTGGCGGGCAACGCGGCAAAAGTGCAGGCTCCTGCCCGCCGTGCCGACGTCAAGGTATTACCCATCAAGGCGCGTGCCGCAACGGCTAAGCTAAAGCAGGCAACAGCGCCAAAGCAGCTTGTCACGGCAGGAAAAGACAAGGATGACTGGGAAGAGTTTTAATGCCTGGAAAAAAACGAGGATCTTCCCCGGCATGAAAAAATAAGACACTGACAAATTCCAGCTCCAAGCTTAGGGCCTGTTAACAATTAAATTAGGAGTGCGAATGGGTCTAAACAGGTGCAGGGCTAGGGTGAAACAGGGGTTTCAGGCGACAAGTCGCCTGCCTGCGTAACGGCACTGGCTTGCAAGCCAGTGTGCGCCCTGCAAGGGTAGTCCGCGCCGCAGTATGAATACTGCCAGCGGGCTGCAACAACGCCCTGCGCCTGTTTAGACCCATTCCCTCCGGGTTCCAAGCAAAACGCGGGCTGGACTGCGTTGCACTCCTTGTTAAGGCACCAGCCTTAACGGCGTTGCGCGCCTTGCCAGCCCGCGTTTTGCTTGGAACGCATCTCCTAATTGAATTGTTAACAGGCCCTAGGCGGTCAACGAAGTATTTTCCGTTGACCGCCTTTGTCCTGTCTGCCACCATCGAGGTCTTGATGATAAAAAGGCCGCCCGATGTCCCGCCGTCCGCCTCTAAGCGATTACCTGCTGTTGCTCCTGCTCGCCACATTGTGGGGTGCGTCTTACACCTTTATCAAACTGGGCCTGGCAACGATTCCGCCGGTAACGCTGATCGCTGCGAGGACGCTGATTGCAGGCAGCCTGCTGCTGGCTTGGATGCGTATCATGGGCGTGCGTATGCCTACCGATAGCCGAGTGCTGAAGCTGTTCGCTTTTCAGGCGCTCATGAACAGCGTCATTCCCTTCACGCTGATCGCATGGGCGGAGCTGCATGTAGATGCGGCACTGGCGACGATCCTGAACTCCACCTCACCGATATTTACCTTCCTGATTACGCTCTGCATCACTCGGCATGAGGCGGTCACGCGACGCAAGCTGATTGGCGTGCTGTCGGGGATCGCCGGCATCGTGCTGGTGATAGGCGTGGAAGCAATGAACAAGCTGGGGCAGAATTTGCTGCCGCAACTGGCTATTGTGCTGGCGACTGTCTGCTATGCGGTTGCGGCGATCTTTGGCAAGAATTTCCAGGGCCTGCATCCGGCTGTGCCCGCTGCCGGCTCCCTGTTGTCCGGCGGGGTTATCCTGCTGCCGCTTAGCCTGCTGGTAGACCACCCCTGGAGCCTGTCGCCATCGCTGTCTTCGGTGGCTGCCTTGCTGGGCCTGTCTGTCGTATCGACCGCGTTTGCCTTTGTATTGTACTTCCGGCTGCTGGCCTCGCTGGGGTCGGTCGGCACGACCAGCCAGGCTTATCTGCGGGTGCCTGTCGGCGTGCTGCTGGGTACGCTGTTTCTTGGCGAGCGCCTGGCGCCGATAGCCTATCTTGGTCTGGTTTTTGTGGTTATTGGAGTCGCTGCAATGGTGATGCCGGCGAAGCCGCGTACCAATGAAGCCTCTGCCTGATTTTCTACGGTTTATTCGGCGGACTGTTATAGGGGCTTACAGGCCCAGCACGGTTTTCACTGTCTCGCAAACACGGTCCACATCTTCCAGTGTCATGTTCACATGCAGGGGCAGCGTCAGTGTTTCATTGGCGATGCGTTCCGCATTCGGGAACTGGCCTTCGCTATACCCCAGGCTGCGGCCCAGTGTTGTCGTATGCAAGGCCTCATAGGAAACGCCGGTGGCGATGCCATGCTGGCGCAGCGCATCGCGCAATTCCTTGCGGCTTGTTTTCAGGTCGGCAAAAGGGAATAGCACGCAGAACATATTCCAGCTTTGACGCGGCATGTCATTCGGCGGCAATACCGCGCCCGGTATTTTGGGAAAATTCTGGAAGTAGCGCTGCACCAGCGATTGGCGTTTTTGCAGGAAACTATCCAGTTGCGGCAATTGGCGCAGGCCTATTGCGGCAGATACATCGGATAGATTGAACTTGCCGCCCGCCGTGACCACGTCGCGGGTATCGTCCGCTAGCCGCGTAATGCCGTGGAAACGCAGGATATCCACTTGCTTCGCTTCCTGCTCGGTATTGACGACGATGGCACCGCCTTCTATCGTCGTCATATTCTTGTTGGGATGGAAGCTGAAGGTGGCGATGTCGCCGAAGCTGCCAATAGCCTGGTCTTTCCAGTATGAGCCTTGCACCAGCGCCGCATCTTCAATCACGCGCAAGCCGTGTTTTTTTGCCAGTGCCAGCAAGGCGTCCATGTCCACCAATGCGCCTGGGAAGTGGGTGGGCATGATGGCCTTGGTTTGCGGCGTTATGGCGGTCTCTACCTGTTGCAGCAAGATATTGCGCGAAGCCAGCTCGCAATCGACAAACACAGGACGTGCGCCGACCTTGACGATCATGTTCATCGTTGAGAAAAAGCTTTGTGCGGAGGTAATGACTTCATCTCCCGGTCCTATGCCGCACACATCCAGCGCCACTTCCATCGCTGCTGTCGCTGAGGTCAGCATCCGTGTCGGGCGCCCGCCAAAACTGGTAGACAGTGCCTGCTCCAGCGCGACGGTCCTGGGGCCGCTGGTGATCCAGTTGGAGCGCAGCACGTCGGCGACGTCTTGTATCGTTGCGTCGTCCAGACAGGGTTGGGCGAAATTGATCATGGGAGGAGTGGTGTTCATGGAAGCTGTCGGTGAAAGATGATTGAGAGATTTTGAGTGGTATCCAGCCGCAGATTTTATCATTCCAGGCTAAAAGTTTTGCCGTCAGCGAAGTTGCCCCACAGGTGCTAATATCATTGCCGCACCCAATCTAGGACCTGTTAACAATTAAATTGGGTGAACCCGGAGGGAATGGCTCTAAACGGGCACATGGCGTTGTTACGCCTCGCTAGCAGTGCTCGCACTGCGTCGCGCGTCGCGCCTAGCCCTGTACCCGTTTAGACTCATTCGCACTCCCAATTTGATTGTTAACAGGCCCTAGGTCGTGCATCATAAAATTTACAGGAGACAGGGAAATGAATTTTAAAGGGACTTCTGCTGTGGTCGCTGCGGCTCTGGTGATGTTCGCCAATCCGCTGTGGGCTCAGGATAACAGCAATGTACGTACAGAATTAAAACGTACCGACCTCACTGGATCGCCGGGCATGGAAGTCATCAGTTCCATCGTCGAATACAAACCTGGCGATGTATCTCCGCGGCATCTGCATCATGGCGTGGAATCCGGTTATGTGCTGCAGGGAGCGATGATACAGATGCCCGGCAAGGACCCGGTCATGATGGCAACGGGAACGCCGATTTTCAACTTGCGCGATGTTGCGCACGGCGGTTACAAGGTGGTGGGCGATACGCCGCTGAGATTGTATACGGTGCATATCGTTGACAAGGGCAAGCCCTTGTATGACGATGCCAAGTAATATTTCTTAGTTTGGCGTTGGCCGGTTCTGTCATTGCCTTGTCATGCAGACCGGCCATAGTGCTTGAAATTTTTTTTTGCTAAAGAAGCGAATTTGCGGAACAAATCACGGCACCCGCAGTCTTACGGGTCTTGAATACGGCAGTGCTGGGATGAAAGATTTCTGTAGGGTTAGGGCCGGGCACAAGTAAAACAGCGCATGTCAATATATTTGACCGGGCTTTGTATAGAAAGCATGTGACGAACCGGTGTGCCGCATGTTATATATGCGCAGAACGTAAAACGATTTAATTTTCCGTGCTTCTCTTTAAAGGAGGTTTGGCTTTCAGGCCGGCAAGGAAAATGTCCACCATCGTTTCCGCATGCAATGCCAGATCATAGTCTTCGGGACTTTCCAGCCATTGGGAGATCAGCCCCATCAGATAGGCGTGATGCGCATGCATCGCCAGCCATATATCGGTATCGGGCGGTAATTGTCCCTGATTGACGGCTGCCTGGAAAATTAGAGTGACTCGATCCAGGCACTCGGCCCGTTTTTCCTGATCCTGGACAAAAAATTCGAGAGCGCTGTTTTTTTCGCAGTGATGGAATAAGATATCAAATACGGCGCGCTGCCGCGTATCGGTGGCGACCAGGTTCAACATGTGTAGTGCCATTTGCCGCAGGGATTGAAGAGGGTCGTTTCCAGGCCCCGCTGCAACTTCGTTCAGCAAAGCTTCCATCGGCATGAAGGCGCGATCGCACATGGCCTTAAACAAATCAATCTTATCCTTGAAGTGCCAGTAGATAGCCCCCCGCGTCATGCCTGCAGCAACGGCGACGTCGGTCAGAGTTGTATTGGTAACACCCTTTTCACGAAACACATTTTCAGCGGCATCCAGCAGGGCAGTGTATGTCTCTTGTGCTTCTTCTTTTGTTTTTCTGGCCAATTTATGTCTCCTCCCGTTTTCCTGGCAACCCGGCATCATTCCCAGATTTTTGGGAAAATTGTTCTTTTTTTAAGTGCAACAAGAAATAGTTCACCGCTTTGATTTACAAACATTCATGAATGTATATAATAGCATACCCTCCGTTTATAGAGAAGAATCCATGCGCGCCTATCAATATCCCTTTTCTGCATCTGCATCCCCTTTAATTACATCCGGCAACACCAAGTCCGGCCTGGCATTGCGTGCATTGGCAGTCAGTGTACCCTTGCTGTTGCTGGCCGCATGCGGCAAACATGATGGCGGCGGCGCTCCGGGTGGCCCTGGCGGCATGCCTCCACCTGAAGTCAGCGTAGTGACGGTACAGCCGCGCAACCTCGCGCTGGGCTTTGAATACGTTGGCCAGACGGCCGGTTTCAAGGAGACCGAAGTGCGTGCGCGCGTTTCCGGCATCCTGGAAAATCGGCTCTATGAAGAAGGCGCCAAGGTTAAAGCTGGTACCGTACTGTTCCAGATCGATCCGGGCACTTACCAGACTCAGCTTGCATCGGCCGAAGCCAATGCAGGTGTAAATGAAGCCAAGCTGAACCAGGCCAAGCGTGAACTGGCCCGTCTGACACCATTGGCAGCCGACAAGGCGATCAGCCAGAAAGAGTTCGACGATGCCAAATCGCTGGCGGAATCCGCCGAAGCTGCCTATAAGCAGTCGCGTGCACAGGTCAATGAAGCCAAGCTGAACCTGGGCTACACCAAGGTGATTGCACCGATAGACGGTATTACCAGCATCGCCAGCAAATCCAACGGCAGCTTGGTTACCGCAAGCGACAGCTTGCTGACCACCATCGTCCAGACAGATCCTATGTATGTCAACTTCAGCGTGACTGAAGCCGACTACCTGAAACTGATCAAGGAAGTGAATGCCGGCAAGGTATCCGTACCGGGCAAGCGTTCGACCAATGGCAGCCTGAACTTTGAAGTCAAGATCAAACTGGCAGATGGCAGCATCTATCCGGTGGCAGGCAAGATGAACTTCGCCAGCGAACGCATCAACCCGGCAAATGGCGGCTTTGATGCCCGCGCACAAATCCCTAACCCGGACGGCGTTCTGCGTCCAGGCCAGTTTGTGCGTGTCATGCTGGCAGGTGCCAACCTGAACAATTCCATCGCTGTGCCGCAACGCGCTGTGATCGATGCGCCTATCGGCAAGATCGTCTTCACCGTCAGCCCTGACAACAAGCTGGCGCCACGCCCTGTGGAGCTGGATGGCTGGACAAATGGCGAGTGGGTTGTTTCCAAAGGCCTGAAAGCCGGCGACCGTGTATTGGTGGAAGGCTTCATCAAGGCGCATGAGCCAGGCATGACAGTCAAACCAGTGCCTTTTGTTGCCACTGCGGCATCTGGCCCGGCAGCCGGCGCACCTGAGGGTGCTCCAGCCGGTGCACCACCGGCTGCCGCTCCGGCAGAAGGTGCTCCAGCAGCCTCTGCAGCATCGACACCAAAAACATCGCCTGACGCTAAAAGCGCCAAAGCAGCACAATAAGCCCCGGCGCTAAGGAACCTCTATGTTTTCTAAATTTTTTATTAACCGCCCGATTTTCGCGACAGTACTGTCGCTGATTATCGTGCTGGCCGGTCTGGCCGCCTTAAGGGTATTGCCGATATCGCGCTACCCGGAAATTTCTCCGCCTGTCGTCAACGTAACCGCCGTTTATCCGGGCGCTTCCGCTGAAGTGGTGGAGCGTACTGTCGCCGCACCGATCGAAGAACAGATCAACGGTGTGGAACACATGCTGTATATGGATTCGGTTTCTTCCGCTGACGGCCGCGTTTCCATCAACGTGACCTTTGAAGTAGGTACTGATCTGGACATCGCTGCGGTGAACGTGAACAACCGCGTTCGCCAGGCAGATGCCAAGCTGCCGCAGGAAGTAAGGCGCCAGGGTGTGACGGTCTCCAAGAGTTCGTCCAACTTCCTGGTCGTCGGTGCGCTGTTTTCACCTGACAACCGCTACGATGCGCTGTACTTGTCCAACTATGCAACGCAAAATATCCTGGATGCAGTAAAACGTATTCCGGGTACGACCAACGTGCAGATTTTCGGTGCAAAAGACTACGCAATGCGTATCTGGATGCGTCCTGACCGCATGGCGCAACTGGGTGTGACGGTAGGCGACATCACCAATGCAGTCAACGAGCAAAATGCGCAATATGCTGCAGGCAAGATCGGTGCTACGCCAAACAATAGCGAAGAACTGACGATGACGGTAACGGCCAAGGGCCGCTTGCTGGAACCGGCTGAATTTGCGAATATCATTGTCAAGACTTCCAAGGGCGGCGCCACTATCCGCATCAAGGACGTTGCCAGGGTAGAGCTGGGTTCCAAGGATTACAACCTGAACGGTCGCGTCAACGGACATCCGTCCGCCAATATCGGTATCTTCCTGCAAACCGGTGCGAATGCGCTGGATGTGCGCAAGGCAGTGGATGTCACCTTCAAGGAATTGCGTGCCAAGTTCCCGGAGGGCATGGACTACACTACGCCTTATGACACGACACCTTTCGTTACCGAATCGATTGCCGAGGTATTGAAAACCCTGGGCGAAGCGATGGTGCTGGTATTTATCGTTGTATACGTGTTCCTGCAAAGCTGGCGCGCGACTATCATTCCTACGCTCGCGGTTCCGGTATCGCTGATTGGTACCCTGGCTGGTTTGCACTTGCTGGGCTACAGTATTAATACTCTGACTTTGTTCGGCATGGTGCTGGCGATTGGTATCGTGGTTGACGATGCGATTGTGGTGCTGGAAAACGTTGAACGCTTGATGAATGAAGAGGGCATGAGCCCGCGCGATGCAGCGATTGAAGCGATGCATGAAGTGACCGGCCCGGTAATTGCGATTGTTCTGGTTCTGGTAGCGGCTTTCGGTCCTATCGCTTTCCTTGGCGGTTTGGCGGGTGAATTGTATCGCCAGTTCTCGGTAACGATTTCCATCGCGGTTGTCCTGTCCGGCATCGTGGCCTTGACCTTGACTCCGGCTTTGTGTGCCGTATTGCTGAAACCGGGCGCAGAGCAACATAACAAGTTCTTCACCTGGTTCAATGGCGCTTTCCTGCGTTTGACAACCCGCTACACCGATGGCGTGACCTTCTTCATGAAACGTGCGTTGCTGGGTGTACTGCTGTTCGTCGGCATGCTGGTGGCAACCGGTTTCCTGTGGAAAATCGTACCGGGCGGCCTGGTGCCGGATGAAGATCAGGGTTACTTCATTGGTGCTGCGATCATGCCGGAAGGTACATCGCTGGAACGTACCGATGACATGGTCAAGAAGGTAGAAGGCATCATGAAAACCAACAAGAACATAGATACGACCTTTGCACTGGTCGGTCTGGACTTCCTGGGTGGTGGCGGTCTGAAATCTTCTGCAGCGACGATGTTCTTCCCGTTGAAACCGTGGGAAGAGCGTAACCAGTCCGCAGCGCAACTGGTGGGTGAAAGCTACGGCAAAACCGGCCATATCAAGGAAGGCTTGCCTCTGTTCTTCTCGCCTCCTGCAATCCAGGGCCTGGGTCAGACCGGCGGCTTCGAGTTCTACCTGCAAAACAAGGGTGAGGGCGGCGTCAAGCGCTTGTCCCAGTTGTTGCCTGCTTTCCTGGCGGAAGCCAACAAGCAGCCTGAACTGGCCGGCGTAAAAACCTTGTTCCAGGCTAATTCGCCACAGTTGTATGTTGACGTGGATAACGAAAAAGCACGTGCCCAAGGCGTGGCCTTGTCCGACATCTATAACACCCTGGCAGCGACGCTGGGTAGCTACTATGTGAACGACTTTAATAAAGCCGGCCGTATTTACACGGTGCAGTTGCAGACGGAGGGCGAGTTCCGCTCCAAGCCTGACGACATCGGCAATATCTATGTCCGTTCAGATTCCGGCAAGATGATACCGGTACGTTCATTCACGACCGTGCGTTTCATCAGTGGTCCTGACTCGGTTGAGCGTTTCAATGCGCTGCCGTCGATCAAACTGTTGGGCGATGCCAAGCCGGGCTATAGCTCTGGCCAGGCCCTGGCAGCGATGGAACGCGTAGCGAACAAGACCTTGCCTTCCGATGTAGGCTACGACTGGGGTGGCGCGTCCTTCCAGGAAAAACGCAGCAGCAGTGCAGGCGGTGTTGCGCTGGCTGCCGGTGTGCTGATGATTTTCCTGATTCTGGCTGCTCAGTATGAAAGATGGTCGTTGCCGTTCTCCATCTTGCTGGCGATGCCTTTCGGTATCTTCGGTGCGCTGTTGGCAGTGACGCTGCGTCACTTTAATAATGACGTGTACTTCCAGATCGGTCTGGTCACCTTGTTGGGCCTGTCGGCGAAAAACGCGATTCTGATCGTTGAGTTTGCTGTGATGAAAACACATGAAGGCTATGCGCCGGTAGCAGCGGCACTGGAAGCGGCCCGCTTGCGCTTCCGCCCGATTCTGATGACTTCGCTGGCCTTTATCCTGGGTGTTGCTCCACTGGCCTTCTCGCATGGTGCGGGTGCCGGTGCGCGTCAATCGCTGGGTACCGGTGTATTCGGCGGCATGCTGGCAGCGACTTTCCTGGCGATCTTCTTCGTTCCGCTGTTCTTCAAGCTGATCTTTGATAAACGCCTGAAAACCACAGAGCTGGACTTTGTGCATCCGGTACACATACCTCAAAGCGTTCAATCCCTTGAGGGTAAGGAATAAGCATATGACATTCTCTACGCCATTTTTAAAATTGCCGTTGACCGTGCTGGCTGCCAGCATGTTGCTGGCGGGCTGTATGTCGGTCGGTCCCGACTACAAGCGGCCTGCACTGGATACTCCGGCAACACTGGGTACGGTTGCGACCTCCAGGCAAACTGCAGCGGTAGATCTGCTGCAGTGGTGGAAGTCCTTCCAGGATCCGGTGTTGAACGGCTTGCTGGACGAAGCCGCAGCCAATAGCCAGGATCTGGTGCTGGCTGCAGGCCGCATCGAGGAAGCACGCGCAGTAGCGGCGGGCACCAATTCCAACAAGTATCCATCGGTAGATGGTTACCTGAATGGTGCCAAGGCGCGGACCAGTGCCAATTCCGGCAAGTTGCCGGCTGGCGCGCCGCTGATCAACCAGGATTACCAACTGGGCCTGACCGCATCCTATGAAGTTGACTTCTGGGGCAAGCTGCGCCGGGCCGATGAAGCAGCGCGTTCACGCCTGTTGTCGCAGGAAGCCAATCGCGGCACGGTGTTGACCACGCTGTATTCCAATGTGGCCCAAAGCTACTTTGCACTGCGTGCCTACGATGCACAGGTAACGCTGGCGCAAACGACCTTGCAGACACGCCAGGAAAACCTGCGCCTGCAACAGAAGCGCTTCTCTGCCGGTTCTATCGGCGAGCTGGATCTGCATCAGGCCGAGTCTGAGGCAGCATCGACTGAAGTCGTGCTGGAGCAAGCTCTGCAAGGGCGGGCGCTGACGGAATCTTCACTGGCAGTGCTGCTGGGCCGTGCGCCTGGCGCGGTGATCAATCCTGTCATTGCACGCGGCACATCGCTGGATGATTTGTATCAGCAACTGGTAGTGCCGGCGGACCTGCCATCCGACCTGATCAACCGCCGTCCAGATATCCTGGCTGCGGAACAATCGCTGGCGGCAGCTAACGCCGATATCGGCCAGGCAAAATCACAGTACTTCCCTACCGTGAAATTGACATCGGGCTATGGCTATGAATCCTCAGCCTTCCATGATCTGGTTGATCCTGCTTCGCTGTTGTGGAACCTTGGTGCCAACCTGGTGCAACCTATCTTCCGTGCCGGCGCCATCGGTGCGGTAGTGCAGGGTGCGGAAGCGCGCAAGAACCAGGCGCTGGCGCAATATGTGCAAACAGTGCAAGGCGCTTTCCGCGACGTGCATGATGCGCTGACGAATATGTCCTCCGATGAAAAGATCATGGACTCGACCACGCGTCGCGTTGCTGCATTGAAGGATAGCCTGCGTCTGGCGCAACTGCGTTACGACAACGGTTACAGCAGCAGCCTGGAAGTGCTGAATGCGCAGCGTGATCTGCTGCAGGCACAATCCAGCCTGATCGACACCAAGCGCGCGCATCTGGCAGCAGTCGTCAGCCTGTACAAGGCTGTCGGCGGTGGTTGGGACAAGCCTGAAAGCCTGGCGGCGAAATAAGCTCCCAGCCTCTGGCTCTAGCCAATAAAAAAGCCGGTTCCTGTTTTGGGAACCGGCTTTTTCTTTATTGCTGCCATATTCAAATTAGTTTGCTTATCGCCTTTGAATCTTGAACTTGCACACTTCCTGGACCATCGCTTCTGCTACAGAATCCAGTACCGGCTTTTCATAGCTCATATTGGTCAAGGCGTCGGAATGGTCGCGCTTGTCGCCAGTGCCGTAATTTCCAGCGTAGATGATTTCCCGGCTGAGACGCATGGTTTTTTCTTCACAATTCACGATGTACATGTCCTGGTAGGACTTCAGTGCCGGGAAAGTCGGATCCCCCTTGTTTTCCCTGGCTTCCTTGAAGTTCCACATCGCCCATACTTCGCGCATGCTGCCTATCTGCCGGATTGAAGCCGCATCGACGCTCATTTCCGTATTATTGTCGGTGTTTAGCACACGCCAATCTGCCGGCCGGCCGCTGGGGCCCACGGCATTCGCCGTTGTTGCCGAGCTGCTTGCACTGGCACTACTTGCCGTGCTGGCAGCAGCGCTGGCGCTGCTCGCTGCCGGTTTAGCTGCGGGTTTGGTTTCCTTGCTTGCAGCGTTGGCAGTATAGGAAACTGCGGGAACTGCGATAGCAGCGATCAGTGCGATGGCGAGTATTGATTTCTTCATATGCAATTCTGTTTAAAAAAATTTAGACGAATATAGCAGGCCTGAGTTCCAGTTGCAGGATTAATTGGTGTAAGCAAGTGTAAAAAAGCCACTTCTGTAGCCCTGCCTTCATTCCTGAATGATTTCCCGCTGTTGCATCAGGAGCGCTTCGCGCCGCGCCGCGCTGGCCCGGACGAAGATGATTTTCAAGGCCGCAATCACGGGCACCGACAGGAAGATGCCGACTACGCCGCCCAACTGATCACCAGCCAGCAAGCCTATTATCACCAGCAAGGGGCTGACCTCGACGCCTTCGCTCATCAATATCGGGTTCAGCACATAGTCCTGGAACATGCGGTAAGCAAAGATAAAACCGAGCAGCCACAGCAGGTGTGGATAGCCGCTGAAGGCAGACACCGCCAGCGCGATGGCGACTGCTGCCAGCGGTCCGGCAAACGGGATGAATTCCAGTACCGCGGCGATGCCCGCCAGCAGCAGGGGATAAGGCACACCCAGGACTGAAAAAGCGATGCCATAGCTGATAAGCGTCGCAATCGACAACAGCAGCAATGCCCGTACATACTTGGACAACAGCACATCCATATCCTTGATGATGCCGGACCACATGCGCTGGTTCGCATGGTTCAGCCAGGACAGCAGTTCTTCACGGATGGAAGGCGCTTCCTTGATCAGTAAAAAGCTCAACACCGGCACCAGGATCAGGTAGATCAGATTGCTGGCCGCATGCATGACGCTGAGGCCGAAATTGCGCGCCAGCGGCATCGCCTGATCGGCATTGCTTTGCACCTGGCTGCTGATGAAGTCCAGTACGCGCTGGCGCAGAGGCTCCATGAAGTCCGGCAGGGGGATGCGGTCTGAGACGTTCTTTGCATCCAGCAGCGCGGGGATTTGCTGACTCAGCTTGATTGCCTGGTCCTGGATTTGCGCGCCGAAGATAGAGCCTGCAACGCTGACAATCACGATCACCAGCACAAACACCAGTGCAATGGAAGCCGTGCGCGAAACCCGTGCCGGCCGATAGCGTTCCACCAGTTGTATCAGCGGGTAGACCAGATAGCTGAAGAAAATGGAGAACACGACTACCAGCAAGGTAGACGAAATCATGTAAGTGACGAACAGCAGGAAGGCGACCAGGAATACCGTCCATGTGATCTTGGCAACGCGAATATCGAAACCGAGCATATTTCTTCCTGAGAGTGATTGTTATGATTTCATCCATGAACTGGATATGCCTGCATCTTACCGCATGCAGCGCACAAATCTTGTGTGCCAGCTAACGCAGTGCAAGCAGGAAATAGAGTCAATTATTAGAATTTACTATTGTTGCGATTTGGAAATTATTATATTGACAATTTTATTTTGAGCTGGCAAAATGTCAATTGTCATTCAGTCCACTGTGAACTGAAACATTTGGGTTTGAAAATAAAAAATGGCCATATTACCAACAGCAACAAGAGTTTTTGCTTTCAGTCTGCTTTTGCTGGCGGGTTGCGCCAGCAATGTGACCTACGCACCTTCAAATTTTGCTCCGCTTGCGTCCGATGCTTCCCCGCACGTGATTAAGCTCGATAAGCAGGTAGAAATACGGCTACCCACGGGTTATACGCGCACATTGAAGGCAGGAAGCCAATGGCGCTTTGCGGGCACAGTAGCGCAAGGCGACGTGTATCGCGCTTATCAGGATGTATTTACGCTCGAAGGAGCACATGTACATGAGGCCTATCTGGTGGTCGCCAGCGACTATCTGACGGGTTTTTATTTGCCGGTCGAGCACGGTTTTTCGCCGTTGGACCAAAAAATTTCATTCACCTTTCATCAATAGGAATAACCAATGCGTTTCATGAAACTCGCAACAGTATTGAGCATAGCAATCGCCTTGACAGGCTGTGCTTCAGGCGTCAAGCACAAAGATATGGAATCGAGTATTCCCGCATTGCAGGCTGATAAGGGCCGTATTTATTTCTTCCGTAGTTCCAGCATGTTCGGCGCGGCGATACAGCCTTCGATTACGCTGGATGGGCAAAAGGTAGGTGATTCCAAGCCGGGCGGATTTTTCTTCGTCGATAGCAATATCGGCAATCATGAAGTCGCCACCAGTACAGAAGTGGAAAAAAAGCTGACCTTTACCCTGGAAAAAGGCGAAGTCAAATATGTGAAAACCAGCCCTAGCTTCGGCATCATGGTTGGCCGTATCATCCCTGAATTGGCCAACGCCGAAGAGGCGAAAAAAGAATTGCCAGACCTGAGCTACACTGGCACGGCTACTACGAAATAAACGCTAATTTCGCTCTGGAATACAAATAACGGGAGGCTTTAGGCCTCCCGTTTTATTTTGTCGTGTGCGGTTGCGCTGCCGCTTGTACCTGCCTATGCCTGCTTATACCTGCCTATACCTGGTTTTTTTGCTGCCTTGATCTGTAGCGCGATTTTCGCCTAATTCTTTGATGATCATGTCCTGCATAGCCTGTGCCGCAATGGACAGGCTCTCGCTCTTGCGCTTGACGATCAGGATAGGGCGGACAAGCCCTTCGGTTTCTACCGGTATCGCGACCAGATTCAACTGGCGGAATTGGAACAAGGTAAGCTCCGGTACCAGCGACACTCCCAGTCCTTGCTCCACCAGGCCTGCCACCGTGGCCAGATGCTCCGCTTCCAGACCGGTATGGATGGTAGCTACATCTGCCAGCAGCTTGTCCACGTGCTGTCGGACGCTGGTGGAGCGCGCCAGGTGTATCAGCTCGCAACCCGCCAGGTCACTCAGTTGGATGCGGCGTTTCTTCGCCAGCTTGTGGTCTCGCCGGCAAACCAGGTAAAACGGGTCGCTGCACAAGGTGCTGGCTTCAAATTCCTGCACGTTTGGCCCGGGCGCGGTGAGCGCCAGATCGGCCTTGCCCTGCCTGAGCAAAGCCAGGCATTGGTCTGATAGTACGTCATGCAAGGTGACAGTGACGCCGGGGAAGAGTTTCTTGTAAGCGGCGATCACAGCCGGCAGACCATTTGCCGCCAGCGATGGCAGCGCCGCGATGGCAACCCTGCCGCGACGTTTTTCCACATACTCTGTCATATCGGCAAAGGCTGATTCTATCTCCGCGATCAGGGAGCGCGCCACGTCGGCAAACAGCTTGCCCTCCGGCGTCAGCGTGACGTTGCGCGTATCGCGTTCAAACAGGCGCGCACCTACTGCAGCCTCCAGTTTCTGGATCATCACGCTGAAAGCGGATTGCGACACATGGCAGCGCTCTGCAGCACGGGTGAAGTGCTTCAGTTCATCCAGTGCCAGGAAGGCGTATAGCAGGCGGGTGGAGATATTTGCGCTCATCTAGATTCATCTGAAAAACAGATTAATTTATCGTAAATTACCATTTTACTAAATTAATTGACTGGCCCAGAATAAATTACCGCTGCAAATATTCAACAAAGTGGCGGACAAAAAAACAACCAGGAGACAAGAATGCTGGCTTTACTCGGCTTTATCACGATCGTCGTGCTGCTGGCGGCGATACTTACCAAAAAAATGTCGCCGCTGGTGGCATTGATTGCCATCCCCATCCTTGCCGCGCTGATAGGCGGTTTCGGCATGGAAACCTCAAAATTCATTGTTGCCGGCATCACCAGCATTGCGCCAGTGGCAGGCATGTTTGTGTTTGCTATCCTGTTTTTCGGCATTGTCACCGATGCCGGCATGCTGGATCCGGTCATCAGTGGCATCTTGCGCATAGTCGGCAGCCGGCCCACGCGCATCGTACCCGGCACGGCTTTGCTGGCGCTGCTGATCCACCTGGATGGCTCCGGAGCAGTCACCTTCCTGGTGACGATACCGGCGATGCTGCCGCTGTACACACGTCTGGGCATAGACAAAAGGGTTCTGGCTTGCGTAGCCTCGCTGGCAGCCGGTGTCAATTTCCTGCCTTGGACCGGGCCGATGATAAGGGCTTCGGCCGCGCTGCATATTCCGGTCAGTGACATCTTTATGCCGCTGATACCGGTGCAGGTGGTTGGCCTGATCTTTGTCTTCACGGTGTCTTATCTGCTGGGCCGCAAGGAAGAGATCAGGCTGGGCCTGACCAAGGGCGCGCCGCAAGGTTTCTCGCATAGCCATGAGCTGACAGAGGAGCAGAAATCCATACGCCGGCCCAAAAATTTCTGGATCAATATCGTACTGACGGTGTTCGTACTGGGCACCATGATCAGCGGCAAGATCGATCCTGTCGTGATGTTCATGATAGGCGTGGTGCTGGCGTTGATGATCAACTATCCGAATGTAGACATGCAGCGCGCTCGTGTCGATGCGCATGCGAAGGCGGCCTTGCTGATGGCAGGCATCCTGTTTGCGGCCGGTGTATTTACCGGCATCATGAGCAAATCCGGCATGCTGACCGCGATGGCGAAGACTGCGGTGGCCTTCGTGCCGCCGGAAATGGCTTCGCACATTCCTTTTGCATTGGGTTTGCTGTCGATGCCGCTGTCGCTGCTGTTCGATCCGGATTCGTTTTACTTCGGTGTGCTGCCGGTCGTGGCTGAGGTCAGCAAGATACTCGGTGTGCAACCGATACAAGTGGCGCAGGCGGCATTGCTGGGGCAGATGACGACCGGCTTTCCGGTCAGTCCGCTGACGCCCGCAACTTTCCTGGTTGCCGGGCTGGCCGGCATAGAATTGGCCGACCATCAGAAGTACACATTTAAATACTTGTTTGGCGCATCGATCGTGATGACCATCACTTGCGTGCTGCTGGGAATTTTCCCTATCTAGCGGATGCGGTGCAGGTAAAGAAATAGACGCTGGAAGGAGTTGCAATGAAACATATCAAAATTGGCGCAGGTGCCGGTTATTCAGGCGACCGCATAGAACCGGCGATAGAGTTGGCAGAGAAAGGGGATATCGACTACCTGATCTTTGAATGTCTGGCCGAACGCACGATTGCAGTTGCGCAGCAAAGCAAAATGAAAAATCCCGAGCTTGGCTACGACCCCTTGCTGGAAGACCGCATGCACGCGGTGTTGCGCCTGTGCAGTGAAAAGGGGATACGCATCATCACTAATATGGGCGCGGCCCATCCTCTTGCTGCTGCGGCCAAGGTGCGTGAAATCGCCGCTGCGCTGGGTTTGACCGGGCTGAAGGTAGCAGCAGTCGGTGGCGATGATGTGTTGCAGCAGGTGATGCAGGGAGACTACCTTGACGACAACGGCAGTCCGGTCAGCGCGCTGGGCAGCAAGCTGTTGTCCGCCAACGCCTACTTGGGCGCGCAGCCCCTGGTCGACGCATTGGCGCAAGGTGCGGACGTTGTTATTACCGGCAGGGTAGCGGATCCGGCACTGGTGCTGGCGCCCTTGATCCATGAATTTGGCTGGGCCATGGATGATTGGCACAGGCTGGGGCAGGGCACGCTGGTAGGGCATTTGCTGGAATGCGCAGGACAGATTACCGGCGGTTATTTTGCCGATCCCGGTTTCAAGGATGTGGCTAATCTCGCCAGGCTGGGTTTTCCTCTGGCCGAAGTTGCAGAGGATGGCAGCGCGGTGATTACCAAGGTGGCAGGATCCGGCGGGCTGGTCAGCCTGGCCACCTGCAAGGAGCAATTGCTGTACGAAATCCACGACCCCAGCGCCTATATGACGCCGGATGTTGTTGCAGATTTCAGCCAGGTCAGCATGGAGCAGCTAGGCCCGGATCGGGTACGTGTCAGCGGCGCCAGCGGCCGCGCCAGGCCGGATGCACTGAAGGTATCGCTGGGCTACGTCGATAGCTATATCGGCGAAGGGCAGATATCGTATGCCGGCCCCGGTGCGCTGACGCGAGCACAGTTGGCCCTGGACATTGTCGAGCAGCGTTTGCAACTGGTTGGTCAAAGGCTGGGTGAGTCACTGGATGAGTTGCGCAGTGAGCTGATAGGCGTCAATGCTATCCATGGCCGGAATTTATCGGATGCCGCTGGCGCCGCGGAGCCGTATGAAGTGCGGCTGCGGGTAGCAGGGCGTTCTTCAACATTGCAGGCGGCGCGGCGCGTCGGTAATGAGGTTGAGGCTTTGTATACCTGCGGCCCGGCTGGCGGGGGCGGCGCTACAAAATCGGCGAAAGACGTGGTTGCTGTGCTGTCCACTTATCTGCCGCGCGGGCAGGTCAAGCCGACAATCCAGATACTGGAGGCATAAAATGAAATTACGAGAACTGGCCCACTCCCGTGCTGGTGACAAAGGGGATATCTCGAACATCTCCGTCATCGCTTACGACAGCAAGGACTTCGCATTGCTGGAAAGTTTTCTGACACCTGCGCGCGTCAAACTGCACTTCGCCGGTGTTGCGCAGGGTGAGGTCAGGCGCTACAGCCTGCCTGCGCTGGGTGCATTGAACTTTGTGATGGAGAAAGCGCTGGGCGGAGGAGTGACGCGCTCGCTGGCACTGGATGCGCATGGCAAATGCCTGAGCTCGGCGATACTGGATATAGAGCTGCCGGAACCGCCTGAATCGCCTTAAAGCGCAGTGGAAGAAAAATGGTGTAAAGTAAGTCATTGACCTAAGCAGCGCCCGGTAATTTCTGGAGGTGCTGATAATAAAACGAGACTATCCAATGAACGACATTACACCACCCCGTATTCTCGCCGGTGACCGGCAGCGCCTGATCAGCGATATCACGCAGCGTGCAGCCCAGGCTGCCACCGGGTTCGCGCAACTTGGTATAGGTGAAGACGATGTCGTGGCATTGCTGATGCGGAATGACTTTGCGTTTTTCGAGGCATCTCTGGCGGCCAGCATGATAGGAGCCTATGCGACGCCGATCAACTGGCATGCGACCGCCGCCGAAGCGGAATATGTACTGAGCGATTCATCCGCCAAGGTGCTGGTCGTGCATACGGATTTATGGCCCGCAGTCGCTGCCGGCGTACCTGCACATATCACGGTGCTGTTCGCGCCTACCCCGCCCGAGATTTTGCGCGCGTACAAAGCGAGCGCCAGCGCCACGGACCTGCCGCCTGCGGCCGTCCTATGGGATGACTGGATTGCGAATTACACTGCACGGACATCGCCGCCGCCCGATATGCGCGGCGTGATGATCTACACATCCGGCACTACCGGAAAACCCAAGGGCGTGCGCCGCAATCCGCTGAATGCGGAACGCTTTGCCATCATGAGCGCCGCGACCTCGGCAGCCTATGGCCTGACGACCGATCAGCCCATGTGGGTCCTGATGAACGGCCCCATGTATCACTCGGCGCCGAACAGTTACGGCATTACCTCGGCACGGCTGGGTTCCAATATCGTCTTGCAGGAGCGCTTCGATCCCGAGCAAATGCTGGCGCTGATAGAGCAGCATCGCATCACGCACATGCATATAGTACCGACGATGTTTTATCGCCTGCTGCAATTGCCTGAAGAGATAAAGCATAAGTACGACCTCAGCTCATTGAAGGACGTCGTGCATGGCGCCGCACCTTGTCCGCCAGCGCTGAAGCAGGCAATGATTGCCTGGTGGGGGCCTGTCATCAGTGAATATTACGGCTCCACGGAGACCGGCCTGATCGCGCGCAATACTTCCGCCGACGCGCTCAGCAAGCCCGGCACGGTAGGCAAGCCCATTCCCGGCGCCAGGATCAAAATCTTTGACGACGAAGGCCGGGACCTGCCGCCCGGCGCAGTCGGCGATGTATATGTGCATATTGCCCATATGCCGGATTTCACCTATCACAAACAGGCAGACAAACGGCAGGCGGCGGGCCGCAATGGTTTTGTGACTGTCGGCGATATGGGATGGCTGGACGAGGATGGCTATCTGTTTTTGAGCGACAGGAAGAACGATATGGTCATCTCAGGTGGCGTAAATATTTATCCGGCGGAGATAGAGGCGGTGTTGCTTGGCATTCCCGGTGTCAAGGACTGCGCCGTATTTGGCATCCCCGACCAGGAGTTTGGTGAGCAGCTATGCGCTTATGTGCAGCGAGAAGAAAATGCGGCTTCACTCAGCGCGGATGAGATACGTGCCCAATTGGCGCAACACCTGGCCAAGTTCAAAGTGCCCAAGCTGATCAAATTTGCCGATACCCTGCCCAGGGAGGATTCGGGAAAAATCTTCAAGCGCAAGTTACGCGCCCCTTACTGGGAAAGTGCCAACAGAAAAATTTGATGTCGACGCAATGGCCGGCCCAGGCAAATTGCAATGGGCTGGCGGCCCCATTACTCCTACCGATTCTGTCTCTACGCTTTGCGTTGGCGCCCATCCCGCCATCGCTGCAGAAGTCCCTCAGTGGCCTTCCATACTTGCCTATCCTTTAAAAGAATTTCCTTTGCTGCAAGAATGGGCGATAACCGCACGTTTAAAAATTAAACATGGGCAATTATTGCTTCTGGAACCTTGTAAAGGAGTGGTATTCCACTAATATACCATCCACATGGATGGTAGTTGGATTCTAAAATAATATCCGGAGACAAAATATATGACAGTTGTGGCAACACGGGCCAAGCCCATAGAAACGGAAAAAATAACGATCAATATGGGGCTCATAGATTTGGGCCAGATTGATTTGCTGGTACAGGAAGGCTTTTATTCCAACCGGACAGACCTGATACGCACGGCGATCAGGAACCAGTTGAGCACGCACGCAGAGGTCATCAAGCAGACCATCTTGCGCAAGAGCCTGGTTCTTGGTTTGCATTATTACTCGCGCGCTGATCTGGAGGCGGTGCAGGCTGCCAACCAGCGCTTGCAGATACATATTCTGGGCATGGCCAGTATAGGTTCGGATGTGACACCGGAACTGGCGCTGGCCACGATTGATACCGTCGTCGTTTTAGGAGTTTTGCACGCAAGCCCCGCTGTAAAGGAAGCTCTCGCTGAACGCATCTTATAGCTGCTGGAAAGGATTTTCATGAAAATCAATCAGGACATGTTTGCGCCGATGAAGTTCGCAAGCCGCATCTTGCGCAGCAAGAGTCCCAGTGCAGCTACTCTGGCCATACAAAAAGCATTGCAGGCCATGCTGCCTGCTGCTGAGCGCGCGTCCAACACGCGCAAAGATGGCAATGAAAATGCCGGCAACACAAATTTCAAGGAAAATCCCCCAAGCATGCGTAATATCGACTTACCGGCGAAGCTTGTTTCGCCACAAACCGTGCCGCCGCTGGCGGAGCGACAGAGACCGGCTATTCCCAATTTTTTCCCAAAACTGTTTGGCGGTCTTAGCATTCCGTCTCCGTTTGACGAAAGCTGGGGCCAGCTCGGCACCTTGTCTGATGCGCCCGCTGCACCCGCCGACCTTGAAGAACAAGATGCCGAAGGACAGCAAGACGGCGGCCGTTTTATCGAAGCCTCTTATACCAATGATGCAGGCAC
This sequence comes from Parundibacterium terreum, assembly GCF_014636315.1. GTDB lineage: Bacteria > Pseudomonadota > Gammaproteobacteria > Burkholderiales > Burkholderiaceae_D > Undibacterium > Undibacterium terreum. The sequence continues at coordinate 1,575,471 of NZ_BMED01000001.1, read as the reverse complement.
GCGCAGCTACAAGCTGTATATTCCCGGCGACTACCACGGGCAGCCCTTGCCGCTGGTCGTGATGCTGCATGGCTGCACGCAAAATCCGGATGATTTTGCTGCCGGCACACGCATGAACGGCATCGCAGGAGAGCAGCCTTGCTTCGTCGCCTATCCTGCGCAATCGCAAGCGGCCAACGGCTCCAAATGCTGGAACTGGTTCCATGCAATGGACCAGCAGCGTGATCAGGGCGAGCCATCTATCATTGCCGGCATTACGCGTGAGATTATCGATCAGTATGCGATTGATCCGCGTCAGGTTTTTATCGCAGGCATGTCCGCCGGCGGCGCCATGTCGGTGATCATGGGGTCTACCTATCCAGATCTATATGCGGCTGTGGGCATCCATTCCGGCCTGCCTTATGCCGCGGCACAAGATTTGCCGTCGGCGCTGTCTGCGATGAAGGGCAGGGGGCATCACCTGGGCAAGGCAGAACAGCGCTTGCAACAGATTCCCGTTATTGTCTTCCATGGCGACAATGACAGTACGGTGAGCCCGCGCAATAGCGATCACATCATTGAACAGCATGTGACCGGATTGGCAGAAAACCCTATCGCCAATGATACGGTGGAAGTTGAGAGCGGCAGGGTCGCACAGGGTCATGCCTATACGCGTACCATTCATAACGGGCCGGACGGCAAGCCTGTTGCGGAACAATGGCTGGTGCACGGCGCCGGCCACGCGTGGTCTGGCGGCAGCCAGCGCGGTAGCTATACGGACCCGAAAGGCCCAGACGCGACCAGGGAAATGATGCGTTTCTTTTCCACCCATCCCCACCCTGATTTGCGCGCGGATAGCCTGGACGCTCAAATTGCCTGAGCAATTTCCTTCCGCCACTAAGGCTTCATTTCACTTTCTCGATTACTTTTTCCACAGGCTTTCCGATCAGGCAGCCAAAGCGTGGTCATTGTCAATATAGCTGCTTGCAGGTTGCGATACCATCTTGAACGGATGCAGATTCATGCTGGCCTCTACCATGTGCCTGGCATCGCGCAGACATGCCCGCACTACCGCCTTCTTCATGTAGGCGTTGAATGCTTCTTCTGAATTCCAGTTCTGGTAAATGAACCACAGCGCCGGATCCTCTGTCGCGCGATGCAGGTCATAGCCCAAGCATGCGCTTTCCAAACGAGATGGCTGCACCAGGGTCAGCAGCAGGCTGCCCAGCGTTTCTTCGTAGCCGCTTTTAGCGCGAACAAACATAATCTTGGTGATAGGCATGGCAGGCTCCTGGAATACCATCCGGCATGGATGGATAGTGGAGGCCAGTGTAGGATAGCGATCACATTTGGTGAATACACAATCTTATTTCTTGCTTGCCTAATTCTATTATTCTGTGGGGATTCGGGCATTGTTCGCGAGCATGCCGGGATGGCGTGACAATATCTCCGCAATAGAATAAAACAGGGGTGACGGACCGCATTGGCTGCAAGCTTGCGCATATCCGTCCGCAACGCCAATGCCGGCAAAATGGGTGATACGATCCATGCTGTTCCTGCAAATTTTGGCAGCCCGGTATTGTGCAAAATGTTCAAAATGCTATTTCGCGCAATCCTTTGCCTTAAATTTAATCAGAAATGCAATTCCCTTATTTATCAACAAGATAGATAGCGTAAAACTGAGTTATCCACAATCTTGATCACAATTTGTGTGAGTAAGTAATTTTACCTAAACTGTATAAAGTATCAGCTTGACAGGAACGATAATTTTTTAGGCCCAACTGACTTTGTCCGACTGAAATCGGGGCGAATCTGCAAAAGCAAAATTCGTCTTTGCTTATGATATAAGCTGCTTTGAAGATCGCTTGTAGCTTGTTATTGTGGTGCCCTCTATCTGATTAACCAATGGATATGCCATGCCGAATACTGCAGAGCCAGCTTCCCAGATAAAAAATCGCCTGCACGATTTTGTTGATTCTTTTTCTTGCTTGCTGGAGCAGCAGGCTGCAGAGGCTTTGATTATAGAAAAGGGGAGTGTCTTGCTGCGCTGCTTGCTGGCCGAGGATGACTGGCTGCCCGAATCCCAGGCAAGGCCCGATCCTGCAAGGTATCAGCAGTTCCTGCTGCACGCCGATCCTGCCGGGCGTTTTTCCGTGGTCAGCTTTGTCTGGGGGCCGGGACAGAAGACACCGATACACAATCACACTGTCTGGGGTTTGATAGGGATGCTGCGCGGTGCTGAGCTGTCGCAGGGCTACCGGCGTGCAGACAACGGCGCCATGCAGCGCGATGGCGATGTGGTGCGCCTGGAACCGGGCCAGGTGGAAGCTGTCTCTCCTTCGATTGGCGATATCCATCAGGTCAGCAATGCCTATGCAGACCGGGTCTCCATTAGTATCCACGTATATGGCGCCAACATAGGCGAAGTACAGCGCGCTGTTTTCTACGAAGATGGAAGCAGCAAGCCTTTTATTTCCGGCTACACCCAACCGAATTGAATTGATCGAATTGAATTGATACGAATGAATGCCAATACCGATGTCCGCGCTGCTGTAAGTAAAACTGTGTCCGCTACAAAAATCCGTAAGGCTTTGCTGGAAAAACAGGAAATCGCCTTGCTGGATGTGCGCGAAGAAGCGCCTTTTGCGGAAGAGCATCCGCTATTCGCTGCCAACTTCCCTTTGTCCCGGCTGGAGCTGGATGCACATGCGCGTATCCCCCGCCCGACGACTGCCATTGTCGTGTATGACAATGGCGAGGGATATGCGCAGCGCGCCGCGGACATCTTGTCCGCCCTTGGCTATACTGATGTTGGCTCGCTGGACGGCGGTTTGTCAGGCTGGAAGGCTGCGGGCAATGAGATCTTTCGCGATGTGAACTCGGCTAGCAAGGCTTTTGGTGAACTGGTGGAATCGGTGCGGCATACGCCTTCGTTTTCTGCCCAGGAAGTACAGCAAATGCTGGATGCCAAGGCTGATGTTGTCGTGCTGGATGCGCGCCGCTTTGATGAGTACAGGACGATGAGCATTCCCACCAGCGTCAGCGTGCCCGGTGCAGAGCTGGTGCTCAGGGTGCGCGAACTGGCGCCTGACCCCAGCACGCAGGTGATTGTCAATTGTGCTGGCCGCACCCGCAGCATCATAGGTACGCAATCGCTGGTGAACGCAGGCATTCCCAATCCTGTGGCCGCGCTGCGCAACGGTACTATAGGCTGGACGCTGGCCGGGCAAAGCCTGCAGCATCGGCAGCAGAGGCGCTTTGGCGATGTGAGCGAAGAAAACCGCACGCAGGCAGCAGCATCGGCGCGCAGTATTGCCGACCGGGCAGGCGTGCAGCGCGTTGACTATGCCAGGCTACAGGAATATTTGCGGCAAGCGAATAGAACTACTTATTGCTTCGATGTCCGCACGCCGGAAGAATATCTGCATGCTCATCTGCCGGGGTTTCGTTCTGCCCCGGGTGGACAACTGGTGCAGGAAACCGATCATTCAGCGCCGGTGCGCGGCGCACGCATTGTGCTGGCGGATGATGACGGGACGCGCGCCAATATGACGGCTTCCTGGTTGGCGCAAATGGGCTGGGATGTGCATGTGCTGGACGGTGCCGGTGCGGAAGCCTGGCGCGACAGCGGCCAGACTGCGCCAAGTTTGCCGCCGGCTGTGCTGGCAGCGAGTTGTGCCCGGCTGGTTAGTGTCGAAGTGCTGGCCGGCTGGCTGGCACAGGAAAAGCCGGAGCAGGGCATTGAGGTCGTTATCGTGGACTTTGCTGCCAGCGCACAGTTTGTACAGCAGCGCATCCCCGGCGCCTGGTTTGCATTGCGCTCCGGCCTCGAAGCCGCCGTGCAAAACCTGCCTGCGTCCAAGCGTTTCGTGCTGACCTCGCCAGATGGCTTGCTGGCCCGGCTGGTGCTGCAGGAGTTCCAGAGCCTGATCTCGACACTGGGCGAGGCCGAGGTATTTGTGCTGGACGGAGGAACGAATGCGTGGCTACAGGCAGGCCAGGCCACTGAGCAGGCAAATTCTGCCGCAACACCGAATCTTGCATCGCCGCGCACAGACCGCTATCGCAGGCCCTATGAAGGAACAGACAATCCGGTCGCCGCGATGCAGGCTTACCTGGATTGGGAGTACGGATTGGTGGAGCAACTGGCGCGTGACGGCACGCACGGGTTTTTCGTGATCTGAGCCTTTCGCGAGGGCAGGCTGTAGCTATCCAGCGGGTGCTGCCTTAAAATTGATCAGGGAAATAATTTCCTTAAATATCAATCATATAGCAGGCAGTGAGTACAGTTATCCACAGTCTTGCGCACATTTAATGTGGGTAAAGTGCAAGGGCAGACGGCTGGGTAAAAGGATTTTCAGTCCACGATGAAGAGCGTCGCGCCTTGCTGGGTATAGGAGCGGTGTGCCTCTGCATGATCTGCAACCTGGTAGCTGATACCGGGAGTCAGCACGAATTTCCTGCCATCCTGTAACTCGGTTTCCATGCTGCCGGCCAGGCAGAAAAGAATATGGCCTTTGCTGCACCAGTGGTCGGCTTTATAGCCAGCGCTGTATTCCACCATGCGTACACGAATGTCGCCAAACTGGCAAGTGCGCCAGTAAGCCTCGCCGGTTTCCCCGGCATGCACGGTTCTCTCTATGCCGGACCAGTCGGTAATGCCGAAAGGAATGTCCGTGATTTTCATGTGCCGTTCTCCACGATAATTTCCACCAGTTCCGGTTTTGCAATGCGTAGATAGTCATCGGCATTCAGCACGATGGAGCGGTCCAGCCGGCCTGCATTGAAGGCAATCTCTTTATAACGGCGGAATAATTCCGGATCGACCACCAGCCGTAGTGAGGGATCGAAAGAGAACGGCGGGATTGCACCTATCACACAGCCAGTCTGGGCCGTGGCTTCTTCCGGCGACAGCAGGCTGGCCTTGGAATGGCCGTAATGCTGCGCCACTTTCTTGAAATCTACCCTGCGGTCACCCGGTACGATGGTCATGACATTGAAATCGGCATGCTTCAATTTGCAGAGCATCGCCTTGGCACCCTGGCCGACTTCGGTGCCGCGCACCGCAGCGACCCGTTCTGAATTTCCTTCGTGAGGGTGCTCCACAACGCGAAAACGGGCGCCGGCCTCCGTCAATAATTGCTGTAAACGTTCAAACACACTGACTTTCTGAAAAGGGCGGGTGATCCACTTCACCCCATCGCTTGCTTTAGTTTAACTGTGATAAATGTTACATAGATATCTATTGCATGAGGCAACAGTTTATACTTGTTTGCAAGCCGTTCGCTTGCGATACGAGTGAGTGCCAGATGCATCAGGGTAATTATTCTGGCAAGCATGAAATACAGTCTGCCTGATTTTTTCTCAGCAGGACAGATACAGATCAACAGGTGAAAACAATAAAGCTGATCACGCCGCCTGTAGCGGCGCTTATGGCATACGGATGAAATTATTTACTATCGGAATCCGGCGCTGGCTGGGTCTTGCCCTGTGTGGCCTGCCGGCCGTGGTATTCAGCGGCTGGCTGCTGGACAATGAAAGAATGCTGAGGCTGATGTCCGGCACGGCGGCGATGTCACTGACAGCTGCCGTATTGTTCGTGCTCGCCGGTGCCTGCTTGCTGGGCTCATATCACAGCAACTGGTCGCGCAATGTATTAAGGTTTTTTTCCACGGTGCTGGTCGTCGTACCGGCACTGATCCTGCTCCAGCATCTGTTCCGGATCGATTACGGATTCGATCTTTTTAATTCCATGTTGCTGGCCTCTGGCTTCCGGCCGCAGATTGTGCGCTTGCCGCCGGATATCTGTGTCGCGCTTTTGCTGGCGGGCGTGGTTTTTCTGCTGAATAGCAAGCATGTGCAGAGCGGGCGGATACGCCAGCTTATCCGCATCCTGATTATTACGGTATTGCTGATAGGCGGGCTGGGCTTGTTTGGTTATATGCTGAATATGGAGACGCTGTATCGCGTCGCGGGTTTTAAACGCAGTGCTGCGCCTTCAGCGCTAGGGGTGTGCCTGCTGGGCCTGGGCTTATGGTTTTTTGTCGGTGATGTGATCTCTTCTCCTCCAGCCAATCTGGAAAACGAAGATAAAAGAATTACCAGTATTGCTGCAGTGCTGCTGACAGTGCTGGCAGTAGTCGCCGGTTTGACCGGGTTTGCGGTCATGCAGCAGGGATATGAGCAATCCACGACTGATCATATCCGGCATACCGCCAGCCAGAATGCAGTAGTGATATCGAATATGCTGGACCATGCCACAGTGCTGGCCAAGTCTATCGCCACGCGCCCCGCATTGAGAAAAAATCTGTCGCTGCTAAGTGACGATGTGCAGAACACCGAGGCTTTGAGCTTTGTCGGAGAGGTCGGCCGGACTTTCCTGCCTTTGGGTTTCACAGGTATAGAATTTTATAACGCCAGGGGCAATCACCTGCTTACGACGGGCGTCATGGTCGCCCAGCGTGCCAGTATAGCGATTCACCTGGACGTGACGCGTTCTCCAAATACAGGCACAGGCCCGGTTGCGACTGAAACCCTGCTATGGCAAGACGGTTTTGTGCTGCGCTCGGAGAATGATGCGGTGCTGAACGGCAGTGTGGTTGGCAGGGTAGTGACCGAGCAAAGGCTATCAGCCTTGTCCAGCCTGATGAGGGATCTGCAGTCTGCCGGGGATTCGGATGATGCCTGCCTTTGTACACGCGAGGCGGATAATGCCGCTTGCTTCCCTACGCGCCACGCCCCGGCCAATTTACGTGTTCCCTTGTTGAATCCTGAAAATAACGGCAAGACGCCTATCGCATTTGCGCTATCGGGAGAGTCAGGCGTGGCGGCGATCACGGACACTCAGGGGGCAACGGTGCTCGCCGCGTATGCGCCGGTTATCCGGCATGGACTGGGGCTGGTGTTGAAGACCGATCTGCAAGAGCAGTATGCGCTGCTGCGCAAGCAGTTCAATTTACTGGGTGTCTTGCTGGCGCTGCTGGTTGTGTTCGGCACGCTGGTGCTGCGCAAGCAATTGCAGCCGCTGGTCAGGCATATCCTGCAAGAACAAAACAGAATGAAACTGATCCTGGAAAATTCCACCGATGCCTTTGTCATGGTGGGGCCGAGCGGCAAGATCATGGACTGGAATGCGCAAGCGGAACGCAGCTTTGGCTGGACGCGGGAAGAGGCGCTGGGCAAGCAGTTGCTGGAGCTGATCATCCCTGCTGAACAACTGGATGCCGTCGTTGCCCGCATCACCCATCTGGAAAATGAAGGCGCCGGACGCGGCACTGTCGTGCATAGGCGGGTGGAGATTGATGCCTTGCATAAAACAGGTAAACTGGTGCCGGTGGAAATTTCGATTGCCTCGCTCTACGACACGGACGGCTATGCCGGCCATGTATTCTTGCGCGATATCTCCGAGCGGCGCAAAGTGGATGCGCTGAAGGATGAATTCATTTCTACCGTCAGCCACGAACTGCGGACACCGCTTACCTCCATCCACGGATCCCTGGGGTTGGTATTGGGAGGTGCGGGTGGCGAAGTGGCCGACAAGACGCGGCAGTTACTGTCCATCGCACATCGCAATAGCGACAGGCTGATACACCTGATCAACGATATCCTGGATATGGAAAAGATCGAAGCGGGCAATATGTCCTTCGATTTCAAACCTCATCGCCTGCCGCCGCTGATGCAACAGGCGCTGGAACTGAGTACCTTCTATGGCCAGCAGTATGGCGTGCGGTTTCAATTGATTGAACCTGTGCCGAATGTAGAGATCAATGTTGATTCAGACAGGCTGATACAGGTGATGATCAATCTGCTGTCCAATGCCGCCAAATTCTCTTACTCAGGCAGCAGCGTGGAAATATCAGCCCAACTGATGCTTGCTGAACGTGGAAACCAGGTCAGGGTCACAGTCACTGATCATGGCTGCGGCATACCGGCTGAATCGCACGGCAAGATTTTTCAGAAATTTTCCCAGGTCGATGGTTCCGACCGGCGTAAAAAAGGGGGAACCGGGCTGGGCCTCAGCATCTCCAAGTCCATCATTGAAAAGATGTCGGGCTGTATGGGATTTGTATCGGTCGCCGATCAGGGCAGCAGTTTTTACTTTGAGCTGCCTATATCGAAGTGGAAGTGAGAGGGTACTGAAGTCAAGCCGAGGGACTTTTGGTTTGCCGGGCTTGCTGGGATTACTCCCAGGCGTCTCTCTCTCGGTAGTCGTGCTTGATGAAATCGCGGTATGCCTGATAAATGAACATGCTGAGACCGCCTATCGCCATTAGCACCGGTATCATCAGGAATAATAATGGCGCCTCTACTTCGCATACGCTCAATACATCGCACATGGCAATGTGATAGCTGCGCACCACGTTCAGGATTGCCAGACCCACCAGCGCAAACGCCAGATAGCCGACTGAGCGGAACTTGCTGGGGCGTGAGTAATAGTGGATATTTTGCATGATCATTTTCCTTCTGACAATTTCAGAAGTGTGATCGCAAGTTACCGTTCAGCAAACCGGACAAAAACGCATCGATTTGTAGGAATAGTCTGATAGAGGTGCGGGTAAAAAAATGCCATGCAATATATTTCTGCATGGCATTTTTATTGATGATTACTCTAGCTGCTCTGCCGCCAGAATAATTGACGATCAGGTGAGTTGGCGAACCTTGCTGGCAGTAAAGCGCGTGGCTGCTGCTGCACGTACCGGGTTTGCCTTGGGCGCTGAACTTTCATGCAGCTTGAAAATGCTGACTGCCTGCGCCAGTTTCGCAGCCTGTTCTTCCAGCGACTGGGCCGCTGCTGCGGACTCCTCTACCAGTGCGGCATTTTGCTGGGTGACTTCATCCATTTGAGAGATAGCCTGATTGACCTGTTCTATCCCTGTGCTTTGCTCATCGCTTGCGGCACTGATCTCGCTGACGATATCGGTTACCTGGCGTACGCTGTCTACGACTTGCTTCATGGTTGCACCGGCCTGATCCACCAGCCTGCTGCCCACACTGACATTGCCGACGGCATCGTCGATAAGCTGCTTGATCTCTTTGGCGGCAGCAGCACTGCGTTGCGCCAGCGTACGTACCTCGGTGGCGACCACCGCAAACCCGCGGCCTTGCTCGCCGGCGCGGGCCGCTTCTACCGCCGCATTCAGCGCCAGGATATTGGTCTGGAAAGCGATACCGTCGATAACGCTGATGATGTCCACGATCTTGCGGGACGATTCATTGATGGAACTCATCGTCTGTATGACCTGACCCACCACTTCGCCGCCCTGTACCGCAATCTGTGATGCTGAAACCGCCAACTGATTTGCCTGGCGGGCATTGTCGGCATTTTGCTTCACGGTTGATGTCAGTTCTTCCATCGCGGAAGCAGTTTCTTCCAGCGAACTGGCTTGTTCTTCGGTACGGCTGGACAAGTCCAGATTGCCCGCAGCGATCTGGCCGGATGCGGTGGCAATCGTGTCCGTACCGCTGCGTACTTCGCTGACTATTTTCAGTAAGCTATCATTCATCGCCTTCAATGCACTCATCAACTGGCCGGTTTCATCCTTGCCTGCCGAATGTATATCCGCAGTCAGATCGCCTTGCGCCACTTTCTCGGAAATGCCCACAGCATCTACTAAAGGACGAGAAATAATACGGGCGATGAGTACTGCCAGCACCAAGCCGATCACGACGCAAGTGATCAGTAATGCAATGATCCAGGTACGCGCAGAACCGTAGATGACATCGGCCCCTTTATCGGAGGCATTGCTGCCGTCATCATTGATCTTTACAAGCTGGTCCAGCTGATCATTTATTTGGCGGAAGGTCTGGTTCGATTCCGTCTTGAACAGAGAGCGTGCCTCATCCTTTTTGCCCGTGCGCGACAGGTCCAGCAATTTTTTATTGGTTGCTATATAGCTATCAAAGCTTTTTTGAAACTCTGGATATATTTTCTTCTCTTCCGGTTCTGAAATCAGCTTTTCGTAGACTTCCTGGCTCTTCCTGAAAATTCCCAAGCGTGTTTCCATTGCTTTTTCTGCCGCTGCCATATCCGCATCTTCAGTGGAAAGAATATGCTGCAACTCAGAAATGCGGAAACGTGCCAGCGAAGCTTGCATTTGCAGGCCGGTGCGTATGCTCGGTAGCCAGTTGGTTGCAATATCCGTCGATGCCTGGTTAACTTGATTAAGCTTGCTGATGGAGAAAATACCGAGCACGACAGTCAGGGCCATCATCAGGATAAAAGAAGTCATCAGCTTGCTGCTGATTTTCATATTGTTGAACCAGTTCATGGCAGGGTCCTTAGTAGGATAAAAGAATAAGAGGCGCGGAAGTGTAGCCCTAGAGTCTTGTTGCCGCAAGAAATCAAATTCCGTCTACATTTCATGATGCGTGGTGAGATACCGGCAAATTGTTTTAGCATGTAATCAAGATAAATTCAAAGCATTGCCTGGGGCAGGACACAATGTTTTTCACTTCCAGAATTCGATGCTGAATCGTCTCTATCTTGGGCGACGCATTTCTCAATTTATTTAAGCGAAATCTTCCTCGGTTGAGAATAAAGATCCGCTGCGGTTGCAATCTTGCAATGACGATACGTACACTGGGTACGCCTATGATGGTTTAGCTAATGGCATTCGATAATGGCGCACAGCACTGAAGTTTCAACCCATCTTTTTTTCGAACCAGTATATCGCCGACCTTGAATGCGGGAAACGCTCTAAAAGTAGGGTATTGTAACAAGGCGGTTTTTACGCTGTCATAACGATAAGAAGCCTGTCAAATATCCAGCATCATATGCCTAGTCTTGGCGATGCCCAAAATTATACAGTCGACCAACATTACTGCTGAGACTCTAATGCGCGTGCGTTTTGTTCAAACATAATTTGTCCATCTATACTGCTCCTATACTTGGTGACAGTCGAGGCCGAATGCGCAAAACGAGGCCATGGAATACTTTTAAGCTGATTGTGTTGACGATATAATATTGTTCTTTTGTAATCAACAAAAATGAACGAGGAAGCACGTATGACATGCAAATCTCTCTTCCGCATTATTACGCTGTGGACGGCATTGGCTCTTTGCCAGTCGGCGAGCGCTGCGGGCGAAGGGCACATCCACTCGGTGCAGGAAAAGTATGACGTCAATTTTTTTGCGGACGGCACGTACAGCAGTGTGATCGACTACACCTGGCGCGCAGTTGATTTGCAGGGCGCTGCGACGCTGGGACAGCAATACCTGGTGTATGACGTCAGCCGGCAAGAGATAGAAGTGCTGGATGCAGAAACGATTCCGGCAAGCGGAGATCCCATCAAGGTACCCAAGTCCGATATCAAGGTACAGGATGGCGTGCTTGGCGGCGTATCGTATCCGGAACAGAAGCTTTTGCAGATTACTTTTTCCAAACTGAACGCCGGCGATGCGATTCGACTGCGTTACCGGTTCGTGCAAAAGCTGCCGGACTTACCGGGCGGCACTTCACGCATCTATTATTTTTATCGCGACATCATACGTGATGAGGTTGCGGTTACTTTACGCTATCCGCCATCGCTGGCGCTGAATGTCGCTCACAATGATCTGACGGTTGTGGACGACAGCATCGTTGACGCGCAGCGGCAGCTACGCCTGAAGTTCAGCAGTACCGACACGGTCTTGCCGGAGCCTGTCAGCATCAATAGCTGGCAGCAGACACCGTATATCATGATGTCAACCTATACCGACTGGAAGGCGATTGCCGACGCCTATCAGCAGGGGGCGGCAAAGAAGGCGATTGTGACGCCGGAAGTGCAGGCGCTGGCGAATGAGATCACCAAGGGAGTCAGTTCGCAGCGCGAGCAAGCCAGATTGTTGTATGACTGGGTACGCAAGAACATCCGCTATGTGGCCAGCTATGTCGGCAATGGTGGCTGGGTGCCTAACGACACCGCCACGATCCTGAGGACACATTACGGCGACTGCAAGGATCACTCCACCTTGCTGGAGGCGCTGCTGGAAGCGCGCGGCATTCCCGCGTCCCAGGTGCTGATCTACTCCGATACTGAAAACTACCTGCTGCCTCCGGTCGCCTCGCTCTGGTTTAACCATGCGATCAATTACCTGCCTACGCTGGGGCTGTTCCTGGATTCTACCGACAGCCAGATGCCTTTCGGCATCCTGCCTGAAAGCGATAGTGATAAACCGGTGCTGGTCACAAAAAACTTTGCAGTAGTGACGCGCACCCCGATTGCGACCGTGGACAACTTCAAGATGAACCGCCGCGTCCACATCAAGTTTGCGATGGACGGTTCGGCAGTCCGCACCTCGGAGATTGACGGCTATGGACGTGCTGCTGCGGAAGTGCGCAGCTTTATTGAAGATATAGGTCCAGGGCAGGAACAGGACTGGGTCAAGAAGACCATGGCCGATTCCGGACTGGATGGCGAGGGCAGTTTAACGGTGGTGAAATCCGCTCGCGAGGATGTGCTCGGCTTTCAATACGTGGAAAAGATCCGCAATTATGTGAACCAGCCTGAGGCCGGCGTGCTGGCTTTCGCCCCCGGCGTGACCGGGCCTATTTCCCTGGGCAAGATACTGCGGCGCTACACGCAACCGGTGAGAACCGCGGATGCCAAATGCGACGCTTTTGCCGTCAATGACATAGTCGATATAGAAATGCCGGAGGCGATGCAGGTGCTGTATCTGCCGAAAGAAATCAGTATGCGCGAAGGGCCGATTTTTTTTGAGGCGCGCTATGAGCGCATAGGCAATGTCTACAGGCTGACCCGCCATTGGGGGTCGTCCTCATCCAAGTCCTGGTGTTCGGCGCAGGAATATCTGGCCTTGCGTCCCGTGATGAACAAGATAGATAAGGCGCTTGGTGCCCGCCTGGTGTTCGTGATGAAAGAAGAGGGCGCTGCAGCTTCCACAAATGCAGCTCCGCCTTCAGTTTCTACTGGCGGCGCCACTGCTGCTGCGCACAATTAAGGAGCGCCCCTGCGCGCATTGTTTCGTGTATGCTGGCATCCGATGATCGATTTGCCAACGAGCCCGGAGAGAACGGGAAGCTAACATGAAGCGCTTTAAAAAAATAATACAGGGGACATTGCTGTGCCTGCCTTTGCTGATGGCAGGCACAGCAGTAACGGCGGCGAATGCAAATACAGCCGCTACCGCAGCTGCAGCCGTTGACAAGGCCGTGGTGAAACGGGAGATAGATCATCTGCTGCAAACCCTGGTTACTTCAAAGTGCCAGTTCAACCGCAACGGCTCCTGGTATGACGGTGCCGATGCCAAGTCCCACCTGACCAAAAAGTATGACTACTTCCTGGTTCGCGGGGAAATCACCAATGCAGAATCCTTCATCGAACTGGCTGCCAGTAAAAGCAGCTTCAGCGGCAAAGCCTATCTTGTGAAATGTGGCGACGCGAAACCGGTGGAGAGCGCTGAATGGCTGAAGCAGGAATTGGCCCGCTACCGTAGCACCGGCAAATAGGCAAAGGCCAATAAGATTAAATGAAATTCAGGCAAGCGCAAGAATCCGATCTTCCGGCGAGCTAGGAGGCAGCCGCTGGCAGCATTTATCGTCAGTGCGGCAGCAGCATGACCAGTTTTAAATCCCCGCGTACGGCAGCATACAGCGTGGTCTGTTCATAAGAAAGCAGGCCGTGCTGAGGGTGCCGGAATTGCCTGACCCCGCCTTCGCGCATGGTCACATCATAGTCGCGCCAATATGCGGCGAACTCTTTGCTGCGGCGGCACAGGTCCGCGATCAGCGGCTGCACCGCGCTGTCGTCTACATGCCTGCCGCAATCGGCGCGGAATTCCGCCACCAGGCGCTTGGCCCTGTGCTCCCAGTCAAAAATCAGTTTGCGCGCCTTCGGTGACAGAAAGGTGTAGCTGAGCAGATTCGGTGCCGTAGCAGATGCTTGGTCCAGCCAGCCGACGAACAAATCCTGCGCCGCCTCATTCCATGCCAGCGCATCCCATTGCCTGTCCAGCACGTAGGCCGGGGTTTGGATATGCGCGAGGCTGGCGAGCACGGCATCGACGCCGCTGATATGTTCCGGCTCCGCTGCCGGATCCAGTTTTCCCGCCAAGCTGAACAGATAGTGGCGTTCTGCGCCAGTCAGCCTCAATGCATCCGCCATCGCGGCCAGCGTTTCTATGGAGGCCGTAACTGGCCGGCCCTGTTCCAGCCAGGTGATCCAGGTAGGACTGACATCGCACAATTGCGCCAGTTCTTCGCGCCGCAATCCCGGCGTACGGCGCCTGCCTGTCGACCTCAATCCCGCTTCTTCCGGACGCACGCGCTCCCTGTGGGTGCGGATAAATTTGCCAAGCTCGTGGTTCTTCATGTACTGCTCACAGAAAGAATTAAGGAATTTCAATTAGGGTGGTAGTAATTTATACCAGGATAAGATGGGATCTTGTTCCAGTATTGATGCAATTTTATACTAGGTCTCCGAACTAAAACCAGAGGACGACGGTATGAACCAGCAATCGAAACAAGCAAGCAAGGTAAGCCATGGAAACATAAGCCGGGAGCCGCAGGCGATAACAACGGATCAGCAGAGCCTGGTAGTACAGCAGTTTGGCAGTACTGCAGAAAATTACCTGAGCAGTACCGTGCATGCGCAGGGGCAGGATCTGCAACGGCTGGCAGCGCTGGCGGCACGCTTACAGCCGGCCCATAGCCTGGATCTGGGCTGTGGCGCCGGGCATGCCAGCTTTGCGCTGGCGTCGGCAACAAGCGGCGCGGTGACAGCCTATGATTTGTCGGGACAGATGCTGCAGGTGGTTGCAGCGGAAGCGCAGCGGCGTGACCTTCGTAACCTCCACACGCGCCAGGGTCTGGTGGAAAATTTGCCATTTGGCGACGCGAGTTTCGATCTGGTTGCAACGCGTTTTTCTGCCCATCACTGGCTGGACATGGAACGTGCCGCCGCTGAAATGGTCAGGGTGCTCAAGCCCGGTGGCACGCTGGTCGTGATTGATGTGGTCGCCCCGGAGGTGCCCTTGTTCGACACGGTCCTGCAAACGCTGGAATTATTGCGCGACTCCAGCCATGTTCGCAATTATCGGGTATCCGAATGGAAGTCCATGCTGGTCAACGCCGGCCTGTCGTTTGTCGGTAGCGATAGCTGGAAGCTGCCGCTGGATTTCGATAGCTGGGTAAAGCGGATACGCACGTCGGCTGCCAGAATCGCCGCCTTGCAGGTCAGCATGCAAGAACTGCCGCAGGAAGTGAAGGAGTATTTTGCCGTGCAGCCTGACTTGTCATTTAGCAGCGATACAGCCTGGATAGAGGCGCGGCATCACTGATGCGCACTATTTTCCAGAGCATCTACCCAGCTAAAAATAGTCCCGCTTCAGTCTTTTGTTGCTATTTTCGTCACGTATAATGTGTTTCTCTTTAACAATGTGGAAAGACCTTATGTGGGCGCAAGGCAGAAGCAGCGTGAGTAAATTGGCGACATTCGCGATAGTGTCTATCGCCGGCATGGGGGGCTTGGGAATGCATTCCTCCCATGCGCAAACAAGTGCAGTTGCGCAGGCGGCGGATGCCGCGCAGATCCCGGTTGCCAATTTTTTCAGGCCGGCCCGTATCACATCGGCTCAGCTATCCCCGAATGGAAAATCGCTGGCCATGCTGAATGCGGATGCTGACGGAAAACTGGTGTTGACGGTAACTGAAGTCGATAAACTGCAGCCGCGTGTCATCGCCAAAATGCCCGACATGGATGTGGTCCAATTTCACTGGGTGAACAATAACCGTCTGGTCTACGGTCTCGGCGACCGCGATGGCGGTGTCTCCTATTTCGGTACCGGCTTGTATGCGGTCGGCAAGGATGGCGGCAAGCCCCTGATGCTCGTATCGCGGGAAACGCATGCTCCCACTCAGTTGAACAAGGCCGTAACCGCTTTGCCTTGGGATACTTTTTATCTGGATTCCATTCACGCGCAAGAGTCGGATGACATTTATGTTATCCAGGGGACGGACAAATTCAATAATCAGTTCACCCAATACGATTTGCTGCGCCTGAATACCGTCACCGGCAATACCACGCTGGTGCCGCGCCCCGGCAAGGTAGTCCGCTGGCTGATCGATAAAACCGGTGAGCCGCGTGTTGCTGAAACCAGAGAGGGCGACCTTATCACGATACAGTATAAAGACCCGAAGAATAATCAATGGCGCAAGCTGATGGATTATCGCTGGACGGCGGAAGATGGCATGACCCCGGTTTTTCTGTCGCCTGAAGGCGATTTATATGTGGTGGCCTACAACGGCGGCAACACCAAGGCGCTGTATCAGTACGACCTCGGTAAAAACGAACTGCTGAAGGAATCTGTCATTACGCTGAAGGGCTATGACTTCAATGGCAGCCTGATCTACAACACGCAACAGCAAAAGGTATTAGGTATCAGCTATGAGATGAGCCGTCCGGCAACGCTGTGGTTTGATGAAGACCTGCAGAAGCTGCAAAAGAAAATAGATACGGCACTGCCTGACACGATCAACCAGTTGCACGTGCCGGAGCAGGCGATCGGCAATGTTGTCGTAGTCAATTCTTTTTCTGATGTCCAGCCTGCTTTCTGGCAGTTGTATAACCGCGAAACCGGTAAATTTGTCAGGCTGGGCAGCAGCAGGCCAGACATTGATTCGCGACTGATGTCCTTCAAGGATGCAGTCCGCTACAAGGCCAGGGATGGACTGGATATTCCCGGTTACCTGACCTTGCCGGCAGGCAGTTCAGGCAAGAATCTGCCGCTGGTCATGCTGGTGCACGGCGGGCCTAATGTGCGCGGTACGCATTGGGGCTGGAACCCGGAAGTCCAGTTCCTGGCTTCGCGTGGCTACGCAGTGCTGGAGCCGGAGTTCCGTGGCAGTACGGGCTATGGCCGCAAGCATTTTGAGGCTGGCTGGAGACAGTGGGGCCTGGCGATGCAGGACGATATTGCAGACGGTGCGAAATGGGCAGTGGCGCAAGGCTATGCCGATCCTAAACGCATCTGTATCGCCGGTGCCAGCTATGGTGGCTATGCCACCCTGATGGGCTTGCTGAATGACCCAGGACTATACCGTTGCGGCATAGACTGGGTAGGCGTTACCGATATCAATCTGCTGTACGACATCCATTGGAGCGATATCAGTGATGATGCTAAAAAGTATTCTGCGCCTATCCTGATCGGCGATCAGGTCAAGGATGCGGCGCAGTTGAAGGCAACATCTCCGATAGAAAATGCCGCGCGCATCAAGCAGCCCTTATTGATGGCGTATGGGAATATGGACAGGCGGGTACCTATCAAGCATGGAACCAGGTTTTATTCAGCCGTGAAAGAAACCAATCCGCATGTCGAATGGGTAGAGTATTCCGGCGAAGGCCATGGCTGGCGCATGCTGAAAACCAATGTCGATTTCTGGACGCGGGTAGAGAAATTTTTGCAGCAGAACGATAATCCTGTTCAATAACTGGAGCCTTGCTCCAAGCGGTTTAAAAAAGCCGGTCTTGAGCAGACCGGCTTTTTATTTGGAGTTAGCGCTGGCCTATGCTGGTAGGGCCGAACAATGCCTTCTGGTCGCGCGGTTGCGAACGCCAGTATTGTTGCGGAGCATCCACAGTGCCGCCCAGTTTGGCGGCGGCATGCCATGGCCAGTGCGGGTCATACAGCATCGCGCGCGCCAGCGCCACCATGTCGGCCTGGCCTGAGGCGACGATTTCTTCCGCCTGTTCCGGTTCGGTGATCATGCCGACGGCGATGGTCGGCAACCCAGTCTGCGCGCGGATATGCGCGGCAAAGCCTACCTGATAGCCCGGTCCCAAAGTAATCTGCTGCAACGGCGATACGCCGCCGCTGGAGACGTCGATGAAGCTGCATCCGTGCTGTTTCAGCGCCTTTGCAAATACCGTGCACTGTTCCAGATCCCAGCCGCCCGCGACCCAGTCGGTGGCGGATACGCGCACGCCTACAGTCTTGTCTGCCGGCAGGGCCGCGCGTACTGCATCATAGATTTCCAGCGGAAAACGCATGCGATTTTCCAGCGAGCCACCGTACTCGTCATCGCGCTGATTGGACAGCGGGGACAGGAATTGATGCAGCAGATAGCCGTGCGCCGCATGCAGTTCTATCACTTCTATGCCCAGCCTATGCGCCCGCTTGGCTGCTTCCACGAACGCTGTGCGCAGCCGTGCCAAGCCCGCCTTATCCAGTGCCACAGGCGGATGCTCTCCTGCTGCATGCGGTATGGCGGAAGGCGCTTCGGTTTGCCAGCCGCCTCGTCCAATGGGGATCAATTGCCCACCGTCCCAGGGTGCATGGCTGGAGGCCTTGCGCCCCGCGTGCGCCAGCTGGATAGCGACTGGAATATTCGTATATTTGCGGAAAGCCTGTATCACCCGCCCCAAGGCGGCTTCTGTCGCATCGGACCAGATGCCCAGGTCGCCCGGCGTGATACGGCCGTCTGGCTCTACGGCGCTGGCCTCGATAAACAGCAGGCCGGCGCCGGATAGTGCCAGGCCGCCGAGATGGATCATGTGCCAGTCGCCTGCCAGCCCGTCTTCGGCAGAGTACTGACACATCGGGGATACTACGATGCGGTTTTTCAGGCTCACCGAGCCTAGCGGGAAAGGGGTAAACAACTGGCTCATGAAATCATTGCTTTCTACATTGTTTCTATTGACACTGAAGTTGACTCGCTTGCCCCGCCATTTTCGTGAAAACGCCTGGGGAGCAGACATTTCCACGAGTTTAACCGGGATCCGTTTTCAGCGTACCGGCACGTAGTTGACCGGCACCCATGCGTAGCCCTTGCCCTCTGCCCGTATGCGGCCTATGCCTGGGAAGGACAAGTGCGCACCTGCTACCAGGTAGCCGCCCTTGGCTGCATCTGCATACGCCTTTTTGCGTTCTACGGCTGCTGTCTTGCTATCGCTGTCAAAGGCGATGGTGACTTCTGGGTGTTCAAACTGTACGGCGGCCACGTGCATCAGGTCGCCCCACAGCACCAGCTTCTCGCCCTTGCTTTCGATCACGTAAGTGCTATGGCCAGCAGTATGGCCATGGCCAGCAATGGCCTTGATGCCTGGCACCAGCTCGGTATCGCCTTCAAAGGGCTTGAACTTGCCGGCGCTGGCGTAAGGATTAACTGCTGCCATCGCATTCTTGAAACTGCCTTTATTGTCTGCCGGCGCCTTGTCCATATTGGCCTGGCTCAGCCAGTAATCCGCTTCGTTCTTTTGTGCGCGCACGATGGCGTTGGGGAAGGCGATCTTGTCGCCTGCCAGCAGGCCGCCGACGTGATCGGAATGCATGTGCGTGATATAGATTTCATCTACCTGCTCAGGCTGGTAGCCTGCCGCTTTCAGATTGGCGGCAAGATTGCCCAGCGTAGGACCGAAGAAAGCGCCGGCGCCGGTATCAACCAGTATCAGCTTGCTGCCGGTGTTGATAAGGAAACCATTAAATGAGGTCTCTACCGGGCTCTTCAGGTAAGATTTGGCAAGCTGCTTGTTGGTGGCCGCAGCCGTGGTGTTGGTCAGCAATTTGTCCACTGGCAGTGCAGTAGTACCATCCGACAGGGCAGTGATTTCAAAATCACCCAGCGTCATGCGATAGTAGGCCGGTGCTGAGCTTTTGACCATGGGCGCGGCGGCATAGGCATTGCTGCTGCCTATTATTCCTGAGCCCGCAGTGGCGAGCAGGACGGCTGACAGGGCAAACAATGTGGTGCTGCGGGATAACGATTGGTTGAACATCGTGCGATCTCCTAGGGTGGGCACAAAAAACACAAAATAGTGGTGTTGCATTATGCCTAATAATGCCAGAAGCTGCCGAAACCCGGCATCTCCCTAAAGGAGGGGATGCCATCAGCGTAGGCCGAAGAAAACTGATGCCGGAAAAATGCGCGTGTAGAATTGCTCCATATTGAATAGTCCGTTTCATCCAAGCCTGAAGATGCCTGAATTTGAAGAGCTGCTTATAGCCGCGTATAAATCCGAGATGGTGCTGAGCCGGCGCTTGCAAAAGAAGCTGGGGCTGTCGCCATGTGATGCCCTGGTGCAGGTTCTGCAGCATGCAGCGGGTACTCATACTCTGGATGAGTTGTTGCGGCAGCGACGGCAACTCAAGCAAGATGCCGTAACCAGGCGCGATACGCACAGACGAGAAAAAGCACAGGCATACGCGGCAAAGAAACTGCTCGCCCAGCCGGATGCTGCAGCATGGCAGGCCTGGTTCGATGGCTCTACGCATCCCAATCCGGGCAGGATGGGCGTGGGGGGCATCCTTAAAAGTCCGGACGGTGCGGTAGTACGCATCAGCCGCGCAGCAGGCCAGGGCAATAGCAGTAAAGGCGAATACCTGGCGCTGATTGCGGTATTGCAGGAGGCAGTGCGCCTGCAGCCGAAAAAACTGCAGATATATGGTGATAGCCAGGTCGTGATCAACGATGTGATGCAACAAGGCGGCAAGACCGCAAGCGGGCTGGAATCTCATCGCGCGCAGGCGCGGCAATTGATGGCGCAACTGAATTTACTGAGTCTGACCTGGGTGCCGCGGCATAAAAATGCGGAAGCAGATGCGCTGTCGCAGCAGGCGATCAAGTTGCCTGCTTAGTTGACTTTCCCATGGACTGGATTGACGCATAAGTAGGCACATAAGCAGACACATAGGCAGGCACATAAAAAAAGCCGCTGTTCCTGAGAACAGCGGCTTTTGATTTGATGCGAAATAAATGCTCCCGGCTTATCTGCCGTGCATTAATTTTTTCAGCAAAGGTGTGATCAGCAGCAGCACGACGCCTGCGCCGATGGAGCTGCCCACCAGGAACCAGTACAGCGGGAAGGATGAGCCTTTCAGGATTTCTTCCAGCATGCCGGCCAGGTAATTCGCCAGCGCATTGGCCAGGTACCAGACGCCCATCATCATCGCCGCAACGCGGGCCGGAGCCAGTTTGCTGACCATGGACAAGCCAACCGGCGACAGGCACAGCTCGCCGATAGTATGCAGCAGGTAGACGAAGAACAGCCATTGCGGGCCAACCTTGCCGACGGTATTTGCTTCAGTCTGTGCAATCGCCAGTACGATAAAGCCCAGGCCCAGGATGATCATGCCGATAGCCAGCTTGGCTGGAGTAGGCAGCCTGAAACGGGATTGGTCGATGCGGGTCCAGATCATCGCCAGCACAGGTCCCAGCAGAACGATGCCCAGCGGGTTGATAGCCTGGAAGTAGGTGGCGGGGATTTCCCAGCCGCCCAGGTGGCGGTCGGTTTGCTTGTCAGCGAACAAATTCATTGTGCCGCCGGCTTGCTCAAAGCCCATCCAGAAGAAGACCACGAAGAAGCCCATGATCAGGATGGCGATGATGCGGTGCCATTCTTCGCGCGTCAGCGGTGTTTCCACTTTACCTTGTTTATTGCCGACAGCGCCGCTGCCAAACCACAGGGCCGCAATGATGCCGATGACAACGATCAGTTTAACGATCAGGGCAAAGCTGTTCCACACAGGGCCGACAAAGCTCCAGATGCCCATGATTGCATAGACGGTCGGGATCATGCCGAAGGAAATCAGCAGGATGTGCATCCAGTCCTGGCCGTCAATACGGGATTTGCCCGGTGGCAGGCCAGCGTTGCCCAGCTTGTGCTGGCCCCACAGGAATTGCGCAATGCCGAAACACATGCCGACGCCAGCAGAAGCGAAGCCATAGTGCCAGCCCACTTTTTCACCGAGCGTGCCGGCGATCAATGGGGACAGAAAAGAGCCGAGGTTGACGCCCATGTAGAAAATGGTGAAGCCGCCATCGCGGCGCGGATCGTTTTCACGATACAGCGAACCCAGCAGGGTAGAGATGTTTGGTTTGAAGAAGCCGTTACCGATGATCAGCAAGCCCAGCGACAGATGCAGCAGAGGCTCGAATGCCATGCAGAAGTGACCCAGTGCCATGGTAATGCCGCCGATCAGGATGGCCTTGCGGCGCCCCAGGTAGCGGTCGGCCAGGTAGCCGCCGAGCAGTGGCGACAAATAGACCAGGCCGGTATAGGTTGCATACAGTGCCAGCGCGTCAGAGCGGGTATAGCCTATCGCATTGACGAGGTATAGCACCAGCAGGGCGCGCATACCGTAGTAACTGAAGCGTTCCCACATCTCTGTAAAAAAGAGCATGGGAAGGGCAGCAGGATGCTTTTCTTTCACCGCCGTGGTTGCCGGGGCCGCATCTGTTGCGGTATTAACAAGTGTCATGGGTTTCTCCAAATTCCGTGCATCGTCGTCTCCTTGTGGGTTTCATGTACGCGGATTTTTCTAAATTCGGGCGCCATGCTTGATGGCATTGCGCCCCGCCTACTGGTTTTATTAAGATTTATTTGCATGCCGATATATTTCGACGCGCCATTCTACAAGAGGTCGCAAACGATTTACATCGAATAGACGCTCGAAATCGCAGTTCTTTTCACCGATTCACAAAAATATTGCCTTTAAAACCAGATTTTTGCGTTGTTTTGCATTAGTGACCAATAGCAAGTTGTGTACCCGGAGTGCAACTTGTTGTGAAATAAACTTTCTATAATTTAAAATACGGCTTATATTAGAAGAAATATTGTTTTTTTAATATTTTCCCGCTTTAATGTCATTAAAGTTCCGATTCATTGGGCGAGACGTTCTTCCACTCATTTACTGCATAAGGCCCGCGCATGAAAGTTAATCTGCTCACAAAATTGCTGAATACGGCTATCGCCGGCCTGCTTTTATCGGCAGCGAACGCCTATGCTGCCGATGGCTCCGGCCGCCATTACGCGGTGTTGTCGCTGGTGGGCGACAATGTCACGGTCGTGTTTGACCGGGGAGCAACCGGTACCAATCTCAATGCCAACGCCATTGAAAAAATTGGCATTCCCGACGCGGAACTGGATAGCGCGGCATTGCTGGCGGTGGACAATCTCGTTGCCCAGTTACAGCCATCCGCAAAAAAAGAACTGCTTATCAGCAACGACGCCGGTCTCTATCGTCTGCAGGGAAATTTGTTTCGCAGTTCGTCGGACGCGGATGTGGTGCTGGAGGGCTTGAAATTTGCATTGAAGAGCAAACCAGCGGCCACTCATCTGATTTTGATTACCAAGCATCGCGGCGATGCCAGGCTGAAACTGGAGGATATCAGCTTGGGTCACGGCAAGCTGGAAGGGCTGGGATTTTATGTGGATAGCCGCGCGTCGGTGGTCCGGACTGATACTGGCGAAAGTGGCCTAGGTTTGATTTCTCCCTACGCTTATATGACAGTCCGGCTGATTGATTTATCTACCTGGACAGTGATAAAAGAAAGGACATCGGACAATTCGACATCGTTTGCCAATATAGGCGAAGCGGGCCAGACTTTGAACGCATGGAGTGCACTGACCCCGGAGCAAAAAACATCTGCGCTCAAACGCCTGATACAAAGCACGGTGTGGGATGCTGCCAAGGATGTGCTGACAAATAAGCCCGGTTGACATGATTTGAGCAATTGCTGCTTGTATCTGGCTTCTTCGGTAACACACAACTTACTTATGAAAAAAATATGCTGAAAAAATTACTGGCTACCGGCGTCGTTTGCGTGAGCGCATTGGCTGCGTCTTTCTCCTACGCTGCTGATGGTGCAGATCGCCACTACGCGGTGTTGTCGCTGATTGGGGACAACGTCACCGTGGTTTTCGACGTCCTTTCTACTGGCAGCAAGCTTGATCGCAATGAGACTCAGAAAATTGCGATCGCCAACACCAGCCTGGACAGTGCCGCGTTGATGGCCGCTGACAACGTGTTAGGCAAGCTGCAACCCAAGGCAAAGGCAGATCTGATGCTTAGCAATGATGCCGGCCTCTACAGGCTGCAAGGAGCCTTATTCGGCAACACGGCAGATGCCGGCACGGTGCTGGATGGTCTCAAGCTGGCGCTGAAGGGCAATCCAGCCGTCACGCATCTGATACTTATCACCAAGCATCGCGGTGATGCCCGATTGAAAATGGTCGACACCAGTATCGGTCATGGCAAGCTGGAGGGTCTGGGATTTTATGTGGACAATCGCATCGGGGTGGAGCGCACGGACACACTGGAATCCGGTCGCGGCGTAATTGCACCATACGCCTACATGACGGTCAGGTTGATTGACGTTCGCAACTGGAGCGTCATTCGCGAAAAAAACCTGGATAATTCCTATACTTTTGCCAATGCCGGTGACAGGGATAAGAGCAATGACGCCTGGAAAGCCCTTGGCGCTGAAGAAAAAGCTAAGATCCTCAAGCAATTGATACAAAAAACGGTAGAACAGACAGCAGCGGAAATTTTGGCGGACAAGCCGGCCTGATGTGGCACGCAAAAAAGAGGCCTATGCGGCCTCTTTTTTGCGATTAAAGAGCCGGCTCGCAAGCCGGCTACTTCAAGTCAATATACTTGCGGCACCATGATCTCTTGCGAGATTTCATTGCGCACATAGTCTTCGTGATATTCGCGATGAGGCAAGGTGATAGGCGGATGCGTTATTTCAGCATAAGGCATCTGTCCCAGCAGGTGGTGGATGCAATTGAGCCGCGCGCGTTTCTTGTCCACGGCCTGCACAACCCACCACGGCGCCTCTGCAATATGCGTGCGGGACAGCATCACTTCCTTGGCCTTGGTATATTCTTCCCAGCGGCGGCGTGACTCCAGATCCATGGGGCTCAGTTTCCATTGCTTCAGCGGATCATGGATGCGACTCAGGAAGCGCATGTGCTGCTCTTCATCGGTAATCGAGAACCAGTATTTGATGACTTGTATGCCAGAGCGCACCAGCATTCTTTCGAATTCCGGCGTGGTGCGGAAGAACTCTTCATACTCATCGTCGCTGCAAAATCCCATCACGCGTTCGACGCCGGCCCGGTTGTACCAGCTACGGTCGAACAGGACGATTTCTCCTGCTGCGGGCAGATGTGTCGCATAGCGCTGGAAATACCATTGCGTACGTTCCCTGTCATTCGGGGCCGGCAAGGCGACTACGCGGCATACGCGAGGATTCAGGCGCTGGGTAATGCGTTTGATCACACCTCCCTTGCCGGCAGCATCGCGCCCCTCAAACAGGATGACTACTTTGTGCCGGGAGGCTACTACCCAATCCTGCAGCTTGACCAGTTCTGCCTGGAGGCGGAACAGTTCCTGGAAATACTGGCGGCGATATTCCTTTTCTTCTTCAGTACGCTTGGATGGCTCGCCGGTCAGTTCATCAATGTTGCGGTCTTCAATTTCCAGCTCCATTTCTTCATCGTAACTATCGGCCAGCTCGCGGTGGATGCGGCGCACCAGATCTTCTTCGTTCATATTCTCTCCACAGGTAAGGTTTTTTTCGACCTTACACGGAGATTATGACCAAGGAATGACGCAGCGCTAACAAGAATATTTCCATATGAAAATATTGCGCCAGGCAATGATTGAGATGAGGCTGCTGAAAAGACTCTCACTCTAAATGTGCAATACATTGTGAAATTTTGAAAATTTGCCTTGCAATTTTTTTCGGCGATCTTCGCGACGAAATAAGCAGGCTTGGTGGAATGTTGAGATCGCAAGCTGATAGCGCAATAACGGAAAAACTATTGGAAGGAGTGCAAAAATAGTTTTTTTCTCGTCTTAAGCGAGCTCGCAATACACCCTGAGAGTCGGCAGCCGAGCTGAAAAAAACGGCGGCAAAAATGGCATAAGCATATGCATTTATTTCTTTACGTAAATAAACAATTTATACAATATGTCGGATTTTTTTACATGACGTTACTTTGTGAAAACCATTTTTCTTTTAAGTGATTGAATTTGCAGAAATATTTTTCTCTGGCATTTTTTGTGCTTAGCGGTGGGCCTGGGGAAATATTTTTGAAGTTTGTACCCCTGTTTCAATAGTGCCTGCAAATCCGTTCGTATTAATATCAATTACAAGGAAGCACAATGAAATTCAAACCCCTCCTGGCAGGTCTTGCTGCCTTTAGTCTTGTTGCTAGCGCGCAAGCAACCGATATCCTCAGCGAAAATTTTGATAGTTTTTCGTCCTTGGCTGGCAAGGGATGGGTGGTCTCCAATAAGGGACAGTTCCCCAATCCGGATTTGTCTGCTTCGTGGTCGCAAGGCAGTCCTGGGTCTGCATTCAATTCTCAATCTGGCGCAGCGGATTCGTATGCGGGTGTCAGCTATGCCAGTGCATTCGGCAATGTTATCGACAACTGGCTGTTCTCGCCTGTATTCAATTTGGCCGCAGGCGAGACAGTCACTTTCTATACACGCTCCCATGGAGATTTGCCGGATCGCCTGCAAGTGAGCCTGAGCGGAAATGGCGCCAGCACCAATACCAGCGACTTTACTTCCTTGCTGTTTGATCTCAATCCCACTTATACCGCAGACGGCTTTCCTACCGACTGGTTTAAAGTGCAGTTCACTATTCCTACATTTTCTGGTTCAGGAACAGGCCGCCTCGGCTTCCGTTTTTACATCGCAGACGCATCCGCCAATGGCGACTATATTGGTCTTGATACCTTCAGTGTCGTGCCTGAACCTGCGACAGTCATGACTCTGGGCATAGGCATGCTGGGCTTGCTGGCCATGCGCCGCCGCAACAAATCGCTGTAAAACTTGTAGTACGTCACAACAACAGAAAACCGCCGTCTCGAATTGAACGGCTCATTCTCGCAGCACAAGGGTATTCCGGCTTGCGCGGGTAGCGCATGCGGTATGCCTAGCCCTTACTTATTGAAGGATAGTGACATGTCGACTGAAAAATCTTTAATGAAAGTTTTACAGACATCGCAGTGGCATAAGCGATTGTTCCTGGCAACGGCAGTTGTTTCTGCGATCGCCGTCGCTCCTGTTGTGCATGCACAGGAGAGTGGCATGCGAGTAGCAAAGGATCCGGTGACAGGCAAGCTGCGCGCGCCTACCGCCGAAGAAGATGAAGCCCTGAATAATCAGATCAAAGCAGACGAGGCCAGCAAGGCTGGACGGCAGTCCACCCAGGCCAGGGCCAAGCGTGCCGTTGCTGTTGTACGTGCCGACGGCTCAAGGACGATGGTGCTGGACGAGAGCTTCATGACTTATTCCGTTGCCACGCGCAAGGCGGACGGCAGTATCGAGATGGAATGCGTAACCGGTAGTGAAGCGGCTGACAAGCTGGTCAATGCCACACCTGCTGCAACGGCATCCACTGCATCCACCAAGGTCAATCATTCCCAGGAGCACAACCATGAAGAAAAATAAAACTTTGTCCCTGAAAACAGCTGCGACCCTGGGTGCATTTGTCGTCGGCATGAGCAGCGCTGCTGCGTCTTTTGCTGCTGCGACTATTGTCATCGTTAACGGTAATGCTGCCGGCGTGGGCTTTAACGACACAACAGTAGCTGCGCCTGTTGGCGGCAACTCCGGCACAACGCTGGGCCAGCAACGCCTGATTGCATTTCAGGCCGCCGCTGCAAAATGGGGTGCAACCTTGACCAGTTCGGTACCTATTACCGTGCTGGCCACTATGGAACCGCTTGCTTGTACCGCGACTACAGCCACTTTAGGCAGCGCTGGCGCGACCCAGATTTTTAGTGATTTCCCCGGTGCACCACTGGCAAATTCCTGGTACTCGTATGCGTTGACGAACAAGCTGTATGGTGCTGAGGCTCTCGGTGACCAGGCCGTACCGCAAATACGTGCGCGTTTCAATTCCAACCTGGGTCTGAACGCGAATTGCCTGCCTGGCTCGCCTTTCTATCTGGGGCTGGATGGCAATGCAGGAAATCTGGTGGATCTGGTTACCGTGCTGGAGCATGAGTTTGCCCACGGATTGGGATTCCAGACCTTTACCAATGGTGCGACCGGCGCTCAACTGGGTGGGACTCCATCGGTGTGGGATAACTTCATGTGGGATAACACAGCCGGCAAACGCTGGGTGGATATGACGGATGCTGAGCGCGCAACTTCATCGCTCAATTTCCGCAAGCTCGCATGGACAGGCCCGAATGTCAGCAGCAAGGTGCCTACTGTTTTGGCGGCCGGCACCCAGCGCCTGAATATCTCCGGACCAAATGCCGCCGATGCAGCAGGGGACTTTCCTATAGGTACAGCGTCATTTGGCGTCGCCTTGTCCAGCCCTGGCGTGACAGGTCAACTGATGCCGGTAGTGGATCAGACAAATGGTACCGGGTTGGCCTGTAATCCGCTGAGCGGCGTGAATGCCTTAGCAGTGAATGGCCGTATTGCATTGATTGACCGCGGTGTTTGCGGCTTTGCGGTAAAGGCGAAAAATGCGCAGGACGCGGGTGCTATCGGTGTAGTGATTGCCAATAATGCAGCGGGTACTGCGCCAGGGCTGGGCGGCGCCGACCCTACCGTCGTCATTCCAACCTTGTCCGTCAGCCAGGCCGATGGCATTCTGCTGAAATCCAAATTGGGCAAGCGTACCCGTACTTCATCCGGTGTGATTGCCAATCTGGGCGTGGATCCTAACCAGTATGCCGGTGCGGATAAACTGGGTCGTGCTTTGTTGTTCACGCCGAATCCATATCAATCCGGATCTTCCGTCTCTCACTGGGATACGCTGGCTTTCCCGAATCAGTTGATGGAACCCGCAATCAATGCCGATCTGACACATGAAGTAACTGTGCCTTATGACCTGACATTTGAATTGCTGAAAGATATAGGCTGGTAAGCACAGCCACCTGACCTGGTCAGCAGCAAGGCAACGAAAGTGTTCTTTCGTTGCCTTTTTCTTTGGACAGTACAGAGGGAAGAGGGTGCACGGCAGTATGCAAATTCTGACTGTGGATATCAGGAAATATTCGTTGGGAATGAAGCTGTTGCGCGCTATAGTGGCGCCGTCTCTTCATTGACCTCCCCCGAGGTTTTTGTTCAACCCGCGAGCTCAGGCTCGCGGGTTTTTTTTATGAAGTACGAAAATAAAAATGGCATGCACCCGGAGGTACATGCCATTCAAGACCGCATGGTAGCGCAGACTTAGCGCATGAACTTGCCGTCTTTTCCTATCACTGTCAGATCGACGAAGTGGGAGGCATTGTGATTGCTGCCGCTGAACTTGACCTGGAAGCCGCCGACGTCATAAGAACTCATGCCGTCCATCGCCTTGATAAAACTTTCCCTGCTCAGGCTGCCGCCAGCGCGCTTCAAGCCTTCAACAAATACCTTGGCTGCGATGAATCCCTCCAGGCTGACATAGCCGGGAACCCGTCCCGGTGTTTTCAGATACAGATTCTTATATTCTTTGACGATAGGATTGATGTCATCCCATGGCGCCGGCATGACTTGCGAAACCATCACACCGCGGCCTTCGTTGCCTAGCTCCTTGGCCAGCGCCTGGCTTCCTACGAAAGAGATATTCCAGAAAATGGGGTTGGCGTCGCCATCCTTCAGCATGCTCTTGATGAAGGCGGAGCAGGAGGTATAGGCGGAGATCAATACGATCGCCTGCGGTTTGGCTTGCTTCATCTGTGCAACTGCTTTGGCGACGTCAACACTGTTTCTTTCTACCGTTGCAGTCGCGACGATTTCGATGCCGCGTTTCTTCATGGCGCGGGTAACACCTTCCAGGCCTGCTTTGCCGTAAGCATCATTCTGGTAGAACACGGCGATGCGGTTCAGCGACAGGGTCGTGATGTGCTGGATGATTTTTTCGGTTTCTTCAAAGTAGCTGGCGCGGATATTGAAGATATTCCGGTTGAATGGTTCGCGTAAAGACTGGGCGCCTGTAAATGGCGCAAAGAAAGGCAGGTTTTCCTTGATGGCCAAAGGCATGGCTGCGTTGGAGGTTGGCGTGCCCACGTAACCGAAAAGTGCAAACACATCGTCTTTGTCTATCAGTTGCCGGGTATTGGCGACTGCTTTTTCTGCCTCATAGCCGTCATCCAGGGTTTTCAGGATGATTTGCCTGCCACCTATACCGCCAGTTGCATTCACGTGATCGAAATAGGCTTGCGCGCCGTCTCGCATTTCAGTGCCCAGCTGGGCTGCAGGACCGCTCAATGCCGCGGATTGTCCCAGAGTGATACTTTTGCTGGTAATGCCGTTCTCCGCATAAGCAGAGGAAAGAGCCAGTCCCAGGCTGAGGGCTGACATGAGTTTCTGTATTTTCATAGGATGGGATTGCGAGGGACCGTTTTGGAGACAGGCTGGCAATTACGCGTTTCACCACCGTGAGGGAGGGAAGGGGCGAATTATTGCCTTGTGGAAATCACGGGCGATTATACGCGATGCGCCTAAAACACCAAAGTGAAACGACCACAAAAGCATGTCAAAACGTGAAATGTGGACTTGTCACGACAGTGTCACCAGTCGGCGATAAAGTGATATACGCTGGTGATTGCTCTTGCTTTTAAGTAAATTTTCAGCCGAAAATCTTCTAGCCGAACCTGATTCTGGTTACTCCTGCGACTTCCTGCTCGTCTGCTTTTCCGGCCCCGGCGTCAAAATCTGCCCTGGCCCTTTGTATTTGTGTGGAATTGACTTGCGCCCATTGCGCCAGTGCGCTGACCGGCTCCAGCAACGTGCTGCCCAGATCAGTCAGCGCGTATTCCACGCTTTGCGGCACTGTCGGAAAGACCGTGCGCGTGACCAATCCATCCCGCTCCAGACTGCGCAAGGTCAGAGTCAGCATACGTTGCGAGATGCCCTCGATGCTGCGCTTGAGCTGGTTAAAACGTACCGGCCCCTCACTCAGCATCATGACGATGTAAATGCTCCACTTGTCGCCGACGCGGTCCAGGATCTGGCGCGCGGCAATGCAGCCTCCGCTGGTGTGGTCGAGAGTAGGTGACATGAATGTGCCTTCTTGCAGTGAAAATATAGTCACCATAATATACCTGGGAACAAAAAGTAACCACATAAACCAGCCTGACTGGCTGTTTTTAGGTACATCTCCCCTGTAATTGATTGTTAAACAAGGATTATCATGAGCAATATTCTCCTGCTGTTATCCAGCCCTAGCGGCGCGGCATCGCTGTCCACCAAGTTGGCCACCTCCTTGATCGAAACGCTGAAACAGAAGCATCCAGGTTCCAGCGTGACAGTGCGTGATCTGGCGCGCGATCAACTGCCGCATATCGGTGAAGATTTTGTTAACGCACGCGGCTTGAGTGCCGATCAGTATTCCAGCGGCCAGCAAGAAGTGATCGCGCGTTCGGACGCACTGATCAAGGAATTGTTCTCCGCCGATATCCTGGTGATCGCATCAGGCATGATCAATTTTGGCGTTCCTTCCACATTGAAAGCCTGGCTGGATCATGTACTGCGTGCCGGTGCTACCTTCAGCTATACCGAATCCGGTGTAAAGGGTCTGGTCTCCGGCAAGAAGGCCTATCTGGTCAATGCACGTGGCGGCGTTTATTCGGAAGGCGCCTACAAGCCTTTCGATTTCCAGGAACCTTACCTGAAAGGCGTACTGGGCTTTATCGGTGTTACGGATGTAGAGGTAGTCACGGCAGAAGGCGTGGCTTACGGCCCTGATGCGGCTGAAAAAGCAATCGGCGCAGCACAGGCAAAAATCGCGGCAGTATTGCAGGCCGCCTAATTTTTCACTGCCCCTACAGAGTGAAAAAGCCCGCGTCTGCGGGCTTTTTCTTTTTGTTTCTTTATGAAATGAGTTCTAAGCTTGTGCTTGCAATCCATTTACCCTCATGGCAGCATCGTCTCTAAATAAAAACATAAACTGGAGACAAGATGTACTTAGCCATACAATGCGCTACCTGTTTCGGCCGCTACCATGTTGCAACAAGAGGCTGAGCCGCAGGCGCAAAAGCGCCATGAAGTCATCATCATAGGCAGTGGTTTTGCCGGCCTTTGCATGGCGGCACGCCTGAAGCGCGCCGGCATTGATGATTTTCTCATCCTGGAAAAAGACAAGGAGTTCGGCGGCACCTGGCGCGTTAACCATTATCCGGGCTGTGCCTGCGATGTACCCAGCCATTTGTACTCATTCTCTTTTTTGCAAAACCCGGAATGGACACGCAAGTACGCGCCGCAAAACGAACTGCTGGACTACACCTGCCGGGCCGCGAAGGAACTTGGCCTGATGCCCCACTTGCAACTGGATACGGCTCTGCTCTCCGCCGACTATGATGAAGAGGCAGGCCTGTGGCGTTTGCATACCAGTCGCGGGGAATTGAGCGCTAAGAATCTGGTCGCCGGCATGGGGGCACTGGGGCGACCTTCCATACCCAATCTACCCGGGCTGGAAAACTTCCAGGGAAAAATTTTCCATTCGCAGCAATGGGATCACAGCTATGCGCTCAAAGACAAGCGTGTCGCCGTAATAGGTACCGGCGCCAGCGCCATACAGTTCGTGCCCGAGATTGCTCCAGAGGTAGCGCAGCTTGATCTTTATCAGCGCACGCCGCCTTGGGTATTGCCGCGGCCGGACCGTGCTATCAGCAATGCTGAACGCTGGCTGTTGCGGCATGTCAAAGCCAGCCAGTGGGCCTATCGCGCCTTGAACTATGCGCGCAATGAATGGCGCTACGTTGCATTCGGCAAGCCTACGCTGATGCTGGCCACGCAAAAACTGGCCCTGGGCTACCTGCGCAAACAGATACGCGATCCGGAATTGCGCCGTAAGCTGACCCCGGATTATGTGATGGGCTGCAAGCGCATCTTGCTCAGCAATGACTACTATCCCGCGCTTGCCCGCCCCAATGTTACCGTGCATACCAGCGGCATACGCGAAATACGCGCGGGCAGCATTATCGACAAGGACGGCCATGAAAGGCCAGCCGATGCACTGATCTTTGCCACCGGTTTTGACCTTGAAAGAGTGCTGGGTCCGCTGGAGTTGCGGGGCCGGGGCGGCATCAGCCTGCAGCAGGCGTACCAGAATGGGCTGGATGCCTACAAGGGAACGAGCTTGCACGGTTTCCCTAATTTCTACATGATCACCGGCCCCAATACCGGGCTCGGCCACAATTCGATGATTTACATGATCGAATCAGCGGTGGACTACGTGCTGCAGGCGATCCTGTCCATGCAAAAGCAAAACATCAAGTCGCTGGAAGTGAAAGAAGCTGCTGCCATTGACTACAACCGGCATATACAGCAAAAACTGAAAGGCACGGTATGGAGCTCAGGCTGCAAGAGCTGGTACCTGAACAGCCGGGGAAAAAACCTGACGATATGGCCGGGCTATACCTTTGAGTATCGGCGTTTGATGAAAAAATTTGACGTCGATAACTACCATGCGCAGACAGGTTAAAGCCTTTTTTCAGATACAGTCCCATCTTCCGCTCGTCGCTATTCTTTTTTGCTTGCTGATGCCGGCAGAGGCGACCGCGATGACCTTGACCTTGGGCGCCTCCGACGTGGATAGAGTGGTTGGCCGCGTCACGATGGAAGTGGTGACGCAGGCCTACGCCCAGCTCGGTATTACGGTCAATTTTGTGCGCGCTCCCACGCGTCGCCGCCTGCTCGCCGCAGAGCAGGGGGAAACGGATGGCATTGCCAGCACTCTCGATCAGTCTATTTATAACCCGGAAGGCAGAAGCAGTAATCTGATCCAGTTGCAGACACCGATAGGGCGCGAAGACTTTGTCGTCTTTAGCAAGCATACGATGCTGACTATCAATGGCTATGCCAGCTTGAGTCCGTATAAGATAGGCTATGTCATCGGTGTCAGGATGACTGAAGAAAGGTTCAAGGGCATGCGCACTGATATCGCCCCCAACCAGGAATCACTTTTTAAAAAACTGGATGCAGGCCGCACTGATGTGGTGATTGATGCGCGCTCAGGCATCTGTACAGCCAGGCGATTAAAATTGATGGATATTGTGGCACTGGAGCCTCCGTTGGAAACCCTGGATTTTTATCACTATGTGAATAAGAAGCACCGCGATCTCGTGCCCAGGCTGGAGGCGGTTCTGCAAAAAATGAAGCAGGACGGCAGCATCAAAAAGATCCAGGAAAAAGTGGAGCAGGAATACTACGCCCAGTGCAAATGAGCCCGCACCCACTCACAAAGTAAATAGCATCGCGATCACCGCCAGCGCCATCAACGCTGTCGCCAGCCAGCCGAGTATCCTGAGCCGGGTAGATATCACGAATTGGCCCATGATTGCCGGCTTGACTGCCATCAGCATCATCACGGCCATCACCGGTACCGAGATCACGCCGTTTATCACGGCGCTCCAGTACAGGGCTTTAATCGGATCTATGCTGCTCAGGCTGAATATCACGCCGATCAGCGTCGATACCGCGATCACTGCATAAAAACCCTTGGCCTTGCCGGGCGTGTATTCAAGGCTGTTTTCCCATTGGAAGGTGCCGGCGATCGCATACGCGGAAGAGCCGGCCAGCACAGGGATAGCCAGAAGCCCCGTGCCTATGATGCCGGCGCTGAATAGCAGGAAGGCGAATTCACCTGCAATCGGCCTCAGTGCTTGTGCCGCCTGTGCGGACGATTGTATGTCGGTAATTCCATGCGTATGCAGCGTGACGGCTGTAGTCAGCATGATGAAAAAAGCCACCATATTGGAAAATCCCATCCCTATGTAGGTATCTATCTTGATCCTGTGCAGGCTGGCCCTGGCTTGTTCTGGAGATTGCAGCAGGTCATGCTGTTCCGGCTTGGCGCGCATATCCTCCACCTCCTGCGAAGCCTGCCAGAAGAACAGGTAGGGGCTGATGGTGGTGCCGAATACAGCCACCACGGTGGTGATGTACTCGGCTTTTAAGGAGATGTGCGGCAGCAGCGTATGCATTGCGACCTGCTGCCAGGGGATGCGCACGACAAACACCGTGGCCACGTAAGCCAGCAGGGCCAGCGTCAGCCACTTCAGTACCCTGACGTAGCGGTGATAAGGTACCAGCACCTGCAGCATCACAGACAACAGGCCGAAGCCTATCGCATACCAGTGTGACGGGCCGCCGGCCAGCAATTTGGTGGCTTCGCCCATCGCGGCGACGTCGGCGCCTATGTTGATCGTATTGGCAATCAGCAGCAGGCTGACCAGACTGTACAGCAGCCAGCGCGGATAGTGTTTGCCGATATTGGTTGCCAGCCCATGTCCGCTGACCCGGCCTATGCGCGCGCTGACTATCTGTATTCCCACCATCAGAGGATAGGTCAGCAAGACTGTCCACAGCATGTTGAAGCCGAACTGCGCCCCAGCCTGCGAATAGGTAGCGATGCCGCTGGGGTCATCATCTGCAGCGCCGGTGATCAGGCCCGGGCCCAGTTTGGAGAGAAATGGCTGGTCGTCCTGGTCTTCAAGTGCCTTGTCCGCAACGGTCTGCATGTTCATCATCTCTTTCATTCTTGTTATTGTTGCCATTTTTCGTGTCTTTGGCTTGAAACCGCATGCAGCCGTTTTGCACATTCTGCCCAGTGATGGTGGAATAGCCATGAAATGCAGTCTGTTCGCAAGCGTACGGTGGTGCATCGCAGCAACACTGCTTTTTATAGGCGAATCATAGGCGAATAATAAATCTACCCGCCCACAGCAAATAAGCGATGTTGCAAAGCCGCACAGATTGACAGCGAAAGCGTTCAACTACAAATTGACAATACCGTTTAGCCTGTTTATCGTCTGTATTAACAATAAAAAATCCTGCACTCGATGACGGGATAAAGCTCATGATCAGGTACCAAGGGAGACACCGATGAAATTGCCTGTTGCACTCGTAGCATTGTTATCCGCCGCCTTTTCTCTTTCTGCGTCTGCGCAGACTGCTTGCAGCTATGTCGATCAAAAATATACTTGTGAAGACGCCAGCAATTACCAGGAAAAAATCCAGAAACCGGGCAATTCATTGTTGACTGCAGACAAGTTCAGCAATCCGCTGATCCATGAAAGCAGGGACAGTGCCTTTATTTCAGCCGACAACCGCAGCAAACAAAAAAACTCTGATCTGGCCATAGTGACCGACGGTCGAGGCATACAATGGACCGGCCGCCAGGTAGGCAGCCAGACTGTGTACATGAACAACAAAGGCAATAAAGTCACCTGCCAGACCATAGGTTCGCAACGCGCCTGCATCTGAGTGGCGGCAAGCAAGGACAGACCGTGCCTGCAACAAAATATCGTAAAACAGCGGCCTGCTTATCCAGGCCGTTTTCTTTAGTGTAAGGATTTTCCGGATAGCGTAGTTTGATTCGGATCAAGCATGCTCGTAGCTCCCCCGACAGCAAAACACCCCTCCAAAACGCGTTCTGTCCTGCTTTAACTGCATTTCATCGCATTCCTGATGTCTATTTATCAGCAGCCTGTAAGATTCAATCTCATCAAGTCAAGGCAAGTACCGCTCCAGGAGCCGCTTGCCGGCACGACAGACATTTATTGAACGAAGGAAGTCCTAGCCATGCAAGTACGCCACCGCCTGACACGAAGCTTTTGCGCTGTTGCGATCGCCTTTGGCAGTGCCGCTGCACTGATGCCTGTCCTAAGTGCGCACGCAGAGGGATGGAGCATAGGCTCATCCCGGATAACGGGTTCCGGCAAGGTGGAAAAGCAAAGCCGTGCCCTTAGCAATTACAGCAGCGTCTCGGTAGGTGTGCCGGCCAATGTGGAGTTGATACAAGACAACACCGAAGGCCTGACGATAGAAACCGATGACAACCTGCTGGCGCAGATAGAGACAGTGGCAGAACACGGCGAACTAAAAATACGTACCGTCAAGCGTAACCTGAACCTGGATACGAAGACGCTGAATATCGTCATCCATCTGAAAAACATCGAGCGCGTCAACCTTGGGGGCTCCGGCACGATTTCTGCGGGCAAGCTACACGCGTCCAACATGAATGTGAACCTGGGCGGAAACGGTACAGTTGATTTCAAGGCGCTGGAAGCAGGCAAGCTCGACGTAGCCCTGGGCGGCACTGGCGGCCTGAAGCTGGCTGGAAATGTGAACAGCATGTCTGTTGCGGTAGGCGGTGCCGGCAAGTTTGATGCCGGCAATTTAAAAGCCGGATCCGTAGATATTGCGATAGGCGGTTCTGCGAGCATGACTGTGGCCGCCAGGGATAAGCTGTCGCTGACAGTGGCAGGTTCCGGCGATGTTGGGTATTACGGTGATCCGCAAATCAGCAAAACAGTGGTCGGTTTAGGCAGCCTGAAACGTCTGGGGGCGTTTCCGCAGTAAAGAACATGGAAAGTCCGGATGCAGGCATCAGGACTTTCCGCAAGGTGTTATTGGGGGAGTAAGTTCGGTGGGCATTCGTGCCCACCTTTTTTTATGTGTTGCTGCACTTATATTACTACTCTTGTGCTGCAACGCCTACTGCCATAAAACAACAATTTATTGACGCCGGCCGAAGGAGACTGCATACGCATTTGCCCTGGCATTTGCCATCTGATCTTCTACCTCGATTCCCTTGGGGAGATTGTTCGGCATGAACAGCAAGGCTTTTTGTGCTGCATCGCTATCGGCGACGGCAGTGGTAATGGACAAGGTGCCTAGTTCCACTACGCGGCGGCTGTCGGGCCAGGCGATGGATGGATCATCAATCTTGTCATCCTTTTCTGCTATTTGCAGCATTAGCTTGAACTTGACGGGGCCTTTTTTGACGCGTTCGCGAATTTCATCTGCCAGGTAGCCGGGGGCCGCCTTGGCGGTCTGTTCATCGCTCAGGTAGGCTGCGTCGGCGACAGGGATGATACGGTAGCGGCCATAGGTCACCTTGTTCTGGGCGTTGATGAACTTGAAGGTATTGACTCCGAAGTAGGGCAAAGTGCCAAAGCTGACCGGGGCCGGTTTCGGCGAAGTGAGGAAGGTCTTGGCAATCGGATGGCTGCCCAGGTAGTTGTCCAGTTGAGTAGGTTTTGCTGCATCGGGGCCGCTTGCGGCAAGCGCCTGCAGCAGTTCGCGGAATTGATCGGTATTCGCAGTAGGGAAGCCATTAAATGAATGCGAAACGATGTCGGTAGAGCTGCTGTCCGGTAACTTGAATTTGATAGCCAGGCCGCGTGGCGACGCCAGCGGATGATTATCGGGAATATCCGGCAAACCGGCAAAATTGGAGAAGCGCACGGTGACCGGAACAGTCGTTTTTTGTAAATGCGCGGCCTTGGTCACGCTGGCAGCAGAGGGACTGGGCGCGAATGTGCCTTCCAGCACGATGCCCTTCGCATGGATTGCACGCACATGATGGTCGCCGAAGACACTATTGAGTGTATCGACCATCTGTGTCGGCGTGCTTTTCAATTCCGGCTGAGGTGTGGATACCTGTGCGCCGGCGAAGCCGCAAACCAGGGCGGTGGCAAGTGGGATGAGCCTGGGTGTCATGTAGAAAATATTTTTCATTTTGCAAATTCCTTGGTATTAGTTGGATAAAGTAAGGCTCTGGCGTCTGGCGGCCAATGTATGAACCGCATGCGCATCGTGTGCCAGCTTCGGTCGCGCAAGTTCGCGTGCAAGCGGGTGGAAAACCTACCGGCTTGCAGTCGTTTTTCAGGGGCACGCCCTGTTTTCGATCCGACGTATGCTGTTAAGTCGTCGTTGAATGGATTGTGTTACAGCTTTTTTCTGTCTGTTTTACAGATGGTGTGATTTCCGCAACCCAGGCCTTGGCCGGATGCCCGCCATCAATAATCGGCTTTTTGATTTTTATTGTTCGGAAATCCAGAAACCAGATCCGGAATATGCAAGCTATTGAGAAAGGCGTGCGATCTTCATACTATTGCCTCCGAGCCAGATCCAGCTAGACAAGTTCTCGGTTTTGCATGATTTGAATTTTTTGTGGTTTGCTGTGATTTGTGAGAAAAGCGCTGTTGCCCCATATCCTCTAATTAGAAAGAAGGAATAGATGAGACTTAAATTTGCCGTTTTGTTCGCAATGCCATGTGTATTGTCCGCCTGCGCACCTATGCCGGTGGGAGACGAAAGTAATGATATGCAAGAAGAGAAAGTGTATGTGACTGGCAGCAATTTGCCTCAGCGCAGCCGTAGCTCCAACCTGGGTAAGATGAGTGAACAAGACCTGGAAACGCTACGCCGCAACCAGACCATGACGGTCGCTCCATTGCCGAAGTAATTTTTCCGGCGAGACTCACATGCTGGAAAAGCTGGTCACGAATGCCTGGGCCGGCTAATCGGCCTGGCGATGCGAAATCACGCATTTCAGTCAATGCGTGCTTTCGCAAAAATGATGTTGCGCATGAGTTTGCATACGCAGCCGAAACTCCATTCATCGGTGAATGGAGCTCTCTGGAACGGGCCTTCGATTTTCAGCTATGGCTGGCGGTTTTCGCGTCAGTTGCCGAAGTGAAATGCTCTTCGGCTTGGGCTCTTACCACCGCAGGGTAGTCCCAGTCAGGCGCAAACAAGGTACCGTCCGCCCTGGCCATGGCTATTCCCGCTTTGACTTCCGCGCGTGTCTTGCCTGCGCCGCTTGGCGTTGCGGCGACGTGCGGGTAGTCGTAGTCGGTATCGGCAAACAGGCTACCGTCTTTTCTTGCCTCCTGGATGCCGGCAACAACCTGCGCACGGGACAAGGTGGATTGTGCTGCAGGGATGACAGGATAGTCGGCATCGGAAAAATTCAGCAATCCCTGCGCTCTTGCCTGATTCAATTCATTGACGACTTGCTGGCGGGTTTTTCCCTCGCCGGAATTTCCAGTTTGAACATCTTGAGAAAAGGCCACGGAGCTTGCAGCAGTCAAGGCCAACAGCATGATTAATTTTTTCGCATTCATTTCAATTCTCCAATAAGTGGTTGATGAAAGTCAGCAGGCATCGGGACGATTCGGAACTGGCTAACTTGAGTGCAAGTGTAGGCGTGGGGCAGGAACATGGAGATGACGCAGAAATGACATGTTTGTCATTTCCTTGCATGCCCTTGATGCGAATCCCTTGGCACTGCATAGGGACATTATCCAGTCGCAAGAAAGTGTTTGACCTGAAGTGCAGTTGAGGTTTTATAGTGAGCCTATCGCTAACCAATAGCCCTTGAAGGAAAACATGGCCAGCACAAATACCCGCCGCACCTCGCTCTCTTTCCTTAACCCGCAGGGTCTGTATGATCCCAGGCCTAATGGTTATACGCATGTAGTAGTGGTACAGGCGCCTGCGCGTTTGATTTACATTGCTGGGCAGGGCGGAGAAAATGCAGAGGGCCAGTTACCGGCGCAATTTGAGCAGCAGGTGCGCCAGGCATTGGGCAATCTCCGGCTTGCTCTTGCCGCCGCTGAAGCAGGGCTTTCCGATGTGGCGAAAATTACGGTGTTGATTGTCGACCATAGCGAGGAAAGGCTGGCGGTATTGAGCCGCGAGCTTAATCAGGCCTGGGGCGATCTGCCTGCGCCAGCCTGCACCCTGATACCGGTTCCTCGTCTCGCGCTGGATGGCATGCTGTTCGAGATTGAAGCAACGGCAGTATCGCAGCTTGGCACTGAGGGCCGAGGTGAAGGCTGGTATTCCTGGTGCGACTCATGCTGCAAGCGGTTTCGCAAAATCCATCTGCCTGTCATCGATGGGCAGGTGCAACAGGCTGGCCAGCAAGCCCAGCGCAATCGCGATCATCCATACCGCATGATATGAGTGGGTCGCATCAAACATATGGGCGCCCAGCCACACGCCGAAGAAGGCGCCCAGTTGATGGCCGAAGAAGACAAAGCCGAACAGTGTCGCCAGGTATTTCATACCGAACACCTGCGAAACGATGCCATTGGTCAGCGGAACTGTGCCCAGCCAGGTCAGACCCATCAATGCCGCAAACAGATAGACCGTGGTTGGCGATATCGGCAGCCATATGAAGGCGGCGATGGCAGCGGAGCGTATCAGGTACAGGCCGGACAGCAGGTACTTGCAGCTATATTTGCCGCCCAGGTAGCCGCAGTAATACGTGCCGACGATGTTCGTCAGTAAAATGATCGCCAGCGCAGTTACTGCGACGCCGGGCTGCATGCCCTTGTCCATCAGATAGGCGGGCAGGTGGTTGCTGATAAAGGCAAGCTGGAAACCGCAAGCCAGGAAACCGGCATTCAATAGCCAGAATCCGCGATGCGAAAAAGCAGCCCGGATGGCCGACGACATTGATTGCCCGGCGGCCGGCGGCTCCTGAAGCTGGTCTTGCAGCGCGAATGAGGTCGGTGCAGCGGCAACAAACAGCAGCGCAATCACGACTAATGCGGCGGCCCATCCCAGCGCACCCATCAGGCCGTGCGTTATCGGCACGATGGCAAACTGGCATAGTCCGCCAATGGCGCCGGTCATGCCCAAGGCCCAGCTACGCTGCGCCGGCGCAGCAATGCGGCTGACTGCGCCATACACCGTCGCAAAGGCGGTGCCGGACAAGGCCAGGCCTATCAGCAAACCTGCGCCCAGATTAAGGCTGGCGATGGAGCCGGCAGTTGCTTCCAGATACAGGCCCACAGCATACAGCGCACTACCGGCCAGCAATACCCTGACGGAACCGAAACGGTCTGCAATCATGCCCATCAGCGGCTGCGACAGACCCCAGACAATGTTTTGCAATGCTATCGCCAGGCCGAATTGTTCCCGCGTCCATCCGCGTTCGCTGATCATCGGCAGCATGAACAGGCTCTGCACGTTGCGCATACCCATGGACAGACCGAGCAGGATGCCGCCGCACAGGACGACTAGCACTGGGGTTTGCCAGTTGCGTGTGGTATTCATAAAGATTCTCCCAGAATAGTCCGGCTCTGATCCGATGTGGGGGCAAAGCTTGGTACAAAATTTAAGGCATCCGTCAGCCTGTCATTACCCCAGAACATTTCATCATTGACGATGAAGTTGGGCGCGCCGAACATGCCCAGAGCCTGTGCTCTTGCCGTTTGTTCCCGCAATTGCTGCTTGATGCCGTAGCTCTGCGCAAGCCGGATGATGTGTTCCGTTTGCGGCCGCAAATCAAGCGCCTGCAGGACTTCCCTCATTGCGGTTTCATTGTCGATATCGCGGTCATGCACGAAATTCAATTGCATCACCGCCTGGACAAATGTGGCTATCCAAGGCGCATCCTTGTGCGCGAGCGCAATGCGCGATGGCAGTATGGCCCAGCGTGGAAAAACCGTAGGCCGGCGAAACGGCAGGCCATACTTGGCGGCTTCGCGCGCCATGTCTTTCCACATGTAAGCGCCTTTGGCTGGATACAGCACGAAAGGGGAATCGTTCCAGCCCTGCTGCTGGAAGATAGGCCCTAGCAAAAAAGGACGGTAGTTAACTGCCATTCCAGCCTGCTGCGCCAGTGCAGGTAGGCGCATACTGGACAAATAGCTGTATGGGCTGCCGAATTCAAACCAGAAATCCATCGTCTTTATCCTTATTTTGAGATTGGTGTTGTGGACGCTGTCAGTGAAAACGGCCCCTCAACACTGAAGCGCGCCTGTGACGCCCATTGCGGTTGACGATACCATTTCTCAACAAAATTGACCGTCATCCGCTCAGCTTCCTTATCTGCTGCCGCACTGGATAGTGTTATCTCCACGGTCGAAGCTGAGAAGGCCTGGATCACCAGATCCTGGCCTGAGCCTACCTGCAACTGCTGGCCGGGACCCAATATGCTGTCTTCCGCATTGCCCAATTGAGTCACCCACAGAGATCCTTTGCCACACTGTATCAGCACACCCGCGTCATGACAGATCGCCAACGCGGAGCGTCGCTCCAGCTCCAGCGATGCACTGAGCCGGATGTGGCCGGTAGAGGAAATCACATTCCTGCGAAGAAAGTGAAAAATACGCTTTAAAAGTTCCATGCCTGCTATTAAAGTCTTAAAATACAAGCTGCTCAAGCGACTTATATGCATGCTTCGCATGCGTGCTGGGAATGCGTGCTGGGAATGCAAGAAAAATATCAAGAGGATGATTCTGACGGAGATATGACTATGCTCAGGATGCAGGAAGGACTAGCGCTGTGCCGGACCCGTTAAGCAAGTTGCCGCCGCTGGACCTGGTGCGCGGTTTTGTCGCGGTGGCGCGGCGCATGAGTTTTACCCATGCCGCTGAGGATCTGTTTGTGACCCAGTCCGCGATCAGCCGCCAGGTGAAGAACCTGGAAGAGTTTCTGGGAACCAGCCTGGTGATACGCAAGCACAGGGCGATAGAGCTGACGGACGACGGCATGCGCCTGTTCCGCTGCGCGGATGGTTGGCTGCAGCA
Source organism: Parundibacterium terreum (assembly GCF_014636315.1). Classification (GTDB taxonomy): domain Bacteria; phylum Pseudomonadota; class Gammaproteobacteria; order Burkholderiales; family Burkholderiaceae_D; genus Undibacterium; species Undibacterium terreum. The sequence goes on along the minus strand of NZ_BMED01000001.1, from coordinate 1,532,476 downwards.
ATTGGCGGAGGTTACTGCCAGCATGCGCCGCGCAGATGAGCGGCGCCCAGTGACCATCACTGCCAGCCTAGGCGTGACTTCCCTGTGGCTGGTGCCGCGGCTGGGCGAATTTCAGAGCAGTCATCCCAGCATTGATGTGCGCGTTGCGGCGAGCAATAAAATTGTCAACCTGGAGCAGGATGACATGGACCTGGCGATACGCTATTGCCGCAATGCGCTGGTGCCGCCGGGCGCCATTCGCCTGTTTGGCGAAACCCTGGTGCCGGTCGCGCATCCTTCGCTGAAGATCAAGGATATAGAATCCACGAGTGCGCTGGCGAAAAATATCTTGCTGGATCTGGATGAGCCGCAGCGCCCCTGGCTGCAATGGTCGGACTGGCTGAGCGCCGGCCAGCTGGATAAGGTCAAGCCCAAAGGCGTGCTGCGCTTTAACCAGTATGACCAGGTAATCCATGCGGCACTGGCCGGCCACGGCATTGCGCTGGGCCGCATGGCGCTGGTGCAGCCCATGCTGCAGCAAGGGCGACTGGTAGCCGTCGGCAAACGTACTGGGCAAGTGGATCACTTCGCCTATTGGCTGATCATGCGCTCCGGCCAGATGAGGGCGGAGGTGCATGAGTTTGCCGAGTGGATCATGCAGGAGGCCAGGCTGGCGAACGAAGCGCTGGCCTGAGCGGCCAGGTTCGCTGCAGCCGCGGGTAGGCTACTGCTTGGGTTTGGCTTCGCCGCTGGCGGGTTTGCCGCCGGAACGCAAGGGCAGCAGCTTGCTGATCAGGTCAAACCAGAACGGCGCGCCCATGGTGGCGGCGCTGGCGGTAATCAGCCAGCCCACAACCAGTAGCAGCGCATCGCACAGCCATTGCCAGTCTGTCTTGGGCGCCGCATTCTTCTCCGACCAGGCCGCCGCCGGCCAGCCCATGGGAAGGGAAGGAGGCAGCGCATTCAGCATCTTCTGGCTTTGAGCAACCAGGTCCATATCCTGCAGGCTATTGTCCTGCAGGATGGCAGTACTGGTGATATTGTCCGCCTGCTTGACCATCATTTCACGCACGGTTGGTTCGCGCCAGAGCTGTTTGAAGATCTGGATGGAATCCACATTGAAAATGACAGCCACCGTCAGGCCGATCAGGAACAGCAATGCCTGCGTACGGCGCTTGTACCAGCCGCTGACCCTGTCCATTGCCTCATCAAACCAGGCCTCGATTGCTTTCTGCGCCTTGTCCATGTCGCCGCCGGCCTTGGTGATGAAAGATTGTAGGGTAGTCTTCAGTTCGCTGTCGGGCATGTTGGCGATAGCCTGGCTCAGGTCGGTAGGGTTGCCGTTTGTGTTCTTGTAGGTTTTGCGCACAGTGTCCAGCAAGGTGATCGCAAAGGTGGCGGATTTCAGATACGAGGGTTTGGTGTCGCCGCTGTTTGCGGTAGGCTGGCGGCTGCTGAATAGCCATTGGAACAGGTCGCGTATGCCGAACTTGTCTGGCACCTGGCCGCGTATCAGCGGATGCATCAGCATGTCTTGGGCGATCTTGTTGCCGGGGTCTTCCGATGAAACAACGGCTTTGGCCGGCGTATTGCCCAGCTTCATGTCGCCGGCGATCAATATGCTTTGTATTCCTTCCCACAGCGTCTTGCCGCGCAGGTTCAGGTAACCGGCGATCACTTCCTGCACCCCGGCACAGAACATGGCGACCAGGAAGAAAATCGTACCTAGTCCGATTGCCACATCCAGAAAAACAAAATTCATGATCTATCCCCTCATTTTGATGCTCGAAATATTATCATTCTTTTAATTGATATCGGCTATATTTGCAGCCTGTCATCGCATTTCTGCAACTTGTCGCAAACCGCTCTTTTTTTCTGCTGCCTGTGGGCATACTGGCGCTGTCGCTTATCCCTTACTAGTGCCCCACATAAACCCTTATTTAAACCTATAACCTGCCTGCCGGAAAATGAAAAATACACTACTGCGCTCACTGACTTCCGTTGCTGTCCTGTCTGTTCTCGCCGGCCTCGGCGGCTGCGTCATTATTGCTTCCAATGACGATGCCCATATCCACACCGCTTTTGATATAGGCAAGGGCGTTACAGGCAATGGCGACATCGTCCGCGAAGGGCGCCAACTCGCTGCTGCGGATGCATTGGAAGTGAATGGCCCGATCTCCGTGCAAGTACGCATGGGAGCAGTCAATTCGCTGGAGGTGGAGGCTGACTCTAATCTCCTGCCCCTGGTGAAAACCGAGGTGCGCGACGGTGTATTGAAGCTGCGCCTGGACGGCAGCGTTTCCAATAGCCGTGCACTGCGCGTCATCTACACGACGACTTCGCTGCGCGAAATCACGGTCAACGGTTCCGGCAGTGTGGATGCGGCAGCGCTGCAAAACGAGACGCTGGCAGTATCAGTCAATGCGTCTGGCAGCGTGCGCCTGGAAGGTGCAGGCAATAACCTTGACCTGCGCTCGCGCGGCTCAGGCAGTATTGATGCCTCTGGATACAGGCCGCAGCGGGCTAATGTCAAAATGTCTGCCTCCGGCGCGATAACGCTGGGGCAGATCAATGCAGCGCAGTTGTCTGCCGAGATCCGCGGCTCAGGTTCTTTCAAGGCCAGTGGCAATGTACGCCAATTGACGGCCAGCCTGCATGGTTCAGGCAGTGCCGATCTGCGCGGCCTGACAGCAGAATCTGCAGAATTGTTCAGCTATGGCTCGGGCAGCATCTCTGCCGCGGTCACCCGTTCGCTGGAAGCGCAGGCAGTGTCGTCCGGCAGCATCAAGGTGTATGGCAATCCTCAGCAAAGCAAGGTCAGCGGCAGAAATGTGCAGATTCTTGGCTAATCTCAAAGCTGGTATTGCCTGAGCAGATGATGGTTTAAGATGGTTTGAAAGGTTTGAGTGATCTCCCTCTTCCGCAAGCGGACGAGGGAGTTTTCGTTTGAGGCGGTTCAATTCCCAAACCGCCGCTGCGATCAGGCCAGTGCGCGCGCCAGGAAAGCACGCATCAGCGTACCGATTTCCGCTGCATGGGTCTCCAGCGCAAAGTGGCCGGTATCTAGGAAATGGACCTCGGCGCCGGGGATGTCGCGCTGGTAGGCTTCGGCACCCGGTGGCAGGAAGAAGGGGTCATGCTTGCCCCACGCTGCCAGCAGAGGCGGTTGGTGGCTGCGGAAATATTCCTGGAACTTGGGGTACAAGGCCACATTGCTGGCGTAATCCAGGAGCAAGTCCAACTGGATCTCATCATTGCCGGGGCGTGCCAGCATCCAGGTATCCATGGTGTAGGATTCCGGTTCTATCAAGGACGTATCTTTGACGCCATGCGTGTACTGCCATTTCAGGCTTTCCGGCGCCAGGAACTGGCGTAATACGTCACGGTTGGCCTGGGTCGGCTCTTGCCAGTATTTCTGGATAGGGTTCCAGCCTGTGCTCAGGCCTTCTTCATACGCATTGCCGTTCTGGGTAATGATCGCAGTCACGCGCTCAGGATGGGCCATCGCCAGGCGGAAGCCGGTTGGTGCGCCATAGTCAAACACATACACCGCATACTTTTTCAGACCCAGCGCAACGGTGAAAGCGTCGATGCTGTTGGCCAGATTGTCAAAGCTATACACGTAATTGCGTTCCGGCGGCACGACGGTAAATCCAAATCCCGGCAGATCCGGCGCGATCACATGATAGCGGTCAGACAATAAAGGAATCAGGTTGCGGTACATGTGCGACGAAGTTGGATATCCGTGCAGCAACAGGACTACCGGTGCATCTTGCGGACCGGATTCACGGTAAGCGATGCTCAGGCCGTCGGCATCGACGGTTCTTTGATAGACGGGAACGACATTCAGTGCGGAAGGCAAGGTTGACATGGCAAGCTCCAAAAAATTCAGAAAAGTGGCGAGATGGCATCGATGGATTATTTTGTAACCGGTAATCGATGTTTTATATGGTTATCTATAAAATGTAACTTGTCAAGTATATTTTTAGTGGTTACAATGTATCCATCTCATGTTTCAGGAAATATCCCATGAAAGCCCAAGAACCCGTTGCCATCCAGCCGGCGAATGTTGCTCCCTTGTTGGCAGACCATCCGGCCCTGGATTTTTTGAATACTCTTGTACGCGTGCGGGATGAAGACGTGGATTTCCTGAGCGATGATGCGGCAGTGATGGCATGGCTGCTGCGCACCGGTTTTACAGATGAAGATGCGCGTGAGGAACTGGCAGGTGAGCTTAGTTCGCGGCCGGGTGTATTGAAGGACATCACGGTGGGCTTACGAGAAAACAGCCGGCAACTGATCGCGCTTCACAAGACGGGTAAATGGGGCGATCCGGCCATCATCAACCGGTTTCTGGAACGTGGCGGCAGCTACCGGCAATTAGCCTGGAGCAAGGAGACATCGCCCGCGACATACAGCTATCGCAGACTCAAGACATTGGAAGATCTGCTGGTGCCGGTTGCCGAGGCGGTTGCAGATTTACTATCGCATGGCGATGTAGAGCTCGTCCGCAAATGTGAAAACCCGGAATGCAGGATGTGGTTCTACGACCGCACCAAATCACACAAGCGGCGCTGGTGCAGCATGGCGCTTTGCGGCAACCGGATGAAGGTTGCCGCGTTCCGTGCGCGGGAGCGCGGCTGAACTTACAGGCTTTGGCCGAGGTTCGTACGCTTGGTTCATGCAGGTAACTGATGCGGAAGTTCATGCGCATTCTTGGCCGTACGGTAGGCCAGGAATGCTGCCATCAGCAATAATATCGACGAGGCAATCAGCGTATGGACTACGCCATTGCTGATCTGGGCATTCGTTCCCAGGCTAACCATCGCACCGTACACGGCGACACCCATCGCGCCGCCCACCTGGCGTGCGGCATTCAATACGGCTGAGGCAGTGCCCGCCATGCTTTTTTGCACGCTGGACAGGATGGAGGTCGTCATCGCCGGCACTGCCAGGCCCATGCCTGCCGGGATCAGCATCAGCCCCGGCACCATGCCCGCAAAACCAGCCTGCGAGCCCACGCCTATGCCCATGGCCAACAAGGCATAGCCGCTGCAGCATATCAGGCCGCCAGCGATCATGGGCATGCGCAAGCCGAAATGCGCGGTCACTTTGCCGCTGGCGATATTGGAAAAGATAAAGGTTCCGGTCAGAGGCAGGAAAGCCAGACCGGTTTCCATTACGGAATAGCCGCGTATTTTCTGGAAGTAGAAGCTCAGCACGAAGATCACGCCATAGTAGGAAAAATTCACCAGTACACCAAACAATACCGCGCCCGAAAACGCCGCCTGACGGAATAACGGCAGCGGCAGCATAGGCGACGCCACCTTGTTTTCCACGATCAGGAATAGTGCGCCGGCCACCAGCGCTACTGCAAAGCCGCCTTGCACCAGGGGATGCGACAAGCCCAGCGCATGCACCTCTATCACTGCACCGATAAAGCCGGTGAGGGCAGCGATTGCCAGCAGTTGGCCTGCAATATCAAACGACTTGCCGTGTTCTGCGCGCGGTATGCGGGGCACGCTGAACCAGGTCAGCAAAAATCCCAGTATGCAAATTGGTACATTCACCCAGAAGATGCTGCGCCAGCCGCCGACCGATAGCAGCAGGCCGCCGACCACAGGACCGGCGGCGATGGATACGCCACCCGCTGCGGTCCACAGGGCGATGGACTTGGCCAATTGTTTTTTGTCATGCGCATAGCTGTAGTTCAGGATAGCCAGCGAGCTGGGCACCAGCAGCGCCGCTCCTATGCCCTGAATGGCGCGCGCGATATTCAGCACCATGCTGCTGGGCGCCAGTCCACAGGCGACCGACGCCGCCAGGAACAGGGAAAAACCAGCGAGAAACACCTGCTTGGGGCCGAACTTGTCGCCCAGCACCCCGGCAGACAACAGGAAGACGGCAAAGCCCAGCGTATACGCATCGACCACCCATTGCAGGTCTGAAACGCCGGCCCCCAGGTCAGCCCCTATGCGGGGCAATGCAACGTTGACGATGGTGACGTCGAGCTGGACGATGATGAAGGCAAAGCTGCTGGCCAGCAGTACCCAGAGTGCGGAAGGTTTGGCAGGGACTTGTTGCATATGGGCTCTCTGATGCTTTCTAATGCTTACTGATTGCTTTAAGGAATTGCTTGTAAAAACACAAAGGCAAGCCTGTTTCCTGGGTGAATGTGCCCATCATAAAACATTGCGTTCATCTCTAAAAATGATTAATAATGAAGATATATATCTTCATTTAAGAATGGTTGTCTGATATGGATCTGTCTGTCTTGCGCATTTTTAAGGCCGTGGCCGAGGAGGGCAGCGTCACCAAGGCGGCTGTCCGCACGCACAGGGTACAGTCAAACGTTTCTTCCCGCCTTGCGCAACTGGAAGAGAGCCTGGGGGTGTCGCTGTTTCACCGTTCCGGCCGCAATTTGATCATTACCGCGGAAGGCACGCGGCTGCTGGAGTATGCCGACCGCCTGCTGCAACTGGCGGAAGAAGCGGAAACGGCAGTGCGCGGCAGCGACAAGCCCAGCGGCAAGCTGCGCATAGGTTCAATGGAAACCACGGCGGCGGCACGCCTGCCGAAGATACTGGCAAGTTTTCACAAAAACTATCCGGAAGTGGACATGCTGCTAGAAACCGGCACCACCGACTATCTGGTGCAGGAAGTGCTGGGGCACCGGCTCGATCTGGCGCTGATCGCGGCGCCATTCTTTCATCCGGATCTGCAGCAAATGACGGTATTTGAGGAAGAGCTGGTGCTGGTCACCGACCATGCGCATGCTGTAGTAACGTCCGCGCATCAAGTGCAGAAAAAAACCTTGCTGGTATTTAAATCCGGCTGTTCTTACCGACGGCATCTGGAGCGCTGGTTTGCCGATGCCGGCTGCACGCCCTTGCGCACAATGGAGTTTGGCACCTATGAAGCGATCATAGGCTGTGTCGCCGCCGGCATGGGCGTGGCGCTGGTGCCCCGGACGGTATTGCAGCAGCGTGAACTCGGCGACAGCATACGCGTTCATACTATCGCCGCCGACATCGCCCGGGTAGAGACCCTGCTGATATGGCGTAAGGACGTCAGGCATCATCCAGCGCGGCAGGCGTTTGCAGAAAACCTTCAGGCTCTGAGCTGAATCCCACTTACGTTGCCGCTTGCCGGACTTGGCTGCGACGTAAAAAGCTTGTATCGTGGGGCCTGATTTTTACTGAGTGCAGAGACGGGATGCCGATGAAGATGCGAAGCAGGCTGCTGGCGATACTATGGACGGGATTGGCTACGTTGCAGGCCTATGCAGCAGACTATTCCCAATTTGAAAAAATTGACGTGCCGGTCAATGCAGCGCAACTGAAAAAAGATAAGGCCGTGCTGCAAGAGCTGAAGCGCGACAGTTTCAGTGCCGAAGCTTTTGAACCGGCACTGGGCAAGCCCTTGCCTTACCGCCTGCTGAGTCCGCTGTCGCCGCAGCCGGGAGTGCTGTATCCGGTCGTCATCGTCCTGCACGGTTCGGGTGCGGTGGGGGATGACAATGTATCGCAGCTTGGCGCGTTTGCTCTATCGTGGTCGGCACCTGCGATACAGAGCCGCTTTCCTGCCTATGTGCTGGTGCCGCAGTTCCCTGAGCGTAGTGCCAACTATAGTGAATCAATAAAGGATGGTTTTCTGGCCTCGCAGCCGGGAGCATCCCTGGGCCTGGTATCACAGATGCTGGATGATTTCATCGCGCAGCATCCTGTCGATACCCGGCGCATCTACCTGAGCGGTTTTTCCATGGGCGCCTCTGCCGCATGGAACCTGCTGTTGCACAGCCCCGGAAAATTTGCCGCATCGGTAGCGTACTCCGGCATCCCGCCGGAGCGCAGCACGGCGCTGCAACTGAAAGACGTTCCAGTGCTCATCGTGCATGGCAATGCCGATACGGAGAACCCCATACCACCGGACCGGGCGATGTTCGCAGCATTGCAGAAGGCGGGGGCAAAGCACGTATATTTTCGTGAGTATGAAGGGATGGAACACAGGGTTCCGGCAGACATGTTGCTGGATCTGCGCTGGCGCGAATGGCTGTTTGCGCAGCGCAAGGCCGACTAGCTGAACCGGCGAGGGCGTAAGCTAGTCCGGCTTATTCCGGTGTAGGCGGTGCAAAATACGGCGCAAGATGCCAGGTCACCAGCGTGTCGAAAGGTGTCCAGCGGCTGACTTTGATACCGGCGCGCTGCAGGCCGCTGCCCACCCAGGAATTGCAGGTATTTAACATGCTGTATCTGCCGCGCGCTTCATAGAAGGCATCCTGTCGGCTGTAGTGGCTGCCCGCCACAGGTACTGCCTGCTGCCCGATGATGACGCTGGAAGCCAGCACGTAATCGGCCAGTGCCCGGTAATTTTTTTCATCCAGCGCCAGCCGGTACGCATATTGCCGCAAGTCGGATTTATCCAGATAGGTCACATGCAGCAGCGTTGCATGCTGTCCGCTTATTGCCCCCAAGGCGCGGGCAATGGTCAGGTCTTTCCATTCGGGTGTGTTCAGGTAAAAATCGCGGTCTCCCCAGCCTATGGCGATATAGTTTGCACTGGCCGGTACCGCAATGAAATCCTTTCTGAGGAAGTATTGCTCCCAATCGATTACTGCTGACTTTATAGGAAACACCAGGTCAGTGTGCACGCCATTGGTCAGCACATATGCCTCAATGCGGGGCGAGCCTGCCGAAGGACGCGCATCCTGCGGGAAGAGGACCATCAGGTAGGCAGCGGCAATATACGCCGATGCCAGCGCTACCGGCAGCAATAGCGCCAGCGCGCCGATTTTCAGCAGGCGCCGCAAGAATTTCCCCGGTGTTTGTCCATCATGTGTTCCATTGTGTGTTGTGAGCTTGGAGGCGCAGCAACGCCAGGGTAATTTCGCAACAGTCTCTTATTTGATCAGCTTCAGGATTTGCTTAAATTGAGCATGCTCGCTATGCCGCATCCATTCAAACATTACCATTTCCGAAGTCACAATGTCGGCACCCGCTGCCTGCGCCCGCTGTATGGCGGCTGCTTTATTGGCATTGTCGCGCGAGCCTATGGCATCTGTGACTATCTTCACCTTGCGTTTCCTGTTCAGTAGTCCCAAGGCGGTTTGCAGCACGCACACGTGCGCCTCGCTGCCGGTGATGATTAATTCGTCCCTGTCGCCTTCCAGTGCGGCCAGAAAATCCTGGCTGGCGCAGGCGTCGAAACTGGATTTCTCTATCGTCTTGTCGAGCAGCGGCTGGATAGCTGCGACGGTGGGGCCCAGGCGCAAGGGCTGCTGAGCAGTTCCCAATACCGGTATCTGCAGCAGCCTGGCGGCCTGTGCCAGCAAGGCCGCCCGCTTCACCACATGCTCGCCGTCGGCAATTACCGGCATCAGTTTTTGCTGCAAATCGATCACGATCAGCAGCGAACGGGATGCATCACACAGATAGCTCATGGCTTATCCCCTATTTATTGGCTGCCGGCATGGCAGGCTTGGCCGGAGGCTGCATCAAGCGTCCGCCAAACAGCACGCAAACCAGCGAGGCGACCACCAAGGTAATGCCGGCCCACTGCCAGCCGGTAATCACTTCACCCAGCGCCAGCATGCCCGTTGTGAGCCCGACCACAGGAACGCCGAGGCTGAACGGTGCTACTCGGTTCACCGGGTGGCGCTTCAGCAGGCCGGTCCACATTGCGTAAGCCAGGATGGTGGCGATCCAGCCCAGGTAGGCAATGGAGGCCCAGCTACTCCAAGAGGCGGCCAGCCATTTCCAGTGGGTGGAAGGCGCATCAAACAGCAGCGACATGCCGATGAAAGGCAATACCGGGATAGTGCTGCTCCACACCATGAAGGGCACGATCTCGAAATTGGGCGTGGCTTTCTGCGCACGCCTGACCACGATATTGGACGCCGCCCACATCGCAGCAGCGACCAGGCACAGTGCAAAGCCCAGGGCGGTGGTGGTGCCTGTGGCGGCACCCGGATGCAGGTAGTTCATCGCAAAACAGGCCAGGCCCAGCGCTGCCAGACACAGCCCTGCTTGCAGCGGTTTGCTGACTTTTTCGTGCAGCAGCACATAGCCTAGCAGCGCGGTAAAGAAAACCTGGGTCTGCAGCAGCACGGAGGCCAGCGCTGCCGTCATGCCTATTTGCAGCGCAATGAACAATAGGCCGAATTGTCCGACTCCCTGGCACAGGCCATAGCCGAGCACCCATTTCCAATGCAGCTTGGGAGGGCGGATCAGGATAATCAGCGGAAGAGTGGCAAATACATAGCGCGCTGCACCCAGTTGCAAGGGGGTGAAATCATGCAGGGCCAGTTTCATTGCCACGAAATTGGTGCCCCAGATCAGGACGACGCCGATCGCCGATACCAGGTCCAGACCGCTCAGGCGGGTTTGGTTCATGCTTGTCTCTTTGTTTTTATCTATCTGTAGGGCAACGATACCATATCGATGGATTTCGTGATAATGCGCCTATTTCAGGCAATAGCTGTGTACCCAGAGGTACACTTGACCCGCGCTTGCTTGTTCCTGTACCGAGACGGTGTTAATCTAGCCACACTTTAGGCCTACCGGACGCCGTCTGCAGATGTTCATCCTTGATCTACGCACTGTCTTACTCCTGTCTTCGGTGATGTCTGTGCTGATGTCGATAGTCCTCTTTTCCGCCTACCGCAGTTTTCCTTCCACAATAAAAGGCCTGGGCTGGTGGGCTGCCAGTTGCCTGCTTATGCTGACTACGACCGTATTGTTTGCATTGCGCGGCATTGTCCCGGAAAGCTTATCCATTGTTGCCTGCAATCTGGCCATGTTTGTTGCGGTTGGCTTCCGGCTGATAGGAACCCAGAAATTCTATGGTCATGAGCCAGCCTTGCGCCGGGTGTCCCTGATCGTAGTCGTTGGCACGACCGGCGCTATCTGGTGGACCTTGCAGGTGCCCAATTTCCAGATGCGCTTGTTGCTGATTGCACCCTTGATTGCATTGTTATACGGCGAACAGCTCTATGTGATTGCCAAAACTGCGGAACGGCATTTCGTCAGCTATTTTTTCGGCGGCATCACACTGATCCAGATTGTTCTCGTTCTGATGCGCTTTGCCACCGGTTTTAATGACAACGTGAACTTTTCCGGCTTCCATGCAGTCGATCAGACCCTGAGCGTCTACCTGACAATCTATAGCCTGATGACAATAACAATGGCGGTCGGTTTCATAATGGTAGCAACACGCCGCCTGCACGTCGAACTGGCCCGCGTATCCAACGTGGATCCATTGACCGAGGCATTGAACCGGCGCGCATTCTCCGATATGTATGACAATGAGATGCGGCGCATCAAACGCCATGAACGGCCTATGAGCCTGATCATCATGGATCTGGATCATTTCAAACGCATCAATGACAAGCACGGGCACTCGGTCGGAGACCGGGTGCTGATCCATTTCTCGTCGACAGTGACGCGCCTGTTGCGCGAGACCGATCATTTTGCACGTTTTGGCGGCGAGGAATTTGTGGCGCTGCTGCCCGAAACCACGGCAGTGGAGGCGCAGGCAGTAGCGCGACGTATTTGCGAGTGCCTGCGGCAAGCTGGCAATGCGGAGATTCCTGCCTACACGGTCAGCATGGGTTTGGCTGAGGTAACCAGCGGCGAAGAAAACCTGGATAGTGTGGCGAGTCGTGCCGATGCAGCCTTGTACAAGGCCAAATCCGAGGGCAGGGACAGGCTGGAACTGGCGACGCCATTGAAACTGGTCAATAGCGGCAGTGAGCTTGCCTGCGGCTATGATCCCATCCTTGCGCTGAGCAAAACCGGCCGTTAAGCTGGCGGCAATTCGTAGAAATTTGCGCTAAAACACCGGGCTCAGGCCTTGCCTGAAGCGGAGGCCTTCTTTCCACGCTTCTTTGTCTTGCCGGCTTCCCAGGCTTGTAATTCCTTCCTGTAACGCTCCATCGCGTCTTCATAGATATCAAAGATGCACGGCACGCATCCGCTGCCGCAGCATTCCTCCAGCTCCGGCTGTCTTGGTGGGACCGGTGGCTTATTCTCGCTTTTAGGTGCAGATGGCATTACTGGCTTTCACACTGAGATGACGGCTAGGCCGGATTTCCCAGCGCCGTCCCGCAGTTGCCGCAAAATTTCGCATTGCTGCTTGCTTCGGCTCCGCAATGCGAACAAAAGCGGGCTTTTGCCGTGTAGCTGGGGGCGGCTATCTCGGAGGCAGCGCCTGCTGGCGTAGGCGTAGCGCTGGCTGTTAGGATGGCTGCTGCCAATCGCTCGCCGCCTGCTACATCTTGCTGTCCTCCCATCAACTTGTTCATCGCGCCGACCTTGTTGGCGCGATCCAGATCCTGGCTGGAAGTTGGCGCCACGACCATGGAGCGGGTTTCGCCAAAGCCCTTCAGCGTGCTGGCCAGCTCATCGGCTACCGCCTGCAAGCCGCGCATGCCTATCAGTTGGCGCGCCTCATCCTTGCCGAAGATGACGGTATCGATCTCGGATACCCAGACCCGCATCGTCATGCTTTCGATATTGATGACATTCTTGGTCGTCTGCACATTGCTGGAGAGCTGGTTGCCCAGGTGGACATTGGCCGACTCATAACTGCCGCTGATATCCACCCAGATCAGTTCGGACACAAAATCAAAACGTCCCCACAGTGCATGGGAGGCGCTGTAGCAAAAAATGCCGACGGCAATCTGGCTCAATGCAAAGGCGATGGCGGTGACCACCGGTTCTGCGCCGAGAATATTGCGGCAGGCGAGTATCGCGGCGAAAGCGCCCACGAACAGGTACACGGTGGCAAGGCCGGTCAACGCGGTGAGCCAGAAAAACTGCGGAGAAGATAAGGCGTGTCCTATGCCGGACGCAATCCGGTTAGGCTGCGGGCGCGGCTGGGTTTCTTCCAGCATCTCTGCGGTGAACTTGCCTTGTGCGCCGATGACTGTAGGGGTCTTGTGCGTATAGCGGCGGTTGGGAATGCGGCTGAACCAGCGTGTCATCAGCATCCGGTCCAGCTCTTCCATCAGCTTGTTCGGATGCGCATTCATGGTCAGCGTTTCCGTCACGCGGGCCGAACCTACCGCCTGCGGCGCAGCCTGCAACTGGTTCTTCAGTGCCAGGCCAAACACAGCGCAGCCTGCCAGAGCGCATACCAAAGCCACGCACAGAACACCATTAATCGACAGCTCGCCAAGATCCGACAAATGCGGGCTGGCCATGCCCAGCAGGACCGGCCCCAGTACCGCAAGTATGATCAGCACGATCAGGCTACCTATGCCCACCTGTACGGCATCGGTGACGGCACCGCCGGCCGGAGCGCGATGTTTTTGCATCATGGGCCGCATGATCTGGAAGAAGGCAAATGCGCCATAGACCAGGCCTATCCAGCCATTAGCGCTGTCCTTGCCCAGCAATAGCCAGCAGATCAGGAAGCTGATGAAGGTTGCAGCCAGCGACAGGAAATTATAAAACTGGGTTTGCGCGGTGCGCTGGATCACGCCAGGCGCAAAAATCAGGTTGGGTAGCCAGCTATACAGCAGGCCGTTCAGCGGACCCTTGGGCTCGGGGTAGGTAATCGCGTTTTGCCTCAGGGTTTCCTTATACGCGGCGGCAGCGGCACTGTCGCCATCCTTGTCCTGCGGCAGCACCGGCGCCAGGTTGGCAGGGCGGTTGCGTCCAAAAAAATAGCGCAAGCGGGTAAATGCGCGCGCCAGCAAGCCTATGCCCAGCAACAGCAGCAAGACCGATATGCCCAGCACCGCGACGGCCCTGCCGTCCATGCCATGACTGAGGCGTTCGCGCACCAGTATCATGGTCAGGCCGCCGGCCAGCAGCATCACCGCACCGGAACAGATCAGGGCTGTGTTTTCTACTTTGTAAGGATTGGGAAATTCAAAGACCTGGCTTTCCGGGTTGAATTCATAGCTCATGCGGTTTTGCCTCGGCAGAATGATATTTGGATGTCTGTCCGAGAATATCCGCGCATGCAGCTATTGTCAAACCCATATCTTCTGCGGCAGCAGGGGCTGGGCGGCTATGTCGTGCCGGCACCCCATTGCTTCAGATAGCTCTCAATCTCGAACACATGGCTGTCCTGCTTGCCCAGGGCGCGCAGGGCAGCGGCCAGATCCAGCAAATAGTCGCTGTTGCGGCCGCTGGGGCCAACCGATGCGGCGATCTGGCGGGCGATATCCACCTCGGGCGCTGGGCCCAGGTAGGCGGCATTGTCTTCCGTTGCGATGTACACCAGGCCTTCCACGCTGCTGCCGTCTTCAAAAATAATGTCTGTGCTCAGGCGCAGGTAGCCATTCTTTTCGCGGTAGTCCAGATGCTCGAACTCTTCCGGCGTGACCAGATAGGCCATGCCTTCGCAAACGGCATTTTCTTGCGGTGTGAGCGTCGCTACGCGGCCCGGTGCGTCCGCAGTACCGCGATGGTCATGCGAGCCTTGCCAGAAGCGACGCGTCCAGCCTTTGATCAGGGCAGGGCGGCGCTCGATGAAGGGGAAATCGGCCTTGAAGATCAGGGAGCCGTAGCCAAACAGCCATACGCTGTGATGGCCGTCAAATTTGTCCATCAGCTTGTTGATGGCGGTAGTGTCAAACGACATGGGGCAGGTCTTTGCTGTTTACTTGGAATTCGTTGCTGGGGCGGAATCGGGCCAAGTCTAGCTAGCTTGGCGACCTTGGCCAGCCTAAATGTTACCGGCTTACCGCTTTGCTTGCCGAGAGTTCTTATTGGTTTGCATAACAATAAATTTGACTTTTATGTCAGAATGAACTTTAATTTCTGTAATAACAGAAATAAATGAATTGGATGGTGTTTGTGGCAAGCAAGAATTTGTTAACTTTCAGAAGTAAAGGACCAGGAAATGAATCCCCCGCTATTGAGCTTGTATTTCGATGGAAACTGCCCTTTCTGTGCTGCAGAAATGAAAAGACTGCGTCACTGGGATACCCATGCGCGGCTGGGCTTCATTGATATTGCCGATCCGGCCTTCGATGCATCGGAGCAAGGCCTGGATTTGCATGCAATGAATCTTCAATTGCATGGCCGCCTGGCCAATGGCGACATCCTGGTGGGGCTGGACACGATGCTGGCAGCGTATACGCTGGCCGGAAAGTTATGGGTGGTCCTGCCGTTGCGGATCAAGGCTTTGCGCCCCTTGCTGTCCATGCTGTATCGGCAATTCGCGCTTAAACGTTACGCATTTTCACGCCTGATGGGTTACAAGCAGGTGCCTGATTGTGCAGAAGACGTATGCCGTAGCCGCCACCCCTTCCTCGGTAACTGACAAGATTGAGTAGCAATCAAAACAAGGAAAATAATAATGAATGACTTGGCAGATACTGAAACAAAGTTCGGCGCAAAGTTAGAACCAAAGCTAAAAACAAAGCTGGAGAAAAAGTTAGAAGTAGCGCGGCCCTGGCTGGTGCGCTGGATGTATGCAGTCGTTGCCGTGCATCTGCTGGTGGGGCTGCTATTGCCATGGATAGCGGGTCTGTCCGTGTTTGACGCGTATCACCATACTATCGCGCGTGCCTTCTGGGGCGATGCCGCCGTTACCGCAGGTTATGTGTCCGCGACGGCGCATGCGCAGCAGGTCTGGTGGATCAGCCTGTTTGGCCCTACCGTGCAGGGCATGTCTCTATGGATGGGGGCGCTGACCTATATCGGCGACCGCCAGCGCATCAGCTTTGCCTGGGCCTGGCTGATTGCAGGCGTCGTGTTATGGGCCCCGCAGGATATGCTGATTTCGCTGCGCGCCGATATCTGGATCCATGTCTGGATAGATTGCTTCGCTGTTGCGACGATGCTGCCGCCTCTCGTAGGCCTGTATCTGAATGATCGCAAACCGAAAGCATCCGTCTCTTTCTAATTAATAATCTTTATCGTCTATTCCATGAATACGCACACCGTATCTGCAAACCACCCTTCAGAGGGAGAGTTGTTCAGGAAAATTCTCGGAAAGGAATGGCTGAAGCTGCATCCGGATATCCAGTCGCGATTTGCCAAAAATCCTGAGCCGGGCAAACCCTTGCATTACCGGGGGCGGCTCAGCGAGCTGGCATGTTCCCCGATAGGCAAGCTATTCGGTTTCATGAGCAGGCCTTTTATCCACGGAGCCTTGATCCCTTTTAACGACAGCGATTTTCCGGTGGATATCCAGGTGTATAGCAAACCTGCATGCGGTGCCATCTTCAAGCAAAGGATATACCGCCTGAATCACCGCGAGTCCATCCAGTTCACTTCCTACATGCGTGAAAGCGAAAAAGGCGAAGTGCTGGAATACGTGGGCATGGGCCTGGGAATGAAACTCGTATTGCATGTGCATGAGGGAAATCTCTACTTTACTAGTGATGGCTATTTTTGGGACCTGTTGGGTTTCCGGGTGCCTTTGCCGGCCATCCTGACACCCGGAAAAACCTTCCTGTGCCATCGCAATGACAGTGCTACAGATTTCAATATCCGCATAGAAATAAGGCATGTGCTGTTCGGCACTACATTTACGCAGGTTGGCGCTTTTCATGAGGTGACAGAAGAAGCCGTGATGGCCGAAGGGAGCCCTTCATGAACACCCATTTATTGGCTTTGCAACTGATGGCGGCACAAGGCGTGCTTGGCGCTTTCGATACGCTATACCATCATGAGCTGACCGAAGCGCTGGCCCAGCGCAGCAGTGCGCGGACGGAGTTGGCTATTCATGCCTTGCGCGCGATGATCTATAGTGTCTTGTTCATAGGTTTGTCTGCCTGGACATGGCAGGGCGCCTGGGCTCTGGTCTTGCTTGCAGTATTCGGCGTAGAGATTATCCTGACCTTATGGGACTTTGTGGTGGAGGACAGCACCCGCCTGCTGCCGGCAAGCGAAAGGATAACGCATACTGTGCTGGCCATGAATGGCGGCGCGTTTGTGATGCTGCTGGCATTGAACACGCCTGCGTGGCTGGCGCAGCCTACGGCCTTTGTCTGGCAGCCGTATGGTTTGCTTAGCGTTTTTCTGGCCGTATGCGGCATTGGTGTAGGTTTGTCCGGCGTGCGGGATGCCTTCGCCGCGATGCAATTGGGAGTCACTGCAATGAAAGAAGAAAGCCTTCCGCTTATCCGTTTCGGCGATAAAGCTGAAAACGTCCTGGTGACTGGCGCCACCGGATTTATCGGCCAGCGCCTGGTCCGCGCGCTGCTCGCAGACGGCCATCGGGTCACCGTACTTAGCCGCGATCCACGCAGGGCAGCGTGGCTGTTTGATGGAAAGGTCCGGTGCATAGACAGCATGCAGGAGCTGGCATCGGGCTATCCGGTGGATGTCATCATCAATCTGGCGGGAGCCCGCATACTTGGCTGGCGCTGGACCGCCGCGCGCAAGGCAGTGTTGCGGAGTAGCCGCATTGATCTGACCAACAGCCTGGTTGAATGGATCGCCAGGGCCGAGCACAAGCCGAGACTGCTGCTTTCAGCCTCCGCGATCGGCTACTACGGCATACAGCGGCAAGGGGATGAGCGGGAATTGACGGAAGATGATCTTCCCCAGGATATTTTCATGTCTCAGTTGTGCCGCGACTGGGAACTGGCCGCACAGGCTGCGGCAACCCATGGAGTGCGCGTGATACGCATGCGTTTCGGTGTGGTCTTTGGACAGCAGGGCGCGCTGCCCATGATGCTGCTGCCCATCCGGCTGGGCATAGGCGGCCCATTTGGAAGCGGCAAACAATGGCTGTCCTGGATACATGTTCATGACCTGCTGCGCGGCATGGCGCATCTGTGGCACGCGCAGGAAGATGGCGTATATAACTTCACGGCGCCGGAGTGCGTCACGCAAAAGCGGTTCAGCGAACTGGCAGCAAGTGTCATCCATAGGCCCAGCTTTTTCCCTACGCCGGGTTTCCCCATGCGGCTGGGCCTGGGAGAGCAGGCTGACTTGCTGCTGGAAGGGCAGCGCGTCGTGCCGGCACGGCTCCAGGCTAGCGGGTTTGAGTTTTCCTATCCGGAGCTGCGTAGCGCCTTGCTGCAGATATTATGAGTTGCGGGAAAAGATGATGGTCGAGTTGGTAGTGCATGTTGCTCTCCTTTACATCCCGTCATCAAAGAAATCGAATTGCCCGCTTTTGCTTTTACTCCTGGTGCTTTCCGCTGCCGGCACGATCAGCGGACGCCGGAAGCGGGAGCCGTCCAGTGTGCCAAAACTGCCTGAACGCCTGGTAATGCCGAGCCGTTCTATGCATTTATCGAAGCGCTGCTTGATCAGGTCGGCCCAGATGCCTTCGCCGCGCATGCGCTTGCCGAAGTCAGCTTCATAGTCCTTGCCGTTACGCATATCGCGCACCCTGTTCATGACCCGCTGCGCCCGCTCAGGGAAGTGTGCCTGCAGCCATTGCTGGAATAGCGGGCTGACTTCCCACGGCAGACGCAGGATGATATAGCTGGCGCTGACAGCCCCGGCGTCTGCCACGGCGGCCAGCACTTTTTCCAGGTCCGGCTCGGTCACGAAAGGGATCACAGGGGCTATGCTGACGCCGACCGGTATCCCGGCATCGGTCAGCCGCCGTACGGTTTCCAGCCGCCTTGCCGGCGTGGTGGCGCGTGGTTCCAGTGTGCGCGCTATGCTTGTGTCCAGCGTAGTGATAGTGATTGCGACGATGGCTTGCCGCTTGGCCGCCATTGCAGACAGCAGGTCGATATCGCGCTCAACCAATGAGGATTTGGTGATCAGCGCCAGCGGATGTTCGCATTCGTGCAAGACTTCCAGCACGCGGCGTGTCAGCTTCAGCTCGCGCTCGCAGGGTTGGTAGGCATCGGTATTCACTCCCAAGGCAATGCCGTGCGGTACATAGGATGGTTTTGCAAGCTCGCGCTGCAATAGCTCGGGCGCATTGATCTTGGCGAATATCCTGCTTTCAAAATCCAGGCCAGGCGACAGGCCCAGATAGCTATGACTAGGGCGGGCAAAGCAATAAATGCAACCGTGCTCGCAACCGCGATAGGGATTCAGTGAGACGCTGAAAGGAATATCCGGCGATTGATTGCGGCTCAGTATGCTTTTTGCATGTTCTTCGACGACCTGGGTTTTCCAGCTCTGGGGCTTGTCATTGCCGTCGTCTATTTTCCCAGGCTCCTCTTCAACGAGCCTGTCCGACCAGTCGTCATAAAAGTCTTCCCGGGCATGGACTTCATAGCGGCCTTGCAAATTGGATACCGCACCACGCCCCTTGCGCGCCTGAAGCATGGGGATCAGGGGTTGCGGTTCTATGTCATCTGTAGGAGGTGGCTTGGGCATGATAAATCAAAATACTGTATATATGATCAGTATTTTAGTTTCATCGGCGCGCTAGATCAAGCCTGATTTGCAGGCAAGCCTTGATCTTGTCTGCAGGAATTTTTAAGCAAAGGACAATTGCATCCGGATCATCCGGGGATGGTCAAATCAACAAGTAAGCCACCAGGCCTGCTGCGATCAGCAGCGGCACCGAGAAAAAGTGGAAGCGCAGCCATATCCCTTTTTCATTCGCCATCCTGAGCGCAATCAGGTTAGCGAGCGAGCCCAGCACAAAACCAAAACCGCCCGCATTGACGGCATAGGCGATGATTTTGCTGGCGGGTACGTATTTGGTTAGCAGGATGGTGGCAGGAACATTGCTGATCAACTGCGAGCCGAGCAAGCCGGCCAGGAATAGCTCGTGCGGCGCATAGGCGGCAATGCCGTCCAGCCAGGTCTTTAGCGCGCCGATTTCGGTAAGCAGGCGGATATCGATAAACATCAGCACGAAAACGGCGATCAGGCTCCAGTCCACTTCCAGCAGGATGCCGCGCGCGAGGAAAAAGACGCAGACGATGACCACCAGCAAACCCCAGCCCGGCTGGCCGAACTCCACTGCGGTTAAAAATCCAAGATACAGCAGGCTACTATAGCCCAGCAAGCGAGCATCCCACTGCAGGTTTTTTTCCGATTCTTCGGCGTGGATTTTCAGGCTGGGGAAAGACAGCGCGGTCAGCGCGAGCAAAAGCACAAAGACGATACCAGCCAACGGTGCCATCTGGGCGGTAAAGGCAAAAAAACTCAGATGGGATTTTTGCCATAGCAGGATATTTTGCGGATTGCCTATCGGTGTCAGCAGCGAACCGGCGTTCACCGCCAGCGCTTCAAAGATGACCAGGCGCCCGATCGGCAAGCCCGCGATACTGCGTAGGCCAAGCGTGAGCGGGACTATGATGAACAACGCGATGTCGTTAGTCAGCACCGTGGACAGGAGTGCCGCCGCGCTCACGAGGAAAATCGCCAGCACGCGTTCGTTATTCAAGCGGTTGACAATATATCTGCCCAGGTAAAACAGGTAACCGCTGCTTTCTATGCCCTTAGTCAGTACGATCAGGCCGATCAGGGTCGCAATGGTAGGCCAGTTCACCCAGCCGGGATAGGCAACTATCCTGGCCGGCTGGAATGCAGTGAACAGGACGGCGATCAGCAGTAGTACCTGAAGCAGGCGGTCTTGCTGGAAAGGGCGGAGAAGGAGCTTGAAGCGGCTTGTTGCGGTGCTGGACAGGGATTCTGTGGTCATAGGGGGAAATCGTGGATATGGCTACGCCGGATTTACGGCGGATTGCCGCCGAATTGTCGCTGCTGAGGCCGCTTGCTTGAAGCTAGCGTATAAACCGCTATTTTACAGTGCGCCGGGGGCCTTGTATGCCCTGCCCTTGCGGCAGGCAGGATCCGGCGAAAGTGGTGCGTTACTTACCGGCGAGCGATGATAGCAGGGCGCCAAAACTGCAAGCTGTTCACTGTCGGCTGGCTCGGCTTATCTCAAATAAGCCGGCCGCGGCTTGCTCGGGCTATTTAAATGCGCCATCCCCCGCAGCATCTGGTCTTGGTTTCCATTTCAGCGAATAATAGGTATCCCTGTCGCGTGCCCAGGGATCGAACACGTTGACCACGCTATCCAGTTCCGGTGCCAGCTCAGGTGTCGTGCGCAGCAATATGCGTTTTAGCGGCGACATTTCCACGATATGCCCATTGGATGGATATCTTTCCATCACCTTGCCGTCCGGCCCGTTCTGGTTGACCCAGCTGACGCCGAACTTGCTGTAAAACTCGGGCCGGAAGCTGGACGTGAAAAAACGGTCGCTGAACAGGCGGCGCGATGCATTCAGGATGAAGACCTGGAACTGGGTTTCCGAAATTGCAAAGCCTTGCGGGCGGGTGAATTCCGACAGCCAGCCCACTATCGTGTCCACATCCTCGATATTATCGACCATGCTGCCGTTGCGGTTGCCAAGGCAATCGTTGATCGCCGTGCCATCGTCGTTGCGCTGGCTAGCGGTGATGATTTTGCTGGCATCGCAGCGGTGCTTGCCATAAACCTCGCGCAGCGTGCTGACCAGGTTTTCCTGCTCCTTGCGCTCGGTGGAGTTGGGTGGAAGCCTGCGATCTATAAAGTCGTCATAACTGGTCAATTGCTTCAGGCCATACTGGCGGCGGAATTCATTGAAGCGGGGTACGCCGCGTTCGCGGTCGCGCAGGATGTCCAGCGCGGCGATATCGATTTTCTGCGTAGGGCTTTGCAGGCGGGGCAGATTGATGTTCTGCATGAACTGCGGCGTATTTTGCAAGGTCAGCAAACCCAGACGCTGCCTGCCCATGGACAGCGCCCAGTTAGCCAGACCGCGTTCATCCATGGCGGCAGTCGCCTTGCCGCGGAAGGTTTCTATCACCGGAATCTTATTGCGTATCACATTCGGATTATTGTTCCACTCTCGGTATTCGATCAGGTCCGGCACCAGCGCGTGCAGCCGGTAAACCGACACGAACTCTTCTGGGAAATTGAAGGGTGAACCAAAATGGTTGACGCCGCCATTCACATGTTCCGGTTTTTTCAGGTCCCAGATATCGGTCTTGGAAGGATCATACAAGGCGAAGATGGCATCGTCAGCGTACACAACGCTGCCCAGGCCGAAGATGCCGGGGCCGGAAGCAAAGGCAGAGTACCACTGGGTCGCTTTCTTGGCCTCGGTCGATTTACCGAAATTATTCACGACGATCTGTTCCAGCGCGGCGGCAACGATGTCATGCCCTTGCAGCAAACCGTGCCAGTTGGAATTCATCGCCAGGTACAGCGGTTCGTCGTACAGCAATTGCGGTGTCCACTCCGTGGTATGGATTTTCGCAATCTCGGCCGATACCACCAGCCTGCCGATTTCAAACAGTTCATCTGCCGTCACATCCTGATATCGGATCTCGCGGTCCGGCCGGGCCGGATTGCGCAGGCCGGAATCCGCGTCCGGCGTGCGGCTGGCCTGCTTGCGGAAAGCATCGACAAAGGCGTTGTGCTCGCGAGTAAACAGGTTGTGATAAAAGCTGATGCCTATGCTCCAGTTGTCCGGAAAGGCTGCTGCTTCCTGTCCGCTCCATTGCGGATTGATAGGGTCATTCGGCTGGAACACCGGCAGATAGCCTAGCTTTTCACCTTCGCCGGGGCGTGAGCCCTGCGGCTGCAACAGAAACCTGGCCCGGTCGGCCGGATCTCGCTTGACCCTTTGCCGCGAAACCGCATCATAGCCATACAACTGCGAAGCGTCCCACCAGGCCGTGACCTTGTTGCTGGTGGTTTTGTAGGCGCGGTTCAGGTACTCCTTGTCGCCAGCTTTGAATGTGGCCGGATCGCCATCCTGGGCGATGTAACCCTTGTCGATCTGGTCATCCGGCCGGCAGCCCAGCTTGGCTACCTCGTCTGCGGTCAACGGCACATCGGTGACGCCATCGCCTTTGGCGATACGCTTGGTGCTGCAGCCTGCCGGTATCATCCTGGCGTCATTATGGCCTTCTTCCAGATGCGAGAACCAGTCATGCGTCATGAACTGTATCCAGTAAGCCGCCAGCACATTGAAGAACGGCGCTTTCTTGTAGTCGCAGTTGGCGTCGGCGGAGTAGCCGGGCAGGCCGAAACCCTGGTTGCATTTGGCCGGGTCGCTTTGCTCGCGGGTCAGCAATTTGCGGCTGATTACCTGCGGGTCCGGCGTCAGCAGCGTGAGCCGGTCGCCGTGGCGGTTGCGTGCAAGCTCATTCTTGCCCAGATCGGGGAAGGTGGATTCAAACGCTACATTGCGTGCGAAAGGCTGGCCGGTTGAGCCCATCACTGGATTGAACAAGTCATTGCAACTGCCGTCCAGGTTACGGAAACGGATCTGCTCGCCATTGCAGACCTGTGTTCCTGCGCCGCCGGCTTGCGCATAGAAGGGATGGCTGGCAGGCAGGCGCATCGCAGGCCAGCGCTTGATGGCCTTGCCGTCCACGCCGTCGCGGCCTTGTACGTAATCGGCAAAGGTGCCGCTATTGTCGAACAGGTTCAGCTTGACCAGTTCCATACGCTGGTATTCCAGATCCAGCAGTGCGCCGTCTATGCCGCGCCCATTCCGGGCCAAGTGAGAGCCCACTGCGGTCGTGCCGGGCGACAGCGTCGATGCATCACCGGCAGCCCAGTAATTGGACCAGTCGGTATAAGGTGTCTTGCGGAAAATGACGGCCTTGTCGCCGCCGCGGCATTCCGCCGTGGCTTCCTGTACCTTGCCGAGGAAGCGCTCATCGCGTTCTGACGCGATGGGCCTGAAGCCGCTGGCAACCATGCCGGCGCAGGCCGCCGTATCTTTCGCTGCATCGCCCGCGCTGGGCTGGGTGGCGCAGCCGGTCAATAAAAAGCTGAGCAGCAGGCTGAAGTAAACGGCGGATGTTCGCATGCTATTTCTCCGTGAAAAAAATCAGGGATACAGCAACAACGGGGGACTTGCGGGATTGGGAAGGTATTTGCTGCCTTGGCAGAGCAGCTTATTTGCGATTGTCAGTATAGGTACAAACCGACAGCGTTGGCAAAAATATATTTGTTGGTGTGCTGCTTTCATTGCCGTAGGGCCAATGAAAGCAAGCAAACTTACCACATAGTGCCGAGGGGAATTTATTCCTTGGGCAACTCAAAGAAAAATTGCGAGCCTTTGCCTGCAACGGAATGAAAGCCTATCGTGCCGTGCATATGTTCGATGATGGTCTTGCAGATATTCAGGCCCAGGCCGGTGCCGCCTTTTTTCTTGGTGTTGGAACTATCCACTTGGGAGAATTTCTGGAATATCTTGTCGTGGAAATCTTCCGGTATACCGCTGCCGTGATCTGCGACGGTGACCTTCACGGTTTTTTCCTTGTTTTCAACCAGCACTTCTACAAATTCTCCGGTATTGGAGAATTTGATCGCATTGGACAGCAGGTTGGTCAGCACTTGCACAAAGCGGTCGCGGTCCAGTTTCACATTCAAGTCTTCACCTGCATATTCAAACTTCATCACTACGCCATACTGCTCGGCAAAGGCTTCGCTGGCCGCGACTGTCTCCTTGATCAAGGGCACAAGCGGATTGGATTTGAGATCGAATTCCATATTGCCGGATTCAATTTTTTCTATATCCAGGATGTCGTTGATCAGGCGTACCAGCCTGTCTGCATTACGCAAGGCGACTGTCAGCAGCTCCTTGGCTTTCGGTGCAATTTCTCCGGTTACGCCGGCCA
Organism: Parundibacterium terreum; assembly: GCF_014636315.1. Lineage (GTDB taxonomy): Bacteria > Pseudomonadota > Gammaproteobacteria > Burkholderiales > Burkholderiaceae_D > Undibacterium > Undibacterium terreum. The sequence continues at coordinate 1,507,979 of NZ_BMED01000001.1, read as the reverse complement.
CGATTAGTTTCAGTGCACCGTTGATGGATGTGAGCGGAGTACGCAATTCGTGACTCACAGTGGAAACGAATTCGTTCTTCATCGCTTCCACCCGTTTGCGGTCGGTGATGTCGAAGGTCATCGCATAAAAACCTTCGACCTGTCCTGCGGCATCTTTGGCAGGGATATAGTTGTACTGGTAGTTGCGCTGATTATCCCCTATGCCCGTCATTTCAAAACTGATGTTTTCGCCTTGCAGCGCCGCCTGTATATGAGGCTTCATCACTGCATAGGCTTGTTCGCCGCTTATTTCTTCCAGCGTCTTTCCTATCATCTGATCCGGCATCACGCCGAATACGCTGGTGGCGTGCGCATTGACGAAGCGATAGCGCTGGCCGGCGTCTATGTAAGTGATCACTGAAGGCAGGTTGTCGGTGATGGCCTGCAAACGCAATTGCGTGCTTTGCTGCTGGGCCAGTGCTTTTTCCAGTTCCTGTGCCTTGTTTTCTATTTCCCGGGTGCGTTCTGCAACGGTTGACTCCAGGCCTTCGTTCATTTTGCGCAGCGCCAGCACATGCTGTTCTTCATTACGTACCATTTCACCGAGGATCACCGACAGCACATGGGCTTCGTGAAAGCTTGTTACCACCGGGATAGCTTGCCCGCTGGCGCCTTTGCCGCGTTTTTCGATTGCTGCGCTGAGTTCGTTCAATGGCGCTGCCAGGCGGCGGGCCAGTATTGCTGCAATCCCGGCAAGCAGCAGGCCCAGCACGCTGCCCAGCAACAGAATGTCGTGCCGCAATTGCCTCGACGCTTGCAGCGCCACTTCTTTCGGCTGGCGCACCAGGATGCTCCACTTCAGGCCGGGGAACTCTTTGGAACGCCCGGTCTGCGAATAACCTGTCAGGTAACTATTGCCGTCTGCCCAGGTTTCTTCCGTTGCACCGGTCTTGCCGGAACGGGATAGTTCTACACTTTGCGACGTGATTTTTTTTTCTTCCAGCGCCTTGGGGCCGAGGATGACCGTATTGTCTTCGCGGACCACGATGATTTCAACGCCATATTGGCTGTCTGTCGGCGCCAGCAGGTTTTTTGCCAGGTCGCGCGCCCAGTTCCAGCTCAGATGCACGCCCATGATGCCGCGGCTGCTACCGTCCGAGCGTAGCACCGGGATGGAAACATCCACGAAGCGCCAGGGGTCGGCGTTGTAAGGCAGCTTTTTTTCCAGCAGCAGGGCAGGGTGATAGTCGCCGGCATACAGGCCCAGCTTGCCGCTTTTGAACCATGGGCGCTGGCTGACATCCTGGCCTTCCAGCACAGCGTGTGTTGCTGCGAACACTTTGCCGTCCGGATTGGCCAGGCCTATCCATGCATAGGAAGGAAAGGTTTTTTGCAGGTTATCCAGGATGCTGCCGACTTCTTTTGGATCCTTGGCGTCTTTCACCTGGCTCAGTTGCGCCAGCAGGCTGACGTCGCCCACTGCTTTTTGCATTACCAGATCCAGAGAGTCGCGCATTTGCCAGGAAAGCTGTTGCAGGCGCTGCTTGGCTTCTTTTTTGGCGTAGTCGACTGCAAAATGATCCACCAGGAAAAGCAGGGAGAGGACGATGACGGCAACCGTAGAGCAAATGCTGACAGTGAGCAGGGTGGTAAGTCGTGGACGTGATGGTAATTTGAAGTTAAGCATGTAATCTGTCTTTGACTTATTCAGTGGGCGTGCCACATCTTGGTGCTTCTACCACAGAAGTGTATTTCTTTCAGAAAACTGGATATTGCATTCAATGCATGATTTTAATAAGAATATTGCCTTTTGTTATTAAAATCCATGAATAAATATAAACCAGCAATGCCGATTGCGGGTAATCCTGCGCATCTTGTTACAAAGAGAGAGTTTGACCTGCAGAACCAGTGTGCGCTACGGCAAGTAGCCGGAGTTTTGTAAATCTTCATTAAAAGTGTGTCGGATATGTCGAATCGCGCCAGCCTGCTTCGTCGTAGCAATGGGGCCGCCTGAATAAATTATTTGCTGTATCTGCAGCAAAGACTTTTTTAACTAAGCAGAAAGGAAATAAGCATGCGTTTCATGATCATCCGCAAGGCGGACAAAAATACCGAGGCAGCCAAGATGCCCAGCGAGGAATTGCTGGCAGCGATGGGGCAGTACAATGAAGAATTGATGAAAGCCGGCGTGATGGTGGCGGGTGAAGGCTTGCAGCCCAGTGCCAAGGGCGCGCGCATCAAGTTCTCGGACGGCAAGCCGCAGATTACCGACGGACCCTTTGCCGAGGCCAAGGAACTGATCGCCGGTTTTACGATGATAGACGTCAGGTCCAGGGAAGAGGCGATGGAGTGGGTCAAGCGCTGGCCGCCGCTGGATGGCGAAGGCGAGGTGGAACTGGAGCTGCGTCAAGTCTATGAGGCCTCCGACTTCGGTGCTGAATTCACGCCGGAGCTACGCGAGGCGGAGGAACGCATGCGCGAACATCTGATTCAGTCCGGCAAGCAATTGGGAGGCAAGTCCTAGCAAATCGCCAAGGATGCGGCAGTGCCTTATTTAGTGTTGTACCAATGGCCGCTCGCCGAACAGCGAGCCTCCATTGCGTATGGTGTCTTGCACCAGTTTGAACATTTTTGCGCGGTCGGCATAGACGGATGCGACGAACTGCTGGGGTGCGGTGGTTTCCTTATCGTACTGCGCGCTCCAGCCTGACATCTCCAGCAGGATGGGGATCAGGGCCAGGCCTTTTTCAGTCAGGCTGTAGATGTCTTTGCGTTTGTCTGCCGGATGCGGCCCTTTGGACAGCATCCCTCTTTGCTCCAGATGGGCGAGGCGGGCGGCGAGCACATTGGTGGCGATGCCTTCGCTGGAGTCCAGGAATTCCCCATAGGTTCTCTTTCCCCAAAACACGATGTCGCGCACGATCAGCAGCGACCAGGCATCGCCAAAATTTTCCAGCGCGAAGTTCACTGGGCAATGGGATTTGTTTTCGCTGCGTTTCATACTACTTAGCATAGCACACTTGCATAAAGCAAGTGAAATGCTATACTGAAGATGTTAAATATTAGGCAATATTTGGAGGGGTATCCGCAGTTGGGAAAAGCGGTTTCGCAAGCCCCGATGACACGCTGGTGAATTATTTTATTTATTTTATATTTCGCTGTCGATTTCGCATGCTCCCATTCGTCGTAGAGTAGAGCAGGAAACAATCCTGCCGGTTTTGATGCTTTGGCCGGGTCTTTTGTCCGGCCATGATTTATCACCCATTAGGAGGATTCACAATGAGCAACGCAAAAGTAAAACCTATTCCCGAAGGCATGCATTCCCTGACTCCGCATCTGGTATGCGACGATGCCGCCAAAGCGATTGAATTTTATAAAAAAGCATTCAATGCGGTAGAGCTGATGCGCTTGCCTACACCGGACGGCAAGCTGATGCATGCGGCAGTACGCATAGGCGATTCCACGCTGATGCTGGTGGATGAGTTTCCAGAGTGGGGTTCGCTGGGCCCTAAGGCTCTGAAGGGCACACCTATTACCCTTCATATGTATGTGGAAGATGTCGATGCCAGCTTTGCGCAGGCAGTTGCTGCCGGCGCCACAGCCAAAATGCCGCCGGCGGACATGTTCTGGGGCGATCGCTATGGCCTGGTGATTGATCCATTCGGCCACCAATGGTCGATCGCAACGCATACCCGTGACCTGACACCCGAGCAAATCCAGGAGGGAATGAAACAGCAGATGACACAGGGCTGCCCAGAACAATAAATACTGATTCTGAATAAATAAGCGAACACGATAGAGGGTAGAGGGCTAAAGGCCCTCGCCGAATTTGAATAAAAGGAAAACATTATGCGATTCATGATCATCATCAAGGCAGACAAAAATACCGAAGCGGGCGTGATGCCGGACGAAAGGCTGCTGACCGAAATGGGCCAGTTCAATGAAGACCTAGTCAAGGCCGGCATCATGCAGGCCGGCGAGGGTTTGCATCCCAGCTCCAGAGGTGCGCGGGTCAAGTTCTCCGGCAACAAACGCGAAGTCATCGACGGTCCTTTCGCAGAAACGAAAGAGCTGATCGCCGGCTTCTGGCTGTGGCAGGTGAAATCGAAAGAAGAGGCGATAGAGTGGGTCAAGCGCTGCCCCAATCCTACCGGTGCCGAATCGGAAATCGAAATCCGCCAGATCTTTGAAGCAGAGGATTTTGGTGCTGAATTTAATCCTGAGTTGCGCGAGCAGGAAGAGCGTTTGCGCGCACAAATTACAGCGAATCAAAAATAAATAAAAACACCATCATACGGAGTATATGCATGTTCAAAACCATAGGCCTTATTGTCCTTGCCGCCATCGCAGCGGTGCTGCTATTTGCCGCCACAAAGCCGGACACCTTCCGTGTCGAGCGCACGCTCAGTATCAAGGCGCCTCCGGAAAAGATATTCCCGCTGATCAATGATTTCCATCAGTGGGCAGCATGGTCACCTTATGAAAAGCTGGATCCGGCAATGCAGCGCAACTTCGGCGGCGCAGCCAGCGGCCTGGGCAGCACCTATGCATGGGAAGGCAATAGCAAGGCTGGCGCGGGCAAGATGGAAATTACAGAGTCTTCGCCGGCAAGCAAGGTCATCATCAAGCTGGATTTCGCCAAGCCGTTTGAAGCGCACAACACCGCCGACTTTGCCTTGCAAACCCAGGGCGACATCACCACTGTCACCTGGGCCATGCACGGACCTAGCCCATATATCAGCAAGCTGATGGGTTTGTTCTTTAATATGGATCAAATTATAGGCAAGGATTTTGAAACGGGCCTGGTCAATTTGAAAGCAGTTACTGAAAAGTGAAGGCTGTTGTAAACTGGGTTACTGGTCTTGTCCGCAGCATTTGACCTAAGCCCAACCTACCATTTCAGTCATCCACTCATCATGAGTTCATCCAGCATACATCGCGCTATCGAAGCAGTGTGGCGCATGGAGTCGGCGCGCATTATTGCGTCGCTGGCTCGCATGCTGCGCGATGTCGGTCTTGCCGAAGAGCTGGCGCAGGATGCGCTGGTTACCGCGCTGGAGCGCTGGCCGGAAACCGGCGTGCCGGATAACCCGGCGGCCTGGCTGATGGCGGCTGCAAAGAACCGCGCGCTGGATCGCCTGCGGCGCGCGCAGATGCTGGTGCGCAAACATGAAGAGCTGGGGCGCGAACTGGAAATAGAGCAGGAGCTGGCGCCGACCGAATTTGACGTGAAACTGGCTGGCGATGTTGTCGAGAATATCGACGACGATTTGCTGCGTCTGGTGTTTATCTCCTGCCACCCGGTGCTGTCGCCTGATGCCCGAGTGGCGCTTACCTTGCGCCTGCTGGGCGGCCTGACTACCGATGAAATAGCGCGCGCCTTCCTGGTGCCGGAGCCCACCGTTGCGCAGCGCATCGTGCGTGCCAAACGTACTTTATCGGAGGCGCGGGTGCCGTTTGAGGTGCCGCAAGCGGCAGAGCTGGCCAGCCGCACCGCCTCGGTACTGGGTGTGATTTACCTGATCTTTAACGAAGGCTATTCTGCCACCGCCGGCGATGACTGGATGCGGCCGACGCTGTGTGACGAGGCCTTGCGCCTGGGGCGTATCCTTGCTGAACTGGTGCCGCAGAATGCGGAAGTGCATGGGCTGGTGGCATTGATGGAAATCCAGGCTTCGCGCTCCAGGGCAAGGCTGGGGCCATCCGGAGAACCTGTGCTATTGCTGGAGCAAAACCGCACGCGCTGGGATCAGTTGCTGATACGGCGCGGTTTTGCGGCCTTGCAAAGGGCGGAAGAATTGGGCGGTGCATTCGGCCCCTATGCCTTGCAGGCGGCGATCGCTGCTTGCCACGCCCGTGCATTGACTGCCGGCGATACGGACTGGCAGCGTATCGCCGCCTTGTACGATGCGTTGTCGCAACTGGCGCCGTCACCTGTGGTGGAGTTGAACCGCGCGGTGGCGCTGGCGATGGCCTTCGGCCCTGCAGTGGGGCTGGAGCTGGCGGATGAGCTGATGGCGGAACCCAGCCTGAAGTCTTATCATCTGCTGCCCAGCGTAAGAGCAGACCTGCTGGCCAAACTGGGGCGCAACGATGAGGCGCGCCTGGAGTTTGAGCGGGCCGCATCGCTAACCCGCAATCTGCGCGAGCGCGAATTGCTGCTGGGCCGCGCTCAGGCCTGCATCGCCAATTCCTGATTTCCCTTCCCGGAGGACGCTCAGTCTTCCTCTTATTGCCTCGTGGCACATTTCCTGCATGTCATGGTTCACTGCGTTATAGCGTTTGTTAATTTGTCAATAAAAATCCCTAAAAAAATTATCAATACAATTAAGCAAAAATCTGTGTACATCTTGTTACAACTATATTGCTATGCCAACTTTTCCGTGGCAGCATACATGCTTTAATGAAACAGCATGCTCAGAGGAAACCCTGCACCAGCAAGGCTTGCGGCGATCCGGCATGTGGCAGTATCCGGTTGCGAAGTGCACCTTTGCGGCGCAGGGACGGATCAGTTTTTGTGAAGGCTTGGTAAATATTGGGTAGTTATTGAGTAGTTGTAGGGTAGTGACTGGCGGTAAGTAGTGGAGTGGATCGACCTGGCTTTGGTATTCGGTTTTTTACTGGAAACAATATGGATAAGGTAGTCAAAAACAACATGAACAAAATTGGTACCCTGCTATTGAGTCTTTTGTGTGTCGCCGTGCTGGCAAGCGGCTGTTCCAAAAAGCCTGCACCGGAAGAGGTGGCAAGTGCTCCTCCTGCTTCCGGCTCAGAAGCAGCCAAACCTACGGGCCTTGTTAAAAATGCGGTCCGCCATACCGATCAGACCGCCGACGTGACCAAGTGGATGGATCAGGCTGCGACCAAGACGCCAGCCCAGATAGCTTTGGAAGAAAAACAGGCCAAGGAAGCGAAGGCTGCGCAAGAAGCGAAAGCCGCCCAGGAAGCGAAGGCTGCGCAGGATGCCAAGAACCTGACAGCTAAAGCAGCCTCGGGTATCCGCGAGACCGTCAAGCCTATACCGGTAGCCGCAGCGCCAACGCCTCAGGCTGTGGCGCCCAAGGTCGTTGAAACCCCTGCTTCCACGCCGGTGGTAGTCGCCGCGGCCCCCAAAACCGCTCCTGCGCCGGCACCCGCGCCGGTAGAGCAAAATGTACTCAAGCTGCTGACCAGTACCCAACCTGGCTTTCCTGGTGCTGCGGCCCGTGCCGGCCTGACCGAAGGCGTGGTCAGCGCCCGCATTCATGTTGAGACGGATGGCAAAGTATCCCGGGTAGAGATCATCAAAGCCCTGCCGACCAAGTATTTCGACAAGGAAGTGATTGCCGCTGCGATGGCCTGGAAATATGCGCCTATCAGCAGCCCGCAAACCAAGGTGCTGGAATTTCATTTCAAGCTGGATAATTAAGCTACGCACAGTCTTAAACGCCTATTCCGCCGCAGCGCCTCCCGAATAGCGGAGCGCTGCGGCGATTTTTTCCCCGCAAGCTTTTCCGCATCTTTCTACTTTTCCCTTTATGAATACAACTGTGAGCGGACCTGCCGGTATCGTGCAAAGGCAGCTGGATGCCTATAACGCCCGCGACATCCATGCCTTCATCGCCTGCTGGGCCGACGACGCGCAATATTTCGAGCATCCATCTACGCTATTGGCCGAAGGCGCCGAACAGATACGCGAGCGCCATGTCGCCCGTTTCCAGGAGCCTGACCTGCATGGAAAGCTAGTGCAGCGCATGGTGGTCGGTAATATGGTGGTGGACCAGGAAGAGGTCACGCGCAACTTCCCGGAAGGCAAGGGCCAGCTCGATGTGATCGCCATTTACGAAATCGCCAACGGCAAGATCGCGAAGGCCTGGTTTAAAATGGGAGCGCGCACTTTGCTGCGCTAGCAGTGTTTTTTCGGAAGGGGCGTCTATGGCAGAGCTGGTCTTATACGGTGCGCAGGCTTCCGGTTCTATTGCGGTAGAAGCAGCCCTGACTTTGCTGGGCATACCTCATCGCATCATAGAATGTACGACCTGGGCCGATGCTGCGGCGCGCGAGCGCGTAGCAGGAGTCAATGCAATGCGCCAGGTGCCTGCGCTGGTCTTGCCGGATGGCGAAGTGATGACCGAGAGTGCCGCAATCCTGATTTACCTGGCCGATATGTATCCGTCAGCAGCACTGGCCCCGGCGCCGGATGATCCTCTGCGCCGGCAATTCCTGCGCTGGATGCTGTATGTGTCTTCCGCTATTTATTCCCTGCACTGGATCAAGCCCGATGTGTCGCGCATAGGCGCACCGCTTGTCGCGCGCGACGCAGTAGTGGATGCAGTGCATGAGCGGATTGCTTTTTGCTGGCAGCAGATGGACGCGCAACTGAATCCTGGACGGTATTTGCTGGGGGAGAGCTTATCGGTGCTGGACCTGTATGTAACCGTGGTATCGCGCTTCGGTCCCTGGCGGCCGCGCTTTTACCAGGCAGCGCCAAAGATGGCGGCCGTGGTTAGAAGGGTGGATGCCGATCCGCGCCTGACGGCTTTCTGGGCCAGCCGCTACCCGTTCGGGGAAGATGAATAAGTTTGCCTTACCCCGCACACCTCAAATGATGCTTTGATCTGCCTGTCGCTGTTAATGAGGATCATTGCTATTTGCGAATAAGAAGTGTTATCATTTGAAAATCTGGCCAGGCGCTAGCCTAGCCGTCCATTTTGCCCGCAGCCATTGCTTTTCCTGTTTTTAGCTCGGTGTTGGGCTATTGATAACACAGGAGTCACTTCAGCATGGCATCGCTTCCCCCTTCCTTTTCTTCCCGCAAGACTTTTTCAGAACTGGCCTTGAAGCCTTGCGCTGCCGCGGTGGCACTGGCAATGCTGAGTATGCCGGCACTGGCGCAGGCACAGCAGGCAGAGGGGAGTTCCGCCGATAATCCCATGGTGCTGGAAAGCATACAGGTGACAGGCAGCTGGCTTGGCAGCGGCTTGCAAAACAGCGTGAAAAACTTTCCCGGCGCCCGTACCGTTGTAAAAAAGGAAGACATCGACGACACCGGTGCGATGAGCATAGGCGATGTGATGCGCCGTATTCCGGGCGTGCAAACTACCGATAACTCTGGCACGGCAGGTAGCGCCATTTCCCTGAACATAGGCGTGCGCGGCCTGACAGGGCGCTATTCTCCGCGTTCCACGGTCTTGCTGGACGGCATACCGCTGGCAGTGGCGCCTTACGGCCAGCCGCAATTGTCGTTTGCTCCGGTCAGCCTGAATAATATTGAATCGATAGACGTGGTGCGCGGCGGCGGAGCAGTCCGCTACGGTCCGCAAAACGTGGGCGGCATCATCAACTTCACGACCCGCTCGATTCCGGATACAGTTGGCTTCCAGGGTGATGCATCGGTGCGCTATAACGGTTTCAGCCAGGGTGGCGGCCATAATGAACAATACAGCGCCTTCCTCGGCAACCAGTTGCAAAACGGCCTGGGCCTGGCCTTGCTGTATTCCGGCATGGATGGCACCGAGTGGCGTGCCGGCAGCAATGAAAAGATCGACGATTTTGCACTGAAGATGCGCTACCAGATCAATCCTGATTCGCAGGTCTATGGCAAGCTGTCCTACTACGACGTTACTTCCAGAACGCCAGGCGGCCTGACGGTAGCGCAATATAACGCAAACCCTTTTCAAAATACCCGTCCTACCGATTTCTGGAGCGGCAATCGCAAGGAAGCAGATCTTGGCTACCTGAACACGCTGTCGGCAACGCAGGAATTTGAAGTCAAAGCCTATTACAACGAGAGCTTCCGCCAGAGCGCTCTGATCAATACCGCCAATACGCAATTAACGCACCAGCCGCGCAACTATCAGGTGCTGGGTTTTGAACCGCGCTATACGCAGCGCATCAAATGGGGCGCGACTACGCATGACGTCACCGCTGGCTACCGCTACCTGCGCGAGCGCGGCAGCGATAGCAGCTACGTGGAGACGATCAGCAGCCATGGTACCGGCGCGGTATCCGTCTTCAACAATGCGACCGATGCGCATGCCGCCTATATCGATGACCGCATCGCCTATGGCGAATGGCGCATCACGCCGGGTGTGCGCTTCGAGCACATCTCCTCGGATCGTGACGACCTCAGCGCGCGCAAGACCTTTGAGACCCGCAACAACAAATCCTTGCCTTCACTGAATATCGCCTACCTGGTCAATCCGGCGCTGACGGTATTTACCAATTACACGACCTCATTTGGTCCTGTGCAAAACTTGCAATTGAATTCGCAAACAGCAGCCAATCCGCTGCAGCCTGAACTGGCCAAGACTGCCGAACTGGGCGCGCGCTGGAAGACCCGCGAGCTTAGCGCTGAAATGACAGCCTACAGATTGCGCTTCGATAACCAGATCCTGCAGGTGCCCGGTACCACGCTGGCAGTTTTCCAGAACATCGGCGCCACTCACCATGACGGTATAGAAACCGCAGTTGACTACAGCTTTGACGATGCGGGCAAGCTGGCCGGCCTGAACCTGTATGCCAACTATAGCTACACCGAGGCAATCCAGAAATCCGGAGCGACGGCAGGCCTGGATGTGCCGTTCTATTCGCGCAATGTCGGCACCCTGGGGGCGAAATACCGCGTCAAGGCATGGACCTTCAATCTGTCCGGCACGCAGCAAAGCTCGCAGTTTTCCGATACCGCCAATACGGTGGCTGAAACGGCAAACGCCGGCGTAGGGCGCATTCCCGGTTTCCGTGTATACAATGCGCAGGTTAGCTGGAGGATGCCGGGCAAGCCGGGCGTGGACGTAATGGCCGGTGTGGATAACCTAAGCGATACGCGTTACTACACCCGCAACGTCGACGGTAATGCCGGCCGCATGGTTGGTGCGCCGCGTACCGTCTATCTGCAGTTGCGCATGGCAATCTGATCGAAGAGTTGAGTCTATGCCGCGCCGGATCAGGGGCGGCATTCGACTATTTCACCCAGGCATGCTCGTATGCCTGGGTTTGCCTCCAAATATTGCACAAAGCCCTGAGCAAAGCTGGCGCTTTTGATTCATACTATTGTCCATTATTAAATTGATGGGATAGTAGTCATGGCAATTTCCGATGAAATTATCGCAAAACTGGATCCAAAGGCATTGCAAGCCTTTGTGGACGGCAAATGGGACAAGGAAATTGTTCCCAATCTCACCCAATACATAGAAATTCCGGCCAAGAGCCCGATGTTCGATGCTGCCTGGGAACAGAACGGCTATATCGACAAAGTGGCGCGCGATGCGGCCGACTGGATACGCTCGCAAAAAGTGCAGGGCCTGACGCTGGAGCTGATCAAGCTGCCCGGCCGCACGCCGGTATTGTTCTTTGAAGTACCGGCAACCGGCAATGCCGGTACAGACACCGTATTCATGTATGGCCACCTGGACAAGCAGCCCGAGTTTAGCGGCTGGCGTAATGGCTTCGGCCCGTGGACCCCTAGATATGTGGACGACAAACTGTATGGCCGCGGCGGCGCCGATGACGGCTACGCGGTATATGCCGCGCTGACCGCGATCCAGGCGCTGGATGCGCAAAACCTGGCCCGCCCGCGCTGCGTCGGCCTGATCGAAACCTGCGAAGAATCCGGCAGCTATGACTTGCTGCCTTATATCGATGCATTGAAGCCGCGTTTGGGCGAAGTGTCGCTGGTGGTATGCCTGGATTCCGGTGCGGGCAATTATGACCAGTTGTGGCTCAGCACTTCCCTGCGAGGCGCAATCAGCGGTTCGCTGGAAGTGCAGGTGCTGGAAGAGGGCGTGCACTCCGGTGAATCCAGCGGCGTGATCCCTTCCACTTTCCGCATCATGCGCCAGTTGATCGACAGGCTGGAAGACAGCAAGACCGGCCGCCTGCTGCCGTCCAACTTCCATTGCGAAATTCCTGCAGAACGCCTGCAGCAAGCCAGACAGACTGCAGAAATCCTCGGCGATGAAGTCTGGAAAAATTATCCGTGGTCTTGCGGTGCAGACGGCAACTCCGTGCTGCCTATGGTGGACGATCCTTTCAAAGCGCTGATCAACCGTACCTGGAACCCGACGCTGTCAGTGACAGGTGCAGAAGGTTTGCCGCCGCTGGCGGATGCCGGCAATGTGCTGCGCCCGCGTACGGCCTTCAAGCTGTCCATCCGTCTTCCGCCCTTGGTAGAGGCAGCGCCGGCTGTGGAAGAACTGAAGAATTTGCTGGAAGTGGATCCGCCGTATAACGCCAAGGTCATCTTCAAGCCTAGCCAGGGTTCTGCCACCGGCTGGAATGCACCGACCACAGAGCCTTGGTTGTCGCGGGCGCTGGATCAGGCGTCCAACCAGTACTTCGGCGCTCCTTGCGGCTATATCGGCCAGGGCGGCACGATACCGTTGATGAACATGCTGGAGAAGGGTTTCCCGAAAGCCCAGTTCATGGTGTGCGGCGTACTGGGACCAAAATCCAATGCGCACGGACCGAATGAATTCCTGCACGTACCTTTCGGCAAAAAACTGACCGCAGCGGTGGCGCAGGTGATCGCTTCTGCGGCGACCAAGCAAGTAGCCTAAGTTAGTTCAACGGGGCACGGTGTGCCTCCCTGAACTTCAGTCGGGATAAAAAAAGCCGGGTTCGCAAACCCGGCTTTTTCTTTACTGCTGTTTGGCATTTAGTCTGCCGTGATTACTGCTCCAGGCAATACGCGTGCCGCCAGCTTGTGATTGGTCTTCAGCAAGTCCACTTCATCACCCAACACATTGGCTGCTTCATTCAGGATCACGTCCTTGGCATCCTTGCGGGCCTTTTCGGCAGCGAGGTCAGCCGTCAGGTTGCGTTCATTGGCTTGCAGGCCGTCATCCTGGTAATCGGACTTGTCCTTGCCGCCATTGGCTTTTTCGCGTGCCTTGGTCTTCGCTTCTTGCGTATCGCGTTCCTTGCGGCGCTCAGCTTCATTCAGTGAGATCAGGTTTTTCTTGCGCTGCGCTTTCGCCTCGTTGACATCTTCCAGCAGGTACTGGAAATCCTTCTCTTTGGCGATGCGTGCCTCATAGCGCATTTGCAGCAGCGGCAGCATGTCGGTCAGGTCGCCGGTAGGCTTGTAGTCAGCCGGTTTGATCTGTACCCAGGCCAGTGCATTGTCGTAGCTGGATTCGCCAAAGCTCTCCGTATCCGAAATGACAGGGAAGTTGATATCCGGCGTCACGCCGCGCAACTGCGTAGTGCCGCCATTGATGCGGAAGAACTGCGCTACCGTCATTTTCAGCTCGCCAAACTTGGGCTTGTCGCTCTGTGCGATCTGGTCCAGGTCCACCATGGTTTGCACGGTGCCCTTGCCGAAGCTAGGCTCGCCGATGATCAGGCCACGGCCGTAATCCTGGATGGCAGCAGCAAAAATCTCGGAGGCCGATGCAGAACCGCGATTGACCAGTACGCCCAGCGGGCCATTCCAGACCACACCTGCATTATTGTCGCTTTCCACGGTGACCTTGCCTTGCGAATTACGCTGCTGGACGACAGGGCCTTTGCCGATGAACAGGCTGGTCAGTTCCACCGCCTCGTTCAGCGAACCGCCGCCGTTATTGCGCAAATCGATCAACACCGTATCGACCTTGTCTTTTTTCAGTTCTTCCAGCAGGCGCGCAACGTCGCGGGTGGCGCTCTTGTAATCCTTGTCACCTTTGCGGCGCCCATCGAAATCCTGGTAGAAGGTAGGCAGAGAAATCACACCGACCTGGCGGGTCGCTGTGGCAGTCTTTACCTTCATGATGGATTTTTTCGCCGATTGCTGTTCCAGCGTGATCTTGTCGCGCACCAGCGTGATCATTTTGTGCTTGCCGTCCGGGCCTGCATCTGCCGGCAATACATCCAGCAACACCTTGGAGTCCTTGTCGCCACGGATCAGTTTGACCACGTCGTCAATGCGCCAGCCCATTACTTCGGTCACTGCGCCTTTTTCTCCCTGGGCCACGCCGACAATGCGGTCGCCTACCGCCAGCTTGCCGGAAGAGGCCGCAGGGCCGCCGGGTACCAGCTCGCGTATCGTCGTATATTCATCGCGTTCCTGCAGTACCGCGCCTATACCGACCAGCGACAGCTTCATCTGGATGTCGAAGTCTTCCGATGCTTTAGGGCCCAGATAATTGGTATGCGGCTCTATCGACATCGCATACGCGTTCATGAAAATCTGGAATACATCTTCGCTCTTCACCTTGTACACGCGCGAGATGGAGTTGTCGTAACGCTTGGTCAGCGTTTCGCGTATCGCTTTTTCATCCTTGCCGGCCAGTTTCAGGCGCAGCCAGTCGTTCTTGACACGCTTGCGCCAGATGTCACGGACTTCATCTTCGGACTTCGGCCAGGGTTGTTTTTCCCGTGTCAGCTCGTAGCTTTCCTGCGTATCAAACGTGAAGCCCTGCTTCAGCAGGCTGCGCGCATAGGTCAGCCGTTCTACCGTACGTTTTTCGTACAGGTTGAAAATCAGGAAAGGGATGTTCAGGTCTTCGCTATAGATCGCATCATCGAGCTTGGTGCGGGCGCTGGCGAACTGGTCTATGTCGGCCTGCACAAAGAAGAGTTTTTCCGGGTCCAGCGATTTCAGGTAGCGGTCGAAAATCTTTTCCGACATCGCATCATCCAGCGGTACCGCCTTGTAGTGGAAGCGGGTCAGGAAACGCGCAGACAGGTTGGCGGCCTGGGATTGTTGCTGTAATGGCAGTAACAGCGGCGGCGCAGCAGGTTCCAGCGCGAACGCCTGAGTCGCCGTAGCAAACGCAAGCGCTATCCATAACAGTTTCTTCTTCATGCACAATCTCCAAAAATGTTCAGCCAAGTATATATATTAGCTGTACGGATGCCAAATCAAGCTCAACTGCATACTTTGTTGCAATGATTTACAAGTAGGCTGCAACTTGTATATCAAATCCAGGTGGCGGTTGCGAAATTACTCTGAATTTACTCTGGTTCTGTATCCCGCCTGCCTGGCATTCTGCCAGCCGCCGATGAAGGCAAGTGCCGCGGCACACCGAGTGGGAGCAGCAGCGCCAGAGGGATTTCACAACAGTCTTTATGAATTACTTAAGTATTCCCTGAGCATTAAACCATGCATTGGCTTGGCGCGTGGTTGGACACGCAAATTGTAAAGATAGTTCAGAGAGATTTATTCGATGCAGCGGCAAGGGCACTAAATTGGGTCTTAAATATATTAATTTGGATATTCAAGCCTGAACAACGTCCGTATTATCTAAATAGTATGGTTCAAGCCTGCTATTTATATATGAGCATTAGATATTCATACCCATCCAGATGACTGCCTCGGTAGACAGTGCCACCACCGGTGTAATCAGTTTGCTCCAAAGATTGCCGGTCGGCAGATAGGATGCAGACTGGTCATGATGCAGCCTTTCTTCCACGACGATCGCCGAGATGGCGGCTACTGCATCCTGGTCTTTTCCATGCAAATCGGTTAATTGGTGTTCCAGATGCTTGAGCACGACGCTTTCCACTGCGACGGTAGTTGCCGCAATCGCCCGCTTTCCAAACAGGCCGGTAAGCAGTCCAAGTGTGTAGCCCCCGGCGGCACACAACCAGTAGCTGCGGCAGCGGGGAAGGCCACGGCGTTTTAATTCTGCGGCGAAGATCGCGCGATGAGCTTCTTCGTGCGATTTGAACTCACGCAATTCGGGGACCAGCGTAGGAGTGGTAAGGCGGGCCATGAATATCTGCCCGGCATAAATATTGACTGCACCCTGCTCACCGGCATGATTGACTTTCAGGATACGTCCGCCAAGGGTGGTATGGGCATTCATGGAAACGGCAGGAATCATGGTTCTCCAAGCTTGGAATGTCGTTTTGCCAAGTTGCAAGCTTATCACTGAAGCTGCTTCAAACGGCTAAATCGCCATGGTGCATGGTGTAGAATGCTGGTCGCGAATCGTCACAGGGCGATGCTTTTTCCAGCTTGAGATGGAAAAAATTGTGTTCCCTGCCGCATAAAAGAATTGAAAGAAAAGTATGAACATCGTTATCAATGAAGAATTGCGCGCCTACATAGACCCGTTGACGCCGAACGAGTATGCGGCGCTGGAACGCAGCATGCTGGCCGAAGGCTGCCGCGATGCACTGGTGCTGTGGGGAGACACGCTGATAGACGGGCATAACCGCCTTGCCATTTGCCAGAAGCACGGCATTGAATACAAGACCGTGCAAAACTCTAGGTTCGGCTCGATAGAGGATGTGCAGTTGTGGATGATAGATAATCATCTGGCACGCCGCAGCGTGACCGATTTCCAGCGTGGCGTGCTGGCTTTGCGCAAGAAGGAAATAATCGCCACGCGCGCCGCTGTCCAACAGGAAAGTTCGCCCGCCCCCGCAGCGGATGTTGCTGATTCGGCGGCGGAGCCTGGTGCAGAAGCACCCCAGGCCGGCAAGCGCAACACCCGCGAAGATCTGGCCAAGGCTGCCGGCATCAGCAGCAATACCATAGGCCAGATAGAGAAAATTACCAAGACCGCAGCGCCTGAACTGGTGGCGGCGGTAAGGGCAGGCACCATTTCCATCAACGCGGCTGCTGCCGTAGCTTCATTGCCGGCATCTGAGCAGGCAGCAGCGGTTGCAGGCGGGCGCAAGGAATTGCAGCAGGCCGCAAAACAGGTGCGCGAAATGAAAGCTGCCAGCAAGCCGCCGAAGCCGCCGAAAGAGGGCGACACGGCAGAGGTTAGCGGTGCAGCTAATACAGTTGGCAATCATAGCGCCCAGGATGGCAGCGACGTCTCCCTGCTGAATCGCAGGATCAGTGAATTGAGCGCCGAAAATGCAGCGCTCAAGGAGCAGATCGCCATGCTGAGCGCCGCTTTGGAAGATGCAAGAAGAGCGGCCTGATTCCTTGCCTGATTCTGCAATGCAGACCTTAGTAAGAAAGGTGCGACAAGTACCATAGAGCCAGATAGATGAAGCAAGCAGTCCAGGCGGCTGTTTCCGCGTCCGGTTTTGTTGGTTGATAGAATGTCATCATCTGGTCATGCAGGCAAATTAGCATGGCTCCAGTTTTTCCAACTGGAGATGTGATCATGCTGAATAAAAAAATCCTGTCGCTACGTCCGCTGGGAATTTCCCTGGCTGTAGGCGGCAGTTTGCTGATGAGCGCTTGTGGCGGCAGCAATACTCCGCTGCCGTTTTCCACGCTGAATGCCGAAATGCCCCTGGTTATCGGACATCGCGGCTTGCCTGGCCTGTTCCCCGAAGAGACCCAGCCTTCCTATGAAGGCGCGGCCGACGCTGGTGCCGATTCGCTGGAAACCGATTTGCACCTGACCAAGGATTGCAAACTGGTTGCCCGCCATAATCCATGGCTGAGCGATAACACCAACATTGCCGATGTGGCAAAAACCAATGCTGACGTGGCCTCGCGCAAGCGCACTGTGCCTGGCGTGATGGTGAATGTGAAATATCCGGTCACTGCCGATAGCGGTCCAGCCCAGTACCTGAGCGACCTGACCGATCCTAACGATCCGAAGTCAGTGTTGAAATCCCTGATCGTTGATGGTGAAGACCATACCAATGACTGGTCCATCACCGACTTTACACTGGCAGAATTGAAGCAATGGTTCGGCGGCACGACCTACGATGCGCGCGACCAGCGTCCTACTGTATTGAATGGTAAATATCCTGTGCTGAGCTTCCAGGAAATCATCGATATCGCCAAGGCCAAGAGCAAGGCTACCGGCCGCACGCTGTCCGTCTATCCTGAAACCAAGAACCCGATCTGGAACAATGCGCAGGCAATCGCCAACGGCTGTGGCGCACCAGGCAGCCATCCGCTGGAAGATGCCTTGCTGAAGGCCTTGAACGACAATGGCCTGAACGCCAAGGATGCTCCAGTATTTGTGCAGAGCTTCGATCCGGTCAGCCTGAAATACTTGCGCTCCGCAGGGATGAAAGCCAAGGCGGTGCAACTGGTGGACGGTAATGACGTCAACTACAAGACCGGCGAGATGATCTATAAAACCAACGATGTGTATATTTTCGTTGATGGCCGTCCGTATAGCTGGACCCTGGCAGGCGATGCACGCTACTTTGGCGTGATGCTGACTCCGGCCGGCCTTGCTGAAATAAAAACCTATGCAGATGGCATAGGGCCTTGGAAGCCGCAAGTGATGTCATGGAAGGTCGTGCCGTTCAAGGACAAGAACGCCGACGGCACACCTTACACTGGCTCGCTGGCCGACGTGAACAGTGTCACGCCAACCAGCCTGATTGCCGACGCGCACAAGGCTGGCCTGTTCGTGCACAGCTACACTTTCCGTAACGAAGGCAAATACCTGGCCGGCATCTACAAGGGTGATCCTACACCGGAATACCTGGACTTCTACCGTGCTGGCATAGACGGCGTATTTTCCGACTTCAGCAATACAGCGTTTGCTGCCAGGGCCGCCTACCTGCGCGAAACCGGGCGCTGATCAAGCCGTTCACGCAATCTGCAAAAAAAGGAGGCCGCTGGCCTCCTTTTTTTTCGCCTGTGCTTGCAGACGGATGCCGACAAGCTCACACCATGCGGGTTTCGGCGCTCATTACATCTACGCCTGCGCTCGCAAAATTTGCCAGGTCGGCTGCCGTAGCCTGGCCCTGCTGCGAAGCCATCGCCGCACCTATGGCTTCCATCGAATCGAAGCCCAGTATCGCGACCAGATAGACTGCATGCTTGCCTCCCATGCCCATCACATCCCCGCTTGTTACTTCATAACTGCGCAGGCCGGGAATGGTTTTGGCCAGCGGCACATGCTTGTTGAAGTAATATTCATCGAACTTGGCGGGGTCGGCAGGCTGTTGATAAATCGCAAATAGTTTGGCCATGATGCAGGTCTCCGTTTTAATTGTCGTGTACTTCCAGGGGCTTGAGTGGCAATAGCAAAGCAAGGTGGACCGCTTGCTCGCCCCATTCTACTCCGGCGAGGCGGCGGGGTTTTTAAGCATGCTTATTCATGTTTTTGGGCAAGTTTTTAAATAGGCCGGGGCACGCATGCTATGATCGCCAGACGGCTAGATTGATGCATGGCGCAGGTTTTTTTGTTCGTGCCGGATAGCCGCCGTTTCCATGGATGCCAATACCTACAAACTTAAATTTTTCCGCGAACGCATCCCTTCGTTTGCGTGTGTGCCCGGCTGCCATGATTGCTGCGGGCCGGTGACTACGTCTACGCTGGAAATGGCCAGGCTGCCGGTCAAGACCGATGCCGAGCATGATGCGGCGCTGGCGGAACTGAGTTGCCCGCACCTCGGCCCGCAGGGCTGCCAGGTATATGACGAGCGGCCACTGATCTGCCGCCTGTTCGGTACCACGCCGCGCCTGTTGTGCCCGCGCGGCCAGAGGCCGGAGGTGATGACAGACCCAGCCATAGAGCAGCAGATCCATCAATATTTCGTCGAGGCGAGGCATGTACTGGTATGACTCATCCCAGGGACTTGAATAAAGGAAGACATAGTGCTGAACGGTTTTGACGAGCTGGCAGAGCAGTCCGTTTCCGGCAAGCCCTTTGTGCACAAGAGCCGGCGCACGGTGTCCCTGCTGTTTGATGTATCCGCAATTCAGAGCGAGATGCACCTGGACTATCCGGATCACCTGACGCTGGCCTATACCAAGGCGATGATGGGTTTTTTGTTGTTCAACAGCGAGCCGCAACTGATCGCCATGATAGGGCTGGGCGGCGGATCGCTGACCAAATACTGCTACAACCATTTACCGCTGGCATCCATCGTGGTGGTCGATAACGACCCGCGGGTGATTGCGCTGCGTGACAGCTTTTGCATTCCCGAGGATGATGCTCGCCTGCAGGTGCTGTGCCAGGACGGCGTGGAAATGGTTGCACAGGCCGATGCCGCCTATGATGTGCTGATCGTGGACGGTTTCGACAGGCATGGCCAGCCGCCGCCACTGTGCAGCCAGACTTTTTACGATGCCTGTTTCCAGTCCATGAAGGAGGATGGCATCCTGGTAGTCAATCTGTTGGGGGAGAAGCAGGATATGGAATTGTATGTGGACCGCATCCGCCGCAGCTTTGACGAGGCCGTGCTTGCGATTGACGTGCCGGATTCCAATAACAAGATTGTGTTCGCCTGCAAGGGCACGCTGCTGGACATCCCGGATCAACAAATCATCGACCGGCTGAGACTGCTGGAACCCCAGCATGATGTCGCCTTGCGCCTGACTGCACAAAACCTGCTGCAGCAACGCAGGAACAACTGGCAGCCGGTGGACTGAGGCCAGCTGAATTTAATTACGGAGCCTGTAAAAAAACATGCCGCTTCTTTACCTGCGCCAATTAACCAGCAACAAACGCGATAGCCGCAAGGACAGGCATCTGGGCTATGTGCTGGCTTTTGTCGCCGGTGCAGTGAATGCCGGAGGCTTTCTTGCGATAGGACGATATACCTCGCATATGACCGGCATCGTCTCAGGCATGGCGGATAGTGCCGCACTGGGAGAGTCGGGACTTGCACTGGCGGCACTGGCGGCGTGGATTGCCTTTGTGCTGGGAGCCGCCACGACGGCTCTGCTGATCAATTGGGCGCGCCGCAGTCAGTTGCGCAGCCAGTATGCATTGAGCCTGTTGGTGGAAGCGGCATTGCTGCTATTGTTTGGACTGGCGGGGCTCAACCTGGCGGCAATGCGGGATCTGTTGGCGCCCATCACCGTATTGCTATTGTGCTTCATCATGGGTTTGCAAAACGCGATCATCACCAAGGTCAGTGGCGCGGTGATCCGGACTACACATGTAACAGGGCTCAGCACGGATATAGGCATAGAACTGGGCAAGCTGTTTTACTACAATCGCCGTCAAATACCGGGCCAAATCGTGTATGCCAACCGCAGTAAACTGAGGCTGCACGCAACCCTGATCTTTTGTTTTTTCATCGGCGGGGTTTCCGGTGCGCTGGGCTTCAAGCACATAGGCTATTCGGCGACAATTTTTCTGTCCGCGTTGCTGGCTCTGCTGAGCTTCGGGCCTATCTGGTATGACTTGCGTTTGCGCTGGAGATTTTTTCGGCGCAACAAGAGAGAAAAGCCGGGCTGAGGAATTGGCCCGGACTTATCGGTCTCGATGAGTTTGTTGGCTCAGGGCTTAAACTCAGGCGCGCGGCCTATGGCTTCCGGCATATTGGACAGGTACCAGCTCATCATTGCCATCAAGGCTACCTGGCGGCGCAGATTGTCCGGCTCCACCTTGTCCAGCGTGTCAGCCGCGCTATGGTGGTAGTGGAAATAAGTATGCCTGTCCAGCAGTGGTTCAAAGCTGGGCACCCCACCCAGCTCCAGCGGTGTGAGGTCGCCGGTGTGCAAGGCATCCGCACGCCGCATGACAGGTGCGCCCAGCGGCAGCAAGGCTTTTTGCAAAGGGGCGAACAGCTTTACCGATTCCGGCCGGATGGCCGCAAACATGCCTTCCGGCTTGCCTGCGCCGCTGTCGCTTTCTATTGCGGCAAAATGCGATGCCAGCTTGTCCTTGTTGGCGTCAAAATAAGCCTGGGCACCGCGTCCGCCGTTTTCTTCATTCATCCATGCAATCACACGTATCGTACGACGCGGTTGCAAACCCAGTCGCTTGATAATCTCCAGCGCTCCCATGGCGGCAGTGACACCGGCACCGTCATCGATGGCGCCATGTGCCAGGTCCCAGGAATCCAGGTGACCGGAAATAATGACGATTTCTGCATTCGGATCGCTGCCGGGCAGATCGGCGATCACATTGTGGCTATCAGCATCCGGCAGTGTTTGCGGCGTCAGCGTCAGGTGCATGCTCAGCGGCCCTTTCGCTGAAAGACGCGCCATCAGCATGGCGTCTTCCGTGCTGACGGCAGCCGCCGGCAACTTCACGCCTTTTTCAAAACCGGTATTGCCGGTGTGCGGCATGCGGTAGTCTATGCCGGTCACCGAGCGCATCAATGCTGCAACGGCACCCAGCTTGGCCGCCGCGTTAGGGCCGGCTGAGCGATATTTCGCTGCCAGCCCATAAGCCTCTCCCGCGTGTCCGCCGTCCGCCAGGTCCTGGTCGAAGGGCACGTTGAACAGCACGATACGGCCCTTGACCTCAGCGGCGCGCGCCTGCAATTCGTCAAAGCTGTTAATCACCAGCACCTGGGCCGTGATGCCGGTGGTGGGAGTCGCTGAAGATCCGCCTAGCGTCGTCAGCACCACTTTTTGCGTAATGCCCGCAGGGCGGCCTGCATACTCCACCAGCTCTGCCGCCTCCGCGCCGCGCACCCAGTGCGGTACCTTGACCGGCTGCAAACTGACTTGCGCACCTATCTTCTTCATCGCTTCCGCAACCTGAGTCACCGCCGCCGCCGCTCCGGGCGAGCCGGACAGGCGCGGGCCGATGCGGTCGGTCAGGTCTTCCAGCCTGTCATAGGCCCAGTCGCTGCTCATGGCCGCTGCACGGATTTTGTCCAGCGTGGCTGGATCTACGGCGGGCTTGCTGCTTTCTGCTGCAAAGCTGCTTTGGCCCGCAGCCGTTGCCAGCAGACAGGCCAGCGCTACGGCACGGCTGATGCGTTTAAGCCGGGTGATGGCGGTATTTTTTGTCATTGTTTGCCTATGAATAGAAGTCAGTACTTTTTTGCGCGGCGATAATGATATCGCATACGGCGCAAAATTGTCCTGCGGGCATGCACTCATCTGCTGATATCAGGCGCTGAAAGTCAGCCAGTAAGCTACCGCTTCATTGAAGGCATGCGGCTGTTCCTTCATCACCCAATGGCCGGAGTCGATTCCCAGCACTTCGGAGCCGGGATGTTCCGCCAGCTCCAGCAGCCATGCCGGGGAATGGAACATGAAGGGTTTGTGCTTGCCGTAAATGTACAGCATAGGGCAAGCGGGCTTGAATAGCTGCGTGTTCTTGTAGCCGCCATGGGAGCCCGTCCAGAAAATATCGTAGGGATAGCACATGCGGGAACCGATGTCCCGGGGCCGTGCGTAAGCTCTTGCTGCACGCGCCATGCCGCGGGTCATCGCATCGCCTATCCTGCCGCCCAGGCGCCAGGCCGCAGCCAGCCATAGCTGGTAGCTGACTATCATCAGCCTGGCTTTCAGCGTTGGCTGGTAGTCGGGGGAGTCCACATCGCCTATGTCCACGCCGACTATCCTGGACACCATGGATGGATGTCGCATATAAAACTGGTAACCGAACACACAACCCCAATCGTGCAGCATCAGTATCACTTTGTGTCCGTGACAGACCTTGTCGATGATGCGCCGGAAAATTTCCATGGTTTCCTCCAGCGAATAGGCGCGGCGCGGTTTACCGGCGTCGAAGCCCGGCAGCGTGAAGCGCACGCAGCGGTAGCGGTCCCTGAGCGCGGCCACTTGCTCATCCCACAGACGGTGCGTGTCCGGCCAGCCATGGATCATGACTATCGTTTCGCGTCCACGGCCTTCCATATAGACGTCGATTCCTTCCACCGTCACATGCTCGGAAAATTGCCCAGCCGGGCTGTTTTGAGTGTGCGCTGCATGCCCCATATTGCGGTCTCCTGGCCGAGTCATAATGTTGGCGAAGTAAATGATGAATAGCTTGATGAAGCGGGTGCAGATTCGGCATTTTCAGCCTTTGCGGACATGTTCGCTACCGTACAGTTTAGCTGCCGCTGAGAAGTTATCATCAATGATCTATAAGTGTATGGAAGAAGGGCTACCATGAATATCCTGATGATACTGACATCACATGATCAATTGGGGAATACCGGCAAGAAAACCGGTTTCTGGCTGGAGGAATTTGCCGCGCCGTACTATGTATTCAAGGATGCGGGCGCTGTGATCACGCTGGCGTCGCCCAAGGGCGGACAACCGCCGCTGGATCCCAAAAGCGATGATCCCGATGCGCAAACCCCGGCCACCGAGCGTTTCAAGCATGATCTGGCAACGCAGGCGGCCCTGGCCGCCACGATCAAGTTGTCCGCTGTTTCTGCTGCAGACTATGATGCGGTGTTTTATCCGGGCGGGCACGGCCCCTTGTGGGATCTGGCCGAAGACAAGACATCCATCAAGCTGATCGAGATCATGTATGCGGCAGGCAAGCCGGTTGTTGCGGTATGTCATGCGCCGGGTGTTTTGCGGCATGCAAAGTCTGCCGATGGCCAGGCCCTGGTGAAAGACAAGAATGTCGCCGGATTCACCAACTCGGAAGAGGCTGCCGTGCAATTGACGGATATCGTGCCGTTTTTGGTGGAGGACGAACTGGTTCGGCTGGGCGGGAAATATAGCAAGCGTCCAGACTGGCAGCCATATATCGTCGTCGATGGAAATCTGATTACCGGACAAAATCCGGCTTCGTCAGAAGCAGCGGCGCTGGCCTTGGTAAAAAATCTGGGGCAAGCCTAGTAGGCTAGTACTCAATGCCTTGCCTTAATAGGCTTGTGTTTTGATCCGCGAAGTGGGACGGCAATGTCAATGTGCTCTAAGTCGGCGTATCAACGCATCTGCTTCCATTGCGGAGATCAGAGCAGCCAGGCTGGAGTCAGGAACGAGATCTTCGTCATCGTCGGCAAATTCTTCTGCCAGGTTGCGCCAGCCCTTGCTGGCGGCAAATTCGTTGAAGGGTTCCGGTGCCTGCAATACGATGAGCCTGTCATCCTGCAAGCCGGCATCGGCGAGGCCGAAGTCAGGGCCGCGGTAGCCGAGTGTTCGTAGCCGGCGGATTATCGCGTTGATCAAAACTTGATCCTCATGCAGCGGATCGTCTTCAAAACCGGAAGCGAAATCCACATACACGTCTATCATGCCGTAGCCCTCATCAAAGATACGAATACCTTTGATATTGCGCAACTGCCCCGAAGAGTCCTTCGCGCTGAACGGACCGCTGAGCTTAATGTCGGTTTGATTGTTCATAAGAATTAATATACATCAAGATTGGCTTACTGCACTTTTTGTTTTGAAAAATATTGTACCGGTGTTGTTTCAGAAGATCAGCCTGTTCAACAGGCTATCCGCATGCATCTTCCTTATCCGTACGCTGGCGCGCTTAGACATTTGGGTATCTGTGGTCAAATCTGAAGCATGCATTTACCCGATACTTTTTCTGTTTTAAGCGGATGCCATGATCTCTGATCCACTCTGGTTCTTGCTGGTGGGAGGCTTGCTGCTGTTCATGGGGCTTACTTCGGCCAGGCTGAAGCTGTTGCCGGTTACGTCCGCCATCATCTACCTGGCAGCCGGCTTGCTGGTCGGACCGACGGTGCTCAACCTGTTCCATTTCAATCCCTTGAAGGAATCGGCCTTACTGGAGGTGCTGACCGAAATCGCCGTGCTGATATCACTGTTTTCGGCTGGGGTGAAAATGCCGGTGCCCATCAATTTTCGGCGCTGGCGCACGCCGGTGCTGCTGGCAACGGTATCGATGACCGCCAGCGTGGCACTGGTTGCTGCTTTCGCTTATTACGTATTCGGCTTGCCTGTCGGCGCCTGTGTGCTGCTGGGGGCCATTGTAGCGCCTACAGATCCTGTGCTGGCGACCGACGTGCAGATTCGCCACCCGGGCGACCATGATCAACTTCGGTTTACGCTGACCTGCGAAGCTGGCATGAATGACGGCAGCGCCTTTCCGTTTGTGATGCTGGGCATGGGCCTGCTGGGTTTGCATGAGGTAGGGGATACGGGGTTGCGCTGGGCTTTGCTGGATGTGCTGTGGGCGACGGTAGCTGGCATCCTGCTCGGTGTGGTATCGGGAGTATTGCTGGCGCGGCTGATCTGGAAGATACGCGGCCAGCAGCAGAGCAGGGACTTGATGGATGATTTTCTGGGATTGGGATTGATAGGCGTGGTGTATGGCGTCAGCGTACTGATTAATGCCTGGGGATTCCTTGCGGTGTTCTTCGCTGCGGTCGCGCTGCATCAGACAGAGCTGAAGCTGGCCGGAATCGCCAGGAGCAAGCAAAAGCACTCCCGGCCCGAATCTCCACCTGATCCTTTGCCAGCGTCAGCGCTGGCCGTGCCCCTGTCGAGCGGCGTCGATGCTGTTCAGATTGCTGCCGACCCGGAAGACACGGTCAGCGAAAGTTCGCTGATCTTCAAGGAACACCTGGAGCGCCTGTCGGAAGTGATTCTGATCCTGCTGGTAGGCGGCATGCTGTTTGTCAATTCCTGGGATTGGCGCGCAGTAGGTTTCGCTTTTTTCCTGTTCCTGGTGGCGCGTCCGCTGAGTGTGATGCTGGGCATGCTGGGTAGCGGCGCCTCCTGGCGCATGCGCGGCTTGACGGGTTGGTTTGGTGTGCGCGGGATAGGTTCGCTGTACTACCTGATGTACGCGATACAGCACGGCTTGCCAGAGGCGCTGGCGCTGCAATTGATACAACTGACGCTGATCGTGATTACCTTGTCCATCGTGGTCCACGGCATCAGCGTCAAGCCTTTGATGAATATCGTCTGGCGGCACAGGAGGCCGCCGGAGAGGAAAGCCCAGTGATTATTTGAAATCTGTCGCTGCGACGAAGGCGGCAAGCAGCGCTTCAAGTCCCTGCTGGTCTTCTTCGCTGAAGCGGTTCAGGCTGGGGCTGTCGATATCGAAGACGCCAAACAGTTCGCCGTCCTTGATAACAGGAATCACGATCTCCGCATTGGATGCTGAATCACAAGCGATGTGGCCGGGGAAGGCGTGCACATCAGGGACCAGGATAGTGCGGCGCTCGGCTGCCGAAGTGCCGCAAACGCCGCGGCCAAAAGGGATGCGCGCGCAGGCAACCTTGCCCTGGAAAGGGCCGACCAGCAGTTCCTGTTCCTGTCCGCCTTTTTTTGACGGCCTTGCCAGATAAAAGCCGGCCCAGTTCAGGTCGGCAATGGTGTCGTAGATGAAGGCAGAGAATTGCGACGCATTGGCGACCAGATCGCGCTCGTCTTCAAGGATGCTGGCCACTTGGCGGGCAAGCAAAGCATAGTCTGGTTTGATACTGGCGACAGGAGTGGTGAACATGATGTAATATAGTTAATGTGTGATAAAAAATGCAATTAAAAATGCAAGCATATGGCGGTGCCGGCGCTCCATTATATATTCAGCAAGGTCTTGCCGCTGCCAGCATTGCCGTGTGGTAAGAAGATGTTACAGCGGTTGACGCTGCTGATGCATTCAACGATATTGGGTACTTGCCTGAAGTGCAGATGCGGGCGGATCTGTGAATAAAAAGCGCCGGTATGGCGAACTTTTTCGGAGATTTCTCACGTGACCAGTAGGCCAATTCCGACAGTGCCTGAACGCAAATGAATCTATGATGCGAATTGCTTTTTGGAAATTTCTTGGTCGATTGCCACTATGAGCTCCATAGAATAAGACGATGACTTTCTTCCCATGCACGACATTGTATAGGGAGCAGGAATGGTCTAAATTTAAACATTGGCAGATTGCTTGGCACTGCGGCAGGGTTTGCATCAGAAATACTGCTTCAATTTTCTACACAACTTTTATCAAGCGTACATGGTCAATAGCGAAGACATTTTGAGAGCACATATCCTGGTCGTCGACGATAGTCGCGACAATGTGGAAGTGCTTTCCATGCTATTAAATGCGATGGGCTACATGAACGTGGACGGGACCACCGACCCGGCTGCGGTGTGCAGCCTGCATCTGCAAAACGACTATGACCTGATCCTGCTGGATATGCAAATGCCAGGGATCAGCGGATTCCAGGTGATGGAAGAAATCAAGAGCCACTGCACGGAAGACTACCTGCCTGTGCTGGCAATTACCGGCAATAGCGATTTGAAGATACGCTCGCTGGAAGCGGGGGCCAGGGACTTCATCGCCAAACCCTTTGATGCACTGGAATTGGAAAAGCGTATCCACAACATGCTGGAAGTGCGCTTGCTGTACAAGCAGGTGACGGCGCATAGCAAGGCCCAGGAAGCGCTGGCGCTGCAAGATGTATTGACCGGCCTGCCCAACCGGCGCTTGCTGAGCGACAGGCTGGACACCGCGATCAAGCATGCCAGCAGAAATGAACTCTCGGTCGGCGTGCTCTATCTGGATCTGGATGGTTTCAAGCAAGTTAATGACAGCTACGGACACGATTGCGGCGACAAGCTGCTGAAGATCGTTGCCGACCGCCTGCTGTCTACCTCCCGGGAAGAAGATACGATTGCCCGCATAGGCGGCGATGAGTTCGTCATCGTGCTGGCACAGATACGGCAGGCCAGCGATGCGCACAGGCTGGCATCGGAGCTGGTGCGGGTCTTGTCCAGCCCCTGCATCATCGATGGGCATATGGTCAAGGTCACGGCCAGCATAGGGGTCAGCTTTTATCCGCATAATGCCACTGAAGCGGAAGACCTTATCAATTATGCCGATAAGGCCTTGTACGAAGCCAAGCGCTGCGGCAAGAACCAATATCTGGTAGCCGGCCCCGAATGCAGCAACGACAGCTGCGCCAACGATACATCCAGCATGACGATGGCCTCGGCTAGCTGGGGCAGCCGGGCATAAGCCAGGGGGCAGTATTACCAGCGCTTGCGCGCCGTTCCAAATCGCAGGCCCAGATGTGCCTTGCGCCTGCGTAAATATTTCCCATGCTGATAGCGTGCCCGCAGGCGCTCATTGGTGACCACCAGGCCCACCGTTTCACCGATTACCAGCACGATGCCAAACACCGGCAGCACCAGCATCAGGCCGGCGATACCGGCAACCGCGCCGCCGATAAAAATCATGACAACTGAAATCAGCGGATGGATGCGCAGGCTTTTGCCTATCGTCATCGGCATGTACAGGAAATCGTCCAGCAGGCGCAATACAATGAACAGGCCTGCTGCCCAGTAAGCCATGGTCGGATCGGTTGGGAAGGCCGACGCCGCCACCGTCACCACTATAAAGCCGCCCACCACGGAGCCGATATACGGTACCCAGGCCAATACTGCCGAAAGCAGGCCAAGCGCTAGTGGTGCCGGCATGCCTATCACCCATAAGCCGACTGCCAGTGTCGCAGTGTCCAGCACCGTCAGTTGTATCAGGCCGCGGAAATAGGCCAGCGCCGCCCGGTCCACTTCATGCAGCAGTTGTAGCGTGGTCTCGAAAAAAGCGTTAGGCACCGAGCGGCTGAGGAAAACCTTGAAACGCTGGCCGTCCTTCAAGAAAAAGAAGGCCAGCAGAGGCACCAGCAGCAGCGCCGGTGCCCAGGTAGCGGCTCCCATCAATACCGGTTCGACGATCTCTGAAATAGTGCCGGTCGCATGGCCGAAGCGGCCATTGAGCGTCCTGGATAAATGCGCTTGTGCCAGCACGCTGAAATTTTCCTCCAGCGCGGCGACCGTATTCAGCGCAAGCGATACCGCTCCATTCACATAGCGGCCTATCAGCGCCTGGCTATTGGACAGCCGCATCAAGACCCGTGGCAGGAACAGGATAGTGGCAAGGAAGCCGACCGTGACAAAACCGAGAATCACGGACAGCGCCGCACGCTCGCGGCTAAGGCCCAGGAACATCAGTCTTTCCATGAAGGGAAACAGCAGGTAGTACAGTATCAGCGCCAGCAGGAAGGGCGTTACCAGCCACAGCAGTTTCTGGAACAGGAACAGCAGTACGCAGGTGGTAGCGATCACGCTTAGCAATACAAACGGGCCGGATGCAGTAGTGCCGCGTGCATACTGGTTGATGTCAAAGTCGCTTTTCTCGTCATCCCTGTCAAAATACTTACTTTCTTCCCCGCTATCACTGAATGCCGGCTCCTGTGCCCTGGTATCCGCCTGCGTTTTGGCGGCGGCTTGTTGCACGGCCGCGATCATATGTTCTTCAGTCACTTTTCGCTCCTACAGATGCAGCGTAGTGCCGGTACGCATCGCAGTTTGCCTGACAATATGCGCAAGGTGGCGCGCCATCTGCAGCAAGACTTTATTCGATAGCACGACGTGGGTTTCGGCCAACGCTGCCAGGTCGGCGCGGAACATCACTACCAGCTTGCAATCTTCTGCGGCACGCGCAACGGCGGAGCGCGGTGCATTGTCCAGCAAGGCCAGTTCGCCGAAAAAACCTCCTGGTTGAAAACGGACGATTTCTTCTTCCACTCCGCTGGACCTGCGCGATACCGAGACAGCGCCCGACAAAACGATGTAGATCGCCTGGCTGTCTTCGCCTACGTCGAAAATCAGCTCGTCCTTGACATAGTCCCTCTCATGCAGCATTGCATCAATGGTGCTGAACTCCCGCTTGTTCAGTGTTTCGAACAGCATCACAGAGCGAAGCTGCTCATAACGCAGGCTAAAATGTGGCTTAAAGAAAGGAAATTTGGACATGGAGCTGGTCTGTAGTAGAGGCTGGAAGAGTTTCAGGCGCTAGACTGCTCGCCACTGCAGATTATCCGACACATTGCCGAATCTGCGGCATTTGCCCGGAAATATTTTCTCCAGGCATTAAAAAATAAGACGCGCCCGATCCGCCTGAAGGGCAGGGAGCCGGCTCACTTGGCGAATGCAACAAATTCGCCACGCAGATGGCCAGCGGGTTTTCCTTCAAACTCCAGCACCGCCGTGACAGCAATGCGGGCGCGTCCCTTGCGGCCCAGCATGCGCAAGAAGCCCTGCCAATCCGCATCGCTGATCTGCGAGCGTGCGCTGAACGCGCCGCTGACCGGTAATTCATACTCCATGGTGTTGCGCTGTATGATCAGGTCGTTCTTGATGCCAGCCTGTTTCAACCTTACCTGGACCAGCGACCACGCGGCCAGAATGGCCACGGCGGAGGCGCTGCCGCCAAACACGGTTTCCTGGTGGTTGATATTGGGTGCCAGGGGAGCGGTCAGCACGATGCTGTCCTGGCTGCTGTGCGCGACTTCTACCTGCATGGCCTTTGATAGCGGAATGTGTTCGTACAGATATTGCTGCAGATCGATTTCTTTCACTCTTGGTCCTTGCTTGGCATGGTCGACAGATTAAGACTGGTTCGGAAACACGACTGGTTCGGTGCCGCGGTGTTTTAACCTCACCACGACAGTGCCGGCAAGCTTGTCATGCCAGCCTTGTTTTCTTTTGTCGAACAAGACCCAGAAAAAGCCGAGGCATAGCGGTATCAAGGAAATGTAATAAGCGATATAGCGGATGATATGCTGTTTGGTAGTGGGTGGCAGTCCGGTATTGGCATCGACTATTTTCGCGCCTATCGCCATCTTGCCCGGTGTCGCGCCTTTCAACAGCCAGAATGCCAGGATGATCAGGGCAGGGAGTACATAGCTGAAAAATATATTGGTCCAGCCCGTCAGTTCCAGGCCACTGGCCAAACTGTCGGCGCCATACCAAACGAGCAGGATTGCAATCAGCAGGATAGTCAGTAGTACGGTGTCTATGATACTGGCCCACAGGCGCGGGCCGAATCCTACGTATTCGAGTTCTGTCACATCCATTATTTATCCCTAAAGGCTGGCCGTCACATCGACGGCAGGCATCATGTTACGCCAGATTGCATTCCACTAAGTATTCACCAAGTATTACGTCTTCTTTGATATCGGCTGTCTCTCCGCCGTTGCCACGCATCCTATAGATTTCGCTGAATTTCATCTCTTTTATTTCGTCTCTTGTATTTCACATCATTTATTATCATTGTAATATTTTCATCATACAATCGCGTATCCGCGCTAAAGCGCGGATTTTATGCACTGGTGAACCTTCTTTCCATTCTCCCTGGATTTCTACTGTGAAAAAAATCTTTGCGCATACAGCCATCGCTGCTTCCCTGCTGTGCTCCATTCCTGCTTTTGCGGGTGACGCTGCCGTGGTTGCCGCTGCGCCTGCTGTGCCCGCGCCGGTACCTGCATTCAAAACCGATAAATATGAGTCTTCTGAACTGGTACAGGCAATGCGAGCCGTTAGTGCCGAACTGAAGGCTTTGCAGGCGTTGAATTTGGCGCCCAAGGCAAAGATTGCAAAATACAACAGCTTCGACTTTTCTCCGGCAACCCGGCAAAAACTATTGAAGGTATTCGGCACCGAAAAACCCTGGAAGTTGCAGGCGGTGCCGCGTGCCGATGGAAAAGTGGATGTTTCCCTGGCGGTGGACGCGCTGAATTACACGGATCCTGTCATACAAGGGAAAGTGCAGTGGGCCGCGCTCAACGGCGTCTCTACCTACGATTCCACTTTTCATCATGCAGACATCAAGGGGACCTTGCCCTGGTTCAGCCTTGAAC
The DNA here is from genome assembly GCF_014636315.1 of Parundibacterium terreum. GTDB lineage: Bacteria > Pseudomonadota > Gammaproteobacteria > Burkholderiales > Burkholderiaceae_D > Undibacterium > Undibacterium terreum. The sequence goes on along the minus strand of NZ_BMED01000001.1, from coordinate 1,475,894 downwards.
ACAATGACGGCTGGACCTTCAAGGCAGAAGACATCAGCGTACAGAGCGCGCAAGACCTGAATGCGCACCGTTTGTGGCTGGGCGATGCCAGTTTCAGGATTGCTTCGATGCGGGTGGATAACGCCGGGTCCAGCACGCTGGCGCAGATCAATGACACGCAAGTGCAGGTGGGTCTGTCGCAGCGGGCCCAATTGGTCGATATGAGCTATTCGATTTCTACACAGTCGGTCAAATGGGAGAAAGATGAGCTGGGGCCGACACGTGCGGCCTTCAAAATGCATAACCTGAGCGAAAAGGCGATGGCCCAGTTGCAGCAGGAAGTGGAAAAGCAGGCGCGCGGCAAAGCACCGGTCAAAAAGCAAAATGAAGCCATGCTCGCCTTATTCAAAAAAGATGGCTTGAAATTGCTGACGCCGGCTACCTCCCTCGATGTACAGGAAATTTCTGCCGTTTACCGTGGATTCAAGGCCATGATCAGCGGCAAGCTGTTTTTTAAAGATGCGCGCCAAAGCGACCTGACATCCTTTGCCAAAATCAAGGAAAAGCTGGTCGCTCATTTTGACTTTGAAATGCCTATGGGTCTGGCAGAGGAAATTGCACGGCTGTTTTCCCGAAAATCGCTGGAGCAAAAAGCAGAGAAAGGCCAGCCGGTGGCGGATGATGCGGTGAACCAGATGGCTAACCTGATGGTGACCCAGATGGTGGAAAATTTGCGTAAGCAAAACCTGATACTGGTGGATGGCGACACCCTGCGTAGCAGCGTGGATTTTGCCAGCGGAAAATTTTCCGTCAACGGCAAGCCTGTGCCATTCAATTTGCCGAAAACAGGGAAGTAAAATCGGGGGAACGCGCGTCTCCCGGTTCAGGCGTAGGTATCGATAGTCGGGGTGCTTGTGCTGGCGCTGGTGTTGCTGCTGCTCTTGATAATGCCGGTAGCAGTAGCCGTGGCATTACCCGCAGGGATGCTGGAAGTGCGGGAGGCCGGCACCGGCATGGGCTTGATTTTTAGCGCGGCCTTGTTCGTTCCGCCATCCGGCGCGGATTCCTGCGCCACTTCTGCGCCCGATGTCTTGCCTTCCTGTCTTTTCCCTTGCCTGGCCTGCTCTGCCAGCAGGCGAGTCAGCGACTGGTTCATCAGCGTCAATTCCGCCTGCATCAGCTTGAGCTGTTCCAGCTTTTGTTTAGGATCGCCCGAATTATCGTTGATCCGCTTCTTGATATCCTTCTGCAATTGGGCAATGCGTTTCATCAGCGCAGCGACCTCGTTGGCGCTATCGCCGCCGCTTGAGCCAGCGACGGTAGTGACATTGATGCCACGGGAAATGGAAAGGCTGGAGTCTATCATCGCTTACCTGTCAATTTGCTAACAATGTAAATAACGGCAATGGACAGATAAACTTTAGACAACGCAGGCCTGTTGTCTAAAGTTTATTTTTGCAGCAGATGTTTTCTACTGAGGAGCAGCGACGACGGTATTACGACCGGTTGATTTGGCCGTTTGCATGGCCTTGTTGGCGCTTTGCAGCAAGTCTTCAAAGCTGCGCTTGTGTTCGGTCACGGTGACCACGCCGAAACTGGCCGTCACTTTGACCGATAGCGGCCCGACATGGACTACGATGGCGGCGATCTTGCGGCGTGTTTTTTCTGCGACGACCATAGCCGCCGCCAGCGTGGTGGCCGGCAGTATCAGTGCAAATTCGTCGCCGCCCAGGCGACCGATTACGTCGGTATTCCTGGTCGCTTCACGGCAGCAGTCTGCCACCGCGCACAAGACCTTGTCACCGGCATCGCGGCCATAATCGGCATCGATTTTCTTGAATTGATCCAGGTTGATAACCACGACAGACAGCGGATGCGAGTAACGCTTGGAGCGAGCCACTTCGGTCTCGCCGCAGGTATTCAGGAAGCGCCTGTTATTCAGCTTGGTCAGGTCATCGATGTGGATGATCTCTTCCAGCTTTTCTACCGCGTGTATCAGATCAGACTGGTCGGCATAGGTCAGCATGCTGCCGCCGCGCGGCAAGGGTACGCATTCGAACTTCAAGACCCTGTCGTCGGACAGGCTCAGCAGCCGGGGGCCGTCATGGCCGGATTTCACTTGCGCGACACGATCGGCGATGTAGCTGTCCAGATGTTGCGGAGCAATGGGATAGGCGCCGGTCTGCGATGCGTGCTGTATCAGGGATTCAAAGGTATAGGTTTCGCCGCGCACATAGTCCGGCAGGGCCCACATTTTTCGGAAGGAGCGGTTGATGAAGCGGGCTCTCAGGTCTTCGTCCAGCAGTACGATGCCATACTCGACCAGGTCCAGCGCGTCACGCATATTATCCAGCAAATTGTCCATTTTATTTTTTATAGCGATGTTGAAGAATTTTTATCCGCTAAACATGGATGAGACGCTGCGGCATTTCGGCCATGCCCCAAGATTTTCAGGGCATGGCATGCCGTATATTACTACCGGGCCTACACTCTGGCAAAAGAGTTTGCCCGGTTCCCCCGTTATGGTTTCGCCAGTGCGACAGTTTTGCCGCTGCCGTTTCCCTTCAGGTGGGCATCCAGGAACTCCAGTATCTTGCGGTTGGCCTCCATCTGATTTTTCTTCTTGGAAAAACCGTGGCCCTCATCGGCAAACACCACATACTCTACCGGTACGCCATTCTTTTTGACCGCATCGACGATTTCATCGCTCTCCGGTTTGATCACGCGCGGATCATTGGCGCCCTGTATCACCATCAGCGGCGCGCGAATTTCCTTCGCATGGAAAAGCGGTGAGGTCGCAATCAAAAAGTCCTTGTCGGCGACAGGGTCGCCTATCTCTTCATACAGGGCCTTGCGGAAGGACTCCCAGTACGGCGGTATGCTTTCCAGCGTGCGCAGCCAGTTGCTGACACCAAAAATGTCTATGCCCACTTTGAAGGCTTCCGGCCGGAAGGCCAGGGCTGCCAGCGTCATGTAGCCGCCGTAGCTGCCGCCGATGATGCCTACGCGCTCGGGATCAATGTAGCCCAGGCCGGCGAGGTAGGTTTTGGCCTCAACGCAATCCCATAATGGCTCGCGGCCATGCTTGCGGTCATCCGCCTTGTAAAAGCTTTTTCCATAGCCGCCACTGCCGCGATTATTAATGCCTAGCACTGCATAGCCGTGATTGACCAGGTATTGGATCTGCGCACTGTAGCCGCGCTTGGTCTGGCCGCCGGGTCCTCCATGCACATACACCAGCGCCGGCACCTTTGCACTGGCGGAGGCGCCGCGCGGTTTATAGTAAATGGAAGGCACCACCATGCCGTCAAAGGACTTGAAGCGTACAACTTGCGCTTCCACCAGATCGGCTGGATCGATTTCCTTGCTCAGGCTTTGCGTCAGTTGCTTTACCTGTTTGCTCTTGAAGTCATAAACGAACAGATTGCTGGGAGACTGGTCGCCATTGACATAAAAGGCCATGCGGCTGCCTTTGCCGGAAAACTGGAGGCCGCGTATCTCGCCCTTGGGCAGCTTCGGCAGTTTGACTGCTTCTTCCCTGGTACCTTGTACCAGGCGTATCGCAGTGCTGCCGTCTTCGTTGACGCCGGTGACCCGGAAACGCCCGTCCTTGGAATAATAGGTAAATACAATATCCCAATCAGCTTTTTCCACATCCTTGAAGGTGCCGCTGCCCAGATCATAGCTGCGCAGCGCGGTAAATTCCCCATTCTCGTCGGTAGTAAACAGCAGCCGCTGCGATTGAGGATCGAAGCTCTGAGCGCCATAGTTGATGCTGCCCATGTGCGGGGTCAGGTTCTTCAGTATCTTGTTGCTGATGTCATACAGATAGATTTCGTTATCGGATGTCGTATTCGGCTTGCCCAGCGCTACCCAGCGCTGATTGCGGCTGATATCCGCGATGTTGAAGCCCTGTTCGTTTTTGAACAGCAGTTCGCGCGAGAAGCTCTTTGTGTCGTAGCGGTAAAGGTCGAAATATTTGGGGTCGCGTTCATTGGTGGTCACAAAAAAGCTGGTGCCGTCTTCAGACCAGGATACGAAGCTGGCCTTCAGCTTGTCGCCCGGTGTGATGTCCTTTTCGCTGCCGTCTTCATTGCGCACATACAGATGATTATTTTCATCGCCGCCCTTGTCATGGGTGAACATGATGCGGTCGTCATTGGGGAAAAAGCTGACCGAGTAGGTGCTCTCGCTTGTCGATTTGGTCAGTTGTTCGGGCTTGCCGCCGGCAACAGGAATGACATAGACATTGAAGATGCCGGTTTCATTGCTGCTATACAGGATGCGATTTTCATCTGCGCTGAAGGATGCGCCGAGGATGGACGTCGTCGCCATGAATTGCTCTATCGTGTAGCGCTTGACGGCCTTGCTGCCGGCTTTGGGGCTTTCTTTGGCCGTAGCGGATGCGGTGCCTGATTCTGCAGCACCGGCGCAAATAGCCAGAATGCCTAAACTGGCTGCGCAAGCCATGGCAGTGAGCTTCTTAAACAAAAAAGACGACTCCATATTATTCTCCCTGAAGTGGATGGCCCCGGTTTGTTGCAGCTTGACGCGAATTAAAGGATATTAGTCCAAAAAAGTTCAAAAACAACAATAATTTGCGCCGGTGTTGGTATCTGGTGATACCCGGGCTCATTCTTTTGCCTCCGGTCAAGAACGGGGCAAGCCTGATATCATGCCGGGTGGCTGACGCTGGTCAGCATTTTTTTTGAGGAAAAAGGAATGAAATTAGGTCTGTTGACGCTGGGCGCTGCACTGGTCACGAGCCAGGTGCTGGCCGCCGCTGCAGATGCGCCGGCTGCCAAGGCAGCGCGCGGTTTTACGGTAGAAGATCTGGTCAGCATGGAACGGGTAGGCAACCCGGTGCTGTCACCGGACGCAACACGCATGGTGTATGCCGTGCGTGCCACCGAGCTGGACAAGAACCGCGGCCATACCGAGATATGGATGCTGGACCTGCGTTCAGCCAAGGCAGTGCCGCAACGGCTGACGCAAAGCGAAGCCAGCAATAGTGATCCTGAGTGGTCTCCCTCTGGCGATGCGATCTATTTTCTGTCGGCCCGTTCCGGCAGTTCCCAGGTATGGCGCCTGCTGCTGAGTGGCGGCGAAGCTGCCAGGGTGACCGATTTTCCGCTGGACGTGGATAATTTCCGCCTGTCGCCTAAAGGCGATGGCCTGGCATTGAGCATGGCGGTATTCCGCGATTGCGCAGACCTGGCTTGCACCAAGGCGCGCCTGGATGAACAGGCCAAGAACAAGGCCAGCGGTCGCATGTTCGACAAGCTGTTTGTACGTCACTGGGATACCTGGGCCGACGGCCGCCGCTCTGTGCTGTTCTCGGCCAAGCTCGACGTCAATGGCCGTCTGACAGGCACTCCGGTCAATTTGTCAGGTTCACTGGATGCCGATGTGCCGTCCAAACCTTATGGTGACCATGAGGAATACCGCTACAGCCCCGATGGCGCCAATATCGTATTTTCCGCGCGCATCGCCGGCAAGACCGAAGCCTGGTCCACCAACTTCGACATCTACCAAGTACCAGCAGCAGGCGGCAAGGAGCCACGCAACCTGACGGCCGACAATCTCGCCTGGGATACCCGCGCGATCTACTCGCCGGATGGCCGCACCCTGGCCTACCTGGCCATGACCCGTCCCGGCTTTGAAGCAGACCGTTTCCACCTGGTGCTGATGGACATTGCCAGCGGCAAGAAACGCACGCTGGCAGACCAATGGGACCGCTCGGTAGCGGATTTCCTGTGGGCGCCGGATGGCAAGAGCTTGCTCGTCGGCGCTGATGATCTCGGCCAGCACAAGCTATTTTCGATTGCCGTTGCCGACGGCAAGGTGACACCGCTGACCGGCAAGGGCTGGGTCAATGGCTACGACGTGCAGGGTAAGACCACCGTTGTTTCCTATGCCAACCTGAGCGCAGGCGCGCAGTTGTTCAAGCTCAATCCTGGCTCGGACAAAATGACGCAATTGACGCACTTGAACGAAGAGGCTCTGGCCAATGTGCGTTTTGGCGAATATGAGCAGTTCTCGTTTGCCGGCGCCAATGGCGATACCGTGCATGGCTATGTGATGAAGCCGTGGAATGCGCAGCCGGGTGTCAAATACCCGGTTGCCTTCCTGGTGCATGGCGGCCCGCAGGGCAGTTTCGGCAACGAGTGGGGCTATCGCTGGAATCCACAAACCTATGCCGGTGCAGGCTATGCATCTGTATTCATTGATTTCCACGGTTCAACCGGTTACGGCCAGGCTTTCACCGACGCCATCAGCGGCGACTGGGGCGGCAAACCATTGGAAGACCTGAAAAAGGGCCTGGATGCCGCGGTGAAGAAATTCCCTTGGCTGGACCGCGACCGCAGTTGCGCGCTGGGCGCTTCCTATGGCGGTTATATGATGAACTGGATACAGGGCAACTGGTCCGACGGTTTCCGTTGCATCGTCAACCATGACGGCGTGTTCGATACCCGCGGCATGTATTACTCGTCCGACGAGATCTGGTTCACCGAGTGGGAAAACGGCGGCCCTTACTACAAGGCGGCAGAAAAACACGAGAAATTCAACCCGGCCAACTTCGTCACCAACTGGAAGACGCCTATGCTGATCGTACAGGGCGAACTGGATTTCCGTATTCCTACGACCCAGGCTCTGGGTGCCTTTACTGCCCTGCAGCGTCAGGGCGTGGAAAGCAAACTGCTGGTTTTCCCGGATGAAAACCACTGGGTACTGAAGCCGGCCAACTCGGTGCTGTGGCATCACACAGTCAATGACTGGCTGGATCATTACCTGAAGCCGCAGGCAGGCAAGTAAGCAAAAGTAAGCAAGCAAGACCAGGCAAACAACATAGGCCGGCATGAGTGTCATATTCATGCCGGCCTGTTACATCTTCCAGTATCTCCCCCATGATATATTAGCGGCTGGTGCATAAGCGGCCGATTCGGGATGCGGGCATCGGACCGACCTTCTATTTCGTGGGAGCATTATGAGACTGGCCAAGTTCATCATCAGCAGCATGGAGCCTATCCTGGCCGAATGGGAAGCCTTTGCCAGGACGCTGATGCCGGAAGCGCGCAGGATGAGCTCACTGACTCTGCGCGACCATGCCAAACCCATCCTTACCGCGATTGCCAATGACATAGACCGCAGCCAGGCCGCCAGCCAGCAGCGGCATGAAGGCTTGCCCGTCAAAGGCAGTACCGATTATGAAACTCCTGCAGCAGCGCACGGTGCCCTGCGCAGGACCAGCGGTTTTGATATGCAGCAACTGGCGGCAGAATACCGCTCCATGCGCTCCAGCGTTATCAAACTCTGGATGGCGCAATTGAGCGATGACGACAACTGGTCGCTGGATGAAGTACTACACTTTAATGAGGCAGTAGACCTGGCGATGGAGCAATCGATTATCAGCTATGGAGAAGAAGTATCGCGTTCGCGCAATACCTTCCTGGCTATCCTTGGCCACGATCTGCGTAGTCCTTTGTCGGCGATAACGATGGCAGGCTCTTACCTGCATGTCGCGACCACACTGCCGGACGGCAAGCAGGCGCAGATTGCAACCACCATCAGCCGTAGCGCCGCTACGATGGCACGCATGATCAAGGATTTGCTGGATTACTCCAGTACCCGTCTGGGCAAAAGCCTGCCGCTGAATCCGGTCAGGGGCAACCTGGCCACTTTATGCCAACTGTCCATCGATGAAATCAGTTCCGCGCATCCGGAAAAACAGTTAATGCTGAGCACCTCAGGTGATCTGGAAGGTGTGTTTGATCCTGACCGCGTGCAGCAGGTCTTGTCCAATCTGCTGAACAATGCGGTGCAGCACGGCGCCATCGATTCTCCCATTCGTGTCAGTCTGAAGGGCGGACCGGAATCCATTATCTTGCAAGTGCAAAATTTTGGCCCGCCGATCGCCAAGGAAGATATCCCGTCGGTATTTGATCCGCTGGTCAGAATACCGACCGATGAGGTATCGCAAGACAACTGGCAGGACACCAGCCTTGGCCTGGGCCTGTACATTGCACGCCAGGTCATGATAGGACATGGTGGAACGATTAATGTGGAGTCTGACGAGGCCAGCGGCACCGTGTTTACCTGCGTGTTTCCACGCCAGTAGAGGCAAAAACGGCGAGCCTATACCGGCCCGCCTATCCGTATCGGATCAAGTCCAGAGTATCAGCTTGCGGCCTTCCTTGTCGCTGAAACTGCCGATGACGATCATGATGAAATCAACCAGCGCCCAGATGCCAAAGCCGCCAACTGTCAGCAGTTGCAGTATTCCTGTACCTATCTTGCCGACATAAAAGCGGTGCACGCCGAGGAATCCCAGGAAAAAACAGAGTATCGCCGCCGGTAGTATGCGTTTTTCCGAAACAGGGCCGCTACTCACCGCTTGCTGTGGCGCGCCGCATTGTGGACAGTTAATTGCGGTCTCGTGGATTTCCTTGCCGCAGCCTCTGCAAAATACCATTGCCATATGTTTACCTTATTTATTCTGTTGATATTATCGCAAGGCAATGTACGCGATACCTGTGTGTTTGGCAAGCCTGTATTTGTCTGTGTCCTGACGTTCATCCGGCTTTGTGTTGCATGAAGCCCGCCAGTATCTGCAGCAGATTACGGGTCGCGCCATCGACTACTGCGTGCGGCCGATGCGCAATGCCTATATGCCGCATCAGGGCAGGTTTCAGCGGAAGCACCTGCATCTCCGAGTGCAACTCCACTTTGCCAGGATGCTCCAGCGGCAGCAGGGCCGCGCCATAGCCTGCGGCGACCAGGCTCTTCATCGCTTCGGTATAGTTCAGCTCTATCCGTGCCCGCGGTGAATAGCCGGCTGCCGCAAACCATCCCATGGTCAGCTCATACATATGCGTGGTCGGCTCATTGAAGATCAGCGCCTTTTCAGCCAGCCATTGCGGTGTGATGCGTTTGGGAGCGGCCCAGCGCGCCGGCAGGAAAGCCATCATGGGATCGCTGCGCCAGTGGCTCAGCACCAGTTCCCTGGACGGTGGCTGCGGCGTCGCTACCAAGCCAATCTCCAGGCTGCCCTGATGCAGCCTGGCCATGGTTTCGCTGGAGCCCAGGATATTCACCTCAACATCGATATCCGGGTAAGTACGCTGCATGGTGTCCAGCACTTGCGGCAACAGATGCACCACTACACCGGTGGATGTGCCCAGTCTGACCCGGCCGGTACGGCCTTCCACCTGCTGCTTTACCGCATCAACGGCATCGTCCGCATCACGCAGCAGGCGCCGTGCGCGCTCCACCAGCGTCGCACCGGCAGCGGTGGGCAGCACGCGCCTTCCGCCGCGCACCAGCAATTGCGCATTTACCCTGGCCTCCAGCTCACTGATATGCAGGCTGACGGTAGGCTGGGCCAGATGCAGCGCGGTTGCCGCTGCAGAAAAAGTACCCAGGTCGGTGATGGATACCAGCGTACGTAGCTGGTCCAGGTTTAGTTCTCTCATCAGTTTTTCTGATAGCTTGAATCATAAATTTCAACTTCCCTAATTCTACCTCATGCCGCAACATGGAAGCCTCGAATACAGGAGGCACATCATGTTATTCAATCTCTTTGCAACGATCTTCGGGCAGCGATGGAGCCGCCGCACCCAAGGCCAGGCGCAGCAGTTGCGCGGCATGAGCGACCTGGAACTCAGGGACCTGGGGATGGGGCGCAGTGAAATACCCGCTATGCTGAGCGAGCATATCCGGGCCTGCGAGGAAAAGGCCTGGGGGAACAGGCTTTAAGGCGTGTTCCTAAGGTTTTTGAGCAGGGACGGGCAATATCAGCGTCACGGTCAAGCCGCCGCCTTCGCGGTTGCTCAGGCTGATCCTGCCGCCGTGCGCTTCAATGATTTCCCTGGTCAGCGCCAGGCCCAGACCAGTGCCGCTGCGCTTGGTGGAGTAGAAGGGCACCAGGGCATTGGACATTACCGCGTCTATCATGCCGCTACCTTTGTCTGCTACTTCTATGCGGACCAGATTCTGTATGCGATGTATGGCCAGCGTTACATCTTGCGCTGCCGAGCCGGATTCATGCGCATTTTTCAGCAGGTTCAGCAGAGCGTGTTCCATCTGCGCGAGGTCAAAACTGATCCTGTCTTCCGGCAAGGAGCTGGCCAGCGTGAACGCCACCTGGGACTGCAGGCCGGCGACAAAGCTGCGCCAGTCGGTGCTTTCCATCCTCGGAGTAGGGAGCTTGGCAAAGCTGGCATAGCCGTGGATAAAGCTTTCCAGGTGGCGGGTGCGCTCTTCTATGGTTTGCAGAATTTGCGGCAGGCGCTCGGTTTGTCCGCGCCTTACCAGTTCGGCGCCGGAATGGGCAAGCGAGGCCACAGGCGCCAGCGAATTATTCAATTCATGGCTGATCACGCGTATCACTTTTTTCCAGGTCTGCACTTCCTGGCGGCGCAGTTCTACGGTCAGGTGGCGTAGTAGCAATAGCTCATGGCTGCGGCCGTTCAGGCTGAAACTGCGGCGGGCCAGGTGATAGACTTCTTCTTCCTCATCGCTACCGGCGCTTTCCGGATCATCTGCCGGGTTGGCAGTGAACAAACCGTCTCCGCCTTTGTCTATTGCTTCGCGCAGCGAGACCGATGCCTGCTGCAAGATATCTTCCAGCGTATGTCCCTCCAGCTTGCGGCCCTGATTCAGTAGTTGGCGGGAAGCCAGATTGGCAAAGACAATATGCCCGTGGTCGGCAACCAGCAGCATTGCCACCGGCGTGTTTTGCACCATGGTATCCAGCAGCAGTTCGCGCTGCATCAGGTCCAGCCTTTGTTCGCGCAGCACATTGCCCAGTTCATTATGTGCCTGCACCAGTTCCTTCAGCTCATCTTGCCGGTGCCAGTGCAAGCCAAAGGAATAGTCGCCATCCTGATAGCTGATGACGGTGCCTCCCAGTGCGCGGAACAGCGCCAGCATAGAGCGCAACTGGCTACGTACCAGTGCAATGCCCACCGGCAGCGTGATTAGCAAGGTGACGGCGGCGGCCAGCACAGGCTCCTTGGGCATGGCCTTGTCCAGTGCCAGCATCAGTCCTATTGCCAGCGCCATCATCAACGCTATGATCAGTGAAAAACGCGCAGCCAGCGACAAGGGGAGGCCGCGTCTGGCGCCGGGCTGTTGATTTTCTGGCAGCTTGCTCATCCGGTCCGGCTGATGCCCAGCCTGTCCATGCGCCGGTACAAGGCTTGCCGGCTCAGGCCCAGTTCTGCCGCAGCCTGTGCAACTACTCCCCCGGCCCTGGCCAGCGCCTGTTCTATCGTGGGCCCGTCCAGTTCTATGTCGATATTGGCAGTGTTCAATATGGGCGCAGGCAAACCCAAGTCAGCCGCCTTGATCTCATTGCTCTTGGCAAGCAGTCCGGCGCGCTGCATTACGTTTTTCAGTTCACGCACATTGCCTGGCCAGCGATGCTGTTGCAGTGCCGCCATAGCAGCAACATCCAGCGTCTTGCCTGTACCCAGAAAGTACTCTGCCAGCGGAATGATATCGTCCGGCCGCTCTGCCAGTGCCGGCAAGTTGAGCTGTATCACATTCAGCCGGTATAGCAAATCCTCGCGGAAACTACCGGCCCTGATCATGGCCGGCAGGTCGGCATTGGTCGCGCTGATCAGCCTGACCTTCACCTGCCGTTCACGGTTGGAGCCCAGACGCTGGAAGCGGCCGGTCTCCAGCACGCGCAGCAGCTTCATCTGCCCGGCCAGAGGCAGGTTGCCGATTTCATCCAGGAAGAGTGTGCCGCCATCTGCAGCTTCGAACTTGCCGTCACGCGCCTTGCTGGCGCCGGTATAGGCGCCGGCTTCGGCACCGAATAATTCAGCTTCTATCAGTTCGGAGGGAAGGGCGCCGCAGTTCAGTACCACAAAAGGCCCATCCTTCACGCTGGAATTGGCCTGGATGATTTCCGCAATGCGCTCCTTGCCGGAACCATTGGGGCCGGTGATCAGCACCGATACGTCGGAGCGCGCGACCTGGCAAGCCATGTCCAGCACTCTTTCAGTTGCAGCATCCTGCCAGACCAGCTTGCGTAAATCGTAATTCTGTTCCAGCTCACGCTTTTGCTTGCGCTCGCGCTGCACCCGTTGCTGCAAGGCCCGGTTAACCTGGCCCAGCTCCATCAGGTTCTGCACTGTTGCAATCAGGCGCTGGTCATTCCAGGGCTTGGCCAGATAATCCGCGGCACCCGCCTTGATCAAATCTACCGCCGCATCCAGATGGGTCCATGCCGTCAGCAAGATCACCGGCAAGTCAGGATGGCTCTTGCGTATCTTCTGAAACAGCTCCACGCCTTCGACGCCGGAGGTGGTGTCTGCAGTGAAGTTCATATCCTGTATCACCAGATCCACCGGCGACTTTTCCAGCACCGCCAGGCCTTCTTCCGGCGAAGACGCGCTGATGGCTGCAATGTCGTGCAGGGATAGCAGTACCTCCAGCGCGATAGCTACGGAGTGGTTGTCGTCTATGATGAGTACGGTGGGCATGGGCTTAGGATAACATTTAGGTAATGTGTAATCAAACTTACTTATTGTTTGGGTTGGTGGTTATTGAGATTGCTGGCCGGGGGTAGCCCGGCGGCTACTCACTTTCTTTGCTTCGCCAAAGAAAGTAAGCCAAGAAAGGCGACCGCAAGCCTCGCCCCTTCGGGGTACCCGATTATGCGGCACAAAAAATGGGAAACAGGCGAAACTCGCTGCGCTCAGACACACCTGTTTCTGATCCATTTTCTGTACCGCACAATCGGCGAGGCTCCGAGCGGTTTAAGGTCAAAATCCAAGTCAAAAACAGCTGCAACCAGATTCTCTAATTTTGAAGAGACGCAATCTCATAAACTCCAGCGGCTTGATTTTGATGTTGGGGTTGTTTTTGAAGTGCCTCCGCTGGGGACGCAGCATTTTGTGCATTACAGAAAATGAATCAGAAATGAACGTTGTCTGAGGTGTAGCAGGGGTTTCACGGAGCACTGCTCCGTGCCTGCGGAACGGTATCCGCTTGCAAGCGGATATGCGCCCTGCAAGGGAAGCGAGTTTCGTTCATTTCCCATTTTTTGTAATGCAGCAAAATGTGATGGCGCGAAGCGCCATCACCCGAAGGGCAAGTCTGCGGTCGCCTTTCTTTGCTTCCTTTCTTTGGCGAAGCAAAGAAAGGAAGTAGCCGCCGGGCTAACCCCGGCCAGCAATCTCAAAACCCCTGCAACCTTGAGCGAGAGCATCCAGCATAAAGTATGCTTCGCCAAGCGCCATCACGCGCTACGCGTAGCCGTAGCCGGCGAGATACTCGCCGCCCGCAACGCCGGCCCATATACCGCAAATATCCCCAGCAACCAGAATATCGCTGCCCCAGTCAGCATATAGCTGACAGGCAGCTTGGCCAGTTCCAGTTGGCTGACCAATAGCTGGTTCAAGGCGATAGCCAGCAGCAAGCCGCTGGCGATGCCGCCGGTCGTGATCAGGATGTTTTCGGTGATGAAATAGCGCAGGATGTCTATCTTGCGCGCGCCCAGTGCGCGGCGTACGCCGATTTGCTTGCGGCGTTGCGCCACCCATAAGGTAGTCATGCCGACGATGCCGCTGGTGGTGACCAGCAATAGCAGCGCGCTGACGACGATCAGCAGGCCAGCCAGTGCCTTGTCGGCGCGGTAGCGGGAATTGCGGTCGCTTTCTATCGTCTTGATCTTGATGGAGACTGCGCCTGGGCCTATCTTGCGCATTGCGGCTTCAGCTTCCTTGATGATGCGGTCGCGCTGGCCGGGTTCCGTCCTGACCAGGTATTGGGCAAAATCCCTGCGCTCCGGCAGGATGGTGGAGTATTCGCCACGTATGCCGGCTTGGGCGCCGATAGTTTGCAGACGTTCCACCACACCGATGATGCGGACCTCTTCAGCATCGTCGCCGGTACCGAAGTACATAGGCTTGCCGACTACGCTGCCTGTATCCGGATAAAGCAGTTTGGCCAGCTCTTGCGTGATAATAACGACTTTCGCACTGGCATCGCTGACGCTGGGATCGGTTTCCAGTACGTCATCCGGGGTGAAGTCGCGGCCTTCCAGCAGTTTGAGACCCAGTGTATTGATCAGGGAGTCCGATGTAAAGTAGTTGGATGCCGGTGTTCCCTGGGCCTGCTTCCTGTCGGATGCTACACCGGTAGTGCCGCCGGAGCGGCTCATCGGAACCTGGTTGGTGGCGGCAACGGAGAGCACGCCGGGTATGCCTTTCAATATCTGATGCGCCCTTTGCTGCTGGGCGATGTTTTCATTGAAATTCATCTTGTTGACGGTGTTGATCGCCAGCCTGAACACCGAGCTTTCGTCCGCAATGCCGCTCGGGCGGGCCGATACTGCCTGCCGGATGTTGACGATATATAGCGAATTGGTGAGTATTGCCAGGCTGATGGCGACCTGGATTGCCACCAGCAGCGGTGCGGTTTTATTGCGCAGCAGCGCAGAAAAAATAGGGCGAATTTCCATGACAGTCCTTTTCGATTGTCTATATTTACTGGGACTTCAATTGCAGCGCAGGCGTTACCTGGCAGGCGCGCCAGGTCGGCAATAGCCCTGCCAGCACGCTGGCCGATACCGACAGCAGGAAGGTGATGCCCAGCATCATCCAGTCCATGCCCGGCACGACCGACAGGCCGGCCGACTGGTCCGCAATGATGCGCATACCGAGAAAACTCAGCGGCAAGCCGAGCAATCCACCAGCCAGGCCGACGACGGCGGTTTCAATCAGGAATTGCTTGAAGATTTCGGCGCGGGTGGCCCCCAGCGCACGCCGCACGCCGACTTCGGATGCCCGTACCGAAAACTTGGCCAGCAGCAGGCCTACGGTATTGACCAAGCACAGCAGCAGGAAACCGAAGGACAACCACACCGACAATTTGCTGTCGCTGCGGACGATGCTCAGGTTGTCCATCCATTCCATCACATTGAACAGCTTGTTCGGCGCATTGCGCGGCAGGCGGCCCAGTTTTCTTTGCTCGTTCGCATAAGCATTCAGGTAATTTTGCAGGTCCTGACGATCGGATTCCGTTTTGGTTTCGAACCAGAATTGGAGCCAGGTGCATTCTGAATCCAGGAAACCCTGGAAGCCCGGCGTGACATTGTCACGACAGGTCACACTGCCGCTTTGGCCGAATTCCATGCGCACTGCGGTAGCGAAAGGAATGAAGATGCCTTCTTCGCCATTGAAGCTGCCGCCGCTGCCGTTGATCAGATGAGTGTAGCGAGGAACAGGGTTCCAGGTATCCAGCACGCCGACGATCTGGAAATCATTGCCATGCAGGCGCAGATGCTTGCCGAGCGGGTTGGTCTTGCCATACATTTTTTCGCTTTGCAGGCGGCTCAGCACGATGACGCCGGTGGCGGCCTTGTCTTCCGCTTCGGTCCATGGCGCACCGTACAGAAAGGGCGTCTCAAACATCGCAAAGTAATCGCTGGAAGTGGCTAGGCCGGCGACTTCCATCACAGGCATATCAGCACGCTCGGGTTCTATATTGTCTGCGATGCCGGAGATGACAACCCTGCGCACTCCTTGCTTGCTGGCGAGCAGATTCATTGCGTCCCTGTAGGTCATCTGGTTGTCTTCGGCCTTGTTGCCCGGCGAGTAGCCTTTCAGTGGGCCGTTATCCAGCAGCGGCACCAGCAATCTGCTGCTTTTATGCGGAATAGGGTCGCTGGACATCACTTGCAGGATGGTCAGTGTGGATACGCTGGCTGCCACGCCGACTGCCAAGGTTAGCACCATCAGCGCGGTTAGTGCCGGATTGCGGCGCAGGCTGCGTACGCCCAGCAAAAAATAATACTTGAACATGGCGCCTCCTTATGATGCTGCCGCAGCGGCAGTGTGCACTGCGTTGGCATCGAATAGCGACGGCGTCTTGCGCACCAGGTCGCTGACCTGGCCGTCGATGATATGCACATTGCGTTGCGCGCGTACTGCCAGTTCAGGATCATGCGTGACCATCAGTATCGTGGTGCCGCGCGCATTGATATCTTCCAGCAGTTCCATCACGCTGCGCGCCATCTGGGTATCCAGGTTGCCGGTAGGTTCATCCGCCAGCAGCAATTTGGGGCTGCCGGCCAGTGCGCGCGCAATAGCGACCCTTTGCTGCTGCCCGCCGGACAGCTCGGCAGGATAGTGCTTCATGCGCGACGCAAGGCCCACTTGGCTCAGCGCGTCTTCTATACGTTCTTTGCGTTCGGCAGCGTTGAAGCCGCGATAGCGCAGCGGAACATCGACGTTATCAAACAGGCTTAGATCGGGAATCAGGTTGAAGCCCTGGAAGATGAAGCCCAGTTTCTCATTGCGCAAGCGGGAGCGTGCATTGTCGTCCATGCCTTTGACGTTGACGCCGTCCAGCAGGTAATCGCCGCCGGTGAATTCTTCCAGCAGGCCGGCAATATTGAGGAAGGTCGTTTTTCCGGAACCGGAAGGGCCGGTCACGGTAACGAACTCTCCTTCCTTCACATGAATTTCAAAACCACGCAGTGCGTGTGTTTCTATCATATGGGTGCGGTAAACTTTGCTCAGGTTGTTCATGCGTAGCATAACGGGCCTTCCTTCTATGAATTGATTTTTGTTGTCTTGTTTGCTGGCTTGCTGGTTTATTCGGTTATTCAGTTACTCAGTTGTTGATCGAAACGCTTGCTGCATTTTCAAAATTGTCGGTACCGGCGATCACGACCTTGTCGCCTTCCTTCAGGCCTTCCAGTATTTCCACTGCCGTCACGCTGGTGGCGCCCATTTTGATAGGCTTACGGCGGGCTATGCCGTTTTCCAGTACATAGGCAAAGCGTCCTCCTTCGTTTTCCACAAAAGGGCCGCGCGCCAGCATCAGCACGTTCGGCTTTTCTTCTATGAGCAGGCGGGCGGATACACGCTGGCTCTGGCGCAGGCCGGGTGGCTGGTCAC
This sequence comes from Parundibacterium terreum, assembly GCF_014636315.1. Classification (GTDB taxonomy): domain Bacteria; phylum Pseudomonadota; class Gammaproteobacteria; order Burkholderiales; family Burkholderiaceae_D; genus Undibacterium; species Undibacterium terreum. Next base: position 1,458,996 of record NZ_BMED01000001.1, on the reverse strand, counting down.
CGCTGAAGCGCACGCGCGCCAGCACGATGTTTTTCACCACTTCGGGCGACAACGCAGACAGCTTGCCCACTGCTTTCACGCCGTTGATATTGAGTTCCACATTCATGCCCAGGCCCAGGTCGGCCACGTAGCTTTCTGGAATTTCCACTTCCACTTCCAGTTGCGATAAGTCCACCAGCGTCATCAGCGCAGTATTGGCGGCTACCACGCTGCGGTTGGCGACCGACAATGTGCCCACCACGCCGTCTACCGGCGCGCGCAATTTCAGTTCATCCACGCGGCGCTGCGCATTGTCGCGTGTCAGCCTTTGCTGTTCCAACTGGCTGATCTTGGTTTTCAGTGCCAGATCCACGTCTTCATTTTCCAGCCCGGTTGCCAGCTCCGCGTGTTTCGAACGTATCTCGGCGGATTTCAGCGCATCCTGCGCCTTGAGGAAATCGATCTTGGCGACTACGCCCACAATGCCGGCCGCTTCTATGCGCTGGTAAGTGCGTTGGGCGGATACGCGATCAATCTCGGCCTGGTCGGCATCGCGCCTGGCCAGCAGTTTTTGCTTGCGCGCCAGGATGCGCTGGCGTGCTACTTCCGCCTCTAGTTGTTCATAGCTGGCCTGTTCGCGTTTCAGCTCATTGCTGAGGTCGGGTGACTCCAGTTCTGCAACGATATCGCCTTTCTTGATCGAGTCACCGGCCTTCACCTTCAGGGTCACGGTGCTGGGGGCGGTGGAATACAGGGTAGGGCTGACTGCCGCGACCATGCGGCCATTGACTGCTGCATCCCGGACCAGAGTGCCGCGGCTGACTTGCGCCACGCTCAGGCGTGCCAGGCTGACAGACTGCGTGCTGCCGCGCCACGCAGACAGCAAGAACACGGCTGCGACGGCGGCGATCACGGCTGCACCACCCCAGGCGAGGAATTTCTTGTTGCGCCAGCCCTGTGGTGTGGCAATTACTGAATCTTGTGCGGAAGTGTCACGGATCATGGTCGTATAGGAAAAAATAGCTTATTGCCTTATAGGCATGAAATGTGCCAACGTGCGCTGTGGGCTAAGTGATTGATTTTTATGGGTTTGTTTTTGTGCGGCGTTTGTCCGCAGTGTCCGCAGACTGTCCGCTTGCTGCGGGCGGACAAGGGTGGCTGGAGAGAAAAGAGGGGCAGGGAGGACGGGCCAAGGGCCAGTGCCTCATCAGGCAGTACGCTGCGTATGCTGGCGCAGGTAAAAGAACTGGAATTGCCCACAGACGTCCACCTTCAGCGTCACCATGCTCATGCCCGGAGCGACATGGGCTTCTACATGGCAGTGTTCAATGATGTCCGCTGCTTCAGCGATAGACCTTGGGAGCATGTGCTGCATACTCATCGTTTCCAGCCGGTAGACGCTGACGCTATCCTGATCGTTGAACCAGATGAAACCCAGCAACAGAGTCGCCGCCAGACCGCACAAGCCGGTGGCCAGCCTGGCTGCAAGCAGGCCGGCAGAGCGTTTCAGTTGTGAAAAGGAGTTGGGGTTCATGTCAGTATCCTATTGGTGGACAGTGACAGTTGTGCATAAAGCGTGCCAGCGTTGCCTGGTGCGCAAGTATTTGATTTATAAGAGAAATTGAATTTTCCCTACGGAACGTTTCTGCGGGCGGACAGTGTCCGCGCTGTCCGTAACCGCCGCCGGACAGCATGGAGTTGTGAGTGGAAGATGCAAAAAAATCGCGCCCGATGTCGGGCGCGATGTGGGGTACAAATAACAGCTGGGACCTAGCCCGGCTTAATGTGCATGCTTGATGGCTAGTCCGGCTTTTTTCAGCGCATCTACCGTGCGCATGCCGCTGCGCCGGTAAAGCCGGTAAAAGGACATGAAGAGGCTCATTTCCATACTTTGGCTTTCAGGTGGTTCCAGTTACCGACCAGGCGGTTCACGCTGGACAGTTTGGCTGCCTGGCGGCATGCGGCGCAATCGCATACAGGTTGCTTGCGATCGCGTACGCCGGCGGCATAGGCTTTGGCTTGTTCAAAGGTCATGATTGCACCATCAGGGAAACGCCGAGTACGCCCGGCAGGTTGTAAGCGGCATCCATCACCGCATTGCGTTCGCCTATGCTGGTGTAGACCACGGTGGCCGTCTGTGTTTTTGCTGTGATTGTGTAGCTCATAATGTTCGCTCCTCAGATCTTTAATGGCAGATCAATGTTTTTCTGGAACAGCGCATTGATCAATGTGGCCAGTGTAGGGAGGAAGCGGTTTCCGATAAAGGAGGCTATCTGAAATTCATTATTAATAGTCATGGAATAATCGCTTTTCGCTATCGTCATGATAGGAAAGTCTTTATTCCGAAGCATCGGTGATCGGTGAAGGGTGAAGAGTGAAGAGGGGCGAGGCACGACACTCGCGCCCCTGAGGCAGGGCCTGCTTACAGAACTGCGTCTATCAGTAGTTGCGGCGATAGCAGGCGTATGCGCCGGTCTACAAAGTAGCCTCCGGCCTCGGTATAGCGCAGGTAATGGCGCCCGCACTTTTTGCAGACGGCAACGGTGCAGCGGTTATACGGATAATACAGAGGTGCAATCGGCGCATCCGGCGAATCGTAATGCGTGCCGGCGGGGTGGTATTCGGTAAAGGTGGGTTCGGCGTAAGGGTCTTCAAACAAGGTACCCACGTCCTGCAGGTTTTCTTCATCCAGCGAGAGCGGCACGCTGATCCAGCTTTGTAGGTCCAGCTTGCTGCATGCACAGTCGCTGTTCGTATGCTCAGGTTTTCCAGCCAGTGCGGCCAGCGCGGAAAAATCCAGCTTGGGGAGGTCGGTCATTGCGAAAATCTTTTCTTGATGGGTGTCGCCAGCAGTTTACCGCAGTTTAGCTTAGGTGCCTGAATCGGGTTTGTCCTGGCCCCTTGCCGGAGCGCCTGATTGCAAATCGCTATATTTTTAGATATATTGCGCTTATATATTTCTCATTCACGGCTATCCAGGATACTTACCATGACCTTCAAAAAAACAGGCTTCGCGCTGGCAACTTTCATCACCATGCTGTTTGTTGCGATGGCGCAAGCGCAGGCCGGCGACCTGACTGTTTCCGGCGCAGCCAGCCTGACAGATGCCTTCAAGGAAGTGGGCGCGGTGTTCCAGGCCAAACATCCTGCGGTTAAAGTGCAGTTCAATTTTGCCTCGTCCGATACCCTCCTGCAGCAAATCGCCAAAGGCGCACCGGTAGATGTTTTTGCGTCTGCAGACCAAGGCACCATGAACAAGGCTGAGGCGCAAAAGCTGATCACCACGGCCTCTCGCAAGAATTTTGTCGGCAATAGCCTGGTCGTGATTGTGCCCAGCGATAGCTCGGCGACGGTCAAGGCAGTGGCTGATCTGAAGCAGGCCAACTTCAAGCGCATAGCCATCGGCAATCCAGCCAGCGTGCCGGTAGGGCGCTATACCAAGGAAGTGCTGGAGGCAGCAACCGTCTGGCCTGCGCTGGAAGGCAAGATGATACTGGCGCAGAACGTACGCCAAAGCCTGGACTACGTGGCGCGCGGTGAAGTCGATGCCGGCTTTGTGTATGGCACCGACGCGGCGATACAGCGCGACAAGGTAAAAGTGGCGCTGACCGTGCCTACGCAAAAGCCGATCACCTATCCTATCGCCGCAACCAGCGCTGCCGCCAATGCTGCAGAGGCGGCGCAGTTCGTCGAATTTACTCTGACGCCTGAAGCTCAGGCCATCTTCGCCAAATACGGATTTACCAAACCCTGATACCCTGTCTGTTTTTGGCATTGAAGAATTAACATGGGTTCAACCTGGACGGCGCTATCGCTGTCGCTGACTGTCGCACTATGGGCCACCGGCATCTGCCTGGTGACCGGCACCGCTACGGGCTACCTGCTGGCTCGCACCAGGTTTCCCGGCCGGGATATTCTGGATGCAGTATTGACCTTGCCGATGGTGATGCCGCCTACGGTGCTCGGCTATTATCTGCTGGTGCTGCTGGGCCGCAGGGGGCCGCTGGGTGCCTGGCTGCAAAGCCAGTTCGGCATCAACCTGATTTTTACCTGGCAGGGCGCGGTGATCGCTTCGGCGGTGGTAGCTTTTCCGCTGGTATTCAAGGCAGCGCGGGCAGCTTTTGAAGTGGTTGATCCGCAACTGGAAAAAGCCGGCCGCATACTCGGCGTTTCTGAAACAGCGATTTTTTTCCGCGTGACACTGCCGCTGGCCTGGCGCGGCGTATTGTCCGGTGCCTTGCTGGCCTTTGCCCGTTCCATGGGCGAGTTCGGCGCCACGCTGATGGTGGCCGGCAGCATACCCGGCAAGACCCAGACCCTGTCCATCTCCGTGTATGAAGCTGTGCAGGCAGGGCAGGATGATGCGGCGCTGACGCTGGTGGTGATCACCTCCATTACTTGTATGGCGGTATTGCTGGCGGCAGGACGGCTGGCACCCGGACAGGTAGCATCACGATGACAACTGAACACATCAAGGTCGATATCCGCAAGACGCTGAAGAGTGACAAGCGCGAATTCATGCTGGACGTTCACTTTGCGTCCAGCAGCGATAGCCTGGTGATTTTCGGTCCTTCGGGCGCCGGTAAAAGCCTGACTTTGCAGGCGATTGCCGGGCTGCTGACGCCGGATAGCGGCAGGATAGAATTAAGCGGAGCTACGCTGTATGACAGCAGCCGCAAGCTCAATCTGGCACCGCAGGCGAGGAAGGTCGGCTTCCTGTTCCAGAACTATGCCTTGTTCCCGCACCTGAACGTGCAACAGAATGTCGGCTTCGGCCTGCATGGCGGCTGGCGCAACCCCGGCCGTCATCAGCAGGATGAACGCGTCGCGCACTGGCTGAAAATGTTTGAGCTGGAAGCCGTGGCCGGACAATATCCGCATCAGTTATCCGGCGGGCAGCAGCAGCGCACTGCGCTGGCCAGGGCGCTGGCCAGCGATCCGCGCGCGCTGCTGCTGGATGAGCCCTTTGCCGCACTGGATAGCGGCCTGCGCAACCGGATGCGGCATGAATTAATGGAGCTACGCTCGCGCCTGAAAATCCCGCTGATCATGATTACGCATGACAGCGAAGATGTACGCCTGTTTGGCGACGAGGTGCTGGAGATACGCGATGGCCGCATAAAGGACGATCAAATCGATGAGCAAATGGATGCACAAATAGATGAGCAACCGGACAGCCAGGATGTGCGCTCTGCCTGAGCGCATTTCCCAAATTAAACCTTAGCATCCCCTAGGCAGCCATTCCAGAAAACGCCTCATCGATAGTCTCGGCCACCAGATGCTCTGCAATGCCGAGCAGTTTTGCCACCGCTTGCAACGCATGGCTGTCTGCAGACTGCTGGGAAGACAACTGCAGATATTCATTGATGATTCTTTGTTTGGAAATGATCATAAAATTGATGGTTTCTTTCAAATAGATGGAGATAGGGTCGTGCGGGGCTTTCACCATGTCCCCCATGGAGCCGTATAGCGCTCGGCCGTCGCTCTCCTGCTGCCAGCACACCGTGGATAAGCTGGGCACTTCTTTATCGCAGCGCTATAGACGCCTGGGAACCGATGTGATCCTGCATGGCACAGCCTAAAAATCCGGCTGCACCGTAATAAAAATGGCAGGGCATACAGCCCGGCTATCGTCCCCACCAATGAGCCTTATAGTTCAAATATGACGCAGGTCTAATGTGGGAGTGCGGCGATAGCGGCTGCTTTTTCAGATAAGTCATTTGCTGATCTGCAGTTCTGCTCCTGCTGCCGATGGAAAGAATTATACGTGAATGAATAATCATGTCAATGCATGAATGAATTAAAATTCAAATTAATTTATTCGCGTATAGATTGACGTGCAAGCGGGTGGATAGGCGCAACCCGGATGATGAGTAATGTATGAGGCAGTGCTGAATGAATAAGGGCAAGCGCTTGGCTTGCCCTCTTGCTTTGCACGCGGATGCTCCGCCATGCTGGTGGTGATAGCCGAACTTAGATTTCCGGCCGCTTTCCTGCGCTCTGCAGCAGTTTGACCTTGGCGTTTGCCAGGTTGGCCTGAGCTTGCAGGTAGCTCATGTAGATGTCATCCGCAGTGCGCTGGGCATTCAGCAGATCGAGTAGCGACGCCGAGCCTTTGCGATAGCTCAGGCGCACGCCTTCCAGCAGACGTTCTGCGTCGTCCAGTACATGTTCGCGGTAGCTTTGCATATTCTGCGCTGCCGCCTGATATTGCATGAAGCTGCTGCGTACATCGGTTTCCGCTTTCAGCATGACCGAGCGCATCTGCAATTGCGCCTGCGTCAATGCAGACTGTGCCTGCACCAGCTCGCCGCTCTGCAGGCGCGACAGCGGAATAGGGATGGTAACCGTCAGGCCCAGTGTATTCGAATGTTCTGCCGGGCTATTCGTCACGGCGCCGCTGGCATCCTGGATGGGATAAATCCTGGGTGTATTCTTGACGCCGACATTGACCACCGGGTCTATCCAGCGATTCGCCTTGGCCAGACCGATATTATCCCTGGCGTTGTCGATGGCGGATTGCGCCAGTTGCACGTCCTCACGCTTGTCCAGTGCCTTGCGTATCAACTCGTCCACGTTATCCGCTGTATCTTGCTGGCTACGTTTGTCATTGAAAGCGCAATCGACCTTGTCTCCCAGCACTTCCTGGTAGGGCCTTCCCAGAAATACCGACAGGCTCATTTCCGCGCTGGAGGTATCCGCGCGTGCACTGACCACATCGGTGCCGAAACGGTCAGCCTCCACCCTGGACTGCACCAGTTCCAGCTTGCCGATATCACCGGCCTTGAAGCGCAGTTCGTTGGCACGCACGATGCCGCGCATCGCGTCCAGGCTGGACTCGCGCCGCTTCAGCGCCGCCGAAGAACGGCAGGCTTCAATAAAGGCAGTTGCCGAGTCGGCAAATAGCTGGCGCCTGAAGGCTCCTACGGTCGCATCCGACAAGCGCACATTGCTTTCCGCTGCGCGAATACGTGCGTCCCGTTTGCTTGCTGTCTCTATCGTGAACGCGATGCCGGCAATGGTCGTGGTTGCCGCATTTTTCTTGTTCGGTCCGTACAGCTCCTTGGAGTCTATTCCGGCAGTCAGTTGCGGATCTGGCCGCACACCCGCGATAGAGACGCCCGCCTGTGCGCTGGCCACGGTCTCGCGCTGCGCTTGCAGGTCAAGATTGTTTTGTTCCACCGCGGCCAGGTAGCGCTGGAAACCGGTCGTTGCGGCCGCCGGTTCCTGAGAGAATGCAGGTTGCATCGCTGCGCATAGCAGTACAGAAGCCAGGTAGTGTTTTTTGTAAGTAAAGCTAGTCATGATCATTTCCTAAACCGGGCCAGACGCCGTTTCAGCATTGCCGCTATCGATGGCGAGCTTGCGGTTTTTGATTTCCGTATTTTTTTCTATCCAGCGTTCAATCAGGTAATACAGGGCCGGCAGCCACACCAGGGTCAGCCCGGTAGCGGTCAGCAGGCCACCTACCACCACCGTCGCCAGCGGGCGCTGCACATCGCTGCCCAGGCCGTGGGCAATCGCGGCAGGCAACAGGCCCAGCGCAGCGACCGAAGCTGTCATCAGTACCGGGCGAAAGCGCTCGCGGGCGCCTTTGATGACTGCGTCTTTCAGGGGCAGGCTTTCTTCCGCACGCAAGCGGTTCAGGTTGGATACCATCAGTATGCCGTCCATCACCGCCACGCCGAACAGAGCAATAAAGCCGACCGCACTGGATACGTTCAGCGTCATGCCGCGCAAATGCAGCGCCAGCAAGCCGCCGAGAGCACCCAGGGGCACGGCCATCAATATCATCGCCGGCTGCCTCAGATTGCGGAATTGGCCAAACAGCAGTACAAACATCAGCGCCACCACTACCGGCAAGATCACCGCTAGCCTGGCTTGCGCGCGCTGCTGGTTCTCAAACTGGCCGCCCCAGGTGATCTGGAATTTGGAGTGATCGTATTTGACCTTCGATTCCACCTGGTTCTTTGCGTCATCCAGGAACGAGGCCAGGTCGCGCCCCTTCAGGCCCAGCCCGACTGTCAGGTGGCGCTTGCCCATTTCGCGTGTGATCGTACTTTCTCCATCGTCCAGCCGGATGGAGGCGACTTGCGCCAGCGGGATGCGGGCTCCGGTGGGCGTGGTCAGCGTCAGATTGCCGATGGCCTCGGGATCGCTGCGTGCTTCGCTGGCAAAGCGCACGCCGATATCGTAGTGGCGCTCGTCGATGAACAATTGGCCGACCGGCTTACCGCCTATGCCGGTACCGATCAGGTCCGCAATATCGGCAACGTTGATGCCATAACGCGCAGCCGCATTGCGGTCCACTTCTATGCGCACCTGCGGTAGCGGCGGTTCCTGCTCGATGATCACGTTTTCAGCGCCGGGCACGGTGCTGAGTGCCTGCTGTACTTCACTGGCAATGCGGCGCGACTCCTTGAAATCGTTGCCATAGATCTTGGCCACCAGATCGCTATGCGCACCGGCCAGCTTGTCCAGGACGCCGTCTATCATCGGTTGCGTAAAACCGACATGGATGCCGGGCAATTGCGCGAAGCGCTGGCCCATCTTTTCTATCAGCTCCTGCTTGCTCCAGCCCGATTTCCAGCTGTCATACGGATGCAGCGTGACACTGACCTCGATATGCGAAGGCGTCCACGGGTCGGTGCCTTCATCATTGCGACCCAATTGGGTCACGATTGCGGCAACTTCAGGAAATTCCATCGTCGCCTGCCGCAGCTCATTCGACATGCCGGCAGCCTTGTCCAGCGACACGCCGGGCGGCAGGGTTACCTGCAGCCAGATCGAGCCTTCATCCAGCGTGGGCAGGAAGTCCCTGCCGATAGTCGCTCCCATCGCGATCACTGCCGCCACGGCAAATATGAAGGCGCAGATGGTCAGGCGCGAAGAGTTGATGGCCTTTGACAGCACCGGATCGTAGAACGCAGCCAGCTTTTGCAGCGCAGGATTATGGAAAATCTTCCGCGGCTTTTTATAGGCCTGGTAAGCCAGGCCCGGTATCAGTACCAGCGACACCACCATCGCCCCCAGCAACGCAAAGCCTATCGCAAACGCCATAGGCGAGAACAGTTTGTACTCAATGCGCTGGAACATGAACAGCGGCAGGTAGGCAGTGATGATGATGACCATGCCGAAGAAGATGGGTTTGCTGACCTGCAGTGCGGCGCGTATCACATCCTGCGGTGTCAGCGGCTTGCCGCCGTTTTCTTCAAACTTCCTGAGTATCTGCTCCATCACGACGATGGCGCCGTCCACGACGATACCGAAATCGATGGAGCCCAACGAAAGCAAGTTGGCCGGTATCTTGAAATGATGCATGAAGATAAAGGCCGTCAGCAGCGACATGGGAATCGTCACAGCAACGATCAGCGCGGCACGCGGGCTGCCCAGGAACAGCAGCAGGATCACGGTCACCAGGAACATGCCTTCCATCAGTGTCTTGCCCACCGTGTGCAGCGTGGCTTCCACCAGCATGGTGCGGTCAAGATACGGAACAACCTTCACATCCTTGGGCAGGATATTGTCGTTCAGGTCACGCACCGCTTCATGCACGCCTTCCAATACTTGCGACGGATTTTGCCCTTTCAGCAGCAGCGTGATGCCTTCCACGGCATCGGGATTATTGTTCTTGCCCAGGATGCCGCTGCGCTCCTGGTTCCCCAGGCGCACATTGCCCAGATCCTTGATCAATACCGGAACGCCGTTCTTTTGCGAGACGACGATATTGCCCAGGTCTTCCAGTCCGGTGATCAGGCCCACGCCGCGCACCACAAAACCTTGCTGCCCACGTGTCATCACGCTGCCGCCCGCGCTGGCGTTATTGGCATTGACTGCCTGTGTCACCTGGGCCAGCGTCAGATTGTATTTACCCAGCTTTTCCGGATCGAACTCCAGCAGGAACTGGGTCGTGATGCCGCCGAAATTGGTCACATCGGCCACGCCGGCAACCTGCTTCAGACGCGGGATCACTTTCCAGAACTGCAGTTCGGACAGTTCGCGCAGGTCGCGGCTCTTGGATTCCAGCGTGTAGCGGTAGATCTCTCCTATCGGCGAGGTCAGCGGGTCCAGCCCCGGTTGCGCACCGTAGGGCAGGGTGACCGCACCTATGCGTTCCTGCAGGCGCTGGCGCGACCAGTAGTCTTCCACGCCATCCTGGAATACCACGGTGATCAGCGACAGGCCGAAGGTGCTCTTGGAGCGCATCACATGCATGCCCGGCGTACCCATGATCTCTCGTTCCAGCGGGATCGTGATCTGCTTTTCCACTTCTTCCGCAGCCAGGCCGGGCACTTGCGTGACTACCTGCGAGGTAGTATCTGCAATATCCGGATAGGCTTCCAGCGGCAATTGCTTCCAGCTATATACGCCGTACAGTGCCACCAGCACAAAGACCAGCCAGACTATGCCGCGGCGTGCAAAGCTGACCTTGACGATATTTTCAATCATTGAGAAGCACTCCGTCTTTCGCAACGATTTTTTCGCCTGCTTTTAGTCCTGACAATATTTCTATGTTGTTGCCCATTTGCGCACCGGTCTTGACGATGCGCGGCTCAAATACCCATGGCGACTTTTCCACGAATACACGGGTATTGAAACCGTTCTGCACCAGTGCGGCAGCAGGTACTGCGGGGGCAGGGTGGGGCTGGCCGCTAAATACGACCTTGGCAAACATGCCGGGCTTAAAGCGGCCGGATTGATTATCGATAGCGATGCGCACCTTGACCGTGCGCGTATCCGGGTCCAGCACGTCGCCGATATAGCGTACCTTGCCTTCTATGCTTTCGCCTTCAAAGGCGTTCACCGATATTTTTGCCGACTGGCCAATGAATACCAGCGGCAAATCCTTTTCCTGTATGCTGGCGGCCATCCACACGGTGGACAGGTCGGCCACCGTCATGACCGGTGCATTGGTATCGTTCCAGAAGCCGCCCTGGGAACCTGTGAGTTCGATTACCTTGCCCGAGATAGGCGAACGCAGCTGGTACAGATGGCCGGAGCCAGGGCCTAGAGAGGCGCCTAGTTGCGATAGCCTGGCCTTGGCCCGGTCGGCTTCGCTGACTGCTTGCGTATAGTCGCTCTCGGCTTGTTCAAGGTCCTTGCGCGCTGCGATATCCGCATCGACCAGGTCCTTTTGCCTTTGCAGATTGCGCCGGGCCAGGTTCAGCGTTGCGCTCGCTTTGCCGGCGTCGCTGTAGGCGCTGGCCAGATCGGCAGAGTCCAGCGAAAACAGCGCATCACCTGCCTTCACGCTATCGCCCAGCCGCTTGTTCAGTTGTACGATGCGCCCGGACACCGGCGGTACTACCTTGATCAGCCGTGCTGCATCGGCCTCAATGGCGCCCGGCACGCTGATGGAGCGCTCTATGGTTTGCTCAGTGACAATCGCAACGGAAATGGCTTTGCGCAGCGGCGACGCGGACGGCAGGCGTATGCTTGCTCCATCCCTGAGCAAAGGAGCGGCCGATGCCTCTTGCCCTGCATCTGCTGCAGTTTTTTCATTTTTTTTTTCGCAGCCCGAGAGCAGGCCGGCGGCTGCGGTTCCTGCCAACATCAGTGCAATACCATGACGGTATAGTGTATTTTTCTTCATCTCAACCTCGGTGTCCTGCAGCCCGTGCTATCAATGCGGGTGCGTGGTTTCAAAATTTTGGCTGAGAATAGCAAGCCTATCTGTCGTCAACATGACGGGACGCTGACAAAACCCTGACAAGGGGTGAAAGAAGGTGAAAGAAGGTGGCAAAAGTTTTCAGATGATAAATAGCCCTGTTGCCCCGTATCAAAGAGGTAAAATGTCATCATTCGGTCATGTCGCCGTGCGCCTCAGATCATGTCTCACACGAAAAATATGGATTTCCTATGCATGTCCTCCTGGTAGAAGATGATTCCATCATTGCGGATGGCGTCACGCGAAATTTGAAAGCACAAGGCATGGTGGTCGATGTCGTCAATAACGGCAGCGATGCCTTGTCGGCGCTGCAGCGCTCTGAAATTTCGGTGATGGTGCTGGATATAGGCCTGCCCGGAATAGACGGCTTTGAAGTGATACGGCGCTTGCGCAGCCAGGGCAGCCAGTTGCCCGTCTTGCTGCTCACCGCGCGCGACTCCATTCAGGACCGCGTGCATGGGCTGGAACTGGGTGCGGACGATTATCTGGTGAAGCCTTTTGCCACGCCTGAGCTGGTGGCGCGCATCAAGGCGCTGGTGCGCCGCAGTGCACCGGAAACCGTCAAGCTGCAACTGGCCGGCCTGTCGCTGGACCAGACTTCCAAGCGCGCCAGGGTCAACGACCAGCCTATAGAGCTGTCAGTGCGTGAATGGGCGGTGCTGGAATACCTGATGCAGCAGGTTTCTCGTGTGGTTTCCAAGCAGCAGATCATTGATGCCATCCTGCCTTGGGGCGAGGATATTACGCTGAACGCGGTAGAGGTCTACGTCTCGCGCATACGCATCAAGATTGCCGACGCCGGTATTACCATACGCACGATACGCGGCTTCGGTTACATGCTGGAAAAGACCGGCGAATGAGGGGGAGGGTGCATACATGAGCATACCCATGACGACCAGCATACGCCTCAGCCTGCTGAAATGGCTGATCCTGCCGCTCCTGATCATCAATGTGATCGCCGCAGTGCTGATCTACCGCATGGCCTGGGAGCCGGCGAATAATGCGTTTGATGAAGGCCTGACCGATACCGCCTGGGCGGTAGTGCCGCGATTGAAACAAACCAATGGGCAGGTCATGATAGATCTGCCGCCGCAGGCCGAGCAGGTATTGCGTGTGGGCCATTTTGACCCCATCTATTTTGTCGTACGTGACAACACCGGAAAAACCATCGCAGGCGATGGCGATTTCCCTTCGCTGAAAACCAGCGACAAGCTGGATTACCCGACCGCGTATGACGGCATGATGCGCAGCGGCGGTATACGTGTGATCACGCTGAAGACGATGATAGGTTCGGAACCTGTGTCGATAGGCGTTGCAGAAACGCTGAGGCGGCGGCACCAGATACGTTCTGAAATTGTCGCTGCGCTGCTGGTGCTGGAAGGCTTGCTCGCACTGATGTCCATGGCGATAGTCTGGCTGGCGGTTTCCCGCGGCTTGCATCCTCTTAAAAAAATGCAGGCGGCGCTGGATTCCCGCAATTACAACGACCTGTCTTTGATTGCGCCTGATTTCCTGGCACTGGAATTGCGCCCCGTTGTCAATGCGCTGAATGATCTGCTCGGGCGGGTACAGGTTGGTGCCGCTGCGCAAAGGGACTTCGTCGCCGATATTGCGCATCAGTTGCGTACACCGCTGGCCGGTCTGAAGATGCAGATAGAGTGGTTGCAGCAGCGCTATGCTACAGAGGCAGAAACCAGTCATTCCATTCAGCTGATGATGTCGTCCACAGAGAGGCTGATACGGCAGACCAACCAGTTCCTGTCGCTGGCGCGAGCTGAATCCAGCCAGTTTGAACAAACCCATCTGGAGCAGGTGGAACTGAACAAGCTGGTGGAAGAATCGGTGCAGCATTTCATTGAAGAGGCCGACAAAAAGAATATCGACCTGGGCTTCGACCTGCACACCAGCGAGGTCACCGGCAACCGTTTCCTGCTGCGCGATATGATAGACAATCTGATCGACAATGCGATCCGCTATTCGCCACCACAAGCCAGCGTGACAGTCAGTTGCCGGCAAGAGGGCGGGCGGGTGACGCTGATCGTGGAGGACTCCGGCCCCGGCATCGCCGCGTCCGAGCAGGAACTGATCTTCAACCGGTTTTACCGCATCAGCGACAAGACCACGGGCAGTGGCCTTGGTCTTTCCATCGTGCGAGATATCGCCAAGGACCATGGCGCAGAAATCAAGCTGGCGGCCGGCGCCGACGGCAAGGGCACGGTGTTTTCTGTGCTTTTTCCCAACGACTCCCAGCCAGCCTCAGCCAAGCCCAGCTAAGTCCAGCTAGCTCATTATGCGCTTGCCGAGTATGCAGGCGTGGTCGCCTTACCTCGACGGGCGGCGGCCATTTCGCAAGAACGCCCTTTATCCTGAATTTGCAGGCAGGTATTTCAGAAGGAAACAATTCTGGAGTACCTTCCTCTGCAATACAGTGCGATACCGCCATGGCATTGCCGGGGATTTTATTTCCCGCATCCTGGGATCCAAGCGCCTGGCGCAAAAAAATCATTCCATGTTGAATCTGAACTGCCGTCCTTTGCGTATGAGTTAAGTAGAAAGCCTCATACGGGGTTTCGTGCCGCACGCTCTAGAGCGGCAGGTCTGTTTCTTGCTAATGCGGTTGCGAGTATGAAAATTTAAATATTCTTCATACATGCTAAATAAAATATTAATTCGGGGAAACTATGCGGTCGAGCTGGAAGAAACTTTCCATTGCAATTGCCGCGGCTGTGATGATCTGCTGCGTGCAGGCGGGCTGGGCGGAGGAGGCTCCTGTGGAGACCGTAACGATAGTCGGCAACTACAATAATTCCGTAGGTACATCGGACGCGGCCAGCCAGGGATCTGTCACGTCCAATCTGATAGTCAACCGGCCAGCCTTGCGCACCGGCGAATTGCTGGAATTCGTGCCCGGCATGATTGTCACCCAGCACAGCGGCGACGGCAAGGCCAATCAATATTTCTTGCGCGGCACCAATCTGGATCACGGCACCGACTTTGCGACCTATGTGGATGGCATGCCGGTGAATATGCGCAGCCACGCACATGGACAAGGTTATTCCGACCTTAATTTCCTGCTGCCGGAACTGGTGCAGCGCATCGACTACAAGAAGGGCACTTATTTTGCCGACGAGGGAGATTTCGCATCGGCGGGAGCTGCGCATATACGGCTGGTCGATAGCCTGCCGCAAGGCATTGCCAGCCTGTCCCTGGGCAGCTACGGGTATCAGCGCGCAGTGCTGGCCAATTCGCTGGCTGCGGTCAACGGCACGCTGTTATATGGGCTGGAACTGAACCGTAATAACGGCCCGTGGGATAATCCGGAAGGCGTGCGCAAATACAGTGGTCTGCTGCGTTATAGCCAGGGCAATCATGAAGACGGCTTTGACATTACGGCAATGGCCTACACGAATAACTGGAACTCCAGCGACCAGATTCCGCTGCGCGCGGTGCAATCGGGATTGATAGACCGCTACGGCGCGATTGATCCTACTGACGGCGGCCGCAGTTCGCGTTATAGCCTGTCGTACGCCTTGCATAAGCGCAATCAGCTCGGGCAATTTGAATTTGATGCGTACGCAGTGCAGTCTGCGCTGGAACTGTTCAGCAATTTTACCTATTACCTGAATGATCCGGTTAATGGCGACCAGTTTAACCAGAGCGAGTACCGCCGCATGCTGGGCTTCAATATGAGCCAGGCCTGGGATAAGCAACTGGCCGGTCTGGAAATGCAAAACCGGATAGGCCTGCAGGTCCGCTACGACAAACTCTCGCCGGTAGGTATCTACAACACATTGGCCCAGCAGCGAATTTCCACGATACGCCAGGATGAGGTCAAGGAAAGTAGTGCCGGGCTGTACGCAGAAAACATCATCCAGTGGCTGCCAAAATTGCGTACCGTTGCCGGTGTCCGCTATGACGCCTATCGCTTTGACGTCAATAGCAGCGTAGCAGGCGATTCAGGTAAAGTAAGCGACCATATCGTTTCACCCAAGCTATCGCTGATTTTCGGCCCCTGGGACAAGACCGAATACTTTATCAACTACGGCACCGGTTTCCACAGCAATGATGCGCGCGGCACGACCCAGACCAGGCTGCCGGATGGCGGTGCTTCCAACCCGGTTACTCCACTGGTCAAGACCCGCGGTGGAGAGCTCGGTGTGCGCACCGAGATCATTCCCGGCCTGCAGTCTTCGCTGGCGCTGTGGCGGCTGGATATAGATTCGGAACTATTGTTTGTCGGCGATGCGGGCGAAACCGAGCCCAGCCGCGCCAGCCGTCGCACCGGCATAGAATGGAATAACCATTACATTGCCGCCCCCTGGCTGCTGTTTGACCTGGATCTGGCGATATCCCGCGCGCGCTACACGCAATATGATCCTGTCGGCGCCTATATTCCCGGTTCCCTGGACAAGGTGGCCTCTTTCGGCGTCACTGTCACCGATATAGGCCGCTGGTATGGCGGTGTTCAGTTGCGCTATTTCGGGCCTCGGCCGCTGATAGAAGACGGCAGCGTGCGTTCTGCGTCCACCACGCTGGCCTACGCGCGCATAGGCTACAAGATTGCACCCAGGACCAGGCTGACGCTGGATGCCTTCAATCTGTTCAATAAGCAGGCCAGCGACATCGACTACTATTATCAGTCGCGCTTGCGCGGGGAGACTGCGGATGGCGCTAACGACATTCATTTCCATCCGGTGGAACCGCGCGCTTTAAGATTGACGCTTACCCACAATTTTTAACCATAAGGTGCACCATGCGGCGTTTAACCATTTCGGTCGATGACGACCTGGCAGATGCATTTGATCAACTGGTAGAAGGCAAAGGCTATCTGAACCGCTCCGAAGCTTTTCGCGACCTGGTGCGCAAGGAGCTGGGAGCATCCGAGGTGGCCACCGGCAAGGCCAAATGGTGCGTTGCCACCGTCAGCTATGTGTACGATCACCATGAGCGCCAGTTATCCAACCGCCTGACGCAAATGCAGCACGACCACCATGATATTGCCGTAGCCTCGCAGCATGTGCATCTGGATCACGACAACTGCCTGGAAACGGTGGTGCTAAAGGGCAGGATAGACGACGTGCGCGCTTGCGCCGACAGCATCATCTCGCAAACCGGTGTCCGGCACGGCAATGTGCATATCGTGTCGGTGGATATGAAGAAAGACAAATACATCCACGCCGGGCATACGCACGTGCACCCGCATCGCTGATGTGTTGCTTCAGGATTTTGTTTTTTCCTTAGCCGAGAAGGCTAGGCGTTTTCTAGCACCAGCGCCGGGATTTGCACGAAGAAGGTGCTGCCTTTTCCAAGCACCGAAGTGAATCCTATCTGTCCGCCCATTTTTTCAATAATAGGCTTGCAAATACTCAGGCCCAAGCCCGAGCCGCCTTTCTTGCGTTTATTGGTGCTGTCTGCCTGGGAAAATTTTTGGAAAATACTGTCGTAAAATTGCTGCGGTATGCCGCAGCCATGATCGGTGACAGCGACCCTTATAAAATTCTCTTCCAGCGTCAGCGCCACTTCAACCGTGCCGTCAGATTCTGAGAATTTGATCGCATTCGATAGCAGATTAATCAGCACCTGCAAGAACCTGTCATGGTCCAGCCTGGCGAACGCGTTTCCTAGCTCCGTGACCAGGTGCATGGTGACACCGTATTGCACCGCATAGGATTTGCTGGATTCTATCGCCTGTAAAATGATAGATGCGACATCACATGTGGCGATATCAAAAGTCATGCGGCCCGTTTCAATTTTTTCTATATCCAGCATGTCGGTAATCATGCGCACCAGCCGTTCCACGTTGCGCTGGCCGACCAGCAGCAAATCCCTGGCTTTTGGCGGCAAATCTCCCATTACCCCGGCTGTCAGCAGGCCCAATGCGCCATTGATGGAGGTGAGCGGCGTGCGTAGTTCATGGCTGACGGTGGAGATGAATTCATCCTTCATTGTCTCGATTCTCTTGCGATGGCTAATGTCAAATGTCATTGCATAAAAACCGATGACTGTGCCCGCATTGTTTTGAGCTGGAACAAAGGTCGATTCATAGTGCGAGATTTTGCCGTCCTTGCTGACCTCACCTTGAAACCGGACTTTTTCTCCTGCGAGCACCCGGGCAACGAAAGGCTGCACAAAAGCGTTGATTTCAGCGCCGCGTCCTTCCAGCATGCTCATGCCTACCATCTGCTCGGGAGTGAGCCCGGTTACCCTGGCGAGATGGCGGTTCACAAATACATAGCGTTGCCGGGTATCGATAATGGCAATTTGTGCCGGCAGGTTGTCTGCCAATGTGCGCAGCCGCTCTTCCGATTCCGCCTGGCGCAGTTCCGCCTCCTTGCGGTCGGTAATGTCCAGTCCCATCACATACAGGCCGATGACGCTGCCGTCCTCAGCAAAATCGGGATTGTAGTCAACCGCCAGGTGCTTGGTCTTGCCATTGGCAAATTGGCTACGCTCAACATGGACACGCCGTCCCTGCAAAGCCAGCGCGCACTGTTCCGCAATTTTGGCAAAGTTGTCGGCACCGTACACATCCAGCACAGGGCGGCCTATCATTTTTTCCGGGTCGAAGCCGAAACTGGTGCGGTAATAGCCGTTGGCAAACTGGTAGACCAGATCATTGTCAACATAGGAAATCAGCGCCGGCAGGTTGTCGGTGATCATGCGCAGGCGTTTTTCGCTGTCGGCCAGCTTTCTTTCGCTGAGCTGCCTGTCGCTGATGTCGCGGATGAAGGCATTGGAAGTGTATTGTTCCCCCTGCTTGATTCCGGCAATCGTCAGCTCTATGGGGATTTCCTTGCCATCCTTGCGCATTGCGCTGACGACGATGCGCTTGTTCAGAATGGCGCCTTGCCCCGTTTTGACAAACTGTGCCAGTCCCCGGTCGTGGGCTTCGCGCATTCTTAACGGTACTATCAGATCGCTGAGCATTTTTCCCAGCACTTCTTCCCGCGTCCATCCAAAAGTTTCTTCTGCCTGGCGATTCCATTCCGTCACTCGGCCCTGCGCATCGCTACTGATGAAAGCATCTCCCGCATGGGCCAGGATACTGTTCATATGCTGGGCGCCGGCCGTCGCTTCTGCGATCGCGTTCTCCCTGTCGCGCATCAGGGCGTCGAAGGCAATGGCGAGGCTGCCTATTTCATCGTCATGAAAGCTGCCGCCCAGCGGCAGATAGGTTTTCTTTTCGCGTACAATTTTCATATGCCTTGCCAGGCGCAGCAAAGGTTCAAGCTGCCTCCAGGATGCCCACCACACCAGCATGCCGGCGCACACAGACAATATCAATGCAGCTCCCAGTGCCTTGCGCTGCATCAGCTCAATCGGCGCAAAAGCTTCGCTGGCGGGGAAAATTGCCCCCAGTATCCAGTTAGTGCTCTGCAGCCGCTTGAACGAGTACAGGCCATATACACCGTAACGGTTCAGGGCCTCAGTGCTGCCTTCAAAGCCTTTGAGCGCTTTTTCTGCTGCCGTCGTCGAGAACCCGTCGGCATTGCTGGCCTTCAGAATGCGGTCTTTTCTCGGATGATCCACGACGATGCCATCGGTGTTGAGGATAAACATATAACCGCTCTTGCCGAACTTCAGGTTGGCAAATTCGCCCAGGAAATTGGGTTCATGCAAATCGATGGCACCGGTAAGTACGTAAGCAATTGCTCCGCTTTTATCATGTACCGGCTGACTCATTACTACCTGCGGTTTGCCGTTGATGCGGTTCGCTAAAGGCTGGGAGATGGTTGCGGCATCGTTTTTTATCGCATCGATAAAATAACTGCGGTCGGCCAGATTGATTTTGCCCACAGGGGTTTGCCGATTGTAGTTGGCGACAAGTAAGCCATTCAGATCAAGTAGCGCAACGTTGTCGAACGCATCCTTCAGCGTCGTGAAGCTAGCAAGGTAAGCCTGCAATTGCTCCGGATGGCGCAGCTTTTCTGCCGGGATGGCCTGGGCGAATGTTTCCAGCAAAATCTGGCGGCTGTGAAATTTCTGATCGATCGCGTTTGCAATATTGCTGAGCCGCGCAAATTGCTCTGCATTGATGGTTTCTTTCATCCCTTCCTTCAACACGTACTGCGAAGCGGAAGTGATGGCGAAAGCGGTAGAAAATACGATAGCAACAACCAGCAAAGTAATGCGGGTCTTGATACTCATAGTCAATAGACGAGGCCAAAACGGGGTCGCGGATACCATGGGGTTCAGTCGAATCACCGTGTGCTTGCAAGATTACTCTCGGAAATGATAAATATATACCAATATATTTGTCATTGCATTTTTATTAAATTAATTCAGCGTATATGGCAGGCCGTGCTTGGCTATCGCTCGAAGAACATTGATAGAGGGCTGCTTGGCTGGACCGCTTGTCCGGATCAAAGCGAGGGGAAGGCTGGTTGGGGTGGGCTGCGATAAGTGACAGGAATGCGGCGCTCTGCGACGCTGAATTTTGGGAGACTACTGGTGGCGGAAAGCGTCCGGCAAAGCCATCTGCACTGATGTCACACCGTTTTCCAGAATGATCGTCACATCCAGCGTATCGGTGTGTTGGTCTGATGTCACCCTGTCAGGAAGGCGCGCCCGACCTTCGAGGTGGGCAGGCGGATCATTAATTGTTAAAATATCCACGATTTTTTCACTGTCGTGCGAGAGTTCCGACAGCGCGCGCAGCGTTCGTGGAGTAAAGTTCAGCATGTATCTTGTCATAGAGACAGTTCCTTCGATTGCAGAAATAGCTACCCAATCTAAAATAAATATAGCAGGGTCTGCCAACGGCAATCGTTAGAAACTGTTAATTCTTGCAGGTTGACAAGCAAGGAGATGTAGAGCAGTCGCGGCAATCGCATTACCTGAGTCCGCGCGATTGCTGTACCGGTAACTTCTACTAAGTTTGCGGCAATCGCAGCCTTGCAGGCTGGCAAGAAGGGGCCACAATTATTTTTGAACCTTTGCATCTTGTTTTAACCCCCTTTTGCGATTTGCTCCGTTTAAGTCCATAAGCCATTTGGGCCGACGATATGGAGAACAATATGTCGCAACGCATTTTTTTGGGTTTTATACAATTTTTTTTACTTGTACTGATGGTTGCATGGAAACCGGCCAGCGCGCTCGGCTTGCCGCCACAGCAGGACAAGCTGATCACCACCATTAATGGCGAACAGCCTATCGTATTGCAAAGCATGCGGGTGAGTGCCGACATCAGCGGCCGCCTTGCGCAGACCACCGTGGAGATGGTGTTTTTCAACCCTAATTCGCGTCCTTTGGAAGGCACCCTGCAATTCCCGTTGCAGGAGGGGCAGCAGATTACCGGCTTCTCGCTGGATATAGAAGGCGCACTGAGGCCTGCAGTGCCGGTCGAAAAGGCCAAAGGCCGGCAAGTATTCGAGGCGATAGAGCGCCGCCGGGTGGACCCTGGCCTGCTGGAAAACACGCAAGGCAACAACTTCAAGCTGCGCATTTTCCCGGTACCGGCCAAAGGCACGCGCAGCGTTCAGATCAAGTACATGGAGGCGCTGTCCCAGCGGGACAAGCAATTGCAATACAGCCTGCCGCTGAGCTACGGCTACCGGCTGCAGGATTTCCAGCTTAGCGTGGCTGTGCACAGCAATGCCGATGGAAATGCCGCGCCGCAAGCTGCCGGCTTGTCCGGCCTGGGTGAACTTCGTTTTGAACGTACGGCGGAAGGCTATCAGGCCAATATCAGCAAGACCCAGTTCACACCCGGCGGCGCGCTGAATGTACGCTTGCCGGCCAGCGATAGCATACAAACTGCCATCCAGGAGCTGGACGGCAGCACCTATTTTGCGACTGAGGTCCCGGTGCCGGACACGAGTACCGCACGAAAGTTGCCCGGCGTGATAGGCCTGTTGTGGGATAGCTCGGGCTCTGGCATCAACCGCGCAGTGGATGCGGAGTTGAGTGAGCTGGATATCTATTTCAAGGCGGTGGGCAGAGCTGAAGTACGGCTGATACGCTTGCGCGACCGGCCGGAAGCGACCCAGGTGTTCAAGATCAGCAATGGCAACTGGAGCGCTTTGCGCGCTGCGTTGCAAGCTACCGTGTATGACGGCGCCAGCGCCCTGAACAACTGGCAGCCGCAGTCTGATGTTGGCGAATACCTTATGTTCAGCGATGGCCTGAACAACTATGGCGCTGTGGCAGCTCCTGTGCTGGCAGCGGGTCAGCGTCTGTATGCACTGAATTCGTCGGCGTCGGCAGATACTGGCCGGCTGGCGGCACTGGCAGAGCGCAGCGGCGGCAAGCTGATTCAGGTTTCCGCGCTTGCGCCCGGCGAGGCGGCCAAGGAACTGCTGATGGAGGGCACCCGCGTAATCAGCGCCAATGCGGTCGGCGCCAGCCGACTGCAATTGGAGTCGATGGAGGCGCGCCAGGGTGTGTTGCGTATCACCGGCATATTGCAAAACCAGGATGCGCAAATACAACTCAGCCTGTCGCAGGGCGGCAAGCTGCGCCAATTGACGATACCGGTCTCCGCCAAGGCGCCGGCTGATCCCATGGCGGCCTATTTGTGGGCCAATTACCGCCTGCATGCATTGGAAGCCGACTACGAAAACCAAAGGGCCGAAATCCGCCGCGTGGGCCAGCAATTCGGCATCCCTACACGGGAGACTTCACTGATCGTGCTGGAAACCATGGAAGACTATGCCCGCTACGATATCACTCCGCCGGCAGCCTACCAGAAGGCCTACGGCATGCTGAAAACCTTACGCAACAAGCAATTGCAGCAAGAGCGTGATATCCATCTTGAAAACGTGGTGCGGCAATTTGCACAGAAACAGGCATGGTGGGAAACCCCGTATCCGAAAGATGATCTGCATTTGCCGCAGGTAACAGGCAAGCCTCTGGCGCGCCTCAGCCTGCCCGGTGGAGGGACGGCGATGTATGCTCCCCCTAATCCAGCAGCGGCACCCGCACCCGAGCCGGCACCGGCCATGGCGTATGCGAGAGAGAACCAGGATGCCGCTGGTACAGAGGCACGCAGAGCGCAGAAGCTAGAAAGGGTGATGGTCACCGGTAGCAGTATCCGGCGTGAAGTAGGCGTGCCAGTGCAGAGCGAGATCGGTATTTCGCTGAAAAAATGGACCTCGGATGCGCCATATATTGAGCGCATGAAGGCTACTGCGGATAATATCTATGCGATCTACCTTGATGAAAAACCCGGCTATGCCAATAGCAGTGCCTTTTTCCTGGATGCGGCAGATCTGTTGCAGGAGAAGGGAAAGCATGACCTGGCTTTGCGCGTGCTGTCCAACCTGGCAGAGATGGATTTGGAAAACCGCCAGGTGCTGCGCATCCTCGGTTACCGCTTGCTGGAAATGAATGCGCCGGACCTTGCAATCCCGGTTTTCCTCAAAGTACGCCAACTGGCCGAAGAAGAGCCGCAGTCCTGGCGCGATCTGGGCCTGGCCTATGCCGCCAACAAGCAATACCAGGCTGCGATAGACCAGCTCAATGAAGTCGTCATCCGCAAATGGGATGGCCGTTTCCGCGACATAGAACTCATTACACTAGGTGAGCTGAATGCGATCGTGGTAAAGGCGGGCGCGCAAAAAATCAGGCTCGATACCAGCCGCGTCGATCCCCGCTTACTGAAAAATATGCCGCTGGACGTGCGCGCGGTGATGACCTGGGATGCAGATAACAGCGACATGGATCTGTGGGTGACCGATCCGAATAATGAAAAATGCTTCTACGGCCATCAACTGACCTATCAAGGTGGGCGCATGTCGGCCGACGTGACGCAAGGATATGGACCGGAGGAGTTTTCGCTGCGCAATGCCAAGGCCGGAAAATACAAGATACAGGCCAATTTCTACGGCAACCGCCAGCAGGTCGTGGCAGGCGCGACGACCTTGCAATTGAAACTGACTACCGGCTTCGGCACCCCGGATGCGAAGGATCAGATGATCACCTTGCGCCTGAAGGACAGGGGAGATACCGTGTTTGTCGGCGAGTTTGAGGTAAAACCGAAAGGAAATTAAATCAATGCTGCTGAAGCGACATTGAGCAAGAGCCGTTCCCTGACAAGGAACGGCTTTTTACTTTTGCGGGGTTTTGAATTGTTCGCTGACGGTATCTGGCACTGGGTAATCAGGATAGGCCTTGCGGAATTTTTTCCATTCCGCAGTCGCATCGCGGCGTAAATCCGCTTTCAGCAATTCTTCTATCACGGCTAGCCACTCGTTCGCTTCCCTGACTTGTTTCTTGTTGAAGAGTGTTGCCTCGTCGTTTTGCGGTGATGCGATTTTTCTGGCATCCACTACTACGGCGCGGCGTGCATACTGCTCATTCTGCTCGTTCAACGCCAGGGAGGTAGCCGGTGCTGCAGGCTTTGCCATTGCGGGTGCGGGAGCATAGGCGGCCACCGCTGCAGGAGCCGGAGCCGGGGCAGGGGGCGGTACCGGTGCCGGTGCAAAGGCCTGGGGGGGCAAGGATTGCACAGGGCTTGCACTTTCCTTCTTGGCCAATGCGGTAGACTCCGGTGCAGCCGCTTCCCTCTTGATGCTGCTACCTGTGATTTCCACCCTGGTGGTTCCGTTCGCTTTATCGGCAAGTTGCCCCGCTGTGGAGATGTCCCGGTCGCTCGTGCCGCCAGTAGCCCAGCCTGGAGCGGCCGCCTGTGCCGGCGCTGGCGCTGGCTTTGCTGCCGCAATTGGCGGAAGTGTCGCTGGCAGCAATACTTCAGGCTCCTGTGGCCGTTGCGTTGTTTTTTGCCTTGCGGCTGAAGCAACTGGCGCTGGTGGCTGCGATGCCTGCACCACTTGCGATGGCGCCGGTAATTCCTGCGCGGCAGGGACAGTGGCTTTCGCCTGCAATGGCGGGCTTGTCGGTTCCGGTCTGGATACTTGCGTGGATTGCTGGCGGGCTACCTGTTCCGTCACCACTGGCGCTTCCGAATGGACTGCAGGTGCGGGCACCGGTACATCCAGTTCCAGCTGATGCCGCCATTGCATGCCCAGGAAGCCTACTACCGCCACGCTGGCGGCGGTTGCCAATGGGGCGCTCCAGCGGCGGGTAAATGGTGCGCGCCCGGCAACTGGCTTGGCGGCCTGCCGCTCGGGAATCACAGGGTCATTGGCGGCCAGCATGGGGGCAGGCATGCCTTGCTGCATGGCGGCTTCCACCTTGGCAAAGATAGCCTGGTCCAGTTCCGGCGAAGGGCTTGCCTGAGGCAAGGCCTGCAGATGCGCCGCCAGATCGCCTTGCCCCAAGAGGAAAGCCTCGAAGTCCGCGTCGTCGTCGTGATGGATTTCTTTACTGCTCATGCCTGTTCCTCCTGCGCGACTGCCGGCGCCATCATTTGCCGCAATTTGCGCATTGCATAGCGCAAGCGGCTCTTGGTCGTTTCCACAGAAACGCCGGTCAATTGCGCAATTTCTTCCAGACTCATACCGCTGAACTGCTGCAGCACCAGTGCTTCCTTCTGTTCTCCCGGCAAGGCTTTTACTGCTGCATACAGACCGGCGAGCTGCTGCTTGTTTTCCAGCAGCGCATCGGGCGGCAGCTCTTCCGCGCTATCGTCGGCCAGCCGCTCAAAGATATCTTCGCCGTTTGCCGTATGACCCAGTTCGCTGGCCAGCAAGACCTGCTGCTGGCGCAGCAGATCGATCAGGCGGTTGCGCGCAATCTGGTACAGATAGGTACGAAAACCCGCCTCGACACGGTAGCGCTCACGGGCGTGGTGCAATCCTGTCCAGCTATCTTGTGCGATCTCATCCACCCATTCCCGCCGCGGCGAACGCCATGCGAGAAAACGATACAGGCCCTGGCTATGACGGCTGTACAATTCCTTGAAGGCAAGCAGATCACCTTCGCAATAAAGCGTCATCAGGGTTTCATCGGATAGTTGGGCGAGCATACTTACCAGTTTAATGGAGTTGTACTGCTGCGACAATGACGAGCTTGTTTCAAGTAGTAAATAGATGTTCTCCACGCTAGAATCTGCTTCTTCCCAATACCTTTTTGACCTCCGCCTATGCCTGCATTGTTCATTACGCCAGACCTGGCTTACCGGCTGGAGCGCGCCGAGGCGCAGCACTTGAAGCTGCAGGTGGAGACTTGCGCGCTGCTGCAACCGGAAATGGGAGCGCATACCGTCGCTATCGGTGGCGGTGTGGCTGCGTTCACCGCTACTGCGTATGGGCGCAAACTGAACCATGTGACCGGTTTTGGTCTTGGCAGCAGCATTCCTGAGACCGATCTGCTTGCACTGGAAGCAGCCTATGCCAGGCTGGGCCTAGCGACGGAAATAGATATCTGCCCCTATATCCATGCCGATGCACTACAACTGCTGGCCGCGCGCGGCTATGTCGTGAATGCTTTCAGCAACACCTATGTCAAAGTGCTGGGTGACAGTCTTAACGGATCGCCGCCGGATTCCGGCGTGCAGGTGGAAACTGTCACAGCGGCGAATTCGGAGGACTTCGTGGCCGCCTGCATTGCCGGGTTTTCGCTGCAGACGCATACCAGACCGCGCGCCTTGCTGGACATATTGGCGCGGGTAGCCATCGCACGCGACGATACCCGTCTGTATATTGCCCGCGTGGATGGAGAGATTGCCGGATCGGCCGGCCTGGCATTGATTGATTCCGCTGATACCGCAGTGGCCCACCTGTATATTGCCAGCACCTTGCCGGCCTATCGTGGGCGCGGCATCCAGCAGGCTTTGCTGCAAGCCAGACTAGCGGATGCGCAGAACGCCGGCTTCAAGCTAGCCAGCATTACGGCAAGGCCAAGCAACACCAGCGCGCGCAATGCGCTGCGCGCCGGGTTTGATCTGGCCTATAGCAAATCGACTTTCGCCAGACGGGGTATTAGTTCGCCTGGGGAGTGCTGAGGCAGGCATCGATGGCCTGCATTAATTGCTGTACATCCAGAGGTTTGACGAGATGCATGTCGAAGCCGGCTTTTGTTGACAGCTTTCTGTCTTCCTGCAAGCCATAGCCGGTCAAGGCGATTAGGAAAATGCTTCTGGTTTCCTTGTCTGCACGCATATTCCGGGCGATTTCATAACCGTCCATGCCCGGTAGTCCTATGTCGATGATGGCAACGCCAGGCTTTTCCGCCTGCGCCAGGGCTATGCCCTCGGGGCCTGATGCCGCCTCCAGCACGTCAAAACCATGCGAGCGCAGCAGGCGCGTCATCATGTCGCGGCCGTCATCGTTATCTTCTATCAGCAACAGCTTCTGCATAGTCGCGTGGCTTCGTGCTTCGCCGCTGGGGGGCGCTGTTTCCTGCATGGAGGAGCCCGGCATGCTGATGGTAAAGCTGCTGCCCAGGTTTTCACCGTCGCTGCTGACCAGGATGCTGCCGCCATGCAGTTCCACCAGTTGCCTGACCAAGGCCAGGCCGACGCCCAGCCCGCCCTTGGCGCGGTCCAGGGAATTTTCACCTTGTACGAAAATATCGAAAATGCGCGGCAAAAGCTCTTTGCTGATGCCTATGCCCGAGTCGCTGATGGTCAGGCTGGTCTGGCCGTTATCCACGCTGCTTTCCAGCGTAATGGTGCCGCCGGCCGGCGTGTATTTGATGGCATTGTCTATCAGGTTGGTAATGATCTGCTCTATGCGCGTCAAGTCTGCCTCTATCCAAGCATCTTTCTCGTCAATTTGCCATTGATAGCTGTCCACGGGGCGGCTCGCGCGCAAGCTTTCCAGGCAAGACAGCACAATTTCCCGCATATTGACGGGCTTTTTGTTCAAGACTATTTTCCCCGACATGACCCTGCCCAGGTCCAGCAGGTCGTCCACGATACGGGTCAGGTGCTGCGCCTGCCGTGCCAGCACCAGCTTGGCACGGTTAACGCTTTCTTCCTTGGCGCCGGGAAAACCGATCAGCGACGCCGCACTGGTAATCGCGCTTAAGGGATTGCGCAATTCATGTCCCAGCATCGCCAGGAACTCATCCTTGGCGCGGTTTTGCTCCACGGCGAGCTTTCTCTCGCGTATTTCCCGTTGCAGCCGGGAATTGGTTATTTCCAGATCGGCAGTGCGCTGGGTCAGCGCATCGGCTTGGGCTTTCAGTTCCAGGTTCTTCTTTGCCAGCGACACAAAGACGGATACCTTGGCCTGCAACACCTGCGGGATGATGGGCGTAAACAGGTAGTCGACAGCGCCTTGCTGATAGGCTTTCAGGCGATTCAGTTCATCTGCCAAGAAGGCGGTAATGAAAATAATCGGAATGGAGGCAGAACGGGGCCGCTGGTGGATCGCTTCTGCCGTCTCAAAACCATCCATGCCGGGCATGTTGACATCCAGCAGGATGACCGCGAATTCGTCCTGCAATACATTACGTAGCGCTTCTTCGCCTGAGCGTGCCGGTATCACCAGGCATCCATTCTCTTCTGCCCATGTACCCAGCAAGCCGGTCAATGCAAACAGGCTCGCTGCATCGTCATTAACGACAAGTATCTTTGGCTTATATTTTGACGACACTCGTTTCCTCGCTTACGTCAATGTTCAGTTTCAAAATCTCGGACCGGCGGGTAAAACCACAGCAAGTTCGGGGCCTGTTGTGGTTTTACCCGCCGGCGACATGAAAACAAATACTTAGGCTAGATTGAATTGTCACAAATTATTAAAAATTTGCAGTAAATTATGTCACCGGAACAGGCTCGGTGGGAAATAAATCATCGTTTTCGGATTTTGGAATATTGTGCCCCCGCTCTCATCACCATACCGCGCAATATTGCGGTGCAAAAACATGCATCTCGCGCTCGATAGATGGATTGATTGATAGATTAATTGATGCAGTAGCGGTATTGCCTGTCCTCTTTGTGCCTTATTTGTGCCGTATGCAGAGTATATTTTTCGTTCAGTAGGTTTCCCAAAATCTTATTTGGAGAAAAGCAGGATGAATACGATCACCGATCTGTCTGAAACACTGGACGTGAAGCTTTTGCTCGCTGCATTGACGGCGCTGAAAAAAGGCGATTTCTCCGTCAAGATGCCGTCCGACCTGACTGGGCTGAGCGGCAAGATTGCCGACACACTCAACGAAATCATTGAAAACAGTGCGCATATGACCCAGGGCATCTTGAGCGTCAGCCAACTGGTGGGGCAGGAGGGGCGCTTGCTGCAGCGGGCCACTTCGGTTAGGGCGGAGGGTGACTGGGGCACGATTGTTAATTCCGTCAATTCCCTGATTGACGATCTGGTGCGCCCGACGACCGAGATGGCGCGCGTGATCGGTGCGGTGGCCAAGGGCGATCTGTCACAGAGCATGGCGCTGGAAGTCGATGGAAGCGCCTTGAAGGGCCAGTTCCTGAGCGCGGCAACTACCGCCAATACCATGGTGAGCCAGCTCTCTTCATTTGCATCCGAAGTAACCCGGGTGGCGCGGGAGGTGGGCACCGAGGGCAAGCTGGGCGGCCAGGCCAATGTGCCGGGCGTGGCGGGTATCTGGAAAGACCTGACCGACTCGGTAAACTCGATGGCGGGTAACCTGACTTCGCAGGTGCGCAATATCGCCGACGTGACGACAGCGGTGGCCAATGGCGACTTGTCCAAGAAAATTACCGTGGACGTGCGCGGCGAGATCCTGCAATTGAAAGACACGATCAATACCATGGTGGATCAGTTGCGCTCATTTGCGTCGGAGGTGACGCGGGTGGCGCGTGAAGTGGGCACCGAGGGCAAGCTGGGCGGCCAGGCCTATGTGCCGGGCGTGGGCGGCACCTGGAAGGATCTGACCGATAACGTGAACTTCATGGCGTCCAACCTGACCGGCCAGGTGCGTAACATCGCCGAGGTCACCACGGCGGTGGCGAACGGCGACTTGTCGAAAAAGATTGCAGCCGACGCCAAGGGCGAAATTCTGCAGTTGAAAGACACGATCAACGTGATGGTGGATCAGCTCAGCTCATTTGCATCGGAAGTAACGCGGGTGGCGCGGGAAGTGGGCACCGAGGGCAAGCTGGGCGGCCAGGCGCAGGTAAAAGGCGTAGGCGGCACCTGGAAGGATTTGACCGATTCGGTGAACTCCATGGCGGGTAACCTGACCGGCCAGGTGCGCAATATCGCCGAGGTGACCACGGCGGTGGCGAATGGCGACTTGTCCAAGAAGATCACAGTGGACGTAAAAGGCGAAATCCTGGAACTGAAAAACACCATCAACGTGATGGTGGATCAATTGAACTCATTTGCGTCCGAGGTAACGCGGGTGGCGCGGGAAGTCGGTACCGAGGGTGAGCTGGGCGGCCAGGCGAACGTGCCTGGGGTTGCAGGTACCTGGAAAGATCTGACCGACTCGGTGAACTCGATGGCGGGTAACCTGACGGGGCAAGTGAGGAATATCGCGGACGTGACGACGGCGGTGGCGAACGGCGATTTGTCGAAGAAAATCACTGCTGATGCCAAGGGCGAAATCCTGGAGCTGAAAAACACCATCAACGTGATGGTGGATCAGCTCAGTTCGTTTGCCTCCGAAGTAACGCGGGTGGCGCGCGAAGTCGGTACCGAGGGCGAACTGGGCGGCCAGGCGAATGTGCCTGGGGTTGCCGGCACCTGGAAGGATCTGACCGACTCGGTGAACTCGATGGCGGGTAACCTGACCGGGCAGGTGAGGAATATCGCGGACGTGACGACAGCGGTGGCGAATGGTGACTTGTCCAAGAAAATTACGGCTGACGCCAAGGGCGAGATCCTGGAGCTGAAGAATACGATCAACGTGATGGTGGATCAGCTCAGCTCGTTTGCGTCTGAAGTAACCCGTGTGGCGCGTGAAGTGGGTACCGAGGGTGTATTGGGCGGCCAGGCGAACGTGCCCGGTGTTGCCGGTACCTGGAAAGATCTTACCGATAACGTGAACTTCATGGCGTCCAACCTGACCGGCCAGGTGCGTAACATTGCCGAGGTGACGACGGCGGTGGCGAATGGCGACCTGTCCAAGAAAATCACGGTGGACGTGAAGGGCGAGATTCTGGAACTGAAAGACACCATCAACGTGATGGTGGACCAGCTCAGCTCATTTGCGTCGGAAGTAACGCGGGTGGCGCGCGAAGTCGGTACCGAGGGTAAATTGGGCGGCCAGGCTTTCGTGAAAGGCGTGGGCGGCACCTGGAAAGATCTGACGGAAAACGTCAACTTCATGGCGTCCAACCTGACAGGCCAGGTGCGTAACATCGCCGAGGTGACGACAGCGGTGGCGAATGGCGACTTGTCCAAGAAAATTACCGCCGACGTGAAGGGCGAAATCCTGGAACTGAAGAACACCATCAACGTGATGGTGGATCAGCTCAGCTCGTTTGCGTCCGAAGTAACGCGGGTGGCGCGTGAAGTGGGTACCGAGGGTAAGCTGGGCGGCCAGGCCAATGTGCCGGGTGTGGCCGGTACCTGGAAAGATCTGACCGACTCGGTGAACTCGATGGCGGGTAACCTGACTTCGCAGGTGCGTAATATTGCCGATGTGACCACGGCGGTTGCCAACGGCGACTTGTCCAAGAAAATTACCGTGGACGTGCGCGGCGAGATCCTCCAGCTGAAGGATACGATTAATACCATGGTGGATCAGTTGCGCTCTTTCGCATCGGAAGTGACGCGGGTAGCGCGTGAAGTGGGTACCGAAGGACGGCTGGGCGGCCAGGCCAATGTGCCGGGCGCATCCGGCACCTGGAAAGATCTGACCGATAACGTGAACTTCATGGCGTCCAACCTGACCGGCCAGGTGCGTAACATCGCCGAGGTGACCACGGCGGTGGCGAACGGCGACTTGTCCAAGAAAATCACGGTGGACGTGAAGGGCGAGATTCTTGAGCTGAAAGACACCATTAACGTGATGGTGGATCAGCTCAGTTCATTTGCGTCCGAAGTAACGCGGGTGGCGCGGGAAGTGGGCACCGAGGGCAAGCTGGGCGGCCAGGCGCAAGTGAAGGGCGTGGGCGGCACTTGGAAGGATTTGACCGAGAACGTCAACTTCATGGCGGCCAACCTGACTGAGCAGGTGCGCGGTATCGCTGGCGTGGTAACGGCGGTGGCAAACGGCGACTTGAAGAAAAAACTGACCGTGGCCGCACAGGGTGAAATCGCGTCGCTGGCCAATACGATCAATGAGATGACGGATACGCTGGCGGTGTTTGCCGATCAGGTGACAACAGTGGCGCGCGAGGTCGGCGTGGAAGGCAAGCTGGGCGGCCAGGCCAGTGTGCCGGGTGCATCCGGTACCTGGAAGGATTTGACGGAAAACGTCAACCAGCTCGCGGCCAACCTGAGTACGCAGGTGCGCGCGATTGCCGAGGTTGCAACCGCGGTGACCCGGGGTGACTTGTCGCGCTCCATTCAGGTGAGGGCGCGGGGGGAAGTGTCCGACCTGAAGGACAATATCAATGAAATGATCCGCAACCTGAAAGAAACCACGCAAAAGAATGCGGAACAGGATTGGCTGAAAACCAACCTGGCGCGCTTCACCCGGCTGCTGCAAGGGCAAAGGGATCTTGGTACGGTGACCAAGCTCATCCTGTCCGAACTGGCCCCGCTGGTATCGGCGCATCATGGCGTGTTCTACATGATGGATTCGTCCAACGATACCTCTTTGCTGGAAATGATCGCCAGCTATGGTTATCGCTCCAGTTCCAAATTGCCTACGTCTTTCCTGCCCGGCGAAGGCCTGGTCGGCCAGTGCGCGGTCGAAAAAACAAGGATATGGCTGACCAATGTGCCGCGCGACTATATCAAGGTCTCTTCCGGCCTGGGTGCGGCGCCGCCGACCAATATCGTCGTATTGCCTATCCTGTTTGAACAACAGGTGAAAGCGGTGATCGAGATTGCATCGCTGGACAGGTTTACGCAAACGCATATGGGCTTCCTGGACCAATTGATGGAATCGATAGGCGTGGTGCTGCATACGATTGAGGCCAACAGCCGTACAGAAAGCTTGCTGACACAGTCGCAGTCTCTGGCGCAGAAACTGCAGCAGACCAATCAGGAGTTGGCAGAGAAAGCACGCTTGCTGTCCGATCAGAATATCGAGGTGGAGCGCAAGAACCGCGAAGTGGAGCAGGCCAAGATCGCGCTGGAAGAGAAGGCCACACAGCTTACGCTATCGTCCAAATACAAATCAGAGTTCCTGGCGAATATGTCGCATGAGCTGCGTACGCCATTGAACAGCCTGTTGATACTGGCGCAGCAATTGAGCGACAATCCGCATGGAAATTTGTCCGGCAACCAGGTGGAATATGCAAAGACGATATTCGGATCCGGTAGCGACTTGCTGACGCTGATCAACGATATCCTTGATCTGTCCAAGATAGAGTCCGGCACGGTGACGCTGGAACTCAGCGAATCACGTTTCCCCATCCTGGCTTCTTATGTGGAGCGTACTTTCCGCCACATGGCCGAAGCGAAGAAGATCGATTTTTCCATTGCTCTCGATCAGGGTTTGCCTGCGTCCATGCGTACCGATACCACGCGCTTGCAGCAGATTCTTAAAAACCTGTTGTCGAATGCCTTCAAATTTACCGCGCATGGCGAGGTAAGGCTCAGCATCGGTGTCGTGCAGTCGGGCTGGACGCCAGATCACCCGCAATTAAGCCATGCCGATGCCGTTTTGGCTTTTTCAGTCACCGATTCCGGCGTGGGTATCGCCAGCGATAAACTGCAACTGATCTTCGAAGCCTTTCAGCAGGCAGACGGTAGCACCGCCCGCAAATACGGCGGTACCGGCCTTGGATTGTCCATCAGCCGCGAACTGGCACGTTTGCTGGGAGGGGAAATCCGCGTCACCAGTACGGTAGGGATGGGCAGTACCTTCACCTTGTTCCTTCCTTATAGCGGTGGTGGAATTATCAGTTATGTTCAGCCGCAAAATGCGATGGCGGCCCAGCCCTTGGCGCAAACCAGGGAGCTGGAAAACCACGCGATACCTGCCGGCCATATTGCCAAAGGTACCGGCAATGAAATGCTCTCGATCGCATCAAGTTATGAAGAGGGGGAGCCGGCGCAGGACGACAGGAATATCATCGCCGCCGGCGACCCGGCCTTGCTGATAGTCGAAGACGATACCCGGTTTGCCGCCATATTGCTGGCCTATGCCAGGGAAAAAGGCTTCAAGGGCATCGTCAGCCATAGCGGTGATGCCGCACTGACGCTGGCGCGCGACTACACGCCGACTGCCATCCTGCTGGATATCGATTTGCCGGACTGCGACGGATTCACGGTACTGGACAGATTAAAACGCGATCCGGGAACCCGGCATATTCCCGTCCATATCATGTCCAATTCCAACGAGCGCGAGCGGGGGTTGCAGCACGGCGCCATCTCTTACCTGACCAAGCCGATCAAACGCGAGCGGCTGGAAGAGGAGTTCAACCGCATCCAGCAATTCCTGGCGCGCGGAAAACGCAGCCTGCTCGTGGTGGAAGACGAAGATTTACAGCGCCGCCGCATCATCGAGCTGATCGGCGAGAATGACGTGCAGATCACTGCAGTGGAAAGCGGCCAGAAAGCCCTGGATGCGCTGAAATCGACGCATTTTGATTGCATGGTACTGGATTTGACGCTGCCGGATATCGACGGCTTTGAATTGCTGGAAATGATCAGCAAGGACAAGAAGCTGAGGGACTTGCCCGTCATTATCTATACCGCCAAGGAGTTGTCTCGCAAGGAAGTGACCAAGATACGCAAGGTTGCGAAGACGATCGTGGTCAAGGATGCGCGCTCGCCGGAACGCCTGCTGGATGAGACGGCATTGTTCCTGCACAGGTCTCCGGCCAATCTGCCGGAACTGCAAAGGCGCATGCTGGAAGATATGCATGCGTCCGAAAGCGGCCTGGCCGGCCGTAAAGTGCTGGTGGTCGATGATGATTTGCGCAATATCTTTGCGCTGACCACGGTGCTGGAAAGGCAGGACATGCAAGTCGTTTTTGCTGAAAACGGCAGGGATGGCATTGAGCTGCTGCAACAGGATCCCGAGATAGAAATCGTGCTGATGGACATCATGATGCCGGAAATGGATGGCTACGACACGATGCGCGCCATACGTAAAATCCCCGAATTCAAGACCATGCCCATCATTACACTGACGGCCAAGGCGATGAAGGGTGATAGGGACAAATGTTTTGAGGCCGGAGCGTCCGACTATATTACCAAGCCGGTGGATAGCGCCCAATTGCTGTCCTTGATGCGAGTCTGGCTCACAGAATAGGTTGCCGCCGATGAATGCATCCGTGGTGGAAGAAATAGAG
Organism: Parundibacterium terreum; assembly: GCF_014636315.1. Classification (GTDB taxonomy): domain Bacteria; phylum Pseudomonadota; class Gammaproteobacteria; order Burkholderiales; family Burkholderiaceae_D; genus Undibacterium; species Undibacterium terreum. The sequence continues at coordinate 1,424,164 of NZ_BMED01000001.1, read as the reverse complement.
CTGGACCTGTTGCTGGAGGCGATCTATCGCTGCATGGGAGACGACTTCCGGGGCTTTGACCGCGCCGTGCTGATGGCCAAGCTCGGCAAATTCATGAGGGGCCATGACATAGCGACAGTTTCAGCGCTGCAAAACATCATTTTGCATGATGGCGGAAAGAGAGAACTGCTATTACGCAATCTGGTCTTGCGGCCGACTGCCTTGTTTGATGATCCGGCTCGCCTGCTGTCGCTACGGCAGCAGGTGCGGCCCTGGCTGAGATCGCACGCGCTGCCAAGGATATGGCTGGCCGAATGCGCCAGTATCGAAGAAGTGTACACGCTGGCCATTTTGCTGGAGGAAGAGCATTTGTATGACAGAACGCAGATTTATGTGACCGTAGCGAACGAATGCCTGCTTCAGGAAATCAGAAGCACAGGCTTTGCGGCTGACAAATTGGCCGCATATGAAAAGAACTACAGGGGCAGCGGCGGCCAGCACAGCCTTGGCGACTATCTGACATTGGAGGATGGCCGCTTTTTATTGAAAGAGCCGCTGCTGAGAAACATCACATGGTCTCAGTTCAGCCTCGTCACCGACACGTCTTTCAATGAATTTGAACTGATTATCTGTTGCGAAACTTTAAGCGATTTCGGTATCGGTTTGCGGTGGCGCGCGCTACGCTTGTTTACCGATAGCCTCACAGCCTTTGGCATGCTGGCCCTTGTGCCGGTCAAAGGAGAAACAAGCGAACTCGAGACCGTTCCCTTTTCCTTGACTTATAAGCCGCTTGTGGCCGAGCACGGCATCTACAGGCGGAACGGCTAACCGGACCGGTGCAAGTGCTTTTTTTAAAAGAAACCATGAGATATTTTTATTTCGGAGTATCCCGACAATGAACCCTAAGGTTGATGCGTTCTTGAGTAAGTCGAAAAAATGGAAGGAAGAGTTTGAGGCCTTGAGGGAAATCATTCTCGGCTGCCAACTGACCGAGGAATTGAAATGGGGCGTCCCGTGCTACACCTTCCAGGATAAGAACGTGGTGTTGATTCACGGGTTTAAAGAATACTGCGCAATCCTGTTTTTCAAAGGGGCATTGTTGAAGGATGCCAAGAATGTCTTGATCACGCAGACCGAGAACACACAGGCGTCACGCCAGATACGCTTTACCAGTGTGCAGGAAGTGAGCAAGCTGCAAGCCGTGCTGAAGTCCTATATAAAGGAAGCCATTAAAGTAGAAAAAGACGGCTTGCAGGTTCCTTTCAAGAAAACCGAGGAATTCAATATGCCTGAAGAATTTCAGCGTAAATTGAAGGAGTTTCCAAAGTTAAAAACCGCTTTTGAGGCTTTGACACCAGGAAGGCAAAGAGCTTATCTATTACATTTTTCCGGTGCCAAGCAATCCAAGACCAGGGAGTCCAGGGTGGAGAAATGCATGCCGCAAATTCTTGAGGGAAAAGGCCTGGACGATTAGTTGTTGCGTTTCCTCCATTCCTACAAGGTGGAGTGAATTTGTCTTATCTACTTCACTTTTGCCGTGTCCTAAGCTGAATATTTCGGTTTATAGGTGTTGCCACTTCGTGAGCGGCACTTTCTGAGCTGAAACCAGCCAAGGAGATCATCATGCCTAGGAATGCGTGGAGTAATAAACGGGAACGCCAGTATCAGCACATCAAGCAAAGCGTCAAGGAAAGAGGCGGTAGCACCGAGCGGGCTGAAGAGATCGCCGCCCGCACAGTCAACAAGGAACGTGCGCAGCATGGCGAATCCAAAACCGCCAGCAAATCCAGTCTTGACGATGTATCTGCGTCGCACAGGGGCGGCAAGCGCTCGCACACCGGCGCTGCCGGACGCACTTATGCACAGCTATATAACGAGGCCAAGAGCAAAGGCATCAAGGGCCGTTCCGGCATGAACAAGGAACAACTGCAGCATGCGGTCAATAAGAAATAGACGTACCGCAATACTCAAGGTTTTCGAGGTTCCCTTTAAGCCGCAACGACCGCAGGCGTGCGTACGACCAACGCCTCCTTGATAGGCAGATTCACCAATGCGGCCAGCAGCGCCAGCGCGATATCGGCGTACCACATCCAGTTATAGTTGCCGCTCTGGAAGCGGGCAATGCCGCCCAGCCATGCGCCGAAGAAGCCGCCTATCTGATGCGACAGCAGGGTCAGCCCGAACAGCGTGGCCAGGTAGCGCAGGCCGAACAGCTTGCCGACCAGGCCGGCAGTGGGCGGCACCGTGGCCAGCCAGGTGAAGCCCAGCGTCGCGGCGAAGATATAGAAAGTCAGCGCAGTTTTCGGCGCCAGCAGATAGGCGACGATAATGACTGCGCGGCTGAAATACATCAGCGCCAGCAGCGACTTCATGCGGTAGCGTGAACCCAGCGCGCCGGCTGTCAGGCTGCCCATGATATTGAAGAGGCCGATCAGCCCCAGGGATGTGGCAGATACGCTGGCCGGCAGGTTGCACAGCGCCACTTCGCCCGGCAGATGCGTGACCAGGAAAGCAATGTGGAAGCCGCAAGTGAAAAAGCCTGCATGCAGGCACCAGTAGCTGGGGTTGCGCAGCGCTATCCTGATTTGCTCGCCCAGCCCGATTCCGGCGGCGGCAGGTACGGCCGCACTTGCCGCTGCAGGCCCGGGCACGGCAACTGCCTGCGGCTTACGCAAGGCCCAAGTCATCGGTATCGTCAGCAGCGTGCTGGCAGCCAGCGTCAGCATCGCCGCGATCCATCCTGCGCTGCTGATGATGGCCTGCATCAAGGGCGCAAACACAAATTGTCCGAAAGAGCCGCCGGCATTGATGAAGCCGGAAGCAAATGCACGTTTTTCGGGTGGCAGGCGTTGCGCAGTCGCACCAATCAGGATGGAGAAACTGCCTGCACCGGCTCCCGCCGCGCTCAGCACACCCATCGCCAGCAGCAGCGACCATTCAGAGCGCACAAAGGGCGTCAGCGCAGTGCCGGCCGCCAGCAAAAATGCACCGACGATGATTACCTTTACCGGCCCATACTTGTCGGCGATCGCGCCGCAGATGGGCTGCGCCGCGCCCCACACGAACTGGCCAATGGCGGCAGCGAAACTGATTGTGACTATGCCCAGGCCGGTGGCGGTATTCAAAGGCGAGATGAACAGGCCGGTCGTCATGCGCGCGCCCATCGTAATCATAAGGATGGCGGCAGCAGAAACTATCAGCAGCCAGCCGGCGTTGGGTTGTACCGTGATTGCTGGGGAAGGGGCGGGGGAGGCGGTGAGGCTTTCTGTGTTGGTTTGCATGGTCTCTTCCATCTCTGGGGTTTGTTATAACTTATCTGCTTAGTTATCTGCTGATTTTGGACTCTTCTTTTCTATTTTCTCTATCAAAGGATGCAGTTGCTCCAGTGCAGTGTCCACGTCCAGGTGCAGCGCGCGCACCATGTCCATGCCCAGCGTTTGCTCCAGTTCTGTTTGCGCCACGCGCCAGGCTTGCTTTGCGGCTTTGATGCTGCTGCGGCCTGTATCGGTGATGGTAACGATGCGCTGCCGCGCATCCTGGCCCGGTAGCAGTGTCACCCAGCCTGCGTCTATCAAAGGCTTCAGGTTGCGTGTCAACGTGGTGCGCTCGGCACGCATCTGCAGCGCCAGCTCGGCGACCGGCAGCGCCTGGTAAGCGACATGCCGCAGCAAAGAGTATTGGGTCGTCTTCAGGCCAGCCTGCAGCATATGAAAATCATATAGCCGCGTGACCGTACGCGTCAGCTTGCGCAATGCAGAGCAAGTACAGCCCGGCGAGGATAATTCAGTGGCGCTAGGCGTGGCGATGGGCATGGTGGCTGAATTGTGGGCGGGCGTGTCATGGAAAAGGTTTGATTAAATTATAGTGTATATGCACCTAATTTCCAGCAAATCCGACGCGATGTTGCGATTCCGTCTGTTCCCGCGCATAACGTGTTGGCGGCAGCCCGACATGGCGGGTAAATGCAACGCTGAATGCGCTTGCCGAACTGTAGCCGACGCGTTCCGCCACTTCGGCGACACCAGCTTGCTTGCGCCACAACAGGTTCTTGGCCATTGCCATGCGCCAGGCGATCAGGTATTCCATCGGTGCCACGCCCACAGCACGGTTGAAACGCTCGAAGAAGGTCGAGCGTGACAGTGCGGCCTCTTTCGCCAGTTGCGCAACCGTCCAGCGCCGGGCAGGGCTTTCGTGCATGCATTTTATTGCAAGCGCCAGGCGTTCATCGGCAAGCCCGCGTGACAGACCCGGCGACGCCGTAATGCCGGCCATGGATCGAAGGGCTTCAATCAGAAGCACTTCCAGCAGGCGCGCCAGGACGACATCTCGCGCGGGTTTTAGTGTGCGTGATTCTTCACCTACCAGTTGCACGATGGTGGTCAGTCTTTTCTCGCCGCGAACATGCACAAGTTGCGGCAACAGCGAAACCAGCAAGGCTGCATCTGGCGAGCCGAAGACGCAGTGACCCACCAGCAATAAGATATCAGGCGGCACATTTTGCGTCCCGAGCCTGAACTCCCCGTGAAGCAGCGCAACTGGGGCAGTATCGGCTTCCTCCGCTGGGGCGGGCTCCAGGCTGGACATCGTGAAACCATATGCCGCAGGGATTAGTACAAAATCTCCATCCTGGAGCGTGATCATTTCATGCCCATCAACCGCCAGGCTGCATGAACCGTCGAGTATCACGCAGTAAAAGGGCTGTCCGGCTTCCGAGCGGCGCACCCGCCAGGAACCCGCGCCGCTGACGACCTTTGAGAATGAAGCTCGTGGCTGGAGGAGGCCGACAACCTCTGCTAGCGGGTCAATCATATTCGGACTCCTGCGAATGAATTCTGGATTGTGGATTGTAGCAAGTCCGGCTTTGGCAATCTATAGTGGCTGTGTCGCAAATTACATGGAGATTTAATGAAAACGGTTTTAATCACGGGATGCTCGTCCGGTTTTGGCCTCGACGCTGCCCAATACTTTCTCGATCGCGATTGGAAGGTCATCGCCACGATGCGCACGCCGCGCGAAGAAGTCCTGCCACGTTCAGAGCACCTGCGCGTGCTTGCGCTTGACGTTACTGACGCGGATAGCATAAGGCAGGCGGTAGAAGCTGCCGGCCCCATTGACGTGCTGGTCAATAATGCAGGAATAGGCGTACTTGGGGCGCTGGAAGGCACCTCAATGGCTACAGCCCGCGAGATTTTCGAAACAAACACCCTTGGTAGTATGGCGATGGTACAAGCAGTATTACCTCAATTCAGGCAAAGGAAGGCTGGCGTTATCGTCAATGTCACATCCAGTGTCACGCTGAAGCCACTCCCGCTGCTGTCGATATACACGGCCAGCAAGGCGGCAGTCAATGCGTTCACGGAGTCTCTTGCGCTGGAATTGCAGCAATTCAACGTGCGGGTGTGTCTGGTGCTGCCGGGACGGGCTCCAGATACACGCTTTGGTGAAAATGCACAGTCGCGTATGCAAAATGGCATCCCCGAAGCATATGTCGACCTGGCGCAGAGCGTCTTTAAGGAGTGGGGGCAGTCGACTGTTGTTACCCGGATGCAGGATGTGTCAGAAGCGGTGTGGCGTGCCGCTACCGATCCATCATCTCCGCTGCGCATTGCTGCCGGCGCTGACGCTGTTGCACTGATGTAAGCGGGCTAACTCGTATTCCTGTTCCAGCGTTTTGTAGATTCTTGGTTGAAATTCACAAATCCTGAATTGTTCGTGAATATCTTGATCATTGTTGCCGGTGTTTGTGAAGCATATAGTGGCTTCACACACCGGGTGTCAGGACAAATACCTCAGCCTGGTTTGCCGCTGCAGCCATTGGGCTCTGGCGCACCATCTTCACCGACCAGAAAGAGGAACATCATGAATCGCTTAAATGGAAAAGTAGCCATCATCACCGGCGCCAGTTCAGGCATAGGCCGTGCAACAGCCAAACTGTTTGCGCAGGAAGGCGCCAAGCTGGTAGTGGGTGCACGCCGCCAGGCAGAGTTGGATAGCCTGGTTGCCGAGATCGTTGCTGCCGGCGGCAGTGCAGTGGCGCTGGCTGGCGATGTGCAGTCTGACGCTTATGCACAAGCATTGGTGGAATTGGCTGTCAGCAAGTTCGGCCATCTGGATGTTGCGTTTAATAATGCCGGCACTCTGGGCGAAATGGGACCTAGCACCTCCGTGTCGGCAGAAGGCTTTATCAATGCACTGAATGTGAACCTGACCAGCGGTTTCCTGGGCGCCAAGCATCAGATTGCAGCAATGCGAAAGAACGGCGGCGGTTCCATCATCTTTACCTCCACCTTTGTCGGCCATAGCTTTGCGTTTCCCGGTGTGGCAGCCTACGCAGCGAGCAAATCCGGCCTGATCGGCCTGACGCAAGCACTGGCAGCGGAGTTCGGTCCGCAAGGCATACGCGTCAATGCAATATTGCCGGGCGCAGTGGATACCGACATGTATCGCGACATGAACGACACGGCGGAATCGCAAGCCTTCATTACCGGCCTGCATGCCTTGAAACGCGCAGCGCAACCGGAAGAATTGGCGCGCTCGGTCCTGTACCTGGCGTCCGATGATTCTTCTTTTGTGACCGGCACGGCGTCGCTGGTGGATGGCGGCGCTTCCATTACCCGCACTTGAGAAAAGTAGAGGTAAGCAAGCTTTGCATCTGCACGTATCCTGCGTGAGTCCTGCAAAAGGATGGACGCAATGATAAAGTGCAGCTTGCCGACGCAAGCTTGCTCAGCATGGCGGCTGGTCCTATAGGATCAGTCGCCTGTTTGCATTCACAACGACCACCTATTGTTTATTCCCAGAGAGCCCTTATGCCTCGTTCCCTTTCCCTATTACTTTCCAGCCTGTTGCTGGCAGTATCCTTGTCCGGCGCGAATGCGCAGGCACAGTCCTCCGCTCAGGCAAGCGCCTCCAGTCCCTCCTATGGCATTGAGCTACAGGGCTTTGCCTATCCTTATACCTTGAAGAGCTATGAGTTCGACAGCCAGGGCCAGCACCTGAAAATGGGTTATATGGATGTCGCTGCCGCAGGCACGGCTAATGGACGCACGGTTGTGCTGATGCACGGCAAGAACTTTTGCGGCGCCACCTGGGAAGAGAGCATCAGGCAACTGAGCAGCGCCGGTTACCGCGTAGTGGTGCCGGACCAGATCGGCTTTTGTACTTCAACCAAGCCCGCCAGCTACCAATATAGCTTCCAGCAACTGGCGATCAATACTCATGGTTTGCTGGCGCAACTGGGCGTACAGCGCGCCACCGTGCTGGGCCACTCCACCGGCGGCATGCTGGCTGCGCGCTATGCACTGATGTATCCTGAACAGGTAGAGCAACTGGCGATGGTCAATCCTATCGGCCTGGAAGACTGGAAAGCGCTGGGCGTGCCGCACCGCAGTGTGGACCAATGGTATGAGCGCGAGCTGAAGCTGTCTGCGGATGGCGTGCGCAAGTATGAACTCGGCACTTACTATGTAGGCCGCTGGAAGCCGGAATACGAGCGCTGGGTGGATATGCTGGCCGGGCTGAACCAGGGGCCGGGCCACAAGCTGGTGGCATGGAATTCTGCGTTGATCTATGACATGATCTTTACGCAGCCTGTCGTGTATGAATTCCCTCTGCTGAAAATGCCGGTGCTGCTGCTGATAGGCGATGCCGATACGACCGCGATAGGCAGCGATATCGCACCGCCTGCCATCAAGGAAAAGGTGGGGCGCTACAATGTGCTGGGCAAGCAGGTCGCAAAAATGATACCCAATGCCAAGCTGGTAGAGTTCCACGGCATGGGGCATGCGCCGCAGATAGAAGATCCGGCGGGCTTTCATAAAGCCTTGCTGGCGGGTTTGCAGGAGCTGAAATAATTGTCGTGGCGGCGCGTGAAACGGTAAGCGGTTTTCTATGGTCTGATGCTTGAGTAGTTAAATTTCTCGGAGCTTGAATGGACACAAGATACGATGCAATCGTGATAGGCACCGGCCAGGCCGGTCCTTCTCTGGCAGTAAAGCTGGCCAAATCCGGCCGCAAGACGGCGATCATAGAAAGAAAATTATTCGGCGGAACCTGCGTCAACGTCGGCTGCATACCGACCAAGACCCTGATTGCCAGCGCCCGCGCGGCCCATATCGCGCGCCATGCTGCCGATTATGGCGTGCAGATAGACGGCAGCGTACGGGTGGATATGCAAAAGGTGAAGGCTCGCAAGGATGCAGTCGTACGCGACTCCAATCAGGGCGTTGCAAGCTGGCTCAAAAACACACCCAACCTCACGGTGATAGAGGGCCATGCGCGCTTTATCGGCCCCTATGCGCTGAGCGTGGACGCGGCGCATACGCAATTCCAGATGCATGCGTCGGAAATTTTCATCAATGTAGGCGGCAGGGCGCTGGTGCCGGATATTCCCGGCCTTGCCGAGATCGACTACCTGACCAATTCCAGCATGATGGACGTGGATTTTCTGCCGCCGCACCTGCTGATCATAGGCGGCAGTTACATAGGTCTGGAGTTTGCGCAGATGTATCGCCGCTTCGGCAGCCAGGTGAGCGTGTTTGAAAACGGCTCGCGCCTGATCAGCCGCGAAGATCCCGAGGTGTCGGCTGCAGTGCAGGCCATACTGGAAAAAGAGGGTATCGCCGTACATTGTAATGCCAAGAATCTGCAATTGCGCAAGAATGGAAAGGACGTCGTGCTCAGCTATGCTGCCGATGGAGCCGCAGTGCGCAAGGAAATCAGCGGCTCGCACATGCTGCTGGCGGTGGGCCGCGTGCCGAATACGCAGGACCTGGGGCTGGATAAGGCCGGCATCGCCACCGATGCGCGCGGCTTTATTACCGTGGATGATCAGTTGCACACCAATGTCACCGGCATCTGGGCGATGGGCGATGTGAATGGCCGCGGCGCATTCACACATACTTCGTATAACGATTATGAAATCGTGGCCGCCAATCTGCTGGAGCAGGAAGAGCGTAAGGTGACCGACCGCATCCCGGCCTATGCCTTGTTTATAGATCCGCCGCTGGCACGGGTGGGCATGAACGAGCAGGAAGCGCGCGCCACCGGGCGCAAGATACTCAAGGCTAAGATGATGATGACGCGGGTAGGGCGGGCAAAAGAGCGCGGCGAAACCCAGGGCTTCATGAGCGTGCTGGTGGATGCCGCCAGCAAGAAGATACTGGGCGCCAGCCTGCTCGGCATAGAAAGCGATGAGGCGATCCACTGCATCATGGATGTGATGTATGCGGGCGCGCCGTATACGACCATCACCCATGCAATGCACATCCATCCCACCGTGTCCGAGCTGATTCCTACCATGCTGGGGGATTTGAAGCCGCTGGAGTAATGCCGGCGGCTAGGCTTATGTAGCTGATTGCTCTGCAAGCCGGGAATCGCGCCGGTACTGGCCGGGACCCACGCCGAAGCTGCGCTTGAATACCCGGTTGAAGGCCGCCTCGGATTGGTAGCCGACCGCTTCTCCAACTTCACCCACGGAACGCCGGCCTTGCGCCAGCCACTGCGCCGCCTGCGCCATGCGTATCTGTAGCAGCAACGTGGCCGGCGTGATGCCTGCCACCTTGTTGAATACCCGCGCAAAGGTAGCGCGCGACATGTGGCAGGCTGCCGCCATATCCTTGAGTTCCCAGGGTTTTTCCGGTGCGGCCAGTATCTCCTGCAGCAAGCCCTGCAGGCGTTCTTCGGCCAGCACCGCCAGCAGGCCGGATGCGGATTGCGCCTGCTCCATCCAGGCCCGTATTACCAGCGTAAAGAGCGCGGACGACAATTGCGATACCACTGCGGTAGCGCCGGGCCGCATCGCTTCGGTTTCCACGCGCAGCATCGTCATCAATGTCTGCAGGCCGGCAAAATCCGGCCGCTGTGCGGTGCGCACCAGCATCACATCGGGTAGGGCATTCAATAGCACTGCCGAGGCCTCGGCATCAAACCTGAATTCGCCGCACAAGATATCGGTGGTCGGGCCCTGGCCTGTATTGCTGATATAGGTCACGGATTGCGATTTATCCGGCTCGTGCCATGGCGCTCCGCCTGCTTCGGCATCCATGTGCAGCCGGTGCGCATCTCCTTTTGGAAAAACAATGATGTCGCCGGGCTGCAATGCAATGCCTTTTTCTCTGGCCGCATCCAGCCAGGCCGTGCCACTGACAATCAGGTGATACGGCGCAATTCCCAAGAGAACCCCATCATGATCCAGTATCCAGGGAGCTTTGAAATGGCAGCGTACGTCCAGAGCAGTGCGCAGGGGGTAGAGCGCCAGCAAGTGGCTTAAAGTATCCATAATGAGTATGTTTGAGACGTTTGAGCAAATTATAGCGCTTTTCAAGCATTAAAAAATACATGGTCCTTGCCTATACTTCCTCCATGCCAACACGACGTTGACATCGCAAAACTCTCAAACTTTTTAAGGAATTATCATGACACGTCTTTTCAACCAACCTGTATCCGAAGCCACTGGCCAAGCTGCTCAATTGTTTGGCGCGATTAAAAGCGCAGTCGGAATGGTGCCAAATGCCTACGCTTCTCTGGGCAACAACAGCCCGGTTGCACTGGAAGCGGTATTGACACTGGATGGCGCTCTGAAAAAAAGCAGCCTCAATGCCAAGGATATCGAAGTGATCAAACTGGCCGTCAGCGAAGCAGTGAATTGTGATTATTGTATTGCTGCCCATACCGTATTCGGTAAAAAAACGGGCCTGAGCCGCGAAGCTATCCTGGCAATCCGCCATGGCCAGCCTTCTGGCGATGTGCACAATGATGCGCTGGCAAGTTTCTCGCGTTATCTGATCACTGCCCACGGTACTGTGCCTGTAGAAGTATTGGCTGCCGTCAAAGCGGCTGGTATCAGTGATACGCAGATTGCGGATACCTCCATGGTTATTGCTGCCATCACCTTCACCAATATCTTCAACCGCATCAATGATACTACTCTTGATTTCCCAGCGGCTGACTAAGCTGATTGGGCTGATTAGGATGACTAATGCATGACAAGAACACATCCGGGAGCAGTGTGACCCTACTTGCACCGCACCCGGACATGGCTTGATGAAATTAATGGAGGATATATGGAAACCACAGCAACAGTAACCGTCTACAGCACCAACACCTGCCCTTATTGCGTGATGGCCAAGCACCTGCTGGGCGCCAAGGGCGCTGCGATGACCGAGATTGATGTCGGCAGCGACTATGAGCAATTGCAGCAAATGATGGCCCGCAGCGGGCGCCGCACCGTGCCGCAGATCTTTATCGGCGATGTGCATGTCGGCGGCTATGATGATCTGCTGGCGCTGGACAGGCAGGGCAAGCTGGACACGATGCTTTGATTTGACTAGGATGTGGGCGCCACTTCAGGCTATCCGATAGCCGGCTGATACATAAATACACAAGTCCCATCCCGGTCTATAATCTTTCGCACCAACCCGGCTCATGCTAGCAAGCAGATGCCGGCGAACCTAAACGCGAAAGAGCAGGCCAGCATGAACGCAGCAATAGTAATCCTCAGCATCAGCGGCGCCATCACGATAGGCGCGATGAGCCCCGGCCCCAGTTTTGTGATGGTTGCGCGTACCGCAGTCACCTCCGCGCGCGCCAATGGCCTGGCGGCAGCGCTGGGCATGGGCATAGGCGGCAGCCTGTTCGGCACTGCCGCGCTGCTGGGCATGCAAACCTTGCTGGCTTCAGTGCCGGTGCTGTATATGGTATTGAAAGCTGCCGGCGGTGTTTACCTGGCTTATCTGGGTTACCGGATCTGGAAAGGTGCCAATGCACCGTTGACGATGGCGGCCGACGGTGAACAGGTGCCGCGCAGCAGTGCAAAACGTTCCTTTCTGCTGGGCCTGGGTACGCAGCTCAGCAACCCCAAAACGGCCATCTACTATGCCAGTATCTTCGCATCGTTGTTGCCTCGCGAGGTACCGCTGGCGCTGATCCTGGTACTGCCCGTTATTATTTTTATCATCGAAGCCGGCTGGTACAGCATCGTCGCGATGGTGCTGTCGTCAAGCTCACCGCGTGATGCCTATCTCCGCTATAAGGCATGGATAGACAGGGTGGCAGGCGGCGTGATGGGTTTGCTGGGCTTGCGGCTGGTGGTGACGGCTGCAGAAGTTTAGCTTTGATAGACTGAGAATCCTTCAGGCGTAATACGACTGTATTCAAAGATTTTATTTTCGAGTTATTGATGTAGGACTCGATAGGTACCCAGTTTAGTCATACTTTCATTCTCAAAATTTGCAACAAACTTATATCCCTTATACCTATGAATAAAAAATTGAAATTATTCCTTCCTATGCCAGATGGCAGTGGGAATAGAGAAATTGAGCACAATGGATCTGTGGTTATAGTCGGTGCTAATGGTTCCGGTAAGAGTCGTCTAGGAGCATGGATAGAAAAAAATCCCCCGGAGGGTGTAATTGTTCACCGAGTTTCTGCACAGAGGGCACTGGATTTACCCGAATTCGCAATTGTTAAATCTTTGGAGCAGTCTGCTAACGATTTGTTATGGGGGAACGAAGACCCAAGATTCGCGAATATTCAACATAAGTGGGGGCATCGATGGGGAAACCGTCCAGAAACTCATATGCAAAACGATTATGGGAAAGTTCTCTCGACTTTATTTGCGCGGAATGCAGACAGAGATCGGAGACATACTGCTGAAACCCGTGAAAAACAACAATATGTACCTGTGCCTGATGGACCAATTGAAAAATTGGTGGATCTTTGGAGCGAAATCCTTCCTCATAGAGCGTTAAAGCTCGAAGACGGAAAGGTTAGCGTTAGGCATGTAGCACTAGGCCAGGAATATCACGGCAAAGAAATGAGTGATGGGGAACGGGTTGCCTTGTATTTAATGGGGCAATGTTTATGTGCACCACCTGATTCAATTTTAATCATCGATGAGCCAGAAATTCACCTTCATTCGTCAATAATGCAATCGTTGTGGAACAAGCTTGAAGAGGCGCAGCCTGATTGTCTGTTTGTATACATCACTCACGATTTGAATTTTGCTTCTACTAGAATAAGTACGACCAGTATTTGGATTCGAGAGTTTGACGGAGGAAATAGATGGAGCTGGGAGGTGGTGCCGGAAATTGACGAGTTCCCTGAAAGTCTTTTGCTCGAATTATTGGGGAATAGGCGGACTATTGTCTTTGTAGAGGGCGAAAAAGGAGGAAAAGATCATTCCATTTATCAGTCGATATATAGAAACCATCATGTGGTTCCGAGAAACGGCTGTCAAAAGGTGATCGAGTCTTCAAGAGCCTTGCGTCTTAATGCCGCATTCCATCATATAAACGTATTCGGCCTTATTGATAGAGACTACAGAACTGATGACGAAATTAAAGGATTGGCGGAATCAGGCGTGCACTGTATCAATGTAGCCGAGATTGAAAACATTTTACTTAGTGAAGAGATTTTACGTCTTGTCGCAAAAAATCAACTTATTGATCCAGATGACGTCGTAAAACGAGCGACTGAAATGGCGAAAAAACTTCTTGAGAATGACGTCATGCGACAGGTGTCTCAAAGAACCTATCGCATCGTTGAAGATAAATTGAGGCAAATAAATACGAAAATAGAAGGTTTGGACGCCATAAAAAAATCTATAGCTGACTCAGTAGCTTCGATTAATGTAGATGTTATATTTGAAGAGAATTTAGTTCTTTACACAAATTTGGTCGCTAACGGCAATTTGAATGAAATTCTGAAGTATTACAATAATAAAGGATTAGTTTCGAGTATTAGTTCAATTTTCGAATTAGGTAAAAATGGGTATGAAAAACTTGTGCTGCGGATGTTGAATTCCGATGAAAGAGAAGATGTGTTGGCAGGTATGAAGCAATATGTTCCCCAAATATGAGGTTATGATTTAAACATATAAGATTCGTAAACGGTTTACGGATCCGGTTCATCCTGAACCAGAGACGCATCCAGCACTTTTTCAAACTCTGCCGTTCTCTCCACCATGGGCACATGGCCGGAGCCGGGGATAACGGTCAGTTCCGCATTGCTCAGCAAGGCTTTCAAGTGCACTGCCTGCGATAGCGGCGTGATCGTGTCTTCCTTCCCCCAGATCAGGTGTACCGGAAATTTCACTGCCAGGTAAGAATCCAGCTTGTCGCTAAGCCAGGTGCCCCGCTCGGCCAGCAATTCAGGCAACCATAGTGCCACTGCCTGGTAAGTGCCGGACAAGGAGAGTGGTTGCTGGTAAACCTCCACCCAGGCTGGTGTGATCTTCTCCTTGTCGGAGACAAAGGATTTCATCAGCGTGCTGGTAAATGCCGGGTTGGTCAGCATCGCGGCGCTCAGCGTCTGCGCCAGCCATTGATGGCGCAGCGCATGTTGCAAGCCAGTGTCGGCGCCATCGGTTTGCTCCGTATCCAGGCCCAGCGCGGCGCAGATCAGGATCAGTTTGTTGACCCTTTGCGGTTCGCGCAGCAGGGCTTCCATCAGCGGGGCGGAGCCTATCGAGTGCGAGACAAACACGGCCTTTTGCACGCCCATGCTGTCCAGTGCGGCGAGAATGCGGGTGGCTTGCGCGCCTTTGTCATATTTGCCGGATGCCGGCGGCACGGAATAGCCGAAAGGCGGCAAATCAATGGCGATGGCGCGATAGCCGCGCCTGGCGGCAACCTTCATTGAATTGCGCCAAATCTCGCTCCACGCGCCGGTGCCATGCACAAACACGATGGCGGGCGCATCTTCTTTACCCATCGTCTGCACGAATATCCTGGAGTCTGCGGCGGCCACGTAAAAGCCGCCGACAGGCTTGCTTTGCTGCCGGTCTTCGCTCTGGTGCAGCATGCTGTAAGTGACGGCGAGCAGCACCAGTGCGAAGAGGGAAAACATCAGGAGCAGCACCGTTGCTGCAAGTATTCTGCCTATTTTTCGGGTAGAGGAAATAGCCGCTTTATTCAGTTTGGCACCATGCTGGTATCTTTGAGGATGTTTATCCGGTAGATTTTACGTGCAATTTTACGGGCAATGCTAGAATGTTGGTCTACATTGCCGGCACGCCCTCAATACATATCAATTTGCCTTCAAAGCCCGCTTCAATATTTTCCCGGTTGCAGTCATCGGCAATGCAGCGACTACTTCTACTATCCGTGGATATTTATAGGCTGCCATTTTTTCCTTGCCCCAGGCCAGCAGTTCTTCCGATGTAGCCTGCATGCCGGGTTTCAGTGTGACCACGGCCTTGATTTCTTCTCCGTGCGTATCATGCGGCACACCGATGACGGCGACCTGGGCCAGCGCAGGGTGGCTCATCAGCACTTCTTCCAGCTCACGCGGATAGACGTTGAAGCCGCCACGGATGATCATGTCCTTCAGCCTGTCTACCACATAGAAATTACCCTGCTCATCGGTCTTGCCGATATCGCCGGTATGGAACCAGCCATTGCGTATCGCCTCGGCAGTTGCTTCCGGCCGCTTGTAGTAGCCCTTCATCACATTGTGGCCGCGCACGACAATCTCGCCGCGCTCGCCGGGTGGCTGCGGTTCGTCGTTTTCATTGACGATGCGTACTTCCACGCCCAGCGCAGGCTGGCCTACGCTGCCGGGAATGGACGGCACATCCATATAGCTGAAGGTGGCAACCGGGCTGGTTTCAGACAGGCCGTAGCCTTCCAGGATCTTGATGCCGAATTTTTCTTCAAACTGGTGTATTACTTCCACCGGCAACGCCGCGCCACCGGATGCGCCCAGCCGCAGATGGGAGGCAATTTCTTTCAGGTCGTGCCGCTGTTCTGCGCCGGGCAGGTTCAGCAGCGCGATATACATGGTCGGCACGCCGGCAAAGATGGTGACCTTGTGCTTTTCCATCGCAGCCAGGGCGGCATCCGGATCAAAACGCGCCAGCAATACCATGGTTGCACCGGCGGCGATGCAGGCATTCATCTGTACGGTCTGGCCGAAAGTATGGAATAGCGGCAGCACCAGCAATTGCGTATCGCGGCTGTCCATCTTCATCAGGTGCAGGCAGATGTGGATATTCATCAGGATGTTGGAGTGCGTCAGCTCTGCGCCCTTGGGCGTGCCGGTGGTGCCGGAGGTATACAGGATGACGGCGGTATCGTTGGCATCGGTCAGTTCTATGTCAAACACCGGCGAGCGGTTCTTCATCAGCATGCCCAGCGTGCTGCAGCCTTCAATTGGCGATGGCAAAGCAGGGTTGGCGGTGATCATCACAAAATGTTCGCAGCCCGGCGTTTGCTGGAATCCCTCCCAGCCTTCCTTGCCCATCGGCAGTTCTGGCGTACCTTCAAAGCACAGGAATGCCTTGGCGTCGCAGTCCTGCAGGTGGTAGGCCACTTCACGCGCTTTCAGCAGCACGTTGATCGGCACCAGCACCGCGCCCAGCTTCAGTACGCCGTAATAGATGATGGGGAAGTAGGGCAGGTTGGGGCAGGACAGTACGACCTTGTCGCCCTTGCCTATGCCCAGTGCGGCCAGGCCATTGGCTACCTGGCTGGTGGCAGCGTCCAGTTGCGCATAGCTGATGGTGGTATCGCCAAAGCAGAGTGCGATTTTATTCGGCATCAGCGTCGCATTGCGGCTGAGGTTGGCTGCGTAATTGATCATGCTGGTCTCCTGTCGACAGTGTGGGATTTCCCTGTTTTTTTATGTGCGACTGATGTGCGTCAGGTGGATGAACTCCTGCGCTACCGATCTGGCGTCGGTTGAAATGATTCTACCCGAACGCGTTGACAGCCTGTGCAAAAAATGCATGACTGCCTGTTCGTGCGATATTTACTCACAAAAAATGTGAGCAATCCTGTGGATAAGTTGGATTGCTTGTATTCAAGTGCTTGATTTTAAATAATATTGTTATCCTGCCTAAAACTCAGGCAAAGCCGGCAGTGTTGCGAGCATGCAGAAACAACGGAGCCGGCATCCAAGCTCGTGCAGGTGTTGACCGATGCCGTCAACTTGGCATACACTCCGGCTTCAGGTGTTTAGGGACGCCTGCCCGCACAAGAGGCTCTCACCCTAGGATTGCTCATCTTTCATTCTTGATGTCATTGATATGATAAGCGCGTGTTTCGTTTGGCGACAGCGGGGTAGCCAAAAAACGAACAGGAGCATTGTCATGTTATCCCAGCAGCACCCTTATACCCCGCAGCATCCAGATAGTCCCTTAGCGATTGTGACCGGCGCCGGTTCAGGCATAGGTTACGCACTTTCCCTGGCTTTATCGGCACGGCAAATCGACGTGCTTGCCATCGATTGCGATATCAGCGCGCTGGCCGGTTTGCCGCGCATCCACGCCCATCAGATCGATGTCACCGATATAGCCGGCATGCAGCAGCTTGCCGATAGCCTGGCCCACAGGCCGGTACAGTATGTCTTTGCGAACGCAGGAACCGGCGCGCCCGGCAGCATGCTGTCGGCACCCTTGCCCGCCTGGCAGCGCGCCTGGGACGTGAACGTGATCGGCGTTTTGCACACGCTGCGCTGCTGGTGGCCGCATCTTGTGGCGGGCCAGGGCAAGGCAGTCGCAACGGTCTCCACCGCCGCGCTGCAATGCTATCCCGGCGCGGCCTTGTACCGTGCCACCAAATCCGCCTTGCTGAGCGCGCTGGAAAGCCTGCACTATGAGAGCAGGGGAAGCAGCGTCGCGCTGCATGCGCTGTGCCCCGGCCTGGTGCAAAGCAATATCGCTGCGAACAGTATTAAAAGCGGCATCAAAAGCAGCGGAGAAACTGCTGCAGAGACCCGCCCGACTGACCCTTTCTCCACGTGGCTGCAGCAGGCGATGAAAACTGCGGAAACAGCCGAACACTTTGCTGCAAGGGTCTTGGCGCAATTGATAGACGATGACGATCCGCCGCCGTTTTACTGGCTCACGCATGCAGAGAGCCTGCCCTGGATAGA
The DNA here is from genome assembly GCF_014636315.1 of Parundibacterium terreum. Lineage (GTDB taxonomy): Bacteria > Pseudomonadota > Gammaproteobacteria > Burkholderiales > Burkholderiaceae_D > Undibacterium > Undibacterium terreum. The sequence goes on along the minus strand of NZ_BMED01000001.1, from coordinate 1,406,311 downwards.
AGGAAGGCACCGGGCGGTGCTGGCGGGCCAGCCGTTTGCCGATTTTGGAGTGGGACCATGAACGCCGTCCTGAACGCCACCCTGAACGAACTGAAAACCCGTGCGCGCTTGTTGCTCAATGCGCTGGAAAGTGTGCAGCTGCAAGCACTGGCCCGCGCGCAGCGCATCAGCAAAAAGCGCCGCTGGCCGCTGCCGGATGAATGGCAGCTCAAGCATTGCCTGAATATCGTCGCTGCCGAAGCAGGCTTTACCCAATGGGACCATGCGCGCATGGTGCTGGGCGGCGAGGCCAGGCCGGGTGATGATGTCGGCGAATTCTGGTGCGAATCAGAAGGCGCTGTTTTCCTGAACCACTGGTTTGCCGATTACCAGTTGGCGCTGGAATGCCTGAACAATGAGGCTCGCCGTTATCTGCTGCCTTACCGCCGCCAGTTTGTCGTCACCAGCGAACATTATTTGCGGCATCTGGGCCTGGACCCGGATGATGCCGCATGGGATAGCATAGGCCGCAATCTGGTTACCGGCTACGGTAGCGAGGCCTGGCAGCACCTGAGCGAACAGCGCTTGCGTGCCAGGCGACCGGCACTCGCAGCAGATGCAGCAGATGCAGCAGGCAAGCAGGGAGGCGGGCATGGACAGGCTTAGGAAATCGCAACTGAAGTTTGCCTACAAGATGGCTTTGCCGCCGCATGGCCTGTATGTGATACGCAACCTGGCTACCGGCGCCTGCTATGTGGATATCAGCACCAATACCACCAGCATGTTGAACCGCCACCGTTTTGAGCTGGTGCGCGGCAATCATCGATGCAAGGCGATGCAGCAAGACTGGAAGCAATACGGCGACGCCGGCTTTGTGATGGAAGTGTTGCAGCCTTTGGAGGAAAGGGCAGAGCCGGATTTTGATTATGCGGCGGCACTTGCCGAAATGCTGAAGCAGTGGCGCGAAAACAATCCGGCACTGGTGGAGAAGCTATACAACAGTTAAAGCAGCAATAAAAAAAGCCCGGAGAACCAAATTCTCCGGGCTTTTTTCATCAGGCTTGCGGCGGTGTATAGGGGCCGAGATAATCGCGCTTGCCTATGGCTACTCCATTGTGGCGCAGGATGTCATGCGCGGTCGTCACGTGAAAGAAGAAATTGGGAATGGCGAAGGTGAGCAGATAGTCATCGCCCTTGAAGCTGGGCTTGAATTCGCCAAAACTCAGTGTCACGGTGCGGGTTTCGCTTTCATTCAGCAAGGCCGTATCCACGCTTTCCAGATAAGTGATCGTGCTGGCTATGCGCTCTTCCAGCTCGACAAAGGTGGTTTCCTTGTCGGCAAAGTGCGGGGAGGGGATGCCTGTCAGCCGTTCTATCGCCAGCTTAGAGGTGTCGCTGGCACGCTGTACCTGCGCCGACAGCGGCAGCATATTCGGCGCCAGCCTGGCGTTGATCAGCACTTCGGAAGGGATGCTGTGCTCTTGCGCATGGGCGCTGGCCTTTTCCAGCAAGCTGGACAGCACGCGCAAACCGCGCACAAAGACCGGTACAGAAACGCGGTACATGGAAAGGGACATGGTGGGCCTCCTCATCGTTGGGGATTTTAAACACTCGGCTGAGCGATTCTGCAATTTCGGATAGAGTAGCAGCTTAGTAATTTTCGTGCTCATCTCGCTAAAAGGATAATGAATGAAAGTCATCTTGACCGGACACACCCGCGGCCTGGGCGCTGCCATTGCCAAAAAACTGTTGTCAAGCAACATACCGGTGCTGGGTCTGGCGCGCGCCCGGAATACCGAACTGGCAACCAGCTTCCCAGAGTTGTTGACCCAGGTAACGCTGGATTTGTCGGATACCGCTGCGCTGGCAACATGGTTGATAAAAGATGTATTGCAGCAATTTATCGGCGATAGCAGTTCCGTGTTGCTGATTAATAATGCCGGTATGTTGCAGCCAGTTGGCCCGCTGGAAGTGCAGGACCTCACTTCCATTGCCCGCACCGTCAGCGTGAATGTGACAGCGCCCTTGATGCTGAGTGCCGCCGTTGCTGCTGCCAGCAAGGAAGTCGCAGACAGGCGTATTGCCCATATCTCCAGTGGCGCGGGCCGCAATCCCATGCAGGGCTGGAGCATCTATTGCTCCAGCAAGGCTGCCGTTGACCAGCATGCGCGTGCCGCAGCGCTGGACCAGAGCAATGGCTTGAAAATCTGCAGTATTGCCCCCGGCATCATCGACACCGATATGCAGACTGAAATCCGCGCAACGCCGCTGGAAAAATTTCCGCAGCGGGCAAAATTTGAAGGATTTAAAAGCAACGGCGACCTGGTTAGTGCGGACGATTGCGCGAGGCGCCTAGTGGATTATCTGCTGGGCGACAAGTTCGGCGAACTGGCCATCGCGGACTTGCGCGAAGTAAATCCCTGAGTGCATCCTTGCGTACGCAGACCGGGAGCGTCTGCCATACCGGAAGCAAACATCTGCAAACATCAGCAAGGAGAAGAAATGCCGGAATTTACATGGGTGATGGATGATGCGGAGGTGGATTGGGACGAGCTATCGGAGTTATACCGCATCGCCCCGCTGGGGATCAAGCCGGCGCAAAACCTGAAGCTGGTGTTTTCCAATAGCCGCTACAAGTGCTTCATCTACGAGCAAGGCCGTCTGGCAGGCGCGGGGCGCGCACTGGCCGACGGCCTGGATTGTTCCTATATCTGCGATGTGGTTGTGCACCCCGATTTCCAGGGCCGGCAACTCGGCAAGGCCCTGGTCGAGAAACTGGTCGCGCTGTCGCAAGGACACAAAAAAATCATCCTGTATGCCAATCCCGGCAAGGAGGGTTTTTATAGCAAGCTGGGATTTCGCCCGATGAATACCGCGATGGCGATTTTTGCCAATCAACAGCAGGCGATAGAGTCCGGCATACTCAGCTAGTACACTGCAGCAGAGGCTAGCTGCGCCTGCGCCCGGGATCCAGGTAGCCGATAAGCACGCCCATGAGCAGGCCGCCGGTATGTGCCCAGTTGGCAATCGCACCCAGCAGGCCAGTCCAGCAAAGCACATACCAGATCAGCATCATCACGACGGTATTTTTGTGCAGCTCGAATCCCAGGCCCGGCCGGTAGCGCGACTGCATCCATACATAGCCCAGCAGACCGTAGATAACGCCGGACATGCCGCCAAAGTAGGGCGAGTGCGTGACGCTGTATTGCAGCACATTGGAAGCAATCCCTACCAGCAGGATGAAGACAGCATAGAAGGCTGCACCCTTGATGCCCTCTATCATGCGGCCCAGGTCCCACACCCACATCAGGTTGAAGAATATGTGCAGCACAGAGAAATGGATGAAGATGGGTGTTACCAGCCGCCATATCTGGCCGTTCATCACATCCTGGTAGCCCCCGTGGCTGCCAGGGCCGGCGATAAACAGGTCTTGCAGTACAGCCTGGGAAGATCCCAATCCTGAGAGCAGTGCGACGATGCCGCAGATGGCGATCAGTATGACGGTGACGATGGCGTTTTTTATGATGGGCATTGCGTTCCAAAATGTTTAAATAAATTGTTCAAGTCAATGATGCCGGTTGCTGCTCAGTATGCGGATGACTTCCTCATCTTCCACCTGCGTAAAGTCCTGGTAGTAATGGCCTACGCTGACAAAGTGATCGGGGATGTGCAAACAATATACTGCATCGGCGATAGGCCTGATTTTTTCAAGCGTGAGGCGCGGCGCAACCGGCACTGCGCTGATCAGACTTGCCGGCCTTTTTTCTCTGAGAGTATGCAACGCGGCGATCATGGTAGCACCTGTCGCCAGTCCGTCGTCAACGATGATCACTACCCGCTGCGCCGGATCAGCGGGCGCTCTCAGCGGCGTGTACTGCCTGCGCCGCTCTCTAAGTATCTGCACCTGCCTGGCCTGTTCCTGCTGCAGGTAAGTTTCCGTTGCGCCGGCTTCAGCGGCATACGGCGTCAGGTAGGTCCGGCCGCTTTCATCCAGTGCGCCTATCGCGTATTCGCTATTGTATGGTGCGCCTATCTTATGTACCAGCACGACATCCAGTTCTCCATGCAATTGCTGCGCGATCAGGCTTGCCATCGGAACTGCACCGCGCGGTATGGCCAGTATCAACGGTGAGCCTGCGCCATACCTGCTCAGCTTTGCCGCCATCAACTGTGCCGCATGCATTCTGTTTTTGAACGGACGCCCGGGGTGCTGGCCCTTGAATGGATTTTTCATCGCGAATACCTCCGGCATACATGCGGGCGCTGCAGATTTTATCCGGTCTTTTTAACCGGCCTGTCTGTAGCTAGCTGCCTGACCACGCGCTCTGTAGCCTGCCATGGAGAGTGACCGCATCATAGCGTAACTCCTTGTCCAGGTATTGCCGCAGGATGGTATGTCCCAGCTCATTGACCCTGGCCTCCAGTGCCTTGCAATCCGGCATTTCCGGCAACGCTAAAATGGCTTTATCCACCGCAGCAGCGGCCTCGCGCCCTATGTCGTAGTGGCCCAGTTCGTGCACACGCAGTTCCGACAGGTAGTTGCTAAACTCCATTTGCTGGTCCGCGTTCGCGTTCTCCAGCTTGGGCAACAGGATCTTGCCCGACAGATCGACCTTGAACTTCGTCAGCCGGCAACTACGGTTTGGATTTTCAACCCAGCGCATCGTCCATTTTACATACCAGTTTGTATGACCGTGGAAAATCTGTCTCTTTTGCCGGATCGGCGAGGCCGCACTAAGTACGTCGAACAGGCTGCGCCTGGGCTCTGCATGCGCGGTGTAATAGTCATACACGAGGCTTTCGCTGACTTCTGCGTGGCAGGCTTGCGCAAGGCTCAGTAGAGAAAACAGGAGTAGTTTCTGCATTCAGTGCTTTTGGATTGGATCGTCGGCAGGAACGAAAGGGCCCTGGGCGCGTGCTTTCAGATAGCGTTCTCCATAGTGCGAATTCAATGCACGGAAAATTTTTACCCTGAACCATATGCCAAGCGGAAGTATTAGCAAGACGACGGCAAGCGTCATTGCGGTGCTGTAGCTCATGCGGGCTCCTCCGGCTTAAAAACGAGATGCAAAGAGAAAAAGTATTAATTTTACAATGTTTCGTTATAATAATATCAGATGCGCCTATAGGCATAATGATAGGCGCATGATAAATGCCAGAAAACCTGTGATCAGCGCATCACCTAAAGAACCGCGACTTAAGCTTAGAGCCTTTATGCACAATGATCACCCTGAAACTGCAGTCAATGGCGAGCCGCGCGCGTCTTCTCTGCCGCCGAGTATTTCCAGCCATACCTTTCACGATACGGGCCATCCCGCCCCTCCGCCCCTGCCGCCGGCACGCAAAGAAAAACATGCTTTCGTTTTCACCGGCAGCGGCAGCGAGTATTTCCGCATCTGGATAGTCAATCTATGCCTGACGATCGCTACGCTGGGCATTTATTCCGCGTGGGCCAAGGTACGGCGCTTGCAATATTTTGACCGCAATACGCAGTTGGCCGGCGCGACCTTCAATTTCCATGGCGATCCCAAGGCGATACTGAAAGGGCGCATCGTCGCACTGGTTCTGTTGGCGGCATATCATTACGCATTCGGCTTTTCCAAGATTTTTGGCATAGTCGTTATCAGCTTCCTGCTACTGGCCTTACCCTGGATGATGCGTAGTGCCTTGCGCTTCAGGCTGCGCAATACTAGCTACCGGGCGCTGCGTTTCAACTTTGGCGGTTCCCTTGGCGGTGCTTACGCCACCTATCTGCCGATTTTGGTGCTGTTCCTACTGCCGGGCGTGGCGGCAGCAGTCGCTCCTATGCAGGCCAGATGGATAGGGGGCGCCAGCCTGCTTTACCTGGCATGGCCCGTCATGCACGGATTCATCAAACGCTATCAGCATGCGAATCTGCAGTTCGGCGCTTCTTCGGCTACCTACACGGCGTCGGTCTTCCGCTTTATCGGTCCTTATTTCCTGGCTTTCTTGCTGGCCGTGCTGAGCACGATAGTGGCCGGCATTTTTATCGCGATAGCCATGGGCGGCATTGGTATCTTCGGACGCCTGAAGTCGCATGGACTCGCCGGCGCCGACATCTGGCTGGCGGCCAGCTTCATGCTCAGTATTGTCATCACCGCCTATGTGTTTTATCTGGCGACAGGGCCCTATCTGCAAGTACGTATCTATAACCTGGTGTGGTCGCATACGCGTTTCCCGCAAGTGGAGATCACATCGGAATTGCGCGCCTGGCCTTATATACGCCTGCAGGCCGTCAATTTGTTGCTGACCTTGCTGACGCTGGGTTTATACCGTCCCTTTGCCGTGGTTCGTATTTACCGTTACCGCCTCGATCATATGTCGGTTGTGACCGAAGGTGATTTTGAACAATTGGCGAGCGGCGAGCAGCAGCTCGAAGTAGGCGCCAGCGGCGACGGCGCGGTGGACTTCCTCGGTTTTGACCTTTCCTGGTAAGGGCAGCATATGATTTCAGCAAATTATTTTGATGGCCGCAACGGCAAGTTGCACCAGGTGGATGTCAGCGTGGACAAGGAAGCCATTAGCTTGTTTGGCGTGGATATCACCAGAAGCTTTCTTAAGACCGCGACCCAGGTACTGGAACCTTTTGAGCGCGCACCGTGCGTATTGAGTTTCCCCGATGGCTCCCGCTGCGAAGTGCATGAATCTTCTGCCAAGGCAGAACTGCTTGCCTTGCTTGCATACCGCAAGTCCTTTGTGATGCGCTGGCAAGATAAATGGCCCGGTGCGCTACTTGCCCTGGTGGTGATGCTGTTTGCGCTGTTTGCCGGCTACTGGTGGGGCATTCCGTGGGCGGTAGACCAGGTCGTTCCGCTCATTCCCGATTCAGCCGAAAAGAAGCTGGGTGATGAAGTGCTGGCAGGCCTTGATTCAGGCTTGTTCCAACCCAGCAAATTAAGCAAGGAGCGCCAACAGCAGGCACAGGATATTTTTGCGGCAATCAAGCCTGCCGTCACCCGCATACCGGTACGGCTAGTTTTTCGTGATGCGAAAAGCGTGGGGCCGAATGGATTGGCACTGCCGAACGGGACGATAGTTGTCACTGACGCGATGGTGGATCATATTACCGGAGTTGGCAGCGACCTGAGTGGTTTTCTTGCCGATGAGTTTGCCGGTGTGCTGGCCCACGAAATGGGTCACATCCAGTACCGGCATTCGCTGAAAAATCTGCTGCACGGCTCTGTGCTGGCGGTTGCAACGGGCACCTTGTTCGGTGATTTCAGCGCATTGGCGGCTGCCGCGCCAACATTGGTATTGCAAGGGCAATATTCACGCGAGATGGAAACCCAGGCGGACGACTATGCGGTGATGTTGCTGAAGCAGCATGGTATCTCGCCATCGCATATGGCAGACTTGTTTGAATCGCTGGAAAAAAGGAATAAGCGCAATTTGGCCAGCGGTATCCCGCTCTGGATGCGGGCGACGACAGACTATCTTGCCAGCCATCCGCCGACGGAACAAAGGGCCGCCAGATTGCGGCAAGCTGCCGGGCAATAGGGTTGCAGCGTTGGCCTGCTCAGGGGATGCCGGATACCGGCGTCAGGCAAGATCTTTGCCGCGCAGTACAATGCATCAATGAGCCAGGGCAGGGGCAGGCTTTACTTGCCGCGTTACTTTGAAGGGAGTTTCATCATGTCCAAGCATATATGGGGTTTTTGGGCCGGCGCCGCTTTGCTGGCTGCCTTATCCGGCTGTGCTGCTACCGGGCAAAAGGCTGCCGCACCGGTGACTTATCAGTTTGCTCCCGATTGGAGCGAACATAGCAAGTCCCTGTTCAACCAGGGGCCGGGCGTCAGCGCAGGCACGACTTCCTGGTGGGTGCCGACTATCTTGCCGCGTGGGACCTATCGCGTGATTCAGCGCGTGGATGGCAAGCCGCAGGTGGTGGATGGCTACCGCTTCGAGATCGACGGCAATGTGAACAAGGAAATCCATCTGATGCTGCCTGCAGCCTATAGCAATGTGGAAGCGCTGGATGAAAAATACATTATCGATGTAAAACCCGGCACCCAATAGTAGATAGTGCCGGGTTGAACTCCGCATCTATGCAGCGCGGCGGGAAGCACTGATTTTTTTCAGGATATTCGCCCGGCTGGAAATGTGACCGGCGCCCGCATCATCCTGTTCCAGCGGGTATAGGCCAGCAGTGCTGCAGCGATAGTGCTGAGTCCGCCCAGCACGGACCAGGGAAGGGGGTAAGCGAGCTGGCGGATAAGGAAAAAGATACACACTACTGTCGCCGGCAACATCATCACGCCTACGCTGAACAGGGAGTTCACCGGTGTTGCCGACTTGGAAAAATCACCCAGCACCAAGCCCGGCAGCAGTAAAAAGGCAGGAGCTGCGCTCAGTGCGAAATTGAATAGTTCACTGTCGGCATCCAGGATCAGCAGGGAAATGGCGATACAGGCGGTTCCTGCGCCCCATGCGGCCAGCATCCTGGCCAGCAGGAATTTTCCCAGCGTGAGATTCAACTGCCTGTTTTGCGGTATCGCCGGTGTTAGCCTGAGCAAAGCCTGTTCCGTGGATAGACGGTATATCGTGGCGGAAAAGCTGTTCACAAATATCATCACGGGCAGCATTGTATAGAAAACCAGCATGGGTGAAACGAGAACATGCATTGCTTCGCTCTTTTTAAAGCCTCCCCACAGATTGACAAGTATTGCCGCCAGAATGAGGAGGCAGGGGATGATCAGCATCGTGACCCAGTGCGAACTTACCCCCAGCACATAGGGCAAGAGTTGCTTGCCCGACGCACGCTTCCTGCAATCGCGTTCCAATGAAGAGAAGTAGCCAAAATTGGATGCCTTGCTGATCATCGTATTTGACACGCCCATGTCCGAGCAGGAAGCTCCGCTGCGCAAAGCAGTGCCTATGCGCTTCATCTGTTCATGCCAGGCCCAGTGGCGTTCCCCTCCCTGCGGGTAAAGCACATGCAGCGTGAATGCCGCCAGAACAATATCCAGGCCGCCGATGATAAGGATGCACCGCGTTTCGCCCAGCGTTGCCGCGATGCTGGCAAAGGATGGCGTCAGGCTACTCAGCATCTGGTTCGAAATGATCCAGACGATAGGTAAAAAACGCATCCATGTGTAGCGCACCATCAGGCTGGCGCACAGAATTGCCAGCACGACCAGTACGAAAATCAGATCGCCGCGATCTTTTATTATTGATAGCAGGCCGCTCAATAAAAGCGAAAATGCCAGCCAGGTAGCCACAGTGAGCTTGATCAGGCGAGGGCGCAAGCCTGGCAATAGCCTGGCGTTGATGGGGCTGTTCTGGAAGATCAGGCTTTTCAGCAGCAGCCCGCACCACATCAGCGCGGACATCACTACAGCGATGCCGGCTATGAACAAGGCCGCGTCATGCTTGTTCATCACCAGCCAGCTCACCAGCCCACCTACCGTGCCCAGGCCCAGTACCAGCCATGTCACCCATAAGCTGCTAACGTTCCTTTGTTCATGCAGCGGTTGCAGCAGCATCTGTTTATAGCTGTTCATTGTGTAACCTCGACAAACAGGTCTTCCAGGCTGATGGGCTCTATATGGACAGAGGTCTGCGCATGCAAGGTGGCGATATCTGCCGCATCGGTACAGGCGATGATGCTGGTCTGGCCATTGGCATTCTGGGCACGCGATACTTCACCCTTGATATTCAGATAGCGGAAAGCGGGCGTAGGTCCTGTGATGCGCTTTGCGCTTTCCATCAGATCGTCCAGCGGCGATTGCAGGCCGATCTTGCCGTCTTTCAGAAAGGCGACATCCATTGCTATCCTTTCCAGATCGGACAGGATGTGGGTGGAAAAAACAACCGTGGTTTCGCGCTCTATGACTTCACTGATCAGTTCCCGCAAGAAGTCGCGGCGGCCGGCAGGGTCCAGGCTGGAGACCGGTTCGTCCAGGATCAGCAGTTCAGGGTCGTGTGCCAGTGCGCGGATGATGGACAGGCGTTGTTTTTCACCGACCGACATTTTTCCTATCGGTTTGTTTTGCATCAAGGGATTGAAACCCCAGCGCTGTAGCAGTGCCTGTACCTTGGCTGTGTTCCAGCGCGGGTAGAGCGCCTTGAAGTAATCCAGCATCTGTGGCGGTGTCAGCCATTCAAATAAATCCGGCTTTTGCGGGACATAACCGATGCGCGCGCGGGTGCCGTCACTGAGCTGATTTACCGCTTCGCCAAACAGGCTGAGTGAGCCGCTGTCCGTTTCGCGCAGTCCCAGCAGGCATTCCATTAATGTGGATTTGCCTGCACCATTGCGCCCCAGCAGGCCGATGACCTTGCCGGCTGGAATATCCCACTTCAGGTCCTGCAATACCTGCTGGCTGCCGTAACGCTTGCTGACACCTTCCATTTGCACGATGTTCGTGTTCATTGTTTTTCCTCCAGGATTTTTTTGAATAGGGCGAGCACGGTTTTTGTATCCAGTTCCAGTTGCCTGGCTTCCGCCGCGGCGCGTTCCAGCGTGGGCAGCAACAGGCGGGCACGCTCCGTGATGTTGCCGCCGGCAGTATTGTGGCCGTCCGCCACCAGCATGCCCAGGCCGCGGTGGCGCAGCAGTATGCCCTCCGCCTCCAGCATGCTGTAAGCCTTGGACACGGTCATGGGGTTGAGCGCCAGTTCCTGGGCGACATCCCGTACCGAAGGGAGCGAGTCGCCGGCAAGCATCTGGCCGCCGATCACGAGCCGCCTGACCTGGTCTACCAATTGCCGGTAGATTGGTTCGGCTGAACCGGTAGAGATGGAGAACAGCGTAGGAGGGTGTTTGTTCATCTCATTGTCGTTTATGGTGTATATGTGTATTAGTTGATTAATACAGTAATGCGGTAAATGGCCCTAGTCAAGCCATTTTTAATTTTTGTGGTGGAAAAGCATGCGGCTGTCCGCCCCACTGAGCTTGGGGCCTCTCAGTACTTCGGATGAAAATTGGGGAGTAGCGGGCGAATCAGGGGCGGTTTCGGGGTGGATTCTCGGTGGATTCGGGGTAGCTTAATTCACGCGGGCGGGTTCCAGACATCGGCTTCGGTCCAACCCAGTTCGGCAAAATCGTCGGCACGGTGTTCGGCATCGTTGGAACAGAAAAAATCGTCCAGCTGAGGTGGAGCCACGCTGGTGCCCGACAGCATTGCATGTACCTGGCCGCGATGATGGATCTGATGCTGGAAGATATGCGCCAGCAAACGGGTGCGGGTGTCGCAGCGGGTCTTTCTGCCGGGGCTTTCTATGGAGACCAGCCGGTTCAGACCACTATCGTTTTGCTGTTTGCAATAGGCGATCATGCGATTGTCTGTCAGTGCCTGTTCGCGCTGCATTTCGGCTGCGGTATCAAATGGCTCCCGGTTCTCAAAGAAACTCCTGCATTCCAGGTTCGGGGCCTGGCCGCGCAATTCGCGTTCCAGCGCGTCCATGTAGAACCAGTCCACCGTCAGGATATGCCCCAGCGTTGCCCTGATGGTGGGGAAAAAACTGGTGCGCGGCGCGACAAATTCCTGCGGACTGAGCTGAGTGCAAGCTTTCAGCAGCCTGTAGTTGGCCCAGGCATTGTTATATGCCATCATCAGGAAATGGTGGGAGAGGGGATTTGCTGGCAGCGGGTTTGCCGGTGGGCTGGCTACAATCATGGGCGACAAATCAGAAGGTGGTTGCAAAATATCTTGTCAAATATAGCACACAAGATTTTGCGTCCTGCCTATATAAATGCTTGTCCTGGGGCTCTGACCTATTGCGCTTGGGCTTGCCGGCTACCATATAAGCTAATAATGGTACCGGAAGTACTAAAAACCGGTTCTTCTAATCAATTTATAGCAATATCGCCCCATTCGAGTAAGATGGAGCAAATGCCTGGAAATCAGTCTTCAAGGAAACTGGTTTTCCGGCAAATAGCCGACCACGGTGATGTATCGATATTTGCTGCCGATATGTGCTGATGTTTGTTGCCACACATCAGGTTTTGACATGGATCAATAGCGGTATGCTGAAGCGGGTTTATAGTTAATCGCTACTGCAATATCTGCTGCAGCGGGCTGCTGCCGATTGCCGTCTATCGATATTCGATTTGCAAACACTCAAAAGAGGGGTAAATGGAAGCTTTACTGTTTTCTGGCTTAATGAATTTGCCATGGTGGGGAAATATCATCGTGGCCTTGGTGTTGACGCATATCACTATTGCGTCGGTCACTATTTTTCTACACAGGCACCAGGCGCACCGCTCGCTGGACCTGCATCCTATCGCGAGCCATTTCTTCCGCCTGTGGCTATGGCTGACCACCGGCATGGTCACCAAGGAGTGGACTGCGATACACCGCAAACATCACGCCAAATGCGATACCGAAGAAGATCCGCATAGCCCGCAAATCCACGGCATCAATAAAGTGCTATGGGGCGGCGTAATCCTTTATGTGAAAGAAAGCCATGTTCCCGACACGATGGAACGTTACGGCCATGGCACGCCGGATGATTGGCTGGAGCGCAATGTCTATTCGCGTTTCATGATCTTGGGGCTGACCCTGATGGGCTTGACCAATGTGATCCTGTTCGGCCTGATCCCTGGCTTGCTGATCTTGTTGACGCAGATCGCCTGGATACCATTCTGGGCCGCCGGCGTCATCAACGGCATAGGCCATTTCTGGGGCTACCGCCATTGGACTACCGAAGATTCCAGCACCAATATCGCCCCCTGGGGCATCTTGATAGGCGGCGAGGAGCTGCACAATAATCATCATGCGTATCCGACGTCTGCCAAGCTGTCCAACAAATGGTATGAGTTCGACATAGGCTGGCTGTATATCCGCATCCTGGAAACCCTGGGCCTTGCCAAGGTCAAGTACGTTGCTCCCAAGCCGCAGTTCGCCACAGCCAAGCATACGCTGGACACTGACAGCTTGCAGGCCGTGATCCGCCATCGCTATGATGTGCTGGCTAAATACACGAAATCGCTGAAGCGCACCTATGCAGAAGAACTGGGCAAGCTGCGCCAGCATTCACCTGTGGATGCGCAGGCATTGCAGACGGTAAAGCCGCTGCTGAGGCTGGATGACAAGACGATGCAGGAGCCGGACCGTACACGGTTGGAGGCGGCGCTGTCCAAATCGCATGCGCTGCAAACCATGGTCGCCATGCGCAATGAGCTGGCGACGATATGGGGGCGCTCCACTGCCACTTCGGAGCAACTGGTCAAGCAATTGCAGGACTGGTGCCATCGCGCGGAATCCAGCGGCATCAAGCCCTTGGTGGAATTTTCGCAGCGCCTGCGCTGTTATTCCTGAGCCTGATTGCAGCACTGCACAAGAAAAGGCCGGCGTTTGCCGGCTTTTTTATCGCCTGTACTTTTCGTGCTCCAAGCCTGAGGTCAGCCTGGATTATCCAGTCGGCAAGCGTTAGCTAGCGTACAGAGTTCTTGCACGCAGAGAAGTAAAGTTCACTGTATAGCAATAATTCTTTTAACCTATGGGACGGGATCTATCATGAATGCCATGACCACTTTCAAGCTTCGCTCCGCTACCGCAGCAGCCATCACTGCCAGCGCTTTTCTTGTATTGTTGTCCGGTTGCAATAAGACCCAGGATCCGGTTACAGCCGCTCCGCCAACCACGGTCGGCACCCAGGTTGATGATTCCGTGGTCACCACCAAGGTAAAAGCTGCGCTAGTGCAGGACGAGCAGGTGAAGAGCATGGACGTCAAAGTGACGACTAATAAAGGGCAAGTCATGCTAAGCGGCTTTGCCGACAACCAGGCACAGATAGATCGCAGCATTGCGGTGGCCAAGGGGATTGAGGGCGTAACCGATGTGGACAACAAACTGAGCCTGAAAGAGGGCAAGCAGACTGTCGGCAACAAGATAGACGATAGCGTAATCACTGCTCAGGTCAAATCGGCGATGCTGGCAGACCCGGACATGAAGAGCCTGGATGTGTCTGTAACGACCAGGAAAGGCGAAGTACAATTAAGCGGCTTCGTGAATAACGATACGCAACTGAACCATGCCGTGGATGTCGCCAAGACGGTAGATGGCGTTGTTACCGTGGTCAATCACATGAGCCTGAAGAAATAATAGCTCGCTGTCCCGCTCTTGACATCAGGAAGGCATGTAATGAATACAGAAACTACCCCACCCGCTGTCAAGCCTGGAGAGCAACAAGTCAAGGCACCCGCCGGCGAAAGCAGGCAAAAGAAAAAACATGATGAAGAGGCATTGGATGAAGGACTGGAAGAAAGCTTTCCAGCCAGCGATCCTGTCGCTGTCTCTATTTCAAAAACGCTTCCAAAGTAAGGGGGGGCGAAGTCAAAATACACAGGCCTCGCCCAGAAGGTCCTGCTGCCTGCTTACAACCTGTCTCTGATCGAAGAACGCCGGTTGCCGTAACGGCTGGTATCTTCCGACAAATCCCTTGGCGTATTGCCGTCACTGTCCCTGACTGTCGTTGGCGCACCTGCAGCCAACAATGTTTCTATGACCTGATCGGTATTGCGGGCCTTGGCAGCAAGGTGCAGTGGGGTCTTGCCAGCCTTGTCCTGATCGTACACTGATGCACCTGCAGCCAGCAGGGCAGTTACTGCGTCGTTGCGCCCGTCTTTGGCTGCCTGATGCAGCGCCGTGCGTCCACTGCTGTCGACAGCGCTGATATTGGCGCCGGCGCTGATCAGCACCGGTATCGATTTCAGTGATGCGTAGTGCATGGCTTGCCGCCCCAATAAGTCGACATCGTCGATTTTCAGTCCTTTGGACATGAACAGCGCCAACGCACGATCGTCGAGATCGCCCGCTGCTGCGATGTGGATCAGGGTCCTGCCATCGCTGGTCCGCGTTGTTGGGTTAAGCCCAAAGCCGAGCAAATAGGCCATCCGGTCATATTGCGGCAGTTTTGCAGCCCTTTGCAGCAGGCTCATGTCTTGCAGCGTGCCGATATTTTTAGGATCTGCGCCATTGGCTACCATCCATTTCATTGCCGCCAGCGAGATAGTGGGTGCGGCGTCGTACAGCAGGCGGTCCATACGCGCCGGCCCGATTTTTTTGGCAAGCTCGGTAAGGTCCTGGGTGCCATTATTTGCCAAGCCGTTTTCATAAAACAGGTTTTGCAATTCCACTGTCATTGGTGCCACCGCCTGTTGTGCGTGGCGATGCACGGAATACCAGCCCAGCAACAGACAAATAATGACGGCGCCTGCGATTCTGCTGGTCCAGAATATCCTGGACTTTTCTTCACTCATCCCGCTACTCCCTGATATATTATGTTGCTTATATGACAGTATTATACGCAAGCTGCCGCGGCACAAAGACGTATTTGGCAAGGGAAATAGTAAATAAATCCTGTACGCAACACTTGTTCTATAAATTCGGCGCCGATACGTGGCAGGGGTATTAAAAGCGGGCTGCTTACTTTATAGTATAAGGACGCATCTCACTCCTATTGATGAAGTGAGTTCTAGAGATAAAAGCTATAAATCTAAACAATTCCTGGTCCGCATATTTATGAACAAGCCTGTATCTTTTCACGGCCTGGCGTTTGCCATTGCCTGTAGTTCGCTATTGATGTCTTCAAGCAGTTTTGCCGGAGTCAATAAGTGTACCGATGCCGCCGGTGTAGTGACCTATTCGGACCAGCCATGCCAGGCAAAAGAAGGCCTGAAAACTGCCGAGGTGAAAAACTCGCAGGCTTTTGCTGCCATTGCTGCGCGCGAGGATGACAAGAAGATCGCCCAGACTTGCCGCGCGCTGGCGGATCGCAGATCGCGCTGCCGCATTTCGGTGGACTACATGCTGAATACGGCGTTCACGACCAACTGCGAGGGGCCGCTGAAGCGCGATGCCAGTGACCAGATGCGGGACCAGCGCCTCAATATGCGCCGGGATCGCTACAATCGTGTTTACCGCGACAGGGATGATGCGGACAATACCGATAAATCCGAAGCCAGCTTGCAGTGTGAAAGTTTGCAGTCGAATATGTGGAAGTTCGTCAAGGAAAAATTCAGCCCCGCAATGAGGCCGGAAGATATCAAGGCGATCGACTACCGCCTGGCAGCGGTGAATCCTGACCGGCGCGAAACATACAACGGCAAGATCCGGCATACCGGCGATTAGTCAAAGGCAAGAATAGCCTTTCGTTCCAGATATCTCCACTACACTCACTACACATAGCCCGGCGGTCAAAGCGAAGCCTTCCGCCCGGGCTATGGAATCAAATCTTCCTTTTGTGTCAGATTTCCGCCTGTTCTATACGGGCATGAAATTAGTCTCCCGTCCAATAAAAACGCAAGCAATGTAGGGAAAATTGCCGATAAATTTACTCCGATTACATTCTCTTCCAGCTTGATACTTAATGCGGGAATAGGTACGAATACGTTACAAATCATTCGGAAACACCCCTCTATTCTGAAGTTTGAAGCGCCGTTAAAAAATTGAATGGGTATAAAGTGAGCGTCATGTTTTCCTCCATCCGGAGGCGGAAAACAAGGCCCATCGGCGCATAAAAATTCAAACTTCAATCAGGGAAAAAACCATGTCCATATCACCTATAGGCGCAAGCAATTCCTCCATCTACACAACGCCATACTCCAGCCTGACTGCAACCGGCTCCAGCAGTGATTCCAGTAATACTTCCAGCAGCCGTGTTGGCGGCGCAGGCAGCGGCAGGTTTGCGGATGCAATCAAGAATGCATTATCACAGCTTGGCGTATCGTCGGATGGAAACGGCACCGACAGCACAGGTAGCACCGGTGCCAGCACTTCCGCTGCACCTGCCGCCAACGATGCTCAACAGGCGCTCTCCGCATTTGCGCAAAACCTTTTTGCAGCATTGCAGGCGCAATCGGCAGGCCAGACCGGTGCCACGCAAGGGACGGGTAGCAGTGGTGATGAGTCGGGTGCGAATGCGGTCAGCGGATCTTCCGGCGGCGGCGGGCATCACCACCATCATGGCGGTGGTGGAGTAGGCAAGCTGGAAAGCGGCTTGCAAAGCCTGATCTCGGAACTGTCTTCTTCATCCAGCCAGGATGCAACTGGTTCCAGCACATCGGATTCCAGTTCGTCTAGCTCCAGTAATTCTTCGCTGGATGCGCTGCAGCAGAGTTTTAATAACCTGTTGTCGGCCGATGGTGCCTCTGGTAGTGGTGCGACGCTGAGCAATTTCCTGCAATCGCTTTCGCAAAACCTGCACGGTGCGCCGGCAACAGGTAATGTGGTTAGCACCAAGGTATAAGCTGCGTTGGCAGAACTACCTGCAGAAAAAATAAATCCGCGCTATACGCCTGTATAAGCAGGCGTATAGCGCGGATATGATGGAAATAGGTAGCCGGTATTTGGCTGAATATTTCCTGGACTTGCCTTACTCTTTCATACGTTCATGCCTGCGCACTTCGCCGATGGCGTGCTCCGCTGCATGCAAGGCTGCATCAACGTGTTCCAGCGCCCGGTGCTGCAGGCCGCGCGTACCAGGGTCATCTTCTTCACGTGCGATATCGTTATGGACTTTGCGCAGCAAATCCACTGCCTTGTGCAGGCGGCCATCGCGTGGCAGCGGTGTGTCCACTTCAGGATGGTAGCGCACATCTTTGCCGTCATAGATCGCTGCACGCTTGATCTCATTGAAGGCCGCGCCGATTTCATCGCGGGCAATCAATTCGTCGTCGGCAATTGCGCCATCTTCAGGGCGACGATGTTCCAGCATCCAGTTTGCAGCCCGCAGGTCGGTCAGTGCATGCAGATAAGCCGGGTGGCGGCCCGGTTCGTCGGCAAAGGCATGGCCGGTGGAGCATGCAGAGATGGCAGCGACTGCGCTTAGCAGCAGCGGGAGAGCGAAGGCTTTATTCAGTTTCATCTTGATTCCTCTTTGTGCGGTTGTTTTGATTGGGAACACTATTGTTGTGCCACGCGATCATAGCGCGGTGGAGGTGCTTCAAGATGACCATCAATATGTGAATATTGTAACGAATCATTATTGGTCAGCCGTCTATTCCTGCACATCTGAAAATAAAAGCGCACCTGATTCATTCCGGGCGGGGATGTTTGGAATTTCATCTTCTTTGCCTGATTCGCTTACAATCCCCGCATTCCTGAAACTTATCGCCTGCAGTAAACAGTAAGCATGGCGGTCTTGCAGATTGTAAAAAATTTAATATGAAGATCCTGCTGGTCGAAGACGACCCCATGATAGGAGAGAATATCCAGATCGCGCTGGAGGGAGAGTCCATCTTGGTCGACTGGCTGACCGATGGCGCGGCGGCAGAAAATGCCTTGCGCCTGCACACCTATGACGCCTTGCTGCTGGATCTGGGTTTGCCGCAGCGGGAGGGGATAGACATCCTGCGCGACCTGCGTGCCAGGGGTGACGCTTTGCCTGTCATGATCATGACAGCCAGGGATACCGTGCCCGAGCGCGTACTAGGCCTGCAAAGCGGCGCCGACGACTATCTGGTGAAACCCTTCGACCTGGATGAGCTGATCGCCCGCATCCACGCGCTGGTGCGGCGCTCGCGCGGACGGGTGGAGCCTCTGTACAAAAACGGCGATGTGGCGATCAATGCGATTACGAAGGAAGTCAGCAGGCAGGGCGAGCAGGTGATCCTGTCTTCACGCGAATGGGCCATCCTGGATGCGCTGATTGCCCGCCCTGGCGCGATCCTGTCGCGCAGCCAGCTGGAAGAGCGCCTGTTCGGCTGGTCCGGCGAGGTGGAGAGCAATGCGGTGGAAGTGTACATACACGGCCTGCGTAAAAAACTCGGCCAGAAATTCATCGTCAATGTGCGCGGTGTCGGCTACATGATAGAGAAGACCTGATGAAATCCTTGCGCCTGCGTTTGATTCTTTTGTTTGGCGCCGCCATTGTCGCGGCGGCGGCACTGCAGTTCGCCACTTCCTTCCATGCAGCGATGCGGGAGGCCAACAAGCTGTTTGATTACCATATGCAGCAGCTGGTGCTGGCGCTGCAGGACAGGGATTTCGACCTGGCCGAATGGAATTCCTTGCCCGGCATTGAAGGCAATAGCTTTGACTTTGTGGTTCAGGTATGGGCCGAAGACGGTGTGCGCGTATACCAGTCGCGCCCTTATAAGCTGCTGCCCAAGCAGGCCGGCACGGGTTACTCCACGGTGACGCTGGATAATGGCGACTGGCGCATCTACACAGTGCAGGAGCACAAGCGGGTTGTGCAGGTGGCGCAAAAAATAGATGCCCGGCGCGATAGGGCGATTACGCTCGCCTTTAGCGCGCTGTGGCCGGTGATACCGGTATCGCTATTGCTCTTTGCTGCCGCATGGTGGGTGGTGACGCTGGCATTGGCACCGCTGAACCGGATAGGGAAGGAGCTGGCCAATCGCAGTGCGGATTCGATAGAACCGGTGTCGGACGAAGGCGTGCCGCAAGAGGTCTTGCTGCTGGTAACAGAACTGAATTCCTTGTTGACGCGCACCGGCCAGGCCCTGCAATTGCAGCAGCGCTTCGTTGCCGATGCCGCGCATGAATTGCGTTCCCCGATTACCGCTTTGCGCCTGCAGGTGCAGACACTGGCCAGGTCCAGGGATGAGGTGGCGCAAGCGCAGGCTGTGGGGCGCCTGCTGGGCGGCGTGGATCGCGCATCGCGGCTGGTGGAGCAATTGCTGGCGCTGGCGCGGCAAGACCCTTCCTCGCACAGCACGGATCTGAAACCCCTTTCGCTGACAGCCACTGTAGAGCAGGCGGTGTCGGATGTTGGTCCGTTTGCGGCCTCGCGCAACATCAAATTGCAAAATGACTTCAGCATACCGGTACAGATACTGGGAGACGCAGACAGCCTGCGCGTGATGATCTGCAATCTGCTCGACAATGCGATCCGCTACATCCCTGAAAACGGCGTAGTGCAGATAGCCATGCAAGTGACTGCGGGGCAGGTGGCGCTGACAGTGCAGGATTCGGGTGGCGGCATACGCCCGCAGGAGCGCACCCGCATTTTTGACCGTTTTTACCGGGTGCCGGGTACCAGCCCTAGCGGCAGCGGCCTGGGCCTGGCTATTGCCAAAACGATAGCAGACAGGCATAGGGCGACGATACTGCTGGATGATTCTACCTTGGGCGGGCTTGCGGTCACCATCAGCTTCCCGGTCTTATCTTAAGGTTAATGAAATTTAAAAAATTTCCTCAGAGCAGCATTCATTTAAGTTTCGCCTAAGTCTTTTCGGGCATGATGGGGCAGTTTTGAAATGGCTAATGCAATTCCATTGTCAAAACTTCACAATAGCCCAGACAACCAAGATATTCAGAAGGAATTTCAATGCGTGCGATAGCCACATTCACCACCGTCGTTTCCGGTGCCATTTTGTTAGCTGCGTGCAGCTCCCCAGTTAAAGTTGAAGAAAAACCGGCGGCTCCTGTTGCAGTAGAGACAGCAAAACCTGCTGCTCCTGATTCGCGCACTGTTGCTACCGTTGTAGCGCCTACAGTTGATCCTTTGACTGATCCTAACAATATCCTGTCCAAGCACAGCGTGTATTTCGACTTCGACAGCTATGCTGTGAAAAAAGAATTCAACCCAGTTGTTGACGCACATTCCAAGTATGTGGCTTCCAGCAGCACCCGCAAGATCCTGATCCAGGGTAATACGGATGAGCGCGGCGGCAGCGAATACAACCTGGCGCTGGGCCAAAAACGTGCAGAGGCCGTACGCAAGGCAATGGCTTTGCTGGGCACGCCGGATGCACAGATGGAAGCTGTTTCCTACGGTAAGGAAAAACCAAAGGCAACTGGCAGCGATGAAGCCGCATGGGCAGAAAACCGCCGCGCAGACATCGTCTACACAGCCAAGTAATTTATATAGCTAGCCTTTATATCGCTAACCGGTATTAGGTTGCTGCTTGCTGCACCGTCAGGGAGTTTCTAGCGAAGCTCCCTGACTTGTTTTAGGGCCGGTATTTTTCCGGCTTTGCGCATCCATCCCATGCGCCATCGGTAACGAGGATTTTTTCGTATAGACGACTACCAGGATGACGATTTCCCCCATGCTTGATTTTCTCTCGCCGTACATTTCCACTCGCCGCAAACTGGTCCGCCTGTTTTTCAGCCTGTCCCTTTCATCCGCTGCCTTCTGTGCGTCTCATGCTTCTTATGCTGCCAACGTCACCAAGGCGCCTTTCGGCTCGCAGCATGCGATGGTGGTAGAAGATGGTACGGGCAAGGTGCTGCTGGAAAAGAATTCGACTGAAAAGGTGCCCATCGCTTCGCTGACCAAGCTGATGACTGCGATGGTGGTATTGGACAGCAAGCCCGATATGGATGAAAAAATTTCCATTGAGCAGGCAGACGTGGATATGCTGAAGCACAGTGCCTCTCATGTGCCTGTAGGCGCTACGCTATCGCGCCGCGACGTGCTGCAACTGGCGCTGATGTCATCGGATAATCGCGCAGCAGCTTCGCTGGCACGCACTTACCCGGGCGGCAGGGCTGCGTTTGAAGCCGCAGTCCAGGCCAAGATTACTGCTTTGGGCATGCATGACACTGTGCTACAAGAGCCTACCGGCCTATCGCCGAATAATATGTCTACCGCCGCAGACCTGGTCAAGATGGCGGTCGCTGCATCCCGCTATCCGGATATCGCCGATATCACCACCGACAGTTCTGACCTGATCAAGATCAACGGACACAATGTGGAGTTCCACAACACGAATAAGCTGGTTGGCAAGAAAGGCTGGGACAGCATCCTGCTGTCCAAGACCGGATTTACCAATGAAGCAGGCAACTGCCTGATCATGCGGCTCAAGCTGGCCGGCCGGCAGGCGACACTGGTGCTGCTCAATGCCAGGGCCAGTTCGGTGCGCTTCCTGGATGCGCTGAACATCCGCCGCTTGCTGGCGAAACAAAAGGACAGCCATCCGTCTATCGTTTCAGTAAAGCAACGAACTCCGGATATCCGGTAAAATCAGCTGCTCCACGACAACTCACCGCTACTTGCTGCGCGCACCAAATACATGCGTGCAGCAGGCCCTCACTCCTTCATTGTCATTCACGCACTGCATGCGTTCTCCGGTGTTTACTGGGTGTGCATGTGATTGTGACTTATCGTTAAATAGCTTTCCAGTTGGCATCAAGCGTGCTTTGATGAATACATGAAGCTTTTATTGTATTGGCGGCCGGCATCAGGATTCTTTGCTGGATTTGATCTTGCTCCGCTGTCCGTGCTTCTTGAGCTTTTTATTTTTCTTTGTTGAAAGGAAATAAAATGAAGCTGGCTGATATAAAAATCGGAGTGAAGCTTGGCGCCTTGTCCGCTATTCTGCTGTTCGCTGTTATTGCTGTCGGACTGGGTGGGCAGAACGCGCTAAGTGAGAGCAATACGCGGGGCACCGAGATCATGGAGCAAGACGCCCAGGTTACTCAGGCCGTCAATACTGCGCGCAAGGCACAGGTAGAGTTCAAGAAACAGGTGCAGGAATGGAAGGACCTGCTAATACGCGGTAACGACGCAGAGGCCTTCAAAAAACATTCAGCCGCCTTCGTCAAGCAAAGCGAAACCACGCACGCCAATCTGCTGCAACTGAAAACCTTGTTCTCCCAATTGAAGCTGGATACCCAGCAGGTAGATGACGCGCTTGCGACGCACCAGGAATTGCAAACCAAATACCAGGACGCACTGAAACAATACGACCAGGCAGACCAGAGCAGTGGGCAGAAGGTAGACGTGCTGGTGAAAGGCATGGACAGGCCGCCGACGCAGAAGATTGACGGCATTGTCGATTTCATCCTGGCACAGGCAGAGCGTCTGGCATCGGAGGCGCAAAAAGATGCACTTGATCACTATCGGGCTTCATCGCGTTTGCTGTGGAGCGCTATTGTTCTGGCCCTGGTGCTCGGTGCAACGATTACCTACTGGCTGGTGCGCGGCATTACGCGGCCTCTGCACGAGGCCGTATCCATTGCGCAAACCTCGGCGTCCGGCGACCTGACTTCGCAGATACGGATCACCGGCAAGGATGAGATAGGCATGCTGCTGAAATCCCTGAAGGACATGAATGAGAGCTTGTCCACCATCGTCAACGAGGTGAGGGACGGAACAGAGACCATAGCCACCGCATCAACCGAAATTGCTACCGGCAACCTGGACCTGTCGTCCAGGACCGAAGACCAGGCCAGCTCGCTGGAAGAGACTGCCTCGTCGATGGAAGAGTTGACTTCCAATGTGAAGCAGAATGCAGGTAATGCCAGTGAAGCCAGCAGGATGGCGGTGGCCTCTTCCGAGATTGCTGCCAAGGCCGGCATGATCGTCACCCAAGTCGTGGAGATGATGGCGTCCATCAATGATTCGTCCAAGAAAATCGTCGACATCATCAGCGTCATCGACGGTATCGCTTTCCAGACCAATATCCTGGCGCTGAACGCGGCAGTGGAAGCGGCACGCGCAGGCGAGCAGGGGCGCGGCTTTGCAGTGGTGGCGTCCGAAGTACGTAATCTCGCACAACGTTCGGCCAGTGCCGCCAAGGAGATCAAGACACTGATTAACGATTCCGTAGAAAAGGTTGGGGCAGGTGCGCACCTGGTTGATCAGGCCGGCAAGACGATGGTAGAGGTAGTTGATAGCGTGAAGCGCGTCAGCGACGTGTTGATAGAGATTACCGCCGCCAGCCAGGAGCAGAACGAGGGCATAGAACAGATCAACCAGGCTGTCAGCAACATGGACAATGTCACGCAACAGAATGCAGCGCTGGTGGAAGAAGCTGCGGCAGCGACGGAATCGCTGCAGGAACAGGCGCAGCACCTGACCGAGATCGTCAGCATCTTCACCACCAGCAAAAAGCAGGGCAAGACCGTGCCGCTTGCCTATCGGTCCGCACCTGACTTGAAGCTGATCGCGAATGGTGCATGAGCTGCTGGCAAAGCTGATTTAATTGAACAAAGGCTTCCAGCCGCGAGACCTTGAATGACGTGCCCGGGGTGGCGGTTGACCCCAGGCACCGGCCGTAGGCGTATCTTGCTGGTGACCGATGCCGCCCGCCTTTAACGGTCTTCTCCTATTTGTCACAGTGGCAGACTCTCCCTTATCTTGGCCAACAGCATTTGCAGGCCCTCCAAACCTTCCTGGAACGCCAGCGTCGCCTGCGCACCCGCCACCCCAAACTCAACCGGGAATAGTACCTGGTAGCAGGGCATGCACAACGATGAATTCGCATGAGGCAGCAGGACCAAAACGAATGCCACGGGATTTTATACAGGCGACTTAATCGGCGGCGCTGTGCCTTTCAAGCAAGCTTTGGCAGAAACGCGTCTGGTTTTGTATCGCTTTTATGAACGAAACGATTTTTGTGTAACAAAAGATGTGGAAAGCTGCCAAATGCGCGTAAAGCCGCACCTGCAAAAGCTGTTGGTCGCAGAAGCAGAGAACTCTTAACAGCGTTTGACAAATGCTTACAAATTGTCGATGTTCAAAAGGCTTTTCTTCTCCTATCGTTCTTCTCAGCAACACAAAAAATAGAAGTCTCAAAAAATAAATAAAAACACAAACAATATCAAAATTGAGGGAAGTGCCATGGTTAGCTTGGAATCAGAACAAGATATCAGGGCCGAAGACAGTGTTGCAAACGCGTCTGTTGTCGCGCGAGCACTGCCTGCGGATAACACGATCAGCGCAGCTGCTGTCGCAGGTTTTAGTTCCAGTTTGCTGCTGGCAGCCTGCGGAGGTGGAGGAGATGCCGCGAGCATGGCAGTCCAGGCCAGCCAATTGGAAGCCGCACCGCGTCTTAGCGTCGGTGCCGCAGCGGTGGCAACGATCTCGGATGCAGACGCCTCCCGTTTCCTGGCGCAGGCATCAATGGGCGCCAGCCGCGCGCAGATTCAGCAGGTGCAGCAGCTTGGTTACGCCGGCTGGCTGGATGCGCAGTTTGCGTTGCCGGCTTCCATGTCGCGCTGGGATTGGCTGGTAGCCAAGGGGATGAATGCGATTACCTATCGCAATACCGAAGCCGGTTTCGATTCCTGCGCATGGCGCAAACTGCTCAGTTCTTCCGATACCTTACGCCAGCGGATCACGCTTGCATTGTCTGAAATTACCGTGGTAGCCATAGACGGCCTGGTTAACTCTGGCTGGCGCGCATTTTCTGCTGCTGCCTACCTGGATCTGCTGGAAGCGAATGCCTTTGGCAACTACCGCACGCTGCTGGGTCAGATATCCACCAGCGCGCCTATGGGCCAGTTCCTGACCTTCCGCGGCAATGTCAAATACAACACCAGCACCGGCGCGCAACCGGATGAAAACTATGCGCGCGAACTGATGCAGCTATTCACCATAGGCCTGCAGCAGCTCAATCTGGACGGCACGCCGAAACTGGTAAATGGCGCCACGCAGGATACCTACGGCCAGGATGATGTGACAGGCTTGGCACGCGTTTTCACCGGCTGGGATTTCGACATGGCAGGCCACGATGCGAGCACGCCGGATTTCCTGCGCCGGCCCATGATACAAATCCCCAGCCGCCATGAAACCGGTGCCTCCAGCTTTCTTGGAACTACCCTGCCGGCCGGCCTGAATGGCGCTGCCAGCATGAAGGCCGCTCTGGACTGGATCTTTGCGCAGCCGAATGTCGCCCCCTTCATTAGCCGCCAGCTGATACAAAAGCTGGTGACCAGCAATCCTAGCCCGGCCTATGTGGCGCGGATAGCCACGGTGTTCAACAACGACGGCAGCGGCGTCAAAGGTAACCTGAAAGCAGTCATCCGTGCCTTGTTATTGGATACGGAGGCCCGCATTGCACCGGCCGCTGCTAATACGACTGCACCTTCCTTCGGCAAGCTGCGTGAACCGATATTGCGCTTCACCGCATGGGCTCGCGCGTATGGCGCCAGTTCTGCCGCAGATACCTGGATCATCGGCGATACCTCAGACCCTTCCACCCGGCTGGCGCAAAGTCCCTTGCGTTCACCGTCGGTTTTCAATTTTTACCGGCCCGGCTATGTACCGCCGAATAGCGCGATTGCTGCAGCCTCCCTGGAAGCGCCAGAGTTCCAGATTACCAATGAATCTTCGGTAGTCGGCTACGTGAACTATATGCAGCGTGCCGTCAGCAAGGGCATCAGCGACGTCAAGGCAGACTACAGCAGCCTGCTGCCGCTGGCCGACAATCCTCAGGCGCTGCTGAACGAAATCAACACCGTGCTGGCGGCAGGGCAGGTCGGCAGCAGCAATCTTGCGCTGATGGTAGGCGCTATCAACGCGATGCCCACAGGCACTGACGCCCGGCGCAATAACCGCATTTATGCCGCGCTGACGCTGGTGCTGGCAGCGCCTGAATTCATCGTACAAAAATAAGAGGCCCATCATGACTGAATCTACAACGATGAATGTGTCCCGCCGCGCGTTTCTGCAGCGTGCATCTGCGATGTCGGTGGCCGGTGTGGCAACGCCGTGGGCACTGAACCTCGCAGCGATGGCCGAGGCCTCTGCGGCGAATGCCGCAGCCGATGACTACAAGGCCATTGTCTGTGTGTTTTTATACGGAGGAAATGATTACGGCAATACCCTGATTCCGTATGACAGTGGTAATTACAACGCCTACTATAATCTGCGCCCCACGCTGGCCTATACCCGCGACAGCCTGACCGGCACGGTGCTGGTGCCGACGGTAGCGCCGGTAGATGCCGCCGGCTTCAGCCGCCAATATGCAATGGCGCCTGAACTGGCACCCCTGCTGCCTATCTTTAATGCCGGCAAAATGGGAGTGATGCTGAATGTAGGCACGCTGGTGCAACCTACTACCAAGCAGCAATATACAAGCAAGAGTGTCGCCTTGCCGCCTAAGCTGTTTTCGCATAACGACCAGCAATCGGTATGGCAGTCTTCGGCACCGGAAGGTGCAGCCTCTGGCTGGGGCGGGCGCATGGGCGACCTGTTCGTGGCCGGTAACGGCAATACCACTTTTACCTGCGTCAATGTATCCGGCAATGCGGTTTTCCTGTCAGGGAAGACGGCGGTGCAGTATCAGATATCCACCAGCGGTTCCGTGCCTTTCAATGCGCTGCAGACGCCGCTGTTCGGTTCGTCCGCCGCCAGCTCGGCGCTGCAGACCCTGGTGACGCAGCCGCGCGCGCACCTGCTGGAAAACGAATATACCCGCGTAACGAACCGTTCCATCAGCGCCAATAACATACTCAGTACCGCACTTGCCGGAGCGGCGCAGATAACGACACCGTTCCCGGCATCCAATAACCTGGGCGATCAGTTGAAGATGGTGGCCCGCATGATTTCCAGCGCAAAAGCAATAGGCGCCAAGCGCCAGGTGTTCTTTGTGTCCATGGGCGGTTTCGATACGCATGACGGCTTATCCACCGTGCATCCGGGTTTGCTGAAGAGCGTGGCAGATGCGGTGTCTGCGTTCTATAACTCCACGGTAGAGCTCGGTATTGCCGACAAGGTCACGACTTTCACCGCCTCCGATTTTGGACGCACGCTGACCGTCAACAGCGATGGCTCAGACCACGGCTGGGGCAGCATGCATTTCATGCTGGGAGGCGCGGTCAAGGGGCAGCGCATTTACGGTACGCCACCGGCGGTTGCCAATGATGGGCCAGACGACGTAGGGCAGGGCAGGCTGTTGCCCAGCACATCGGTGGACCAGTATGCGGCAACCCTGGGGAAATGGCTGGGGGCTTCGGATACCGATCTGCTCAGCCTGTTGCCTAACCTGAGTAATTACAACCTCAGCAGCCGCAATCTGGGCTTCGTATAGCGGAATTTTCAAGGGAGATTCTTAAGCGAAGAATCCCCAGATGAAATGGCCGCCCAGTACCAGCATGCCGGCGAAGAAGCAGCGTTTGAACACGAGGGCATTCATTCTGTTGCGCAGCCACTGGCCCAGCATCATTCCGGCCATCGAGGGGAAAAGTGCAAAGAAGGATGCTCCGGCGCGGTCCGCATGAAAAGCTCCTGCAAAGGCCAGGTTGACCGCCAGCGCCACCGTGGAAACGGTGAAGGCCAGTCCCATCGCCTGCACCAAGTCATCCTTGTTCAAGCCCAGCGCCTGCAGGAAAGGCACGGCAGGGATCACGAACACCCCGGTCATCGACGTGACTATGCCGGTGAGCGCGCCTATAAGCGGCCCCAGCCAGCGCTCTGCCAGCGCCGGGATGCGCCATTGCAGCGACGCCAGGCCCATCAGCGCATACACGATCAGGGCCAACCCCAGCCCGGCAGCCGCCCACTCTGCATGGACATCGGGAAACAGCGCCGCACCGGCGAAAGTGCCCACGCAAACGCCGAGCAGCATGGGCCACATGCGCCGTATCTGGCCCGAAAAGTCCGGTCCCGCCAGTAATTGCCAAACATTCGTAAAAAACGAAGGTACGATCAATAAGGCCGCAGCCTCCATCGGCGACATCAGCAGGCTTAACAGGCCCACGGCGACGGTAGGCAGGCCCAGGCCTATAGTGCCTTTGACGGTGCCCGCCAGTACGAATACGAGGCTGGTCAGCAGCAGGCTATGCGCAGTATCCGGCACGAAAAGTGAAGAGAGTGTGTCCATGCCGGGTAGTCTGCCATTCCTGGCATAACTTGAAAATCTGGAATAAACTCAGCATGCCTACGTATAAAGCGAAGGCTGACAACCTATTTTTACAGGATGGCCGATGCGCTTTGACCTGACTGACCTGCAACTATTCCTGCATGTGGCCGAGACCGGCAGCATCACGTCCGGTGCAGAGCGTTCCCACCTGGCGCTGGCCTCGGCCAGTGCGCGCCTGCGCGGCATGGAAGATGTACTCGGCGTGCCGCTGTTGTTTCGCAAGCCGCGCGGCGTGGAGGTGACTGATGCCGGCCGTACCTTGCTGCATCATGCGCGGGTCGTCACGCAGCAAATGGACAGGATGCGAGGTGACCTGGGCGACTATGCCAAGGGTTTGAAAGGGCACCTGCGCCTGCTGTGCAATACCTCGGCCATGATGGAGTTCCTGCCGGAAGCATTGGCCGGCTATATGCAGGCGCATCCGCAAGTGAATATCGCCGTGGAAGAGCGGCTCAGTTATGACATCGTCCAGGCTGTGACGGATGGGCAGGCAGATATGGGCATCATCGCCGATACCGTTGCCAGCGGCAATCTGCAGACCTTTGCTTTCCGGGATGATCAATTGGTCGTCGTGGCTGCACCGGGGCATGCAATGACAAAGACAGCACAAGCGTCGGCAGGCAAACGCAGTATTGCCTTCGAGGACATCCTGCAACATGATTTTATCGGCCTGGCTGGCGACAGTGCGCTGCAGCAGCATATAGGCGAGCATGCGGCAAGGCTGGGACAGCGCCTGCATTACCGGCTGCGCCTGAGCAGTTTTGATGCAATCTGCCGCATGGTGGAAAGCGGCATAGGCATCGCAGTGATTCCAGCCACTGCCGCTGCGCGCTACAAAAAGACGATGGCAATACGGCAGTGGCGGCTGAGCGATACCTGGGCCATGCGCCGCCTGCTGATCTGTGTCAGGCAGTACGACGATTTGCCGGCTTATGCGAGAGAACTGGTGGATACGCTTAGGATTACTCCTAACTAGAACGACAATTTTGCGCGGCGATGTTTGTCTGTTAATCTTGGCGAAATTTTAATGATGGAGACCGCGATGCGTTTCATGGTAATCAGAAAAACCGATCAGGACACCGAAGCCGGGGTTCTTCCTGCTGCCGGTATGCTGGAGGCGATGGAAGGCTTTGAAGAGCAATTGCAGGTAGCCGGCATCCATTGTGCGGGGATGGCCTTGCACCCCAGCGAACAGGCGGTACGCGTCAATTTTCACGATGGCAGTATCAGCATTTACGAAGGGCCTTTCTCCGAAGAAAATGAGCTGGTCGCCGGCTTCAGCATGATGGAAGCCGCATCAAAGCAGGAGTTGATCGAGGCATTGGAGCGCTGGCCCGCGCAACCCCACGACATGACGCTGGAAGTACGCGGCGGCGGCTGCCCCGGCGGGCTGGAGGGTATTGGACTAAAGAAGTCAGTGGTGAACGTGGGGCAAAACCAGGTGCACAAGCGCTTCCTAGTACTGCTGAAAGCCAATCCTTTGGCCGAAACCGGCGCCATCCCCAGCGACCAGGTACTGGCCGCCATGGCCAAAAGAAATGAAGAGGGCATCCGGGCAGGCAGGCTGCTTGCGGCTGAAGGCTTGCAAGTGACAGCCAGCGGCTCCCGGCTGAAGTTTGCTGGTGGCAAGCCATTCGTGCTGGACGGCCCGTTCAGTGAAACCAAGGAATTGATCGCCGGTTACTGGTTGCTGCAAGAGGAAAGCATTGCCGATGCGATAGACTGGGTCAAAACCTATCCCTATCCTTTCATTGAAGACGCGCAGGTGGAGATTCGCCAAGTGCAGCAAGAGGCAGAAAAAGCTGCAGCACTGATACCCGGAGCCGCCACTTCTGCTGATGTTGCTGCGGACTTGCCAGCCTGAAGCAGGGTGTACATTCAAAAAAATTTAAAAAATCTTGTCAGACCGTGTCGATTCCGGCGTGGACCGTTCGTCGTAGGTATGAGCGGCATGAGAATTTGCAGTAAAAATGGAATTCCAGCCCTTGATCAAAACATTTAAACCTTTTTAAGGAGCAGTAATGGCTACCCAGATATTTGTAAACCTGCCGGTAAAAGACCTGAACAAGTCGGTCGAATTCTTTACTCACCTCGGCTACACCTTCAATCCCCAGTTCACCGATGAAAATGCCACCTGCATGATCGTCAGCGATACGATCTACGTGATGCTGCTGGTGGAAAAATTCTTCAAGACCTTTACCAAGAAAGACATCTGCGATTCCAGCAAGAGCACTGAGGTACTGGTCTGCCTGTCCTGCGAAAGCCGCGCTCAGGTTGATGAGATGGTCGCCAAGGCAGTAGCTGCCGGCGGCAAGACGCCGAACGAGCCGAAAGACTATGGTTTCATGTACGGCCACGGCTATGAAGACCTGGATGGACATATCTGGGAGCTGATGTACATGGATCCAGCCGCATCCGGCCCGCACTAGTAAGCTGATAAGCTGATGCAGTGAAGGCCGTGCCTGCCTGGCATGGCCTCTGCATGGTTTCTATTCACCAAAGCATGACCAAAACCAGCCAATATCTGCACACTGCAGGCGATCCCGCACTGGCGGCGATCTTGCAGGAACTCATCAGCCGCGAGCCCATATTCCACAGGCCGGAGTGGGGTACATCGCGCGCCGATTTTGAGAAGATGATGGTGGACGATTTCTGGGAAATAGGTGCATCCGGCCAGGCCTATAGCCGCAGTTTTGTGCTGGACGAACTCGAGAGGCGGCATGCGGCGCCGCATGACGATGCATGGACGACGTCGGACTTCCAATGCCAGCAGCTCGCCGACAATCTATACCTGCTCAACTATATTTTGCTGCAAGGCAAGCGCAAGACGCGGCGATCCACAATCTGGGCGCGCGCAGATCAGCAGTGGAAGATCGTGTTTCATCAAGGGACTATCATCCACCAGGAATAGACTCTCTGCTGGCCGATCTTGACAGCTTCCAACCGGTTTTCCTGCAATGTGTAATCATTAGGGCTGGGAGAGCCCGCACCAGTGCAATGCCTCCCATCTCTTTCCAGGGAGCTGGCAGCCTCAAGTAGGTTTAGGCAGCCAGGCTCCTTGAACCGCAGCAAGCCCGCCTCTATGATGGTGGAGCATTCGTCAAATTTAACCAGGGAGTACCGCATGAAAGAAACGCTTACCGTCAAGGTTGCCGATGGCAGTTTTAATTGCTATGTGGCACGGCCAAGCGCCGCCGTCGCGCCTGTTATCGTTGTGATGCAAGAGATCTTTGGCGTCAACGCCGGTATCCGCAGCATTGCCGATGCCTATGCCGCCAAAGGATATATCGCGGTTGCGCCAGATCTGTTCTGGCGTGCCGAACCTGGGCTGGACATGTCCGAGAGCAAGGAAGGCGACTGGACCAAGGGTTTTGCCCTTTACAGCGCCTATGACTTCGACAAGGGTGTGCAGGACGTGGCGGCTACCATCGCTGCGGCCCGCACGATGACGGGTGCCAGCGGCAAGGTCGGCGTCACCGGCTATTGCCTGGGCGGCCTGATGACTTTCCTGTCTGCAGCGCGCGCCGATGCGGACGCTTTCGTCGCCTATTATGGCGGCAGCACCGAAAAATACATCCAGGAGAGCGTCAATATCAAACGTCCTTTGCTGTATCACCTGGCCGGTGCGGACGAGTATATAGGCACGGAAGCACAGGCAACGATCAATGCAGCGTTAAAAGCCAATTCGCATGCAGAAGTGCACACCTATCCCGGTTGCAACCACGCATTTGCCCGCCCAGGCGGCAATCACTATGATGCAAGCGCGGCCGAGCTGGCGAATGGCCGCACCGATGCCTTTTTCAAGAAGCATCTTTTCTAGGCCTTAAAGGGTTTTTGCCAAGGCATTTCTTGCAATGCCGGAGATGCGTGCAAAACGTGATAAAACGCTTTGCGCGCATAGTTTTACCGGCAGGGTTTGCTGCTTACTTATTAATCTTCGACGGCAAAACGGAACTCACCCTTCGGCAGCATCAGCTTGGGAACAGGCTTGCCAGCCTCTACGACAATCACATCGGCAGGTATCGCATCCAACGGGTCTTTCAGGTGGTAGGCATAGATTGCGCGCTGGCCTTTTTCTGGAAGTAGTTCCTTGGGGATGGGGTAGGGCGTGAAGCCTGCCATAGAGCTTAGCCAACTGGGTCGACCGGTCTTGGCGTCTATGCGATAGACAGGATGCACTACCTGCATATCAACGCGTGCTTCGGGTATGGCTAATTTGAGGTAGGTGTTTTCCCCTGACATCAGGACAAAGGCCTTGTTGCCCGGCTGTTTCTTCAGTGCCGCCTGATAGAGATCAAACTGGCGCTGCGTGTCGTATTGCTGGAACAAGGTAGTTTGATCTATCGTCAAAGGATCAATGCCAGTCAACCTTTTCAACTGTGCCGCCATCTTCGATTCATCGTTGTCCGATACCGCCTCTGGAAATTCGTTGGCGTGGCTATATCCAACATAAATGAAAACCCTTGCTTTTGGATTTTTTTTGAAAATTCTATCGACGAGATTTTTTGCCTGTTTGGATTCGCGCTGATTTGCCAGTGGCAATGAAGCTTCGTAGCTGATGAACTTCCAGTTTTGTTTTATCGCGTCTCGCAAGAAGTTTGCATACATGGGCTCTGCTGTGTAGTAGCCAGTGCGGTCATTCACGTAGTTTTTGGCAAGAGGGGAAAGATCCTCGCCAAGAAAGGTTTCGCAGGCCAGGTATTCAAAGCCTATTTTTCGCAACTCCCTTGCCAGTAGCATCGCAAAAGCGCGGTGCATCGGAACATGGTGTGCTTCATTTAAAATAACCACTTGCTTGCCACGAGCTTCGCGCAGGATTGCCGTCAGCGCGTCCTCCGCTATTGCCGGTGCAATTTTATTTTGGATGATCTCATCCACTGAATCTGTTTGAGCGGATGTATCCGCCTTCCCTGATTTCTTGCTTCGCTCGGCATCGTCGTCATAATAGATGCGATCACTTCGACTAAAGTCTTGCATCGCACCTTCCGTATTGCCTACAAAAGATTTGTCTGTCCCCAGCATTTGCAATTGCGTGGCTATTTGAAGATTCTTTGCGCGCGAATTTTCATTCAATGAAGATTCCGCCTTTTGCAGCTTGGCCTCACTTTTTCTCAACTCTAGCAGCCTGATGGTGCGGGGAGCGGCTGGTTCGGCTGGAGATTCCACTGCGAGAGCATAGGAGGGCACCAGATAACTCAGGCCCAGGAGGGAAAGCAGGAGTAAATTTTTTGTCATGAGAGTAGCAGGGAGATTGAAAGCTTACTATTTCATCAGTTGATAAGACGATAACATTAAAATCTTTCGCTGCAAACAACAATTATTCTTCCCCCATCCTCTCCGCCACATAATCCAGAAAACAGGTAATCCGCGATGCCAGTTGCGTATTGCGGTAGTACACCGCGTGTATGGGTTGCAGCACTTCCACCGTGTCGTCCATCAGCAATTGCACCAGGTCGCCGCGCTTGCGGTCGGCTCGAGTCATGAAATCGGCCAGGCAAATGATGCCCTGGCCCGCCAGCGCCAACTGGCGCAAGGTCTCGCCGCTGCTGGCTTGCAGGCTGGGGCTGATGGTATAGCGGTCGCCTTGTGCATGGCGCAGCGGCCACTGGTTCAGCGATTCGGGCTGGGTAAAGCCCAGCAGGCTGTGCTGCGCCAGGTCGTCCACGGTCTTGGGTTTGCCGTGCCGCTTCAGATAGGCCGGGCTGGCCAGCACGCGCAGGCGGTTGTGGCCCAGCGGGCGGGCATGCAAGGTGGAATCGCGCAACGTGCCGATGCGGATCGCGATATCGGTACGCTCCTCCAGCAGGTCGATGTACAGGTCATTGGTGTTCAGTTCCAGATCTATCTCCGGATAGGCTTGCCGGAAGCCCTCCACCAGCGGCACCACTACATGCAACATGAAGGGCACAGCGGCATTGATGCGCAGGCGGCCGGATGGGCGCTGGCGGCGTATCGCCATCTGTTCTTCCGCCTGGTCTACCGATTCCAGTATCTTGCGCGCCTGCGCCAGGAAGACGCCGCCTTCCTCGGTCAGCTCCAGTTTGCGCGTGGTGCGTCTGAGTAGCGTTGTTTGCAACTTTTCTTCCAGGCGACCCAGAGCGCGGCTGATGCCGGATACGGTCTGCTCCAATTGTTCCGCCGCTGCCGTCACCGATCCGCTATCCACCACGGTTACAAATGCCAGCAATTCGTCTAATGTGCTCTTCATTATTGAATTTTAATCAAATATCTTCTGCGCAGCACGGTATTTTTCTCAAAAGCGAAAACGGCGACACTTGCGCCTGTTGTCCTCTAGGGACTGCTGCAAAGCAAGTGATTCGCAAGAAACCAGCCACAGGCTGGACGACTCACAGGCTGGATTCATAGCGCAGCGGTGTCTCAATCTATTGTGGAGTTTGCCATGCCCATTGCCTTACTTGCGCTGACAATCAGCGCCTTTGCCATCGGAACGACGGAGTTCGTCATCGTTGGCCTTATCCCTACCATTGCCGGCGACCTTGGCGTCAGCCTGCCTTCTGCAGGCCTGTTGGTCAGCCTGTATGCACTCGGTGTCGCGATCGGCGCACCTGTATTGACCGCATTGACCGGCAAGGTCGCACGCAAGACCTTGCTGCTGTCGCTGATGGTCTTGTTCACGCTGGGTAATCTGCTGGCCTGGAAAGCGCCGAGTTATGAATCGCTGATCATAGCCCGCATCCTGACCGGTCTGGCGCATGGCGTATTCTTTTCCATTGCGTCCACTATTGCCACCGGCCTGGTACCCAAAGAAAAGGCAGCCAGCGCGATTGCAATCATGTTCACCGGCCTGACCGTAGCCCTGGTGACCGGCGTGCCGCTGGGCACCTTCATCGGCCAGCATTTCGGCTGGAGGGAAACTTTCCTTGCGGTTTCCGCCTTGGGCATTATTGCCTTCATCGGTAGCCTGATCTTTGTGCCTTCCACGATCAAGAGCTCTGCGTCTGCCTCCTTGATGGACCAGGTCAAGGTGCTGGGCCAGCCGCGCCTGTTGCTGGTATATGCGATGACGGCGGTCGGCTATGGCGGTTCTTTTGTCGCCTTCACCTATTTGGCTCCCATCCTGCAGGACATCAGCGGCTTCAGCGCCAATGCGATCAGCCTGGTGATGCTGGTGTACGGCGTGTCGGTGGCGGTCGGCAATATCTGGGGCGGCAAGCTGGCAGACAAGCGCGGCCCTATAGGCGCCCTGAAGATCATCTTTTCCCTGCTGGCGCTGGTATTGCTGGTGCTGAACTTCACCGCACCGCATCCATGGCTGGTCGTGGCCACCGTACTGGTGTGGGGCGCAGTCGCCTTTGGCAACGTCGCGGGTTTGCAGGTGTATGTGGTGCAGCAGGCTGAACACTTCACGCCACGTGCGGTGGATGTGGCTTCCGGCCTGAATATTGCGGCCTTCAATGTCGGTATCGCCGGCGGTGCATGGGGTGGCGGCTTGATCGTGGAACACCTGGGCTTGATGCATACGCCATGGATAGGCGCGCTGGTTGTGCTGGGCGCACTGGGCCTGACGGCATGGAGCGGCGTGCTGGATAAACGCAATCCTATCCCGCAGGTTGCCGGGGCGAAGAAATCCAATATGGTCGTCGGGCACTAGTTTTCAGCAGGGTGGGCACGGCTGCCTGCTTTGCAAACAAGTAGTCAAAGTAAATAGACAAAATAAGCAGATAAAGGAAATACCATGAACAACATCCCACCCTTTGGCCTCGGCACTTTCCGCCTGCAAGGCCAGACCGTCATCGATTCCGTCAAAACCGGATTGGAACTGGGCTACCGCGTGATTGATACGGCCCAGATCTACGGCAATGAAGCCGAAGTCGGCCAGGCGATTGCAGAAAGCGGCGTGCCCCGTAGTGAGTTATTTATCACCACCAAGATATGGACAGAGAACCTGGGCCGCGACGCCTTAGTACCAAGCCTGCAGGAAAGTCTCGCCAAACTGCGCACCGATTATGTGGACCTGACCTTGATTCACTGGCCTTCGCCCAATGCGGCAGTTCCGCTGGCGGACAGCCTGGCAGCATTGCAGCAAGTCAAGGCGCAGGGTCTGACACGCCAGACTGGCGTCTCCAACTTTACCGTTGCATTGATGCAGCAGGCCATTGATATCGTCGGTGCAAAAGAGATCGCGACCAACCAGATAGAATTGCATCCCTATCTGCAAAATCGCAAGCTGGCCGAATTCGCAGGCAGCCAGGGCATAACCGTGACCTCTTACATGACGCTGGCCTACGGCAAGGTATTGCAGGATGCTGTGATCCAGAAAATTGCCGGCACCCATCAGGCGACACCGGCGCAAGTGGTGCTGGCCTGGGCGATGCAGCTTGGCTATGCGGTCATACCGTCATCGACCAAACGCGCCAACCTGGAAAGCAACCTGAAGGCACAGCAATTGCGTCTATCTGAGAATGAGATGGCGCAGATCGCAGCACTGGAACGTAGCCAGCGCCTGACCAGCCCGGAAGGCCTGGCGCCAGCCTGGGATTGATGCCGGCGAGGTGTCGCGTGCCTGGGTGAAACAGCGAACAGATTTGGCATAGAATATAGGAAACAATATTAAGAATTGGGCCCTAACCAACTGGGAGCGAGACATCATGGCAATGAATGACACCTATGCAGCAACGGAACCAAAACGCGCCGATATCGATACGCTGGATGGCCCCGCCGTCATCGAATTCGGTGCGCCGTGGTGCGGCTATTGCCGTGCCGCGCAACCCCTGATTGCCGAAGCGCTGGATGAGCATCCGCACGTCAGTCACCTGAAAATAGAAGACGGCAGTGGCCGCCGCCTTGGGCGCTCCTTCGGGGTCAAACTTTGGCCTACGCTGGTCTTTTTAAACCACGGCAAGGAAGTTTCCCGGTTGGTAAGGCCGGTCGATATCAATGACATCAACCTGGCCCTGAAACAGATAGACGCTGTTGCATGAGCCGCGTCTTCGGCCACATCTTCGATCCGGGTAAAAGGCTACACTGCTGATTCCGTTTTTCCTACAGCGGCGCTGCAT
Source organism: Parundibacterium terreum (assembly GCF_014636315.1). Classification (GTDB taxonomy): domain Bacteria; phylum Pseudomonadota; class Gammaproteobacteria; order Burkholderiales; family Burkholderiaceae_D; genus Undibacterium; species Undibacterium terreum. The sequence continues at coordinate 1,368,787 of NZ_BMED01000001.1, read as the reverse complement.
AGCGGCTGATATCTCTGCCGTCACAGGCAAAATATGATTTTCTTACCGTATCCATCGATGCGGCATTACGTTCCAGGCAAGACGGAAGTAATCGAAACATTTTTCGATGAGAAAATCATGATCACAATAAATATACAAAGAGCACCCGCACACAGGTGGATGCAAGCCGCTATCAGGACAGCCAAGGCCGCCGCCGAAGCGAATGAAATTGAATGGGAATACGCTCACATCAAGATACAACTGCCGCACGGCCGCTCCTACTTCAAACTGCCGGGACATATCGCGCTAGTGGAACGCTCATAGTTTTTGCGTTGATATCGAACTGGACGGAAGCTGTAGTCTGCTAATTTCACACTGCGGAGCTGATAACCCTTAAGGTAGTCATTCTGTGGTCTTCAGGTAATCGTCAGTAAGCCGCCGACAGCATATGCTCCCGGCGGCTTCTTATTTGTAAAATGAATTCCAATCCCAGCCTGATTGTTCATTCATAAAAGAGGTGTTCATACAGACAGTCGTGTGACGTAGTATGCTAGCAGGGGATTAATGTGAATACCCGGACCTGAAACAATGAAAACAATAAACAGGAGGCAGCACCTATGCGATTTCCGCTTGCAGTCAGGGCAGTACTGTTCGCCGGCGTCGTGATGTCGTCAGCAGCCTGCACTACGCAACCCACAATGCCGGCCAAAGTGCCGCTCACCGTCGTCAATGCCTTGGCGCCCGGCGGCAAGCTGCGTGCGGCGATCAACTATGGCAACCCCATCCTGGCGGGCAAGGATGCCGCCACGGGCGAGCCAGCTGGCGTGTCGGTCGATCTTGCCGTGGAGCTGGCGAAACGCCTGGATGTGCCGCTGGAACTGGTCACTTTCGATGCCGCGGGCAAAGTTAGCGCAGCGGTTGCTGCCAATAGCGTAGATATTGCGTTTTATGCGATAGACCCAAAACGCGCAGAAGATACGCTCTTCACCGGCGCCTATGTGGTCATAGAAGGCGCCTACATGGTGCGCCAGGATTCCCCGATACGGACTAATGAGCAGGTGGACAAGCCCGGCAACCGGGTCGTGGTGGGCAAGGGCAGTGCATATGACTTGTATCTGAGCCGCGAACTGAAGGAGGCCGAGTTGCTGCGCGCTCCGACTTCGCCGCAAGTGATCGACATCTTCATGCAGCAGAAAATGGAAGTCGCAGCCGGGGTCCGGCAGCAATTGCAGGCAGATGCGAAGCGCGTTCCCGGCCTGCGTTTGCTGGATGGGCGCTTTATGGAAATCCGCCAGGCGATGGCGATGCCGAAAAACCGGGATGCCGCGCTGGCCTATTTGAGCGATTTTGTCGAAGAGATGAAACGCAGCGGCTTTGTGGGAAAAGCCTTGCAGCGCCATCACATAGAGGGAGCTGAAGTCGCCCCGCTGACGCCGAATCTTCAGGTGCTGAAAGTGCACGCAGGAACGGCAGCCATCTGTTCCGATTTTTTCGAGTAAGCCGATGTCAGGCCTGCTCAGAAATCTGCTCACCATCTTCAAGGCACTGTTCCGCTATCGCAGCACTGGTGCCGATTCCTGTATAGCATCGCATTTCCTGATCTCCCCGCTGGATACAGGAATCGCAACGCTGAAGAGTGATAAATATTTCCAATTGGCGGAAGCCTGCCAGTTGGATTTCCTGATACGCACCGGCCTGATTACGACCATGCTGCGCGACGGCATCAGCTTCGTCAATGCCTCGCAGCTGGTCAAGTTCATGAAGCCCATCCGCCTGTTTAACCGCGTCAGGGTAGATACTGCCATCGTTTTTGCTGATGGCAAGCACGCCTATTTTTCTCATGTGTTTTTTTCAGGGGAACAGCAGCGCGGTGAAGTGATGGTCAAGATGAAATTCAAGAAGGGGGCAATAACGGTGCCTCCGCATCAATTGCTGGGTGATCCGGTGCAAGAGAAGCCGGCGCATTTGCAGCGCTGGGACGATGCGCTGGAAGCAATCGGCAATCCCGGCCGCTGATACCGCTAATGCCGCTAATGCCGCTAATGCCGTTGATGCCGTTGATTGTGCGAAAAGAAGTATTACGTCTTTGTAACGGCAATCCACGTATGCCAAAAAAATCCCCGCCGTTGCGGGGATTTTTATTTGCTAGCGGTACACCAATACCGGTATCTTGCTATGTGCCAGTACTTTCTGGGTTTCGCTGCTTAACAATAGCGCTTTGATGCCTTTGCGGCCATGCGAGGCCATTGCAATCAAATCGCAATGCCGGTTTTCTGCAGCATGGATGATGGCTTCATACGGATGGTCGTTGGTCAGGATCAGGATGTCGCAGTCAACGCGCATTTCCTTGGCCTCCAGCTCTACGTCCGTCAGATATCTTTCTGCCTGGGCCTGGCATTCCTTGGTGAATTTTTCGCTGGTGTCATCCAGCATTTCCGGCTGGTAGCTATACATATGGTATTGCGGCACTACATGCAGGCCGGTGACTTTGGCGCCTAGCGATTTTGCAAAACGCATACATTTTTGTATCGCGTCTTTGGACGATGGGGTGCCGTCGGTAGGCAACAGGATATGGGTATACATGGTCTTCCTCCTGAGTTCTTTGCGAATAGGTGATTAAGCTTTGATGCTTCTTGTTATTCATCCAGATCTCATTTTGAAGAATAGTGTATCGACGGAAAATATCCAGAGATTTCCAGAGATTTCACATTGATAGCAGCTTGCCAGCAGCATGGCCGTGTTCCTGCAGGCTGGAAATATTGCGCTATAGATCATGGCAAAGATACCTTGATGTTTCAGGTTCTGCTCACTACGCTTGCATCAGGAGTGCACGCTTGTTGATCGCATAAGTTTCATGCAATTTGCGTCGCGTGCGGCGCACTCCGGCTTTGACGAAGCTATGTCTGCAGCTCGTTAAAAGAAGTGTTGAAAATACCCGGCTCACAGCAAATCGCGATTGGGCCTGGGATCCCGCCAAGGCAGCTTTGCTGCTCGTCCAGCCAGCTCGCCCATTCGCGCGTCGCATATAGACCCGAGCAAAGACAAGAGTCTTAATCGGTACTTTTTAATCGATACAACGCAGGGGAGTTTGAAATGGCTATTAATGAAGAGAAGCTGAATGCCTTCATGGGTAATTTTGTGCACGACCTTGGAGCCGTATTGCATGCTGCAACCATTGTTGTCGGCGACCAGTTGGGTTTATATAAGGCGCTGGCAGAAGAGCCTATGAGCGCAGCGCAACTGGCGGCACGCACGGGCACCGACGTACGTTATCTGCTGGAGTGGCTATCGGCGCAGGCTGCCAGCGGATATGTGGAATATAACGCTGCGGATAAAACCTTCAGCATGACCGAGGAGCAAGCCTTCGCGCTGGCGATGGAAGGTAGTCCGGCTTTCATACCCGGCGCTTTCCAGGTGGCGGTAGATCAGTTTAAAAGCATACCCAAGATGGCCAAGGCTTTCCAGACCGGGCTGGGTGTGGGATGGCATGAGCACGATGCGGCCTTGTTCCACGGCACCGAGCGCTTCTTCCGCCCAGGCTATGCAGCCAATCTTGTCAGTAGCTGGATACCGGCGCTGGAGGGCATGGAGAAGCGGCTGCAGCAAGGTGGGCGGGTGGCCGACGTCGGCTGCGGACATGGTGCTTCCACCATCATCATGGCGCAGGCTTATCCGCAATCGACATTCATCGGCTTCGACTATCACGGGCCGTCGATAGAGCATGCACGTGCGGCCGCCAAGGACGCAGGTGTGCAGGACAGGGTGGATTTTGAGGTGGCATCGGCGAAGGAATACCCGGGCAGCAATTACGATCTGGTGACGGTGTTTGATTGCCTGCACGATATGGGCGACCCGGTCGGTGCTGCAACGCATGTCAAGCAAAGCCTGCGCAAGGATGGGGCCTGGATGATCGTCGAACCCTTTGCCAACGACACACTGGAAGACAATCTGAATCCAGTCGGTCGTATCTTCTATTCCGCGTCCAGCTTCATTTGCACACCCGCGTCGCGCTCGCAGGAAGGCGCTGCCTGCCTGGGTGCGCAGGCAGGAGAAGCGCGCCTGCGGGAAGTGACCAACAAGGGAGGTTTTCCGCATTTCCGCCGTGCCACGCAAACGCCGTTCAATCTGGTATTCGAGGCTAGGTTATAGCGGACTAGCGCCGGGATAGCGAGGAAATAAAGGGAGCCCGAACCGCAATGATGCCGGATGCCGGTGCGACTGTTGTTTGGTAGGTGTAATCAAGCGCGCTTGCATTCTTCGCTACGCAGAGCAAAATATGCCGAGCTCAAGCCGCACGAGGTCAAGCGAGCAAAAGCTGGCGAGAAAAGCAGGACTGATTTATTCGCCGGCGCACCTCAACCAAAAAAACTTGGCCAAGTCTGTACCCCAATCAGCGAATGCCTCAGTCCCAGGGGGACACGGACGTATCTAAATCAATGCATTGCTGCTGAGGAACTACCTTCTTGCTTTGGTTTGAACTGCTTGTCGCTGATCCGGAACTTTGTGCGCCTGTCACCCATCAGTTCGCGCAGCCCTTTGATGCTGAGGTCACTGATTTCATGCATGCGTATCAGCAGGGAGGCGCCTACCGGCAGGCGGCGATGCCGAATTTTACTGACGACTGGAGGTGCAACTTCCAGTGCCCTGGATAAGGCCGCATCGTTTTTGAGATGCAGTTGCTTGATTAACGTATCCAGCAGGTGGTTCGGATCGTACTTGATGTCATCAGAATCAAGATCCATCAATGTTGTCATAATTGCCTCGCTATAAGTCGATGTTTACTCTCGGATAAAACCGTTGATCCGGCTAATACCATTGGGTCAACGGTTTTATTGTATATGCAATATTGCACTTTACTAAGTTCCGATGACGGAACATTGTTAGAGAATGTAAAATTAACCAGAACATTGTTTAGGTGAGTTACCGCACAGAAAAAACCTCGCGCAGCCTTAATTCAAGCCATTCTTGCGATAGTTTTCCTCTATAGAACGTTAAATATATTATTCGGATGGCGTTGCTCTATAGGTAATTTACAAAATAATTACATGTGTCAAAGAAAGTTATCTTTCAAGTATCATTCTTGGCGGCAACCATATTTAACAAAAGAGCGGCTAAATGGCTCGGTGCACGGTACTTTATTAACAAAAAATAATTTAATTTGTTGTAAAAATACTACGTATTTTATTTTCTCGTTTTAGTCCAGCGGCATGGGTGCATCGATCTTGCATTCGTTTAGTACAAAAAAAGACCGTAACTGACGCACGCCGGGTAGCTTCAACCGCGTCTTGACGTGCATGCGGCTGAAGGCGTCGACGTCCTTGACGCGCATCTTCAGCAAATAATCAAATTCCCCGGCCAGCAGCAGCCATGCTGATATTCGTGTTTGAAATGTGCTTGTGTTATGCCGAGCGAGGTCAGCGCAGTGGCAGCCACACCGAAAAGCATGAGCCTTGCCCTTCGGCGCTGCAGACGGCAACCGTCCCTTCGTGCAGCTCGGCCAGCTTCCTGACCATGGCCAGGCCCAGACCCGTACCCTGGAATTTTCTTTCTACGCCGGTCTCCAGTTGGCTGAACGGCTGGAACAGCTTGTCCAGGCTGGAGGAGGGTATGCCGATTCCGCCATCTTCCACGCTCAGTGCAAGATAGGAGTCGAATGTCTGGTCAGGCAAGGGAATGGCGCGCAAGGCCCAGTCCCGGTGTCTGTCTGCCTTTCCCACCTGTAGCTGGGGCACTACCTCTGCCTTTATCTTGACCACGCTGCCGGCATTGCTGAACTTGATGGCGTTGGATAGCAGGTTATACGTCATCTGTTTCAGCATGCGAGAGTCGGCACGTACTACTATTGCGTGTTGGCCCAGCGCCTCGGCAATATCCAGTTGTAAGCGCAGGCGTTCTGCGGCTGCGCTTTCAGTGACGGTGGCCAGCGCATTGTGCAGTAGAGCGACGATATCCACGGTCTCAAAATCGATGGACATCTTGCCCGCTTCTATCTTTGACAGATCCAGGATGTCATTGATCAGCGACAGCAGATGCTCGCCGCTGCTATAGATATTGCCCAGATATTTGCGCTGGTCCGGGCTGACCTCGCCCAGCAGGCCATCTCGCATCACTTCAGAAAAACCCATGATCGCGTTGAGCGGCGTGCGTAGCTCATGCGACATATTAGCCAAAAATTCCGACTTCATATTGCTGGCGATTTCCAGTTGCGCATTTTTTTTTGATATTTCATCGCTCTGATCCCGCAACATTTTTTCCACGGCTTTACGCTCGGTGATGTCGCGTGCGATTTTGGATGCGCCGATGATGCTGCCTTCGGAATTCGGAATCGGTGACATGGTGACGGAGACCGTCACCTGTGAACCATCCTTGCGCGACGATTGCAGTTCAAAGTGATTGATATGCTCGCCGTTGCGTATGCGCTCCAGCATGCGCATTTCCAGCGTGTGCCGTTCTGTAGTGAAACCCTTTATGGCTGTCAGCGATGCCATGGTTTTGCCCAAAGCTTCTTCACTGGTATAGCCATACAGCAGTTGCGCGCCCCGGTTCCAGCTCGTCACCTGGCCGTCCATGTTTTCACTGATGATGGCATCATCTGAACTGTCAACGATGGCTGCCAGTTGAGACCGGGCCTCGTTGATCGCACTGAGCTGCTTGTTGGTCTGCTGCAAGGCATGGGCATTGCGGTACATTTCCGTTTCTGCATGATCGGCCCGCATCTGCAGCGACTCATTCAGCAATTTCTGTTCTTCGCGCCGCATATTGGTTTGCATGAACTTGGTCACGTCTTCCACACGGTGGATAATCAGGCAGACCTCGCGGTTGGCATCCAGCACCGGAGAATTGACTGGACTCCAGTAGCGCTCTTCAAAGCTGCTTCCGTCGCCGATTGGAATATCGTATTTCTGTACTGCCATCGTGTCGGGTTTTTTGTGTTTCAGGACTGAAAGCAGCGAGGCGCGCAGATTGCTGACGCCATCGGCGTTCAGATCTGCAGGGTTATCCGGAAAAATCTCAAACAGGGGGCGACCAACGATGTCCTCCCTGACAGTGAGCGTTGCTTTCAGATAGCTGTCGTTCACAGCGACGATGGTCAGTTCGGGATTCAGGATAAGGTAGGCGCCGGGAGTCGCTTCAAACAGGGCTTGATAGTCGATCATTGCGTGGTCCTTGGGATGGCGCAGATTGTTGTTTTTTTTTTTGATTCTACTAATTTTTTGCCTGTATGGGGCGTTTATGTTTGTTTTTTGTTACGTAGGCTTATTAACACTTGCACTGCCAATTTGAATGTTAATCGGCTTTAGCCCTTCTTAAAGCCCTCAAAATTATCCCTGTACTGTTTTGCCGTGACACCCAACCGTTTTACAAACACGGAACGCATCTGGTTCACATTGCTGAATCCGCAGCGGTGCGCGACCCGCTTTAGCGGGTCCGGTGTCGACTCCAGCAGCACGCGCGCCTCATCCAGCCTGGCGCTTTCTATAAACTCCGCGGGCGTCATCCTGGCATCGCGAACAAAGACACGGGCGAAATTGCGCGGGCTCATGGAGGCGATGGCCGCCAGGCTCTCCACACTCAATTCTTGTTCCAGATGCGCCAGCACATACTGCTGCACAGTGCTGACCGGCGATCCTTCTTCCACGTAAGGGGTCAGGTAAGGGCTGAACTGGCTCTGGCCGCCACGGCGCTGCGTGAAGACGACCAAGCGCTTGGCAACATGCAGCGACACTTCGGCACCGCAGTCTGCGGACAGCAGGTAGAGCGAGAGGTCGATACCGGCAGTAACCCCGGCGGATGTGAACAAGTCGCCATCCTGCAGGTAGATGCGGTCGCCATCGACTGTGGCCTGCGGGAACATCCGGGCGAGAGCCGCCACGTCGTTCCAGTGCGTGGTCACTCTTTTTCCTTCCAGCAGGCCGGCATGTCCTAGCAGGAAGGCGCCATTGCAGATAGAGCCGTGGCGCTTGCTGCGCCTTGCCGCCGCCTGCAGCCACGCAGACAACGCTTCATCCCTGGGCTGGCGCGGCAACTCCGGCCCACCGGCCACCAGCAGCAAGTCAAAGCTTTCAACTGCTTCGCTGTAATGCCGGTGCGCCGCAATCGGCATGCCGTTGGAGCAGGACATCAGACCGCGCTCGGTACCCAGCAACTCCAGCCGGTATTGGTGTTCCTGTGTGAGGAAGCGGTTCGCCTCAGAAAACACATCCAGTGGCCCGGACACATCCAGCGCCTGGACACCGGGGAAGGCAAGCAGCGCAACAGTCGGCATTTGATCTACCTTGAGTAAAGATATCTAGAACTCATTTCGCAAATAGGGGTGAAATGAGTTCTAACAATACTCCAGCGCGCCAGCCAGTGCAAAAGCCGATGCAGTGCTGGCAGGAATTTCACCCTGAATGGCAGGTAATTGCGCATTTTGCTTGTGTTGGCAGTATTTCCTCTATCGCTGTCCGTTTTCAGGCCTGCACCGCCCTTGGGCCTGAGCCTGGAATTTTCCATAATGCAGACAGCAATGCAAACACTTCTTCTCTCATTTTTCAGGATGCACATGATGACACCAACTACACTCAATCCCGCCGAGCGCGTAGGCCCGGCTTTTTCCGTTGAAGGCATGTTGCAGGCCAGGGGTAAAACCCGGCAGGCGATACGCGATATTGCAGCTTCCGTCAGGCCGGGCATGGTGGAGGAAGATGCGGTTACGATGGCGAGGAATATCCTGATTGATTCCGGCTTGCAGCTAAGCTGGCATCCAACCCGGGTACGTTTCGGCAGCAATACCATCAAGCCGATGAAGCAGGCATCCTTGCCCGGCGTCGTTCTGCAAAAGGATGACATTTTTTTTATCGACATCGCTCCGCGTTTTGAATCCTGGGAGGGCGATGGCGGCGCATCCTTTGTCGTTGGCAGTAATGAGGAATACCTGCGCTGTGCTGCAGATGCCGAAGCTCTATTCCATGCAGTGCGCCAGGTGTGGCTGAATGAAAAGATCAGCGGACAGAGGCTATACCAGTACGCGGAACAGCAAGCCAAAAGCATGGGCTGGGAACTGAACTTTGATCTGCCGGGCCACCGCGTTTCCGATTTTCCGCATGCAGCGATCCACACCGGCTCGTTGGCGGATTTTGAGACCAGCCCTGCCAGTATGCGCTGGATACTGGAGATCCATTTGCTCGATCCGCAAAAACGCTTTGGTGCGTTCTTTGAAGATATGCTGCTGGACGATGCAAGCTATAAACGCCTATAAGATCTCTGGGGCCGGCTAAAGCATATTCTATATCGACACAGACAGGATGCGCCTGCGATCCGTGTTAGATGCGTTCAATTTTTTTCTCGGCATCGTCAAGATTCGTGATCAGGCCATGTGAAATCAGGCTCACGCCTATACCTGCAAACACTGCCGGCACCAGATACGGAGCGACGGATATTTCCGATATCAAGAGACCATTGCCAGACAGCCAGGTCACCTTGCGCGAAATGGCTTGCTTCCATATCACGCAGGCGTTGATGCAAAAGGGCGCGATGAAGGACGACACCAGCAGCACGAAAAATTCTGCTTCAAAGAATGCGGTTCCGGTCATGTTAATTGCCTCGCTCTTTTTCTATACGATGGCTTATTTAAACATGGCCGTGTAACCCGATTGCTTCGCTAAAAAATGGCTTTGTAAGTAAATGTTGGCTTTGTGAATGGCCGTTGGGAAATCGCTGCGATGGCGGAATAGAGACAGGTTTGCTTGCTTGTAAAGGTGTTTTGTTGACAATTTTTTTGAAGATGGATAGCTTAGGATGCCTCACCTGGGCCATCTGCCGGCTCATTCAGAATGAGGCAGCCGTTTGTTTTCGGTGCAGGGCTAACCGGAAGAAAAACTATGTCGCCGTCTGAACTCATCGCGCAATGGCATTTCCGTAATCACCGTGTGCAACTGTGCCACTATGAAAGCGCCAGGCAATTCCAGCGCCTGCATTTATGGCTGGGCCTACCCGCCATCGCATTGAGCGCGATTGTGGGGACGGCTGTGTTTGCTGGTTTATCCAAAGAGGCCAGCGTTGAAATACGCATCCTCACCGGTCTGCTCAGCGTGACTGCTGCGGCGCTCACGGGCCTGCAAACTTTTCTTAAATACTCGGAGCTGGCTGAAAAGCACAGGCTGGCTGGCGCCCGGTTTGCCAATCTGACCCACCGCATAGAAATGCTGGCAAGCTTCCCGCACGCAACGGAGCAGGAAACGCTGGATGCCCTGGCTGCGATAGAACAGTCATGGGGCAAGCTGCGGGAGGAGAGCCCCATGCTGCCTGCCCGCGTATGGCGCCATTTTGAAAAGACTATGGTATTCGAGCAGGAAAAGGGACCTTAACGTCCTGAAGTGACGGCAATCCAATAGTGATTGCGGGGTCTGCATTCTTCAGTACCATCGCAGGCATCTCAGGCTTTCATATCGGATCAGCTTGCTGCCGGTTTGCCTGTCAAGGCGATATCCTCAACCCGTCTTCAGCAAAAGTCACAGGCCGCGTGAACGCCTTTGCGACGGAGGCCTCCACCTCTGCATTGTCTTCTTCAACCGCGGGAGAAATATGGCTAAGCAATAGCTGTCCAACATGGGCATCCCGCGCCACTTCGCCTATAGCCTTAGGCGGCGTGTGCAGCGTGTATAGCACGGATGGTGAGCCCGGCGGGTCCAGCACTACGGTATTGAATACCAGCAGGTCGGTATCCTGGGCGATCGCGCGCAGATCAGCCAGCCCCTGCGCATCGATATCTCCGCTGAAGGTGATGCTTTTTCCCCCATAGTCAATCCTGTAGATCACTGCGGGCGCATCGCGGTGATGTCCTGCTATTGCCTGTATCCTCAGGCCGTTTTCATTGAGCAGTAACTGCGGCTTTTGTTTCGACTGCAGCCTGGTACTGATATCCGTTGCCTGTATGCTGACGGGCGCAGAAAAATCCTTCAGATAGCCATAGGCTCCCTGCTTGTCGAACAGTAGGTGCATCAACCGGCTGGTGGAGGGAAAGGAGGCATCGCCTTGCTTGTGCGGCTTGCCGTTGCTGCCCTCTGGACCAAAAACGCGGAAGTTGATTGCCTCGCCGGTAGATACCGCGCGGGCCTTGAACAGTCCCGGCAATTCACCCACATGATCAATATGCAGATGCGTCAGCAGTACGATGTCGGTCTTCGATAAAGAGAGGTGCGCCTCTCCCAGCCTTGCAAAAGAGCCCGGCCCCGCATCGACCAGGATGCGCGGCACGCCGTCCAGCAGCACCAGATAGCTGGAGCCGGCGCGGCCTGTCGCTCCCGGGCCACCGGAGCCGAGGACTACCAGTTCCAGACGAGGGGCCTCAATTTGTGAAGTGCTTGGCCGTGCTTGTGCATGTGCCGGTATAGGTAGGGCAAAGCAAATGCAGAGAACGCTTATGATGCATAACGCTATCCTGATCGCAGCTTTCGTGCGTTCCAGCGCAGCGTCCAGGGTCCGGGTAATGACTTCCGAAGCAGGATGCGTGTCCAAGTCTGTCTCCTTTGTTTTGTTTTTCGTTTTCCAGTGTAAGTCAAAAAATATCAGGTGCAACGCGCTATCTTGTGAGCGGTTTCAACTGCGAAGAATTTTTGGTACGCTGCGCAGCTTGCTACACATACCTATACTCCTGGTCCCTGGACCTAGCTGCTTGCCACACGCAGCAGCGGTGCTGGCTTTGACGCACGCAATGGGCGCGATGGACTTTGTATCGCATCCAGCATGATTTCGCCCAGCAACTGCGTGGCGGGGCTGGGATTATCTTCGGCGCGGTACATGATCAGGCCCAAGGTGGGCAGTGCAGGCAGCGGGCAAATGTCGGGTCCCAGTACCTGCAGATTGGCGGGCAGGCCGATGTCCGTGCGCACGGTGACGCCCAGGCCCGCTGCGACAGCCGCCCAGATGCCGCTCAGGCTGGGGCTGGCAAATGAAATGCGCCAGGGAATGCCGGCCTGGTCCAGCGCGGCCGTTGCTGCGGTGCGCATCAGGCAGGGCGCTTCGAATGCGATCAGCGGCAGCGGATCTTGCACGGTCGGCTTGGGCAATGCAGCGCTGCCGGCCGGGCCTATCCAGCGCAACTGCAATTCGCCCACCGTTTCCGATTGAGGAATGGGTACGCCGGCGTCCCAGGTCAGCGCAAGATCCAGATTGCCGCTGGCTATGCTGTCCAGCAATATGGCATGGCGGGCCACCTTGGCTTCTATCCTGACCTTGGGGTGCGCGCGCGTAAAGCGGCCCAGCACATCGGTCAGAACGCGCTCGCCAAAATCCTCAGGCATGCCCAGCCTGATCCATCCTTCCAGGTCCACGCCGCGCAGCGCAGTGGCCGCTTCATCGTTTAACTCCAGCAGCCGGCGGGCATAGGCCAGCAGGGTTTCCCCGGCAGGCGTCAGCACCAGGCCGCGGCCGGCCTTACGCAAAATGGGGGCATCCACCTGGTCTTCCAGTTTCTTCAGTTGCGCACTGACGGCAGAGGTGGAGCGCCCCAGCTTGTCGGCGGCCTTGGCAAAGCTGCCCAGCTCTATGCCGGTGACAAAGCTGCGCAAGACATCCAGGTCAAAAGTGATCCTGTGCATGTAATCATCCCGTTTTTGTGGATCATTGATTCAAAATTATCTGATTTTATGGATAACGATAGGCCTGTATCTTAGAGCTGTCAATGAAACCACGCTAATTTCTACGGAGCAGGCAAATGAATAACAGTCACGGTACACCCGGCATTGCGCAGGCCTTGATGGGCGATATCGCCCCCAAGCTGGCCGAGCTGACCGATCAAGTGCTGTTCGGCGATGTTTGGCAGCGTGATGTGCTATCCCCGCGTGAGCGCAGCCTGGTCACCGTGTCGGCGCTGGTGGCACTGAATCGCAGCGAGCAATTGCCTTTTCATCTGAACAAGGCCATGGAAAATGGTCTTAGCCAGACAGAGTTGGTAGAGCTGATTACCCACCTGGCCTTCTATTCCGGCTGGCCGACAGCGGCCTCTGCGGTCGGTGTATTAAGAACGTTTGTTTCCAACCCCGGCACCAAGCCGATAATCTCACAGGAGTAAACACCATGCCCTATGCCCGTATTTCTCTTCACAAAGGTAAATCGCCCGAATATCTGAGGGCGCTCGCCGACAATCTGCATCAGGCGATGGTCGAAGCCTTCAAGGTGCCGGCGGCTGACCGCTTCCAGATCATCCATCAACTGCAGCCGGGCGAACTGATTTTTGATCGCGACTACGGCGGCGGGCCGCGCTCAGAGGATTTTGTGCTGATCCACATCACCGCCGGCCGCCCCAGGGATTCTGCCACCAAGCAGGCGTTTTACCAGCGCGCAGTAGAGCTGCTGGCTGCCGCACCGGGTATACGCCCAGAGGATGTGATGATCGTCGTCAACACCACGGCCTCGATGGATGACTGGTCTTTCAGCAAGGGTGTGCAGGCCGTTTAAATGCAGTGTACTCAGGGAGCGAACACATGATCGCCATGCAATACAGTTTTACTCTGCCCGCCGATTACGATATGGACATCATCCGGCAGCGCATTGCGCGCAACGGGCATTTGCTGGATGATTTTTCCGGACTGGCGATGAAGGCTTATCTCAGCGCAGACCGCAATGCAGAGGCAATAAAGACGCTGGATAACCTGTACGCTCCTTTTTACGTATGGGAAAACAGCGAGGCGATGAACCGCTTCCTGAGCGGGCCGGGCTTTGCCGCCGTGTCCAATGCTTTCGGCCGGCCTGCCATCAAGACCTGGTCGGTATGGCAGCATTTGCGGGGCAGCGATGTACGTGTCGCAAAATTCGCCACGCGCGAAATCATCGCGATATCGGCCTTTGCATCTCTGGCCCAGGTGCAGCAGGCGGAGAGCGACAATGCCGCGCAGGATATGCGCTTGCAAGGCGCGCTGACAGCGGTCACCGCTTTCGAGCCGGCTTCATGGACCATCGTGCGGCTGCGCTTGTGGTTGCAAATACCGGAGAATTTTGATCCGCAGCGCATGCAATGCTATGAAGTCGGGCATCTTTCGCTGCCGGGTTTGCCGGTTTCCCAGGATCGCCAGGAAATAAATGTTGTGTAAAAAAGGCAATATTTGATATAGTCCCTGACATCAATTGTGCTCAAGGGAATAGTCATGCTGAGAATTGCTTTTTTCTGCTGCACAATTTTGTTTTCTGCGATCGTTGCTGCAGCCCCGGTGGGGGAGAACATTAGCAGTTTTGCGCGCAATATGGGTTACCCGGTCAAGGTGGATGTCTCAGTAGAGATCTACACCGAGGCGCAGGCAAACAGCTTCGTCGAGGCTGCGCGGAAAGAAGGTTTGAGTGCCAGCTTGTGGGACCGCTCAATGTCCATCCGGCCTATGGATAAGACTGCGCAGCTAACACCGCATTCGGTGATACGCGAGGACGGCGCTGTCGTGTCGAACAAATGGCTGTTCAAGTTGAAACAGGTCCATGTCCAAGATGAGCAGCACAGCCGAGATTTGCAGCAGAAACTGACTGCTTTCGTGGAACAAGGCTATAGCGTCAGCCACACCATTTCCAAATAAGTGCTGGCATCAGGCTGAGTATCAGGTGAGCGTCAAGTCACCGCCCGTATCAATTGCAGCGCCGGCGTCACGATCTCTTGCAAGGCGTGGACGCGGTTGCGTTCTATTGCCTGCAACACCAGTTCATTGATGCCGCCGACCACCGCCATCGCAATGTCCGCCGACAGGGGCTGGCCGGGTTGGCCGGGGCCTTTGGCATTGACCACCTTCAGCATGAAGCCGGCAATTTCCTCATTGATGCGGCGGCGTACCGCCAGGCCTTCTTCGCCCAGTCCCCATATCTCAATGAACAAAGTACGCAATAGCACCGGGTTCTGCGCCAGCGCAGCAAGATAGGCGCTCATTGCTTGCTCCAGTTGCGTATGCCAGTCATGCGCAGGGTCAATTGCCGTGCGCAAGACCTTCAGCGCATGCAGCGCGGCCGCTTCATATAGCGCGATGAAGCACTGCTGCTTGGTGGCAAAGTGCTCATAGAAAGTGCGGCGTGACACGCCCGCTTGTTTGACAATATCGGCGATCGTCGTATTTGCGTAGCCATTGGCAGCGACTGCATTGGCCATGCCGTCCAGCAGCCTGTGGCGGTGTTCGTTGTCTGTCTCGGTTTGATTCATGGTGGCAAGAGAAGCATTGGTACTTGACAGTACCATAAATCGGGCGCAGTATGTTTGAATTGGTACGCAGTCGTACCACGCTGCAAGATTTGATCAGCATGCGCGGCGCACGGAAATCCAGATTGACGCATTGATGAGGTAACAAGCATGAGCACTCTTACAGTCCGCAGGTTGTTGATAGACCTGAAAGCGCCGTTTGACCGCCACTGGTGCGGCGGCGATGCATTCCGCTCGGCCTTCTTCAATGCGTTGTCGATGAGTTTTCCGGTCGGCGAACAGTTTTTCATTGATTCCGTGCGCAGGGCACAGGCATCTTTGCCGGCCAGCAAGCAGGCAGAACTTCAGCAGCAGGTACAGGGCTTCATCGGCCAGGAAGCGACCCACCGCCGTATCCATGCCTTGTTCAACGAACATCTGGAGCGGCAGGGTTTGCATAATGCCTGGCAGGCGCGCGCCACCGAACGCATGAAGCTGATGGAAGGCAGCGACCCGCGCCATTGCCTGGCCATTACGGCTGCGACCGAACATTTCACCGCGATTCTTGCTGAATGGACGCTGCAGCACCCGCATGCGCTGGAGGGCAGTGAAGGGCGTTTGCAAAGCATGTGGCTATGGCATTGCGCCGAAGAGGTGGAGCACAAGAGCACCGCCTTTGACCTGTATCATGCGCTGGGCGGCGATCATGTCTGGCGCATCAAATGGTTCCGCCGCATCACCGGCGTTTTCCTGACGGATGTGCTGCGCCAGACTGTCAATAATTTGCGGCGGGATGGCACATTATGGAAGTGGAGCACCTGGAAGAGCGGCTATTCGTTTTTGTTCGGCAAGCAAGGGCTGATACGCAACACCTACCAGCCCTGGCGCGCTTACCTGCGGCAAGATTTTCACCCCGATCAGCAGGACAGTGAGTTATCGCACCGCTGGCTGGCGGACAATGCAGAAAAGTATGTGAAAGTCGGCGCTGCCTGATACGGGTGAATGAAAGCTGGATAAAAAGCAGGATAAGTATAAAAAGCCCTGCCTGGCGATTGCGCCAGGCAGGGCTTTTTTGTGCCGCAGGGTGCAATGGGTTTTATCTATTGCATCGCTCCCTTTGCCGTGCTGCAATCAGATCTGCGCAGTTCCACCATCCACAAACAACTCTATCCCATTGATAAAGCTACTGTCGTCGGAAGCCAGGAAGCTAACCGCCTTAGCGATTTCGCTTGCTTCACCCAGGCGGCCGATAGGCACAAGCGTGGACAAATGCGCGAACAGGCCTTCCTGATGTTCCGGCGCTACCAGGCCGCCCAGGCCGGGAGTGCGTACTGGGCCGGGGCTGATCGCATTGACGCGGATATTGCGTGGCTTCAGGTCCAGTAGCCAGGAGCGGGCGAAGTTGCGCACTGCGGCCTTGCTGGCGCTATACACGCTGAAGTTTTCCGTGCCCTTGGACGAGGTAGTCGATGAAGTCAGGATGATGGAGCTACCGTCTTTCAGCAGGGGCAGGGCTTTTTGCACGGTGAACAGTGTGCCCTTGACGTTATTGCTGAAGATGCGGTCGAAGTGTTCTTCCGTAATCGAGCCCAGGGGTAGCATGTCGCCGCCGCCGGCATTGGCGAACAGGATGTCCAGGTGGCCGGCCTTGGCCTTGATCTCTGCATAAACGCGGTCCAGATCTTCCATGCTGGATACATCGCTACGTATGCCTACCGCATTTTTTCCTATCGATGCCACTGCCGCATCCAGTTCTGCCTGACGACGGCCGGTGATAAAGACCGTTGCGCCCTGTGCTGCAAATTCCTGCGCCGAGGCCAGGCCTATGCCGGAGGTGCCGCCGGTGACCAGTGCTACTTTCGCTTCCAGTTTCTTGCTCATGATATTTCCTTTTTGAAATTGTAAGATTGGCTTGGCAGCACCGGGCTTATGCATATGACGCAATCGCGTTGTTTGCTCTGTGCTGCTGTCGGTGAGGACGACGGAGCCACTTTACAGCCGGTCGATTATTGAATAAAGTGGCTAAAGATGAATGCTTTATTCATGTACGTAAATAATCTTCTATTGGTTGCGCAGCAGCCAAAGGCTATGGAGGGCAAGAATGGATCAACTATTGGCAATCCGTGCATTTGCGCGGGTGGTGGAAGCGGGCACTTTTACCAAGGCGGCCGATTCGCTGCAGATGCCCAATGCCACGATCACCAAGCTGATACAGTCGCTGGAAACACATCTGGGCGTGAAGCTGCTGCAAAGAACCACGCGACGGGTCACCGTCACGCCGGACGGCGCCGCCTATTATGAAAAAACGGCACGCGTTTTGAAGGAGCTGGGAGATATCGATTCCAGCTTCGGCACCGCGCAGGCCAAGCCGCACGGGCACCTGCGGGTGGATGCAGGCTCATCGGTTGCCAGCCTGATCGTGATTCCGGCCCTGCCGGATTTTGTGCAGCGCTATCCCGATATCCAGCTGGATCTGGGCGTCAGCGACCGCCATGTTGATTTGATCAGCGACAACGTCGATTGCGTGATACGCGGCGGCGTGCTAACCGATATGTCTCTGGTGGCCAGGCAAATCGGCAAGGCTCCCTGGGTCACCTGCGCCACGCCTGCCTATCTGAAAAAACACGGCACGCCACAGCATCCGGGCGAGCTGGAGCAGGGGCATGTGCTGGTCAATTACCTGTCTGCCCGCACCAGCCGCGCAGTGTCCATGCATTTTTCACGCGGAACGGAAAAGCTGGAAATAGATAGCAGGCACGCGATAGGCATCAATGAAAGCAATGCACACTTCGCCGCTGCTGCGGCAGGCCTGGGCATCGTACAGACTTTCAGCTATATGGCGCGGGCGCAGCTCGCCAGCGGCGAACTGCTGCCCATCCTGCAGGACTGGCAGCCGGCCCCTTACCCTTTTTATGTGGTGTATCCACCCAACCGCCATCTGAGCAACCGGCTGCGCGTGTTCATAGACTGGATTGCAGAACGCTTTAGTGCGCAGCTAGCCGAGTGACTAAAAACGCACTTTCATATACGCCGAAGGTCCGGTCAGGCGCACATTCAGGTTGGCGCTATCGTTGTCGCGATTGAGTCTGATCTTGGTGATGCCGTAATCCACACCCACGCCGATTGCCTTGGCCGGAAACCATTCCAGGCCTATGGTGCCGCCATAGATATGGCCGTTGATATTGCCGCCGCTTTTCTTCACGCCCGAGGCTTCGGTGTAGAGCCGGAAGTCCGGAGTAAACGCATGGCGCCAGGCCAGTTCCAGCAGCGGTGCTACGGCATCTGCGCTGACCGCATCGCTGCCGGTGGCTGTTGCGCCGCCGACCGTGCCGGTGGCGGTGCCGCTCAGTTTGGCGCGATAGTAGGCGGCGCCCAGGCCCAGGCCCAGCACATCATTGCCGGAACCAAACCACCAGCGGTAAGCCAATTGTCCCACTTCCAGCCGCATGTCGGCGTTCAATGAAGCGTTGCCGCTCACTGGCTGGCCGTTGATGACAGTCGCGCCGGACAGGCTGGTGCCATAGGCTTTATCGTAGCGGTAATAGTCGGCCGAGATGCCATTGTGGTCACCGATCAGCATTTCTCCGCGCAGGCGTGGGACCGTGGTTTTGTCGCCATTGTGTTCCGGCGTTGTCAGGCGGCCGGAAGAAGTGTCGGCATCCAGTTGTATGCGCGGATCTGCATAAAAGCCGCCGGCAGACAGGCTGAAACGGTCCAGCGCCGGTGAAGGATCGGCCCAGCTTGCCGAGCATGCCACTGCGAGTGCTGCGAAGGCGGCTGCATGAGAACCTGCTTGAGAACCTGTTATTCGTATTCGGCGGTGACGTAAAAAAAGTGTGGCAGCAGGCATGTCATTCTCCATTTGGTTGGTTGCCGCGCAGGACATTCACCGGGAGTGTCCTGTAACGGGATTGATGGAAAGAATAACAAGGCTTGCATATCGCAAAAATGGGAGGCTTCCCATTTTTGCGTCGGCATTTTCCTACGATGCGCTTTTGCAGCGTTCTTCCAGAATGCCGACTGCAATCAGATTTTCAGTTCGCTCAGGTGCGTGGCCCTGATTTTTTCCTGCGGCTTCATGCCAAAACATGCACGCAAGAAGCCTACCCGCGCCACCAGGCCGGAGCTGATGGCCCAGCAGCCCAGCACGGTGCCCGCGCCGACCAGTAAAGCTTCCAGCGCGCCGCCCAGTTTCAGCGGTATCAGCCAATAGGCCAGCAGGATGATCAGGCTTTGGTGCAGGATGTACCACGGATAGACTGCTTGGTTGGCCCATGGCAGCCAGCGGAACGGGCGGTTAAGCAAGGCATGGCCCCAGCCCAGCACCGCGCATAGCATGCTCCATGTAAATAGCGCGCGTATGCCCCAGATTGCCCACAGCTGCCAGATGGGCGGGTATTCCACCAGCAGCTCACCGCCCGCTTTGTAGGCGGCAAACAAAATCAGTGCCGAGACCAGGGCCGGTTTACGCAATCTTGCCAGCTCGGTCCAGATTGCCGTGTCGCTACCCAGCCACCAGCCGAAGATAAACATCGTGAAATAGATTGCATGCGCATACCAGTCATGCGTGAGCGCATGATTTTCCGGAAAGCGCATTTGCAGCGCGGCTACCCATATAAAGATAAGGGTAGCCGGCACCATAATCAGCCTCCAGCCGCGCAAGCCCAGGAAAGCCTGGCGGCAGCGGACGGCAATGGCACCCAGAGCGGGAATGCGGGCGGCTTGCCTGCCCAGCAGCAATACACTGGTATACAGCCACAGATAGACCAGATACCACAGGTGATTCCAGGTGAAACCATGCTCCCAGCCGTCAAAAGCCTTGGCCGGCCAATGGTAGCCGCTGTAATAATGCACGATGAATTGCCAGAAACCCGGCTCCACCAGGCCATTCATCACGCCCTGGCAATACGGCTGCACCGGCACCACTACGGCCATGCCGAACAGCAATGGCAGTATCAGGCGGACGCTTCTTTGCCGGAAAAAACGGCTGTCCATGCCAAGCGCTTGTCTAGCCTGCAGTTTTTGCAGCAGCATCGTGGTGGACATGCCGGAGATCAAAAAGATCAGGTCCATGCGCCAGCGATTGACTAACAGCATGGGCCATTGCAGCCATTCGGCCAGATAACTGCTCTTGATATGAAAACCCCAGTCTTGCACATAGACCATGGACAGGTGATACAGAATCAGCAGGCCGAAGGCCAGTGCGCGCAGCGCATCGATATCGTGACGGCGTTGGGGTGGGTTAAAGCCAGGCATGATGTAATTCTCCGGGGTGGGTGACACCCGGAATCTACGGCCTTTGCCGGCACGGCACAGTGAAATGTGACGATATGGGGGTAAAAAGGGGCGAGCGGTGGCAGGCGGGGATGAAATTTGGACGAAATCCTGACGAAATTCCAACGCTGGGTGCCAGCGGAGGGCAATAGAAGCTTAAAATCTTGTCATGAATCCAGACCACTCCACTTCCATCGATTCCTCAGACCAGAGCAACGAGCCGGCCGGCACCCAATTGCACCCGGGGGCAGTCGGACATGATTTGCTGGCCCGTTACCAGCCATGGCGGCATATTGTCGAGCCAGGTTTCTGGATCGCACTCTTATGTTTCCAGGCAACGGCAAACAGCGTGGTGGCTTGGCTGGACATGCAGCGCGCCGGGCTGGGGTTTGCACTATGGGAGCCTGTAAGCTGGGAATTCAGCAGCAACCTGGTTATTTTGGCGCTGGTTCCCGCGGTGCTGGCGTTTGAACGCCGTTATCCGCTGCAACTGGCCACCTGGCGCAAGAACTGGCCTATGCATGTGTTGGGCAGCATCGTATTTTGCCTGGTGCACGTGGCGGCAATGGTCATCATCCGCAAGCTGGTTTACCTGTTGATGGGCAGCACCTACGACTTTGGCAACTGGCTGCGCGAAACCGGCTATGAATACCTGAAAGACGTGCGCGGCTACGCATCCATCCTGACAGGCGTGGCACTGTACCGCCTGTTCTTGCTGCGCCTGCAGGGGGAGGCCCGCCTGCTGGAAGCGCCGGAATCCGGCCCGCCGGTGGAATCGATAGACCGCCCGGAACGCTTCCTGGTGCGTAAGCTCGGCAAGGAATTCCTGTTGCCGGCTGCCGAGGTTGAGTGGTTGCAAGCCTGGGGCAATTACGTGAACCTGCGGGTGAGGGCGCATGATTATCCGCTGCGCTCCACGATGGCGGCGGTGGAAAGCCGGCTGGACGCCAGCCGCTTTGTGCGTGTGCACCGCAGCTATATCGTCAACCTGGATTACGTGACCGAGATTGTGCCGCTGGATTCTGGTGATGCCCGCGCCACCATGCGCGATGGCAGCCAGGTGCCGATCAGCCGTCGCTTTCGCGAAAATTTGCGTAAGTTATCGGTGGCTTAGGCAGTTTTGGCGGGTTTTTCCTCGTACTTGTTCAACGGCTATTTGTTGATGCAACTACAGGTAATTAGGCGTCGCTGGCGACCAGTTCCTGTATCAGCCCCCGCAACCACGTCAGCGCCGGGTCCGCATCACGCTTTGCATGCCAAATCATCTCTACCGTAAATTGAGGTAATTCAACCGGCACCGGGCTGATATGCAAGCCCAACTGCTTGTGCCAATACCTGGCCAGAACTTCCGGCACTGTGGCTATCGCTGGCGACTGCTGCAAGATGCCAGGCATGGTGGAAAAGCGCGTCGTCGTATAGCGGATATTTCTCTTCAAGCCCAGCTCAGTCAGCGCATGGTCTGCGATCCCCTGCAGCGCGGAACGATAAGTCACCAGCAAATGGGCGTGTGCAATATATTGCTGCAGGCTGATGGCGTTCTTGGTCGGAACCAGTTTGCGGTCGTAGATGCAGCTATAGCCTATGGTTCTCAGAATCTGCTTTTTTTGCCATGCCGGGCCATCGACAAAGCGGGATACACCGAGGTCCATTTCGTCCTTTTCCAGCATTGCCGTACCCTGAAACGGATCGCTGGGACGCACCGCGATATGTACGCCCGGCGCCAACTGCTGCAGTCTGGCAAAGAGCCTTGGCATCAGCCAGACTTCCACCCAGTCCGTCATGCCCAGCGTGAAGGTACGCTCGGCTGTAGCCGGGTCAAATACGGCGGGCGCAAACAGGGTGGACTGTATGTGCTGCAAGGCGGGGGTGAGCGCGGCCTCCAGTTCCAGCGCCTTGACCGTAGGTAGCATGTCGCGCCCGGCCCGCACCAGCAACTCATCGCCAAACAATTCCCTCAGCCGCGCCAGCGCCGCGCTGATGGCTGGCTGCCCCAGATGCAGCCGCTCCGCCGCGCGCGACACGCTGCGCTCCCGCAGCAGCACCAGCAGCGTCACCATCAGGTTTAGGTCCACCTTTTTGAAATCGTTTTCCTTGATAGTCACTATTTTAATAATCGATTTGATTGATAAGTGCTTTCATTAGATCATCGCCACCAGGCCTGAGGCAAGCAGTTTAGCAAAAACGGCGAGCCATCAGAGGCTTAACTTTCCAAGGAAAAATCATGACGATCTCATTGAATAACAACGCATTTCGTAAAACAATCACACGCACCGCGATCCTGGGGGCGTTTGCTTTCGCATCAATTGCCGGCACCATGCTCCCCATCAGCCAGGCCCAAGCCGCCGCGCCGCAGGTAAAAACCCAGGCACCGGGTTTTTACCGCACCATGCTGGGGGATTTTGAAATTACCGTCTTGTCCGACGGCACCGCCACCATCCCGCTGGACCAATTGCTGACCAATACCACCCCTGCGCAAGTCAGCAAACTGCTGGGCAAAGCGCATCTGGACCCGCAGCATGTGGAAACCTCCATCAATGCCTTCCTGGTCAATACAGGTTCGCAATTGTTGCTGGTGGATACCGGTGCCGGCGAGCTATTTGGTCCTGCGCAGGGTGGCCGTCTGGTCGCCAGCCTGAAAGCCGCCGGTTATCAGCCTGAGGATATTGATGCGGTATTGCTGACGCATATCCACGCAGACCATTCCGGCGGGCTGACGGTGAAGGGCAAGGCCGTCTTTCCGAAAGCGCTGGTCTATGTAGACAAGCACGATGCTGATTTCTGGCTGAATGCTTCTAATGAAAGCAAGGCC
This sequence comes from Parundibacterium terreum, assembly GCF_014636315.1. Classification (GTDB taxonomy): domain Bacteria; phylum Pseudomonadota; class Gammaproteobacteria; order Burkholderiales; family Burkholderiaceae_D; genus Undibacterium; species Undibacterium terreum. The sequence goes on along the minus strand of NZ_BMED01000001.1, from coordinate 1,345,595 downwards.
GCCGATGACCAGAAGCATGGTTTTGCGCAAGCTGCCGCCGCTTTCGCGCCCTATGTGGAAAATGGAAAGTTAAGGCCCTTTAACGGCAATACCGAGCTCTTTCCCGGTGTAAGCACGATGGAGATGGCCGGCCATACGCCAGGACACAGTTTTTATGTGTTCCAGAGCAAGGGACAAAAAATGGTGGCCTGGGGCGACGTCATCCATGCCAAGGATGTGCAGTTCGAGGCGCCCGGAGTGACCATCCATTTTGACGTGGATGCCAATGCCGCAGCCAGCCAGCGCAAGAAAGCCTTTGCCGATGCCGAAAAACAGGGGTATCTGATCGCAGCGGCGCATATTTCTTTCCCCGGCATAGGCCACATCGCCCGCAACTCGGACGGCAAGAGCTTTGCGTGGATACCGGCCAACTACAGCGTGGCGGGCCTGAAGCAGGCTGTACAGGAATAAATACAGGAGTAATCAAGTTTCTTGATACAGATTTAGAGATTTGACCTGATAGGTCTGAGGATGCCTGGGCCTGCTTGTGAGCGACACAAGCAGGCCCAGGCATTCTGTTTTACCTTTCCGTTAGCCGCATAAAATTTGGAAAAAACAGAGTAACTACCTGATAAATTAGCGCCCATATTGTCCACACTGGCACCCATGCTATTGCACGCTGCAAACTTGCGCGCCGACTGGCAAGCAGAGCTATACTGTCCGCACAACAAGAAACTCAGGAGTTTTTATGTCAGTTCCAGAACAAGGCAAGGCGGCGTTCGTCGCACAGATTCAACAACTGATGGCTCAGTCAGTTGCTGCCGCAGAGCAAGATCAGGCAAAACAATTCATCACCCAATATTATGGCGACATCGACGAGGAAGATTTCCTGACCCGCGATGCAAAGACCTGGGCCGCGATCGCGCTGTCCCACTATCAGTTTGGCCGCGAATTCGCCAGCGGCGCCCCTAAAATGCGCATCTTCAATCCCAAGCTCAGCGACAATGGCTGGGATGCCGCCCGTACCGTGGTGGAATTCATCAATGACGACATGCCTTTCCTGGTCGATTCCATCTCTATGGAAATCAATCGCCAGGGCGGCGCCGTGCAATTTATCGTGCACCCCTTGTTTGCTGCCGAACGTGATGCAAAAGGCGTGTGCTCTTCGCTGTCGCCCGCACAGGGCGGCAAAAAGCAGGAATCCTGGATCCATATAGAACTGGACAAGATCACCGACCCCAAGCGCCTAGCCGAACTGGAAGAGGGTTTGCTGAAAATATTGTCCGACGTGCGCGCCTCGGTGGAAGACTGGCCGGCAATGACGCAAAAAGTGCCGGAAATTCTGTCCAGCCTGGGTGGTGCCGCCAAGGTGGTTTCGCTGGAAGAGCTGGATGAAGCACGCGCCTTTCTGCAATGGATGGCGGACAACCACTTCACCTTCATTGGCTACCGCGAATACGAGCTGAAAGAAGAAAATGGCCAGGATGTGATGCACATCGTCGCCAATTCCGGTCTTGGTATACTGCGCGAGCCAAAAGCAGGCGGTATCTCGGAAAGCTTTGTGCAATCTTCGCCAGAGGTGCGCGCTTTGGCGCGCAAGCCGCAGATTCTGGTGCTGACCAAGGCCAATTCCCGCGCCACCGTGCACCGCGCAGGCTATCTGGATTATGTCGGCGTTAAACGCTTCGATGCGGACGGAAAAGTCATAGGCGCGCGCCGCTTCGTCGGCCTGTATACGTCCAGCGCCTACCACGCCTACCCGCGCGAAATCCCGCTGCTGCGCAACAAGCTGTCACGCGTAATGCAGCGCGCCGGCTTCCCTGAGCACAGCCATGCAGGCAAGACCCTGCTGTCCATCTTTGAGAGCCTGCCGCGCGACGAACTGTTCCAGATCGGCGAGGACGAGCTATACAACACGGTGATGGGCATCCTGCATCTGGGGGAGCGCAGCCGTACCCGCCTGTTCGTGCGCCGCGACGACTATGCGCGTTTCTATTCCTGTCTGATCTATCTGCCGCGTGAAAGCTACAACACCGAAGTGCGCATCCGCATGCAGGAGATCTTGAAACGTGCCTTTAACGGCATCAGCGTGGAGTTCAACCTGCAGTTGTCGGAATCCGCATTGGCACGCGTGCACATGCTGATACGCACCGCCCCAGGCCCGACACAACCGGTGGACGTGAAAGCACTGGAGTCGGAACTCGCAGCGGCAGTACGCCGCTGGGAAGAGGGCGTGTTCGAGCACTTGGCCAAGACCAAGGGCGATGAAGCCGCAAACCAGGCCCGCCGCGAATTTGCCTTGTCTTTCCCGGCCGCCTACCGCGAGGACGTATCGGTAGATCAGGCAGTGGACGATTTCCTGGCCAGCCGCAACCTCAGTTCTACTGCGCCAATAGCGATGTCGCTGTACCGGCCGGCACCGGCCGATGCGCAATCCGATGCGCTTAGCACTTTGCGTTTCCGTGTGTACAGCCTGGGGCAGGCGGTCCCGCTGTCCGTTAGCCTGCCTATGCTGGAAAATATGGGTGTGCGCGTAGAGAGCGAGCGCTCATACATGATAGAGCGGGTCGACCTGCCGGCGATCCATATCCATGACTTCGGTCTCAGCCACTCCTTTGGCGATTTGCCGTTCGATCAAGTCAAACCCAAGTTTGAAGAAGCCTTTGCCCGTATCTGGGGCAAGCAGGTAGAGAACGACGGCTTCAATCGCCTGACGCTGGCGGCGGCATTGTCCAGCGACGAGATTGTCATGCTGCGCGCCTACGCCAAGTACCTGAAGCAGGCCGGCTTCACCTATAGCCAGAGCTATATAGAACAGACGCTGGCCAAGCATGCCGGCATTACGCAGGCGCTGGTGCGCCTGTTCCATGCGCGTTTTGTGCCTGCCCATTCCGAGGGACGCGACAAATCCATTACGATGGCCGCTGCCGCGATTGAGGGGCAACTGGACAAGGTTGCGATTGCCGATGAAGACTTCATCCTGCGCCGCTTCCTGGCTGTGCTGCAGGCCTCGCTGCGTACCAACTACTACCAGATAGGCGAGGGCGACAAGCGCAAGCCTTATCTGTCGATCAAGTTCGATTCCAGCAAGATCCCGGAACTGCCGCAGCCACGGCCGATGTTCGAAATCTTTGTCTACTCGCCAAGGGTGGAAGGCATCCATTTGCGTGGGGGCAAGGTCGCCCGCGGTGGCTTGCGCTGGTCCGACAGGCCGGAAGATTTCCGTACCGAAGTGCTGGGCCTGGTAAAGGCGCAGATGGTCAAGAACGCGGTGATCGTGCCGGTCGGCTCCAAAGGCGGCTTTGTTCTGAAAGCCGCGCCGCCGGCTTCCGACCGCGAGGCCTATCTGAAAGAGGGCGTGGCTTGCTACCAGACTTTCCTGCGCGGTCTGCTGGACCTGACCGATAACCTGATCAAGGGCAAGGTCGTGCATCCGGAAGGCGTGGTCAGGCATGATGCCGACGATCCTTACCTGGTAGTCGCTGCCGATAAAGGCACCGCCACTTTCTCCGACTATGCCAACGCCATCAGCGCCGAATACAATTTCTGGCTGGGCGATGCCTTTGCCTCCGGCGGCTCGGTTGGCTACGACCATAAAAAAATGGGCATCACCGCGCGCGGTGCGTGGGAGAGCGTCAAGCGCCACTTCCGCGATTTCGGCGTCGATACGCAAAGCACCGACTTCACCGTAGCAGGGGTGGGCGATATGTCCGGCGACGTGTTCGGCAACGGCATGCTGCTGTCGCAGCACATACGCCTGATCGCCGCATTTGATCACCGCCACATTTTCCTGGACCCGACACCGGATGCCGCCAGCACCTTTGCCGAGCGCCAGCGTCTGTTCAACCTGCCACGCTCGTCGTGGGAAGATTACGACAAGTCGTTGATCTCCGCGGGCGGCGGCGTGTTCTCGCGCGGCGCCAAGAGCATCCCGCTGTCGCCGGAAATCCAGGCCGCACTGGACATCAATGCGCAGAGCATGACGCCGGTAGAGCTGATGCGTGCGATCCTGAAAGCGCCGGTAGATCTGCTGTATAACGGCGGCATCGGAACCTATGTGAAGGCCAGCTACCAGAGCCACGATAGCGTGGGCGACCGCGCCACCGACGCCTTGCGCGTCAACGGCAATGAGCTGCGCTGCAAGGTCGTGGCCGAAGGCGGCAACCTCGGCTGCACGCAACTGGGCCGCGTGGAATACGCGATGCACGGCGGCCGCATCAATACCGATGCGATCGACAATTCCGCCGGCGTGGATTGCTCCGATCATGAAGTCAATATCAAGATCCTGATGAGTGCGGTTATCGATTCCGGCGCCTTGCCGGAAAGCGAGCGCAATGACTTCTTGGCCAGCATGACCGATGAAGTCGGCCTGTTGGTGCTGAAGGATAACTACTACCAGACCCAGTCGCTGGCCGTATCCGGCGTGCGCGGCGGCAAGCTGCTGGACGACCAGGCGCGCTTTATCCGCCACCTGGAAAAAGCCGGCCGCCTGGACCGTGCAGTGGAATACCTGCCTTCAGAAGAAAAAATCAGCGAACGCAAGGCCGCCAAGCTGGGCCTGACTTCGCCTGAGCGCGCAGTCTTGCTGGCCTACAGCAAGATGGAGCTGTTTGATGAGTTGATCAAATCCGACCTGATCGATGATGAATATGTCGCGCAGGTATTGGTCAGCTACTTCCCGCAGGCAATGCAAGACCGCTTTGCCGAGATCATGCCGCGCCATGCGCTGAAACGCGAAATCATTGCCACTGTCGTTTCTAATGACACCATCAACAGCACCGGCAGCGTCTTCGTCCACCGCATGCGCGAAGAAACCGGCGCCACCGCACCGGAAGTCGTGCGCTGCTTCATCCTGGCGCGCGAAGTGTTCGGCATCAGCAAGCTATGGAAAGAAATAGAAGCGCTGGACGGCAAGGTGCCCGCGCTGACGCAATCAGAAATGCTGCTGGATGCTGAACGCCTGATCCTGCGTGCCACGCTGTGGTTCCTGCGTCGCCGCTCGGTGAAAATGCCGATCACGAAGGTGCTGGAATTCTTCTCCCCAGGCGCAGCACTGATCGCCGGCGGCACCGGCCTGCTGGCGGAAGAAGACATCAACGCCTGCCTGGTTGCGCAAAACGCATTGACCGAACAGGGCGTGCCGCTGGAGCTGGCGCAAGCGATAGGCCGTATCGACACCATGTATGCGTTGCTGGACATTGTGGAAATCTCGCAAGAGCTGGGCCGCCCGGTCAATCTCACCGCAGCGGTTTACTTCAAGCTCGGCGGCAAGCTGGGCCTGCGCTGGGTAGCTTCGCAAATCGGCAACCTGCCATCCGACACCCACTGGCAAACCATGGCAAGGGCAGCAATGCGCGACGACCTCGCCAGCCTGCAACGCCAGATGGCCGCCGGCATCCTGTCCCACTCGCCGGACGTCACTGATCCGCAAGTTCTGCTGCAAGCCTGGGAAGAACACAGCGGCAAGGCGCTGGTACGCGTGAATGAAGTAATGGCAGACGTAAAGGCTGCGCGCGAATCGGATCTGGCGATGCTGTCGGTGTTGCTGCGGGAATTGAGGATGCTGGCGTAAGGAGTGCCATGCGAAGAACGTTAAGTTGGGCGGGTTTCATCCGCCCAATTTTTACGACATTGTGTCGTGCAATTTGATCTATGTTGGAGTGTTTCTCACTACAAATTCTTGAGCCAATATTCCATTGGTCCAAGGTGGTGCAAATTTTTAATGTTTTGCAGTTCCTTCGAATTATTCTGATATGGGGCCATATGACAAAGACATGGTGTGTATCTGCAATTATTCCGTTCCCGATGATTGAAGTGAATTTGTTGAATGGCCATATTGGTTTTCCAGAAAAAATGGAATGGGCAAGTCGTTTAGTTGAGTCAACAATTAATGCAGGTGATGTCTCAATCTATTTGAAAAAATGCGTTCGATCGCATTGGATTCCGTATCATAGAGGCGGCTTCTGTGGGCCTGCAAAAATTTCTTTGGTAGTTGATGCAGAAGACGCGAATAGTGCGCTAGAAAAAGTAGACGGTTTACTTGAGGATGTTTGCGATAATCTAGCTATTAGACTGCATTCCCCTATACCTATTGTAGAACTGGAAGTCTTAGATATTACTGCTCCGTTTAACCTTGGAGATGAGAGGGTTTTTTTATTGTATCCCTTTCCTAATGGCTATAAACCTCCTAAGTTTCAATCTTGTGCTTACTTAAACTCAACTCAAACTGAAACATTTATTTCACTAAGTGAAAACTGCATTAATTTATCTAAACGCCAAAAAGCAGCACTCCGCTGGTATCACAAGGCGCTCACCGCAGAATTTGAGATTGATCGCTTCATATTTCTAATGATAGTACTTGAAATTCTTTGTACTGAAAATGACGAAAAAATTAGTGCACCCTTTAGGGTGGCAAAGTGTGGTCATGAAATTCCAGAATGCCCAACTTGTGGGGTAGAAACGAAGAAGGAAGTAAATGGGCTAAGTCTTAAATCATATTTAGTAAAAAATTTGAAAACAGACGAGAGTGACGCTAGAGATATATGGAATTTTCGCCAACTTGTTCATGGGGCTAATGATCTATCAGATAAGAAGACGAAGGATGTTTCAACGTATTGCTTAAAGTTGCAAGCAGCTGTCACTTTGGGAATTAAAAATTTACTGGGTATCGACGAAAATATGCCGCCGCTGGTGTCTGCCGAGGCAATAGGTATTTCGACATCAATCATTTTAGGTGGCAAGCGTCCTGTGACGGAAAATGATTTGTCGGATGTACCTATAAAAATAATATAAGTTAATTGAAAAAAATCAAAAATGTCCGTTAGATTTTTTCCTCAAGGGCATTTCATCTACTACGCCGTTTTTGAACGTAGGTTCACTAGACTCCAACAGTTGGAGCGATGCAGCGTTATCGGATAAAAATGAAATTTCCTTCATGCAATATTTGAGGTAGTGTAAAGTAGCATTTCCGATCCGTTAGCATTTCGCTATACAGATAGACCCTACTCTCACTGACCCCAGGTACCGGCCTGTTCCACCATGAATCTCCGAAATCCTTCCAAAGCCACCGCAGCACTGCTCGCAACGATTTTCCTGTCTGCCTTTTCTCCCGGCTCTCACGCCTCCAACGACGGCAAGCTATGCGAAGGCCCCGCCGGTATCGTGTTTTGTGGCTCACTGATGGCAATACAGGCGCTGACGCCGAAAACGGCGGCGGAGAGATTGAACGACGCGGCCAGGAATGGCGAGCTGGAAAATTTGAAAAATCTGCTGAAGTTTTTTCCGGATACCGTGCAGCCTTTGCATTTGCTGAGTACGGCGATGTATAGCTATATCTACCGCGAGAATAGCCAGGCAAAGGATGCCGACAAACTGAAGACCATACAGTTCCTGCTGAATAGGGGAGTGGATGTGACCGATGGCGGCACGAATAAATTTGTGGTGAGCCTGGCATCCGGCGTGCTGAACACAAGGCGGCTGGAAATGACGGAGCTGGTGCTGGCCTATGGCGCTTCTGCTAAGGATGTGGAGCTGAGCGTGCTGGTGCTGACAGCGGGCCGGCATGGGTATGCAGAGTCGGATGATCTGTACTACCGCATGCTGAAGCTGTTGCTGGAGCATGATGCAGACCCCAATCGTACCGAGCGGGGAAGAAAGCCGGCCTTGCTGACCCTGGTTACACTGAATCAGTTTCCCATGGCAGAGCTGCTGCTGCAACACGGAGCCGACCCGGATGCCGGAAAGAACCCGACCGAACCCAGCGGCCTGTTGTTCCTCGCTGCCAGTTGCGGAAAGCCGGACTACAAATGGACGAGCAAGGAAGTAGCGGACCGTAACTGGAATAAATGCCTTAGCGATCTTCCGGCCAAGGTCAGTTTCCTGGTCGGACATGGCGCCGATGTCAACGGCAAGGCCGGCATGCCGAGCCAATGCGCGACACCTTACGATATCGCCAAAAAAGAAGATAATGCCTTGCTGCTGAAGACACTGCTGGAGTTGAAGGCGGATCCTCGCTTCGGTGAAAAATGCCTGGCGAGCGGCTAGTCTCAAGAGCTGAGTCGGGCTGGTCTATTGAGACGAACGTCTGTCATAATTATCCCCCAGCCGCATACCATTTATGCTAAACCTAAAGTCTGGTAACAGGCACGTCAAGAAGGGCATCTCTTTGCAATCCCGCCTCCTGTCTTTATGCATAGCGATTACGTCGCTACTTCCTTCCCTTGCATCCGCGCAGCAGGTTTACAACGACTTGTCCACGCAGCCTGAGGGCCGTATCTACTTCAACAGCGTCACCCCCAAATCCAAGTGGGACCTGGTGCACCGCAAGTACGACAAGACGCCGACCGTGATCTGGGCCAACCTGTATCTTCCCAAAGAAATGAAGGGGCGCATCCCGGCCATGGTGATCTCGCATGGCTCGGCCGGTTTACAGGAAAAGGATGTGCGGCGCTGGGCCCGGGCCTTTAACGAAATGGGTATCGCCGCGTTTATCGTCGATTCCTTCAGTCCGCGCAATATCGCCAGCACCGAGGCCGACCAGGGCAAGCTGAGTCCAGCCGCCAATGACGCCGATGCGCTGGCGGCACTCAAGCTGCTGGCCACCGATCCGCGTATCGACTCCACCAAGATCGGCCAGATCGGTTTTTCGCGCGGCGGAGGCGTTGCGCTGGACATGACGATGGAGGCCTTCCGCAAAGGCATGATTGATGACGATACCAAGTTTGCCGCCCTGGTTGCTTTTTACCCCGGTTGCTCGCAAGTCTGGTGGGCCACGCCGGCGCCCAAGCTGTCCGGCACGCCACTGATGATGGCGCTGGGGGAAAAGGATAACTACACGCCGGCAAAACTGTGCCAGAACTTCGCCGAAGTGATGCAGCGCGATCGGCAAGAGGTTGAGGTGCACGTGTATCCCGATGCCTATCATGATTTCGACAATACCAACGCCTATTTCAAGTACCACCCGATGTCGACCTCGGCCCAGAAGTGCCCGCAGATCCAGCTTGACATGGAGCATGGCGAATATCGCTATCTGCAGAGCGGGGAAAAACTGGCCTCGCTGGGTGCGCTTGAAGAGCTGACCAGGGCCTGCATCATGCGCGGCGTGTCGACCGGGGCCAATCTCAAGCAGGGCGATAGGGCGGAAGCCGATGTGAAGGCATTCTTGCGCAGGGCTTTCCAGTTGCCTTAGTGGGGGTAGCCTGCGGGCGTCATTTAAAGCTGTGGAACCCAGATAAAAGCGCAAAGCTGAAGTTCGGCTAAAACGAAATGCAAAAGCCATATAAAATAAGCAATAACTTGTCTTCCTCAATCCCGAACCACTACCTCCGCAAAGGACAGCCATGCAATTGATAGGAATGCTGGATTCACCTTATGTCCGCCGTACGGCGATTTCGCTGCAATTGCTGGGCTTGCCGTTTGAGCACCAATCCATTTCGGTGTTCAGTACCTACGATAAATTTAGCAAGATCAACCCGGTGGTAAAAGCACCAACGCTGGTGTGCGACGACGGCGAATTGCTGATGGATTCCGGCCTGATCATTGAATATGCCGAAGCACTGGCCGCGCCGCGCAAGAGCCTGATGCCTGCGGCAATTGCAGAGCGCCAGCATGCGTTGCACATCATCGGTGTGGCGCAGGCAGCGGTGGACAAGGGCGTGCAGATCGTCTACGAACACAATGTAAGGCCGGCGGAAAAACTGCATGAACCGTGGATGGAGCGCGTTTCCAGGCAAATGCTGGCAGCGCTGGACTTGCTGGAAGCAGAGTTGAAGGCGCGGCCCCTGGCTGTCACCAGCGAGGCTATCAACCAGGCCGGAGTATGCGTTGCGGTAGGTTGGAACTTCCTGCAGCAGATGATACCGGAGGTGATTCCTGCTGCGTCTTACCCAGCTTTGAGCGCGCACTCGCGCCAGGCGGAATTGCTGCCGGAGTTCAAGGCTGCGCCATTTGGTGACGGCACTTATCCCTGCGCTGCCTAGCGAAGCTTGTGGTTATTAAGCTCGATTCGCCGAGCCCGCTTGGTCAGGCTCGCCTAGTTAAGCCTGCTTAGTTAAGTCTGAGGAGAGACATCGGGCGGGTATTAAATTTATCGTGGCATCTTGATACACTGCGTTACAATGACGCCTGTTTCCAAAAACAAGAACAAGCTGTCAGACCCTAGCGTGCGCCAACGTCTATCCTTCCCCGTCAAAGCATTTCTGTTATTTCCGCTGCTTCTTGCATTTTCCGCTGCTGGAAGATGTGAGGAGACGGTCATTCCTGCTGTTCCTGACCATACAGATTACCGCGAGCCTGTCTATGTGGACCTGGGCTATTCCTACACCCGCGGCAACTACGGTGAAAGCGTCGCCAGCGAGAGCCATGCGAAGACCTTGAGCTTTCAATGGACCGCGTATGACACTGATTTCTTGCTCAGCACTTCTTATCTGAACCGCACAGCGCCTGCCGGCACCATCATCACACGGGTAAAAAAACGCATTACTGTTACGCCAAGGCTGGTATCTGCATCCGGCCAGGGTGATATCTATGCCAGTGCCAACAGGGAAGTGCTGGAAGACCCCGCCACCGCGATTGCAGTGAATGTGGTGGCCAGCGTGAAGATCGCTGCGGCGGATGCTGCTAAGGGACTGGGAACCGGCAAGAATGACTATTCTCTGGGCCTGACTGCCAGCTATCCGCTGGAAAAGGCGATGCTGAGCGGTGGCACCAAGTATACGGTGCTGGGCGACCCCGGCAAGCTGAAGGTGAACGGCATACAGGAAAACATCCGTTTCCAGAATGTGTGGTCCGCCTACATTTCCTTGTCGACCGAGTTTGTGCCCCGGAACACCAGCGCGATCAGTTTCACTGCCGAACAGCCTTCAGGCAGCGGCACGGCGTATTACCAGGCGCTGGAAATCTCCAGTTCCTACCGTTTCAGCGATAGCGGCGGAATGCGCATCTTTGCCAACAAGGGCATGACGCAGAACAGCCCTGACTGGAGCGCAGGGCTGGGTCTTTACACCAGTTTCTAGCCGTTACAGGAGAATGCAGTTTCTGCCGTTTTGCCTTACCATGGGAGACAGCATTCAATTTCCAGGCAATAGCTACCATGTCTTTACTTACTTCCCGTTCCTCGCTGATCTCCGTTTTGTTTGCGGGATATCTTGCAGCACTTTCCGCACCGGCTTTTTCTCAGTTTGCAGCACCGGCCAGCCAACCTGCGACGGCGATCGATCCCAATAAAATCCGGTTCTCGCCTATCCTGCATGAGGAACTGCCACCGGCCATGCTGAAACGCATCAAGGCCATTACCGATACCTTTGAATCCATAGACGGCATCTCTTACACACAGGCCGTGGATCTGTATAAACGCGACCGCGACCCCGAGGCCAATCTCGTGATCTGGGATGAAATGCTGAAGGCCTATAAATCCTTTTGCCGCTTCCGTTGCAAGACCGATGTAGAAAGAATGGACGTCTATCGTGTGCTGTTGTTGCGCTCGATGTTCAGCGAAGATGAGGCTGTCCGCCAGGCGAAACCCAGGGTGCTGTCGCCGGTGGAGACCCGGGCAGCAATGAAGTATTACCATCTCGCGCCAAAACCGATTGATCTTGTGCCTGCCAAGTAAACGGCTGGCCTGCAGTATGCTTGCCAGCCTTGGGCATAACGCGCGTTTTCGGAATTTTTGATTTACATCAAGGTCAATATTGCGCCGCATCATTACACTTCTACTCAACTTAACGACGAGTGATGAGAGAAGTGAAAATGAAAAAAACTATCCTGATATCCACCTTGAGTCTGGCCGCGCTGGGTCTTTTTTCCGGTGAGGCATTTGCGCAGGAAAGCCCATGGCTGGTGCGTGTACGGGCAGAGCACCTATCGCCTGCTGATAAATCCGATCCTGTAGGCGGTGTGGGCGCCTCCAACAGGATAGGCGTTTCTGAAAAGACGATACCCGAGCTGGATATCTCTTATTTCTTCACACCCAATATCGCTGCAGAACTGGTGTTGACCTATCCGCAGAAGCATGATGTGTCGCTGGATGGTGTCCGCATAGGCAGCTTCAAGCATCTACCTCCTACGCTGCTGCTGCAATATCACTTCCTGCCGGAGTCGCAGTTCAGTCCGTATGTGGGCGCCGGCATCAATTACACCCGTATGTCCAGCGTCAACTTGTTGGGCGGCGCCGGCTCGCTGGAAAGCAGCAGCACCGGCCCTGCGCTGCAGGCAGGCTTTGATTACAAGGTGGATAAGCACTGGTCCATTAACTTCGATGTGAAGAAGGTGCAGATCCGTAGCGACGTGTTCATCTCCGGCGCCAAGGTCAGCGCAGTGAAAGTGGATCCGCTGATGATAGGCGTGGGCGCGGGCTATCGTTTTTGACGCTTCGCCGAACCATACAACATGTTGAGTAGAAGAGGGCGCGCGGTGCATTGCACCGCGCGCCCTTTTTGATAGAGCTTGCTCCAGGCGACAGCGATCACCTGGCATCAATTCGCGTATACACTATTCTTTATTCATATTTAAAGGCGCGGACATGACACCCATTTTCGATCGCAATTGCACCCACGTAGGCTGGTATCACGAGGAGCGCGCCTATGTGTTTGACACGCGCATGCAATTCATCGCCTTCGTGCATGGGCGCGGCCTGTTCTCGCTACGGGCAAAGCACCTTGGCTTCTTTATCGCCGGCATATTCCGCGATCGTGAAGCGGGTGCCGTCGCTTTTACTCCCGGTCATCTGGTGGGGCCTACCCCTTCTGTGCCGCCCGTTCCGCCTACCCCTGCGGTGCCGCCGACGCTCAATACCCCTTCGGCACCGCCGACTCCGCCTGCTCCGCAAGCACCCTCAGGTGCGTGGTCCCGCATAAGTTGGGGTGCATTGCTTATTTCTTGAGTTGAGGCTCAACAAGCCCGACAAGGAGACAGATTTTTTTTAATATTCATGTAACGTAATGTGTCGGTTTTATTTACAAAAAGACCAGATATATTTGCGTTCTCTATCTAAGTCCATGATTTCATAGGAATTAATTTTTTGGCATGCTGCTTGCTATATAACAGGTGCAGCATTGGTAAAAAATCAACTTTATATGTAAGTTATGGAGAAACCATGAAGAAAATGACCTTGGCGTTGACGCTCGCCTTGATGACTAGCGCGAGCGCTTTCGCAGCCCCTTTTGTGAACGGCGGCTTTGAAGATGGCACCACAACCGGCTGGACTACCGGCCAGGGAGCTCGCTACAACACTTTGAACTCGGGCATGTCGCCGGCAGCTTTCTTGCCAGGTGGATCTCTGTATACAAATTCTTTCACCCACTCTTCGGTCGTTTCTTCCGGCTACGTCGATCCTAATCTGGGCAATCTGCTGGGCAGTACCGTCTATAGCGGCAACTACGCCTTTCGCGCCGAGGACACAACATCCGGCGGCTACGCATCTGTCATCAGTCAAAAAGTGACGAACTATACCGATGCAAATATTTTCTTCGCATGGAAAGCGGTATTGGAAAACGGCGGCCACTCCGAAAACGAATCGGCACTGCTGATGATCGTTCTTCATGACGACACAACTAATACCGATGTGATCAGCCGTGTCTACAACGCCGGCGACGGTGGTGGTGGTGTGGATAACCGCTTCTCTTCGTCCGGCGATCTGTTCTACACCTCGCAATGGCAGATCGAGCAACTGGCGATTGATGCCAGCCTGTCCGGCCATGACTTCACCTTGTCTTTGCTGGCCGCAGATTGCCAGCCTTCCGCACACACCGGCTATGCCTATCTGGATGGTTTTGGCTCGGTAACGCCACCGTCAGATGTGCCTGAACCTATGTCCCTTGCCCTGGTCGGCCTGGGCCTGACAGGCATGGCAGCAGTGCGCCGCCGCAAGCAAAAATAAGCTTTACCGGTTGGGCCGTTAAGGTCAATTCAGCAGCGGTCGCGACGATTGCTGCCGGTATTGATCTCGCTCCGGCCCTGATGCCGTCCAGTGCAAACTGGGCGGCATTTTTATTTCTGGCGCGCACCTTCTTTATCTGCTGCTGGTCCGCAGGTATACTTGCAGGGATACGAACGACGCAATAGACGCAATACTTGGCCATGGAACTTGAACTGCGCCGCCTGCATGCGGCAAACATTAGCGAAGAACAAATGTCGGCACTTACCGGGGTAGTGCTGGCCGCGCCTGCATACAGCCTGTTGGTAGAAGGGCGCTTGCCGGTCGCGGAAGAGGTGCCGGATTTGCTGAGCGACCTGCCGCCCAATTACTCATATGACGACAAATATTTCTTTGGGATCTATCAGGGAGAACGCATGATAGGCTGTGCCGACTTGCTGAAAGGCTGGAAGACGCCGCAGCAAAGCATGCTGGGCTTGTTGCTGTTTGCTGAAGATGTGCGGGGGCAGGGCTATGGCCGCCAGGTATACCTGAAACTGGAACAGATCGTTGCTTCCTGGCCCGGCATGAACTCGATACGCATAGGCGTGATCAGCACCAATCTTGGCGGTCTCGCCTTTTGGCGCAAGATGGGTTTTGCAGAAAACGGCGAACGCTACAAGTTTGAGCAATACCTGGGCGATACCGTAATACTGGAAAAGGCCTTATCTTCGGGCTAGGCGCCAAGTGCAGAAAAATGCGCCCGCGTCACAGCCTCAAGCTGTTCGCGCAATAATTCAAAACTGGGCAACTGGTTGACGGTCTTGCGCGTCAACAGCGAAACACGGCGTTTTACGCCGGGCAGCAAGCGGTAGCAGGACTTGGGAAAAGCCAGCTCCATGACCAGTCCCAGCGGCAACAGCCCGTCGCCAAACCCCGCCCTGACCATCTGCGCTGCGGCACTGAAGGACTCCACCTGTATCAGATGCCGGTTCAATAGCTGCGGATGAACTGATTTGAGCTGCGGTTCAATTTCATGCCAGGTCGCAGAACTGTTTTCGATAGTGATCAGCGGCCGGGCATGATCGGAGCGTCTGGCGCATGCGGAGTTCAGCATAACGACAGGCTCATCAATCAGCGGATGGTGGATGACGTCCTTGGCCTGTAGCGGATCGGTGCACAGGCCGATGTGGTAGCGGCCAAGGCGCACGCTTTCGATGACGAGCACGCTGCGATGCGCATGCACATCGACAAGGATGCCGTCCAGCGCATCCAGTGCCCTCCGCACCACCGCCGGCCCCCAGGAAGCGGCAATCGAATCGGCCAGCGCCAATGAAAAATGGGATATGGAACCGCGCCCGGCCGGTGTTCCCAGTGAACGCAATTCCGCGACCAGCGGCCTGGCCCTTTGCAGGAAGTCGATAGCCTGGGGCGTTAGCCGGATGCGCCGCCCCTCCGGCACGACCAGACGAAAGCCCAGCGCATCCTGTAGCGCTTGCAGCCGCTTGCTGACGGCCGATTGTGTCAGTCGCAAGCGCACCGCAGCCTCGCTGACGGTGCCATATTGCTCCAGCGCTATAAGCGCATCCACGCCATCCAACATAGCTTTTTATATTCCTTAGACGACTAGATGTTATTCCAATTATTCTATTTTATTCTTATTTGGGAAGTGACATAGTGTCCTGGCCGAGACGTATTTTTTGTGCGGCGCTGATCTGAAAACAGGGGAGGGGGAGACTATGAATATGCCAATTGCTGCCGACAATAAAAATTTCATCGGTGCTCAGCCGGAATTGACAATATGGACAGACCTCAAAACCTATCTTCAGCGCATCAGCCGTGAGCTTAGTGCTGAGGTCAGCACTTATCCCGCGCCGATTGCACGCTGCGACGAACAGCTTCCCAAAATGATAGAACAGCGCAACCTGGCGATGGGGTTGCTGCATGAGCTGGCCGAAATCGACAGGGCTGGATCGGCGCCGCTAGACGAGCGGCAACTGGCGCTGATGGAGGCATTTGTCCGCAGCGCCGAATTTGCCAGAGAAGACGATAGCGAGCGAATACTCAGGAGCAGGGTGGAGGCGGCGCTGGCGATGGCCAGGGAGCAGAACTAAGTCCACAGTCGGCATCCCGATTGGAGGCTGCCGACCGCGGTGTGATTGCATCAGGCGTCGTTAGGCTACCAGCAGGTGTTTGGTCCGCGATGGCAAGTGTTTGACTGCGGATGGGCGGGGTGCAGCTATGGCCGAAGCTGCGCGGGCAGGCACCGCACGGTTGGGCGCATAGGCAGGCGCTACCGCCCCTATCTGGAAGACCGAGACCGCTTGCGCCAATCTGATCGTCTGTTCGGCAAGGCTGGCTGCAGCGCTGGCAGCTTCTTCTACCATCGCCGCATTTTGCTGGGTCACTTCATCCATTTGCATCACTGCCTGGTTGACTTGGTCTATACCGGTGCTTTGCTCTTTGGTCGCCAGTGTGATTTCTTCCATGATACTCATGACTTGTTGTACCGAGCCGACAATTTCATTCATCGTGCGTCCGGTTTCATCAACCAGTATTGAGCCGGCCTTGATGGAGTCCACCGAAGCGCCGATCAGTTTTTTGATTTCACTGGCCGCGGTGGCGGAGCGCTGCGCCAGATTACGGACCTCGGTTGCCACGACAGCAAATCCACGACCCTGGTCACCGGCCCGGGCAGCTTCCACTGCTGCATTCAGCGCCAGGATATTGGTCTGGAACGCGATGCCGTCTATCATCGAAATAATCTCAACGATGCGGCCCGCTGAACTGCTGATGTCTTTCATCGTTGCGCCTACCTTGGCGACCACTTCACCGCCCTTGGCAGCAACCTGCGTGGCCGACACTGCCAGCTTGTCGGCTTGCACTGCATTGGCCGCATTTTCTTTCACGGTAGAGGCAAATTCTTCCATGCTGGCTGCCGTTTCTTCCAGGTTGGCAGCTTGCGATTCAGTGCGGCCGGACAGCTCCAGGTTGCCTGCTGCAATTTCAGATGTGCCTACGCGTATTGCCTCTACGTTGATTTGCACATCGCGCAGGATGGATTTCAGGTTGACATTCATCTGCCCTAGGCCGCGTAGCAACTGGCCCATGTCACCTTTGCCGTTTGCGGTAAATTGATATTGCAGATCGCCACCGGCCAACGCATAGACAATGTCTGTGGCCTGGCGTAGCGGGGCGACCATCGCGCGATGCAGGCTGAACCAGGTGAAACATATCATCGCGAGCCCGGTGACCAGTGCCGCTGCGCCGTAGGCGCCTGGCAGCATGGAAGCTGCAATGAATAGAGCCAGCAACATGAGCATGCTGCCGCCAATTTGCCTGGACAGAGCCATGTCGGCCAGTGCTGCAATCTTTCCTGTGACGCCGGTACGAACTACCGCACCTTGCTCGATTTTGAGACCCTTGGCCTTGTTACTCCTGAATTTGCGGTAAATCTCTTCCGCTGCGTCGATGTCGGCGCGCTCAGGCTTGGTACGCACCGACATATAGCCAGATACGCGGCCATTCTCGCGTATCGGTACTACATTCGCTTTCACCCAGTAATAGTCGCCGTTCTTGCGGCGGTTCTTCACCATGCCTGTCCAAGGGCGGCCTGCTTTCAATGTCGTCCACAGGTCGGCATAGGCTTCCGGCGGCATGTCCGGATGGCGCACCAGATTATGCGGCGCACCGATCAGCTCTTCTTCATCAAAGCCGCTGACTTCAATGAAGTAGGGGTTGATGTAAGTGATCTTGCCTTTCAGATCGGTCTTGGAGACGATGGACTCTCCATCCTTCATTACATATTCAACTTGGGTAATCGGCAAATTGGTACGCATGGCATTCTCCTGGACATGTCTGATTGACGTGCCCAGTATCGTAATTTAGTTGCCTTGCGGTATTGATATAGATCAAAAGATGAGAGAAGAATCGAATGATTTTTCTTTGTAAGTTATTGATAATAAACATTAAAAATTTGTTTTTAACAATATTTAATGTTTCGAAAAGGTAATGGTATAGAGATTTTTTTTTCGATCTTGAGACGTGAGCCTGTCAGAAATAACAGGCTAATTCCAGATTAAAAAAAGTTGAACGGCAAGTTTTTTTTGTTTGCTGGCGGAGGCGTTCGAAGCGCGTGTAGATATTCGCCGATTGTGGATGAAATACGTTTGAGCAAGCCGTCTGCTTGCCGCATCCCAATATTGATGTTACTTTAGCATGTCAAATCGGTAATGCGAAATTTTTGCGACTGC
The DNA here is from genome assembly GCF_014636315.1 of Parundibacterium terreum. Lineage (GTDB taxonomy): Bacteria > Pseudomonadota > Gammaproteobacteria > Burkholderiales > Burkholderiaceae_D > Undibacterium > Undibacterium terreum. Next base: position 1,327,514 of record NZ_BMED01000001.1, on the reverse strand, counting down.
TCTAATTTCCTGCGCTGATAGCTGAAATATTTGGCTAAACATCACATTCTGAGAAAGATGCGCATGAAGAATAATTTGTGTTCTTATCTGGCCGCTTTGCTTTTGCTTGCCGGCTGCAATCAGGCCGACGTGGTGGCAAAATTTACTCCTGCCAAAGAAGATGCGGAGGCGCGCATTTACATCCAGCAACTGCAGGATAAAGATTTTGAAAAGATAGAAAGCCATCTTGATACTGCTATCAAGACACCTGACACACGGGCAGCTCTGGAAAAAATGTCGGCGCTGATTCCTCCCGGTCCGCCCAAATCTGTCAAGACAGTGGGGGCACATACATTTAAATCGGGCAGCGTTGAAACCGTGAACTTGACTTATGAGTTTGAGTACCCGTCAACCTGGCTGCTGATCAATGTGCTTACCGAGACTAAAGCAGGCAGCACACATGTGACTGGCTTTCATGTAACGCCGGAGGCAGACTCTATTGAAAATAAAAATCGTTTCTCGCTGGCTGGAAAATCCTTTCTTCATTACGCCTGTCTGGTGCTCACCATTGCAGCCCTTGCATTTACTTTGGTGACCTTGGTCGTGTGCATCCGCACCCGCCCGTTGAAGCGGAAGTGGCTATGGATCATCGGTATCCTGTTCGGTGTTTGCAAATTCGGTGTGAACTGGACTTCGGGAGAGATGTTCTTTCAACCCGTCTATTTCCAAATGTTCAGTGCCAGCGCATTTGCTGCGCTGTATGGCCCATGGATGGTATCGTTTTCCATTCCTGTATTCGCATTCATGTTCTGGGGTAAACGTAAAAAAATAATGCGGGAAGCACAGTCTGAAACAGCACAGCTTGAAGCTGCCCAGCCGGTAACCGAGTAAGCGATATTTTTTTGTGAGCTCAGCAAAATATCGCGGCAAATATAACAACCGCTTCAGGAGAATGGGCGAGTGGGTGCTGGATATTGCCCTGCTCGGCGGTTGGCTGGCCAGATGGAGTTATCGGAGCGGATTGCACGGGCGGTTTGCTGTTACGCAGTATGAGATAAGCCTGGAACAAGGACGCTTGCCAAGGCCGTTGACGGTTGCGTTCGCCTCGGATTTTCACGCAGGGCCATCCACGCATCCAGGGATTTTTAGTGAACTGTTTGAGCAAATCGCTGAACAGAAACCAGATCTGCTGTTGCTGGGCGGTGACTTTGTATCCTGCCATGCGGAACATCGCTGCGCTGACAGAGGGATTATTCCAATGCCAACCACCCCTGGGGAAGTTTGCGGTGTTCGGCAATCACGATTTGTGGACGGACGACGCTTATCTGCAGCGAGAGCTTAAGGCCGCAGGCGTGACTGTACTGGTCAATCAAAGCACCGCATTACCAGCGCCTTTTGATACGGTCTATGTCTGCGGCATGGATGACCCCTGGACCGGCAGTCCAGATGCGACAGAGACGTTTTCCAATGCAGCATCAAGCGATGTTTTACGCTTGCTCTTGATGCACGCACCGGATGGCCTGCTATTGTTGGGCAAGGAGAAGTTTGATGTCGCCTTTGCCGGCCATACGCATGGCGGCCAGATTGCGTTGAAGAACGGCACACCGATACTGGTCCCTCATGGCCCTTTATGCCGGAAGTTCAGCTATGGAAGGCACGAAGTGCCGGGCAGCGGCAGTTTGCTGGTCAGCCGCGGAGTAGGGTGCAGCACCTTACCGGTCAGAATTAATGCGGATCCGGAATTGCTTATTTGTCGCTTGAGTTGAGATTTCTTTGCGATTTCTTTACGAATTGGCAATGAGCCGAACGCACCTATCACGTTTACTCATTCCCGCTGTCCCCGACATCCCTGTCACTTCTTCCCTGGATATTTACGCAAGCTAAAGCGGAACCGGTTTCACTATCCCGGGCACGCGTGCGGAAATACGTCAGATTTGTTTAGTCATGATTGCAGACTCAAAAAAAATCCGGTAACGTAAGGCAACAATGAAAAAAATGATAACAATTTGTCAGCCTCAGGGAGGGCTATGAATCTGCAATCACCGCAAGCACTGTATCAAGTAGTGCAACTACTGCAATCTGTACTGCTGCCACGCCAGGTTTCGCGCCTGCTTTATTTTTCTCCGCGCTCCAGTCCCGCATAAAGCCATCTCCGGATTCGCTATATAGCCATACCGGCTTGCATTGCTGCGCTGTCCACGGACACCGCCAGATCGCCATAGAATTTTTTCAGGATAAACATGTCCATCTCAGACCCCGCTCAGCTATTGCAGCGCGTGCCGGAATTAGAAGCGCTCATTGATGACCCCAGAATCAGGAAAGCCATAGAAAGCGGTGATCCATTCAAGGTCTATCGCGCACTGGTGTGGGCCAAATGGCTCAGGCGGCTGCCGCAGCACCGCGATACGGTTGAACTCCTGGTCGGCCATCGCCGCCTGTTCGCCAAACCTTTGAAGCGCTCGCCTTCGCTGGGAACGGTCAACTCCGTCGGCTTTAGTTTTGTCGGTGAAGTGGAAAGCGATACCGACGGCAGCCATATCGCGCTGCACGCGCTGGTGGTGCTGTTTGCCGTACCCGTTGTGCCTCTTGGTGCATACCTGGTGCGCAGCACCGGCGAGCGCCAGTGGAGCATTTTTGCGCGGGTGCCCATGGGCCTGTTTGGCTGGCTGTATTCGCGCGGTCTGGCAGCGGGCTTGCTGACGACCCTGCTGGCCGGCGCTGTCGGCAGCTATCATAAATCGCAAACGCAGGACATCATGGTATTGAACGGCCTGCCGGTTGCCTTGCAGGTAGAGCTGGACGGTAAAAAACAAACCATACCCCCGGAGGGCAGAACCACTATCAATGTTGCAGCAGGCCTGGTGAAGGGCAGTGCGACAGCCGGTCAATTGGGCGCCGTCGACAGCTTTGATCAGGATGTGAAAAGCCAGAGCGGCTACGTGATCTGGAATATCGCAGGGGCCAGCCCTTTGATGCGTGAAAACGTCACCTATTACAAGACCAGGCCGGACAAGCCGCCGGCAGATGCGCCGCCCAACATTTATTGCGGCCAGCGTTATATAGAAATGCCGCACGCCGATTTCGCGTTTGAGCAGCCAGCTGAAAAAGTCAGCATGAGCAAGCACGATAATCTCGTCAGCCGCAGCCACATTGACATCATTCATCAAGGCAATCGCTCGGCGCTTGATCTGTGCACGGTCTATCTGTTTTCCGTCGGCCAGCCCGGCAAGACCGCGCCTCTGTATGAAGCGCAGGCTGTGCTTAGTGGCTGGGATTCGGCAAAGACCAGTGCCGCGGTGAGAATGGCGTCGGAAGGGGCCGTGTTTGAAGGTGTGCGCATTGCGGAACGGGCTATCGCCGCCAAGCCGGATGACATCGACCTGCACCGGGTATACCAGGCCGCGCGCGAAAACGCCGGCCAATATGATGCCATGCTGCGGGAATATGCGGCGCAGGCCAAGCAGCAGCCGGCTTCGGCGAAGGCGCAATACCTGTATGCGGTCATGCTGAAAGGCACACAAGGCCTGGACGCGATGGAAAGTGTGGCACAAAAATTCGGCAACGAGCCGCATGTTTTGCGTACCCTGACCTGGCGCCGCACCGTGGCCGGCAACTATGCAGGGGCGATGCAGAGCTATCTGCGCCTGAAACAGGTATCACCTGATATTGCGGCCGATGTGATAGACAACCAGGTACAAGCGCTGGTTGCGCAAGGCCGGCTGCGGGAGGCATTGGATGTTCTCGCTGAATCTTTCCGCGCAAAAAATGCGAGGAACAAGGCCCGCGATGCAGGCGATTTTGCATTGATTGCCCGCATGGCGGGGGGCGATCCGCTGTCCCTTGTGACGGAACTGCCCGACTCTCCGGAATTTGCCAAAGACGTGGACATGGTACGTGTGCGCGCAGGCCTGGAGCCCAAGCAGGCTGCGGCTGAAAATTCCCGGGCTGTGAATCTTGCCATGGCCTTGCGCAACAATCCCGGGCAGGCGCTCAAGCTGGCGCATACGATGAAGCGCGGGGAATTTTTCAGCCTGCAGGAAGAGCAGCTCGCCTTGCTGTATTGTGAGGCAGCGCGCATGCAGGATAAGGCAATTCAAACACAACTTGCAGTGAGTTTTGGTATGACATCTCGTGATCTGGAATTTTTGAGCCGTTACGTACGAGGCGAGCCTGTGCCACTGGCCAGCATCAGTCTGGATCTGCCCGTGCAGGCAGCTGCGATGTTTGTGCGATCGCGTAATACCGCCTTGCCCTGGGTAGAGCGGGAGACCTTGCGCCGCAGTGCTGCGCGAACCGACCTGTTCCACAGCGTGATCAGCAGCGCTTTACAGCAGTGGCCAGCATGAGCGCGCCTTCCGTCCGCCAACATCGGCCCGCCCGCCGCACCCAGCACACTCGCCGTGACCTGGCCCGTCGCGCTGTGCTGATGCTTGCGCTGTGGCTGGGGTTCTGGCTGCTGGCACTGGGGCTGGTGATAGGCTTGTTCTGGATACCTTTTGCACAGAGCCATTACCGCGATTCGCTGGAATTGTCCGGCATCCTCGCCGGATTTGCCGGGCTGACACTGGCCTATGCACTGCGCCCGCGAGGCTGGTTCAGCCGCGAGAAAAAAGAGTTGCCGACCTGGCTGGACCGTACCCAGGCCCAGCCTTTGTATGCGCTGGTAGAGCGCATAGGCGCCAAGGCCGGTTTCAAGGCCCATGTCGATATCCATCTGATAGGTGCTGCCAGCGCGTATATCAGTGCGCAGCGCAATTGGTATGGCGGCTTGAAATCTCTGCGCGTCGGCCTGGGGTTGCCCTTGTTTGCCTGGCTGTCCGAGGAAGAGCTCAGCACCGTGATCGCGCATGAGTTCGGCCACTTTGCAGGTGGCGACTTATCGCTGGGGCCCTGGGTGTACCGCACCCGCGCTTCCATAGGTGCTGCCATTGCGGACCTGGATGAATCGATGTTTTTCCTGGATGCGCTATTCCGTCTCTACGGCCACTGGTTTCTCAAGCTGTCCAGCTCGGTGTCCCGCGCGCAGGAGTTTTCTGCCGATGCGCAGGCCGCCCGCTATTTTGGCGTCGATGCAACCCGCTCGGCCTTGGAGAAAGTCCACCTGATTGATCCTGCCTGGTCGGCCTACCTTGATTATGAACTGGGCCCCGCCATCATGCGCGGCGCGCGGGTTCCCATCTTTGAAGGCTTCCGCCGGTTTTGCCTGCCCGGAGCCAAGCGCCTGCTGGTGCAAACGGCGATAGAAAAAGCCGAGCGGCGTCCTACGGCGATCTACGATACCCATCCTTCGCTGGAAGAGCGTGTGGCAGCGCTGAAGCCGGGCGCGAAGCCCGTGTACCCGCCTCCCAAGCAATGCATGCATTTGCTGGGCGGTGAGCAGCCTACCGAAAACGCATGGTATATCAACTACAACCCGGAAGAGCTGCGCGCCGTCGCCTGGGATGAATATGGTACGGATATCCTGAAGCCGCGCATGCTGCAGCGCTTTACCGATAGCTGGATGGATCCGGCGAAGCTGCCTTTGACGGAGCTGATAACGCTTGCCGAAGACCCGGACAGCCTGTGGGAGAAATTGCGGCCGGAAGGCGTCAGCTTCCTGTCACCAGCAGGGAAACGCAAGCACGTGCTGGATATACTGGAAGACTGGATCACCGTCAGCCTGTTCCACCGGGGATTTGTTCCCGTCATACATCCAGGCCGCGAACTGGAACTGAGGCGCGAAAGCGTGAGTGCGGTTCCAGCAGACTTGTTGCACTTGGCCAGGGAAGGCAAGCTGCGCTCATCGATGCTGGCCAAGTTTGAACCTGATTCGACGGTTCAACCGGCATAGATGATGGAATAAGTGAATATCGCCTGGGAGCACGCTTCTGAAATATCTTTTGCTCGCTTTGCTTGGCGCATTTTTCATATCCACCGCCAATGCGCAAACCCCTGTTGCCGCCATCTCGGGCGCGCCAAAGGAAGCAGCGTCTGCGCCCAATAAAACAGCTTGCGACTGGTATGCCGAGGTCAAGCGTACTAATACCTGGTTCCAGCGAGACCAGGCGGTACGCGAACCTATAGGCCGGTTGCATCAGCAAGCCTACGAGCGGGGAGAAGTCGTTGACCCTGTCCTCATCAAGCAACTGGAGCAAACGATGACGGACACTGACCGGCTGTTGCAAGCCGAGCTGGATGATCTGGTGCGCCGTTGCGGCTGGCCGACGACGACAGAATTCGGCGACAAGGCGCCGCAGTATGCAGCCATGCTGGTGCAGCATGCAGAGCTTGAGTATCAGCTAAGATATTTTCCCCTGATGAAGGCGGCTGTGGATAGCAACGAATTGCCGGGTAGGTTCCTGGCCACGCTGGAGGATCGCATACGCATGCGCCAGGGCTTGCCGCAGATATATGGCACCCAGATTGTCGGCGGGAAAGACAAACCTGCAGAGCTGCAGTTGTGGCCTGTGGAAGATGAGGATCATCTGGACGAGCGGCGTGCCAAGGCCGGTATGGTGCCTGTGAGCATCTGTGCCTATCTGGGTTTGATTGGTCCCAAGGTAAGCTATGCCCGCTGTGCCTTGTAAGTTTCCCCACGGCCAGACATTCAACAATTTTTTACCTTTACTTTAGCGCATCTTGATGAGCGCTATTGCTACATTCCGTTACTTGCAGATATGATGAAAACGCACAGAGAGGCCGCGTGAGCTGATGGTTTTGCTCCCCGCAAGCGGCCCCGGCGACATCACCAGAGCGGCCGTGCAGGCCGCCGGCATGCAGCGGAGAGAACCATGGAAGCCAAGGCCTTGAGCATCGGTGATACCGAGTTAGCCTATGTCGAGCAGGGAACTGGCATACCTATCGTCTTCGTGCACGGCGCCGGCGGAGACTGGCGTACCTTCGATCCGCTGCGGGAATTTATTGCCCCCAAGTACCGCTACATTTCCTATAGCCGCCGTTACCATTATCCGAATGCCTGGAGCGACCAGGGCCAGCAGTACACCATCTTGCAGCATGCGCAGGATCTGGTGGACTTGATACGCGCGCTGCGGCTGCCAAAGGTACATCTGGTCGGCGGCTCTTACGGCGGGCGTATCGCCGCCTGGTTTGCTTTGAATTATCCGGGATTGTTGCGCAGTGTTACCTTCAGCGAGCCTGGCCTGGTGGATGGCGATTCGCTGGCTGCCGGCGCAGCGGTTGCCAGTTGGAATGCAGATATCGCCGGCATGGTTTCCAGCCTGCGTGCCGGTGATCTGCGGCGCGCGACGATAGGTTTTTTCGATGCGGTGCTTGGCTTCAAAGGCGCCTTCGAGCGCTTGCCTGCAGGGCGTCAGCAGAACGGCCTGGATAATGCGCGTACCTTTGGACCCATGCTGTCTTCGCCCAAGGTGCCTCCCGGCCCGCCCCAGCAGTGGGGCGAGATCGATGTGCCGGTGCTGCTGATGCATGGCCAGTATACGCGAGCCTATTTTTGGCAATCTAATTACCGGCTGCTGGAGTACCTGCCTCCAGGAACATCCACCGCGGTCGTGCCGGATGCGCCGCATCTGTGGTATCCGGTCAGCCCTGAAAAAGGGGCGCAAGCCATACTGGATTTTGCCGACAGCCATTGAAGTAGATTGAAGTCGTACAAGAGGAGGTGAATATCATGCGCATGATCATGACCGTAGAACTGCCTCACGAGCCGTTCAACACCGCTGTCAGGGATGGTAGCGCAGGCGCCAGGATCCGTGAAATCTTGGAGGCGGCAAAACCGGAGGCGGTATATTTCACCGAACAGGATGGCCACCGGGGAGCCATCATGGTTGTCAATGTCGAACGGCCTTCGCAGATCCCGGCATTGTCGGAACCATGGTTCCTGGGCTTTGATGCGGATTGCAAGTTTCGTATTGCGATGACGCCGGAAGACTTGCAGCAAGCGGGTTTAAGCGAGTTGGGGAAAAAGTGGGGCTAGCTTATCGGGCATGGTTTTACGCAGGCTATTTTGACCACCGCTGAGCTGACTGCGGCTTTGGAACAGGCGGCTTGCTGAGTTCAGGGACAGGTTCGAGGCCGAAGTCAGGGCTTGACCATTGCCTTGGCACGTGCAAATTCCTCGAATTGCTGCGCCGGTAGCGGCCGGCTATAGTAATAGCCCTGTACCTCGTCGCAACCCTGTTCCCGCAAGAAGGCCAGTTGGCCCGCCGTTTCCACGCCCTCGGCAATTGTCTGCAGGCCCAGGCTTTTTGCCATGTGGATGATGGCGCTCACGATGGCCTTGTCTTCCGGATCGGTGCTGATGTCGCGTACGAAGGACTGGTCTATCTTCAGTTTGTAGATACGGAATTTCTTCAACTGACTGAGGGAAGAATAGCCGGTACCAAAATCATCGATGGACATGCGCACGCCGCGTGCGTGCAGATTGTTCATCACGGCAACTGCGTTTTGCGTATCGTGCATTGCCACGCCTTCCGTCAATTCCAGCTCCAGGTATTCCGCCGGCAAGCCTTCTTCGTCCAGTATGCGCGTCACCAGATTGGGCAGGTCGGAGTGGCGGAACTGCACTGCTGACAGGTTGACGGCAATGATCATCGGGTCCAGTCCATCCAGCATCCATTTCCTGGCCTGCCGCACTGCTTGCCTCAGTACCCATTCTCCTATCGGTATGATCAGGCCGCTATCCTCCGCGGCCGGGATGAATTCCGCCGGCGATACCTGGCCCAGCTCAGGATGGTACCAGCGCAGAAGTGCTTCCGCCGCGACTATGCGCCCGTTGATGACGGAAATTTGCGGCTGATAATGGACCGTGAGCTGTTCTCGTTCCAGCGCCTGGCTCAGCGCATTGACAAGCTGCAACTGGCGCTCGGAACGGGTTTGCATCTCTGTCGTAAAGAAACGGTAGCCGTTGCGGCCCTCGTGCTTGGCGCGGTACATCGCCGCGTCCGCACTCTTGGACAATACTTCCAGGTCATGGCCGTCGCCGGGATACATGGCGATGCCTATGGAGCCGGTGACGTTTAGGTCAAAATGCTCGATCTTGAAGGGCGCCTTGATGGCGTCCAGGATCTTTTGCGCGACATGCGCCGCGCCGTGCATGTCCACTCCAAACAGCAGGAAAATGAATTCATCGCCGCCCAGCCGCGACACGGTGTCTTCTTCCCGCAATACAGACTGCAGCCGGCCGGCCAGTTGCGCGAGCAGGGTATCACCGACGGTATGGCCCAGTGTATCGTTGATGTCCTTGAAGTGATCCAGGTCCAGCAGCATCAACGCCAGTTGCTGATGGCTGCGCTGTGCCAGGTTGAGCGCATAGGCGGCCCGCTCGGCGAGTTGCGCGCGGTTAGGCAGGCCGGTCAGCGTATCGAAATGGGCGAGGTACTGGATGCGCGCTTCGGCTTCCTTGCGCGCCGTCACATCGCGGGTAATACCGAGCACCATATCGATTTCGCCATCCGTATTGCGCATCGGCGCGGCGTGGGTTTCCAGCCAGCGCCGCGTTCCTTTCATGCCCGTTATCTCAAATTCCAGTGTGCCGTTTTCTCCACCCAGCACGCGCTGATGCAGTGCGACGAAAAGAGAGCGGTAGTCCGGGAGAATGAAGTCCAGCAGAGTCTGCTTTTGCACGTCGGCCAGGGATTCCGCCTCCAGCATGCTGATGCCGGCGCTATTGATCTCCAGTATTTGCCCATTGCGGTCGACGACCTTGATGCACTCCGGCTCTGTTTCCACGATAGTGCGGAAGCGCTGCTCGCTCATGCGCAGCGCATTCTCTATCTGCAGCCGTTGGGCTTCCTTGTCGAAACCCTGCAAGGCGAAATCGATGTCCATCGCCATTTCCAGCAACAGGCTGCGGACATCCTCATCGAAAGCACCGACTGCATCGGAATATACAGTGAGGGCGCCGAAAACCTCAGCTTTTCTATGCAGGGGCAGGGAGGCAGAAGCTCGCCAGCCTACGCTGGCGGCGCGTTCGTGCCACAAGGCAGTGCGATCATCGTGCAGAAAATCCTGGCACCAATAGGGCCGGTCTTCTCGCACGCAGATACCGGTAGGACCTTGCCCGGAAGGCTGGTCCGCGCTGGCAGATAGATTCAGATTGCTCAGGTATTCGGCGCCGGCGCCATGGTAGGCCAGGGTGTGGATTTGCTTGGTGTCCGGATCCAGTCTCCCTATCCATGCCAGCTGCATGCCGCCGAAGCTGACGATATTGCCGCAGAGCTGAGCAAACAGTTCCTCCTCGCTTTGACAGCGCACGATAGCCTGGTTGCACTGGCTCAGCGCTGCATAGAGCTGGGTCAGCCGCTGGCTTCTTTGCTCTGCAGTTTTGCGCGAGGCATCCAGATCGGCCAGTTTGAGTTGTGTTTCCGACAGCCAGCCCAGCACACTGTCTTGCTGGCCCGGCGCAACGGAAATGGGCTCGGAAAACTCACCGCTGCCCAGCCTGGCGATGCGCATATGCAACTCGCCCACCGGTCCGCCCAGGATCGCATACAGGTCCTGACGCATGCGCCATAGCAGCGTCAGCAACAGCACGCCAAACACGATAAACAGCAGGCGCACGCTGGTCGCCTTGGATTCCGTATCGCGCACCGCCTGCAAGGTCCTGCGGTCTGCCATTGCGCGGAACTGGTTGATGGGCAGCATGATGGCGATCTTGGCCTGGTGGTAATTGGTATCATGCAGCATCCGTAGCGCCTCTTCGCGGTTGGCCGCGGTCGGAGGGCTGCTTGATTCCAGCAGGCGCATGGCAGCCTGCTCGGTCAGGGCGAGTTCGTCCGAGCGTGCCTTGGCCTCTTGCAGTTTGGCCAGTTCTTGTGGAGTAAACCTGGCGCGCTGCATCAACTCCAGCAACGGCACCGCTTCGCCAAAGGGGCGCGGCCGCTTATCATCGCTCTGTACCAGATCCCAGTAGACATCCTGGTAGTCAACAGGGCGCGGTTTCTTGCCGTCGCGGATATCCAGGATCTCCTGGAAATGCGCCTTGTAGAGGGGATCGCCGGTCGCCGCATAGGTGCGTATCATGCGGGTCAGATCGTCCGATGACTGGCGCAGTTCTTCCGCCAGCATGAAGGACTGCTGCCTCAGCTCATTGGCCCGGTCGATTTGCTTTTCTGTCCAGACATAGGCGCCAAAGGTCGCTGCGAACAGGATGAACATGCATAGCGTCAGCCAAAGGTGGCGCGAGAATTTTGTCAGGTTGCTGTTGGAATCGTTCATTGATCTCTTCTATTTCGCAATCATGGCTAGATGCTGGTAGCGTTGGGCAAAGGAATGATTTTCTTGACTGCAGGCAAACCCCCATTATCCGCTCATTGCTTCAGATAAATAAATGGCGAATTGTGGAACAAGGTTAAATAGCGCATGGCGCTACTATTGCAGTGTAAGGGAAGTGGTCGCGTTGTTACCGGATCGTTGCCAATTGATCACAGCAATCATCTTCAGCATGCAGGGTGATATGCCTGCCGGCTAGTACTTGAATCGGCGGCTGCAGCAAGGCCGGGAGGGCCTGTTTGTAGAGAAAGAGGCTTTTCCTGCTTCCCGTTACCCTAGCGGCGCAGTACCAGAGCGGCAGCGCAGGCGATGCTTGCCAGGTCGATCAGCAAGACTTGCAATGCCGAGACGCGGCCCTGCAAATAGGCGCCAAGGCCCCAGAACCCGGCAATGACAGCGGCCGTCAGCAGCAGCGATTGCCCATAGCCAAAATCTTCGGCAAACCAGAGGTAGGCGGCCGATGCCGCCATCATCAGGGTGAATTGCAGGACCGCAAGGACTTGTGCTCGGTGTGTCAGCGGCGGATTGTAGGCCTTGCGGGCAGCATCCAGGTCAAATGCCTGGCCCTGTACTTCTGCATGCAGTTCCGCAGGACGCCAGCCAGGATGCTTGATCCACACGCGTATCTTGTCGGGCCAGTGCTTGGCCTGGCGCGACAACTGCAGCAGATGCCAGTATTCGCCGACGATGGCCCACACCGGGTCCCAGCTATTGAGTGGAGTGCGCGTGCCGTACACGCAGCTTTCCTTTTCTTCTGCAAAGGTGCCGAACAGGCGATCCCATATCACCAGCATGCCGCCATAGTTCTTGTCCAGGTACTGGTCGTTCACTGCATGATGCACGCGGTGGTTAGACGGCGAAGAAAACACGCGGTCAAACCAGCCCAGCTTGCCGATATGCTCGGTATGTATCCAGAACTGGAATAGCAGCACGATCAGGCCGGCAATTGCAAACTGTTCCGGCGGCACACCGATCACCGCCATCGGCAGGTAAAAAATCCAGCCTATCAGCGCGACCGTGCTTTCCTGGCGTAGCGCCGTGGAAAAATTAAAATCCTGGCTCTGGTGATGCACCATGTGGGCGGCCCACATCACCGCGTTTTCATGCCCCATGCGGTGCAGCCAGTAATCGCAAAAATCAAAGAGCAGGACTGCGATTACCCAGCCGTACCAGGTATCCCACAGTGAGGCTTCAGGAAACAGCGCAATTTTGTCGAATACCAGCGCATACAGGCCGATCTGGAACAATTGCGTGACCAGCGCCACCAGTTGGCTGATCAAGCCCTGGCTGAGGCTGCTCAGGGCGTCATTCAGACGGTAGGTATTGCGTTGCTTGAACCAGCCGTACGCAAACTCGGCGCCGATCAGCAGGAAAAAGACCGGGAAGATAAGAACTATGAATTTTTCCATGCAAATCGAATCAAGAAATCGTTTACTACAAATAGCGAGAAATAGCGGCAACCAGGCCATGCGGCTGCACGCGCAGCGCGGTCTTGCCGAAGGAACAAATTTGCTTGCAGACAGCACGTATGAAGAGCAGGGAGCTCTCTCAAGTCGGGAGTTGCGGCCAGAGATGCAAATAAGCCGCTAGTTTGGCAGGTTTTCGTGCTTCATGCAGAGCTCTGCAGCAATTGTGCGAGCCTTATTGGATGAGAGGGCGGCCCTTGCCGCTGCGATCCAGTCGTCTTTGCACCAATAAGGAGCCGCCTGCCAGGAGTAGCAGGTGGCAGGCAGCAAGGTAGCCTGCAAAGTAATAGCTGTCCGGCGGCTTTATTGGATGCCAAAACTCGAAGACTGCGGTGCGCAGGAGAAACAGACTGGCAAGTGCCATTGCTACCCAGACAGCCGATTTACGGAAAACGGCGACCAGCAAAAGCATCGTGGGTAGACAACATGTCAACTGTACCAGCAAGCCTTCGGACAGGAGGGCGAGCCATTTGAACTGGCGATGCGTCGGCCAGGGAAAGTGGGCGCCGATGAAGTCGGAAATCTGATAATGCGGAAAATTGCAGGCCCAGAAGAAAAGAAGAATCAGCAACAGCAAGAGCCGGAAAGAATTGAAAAGAATTCGCATCTGCCACCCGCATGTAGTGGATTTGCCAACAGATTAAATTGGCTTTGTCGATTTGGCAATGCTATTTGTTAACAGGTCCTTAGTTTCATCCGCGAAAGGCTCGCTGTCATTCGTCAAGGTAAAAGAGAAAAGCAGGCCGGGTTGAACATCCGGCTTTCTTTCACACGAAAAAAATGAGGAGGGCTGATGCAACCGGCGTCAATAAGCCTCGGTCCATTTGCTCCTGAGCGCATTTGAACTAAGCCCGCTTTAAAAGCCGTTGCCATACCGTGTGCCCTTCATTTCCTTCATACGCTATCCTGCCCGGCAGCACGATCGTCCATTCGGTGCCGGTTTTGTCTGGTGACTGATAGCGCAATACAGCGTTGATCTTGGCTGCGCGCTCCTGCATGCCCACGATGCCCCAGTGGCTCCTGGCCGCCGCATAGCGTAAGGTTTCATCCGGGATACCGCGTCCATTGTCGCGGATGGAAAGCCGCATCTCACGCGAGGTATAAGTGATGCCGATGTCTATCCGCGTGGCCTGCGCATGGTTGAATGCATTGATCAGCGCTTCCCGCGCGATCCAGTAGACTTCATCCCTGATCACCGGATGCAGCGTGCGTGCCTCGCCCAGGATACCGATGTCAAACTGTATGCTGCTGCCCTGGACCAGTGACTGGCCGACCTTGTCCAGCGCGCTGGCGAGATCGGGGCAGTTCTTGACGCTGCGCAGGCTGCTGACACGGTCACGTGCTTCAACGATGATGTTGTCGGCGTTGTTCAGAGCACCTTCTATGACTTCACGCATCGGTTCCTGCTGGGGCAAGCGCCTGACTGCACCGTGGATTTTCAGCACCAGCCCCTGCACGGATTGCAGCAGGGTGTCGTGCAGCTCGCGCGAGATGCGCTCGCGCTCTGCCAGCCTTTCCTTGTGCTTGATATCAAACAGCCGGGTGACCTGGCGTAGCCTTAGCCGGTAAAGCCACCACAGCACCAGTAACACAGCGATCGCACACAAGGCCTTGAACCATGCCGTCTGCACCATGGTCGGTGCAATCCTGAAGCTGACGCTGCTGATTGTGCTGGTTCCGGTATCCCACATGCCATCTTCGCCGCTGGCCATCACATTGAAATGATAGGTGCCCGGTCCCAGGTTGGTAAAGTAGGCGGCACGCCGGGCGCCGGCTTCTTTCCAACTGCGGTCTGCCCCTTCCAGCCAGTAGCGGAAACGTACTTGCTCAGGCTTGGCGTAGCTGAGAGTGGTGTATTCAATATGGAAATTGCTCGTTCCCGCCGGAAGCAGGATATCTTCCGACGCGGCGTAGCGCTGCTGCTCGGTGTTCACGCTACGGATTTCAACTTTCGGAATGCGCGCTTGCGGACGCTGTTTGGCCGGGTCCAGGCGGACGATGCCTCCTGTGGCTGCAAACCAGAGCTGGCCATCGCGGTTGACAAAGGTGGTTGACATCCAGGTGCCAGTAGCCGCTTCGCCGGGATAGCCTTCGAGCACGTCAATCAATTCATAGCGCAGCGGACTTGATGGATTTTCCATTGCCCGCTTCCAGTCTGCCTGCAAGATGTGGACCACGCCTCTGGCGCCGTTAAACCAGTGGTCGCCGTTGGAGGTGGTGACCAGGCCTGTGACGTTCCTGAGTACATCCGGGCTGTCAAGCTGCAGGCGGAAGAAGCGCCCCTGGCGCAGTGTGACTATGCCTTTTTCCCCGGCGACGATGATTTGCTGCCCTGCCTGGACTCCCGTGATGGCACCGATGCCGAGCATGTCGGCCGCCGCATATTTCATCAGATTGCCGTTATCGTAGAAGATCAGGCTGCCGTCGTTAAAGCCCAGCCATATTTGTCCTTTTCCGGCGACGGCGGCAAGGGTGAGTCCGTCAGGAAGGCCCGCTTCCTTGAATGAGCTCCAGTGCTCATTGCGCCGGACAAAGCTGCCGCGCGTCTTTAGCGTGACCCACAGATTGACGCCATCGTCGTAGAGCCTGGAGACGACCTCGTCTACGGTCTTGCCGTCACTGCGCTCCGGCAAGGGCGTCATCTGCGTTTTGTCTTGTATCTCGTCTTTTGTTTCGCCGCTGCGGCGCCGCTCTATGCCGCGAGGGCCTGCCAGCAGCAAGGCGCCATTGATATCATTGGTAACCGTATATATCTTCAGCGGCAGTTCTGTCGGCGGCGTACCGCTCATTGGCAGGTTCCAGGCTTTGCCTGTCAGTTGGTCGGCAATCCAGACCTTGCCGTCGGCATCGCTTGCCATCGACAAGAAACCGTCGCTGCCGGGTATGCGTGCCGGGATCAGTTTATTGTTGCGAAAACGTTCCAGCCCTGCCTGCGTGGCAACCCAGATATTGCCCTCACGGTCTTCCAGCAACAGGTTGGTCGTCAGCGTCGTCATTTGCCACGGCTGGTCGAATTTGTCGGTAGCAAGCTCGGAAGGCAGCAGCTGCGTCGCTGGAGAGTCGCCCGCACGCGGCACAAAGCACAGGCCGCGCGGACATTTCAGCGACCACAGATTGCCGTCGCTATCAAATATCGCGGTACCATGCCCTTCGATCTGATTGAATCCAGGCTTGCGCGGCAGGGTAGGGCCGGCCGCCGGCGAGGGCACCAGGCGCAGCTTGTCGCGTTCGGCGCTCCACAGCCTGCCGTCCGGCGACTGGATCAGTCCCCAGGAAATGCCCTCCACGCCGCCAGGCCGGAATTTGCCGCTGGCCCGGTCCAGCAGATACAGCTTTTCGCCGTTACTGGCCCATAATTGCCCGTACTGGTCCAGCAGCACGTTGATGGCGCGTACGCCGGGAAACCCGGATTCCTCACCGACCCTGCGCCATTTTCCAGCAGAAAAATGCATCAGGCCTCTGCCATTGGCTATCCACGCGCTGCCGTCGGTATCAAGGGCAAGCGTATAGGTGCCTCCCAGAAGATTATCCTTATCCTGCAATGCCAGGTGCTCCAGTTTTCCATTCTGGCGCAGCACCGACAGGCCGCCCCTGACATAGCCTATCCAGAGCTCGCCGTTATCCTGGGCAGCCAGTTCGCTGATGCGGGAATTGAGCAGGCTGGACCCGGCAGGCGGCTGGTAGAGTTCAAAGCGCATGCCGTCGAAGCGGTACAGGCCGGACGGCGTACCCAGCCACAGCCAGCCGTCCTTGGTCTGGGCCATGCTGGTGATTTCCGCCGGCGCGCCATCCTTGCTGGTCCACATGACATGGTTAAAATCCTGCAGGCGCACGTCGGGATCGAGCGCCCACGCAGCCATGCCCAGCGAGAGAGCAAATAATCCTGCGATTGCACGGGCGCATATGCAGCAAAAAATGCAGCCATATGCGGTGAAAAATTTTGTCGGCATGCGTGACCTTATTCCGGAATCGCTGCTGTTATTATTTTCGATATCATGGATTAGTGCCGCATCTTGCGTTCAACGGAACAGACCCTTGGTGGCAGGGTGATCCGGACATGCGGCAGCCTTGCCTATGCTTTTTTGGCCGATGTAACATCAAGCGCCTCTCCTTTTATACTTTTTTATGCATTGCTTGATGCTTCGTTGTGGATCGCCTGCTACTGTCGCGATTCCTTGCCTGGTTCACATGAAGTGCCAGGGTGAGCGGGGCTGTTAGTCTGTTATCAGTTGCACCAGCGATTGCCACTCCACTGCATGTCGATGATGCCGCGTTCTATGGCCAGTGTGACCGCATGGGTGCGGTCATTCGCCATCATCTTGGTCAGGATGCTTTTCATATGCACCTTGACGGTCTCTTCGGAAATATCCAGGTGGGCGCCGATGCGTTTATTTGATCTGCCGGTTGCCACCAGTTGCAGCACTTCAATCTCGCGCTGGCTGAGCGTCTCATAGCCCATGCGGTTGGCCAGATCCATCGCAATCTCGGGCGGTATGCTGCGGCGGCCGCCATGTACGACCCTCACCGTTTCCAGCAATTGCTTGCGCAGCATGCTCTTCAGCAGGTAGCCGGCAGCGCCGGCCTTGATCGCCCGCAGCGCATGCACGTCGCCTTCATAGGTGGTCAGCACGACAATGCGGGCCTGGGGGAATTCCTTGCGGATCTCGGCGGTGGCGTCAATGCCGTTCATCTCGGGCATCTGGATATCCATCAGCGTCACGTCGGGATGGAATTCGCGGTAGCTGGCGATCGCTTCCAGCCCGTTGCTGGCTTGCGCCACCAGCTTCAGGTCCGGTTCACTGTCGATCACGCTGGCAATGCCATCCCTGAACAGCGGATGGTCATCGACCGCCAGGATAGTGATTGGTTTGCAAGGGCTTAACTGTTCCATGACATATTCCTAGTTCGTCAGCAGGTATATTGCGGGCCGCAAACCGGTCTGCTGCCTATTTTTTTCATCAGGGCAATAATTCAGATGAAGCAATACCACTGTTGTAGTCCTGCGGGGGTAATGCTGTCAATACCTCTATAGAGTAGATGCCAGTTATTCTGGGCAATGCACGGGCTACCATCTCGGGTGGGGGCAGGCGGCGAGTTAACAGCGCGGCCTCACATATCCTCCTGCTGCGGCAGGTTCAGCCTGCGCTTCAGCCAATGCCGCTTTTCCTTGCGCTTGCCCGATGCATAGGCCAGTTGTGCCGGCAAGACAAATTCCCATTCGGTGCCGGCACCTGTCCGGCTCCACAGTTTCAGCCTGGCATTAATCTTTTTAGCCCTCTCCTGCATGCCTGCCAGACCCCAGTGGTCCGGTCGCGAGCCGGCGGCGATGACGTCATTGTCTATGCCCCTGCCGTCGTCCCGGATGATCATCCTGAAATGCGGCATGTTGTAATCAAGCTCCACTTCTACCTTGCCGGCCTTGGCATGGGCAAAGGCATTGAACAAGGCCTCACGGGCGATGGCAAAGGCTTCCTCGGCAACAATCGGGTGAAGGTTGACCGGTTTGCCCTGTATCAGCATGAAAAACTCGGTTGTGCTGTCTTCCATCAGCATCTTTCCCATCCTTGACAGCTCGGCTGCCAGGTCCCGCTCCGGCAAGGATGCGGCGCGCAAGCCTTTTACCCTGTCGCGGCCCTCTGCCAGCACCTCGTCCGCCAGTTGCAGGTTCTTTTCCATCATGCAGCGGGTAGGTTCATTCTCCGGGATGCGGCTGGTTGCCGACTGAAATTTCAGGATGAGCCCCTGTACCGATTGCAGCAGCGTGTCATGCAGTTCGCGCGCTATGCGTTCCCTTTCACCCATCCTCTCTTCCAGACGGCCGTGGATCTGGTCCGCCAGGCGGCGCAAGCGCAACTGGTACAGCAGCCACAGGATGAAAGCAGCTGCCAGCGCACATAACAGGCGGAACCAGGCTGATTGCGCCAGCGTCGGCGCAATGGAAAAATCCAGGCTTGCAGCGGTTTCCGTCCAGATACCCTCGCCATTGGAAGCGATAACGCGAAAGCGATAGGCCCCGGGTTCCAGATTGGTATAGAAGGCGGTGCGCCGGGTACCGGCCTCCTGCCATTCGCGATCATAGCCTTCCAGCCTGTAACGGAACTGTATGCGTTCGGGCACGCCAAAACTCAGGGCGGTATAGTCAATCTGCAGATTTTCGGTTTTTTGCGGCAGCCGCAGATTATTCGTAGGGGCATAGTATTTTCCCTCCGACTGCATGCCCCGTATCAGCAAGGACGGCAGCGTGGGATCATGCTGAAGCTGGTAGGGGTCTATCCAGTAAACGCCTACGGTAGTGGAAAACCACAGCTTTCCGTCGCTGGCTTCCACCGCGGTAGGGTGGGGGAACCTCTGAGCCGCACCGCCTTCCAGCCCGTCCTGGTAGTCAAAGCGTTCAAAACGCACATTGTAGGACGATGTCTTCAAAGCCTTGTCCAGCTCTGCTGCTGATATCCTGGATATGCCGGTGACGCTGTGTACCCACAGGCTGCCGTCGTGGGTTTCTATCAACCCCGTTATCCCATAGAAATTTTCGTTGCCTATGCCATTGACGGCGGTAAAACGCTGGCCGTCAAAATGGGCCAGGCCATGCTCTCCGCCTGCCCACACATGCTTGTTCTTCACCGTAATGGTCAGCACATTGCCGATCGCCAGGCCCAGTTCCGGCCCGAGCGCGCGCACCTTGGTGCCCTCCAGCAAGGCTATCTTGTTATCCCGATACCCAAACCACAGGCGGCCGTCCGGCCCTGTGTGCATGCAGAGGGCGGCCTCATCGGGAATGCCGGGATACTTTGCCATCCTGCTGAATTTGCCGTCGAACAGCCGGTAGTTGCCCAGCGCCTGTCCAGCCACCCAGAGGCCACCTTCGCTATCCGAGGTCATGGCAAATACGCTTGCAACTTTCTTGAACTCATCGGGCAGAGCAATAACGGTCGTGCCGGACTGATCCGTTTTGAGCAGGGTACTGTCGAAGCGGGGAGTCCATAGAACGCCAGCCGGGTCGCGGTATAAAGTCGGGATAGAGCCTGTTACCGGCGGCGAAGTGGCATTGCGCAGTTGGGTGGTATCGACCAGTTTGTTCTCATCCGGTGGGGGAATATCAAAATTGAGGACGGTAACATGGCCATTCTCGCCTGGCGCAATGGCGCGGGCCGGGCCCACGAAGTTACTGCTCAGCTCTATCTGGTTCAATCTCTTGGGCCGAAACCGGTCTATGCCATTATCGGTGGCTACCCATACATTGCCATAGGCATTGGACAGCACATGTTCAGAGCTGAAGCCGCTCAATCCCTCCTTATGCTGCATTGACTGCCTTACCAGCCGGTTGCCGACATAAGTGGTACGAAAAATACCTTCGGCGCTGGATTCCCACAGATTGCCTTGCTTGTCGAATTGAGGGGCATCCTGTTTTAGCGGATAGTTTTCCCACAGCGCCAGCTCTTCCTTATCCACTGAACCTGAGATCAGGATCAGATGCTTGTCTTTTGTAGTGAGCCCCCAGATAGTGCCGTTTTTTCCTTCGCTAAAATCCCATGCTTTTATCTCTGTCTGATGAAAGACCCGTTCTTTATCGGGAAGATAGTAGACCACATTGTGAGGGCCATAAATCCACAATGTTCCTTTGCTGTCCATCAGCGTCTGGCCCAGAGTTACGGTAGGGATTTTCATGCTGGTGTCAACTTGCTGCCAGCGCTTGCCTTCATAGTAAAACAGGCCTTTCTGCGTACTGGCCCACAGACGGCCATCCAGACCCTGTTCCACTGAGGTCACTCTGGAAACGGGCAGGCCATCTTTTTCGTCAAAGCTGGAGTATTTGCCATCCTTCACTATACCTACACGGCCATAAACGTAGCCAATGAGCAGGCTGCCTAGCGCGCCGCCTTTCAGGGTAAAGATTTCCTGTTCGTGCAGATCGCCATTGGGGGGTATGAATTTTTCAAAGCGGATGCCGTCAAAACGGTACAGACCGGCGGGAGCTCCCAGCCACAGCCAGCCATCCTTAGTCTGTGCCATCCGGTCTGAAAAATACGGCGCGCCGTCCTTGGCGGTCCATGCGGTGTGATGCAGGTCTATAGGCAGGGGTTCAGGCTCGGCGGCGTGTACTGGTAAGCCGAAAAACAGCAATCCGGAAAGCAGGCAGCCGGGCATCAGCCGCAGGCTGAAAGCGCTCATCCAAAACTGGTTCATCAATGTAGGCTCCAAGCCCGTGTCTCCCTGCATGGTGCAAATTGGGTAGCGCAATACTACATGATACTGTTGTCACATCGACATTGTGTTGCAAGGCTGATACACGAGACTTGGCTTGTACGGCGGTGTGTACTTATACCTCAATGAGGGAGGGGCGTTGAGGACGGTCGCACTGTCTGCCGTTCTCTTTTTTCATTGTCATCCCTCTTTTGGGTTATGTGTGGCTAGCTTCAAATAGTGACCGGGAAACGCTCTATGTGGGTAGCAGAACTTAACGGCATAAGGTGATTCGCGAATCCATCGCATCACCTAAGCTTACGTCATGCCAAAACGCATATTCAATTTTGCAATCCCGCAATCTTGCCTTGCAGATTGAGCGCTGTTGCACCGCTACACAGTTCCGCAATTTCGTCACCACTAGCTTTGGAGATAGTCATGAAAGAAGTGTACCAAACCGGCGTTGATCTGACACGGCGCAAGCTTTTTATGGGTGATGACGCGGCAACTGCGGAGCCGGGCGGCAAAGTACAGGCTAAGACGCTTGCCGGACAGGGCGAGCTGCCTGAGGTGGTCGCCACACACAAGGATCAGGTGAATGCAGAGCTGGCTGCACCCATCAAGGATGAGTTTTGAAGAAATTTTATTGTTTGCATGAACCGGAACATACGCTGCGTAGGCGAGTAAAGCTTTTGCAGATAGCACCGAGTAGTGTCCCCTTGCGACTTGCCGGACTACCGCGCAAGTAACACCGGCAAGTCGATTTTTTGTTTGGTCTGTAGTGTTATCTGTATAGGCGTAAACAATATGCAAAGACTCTACACGATGTTCCCGTCGGGAAGTCCGGGTGCAGGGCTGATCCTGTTAAGGATTGCGGTTGCCATACACCTGATCGGCGGGACCAAAGAGTGCGACATCACGCTGATGTCGTTCTGGATGGCGGCTTTTTTTTGTTCTTTGGCCGCGCTGTTGGTACTGGGAATACTGACGCCCCTGATCGCCGGTCTCAGTGCGATGGATGAATTTATCTGTCTGCTGACGGGAGGCTGGAGCCTGTTCCCGCTGACGGCGATAGCGGTCATATGCGCAGTGGCGCTGATGCTGCTTGGCCCCGGCGCCTACTCGGTGGACGCCAGGCTGTTTGGCCGCCGCATTGTGGTGCTGCCACCCGCGAGGGATGTGGACCACTCTTAGAAATTGATTTCGCGCATTGATTTTGTGCATCAGGAAAACGACGCAAAGATGTTTAAAAGACGTGATTTTTTTAAAAAGGGACCAGGAAATGAATAAGTTAACCACTGCAGCAGGCGCACCGGTTGTCGATAACCAGAACACCCAGACTGCAGGACCGCGCGGCCCCGTCTTGTTGCAAGACGTGTGGCATCTGGAAAAGCTGGCGCATTTTGATCGCGAAGTGATACCGGAGCGCCGCATGCACGCCAAAGGCTCAGGCGCTTTCGGCAGCTTTACCGTGACGCACGACATCAGCAAATACACAAAGGCAAAATTGTTTGCCCAGGTGGGCAAGAGCACGCCCATCTTCATGCGCTTTTCCACCGTAGCCGGCGAGCGCGGCGCGGCGGATGCCGAGCGCGATATCCGCGGCTTCGCAGTCAAGTTCTATACCGAGGAAGGCAACTGGGATCTAGTCGGCAACAATACGCCGGTATTCTTCATGCGCGATCCGCTGAAATTCCCGGATCTGAACCATGCAGTCAAGCGCGATCCCAAAACCAATCTGCGCAGCGCAGAAAACAACTGGGATTTCTGGACCCTGCTGCCGGAGGCGCTGCATCAGGTCACCGTCGTCATGAGCGACCGCGGCATCCCCGCTTCGTATCGCCACATGCACGGCTTCGGCAGCCACACCTTCAGCTTTATCAGCCCGGCCAATGAGCGCTTCTGGGTCAAGTTCCATATGGTGACCCAGCAGGGCATCAAGAACCTGACGGATGCCGAGGCGACCGAGCTGGTCGGACGCGACCGTGAGAGTGCGCAGCGCGATTTGTTCGACAGCATAGAAAACAAGGATTTTCCGCGCTGGCAGTTGAAGATACAGGTCATGCCGGAGAAGGACGCGGCGGGCTACCACATCAATCCCTTTGACCTGACCAAGGTCTGGCCGCACAAGGATTATCCGCTGATCGATGTAGGCGTGCTGGAATTGAATCGCAATCCGGAAAACTACTTCGCCGATGTAGAGCAGGCGGCATTTTCGCCGGCCAATGTGGTGCCCGGCATAAGCTTCTCGCCGGACAAGATGCTGCAGTCGCGCCTCTTTTCGTATGGCGATGCACAGCGCTACCGGCTGGGTGTCAATCATCACCAGATTCCGGTCAATAAGCCGCAGTGTCCTTTCCATAGCTACCATCGCGACGGTGCCATGCGGGTGGATGGCAACTACGGCGGCGCCATCGGCTACGAGCCCAATTCCAAGGGCGAGTGGCAGCAGCAGCCTGATTTCTCGGAGCCGCCGCTGGCGCTGGAAGGTTCGGCCACACACTGGAACCATCGCTCGGATGACGATTACTTCAGCCAGCCGGGGGCTTTGTTCCGCCTGATGACGCCGGCGCAGCAGCAGATCCTGTTTGATAACACAGCGCGTTCAGTCGGAGGGGCGTCCAAGGCAGTGCAGCAAAGGCATATTGCCAACTGCAGCATGGCTGACCCGGCCTACGGTGCGGGGGTGGCAGCAGCTCTGGAAGCACATGTGTCGCAAAAGACACCGAACAAGGTGGTCTAGGCAAGCCAGCTAAGGCACTTCAGTTTCAAGCAATATTTTTTAATGCCCCGTGTGCGGGAATTCCGTTTCCCGTGACGTGGCCAGCTTGGTGTTTTTTGAATGCGTTTTTGAAGACGTTTTTCGGCTGTATTAATCATCGTAGAGGTGTACATGTTCGGGCTCACTCCGGTTGGTTTCTTCCATACGCTGATCAGCATTACTGCGGTGATTGCCGGGATCTGCGCGTACGTGCAAGAGCGCCGCATTCATCCGGATGATGTGGCCGGGGAGATCTATATCTGGGCCACGATCTTTGCCTGCCTTACCGGCTTCGGCCTGTTTGTGCATGGCGGCTTCGGCAAGGCGCATGTGCTTGGTATTGCCACCTTGCTGGTGCTGACGGTTGCTGCGCTGGCCGGCAAACGGAATATTTTTGGACGTGCCTCCCTCTATGTGGAGACCGTTTTTTACTCCGCCACTTTCCTGTTTCATATGATACCGGGAATGACAGAAACCTTAACCAGGTTGCCGGCGGGCCGCCCTGTGTTTGCAAATCCCGAAGATCCGGGCTTGCAGGCTCTGATGGGGATCTTGTTTTTGCTATTCCTTATTGGCGCCGGATACCAAGTGAAAAGCTTGCGCCCGGCTTTATCTGAAAACCGGGTTGAACGGGCAATGCAATGAGCAGAAGGAAGAGGGCATCATGTGTACTCAATTGGATGGAATATATAGCGATGACGTATCCGATTTTGCGGATGACGAAAAGATAGACGTTTCAAAAATCAAGGTGTCGCAACCCGGTCTGCAACTGGTTGCGGTACTGGGTGAATTCCGCGCTGCGGACAGGCTGGTGTCCGCATGGGCGCAATGCTGCACCGATTATTTCGTCTGTGATTTTGAAGTCACCTTCATTGATGGCTTCGTCTTTAGCGGCAGGTATGAATCCTGGCGTAAATCGCGTTCCCGGCCTCCGCTCTCCGCCTACATTAAGATGCAGCTCAATGCCTTCATGACCGGCAAGCGCGATTGCCCGATCTTCATCGAGAGCCGTAGCTGGGATGATCCTTTCCCGGGTATGCTGACGATAGATACTTTCCTGGAAAAGTATGCGATAGAACCGCTGTGAGTCGTTCGAAATATGATGGGCTATGGGCAGAAGCACGAGCGCTGCTGCCCATAGGGATCGAACTATTTAAAAGGGGCAATGCTGCCCCGGCATTGCTTGAGGTTTACAGCGTGACGCGGCTGCCGCTTGCGTTGGATTCCTCGATTTTTTCCATTAACTCATGCATCACCAGTGCATCGGCAAAAGTCGGTGCAACATGGGTGCCGTGCTGTACATCCCTGGCATAGGCGGCATACAGGTTGGTCAGTTCGAGCTGGCTGCCGCCGAGATCGTTTTCCGGCAGCCAGTTGTAGATTTCAGGAATCTGCATCACTTGCATAGGCTGCGCATCGCCCTGTGCTGCTTCGATAACGCTGAATTCATTGCCGAAGCTGGTCGTGTTGGAGATCCTGATATCGCCGCTGGAACCGGTCAGGTCAAGCTGCAGACCGTAGTTATTGCGTTTGCCGGCTTCGATGTGTACCGACAGCACCGCACCGTTGTCAAACTGGCCGGCCAGGATGACCTGGTCTGCAGTCGTGTGCGGCAATACTTCACCAGTTTCTATCAGGGTTACTTCCTTGAACTGGTTCACGGTCAGCGCACTGACGCTGCGCGGATGGCCCAGCATCGTGAAAATGGCATCGAAGTAGTGGCCGCCATAGATAGACAGCAGGCTGGAGAAATTTTCTTTCGGAATGGTGTAGTACAAGGATGCCTTGCGCGCTTTCTGGAAGTATTCAACGCTGATGTGCAGGCGTACCGAACGCAGTTCGCCGATATGGCCATCGCGCAGCAGGTCGCGTACATAGCGGTAATCAGGACCCAGGCGGCGTTGCAGGCCGACGATATGGCGCACGCCGGCTTTTTCTGCCAGTTCCATCAGCTCTTGCGATACTGCCTTGCTTGGTGTCAGCGGCCATTCGCAGTATACGTCCTTGCCGGCGGCGATCGCAGCGCGTATGCCTTCCTCGTGATGCGGTGCCGGTGTCAGGACGATCACGAAATCGACTTCAGGATGCTGTACCAGTGCCTGCAGCGAGTTCACTGCATACTTGATGCCATGGCGGGCGGCGAGCGCATCCGCTTTTTCCTGATCGCGGCTGAAGACAGCGGTTAGCTCAAATTCAGGCAGTAATTTCAAAGATGGAATATGGCCGTACTCTGCCCATGTGCCCACGCCAACCAGTCCGACGCGGATTTTTTTGGAAGGACTTGCCAAGCCTTTTGTTACTGTGTTCATGAAAATTCCTTGTTTATTAAATCATTAGATAAGAGCTGCATCCGAGCGTTTTTGCAGCCGACATGGCGCGCTGCATTTGCTCGATGGAGTTAGTGTAGGGGCGGGGCAGTCTGAAATAAACAGGCCGAAGTTCCGAACATCGCGGAGTAAGGAGTCCGATATGCGGACGGTGCTGAAGGCGGAGAGTGACTGGCGGCGCGGTGATGGCCGCCAGGAAGAAGGGTGCTTGCTGAAAACGCTATAAAATATTAAGTGTGTATATGTGTATATATTAAATGCGCACCTCAGGTACGCACATTACATAACTACATCAAATACGCATGTTCTCCACCATGTAGTCGATAAATACCCGCAGCTTGGGCGACGCATAGCGGCTGGCGGGCCATAGCAGGGAAAAGGTTACAGTCTGGTCCATATAGTCGTCCAGCACCGTCACCAGCCGGCCGTCTTCCAGTTCATCGCGGACGATGAAGGTTGGCAGGAAAGCCAGGCCCTCTCCCTGCAGCAAGGCGTAAGTGATCGCTTCTATCGTATTGCAGGTCAGGTGTTCCGCCAGTTCCGGCTCAGGCTCATCTTGTTCCAGTTTAAAAGGCCAGCGTTCTATCTTGCCGGTGGCTGGAAACTTATGCAGCAGGCAGGCATGCTGAGCCAGCTCGCGCGGGTGGCTGGGGCGGCCATGCCGCTTGAGATATTCGGGCGAGGCCACCACTACCTGTTTGCAAGAGCCGATGCGGCGCGAAGCCAGGCGGGAATCATGCTGCGAACCAGTGCGCAGGACGGCATCGAAGCCTTCTTCTATGATATCGACCATGCGGTCCGACAGATCGATATCCACAGCGATATCTGGATAGCGCCGCATGAAACCGGTCAGGGTCGGCATCACCAGGCCTATCAGCTGCGGCGTGCTGATGCGCAGACGGCCGCTAGGCGTTCCTGATAATTCCGATAACTCCGCCTCGGCGGCTTCCACCTCGCTCAGGATGCGCCGGCAGCGCTCCAGGAACAGCATGCCCTCTGTGGTCAGCGTAATGCTACGCGTACTGCGGTGAAACAGCCTGACCGCCAGCCTCTCCTCCATGCGGGCGATACTTTTTCCTACTGCGGAAGAGGAAATGCCGAAATGATTGGCCGCCTTGGTGAAACTACGGGTTTCAGCGACCGTCACAAATATCGAAATTCCACTCAGGCTATCCATTTTTTCTCCATTGCGAAACCCCTTCCACAGCACATGAGCTATTAACTCACGCGTTAACTATCAATTAGCCATAACGGCGAGGAGTTTCAGAAACGACTAGTGCAAGATTATTGTTTTGCTACCTTCGTCTGTCAAGCGATCCATTGCAGGATTGCTCGCAACTCAAAAGGATTCAAGACGAATCTGTCCGATATCTTGTGAAAGCAAACCCGTTTATCTTTAACCGGATGCCCCTTACATTGGCTACATGGCAGCGCAGAACACGATCAGTGGTAAGCAACGCCACAAATAGCTTTCCCTTTTTATCTTTTTATAGTCGAGAAAATCATGTCCAAACTTATGTCTGCAGTAAAGATCGGTCCTTTTAATTTTTCACACCGGGTAGTCCTTGCCCCATTGACCCGTATGCGCGCTGAAGAAGGCGCCAAGCCAGGTCCATTGATGGCCGAATACTATGCCCAGCGTGCTTCCGAAGGCGGTTTCCTGATCGGTGAGGCCACCATTGCCGCTGAAAACGGCAACGGCTACCTCGGTGCTCCTGGCCTATACGAGGACAGCCAGATCGCCGGCTGGAAGCAAGTTACTGCTGCTGTACATGCCAAAGGTGCAAAAATCTTTTTGCAACTGTACCACGCCGGCCGCCAATCCAACGTGGACGTGCAGCCTAATGGCAGCATTCCTGTCGGCCCTTCGGAAATCCTTCACGGCGGCGTTGCTTACACAACTTCTGGCTGGGTAGCAAACACACCTAACCGTGCGTTGACGATCCCTGAAATCCAGGATCTGGTAGAAAGCTTCCGCACAGCCGCCATCCGTGGCAAAGAAGCCGGTTTTGACGGCGTTGAGCTGCACGCAGCCAATGGCTACCTGTTTGACCAGTTCCTGCAAGACGGCAGCAACAAGCGCACCGACATCTACGGCGGTTCGTTTGAAAACCGTGCCCGTTTCCTGATGGAAGCGACCAAGGCAGTGATTTCCGTCTGGGGCAGCGAACGCGTTGCTGTACGTATCGGACCTAGCGGCAACTGGGGCGATATGTCGGATAGTAATCCGGAAGGCTTGTTCACCTACGTCGCTGAAGAGCTGGCGAAGCTGAACCTCGCTTACTTGCATCTGATCGAACCTCGTATCGCCGGCAATATCGAAGATGAAACCAAGAACCAGGCACCGGTTGCATCACAACTGATACGCAAGCACTACAAGGGCACGATTATCGCCGCCGGCGGCTTCAATAAAGAATCCGCTGCCGCGATCATCGAAGCGGGTGACGCTGATCTGGTGGCATTTGGCCGTCATTTCATCGCCAACCCTGATCTGCCAGAGCGTATCCGTAACAACTGGCCTTTGAACGACTACGATCGTCCAAGCTTCTTCGGCGGTACAGAAGTCGGCTACACAGACTATCCGTTCTACAAGCAGGCTGCTTAATTAGGCTCGTCTCCTTGCCCTGATGTTTTGACGGGTTTTAAGGGGCTTAAGCAGGCTGAAGAGCTTTGAAGGCGCGGGCCCTTGGTCCGCGCCTTTTTTGTCGTGCGGCGGATAGCGCGGAGAGCCCGCAGTTGCAGAGGGAGTTTAGATTCGCGCCGCTATTGTCCTCTATGTTTGGAGCAGCGGCCTCTTTATCTTGACAGGTGTCGATCCTATCATTGGTTTCAGCAACACAAGATCTTCGCTTTATGTTTTTCCATTCTCATCGTCTTGAAAGGAATCGTATGTCCAAGCTTTTTTCGCCGTTCCAGATCGGCCCTTATACTTTGTCCCATCGCGTCGTGCATGCACCTACCACGCGTCTGCGCGCCAACGCAGATGACAGCCCCAGCGAGCTGATGCTGGAGTACTACGCCCAGCGCGCATCGCAAGGCGGCCTGATCATTACCGAATCCACCCACGTCTCTTATGATAGCCGCGGCTATCTGGGCGCGCCCGGCATCTATGAAGATGCGCACATCCCCGGCTGGAAAAAAATCGCCGATGCAGTGCACGCCAAGGGCGGCCGCCTCTTCATGCAACTCGGCCATGATGGCCGCCAGTCTCACGTTGACCTGACCGGTGGCCCTGCGCCCATCGCGCCTTCCGAAGTGCCGTTTGAGGGCGAGGCATTGACCCACAATGGCTGGGTACCGGTATCCATGCACCGCGCGATTGACATCCCGGAGATCCAGCAGGTTATCGAGTATTACCGCAAAAGCGCTGAACGTGCGCTGGCCGCTGGGCTGGATGGCGTTGAGCTGCACTCCGCTAACGGCTATCTGGCCGATACCTTCCTGCAGGACGGCACCAACAAGCGTACCGATGCCTATGGCGGCACGATGGAGAAACGCGCGCGCTTCCTGCTGGAACTGGTGGAAGCACTGGTCTCTGTGTGGGGTGCGGACCGTGTCGGCGTGCGCCTGTCACCAAGCGGGCAGTGGGGTTCCATCTCGGACTCCAATCCCGAGGCAACATTTACCTATGCGGCCCAGCAACTGAATAAATTCGGCCTGGCCTATCTACATATTATCGAGCCGCGTGTCAAAGGCGTAGAAACCCTGGACGAGAACCAGCATCCGGTGGCGTCTGAATTCCTGCGTAAGGTATTCACCGGCCCCATCATTTCTGCGGGCGGTTTCAATGGTGATGGAGCAGAAGTCATCCTGCAAAAAGGCGATGCCGATCTGGTGGCCTTCGGCCGCTTCTTTGCATCCAATCCAGACCTGCCGTATCGCCTGCAGCACAAGCTGCCGTTGAACGACTATGACCGCTCGGCCTTCTGGGGCGGTACCCACATCGGCTATACGGATTATCCGACCTACCAGGATTCTGCATTTTCGCGGGCAGCCTGAGCACCTTCGTCTGGACATAGAGCGCTATAAAGCGCCACGTGTCCGGACCGATGAATGAAAGGAAAAACATCATGGATAGCCTGAGCGGCATTTCCGTCTTTGTCCAGGTTGCAGAATCAAAGAGCTTTACCGAAGCGGGTCGGCTGCTGGGCATATCTTCGTCCGCGGTCGGCAAGAGCATCGCGCGCATGGAGGAACGCCTGTCGGCGCGCTTGTTTCATCGCAGCACACGTACTATCAAACTGACTGCAGAGGGCGAATTGTTCCTGGAGCGTTGCCGCCGCATACTCAGCGAGATCGATGCAGCACACGATGAAATATCGCAGGCGCACGTTGCGCCGCGCGGCCGCCTGCGTATCAGTGTGCCCCAATTGACAGGACTGCTGCTGCCGATATTGAGCAAGTTCATGCAACGCCATCCCGAGATTGAATTGGATATCGACCTGTCCGAGCGCATTGTCGATGTGGTGGAAGAAGGGTTTGACCTGGTGATACGCACCGGCCCGCAGAAGGATACACGGCTGGAATCGCGCCGCTTGTGCAGCTACCGGCAACTGCTGGTGGCAGCACCGTCGTATCTGGCGAAAAAAGGCACACCGGCTCACCCAGCCGACCTCGCTCAGCATTCCTGTCTGATGCATAAATACACGTCTACAGGCGTGCTGGAAAAATGGCCCTTGTATCGCGATTGCGACGGTGGCCGCGATGGCGGCACTGCGCCAATATGCCTGCCGGAAACACTCACCAGCAACACTATAGAAGCAGTAGCGTTCATGGCGGCAGAGGGCCGGGGGATTGCATTCCTTCCAGAATTTTTGGCCGCCGATGGATTGACGGACGGAAGGCTGCGAAACGTGCTGGAGAATCAGGTGCAAGAGACTGTGACATTCTGGATGCTATGGCCTTCCAGCCGTTACACATCGCCAAAACTGCGCGTTTTTATCGATTACCTGAGCAAGGAAATGGAGCGTATTGAAAGGACTTCTTCCATGACGGTGGCCGCCTAGCCGGAGGTGGCTCCTCCAATTGTATATACGGCGCTAACTCTAAAGAGAATATTCATCACCTCTCCAACTGCTATATTTATCTATAGTTAAAGAGGTAGGACGCAGCACCTATTTTTATAGTTGCGAATATTATTTTTAGAGGAATTTCTTCATGAACAGTTTGCTCGCATTTGCCATCGAAGCCCATGGTGGCCTTGCCCGCTGGAATTCTTTCAGCACACTCAAGGCCGAAGTATCAATAGACGGCGCCATCTGGTATCTGAAGCAGCAGACCGGCCTGCTCACCAATAAAATCATCGAGATTGAAACCCGGTCCGAGCATGTTTCCATTACGCCGTTTACCGCGCCAGACCGGCGCAGTACCTTCGTACCCAGTCGTTTGCAACTGGAGTCGCTGGATGGTGCGCTGATAGAATCGCGCGACGACCCCGCCAGCGCTTTTGCCGGGCAGACACTGGAAACGCCGTGGGACAAATTTCACGTCGCCTATTTTGCCAGCGAGGCATTGTGGACTTATCTGACCTCGCCGTTTCTCTATAGTTACCCCGGATTTGAGTGCGAAGAAATTGAGCCGTGGCAAGAACCCGGTGAAAGCGAGCCGTGGCGCCGCCTGAAGGTAACGTTTCCTTCCTCCATTTCTTCCCACACCAGAACCCAGATTACCCATTTCGGCCCGGATGGCCTGATGCGCCGACATGATTACACGGTTGACATACTAGGCGGCGCAACCGGTGCCAATTACGTCAGCGGCTATCGAGAATTCCAGGGCATCATGATGCCGACCACGCGACGTATTTACGCCTATGACGAGGCCATGCAAAAAGTACCGGAACCGTTATTGGTGTCACTGGACTTCGGCCGGATTACTTTTTCCTGAGATACCTTAAGCATTCCATGAGTGTCAACCGAATCTGGGGAAAATGTATATGTCTCAAGAAGTCAGCGTTCCCGGCAGTAGCTGGGTTGAAATCATACGCCGCCCTACATTGGAAGAGTTTGCCGCAGCCTTTGTAGAAAAAGTAGTGCTGGAAACATCTGTGGGCAGCCGCGCACTGGTCGGTGCCAGGGCTATTCGTTATTTCTTTGACGCGACCCGTGCCATGTACGAAACGATTGCATTCACGCATGAGGCCAATACCGGAAACCGCAGTTATCTCGAATGGGAAGGCGCTTATCAGGGAGCGGCGATTGCTGGCATGACGATACTGACGCGCAATGCCGAGGGCAAGATAACCAGCATTCGCCTGTTTCACCGGCCTTACGACCAGATCATCGCTTTCTCTGCAGGACTGGCGGATCTGCTGCAAGGCAAGATCGATCCAGGTGTTTTTCATTGACGATGCACTAAAGCACTGAATACGGGCGCTCCGGGACAGCCGTTTCTGGTAGCGACTCTTGCACCACCTAACAAGGAAAAATTATGCCTATCAGTAGCAAGACTTCATCCATCCTGGGTCTGTTCGCCCTGTGCCTGACCGTGCTCGCATCGGCTATAGCCATGGGTGCCACTGTAAACCCTGCGTCTGCTGGCGCGGTTGCAAAACCGGTGCCAGTGTCAAAGGCCGGACCGAGCGGATACTTCCGTACCCAGGTCGGCAGCTTCGAAATCATTGCGCTGGCTGATGGCGTGGGCGCGGTGGGCGCGGCCTTGTTGCATGGCGATCAGGCAATGATCGCTTCCATGTTGAAGGACGATTACCTCGAGCCGGCAATGATAGCGACTCCGGTCAATGCCTATCTGATCAATACCGGCAGCAAGCTGATCCTGGTCGATACCGGAACCGGCCACAACTGGGGGCCGCCTAATCTGGGTCATGTGATGGAAAACCTGCGCGCCGCCGGGTACCAGGCTTCCCAAGTGGACTTGGTCCTGATCACGCACTTGCATGCGGACCATGCAGGCGGCCTGGTCAGTCCCGCTGGCAAGGCGCTATTTCCCAATGCCATCGTCCGCATGGCTCAGGCCGACAGCGATTTCTGGCTATCGAAAAAAATAGCGGATGCCGCGCCGGAGTCGGCCCGGACCTTTTTTGATGTCGCCCGTAAAAGTGCTGCTCCATACATCAAATCCGGTCACTGGAAGCCATTTCGTGAAGGCGAAGCCATTGCCGATGGTGTGACTGTCGTGCCGTTGCCCGGCCATACACCTGGTCATGTCGGTTATCAGTTCAGCAGCGGGGGCCAGCAGGTACTGGTGTGGGGTGACGTAGTGCATGCGCAGTCGGTGCAGATGGCGCATCCGGAAATTACGATTGATTTTGACGGCGATGGCTCTGCCGCAGCCGCTTCCCGAGCCAAGTTGTTCACTGACCTCGCAGCCAATGGAGCTCTGGTGGCCGGCGCCCATATGCCTTTCCCCGGCCTGGGGCGCTTGCGTACCTCCGGTGCGGCCTACCGCTGGGTGCCCACGCCCTATGCTGCCGGCGGGCAGTAAATGAAGGTGTTGTCCCTGTTTTTCAACCCACCGATGTTTTTCAAATCACCGTTTTTCAATTCACCGCTTTTCAATTCACATTAATAAAAAAGGAAAATTTATGAAACATATAGCTACATTGCTCCTGACAGTCGCCGCAGTTGCCGCTGCAGTTGCCACCTCTGGAACTGCTCTGGCCGCACCGGGAGCAGTCAAAAATATCGTCCTTGTCCATGGTTCGTTTGCTGACGGTTCAGGCTGGCGTCCGCTGGCCGAGATACTGGAAAAAGACGGCTACCATGTCGCTGTGGTCCAGCATCCGGAAACCTCGCTCAATGACGATGTCACCGCAGTCAAGCGCGTCTTGGCACAGCAGGATGGCCCTGTGCTGCTAGTAGGCCACAGCTACGGCGGCGTAGTGGTGACCCAGGCTGGCACCGACCCCAAAGTTGTAGGTCTGGTGTATGTTGCTGCCATGTTGCCGGACGAAGGGGAAGCGGCGGGCGAACTGCTGCAAAAAATCCCTGCCGCATCCAAAGCGGTGACACCGACAGCGGACGGGTATCTCTACCTGGATCCGGCGCAGTTCCATGCCGATTTTGCAGCGGATTTGCCCAAGGCGGAAACGCATTTCATGGCGCTGTCGCAAGTCTTGACCAATAGCTCCGCATTCGGCCAGAAAATCGTCAATCCGGCATGGAAGACCAAGCCTAGCTGGGGCATTGTCGCCACCGAAGACCGGGCCATCAACCCCGAGCTGGAACGCTTCATGTACAAGCGCGCCGGCTCGCAGGTCAGTGAGATTAAGGCCAGTCATGCGGTCTATATCTCCCGCCCGAAAGAGGTTGCGGCCGTAATCGAGAAAGCGGCCGCATCGATCAAGTAGGCGCCAAGCAGCTTGCGCTTCGTGCTTCTGCAAACCGGGGCGGCATGCAGCCTCTGGGCTCTTTTTTTTGAAATGAATCTATCATGACCCATGCCAATTCATTGCTCAATTCATCGAGTGATTACCGTGCCCGCGATGCCGCGATTACTTGTCAATCCTATTCCCTGGTGCGCAAGCTGGAAGGGATTTCCTATGAGTTATTTGAACTGTATTGGCGCGACGTGCATGGACCGCTCTGTGCCAGACTACCCGGCCTGGGCTTCTATGTACAGCACCATTTCTCCCGTGAGCGTCGTACCAATCTATGGCCAGCCATCCCCGACGTAAGACGTATCGATATCTCGCTTGATGGCGCCGTAGAGATAGGTTTTCCCAACATCGTGGACCAGAACCGTTTTTTCGACGCCAGCAGCATCCTGTTCAGCGAAGAAACCCATCTCTTCGGCTGGGACAATGCGTACAGCCTACCGCAGGGATCGCACACCTATGTGGATCGCCAGGCGGACGGGATACCGAATGGCCCAGATAAACTGCATCGCCTGCACCTATATTTGAACGGCAAGCCCGGTACGGAGTTCCATGCATGGGCTATTGCTTTCGCGGAACACTTGGCAAGTGCGGCGGCGGTGCAGAAGCTGCGTCTGCATCTGCCTGAAGC
This sequence comes from Parundibacterium terreum, assembly GCF_014636315.1. Taxonomy (GTDB): domain Bacteria; phylum Pseudomonadota; class Gammaproteobacteria; order Burkholderiales; family Burkholderiaceae_D; genus Undibacterium; species Undibacterium terreum. The sequence goes on along the minus strand of NZ_BMED01000001.1, from coordinate 1,292,608 downwards.
GTACGACAACGGGCGTCCACAGCCACCATCTCCGGGCGTTGACCATTACGTCATCGATGACATGCTGCATCCGGCAGTCATGGAGATCGGCTTTGAAAATGCGTTGGCTGCAAATTTGTTCTTCGCTAGCGACGATTTTCAGGCCGCTGTTGCCGGGCAAAGCCGGCATATCCAGGCTATGGCAGTCTTCCTCGTCGCCGGTGTCTACACCTATATCCGTGATAGCACACCGACCACGGCGGGACTGAGGGGCAGCCGTACCGCAGAAATCATCGGCGTGATGGGTGCTGCAAATCAAACCTATAGCGAGGTTACCAGCCTGTTTTATAACAAACGCTGAAATAACAAGCGGTGAGAAGCGCGACCTGCGTTTTTCTTTCTTGATAGTATTTTTGAAAAGCGAGAAGAATCATGAACCTGAACCCTGGTTTGGACCCCGCCATCCTGTCCCACGATGAGTATCAAGCAGTTGCAGATCAACTGGACAAATTGTGGAGCAGGCCGACGACAGCGAAAGACCGCATGGAGATAGAGCGCCTGCTGCAATTGATAGAACCTTGGGACCTAGACATCCCCTTGATAGCGCTGACTGGGCAGGGCAACGTCGTCATTCATTAGCATATGCCGCAGCAGCCGCTGCAAGCCTCACTGAAACACTCACAGAAAGAGAAAATCATGAAAATTACCCGCAATGGATCAGCCGCCTGGACAGGCGGTTCAGTGACCGGCAAAGGCACGCTGAGCACGCAAAGTAAGGTGTTGTCCAATCAAGCTTACGGATTCGGCAGCCGCTTCGAGGAACAGGCCGGCACCAACCCTGAAGAATTGATCGCCGCAGCGCATGCCGGCTGCTTCACGATGTTCTTGTCCTTTATCCTGGAGGCGGAAAAGAAAGTGGCCGAAAAGCTGGATACTACGGCGGCACTCACGCTAGAGAGAAGTCCGGAGGGCAGCTTCGATATTACTGCCGTACACCTGAAGCTGGTCGCGAAGGTGCCCGGCATCGATCAGGAGACTTTCGATAAACTGGTGGCGACGGCAAAGGCGGGATGTGCAGTGTCGAAGTTGCTTAACGCCAAGATCACGCTGGAATCGAGCCTGATTTCCTGATTGCACCGCCTCAGTGCAAACAAGTAGTTCAATCTGCCGGCACTCTGATCATGGTGCCGGTGTCAATTTCGCTTCCACTAGAGCTCCGCGCATTTTTGCCTGATTGCGAAGAAGACTATTTCGAAAGCATCGCAGGCATCGCCTGCGGCATACCTGAAAAATAGGCTGGGCTCTGTTTTCGCTTCATCCTTATATTTTGAAAAACAACAATCAATCCTGGTTTGCGCAATTATTTCGTGTACGATGTTTTGCCCGTGGATATCTCGCAATCCACCTAAAATTCATTTCAGAAATTATTCAAATGGAAAATTCAAGGTCCTGCTCCGAGAAATCGATGGTGCCCCAATTGCTGCGCCGTTGCCGCTGGTTTATCCGTTTTTTATTGCTGACTGCGCTGGTTTCGACTCCCGCTTGGGCAAAGACAGAGGGACTATTTGGGGCTTACTTCCATACCGCCTGGACGCAAAGCGATGGAGCTCCAACCGGGGGCTTTTCTTTGACACAGGATGCCAACGGCTGGTTATGGTTTGCCGGTGGGACGGGAGGATTGTACCGCTTTGATGGCTACAAGTTTGAGCGCATGGATGCCATCGACGGCAATAAACTGTATGAAAGCACGATCGCAACAGTAAATGACATCGATGGCGCCCTCTGGATTTGTTATCAATTTGGCGTCATTGATCGTTTTAAAGACGGCGTGCTGACACGCTTCGGTGAAAAAGAGGGTCTGCCCGGGAGTACCGCGCTTGAGGTTGTGAAAAACCCTGGAGGCACGATCAGTGCGGCAACATACTCGGGTGTCTATGATTGGGATGGAAAGCGCTGGACACGCGTATGGCCCGCTGCCGGGCAGCCTCCTGCACCAGCCGAAAAAATGCTGTTAATCGCTGACAAATCCCTGATCATACGTGCCGGTCATACTATATTCAGGCGCAAGCCCGGGGAATCGGACTTTAAAAAGCTGGACAGCGACGTTGAGATTGTTGAGCTATACAACGTCAATGGCCGCAGCACTTTCTGGGGAGCGAGTTCCGATGACTTTGTCGAGTACGACCCTGTGGCCAATCGCATGCGAAAGAGAGTCTTTGAGGCGGATCTCAAGGATGTCAACAAGATGTTCATCCAGCACAACGGAATCATCTGGCTGATTGCGGAGAGCGGCCTTAAGCTGCTCGGCGGAGATAGCCATAAAGTGGTGGATGTGCTGACGAAAGAACGCGGACTCAGTGGAGAGATAAACGACTTGTTTGAAGACAGGGATGGCAATTTGTGGGCATATACGTCGAACGGTGTAGACCTTTTTCGGCGTGTCAAATCCCACGACGTTGAATTGCCCAAGAATTTGCAGCGTGTTGTGCTGGCGCCCGACAATGATGGTTCTTTCTGGATGTCCGGCGGTACTCAGCAGCCATTGCGGCACATAGCTGCCGATGGTTTCATTTCGATGAAGCAAATGGATCCGGTAGAAAGTATTATCCGGGGTACAGACGGGGTAATCTGGGCTGCCGACCACACGCGCCTGGCACGCTATGCCAACGGAGAGGAACAAACCTGGGATCTGCCGGACAAACTGCAATATCAGGTTCAGACGATGGTACAGGATCTGGACGGTGCTGTGTGGATGATCGCCAATATTCCCGTTCGGGATTTATGGCGCTTCCAAAATGGACAATGGGAAAAACACTCCGAGCGCAAAGGCTTTGACGGGCAATGGCTGCTCTACTTGTATGTGGATGAGCGCAATAGATTATGGCAAGGGTATAGCGGTAACCGGCTTGCCGTGGCCGATGGCGCTACTGTCACGCGCTACGACAGCAAGAACGGACTGCGCGCCGGCAGTATCCAGAGTATCGTCAGCCGGGGCGACCATACGTGGGTGGCGGGAGATCAGGCGCTGATGCTGCTGAGAAACGGTAAATTCATTACTTTCTCACGGTCCGACGGCAATGACTTCAAGGGCATCATGGGGACCGTTGAAACCGCAGACGGCGATCTTTGGTTTATTGATGAGAGTGGTATTGTCCATATCACGGCCGCTGAAATTGCATCCGCCGCAAAAAAGCAGACCCTGAACGGCGGCAATGCACGGGTTGAATTTGAGCGCCTGGATTATCGTGACGGCGTCATCGGCAGTCCCCGCACTGTGCGGCCGCTACCCGCTCTGACTGAAACCCCGGATGGCCGCTTATGGTATGTGACCTTGCACAATGCGGGCTGGATTGATCCTAAGCACATTATGCGCAACAAAGTGGCTCCTCCTGTCCAGGTGATGGGAGTGACGGTCGATGATAAACACTTCGCGCCGCGCACCGGCCTGCGTTTGCCCGAGCGCAGCGAAAGCCTGCGTATTGACTACACGGCAATTGCCTTGACGATGGCGGAGCGCGTGCGTTTCCGCTATCGGCTGCAAGGCGTCGATAAAGACTGGGTAGATGCCGGCAACCGCCGCAGCGCCTATTACACCAACTTGGGGCCGGGTGACTATCGCTTTGAGGTATTGGCTGCCAATGAAGACGGCGTATGGAATCTCACCGGCGCGACGCAGGAGTTTTCAATAGAGCCGACGCTGGTGCAGACGGTGTGGTTTCGTGCGCTGTGCGCTGCTTTCGCGGCATTCCTGCTTTGGCTATTGCATCGCTGGTGGCTGCACCGGCAACTGCAGCAAGTCAGAATGCGTATGAGCGAACGTCTTGATGAGCGTACCCGCATCGCTCGCGAGCTGCATGACACTTTGCTACAGGCAGTGCAGGGCCTGGTCCTGAAAATTCACGCGACCATTGCACGCATATCAGATCAGGAAGAACGAAAAATGATCGAAGGTGCTTTGCAAAGTGCCGACGATGTCATCGCAGAAGGCCGGGAACGCGTACAGGGCTTGCGAAATCTGGAGCCAGAGCGCGATTTATTGAGCTCATTCAAAGCGGAGGGCGAGTCGCTGGCCACCGCTGCCAAAGTTGAGTTCATTGCACAGGAAACAGGCAAGCCGCGCCCTTTGCACGCCATCGTTAGCGAGGAGTTATGCGCCGTAGGGCAGGAAGCAATCAAGAACGCTTTCCGGCATGCACAGGCGAGCAAGATTGAAGTAGAAGTGCATTATGGCGAGCAAGAGCTGAAAGTGATTGTGCGTGACAATGGGCAGGGAATTCCTGCCGACATACAGGCCGCAGGTGGCCGCGACGGACACTGGGGGATGGTGGGAATGCAGGAGCGCGCCAAAAAGATCAAGGCCAAACTGGTTGTTCGTTCAGAACCGGGTGCCGGTACAGAGTTGACACTCAGCCTGCCCGCGCAACTGGCGTACCAGAAGGCCGATGAAAAGAGTTTCTGGAAAAAATTGTTCTAGGCCTGTGTGCTGCTATCTGTCTTAAAGTTGCCGGCGTCACCATTATGATGCCGGCACATTTTCTGCGCCCTGCAAGCCCGCATCTTTTTGGGGTGCTAGCTCATCAAGCCGGTGCGCGCGTATCCGTATCTTGTTGGTATTCTTCCCCGTCGTCATTTCCGGCTACCCTAAAGTACTAGCTCACCGCACTCATTTCGCGTGATGTGCTGCGCACAGCTTGTCCATACACTGCAAATCATGCCTTTGCTCTTATGCATGCAGGCTATTCAGTGGCATCCCAGCGGCATCTCGGCCAGAAGGGTATCGCTCTCAATATCAGAACTCCCAAGGAACTGGAAAAATGGTGAATATCAGCGGTACTACCGAGGCCAGCAAGGCCGTCGTGCGTCAATTCTATGTGTGTGCGGTTCAAAAGGATCTGGCCCGCATGGAAAAATTGCTACACCCGGACTTTACATGCGGAGCGCCTGACTACCTGCCATGGGGTGGAACAACTATCACTGTCGAAGAGTATTTGAAGGTGACGCTGCCGCAGGTAGCGCGAGTGCTGGATTTCAGTCGCTTCTCGTTTGCAAGCCTCGTCGCAGAAGGAGAGGATGTGGTGGCCTTGATCAACGTTGGTGTGATGGGAACATCAGCGATGCTGAAGATTTCGGAGCATTTTGTGATCAAGGACGGTAAGGCAAAATCAATCTGGGTCGCCTACTACGAACCCAAGGCCCTGACGGAATTGATAGCCTTGAATGCCCGGCTGGATCAGGCGGCCTGAACCGGTGCAGGAGCTTGCTTTGCATTGCTGTCAGGGAATCTGATTGACATCTGATCAGCATAAACCGATGCCGCAATAGTGTTCTATATTGTGTTTGACATTTTATCTGAGTTTAGACAAAATATCTAACATGAAAAAGAAAACTCCGGAACAAGCGCTGTTGCTGAATCAGCTCAAGCAGATTGCCCAAGGCTTGGGCGCCACCTTCGCACCGTTTTGCGAAGTCGTGGTACATGATCTGCTGGACCCCAAGCATGCGGTGCTGGCCATCCATAACAATCTTTCCGGCCGCGCAGTCGGCCATCCGGCTACCGAGCTGGGGCTGGCGCGCATCCTGGACCCGGATTTTGAGCAGGTGATTGCCAACTACGCCAACCAGTTTCCGGACGGGCGCCAGGCGAAGAGCACGTCCATCGGCATCAAGGATGGTGACGGCAACTATATTGCCGCGCTGTGTATGAATGTGGACCTGACTCTGTTTAACAGCTTCCAGGCGGCGATGTCGCAGTTCGTCAGTGTGGATACGGCAAATGCGCCGAAGGAAATGCTGGACCCCGCCAGTGCCGATCTGATACGCGACAGGATAGACCAGTTTGTGGCCCGGCTGGCGACTACGCCACGCGCGCTCAAGGCAGCGGAGCGCCGCGCACTGCTGCAGGAATTGAAGACTGCCGGCCTGCTGGATGCACGCCGCGCCATGGAAACCATTGCCGCCCATCTGGGCGTGTCTCGCGCCTCGGTGTATAACTATGCCAAATAATTATGCCTGATCATGTCTAATGATGCCCAACTCTTATTGCTGGACAAGAACGCAGTAGAAGCATTGCTGCTGCCGGATCAGGTCTTGCTAGCCGTGCGCGAAGCCTTTACGCTGCACAGCCGGCGCGAGGGCCGTATCTTCCCTGTGGTGCGTGAAGCCTTGTCCACCGGAGGCACCTTCGGCATCAAATCCGGTGATGTGCCGTCGCAAGCTTTGCTGGGCTTCAAGGCAGCGGGGTTCTGGCCAGCCAATCGGGCCGTGGGCGCTGAACCGCATCAGGCGACAATATTGCTGTTTGATCCGGCTAGCGGCCGTCCGCTGTGCGTGGTTGACGGTAATGCCATCACCACCGCGCGCACCGGTGCTGCCGGTGGCATAGGCCTGCAATTGCTGGCGCGGCCTGATAGCCGGCAGGCCTGTGTCTTCGGTACCGGCGTGCAGGCACGGGTGCAGTTGGAATTTGCGTTGAAGCTGTTGCCTGCGCTGCAGGAAGTAAAGTATGTGTCATCAAGCGGCAAGGTGAACGCCGCGTTTGAAGCGTATTTTTCAGGCAGGTGCAAGATCGCACTTGCCACAGATGCCAACGCGGCGGTTGCTGCGAGCGATATCGTCATCACAGCCACTCCGGGAGCTGGGCCGCTCTTTGATTTGCAGGCAGTGCGGCCCGGCACCCATCTGAATTGCGTAGGCACGGACACGCGCGGCAAACGCGAGCTGCCGGCAGGCTTGCTGAAGCAGGTTCGCCTAGTCGTGGATGATGTGGAGCAGGCGCGCCGGATAGGCGAAACCCAATGGCTGCCGGAAACGCCTTGCACCGAAATCGGCGACCTGCTGACCGGGAAGAGCGTTTTGCAGCGGCATGCAGACGATATCACCGTCTTCGACATGACCGGCCTTGCGCTGCAAGACTTGACCGTGGCCAGGCTGATCCAACAACAGGCAATGGAGCAGGGCATGGGTTCCCGCATTGCGTGGCCCTGGTAGCCTGCTGTTCTAAATAGGCTCTCAAACAGACTCTTCAAACAGACTCTTCAAACAGACCCTTATTTTTTATTCCCTTTGATCCTCTTTCACTCATCAGGCCAGACCATGAATACGCTTACGCTCCCCACTTTCGAAGACGTCGTTGCTGCCGCAGAGCGCATCAAGGGCCATGCACACAAGACACCGGTGATTACTTCGCGCACCCTCAATGAAGAGCTGGGCTGCGAAGTTTTTTTCAAATGCGAGAACCTGCAGCGCATGGGCGCCTTCAAGTTTCGCGGCGGATTCAATGCCCTGTCCAAGTTCACGCCTGAGCAGCGCAAGGCGGGCGTAGTGGCATTCTCTTCCGGTAACCATGCGCAGGCCATCGCGTTGTCTGCCAGGCTGCTCGGCATGCCTGCCACCATCGTCATGCCGCAAGACGCGCCTGCCGCAAAAATCGCCGCCACCCGCGGGTATGGCGGCAATGTCATTACCTATGACCGCTACACCGAAGACCGTGAACAGATAGGGCGCGACCTGGCAGAGAAGCATGGCTACACACTGATTCCACCGTATGACCATCCGGACGTGATCGCCGGCCAGGGTACGGCAGCCAAGGAATTGTTTGAAGAAGTAGGCGAGCTGGATGCTTTCTTCGTGCCGCTGGGCGGCGGCGGACTGTTGTCCGGCTCCGCTCTGGCAACCCGCGCGCTTTCGCCCAACTGCAAGCTATATGGCGTAGAGCCTGAAGCCGGCAATGACGGCCAGCAATCCTTCCGTTCCGGTTCCATCGTCCATATCGATACACCCAAAACCATCGCCGATGGTGCACAGACGCAGCATCTGGGCAACTACACGTTTGAGCTTATCCGCCGGCACGTGGATGACATCCTCACCGCCAGCGATGCCGAGCTGGTGGAGGCGATGCGCTTTGCCGCTTCGCGCATGAAGCTGGTGATAGAACCCACAGGCTGCCTCGGCTTTGCTGCCGCCAGAAAGATGAAGGAGCAATTGAAAGGCAAGCGCGTGGGCGTGTTCGTCAGCGGTGGCAATGTGGATATAGAGCGCTTCTGTAGCCTGCTCGCCGGCTGATAGTAGATTGGGCCATGCATGCCATCGATGAGATGGCATGCATGCATGCGCTTCGTCATGCCGGGCTGCTCCTTCAGCTACTGAGTGCCTGCAGCAGTTTTAGCCCGTCCGGCGTGCCCCATCCTGTGCAGGCATCCCATCCTGTCGCTGCTTTTTGCGCGCCGTTATTTCCCTGGGTAATATCCCGCGTGACGCCTTTGCCTTTTAGCGAACCGTACAATAGGGGATTCAAGAATCCCACCGGGTGCCCCAGTTTCTGGTTGAAGAGCGCAATCAGCCCCGCCCACAAAGGCGCGACCGCGCTGGTGCCGCCTATCACCAGGTTTTTACCATCCACGCGCACCGCATAGCCGCTGGTCGGATCGGCGTCACCCGCTACGTCCGGTACGCCGCGCCCCGTCAATGCCTTGCCCAGCGCGGTTTGATAAGAAGGAACAGGGAAGTGGGTGCTGAAGCCGCCGCCGGTGGCGCTGTCCGCCGCCTCATTCCACACGGTCTCGGTGAGTGCACCTGTGGCGCTCACCACCAGCTTGGTGCCGCCGCAACCCAACGCATGCGGCGCGGATGCCGGAAAGTCCACATTCTGGCTGCCATCGGTTTCGCCATCCGTGGAGCCATTGTCGCCTGCGGCGGCACAGATGGTCACGCCCATCGCTGCCGCATCGGCAAAGGCTTGTTCAAAGGACGCCATTGCCTGCGCGGTCCAATGCACTTCCGCCGAGCCCCAACTGATGGAGATGACAGATGGCTTGTTCACCTTGTCATGTACGGCAGTGGTAATTGCATCCAGAAAACCGCGATCGGTATTCGGCGCAAAATACACCGCGATAGTCGCCTTGGGTGCAACCGCGCCGGCGACTTCAATATCCAGCATGACCTCGCCGTCTGCACTGTCGGATGTGGTTGGGCGGTTCTTGGCATGATCGACGGAAATGACTTTGACATTCGGTGTCGCCAGGCCCAGGCTGCTGAAGTAGGTTTTGATATCCGCCGGACGCGTGCCGCCGCCCAGCTCAATAATGCCTATGCATTGGCCCTTGCCGTCCAGGCCAGGAGGGAAGTTATACAGTTTCGCCAGCTCCGGCGGCGTAAATGAGCCATTGGCTGCGGCGTGCGCTACCGGTGCATCAGCCAGGCGCTTGATCTTGAACTTGGTGGTTGCCTGCGGGCGGTCATCCAGGCCAAAGACGCCTTCAACAATGGCCGCAATATCAGCCGGCACAGATACATGCCCGACGCGGCCGCGATAGGTTCCATCTGGGTGTTCATATTCTTCCAGCGTCACGCCAAAAGCCTTGTTCATTGCGGCAGCGGTACCGGAAAGGATCATGCTGCGCTGTGCGGCGTCGGTTGCGACCAATACCAGTTGATGCAGCTCCGCGAAAGCTTTAATGGCGGCAATGTCACTCGCACTTGCCCCATGCGCGGCGGCAAATTCTTCGCGCGTCATATAGCCGCGTGCGGCGGGATGCGTGTCAGCCGATGTCGCATGCGTGCCGGTTGTTTGCGAACCGGATTTATCCCTCAGCCTGATGGTGATTTCTACCTGTTGATCGGGCTGGACCGGTCCCAGGGAATGCGCGCCGCGCATGGGCTTGCGCTCGCTGCCGGCGACGATGGTGTGTGTGGAATTGCTTGCCATGATCTGGTGCTCCCAAATGCAAATGGATTGCGAACAAAAATCGGGAAGAACTATTGATGGCGCTAAGCCATAGATGTGTTCTATGTGAGGCATCTGTTAGCAAGATGCTCAGCTTATTGAGTATAGAAGTGCCTGCGATGAAGGCAATCTGTTTCGCCAATTTTTACATTTGAGCTTTACTGCTGCATCTTCTTTCCCTGGCGAAACTAGGGGGATGAATAACACCCTGCGTTTTAAAAAAAAGCCGTTGCATAAATATTGCAACGGCTTCATTACATCAGTTGGTGAAATTCTTTTTCAAGGCATCCAGCCCATCGGTATAAATGCCGTGGAAAAGCTGCGTGACTTCTTCATCACTGACGCCCACCGGCGTGAAGCTGCCCGACCATTCCACCAGCGACCCCTTGTTATCATTGGCTTCGCGTACACGTAGCATGGACACGTAGTTGCTGGCGGGGAAGGGCGCCTGCATGATGGAATAGCTGTAGTAGCGCTCCTTTTCATTGAAGGATTGCAGCCTTTCTATGATGACGTCACCTGCCGGTGTTTCCAGCCGGCGCACGCGTCCGCCGTGGCTCAGTTCGCTGCGCGGGATATACGGCAGCCAGTTCGGTAGTGAATCGAAACCGCCTATCAATTGCCACACCTGGTCCGGCGTGGCTGCAATCTCTATGCTTGCTGTGGTGCTGGACATCGCTTTACTCCTTGCCTGAGCGGTTGGCCGAATCAATAGGAAGTGGTGCATCGTGCGCCACCAGTTTTTGCTCACGCATCTCTTGCCAGAACGCCGCCGGGATGGTTTCATTCAATGCTGCCTGGTCTTCCGTGAGGCGCTCAGGCCGGCTGGCGCCCGGTATTACTGCGGCAACCGCAGGATTGGCCAGGGCAAATTGCAAAGCTGCTGCCTTGACGCTGATCTTGTGGCGCTGCGCGATCTGCTTGATCTGCTCCACCTTGGCAATGATCTCCGGCGAGGCCTTCTGATATTCAAAATGGCTGCCGCCTGCCAAGATGCCGGAACTGTAAGGGCCGCCGACGACGATATCCACATTCTGTTTGGCGGCGGCCGGCATCAGCCTTTGCAGCGCGCGCTCATGGTCCAGCAGGGTGTAGCGGCCTGCCAGCAGGAAGGCATCCGGTTTTGCTTCGGCCAGGTCCAGTGTAATTTCCAGCGGTTCCACGCGATTCACGCCCAGGCCCCAGGCCTTGATCACACCTTCTTCACGCAGGCGTGTCAATGCGCGGAAGGCGCCGGTACGGGCAGTTTCATATTGCGCCAGCCATTCGTCGCCATAAAAATCCTGCGCCACATCATGTACCCAGACGATATCGATATGGTCGGTTTTCATGCGCTTCAAGCTGTCTTCTATAGAACGCAGCGTGGCGTCGGCGCTGTAGTCGTTGACGATCTTGTTGGCGCGGCCAAACTCAAACAAGCCGCCTTTTTCGCCGAGGTCGCGGCTGGAAGCATCTTCCAGTTCATCCAGGATCAGGCGGCCAACCTTGGTGCTGAGCACATAGTCGCTGCGTTTGCGTTTTGCCAATGCCTGGCCCAGACGGATCTCGGACAAGCCCGCACCGTAGAAAGGGGCGGTATCAAAGTAACGGATGCCGTGGTCCCAGGCTGCATCGACCGTTGCCATTGCTTCATCTTCAGGGATGTTGCGGAACATATTGCCCAGCGGCGCTGTTCCAAAACCTAACTTGCCTTGCAGTCTATTCTTGATGCTCATTTGTCATTCCTTCATAAGTGTGTTGTGTCGGGGCCAAATTGGCCGCCCTGTATCCCCGCTATGGCTGCTGTGGGCTACTGTGATTCTTTGCTTGCAGTGAAGCGGTGAGGAAAGTATAGGTTGACGACATTAGACTGTCCAAGACATAATTTAGCTACCTTAAGTCCTTTTGGGTCTGATTGGATTCATCATGTTAGATATACGCCAACTTCACTATTTCATTACCGTTGCCGAAGAAGAGCATGTGGGCCGGGCATCCGAGCGCCTGCATATTTCGCAATCGCCGCTGAGCCGGCAGATCGTGCAACTGGAAGAAAAGCTGGGCCTGACGCTGTTTGAGCGCAGCCAGCAACGCATACGCCTCACCCGCGACGGCCGCACTTTCCTGGCGGAGGCGCAAGCCTTCATGACCCATGCCAAACGGCTGGAGGCGCTGGCGCGCCGGCTGGGCAAGGGAGACGAGGGAGGGCTGTGCATAGGCTATATAGAAAACGCCATGCATTCCGGCGTGCTGCCGAACGCACTGCGTAGCTTGCGCGCCACGCGCCCCAAGGTGCATGTCGCGCTGTATAGCCTGCAATCGTCGGATCAGCTTGAGGGTTTGCGCCAGCGCAGCCTGGATATTGCCTTGCTGTGCGAGCCGCCATCGTCCAATGATCCCGATCTGGAGTGCGCGCAGGTGCTGAGCGATCCCATGTTGCTGGCGCTGCCCAAGTCGCACCCGCTGGCGTCCAAGGCAAAACTTGCTCCGGCCGACTTGGCAGGGCAGGAATGGATAGCGGTAAAACACCAGGAGGGCATACTGGGACACGACAATTTTGTGGCGGCCTGCGCCCGCGCAGGCTTCACGCCTGATATCCATATGGAAGCGAGCGAGCCGCTGACGGCGCTTGGCCTGGTGGCCGCCAACCTGGGCATTACGATGGTGCAGGAAAGCTTGCGCCATCACGCGTCGGCCAGCGTGGTGCTGCGCGAATTGCCGTGGTTTAGCTACCGCACGCCTTTATGGGCCGCCTGGCACAAAGTGAACCTGCGGCCGCTGGTAGGGATATTCCGCGAGACCCTGCTGGAGCTGGCGCAGCCCGGCACGCCTGCGTAAATCTTCATTGTGCTGTGCAGGGCTGCCGGTAAGGGCCGTCGGTCCTGCAGCATTGCCGTCATTCGGCGATTTTTTTAACCTCTATCGATTGCAGCCATTTCACATGCCGCGGGCCGGTGCGCAAGTCCTGGGCGGAAATCATTGCGATGCGGCCTTCGTCATCGCCCAGCGGCGCGCCGTCTTTTTCAAAATAGACGATCACGCCGTCACCCAGTGCCGAGTTGAACACTTCGCTCCACGAATACACGACCTTGTAGCCGTCGCTGGCACCGGCAATGATGACGGTTTTTTTCACATCATTGTGGTCCTTGGTGGATACCACCGCTTTTTCCAGGATATCGCGCAGGCGCACGCCCTTTACATTGATCAGCTTGCCCACATTGGCGCCGGAACGTCCCTGCAATTGCACCTCGCTGATCTGCTGCGGTGGAAAAGCTTTTAAATCCGCCACCTTCAGCGTGAGCTTGTTGTCCACCGCGCCGCTCACGGTGATGCTGTCGGTGATCAGTTTGGATGGCTCCATGGCGTTGCCGGCAGCATGCGCCGAAGTGCCGTAGGCAAGGGCGCAAAGAAGCATAAAACCATGAGCTCTACGGTGCAGGGAGTGTGCAGCCGCTGACGTGGCCGAGGAGCGGGTTGATTCGGTATGGCGGTCTGTCATTGAGAACATTACGGGCATCCTGGTGCGGGAAGTGAAAGGGGAAACCGTAATATACGACGAGATACGAAGGCATGTCGCGCATGCAAATAATTTGTTATGCATCAACGTTGTAAAAAAATAAAAACACCCATTGAAGTTCTCATTACCGCTCGGAACTTGGCAAGATTTCATGGCTTCCTGATATCGCATCAATCACATCAGCGTTTCCGGAAATTGTTCATTTACTCATTCATCAACTCTTTCATCAATGCCTTCGCTGGGCTTGCCGCATTGACAAAATCTATGGAGCGTACAGCGTAGGGAAATGCGTCGATATTTTTTACATTAAAACCGTGAACGATACGCGTCGAAATGAACCCAGGAAATTAAATCATATAAATCAATTGATTATGCGAAAAAATATTTCTTGGCATGGCATTTGCTGATACGCAAGCAGCAGGACTCAAAAAAATAGTAGGACTCAAAAATAATATTTTTAAATTAAGGGAAATCATCATGAAAAAACTAATAGTAGCGGCCTGTATGGCCCTGGCTTCTTTTGGCGCTTCGGCTTCGGTCCTGACGGGCGACACCGTGACGATCACTTTCAACCCGAACGTCTATACCCAGAGCTTTACCGTTGGCGCTGGCGATGACCTTGTTCTGCAAAATTTCCACTATGACTTGAACGGTGGAGTGAATGGCGACAGGTTCACATTTACGTCGACACCTCAGAGTGGGACATTTGCCGGCAGTAGCAGCTTCACGCTGTCCGGGCTCGACTTCACTGATGGATCCTTGCTAACTGGCTTTAACCTGATTTCGGATTCGCTATCGAACTTTTCATTCACGACCACCGCGCATTCGATCACCTTCAATTACAGCAACAGCTCCGCCCCCATCGGCACTGTGATAGACGGAATTTTCCTGACCTCGAATGCTGTGCCGCTTCCAGGTACGTTGCCTTTGCTGCTACTGGGCTTGGGCGCGCTTGGCTTCGGCTTGCGTTCGCGTCGCGCGCTTGGCACTGCCCGCGCTGCCTGAACAGTAGCTCCAAAAGTCGCGATACGAGAACGCTAAGCCATACCTGATATGGCTTAGCGGACTTGGCAAGATAAAAAGCTGGCAAAGAGTAATAGGCTGAGGCCGTTCAGCGCCTCTTCCAAGACAAACGCATTTCACTCCTATTCAGGAAATGAGTTCTAGGCTTTCAGCGCATGCTGCAGTTGTTGCAGATCATAGGGCTTGGTCAGCAAGGTGCATTCCCTGCCGGAGGACAACTTCGGTTTTTCTCCGTAGCCGGATGCGAAGATGATGCGTATGCCGGGTATTTTTTCTGCGGCCTGTTCTGCCAGTTGCGTGCCGGAAAGGCCGGGCAGTTTAATGTCCGTCAGCAGTACATCGAAACGGCCGCTCTCCAGCAGCGTTAGCGCAGCCTCGGCGCTCGCAGCGCCTTGCACCTGGTAGCCCATCATTGCCAGAAAATCGCAGGCAGTATTGCGCAGGTCTTCATTATCTTCCACCAGAAGGATGGAAGTCATGCCGGGATTATCTGCATGGTTTCCTTGCTGGGTTTGCTGCAGTTGAGTTTTTTTCTGCTGCAGCTCTTTAGAGGCGGCTTCCAGCAGGTCGGCCTGCTCGCGGTTTGCCAGAATATGCCTGATCTTGCGCGCCAAGTCCTCACGGTGATAGGGTTTGCTGAGCAGTTCCACACCGTGATCCAGGCGGCCTCCATGCACGATGGCGCTTTGCGCATAGCCGGACGTGAACAGAATTTCCAGCCGCGGCAGATGCGATTTGGCGAGCCTGGCCAGCTCCGGGCTGCGCAAAGGGCCGGGCATCACAACATCGGTAAACAACAGGTCGATATGCATGCCGCTTTTTAGGATGGTCAGCGCGCTTTGTGCGTCGCTGGCTTTCAATACCTGGTAGCCTAGCCCGCGCAGCATATCCACCACCGTGGATTGCACGGAAATGTCGTCTTCCACCACCAGAATGGTTTCCGTGCCACCGCTGACAGGGCCGGGCAATATCGTTTGCAATTGCGTTTCTTCGGCCAGTACACGCGGCAGGTACAGGCGTACGGTTGTGCCATGTCCTACCTCGCTGTAAATATTGATGTGTCCCGCGCTCTGCTTGGCAAAGCCATAGGCCATACTGAGGCCCAGGCCGGTGCCTTCGCCTTCTGCCTTGGTCGTGAAGAAAGGATCGAAGGCACGCTCCTGTATTTCGGCAGACATGCCGGCGCCGGTATCGGAGACCGCAATCATCACGTATTCGCCGGGCGTCACGTCTTCATAACGGGCAGTGTATTGCCTGTCCAGCAGGGTGTTTGCCATTTCTATGGTCAGCTTGCCTTTACCCTTCATCGCATCGCGCGCATTGATGGCGATGTTGAGCAGCACATTTTCCAGCTGGTTGGGATCGGCCAGCGTATTCCATAGTCCGGCGGCAGTGATGGTTTCTATCTCCACCTCTTCACCCAGCGAACGGCGCAGCATGTCATCCATCTTGCTGACGGTGCGTCCCAGGTTCAGCACCGCAGGTTGCAGCGGCTGGCGCCGCGCGAAGGACAGCAACTGCGAAGACAGCTTTGCGCCCCGGGCAACTGCCTGGCCGGCAATCGACAGGCGCTTTTCGGCCTCCTTATTTCCGCTGACGTTGTCCGTCAGCAGTTGCAGGTTGCCGCTGATGACCTGCAGGATATTGTTGAAATCATGCGCGACCCCACCCGTCAGCTTGCCTATTGCTTCAAGCTTGGTCGCCTGCCGCAATGCAGATTGGGTTTCTTCCAGGGCGGTAGCTCCTTCTGCAATCATTTTTTCCAGTTGCTGCTGGTAGACCGCCACCTGGTCTTGGGCAGTTTTTTTGGCTGAAACATCGCTGCCCAGTACAAAAATACCGATAACCTCGCCTGCCTCAGAAAAGATCGGCTGGTACACCAGATCGACGTAGGCCGTTTCTGGCTCTGCATCGACAGATTTCTGCAGCACGACCTGCAGGGAATTGCCAACGAAGGTTTGTCCACTCGTATAAACGCTATCCAGCAATTCATAAAATCCCTGGCCTTCTATATCCGGCAGCGCCTGCCGCACCGGCCTGCCTATCAGGTTACGATGTCCCACCAGCTTGTAGTAGGCAGAGTTGACCAGTTCAAAGATGTGTGTAGGGCCCTTCAGGAAGGCGATAAAGGCGGGCGCTTGCTCAAACATGCTGCGCAACTGCTGCTCCTCCTGGCTGCGGGTGACGACGCGTTCTTCCAGTGTGCTGACCAGTACTTTCAGAGCAGTCTGCGCTTCTTCGCGTTCGCGTATCTGTTCCGCCAATTGCCGGTTAAGCTGTTCCAATTCATCCCTGGACTGATGGGCGGCGGTCACATCGTTGCAGATCACCAGCACCCCTTGGATGCCGTTCTCGTCAGCGATAGGGCTATATCCATAAGTCCACCAGACATTTTCTCGCTTGCCATGGCGGGTGACGGGAACCAGTTGGTCCACATGCCAGGTCGCACCTTTGCCGTTCATTACATCTTCTATCTGAGGGCCGATAATGTCCCAGATCTCGCCCCAGCAATCGCGCCCCGGCTGGCCGAGTGCGCTAGGGTGGCGTTCCGGACCCATGGTCTGGCGGTAGGCGTCATTGTAAAACTGGGTCAGTTCCTGGCCCCACCAGATGAACATCGGATGGTTGCTGGTTAACAGCAGGCGCAGCGTGGTCTTCAGGCTCTCGGGCCAGGTCTGCGGCAAACCCAGCGGCGTGTGTTGCCAGGGGTGGTGGCGCGTGAGCTCTCCCAGCTCACCGCCGCCATTCATAAAATCCAGATCGGAAGATGCCATGCTCAATTTGCAGCGCTCCTGTTCGTTGGTCTTGTTGCGCTTCTTAGTGCGCTTCTTAGTGCACTGCTTATTGCGCTTATGACGCTACTATGTCTGTCTGCATTTGCCACATTCCCAACCACAGTGAAGCAGCGATTGCTACTTCTGGTCGCATAAAAATTGTCGCGAAAAGTTCAAGGTGGTGCGGTTTATAGAGATTGCTTCTTTTGCCACATATCGCGAAGGATTGTACGCTAGGCTATTGCCGGCCACCAGAAAAACCATCGCATGCCGATAAACTTTATCTGCCAGTCCTCGGCCTTTATCCGTAGTCAGATGTATAACGCCAGGCCGCCCGCGGCACGGTTCGGTAGCGTACATTCTGTCGCTGATGCCAGTGCTACAGTCGAGAAATTATTCTGCCGGACATTGTTCTATGCCTATCCAACTGGAATGCGACCTTAATCTTCCTTCGGTGCCATTGCGGCAGCCTTGGCGGCAGTGCGTGGGTAGTTGCCATGCGCCGACCGCCTTGCGCGCAGACTGGCAGGCGCAATTGCGCCAGGCGCGGGAAGACCTGGGTTTTGAGTATGTGCGCTTCCACGGCATATTGTCGGACGACATGGGCACGCTGATCTGCCAGGACAACAAGTTCCTGTATTCCTTCTTCAATACCGACCAGGTGTTTGATTATCTGCTGTCGATAGGCATGCGGCCCATTGTAGAGCTGTCCTTCATGCCAACCGCCTTGTCTTCCGGCGGCGAGACCGTGTTTCACTACCGCGCCAATATCACGCCGCCACGCAATATGGCAGACTGGAGCGCGCTGATCCACAAGCTGGTATCGCACTGGGTACAGCGCTACGGCGTAGAAGAAGTATCGCGCTGGTATTTTGAAGTGTGGAACGAGCCCAATCTGCCAGCCTTTTGGACCGGCGGCCAGCAAGCCTATTTCGATCTGTACGAGGCCAGCGCCAATGCCATCAAGGGCGTGGATGCCGCCTTGCGGGTAGGCGGCCCGGCCACCGCGCAAAACGCCTGGCTGGATGAGTTCATGCAATTTTGCCGCGAACGCAAGCTGCCGGTAGATTTCGTCAGCACGCATTTTTATCCTACCGATGCCTTCGGTGAAATCGGCGCCGACACCCTCACGCAACTGGAACATGCGCCGCTGGACGTCATGCGTGAACGCGCTTTGGCCGCCAGGGATAGGGCCCAGGCTTTGCCCCTGCTGTATACCGAGTGGAATATCACCTCCAACCCGCGCGATCCGCTGCATGATTCCTCTTTTGCCGCCGCGCTAGCAGTGCGCATTGCGATGAGCGTGGACGATATTGTAGACGCCTACAGCTACTGGACATTCTCCGACATTTTTGAAGAAAATTATTTTCCCAGCCAGCCTTTCCATGGCGGCTTTGGCCTGCTGAACCTGCACGGCATCAAAAAACCCATCTATAAAGCCTTTGAACTGATGGCAGCACTAGGCGACCGCCATTATCCAATAGCACAGACCCACGGCACGGTCATGCTATGGGTGGGCGAGCAAAGCTATAACGCCATAGAAACGCATGTGCTGTGCATCAACCAGGCCATGCCGCGGCATGCTATTGCAACGGAAGACATCGCGCTCTGCCTGCACAACCAGCCTGGCCAGCGGGCCAGAGCAGTGACCATCAAGTCCATCAATGCCGACAATTGCAATCCCGCCTTGTTATGGCAGCAAATGGGCAGCCCTGAATATTTGAGCGCTGCCGAAATCACGGAGCTGCAACAATCCACCGAGCTGCTGGAAACGCAGGCCAGCTTTGAAACGCAGGGCAAGCAAACACTGCTCAGCTTCCAGGCCGCACCACAGTCCGTCACTTTTTTGCGTATAGAATGGGAGCATCAAGACCATGACGTACAGTCCGAATCCGCAAGTTCTGAACCAGCTGACACCTCCGCCGCCGCATCCCTTGCTCTCCAGTCTGCAGAAAGACTCGTTTGATTATTTCCTGCATGAGGTCAATGAAGCCAACGGCCTGATCCGCGACAAGACGGCAGACAACTGGCCGGCCAGCATCGCTGCGGTTGGCATGGCGCTCACCGTCTACCCTATCGGCGTGGAGCGCGGCTTCATGTCGCGCCAGCATGCAGTCAAACGCACGCTGACCACCTTGCGTTTCTTTGCCGCCAGCGAGCAAAGCACCTCGCCATCCGCCACCGGCTACAAGGGCTTCTACTATCATTTCATCGACATGGAAAGCGGCGCCCGCGCATGGAACTGCGAACTGTCCAGCATTGATACTGCCTTGCTGATCGCCGGCGTGCTCACGGCAGCGGCCTACTTCCAGCAGGATACGGAAGGGGAGGCAGAGATACGCAAGCTGGCAGACATGTTATACCGCCGCGTGGACTGGAAATGGATGATGAACGGCGCGCAGGTGATGTGCCATGGCTGGAAACCGGAGAGCGCCTTCCTGCCCTGGCATTGGGAAGGCTATGACGAGGCGCTGATCATGTATGTGCTGGCGCTGGGTTCGCCCACCCACCATATCCAGCCGGAAAACTATGCCGCCTGGATGAACAGTTATGAGTGGAAGGAAATCTACGGCATAGAGTACCTGTATGCCGGTCCTTTGTTCATTCACCAGCTATCGCACCTGTGGATAGATTTTCGCGGCATACGCGACGCCTTCATGCGCGATCATGATTGCGACTATTTCGAAAACAGCCGCCGCGCCACCCAGGTGCAGCAGCAATATGCGATCCGGAACCCCTTACGCTTTGAGCAGTACGGCGAATTTTGCTGGGGTGTGACCGCCAGCGACGGACCTGGTTTCATATCGCAAAAGATCAACGGTGTGGAGCGCAATTTTTACGATTACATCGCGCGCGGCGCGCCCTATGGCCCGGATGACGGCACGCTGGCCCCGTGGGCGGTAGCCGCCTGCCTGCCGTTTGCGCCGGAGATCGTGCTGCCGACGATAGAACATTTTTACAAGCTGCGCTTGCGTGAAGTGAACCCGTATGGTTTCAAGGCTTCCTTCTCGCCTACCTTCAAGTGTGTCAGTACACATAAGGTCGGCTGGGTATCGCCTTACCACTTCGGCATCAATGAAGGCCCCACCGTCATCATGATAGAAAACCATGAGCGCGACCTGATCTGGAGCCTCATGCGCAAATGCCCGCATATTGTGCTGGGTTTGCAGCGCGCGGGTTTTCAGGGTGGATGGATGGAACATATAGACTAGGCGGTAAAACATGGAAATCAGGCTTGATAACAAAGTAGCCTTGGTCACAGGCGCCAGCTCCGGCATTGGCCTGGCTATTGCACAGGCGCTGGCCGCCTGCGGCGCAAAAGTCTGCATCAACTATCGCGCCGATGCGGCCGAGGCGGCGAGGGCAGTGGATGCCATTACTTCCGCCGGCGGCAGCGCCTTCGCCGTGCAGGCCGATGTATCCGACCAGGCGCAGGTAAGCGCCATGTTCGCGCAACTGGAGAGCCGCTGGGTTAAGGCAGATATCCTGGTCAACTGCGCCGGTACCGACGGCAAGGCGGCATTGAGCTGGGAAGCCGATGCGGCTGAATGGAAGAAGGTGATAGAAGTCAATCTGTTCGGTGCTTTCTACTGCGCGCAGCAGGCGCTGCTAGGCATGACCAAAAAGAAATCCGGCGTCATTGTCAATATCACCTCCGTCCATGAAACCATCGCCTGGACCGGCTATAGCGCCTACACCTCCAGCAAGGCCGCCCTGTCCATGCTGACCAAGACCCTGGCGCAAGAGGCCGCCCCCTTCGGCGTGCGGGTACTGGCCGTTGCGCCCGGCGCCATCCAGACCGATATCAACAAGGCGGTATGGAGCAACCCCGCCAGCCTGCACGACCTGCAACACAAGATACCGCTGGCCAGGATGGGCCAAACCAGGGAGATCGCCGATATGGTGGCGGTGCTGGTGTCGGATACGGGGTCCTACATCACAGGCACCACAGTCTTCATTGATGGCGGCATGACGGATTATCCGGATTTTGCGCAGGGCGGGTAGAGCTGGGTCAGCGTTGTGTTTCCTCCGGGAGGGCTTCAGCCTCCAGGTTTTTCAGCCGATCGATAAACCATCGGCCAGCAGGTCCCGGTGGTTCTGAGGCTGGATGGTAGGCAGACACTGTCAGCATCATGCCGCTACGCGGCATGTCGTCGATGTCCAGTACCCGCAATGTGCCCTCCCCGATATCCCTCGCCACCATGTGCAGCGGCATGCTGCCCCATCCAACACAGTCCTTCAGAAAAGCATATTTGGTCGAGAGGTCGCCCAGCCGCCAGGTGAGGGGCGACAGCACGCCGTAATCTCGCCCCGCCAATAACTCTGATCGGTCGGTGAGAACGAGCTGCACATGTTTAGCCAGTTCACGGCGAGGAACGCGATGCTTGAATCTGGCGAGCGGATGGTTTGATGCAGCCACCATCACCAGACTTGTCTCACCAAGTCGCTCGCTGACCAGTGAAGGGAACGTGACAGGGAGCGCCACTAATATGCCCAAACTGCAGCGCCCATCCAGCACAGGCTGGTAAGCCGCACCCAGCCCTTCCACATAAAGCCTTAATGGAGTCAGTGGGAAGCGGTTGGAAAATTCCTTGGCTACTTTGCTGATCACTGCGGTCGGATAAAACACGTCGACCACCACCGAGAGTTCCGTTTCCAGCCCGGCTGCCATCAGCTTGGCGCGGGCCTTTAAGGTATCCACCCCCGAGACGATGTTTCGCGCATCTGCCAGCAGCAGGATGCCCTCGGGCGTGAG
Organism: Parundibacterium terreum; assembly: GCF_014636315.1. Taxonomy (GTDB): domain Bacteria; phylum Pseudomonadota; class Gammaproteobacteria; order Burkholderiales; family Burkholderiaceae_D; genus Undibacterium; species Undibacterium terreum. Next base: position 1,270,862 of record NZ_BMED01000001.1, on the reverse strand, counting down.
TTTTGGAAACCTCCCCGTTCGGTCAAACAGAATCACCCCAATCTGCTCCTCAAGACTGCTGACCCAGCCGCTGACAGCCGATTGCACGCGATTGAGCTTACGAGCGGCAGCCGAAAAACTTCCTTCATCGACTGCTGCAATAAAAGTTCTGAGTTGATCCAGCGAAACGCCATCCAGCATGGGAACTCCTTATATCTCAAATATAGATGGATTGCATCTCAATATATCATCTATTCAGCGGGGATGAAACGCCGGAAAATTCTTCCCATTCCCGTATCCCATGGGATGCGATCAAGTTTCATTGACCAGCCTTTTACCCTGCAGGAGTTTTTATGCGTACCATCTTTATTGCCGCGGCGCTTGCTGCCTCCACCTTTGCCGGCGCCGCTCACGCCGACGTCACAACTTATGTGATTGATCCCACACACACCTTCGTGAGTTTTGAAGTGCTTCACTTCGGCACATCCACCAATCGTGGTCGCTTCGATAAGAAAGCCGGCAGCGTCCAACTTGACATGGAATCCAAAACCGGAAAGGTGGAGCTGACGCTGGATACTGCTTCCATCAATACAGGCACAGCGGCGTTTGACCAGCATCTGCAAAGTGACAATTTTTTTAATGCTGCGAAATTTCCCAGCGCGAAATTTGTTGCCGATAAATTCAGATTCAATGGCGACAAGCTGACTGAGGTATCCGGCCAACTGAGTTTGCTTGGCAAGACCAACCCGGTTTTGTTGAAAGCCACTAACTTCAACTGCTATCTCAACCCTGTGCTCAAACGTGAGGTTTGCGGTGGTGATTTTGAAACCACCATTCTGCGTGATCAGTGGGGCATGAATTGGGGGCTGGAATATGGCATTCCCAACCAGATCGCGCTGAAGATCCAGGTCGAGGCCATCAAGCAGTAAGCGCTTCCATTTCCTCATTTTTTGCGTACTTTTTTTTCGGAGAACCACCATGCAACTTCTTCACCTTGATTCCAGCATACTTGGCGCAGCCTCAGTGAGCCGCCAGCTTTCTTCTGAAATCGTCGCGCGCCAACAGGCCTTGCATCCTGATATTCACATCACTTATCGCGATCTGGCAGCTGATCCGGCCCTGCACCTTTCAGGCACGCACCTGGCCGCGTTTCAAGGTGTAGCCAGTGATGATGCCTACATCAGTGCGGACCTGGTCAAGGGCGGCGCCTATCTGGATGAACTCTTCGCGGCAGACATCCTTGTCATTGGTGTGCCTATGTATAACCTGTCTGTCCCCACTCCATTGAAGGCATGGATAGACCGCATTTCCGTAGCCGGCAAGACCTTCCACTATACGGCCACTGGCCCTGAAGGTTTACTCAAAAACAAGAAGGTGTTTATCGCGTCTGCTCGTGGCGGCGTGTATTCGGCCGGCAGTCCGGCGGCGGCATTGGAACATCAGGAAAGCTACCTTACCGGGCTGCTGGCGTTCCTGGGTATTGCCGATGCAACTGTTGTGCGCGCAGAAGGAGTCGCCTTTGGGCCGGGAGCGAAGGAAGCTGCCGTAGCTCAAGCTTTAGAGCAGATCGCGTCCATTACTGCCTGATCATTCCAAACACCTTTATCTTTAGAGGGATTTCATCATGACTTATTCCATTATCGGTTCCGGCAATGTCGGTATCGCGCTCGCTCGCCAATTTGCACGCAACGGTATTGCCGTCGGCATAGCCAATACGCGCGGAGCGGACTCCATCACCGCGTTGGCCAAGGAGCTGGGTGAAGCCGTCACCCCTATGAGCCTGCAAAACGCATTCAAGGCGGACGTTATTATTCTTGCCGTCCCTTTCCGTGCGCACGCAGCAGTTGCGCAGGCTTTGCACAGTTGGGAGGGAAAAATCGTCGTGGATGCAATGAATACCTATGGTATTGCGCCGGAAGAGCTGAAAGGGCAGGCATCCTCAGATGTGGTAGCCGCAGCGTTTTCCGGTGCGAAGGTGGTCAAGACCTTCAACCAGTTGCCGGCAAAACTGCTCGCTGCCAACCCAGCGGAGGCCAGTGGACGGCGCGTCATGTTTGTCGCAGGCAATGATGAAACGGCCGCCGTCTGGATTGCCAATCTGGTCAGCGACCTGGGCTTTGCGCCTATCCAGCTCGGCAAAATCAATGAGGGCGGCGCCTTGCTTGGTTTGGGGGCGCCACTGGTGCTCCAGAATCTTATCAAGCTAGGTAACTGACTGTTGCGCAGGGGAGGACTGCGGATCAAAAATTAATTGAGAATGCGCGTCGCAAAGTGCTTTGAACTGGTACTGTGCAAAAAATTCGTCGACCAGGGGTAAAGGCAGCATAACGAGAAACATCACGCAACAAACAAGCGCTCTTTTCCAATAGTTAAAAAACCATCCTGATACTTTGTACGAAAAGCTTAGCGCCAGCAAAAACCAAATGCCCATTACGAGTAATAAAAATATTCCTGTCATCACCTGTTCCTTGTTTTAATTAAAACAGTCCATCGAATTTTGTGGATTCAGACTGTGTATGGTCATCACGTCATTCTTCATTTTTATCTTTCCCGCGCCGCCTCCTGCGTCGCCTTCTGCACCGGCGTCAGCAAGTACTCCAGCACGGTTCGCTTGCCCTGATTGATTAGTGGTGTTCCGAAAATTAGAAGTCGGAATAGGCCGGCGTTATTTGGGCCTGGACAGGTTTTAAAACTGAATGCAAAAACTGCTTCAGGCTGCTGCCCTGCGGGCAAAAATGATCTGTTACTGATAATCCGGATGCGGCCCAATGTAATGGAACACTCATTCCTGGAGCACGAAAATAACCTATGCGCTCAGCCAGAACTTCGTTTGTTCTCAAATCAATAATTCTGATACGTCCACCGCCAATCCACCGCTCACGTAATTCCCGTGTCGATAAATCATCAATCACATAACCGTAGTGGCTAGCGAGCTGTGCAACTTGTTCTTCCACAATTTCCAACTCAGGGTTTAAACGATTTTCAGCCCCTGGATACTTGTCACCAATTTTCTTGCCAGTAGGCTTCAGGTAAAAACGCTTGTAGGGAGGACCTTTACTGTCATACTTGATTTGCGTTTCAGCATAGATATAACCGCGTTTAGATGCGATGCGCTGATCATTTAAAAACTCTCCGGCACTGCTGGGATCACCTTGAGCATTTCCATATGGATCAATCATTCCGAATTGATCACGCAATTGACTGTCATAATCCGGGTGCCGCTCGTTTATCCGAAAAATCCCTTCAACGTTCTCTACCGTTTTATAGATTTTGTCGCCACCATATTTTGCACACAAGGCTTGCTCGTAAGCGACATCTTCTTTAAATTTTTGGTTTTCATCTAAGATCTGGTTGTACATCACACCCATCAAAATAAATGGAACCATGAAGAGCGCCATCACTACTCCGGCAGCGGTTTTGCGAAATTTAAAAAGCCATAAAATAATGCCTAAAACTGGGGCGGCCAGCCAGGAAATTATCCCCAAAAAAAGTATATGAACTATCTGAACCATTCTTGATTTTTCCTTAGTTTCTAATTTTTCGCGCAAAAAGAGAATTCGAATAGCGAGCATGTGTTCATAAGTTTTACCGTTCCCGCGCCGCCTTCTGCATCGGCGAAAAAAAATACTCCAGCACAGTCCGCTTGCCCTGATTGATCTTCGACACCACCTGCATGCCCGGTATGATCAATAGCTTGTTGTTAAAGAATGCGCGCAAATCGTGGTGTGTGGTGCCGCTATGATTTAAGAACGCTTCAGCGGCCATCTGGATATCGACCATTGGTGCGAATTTTTGGATTTGATTATTTTCCATAATTATTATCCTAGCTGCGATTTAAAAATCAGAATATGAAGGTGTAGGGCGGCTAGCTACTGGTTTTAAAACCGCATGTAAAAATCCTTTAATCCTGCTGTTGTATGGACAAATTCTTCGATTTTGATACGCAGATGCCCCCGGACCAATGCAATAGCGCCGCAGGCCCAATAGCTCTGAAGTATCCAACCCTTTCTGCAAGTAATTCGTTAGTCTGCAAGTCAATGACTTTAATGCGTCCACCGCCGATCCAACGTTCGCGCATCTCACGCGTAGAAATGTCTTCAATCAAATACCCATATCGGCTTGCTCGTTTTGAAACCTCTTCAGTCACAATTTCCAGTTCAGGGTTAGCTGCATTCGGAGCATATGCATGCTTTTCCCCAATTTTTTGACCAGTAGGTTTCAAATAGAAACGCTTATACGGCGGACCGTTAACTTTGTACGATAGTGGAGCTTCGATATATACATATCCGGCAGTTGAAGAAATTTGCTGCTCACTTAGAAATTCACCTGCGTTATTTGGATCTTCTTGCGCCGCCCCGTAGGGATCAATCATCCCAAATTGGTCGTGGAGTTGGTCGTCATAGTCAGGATGACGTTCCTTCATCCTAAAAATGCCTTCAACGTTGTCTACCGTCTTGTAGATGTGGTCTCCGCCATTCTTTGCGCAGAGTTCCTTCACATAGGCTACGTCTTCAGTGAATTTTCTATCTTCGGCTTTATTTTGTACGTACAGAACAATACTCAGCACAAATGGAGCAAAGAATAGGATCCCGGCTGTCCACCTGGCTGTTTTACGGAATTTCAGTAACCATAAAATTCCACCGAGTAGTAATGCCGCCATCCATGCCAGGCCGGTAAAAATTAGTACTCCGACGATCTGTTTCATTCTCGTCCTATTCTGCGAATTGCAGCCCCTCAACCAGACCGGTACTCGATGCGCCAATGGGAAGACCGGCCACATAACTTGCATCCGCAAGTAACGCATTAATATATGTGTCGTGTACTGTTGGCATAATCAAATCTCACTATTGTTTAGGAAGCGATGTTCGGGTTATTCCGATCTTGTCAAACGTAATAAACAATTCCCCATATCCTACTGGGGCGCAGAAAGCATCGAATAAAAACGGGGATGGGCTCTGCGTAAGGCCGAGGGAACGGCCCAAAAAACCTGCTTTTGCAAAGATTAGTTCGAAGCTGGCGACTGGCTCTCGTGTTTTTACATCGCGGAATCTCCACGTCTCGATAGTCATCGGCACCCAAGTCCCTTCAATGCTCTGGCGTCCAATTTTTTCCAAATAAATCGTTCTCCCTGCCGCGGTCTGCGGATCAAAAATTAGTTGGGAATGCGCCTGGCAAAGTGCTTTGAACTGGTCCTGTGCAAAAAATTCGTCGACCAGGGTAAGGGCAACATGACGAGAAACATCACGCAACAAGCAAGCGCTCTTTTCCAATAGTTAAAAAACCATCCTGATACTTTGTACGAAAAGCTTAGCGCCAGCAAAAACCAAATGCCCATTACGAGTAATAAAAATATTCCCGTCATCAACGGTTCCTTGTGTTAGTTGAGTCAGTCCATTTAACTCGCAGAGAATACATGACAAAATGAAAATTCATGATAATTTGCAATGTATAGATTTAATTTCCACTAGGCAACTACATTTTTTGACAGCTTGACATGTATCAGGAACCAACGAGAAGCATGCCCTTTAGCATTGGCTGTTTTTTCTGTAGGGGGGGAGGGGACGGCGGATAGGGGATAAGAGCAAACCTTGGGATTTGATAAAAGAGCATCGTAATTTGCGTCTAAACTATTAGTGCGCTAATCTATTTGCTTTAGAAAGGATAACTACCATGAACGCGCGCGCACTCCCTCCCAGACTTGACCAGCATTTATGCTTCAAGCTGTATTCCACGTCCCTGAAGATGACCCAGCTCTACAAGCCCATGCTGGCTAAGCTGAACTTAACTTATCCGCAATACCTGGTCATGGTCGTATTGTGGGAAGAAGAGGGCATAGGTATCAAAGACCTGGCTGAACGGCTGCAGCAAGATCCCGGTTCCATCACGCCGCTGGTAAAGCGCCTGGAAGCGGTGGGCTACGTCATACGCAGCCGCGATCCCCAGGATGAACGCAACCGGGTACTAACCCTGACCGAAGCAGGCAAGGCCTTGCGCGCGGATGGTGTCCGTGTCAGCCAATGCATTGCCCAGGCTTCCGGCATTACGATGGAAGATGTTGAGCAGATGATGAGCGGCATGACTAAGCTCAGCAAGAACCTCGATAACTAAGAGGCTATTGTGAAATTACCCTGGCGTTGTTGCCCTTGCAGGGCGCACATTGGCTGATAAGCCAATGTCGCTACGCAGGCGTGCAACATGTTGCACGAATTCCCTGCTACGCCCTCCTAGCCGGTGTAGTAGGGGTTTCGAGCAGCATGCTGCTCGCCTACGTAACGGTATTGCCCTACAAGGCAATACTCTTTCCCTATAGGGACAAAGGGGCTAAAGCACTGTCTTCGTCGGCGACGCCGAGCCAGGCTAATTTCGCAACAGCCTCTAAGCGTTTTACTGGCGCAGAAAAATTTTTTGAAAATATTTTGAAAAATAACTTGCGCGCTAACGATTAGTGTACTAAAGTGTGTTCATGGCACAGCACAAACGAGCGAGATGCCAGACATTAAGTTAGTGCGCTAATTATTAGCGTGAAATTAAAAATCACTCATTGGAAGGAATTATCATGAATAAGTCTATCAAACGTACTCTGCTGGCATCCGTCATCTTGTCTGCTGCCGCTATTGCTCCTGCATTTGCCCAAACTGCTGCTACCACGCCAGTGAATGACACTACGGTGGTCCTGGTACACGGCGCGTTTGCCGACGGTTCTAGCTGGAGCGGCGTTATCCCTCTGCTGCAAGCCAAGGGCGTGAAAGTGATTGCTGTGCAAAACCCACTGTCTTCACTGGCAGATGACGTTGCCGCAGCACAACGCGTGATCGATGCACAAACCGGCAAGGTCGTTCTGGTAGGCCATTCATGGGGTGGTGCGGTTATTACACAAGCCGGCGTCAGCGACAAGATCAAGGCACTGGTATATGTTGCCGCCTTTGCTCCTTCAGAAGGCCAGGCCCTGGGTACAGTAGGTAAAGACTATCCTTTGCCACCAGGCATCCCTACATTGAAACCAGATGCAAACGGTGATCTGACGCTGCCTGATGAATCCTATATCGCCAACTTTGCGCAGGATATCCCAGCAAAAACCGCAAAAGCCTTAGCTGCAACCCAAGGCTTGTTCCCTGCGAAAGCCTTTGGCGAACAAATCACTTTTGCTGCTTGGAAAAACAAACCTAACTATTACGTCGTTGCCGGCAACGACCGCATGATCGATCCAGGCCTGCAACGTGATTTCGCTAAAAAATTGCAAGCCGTAACTACCGTTGTGCCAGGCGCCAGCCACTCCGTCATGGTGTCCCAGCCACAGAAAGTCGCGGATGTGATCATGACCGCAGTGAATCGTTAATCTTTAAGCGTTAATTTTCAAGCTTTAAAGCGGGCCGCCGGCGGCCAACACCGCCGGCACACCGCTCAGTAATACTCAAGTAATACTTAATTTGCTTCATCACTCATTCATTTAAAGGAAATTATCATGTCTATCGAAAATGTTCTGTATCGCGCAAACGCAAAAGCCACTGGTGGTCGTGAAGGCCGTGCCGTATCGTCCGACAATGTACTGGACGTCAAACTGACTACGCCAAAAGAACTGGGCGGCTCTGGTGCAGTAGGCACCAACCCAGAACAATTGTTTGCTGCCGGTTATTCGGCTTGCTTCCTCGGTGCAATGAAATTCGTCGGCGGCCGCGACAAGATTGCCGTGCCAGCAGATGTGACCGTTGATGGTACAGTCGGCATCGGCCCGATCCCAACCGGCTTTGGTATCGAAGTGGAACTCAAAATATCCCTGCCAGGCATGGACCGCGCTACCGCAGAAAAACTGGTAGCCGCTGCTCACATCGTTTGCCCTTATTCCAATGCAACACGCGGCAATATCGACGTGACTCTGACAATCGTGTAATCCACTGTCCTGATCGCTTCGCGATAAAAAAGCCGGCACGGTTCATGATCGTGCCGGTTTTTTCACGAGCGGGCATTGGCAAAGTCTTTATCGGTTTTGTTGACTAGTACTATCAAGACCGTCTTGTACCGTCGGTCTTTGAGCTGCACGCAGCGCCGGTTTTCTATGCTGCTTAAAAAAATCCCACATCATCTTGCTTGCATCGGGACCTTCACAGGCACTGAATGCTGCGGAACAATCGCCACCGCTCCATGCATGTTCCAGCCCGCTGATCGCGCATACCCGCAGCATGGTTTTGCGCCCGATGCGGTAATCCAGGATCTGATGTGCGTGGCGCGGATGGGTTTTTGTTCGCCCGGCGGCGATGCTGCGTAACGGCATCGCATGTGCTGCATCGAGCCGGTTCATCGTGATGAACTGTTGTGCCAGTTGCGCCTGATTAATCGGGCGTACGATCTTGTCGGCCAAGCCCTGCAGCAATATGGCCGGCATGTTGGCTTGCGGATTGGGTAGCAGTTTGATCGCGCCTGCGGCGGCCTTGGCCGAGCCGTGCTGCATGACGGAGTAGGCGCCCACGGCAGTATGCCCGGCGCCAAATACAGGTCCTGAATGCAGGCCCACTGCAGCTATTTTGTCAGGCAGGGCGAGCGCCAGGATATGCGCCATCCCGGCGCCTGCAGACAGGCCCGCCGCGTAGATGCGCGTCTCATCAAGCCCGTTGCTTTGTACCACCTTGTCTATCAGGCCACTCAACAGCAGTGTCTCGCCGCCGCCTTCCTGCACCCGTTTGTCATACCAGGGCCAGCAGCGGTTTGCATGGCCGCGCAAGGACTGTTGCGGATATAAAACCGCAAAGCCTTGTTCCTCGGCCACCTGGTTCATTCGCGATCCTGTCGCAAATTGCGTGGCGGATTGGCCGCAGCCGTGCAGCATTACCACCAGCGGCAGCTTGCCTGTGTGCTCACGTTGTGGAATGTAAAGCCAATAGGCAAGCCTCCTCGTGCCTGAATGTTCTGCATCCGGTACTTGCGTGTAATAAGACGCCAGCCATTTTCCGGGTAGCGGGGCAGGGCCGGCCTGTGCCTTGGGTTTGGACTTGGTCTGCTGGGCCCGGCTGGATGCGACTTTTCCTGGAGATGTTTTCTTGGCAGAAGCTTTCTTCCGGGCAGGGCGCTTTGCGGGTGATGCAGAAGCCAGCAGCGCGGTCGCCAGTTTTTTCGTCGTGCGCTGCTGTGTCCTGGCGGCGCGCGCGATGCTTTTCCACAATGAGCGGCCAAAAGCTTTCAGCATGATGTGTCCTGGTTAAGGAAAAAATAATGACGGGGAGTAAGGTGGCAGAGATTTTTCAGATCGCAGCCTGATACTGCGGCGAGCGGCCTATAATTCTCAGCAGGCATTCCTCGTTTAAAAGTTTTGTGCTCTTTGGTTGCACTGCAATATTACTGAATCGTGAGTGCTTTCCGCATCGGACGCGGGCTTTCCCGCTTGTAAGATCAGGCGCTTACTTTCTGGTGCACCATTATTGGCAAGACGCATCACTGACGGCGCTTGGATGCAAGAGGAGACATGATGAACAATCCGGATACCGACAAAGTCTTTAGCGGCTCCGTTCCCAAGTGCTACCAAGATTATCTGGTGCCCTTGATCTTTGAACCGTATGCAGCAGATCTGGTGAGCCGGCTGCTTGCGCGGCCGCTTGCCAGCGTGCTGGAAATTGCCGCAGGCACCGGCGTTGTCACGCGCAAACTCGCATCGGCCTTGCCCGCGAAAGTGGAGATTGTCGCCACTGATCTGAACCAGGCCATGCTGGATATGGCCAGCAGTATCGGCACCCAGCGCGCAGTTGAGTGGCGCCAGGCCGATGCGATGCAATTGCCCTTTGACGATGCGAGCTTTGATGCGGTGGTGTGCCAGTTCGGCGTGATGTTCTTCCCGGATAAGGCCAAGGCTTTTTCAGAAGCGAAGCGGGTATTGCGCCCGGGCGGCATCTTCATCTTCAACGTGTGGGACCGCATAGAAGAAAACGAATTTGCGCACGTGGTGACGACGGCGCTGGCCGAGGTTTTTCCGCAAGACCCGCCGCGCTTCATGGTGCGCACGCCGCACGGCTATCATGATTTTGCGCAAATTGTGCAAGACCTGAGGGCCGGCGGCTTCACCGAGCCGCCACGTATTGCCACGGTGCCGGTTCGCTGCCAGGCTGAATCTGCACGCATTCCGGCCATTGCCCTTTGCCAGGGTACCCCCATGCGCGGCGAGATAGAGGCGCGCGGCAAAGACAGGCTGGAAGAGGCGACCGACGCCGCCGAGGCGGCCATTGCAATGATGTTCGGACGCGGCCCGGTGATAGGCAAGATACAGGCGCATATCGTTACCGTTGATCGCTGATGGGCAACCGGGCACCTCAGATGGCTTAGAGCGTAAAGGTGATGCCGGTCTGCTGTTCACTGATGGACCACAGGCGCTCGGCAAACCCGGGGTCGATGGCCCATGGCTTCACGCCGAAATCTTCCTTGGAATCTGCCGCTACTGCATGCGCGATGTCGGCGTCTTCGCAATACACCCCGCCCAGACCCTGTAGTTGCGGGTTTGCTGCGCACCATACGCTGGTGGCTGCGCCCTGGTTGGGGGTCTTGTACCTTTCTGCATTGATGAGCTGGCCTTCTTCGTCCAGCACGCCCATGGTCCGCAAGTCTTCATCGCTCAGATAGCGCTTCAGGTCGGTATCCAAAATGCGGCCAGGATGGAGAGAGAACGCGCGTATGCCGTGGCGTGCACCGCGCTTGTCCAGTTCCAGCGCAAACAGGATATTGGCGGTCTTTGATTGGCCGTAGGCTTTCCATTTGTCATATTCCCGGTGCTGGAAATGCGTATCTTCAAGCGACACGCCGCTAAAGTGATGTCCACGCGAGGATACGGAAACCACGCGGGCGCCGCCGGCATTGCCCGCGCTGCGCAAGGCCGGCAACAATCCCGCCGTCAGCTGAAAATGGCCAAGATGATTTGCCGCGAAATGGAGTTCATAACCGCGGCTGTCGTGTTGCAGCGGCAGAGCCATGATCCCCGCATTGTTGACCAGGATGTGCAAAGGCCGGCCGGAAGCGACAAAGTTCTGTGCAAACCGGGTGATGGAGGTAGGGTCGAGCAGATCGAGCACGCCCTGTTCCACGCGTGGGATACCAGCCAGCGCCGCCCGCGCCTTGTCCGGCGAGCGCGAGGCGACGATCACGTGGGCACCGGCCTCGGCCAGCGCGCGGGTGGTTTCCAGGCCCAGTCCGGAGTGGCCGCCGGTCACGATCGCAATCTTGCCGCTCAGATCGACGCCGCCCAGTGCCTGTTGCGCGCTGGTGTGCTTGCCAAAGCCTGAGTTTATCTGGGACTGCTGGCTATTTTGAGTGCTGTTTTGTGCGGTGTTCATCGTGGCTCCTATAAGAAGAAATCATGGCTGCGCCGTTCGCTGCTTGCTGAGCGGCTTCGTCAGTCGGTGCTTGATCATATTCGCCGTTGCCTGGATAATCCATGCAGAATAATCTTTAAATTTTGCTGGATCGTCCAAAAATCTATCTATGGATCCCTTATCGGATGTATTGTCTTTATTGAATGCGCGCGGTGTGCTCTCTGCACGCCTCGCCGTGGGTGGAGAATGGTGTCTGCAATTCCCCGGTTATAAAGGACTCAAGTTCAATACGCTGGCAGAAGGAAGTTGCTGGCTGGCGATGGAGGGAAGTGGGCAGCCGGTGCAGTTGCGGGCCGGCGATTGTTATCTGTTGACCGATGGCCGCCCGTATAAACTGGCTAGCGATCTGGCATTGCCTGTGGTGGATGCGCGTGAACTGTATGCGCGTGTCGTTAACCGGGCGGTGCAATATGGCGATAATCCCGACACCTTGCTGATAGGCGGCAAATTCAGCCTGGATGCCGCAAACGCGGCTTTTTTCCTGGATAGCCTGCCGCCGCTGATCCATATTCCTGCGGGCTCCGACCAGGCCGATGTACTGCTGTGGGTGCTGAAGCGCCTGGCCGCCGAGCAGTTGGGAGATGCAATCGGCACCTCCACGATGGCGGAGCATCTGGCCCATATCATGCTGGTGCAAACACTGCGTGCCTACCTGGCCAGCGATACCCGTGCTTTATCCGGCTGGATGGCAGCGCTGGCCGACGCAAAAATAGGCGCCGCACTTGGCTTGATGCATGGAGCGCCTACCCAGCGCTGGACCCTGGCAGAACTGGCCAGTTCGGTGGGCATGTCGCGCTCTGCGTTCGCATTACGCTTTAAAAATCTGGTCGGGACGAGCCCGCTGGATTACCTGCTGCGCTGGCGCATGCGGCTGGCGGGCCAGAGTCTTGCAAACAGCAAGGCATCTGTCTCTTCCATAGGGCTATCGTTCGGCTACGAATCTGAAAGCGCCTTCAGCAATGCATTCAAGCGGGTAATGGGACTCCCGCCCAGGGAATATCGCTCTGGCTTAACGGCCTCCGAGCCTGCCGCAAACGAGCATACAGATTTGGCGCAGCAAGACTAACACGATGCTACTGCGGTGGCCGCCGTATCAATAATCACCAGCGTGCCGCTGCTGCCTGCCAGTACCGCATGTGGGGTGCCTGCCTGGACGATGTAAAGCTCACCTGCGCCGACCCTGATCTCCTGGCCAGAAACACTCAGCAGCATCTGCCCGTCCAGCACCAGTAAAGCCTCATCCTGCGCATGGGTTTCTTCATGATAGGCTTGCGCATCCATGCGTACGACCTTGATGCGTGCAGGCCCGGCCGTGCCTACCAGTTGCGAAGCCCAGGATGCCGGCAAGCCGGCGGCGATTTGAGTGAGTTGATGCTTGGACAAGAGGGGCTCCGTGATGATGGGAGCCTTATTGTGCGAAAAAATAGCCTTGCCGGATAGGACAAAATTGCGGTTGCCGGGTATCACGATGGGGCAGTGCATTCATCATGCGGTTCGCAGCCAATTGGGCACCGGGCCTGCCGCATCGGCGTATACGTCCCAGCTAGAATGTCCGGGAGCATGGCCGGCAGCAAGAAGCAGCGTGCGTGCCAGGTCTATACGTGCGATACCCATCGCCATGTCCAGTTTGTGCTGCGGGGGAGTGGCGGCGATAGCCGTCTGGCTGGCCGCTGTATCGCTTAATTTTGGCGCCCGGCAGATGATATAGGGCAGGCTGCTGTTCTGCAGTGCCTGCTCGCGGTCGAGAATATTTTTTTGCATGCCGCGCTTGGCTGCATTGAGTAAATGCCAGACCCAGGACGGCTGGTTGGCGCCAATGACGGAGAGCAGGATGAATTTTGGTGCAGAGCCAAATTTGGTTGCGGCACTTTCGCAAGCCTGTATCGCATTCACGCAGCCCTGGTACATCACGGCGCGTATGCTTTCCCGCGAGTTGAACAGGCCGTGGATATCGACTGTAAAAAAAACCGCATCAAACTGGCCGTCCAGCGCCGCTGAGATTGCCTTGGCATCGGTAATATCGGCGGCATAGGGTTCGATGAATTCGCTCTTCTGCGGTGGATGGCGGGATATCGCGCGTACGGCAAGCTGTTGGCTTTCCAGATGCCGCACCAGCGCTAATCCGGTGCCACTGCTGGCGCCAATGACTGCATATCGGGACATAGTGAACTTTCTGTATGAATTTTATGGGAAGGTTTTTTTAAACGATGGTGCACAAGACTGCGACCGCGTCTGCATGCACGGCAGGGGCGCTCGCCAGGAAATTATCGCTGGCCAGTGTCCATGGCCGTCCATGCGTATCCGTGACGATTGCGCCGGCTTCCGCTGCCAGCAAGGCACCGGCCACCAGCCCGGAACGGACGTTGCTGAACTGCCAGAACGCGTCCATGCTGCCGGCAGCGACATGCAGAAGTTGCGAAGTGGCCGGTACCGAGACGCGTACGACGAGCGCTGCCTCCAGCATGGCAGTCACGGATTGGCCTATGCGGCGGTAAGTCTCCTTACCTTCGCCTGGTTTTGCCTGGCCTGTTGCTACCAGCGCGGTATTTAATGCGGTTTTAACCGAGGCATGCAGGCGGGAGCCGTTCAGCCATGCACCGTGCCCGCGTATCGCTGTGTAGGTCTGCCCGCTCAGAGGCAGGTAAATGGCCGTCAACACTGGGATATTGTCGCGTACCAGGGTTGCGGTCACGCTCCAATCCTCCATCCCGTGAATGTGGTTGATATTGCCTTCGACCGGATCGACTATCCACCATTCTCCGGCGGGCAACATGCCGCCTTCCACCTCATCTTCCGCCCACTGCGCACCCGGCCGGGCCGCTGAAAGCGCGTCGCGTAGGATGTCGAGCGAAGCGGCATCATTGGCGTCCAGCGCTGCGACCAGATTTTCCGCATTGCGCGGGCGGGCGCCGGCAGAGTAGCGTTCCTTCAGGCGCTGGCCGGCAGACTGGATGATCTGTACGACTTGTGCCAGTAATATGCCTTCTTCATTCATGTTTTGCTGAGTTTGCTGAGTATTCGTTGTCATCATTTTTTCCTTTGATTTTTCTTTCATTAAGAAGCTGGATGTCATAATATGAGCTTTAGCTCACATTGAATACTCGCTTTCCAATGGCCTCAAAAAAAACTGAAGATCCATCGCTTACGCCCCGTAAAACGCCGGGCCAGGGGCGCGCGGTCGCCACGGTTGCCGCAATTCTGGAGGCGGCAGCTCGCATTCTTGAGACGGAAGGGCTCGCTGCCTACACCACCAACGCCGTTGCTGCGCTGGCCGGCGTGAGCATAGGCTCGCTGTATCAGTATTTTCCAAGCAAGGATGCGATTACCCGCGCGCTGATCAATAGAGAGGCAGAGCAATTGCTGGAGGATGTCAATTCAATTGAAATCACCAATGACCCGCATGCAGGGCTGGAGCTGCTGATCCGCGCCGCTGTCAAACACCAGTTCAGGCGGCCCGGCCTGGCGCGTTTGCTGGATGTGGAGGAAATTCGCCTGCCGATGAGCGAAGACTACGTGCGCATGGGGCGCGAGATAGCAAAGAAATTTGAGCGCTGCCTGGCGGGTACGGGTATGGTGGCGCGCAAGGACCTGGCAACAACTTCCCGCGATCTGGCTTCCATCGTCAAGGCGCTGGTGGATGCGGCGGGCCAGCGCGGAGAGACAAATGAGCCGGCGCTGGTCGCCAGAGTGAGGAAGGCCGTATTCGGCTATATACTTTATTCTGCCTCACAACATGAAGCTGGTAAGCGATGATCTGAAAGGCGCAAGGTTGGCCGACTGGCGCTACATAGATTTTTCTCGGCGGTGCGGGAAGATGCATCAAAACAATGACTGTATGTGAATGGTGCGCTGGAAGATCTGGTGGAAATGGGGGATATCGCGCGGTAGCAGGGAGCGTGGCGCTTATCAGAAACCTTTCGTTATCTTAAGAGTGAGACCTATGCTTTCAACAAATCGGCTGCAGCGATCAAATCGGCGGTCGTATAGCCTTCGGTAAATTTGCCGACCACAGCTTTTAGTGTCGGGTTGGATGAGTTTAATTTTCCTTGCCGCTTCCATACCCCAGCCAGCGAAACCGCACACCGAAGTTCCCAACCCAGAAAGTGCTGTTCGCTGGCGCTTGATAGCGCAGCCATCAATTGTTCCTCGGCACACTTTTCCGCTTCCAAGCCGCCTTGCATTAATAACAGCACGGCATTCGCACGGCAAAGTTCAACCAGGGATGTTGCATCGCCATTGACTTGGGCACGGGCGATTGCCGGCCGTATCAAGCTCAATCCGTCAGCGATGCGGCCATGCTTGCCCAGGGCGATACTGGTGCCACTCAGAAAAGGGCACAGTGAAATAAAAAACTGCGCATCGCCGATTTCGGAAAGTGCAGGCAGTATGATGTAATCGTAGGCATCCAAATTTCCTTGTTGCAAAGATTCAAGCGCGGCCCACATGCGCGCGCGCGCTTTCCAGGTGGATACGCCATGCTGGCGGGTGGCAGAGGTCAGCGCGGTATTGGCTCTTGCCAGCGCCTCATTGTCTCCGTTCAACAGGGAGATGACGCATACTGCTTCGCTTAATGCGAAGCAAAGTGACGGCAGGTGATCCAGTTCAATTGCCTCATCTTGCGCATCCATGGCGACTTTCATCGCCTGGTCTGGAAAGCCGGAGAGCCATAGAGTTTGCGCGAGAGAAGCATGTGCAAGCATTTTTTCATCATAGAGGAATCGAATTCTATGCTCTATGCTTGCGTTTTTGGGATGGCCGGCCAGCATGCTTTCCAGCGAAGCTCGGGATTTGGCGAGATTGCCAAGGCATAAATGGGTAATTCCCAAAATGCGTTGGCCCACTAAATGGTCCCACTGATGCGAGTCGGCCGAAGAAAGCTCCAGAAAACGATGCGCAAGCTCCAAGGCTGTGCCGTACTGGCCATTCAGATACGAATAGCACCAATAACCCCACACTCCACGCTTCTGGTATTCGAGGTTGCCTATCCTGTCGGCAATGTCTAATGCCAATTTGAAAGCGACGCCTGTCTGCTCCCCACCTGTGCGGTACAGCAGAGCTGCGCCGCGCGCGGCATACAGCTTCATCCGTCGTTCGTCAATGCTGGCGCCCACCGGATCAATCCATGACAGCGCGGTATCGACCCGGGCCAGGCACTCTTCCAGCAGGCCCAATTGCAAAGCCAGAGGCAACCAGGATACCGTCAGATTTACCCCGACATCGACATTGCTGCCGTCACTCAAGGCCCAGGTAACAGCGGCCCGAAAGTCTTCAAGATGATGGGAATAGCGGGTGCGGCATTCAGCGGTCATCCCTTCGCTGGCACTTTCTTCACAGCTTACAAATATGCGTTGGAAATAGGCCGCATGGCGCAGCGAGGCTTCGTTCAGGCCGCCTTCCGCAATGAGTTTTTCCCTAGCGTAGACACGCGTAGTTTCCAGCAGCCGAAATTGCGTGGAGCCCTCATTCAGATCCGGGGAAATGAGCGACTTGCTGACAAGGTTCGCCACGCAGTCAAATACCGAATCTGGATTGATCTCTTGACTGGCTGCGACCGCTTGCGCATCTTCAATGGAAAACCCATTGGCAAATACGCTCAGCCTTCCAAGCACCGTGCGCTCAGCGGGGGGCAGGAGGTCGTAGCTCCAGTCTAGGGTGGCGCGTAGGGTTTGCTGGCGCGGCAGGGCGGTTCTGGCGCCATTCGTCAACAGTTGAAAGCGATCCAGCAAGCGGTCTGCCACGCCTTGCAAGCCAAGAACCGGCACACGCGCGGCCGCTAATTCGAGTGCGAGCGGAATGCCATCCAGGCGTCGGCAAATGCGTATCTTTAGCACAGCGGCCTGCAGCGGGGCTTTCTCCGATTTATAAGCACCCAAACGTGCTTCAAACATCTGTAGCGCGCCATATTGCATCAGCTTGCCCGGATCCGCATTGTCGTCGTGCGGGATTTCCAGCGATGCTACCCGGTATACATATTCTCCATCGGCTCTCAAGGCCTCCCTGCTCGTGGCGATGACCGATGCCAACGGTGCTGAGCGCAATAAACGGTCCACCAGTTCGGCCACCGCATCGATCAAATGCTCGCAATTGTCAATGACCAGGAGCAGCTTCCTGGCGTGCATGGCCGATACGATACGGTCCAGGGAGGCTGTTCCATCCCCCGGAGCCAGTCCCAAGGCAAGGGCTACCGCAACCGGCACAAACTCCGGTGACTTGACCGAGCCTAGCTCCACCAGAAAGACGCCATCCGGGAATCGCTCGGCTATACGGCGTGCAGACTCAATGGCGAGACGTGTTTTGCCGATGCCTCCTGTGCCGACCAAGGTAATGAGTCTATTGAGTAAGGCCAGTTCGGCGATTTCGCCCAAGGCGACTTCCCGCCCGATCAGTTTTGATACGCTCGCAGGCAGGTTCGCAACCGCAGCGTGAGGTGCAGGTAGTGCAGGCTCGGCCGGCCGCATCGATGCCTGAATCGATGCTTGTTCAGGCTGCGCCGGTTTCCTTCGCAGCTCACCAACAAATTGGTATCCCCGGCCTGCTATCGTTCGGATCGCGACCCTGTCTTCCCCCAGAGCCCGGCGCAATAAAGAGATTTGCCCCTCCAGGGTATTTTCCTCAACGATACGGCCAGGCCATACCTGTTCCATGATTTGATCTTTGGTGAGCACCTTGCCTTGTGCGTCCATCAGCGCTATCAAGAGATCGAATGCCCGGTCTCCCACTTCGACAGGCCGGTCATGCCGTGCCAGGCGACGGCGTGCCCGTGCAACGGAGCAATCGCCAAAAATGAGCTCATCGTTTTGGTAGGGGGATGGTGTTTCCGCGGGAGAGGAGAGGGATACGCAAGGCGCCTGCATGTTCGAGTCGATCACTTTTTGCGCTTCTGATTGCAATTTGCATCCCCTTATGGAGCGATTTCGCTGCCCAGCCTCTTGGTGTCAGTTTGGTCTTTTCCTTACCAATCAAAAGCATAGCTTAAGTAATATTAAATTGTCGAAGCGTTGCGCAGTTTATTCAATGGAAAAGCCACAGTTCGACGGCAGCATTTTGCCGTGAGCATAATGATATTAAATTGGCATTGGCTGGCTGCAATGCGAAATTGCACTCCGTCCAGGCTCTAATACCTGGACAGCTTTTGAATCAAGGGGCAGGCCATCTCAACCAGTTGAGCAAATGACGCGTGCTGAAGCTCGCTTACTTCGATCGCATAATCAATGAAGTCTGGGCTATTGGTAATCGATAATTCATGCAGTTCGTTGGATCGCTCCTGATAGATCGATAAACTGATGTACCAGCACACAACGTCTTTGGCGAGGGCAGTTGGCAAATTTCCAATGGCAGGTCCCAGTGCATGAAATATTTGGGCATGTTCCCTGAGGCCGCGAAACGGATGGCTGGGGTAGCTGCGTTGTTGCTTCAAAACCTCAATCTCTATGTTTAGCCTTACCAGGTACTCTTTTTCGATGCGGCCACTGAGCGCGCCAATTTCAGCCCTCAATGCCCTTGCAACGGAGGATCTAGCCGATCCCATTTGAAAGCGCCCCTGTATCCTGTTTGTCACGAACCCGGCCAAGCCGCCGACGAAACCGCCGGCAATTAATCCGTAGAGTTGATTCCAGAATGGGTTCATGATTTTCTCCTTCGACGACGTTCTTACCGGGTGGGAATCTTGTCCTTATTGTTCTTAATGGGCCAAATTGAACCGGTGCTGAAGCGAACCGATTTTTGCGGATGGCAAAGGTCTTCGGCGCGGTACATAGGGAAAGTCTGCGGGCAGGTCTGCAAGTAAGAGGTTTTAATCAACCTCTTGCTGCAATTCACGCCCGCTTTTGGCGATTGCCCTAACTATTTTTTCAAATGCTGCTTGAAAAATTCCGCCGTGCGCGCATTGGCAATTTTGGCGGCGTCTTCGTCAAATTTGGTTCCGCGATGTCTTGCGAACGCATGCGAGCATCCTTCATAGATATGCATTTCAACCTTGGAGTTGTCTTTTACCGCCTCCTTGATCGCGCTCTGTGCTGTTTTTGAAATGTATTCATCTTCCGAGCCGACGTGCATTAACAAGGGATCGGTCAAATTGCCTGCCTCCGACAAGAATTCCTCGGTCCGGCCGCCGTAATACCAGACGCCGGCATCGAAACCGGCGCGTGCCCCGGTCAGGTAAGTCATCAGCCCACCCAGGCAGAAGCCCATCACGCCAACTTTGCCGGTGCCGTTTTTCATGGCGCGCGCAGCGTGCATGGTCGATACGATGTCGGCGACACCTTCGGTCAGGTCATAGGCCTGATATAGCTTCAGGCCTGTCTCCCAGTCGGTCTTATCGGACAACTGCACCTCCGGAATCTGGCGCCAGAAGAGATCAGGGCAAATCGCGATGAAGCCTTCCGCTGCCAACTCGTCCGCGGTCTGGCGCATATCCGGATTCACGCCAAAAATTTCCTGAAGAATAATGACTGCCGGTGCCGGCAGCGATTTCGGATAGGCTACATAGGTTGAGAAGCTGCCGTCCGGAGTGTGGATTTTGAGATCGGTTTCCATTGCAATTCCTTTAAAAAGAGTAAATGACAATGCGGTAGTGCATGGTCTTTCAACGAAAAATTAATCGGCTAAAAACGCCAGCAGGTCTGCGTTTACTGCCTCTGCCAACGTGGTGCAAAGTCCGTGCGGCGCCCCCGGATAAATCTTGAGTGTCGAATTCTTGACCAGCTTGGCCGCAAGCAGGGCAGACTGCGCGATGGGAACGATTTGATCGTCATCGCCGTGGATGAGCAGCGACGGCACATTGAATCGCTTCAAATCTTCGGTGAGGTCGGTTTCAGAAAACGCTTTGATGCATTCATATTCGGCATGGATGTCTCCCAGCATGCCTATGCCCCAGAATGAATCAATCACGCCCTGCTTGATGTCCGCACCCGGCCGGTTGTAGCCATAAAAGCGCAACGCCAATTCTTTGAAGAACTGCGACCGGTCATACATCGTGCTGTGGCGAATTTCGTCGAACACCGATACAGGAAGGCCGCCGGGGTTGCCGGCAGTTTTCAGCATCAGCGGCGGGATAGCACTGATCAGGGCAACTTTTGACACCCGTTTTGTACCGTGGCGGCCAATATACCTTGCGACTTCGCCTCCGCCGGTTGAATGTCCAACGAGCATAACGTCTTTCAAGTTCAGTTCTTCCAACAGAGCGGCCAGGTCATCCGCGTAGGTATCCATGTCATGGCCTGTGGCAGGTAAATCCGACCGGCCATGGCCACGCCTGTCATGTGCAACAACACGATAACCCCTGTGAAGCAAGTACAGCATCTGCGCATCCCATGCATCGGCGTCCAGCGGCCAGCCATGCGAGAACACGACAGGCATGCCTGTGCCCCTATCCTTATAAAATATTCTCGTACCATCCTTAGTGGTAACGTAGTTCATGGCGCGCGCTCCTTGGCGTTGATGAGCGGGGTATCGGCTGCTTGCCGATCCCGAAAACATAGGGCGGCCCGGATTGCGGCAAACGCGGCTACAGCAATGCTGCAATGTGCCAGGCTGCCTATCGTGGAGACGCCGCATGGAGACGCCAATGCGGCACGGCGTTCTCCATGCACGGCGCAAGCCGCACCATCAATCAAAGCTAGGCTTTAAAAAACGCGAGCAAGTCGGCATTGATGACTTCGGCATGCGTAGTCGGCATTCCATGCGGGAAGCCGGGATAGGATTTCAATTGGCCATGCTTGAGCAGTTTCCACGATTTATTGCCGGTGACCTGGAATGGAGCGATCTGATCGTCCTCGCCGTGCATGACCAGCACAGGAACATCAATCATCTTCAGATCTTCCGTGAAGTCGGTTTCCGAGAACACTTCGACGCAATCATAGGCAGCCTTGATGCCGCCCATCATCCCCTGGCGCCACCAGTTATCTCTCACTGCCTGCAGCACTTTGGCTCCGGGCCGGTTGTAGCCGTAGAATGGGATGGTGATATCCTGGTAGAACTGGGATCGGTTATATGCGGTGCCGTTGCGGATACCGTCAAATACTTCCTTCGGCACGCCATCAGGATTTTTGTCGGACTTGATCATGACGGGAGGTATGGCACCAATAATGACGGCTTTTTTGACCAGCCCTTTGCCGTAGCGCGCAACATAGCGGGTAACTTCGCCGCCCCCGGTCGAGTGGCCGACATGAATCGCGTTTTTCAATTTCAGCGCCGCAACAACTTCGGCCACGTCGGCGCAATAGGTATTCATGTTGTTGCCGGTCGATGTTTGGGTGGAGCGGCCGTGGCCGCGGCGGTCATGGGCGACGACCCGGTAGCCGTTGGCAAGGAAAAACATCATCTGGCTGTCCCAGTCGTCCGAGGTCAATGGCCAGCCGTGGTGGAAAAATACCACCTGGCCATCCTTGGGGCCCCAATCCTTGAAAAAGATCTGGACGCCGTCTTTCAGTGTGATAAATCCGCTTTCCATGTTAGTTTCTCCTGAGTGGTGGGTTGACTTCGAGTCTGCCGCATTGGCAGTTCCAGATAAGCTCATTCCTGGCAAGCTCACTGCGGCAACAGCAAGTGCGCCTACGCTGCCACGCAGCAATGAGCGGCGAGATGCAGCGATTTCGGATGAAGATTTATTCGTTTCCATGTCGTACTCCCGTTCGATTGATTGAAAGATCGTGGTCAGGCCTTGGTACATTGCAACTGGAAGGCCAGTGCGTTCACAATATCCCCTCCGGTCAGGCTAGTCCTTGGTCCGACCTGAAAACTTCTGCGAAGATCTGCGACATGTGCGACATGTTGTGAGATGTGTGCGATATGATCTGCAATCCAGCCAAAGACACGAATTTCGTTTCCGGGAGGCATCAATGACGAAAATGCTGAGCCTAGATAAGCCCGCTGCAGGAATCTGGTCCGAATCCAAACGGCAAATATGGGTCGATGTGGCATTGACCATGCTGGTGTCGTCGGCGATCCTGTATGCCGACTTTATGAATGTCATCATCCTGGGGATGCATGAAAAACTGAGCTTTTCGCTGCAGACTGCCGGCGACATTTGTTCTCTCAATTTGCTGGGTACGGCCGTTGGATCACTGGTGGCCGCCATCTTTGCCAGAAAGCTGGTCAATTTCAAGAACTGTGCCTTTTTTACCGTGGCGATAGCACTACTGGATGTGAGTTGCATCTTCGTGACGCATTGGCAGGCCCTGTATGTGCTACGGGGTTTTCATGGCCTGGCTAGTGGCGGGCTGCTGGCTTTTTGCGGCGCGGCACTTTCCCAAAGAAAATCTCCTGAGCGGATCATGGGCGCCTCGCTGGCGATTCAACTAGCGCTTGCGAGCGGCGGCGCTCAATTTCTTCCACGTATCATTCAGGCAGACGGATTGGCGATAGTCTTCATCATCATGAGTGGCTTCGAACTGCTGGCATTGGCTTTGCTGATGTTGAAAGCAGAGTATTTTTCGTCGATACGCGTTATGCGCCACCCGGTAGAGAACGAGAAAAGCGACTTGTCCACTGATGCAAAGCTATTGTTTGGCCTGGCCCTATTTTCCCTGTTTCTTTTTCAGGCTTCGCGCTTCATGGTTGTGGGATTCGGGTTTCAGATCGGGGATCTTTTCTCGTTTAAGCGGCCATTTGTCGGTTCCGTTATCGGTTTCGGAAATTGGCTGTCGGGCGCAGGCGCCTTGATAGCGACCTTATTGCCAAGGAAAACGGGACGTGCTTTACCGCTAATCGTTGCCGGCATTGGAAATTTTTCGGCCAGCATTGCATTGGTGACTTTAGGGCATGATCCGATGATATTTGCCCTTGCTACCTGCGCTTCCGCGCTATTTACGTTTGTAGCACTACCTTATCATTATGGGGTTTGCTTTGCGATTGATAAGACAGGAGCATTGGGGATTTGGACCGCATTTATTTCCAAGATGGGGTTGTCGGTAGGACCTGCGATGGGTGGTTTTTTGATTTCGAAGTACAGCCTCACCGCCGTGTTGTGGCTATCGGCAATCCTGGTATTTACGGCGACCACACTTGCGTGCTGGCCTGGGAGAGTCGCGGATAGATGCACGCAGGGAGAGCATTGAATGGGTCAATAGGGGAGCCAAAAACTTTGCCTTAGCGGTATTCCGGGTTTTATCGGATTTGGTCTTGCTAGCGCTATTTGAATTGCCCTCGCCAGTGCCGGACGCCGGCGAGGGAGCGCGGCCTATGCAGGAATGTCGCGCACGATCTCCGTCAGCTTGCCGCTATTCATCTCGTAGAAGAAGCCGTATAGCTTGACGTGTTTCGGCACAGCAGGGCTATTGCGCAGAAGCTGGACATCGTGCTTCACCGAATCTTCAAAATTCAGGATGGCGCGGCTATCCTTCTCGATAAGCGGAGAGATGTCGGCATGATGGTGGTCGTGGAAATGCTCCACCAGTTGATCGGGCCGGAAGCCGGTCGCACCGCAGAAGGAATGGTGAACCACGATGACATTCTGTACATTGAACAGATATTCCATCGTTGCCACCGACTGCAACGCCGAGAACGCGCGGCCGCCGGCATTGGACACGGCGAACAGGGTCCGTGTATGCCCGATACGGTTGCCCGCCTCATCCAGGACGTTTTCGCCAGGGTAGACCTCGTCAGGGAAGTGGGCTGCAATCGCCTGCGGGATATCGGCGGCGCGAGGATCGAAGCAATGGATCACCATGGTCTTCATCGGGATCGCAAAGTTAAACCCCTCAAAATTTTCCTGGTCAAACCACGGCTGTGTCCTGAATTCAAATTCACTAAATTGTTTCATTCCTTGCTCCTTTATTT
This sequence comes from Parundibacterium terreum, assembly GCF_014636315.1. Lineage (GTDB taxonomy): Bacteria > Pseudomonadota > Gammaproteobacteria > Burkholderiales > Burkholderiaceae_D > Undibacterium > Undibacterium terreum. Next base: position 1,246,761 of record NZ_BMED01000001.1, on the reverse strand, counting down.
ACCTGATTTCTCAAAATTTTCTGTTTCGTACGAAACAATTAATACGTTGCAATTTGTACACGACATTTCCGCCAGCATTGCTGCTCAGTTCAAATCAGCTCAGATCAGCTCTCGAAAGGCGCGTCCTCGATCAGGTCGCAGACGTTAGCGCAGTCGAAGCCGTGCACATGGCGGCGCCCGATATCCACCAGGCCTGTTCCCAATGCGTGATGAGGTTTCTTGCGTGTCACTTCAGCAACTGCCGCAGTGAAGGCTTTTTTCATCCCCATGCGCGGGTACAGCGCGAGCGTGTCGTCCACCAGTGACGGCGTGATTTCATCCAGCCGCAGGCCAAAAACATCGACGTGGGCGCCGAAGTGCAATAGAGCAATTTCAGGTGCTTTGCGGTCGGCAATGCCCGCGCTGGAATGCAGTGCGATTGCGTCCCAGACCAGTTCTGCCTTTGTTTTTGAATAACCATTGGCTATCAGAAATTCGCTGGCGGCATCCGCGCCGTCCACTTCAAAGCGCTGATCCGCCGAGTATTCCTCCGTCAACCCCAGGTCGTGCAGCAGCGAGGCAAGGTACAGAGCCTCGCGGTCATATTTCAAGCCGCGCGTCTTGCCGATGAAATCGGAAAACCACCATGAGCGGTGCAAATGATACTGCATGGGCTTGTTGTGGACCTGCCCGACCAGCGTTGCGGCCTTGCGGGTAAGTTCCGAGTCGGGGGCGATAATTCCGGCGATGCTTACGGGTGTGCTCATCATGAGCTCCATCAATGAGTTTGTAACGAGTTCAAATTGTATGCAGCTTCGATTTGGCATATATGACTGTTTTCAGATGATTTGTGCCAAAATGGGATTTTCACTACAGGAGCAAGCGATGAAGGCACGGAAGCGGATTGTTATTCTGGGATTGCCGCCTGTTGACGCGCTGGATGTCATCGGCCCGGCAGAGGTATTCACTTATGCCAACCAACTGAGCGGCACAAAGCCTGAGCCGTATCTGCTTGATCTGGTGAGCGCCGCTCCAAGTCTCTACCTGGAGAGCGAAACTGGCATAGGACTGCATGGACATAAGACCCTGGAGCAGGAGCGTCAATCAGACAAGCCCATGGACACGCTGATCGTGGCAACGGGCTTTGCCGCCATAGATCATCTCGATCCGTCGGCCATCGCATGGATAGCCAAGCGGGCACGCACGGCTAGGCGCGTGTGTTCCATCTGTGTGGGGGCGTTTGCGCTGGCGGGGGCCGGTCTGCTGGATGGGAAAAAGGCAACGACTCACTGGCGCGTGGCGCGCCGGCTCGCAGACAAGTATCCGCTGGTACAGGTGGACCCGGCGCCGATCTGGGTCAAGGATGGCAAGGTTTATACCTCCGCCGGAATCTCCTCCGGCATAGACCTTGCGCTCTCGCTCGTGGCGGAAGACCTGGGTGATGATGCAGCGCTGGAAATTGCAAAAAATCTCGTCCTGTTTCTGAGGCGGCCCGGTGGCCAGGCGCAGTTCAGCGTTTCCCTGCAGTCGCAGCAGACGCCGAGCTCCAGCCTTGATGCTTTGCGCCTGTGGATCAGCGAGCATCTGGATTCCGACCTCACTGTCGAAATGCTGGCAGGCCGGATGGCCTCCAGCGTCAGGACGGTGATACGCATTTTTCAAAGGGAATTGAAGACCACGCCGGCCAGGTATGTCGAGGATGCGCGTCTTGAGGCGGTGAGCAGGGCGCTGGAGCTTGGCGGGCAGTCGCTGGAGGAAATTGCCCGCAAATGCGGCTACCGCAGTGTCGATGTGCTAAGGAAAGCATTTGCCAGACGGGTAGGCGTGAGCCCGAAAGAGTATGTGCAGCGATTTGCGCCGGGTAGTGATCTCGTCTGATTTTTCCCTTGACTTCATTTGGATTATGAATATAATCTAATTATCGACGGCACGGCAGCATCGCAGCAGCATCTAGGAACGAGGACGGTCATGAGGAAATCAAAAATCGAAGCAGCGGAAACGCGGCAGCATATTGTCAGCGTTGCCTCTGAGGAATTCCGGCTCAACGGCATTGCCTCGACCGGCGTCGTGCCCTTGATGTCGAAAGCGGGCCTGACCCATGGTGGGTTTTATAAGCATTTCGAATCGAAGGAGCAGCTTGTTGCCGAAGCTTGCGCACTCGCGGTAGAGGGGCTGGTTGATAAGTTCAATACTGCGTCCGCCGCCGGAGGCGAGCAGGGCTTCAGGGCGATCATAGAGAGTTATCTGTCCGCAGATCACAGTCAAAATCCGGAGCAGGGTTGCCCGCTGGCTGCCATGGGCAGTGAGCTGGTGCGGTCGGACGACTACACGCGCCAGGTGGCCTCGCAAGGGTTTTACGACCTGGTGGGCGTGCTGGCAAAGAGTCTGGGTAATCCGAACTCAGAGAAAGTGCAGTCACAGGCAGTGTTTGCGATGGCAGCGATGGTGGGTGCAGTCACGGTGTCGCGCATCATGTCCGATGAGGCTGCCTCTTTAGCGGTTCTTAATACAGTTCAGCAGCATCTTAGTGTGATGTAAATAGTCCTGGGCATCGAAAGATGTCCATTTTTTTAAATCTATGTGTGCATATGCACATTTAATATCTCTAACAAGGAAACCATCATGAAACAACGTAAATATCTGATCACTGCAGCCACCGGCAAAACCGGTGTGCATACGATTCAACAACTGCTGAAGGGCGGTCACGCTGTCCGCGCGATGGTGCACAGCGAAGACGAGCGCAGCGAAGCATTGCGCCAGGCCGGTGCCGAGATCATCGTCGGCGACCTGCTGGAGCATGACGACGTGCAGCGCGCACTGGACGGGATATCGGCAGCCTATCTGTGCTATCCGGTGCGGCCGGGTTTCATCCAGGCGACTGCCTACTTTGCCGATGCAGCGCAGCGCGCGGGCCTGGACGTGGTGGTCAGCATGTCGCAGATTTCGGCGCGCAATGATTCCGAGAGCCATGCAGCGCGCGACCACTGGATCGCTGAACGCGTACTGGACTGGTCGGGTGTTCCCGCCGTCCACCTGCGTCCGACCCTGTTCTCCGAGTGGCTGACTTTCCCCTGGGTGCGTGACCTGCTGGTGAAAGAGGGCAAAATCGCCATGCCGCTAGCTAACGGACGCCACGCTCCTATCGGCGCGGAAGACCAGGCGCGCTTGATCGCAGCCATCCTGACTCAGCCAGCGGCCCACGTGGGAAAAACCTATCCGCTGTACGGCCCGGTAGAGTTCAGCCAGAAAGAGCTGGCCGAAGAGCTGAGCCGCATACTGGACCGCCACATTGTTTATGAACCTGCCACGCTGGACGAATACCGCGAGCTGTTAGGCACTTACCAGTTGCCGGAATTCCTGATCCAGCATTTCCTGGCGATCGCGGTGGATTACCAAAACGGCATCTTCGCCGGCGTCAACAACATCATCGCCGACGTCACCGGCCAGCCGCCGCAGACCGTCGAGCAGTTCGTCAAGAACAATATCGAAGCCTTCAAATCCTGATCACCAATTCCTACCGGAGCTATATCATGAAAACCAGCGGAAACACGATCTTTATTACAGGCGGTACCTCGGGCATAGGACGCGGACTGGCGGAAGCCTTCCATGCCAGGGGCAACAAGGTGATCATAGGTGGGCGCCGCAAGGCCCTGCTGGATGAAGTCGCGAAAGCGAATCCGGGCATGGAGACCATAGAGGTCGACGTCAATGATGCTGCCCGCATCCAGAGCGTTGCGCAAGAACTGATACGCAAATATCCATCGCTGAACGTCCTTATCAATAACGCAGGCGTGATGCCGTTTGACGATGTCACAGGCCCGCTGGATGATGCGGCCGCAGTAGCGATGATCGCCACCAATCTGCTGGGGCCGGTACGCTTCAGCGGCGCGCTGATAGAGCATCTGAAAAAGCAGCCGGATGCTGTCATCATCAATAACAGTTCGGTTGCCGCTTTCATTCCGATGGCGATGTTCGCGCTGTATTCGGCAACCAAGGCGGCGATACACTCGTACACGCTGTCCCAGCGCTTCGCGCTGCGCGACAGCTCGGTCAGTGTGCTGGAAATCGCACCGCCCTGGGTCGACACCGATCTGGTGTACAAGAGCGGCGACGCCCGCGCGATGCAACTGGAGCCATTCATTGCCGAGGTGATGGCGCTGCTGGAGACGGCGACGGCTGAAGTAGTGGTCGAGGCAGCGAAGCAGTTACGCGAAGGGGCAGGCCCGAACGAGCAAGGCTTCGTCAACTACCTGAACCAGATGTTCATCGACAACCCGCTGCCTGTGCCTTGATGCAGGAAGTCTTCAGCGATGTCAGGCGGCGGCAAATAAGAGTGGGATGCTGCCGGCCGGGGAATAGCGAAAAAAATTAAAAGCTATGGGCGAGCGTGGATAGCTCGCCGCGCAATGCCGATGCGCTGGATGCGCCCACCTGCTGCTCGAACTCTGCCTGGGCCTGTTGCCAGTAAGTTTCGGCCTTCTTGAATTTTTTGCGGCCGTCGGCAGACAGCGAAAGGGCTCGTTTGCGAGAGTTGTCCGGGTCTGGAGCCTGCTCTATATAGCCCTCGCGGGTGAGCGGCTGAATCGCGCGCACCAGGCTGGTCCTGTCCATCACAAGTTCGTCCGACAGCTGCTGCATGCCTATGCCGGGGCGTTCGTGGATCACGGACAGGACGCTGAATTGCACTGAGCTTAATCCCGAAGGCGCCAGGTAGCGGTCATAAAAGGCGGATATCGCACGCGTTGCTTTTCGCAGCGCGAGACAGTTACAGGATGCGATGTTTAATTCGGATTGCATGGTTTCCTCAGGCAGCGAGAACTTGTATTTTTCATTATCCGGCTTTTGTCCTGGTGCGACAAGGCTGGCGTGGGCATCCTCCCTTATCCGCAGTATCGGTTTTCCGGGGTAGCGCAAAACCCGGGGTAGACATAAATCCAGTTCCACAGCCATAATCGCCCCGCCGGGATGGATTTATTTTTACTATCCTTAATGCCCTACCTACGGAGCACTGCATGCCTGAATCAAAGCTGGAACTCGATAGCGATAATGCGGTTTATAGAACCTTGCTGGAATCGACCAAGGCCATCCCATGGAAGATAGACTGGGCGACAATGAAATTTGCCTACATAGGGCCGCAGATCGAGCCTTTGCTGGGCTGGAAGCAGGATAGCTGGCTGACGGTAGACGATTGGGCCACGCGCATGCATCCGGAAGACCGCGACTACGTGGTGAATTTCTGCGTGTCGCAATCCAAGGCCGGCGTGGATCACGAAGCGGATTACCGTGCGCTGACCAAGAACGACGGCTACGTCTGGATACGCGATGTGGTGCATGTGGTGCGCAATGAGCAGGGTGAAGTGGATTCCCTGATCGGCTTCATGTTCGATATCAGCGAACGCAAGAAGGGTGAAGAAAAGCTGGTCGCCCTACAGAAAGAGCTGGAAGCGCTTTCCTTCAAGGACAGCCTGACAGGCGTGGCCAATCGGCGCAAGTTTGAGTCGGTTCTGGATACCGAGTGGGCCAGCGCGCGGCGCAACGGACAGCCGCTGTCGCTGATCGTGGTGGACGTGGATTTCTTCAAGCAGTACAACGACTATTATGGCCATATCCGCGGTGACGAATGCCTGAAGCAGATCGCACAGGCGCTGGGCCTGTCGGTTACGCGCTCCAGGGACCTCGTGGCCCGCTTCGGCGGTGAGGAATTTGTGCTGGTCTTGCCGGAAACCGACGCCGAGGCGGTGCTGCATGTGGCCGAGCGTTGCAAGCGTAAGCTGGAAAACCTGCAGATCCCGCATGAGGCTTCCTCGATTGGCAGGTTCGTCACTGCCAGCATGGGCGTAGGGACGATCCGGCCTTCTCCAGAGATGGAGTCCAAGCACTTTGTCGAAGCGGTGGACAAGCTGCTGTACAAGGCCAAGCAAAACGGCCGCAATCGTATCGAGTTTGAGAACTTGTAGCTTCATAGGTGGCCGCCGAGTAGAACATTAGTGCGGTCACACGGAGGGGCGTGATAGCATTGTTGGCGGGATTCAGGCAATTGGAAATAAGCCAGGCAAGGGCAATTGCAGTTTTTGGGCGTAGGTGACCATCAATAAGAAAAACCTGAAAGGGTGATTGATGAATATCCGTGTTGACCGGGTGCAAGAAAACAAAAGCTCATCCGTGGCGAGCGCCATCGCGCACAAGCAGAGCGGGCCTGAGTCAGCCTTTCAGTTTGTTGACCAGCGGCCGGAAGCGATTGCACAAAGAAAGCTGCAAGAGACGGCAGACAATAGCCCGGGAACGAGCCAACTGAGAAGCTTGCAGGCAATGGCGAACAGGCACGCGGCTCTACAGGTGCAGCCCACCCAGAAGAAAGAAAATAATACCGGCCTGCCGGACCATTTAAAAACAGGAGTGGAGCACCTGTCCGGCATGTCTATGGACGATGTGACGGTGCACTATAACTCGGATAAACCTGCGCAGTTGCAAGCCCATGCATACGCGCAGGGAACGGATATCCATCTGGCCTCGGGGCAGGAAAAGCATTTGCCGCATGAAGCCTGGCATGTGGTTCAGCAAAAGCAAGGCCGCGTAAAAGCTACCCTGCAGCTGAAAACAGGTGCCAAGGTCAATGATGACAAGGGCCTGGAACATGAGGCCGATGTCATGGGTACAAAGGCCGCCTCGTTGGCGGCCATGCCGGCCACAAGTAATAATGTGGGCAGCGGATCACCATTCCAGCTAAGCGGCGGCCAAAACCAGGGGCCGCTGCAAATGGCTGGAATCATTCAGAGGGCAGTCGGGCTGGAACTGCAGACCACCTTGCCGGTGTCCCGCGATAACGGCGTAGACTTCGGTTACCAGACCGTTCTGTACCGCGACCTCGGAGTTGGTTTCACCGCCGCACGAAACCCGATCTTCGAATTATCCGTTGACTCTGACACGGTGCCTATGCCGGCGCAAGGAGGGACGGAGCGGCGCAAGGTGGAGGTGGTGGAATTGGTGACGCCTCCTATGGATACTGTTCAGTCTATGACGCGTGTCGCAAACAGGATAGAGCACATGCGGCTGGCCATCGCACAAGCCACAGGTAATGCCACCCATCGAGTCGCTATCCAGAATGTTATCGCTGCCTACGAGGCACGCCTGTCAGCAGCTTTTCCCAATCACTTTGCAGATGGGATGAATTATTATGAAGCGCGTCAGCGTGCAGCCGGGATACTGGAGCCGACTGCTTTCTTCGGAGCAGAAGGCGGACGCTGGCAAGACCATATGGCGGTTCGGCCCCAGGCCACCTTCGGCGTCATGCTGGAACATCTTAACAGCGCGCTCAGCCGCATCCTCGCCAACCCAAGGCTGGTCAAGAATGAGGCTTTCAGGCAGGCTTTTATCGATCTGCTGGCGCAGGTCGATCAGGAGGTGCCTGCTAGCAAGGTCAAGGGCTTGTTCAGCATGGTTCGCCTCTATTTAGCGACTATGCAGGCGGACACCCAATTTGATTATCCCAAGGATGCCGCGCCTTTCATGGCCAGAACCGATTTCCATTCCATGCACCAGACCTTGGACAACGACAGGGAAAAACCGTATTGGAATCTTATTGCGGATTCATTTGTGGAAATGCAGGGTACGCCGGTACTGGGGGGCGGGCTGGCGGGACGGGTGCAGGATAGGTTGGCCGGACCGGATTCCTATGCCTGGATCCGCTCTATCGGGAACCCGGCAGATGCATCGGTGGAAGCGGAACGTGTAGCCTATGTACAAGAAGCGCTGCTGGATGATGTAGCGGGCCTTATCGGGACTTTGGATAGCAACGACGCCATCACTAATGCATTACAGGATGGCTCCCGACCGCAGCAGGAACTCCAGCAAGCTCGCAGAATTTGGAGAAATATCTGGGAAATAAAGCGCGTGCCCGCGCCGCAGGACATAGTTTCCCTGGTTACTTTTGCCGGCTTGCCTGATCCCGGGCCGCAAATCCAGCCCATCTATGCCAGGGCGACGCAAGAATTGCAGAACCCCACCAAGGACATGATGTCCAGCGGCACGGTGAGGCGCCAGGTCAGCTCCATGGGATCGCTGGCCGTTCCCGCACAAGGCCCCGAAGCAGGCATGGCTATTCTGGAAAACCGGGTTGTGCCGGACTGGGCAATTCACGTCGGGCCAGATCAGGAAACTCCATGGTCGCAACAGGTCATGACCATCTTCCAGGACCTCAAGGCGATCCTGGATGATCCTCAGACATCGTTGCCCAGGCAAGGCACACAATAATCGGTAGCTGAAAAAAAATAAACGCCATCAAAATGGCGTTTGTCCCAAGTGCGATTCAATGCTAGTCCAGGTGCAATGCCGCACCGATGCCATTAATACGGTAGCGCAAGCAGCGTTTATGTCGGTTGCACCATCTATAAGCGAGGCGTGCGCCTCGCTTTATTGGCTACGTATCAGCGTGCCGAGCGGCGGCGGCTCAGGCCGAGTGCGAACAGGGCCAGCGCCAGCAATGCCAGCGTGGATGGTTCTGGTACGTTGGCTGCTGCAGTGCCGAACACGTCCAGCTTGGCAGACAGCAGATTGAAGCTGTTTGCACCGGCGGCTTCATCGGCAAACCACAGGCCGAAGTTTTTGCTGGCGACGATGCTGTTGAAAACATCCAGATTGGCTGCTGTAAAGTTGAACACCTGGGTGTACACGCCATTGCTGTTGACCATGTCGAACAGGTTGTTGCTGCCGGTATTGCCGCTGGCCGGACGGACGTTCCAGTCTTCCAGCACAGGGATAAAGCCGAGGATCCAGTTGATATCGTTGGTTGCGGAGAAACTGAGAGTCAGCTTGAAGCTGCTGACGCTGCCTGCGTGCAGGGAAGAAAAATCAAAGCTGTCGCTGAAACGGTTGCCGCCGCAAGCTCCGGCGCTGTCAGCGACCGACAAAGAGCCGGATTTGACGCAGGAATTGCCCGCGCTGTAATCGGCGATCTGGCCGGATGCACTGCCGTAGGTCTTGTTCACGGAGCCCAGCAGGATAGGGGAGGCTTGAGTGACGCTGGTCAAAAAGGCGAGAGTCAGAGGTGCGATGATTTTCAGTAATGTGCGCATGTTGAACCTTTTAAATTGGGTGATCTCATAATGCCGCGCTGATATCGCGCGGTTTGATGGATTAAAAGCAATAATTGGGCCAGTTGTAACAATTTCTTACAAATCAACGACATAGCGTTCTCAAGAGAAACTATTTCTCAAGAGAATTTATTAAGTGTAAAAAATTTCGACAGTATGTGCGGCGTCTCAGGTCCCCTTGCTTGCCAGGCGATGGATTTGTTGTGCTTGGAATGGACGTCGGCTACCCTGAAGCATGCACAGGATCACGCGCGACAGTCATTGACGACTCTTGTGCCAAAGACCTGGCCTCTTCTCCCAAGGAGCAAACATGCAACTCGGTAATTTTTCTGTCGGCCTGGCGGTCAAGGATCTGGCGGCGTCGCGGGCGTTTTATGAAAAATTAGGATTCACGGCCTTTGGCGGCGATGCTGCCCGTAACTGGCTGATCCTGAAGAATGGCGAGCACATCATAGGTTTGTTCCAGGGGATGTTCGAGCAGAATACGCTGACCTTCAACCCCGGTTGGGATAGTAATGCCCAGCAACTGGAACACTTTACCGATGTGCGGGAACTGCAGCGCAGCTTGAAAGAGCAGGGTGTGCAGTTTGTGACGGAGGCGGATGAAACATCGGCGGGGCCGGCGTTTTTCATGCTGATGGATCCGGACGGCAATCCGGTGCTGGTTGACCAGCATGTGTAACAGCAGGGCAAAGAAGGCAAGGTGACAGGTACCGCACGGTTGTTTGATTAATTTCTTTGAAGCAGAAATTCCGCCCGGACCTGTCAGCCTAGATTATAACGTTGTCAAAAAGAAATGTGCGATCTTTACAATTGAGATACTTTGTATCAAACCGATACAAAAGGCCTCAGTCTTCCTGCGCTGCCAGCAGCACGCTCTGAGTATGGGCTATATGCTGTTCCAGCAGGCTTACTGCCTGTTCTACATCCTTCCGCCGCAAGGCTTCCAGTAGTGCATGATGCTCGCGTTGCGGCTGTTCGCGGCCCACCGTGTGAGAGATATATACCCTGGTATAGCGCTGGGTGCCCAGCACCAGGTCTTCTATCATCTTCAAAAGCCGGGGCTTGTTGGCCGCCTTGTACAGCGCCAGATGAAATTCCAGGTTCAGCGCAGACCACACGCTGGGTTTGCTGGAGGCGTCATAGCGGTCCAGGATGGCGGCAGCGTTTTGCAAGTCTTGCTCAGTCAGGTGGGGCATGGCCAGGCGCAGCGCGCGGGTTTCCAGGCCTATGCGGATATCCAGCATCTCTATCACTTCCGACAGGGAATGGCTTGCCACCACGGCGCCCTTGTTCGGCTCATGGCGTATCAGGCCTTCCGCTTCCAGTGTTTTAAGCGCCTCACGTACCGGAATCCGGCTGACGCCGAAGCGCTCTGCCAGCTCTTCCTGCTTCAGCGGAACGCCGGCAGACAGCACGCCGTCAAAAATATGCTTCCTGATCGCCGCTGTAATTTGCTCGGAACTTGGCTTATCCATATCCGCCTTTATTGATTAAAACCACCATGCTGCTCCTTTGTTTTTATCCTGATTTTGGGATTTGAAAAAAATTATACATTATTGGATCCAATTTAGTATACAAATTTTGAGAGCTGCATACGATGTTGTGAGGTATGCAAAGTCGGCATTGTTTTTCAGTTAAGGGGCAGTAATGAGTGCATCAGAGAAAAATCATTTTGACGTGGTGATCATAGGCGGTGCGATCATGGGTTCTTGTGTGGCGTATTTCCTCAAGCAAGCCAGCCCGGCAATCGAAGTGGCTGTGGTGGAGCCGGACCCGACCTATGAATTTGCATCCACACTGCGCGCCTCCGGCGGCGCCAGGCGATTGTTCTCTTGCCCGGAAAATATTGCGATGTCGAATTTCAGCATAGCCTTCATCAAGCAATTTCCGCAGGCAATGGCTGTCAACGGCGAGGCCGCGCATTTAGACTGGATAGAGCAGGGCTATCTGTTCATCGTGCATGGCGAGCATATGCGCCTGATAGAAGACAATGCCAGGACACAGCGCTCGCTGGGCGCGGAAATCCATATCCTCGATCGCCAGGGTTTGCGCGACCTGTTCCCGTCCATGCATGTGGATGACCTGGACGGCGGCGCGTATTCACCGCGCGATGGCTGGTGCGATCCATCCAGCTTCCTGCAGGGTGTGAAAAAGAAGGCGCGCGCGCTGGGCGTGCAATTCATCCAGGATAAGGTGACGGCGCTGGGCACTTCGCAGCATGCGGTGACTAGCGCCACGCTGGCATCCGGCCGCGTGCTGGGCGCGGAACATTTCGTCAATACCGCCGGCCCCTGGGCCAGCGAGATTTGCGACATGATAGGCATGCCGCTGCCGGTCAGCCCGCTGCGCCGCTTTGAGCATTACTTCACCGGCCAGAACAAGATAGAGCCGCTGCCGTATGTAAAAGACCTGGCCAGGCTGGCTTTCCGCCCGGAAGGCGCAGGCTATTCCGGCGGCCTGGTCAATTCAGACGAGCCGCGTGGTTTCAATTTTGACGTTGATCATGATTACTTCGAGCGGGTAGTATGGCCTGCGCTGGCCCACCGCTTTCCGACGGCGTTTGAGGGCAGCAAGTGCCACCGTACCTGGTCCGGCCTGTATGAACAGTGCGAGCTGGACGGCAATCCCATCATTGGCAACTGGCAAGGGCGCTTTGATAATTTCCATGTGTCCGCCGGTTTTTCCGGGCATGGCATGATGCACGCACCAGCCGCCGGCCGCGCGATTGCAGAACAGATACTGACAGGGCGACAGCAGACCATAGACCTGTCACGCCTTGGCTACGCAAGGGTTGAAAACAATCAGCCCTACCGCGAGAACGGCATACTTTGATTGTTGGGTGATACAGGAAAAGAATTGAGGGCGTAGCAGGGGGGAGATGCGGAGGGGAGCGAGGGACGGGAATGAGCCTGCTCCAGGCCCATTCCTTTAAATCATATTACCTTGCTGCCTTTGCCGAAGTCGCATCCTGGAAGCCGATGCGGTCGGTGGTAGCGTTGCGGGCGTCGTCCGGGTTGATCTTCTTCGCGCGCAGCAATTGCACCAGTGCCGAATTCATCGAATGGCAACCCTCATGGACCTTGCCGCCGGCGCCATCCATCAGCGCGCGCAGATCGGCAAAGCTGCTGGACTCTATCATCCGCACTACATCCGGATTCGTGGTCAGGCATTCTGTGGCCAGGTGGTAGCGGTCGCCTTCCAGCGATGGCAGCAGGGCCTGGCACAGCACGCCGCGCAGTGCTTGCGACAAGGCCTGCGCCTGCGGTTCGCCATTGCCCAGCAAACGCAGCATCTTTTGCAAACCCAGTTCAGTAGAGCGGGCATGCAGCGAAGCCAGTACCAGTGGGCCGGATTCTGCCAGTGCCAGTGCTTCCTGTGCAGTCTGCGCATCGCGGATCTCGCCGATGACGATTACGTCCGGACGTTCGCGCAGTGCATCCAGCGCGCCGAGGTAGTAGCTGCCGACGTCGCCGTCAAAGCCGACTTCACGCTGCGTGATCACGCACTTGCGTTGCGGGATCAGGGTTTCTACCGGATCTTCAATCGTGATGATATGGCCGGAGCGCGTCTTGTTAATCTGGTCGATCATCGACGCGATCGTGGTGGATTTGCCCTGGCAGGTATCGCCTATGATCAGCACCAGGCCGCTGGTGAGCTTGGCAAAGTCTTGCTCGCACTGGCGCAGGCCGAGCTGGTTCAGCTCCATCGGTTCACGCGGGAAACGGCGGATCACGCAGCCCAGGCGCTTCTTGCCCTGGAAGGTGAAGCAGTTGGCGCGGATACGGGCGGTGTTCAGGTCGATGGAACGGTCAAAGGCGCGATCCTGGATGCGCTCGGACCAGTTCGGTTCTATCACTTCAAAAAATTCTTCCAGCTCTTCGCGGGTGATCGGCGAATCGGTCACGGCGACCAGGCCCTTTGGCTGGCGCAGCATGATGGGGCTGTTTTGATGGATCAGGATGTCGCTGAAACTCAGGCGCGAGTTCAGCAAGTGCAAAATTTGCTCGACCAGCGTGCCAAACACCGGATGGTCTTCATTCTCTATATACGACAGCGTACGAATTTGCGAGGACACGTGAGCTTCCATCATTCTTTCTTCTCCCAGTTGAAACGTTTTCGCTGATTATAAACTCAGTATATTTGCGACAGGGAAAGATTTTTCATTTGTCGCATTTTTTTCAAAGAAAGGCCGATGGAATAGGGCAAATCCTGTGGTTTTACTGCGTTTTTTTGACGACGCAGCGAGGTGTGCCGGCTTTTGTTTGCATTTGCAGGCACGTGGTGCTGAGTCTGCTACTTCACCCGGCATCGATGTCTTAATTTTTTAACTGCCCTTTATTGTTGTTTTTGTAATTTAATTAATCGGGCTGAGCCAGAGTATAGAACTTGCTATGGCCAGGCTTTTGACACGGGAGGCGCACGATTTGAAATAGACCTCAAGTTTTTGAGAGCGTCTTCATTGTTTTATATTTTGTATCTCTCTCGCGTGACGGAATATGGTGGGTGAAATAAACAGGCTTTCAATTCTTTTGTTCTCCAAGACGTAAAACTCATCTCCGCAAGTTTTTCGCTGTCCTGGATGGTAAGGGAAGCTTATAGTCAATTTTCTTTTGCTTTCTACAGCAAGAAAGTTCCAGTTGAACGAACGCCAGGCCGTGCAGGCATCCAGGTGATTGATATCGAGCTGCCTTTCACATTTCCCATGGTCATTTGCCGACTTTTTCAGGCAACGCTTATAGGTTTGATTGTCCTGCTCAAATTCTTTCGCAATTGCATTGGCTAGCAACTGGTGTAACTCAGCTTCCGCATCATCTTTAAAGAAGGATTCTATGGGTACGGCTTCGCTGGTCACTGTGTCAAATACCACGCTCTTACTAGTGTGCGGTTCAAATAACGTGAAAAATAGGTACTGCCCGAAGGCACGATCCAGACTCAGCAATGAATTTGTGATTGCTGCTTCTCGCACCGCTTTGTCTCCTTCAAGCGCTTTTACGACAGCGGAGTCTCTCATTTTGAGAGCCGTCGGTAACAACTCTTCGTCATAAAAAAGACTATTTAAGGAAAGAGTGCGGGTCCAGGCATTCAATTTTTGAAGATAGGGTGTTTGGGGCTGGAGAAAGACTGGATACTCCCACACTATCTGGGAACTTCCGTTTTCAGGAGCCGCTTCACTGTCTCCTTTCCACTCTTGAACTTCCGCCCGGGCATATTTGAAAACGATAGGTGCGCGAGAATCGCTTTCTGCAGAGGCGAAAGCGAAAGTAGCAAGAAGCAGGTGACTTGCGAAGACCAGGAAAATAGATACCCCGTATTTGTAACGGATGTGATCGATCTTGATCATATGGCGAATAATAAAAATATTGGGAAGTAGTCAATGACGTAATACAGAATGAGCTAGTACGCCTCCAAGATAGCTGGAATTAGGTCAGGCCATGCAGGAAGGCTGGCACCATCTTTCCACTGGCCGCATTATTTTTTTGGCCAGCTACCGCTTATCCCCTCAGGCGCGTAACATCACTTTTCCTGCGGTCAAGGTCTTCCTTCCCGATGTTTTGTATCTCCTCATATTCTTTCCTGACCTGTGCTATCAATGTGTTATAGGTCGTAAGGTCTTCATCGGACTGGAATATCAATTTGCCGTCCTTGTATTCGATTTTTCCGAGGTGGCTTTCGCAAAAGGCCAGGATCTGTTTTTCCAATTCAAGCAGGGTGCGCATGCGTTCCGCCTCCCTGACCTGGATATCAAAGACTACGGCAGATTCCCTGTCATTGTTGGCCATCAGTTCCTGCCTGCGTTCCGGGGCCATGGGAATATTCAGGATAGTTTTGTCATACTCCGCCCATAGCGTTTCGTAAGCCTTGGCGTGGGCGCTAAAAACATTTTCGGCCGCAAGTATGGACAGGTTGCCGGTTTCCAGGCCTTCGCGTGAAACCAGGTTTTCTGCTTTCAGGACATCCGCCAGATTGAGCTGGCTATTTTCCCTGGCGAACTGGCGCCGCATGCGGGCCTGGCGGCGAAGTGTTTCAAAGGTTGCTGATGCTTCCTGGTCAAAAGCACGCACGCCGATGCGCGGCAGGCGATTGGAGGAAACTGCCGCCGTATCAAAGGAACTTTCGCTTTCTTTTTGCATTTCGGATTCGAGCAGGTTGGCGATTTCCTTGCGCACCTGTCTTGCCCTGGATTTGACGACTTCACCGGACCACTCTCTGAACATCGCTCGGGATTCCTTGCTTGCATTCTGTTCCGCATTAAGCAGGCTCTTAAAGGTAACGGAAGCCTGGAATGCGTTGATCTCCCGCCTGTCTTCCAGCGGCATCTTGGCAAAGACCAATTTGGCCGCATCCAGCCCTGATTCCGCTTCAATCAGTGTCAGCCGCACGGAAAGTTTGCCGATACGCGTTTGCAAAGCCGGTATCAATTTTTTCGCATAGTCGCTGGAAAGATAGTTGGCATAGATGGGGGCCAGATGCTCGGCGATGGCGTCTGGCGTGGCAAAGCTGAGGTACACATCCGTTTCTAGTGCAGATTCCGGTTTGCTCCGGTTTTCTACTTCTATATTGCGCCGCATATAGGTCAGTACTACCTTATCCAGGCCCGACAAGCGAAACACTTGTTTGACATCTTCCACGCTGGCCGGGTTTGCCACCCTGGCGTCAGCGGCATATGCCGGCAGCATGGTGGAAGCAATACTGGCACCCAACACCAGATAACTGATCAAATGACGCGTTGACATACGTTTTAACATTTACTTCTCCCCAAATGGCGCGCGCTGGCGACCCTGTGTTTTATTGATCCCGGTCCGATTTTCAGGCCGGCGACCTGCTTTTTTATTTACGCAAACGTTCCATCTCTACCCGGGCGGCAGGCCGATACGCATTGGATAACACGCCTTTATCGACAGAGCGCTGGAGGTAGACGGTAGCCTTCAGCTTATTGCCGTTTAGCAGATTGAGCTGAGCCAGGTAGTAATAACCATCGCTGAGAGCGATATCCAGTTCGTCGCCAGTGCGGCGGTGTATCTGCCTGAGCACCTCCTCATCGCTGCGCGTATGCTCTACAGCGGCCAGCACAATCCCTGGCCACTCATCCTGGTCACTGATCTGGCTGCTGGTATGGTTGCGCGGATTGATGCGATGCAGCGAGATGGATCGCATGATTTCTGCGCGTGCTTTCTCTTTTGGATCTGTCAACCGTTCAAATGCCAGCGCGTAGCCTTCTGCGGCCTCGCGTGATTTTCCCAGGACATAGCTGGCCATGGCACGCTGGAAATAGCTTTTGCCGTCGCTTATACCCAGACTGATGGCCTGGTTAAAGTCGGCTTCACTGCTTTTCATGTCGCCGTTGAAGAATTCAATTTCGGCGCGGCAGCGTATCAGTTCATTCGATCCAGGTTTTTCTTTCAATGCAGTCTGGATATCGGCCAGTGCCTCCGTTTTTCTGCCGACGTGCGCGTAGCCCAATCCACGCGCGCATAGAGCTTCGGCAGTCGTTGCGCCGGCGCTGCGCGCGTCGGCGATGGCTCTGGAGTTGTTGCTGATGAGTCCCTCTTGCTGTTCGCTCAATCTTTGCTTGATGGGCGCATCCAGCAAGGGCCGCAGATTGCCTTCCTTCACATCGCTTTTGCGGATTTGCAGCGAATTTTCTACAAAGGCGCCCAGTTTGCGCACATCTGCCATGAAGTCAGGGACTTCTGCCGCCGGGACCCGGTCTGCCAGCACATTCAGTTCCACCGAGGCCCGTACCGTATGGCCGGTGAAAGAAAGATTTTCCTTGGCATTGAATCCGGCGTTTCTGAGTATCTGTTCGCTGGGCTGGTAGCCGGCGTTGAAATCTTCCGGCAGATTCAGTTCTATCTCATAGCGGTTGACCTGGCTTTCTCCCGGAATCATCAAAGGAAATACCCGGCGAGGATTTTCCGGCAGATAAAAGCGTTCTCTCAGATTGGATGCCTGGTAACGTAGCTGCCATCCGGTGTCATTTTTTTCCAGGAAGCCGGGAATGCGAAACCGTGTTTCAATTTTCAGGATATTGGTTTGCCGGTTATCGTCCACCTTGGGATCCGACAGTATTTCTGCGTTGGGATGCAGCCGGATGATGGAGGCAGTGTAGGCCTTGCGCAATTGCTCCCTAGTCTGGCGCGTGACATAGTAACGTACATTTTCAGCTTCCAGCCCGGTATAGCGGTTCGTTACCGCCACCACCGCGGGCCCGTCCACCTTGCTGAGCGTGACCTTGTCAATGCGCGTGTTGGAGAGAATAGTATCGACGGCAGCGGCTGGGACGATAGAGAGCCTGTCTGTGTCGCCGCGGATGACGAGCACCTGTGCCCCAGCGTGTACTTGCCCCATATTATCCAGGGGGCCATACTGCACACTGCGGGTTGGGTCGATAAAGTACACCTTGTTGTTCACCACCGTGCGCACAATAGCATGGTCGAAAGCCAGCGGCGTTGGCAGCATTTGCTCCAAACCCTTGTGCGAGTAAGTGGACACTAGTACCGGATCGGCTTCAATGCCAAGTTGCCGCAGCATGGTGACCAGCAGCAGTGCTTTGTCCTTGCAATCGCCATAGCGGCGCGACAGCACCAGATCCGGAGGAAAAGGCTTGTGCGAATTCTCGCCCAGCGAGATGGACAGGTAGCGGATATTCTCTTGCACATATCCCAGTGCCCGCTGCACGGTATCGTCGGTGTTGGCATTACCCAGCATGGAGGCTGTGGCTTCTTCTACGCGGACGGCAGGCGCCTCCACTTTGAACAGGCTCTCGGCCCATTGCGCCACTTGTTGCCAGTTTCGGAATTCGGAAAACTGTATCTGGCGAAATTGTTCCACGTCGGTCGGCGCATAGGGTTCGAAATCGATCGCGGCAAGGTTGTCGGCGCTGAAGCTGGTAATTTTTCTGTTTCCCGACTTTTGTTCTTTCGGAACGATGGCATTGCCCGGCCCGCTGATACGGTAGTAGATGGACCGGTTTTCCGGCGCATTGAGCGTAATGCGCTTGCGTTGCGTTGGAAAGCCGCCGTCCCAGGAGAATGACTGAAAGAATTTTCCGCCGAATACGGGATTGTTGCCGCTGATCGAGTAGCTGATATCCAGGGTATCGCCAACGCGGATGTCGTCGATGACGATGGATGCAGTGACCGAGCCGGTGTAAATGCCTTCATCCAGCGCTTGCTCTCTCTGCAGAAAACGTATTTCTGCCGTGCCGGTTTTGTCCATGCTAGCGCCGCCGCGAATCACACGCAGGGAATGCAGGGAGACTTGCTGATACTCCGGCTGGAAAGAAATCTCTATCTTGCCCAGCACGGCCAGCATGGAAGCGTCATTCGCCTGCAAGACCCGGTGCGCATACACGACAGGCTCCTTGTCGACATACACCTGCATATCCGACAAGCGTATTACCAGCGGGCTTTCCTTTGAGGCAGCGGGCGCAACTACCGAGGTGTCCACCCAGGGCGGCAAGGGCGTGCCACGCTGCAGGGATTTCTCTGCGCCACGCAGCTCCCGCACCGTTTGCGGCGCAAACGCGCTTGCAGGCTCGGCAGCATAAGCGGCCCAATGCAAGCAAGACGCCGCAAGCAAGAACAGGGCGCCGACGGAATTCAGACCCGGAAGCGCGCGCCTGTGCCTGGATAGCGCTGCTGCCGGCAAGGTGGTTGGCGGAGGAAGCTGCCTTGGGAATACATGTGTTGCTGTCATATCACTGTAGTGTATTGTTATTGATGTTGTGGAAGCAGGCTGCCATTATTTTTATGCGGTCTTGAAATCAGAGCCATCTGCGTATGCCGGCAGCCATTGGTCTCCAGCTGCCAGATTTTCAGCACCGTCTAAAGCCGGAAGCGTGCCAGTACGTATTCAGTGCTGGGATGCATGTCCAGATAGCCCATATTCCTTTTCCCGTTGACTGCACTATTGCCAGACATAGTGGCCGGGTCGGCGCGCATGCCGGATAGCAGAGTGAGCATAGGCGCAGCGGGTATCGCGCGCTCTTTCAGTAGGGATGCTGCATAGTCGTCAGCCTCCGCCTGCATGGAGTTCGTGTAGTGCAGGTAAAGCAGGTTGAGAGCCTCGCTCCGTGCCATTGTCCCGATGTCATTCAGCGGGTCTCCGGCCACATCGCCTTTCAGCCCGCTCACTTGCAGGCTTCTGTTCAAATGCCCCTTTTGTATATGGCCTATTTCACGCGCCAGCAGGCCGGCAAGCTGTTCTGCCTGCGCGCCTTTCAATTCAAGCGTTTTTCCGCTTCTGTCGCCATGCGGCCTGACGATACTGTCCAGCATCTGATCGGTAACCACGATGATGCCGCCAGGCAGTGCGACGACATTGGGTCCCAGGCGTCTTGAATTACGGACATACAGGCGTAGAGGGATGGCTGCAGACAAAGGAGCGACGGCATTGAAAATGTCCTGGACCTGGGCCACGCGCTGTTCGCTTAAGTGAGTCGGATTGCAGTAGGCCTTGTCCAGTTCAGCCAGCGTATCCAGTCCCAACTTATACTGCAGTGTCGGCATAGTTTCGGCCGGCACGATTGCGGCTTCTGACTTTTCGTGCGCGCGCAGCATCGCTATTCGCTGTGTCGTCTGTGGATGGCTGGCCAGATAATTTGATACGTTGCGCATCCATTTGGGCGTTTCGTTATCGTCGGCCGGCCTGTTTGCGTCCAGTTGGGCGAATAGATCCGCCATGGGGCCGATCGAGATGCCCCTCTGTGTGAGGGTCTTGATCGCATAGTCGTCGGCCTCGCTCTCCAGTTCGCGCGAGTATTCGCTTTGTATCAATAGAGCCGGCGCTGCCGTAGCCAACGCACTGAAATCCCCAAACAAGCTTCCTGTGATGGCTGCCGCCAGCCCATTGGACGCCAACTGGCGCATGCTATGGCGGTGCTCTTCGTGTCCGATTTCATGTGCCATCACGCCTGCCAGCTGTGCTCCTGCGAGCCCGGTAAGCGACCGCTCTCGCATGTTTTTATTAATTTGTACACCGGTGATCATCGCTATCATGCTGTCAGTAACAACGATGGTACCGCCGGGCAGGGCAATCGCATTCGGACCAAAAACAGCGGAATTACGGAACTCCAGTTTTAAGGGCAAGCGTGGAGAAATAGGCAGGACTTGCCTGAAGATAGCGCGCGCCTGCGACTGTTGCAGCGGCCCCAGCTGAGTTGGCAAAAACACTTTCGTATCCAGGCCAGCCAGCATCTGGGCACCCATTTTTTGCTCCAGCTCTACCGGAGCATACTCGGCCAGGCGGGTAGCGGCAGCCGGAATGCCCCAGTAGTAGGCTGCTCCCAGGCCCGCCACCATCGCAGCGACGGCGAGCAGGGCCACCGGCCAGCGCCCCTGCCAGCGTGCAACGCGTCCGGGCAGGTACTTCATCGCCCGCATCAGAAATTGCTGATCTTCCGCGGAAGCCAGTTCGCAATGTGAGCCGTCTGCAAAATGTAATATTCCCGGGGCATGCTGGAACGGTTCTTCCAGGCGCGCTTGCGCGACGCTTTCGGTTTTAGTTACGTCAGGACCGGACAGCAGGATGTTCCCACCAGCCACACTCAATGTCACCAGATGCTGGCGGCCGCAGTGGCCGTCAAAATAATATGCAGAAATCATGTCCGCCCCTACCAGGAAAGATCAATGCCGAGGAAGTCGGCAGTGCCTTCTCCACTGGCGCCGCTGGATTCCCGGTGTTCGGCGGCCAGCACGTTTGCAAATCCGCCGGCGGCGGTTACCGATACCTGGCCCAACCGATAACGATGCACCTTGACCAGGGCAAATGGCCGGTACAGGCCAAGGCTGAGCAGCGTGAAAAACACGTTTACTGCTTGCAGTTTCAGGTAGGGGCCGGCCCTCAGCCTGGATTCGATGCGCATGCCCTGAAAAGAGGTGTGCGACCATACCAGGTTCTGCAAGCGCACATGCAGATAGGGGCCTGAAAACAAATAGAGAAGATAGGTTGTTGCAAGCGTAGAAGCGAAGATGATTACCATAGTGGTGAAACTGCTTGCGGAATTGGTCGCAGCAGAGCTGGTTCGGTTTGCGATGCCAAACGTGAGCGCGACGATGCACGTCACCAGTACGAGGCTCATCAGGCCCAGCAGTATAGCGATAATGTAAGGGCGCCAGAAGCGGCTGCTGGGTAAGTCATATGTTGCCAGGGTGCTGCCGTATTTGATGTTTTCATGCTGATAGCGTTTGATGCGCGCATGCAGCAAGGGCCACAACAGATAGAGCATAAAGCTGCTGTAGGCGAGTGTGTTTGTGGGGTACAAGGCGAGCAAGGTGCCGGGTAGCAGGAAAACCAGCATCATCGGCAAATAGGTTGCGTAGGCGCCAGCAAGCGAGCCGTTAAAGTCAAAGCGCAAGCCGCGATAGCTGGTATTACGCGTGCGGAACCTCAGTGCGCTGCGCAAGAACCAGGGCATGGAGATAAACAGGAAAGCGACCACACCCACGCCTATCGCCTTTGAAAATCCGAAAGCATAGTGATAGGCGATAAGCAGCGCCAGGGCGATGATGCGGCCCCGTAGTATGGCTTTTGGATTGCCGTGAAAATTGAAAACGGCGCCGGCCAATTGCGTATTGCGCTCAAAATACTGCAAGCGCCGCACTTTGGCCCAGGCGGAGTAAATTCCGAGCGTGGCGATGGACAGGCAAAGATTGACTATCCAGATACGGAAATATTCGCTGCCGCTCCCGAGGAACTGGATGGAGTGGGCATCGTCCTCGGACGAGTCGTTGTGACTGGCCGCCCCTAGTCTTCCCTGTGACCAGTGTCTGGCAGCAGGGGCCGGCTGCTGTGCTTGTTCAGAGAGGGGAGAGGCATGTTCATGGACGACTTCTTCATACTGCTGCTGGCTCTTCTGCATGCACGGTCTTTCTTATAGCCGGTGATAGTAGTCTTTCCTTGTTTGCAATTACATTAAAGGCAATGTTGGATTTGTGCAATGTATTGAAAGTTGATGATGTAAAGACACAACTAGCCTGCCGCGCTTCCGCTCCAAACCATTGCATATAGCAGTGTCGGATCCCATCTGCAGGCTGGCGCTGGAGCGATCCTGATGATTCGTGCTCATCGCATAGGGCAAGGCTAAGCAGGAGAGGGATGGCTTTCATGTGCCCGAACCTCTCCCATCCATTCCGCATGCGCAGCTGCGAGTTGTGGACTGTGGGCACCGAGCCTTGCGGCCTGGCGTGGATGGATCAAGGGCAGCAACTCAAAACGCCGGCCGCGGAGGGAAAATGGGTGGCGCTGACCATACTGGCCTGCACGTATTCCGAAACCCGCGATTGATGTTTTCTCACACAAGCCCAGCACGCCAACGAACTCCTTCAGCGGCACGTCTCCCAGAGTCAGCAAGGTCTCTGCACCGGAGGAAAGGAATTCTTCGACGATCTCGTTCACCCGTGCTTCCGTAGCGAAGCGTTTGGGCACGGCGGGGATGGATGCAGGAGGAAGGCCCAGACGCTGCGCGAGAGGTGTGTATCTCTCGCTTACTGCCAGCGCCTGGCCGGGGTTCATTCTGCTCTGCGGTAGCAGGTCGCATAGCCAGGCGTGCTCGCGGGTGAGGCCTAATGGTTCCAGATACAGTTGGTCAAGCGCTACGCCGGAAGGCCCATTCATCCTTGAGCCGGGTGGCACCAGGCGGCCTGCTTCAGCAGGGACATGGATAGAGGCGATGATCTCTGCCTCAGCCTCGCCCGACCAGAATATCTGCGGTTCGCTTGCTACTGCCAAGGCGGCCACCCGGGTTGAACCATCGGGGTTCAGCCATCGCGCATGGACGGCACTGGCGTAGACGCCAAGGACGAAGATCCGGGCGTTGTGAAGAGGTTTCTGTGCCAGAGTGAGTAAGGGAGAACCAAAAGGAAAGCTATGCATGAGATATCAGCATTCTATAAACTGGCGATGCAGCCAGATTGTCAGAGCGGCGTTTTCTAATAGACGCTTGGAATTTTTCCATCGAATTGTTGTGTTTGATTTATGGCGACTAACCAAGCTCCTCAATCATTTTCTTTATTTTTTCAGCCTTCTCGAAATGATTCAGCTTGTGCGTTCTGATCCACCATTCGGCGGCTTCCATCAGTAACTCAGGATCGTCATTTTTGTTGGCGAAGAAGGCGTAGAAGGACAAGCCGACGGTCAGGCCTTTTTGCCTGATTTTTACATCGCAGACATCCCGTATTTTCTTTCTCAGGCTTTCTCTCATTGTTTCCTTATATACCGCAGATGGATGCGAAGCGATGCAATGCCAGGCGTCCAGCAGGTGCTCGCTGTGAATCTGGCTTTGCAGGGGTGATTTTTCGGCCTAGAAACCCTCACCGGTGTGCTCAATTTTCTTGCTGGCTAACGGTCGAATAAAGCCGAGTATCAGCCAAGACACGCCTAGCAAAAAGGCGATCAAAGCGAGTGCCAGCAGCTCCAATCCGAAATAAGCAAAATGCGCGGGCATGTGCATCGACATCATGGCGGTAAAAATTCCGGCTGCTCCTATCAGCAGCGCCGCGAACAGCAGTTTTGCGACGCGCCTCTGCGGTTGCAATGCCCAGGCCATCAGCAGTATCGAAAGCCCGACTATGCCTATTTCAGTCAGCACCGGTTCCAGTGGATAGGCTTGCGGTGTAGTGATGCCCCGGGCATGAATTAAATAATAGTCGGGGAGAAGGCCTGCCCATATCAGCAAGGTGGCGCAGAGCAGCCATATTGCTGAAAACAGGAGAGTGCTTCTTGGAATAGGTCTGGGGAACAAGCTCACTCAGCGCTGGCGATCGTGGCAAGATTACTTTGGCGCCC
The DNA here is from genome assembly GCF_014636315.1 of Parundibacterium terreum. Lineage (GTDB taxonomy): Bacteria > Pseudomonadota > Gammaproteobacteria > Burkholderiales > Burkholderiaceae_D > Undibacterium > Undibacterium terreum. The sequence continues at coordinate 1,222,903 of NZ_BMED01000001.1, read as the reverse complement.
CATGCGACGACCACACCACGCTGAAGATCTTCCATTTGCCGTCGGCGGCTTTCAGTAGCTGCCAGGTTTCCACGCCATAGTTTTCCACTTTTTTATTGCTCAGGAATTCAAAATCGAACATGACCCAGCCCACGTGGCCGTCCTGGGTGATCTTGATGTTATAGAACTTTTCTTCTATCGCGTCGGCGGAATTGGCGACAAAGTCGGCAAAGGCAGGGTAACCGCCGCTGCGTATGCCGTCAAAGTTGACATCGGTGCTGTCATTAATCTTTTTGACAAAGCTGGCGCTGCCCGGCGAGCTGAACAGGATATTAGAGTTCAGCATCAGCGACGACAGCTGTTTAATATTCTTGCTAATCAGCGCCGCACGAAAATCCTGCGTGACCTGGTTGATGGCGGCGATATCGGCAGGGTTGCTGTCGTGCCGTCCTATGTGGTTGGACTGGCTGCTCTGCGTGGTCGGCTGGGCAAGCGCGCTGCCGCTATAAAGAAGACCGGTACTGAGCAGGCCGGCGCTGAGCAGGGAAGAGGCTAAGATTTTTTGCATGGCGGGTCCTATGGGAAAAGCTGCCTAACAAGCCGACTAACAAGCCGACTAACAAGCTGACTATGAATAGAAAGTCATCGTATCCGCGATTTGCCAGAAAGACAAGTCTCTACTGCCGCACTGCAACAGAAGTCTGCTTCACACCCGGCGCAATTAGCTTTACTATGGCGGCCAACAGAACCGGATACAAATCGTATATACAATTGCCACAGCGATGTCTTTACAATGTGATCCCTCAGGTTTATCCCTCATTTCTCCTACCATCCGGAGTCAAGCTTGTTAACACTCAGACAAAAATTGTCGCAGATCCCGGAAGGGTCCGGCGCGCTGTTCTTCATCCAGATCTTTGCCACGCTGGGCTTTGCGGTGCTGTATTCCACGCTGGTGCTGTATGCCACCAAGAAGCTGGGCTTCACCAATAAAGAAGCGACTGCGATCATGGGCGTGTTCGGCGCCTTCAATTATGGCTTGCACCTGTTTGGCGGCTATCTGGGCGGGCGTTTCCTGTCCAACCGCAACCTGTTCGTCGGCGGTATGATCCTGCAGGTGCTGGGCTGCGGCTGCATTTCCGGCGGCACCACGCATCTGCTGTACTGGGGGCTGGCCCTGTTCCTGACCGGTAGCGGCCTGAACGTCACCTGCCTGAACCTGATGCTGACGCAACGCTTCAAGCCGGAAGATACCCGTCGCGAAAGCGCCTTCCTGTGGAACTATGCAGGCATGAATCTGGGCTTTTTCATCGGCTTTTCTGCCGCCGGCCAATATCAGCTGGACGGCAACTATTCCGGCCTGTTCATTTTCGCAACGATAGGCAACTTCCTGGCCATCGTGCTGGCAGCGATCAACTGGAGGGCGCTGAAAGACTTGAACACGCCTTTGCTGGACGCGACGCCAACCCAGTTCAGGCTGCGCTTCGTCGCCGGCGCATTGATCCTGGTGGGACTGGTGCCGGTTATCTACATCATGCTGCAGCATGCGGAGCTGAGCGGCAATGTGGTGATCACCGTAGGCGCGCTGATCGCGGCCATCCTGATCTTCCTGGCGCTGAAGCACAAGGATGAGCGCGAGCGGAATAATATGTGGGCCTATATGATCCTGACTTCCGGATCGCTGGTTTTCTGGTCGCTGTATCAGATGGCGCCTTCCGGCCTGAACCTGTTTGCCGAATCCAATATAGACCGCATGGTCTGGGGCGTGGAAATTGCGCCGGCCTGGATACAAAATATCAATAGCTTCACCATCATGATAGGCGGCCCGCTGACGGCAATGTTGTTTGACAAGCTGCGCAAGAAGGGCTGGCAGATTGATCTCAGCAAGCAGTTTGCCACTTCGCTGATCCTCATCGGCCTGGGTTTCCTGGTTCTGCCGCTGGGCATCATGCTGGCCGGCAGCGACGGCATGGTCGCCTTTAAATGGATCTTCATCAGCTATATCTTCCAAAGCCTGGGCGAGCTGCTGATTTCCCCGGTGGGCTATGCAATGATAGGCCGCCTGGCACCGCGCCAATACCAGGGCATCATGATGGGTACTTTCATGCTGACCACCGGCGTTGCGTCGGTAGTCTCCAGCTGGTTCTCCGGCCTGGTGCCGGAAGCCAAGGAAGGCCTGACAGCCGCCGCCACCAACCCCACCTACAAGAGCATCTTCGCCACCCTGGGCTGGGGCAGCGTAATCATCGGCATCGTGATGGTAGCGCTGATCCCTTTCCTGCGCCGCATGATCAAGGATAGCCAGCCGGCAGAGCCGGGCGCGGAACTGGCTGCCGTACCTGCGGCGGAGTTGCACGCTTAGCGCAGTGTATTGGCGCAGTTTAAGGTGCCGGTGCACATCCTACATTTTGGTTATTAAACTGACCGAAAAAAACGCTACCTCGGTAGCGTTTTTTGTTTGCCGCACTTATTTTGCAGAGCGCCACCAGCGCAACCATGATCGTTGCTTGCGGACATACGCGCGTCTTGCCGGTATGATCAGCGCTACCCTGGCGCCGCCGTTGGCGCCGTTGCCTATCTCCAGGCGTGCGCCTATGCGGGCGGCGCGTTCGCGCATGCCTGTCATGCCCCAGTGTAAAGGCTTGCTGCCGGCCTTCAGCACTTCTTCCGAAATACCCTTGCCGTCATCGGTCACGAGCAGCGTAAATTCTGTATCCGCGTATTCAAGCTGCGCATGTACGGTGCTGCCGCCAGCATGCAGGAAGGCATTGCGCAGGGATTCGCAGGCGATGCCGCTGGCTTCGTCGTTGGCCTGGGCTTGCAACGGAATGCGAGTGCCTTTCACGTTCAGATGAAAGACGATGCCCGGATGTGCTTCCATCAGCAATTGCGAGGCTTCGCTGATGGCGACCTCGATATCCCCCAACTGATGATTGCGCAATTCATGCACCTGGGAGCGGCCTTCGTTCAGCGCCTCGTCCGCTTGCGACAGCACGTTCAGCAGCTTGTTGCGGGCATTGCTGTGTTCCGGCATTTCCATCGCCACCAGATGAAAGCGCAGCACAATCGCATGGATGCTCTGCAGGAAGGTGTCATGCAAGGTACGGGCGATTCTTTCCCTTTCTGCAGTACGTACGTCAAAGCGCTCCATCATTCTAGCGGTAGCGATACGCAGCCGGTACAGGTAGAGCAGGTATAGTAGCGCGGTGATCGCCAGCAGGCACAGCGCCTTGAACCACCAGGTTTGCATGAAGGTGGGTTCAATCTCAAAAGACAGCGCGGCTTCGCCGTCACTGCCAACGCCATCCTCGTTGATCGCCTTGACCAGGAAACGATAGCTGCCTGGCTCCACGTTGGTGTAGTAGGCGGTGCGGCGCGGGCCGGCTTCTTGCCAGGTCGCGTCCACGCCGACCAACTGGTATTGCATGCGCGCGCGCTCTGGCTTGGTCAGCAAGGGGGTGGTGAACTGGATATTGAAGCTTTGTGAAGCGGGTGGCAAGCGCAGGCCCGGCTGTGCCGGAAAGGCGAGGGCACCGGCGTTCAGGCCCAGGATTTCCACCTTCGGCACCGTCATGTTGCGTTTGATCTGCCTGGTGTCAAGGCGAACCATGCCCTCGGTGGTCAGTATCCACAGCAGGCCGTTTGGATCCACCAGGATGGTGGACAGGCGGCTAAGAAGGTCTGCCTGGCCTGGATAGCCTTCCAGCACATCGATCAGTTCATAGCGCAGGCTGGCTTCCGGGTTATCCATCACCGCCTGCCAATCATCCCTGCGGACGTGGATGATGCCTTTGCCGCCATTGAACCAGTGGTCGCCATCCTCGGTGACTGCCATGCCGCTGATATTGCTGAGCACGTCCGGCTCCGCGACTTTGAGCGGGCGAAACACGGTGCCCTCCAGCACGGCCAGGCCTTTGTCGCTAGCCACCAGCAGCTTGGGGCCGACAAAGATGCCGGTCGCCAGCCCGATATGGCTGCCGTCATAGCGGGTGAGTTTGTCGTTATCGTAGAAATTGATCGAGCCGTCCGCACAAGCCAGCCATAACTGCCCCGCTGCGGCGCGCACGCTTAAAAAGATCCTGGGCGGCAGGTTGAACTTGGCGCGCGGCAGCCACTTGCCTTCCACCAGTCCTATCAGGCCGGTTTGCCTGGTCGCCATCCATAAAACCTTGCCGTCGTCCATGATGCCGGCCACGTCCATGTCCACAGGCTTGCCGTCGCGGCCAGGAGGGTAAGGGATTTTTTGTATTTCACCCTTGTAGCGGCGTTCTATTTCGCGTTTGCCGGCCAGCAGCAAGGCGCCGTCGCGGTCATGCGCGACAAATTGGTAGGGCTGGCTTTTAAGCGGATCCAGCAGCGGAGGCGCGTTGGGAAAAAGCTGCCAGGCTGTTTCCGCCAGCCGGTCCACGGCCCACACCTGGCCGCTGCCATCGCGTGCCATGCTGAAATCTTTATTTTCCGGCAGCTTGGCGGAGACGATCTTGTTTTCCCGCAGGCGCTCCAGTCCTCTCTGGGTGGCGATCCATATGTTGCCTTCGCGGTCTTCCAGCACCACAATGGCAACCAGTGCCGTCATTTGCCAGGGCTGGTCAAACTTGTCGGTCGCCTGGCGAGATGGAATCAATTGTGTTTCCTGCGTATGGCCGGCGCCCGCCAGCAGGCAGATGCCGCGCGGGCACAGCGATGCCCATAAATTGCCGTCCCGGTCGAACTGGCCGCCATAGCGGGACTCTCTCTGGTTGAAGTCAGCCGGGCGCGGGCGTGAAGGGCCGCTGGTGGCGGCAGGGTTGGGCACGAGTTGCACCCTGTCCTTGCCGGCCACCCATATCCTGCCGTCCGGCGACTGGATCAGGCTGCCGGCGGTGTTTTCCATGGCGATCTTTTCAAACTTCCCGCTGCTGCGGTTAAGCAGGTACAGCCCTTTGTCGCTGGAGGCCCACAACTGGTCGTATTGATCGATCAGCACATTGATTGCGGGAGGCTCAGAAAAGCCCTCCTTCTCGCCGAACCTTTGCAGGCGTCCCTGGAAGTAACGGTACAGGCCGGTAGGGGTGGTTACCCACAAGCTGCCGTCCTTATCGACCACCACCGTTCTTACGCCTCCCATTTCCGGAGTGAATGCGGGGAAGTGCTCGATGACACCGTTCTTGTGCAGCACCGACAGGCTGCCGACCATATAGCTGATATATAGGTCGCCGTTGGGTTGCGCGATCAGCCCGTAGATCCTGGGTATCTGGATATCTCCGCCGCCCGGCGGCTTAAAGCGTTCAAAACGCAGCCCGTCAAAGCGGTACAGGCCGTTAGGAGTGCCCAACCACAACCAGCCGTCCGTTGTCTGCGCCATGCTGGTGATCGCGGCCGGCGCGCCATCCCGGGTAGTCCATTTGGTATGGTTGTAGTCTTCCAGGCGGATGGTCGGGTTGAGGGCAGAGGCATAGCCGTGGAAGAGCAGCATCGCGGAAGCAAGGACGGGTGCCAAGGTGGGTAGCAGCAAGCGCGTGAGGGCAGGGAGGCCGGGAAGTTTCATGCAATAAATTGAAAAAGAGGGTAGGCTGGCGATCGGCAATAGTACCGTGGCGCAGCGGCAAGCTGCGAACAATGATCCTGATCCAGCAGGAATTGTGGATCAAGGCACAGGGAATGTCTCATTTTTGATTGCTTGGTATTATCTTCATCAGTTTGCGACGGCCATTAAGCGATTGGCCGGAGATAGAAAAGGAAACCTATGCGCACCTTGCTGTTCAGTTTGCTGTTTGTTTTATCCACCAGCTCCCATGCCGATGATACTGCCCGGAATTCTCCGGCAAGTCACGTTGATAGCGCTACCATCGCCGAACAGGCCACCATCCTGGATACACCCACTGGCAAGATCATCGGCAGCTTGCAATTGCCAACTGCTCAATTGCCTACCGCAGCAGGCCGCGTGCCGCTTGCCATCATCGTTGCCGGTTCAGGTCCTACAGATCGCAACGGCAACAGCAGCATGCTGCCCGGCCCCAACAACAGCCTGAAGCAACTGGCGCGGGCTCTGGCAGATGCCGGTATTGCCAGCGTGCGCTACGACAAGCGCGGCATCGCTGCAAGTGCCGCCGCCGGCCCGGTGGAGTCGGCGCTGCGATTTGATAATTATGTGAACGACGCCAGCGGCTGGGTGCAAAAGATGAAGCAGGATGAGCGCTTCTCATCGGTTGCCATCATCGGCCACAGTGAAGGCTCGCTAATTGCCATGCTCGCCGCGCGCCAGGCCAAGGCCGACGCCTATGTGTCCATCGCCGGCCCCGCCCAAGGCGCTGCCGACGTGCTGCGAAAACAATTGCGCCCCAAGCTGAACGGCGCAGCCGCTGCTGAAAACGAGCGCGTCTTGCTTGCACTGGAACACGGGATACTCGCCGGCGATGTACCCGCCGGATTTGCAGCGCTGTACCGGCCAAGCATACAGCCCTACCTGATTTCCTGGTTCAGATATGTGCCAGCGGTGGAGCTGGCCAAGCTGGATATTCCCGTGCTGATCGTGCAGGGCAGCACCGATCTGCAAATCACGGTTGCCGATGCCGAAGCGCTTAAAAAAGCCAAGCCGTCGGCAACCCTTGCCATCGTGCCGGGAATGAACCACGTGCTGAAGCTGGTTGACGGCGATCTGCAAGAGCAGATCGGATCCTATTCCAATGCGGCACTGCCGCTGGCGCCGGAGCTGGTCAAGTCTGTTACGCAGTTCCTGAAAGCCAATTTGAAATAATCACCTTATGGCAGGATAGCAGGATAGCGGGATAACAGAATAGCGCCGGCTTGCTCAGTCCACCGGGTCCAGCAGCCGCGCGCCCGCGCCTTGTTCCGATAATTCATCCAGCGGATTGCGCAGCCTGCAAGCGTCAATCGACAGGCAGCCGCAGCCTATGCAGTCGTTCATCTGGTCGCGCAACTGCGTCAGTTTGGTGATCCTGTCATCCAGTTCCTGCTGCCAGCGGCGCGATAGCCTGGCCCAGTCTGCCGCATTCGGCGTGCGGCCCTGCGGCAGCGATGCCAGCGCTTCATGGATGGAGGCCAGCGAGATGCCGATGCGCTGCGCTACCTTGATCACAGCCACCCGGCGCAGCACATCCCTGGCATAGCGACGCTGGTTGCCTTCGTTGCGCAGGCTGGTGATCAAGCCCTTGGCTTCATAAAAATGGATGGCCGAGACCGCCACGCCGCTGCGCTTCGCCACCTCTCCCACAGACAGCCGCTTGCTGATATCGGCCGGTTCTATCCTGGACATCAAAAACTCCTTGACCTAAAGTTAAGTTGAGGTTTTACACTGATTCTACTCCAAATCACCGACAAGAGAGAATCCGATGCTGGCTACTCAAATCCCGGAAAACAATAAACTGATCGTGCGCCGAATCTACGAAGACTGCTTCAATACCGGCAAGCTGGAACTGCTGCATGAATTGCTGGGCGATGATTTTATTGGCAGCCGGGGAGAGCAGGGACCGGCCGAGTTTGCAGTAACGGTTGCCACACTCAGAAAAGCTTTTCCGGATGTGCATTTTGTCGTGGAAGACCTGTTCGCCGAGGGCGACAGGGTGTGCGTGCGCTGGACATTTACGGCCACGCATCAAGGTCCGTTTGCCGGTGTAGTCGCCAGCCACAAGGCAGTGACACAGACCGCCATCACGATCTACCGGATGAGTGATGGCAAGGCGCGACAGGCATGGCTGCAGGCGGATCGTCTCGGTCTGCTGCAACAAATCGGCGGTGTACCCGCGTAGAGCTTATTCCAGATTTATCTATCTCAAAGAGTTAAACAATGAGCACTGCAATCATTCTCGGTACCGCCAGAAACGGCGGCAATACGCATCAACTGGCGCTGCGCGTTGCACAGCATATTGCGCCGGCCGGCTCTGCCCGCCTGTTTGATCTGGCAGACTACGATATTGATGCCTACGACTACAAGCATCACAACAGCGACGATGATTTTTTGCCGCTGATGGATGAAATCATCGGCTACGACCATATCGTGCTGGCTTCTCCTATCTACTGGTATTCCCCCAGCAGCGTCATGAAGGTTTTCCTGGACCGCTGGTCCGATCTGCTGACGATAGAAAAAGAAATGGGCCGTCGCCTGCGACAGAAATCCGGCGCCGTCATCTCTACCGGTGCCAATGCAGAACTGACGCCCTGTTTTGAAGACATCTTCCGCCTTACCTACGAGTATCTGGGCATGTCTTACAAAGGCATGCTGTACTGCGCCTGCGATGAGGAGATCCAGCTTGATTTACATCACAGCGCCATCGATCAATTTACAAGGAACTTCCATGCTGACGGAACAACAGGTCGCGTACTACTTGCGGCGGATTGCGTATAAGGGCAGCCTGGCGGTAGAGCTGTCTACCCTGCAGGCCCTGCATCAGGCGCACATGCTGCAGGTGCCGTTTGAAAACCTGGACATCCCATTGGGCCGCCCCATCGTCATTACGCAACAGGCCCTGTATAACAAGATCGTGGCGGCGCGACGCGGCGGCTTTTGCTATGAGTTGAACCACCTGTTTTTTGCCTTGCTGAGCACGCTGGGCTTCAAGGTGCAGATGTTGTCTGCCTGCGTGGTGTACGGCAACAGCTTTGGCCAACCCTTCGACCATATGCTATTGCTGGTGGAGCTGGATGGGAAGCAGTACATCGCTGATGTAGGCTTCGGCGATTCCTTCCGCGAGCCCTTGCTATTACAGGATGAGCCGGTCACGCAGCGGGATGCCGCTTATTGTTTCCGGCGGGAGGGCAGCGATTATGTACTGCTGCAGCAAAAACAGAAGGAGAGCATGGACTGGCAGCCGCAATACAGGTTTGACCTGGATGCGCATGGCATAGAAGCTTTCCAGCCCATGTGTATGTACCAGCAAAGCTCGCCGGATTCTCCCTTCACCAAAAAATCCGTGTGCTCCATCGCCACGGAGGACGGGCGCAAGACCATCTCCAACGGCAGGCTGATCCTTACTGCGGGCGGCGAGCGCACCGAGCATGCGATTGCGAGTGAGGCAGAGTACAGGCAGATCCTGCAGGCGGATTTTGGAATGAGCCTGGTGGCGGGACTATCATTGCGCAGCTTGTTGCCAGAGAAAATTCCAGCCTAAAGCCACGATGGCTTCTATGGCCGCGATGGCTCAACGGGCAGGGTTCTTACTTCCAGCCCCAAAGACTTTCTCACCTCGGTCGATACCTGATCAAAACGCCGCCCAAATTTTTGTGAGGGATCTTTTTCAGAATAGATGATCTTCTGTTCCGGGTCCCAAGTGATCACGGTGCTCATGATGACCCTGCGGCTTTCCGTCAGGTCCAGATGCAGGGTATGGCTGGCTTCCTTGTAGGCGGTGACCACAAAGCGTACGCCCAGCACATCATTGCCGTTGCCGGCGATGCTGGCGCCGGTGCCGTCGCTATCAATGTACATGGCCTGGCCGGTCAGCAGCGCTTGCCCGTTAAACGTGGACCCCGGCGTAGCCCAGATGCCAACCAGATCCTTGGGAATGACTACCGCCGCCTGCACACAGCTTGCTGCCAGTGCGACGGCAGCCAAGCCGGCTATACAAATAAAACGTTTGATCATGTGCCCTCTCTGATTGTTTCGCTACAGTTCGTATTGGTTTGCTGCGCCGCCCTGCAGAATTAGATGCATGGACCTGATAGATTGATCCGTGGTGAATAAGGCAATAACAATGTAGCATGGATGAAGATGCCCGGCAGGGCGTCTTTCCGGCCTTGAGACAATCTGTCGTGTTTTTGGTTCATGCGCATCAAAAATCGCAAGCTGTCATCAAGCTCAGGTATATTGCCATGAGGAAATAAAATAAAAATACCTCTTTTGGAGACAACACAATGCATCAGCATGGACCTTTCCGTTTACTTTTCCTGGCGGCAGCACTCGGTTTCAGCGCCTTCGCTTCCGCCCAGCAGCCCACCATCAAGATAGGGGTGATCGGGCCGGTCACCGGCAAATCCTCGGAAGACATGGGGCAGAGCATCATGGGCGGTGCGCGCGTGTTTCTGGCGGATATCAACCAGATAGGCGGCATCATGGGGCGGCAGATAGAGTTGGTGGAGCGTGATGACCAGGCCAAGCCCGACATAGGCGCTGCCATCGCCAAAGAGATGGTGGAGAAAGACCATGTGGTAGCCGTGGTCGGCTTCGGCAATACCGGCGTGGCACTGCCGGCGGCGAAGATTTTCCAGGAAGCCAAGATACCGCTGATAGTCTCCGGCGCTACCGGCGCCAGCATCACCAAGACCTTCATGCCGCCGGCTTACCCGGCCAGCTATGTGTTCCGCACCTCCGCCAGCGATGCCCTGCAACCCATTGTGATTCTGAATGACGTGATCGACCGCCGCAAGATAGACAAGATCGCGCTGCTGCATGATGAAAGCCCCTACGGCCAGTTTGGCAAGCAAAGCATGCTGGCCGAGCTGGAGCGCCGCAAGCTGAAGCCGGTAGTGGTGGAAAGTTTCAAGGTCGGCGAGCAAGATATGAGCACCCAGCTACAGCATGCCAAGGACAGCGGTGCGCAAGCCATCGTCATGTATTGCCTGGGGCCGGACGCCGCCAGCGTGGTCAGGAGCGCAGAAAAGATGAAGCTGAAACTGCCGCTGGCAGGTCCCTGGACTTTGTCGCAGCAAGCCTTCATTGATAAATCCGGCTTAGGTGCCGAGGGTGCAAGGATGTCGGTCACTTTCATCGAGAATGAGCTCAGCTCGGTCAGCAACCAGTTCTCGCTAGCCTACCGCAAGATCAACAAGGTCAATGGCATTCCGTCCGCCGTCGCTGCCGGCCAGACCTATGATGCATTGCGCCTGCTGGCACTGGCCATGTTCCAGGCCAACTCCACCGAAGGTCCCAAGATCCAGGAAGCGCTGGAAAACCTGAAGCTGCGCACCGCCTCCACCGTAGTCTCCCGCTACGACCGCCCCTTCACCCCCACCGACCACGAAGCCATAGACCTGAACATGATCGTGATGGGCGAAATCCATAACGGCAAGGTGATCTATGCGTACAAGGAAGATGCGAGCAGGGGATCGATTGCGCGGATGAAGAAGGGGCAGTAGCTGCAAAATGTCGACCTGAAAAAACAATGCAGGCCATCAGGTCAGAGCTGCGCCGGTTTGCTTGATAGCTGCTCCGGCGCTGCTCTATCCTGACATCAGGCTTTCCTTGAGCGCCTTCTCCACATAGCTGTCAAACCCAGCCCCAGCAAGGCGATGGATGAGGGTTCAGGGACTGCAGCGCCGGTGATGAGGATATTGTCGATACGCGGTCCCGGATGCGCATCGTCTACGCCGTCGAAGGTGGCAAAGCCAAAGGACAGATAGATGTTTTGATTGGCGAACGCTGACAAGTCCACGTCGTAGGAATGATAGCCGTCGTTTTCAGTGATATTCACGCCGCCATTTCCGGGGTTGGAAGAGGCCACCACTGTCCCAAAATTAATGCCGTCCAGAGAAATACCGATGGACAAGCGATCGAATGAGTCGGGCGCGTCTCCGATTTCATCATCTACGCGTGCATCAAACAGCAAGTGATTGGAATTGGTCAAAGCTATGACACCGGAGAAAGCATTGAATTGCGATCCGTTAGTCCCGGCATAGCTTCCGTCCGGAGTAGCGCTGGCAGTCTCGTCATGCACATAACCCAGTGCCCCCTTGCCGCTCGCCGGGGCATTTGCCGTTACATGCCAAAAGCTGTCGAAGGTCCAGTCTGGCGTGCCCCCCTCAAAATCCTGGCTGTATATCACGTCGGCCATCGCTGGTGCGATGCCGGCGCATAGCGCCAGTGCGCATAAGTATTTCTTCCCTGATATCGCTTTCATTTTTATTCTCCATGGTGATGGGGCGCATCGTGTATGGTCGGCGATGCGCAGGGTAATCAAGCATAAATCGTGCTAATGGATGATTGCTTCATGAAATCAATTACTTAAAGTTATTAAGACTATTTTTTGCGAAGAGATGTCAGCTTTTTCGACAATAGATAAAGCATTTTGTTTGCATGAAATGCAATGGGAGATTGGCTCCGTTGCCATTATGCATATCTTGCGGATATGCTAATTTTTTGTAAGAGGTTGCAAGTTCGAAATCAAAGCGAACGCGGCACGCCGGCCAGCTTGTCTATGTCGTGCATCAAAAATATCGCGATGATGCAGCCTTCATCAATAATGAAGGATTGTGCCGAATTGAATTTTCTGTCCAGGTATAAAAGCAATCCCGGCTCGCCGCTGATGCGGCATGGCAGATAGTGGCGCTGGCTTGACGCTGGGTAGCTCAGCGGGTATGGCGTTGCGCCTGATCCGCCTTCACTGAAGATCACCACTTCTTTCGATGCCAGTTGGCGCAGTGCGGCGTCATCCGCATCCGCGCTGGCGCGCATGAATGCCAGTACCGGCGCGCGGTTGGCGTGTGGATAGGTATCCTGATCGGACCTGTCCAGCTGCCTATCTCGTTGCTTGTCCAACTGTGCCAGGAGGCCGGTGCGCTGCCGCTGCACTTGCAACTGGGAGCGCAGCACCATCTGGCGGCAGGCTGCCAGCGGCTGGCCTAGCGCGGAGGCGACGTGGCGGTAGTCCTGGCCGAACACATGGCGCAGGATGAATGCCGCCTGTTCTGCAGGGCTGATGTGCTGCAGTGCCGACAGCAAAGTCCGCTGCAGATCATCTGCCAGTGCAGCCGCATCTTGCGTGGCAAGCTCTTCCGGAGCGACTATTTCCACCAACTTTAGCGGCAGCCGCCAGCCCAGGTAAATGGGAGAGTCCGGCGCTGGCGTTTTTAGCCTGTCTACGGCAAGCCTTGCCGTCGCTGCAATCAGGCGCGAAGTCTCTGGCGCATTGCCAGATTGCAGATGGCTGCGGCTTTCCGCTATCCACCAGGCCAGCGCATGCTGCAGCACGCAGTCTGCTTCGTAGCGATTGCCCAGTATCTGAAAAGCGATAGCAAACAGGCGGGGCTGTATGGCATCAAACATCTGCGCTAAACCGGCGTCGGTGGGAGCATTCATACAGCCTTTCAGAAAAGTCCGGGGCCGAGATCAAAGGCTAAACTGTAGGGTGTGTTAGCGCAGCGTAACGCACCGAATTCATCGCGATCCCGTATCGTTATTAGTCCACGAGGTCATTGTTAGCGATGGCAATTGATTCAACACCCAGTGGATCATCCGGTGCGTTACGCTGCGCTAACACACCCTACATTCCTGTTTTATGCCCGCTTCTGCGCCAGTGCGGCACGACCGGCGGCCATTTCACGGGCAACTGCTGCCACGCGCGCGCCGAGGTGGGCGGAGGTTTTCAGGTCGGCGGAGGTGGCTGCATCATCGGCAGATAGATCCGCATCCGATTGGGCCGCAGCACCAAGGAAAAATCCGTGCCGGTTGAGCGAGTCTTCGGTGCTGGTGGAGTTGTTGTGTCCGGGCGGCAGGCCGAGGTTCACCCAGTGCATGCCGTGCTGCGCGGCGAATATCGTGAGCTGCTGCAGGGTGACCAGCTTGTCTCCCGAGCGCGATGCCGCATTGGTAAAACCGGCGGCGATCTTGTCTTTCCATTTATATTCGCGGAACACATGGCTGGAGCTGGCGTCCATGAAGCTTTTGAATTTGCCGGATGCGCTGCCCATATAAGTTGGGCAGCCGAAAATGATGGCGTCTGCGTTGTTCAGGTCATCCCAGTGCTGATCGATATCGTCCACGCTGATCATCATCGTTTCGGCACCGCCGGTCATCGCGCCTGCGGCCACGGCTTCGGCATGCTTGGCGGTGTGCCCGTAGCCGCTGTGATAGACGACGGCGATAGATATGGAGGTAGAAGCAAACATACATTTCCTTATTGAATGAAGGGAGACCGGCAAAACACAAAGCGGGATTGAACGGCGGTCAGGGCCGGTGTTGCGCTAATGAGCACAGCACCGGCTTGGAAGCAATCAGTGGCGCGGTTTAGAAGCCTGGTGCCGGTACTTCCGGGATCTGGTTGCGCAGGCTTAGGTTGAGCGAGTTCCAGCCCTTGATGACGGCGATGGCATAGCCGATTTCTGCGATTTCATTTTCGCTGAAATGCTGGCGAAGTTCTTCGTAGGCAGCATCGGTGTCATCGCGGTGCGGTAGCGCATTGACGGCTTCGGCCCAGCCCAGTGCGGCGCGTTCGCGTGCGCTGAAGAACGGTGCTTCGCGCCAGCCGGCGATAGCATTCACGTGGCGTGGTTCTGCGCCTTGCTTGATCAGGTCGCGCCAGTGCATGTCGACGCAGACACCGCAGCCGTTGACCTGGGACACACGCAGGTTGATCAGTTCAATCAGGCGTGGGCCCAGAGAACTTTGCTTGACGGAACCGGACAGATTGATCATCGCCTTCAGATTGGCAGGGGCGAGTTGGAAGAGGGGGATGCGAGCAGTATGCGACATGATGCGCCTTTCGGTGAGTTTGGAAAGGCACCCTGTGTGCCTTCCATACTCATAAGACGGGTTGCTCAAGGATTTTGTGACAGATGCGGCGATTTATTTTTAAAAAAAGCGAAAAATTATTTTTTCAGCGTACACCTATGCCCTCATGCAATCGCCGGCACGCTGACGAGCTTGTCCGGGTTGCGGATGATGTAGATGGATTTGATGGCATTGTCTTCAATGACAAAAGCCTGGGCCGATTCCAGTTTGCCATCCACATAACGCAGCAGGCCGGGTTCGCCATTGACGGTCGCCATCCTGTAAGTCACCAGGTTGGGGAACTGGTGCTCCAGCGACCAGTAGATGCCGGCAATGCGGCCTGCGCCGTGCAATATGCGCAAGAAGGAATTGACCTTGCCGCCGCCGTCCGCCACGATCTCTACATCGGCTGCTAGCAGCGCCTTCATCGCGCTGCGGTCGCCGTTGCTGGCTGCCTGCATGAACTGGGTTAGCAGCTTGCGGTGCGCTTCTTTCGATACTTCAAAGCGGGGGCGCTCCTGCTGCACGCGCTCTTGCGAACGATGCACCATTTGCCGGCAGCTGGCTTCCGATTTGCCGAGGATGCTGGCGATATCGCTATAGTCTTCATCAAACACTTGCCGCAGCAGAAAGGCGGCGCGCTCTTCCGGGGCCAGGCGCTCCAGTACCCACAAAAAGGCCACCGACACATCGCTGGCCAGCTCGGCAACGGTTTCCGGCGTTTGCTCGTTCAATTCCACCAGGGGTTCCGGCAGCCACCAGCCTACATAGGATTCGCGCTCAGCCTTGCGGGTGCGCAGACGGTCCAGCGCCAGGCGGCTGGTGACTGTCACCAGCCATGCTTCTTCCGACTGCAAGCCGGTGCGCTCTGCTTCATGCCAGCGTATCCACGCATCCTGCACCACGTCTTCCGCATCGGAACGGGTGCCCGTCATGCGGTAGGCGATGGAGAATAAGCGCGGACGCAATGCCGCGAAGGTGTCCGAAGCGCTGTTATCGACTTGCTTGCTCATGGATGCTTACCAACAAAATTCATAACATAGGCTTAGACGCGGGACGGCATCTGTTTGTGACAGGTTGGAATGAAAGTAATGAAATATTTCTGCCACATACTCTTTTCTAAAGGGGAAAGAGCTTGTTTCATGGGCATTTCCAGCTGCCATGAGCCTTCAGTATAGGCTTTTCATCAACAAGCGAGAATAGTGATGGCAGGGGGCAAGATGTTGCCGTGACTATGCAGGCATCCCGGGAGGAAGGAATGCCTGCAGTTTTGGAGTAAAGGACCGGCAGGCAGCCTTGTTTGCAGCCTTGCTTGTAAGCTTATTTGCAACCTTACATGCGGGCGCCGCCGCCAGCGCTTACGCCGGGAAATCGCTGGCAAGCTTGCCCAGCACCTCGGCTGGATTGACTTCAGGCTTAAGAAGGGCCATCAGCGTGGCATGGTCTTCCTTGCCTGCATGGATGGCAGCGATCAGGCCGTCTATCTGTTTGGAAAATCCCGGCGTGGCATACGGATTGGGGATGCTGTCCTCAAACTCTTTTGCAGAGACCTTGCCGTCGCCATCCATATCCATCGCCTTATACAGCGCATCCGATTGCGCCTGGCTGCCGCCGCCTGCCTGCACTTGGCTAAACAGCTCTGCGGAGGAAATACTCTTGTCGCCGTCGGTATCCACGACAGACATCATCTTGTCCTTGTACAGCCCGGCAAAAGAAACCATCTTGACCTCGATGCCCTCGGCGGTGATGCCCTGGAACCCGGGATTTTGCGCCGCGGCTTCCGCATCCTTTTGGGCATCCAGCACCGATTGCGCCTGCGCTTGCGCCACCGCAGTTCCTGCGCCTGCCGTAGCTGAATCAGTATTGGCGGCATGCTTTTTTTGTGTGGTGCCGGCGCTGCTCAAGGCGTTAGCCAGCAGTGATGCATAGTTGGGAGGCAGGGATGCTATCGAAGTCATGTCGGCTCCTTCATTCGTTAAGTGTAATGAGGCATCTCTGCGTGCAGTGCTGAAAAGCGCCCGCGCCCGCCTCGCTGCCGGTGGATGTTTTGTAGGGATGCACAGCTTGCATGCATTGCCATACAGAAACGGCAATATATTAGCGCCGAAATCCGCTTTGCGGCCAGGGATCAAAGCGCAGAATAAAAGGTGAAATTACCTTCAATTCGTTGATTTGGCGGGAGGCTGGTTGCCCTCGCAGGGCTTCTTGGGAGGTACAGGATTGCTCCTGATGATAGTGGGCGGCGCTGGCTGCGTGCCGCAATACACATTCACCTGCACGCCGGAGCCTATCTCGCTGGTGCGAAATTGCGTGGCCTGTTTCTTGTCATCCTCGGGTGGGCGTATGTATTTCTGTATCAGCGCCTTGGCGGCTTCCACGGTGATGGTACTGCCGGCCTTGATCAGTTCATCCTTGATGCTTTTTGCTTCGCTGGCGGTGATTTTGCCGGCTGCAACAAAATTGTCAATCAGGCCGGGAAGCCAGTCCAGTGATAGCTTGCTCTTTTCCGATGCGCCTTTACCCTGGGATTGCGCTGCCTTGCTTTTTTCCAGTGCATCCAGCAGCAGGTAAAGGCTGCCGCTGGCATCAATAGTGGGTGCGGGCAGGCTGCGCAAGACTTCGCCCGGCCTGGCCGCACCGGCGGTGATGCGTGCCAGCTCGGTTTGTTGTTCCAGCTTGAAGCGCTCCATGTCCATGCGCATCTTTTCCAGTGCCAGATCATGCTGCAGATACTGCATCCAGAAGTACACGGTGAGCAGGATGGCGATGACCAGGCAGATGATGCCCGGTATCAGTCTGGGGTCATCGGAAAGTCGGGGCTTTTCAATTTCCTTGCTGTCTGGCAGGCGATGATCCTCGCCGGGTGGTACCGCAGAATCAGTCATGTTTATCCCCTCTGCAAGTCAGGAAAATTTCAGCTTCTGTTTTTGGTAGCGCTGGCTGGCTCAGCTTTACTATTTGTTATTTTTCTATCATTTGCATGATACTGAATACCTGTTGCAAGTGATAGCAGGTGTTGTATTTGCTCTGGGTGCGAAGCTGTACTAGAGAGAGTAGGGGGGCGAGCAGAAGGCATCTATTGCGATAAGGCAATATTTGAATTAGACTGGATCCATGCCTGTGCTGCGGTATATTGCGTGCAGTCACGCTAGGGACGTGGAGGATGTTTAGGTAAGGGCCGTAATGCGTATAGTCAAAGTTCTGGGTTTTCTTTGCTGGTTGCGCTTCACACTGATGATATTGCCGGCAGCGCATGCGGCGGATTTGTCCGCAGCTTCACCGGCCGCAGCGCTCACGTCCACACCCATGCAAACCCAAACCGTCAGCATCTGCGTCGATGCAGAGCCGCCGCCCTGGGCTTACTGGAAGCGCGATGCTGAGGGCAAGAAGACCCGCGCGCTGGTCGGCACTTCTGTAGAACTGGTGCAGGCGGCGTTTGCAATGCTAGGCAAGACCGTTGAGTTTGAAGGCGATATGCCCTGGAAGCGCTGCCTGATGACAGTCGAAAGCGGACGCATCGATTTTTCAATGGGCGGCTATTACGATGCTGACCGTGCCCGCCGCTTTGATTATTCCATCCACTACAATACGCTGACGCCGCAAGTGTTTTTCCGCGCGACCGATGCGCTGCAGATTGATAATGTGGCCGACCTCAAAAAGTATCACGGCTGCGGCGTCACCGGTGCCAGCTACGCGCATTATGGCTTGCGGGCGGACGATCTGGACCTGGGCAACGGCTACGATTCGCTGATCAGGAAACTCAACGCCAAACGCTGCGACTATTTTGTGGAGGAGCTGGAAGTTGTTTCCGCCTATAAGATGACCGGCATCGATTATCTGTCCGATCCCGCCATCCGCCACGCACCGGTACCCGGCGCCAAAGCGCCTTCCAAATACCTGATGACGGCCAGGAACGGCCGCGCATCAAAGCTGCTGCCGCAATTTAACGAAGCACTGGCAGCGCTGATCAAATCCGGCGAAGCCGCAGCGATATGGAAAAAACACGCGGGCAATCTGCCGTATCTACCTTAGAAGCTATTGCGAAATTACGCTGGCGTTGTTGCTCCTCCTCGCCGTACTACTCGTAGACTCGGCGTCCCCCTGCTTCGTCGTCGCGCCTAGCCAGCCTAATTTCGCAATAGCTTCTTAAAGACAAAATTTATTTTCACAAATTTCATCACCCTTAGTCACTATAAGTCACCATCGCCAATCATCATGCCATCTGAAAAATTACAAGCATCCTGGGCAATCAGCATAGGCTATCTGGCCTCCGCCCGGCTGCAGCTTCCGCAACGCCTGAACTCGCCTGAAGCTGAAAAAGCCCACGCGCAGTTCAACGAATACCTGGACCACAATGAGCTGGGGCTTGCACTGGAAGAAGCCGAAGCACTGGGCAGCCTCTGCAATGCACCGCCCGCATTCTGGCGCGAACTGCAACTGGCGGCAGCCAATATGCAAAGGGCGGAGAATGAAGCGCGCTATGCAGCGCTGGCAAACGCCTGAGGTTTCAATCAAGTCTTAAGTTTCAAGTCTTCAGCGCTGGCCCGCATCGCGCGGCGTCACCGTTTTCAGGTAGGCATACAGCGCATGGATATCGGTGTCGTTCATCTCCCGCAATGACTGGAAGGGCATCACGGCACTGACCTTGCTGCCGTCCGGGCGCAAGCCGCTGCGGAACATCGCTGCAAAGGCTTGCGCCGTCGCGTAGGCCGGCAGCACGCTGCCTTTGCCCGGTGTCAGATTGGCCGCTGCTGGCCACTCCGGCGGCGCACCGGGGATTTTGCCGCCGCTCAGGTGCGCGCCATGGCAGCCCAGGCAGGTATTGGCAACGTAGGCGCCGTATTGGGTAGTAACGGCAATCGGCACCGGCAGCGAAGGCGGCAGCGTATGGTCTATCTTTTCTGCCGCATCCTTGATTGCACCTACGCCGTACAGCACCGTCACCGGCAGCGGTAATTGCACCACCGCAGGATGGCCGCTTGCCGGCGGCAGTTGTTTGGCATACGAGATGATTGCGGCCACGTCGCCATCATTCAGCCTGTTGTAGTCTTCACTGGGCATGACCATGATGGGCCTGCCGTCCGGCTTGACGCCGTGGCGTATCGCCCGCACCCAGTCTTCCGGTTTGTAGTTGCGCACCGCGCTGCCGTCGCCCGGGGTGATATTGGGCGCGCTCACCAGCATGTGCTCCGTCTTGATCACATCATGCCCGCCGCCTGTAGCGCCATGGCACTCTGCGCATCCGCGCGAATTGAACAGGTAGCGCCCCAGCTCCAGCGTAGCGGCATCGGCACTCAGTGTGACAAAGGCCACCGGCGCTTCTATCTTGCGCTGCATTTTGCGCTCACCCAATTGCTTGCCAATGAACACCGCTGCAGCCAGCAATACAATCAAAGCGAGCACAACAATGCCGCCCCATTTGAGCCATTTCTTCATCTCGTTTCCCCTCTTAGCGAGCAGATCTCATTTTTGTGCGTTTAATTTAGCATCCGGCACTGCTTATCTAAAAGGCACTTCGTCCTTTTTTGGTCAGCAGCCTGCATAAATGAGACATTGATTTTCCGGGGGCAATTAATTCCATCTATTGCCGCATGCGCTTCATGTCGCGCGGCAATCCTGGGTGCAAAACAGTGTCAAATATCAATATTCATGATAAATTGATATCTGGTTGTTTTGGCAATTCTTTGAGACAGGCCATGCGAGAAGAACCTGCCTGTCCTGGCCCTTGCCGGCAAACTTCACATCACTGAAAACTTCGTTACCACGCTTAAAGGAAGCCATGTCTAAAACCAGTACGTTTCTCGCAGGCTGCACGACCACGCTTGCCGCCCTGACTGCCGTGTTTGTTTTATCCGGCGCCAAGATATCGCCCAAGAATGCGCAGTTTGATGAAATAACCGTCGGCAGGATTAACGTCGTCGAGCCAGACGGCAGCAAGCGCCTGATCATCTCCAATCGCGCGCAGTTCCCCGGTGATTTTGAGCAGGGAAAAGAAAATCCCCGCCCCGACAGGCGCTCCTTTGCCGGTATGATATTTTTGGATGAAGAGGGAAATGAAAATGGCGGCTTTATCCAGAATGGCAGCCAAACGCCGGATGGAAAAATCCGGGCAGGCTTGTCGCTGACATTTGATCGCTACCGGCAAGACCAGGCTCTGCAACTTGTGCACAACAGCGATGAAAATCGCGCGTTTTCTTCGATTCAAATTAATGACGTCCCAAGCTATAAAGTGACGTCGATGGAAGACGTCAACCGCTTCAAGCAAGAGGCAGAGAAATTATCCCGCGATGAGCAGAATGCTTATTGGGCGCGCCGCTCCGAGGAAGGGCGCCTGCCGGAAAACAGGATCAACCTGGGAACAACCGCAGACAAAGGATCGGCGCTCAGCCTGAAAGATGAAAAAGGGCGGACACGCATGCTGTTGCTAGTCACTGCAGCAGGCAAGGCAGAGATCCGCATGATGGATGAAAAGGGGCAGGTCATCAAGACGGTATCCGCTGAGAATTGATGGGCGGAGAGACCGGCTGCAAACAGCCAGAGTAACAGGCTTGGATTAAGTCCAAGCCCGGTCGCCAACTGCTGAGGTAACAAGCCAGCAGATGCCGTCTGCCAAATTGATAGCGGGACTCTTGACGCAGATAACGCGGCAAAGGATTTGGATATGAACGTGCGCGAACAAATCAAAGAGTATATCGCCACTCAGGCGGAACCAAAGCGTAGCGACATGCACGAGCTGCACCGCATCATTCTGGAGTTGATGCCGGCAACTAAACTATGGTTCCTGGATGGCAAAGACGAGACAGGCAGAACGGTTTCCAACCCCAACATAGGATATGGATCCCAGACCTTGAAATATGCCGGTGGAAAAACCAGAGAATTTTATCAAATCGGGATCAGCGCAAACACAAGCGGAATCTCTGTCTACATCTTCGGCATAGAAGACAAAAAATATTTGGCCGAGACCTATAAAAAAGAACTGGGCAAGGCAAGCGTCACGGGCTACTGCATCAAGTTCAAGGCGCTAAAAGATATCAATGTCGATGTACTTCAAGCCGCAATGCGTGATGGGATTACGCAGACAAGCATCTAGCCTGTTAGTGCAGCTGCGGCGGCTATTATTTGTAGTAGTTCAAATTAAGCTGACAGCATGTGTCGGTGACAGGCGGGTTCCGCCCTATTGCGGTCCCACAGATTTCCCGATAGCAGTCACTCAATTCAGCTTTTTTGTCCAATCGGAAAGCCGACAAGATCGGCGCGTGAATAAAGATGTCCGTCGTGGCAAATCCTTACTATAGTAAATTAAGCGCGGCTGGAGTGGAGGCCCGCTCAGGTCGCTGAGGCCGGTTTGTTATTTGCGTGAAAGAGGTGGTGTTATGACTCGAAAATACATAGATTGCCGCGAATTTCCTAGTGAGATGCATTGCACGGTCACAATTGCGGCGGATAGCGAGGCCGAGCTGATCGAAGTGGCAGTACAGCATGCCGTTGCTGTGCATCATCATACCGATGGCCCGGAACTGCGCCAGGGGTTGCGGCAAATAATAAGGGACGGGACGCCGTCCGAAACTTATATGCCGGATGCCGGTGCAGAGGCGCGAGGTCCGGAAATACGTCCGCATTGATCGTCGTTTGGGACCGGGCGCCCGCAAACAAGAACGCCAGCACGGTAAGGCCGTAAGTAGCACTCCGTAGGGCGGCAATAGCCGCAGGCAGCGTATTGCGCCGCATGTTGACTCTCTACGCACCACACTGCCAGCAATATGATCAGTCCAACCGGTTGAAAAAAATTGTGCCGCTACATATTGCGTTGACTGATTTTATAGCAAGAAGTAACTTAGATATCACAAGCATCGGCAGGGAGGCACGAATAATTTGATGACACATGCGGCGCAATACGCTGCGCTATTGACGCCCTACCTTATGCACCTTACGGCCTTAAAAGATATCAGTGTCGATGTGCTTCAAGCCGCAATGCGAGACGAGATTGAGCAGACAAGTGTCTAGCCTGTTTGCGGGGCCGTGACGGCTATTATTTTTAGTAGTTCAAGTTTAAGCTGAAGCGGGTGTTGTGTAACAGGCGGGTTCTGCCCCAAAGCGGCCTCATGATTTCTTTCGTTTATTATTTCTCTTTTTTACTTTATTTTAGCTAAGGTTGGAGGAAACAGTTCTGGCCACGGTCTTTATGTTTTCGTTAGCTCTGGAATCCGAAAAAGGTCGCCCAATTATTATGCTTGAATCATTTAGCCCATTGCCAAGCGAAATTTTCACATACGAATCATTCAGTGGTGTGTTTTTGGCAATGTGAACATGGGCCACCAATCCATCAAAATATAGTCGAACTCGATCTACCTGCTCATCACCTTCCTTACCATTTTCCAACAATATATTGACCGTCTCCAACAGTGGTGTGCGGTTGTGTTTTACTCCGATAGTTGTGATTTGATGCAAATGAATGGGGTAATCGTGGCTATTCCCGATATCCTTATTTAGTATTCTTAAACGAATATCTTCTAATATTTCTTCAGTTAGATTGACCTCGTGCATTTCAGGGCGGGTTGATGCAGCAGCCCGCCACACCAGACTAAGAAAGAAAAGCTGTAATATCTTCGAATTTTCAAATATTACTGTGCGAAGATTAATATCTTCAGCTTTGCCAATAAGATCATCAGAGGCAAGTTTTGTTGCTCCATTCCATGAGCTCCATAGCATCTTATGCCTTCGCAAAATTTCAATTGCTGGAGTGTCGATCTCTTCGAGGATTTTTTCTCCCTCCTGCGTAACCAGAGATGTATCAAACCAACTGTCGTACCGCTTTTTAATTCCTTTATCGATACCGACCTCAACCATTCGTTCGCCCGTTTTGGTTAAGCGAGTTAATGATCTCGGTATAATATGCGACCTTGCAAAGTGCCCATACTTCTTTGTTAATTTACACATCCCTTCGGGGGACTGCGTTCCAGCTACCTCGTTCACGTTGCTTTGAGAATCATCCATATAAAAAATCGATGCAATTTCATAATAAAAGATGCCACGTTATGCTGTCAGTAACCAAGATGACCCAAGGCTGTAAGTCGGACTCTGTAGCGCGACAATAGCCGCAGGCGTATTGCGCCGCATGTTGACTCTCTACGCACTATATCCCCAGCAATATGATCAGTCTAACCGGTTGAAAAAATTGTGTCGCTACATATTGCGTCGACGGATTTTATAGCAAGAAGTGAGATAGATATGACAAGCACCGGCAGGGAGGTACTAATAATTTGACGACACATGCGGCGCAATACGCTGCGCTATTGACGCCCTACCTTATGCGCCTTACGGCCTTCGTGCGACAGCAATAAATTTTCGTCTGCCCACGCCACTACCTTCCAGCAACTAATCTTTTTGAACGGATTTAACCACGTCGGCACCCATACCCATTCTTTATATCCCCATGATTCAATATCATCAATAATAAAAGAAGGCGAAATCCAATAATCGTGTCCTATATCCGCAGCTTCGCCGGTCACAACACCTTCGCCATCCACTGTTATGAACACTGTACGGCCGCTTTTAAGGCGAATCTGAATAATCCCACCGATTTCCTTCCATTTTGTTATCTGCCGCTGTTTTCGACCCTTGGTATCTCGGGATAATTCATCTTTTAAAATGCTCCATACTTGTGTCGGGAGCTTCATGCAATAGTTTCTGTCCATTCGGTATACTCACAAAGCAATAAGTCTTTGTTAAAAAGGCCGTAAGTCGCATTCCGTAGGGCGCCAATAGCCGCAGGCGTATTGCGCAGCATGTGGACTCGCTACGCACCACACCGCCAGCAATATGACTAGTCTAACCGGTTGAGAAAATATTCCACTACATACTGCGTTGACTGATTTTATAGCAAGAAGTGACATAGATATGACAAGCACCGACAGGGATGCGCGAATAATTTGACGACACATGCGGCGCAATACGTTGCGCTATTGACGCCCTACCTTATGCGCCTTGCGGCCTCGCTATTAGCCATTAGACGCCAACACCATGAGATCACTTTTGTTCATAATTTGGACCTATACCAGTGCCGGTATCAACTAACCGAGAACTCAACATCCAACCAGATACATCCTTTCCTTTGACATTCCAATATATGACGTATGTAAAATTCTCGACGTCGGAGTAAGCTTGCACCACATCATTCGGGATTATGAAAATATTTTTAACTTGGCATTGCTCATCAGGTGCCGTGTAAAAGTACGCCTCGCCTTTCCCAATCACTTTTCGTCCGGACATGTAGGCAGGTACGAGTATCTTTTCTTTTTCTGCCTTTACTGAAGCTTTAGCACACACACTCTCTGTTGCGCCAGCATATGGCGAAATTAACATTGCTAGGTAGAGAGTGATACTACGCGGCCGCATATTTACCTCTTTAAATTAAAACGATAGCTTGCGGCCCGTAGGAGCCTTATCAACCTTAGTTATATTAATTAGCGTCGTTCAGGTGAGCTTGAGCAAACGCTTGATTCACTTCACCACTTTATAGCTAAGGTCGGTAGGCGCAACGGCAGCTACCTCTACGGTCGTGCGCACCCATACTCGGTTGGTATCGACGCGAATTAATGAGCCTCTTTGTTCAAACTCAAAGCGGGGCGTCAGGTAGGGTGATAAGAATGTAATCGCCGTTTCTTGGGAGATAGAGGCATCCGACTCGTCATTCATATGACGCAGTAATGCACCGTAAGCCTGTGTCGCTTGCTCCTGCAATGCGGCATTTCGGGCAGCGTCGGCAGTCGCGAGTTCATCCAGACTGTATTTGCCTGCCAGCTGGTAACGATAACTACGGCTCCACTTAGCAGGATGGCCGGGCGATTCGACCAGTATCATTGCCGAGACGTGCACAGTAGTCTCATTTGTTTTTGAGACCAGGATGTAGGGCGTCACCTGAACATCTTGAGTACCCGCTACGCTTTGCAATGAAAACCCGGAAGCGCTTGCAGCCTGCTGTAATGCAACGGATGGGATAAAACCGAGTTTGCCTTTTAGCCTTGCAACATCCTCGTCGGTTTTTGTTTCGATCATTTTCATATTCGCCGCAACCCCGATCGGCCCCAACAAGAGGCCTAAGCCAGCGCCACCTCCGCCTTGATTTTGTTTGTAGACGACCGACTGTTGCGGATCGAGCGGCTTGGTCATGTGATCGGTCTTGGCCAAGCTTTCCGAATGCGCTAAGCCATATTGCTGACCTTGAGAGACTGCGGGCCGCGCTGACTGAAGCATCGGCGCGGTCGAACACGCGGTGAGGCAACTGGCTATAACTGATAACAATAGGTTTCGATTTAGATGCATTTTTTTCCTGATTACTGGGGTGAATTTTTTGTTGTTAAATTGCAATCAATACGATAGCATGCCAGAGGGAAAATTTGTTTTAAATTTTTCATTTTTTCTATCCGGCCCTATATCCCACCAAGTATTTTACGGAATCGTAAAACCGTCTTCTTCTGGCCGGTAATAGCTCCACGGAGACTTTAATTCATCTGACAGTTTGGATCAGGTGAAGCCTGGATTGCCAGTGCATGAGCAGGCTGAAAAGCTGGCTTTTGCACAGGCTGCTATTCGCTCCATTGCACAGGCACGTTGATCACTTCTTTCTCATTCCACGCGATGACAGAAGCAGAAATCTGCGTTCCGTCACTATTGCGAACGATAGAGATTGAATTGGTGTAATAGCGGTAGTGCGCACCCATCTGTTCGGCAACCAGGCTACTGGCATGGGCGGCGGATTGGCCTCCCAGCAGCATGACCACCAGGCCTGCTCCGCCAATGGCAATGACGGTACCCAGCGCCAGCGGGATACGGATATCACGTTGCGGTCTTCCGCTTGCCAGGCGTGCAGCCAGTACCGGAGGGCGGCCCAGTTGCCGGATCACCCAAAACATTAAAGCGCATACCGCAATCGACAAAGACAATTGTCCAAAGTATGAGGCTGGAGCGAGCCGCATTTGTACCAGCGTCAGTCCCAAGGGTTGGCTCAAGGGGGAGACAATGGAGAAAACGACCATCGCCGGTAATGCAAAAATTATCCACCAGCGCACAATAGACGCAGCACGCAAGCTGCCCCGTAACAGAAAGATGCCGGCAATCAGAGCAAAGATATTGAGGCTGGATGCATAGCTGACGCCATTCGCGATGCAGTAGATCATCGCAGCAATATCTATCACGCCGATTATTACCAGGACCCGCCCCACGTTCCATAGAATAGGGAAGTCGGAGGAGCGGTCTATGCCGGAATCCGCCGGCATAGCCGGGGTTTGTGAAGCCTGCTCCTGCGCCAATGTGGCCAGGCGTTCTTCTATTTCCTTTACGCGCTCTGGAAACAGTGCCGCATCAATGCTGCGGCGGGCCTGTTGTAGTTGCTCTACGTTGTACTTCGTGTAGTCTGGTCCCACTGCGTGCTTCTCCTTGCGTATCAAGGGCCGTGCTGGGCCCGGATAGTCTAAGAATTCCCCAGCCCCCACGTCTGGCGATTTACCTGCCAGCGGTTTTGAAGACCTCACTCGACTATAGCAATATGTTGCTAATCTTGCAGCAAATTTCTTGTGATCAGTGCAATATTTTGGAATGGTGGCAGAGGGGGGCATGCGCAGGATGAGAAGGGCGGTTTCCGGTATCCGGCTATTATTCACCCCCATGAATACCGCATTTGCAGTTCACCCGTTTATCCGGAGAGGGCAAAGCCTTAATCTTGCTGTGTGACGCGGCTGCATCTTGTAGCTCAGTTCGAAGCTGAAAACGCTGGCACGCGCCGCCAAAGGCATTCCGCCCTTGGCGCACACTTTAAGGAAAGATCGCAAATGAAAACCGCTCCTGAATTATTGAATACCTACCTTGCCACCATCCAGGACCCACGCGCTACTGCTGCGCTGTTTGCCGAAGACGGCGTGCTGGAATTGCCTTACCTGGCCTCGCTGGGTATAGATGGCCGCGCGCAGGGGCCGGCAGCGATTGAGTCTTTTATCTCATCCCTGTTGAAGAACGTGCCTGACTTCGGTTTCCATAACATCCGTATCCTGATTAAAACGGATGACCAGGCGTTTGGTGAATACGATGTGGAAGCCAAGGTACTGTCGACCGGCAAGATCTACAAGCAATCCTACGCCGGCCGCCTGGTGGCAGAAAACGGCAAGATCAAGCTGCTGCGCGAATCGCTGGATACCATTGCCGCACAAAATGCCTTCCGTGCTTGAGGAGTAGGGCACAATACTGGTGTACTGCTAGGAAGACATTTCAAACTGAGCGTGGCTAGGCGCAGCGACGAAGACAGTGCGCCTGCACGGCAAGGAGCTGCAACAACGCCACGGTCAGTTTGAACTGTCTTCTAAGCAGGCTGGCGCGCGTAGCTGACTGTCAGCATCTCCCACAGGTGCTTGTCCGGCTCGGTCCAGTACACCATCCTGCCGCCGTAGTCGGTATTGATTTTCATATCCGTCTGGCCGCGCACGTCGCTGCGATACGGGATGCCGGCCGCCTGTATGCGCGCGAGTATCGCATCGAACTCTTGCTCGCTGACTCGGAAGCAGAAATGCTGGATGGGGAAGTCTTCATCGGTGCTGATAAAGTCCAGCGTGAAGCCATCGCTGACATACACCGGCGCAAACGGGCCTATGCCGGTGGGCGACCAGGGTACGCCTAGCAACTCACCCAGCATCTTGGCGGAGGCTGCCTTGTCGCGGCAGGAGACGATGGAATGGTCTAGCTCTATGGTCATGATCAAGTCCCTGGCGGTAAGCTGGAATCAATATTGACGTGATGCGCGAGATAGTTTGACGCTAAATCCTGTGGCGATCAAGTCCCCAGCCCTTGCATGCGCAGCCTTGTGGGCCGGCATAGTCAAGCTGTGTTCACTTAAGGAAAGTTTTTTAAATACGCCAGCAGCTTGGCAATCTCTTTCTCATCGCTGATGCCGTAAAAACGCATTTTGGTGTCCGGCACTACGGCACCGGGGTCCTTCAGAAACGCCGCCAGCGATTTCTCCGTCCATACAATGCCGGACTTCTTCATCGCCGCCGAATAACGGTAATCCGGGCTGCTGCCTGCGCGCTTGCCGATGATGCCGTTCAGCGCCGGGCCAAAGCCGGCGCGCGCGGAAGGGCCGACCTGATGGCAGGATGCGCATTTGGCAAAAGCCCTCTTGCCTTCATCGGCGTTGTCGGCTGCAAAAGCGGCAGGCAATTGGCAGAGCAGGGCCAGCGCTGCGATTAGCGCAGATGCCGCTGCCGGCTGTATTTTATGAAACATGGATAGATTGAATTTCATAAAGGCTCAATGCGCGCTGACTTTGGAAAACACATTCATGACGATAACCCCCGCGACAATCAACGCAATGCCTATTATCGCCGGCACATCCAATTGCTGCCCGAACATCATCCACGCCACCAGCGTGATCAGCACCACACCCAGGCCGGACCAGATCGCATAGGCAATACCCACTGGAATTGTGCGCAAGGTCAGCGACAGGAAGTAAAACGCGATGCCATAGCCCACAATGACCAGCAGGGAAGGCCATAGCCGGGTAAAGCCCTCGCTGGATTTTAGCGCAGAGGTCGCGGTGGTTTCGGAAATGATGGCGATGAATAGAAATAGCCAGTTTTTCATGGGAGCTCCTTCGGTGGTAGCGTATTGTGCTCCTGCTCTGCATAAATAAACAGACTAGTCAGCGCGGCAATAGTCTGCGCAAAAACGGGAATTTTGGCCCGCGGTTAGCGGAGCTCCTTACGTATCACCAGCTTCAGGCCCGACCATATCTCGTTGACTGCGCACACCTTGATGTCGACAAAGCCCAGCGGCAATGCCAGCTCGCGTATCGTGTCTTCGGTAATGTCGGTGGGCACCTTGGACGCTTTCTTGGGCCAGGATACCCACACTGCACCGCTAGCCTGTAGCAGTTTGCGTGCAGCGAGCAGGCGGGTTTGCAGATCCGCTTTTTTATCGCAAAACAGATGCGCGATATCGGTCTGCGCAGTCAGTTTTTTTTCAAACAGAACGCCAGGCGGCAAAGACGCGAGCAGCTCGGCATAGCCATCCGGCGCGTTGCCGACAAACACGCGGCAGCCTTCAGAGATGCCCAGTTTCTTGGCGAGGGGAGTGCCGGAATATCCGCTGGGAGGGGAGGTCATGATGCAAGCCGGGTGAATTCTATTCTTTGGGAGGCCAGTTTGATGCAGAGTTAAATGTTGTTTTAGTATAAACTCAACTCCTGGCTTGCGGTGAAATTCTGCGAAGAGCCTCATGCCAGGCTGTTTTAGGCTGCAGAACTCTTTGCACACCGATTTCCCTACTCAACACGCTACCCATGCTCTCCACCCAATACGTCAGCCGCGTCACCCTGCGCCGGGATAAGGTCGATTCCTTTGACCGCTATCCGTTTTCCTTGCCGGCGGTGCGTTCGCTGGAGCAGCTGGAGTTGCATCCCAAGGTCACTTTTTTCGTCGGCGAAAACGGCTCCGGAAAATCCACCTTGCTGGAAGCGATTGCGGTGTCGCTGGGTTTTAATGCAGAGGGCGGAACCAAAAATTTCAGCTTCGGCACACGGCGCTCGCATTCAGAGTTGCATGAATACCTGCGTGTGGCCAAGGGTTACAAACAACCCCGCGACGGTTTCTTTTTGCGGGCCGAGAGTTTCTTCAATGTCGCAACAGAAATTGAGCGCCTGGACGATGGCCCAGGTGGTCCGCCCATTATCAATTCCTACGGTGGCGTATCCCTGCACGAACAATCGCACGGCGAATCTTTCCTGGCGCTGATGACCAAGCGTTTCGGCGGGCAGGGCATCTACATCCTGGACGAACCCGAGGCTGCACTGTCGCCGCAGCGGCAACTGGCCGTGCTGTCACGCATCCACGATCTGGTGCTGGATCATTCCCAGTTCATCATCGCTACCCATTCGCCCATCCTGATGGCCTATCCGGATGCCTGCATCTTCCAGTGCAGCAAAGACGGCGTTAGCGAGATTGCGTATGAGGACACCGAGCATTTCCGCGTCACGCGAGATTTTCTGCAGGACCCCAAGCGGATGCTGGCGGAGCTGATGCGGCGCTAGGGCAATGCCAGGCAATCCAATGCAAGGCCCAGGCGCTCGCAGCCTTAGCCGCCGAAATAGGCTGGCTGATCCACATCCTCCAACAACCCAGCCCTGGTCGGCTGCCACTTCAACAAGGCCTGCGTATGCGCCGCAGATGCCGGCATATCTGCGGCGGCGAATCGGGCGAACCAGCCGAAATGCTCTTCGCCGCGTGATTCCACCGGCAGGCCGAGGCGGCGACCTATCAGTTCTGCGATGGCTTTGAAGGGGATGCCTTCTTCTGCGACGGCGTGGTAGGCCTGTTCTGTCACGCCTTGTTCCAGCGCTAGACGGTACACGCGCCCGGCATCCAGCCGGTGAGCGGCGGCCCAGCGGTTTTGGCCGTCGCCTATATATGCAGACACGCCTTTCTCACGCGCCATGGCGATCAGGATGGGAACGAAGCCATGGTCACCGATGCCGTGTACAGAAGGCGGCAGCCTGATGGTGGCCGCACGTACGCCGCGCTCTGCCAGCGCCCTTGCCGTTGCTTCCGATTTGCGCGGGATGGACGGATGGGCTGCGGGCACGTCTGCCTCGGTGGCAAGCCGGCCGGGCGCCAGGAAGGCAAGGCCGGAGGTCACCAGCAGCGGACGGTCGGACCCTTCCAGCGCGCTGCCCAGTACCTCAATGGCACGGCGGTCTTGCTCGCAGTTTTCTGCAAATTTGGAAAAGTCATGGTTGAAAGCAGTATGGATCACGGCGTCTGCGGCGGCAGCTTCAGCGCGCAGCGTGTCCAGGTCGTCCAGCGTGCCGCGTATGACCTGAGCGCCGGTTGCGGCCAGCGCGCCTGCCTTGTCCGCCGAGCGGGAGAGGCCTGCCACCTGGTGTCCTGCGTCCAGCAACTCCTGCACGACGACCGAGCCTACCCAGCCTGTTGCACCGGTTACAAAAACTTTCATGCTTGCTCCTTGAGTGGTCATTTTTAACGTGGAGCACGCATTGTAGGAGTAAGATATATCCTGTTAAAGTAGTGACATTATCAGGGTATAACGGCTAACAGGATAGAGGATAAACCAGCTTGACCGACTTCACTTCACTCGCATCTTATCTGAAGGACAGACGCATGCGGCTTGATCCCGCGGCCCTGGGCATCTCGGGCACGCGCCGCCGCACGCCGGGCCTGCGCAGGGAGGAAGTAGCGCAGCGGGCCAACATCAGCCCCACTTGGTACACCTGGCTGGAACAGGGCCGTGGCGGTGCGCCGTCTGCCGATGTGCTGGACCGCATCGCCCGCGCCTTGCTGTTGACCGACATTGAGCGCGAGCACGTCTTTTTGCTGGGGCTGGGGCGACCGCCGGAAGTCCGCTACCAGCCGCAAGGCGGCATTACGCCAAGGCTGCAGCGCGTGCTGGATGCGATGGATGCCAGCCCGGCGCTGGTGCGCACCATGACCTGGGATGTGGTGGCGTGGAATAGCGCGGCGGCCGTCGTGCTGACCGACTACGCGGTGCTGCCGCCCAGTGAACGCAATGTGCTGCGCCTGATGTTTTTGAATCCGCGCACACGGGCGGCGCAATTCGATTGGGAGAGCACCGCGCGCTTTGTGGTCGGCGTGTTCCGGGCAGATGCAGCGCGGGCAGGGGCGGCCGAGCTGGCCAAGCCGCTCGTGGATGAGCTATGCCGGGCCAGCCCGCAGTTTGCTGCGATGTGGAATGATAACGATGTGCTGGAGTTTGGCGGTGGCCTGAAGCGGCTGCGCCATGCGGAGCTGGGCGAGATCACGCTGGAGTATTCCGGTTTCGCCGTGGATGGCAGGCCGGACTTGGCCATGCTGGTCTACAATCCCGCCACCGATTTTGATGCGGAAAGGATCCGGGCGCTGATTGCTGCCCGCAGCGCCCATAGCTGATGGCTGGCATAGCCTGCTTGCCAGCGGGCTAGTCCAGCAGTAGGTAAGCTTACTTCAACAACACAGCGCGCCTGGGTCCTTGCGCGCTGGTGAATGCATCGTGATCCAGCTTGAAACCGCTGACGGTTTGCGCCAGGTGGCTGGCTTGTTCCTGCAGTGATTGGGCGGCGGCTGCCGCTTCTTCCACCAGCGCCGCATTCTGTTGCGTGACCTGGTCCATCTGGCCTATCGCCTGGTTCACCTGGCCTATGCCTGTGCTTTGCTCTTTGCTGGCGATCATGATCTCGGACATGATGTCGGTCACGCGCTTCACGCTGGTGACGATCTCGTTCATCGTGCCGCCGGCATCTGCCACCAGCCTGGTGCCGGACTCTACCTGGTTCACGGAATCCACGATCAGCGCCTTGATCTCCTTGGCGGCGCTGGCGCTGCGTTGCGCCAGGTTGCGCACTTCGGATGCCACCACTGCAAACCCGCGGCCCTGTTCACCGGCGCGGGCTGCTTCCACTGCCGCGTTCAATGCCAGGATATTGGTCTGGAAAGCGATGCCGTCTATCACGCTGATGATGTCCACGATCTTTTTCGATGAAGTGTTGATCGATTCCATCGTCACCACCACCTCTTCCACGACATTGCCACCCTTGGCTGCAAATTCGGAAGCTGTTACGGCGAGCTGGTTGGCCTGGCCGGCGTTCTCGGCATTCTGGCGCACAGTGGCGGTCAGTTCTTCCATCGAGGCAGCGGTTTCTTCCAGCGAGCTGGCCTGGTCTTCGGTACGGCCTGACAGATCCAGGTTGCCGGAAGCGATTTCCTGCGCCGAGATTTTGACGGATTCGCTGGAGCTGCGTATTTCTTTCAGTACCGATGCGATCTTGTCCACAAACTGATTGAAGGCCGATGCAATCTGCGCCAGCTCATCCTTGCCTTCCGCATCCAGTCGGCGGGTGAGGTCGCCTTCGCCGGAGGCGATATCTTCCATCGCATTGCGCACCGTGCCCAGGCGCTGCAAGGCCTTGGCGATTAGCGCAGTGGACAGCAGCACTGCCACGATGATGGCGATGATGGCAGTAATGGCAGAGGTGGTCAGCATGGTAGACAGGGCCTTGGTGGCTTCCGCGCTATCCAGCGCAATCACCAGCAGCCAGTCCGTACCTTCCACGCGGGTCACATACAACGAGCTGTCGCGCCCGTTCAGCTTGACGGCACGGCTCTGCTTAGAGCGTTCTATCTCCGTCAGCTTGTCGGCTGTCAGTGAGGCATCCATGTCGGAGATCGGTTTCAGCGTCAGCTTCTGGTCTGGATGGGCAATCACCTTGCCGGAACCGTCCACCAGGAAAGAAAAGCTGGAAGGCGTAGGCTTGATCGCAATCACGTTGTTGACAACCGTATCCAGCAAGATATCGGCGGCCAGCACAGCCGTGACGCTGCCCTTGGGACCGACCGGCTCCGCAAAGGTCACCAGCAGCTTGCCGTTGGAAGCGCCGATGTAGGGCGCAGTCACTACCGGGGCGCCGGCTTCGGAAGCCTTGATATACCAGGGCCGTGCAGTAGGATCGTAATCCGGCTTGCGCGTGCGCTCTTGCGAAAACACCGCGTGCTTGTCTGCAAAACCGATGTAGGCCAGGTCAAACGCGCCAGCCTGCTCAGCCGCCTTCAGCGCCGGAACAGGTTCCGCCGCAGCCACTGCCTGCCCTATGGAAGACACCACAGCCTTCTTGCCCTTGACCCACTCTGCAATCCCGCCCGCATCGCTTTGCGAGAGCTGGAACATCTGTGTGTTCAGCGATTCCAGCGTATTGGAACGGGTACCGATGAAATTGGCGAGCGACAGCACCAACAGGGAGAAGACAACGATGGCGACACAGATCGCGGTCAGGCGCGTGCGGAGCGAAGAGAACATAAAAGGCATCCTCAAAAAAAGAGACAGGTTAAAGGCGCGCAAGAACCCAGCTTATGCTGCCGGGTAGATAAGGCAAATTTTTGTTCGACGCTGACCGGTGAGGTGTTAAGCAATACGACGGTAAAACCTATTGCAAAAACGGAGATGCAGAAACGGCAATTCAAACAAGGCGATGCGCTATTTTTATTATTCTTGGCTGGATAATGTCAATTTGTTGCGGCGCAGCAAATTGAAGTTCCGAACTTTACCATTAAATGCAGGCGCTAGCGAATAAAAATCTTGCTTCGTGGATATAATGGCAAGATGCCGCACGTTAAGCGATGTTAGAAGCAGTATATATCTGCTACGCAAGGCAGCGAAGATATATTCGCTGCCTTAAGGGGATGGGGATTTGTGCCGTTTTTAGATGGCTGGTTCAGGCTACCAGCAAAAACGCCGCCAGCACGCCATTGGCTATCATCAGCGTAAAGTCGGTCGCAAAGATGAAGAACATCGGCCCCGTCAGCACCGGCCACAGCGATTCTCCCTTGCGGCCACCGCCCAGCGCCACCGGCACATTAAATGCAAACTGGCTGGCATGCGCGATGGAAAACACCGCCGCAAACAGCGCCACCTGCTTCGCCTCCGGAAACAGCCCGCGGTTCAGCAGCAACAGCAAGGCAAACGCCGCAAACGCAAAATTCATCCCACCCAGAAAACGCACCGATGCCGATACGGTGGAAAATAAAGGAGATTCACGCGCAGACTTCGGCACCAGCAGCCTGGCTGCCGTATCCGGCGTCAGGCTGAAATAGCGGAAGGCAACGCCGAACCAGAGTACGTTCAGCGTGAAGATGATGTTGGTGATGAGAGAAATAGTGCTCAATGTTGGTCCAATGGAAGCTCGGGTTAGTACGGATGAGTAAACATCCGCCAAATGATTCGCCATCCATTCCATAATATATTGATTTGATTAACGATTTTAGTTAAATTTTGATGAGCAAAGATTCGCCAAAATACTGTGGCGCCTGCTTGGAAATATACATCTGAAGATATCGTCGATGACCAAGAAAATTTTCTGGAATGACCCCTACCTGACTTCGCTCGATACGATGGTGTCGCGTGTGGATGGCGAGCGTGTCTGGCTGCGCGAAACCATCCTGTTTGCGTTTTCTGGCGGGCAGGAGAGCGATGCTGGCACGGTGAACGGGCATGCTGTGCTGTCGGCAGAAAAGCAGGGGCAGGAAATTTCTTATCTCCTGGCACCCGGCCACGGTTTGCAGACGGATGAGCATGTGCGCCTGGAGCTTGATTGGGGCAGGCGCTATGCGCTGATGCGCCTGCACTTCGCCGCAGAAATGATCTTGCAGATGATGTACAAGCTGCGCCCCGGCATAGAGCGGCTGGGCGCGCACATTGCCGCAGACAAGGCGCGCATAGACTTTGCCAGCGCAGAAAACCTGTCGCCGCTTTTTGCCGTGATGGAGAAAGACGCGGCGCTTCTGGTGGCAAAAGATTTGCCTATCATTACCGCCTTCAGCGACGAGGCTACGGAAAGACGTTACTGGGCAGTGGAAGATTTTGCTAGAATGCCGTGCGGAGGAACGCATCCGAGAAGCACAGGCGAGATAGGCCGGATCGCGCTGAAGCGAAAAAATACCGGCAAAGGAAAAGAAAGAATAGAAATCAGCCTGCTGGAATCCGGGAGCATTACAGCGCCCGGGCTGGCGGGAGTTTAGCCAATCCGCATCACACTCATTTACCCACCTGGATGGAGTACCATGAATTCACCCGCCGTTGCCTCCACCGCAGCTACGTCTTCCGCAGTTACTCCCTCCGCAGTTACCCCTTCATTAAACACCATCCTGATCTACGCGCGCGACATGCAAAAGACAGCCAGCTTCTATCAGGCCTGCTTCGGTTTTGCGGGAACCGGTGAAGTGGTGGAAGGTTTGATTGAACTGAACTCGCCATCCGGCGCCAGCATCCTGATCCATCAGGCCGCCAAGAGCGTGAAGCTGGGCCAGGCGGCGGTCAAGCTGATGTTTGATGTGCAGGACATTGAAGCCTTCAAGGCCAGGAGCCTGGAAAAGGGCATCGCCTTCGGCAGCACACATGAGGCCAACGGCTACCAGTTTGCCAATGCAAAAGACCCGGATGGCAATTCGGTCAGTATCTCCAGCCGCAGGTATCGCAAACCCGCCTGATGGCGCATTATTGGTGAGCAGCGGCTCGCCATTTCTGCAATACCGTAGGCTGCGTAAGGATCGTAGGGTGCAATAGCGTAGCGTATTGCACCGATTTCCATAAAAAACGAATTATTTTATTTTAGCGAAATCAAAAAAATGCCGGGAGTGGAGGGCTACTAGTGGCCATTCGGTTCAATACGCTGCGCTATTGCACCCTACAAAATACCGTGGCTATTGCGACAGAGCCGTCAGTGCAGTCATTGCCGGCAAACCCAGCTCCGCGCGCAATTCATTCCTGGCTGCTTCAAAGTCGGCGTTAAAGTCGGCGCGCGTCATCAGCGTGGCGGCGATCAGGGTGCCAGCCAGGCGGCCTGCTTCTATGTCGGAGCGGAAGTGTATGCCTGCCACCAGGCGGTTATCCGCATACTCGGCTGCACGCTGCATGATTTCCTGGCGCTTCTCCGGCAGCATGTTGGCCAGCACAACGGCCATCAGCGTGCCTGCGGTCGCATGGCCGGAAGGGTAGGAGTAAGACTTGGACAGCTTCACCACCGGCTTGACCAGATCGCTATATTGGTGCGGGCGCGGATGTTTCCACAGTTCCTTGGCCGGGTCTGTCAGCGGTCCTTCTGAGGCCAGTACGCGGATAAAGAAGGCAGTCAGCTTGGGCAGGCGCTCGCTCTTGAAGGCGGGGCCTACTACGCCGGCAAAGCGCCAGATGTCCTCGGTCGCATCGGCCTGCGCCTGCGCCACCATGTCCGGGCTGCGTGTGACTTGCAGGCGCAATACTTCGGCCAGCTCTTCGTTTTCTTTCATTGAGCCGCTCACCGGGGGTGGAGGCAGCAGGCTGGAGAGGTCCAGGTCTTTGGCCGCCAGATAGGGCTTGCCTTCCTTGGCTTGCGCCAATGGCGCGCTGGCGATGCTGACTGCGATAAGCGCGGCCAAACACAGGCGGGAGATAGTTTTCATCAGGTATCCGTCACAGAATAGGGTATAAAAACGCCCCTGCTCCAATGAGGAGGCAGGGGCGAAGAGTGCTTGCATCAGATGTTGCCGATATCCGGAATTAGAAATCCATCGTCAGCGACAAGGACACGCTGCGCGCCGGCAGCAAGGTCAACTGATCGCCAGGCGCAGGAGCAGAGCTGGTCTTGCCTGCGGGTGTCACGCCAACGATGTTGTGCTTGTCAAACAGGTTGTTGATGCCCAGTTGGATCTTGCCGTTCTTGAGGATGTCCCCCGTCTTGCCGGGCAAGGAATAATTGAAGAACAGGTTGGAAATGATGAAGGGGTTGATGGTGATCGCTTCATGGATGGCGCCATTGTCGTTATACATCTTGCCTACGCGCTTGGTGAACCAGCCTGCATTCCAGTTGCCTTGCTTATAGGTCAGGCCCAGTGTTTCGGTGTCGCTGGGCGCATTTTGCACCCACTTGCTGGTGTCGGAATACTTGGCGCTGCCGTAGGTGGCATTCATGTACAGATCAAAGCCCTTGCCCAGCACGATAGTGCTTTCTGCCTCCACACCCTGCGTCACCGAGCTGCCATTAGCGAAGAAGCTGGTGTTGCCGGCCGTGTCCGTTGTGGAAGAGTAGGCATTGTCAAACTTGATGTGGTAGGCATCCACGTCCAGCGTGAACTGGTCGGATTTCCAGACCGAGCCGATCTGGAAAGTCTTGCTCTTGATGGAAGACGGCAGCGCAACCACGTTGGCGTTTTTTACGTCGAACACATTGGTCGGCGGTATTTCATCGCCTGTTGCATATTGCGCATAGGCAGACCAGTTAGGCTGCAGCATGTAGTGGATGTCAATGGACGGCAATACCGCATGGTAGGTGGCCACATGGCCGATGCTGGCTGCGCCGTTCAGGCTGCCCACGGTTTTACCGTTGTCGGCGAACTGGGTCAGGTCCTGCTTGTACGAAGAATACTTGACGCCCGGCGTGATCTTCAAATCCTTGGTCAGCGCAAACTCATACTCGACGAAGGGTTGCAGCAAGGTCGTCTTGAAGGTTTCATGGAAGTTCGGCAGCGCAGAATCTACCCAGGTCAGCGGATTGCTCGGGATCTGGTAGCGGTTGGTGTCCGCGACTTCAGACCACAGGCCGGTGCGCAAGGTGCCGAAAGAGGATTCCTGGCTCAGCCTCAGGATATTGCCGTAGGTGCGGTAGCCGTTCAGCTTGTCGGTGCCGGTGTTGTTGGCGGCGCTATTGGCTGTCGTGGTTGGCACCGTGGCACCGGGATAGTTTTGCTGATTATGGTAGTAGTAGGTGTAGGCCTTGTCGTCCAGCTTCCAGCCGTTGCCCAGGTTGGAGCTCAGACCTGCGTATTCAAAGTCGGTATTGACGTGGTAAAAATTGTACGCGTAGTAGTTGGCCTTGGTCGGATCGGCGGAGAGCAGGTAATTGTCGCCGTGCAGCGCGATGTCGGCACGGGTTGCGCCTTTCACGTTGGGCGTATTCGCATGCACGGTGATGTAGGAACCGAATAGCGTCAGCACCGTGTCGGGAGTAAATGCATACTGGTATTTGGCCGAGAATGCCTGGCGGTGCTGCGTGTTATGCGTCTGGTAGCCGTCCGATTTCAGGTCATGCGCATTGAACAGCAGGTTGGACGCGCCATCCGTGCCGAACTGGCCGCTTTCATATTCCACGCCTGCCAGCACGGTGTTCCAGGAGCTGACCGATGCGGTACCGGTGATGCGGCGATTGGCTTCCAGGTTGCGCGACAGCAGATTGATGGAACCGCCGAAGTTGGCCGGGCCTATCGTCGCGGCAGAGCCGGGGCTGCGGTCGATGACTGCGCCACCTACAAACGGTGCAGGGAAGAAGGCCCATGAGTGGTGGCTGGGGCTATTGGTATCCTGGAAAGGGATGCCGTCAAACAGGATGGAATAATCGCCATCGGCAAAGCCGCGGAAGTAGGTCTTGGTATCGCCCAGGCCGGGGCCGTTGGCACTGTAGCTGTACATCGCCGGTGCCATCTGGATGATCTGGCTGAAATCTGCCGCCGGTGCAGTGAAGTTGCGCACAAAATCATCGCTGACTTCCGATTGTGCGGAGCGCGCGCTGAGCGAGCTTTGCGACACTGCCGAACGGGCTGCTTCGGCGATCTTGGAGCCGGCAATCACGACGGTGTCGCTGCTGCCGGCATCGGCCGCAGAAGCTTCGGTGGCCATGTCTTCCGCAAAGGACGCACCAGGCAGCGCCAAGGACATGCAGGCGACGGCGCTCAGGATGTGGCGGGTCATCGGTTTGAGTTGTGGAGTCTTCATCAATTACTTTCTATAAGAACAATCAATAAATCAAATCAGGCATAAATCGGGAATGCATCGGCCATCAAGGCCGCTGCAGTAAAGAATGCAGAGTGTTGGCTAGACGCTGCCAGGCTGTTGATACGCGGTTCCGGCGTCTTGCTAAATCTCTAAAGCCGTCGCATCTTATTGAGCATTTATGACAAGAAAAAGACATGAAGATATTGATAAAAACTCTGTTGTATTTATTGGCAATTAAGGAAAATTTAATTTTCGGGGCGGCAAATTATGTATGAATCGCTCTCTGAAAAATAAAGCGGTGTGCCTGATGTTCTGGCGCTGAGCAGCAACAAAAAAAGATTTTGCGCTTTGTGCCACAGCCGGAAAATTTGCACTATGATGCCGCGACAACACAGCAAAACATCAAGCAAAACACGATGCAAAACCGCATAGATAAAAATGCGGAAGGCCATACCGGATCTTCATTTTAGAAACGAAAGTAGAAGCGAACTGAATGCGATTACTGCTGATTGAAGACGATCCGATGATAGGCGAGAGCCTGGAAGAAGGCTTGCTGAAGGAGCGCTACGAAGTCGATTGGGCGCACGATGGGCTGGAGGCAGAAACGCTGCTGGCCGCCAACGACTATCACCTTGTGCTGCTGGATCTGGGCTTGCCGAAGAGGCAGGGCCTGGAGATATTGCGCAATTACCGACAAGCCGGTGGCAAGGCGGCAGTCATCATCATCACCGCGCGTGATGCCACGTCTGACCGCATCGTCGGCCTGGACACCGGCGCTGACGATTACCTTGTCAAGCCCTTTGATCTGTTCGAACTGTTCGCCCGGCTGCGGGCCTTGCTGCGCCGTTCGCAGGTGCAGGAGGTGCGCGAAACCGTGCACCTCGGCCTCAGCCTGAATGCAGCAACACATGAGGCGCTGTACCACGGGGTAGCACTGCATTTGTCCGTGCATGAGTTCAAGCTGATGCTGGCCCTGCTGGAGGAGCCGGGGCGGGTGGTATCCAAGGCCAGGCTGGAAGAAAAGCTGTACGGCTGGGAAGAAGAAATTGAAAGCAATACCATCGAGGTATATATCCACTCGCTGCGCAAGAAGCTGGGCGCAGACTTTATCAAAAACGTGCGAGGCGTCGGCTACAAAGTCGCGAACAAGCTATGAAGGCGGTATCCACGGTAGGCACAGTCCGAACAGTTCGTACTATACGCCAGCAATTGCTGATGGGTTTGTTGTGGAGCATGGTGCTGGCCATCGGTGCAGCCGGCATTACCACTTACCTGAAGATGCGGCATGAGACAAATGAGCTGTTTGACTACCAGCTCAAACAGATCGTGCGCTCCTTCCCCGACAATATGACGCTGCAGAAAAGCGAAACCGTCGATACCCATCCCGGCAAGAAAATCGTGGTGCAGGTGTGGAACAGCGAGCGCGATATGGTGTTCACCTCCAACCCCAATAAGAATCTGCCGCGCTACGAGTCGCGCGGTTATTTTGATGTGGACGCCAACGGCGGCCGCTGGCGCGTGTATAGCGAAGAGAACCATCGCCAGATCGTGCAGGTAGGACAACTGATACGGGACAGGGAAAAGATAGAGTTCAGCCTGGCGCTGCGCTCGCAGATTCCTTTTTTCTCGCTGATACCTGTGCTGGGCGTCCTGATCTGGCTGGTGGTCGGCAAAAGCCTGCAACCGCTGAGCCGGCTCAAGTCCAGCCTGGATGAAAGATCGGCAGAATCGCTGGCAGAGATGGACACGGAGGGCTATCCGCCCGAAGTGAAACCTATTGTGCTGGCAATCAATGAGCTGTTCAGCCGCCTGGACAGGGCCATGCAGTCGCAAAAAATGTTTGTCGCCGATGCCGCGCATGAATTACGCACGCCGCTGACGGCACTGAAGCTGCAACTGCAATTGGTGGAAAAGGCAGAGAGTGACGCAGAAAGAAATGCCAGCGTGCGCAAGCTGCACGACAGGCTGAACCGCGCCATCCACCTGGTGCAGCAATTGCTGACGCTGGCAAGGCAGGGCGCGATATCCGGCTATGTCGGCTATGAAAATATCCGCCTGCAGGATCTGGCAAAGCAGGTCGTCTCCGACTTTGCCTTTCTGGCGGAAGAGAAGAATATCGATATCGGCGTGGATGCACCTGAGCAGGATGTGCTCATCACCGGCAACCGCGAATCGCTGCGCATCATGCTGGGCAATATTGTCGATAACGCGATCCGCTATACGCCCGCGGGCGGCAAGGTGGACGTGACCGTGAGCAAGCATCCGGACGGCGCGGGGCTGAGCGTCGCGGACAGCGGTTGCGGCGTGCCCGCAGAAGACCGGCAGCGCGTGTTTGACCGCTTCTATCGCCGTGAAGGCACGCGCGAATCCGGCAGCGGCCTAGGCCTGGCGATTGTGCGCGATGTTCTGGACCAGCACAAGGCCAGCTTCAGTCTGGGCGATACGCCGTGGGGTCAGGGGTTGGTATTTGATATCCGCTTTGCCGCATCAGTATGATTTCTTCCTGCCTGCCGGATGGCGGCGATTGAATCTGCGCCGGCCGAAAGACCTGCCAGGTATTCACGTCAGGTGCAATAGCGCAGCGTATTGCACCGGTCTCTTTGAAAAAACTTCATTCAATATTGGCGCGGTCACAAAATCGTCGGGTGATGGCGGCACGTTGCTCATTCGGCGCAATACGCTGCGCTATTGCACCCTATCGGTCCGCGCTTCTTCACAGCGCTGGAGCCAGGCCGCGCGGCACAAGCACGGC
This sequence comes from Parundibacterium terreum, assembly GCF_014636315.1. GTDB lineage: Bacteria > Pseudomonadota > Gammaproteobacteria > Burkholderiales > Burkholderiaceae_D > Undibacterium > Undibacterium terreum. Next base: position 1,180,469 of record NZ_BMED01000001.1, on the reverse strand, counting down.
TTGGATAGTTCTTCAAACAGACTTTAGCCTAACTGCGCCACCACCTGATCCAGCTTGGCAAAGAACTGCTTCCAGCCGTACTGGGCGCCTTGGTATGCCTGCTCCTGGTCCTGGCGGAAGCCCGATTGTTCCATGCGCAACTGGGTGCCCGCGCCTGCAGGGGTGAGCGTCCATGTGACCACGCTCTTCAAGCCCATCGCTTCCCATGTGTAGGACAGGGTTTTGTTGGGTTCCACTTCCAGCACCTGGCAATCGACAGAACCCCAGTTGGCGGTGAGGTCAAAACGGTGGCCCACCACCGGGCTGAAATTATTTTTCATCAGCCATTCTTCAATCAGGTGCGGCTGGGTCAGTGCGCGCCAGATTTTTTCCGGTGCATGCGGGATAGCGCGTTCCACAATGACAGAGCGCGTTTGGGCAGAGATATCGTTCATTGGTCCATCCTTTTCAGTAGGTTTTCAAGATCGTCAAACCGGCTCTGCCAGAAGCCTGTCATCTGGCTGGCCCAGTCGGTCAGTGGAGCAAGCGCCTCAAGCTGCGCGCAATAGTGCGTCTGGCGTCCCTCATGGCGGTCGCTGACCAGCCCCGCCTGTTTCAGTACGCCCAGATGCTTGGACACCGCCGGTTGCGAAACCCCGGCACCGGCCGTCAGCGCGGCAACGGTCTGTTCGCCCTCCCGGCATAAGCGCTCAAATAGCGCCCGCCGGGTGGGATCGGCCAGCGTTTTAAAAAGCACTTCATGCGTGTTCGACATAGTTGATGTGTCCGATATATCTGATGCATCTGATGTGGGGTATTTCTAATTCATAACTGGTGAGTTATGGATTAAAGTATAGCCAGCGGGTTATGAATCGTCAAGGTGGATTTTCAGAGGGCTAAAACAAGCTTGCTAGGGAAACGCGACATTCTTTAAAGAGCACTTGACGAGTTGATCACTGCCATATACTGTACTATCTGTCATAGTACAGTTGAGAATCATGAGCGATCGCGTCCCCGTCTTATTGAACATTACCACCGGTGATCCGCGCCCCATTGTGCGGCAGATTGTTGATGGCATACGTCGCCAGATCATTGCCGGTGATTTGCCGGTTGGCGCGGCGCTGCCCAGCGTGCGCGGCCTGGCGCAGCAGTTGGGCATCAATCCTAATACAGTGGCAAAGGCATATGCCGAACTGACCACGGAAGGCTGGCTCAACGCGCGCGCCGCCCAGGGCCTGTTCGTTGCGCCGCAGCGCCAGCGCTTGTCTGACGAAGAGCGCGAACACCGGCTTAACCAGGCCATCCACCATTTTGTGGGCGAGGTCATCGCCCTCGATTACTCGCCCGAAAGCATCACCCTTGCAGTAAGTGCAGCGCTACAGCAGTTTTCTCATAAAAAAACAAAGTGAGTCCATGCCCATGAATCCCTATGTCATCGAGACGGAAAATTTAAGCCTCTATTACGGCCGCAAGCCGGCGCTGAACAGCCTGTCGCTGCAAATCCCGCGTGGCGGTATCCACGCGCTGATAGGCGCAAATGGCGCGGGCAAGTCATCGCTGTTCCGTGTATTGCTGGGTTTTGAAACGCCCATTGCGGGCCGCGCCCGCATCCTGGGGCAGGACTGCAGCGCGCTCACGCCGGAGCTGCGCGCGCGCATCGGTTTCGTGAATGAAGAACACACGCTACCGGACTGGATGAGGGTAGATGAGCTGACCAGGCTGCAGCGCAGCAATGTGGCGTGGAACCAGGAAAGCTTTGAGGAAGTCGTCCGCAACTTTAACGTGCAGCCGCAACAAAAAATCAGCCAGTTGTCGCGCGGCGAACGCGCCGGCGTCAGCCTGGCTTTGGCGCTGGGGCAAAGGCCGGAGCTGCTGATTCTGGATGAGCCTACGCTCGGCCTCGATATGGTGGCCAAGCGCACGCTGTTGGAGTCGCTGATGTATTCCAGCGCGGCGCAAGAGACCACGATCATTTATTGCTCGCACCAGATGGAGGAGATAGAGCGCATTGCCGATCACCTCATCATCATGGAGCTTGGCCGCCTGCGTTATATGTCGGAGCCGGATGAGCTATGCCAGCGCGTGCGGCTGTGGGCTGCCGACATGGCGGGAAATCAAGCTGATCTGCACCGCTTGCCGGGTTTGCTGGAAATCCAGCAGATAGACGGCGTAACCCAATTGATGATGATGGATGCGCCCGCAGACTTTGAAACGCACCTGGGCAGCATGGGCGCGCGCCATATCAGCAATAGCGCTGTGGGCCTGAACCGCGCGGTAGACAGCCTGCTCGCGAGTGGCCATATCTCACGAAGAGCCGCTGGCAATTTCAACCAATCAGGGAGCCACCATGCTTGAACTGTTTTTGGCGGAGTGCCGCCGCTTTCGCAAGGCCGCACTGATCTTTGCGGCGGCAAGCTTGCTCATCTCTTACCACGAATTTCGCGCTACCAGTTTTTTGAGCAATGAATATGTGGTGTATTGCATAGGCATTGCTGCGTACCTGCTGGCAGCGGGGGCTTTGGCCCTGTACCAGATCGGCGCCTACAAGCAGCCCGCGCGCTGGATATGGCTGTTGCATCGCGCCATACCTCGCTGGCAGATTTTTGTGGCGATCCAGTTCGCTGCTGCGGCGCTGATCGGACTGGCGGCTGGCCTGCCGCTCATTCTATCTTTGCTGGCAACGCAGGCAGAGCATGCCCGCGTGGTCGATACTCGCTTCTATGTGGACGCGCTGCATGTAGTGCTGCTCTGTATTTTGAGCTGGCAATCTGTAAGCTATGCGATACTGGCCCGGCACCGCTTTTCCTTCGTGGTCCTGCTTTTTCCCCTCATGCTGATGAGCCTTTACCTGGCCTCTACCTATGTGCTTTTACTGCCCGCTCTGCTGAGTATCTTGCTGATGGGCTATGCGCTGTACACGGTGTTCCGCCCCGAGCGCCGGAGCATGCAAGATCGGCCCCTCTCTTTTGCCATCGCTGCCATCCCCATGCTGCTGTGCTTTTACATTGCCATGTCCTGGAGCGGCACCATTCTGTTCAAGGTTGGTTTCACGGCATTGGGAAAAAACCGCCCAGAAAATTACGTTCCCGGCGGCTATCTTGAAGCACAGGATGCCGCGGGCGACTTCAAGCTTTTGCAAAATGAGCTGGCGGCATCTTCGGATCCGCGCGCAAAGAGTTGGCGTGATCAGCTATCCCCGTCAGACGAAAGCACCCTGCGCCCGAGTGTGCGTAAACTCTCTGTCCGTAATCAGGCTGCCAATACAGATCCGGCTATCATGTATGACGGGAAGCGTTACAACTGGCCGTTCAGCCACGACAGCATGCGTTTTATCGCCCTGAATAATGATACCGGCACTCAGCGTGAGCTATCGCTGGGGCCGCATGGCATCAACGATCCAGCGGGCTTTGCGGAGCCGGTTTCTGCGTATTACCAAACATCGCGAACAGAAGCCGGTGTTGTAGCGCGCACAGTATTGTTCTCTCGCAGCGCGCTCTACCTGTTGGACTCCAACCCAATGAGGATACGCCAGATCGTCGCATTGAGTGGTGGTGAATCATTGGCATCCACGCCCAGCTTCGACAGCAAGGGCATGACCCTGATCACCAACAAGCGCGTGGTGTCCTATGTGATGCCGGCTTCAACCGGCGGTTCGGCGGAGCAACTGCCGACTGAACGCTACAGCATTACACTGCCTGGCCCGGTGAGCGACCTCGGTCTGGTCAATACGGCGGAAGTGGCGGACGGCACTATCGTCACTCTGCTGTACGCCGGGGATCTTCAGCATGGTGCAGGAAATTCACAGGCGATTACCTACCATGTGCAAAATGGCCAGGCCAGCGTGATCAATCGGCGCGCCTTGGTGGATGAACTGGGCGTTTTTCTCGCCCATCGGGAATACTGGATGTCGCCAGCCTTGTTCTCTCTGCTGGAAGTGCCGGACATGTTATTGGACAGAGGGCGTGTGCTGGATGCCGGCCAGGCCACGGATTCGACCCACTTCTTCATGCCGCGGCCGCGGGATGCGCAGATCATCGCCTTGCTCGCCATGCTCATTTCCGGCGTAGCGGCATGGCTATGGCTGCAGCGCACGGCATGCTCAACGTGGCAAAGGGCGGTATGGATAGCCGCCTGCCTGATGCTGGGCCTGCCCGGCCTGTTTGTGCTGCTGGCCCAGCAACAGCGCTTGCCGTTTGCAGGAAAATTATCCGATTTGCCTGGAGCCCAGATGGCATAGGCAGGGGAGGTAACCTGGTTTACGCTGGTGCGCAGCCACAGGCGCAGCAGCGGCATTGCTGCCGGCTGCTCTGATCTTGTTCACGGATCCGCAAAGACGCCGCACAGCTTGATGGCGATCTTCTCCGCGCACGCAGCCTGGTACTTTACGGCTGCGTGGCTGCTTTATCGTTACAGCCTAGCCCGTTCCAAGCTTGCACCGGACAGGCTGGAATAGGCCTCAGGAACCCAGGCGAAGCTGCAATCCCGTGTCTGTGTAGGTGGATGTCACAGTCGTGAAGCCGTCAACGTTGATGGTCGTAAATTTACCCTTGAGGCTGGCGGCGCTGATCAGGTTCAAGGTATCTCCCAAGGCAGGTTTATAGCCGCCTGGGAACTTGATATGCAGGGTGCCGCCAGCGATGGTCATGGTGCCGTTCACAGAAAATTTGTTCTGCGCGCTGCCCATGTTCAGCTCCAGCGTCGTATTGGCCAGCTGCGTATATTTGCCGCCGATAGTCAATGTGCCAGTGACATTGCCTGCCAGTGTGCCGCCTGATACGTAGACATCGCCGGCGCCAAACGCGGTGGCGGCATCCGCTTCCAGTGTGCCTGCTTCCAGCTGGGTGCCGCCTGTCCAGGTGTTGTTGCCGGTGAGCTTGAGCACGCCGCTGCCTTGCTTGGTCAGCTTGCCAGTGCCGGAGATATTATTGCGCCAGCTATCAAGCGCATAAAAGCCGCCCTTGCTTGCATCCATGGAGACCACCACGTTGCCAAAGAAAACGCCATAGCCGTCTGCCGCCGCAAACAAGTTCAAGCGTCCCCAGCCTTCGGCGTCATCCAGGACAGGATAGCCCGAGGGGATTGCCGTTGTTTTCAAAACGACCCGGCGCTGCGTGTCGCTCAAATAGGGCAGGCGTGTTTCCAGCAGCACTTCTGCGCCTTTTGGCACCACGGCGGCAACGTTGGTAGAAGCAATCGGGGCGAAGCCATACGTCAGGCGGCGCAAATAATTGGCCTTGTTGGTGGCATAGTCCGCAAAGCGGTCAGTGTCCGTTGTGCCGGAATGAGCGAACGCGTAAAAATTGTCCGCGGTCGTGTTGGTCTGCGCCATCAGGGCAGTGTGGGCCTGCGTAACGGCCGCAGCTTTTTTGGCGGCATTGGCTGGGTCCAGCAAGTTGGCGGCAGCCACGGCCTGTGCCAGGACCCGTCCGCTGATCACATCCAGGGGTGAATGCATGCCGGCCAGAATGCGGTTTTCTCCAAGCTCCAGGCCGCGAGTGAGAATTTCCTGAAAGCGCTCAGGGACTGCATAGGCCATCCCCACCGCATCGCGCGTTGCTTCAGCCGAGTGTCCGCTGGTAAAGCCGCCGTCTGTGGCGGGCGTTGTGCTGATCGCCGGAATCAGGGAAGGCGCGACTACGACACTGCTGCTCCAGCGGAATGGCCTCGCGTATTTATAAAAGCGCTTGGCCGGTTCGGTGGAACCATTGTTTCCCATCGCGTTGACCAAATCGACTACGTTGCCAAAGGCGGCATTCGCGCTGCCGCCGACACCGGTATTGTTGCCGCTGTCGTTGTATAAAACAGACCCTGAATCTGCCGCAATGGCGGTAATGCTGGTGGTCTGCTGGGCCGACAGCCTCCAGGCATTGGTCAGCGGTCCCAGTCCGTCTGTGACGCTATAACCTTTGCCGCGGCGGTCATCCAGATACGCTGCACTCTCTTGTGCAGGCGTGCGTTTGCTCGTCGCATCGATGACGTACTGGATATTTGCATTGTGCACCGAGGTATTCAGGATGGTGCCGCCTGCAGTGCCATCCTTGGGAAGGCCTGTCCAGGCGGAGGCAACAATCGCTGGGAAGCTGCCCACCGCGGGCGCGGTAACGCCGGCATCCACAATGTCAGTCAGCGGTTTCCAGATATCCTTGAAGCCCACCAGCACACGTACGCCGGCATTGGTGTCTACGGTGGCGTAACGGGCGTCGCCGCGCTGGTTCGATGCCACGTTATCGACAAAGGCAGGAACGTTGGCCGCAACCGGGGCGGAATCAACCACTCCCGGGTCTGCCGGTGCCGATGGTATGACCAGCGGTGCATCTGCGACCGGGCTGGAGGAACCGCCGCAAGCAGACAAGCCAAACGCAATACTGATTGCGATAATGGACGGCAGGCGGCGAGAAAATAATTGCTCTTGCATTTTGATACCCTCGTTCAATTGAAAAAAATTGAAACGATGGTAATTCGACAGTATGACCTGCTGGTGACACCGTTTGCTGGCTGCCAGCGACCTGTCAAAGACAGCAGCCGTTGAGAAAAATCACGGCTTGAATCACGGCTTCAGGACGGCCGTAACAAAATTTTTGACGTCTCTCCTGGCCTCGTTGGAAGCCTTCTCGTCATAGGCAATAGTAGGGCCCAGATCCACACAGGGGTCGGCGTAGCTGAAGGCCTGTTTGGTCTTGGCATTGATGATCACGCCGTCCTGCGCCTCAGCCAGCACGCATTGCCCCGTGCGCTGCGCCTTCTCCAGCTTCACCGGCTTTTTCAGCGCCTGCCAATCAAACACATGGCCCGCGCCCGCATATTCCGTCAACACCACATCCTTGCCGGCTGCCTGCAGGCGGGCAGTGTAGCTGCGGCAGGCAGCAATCGGTGCGTAGTCGTCGGCCACGCCGTGGAACAGGCGTATGGGTTTGCCGGCCACGCCCTCATCTTCCAGATAGCTGGTGCCGCAGGCTGCATAAAACGGCATGTAGGCGGCAAACTCCAGCCCGGCTGTGCTATGCATTTTTTGAAAGCGCTTCAGGCTCGCATACAGCGCCGGCTGGCCGCCACGGGAGAAACCCATCAGCGCAATGCGCGCCGGATCTATGCGCGGGTGCCTGGCGAGCAGATCCAGCGCCCGGTACGCATCTATCGTCATCGCCAGGCGGCCAAGCTGGGCCTGGTCATTGAAGGTATTGGTGATGCCGCGCGCGGTGAAACTGTCAATCACAAAGGTGGCCACGCCCATCGCATTCAGGTCCTGCGCCCAGTCGGTAATGCCGCCGTTGATGCCGCCCGAGCCATGCAATATCACCACCGCCGCAAGCCTATCGCTGCCCGCACGCGGCAAGCGCAGCTCACCTGCCAGCGTCACAGCCTTGCCGTCTTTGCTGCCGGTCAGGAACTCCTGGTCGCTCAAGGTCATGGAAGGAAAGGTATGAATCTCCATCCGCGCCACCTGCGCAAAAACCGAGGCAGGCGCAATGCAGGCCAAGATACAGATGCCTAGGCAGGCGAGGCTAAGGGCAGGGCGGAACAATAGCGGGAGCGGGTTCAACATGACGACTTCCTTTCAAGCTGGCAATTCAGGCACAATGCAGACACACCGCAAGCACACAGTTCATCACAACAGACCACACCGGCCCTGGTATGGCGCCATATTCCCTGGTCGCATGGCTGGGAAGTGGCGCGCCCGCTTAAATTCATACCGCCACGCTGCAGTATAGTAGGTCGACAGTAAAAGGTAAGCGCCGCAACGGCCGCTTGGGGTAGCCCTTGCAGGCAAGAGCTATTCTTATCCATCATCTCAATTTGATGTTGCTTTGATAATTTTTGTGTGGCACGATGGGGAATTCAGAGTGCTTAATTAAGCTCCCGCTCACCATCAACCAATTGATTGTAAATGCGATTTTTCACCACACTCACGATTCTTATTTCACTCGCGGCAGGCAGCGCCCATTCCCAGGAACAGTTGCGCGACATCGACACCAGGCCAGAAATAGTAAAAGCCCTGGATGGAAATTGGATCATGACCGGTGACGTCATGGGTAAGCCAGTCACCTATAACATGCGCGCAGAAGCTACGCTTCAAAATACCTTCACAGAAATGCATATGAAAGATGTGCAGGTACCCGCCAAGTATGAAGCGCGCGTATTCTTGGGCTACGACAAAGAAAGTCAAACCGTCATCGCGCATTGGATGGATAGTTTTGGAGGTAAATACTCTGTGCCGCATGCAAGCGGGCATATCAACGGCAACACCATCCAATTTATATTCCCCTACGCCAGCGGCCCCTTCCGCGACACGCTGACTTATAGCCCGGAGGCCACATCCTGGGTGTTCGAGATTGAGGCATCCAAGCCGGACGGCACCTGGAAGCATTTTGCCCGGTATGACATCAGGCGCAACTAGCTGAAATGTTGCAACGGCAGGTATTTTTCGGCCGGGAACAGATGTTGCGGATACTATTATTTGCGTAAACTTTGAAAGGAAAACGATGAGAAGCGATATCAGAAAGACTGCACTTGGTGTGATGAGCACTGGCTTGATTGGCCTGTGTGCGTACCAGATTATTCTCCGCGTTAACCACCCGGCCGCCTTGGACAGCGACTTAGTTCACGGGATATGGGTTGGGGTTTGCCTCGGTTTAGAACTCATTGGAGTTGCTCTCCTTAAGAAATCAAAGTTTAGCAGTTAGGGGCATCTGTAGCGATTGTGCAAGTTAAAAGAAGTCGGCCCCAAGTGGGCAGGGCGTAGCATCCAGTAATATAGCTTCTAGAACACATCAAGCCTCGATATGAAATTTGGCAACCTAAAATCGCTCGCCCATAACGTTGCAGATTCAATGGCAAGTGGCTTGAGCTTCGTCATCGGAATCTACGAAATAAATGTCTTTGCTGAAGCCGCAGCTTCCGAAGACGGGCACATAACGATTGATTTTTTGACCGGTGCTACCACGGGAGCTATACCGTCCGATTCACTCCGTCGTGCCATTTTCCTTTTCCGTGATGCGATCCCGCAAATGTGCGAGAAACACGGAATTGAATTGGCGTATATCAAAAGTCTTGTTGTGCGATTCGGCACTGATTCAGCTTATGGCCCTCACTTCAGGGTGACGGTCGAAAACTCTGCCGGTAAAAGATCAACGGAACAATATGTCGGAACTCCCGGCCAACGCTTAAGACTCAGGAACTCTTGAAAGCCCCGCTACGAAGTGACGTTTGAAACCGGTCAGGATGCTTGGGCGGCCTCAGTGAAGAGGCAATGCAGCAGAACCTCTTTTGCATGTGTTGCAAAGAAGAGAGTGTATATTGCAATATTGTCTAATGATTAATATACTGCGCACTCCATCTTCCTCCACGGATTGCCATGAGAAAAATTGCTCCCCTCCTTATCCTATCCTTGTTAGCGGGCTGTGCTGGATACCAGGCGCCCAAGCAGAGCGAGTCCCAATCGACGCTGAATATAGACGGCGAAGCGAGCCTGACCGCCGCAACCAACTGGATGGTGTACGACAACCCCTGCCAGCAAAAGACAGAAAAGAGCGGTTCGGTGGCAGTAACGGGCAATGTATTAGGGCGGCACAAACAAGTCTTGATCAGGGCCGGCGAGCCTGTCTACCTGATTGCAGACACCAAATCCAGCACCAGCGTCACTCCGGTCAACAACCAGGCGGTAGTTAAAATCGGCAGCTGCGCAATAGCCATGCGCTTCACACCGGAAGCCGGCAAAACCTACGATACCAAACTGGCAGCAGACCAATGCAGCATCACACTGCTGGAACACCAGTCCGGCAAAGCACCCGCCGGAGCCAGGATATTGCCGAAAGCGGAATGGGGCCAGGCCAGCGCTGTTTGCAAGGCGCAGTGAGGATCTGGCTGTAGGGTGTGCTGAATTTACTCGGTGTCCGGGGAACGAAAGAAATTCGAGTGATGTTTACAGAGCCAGGAGCGAACGTTCGAACGTATCTTCAGAATTGACACGCTCTCCAGAAACAATAGAGGAAAATATGAAGTTTGGTTTATTTGTATGAGTGAAATATATATACCAGCAAAAGGAGTCAGCTCTTTAGCCTGGGACGGCGACAGCCTCGTAGATTGGGTTGGCGGCGGTACTCGTTATCATCTTAATGGCGATGTTATCCAACCAATATGCGGTATGCGTTTCCATTTGACGCATCTGCCACTTTACCCGGAAGCGCTTACTCCGTTATTTATACGCGATGCGGCACTAAAGGATTGTTGCTTAAAGATGGAAAGATTCTCCGAGAACTAAACCGCAGTTTTTACCATGCTGACGTCTACGAATATCCAATTGTGTTATTCCGGCTACCATCTGGGCGCGAAGTCATGGCGCATTGCCCAAAGGACTACTGCCGTTTGGATATAGAGGATCTGGCCACGGGAGAGTTGTTGACAGATTCCACGATTCGCAAATCCAGCGACGTTTTTCATTCACGGCTTTGCGCATCTCAAGACGGCCGTTTTCTCGTTAGTTCTGGCTGGCTAAACACGCACTGGAAAATCTTCAATCAGATATTGAAGCCGCTGAAGTGTGGGCAAAAGCACACGCAGAGACTGAGTGCACGAAGCTCGTTGTACGGTTTAGTTAATCGTTGGGCGTCTATAGTCGGCTAGGAGCGGACCATTAAACTCGTTTGTAAGGAACAGCATGATTCACCGTGAACGGCTCACCGCAACAATCGACGGCGACTTTGTCGTTTTCCTCATCGGCATGCGTATTAATCAGCCATGGAAGGTGCACAAGTGGTGGCCGGTTGCCGCTGCGATGCCTCGCATGATTAGCGAGCTGCGGCGCCAGCCAGAACTGGGCTTGCTGCATGCCGAGATGTGGTTTTCAAGGACGCTTATCATGGTTCAGTACTGGCGCTCGATGGACCAATTGATGGCCTATGCCACCAGCAAGCAGGCGGTTCATCTGCCGGCGTGGAAGGCGTTCAATCAGTCCGTCGGTACTGATGGGACAGTCGGCATCTGGCACGAAACCTTCGCCGTAGATGCCGGGGCTTACGAGAGCGTTTATGTCAACATGCCTGCCTTTGGGCTGGGCCGTGCTGGCAGTCTGGAAGCGGCGACTGGGCGCAAGCATTCAGCGATGGACCGGCTCGGGCGTAGCCCAAAAGCCTGAGTAGTGCAGCAAGAAGCGTCCTATAAGGGGCGACTTCTGCGATGCCGTGCCGACCTGTGAGCTTTGCACGTAAGCAAGATGCTATCCTGACTATCCTGGCCGTGTTCGGCCAAAAGCGGAAGTACATGCGCTGAGTGCGGTGCAGCGGCCAGATCGGCTAACGAACTACGATAGAACGGAAATATATGGCGATCAGCGATAGGCTAGAACAGGCGTTAATTCACTATGACAATAACAATTTCGACAGCTGTCTTCTGGAGCTATGTACGGCAATCGACGTCACAGCAAAACGTAAATGGCCTGAACTAGAAAACAAAGTCGGACAGCGTTTTCGAGACTTCTTTCACGAGTATCGGCACTTCATATTTTTCGGTGCCTTTGGCTGGTCGATGGTGCCGATGGATGATCTTGCGATCAGTGACAGCGAAGCCACTTTAGCGCAGATTCTGTACAAGCGAATGCGCACTGCTAGCGTACACGACGGAGGGGTCGACACCGTCTTAGAAATTATAGACAATGGGTTAATGATGGCCGGGCCAAAGTTCGGCCTTGGTCGCGGTTTCATCCTAGCGCTAATCATTTGCGTCATCGGAGACCCGGCAAACAAAACCGAGAAATTCAAGCATCCGATCCGCGAGAGGATTATTGGCTCAGTTGAGTTACCGCTAACTGACGCGTGGGGCCACTTTGAGGCGCTTTCAGGATGGCTTTACGCACAGGCGAAAGTCAGCCGGCCGCAAGACTCTAGCTGACATCTTGACGATGAAAAGGCTGTGATTCCGTCAAACTCGCTCTATAAGCAGATGCTGGACGGACAATACGACTTGCCGGCGGCCCTTATGGAAAGTTGGCCCATGAACATTGACTTTCTCACACCGTTGGCGTTGCTTTACGCTCCCGGGCGCCTCAAAAATGAACTAGATGGGAGAGGTCCGCGTACAGAGCACAGCCATCCGCTTTGAGGCGAAACCCGCCGGTCACGCGTACTGTGCCGATTTCTACAAAAGTGCTTTTCTTTGGCTGTGCAACTGTGAAGCGGTCGGGAGTGATGATGCCTACGTGGGCTGGTCAATCACATGCTTCTTAACTCTTAAGGAACTCATCATGCCGCTCGCGCTTTATGGTCATCCCTTTTCCTCGTACACGCAAAAAGTGCTCATCGCGCTGTATGAAAACGGCACACCCTTTGAGTTCCGTAGCCTGGGGCCGGATACGCCGCAGCACGCGGCGGAGTGGCTGCAGCGCTGGCCGCTGCGCAAGTTTCCGCTGCTGCTGGACGGCGAGCGCAGCGTGGTCGAGACCAGCATCATCATTGAATACCTGCAGCTTGAGCACGCCGGGCCGCTGCACCTGCTGCCCGCAGATGCCAGGGCAGCACTGGACGTGCGCTTTTTAGACCGTTTTTTTGATCTGCACGTAATGAGCCCGGTGCAGCATGCCGTGGGAGCCGCGTTGACGGGCAATGCCGAGAAGGCACAAGAAGGCCGGGCGCATGCCGCAGAAAAGCTGGAACTTGCCTATGCATGGATAGAAGGGCAACTCGCCGGCAAAACCTGGGCCGCCGGCGAGCATTTCACGATGGCCGATTGCGCTGCTGCGCCATCGCTGTTCTATGCAGACTGGACGCATCCTATTGCCGGCAGCTACCCGCTGCTGCGCGCCTACCGCGCCCGCCTGCTGGCCCGCCCATCCTTCGCCCGCGCGGTGGAAGAGGCAAGGCCCTACCGCCCGCTATTTCCGCTGGGCGCGCCCGACAGGGATTAAGGTGCGCTTGCCGCAATGCAGCAGGCGCCAATATCCAGGCCGCCAGTTGCATAGTGAGTGCGCTCATTCAGTAAATTGTTGGTATCCAGAAAAACCGCAACGGCCATTCGGCATGACCGGGAACAGGTCTCTTCATCGGCATAGCCGTCAAGACTTCATTCCCATGAGTAACTGTGTTTGCAGGAGTAATCACAGTTTGCGCCAATAAAGCTTGTACTAAGGCATTTCGGGAACTATCTTGTAATTTCGTCATGCCAATCGACATGGCCTCCCGCAAAATGCGGTGTGATTGCAAATTGGGGGAAACACCCGATCTTCACTTCATACAGGAGCCACCATGAGCCAACCCAGCCTGGCCGATTTGATCCTCAAATCAGGCTACAGCCTCGACAATACATTGATACTCAATCGTGCATTCCTGGCGCTGTATGGAGAGGTGGGCGCCAATCTGGATGAGCGCAATTGGGATACCATCATGAGCAGCGCCAATCCCTTGCAGGCGGCAGAATCGGCTCTGGTGACGATGTACCACGATGCCGGCTACTTGCTGCGCAATGTGACGCATCTGGCGTCGGAAGGCTATGGCGCCGCGCAGGCTGAGATGACTTATCGGCAGTTATATAAAATCCTGGGCGTGGACTATTCCGCAAGCTGGTCTGTCGGCACGCCGTATGAATATCTGGGGCATATGACCGATGCGCAGGTGGAGGCGCAATCCATCGCGGAAGGCACGATTCCTACGCCATCCGCTCCGGTGCTTGGCTATGATGCCGCAACGGTTTGGGCAACCACCGGCGGCGGAAATATCTCGCTGTCCGTGACGGGCAGCCTGGGCAGCTTTGGCGCCGGTGATACGACGCTGACGCAGCAGAGCAGTATCAAGGAAGGCTATCTTACTGTGACCAACTCTTCCGGCCTGGCCAGTGCCGCCACCGCACAATACGTTGTGCTGGGAACCAGTGGCGTCGACAACATCGACACCTCCGGTGCGGGCAGCCGTAAAAACTTCATCTTCGGCGGCGATGGCAATGACGTCATCCATACCGGAACAGGCGATGACGTGGTCTCGGGCGGGGCAGGCAATGACACCATCACGGGCGGCGGCGGCAACGACATCTTCATCGGCGGTGCCGGCAATGACACCTTCATCGCCGATGCCGGTTCAGTCACCATCAAGGACCTGACGACGGGCGACATTATGCTGGTCAGCGCGGGAGCTAGCGCCACGGCGAGCAATATTTCAAGCTTTGTTGCCACTGCCTTAACCAGCAATGCGGGGACTGTCATCATCAATGCAGCCAGCGCAGGCAGCACGATAGATGTCTCCCTGGCCGGCGGCACCGCCGGCTACACGCTGAATGGCTCGTCCGGGATCGACACCCTGACAGGATCTACCCTGGCCGACAACATCAATGGCGGTGGCGGCAATGATGTGATCATAGGCAAGGGCGGTGCAGACATCCTGACAGGCGGTGGCGGCGTGAACGAATTCAGGTTCGCCGCCGGCGAATCCACCTTCGCCAACGTGGCCACGATTACCGACTACCGCGCCAACGGCGCGGACACCATCAACCTGGCGAGCATCGTCACAGTCGCCTCCAACATCAATACGGTGCAAGATTTGTCGGGAGTGGGTTCGTTGGCGGCTTGCCTGAATATATTCGCCAATGCAGCCGTCACCAGCAATGGCCTCGGCATATTTATCTGGGGTGGCAGTACCTATGTGTATGTCGAAAGCGTAGGGAGCACTAACACTTACACGGCCGGGGATACGGTCATCAAGCTGACAGGAACACCTTTTGCGGCCGGCACTTCCATTGTCGGCCTGGGTATAGATGGCGTGTAAGATGTTTGGCACACCCGATGCCGTAGGGGGAGGAATCCATTCCATTGCCCTACGGCGCCGGCATCTCGACACTTACTTAGGCATCAACACGGTATCGATGACGTTGATGACACCATTGGATTGGTACACATCGTAAGTGCTAATGTTGGCCACTCCGCCGCTTTCATCTTTCACGGTGATGTTATGCGGCCCATTCATCATAAAAAATAGCTTTCCACCGCTGGCGGTCGACAATTCGGTCGTGCCGTTGTGCTTTTTGATTTCACCTGTCAAGGTCATAAAATCGTATTTTCCGGGTACGACGTGATACGTCAATATTTTCGTCAGCGTGGTTTTGTTTTCTGGCTTTACCAACGACTCAACGGTTCCAGCGGGTAGTTTAGCGAAGGCGGCGTTGGTTGGCGCAAAGACGGTGAACGGCCCTTTGCTTTTCAACGTATCGACCAGTCCGGCGGCCTTGACAGCGGCGACCAGAGTTGTGTGGTCGGCGGAGTTCACTGCATTATCGACGATGTCTTTACTTGGCAGCATGCTTTGCCCACCCACCATCACATCTGCGGCGCTAGCTAAGGTACTTACTGCAACGGCAGCAGAAAACAATATCGCGTATTTGAACTTTTGCATGATCAACTCTCAATAGGTATGTGCAAGATTGCATAAACTTCTACGTCAGTTGATCGCAAGCGGATTCATTTTTTTTGATGCCGACCACGACGATATGTATTCACCTAATCTTGCGCGGCTGAGAATTTCTAGAGCGTAAAAAAAACTCTACGTTAGAGCGCCGGCTTAGTAGAGGATTCCGCATCAACGACCATCTGCAGCGCAGACTCCATCAAATGTCGCGCCTGTCCGGTGATCCGATAAAGTTGGTCATGTAATTCAGCGTCCGCAGGATTACCCCGCTCACATTGTGCGCTGTACCTTTCAAAGCTTCCCAATGTTCGCAATATATCGACCAAATGGCGGGGGCATTCACAATTCAGTATGTTGCTTGAACGTGAAATTGCCGTCAGCGCTTTCTCATCGAAGTGCGGTGGTGGAGAATCCAGAGGAAAAGCTGGGGAATGTACGCTTGATCGATCCCTGGGAACGCCGGTAAAAGATACGCGGCAAAGTGCCTCAATTTCAAGCGGGTCTGCCGGTGTGTGTGCCACGACATAGCCTGCCTCACGCAGGCTGCGTACTGTTCCCATTGGGGAGAACCTATATAAAATGACGATTCCTTCAGCGCGCGAAGCCAATTTGAGGCTTTCGATAAGATCACATGGTGGCTCGATCAGCTCCAGGACTTCGAGCACCAGGACGTCGATGGCGATATTGCGCAGGGCTTCTGCAGCGTGAGGAACGCTGACGCAATTTTTGACGACGTCAATCGACTGAGTATGCCAGTCAATACCTGCTAACCGTCTTCCAATACTTTCTCCCACAATTGCAATACGAAGCGGGAATGGGACGATCGCTGCCGATTGCGAACTATTCACGCGAAGCGAATGCGTGCTATCAAGCAGGTTCGACAATTGGTCCGAAGGCAATTCGGCGACGGCGCTAATGGGGTTTCCCAAATCAACCAATTGTTTGATTAAGCTTAGCCGGCGAATTTCCAATTCCGAGTATCGTCGCTGTCCATGGGGAGAGCGCTGCGGTCCTGCCACTTGATATCTGCGCTCCCATACTCTCAATGTCTCCACGGGAATTCCGGCCAGGCGTGCGGCTGCACCGCTCCGATAGGTGGGAAGCTCCTTGGTGTGGACCAGGTCTTCGGAAAGGGTTACTGGGGATGATTTCATGGATATATAGTTTCGAACGAGAAAGATTTGAACTGTTATTGACCCGGAATTAGATTGATATTTTCGGTTCGTTGCCTATTTTTGCTCAAGTATATGCGTTATATTGATTAATAACAGGTTCAAGATGGAAATAAATTCAAATTGCTGTTTTATTTGCATTTTTCTTCGTTTCCACATGTTTTTATTTTTTCTCAAAGGAATTGCCATGACCAGCCGCCGCCAGTTCGTGTTGCTTACCTCTACCGCAGCAGGTTTACTTTCATCATTCTCGCTTTCAGCCCATGCGCAGGCGGCCAAATTGCAAGAGTCAGACCCGCAGGCGCTGGCGCTAGGCTATAAAGAGGATGCGAATAAAGTCGATGCAAAAAAATATCCCGCTTTTGCTGCAGGGCATATTTGCTCAGGTTGCGCTTTGTATCAAGGGAAGGCGACTGATGTTTCAGGTGCGTGCGGAGCGATGGCAGGCAAACTGGTGAGCGCGAAGGGATGGTGCATCGCTTGGGCTAAAAAGGCATGATCTCGCCGCAGAAACCGAGTTCTTCGTCAAATTTGCGGTTGACGACCATTCCATCCGGCGGCTTGGCGCTGGTGTTTGGCGCCACCGGCGGAATTGGGCAGGCCCTTGCCATGGAGCTGGGCGATGACGCTGGTTTTGTCAGTGTCATTAATTGTTCCCGATCGGGAGAGTTCGCGTTTGACCTGACGTCGGAAGAAAGCATTTCTGCTTTGGCGGAAAAGGTCAAACTCTATGGCACGGACATACGACTAGTTATCGATGCTACAGGTGTGCTGGGTGACGAGGGATGTATTGCAGAAAAAACCTGGCGCCAACTTGATCCATCGGCGATGGCAAGAGCATTTGCGATCAATGCGATTGGACCCGCATTGGTCATGAAACATTTCCTCCCGTTGTTGCCGAGGGCGGGCAAATGCGTATTTGCGACTTTATCTGCCCATGTTGGAAGCATTGGCGACAATCAATTAGGTGGATGGTATAGCTATCGCGCATCCAAGGCAGCTTTAAATCAGTTGATGCGATCGGCCGCGATCGAATTGCATAGAAGTAGCCCTGAAGCCATTTGTGTCGCGGTTCATCCCGGCATGGTGAATACACGCCTGGCTAAATATTACGCAAGGACCGGTGTCGAGATTCAACCTCCCGAACTTGCCGCTGTTCGAATTTTGTCTATGATCGATAAATTGACTCCGGAAGACTCAGGGCAGTTTATGGATTATCGCGGCCAGAGAGTCCCATGGTAGGAGGCATCCAAATAGTGAAACCTTGGTTAGAGGGCGGGCAGTGACGACCTTAATTTATTGGTTCCGCAATGATCTTCGCTTGCACGACAATCTCGCGCTTCACGCTGCTTGCAATAAGGCCACTAGGCTATTGCCAGTGTATTGTCACGATCACAGGGATGACAATGTCGTCGAATGGGGTTTTAGACGGGTCGGCCCGCATCGGAAGCATTTTCTTGCATCCGCTCTCGCTGATTTGAGATCTCAATTGCGGACTCATGGCAGTCGTTTATTGGAAATATACGGAGAGCCACGGCAGATGCTGTTTGAGTTGGCGCAACTGGTTGGGGCGACAGGTATTGTGTGTGATGACGTAGCCGCGCCGGAAGAGCAGGATGAGGTTCAAGCGCTGATAGAATCTGGTTTGAACGTTGAGCCGATTTGGCAATCCAGCCTGCTATCTCTGGCCGAGTTGCCTTTTACGATTGATGGCATGCCCGACATTTTTACTACGTTCCGTCAATTGGTTGAGGCAGCTCGCACTTTCCCTCATCCCCCCATGTTGGAACGAGTCCGGCTGCCCCCGTTGCCCACGCTAGCGTCGGCTCTATCTAGCCGAACCATCAACACGTCGCCTTTGGTCGCCGTTGACCCGCGCTCCTCATTTCCCTATCATGCGCCCTCATTTTGGGGAGGGGAGAATGCTGGTTTAGCACATCTTGATCGATACTTCGACTTAAGGCTTGCCCATTCTTACAAGTTGACCCGCAATAACTTGACCGGTACGGATTACTCAACCAAGTTTTCTCCCTGGCTGGCGCAAGGTGCAATATCACCCAGAACGGTCTATGCAGCACTGCAGAATTTTGAGGAAGAACATGGCGCCAACGAAGGGACTTATTGGGTATGGTTTGAATTGCTGTGGCGGGACTACTTTAGATTTTTGCATCTAAAGTATGGACGCAAGCTTTATCGCGCAACAGGGTTATCGGAAAAACCCTTACCCAGCCATGATGCGGACGCATTTTTGCGATGGAGGCGCGGCGTGACAGGGGAGCCTCTTGTCGACGCCGGGATGCGTGAACTGGCGGCAACAGGGTATTTGTCTAACCGTCTGCGCCAGGTCGTGGCCAGTTATTTGGTTCACGAGCTGCAATGTGATTGGCGCGCAGGTGCCGCCTGGTTCGAATCGCAGCTGATTGACTATGACCCCTATAGTAATCAGGGCACTGGTTATATATCAGTGGCCGCGGTACCGATCCACGCGGGGGAAGGCGTCTAAGCATGTGCAAGCAGGCGCGTGACTACGATCCGGGCTCTCTGTATCGTGCTTTGTGGGGAACCGCATGAATAGGAATTTTGCGCAGACGATACGGCTCGTCTTGGGCGATCAATTGAATCCGCAGCATAGCTGGTATCGCGAGGCACGTAGCGATGTGGTCTACCTGATGATGGAGGTCAGGCAGGAAACCGATTATGTGCTGCACCACGCACAGAAAATCCTGGCCATTTTTGCGGGCATGCGTGAATTTGCGCGCCAGTTGCAAGAAGCTGGGCATCGTGTGCATTACCTCAAAATCAATGATCCTGCCAATAGGCAGACGCTGCCCGGCAACCTGGATTTTGTGATTGCGCTGTATGGCGCCAGGCGATTGGAATACCAGGCCCCCGACGAGTGGCGGCTGGATCAGCAGCTAACTGAATACGCAAGGCAGCAAGAGCAAGCGTCGCAGCCGGTCGTTTGCCGCGCGGTGGATAGCGAGCATTTTTATACGCAGCGCGCGGAGGCTGCGCAGCTATTTCCTGCTCGTAAAAAATGGTTGATGGAGCAGTTTTACCGGCATATGCGGACCCAGCACAGGATCTTGCTGGACAAGGCAGGCAAGCCGGAAGGCGGGCAGTGGAACTATGATCAGGAGAATCGTCAATCCTGGCCGGGAGTGCCTGTGGAGCCGGCAGACTTCCGGCCGCGCCACGACCACTCTGCGCTATGGGCGGAAATTGTTGCCGCCGGTGTGGGCAGCTTTGGCGAGCCTAACGCTGCTCAATTCCCCTGGCCCCTGAATCGCGAAGAGGCATTGCGGCAATTGCATGCATTTGTTCAGCACGCATTGCCCCACTTTGGCGAATTCCAGGATGCGATGAGTTTCAAGTCGTGGCGGCTGTTTCATTCGCTATTGTCGTTTGCGCTGAACACCAAGATGCTGAGTCCGGCCGAGGTCGTCAATTGCGTTGAAGAAGAATGGCGGGCCGGCCGGGTGCCGCTGGCAGCAGCGGAAGGCTATATCCGCCAGATTCTTGGGTGGCGCGAATATGTGCGCGGCGTGTATTGGGCCAATATGCCCGGCTACGAAAAGCACAATGTATTCGAGCATGATTTGCCGTTGCCGATCTGGTTCTGGACCGGTAAGACCAAGATGCGTTGCGTGGCCAGCGCCATCACCCAATCGCTGGAACAGGCGCATGCACACCACATCCAGCGGCTGATGATCATTGGAAATTTTGCCTTGCTGGCAGGTTTGCATCCAGAAGAGGTGCATCGCTGGTACCTGGGCATTTACATCGATGCTTTTGAGTGGGTGGAATTGCCCAACACGCTAGGCATGAGCCAGTTTGCCGATGGCGGCTTGATGGCGACCAAGCCTTACGTGTCCAGCGCGGCCTACATCAACCGTATGAGCGATTATTGCAAAGGCTGCCATTACGACAAAAAACAGCGTGAAGGTGAAACAGCTTGCCCGTATAACGCGCTGTACTGGGATTTCTTTGACCGCAATCGCGAAAAACTGGCCGGTAACCACAGGCTGGGGATGGTGTACCGCCAGCTGGAAAAAATGGACGCTACAGCGGTCGCGTCTCTGCAAACCCATGCCGCCCATCTGCGCCGTCACTTGGATAGCCTGTGAGCGGAGTGGTATCTGATTGGAGGGGAAGGGAGGGGCGGTTCCAGATAGCTTTATCGTCCAATGCTAATTGCTCGATATGGTACAGCTACCGGAAAATCTCCCGGCCATGTCAGTCAAGCTACTGCGCAAACACATAATTGATTTTCAATTTTTTTGCTTTGTACATTGCCTCGTCTGCGCTTTTCACCAGCGCTTCCGCCGTCAAACCATCTTTCGGAAAAATGGCTATCCCTATACTGGCACTGATTTGTGGAATTTTAGCTTCTGAGGGAAAAGGCGATTCGATCGGCAGCTCAATGGCGTGGGTGATTTTCTCGGCAATCGCCGCGATATTGCCTTCGTCTCCTACCTCCAATAGCAGGTAAAGAAATTCGTCACCCCCATGCCTGCAGAACGTGTCATCGCTGCGAATTGTATCTTTTAATCGTAGAGCCACGGTTTTTAATACATGATCGCCGGCTGCGTGACCGTATATGTCATTCACGCCTTTAAAATTATTCAAGTCTACAAACATGATCGCCAACGTCCAGCCGTGTCGATTTGCCTGAGCAAGCCCATGTTCCAGCCTGTCATTGAACAACACTCTGTTGGGTAGCCCCGTGAGGGGGTCATGAAAAGAAGCGTGTCGTGCTGCCTGCTCCTGTATCTGGATTAGTTCTAAACGCTGCTCAAGAACTCCTCGCTCTAGTATTTCTTCGCCCAGTGCTTGATTGACTGACGATAGCTGGCTAGCTGCATCCTGAACCTTTCCCTCAACGGATTCACTGGTTTGTAGTGCACTTTGAACACCTATGCCATTCACATCATCGGCAAGCTGCTGTTTTAAAACCGTATTCACGGATGAAAGGTCGTCTGCACACTCATCTATCACATCTTTGATGCGTGTATTTTGATGCAGCGCCTGAGCCAACGATGGGGCTTGCTCATTGACGACTTTTGGCTCTCGCTTCTTCATTTGGTGCCTGTTGGTTAATGTAAACTGATAACATTGAATACCGTAAACATTTAATATCATGGGCGCCTGCCATTGGCTGTACGCCAGCGTACCTATAAGCAGATACAAATAAGTCCTAGACGATCGCAACACAAAAAAACATTACATTCCTCCTCATAAGACCTCGCATGACTTTCTCGCTGCAACCGCTTACCCGCGACCAATTGGCCATACTTGCCGCATCCATGATTCCTCCCGAACTTGCCGCCCATTCCAGCAAGGGCAGCTTGCCGCCTGCAGTGGTGGCCAGCCGCGCGCTTGGCTGGATAGAGGAGGGCAAGCCGGAGTTCTGGTGTGCAAGCTTCCTGATCGTACGCAATGCAGACCAGCAGATTGTCGGCGGCTGCGGCTTCAAGGGCGAACCGCAGGACGGCCGGGTGGAAATCGCCTATGGAATAGGGCCGGAAAACCGCCGCCAGGGCGCAGCCTCCGCCGCAGTGGCGGCCTTGCTGAAGCTGGCCTTCGCGCACGGCGCACGCGAAGTGGTGGCCGAGATCGTGCTGGATAATCTCGCCTCCGCCGCGCTGGTGGAAAAGCTCGGCTTCTACAATGCCGGCACCAGGGTCGCGGAAGACAATGTGACGGTGTCCGTGTGGGTGGCTACCTCGCACGTTGCGGCGTTTGCTTCAACAATTCCAGCTTCTCATTGTTGAAATTCGCGATTAGATGCCAGGCTTTTCATATACTACTGAGCGATTCCTTCCCGCCGATTTTGCGAGATATAAGCCCTCGTCGGCGCCCTTGACTAACTGCTGAACCGAATTGCGATTATTAGGAATTACTGAGTTAATTCCTACACTGATAGTGACGATTTTGGCGCACTCAGAATAGTTGTGCTCAATATTTAAATAAAAAATCTGCTCGCATATCCAATCGCCATATTTGCCGGCGTCCTGGATTGAGGTATATGGTAAGACCACGACAAACTCTTCGCCTCCATAGCGAGCGACGATCTCACCGGGTCTCTTGGTCAAGGTATTTAATGCAGTTGCCACTTTCCGTAAACAGGAATCTCCCTCTTGATGTCCATAACCGTCGTTATATGCTTTGAAATGATCAATATCGATGAGCGCCAAACCTAGGGGCAAACCTTGGCGTAGATGCCGCTGAAATTCTTTTTCTAGTATCTCATCCAAATAACGCCGATTGTACAGACCTGTCAGGCCATCGCGGTTTGCCAGCTGGATGGTCGCCAACGCATGGAGCTGCAATTTCAAATGTGTGCGTACTCGCGCCCGTACGACGGGAGGGTTTAGAGGTTTGGTGATGAAATCAACCGCTCCTGCCTCCAAGGCCCTGACCTCGCTTTCCATGCTGGAGCTACCAGTGACAAAGATGACGGATGCGCCAGATGTCTCCGCGTCGATTTTCAGCAGGCGGCAAACTTCATATCCGTCCATGGATGGCATTTCGACGTCCAATAAGATCAAGTGGGGCTTGCGCTCCCGTGCAAGTTGAATCCCTGCCTCACCACTCGTAGCAAATATAATTTGCCCGAGATCCTTGAGCATGCCGCTCAACATACGAATGGCGGCAACACTGTCGTCGATAATCAGAATCAGACATTCATCATCAATAGCTTGTGTCATTATAGAATTCGACCTTGTAAAAATTCTATTGCTGGGATTTTTTTTACGCCCGTCTCAACACGGTGACTTTTTCCAGCGTATCCAGGATGGTGCCTTTGTTAAAAGGCTTGAGGATATATCCTGCTGCACCGCGCTGCAGCGCCAGACTGACAGTTTCACGATCATTGCTCGATGTCACCATCAGCACAATGGTGAGTGGAAGGGCTTGCTTGATTTCCTGCAGTAACTCCAGACCGTCCGTGTCCGGCATCACAATATCCAGACAAACGATATCCGGTTGCAGTTTTAACACCCGCTCAAGTCCAGACTTACCATTGGCGGCGCCACCGATCACATCAAAATCCTCGCCCTGAATAGTCATGCGCAATACCGAGCGTGTCATTTCATTATCGTCAATAATAAACACGCTCAAACTCTTGTTTTCGGCCATAAATACACCTACCTCCAGCTACTAACTCGTTATGTGATCGGCTACTGATTTTTTTATTGAGATTGCTATCCCTATAGTGCGCTTATTTCAATGCGCTGCATATACTCCAGCGCCTCCTTGAAGTCCAGCCTTCCCACTGCATCATCCAAGGCGTCCATATCGTCTGCAGAAAGCTGCTGTTTGAGCGCAGGGCGAATTGCGTCATAGATGTCACAGGCCTCGAAATCCTGATTCTCAAAAAGCCGCTTTAGCCGATGCAATTGTTCAATATCGAGAGCGGCTGGCTTTTTATCCTCACCTGCCTCAAAATCCGGCTGTGCCATCAGCCAGGTTTGCGCCGCTAACAACGTAGCGTCCAGCTCTTGACGTATCCGGCCAAAAAGAAGCTCGACTCTCGCTGCGTGATTGGCTCGTATTTCGTCTTCGATTTCACGCGTTAAAACAACTAAATGTTTGGCGCCCAAGTTGCCCAGTGATCCACGCATGGTGTGAAATATCCGGGCTGAATCAGCATGACGCCCTGCTTGCCATGCATCCCACGCTTCGTTAATCGGCCTGTCCCCCTGCCCAGCAATTACCCTGACTTCCCTGAGCAGTGTTTTTCTAAATGCCGAATTTCCCTCAGCCATTTTCAACAGTGGACTAACATCGAATACGTCGCTGTAACTGGCGTTTTCTTCATCGACAACCTGACCGCTGAAATCACTTTCTCCTTCCAATATGGAGTGCCGCGGCAAATACATGAGGATGGTATGCATCATTTGCTCAACGTTGATCGGCTTGGCAATAAAATCGTTCATGCCGCATGCGATGCAGCGTTGACGTTCAGATTCCATCACCCCGGCAGTCATCGCCAGTATCGGCAAGATGAGACCTAGCTGCTCCCGAATAATGCGGGTCGCGGAAAATCCGTCCAGGACAGGCATTTGGACATCCATGAGTACCAATTGATAATAGGAGGCGGAGGTACGCAGCAAGTCAATTGCCTGCTGCCCGTTGTCAACCACATCGACTGTTGCCCCTGCATGTTCCAGGATGCCTTTAGCAACACGCTGGTTGAAAGGATTGTCTTCCACCAGCAATAGGCGCGCATTAATTTTACGGGAGGCCGCTGTGAGAGTCGATGCGCTGCGCACGTCGGTAACGCTGCCAGAGACGATTAACGCCTCCTGTAAGGCATCAAAAATACCCGGCGAAGTCACCGGCTTGGTCAGAAACGCATCCGCCCTGGACGTAAGCTCCGCTTGAATTAATTGGTGCCTGCCAAATATGTTGGCCATAATAATAACGGGGACGGCTGGTTTCAGATTCAACGCGCGAATCTCTTGCATGGTCATGATGCCGTCCATATCCGGCATTTGCCAATCCAGTAAAATTGCGTCATACCTTTCGCCCTGGTCACGCACTTCAGCAATGCGATAAAGCGCATGGGCACCTGAAGATACAGAATCGACTTCCCATTGCCAGGCCTGGATGGTGTTCGCAATGTAGTTACGGCTATTGGCATTGTCATCCACTAGCAGCAAGCGCAATTTGCCAAGTCCATTTGCCGGTGAGGTTTCCAGTGTCTTGTCCTGATCGACAGCTAGTGGAACCGTTACGAAAAATTCGCTGCCTTGTCCCGCAACGCTGTGAACCTTGATCGTCCCTCCCATCATTTCAATCAGACGCCGAGATATCGCCAACCCCAAGCCTGTACCTCCAAACCGGCGCGTCATCGAAGAATCCGCCTGCGTAAAGGGCGAGAAAAGTAATTTTATCTGCTCCTCGGTCATGCCAATTCCAGTGTCCTTGACGCTGAAGCGGAGCATCGCCACACCGGCTTCATCGGGTAGCTTTTCCACATGCACGAACACTTCGCCACTCTGGGTAAATTTAATGGCGTTGCTCGCCAGATTGACAAGTATTTGCTGCAAGCGTAGTTCATCACCGATCAACGCTATTGGCACGTCCAGATCCACACCAATTGCCAGTTCAAGATTTTTTTCCCCTGCATTGACACTCATGATGGACGCCAGGGAATGCAGCAGGTCGTTCAGGTTAAATTGACCGACGCTCAGTTCTAGTTTTCCTGCCTCAATTTTTGAAAAATCCAGCACATCATTAAGGATGCTCAGCAGCGACTCTCCGGACACGCGAATCATCTCAAGGTAATTTTTTTGCTCTTTAGTCAGCGTCGTATTATTCATCAAATATGCCATACCCAGTACCGAATTCAGAGGCGTACGGATTTCGTGGCTCATGTTCGCCAGGAATTCACTCTTGGCACTGCTTGCCTGCTCGGCATCGAGTTTTGCCTCGCGTAATTCTATTTCTGCGAGTTTGCGCTCTGTGATGTTTGTGTACGTAGTGACAAATCCTCCGCTTGGCAAAGTAGCCCCGCGTATTTCCAACTGCATGCCATTAGGGCGAGTGCGCTCAAACTGGTGTGTGACAGAGAGTCTTGCACGTTCAATGGTAGTGGCGACAATAGCATCAACATCACCCGGTCCGTACTCTCCGCGTTCTGCATTAAGCCGGATAATATTTTCAAAGTTGGGAACGCCTTTAGAAAATAATGGTTCAAGCTCCAGTAGCTGAACAAATTCGGTGTTGTATGCAACAAGGTTCAGGTCAGCGTCGAACACACTCAAACCGCATGGCATGCTTTCTAAGATGGTTACTTGTGTGCTGTTGATTTGTCGCAACTTCAAGTCCATCGCGCGCCGCTGTGTAATATCCTGGAAGGCACCAATCAAGCGGACTATTGGTCCGTTTGAGTCTCCTCCTTCACGCATCGCTTCGCCTACCGAGCGTACCCAAATTTCCCGGCCGGTCGCGGTGACAAAGGGCACTTCCAAGTCAAATGACCGGCCTTCCTTGATTGCCGCCTGGACCGCTGCTTCGATGAGTATTTTCCCCTCGGGCGGATACATATTAATCGCATCGTCAATTTGAGGTTCGTAGTCGGACCCGACCTCAGCAATAAGTCGTGTTTGACTCGTCCACTCCACGGTTTGGTTTCGAATATCGTATTGCCAACCACCAACACCTGCGACACGGCTTACATGATCAAGGAAGTTCTCGCTGTCCTCAACGCGTTTCTGAGCTTGCTTGATTTGTGAGATGTCCAGCAGCGTGCCATGCATGCGCGTAGCTCTTCCAGTGGAATCTCGCTGAGATACGCGACCACGATCCAATACCCATACCCAATGGCCGTCACGATGACGGAGGCGGCACTCATAGTCATAAAATTCGGCTTCACCCGTAAAATGGCGGGACAGCCTTGCCCTCGACTCTTGAAGTTCATCCGGGTGCGAGAGCGCAATACGAGTTTCAATCGTCGTTGGGCATAAGTCCTCCAAGCGATAGCCCAGAATGTCGGCCCAGCGCTCGTTTAATTTCAAGCCCCCGGTGGTGATATCCCACTCCCAGGTCCCCGCATTGGTTCCGAGCAAAATATTTTCGAGGCGCTCTCTCTCCATGTCGAGAGCAGCACGACTCAAGGTTATTTCAGTGACATCGTGGACCAGTACATAGAATCCCTGCACCTCGCCGCTGACGATATCGGGGAGGTAGTAGGCCAAAGAATGTCCTATGCTTCCATCGGGTTTGGTAATGCTGCGCTCAAATTTCTGCGGTTCCCCGCGAAGAACGGCGTCTATGTACGGTTTATTGCTTGAGAATAGACTTTGGCCGAGAACGTCTTCCAAATGCGCACCGTGCATCTGCTCAGAGGTGCGGCCAAACCAAGATAGGTAGGCAATATTTGCGACTCGGTTAACCAAGTGCTTGTCCCAATAACCTATCATCGATGGCACGGCATCTACGACAGTCTGCAAATCGCGCCTTGCGGTCTCCAGTTCTGCGGTCCGCTCATTGACCAGTCCTTCAAGCTTTGTATTGAACTCCAAAAGCTTGTTTTCCATCTCTTTGCGCTCACGCACATCGCGCATAAGGATGGCGACTCCATTGATCGTACCATCGGTTTCCCTTATCACTCCCACTGCAACGGAGACATCCAAATGGTGTCCGTCCCGGTGAATTCTCAATGTGTCATGCGGCGGCAGTATCTTGCCCTGGACAACACTTTGGAGCATTGATTGATCCCAATCTGGATGATCGGCAGGCACAAGCAGTGAATCAAATTTTTGCCCAATGGCTTGCTCTTGACTGTAACCAAATAATCGCTCGGCCGCGGGATTCCAAATCGTAATGGACCCGTCTGTCGATTCGCCGACAACTGCGTCGCTGGAATTTTCGATAATTGTTGCTAATCGTGCCTGGCCGGCAAGCAGCTGGCGTTTCCTTTCTTGGTCCGATAATAAAGTGGCCAATAGAATGGCAAAGAGTACGCTGCATAAAGCCCCAATCGAAAATATCGCCCCTGCTTGTGTTTGGTGAAGGCCGGTAATAAATTGTGGCGTGGCGCTGAGGTTCAATCTCCACTGGCGTCCAAACACCTGGACCACGCGATCAACCCTTGTTTCAGGAATCGCCTGTCGGCTCGGAGTGCTAAAGAATAATTCGCCTTTAGCATTTTCTGTAATGTCTTCAATGCTGAGTTCAAAGCCACCATCGTTTTGCGTAATGGCTCGTAATATGTCCTCGATATCCAAAGGCGTGTATGTCCAACCAACCGTCGACTTTGTGCGCTGTTCGGCTGATAGAAGTGAATTTCCTGGCCGATATACCGGCAACATCAGCAGGAACGAATGCTGCCGAGAACTTTCTGCTTGGACTAAGGTGATAGGAGCGGTGATCGTCGCTTTTCCTGTTTGCATAGACAGTTGCGCAGCGGCTCGGCGCTTGGCTTCCGAAGCCACGTCCAGACCAATTGCCGGTGCGTTGCGCTCAACTGGCTCGATATATTGAATCACATAGCGTTCCCCTTGATGGGGGGCAAGCTGATGAATCGAGAAGTCAAGCTGGGCATCCCGTCGCGCGCGCGCAAGAAAGTCTGCTTGTTGATCTTGAGGAACCCGGCGTATGAACCCAAAGCCGCGTGCTCCAGGAAATTCGGCATCGATATCCCGAGATGCGCCATATGTGCGAAATCCGGATCTCGTGATTTCATCAACGCCTACAGCCAATATGGTGCCGCGAACACCTCGCAGCCCATATTCATATATTTGTATCCGGGAAAGGATTTGTTCTGCGACTCGATCAGCAATGACATCAAATGCTACGGCGGCTTGTGAGTGATTTTGAGTTTTTTGGAGTAGTGCCGCACCAGCGCTGAGCGTAAGTCCAACCGCAAGTCCAAATAAGGACCACAAGAGAGGACGACGCAACGCTTTCGGTTTATTCATCGCGATCTGATGGCGGCCATAGTTTTAATTGAATTAGATAGATATCGACTGCACAATTTATAATTTGTTGCCTTCTTAATAGTAAAGCGTGACCAAATTGAGACTTAAATAGGAGTGAAGAACTGCTTGTTTTCCTTTAGAAGCACATTGCTTTCTAGCGGCCACTCACATCGTCTTATGGTTCATTGGGTAGCGGCGGGACAAGCGAATATAAATCGTGTTTATGACGATTTTTTACGTTTAAATTATAGTACTTCAAATTTTTCGAATTGCAGATCAGAGAAACAAGATTTAACAGCTGCAACTTGCCAGATAGAAACTTTGCGGCCCTAAGTGACCACAACGTCTAGATTAGTCGCCTGTAAAAGAATTTAAAGTGGTCGCAAGTCAAATAGCAAATGAGCGGCATCGCCGAATGCTATTTTGCGGTAACGCGATGCGACTTGGTAAAAAAGCTTGGCTTTTACAATGCAGGCTTCAGGGGGGCCGAGGAGAATGTCATGGTATCTGTTTAGGTGGCTATCTCGCACGTTGCGGCGTATGCTTCAGCAATTCAGTAAGGCATAACATGTCGCGGCACGAGGGGGGGGCTGATGTTATCTCAAGCCTCATTCCACAAAGCGCACATTATTTGCTTGAGGATTCTGCGGCTTTGGCCAGCTGCACCATGGCCAGCCTTGCCTTGCGAAGTTTTTCCTCACCCATGTGGCTAGCGAGTTCTGCCTTGGCCGCAGTCCATACCGGGAACGCTTCGGCCGCGAGCCGCCGCCCGGACGCCGTCAGAGCCAGCCGCTTTCCACCGCAACCACGTCCGCCCTTGGCGCTGACCAAATCTCGGTTCTCCAGAGCCTGAACACTTCGGCTGAGGGTCGTCGGATCGACTCCGGCACTATCCGCAAGATCGACGAGCGTTGCTCCCTCGGCCGCACCAATCCCCACCATGAGGCTGAATTGCTCGGCAGTCAGCCCGAGCGGCTTGAAGCAGGCATTGTAATATCGCGTCAATGCGCGCGCCGTTGCACGAGCCTGAAAGCCCGGACACTCCGCTGCAACACCCTTCAAAGATTCTGGATCAAAACCGTTCACATGTACTTCCTTGACAATCCCATCCTCGTATAATACTGTATATGCATTATTAAGGGGGAATAATGCCAGCCTACGTACACGTCAACCTACGCGTCATCGACGCCGCCAAGCAGGCCGCGCTTGCTCCCCGCTTTCAGGCCGCGCTGAAAGAGGCGGGCGGGCAGATTCTGCATTTCGGTCCCGTTGCGCAGGTTCTGGAGGGCGATGAAGCGCCGCTGCCGATGGCCGGCGTGTTTGAGTTTCCGACTCTTGCCCAAGCGATGGCCTTCTACAATTCCGAACAGTATGCGCCGATCAAGGCCGAACGCCAGGAAGCCCAGCAAGCGCGAATGTTTGTCGTCGAAGTTGCATGAAGCGCCGGTGCTGACTTGCGTTATTGCAGATATCCTCCCCAAGCGGGAGATCATTACGTAGCGTGCAATGGCGAAGCGTATTGCACCGGCTTAAGCGTAAAAATTAATGATGGAATTTTGGTGAGACCGTAAAATTGCGGCGTTAGCTTGGGTGTGAGTTCAAGCGGTGCAATACGCTCTGCTATTGCACCCTACAGCTCCGGCGGCGAGCAACGCGGCATTCAATCGCCCCATCGCATCACAGGACAAGGCAATAGATGAGCAAACAGATAGACGCTGCAAAAAGCCGACGCCAGCAAATGAGCATTGCGTCATTCCGCGCACTCGTCCTTGCGCCAGCGCTTGTCCTGATGGGGCTGGCGCCGCAGGCTCTGGCGCGTGGCGGTCCCGGCGGTGCGCTGGGGGCGCTGTTGGAAGGACTCCTAGGCTTCGCCATTATTGCCGCGCTGGTTCTCGGCCTGTTGCTGCGTCGGTCTAGGGTAGGGCGTGTTGCAGCTTACTTGCTTGCTCCTGCAGTGGCCCTGGGAGCAGCGCTGGGCAATGGCTTTTTGATGGCCTTTTTCTTGCTGCCTGCATCCGTATTTCTGGCCGTATTCTGGGCTACCTCCGCAGTCGCGGGCATTTCTTCCCCCGCGCTGCAAGCAAATGATGCCATCATGCCCAGCGAGACTCAGCCTGCAAGCGCCAGCGTGCCGGGAAAAAGCCGCCTTCACATCGAATGGCCCAGGACCCTGGGAATATGGATTGCCGCCAGCTATCTGTTCTGGTCCCTGGTCTCGCTGGCCAATCTTAAAATGCTGGCCGTCTTTGCCTTTCCGCCGTTCGCGCTAATGGGGACGCCGTTTTATGCCAAGTTTTTCCCCTTTCTGATGCCGCCGCTCGCCACCGCATTGCTGGCGGCATTCATCGTTACCGGTATCTTTGTGGCACTGCGCCGCCGAGCCGGCGGGCTTTTTGCCGTATTTATCTTCAACGCCAGCCTGTTGTTAGTTTTTTTAGGGGCAGCAGAATGGTACAAAGACCGCTTGATTACGGACAAGCTCAGCCAAAGGCACGCAGAGCACCTGTACGTGGAGAGTTTTTTGTCTTCCGCGCTGGAGGCAGGAGAGTATTTTCGCGCACCCCATGCCACGTTCTTAGAAAACGGCCAGACCTATTGCTGGAGCTATTCTGCGCGTGATTTTTATTTGTGCCAGTGAAGATGAGTGCTGTACTGAATGTTTGCGATACGGATCAAGCGTAGGGTGCAATAGCAAAGCGTATTGCACCGTTTTCCGTAAAAAAGCGAAAGATTTATTTGTGATGAAGTCGCTAAATATACAGGTAGGTGGTGCCAGTGGATCAAGCGGTGCAATACGCTTTGCTATTGCACCCTACGACGTTGCGCCGCATTTGAAGGCCCCGGCGTATGTTGTGCTGCTTAATAAACTCCCTTGAGTCCATGTTTGGTCAGGACCTTATTCGCAACAGGCCACACTATAGCTGCAAATCCTTGAGTCATATTTATTACGCGCTGCTGAACGGCTGGATTTGACATAGCCGTTTGAAGTTTCTTATAGATGGGGTCATCCAACAGTTTTCTCAGCTGCTCAAGTTCTTCATCTGAAAAATTATCCATTGCTCCACTGAACACCCCTTTCATCGGTCCGCCATTTGCCTTCACAACTTGGGACAGCGAAGCAGTAAGATCGGTCCTGATGCTCTCCCAGGTTTCGTTGTCAACTTCCGGATTTTTAGTTTTTGCTGCTTTTAGAAAGACTTCTATCTGGGGTGATTTAGGATCAAACGTCCCAATTCTGCTAAATGTTAGTTCTTCGATTTTTCGTATTGTCAGTTCTCGGGAGCTTGGGTCGGCGTTCGCTCCGAAAGATAAGATTGCCAATATTGAAAATGCGAGAAAATTTAAAAACTTTGAAGAAACCATAGGTGCTTTCGCTATAAAAAGTGTTCAGGTGGTTTGCAGTTTTGAGTAACAAGTTTTTTGAAATGCAAGTAGCAGAGCTTCTTCTCAATCATGCGTTATTCGCTTGCTATAAGCGGTCCTCAATACCCACCCTGCCGATAAACAAACTTCCCCTTGATCGCCAGTTGCGCGGATTGGTCTGGCGTGTACATCTCGTCGGGGTAGCGGTTTTTGTTGGGATTGTCGCTGGTGAGCAGCAGGGTGCCGTCGGCGCGGCGGTGTACGCGTTTGATGCGCAGGCCGTCGGGTGAATCGATGGCGTAGATCTGGCCGCTGGTGATGTCGGTCTTGGTGATGTCGAAGATGACGATATCGCCGTCGATGATGAACTCGGCCATGCTGTCGCCGTAGGCGTAGATGGCGATCACGTCGTTGCGCTTGACGTTGAAGCGGGCGAACCAGCGTTCTTCCTTGATCAGCGGTTCTTTTTCCAGGTCTTCGTAATTGTTGAAGCCGCCGCCGCAGCTGCCGCTGGCGTGCATGAAGCGGATCGCGCCTGCGCCGGCATCGCCATTGCTGCCGGCGTTGATGCGCATGTGCGGCTGGTTCATATTGATCTGGCCGGCATCTGCCGCGCTGGCGCCTCGTTGCATATTACCCAGTCCTTCGTGCAGCCACTCAAAGCTGACGTTGCAGGCGCTGGCGAGCTTGCGCAGGGTTTCGGTTTCCGGCCCTTTGCTGCCTACGCCTTTGAGGATGCGGTTGATGGTGGGCTGGGGCACGCCGGAGGCGCGGGCGAGCGCGCTCTGGGAAACAAATCCGGCGGCTTGCATGGCGGTGTCTAGCCGCGATGTGAGGGTCGTGAGTGTCATAGCTTGGTGGCCACCGATAGGCCTGGTTAATGGGCTGAAGCTCTTCGCGCATGTGGAACATCCATGCCGAAAAACTCCGGTGCAAATGGCCTGTCGCTACCTCCTCAAAATACTTCCTCAAGATCATCGGAAACTATTTTCAAGTTTTTGGTTAGCGACCGCTATCAGCACACACCCGGTTGATCAAAGGGGCTTGTACAACTGAATAATTCAACTATACACGTACGTATAGATTTTTGCAAAAAATAATCCAAACACGTATTGAAATGCGTATCCATTCACGTATAGAATGCATGCATGGATAACAAAAACACAGCCACCCAACAAGCTTCAGCCAGGCAACTGATTGCGGATATCAAGGCCGCCACCGGCTTGAGCGAGGCGCAGATTGCCAAGCGGCTGGGCATTTCGCAGCCGACGGTAAACCGCATCGTGAACGGGCAGGGCGATTGCAAAACCAGCACCTGGATGGCGATCACGGTCTTGCACCAGCAAGTCTGCCTGCGGCCCGCACCAGGCAACCACTAACCCTTAAGAACAGGATTCCACAATGAGCCACACGATGATCATGCGCGACCGCAGCATTCCCTTGTCAGATGCCGAACACAGCGCCGCCCGCAAAGTCTTGCAGCAGGGTTTGCGCGGCGTGGATGGCAAGCACCATGCGCGCTGGCTGCGGTTTTTGCGGGATGTGTTTGCGCTGGAAGACGGCGAGGTGGCGCAGGTCGGCACCCGCATTCCGCGCAATGCGGCTTTTCATCGCCGCCACATGGCGCTGGAACAGGCGGTGTTTGATGCACAGCAGCGTTTTGGCGAGTTTGAGCAGTTCCGCAACTGGCTGAAGATAGGCGCCGGCCATGTGAACTGGGTGCCGGGCGCCAAAGGCGGCATCGTGCCTTTGCCAAAATCCCTGTCCTACGCGGAGCTGGATGAGGCGGCGATGCAGCAGGTGCATGCAGCCATCGCCGGATTCCTGCGCGGCCCGCATGCAGCGCGCTATCTGTGGAAGCAACTGGATGCAGCGCAGGCAGCAGCCAGGATGGAAGCAATCTTTGAGGTGGTGGCGCAGCAGACTTTGCAGGCGCAGGAGGATCAGCAGCAATGAGGGGTTATGCAAAGATTTCGCCGAAGTTCTGGATCAGCGGCACCGGTGAAAAACTGCGGGACGAAGGCTGGCAGGCGCAGTTGGTGGCGCTGTATTTGATGAGCAGCCCGCAAGCGAATATGACGGGCCTGTATTACCTGCCCAAGCCTTTCATGCTGGCCGAGACGGGATTATCCCTGGACGATCTCACCAAGGGTTTGCAAGCCTGCATACGGTCCGGGTTTTGCCAGTATGACGAAAAATCGCGCATGGTCTGGGTACATGAAATGGCGCGTTTTCAGATTGGGAAAAAATTAAAGCCGCGTGACAAAAGGGCGATAGGCGTGCAGACCGAATACGACAACCTGCCGGACAACCCTTATCTGCAGGCGTTTTACGACAAATATGCGGTGGCGCTGTGCATGAGTTATAGCAGGGCCAATGAGCCTGCAGAGCAAGCGGCAGAAGCGGAAGGGAAGGACCTTCCCGATACCTTGCCTTCAGCTTCAAAGAAACATCGAAGCCAAGAGCAAGAACAAGAGCAAGAGCAAGATAAAGGTCAAAACCCGGCTAACACTAGCGTGTTAGCTGTCGCCAGCGATGCTGGTAACGCGTCGAGCGGTGGGGGCAAACAGGCATCGGCTACAGGCGATGCAGCAGCCTCTGGAACGGCAGGACCCTCCCTTAGCGACAGTGCCCAGAGCACGGCAAGGGAGAAGGATCCGCCACGTGCAGAGGCTGTAGCAATGGCCTGCCCCCACCAGGAGATTATCGCGCTGTATCACCAGGTCTTGCCGCAATGCCCGAGGGTGCGCGACTGGACACGCGGCAGGGCCGTGCATTTGCGGGCCAGATGGAATGAAGATCCGGCGCGGCAAAACCTGGACTACTGGCGCAAGTTTTTTGAATACGTTGCCGGCTCGGCCTTTCTCACCGGCAGAGCGCAGCTAGCAGGAGGCACAGGAAAGCGCAGCTTCATGGCCGATCTGGCCTGGATGACCAAGGCCATCAACTTCGCCAAGATCAGGGAAGGCCAGTATGACAACTGAGGCCCGCGATGATGTTGTAGGTTGGGCTAAAGCCTCACCAGCCCAACGCTTGGCATCCGATAAGCCAGCGCCATTGAAACCGTTTTTGGATGTGCGTAGATGTGTTTGGATGCTGGGCTGATGAAGCCTTAGCCCAGCCTACCGCTCCGTGATGAACCCGGAATTTGAAGGAAGCACGATGAATAATTTCAAGCCCCCCCAAGCCACCATGCAAGCCCCGCACAACAACGAAGCAGAACAAAGCGTGCTCGGTGCGCTGCTGCTGGACAACGATGCGATAGACCGCATCGGCGATCTGCAGGCAGAGCACTTCTATCGCGGCGAGCATCGCGTCATCTTTAGCGAGCTGCAAGCGCAGATCGCGGCCGGCAAAAGCTGCGATGTGATCTCGCTGTCCGATCTGCTGCGCGACCGCATCAGCGATTGCCTGCCTTACCTGAATTCGCTGGCGCAGAACACGCCTTATTCGTCCAATATCGCCCGCTACGCCGCCATCGTGCGGGACAGGGCCATCAAGCGCGGCCTGATTGCGCTGGGGCGCGAGGTGGCAGACCAGGCTTGCACCTCGCGCCAGGATGCGGCGCTGCTGCTGGACCAGGCCTCCAGCAAGCTGGAACAACTGGCGGTGGCGCGCATACGGCAAGAGCCGGTGAAGGCCAGCGCCGATCTGTACCAGCATATCGAAGAACTGGAGCGCCGGCGCGAAGGCGGTTCGCGCGCCATTTCCACCGGTTTTGCCGATGTGGATGACAAGCTCAGCGGCGGCCTGCGCGGCGGCGAGCTGATCGTGCTGGCGGCCCGCCCCAAGATGGGCAAGACCGCCTTCGCGCTGAACCTGGCCTGCCATATCGCGCAAAGCCATAGCGTGCTGGTGCTGTCGATGGAAATGCCGCGCACCCAGCTGCATGACCGCAACCTCGCCAACCTAGGCCGCATCCCGCTGGCGCACCTGCTGCAGCCCAATGCGATGACAGGCGAAGACTGGAACAGCCTGACGGCCGCCATTGCCAAGATAGACCGCATGCAGTTGTACCTGGATGACCAGGGCGGCCTGCGCCTGCTGGATGTGCGCATGAAGGCCAAGACCGTCAAGCGCCGCCAGGGGCTGCATGTGCTGGTGGTCGATTACTTGCAGTTGATGGAAGGCGACGGCGACAACCGCAACGCGCAGATAGAAGGCATCACCCGCGGCCTGAAGGCGCTGGCCAAGGAACTGGACATCGCCATCGTGCTGCTCAGCCAGCTCAACCGCGAGCTGGAAAAGCGCCCCAACAAGCGCCCGCAAGCCAGCGACCTGCGTGATTCCGGCGCCATAGAACAGGATGCCGACGCCGTCCTTTTTCTATACCGGGACGAGGTCTACCACCCCGACAGCATGGACCGCGGCATCTGCGAGGTGGCCGGCGCATCTCGCGCGGGATCATCGTCAACAAAAAAACGGAAGACCCATCCACCGATGCGGCCACCGCCGGCCCGGCAGGCAACTGAACAGAACCAAGGAGCTCCCATGCAAAGAGCGATTCAACCCAGCCTGAGCCAGCAGCGCAGCGCGCAAGAGCAGCAGGCGGAACAGACAGCAGTGCTGCACCACTGGCTCGCCGAGTGGGCGCACTGGATGCGCAACAATACGGCAGAGATCAAGCGCGATGTCGGCTTCGGCAACGCCACCATCGAAGGCAAGCAGATGCTCACCAATTACTCCACCGCCGAGGACGACGGCACACTGATCTGGGATCTGCGTCGCGAAAAGACCGTGCTCGACATCGACGCCGTGCTGGATGACCTGAAGCGGCAAATGCCCTGGACCTGGTGGGCCATCTGCCACCACCACGGCCTCTCCACCTTGTGGAAGTTCCCCCGGCTGGACCCGCAGGAAGCCTACTGGAACGCGGTGGAAGAACTGGGCCTGCTGGTGGAAGAGAAGGGGATGGTGCTGTGAGCAATCCGCGAGACCACCCCAGACCGGCGCATCAGATCATGCTGCGAAAATAAAAGTTGCGAAAAATAGATGACAAACGCACAAATAAAAGACAGAATTGCAAGGATGAAAAATCCGCAAATCTGTTGCTCTTTCAATTGTCCATGTCCGCATTCAGGCGGCATGGTTAAACAAGGATAACAGTGGGCCTCATATTAAACAGCCTCTTCCCCAAGGAAGAAGAAGACGTCAGCGCCATGCCTGATCCAGGCAAGGGCATAGACAATCTTTTGGAAAAATACCAGTTTGCCAAGCAGCTCTTCGATGAAGGTGCGGGCGGAGCGGATACAAAAAATGCAGCGCCGGGGCAAGGCCAGGAGCTTGATCCCGAGGCGGTGAGCAAGGGCCTGATAGGCCGTGCAATGTATTCGTATCCGGCGGACGCGAACAAGCCGCCAGCGCTGGAGGGGGCGGCCGCCGGCAGCGAGCCGCCTGGCGATCAAAGCGATGGTGCAAGGGACGCCCCAGTTCCTGCGCCGGAGCTGCAGGCACCGCAGGAAAACGATGGCGCCCATTTCAGCGATGCCCATTTTGAGGCTGATCGCCCCGGCAGCGGCAACAGCAACGCTGCGCCGGATAGCCAGCCGCAAGCTGCGGCACAAGTCGAGCGCGCCACAAAGAGCAAGCTGGACGAGTTGAAGCCTCTGGTGCAAAGCAGGACGCGGGCTGCAAGGGCTGCCTTGGAGACTCCCGCGCCCGTGCCGTCTGCGCCGCAGAAAAGTAATAGCGTCCATTTCAGCGATGCCCATTTTGAAGCCGATCGCCCCAGGAGCAGTGGCGGGATGCTGGACAGCCTGCGGCAAGGCGCAGAGCAAGCCGAGGGCGCCATCGCGAGCGGCTGGGATGAGTTGAAGCATCTGGTGCAAAGCAGGACGCGGCCTGCCGGCTCCAGCAAGCAGAATGAAACAGCGGGAGATACAGGCCTGGGGGACAGGATAGTGCGCGAGCTGCAGACCCTGAAGACCGGCGCCGCCGACATGCTGGACAAGGCCTCGCATTATTTTGACAAGTCGCAGCCGGATGCAGGCACAGGCAATGCGGCAAATGTTGCAACGAATCAGGCTGCCGGTTCGCCAGCCAGCGCGCCGGCCAGCCAGGCTCCAAACCAATTCCCCGGTTTTGATCTTGGCACCAAGGGCGGCATACAGTCGTTTTTGAATGATATGTCACGACGGGTAAAGGCCAAGGAAGGCGTCTCCGATGAAGAGCTGGGCATGGCCAAAACCCTGTTGAGCACGTATTTCGGCATCAACCGCAATACCGAGGGCGCATTGAAGGCCTGGCCGCCCAAGGAGGCAGACCGGAGGTTCGATAGAACGGCAGATGCTTTGCTGCTGCCATCCCGATGGGCGGAAGCCAAGGGCTACCTGGCCAATGCGGCAAAAACCGTAGGGGTGGATCCCGGCATTCTGTCCAAGATCGCCAATTTTGAATCGGCGGGCTTCCATGCCGATGCCAGGCCCATCAGCCTCACTGCGAAAGAGAATAAGCAGCGCCAGTTTGATGGGGTGATGGCAACCTCTACAGCCCATGGTTACGGACAGTTTATCGATTCGTCCTGGACTGCTGCGCTCAGGAAGAATGGGGCCAAGTATGGCGTTGCCGATGCCGCTTCGCTGGACGACAAGAAGGCGGCTGCCTATCGCACAGACAAGAAGCTGCAGGCTCTGATGCTGGCGGAATTCACCAAGGACAATATCAAGACGGGCCGTGCGCTGGGCGGGAGCGACGATGATGCCAATGTGTATGCGTTGCACAATTTGGGTGAGCCTTTAGGGAAGGAATTTCTGAAAGCGCTGAAAGCAGATCCGGACCAGAATGTCAGCCCTGTGCTGAGCAAGGCGGTGATTAAGAACAACTCGGGTTTATATGGCGACGGCAACATCAGCGTGCAGCAAGCCTATGAAAACATGGGGGCAGCCATGCGTCTCGGAGATCAATTTGCCGACGAGATTCGCCGCTGAGCTGTGCTGTGGAGCTGCACCAGGCAACACCTGTTTTGTGTGTAGTTGATGTAGGGGCGCTTATTGGACTTATTGGACTTATTGGGCTTATGGGCGCGTAATAATTAAATTATCCAAGAAAGAGAACGCATGAAAAAATTCCTGATAGCAGTATTGCTGATGTCGGCAAGCAGCCTGTGCCTGGCGCAAGCGCAGTTAAACGGCCGCTTCAAAAATGCCGACACGACCCTGCATATTATTGTGCTGCAATCTCATGCGCCGGTAGCGGTTGCCGTGTCTGCCCGCGTTACCAAGCCGGAATGTCCGGGGCGTATTGCGGGATTAGGAAGTTTCAAAGGTCAGACCATCAAATTTTCTCCTTATGTGACCAAGGCGGGTGGAGAAGCATGTGTCATCACGGCAGAATTCGACAAGACCTTCGAGCGGCCCAAAGTCACCGCCGGCGAAGGCTGCGCTGCCTATAAGGAAGCGATGTGCGCATTGGACGGGCGAAGCCTGAAGTATTTTTCCGATAACTAAGCCTCCTCAAGCGAAGAGCCGTGCCGTAGATAAAGTCCATTGCAGTTTGCCGCGCCGGCTGCATGAGCCGGCCTCTGCTGATGCCTATACCCTGATGATTGAAAGCCAAAAATGAAAAAAATAGCCGTATCACTTTTCTTGTTCATGATGTCCGCGCTGGCGTTTTCCCAGCCACCTCTCCCCGACGGTACATGGTCAACATTGGGAGTTTGGAAAAATGGCAGCGGGACCGTTGTGAGCATTCTTGCATTGGATCCCGCCGCAGGCATTTATGCCGCGTCTGGGTTCTGGGCTTCAGGGCCGCAAACGGATAGCCTTGTCGGCATGGCAAAGCTGGAGGGAACGGTGTTGACGATAATACCGACGAATGACGGCGATGATCCGGAAGATACAAAAAAAAGCTGCAAGATCGTGATGCGTTTCAGCGCAGATTTCAAGATGGCTACGATACGCTCGTCCGAGTGCGCGATGCGTCAGCATCCGGTATTTGAAGGGCAGACTATCGTATTGAATAAAAAGCAGGAATAGTTTTTTACCAGAGCGAGGCGAGTAGGGCCGGCAGCTCTTAGGGGCGTTAGCAACTCATCATGTTGTCATGTGCCGTTGGAAGAAGGCAGGAAAGAGGATGATCCGCAATCGCAGCAGAAAAAAATGGCTCTGCTTCTTGAGATGAAGAGTGGTGCAATGGATAAAATCCATTGCACCCTACGATATTATCTGAAACCTTGCTACACCCTGTGCCCCTATAGGGAGGGAGCACGGCCTTGCAAGGCCATGCCGTTACGCAGGCTGACGGCATGCCGTCCGAAACCCCTGCTTCACCCTGTGTCCCTATAGGGAGGGAGCACGGCCTTGCAAGGCCGTGCCGTTACGCAGGCTGACGGCATGCCGTCCGAAACCCCTGCTTCACCGCTTCGCACTCGCTTCTATTGATAAAACGAGTTCTAAAAATATACTTCTGTAGGCGGACGTTCGTCCCCTTCAAATTCTACCCAAAATGAAATAGTTGTCCGCTCTGTTTTTCCAAGTGACGACAGGCTGAAACTCGATTTGAAACAGGCCAGGACCTTGCCATGTTGCCAAAACGGGAGGTCTTTATCGCCATACTCCGTGTGTTGATCCAAACGTGTAGCGTCTTGCAGTCTTCTGAGTACGGCGCGCTTGAGAAACTCCATTGCCGCCGCCAGATCAAAGAAGCGATGAGGTTCCGAGGCGCAGAGAAACGCACCTGCCTTTTCCCAATTCCTGGGCTTTAGAAAAATTTTCTTTATCACGATAAAATCCTAAAATTCTTATCACGTATGAGATGAATGCCGTTGGTGCCCAGTTTTGGGAACCTGTCCTGCGCCGCATTACGCTGCGCAGGACCAACACATGGTTCATCGCGCTCTAAATCTTTAAACTTAAAATTCTTCCCAGGAGCCGTTGTCAGCGCCATTGCTGACAGCCTTGGCAGGGGAGGCCTTGATCATAGTTAGTGCGGGACGACGGGCGAAGCCGCTGCTTTTGCCTGGGCTGGATTTCACGGTCACAAGACGTACAGGAGCAGCAGTTGCCGTCTGCTGTCTGACCTCATTGGTATCCACCTTGAACACGCTGACGAGGCGTGCCAGCGTAGCTGCCTGGTCCTGCAAGGATTCTGCTGCAGCAGCAGCTTCTTCCACCAGCGAAGCATTTTGTTGCGTCACTTGGTCCATCTGTGCGACTGCTGAATTGATCTGGTCGATGCCGGAAGCTTGTTCGCGGCCGGCGGCAGTGATCTCTGTAATGATGTCGTTCACTTGCTTAACGCTGTGCACCACATCATCCATGGTCGTGCCTGCCTGTTGGACCAGTTTGCTGCCGGTCGCAACCTTTTCAACGGAATCGTTGATCAGGAGTTTGATTTCCTTGGCTGCTGTGGCGCTACGTTGTGCCAGGTTGCGCACCTCGGTCGCTACCACGGCAAAACCGCGTCCTTGTTCGCCAGCCCTGGCTGCCTCGACGGCGGCATTCAGGGCCAGGATATTGGTCTGGAAAGCAATACCGTCAATGACGCTGATGATATCGACGATCTTCTTTGAAGATTCATGAATGGAGCCCATGGTGTCCACTACTTGCGATACCACAGCGCCGCCCCGTACTGCGGTTTCAGATGCGTTGGATGCAAGCTGGCTGGCCTGGCTGGCATTGTCGGCGTTGTGTTTTACGGTGCTTGTCAGTTCTTCCATTGACGACGCGGTTTCTTCCAGGGAGCTTGCCTGTTCTTCGGTTCTGGACGAAAGATCAAGATTACCCGCTGCGATCTGTCCAGACGCAGTTGCCATCTCGTCGGTGCCCATGCGAACTTGCGCAACAATATTCAGCAGGCTTGAGTTCATTTCTTTGAGCGCCAGCAGCAGTTGACCGGTCTCATCGGTTGACGTTATCTGGATGTCACTTGTCAAGTCTCCGGCGGCGACAGTCTTCGCAATTGCTACGGCCGCAATCAAAGGACGGGTTATGGACCTAGTGCTATACCATGCTACAAAAACACCTATACAAATCGCTGACAAGGCTAACACCAGCATTGCAATGAGGCCGGATTCGTAAGAGGAAGATGCCAGTTCTTCTTCTTTCCTGTTCTTTGACCGTTGAAGATCAACGAATTCTTGTAAAGAATCCAACCACTTTTGGTTAAGAGGCATAACTTCGTTCAGCAATACCTTTAGTGCAGCTTGCTTGTCCGTTGCTGACAATTCGATAAAATGATTATTGACAGGACGTACAGTGTCATGCTCAGCAGCGAGCTGGCTGACAAAGGTTTTTCCTGCTTCGTCCAACGGCATATTTTGTAAGGATTTAAACGAAGCATCATATTTTTCACGAGCTGCAGTTATCTTTTTTTTCTGCTCGTCGAAAATAGCTTTGTCCTCTACCAGGGCCATAGTTCGCATGACCCTGGCGACGATATGCACAGAGCTGCTCATGTCTTCCAGTAACTGCATTTTTGCTACATTGACGTCTGTGATGTGATGCATTGCGCTGTTGGTGCGGCTCATGACGCTAATGCCGACAGCAGCGACGCAGCTCAACATCAAGAGGATCAGGCCAAATCCCAGACCGAGGCGAGTACCTATTTTCAAGTTTGCGATTTTCATTTTGATTGTCTTTCTAAATGTAATTTTTCACTGCTTTTGAGGAAAAAAAGCATAGTTCTGTGTGAGATCAAAGTTCTTGGGAAGCCGGCGTAAGATCAGAATTGCGAAAGCATTCCTGTTGGCGGCTGTCTTGAGAATTACCCATTTTTTTGAGAGATGCCAAAGCGTCGGTGGACACCAGTTTTTCCACCTCGGTGAGAATCACCATGCGCTGGTCTTTGATCCCTATGCCCAGCATGTAGTCGGTATCGACGCCGTAGGTTTTGGGGGAGATCTTGATCTCGGCGGGTGTAAAGGCCACGACATCCGTGACGCCGTCTACTACCACGCCAACAGTCTGCCCTTGCACATTCACGATGATCACCACGGTGAAATGGTCGTAGCTCGGCTCTCCCACGTTGAGTTTGATGCGCAGGTCGAGTATCGGCACGATGTTCCCGCGCAGGTTGGACACGCCTTTGAAAAACGCAGGTGCATCTGCAATGTGGGTCACGCCTTCGTATTTGCGCAGCTCTTGCACTTTCTGGATATCTATTCCGTATTCTTCGCTGCCCAAGGTAAAGGCGAGAAACTCTTGTGTGTAGCCAAGCTGTAATGAAGCGGTGTTGTCGATGGTAGCCATTTTTTATCCTGGTTAAGTGCGCCGACATCTCTGGACGTGGGGCGCAGATTGACTAAAGCCGCGCAGGTTGTGGCGCGGTAAAGATAGTTAAAAAGATGAAAGGCGCGGCGGGCTTGGGCCGACTGGGTAGGCTGACCGGCAGGATAAAGGGCGGTCGGGGAAATGCGGTAAAACGTGGCGGTATAACGGGCTGAGGTTACACCGCGAAACAAGCTATGATATGAATCGCTGTTTCAGATTCCATCATAGTCCAATATTTCCACTTAGAAATTGATTTCTTTCGGTATTTAACGATTCTCTACAATTGAAGCCTGCACACGAGGTATCGCTCATATGGCAGCAGGGTCTGGCGGTGCGAGTGCTCATTGGCTTGGAACGTTTCTCTGCAGGATTGCGTCCAAGTGTGGCAAAAATCTCTGCACTTCGCTCTGCAGGGATTCAAAATAACGCTGCGCATCTTCCAGATCGCCTCGCGTGGCACAAGTCTCTATGTTCTCTGTTGCCTTTACTAAAGGCGCCGCACAGAAGTAACCGACCACGCCCTTTAAGGTATGTGCGGCCCTGTATACGGCATTGGCATTTCCAGTTGTGAGCGCATCGCCGATGTCAGACACATAGCCAGGTATCTTGTCCGATGCCAGTTTTCCCACGATATCCAGGACTACCTTATCGGTATTGGCGATTGCCCTGCCATAATCAAATGCGGCGGATGCGGAGAGTGCATCCCGGGCGGCAGTAGAGGATGCTGGGTTTTCACTGCGAGCAGCAAACAGCGAAGCGATGCAATCCATCAGTTTTCCAGCCTGTATCGGTTTTGAGATGTAGTCGTCCATGCCGGCCTGCAAGCAGCGCTCGCGATCGCCCGCCATCACATTGGCTGTCATCGCGACAATAGGCACATGGCCCCCTTGAATCAACTCCCGCGCGCGGATGGCCAGTGTTGCCTCTATGCCGTCCATGACGGGCATTTGCATATCCATCAGTATCAGATCGACATGATCCTTTTCCAACGCGCTTAAGGCTTCGGCACCGTTCTCGCAGACCGTAACTTGATGGCCGGATTTCTCCAGTATCCTCACCGCG
Organism: Parundibacterium terreum; assembly: GCF_014636315.1. Taxonomy (GTDB): domain Bacteria; phylum Pseudomonadota; class Gammaproteobacteria; order Burkholderiales; family Burkholderiaceae_D; genus Undibacterium; species Undibacterium terreum. The sequence goes on along the minus strand of NZ_BMED01000001.1, from coordinate 1,135,878 downwards.
AGACGCTGGTTGATCACATTGTCTTCCACCAGCAGTATGGAAAGCCTGAGTTGCGCCACGCGGGATGCCTGGGCGGCAGGAGATGCCGGGTTTTCCGCCTGGCCCAGATTGAGTGCGCGGCACAGGGCGGACTTTAAATCTCCGTAGATGATAGGTTTTTGCATATACACATCCACTTCCAGGGCTCGGCAGCGGTCGGCATCTCCGCGTGATCCCGCTGAAGTCATCATCATCACCAGTGATGGCGATTCTGGCAACAAGGTCCGTATTTTTTCCTGAACGGCGAAGCCGTCCATGCCCGGCATGTGCGCGTCCAGCAAGATAAGATCGTACGGCGCTCCGGCCTTTTGCGCGCGCTGTATCTCGTTGAATGCGCTTTCGCCATTTTCTGTGCACACTGCCGACATGCCCATCCTGACGAAACAGTCATTGAGAAACTGGAGATTGGTGGTGTTGTCGTCCACGATCAGCACGCGCAGATTCGGCAGGGCTTGGTCTTTTTTCAGGTACACTGCTTCTGCACCTTTTTTCATCCGGACGCTGAAGTTGAAGGTGCTGCCTCGTCCCAGTTCGCTCTCTACCCATATACTTCCCTGCATCAGGTCCACCAGCCGCGACGATATGGATAGCCCCAAGCCGGTGCCGCCATATTTCCGGGTAATGGAATTGTCCGCCTGCGAGAAAGTTTCAAAGATGGATGCGATTTTGTCAGCCGGGATGCCTATGCCGGTATCGGTAACCTTGAAATGCAACAGGACATCGCCCCCCATGGTTTCCTCATGCCGGACCTGGATCATGACCTCGCCGGTTTCCGTAAACTTGATGCCATTGCCAACGATGTTGACAAAAATTTGTTTCAGCCTACCGGCGTCGCCGTTAAGATGATTGAAATTGCCGACGTCGATATCGGCGATCAGTTCCAGGCCTTTTTGCTCGGCCTGGATTTCCAGTGCCTTGATCGCATCTCCCAGCATGGCAGAGAGCTCGAAAGGCGCGTTTTCCAAGGCAAGTTTTCCAGCCTCTATCTTGGAGGAATCCAGGATGTCGTCAATGATCACCAATAGTGAGTCGGCGGAAGATTTGATCAGGCTCAGATACTGGCGCTGTTCGCGGTCCAGTTCTGTGTCCAGCGCCAGTTCCGTCATACCCAGGATGCCGTTCATCGGCGTTCTGATCTCATGCGACATCGATGCCAGGAAAAGGCTCTTGGCAACGTTGGCCGTTTCGGCCAGTTCCTTGGCGTGCGTCAGCTCTTCTTCATGCCGCTTGCGCTGGGTAGTGTCCTGAATAATGCCAACCACACAATTACTGTTGTGCTCAGCATTGTGATCAAACTGGCCGAACGCCTGTATCCAGCATTCCTTGCCGTCGATAGGCCGGATTATCCTGAACTCGTAATTGAACTTGCCTTGTTCGCGCATGGCGCCGGCGATTGCTGTCTCTACCGCTTCAAGATCATCCGGATGCAAGATTTTTCTGAGTTCCTGATACGAATGATTGAATCCTGCAGGCAGACCCAAAATCTCATCCATCGCATGCGACCAGGTAAGCTGCCGGGTGCTGACATCCATTGAGTAGCTGCCTATCCGCCCGATCTCTTGCGACTGGCGCAAGGTGGCTTCCCGTTCCGACAGCTTTTGCTGAATATTGTCTCGGGCGATCAATGCCCGGAATAACAGCGCAAACAGGAAGAGAGCACTTATGCTGATGGCACTGGCCACGATCAATACGTCGTTTCTATGTGCGTGATAAGGCGCCATCACGCTGGACAAGGATTCGCCGACGATGAAATTCAGGTGATACTCAGGAAGGCGGCTGAATCCGTAGATGCGCTCAACACCGTCAACGGCCGCGACTCTCTGGAAATTGCCGGTTGAGGGAGCCGGTGAGCCGGCCAGGAAAGCGGCGTCAATTGGCTTGCCCAGCGCCGCTTCCACATAGGGGAAGCGAGCCATCACGATTCCGCCGTCATTGAGTACGGTCACTACACCATCTCCATTCAAATTTAATTTTCCGGCCAGTGCGGTAAATTGTTCGGGGCTGACGGACACCACCAGTACCCCATTGAACCTACCCTCACTCATAATCGGGCGGGTGAATTGCAATGACCATTTTCCGGATATCTTGCCTTTTACAGGCGTGCTGATAAACATCGCGTCGCGCTCAGGCGCATCTTTATGCACAAGAAAATGCTCGCGCTGGCTGAGATCGGTCCTGGTATTGGGTTTGGATAAATTGGAAAATTGCACGATCCCATCCTTGTCTATGATGGTGACCTGAAAAGAGATATCGCTCAAAATCTCCTGCCGGCGGCGCACCAGCTCTGCATAGTCTTGCCAGCTTCCTTTCCAGTCTCCACGTATATCCAGCAATACTTCGTTGATGCGGCGGATCGCGGATTGGGAGTATTCGGAAAAGACCTGCGATTGAACCCGGGTTCTCAGGTTTGCTTCGGCCAGGTAATGCAAGCGGCTCTGGAACAGTTCGTAGGTTACCAGTGCCCATACCAAGGCGAGAACTAGCCCGAACATCAGGATGAGCTGGTGGCGAAAACTTTTTCTGGCGACTTGCATGTGAGGAATTCCGATTATATTTTTTGTCAGCGCTTGTCTGCTCTCTTTGCAGACGATGCGTGGCTTATTGCGATAGAGCCGGGCCGTCTAGTACCCGACGGTTTCTGTGTCGGTAAATGTGGACTTGATCTCCATTGCCTCGTCCCATGCGCCAATGAAAGCGTTGACGCAGACGGGGCAAAAATGGGTGCCGGCACTTTCCATCAGAAAGGATTTTGCTCTTTCAGGTGACCATGCTTTTTTGTACGGACGTTCTGAACTCAGCGCATCAAACACGTCTGCAACCGCGACTATGCGTCCAGACAGGGGAATATTTTCCCCCGACAGACCGAGAGGGTAGCCTGTGCCGTCAAATTTTTCATGGTGGGTGCGGGCGATTTCTTCGCCTAGCTGCAGCAAGGGAATATCGCTGCCTTCCAGGATATTGGCGCCTATTGTCGGATGGTGGCGCATGATGGCCATTTCGGCATCAGTGAGTTTGCCCGGCTTGAGCAAGATGTAGTCCGGGATGCCCAGCTTGCCTATGTCGTGCATGGGCGCTGCTTCCAGCAGCAGTTGCTGGAAACTCGCCGGCATGCCGAGACGTTTTGCAATCAGCTTGGAATAGTGGGCCATACGCTGCACGTGCGCGCCGGTCTCTGGGTCGCGGAATTCTGCTGCCTTTGAAAGGCGCAAGATCAATTCGCGCTCCCGTTCGACAATGGCGGCAGTGGCGATTTCCACTTCGTACTGCAGCAGTTTCTTTTCATCTCTCAGCAAGTTTTGCGCATGCCGCAGAGCCAATAGATTGCGGATGCGGCTGCGGCATTCGGGAACATCCACCGGTTTTGCCAGGAATTCTGTTGCACCGATCTCCAGCGCTTCATGACGGACAGCCTTTTCATTTTCCGTCGTCACCATGACGATAGGCACGTCGTCGCAGCAAGGCAAGGTGCGTATCGCACGAATGAAATCGTGGCCGTTCATCTTCGGCATCATGAAATCCACCAGGATCAGGTCAGGCTCATTGACCTTGCACCACTCCACCGCCTTGACCGGGTCTTCAAACGTCACTGCGGGGGTGCCAGTGACCGATTCTGCCAGCTTGGCCAGCAACAGCAGGTTGACGCTATTGTCATCCACAATCAATACGCGGCCTGCAGATGAAATGGAGGCGGCGATGCCGGCTGATTTTGCTGCGGGATGTGTAGTATTAGTCATGTTATTCCCCTGGCACTCCGCGCGCTATGACGCAGTGCAATATGTTAAAAACCGGCATCTTTGATGCCCGCGTGATCATGCGATGTAAAGCAGTATTTGGAAAAAACGGCGGAGTTGAGGCCGGGAGACCGATGACGGGCGCGACGATAAGGCGGCAGTATTCGGCTTACAGACATAGCATCTCGATAACGGGGAGGGGGTTATGAGAATAGACTGGAGTGATGCGGTGCTAGGTCTATGCCTCATAGTAGCCGAAAATCCTGGAAAGTTAATCTGGTGAAACAAGATTTAACCTTCCGTTGTGTCTTCGTCTTGCTTGCCTATCATCCGGTTTGCAGATGCCGGATGATGGGGCTATGGCTTAAGCGATTTTTTAAGCGATTTTTTAAGCGATTATTTAGCGCTGAAAAGCTGCCTGAACTGGTTGATCGTTTCTTCCGCCTGCAGCAATTCGCTGGCGATGATATTGACCGGCTTGCGGCGGGAGCGGGCGTGGCTGCGCAATGCTTCAAACGCAGTGTGCCTGTCCGATTGAAATTTTGCCATCAGCAATCCCACCGCCATGCTGGTTTCCCGGCCGGAGGCGAGGGCGGAAGTGAGGTTCACACCGGTCTTCCTTAGTTCACGAATTTCTTCTGCGCGGGCCAGGCAGGCTTCTATCGTGGGGAGCAGGTTGGCGGTATTGACCGGTTTCACCAGATAGCCGACAGCACCGTACTCTACGGCCTGCCTGACAATGTCTTCATCTGCCGTCGCAGACAGGAACATGAAGGCAACGGTGGTTTCTTCCTTGAGCCTGCTGGCCAGGTCCAGGCCCGACATGCCGGGCATATTGATATCCAGCAGCGCCAGGTCCGGTTCCTGCACCGAAATAATGTGCAGTGCATCTTCCGCGCTCTTGACCTGGACGACATCGTAACCGGCACGGGTCAGCAGGCCGTTGATCAAGGCTAGGGTGACCTGATCATCATCAACCAACAAAATTCTGCTTTTGGGCGATGTTTTTTCTGTCATTCGATTTCCTTTATATTTTCTTTTTTTTTTGACTGTTGGCCAGCAAGTTTGCCGGTATCCAGAAACGGATCGGCAGCTTGTTAGCATTCCAGTTTATTCTTGTTTTTGCTGTGGTGTGGTGAGGTTTGTGCAACGCATGCATTTTTTTGTAGTCCCCTAAACATCGCGACAACGTATGGATTGTATGGAGTAAAGTGGGTGCTTTATGCTGCCTGCGTTGGAGTCCGCACTCAATGATCATTACAAAAAGCGGGCGTTTCGCTGAAGCCTGGTTGCCTTTTTCGTGCTGCGAGCTTTCGCAATGACGAAGCGTGCTGCCAGCTTAGCTGGTAGAAATGACAGTTGGCAAAATGCAATTTTTTGAGGTATGGTTTGTATTCAGATATCTTTGACGCGTCTGTGCGATCGTTCTTCAACGCGGCGATAAGATCCGCCCCGGCGCGTTCGGTTATCACTCAAGGACAGCGATGTCACGCTGTGGCTTGTCAATACGATTAAGACCACTCCTTTCGCATGGTGCAGATGGCGGGTGTGGTGGCTGTCTCAGCAGCAAATGGATGTTGTGTACCTCGGGCGAAAGCAAACGATAGCCATATAATGAAAATAAAAGCGCCCCGCCTGCTCTCCAGGTTTTTGTGGGAATGGATCTTTTTTTTGCTTGCCATGCTTGCGTTGGCAGCAGGGTTTTCCTATGCCCACCTCAGTGCCATAGCACTGGTTCAAAGCGGTGAAGAAACGCGCCTCCAGCTCTTGACCAAACTTATCGCCGAGGATATCCAGAACGATCTGGCTGCCACCGACATAGCTTTGAAAACCATTACGCGGGATTATCTGTCGGGGCCGGTGTCCAGTTCTGCCTCGCGCGATGCGTCAAGCAGAATGAGCGCGCTGGTCGGCGCCATTCGCGGAGTGCGTGGCATGGCGGTGCTGGACCAGGATGGCAAACTGCTGGCGAGCAGCTTGCCGGAGCTGGTGGGGCAAAATTTTAGCCAGCGCGACTATTTCAAGACCGTCAAGAGCCGGCCAGACAAGAATACCCTGTACCTGTCAGCGCCGTTCCGCTCCACCCAGGGCGAATGGGTGATGGCTGTTGCGCGGATGGTACCGGACGAGAAGGGCAGGTTTGCCGGCGTCGTCGCTGCTACCCTGAATCAAAACTATTTTTCCGCCGAATTTCGCGCATCCATCTATGCGCCGGATGTCTGGGCGCTGGTCGCGCATGGTGATGGCCAGCTATTCCTGAACTATCCCACCAAAAACGGTTTTGACGGCACCAACCTGAACCGGCCAGAGACATTCTTCAGGCGGCACCTGGACCGCAAGCAGCCCAGCAGCCTGTTGACGGGCACAGTCTACATGACAGGGGAACAGCGGGTGATGGCCTTGCGCACGATACAGCCGGCGGAGCTGTCCATGGACCACTCTCTGGTGATCGGTCTAAGCCGGCAGCAGGCGTCAATCATCCTGCCCCTGCGGTCGCAGGGATGGAGTTATGCCTTGCTTTTTACGGGTATTTTCCTGATAGGCGCGGCCAGTCTTTGGTGGTCACAGGTGCGCCGGGCCAGGCGAGAGCGCGCGCAAACCGAAAATGCGCGAAGCCTGCAGGAAATGCAGGCCTTGCAAGATAGCGAGGCGCGTTTCAGGACACTCATAGAAGATGCGCCGCTTGCCATCGCCATTTTGCGGGCCGGCCGCTTTATTTATACCAATCCGCGCTACCGCGCTTTGCACGGCTACCTGGCTGGCGATGATTTAAGCGGCTTGCCGTGGTGCGCGATGATTGCATCCAGCTCGCTGGATACGTTGCGCACACAGGAAGCACTGATCGAAGCGGACTCTCCCATCGAGCTGATGTTTGAAGCACAGGGCCTGGGCAAGGCAGGCCGGCTGGTACCGGTGTTCAAAACCACCGCCAGGGTCATGCTGGCGGATGGGCCTGCAACGCTGATATTTGCACAAGACATCTCTGCCCAGAAGAAAGCGGAAGAGGAGATGCTGCTGGCAAGAGATGCGGCGCAAAGCGCCAATCGCAGCAAGGCAGAGTTTTTGGCCAATATGAGCCATGAAATCCGCTCACCGCTCAACGCTATATTAGGATTGGCGTATCTGCTGGAGCGGGTCAGGCTGGAGCCGGATGGGCTGGAGATGGTGCGCAAGATCCGTAGCGCGGGCCAGTCGCTGCTGGGCATCATTAGCGACATACTGGATGTATCCAAGATTGAAGCGGGCCACATGCGTATTGAAAAGGCCCAATTCAAACTGGCGGAACTGATAGACGGGGTTGCGGCAAGCATGGGAATTGCCGCAGCCGACAAGGCGATCGAAGTAATTGTCCATCCGCTTCCCCCAGGGATGTCAGTATTCGAGGGTGATGCGCTGCGTCTGCAGCAAGTGCTCACCAATCTGACCAGCAATGCGATCAAGTTTACCAGCGTTGGCCGGGTCGAGCTCGTTACGCAGCTTGCAAGGCTGGATGGGGACGAGGCATGGCTCAGGTTTATGGTCAGGGATACGGGCATCGGCATTCCTCCTGCGATGCAGGAAACAATCTTTTCCGCCTTCACCCAGGCTGACACGTCGACAACGCGGCGGTTTGGCGGTACCGGGCTGGGGCTGACGATTTGCCGCCAACTGGTGAAACTGATGGGCGGGGAGCTTAATCTGCGCAGTACTGTTGGGCTTGGCAGTGATTTTGAGTTTACCGTACCTCTTGCCATTGCACACGGAACATCGAGCTCATCCCCCGACATGCTCAGCATTCGCGCCCTGATTGCGGATGACAGTGAGATCGCGCTGGAAGCCGCGGGCTCCACCGCGCGCGCGATGGGATGGGAGGTACAGACCGTCGAGTCTGGCGAAGCAGTCCTTGACTATTTTCAGCGTAGCAGCGCAGACGAGTTGCCGGGCGTTGTGCTGCTGGATTGGAAGATGCCCGGCCTGGATGGACTGGCCACCGCGCGCGCATTGCGTGAAACCGTATCCCCGGATACGCCCCTGATCGTGCTGATGTCCACCGCCTATTCTTTATCTGAGCTCGTCAAGCAGCCAGGCGCGGACGTTGTGGATGCGTTTTTAAGCAAGCCGGTCACCGCTTCCAACCTGTTCAACGCGGTGATGGACGCTCGCAGCCAGCGTAGCGCTCCCGGCCAGATATCCGCCTCCATGGACGCAGGGGAGGCGATGCAGTTGGCCGGAATCCGCGTGCTGGTTGTTGATGATAGCGACATCAATCGCGATGTGGTGGCACGCATCCTGCGCAACCAGGGCGCCTGGATTGAATTTGCCAATGACGGCCAGGCTGCGGTGGATTGGCTTGTTTCTCATCCTGAAGACGTGGACCTGGTCCTGATGGATGTGCAAATGCCGGTCATGGATGGCATGGAGGCGACACGCCGTCTTCGCCGCCTGCCGCAGTTCGATGATCTTCCTATTGTTGCACTCACTGCGGGGGCGCTTAAATCGCAGCAGGAGGCGGTAATTGCCGCCGGGATGTCGCATTTTGTCAGTAAGCCCTTTGACGTTCCTGCGATGATTCAGCTTATCCGTGACCTCTGCCGCGCATCAACGAATGGAACAATGCCGGCAATGCTTAGTATTGCTGAAGCGACGCCAATCCATCGCGACAATAAGGTGCTGGACGTTGAGCAAGGCTTGCAACTGTGGGCTGATGTGGAGCGCTACCGGCAATATCTGGATCGTTTTTCCAAGACCTACAAGGATGCCGGCGCAAGTATCAGCGTCTATCTCGCAAGTGGCGAGATCAAGGCCGCAGGCATGCTAGCGCATGAGCTGACAGGCGTCGCCGCCAGCCTGGCCATGCCGGGTCTATATCGAACCTCGCAGGAGGTGGAACGATTGGTCAATGCCGGTGCCAGTCAGGCCGCTCTGATTGCGGCCGCGGAAAGCTTGCGCGTTGAGCTGGAACAAGTCATGGCTGCCATCCCGCAAATCGGAATCAATGATGCTGAGGCATCCGCGCATCGCGCGACTGAGCGTGCATGGCTGCATACGCTTGAACGCAGAGAACTATTGGTAGAAATGCTGAAGGCTTTGGACGCGGATGATGTCGATGCGGTGGAGGCCGTGCTGAATGTGCTTTCGGTCGACTTGCCGAAAGCTACGCAGGCCGAACTATGGACCCAGCTACGCAATTTTGATCTGCGGGGCCTGGAACAGGCGGCAAAACATTTGCTCGATCTCGAAGACAAGCGGGAAAGGAGTACTCATTGAAAAAACAGACCGTATTGCTGGTGGACGACGAGGCAAGCACGCTGGCTCTCTTGCGTACTATTCTGGATCAGGAATACCGCCTGGTCTTTGCCCGCAACGGGGCAGAGGCGGTAGCGGCCGTCCTGAAGCACCGGCCATCACTGGCCTTGCTGGATGTCGGTCTGCCCGATGTGAACGGCTATGACCTATGCCAGCACATCAAGCAAATTGATCCTACGCAGGCGCTGCAAGTAATCTTCATTACCGCCTACGCCAGCCTGGAGCAGGAGACCAAGGGCTTTGCAGCGGGAGCGGTCGATTACATTGTAAAACCGGTGTCGGCTCCCATCGTCCGGGCGCGGGTTGCTGCACACTTGTCGCTGGTGAGAGTGACAGCGCTGGAGCGTAGCCACCGCGATGCCATCCTCATGCTCGCACACGCAGGACACTATAATGACACCGATACTGGCGCGCATATCTGGCGCATGGGTGCTTATGCCGCCGCCCTGGCGCGCGCCTGTGGATGGGACGCCGAGAGCGTCGCCCGCATGGAGCTGGCAGCGCCTATGCACGATACGGGCAAGCTGGGCATTCCGCAAGCAATACTGCGCAAACCTGGGCCGCTGGATGAGCAGGAGTGGGAGGTAATGCGCACGCATGCCCAGATCGGCCATGACATACTGCGCAAGAGCAAGGCGCCTTTATTTCAGCTCGCCGCCGAAGTAGCGCTGCGCCACCATGAAAAATGGGATGGCAGCGGTTATCCCGGTGGTATGAAGGCAAAGGAGATACCGGAATCCGCGCGGATTGTGGCTTTGGCTGACGTCTTTGATGCCCTGAGCATGAAGCGTCCTTACAAAGAGCCTTGGGCGACCGACAGGATTCTGTCTTATCTGAAAGAAAATGCGGGTTCGCACTTTGATCCGGAGATGGTGCCGGTATTTTGCGGCATCGTTCCCGAGTTGCTGGAAATCCGGACCCGGTCCCATGATGCAACTGCCACGTCGGCGGAACTGTAATAGAAAATTGCCAGTAGGGCCCTTTGCGCTATTTGCCACATGTGCCGGCAGTGTATTTGCCCGCCATCGCAAAATTTGTTACCATCAGGCAGTAGATGGGAGATGGCATTCCTCCCGGCGCAATGAGAGCTGCCGCTTTCCTTGCGCCCAACCGCCGCCCGCTTCAGCCGGGTAGCTGATGATGCCTACAGACGTTCCTGTGCAACGGGAAGCTGTAGGTATTCGCCAAACGCTTTCCATTGAACGGGTTGATTGTAAATTTATACGGCCCGCTTGATGAATACACGTAAACACCCCGAACAAATCGATCTGCTTCCGTACATCGCCAAATGGCTGCTGCTGGCTGCCGTCGTGGCCGCGCTGGCCGGCAGCGCCTCTGCTTTTTTCCTGTTTGCGCTGGAATGGGCCACCGCCTGGCGCGAAACCCACCCCTGGCTGATCTGGCTGCTGCCGCTGGCCGGGTTTGCAGTGGGCTGGGTTTATCTGCGCTTTGGCAAGAGCGTGGAGGCCGGCAACAACCTGCTGATCGACGAGATCCATGACCCCAAAAAAGTGATCCCGCTGCGCATGGCGCCGCTGGTGCTGGGCGGCACCATTGTCTCCCACCTGTTCGGCGCATCGGTAGGGCGCGAGGGCACAGCGGTGCAGATGGGCGGCGCGCTGGCAGACCAGCTTACGCACGCATTGCGCTTGCCCCAGCAGCAGCGCCGCCTGCTGATCATGGCAGGCATCAGCGCCGGGTTTGCTTCGGTGTTCGGCACGCCGCTGGCCGGCGCCATCTTCGGCCTGGAAGTGCTGGCCATAGGCCGCATGCGCTACGACGCCATCCTGCCTTGCTTTATCGCCGCCATCATCGCAGACCAGGTGGGCCTGTGGTGGGGCGTGCAGCACACGCATTATGTGGTCAGCCAGATTCCCGCCATCACGCTATGGGGCCTGGCGGCGGTGCTGGCCGCGGGCATGGTCTTCGGCCTGGCCGGCATGCTGTTTGCCAATGCCACGCACGGCCTGTCGGATTTCATGAAAAAACGCATCGCTTATGCGCCGCTGCGCCCCTTCATCGGCGGTGCGGTGGTTGCCATTGCCGTGTGGACGGTAGGCACGCAGCGCTACATCGGCCTGGGCATACCGGTGATCGTGGAAGCCTTCCAGCATCCGCTGTCGTGGACGGATTTTTTCGGCAAGGCCGCCTTCACCCTCACCTCGCTGGGCACCGGCTTCAAGGGCGGCGAAGTCACGCCGCTGTTCTACATCGGCGCCACCCTGGGCAATGCGCTGGCACCGCTGCTGCAACTGCCATTCTCCACGCTGGCCGCCCTGGGCTTTGTGGCTGTCTTCGCCGGCGCCGCCAATACCCCGATCGCCTCCACCGTGATGGCCATAGAACTCTTCGGCCCCGCCATCGGCCCCTACGCTGCCATCGCCTGCGTAATCAGCTACCTGTTCTCCGGCCACACCGGCATCTACCGCGCGCAACGGGTAGGGCATGCCAAGCACAGGCAAGTGCCGGAAGGGATGAAGCTGGGGGAGGTAAAAACCTATCGCGAAGATTCGACGCGGGGGTGATGTGAGTTCACTACTATAGACACCGTAGGGCGTAATGGAATTACGCCGCATGCATCCTAAAATGACCGGATGCCCAACTACAGGCGTACTTGGCATCCAGGCGGCATTTAATTCTTTTTGGGCTATTGGTGATGAAAGCGAGCTGGGTTGTCCGGACTGAACATGCGGCGTAATTCCATTACGCCCTACGGAGTCTAGCTTAGCGCTTGGCGCCAGCGCCTGCCGGAATAAACGCAGAAGAAAATGGCGAGTACACAGACCATCCCAGCGACGTGTACAGCGCACGGCCTTCTTCGGTGGCGACCAGCACCTGCCGGTGGTTCGCCGACGTGCGCGTGCGTAGCAGTGCCTGCATCACGGCCCGGCCGAGGCCGCGGCGGCGGTGCTGGTCGCTGACTTCGATGCGGTCATAAATAAACACGTCATGGCATTGTGCCGCATAGCCGCTCGCCGCAACGCTGCCGCTGCTATCGCTAATCCTTACCGCCGCGTTGCAGCCGTCAACGCCGGTTTCCAGATGATAGCCGGTGGGAAGCTGTATGTCGGTGGACTGCGCAGGCTGATCGCAAGTCATCAGATAGCGCGGTACGTCAAGCTGCCAGCGCGCGGGAAGCAGTGCCTTCAGTTGTTCCCCGGTGCCGGTGAGCTTGAGATAAATCAGCGGCTCTGTGATCGCCTCGCCCAGCGCGCGCAGCCCGTCGGCTGGATGGGCGAACACATAGCGGCGCAATTCTTTTTCCAGATTGGTTTCCAGCCGCAATCCCCCGCGATCGCTGACAGGCTGGGGAAGGCCGCGGCATACCGAGCGTGCGCGCAACCAGGATTCTATGAGCGTGGCATCAGCGGATGAAGTGGGCTTGTCGGACATTGGGCAATTATATTTGGAAATTATTTCATCAATAGCAGCGAGTGCAAACGTGTCGATGTGGGATGCAGTGCGAGGCGGATGGCTACGGATTGTTCGGTGCAATACGCTGGCACTATTACACCTTAGGTACTTCATTTTCCCTTAGGATACCGCTCGCAATCATCGTCTATCGTCAGCCACTTTACCTGGCTGTCGGTGTAGATGTGATAGGTCGGCCGCACCGCATCGGGGCTGTCCAGCGAAGTGATGCTGAGCGTCAGGTATTGCGGATGCGCGGTGCTGCGGTAGCTCAGCGTGGAACCGCATTGCGGGCAAAAGCCGCGGCGTATGGTGGCTGAAGACGCGTATTCGGTGGGGTTGCCCTGCAGCCAGCGCACCTGCTCGGCCTTGAAGTCCATCCATGCACCCACCGGCGCGCCGGTTGTTTTCTGGCAATCGCGGCAGTGGCAAAAGTCGGCGGCAAATGGCGCGCCTGTTATTTCATAGCGGATGGCGCCGCAATGACAAGCTCCGTTCATCTGTTTTTGCTCCTGTGCTGGATCATTCGGCCAGGGTGAGAAGGGGTTTGCTCCAGCCCATTATTTCACCTGGGGATTCTTTAGATTCTGTTTTCAAACTGCAGCAAACTGCTGCTTCCTTGATGTACGCCAACATATCAATAAAACTACGATCAGGCAATTAAAAATTGTAAAAAAAACTACTCAAAAAGCCAATCATCGCCTATGCTAAAACAGCATGTAAATATGGCATGCAAAAAGAATAAAAAGGGGAAAGTGTTGCTCAGGAATATGCCGCCTATTTTGCCGGACATCCCTTTGTTTCGGGGTGCTCTGGCAAAGGCCGCGATATTTCTCATCCCGGAATTTACTGTTTGCTTTCTTTCCGGTGCGCATGTTCATGCACCGATGCAGCACCTTAATAATCGCTTGAAAAAAATTTGATCGTCGTGCCGGCCGGGCAAGATGACGGCGTGTTTTTTTAGTCCGCCTGATTTTTTAATCATCCCACCTATGCCGCACGTCGTCTCACAACACATGCAATCAAGGAATAATCATGAAGCCAAACAACACCAAGTTTTCATTCACCCCGCACGGCGGCGGCATACGCGGCGCAGACAGTCCGCGCAGTTCATCCACTTTTGAGGGCCGTTTCGGCCGCATCTTCCGCGAGCTGCCGGCAGCCAAGCATAGCAAGGACGATCTGCTCAAGCTTGCACTGTTGATGACGGCCCCTCCTGAGATGGACGACAAGGGCAAGCCCGCCGCTGCGTTGGAAACTGCCGATCATATACAAGACGACGAAGAAAATGCCGGCATCCCCGCCGGCTATACCTATTTTGGCCAGTTCATCGATCATGACATTACCTTTGATCCCATGTCCTCATTGATGCAGCAAAACGATCCGGAAGGCCTGGTGGATTTCCGCACGCCACGGCTGGATCTGGACAATATGTATGGCCGTGGCCCGGCAGACCAGCCGTATATGTATATCGATAATAAATTCCGCCTGGGAAAAGCGCTGTTTGCCAACAGCAAACCTACACCATCCCGTGATTTGCCGCGCTACCGCGATCCGGAAAATACCGGCACCTCAGCCCGTGCGCTGATAGGCGACAAGCGCAATGACGAAAACGTCATCGTCTCGCAACTGCATTCCGCCTTCCTGCAATTGCATAACCGGCTGGTGGATGAAGATGCCTTCAAGGATGCCACGTTTGAAGAGATACAGCGCCAGGTGCGCTGGCATTACCAGTATGTGGTGCTGAACGATTTCCTGCCGCACATCTGCGGCAAGGAGTTGATCGACGAGATCATGCCTTTCCGCCTGAAGCACGGTTCTGCTGCGGACAAGAAGCCCAAGCTGCAGTTTTTTCATTACCGCAATGACCCGTATATCCCGTTGGAATTCTCGGTGGCGGCCTACCGCTTCGGGCACTCGATGGTGCGCCCCATCTATCGGCTGAATACGGAACTCAAAGGCGGCGACAATCCGGACGAAGCCACCACAGAAGAAAAAGCGCGCGGGCTGGAAGGGCGTTTCTTCATCTTTGCCGGCGTGAACAAGCGCGCGCTGAACGGCTTTGGCGAGTTCCCCGACCAGTGGGCGATAGACTGGAGCCTGTTCTTCGACATCAACGGCTCCGGCAAAAAAGGCGGCAAGGAGAGGGCGCAGCCAGCCTACAAAATAGATACCTCGCTGGTAAACCCGCTGGGCTTCCTGCCGGAATTTTCAGTCGTCAAAGACCTGGTGCCGCCGCTGACCGTCGCGCAAATGCAGCCGGCCCCGGTCAATGCCATGGCTGATCCGGCCAATCTGGCGGCACGCAATCTGCTGCGCGGGCTTTCCATGGGCATGCCCAGCGGGCAGGACATCGCGCGCGCAATGGGGCTGAGCGTGATACCGGACAATGAACTCAGGGTCGGCAAGGCGATAGTCGATGAACTGGAAAAAGCGCCCACGCTGGTCAGCATCTCGCCGGCCTTTGCCGACAATGCGCCGCTCTGGTACTACGTGCTGGCAGAGGCGCAGCATAGCTGGCTTAAAAAAGCCAAGCACGGCGGCAAAGGCGACGAAGAACCGCTGGCCCTGGGCCCCATGGGTGGCCGCATCGTGGCAGAAACCCTGATAGGCCTGATCGCCGGCGACCCGCAATCCTTCCTGCACCAGGACCCCAACTGGCTGCCGTTTGTCGGAGGGCGGGATAGCACGGTAGGCAAGCTGGTGAATTATGCTTTGACAGGACAGAAATAAGCAGCACAGAAGTAAGAGTGCAAAAAGTGTAGGAGGGGCTAATGCCAAGACCAGTGCAAATTGATCCGCATTAGCCCCCAGTGCCAATTTAATTGCAGGCAGAAGTAGAGAAAACAGAATTTGCGCCGGCAGGCGGAATATTCAATTAGAAGAGACAAGAAAAGATAAAAAAGACAAACACTGCTTGCTGATAGCGGCACCTGACCGGGGCAGAAGCGTGAAATAAATTGTCGTGTTTCTAAAGCTCGGGCGCAGGTAGAGGGAGAGTATGATGGAAATTTTTCTTTCGCCTAACGGGGCGGAAATCAAGGTGTGCTGGCGCAGCTCGCTTCCTGGGGCGGCGCTGACCAAGCCTTATTCGGTGAATGCGAATGCGCTGCGAAAACGCTGCGAGGCTGTTCGCGCTGAATTAACCGCGTTAAACGATTATGTTCGCGCCAATCCCAAATTCGATGAGCGGCGGGATCCGGCCTGGAGCCAGTATTCCACTATCATGCGGCGGCTGCGTAACGAAGGCGGCATGCTGCGTGCAGCACTGATCGAAGCCGGGCAACCCGAAGACATTGCCGAGGTATTTGACAGGCGCGTGCGCGCGCTGCCCAAGGATACCGAAGTAACGGTCCACTGCAGCGATCAGGACGTCACCATCCCTTTGGGCTTCATCTGTGAGAACACGTCGTTTACGTTGAAGGAGCGGCCATCCAGGGGCGATTTTGACGGCTTCTGGATCAACCGCCTGAAATTAAGCATCCGCCTCAGCGGCACGGACTGCGCAACCTCGGAGGCTATAGACCGTTCGGCGTTCCGGGCCATCTACGCGCTGAACCGGGCTGAAAAAGAGTCCGTTCTCGCCGAGCTGATTGAATCGGATCTTGAGTCGGAGCGCCAGCAATTTGAGTCGCTGACCACGATAGACCAGCGTGATCATTACGACTGGGAAGACGTGCGCAGCGAGTGCATGAAAATGACGAATGCCCATGCGGTCTTTTTTGTGTTTGCCCATTGCGACGGCCTGAGCCTGCAGTTAGGCGACAGCGATACGGTGGACTGGGCAAGATTTCGCAACATGCTGCGCAGGCGCGCCGACGACAGGAGCGGCCTAGTGATTTTCAACTGCTGCACGTCGGGCATAGGCGAGCAGGGAAGCTCTCTGCTTTCCGCCGTCACGCAGCCCGGGTTTTGCGGCATGATAGGAACGGAGGCAGAGGTGCACAACACCGGCGCCTTGCGCTGCGGGATACGCCTGATGTGGAATCTGTGTGTCAACGGTAAAAACCTGGGAGACGCCTTCACGGACATGCAAAACTCCGAGGACCTGTTTCCCGTGAACCTGTTTTATACCTGTTACGCGGCACGCGATTTCAGGCTGAACAGCCCGATTACCTTTCCAGTCTGACGGGAGGCGCCATGAGTGATTATTCTGCGCCGCAAATTGTGCCGACGAGGCCCTATCTGGGCCTGGATTTTTTCCATGCGGAAGACGCCGCGCTGTTTACCGAGCGCGACCGGGAGATCAGCGATTGTTCGTCCATGCTGCTGCGGCTCAACGTCAAGATCTTTGTTCTGCAAGGCTCCACCGGCGCCGGCAAGTCGTCTTTCCTGCGTGCGGGCCTGATACCGCGGCTGCGCGAATGGCATAGCGGCGGAACCTACTTCCTGAGCGGCGGCGATTGCGTCATCCGCTGCACTTCCGATCCTTTGGCGCGCATTGCTGCTGCACTGGCTGCAGGAATCCGCTCCGACCATCTTGAGCTGGAAGATCTGCTGCCCCGCTGTACGGATCTGGATGCCGCCCCGGAAATGTCACGCATGAAGCTGGCAGAAACCGTGCTATCGGTCTTGCAGCAGGTATGCCAGCGGCTTTCCGGCCACCTGATTCTGATACTGGACCAGGCCGAGGAGGTATTAACCCAGGCGAAAGACCGCTCGGGCCTGGACGAACCGGCACAGGCATTCTTTTATTTTCTGGAAGAGGTATATCTCAGAAATATCGATGTCCGCATTATCGTCGGCCTGCGCACGGAATACTATGGCCGCTTCCGCGATGAGCTGGGAATCGACGATGACCGTATCTCCACCCGCCCGCACAGCGGCGGCGTGGAACCCTATCTGCTTCGCCCCATCCGCAATCACGATGCGCTCAAACGCATCATCCTCGCGCCATCGAAATTTGGCGGAGGAAAGGTGTTCAACTATGTGGTTGACGAGGACGTGGCCGAAAAAATAGTGAATGACTTGCTCGCTTTTTTCGCTCACGGCTCGATAACGCCGTTCCTGCAGGTCATTTGTGCCATGCTGTACGAGCGCATGTCGCCGCAGACGCGCCGTATCACGCTCAACGATTACAAGGTCCTGGGGGACATACACGGCATCGCATTCAGCTACCTTGATCGCGGCATCATGCAGGCGCTGGGGCAGGGTGCGAGCCAGAAGCAAAAAGACCGCTGGTTGCTGGTATTGCACAGCCTGGCCAGCACCCAGGGCGGCGGCATGGTGGTGTCCAATACCGCGTCCATCTCCACGCTGAAGCGCAAGGCGGAAGAAGAGGGTATACACGGAGACATCGAACAGGGCCTGGGCAAACTCTGCGGCGGCAGCGATCCGCTGCTGATAGGCTTGCCGGTGGAAGCGCCGACGCAGTTCAGCCTGAAGCATGATGTGCTGGCCGTGGTGCTGAAACGCTGGGAGGTGGAATACATCACCAGACGGGCAGGGCGGACAAAGGCTGCAAGACGTTATGGTACGGCCAGCGCGGTATTTGCGCTGAGCTGCGTGGCCGCTGTGCTGTATCACAACCAAAACGCGAAATATCAAACGCTGCAACAACTGGTGGACAAGCAGATTGCCTATGCGCAGAAACCGCTGCGTTCCGATTTTGGCCAAAGCCTGTACCTCGCGCTGAGCAGTCTGGATTCCATCGAGAAATGCCCGTTTGGCAGAAGCTGCACGTCGCTGAAGGACAAGGCCCTGAACGAGCTGCGTTCAGCAATTCTGCGCTCTCCGCTGCTTTCCAGAGAGGCGTCGACTGCAGGATTTGATACTACAGGCCGGCAAATCCTGCTTTTATCCAAAGACGGGTCTTCCGCAACGAAGATCACGCTGGGAGCTGAATTACATACTGAAACGCTACGCGCCGAGGAAATGTCTTCGCCTGCGGGTTCCACGCCCAAGCTGGAATCCGTGAATTTTGCGGCGAGCACCAGTGCCGGCGGCGGATCTTCGGTGCTGATCGGAGATAAATTTTTCCATTGGGATGCACAGGGAAAGGCGGATCCCTCTCTTGCGCTGGATAAGTACGTCAAGAAAAATAATGGCAATCCCTATGCGCAGTATGCGATGCGCGGCAACAACCTGGAGATCATGAATTTTCAACTGGACAACGGCGAAGTCAAAATCGAGGTGCGCAAATTGCTGGGTCTCGCTCCCGGCTGGAATGGCGAGGAAGATAAATTCGATCTGACGCACAACGACATCATGGTGCCGCCACCGCTGTCGTCCGACTCTGCAAACTCCCGCGCTACCTATGCCTATCTTTCACGCGTGAAGACCGGAACCGGTGATAGTTACAATTGGAACATCCGCTTGCCGCAAAGGCAGGAAGCAATCCGCCTGCCGGACACGGTGGGCGCAAACACCACGCGCCTGGGCTTTGTGTCCGGAGATAATGCGGTGCTGGTCCAATGCGCTTCGGGCGGCTTTGACTATATCAGCCTGCCGGCACTGGGCAACATGAATACTACCGCACTGCCGCGCGCATGCCGCGGCGTGGACAGCGATTTGACGCGGGTACAAGTCCAGTTTGGAAAGGACGCTGGTCCGAATGAGAAGCGCGTGCCCCGCAGCGCCTATACCTCGTACATGCATTCCCCCTTGGCCGCCGCCAGAAGCGGCAATCAGCTATCGCTTGCATGGATTACCGAAGACGGGGTTGCCGTCGCCAGCGGCCAGTTCGGCACTGCGCTGGCTAATCCTGCCGCCGGTAGCGGCATCGATAGAGGCAGCGACGTGCTGCTATCCGGTGAGCCGAACGGCTCAACACTGCAGTTTAGTGACGACGGCACCATCCTGGTGCTGCTGCAGCAGCCTTTCATCTACGCTCCGGTGAGGCTGCGCATATGGGATTTGAGCAAGGAACGCATAGCATGGGTTAACCACCTGGAGGCAGAAAAGCTGATTGAGCTGGCTTGCAGCATGGTCACTGACCTGAAGACATACCTGCCGGATTCCGATCAAAGCCAGGCCTATGCATTGATGTCGGTGACGAATGAAAAACCGAAGTGCCTCAGTTCCGAAAAAAACAGCCGAGGAAAAAAATGATAGAAAATATTTCCGCCATGCTGGGTGCCTTGCTGCCAGCCCCGGTAGCGCAGCCGGTAGTGAAATCCTTTGGCAAGGAAAAAAGCTTTCCCGAGATGAGCGCCGGCGCGCCGATCAAGCGCAATGAAGCCTATTTTGAAGTCCGCCTCAACCAGATGTGCCTGGCAAACAATGTGAAGTGGTTTTCGGTCTATGATCCGCTGGTCGTCATCACGGTCGGGTTTGACTATGGGGGCAAGAGCATAGAAGTGCCGGCCGTGCTCGGCCCCGGTATCATACAAAAACATCTGGATTCCGGTGCTCCGCAGTTCGGCACCGTGCTCTCTGACTTGAAAGTCATCGGGCCGCATCCTTACCGTGGCAGCGGCATCAGCATCTCCATCAGCTTCTACCGTGTGGAAAGGATGAACTACACGAGATCGCTATTGAAGGTCATTGAGCGCCTGTCCGGCATCATAGGGATGGGGCAGATCGCTACCCTGGCAAGCACCGGCGGCGCGCTGCTGGACGGGCTTGAGGGTCTGCTGGGCGGCGGCGCCACCGTTTGCATGGCCGCTTATAAATTCAACCTTCCGCCTCCCAATTATCCGCTGCAAACCGGATACACGGCGCTGATCGTGCCACCGGTGCCGGACAATCTGGATACGCTGCTGGTCAGGGACAGCCGCCTGCTGCAGAAAGAAGGCGGCGAGGAGCGCCCGTTCGCGGGGTCTGATTTTGTGTTGATCAGCGTCGCCGGCATGCAGAGGCGCGAAAACGAACAGTTTTTCTCCGCTTACGACCTGAAGGAGCAAGCCCTCAGCATCATCAGCGAGGGCGAAGCAAGCCGGAAGCGTGCCAAGGCCATCATGCTGTCTGCCTTCCAGCAATTGCGCGGCAGCGATGATTTTACCAAGCTGGAGGCAGACCTATTGTTTGAAGAATGGCTGCAGGAGTTCGACAAGGAAGTCAGCCGTTACAGCAGAGCCAACGCCATGCCGATCAGGCACAACCAGCCTGAGCTGGCATTAGCGGCCAACGACCTGAACCAGGCCATGGACAGGCTTTCGCTTTGAAGCGCAGGTGGCATCAGGTGGCAACGGCCGCCTGATGGAAACATTGGTACGTGGGTGCAATAAGCGTATTGCACCGCTTTCTGCAATCAAACCGCTATCTTCTTTTGGCGAATCCGGCATCTTGCCGGGTGCTATGGACTATTACAAAACCGGTAGCCGCAAGTACGGGCGGACGAAGTTATTTACCGGACCTTTGAAAAAAATGCCCAGCCCCGCCAGCCATTTTGTTGCCGACATACCATCAATGTTCGCTACCGCACATACCCAGCCCTGTACCGCGGAATAAGCTTTCGCCAGGCTCTTATAGAGTCCACCGATTGCGATGGTTGCGGCGATTGCCAAATTGTGCAGCCCGTGCACCTCGTACACCTGGATGTCTTGGCAAAAATTGAAAGGAAAATGATGAAAAAATTAACTTTAGCAGCGGCTATCGGCGCACTGGCGCTGGCAGGCAGCGCCTACGCGCAGAGCAGCGATTCCGACAACGTGACCATCACCGGCCCGGCGCACAAGATAGAAATTCCCGACGGCAATTCTCGTCTGCGGCCTGAAAATTACTACGACTACCAGGGCGGCTATAGCTTATCCAACGGCCAGACGCTGGTGATATCGACGCGCGGCAGCAAGATGTATGCTGAAGTGGACGACATGGGTCGCCACGAACTGGTGGCAACAGCCAGAAACACCTTTGTCGCCACCGACAAAAAACTGGAAGTGAGCATCGACCTTCACCCCAATGCAGAACCTACCGGCGTGCTCTACATGATGGTGCCGGCCCTGGTACCGGCAGCTGAAACACCGGTAGCAGCAATGCCTGCCCCGGCATTGAAGGTGGCGCAGCACTCCGGCAAAACCAAAGCCGGCAAGATGCTGGTAGCCAAAGCGGGCACACCCGCCAAAGCCAAAGTATCTCAACCTCAGATGCTGAGCGGCGAAAAGATGATCATGGTGGCCATGCGTTAATCGCCTGATGCTAAGAGGTTAGCACGTACTACACGGCAACCGGTCTGATCCGGCTGCCGTGCCTGCTGCTTGCGTCTGCGGGCGCCGGATCGGGTGTTCCAGCAAAGCTCAGGCTTGCCTGCCAAGGAAGGCTTAAATCTGGCGCAATCCGCCATCGACAAACAATTCAGCCCCCTGAACGAAACTGGAATCATCCGACGCCAAAAATACAGCCGCCTTGGCAACTTCGTCAGGGTCGCCGACGCGGCCCATAGGAATGGTAGACGCCAGATGATCCAGGAAGCCTTGCTGCTGAACCGTATCCTTGCCCACCAGTTCCACCAGGCCCGGCGTTTTGATAGGGCCTGGGCTTAGCGTATTCACACGTATACCCCGGTCTTTCAGGTCTAGTATCCAGTTGCGCGCAAATGAGCGCACGGCGGCCTTCGACGCAGCATACACACTGAAGGCTTCGGTGCCTCCGCTGGCGGCCGTCGATCCTGTCAATATGACGGAAGAACCCTTGCCGAGCAATGGCAAGGCTGTCTGCACAGTGAAAAGCGTTCCTTTTACATTGCGGCCAAATGTATCGTCAAAATGCGCCTCGGTGATTTGGCCCAAGGGCAGCAGCGAGCCTCCGCCTGCATTGGCCACCAACACGTCGAGTTTGCCATGCCTGGTGTTGATTTGATCGAACAGTGCCTGTAACTGGGCAATGTCTGCGGAATCGACACGCACACCTTCCACCGCGCCGCCGATCTCTAGCACCGCAGCGGCCAATTCGGCCTCGCGTCGGCCGGTAATATAGACCTGAGCTCCTTCTGCGACAAAGCGCTTGGCGATCGCCAGACCGATTCCTGTCGTGCCGCCAGTCACTACAGCTACTTTTCCTTCCAGTTTTTGCGTCATGATTTTTCCTTTAAGCTTTCTACTCGCCCATGCGATCGAACACGGAGCGATTTTGCGGGGAATCGGGGCAATTGATAAGACAGGCAGCGCTCATATGATTTATGCTTTACTTACATAAACGAATCAGTGAATTCAGAAAATGAATAAATTACTATGGATGCATTGCTTTATTCGGGTGGTAGAAACCGGAAGCTTTTCTGCGGTCGCACGCGAGCTGGAAATCGGCCAGCCCAATATCAGCCGGCATATCGCATCACTCGAAAATGAGCTAGGCACGCGATTGCTGTATCGGTCGACGCGCCAGTTAACCATCACGCCGGAAGGCCAGCGCTACTACGCCCAGGCACGGCAGGCGCTCGACATGATCGACCAGGCCGAGTCAGACCTGCGCGGGCAACAAAACCCGCGCGGGCTGTTGCGTGTCGCGTGTCCGGCAAGCTTGGGGATAGAAAAAATTGTGGAGGCGATGCCGCAGTTCCTCGGGCAGTTTCCTGATGTTGAACTGGAACTTCGCCTGAGCGATGAATATATCGATCTGGTGGGCCAAGGGGTGGATGTCGCTATCCGGGGAGGCGAACTCAAGGATAGCGCGCTGAGGGCGCGCCGTATCGGGATCTCGGAACGGGTCTATGTCGCTGGTGCGGCGTATCTGGAAGAGCACCCCGCGCCACTTCAGCCGGCGGATTTGTTGCAGCACCAGTGTATCATTTACACATTGCTTGCAGGAGGAAAGGGGTGGCCATTCAAGGATGGTGAATTGCATGTCAACGGGCGCGTAAGGCTGGACGATCTGCGGGCCATACATCGCGCTGCCCTGGCGAATTTAGGGATCGCCTACCTGCCGTCCTGGATGGTGGTGGATGAACTGCGCAGCGGCGCTCTCAAGCTGGTGCTGGCTGATTATGTCGGCCCGCCCAGCCCTGTGAATGCAGTGTATTCAGCAGAGCGTTTGCTGCCACAGCGGGCAACTGTGTTTATCGATTTTATTACTACACTTTTCACCAGCATCCCAGGATTGAACGGCAGTCCACTGCTTTAGAGGCTGTTGCGAAATTACCCTGGCGTTGTTGCGCCTCCTAGCCGTGCTATAGCACTGTCGTCGTCGGCGACGCCTAGCCAGACTAATTTCGCAACAGCCTCTTAAAAAGCAGCTATCCCGCCCGCACTCATCGCAAACCTGGCCAATCCTGGCAATAGGGATCAAGCATCCGTCGATACCGTGACTGCTTCCCATGCCTCCATATCGCTGGCATAAGCAGCCAGTTTATCGCGCACCAGGGCCAGAGCGTCGCTGCCCAGCAAAAGATGGGCCGGCGGCTGGGGATGCCCGGCCAGGGCCAGAATCGCCAGTGCCGCCTTGTGCGGATCGCCTAATTGCCTGCCATGTTTTTCGACGCGCGCCTGGCGAATCGGATCAAACAGTGCGTCGTAGTCCGCCAGCGTGCGCGCAGCCCTTATCATTGACCTGCCGGCCCAATCTGTACGGAGCGAGCCGGGCGCGACCGCTGTGACGGCGATGTTGAACGGTTTCAGCTCTTTACTCAGCGCATCGGAAATGCCCTCCAGCGCGAATTTGCTGCCGCAGTAATACGCGATCCCCGGCATCGTGATAAAGCCGCCCATGGACGTGATATTGATGATATGGCCGCGGCGGCGCTGCCGGAAAAAAGGCAGGAAAGCCTTGATGACGGCCACTGCGCCGAACACATTCACGTCGAACTGGCGGCGCATATCTTCTATCGGCGATTCTTCCAGTATCCCTTCGTAGCCGTAGCCGGCATTGTTGATCAGGACATCGACAGCGCCTATGGTCCGTTCGGTTTCGGCGACTACGCCGTCAATGGCGGCAAAGTCGGTAACGTCGAGCAGGCGGCCAAATGCCCGGCCAGGTTGCGACGCTTCAAATTGCCGGCACGCCTGTTCACTGCGCAGGGTGCCGATGACGCGATGGCCGGCGGCCAGCGCTTCCTTTGCCAGTGCCTGGCCGAAGCCGCTGCTGACGCCGGTGATAAAAAAAGTCTTCGATGATGACATGATCTCTCCTGAATGGTTTGCCGGCGACCGCTATCGCCATGGCAGCATGGTAGAGTCGGAAGGGGGGGCGAAAAGGCCGTTTCTTCTGTTTTACTTGCCTAATCCTATGAGTGGGCTGTCCATTTCGCGCAATAAATGGCATATTTGATGCCGATTCAGTTGATGGGGGCAATATCATGCCGGAAGAGAAACAGGAGGTGCAACAACGGCGCATGTGCGCTTTGCTGGCCGGGCTGGCGCCGCTCGAAGGCTACAACCTCAGCCCGCTGGCCGACGTGCGCTTTTTGCGTTCCAACCGGCCGCTGGGCCGTACGCCCGTACTGTACGATCCCGGCATCGTCATCGTTTGCCAGGGACGCAAGCGCGGCTATCTGGGTGATGATGTTTATCTCTACGATGCGCAGCACTATCTGGCGGTTTCGGTGCCTGTGCCGTTTTCAATGGAGACGGACGCCAGCGCCCAAGCGCCGATGCTGGCAATCTATCTGCGCCTGGACTTCAAGCTCGCCGCTGATCTGATGCTGCAAATGGACAGAGGCGGCAGTGCAAACGCGGCCGAACCTAAAGGCATGATGTCGTCATTGATGGACAAGCGCATGACCGCCTCTGTCCTGCGTTTTCTTGAAGCGATGAGCGAGCCTTTGGAAGCAGCCGTTCTCGGCCCTGCACTGGTGCGCGAGATTTATTTCCGCGTGTTGTCGGGTGAGCAGGGCGGCTCAATTCGTTCGGCGCTGAGCCGCCCGGGCCAGTTCGGCAAAATCTCGCAGGCCATCCGCGCCATCCATACCGGTTATGCAAGTCCTATCAGTATCGAACAGCTGGCGGGCGATGTCGGAATGAGCGTGCCAAGCTTCCACACCCATTTCAAAGCGGTGACGGACACTTCGCCTATGCAGTATTTGAAATCGACGCGGCTGCACCAGGCGCGTCTCTTGATGCTGCGCAACGGCGCTACAGTCGCGCTGGCTTGCCATCAGGTCGGCTATGTGAGCGTTTCGCAATTCAGCCGGGAATTCAAACGCCTGTTCGGCCTCAGCCCCAGGGAGGAGGTGGAAAGGATGCGCCAGCATTTCGCGTTGCCGCCACCCGATCCGGCTTCAGAATACGTGTCGTCCCATTGAACGCCGAGGGCAGGGATTTACAGCAAGCGCTGCCGCTCAGGCCGCCGCAAGGAACAATCAAGCCTCTGCAATGGCCGCAATCGAGATGCGTATATTCTTAGGCCGTGCAGGCAAGCGGGCACCTTGGCGTGCCGGCGGGTCTGTGGGGAACCACTTGAGCCATTCTTCGTTCATGCCGGCGAAATCGGTTTCTTCTCCAAGCAAAAAGGTGACGCTGACCACCTTCTGCAAAGAGCTGCCTGCCGCTTCCAGGATGGCCGATAAATTCTTCAATGCCTGCCTGGTCTGCTCCTGTATCGTGTCGCCTGCTACTTCCCCCGTGGCCGGGTCGTAAGGCCCCTGGCCGGAGACGAAGACGAGGCCCGCAGCTTTTACAGCCTGACTATACAGAGGCACACGCGGTGCGTTATCGGTGCGAACAATGGTCTTGGTCATTGATGTTCTCCAGGCGGGGTTGATGGAGGCAGGGCAGTTCCTCAATATTACAGCGCGTAGGGTGCAATAGCGCAGCGTATTGCACCGATGTCCGCAAAAAAAACGAGCTATTTATTCCGGGCAAGACCATCACATTGCCGCGTGTGACGGCGGTATGGGATCATTCGGTGCAATACGCGTTGCTATCGCACCCTACGGCTGCGCATCGGCTCCTGCGTCACCGCAAGAGCCGGCGCAGCTAACCTCAGTGCGCTGCTGCACTAGTGCCAGTACCTGCCATGCTATCCAATGCGGCAGCGGCATCATCCGGCAGGATCAGCGCACCGGCGACCAGGTTCTCACGCAGATGCGCTACCGAGCTCGTGCCCGGAATCAGCAGGATATTCGGCGAGCGGCGCAGCAGCCAGGCCAGCGCTACCTGCAAGGGCGTGGCATGCAGGCGTGTGGCAACCTCCGACAGCGTGGCCGACTGCAGTGGCGAAAAGCCGCCCAGCGGGAAGAAGGGCACGTAGGCGATGTTGTCACGCGCCAGTTCGGTGATCAATGCATCGTCGTTCCTGTGGGCCAGGTTGTACTGGTTTTGCACGCAGACGATGTCGCAGATGCTGCGCCCTTGCGCCACCTGCAGCGGCGTGACATTGCTCAGGCCTATGTGCCGCACCAGTCCTTGCTGCTGCAAGCCGGCCAGCACGGTCAGCGCTTCTTCTATCGATCCTTCGGCCGGCTGCATCGGGTCAATCATGATGCGCAGGTTGACCACGTCCAGCACGTCCAGCCCCAGGTTGAGCAAATTGTCATGCACCGCCTGTGTCAGTTCTGCTGCAGAGAAAGCCGGCAGCCAGGATGCATCTGTGCCGCGCCGCGCGCCTATCTTGGTGGCGATCAGCAGATCCTCACGGTAGGGATGCAAGGCTTCGCGGATAAGCTGATTGGTCACATGGGGGCCATAAAAATCGCTGGTGTCGATGTGGTTGACGCCGGATTCGACAGCCGTGCGCAGCACCGCCAGCGCGCCTGCCGGGTCGGCGGGTGGGCCGTATATGCCGGGGCCGGCGAGCCGCATCGCGCCATAACCCAGGCGATTGACTGTTTTGTTGCCAAGGGAGAATGTGGTGTTTGCTTGAGACATGAAAGACCTCCGTTTGAAAGAAGCCTCAGTGTAGGTGCAGAAGTCGCGTGCGATAAGGGGATATAATCCGAACAGCCTGTGCAGGAATATGCACAATGAGTGTGCGCAATGCGTATGCGCAATAAGCATGCACAATGAATCAACGCCAAGCACAATGAAAATCGACCTCTCCGACCTGAATGCCTTTCTCGCCGTGGCGCGTGCCCAGGGCTTTCGTGACGGCGCCCGCGCCAGCGGCGTCAGCGCATCCGGCCTGAGCGAGGCTGTGCGGCGGCTGGAGGCGCAACTGGGCGTGCGCCTGCTAAACCGTACCACGCGCAGCGTTGTGCCCACCGAAGCGGGCAAGCGCCTGCTGGCGCGGCTTAACCCGGCGCTGACAGAGGTGGAGGCGGCGCTGGAAGAGGTCAACGATTTTCGCAACCGCCCGGCGGGCACGCTCAAGCTGAACGTGCCTGTCAGCGCGGCGCGGCTGGTGCTGCCGTCCATCGTGCCGCGCTTTCTGGCGGCCTACCCAGAGATCCGAGTGGAAGTCTTCACCGAAAGCAGTTTTGTCGACATGGTGGCCGCCGGCTGCGACGCCGGCATCCGCTACGACGAAAGGCTGGAGCAGGACATGATCGCAGTGCCCATCGGCCCGCGTGTGCAACGCTTCGCCACTGCGGCAGCGCCGACTTATCTTGCCCAGCGCGGCCGCCCCAAGCATCCGAGCGAGCTGCTGCAGCATGCCTGCCTGCGGCTGCGCTTTCCCAGCGGCGCGATGCCGCCATGGGAGTACGCACGCGATGGCGAAGTGGTGCGGGTTGATGGAGAAGGGCCCTTGCAGGTAGACGTGGGCGGCGGCTTAGATTTGCTGATAGACGCAGCCATTGCAGGCAGCGGGGTGGTGAATCTGTTTGAAGACTGGCTGCGCCCGCACCTGCAAAGCGGCGCGCTGGAACCCATACTGGAATCGTGGTGGCAGCCCTTTTCAGGGCCATTCCTTTACTATCCCGGACGGCGCCTGGTCCCGGCGCCGTTGCGCGCGTTTATCGATTTCATCAAGGCGGGCAGTGTGTAGGGTGCCTGTTCACATAATGCACGCGGCTTACTGGCCTTCCGGCGGCTGCCACAGTTCTACCTTGTTGCCCTCGGGGTCCATCACCCAGCCAAATTTGCCGTACTCCGATTCCTCGGTTTTCTCCAGCACCTCGCATCCTTCGGCGCGCAGCAAGGCCAGCAGCCCCGGCAGATCGGCAACCCGGTAGTTGATCATGACGGAGGACGTGCTAGGTGCAAAGTTCTTGCCGTCGCCGATGAACCACGCGGTTTTGCCGGCAACAGGTTTGCCGGCAGCATCCGCCCAGCGAAACGAGGTGCCGCCCCAGACCTGCACATCAATGCCCAGGTGCTTTTTGTACCAGGCCCGCAGCATGGCCGGGTCCTTCGCCTTCAGAAAAACACCGCCTATGCCGGTGACCCTGACCGCTGTCTTTTGCCCCGCGGGAGTATCCGCAGCGCGGGCTTGTGCGCAAGCGAGCGCCGGCAAGATGGCTATCAGTAATGCGCCCGCAAATCGTCTGTAATGCATGTGAACTCTCCTGTGGGTAAAAGAAGCCTGATAGGAGCCATATGATGATGCACGGCCTGAGCTAAGTGTATATAGGGGCGCGGTAAGCCTGCAATTGAAAGTTCCAAAAGGCCATGGAAGATGTCTCTATCTCCCAGCAAAGCCCAGCTCGCCGCATTCTTTTTTTTGATGTTGCTTTGTCAATGTTTGTGTGGCAGGATTGGCACCGCTATGCGCAGTTACGCAAAGCGGCGAAGTCTCCACGAGCAAATTGGAAAAACTGCCGCTGCCTCTTTTCTGAGCTTGACCTATAGTTTGGCTCGGTCTGATTCAGATGAAGTCAGCCTAGCCAAATATTGACTTCCGATGACAAAAAAGGATGGGGTTCTATTCTAAGAAAAATTGGCCCGGAAAGCCCAATCTAAACTGAAAAAAGTCGTGCTCCCCATCAAGTTCGAATGCAAGAAATTAGAATAAATTCTAGAGAGGCATGGAATGTTCGCAAACGGGATTCAAATAGAATGGAAGTATGCAACTGAGTATTTAGAACTCGATATGGACAAACTGCATCTTGCTCAATCCATATCGGAAACGAGGGAATGGCGACATCAGCAACAATGCTACGTGACGTAGTATCCCACTAGTAACCGAGGCCGGAAAGAAGGGGAAGGATGCGGTCGTTGAAGCCCTTTCTAGTATTCGGAAAGTATTGGAGAAATAGGTTATGACAAGCGATACCAAAGTATGGCGTCTCGCGATAGCAGCGAACAAATATATGGGTTTAATACCGGGTTCGTTGGAATTCTTTCAGACAAATTTTTTGGGACGGCCTATGGTCGATAGGTGGGTTCCGCCGGCTGTTTCGGTGAGCAACAAATCAAAACCACTTGCCGACTTCTTGAGTTGGATGATCGCGGCACCTGTTGTATCGGAGAGAGCCGCAATTTCTCTTGCAGTCTTTGCTAGCAGTTTCGAACTTCTCCCTTTAATTGAATTGCGGGGAAAGAATTATTTTGCCCTGAACGTGCTTGAAGTACTAAATGATGTTCTTGACCGCGATGCCAGCGAGATTGACTATTTTTCGGACGGTACGCCGATGAATCTGCGAACCGCGTCTTTTCAAGTAGTACCAGTGTTACCAATTTTCAAGGTAGGAATATCGAAGACCCATGTTTTTCCAGATATCTTTGTGACCAGAAAATTCGCAAATATCTTGATCGAGAATGGTTTGACTGGCTGCCGTTTAATTGATCCCCAAGTAGACAGATTTGCGGCATCGCTTCGCGGAACTCCGTTACCAAATATGGTCGAAGGGATAAAAATTTAGGAAGGGAAATAAGGAGAAATAAGGTGGCAGGGTCGAATTATTCTTGATCACTCTGGCCCAGGCTGAACGCAGTGCAGTAGCCTTGTATTTAATAATAGGGGACTAATAATAGGGGACTAATAATAGGGGACTAATAATAGGGGACGGAGCGCATTTAATCGGTTTTTGCGCTTCGCAGGCCGTGTACGTCCCGCCGGCCCGGACACCAAGAATGGCAACCAAACAAAATGACGCTTGCCGCGCGCACGAGGGCCAAACTCGCGTCTAGGAAAAATTCGCTCTTTAGGTACAATTCGCCTGGTAAAAATGCCGTCAAGTCCTTGAATGGACTAGGGAAAACGGCCGGTGTTACGGTAAGTGCGCGTCGGGCGGACGTTACCTGAGTGAAGATCCGGTGTTGACTGATGCTAACACTGGAACTGGATTCAACAGGTACGCTTACGCTCAGAACAATCCGTATCTGTTGATTTGCATTTAAAAACGCGGTCAGGCGGAAAGCGTAACGAAGTAAAGTGGATCCCGTAGGGCGTAATGGAATTACGCCGCATTGGAACCATAAAAAAAGTTCCCACAAACGATAGTGCTGTTAAATTTATGAGCCAATTTAAATCGATGCCATACAAAAAACAGCCTGCTGCCGGACCTGAGCTACCTGCTCCGCAATGCGGCATTTGGCTCCATAGTCCAAATCCCACGAAAGCAATAGCTGGGCATATGAGCGTAATGACGAGCCCAATCAGTATGACTTTATTTCTCATCGTGACTTGTCTTTCTTGGCAGTGTTGAGTTGCAGTAGGCTTGCCCATTGCATTGATGGGATAAATGGTCTTCTTTTTGCACCCTGCTTAATTGAGTGATACCAAACTTCATACAGTATCTTTCAAATTGTTGCCGTTCCCGGGCTGGGTCTTCCAGAAAGACAAAGCGTCTTCCTTCGCCTATGTATGCTGTTTATATACCTGCACTCATGGCTGCATTTTATTTTGTGCGTTACGACGCCAAAGTGAGAGGCGATTTCCGGCCTATTTTTTTGAAAAAATAAAGTTGCCACAGTAGCATGGCAATGCTGAAATGCCAATTCTTCCCGCATCGTTATTCGATGCATAAATCATACATTTCCCCTACGATTGATATTGCTTTGATAATTTTTCTGTGGCAACATTGAGTTGAATTTTTGTCATGCCATGCGCATTGCGAAGAAAAGAGAAAAATCTTTCAGCAGTAAGCTGCCGAAGCTTTTTTTAGCTTGATGGTGATGCAAATTGAACTGAGAGATAAGCCGGTTACAGCTGAAATTGGCTGCAAACCCCCGAAAATCTTCCAAAGTCGAAGGAGGCGGTGCATATGGCTAGGATAGCTTTGGAGCACGTTTTATTTGTTGCCAAGTTTGGTTTAGGTAAAGATAAAACGAAAGAAGGCACTCATTATTACTCAAGCTATCCAGAGGATTTTGAGCGATGGTTTCGTTGCTGTTTATGTTTCCCAGCATGCTGCGCACGTGATAGCCCAATAAATATGGGTGACGTCATGTCTGCAGTTGGAAATGTCTTGTCGATTGCAGGGGGCGTTACACCAGCTGGTACGGCCATATCTCAAACAAGACAGGCATGCAGATTGTCGCGGAGATTAATCAGGGCAAGAGGACAGTACTGGAGTATTTGTTGTCGCCGGTGCAGAAGGCGGCGCAAGAGGCGGCGCGGGAGCGATAAATTGATACTTACCGTGAACTGGTGTTGTGTTCCAATTTCAAGATCGAATTTTTCATAAATTTTTATCGACAATTATTGTTTCGAAGGGATAGATATGACAGCTGCTTTATGGTTTGTTTTAGGACTCGTTATTTGGATAGCTTGGGGCCTTCTTTGGCTCACGAGACGCAAGTTAAGGATACTAAAAAGAGTGGGATATAACCTTAGCTCGGCTGATTTAATTCAGCTTGGGAAAAACGGCGATGAGGAGATTCGGAAGTTAACCAAAGACACAAAAATATTTATAGTTGTTGGGGTTGTCTATTTCCTAGTTGCTGGAATTATTAAACACTTTTTGGAAAAATTATGAGCGCACCTACTAGTGGATCGGTGACTACGATTCAAATTTTGCTGGATGTAACAAGTGGTAGCACAGGTGCTATTGATAACATCTCACAGGCTCTCGGGAGTGCCGTTGAAAATGGTGTCAGTTGGACAACTGCCGCAAACGGAGCACAAGTAGTTGCCACAGCAGTTGGAATTGGTGTTGTTGTTGGCGTGACCGCACCAGGATGGGCCGTCGGGGCATCTGTTTTGGCATTATCGCTTCAGGTAGCAAAAGCTGTGTCAGATGGAAATACTGACCCGAATAAGCCCATTGGAAGCACTGGCCCGAATCCCCAATAGAGCCTTTGCATCGAGCGACCAGAGGGAAGGTTTTCTTTCCATAGTAAAAGAAAAAATCCGGACGCAAGCTAAGGGTTAATTTCGCATTCCCAAGAATAGAGGAGGACACTGAAAGTCACTTGGGAAGCTATTCGAATGACCGCTTTGAGGAAGCGCGAAGGGTCGCAAAGGGGCGATAGCCGTCATACGCGAGCTGATATTTCCCGTCCATTCAAACACCCAATACCGCAAGCCGGAACAGGCAAGCCAGGTACGCTGCGCCGCACCTTACCTGGCTTGCCGGATAAGTGCCAGCTAGATTTTGCGCAATGCCATCCCGCCAGCGCCTGAGGCGCTAGGCAGGGTAGGCTACACCAGCTCGTGCCCCAGTGTGCGGGTCAGGATGGCGAGCGGGGATGCCTGGTAGTCGGATTGCAGCTGCGCCGGCAGTTGCGCGGTGTATTCTAGCAGGAACTGGCCGGACATGGCGGCGTGGGATGCCTGGTCGGAGAAGCAGATCCAGGCGGAGCCGGGTGGGAACTTGACGGTCTCTTGCTTGCAGTCGCGCTGATAGTCCATGTCGGCCTTCATCGCGTCATGCAGTTGCAGCATCAGGTGGTCGTATTCGGTGCGGAAGCTCTTGGTGACCTTCAGGCGTTCCAGCCAGCCGGCTTGCCAGGCGGAGTAGGGCTTGAGCCTGGGCATGAAGCGCTGCACGATATCGTCAAACGATTCGCCGACGCGCCATACGCGCGGCACTCCATCCGGGTTCACGTTGAGGAACACTCGCAGCAGCCGGGAGCCGCGGTTGGGGCGGGAGGGGAAGGCGTCTATGTGCAGGCGGCGGTCGTCCGCGCGCCATGATTGCGTGCGCTGCGTTATTTCCATTGGACGGAAGCTGGTGGCGCCGCGCTGCAAATGGGCCTGGTAGGCGGGCGACAGCGCCGCCAGCATGGCTTCTGCCTGCTCGCGGTAGCGGTACATCATGCCATTCAGGGTGTTCAATGTCTCGGCCGAACCAGCGGCACCTTTCAGGCGGTCATCCGCGCCCAGGCTGACATTGCGGCTCTTGGGTGCAAGGATTTCGGGCTTGAACAGGCTGAGTTCTTTGGCTTCTGTGGCGAAGGGAAATGCGGGGGTGTAAAGGACTTTCCCCGCTTCCAAGGCTTGCAGTAATTCTGCGCTATTGGTGGCGAGTTCTTCGACGTTAAATTCCACGATCGTTGCCGACATGTACGCGTTCCTATGGGTAATCTAGAGAGCATGCCCGCATGGCTTCACATGGACCAGGGATCCATAGCGGGCAAAAATATTGGTGACGTATTGCGCTGTGTCTGCAGGATTGGCTCCTGTCTTCTACGGCAAATGCACATAAATATTACAACGTAATGACATTCGTTGCAGAGGATGGCGGAAATGTTGCTTTTTTGAAAAAAGCCTTAATCTGCACTCTGCGCTGGGTGGTGTTTAAGGCTGGTGGCCTTGTCGGCAAACCGCTTCCAGTTTGCCTTTTAGCCTGCGCGAATTATCAGGTGGGTGGGGTTGTGTGCCGGGTGCGGCCTGACTGGCCGACGGAGGGGTAGGGCGCGTGGGCAAAGCCTAAGCGCCGGTTTGACTCAAGCGTGGTTGATGCAATTACCCTTATCAGCCATCAGCCCAGCGGTGACGGCACCGGTGCACGGTAAGGCGCAGGCAAGCGAATCCAGGCGGTGCGTATGGTTGCGAGTACGAAGACCAAAAACAAAGACTGCGCTAAAAACGGCGGCCAGTGAAAGCCATAGTTGGCGCCTACCCAGGCATTGATGGCAACATCGCTGACGATGATTGCCGCAGTCAGGCCCAACCCGGCCTTGGGTTTGGCCAGTAACAGGAAGGCGGCCAGCGGATCGATGAAGGTGAGGGCGGTCCAAAAAATGCTGACGAACAGCGGCAGGCCGCCGTAATCCCATTGCAGGCCGTAGGCAAAGACGATGTAGGCGTGGTTGTAGCTTGCGGCGGTGAGGCATACGGCGTAAATGGCACGTAGCAGAAGCGAAGGATTTTTAAGGATTTTCACGCCGGGCTTGATTCGGATCGGTAATGTCGTCTTTATACTATGATATTGTCTAAAATACAATAAAATATTTGCAAGCGGCTACTCCTTGCTGCCATCCCTGATTTGCTTTTCTGGCTTTGCAAATTGCCCATTAATCTTGCCCGGGCGATATCAGCCCAGGCATTAAATAGCCTCCGGTGTAATGTTGTGTGTCCTGCGTAGCGGCAGACACAGTCGGACACACTGATCACAGGCAGCAGCCTGGCCCTGGCGCAAGCAGGCATAGGCCGTACCGAAGTAGTGCGCCATGACGTGGGCAGCACCGGGCAGGAAGCGATACAGGTGCGGGTGGACTTTGCGCCGGGCGCGGCGTTTGGCAAACACTCGCATCCGGGGATAGAGATTGCCTATGTGCTGGAAGGCACGATGGAATATCAACTGGCAGGCCAGCCTCCCGTGACGCTGAAGGCCGGCGAATCGCTGTTCATCCCCGAGGGAACTGTACATGCGGCAAAGAATGTAGGCAGCGGCAAGGCATCTGAGCTGGCGACTTATTTTGTGCAAAAGAATAAGCAGATTGTGGTGCCGGCGGAGTAAGCGCCATGCATTAACGCGGCTGCCTAAGCATGGCGGCCTGTATGCATGGGAATTCAACAAAGACGGCCACGAGCTGAACGTGCGCGTGCAAGGCCAGCTCGTGTTTAACAGCAGCATGCCCATGCTGAGGGCCGCGCTGGCCGGATTCGGCATGGCCTGCGTGCCGGAAGACATGGTGCAGGAACACCTTGCCGCAGGCACGCTGCAAAGGGTGCTGGAAGACTGGTGCCCGGCATTCCCGGGCTACCATCTGTATTACCCAAGCCGGCGGCTCTCTTCACCGGCCTTTGTGCTGCTGGTGGATGCGCTGCGTTATCGGGGTTGAGGCGATTGAGTCCGCATATTGTGTTCTCTTGTCGAGCAATCTTACTTTTTCAATATGCCAAATATGCAAGTCTTTGATTCAACGAATTATTTTTGCGGGGCATGAAGATTGCTTAATTTGTAATTCTATTCAAAATTAGGGAGTCGCCATGAAGGTTGGACGCT
Source organism: Parundibacterium terreum (assembly GCF_014636315.1). Taxonomy (GTDB): domain Bacteria; phylum Pseudomonadota; class Gammaproteobacteria; order Burkholderiales; family Burkholderiaceae_D; genus Undibacterium; species Undibacterium terreum. The sequence goes on along the minus strand of NZ_BMED01000001.1, from coordinate 1,100,388 downwards.
TGGTCTTATTCGTTTTAGCGGCTTTTTTTGTGATGCCAGCTATCGCCAATGTTACCTATACATGGCACACCACCTCGACATCACCGTCAGTTAGTTCATTCCAGAGTCAGATAGTTGTTTCAGACTATGCCTTTTTTCAACATAGCGCGTCGATAGATTGGGAAAAGCCAGGAGACTGTAACATCTGTTCTAACGCCCCAGACAATGGGATTCTATCTATTTCGGTTTCTGTGAATGGTGCTTTGGGCGAAACCAGGCACCCAGGCGCTGCGGGCGGATTGTTTGATCATATCAGCCTGTTTTTTTATGACTCTGGATATTTGGGTGGGTCTGTCAATATTAATACTGAGTTTGTGGAGCTTATTAGCGTTGGTGGACCTGGCGGATGGGGGGTTACCAAAATTCAGGGAGATCCGTTCGGAGCTGCTGGTTGTTCAGAGAAAAGTTGTGGTGGCGTTAGCGGTTATTATTTTGCCGACACATTGCCTGTTCCTGAGCCGATGCCGCTGTTTCTTATTCTCTTGGGTGGAGTGGCAATTGTCTCCATCCGAAAACGAAAGATCATGTCAAACGCTGTAAGCTATTGAGACTGGATCAATCTGCACGGACCTAAAACCAGGTGTTGATGTTCTGGCTCGCTACGCCTGCCCGGCCTGCCGATGCAGCCAACCATTTTCCAGGAGTAAGCATGCATGCGCAAGTGAAGGAGAGCAGGACATTCGTTGCTGTGCACATGCTGTTGCTGTGCATAGTGCTGGTCGGGTTTGCCAGAAGCTTTTATCTGCGCGGCCTGTTTTTTACGCAGCCTTTGCCCGGTGCATTGCAGTTGCACGGCATTGCGCTGACATTGTGGTTTGGCATCGCGGTGCTGCAGGGCTTGCTGGTGCAGACTGGGAGGCGGGAGTGGCATGCCAAAATCGCATGGCTGGCGATTCCCATCGTCGCCGGCGTCATCCTCAGCGGAGCATGGGTCAATACCAACCTGGCCTTGCAACTGACCTCGGCCAAAGACCCTGAGAACATGTTCATCTGGGCCAACTACATGAGCCTGTTGTCCTTCGTCGCCCTGGTGGCGGCGGCTGTGATCTATCGGCGTCGCCTCGCCACGCACTACCGGCTGATGCTGTTTGCATCAATCGCCATCATCGGCCCGGCCTTTGCCCGCTTTGCTTTTTGGCCCGTGATAGGGCTGGGTCTAGGCGCCGCGCCGGCATTGGCAGTAGGGGGCATGCTGCTGCTTGTTATCCTCGCCATCTGCTACGACCTTGTCGTCCTGCGCCGGGTAAAAGCCGCAACGCTGGCGGGCCTGGCCGGTATCTTCGTGCCCTTGATCGGGGGGCTGGCGCTGGCGATTACCGGCATGGGCTACGCCTTGCTGCATCACTCTTAGCGGGGCAGGGCAGCGCCAAAGGCGGCAACTCTCCGGCGCGCAGTTGCAGCAAGCGCGTAGAATGGCGCCTTTAAAGAGGGTTTCGATATGAAAAAAACAGGAATGGCAAAGAGCGACGCCAAAAAGCTGATGGGTAAAATGGTCGCGCCGGGTGCCGCCGGTATCGGCAACGCAGGCAATGCAGCCAACGCCGCCGTGGACAAACGCGAGCAACGCAAGCGTGACCAGGCGCTGGGCCTGGTGCCGTTCGCCGTCAAGCTGAATGGCGACTTGGTGAAGCGCCTGCACGCACTGGCCACCGAGCGCGGGCTGGATTTGAACGAGACTGTTGCCGACGTGCTGGCCAAGGGCCTCGCTGCCTGATCCTGAACAAGCCCGGCCTGATCCAGGTGAAAACCGCCAAGGAGGAATTCAGATGAGCATCACCATTACCGCCTTTGAACGTTCTCCTGATGGCGGCAAGGGGCTGGCGCGTGATACGCGCGTACGCTGGGCGCTGGAAGAAGCAGGGCTGGCTTACGAGGTACGCCTTGTTCCGTTCCGCGCAATGAAGGAAGCCGAACATCTGGCACTGCATCCTTTCGGCCAGATCCCCACTTATGAGGAAGGCGATCTTGTCCTGTTTGAGACGGGCTCTATCGTGTTCCATATCGCTGAAACCCATGCGGGCCTGCTGCCGGCCGATGCCAATGCCAGGGCACGGACGATCACCTGGATGTTTGCCGCGCTCAACACAGTAGAACCGCCCATCCTGGACCTCGGCACCGCCAGGCTGCTGGAGGGTGATAAGCCCTGGCATGCAGAACGCCTGCCGCTGGTCCAGGACCGCATCCGTACCCGGCTGACCCAGCTTGCCCACCGCCTGGGTGATGCCGAATGGCTAGATGGTGCATTCACCGCAGGTGATCTGCTGATGGTGTCGGTCCTGCTCAGACTGAGGTCCTCCGGCATCCTGGACGAATACCCCACGCTGGCAGCCTATGTCGCCCGCGGCGAAGCACGGCCTGCCTATCAGCGTGCTTTCGCGGCTCAGTTGGCGGTTAACGCCAAGCCGGCGGCCGGTTGATGGTGTTTGCAAAGAAGGAAAACATGAAGCTTGAACATTACGTGCGTCGTTAGGTGGGGTGAGGAATTTGGCCAGGCATGCAGCGCAATACGCTCAGCTATCGACGCACTACAAAATATGCCTTGCAGCCTTGTGTAGATGATTGGGTAATATCTTTTTAAAAGACGGGGACATTGAATATGAAGTTTATGCTTGATACGAATGTCTTCAATCGCGTGCTGGACGAGAAAATCGATATCACGGTTTTTAATGAGCATGAGGTTTTTGCTACTCACATTCAGCACGATGAAATTCTAAAAACAAAGAATGAAAATCGCAGGGAAGCTTTATTGAAGGTATTTGCAGAAATGATTAATGTGCAGATTCCGACATCCTCTGCTGTTGCCGGAGTCTCCGTGGCGGGAGGTGCATGTGCCAGCGCAGACGCAATACTTCCTACGGAAACGGCAGCGTGGGGCACCTCAAATTGGAGGGGGGCTAAGTGGAGCAAAAACGATGGTTCTTTCGAAGATATGCGGCGTGATCTTGATGCGCTAAATAAGGGAAAAAATAATAATACCCAGGACATCCTAATCGCAGAGACTGCCTTTCGAAATGACTTGATTCTCGTGTCGTCAGACGTTGATCTATGCAAGGTAATGGATAAGCATGGTGGACAAAGTGTGAGTCCCGAAGATATTTAAACGAAATAACCAAGGGAGCTGCTATTGCACCTTGAGAGATTCTTCAAGCTCTCAAGTTAGAGTGAAGAATGCGGGCGAGGAAGCCATTCACGACCAGATGCGGTAAAGCCAATAGCTTTCTTCTTCCATCACGCGGCGCTTCAGTTCTTTGGGTGACAGTCCTGTGATCTTGCGTGTCTCGCGGCAGAAATGGGCCTGGTCTGCGTGGCCGGTAGTGGCTGCTACATCGGCCCAGGATGAGTCGCTGGAGCGCAGCATTTCGCGCACAGCGATAAAGCGATTCTCGGCGCGCCGCAAGCCCCATAGCCGCTGATACGACAGGCCGCTCCACATTTTTACCTGGCGTTCCAGTTGGCGGCCGCTGCGTACCCAGTGCGAAGCGGCCATGCGCACTGCCATGCTCTCAAAGGAGCCGCGCATCCAGTCTGCCAAGGGATTGCTGTGAGGGCGGGCAGCGGCCCAGCGCGGCTCTATAAATTCTTCAATCAGTGCGATTCGCTCGGCATGGCCGGATGCGTTCAGCACGGCCTGTGCCATGGCTTGCCACTCTGTATCAAATACCTGTGCAAAGGCCAGGCTGCGGTCGGTAAATTCGGCGATGTTCAGCCCTGTCAATGCGTGCAGGGCCTCCGGCAGCAGCACCAGTGTAAATACCTCGACCTGGCCGGGGTTATAAGACACAACAGCCTCGGTGCGAGGGCCGTTGAAGATGATGGGTACTGGCAAGACTTGCGCTACCGCCTTGTCGCCGATTTGTATGAGTTCCGCCTCGCCATGCAGGTACCAGGAGATAGTGCAAACGGAAGAGGGAGGGAAATGATTTAAACGGCTATTTGCAGGGAGTAGCGCCACGTCCCGCGTGCTGCGTGTGATGTAGGCGCGGATGCAAGACCCCAGAGAAAGCCGCGGCGCGTGCACGGCAGCATGGGTGCCGCCGGCATGGTGGAGGTTCAAACTCGCTGGTTGAGAGGAGCGCATCGGGGCATTTTACCCCATTCTCAACGCACAATTGGGGCGGTTTTGCGTGTCGAAGTCGTTCAATACAAGGAAATGCTTGTGCTGGATACTGTCCACTGGTTGCCCCTGCCCACCTTCCTACAGGACATATTCCCATGGACTTCAAGCTCTACTTTGCACCGGCGCTCTTGGCTATTTACTGCCTGTCCGAATTTTTTGTGGTGCGCCTCAAATTCTCTGGCAAGTATTCCGGGAAGAAGGACCGGGGTTCATTGTATTTGCTGATGAGCGTATTCGTGCTGAGCCTGGGCCTGGCCCGGTTTGTGAGGCTGCATGTTCCCCAAGCCCAGTCGGAAGTGCTGGAGCAAATGGCGGCGCTGGGCGTGTGCCTGTTTTTGCTTGGCTTGATAGTGCGCTGGGCCTCCATCATCCACCTGGGGCGCTTCTTTACGGTGGACGTTGCGATTGCGGCTGGGCACACCGTGGTTGACACCGGGCCGTATCGCTACATTCGCCATCCATCGTACACAGGGCTGATGCTGCAGTTTCTTGGCATAGGCATTTGCTCGGGCAATATCCTGGCGCTGTTGACGCTGATGACACCGATCTTTCTTGTTTTGCGATATCGCATCTACATTGAAGAGGCGGCCTTGTCAGAAGGGCTGGGAATGGCCTATGCAGACTACATGCGCAAGACCAGGCGATTGATCCCCTTTGTGTATTGACGCGTGGTTGATCTGGCTGCAGCAGGGCGCTATTCGCCACGGCAATGGCGAACAACAAGGCGAATGCTAAGCTAAGAGTATGCAGCCTACGATCAAGGCACAACAGGTCTTGAGAAAACGTTGGCCACATTGCCATCGGGGTCGCGCACCAGCAACGACAGATTACCCCAGGGCATACGCGTTACTGGCATCAGCACTTCCGCATTTATCTGTAGCAGGCTATTGCTCACAGCTTCCACTTCCATCACTTCAAACTCCAGGATGGCAGACCGGTTGGCAGCCGCAATTGCCGCTCCGGCGTTAAAGCGCGCGACCAACTGCTGCGAAGAGATAGCGAGTGTTGCGCCTTCAAAGCGCACTTCGGCAAAGCCATCGGCAAGCCTGGCGGGTTCTATTCCGGATAAGTGCTGGTAGAAAGCGAGAAGGGTTTCAAACTGTTCGGTAACAAGGCGAATGGAGGCAAATTTCATACTGGGTTCCGTTTCAAGAAAAAGGAACTCCAGTGTAGGGAAGGTGAATGTCAGTTTCTGTCAGTAGTGTTGATCTTTACCAGCGGCGCCCGGTGCCCATTCTACCGCTTGCCTCTACCGGCCGTGAATAATGCGCTCGTTACGGCGTTGCAGATCAAGACTATAAGCCGTAATAAGTAGGGTGCAATAGCGCAGCGTATTGCACCGAATTACGTGCTACCAGGATGCCTGGTGCGGTGATAGTCTGACCCGAATAAATTGACGATCCAAGCGGTGCAATACGCTCTGCTATTGCACCCTAAGCGACTGCTGGCGATGGCCAGACGGTATGAGCTCGCACACCGTTGAAAAAAATTTCAATTAATTGCAGATCATTTTCTATCGGTCAGGAAAAAGCGCAGCATTTCATGCGATGCATTGGGGCCTTCCGGATCTGTGTAGCTACCCATCCTGGTGCCGCCCGCCCAGGCGTGGCCTGCGCCGTGAACGGACCAATGTTCTGCGACGGGCTTACCGCTGCCATCCCGGTGGGAGGTGAGTGTGTAGGAGCGTCCGCCCGGGACCGCACCATCCATTTGTATAGCGTCGGAAAATCCGCTCGCGTTATCGGCGCTCTTCGCTCCACGCATATATTGTTGAACAATATGATCGCCGTTCTTGGGGTTGACGGTCGTATCCTTATCCCCATGAAAAACGATAATCGGGATGGACTTGAACGAAGTACTAACGCGAGGGGCGGCCGAAGTCATGCCGTTCTTCATGGCAGCTAGCGCTGAGGGCAAGTCAGTAGCCGCTCCATACGGCAATCCAGAATGGACGCCGACCCCTGCATACAGGTCAGGATATAAATTTCCCAGAATCGCCGCCATGGCGCCGCCTGCGGAGAGGCCCGCCACATAGACCTTGTCAGTGTCAATCCGGTATTCGCGGATAATTTGTCGAGTGATGCCGGCAATGATGGATGGCTCGCCCTGATCACGCTGCTGATCAACTGCTTTGAACCAGTTCCAGCACTTGGAAGAGTTATGCGCCTGAGTTTGCTGTGGATACGCGACAAAACAGTTTTTTTCGTTTGCCAACTGATTCATCCCGGTGCCGGCTGCAAAGTCCTTGGAATCCTGGGTGCAGCCGTGCAGCATCACGATCAAGGGTAATGGCTGCCCTTGATATCCATCCGGTATGAATAATTTATACGTCCGGGTTCCAGCCTTGTTGGTGAATACTTTGTCTATAAACTGCGTGGCGTCTTCAGGAACGTTGATGCCGTCCGGCTGTTCATGGTGAGGGAAGTCCCTGGCATTGTCTTTTGCCTGAACCCCAAGCTGCTCCAGCAAATCTTTGACGAATGCAGGTTGCGTACCCACCAGATTAAGCGGGTTGGTACCCAGACTCCGGAAGCCAGATAGCGTCGAATTGGGCAATGCCGACTGCAAAGGTAAATTTGGCAACTTCTTCAGCATCTCTCGCATTTGCGAAAATAGTTCCGTTTTGCGACTCATTTTTTACTCCAATACCATCTGTTCACCATCCATGTGGATGGTACATGGATTATTGCACGTAGCGTATTCAGATGCTCGATTAATTTTATGTTGCTAATTTATCTGTGAATTTAGTCAGGCTGGCCAAGCATTTTGCAAAAATCAATGCGATTCGCTTTGCTATTGCAATCTATCTGTCGTGTGCTGGAGACTTGGGCTAACGGGATATTTTTCTGAAAATTCATGGATAGGACTTAATCCCATCTGTTCACGCCGGGCATTGAGATGCTCTGGATCTTCAACTTCACCGAATACGGCTATCCCCGATTTTTGATAGTCCATTTGCGTACCGTATTTCTGCGGAAGACCTAGATCCCGCAGCATGCGATCAAGCAGAGTTGCAAAAGAATGCGCCTTCAGGTCTCCAGATTCGTATGAGATCTTCAGATTCTGAAAATACTTCAAACGGTATTCCCGGTTGCCGTGCTGAACAATCGCAAACGCGGCAATAACAGCGAGTGCCCCATGTGCCTTTTCGTTTGGCCAACCGCATCTCGTAACGATATCGTCCAAATTCAGTTGGTTAGCTTGGTCGATGGCAGCGAGTTCGCGCTTGGCGGCATCCATCTCGTTCTCGCTGATTGATCCTGGACTGAATCGGTTCTTGTCCAATAGCCCGTTGAAACGAAAGCGTATAGCCTTGTCATTCTCAAGCATGGATTCAAATTGATGCCAAACCTGTTCCGCATCACAGTCCACTTTCGCTTGTGACCACGCGAGCTTGCTAATGGATAGAACGATACAAAAAAGCAAAATAGATTTATGCATGGTGCGTAGATATGCATAGCTAAAAAAGGCGGAGTGGGTAGGGTGCAATAGCGTAGTGAGTTGCAATGAATGGGGGCTAATCTGCAAACGGTGTTTCATACACATTCTTTGTGCGCATTTCAAAGAGCTGTTCATTGGGCTGAAAATAACCGTCGCTTTTGGGTTTATCTTTCCAGGTTTTCTGGATGATGCCTTGGCCCATATCAATCTTCAACGTCTCATTTACGTTTTCGCCATTTGGATTGATCCTGACGGCAGAAAGAGATTTCGGCTCCCATGCGCGGATCTCATAGACAAATGAGTATACCGACAGGTAGGGCGATGCGGCTGGTTCGCTCTTGCGCAACTGTGTGACATCTGCAAACGATTCTGTGCAATGCATTGTCTCCCGCTTACATTGGATGTGCACAGCGTTAATTTTTCCGGCACGAGGCGCGGGATAAGCACCGGCACTCACCCAAGAGCCCCGAACGGCCACGGCATTTTTCGAGTACATCAAAGACGTCTCGCCGGTTTTAATTTCACGCCAGTCGTCAGAAGCTATAGCGTGGAGTGGAGTTACAGACATCAATAGAAATTGGAATAAAAGTGCGTTTCGATGCATTTTTTGTTTAACCTCTGTCTAAATGAGATGCTACTTTGAGGCGGTAAGCCTTAGTAGCTCAAGTGCATTGCTCTGTCGCTGTGAAGTTAGAATTAAAGCCATTCATCAGTTTCCAACAATCACGTCTCCATCTTATTGGCGATTAACATCGTCATCCGCCAGTGCTGCCGATAGCGGATGGAGCTCACAACAAATGGGGTGCAATACTCTGCGCTATTGCACCCTGCATGACTGGAATCACGCGCTGTAGATCAACAAGATAAAAATCCACCCGGCTAGACCAAGTGGATTTTGGGTTCATTTAAATCGAGGCTTACGAGAACCCGGTGCTTATATCCAAAGAGATTGTCAACGACGCTGCGCATAAAACCAGGAAACAGTAAAAAAGGAAAGGCCACATGCAAGCCAAGCAGCCATGGCCGAAAAGGTTTGCCTTTCCGCATCTCGATTCCATTCGCTCACTCTTTGTGAATGACGTAGTCGTCCATTTGTAGCCGCTCTATCTCTACCAGGGTTGCAGCAGGCAATTCCCTTTTTAATGAATAGGTGTTGTTAGTCATGTTTGCTATTGGGCTTAGAGCGAAGCGCTTTGTTTTCTGTGTTCATATCGAAAATAAAGAGATAAGTATTGGGTAAAAATTTTTGGGAATGGTCGCCATCATTTTTTTAGAATGTTCCAATTCATTGGAAAGTATGATGTTTCATGATCTCCTGAATACCTTGTATGTCAGTCGCCGAATTTATTTTGAAAGGGCTTGCCTCTGAGCTGCATATTAGCAAGCTACGCCCGTCGGGCCCGATCCATTGCATGCCGGCGTTGACTTTTACGACCATGCCGGCTGTTTTTGGCGCTTCACCCAATGCTGCAGAACATTGTAGGGAATTAGGGCCGGAGCCTAAAAGTTGGCCATGATTTTCGACTGCCTCTTGCCACTCTTCGCGCCAAATCTGCACGGTGCTTGCTACCGCAAGCGGTTCGTCGAGTTCAATCCATTCAAACTCGTAGTCCGGCGGAAGCTGATACAGGCTGATAGGAAAAACCTCGAACCACTTTCCCACGCACACTTCGCTCGTGGCAAAGGCAATCACTTCATCGGTGTCAAGAAGAAGGGCGACGAAGCTGTATTGTGCGACGTATGCTCGAACGACGCGTCCAGCCAGCGATGGTGGCTTATTCAAAAAATTCACAACCTGTGCGTAGGTCATTTTTGGGTTGTCGATATCGGTAAAAAGGGCAAGGGATCTGGGGAGCGGTAATGTTGAAACTAGCTTCGACCGGCCGCTGCTGGCCGACCTCGGCTTCCTTGCCTAAGCGAAGAAGGCCACGATTTCCTTATCATCCATCACCATATGGTCAGTGATGTGAAACACGTCATTGATCCATTCATGGGCAAGCGCCTCTTTTCGGTCGAGTATTCGTCCAAGGAAAGTCTCATGACTCCAGGGAGAATCCGCTGCATCAACCATGCCGACTTGGAAGTTGTCGCCATTCAGCCAAATCCGGACTGGGAAGGCCACTCTGGCTTCAGGGCCGACCTCGTCGTTGCCCCATTCGCCCAAGCTGATGATGCCGCGGAGATGCTTGTCGTCATGGCCGCGCGTAAATTGTGCAAAATAGACTGCAAAAGCATCGTCATCCTGGTATACAAATCGCGTCAGTCTGGTGATGGTATTTTGGCAGCATTTACAGACTGACTCATGGGGTTCCTCAAATTCAATTCGCAGCATTTGACTATTCCGAATGTAGTGACATGTGGATTGATTCCAGCGAAGCGCGTGTTGCTTGCCGCGATGCAAAGGTAAAACCGGATTGGCATGAATCTATCGAATGCCACTTGATGTCAATCAGACTGCACGCAAATGCATGGTCAAGTTTTAGCTGGCTTATGGTTTCTTGGACCGCGTGGTCTACCGCAGAATTATAGTTTTCTCCCTCCGGCCATGTGACAAGAGAGGTGAAGTGATATTCGCCAGCGCGCTCGAATGCGAGGGTAACGCACCCATGTATACCTCGCGGGCCTACGTTACGATGAATTTCGCAAGTGGCCGATGCGTAGGCAGGACGTTGTGGGTTCATTTGAGAGGGCGATTTTGAGTAGCGAATGACGTATCCTGCCACACAAAAGTTGGCAAAGAAACATCAGTTGGGAAGCTTAGTTGCATCGGTAGCCTGCAACTGAAACGCCCATAAGCCAGTCGCAAAAAGGGGATTCTGAATGTGGAGCCAGAATTTCATTTGCAAGTGCCTTCGATATACGATTTAACGACGGCGATGGCATCGCAAAGCGCAGCATCATTTTGGTAGCATATCTCGCCGTTTTCCAAAGTATCATCGGCGATTGAGATCTGCATATCGAAACTATCGCGAGGCAAGTGGCCCGCGTGGGTCGAGAAAGAAAAAAGAAAACGCGGACAAATTTGCAAGCGGAATCCTAGTGCATCGTCCTCCGGCCCAAACCCGCCTACGAATGAAAGTCCGTCTTGTACACCTTCGAGCTGGCGTACACCGGCAACGAGACGAGAAAGCGATTCATAAGCGGTCATTCGATTTTCTTGAAGGTGGATATTCAAAGGTGCGCGCCTCATTTTTCTGATAAGCGCTTGAGGTACTCGCGTACTTTTTCTTCAAATTGATTGAGGTACTGAAGGTAATGTCCTTCTTTGTCCAGCCTGTGGGCTTGGGCTACTTCCTTCAAAATTTTGTTGCATTGTTCGTCGCTTGCTCCGTGCATTCCATAGAGAATTCCTGCCGGCCATTCATGCTCGCTAAATCGGAACCAATTGATTTTCCGTTGAAGTAAATCCATTCTTGTTTCATCGGATTCCGGACACAACGAATACAACAGCTCCAATAATTGAAGTTCGGTTTTTCCATCCACTTGTTCCCACAACATCTTGGATTGATAGAGATTCTGCATAGTCCGCGCTAGCCATTTGATACACCATGCATTTGAGTTGCGATAGCCTTCAACCAATACTGGAAATATGATTTCCTGGTAAATTTCATGTCGTACCTTGTGGCCGGAATATTCGTTTTCAAGATAATCCCTTGCCCATTCTTCTCTTTCCTGGAGAGACGAAAATGAAGAAATGAAAACATTCAGTGCAGATGTGGCTTCTGCCTTCCTTCCTGTTTCTTTGGCTTGTAAAAACTGACTGTATGAGGATGTGTCCATTTAACCTACGAATTCTTCTATTCTGAAATGCCTGCTCCTGGCTGGCTGCTACTACTCCAAAGCAGGAGGGGTGTTTAATGATGTCGCTTTATAGCCTGGGCAGAACTATCGCCGATAACATTATTAACCATATCACGCCAATCGCGCATAGTTGTGCAATAAAATCTCGCCTGACCTGTGCTGCCAGTCGCTCTATTTCTGGGTCGCCATATCCCACAAAAAAATTAGTCCGGATTCGCTTGAGTTGTGTTCTTTCAAAAGGGTTTGCAGAATTTCCATCCATCCCTTTTGTAGAGTTCAGTTCCGACATCGCATCTTCAGCGATAGCCACCAAACGGCACAACTCAGCAAATCGAAAGTAACCGGTTGTTCCCTTCCACAAGGCTATCGTTAATGATAAAACCAGGATTCCTATAATAAGCGTCAACATTTCGGATTTTTTTGCGGAAGATGATTCATCAATGCCAGTCGCAAATTCGGTAAATTTTTCTGTTTTATGCCTGATGTACTAGGCATGAAATGGATTTTCATACGTACCACTAAATTGTAGGTAAGGCTGGGCGTGTGGCTACCGGAAGGGCGCAAGAGCCACGCTCAGGCTGCCTGCTTAATGATTAGCCAGCGAGCGGAGTGTCGCACACTCTTGAGTGCATTTCAAAGCGATGTTCAATGGAGCGGAAAAGTGAGCGCTTTGGGGGATTCCTCGGTTTTTTTAGACAATGCTTTGGCCCATATCGATCTAAGCGTTCTCGATCGCCTCTTTTTTGGGCTCGCGAAGCTGCTGCAGCTCAGCTTCCAGGTTTTGAATTTTCTTTTGCATGGAGTAGGTGACGGCCCCGACAAAGAAGAAACACATCGTCAGCCAGATGGAAATGTATCGCCAGTTGTCGGTGGAGCCGGAGCCTCCGCCCACGTACTGATAGACAACCAATGCGCAAAAAACGGTAGGTATCCAATGACGGACAATCTGGCTCTTGATCATGATTTCTCCCTCCTAAGTAGTTGAACTCATACAAAACACCTCAAACACCTTAGCCTGTTGCCGGCTGTTTGCTATGGGCGTGTCGGCCAGCGCAAAGGCCAGCAAATGCCAGCCCAACACCTGCAGACGCTGCCTAATTGAAATCTATTGTATACCCGGCTTGCATAATCCCTTGGGCACCCAGTTGTGCACCAGCGTGGTAGGCGGAAGGCTAGCGTCATGCAGGATGAGCGCGAATCCTTTTCGTGCTTCCTGCCCCAATGCCATCAAGAGCATGGGCGGGCCGCCGCGCACTACCAGGCTGTTTCCCGCGCCACGCCCCAGTTGTACGCCATCCGGCGTTTCCAGGCAGGTGTCTCCGCTCACAGAGTAGAATGCTTCGGGGCCGGAATGGACGTGGATTGGCGCGCTCATGCCTGGGCTGAATGTCGATTTGAGAAATTCTGCATCGTACGAGGTGTTTTTGTCGACTGAAATAGGCCCGACGTCCGCTATATGCTGCCCATTTTGTGGCCTTGAGCTTAAAGGCCCCACGGTAAACAGCCATATGCTTCCAAATGCCTTGATCACTGGACTGTTGCCGGTTTTGTCCCGCTGTGCCGCTTCTATGCTGGGATAGCTATACAGGCTCCAGTACACGGAGTCTGCGTTGAGCTTGCCGATGTTTTCGTGCGAAAGAAGGCAGGCAGGGCCGGGCTGCTCGTCTTTGATGCCGTCAGCGTCACATGGCCTGGATGTCGCTTGCGCCATGGCAGACGGGCCGGCTGCAAGCAAGGCGGCTGCGGCCAGGATGCTGGCTGCGAGTCTTAACTTTAAGGACGCAGGGACTGTCTTATTCGCCGGCATAACAAGCTCCAGAAAGATTAGTTCAACGCAAGGCCTCTGCCGCCACTGCATTGATGGCGTCGATGACTGCTTCGGGTTTTTCAAACTGGATCATGTGTCCACTATCCACCACGATCCTATGTTCGCCGTGTGTGCTGAGCTTGACCAGGGCTTCATGGCCAGCGGCCCATGCCCGGTCGCTGGCCGGGCCTTCGGTGGTGGCTTCTGCAGGCATGCCCGGCGGCGGTGGGCCGGGGGGCGTGCCCAAGTTGCCTCGCGTTAGTACAATCAACGGCATGGCTGCGTAATTGCGGTTTGGGTTCACCGTATCCCTGGATGCTGCAGCGAAACCATCAATCTGTGAGGTTTTTGTGCTCAGGCGTGCCGGAGTTTCAATCGCGGCGAGTGCTGTGCGCAGTTTTTCTGAATATTCCTGGCGATAGATGAGGCAGGTGCTCGCGTCTGTTGCGGTGGGGGAGATTGGTCCTGTGGCGAGCGTTTCCGCGCAGTGCTGGTAGGCTGCCTTCTTGCGGTCATTCCCGCCGTAAAAGAAGCGTGATAAGTTCGGCGCGATCCGCTCAAAGTCGGCAAACAAGCCGGGATAGCTGGGATCAACCAGCACCATCCCTGCGGTCTCTCGCTGGTGGCGGTCGGCAAAGCTCACTGCCTGCAAGCCGCCTGCGGAATGGCCTACCACGATGTAGGGGCCTGCGATGCCGGCCGTTTTAAGCGCTGCCTCGACATCGGCAACGATGTGCGCCGCGTCCTGTGGCTCGGGGCTGGGGCCGCTAAAACCAAAGCCAGCCGGATCAAACGCGCAAACACGATGATGTTCCGCCAGTTTGTCATGCACCTTGAGCCACACTTCGGACCAGGCGTTAAGACCGGCAAACAATAGTACGGTGGGCGCGCCGCTGCCGCGGCAATCCAGGTTCAGGGTTCGCCCGTTTGGCAGGTTCACTATGCGAGCGGGCGACGCATAACGGTCGAAAGAAGGATCTACCGGGCGTGGCGTTGGCGCGGCGCCATGGGCTGTAGCCGTCAGCATCAAGCCTGCAAGAAATAACAACCTCATCATTACCGCTTCTCCCTCACAATGGATGGATCATCCACCAGCAAGCGGTGCAATACGCTGCGCTATTGCACCCTACAAAATTAAGGCGCTACCTCGCTTGCGACGCTCGATCTCGCCAGCACATAAAACGCTTCGTTCCCCTCAACCCGTTCGCGGGTCCATCCTTGCAAGGCATAGAATCGGTCTGCCCTTGTTTCTGTCCCAGTGCTTAGACGGACAAACTCCTGGCCTTGCTCAAACAGCCATGCTGTTGCCATGTTGAGCAATTGCCTGGCCAGCCCTTGTCCTTCATATTCCTGGGATATGAACAACGCCCAGATGGAAGAGTTTGTCTTGTTGGCGTAGCAGAATCCGGCGATGGTCCCGTCAACCTCTGCGACCCAGCCGCGGCCCAGCAGTTCGAGATAATCCTCGTACATTTGCTGTGTAATCCGGCTGGGGTCGGAAAGGGCATTCTCGCGGACGGCCAGGCGGATCTTTGACATCGCCGGGATGTCATCAGAATTCGCTTGCCGGAAACTGGCTAATTGATTTGTGGTCATGTTCGGTCTTCAGGAGCATCTGCCTGGCGCATCGAATGGCAGCTTTTGGCTATTATGGAATGCGTGGAGCGGATTATGGATGGGGCAAATTTGGTTTAGCCATATCCTGCCATGGGGTTAGTAAAAAGGCAATTACAATTTCGTGCGATGGGCGAGGCCGTGAGTTGCCATTGCGGGTGCTCGATGGCACTGCGTGTTGCGCGCAGCACGTCGTTACCAGTGCCGTGGCTCTACTGGATACGGATGCCGGTTGTATTGCCCGTCTCACAGCATCGGACCTGGGAATTGCGTAGCTGCCGTCGGCTGGATCGGTGATATTGCCGAAATGACGCGGTCTTACTTATCGAAGTCATCTAACATTATCGAACCACCTGGCCCCCAGTTAACCTTGGTGATCCCAGGCTCCAAGGCTTCCAGTTTTTTTGCTTCCATTTCTTCTGGTGTTAAGGCATCCCGTATCGTCCGCTGGTCATTCGCCAGCTTGCGTTCCTCCGCTAATTCATCATGGCGGGCAATTGCCGCGTGGACCACGGTTTCCAGTTCAGGCGTGGCCCAAGGTTTGATAATGTATTTGAACACTTCCGCGTCGTTGACTGCGCCCATGATCGTGTTGAAGTCGGCGGATGCACTTAGCATAAGCCGCACCATGTCGGGCTGGATTTCCTTGGCAACTCTCAGGAAGTCCACCCCGTCCATCGCGGGCATATGATAATCAGAAATAACAAAATCAAACTCGGCCTCGCCCAGGCGTTGAATAGCCGCGTGCGGCGCTGTGAACAATTCTATTTCCAGCTCCAGTTTTTTTGCCACTTGCCTCAAGCTGCGCTGCAAGGCATTTAAAATATTCTGTTCGTCATCGAGTAATAATATACGTCGCATCATCGTCTCCTGCGTATCCGAACTGTGAGCTGACTACCATGCGCAGTATCATATTGGACCAATTTCTCGATCATGCGCTCGCTTAATGCATATTCGGCAGGGAGCAATAGCACGCATTCATGCGTCAGCAGGTCACGGGACAATACCATCCCGGGCTGCAATTCACCAGGTACCATTTCCACGTCGTCAAAGACTTCTTCCTCTTCAATGCCCATCACCACATACTTGAAGGCCGCAACGACTTCATCATCGTAGCGATTGCCGGCACCCCTCATGATTAATTTCTGTGCCTCTTCTGCCTGTACCCGGCGCTGCGTCAGTACGCCTAGCTGCAAATTGTCATAGTCGCTGGCAATTGCCAGGATACGTGCGCCAAGTGGAATCTGGTCTGCTTTCAAGCCATCCGGGAAACCGCTGCCGTCATATTTTTCGTGCTGCGAGCGAAGTATCCTGGCAGTGATCTGCAAGTCTTCAAGCGGCATCAGCAACTGTTCTGCACGTATCGTATGCTTATGAAACTGACCTAGTTGATCGCCATTCATCAAGTTGACGGGTAGCGCCAGTAAATCATCCGAGAAACCGATTTTTCCTATATCGGCCAAAAGCCCTGCAATAAATATTTCTTGCGCCTCGCGCGCATCCAGGCCCATTCTTGCCGCTATTTTTCGGGCCAGATCGGCGACTCTTCGCGAATGGCCGGCGAGTTTTCCTCCGCGCATTTCTATGACGTTGGAAAACACCTTGATTGACGTTAGAAAGTTATTCTTTAATTTTTCGTTGGCAATGTGAAGGTCCTTCGTCCGCGCAAGGACTTTTTCCTCCAGGCTGGCGTTCAGCGCCTTCAGTTCTTCATTCTGGCTTTGAGTAAGTGCCTCCAGGCGGCGCTTCTCAGCCTCCAAATGCCTGCGTTCCAGCGCTTGCCGGACTATCAGGACAATGTCATTGTCATCCCATGGTTTGGTAATATAGCGATAGATCTCGCCTCGGTTGATCGCTTCGATAATAGACTGTATATCCGCATATCCAGTCAGTAAAAGGCGAATAGTGTCCGGCCAGCGCGCACGAACATGCTCTAAAAATACCGCGCCATCCATCACCGGCATACGCATATCCGAAATGATGACGTCCACCTCTTCGCTTTCAAGCAAGCTTAATCCTTCTTGCCCACCCGGCGCTGTCAATACCGTATATCCTTTAGCGCGAAACAGGCGCCGGAGGGATGACAAAATATTAGGCTCATCATCCACACACAGTATTCTGCCAAGCTTCTCAGCTTCGGTATCGTCGTTCATTCGTTCGCGCTTTCGCTTCCCGGCATCGAGGTGTCAGGAAAAGTATGTTTTATTGGGAGCACAATGGCAAACGTCGTGCCTTTCCCTGGTTCGCTGCTTACCCGAATCTGGCCATCATGTTTTTGAATGATCCCATAAGAAAGTGACAGTCCTAGCCCTGTTCCTTTTCCTATAGGCTTGGTCGTAAAGAAGGGGTCGAAAATACGCGAGACCACTTCCTTGGGAATGCCGGAACCGTTATCGGTGATTTCCAAGTTCACAGTGTCAGCGGCAGCCCAGGTGCGGATCGTAATTGTTCCCCGGTCCTTTTCAATAGCGTGAGAAGCATTCACGACCAGGTTCATAATGACCTGGTTTAGCTGCGACGGCAAACACTCTATTTCAGGAATATTTCCATACTCCTTGACTACATCGGCCTTGTATTTGATCTCGTTATTGACAATATTCAGTGTCGAATCGATTCCCTGATGAAGATTCGCCCACTGCCAGTCCTGGCTATTCTCAACCCGTGAAAAATCCTTGAGGTCTTGCACAATCTTGCGCACTCTAGCAATACCCTCTTTGGATTCTTGCATCAGTACCGGAATGTCTTCCTTTAAAAAATCCAGCTCTATCTCTTCCCTGATGAGCTTCAAATCATCCGCGACGGCGGTTGAGTGAATATGCTGTTCGGCCTCCTCATAGGAATTCAGTATCTTGAACAACTGGCCCAGATAATTTTCCAGGGTGCCGAAATTTGAAAAAATATAACCGATAGGATTGTTGATCTCATGCGCGACGCCAGCGGCCAGTTGCCCAATGGAGGCTAATTTTTCGGACTGGACTAACTGTTCTTGCGCCTTTCCCAACTGCACATTCAGTTCAGTGAGTTCACTATTGCGGCGGATCAGTTCAAGCTCAACGGTTTCCCTCTGCCGGATGTCCGCCTCCAGTTTATTATTGGCGTCTGCAAGTTGCATCGTCCGTCTCTTTACCAGTCCTTCCAGGGTGTCAAACGCTTTTTTAAGCGCATCTTCCGCTTCACGTCTTTCGGTAATATCTTCCAGGCTTTCTATTGCCCCTACAATTTCACCCTGGCTGCTATAGAGCGGGGCAGCGGTAAAATGTATCCACAAACCACTTTGACCAAGGTTGGGAAAAAAATCATCTGCCTCATAAGCCCCCCTGATAAATTGGGATTCTTTAAATTTTTCTCCGTAAAACTCCTTGATATGGCTTTCGTCTTTTGCCCCGATAATGAGATCGGCCAAGACCGGACGACTATGTCGATAAAAGGGTACCCACTGCTTCTTCGTCTGCACCATGGACGCTGATGAGTAGCCGAGCATGTGCTCGCAGGCCTTGTTCCAGTGCGTGATGACGTGATCCTTGTTGATGACGAAGGTCGGTACCGGATTGCTGTCTAGAAATTGCGATAATTCAAAACCCATCAAATTCAAGGCAGCGGGATCAGGCACATCTTCCGGCAGCAATCCGGTTTGAGATTCGCCCGCCGTGGCAAGAGCCGGTCTTTCTCCAAGCCTCGGTTTCGAAAAATCGCTATTGTCATCAGTCATGTTGGGTGTTTTCATAATTGATCTAGCCAATGAGAATCTGACAAAATTCTTCGAATTGTTTTTCGGTGTTTTTAAATACGTGGGTAAGTGTCTCGTCGGTAAGGTTCAATTTTTCCCAGGCACTCACACCGATGACAGGGACTAATTCCTCTTCATCTCCTGAAAGATCCAGCGCGTGGGCAATAATATCGGCGATATGGACAATCGAGGTTAGCATCGTCTCTGCGCTCTGGTCCTGATTGTGATGATTGGCGACCGCTTGCTGCATGTCTTCGGGAAATTTCCAATGTTCGGTCAGTATTCTTCCCACATCCGAATGGTCTGTGGACATGATTTCGCTTTCGGCTTCCTCAATGTAGCAATCTCGCTCTATGCGTAGCTGCATGACCTGCTCATACTGCTCGGAAAATTGTGTTGCCAGAACTAGTTTTCCGATGTCATGCAGTAAGCCTGCCGTAAATGCATAGTCCTGGTTTGCTTTCACAAGGGTAGCAAGTTGTTTGGCGCAAACGGCTGTTGCGATTGAGTGGCGCCAGAAAGAATTGAAATTAAGCTGGCTATTGCCGGGCTTCGCAAAGCTTCCGGTGATTGCAGTCGTGGTAATGAGCGTCTTCACACTGCGGAACCCAAGTATCGCTATTGCTTCTTGTATGCTATTTATTTTGTGCTGCATCCCATAAAAGGAAGAATTCGCTAACCGCAAAGTTTTCGCAGTGAGCGCCTGGTCATGCGATATTTTTTTTGCGATGATGTCGAAATCAACCTCCTCATTTTCAATGGTCGTTAGCAGTTCGGTTACTACCGCCGACAGAGAGGGGAGGTTGCTGATCTTTCGGATAATTTCAGCATCAGGATTATTCATCATATTTCTTGCCGATGCGATACAAGGACACAGAGTCCATTAACTGGCGATCCAGTTTCCCGGTGGCAGATTTACGAAATAATTTACCAAGACGTTTTTTCAAACGTTCATTTTCAAGCCGCTGGTCTATGGAAGGAGCATCGTTAGCGATAATACTTACGCTTTCAACGCCACGACGGGTCAAAGATTTGATCGATGTGGCAGTCAGGCTTGTGCCGGTAGGCATTAGCACCGTGCCATTGCTATCTTTCAAGTCAACCGCAATTTGCATGCCGGCCTCGGCTTCCTCCAGGCTAATCTGCTTGATACTCATGATGCCGCCGATGGAGTAAAAGTCAGCAATTTTCCGCGTGACCTGGATCCCGCTCCCATATTTCTCCAACTCACTGAAAAAGCTTGATTCCCCAGCCTGAGAGGGAAAATTTCTCCTTCAACAAACTCTGTTACCGACGTGCCGATTGTTGAATCGAAATGACTGATATCTGTGCCAAGGATAGGTTGCGCCGATTGAAATATTTTTTCTGCCGCTGAGTTGACAAAGGCGATCATATTGTCGTCATCAATGGCGATGAGAGCCAAGGGAATATACTGCAGCACCTCCCGCACTATCTCCAGGCTGATTTCATCCCGTTTGATCTGTTGCTGTTTTTGCTCAACTATATCTGCCAACTGGCGGTTTGCCTTGGCGAGCTCCGTATTGGTTGCCTGAATCTGGAAGGTGAGCCGGCGATTTTCGTCCGCCATTTCCTTGTAGTGAAAAGCTTCCTGGATATTGAGTCGTAACTGCTCATCGTCCCACGGCTTGGTCAGAAATTTATAGATTGCGCCTTCGTTGATGGCATCGGTGATGGACTGTAGTTCTGTATATCCGGAAAGAACAATGCGAACGGTATCAGGGTGGCTTAACTTGGCCTTTCGCAGGAACTCCACTCCAGTCATGTTTGGCATGCGCTGGTCGGAGATGATGACATCCACGCTATTGGTCTCCAGGATGCTGAGACCCTCCATTCCGCTATTGGCGACCAGGATCTGATAACCTTCCCGTCGCAATAAACGCCTGATCGACGCCAGAATATTGGGTTCATCATCGACAATGAGCAGGGTACGCTGCGGCTTTTCCATCCTTAGCAGATGTTCCGGCAATCTGGTGTCGGCCCTTAGAAAGTTTTCGATCTCGCCGGCGGAAATCGGGCGCGAGAAAAAATGTCCCTGAATTTCATCGCACAGATGGTTGCACAGGAATTCGCACTGGGCGTCTGTTTCGACCCCTTCAGCGATGACGCGCAGTCCAAGACTATGGGCCATGGAGATAACTGCTTTCGCGATGGCGGCGTCTCCGGAATTGGTGTTGATATCTCGGACAAATGATTGATCTATTTTGACGTAATCAAAGGGGAAATACTTCAAGTAACTCAGTGCCGAATAGCCAGTGCCGAAATCGTCCAGGGCTAAGGTAATCCCTAATTTTTTGAAATTCTTCAGGATATCGCCAATGAATTCGTCATTGGTCATCAGGATGCTTTCCGTTATTTCCAAGGAAATCCGGTTTGGAGAAACATCGTGGTTTGCGAGAATCCTTACCAGTTTTTCAAAGAACTCTCCATCCTGAAACTGCCTTGCGGACACATTGATCGCGACATTGGGAGCCTGAACTTCGTGGCTTCTCCACTGAAGTATGTCTCTGCAGGCTTGTGTTATCACCCATTCCCCGATCGCACATATCTGGCCCGTTTCTTCGGCAATGGAGATGAAGTGGGCAGGTGAGATCAACCCTTTTGATGGGTGCGCCCAACGTATCAATGCCTCCATCCCAACGACCTTGCCGGTCGTCAACTCCGCCTTGGGCTGATAGCAGAGCACCCATTGCTCTTCCGCTATCGCCGTATGCAGTTCGTCAGCAATCAAAGTTTTCTCTATCATTTTCTCATTCATGTCTTGTGCATCAAAGCATTTGCTCATGCGCATACAATGCAGGCTGCTCGCCGGTTCTTTCAAAGCTACTGTCGATAGCCGTTCCTATAGAGTCGGCCATCGTTGCACCATGGCGACTCTTGCAGATATCTGTCCATCCGTGCCAGCATCAATTGTCTTGTCGAACCGGAAGATGAATCGTGAATATGCTGCCTCTGCCGACTTCGCTGACCACATCTATGCGGCCACCATGCTTCTTAATGATTCCATACGATAAGGACAGCCCAAGACCAGTGCCGCTTCCTATCGGTTTTGTTGTAAAAAAAGGTTCAAAAATGCGATGCAAATTTTCTGCTGGAATCCCGGAACCTGTATCCATGATTTTGATCCATACCCATTCTCTTTGGTTGCTATCGGTATTGGTCCCCGTACTGATCTGGATTGTTCCCGTCGTCTTTATTGCATGCGAAGCATTGACGAGCAAATTCATGAAGACCTGGTTCAGTTGCGAAATAATGCATTTGACCGCAGGCAAGGCGCCGTAATTCTTGACGATATTGGCCTTGTATTTGATCTCGTTCATGACGATATTCAGCGTACTATCCAATCCTTGATGGATATCCGCCTCTTGCCAGTCGGTCTCCCCGACATGGGAAAAATCTTTCAATGACTGGACAATATCCTTGACCCGTTTCAACCCGTCCATGGACTCCCTGACCAGGTCTTCCACGTCTTCCTTCAAAAACTCGATATCCGCCTTTTTCTTGATGGACTCCATCTTTGCGACGATTTCCGGTGGCGGAGAGGCAGACTTGAATACCTCGTCATACTGGCTCAGCAATTGAAACAAGGTTTGCATATAGGTTTGCAAGGACCCCATGTTGGAGTTCACAAATCCAACTGGATTGTTAATCTCGTGTGCGATGCCCGCCGCTAATTGGCCTACTGAAGCCATTTTTTCGGATTGCAGCAATTGCTCATGGGCTTCCTGCAGTTTCATGATTAATAGCTGCTGCTCTTCCCCTTTTTTATGCAAATCCTCTTCCATTTTCTTGCGTTCTGTGATGTCAGTCAGTGATCCCACGACTTCCAGAGGGTTGCCTTGCTCGTCCCGGATGAGATGCAGCATATCGTGCATCCACACATAATCCCCAGACTGGCTTAGAAAGCGGTATTCGTAAGTCCTTTCCCCCTCCGTAAACAGCATCGCTAGGCTGGAGAATATTTTTGGTACATCATCAGGGTGAATGTGGTTAAACCAAAAATTGGGATCGGCGACCATGTCCTCCGGACGGTATCCCAGTACCTTATAAGCATTGCTGCTGACGAAAGTCATTTTGAAATCACCAGTCGGCACACTGGTATAGATGATGGCGGGTGTGTTGTCTATTAAGTACTGCAGCCGATTGGAGGGTGTTTTGGCGGGCGCATGAGGTGTCGCGCTTAACTGAGCAAATTGCTCAGTCACAGAGGGGTAAGTCGAATGAAACTCTTCAAACTGATTAGTCATATGGTCCAATCACTAAGAAGCAACATTGCTTAATTGCACTTATAAATAGTCTACCTCATGATCCATAGTAATACGGATTATAAAAAAAACAAGGAAAAAGTCGTATAAGCAACTTGCTCGGATGTTTGAGTTTAGGTTCTACTGTCGCGCCGGCGGCTCAGTCACCGGCGGACGGCGTCAGGTTCAGGTTCAGGACTTTGCGGCCTGATAAGCTTGCTCGCGCTCTGCGGCATGCAGGACACGCGGTGTTGCCACTGGCTTCAAGGTGCCGGGGCGGAAGAAAGGGCTTTTCTTCCAGCTTCCATTGAGTTGCGCGCCGACGACCGAGCTGATGATGCGGGCGGTTGCAAACAGGCCGCTGATGGCGCTGGCGTTGACCTTGCCCTTGGCATGCTTGGTGTTCACGGCAACGTATTTGGGGCTGAATTCATGGTCCAGGTCGTCCAGGCAGTTGTGTACGAGCGAGACAAAAGACAGCTTGGGATCGCGGGCAGTGTTGGCGATAGGCGTATTGCAGCAGCTTGCATACCAGCGCAGCATGCCCTTGTCGGACAGCGAGACGCAGGCCAGCGATTCTGCGCCGCTGGTGAAGCTGACGTGTTGCTGCAGCGTGGTGACGACATCGGTGCCGCCCTGTGGATTGAGCATGCGCTCGGCCTGCTCCAGTGCATGGGCATAGGCCTGGCAATCCTGGCAGTGGCAGAGCAGGCGGGTGACGCCGGCATTGGGGGAGACCACACCTTGCAGGTGGCCGCATTGGCATTGAATATGACGCATGATTTTTATCCTATAAATAAATGTAAAAAAGTGGGTAGATGCGCAGCGGGCTTCTATGGCCTTCGCCGCATCTCTGAGGTTTTTCTTAAATCGGTATTGCAGGGTCGTGAGCCGCAATATGTGGGGTGTCAATAGCCGCAGACGTATTGCACCGAATTTTTGGCAAACACAGCCGCATGCCATGCGCGGGGATCGTCGCGCATGGGTAGATTGGTCAGCCATGCGGTGCAATACGCTGCGCTATTGCACCCTACAGAACACGAGCTACTGCTTTACGGGCATATCAGGTCCGCCATTTTCCATTGCGCACCAGCTCTATCACTGCATCGGCAAATGCTGCCGGTGCTTCTTGCGGCGGGTTGTGGCCTACGGCGGGGATCTGGCGGTGCTGGCGCGGGCCGCTGAATTTGGCCGCGCTGCTCTTGCCATCCGTGGCGGCGATCACGCCGTCTGCTGCGCCGTCTATGGTGATGGTAGGGACACTGATGACCGGGCCAGTGGCGAGTTTTTTCTCCATGTCTTCATATGCCGGGTAGCCGGCGGCCAGGCCCATGCGATGACGGTAGGAGTGGATGACGACATCGACGTAATCGGGATTGTCGAAAGCCTTGGCCGAGCGCTCGAAGGTGGCATCATCAAAGGCCCAGGTCGGCGAATTATTTTTCCACAGGATGCGGGCGATGTCGCGGCGGTTGGCTTGCAGGCCGGCGCGGCCGCGTTCGGTCTGGAAGTAGTGCTGGTACCACAGCCCATGTTCTACGGACGCCGGCAGCGGTGCGCTTGCCTTGGCGATGTCCTGAATCAGGTAGCTGTTGACCGATACCAGGCCCACGCAGCGGGTAGGGCGCAGTGCCGCCACCACGCAGGCAGCACGGCCGCCCCAGTCGTAGCCGGCCAGCACTGCTTCTGGAATGTGCAATGCATCCATCAGGCTGATCACGTCTGCGCCGATGGCGGCCTGCTGGCCGGAGAGCGCATTCTTGTCGCGAATGCGGGTAGTGCCGTGGCCGCGCAGGTGCGGCACGATCACGCGGTAGCCTTGCGCCGTCAGCAGCGACACCACGTCCACATAGCTATGGATGTCGTAAGGGAAGCCGTGCAGCAGGATGACAGGGCGGCCGTTTTCGGGGCCGGCTTCGTGGTAGCCGATGTCCAGGTCATCAGTGCTGACCTGGCGGGTGGACAGTGTGGAAAGTTTGCCGCCACGCACTGCCGCCGATGCTTGTTCAGCGGCTGGCGCCGCGATGGCGGAGCCAAGGCTGGCAAGGGAAAGGCTGGAGATGCCGGCAGCGCTGGAAAGCAGGAAGTGGCGGCGGGATAATTTGTCTGACACGATGTTGCTCCTTTGTATGATATTGGTGATGCCGGTTTGAGGTGGCCTGGATAAATTCATTCTATGTCGCTGATCAGCTCATTGCTAAGCCAGCCGGAGAGCAGGGCGCCGGCAGTGTTGATGCCTTCGGTATCGCCCAGGCGTTCTACCAGCAGCTCGCACAGCGCGGCAAAACTGCCGTTTTCTTTTAGGTGCAACAAAGCTTCGTGCTCCAGTGCATCCACTTGCTTCAGGTAAGACGTGTAGCCGCGCCTCCAGACGATCAGACCGGCGGGTTCTACCAGCATTTCGCTCTCTACGGCTTCCTTGCCCTGCGACAGCGCCATCCAGATGCGTTCTGCATTGGTGGTGGCGGCAATGCTCATAAAGGAAGGCGTGATATGCAGCCTGGCGTTGTCCCAGTCAACCTCGCCCAGTGCATCCAATGCCAGCGGTGCGGCATCGGCGGCGATGAAGGCTTCGGCCAGCGCATACTCTATCCAGGCCAGCTCATCTACATCGGGGTTGTCCGGAAACATCTCTGCCAGCGTCTTGTCGAAGCCGGTGGCATACGCATCCAGCGTCCATGCGTGCGGCGGATGGCTGTCTATGTGGGTAATGGCCGCACTCAAGAATGCTTCATCGCCTATCCATTGCCGCACTTGCGGGTAAGACGCTCCCAGGCAGCCTACCAACTGGGCGCGGTAGTTGTTTTGATAAACGGACAGGCCTGCGGTAGCGCGCGAACCTATGCTGTTTGCCGCTTCTTCCGATCCTGTCACCAGCCAGGCTTGGAAGTTGGCTTGCAGTTGGGCCATCGTCGTATTGGCTGGGCTCATACAGCCTCCTTCATGCGTTCGCGCGCAACGGCTATCGCTGTGCTTGCGGCATCGGCACGGGCGCTTGCACCCAGCCTTCTGGCTATTGCCAGCTCATCCAGCAGATCGGCCAGCGGCGGGATAGCGTCATCGCGCTCTATCATCGTTGCCACCGGGCCCAGCAGAGACATGGCTTTGGCATACAACTGCCACACGTCTTCGCAGACCGAGCTGTCGTGCGTATCGATCAGCATGTTTTGACTCTGATTCCGTCCCTGGCTGTGGCCGGCCAGGTGGATCTGGCGCACGCGCTCCGCCGGAATGCCGTCTAGGAAGGCCAGCGCATCAAAGCCGTGGTTGGTAGCGCTGACAAACACATTGTTCACATCCAGCAGCAGGGAGCAGCCGGTGCGCTTGGACATGGCAGCCAGGAACTCCCACTCCGTCATCGCACCATCAAAGCTGATGTAGCTGGATGGGTTCTCAAACAGCATGGGACGGCCCAGCGTGTCTTGCGCCATGTTGATATTGGCGCAGACGATGTCCAGCGCCTCCTGCGTATAAGGAACCGGCAGCAGATCGTGTGAATTGAAGTTGCCTATACGCGACCAGCTCAGGTGGTCCGACACAAACAGCGGTTCTATCTCATCGGCCAGCGCCTTCAGGCGGCGCAGGTATTCCGGTTTCAGGCCATCGGCAGAACCGATAGACATCGAGACGCCATGCAGCGCCACAGGATGCCGCTCGCGTATCTGGCGCAGGATATGGCGGGGCTGGCCTCCATCTACCATGAAGTTTTCGGAAATGACTTCCACAAAATCGACTGGAACCTTGGTTTCCAGGAAATCACGGTAATGTTCCTTGCGCAGGCCGAGGCCGTAGCCGGAGAAGAGGGAGCTGGAAGATGACATCGCGCTATCCGTTATTAAAAAATGGTTTGTGAAAAAATTAAAACTCATTTCGTAAATGGCATTTCACCGGTATCTATGAGATGAGTTCTACAGGCCCGGCCCCGGACAAACAGCACCGGGCCTTGTAGCTAGCGACCGATTACTTCGGCTCAGTCAAGGAACCGCCTTCTTTCAGGCAAGCTGTCTTGGTTTTCAACACAACGCCCTGGCCTTTGCAGTCGTTCAGGCCTTTGCAGTCGTTCTTGGCTGTCGCGCACAGGCTGTTGCCCTTGCAGCTATTGACGCCGTAGCAGCGGCCTGGTTGTTCTTTCTCGGCAGCGCTTGCTGGGCTGGCGATAGAGGCTGCGGCCAATGCCATCAGGGCTGCTGCAGTGGCGATGCTGACGCGGGATTTGAGGCTGATATTCATGGTGTTTCTCCAAAATGATTAAGGTGGATACAGCTTGATTACTTGGGTACTACTTGATTTACTGGCGCGGCTTTCTCATGGTTGCCGCACCCTGGTAAAACTTTTAAAACTTTCAAAATTACTTGGCGTTCAGCGCCGCTTCTGCAATGAAGTCGCCTACTTCTTCCGGTTTGGACAAATGCACGGAATGGCTGGCCTGGATCTCGCTGACCTTGGAGCCGGCGCGCTTGCTCATCCAGCGCTGCAACTCAGGGTTGATTGCACGGTCTTCCGTTGCGACGATGGCGTAGCTAGGCTTGGTATGCCAGGCAGCGGCAGTGAGCTTGGCATTCAGCGTGGCCGGGGTCATCTTCGTTTGCGAGATGGACATGAAGTTGGTGCGGTTAGGCGGCAAATCAGCACCAAAATCTTCGCGGAACTTGGCTGGGTCCAGCGACTGGCGGCCGGCTGCATCGGTGAGCACATCGTTGTTGACGGCAGGTTTGCTTGCCGTCAATTGCGCAATGCTTTCGCCCACTTCCGGCTGCAGCGCCGCGATATAGACCAGGGCCTTTACCTTGTCGCTGGTGCCGGCAACGGAGATCACGGCGCCGCCGGTGTCATGACCCACCAGGATCACAGGGCCATCCTGTGCCTCAATGGCTTCGCGGGTAACAGCCACATCTTCTTCCAGTGTGGTGTTGGGCTGCTGAACCACGGTAACCTTGTAACCCTTGAGCCACAGCTGGTCATGGATGGCGCGCCAGTTGGTGCCGTCTACATAAGCGCCGTGAACCAGGATCACGTTCTTGGCGCCGTAAGGAACCACATTGGGCACGGCGAAGGACAGTGCAGGTACAGCCAGTGCGGCGGCTGCGGCCAGCGTGATGGTGATGCTTGAAGCGAGTTTCATGGTGAAGTCTCTACCTTGAATTAAAAAAATGAATAAGCGAAAGAAAAGCCTGAGTGGGCAGAGCTGATTATTTTGCCTTCAGCGAACCAAAGCCCTTTGGCGTCTTGATGGTGGTGCAGGTGCCTTTTGGTACCAGCGTCCAGGCGTCGCCCTGGTAATCGACCTTGGAAGTGCCTGCGCAAGAAGAACCGGCACCGGCGGCGCAATCGTTCATGCCGGCTTTGGAAACGCCGTAGCATTTTTCAGTAGCGGCCTTTTGTGCGTCTGCTGCATGCGCGCCGAAGGCGAGTGCGGACAGGGACAATGCAAGAGTGGCGGCGAGGGCTGTGCGTGTGTTTTTCATGATGATTTCCTATGTGGTTGATGCTGCTTAAAAAATGATAAAAAAAGATTGTGGTGAGAGGGCCGTGGCTGCAATCAGCCGCGATACAAAGGATTAGCTTCTACATAAACGCGCACCTGGCTGGCATGCGTGCCTGCTGGCGCGATCTTGTCCAGGCCGAAGCTGTCGCGGTTTTCGAATGCATCGAAGTGCCAGTTGAAGCTTTTGCCTTCGACCGAGAATTCCACCGTTTCGCCGCTGGTGACATTGATGTATTTGGTGGATGGCGTAACAACGATGGTGCGCGCTGCCTGGCCTTCTGCTGCAGCGTTGCCGTAGGTCACGGTGCCGCCTGCATTGGTGGCCAGGCCATGAGCGCCGGCAGTGCCAGCCAATAAAGCAACTAACAGCACAGGCAGGGAAGTGAGGGAGCGAGTCAATTTGTTCATGCTATGTTCCTTAAAAAAATTACAAACAATGTTCTTTACTGCTAGAAATCAAGATCATGTTGTTGTCTCGATGGATGCTATTAAAACCGTCGCGCGTATCGGCCTTGTGTCCTTGTTTGGCGATTTCATGGTGGTTTTGTATATGGACAGGGCCCGGATACATTGAGGTACAATTTTCATTCGGACAATGGAATCGATGCCGGCAAGACAAGGCGCGCTTCCAGCCCGCCGCCGGCGCGATTACGCAATTCCAGCCCGGCATTGATGGCTTGTGCGAGCTGGCGGGCGATGGCCAGACCCAGCCCGGTGCCGCCGCTGCTGCGGTTGCGCGATCCTTCCAGCCGGTAGAAAGGCTGGAATACGGTTTCCAGTTTCTCTTCCGGTATGCCGGGGCCGTTGTCCATCACTGAAATCGCCACGCCGCCATCCGCCAGGGTTTGCGCAACAATTTCCGCATTGCCGCCGTACTTCAGCGCGTTATCAATCAGGTTGGTCAGGATGCGGCGCAGCGCCACCGGGCGCAGCAGCATGGATTTGCCTATGCTGCCGCGCAGGCTTACCGGCGCTGCTGCATCGACGTAGTCATAGATCAGGCTGCCCAATAATGCATCCGGGTCCAGCCGCACAGCCTGCTCGGCCGCACCGTGCAAGGTGCGGGCATAGGTAACGCCTTCACGCACCAGGTCTTCCATCTCGCGCAGGTTGCGCGCCAGCGTGGTGCGCTCTTCGCTGTCATCCATCAGGTCGGCACGCAGGCGCATGCGGGTGATTGGCGTTTGCAGGTCGTGCGAGATGGCCGCCAGGATCTGCATGCGCTCCTTCATATAAGTGGCGATGCGGTCCTGCATGGCATTGAAGGCGCTGGCCGCGCGCGCCACTTCTGCGGGGCCGTCTTCCGGCAGGCGGCTGGGGTTGAGGTCGGGGCCGAGCGCATCGGCCGCATGCGCCAGTTGCGCCAGCGGGCGTGTCGCCAGCCGCACGCAAAGCCAGGAGAAGGCGGCCAGCAGCGCCAGTTGCAGCAGCAATAGCGGCAGCAGCCAAGGTGACATCGGCAGGTTCCGAGGTCGCAGGTCCACCGTCAGCGGCATGTCGTCGCTCAGGCGCAGATGCACCTGCATATGCTCACCCTTGCCGGGCACCGCATTGGCTGTGAGCGGGTAGCGTTTTCCTATGGATTGCTCTATCGACTTTGCCAGCAGGCTGGACAAGCGCGCGTCAGGCGGCGCGCCAGGCAGGCCGCTATCCAGCAGAAAACTGTAGTTGCGCCGCTCCAGGCGCGGCAGCCATTCCACACGCTCGCTGGCCGGAACATGATCCAGCAGGGCCACCGCGCTGGTCACATCCTGTTCCATGTATCCCAGCATCAGGTTGGTGGTTGCCATGCGGCGCTCGTAGGCAATCAGACTGAAAGACAGCGCATAGGCCAGCACCAGGCCGGCCACCAGGATCAGCGTCAGCCGCGCAAACAGCGTACGTGGCCACCAGTGGCGGCCAATACGGTGACCAAGGCTGCGCAAGGAGAGAATGTTCATAGCGCGGCCTCGGTCTGCTCAGACAGGCTTGCACTCTCTTCAGCCTCATCCACGCCGGCTTCCAGCGCATAGGGATCCACGCTATGCAGACAGCCTATGTTGACGCGCCAGTGCAGCGGGTTGTTGCGTATCTGGTGGAAGGCGTAAACACCGCAGTGCTTGCAAAAATAATGTTTTGCTACATGGGTATTAAATTGATACAGCGCCAGCTCGGCCTTGCCCTGGGTGATCAGCAGTTC
Source organism: Parundibacterium terreum (assembly GCF_014636315.1). Classification (GTDB taxonomy): domain Bacteria; phylum Pseudomonadota; class Gammaproteobacteria; order Burkholderiales; family Burkholderiaceae_D; genus Undibacterium; species Undibacterium terreum. The sequence goes on along the minus strand of NZ_BMED01000001.1, from coordinate 1,069,916 downwards.
CTGCGCAGGGAAGGGCGGCGACATCAGCGCACCCCTGCGCCGGCACAGGCTGCAATTGCAGCTGGACGCAGGCTGCAGCGCAGTGCAGACGGAAAACTGAACGGCGCCGCAATGGCAGGACCCTTGTAAAAAATCTAAGGACATAAAGAGCTTTCGGACTATGAAAGACTGCTTTATAGCGGAAGACCTGTGGGGATTTGTGTGCCAGTGTATCCGGCCGCCTGCCTGACACAAAACATTGCACAGAGGGGGCAATCTGACACACCGGAGATACGTCAATCCGTTTTAATGGCGCCATTGCAACAGCGCCATTCCCGCCCAGAATGCCGGCGGTGCTGAAGTGGCCATATGCGATTGTGATCAAAAAATCTTTATCAATATCAAACTTTTGTCAGACAGGAAATAACCATGAACCACAGCTACACGGCCCGTGCGGCCACCTCCAAAGCGACAGCGCAGACAGTCAACAATAATGCAGAAACAAAAGGAAAAGGCATCACGGCGTTGCTGCAAAGCCTGCTGCCGGACACGCTCTTGCTGCTCGTCGCCCGCATCGGCATCGCCGCCACCTTCTTTCTGTCCGGCCGCACCAAGGTAGAAGGCTTCATAACCATCAAGCCGCTGGCCTATGAACTGTTCCGCTCGGAATACGCACTGCCGCTGATCCCGCCCGAACTGGCCGCGCAACTGGCAACCTACTCAGAACATTTGTTTCCGCTATTGCTGGTGCTGGGCTTGTTTACACGCCCGGCAGCCGCAGCCCTGCTCGGCATGACCGCCGTGATCGAGATCTTTGTCTACCCCGACGCATGGCCTACGCACCTGCTGTGGGCAGGCGTACTGCTGCCGCTGATCGCGCATGGCGGCGGCAAGCTGACGCTGGATTATTTGTTGAGCGGGGTGAGGGGCAAGCGTTAGTTTTGAAGGGGCATGAAAAATCCCGTTCAGCATGATAATGCGGGGGCGGGATTTGGTTTTTGGTTTAGGGCTGTTTACGCCCAAAAGGCGGAGGTGCAGATTTTTTCAAGGCGGACACTGATATGTGCTTATTGCCCTCGTCTCTATCTCATACGGAGGGTTTCGGAAAATCTTCGAATCACTTGCTGTCTAGTGGACAATTCTCGACATAATCTCGCAGAGTTGTCTCCTGTATTCGACGAATAGATCCATCTTTCTCCATTCGACTTAGGACTTCTGTCAGCCGGGGTATCAATTCATGGTGTTTTTTCTGAATGAAATGATAGGCGCTAATCTTCAATAGCGAAGGTTCCAAAATATGGATGTTGCTGAGGCCAAGCTTCCTAGCTACACAAATAGTCTGCCTGTTATCTATGGCAATGTCAGTGCGGCCGCTCGCTAATTTTTTGAACATAGACTCAAGATTCGGTGCCGGGTCAACGCGCATGCCAGCAGTAGGAATCTCTATAGACTTCACACCTGCGATATATCCTATAGAGTAAGGCCGTAAACTTTCATACCCGGCAACAGCAAAAATTTTGTCAGTGGAAAACGCAACCGTGTCAGAATAAGAGACGGCGATCGGAATCTTTACCAGGTTCTTGGCAAATTTTTCTGGCTCTACCAAACCAAATGCAATACCGTCTAGTTCATCTGCTTCAATAAGGTAAGTCATACGAGCGAACGGTAAACGCTCAAGAACTAACTGAATTCCTATTTTTCGATACGCTTCTTCTAAAACTTTCTCCGCCATCAAATTCCCCGATCGCAAATTGATCGCTGCTCCAATTTTAATTTGTTCCGCGGCGAATCCGCACAGCCATCCAATGCTCAATGCAATTGCAAGAATGGTGTGAGCTAACAATTTTGAACGAGTCATCATGTAGATTTACTCCAATACCCGGCACTTTGTGTTGACACGAGCGTCTGTACTTGTCCGGTAGTGGCCTCCCTAAAGCGGACGGAACGAAGCACAATTCCGTTTTTTATATCTAAGGATTCAACGCTTGCGCTCACGCGTGTAACTGCCGATTACTTTGCCGTACAGTTCAGTTTCTGTCTCGTAAGTCATTCCAAGGCGCTCGGCAACACGGAGCGATGATTCATTGGCTGAAGCGATGAGAGCCCGAACTTTCGGCTCGCGTCGAGTCTCGAACGCATATTTCAAGACTGCCGCCGCTGCTTCGTTTGCGATTCCTTGGCCCCAGAACGGTTGATAAGTATTCCAGCCCATCTCCATCTCAGTTGAATCCTCGCGAAAGAAAGCTCCAACATTGCCGACGAGTTGGCCAGTCTGCCTATTCTCTACAGCCCACCAACCAGCGCCATGTATGAGCCATAATCCAGCATGTGAACTGAAGATTCGCCAAGCCGTTTGACGGTCAGACGAGCCCAGGTGGGCCGAGCTTTCAGAATTCATCAAATGGTCCGCAAATACGTCGAAGTCCTCGCGCCGGTACTCACGAAGCGTAAGTCGTTCCGTCTGAAGATGCGGAACGGACGTGGTGAACGCGTGATTCATGGATAATCTATCCTTTAACTTGTTAGCGGTCCGCTTCTGTCTGCTCCTGGCCGATCGTCGCCAACGGCGTAGCTATTTTGTTTCAAGCCACCACCAGACGAACGGACCAATACACCGCAATGCCCATTTGCACAGCAAACGCTGAGAACCGAAGGGTGACGGCAAGGGCCGATAGTGAACTGAGGTGAATGACCGATTGCAGGATGCGCGTAGCGAGAAAAACGTAGGCAAGCGGGTCAGTAATGGCGGACCTGCCGGTCACCACAGCAATGAGCATGAGGCCGCCGAAGATGGGCAAGCCCTCGACGCAGTTGGCGTGAGCACGCGCAAGGCGCTGCATGAAGGGGGAAAGATTTGAGTTGTCCGGCTTGAAGCCGTTTGCGGGAATCGCCTTGGTAAGGACGAGCCTAGTGCGCATGAGCTCCATGAGGAGCAGGAGAAACAGCGACCAAATAACGAATCCGGTGACGGCGGTGATGGTAGGGGTCATTTTTTATACCGTTGTGCTGGTTTATCCGGTAAATCGCTAATTGTCACCGTTGCGCCTATATGTTTTAAGCACTCAACAGCTCATATGCTGTCATACAAAAGTTACAAAGGCAATATCAAGCAAGAGGCGTAGCCGAATGACGGCTCTTGGCCGCCGCCGGGGGTGTTCGCTCTACGGTATCTCATTCGGGATATCCTGTTGAATGTTGGGCTGACGAAGCGATAGCCCAACCTGCCGTGCTGTTTGTTATCGGCGTTTGACAGCCCTCCCAAAGGGACATGCGGGCCATCAATAGTGTTTATTAATTTGGCGCAAAAAAATAAAGTTTTCGAGCTCGCCGGAGGTAACCCGCTATACCCGCAGAGACAAGAAGTATCACAAGGAAGGACAAAAGGAACACGAATATACTTGACCAAGAGTTTGCCAATAAATAAAAGCGGTTGTTCCAAGAACATTCAAGCTCAATCAAAATTCCAGGCACGGAAGATAAAATCGCCCATGTCACAGGCACATCACAGAAAATAACACCAATGATAAATCCAATTATCGCAGGTGAGATTACGAGCAGGGTAATTGGGCCTCTCCCGGTATATAAGACAAAAGTAATAGCAGCAGCTATTGGAAGTGCGATGGCGATTTTTCTCAACCAATGCGCTTGCAAGGGTTGATTACTCTTTCGCCACATCCTGAACGGTTCTAAATCGCCATATTGTTTATTGCCTCGACGGTTCATCACTTTAACTGCAATTAGCCTGATCGCCAGACCTAAAATCCATGAAAATTGGGAAAACACAAAAATGAAAAGGCCAACACCTTCACCAGGTCCGGCGTCTTTATAGTCTGGTTGAAACTCGTCGTACATTTGCGCACCCCACAGACCAAAACCAATCATGGCAACAGTCCATAGATATCTCCATAGCCAGTTCCCCCAGGGTAAAAACAGCGGCGGCAAGAACAAAATCAGGCATATAAAAAGAATGATAGTCACGTACTCAGGCCTATGTGATGAAAAGAGGAAATGGTGGTGCAGCGAGTAATCGTGCAGACAATCCCGGGTGTCGACTTCTGGTCGATGCCTACCCTTAATTCTCAATGCGATTTTTAGCTGGCCGTGACAGCAGACAGCTCTCTCAGCCGCATTCTATAACGCTAATGTCTAGTCTCAGATATTTGTTCATATCATGCGAGCTTCGAAAAAGCCCGCTAATTTCCCCTGACAGCAGCGCTCGCCGTGATAAGGGCTGCGCGGCGCGGTTCGTCCGCGTGCGGGGCGATTGTCAGCAATTGCTGGAAATAGGCCTGTGCGGCCGTGGCGTCGCCTGCGTGTTTTGCTGCTTGCGCTGCGCCATACACTGACCAAAACCGGTTGGGGTGCCTGGCGAGGGTTGCCTTGAATTGTGCCAGGGCTTGCGCCGGCTGCGATGTGTCCAGCAGCAGTTCTCCTAGCATTTCGCGGGCGGGTATGAAGGGGCCGGGTGTGAGCGAGGCGAGCTCGGTCACGTCTTCCATCTCTGCGGCGCGGGTGAGTATGCTTAAGGCTTGCGCGGTATCGCCTTGCGCAATGGCCAGTTGCGCTGCCACTTCCCGCCGCTGGATCTCGGTCTGGTCGGCCCAGAAGCTGTCTTTTTTTGCGGCCAGACGGTCACGGATATCGGCCAGGTCGGCGATTGATTTTTGCGCCACTGCAGCGTTTTTTAGATGGGCGGCACCCAGGCCCTTGGCATAAATCGTGATGGCATCTGCGTAGGGGAAGGGACTTTGGTACGGTGTCAGCGCCATCGCGGCTGTCCAGTCGCGCCGTTCCAGGCAATAGCGCGCCGGAATGGCGGCGTTGGCAAAAAATGCCGTTGTCGCGGGCGCTGCGCCGGCCGCATTGGCAGGATCAAAACGTTTGAAAGTTTCTGCCGATACCAGGACGAGCTTACGGGCGGCCTCGTCCTGCGCGGTTTGCAGATAGGCATAGACCATGTAATCGCTGGCGTGAAGTTCGTCTGCCGGTTGGCCGGCCTTGCGGGCTGATGCCGCCGATGCAGTATTGGTGGCGATGGATGCCTGCCAGTCGCCGATGCGGGTGAAGGTGTGCGACGGCATGTGTAGCGCGTGCGGCGTGGACGGCGCAATATTGCCGTAGCGGCGCGCAGCCTCTGCAGCGCGCGCGGCCAGTTCGGGTTCATCGTACGAATGGATGATGTAGTGCGCCAGCCCTGGGTGATCGGGATATTTGACGAATAGCGCTTCCAGCATTTCGCCGGCCTTGATCTGTTTTACATAGGTCTTGTCCGCCGGATCGGCCGCCGAAGCCAGGGCCAGCGCGTAGAAGATACGCGCCTCGATATCGTCAGGATAACCGGCACTAACCCTGGCCATCGCCGTTTCATAGGCGTTGAGACGTGTCGCCTGGGATATGCGCGTGTTATCTACGTAAAGCTGTGCAACTGCGTCTATATAGGCCCGTTCCCGCGCTGTTTTAGGCGCCAGTGCCCGCCCGGCTTCGGCTGCCTTCAATCCTTGCGCCAGTTGGGCAGGGGACCTGAAGCCTGCGAACGGATTGCCCCAACTGCTGAGGGCAATACCCCAATAGGCAATCGCACATTCCGGGTCGCGGCTGAGGATATCGCGAAAGCCATTGATGGCCGGGCCAAACTGGAACGAATGCATCAGCGCAACCGCCCGGTTAAAGTCAGGCTGCACGGCAGGCTTGCAAGATGTGCTGAAGCTGACAGTGCCCAGCGTCTCCGGCGTTGCGTGGCTATGCTCATGGTCATGCTGGCCAGCAACTGCATTGCCGGCATCGTCGTGGTGAGCATGGGCCTGGGCCGGCGGAGTCAGTGAGATGAGCGGCGCGGCCAGCATTACAAGACACCCCATAGCAGCGGACAATATTCGCATGGATATACTCCCTTCAGGCTCTGGCTGAGCATCGGCCTGGATAGGTGCCGATGGTTGACGATAGTTGTCGATCCTACCACATGGCGGAGGACGCGGCTATTTATCGTTGATGATTAAAGTGGGATAGCTGTGTCCCGTGGGAGGCCCGGTAGTACCGAAGGCTATTTAAGTTAAAGACTTCGTTGAGCGAACACTTACGGTCAAACCGAATAGGTCTGCGAGAAAACGAACATTATCACTATTGAAACTCTGCACTATCTCCCCATATCGGCTTGGCAATGCCTACAATCGAAAAATTTTTCATCACTTAAGGAACCCAAAGTGAATAAACTCTTAGCTGCAATGCTGCTGGCCCTGAGCGTTTTTATTACGTCCCCACAGCTTGTTTACGCGCAAAATACTGAAGGTAAAGCCCAAATCGAAAAGGTGATTGAAGATTTTCGTGCTGCTATCGTTAACAAAGACCAAGAGGGATTTTTAAAACTTTTTTTAAAAGAAGACATTACCTGGGCGGGGACAACAACCGACGCAAGTATAGCGAGACTTTATGCAAATAGGCCGCAGCCTGCCATGAAGCCTCCCCCAAAGTTCTTCACCATGAGCCCACGTAAATTTATCAATTTTATTGCCGAGGACAAGGCGAAATTCGACGAGAAAATTTCTAACGTACGTATCGACAGCGATGGGGATGTGGCTCAGGTATGGTTCGACTATAGCCTCTTCAATGGCGAATATAAAGAAAACTGGGGTAAGGAGAGCTGGCAGATGTTACGCACCGACGATGGTTGGAAAATTGCTGCTGTGGTTTGGTCAAATGAGGTCAACCCGACTCCGCGTCCTAAGTAATAAAGCGACCTTCATGCAGTTGCCTGAGATGGTACCGCTTCCGAGCGGTGTAGTGGCCATCTCAGGCAACCCCAATACCATTTTTTCAAAGACACAACCAACGAAAATAGAATCAAGTTGATCGCCTTCGGCACTTATATTCGAGAAATCACAGTTACGAAAAACATTTCCCGACCAGCCTGCCGGAGTATCTCGGCGTATGTCATATTGTTGAGATTTAAATCATCAATTTTATTCAATTCGCTGAAAATTTATCGCGGGTAATAGGGCGTTGGCACCGTGTGCCTAGCTATTTTGGTTTTCAGAAAAATATAAAAACAGAGCCGATAATAATCACGCCAAGACAGACAACGATGGCTGCCTGCATCAAGAATAAGGACATTCCCAGACTTGTTGAGTGAGCGTCTTTCCACGATACTTTTGTGAGCAAGGCTAATCCGGGAGCCTTTTTATACTCTTCGAAGCCAAATTTATCGATAGCAATTTTCGAACGAAGCAATGTGCAAATAGGCAGTAATATCAAAGCCAAAATCTTTGCGACGGCGACAGCGAACATCATAGTGCGCTACCTGCACGCATTGCATAAACACCATATGCAAAAAGGATGATGCAAAATATTCTGAGAAACATGAATGCGCGACTATTGCGACTCGCATTTTTAAACGAAAAAAGCTCGGAAAATTTTGGAAAATTTCCCTTTTCGTTAAGGTGTTCCTGAATTTGAATCAAGTAACTCCCCAGAAAAAAGGTGATTGAAACAATGAAGGGAAAAGCTTGTTCTTTACTCATTTCATTCTCAAAAATTCTAAATGCATTACCTCAGCGAGGCGCCACAACCGCCAGTCGGCTGGAGATAATCCCCGGTGTGTTGGCCTCCGTGTTGCCCAGAACGATAATGTACAAATCATCCTCCGGCCGGTAAGCCATTGAGGTGCGAAAGCCGTTGATGCCGCCGTTATGGAAGATTTCGCGGCTGCCGTTGTATTGCTTAACGATCAGCCCGAATGCATAGTCGTCTTTATACGGCGTGGTCAGTTTTTTCAGGGATTCTGCTGTCAGCAGTTTGCCGCCGTATAAGCCTCGCTCCCAGCGCAGCAGGTCGACGGTGGTGGAATAGAGTGCGCCGGCAGAAAAGGGTATGCCCATGTCCATGTAGTCGGCGTTTTCAAAATGGCCGTTCTTGAGGGAATAGCCTGCGGCGCGATGCGCGATCACTTCTTTTGTGAGGTCGTAGCCGGAGTCTTTCATTTCCAGTGGCGTGAAGATATGCTGCTGGAGGAAGCTCTCATAGCTTTGCCCGCTGACTTTTTCTATCAATATGCCCAGCAGGACGTAGCCGGAATTGCTGTAGCTGTGTTTTTCACCAGGCTGAAAATCCAGCGGCAGGGAGCGAACCAGATCGAGAACCTCGTTCGGTGTCTTGGCGAGCATGGCCACGGACATGAACTCCGGCAGGTCGGTAAAGTTATGAATGCCGGCGGTATGCGTGAGCAGCTGGAATACGGTGATGTCCCGCCAGGCCGCGGGCACATCCGGCAAATAGGCGCTTACCTTGTCGTCCAGTTTCAGCTTGCCGCGCTCTGCTAGCATCATGATAGCTACAGCGGTAAATTGTTTGGTCAGTGAGCCAAGGCGAAATTTTGTCTGTGGAGTGTTGGCCATGTTCCACTCCATATTGGCCAAGCCATAGCCCTTGTTCAGCAGAATTTTTTCACCGCGGGCTACCAATACTGTGCCGCTGAATTGCTTGTCTTTGACATAGGACTGGACAATCTGGTCCATGCGGTTAACTTCTTCAGCGGATGAAACCTGGCTCACACCTGCGAAGGCAAAGGCAAGAATCAGAATTCGCCACCAGCTTTGTTGTTGCCGCATCTTTTTGCTCCTTTTGTCGGTCTTTTTGTTTGGAATTCAGGATTCGCTATCAGTAATGGTTTGCCGCAGGTTGCCGCACACTATCGGTGACCCCAAAATGGTAGGCGTATGCTGGCATACAAAAAATGTCTTTGCAACAACAAAGTGGTCGGGCTTGTGGATGCGGCCCTCGACCGGAAGATGCCACCCCTTGCTTAAGGACAGTCCAGTTCTTACTAGTAGTTAAACTTGTTGATCTGGCGATTGGGGGATGAGCCTCGGGGCTCGCCAAAAAAAACGGCCATACGATATGGCCGTGTCTTTTTCGATCAGCAAACAAAATTAACGGCCAGGCACTACGCGCCAGATGACATTGCCGACGTCATCCGCCACCAGCAGCGCACCTTTTTTATCGACCGCCACGCCAACGGGCCTGCCCATTGCTTTTTCCTTGTCGTTCAGGAAGCCTGTCAGGATGTCTTCGGTGTCTCCGCTAGGATGCCCGTTTGCGAAAGGAACGAAGATGACTTTATAGCCGCTATGCGGTTTTCTGTTCCAGGAGCCGTGCTGGCCTATGAATGCGCCGTTCTTGAACCTGTCTGGGAACAGCTTGCCGTCATAAAACGCCAGCCCCAGGGAGGCCGTGTGCGAACCCAGCGCGTAATCCGGCTTGATGGCCTTGGCGACCAGGTCGGGGCGGGGCGGCTTCATGCGGGTGTCCACATGCTGGCCATAGTAGCTATAGGGCCATCCATAAAAGCCGCCATCCTTGACGGATGTCATGTAGTCGGGCACAAGATTGTCACCCAGCTCATCGCGCTCATTGACGGAGACCCATAGCTCGCCGCTATCGGGCTGCAAGGCCATGCCGACGGGATTCCTGATGCCGCTGGCGAAGACGCGCTTTGCCCCCGTTTTTAGATCAATTTCCAGCACCCCGGCGCGATCGGTTTCAGCCTCTATGCCGTTTTCACCGACGTTGCTGTTGGATCCTATGGTTGCATACAGCTTTGTTCCGTCCTTGCTGGCTACGATGTTCTTGGTCCAGTGATGGTTGATTGTGCCTGCCGGCAGGTCTGCCACCTTGGTGCCTGGGGTTGTAATTTGCGTGTCGCCTTCCTTGTATTGAAAGCGGAGCACTGCATCGGTATTGGCGATATACAGTGAATCTCCTACGAGGACCATACCCAGCGGGGAATTCAGGCCTTCGAGGAATACGGTTTTGGTTTCTGCAATGCCATCGCCGTCTTTATCCCTTAACAGGGTGATGCGGTTCGCGCTTTCCACTCCCGCGCCCGCTTTTTTCATGACCTGCTTCATCACCATGCCTTTGATGCCCTTGCCGTCATCGGGTTTTGGCGGCGCATTGGTTTCTGCCACCAGTACGTCGCCATTGGGCAGGGTATAGATCCATCGGGGATGCGCCAGGCCGCCGGCAAACTGGTTGACTACCAGGCCCGCTGCAGCCCTGGGTTTTACCCCGGCAGGCCAGCCTATGGCTGGCGCAATATTCACGGTTGGGAGCAGGGATGAAGTCGGTTCCGGCAATAACGGATTGGAGCCTATCCCGGCCTTGCTATTACCGACATCCTGGGCAATTGCAAGCGTTGCCAGCGAAGACAGGGATGACAGAACTAGTAAAGGTAAAACAGGTAGCAGCCGACGCACCAGCGTGGGCTTGATCGAAAATTGCTTAACAATGGAATGACTGTGCGGAGTAGACATGGCGCTTTTTCCCTGGACGATGAATCTGGAAAGGGTAGCCGCGTATTGCACTGGGTTCCGTGTGTTGTTGCACATAGCCTGCGGAAACAAGCCATGCCGCTGCCAGGAGCGGACACTATATCCATGCCTGGGGTTAGAAACTGTATGCCACCGTCGTCCCTATGCTGCTATTGCGCCCTGGTGCCGGCTCGAAAAAGCGCCCGTTTGCCTCGTTGACGATGACTGAGCCGGCATATTTCCTGTCGAACAGGTTATCTGCACGCACAAAGGCTTTCAGGCTCCAGTGCTGCCGCGCATAGTGATAGCCCAGGGATAGCGATGCCAGAAAATAGCCTGCGGCAGTGTCGGTATTGCGGTCATCCGCTACCACATTGCCGACGTAGCGTGCTTCCAGCGAGCCACGCCAGCCTTGCAGCGGGGCCCAGTTGAGCGACCCAAACAGAGTTTGGCGCGCAACGCCGGGCAAACGGCTGCCTGTGGCGATGCCCTGATTCACACTACTGCAAGGGGACGGTGAACACACCGTGTCTCTATAAGTTGCGTCCAGCCAGGAATAGGCCGCTCGCACATCCCAGTCGGGGGCGATATGTTGTTGCCAGCCCAGCTCCAGTCCCTGGCGTAGCGTGCGGCCGCCGTTCCTGTAGGTAGTACGTCCTCCCGAATTGCTATCCGTGACGATTTCATTGGCTGTCTCGGTCTGGAACAGTGCTGCCGTCATCAGGCCCTGGCCATTTTTCAGCTTCAGCCCCAGCTCGGTGGTCTTGCTGTTAGAAGCCTTGAGGGAGAAATTCAGGCCCGGCACGTTACCGGGGCGGTAGGCGATCTCGTTCAAGGTAGGGGTTTCAAATCCGCGTCCGCTGGACAGATACAAGTTCAGCACCGGGCTTGCGCGGTAAAGCAGGGATGCAGCGGGCAGGTAAGTCTCATAGCGGCTGGCGCCGCTGTCATTGCCATTCAAGGCGCTGACATAATGGTCACTGGAAAAGAAGCGTATGCTGCTATGGCGCAGACCCGCATCGGCAGTCCAGCGCTCTGATGGATCCCAATGCACCTGCAGATACTGGTCCATGTTACGGACTACATTATCTTCATCCCGTCTTAGCGTGCCCTGTACTCCCAGGATAGGATTCACTGTGCTTCCACTGAAATTGTTATAACCAAGCCTGTGCTCGAACATTTCATCATAGGCTAGGCCAAATGCCAGGTTCAGTGGGCCACCTGCAAGGCTGGTGCGATGCGTCAAGCGTATATCGGCGCCGTCATAGTTGCGGTTCAGGTCTATCACCGCGCCGGGGCTGGTGGCGCTGAGCTGCGCCGACACCGGTATCGCCTGGAACTGCGCGGTGCTGCGCTGGCCGGCATATATCGTTGCGTTCAGGCTGTTCTGTCCATCGATACGCTTTTCTGCCAACAGGCCGCCCTGGGTTTGCAGCACGGTCTTGCGTGTATTGTATTGTTCTGCCAGCGGGGAGCTGCGCGGTGCAGACTCAAACTGCTGTCGGCTTAAACCGAGCGGGTCTTGCGCGCTCAGGTCTACCCGGTTCATGATCAGGGTCAGCTTGCTGGATTCATCCAGGCTCACCCCGAACTTTGCATTCAGCAAGTTCTTCCTGGCCGCGCTGTGCTGTCGGTATCCGTCAGTGATAAAGCGGGTTCCGCTGAGCAGATAATCCATGCCCTTCATGCCGTCCAACACATCGCTTGCGCCGCTGGCCTGGAAGCCGTAGCGGTTGGTCCCATAGCTGCCCACGGCGGCGGAAGTAGTGAGAGTTGCGGGCGCTGTGCCTGCTTCGGTAAATACCTGTATCGCACCGCCGGACGAATTTCCATATAGCGCAGAAAATGGCCCGCGCAGGACTTCCAGCCGGGCGATAGAAGAGATATCAATATTGGAGGTTTGTCCCTGGCCGTCCGGCATGGTTGCGGGAATGCCGTCAATGTAAAGCCGCACGCCGCGCACGCCAAAGCTGGAGCGCGCGCCGAAGCCGCGTATCGACAATTGCAGGTCCTGCGCGTAATTCTGCCTGTCCTTGATTTGCAGCCCTGGCACGCCTCCGAGGGATTCGGACAAGTTGACTTGCATGGTTCCGTTGCGCATGTCGGCACCATCGATCAGGTTCAGCGAGGCGGCTGTGCCGAACACGGAGCTTCCCCTCTTTTCTCCGGTAACGATCACAGTGGGAACATCGGCATTCCCATTGCTGTATTGACTGCTGGAGTTGCTCTTGGCATCGCTTACAGCAATATCCTGTGCTGTAGCGCTCAGTACAGAAATCTGCAACACCGCGGCAGCGAAACCGCGAGCGCATGCCACCCGGCATCGGGATGGCGAAAAAATGCCCCTCAGTGGGGGACTAAAATTCTTCAAGAGTAGTTTTATGGCCATCCGCAGAATACTAACAGAGCCTGCATTCTCCAGCTTTGCGCTTATCCGCTGGGAATGGCTCCATCAAAGCCCTGGCATTCTTTAAGTATTAGCGTCGTCCTATGATCATGCCTATCAGTATGCCGATTCCAGCGGCCACAGCCACCGTCTTGAGTGGATTATCTTGCACGCGGCTCACCGTGGCATCCACATTCTCTTGAAATGTATCCTTCACACTTCCTACCGCCGCATCCAGCCGGCTGATGTAGGATTTAAATGAGTCTGCCGCTGCGGATGCACCTGCCGACAAGGCATCCGCAGTTTTACTCTCCATTGTACTTGCTGAAGGGCCTGCCTTGGCATCGTCACGGGTAGAATCTGGAGTGGCTGCGCCTTTGTCTTCAGGCAGTTTGGTAATTGTAGGGGTATTTGAAATCATGAATTTCTCCTTGCGTTGGACTAGTGAAATGTCGGAATAATATTGTCTGCAACCCTGTCTGCTGCTTCCAGAGCTTGGTCTTCCGTGAGATAAATGTCTTCATCAGGATGGTGAACCAGCACGCCCTCGACTTCTACAGCGACAGACCATCCCTCTATATGTTCCGCTGTGGTAAACCGGACGGTATAGTTTTTGAAACCCTTGGTGATGATCATAGGCATTCTCCCTATTGTGGGACGTAGAGCGTGAATTTGGTGTGCGGCTGCGCTTAAACGAAAAATAAGCGCAGGATACTTAAGCGCAGGATGCGTCAGTTGTTGAACAGCTTTTCTGCAGCAGGTACAACTGGCGCCTGGCCTTTGACGGAATTGCGGTATTTCTGCCTCGCGGCAGAACGCCGGATTCCCTCCGCCTCTACATTGGCCTTTTTTGTTTCAAGCCGCTCAGCGCGGCCCCGGTGCTGTGCGATATGCTTGCTGCCAATTCTTGCTGTCATAATGAGGCTCCTGTTTGTTGATGGGGTATGCTTATCGTCGATGGGTTCAAGGTATGCCGTGCTGGTTTTTTAACTCGGATTTGGCTTCTTCCAACTGCTCGCCAATTGCTTCCAGGTCCATATCTGATTTTTTTGTTTCTGGAAAAAGTTCATTTTCTTCTTCTTCGACGTGATGCTCAATCTGCTCGCTGAGGACCTTGACCTTGGCGTCAAACATCGGGTCTTCGGGTTTCAGTTTTCCGATTTCGGCGATCAGTTTCTTGGCGCCGTCGTGCTCGACCTGTGCCTCGTTAAGCTTGTCGTCGTCTCCGGTCGCATCGCGTGCGGCCGGATAGAAGATGGTTTCTTCAATTTCCATATGAATAAGCAGGGCTGCGCAAACCTTGGTGGCAATCTCAAACTTTGCCTGGTTATCACCGGCATCTTTTGCCTTTTCAAATTCTTCGAATAAGGCTTCCGCTTCGCGATGGTCTGCTTCGAGAAGTTCGATAGCGTTAGGGGCGACGATTGTTGACATGAAAATCTCCTGTGGCGATAGCTGGTTGGAAGCGAAGTAAGTGCAGCTCCATCGTAAGCAAGACCAGCATGACAGCCCATCAGCAATTGGCAGGGCAGCATGTAGGAGCATGCGCCCCTATTGTTGGCCTGCTGAAAGCTCTCATCGCCCTCCTGGTCGTCAAACTCTCTCGATGATGAAAGAATACTTTCTGCCAGTGGTGGCCGTGCGTTCGACTGCGAACAGAGCCGGCTTACGCGATCTGTCAGTTTTATATTGTCATTGCCTGAGACCGCTATGAATAGTCTTCCTCCAGAAAAGGCCTCCACAGCCGATAGCGATTCCATCGCAAGCAAACTTGGCCCGGGCCTGATCACGGGCGCCGATGACGATGACCCCAGAGGCATCGCCAACAATTCTCAGGGAGGCGCTCAGTTTGCTTATAAGCTGCTGTGGGCTGTCCTCCTTGTGGGTATACTGAGAAAGTACTGAAGTAATGCGCTTGCAGGAGTCGATAGGCGCTTCAGACAGGCAGCTACAGCAATGCTTAGTAAAGTGATGTAATGCCAGGCAGCAATCGTGTGCGGCGCAGCCAGAAAACGAGGGGCTAATTTTGTAACTGTCCGGGCGTAATTTTTTTTCTCGGTTGGCTTGATGACTTTAAAGGCATATCAGGGGTATCGACATGAGCGATGTGTTAATTGTAGGTGCAGGCCCCACCGGCCTTGCTTTGGCGCTTTGGCTGACGAAACAGGGTATCAAGGTTCGCATCATTGACAAAAGTGCCGGGCCGGGCGAGACCTCCCGTGCCATCGTCGTCCAGGCACGTACGCTGGAACTCTATCGCCAGCTTGATATCGCAGAGGCGGTTGTTTCTGCGGGCCATAAAAACCCGTCGATAAATATGTGGGCACGTGGCAAGCATCGGGCGCGCATTGTTTTTAGCGATGCGGGGGCAGATATCACGCCTTATCCTTTCGTCACTGTATATCCTCAGGATCTGCACGAACGGCTGCTGGTGGATAAGCTGTTGACCATGGGTGTGGCGGTAGAAAGAAAAACCGAATTAGTTGGATTTGAAGACAAAGGCGAATACGTTGCCGCGCGCTTGCGGCAGGCTGATGGAGCCGAATCGGTGGTGGAAGCGCAATATCTTGCGGGCTGCGACGGCGCACGTTCCACAGTCCGGCAGCAAATGGGAACCGGATTTGAAGGGGGCACCTATAAGCACGCATTTTACGTCGCCGACGTGGACGCAAGCGGTCTGGAGCCGGCTGACGAAGCGCATGGCGCGCTGGATAGCGGCGATTTCATTTTGGTTTTTTCGTACGGCACGGAAGGGCATAGGCGCCTTATCGGAACGGTCCGGGATGAACGTGCAGAAAAAGTCGAAACCCTGACTTTTGACGATGTGCGGCAAGATGCCATCAATCACCTTGGATTAAAAGTGCACAAGGTGAACTGGTTTTCCACCTACCGTGTTCATCACCGCATTGCCGAAGAGTTCCAGCGCGGCCGTGTCTTCTTGCTGGGTGATGCCGGGCATATCCACAGCCCGGCAGGCGGGCAGGGAATGAATACCGGCATTCTTGATGCGAATAATCTGGCCTGGAAGCTCGCCGATGTCATCAAGGGGCATGCTCTCGCGCAGTTGCTGGAGAGTTATGCCCTGGAACGGCAGGCTTTTGCCCGCAAGCTGGTAGCTACCACCGATCGCCTGTTCACGCTGGCAACCAGCGAAGGCGGCGTGGCCGACTTCATTAAGACGCATATCGTGCCGGCCTTTGCCAGTCTGGCTTACAAGATTCACGATGTGCAAGAATTCCTGTTCAAGACGGTTTCGCAGACCACCGTTCATTACCGGGAAAGTCCGCTCAGTGAAGGCAGTGCGGGGGACGTGCAGGGTGGCGACAGGCTACCGTGGACCGGTTCCGTCGGCCCGGACAATTACCTCGGCCCAGCCAAGGTAGAGATAGGCTGGCAGGTCCACGTCTATGGCAGCGCCAGTACAGCACTGCGTACATGGTGCGACGAGCACAGCATGGCGCTGCAAGTGTTTGACTGGAACGACGGCTATCAAAAATTGGGCCTGGCGCGCGATGCGATCTATCTACTGCGCCCGGATACCTATGTCGCTTTGGCCAATGCAGAGGGCTCCGTAGACGCATTGGACCGCTACTTCAGCTCGCGCACTTATACGTGGGCCGGAGCGGCGAAGACATAGAGCGTGGCGTAAAGCGGCCTGGATGGGCTTGAATAGTCTTGCCCATGTAGAGTTGCTGCAGGGATGCCCAGCGTGATCAGGCTGCCTGCTGTAGCGCGGTAGCTCTCTGGTAGAACGAATTAAACTCTTCGTCGGTCGCGAAAGCGCGGCGGGGCACGATATGAAAAAGATAGCTGTTTATACGGATAAGAATGCAGCCCGGCAGTTTAGTAATCGACTGAATGCTCTTCCATGTATGCAAGGTTTCGTTGGCGGTGGTTCGTTCTTCCAGACCTTGCTCTGAAATAGAATAGTGATGCACGCCCAGCACGTCGCTATCTTTGCCAACCGTAAAAAGCGTCCGCAGCAAATTGGATACGACCGTAAAAACACTGGCGGCGATTCCACCGGCCAAAGCTGAAAACGCCGCGGTGGCGATATCATAGGCGCCTCTGGGTTTCCTTGCGAAGAAGATATAAGCGAATATTCCCGCCGTAAGCAGAATGAAAAACACCCAATTTCCCCTTAGCCTGGGGAACATATAGAAATTGACAGCGACGAGATCTTTTTTCTTGAGGTCTACTGAAATGTCCATGAACTCCTGCCTATGTATTGAGAACTGCATTAAGGGCGCTTGATTGTCTGATTGTGGTTGATTGCATGCATCAAGCGGAGGCTATTTCTTGTGAATCGCTGCCTTAACCGAAGTCATGGCCATGCTTTAGTTGATTGGCATGCGTAATGTGAAGTAATTGTAGAGCCGGGAAGCAGAGGTAGGATCCAGGTTGCTTAGCGCGATCACAACATAGCCGCCGGCTTGGTGCGAGATACTTAATTCGCCGTTCATACCTCCAGCGCCGCCGCTGTGTCCGTACATGCGATTGGCTTCTGCTCCCTGAACAAAAAACCCGTAGCCGTAATGCTCAGCCTGATCGCTGGTGGCTTGCTCCAATGTTGCCAGGGACAGTAGCCTGCCGGATTGCAGGTTTTGCGCGAAGCGCAATAGATCATTTGCCGTTGAGTAGCCGCCACCCGTCGAGGTGCCGCGATAGGGCAGCATTTTGGCATTGGATGTCCAGGTGCTCCTTACTTTCATATAGCCTTTGGCCCTGCCGGGTACATCAATGTTTTCGGGTAGAGAACCTGTATCGTTCATACCCGCCGGTGCAAAGATAGCTTTTTGTACGTAGTCATAGTAGGACATACCCGATACCTGTTCGATGATGGCGCCAAGCAGTACGTAACCATAGTTGGAGTAGCCGAATCGTGCGCCGGGTTTGAAGAGGGGCGCGCGATTTTCAAACAGGCGCACGTAATCGGTATGTTCCTTCAATTCGGCCTGGTTCTTGTAGAATTCCTGCACGAAAATATCGCCTGTGCCTCCGGTATGCGTTAATAGCTGGCGTACCGTGACGGTTTCTGCGATTTCTTTGTTCGCGTAACCTGGAAGAATATTGCCGACCGTGTCGCTCAGTTGCAGCCTTCCCGCATCGATCAGTTGTAAAATCGCGACGGAAGTAAACATCTTGTTCATCGATCCGATACGGAATTTGGTATCTATGTCTATCGCTTGCCTGGCATCTTTGTCCGAGTATCCCCAAGCACCACTCAGCAGGGTTTTATCATTGTGGGTAATTAGCAAAACACCTGAGAACTTATCTTCGGCGGCAAGCTGGTCGGCGCGCTGTTTTAATGCGGCGACCGCTGCATTCAGCGAGAGGCGCTGCGGAGCAAGGTCAGCAGGCATGGGAACGCGGTTGAAGTCTTGATATAGCAGCTTGTGAGTCTTGTCGGTTGATACCGATAGCTCAATCGTGCCATAGAAATCTGAATCAGCTTCCTTCAATAAGGCCTTGAGTGAATACGGGGTGCTTCTCTCCATGCGCACTACATTCAAATCTCCGGTGATGTCATGAATGTTGATCATCCTCTCAGCAGTCAGCCTGCTCGAATCATTGTTCTTCACAAAGACAGCAAGATCTTCGGGTTTGCCTTTATTGAGAGCCGTGATCATTGCAGCTAGCACCTTGCCGGCAGGTGTAGCCGGAATAACTTGTTCTGCATATGAGAGGGGCGGGAGAAGCGTAAACAGCAGCGTCAATACGGCGAAGGTTTTACGCATTGGACAATCTCAATAAGTCGATCGGGGTGGCGATACAAAATCCAGGTCGCGGTATTCCGCAGCGTGGAGCCAAGCAAAACGCACGATACTATATTGTGTTCAAAATGACAATATTGAAATAACACTTATGCAGCGTGATTGTTTGAGGGGGCGCATGGGAGGTGGGAGGGTGGTTTTGAAGGGCACCGTTGGATGGCGGCGCGCCCTTCAATTGGATACTACTGTATTCGACATCTTCAGGTCCTGCTTATGGAGGGGAAGATCGTTTCCAATCTTCCCCGTATTGGTGAGGCATTCTCAGGTTGATGGAGCGCGGCCAGTCCCCACGCCTACTGCGGGCTCCGATGCTGCCAAGCCAGCCCGACGGCGGTGCGCGGCAGGAAGCCTGGCCATTTGCCTTCCACGGCCAGCGGTGCCAGATCAAGATAGTTCTGCAAGCTTTGCCCTTTCAAATACACACCCAGAAAAGCGCTGACGAAGTGCTGGTTGATGTTGTTGATGCGGCGGCTGTCCCAGGCCGGCTCCGCATAGGCCATGAAATCATTGGGATGCGCATTGGCTGCCGGCGGGCCGGGGTTGGGGGCGACATTGTGGCGGGCGTTCTGGTACACCAGCAGGTAGCGCTCGGCGTTGACGGCGCCTTCATACAGGCGAAGCACACCATTTTGGTAGCCGGCCACGTCGTCCTGGTCGCCTGCGATGAACAGCAAGGGCACGCGCAGGCCGGCCAGGCCTGCCGCATCGATGACCTCTACAGTGCCGCGTCCGCCGCCCCAGGGGGCAAAGGCTACCACGGCCTTGATGCGGGGATCGCGCTGTGCCTCGTACTGCGGATTGCCTTGCTGTTGCGATGCCAGCTTGCCGCCGGGGGCGAGCGATACCGCAGCGGCGCTGACGCCGGCACCGGCGGCATTCAGCGCGCCGTAACCGCCCATCGAGTAACCCAGCAGGGCGGTATTGCCGGCATCTGCCAGGCCCGCCAAGAAATGGCCGCTGCCTGCGCGGCTATAGGCGGTGATTGTGTCTATCACAAAGCGGTCGTCCTGGGCCCGGTTCAGCAGCGTGCTGGCGAAGCCTGCCTTGTCGGCGCGGGTGGACTCAGCATGGTCTATCGCCACCACTACGTAGCCTTTGGAGGCCAGATTTTCTGTCAGATAGCTCATTTGCAGGCGCGATCCGGGGTAGCCGTGCGAGACGATCACCAGGGGGTAGCCTTGCTGCGCCGGCAGCGGGGCGGCATCGCGCGCCGCACGGCCTGCGAATTGAAAAGGCGTGTTCGGGCGGGCGGGGTCATTGGCACCCGCTCCCAATACGTCGGTATACAGGGTTTGTTCGGCCTGGCCTGCCGCCAGCTTTGCCGGATACCATATCTCCAGCTTCAGCTTGCGGGTGTAGCGCGGATTGGGCTGGGCCTCGCTGTAGCGCAAGATATCCAGTTGGTCTGCATGCTCTATCTCCAACGTGCGCACGCCTACCGCCAGCTTACCGCGAGCAGCAAGTTCCGGCGCATCGGGCCGGGCATCTCCGTAATATTCCTGCGCGTGCAGTGGCATCAGAGCCGCCGTAGCAAGCAGGGCGGCCACGGCGATATTGCATACTGTCTTCATGATAGCTCCGCTTGTTTGTGAGCCGGGTTCAGGCCCAGGTGTTCTCGCAGGGTGGTGCCCTGGTAGGTCTTGCGGAAGAGGCCGCGGCGCTGCAGTTCTGGCACTACCAGAGACAGAAAATCATCCAGGCCGCCCGGCAGGGACGGTGCCATGAAGTTGAAGCCGTCTGCCGCCTCCTGCTCAAACCAGGCTTGCATCTGGTCTGCCACTGCTTCGGCGGTGCCGACCACGGTGAAGTGGCCGCGCCCGCCGGCGATTCTTTCATAAAGCTGGCGTATGCTCAGGTTCTCGCCCTGCGCCAGATCGGTCAGCAATTGCTGGCGGCTGCGCTGGCCGTCTTGGGTTTGCGGCAGCTCCGGTAGCGGGCCATCAAGCGGGTAGGTGCTCAGGTCAAAATTGCCTATCATGCGGCCCAGCAGGGCCAGGCCGGCTTCCGGCACGATGAGTCGCTGCAACTGGCCAAACTTGTCTTCCGCTTCTGCCTGCGAGCTGCCTACCACGGCAAATAAGCCCGGCATGATCTTCAGCGACTCTGCCGCGCGCCCGTGTGCGGCCAGACGACCCTTCATGTCGCGGTAGAAGGCCTGTGCCGACGCCAGCGAAGGCTGGGCCGTGAAGACGACCTCCGCCGTTGCCGCCGCCAGCGCTCGCCCGGCTTCCGAACCGCCTGCCTGCACCACTACCGGCCGCCCCTGCGGGCTGCGCGACACATTCAACGGGCCAGCCACCGAGAAATGCTCGCCGCGATGGTTCAGCGGGTGGATCTTGCCTGCATCCGCCAGGCGGCCGCCTTGTTTATCGTTGATCAGCGCATCGCTGTCCCAGCTATTCCACAAGCCGGCCACCACTTGGTGAAACTCGCGCGCACGCTCATAGCGCGCGGCATGGGCCACGTGCCGATCTCGGCCAAAGTTGGCAGCCTCTGCAGCATTGTCTGACGTGACTAGGTTCCAGCCTGCGCGGCCTTCCGATATCTGGTCCAGGGAGGCAAACTGGCGCGCCACCGTGTAGGGCTCGTTATAGGTCGTGGTGGCAGTACCTATCAGGCCGATGCGCTCGGTGGATGCTGCCAGTGCCGACAGCAAGGTCAGCGGCTCCAGCGTGGGTACGCCGCCTGTCAGCGCCAGACTGTCGGCAAAGAACACCGCATCCAGGCAGGCCCGCTCGGCGCTGTGCACTTGCCGGCGGAACACGGCGAACGGGTTAGACTCCAGATCCGTATCAGGGTGCCGCCAGGCAGCCACATGGTGGCCATGCCGCATCATGAAGGCAGCGATACTGAGCTGCCGGCGTGCGGGCTGTGCAGTTTGCAATGCAGCTTGAGATGCAGTTTGAGATGAGCTAGACATGGAATCAGAACTCGCTGCGTGCAGTAATTCCGAAGTAGCGCTTGTCATCGCGCGGCACAGCGCGGGTGACATAGCCGGTTGCCGCGACCAGGTTGGTGGCATAGGAACGGTTGGCCAGGTTCTTGCCGACCAGGGCTACGCGCCAGCCGCTGGTAGGCGATGACAGTGCCACGCCGGCATTGATGATGCCGTAGGCGGACTGGATGGCGTCCGGCGATTGGAACAGGTCAAACTGGGTCTTGCTCTGATAGGCGTAGTCAGTCGAGAAATCGGTGATCAGGCCGTTATCCAACGTTAGCGCATAATTGGCACGCACAAAGGTCTTCAGCTTGGGCGAGAACGGCAGCGGTTTGCCGTTCAGGTTGCAGGAGGCGGCAGCCGCTGGCGGGCAGTTGAAGTTGTCTATGCGGGCATCGGTGTAGGCCAGCGCGGCATTCAGCGTTAGCGCGCGGGTGGGGCGTGCGGTCAAGTCCAGTTCCACGCCCTTGGTCGAGACATCGCCGGCGTTGATCAGGCGCGTTACCACGGCACCGGCCACGGTGTCATAGAAGTTGGCCTGGTAATTGGCATACTTGGTATCAAACACGGCCAGATTGGCGCTCAGGCGGTGCTCGAAGGCGCTCAGCTTCAGGCCCAGTTCAAACGAATCCGAGGTTTCCGGCTTGAGCGCCAGCGTATCGCGGTTCAGCATGTTGAAGAACACATTGTAGGCCGGGCCCTTGTAGCCGCGTGAGTAGGTGAAATAGACATTGGCATCGCGGGATAGCTCATATTGCAGCCCCAATCGGCCGGAGTAGCCGTCTTCGCTGGTGGAGCCGGTATTGCTCACGCCCGGCTGCACGCCCGGAAAAGCCACCGTCTGGGTGGAGTTGCGCGCGT
The DNA here is from genome assembly GCF_014636315.1 of Parundibacterium terreum. GTDB lineage: Bacteria > Pseudomonadota > Gammaproteobacteria > Burkholderiales > Burkholderiaceae_D > Undibacterium > Undibacterium terreum. Next base: position 1,047,677 of record NZ_BMED01000001.1, on the reverse strand, counting down.
GGTCATAGGACAGGTTGTCGCGCGTCCAGCGGGCGCCGGCGATCATGTTCCATGCCGGCGACAGGTGCAGCGTGCTTTCGCCAAACAGCGAGTAGCTCTCGCTCTTGACGCCATAGTCGGCCCGGCCGCTGTCAACACGGGCGGCGCTGGTGACGATGCGCTGATAGACTTCGCGGTCCTTGCCGTTGAGGTAGAAGCCGCCGACCACGTATTCGGCGAACTGGTCTTTTGGCGACGCCAGACGCAGTTCCTGCGATACCTGGCTGAATTCCACCGTGCCTATATCGCGGGTGGCCGGGAAGGCCGCCGTGATGCGCCCGATCTCGGCACCATTGCCAATGGCCGAGGTGCTGGTGTACTGCTGATTATCCCAGTCGCGCACGGCGCTGATCGAGGTCAGCGTGTAGCCGTTCTTGCGCCAGTCTATCTGCGCCGACAGGCCCTTGTTGATGTCGTGGATGTCGCTAGGCAGGTCGGCGTTGACCTGGCGGCTCTCCGGGCCGGCCACTGCCGGTGCAATGGCTTGTGAGAATACGGCGCTGGTCGATTTGTAAGGCGTAAAAGTAGGGGAAGAGTTGGAGCGCAGATAGTCTGCGATCAGGGCGACGTCGAGGTCGCTGCTGGGTGTGAGGTCCAGGCGCGCGCGTACCCCTTTGCGATCGTAGCCGTTTAGCTTGCCGCCGCCGCTGTGGACGTTATCGACATTGCCTGCGTAGTCCGCATACAGCGCAGTGACAGCGGCCTTGAGTACGCCCGGCTGGATGGTGCCGGAGAGTCCGGCACGCACGCGTTTTTCGTCCCCCTGGTAGTAGGATGCATCGACAAAGCCGCTGGTCTGTTCGCTGGGTTTGCGGCCTACCACGTTCAGCACGCCGGACGAGGCGTTTTTGCCGAACAGGGTGCCTTGCGGGCCGCGCAGAATCTCTATGCGTTCTATATCGAGCAGGTCCAGCGTTGCCTGGCCTGGGCGCGCATATACCACGCCGTCTATCACGGTGGACACGGTAGGCTCCACGCCGGGTGAGGTGGAGATGGTGCCTATGCCGCGTATGAAGATGGTCGTGTCCTTGTTGCCGCCTTGCTGGCGGAAGGTCGCGCTGGGCACCTGCTGCACGATGTTGTCTATGCTGTTGCGGTTGTCATGCGCCAACTGGTCGCCATCCAGTACCGACACGGCTACCGGCACCGATTGCAGCGATGCATCGCGGCGCGTGGCACTGACTGTGACCGTGGGCACGGTAGAACTGTCTGCGCGGTCCAGGATGGAAGAGGCAGGCGATGCGGATGCATCCACATCGGCCGCTCCTGCTGCTGCCGCTCCTGCTATTAGGGCGCCCGAAGCCAGTATGCTGAAGCGTTCAATATTGCGGTTCTTTTTCATGGTTGTTCCTGAGTGTGATGTAAATTGGCATGGGCCGGCGTCCAGCCCGCAATGTGTTCCTTATGCAGAAAACCGCTTTCCTTCCTCGATTAATCTGCTTAGGCAGCGCCGCGTTCTCTGCTATCATTTTTATGGTACCGGTACCGTTTTTTTAGTGTCGCGGCTCGCAACAGTGAAGTCAAAGAATATAAAAAATTATCGATATATCATTTAGGAATATTAAAAATTGAGTGAGCAAAATACCCCTCGCAAGCGCCGCGGCTCCGGTCGTGCAACCATCCATGATGTGGCGCGGCTGGCGGAAGTGGGTTCGATTACGGCATCGCGCTATTTCTCCGACCCCAGCCGGGTAGGGCAGGAGCGCAGCGCGCGCATTGCCGCCGCCGCCAAGCAACTGGCGTATGTGCCCAACATGGTGGCAGGCGGGTTGGCCTCTTCGCATGGCCGCGTGGTTGGCATGGTGATTCCCAATATCTCCGGGCCTATTTTTGCGCCCACCATACAAAGCTTCAGCGATACGCTGAATCGCCACGGCTACCAATTGCTGCTGGCGTCCAGTTATTTCTCGGCCAAACAGGAAGAGAGTGCCGTGCGCGCCTTCCTCGGCTGGTCGCCGGCGGCACTGGTGGTGACGGGGCGCTTTCATAACCGCACGACCGAGAAACTGCTGGCTACCGCAGGCATCCCGGTGGTGGAGACATGGGATTACGCGCCGCGCCGCAAGCCCATCCAGGTCGGCTATTCCAACCACGCAGTGGGCGAACAGGCAGCACGCTACCTGGTTAAAAAAGGCTACCGCCGCATCGCCTTTGTGCAAAACAGCCTGGCGGGCGACCTGAGCGCGGTTGACCGCAGCGACGGCTACGCGGCAGTGATGCGAGAACACGGCCTGGAGCCGCACATCTATGTGCCTACCGCCGCCGCCCCCTTTGATGCCGGCCGGCAGGCGATGGAGGCGCTGTCCCTTGCCAATGGCAGCGGCAAGCGCCCGCCGCCGGCAGACGCCATCATCTTCGCCAACGACAACCTGGCCGCCGGGGCCTTGCTGAGCGGGCAGCGGGCAGGCCTGCGCATGCCTGAGCAATGCGCCATCGTCGGCTTTGGCGACTATGCGTTTTCGTCGCTGCTGCTGCCCAGCCTGACCACCATCCGTCCACCGGGCCGCGAGATAGGTGAAATCGCTGCGCTGCGCATCCTGGAGCAACTGGGTGTGCTGCCCGCGCCGGAAGGCGACACTCGCCTGAACCTGCTTGAATGCGAATTGATAGAGCGCGAAAGCGCTTAAATTAAACGAGAATTAAACGAGAAATATGAATATGAAAAAATGGATCACCGCGCTGCTGCTGGCAGCCCCCTTGCTCGCGCAGGGTGCTAGCCCAACCGCCATCACCATCGGCTACCAGAAAAGCAGCGGCCTGCTGGCCATCCTGAAAAACCAGGGCACGCTGGAAAAAGCCTTTGCCGCACAATCGCTGCAGATCAAATGGATAGAGTTTCCTGCCGGACCGCAGATACTGGAAGCCCTTAACGCGGGCAGTATCGACTTTGGCAGCACCGGCGCACCGCCGCCGGTATTCGCTCAGGCCGCCGGGATAGATCTGCTGTACGTGGGCGCAGAGCCTGCCCCGGTCAATAGCGAAGCCATTTTCGTGCCCAAGGATTCTGCGCTGCGCGCGGTAGCAGACCTGAAGGGCAAGCGCATCGCCTTCCAGAAAGGCTCAGGCTCGCATTTCCTGCTGGCTTCTGCCTTGCAGAAGGCGGGGTTAAAGCTGGGCGATATCGTCCCCATCTACCTGTCGCCATCGGAAGCGCGGGCTGCTTTTGTCAGCGGCAATATCGATGCCTGGGTGGTATGGGACCCATATTTTGCATCTGCGCAGAAGTCCTACCAGGTGCGGGTATTGAGCGATTACCAGGGCTTGCCGCAAGCGAATGGCTTTTACCTGGCATCGCGCCGCTTCGCCGAACAATCCCCCAAAACCGTGGCGGCCCTGCTGGAGCAGGTGGCGCTCACCGGGCAGTGGGCCAACCAGCATCAGCATGAAGTCAGCGCCATGCTGGCGCCGACCATGGGGCTGCCGATAGAGATCGTAGAAACATGGCAGCGCCGCACCCGCTACGGCGCCATCCCGGTCAGCACTGACATCGCCGCCAACCAGCAGCGCGTAGCCGACCTGTTCTACGAGCAGAAGCTAATTCCGAAAGCCGTCAGCGTTGCTGGCAAGGTCTGGGTTTGGCAGCGGGGTGGGGGGAGGTGAGTGGCGGGGCAGTAAATGTTTTGTAGTTGCGCTATTTGTCATGGCGAAAATTTCGATAAGGCATGTTGTTTGAGTGCCGCTGAGCGATTGGTTTTCAGGCAGCTAGCTTTTGCCTGAAGAGGTCTTTCAAGACGGATTTGATCAATGCCTTGCCTTCATCAATGGATGAAATTTGTCTCGCGCTAATCCTCTTTCTCCCCGGATGAATGAATAGCTTCGCTCATTCGGGCGAGCTGAATGTTGAGGGCGACATGTGTTATTACCTCAAGTATTTCGTCCAGGCTGTAACCCACTTCATGCAAGCGCTGAAAATCCTGCTCACAAAGCGGCCCCGGTTTGTCGATTATCGTCTGGACGAATCGCATGCAGGCGCTGTCCTTGGCGTTGTGGCTGGTGCCCTGTTCATTGGCGGCCATTTCAGCACCGTTCATGCCAGCCGCGCGGCCGTAGTCGCGCAGTGCGTCAAGCCCAACAACACAATGGCCGCGCCGGGCCAGGTAAATCGCAATCCGCAGGCAGGTTTGCCGTTGCAGGCTGCCGGGCTGCGCCAACGCATCCTGTGAGGCGTTTACCGGGATGGCTGTAAAATTATTGCTGAAGAAAAAACCTTTTTTGTCGTTCGTATCCATGATGGGGGCCGTGAAGATTGATTGCTGTGGACCCTATTTTGCGAAATAATGGTGCCAAAGAGAAAGCTTGCTTGACGTAATTCAGTATTTCGCCAGGAGTAATGAATGGATCAGATCCACCTAATGAATGTTTTTGTTGCCGTGGGCGAAAACGAAAGTCTCGCCGCTGCCGCTCGTCACCTTGACCTGTCGCCTGCGGCAGTGACACGCGCCATTGCCGGCTTGGAGGAGCAATTGGGTGTGAAGCTTCTATTGCGTACCACGCGCAATGTAAGACTGACGGAGGCCGGCAGTCGTTATCTGGACGATGTTCGCAATATCTTGACGAGTATTACAGAGGCAAATGAGGCTGCGGCAGGGGTGAACTCTGCACCGAAAGGAAATCTTTCCGTCACTGCGTCTGTGCTTTTTGGAAAAAACTTCGTCATGCCTTCCATTGTCAGTTTTTTGAGGAACTATCCGGAAGTGGAGGTGTCTGCGTATTTTCTGGACCGGGTCGTCAATCTTGTGGATGAGGGGGTAGATGTCGCAGTGCGGATAGGTCACTTGCCTGATTCCAGCCTGAAGGCGCTGCGGGTTGGCCAGGTGCGCCGCGTGTTGTGTGCTTCGCCGGAATACCTGATGAAAAATGGCGTTCCTCAGCACCCGACAGACCTGCTAAGCCATTCGATTGTTGCGGCAAGCGGCATATCACCCCGCGTAGAGTGGAAATTCGGTGGTGCGGATGAGCCCACAACGGTGCGCATGAAGCCGCGCCTGACTGTGACCAGCAACGATGCTGCGATTGACGCGGTTACCTCCGGGCTAGGCATTTGCCGGCTGCTGTCTTACCAGATCGCGGCGGAACTGACGGAAGGGCGCCTGAAAATTGTCCTGGCGGACTACGAAGAAGAACCATGGCCGGTACATGTGGTGCATCGGGAAAGCAAGTTTGGCTCGTCCAAGGTACGCAATTTTATCGACATTCTTGCTGCAAATCTGCGCGCCCATCCGCATCTGAACTAAATCTGAACTAGATATGAAGCGCAATAGTCTATTGCGCGGGACGTCGTTCCCGGATAGCGCCTGCCTTTCTACAATTTAAACACCTTAAACCGAGGTTTTAATTTTGAAAGGAATTTATCATGAACAACTCCCATGCTTTCTTTCGTACCGCTGCTGCAGTCACTTTCGCGCTGGCAGCACACGCCTCACTAGCCGCACCCGTTGGCGAAAAAAGCACCGCCAATGTAGCCAGCACGGCCAGTGTTGCCTACCGTAATGTAAAAGTCGATGGCGTGAATATTTTCTACCGCGAAGCGGGACCAAAGAATGCGCCCACTCTGCTGTTGCTGCACGGCTTCCCGACATCTTCCCAAATGTTCCGCAACCTGATTCCCCAGTTGGCCGACCGTTATCATGTGATTGCACCTGACTATCCAGGCTATGGACAGAGCGACATGCCGCCTATGGACAAGTTCACTTACAGCTTCGACAATCTGGCCAAGGTCGTCGATAAATTCACCGAGGCCGTTGGCGTTTCACGCTATGCGCTGTATGTGCAGGATTACGGTGCGCCGGTAGGGTTTCGCCTTGCCGCCGCACATCCGGAGAGGATATCGGCCATCGTGGTCCAAAACGGCAATGCCTATGACGAAGGCCTTGACAATGATTTCTGGGCACCCTTGAAAGTGTATTGGGCCGACAAATCCGAAGCGAACGGTGCCAAGCTGCGTCCGTTGTTCGAGCTTGGCGCAACCAAATGGCAGTACACCGAGGGCGTGCGCGACGTACAGCATATTAGCCCAGATGCCTGGACTGTAGATCAAGCCTATATGGATAGGCCGGGGAACAAGGATATCCAGCTAGAATTGTTTTACAGCTATGGCAGCAATCCCGGCCATTACGCGGAATGGCAATCCTATTTCCGCAAGTATCAACCACCTATGCTGATAGTCTGGGGCAAAAACGACAAAATCTTCCCACCTGCCGGCGCCCATCCTTATCTGCGTGATTTGCCGAAAGCAGAGCTGCATCTGCTGGATACCGGCCACTTCGCTTTGGAAGAAGACAGCGCGGCTATTGGTGGCTACATGCGTTCCTTCCTTGGCCGCACACTCAAGGCTGGTAAATAGATGTTGACGGCGGCGGCCTGGAGCCGCCGCAAAATTGAAGGCTGTTGATAATCAAATCCGGGGTTGCGGTGATTGCTGGTTGGAATTGCCGACAATCTTTATATCAAAGAAATTTACTGCCGAAATAATTGGCTTTACCTGGACCAAAGTTCGATCACGACGACCGATAGCACCAGACCTATTGCGGACCAACGCAAGAGTTGCAGCTTATGCGCCAAAACACGACCTTGATCAACTAACGCGTGATCCTCGTAATGCGTGAATTCTCCGGCTGAAAGTTTTCGCAATACTTCACGTTGAAAGCCATTGTTGCCGCCGTCATCAGTGCCCCATAATTTATTGTTTTCGTTGATTTTTCCTGTGGCTTCCGCAACTTGCTCACAGTAGGAATAGAACTGCAGCATCGTTGGGATCGCATAGATGGCATAAGCGAGTCCAAGTATTAACAGTGAAACTAGGCTTGCATTACTCATCGTTAGACTCGTCTTTCGTTACGTAAATACAGTGGCGAATCTCTAATTTATTTCGATTTACGGGGCAATAATCTCAAGCATCATTTTTTAATCAAAAGAAATGCACTCACAGCCAGACGCTAAGCATTGGCGGTGCACGTCATTTAATTTTAAAAATCACGTCTATGGATGCTTGCAGTTTAAGTGGCGGTATCACGAATAGATCTATGCCAACCGCCTGGCGTCGCTCGATTTCTGCATGGGATGATGAGCTTTCACTCACCAGACCAATGGCTGAGCTTAAGGATTTGAGCTTGCCTTCCGACATCGCCGTTACGGCACCCAGATGCTTGCCATAAGCACTTACCATCCCAGTTGCTTTTCTTTGCGCGTCCTTGGCGGCCTCGATTGATAAATCCAGCTCTATCTTGTCGCGCGTTGTGGAATCAAAACTGGCTTCGACTTTATCAATGTTATTCAGTTTCAAAAGTGCTGAGATGATGGCCTGCCATTTTGTCAGATCGCGTATTTTGACGTACGCGCCGTAGCTTAGCTCAACCACTTGCCCACCTGAATTAGGGTTTGCGGCGTCTTTTTTTATCTCTTTCCTCAGGTCCCGTATTGATATGTCCGCGTCAGGGATTCCCTGCTGCGCAAGCAAGGATCTGACTTCCGCTAGCCGTTCCACGGCAAGGGCCAGTGCCGCCTCTGCATCGGCGTCGCTCGCTTTGACATCAAATGCAAGCTCGCCCTTGTCTGGAGTGACGCTTACATAGGCCATTCCTATCGCATGGATAAACGGATAGTCTGGTAACTGGGAGGCAAAGCCTGGGACGTAGAAGCAAAACGAAAAAACGATGAACACTATTTTTTTAAGCATTATTGTTCCATGTCGAAAAAAGTAAGCCGGACTACCTGATGGCGGTAAATGAAATTTGAAGTTCGCTGTAGCTGGGATAGCGCCTAATCCTGCCTATAAAAAGCAACATCGGTTAAAGGGTGAGTTCGATTGGTGAATCCAGAATGATCGACCATAGCTGCAGCCCCAACGACTGCCCCTTCTCAAACACTGCCAAATATCGCATTCAATAAGGTCAAATCCCAGCGGCTGGTTCTGTCGCGTGGATGGACCAATATCTCTCCTGCATCGAACAAATGGCCGAGGCGCTGCCGGATAAGGCGCATGGCCAGATGCAGGGATTGCATGGAGCTTTCTCCGACGATGTCGGGGTATCGCTCGTCAACGCCGGATAAAGCCACCGGACAGGCCCATGAATCTGGAAGCTGATAGGGCATACCCAGGGCGGCTTGAATCAATACCTCGGTACCGTCTGCGCGTATCCAAAGTATTTCTTCAGTTGCGATGAAGCTTGGGTTTTCGATTTTCAATTCATGGCCTTTCATTGTCGTCTTTCATCGTGGCCTTGAGCTTGTATTGCTCAAGGCTCCGCAATGTTCGAAAATCACCTAAGCCTCTAAGGCAACACGATACGCAGCACGCAGGTATCGGCAGAAATCACCAGGGTTTTGGGTGCGACAATGGTGATGCCGTAGGGGTGGCGCAGCGCTGCCGGCAATGGGCCGGTGCGGTTGCCTTCTCCGGTACCGCCGGCAATGGTTGTGACCTTGCCGCTGGTGTCTATCTTGCGGATCGCATTATTGCCGGTATCGGCCACATATAAGGTGCCATCGCTATCTCTGGCTATGCCGCTAGGGAAAGAGAAGAGCGCTGCCGCGCCGCTGCCGTCTTGCAGGCCTATCTGGCCGCTCTGGCCTGCGATCAGCGTGATTTTGCCGTCTGCGCCAATCTTGCTCACCGTGGAACGGTCGGTGATGTAGGAATTGCCATCGGGGTCAGTGACCAGCGCTGCCTTGGTTTTATAAGAGACCGAGTTTCCATTGGCGTCGTTTTTGCCGGAGTCTGGCGAGAAGCTCAAGAGGGTGGTGACTTGTGCCGTGCTGCTTACTTTTCGTAAAAGATTTCCGTCTACTACCAGGATGTTTCCTTTGCCGTCGGGGCCTAGGCCCTGCGGGAAGTTGAATTTTGCGGCGCTGCCTGTCCCATCCGTATAGCCAGGTGTGCAAAATCCGCTTGAGCCGCCTGACGCGCAATTGTCATGGCCTGCAAATTCGGTGACGGCGCCTGTCGCTGTTACCTTGTAGATGAGACCAAATATATTGTCTGCAACAAAGGAGCCGTCTGCCTGCAAGATAAAATCGGGAGAGCCCGTAGAGTTGATGGTAGTGGGGATGGTAGTGACTACACCGCCAGCAGTGATTTTGCGCATGCCGCTGTCCAGCACAAAAATATTTCCTGCAGCGTCGCTACGCACCGCTCCCGGCCCCGTAAAGACGGCGCCTGCTCCTGTACCGTCGCCATTACCAGTGTAGGGCCCCTTGTTGGACGTTCCTGCAAATGTTGTGACTACTGCCGCGGCGCTTATTTTGCGAATAACCCTGTTATCAAAATCTGTCACGAACAGATTGCCGGCGGTGTCGGCGGCAATCCCGTTCATCAGGCCAAACTTTGCCTGTATGCCCACGCCATCTGCATAGTTGAAGAAAGGATCGACATAAGTGGTGTTGCCGGCGAGGGTACTGACCGTGCCGTCTGGACTGACTTTGCGAATCAGGTAGCCATTGTCTTCTTTGTCGGCGATAAAAATATTTCCGGCTGCATCTGTGGTCATCCCGGAGAAATATCCAAAGCCGGCATTGGCCCCGACTCCGTCCACTGGCTTGTTTTGCAGGGCCGGCGAACCTGCCAGTGTCGAGACGACGCCGGCCACGCTGATTTTTCTGAGCGTGTAATTGTCTGCTACATAGGTATTGCCGGCTGTGTCCTGAGTGATGCGCCCAAGGGTGTCAAACAGCGCCTGGCCAAGAGGGCCGTTGGTGCTGCCCTGGATGCCCGGCGAGCCTGCAATCGTGGTGACTGCTCCATTGGGGCTGACCTTGCGGATTACGTTATTTTTTTGGTCGCTGACCAGCAGGTTGCCTGCCGAATCGAAGCTCATGCCGACGATGGATCCAAAGCGTGCAGCGGTACCGTTTCCATCTGCGTAGCCGGAAGTATCCTGCGAGCCTGCCAGCATGCTGAAATTGCCGTCAGCGGTGATCTTGTAAATGCCAAACAGGTTGGCGCCGTACAGAACGCCATTTTTATCAGCAACCAGGTTTATCGTGCCCAACTGGAGCAAAGCTTGTGACAGAGGCAGGCTGCTCACTACGCCGCTTGGGCTTATCTTGCGTATGCTTGCATTGGCGTAATCTACTGCATACAGATTATCTTGCGCATCCCGCGTGATATCTCCCAGTCCGGCGAACCGTGCCGCACTGCCTGTACCATCCAGATTGCCCTGGCCGCCTATGCGCCCGGCCACCAGGTACACGCCGGGTGAGGGATGCAGCTTGACGTTGACGGTTTGCGTTGCCTGTCCCGCGCTGGCTGTAATGCTGACGGTGGCGTCTTCACTCAGGCTGCCGGCTGCAGGCGGCAGATAATGTACGGTATTGCCGCTGACAGCATCCAGGCTGCCGGGGCTGCCGGCCGGCAGGCTCCAGCTGACTGCGGTGTTGGCGGCTGCGTTTTGCACCGTCAGGGTTAGGCTGTTACCGCCGGCGGCAACCTCAGTAGCGCTGGCTGCCACGCTAATGGGCGTTGCCACTGAGGAGGGCGCCTGCCCGCCGCCGCCACAGGCGGCCAGTGCCAGGCTAAGCGAGGTGATCAACAAGAAACGCTGAAGGTTGCCGGTAGTGAGACGGTGCGAGCTGCCAGATGCGGATATAGATACCAGCGAGTCTCTCGCAAACAGGGGATTTGTAGAGGGCATGGGAGCGCAGGTTCTTGTTGAAAGAAAGGCAATCTTATCCCAGGAGCATCAAATTCACCAAGGGTATTTGCCAGTTATCTAACATTTGAGGCCGTTAACTGTTGTGATTGTGGCAGCAATTTGGGCGTATGAGCCGCAGATATTGTTCTAGCCTCAGTAACTAGCTGTTGTGTGCAATATTTGTGTTGTTCCCATATTTGATCTATATTCTCAAATATGAGAAATAATCCTGATCAATCAATACAACAAATCGCTGCTGAATCCGAGGCTGCGGCACTTCCTGCTTCCGATGCAATGGAGATACGGCTGGCGCAAAGGCTGGCGGCCCTGCGCACCGAGCGCGGACAATCGCTGGAAGAGCTGGCGCTGGCCAGCGGCATCAGCCGGGCGACCCTGTCGCGGCTGGAGCGGGGCGAGACCAGCCCCACCGCGAGCTTGCTGGGCAAGCTGTGCGCGGTCCATGGCATCAGCATGTCGCGCTTGCTGGCCGGGGTGGAGCCGCAATCGGCCAGCCTGGTTCCGCAGGCGGCGCAGACGGTGTGGGTGGATCCGCAATCGGGATTCCAGCGCAGGATGGTGTCGCCGCCTTCGCGCGATTTCAAGATGGAGATGGTGGAGGTCACGATACCGGCCGGTGCAGTAGTATCTTATGAGGTACCCACCGTGCACGGCACCGAACAGCAGTTCTGGATGCTGGAAGGCATACTGGAGCTGACCTTGGATGATGCCCATTACCGCCTGCAGGCGGGAGATTGCCTGCGTTTTCATATGCATGGCGCGGCGCGCTTTTTCTGTCCCGGCCCGGAAGCGGTGCGCTATGTGTCGCTGAGCTGCGCGCCATGAGTACGCTGGCTGCGCCGCAGATGCCCTCAGTCATGAAAATTGATGCGGCTGCTTTCAGCCTGCATATCGACAGGCTGGCCGACATCCTGATTGATTGCGTACACGCGGGTGCCTGCCTGGGCTTTGTGCTGCCTTTTGGCCGCGCAGAGGCACTGCGCTTCTGGCAGCCGTTGCAGCAAGCATTGCAAGACGGCGAGTTTCGTCTGCTGGCGACGCAGGATGCATCAGGCGCCATCGTCGGCACGGTACAGGTGTGGCTGAATATGCCGCCGGCGGGCAGGCACCAGGCAGAGATCGCAAAGCTGCTGGTGCATTCCAGCGCACGGCGCGGCGGCCATGCTCGGGCGCTGATGCAGGCTGTTGAGGCGCTGGCACGCAGGGAAGGGCGTTCGCTGCTGGAGCTGCGTACCCGCAGCGGCGATGCGGCGGAGCGCCTGTATCTGGGCCTGGGCTATCAACTGGTGGGCGTGATACCCGGCTATTCGCGGGCGCTGGACGGCAGCCTGGATGCAATGAGCATCATGTACAAGCAGTTGCCGCCTGCCTGATGTGCCTTAGGTTCCTGCTAGTGACAAAAATAAATGCGCACCGCTAATTTCTCCAGGTACAGCGTCCCAGGCAAGAACCGCATGCGGCTGGCCTTGCTGCTGGCCGCGCTCCTTATTTTTCCCTTCATCGCCTCCCACTTCGGCAATTCCTGGGTGCGCATCATGGATTTTGCGCTGCTGTATATCATGCTGGCGCTGGGGCTGAACATCGTGGTCGGGTTTGCCGGCCTGCTTGATCTGGGCTACGTCGCCTTTTATGCCCTGGGTGCCTACCTGAGCGGCCTGCTGGCGTCGCCGCAATTTGCGGTGATGCTGGAATCGCTGGTGCACCATTACCCTGCCATCGGCAACACGCTAGTATTGCTGTGCGGGCCGGAAGTCGCCGGTAACGGCATTCACCTGCCGGTGTGGCTGATCGTTCCGCTCAGTGCCGCGCTGGCGGGGGTGTTAGGAGCGCTGCTGGGTGCACCTACGTTGAAGCTGCGCGGCGATTATCTGGCCATTGTTACCTTGGGTTTTGGGGAGATCATCCGCATCCTGATCATCAACCTCAATGACCCTATCAACATCACAGACGGGCCAAAAGGCATCAACCTGATCGACCCGGTGCGCATCTTCGGCGTATCGCTGCATGGCGAGCCGGGCACCAATGCCACGCTACATCTCGGCCCTCTGGCGATGCCTTCAGTGAACGCCTATTACTTCCTGTTCCTGACGCTGTGCATCGCCATCGTCTTCGTTACGGCACGGCTGCAGGATTCACGCCTGGGGCGTGCCTTTGTCGCGATACGCGAAGACGAAACCGCCGCCAAGGCCATGGGTATCAATACCCGCAACATCAAGCTGCTGGCGTTTGCGATGGGCGCTTCCTTCGGCGGCGTGGCAGGCGCCATGTTCGCCGCCTTCCAGGGCTATATCTCGCCGGAATCCTTCTCGCTGACGGAATCGATTACGATATTGTCCATGGTGGTGCTGGGCGGCATGGGGCATATCCCCGGCGTTATTCTGGGTGCGGTGATTCTGGCGGCCTTGCCGGAAATATTGCGGCATCTGGTCGATCCGCTGCAGCATGCGGTATTCGGCGAAGTGCTGATGCCGGCAGAAGTGCTGCGGCAATTGCTGCTTGCGCTGGCAATGGTGTTGATCATGCTGAACCGCCCGGCAGGATTGTGGCCATCGCCAAGAATGGAGGACAGGGTGTATCTTGACGATAGTCGCTAGGTGCAAGGCAGCAAGGCAGCAAGGCATTAGAGGTAGGGTGCAATAGTGCAGCGTATTGCACCGTGTTCCTCCCACGCCCGTCATGCACGGCAAATTCGCTATTTCGTCAAAATGAGATAATCTGTCTTTTACGGAAGTCGGTGCAATATGCTGACGCTATTGCACCCTACAAATGCGGCGGTCAAGCGCAAGCTACCGCTGAAGGCATTCACATTCCGGAGTAGCATAGCGGTAGTGTGTTATGTAGGTATCAAGCGGCAAAAGATAAAGCAAGATGAATTTTTGGGAAAAAATGACGAACGATCCAGAGCAGGGGCCGCGCTTGCGCTCGCCTGCCGTTCTCACGGCGATAGGGCTGGCGACCCTGTTGTATGATCTGATCACCATTTTTACCGGCTCTTTAGCAGTAGGCAAAGGCGCGAACCTCAGTCATATCCATTTCTCAGACCACCCCAAGACCTTTGTCTTTTGCTGTATTTCCTTAACGCTGATAGCCTTGGCCCTGCTCAGCTATGCGCGTGACCGGTATCGGATGCATAGGGACTAAGTATAAAGATGGGCTGCATCATGATGACAGCCGCTAGGCGCAAGGCAGCAAGGCTTTACAGGTAGGGTGCAATAGCGCAGCGTATTGCACCGAGTTTTCTGCAATTAAGCGGTCTTGAAACTCAAGAGCTGTATAGGCTGCTTGCGAAATTCTTTACGATGTTTGCCGCCTTATCCGAAGCCACTTGAAGGAGAAAATGTGGTGCATCGATCGATATGACTTGGGCTTCCGGGCTAACACTGGTGATGTAAGAGCCGGCCTCGGCAGGGACTAACCGGTCCTGCAGGGCTTGGAGGTATAGCGTTGGTACTCTGACCGATTTCATCTGGGCAGACACATCAACCTCCAATACAGCGCGGAGCCTTGCTCTAAAAGCTTTGCCGGAAACTTGGCCGACGGCGGCTGCTATCGATGATTCAAGCAGGGGAGTGGTTGCACGCCCCAGCAGGAAATAGCTGTAAATAAAGGCTGGAACCAATTTGATCGGCAGGAAATCCGACAAGATGCTAAAACGACTGAGCCTTGGCCGGGGATTTCGAATGAATGTGCTGCATAGGATTAAGCCGACTAGTCCCTTAGGGTTGGCAGAGGCCAAGGACACAGCAATTGGTCCAGAAAAAGACTCGCCAAGAATAATGAAATTTCCGTCTCTTGGCAGCGACTGCCTTGCGATTTCTTCGAGCTCCTGATATCCCAAACCCTCAGTCGTCGGGTAGCGCACAGTAACGCAATTGAAATCATTTCCCAAAGCTGAAATAAACGGTGCGAATAAAGATCCAGTTCCATCCATGCCAGGCAGCAAGACGATGCTTAACATCACTTCCTTTTTTTTTGACGGGGTTTAAAAAGATGGTAGATCGTGTGCCGTATAGTCGTGGTCACTCTTTCCGGCAAGGTAGCGATTTCGTTAAAATCACATAATCTGTTTTTTACGGAAATCGGTGCAATACGCTGCGCTATTGCACCCTACGGTTACGCTTTACGGTCGGGTTAGCCTATCCTGCATCAATCCCCTTGCTGCTGCCAGCTTGCCTTACCGGCCTTCAAATAGATCAGCGCGCTTGCGGAGCCTTCTTTTGCCACGATGATGCCGTCGCCTTTGAGCTTGACAGATTTAGCATGGTAGCTGTGCTGCAGCGTGCCTTTGTCTTCTACATACCAGAGTTCCAGCCACGAGAAATCATCACCGCCGTTGCCTATGGCGTGGCCTGCACCGACGATGACGGGCTTGGTTTTGCCGTGAAACAGGAAGGCGATGCCTTCTTTGCCGGTTTTGCTGTCTTTCACCAGCACAGCCAGATCGCCTTTGCCGGAGCCATCGAAATCACCACGCCAGACAAAGGGATTGATGCGGGCGTTCAGTTCTACGGATTCTTGTTTGGACAGACTATCAAGCTGTTTGGTCGCCCAATCGGGCAACTGTGCCTGGGCTGGCAATACTGCTGCGGAGGCGATGCTGGAGGCGAACATCAGGGCTGCGGAAACAAATTTGAAGTTCATGGCGGCTTACCAATCTAGGGTGAGGTTAAGAAGCGGTAGAAGCAGTGTTTTGACAGGGGTCTTGTTAAATGGTTCATTTTACTTAGAGATGCCGCACTTCCAGTGGAGGGCTATCCCAGTTGTCGTTCCTTCCGTCCAGATAGGTAACAGGCGCATTCACCAGTTCTTCGATAGGGGCATCATCCAGGCAAGAAATATTCACGCCGTAAAACACGCCCCAGCGCGGCGAATTGCCAATCACAAAAGGATGTACGCCGCAGTGCTTGCAGAACTGGTGCTGGTCTGTTTTGGTGTTGAAGCGGTAGTTGGAGAGTTCAGTGTCGCCTGCAATCAAACGGAAATGTTCAGGTTTCACGATGGCAGGCCAAAAGCGCAGCTTGGTGCAGATGGTGCAGTTGCATTTTATTGTGCCTGCGCTCAGATCGATGCCGGCTTCAAATTGTACAGCGCCGCAATGGCAGCTTCCGTGGTAGGTTTTCATCTGCTTGCTTCTGGCATTAGGGGGTAGGATGGCTTGGGTGCGGGATATATGGCGCGCTACTATTTGCCTCGCTTTTTGATGCGATCAGCAAGAAAGTTTGCCAGGGTAGGGTCGTTCTTTTGCAAATCCCACTGGCCTTCAACGACGGACTGAGCGTAGTCGTTGCACAGGCTTGCTTTGGCTTTGGGATCTTCGATGGTGTTGATGGGAGTGGCAAGGCTGGCGATCTGCGCTTCTATCGTCTTCGGCACTAATACCTCGTACATATTTTTGATGGCGCGCCGTTCCTCTTCGCTCGTACCGGGGTTATCTGCACGGCGCAGGAAGTCTTGTTTAATTCTGGCATTTTCTTGCAGAAAAAGCTGATGGCGCTTTTCCCAGCCGGCGAGCGCGTTTTCAAACGTACTGAGCGATTGCGCTCCGGTTTGGGCGCAGACGCTGAGCAGCCCTTTGAGTACCTGCCTGCCGGAATCCGGCGATACAGCTGCTGCGCCGAGAATTTCTGCCTGGCTGTTATATTTTAAAAGTTGCGCACTGGCCGGGGCGGCGGTGAAGAGAAAAATGGCGGCGCTTGCAATGAGCCGCATCGAGAGCTGAATGGTTTTATGCATGGTGAGCAGGCTCATTGAAGAAAATATATGCAAGTGGCATAAGCAGGCATATCTGACGATGCAAGCAAGCGGTGCTTGGCCAGGCAAAAACACCCGGCCAAGCACTTGCCTCAATTACTGGCTGGCGGAAACCGTGCCTGCCGGTGCGTTCTTCACATACTTGTCAAACCAGCGCAGCATCTCATAGACCAACTGGTCATTCGATTCCTGCGCGGCGTACCAGTGCGGCTCATGCGGCAGCAGTACCAGGCGGGTGGTGCCGCCGTTGCCGCGTATGGCTTCAAACAGCTTGCTGGATTGCAGCGGCGTGGTGCCGGGGTTGGCGTCGTCTGTGCCGTGCACGATCAGCAGCGGGGTCTTGATCTGGTCGGCGAAGAAGAAGGTGGAGACCTTCTGGTAGACGTCCGGCGCTTCCCATACCGACCGGCGTTCGCTCTGGAAGCCGAACGGTGTCAGGGTCTTGTTATAGGAGCCGCTGGTGGCGACGCCGGCCTTGAACAGCTTGGAGTGCGTGACCAGGTTGGCCGTCATCAATGCGCCGTGGCTATGGCCGGTGACGCCGATGCGGTCGGGGTCTGCCACGCCCAGGCGTACCGCTTCATCAACGGCTGCCTTGGCATCTGCCACCAGTTGTTCGGTGTAGGTGTCGTAGGCTTTTTTAGGATCGCCGATGATGGGGAAGGAGGCGCTGTCGATGATCGCATAGCCCGCCAGCAGGAGCAGCCGGTATTGGCGCAGGCGGGTGAAGGTAGCCTGCGAGCCTGTGGTCTGGCCGGCCTTGGAGGCGTCGGCATAGTCCAGCGGATAGGCATTCAGGATGGTGGGCACGCGGGTGCCTTCCTTGTAGCCGGGCGGGGTGTACAGCGTGAACGACAGTTCCAGGCCGTCTGCGCGTTTGTATTTCACCAGGCGCTTCTTGATCTCGCGCACGATAGGCGTAGGGTCGGCGATATGCGTGATGGCGGTGCTGGTGGAGGCAAAAGCGGCTTCGCCTGCCGGCGCCTCTGCTGCTGCGCCCAGTGTGCGAAGGTAGGCGTTTGGCGCATCGGTAGGGGACTGGTGCCAGGTAAAGAAGCTGCTGGTACCGGTCGCTGTGAAGCCCAGGAATTGCTCGTAAGTCGTTTTGCTGCTGCGGAACAGGCGTTCAGATTTCAGGGTTTGCAGATTGAGCTTGTCCAGGAAAGGGCGGTCGCCGTCCGGCGAGGAACCCAGGCCGGAGAGGAAGATGAAATCGCCTTCCTGGCGCACGACCACGGTGCCGTTAGGCTGCACGCGGCGCACCGGGTTGCCGGGATTGGCATATTTTTCATCGGTGGACAGATCCCATACCAGGCGGCGTTCTTGCTGCGGCTTGTCCAGGTTGATCTGGAAAGTCTTGCGCCAGTGGCGGTTCTGGTCATACTCGGTCAGCAGTGCAAAGCTGGGCTGTTCGCCCCAGGCGATGCCGGCAAAACGCTGTTCGGTGCGGGTGAATTCTGCCGGGGCAGCGTCAAACGGCGCCTTCAGCAGCATGAGCTTGTCGCGGGCCGGGACCTTGCTGGCCCAGTCGCCGCCATCCAGCGCTTCTGCCCAGACCAGGGTAGCCGGGTCGGTAGAGCGCCATGCAAAATCACGAGGGCCGAGCGGCACGCCGTGGATGGGCACCCGGTCTGCCAGCGGCAGCGAGGCGATAGGGTGCTTGACGATGCTGGCGCGCTTGGCGATATCCCAGATGGCCACGTCCTTGGGGAACCTGTCATAGGTGGTCACATAGGAGTAGGGCTTGTGGATGGTGCTCAGCAGCACATGGCGTCCGTCCGGCGCGGGAGTGATGGAGTCATACAGGGCCACTGCACCGATGGGTGTGATGGATCCCTTGTCTGCATCTACCAGTGCCAGTTGCGAAGAGCCATAGTAGTCGAACAGGTCTTCGTCATGCTGGTTGTTCAGCGTATCACGGTTTTCATAGGTGCTGCTTTGGCCTTTTGCACCATCGGTTTCCTGGATGCTGGGGCCGGGCGGCGTCACCGGCTCTGACGGCGGTGGACCCAGGCGTGCTGGAACCAGCTTGACCAGCAGGGTCTTCTGGTCAGGCATCCATTGCAGCTCATCTTCAAACATCGGGTTCAGGCGCACGCCCGGCACGCGATGGACCGCACCGGTCTTGGCGTCGCCTACCCACAGTTCCACGGCCTCGGCGGCGATGTTTTCAAAGGCAAAGCGCTTGCCGTCTGCGCTCCATACGGGCCGGCCGGGGCAGGCGCCCGCTGGCAGCGCAACATGCGTTTGCGCGCCGGTGGCAATCTGCACCAGATCAAAGCTGCGTGCGCAGGGGGTAATGCCGTAGCCGCCGGGGGTATCGTGCTTGCTATGGTTCTTCGGTTCTATGCGTACGCCAGCCAGGCGCAGGAAGGGCGTTGCCACGCGCGAGATGGATGGGTAATCATCGGTGGAGATCAGCAGCATCTTGTCGCGTGTCGGGCTCAGGCTGGGGCCGGGCGGCGAAGGTGCGCGCATTACGTCCAGAATGTTTTTAGGCGGCTGGTTGTATCCCGCTACCGCAGCGGTAGTGGCCGGGCTTGCGGCTGCCGGGGCAGATGCGGCGTACGCAGCTACCGGCAGCGACGTGAAACTTACCGCTAGCGCCATCAGCCCCAGGCGGGGCATGAAGTGTTTGATTGGCATAAATGTCCTCAGAGTCTTCAGTGTCTTCAATGTCAATTAAGCCTGTACAGGATCGTTTACCGCGGGTGCATCTGGAAGAGTTTTTCGGGCGTTGGCCTTGCCGGGCGTTTTCCGCCGTCGACCTCGCCTATCGATCAGTACAGGTGCCAAAGCATGCTGCCACGGAAACATTGTCAAGGCAATACTAATCTGAAGAATGTTAAAAGCCCAGCGTTGGGCAGGACCAGGGGGCTGGATTTTGGCTGAGAACAAGGCAGTGAACACGGCGAAGAACGGGTTTGAATTTACATTGGCAAAATAACATGTTATCATTATGGCAAAGTTGCCCGTGATCTATATTTTGCTTCATCTGGAGAACCCCATTAATCTGAAAGAACCGCTGTCGGAAGTGGCGATAGTACTTCCCGCCTATAACGAAGAGCTGACGATCGCTGCGACGATATCGGCGTTCCATGAGCAATTGCCGCATGCGTATATCCTGGTCGTTAACAACAACTCGGCCGATGCGACAGAAGAGATCGCCAATGCCACCCTGCAAAAGCTGGGCGCACGCGGCGCTGTCGTGACCGAAGCGCGGCAAGGCAAGGGCTATGCCGTAAGACGCGCCTTTGCCGAAATCCATGCCGACGTGTATGTGATGGCCGATGCGGACCTGACTTATCCTGCAGAGCGCGTGCATGACCTGATCGCGCCTGTCATGGCCGGCACTGCCGACATGGTAGTGGGCGACCGTCAGTCCATGGGGCACTACAAAAACGAAAACAAGCGGCCCTTGCACAACTTTGGCAACTGGCTGGTAAGCAAGCTGATCAACAAACTGTTTTCTGCGAAGCTGGTGGATATCATGAGCGGCTACCGCGCATTCAATCGCCAGTTCGTCAAAACCTATTCCATCCTGGTGGCGGGGTTTCAGATAGAAACCGATATGTCCCTGCATGCGCTGGACAAGCGCTTTCGCATTGTGGAGATACCGGTGGAGTACAAGGACAGGCCGGCGGGCAGCTTTTCCAAACTGAATACCTTTGGCGATGGAGCCAAAGTCTTGCTGACCATTGTGAAGATCCTGCGCTTCTACCGGCCCCTGATGTTCTTCGGCTGGGCGGCAATCCTGTTCGGCATGCTGGGCCTGCTGGCAGCGGTGCCGGTGTTTTCAGACTGGATAGCATACCGCTTCATTTACCATGTGCCGCTGGCCTTGCTGGCGGCGGCGCTGGAGCTGGTGGCGGTCATGTCGCTGGCGGTGGGCTTGATCCTGGATGCCATCAGCTACCAGGCCAAGATGGATTTTGAACGCCACCTGCTGCGCTAAGAACAGGGCAGCATTCCTGCTGCCTTCATTCTTGCTGTTTTTTCTGCGGCCGCATCAATTTTCAGCTTTATTTTTATATCTTCGTTTTTGAAATCGGTTCCTACCCAATGGCAAAAAGATTGACTACCCAGGTTCTTTCCTTTGCCCTTGTCGGCGGCATAGGATTTGTCATTGACGCTTCAGTGTTGACACTGCTGTCTACGGTATGTGGAGTGAACGTCTATCTGGCAAGGGTGGTGTCGTTCGGCGTCGCCAGCCTGGGCACCTGGCTGCTCAACCGCAAGCACACCTTTGAACAGCGCAGCATCAACGATGCGGCAGCGGGCAGGCAAGAGTATCTGCGCTATATGAGCATACAAGTGGCCGGCGCGCTGATCAATCTTGGCGTGTTCAGCAGCCTGGTGACTATCCAGCCTTCACTGGCGCAGGTTCCCGTTATTCCGCTGGCAGCGGGTTCGGGAATCGCGATGTTCTTCAATTTTTTTGGCGCGCGCTACTGGATCTATCGCAGATAGCCGGCCCGCCACCGCCATTACTTTACTGGGCGGCAGCCGACCAGCGGTGGGTTTGCAGATCCAGCGCGCACAGGCCCTTAATCTGATGCGCCGCCCTGTATGTTTCCACGCGGGCTGAATAGTCGTCACGGTCTGCAGCGCTGAAGTTCCAGTCGGGTGGGTTAAAGCTGGAAAAGCCGTTGATCGTCGGCAGATTGATGTATTCCGAAATCACCATTGCTTCTACATTGTGCCGGTATAGCTCATGCTCGACGGGGGACTCATTGGGGTCTTGCGGGCGCTTGTCCTGCACGAAGAAGGCGCGGCAGCCTGCCGGGATGGGTGGCACCGATTCCAGCATCTTCAGGCTAGCGGCGCGGTCCAGATAATCGGCAGCTTTTTTATTGAGCTCTTCCGCGATGAGCAGCACACAGCAGGGCAGGATCAATAAAACGGCCAGCCTGTGCTTGAACGTGGACAAGAAATACATCGCAACGCAGACGACAGGGAACACCAAAAAGATCATGCAGCGCGCAACCACCCGCACTGCCTTGGCACCCGGAAAATAATGATAAATCCAATACCAGGCGGATTGCTCGGCGCACACCAGGGCCAATGCCCATAGCGCCAGCGCGGCGAGCGCCATAGGTAATATGAGTTGGGCTTGCTGGGTTTGCTGAGCTTGCTGGCTATTATGCCGGCGCCAGGCCAAAGCCCCTCCGCACAAGAACACCAGCAACAAAAACGGCGGCATGCCCATCTGGTTTTCAGAAAACTGGTTGGGAAATCCTATGCTCTGATGCAGCGCTGGCATCAGGCTTCCGTACAGGTAGTTTTGATCGCCTATGTTCAGGATATCAAACGGCGTCAGCAGGTAAGACATCGCCGATGCATAGCTGTGCATGCCGGTTTCTGCCGCCTTGGGCAGATAGACGACCAGAAAAGGCAACAAGGCCAGCGCCAGTACCAACAGCGCACACAAGGCCGACACAAGGGTTTTGATCTGCAAGGCGGCAAGCTGCCTGAACAAATACCGGTGATGGACAAGCGCCAGCTCCAGCAACACTAGCAGCGAGAAAAAACTGAAGAACCACAGCATGTAATAGGACGTGATCGCCCATAAACCATACACGACAGAGAATGTGGAGCCGTAGGCGAGCAGGCGGCCGGACTGGTTTTGCAGCAGCGCCTTGCACGCAAAATACAACAGGGTAGCGCACAGCGGGGCAAATGCCACCGTCAGCAACTGCGCGTGCAGATTGTGCAGAACCACATTATTGCTGATCTCAAACAGAACTGCCCCCAGCACCGCATACCAGAACCCCAGTTGCAATACCTTCCTGGCAAACAGAAAGAAGCAAAAAAAGGCCGCGACTTTCATCGTCATGTTGACCAGCAGCGAGGCCATGAAAGGGTCTGCATGCAGGCTGCGGCATACTGAATAAATGATGCCATACAGCAGATAGCCGTCGTTGTAGCCCAGCGTTTTAGGGTAGGGATAAAAATAGTTGGTCGTCGCCCAGTTCGCCATTCCCCGCAAGACGTTGTACCAGTGTTCCAGGATGGAGATTTCTATCAGGTTGTCGTAGCGGTCACCCTGCAGAAAAGAAAATCCGTTGCCCCAGTTTGCGCGGAATATCCAGGCTATCAGCACCAGCTGTATCAGGGTGAGAATCGCAAATCGGCTAGAGGTGGAATTGAAAGCAGGCGCGGACGGAAATTTTTTCATAAAGATAAGCAGGCACAACTGGGCGGCAGGTCGTCTTGCACAAGATCCGCAGGATGCATGTGGTATCAACGCATCCTGGAAATACAGCAAAACTCGGACAGCCTCAATGCGCTGACGCCGGCCTGGGTAGAAGCGGTTTGATGGTTAATGGCAGTGTTTGCATGTTGACATGAAATTGCTGCTGATGCAACATTTAAACGAATGGGTTTGCGCTGGTAAAACCGTTGGAACGATGATAAATTCACCTTCACATCAGACCTTGAGCAGACGCAGGATGAAGCTTTCCAACTCTCCCGATCCTTCCAACCCTTCCATTGCTCCGTCCGCATCCGGCAAACAGCCCAATAGCTCTGCACGTCCGCTCAAGCTGTACCGGCGCAGATGGACCGCCTATTTTGTGCTGCCCACCGGGATTGTCGTGTGCATCGCCGGCATAGGCTTTGCCGTCATTGTGCTGACCGCGAGCTTTGAGCGTCTGGCTATCGTGCTGGTAGGAGTGTCCTTGTTTGGCTCTTTGTGCGTGGGAATCGCGCTGATACAGGCAGCGCTGCAAACTCTCAGAACCAAGGGTCCCACGCTGATTCTGGATGAGCGCGGGATCACGCATATTGCCAAGGAAGAGATTTTCATCGCATGGAGCGCGATACAGCGCATTTCCACCAATGAGGGGGAGCAGGGCGATGACCTGGGCATCTGGTTCAAGCTGGATGATGCAGAAGGCCAGAGACTGCGGCGCATCGGTACCCGGCTCAAGCGGGCGCTAATAGGGGCGGACAAGACGATCCCGCTAGGCAACCTGGTGTACCGGCCTAAAGAGCTGGCCGCTACTATCGCTGCCTACCAGAGTCAAGAGGAAGAAAAACAAGGCAGCTTAACGTAATCGAAAATTCTTATCGCGGCACTGCAGTGCCCTTCAGCCCCGCTTTGATTTCAAGATATCTACAGCTTACTTTCATAATCCTTTTTCTTGGCGTTTGCGATTGTGTGGACACCTCGTAGCTTTATAAGATGCCCACCGATCAATGAGAGGGTCCCAACCCCGAAGGCCGTCCAGGAAGTCAGAGATACGCCGGAGTATGCTGGATTAAAGAACGTGTTATTCGTATATTCCGGAGCTGTGATATTGACGCCGTATCCCCACTCTTTCCAATCGTTGTTTGCTGCAGCCACCGTTCCTGCATATCCGATGAACGCATTACCTAAAATAGTCAGACTGCTCCCGAGTATCTGTGTCGCTCTCTGCGAGTAACTGCCCGTCTCCTTGAAGGTCTGGTATAAATGGTATGCTTCAACTCCGACTGCTTCAACGCTAGGAATGAGTTGACCAATATAATAGTTTGGGCTGTCTCCGAACATCGTTACTCCAGCAGTGAGCAATTGGCTTGCCTCGTACAGCATGCTTATGTTGGCGCTCTTTTTGATCTGCTCTGCGTGTACGATATTTTCTTGTAGCGCTTCGTCAAGCTCACGTTCGATCAATTGTGTGTGTTCTGTATAAAAGGATTGCTGTTGGGAAGTCAATTCTTCTGCGCGTCCTAGTTCTTTTTTGAAATGCTCGCGTGCTTTCTTTTCTTCCTCTATGGACCCTCTCATCTCACGTATGATGTTCTCAGCCTGCCTAGCATCGTCTCGTGTATCAAATAATTTTCCTTTCGCCTCCGGATAATCTGAAACGTATTTCGTTCCATGGTCGGTAATAAGAGCGGATACCTTCAACTGAGCGGTACCAAACCTAGCCGAATGCGAGGAGGTAAGGTTCGCCGGAGCACGCTGAGCTGCTCTCGCCTGCATCCCCACTCCCAAGGCCTTCTCGCCCATCAGGTCGGCCTCTGCCTCCAGGCCCACATCATCGTTCACCGGCGTATTGCCCTTCATCTGCGTGGTCGACTTTACCCGGCCCTGCGCCTGCTGCACTACATGCCAGGCCTCGTGCGGTAAATGCCGTTCCTGTCCCGGCGCCAGGTGAATCTCGCTGCCTTGCGCATAGGCATGCGCATGTAGTTGTGCTGGCCCGGCCGAGTTATAGTGAACATTGACATGGTCCATGCTTATGCCCGAGAGCGATTCAATGCCGGATTTGAGTTGATTGGGGAGGCCACTATTGTTTGGTTTTTCTTTTAATTGCGTACTTGCAGGCGCGGCGAACTGGCCTTGCAAAAGGTCTTCCTCTTCTACTCTTTGCGCCGGTTCAAACTTCCCCTGTAGAGGTTCATCCTCTTCCATCCGCTGTACTGTATCGAATTTTCCTTGCAGTGGTTCTTCTTCCTCCATGCGCTGCGTAGTGTCAGACTTCCCTTGCCGCAGCTCCTCATCCTCAGCCCTTTGCACCGCTTCAAAGCGGGCCTGAAGCGGCTCGTCATCCACGACACGCTGCAGCGGCTGCGCTGCATCTTGTGCGTCAATCAATTTCTTTCTCTGTGCTGTCTGGGTAGAGCCTGTCCCGGCAAGCTCTGCCAGGGATCGCATGCGCGAAGAGTGCGCGCTGCCAGCCATCAGCGCCGACATGGCCATAAGCTGGTTGGTGCGCCCGCTGGCGGCAGCGTTCTCCTGATGCTTGCTTTGCGCTATTGCTTCCGGGCGAGTGTCGATAAAGGCTGGGTGGGACGCTCTGCGCATTTGCACGGAAGCGGACGCGGCAGATGAGCGTCCGGCTTGTTTCAGTTCGGATATGACAGCAAGGTTTGATCTCACGGTAGCCCACTCCCTGAAGTAAAAACTGGTTTTAAGCTTTGACTTTTAGTTGGCAGTGCAGACTGCGCGCAACCGCATAGCAGCCGCGCGGCCGTAGGCCTCAGCCGTAGAAGTTATTAGGCCGGAACAATAATCCCCTGAAGCGCTTGCGGTAGATCACCACGATGCTGGCCAATAGCAGCATGACGATGTTGAAGCCAAGGATTTTGGTGCCGCCAAGATCCACAAAGGGTGCGGCATTGGATTGCATGGTGGCGGCATTCAGGCCACGGTCGTAGGTAGCGCCTATCACCTGTTCCTGGTTGTTGATGGCATTGGTCAGGTACAGGCCCTTGCCGGCGGGGTGCAGCAGCATTTTATTATCCCTCCAGACGAAAGAAATGCGCTTGTCGCCCCTGTCCACGCTGCCGACCACATGGCCCGCATTGTTGATAGCCGAGGCAAAGCTGTCGCCGGGGCCTATCAGTGCGCCCAGGTCTTTCATCGTGGTGCCGTCATGCACAAAGGCATGCCAGCTGCGGTCTTTCATTTCAGAAGTGCCGACCACCATGCCCTTGTCATTGATGGCCGTAGCGGAGCTGTAACGGCCACCGAGCGTGCCCAGGTCCCGCATACCGCTCGCCGCGTCGTACAAAAAGGCATGGCGCGAGCCATTCGGCGTGGTAGCCGTGCCCACCACTTGCCCGGCATTATTGATGCCGCTGGCATAGCTGACCTTGCCGCCGAAAGTGCCCAGATCCTTCATAGCCTCGCCTGGTTGGTACAGAAAGGCATGCCATTCACCATCGGCGGTATCGGCAAAGCCCACCGCTGCGCCCGCATTGTTGATTGCTGCGCCGTGGCTGCTGGGGCCGCCCAGCGTGCCCAGCTCCTGCATGCCGTTGGCGCGGCTATAGACGAAGGCGGTCCAGGTGCCGTCTTTCTTGTTGGAGGAGCCGATCAACTCGCCCTTGTCATTGATGCGCTTGGCTTCGCTCTCGGTCTCGCCCAGCATCTCCAGCCTGGTCAACTGACCCTTTTCAAAATACGCGGCGTGCCAGACTCCCTTGTTGTCTTCTATCATGGCCGCAACCTGGCCTGAGGCGTTCATGTCGTTGGCCAGCGAACCGCCGTTCAGCGGCGAAGAAATGCCCAGCGAACGGGTGGTTGCGGAAGCTTCACCAGCCGCCAGCGCCAGCAGGAACAAACAGCTACGGAATGCATCATGCATACAAGATCCTTTCAGGTGGGATTTCGCGTACAAAAGAGTTGCTAATAAATATACATCATAAGCTGGTCGTTGGGGGCACAGTTTAAAAATCAGAAGTTGGATCAAGGAATACGCCCATGCCAAGTTGCCGTTCGTTCCAAGCTGCCAAAAGGGAAGGCGCGACCAAATCTCCGCGCATATCAATCTGAGTTTGGCTTATGCCGCGGGCGATGAGCGAGTTGCGGATTGCGATGGCCAATTTTTGGCCTTTCTTGACTTGCGCATTAGTTTTGCTGTCAGGTAAATTCAGATACACATAGATAGTCCTGAATTTGGGAGTATGGAGGTGGCGTGCGAGAATATCCATCCGTTGTAATGCCGCTGCATTCAAGAGCCCATTCGGGCGCAATGCGTCTAAGCTGAAAACGACGGGGGAGGACAGGTTGTTGGCAATATCCGTTATCTGTTTAAAACGAATGCGTGCAACGCACTCTCCTGAAGAAGTGATCTTCAGGGAAATGAGATGTTCTCCCCTGACCGAAAAACTTATTTCATTGTATTTCTCTTGGCGGTAGCTATATGGAATCATTCCTTGATCCAGTTTCCTTTTAATATCCGAAGCAGGCAGGCACACATCGGATAAATTGGGTGCCAGATTCAGTGTTACCCATCGTTCCGCCAGATGGCGGGGTTTCACCTCAAATAAAGTGAATACAAACCAGCCGGTATCGTTCACTGCATAGGAATAGGCGTTTGAGTCAAGTCCTAGGATGGGCTTTGCAAGGTCAAAGTATTCTCCGTTTTCTGGGTCGCGATTGCTGGCGCTGGGTATCACGCGAGCATTTAATGCTGCAGCTACTTTTTCGAAATTCCGCAAATCGCCTGTCGCCAGTATGTCAGCGACCGATTGTGCCAGCCCATCACCTTTGCTTTTCGTTCTAGCTTCAGCTTGCACCGGAGGAAGCAATTTTCCTTTGACGATTTGCTGCAGATATCCCCGGCATCCGCCTCGATTGAAGTAGGTGATATCCAAGGTGATTTTTTCTGGACTTGGCCACGTGATCGAATTGAAAGAACCCAAAGCATGCTCAAGCATGCCATGTTGTACCGGTTGGCCCCAGTCACTTGCCCATGCATCAAGGCTTGGACATGATTGGAATGGAAGTGCCAGATCGATGCGGGTAGTATCTGATTTTTCGTCATAGTAAGCGTGATAAGTTAGTCCATTTGCGAAGAGGTAGTCGGGAATGCTATAAAACCTGGCTTCAAACACTGCAGTGCTATCGTAATTAGGCGGAGAAATTTTCAGGCCGAAGCCAAGCTCTTCTGAAAGATAGCGCGCATCTCCAAGCTTGCCGTGCTGAAGGAGTTTATATATATCGCTTTGAGCAGTGAGAAGCGAATTCTCTTTGCCTGCGCAATATCCGTCGATTGAGTAAGTGAATGCACCAAACAATGCGCATGCTACTAGTAGGAGAGATTTTTTCGTCATCGGCTTATTGCATATATGGTTGAAGGCTATTGATTCTTCCCAGGGCTCACATCTCTATGTGCAGCTCGCTCCAGTATTACGGACGTTTCCCCAGCCCAGGAAAAAGCCGGTTTGTCCTTTTCATATAGTCGGCGTATTCTTGCCCAAAATGATCCAGCATCATGCGTTCTTCATTGCCTATCCTGACCAGGTAAAGCGACAGGAAGGCCAGCAGGAAAGACGGCCCCACGACCCAGTTCCCGAGCAGCAGCATCTGCGAGAATGAAACCAGGAAGGCAGCGGTATACATAGGATGGCGGATGTTTTTATATACGCCGCTGGTGACCAGTGCATGCACTTCCTTCACTTCCAGCGTTGCAGAAAATTGACGCCCCAGATCCTTGTGGGACCTCCAGAATAGCCATACCCCAATGACTGCGGTAATGCTGCCGCAGATGCCCACGGCGGTGTGTACTTCGTAATTGGCGAATTTGAACCAGGGTGAAAAGAAATACAGTACGGGCAGGGTGAGCGAACCCGTAAAGACCAGCAGCAGGTTGAATTTTTCTAATGCATTGTCGCGAGACTCTATACGCTTCACTTGCCGGGTCTTGTATTCATGCGGCATGCGAATGAAAAAGCAGACAAGAAACATCGCGATGAAGACGAGATCGAATGGGCCTGATTGGTGCATCGTTTCCTCAGCATGTTGAGAAGGCTTAGGTAATCCATGGCGGCGCCTGCTATTGACT
Organism: Parundibacterium terreum; assembly: GCF_014636315.1. Taxonomy (GTDB): domain Bacteria; phylum Pseudomonadota; class Gammaproteobacteria; order Burkholderiales; family Burkholderiaceae_D; genus Undibacterium; species Undibacterium terreum. The sequence goes on along the minus strand of NZ_BMED01000001.1, from coordinate 1,018,960 downwards.
TGCAATGATCCTTTTCTTACCCGTGGGTTAGCGAAAAACGAACCAGGGCCATGGCGAGCGCAAAGATGAAGCCGTAAAAGAACCTGTCTATCCGCAGCATTTCTTCACCGCGTCGCTGCCGCCATGCCCCAAACGCCACCATGGTGAGTCCAGCCAGAATCGGAGTTGCAAATACATTTGCAATGCGGCCGATGTCCGATGTAATGAATGCGGATGGAAAAATAAGAACGCTGATTGCACCGCCGACAGCACCCAATACGAGATAGCCGATACCGGCGAACCAAGGGTTGGGTGTGGGCAAACGGAATGGTTCGCGAGCTGCGTGAAGACCAAGTTCAACGAGCGCCTCAAAAATAATCTGTAGTAAAAATTCAGCGAGACATTGAAGAAGAAATATCACTAACTCAGCAACTATTTCCATATGCTCCTATAGGACGGCTAGTCTGGATTGAATAGCTACCATACTGTCACACAATAATTGCCAAAGCAACATCAATTTGGCGTATTTGAGAGTAGTGGTTTTAGGTGTGCGACGGCCTATCCTGATGCGCTTCTTGACTGCTTCCGATCCAGATCATTGCTTATCTAGTGAAATTATTTTGGACTCACATTTACTATCGTCATATTCCGGCTTCCAGTCCCATTTTCCAGCACAAGTTTTTATATTTATATTCTTGCCCTTGGTGGAAATCTCCACTCCAAACAGTGATGAACCGGAGAAAGAGCAAATATTATTGAATAGCTGATAGCCCATGATTTCCTTGCCGTTCACCTCTAATTTCCTGATGCTGTATAAGGCCTGAGATGCGCACATTCCTTTCTCTCGGGGCGGCGACACTTCTATGATGGCGGTAATGCGCGCTTTGCCGATATTGCAATGCAAGCTGCTTGGCTCTTCGTCGGAAATGACGGAGTACCCAGGTTTCTTGGGTATGAAAAATTCATCGTTTGCCTGGACCACCCCGTGAAGTGCAAATAGGTTTCCTGCCGGGTCACATTTGTAAGCGACAGAAGCCTCAGACCAATCGGCCCTCGCATCTGGAGCAAAGCCGGCACTTGCGATTGCAAGGGCGATGTAGATAATCAATGGTTTCATCATCAATGCATTGGGTGGTGGGTAGCAAGTGTGTCCGGGTGGTAAAGGCTGTAAGGCGGATTTCGTAGGGCGGAATTTTTATTCCGCCGTATGTATCGTCGATGCAAAGTTCAACGCTGATAAAAATAAAGTAGGTTGGGCTAAGGCTTTATTAGCCCAACAATTCTTTGGCCTGCTGCACCTTTCATTTCCAGGGATATCGCTAAATTATTGACGTTCGAAAGCGTTGGGCTGATAAAGCACTAGCCCAACCTACCGTGCTAGCTTTTATCAACGTGCAAAGGCTGATGCGTGCTTAGAAAAATGCGTAACGTATCCCTGTGAAAAAAAAGAAAAATCCAATGAGGAAGTGAGCTGCGATACATAGCCAAAAAATGGCAGGACTTGTCTCCCGATCTACCTCGGAAAACGGGCTATTCACAGTGCCCGTCCAAATTCCAAAAATTCCCAAGCCCCACAAAATCGGGGCCGCGAAAATTCTGTCCATGGGAGTAAATTCCCGGAATCTTGCCACTTCATGTTTCTCAATAGCGAGAGCCAGGCTATAAACAGTGAGGTACGCGTATCCAAGATAACGCCATGCCTTCTCATTTAAAATAATAGTGCTCTCCAAAACAACGATGTAGGGCTTTGAGTTCAGCTACTACGGAACGATTGAAATTCCAGTCCCGGCCGATAACTAGCTCAGATAACGACGCCGAAATTACCCAAGAATGCGAAGCGGAAGAAGAACAAGGATACCCAAGCCTACAAAAAACCAGGTGAGACGCCTTAACTTCTTTACCTCAGCATCCCCATTCTTCGCCAAGTTTGCCAGCTCACTATTGCTTAAATTGCCGACTCGTTTTATCAGTTTTATTTTTTTCGGCAATAAAAAGGCGAGGCCGACTATAAACCATATCAGAAAAGCGTAAATAAATAAATTCTCTAAACCAAGTGAATGCATCATTGAGCTTTTCCTTTAATTAGGTAGCGCTGCGCGCAAACCAGAGGATATTCTTTCAGCAAGTTGAGCAGCCAGTATTTCAGTATGCATTGAACGGCGACTGCTCCTAATCTTGATTTTTTTGCGTTGTATTGGCGAGGCCCTATTTTTTATACCAGAAAATATAAATGAGGTTCGCAATACTCGCCAAGGCGATAGCCCATCTTGAAGCCTTATCCCACTTGACCACTGTTTTTCTTTCAGATTCCGGGATTTGGTTTTGCTTGCGATATGCGGAGAAGGCCTTCCAGGATGTGATGCACGTAATGAGGAAGCCTACCGATAAAATCGAGATGAAAATAATTTTTGTCATTGATGGTTTTTCTGAAATGAATAAGTGCGGCATATGATGCCTTTAAAAAAATGCTAAGGCAACGTCAGGTGTAGATTTTCAATGCCACGCCGCACTAGGGCGCAACAGTCATGTACACCTGAAAAGAAATGGGCTTTCCTGTTACCTGCAGCTTATCCATGTGGGATAGGGCGTCGTGCAGCTTCAGCACCAGCTTTTTCTCGGGCTCTCCCTGTACGGCGATCTTCATGTCCTGGGAGTCGGGGGCGCATTCAAATTGCAGCATAAGTTCGCTGGGGTGCGTGCTGGCAGAAAACACCTTGCGGGTCTTGTCTTCCACGGATTTGATAAAGGCGCTCAATACAGGCACTGTTGTTGCGGCCGCGACCTCCTGTTCCGAAGAAAGAAGGCGCACTTCTTTCAGCGCCACTTTTTCCTTTTTGCTGGAGGCGGCCACTTTGGACGCGTGGGTTTTTGGCGCTGGCGCAGTGGCCTGGTTCTGGCTGTTAGCCGGGGTTGGATCTGCTTCTGCCGCGATCAACGGGGCATGGGCCAAGCTGCATATTACGGCTAAGAAGGGCCAGAGCTTTTTCATTGCACTCTCTTTATGAAGGGCGAATCGGGTGATCATTGTCTTGCTTGTGGCCTGGCTTCCAGCATTGCTGGAATGCTCTTGATGGTGAAAGCAGGGGCATCCACATGCTGCCATGGAAATATTGTCATTGCAACAGCAATTTGGCTGCGTGGACTGTCTAACTAAACTATAGGTAAAACCAATAGATAGTATAAGAACATCGACTTGGACTTATAGCTGGATTTCGCTCATCATGATGCCTTTGCCATAGTGGCCGTGCGAGGAGAGTAGTGTGCAAGACCTGATTGATGGCATTTTAAAGTTCCAGCGTGATGCTTTTCCGGAAAAAGCCGAGCTATTCCAAAGCCTGGCGACTTCGCAGAATCCGCATACGTTGTTCATTACCTGTTCCGATAGCAGGGTAGAGCCGGCGCTGTTGACGCAGCGCCAGCCGGGGGAGTTGTTTGTGATCCGTAACATCGGCAATATCGTGCCGCTATATGGGCCGGAACCGGGCGGGGTATCTGCCAGCGTGGAGTTTGCGGTGATGGAGATGAAGGTGTCGGATATTGTGGTCTGCGGCCATTCCAATTGCGGCGCGATGTCTGCCATCGCCACTTGCAAATGCGTGGACCATATGCCTGCGGTGGCTAGCTGGCTGCGCCATGCTGAATCCGCCCGTGCAGTGAATGCGGCGCGCAGTTATGCATCGGAAGAAGCGAAGCTGAATGCGCTGGTGCGCGATAACGTAGTGGCCCAGTTGGCCAACCTGCGCACGCATCCTTCAGTGGCGCAGGCGCTGGTACAGCGCGGTTTGCGGTTGCATGGCTGGGTGTATGACATTGCCAGCGGCTCCATGGACGTGCTGGATGAGAAGAGCGGGGAGTTTGTTGCCCTGTCCGCGCAGGCAGCCTAGCGCTCTTTGCAGAGGGAAAAGCTGTAAAAGCTGGCAAGTTGTTGTCCGTTCTACCCTGTTTTTAACCTGTCGAAGTGACAGGGAAGGGCGGCAGGAATTGCTGCAGGAAGTTATAACGCAGCCCGGATTGTCATTTTTTTGTAATGTTTGAGTCATATTGCTGTCTGAGGCCAGGGGGGATACTGGATTCACGGTGCAAATGCATCGCAATCCCACTCACCAAGGAATCGATATGTACTCTTCTACTACCAAGTCCGTTGCCCGCGGCACTGTTCGTGCTTCCCTGTCTTCCCGTGCCGCTGGCAAGATGACTGCCATGAGCCTGATCACGGCATCGCTGGTGCTGGCATTTGCCGCCACTACGGCGACCTCCGCATCTGCTGCCACCACTGATGCTGCCCAAGACCCGGTCAAGAACGTTGTGCTGGTGCACGGCCAGTTTGCCGATGGCTCTACCTGGAAGCCGGTGTATGACATCCTGACCAAGGACGGCTACAACGTCAGCATCGTGCAAGAGCCGCTGACTTCGCTGGAAGAAGACGTGGCTGCTACCAAGCGCGTGCTGGATCGCCAGAACGGCCCCGCCATCCTGGTTGGCCATAGCTATGGCGGCGCAGTGATCACGCAAGCCGGTACCGATGCGCACGTGGCTGGCCTGGTGTATATCGCCGCACACATGCCGGATGAAGGTGAATCCACCGCCTCCAACAAGGCCAAGCTGCCGGGCCAGATCCGTACGCAAGTCACGCCTGACGGTTTCGTCTTTGTCGATCCTGCCCACTTCCGCGAAGATTTTGCGGCGGACTTGCCGGCAGACCAGGCGGAGTTCATGGCCCACTCGCAAATGCCGCCTGCAGCGCGCGTCAACACTACATTGATCACCAACCCTGCATGGCGCGTGAAGCCTAGCTGGTATATGGTGGCCAGGAGCGACCGTGCCATCAACCCCGATCTGGAACGCATGTACGCTGCCCGTGCCCACAGCCATACAGTAGAAGTGGAAGGCGCACACACCATCTATATCTCCCGCGCCAAGGAAGTAGCGGCAATGATAGAAGATGCAGCCAAGCAGTCGCTGGCCAAATAAGCGATGCAGCCTCCTGGCCCGGCGTTGCCGGGCTGGAGTAAAATTGGGCATCACTGCGCGGCAATTGTCTGCCGTGGAATACTCATGCATGGAGCAGCAACGTGAAAATTCTGGTCATTGAAGACGAACTGAAAGCGGGCGAATACCTGCGCAACGGCCTGACTGAATCCGGTTATGTGGTGGACGTGGCCAATAACGGTAGCGACGGCCTGCATATGGCGCGCGAGTTTCGCTACGACCTGATCGTGCTGGATGTGATGATGCCCGGCATGGATGGCTGGCAGGTGATGGAAAAACTGGATAAGAGCGCCAATACTCCGGTGCTGTTCCTCACTGCGCGCGGCACGCTGGAAGACAAGCTGAAAGGCCTGGAGCTGGGCGCGGACGATTATCTGGTGAAACCCTTTTCATTTGCCGAGCTGCTGGCGCGTATCAAGGTAGCGCTGCGGCGCGGCAACCAGGTGCGCCAGGAAGATGTACTGGAAATCGCCGACATGCAGGTCGATATCCCCAAGCGCCGCGTCAGCCGCGCCGGCAACCGCATCACGCTGACCAACAAGGAATTTGCCTTGCTGCAGTTGTTTGTGCTGAACCAGGGCCAGGTATTGTCACGCTCACTGATTGCATCGCGGGTGTGGGATATGAATTTTGACAGCGACACCAATGTGGTCGATGTCGCCGTGCGCCGCCTGCGCAAGAAGATAGACGAGCCGTTTGAAGTGCGCCTGATCCACACCGTGCATGGCGTGGGCTACCGCTGCGAGGTGGAAGCGTGAGCGAGCTTGCGGGTTCCGCCGCAGCGGACGCTGTCCGCGGTGTGAGTCGTGCGGGCAGCGTGAGCCGCCATTCGCTGATCTGGCGGCTGGTGCTGCTGTTTGCCGCGGTCGCCTTCGCGGTGCTGGCAAGCGCCGGTTATCTGCTGTACGGCGCGCTGGAAAAGCAATTAATGTTACGCGACGATGCGGCACTGATCAACCGTGTGGAGCAGATACGCGCCTTGCTGCGCGATGAAGACCTGCTGGACATGATACAAAAAAAGCCCGAGCTGTTCGGCAATATGCTGGGCAACCATGAGGCGCTGCTGGTGCTGAAGTACCCCGGCCAGGCGCCGCTGCTGGAAGTCAATCCCGGCAAGATCACCGTGCCGGACATGGGGCCGATGCCGATAGGTGCGACACTGTCGCTGGCCGCCGTACAGCATACGATGGAAAAAGGCACGCCTTTCATTACCCTGTCTGCCAGTGCGCATACCGAGGATGCGCCGCATGAACTGCAGATCATCACCGGCCGCCTGCTGACAGAGCGCACCCGTATGCTGGCCGGATACCGTGACCAGATCATCGCGGTATCCCTGGCGGCGGCCATACTAATCGCTTTACTGGCATACTGGATCGTGCGTCGGGGCTTGCTGCCGCTGCGCCGCCTGGCAGACCAGACCGCTTCCATCGGCATCCGCAACCTGTCCGTCCGTATTGCGAGTAAAAACACGCCGCGCGAACTGGCACCGCTAATCGATGCCTTCAACACCATGCTGGACAGGCTGGAAACCAGCTTTGCCCAGCTGAGCCAGGTATCAGCCGATATGGCGCATGACCTGCGCACGCCCATCGGCAACCTGCTGGGCCAGACCGAAGTAGCGCTGGGCCAGAAGCGCGATGTGGCCTATTACGAAAAGCTGCTGGGTTCCAATTTTGAAGAGCTGCAACGCCTGTCCAAGATGACCGACAATATGCTGTTCCTGGCCCGTGCCGAGCATGCTGACAATGCGATAGAGTGCGCCACGCTGGATGTGGCCGAAGAACTGGAGCGCCAGTGCGAGTATTTTGAAGGCCTGGCAGAAGAGCGTGGGATCTGGATTGTGTGTAAAGGCGAGGGCAAGGTCTGGGCCGATGCCAACCTGTTGCGCCGGGCGGTAGCCAATCTGCTGTCCAATGCAGTGCGCTATGCGGACGAGGGCACCGAGATCACGCTGGCGGTGGAGCAGAGCGCCGCCGGAACGTTGATGGTAGTGAAAAATGCCGGCCCCACCATAGAGGCGCACCATTTGTCCCGCCTGTTTGACCGCTTCTACCGTGCCGATCCATCCCGCCGCGGATCAGACGAAGCCAGCGGCCTGGGCCTGTCCATCGTGCGCAGCATCATGCTGCTGCATCAGGGTAAGTGGGAGGCGGCCAGCAGCAATGGTGTCACACGCTTCAGCCTGTTCTTTCCGGCCAAACCTGCTGCCTAGCCTTGATCAGGCCGCTGCCAGCGGATAGTCTTTTACCGTCTCTATCAGCAAGGTCTCAAATGCGCGTGCCGCTGCGCTGACATAGGCGCCCTTGCGGCGCAGCAGCGCTACCGTGCGCGGCGGCAGCGCAGGTTCCAGTTGCAGCGGGCGCAGGCCCTCATACATGCTGACCGTATAGTCCGGCAAGATCGTGAACAGCTTGCCATGGCGGACAATCTCCACGATGGCATTGATGGAATTGGCCTCCATCGCCACCGGCGGCGCCACACCTTGCACCTTGAAGAAGCGGTCTATGTGCTGGCGCGTGGCAAAGTCGCCGGTCAGCAGCGCCAGTGCCTCGCCCTGTAGATTATCTATGCTCAGCTTCAGCTTTTTGGGTTTGGCCCGGTGCGCGGTGCCGGTGATCAGGCTCAGCTTTTCCGTGAACAGCGGGCGGCTGGCGATCTCCGCCGAACGGGTATGGCCCTGCGCATCGACAAAGGCGATGCCCAGCTCCAGCTTGTCCTCCGCCAGTGCGGCTTCTATGCCGTCCTGCGTCATCTCCAGTAACTGGATTGCGATATGCGGATAGTGCTCGTTAAAGCGCTCCATCAGCGGCCCCACCAGGTAGTGCGTGAAGTTGGGAGTGAGGCCTATGCGCAGCTCGCCCCGGCTGAGGTCCTGGATATCCTGTATCGCCCGCCGTCCCGCTTCCAGTTCGCGCAGTGCATTGCGCACATAGTGCAGGTAGGTGGAGCCGGCATCGGTCAGCCGCACCATGCGGCCTGACCTGTCCAGCAACTGCACTTGCAGCAGTTCTTCCAACTGCCGTATCTGCTGCGACAGCGTAGGCTGCGACACATGCAGGGCATCCGCCGCACGGGTGAAATTACCGTGTTCGGCAACGGCGAGCAAGTAGCGCAGGTGTCTTAATAGCATGGTCGAAAGGATGGTTGATAGGATGTTTGGTCTGGCGGAAATTCACTACAGGCTCTTGAGTGTCTCGTTTATAACATAAAGCCCGACCGGGATGAAGGGGCGCGGCCCGCCCTGAAGTGGCTGTGCTCGCCGCGTTAGCTGGGCAATCACTGCGGGATAACGGCAGGAGTGTAGTGAGCCAACAAGAGACTTGACCTTACCCTTATGGCAAGGTTTATCATGTCGTTGTAAGGGTTTGACATTCAAACCGACCAAGTGCAGTGCCGCTGAATTTCATTTGAATTTCATTTGAATTTTCTTTGATTGACAGCAAACTGCCGCACTGCCTATCATTAGCCAATTGTTTGTAAATTGTAAGACCCTATGTCCCTACGTCGTCCTACCCGCTATCTGGGCGCGCTCCTCGCGCTGGTCAGCATGCTGTTCATGCAGCTTGCGGTGGCGGGCTATGTCTGTCCGGGCACTAGTATTGGGCCGGGTGGGCACGCGTTTAGCCAGCCCGCTATGCAAGGCATGGCCGGATGCGATGGCATGGACATGCAGCAGCCGGCTTTGTGCCATGCCTATGCACAGGACGGCAAGCAAACATTGGATAAACCGGATTTTCCAGCCGTCCAGCCCTTTATTCCCGGCGCACTGAGCCTGGTCGTACAGGCTGTCGTTGATCAAAGCCACCCCGTTTCCATAGAGCCCGCCGGCGACCTGCTGGCGCGGGCCACCGCTCCGCCGCTGTCTATCCAGCACTGCTGCTTCCGCATTTAACACTTCCAGATTGCCCTATCCGTCATCACTGCATTTCTTACCGTGATGTGATTCGCTGCATTCTGGAGGTTTTATGTCACACCCGTTTTACTCAAGCTGCAGGCCGGTTCTGGCCTGCCTGCTTATTCTTGTTGCCGGCGCCTCTCATGCTCCGGCCGTATTTGCTGCTGATTCTGCGCTGACGCTAGCAGACGCCCAGCGCCGTGCCGTGGAACGTTCGCGCCAACTGGTAGCGCAGGACTATGCTGTGTCGGCCCTGCGCGATATGGCGGTGGCTGCCGGCCAGCTTCCCGATCCGATTCTCAAAGCCGGCATCGACAATCTGCCGGTCAACGGCCAGGACCGTCTTAGCCTGACCAGTGATTTCATGACCATGCGCAGAGTCGGTGTGTCGCAGGAAATCACACGCTCGGATAAGCGCCAGTTGCGCACCCGGCGCTATGAGCGCGAGGCGGATAAGGCCGCTGCGGAGAAAGTCGTCACCATGGCGGCAATAGAGCGGGACACTGCGCTGGCCTGGCTGGATCGCTACTACACCGAGCAAATGCTAGCCGTGCTGGACGAGCAAGCCGCGCAGGCAAGGCTGGAGATACAGGCCGCCGAAGCCGCTTATCGCGGCGGGCGTGGCAGCCAGGCTGATCTGTATGTCGCCCGCAGTGCACTGGCCGGCGTTGAAGACCGCGGCAGCGAAATGCAGCGTCGCCTGCTCAATGCCCGCACCACGCTAGCGCGCTGGATAGGCAATGCTGCCGATCAACCGCTGGCAGGCACCCCGGCTACCGGGGCGATACGGCTGGACCCGGCGGCCCTCGATACCCAGCTAGCCCACCACCCGCAGATAGGCGTGCTGGCCCGGCAGCAAGACATCGTGGAGACCGATGCCAGGCTGGCAGAAGCTAATAAAAAATCCGATTGGAGTGTGGAGCTTGCCTACCAGCAGCGTGGGCCTGCTTATTCCAACATGATCTCGGTCGGCGTATCGATTCCATTCCAGTTTGACCGCAAAAACCGCCAGGACCGCGAGCTGTCGGCCAAGCTGGCCCTGGTAGAGCAGGCCAAGGCAGAGCGCGAGGAGATGCTGCGTGAGCATATCGCCGAGACCCGCAACATGATCAATGAATGGCAAAACACCCGCGAGCGCCAGGCCCGTTATGAGCGCGAGCTGCTGCCGCTGGCCAGGGACCGCAGCCAGGCCACGCTGGCCGGCTACCGGGGCGGCAAGGCCACACTGGTCGAACTGCTGGCGGCCCGCCGCAGCGAGATCGACGTGCGCTTGCAGTCGCTGCAACTGCAAATGGATGCTGCTCGCCTGTGGGCGCAACTTAATTACCTGACACCGGACGACGCCGTTACCGGCAGCCCGGCGATGGAAATGAATAAGGATATGCAATGAGCAAGAACAAACTCTTCCTGGCGCTGCTGGCTGCAGGCGTGCTGGGCGCTACTGCCTTTGGCTTCTATACACTGGGCCGGCAGCAGGCAGCGCCCCAGGCTTCTGAAATACCCTCCGCTGCGGGCGCGCAGGCAGCGGGCGATAAGAAAGTGCTGTACTGGCACGATCCCATGGTGCCGGCGCAGAAGTTCGACAAGCCGGGCAAATCGCCTTTCATGGATATGCAACTGGTGCCGGTGTATGCCGATGGTGGGGATGATGATGGCAAGGTCAGCATCAGCCCGCGTGTGCAGCAAAATCTGGGCATACGCACTGCTGAAGTGGTCCAGGGCAGCCTGGCGTCGGCGCTGACGGCGGTTGGCAGTGTTGCCTATAACGAGCGCGATGTGGCGCTGGTGCAGGCGCGCAGCAACGGTTTTGTTGAAAAACTGTATATCCGCGCGCCGTTGGATACGGTAAAAAAAGGACAGGTACTGGCTGAGTTGTACGTGCCGGACTGGATCGCCGCACAGGAAGAATACCTGGCTGTGCGGCGCATGCAAGCTGGCGCAATGGATGGCAGGACGGATGGCAGCATGGATGCCGTGCTGGACGGCGCGCGCCAGCGCATGCGGCTAGCCGGCATGAGCGATGAGCAGATTCGCCTGGTGACATCCAGCGGCAAGGTGCATGCGCGCATCAGCATTAGCGCCCCGGCCAATGGCGTGATCGCCGAACTGGCAGCGCGCGAGGGCATGAGCGTGGCAATGGGCGCGCCGCTGTTTCGTATCAATGGAATGGACACGGTCTGGATCAATGCCGAGGTCCCGGAGAGCGCCGCTGCCCAGGTGCGCCCCGGCGATGTTGTCGAGGCCCGTACGCCTTCTCTGCCCGGTACGATTTTTAAGGGCAAAGTCGGTGCGCTGCTGCCGCAGGTGAGCGCCGCCACCCGTACGCTGGTGGCGCGCATGGAGCTGGCCAATCCAGGCGGGCGACTGCTGCCGGGCATGTTTGCCACTGTCAGCTTCAATCCGGCAGCCGCCAAGGCTGTGTTGCTGGTGCCGACCGAAGCCATCATCCAGACCGGGACCCGCAGCGTGGTGATGCTGGCCCAGGGTGGCGGCAGTTTGCTGCCCACGGATGTCGAGACCGGCGCGGAGGCCAATGGCCAGACTGAAATACGCAAGGGCCTGGAAGCCGGCCAGAAGGTCGTGGTGTCTGGCCAGTTCCTGATCGATTCCGAGGCCAGCTTGCGCGGCACCAGCAGCCGCATGGGCGGCAGTATGGGAGAGAGTGCTACTCCGGGCAATGATCAAGCATCCGGTAAAGCGCCGGCCAAAACCCACCATGGCGAAGGCAAAGTCGAGAAAATCGGCAAAGGCGATATCACCATCTCGCATGGTCCCATTCCCAGCCTGCAATGGGGGGCGATGACGATGGGCTTCAAATTGCCGGCGAATGGCTTGCCGCGCAATGTGGAGGTGGGTGACAGCGTGATCTTCGATATCCAACCCGTGCAGGGAGGTATGTTCCAGATCGCCAGCATTACACCGACCGTGAAGCCGGCGAACGCAGGAGCCAAGCCATGATGGCCAAACTGATACGCTGGTCTATCGCCAACCGCTTCCTGGTGCTGCTGGCAACGGTGCTGCTTGCTGCCTGGGGCGTGTGGTCCTTGTCGCGTACGCCGCTGGACGCCATCCCCGATTTGTCGGATGTGCAGGTGATCATCCGCACCAGCTATCCTGGCCAGGCGCCGCAGATTGTGGAAAACCAGGTGACCTACCCGCTGACAACGACGATGCTGTCGGTACCGGGTGCGAAGACGGTGCGCGGCTATTCCTTCTTTGGCGATTCCTTCGTGTACATCCTGTTTGAGGATGGCACCGATCCGTACTGGGCGCGCTCGCGGGTGCTGGAATACCTGAACCAGGTGCAGTCGCGGCTGCCGCCACAGGCCAAGACCGCGCTGGGGCCGGACGCCACCGGCGTCGGCTGGGTGTATGAATATGTGCTGGTGGACCGCAGCGGCAAGATGGACTTGTCGCAACTGCGTGCCTACCAGGACTGGTTCCTGAAGTTTGAGCTGAAGGCGGTGCCGAATGTGTCGGAAGTGGCCAGCATAGGCGGCATGGCACGCCAATACCAAATTGTGCTGGACCCGGACAAGCTCAGAGCCTATAACATCCCGCACGGAAAAATCATCGAGGCAGTGCAAAAGGCCAACCAGGAATCGGGCGGCTCGGTGCTGGAGCTGGGCGAGGCGGAGTATATGGTGCGCTCTTCCGGCTACCTGCAATCGCTGGATGATTTCCGCAAGATACCGTTGATGACTACCGAGGCCGGCGTGTCCGTCAGGTTGGGTGATGTGGCGCGCATCCAGGTCGGGCCGGAAACCCGGCGCGGCCTGGCCGACCTGGACGGCGAAGGTGAAGTCGCCGGCGGCGTGATCGTGATGCGCTCCGGCAAAAATGCACTGGAGACCATAGAGGCCGTCAAGGCTAAACTGGACAAGCTCAAATCCAGCCTGCCGCCTGGTGTCGAGATCGTTCCCACCTATGACCGTTCCAAGCTGATCAAGCGCGCGGTGACCAACCTGGAGCACAGGCTGATCGAGGAATTCATCGTGGCGGCATTGGTATGCGCGGTCTTTCTGTTTCACTTGCGCTCTGCGCTGGTGGCGATAGTATCGCTGCCGCTGGGCATCCTGGCCGCATACATCATCATGTATTACCAGGGAGTCAACGCCAATATCATGTCGCTGGGCGGTATCGCCATTGCCGTCGGCGCGATGGTGGATGCGGCGGTGGTCATGATAGAAAATGCGCACAAGCATATCGAGGCCTGGAATCATGCCCATCCCGGTGAAAAACTGGCCGGTGAAGCGCATTGGCGCGTGATCGGCGATGCAGCGGCCGAGGTCGGACCAGCCTTGTTCTTCTCTCTGTTGATCATCGTATTGTCCTTTATCCCGGTGTTTACGCTGGAGGCGCAGGAAGGGCGGCTGTTTGCCCCGTTGGCCTTCACCAAGACCTATGCAATGGCTGCGGCGGCTGGCTTGTCCGTCACATTGATTCCGGTGCTGATGGGCTACCTGATACGCGGACGCATCCCCGAGGAACAGAAAAATCCATTGAACCGCTGGCTGATCGCGCTGTATCGCCCTTTGCTGGAACGCGTATTGCGCTTCCCCAGGGCGACGCTGTTGATTGCAGCAATCATCGCTGTTGCCACGATCTGGCCGATCTCGCGCCTGGGCGGCGAGTTCATGCCGCCGCTGGACGAGGGTGATCTGCTGTACATGCCGTCGGCCCTGCCGGGCATCAGTATTGGCAAGGCATCGGAATTGCTGCAACAGACCGACCGCCTGATCAAGACTGTACCGGAAGTGCAAAGCGTGTTCGGCAAGGCGGGGCGGGCTGAATCGGCGACCGACCCGGCACCGCTGGAAATGTTTGAAACCACCATCCAGTTCAAGCCGCGTGAGCAATGGCGGGTCGGCATGACGCCGGACAAGCTGGTGGAGGAGCTGGATCGCATCGTCAAGGTGCCGGGCTTGTCCAATATCTGGGTGCCGCCGATCCGCAACCGCATTGACATGCTGGCGACCGGCATTAAAAGCCCGGTGGGCGTGAAGGTGGCCGGCACCAGCCTGGAAGAGATAGACCGCATCACCGGCGAGATAGAACGTGCCGTCAAAAAGCTGCCAGGCGTATCCTCTGCGCTGGCGGAAAGGCTGAATGGCGGGCGTTATATCGACATCCATATCGACCGCGATGCGGCGGCACGCTACGGCCTCAACATTGCCGACGTGCAGAGCATAGTGTCTGCCGCCATCGGTGGCGACAATATCGGCGAGACGGTGGAGGGTTTGCAGCGTTTCCCCATCAATGTACGCTATCCGCGGGAAGTGCGGGATTCGGTCGAAAAGCTGCGCCAGTTGCCGGTGCTGACCGAGCGCGGCGCGCAAATCCGGCTGGGTGATGTCGCTGCGATCCGTATCAATGACGGCCCGCCCATGCTGAAGAGCGAGAATGCGCGCCTGTCCGGCTGGGTGTATGTCGATATCCGCGGGCGCGACCTGAGCTCGGCAGTGCATGAGATGCAGCAGGTGGTCGCCAAAGAGGTGAAATTGCCGACCGGGTATTCGGTATCCTGGTCCGGGCAGTTTGAATATCTGGAACGCGCCACGGCCAAGCTGAAGATCGTGGTGCCGGCCACCTTGTTGATCATCTTTGTGCTGCTGTACCTGACTTTCAAGCGGGTTGATGAAGCTGCGCTGATCATGGCGACGCTGCCGTTTGCCCTGGCAGGCGGTATCTGGCTGCTATGGCTGCTCGGGCATAACCTGTCGGTAGCCAGCGGGGTAGGATTTATCGCGCTGGCGGGGGTCTCTGCCGAGTTCGGCGTGATCATGCTGCTGTACTTGAAGAATGCCTGGGAAGAGCGCCTGGCGGCGGGCAGGGTGTCTGAGGCAGATCTGCTGGAGGCGATACGTGAAGGCGCGGTATTGCGGGTCAGGCCCAAGGCGATGACGGTGGCAGTGATCATCGCCGGCCTTGTGCCCATCATGCTCGGCGCGGGCACCGGCTCTGAAGTCATGCAGAGAATCGCAGCCCCGATGGTAGGGGGTATGATCACGGCGCCGCTGCTGTCGATGCTGGTTGTGCCGGTGGTCTATCTGCTGATACGACGCAGGCAAATTGTCGGGTAACGCCGGCAGTGCTCATGAGGGACGCTTGCGCCCCAAAGAAGGGGCGGGCGAGGCCAGACTTTGAAGTGCTGGGTTATCGGAGGCGGCACGAAAAACAGGGGAATACCGGCCAAATGCATTTTGGCCTGATGGCCGAAAATAGTGGTTTTTTTAACGGCGGGGAGAAAAAATCGGCAGGTCGAGCCATGCGAATAGTTGAAAATATTGCAGCCTGCCTATATTTTTAGCACGCCGATGCGGAAATCTCCTTCCTCTATGAAGCGCCCTGAAAAAAGCGTGAGTTTTAGGCTAATTATTCACAGAATCTGTGGATAAGTTTGCCGCTTGTTAAGCTTAAAAAACGCTTGCCATCGATAAAATAATATGCTTGCCGTGGCCGATTTTCGACTGAAAAAAATGACAGCTGGCGCCATTTTTTGTTAGCGCTTAGCATGCGTTTTGCGTTGCAAAAAAGCAGTGCGCGGTATGCATGGCTCACCCCGAAAAGCGGGCATGGGGCATCAAGTTAATTGCGCACGGCGCTGCACCAAGGGGAGGGGCGATAGCTCATAAACGACAGATTTTGCAGCCCGTCCATGCAAGCCAGAATAAACCTGTATCCTAGGCATGCGCTAGAGTGACTCATCGCTGGCGCGCTTACCGGCATCCTGGCGAAGACCGGGATGCTTTTATTTCTTTGCATCGAGGAGATCTACATGTTCAACGCAAAATCGCTAGCCCTTGCATTGCTGTTATCTGGAACAAGCGTCCTTGCCTTTGCGCAAGCGTCCAGTGCACCTGCCTCTGCACCGGCTGCCAGCGCTAGCGCCAGTTCCACGCCCAAGACCAACACGGTCAAGGGCCGCAAGCACTTCCTGTCGAAGAATCAGAAGCAGTGCGCATCCCCTGATCTGAGCGATGAGCTGCGCAAAAAATATCGCTGCGACGCACCGAAGGAAACTTCCAACGTTTCCACCGCCAAGCATCCTGAGTAATTCCCGCTAAGCGGATTTGCGCCCGGGTCGCCTTGCGCGGCCCGGCGCAAAGCCCCGGTTTTTCCTGCTAGCAGCCCATCAAGATTTTTACCCGCGCTTTTAAGTTGCTCCATGGTGTACTGTGTGCCGCTTCGCTGTAGGCCAGTTGCGCTGCAACGCTGAGCAATATCTCTGTTCCGGCGCTATTCCCGCTATTGATTACCAATGTGGTTTTCAGTTCCGCAGCGCGTTCGCGCATGCCGGGAATGCCCCAATGGCCGGCCCGGCTGCCGGAGTTCAATATCGCAGGTGCTATGCCGCAGCCATCGTCCTTTACCGTCAGCAACAGACCGGCATTGCTATAGTCCAGCCTGATCTCGATGCGGCTGGCGTCGGCATGCTTCAGTGCATTGATGACAGCCTCCCTGGCGATGCTGACGATCTCTTCGCGGATGAAAGGCTTCAGTTCGCGCGGCTCGCCCGTGACCCTGGCTTCGCAGGCGGCTTTCTGCTGAGGCTGCATGGATTCCGTCAGCTCCACGACCATATGGTTCAGTGCCGTGCTTATGTCGGGGGCCGAGCGCAGATCCATCACCTGGTTGCGGGCATCCACCACGACCTGGTCGGCAGCATCCAGCGCTTTTTCCATCAGCAAGCGCTCCGGCAAATCGGCGGGTAGCCGGTCAATCGCAAACTGGAAACGCATCGTCAGGATCTGCACGCCCTGCAGCAGCGTGTCGTGCAGGGTGCGGGCGATTCTCTCGCGCTCCAGCAAACGTTCCTGCAGGCGCTCGCGCATGCGCCTGGTGACATGGTCGAGCCGCCAGCGGTAGGCGATATACAGCAGGAATAGCGCTGCGATCGCGCACAGCAGCTTGAACCAGAGCGTCTGGATAAAGCTGGGCTGTATTGTAAAATCCAGCGTGGCGCCGGTATCATTCCACAAGCCGTCATTGTTGGAAGCAATCACATGGAAGTGATAGCTGCCCGGCTCCAGGCCGGTATAAAAGGCAGTGCGGCGGTTGCCGGCGTCTTGCCAGGTCTTGTCCACGCCATCCAGCCTATACCTGAACTGCATGCGCTCCGGCACGGTGAGGCTGAGCGCGGTGTAGGCGATCTGCGCCGAGGTCGTGCCGGGAGGCAGCGACAGGGATTGCGCGGACTCGCTATCGAATACATTGTCGCCCGAGCGCAGATGGCGGATCGCTACCGTGGGGCGCAGCGGGTTGAGTTGCATCTGGTCCGGGTCCACATGGTAGATACCGTAAGATGTGCCGAACCACATCTTGCCGTCCGTGCCCAGGATTGCGGTCGGGGTTTGCGGAAATTGCGAAGGCGTGCCTTTCAACCCATCCAGGAAATCGTAGCGCTGGAATTTGACCTTGTAGGCGGCATCGCGTTTTGCCTTGCCCAGTTCTTCAGCGGAGATGCCGCTGATGCCGTCCAGGCCGTTGATCCACAGGCTGCCTTTGGCATTGAAGATCAGGCCGGATGCCCCGGCGAAGCTGTCGCTACCCGTGCCCATGATATTTGTAAAATGCTTGCCGTCGTAGCGGGCCACGCCGCTTTCGCCGCCTATCCAGAATTCGCCGTCATGCTCGGTAATCTGCTTGATGGAACCCAGGTGCAGGCCTTCGGCATCTCCCCGCAGGCGTATCTGCGTGCCGTCCAGTATCGCGATCTGATTGCCTATGCCGCCAAACCAGATGCGCCCTCTGGAGTCGCAGAACAGCACATTGGTGGTGAAGCTTTTCAGCTCGGGAATGCCGCCGCCCTCTGTCCAGACGCCATTCTCCAGTGCATAGGTCTTTCCGCGTGCCATCCACAGCCGCCCCTGGCGATCCTTGACCAGGCCAGACACGGGGCCGTCTTTCCTTGCCATGCTGGGCGGATCAATGTCTATGCGTTTGCCGTCCAAGATATGCGCCAGCCCATCTATCGCGCCTATCCAAAAGCTGCCGTCCGGGTCGTTATATACATTGGTCGTGATGTTCTTGGAGGTTTCCGCAGGGCCGACCAGCGTGGTCTTTGCATCTTGCTGGCCTGGATGCTCCAGGATATAGCGGTCCACCCGCAGGCTGCCATTGGGGCCGGCGGCAAAGGGGCGGGCGTCGGCGATATAGTCGGGTGTATCGATGGCTTCCAGCCGGTTGCGGCGGAAACGGTCTACGCCCTTGCCGGTGCCTATCCAGATATTGCCTTCCTGGTCTACCAATACTGCATTGGGCGTTCCGGTCAGGCTTTGCGGTTCATCTATGGTACTGATGCGCGCGCTGACATCTTCGCGTTCTACCCGCATCACGCCGAACTCCTTGTTGGGCGTGAGCCAGAGATTGCCCTGCGGATCAAAGAACAGGTAATTGGATGCCGGCAAGTCTGGAAAATGCGGGGCCTGGCCTTTTAGCGGTGGGCTCAGCATCTGTATGCCCGGCTTGTCCAGGTCGCACATCCATATGCTGCCGTCCGGCGCCTTGGCGATCTGGCCAAAGCTGCCGCCGTCCGCCACGCGACGAAACTCTTTTTCTCCGCGCGCCAGTGACACCGTGGCTTCCAGCGTCCTGACCCATAGCGTGCCCCTGTCATCTAGCAGCATGGAGGAAATGCGCGTGCGTTCGCTGACGCCGTCTATCTTGACCAGATGCCAGCTGCTGGCACGGGCCTCTTTATATAGCAGGCCGCTGGGCGTGCCTATCCAGATTCCGCCATCCTGGTCTTGCACAACGAAGCGCACCGCCGATCCCGGAAGGCCGTCTTTGCTGCCTAGGTGGATGATCTTGCCATTCTGCAGCAAGCTCAGGCCCCCAAGGCGGTAGGCTATCCACAGCGCGCCGGAGGGCAGGGTGCCCACTGTGCTGACATTGGATGAGCTGAGCGGCTGTTGCTGGCTCTGGTATTTTTCAAAGCTGACGCCGTCAAAGCGAAACAAGCCGCGCGACGTCGCCAGCCACAGCCAGCCATCCGGGGTTTGCGCCATGCTGGTGACCCGCCCCGGCGCACCGTCTTTTGCACCCCAGGCAGTGTGGTGCATCGCTATCATCGGGTAATTGCTGTCGGCTGTTGCTGCGGCTGCTCCGAGCGCGGAAAAAAACAATATGGCGGAACAGAGAAGGGCTCTTGGATGCATGGGGGAAGGGTGTGCTGAGAGGTGATACAGGTATAGGTACTGCAGGCGTATATGTTGCAAGATTGTATTTATAGCCCGCTATTTAAGCAAGCGCAATCTATCTCGCTTACAGACATTTACACCTTCTGTTATCGGCTGTACCGATAGGCGGCCGCGTCGTAGCGTTTTCCCTGGTGTTTCTCTCTGATGCTTTTTTCTAATCCAGGCCCATGCCTGCATCGACAGGGTAGCAGTCACCATATTGATCGCGGTGTCTGCTTTTTAAGCTATCCTTGCTGATTCAGACATTCATAAAAATATTTTCAAATTGATGCAATTTTTTTATTTTTGAATCGTCTTACTAGCAAGGAGGGCAAAAATGACCCTCCAAAATATTGAATCAGGGAAAAAAATGAAGAAACAAAGAAATACAATCAAACCGGCGCCGGGCAGCAGCGCCGCAGCCGCAGGCGGTGCAGCGTGACCGCTGGCGCGGTGACTACGCCGCCCAAGTTCTCCCCTTACCAAAAACTCGTTGTCGGCATGCTGGCCTTTTTGCAGTTTGCCGTGATACTCGACTTCATGCTGATGTCGCCTCTGGGTGCGATCATCATGCCGGCGCTGTCCATAGAGCCTTCGCAATTCGGCCTGATCGTTTCTGCCTACGCCTTCAGCGCGGGTATATCCGGCTTGCTGGCGGCGGGCTTTGCCGACCGCTACGACCGTAAAAAGATACTGCTGTTCTTTTACACCGGCTTTATTCTCGGCACTGTCTGGTGCGGGCTGGCAACCAGCTTTGAAAGCCTGCTGCTGGCGCGTATTGTCACCGGCCTGTTTGGCGGCGTGATCGGCTCCGTGGTGCTGGCTATCTCCACCGACCTGTTCCCGGTGCAGATGCGCGGCAGGGTCATGGGCCTGATACAGACAGCGTTTGCAGCCAGTCAGGTACTGGGCCTGCCGGCCAGCCTGTATCTGTCCAGCCATTGGGACTGGCATATGCCGTTCCTGGTGATGGCAGGCATAGGCCTGGTCGGCGGCTTGTTCGTCGCCTGGAAGATGGAACCGGTCAACGCCCACCTCGGCATACCGCAGGAGCGCAGCCCGTGGATGCACTTGCTGCATACGCTGACCGATACACGGTACATAGTCGCGTTTGCCGCAGTTGCCTTGCTCACTACGGGCGGTTTCATGCTGATGCCTTTCAGCAGCGCTTTCGTCGTGAACAACCTGGGCATCAGTCTGCATGAACTGCCTACGGTGTACCTGGTGACCGGCCTGTGCACGATCGTCTTCGGGCCGCTGATCGGCCGGGCAGCGGATGCTTTCGGCAAGTTCAAGGTGTTTTCGGCCGGTACGGCGCTGTCAATCGTGATGGTGCTGATCTATACCAACCTGCCGCCGGTATCCTTGCTGGTGCTGATCGTGGTCAATGCCGTCTTATTTGTGGGTATCTTCTCACGCATGATCCCGTTCCAGGCACTGGTTTCCACCGTGCCGGACCAGGCCCAGCGCGGCGCCTTCAATGCGATCAGTTCCGCCATTCAGCAATTGTGCGGCGGCCTCGCCTCGGTAGTGGCCGGCCACATCATCAGCTACGGCGCGGACGGCAAGCTGCAGCACTTCAACGTCATCGGCTATGTGATGCTGGGCACTTCCATCACAGCCTGGCTGCTGGTGTCGCGCATCTGGGCAAACCGCAGAGTGGAGCCAGCTCCTGCGCTGCAGGCTGCTTCCAAGTAGCAGGGGTTATGGCAAGGTCTGCGCGCTTTGCTAGCCTTGTTCAGTGTGAGTGCCTGATTGAAAGTAAAAGAGCGGAGTGAAAACTCCGCTCTTTTTTTTGAGTGAAGTGCCGGATATCAGTTATCAGCGTGCTTATTGGCCGATACTCAACTCATAGAGTTTGACGATGCCATCAGGAAGAGTTTCCTTCTCTATCTGATAGGAGCCTTTGGGCAAGAACAGGATGGCTTCCTCGGCATTACCGTCAACCAGCACCTGGTCAACCGGAATGCCGTTTTGCTCTCCTTTTACCATCGCCCGAATGACAATTTGCTCGCCGGTGCCGATTTTTCCTGTCTTTACGATGTGTTTTGTGCGATTTTTTGCCAGCCAATCCGGACGGCCATCGACCAGCTTTGTTTCAGGGTGGAATACAGAAATATCGGCAAGGCTCTGATAGGATTTCGAAACCAGCCATTCCGATCCGTTTTTCACAAACACGCTTGGCTCGCCCTGCAACTGATCTTTGACTGCCATCCAGGTTTTGTCGGTCAGCTTGTCATAAGGGTTAGGGGTGCCTCCCTCCTGGTCTATGGTCAGGGGATCAATTCCGGTCAGTTCTTTAAATACTTCCGCCATCCATTTTGGTCCTGGCCCCGTGTGGAATTTTCTGATGTGTGCATATCCCGCATACACCAAAACTTTTGCATTGGGTTCTCTATCCATCAATTTCTTCAAGTTGCTGGCTTGCCCCTTTTCACGGTCGGCGATTCCTTGATTGCCATAGGATTCATAGGAGACCAATTGATATCCAAGCGATATGGCTTCTCGCAGGAAAAAAGCAAACTCGGGGTCCGCCGTGTAGTTGCCGGAGGTGGGTGATTTCAAACTGGGATAACCCTGCTTTTGTGTTTCTTCTGCATTCGCCAGTGTCTCAACGGCGAGATGGGTAAAGCCCCGTTCCCGTAGCGCCTTTGCCAGCTGCAGAGCAAAAATCCTGTGCTGGGAGATATGGTGTGCTTCATTCAGCATGACGACCTGGTAGGGCGCTGCCAGTGCCGTCAAAGCAGGGATGGCTGCGCGCTGCTGATAAGTATGGGTATCGTTTATTTTTTCTGCAGACAGTCCCGGATTTCTTCCTATGACAAAGCTATCGTTGTCTTCCTTGCTGAAAAACTGTTGGGCTTCCCGTTCCCGCCCCAGAAAAGAAAGAATGATGCTCCTGTTATGAGCCGTTATGATGCCTTTGCCTGTACCTATGCAATCCATGGCGTGCAGATATTGCCCATCGCGGATGAGCTTGTCGCAGTCTGCATCGTTGGCATGTGCCAGGGTGGGAATCAATGCCGCAAGGATGGTCAGCACAGCGCGTGTAGAAATCATGGGATATCCGAAAAGTTTGATGGGCGCGGCAGTGGCGAGTTTGTCTGCAATCGATCAGAAGGCTCACGTTTCGTGCTGATCGCTTTTTCTGATCATATTTAAATTGCAATAAATTGATTGTTGCATTGACAATCTTTCCGTGTCAACATGCATTTGAATAAACAAGCATTTAAATTGGCCATCGAGCCTGAGGTGCAGATTTAATTGGGGGGCTGAGATGCCTGTCAATAAAAGCATGAGCAAACATGAACATTTCGACCCGCCTAACGGTTGCAGAAGACAAGCTCATGATGTGGGCGCTATATGAAAGTGCAATGAAGCCCTACATCGAGGCAATTTGGGGCTGGGATCAGGCTTGGCAGGATGCGGACTTTGAGAAAGGGTTTGCGAGCTCTGCCAATTATGTTGTCGAGGCGGATGGCGTATTTTCCGGTTACGTCCAGCTTGACGAAGGCGGAGACGAAAATTATTTGCGTATGCTTATCCTTGCGCCTTCGCTGCGCTCAAAGAAAGTTGGCGCGCTCCTGCTAGGCGAGTTTTTAAACCGCAGCAGGGAGGCCGGGCGCGATATGCGGTTGCGCGTCTTTCGCATCAATTCCGGCGCAAAGAGATTTTATGAGCGCGAAGGATGGCAAGTGGCGAGTGAGGATGAGGTTTTCTTTCTGATGCGTTGCGGTGATGGCCACGTCGCTAAGATTCCAGGGGCACGATACGAACGAAAGACCGTGCATTACGAATTTTCTGTCCGACTTTGAGGTTTGAGCAAGCAGGATGAATTTTTTTAGAGACGATTTTTATAGGAGACGCACGTGAGAAGCAAGCTTTACTTGATTTTAGGGTTTTTCATGCTGAATGCAGCCAACGCGGCGGCATTGCCAGATTACCCTTTCATTTTTGAATCTGGGACGGCCAGAGTGGATGTCGCTCCTGACGCGGCAATTATTGATATCACGGTCTCAAGCCGCGGAAGTGATGCGTCAAAAGCGCTGGATCTCGTAAATGCCAGCATGTCCGATGTATTCAAAGCATTCAACAGGTCAAAGCTGCGAAAGGAAGATGTCGAATCCTCTGATCTTGTGCGCTCGCTTGATTACGCGGATCCTAAACGTAATGCCGCGCCGACTTATACCATTAACCGTCATGTTCGAGTGCAGCTTAGAGATTTGTCGTTATGGGCCGCATTGATGTCGGAGCTGGCCAAGATGAAAAACGTTGAAAGGCTGAGCGCGGAATTTTTGGTAAGCAACCGCCGTTCCATTGACGCAGAATTGCAATTGAAAGCAGCGCATGATGCCGAGGATAAGGCAGATAAAGTTGCAAAAGTATTTGGAAAAAAGCTTGGCTCGGTCATGGCAATATCGGAAGCGCCATTTAATATGTTGGGGCGTGCCCTGACTGAGGATATGAGTAACGATGCTTTCTCTCCTCCGCCACCATTTAGCCCGCCCCCAGAACTTGCGGCGGAAATTCGGGTGCCGACGACAATTGCCATACAAAAAAACCTGAATGTTATTTTCAAGCTTGAATAGGATTGAGGGTGCGCGACGCGCAAGCTGTTGGGTGCCAATAGCGCAGCGTATTGCGGCGCATTTCTGAAATTGCCTGATGATGGATGGTTCCCTACCCACGCATCGTATTAATTCCTTTTTGCCCAGGAAATTAATTTAAGATCAAAAAATTATTCGACGATGCTTGAGAGATTTTTTATGACACCGGCGCATTGGCTTAATCTACTGACGCACATTGGGGCCGGCATCATTGCTAAGCGGATAGGGTTCTTCCTTATATGGAGCGTCAGGGGTACCGCTCAGTAGGCAGATTGGGCTGACGCTTCGCCAGCCCAACACTCAGCCCTCGCATACAACTAGCTGTTTTGTTGAAAAGGATGTTGGACTGGTGAAGCTTTAGTTCAACCTACTCAGATTTTAAAAGACTTCTCCTACCAGCTCTCCAGCCTTGACCCACAGCGCATCGGCACGAACTGGATCGATGGCGTAGGCGCGTACGCCGGGGCTGAATGCACTCAGCACGACATCGTCCGGCACCAGTAATCCGACCTGGCAATCCTCGCAGTAGCGGCCGCCTATCGTTTCTGCATCGGCGACGATGCCGGCCCATATGCTTGTTGCCGCTCCTTGCGCGGGAGTTTTTACTTCAAACGGTGGGTTCCCCAGGGCCAGATGCTGTTCATTCATCGCCGCAAATGCGCTCTGGAAGGCTGCCGGGTCTATATTGCGGGTCAGTTCGGTGAGGATCACGCCGGGGTGGACGCTTGCAGCGCGCACACCGCGATGACGGTGGCGCGCATCGAATGCGGTTGCCAGCAGGGCGTCACCGGTCTTGGAGCGGCCGTAGGCAAGCCAAGGGTCGTAGGGAGTATGTTCAAAGTTCGGGTCGTCCAGATCGACATCCGAGAAGCGGTGGCCATTGGAAGACAGCATGATGAGCCGTCCGCCATCCCGCATCAGCGGTGCGAGGCGGTTGATCAGCAGATAGTGGCCAAGCACGTTGGTGCCGAACTGAAGTTCAAAACCGTCCTTGGTATGCGCAAACGGTGTCGCCATTACGCCGGCATTGGCCACCACCAGATCGAAGGGTTTGTTGGTGGCGGCCATTGCCTCGCTCACCGATCTTACCGATGCCAGGTCGGCCAGATCCATGCTGATGATTTCGAAACGGCCGCCGCTCTGTTCTGCTGCATCCCGCACGGGCCTGGTGGCGCTATGCGCTTTCGCGGTATCGCGTACCGTGCCGATGACTTCTGCTCCCCGTGCCACCAGTGCACGGGCGGTTTCTATGCCCAGGCCCGCCGAGACGCCGGTGATGAAGGCGCGTTTGCCGCGCAGGTCGATGCCTTCCAGCACCTCGTCTGTTGTAGATGTTGCATTGAAGGTTTTCATGCTCAAAATATTCTCCTGTCGTGTTGAAATGGGCTCGCTGTGCACTCACCCGTCTTGCCTAAGATACCTTCGCATCTGGATGCTTGTTGGCCGAAATTGCTCAAATTCTTGCCTAATCCGCTCATTTCATTGCATTCAAGTTGGAATGCTGCGACACTGGATTGATGAAAGATTTACTTGATCAGATGTGCCGCCGGGTGCTGCGTCATGCGGATGAACATCAACTGGAGACAGCCATTCCCAGGTTGGCTATCGGCGCATTCCGGCAGTCGGAGCCAACGATAACGGCGGTTGCCGCGGGTGTTTGCCTGGTTCTGCAGGGGGGCAAGCAGATGCTGGTCGGAAGAAAAATGCTGCGGTATGGGGCAGGGTCGTGTTTCGCCTCTTTGATAGAGTTACCGACGACCGTTTGCGTATTTGAGATGGATGGCGACAAACCCTATCTCGGCACAGGCCTGACCCTGGACCGCGACATCTTCACTGCACTGATCGCCGATATGCCCGAGGAGCCGCCGAGAAAAGAGGTGTTAGGCTTTGATGTACAGCCGGTTTCGCGCGAATTGCTGGAGGCCTGGGATCATCTGTTAGCTTTGCTTGATACCCCTGCCGACATTCCCATGCTTGCTGCGTCGAGAGAGCGAGAGTTGTTGTACCGGCTGCTGCAGAGTCCGCATGGCCCTTTGCTGCGGCAAATTGCGCGGGAAGAGGGCAGACTGGCGCAAGTGAAAAGATCCATAGACTGGATGCGCAACCACTTTGACGAATCATTCTCTATCGAGGCTGTGGCCGACATCGCCGGGATGAGCGTTTCTTCTTTTAATCGCCACTTCCGGGCCGTGACATCGACCAGCCCTTTACAGTATCAAAAGACGCTCAGGTTGCAGGCTGCCCGGCGCCTGTTGGCATCCGACGCAGATGCCACCCGCGCCGCGTACGCAGTAGGCTACGAAAGCCCTTCGCAATTCAGCCGCGAGTATTCACGGCTTTTTGGGCGGCCTCCAAAACAGGATGCTTCGCAATTGCGTGAAAACATCGGCGATATTTCCAGTATTGTGGTTTGAGTTGCCATGACCGCCTTGGAGTACAAAATAAGCCGGCCAATCAAGGAGCTGTCTCCATTCGTGGAAAGCTTCTGGATGATAGTGAACGAGTCGGAAGATTCGCACAAGGTCACGGTAATGCCGGATGGCCGGGTGGATATCCATTTCTTTTATTCCGACCGGGAAGCCTTTCACGCATCCATTGCCGGGTTGGAGCATGCGCCTTCGCAGACCGAGATTCCTGCGAGGTCGGTGATGTTTGCGGTCAGCTTCAAGTTGCTGGCAATGGAGTATGTGCTGGGGGCTAGTGTTGCGGCTTTGGTCAATGACAGGGCTTTGCTGCCGGATGATTTTTGGGGCATCTGTAAAGACGATCTGGACGACTTTGATCAGTTTTGCCGCAAGCTCTCGGACAGGATTCATCAACTCATCCGCGCAGGGAATAAGCCTGTCGATCCAAGAAAGCTGAAGATGAACGACGCGATCTACGCCAGCAAAGGTGCCGCCAGCGTGCAGGCGATTTCTGAGGCGGCGCACTGGAGCAGCCGGCAGATCAACCGCTATTTCAACCAATGGTTTGGCCTGTCGCTGAAGGCTTATTGTTCGATACTGCGCTTCAGGGCGAGCTTTGCACAGATTAGTGAAGGCAAGCTGTTTCCGGAGGATTTCTTTGCCGACCAGGCGCACTTCATCAAGGAGGTAAAAAAGTACTCCGGTTATACGCCCAAGGAGCTATATAAAAACAAGGATGGCCGATTTATACAATTATCTACGCTGAAGTAGCCGTATTCTGATTCCACTCTTTATCGAATGGAATTTGAACATGGTCATCAAAGACAAAACTATTGCCATCGTTGGCTGCGGGCCGGGCGGTTTGACGCTGGCAAGGCTCTTGCAGATGCAGGGCGCCAATGTCCGCGTTTATGAGCGGGATGCGAATGCGCAAGCCAGAGTGCAGGGCGCAACGCTGGACTTGCATGAAGAGTCGGGATTAAGAGCCTTGCAGGCCGCCGGCCTGATGGATGCATTCAGGGCCAGCTACAGGCCGGATGCCGGGAGGGTGCGCATTGTGGATCAGGATGCCGTCATCGTGACGGATCAGCACGGCGATGCAGGCTATAATGAAGCCGCCCGGAGATCGATCGCGGCCCCTTGCGCGATCTATTGCTGGCGTCACTTAAGCCCGGCACTGTCATATGGAATAGCCACTTCACAGGAATGGCAGCCGATGGGGGTGGATGGAAAATCGCTTTCCAGAGCGGCTCTTTTGCTGCTGCGGATATTGTCATTGCTGCCGACGGCGCCAATTCCAAAATACGTCCTTACCTTACCGGCATCAAGCCTTTTTATACCGGGCTGACGGCGATAGAGGCCGTTGTCTATGATGCTGCAATCAACACGCCTAGAATCCACCGCCTGCTGAAAGGCGGGAAGATCTTTGCCTTTGGCGAGAGCAAGAGCCTGATCGTCAGTTCCAAGGGCGACGGCAGCCTGGCGTTTTATGCCGGACGCAAAATCAGCGAACATGGCTATCGCGATAGCGGCGTGGATTTTTCTGATCCTGCTCAGGCGCGGTTTGCTGTTGAGCAGGAATTTGCAAGCTGGGACAGCATCTGGCTGGAACTGTTCGCGCATGCGACATCATGGACGCTGCGCCCCCAGTATTGCATGCCGCTGGACCAGGCCTGGGATGCATTGCCTAATCTGACCATGCTGGGTGATGCAGCGCACTTGATGCCGCCGTATGCGGGCGAGGGGGCGAACATGGCGATGCTGGATGCGCTGGAACTCAGCCTTGCCTTGTTGAGTGCAGAGTTCGAGGATGTGCACACAGCCATTGCACATTACGAGAAGAATATGCGCGAGCGGGCGAAAGCAGCGATGGCGATGACGCTGGAATCGATGGAGCAGTTGCATTCGCCCAGCGCGATTGACTACATGACGCAGATCATAGGCAGTGGGGAGGCATGGGAGCGCGATTAGTGAAAGTGAAGTAAAGCAGCGCGCGCTTCCATCCTGCGAGACAATCTCGTCAGGCGTTCAAGCGGCTTCTGCAGCAATAGCCAATTGCATGGTTTGCGATAGCAGAGGGGAGCCGGCGCGCAGCGGCTCCGGCTCGCCAACATCCCGGAATCCTTCCCGCACATACAGGCGCACGGCCGGTGTGTCTCCGCACGCTACGCCCAGCCGCACAAGGCGTGCATTCCTGTCTTTTGCCCACAGTATGGCTGTTCGCAGTAAGGCGGCGGCAGCACCCCGGCCGCGGCTTTCCGGTGCGACCCACATCTGGAATATATTCACGATGGACTCATCATCCGCATCTACCTTGGCCCAGACCAGGCCGGCCGCTGTGCCGGCGATCTCGGCTACCAGCGGATAGTCCTTGCCGGAGACGGCTGCGGCGGACAGGCGCGCGGCCCAGGCTTCCGGGCTGCGTTCCTGTTCTGCTGCCAGCGTGCTACCGAAGGCATCGGGTGAATCTGCGAGGGAGCGCAACCTGAGATTGCTGTAGGTTTCCCATTCATGTATTTCCAGCTTGCGTACGCTGACGGTGTTTTCTGTTGTCATGGAGTGTTATTGGCCCGGAATACAGGCTGAAATGGATGTGAGGTGAATAAGCTGCCTTCACCTCTGTGCTGTATTTGTCAGGTGGCAGAGGCTTCTGCTGCCAGCGTTGGCGACCCGGTATCCTGCTGGGCAGTTGTCCTCGGCGCAGCCTGTATTAGCAGGCGCACCATATTGGCTGCATTGTCCAGAGCCGCTATACGCCTTGTTTCGTTGGGCGCCAGCTTCGACAAGGTTCCTGCGCCGATCATGGTCGAGACGATGGCGCATGCGACCCTGCCGTGGTCAAGCAGATTCAGCTTCCTGGTCTGCACCGCCATGAAGTCGACCAGGCGCTGATAGCCAGCTGCTGCGCCTATCTTTACTTGTTCGTCGGAGTGCAGCAGTTCGGTGCCGAGGCTCGCCAGCGGGCACAGGTATTCCGGCTTATCGTTGCGAAACTGGTTCAGGTAAAGCTGAACGGTCGTTTCGAGTGCGTCTGCGGGCGATTTGCCGGCGATCGCCTGTTCCAGCCTTTCGTAGATATTGTCACCCGCAGCGGCATTGGCTTCCGCGATCAATTGTTCCTTGGATTCAAAATGACGGTAAAAGCCGCCCTGGGTCAGGCCGGCAGCCTTCATCACGTCGGCAATGCCTGTCGCGGCAAGGCCTTGCTCCATGAAAATCCTGGAAGCGATGGAAACTATGCGCTTACGGGTTTCAGCGGTCTCGATTTTCGATTTTTTCATCTCGCCAACTCCTTTGCATCCAAGCAAATAGGCCAATTTAGAGTAAAAGTGTACTCTAAAATAAAAAGTACTACCGTTTTTTTATGAAGAAAAGCCGGTACTTGCCCTTGGGTAATATACCCATCCTCATTGTGCGAAGCAGCATATTTGCAGCCTTTGCCGGATAGCTAAGGTGCAAAAACGCTAATCCAGGCGCTCCCGTTCAGTCCTGTTTATCTGGGCATCAATGGCGTTTCTACAAGCCAGCTCTGGGTGTTCCCACTTGCCGGATGGTTCGTCCGGCAAGCTTCATCGTCATTCTCCGCGAAACACTGTGTTCAAACGCAGCTGCAAAAAATCACTTGCTCAAGATAGAGTTCTACGATAATCTAAATATAGATTTTAGTAAACCTCTAAATTGCAAATCGTCGGAAGCCTCTAGTTTCAATCTGCAGTATTTGCCGGTTCGAGCCAGATCAGCCTACGGGGATACAAGCGCAGCGCCAGGGGTAAATCCTATAAATCCCCTGAGTCCCATGAAGCCGTTTGACTGATTGCTACCGTTTTAATCAATTAATCCATTTACTGAGAGAAAATATCGTGAAAGAAAATCGACATCTGAAAAAAGCGGCTGCTCCCATCGCCGTTGCGCTAGGTCTGGCGGGTCTGTTGACGCTGGGCTTGTCCGGTTGTGATGACGCCAACGGCAAGGCAAAAGCGGGGCCTGCAGCAGGGGCTACTGTTTCTGCCGCCGAAGTCATTGCAAAATCAATTACAGAGACGCAAGAATTCTCTGGCCGCATGGAGGCGATAGAGCATGTGGACGTGCGAGCCCGCGTCGGCGGCTTTATCACTTCGGTCAATATCACTCCCGGCGGCCTGATCAAGAAAGGCGATGTGCTATTCGTCATTGATCCGCGTCCTTTCCAGGCAGAAGCCAACCGCACAGAGGCTGCCGCTGCTGCCGCTCGCGCCAAGGTCGAGCTGGCCAAGATCGAACTGACCCGCTCTGAAAAGCTGTTCGCCGAAAAAGCGATACCGCAGCGTGAACTGGATGCCAGCGCTTCCGGCTTCAAGGAACTGGACGCCAGCGCCCGCGCGGCAGAAGCCCAGTATGAAACCGCCAAGCTCAATCTCAGCTACACCCGCGTCACTTCACCCATCGATGGCCGTGTGGGCAAAGCGGAAATCACCTTGGGCAACCTGATCGATTCCACCACGGTGCTGACCACAGTGGTATCCGATGACAAGATCTACGCCAGCTTTGATGGTGATGAAGACACGCTGTTGCGCGTCGGTGCTGCCGCCCACAAGGGACAGGCGGTCAAGGTCAATGTGGGCCTGGCCAACGAGAGCGGCTACCCACACCAGGGCAAGCTGGAGTTTGTCGATAACCAGCTCGATACGCAAACTGGCGCGGTGCGCATGCGTGCCGTATTTGCCAACACAGACAAAAAGCTGGTACCTGGACTGTTCGCCCGCGTGCAATTGGAAGGCGGCAATGGCAGCACTGAAAAAACCAACGCGCTGCTGATCAATGACCGCGCCGTCGGCACCGATCAAAGCCGCAAGTTCGTCTACATCATCACCGCAGATAACAAGGCTGAATACCGCCAGGTTACGCTGGGCCAGACGGTGGACGGCATGCGTATCGTGCGCGATGGCCTGAAGGTGGGCGAAAAAATCGTGGTCAACGGTTTGCAGCGCGTACACCAGGGCTCGAACCTGGCGCCGCATATGGTGGCGATGGATTTTGATCCTGATGCGCCTGCGGCAGCTACGACAGCTACGACAGCAACTACTGCGACTACTGCGACTACTGCGACTACAGCCGCGCCAGCGTCCAAACCTGTGACCAAGCCGGCGGACGACAAATCCGCAAAAGCCTCGTCGCCAGTAGCGCCAGCCAAGGGATAATGCCATGAACTTCTCACGCTTTTTTATCGACAAGCCCATCTTTGCGGCGGTCTTGTCCATTCTTATCTTCGTTGGCGGCCTGATTGCGATCACGCAGTTGCCGGTATCCGAATACCCTGACGTGGTGCCGCCTTCTGTCGTCGTGCGGGCACAATACCCGGGTGCCAATCCCAAGGTGATTGCCGAAACCGTGGCCACGCCGCTGGAGCAGCAGATCAACGGCGTGGACAATATGCTGTACATGTCTTCGCAATCTACGTCGGACGGCAACCTGCTGCTGACTGTCACCTTCAAGATCGGTACCAAGGTATCGCAGGCCGAGACTGACGTGCAGAACCGTGTGCAGCGCGCCTTGCCGCGCCTGCCCGATGAAGTGCGCCAGATCGGCGTGACGACCATCAAGTCGTCCCCCAGCCTGACCATGGTCGTGCATCTGACTTCGCCTGACGGCAAATATGATGACCAGTACCTGCGTAACTATGCACTGCTTAACATCAAGGACCAGCTTGACCGCATACCCGGCATGGGCCAGGTCAACCTGAACGGCTCCGGCGACTACGCGATGCGCATCTGGCTGGACCCAGTCAAGATTGCCGCCCGCAACCTGACTACCGCCGACGTCACCAACGCCATCCGCGAGCAAAACGTGCAGGTGGCAGGCGGCGCTATCGGCGCTTCGCCGACCAAGGGTACCGAGTTTCAGTTGAACGTCAGCACCCAGGGCCGTTTGCAGACGACGGAACAGTTCGGCAATATCATCGTGCGCACCAACGCAGACGGCGCATTGACCCGCTTGCGCGACGTGTCCCGCATAGAACTGGGCGCAGACGCCTACAATTTGCGCTCCCGCCTGGATAATAAGCAGGCGGTCGGCATCATCATCTTTGAAGCACCTAACGCCAATGCACTGCAATTGTCTGCCGACGTGCGTGCCCGCATGGAAGAACTGAAAAAAGATTTCCCGCCCGGCTTGCAATACAGCATCGTGTATGACACGACGCAGTTTGTGCATGAATCCATCGTTGCTGTGATCCATACGCTGTTTGAGGCGATACTGCTGGTCGTGCTGGTGGTGATCGTGTTCCTGCAAACCTGGCGCGCTTCGCTGATCCCCTTGCTGGCGGTGCCTGTATCCGTGGTCGGCACCTTCGCCGTAATGCTGGGCTTCGGCTTCTCCATCAACACCTTGTCGTTGTTTGGCCTGGTGTTGGCGATCGGTATTGTCGTCGATGACGCCATTGTGGTAGTGGAAAACGTGGAACGTAATATCTCAAACGGCCTGTCTCCCCGCGACGCGACCGTGCAGGCGATGAAAGAAGTCAGTGGCCCCATCATTGCGATTGCACTGGTGTTGTGCGCAGTGTTCGTGCCTATCGCTTTTGTACCAGGCCTGTCCGGCCAGTTCTACAAGCAGTTTGCGCTGACCATTGCTATCTCTACCGTAATTTCCGCTTTCAGCTCGCTGACCTTGGCTCCGGCCCTGTCCGCAACTCTGCTAAAACCGCATGATGCACCAAAAGATGCTGTTACCCGCATCATCGACAAGCTGTTTGGCCGCTTCTTTGCTGCGTTCAATCGCTTCTTCGGCCGCTCTTCGGTGCGTTATGAGAATGGTGTCAAGGGCACGTTGCGCCGCAAGACGACTTCGGTTGTGGTGTATGCACTGCTGGCCGTTTGTGCAGGCTTGATGTTCAAGCTGGTGCCGGCTGGTTTCGTACCGCTGCAAGACAAAGGCTACCTGATCGATATCGCGCAGTTGCCTGATGCTGCTACGCTGGACCGTACCGACGCCATCCTGCACCGCATGGGTAAGATTGCTGCCGATACTCCGGGCGTGCGTACCGCCGTGCAATTCCCCGGCTTGTCTGTCAATGCGTTTACTGCTTCGCCTAGTGCAGGTATCCAGTTCAGCGGCCTGGACGATTTTGATGCCCGCGGCAGCAAATCCTTGTCCGGGATGGCTATCGCCGGTGAGTTGAATAAACGCATGTCATCGATTGAAGATGCCTTCGTGCTGGTGGTGCCGCCGCCACCTGTCAGCGGCCTCGGTACGCTGGGCGGCTTCAAGCTGATGCTGGAAGACCGTAGCGCGCTGGGTTATGACGCCCTGTACAAGGCAACCCAGGAACTGCAGGCCAAAGCGCGTAAGGCGCCTGAGCTGGCAGGTGTGTTCTCCAGCTACCAGATCAACGTGCCGCAACTGTATGCCGACATAGACCGCGACAAGGCCAAGCAATTGGACATACCGCTGGCCACGATCTATCAGACGCTGCAAGTCAATCTGGGCTCCTTGTATGTGAACGATTTCAACCAGTTTGGCCGCACCTACCAGGTCCGTGTCCAGGCCGATGCGCCGTACCGTACCCATGCGGAAGATATCGCCAACCTGAAAGTACGCAGCAACAAGGGCGAGATGATTCCTTTGTCATCGCTGATGCGCATCAGCGACAGCTATGGTCCTGACCGCGTGCAGCGCTACAACAACTATGTTGCTGCGGAACTGAACGGTGGTCCCGCTCCTGGTTATTCTTCCGGCCAGGCCCAGGCCGCACTGGAGAAGCTCGCCAAGGAAGTGCTGCCAAGGGGTATCACTTACGAATGGACGGACCTGACCTATCAGGACATCCTGGCCGGCAATACCATGTTCTACGTGTTCCCGTTGTGCGTGCTGCTGGTGTTCCTGGTGCTGGCTGCGCAGTATGAAAGCTGGACCTTGCCGTTGGCCGTTATCTTGATCGTGCCTATGTCCATATTGTGTGCGTTGATCGGCGTGAAGCTGACCGGCGGCGACAACAATGTGTTCACGCAGATTGCCTTGTTTGTGTTGGTGGGGCTGGCGTCCAAGAATGCGATTCTGATTGTGGAATTTGCCCGCGAGCTGGAAGACCATGGCCGCACCATCGTGGAAGCGGCGCTGGAATCATCCCGTCTGCGTCTGCGTCCTATCCTGATGACCTCTATCGCTTTCATCATGGGCGTGGTGCCGCTGGTGTTCTCGCACGGTCCCGGTTCTGAGATGCGCCATGCGATGGGTGTTGCGGTGTTCGGCGGCATGCTGGGCGTGACCTTCTTCGGCCTGTTCCTGACACCGGTGTTTTATGTGCTGATGCGCACGCTGGCCAAAAAGCTGGAGCGCAAGAAAGTTGCAGCGACAGTTATTCCCGCACCTGTTGTTCCTGCAGTCCATGCTTTGGAAGGAAAACATTAATATGAATACCAATACTATCGCCAAGCGCACTGCGGCATCCCTGATGGTGGCGCTGGCATTGTCGGCCTGTGCGGCACCGCAATTCAAGCAGCCCGACATCGCTGTGCCGCAGGCCTACAAGGAAGCCGCAAAAGTGCTGACCGGTGAAGACGGCACGCAATGGAAACAGGCCAGGGCGGCCGAGGCTGAACCGCGTGGTGAGTGGTGGCTGGCCTTCAAGGATGCCGAGCTGACCCGGCTGATCCAGGAAGCGACCAAAAACAATGCCAACCTGGCGCAGGCGGCAGCACGCCTGAAGCAGGCGCGTTTCATCGCAGGCATTGCCGAAGCTGATCGCATTCCGCAAATCGGTGTCAAAGCCGGAGCTTCACGTAGCCAGGCTGCCCCGGTGGCAGGCGTGCCCAGTGCCCCGGCAACCGGCTACCAGGCCCATCTGACGGCGAGCTATGAGGTGGATTTATTCGGCCGGGTATCGTCGAATGTCAGCGCGGCCAATGCCGATGCTGCTGCCAGCGAAGCGACCTATCGTTCCGTGCTGCTGTCCTTGCAGGCTGACGTGGCGCAGACCTATTTCCGTTTGCGTGAAACCGATGCCGAGCTGGCCACGCTGAACGAGACAGTCAGCCTGCGCGAAAAAAGCGTGCATGTAAACCAGCGCCGCTACGACCTGGGCGATATCGGCGAGTTTGACCTGTCGCGCGCCAAGACCGAGCTGTCCACGTCGCGTGCCGAAGCCATAGGCCTGCAGCAGCAGCGCACGACCAACGAGCACGCGCTGGCGGTCTTGCTGGGCAAGCCGGCTGCAGATTTTACGGCAAGCACCAATCCGCTGAATGATATTGCTTTCCTGCCTGTCATTCCGGCCGGGCTGCCGTCCTCGCTGCTGGAACGCCGCCCTGATATCGTCAATGCGCAAAGGGCGATGGAGGCATCCAATGCACGTATCGGTGTTGCACGCTCGGCCATGTTTCCTGCCTTGTCGCTGAATGCGTCGGCAGGCGGGGAGGGCGGCAGTGTGGCAGACATCTTCAAATGGAGCAGCCGCTCCTGGTTGTTGGGCGCCCTGTTGTCTGCGCCTATCATCGACGGCGGACGCAATAAGAACAATATTGCACGCAGCGAGGCAGCACTGGAAGAATCTGTTGCCGGCTATCGCCAGCGCGTGCTGGTTGCGTTTGCAGAGGTGGAAGACAATCTGGCCGGCCTGCGTATTCTGGCAGGGCAGGCGCAGCAAACGGATGATGCAGTACTTTCCGCGCGGCGCTCTGCCGCCTTGGCCCAGATGCTGTACGAGGCCGGGCGCATCGGCTACCTGGATCTGCTGGAGGCGCAGCGCAATCTGACCACGGTGGAACGTAGCGCGGTGCAGTTGCGCGGCAGCCAGGCTGTGACCACGGTGGCGCTGATACGCACGCTGGGCGGTGGCTGGGATGCCAGTCCCGGCCTGGTCGTGGCGAATGCCCAGGCCAGCCTGGTGCCGCAGCCGAAGTGAGTTAGTAAGTTAGTAAAGGAAGTGAAGGAAGTTTGTCTAAAACCGGTTCAGGTGTTTGCCTGGGCCGGTTTTATTTTGCCAGCAGCACTTTGATCATTGCTTCCACCGTGGCCCGCAAGCTGGCCGTATCGTGATAGATGCTTTCCATGATCACGATGCCGCGTGTCAGCGTGATGAGCAGCCGCGCGGCTTCTGCCGGCGGCAGGCTGAGCCGGGACAGGGCTTCCGGCGTGGACAGGCGGATGTTGAGCTCCTGCTGCAAGCCGTCGACCATGCTCTTCAATTGCGCATGGATCTCGTCGGCATCGGCAGTAGTGTCGGTGGCGGTCCTGGTCGTCAGGCAGCCGCGCGCGGGGCTGCCCTCGGTCATCGAGGTGATGGTGACATCAAAGTAGGAGCGCAGCGCATCTTCGATATCGGGTTTATCCAGCGCAGCGCGGGCCTCGGCCAGCCGCCTGCTCTTGTATCTGTCAAAGACTTGCAGGAACAGCGACTCCTTGTCGCGGTAAGCGTTATACAGGGAGCCGCGCTGCACGCCGGTTGCTGCCGCCAGGTCTTGCATGGACGTGGGACCATAGCCTTTTTTCCAAAAGACTTCCAGCGCACGGTCCAGTGCCACACCCTCATCGAATTGTCGTATTCCAGCCATGTCCGGGATTAAATCACATGTTTGACACAGATGTCAAACACGATTAAGATGATGTTTGACGAGTGTGTCAAAGATTGTGGCTAAGATTGATGCACTCCAGCGCAACAAGCAAATTAATGCTAAAAGATCATGGTTGGAAGGAATAGTATGAAAACTGAAACTCTTCACAGCGAGGCCGGGCAGGCGCCTGCTGCCATCCCCTGGGCTGCGGTCATCGCCGGCCTGTGCGCCAGCTTTGTCGGCATAGGCCTGGCGCGCTTTGCATATTCGCCGCTGATACCGCCGCTGATCGAGGCGCACTGGTTCAGCGCTGCCGATGTGGTTTATCTCGGCGCGGCCAATCTGGCCGGCTACCTGGCGGGGGCGCTGCTGGGGCGGCCAATAGGCAGGCGCTTCGGCAACCGTGCCGTGCTGCAGTGGATGATGGTGATCACCAGCCTGGCTTTCTTCGGCTGTGCGTTTCCGCTGTCTTCCTGGTGGTTCTTTAGCTGGCGCTTTTTGTCCGGCGTAGGTGGCGGCGTGATCATGGTGCTGGTAGCGGCAACGGTATTGCCACATGTGCCGCTGGCGCGCCGTGGCCTGGCTAGCGGCGCCATCTTCATGGGCGCAGGGCTGGGTGTTGCCGCCTCGGGCACGGTGATTCCGCTGCTGCTGGAAATGGGTTTGCGCCAGACCTGGATGGGGCTGGGCGCCTTGTCCGTCATACTGACCGGCATTAGCTGGTTTGGCTGGCCGGCAGCTTCCCCCGCGCCTGCTCCAGCGGCTGTTGCAGCGCCGGAAGCGGCACATAGCCATAAGCAGGGTTTTGGTTTGAAATTGCTGTACGTGGAATACGGGTTGATGGCTGCCGGGCTGGTGCCTATGCTGCTGTTTTTGGTGGACTTCATCGCCCGCGGCCTGGGTCGCGGCGCGCATGTGGGTTCGGTCTACTGGATCTTGTACGGCGTTGGCGCCACTGTTGGACCCATCCTGTATGGCTTCATCGCCGACCGCATCAAGTTTGGCCCCGCGCTGCGCAGCATCCTGGCCTTGCAGGTCGTGGTAATGCTGTTGTGCGCGGTCAGCGGCAATGCGGCTTTGCTGGTCGTTGCCAGCCTGCTCATCGGCATGTTCCCGCCGGCCATCCCGCCGCTGGTGCTGGGGCGTCTGCATGATCTGCTGCCTGGCGACCATGCTGGCCAAAGCCTTGCCTGGAGCCACGCGACGACAGTGTTTGCCTTGTTTCAGGCCGTGTCGGCGTATATGTATTCCTACCTGTTCAGCCACAGCGGCGGCAACCATCAACTGATGTTTGTGATTGGCGCGGCGGCCATTGCGATTGCGCTGGCGATGGATGTGGCAATGACGATTGCGGCACACCGCCTGGAAGTGGAGCGGCCTAGAGCCAAGGTCTGAGCTTGCGCGGCAGCCGTGTTGTAAGTTTTGTATAAAAATTGTACATAAATCCCATTTCCATTAATTGATTTGCAAGCTTTTGTTATGATGCGGTATTGATCAACTTCCCGGTACCGGCTGCATGCAAAGCCCCAGTCCAAGTCTGCGAATCGCTTCCTTTCAGCGTCGGCCGCTGTTTGATGACGTGGACGGCATCGTGCAGCGCCTGCAGGCTGATCTGGCCTGGTGCGATGCGCAGGGCGTGCAGCTTGCGGTATTCCCCGAGTGCTATCTGCAGGGCTATGCAAGCGATCGCGAGACCGTGATGCGCCGGGCGCTGGAGCTGGACGGCGAAGCCTTGGCGACCATCTTGCGCAGGCTGGCCCCTTTCAAGACTATGCTGGTGCTGGGTCTTTCAGAGCTGCGCCGTGCAGATTCTGCGGCGGCTTTATACAACACGGCGGCCGTCATCCACCAGGGCCGTTTAATTGGCCACTACGCAAAGACGCATCCGAATGAAGCGGCTTTTTCCGCCGGCGAGGCCTATCCGATATTTGAGCTGGAAAGCCGGCGCTTCGGCATCAATATCTGCAATGACGCCAATTTTGCGGTTCCGGCGCTCAGGCTGAGCGGGCAGGGGGCGGGCCTGCTGTGCTATCCGCTAAATAATATGCTGCTGCCCGCCACTGCGGACAAATGGCGCGGGCAAAGCGTAGATAATCTGCGCCAGCGTGCGCTGGATACCGGCTGCTGGGTCATTTCATCCGATGTGGTGGGGGAGTATGCCGGGAAAATGTCATACGGCTGCACTTGCATCGTCAATCCCGCCGGTGACATTGTCCGGCAAGCTGCAGAGGGCGAAGAGGCTGTGGTTTTATGCGATCTGCCTTAAAATGGGCGCTCTTTTTGCCTATTTTCCGGCACCTGTCCGGCAAACTTAATGAACACACAAGTAATGCAAATAACAAATGCTCCAACCGGCCGCTCCTGGTTGAGTATGGCTAAAAAATTGCTGCTGCCAGTGGTTGCCTGCGGCCTGCTGGCTTCCTGCGCCGCGCTGATAGGCCCGCGCCAACTGGATGTGCCGCTCACCCGCCTGCAAGAAGGACTGGACCGCCGCTTCCCGCTTAACAACAAGGCGATGGCGCTGCTGGATGTGCAATTGACGCACCCGCAACTGACGATGCTGCCGGATAGCAACCGGGTAGCGCTGTCGCTGGATGTGAGCGTGGCGCCGCCGTTTATCCGCCAATCCTGGAACGGCAATGTCGCGATGTCCGGCCGCTTGGCGATAGACAATGTGCGCAATGCAGTCTACATCCGCGATGCGCATGTGGATACAGTCACCATTAACGGCATGGATGAAGAGAAGCAGCGCCAGTTCAAACTGGTTGCCAATCTGGTGGCGGATCAGATGATCAAGGATGTGCCGCTGTATAACTTCCGCCCGGAAGACTTGCGCATCGCCGGCGTGCAGTTTGTGCCCACCGCCATTATGGCAACGTCGCGTGGCCTTGTCGTAAATTTCGAGCCGGCAAAATAGGCTTGGCAGCCATCACGCAATTGCGTCCGGCGCCCTTGGCATCGTAGCAGGCCAGATCCACGCGGCTGAAGGTGGCCGCCGGATCGGCGTCGGCATCCAGGTTCACTATGCCCACGCCCACGCTGACCGTCATGCTGATCTCTGCATCTTCGTAACGGCAAGGCGTTTCCATCAGCGCGGTGCGCAGTTGCTCCGCCATCGCGGAGGCATCATCCTCTGTCGTGGCCGGCAAGATCACCACAAATTCTTCCCCGCCTATGCGCGCAATGATGTCGCTGTCGCGCCGCACATGCAGACTGAGCAGATCGGCAAAATGCCGCAGGCAGGCGTCGCCGCCCAGGTGGCCGTATTTGTCGTTGATCTGTTTGAAGTGATCCAGATCCAGCACCAGCAGGCCTAGGGTTTCACGCTGGCGCACCGCCAGGTGCCAGGTGTGGGCCCAGGCGCGCTCATAACTTAGCCGGTTCGGCAAATTGGTCAGCGCATCGGTCAGCGATACTCTAGCCACTTCGGCGCGGCTGCTGATCAGGTCGATCTCGGTTTCCACCTGCTGCGCATATTCATTGGCAGAGCGCTTCAGGTTGGCCATCAGGTAAAAGGTATAGATAAACAGCGTGATGCCGGTGGAGGCCAGGTCCAGCCGGGGCGATACATAAACGATGGCAGTCGGCATCATCAGCGCCAGCATTGTGATACGGGCCTGCGGCGGATGCATCGCAAAGGCCTGGCTGGCGGCCGTGCCAAAAGCGACGGTAGAAATGACGGCCACCATCACCGCACTGTCCGGGCTGCCTTCGAGC
Source organism: Parundibacterium terreum (assembly GCF_014636315.1). Classification (GTDB taxonomy): domain Bacteria; phylum Pseudomonadota; class Gammaproteobacteria; order Burkholderiales; family Burkholderiaceae_D; genus Undibacterium; species Undibacterium terreum. Next base: position 978,661 of record NZ_BMED01000001.1, on the reverse strand, counting down.
CAGCCGACGATGGCCGGCACGGCCCCCCAGACCATGGAGCCCAGGTGCAGCAGCAACCACTGGCGGCGTTTCCAATGTGCGTATTTTTCTGTGGGGGAGCCGGGCACAGGCGCGCGGTGCCGGTAGCGCAGCACCCATAGCAGCAGGAACGCTACAATCGGCAATGCGGACAGCAGCGGCCATTGGCGCTGGTAGCCGGCGATCGCCAGGATCAATGCGCAGCCCAGCAGATAAAAGATAGGCCCTATCAGTGCGCGCTTGTAGAGGTCTTCACAAGTGCGCTTGGCGCGGTAGTTATCGGCTTCCAGCGTAGGGGCAATCGCAAGTCTATTAATGGCGCTGGATTCAGTCATGCTTTTTCTTGTTCTGTCATGCCGCGAACGGAGTAAAGCGGTGCCATTCGCGTATTAAATATATCCTAATCATACACAGGGGCAGGAATGATGGCGAATTTTTCTGCGCGATTTGTTTCATCCGATCATGATCAAAGTTCGTCATGCCATTGCTAAATAGATATGCTACATTGTTATGATCAACGCTATGATGAATGGCGATACCCCTGATTGTTCAACCGAATTCTTATCCCATGCAAGCACGAAACCTGAACCTGACTTCCAAGCGACGCAAATTGCTGCTGGCTGCCGCCGCGGCGCCGGCACTTTTCCTGATCAGCGGCTGCGTGGGCGTGCGCCCCGCAACTCCTCCAGTCGCCGCCGGCAACAAGAAGGCGAACAAGGCGCTAGACGCCGCATTCAATAAACTGGCCGCACTGGAAAAAGCCTCCGGCGGCCGTCTTGGCGTGGCGGCGATGGATGCAGGCCAGAATGGCTTCCCGCTGGATATGCTGCTGGGCTACCGCTATGACGAGCGTTTTCCGATGTGCAGCACCTTCAAGCTGCTGGCCGCTGCTGCGATCTTGCGGCGTAGCGAACAGGATGTCCGCCTGCTGCAGCAACGCATTGCATATGTGCAGGCCGATCTGGTGGCGTATTCGCCCATTACTGAAAAGCATATTGCCGGCGGCATGACTATCGCCGAGCTGTGTGCAGCCACCCTGCAATACAGCGACAATACCGCGGCCAATCTCTTGCTGAAAACCCTGGGCGGTCCGGCGGCCATCACCGAATTTTCTCGCAGCCTGGGCGACAGGGAAACCAGGCTGGACCGCTGGGAGACCGAGCTCAATACCGCCATCCCCGGTGATCCGCGCGATACCACCACGCCAGTAGCGATGATGTTCAATATGCAGAAACTGATACTGGGCGAAGCGCTGAGCCCGTCGCAGCGCGAGCAATTGCAAGTCTGGCTCAAGGGGAATACCACGGGCGGCACCAGGATACGCGCCGGCGTGCCCGCCAACTGGCAGGTCGGCGACAAGACCGGCTCAGGCGCCTATGGCGCTACCAATGACATTGCCGTGCTATGGCCACCCACTAGGCCGCCAATCCTGCTCACCATCTACTATGTGCAGGACCAGCAAGACGCCGAAAACCGCAGCGAAGTGCTGGCGGCGGCAACCAGGATCGTTGTCGAAGCCTTTGCCTGACGATGCATCCTTATATCGCGTTCGCCTGTGCAGTGGTTTTATGCATCCTCATTCACACGGCGGCAATCGTCATTACTGCTCGCTTAAACAAAGTGGTGATACGCGAAGTCTCCTTCGGTGCGGGGCCCAGCTTGTTTCGACGGTCCAGGCTGCAGATAAAAATACTGCCCATCGCATCCTCTGTCAGATTCAAGGATACGCGAACTGAATTGCTGGAAGAGGGCGAAACTGAAGGTGCTCTGGACCGGCAGAAACTAAGCGTTCAGTGGCTGATCACCTTATCCGGTTGCCTAGCATTGCTGATTCTTGCTTTTGCAATGCTTGGCCCTGATGCCGCGGATGTTTTTATCCACGCATTCAGCGTCCTGGCAATGGCGACGCTATCTCCTTTTTCTACCGCACAGACATTACTGCATAGTGCCGCCGATTTTATTTTACATGCGCCGTTTTTTAACATGTTGAGCATCGGTGCGGCGATCCTCGCTGCCATCAACCTGCTGCCCTTGCTGGGTACAAACGGGTCCGCCGCTATCCTGCTGTTATTGCGTGGTTTGGGAATCAACAAAGAGCCTTCGCAGGATGTGCTGAAAATCTGGGGCGGCCTGAGCCTGTGTGTAGGCTTGTCCTGGCTTGCTGCGCTAATCACATTTAGCATCAGTTAATTTCGACTTAATGCAGTGCTCGTCGGAACGGCTGCTTGCCCAGAAGTCTGCCCATGAATTGCAAAATCAACGGAGAAAAATATCAATGAAAAATAATCAGCGCAGTATCTTCTCTTGGGTAAAGCTGCCTTTGCTGGCCGCAACGCTGGTGCTGGGAGCGCAGGTTGCGAGTGCAAAAGACCTGCCTTGCACGCCGCAGAACCAGATCGCGTTGGCTGACATCACATCGCGCATTATTGTCGTTGGTGAGCTGCATGGAACCAATGAGATACCGGCGTTCTTTAGTGGCTTGGCATGTAGCCTTCTACGGGAAGGTAAGCCCTTGATTGTGGGATTGGAGGTGTCTACAAGCCTTCAGGAAAATCTTAATGCATACATGGATTCGGATGGTGGCGAGGCCGCGCGCAAGCGTTTGGCAGAAAGCAGATTTGGAAAACTGGAGGATAGCAAAGGCAGTCTGGCGATGCTGAAGGTGCTGGAATCTCTGCGCAATCTGCGTCAGGCCGGTGCGACTGTTGCGGTAACTGGGTTTGGCTTGAGTTATGAGGCGATGTTGGCGCCGCTGTCCAAAGAGGAACGCATGTGGCCCGGGGAGTTCGAACTGGGATCTGCGCGTAATATCGAGACCCGCGCACGCGTCTACAAAAAACATACGCTACTGATATTGACAGGTCTATTGCATGCGGGCCGTATAAAAGGTTTGCCGTGGGACCCGGAGCATGAGCCTATGGGATACATACTGCAGCAGCGGTTGCCGTTTTATTCCATTGCATTTGCTTTTCCGCCTGGAGGCAGTTTTTGGGGATGCAAGCGAGCACCCGGAAGTGGTGATGTTCCTCAATTGACGGATAAGCTGGTCTGTGGCGCTTACGAAACTTTAGGCCAGGGAAAAATAGATGACGGAGACACCAATAAATGGATAATGCTTGACAGGATAACTGCCTCTCCACCGATGGGGCTCTAGTCGGCGGGTTGGCATGAAACGACGTTTCCCTGTGCTCATAGATCAGAAATAAGATCATCAAAAAAATCAACGGAGAATGCATGCCGATAAAAAACAAGCCAAGCAGTGTCTCTTTCTGGCTAAGCCAGCCTCTGCTGACGGCAATGCTGGCGCTGGGAATGCAGGCTGCCAGTGCGAAAAACTTACCCTGCACGCCGCAGAACCAGATTGCCTTGTCCGACATTACCTCGCGCATCATTGTTGTGGGCGAGCTCCATGGAACCAATGAAATACCGGCCTATGTCGCCGGCCTCGCATGTAGCATCCTGCGCGAGGGTAAGTCTCTGATACTGGCTCTGGAAACGCCAGCCAGCAATCAACTGGCGTTGAACGAATATATGGATTCCGACGGTGGCGAGGCTGCTAGCGAAAAACTGAAAGCGAGCAAGTTTGGCGAAAAAGAGGACGGCAGGAGCAGCCATGCAATGCTGGGCCTGGTTGAATCCATGCGCCTGCTACGCCGGGCAGGTGCAACCGTGGCGGTGGCAGGAATAGATCTGAGCGAAACTGCGATTCCAGATGCTCTGTTTAAAGATGAGCCTATCTGGATAGGGGAGCGGAACACGGTGATGGCACACAATATAGAAAGCCGTGCCCGCGTGTACAAGGACTATACAGTCCTCGCTTTGATTGGGAAAGTGCATACCGGCAGGCTAAAAGGTACATCCTGGAATCCCAACTATGAACCCATGGGATGTTTTCTGGAGCAGCGTCTGCCTTACTATTACATCACATTCACTTATCCTGCAGGAGGATTCGAATGGTCATGCCGTGGCAACAAGGTGAATGCCAAGCTTGAGATGGTGTGCGGCAGACATGAATCTCAGGGGCAAGCCAAGGAGAATAATGGAGATCAAACTGCCTGGGTAGCATTACCGGGAATTACCGCCTCTGCGCCTATGCGCCAGTAAAGAGATAGAGTCGCCCTGAGTTTCCTGAGCTCTTTGCCGATGGGTGTGATCACTGGATGCGGATATTGGCGCGGGCTTCGCCTCAATGTGCCCCACCAATGCTGCTCAGAAATATGCCAAAAAATAAATCTTGATATTTATCTTTTTGCATCTAATCTGATTGGCGATGCCGTGATCACAATGGCAACAAGCTCGTTTAATTGACCTCTCAGAGAATTTTCATTATGACTATCCAACGCTGGCAGACCGATGTCTGTTCATCTCCCGGTTTGCCACATGTATGCCATTTGCTCGCTCAGAAGCTGATCCATCTAGAAGGAGTGAGCCATGGCTGACGACAATAAAACGGCGCTGATAGAGCTGCTCAAGTATCCGGTGACGGTGTTTTCGATATTGATTGCACTGCTGATTGCTCACCAGTTTTTGGGACTCAACTTTGGCAATGTGACCGAGCTTTCTGCATCTGGCATCAAATTTACGCAGGATGCAAAAGGGGAAATCACCTCGCTTGCTTCGCAACTGAATAGTGCGACAGCCGCCATACAGGATCTGCAAAAACGCCTGCCTGCCGGCGACGCACCCACCCCGCAGGCGAAAGCGCAAATCTTTGAAGCGAGCCAGACCGTTTCCAACCAGACCGCCCAAATTGCCAAGCTGACCAACGACGCACCGGGAGATACGCAAAAGACGCATGGCTACATGTGGATAGGGGACTATAAAAATGGATGGAGCAGGATAAAACTCTCCGCAGTCGACAGCAATGAACCGGTCAGCGTCTCGCCGGACAAGCTTTCCGCCGGAAATGAATTCAAGGTGCTGGGCAATATGGTCGTGCGGGATGGCTTGCCATCCAATGATGCAGACTACTATACGGCAAAGAAAAGCCTGGGGATTGTTCCAGTCGGCTCCAAGATTCGTTTTCTCGGGCAGCCGAAGGGCATAGACAGGGAATTTGCTGTGCAGTATTGGGTGGAGATAGTCGTGCTGTGATTTGCTTTGGCGAGTGTGATGTGCAGCGGTGTATCAGTAATGCTGATAGCAGATGATTCAACGGCTATTGAATCAATCCCTATCTTTGACAACGATCTCATGGGCGAAAGCTGGTGAGGGATTGCCACGAATTCGGTGCATTACGCGTTGCTAACGCACCCTACCTATTGGGTGATGGTGCTGTGATCCACCGGCGCATGCCTGATTCTTACAGCGCCGCTCTACCCACCGCCGGGTCATCGGTAAAGAAACCATCTACGCCTGCCTCCACGTAGCGGCGTATCTCCGCAATGGAACCGGCGACATTGCGTGCATTCTCGTCCTTACCATCCTTGAAGTCTCCCGCGATGAAACGGTTCTCCGGGCGGAAGGTCCAGGTGTGCACCAGCAGGCCGGCGCGGTGGGCGTCTGCCACCAGTGCTGTGGGGGCATCCAGCTTGCCGTCGGCTTTCAGCGGTATCACTGCGCGCAGCGGCGGGGCGACCACGTCGGCATATTGCGCAATGTCGCGCAGGCCCTGGGCGCTGGTCATTTCTGCAAACGTTAGCTTGCCGCCAGCAGCGACCACGTCAACAGGACGGTATTGGCCTTCGGCAGTGAGCTGCATCAGGCGGATATGCTCGCGCTTGCCCAGCTTGCTGCGCAGGTATTTCAGGTTGGCGGTTTCAAAGGACTGGATTTCCAGCGGCGCACGGCGCGTGTATTCGTGCTCTGCGATGGTTTGCAGGAAGCGGTCTTCCAGCGGCAGCTTCACGCTACTGAAATAGGTGGAGTGCTTCAGTTCGGGCACCAGGCCGATCAGGCGGCCGCTGGTAGCCGATTCTGCAGCCACAAAATCGATGATCTCTTCCCAGGTAGGAATCTGGAACATGCCGTCGTAACGGGTATTGTCCGGCCTGACCTTGGGCAGGCGTTCTATTGCCCGCAGGCTTTTCAGTTCTGCCAGTGTGAAGTCATCGACAAACCAGCCGGTGTGCGTCTGGCCGTCGATGGTCTTGGTCACGCGGCGGGAAGCAAACTCGCTGCGCTTGGCGACGTCGGTGGTTTCCGTCAGGTTGGCTTCATGCCTTGCCACGAGGATGCCGTCTTTGGTGCTGACCAGATCGGGTTCGATATAGTCGGCGCCGTCAACGATGGCTTTGGCGTAAGAGGCCAGTGTATGCTCAGGACGCAAGGCGCAGGCGCCGCGATGGCCGAAGACTTCTACCTTGCCCGCCAGCTGAGGCGTCGCCGCGTGGGCGGACGAGATCAGCCGGGTTTGCGCAAAGCAGAGGGCAACACTGCCGGTCATCGCTGTTTTTAATACGCGTCTGCGTTTGATGTCCATCTGAGTGTCCTGCCCCATAATTTAATCACACAAAAGATGACGAGAATTGTGTCGAATACTGCGTCAAAAATACTCGCAAGGGGACACCCCCTTGCTCCGTTTTTTTCCTTGTCTCGCCCCAATTTCGTCACTTTTATTTGTGACGAAATTATGGGGCAGGACACTCGCCCATCTCTTTTTAGAAGTCAGCGCCGAATGTCAGGAAGGCCTGGCGCGGTGCGATAGGAAAGGTATTGTACGTGCCGGATGCTGCGCCGACAACAACGACCGAGGCACCTGTTTCCTGGTTCAGGTTGCTGATGTTCAGGCGTACGCGGGCGTTCTTCACGAAACTATTGGATGGCGTCGGGATTTTGGCGCTCAGCGCCAAGCTCATCATGAAGTAGCTCTTGACGGACAGGTCGTTGGTGTAGGTCGCATAGCGCTTGCCGACATAGTCGCCAATCAACTGGGCTTCGTAATCGCCGTAAGTGGCCGTGGCAACGAACTTGTCCATCCATTCCGGGCTGCCAGGCACTTTCTTGCCTGCGGTTTGTACCGTAGCCGCGCCATTGCTGTAGTTGTCGCCGTAAATCGAGCGGTTATACGATATGGCGTTGTAGAAAGAGAAGTTCTTGCCAAAATGCAGGGTCGCCGCAAAATCCACGCCATCGGTACGCACATCGCCGACGTTGGCCAGGATAGGATTGCCGCCGATGATGGAAGAGATCACCGGGGTAGGGCTGATCTGCAGCAGGCGGTTGCTGAAATCCACATGGTACAGGTTGACCTGGCCGTCGATGGCGTTCAGCGGACCCAGATCCAGGTTGCGCTTGCCGCGCAGACCGATTTCATAGGTAACCGCTGTTTCAGGCTGCGCCGTGTTCTTGAACAGGTCAAACGCTGCCTGGCTTGCCAAGCTCCACGGAGAAGCACCGCCGCCGCCATAGGTGACAAACTGGCGCATATTCTTTTGCACGTTCACAAACAACTGGTCACGCGGCGACAGGTCCCACAGCAAGCCCAGTTGTGGCAGGAACCATTTCTTTGTGATGATCTCGCCCACCGGCAATGCCTTAGAGCCGCCGGCAATGGCGCCCAGCGCAGGCTGCACAGGGAACTCGCCATTGGCAAACTGCAGGCTGGATTTGAAACCGGCCTGTACCGAGATGTCCGGACGGACCTTCCATTCATCCTGCAGATGCAACTGAACGACATTGTTTTCTATCGTGCTGCCGTATTGTGTGATCAGCGGATTGACAGGCCTGTCGTAAGGCGAGCTTGGGTTGTTCACGTCCAACGCATACCAGCGGCGGAAGGCCGAGGATTTGTTATGTTCCCACCAGCCGCCGAATTCGATCTGGTGATTGCCGATTTCGGTATTGAAAGTGGAAATCAGGCCGCCGCGGTTGATCGCATATTCAGTGGTACGGGTCGCATAGCCGGAGCTGCCGAAGATCTGCTTCAGATTCTGGTTAGGGAAATAGATGCCGAACAATGCAGGCAAGCCCGCTGCGCCGATAGGGCCGGCCACCACGCCGACGCCATCGTCATTGTGGAAATAGAACTGGTTGGACCACTTGCTGTTCTCGCCGATATTGGCTTCATATTTGGCATAAGCGAGGTAATCCGTGCGCTGCGCATCGCTGTAGTAGTTGCGGTAGTTGGAGCCGTCTGCTGCTGGGGTTGCACCGGTAGCTGACAGGTATTTCACGGCGGACGCAAAATCAGGATACAGGAAAGGGCGTGTGTATGGAGCGCTGGTTTCGCCAGCGACATGCACGGTGCTGTCTTCGTTTGGTTCTATCTTGTCGTTGTAGTTGAAGTACAAAGTCAGCTTGCCGGAAGGCTTGCTGTTGACAAACTTGGTGTTGAACTGATTGCCGCCCTGGCGGCCTTCAAAATCCCAGGCGCGCGCTTCCAGGTGCATCGCCGAGATGTACATGGAGTTACCGTCGCCGAACAGGCCAGTATCATAGCGGGCAAAGGTGCGCGAAGCGCGGAAGCTGCCCAGCGTTTGTTCCACATGGGTGCCACTAGTGGCCAATGGATCGCTGGAAAAGGTTTCTATCGTACCACCCAGGTTGCTGGTCGATGCGGTGGACAGGTCACCGGCGCCGGAAGACAGGATCACATTGCGCACATTCTCACTGATGACGGCACGCTGAGGCGACAGCCCGTTGTAGTTTCCGTATTGCTGGTCGCCCAGCGGTACGCCGTCCATGGTATAGCCGAGCTGCTGGCCGCTGAAGCCGTGTACGAACAGCGACAGGTTTTGTTCATTATTGCCCCATGGGTCGGCCGTCTGGAAGCTGACGCCAGGCAGTGTCTGCAATGCCTTAACCGGATTGATACCGGGCAGGATTTTTTGCATTTCGTTGCCGCGCAAAGAAACGGCGGAGCGCGTGGTTTGCGTGGATATCTCCACGGTGGCGACGGAAGCGTCCGCTGTATCGGCGGCACCGGACTTAGCGGCGGAAGAGGCGCCCGCTTCTGCATTGGCTTCAACCACATTTGATTTGACTTGTGCATAGGCTCCTTGCGACAGGATCATGCAAAGGGCTGAGGCGGCCAGCAGTTCGGCAGGCGACACGCCACGCAGCTTGATTGAATTCTTCTTTTTCATCAGTACACCCGTTGTAAGTTGGAATGAATTGCGACGGGCGGAGGTTACTGATTGTTTATGACGACAAAATGACTACAAAACACTTATCAAAAACGAGTGTGGTATTTAGAACTCATTTCATCAATAGGCGGGAGTGCGAACGAGTCCATTTGGGATGCAGTGCGAGGCGTGTCGCGACGCAAAGACTGGCCGTCTTTGCTAGCGGACTCGGCGTCCCCGCACAACGCTGCAATGCGCCCAAATGGGCCGTTCCCGGAGGGTTTGCCTTAAAAGAGGCGCTGGCTGCGTTGCGCTCGTTGTCAATAGCCCCGCTATTGACGCCTCGCACGCCTTGCCAGCGCCTCTTTTAAGGCAAACGCATCTCCCGCCTATTGATGAAATGAGTTCTAATAATCTAGCTATTTATTTTTTTGACGATGAGCGTGAATGATGATAATTGCGCACGTGTAGTTAAAGTAAATACATCTGTCCTCCTATAGGTAAATACTCGTATGGGCGCATCGTTGGCACATAAAAAATGGCCTGCCGTCGCCGGTCAGGCCATTACTATGCAAGCGTTTAAAAACTTCAGACCAGATTGATCTCAACGTTGATATTGTTGCGCGTGAGCTTGGAGTAAGGGCAGGTCTGGTGCGCGGTATCGACCAGTGCACGGGCCACTTCACGGTCTATGCCCGGCAGGCTAACGTTCAAACGGGCTTGCAGGAAGTAAGCTCCTTCTGCATTCACCAGATCCACCTCGGCATCTACTGCCAGGTCAGCCGGAAGCGCGACCTTCATTGTGCCTGCTGCAATGCCTATCGCGCCGATGAAGCATGCAGACCAGCCTGCGGCGAACAATTGCTCCGGATTGGTGCCTGCGCCGGAAGTGCCTGGAGATGATAGTTTGATGTCCAGACGGCCATCCGTGCTGCGGGATGTGCCATCGCGGCCGCCGGTGGTGTGGGTTTTACCTGTGTACAGTACTTTTTGAGCTTGTGTCATGATGTTCTCCTGGATGTTGGTCGAGGCGGTAGTGCTTCGATGAACAGCATTAGACCTCTCGCATGTATCGGCGCTGTGTCTGCACATTACCCAGGGAAGGAGTATTGTATCTGCACGGGGGGCAGATACATTGAAATACAAGCGGGGATGCAAAGTTCACCTGTGCCGAGGATAAATACATGCTGCGCCGACAATTTATTGCTTTTTGAGCCGGCGCGCATGCTTACGCAAAGCTTAAAACCAAAGGCGTAACGTCGCCTTACCCAAGGAGCTTCACATGATCATTAAAAATTCCGTCATCCTTATTACAGGCGCTAATCGCGGCCTGGGACTGGCACTGGCCCAAGCTGCGCTGAAGGCTGGAGCGGGCAAGGTCTACGCGGCGGCGCGCGACCCTGCCACAGTTGATGTAGCAGGTGTGCACCCGCTCAAGCTGGACGTGACCAAGGGAGCGGATATTGTCGCTGCTCTGCAGTCTTGCCCTGACGTTAACATTGTCATCAATAACGCCGGCATCGACACCAGCACCGCGCTGATGAGCGACGATGCTGCAGCGTCCCTGCGCAGTGAAATGGAGGTGAATGTGTTTGGGCTGTTGGCGCTGAGCCGGGCTTTTGCTCCCACGCTGGCCAAAAACGGCGGCGGTGCGATCGTGAATATCTTGTCCGCACTGAGCTGGGTGAACATGGCCAAGCATGCGACCTACAGCGTCACAAAGGCCGCGGCGTGGTCGGTAACAAACGGCCTGCGCGGTGAGCTGGCGGGACAAAAGACGCAGGTCGTCGGCGTACATGTCGGCTATATGGAAACCGGCATGACAGAAGGCATTGATGCCCCCAAAGCGTCTCCTGTCGATGTAGCCGATACCGTTTTTGCAGCTGTCGAAGCCGGCAAGGATGAAGTACTGGCAGATGGCACTGCTCAACACGTGAAGGCAGGCCTTGGCGCAGACCGCGGCATCTATCTGGGTGAGCCAAGAGCCTGAGGCTGTGCCATCAGCAGGTGCAGACGGACTGTTGCCGGAGGCAGCGCTGTTTGCACCTGACTGGAGCGCCTTTCACCCCAGCTTATGAAATGAGTTCTAGCTTAAGGGCTCGAATTGTTTCAGGCTGCTTTTGAGGCCTTCTGCGGTATAGGGCTTGCGCAGCAGGACGGATCCTTCAAATGGTGGCGGCAGAGGTCTTCCGGTCGCGAAAACAATACCGACAGCCGGCACGATGTCGCGGGCCTGCCTTGCCAGCACATCTCCACTCATGCCGACCAGCTCAACATCGGTAATCAGCACGTCAATATTACCCTTGTGCAGATGCTCGATTGCGGACGTAGCATTTTCCACTTCCTCCACACGGTGCCCAAGCGCGCGCAGCAGGTCTGCGGTGTTGCTGCGGATATGGTCGTCATTTTCAGCCAGCAAGATACTTAGTCTTGCCTCCGGCGGCACCGATACGATGCCGTGTGTATCGGTCGCTACCAGTCTGATCTGGTCACGCTGTTTTTGATTGGCAATGACATGCCGGATTTTTTTTGCCAGGTCTTCGCGGGTATATGGCTTGCTGAGCAATTCCACTCCCGCATCCAGCCTGCCTCCATGCACGATCGCGTTTTGCGTATATCCCGACGTAAACAATACCGCCAGGCCCGGAATGAGTGCGCGTGCCTGTCTTACCAGATCAGGGCTGCGCAACTGGCCCGGCATGACCACATCGGTAAATAACAGATCGATTTTGACGCCGCTCTCAATCACCGTCATTGCGCTGGCAGCGTCCCCCGCCTTGAGGACGTGGTAGCCGAGGCCCGAGAGCGTTTCCACGACCGAGGCGCACAGCTGTTCGTCGTCCTCTGCGACCAGGATGGTCTCCGTGCCGCCGACAACCTCCTGCGGCGCAGGGGACGAGAGTTCCGTCTGCGCCTCTAGGGAGCGCGGCAAGTACAGTTTAATGGTGGTTCCATCTCCCGGTTCGCTATAGATATTGACATGCCCACCGGATTGCTTGACGAAGCCATACACCATGGACAAACCAAGGCCGGTGCCTTTGCCCTCCGGTTTCGTCGAAAAAAACGGTTCAAATACCTGGGTCAGAATTTCTTCAGGCATACCGGTTCCGGTGTCGGTCACGGCCAGCATCACATACTCTCCCGCCTGCACGTCGGAATTAAGCGCTGCATAGTGTTCATCAAAGACGACATTTTCCATTTCTATCGTCAAACTACCCACGCCATCCATCGCGTCGCGCGCATTGACTGCCAGGTTAAGCAGAGCGTTTTCAAGTTGGGCCACATCCACCAGCGTGTTCCACAGATTTTTTGCGACGATGGTCTTGACATCGATTTCCTCGCCAAGGCTGCGTTGCAGCATGTCTTCCATCGCATCGACAAAATTTCCGATATTGACGACCTTGGGGTCGAGTGCCTGCCTGCGGCCAAAGGCCAGCAGGTAGCTGGCCAGTTTGGCGCCGCGCTTTACCCCTTCCAGCGCATTGGCAATGCGCCGCTTTGCCCGCTCAGGATGGTTGATCTCCAATGACAGCAGCTGCAGATTGCCCGAAATAATCTGTAGCAAATTGTTGAAATCATGGGCAACGCCGCCAGTCAGCTTGCCTATGGTTTCCATTTTTTGAGAATGCTGCAGAGCCTGCTCGGTGCGCTTCAATGCGGCCTGGGCTTGCTGTTTCTCGGTAATGTCACGGGTGATCTTGGCGTAGCCGACCAGGATGCCGGTAGCATCGTAAATGGGGTCGATGACAACGTGCGCCTGGAAAACGGTGCCGTCCTTTCTTACCCGCCAGCCTTCCTGCTCAAACTTTCCCTCGGTCGCGGCGGTCTTCAGTGCACGCTGAGGCAATCCGCTCTCCCTGTCTTCCTCGGTATAGAAGCGGGAAAAGTGGCTGCCCACGATCTCATCCTGCGTATACCCCTTGATCCTTTGCGCTCCGGGATTCCAGTTGCTGACGTTGCCTTCGGTATCCAGCATATAGATCGCATAATCGGTGACGCCCTGTACCAGCAACCGGAACTGCTGCTCGCTTTGGCGCAGGGCTTCTTCTGCGGCTTTGCGTTCTGTGATGTCGCGGGTGATCTTGGCAAAACCGAGGAGTTTTCCGCCTTCCAGGATGGGGTCGATGATCACGCTGGCCCAAAAGCGCGTTCCGTCTTTCCGTACGCGCCAGCCCTCGGTCTCAAAGCGTCCTTGGGCCGCTGCGGTTGATAGCGCACGCGCCGGCGCGCCGGCTGCCTGATCTTCGGGAGTATAGAAGGTAGAGAAATTTTTGCCGATGATTTCTTCGGCGGTGTAGCCCTTGGAACGGTGGGCGCCGGGATTCCAGCTGATCACCTTGCCATTTATGTCGAGCATATAGATCGCATAATCGCTAATCGACGCGACCAGGATCTGAAAACGCTGTAGCTCGTTGATTGTTTCAAGATCTGACTTGTCTTGATTCGGCATTGTTATTCCAATTCTCTAAGCTAAGCGCTGCAATCCAGGTCGCTTTGATTCGCCGCTGATTACTACCGGCTATATCTACACTCCGGAAATTGTACAGCAAGCAGCGTGCCGAGAAACGGAACCTTGCGCAAAACGCTTGCTGCACTGCAAGGGCAACTCACATCTTGATCTGGGACTGTTCTCAAGTTGCCAGAGAACATAACAGGACCACATCAGACATTCACCCTTCCGCACTCAAATCCTTGGGCGACGTTGCCATGACTGGCTTTGCCACAGCGCCGGGCCGTTCGGATTTTACTTAAGGCGCGTTATTGCCCTGAACTTGCGGGAGTAGCCTCCGCCGACGATGCTGGTGCACCTGTCGGACCTGGGGCGCCAGGTGCACCAGCAGGGCCGGAAGGACCAGGCGCTCCGGCAGGACCCGGTACCGGCACAGGAACGGGAACTTGCTGGACAGGTGGCGTCACGACGATAGGGGGAGGGGTTGGTGCAGGGCGCTCGCAAGCGGCAAGGGCCAGACCGGCGGAAATGATCAAAATCAGGGGCGTATGTTTCATCAGGATTCTCCTTAAATGTTTTTGGGATTTTTTGCGCAGTTCTTGACGCGGTTCTTAATTCTTATGCAGAGACTACTTTGACGGATAGCGGGATCGCGTTCTGTGCGCTGACTCACTTAAGTCAGCCCGCTGCGCGGCAAACGTGCTCAGCATGAATATTCCGTGCGACGGATGCCTGCAAATTTTCCCTCTCCTGCTGCATGCTGGCGCCGAGTTGTTCCAGGTCAAGAGAGGAGCTGCGCACCAGAGGGAAAAGAGTGTGTTCCTCTTCGTTGATATGATGCTGCATCTGTTCACTCAATACCTTCACCTTGGCGTCAAATAGAGGATCGTTAGCATGAAGTTTTCCTATTTGTGTGATCAAATCCCTGGCTGCAGCATGCTCTATCTGGGCCTCGTTGAGCTTGTCGTCCAGACCGGTTGCCGTGCGTGCTGCGGGATAAAACAACTTTTCTTCCATCTCCATATGCGCCAGCAAGGCCGCGCATACCTGGTTCGCAATCCCGTATTTTTCTGTAGATCTATTACTGTTCCTGAGTTTTTCGTATTTTTTGAAGAGTGCTTCGGCTTCACGGTGATCCGCTTCCAGGGTGGCGATGGCATTCGTGCTGAGTACGGTGGGCATGGTTTTCTCCAATGGCGGTGGCTGATTCTGTAGCCTATGTGGAGCATCATAAATGAGCGGCGATTGCGGCCATATCGGAACCGGTCAAGCGGGGATGTAGGATGCTGCCCCTCTGTTATTGCCGGAGGGAACATACGACACAGGGAGCTAAGTGATCAATTTCGTGATCAGGGTTTTCCGAAGTAGGCGCGCTTCGCGCAAGGCGTCTTCAATAAACATCAGCTCTGAAGGGCAGGGATGTTCAATCTCTGCTGTATGCAAATCATCGAATCGCTTTTCGAAGACGATTCCGCGAAACTCCTTGCTCAGTGTCCTGACTGCGCCGATTCTAAAAGAAATTTTTTCACCGGCAATAACTTCGTCGTCCATGATGTACTCCTAAATGTGCTTCCGTACGCTTCTATGTATGTGCTCCTTTTCTCCGTGATACCAGCTTAGCGGATGCCGGCTAAAAATAAACTCGGATGCAGCCCCCTATGTGTAAGAGATTGCCTCATCAGGGTGTCCGCCAACTTCCTTCCCTTCGTAATTAACTATTGAGTGCCCACTTTGTCAAAAAGCCGAAATCTTGTCCGCGTGCATGGACTTTCTCGAGCTCACTTTATTGACGCGGCATAGGCATTTCTTCCTATGTTTGCGCTCCATTTTCAAAATTTCACCGACGGATTTGTAGCCCTTTGTATCTGGCCTCAGAGGCGCGCTACAAAACCCCTTATCTGGAAAACATGACGACACAGCACCGATACGCGCACGCGGTCTAATGCTGTTCATCGAAGCAACGATGCCTCGAAATCAATCAAGGAAGGGCGGGCAAGCTAGCCGTCTATGGATTGAACCAACTCACTTACATTTTGGAGAATAAAAATGAATGCAAACAAATTGATCATCGCAGCTGCTCTGGCTATCGCAAGTGCCGCAACTTTCGCACAAGACGCCAATAGTGCCGATGTCAATGGCGCAAGTGCTAAAACCCGTGCGCAGGTGATTGAAGAATTGCGCGAAGCGCGCGCTCAAGGCCTGTTGTCTGTGCCTGACTATGCATACCCGCTGGTGCAAAATACCGGCTCCCCTTTGACCAGGGCAGAAGTAGTGGCAGAGCTGGACGGCGCAAGGAAGGCCGGAACGCTGGATGTTTCCTATGACTATCCTCGTACTGTCGTTGATCCTGTTGCCCAGCACAAGTCGCGTGCAGAAGTAAAGCGTGAAATCGCAGTCGCCCGCGCCGATGGATCTCTGTTCGTGTCCGACTATGATTACCCGCACCTGACACGCTAAGCCCGCCTCAGAAGTTAAAAAAGCGGGGCATCTGCTTGATGCTCCGCTTTTTCTTCGCCTTGTAACCGGAAATTTATTCCGATACTTGCAGCGAGGCCGGCAGGGTGAAACGAGCCTCCAGGCCGCCGGCAGGACGATTATGCAATTCCAGCGTACCGCCTATGGCTTGCGCCAACTGGCGGGCGATGGCAAGGCCCAGGCCGGTGCCACCGCTATTGCGGTTGCGCGAAGCTTCCAACCGGTAAAACGGCTGGAATACGGCTTCCAGTTTTTCTGCGGGTATGCCCGGCCCCTGGTCCAGTACAGACAGGATGACGGAGCCGTCTGCAGCGGTGCTGACGACAAGATCGGCATTGCCGCCATATTTCAGCGCATTGTCGATCAGGTTGGTCAGGATACGGCGCAGGGCCACCGGACGCAGCATCAGGGGCTTGCCTATGCTGCCGCTGATGGTGACGGCGGCGTCTGCATCAATATAGTCGTAGATCAGGCTATTCAGCAGGGCATCCGGGTCCAGCCGCAGCGGTTGCTCGGCGGCGCCATGCAAGGTGCGGGCATAGGTCACGCCTTCACGCACCAGGGCTTCCATTTCTTGCAGGTTGCGCATCAGCGTGCCGCGATGCTCATCGTCGTCCATCAGGTCGGCACGCAAGCGCATGCGGGTGATCGGCGTTTGCAGGTCATGCGAGATGGCCGCCAGTATCTGCATACGCTCGGTCATATAGATGGCGATGCGGTCCTGCATGGCATTGAAGGCGCTTGCCGCGCGTGCGACTTCGGTGGGGCCGTCTTCCGCCAGGCGGCTGGGGCTGAGATCAGGGCCTAGTGCATCGGCTGCTGTCGCCAGTTCTTCCAGCGGCCGTGTTGCCAGCCGCACGCAGAGCCAGGAAAATGCAGTCAGCAACGCCAGTTGCAGCAGCAGCAGCGGAACCAGCCACGGTGACAGCGGCATGATCCTGGGGCGCAGGTCTATCGTCAGCGGCTCGCCGTCGCTCAGTTTCAAGTGTACCTGCAGGTGCTCGGTCAATCCGGGTACCGCATTCGCGCTGAGCTGGTAGCGGGTGCCTATCGATTGTTCTATGGAGGTAGCCAGCAGTTTGGACAGGCGTTCGTCTGGCGCTGCACCAGTTGCTCCGGGCCCCAGTACAAAGCCGTAGCTGCGACGTTCCAGGCGCGGCAGCCACAGCGCGCGTTCACTGGCGGGTAGCCGGTCCAGCAGCGCCACTGAGCTGGACACATCCTGTTCCATGAAGCCCAGCATCAGCGAGGTGGTGGCTTTGTCGCGCTCGACGATGATGACGGTGAAAGACAGCGCATAGGCCAGCGCCAGGCCGGTAAACAGGATCAGTGTCAGCCGCGCAAACAGCGTACGTGGCAACCATGAGCTTGGCAGCCGTCTTGGCTGCGCAGATGACAGTTGCGGGGCTAGCGTATCGGCCGCGCTCATCCGCCGGACTCGCGGTTTTCTACTGCGGAGGAAAAGATGTATCCCTCGCTGCGCAGGGTCTTGATGTAGCGCGGCTCGCGCGCATCATCAAGCAGGCGTTGGCGCAGGCGGCTGACCAGCAGATCGATGGAGCGGTCGAACTGGTCGGCATCGCGCCCTTGCGTCAGGTTCAGCAATTGGTCGCGGGTCAGCACGCGTTGCGGGTGATCCAGGAACACCCGCAGCAGCCGGTACTCCGCGCCGCTCAGCGCCACCATGGTGCCATTGGCGTCCAGCAGGTGGCGTGCGGTGGTATCTAGCCGCCAGTCGCCGAAGTGCAGCATCTCCACCACTTCGGTGGGCTGCAGGTTGGGCGGCAAGGCGCGCGCGCGCCGCAGTACCGAGCGTATGCGTGCCAACAGCTCGCGCGAGGAAAAGGGCTTGGAGACATAATCGTCCGCACCCATTTCCAGGCCGATGATGCGCTCGGTTTCTTCGTTCAGCGCGGTCAGCATCAATATCGGCGTGGCGCGCCATTTGCCCCCGCGCAGCTCACGGCACAGCACCAGGCCGTCTTCGCCGGGCAGCATCAGATCCAGCACGATCAGGTCAACCGGGCCTTCTTCCAGCACCGCGCGCATCTGGCGGCCATTGGCGGCGGTGGATGCTTGGATGCCGTTCTTGCGCAGATAGCTGGCCAGCAGTTCGCGGATTTCGCGGTCATCGTCCACGATCAGGATGTGGTCTGCTTTTTCTGTTGCTTGTGTCATGTTGTCGTCTCTTTTTGAGCCTTACTTTGAGTCTTACTTTAAACCTCAGGCAGGGAAATATTGTTTGCCGCCAAGTTTACCCGAAGGCCAGTTTCAAATCCAATGCGGCCCTCTACGTTGTAAAACCGCCAATGACTTGGCTCACGCGTCTTCCACCACCGACAAGCTCGCGCCATCTCCCAGGCCGGCTTCCAGCGCATATGGGTCCACGCCATGCAGGCAGCCGATGTTGACGCGCCAGTTCTGTGGATTCAAACGTGTCTGGTGGAAAGGGTAGATGCCGCAGTGCTTGCAGAAATAATGCCTGGCGACACGGGTATTGAACTGGTACAGCGTCAGCGCATCTTCACCCTTGGTGATGCGCAGTTCCTGCGCAGGGAAGGGCGGCGACATCAAGGCGCCCTTGCGCCTGCAAAGGCTGCAATTGCAGCGTGACGCAGGCAGCAATGGGGTGCGGACTTCAAATTGGACTGCGCCGCAGTGACAGGATCCTTGTAAAAGTTCTATCGACATAATGAGCTTTCTGGTGGGAAAGGCTACTTTATAGCGGAAGTTGGTAGGGGATTTGTGTCCCAGTGTATCTGGCGCCGGGCTGGATACAAGACATTGCACTGAAGGCCATTCTGCGACACATGCCGGATACGTAAGTCCGGTTAAATGCAGCCATGTCAACTCACAACGTCAACTGAAGGAGTACATCATGCATAACCTGATCGAAGCACCCCTGGCCCTTGCGGCCGGCATACTCACCATTATGTCACCTTGCGTGCTGCCGATGTTGCCGATTTTGCTCGGCACCTCGGCAGGGCGCCCGGCTGGCGCCCGCCCTGTTTTTGTACTGGCAGGCTTTGTTGCCGCTTTTTGCGCGCTGGGCATGCTGCTGGCCTTTGCGTCCAACTTTGCCACCTTTACCCACGAGGCGCTGCGTACCGTTGCCATCGTCGCCTTGCTGCTGTCCGGCCTGATGCGCATATGGCCGCGTCCTTACGATTTGCTGATTGCCAAGATAGGCAATCCTTTCGAACGCTTCAGCAAGCCAGGTTCTGAGGCAGCGCCAAGCAATGCCGGCGGCTTCTTCCTGGGCATCTCGCTGGGCGCAGTCTGGACTCCGTGCGCCGGCCCAGTGCTGGCTTCTATCCTGGCCCTGGTAGCACAGGCTCAGGATGTAGGCTGGGCGGCTTCCCTGCTGGTGCTATATGCGGTCGGCGCTGCGGTTCCCATGCTGGCGGTTGCCTACGGCGGCCAGCTGGTCACAGGCCGCCTGCGCTACCTGTCGATTAACGGCCACCGCATCCAGCAGTTGTTCGGCGTGCTAGTAGTGCTGACCGCAGTGGCCATTTATTTCCAATATGACGTGTTGTTTTCCTCCTGGCTTTTAAGCTCCCACTCCCTGAAAGGACTGTAAGATGAACTCCCTGAAAAAGAAATTACTGATCGCCGGTTTTGCCGCTACTGCATTTACCGCCGCTGCCTATGTCGCCAACGCAGCCCAGACCGTACCTGCTGCTGCCGCAACCGGTGCAAACTACACGGCATCCACCCCGGCCCTGAAGGACTTCGGTCCTGCACCTGAATTCGCCGGCATAGAAAACTGGATCAACAGCGCACCGCTGAAGCAATCCGAGTTGCGCGGTAAGGTGGTGCTGGTGGACTTCTGGACCTATACCTGTATCAATTGCGTGAACACCTTGCCGTACGTGAAGCAATGGAATGCCAAGTACAAGGACCAGGGGCTGGCGGTGATCGGCGTGCATACGCCTGAATATCCGTTCGAGCGTTCCAAGTCGAATGTCGTAGATGCCACCAAGCGTTTCGACATCACGTATCCGGTGGCGCAGGATAACCGCTATGCAACCTGGGGTGCTTACCACAACCAATACTGGCCCGCCTTCTATCTGATCGACAAGAAAGGCCGCATTGTGTATCAGCACTTCGGCGAAGGAGACTATGCGGAAACAGAAAACGTCATCCGTACGTTGCTGGCGCAACCGGGCTAAAAAATGGATGTCAAAAACCGGTAACCAGGCTTGGCTGATAAGGCCGTTGATGGTTACCGGTTTGGCAGCAACTAGCGGTTGCCGCACATCTTGGCTTTATATGTGGGAAGATTTTCTGTCAGGCCAACTTCAGTACGGTAGATCTCTACTTTCGCGGGATCTTCCAGTTTGTAGATATCGCAGGAACTTCCAATGAACTGGGCCTGCGTGCCATATTTTTGCGGTAGTCCGTCGAACATTTTCAGACGGTCGTACATCATCGCATACAGCTTGCCGGGAAACTTGCCTGCCTTGAATTCGGCTTCGATATTCGTGAACGCCAGATCCATCAACGGCCTGTCGTCCATCGCATGCTGGGCGATGAAGAAAGCGCCGAGGCTGGCATCCATGCCAACCTTCGCAGTCGTAGGCCAGCCGATTTCCTCGATGATTTCATTGAGTCGCTTGCGGTTATAGCGATCAGTCTCACCCATTGCTTCTCTCATCTTTGGGTCATCCATATTGAAATTGATCCTGACAGCCTGATCTTGTTTTCCCATTGCGATCAGTTCGTCCCGTATCGTGGCAAAAGAGTCTGCGGCATGGAGAGGTCCGTAGCTTATCAAGAGCAATGCCATGAGGAGAAGGTTCGCCAACTTATTTTTTATGGAGTTGAGCTTGTAAAAAAATGTGTGCGGCATACTTATTTTCCTATTTTAGAAAAGACGGATGTGGTGGAGTCACTACGCCGATATCAGGGCATCGCACATACTTTTTCCTTATAAGTCGCCAGATCCATTTTGATCCCGACTTCCCTGCGGTAGATGTCTACTTTCTCCGGATTTTCCAGTTCTACCACGAAGCAGCCTGTATGGTCGGTTTGTATTTGAGTACCGTATTTTTGCGGCTTCCCGTCCATCGTTTTCAGACGGTCGTACATCATCGCGTACAGATTTCCTGGGAAGATGCCGGCTTTGTATTCTGCTTCGATATTCTTGAAGGCAAACTCCATCAACGGACGATCATAGTAGGCGTGCTGGGAAATATAAAAAGCGCCACGGCTGGCATGCTTGCCAACCTTGTCCACGGTAGGCCATCCTATTTCCTTGATGATTGCGTTCAGCCTTTTAGTGTTGTGCGCATCAATGGCGTCCATTTCCTTTCTGACCTCAGGATCGTCAGTGCTGAGAAATCTGATTTTCTGCTCTTTATCGAACATCTCTATCAGCTCTGCACTGATTGCTGCATAGGGTTCAACGGCAAAAACAGGTATCGGGACGAAGCATGCCAATGCCGCCAGCAGGGCGAGCGTTTTTTTCATGAATGCGAGTGTGCTACCGGTCTGTTGCATGAGAGGGGGCTCCATGTTCGCTAATTCGATCAATAAGGCATCTGGCCAATTGGTTGAAATTGCTATAAATACAATGTCATTATGGCATGATTTATTTGAAATGTGCCATATCGCTTTTCTAAGCTGGGTCGCAGCTTCGTGGCGCTGCCTGACGAGCTTGGCGCATAATGCGTTTCAAGAATTCATTTTTTGCGGTATCTCTTTTTTATGAACAAACCATCCAGCGATAAGCCGCCCACCTGCACCAGTTGCCGCCACTACTTCATTACCTATGACGCCAACTTCCGCTACGGCTGCCGCGCCTTCAACTTCAAGAGCGCGCGCCAGCCGATATTGGATGTGATCGATGCATCCGGCCAGCAATGCCAGCATTTCCAGTTGAAAGAGAAAAAACTGAAGTAGCTGCTTTCTACGTAGAATAGGGGCAAAAATTAATGCCCGCCATGCTCACCGCGATGTCTGTTGTGTAATAATTGCCGCTCATTAATTTTCATCGTCAGGTTTCATGAACATCCATCTTTCCATCATGCCGCTGGTTGCCTTGATTGCCGGCGTCCTCATACTGGTCATGCCCAAGCTGCTGCACTACATCATCGCCTTCTACCTGATCGCGGTGGGTGTGATCGGCTTGTTTGGGCTGGGGCGGTTTTTACATTAGTCCTGGCTCGTGAAACGGGGTTTTAGCCTTATCCGCTGCTTTTTCTTGCCTGACCTATACTGAGTAGATCTATCCTGCGCGAAAAATCCTCAGCTTCTTTCAGCCAGATGTAGGAAACGGCTGACAGTAGCAGTCGTTGTCCGCTTGTAGTGTTTCCCAGGGACGCCTGTTATAGTCGGTTGCACTGAATTTCGCCTGCATATCAGACATGAAGGCAGGATCGGCATAGATAAGGGAGATCGTGTCATGAACGCTACACAAACATTGGACAAAGCCGGAGCGGCAAAGAAGAGGGCAAAAAAGGCTGCTGCGGCAGTTTTGCCTGCCTTTGCGCTGCCATTAAGCGAGGAAGACGTCCTTGCGATGGACGATTCGGAATACATGAATGACGCGCAACTGGCGTTTTTCAAATCGCGGTTGCAGCAGATGGAGCAGGAGCTGATCCGTAATGCCAGCGAAACCACCGAACATCTGCGCGAGACCGAAATGATTGCCGACCCGGCTGACCGCGCGTCGATGGAAGAAGAACACTCGCTGGAATTGCGCACCCGCGACCGCGAACGCAAGCTGCTGAGAAAAGTGCAGCAGCGTATAGCCAGCATAGACGAAGGCGACTACGGCTGGTGCGAAGAAACCGGCGAAGCCATAGGCATACGCCGCCTGCTGGCAAGGCCGACTGCGACGCTATCTATAGAAGCGCAGCAGAGGCATGAGCTGAAGCAGAAGCTGACCGGTCACTAAAAGAGTCTGCTTCGAAATTGCCCTGGCGTTGTTGCGCCGCCTTGCCGTGCTAAAGCACTGTCTTCGTTGGCGACGCCTAGCCAGGACAATCTCGCAACAGCCTCCAAGAACTTGTATTTGTTTTACAGATGTAAAAAGGCTGCGCAGATCAACTCTGTGCAGCCTTTTTCTTTGCCGAACCTGAACAAGCTTCCGGCGATATTCCCTTTAACTTACTTGGCCGTGATCGTTACCGGCACGGTCGCCTGCGCGCTGCGGCCTGCGGAATCGGTTACCGATACTTTCAGGCTATAGGTGCCGGTTACAGGGCTAGCCCAGTTGGCTGTCATCGTCAGGCCGCTTGGCGTGAATGTCATACCCATGGGGATGCCGGAGACAGATATCGAAACCGAGCTTGCACCAGGATCGGCGACAGCGATCGTGCCTTTCAGCGCCTTGCCCGCCACGCCTGTCATGGCAGGTGCAGTGATGGTAATACCGCTGGTAGTGGCGCCGGCAATCGTAACGGTGTAGGTGCCCTGGCCGGTTTTGGCGGTCTTGCTATCCTTGGCAACCACGGTGACTGCATAGGTGCCGGCTACAGGTGACGCCCAGCTCACGATACCGCTACTGCTGATAGTCATACCTGCAGGTGCGCTGCCGAGCGTGTAGGTGACAGGGTTGGCATTAGTCACCGATACAGCAAACGACAATGCAGTGCCGGCTTTGCCGCTGACGCTGCCGCCATTGACCACGGGTGCGCTCAGCGCGGCAATCGTGACGGTGTACACGCCTTGGCCGGTCAAACCTGTTTTGCTATCCTTGGCGGTGACTGTCACTGCATAGGTGCCTGCCACCGGTGCTGCCCAGGTGACTGCGCCGGCGCTGCTGATCGCCATGCCGGAAGGTGCGCCGCTCAGGGAGTAAGTCACGGAATTTGGCGCAGTGACGGAAACGGTGAAGGAGAGGGCAGTGCCGGCCTGGCCGCTGATGCTGGCAGGCACGACCACTGGCGCTGCGGCGGTGACCGTTGCGCCGGACAAGCTATTGAGCAAGCTGCTCACATTGGGTGTGCCCAGGCCGGTGAGGATGTCGTAGCCGGATTTGGCGGTGCAGGCGGAGCAAGTGCCGTCAGAACCCTTGGTGACATCGGCAAACACGCTGGCATAGGTGCCGGGCACGCTGGCGATCTGGCTGTACAAGACGGCATGCGGTGCGCCCAGCGCGGCTTTGGCATTCAGTGCGCGGTTGGCATTGGCAATGGCGATCAGGCCGGCCCATTGCGGTGTAGAGAGGCTGGTGCCGCCGGCGCTAAGCCAGCTGACCGTGCTGCTGCCGGAAGAGATGACAGCCAGGTATTGGCCGGTATTCGGATCGGCGTTAAAGGAAACGTCGGCGACGTTCCTCTTGCTGACGGAGCCCATGCCGGGCACGGTACTGTTTTGATAGGCAGGTGCTGCGGTGTAAGCGCTGATGCCGCCGCCGGTATTGACCCAGCCGGTTTCGCTGCGCGTACCGGATCCGGAATAAGTCAGGCTGGTGCCGCCCACGGCGACCACGTTGGTGGAAACTGCAGGCCAGGATACCGCTGCGCCGGAATCGCCGGTAGCGGCCAGGTAAGTCATATTGGGAGCGGTAAAGGCGGAATCAACGGAGGCGGTGTAGCTGCCTTCCTGCGAGCCGAAGCTCATCGATACCACGCCTGGGCCCATAGCATTGGCCAGCTTCACGCCGCCGGCAAGGCTGTTCAGCGATGCATCGTTGGCTTCTATGACGACGATACGTGCCAGCGGCGCTGTGGCATGGGCCCATTGCACATCCAGCGTGATCTCGGTCGCCCAGCCGGAGTCATAAGCCGGCTGCGTGCTGGTCATGGTGCCGCTGGTGGTGTTATAGACGATGGACAGTTCACAGGCGCTGGAAGAGGCTGCGGCCAGCGGCAGGCTGGCGGTGGGGGAGATAGCTTTCAGCGTGCAGCCCGGCAGGCCGAACTTCTGGTTAAAGGCGGCCAGCTCGGCAACGGTATTAGGATTATGTTTTGCATCGATGATATAGATCGTCTGGCCCGCGCCCAGTTGTGCCGCTTGTGCTGCCGTCATTGCCGCGCCGAGCGCAGGCAAGGTAGGCAGGCCGTAGGCCGCGCGTATCTGTGCCGGCGTATAGGTGGAAACTACGCCGGACGCCATCGGTGCCGCCTCGTTTCCGCCACCGCCGCTATTACCGGCAGCATTGCCGGTACTGCTGGTGTTTTCAGTGCCATTGTCTTCCACGCCTTCAGCGGCTTTCAGTTGCCGCACGCTGAGGCGGCGGCTGGAGATGCTGCGCAAGTTGGATGGAATGCTTTGCATGCGCGCGGCCCTGCGCGAAGAAGCCTGGCGGCCGTCCGCGTCGCCATTATCTGGCGTATCCAGCAGCACCGGCGCAAGATGGAATGCAGGCACGGCGAGTTGCTGTGCCGCCGCTTCCGGCAGGGTTCCTTCAGTTAACTGGAAGGTGGAGATGCCGGTTGCCACGGCTGCCTGTGCCTGGACCTGCTCGCGGCTAAGCGCTGTATCGGCAGTGTCTGTACCTCCGCCGCAAGCGCTCAGGATTGCAGTCGCGCATACCGATAGCAATAAGCCGGCATGGCGGGGAGTAGTGAATGGGGCAGGGGCTTTTTTCATGTCTGTGGCACTCCGGTTTTGGCGAGGGCCACGCTTGGCAATATAGATCATGGTGCTGGTGTCTGCATAGCAGCTTGCACGTCGATCTTCTATCGGCAACCCCGCTGCCATGGCGCTTGCGCGCTGTAGGCCGGTGGCTTTGCGTCCCCGTCTTTCAACGGGTTTGCCCTCAGGTCTTAAATTCCTGAACCAAGTGTATCAGCAAATTTCCTGCAAAAAAACGGCAAAAGTTAAATAAAGTGTCCCGCCGTTGCAGGCTCTATCACGAAGTTAGCCGTCCGATATCGAAAACGTAAACAGTCCGGCAACTATGGTAAAAATTAGATAAGGAAACCGTTGCATGGCTATTGCTGTCGCTGGCCAGATGTAGCATAAACGCAGATAGGTGAAAGCCCGGAATCGCTTCTTCAAAATTTGCAAATTGGTATTAATGGGGCCACCGCAGTATACTGCTGCACTTTCAAGGCAACGGCCTTCCACTTTTCAGGACAACACCATGAGCGCTTTGCCTCCATGCCCAAAATGCAATTCCGAATTTACCTATGAAGATGGCAGCCAGTTGGTATGCCCGGAATGTGCGCACGAATGGAGCGCGCAAGCCACTGAAACGGCAACGGAAAGCGCCAAGGTCTATCGCGATGCTGCCGGCAATGTGCTGCAGGACGGTGATACCGTCACCGTCATCAAAGACCTGAAGCTGAAAGGCTCGGGTGGCACCGTCAAGATGGGCACCAAGGTCAAGAACATTCGCCTGGTGGATAGCGACCACGATATCGATTGCAAGATAGACGGCTTTGGTGCGATGAGCCTGAAATCGGAGTTTGTGAAGAAGGTGTAGGACGGCACTCCCGTTTTGTACTTATCCACCAGCCGCACTATGGTGTTCCAGGCCCTGGTAGTGGCGGGCATGCCGGTCAGCTTTTCCAGGAAGGCACTCAAGGTGCGCTGGTCTTGCTTCAGCAGAGGGGGCGCTACCGGTCTGCAGTCATGAGGTAACGCCCCTAGCTACCAAAAACAACAACTATTTGCCAAAAAAACAAGTATCTGATACTGTGTTTTTGCGCCAGGCCCAACCCATGCTTAAGACATGGGGAGGCACTACCCGCACTCTGCCCGATCATCCAGCATATCCAGCCGTTCGCTCATAAAGGGAAATCTCATGTATCCCCGTGCCTACCTGTATTTTTCATCCGTGCTGGTAATCTGTATTGCCGGCTTCTGGAGATCCTTCTTTTCTCATCCGCTGACCAATCATTCTCCGCACCTTGTGCATGGGGTCGCGGCGACTGCCTGGGTCTGCCTGCTGATACTGCAGGCCTGGCTGGTGCGGACAAAGAAACTCGCGATCCATCGCCAGACCGGCAAGCTAGCCTATGTGCTGGCGCCGCTACTGGTGGTCAGCGGTTTTGTGGTGGGGTTTGTGATGCTGGCGCAGCCGGATCATTTTCCGCCGACGATGCGCGCCAAGCTGACCTTCTATGATGTGGTTTCGCTGCTGCTGTTTTCCTGGCTGTTTTTTATGGCGATACGCCACAAGAAAAGCGTGCAATTGCATGCGCGCTACATGTCCGCCACGGCGCTAGTGTTGTTGCCGCCGGCGATACCCCGCCTGATTTCCTTCGCCTGGCCGTACCCGATGAGCTTCAGCATGATGATCCATATCGCCACGCTGACCTCGGAAATCATCTTGGTGCTGCTGATCTTGAACGACTATCGCCTAAAGCAGGTGCGCCTGCCATTTCCTGCCACGCTGGCAGTGTTTGTAGTGATGCACATCTGCATGGGCTTCATCGCCGATGTGCCTTTGTGGCAGCAATTTCTTGCGTGGCCGGCGAAGGTGAGTGCTTAGCAGGCCCAAAATATATTCAGAGATCGCCAGAAACGTTTCTCAGTTAAGGCTTGCAACGTCGAGTTGCGAGCATTCGCGAGGCAGTTTTGACAAAAAATTTCTATAAAAGAGTTGTTCTTGGTTGGATTTTGTCGATGGCAGACGTGCTTGTATGTCTCTTGTCGCCCCAAAGCGGAAGTTCACGCTTCTCCAAAGCGGACATTCACAGTTCCATTAAATCAATTTTGCGAGCTTCAGAATCGCTCCGCTGCGGACATTCTGTTCTCCCTGAAAGCGGGCTTTTTTTGGGAAAACAAGCGCATTTATTCAGCCGCTAGCGAAATGTATTTGGATGAGTGTTCTGGGGTTAGGCTTAGCGCCAAAATTGCCACCTATTCTTTTGCTTTGACTTCCAGAACTTGGTTTGTGGAGTATATTTTTCATAGCCGGTGCCATCCTCAATCCCGACAATTGAATGCCCAAAACATTCAAGAAAAGCCACCATGCAACCGGTGCCTCCGTATGGGTAGCCGTGCGGATTAAATGCCAATTGGTATTTGCCATTTTTGTCTTGAATGGCGATGAGCTGATAGTCGCCGTTCGAGAAAGCATCTAGCATGGATTCAAGGTGCCACTGGGGCGTAAGCATTTTTGGGGAGTGTCGAATTTCGATAGGCGTGGAAAACCATTCGTTATTCCATTCTCTTTGTTCCTCTGTCGACGGACTCCAGAAGTACGCTCTTTCAGTCTCAGTAAAATAATCTACAAAACGGGAATCATCTAGGGCTTCATCGGCGTCTTTGGCAACCTTAAGCATTGCAAACAATTCCGACGTTCGGCGCAGGGACTTTTCATCTTTTGGTACAAACTCTATGTAGCAGTGGCTCATGATATTAAGGGTACTTCGCGCGAAGAAAAATACATTAAAACAGCTACACGGCCGCTGCTGGCCGGGTCGTTCCTTACGCCGCTATTCGACTCCGCCGCTAACAACGTACGGACGCTCTTGTGGCAACTTCTGATTTGCCTCTTCAAATCTCCTAGAGTCCACCAGCGAGTGAATGGAATGCGCTAACGCCGTTACGTCGCTTATACGCGTAATCCATTGCTGCACATACATAGTAACCGCTTCTTTGCTCAAGCCAATTTGAATCGTTCTATGTGCTTGTGGCTCTAGAAGCAGGTTGCGTTCCGGGTCCCATTGAATACGAACCGGAAATGACATTTTTTTTGCCGTCCATTCTTCCTTGCTAAGAGCCTCATCTGCATGGCTCAAGCAGCCGTGTTGTAGAGCCCATTCAAATCCTGCTCTGGTGATATCAATCGCCAAAATCCGTCTTTGCCCTTCGTCTTTGAACCCCCATCCAGAGCGATACATCATCCATAGAAACGATGGCTTTATCCATGTCATACGCTCCATTTTAAATGGCGGCGAGGAAAATGTTCCCGTCGAAAGTGCGGCGTCTGCTATCGCATCTGAGTAGGCTTGGTATACGCGAATTGTGTCCTCGTTATACGTGGCTCGAATTTGCCGTAGGGGGACTTCCGATTCACTTGAATGTCGATTTTCCATGGTCGCGGCGTATCATTTTGGAGTTACCCCAGTCGGCCAGGGCTTGATATCGTGAATTGACGGTGGGGCAAATAGCTCGGCCTCCCAATCCTCAAAAGGTGGATTAACCTCATAAGCAGGGTCGCACCAACGCCGAATACATTGCGCAGCCCTATGTTCTGCGATTGGCCGGCTTCTGCCAACATTTTAACGTTTGCGATACTCGGCGGCTGCCACGCACAACGCATGAGCCGTCTGGTTGGTTAAGTGGTCAGGCATTACGTGGACGTAAAAAATATGCAGCTGCAGCCACAGCGACGCCTGAAGCAACTGCCCCAAAAGTTGTTCTTAAAGGAGCATCTCCGAAAAACATGAGAAACGGTATAGCAAAGCCAGCTGCACAAGTAGCCAGCATGAGCGCGTACCTGTAAGGTCGCAAAATCAAGAAAATCGGGACACCGATAAGCAGCATGCCCACAAAGGAAGCTGGAACCGCCAGCAGAAGCCCAAAGAAAATTCCCCAACCAAAGTCTGATGCCGCGCCCGCATCGGAACTTCCCAAGCCAGCAATCGTCAAGGCAGGAACGCTAGCGAAAGGAGCCAGTAAAAGTGACTTCCAGGGGAACGGTCGAATTTGCATATGGCCTAAAGCGTTATATATCAAGAATTATCAATATAACATGGGCGGCTGCAATTGGCCGGTTTGAGCCGATGCTTATCAGCGTTAATGGCTTTTGCGCCATTCTAAATATTCGAGGTCCCGATTATCTGGTTTACCAAGCACAATGCGGTAATAAGCTCTACCGGCCATTTCGCGAGGCGTTTCATGCCAATAAATTTCCGCTATTTCTTTCATGGTACGGCTGTTAAACCATTCGTTATAGTAAGAATTTACAATCTCCGTAGCGCGCCCATTTTGTACTGCAAACCTAGCTGCAACTTCCAAGACTGTTTGCTCCAAAAGATATGGAATTGTGCATTCGATTGGCTCTTCACTTTTTCTGATTTCGTCGAACCATGATTCTAGCGCTGAGTGAAAGACGAACCTTGCTACCGTATCCAGGGAACTGGTTGTGAGAACAAGCTCGCCTTTCTCCTCAAGATTGATTAGTGCTTCGGAGATTTTTCCGACAATTATTTTATCTTCCACCGTTCAATAACCCCTAGGCAACATAACATGAAATGGGCGGTCTGTAACGCAACCAGTCCAATGACCGGAGTTGGCCGGCTGCCGCCCCAAAAGCGGAAGTACAATTTTCTCTAAAGCGGTCATTCGATAAACAACTTACGAAGAAATTTTCACTCCAATAAATTGAATCAAAGTAGCGCTATTGTAGTTTGAGAGGATTCCCATACCTCGTGCGAGTCAAAGGGTTACTATGAAAATACATTAACGCTATCGAAAATTAGGCTCCCGTTCGACTGTCAACTCGCCGGCTACACAAATATAATCGGCAACCTTCAGTTCAACATTTTCCTCAAATTCCACTGCAATTCGAAGGTCGTCGTTAATGGACAATAAGTAAGAGTCGTAGTTCAATTTCTCTACAATCTCACCAATGACTATTGCGTGCGGAGAATCGTGAAGGTCTTGAGTAATCCTACGTTGAATTCCAGGTTCGGCTAGTTCATAAGCCGTTACGAAATTCAGCGCCAAAGAAAAATAAATGGTCTCGTCGACTGTAAGAAGCTTAGACGTCTCCCCAGGTTCTAGATATTCGTGTGGGTCAATGTAGGTGCACCGCAACGTTTCATTTTTACTTTGCAATGTCAGAAGCCGTTCATAGCCGTCGACAGCAATTTCTTTAATACAACCCTGCATTATTGTCCTTTTTTACGTGCCCTTGTATTCGGTCGCATTTGGTGCTTCTAGAGGAAATATCTAACCTACTATTGCAAATGACTGTTCATGGCCGGTATCGGCCCGCTCAATCGTCCGTGGACTTGGCGTCATCCTTCGCGCCATCTTCCACAGGTTTTACTGCTAGCCTTTTGCGCAGGTCATATACAAGCGCCAAAATACCCACTACGAGCAACAGCAGCGCCCGACCTTGACCCCAAGTAAGCCGGTCTTCATTAACGAACAGGAAGCCACCGAATAAAATTAGTAGCAAGCTCCAGACGAAAATTGGAACTTTCTCCAGCGGTAACAAGCCAAGTCCCATAACCTCAATTTTCTCCGTGGTATGTGTTGCAGATTCCAGCAAATCCACAATAAGTAGCCTGGTATCCTGAACGACTGGATTTGGCCGATAGCGCCCCGCACACCTCGAGTTATTGAATTCTGCCAACGCTCGCATGCTGCGCGTATGACCTTAGTTGCAAAGACTCGAACGTATTTCGCTTTTGGTACGCTGTAATAACTCCAGTAACGCGGTCGTTATGGTTGCTTAGAATGTGCCCAAGGCCATGGAGCGCACTCTCTATACAAGCTGGATTTGTGGAATTGAGCGCATCTTCAAGTACATCGACGACCGCATTATAGAAAATTTCCCTGTCGGGACTTGCGGTCCGTTCCCAATACGATAGCGGGGAGACGTCCCAAAGCATATAGCAAATGTAGTTTAGTGAGTTGCCACCTGGCTCACTATTGTGCCCAAGCACTGGCGCGCATCTCGGACCGAAGCAATCCTGATATAGAAACTTGATTGCTGAAATGGCTCGAAGTCTCGAGCTGATGGGAACACTGTCACTCATCAGCGCAAAGACTACATCCGAGCAAGCGCTGTCAAAAATATAGTTTAGGCCGTGATTGACCTGCGCGTCTGAGTATTCGGCGAGGTCTGCTCCACAGTTTTCTAAGGTGTGCGTGACGAGAGCAACCACCTCGATTTCTTCGGCTTTGAAGTCCGTATCTTCAGAATCGGAATACCAGCCGCTCGGAGTGACTGGCCGGTCAAAGACATATCCCAACCATTCTGAATAACGAAGTGGCGTTTTATCGGGCAACATTAATGAGTAGTTTCGCGGTTCGATTTTAGGGAGAGAAGCAATGCCACAGGCCAAAATAAGTTGTCAGTGTAGCATTAAATTGCGAAGTCATGCGAACGACTGCTTCTGGCCCAGACCGTGTAAAAACGTAAAGCTGAGCCGCTATGAGCAATAACGAATTCGACGATGCGCTGTAAGGCCCTCAGAAGCGCGTGTATTCCGTCGTTTTTTCGATTGTCCGCCTCCCACGTTTTTGGAATGGCGGTCTCAAATCGGCCGCAATGCGCGCCATATCAACGTCGTTTTCTCAGCAAAAAAACCTATCCGGCCCTCATCGCCTGCATCAGCGGGCCAATCCCGATGATGCGCATCACGCGTTTCAAATTGTACGCCAACACGTGCAGGCTCATCTCGGTTTTGACGCGTTTTAAGGTCTTCATCAAGAAGTGTGCCGAACCCATCCACAGCTTGATCGTACCAAACGGGTGCTCTACAGTCTGGCGGCGGATGCGCATCGCTTCCGGGAAATGGTCTAGCCGGCTTTGCATGGCCTCCAGCACATCCTCATTCTCCCATCGGGTAATACGCCTTTCTGGACCTGGCGTACATTGTTCCTTGAGCAGGCAGCTTTTGCAATGCGAACTCCAGTAACGGTGCAATTGCAATTCACGCTCAGTCGTGGTGAAGCGCCAAATCAGCCGCTGCCCCGCCGGGCAGCGATATTCGTCGTTTTGCGCATCGTAGATAAAGTCATCCTTGCTGAACCGTCCATGCGCCGTGGCAGCGGAAGTATCCGATTTGGCGACAATGGTCGTGATGCCGGCCTGATCGCAGGCAAGGATTTCCTCGCTTTTAAAATAGCCCCGGTCGGCAATGACAATGAGCTTCTCGGTTCCCATGGCCGTGCGGGCCTGCTCTGCCATGGAAGAGAGCTGTTCCCGGTCCGAGCCTATATTGGTGACTTCATGCGCCACGATGAGGTGATGCCTGGCATCCACGGCGGTCTGCACGTTGTAGCCAACGATGCCGGTGCCGCGCGTCTTCATGGAGCGGGCATCGGGGTCGGTCAGGGAGATTTGTTTGTCTGGCGCATCCTGGAGTTGCACGGCGATGTCCTGCAGTGACTGCATTTCTTTCTTGAGGGTGGCAATCTTGTCTTGCAGGCGAGCTTTGCGCAATTGCGCTATCTCCGGCTCCTGGCGATCTGCTGTGTCGAGCTCGGTCAGATACTGGCTGATGCTGGCTTCTATCTCGGCGATCCGGCGCTTCATCTTAGCGCCGGTGAAGTTGTGGTCGCGGTTGTTGACGGCCTTGAACTTGCTGCCGTCGATGGCTACCAGCGCATCGCGGAACAGGTCCAGCTTCTTGCACAGCAATACGAATTCACGGGAGACATGGCGAATCGCCGTGCCATTGTCTTTGCGGAAGTTGGCGATAGTCTTGAAGTCGGGCGCCAGGCGGCCGGTCAGCCACATTACTTCCACATTGCGTTGCGCTTCACGCTCCAGCCGTCGGCTGGATTGGATGCGGTTGAGATAGCCGTAGATATAGATCTTCAGCAGCACGGCAGGGTGATAGGCGGGTCTGCCGGTGGCTGCAGGGGCGGCGCCGCTAAAGCCGAGCTTGCCCAGGTCAAGCTCATCAACGAATACATCAATGACGCGCACCGGATTCTGTTCCGTGACGTAGTCATCCAGCAGTTCTGGAAGCAGCGTGCTTTGGGTACGGTGTTCTCCCTGGATATATCGTGTCATCTGGCTGCCTCGTCGTTGGATGAGATAGCGATTTAACGGTTCTGCAAGATTTCCGTTTACATGGAGGGCTGAAAAATGGTGAAATTAAGATATTGCTCTAGTACTGCGTTTTTACACGGTCTGGGCCGCTATCGGTCTCAAATGCTTATGCTACAGACCTTCGTCCCGCCCGTGATTCCGCACGCTTCCTAAAGCCACGACTCTAGCACCTTCCAATACGTCGAAGGCGACTCCCGGTTTCAACATCGAATAGTCGACGCCTGGTTCATAGACAAGAGCAACAATAGCGGCTCCGGACCATCCCGGCGCCACAGGCTCAAGCGGACCATCAACAAAAATAACTCCAAGATATTCGCCACCATTTACCCTGAAATGCGGACGATATTTGCCCCCGCTTAGACTTACCGGCAACGACCGCCCTCCGTCTGTCGATGTAAAAAATTTAATCTCAACATTGATGTGGCGGAGGGCCGTCATACTGTTAATACCTCAAATTACGAAACAATGAAAAATCTATGCGAACGACTGCTTATGGCCGGCAGGAGTCTATCGCCTACGTGCAAGTGAAATTGAAAGAAATTTGTAAATTAAGCTTTTTTATCAGCTCGGTTGCACGGTTGCCGGTTGCAATCATAGGGTACGGTATATCAGAAAAACAGCCTAGACAAAGGTCAGCCCACGTAGCATTGTTTATGACTCCGTCGAGATATTCGATATGCGGTGTCACAGTATCTAGCAACCAGCCGACATGGTCATCCAATGGACGGCTCCTGTCCAACGGAGAAGAAAAAATCCACATGTCTTCTTTCCGCACTCGCTCTGAATGTGTTGAAACTTTATCTCCAGCCAGGTAGGCTCGTGTTGGGGTTAGCCCTGTGCTCGCTGATATCTCATCGTGATATTTTCCTGCTCCACCGATTCGAATTGACGCGTCAAACTCAAAGAATGGCGATGTCACTCTTTGAAATTTTTGCGAGCAAATTTTTGTGTGGCGCTTAGATATTCGGGCCATTTTTCGCTTTATTGATGTGCGCATATGCATTGTTTGGAATAAATCTCAGCTAGTTCGATATAGGTGTGCGACTGTCCGCTACTGGCTGCGGATTCAACCGGTGAATGCAACACACTATAAACTGCTTAAGCAGGAGGAGTGTTGCAATGAAACAAAGACCTCGAATTTATTACTCGGAAAGCCAGAAGGCGTTGATGTGGGAGCGCTGGCGGCAAGGTGAATCTCTTCAGCGGATCGCTCAACTGTTTGATCGAAACCATTCCTCCATACAGCATATTCTGGCTGCAACAGGCGGCATACAACCGGCACAGCGATGCCGTTCCCGGTTGGCGTTGACTTTGGCTGAACGCGAAGAAATATCGCGCGCAGTGGCCGTAGGACAGTCGATCCGTTCGATCGCCATGTTTCTCGGGCGAGCACCGTCCTCTATCAGCCGGGAGATCAAGCGCAATGGCGGTCGGGAAGGCTGTCGGGCAAGCGAGGCCGACCAAGACGCCTGGGATCGCGCACGACGTCCCAAGTCCAGTAAACTAATAGAGAACCGGGTGCTGGCACACATCGTGGCCAGCAAACTCCGATTGCAGTGGTCACCGGAGCAGATTGCCGGATGGCTCAAGCAGACCTACCCGGACGATGAGGACTACCAGGTGTCACACGAGACCATCTATCGCAGCCTATTTATCCAGGCTCGAGGCGCTTTGAAGAAGGAACTGCTGGCACATTTACGCCGCACGCGAGCGATGCGCCGCTCACGCCATCACACGCAGAAGACGAGCGATCACGGCAGAATCATCGACGCGGTGTCGATCAGCGAGCGCCCGGCCACGGTCGAAGATCGAGCGATACCCGGGCACTGGGAAGGCGACCTGCTGTTCGGCAGCCATAACAGCCAGATCGTCACCCTCGTCGAGCGTCAGACGCGTTACGTGATGCTGGCACGGGCTCCCGGCAAAGATACCGAAACAGTCATCAATGCGCTGATCAAGAACGCTCATAAATTGCCGCAGGAACTCTACAAATCGTTGACCTGGGATCGAGGTACAGAAATGCACGGTCACAAGCGATTTACGTTGGCAACCGACATCCAGGTCTATTTCTGTGATCCTCAGAATCCCTGGCAACGAGGGTCGAATGAAAATACCAATGGATTATTAAGACAGTATTTCCCGAAGGGTCTTGATCTGTCGACTTACTCGCAGGCGAAACTCAATGCCGTGGCGAGGCGATTGAACGAACGCCCTAGAAAGACGCTAAACTATGAAACACCTGCCCAACGATTTCAACAAGCTGTTGCGTCGGCCGGTTGAATCCGCAGCCGTTATGCGTCGGCCGTGAAGGTTAAACTCAATTGTAAAAAACCTGAAAGAGAAAAGTATTTAATATAAATCAGGTTCGCAATAATCCGCTGGTTTCACGGCTCCAGCCTCAAACATTTCATTGAGCATTTTCCACGCATGTTTTCTAGCCCGTTCTGATAGTTCTGCAGCGCGAGCAAGAGAATTTGCATCAATTTCGCGCTTAACCAAAGTGTTCAAGTGATTGATTTGAAGGCACGAATCTGCCCATGAGGTTATCAGATCACTGAATGCGGCTCTGATGGGCCTGTAGGCCCTTTTTACTTCGTTTCGCCTGAACGCATTGTCCAGTCTCTGAACGTAATGAGCTGACTCAAGCGAAGAAAAGCGTTTTTACACAGCCTCGGCCGATTGCTGCCGCGCCTATAATTGGTTTCCAATTTTTTACGCTTAACGAGGGGAGTTCGCCTTAGGGGCGAGTTTGGCCAAAGAAATAAGCGATGCGATTTCTGGTTCGGTCAACCCTGCTAGTTCCTTGTATGCGGCGTCTGTTACGCTTTTTTGTCCAGTACCTTCACCAAAAAGTTTACGCACTCCACCTTGTGAGTAGAGCATAAAATAAAACGGCAGTCCTGGATTCCCGGCAGCGGTTACAACGACAATCGACTTCGCGTCAGAACAGGCATAGACCAACCATTCAGTAGCTCCATACGTTTTGGTGAGCGGCCCCACGCTGCAATTCAACTGCGGTTTTCGAGAACTGTCATCTTGGGCGAACGCACTGCAGTTTAGAAATAAGCTTGCCATCAAAAAAATGGTGGAGCATCGGACCATTACATTTCGTTTAAAACACGCTAAGCGCATTCGACTCCCCATAATTAATGAGTACTACCCACACCGGCAGCTATTGGCCGGCAGATGCTTTTTTTCTTTGCTGCCAAGATAACAATCAGTTCTATTTTGGGCAATTGTTTTGATGCTTTTCAGAAATTACGTCCGAAGACCAGTAACACTTTGTTGTTTTTTGGTTAAATTCTGAGATGCTTGGATATCGCTTGAATATCGTCTAAAAAACATGTGTGCAATTAGCGATTCTTCGTTTGAGCATCAATGATCTGCCATTATTGCACGCAGCAACTTTACGCCGCGGTATTGGCTCTGGTTGCGTTGCAAAGCTTTGCCGCCCCTGCTGATGAATAAACTCAGACGCGCTTATTGCTAGTACGGCCTAATGCTGCTGCTGGTGCAAACAGTCGGGCGGGGCGGTCGGCACCTTGTGACGCCAAGCGCCGCGCAACGCGAATCCACAGTGTTCGGTCGGCATTGATGGGCCCCTGCAAGCTAGTTCAAGCGGTGTCTGCACACAGCAACCGACCAATCAACGGTGGATTGGTCGATAGCTCCATGCACCGGGGAATTTGCCAGTTCAGTGACAATACCGTTCGCCGCGCGTTCGCCGTCTCTGGCTGATTTCCACAGCAGCATGTCGGTGACGAGGCCATCTGCGCGCTGGCTGATGCGCCGCAAGATGAAGCCGGATTGTTGCTTGAGCCATGCATCCACGTCGACGTTGGCGGCGACGAAGTCTTTCATCGTCACGCCCTTCGCCAGGTGGAACGTGGTAATTTCCATTGCTTCGGCCATCAATTTTCTCCTTGTCGCCAGTTGTTGTAGGTGCGTTTCAGACTGCAGCCGCGGATGTCCAGGAGGGTAGCGGCGCAGTAGGCGGCGATGGAACGGTCGATGGTGCCGACCGAAAGAAATAGCTGATTCAGCATGGTTTGTCCTTAGCGAATCAGATGATGTAGCCGCCGGCGACTTCGATGGATTGGGCATTGATCCAGCCTCCGGCGTCGGTGAGCAATGTGGCGATGACGAGGGCGACGTCCTCCGGCTCGCCCACGCGCCCCAGCGCGGTTTGGGATGCAAGTAAGGCTTCGAACTCGTCGTTCAGGCCGCCGCCCAGTTCGGTGCGGATCGCGCCGGGAGAAACCGAGTTGACCCGTATGCGCCGTTCACCGAATTCCTTGGCCATATACCGGGTGAGCACTTCCAGTCCGCCCTTGAATGAGGCATAGGGCGCCACGCCTGCAGTGGCAACGCGCGTCGTTGCGCTGGTGAGGTTGACGATGCTGCTACCTGGCTTCATCAGCGGCAGCAGAGCCTGTGTCAGAAAGAAGGGGCCTTTCAGATGCACGTTCATCAGGCTCTCGAACTCTGCTTCGGTGACGGTCTCTATAGGATTGAACAAGCCGTAGCCGGCATTGTTCACCAGGCCTGCCAATTGCGTGGTGCCCCATATGCTGGATAAAGTGCTTTCCACGGCGCTGCGGAACTTGGCGAAGCTGTGCGAGTCGCCCACGTCTAGCTTCAGGGCGGCGGCCTTGCCGCCGGCTTCGGTAATTTGACGAACTATGTCGTCCGCCTTGGCCGGCTGGTTGTTGTAGGTGAGGATAACTCCCAGGCCGCGGCGCGCGCATTCGAGGGCGGTACTGGCTCCGATTCCGCGGCTGCCGCCGGTGATGATGACGATGTTCATTTGTAGCTCCTTTAGGTGATCAATGAGAGCCTCTACGATACGTAGCCTCGACAAAACAGGCCTGCCAGTTCGTGCCTCAATCCTGCCTATTTCTGCTTTTACATTGCAAGCAAGCCTCAAGCTGAGGTTTAATGACAGTATGGAAAAACAGTTAAATGAGCTTAGAAGCCTCGCCGCGCACGCGGAGAATCGGCGCACGGAGACAGGAATTCCGCGCGTAGCGATGGTGCAGGGTGCCATCCCTGAGCACCAATTGGCCGCCGTCTATGATCCGATGATCAACCTGATTCTTAGAGGCAGCAAGTCCATGACGGTCGGCGGCCGGAGCCTGCACTATGATCCGGCAACTTATTTCGTCATGTCTGTTGACCTCCCGGCGGCTGGCACCGTGCATCCAGCCAAGACAGGAGAGCCGTATCTGGCGGTGAGTTTGACCTTGGAGGCCGGCATCATTTCAAATTTGCTGGGTGATCTGCCTAATACTGCCGAGCGCTTGCATGACGCGGCCGGCTTCTCCGTAGCAGCGGTGACGCCGGAGCTGCTCGATGCCTGGCTAAGGATGCTGCGCCTCATGAAGCATCCAGCCGACATTCCTGCGCTGGCGCCGGTGTATGAGCGCGAGATACTGTACCGTGTATTGCAGGGGCCTATGGGGTGGATGCTGCGCGATGTCGCTCTTCCGGACACGGCCCTGGCCAGGGTCAATGTGGCTATTCAGAGGATACGTAAGGAGTATGCAGAATCGTTACGAGTAGAAGAGCTTGCCAATAGTGCCGCAATGAGCATATCGGCCTTCCATCGGCACTTCAAGGCAGTGACTGCATTGAGCCCGCTTCAGTATCAAAAGCAGATTCGATTGCTCCAAGCTCGTACCTTGCTGCTTGCCGCAGGCTATAGCGTCACGGCCGCAGCGCATGAGGTGGGTTATCAAAGCTCGACGCAGTTCAGCAGGGAGTACTCGCGCGAGTTTGGCCGGCCACCGGGACAGGACTCTACGAGGATAGCAAATGAGATGAGGTAGTAGCCAATGCTGCTGATGGGGCTTCTGGCCGAATTGCGCTAGAGAAGTGTTGGGGTGGTGGCAGACTTCCCAGATTTTTTTGTACCTGGCTTTGAAAATTTTCTCATGCATTGCAGATTTGGAAGCGCCGCCAGTTGCAAGGACCATGCTCCATGGAAGTGACCCGGAGATATGCTGCATGGGGAATCGCTTAATTGGATAGGCATAAACGCGAATCATTGAGACTATGATTCGGAGCATCCATGCTCGCTTAGTGGTGCCATTTCCCTTAAGATGCTGATGTCCTTTAAACATGCATTGTCCCCATCACGCGCCTATATGAAACCCACCGAATTTCAAGACGAGACCGAGAACGGGAATCCTTCACTATCGGCAATTGAACGCGCAGCCGCTGCATCGCGAAGTACCTGGGTCAGTGTCACCGTCAACATTTGCCTCAGCGTCACGCAAATCGCCATAGGGGTATTTGCCAAGTCACAGGGTTTGATTGCGGACGGCATCCACTCGCTTTCCGATCTGGTGGCGGATTTCATCGTCCTGTTCGCCAGCCACCACAGCAAGAAAGACGCCGATGACGATCACCCTTACGGACATCAGCGATTTGAAAACGCAGCTTCTTTAGTCTTGGGTTTGCTGTTGCTGGCGGTGGGGGCAGGCATGGTCTGGTCTGCGGTGTTGAAGCTTGAAGCTCCGGACACCATCGCGCAAGTGCATAGCATCGCGCTTTGGATTGCTGCGATAGCGTTGTTAAGCAAAGAACTGCTGTTTCGCTACATGCTTGCGGTTGCCAAGCGCATAAAATCGAGCATGCTGGTTGCGAATGCGTGGCACGCGCGCTCCGATGCGGCGTCATCGTTTGTCGTTGGTGTCGGTATTATCGGCAATCTGGCAGGTTATCCCATACTTGATCCAATTGCCGCCCTGATCGTTGGGGTCATGATTTTGAGAATGGGCTGGAGATTTGCGTGGGATGCCCTTCATGATCTGATGGACCGGGCGATCGACGAGATAGAGCTTAATGCGATTCGAACCACGTTATTGGAAACGCCCGGGATCAGCGGCGTGCATGATTTACGCACGCGGAAGATGGGAGACATGATCATCGCCGACGTACATTTGGAGGTTGATGCATCGCTGACGGTGGAGGCCGGCCATGACATAGCCGTCAACGCCAGGCGCCGCGTGCTGGAACGCCACCGGGTGCTCAACCTGATGACGCATGTGGATCCATGGAGACGGCCGGACCTCGACCACGAAAGTTTATTACGCCCCACGGTTCTGGAATAGGCATGGAAACCATGCCCGCGCAGCAGAAAAGTGAAGGCCTGACAGCGGCGGAGGTAGCAGAACAGCTACGCATAAACGGCCTGAATGAGCTTCCTGCCTCTCGCCCTTTGAGTTCCGGGCGCCTGTTGCTGGATGTTGTCTCGGAACCGATGTTTCTGCTGCTTGTAGCCTGCGGCGCCATTTACCTGATGCTCGGCGATCGGAATGAAGCGCTCATGCTCCTGGGCTTTGTCTGCATTGTCATCGGCATTACTTTTTTTCAGCAACGGCGTACCGAGCGTTCACTGAATGCATTGCGCGATCTGTCCTGTCCCCGCGCCTTGGTCATCAGAGATGGAAAGCAAGAGCGGGTCGCCGGCAGGGAGCTGGTGGTTGGAGACTTGGTGCTTCTCTCTGAAGGCGATCGTGTTCCCGCCGATATCGACCTGCTCAGCGCGTCGAATCTGACGGTGGACGAGTCAATGCTTACGGGAGAATCTGTACCAGTCATAAAGCACGGTACACTTGATGCTGACAGCGACAAGGAAAGCCGGGTCTTTTCCGGCACCCTGATTACGCAAGGGACGGCTAGCGGCTTAGTGATCGCAATCGGAGTGAACAGCGCATTAGGACGCATAGGCGCATCGCTTGCCACGCTAGGTACAGAGCTGACGCCGATCCAGCTGGAGACGCGCGCCGTCGTAAAAACCGTCGCCATAGGCGGATTGTGCCTTGCCGCCGGTCTCGCGCTTGCTTATTGGTGGCTGCGTGGCGATTGGCTCCAGGGCTTGTTGGCTGGACTAACGCTGGCCATGGCTATCCTCCCTGAAGAATTGCCGGTTATCCTGACACTGTTCCTCGGGCTTGGCGCATGGAGGCTGGGGCGCGAGAAAATTCTGGCTCGCAGCATACCTGCTATTGAATTGCTAGGGGCGACAACGGTCTTGTGCGTTGACAAGACCGGTACTCTCACCGCCAACCGCATGGAAGTGGCCCAGCTTTGGTCGGAACAGTCCGGCTACACCTGCCAAGCCGCAGGCGGTGCCGATTTGCAGGAAGAGCTGCATGGTTTGCTGGAATATGCCGTCCTGGCAAGCCACCGCCGCGTATTTGATCCCATGGAAGCTGCCATCGGGCAGGCCGGTGCTCACTTGCTGGCAAATACGGAACACCTGCATCCGGACTGGGTGCTGATTGATGACTATCCGCTGTCGCGGCAGATGCTTGCCATGTCGCGGGTCTGGCAATCGCCCGACCGGACGGAATATTTGATCGCTGCCAAGGGCGCGCCGGAGGCCATCATCGATCTATGCCACATGGAGCCGGCGCGCGCCGCGCGCATTGCATCGCAAGTGACGGCCATGGCGGATAGCGGCTTGCGTGTAATCGGTGTTGCCAGCGCGATGTTTCCGGCCACCATTTTGCCTGACAATCAGCATGTCTTTGATTTTGTGTTCCTCGGCCTGGTCGCGCTGCAAGACCCGGTGCGGCCAGAAGTTCCGCAAGCGGTCGCGCAATGTCACGCAGCGGGTATGCGCGTGGTAATGATCACCGGCGACCATCCCGCGACTGCGCTGGCAATTGCGCGACAGGCGGGGATCGCTAGCGGGGCGGGTGGCGTGCTATCAGGCGTTGACCTCGCCGCAATGGATGATACGGCGCTGCAAGCGCGGCTCAAGAATACTGAGGTCTTTTGCCGGATTGCACCAGAGCAGAAACTGCGCCTGGTGCAAGCCTTCCGCAGCCGTGGCGACGTGGTTGCGATGACTGGCGACGGCGTAAACGATGCGCCTGCACTGAAGGCAGCCAAT
Source organism: Parundibacterium terreum (assembly GCF_014636315.1). Lineage (GTDB taxonomy): Bacteria > Pseudomonadota > Gammaproteobacteria > Burkholderiales > Burkholderiaceae_D > Undibacterium > Undibacterium terreum. Next base: position 936,158 of record NZ_BMED01000001.1, on the reverse strand, counting down.
ATCGGAGTGGCGATGGGTGCCAGGGGCACCGACGTCGCTCGTGAAGCGGCAGCCCTGGTTTTGCTCAAGGATGATTTTTCTTCTCTGCTGCTGGCGGTTCAGCACGGCCGCCGGCTGTTTGCCAATCTGCGCAAGGCCATTGTCTTTATCGTTGCGGTGCATGTGCCTATCGTTGGCCTGTCCATTTTGCCCGTATTGATCGGTTTGCCGATGTTGCTGATGCCGGTACATATCCTGTTTCTGCAACTGGTGATCGATCCCGCATGCTCTATCGTCTTCGAGGCGGAACCGATAGAAGCCGACGCCATGGTCAGCAAGCCAAGAAGGCCGGACATGCACCTGTTTGACCGCGAGATCCTGGTGCGCGGCTTGCTGCAGGGGGGAGGCCTGTTGATCATGCTGATCGGCTTCCATCTGGCAGTCAGATGGTTGAGCAAGTCCGACGACATAGCACGGACTACAACCTTCATTACGTTGGTGCTGTCAAACCTGGGACTGATCTACACCAATCGCAGTTGGTCCCAGCCATCGTGGAAGCGGCGGCAAGCTTCGAATAGTTCGTTTTCCTGGATCAGCCTATCGGCGGTGCTGCTGTTGGTAGTGGTCTTAGGGGTGTCCGCCATACAAGAGCTTTTTGTATTCTCACTCCCAGATGCCACGCTGCTGCTCGCGTCTGGGATTGTTGCAGCGGTGAGCATTGCGTGGTTCGAGTTAGTAAAGTGGGGGCAGTTGAAGTGGAAAAAATTGCCTAGTAAAGCGGCGACAGGCTGAACGATACAGTTTTGCATTGTGAATACCAACCGAGGAAGCGATATGGAAAAGCGTAGTAACTTTGGAGCATTAGCTGATCACAACTGGAAATATCCAAAGCCGGCGATTTGGCTGCATTGGATATCCGCACTCTTGATCGTCGGCCTGCTGTGCGTGGGCTGGTACATGATGTCGATAGAGGACGAACCCGGTAGTGATTGGTATTTTAATCAGCACAAATCCTTCGGGCTGGTTCTGCTCGCGCTGGTTGTAATTCGTCTGATCTGGAGAATTACACATAAGCCGGAGCCACTGCCTGATAATGTGCCGACTTGGCAAAGGAAGCTTGCGGGCCTGATACAGTGGTTGCTCTATGGCGGCATGCTGGCAATGCCCATAATCGGGTTCTTAGGAGCATCTTATACCAAGAAAGGTGTTGCGTTTTTTGGTCTGAAACTCCCGGCGTGGATAAGCCCAAACCATGACATTGCTGAGCAGTTTTTTGAAGTCCATTCAATATTGGCTTTTGTCCTTACTGCACTGATCGTCTTGCACGTGCTCGCTGGCCTGAAGCACTTACTGATGGACAAAGACCGCGTCTTTCATCGCATCTGGTTTTAGAACGTCCATGAGTGCAACACTCACGTTCCTGGAAGAAGTAAGTTCTTTTTTTGATCCAACACAGGATGGCCCGGTTCTCGACAATGTAATGATCGGCCGCCTTTAACTGGACTCTGCATGTTCAATCAAGGCCGCAAACCATAGGTGTTGACAAAAGCCCGTATGCCGTTGGGGTTTGCTTTTTTCCAGGATTCGAATTCTGGCCGGTATGATTCTGAATACATCAGTAGCAGTATGGCGGGTTCCAGTTGATTTGCCTGGGCCAGCGTCTGCATTTTTTGCAGCGCGGCATCCGTTAGCTTTTTGCCGGTGCTGGCGTTGATCTCGTCAGCGACGATCATGGCAATGCGCCACGCGGCGACTTCCATGGAAAAAGGAGATGCTTTGCTTTTACCTGTCATATTTTCCGTCTGCGCCTTCGACAAGCTGAGCGCGTAGGCCAGCCAGACTGGAGTGTCGGGACTATCGTCACTCTTGGCGGGAGAATCAACATAAATGTTGTACTTGTTGTTCGCTTTATCAAACTGGACCTGCGATTTGCGGACCATCTGCAGGCGCTGCATTTGCACGCCGCTCAGGCCCCATATTTGCGCCAGCTTTTCCCAGTTGGGCATCTGGCTTGGTTGCGCTGCGATCCCGCTCAGCAAAGCTGATTCTGCATCCAGCTTTTTGCCTTGCTGCATGAGCGCATCCGACAGGAAGCGCCAGGCCTGCCCATTCAGCGGTTCTACCTCGGTGGCTTTGCGAAAGCGTAGCTCTGCCTCGTGCCAGTTCTTTTGTGCAAAAAAACAATCACCCGCGTATACCCACGGAACGGAAAACAGGGGATCAAGCGCCGCTGCCTGTTCGTACTTGGCAAGTGCCTCTGCATATTTCCCTCCGTGGAAAAGGACCTCTCCTTCCTGCACGGTTTGCCACGCCTGCTTGGTCGGCGCATGCAAGGGGGCGGGTTTGTCCTGCAGCAATCGCAATACCTCTTGCGCTACAGGATCGGTCGGTTCCATCAGCAAGGCCTTACGTACCAGGTCTTCTGATTGCTGCCTCATTTTCGCTGCATGATTACCCTCGTATGATGATGCAGCCAGGGATATGGTCAATGCCATGGATGAGATAGGTATAGACGCACCAGGATCCAGCTTGGTTGCGGCTTCATATTTGTTATACGCAGCCTCATACTGGTTTTTTGAAAGCAGTACATCACCTTCTTTAACCAGGACCGTACTGGCCTCGTTGCCCAGCACGCTTGCCTGTGCCGGCAGCAGCAGAGCGGTTGCAAGCATTGCTGCGAATAAGGGTATCGGTCGTTTCTTTATCATGGACGCTTATCCTGGTGTTTTGGTTTAGTCGGGTATGCTGATTATTTCCTGCTCTGATTCTTTGGCGAATGAAATTGCCGACAGACGGATGTTTTTGATGCTCTTGCCTACTTGATAAACGATGGAGATTTCTTTTTCGCTGAGTAGTTCGTAGGAGATGACACGATCTACTCCGTGCAAGACATCGATAAACCCACTGCCATCAGGTTTGGCAAGTGCAATGTTTGACTGGTCCAGGTGAGACAAAGTGCCATCACCATTGCTGTCCTTATCCACGTATTCAAAGTAGAGCGCTTGTGTCGGCTTTTCTTTGGCATCGTCGATTTTTTCATTGAGCTGTTCAACGGCCAGAATGAGCTTGGCTTGTGTTGGAAAAAGCCAGTGCGCCTTTTTGTCTGTTCCCGAGATAAAGAGGATATTGCGAGTTGACTGGTTGTAGCTGCTGCCGGACGCGAAAGATACTGATTTTTCAGATTCAGACAAGCGCATCATTTGCGCGCTGCTTCCTCTGATGTTTTCTAGTCGTTCCAGTCGCAAAAAGACGGGCGAACTTGATTTGACTCCTGCATCTGCGACTTTAATTTGACCTCTGGGCTCCCAACGAGCGCTTGTCCAGGAGGTCCAGAGGATAAACAAGCCTGCGCCGACGAGAACCAGCAAAAGCAGAATGCTGTTGATCCTTGCAATAACATTGAATATACGGTTCATGCCCATCCTTTGATTGGTCAATGACGGTGAAGCTAACGGCAGGGATTCGTGATGCACTCATTATTCGTAAGTAAGAGCGGCTCTGTTAACTGCTCAAGGTTGCTTGATCTCTATAGGCAAGGGCTCATTTGGCGTACGTAACCTTTGATATAACGGACTGCCACGTGTTTTCAGCTCGGATAAAAGTGCTTGCTCCTCGGCGTCGGGCTCACCCAACCAGGTTCGGGTTTCTTGCAGGGATAATCCAATTACTCGTTTGGTCTTCGGGAAATAAATAAAGGTGAGAGAGGTCCTGCAAAAATGCGGTTTGCAGATATTGCCGATGAGCCCCATTTTCCCTTGGAATACGATGGGAGTAATTTGGGACTCAACTCCATCTTCATACCATGCAGGGGGCGTCAGGTCGGATGCGGCGAATGCTGATTTTAAAATCGGACTAACCGCTGGATCGCTTTTGAAAACATCGCTGAATGACGGGCAGTTTGTTTGTATCTTGCATTTCAATGCAGTATCGACTGAATTCTCAGAAGCCTGTGCAAGAGCCGAGGTGCTGATCAATGCGGCTACAGTGACATGTATTGCGTAGAGGTAGTGTACGAATTTCATGGAGATTGATTAAAAGTTTTAATACTCAAATTTTTGTCTTCGACCAGTTCGGAGACATTGACGAGAGTGTGTTGCAGGGCTCATTTTTTCTGAACAAACCTTATCTAGCTTCGCAAAGCAGATCGTTATCTTTGCATTTTGGAAAGATAACGAGAAGTTTTATTTTTGGCAATTGATTTTGATGCTGACGGGAAATTATTATCTAGGGGAGTGCTGCATGGTGTTGTTTTTTAGTTAAATTTTCTCGCAGGCCCTTAGCCTGCCGATATTAACTAAAAAGCACGACTATACTCAGCAATTCCCTGTCCGAATCTCTACCCGAACAACAAGGATCCATCATGATTGCGCGCCGCAACTTTATGCTGTCCGTATTGGCTTTGTCTGTCTCGCGAAGCTTTGCCGCCAACGCTGAAAAATCGACGCAGGCGAGCTTGTTGATGGCGCGGGAGGCGCCGGTGGTGGATGTTCTGTGGGGGCAGAAGATTGTTGATCCGTATCGCTGGATGGAGCAAAAGCCTGATACGCCGGAGTTTGTCCGTTACCTGAAAGAGCAGGGCGTGTTTGCGCGCCAGGCGCTGGACCAGATTCCCGGCAGGCAAGCGGTGCAGCATGCGCTGAAGCGCTATAACGCGCAGAAGACCGATGTGTCCGTCCGCCAGGTGACGGATAAATACGTCGTCTACATTCGACGCGACCCGGGGCAGCAGCTGTTCCGGGTGTACGCACAACCGGTGGGCGGAGGCGAGCCGCGTCTGCTGCTCAACACGGAAGCACAGGGCGGCAAGCCGCACCGCGTGATCGGCCTGGCCATGTCGCCGGACAGCAGGCACCTGGCATATTCCATTGATGAAGGCGGGGATGAGAACCGCGAACTACGGGTGCTGAGCCTGGATTCAGGCACCGACGTATTGATCAGCCGGCTCAATGCCATGCCCGGTAGCTGGCTGCCGGATTCCAGCGGCTTTTTCTATACCCGCCTGCGCGAAAATGCGGTCAGGGGTAGTGTGGATTATTCCCTGGGCACGTCCTGCTGGTTGCATCGCATAGGCAGCGACCCTGCACAAGACACGGCAGCACTGCGTTCATCGGACGGCCCGGCGCTGGGCTATGGCGAGCGTGAGATGCCCCAGATTACTTCTGCTACTGACAGCGGCTGGGTGCTGGGGGCGATGTTCAGCAATGGCGAGTGGCCGGCCTACGGGCTGGTGGCGCGCATCGGCGATCTGTTGCAGGGCAAGCCGGGGTGGGCCGCAGTCTTCAGCAAAGAGGATCTCGCCGTTGCTGCGGTAGTGCACGGTGATGACATCTATGTGCTGGCGAAGGGCAAATCGCAGCGCGGCGAGGTATTTAAAGTCAGCGCCAAGGCGCCGCAAGCTGCGAACCGTGTCGTGGTGATACCGCAGGGTGAGCATGTGATGGATGGGCTGAGCCTGGCAAAAGACGGGCTATACGTGCACGAGTTGCGTGGGCTGGTAGGGGCCTTGCGCCGTTACAGCTTCCAGAGCGGCAAGCTGGAAGACGTGGCGCTGCCTGCACAGGGAGCGGTATGGGATGTCAATTGCTGCCCGTCGCTGGAAGGCGCGTGGTTCGGCATGGATGGCCTGACCTGGGCTGCGGTTACGCTGCATGCCGGTGCCGACCTGAAGGTCGTGGATACCGGCCTGACCCCGCGCCTGCCGTATGACACGTCCGCCTTTGTCACGACGCGGTTGGACGTGAAGGCGCGCGACGGCGCGCTGGTGCCGGTGCAGATACTGCATAAGGCCAGTACCAAACTGAATGGCCGCAACACCGTGCTGATAGTTGGCTATGGTGCCTATGGCATTGTGCTGGACCCTGGCTTCCAGCCTTCCAAGCTGGCCTTCCTGGAAAACGGCGGTGTGCTGGTATATGCTCACGTACGCGGCGGCGGCGAAAAAGGCGAAGACTGGCACATCGCCGGCCAAAAAGCGAATAAGCCCAATACCTGGCGCGATGCCATCGACGTAGCAGAGGCCCTGATCAAGATGCGCTGGACTTCGCAAGGCCGCATTGCGCTGTGGGGCACCTCGGCTGGCGGCATCATGGTGGGCCGCGCCATCACCGAGCGGCCAGAGTTGTTTTCTGTCGCGATTGGCGAGGTGGGCTTGTTCAATACGCTGCGTTTCGAAGTGACTTCCAACGGGCCGGGCAATGATGAAGAATTTGGCACCGTGAAGAAAGAAGACGAATTCCGCGGCCTGTCTGAAATGGATGCGTATCACCATATCCGCCATGGCGTGAAGTATCCCGCCACATTGCTGATCACCGGGGCCAACGATATCCGGGTAGAGCCGTGGCAGGTCGCCAAGATGGCGGCGCGCATGCAAAAAGAAGCCGCACTTGGCAGGCCGGTTTTACTGCGAGTGGACTATGACTCCGGCCATTATTCCAGCACGCAGGAAAGCGGTGAGCTGAAGAGTGCAGATATCTTCGCTTTTATTTTTCAGTATGCAAAAGGCTGACAGTGCAGCCTGAGGCGGCTGTGTAAAAATGCAGCCTCTCATGCCCCATCTTCTCATGCACCCATCAGCTGTTCGCTGGTCTGCACCCGAGCACCCGCTGCGGCGAACCTGGCATTGTGCTTGGCAATAATCTCATCCGCAGTCTGGCCGTCTGAAGCCCAGGTGCTGTGCGCATCAGCAATGATGCTCACGTCCAGCCCGAGCGCCAGCGCGCCATCTGTCGTAGCAGCGACGCAAAAATCGGTCTGGGCACCCAGCAGTATCACCTTGCGCGCGCCATGCGCCTCCAGCCACTCCAACAATGCGGGCTGGCTGAATGCATCGCCCACGTTCTTGGAAAAGGTAGGCTCGTCGGGTCTCTGACCCAGCGCAGGCCATACCGGCCAGCCCGGCGCATCCGGCGCCAGTGGGTCTCCCGCTTCGGCATCATGCCGGATGAAGCACAGCGGGTGCTTGTTGTCCCTGGCCCACGCGATGACCGCACGCACCTTGTCCTGCAAAGGGCCGGCCTGATGGATAGGTTCGAACAGCTTGCCGTCAAACATGCCTGTTTGCAGATCAATGACAATGACGGCAGAGGTGCCGGGAGCAGCGGAGGTATCTGAAGTTTGCATGTTTATTTTCCGAGTTAAACGCAAAGGTAGACGCAAAAGCGATGGGAGCTAAAAGTTTAATGCATGACCGGCAGCGCCGCACCCAACAGCGCAAACATGCCTCCGCAACAGCGGTTGAAGCGCTTGCCACCGCGCTCCAGCCATGGACGCACGCGGTAGGCCAGACGTGCCAGCAGGTATTCCGTCGCAAATTCAATCACCGCAAAGGTAGCAGCCATGATCAGGAATTGCTGCAGCATGCTTTGCTGCTGATTGATAAACTGCGGCAAAAAAGCGCCGTAAAACAGCAAGGCCTTGGGGTTGGACATCGCAGAGAGCAGGCCCTGGCGAAACAGCGAGCCGCCGCTTTTGGCGTGAACCTGCCCCATGGGTGCCAGCTTGAGGTCGGGCGCGCGCCATAGCTGTATGCCCAGCCAGATCAGGTAAATGCCGCCGGCCCACTTCAGTATCGTCAGCGCATGCGACGATGTCTGCAGCAATGCGCCTATGCCGAACATCGACATGGCGATCAGCGCCACAAAGCCAATCACGCCGCCGCTGATGGTGAACAGGGTTTTTTTGTGCCCATATAGCGCGCCATGAGTTAAGGCCAGCAAGCCGTTTGGGCCGGGGGTGAGCGACAGGCCGATTGCCGCAATCACATAAATCAGCCAGGTATGTAAAGCCATTGTCGCATCCTCTTCAGTAAGCCTTATTCAATGAGGATAGTGTAAATGCGCAGCTTGTAAAGATATGGCATTATTTGGACATTGTTTGGCATTATTTGGACTTTGTGTTTATGGACAAAAATACCGTACCCGCGGATCCCGGCATTGTGCCGAACGTGCCTGATGTGCGCTTTCTACTGCTGCCCTTGCCGGACTTCACGATGCTGCCCTTCGGCGGTTTTTTGGACAAGCTGCGCTTTTCCGCCGATGAAGAAGACTATAGCCAGCAGCGCTATTGCACCTGGCAAGTACTGGGCAGGGAGATGGGCCATGTCAGGTCCAGTAGCGGCGTTGCGGTGGAAGTGCAGGTCACGCCGGAGCAACTGAATTTTTCGGATGTCGATTATCTGGTGGTCTTTGGCGGCAGGACGGCGCGGCTGACGCAAAAGCTGGCGTCCGGCTACAAAGCTCTGCTGAGGCAAGCCGCCGCGCACGGCGTCAAGCTGGTGAGCATAGACAATGCCTGCTTTCTACTGGCTGCCTGCGGCTTGCTGGCCGGGCACAAAGTAGCGATCCACTGGCGGCATGTGCAAGAGTTCCGCGCCGCGTTTCCTCTGGTGGACGTGGTGGAAGAGCAGATCTACTGCTTTGACGGCAACCGCATCAGTTGCGCCGGCGGCAGTGCGGCAATCGACTTGGCAGTGGAGATACTGACGCGCGAATGCGGCCGGGAGCGCGCGCTGAAGGGCCTGGCAGACATGCTGGTGGACGAAGCCAGGAGCAACCGCCACCGGCTGAAATCGCTGGATAAGGAAGCAGACGCAGGCCGGCATGTGGGCCGGGCGATAGGCCTGATGCGAGGCTTCATGGCTGAGAAAAAGACCACCGACGAGATAGCGGCCTTGATAGGCGTTAGCAGGCGCCAGTTGGACAGGCTCTTTATGGAAAGCTACGGCCAGACCGCACACGACTATTGGCGCGAACTGCGCCTGCAGCATGTACGCTGGCGCCTATTGAATTCAGATCACGGCCTTGCCGGCCTGGCGTATGAAGTGGGCATCCAGGACAGCAGTTATCTGTGCAAGGTGTTTCGCAAGCGGTTTGGAGAGAGCCCGGATGCGCTGCGCAGGAGAGAGGGTGCACAGGCTCTTTAATCCGCAGCAATGGCTTCTGTCTCCACCGCTTGGGCTGGCGCAATATTGCATGCCACTATGTGCACGCCGTGTTAAACAACGCACAGAGCGGCCATTTCCTCGGGCGCATCCTGCTTGTTCATCGTGTGCATTTGCAAAGTGAATCCAGGAGGTAATATGCTCAACGACAAATCAGCCATCGCCACCGTCGGCGTGAAGGACATGCAGGCTGCCGCTGCGTTCTATGAAGGCAAGCTGGGGTTGGAAAAATTTGCTACCGAAGGTGAGGAAGTGACCAGCTATCGCAGCGGAAAATCGATCTTCAATGTCTATCGCTCCGATTATGCAGGCACCAACAAGGCAACCGCCGTGACGTGGATGGTGGGGGATGAGCTGGATACCATCGTCAGCACGCTCAAATCCAGGGGCGTGGTCTTTGAACACTACGACCTGCCGGAGATGAAGCGAGAAGGCGATATCCATATCCACGGGGAGCTGAGGGTGGTGTGGTTCAAGGACCCGGACGGCAATATTCTGACGCTCGTTAACGGTTAGAGCTGGGAAGCCGCTAAAAATGAAAATGCCCGCAACGAAGCGGGCATTTCAGTGTTGCCGTCGGAGCAAAGCCGGCATACACCATCAGGCAGGCACAGCACCCCGCAAATTGTCGCTACGGCGCTCCACCGCCACGGATACTGCCATCACCACGATGCCGCCCAGTGCCAATGCCGCGCCTACCCAACCGGTAGAGCGCAGGCCCAGGCCCATCGCAATCGCCATGCCGCCCGCCCATGCGCCTAGCGCATTGGCGATATTGAAGGCGGAGTGGTTCAGCGCAGCAGCCACGGTTTGCGCATCGCCGGCCACGTCCATCAGACGGGTTTGTACCGCAGGGCCGATGGCGATGCCGGCGCCGATCGCGAACAGGTTGATCGCCACTGCCCACACGTTGCCGCTGGTGTAGGTGAATGCTGCCAGCGAGGCCGCATTCCAGGCCAATACGCCAAAGATGGTCCAGACGCGGGAGCGGTCTGCCATCCAGCCGCCGACGACGTTACCGATAGTCATGCCTATGCCGATGATGGCCAGCAGCAGCGATTCCATCCATGGCGATACGTGGGTGATTTCCAGCAGGGTAGGGGTCACATAGGTATATACCGCAAACATGCCGCCAAAGCCGATTGCCACCATCAGCAATGTCAGCCACACCTGCAGGCGGCGGAACACGCCCAGTTCACGGCGCGGGCTGGAATTGCCTGCATCGATCTTCGGCACAAAAATACGTACCAGCAGCATGGTCAGCAGACCGATGGCAGAGACTGCCATGAAGGCTGCGCGCCAGCCTACGCCTTGCCCCAGCCAGGTTGCCAGCGGCACGCCGATGATATTGGCCACTGTCAGCCCCAGCATCACCCGCGATACCGCTTGCGCGCGCTTGTCTGGTTGTGCCAGTGCCGCAGCGACCAGCGCTGCCACGCCAAAGTAGGCGCCATGCGGTATGCCGGCGATAAAGCGCGCCAGCACCAGCATGCCGTAGTTGGGAGCAAGCGCGCTGAAGAGGTTGCCAGCCACATACATCAGCATCAGGCAAACCAGCATCAGCCGGCGCGGCATGCGTGCCAGGAAGATGGTGATGATGGGCGCACCCACAACAACGCCTAATGCGTAGGCGCTGATCATATGCCCCATTTCCGGCAATGTCGTGCCCAGGTCATTGGCCACTACCGGCAAGATGCTCATCGACGCAAATTCACCGGTGCCAATGGCCAGGCCGCCAACGGCTAATGCCAGATCAGCCAGGCCGGAACCATACGGAGCCTTGATGGGGGGAGTAATCGGTGTGATGGTAGCGCTAACGCTATGAGATGCTGGAGACGGTTGAAGCGAATGATCAAGGGGGGAATGCATAAGCAGGGGAGGTAAAGAGGAGTCGGCAAAAAACGTGCAGCGAAGGCGAAGGATATCACAGGAGCAGGATCGAGGTCGGACTGACTACTCGGAGCTAGTCTGCAGCTTGTTTTTTTGCACAGGGCGAATCGGTATGCAGGAAGTGCTGCTGGCGGATGCATGCGCTAGAGTCAATTGTTGTTTTGAGCACCCGGCTATGGTCGCATGCGGGTAAAAATGCTTGCGTCAGAGCTTGCCAAGATAGTGATTTAATGGCAATCTTTTGGTCTAAAATATTTGAGCCTCGTACAGACCTGCAGGCCCGCACACTTCAGGAGAACACATGTTTGATCACGTCAAATTCGGCGTTAGCGACTTTGCAGCAAGCAAAGCCTTTTTTCTCAAGGCGCTTGAGCCTATAGGCATAACTATTGTCGGGGAGGGAGTGCCAAGCTACGGTGTCGAGCTTGCAGCAGGGGGCGAGACTTCACTATGCCTGCACCAAACCAATGAGAAACCGGCGCATCTGCATCTGGCCTTCGTCGCCGAGAACCGCCAGCAAGTTGACGCCTTTTATCGCGCGGCACTGGAGGCCGGTGGCAAAGACAACGGTGCACCCGGCGTGCGTCCGAATTACAACGCGACCTATTACGCCGCGTTCGTCATTGGTCCGGATGGGCACAATATAGAAATGGTTTGCCATAAACCAGAGGCCTGAACCATTCCGCATGTCCAAGCTTAAATAATGCAGACGGTAAGACGTGGCATGGAGGATACGATAGTGGAGTGCGTTGACCGATGTGATGCGCCACACTTGGCCTGCGATATTACAATTGGGCGTACCCGGCTTCTGGCCACGTCGTTTCATTTCATGGCGTCTCGGGCGTCTGCAACTCACGGATAGGGAGTGTTCTTTGCTCTGCAAACGGTGATAGTCGCGGTGAGCAGGCTGATGTAAAGGTTTTCAGGCTAATATTTCTCATTAAACCTGCCATATTGCACAGGTAAAAATTGCCTTGAAGTCATTTAACTATTTTGCGATCAACATATACTAAATAACTACACTGACGCAAAATAGGAAGTCGGATGAACTATTGGCGCAAGGTAGTACTATTTTTCCTGGCATGCTTCATTGTGTCTGCAGAAGCCCAGCAGGCTCAGCCCTTGCCTTTTATTGAAAACCCCACCATCAAGCGGATGGCGGAACGGTATGCGTCTGAAGCCATCGAAGTGTCCAAGAGCCGGTTTGGGGTCTCCCTCAACTATTCCGCCGAGAGCATCAACGACGTCAGCAAAATCCTCGACAAGCTGCACCAGTCCTATGTGGCCCGCAAGGGCGATATGATGGATGAGGAAGTGATGTTGATGTCCAAGAGTTTTGGCAGCTACATCGGTGAGGTGATACGCCGCCGCCATGACGCAGAATGGGGAACCGCCAATTTTGAAGGCCAGGATTTTCCAGCCGTAAGGTCTAGGGCGGGCCTGGTCTATCTGCCCTGGTCGCGCGCCGCGAGCCGCATAGTTACCGGCCCGGGTGCAGCCTTGGCCGATGATCTGCAGACTTTGGTGCAACGATAGGCCGTCTGTGTATAGTCAATCAGTGCGTTGCCCAGTCACGCTTGATCTGCCTTTCTAGCTGGGGCCGGATTGACGCTCAACGCCGCCTGGTCGCCAGCCTTATTTTCACCAGCAGCCACGGCACAGGCCACGCAATGAAGAAGCCGATGATCAAGCCTTTGACGAGCTGCCACGGCAATACCGGTAGCGGCAGCGTGTCTGCCAGCTTCAATACTTTTTGCAGCAGGATAAAGGAGATAATACCGGTCAGCGCAGCCAGTATCCTGTTCCTGCAAGCCGGAAGGACGTTAAAGCCGAGCAGCTTCTCTTCATAATGCAGGCCCACGATGCCGCCGGCCATCCAGGCGGCGATGGTGACAATATAATCCGGCGGCACGGCCTTGTTGGGCCAGCACAGCAGCGCAGCCGTGGTCACTGCCGTAATTGCGGTCATGCTCCAGGCCGGATGCCTTTGCCATAGCCATTTACGGTCCTTGATCTGGATGAAGGCGATCAGCGTCAAGGCCCCCAGCGCAGCGCCCACCAGCACATCCTCCAGATCGTGCGCACCCAGGTACAGGCGGCTGAGGATGACACCCAATGTGATCAGCGAACAGGCTATCCAGACCCAGGTGCGCTTCATCTCGTAAGCCAGCCACATCCATATCACCACCGCCAGTTGCGCATGGCCGCTGGGCAGGCCATAGCTATTGCCCACCAGATCATCCAGCCGCAGCGCCAACGGCGGCCGCGGGTCCTGGAACAGGTCTTTGACAAAGGCATTGAGCAGGGCGCTGAACATGATCAGCAGCATCACCCTGAAAAAAATGGTCTTGCTCAGCGCCCAGTAACCCACTGCCATGAAGAACATGATGAAGGTGGAATACCCCAGCCAGGACAGCGCAAAGGCCAGTGTGGTCAGTGCAGGCGTGCGCAGCGGCAGTACCCATTCTATGTTGTGCAGCAGGTCTGTCATGTTGGCGCCGACTGGGTTTTTTATTGGATTGTGGTCCGGGGGGCGGAGCTTGCGGGTGCGGCCCGCAGTTTCAGCAGGGCCAGCACCGGCACTGATGTCTGCTAGTGGGCTGCTTTCGCCTTGGCGATCAGTGCATCAACGACCTGTAGTGTTGCCTTATACAGCGTAGGGCGTGGTGTACCTGGGTTTGCCTCGTCCACCATTGCCGGGTTGGTCAGGTAGCGGCCATCAACGACCAGCGTTGGTGTGCTGTCCACCTGGTAGCCAGCGACAACGCGTGCCAGGTTGCGTAGCTGAGTCGTGACTGCGAAGGAATTGTAGACTTCAGTGAACTTGGCCTTGTCCAGCCCGTTCTTGGCGGCCCAGTTGATATTGTCGGCATCGGTCAGCAGGCGCTGGTGTTCCACATGCCAGGTGCGTTCTATCTTGTCATGCAGCGCATCTTCATTCTTCATCGCCTGCAAGGTAAGAAACAGATGCGCCTCTGGATCTGCAGGGCCGGTATGCGGCACGTGGATGCGGCGGAAGACGATATTGTCTCCCTGCTTCTTCACCCATTCCTGCAAGGCGGGTTCCAGCTCATTGCAGGCCGGGCAGTGGTACATAAAAAATTCTATGACTTCTATCTTCTTGCCTACAGTCTGGCTGCTCTGGGGAGACTTCAGCGTTTGATAGTCTGCGCCGTCCTTCGGGCTGGCGGGAGAAGCAAAGGCGGTGCTGGCGGCGAGGGCCAGGGCGGTGATGGCGATACTGAAAATGCGCATGGATGTCCTTGTCAGTGTAGGGAGTAACTCAGTAATTATGTTAGTGATACTAGTGATAGCAAGGGTTTTCGACAAGCAGCCGTGGGAAACGTTCCATTGGCAGTATATTTTCGCTCCGCCGGGTTTGGCCCACGCTAATCAGCAATTGGTGGTTTGTCATGGCTTTGTGGCCTGGGCCTGCTTTTTAAACGCCTCCACCGCCTGCGCATATTCGGATGAGGCCTTCAGCCTGTCCAGATAACGGATCTTGCGCTTGGCGCTCTTTGCTATTGAATAGTCGGACAGGCTGCCGCGAGCGCCGCAATACATGCGGCAGGATGCGGGTGCTTGCGGGTTTGCCCTGTCGCTCAGGCGCAGGTTCTTGTCGGTTAACTCCACTTTCAGCGTGCAGTGAGGCTCGCCCTCCAACGGCTTTTGCGGATCATGATAGACGAGGGCGCCGTTTTCATAGCCGGCGATACCGCTGATGCTGCAGCTATGGCCGTTATAAAACTGCAGCTCGGCGCGCAGATAGATGTGGGAAGCGTCGTAGGGTACGATCTCTATGATATCTTCCGCCTCATATTTCTCATCCGCTTCGCCAGGCGCCTTGCCCGGGGAGATAATGCCGCTGGTAAAGCGATGCTTGTAGACGCCCTGCATGTCGTCAATCAGCTTGCCGGCCGGTGTGTCGGCGGCAAAGGCCGGCAGCGCAAAAAAAGCACATGCCAGGATAAGGACTATTTTCTTCATGGTCGCCTCTGGTCCGTGGTTAGGGAAATCGTCATGGTCTGTCATGGCCTGTATTTGATCGTATTCACAATATTCAGTTCTCAGTCCACTGCAATCGCGGGATTACCACTGCGGCTGCTTGGCATTGATCTCCACACGGCCGTTACCTTCTTGCGCCACAAATGTTCCCTGCACCTGGCCTGCCGCAGAGACTTTCCACACATGGCCGACATAGGTGCTCTGGAAAAATTGTTCGCCCGGTTTGATATCGGCGTAGTGTACCGGTTTTCCGTCAAAATCCAGCCAGTCTATCGAAACCACGGCGGGCAGGTGGTTGATGAAAAAGATACCGCTAGGGCCGGAGGAATTTCTCGGCGATGCCGACGGCGTGTTTTTGTCGGACGTAGCACCCAGCCCCAAGTCTGGAATTTCGTTTGCAGCTATTTGCGCAGGCCAGCTAAAACTGCCTGCCTTGGCGATATCAAAGCCGGCCAGATGCCTGCGCTCGCCTGCAGGTCGCGAGGCGGGTTTGGCATAACGCCATTTGCCGTCGCCAAAGGCTTCCTTCAATAATGCCGCAATGGCCGGGTCGTAAGCCTTGAGCTGGGCACGGGTGCGGATATCGTTATGGTCCTCATCTTGTCCGCGAGCGCAATCAAACCAGGATTGTGCTGCAGAGGCCCAGTACTCTGTGCGATTGGTCATCGCGTATGTGCCTTTCCACAAGCCTGTTGCCCTGGCGTGCTCATAGGCAGCCAGCAGGCGGCGGTCAAAGCTGGGGTCCAGCGTGACCATGCCCGCTTCATAGACGGTATGCGCAAATTCGTGGATCAGGATATTTTCATCCGGATACGGGTCGCCAGGCAGGTTCAGCAGGTTTTCTTCGCCGGCGCTGGTCGCTGGGTGTGGGGGCGTAGCGCCTATGCCGCGTGCGCGGCGGTCCCAATAGCTCTTCGGTGCGAGGTCGCTGTGCTCAGGCACATCGGTCGTCATTTCCGACGGCGCCATCACGACAAAACGGATATTTTTATCCGCAATGGCACGCAAGATATCGGGCCGCCGCCCCACCATGTGATAGATCAGGTAAGCGGCTTCCGCGACAGCATGGTCCGACACCTTGGCAGTGGCGACCACCGGAAAGCCGCCCACGTCGGTGTACTTTGCATAAACAGACGACAGGTGCAGCTTGGCGACCAATGGAGCAGGGGGAGCAGAGACTCTTTGGGCTTGCGCGGGAGCAGCAGCGGCAACAGCCAGGCCAACGCCCGCCAGCAAACTGCGAAGATGTGAGGAAGGTTTAGCGATCATGGCTTTTGCCTCACCTTGCCAAAATGCAGCGACAGATAAATGCCCATGGCGAACGCGCCCAGCAGCAGGGGCAAACATTCCGGATCAAGCGCAGTCGCTATCGGGAATGCAGCAAGCAAAAACAGGCCCACCACGAAGTTGAAAAAGCCCCACAGGAAGTTCAGCAGGGGCGAGGAATTGCCCACACCACGCGGCTTGGCGAAGGGAGTCTGGAAGGGCGAGCCCTGCAGCGCGCAGGCCACATGAGGAATGCAATTGCAGAGGAAGGCGCCTGCGAAGAAGTGCGCGAGGTAGTGCATGGAAATATTCAACTCCTGATGGCTATTTTCTTAGCGTTTCTTAAGGTTTTTTGGATGAGGCTTTTTCTTTGCCTCTTACCCATCCTATCGACAGCACATAGCGGCTACCGCCCTCCACACGCGTTACGCTGTGTTCGCAGGCATCGGGCCTGAATAGCTTGATGCGCTTGCTGGAGTAGATAGGGGTGGCGCACACGAACTCGCCGCCTGCTCTCGGCGATTTGAGTATGAGATTCAGGCGGTAGTGCCGGCCTGCCTGCACCGGATCGGTATGCGGCGGAATTTCGGAACCTTCGGGATAGCGGATCAGGTAGCTGTCAAAGGGTAGCGGCCACGGCGCGGTGAGCAGCAGCATCTTGTCATAGCCGGTGCCCTGGCGGCCGCGCTGCCAGCGAAAGGCCAGCGCCAGATATTTGCTAAAAGCGGACGAGCCGGTCATATTTCATTGCTAAGTGATAATCAAGAACAGTAATATATATGAGATATCTAACACTTTCCCATGCAGGCAAAGATTAAATTTGCCTGCAGAGGGGTATAAAACCAAAGGAGACCGAGTATGCAGTTTACAAAAAAATTAATCCCGGCAGCACTGATGGCGGCTAGCCTGGTTTTGACCATGTCTGCACACGGCCAGGGGCGACCGGACTCTGCGGCGCTGATCGCGGCACAACGCGCAGCCATGCAGCCGCTGGCGATACTGGATGGGATCTGGCGCGGCCCGGCATGGACAATCTTGCCGTCCGGTGAAAAGCACAATATTACGCAAACCGAACGCATGGGCTCTTTCCTGGATGGCTCGGTCAAGGTGATAGAAGGGCGGGGTTACGAAGCGGATGGACGCGTCAGCTTCAATGCCTTCGGCACCATTTCCTACGACCCTGCCACCAAGGCTTACACGCTGCATTCCTATGCTATGGGGCAATCGGGCGACTTTCCCATTGTGCCCAGTGCCGATGGCTATGAATGGACCATCCCGGCAGGGCCGGGAACGACAATCCACTATAAGGCCACCGTCAAGGATGGCGTGCTGCATGAGGTAGGCGACCGCGTCGTCGTCGGCAAGGAGCCGTTCCGTTTTTTTGAAATGACATTGAAACGGATAGGCGATACCGACTGGCCGGCGGCTGGTGCCGTTCCCATGAAGTAGGCTTTGCGCGGGGCCGTGGAGATGGGCACCCGCGAGCTAGCGCAGGGCTTTATCGGCTAGGCCATGTCGTATTTGGATCGCCGTTGGCCCAGCGTTTGCACTGCGCCAGATACCCCGGCTGCCCCCAAACTTCCAAAATGGCAGGGCCTGTGATTCTGTCGGCGAGGGACGCGGTTTTTTCCTTGTCCTGTGCCATACAGGCAAATTTAGTGAAATTATTGATATTCCATTGGTCGGGATATTTCTCCAGAACGTCGTCAATGCCAAGTTTCATCGTGGGCCAATCAACCAGGGTATCTGAAAACAGCTCGTCATAATACTGAGTCTGGGCCGCGTACCAATAGATCCTCGCATACATGCCAAAGCCTTCCTGCGCTTTTGTTTTTTCCATTGCTTGTCTGGCGAATGCCTCCACAGCTTCAGCGCTTCCGCCCCATTTCGGCACGTAGTAATCGATCGCCGCAAAGTAGAGCTGATAGAACAGCGGGTAGCGCGTGCTTGCCTCCGAGATCAGCGCTTGAAATCTATGCTCCGGCCAGCTTTGGACGCGCGCAATCATCTCCATCAATTCATACCAATGGGGATCTGCGGATGCCGTCTTTTTGTGTTTTTCCAGATAGACACGTGCTTTTTCCATGTATTCAAGAAAGGGTTTCCAGTCTTCATCCCGTACGGTATTCGAGTATCCTTCCCCTCGAATACGCCAGCCACGGCTGATCAGGAATTTTGCATGTACCAATTGCGCTGTGCTTGATCGGGGATAGGCAGCCTCCCATTTCTTGAGCGACAGTTCTGCCTGCTTCCAGGCTTTCTCATCTTTTTTGAGGCAACAAAACCGGGATGAAATGCCTAGATAGAAAGTCGTCAGGTCCCAGACGCCGCTTGAGGTGCGCGAACCGGAGTCGCGCTGCTCATTGGCCATATTTTCCAGCTGGGAAAATTCTTCCTTTTCAAAGAGATGCTTTACCTCCTGGCGCAGGCTTGCGCGTTCTTCCAGTTCGCCTGCACAAACGACGCCTGAAAGAAATAGGGGAAGTAGCAATATGCCTAGAAGCAAGGCGAGTCTTGTTTTCATTATTTATTGGGATGGAGAGACGACGATAAGTAATGTTGCCACAATGAAATTGACAAAGCAACATCTTGATCGGAATTGACGCGCGGGCATCCGCATCTGTAGATGGGGGCATTCCATCGGCATGTACTCAACGGGCTGAGGTAGTTGCGTGGGTGCAGGAGGGATAGTAAATGTTAAATGCTGCATCGCAATTTTTTGACATTGCTTAACATTTTAAGAAGCTTCTCTTTTTTGCTTCAGGACATAAAACCAGTAAGCTCAAGACTTGCTTCTGGAGATGATGATGACCACTGCAGAAATTCTAAGAATCATGATGACACCGAGATTCCACGGAGAGCTGCCTACGCATGTAGAGCTGGCGGGGATCTGGGCTCAACGGCTGTCCGATCTGTCCGGCAAACTGAGCGATGCGGATTTGTATCCGCTGATGGTGATAGGTTCTCTGGTGTACCAGAAGGCTTGCCAGGATATTGAGGCGGATGAGCAAGCCAGCCTTGTGATTGAGATGGCGCGCCGCGGATGACGGTGTTTGGCCGTTTTTGGCTGTATATGCCGTCTTTGATTGAAGGAATGGGCGAGGCAGACATGTGTCTGCCCCTTAGGCGGCTTGTTTTACGCGGCGTTAAACAAGGCTGAAGTGCGGATCAGCCTCTGTTGCAAACTATTAAGCCGGTATCTGCAACGGCGCGAATGATTTGACCAAATCGTCCAGCGCCTTCAGTTGCGCCAAAAACGGTTCCAGCAAATCGAGTGGAAGCGCGCTTGGGCCATCGCATTTTGCCTGTGATGGGTCTGGATGGGCCTCCAGGAACAAGCCAGCCATACCTAGCGCAATACCGGAGCGTGCCAGTTCGGCCACCTGTGCACGGCGTCCACCGGATGCTGTGGCGCCTGCTTCGCGTTGTTGCAGCGAGTGGGTTACGTCAAAGATGACGGGCAAGTCACCCGTTACTTTTCTCATCACGCTGAAACCCAGCATGTCCACAACCAGATTGTCATAGCCAAAACAGGTGCCCCGGTCGCACAGGATCAACTGGTCGTTGCCGGCTTCCTTGAATTTTTCGACGATATTCGCTACTTGGGATGGGCTCAGGAACTGAGGTTTCTTGATGTTGATGACCCGGCCGGTTTTGGCCATCGCTACGACCAGGTCTGTCTGGCGCGCGAGAAAAGCCGGCAACTGTATGACATCTGCCACTTCCGCCACCGGCTGTGCCTGCCAGGGTTCGTGCAAATCGGTGATGACGGGTACGCCGAAGGTTGTCTTGACTGCTTCCAGTATTTTCAAGCCTTCTTCCATCCCCGGACCGCGATAAGAGTGTATCGATGAGCGGTTGGCTTTGTCGAAGCTGCCTTTGAAGACGTAGGGAATTCCCAGTTTTTGGGTAACGCGCACATACTCTTCGGCCGAACGCAATGCCAGGTCTTTGGATTCAAGAACATTGATGCCGCCGAATAATACGAAGGTATTTTGGTTGCTGACATGAATGGATGGAGTGATTGAAATAGTGCTCAAGTATTTTCCTTGGTGTCAAATTGCATTCGTAAGACATAGATTTTAATGGAGGATGTCAATTTGCGCTCTTTTTGGAACGCATTTAAACCGTCCGCGGGTAGAAAAACTCCCGGCGGCGGCCAACTTCGATCCGCCCCCTTATTTGGAATCAAACCAGGCCTTGGCGACTACGAAGAGGAATAGCAGCACGCCCACAGGTAGCATGAAGACGAATATCTCAAGCAGCGAACCCTGTCCTCTGAGTGCAAGCGCGATCAGGCCTAAGCCCATCGCGGCGACGCTTGCTATCAAAAAAACAATGTTTGAGACGATATTGCTGCTGTCGCCGAAGATGGAATAATCGTCATCATCCGACGACGTTAACCATAAAAACGGCAGCAAAATAGTCATCCAGGCCCATTTCGGCAAGGGGTGGCCCGACTTTTCCGTCCAGCTCAAGATGACGAGTAAAAATAAGCCGATGGCGGCTATCAGCAGATAACGGGGCATGCTTCCCTATGGCATTTCATGGAGTTGGTGATGCGGGCATGGAGGAATTTAGCGTAGCCACTATGTTTCCGCAACGGTAATGTTTGAATTATCGCAAAGCAGGCGGGGCGGCTCAGATATGCCCAGGCCACCAGTTGCGGCATCCCTCGCTTTATGACCTGCACATGACCTTATCGCTTTTTCGTCTTAAATACATCAAAACGCGACGGCCACAATGCTTGCCCGAGCACTTATCTTGCGTTATCCGGGCGGTAGATATACTATGAATATTGCCATATGGAAATAATTTATCTCTTGTACGAGGGATAAATCAAACCGCATGGCGGCTACAGGCTGGATTGACCAAGTATGTGCGCTTCGTTGTATGTCGCGCCTCTGGTCATTCATGCCGCTGGCCGTGCCTTTGTATCTGCATCGGCGCCGGCTGGCAATGGAGGGACGCAATAAGAATAAGGGACGGCTTTGTCAACGGCCTTCAGCGGCTTTCGTCGGTTTGGAGGTTGGGTAGTTTAGTGGTTTGACACAGGCGCACTATTTTCACATTCAAACCAATGGAAAAAATGAAAGCATATTCAAAATTAGCCTGGATCGCAGGCGCCGGCCTTGGCCTGGCTTCTTTGCTGGCGAGCAGCGCAGCCCTGGCAGAGCCGGGTATTACTTCAGACACGATCACGATAGGGCAGTCTGCCGGATTCACCGGTACCGCCGCTGAAGAGGTAAAGCAGGCGACTGCCGGTGCGCAGCTTTATTTTGACATCATCAATAAGCAGGGTGGCCTGTTTGGCCGCAAGATCGTGCTGGAATCACTGGATGACGGCTTTGAACCCAAGCGCACTGCAGAGAATACCCGCAAGCTGATCGCCGACAAGAAAGCCTTTGCCTTGTTCCTGTATCGCGGCACGCCGACGACGGAATCGGCGCTGCCTTTGATCAGCGAAGCCAAGATACCGTTGATTGCACCTGTCAGCGGCGCCTCATCGCTGCACGAGCCTATGCAGCACTACCTGTTTAATGTGCGCACCAAATACCGCGAAGAAGTGCACTCTGCAGTGACGCAGTTGTCCGGCATGGGCCTGAAGCAGATCGCAGTGCTGGCTTCCAACGATTCTTTCGGCCTGGATGCGCTGGAAGGATTGAAGGAATCGATCAAGAAGAACAAGCTGCCTGAGCCGCTGATCGCCAACTATGAACGCAACACGGTAGCGGTGGAGGGCGCAGTGCAAAAGATACTTGCTGCCAAGCCGCAGGCGGTACTGTTGTTTTGCACGGCCAAGCCTTGCGGCGCTTTCATCAAGCAATACCGCGCAGCGGGCGGTTTGCAGCAATTGGTGACCTTGTCCAATGTGAGCTCGCAGGTTTTCCTGCAGGATCTGGGCAAGGATTCACGCGGCCTGGGCATGACGCAGGTGTTTCCTAATCCGCGCAGCCCTAGTGCAAAAATTTCCAAGGAATTTGTGACTGCGCTGAAGAATCGCTCGGAACTGTCGGATTCTTATCCTACGCTGGAGGGCTTTATCTCTGCCAAGGTGTTGGTGGAAGGCTTGCGCAGGGCAGGCGCCAAGCCAACGCGTGAAGGCCTGGTAACCGCGCTGGAAAGCATGGGTGGCTACGACCTGGGCGGCGTATCGCTGAACTACGGTCCAGCCAGCCGTGACGGCGTCAGCTTCATAGAGCTGACTGTGATCGGCAAAGATGGTTATGTGCTGAGGTAAGTTTTGCTTCGGATTCACCGCATCGGACGATGCGGTGAACACGGGTTTGTCAGCAGGAGTGAGGAGCCCGCTGCATCTGCTGCAGTCGTTAAATCGTGCAGCTATTCGCGGCCCGATAATCGATCACCTTGATTTTCCCTGAGATGATGTCCTGCCGCGCGGCATTGATGCGCTTTTCCATCGCGGGCGAAACCAGTGCGCGGTTGTCCTTGTCCAGCGCCCAGTCCACGCCGCCTTCCTTCAGGCCCACGCTGGTGACGCCACTCTGGAAGTGGCCGGCTTTCAGTTGCATGAAGCTGTCGTAGACTGCATTGTCCACCCGCTTCATCATTGATGTCAGCATGGTGCCGGGGTAGAGGTAGTTCTGGTTGGAGTTGACGCCGATTGCCAACTGGCCTTTTTCTTTCGCGGTTTGCAGTATGCCCAGGCCGGTGCCGCCCGCCGCGCCAAACACCACATCCACGCCGCGTTCAAACTGCGCGCGCGCCAGTTCGCCGCCCTTGGCCGGATCATTCCAGGCGGAGGACGTTGTGCCTACCATGTTCTGGCTTAGCTCCACCTTGGGATCGACGGCTTTTGCGCCCTGTTCATAGCCGCAGGCAAATGCGCGTATCAGCGGAATATCCATGCCGCCGATGAATCCTATCTTTTTGGATTTGCTCGCCATCGCTGCTGCCACGCCGACCAGGTAAGAACCTTCTTCTTCCTTGAACAGCACAGACTTCACATTATCGCCCTTGGCCACACCGTCTATCAGCACGAACTTCACTTTCGGGTATTCGCCCGCTACGGTTTGTACCGCCTGCGCCTGGGAAAAGCTGATCACCGCGATCATATCCACATTCTTGCGGGCCAGGCTGCGCAACACTTGCTCGCTTTGCGTGGTGCTGTTGACTTGCGCTTCCAGTACAGGGAGCCTGGTTTCTTTTTTGAAGCGCTCTACGCCATCGGAGGCAGACTGGCTGAAGGAGCGGTCAAACTTGCTGCCGTCATAGACAACGGCCAGCTTCAAGTCTGCCGCATGAGCGGCGCTGGTCACCAAGGTGGTAAGGGCAAGACAGATGATACTGAGCTTCATGGCGGCGCTTTCCTGAGGATAGGGCAGAATGAGACTCAGATTGCCATGAATGTATTGATAAGGCAACATTCATGGGAGTGGGAGAGCTAAGGAGATTTGGCCGGGAGCGAGGCCGGGTCGGCAGCCTTGGGCGCTTCCGCGCTTTTTTGAGGGTCTGAGGTGCAGATATCCCAGATGGACACGCCCTTGGGTATATATGCGATTTCCTGGGCAAAGCGATAGGCGGCAAAGATCAAGCCGGCGCCAAACACCAGCAAGGCCAGGATCACTTGAAGATTGGATAATTTCATATCGCCCCGCAAAGGCAAAACACTTGTCCAGAGTAAGCATGAAGTATAAGGGAGCAGTAGTGGCAGGGACATAGGACAAATTGTCCTATGTCCCTTTATGGCAAGAACAGCAATAGCGGCAAAATTAGTGTGAGTGCGAGTTTGCATCGGCAGCGCTGCTATTCAGCGGTCGGGCGATGGCGGTGACCTCAAGCGTTTCCTTTTTCTTGTCCTTGCCTTCAAATACCAGAGTAACCGGCACCTTGTCGCCGTCTTTGACCTGGGCCTTCAGGTCCATCAGCATGATGTGAAAGCCGCCCGGTTTGAGTTCAAGCGCCTGGCCTGCCGGCATATCGAGGAAGGCTACCTGCCGCATTTTCATCACATTATCCTGCATGGCCATCTGGTGGATTTCCACTATGCCGGCCACGGGAGATTTCGCTTCCACCAGACGCGTATCCTTAGCGGAGCTTAACTGCATGAAGGCGCCGGTTGCCTTTTGTTGTGGCACGGTGGCACGCACCCATGCATTGTCAACCTTGACTTGCGCCTGCGCGGTACCCAGCACCGCCAGGAACAGGGCGGCGGATGCGGAAAATTGTTTCAGGTAATTCATGGTGTATCTCCAATCGGTGAAAAGTTAAACGGCGCTGTGCCGTTTTACCTTGTGTTTAGCTTGTGTCTTATCTGGTCTTTAGGCCGTCTGTATCAGGCTGCGCAAATCCTGTGCGCACTGTTCAGCGCTCTGTTCATGCCTGAGCGCCAGCCGCAGGCGGTTTTCTGCATCGAACACATAAGTGATGGCGGTGTGGTCCATCGTGTAGGAGCTGCCGCTGGGTACTTTCTTGTAAAAGACCTTGAAGTCGGCTGCCACCTTGGCCGTCTGTTCTGCCGTGCCGTTCAGCCCCAGGAAGCTGGGATCAAAAGCCTGCATGTATTGCGCCAACAGCTCAGGCGTATCGCGTTCGGGATCGATGGTGACAAACAGCACCTGTACCTTGCCGCCATCCGCACCGAGCAGCTTGCGAATTTCTACTGCGCGCGCCAATGCGGTAGGGCAAACGTCCGGGCATTGCGTGAAGCCAAAGAACAGCATCACATACTTGCCCTTGAAATCGCTCAGCGCATGTTCACGCCCGTCTGAGCCGTGCAGCTTGAAGTCGGCGCCATAGTCGGCGCCTGTCAGGTCTATGCCATTGAACTTGGGTTGCGGCTTGCTGCAAGCTGCCAGCGTCACTGAAGTGAGCAGGCTGAGACCAGTGACGGTGATAAAAGAACGGCGATCCATCATTGCTCCCCGCGAGGAAATGAGCTTGCGAAGGCAAGATGCGTGGGTCGGATGTTACTGAGTGTAGAAGTTGTTGCAGGCATATTTGCCTCCTGATATTGGGTGTTTACATGTGGAGCCCCGTTCCACGGCAGGCCAAGCCAGACGGGAATAGGCAGGCGTACACTGCCGCCAAACAGCTGGCAGTGTGCAGCGAATATCAGGAGATGAAGGGCGGGGCGCGGGGATTCGCTTGCGACCACAAGAATAGCGGTGCCGGCGAATGGTAAAACAGCGGAGGGAATTGGGCAGCTTCCATACCAAGAGCGAATTGCCCCGGCAAACTCACCGGCAACGCAAATGAGCCTGCATGGCTCAGGCATAAAGGGCAGTGTTCCAGATGATGCAGCTTGGTGTCCGGTGATGATTTCCCGGACTCAGGCTTGGCGATCGCAGCTGTGAGTGATAGTGACTTATTGCTGCTGGTGCTGCATATCTCGCCCAGACCGGCAGGTGGCTGTCTGCTGGCCAAGGCATAGGAAATCGAAGGGGCGAACGCATTCAGTAGGATCGCGAAATAAGCGATCCATAGCGGTAATTTGCTTCGTCTGAAAAAATATCCCATGCATGCATTATAGCGAATATGTGTGAGCTGATAAAAACGGCTAAACAAATCGCCCACGTCACCCTCTGCCAAAAAGCACACAGGCGGCAAATTAAAACTTGTCAATTCAGTTACAGGCCAGCACAATCAAAATACCGGGGCTGCATATTGAAAATCGATACAAATAAGCATACAAGCACGCATATGAAACCAAAAATAGAATCCGTGATCCTGGCTGCAGATCTGGTCGGCACCGTTGTCTTTGCGATAGAAGGGGCGATGACAGCCATGCATGGCGGGCTGGATTTGCTGGGTGTGATGGTGATCTCTTTTGTGGCGGCACTAGGCGGTGGCGTGATCCGTGATGTGCTAATAGGCGCAACCCCGCCGAATGCGATACGCGACTGGCGCTATCCGGCGCTCACTTTTGCCACAGGCTTTCTTACGTTTATCTTTCATCATGCGGTGCAGGCCATCCCGGGCATGTTGCTGGTCGTGCTGGATGCCGCTGGTTTGGCGCTGTTCGCCGCTGCCGGTACCAGCAAGGCCACGCTGTACATGATACGGCCTTTTGTCGCCATGCTGCTGGGTACGGTCACCGGCGTAGGTGGCGGGGTGATACAGGATATTTTGCTGGCACGAGTACCGACCGTGCTGCACTCTGATATCTACGCCACGGCCGCCTTCCTGGGCGCTTTCCTGATACTGACGTGCCGTCGCTTGGGGCTGTCGATGACGACCTCCGCCCTGATAGGCGGTACCGCCTGCTTTGCGTTGAGGCTGGCAAGCGTGCTCCTGGGCTGGCATTTGCCCAAGGCTGATGGTTGGTAATGCATCTTCTAGAGTGTTGAGGTAGCGATTTGTTGAGAATGAAAATAATGTGGCTTGAATTTTGATCGTCACGGCAGTTGAAACCCCTTGGCCACGAAGATCGCGCGTGCGCTTGCACTGCGCAGATAGTTGAAAAACTCCCTGGCAAGATCGGGGTTGTTTGCATTGGCTGACAAGGCCGCTGCATATACGGTGGTCTTGCCGTAGGGCGCGGGCAAGGGCCCCGCCAGCTTCGCGCCTTTTACCGGCAGTATCTCGGTGATCTGCTGCACACCCAGTTCCACCTCGCCGCGTGCCACCGGCTCTACCGCATAGCCGCCTTCTGCCAGTATGGTCTTTGCCTGCATCTGGTCGGCAATACCCATGCGCTGCAGCACTTCTGCAAAATGCTTGCCGCTGGTACCTTTGTCGGGCGCTACATAGACTATGGATCTGGCGGCGAGCAGGGTTTGCCTTAGCGTGTCCGGCGTGGAAATATCCGACATTGCCGCACCTTCTTTGACGGCAATGCCCACTGCAACTATTCCCAATGCAAAGCTGCTGCCCGGTACGGTCCAGCCTTTGGTTTCAGCTTCGGCCATGGCTTCTGCTGAGAGGATGATGGCATCCTGCTGCGCGCCCTGGGAAAGTCTTCGCAGCAGTGTGCCCACCGGCGCATATTCGATGACTACGTGGCGGCCTGTAGATTGTTCATAGCGTGCTGCCGCTTCATTCAGTGCGGACTGGGCTGCACCCGCGCTATAGATGCGCAGGTCGGCCGCGCCTGCATGCAGGGTCAATGTGGCAAGCAGCACACCGCCCAGGCGTGCTGCCAGCTTGAGTGGCGTGTTCATCGCTCGCCTAGGCCAGTTTGAACTTGAGCTGCCCCAGCTTTTCTATCGTGCTGGTGATTTCATCGCCGGCCTTCAGCCAGACTTGCTGGTCCTTGGGTTTGCCTGCGATCACGCCATGCGGAGTGCCGGTGAAAATGATGTCGCCCGGTTCCAGCGTCCAGTGCTTGGAAATATAAGACACCATCTGCTGGGTATTGAAAATGAAATCGCTGGTAGTCCATGACTGGCGTACTTCGCCGTTGACATGGGTTTCTATCTTCAGCTTGTTCGGATCGCCGACCTTGTCTGCAGACACGAAGTAGGGGCCGATAGGCGCAAAATTGTCCAGCGTCTTGCCTATCATCCACTGGCCGGACGGGGTTTCCAGTTGCAGGTCGCGCGCGGAAAAATCGTTGGAGGTGCAATAGCCGGCGACATAGTTCAGCGCATCCGCTTCGGATACGTTGCGTGCTGCCTTGCCGATCACGATCAACAATTCGGTTTCATAGTCGAACTTGTAGGCCACATCTTTCGGCGGCAGCGTGATCGTGCATTGGTGCGCCGCCAGCGAATTATTGTACTTGTTAAACAGCGGCGGTACGCGCGGTTCCTGCATGCCGACTTCCTGTGCATGGCGCTTGTAGTTCAGGCCCACGCAGACGATCTTGCCGGGATGGGTGAACAGCCGGCCGTAAGTGATCTTGGATTCATCCAGCCAGGCGGCCTTGGCTTTTGGGCTGTTGCTGGCGGCAATCAGTTTGTTCAGGCCGGCGGCATTGCCGTCTTTCAGCAACTCATCCAGCGTAAGCGGTGTGGCGATGCCCAGCAATTGGGATGCCGCTTTTACGTCCAGCAGGCCGGTATCGGTTTTCACGGCCAGGGTTTCGCTGCCATCCTTGTTGACGATGGAAGCCAGCGTCACATTGCGCGGCATCTCATGCGGGCCTTTGTATTTCCCACCGGGAGCTTCCTTGGCGGAAACATCGCTGGATATGCCGGCGGCGGCAATGCCGACAACGGAGGGGGCAACAGCGGCGGCGCCTGTGGAGGCAAGAAAATCGCGGCGTGTGGTCATGGTGTGTCCTTTCAAATGGCGCAGCAGTGCTGCAGTTTATTCGAGCGGGAAGGCGATTGGAAAAGGCCAACGTCGGAGTCTCCGGTTCTTTTTATAGACTGCCATCGCACCATCGTGACGTGTGCCTGCGGATTATTATGTTCCAAACTGCCGCTTGTTGCTTGGAAGCGACTAATTTGCATTCCTTCAGATGCCTAGTGTTGCCTGGGGTTACTATAGGTCATCATTTGACTTGATCTGGAATGAGAGCTACATTCAATTGGCAGCTCGTTCAAAGAAGCCTGGCCTGCTGCGGAATCTGCTGCAGAAATAAAAATGATCAAACGGTTTGATTCAGCTATACCTGCTCTATCGACATTGTGTTTCACTGACCCATAAGGAGTTTTGCCATGAAATTGTCCAAAATATTTACTTCTTTTTTCTTTGCGCTGATGCTGGCATCGCTGTTTGGTTGTGCATCCACTGCCACGCGCGAAGGCACCGGAGAGTATTTTGATGATACTGCCGTAACGGCCAAAGTAAAGGCTGCGATCCTGGGTGATTCCATGCTCAAATCAGCCGAAATCAATGTGGAAACCTTCAAGGGTGTTGTGCAGTTGAGCGGCTTTGTCAGCTCGGATGCGGCGATCAAGCGCGCTGTGGAAGTGACGCAGGGCGTGAAGGGCGTTAAATCCGTCAAGAACGACATGCGGCTGAAGTAGCGCATCTCGCTCGCTTCCATAAAATGCCCTGGCTTGCCGGGGCATTTTTATTTGTACGCTTTCATTTCTATCTTCTTTGTATTGCCGCTTGATGATAAAGCGGCGGCACCGGTACGCCAATCCTGCCCCTGCATAAAAAAGCCTCTTGGCTTTGCATAAGTGGCGCCAGCCTGATATATTTGCTCGCCTTTTCAGCGACTGCATTGACCCTGCATTGACCATGCATAAGCCACCGCAGCCATCATTCGGCCTATTTATCGCACCTGCATAGGATTTCATCGTGATTCGCCATACTCCTGTTTCTGATGCGCGCAAACTCATGCGCGCATTGCTTGTTCTTTCTGTTCCTTTTTTTGTTTCGGCGTGTGCGCAGATCGCACCGCAGCAGCCTGTTCCGGCGGAGGCGGTTGCTGGCCGCCCGCCAGTCATCCTGGTTTCCATAGACGGCTTTCGCCCTGACTATCTGACGCGCGGCGTAACTCCCAACCTGAATGCACTGGCAGCATCAGGCGCGCGTGCCGAAGCGATGCTGCCTTCCTTTCCGTCGATTACCTTCCCCAATCACTACACGCTCGTGACGGGGCTAAGGCCGGATCATCACGGCATGATAGGCAATACGATGGAAGACGCGAGGATACTTCCCAATCCACGCTTCAAGCTCAGCGACCGCGATGCAGTAGGTGACCGGCGCTGGTGGGATGAGGCCGAACCGGTATGGGTAACGGCGGAGAAGCAGGGTGTACGTACCGCAACGCTGTTCTGGCCGGGTACCGACGCAGATATCCACGGCGTGCGCCCTAGCCAATGGCTGCCTTTTGACGGCAAGCTGCCCGCCGATACGCGTGTGGATACCTTGCTGGGCTGGATGGATAAAGCGCCATCGCATTACGGTTTTTATACGCTGTATTTTGATGACGTAGATCATGCAGGGCACGATTTCGGTCCCGATACGCCGCAGGCAGGCGAAGCTGCCGCGCGAGTGGACGCGGCAATTGGCCGCCTGCTGGCAGGGCTGAAGGCGCGCAATATCGTTGCCAATATCGTCGTTGTATCCGACCACGGCATGGCCAGCATCAGCAAGCAGCGCCAGATACGCCTGGACCAGGTTGCGCCCGCCGACAGCTTTCGTACGATCACTTACGGCACCAGCGGCGGCATACAGGCCCAGCCCGGCAAGGAGGCTGTCCTGGCAGCTGCCTTGCTGAAGCCGCAGCAGCACATGCAGTGCTGGCGCAAGGAAGATATCCCTGCGCGCTACCAGTTTGGCCATAATGCACGCATACCGCCATTCTTTTGCCTGGCTGACGTAGGCTGGATGATATTTCCCGATGAAGAGCGCGCGGAGAAAATGCGTGATGGCGGCGCCCACGGCTATGACAATACCGCACCTGAAATGAACGCACTGTTCATCGCTTCCGGCCCGGCGTTCACGCATACAGTGCTGAAGCCTTTTGATAATGTGGATGTGTACCCGATGGTGATGTCACTGATAGGTGTAAAGCCGCTGGCCAATGACGGCAGCATCACGCCTTTGTTGCCGGCGCTGAAAACGTCTGGCACCCAGTAACAAGAAGTGTATTGGCGGATGCTTGCACGTTCGCCGCCCTCGCGTCGTTGTAGCACCGCCATTGCGCCAGTTATGCAAGTTTGACAAGGTAGGTAAATTCCATCACAGTAAAGCTTTTCTTTCATAGCCCAGCTCATGCGACCTCGCTTCCGGCTCTCATCTTTAGCCTGTTTGCTTCCTTGTCTGCTGATGAGCAGCGCCGCTGTCCTGCTGGCCGGGTGTGCTAGCCAGCAGGCTTCGCTGAATCCGGGTAACACCTTAAAGATCAAACGCATGGCCGTCGTGTCCGTCGCAGCACGGACATTCGTGCAGCAAAGTTCTGGCATCAATGGCGGCGGGCAGGAAGAGCTTGATATCGTCAACTGGAAGCTTGACGATCATTATGAAAAACTTTTTGGCGCCGAGTTGCAGAACCGCTTTCATTTCAGCGTGGCCAGGTCGCCGTATTCTCCCACTTCCTTTTTGCCGGTGAACGACATCCTTGAATCCTGGGATCAGCCCGGCGAACCCAGCCCGGAATGGAGTTCCATCCAGATCGCGGGCAGGGCGCATTGCCGCAGCAATAACCTGGATGCCTTGCTGATTATTGGGCGAAGCACCAGTATGGATTTTCTTGCCAATACCAGCCACGGCCTGCGCGGGGCGGGCATCTATACCAGGGATACGCCGGCTTCCCATATCTCGGCCATGCACGTGATCGCCAAAGTGATACTGTTTGATTGTGCGACGGCCAAAGTACTGGCGGTGCGCAGCGTTGGCAACATCGCCGAAGATTCAAGCACGGGTAGGCCGGATGTGGCGCCCGTGCTGGCGATCGACCCCGAAGAAGCACGCATTTCGATTGCAGAGTGGAGTTCGGCGCGCAGGCAAAAAGTCAGGACCGAGCTTGGCAACTTGCCCGCCAAAACCGTCGCCGATACGCTGAAGAGCTTATTTACGCCGGTAGCCAGGGACAAAAACCTCTTCTAAATACCGGGACTGCCTCGATTATTCTTCAATCACCGGCTATCAGATTCAAGCAGCGCAGATGCCAAAATGCGACAGGCTGGGCAAGAGCCCTAAACTTTTCTTGCATTGGGCGTGACGCGTGATTTAAGATTGGCCTTCCTATAAACCAAGCCGAACGAAAGGAGTACGACAATGCGCAGTATCAGTAACGCGAACAACGCGACTTCTTTCCTGGGCCTGGCTTTCCGATTCTTGCGATGAGTTTTTGATGTGGCGCTTCCTGCGCACATCTGCTCTGTAGTGCAAGTCCCTCTGTAAAGTTCCCTAAACGCATACTGCGGCTATTGCCATGGCTGCCGGCGTTTTCAGTGCCCATTCCTTTCTCTAGTTTTAGGAATTTCCTTTCATGGGCAATTTTATTCGTCATTTGTCTGATCGCGTCTCCGTGATCGCATCAGACCGTTTGTGGCTTGAAGACGCTGCGCTACAGCAGCTTAAGACTACGGCAGAACTTCCCGGCATGCTGCGCGTTGTTGGCTTGCCGGATCTGCATCCGGGCCGCGGTTACCCTGTCGGTGCGGCATTTTTTTCAAAAGAACGCTTTTATCCGGCGCTGGTCGGCAATGACATAGGCTGCGGCATGGGCTTGTGGCAGACCGATATTGTCATCGGAAAATTAAAGCTCGATAAACTCGACAGGCAACTGGGTAACCTGGATAGCGGCATTGATGCCGAGGAGTGGTCGGCACTGGAGGAATTGGACCTCGCTTTAAACATGCGCCTGGAAGCGCTGAAAGAAGCTATGGGCGCAGCGGGCTTGGATATCGCCGACCTGCGTTCTCTGGGAACCATAGGTGGCGGCAATCATTTCGCTGAACTGCAGGTGATTGACCAGGTGCATGATGAGAAGGTAGTGTGCCAAGCCGGATTGCAGCAGAAACAGGTGCAATTGCTGGTGCATAGCGGCTCACGTGGACTGGGGCAGGCGATCTTGCGTGAGCATGTCGATGCAGTCGGCCACGCAGGCTTGCGGGACGCCAGCGATGAGGCGACCGCCTATTTGCGCCGCCATGATGCTGCCTTGCAGTTTGCACGCTTGAACCGCCAACTGATTGCAATGCGCTTTTTCAGGCGGCTGCACTGCAGCGCTGATTTGATACTCGATGTGCATCACAACCTGGTCAGCAAGGAAGATATTGCGGGCGAGGCTGGCTGGCTACATCGCAAGGGTGCCAGCCCTGCTGACAAGGGGCTGGTAATGCTGCCCGGTTCGCGCGGAGACTATAGCTATCTGATGCAGCCTGTTAATGCGCATGCAGATACCAGCCTGGCTTCGCTGGCACACGGTGCAGGCCGCAAGTGGCAGCGCTCCGATTGCAAGGACAGGCTGTACAAGCTCGCCACTCCTGCCCAGCTTGAACGAACCATACTGGGCAGTCGTGTCATTTGCGAAGACCGTGCCTTGATCTACGAAGAAGCGCCGCAAGCGTATAAGAATGTGGATAGCGTACTGAACAGCCTGTTGGGTGCAGGCCTGGTGCGCGTGCTGACCCGTAGCAAACCGGTGCTGACTTACAAGACCCGTGGGGAGTGCTGCTGATGATATGGATGCAAATCACTGCCAATACAGGGCCCGCAGAATGCTGCCTGGCTGTATATAAAACGCTGCGACAAGTGCAGCATGAGGCAGGCAAGGAGGGGGTGAGTCTCAGTATTCTGGAGCAGGTGGATGGCCCGGTGTCCGGGACCTTGCGCTCGGTATTGCTCTGCGTGGAGAGTGTTGCCGATGGGGCCGCTGCGCGACTGTTCGCCGAGCGCTGGTGCGGCAGCTTGCTATGGATATGCGAAAGCCCATATCGCCCCGGGCACAAGCGCAAGAACTGGTTCCTTGGCTGTGCGGTCTATCTGCCTTTAGCACCGCTGCCGGATAGCGAGATCCGCTACGAGGCAACGCGCGCGTCCGGCCCCGGCGGCCAGCATGTGAACAAAACCGATAGTGCGATACGGGCTACTCATATTGCAACGGGCCTGTCGGTCAAGGTGCAAACCGAGCGCAGCCAGCATGCCAATAAACGCCTTGCGGGGCAACTATTGGCTGGCAAATTGGCGGAATTGGCAAAAACAGAGCGGGAGCAAGGTAAAGCGGAACGGCGCCGGCAGCATCTACAGACGGAGAGGGGAAATGCGCGCCGTGTCTTTACGGGTCCTGGTTTTAAGGAGAAAATCCCTTAGCAAAATAGGCAGTCAAAGCACTTAATTCGGGCTTTTACGCTCCTGCACGGCGTTTTCCACAAACGCAGCAGGGGTGCCAACGGTTGACAGTAAAGGTCCACCGTTACGCATATAACAAAAAGTTACTCCATTTTTTGCGAAAAATCCGTACTCCTGGCGTACTATGGGTTGTCGAAAAGATCCGGTTGCAACCGGAATTGGCGCCTGATGGCAATAGAGCGCAATCCCCTGAATATTTGCCTGAACGATTGGAGTACTATGAAAATCCTTAAAACCATCTTCGCTTTTGCGCTTGCTGCCGGTATTGCCGGTTTTGTTAATATTGCTTCCGCGCAGGAAGCGCCGGATGCGCTGATCAAGCGCATCAGCACCGATGTGCTTGATACTGCCAAGGCAGACAAAGACATCCAGGCCGGCAACAAGAAAAAAGTGCTGTCGCTGGTAGAAGAAAAGATCCTGCCTTACATCGACTTTGGACGCATGACTTCGCTGGCGGCAGGGCCGGCCTGGCGCGATGCGACACCTGAACAGCAGGCGCAGTTAACCAAGGAATTCCGTACCTTGCTGGTATACACCTATTCAGGCGTGATCTCTTCAGTGAAAGATCAGAAAATCACTTTCAGCCCTCTGCGCGGTGATGCCGGTGCTACCGATGGCGTGGAAGTGCGCTCCCAGGTCGTACAGCCGCGCGGCGATACCGTGCGCCTGAACTACCGCATGGAAAAAGTGGACAGCGGCTGGAAAATCTATGACATCAGCATCCTGGGTGCATGGCTGGTAGAAACCTACAAAGGCAATTTTGAAAGCGAAATCGCCAAAGGCGGCATGGCTGGCCTGATCAAGACACTGGCAGACAAGAACAAGACGCTGGCAAACGGAGCAAGCTGATCCAGGTGTGACGTGAGTCGATTTTAATCGCGTCTGTATCGCAGCAATAAGATCAAAAAAATCCCCGCCGGAATGACCAGGCGGGGATTTTTCTTTGGTGGGCTGCTAAAGAGAACCGGCTCTGCCGTATTCAGACAAACAGCTTGCCTATTTTTTGCCCTTGCTCATCGGCTTCCAGTTTTGCAATAAATTTCAACGGCTCATCCGGTGACGCAAGCTGCGCCAGCGCCAGGCTGAGGCCCAGGAAGCGCCAGCTCACCTTGATAGGCTGCTGCAGATCCGGGATGTCATAGCGGAACGCGACCGCAAAGCCTTGCCGTATGGAGGCTGATAACAGGGAGAGCCGGTTGCGTATGATCGTGACTTGGCTATCCGGTGCCGCCGGTATCATTGCCGGCAACTGCGCCAGGAAGGCTGCCTCTGCCTGTACGGCGCCCCAGGCGCTCCTGGCGCCGCCGCTGATTTTTTCTATTTCCCACAGCCGCCGCAGTGAAGCGCGCTCGGCTCTTGGCGTGAGCGGGTCGCTGATCGGGAACGGATCCTGGTCGCTGGCCGGGCTGCCCAGCACCGTGTCGGACCAGGCCTTGCCGCTGGGGGATGCCGATGCCTGCACCCAGAATTTCTGTTCTGTCCAGCCGGTGTAGGTCAGCCATTCTGCCAGCCATTGTGCGGGCGAGCCATCTGTACCTCCGCGCTCTGCACCGGTGCGCACGGCCGAGGTCAGCGCCTTCATGCAGGACTGGTGAGTGGCTTGGTAGACGGCATCCGGCGAGGATTGCAGCAGCCTGTTCCACTGGCCCAGGTCCAGCAGGCAGGTACCATCTATCTGGGTCTGCGCTACGCGGGCTGCGGTACCTGAGGGGCCAGCAAACAGGAAATTTTCTACACGTGCGCCTATGCCGCTCGTCATGGCGCCCACATCTTCGATGAGCCGGAAGAATTGGTGGACATTGTCCTGGCTGATGTTGTCGCCGCTGGCCTTGAATTCTGCATTGAAAGGGGGAGGGGAATCCGGTATCGCCAGCATTTCCAGATTCAGGCTCAGCGAGGCTTCGCTGCTTGCCGTGTTCAGGCTGACGGCGCTGGCCAGGCTGACCGAATCGCTGGCCGCCAGGATGCGGCCCTGGCCGTCGCTGCTGACGGAGACCTTGTCCAGCTCGGTGGTGCTCGCTGCCGCCGTCAGCAGGCCAAAGAAATTGAGTTCAAATCCATAACTGATCTTGCGTTGCTGGGTCTGGCTGAAGATGCTTTGGATTTCTTCTGCGCTGCCATTGCTCTTGCAGGCTTCCAGCAGTTGCGGGTAGCGGTCAAGCTGGCCCAGCCAGAATGCCTGATACAAGGCTTGCGAGGCAGGGGTGTCCTGTTTGAAAGCGACCTCCAGCAGCACGGCAGAATCATTCTGCTGCTCGCTGCTATAGGCCAGCGCGAGGCCCAGCTTGGAGCTTTCTATCTTGGCGACGGTCTGCGCAATGCGCGTCCTGGCGGCTTCATAGGAGGCCAGCCATTTACCGACGGCGCTGGTAGCCGGGGTAATGATGCCTTGCAACTGGGTGACAAAGTTGGCGATGCCGGTGGCGGGAATATTCAGCGCCTGTGCGATCTGCGTTGCGGCGGACGCATCGGCGGTATGGATGCGATTGGCAAGCTCCTTGACGGCATCGTCTACACGCGTGCTCAATGCTTGCAGCTTGGCCAGTATCTCTTGCGAAAAATTGGCATTCTTGATATCCGCCGCTTCCAGCTTGCCGGTAATGAGCGTGATCAGGGCAGTGGAGGTTTTTTGTATCTCGGCGCTGCCCTGGTCCAGATAGCGATTGGCGAAACCATCCAGTTCAGCCTGGATCGCTGTTGCCAGCGAGGCGATAGCTGTCTTGCCGCCGCCGGTGCCAATATCCACCAATGCCTGCGCGATCTGGTCCCATTCGCTGTTGCCCGCAAGGCCCAGTTGCTGCACCAGTGTATCCCGTGCCAGACCGTGCAGATCGGACAGCTTTCCCAGGCGTGCAATCAGAGGCTGGGCCGATGGAAAGACCTGGGCCAGCACAGGGTCCAGCGCGGCCTGCAGACCTGTAATGCTGAGCTGCGCAGAAAGATCGATCGTCGTGCCTGAGGTTTTGCTGATTTTCCGTTCCAGCCTGGCAGTGGCAAATTTTCCGGTTTTACGTACGGTCAAATGGTAGTCGCCATTCAGTGCCCAGCTCACAGCCAATGATGCACTGAGGCCGACCGAGGCAGTGATGGAGCCGGCGGCGGAAGTAGGGCTGGCAAAGGAAGTCGCCAGCACCTTGCCGGCAGAGATATTGCCTTTCAGGCTGAGTGTGCCGGAAACATCCAGGCTGGCAATAGCAAAATCATCGCCCTGGCAGGTTTCCAGCATGCTGGAGAGTTTGCCGGGGGCAGGCAGAATTTCCAGGCTGTTTAGCAGGGCCTGCGCGACATAGCGGCTGGAAGGATAATTGAAGCAATGGTCGAGGAAGGCTGCACCCTGTGCGCTGGCCGAAATACCTATACTACCCCATGCCGGACTTGCTGTGACTCCGGCGCTGGCACCCAAGCCGCCTTGCAGGCCGATGCGGAAGAAGCACTCTGCATCCGGGTTCACATAGCCGATCTTGCTTGCCCAGTCTGGTGCCCTGCTATCCGATTCTACTGAAGCGATCGCCTGGCCGTTGGCCGCTATGGAGGTCTGAAAGCCCAGGCCGGCGAGCGTGGCTGCTCCTGTATTGGCGGTGGTCGCCGAGACCAGCGGATAAGACAGCAGGCCCACTGCCTTTGACGGAGGAATCGTCGCGATTGCCAGTTCCGACAGTTTGAGGGTCAGTGGCCTCAGCGCCGTAGGAAGCTGATCGCCCAAAGCAGCGCGCAAGGAGGCCCACTCTGCCTGCAATATGGCCCAGTCGCCATCGCTGATAGCGGCGCCCGGCTTTTGGCCGCTATCCAGTGCCTTGACCAGCAGATTGAGTACTTCAAACCACTCTTGCGACGGCGTGGCGGGATCATCCTTCAAGGCTTTCATCGCCTTCAACAGTGCCGCCAGCAGTGATAATTCTTGTCCCTGGTTGGCCAGCGTATTTTTCAACCAAGAAATGTTCAGCGTGCTCATGCCTTGCTCCTTCAGAGAGGGCCTTGCTATCGGGGGTCAGTACCCGCTGCATTGTATTGGTTTTTTGCTAATTTCGATATCGCTTATCTGATTGAACTACACAAAACTACACAAAAAATTCAATTCGCCTTTCCGCTCAGAAATTACCGTTTCTTGGGGGCATAACAAAGCGCATAAGTTGAGCGAATTGTGTCTAGAAGGCAAAAAATCCCCGCAGAATTTCTCCTGCGGGGATTTTGTTTGGACCAGCTTAAGTAACTAAGGCAGCCCAGGCTGCTTGTGCTGCTGCTCGTTATTTCACAGGCTTTCCATCTGCGTCGATCTTGCGCACTTCGCCCAGGTTCAGCTCGCGGATGCCGGCTTCTACCTTGCTCATGTCACCCACCACAACCCAGATCAGTTGCTTCGGCAGGATGTATTGTGCGGCCAGCGCATTGGCACGCTCCGGCGTTACCGACAGCACCGTTTTTGTAAAGGTGTTGTAGTAATTTTCCGGCAGCTTATATTGCAGGATTTGCGAGTAAGCACCGCTCAGCTGGCCCGCAGTTTCAAACGAGCCCGGCAAGCCCAGGGTTTCGTTGGTTTGCGCATCTTTCAGCTCTTCAGCCGTAATCGGTTTGGCGCCGGTTACATTTGCATATTCCTTCACCAGTTCCTGCAGCGATTCCTTGGTCTTGTCGGTTTGCACCGGCGAGAAGCTGAGGTAAGGGCGCTGGCTGGCGGCAGGATACATCCTGGCCGATACGCCATAAGACCAGTGCTTGTCTTCACGCAGGTTCATGTTGATGCGCGAGCTGAAGGTGCCGCCGAAGATGTTGTTCACGATTTGCAGTGGGACAGCATCGGGATTGCTGAGCGTAGGCGCCAACTGGGTGCCTGCGATGATGCTTTGCAGAGCGCCCGGCCTGTCTATCAGGTAGACCACGGTTTTTTCCGGTTGTTTGACTTCGGCCACATTTTTCTTCGGCACGTCGCCTGCCTTCCAGCCGCCGAAAGATTTTTCCAGCAAAGGTGTGATCTCCGCCATAGTGGTATCGCCGACGATCAGCAATGTGGCGTTATTGGGTTTGTACCAGGTGCTATGGTATTTCACCAGGTCTTCACGCTTCATCTTGTTGACAGCCACCTCGTTGCCGGAACCGGTGAAAGGCACGGAATAAGCATGGCCTTGGCCATACAGCAGTTCTGGTATCACGCGCAGCGCCATCAATTGCGGTGTGGATTTCTCGCGCTGGATGGCAGCCAGGCGGTCTTTTTTCAGACGTTCGAAATCTTTTTCCGGGAAGGCCGGGTGCAGCAGGATATCAGAGTAGATATCCAAACCCTTAGGCATGGTTGCCTTCAGCACGTTCAGGTTGACGATGGCGCTGTCAAGATTGGTGCTGGCGTTGAAATTGGCGCCCAGTGCTTCCAGGTCTTCGCTGATTTTGAGCGAGCCGCGTGTCGGCGTGCCTTCTTCCAGCATGCGGGAAGAAAGGCTGGCCAGGCCCGGCAGGTTTGCCGAGTCAGATGCATAACCGCTATCCACGATCATGGAGAAGTTGACCACGGGCGCAGTATGGCGCTCTGCCAGAACCACTTTCAGGCCATTGGACAGGGTTGCCTTTTGCATAGGCGGCAGGTTCAGCGATTCCGGTTGGCCCAGAGGAGGTTCCTTGCTGCGGTCCTGCTTGGCATCGGCTGTCAGCGTGGTTGGGTAAGGTGTTACGGATAACACATAGTCGCCGTCGCTCAGCCACTCGTTGGCCACTTTCTTGATGTCAGCCGGCTTGGCTTCCTTGATCCACTTCAGGTAATCCTTGTAGCAATCGGGATTGCCGGTGTAAGTCGTGCAGGAAGCGAGCAGGTCGCTCTTGCCGCCAAAGCCGCCGATGCGTTCCACGATGCGCACATAGCGGGAGAGTATGGCTGTCTGCGCCAGTTGCAGCTCTTGCTCGCTGACGCCGCCTTTCAGGAATTTTTGCAGTTCCTGGTCGGCTGTTTTCTCTACCTTGCCCAGATCGCCGCCAGGGCGTGCTGTCAGCGTCAGGTCAAACTGGCCGCCGATTTCATTGCCGTCGCTGCCGGCCGTGGCGCTGGTGGCAATCTGGTCTTGATAGACCAGGCGCTTATACAGGCGCGAGGTTTTTCCGCCGCCGAGGATATGCGCGGCCAGGTCCAGCAAAGCCTGGTCCCTGGTGTAGGCGCCAGGCGTATTCCATACGCGGTACAGGCGTGCTTGCGGTACACGGTCTTGCACGGTGCCGCGGTGGGTTCCGGTACGTTTTGCAATCCAGGTTTCATGCTTGGCCAGCGGTGGGCCGGCAGGGATATCACCGTAGTATTTCTCTACCTTCTGGCGTGCCACTTCCGGCGTGATGTCGCCGGCCAGCACCAGGGTGACATTGTTGGGGCCGTAGTTGGTCTTGAACCAGTCGCGCACGTCTTCCATCGAGGCGGCGTCCAGATCCTTCATGGAGCCGATCACGGTCCAGGAATACGGGTGGCCTACCGGATAGGTATTTTCCACCAGCAGTTGTTCCGCCACGCCATAGGGTTGATTCTCGCCCTGGCGTTTTTCGTTTTGTACCACGCCGCGCTGCAGGTCCAGCTTCTTCTGATCCAGCACGCCCAGCAGGTGGCCCATGCGGTCGCTCTCGGCAAACAGCGTGTAATCCAGCATCGAGGTCGGCACGTTTTCAAAATAATTGGTGCGGTCGTTGTTGGTGGTGCCGTTCAGGTTGGTCGCGCCTATGCGCTCCATTGCATTGATGTAGGTATGGTTGAAGTTGTCGCTGCCGCTGAACATCAGATGCTCAAACAAATGCGCAAAGCCAGTCTTGCCGGGTTTTTCGTTCTTGGAACCGACGTGATACCAGGTATTGACAGCTACGACAGGCGTCTTGTGGTCTTCATGCACCAGCACTGTCAGTCCGTTTTTCAGCACGAACTTGGTGTAAGGAATATCGGGAATGGCAATGTCCATCTTGCCGGACGGTTTGGCCGCGGTGGCGGCTGGTTTTTCTTTGGCAGGGGCCGCGTCTTGGGCGACTGCGCCAAAAGAGATCAAGGCGAGGGATGCCGCCAGAATGGTATTACGCCGGACAAACATGGTCATACTCTTACTCCTGAAGGTGCTGCATGGATGGGAATACAAGTCAATCAACAATAACGAACAACAAATGGCGGAAAGAGCCGTCAATATGGTTGTTAAAGGAACGGCGCTTATCTGCATTGTTATATTATTAATTGTAGCAGATGAAAATATTGCGTAGGGGATATGTCGAGCTAGATTTTTCAGAGTAAACACCCGTTACCGAGTGGGTGGTGTGCGACAAAATTTCCTGGAAATTGCCCTAGCTTCGTTTGCATATCCGCTAGGAGCTTAGGACCTGAGAGCGAGTACAAAAGTTTCCCTGCAATGAAAATTACCAATCGCAAGACGAAGGCGAGGTGGTGCCGAGGTATCGTACTTGGTCTATTCGTCTCAGCCGAAGTCGCCTGCTACCATTTATGTAAGCCTGAGAGCTTGTTGCATTCTGCCATCATCCAATGGACAAAAACCAAGACTCTCCTTACACTCCGTATATTGCAATATAGGCAATGGTGCCTGCTTGCTCCAGACTAGATTCGGTCTTACCATCGGGCCGCATAGGTTGGCCGCTCTTCATCGGAAGTGTTTCATGCATACTGCTTCGTCCGCATCAATGGATTCGCCTGCTTCATCCCTTTCTGCCGCTCGCGCCGGCCGCGCAGTCGGCGCCATGTTTTTTTCCATTTTTGGCGGCGCCTGGCTGGTCTTGTGGAGCAATGCCACATTTGGCGTGCAAGCTGTGCCGCTGGCCCTGATCGCCACTGTGTCCCTGGGTTTATTTCTGTTCGCCTGGCTGCAATACAGGAAAAATCGTGCAGCGCTGGCCGCTGAGTCGGAAACGCCGGAACGCAAACGCGCATCGCGCATCTTCAATTTCGTCAATGCGGGGCAGTGGATACTGATCTTCATTTCCAGCAATGTGCTGATCAATATGGGCTTATCGGCCTGGGTCATTCCCGCGGCGATTTTCATCGTCGGCCTGCATTTCCTGCCGCTTGCGCAGGTATTCAACAATCTTCCGCATTACCTGACTGGCGCGGCCTTGATGCTGGTCGCAGTTGCTTACCCATTCGCCACTGCGGCAGGACCGTCCAGCCCGCTTGGCTGCCTCGGTGCCGGACTCATCCTGTGGGCTAGCGCGGCGTGGGCTGTCCGTCCCTTGTCCGTGCGCGCGGTTAATATTGAGTAAAGCTTCGGTTTTCCGCGTCCCTGCTAAAGCCGCCGCGCTATTTGGCTTGGCGGCTTGTTAGCTGGCTCTTTCCCGATGCGCGGATTTTTTTCACAACCGGCATCGGGAGGTTTTTGAAAAGCTGAAATCAGACGGACATCTCTAAGTCCTCAGCTTGTCCCGCAACTGCTTGCGATTCAGCTTGCCTACTGCCGTCTTTGGTATATCCGCTGCGAACAGCACGCGCTTTGGCTTCTTGTACGATGCCAGGCTTTTTGCCACCCAGTCGCTCAGCTCGGCTTCATCGGCGGCATGCCCTTCGCGCAGGACCACAACAGCGGTGACAATCTCTACCCATTTTTCATCCGGCGTGCCGACCACCGCGCATTCCTTGACTGCCGGGTGCAGGCTGAGCGCGTCTTCCACTTCGCGCGGGTAGACGTTATAGCCACCGGTGATGATCATGTCGGAGGTGCGGTCCTTGATGTGCAGGTAGCCGCGGCTGTCAAAGACGCCGATGTCGCGTGTATGCACCCAGCCGTCGCTGGTAAAGGTTTCTGCATTCAGCTCCGCTGCGTTGTAATAGCCCGCCACGGCTGAAGGCGCACGCACGACGATTTCGCCGGGAGTGCCGGGCGCAGCTTCCTTGCCTTCGCTGTCGAGCAGGCGTATTTCCACGTCCAGCGCGGGGCGTCCGCAGGCGCCAAGAAATTCTTCGGTATGGTCTTCCGGCCGCAGCACGGCGATACACAATGGCACCTCGGTCTGGCCGTAATATTGCCAGAAGCGATGCTGTCCCCAGTGTTGCATCGCCTTGTTGATGACGGCGCGCGGCATCGGCGAAGCGCCGTAGATTACCTGGCGCAATGCTGATACATCAGTGGAGGCAAAGCCCGGCGCATCCAGCAGCATTTGCAGCATGGTAGGCACCAGGTTAATCGCTGTGATGCGGTGCTCGGTCAGCGCGCACAGGTAGGCGGCGGGTTCAAAGCCGGGCAGTATCACTGTCTTGGCGCCGCGCAGCCAGAACGGCAATACAAATACGCCGCTGGCGTGGACCAGCGATGCGGCATGCAGCATCACGTCATCCTGCGTGACGGCGATCATGTTCAGCAGCACATTGCGGCAGATACCGGCGTACGATGCCTGCGTGTGCTGGGCAGCCTTCAGCGTGCCGGTAGTGCCGGAGGTGTACAGCGTGATGACCACATCGCTGGCTTGCACCTGGATATTCGGTCCGGTTTCTGGTTGTTTAGTTGCCAGCTCCAGCAAGTCTGCGCCGCCGCCGGCTTTGGCGCCGAGGCCGTGACATTGCAGGGCCGGTATTGCCGCCTGCAAGGCAGCAGCGCGCTCTGCCAGGTCGGCACCGAAGACCAGCATCGTGCAGCCTATGTCGCCCAGCATGCGGATATGCTCGTCCAGCGACAGGCGGGCATTGAGCGGTACCCGGTTGATGCCCGCTTTGACGCAGGCAAAGTCAATGGGTACGCTATACAGGCCATTATTGACCAGCAGTGCAA
Source organism: Parundibacterium terreum (assembly GCF_014636315.1). Taxonomy (GTDB): domain Bacteria; phylum Pseudomonadota; class Gammaproteobacteria; order Burkholderiales; family Burkholderiaceae_D; genus Undibacterium; species Undibacterium terreum. The sequence goes on along the minus strand of NZ_BMED01000001.1, from coordinate 892,703 downwards.
CGCGGGTGCCGGGAGCTGCTCCCAATTGGGCCAAGGCGTGCGCCAACTGGCTGCTGAGTGCATCCACCTGCGCAAAGCTCAATTGCTGCTCGGCGAAGACCAGGGCTATCCTGTCCTTGTAGGTGAGTGCGCCCTGGCGTATCAGATCAAGATAAGTCGGTCCCATATTGTCTCCGTCCATGATTGGCTTGTGATTATTGTTTTATTTGTTGAAGCTTCCGTGCCTGCCCGCACCGCTGACAAAACGTGCCGCACCGGCGACACCTTCTTCCAGCACAATACGTGCGCCATACTTGCCTTCCTGTTGCAGGGCCTGGTGAAGAGGCAAGTCCCACTGGCGATAGGCGGATTCACGGTCGGCCAGCATGCATTGCTGCGGGAAGACGGCGATTTCGCGCGCCAGTTGTTCTGCGGCTGCGCGGGCTCCACCCTGGGACACAACGCGGTTCACCAGCCCCATGCCTAGCGCCTCTGCCGCGCCCACCGGCCTGCCAGTCAAGATCATGTCCAGCGCCCGCCCCATGCCGACGATGCGCGGCAGGCGTATGGTGCCGCCATCTATCAAGGGTACACCCCAGCGGCGGCAGAATACGCCGAGGATGGCATCTTCATCCGCTACCCGCATGTCGGCCAGCAAGGCCAGTTCCAGCCCGCCGGCGACGGCATGGCCGTTGATGGCGGCAACCAGCGGTTTTTTCAGCGCCATGCGGGTAGGCCCCATTGGGCCCATGCCGCCGCCGTCAGGTTCTACCTCGTTGGAGCGCTGCGGGTCGCCGACGGCGCTCAGGTCTGCCCCGGCGCAGAAGGTGCCGCCTGCGCCGCACAGCACGCCCACACGCAAGGCATCGTCGGATTCCAGTTGCAAAAAAGCCTGCCGCAGTTCTGCTGCTACCTGTTTGTCTACGGCATTGCGCTTTTGCGGGCGATTGATGACGATCGTGTATACCGGCCCGTCAATGTGAGTCTCAATAAACTGCATGGCCTGCTCCTTAAGATGGACGATATACCGCGAGGAATTTGGATTTATATTACATTAAATATCAATATCGAACAATATTGGTAATATTTGATTGTTGGCGGCGGATTTCCCCTATTGAAATTTAGCCCGGCTAAGGGCATGCTTGCACCAACTGAAGATTGGATGCGCCTTGAAAATAAAAAAAATCACACTCGACCAGCTTGAAATCCCCAGCAGCAGCGATGTTGTGCTGGATTTGCTGTCCGCGCACACCGGACACCAGTTGCCGGTGCAGTCGCTGTGCAAGGCTGCAGAATTGTTCGGCATCAGCAGCCAGGGCATGCGGGTGGCGCTGACACGGCTGGTGCAGCAAGAAAAAATCAGCAAGACGGGCCGCGGCAATTACCAGCTCAATCCCGGCGGTAATACGCTGTTTCGCGATGTGGACGACTGGCTGCACAAGGAAAACCGCGCGCGCGCATGGAAAGGGCAGTGGCTGGGTATCCATGTGGATGCGCTGGCGCTTGCCGACAAGACCGCCTGGCGTCGCCATGAAAAAGCGATGGCGCTGCGCGGATTCCGCCCGCTACGCAAGTATCTGTACGTCAGGCCGGATAACCTGAAAGGGGGACTGGAGAGCGTCAGGACGGAAATGCAGGCGCTAGGCTTGATGGAAAGCGCACTGCTGTTTGAAATTGCCCAGCTGGAAGCAAAGGAAGGTGACATCGTCCGCAGCCTGTGGGATGCCGCTGAAATGCGTTTGCTGTACCGCGCCTTGCTGGAACTGATCGCGCGTAGCAGCAAGGGCCTGGCACGGCTGTCTGACGGCCAGGCTGCGCGCGAATCCTTGCTGGTTGGGCGTGAGGTGATACGCCATATCATCCTCGATCCGCTATTGCCGGCGGAGATGATGCCCTCGCAGGAGCGGCATGAACTGACCGCGGCAATGCGCGACTATCAGGTGCAGGCGCGCCGATACTGGAATGCTTTCCTGGCGCTGGCGTGAGCAGCGCCGGTCATTGATATTCTCATCGTGAATTTTGATGGTAATTTGCATAGACAATTTGCCATCCTCTACTTACACTATGCAATGGCCAAGGTGGTAGCAGGCGCATCTGCCGAAATCCGATCAACCACTAAAAAGAGCAAAACATGAATTGGTATCTCGCCGTATTAAAAAAGTATGCAGAGTTCACCGGCAGGGCAAGACGCAAGGAATACTGGATGTTCTTTCTGTTCAGTCTCATCGCCAGTATTGTGTTGCTGATTATCGACAAGATTACCGGCACCTACAGTGCACATTCCGGTGTCGGCTTGCTGGGCGGATTATATGGGCTCGCAACGCTGATACCCGGTCTGGCTGTGACGGTACGTCGCCTGCACGACACTGGCCGCAGCGGCTGGTGGATACTGATCTGCCTGATACCTTTTATCGGTGCGATTATATTCATCGTCTTTCTGGCAAGCAATGGCAATGCGGCGGACAATAAATACGGCGGCGATCCAAAGCAGGAGCCTGAACCGCAGGCGGCCTAATAAAACAATTAATACGGATAGGGAACGACAGTGAACTTCGATCAATCTATTAACACTTGCTTCACCAAGTACGCCGACTTCAATGGCAGGGCATCCAAATCTGAATACTGGTGGTGGATGCTCTTTGTGTTCCTCGCTTCTGCTGCTGCAAGCATTGTTGACGAAAGACTGGCCAACCTGTTTGCGATTGCCGTCCTGTTGCCATCCCTCGCAGTTGCTACCAGACGCCTGCATGACACCAACCGCAGCGGCTGGTGGCAGTTGATAGAATTGATTCCGCTGATTGGCTTCATCATCATGGTTGTCTGGTGTGTGCAGGATCCGGTAGAGCCGAATCGCTTTACTGCCAGTGCCCCTGCAGAAGTGTGAAAATTCTGCTTGGACAGTGTCGCCTTAGTTGCCGCGCAGCCTCAGCCACAAAGACTCAATAATCCTGAACGCGGCATCGGCGGGATTACAGCGCCTGCCGCAGGCTGCCATGAACAATCTTCTGTTTCCCTGATTTAATCCATAGTGCTTGCTGATGCTGCGGCCCAGTCCGCGCCGGAACAGGATCAGGTCTTCCCTACGGGTTGCCCTGATCATTTCCTTGTCTTGCGGCGACAAGCGCGATAGCAAGTCTTCCACCGTTTCTCCCACCGTTTCCGGCCACTGCGACCGCGGAAGGGTGCCCGAGAGTTTTTTGGATTTTGGTGGCGAATCCGAGGGGATCAGTGCCGACATCTTCTCTGCAATCATTCTTAATGCGTACATAATCATGCTACCTGGAAAGTGGAAGCACCCAGCTCAAATGCGCCTGATATGAAGATCGGCTGCGGGGGACGCCTCGTTGATTGTTGTGAGCTGGATTTGCGTTTTTGGTCCGGCAGTGTCCAGCAGCGATAAATATTGTCTCGTCGCTAATGCTAGCACCGGCATTTTTCGACCTGTGTAGGATGGCAGTTCATCATTTTGTAGGAATAGATGAAGTCTGGCGTTTGCCCGGAAAACCGTGCCACTGGCGCATTGGCTGACGGAAATTAAGGGCTTTACAGCAATCTTTCTATCTGTCGTAGTAGGAACGAGTAAGCGTGCTAGCGAACCGACGGCGTATCTCATATCGACGATCATGCACACTGGTAAAAGATATGCTGTGTTGAACTGATCTGTTGCAGAACTGAGAGCTGGATATGTCTAAATTTATTTTCTTTGAAGACGACGCCTACTTGTTTACTCCCATGGTGAGCGGGCGTGAAGACGGGCTATGGGAAGTTTCTGTGCTGTTTGAAAGAAAGATAGATCATGCGCGTGAGCTGGTGCCAGCGATACGGCACAAGCTGAGAACGGTATTCGATACCAGCGAAGAGGCGATGCAGGCTGGAATAGATCACGGGCACTCTTGCATCAAACAGGGTGAGGTCGGCTTGCCGAAAGCCGGCACGCAGGATGGGCAAAGTGCGGGGTAAGTCCACACGCTAGACACACTACGCACACTCTATTGCGATGCCGTCAGGAATGTGAATGGTCCGCTCTCCCACAAGCTTATAGGACTGTTCCGATAGGCTGCGATTCTTTCTTGTTGCACCATGTATTGATGGCATATCCCGGTTTCGCTGCTCAACCAGGGCGGCAAGGCACCGGATGCGATAGAGCAGGTTCGTCCAACCAATCCACCTAAGTCTGAGAGATAAAGGAGATCACCATGAACAAGCAATCTGAAATGAAAAATGAAAAACAAGACGGCAAGCAAACCACTGCGGCCGAAGATTTGCATGAACAGCATTTGAAAAGCGAGCAGCAAAGCCATAAAGGCGATCAGCGCAGTGACGCTGCTCGGGCTGCCAATGATGGCCTTGACGATCGTTTCTTCAGCAAGTCTGAAAAACAGGCATCGCAAAATGAGATAGCAAACAGAGGTAAGAAATAGATGACCAACCAAGGGAGCCTATATGTATACTCCGCGATTTTTCTTTACACTGGGTTGCATGATGATGTTCGGCGCCACGCAGGCGCAGACGCCAGCAAGCAATGCCGTGCCATCTCCGGTGATTGATCCGCTGCACAATGACAATGCGGCGAAGTTGCCCAAGCCACCCAATCAGGTGTTGAGCAACCAGGCACTTAGTCCTGCCAATGGAAACAAGAGCCGTATCCAATCTCGGGTGAATAAGCAGAAAGCCTGTTTTTCTCCTTCGTTGACGCCGGACGTCAGCAAGAAAAATGACTGTGACCCTTTTCCGCCAGACAAAAGGCTGGTGCGGCCCACTATTGTGCAGTAATTTTTGGGGCTCATACCTGATGAGTTCAGCGTAGCTCCTGCCCTGCGCCTCGCCCACCAAACCTCATACTTTCTGCCTCTTCCTCACAGGCATGCTCGTCTAGGCTTTAACCGGCATCCCGTTCCTTATATGCCTGTATGCCTTCCTAAACGGCATTGATTTCCAAAGGCAATTACCTATCAGATGAAACCAGGCACCCGCCTTGGCGGTATTGCAACAAGCCCATGAAAAAACGTGCCTCGTGAGCAACATCTTGCTATAGTGGCAAATCCTTATTTTGACTGGGTTGCCTGGACCTGCCTGCCGGCTGGGTAGCGGGTGAACGCTAATTTTGCCTACGCCTATCTGATGAAGCAAACTCAAGCCGTATCCGCTACACCTTTGGAAGCCTTCGGCATAGTTGCGCTCTGCTTTGGGTGGTTCATCGCCGACTCCCTCGCTGCGTTCAGCATGGCAGCCGACTCCATCGGGGTAAACTCCGGTAGCGTCAGCGGGTTTTCCGACGACTCCTTCATGTGGACTATCATCATCGAACTGGCGCTTGGTGCATTGGCCTTACTGGTACTAAACATGCGAGGCTACTCTTTGGCCAAGTTGTGGCCTGTGCCCGACTGGAAGGGATGTGTGGCAGGAGGAGTGCTGTATCTGATTGCGACAGTGGGCAGCGGTTTTATCGCCGCTGCATTTGCTACCGGCCAGCCCGCGCAGCCAATTGCCCAGATCATGGCGGAGTCTTCTCCATCGCTCGCCTATATTATTGCAGTGGCGATGGTAAACGGCCTGTATGAGGAGTTGTTTCTGCTGGGTTATCTGCAGCAAGGCTTCACGCTGAGTAACCCGTCTTTTGCTGTCGGCATCAGCGTTCTTGTAAGGCTGTCCTACCACCTGTATCAAGGGCCGGTCGGCGTCTTGTCGGTGGCCGTGTACGGCCTCATCGTCGGCATTTTTTATTTCCGCACTGGGCGTTTATGGCCGGCGGTGTTTGCGCATATTCTTGCCGATATCGTGCCTTTCGTATTTAATGGGCACTGAGTGGGCACTGAGTAGGCACTGAGTAGGCACTGAGCGAAAATTGCGCCGCTTATCAAGCGCGAAATTGCCGGTTCACGCATCCTTGCAGCAGGGGACTTGCATTTGAGGCGCGCGCCGTGCGCGCCTTGTATCCAGATACGCTTATCTCAGGCAGCCTCGGTGCCTGCACCGGCTTCGAGGCGAAAGCCCTCATCCAGCCAGCCGGTAACTCCGCCCGGCATGGTTTTTACCGGCCTCCCCAGTTTTGCCAGCCTTATCGCACCGCGCATCGCGCCATTGCAGTGTGGCCCGGCGCAATACGTAACAAACAGGGTATCTGCAGGATAGTGCGCCAGCTTGGACGCGATGATCTTGCCATGCGGCAGACTCACTGCACCGTTGATGTGGCCTTTCTCATACATCGCAGTGCTGCGTACGTCCAGCAACACAAAATCGTGCGGCGCATTCGACAGCGCATCATGCACATCCCAGCAATCGGTTTCAAAAGTCATCAGTGATTCAAAATGGGCTAAAGCGGCGGCACTATCAGCGGCAGAGATGGCGGTAACGAACGACATGGCATGCTTCCTTTTCCTGTTGAAGAGCTTCCATTATCGGAAAGACGGGCCGCAAATTGAAGTGGCGTGAACGACAATGTACGGCAACATCGCGCCACGCATCCTGTCTTGCCCAACTGTCTTGCGCAATATGCTTCGTAAAAAGCCCGATTCCGCCTAAAATTGTATTTTGCTTAAGTTCATGTCATGCTTCCTTATCAGTGTGAGCCTTAGCAAATGGCATCGGCTGGCATGAAATGGTTTTATCGGAACAAGAAGCAGGCTCCTTTCCTCAGAAAGACGAATCATGCCACCAGAAATTCCCCTCACCGTTAGCCAGGCCACTGTACAAATTTGTTTGTTTCTGGTGGCGGCGATCGCCATCTTCGGCGGCTCGCTGCAAATGTACCTGGGCCAGCCCGATACCTCGCCCCGTCTTGATAACGTACATCGCTTTATGGCAGGCGTCTATCTGGCCACCGGGATCATTTGCCTGTGGGCGGCTTTTACCGTACGTCAGCAGGGATTTCTGATTTATCTGCTGGCTCTGGGTATTTTTTTGGGCGGACTGGGACGCCTACTGTCCATCAGCAAAGTAGGCCTGCCTAAGCCTGCTGCTGTGTGGCTGCCTATCTGCTGCCCGAACTGGTGCTGCCTATTGTGATTGCGCTGGCGCAGTATCTGGGGCGTTCAGTATAGAAATGTAGCGGAGGGCAAACTCGCGGTGATAGAATTGGCGGACGGAGGATTCATCCTTCGCTCTAATTTTTTACAGGACCGACTATGCGCAGGCCTTACCGTTTCTTGTTTGTCCCATTGGTCTTTTTGCCTGGCCTGGCTTTTGCGCAGGTCTACAAATGTACAGATCAAAGCGGTACGGTTTCCTACTCAGGAGCGCCGTGCGCCAAATCCGTCAAGTCGCAGCAGTTGACCAAAATCGAGACCCCTGCGCCTAGCGATTCACCTCCGGTAGAGAGGGACTGGGAAAAGGAAAATCAGGAATTCAAGCAGCGCCAGTTGGAACGTAATGCGAAAGAAAGCGCCCAGCGAGGTAGCTGGAACCCGGCATACTCGCGCGATGCGATGGCAAATCAAAAAAAGCAGAGCGACAAAAATATTATTGCCGCCTGCGAAGCCAATCGCGGCGTGCATTGTAGCAACCCCAATGTGATTGCCAGAATCAGGAGCGAAAATACGCCGCTCACCAAGAGTCAGCAGCAACAGGCCGTGGCAGAGCGCAGGGCGAGGGAGCGGGACGAGGCATTCAACAGGGCGGCTGCACGTTAAGGTCAATGACAAGGGCAGTTACCAACTGAAAAGGGCGCAATGTTTAAACATTGCGCCCTTCGTATTTTAGTCCGCTGATTTCGGTCAGCAAATGCCGGCCGGCTTAGTCTTCCGTAAAACCCTGCACGATCAGTGCCACATTGCTGCCGCCGAAGGCAAAGGAATTGGACATCGCTGCGCGGATCTCTTGATTGCGGCGCGCATGCAGCGGCACGTAGTCAAGGTCGCATGCCGGGTCGGCATGATCCAGGAAGGCCGTTGGCGGTACAGCCTTGTTGCGCAGCGTTTGCACCGTCATCACAAACTCCAGCGCGCCTGCCGCACCCAGCGTGTGGCCGTGCATGGATTTGGTGGAGCTGACCATCAGTTTGTGTGCGCTGTCGCCAAATACCTGCTTGATCGATTCGGTCTCCGCCAGATCGCCGGCGGGTGTGCCTGCGCCGTGGGCATTGATGTAGTCTATGCCGGTAGCGGAGAGTTTTGCGTCTGCCAAAGCCATGCGCATCGCACGGCCCTGGCCGGCAGGATCCGGCTTGGTGATATGCACGGCGTCGTTGCTGGTGCCGTAGCCTACTAGTTCCGCCAGGATAGTGGCACCGCGTGACTTGGCTGATGACAGCGATTCCAGCATCACAGCCGCGCCGCCTTCACCCAGCACCAGTCCGCTGCGGTTGCCGGAAAAGGGACGGCACGAGCGTTCCGGATGTTCTGCATCCGCAGGTGCCAGTACGCGCAAGGCGTCCCAGGCGCTGACGACGCCATACGTGAGCAGTGCTTCCGAACCGCCGGCCAATACGCGCTCGGCATAGCCGTGGCGGATGTGGCGGTAGGCTTCGCCTATGGCTTGCGCGGAAGAGACGCAGGCGCTGCTGTAGTTATTGACGGTACCGCCAAAGCCGCAGCGCATTGCAATTTGCGCCGCTGCGGCATTGTTCATGCTGGCGACGATGGACATAGGGCGGACGCGGTCCTTGCCCTCGACAAACAGGTCCACATAGCCGGCTTCCAGCGTGCCTGCACCGCCCATGCCGGTGCCCCAGAACACGCCGCTATTTTCCAGCAGGCCGGTATCAGTACCTGTGGACAGTCCGGATTGCTGCAAGGCTTCGTGCGCTGCAGTCCAGCCCAATTGGGCAAAGCGGTCAAACAAGGGCAGTTCCGCCCGTTTGATCAGATCCGGCAAAGGAAACCTGATCTGTGCCGCAACCGTGGCCGGCCGCTGGCGTTCAGACGGCAGCGTCAGGAAATCGATTCCGGAATGGCCTTCCAGTGCTTGCTCAAAATTGGTGTCGGCACCGCAGCCGAGCGCAGACACTGCGCCCAGGCCGGTAATGACAACGCGTTCCAATGTCATACAGCGACGTCTTTTGGACTTACGTAGCGGTCTATATAGTCGGCAATGTCTTGCACGGTGGACAGGTCAGGGCGTTCATCGCCGAGTTTGACGCCGAATTCATCTTCCAGATCGAAGATCAGTTCAATCACGGACAGGGAGTCTGCGCCCAGCGCTTCCAGTTTGGTTTCAGGCTGAATGGTGTCGATGGAGATATCGAGGCTTTTGGCCAGTAATTTGGCAACAACGGGAAAAGAAGTCATGAGTTTAACTAACAATAATAAAGAAAAAAGGGCTAAGCGGATTTCAAGCCGGGAGCCAGTGCCTGAGTATGTTGATAGAAGAAATCGACAGTTTCGGCCGCGACTTTTTCTTTCTCGTTGTCCAGGGTAATGATGTGGTAGCTGTCATGCAGGATGATCTTTTTCTTTACCACGGAAGAAATGCGTTGTTCGACCAGGTCGGCGCTTTTCGGCGTAGCGACGTCGTCTTCTTCCGCATGGATGATCAGCGCAGGCGTACGTACTTTCTCCAGCCCGCGCCGCACTTGCTTGATTAGCCGGTGGGCCTGGAAGATGCCTTCTGCCGATAACTTCGATGCACCGGCTGCAGAGGAGCTGGTTACCTTCATCTCCCTGGCAATCCAGGCGCGAAGGTTTTCATTCTTCAGGCCGTAAGGGTAACGCTCCTGATAGGAATACAGATAGCGTGCCGGCGTGTAATAGGCCAGTGGCAGCAGGAAGCTGTATTTGGGGATGCTCCAGCCGTCATAGGCCAGCGTGGTCGCCAGCAGCGACAGCGCGGCAATCTCGTCGCCACGGTCCATCGCCAGGCGCAGACCCAGTACCGCGCCTATGCACAGGCCGGTGACGGATACCGTCTCATGGGTCTTCTTGAGTTCGTCGAAAATGCGCAGGACTTCAGCGTACCAATCTTCGCTGCGGGTAGTGCGGTAAGATTGGCTCTGTCCGCTGGAGTAGCCATAACCCGGGATCAGCGGAATGACGACCGTGTAACCGGCGCGTTGCAGCTTCTTGCCGACAAACTGCATTTCCAGTGGATTGCCCAGCAAGCCATGCAGCGCCAAAACCGCATGCGGTCCGCCAGGCAATTCTATAGTCTTCATTCCCTTAATCCTTCTTCGTTCACGCCGTCATTATTGGTCGTATGACCAGTTGTAGCAGGCGCCCGACCATCATTCGTTTTTTTAATTGGTCGGCTATTCTATACAAAAAAATGCTTTATCGCATTAACCCGGAGTGTAGTCTGAATGCAAGTCTGCCACAAGCTAAAAGTAGTGAAACTAACAACTTTCAGGGGCTATCTTAGGCTACAATCGCCGTTCTTATTGCTTGCCGTAACAAAGAATAACAATTTACCCGACTCCAGATGCGACTTAAAACTTCAACACTTGCCAATTGCTTCACGCTTTGCCTTGGCTTACTGGCTATATCCAGCCATGCCGCAGAAGGCGACGCCGGCAATAATGCTAACAATGCCAACGCTGCCGCCAGTACTTCCTGGTTGGCGGGTGACATAGGCGTGGGCTTCAGCGCTCCCGCTGTTGTCGGCAACGGCAAGTCGCATGACAAGACCGCCATACCCTATGCCAATTTTGATGCCGGACCGGTGTTTGCACGTATAGACACCTTCGGCGTGAAGACGTTCCCTGTTGCCTACGGTAACCTGGAATTGGCGGCGCGTTATTCCGATGACGGTTATACGCCGCTTGTCGCAGGGAAGGGCAGGCTGGGGCGGCGTAGCGACTCTTTGCCATTGGGTCTTGGCACGCTGCAGGTAACGCCGGTGGGGGCGATCTTTTTCAATGTCTACCGTGACGTGAATAAATCCAAGGGCAACCTGTTGAACCTGATGTATGCAGCGGAAATCGATAGCGGACGCTTCGCGTTTTACCCGCAGTTGGGGCTGGAATATCAATCAGCGGCGTACACGCGCTATTTCTACGGTACCAGTGCAGTGGAGGCGGCTGGCACCGGCGTCGCTGCCTATGCACCGAGAGGAGCCACTAATCCATTCGCTGCGTTGTTTATCGAGATGAATGTGGGTGGCAACTGGTATGTGAATGCCAATTTGCGCAGGACCTGGCTGGATAGCGAAATCAGCCGCAGCCCGCTGGTGGGGCGCCATTCTGTTGATTCTGGCGTGCTGGCGGTGAGTTACCGTTTCCACTAAGGCAGTCTTGCGAGGGGGGCATTTCGCTTGCCCCTTACCGTGTGCCTTACTCCACAATAATTCTTTCTTTGCCCAGCGCAGAGTGTGAACGCGTTGATTTAAACACCGGGAAAAATACCTCAGCCGACCAGGCCTCCTTGCCGTAGCTGATATCGTCCTGCAAGCCGACGACGGAAGGGTAGCGGCGCGTGATCAGCGCGGTGCCGAACAGTACATCCCACAGAAACAGAAAATTGCCGAAATTGCCCTTGTAGTGGCCTATGCCGTCTTCATTGGTGATGGCGTGATGCGCATAGTGCGTGGCCGGCGTGGAAATGGTGCGTTCCACTACCCACATCAACGGATGCAGCGCGCGTATCTTGTACAGCGGCTCGTCCCAACGCACCGCACTATGCGCGCCTATGATGACCAGCATCTTCAGCACGACATAGACGATATACACATTGCCGAAACCCATGTAAATCAGCACGGCGGATATCCACAAGCCGGGCATCATTGCGTAGTAAAAGAAATTGTTTCTATACACCACACGTACGCTCATATAGCCGGCGGAATGATGGGCGCGGTGCAGCGGCCACAGCAACGGAGAATGCGAGATGCGGTGCCACCAGTATTGCGTCATATCGTCCGCCACCAGCAATACCAGGAACATGCCCCAGGCCGGTAAAAAGGCCAATGCCCCTTGCCATTGCGGGGCATAACGCAGGCCCAGCCAGTTGATGCCCAGGAAAATGCCCGGCTGTATCAATACCAGCAAAAGCAGCAGCATCACCGACTCCACTTTCCAGTCGTCACGCGCGATGCTCAGGCGCTTATAGCGGCCGGATATGACCTCCGCCAGGCCGAAGCCGACAAAAATCGCCGTAATCAATATGGTTTGCACAGGATTCATCTTTGGTCTCCGTGGTGGTTCTTATGGTTTCGGCTCATTCTTCTCTTGATTGCTTAAGCTGTCCAATGCATTATTATTGTGAATACGATGATTTTTACTCATTGGTGACTTATTCAGGCTGCAAGGGATGACATGGATTTGCGGAAATTGCGTCATATGGTGGTGCTGGCGGAGGAATTGAACTTTGCCAGGGCAGCCAGGAAAGTGCACCTCACCCAGTCTGCGCTCAGCCGCAGCATACAGACGCTGGAAGAAGAGCTGGGCGGTAGGCTGTTTGACCGTGACTTGCATGGCGTCGCCTTGACAGCCATAGGCCGTCAGGTGGAAAAACGCGCGCGCAAGCTGTTGCTGGATGCCGGCAATCTGCAATACGAAGTGCTGCAGATGCAGCAATATGAGCTTGGCGACGTGAAGCTGGGGGCGGGGCCTTTTCCTGGAGCAACCTTCCTGCCGCCCATCCTGGCGGAACTGATGCGTGATCATCCCGGCTTGCGGGTGGAAGTGGAAACCAATAACTGGGAATACCTGGTACAGCATCTGGAAGATGAGCAGATAGAGTTTTTTATCGGTGAAGTGCGCAGCATTGGAGATAACCGCAAGATTGCAATACAGAAGCTGGCGCGCCAGTATGGCGGTTTCTTTTGCCGGGCCGGGCATCCACTGTTGTCTGCCGGCTTGCAGCATCCCGGCGAGGTACTGGCCTACCCGCTGGCTTCGGTGCGCTTGCCGGCTGCTGTCCGGATAGAGCTGGCGCGCTACCTGGAATTGCCGTCGGCGGATGATCTTGCGCTGAGCCTAGTGTGCGATAACCCCAATATGCTGAGGTACGTGGCTTTGCACAGCGATGGAGTCTTGTTGTCCACTTATACCGCAGTCAGTGCGGAGCTGGAGGCCGGTACGCTGGTGGCACTGGAGTGGCCCGGGCAGCCTGCCTTGTTTGCGGAGATGGGGGTGGTTACCTTGGCCGGGCGCAGCTTGTCTCCTTCGGCTGCATGGCTGGTGCAGCGCATGCAGGCCTACGCAGAGCAACTTTCCGAGCAATTTGCGCCGGCCACAAAGCCAGGAAAAAAAGGCTGGGTGCTGCACAAGAATAATTCAGCGGTAGAATGACAAGTCTCGGGTGATGCGTGGTGATGCAGTTAGTGGCCACGCGCAATTCAGGTAATTTGCATAAGACTGTACATGGTGCCCCGTTGGGGCTTGATTTCTCTTACGATGGCTTGTCTATGAAAATACGGATTTTCAAAGAATCAGATACCGCGGCTGTCAGTGCTTTGTGGCAAGAGGTTTTTCCGTATGATCCGCCACACAGCGCGGCTGCGGTAGCCATTAACCAGAAGCTGGAATGCCAGCCTGAGTTGTTCTTTGTCGGCGAAATCGACGGCCAGGTCATCGGTACCATGCTGTGCGGTTACGATGGCCACCGCGGCTGGCTGTATTTGCTGGCGATCGATCCAGCGCACCGCAGGAAAAAACTGGCGACAGAATTGCTGCGCCATGCCGAGCACGAACTGATGGCAAGAGGATGCACCAAGATCAATTTGCAGACGCGCACAGCGAATGCAGCGGCAATCGGTTTTTACCATGCGATGGGCTATGAACTGGAAGAGCTGGTCAGCATGGGTAAGCGTTTTGCGCACGCTGTAACAACGTCGTAAGCGGTTTGGCTGCTTGATAATCTGGCCTGCAAAAGCCGGCTACTTGCCGCACTGACAAATTAAGCTATAATCCTTGGCATGAAAAAGCTGGCCCCACTCTTCCTGCTATGGCTGTTGATGCTGGCGATACCCGTTCAGGGCATCGCTGCGGCAACCATGCTGTTTTGTGGTGCGGAGCATCATCATGTGGCCGTCGCAGAGCAGGGCGGGCATGCACATCACCACCATGATGTCGCAAAAAAAACTGACGCAACACAAAGCTCCGATCAACATGCATCCGGTGCCATGGCCAAGGATAAATGCAGTTCTTGCGCGGCCTGCTGTATAGGCGCCGTGATGGTGACGGCTTTGTCGGATCCTGAAATACTTCCTCCTTCTTCCGAAAAAATCGACCTGGTTTTTTCTTCCCACCTGGGCCACATCAGCGATGGCCTGGAACGGCCTCCCCGGGCATAACCCCTCTAGCTTTGCTTTTCCGCGTAGCGCCTTGATAGGTGTGCGCACTTATGCAAACTACCAATGCAAGCCATAGTCTTGCCCTTGCCTGATGCTGCTTGGTTGTGGCTGGGTTATAGCTGAGTTCTAGCTGAGCTGCCGCATCAGGACTATCCAAGATATTCGATACGAGGTCTTCATGAATCCTTCTTTTTTAACGAGGATATTTGCGTGCTGCATGCTGTCGGCGATGCCTTTGCATGTGCTGGCGCAGGCGGAAGCGGCGCATTCCAGGCGTGCCGATCCGCTGGACGCGCAGGCATCAGTGCCACCATTGCGCTACCAGTCCACTCTGCAAACCTATCGTCCTTATGCAGACAGTGAAGTGTCTGACTGGAAGCAATTGAACGAAAACACGGGCCGGATTGGCGGCTGGCGTACTTACGCGAAACAGGCCAGGGAGCCGGATGCAGCGCAGGCAAAACCTGCAGGCAAGGAACTTGCCGCACCGGTCAAGCCAGCCACACCCGAACATTCCGGCCATACTGGGCATGACAAATGAAAAGCAGGTTCAACATCAATTTGCGTCATTCCAGGCTGACGGTGGCTGCGGCATTGCCTTTACTGCTGGGCGCGTGTGCATCTTTCAGCACCGATGGCGGTTTTGCTTCCGTGGAGCAGGTGGCGAAGAGCCAGCTGAACAAGGATATTTCCTGGCAGCGCGAGGACAGCGATAAAGACGCAGCCTCCAAAAAAGTGCAGGAATTGCTTGCATCTCCGTTGGGTGTGGAGGATGCAGTACAGATCGCACTGTTGAACAACCGCGGCTTGCAGGCAGCCTTTTATGAGCTGGGCATTTCCGAGGCGGAGTTTGTGCAGTCCGGCCGTCTTGCCAATCCTGGCTTCAGCTTTGGCCGCTTGCGCCAAGGCAGCGACGTAGAGATTGATCGCGGCCTGCAATTCAATATTGCGCAATTGCTGACCATGCCCTATGTCCGGCAAATGGAAGGACACCGCTTTGAACAGGCCAAGCGCGACGCTGCCGGGCAAGTACTGTCGCTCGCTGCAGAAACCCGCAAGGCCTATTACATGGCGGTGGCGGCGGACGAATCCATGCTGTATATGCAGCAAGTAAAGAAAGCGGCGGACGCAGGGTCAGAGTTGGCCAGGCGCATGCAGCAGGCCGGCAATTTCAACAAGTTGCAGCAGGCACGCGAACAGGGGTTTTATGCAGATGCTGCACTGTCGCTGGCGCGCGCCGAACAGGCGCAGCTACACAGCCGGGAGAAATTGACGCGGCTAATGGGATTATGGGGTGAGCAGACTGCTTTTGTGTTGCCGGTGAAGCTGCCCGATCTGCCCAAGGCGCCGCAAGACATGGAAAACATTGAGCAACTGGCCATGTCGCAAAGGCTGGATGTGCAGGCCGCCCGCCTCGGCACCGAGCAACTGGCGAAAAATCTGGGCCTGTCCAAGGTAAGCCGTTTCATCAATGTGCTGGAAGTGGGTGCCGTACGCAATAGCTACCGCGAGCAGCCGACAGAAAGAGGTTACCAGATCACACTGGAACTGCCGCTATTTGACTGGGGCAGTGCCAGGGTTGCCAAAGCAGAGGCTTTGTATATGCAGGCGGTGAACCGCACTGCGGAAACAGCAGTCAATGCGCGCTCTGAAGTCAGGGAGGCTTATCTGGCATATCGCTCCAGCTATGACATCGCAAGGCACTATAGGGATGAAATCTTGCCGCTGAAGAAGCGCATCTCCGAGGAAAACCAGTTGCGCTACAACGGCATGCTGATAGGCGTATTTGATTTGCTGGCAGATGCGCGTTCGCAAATGCTTGCCGTGAACGGCGCAATAGAAGCGAAGCGCGATTTCTGGCTGGCACAGGCTGATCTGGAAATGAGCTTGCTCGGCAAGCCTGCACTGGGTTTGCCTGCGGCGAATGCCATGCAGGCAGATAGTCCTGCAGCCGGCCATTGATACGGGAAGAACAAGGAAAACGAAATGAGTTCAAGAAGAAATTTTCTCAGTGGCTTAGGTGCAAGCTTAGGTGCGAGCATAGCGGGAATTACCGCAGCTGCCACGGCGGCTTCGGTCAGCAAGGTGGCGATGGCCGCCTTGCCTGAGCCGGTGATGCAAACCTCGCCGGATACCATGCCGCCGCTAGTCCCCAATAATGGGCGTCCGTACAACCCTGTCGTTACGCTGAATGGCTGGACGCTGCCCTGGCGCATGAATAATGGTATCAAGGAGTTTCATTTGGTGGCGGAGCCTGTCGTGCGCGAGATGGCTCCCGGCTTCAAGGCGCACCTGTGGGGTTATAACGGACAGTCGCCGGGGCCGACGCTAGAAGTGGTAGAGGGGGACCGCGTGCGCATCTTTGTCACCAACAAGCTGCCGGAGCACACCAGCGTGCACTGGCATGGGCAGCGGCTGCCCAATGGCATGGATGGCGTCTCCGGCCTGACGCAAAAATCCATCCCTCCCGGAAAAACTTTTGTGTATGAATTTGTCGCCCGCAGGCCGGGCACCTTCATGTATCACCCGCATGCCGACGAGATGGTGCAAATGGCGATGGGCATGATGGGCTCCTGGGTGACCCATCCCAAGGGCAAACACCCGCAGATCGATGAAGTGGACCGCGATTTTGTGTTCCTGCTCAATTCCTACGATATCGATCCCGGCGCCTACACGCCCAAGGTAATGACGATGCTGGACTTTAATCTGTGGAGCTGGAACAGCCGCGTGTTTCCCGGCATTGATCCGCTGGTCGTGCGCAAGAACGACAAGGTTCGCATACGCGTGGGAAACCTGACGATGACCAATCACCCTATCCATATACATGGGCATGAGTTCCAGGTCACCGGAACCGATGGAGGCCCGGTGCCGCGCAGCGCGCGCTGGCCGGAGGTGACAACCGATATCGCGGTCGGCCAGATGCGGCAGATAGAGTTTTTGGCGGATGAAGAGGGTGACTGGTCCTTCCATTGCCACAAGGCGCATCACACGATGAATGCGATGGGGCATGAAGTACCGACGATGATAGGCGTGGACCATACCGGCGTTGCCAAGCAAATCAATAGCCTGATCCCCGATTACATGGTCATGGGAGAGCGCGGCATGGCCGATATGATAGAGATGGAAATGCCTGTTCCGGACAACACCGCGCCAATGATGACAGGCGACGGCCCGTTTGGCAGCGTGGAGATGGGCGGCATGTTCAGCGTGGTCAAGGTACGCAAGGACCAAAAGCCGGGCGATTACAAAGATCCCGGCTGGTACAAACATCCTCCCGGCACGGTTGCGCATGAATGGACCGGCAAGGTCGCAGAGCCTGTGCGTGCCCGGGCGGATACCGCTAGCAGCAAGGGTATGCCGACCGAGAAAAAGAACCAGCCGGAAGTGGAAGTGCAGGTGCGCAAGCCCGTCGGCAAGATGAACCATGGTTAAGTTGAACGACAGTAAAAATCTCAGGGAGCAAGCATGAAAAATACATTGAAAGCCAGTATCTCCGCATTGGTGCTGTGCCTGTTCGCAGGTGCTGCAGTGGCATCCGGCACGCATGCCGGTGGGCATGCGCACGACGACGAGGCGATAGGCAAACCGGGCAAGGCGAGCGCGGCCTCACGGACTGTCAAAGTCGACATGAGCGACGATATGCGCTTTACGCCGGCGAACATCCAGGTCAGGCAGGGTGAAACGGTGCGTTTTGTGATCAGGAACGCCGGCAGCCTCAAGCATGAGTTTGTCCTGGGAACGGAGAAAGAACTGAAAGAGCATTATGAATTGATGAAGAAGAACCCGGAGATGGAGCACAGCGATCCCGGCATGGTCACGCTGGCAGCAGGGCAAAGCGGTGAAATCGTCTGGCAATTCACCCGGGCCGGCAAAGTGGACTTTGCTTGCCTGCAGCCAGGCCATTACGACGCCGGCATGAAGGGCAAGATCGATGTTGCCAAGGCTAAGGCCGCGCCAGACCCTGCCGGCCACTCTCATTGACTGTCTTCAATCCTATGCCTGAAGTGCATCAAACCCATTTTATAGAGAACGAATAATCATGAATAAATTATTGACATCCCTGATGCTGTCACTGCTTGTAGCCATGGCTGCCCCGCTAGCAGGCGCCGCTGAAAACCAGGCGGCAATAACGAGCCAGGGGGAGGCTGCGTCCGGCTCCGGCATGACCGATGGTGAAGTTAAAAAGATACATAAAGCAACGGGAAAAATCACGCTGAAACACGGCGATATTACCAACCTGGACATGCCCGGCATGACCATGGTCTTCCGCGCGAAAGATCCTGCCATACTGGACAAGGTGAAGGTGGGGGACAAGGTGCGTTTCCGTGCAGAGAAGGCGGAAGGCGCGATTGCCGTGACTGAGCTGGAGCTGGTGAAGTAAATATTGCAGATGTGCCGATGGCAGGCCGAATGCATCGGCCTGCTATTTTTGCTGTTCATCGTGCAGATTACGAAAAGCCAGCATCGCAGGCAGGCGCTGTTCCTTCTCATCGTCAAACCCGCAGCGATCATCCCAGCTTGCCGGATTCTCATAAGTGCCGAACAGCATATCCCACCAGGTAATATCGCCATAGTTATTGCGGTGGCGCTGGTATTGGTGATGTATCCTGTGCATTTCCGGGCGCTGAAACACATAGCCAATCCAACGCGGCGTGCGGATGCTCGTGTGATAAAAAAATTCTCCTATCGCCGTGCAGAAGGTATAAACGGCCCCGGCTTCCAGCGACAGGCCGAGCAAGGTGTACACCAAAAAGCTACCCAGCAATGAATTGAACAGCATCTCTACCGGGTGCTTATAGAAAGGGGTGATCACTTCCAGCCGCTGAGGACTATGGTGGATCTGATGGAATATCCTCCACAAAAAATCGTTCTCATGGCGCCATCTATGCCACCAATAAAAGACGAAGGTAGCGATGAAGTAGGCGATGCAACCGCCTGCAATTGCGGGTACGTGGGCGGAAATCCGTAACAGAGAATAGCTGGAGAACCAGGATTCCCAGCTTACGCCGGCCAGCAATACGATACCCAACTGGACGGCATTGATCAGCAATACGCGTAGCGGCCAGGTTTTTACCTGCGGCAGTTTCCAGCCGGGGATGGCACGCTCCAATAAAAAGCAAAAGATAAAAATGATGAAGAGGACGGTAATCATGCTGTCTCCATCAATCAAATGCAATGCGGGATGCTCTGGATGGAGCAAGGTGTTCAGCAGCCTTTGCCTGATCCGGTCTGGTGCGGCGGATCAGTCTTGCAGTTAGTGTAAAAGCCGCTGCAGTAGCCAGCAGGTGCTTCAAGGTGTGGCCGCTGATAAAACCCAGGATGGCCTGCAAGTCTGCGTCATGCAGTTCCGCCAGCTTGGCTGCAACATATAACAGCAAGGCCAGGCCGAATGCGCAGCGGTCCGACCACGGTGCCTGATAGGCAGCCTGCCAAAGCGGAATCAGCACCAGGGCCAGACCTTGCAGCATCAGGTAGGGGCGCAAATCGCCGACACCGTAGTGGTCGGTGAAGCTCCACCAGGCGACGCCGAATGTAGCGAAAGCCATCAGCAGGATGATGTCTCGCCCGGCGTTGCTGCCGGACCTTGTTTCGGCACGCACACCTGCCAGCAAAACTGCGGTGGCCCAGGCGATGGGCAGTCTGTCCCATAGCAGGCGGGTGTTGTCCGGCGCCAGGTGATAGTAAGAGGAGCCAAGCGCTGTCAGCAGCAGGCTGAGCAGAAATAGCCCGTATCCATAGCGCCCCGGCGAAAGTGCATGATGTGCACGCTGCGGCCACAGACGAACCATGCCCCACAATGCCACCAGCGCAAAACCCATGTTGGACAATACGTCTCCAGCATGCGGCAGTCCCCACAACGTGGAGTGGTCGGCAAACTCATGGTAATGCGCGAGCTGGGTAATTGGCCCATGTATGGCGAGTGCTATGCAGGTAGCAAAAACCAGGAAGGCCGGGAGGTGGATCAATCTGAAGTTGAGCATGGCAGCACCAGGAAAGTAGAGGTGGATGCAGCTTGCCTGCCAGGATTGAAAATTGAAACTTTATTTTGGTAAGTGACATATTTTTAAATAAAAAGTATCATTATTTGACCTTTTATCAATGCGGGCGGATGAATGAGCGAAGTAAGCCAATTGATGGCAACCCTGAAGCAGCAATTGAAACAGCAAGGCAAGACCTATCGTGATGTGGCTGCCTCGCTGGAAGTGTCTGAAGCCAGTGTGAAACGCATGCTGCGGCCGGACAGCACCGTCAGCCTGGATCGCCTGGTGCAGCTAAGCAATCTGCTCGGTTATACCCTAGCGGAGCTGGCACAGGAAAGCCTGGCGACTGAATCGCGTCTGCGCACTCTCAGCCATGCGCAGGAAAAGGAGCTGGTGTCTGATGCCAGGCTGTTGCTGGTGGCGGTTTGTGCGCTCAACCACTGGAGCCTTGCCGATATGCTGGCGGCTTACACGCTGAGCGAAGCAGAATGCGTGGCCAGGTTGCTTCGGCTGGATCACCTGCGGCTGATCAGCCTGTTGCCGGGTAATCGCATCCGGCTGAACATTGCCAGGGATTTCGACTGGCTGCCAAATGGGCCAATACGACAGGTTTTTCGAGGAGACGGCCTGCATGATTTTCTGGACAGCCAGTTTGAAACCAGCGATGAATCCTTGAGCTTTGTCAACGGCATGCTGACCGAGGCCGCGATCAGCAAAATGCACGCGGAGCTACGGCTGCTCCGGCAAAAGTTTGCCGATCTGCACGAAGAGAGCCTGGCCGCGCCACTAGCCAAGCGCAGGGGCACGGGTTTGCTGCTGGCCATGCGGGAATGGGAGCCGGCCGCGTTTTCTGCCTTGCGCCGGCCGGCCCCCAGGGGAGTTAAGTAGTTTTTATCCCCGCTTGTGCAGCGGCCCATTATTGATTTTTTTGCTGGTCTTTTCTTTGCTTAAAAATAGTATTTGGTCTGCTTGGTCCAGCTACTGTTCGGGTACAGCTTGTGCTGCAGGTTGAATGCCTCGCGTGAATAGCTGGCGCGGGCCTGTTCCTTTTCAGGCTTGGTTGTACCATAGGGGCATTCCATGCGGGTGGATGCGATCAGGAAGTGCAGGGCTTTCGGCGCTTCTTCATCATTCGGTTTTTGCTTGGCCCAATCCAGCAGCGTCGGTGCGATGAATTCGGTACGCAGCGGCAGTTTCAGCAATATCTGCTGCTCCTTTGCCGCTGCATCCAGTTGCTGTTGGCTCAGGTAGCGCGGAGGTGCCGCCATCATCGGATTGGCCTCTGTTGGAGCAGGGCCGTAGCCGGATTTGCAGCCCCAGAATTGTTGCCGGCCCTGCTTGTCGAACACGGCCGGTGCCAGTTCCGGCGTATTGATCAGGATCAGGGTGCCTGCGATTTTTCTGTCCTGGCTACTCTTGGCGTCGCGGTAGCGTGTGTACAAGTGCTTTGTGGTATTGCGGCCCTGGGCAACGGTGTCCAGCAGTTCCAGCGCCGTTTGTTCGTCATTGAAGATCAATGCGCGGGCCAGTATCGTTTCTTGCAGATTTGGCTTCAGTGCTGCAGGTAGCTGAGGGTTCTTCAGCAAGGTTTTTAATTCTGCCATCGGCATGAAACGATAGATGGTGCGGTCATAATCGCCATCAACTTCTATGGCCGGGTCGGCAGGCTTGCCGTCAATTGGCGTGCCGGGGGCGCTTGCCTCGGCTTTGCGCAAAGCCGCTTTCAGGAATTCGTTTTGCGAGCCGGCCGTGAGCATCTTTAAAGCCTTGAAGCGATTGCTTGTGGCGACAGACATGCTTTTCCCCTGTGCTGCCAGCAGGCGGTCTATGTCCTTGTCAGCCTGCGCTGCCTGGTTTTCGGCAATCGCAAGGCGGATCAGGTTGTATTGCACAGTCTGGTACAAAGGATGGCTGGCCGGTACGCCGGCGGCCGCCTTCCTCTCGGCGTCACTCAATTCAGTGGGGCGCACCAGCGCTAGCAACGGCGCCATCCACAGCGGATCTCCCTGTGGAGCCCAGCGTTGCCGCACGGTTTTGAGGGCAAGCTGGCGGTCTTGTTCTCTTTCCTTGCTGAGCTGGCCGGTCCAGGGATCGGCGGGAGCTGCCTGCATGCTGCCTATCCATGCGGTCATCGGCTCGGCGGCGGTGATCATCTGCGCCGGCGTTTGCCTGTCCATCAGCACCAGATAGTCGCTCAACAGGCGCCGGGTATCTGCACTGAAAGCATTCTTTTCCAGCGTGCGCGCCAATGCAGCGATGCGTTCGGTGGGGTTGATGCGCGCGTCAACCAGCGAGGTCAATTGTTTGGCCGGCGCATACGCGGAGGCAATGGCATCCAGTTCTTTCTTTGCCTGGCTCAGTATGGCTGTGCGTTCTGCCGAGGGTTGATCGTTGACGAGAGGATATTCCAGCACGCCCTTGCGTATCAGGCAGCGTGCCGCCAGATAGGCCCCCAGCTTTTGCCATGGCGATTTGTCATCCTTTGCAATCGCCTGGAATTGCGCGCGCGCCGCATCGAAATTACGCGCATAGAAGTTTGCCGCCGCGGTTTGGTAAGCGCGGTCGTACTTAATCCACTCAGGTGCATTGGCAGGCAAGGCGGGCGGCAACTGTACTACGCGCTTGGGAACCGGCTGCCCGTATTGATGCGGGGGCTCTTCGCAATTGGCAAAGACCGCATCCTGGCCTTGCAGCCAGGCCTTGTGCCATGCATCCGGCTTGCCGCCTGGACCCAGGCTGGCGTGGGCCTTGAGCGTGACGGTCGCCTGCCGGAATGCATCTTCATGGCAGTTGAGGTAGCTTTCTCCGCTGACTTTCTCCGCCATGATGTCAAATTTGATGTCCTGTGGCAGGCCCCATTGCTTGGCAAATACGGCACGCTCCTTGATCCAGTCGCCGGAACCGTTCTTGGCCGGATCATAGCTATAGTCCCAGTCCATGCCGTTGCCGATATGCCAGCCATTAATTTCCAGGGTTGCCAGTTGTGCCTGCGTCAGCGGCTTTCCCTTGGCTGCCTGGAAAGCCAGGTAGTGGTATATGCGCCAGTAGGTGGGAGCAACGACACCGACGTTGCCGGCTGCGAAAATGGAGATCTGCTTGCTATCCATATCGTATTCGGAAGCGAAGCGGTTGGCGGTGAAATCATCGCCACCGCTGGACAGCGCTGTAGTGGAAAAGCCTAGCAGCAGGCTCGCTGCAACGCAGGAGTAAATAGTGGATAAGCGCATATGCATATTATTGGGATGCCGTTAAAAATTGAGGTTGCGAGAGTGTTGCATTGGTCTGCAAGGGATGTGGGGTGGCCTGCCATTTGTCGGCAGTCCACGCAGTCGGTGAAAAGTAATAGCGCCGCTTGTTGCGGAGATTCAGTATCGGTTCATCAGTTGCAAAGCCGACCGCCGAACGGCAATAGGCGGGCTTGAAACCCTGCTGTTGCGCCAGCCTGCGCCGCAATGCCTGCTCTTCCTGTCCCATGCGAAATGCCATAGGCACGATTTCATCGGCGGCGCTGCCTTGCATCCAGGTGTCATCCAGGCACCAGGATGCTAATGCGGTAACGGATAAGGCTATCGATGGATCCAGGCGGCTGCGTATCGCGGAAATGGTCGCCGCCAGGAACGGGCGTTGAGAGCGGCGCACTTCAAAGTCAAGCTGCACGACATGACGGTTGCCGCGCTGCGCAACACGCAGCAGCTCCTGCGCAATACGGCTTGTTTGTTGTTCGCTGAGTGCAGGTGGCAGGCGCCACGATGCATCGACATGCAATACCGGTACCAGTGGGGTAGCTTCGCGCACCAGCAACTGGGCAGTACGCGGGTGCACCAATGCCTCTTCGCCGCGCAGCATAATGGTGGAAGCCACGTAAGCCACGCCGACATCATCGGGCAGCCAGCGCAAGTCTTCCGGGCGTTCCCAGGCCCAGACCATGTTGGCGGGCAGGGCTGCCAGCGCCGGATGCGAAGGCGTGCCTGCATCGGACAGCGCACTATCCGTTTTCAGGAGCAGTGCCGTCACACAGCTTAGCAGTAGAAGGATCAGGCTGCGCATTGAGGCATAGAATTGTGTTTTCAGGCTTGGTCGTTGTCCGATTATTCTAACCCGATTTGCACGCGCTTTTTGCCGGGGATTGATCATGCCGCATTGCTTTGCAAAAGAAAAATCCCCGCATGCGGGGATTTCCTTGAGATATCTGGAGATCGGGAGTGCAGGATTTATTTGCCTGATTTTCCTGCTTTGCCGGTCCACACGTCCAGCATGTCTTGCGAACCCTGTTGACGGATGCCATTGTCATTCAGGATGTCATCGGTTGCTGCCAGCAATTCCTTGCGCGGCAGGACGATGTTTTCGCTGAGGCGCTGGTCGAATTTCAGCACGATCAATTCATCTTTCATGTCGCGCAGCAGCGCAACCAGATGGCTCAGGCTGCGTATAGGCGTGCCGTTCACGGACTCGACGACGGAACCGAAGCGGCTATCGTAACCCTTGACCAGTTTATGCGGGAAGAAAGGCGCGCTGACCACGACCAGCTCTTCACGCTCAGGGGTAGGCTCGTTGCCGACCTGGGTGACTAGCGGGCTATTGTTGTATGCATAAGCATTCATTGCCTGTGCGTTGCCGCTGATCAGGCCGCGGAATTCCAGCGTTGCGCGGGAAAACACAATCGGGCCGACGATGAAGTAAGACGGATAGCTGCCCCACAGCGGCGAAATCAGTTGCGGCCGGCTGGCACTGACAGGCAGCTGGATATTCATGGTCTTGCCGCCGCGGACGATGGTCAGAGGTACTTTGCCGTCCTTGGCCAGTTGCTGCACGCGATATTGGAAGCGCACATTGAGGTCGGCGTTCATTTTCACCATGCCCTGGTTATCGATAGGAGAATCGCCAATCTTCGTGACGACGTCCCATTCTTTCAGCGGATAGGATGATGTCGTTTTCTCCGGCCGCTGGACGACCATGCCGCTCACCGATTTATCCAGCTTCAAATAGGTGCGCAGAACCGGATTTTCCAGGGTCTGGAAGGAGTCGAAGATGGCTGGCTTGCCATCGTAGCGGCCATCTGCAACGTCTTTCAGAAATAGTTCTATTTCTTCGTTAGGGATGATGTAGCCGATATTCTGCACATTGACGGCGGTGGAGAATGCCAGGCCTATCATCTTGTCGCCGGCAATCACCGGGCCGCCGCTATTGCCAGGATTGATGGCAGCGTCTATCTGTATTCGCAGGCCGGAAGTCTGGTAGTTGTAGGGCACGAATTCTATGCGGGATACGATGCCCTTGGTGATGGACAGTGTGGCTCCACCGGTAGGGTAGCCGTAGGCCAGCACTGCATCCTTGATCTCTGGCATGATATTCGCGCGTACAGGCGGCTTGTGCGTGGCGAAGAAGGTTTCATCATCCAGCTTCAAGACGGCCAGGTCTATGCCGCGCGCAATGGCTACTACCGTGGCGGATATCTTGTCGCCGCCTTGTTTCGCCTGGACTTGCACCTGGCTGGCATAGCCGACTACGTGGGCATTGGTCAGGATACGGTTGCCTTCAATGACGACGCCGGAGCCGGTTGCTTCCTGCGGGGTTGCCTTGCTCCATGGGTGGAAGGGATCCGGATTGCGTATGGTGGAAAAGATCTTGACCACGGCGTTTTCCAGGTGCGCAGGGGCGACCAGCGGGGCGGAAGTGCCTGATGGTGCGGCTGGAGCAGAAATAGCAGGGGCTGCAGGCGGAGCAACAGGAACCGGCAAGGCCGGCGCGCCTGGCGCCGCACTGGATGTTTCTTCTACTTGCGCTGTTTGCGCATGTGCTACGGCGAAAGGGAGTGCGCAGGCAAGAACAATGAGGCTGCTGCAAAACTGGGAAAGGCGGCGAGAGGTCATGTCAATTTCTTGAAAAAGTTGGATGTAGCCGGATTCGTAAAACTGGGTTCACGCTGGATGGTGGATGGCACAGCATACCCTAGCGCGGAGAGCATAGCCTGCCGTTGTATTTAGTGCAATTAAAATCGTGTATGAAAATGTATGCGTGATTGCACGCGCGGCCGCCTGGCGGCGTTTATTTCCATGAATCCTGGTTGGCAGGCAGCGTGTTTTGCGGGTCGTATACGCTGAGCTTGTCGCTTGCGGCCAGCATATCGTTATACAGCACGACGTTGGTGCCTATGCTGGAGTTGTCACCATGGTCGCCGCCATTATTGATGACGGATTTGAAGATGATGCCCTTGGCGCCGGCAGCAATCACCATGTCCCCGATGATCCAGGTAGGTGGTTCTATGTGGTCATTGAAGTAGAGCTTGCGCCAGTCGCAATTGAAGTCATTCCACAAAGGGTCAAATGCGGCAGAAGGGCCATTGCGGAAATCAACCAGAGGTTCTACCACGAGTTCATAGCTGACAATCAGGCCGGGCGGCAACAGGTTGGAAGTTTGCCGGTATTCCGCCAGCGCAGTTTCGGGTTCCAGTGACAGATACAGGGCATTCACGCCTATCCTGTTCAAGCGGCCGCCGTGCGTGGCTGCACCGGCGCCGCTGGTCGGCGTGCTTGCGTAGCGGGGAACGTGGATTCTGTAAGCCAGCGAGGTGAGGGAGGTGAGTATCATCCGGCGAAGCCGGCCTGTAGTGAACTCACGTAGCGCACGATGTCGTCAGTGCGGCCTTCGGAGATGAGTTGCTGTGCAGTTTTATATTCGAAGGGTGTCAGCGGATCGTTTTTATACCAGTAGACGGCATTTTCCACGCTGCCTGAAATGTCGGTCGCTGCCTTGATCACGCGTATGGTTTCCCGCATGAATTTCTGTACGCTTTCCGCTTCCGGCGCGCGGCTGATGGTATTGCGGTGGACATGTGCTTGTGCCGCCAGCGTTTGCATGTCTATTTGCAAGACCTCGCCGAACCTCTTGGGCGAGATTGCCTTGGGGTTGTTGACTGCATCGCGCAGATAGGCCAGCAGGCTATCAAAATTGCGTTCAAAGATAGGCGATGCTTCCATTCTTGCTGTTGCCATATTACCTCCGAGCATTTTTGCACATTATATGCACTAATTATGCACTTATTTCGCAATTCCTTCAAGTTGCTGCATTTGCTAGCTTTTTGCCTGCTGGGCTGCTGCTTCGCGCAATTTATCCTTCTTGCTCTTGCGTTTGCCCTTGATGCCGCCGTTGGCCTGCGCTTCCGCCAGTGCGGCTGCAGCCTCGCTCTGCGGCACAGGCGCCGGTTCAAAGCCGGGAATCTGCTCGCGGACCAGCTTCAGTTTCAGGCGGTTTTCTATCAGACGCAGATGGGCTTCGGTATCGGCACTATAGAAGCTGATCGCCGTGCCGCTTTGCCCGGCCCGGCCGGTGCGGCCTATGCGGTGGGTGTAGTCGGTCACCGAGCGCGGCAAATCGTAATTGATGACAGCAGGCAAGCCGGCGATGTCGATGCCGCGTGCGGCAACGTCGGTGGCAACCATCACCTGCAGCCGGCTGGCCTTGAGATCCATCAACACCTGCGTACGCTTGCCCTGGCTCAGCTCACCGTGAAAAGGCTCCGCCTGGATGCCGTTGCGGCGCAGCTTGTCCGCAACCAGCTCGGCGGCATACTTGGTGGCGACAAAAACCAGCACGCGTTTCCAGTCATGCTCTTGCAGCAGGTGGCGCAGCAAGGGCGTGCGCTTGGCAGTATCGACCATGATGGCGCTTTGGGCGATATCGGGCGCCACTTCCGGCGTGCCTTCCACTTCCAGGCGCACCGGCTGGCTCAGGATGCCGTTGGCCAGTGTTTCCACTGCGGCCGGGAAAGTGGCCGAGAAAAACAGGTTTTGTCTTTGCGGCGGCAACAGCGACAGGATACGGTTGATCTCGTCGGCAAAGCCCAGGTCCAGCAGGCGGTCTGCCTCATCCAGCACCAGCATCGCTGCGCGTCCGATACTGAGGGCATTATGGTCGATCAGGTCCAGCAAGCGGCCCGGCGTGGCGACGACAATGTCGGTGCCGCCGCGCAGCGCCATCATTTGCGGATTGATGGAGACGCCGCCAAACACAGTGGCGATTCTCGGTTGTTGCGGCAAATGCTGCGCATAGCGTTTTAGCGCATCTCCAACCTGCACGGCCAGTTCGCGGGTGGGTACCAGGACGAGCGCTTGCACCACCCGCGGCCTTGCCCCCATTTTGCCCTGCAAGCGCTGCAATAAGGGCAGCGCGAACGCAGCGGTCTTGCCGGAGCCGGTCTGGGCCAGACCCAGCAGGTCTGCACCGCTCAGGATGGCAGGGATGGCGGCGCTCTGGATTGCAGTAGGCGTAGCGTAAGATAGGTCGCTGACTGCTTGCAGTAGCGGAGGGATCAGACCCAGGGAAGAAAATGGCACGGCGGGCCTTGTGTTCGATGAATAATTAAATGTGAGGAGACTGCTGCAGGCGCCAGTATAAAGCAGCCGGCGGGAGTTTCGGCTTGCGGCTGAAAATAAGCGGTGCTGATCGGGAGCGCCAGGGATATTGATTGAGCTTTTATCGCGTTATTTGAATTGCCAGACCATCACTACTTTGGCGCCGCGCCGCATGCTGCGTACCCGCATGGCGCCGGTTTCGCTCAATTTATATTCCAGTGCCGGACGCTCACCATCGGCAATCATATGCAGACCATCGCGGGAATCCAGCGGAATATCGGCCCCGGTTTTAGGTTGATCGCTGGGAATTGGGGAACTGCTGATGGATGCGCTGCTACGGTCCATTGATGCATTCACATTGGTTCTCGGAGCGTCCATGCGCAGTGCGGAGTTGCTGCGCAGGTCGGGCACCGGTGCCGGCGGTGCGGGTGGTCCATTAGGGGCGGCTTTATCCGCCCATGCCCAGGGGCAGGTTGCCATTAATAACAGCGAAATCGCCTTTTTCGCACCCATGATCTTGCCTCAACAAACATTGTATCGATCGGGAAGTCATGATTTCATTTTGGCATCTGGCAGGGGAAATATCCACCTGTTTTGCTTCAAATTGGCGTCCAGACATCAAATTTCACGTTTTCTGACGGCTTCCTGTGAGTGTCAACTATCTTCCTGTCGATAGTCCACTTCTGTGCGGAAGCGAACAATAGCGACATCAGGATGTTAAATAATTATTAACTGATTTGCCTGCCATAAATGGCAACTGCGCCCGATCCTATCGCCAGCCATGCCGTCAGCCCCAGCGCGGAAATGGACGGTTTTGATTTGCCGAAAGTAAAATGAAAAATCAATGCCAGCAAGGCCAGGACCAGGTTGACAATCACCATGTCTCGCCCAACGACGGAGTTGACCGCGTACCAGATTTTTGGATCGGACATAGTCTTGGCGGTGCGAAAGCCGGTTACCGTATTGGGTGCGACTTCGCCTAGCCAAAGTGGCAGGGAAAGGTAGAGTCCGAATATCGCAGTGAGCAAAAGCCTGCAGTGACATACAAGCTGATTTGTTTATTTGTGATTTTCATGGGGATATCCGGATTGGAGTGCTTACCGCCTGGGAGTTATTCAAGCCGCCTCTATCAGGCCAGACTTGGAAACCATGTAAAGAGAATACACATCACCAGGTTATTCGTGGCGTGGGCGATGGCCGTTACCCAATAGCTGGCTCCAGGGCCGTCTTCCCGGACCTTGAGATAGAAATAGGCGAGTATCAGTCCTGCGCAAAATGTCAATAAGCCGTGACCTAAACCACCGTTCAAGAAATGTCCGAGCCCAAATATAAATGCGCTTAAGAATATACAAATATTTTTACTGGCCCCGAGCTTTCGCGCTAACTCGATAGGAAGCGATTGGGCTAGTGTGGTTTCAAATAATGGCATCAAGACGACCAAGTTGATGAACAGAATAGAAGTAGAGAATGGCGCTTCGCTTTTTGTCAGTATGCCGGCCGCAGCCGACTCTCCAAGCAGATTTGCAGGGAGGAGCATTAATAACGGGTAGAGTCCGCTTGTAATGACAAGGTCAAGCACACCAACCGCGAGGCCGATCATCAGATACCGTGTCCAGCGATGCTGCTGTGCACCTTGCGAAATAACCAGTTCCATATATCCTCGTCATTGAATAGATATCAGATAGGACGCCTTTAGTCTGCGCCGGCGAAAAGTGAACTTTCGTGCTTATTATTATACTAATGTAAAATTGTTAATAACAGGATATTTATCGGCGATAGCGGGACACGTCACACCCTTTTCGCTTTATTCTTCCTGAGATATAATTTCCACATGGAAACATTTACTGCAGATTGAAGTTTGTTCTTGAGCAGATTTGAAACAGGGGGCTGATCGCCCTGCACAGAGATGTCCTTTCGACGAATGATTGCTAAGAGGCCCGACTGTGGAAAGAAAATATTATTTCGAAATCGGTAACTGGGAAGAGGCTGCGTGGCTCGTAGCCAAATATGATGCCGCGCGTTTCCAGAATGAGGTGATGGCCAAGCGCCTGCTGAAGGATTCCGTGCTGGAAGAGTTGTCGAAGAAAACGCTGGACGAGCTGAAGTGCTTCGAGCCCATCATCTATGGCCCTATCATGGCGCTATCCTCGGCCTTCCTGCAGCGTAGCAAGGAGGGCGACTACGAAAGCGTGCATGTACATTTCTGGCATTGCCTGGCTACGCTGGACCATTCCACCATCGAAGTGCACAGCCATGACTTGTCGGATGTAGCCATGCAATCTGCCAGCCAGCAGGAAGAAAATATCGTCAAGGCAGTCAAGCAGGCTTTGCATACAAGCTAGCTTTCTCGCTGCAGATAAAAAAACGGCGGCCTGGATATCCGCGCCGCCGTTGTCGTTTCAGGCCTGCCGTTTTATTTTGCCTGCATGCGCTGTATGTGCTCCAGCCTTGCGCTGATGCGCTGGCCTATCACCGCCGGGCTATATTCTTCCACCATCGTGCGGCGCGCTTCTGCCGAGATACGGGCGCGCAAGCCTTCGTCTTCCACGATCTGGCGCATCAGCGATGCGGCATGGCCCACGTCTGCTTCGGCCCAGGTCTGGCCCGCCTTGTAGACGCCCAGGTCTTTCTGGATCTTCACCAGCGTGTAGTTGACCGGCAACGAGTTTTGCGGACGCATGAACTCGGTATTGCCGGACCAGTTGGTTGCGATGACGGGTTTGCCCAGGAACATCGCCTCGGCTGGTCCCAGACCGTATCCTTCAGAGCGGTGCAGCGATACCAGTGCATCGCAGACCGATTGCAGGTCATAGACTTCCTGCCGGCTCAGGGTTTCGTTAATCCAGATCACATCCTTGCGGCCGCCCAGCCTATCGCGCAGCGCCGCTACATCGGCGTTATGGAACTGTGCATTCTGTGTCTTGATGACCAGGGCCACCTTGCCGTTATCCTTACTAAAGGCCTGGTCAAAGGCATCCAGCGCGGCTTGCGGATTCTTGCGCTCCTGATAGGACGAAAAATCGTACATCATCAGGAACAGGAATTTATCCTCCGGCAAACTGAAACGGGCGCGGCTGGCATCCGGCGATACCGTGAAATGGATCGCGTGCGGCATGCGCACCACAGGAATAGGGGAGCGCTTGGCAATTGCTTCCTGCACAAAGCCGGTAGGTACCCAGACTTCGTTCAGGGTATTGAAGCCGGCAAGATGCTCCTCCAGCATGTCGGGCAATTCCCAGTGCCAGAAGCCGATGTTATAACGCGAGAACAGGTGGGACGGCAGATGCATCTCCGCTTCCGGCATCTGGTCTGCATTAATGTGGAATACATTGATGCCATGCACGGCATCGGTGACGATGCGATGCTCCAGGCTGCGGTCTTGCACCCGGCTATTGTTATTGTTGTTGAAGTCGATCACGACATTCGGGATGGCCGTTGCATCCAGCGCGCCGGTGAACTGGCGCAGCGACTGGCCGACGCCATGTTCGGAGCGCGCATAGCCGATCACGTTCACGCCCTGCACGGCCTGTGTAGGGTCCTTGCCGCCGGTGGATTGGCGTACAGCGTTAAAGATCGATGTTTCGCCGATGCTGACATCGCTGAGCTGTACCGACAGGCGGCGCGTATCTTCTCCCAGGCCCAGGTCTTTCGGTATGCAACTGGCTTCGGGCAGTACATGCAGCGTGGCGGGCCAGGTTTCAGGCAATAGCTCCAGTTCCACCGTGACGTCGAAGCGGCCGGGCCACACCGTTACGCTGCTGCGCGGCTCATCATTAAAGCCGATGGAAATACTCAGCTCGGGTTTGCCGTGCGCGCGCTGGTGCAAGTCACCGTGGTGTATGCCTTGCAGCCTGATCCTGGTCGAGGTAACCCTGTTCGTCACAAAGCGGGCCTGGCGGCCTACCCACCATGCATCTTGCCCCGGCTCTGCATACAGGCCGGAGAAGCGCACAGTACGGTGGCGGGCGCTGACCAGCGGTATGCCGCCGGCATTGCTATGGGAGCTTGCCGCCTGCAGCGGGTCCAGCCTGGCCGTGGTAGGCAGGTCTAGCCCCACTTTCTTGGCCCAGCGGGAGCCGCGGAACTGTTCAAAGCCCAGTTGCATGAAGGCGATGGGGCCGGTGACCTTCTGGTATTGCCTGAGCCTTGCCGCACCCAGCTTGCCGCCGGTGGCTTTCTTATGGATGAAGACCAGACCGCGCGCCCAGATCGAAGGCTTGTACTGAGGGCCGTCTGCACGCAATACGCCCAATGCGCGGCGCACCGGCAGGATATAGGCTTCCGGAACGCCAACTTCGACGCCGCCGGCTTCCGCAAACCAATGGTAAAAGGCACGCCGGCTGCTGCCCAGCGGATCAGGGAAGGCGCGCTGCAAGTGCTGATGCTCCAGCCACAGGCCGCGCAGGATGGTCGGCAGACTGCCTGCCTCGCCATGCACGAAATAGCTGCCTGCATCGAAAGGGTCTTCGCCGGCCTGGAAGCGCACATCGGCGTCTTCGCGGTACAGCACCCGCAGTGCATTCGGGATAGGCGTACCGTCACTGAAGCTGCCGAACGCGTATTTGCGTTTCCTGAACTCGGCCAGGCCATGGCCCAGCACGCGGCGTGCATATTCCAGCGCCAGCTCGCGCGCTTCGCCTATCGTGTCCAGCGTGAGGCGGTTCTGGTGCTTGGAAAAAGGCTGAGGGTTTTGCGGATCAAAGCCGCTGAAATGGAAGAAGCGCAAAGGCCGGCCGTCGGACAGCCAGACGCCGTCCTCGCGGGTGACAGGGCGGTGCGGCAGGTTCCAGTAGGCGACGTTATAGCCGGGATCGCGCAGTACGGCAAAACCGCCGAACATGCCGGGCGCCATGTCCACCCATTTTTGATCGGTAAACAAGCCGCGTGCCGGATCGGAAACAGCGCCGTATTCCAGTTTGTCTTCCCACCATTTAATGAAGGCGTCGGATGCCGGCAGGCTGCCCAGTGCCAGGAATCCCAGGTTATACGAGCCGGCGCGCATGATATCCAGCTCGCTTGGCTCCAGGCCATCGTCCAGCGGTGCAGTCAGGTGCGGGGTAACGACGGCGGCCGCGCCTTCGTCCAGCAGGCGTTCCACGTCAACCAGGCGGTCTATGACCAGGATGTCCGGATCTATATAAACGACGCGGTCATAGCCCTGGCGGCGCAGGTGCGCAAACATATAGGGCTTGGCGGCGGTGTTCAATTCCATGATGCCGTAGCGGAACAGGAACTCGCGCATTTTTGGCAGCGGCAGTTGTTCTACCGTCGTTGCGGTGAATAGCTCACCGCCTATGCTTGCTGGGTCTTCACACCGGTCTACAAATAATACGTGCCGCTCCCACTCCGGATGCGCGGCGCTGAGGCTTTCCATCAGCGTCTTGGCAAATGCGCCATAGTTCAAGGATACGATGGTAAAGACGGCTGTTTTAATTGTTTTTTCCAAAATCCATTCCCGATTTCATTGCAAGCCTGTGCTTGCTAAAAAGTTTTCGGGATGGATGATACCTCAAGCGTGCATGTCAGAGTTTGCTGAATGTAACGAGGAGCATTGCCTTATTTGAAACTGTTGCTGATAGCAAAGTAGATGGTGGAGAGCAGATGATGCCAGGCGGTACTGGATGGTGTCGATTTTGCTATTTATTTCGGCAATTATTCCTGCAATATCTGTGTAACCCAGGTTTCCGCCTCTTGCATATTGTCAAAGCTGCGATAGGGGAGATTGTGCTTGTTAAACAGCTTTTCATAGCGGATTGCCATAACCGTGCGGCCTTCAACATCCGCACCGCTGACATGGGCAAAGGCAGATGCGGCACGACCCTGCTTTAACAGGCAGCCTATCATCTGATCCATCGCTTCATAGGCGGCCAGCGACATGATGGCGCTTTCATTGACGACCACGATTTCCGCCCAGCGGCCTACGGGCTTCACGACCGTGTGCAAGGCTTGCAGGGTTTTTTTCAGGGTATGGACAAATTCCAGGTTGAACGGCCCTGTCGCTTCATGCCAGGCGATATTGCCGTCAAAGCGCGCGTCCAGATAGCCGTGAGCCTTGAAGGGAGTAACGTCAAACTGGCTGGTGTTGAATCGGGCTTCAGTGAACATGAATGGAGGGCGGAGTGTTATCTAAGTGCCCGATTGTAGTGGCTGGAGAAAATTGGTCCAAGTACAGATCGCAGCGCTTTTGCAAACGATTGTTAGCTGACGCGGTTTGATCGATCACAGCTTGAGGGACGAATGGCTGAAGCAGATTGTTACAAATTAGTGCCGGATTTGCCGGCATGGGTAAATAAACGGGTTTAGGTGCGTTGCCTCACCGACTTGTCATTCCATCGCCTATATCTTCTTGCTTAAGTCGTCGCGATATTCAGCAGCAAATCCTTGCTGCCAACGCTGATGGATACTCTATATAAGGAGAATGATAATGAGCCTCGGACTAATTTTATTGATTGTACTGATCTTGGTACTGGTTGGAGCTTTCCCAGCTTGGCCGCACAGCCGCGGATGGGGTTATGGGCCTAGCGGAGCGACAGGCTTGATTGTCATTATCTTGCTGGTGCTGTTACTGACAGGGCGGATCTAGCCTCTTAGCCTGCTTCACTAATCTAACCAGCTAACACGTCCTTGGCGATGAGCGTCAAGGACGTGTTTGTCTTCCAGATTATTCCTTTATGCCCAGCGCCTTGGCGATCTGCGCCAAAACGATTTTCCAGGAAGCCGAGGTGGCGGCCACTTCGTCGTAATGGCTGGCGCCGGGCAGCGTAGTCGCCTCTGCCTTGTCACCGGCATCCCTGGCTCTCTTTGCATAATCTTCGCCTACGCGTGGTGGCGACACGGTATCCAACTCGCCATTGATCAATACAGTAGTGAAACCGCCTGGCAGCATTTCCGCAGACGAGGTGTCGGCAAATACATCGGGCCGTGATGCGCTGGGCAGGCCTGTAAGCTGGACTATATCCCGGTCGCAACGGCCTTTGATCAGGTTTTGCTCACGCCGTAAATCAGCCAGGCCGCCAAGGCTGATCACCGTTGGAATAATTAGCACTTTATCCTGATAAAGCGAACTGCTGGGCGGCAGTTTGCGGCGGGATGCCGCCCATTGCACCAGTTGGCCGCCGGCGGAATGGCCGATGGCGACGATCCTGGCGGTATCGAGCTTATATTGTGCAGCGCTGGTTTGCAGCAATTGCATGGCTGCGCTGATATCCTGATAGGTGCCCGGGTAGCCACCGCCGGCCTCGTCCACCCGCCGGTATTCAACATTCCACACAGCGATGCCTCGCTTGACCAAGTCGCCAGCGATATTATGCATTTGCCGTATGCCGCCAAATTCCACCGTCCAGCAGCCGCCATGAATGAGAATGGCGACCGGGAAGGGGCCTTCGCCCTCCGGCTTGAATAATTCCACATACTGCGAAGCCTGGTTGCCATAGGCAATATGCTGGTCAGGCTCAGGCCCTTGCAGATCCAGATAATTTTTCAATGTCATCGGCGCGGCATATGCCAGGCTGGCCGCTGAAAAAACATGGAGTGCCACAAACAGTCTGAACGCCGCTTTTTTAAGCATGTGATTTCCTGCGAGAGTGAGGAGGAACAAGGGATGAGATACTGCGTGGCTTGCATGGGCGGGACTCATGCGAGAGCGTCCATTTTACCCGATGCATTCGCTATAGATGAAGGCGGCGATGCATGTTGCCCGACTTTGCATCGCCGCACTCATTGAACCGGTAAGCCTGTCAGCTATTGGAGGTAAAACGCCTGGCCGCCTGCTCTACCTGAGACTGGCATTTGTCCAGCTCATGCACCAGCGGCTGGCTCCTTTCCAGTGCAGCCTTGTCACCGTGAATAATTTTCGTAATCTCGACAAAATACTGATCTTCCACCGCTCTCCATTTTTTGAGGGCGGAGCGAAAATCCTCCCATTTCTCGTCCATAATAACCTCCGCATTCGCAGGGCTCGATATCATTCCTGCGCTGTTTAATGTGCGTTCAGTGTGCTTTCGTTTTACCTGCAGATGTCTTGCGATGTCCGTCGGAAGCCTGCTTGATCGCTGCTATCCGGCCCGCATCTAGCATATCAGTCATTTGCTGGGTTGATCTGCTGAGCTGCTCATAGCCGGCCTTGGCACTGTCAAACATGGTTTTCACCATTGCGACAGTAGGCTTGGCTTCTTCCGGCGCGTTACCCTCCATGCCCTCTATCATCTGCTTTGCCTTTTCTGTCACTTCATTCACCTCGCTTTGCGTGATCTGGCTCATTTGAGCCTGGAACGACGAGGTAATATCCGCCCACTGCCGGCTATACGACAGTGCGCGTTCCAGGCGTGGCTGCAATTGCGCATTGAAGATAGCCATCCATTGTTGCGGATCTTTTGCCGCCAGCAGTTCCTGGATTGCTGAGGTGGATTGCACAAGCGAATCCTGCACGGTAGCCACATTCAGTTCCGCCAGGCGGCGGCCGTAATCGCTGGCCTTGCTGCCGGCCTCGGTCAGCCACTCTCGCTGTACCTGCAATAGCGCCTGGTTCAGCTTGTTCAATTCATTGGGAATTAAAGAATCCATACAAGAACCTCCTTGAGTTGAAGCAAGGCCAGCAAAAACTACCTGGTGCTGTTATGGATTCTTGTCGGGATCTTTTTGGTGTGGCGGACAGCCCCTGCCATTGCGGCGGGGCCCGACCAGGCTAGATTTTCAATAGCCTCTGCAAATAAGAATACAGATAACGAAAGCAAAGAGCCCATGCGGCTTTTTTGCCGCCGGGCCATCATTGCATTCGAGTCTTCATCATAGTCCGCAGCAAGAAAAATGCTACAGGAATCAGCAGAATTTACAGGCTAAATTTGAAGCGGGACGGCTGGCTGCTGACGCTGGCGCGTATGCTGCTTCTTAGCGGCGCGGAAAGTTTCTTTGGGGAATGGCGACACGTATTCTTTGCCGCCTGTCGCCCATCAGAAAACGCAATTCTTCCACACTAAGCTGACTGACTTCCTGCATGCGCATCAAAAGCCAGGCACCGACAGGAACGGTATGACGGCGGATTTCCCATACCAGAGGGCGGGATATTGCCAATACTCGGGATAAGGCTGCATCGTCGCGTAACTGCAGTTTTTCCTTAATGGCGTTCAATAAACGGTTGGGATCGTAACTGCTCTTGCCAAGTACAAATGTTCTTACTGACTTCATGTTTCTCACTCCATGCTGCAGACCCTGGGGTCTTGTGGTTCTCCATCACCGATATGGAAATGATTGCCTGGATTTCAATGCACTTTCTTTATTAAATTTGTATCCAGTTTGTTACGTGCTAGTTGAGCGCCAGATGGCACACGAGCATCTTGATTGTTTAAATGTTAGTTGATATATTGGCAATGTTGAGTAAAAAACTTTTCGCCGCACATTTCCTTAGCAATTGCAGGTTTTCCTGAACACGGACATAGATATGCCTGGTCATCACAAAAAACTAAAGCCAACGCTGGTCTTCATTAGATACAAAATCTTGTGTTCATTTGCTGCTTGCCTGCCGATTTATTCCACCTTTGCCCAGACCACCTCCTGCGACTTGCGTGACCTGCAGCCACGGTATGAAAAGATGGGTTTGTCGGATCAGACCATCCGCATGGAGTTCCGGAAAAGAGATGCTGCTCCCGATGCTGAATGGAGAAACGGTGGGCGGGAGGCGCTGGGGAAACAGTGGGAAGCAATTGACGAGGCCAATCAAAAAGAGCTGGACACTATCGTCGCGGCCTGCGGTTATCCAAGAGGCCCAAAAACCATAGGCCATGGACCGTATGCAGCGTTCTACGTGATCCATCATGCGGAGCTGGACTATCAATTGAAATATTTCGCGATGCTCAAGGAGTCGGTTGAGCGGGGTGAGACAGATGCCTACTCGTTTGCCCAATTTGAGGACCGCGTGCTTCTCAGCCAGGGAAAGCCGCAGAAATACGGTTTCCAGAGGTGGCCGGTAGTGAATGGCATAGAACAGAAACTGGTGCAGGACCCCGCTCGCGTCAACGCCTTGCGCGCAGCCTTTGGGCAACCGCCAATCCCAGGATTTCCCTAGACCGCAGATAGGCAAGCATGCTAAAGAAAAGCACACTGATTATTGTGTCCTTGGGCTTATTGGCATGGACGAGCTTTTGGATGACTTCCGTGTTCATGCCAAGGGAGGAAGCCGCGTTGCCAACTGTGAGGCATGGAGGCCAGGTTCCGCCGAAACCTGCGCCTAAAATTTTAGTGGCGCATACAAACTCAGGAAATGTGCCCATGCTGAAGCGGGACTATTCACCCGATACTCTGCCGAAAAGAAATCTGCCCCTGGTCTCGATTATTGATCAGTTGAAGCAGCAGGCCGCCGAAGGAAATTATCGGGCGGCCTGCCGTTTGGCTGCGGAATTAATGCGCTGCACCCAGGTCATTCCGGAAATACAAAGGGCGCTTGAAGAGCGTCGTACTGTTGATCTCAAAAATGCGAAGCAGGCTGGGGACACTGAGAGGATTGAGAGTATACAAGGTGCGATCGCCGACATGGAGATCGGCATGGCGAGGGATAAACAGATATGTGCTGGATTTGAGAACAAGGAAAACCTGGAAATATGGCGCTACAAGCTGCAGGCGGCGCAGAGCGGGCACGCGCCCTCCATCCTGGACTTTGTCGATAGCCCTACCTGGCTTCTCACCGACCAAAAAACATACGAGGACGCATGGATTACTTACCGGGACAATGGTGAAGCACTCTTGAGCGAACTTGCTCGGAGCGGCAACAAGAGGGCCATCATAGAGTTGATAATGCAGTATGTGCGTTTCGATACTCAAACAGCGGCGATTATCGGGAAGTATGCTCCTTTCAAACCGGACCAGCAGAAAGCAGCGATGTACATCTACGCGTATTACTTATTGCCAAATGGTAATAGGTCCAATGCGCCGTTTTTGAACGAGGCTTTAAGGAAAATATCTCAGCAACTGACATCGGACCAATTGGCTGCTGCGAAAAGCCAGGCTGATCAGCTTGCAGCATCCTGGCCCGCGGATCAGGCTCTGCAGCGCAACCCTCCACGCATGGTGCATGAGGCGGGCGACCTAGGCCTGGACGATATCTGCTCACAATGACCTGGAAGCTAAACCAGGCCGATATCCTTGCCCCTGGTGCCAAACACGCGTTCCACCTGCGCGGTGTTCAAGCCGTACATGCGGGAAAACATGCCGCCGAACATGGCGCGGTATTCATTCAGTACCGGATAATCGCGGTTCTGGAATAGCGTGGCCTGTTCCACGCGTATCTGTTCACCCATGATCTGGCCGCCGCGTATGCCGCCACCCAGCACCCAGTACACCGAGCCGTGGCCATGGTCGGTGCCGCGGTTGCCGTTTTCGCGGAAGGTACGGCCGAATTCGCTGACGACGACCACCACCGTATCTTTCCAGTCATTGCCCATCTCCTGCGCAAAGCCGGCCAGGCCGCGTCCAAGTTCATCCAGCCGGCCCGCCAGATAGCCGGTGGCGCCGCCTTCGCCGACATGGGTATCCCAGCCGCCTACATCGACAAAACCGATGTTGTATTTGTCCTTCATCAGTTTGGCGATACGGCGCGCCTCCAGTTCAAAGCCCTTGGCCGTGTTGGCATTGCGGTTGGCCGCATCCATTTCGCCTATCATTTCCTTCATCACGTCATCGCGCACTGTAAAGCCGTCATTGACTTGCCTTGCCAGCGGTGTGCCCTGATACATGGAGGCGATCAGCTTGCTCTGGCGTACATCCACCGCAGGCTTGCCGATAGACCGTAGAGCAGTATTCGGAATCTGCACGCCGCCCTGCATGATGAGCGGCAACTGGTCGGTGAAGGCGATCGCGGGCGTGCTGGAGTCCGCATTCAGGCTTGCCGCGAGCCGGTTCAGGAAGCCGGAGCGGTAATCGCGGCTGCGGTCCAGCGGCTGGCCGAGTTCTATGCTGTCCTGGGTTTCGAAATGGCTGCGCGACAGGTCTTCGGTACCGGCAAACGGCACGAAAGCCGCTTGGCCATTGGTGAACAGGGGGTAGATGCTTTCACGCAGCGCAGGATGCAGGCCCCAGTCGGCATTGATAGGGAGCGCGGAATTAAGTTCGGTGCTCGGTTTGGGAATGGCGATATTGGGCCGCGCCTGGTAGTAAAACTGGCTGGAGATAGGCACCAGCAGATTGGCTGCGTCATAGCCGCCACGCATGAAAACAAATAGCAGCTTCGTTTTGGTGGCCGGCGCGGCCCACAAATTGCCTGCCATCGACGCTGCGGGTAGCATGGCCAGGGATTTTAAAAGAGTGCGGCGTTTCATCATTTGCTCCATAAGGATCTACCTATGCATCAATTCAGGCGAAGACAGCAAAAAGGTGTTCCATTCCTGCGGTGAGCTGGCCTGGTCCAGCACCTGCCGGGTTGCCGGGCTCAACGTCTTTTGCAGGGACTGGTAGTACAGTGCATTGGATAGTTGCGGAAAGGCAGCGCGTTCCTGCGGTTGTGGTCCATCGGTCTTGAACAGGCCGGCATTGCCCGAGCCTATCGCCTTGGCGATTTCAAAGCGGGTATTCATTTGCCCGGGGCTGGCCCAGGATGCTTCGGTCAAAGGATAGCCATCCGGCGTCTGGCGGCCATACAGGGGTTCGCCCATGCGATTGAGCCAGTTCAGCATTGGTCCCGCATTCAGGATGACCTTGTCGTCATAGGCCAGGCGCACCGCAGAGACGACATAGTGCACCGGATCCTTGAATTTGCGCCCCAGCGATTGCGTAAATTCCGGTGAAGCAAACATGGTCTGCAGGGTCGCTGCAATGTCGCCGTCTGTTTTAAGGAAAGTCTGTGCCATCGCTTCCACCAGTGCTGCGGGCGGCTCATCCGCGACAAAATACACTGCCAGCTTGCGGCTGACAAAATGGGCAGTGGCTGGGTGGCGGCTCAGCTTGTCAATGGCTTCGTCCACTTCCGCCGGCCCGCGCCCGCGTATGGTTTGCCCCATGAGTTGCTTGTTGCCGTAGTCATGACGGTTGGGGTTGAATTCAAATAAGCCCTGATGCACGTATTGCCCTTGCAGCTCTTTTTTGACATTCGGCGTATTGCTGCCCATATTGACGCCGACACCGGTCAGGATACGCGCCATTTCCTGCACATCGCGCTGGCTATAGCCGCCATTCACGCCCAGCGTGTGCAGTTCCATCAGCTCGCGCGCGTAGTTTTCATTGATGCGGTTGACTGCATTCTGTTCATTGTCCAGATAACGTATCATCGCCGGATGGTGCAGCGTGGCAGAGAGCAGGTCGCGGAACTTGCCCAGCGCATGCGGGCGTATCGCCTTTTCCTCATAGTCGCTGACCAGCAGGCGGATATTGCTTTTCCCCTGATGGACATTGAAGTGATTCATCCAGAACCAGGTCATCTGCTCTTGTAACTGGTTGGGCGAATACAGTGCGCGCAACAGGGAGCGTGTGGCAGATTCCCGCGCAAGGCGGTTCAGCTCTTGCTGATAGGCCTGCTGTGCCGTTTTCTTTTCATCATCGTTGGCGATCGCATCGGCGTCCTTGCGGCGCTGCTCCAGTTCCTGGTTCAATTGCTCCACAGTTCGCTGGGAGATGGTCATGGCCGCAATTTGCGCTTGCACCTGTTCTGGAAGTCTGGCGGCGCCTGGGTGTAGCTGCTGCTCCAGGTAACGCTGATAGCCGAGGGCTTCGGCCTGCTGCATCGTGGATGAGGCCACGCCCCAGCTGATGCGATTGAGCGCATTGCTCATTTGAGCCTGGCCTTGTGGGATGGCTTGAGGGCGGCTATCGCTACTGTTATTGCTGCCAGGTGTGGTGCAGGCGGCAAGCAGCAGCGCTACGCTGCTTGCAAGCGCGCATGCTGAACGTGAAAAGGGGAGAGCAGGCATATTGGCGTGCCTTATCAAAGATAAATGGGGTGAAGCTGCGTTTTTGTTGCTCTAAGTATTTCCAGTATAGAAGCAAGAACGCATGGACCGCCGCTTTTGAGGACAGCGATAGTGTGAATGCTGAAACAAATTGTAACGCGGGCAGTGAATTTGCAAAGGGTGGGCTTTTCTGCTCGGCTGACTAAATAAAAAAGCGGCCCAAGGCCGCTTTCCAAATATCTCTCATGCTCTGCAAAGCTCAGGCAATGCCATGCTTTTTCCAGTAAGGCAGCATGAAATTACCGCGTCGCTGCGCTGCCCTCAGCAAATAAATGGAAAGGGCAGAGATGAATGCCAGCGAGACGACAGAAGCCTCCACGCCATACTGGCCGCCCGTCAGCCATTGCGGGCCTGTCAGCGTTGCCTGCAGCAGTCCTTTGCTTTCATGGCCGGAGACGGCAATAGAAAAAATATCGCCCAAAAAATAATTCCATCCTATGTGCAGACCTATTGCCAGCCACAGGCGGCGGGTCAGCATATAAGCTGCGGTCAGCAGGATGCCTGCGGCAAAGGTGACGCCGATGGCAAGCGGTGTGACGCCGGCGTTAGGAAGATGGGCCAGCGCAAAAACCAGGCCGGACAGGATGAGTGCGATCCGGCTGCCCAGCGATTGTTCGCTAATACGGAAAATGACGCCGCGAAACAGAATTTCTTCAAAAAAACCGACCATTACCTGTTCCGCGAGGGGGATCAGGATGACTGTCCACGGATTGCTGCCACTGACCTTGTACACGCCCAGCAAGGCCAGGGTTCCCA
Source organism: Parundibacterium terreum (assembly GCF_014636315.1). Lineage (GTDB taxonomy): Bacteria > Pseudomonadota > Gammaproteobacteria > Burkholderiales > Burkholderiaceae_D > Undibacterium > Undibacterium terreum. Next base: position 849,548 of record NZ_BMED01000001.1, on the reverse strand, counting down.
TCGTCACTGACAGCAGCGCCGCACCGAGCAGCAGGCCGTTCCCCAGTTCTTTTGCCGCGCCCGGTAAGGAAAGCTCGATAACTTTACGCTTTTCCAGCAGGCGTATATAGATGGAGTACGCCAGTATGCATAGCGTTGCAGCCAGAAGATAGGGCCAGACAATGCGCATTGATTTTTCCACGGTTCCCTGGACGATGGCGAAAGTCAGTGCGACCGGCAGCACCGTCACCAGAATACCCAGCAGGATGCGGGTGAGCGGGAAATGCAGGATGCGTTTGATCCGGCCGGCAGACGGTGGAAGGCTAAGCGCTGCAACTGTCATTACTTCTCCTTGAGTGGTGTGAAAAATGTGAAGAATGTGATGGGTGCCTGGACTCAGGCTTTTTTACGCAAATTTTTGGCTGGCGGTGATTTGGCCTGGCGCGATTTATTGTGTTGCGCCTGGCCTGATATGCTTTCCTTTTCAAGAGTGCGCCTGGCTTCGCGGATGCGATCGTCATAGGATTTCACCTGCAGTGCAGTGATGGCGTCTTCCAGCGTTTGCTGCAGCGGGTGTTTCAAGTCGGCCTGCAGGCTGTCTGCGGCCATCGCAGTGGCTTGCCAGCTGGCTTGCAGGCGGGGTAGCAGTTCGCGCCCCTTGTCGGTCAGTTGTATCAGCCGCTGGCGGCCGTCGTCGGCACTGGACTTGGCGCTGATCAATCCGTTTTTAACCATCAATGCCACCGTCTGGGTAGCGGCGGGCTGAGTGATGCCGGCGGCCTCGGCGATCTGGCCTATGGTGGCGGACTCATGCCGTATCAATACTCGCATGACTGGCGTGTAGCGCGGCCTGTAGCTGATGCCCGCATCTTTATAGGCAGCTTCCACGGCTCCATCCAGCAGTTCTATCAAATGCCTCAACACGGTTCCCAATCCTGGTTTCATAATAAATTGCATCAGTAATTATATAAGTGATTATATAATAATAGCCGACTGATGATAAAAGGCCAGAATTTTTTATCAAATGTGGTTTTCGCGCATACTCAGCTAGGTGCCTGTTCCGGTCGCAGCAGCGGCATTCATGCGAATAAATGCGGCAGGTGAAACTATTTGTTGAAACTGCGGTCACATTCTATGATGGCGAATCAGATGGCCGAAGTGAACACTAATGCAGTGCTAATGCAGCACCTGGACCAGGAAAAAATGACCGGATATTTACCTATACATGCCGCGCACGCTGCGCACGCAGCAGCGCCTATGGCGGCGCGCAATTCACGCCGTATTGCCTTGCCTGTCATTATTGCGCTGCATATGCTGTTTGTTTACTTTTGGATGAGCGCCAGGCATCACTTGAAGGCAGAAGGCGCCGATGCTGAGCCCTTGATCATGCGTTTCTTTTCGCCTCAGCCCAAGGCCGATGCTGAACCGGAAACGCGTCCGCAGCCTGTGCCGCGTATCAAGCCCGAGTTTCTTCCCCCACCTGTTTTCGTTCAGGCTCCTGAAAAAATACTGGCTCCTAAAGAAGCAGCGGAAACTAAGGCTGTTCCTGCGGCTCAGACTCCGTCCGCGACGGCGCCCGCTGCCGACTTCACTTCCAGCGCGATGCGCGGCATAGGTAAAATAGACAGGGACTTGCGCAAGGAGTTTCCAAGATTTGAAGAGCGAGCCCCCGAATCCAAACAATCCAAGCTGGAGAAGGGCATCGCCGCAGCGGGCATACCGCAAACAACGACAATGCAAGAGAGAGCACTGCCCGACGGTAGCAGGATTACCAAGGTCAGCGGACCTGCCGGCTCCTATTGCGTGATGTCCGGCTCGGTTGCCAATAACGGCGGCGTGGACATCATGCAGCGCGGCGTGCATAACAGGACCGTCAACTGCGCACATTACTTTGATTGAAAATTGACAGCCATGCCCAACTGCCAGCTTGACCACATCGCTATTACTGCTACCTCTCTTGAGGCCGGTGCCGATCTTGTGCACGAGGCTCTGGGCGTGAGACCTTTGCCCGGCGGGGAACATCCGCGCATGGGAACGCATAATCTGCTGCTGCGACTAGGAGAGTCTGTCTACCTGGAAGTGATCGCGATCAACCCGGCAGCATCTTCTTCTATCGGCAGGCCGCGCTGGTTCGGGCTGGACAGCCTGGCACTGGATGCCGCATCTAGGCTGGCGACCTGGATAGCCCGCACCGACGATATACAGGCCAGCCTTGCCGCCTGCTCCGAGCCCTTGGGTAAAGTTGAGCCCATGAGCCGCGGGGCCTTGAATTGGCAGATCACGGTGCCGGAAGACGGCTCGCTTAGCCTCGGCGGCCTGGCACCTGCACTGATTCAGTGGGAACCGGGTGCCCATCCGGCATCCCGTATGCCGGATCTGGGTTTGAGCTTAACGAAGTTGAAGTTTTTCCACTCCGAGCCTGAGCGCGTCACGGCCATGTTGCAATCTTTAGGCATGCCTGGCACGGACGGTTTGATAGAGGTGGCATGCTTGTCCGGCGGCCAGTCGCCTTACCTGGCTGCATATATTGATACGCCGTCGGGGCCACGGATACTGTCAGGCGCCATATTGTAAAAAGACAGGCGCCGAAGGTCGGCATTTCCAAATAGCAATTTCTGGTCTACAATTCTGCTGGCAAAAATGCACTAAAATATCTGCCTCCAGGAGTCTTATCAGCCCGTGAATTCGTTCGACCTCCACATCGTTATCCTGATGGCCATGCTGATGCTGGGAGCGATGAGCATAGTCCTCTATTCTGCGCATCGCAGCTTTCCGTCCGAGGTGAGGGGGCTGGGTTTCTGGGCGCTGGGTGCGCTTACAATGATGTTTGCGTCGATCTTCTTTGCGCTGCAGGGCATACTCCCGACCAAGCTCGTCCTGCTGATTGGCAATGCGCTGCTGTTCTGGGCCGTGGGTTTTGCGATGATAGGCACCCAGCAATTCTATGGACGAGCTCCGAGCTGGCTGTTATTGCATGCCGTCTGGCTGGTGGGTATGGCGGGCATCGCCTGGTGGCTGCTGGCGCGCCCTGACCTGAACGCGCGCATCGCCGTTTTTTCTGCCTGCATATCGCTACTGTATCTGGTTCAGCTAGGCTTGATCGTTTTCTATGGCGAGCGGCATTTTTCTACCTGGTTCTTTGGCGCGCTGATGCTGGTACAAGTCACTACAATACTGGCTCGCGGCGTGGCGGCCGGTGCCGGCGGCAATAGTGTCAACTTGCAAGAGCTTGGCCTGTTCCAGATTATCTATATCTGCGTATCCAATTTCATGTCGCTGCTATTGACCGTAGGTTTCATGACGGTTGCCACGCGGCGCTTGCAAGTGTTGCTGGAGCAGCGATCCAACCTGGACCCGCTAACTAGCGTCCTGAACCGGCGCGGTTTCGCACTGGCGTATGCGCAGCATAGAGCGCGTATGCAGCGCAGCCTGCAGCCCATGTCTTTCATGAGCATAGACCTTGATCATTTTAAATCCATCAATGACCGCTTTGGCCATGCGGCAGGGGATGAGGTGCTAATGCATGCTGCCAGCACGATCACCAAGGCATTGCGCGGCAGCGACCATCTGGCCCGCTTTGGCGGAGAAGAATTCATTGTCTTGCTTCCCGCTACCGAAAAAGATACGGCCTATGTCATTGCCGAACGGATACGTGCTGCCGTGCATCACACTGCACCGGATGGCCTGCCGCCATATACTATCAGCATAGGTATTGCTTGCCAGCGCATCCCGGATGAAACCATGGATGCGGTTCTGGTACGCGCCGATGCTGCCTTGTACCGAGCCAAAACGGGCGGCCGCGACCGCATAGAAATGGCGGACGTCGCCGCCTAGCTTCTAGCCAAGACCGCAGTTTAATCTGCAGCATCTGTTCATCGCTCCTTCCAGCGACCTATAATGGCACACGCCATCGCAAACGCATGCTATCTCATCTATAGGGAACCGCCATGAATAACCGCTATACGCAGCCAGCCTGTGTTGCACTCGTCACCGGCGCTGCATCGGGTCTGGGCAAGGGGCTTGCGGATGCTTACGCCGCGCGCGGTCTGCAGGTGATTTATGCGGACATCAATGAAGCAGGTGTGCTTGAAGCTGCCGCAGCAGCCGGCTCCTTGTGTGAAGGCGTCAAACTGGACGTGGCTGATGCCTCTGCCTGCGTGGCGCTGATAGATGATATTGTTGCGCGCAAGGGCCGGCTGGATCTGCTGTTCAATTGCGCCGGTTATGCAGTGGGCGGACAGGCTCAGCATATAACGGTAGAAGACTGGCGCGGTATTGTGGATGTCAACCTGCTGGGCAGCGTGCATTGCGCGATGCATGCGTATAAGCAGATGGTGCGCCAGGGAGGCGGACAGATTGCGACCATCGCATCGCTGGCCGGCTTGTTGCCCACGCCGATGTCCATACCGTATGCCACCACCAAGGCGGGCCTGGTAAATTTTTCACACACCTTGCGCTGCGAAGGCGCAGGCCTGGGTGTGCAGGTCAGCGTGATCTGTCCCAGTTTCATAGAGACCGGGATTTTTGACAATGCGCGCTACCGGGGCGTAGACAAAGCTGGCCTGCGCAGCCTGATTCCGCTTCCTTTCCTGACGGTGGAGCAGGCCGTGCGCAAGATGCTGGCGGGCGTGGACGCGAATAAGGCGACTGTTGTCTTCCCTCTGCATGCGCATCTGATGTGGTGGGGTCACCGCCTGCTGCCTGTCATACCCAATTTTGTGCACCGGGCGATGATGAAAAAAATACGCCAGGCAGATTGATCTACAATAAGAAGAACAATACGGTGCTCCAGCGAATGAGGTGATGGATTGCTTCCAGACATACAGCTTGTAGTTAACCTGATGCTGCGCGGCGGCACGATGCTGGTGCTGGGCCTGGTGACAGCCCTGCTGTGGCGCTCCCATTCGCGCTCCATTGCCGGCCGTATGGGAGCCGCCTTTGCGATCGGCGTCTGCGCCTTTGTGCTGAATACCATTCCCGGTTTTGCCAGAAATCCCGCCTGGTGGCATGCGCCTGTCATCGCGCTGGATGCCGGGAACATGCTTGTCTTCTGGTTGTTTACGCGTGCCTTGATGGAGGATGCATTCGTACTGAGGCGCTGGCACGCGGCGGCTTGGGGGCTGATGACTTTAGCTGGCCTGTTGACCTGTTTTGCGCAGGAGCCGCCAGGTTTGGCGCTGGCGATACTAGTAGGCAAGGGCCTGACGATATCGACCATTGTGCTTGCGCTGTTATCTGCGCTGCAAGCCCTGTCCAGCTGGAGGGAAGACCTGGTGGAAGGGCGCCGCCGGGTGCGCATGCTGATTGTCATCTCGGCGGCAGGCTATAGTGTCGTCATGGCCGCGTCCGCACTGTTATCCGGTGGCGGCCCGATGTCTGTATTTTCCAGCGCTGCCAATGCGGCCGGCCTTGCCACGGTGTCCGTCCTGATTGCCTGGCAATTGCTGCGGGTTACAGGAGAAGAATTATTTATCGTACCGCAACAAGTGGAGCCGGACGCCGCAAGCCCGGCCGATACCGAAAGTCCAGACCTTACACCATCAGCAGAAACAAACGAGGTCTCGGACGAGGCCCCAGATCCAGTCCTGGTCAGCCGTTTGCAGCACCTGATGGCGGCGGAATACCTCTACCGGGAAGAAAATCTGAGCATAGCCGCACTGGCGCTCCGGATGGATTTGCCGGAATACAAATTACGCCGGCTGATCAACCAGGGCCTGGGCTACCGCAACTTCAATGCTTTCCTGAATACCTATAGGGTGGAGGATGCCAGCAGGGCCTTGGCCGATGCCGATCAAGCTGAAATTCCGGTGCTGACCATTGCCATGGATGCGGGTTTCCAGTCGCTGGGGCCGTTCAACCGCGCCTTCAAAGCCATTACCGGCCTGACGCCTACCGAATTCCGGCGCCTGCATGGTGCATGCGATATTTCCACCGTCAATGCCGCCAATATTGGCATCGCAGAATAAAACAACAGCTGAATCACGCAATTTTCTCTATTTTCAATTTTCGGCTGGCCGAATTTGAAATCCGGCGAGACCGGACATCCGGTGACGGGGCATCTTGATGCTTCCTACGCTTCTTTCATCCCTACACCGGAGTTGCCATGAATACAAAGCTGTCTGCCGCACCTCATTTAGCCTTGCTTTTGCTCTCGCTCATACTGTTGCCCGGCTGCACGCTGGTGCGGCCGGACCAGCCGCTGATGGCCGCCTCCGGCTTTGCCAGCCATCATTTATGTTCAGAAACTTTTATTTCCGGACTGGGCACCGGGCAGGTCTATCAGGAGAGGGTGCTGGAAGAGGGAGCAATCCGCTATCTGAAGAGCTTGATGCATTATGAGCTGGACCGCGACAAACGGCAGGTAACCACCAGCATCGCCGGGCTGTACAAGACCAGCGCCATTTATGACGATCAGTACGGCTGCATGGTGTCGCATGGAGACCCTGCGCCGGAGCTGGGCACCCCCCGGCCTATCTTGCCCCCTGCCGATAAATCGGCAGCGGAAGATATTGCTGGCCCCGCGATAGTCGCGCCGCAGAATGCCGGTTTGGCCGCTGCGCTGGAGAAAGGCTTTGCCGAAAGGCAGCAAGCACCCTACATCCATACCAAGGCCATAGTGGTTATCAAGGACGGCAAGATCGTGGCTGAGCGTTATGCGCCAGGCGTGGGAGTGGACACCCCCTTGCTGGGGTTTTCGATGACCAAGTCCATTTCCAATGCCATGCTCGGCATTCTGGTGCGGCAGGGGAAATTGCAGGTCAGCCAGCCTGTACCGTTTGCCGCCTGGCAGGGCAAGGATGACCTGCGCGGCACAATTACCATCGATGAATTGCTGCGGCAAACCGCCGGGCTGGCGCTGGAGCAAACCAATACCGGCTATGACATTAACTCCCGCATGCTGTTTCTGGAGCGCGACATGGCCGGTTTTGCGCAAACCGCGCAACTGAAGGCAAGGCCGGGCAGCGAATGGGCGTATACCGACGGCAACTTCATGCTGCTGGCCCGTATCATCCGCGACGCGGTCGGCGGCCATGCTGCTGATGTGAACCGCTTTGTGCAGGATGAACTATATGCGCCACTCGGCATGCGGCACGCAAGACTGGATTTTGATGCCACCGGCACGCCGCTGGGCGCCAGCTACAGCTTTGCGTCGGCGCGCGACTGGGCCCGTTTGGGCCTGCTGTATCTGAACGACGGTGTTGCCGGCGGCAAGCGCATCCTGCCCGAAGGCTGGGTCAAATACTCATCGACGCCGACCCTGGATACCGGTTATGGCGCCGGCTTCTGGACCAATCGCGTTGCCGGCAATTCACCGTTCGGCATACCCTGGGGTATGCCGAACGTACCGGCAGATGCCTTCTTTGCGATGGGATACATGGGCCAGCATATCGTGATCATACCTTCTCAAAACCTGGTGGTGGTGCGCCTGGGCATATCGCACCACTGGGATGGCTTGATCAAGGGAATGGACAGACTGACCGCGGATGTAATCGAAGCCTTGCGGCCAAATGCGGTGGCGGTGAAGTGAACCATAGAATTTCATCTGCACAGCCAGGCACGATGGCTGCAGCAGAGTGGTTTTGTGCGGTGCAGATGCGCATTGACTGGATCTGCATCCGCACTTGCCTTATGGCAGGACTAAAGGAAACCCGTCGATATCCACGGTATGGCGGCAATCAGTATCAAGGCTACAAACAGCGCAGCCAAGTAGGGCCACACATACTTCATTGCATGATCGGGGTTCACCCGGCCTATCGCGCAGGCGGCGTAAAAGCCGACGCCGAAAGGCGGTGCAAACAGGCCCAGGCCCATTGCAAACACCACGACCATCGCATAATGCACTTCATGGATGCCGACTGCGCGCGCAACAGGAAACAGCAGGGGGCCGAACAGCACAATCGCGGGTATGCCCTCCAGCACGCTGCCCAGTATCACAAAGGCAAACACCGAGATCACCATGAACCCCGCCTTGCCGCCCGGAACCGCCGACATGCTTTCTGCCAGCAGGCGGGAAAAGCCGGATTGGGTCAGGCCCCAGGCCATTGCGGTGGCGCAGCCTATGATGAACAGGATGGCGCCCGACAGCGAGGCGGTTTCCACCAGCATAGGGTAGATGCGGCTCCAGTCGAAGCGGCGGTAGATCAGCAGGCCGACGACAACCGTGTAGGCAATGCCTACTGTAGATACTTCAGTTGCGGTGGCGATACCTTCGGCGACTACGGTTCGGATCACGAAAGGCAGCGCCAGTGCCGGTAGCGCGATAAAGAACAGCTTCAGGATCTGGCTGGCGGATGCGCGCCTGATGCCGGACAGGTCTTCATTGCGGGTGTGGAAAAACACCACCACGGCCAGTGCCAGCGCGCCTATCAGGGCCGGCAGCAGGCCGCCGGCAAATAGCGCAGCGATGGATACGCCGGTCACCGAGCCTATCGTGATCAGCACCAGGCTGGGCGGTATGGTTTCCGACATTGCACCGGAGGAGGAGAGGAGCGCAATCAGGCGGCCATCTTCCGCGCCGCGTTTTTTCATTTCCGGCAGCAGCGCAGGGGCTACCGCCGCCATATCCGCCGCCTTGGAGCCGGAAATGCCCGACACCAGATACATCGCACCCAGCAGCACATAGGCCAGGCCGCCGCGAACGTGGCCCAGCAGAGATGCCAGGAAATCCACCATAGCCCTGGCCAGGCCCGTCATCTCTATCAGCAGGCCAAGGAAAACGAATAGCGGGACTGACAGCAGGATCAGCGCAGACATACCCTCGTCCATGCGGCTGACAACAATGGTCAGCGGGGTCTGGGTGCTCAAGGCCAGATAGGAGAGTGTGGCAACACCGAAGGCAAACGCGATCGGTACGCCGCAGGCCACGCACACAGCCACCACGCCGACAAAGAAGATCAGCAGGTTGATATTGCCCAGCTTGAAGAACAGCGGCTGCACCATCCACAAAACACCGCACAATGCGGCGAAACATACCAGGGCAATCACCAGCTGGCGGCCAGCGGCCTGTTGCAGCAGGCGTATCAACACAATGGCCATCATCATCACCGCACCGACGCCAATGGCAGCCACCCGCAAGCCGTCATGGATTTCCAGCGCCGGCGATGAGATCATCCACTGGTCCTGGAAGTACTCATAGGCCGGCAGGATAATCTCCAGCACAAAGACCGCCACCACCAGTTGCGCGGCCAGTTGCACCCAGTTGCGGATTCCGCGCGGCAAACGGTTGACCAGTGTCGTCAGCCGCATATGCTCGCCCCGCCGCAGCGCGATCACCGCGCCCAGCATGGCCAGCCACAAGAACAGGATGGAGGCTAGCTCATCCGACCAGGTGATAGGGGAGTTGAACACGTAGCGCGAGATAACGCCCGCCAGCAGGATGAGTATTTCCAGCGCCACCAGGATGGCGGCAGGCACCTCGCTGGCAAACGCCAGTATCCTGTCCAGTGTATTGAGTATCGGATAAGCTGGTTGGCGAGCGGCAAGGGGATGCGCGCCGGCCGCTTCTACAGCGCCGGCGACTTTGTGATTGTTCTGCATAGAGTGCTGCCGCTATTCCAGTTTGCCCGTGTATTTTTCCAGCAGCGCCCAGGCTTCTGGGCCGTATTTCTTTTTCCACTCGGCATAGAATCCCGATTTTTTCAGTGCGGCACGGAAGCTGTCCGGATTCACCGTGTTAAAAGTCAGGCCCTTGGTTTTCAGTTCTACCTCCAGCGTATTATTGAGCCTGCGCACGTCGTCACGTTCGTTGATGGCAGCGTTGTTGAAGTGCTTGGTAATGATGGCCTGTATATCCTTGGGTAGCTTGACCCAGTTCTTGCCGCTGGCCAGCAGCCAGAACCCGTCCCACATATGGTTGGTCTGTGAGCAGAATTTTTGTACTTCATACAGCTTGGCGGTCTGGATCACTGCCAGCGGATTTTCTTCGCCATCGACCACCTTGGTCTGCAGCGCCGAATACACTTCGCCGAAATTGATGCTGGCCGGCGCCGCATCAAAGGCCTTGAACATCGATGTCCACAAAGGGCTGACCGGCACCCGGATCTTGAAACCCTTCAGGTCGGCTGGTGTATTGATCGGTTTGGAAGAGCTGGTGATCTGGCGGAAACCGTTGTCCCAAATCTTTTCAAACGGATGTAAATTGGCCTTCTCGATATTGGAGCGGATGAAGGCGCCTAGTTCGCCGTCCATTGCCGGCCACACCTGCTGGTAATCCTTCCACGCAAAGCCTATGCCGTTGATGGAGGCTACCGGTACCAGCGTGGACAGGATCAGGCCAGACAAGGTAAAGAAATCGATCGCACCCGAGCGCACCTGAGACAGCATGTCGGTATCGGTACCTAACTGGCTGCTGGGGAAAATCTGTATGCTGACGCGCCCATTGGTGTCCTTGCGAATGGCGTCCGCAGCTTCTTTTGCGCGCACGTTCAGCGGATGCGTGATCGGCAGGTTGCTGGCGAACTTGAGATTGTATTCTGCGGTTTGCGCAAAGGCGCTGGCGCCGCTTAGCGAGGCGGCTACGGCGCCCAGGCTCAGTTTGGAGGCGTTAGACAGGAATTGTCTGCGCTGTTTGTTCTGCATTTGTCTCTTCCCGTGGATATTGAATACGTTTTTATAGAAAACCCTTACTGCGGTTACTTTACTTTTCTTCTTGGACCCATGGGTGTGGGCCTGCGTGCACAATAGCCTGGTGGGGCTGGATCCCTGCTTGATTTTGGGCTTTAAGATACGCTGGAGACTGTTTATTTGTCAATTTTTATTCTGAAACTTTTATCGTGGCTTTTCATCTTGAGCATTGATTCCACCAAGCCTAGTTGAAAAACAGGCTTGCAAGCATTAATCGCGCAGCAATTAGATTTTAATTTCCCCATTCGCCTATGGAAAATGTTTTTGCTCCCTCAAGAGCGTAGAATGAATCTATCTTTATACTAAGTCAGGAATAGTTGCGTCTGCATACCCTTGTATCGCATGTACCAACCCACAATGAAACTATCTCACTTCATCAACGAGCACATCGAAGAAATCATCGTTGAATGGGAAGCATTTGCCCGGACATTGGAGCCGGCTGCCAGTGGCATGACCACTTTGGCCTTGAATGACCAGGCACGCCGTATTCTTGAGGCCATCGCGTTGGATATAGATGTAGCCGAAAATCCGACTCAGCAGTATGAGAAATCAAAAGGCATGGCGCCTGCGCTCATCGGCATGGAAAGTGCCGCCTCGTCCCACGGCACCTCCCGTCAGATCAGCGGCTTTACCCTTGTGCAATTGACTGCAGAATATCGTGCGTTGCGCGCTACAGTGCTCAGGCTATGGTTGCCCAAAATTGAGAGGGTCACCACAGCAACCACCAATGACATGATACGGTTTAACGAGACCATAGACCAGGCTCTGGCAGAATCGGCCGTTACCTATTCCCGGCAGGCGAGCCGCACCAGGGACACTTTCCTTGCGATACTCGGGCACGACTTGCGCAGCCCCCTGGCCACCATGACGATGGCAGGGGATTTTCTAAGCCGCCCCGAGGTCGGTGACGAACGCACGCTGAAGGTGGGCGGCAGGGTAAAAAGAAGTGCCGCCAACATGACAACCATGGTGAATGACTTGCTGGAGTACGCCCGCACCCAGCTTGGCGGTGAAATGCCTATCAGGCCACATCTGGCCAATATGAAGGAAATCTGCCAGTCGGTGATGAATGATGCCACTGCGGCCCATCCGGATTGCAAGTTTGAACTGGAAACTTCCGGTGAGCTGGTGGACTACTTCGACAGCGTGCGGCTGCATCAGGCCTTGACCAATTTGCTGAATAATGCCGTCCAATATCGCGCCAAGGATTCCACGGTATTTATTTCCGCCGCAGGCGACAGTGAAGGAGCCGTCATCCAGGTGAAAAATACCGGGTCGGTCATTCCTCCCCAATCCCTGCAAGCCATTTTCAATCCGCTGGTCCAGCTTGCGCTGGATGGGACAGAGAACGATACGCCTTCCACCAGCATAGGCCTTGGCTTGTTCATCGCGCGTGAAATTACCGTCGCGCACGGCGGCACCATCAAAGCCCAGTCGACTGAGGTCTCTGGCACCACCTTCACGATCGTCCTGCCGAAATCTGCGATCGCCGAGCCGGTACTTTAAGCACTGCGTTTTATTTCTGGCCTGGAATACAATATTGCCTTTGTCAGAGCTATAGATGTAGCTGCTGTGCCCGCAGGGTGCGATGCACGCCAAAAAATAGCCGTTTCCGGCGAATTTCAATTTTTTTTCAAATTTCAACAATATTCCTGCCTGTAATTCGTCTTCACAGGTATGGAAACAACGCTGAGCCCACCTGAACCGATGACGGATAAAGACCAGCGCATCACCGAAACCGTTCTTCGTGAAAGGGGGAGGCTTGGCAATTTCATTCGCAAGCGCGTCGCCGATCCTGTTGAGGCGGAAGATATCCTGCAAGATGTCTTCTATGAGTTCGTCGAAGCCTACCGCCTGCCGGAGCCGATAGAGCAGGTGGGTGCGTGGCTGTTCCGCGTGGCGCGCAACCGGATTATCGACCGTTTTCGCAAAAAGAAAGAACAGGCTTTGCCGGGGAGCGGAGAGGGAGCAGACGATGCGGATGAACAGCGCTGGCTGGATAGCGTGCTACCGGCCAGCGGCGATGAGCCTGAAGCAGCCTATGCACGGGCCGTGCTGCTGGAAGAGTTGCAGGCAGCAATAGGCGAGCTGCCTGAAGAACAAAGGGACGTTTTTGTAGGGCATGAGCTGGAGGGCTACAGTTTTCAGCAGATGTCGGAAGAGTTTGGCGTGAGCGTGAATACGCTGCTGTCACGCAAGCGCTATGCAGTGATCTTTCTGCGTGGCCGCCTGCAGGCAATTTATGATGAATTTTAGGGTGAAAGGAAAACGGCAATGGACTTCAAACTGAGGGTGTTAAAGAAAATAGTGCTGATACTGCTGGCGGTTGCGGCTCTGGGATGGGTAGTGATGAGCTTGTGGAACTGGTTGATGCCTTCCTTGTTTGCCGGCGCACATGAGATCGATTATGCAAGGGCGCTGGGCTTGCTGGTATTGAGCCGCATACTGTTCGGCGGTTTCCATGGCCGTGGCGGCTGGCACCGGGGACGGCTTTTCCGTGAACGCTGGGAGCAGATGACGGAAGAAGAGCGCGAGCAATTCCGAAGCGGCATGAGAGGCTTTCGCGGCAGGCATCACCACCATCGCGCTGATTCGGTGGAGTAGTGATGACTAAGAATACTGCCAATATCGCCAATGCAGCCGCCTGCAAGCAAGCTCCCGGCGTCATCGTACCCATAGTGAATTTCAAACGCTGCGAAGGGAAGGCGGACTGTGTTGTGGTCTGCCCTGAAAATGTGTTTGAAATCCGCCGTATTGATGCGGAGGATTATCAGGAGCTGGGTTTCTTCAATAAATTCAAACTGCGCGTACACGGCATGCAGGTTGCCTATACGCCAAATGCAGATGCCTGCATGGCCTGCGGCCTGTGCGTAAAAGCATGCCCGGAAAAGGCAATTACCCTGGCCAGGGCTGCATAATCCCCTTGAACATGTTGCGTCGGCCAGCCTGACGTAGATAGCTGCTGTTTGCGGCTTTGATAGCATATTCTTCATAGCACTTCTCTATCAGTTTGCCCTAAGTAATTAATTTCAAAATAGATATCTTTAGCTTAAGAATAGGAGTAGTGTGTAGTGACATAGTTGCAAACAACAGCTTCTGGTCTGGCACTTCGACAGCATCAAGCAAATTAACCGGCTGGGCCAAAGCTAATCATGAATGACAAAACCATAGGTTCTGATGGACCTCCCGTAAATACTGAGCCGGGCCTGGACCTGGACCTGGACCTGGAATCCCAGAATGCGCAGCAATTACGCAAGAAGGTCGTCGCGCTATTGACGCAGGCGGACCAGGAGGCGGAGCAGGTCAGGAGCCGGATAGCGGATCTGCTGGCCCAGGTAGGCGAGTTGCGCGAAGTGGCCAAAAGCAAAGATGCACTGGAAGATCTCGTGCAGAAACTACGCGAGGCCAACCATAATCTGATCATCGCCACGTTTGGCGCACAAGACATGCAGGCCAGTGCCGAGGCGCTTAGCCATAGGCAAGAAGAGTTCCTGGCGATGCTGGCGCATGAGTTGCGCAATCCTCTGGCTCCTATTGCAATGGCTGCCGAACTGATGGGCAAGATCACGTCGGCCCACCCACAATTACCGAAGCTGCACGCGATTATCGGGCGCCAGGTCCATCACCTGACCCATCTGGTAGGTGATCTGGTTGATGCTTCCCGGGTCAGCAGCGGCAAGATTGTGCTGCAAAAATGTCCGTTGCTGGTGTCTGACATCATCAATAGCGCGGTGGAGACCAGCCAGCCCTTCATAGACAAGCGCAACCAAATCCTGATCCTTGACTTGCCGGAAGAGCCTATTACCGTCGATGGTGATCTGGTAAGGCTGGCGCAGGTTTTTTCCAATCTGCTGATCAATGCCACCAAGTTCATGCCGGAATACGAAAAGATCACCTTGTCCGTGAACAAGCTGAAGGACGAGGTCCTTATTTCGGTCAAGGATAAAGGAGTTGGCATCGCTGCGGATATCCAGCCCTTTGTGTTTGAGCTATTCCGGCAGGGTTCTCACGCTCTTGACCGCTCGCAAGGCGGTTTGGGCATAGGCTTGGCCCTTGTGAAGACCATAGTCGAGATGCACGGCGGTACTGTCAAAGTCAAAAGTGCCGGAGTTGGCTTTGGGAGTGAATTCACCGTCGTTTTGCCTGCTTGCTTTGATCCCTTGCCAGATTTTAACCGGCCAGCTGTCGGCGTTACTTCATTTCAGCCGCGCCGGATCCTGGTGATAGACGACAATGCCGACGTGAATGAGACCCTGGTCGATTTTCTGAAACTGGAAGGGCACGCCACAAGCTCCGTTTTCAACGGTGCAGCCGGGATAGCCATGGCGCAAAAAAATGATTATGATGTCATCGTTTGCGATATAGGCATGCCAGGCATGGATGGTTATGAAGTAGTCCGCCAGCTTCGCCTCAATGCAACGGAGCCCCTGCCTTGCTACATCGCTCTCACAGGCTACAACCACATTGAAAATATGGATAAAGCCCGCAATGCGGGTTTTGACCACTATCTGGTGAAGCCGATAGCGATCGACATCCTGGTGAGCCTGATTTCTTCCAGCGTTGCCCATCATGCATAAGGCTGTTATTGCCGGTTACGTCGGATATGTCCGGCCGGGAGGGGGGAGGCTGCTGCGCTCTTGCCTTCGCGGGTGGGCATCCGTTTCATTATTGCCGCTGTACTGGGAACTTACATTGATTTATGGCAACCATTGACGCTCAACGCCACCTGATGATCACCAGCGCCGTTATGCAGCGGCCTGATGCGCCGGTGGACGTCACGATACACCTGTGGGAAAGGCTGGCAGCCGAGCTTATTCAGATAATTGGTGAAGGCGGCTTCCAGTCGCTGTACACCAGAAGCCTCCATCTTGCCGGCAAGACTTACCCTTGGTTGGCCGTGAACCAGCCGCCGCAAAACACGGAATCCCGGTTCTCAAGTTTAAGAATGGATCTTGAAGGACAACAAGCAAAAACATGCTGTGAAGCGAGCATCGCCTTGCTGGCTACTTTCATCGACATTTTAAGCTTGCTAATCGGCGAACAATTAACGACCGGCATTCTGCGTTCAGCCTGGGGTGATGACGCTATGAAAACCGTCGCAAAGGAATTTCCACAATGAGCAACAAAGTAATCATTCGCCGTCTGGCGACCGGCGTACCCGGACTGGACGATCTGCTGGGCGGCGGTTTGCCGGAGTTTTCGTTCAACCTGCTCGCCGGCACTCCCGGCAGCGGCAAGACAACGCTGGCGCACCAGATCATGTTTTCACTGGCAAATCCGGATCGTAAGGCCTTGTTCTTTACGGTGCTGGGCGAGTCGCCGCTCAAGATGTTGCGCTATCAGCAGCAGTTCCCATTCTTTGATGCGGACAAGATCAACCGATCGATCAAATTCGTCAATCTGGCGGCAGATTTGCTCAAGGGAGATTTTGATCGTGTGCTGAATCGGATTACTGATGAAGTGCAAAGCTTTTCACCCAGCCTTGTATTTGTTGACTCATTCCGCTCCGTCGCACAATCTGCCAAGGCAATGGATAGCGGCGTGGCCGGCCTGCAACATTTTGTGCAGCAACTGGGTATGCAGATGACAGGCTGGCAGGCAACGACCTTCCTTATAGGTGAGTACCTGGCGCCTGAAGCGGAATCCAGTCCGGTATTTACCGTGGCTGACGGCATCATCTGGATGTCGCAACTGGTGCATCGCGACGCAATGATACGCAAGATACAAGTGGTGAAGATGCGTGGTCAGGCCCAGAGCCCGGGCGTACATACTTTCCGCATCAGCGACGACGGTGTGCGGGTATTCCCTAGGGCTCTGCTCACCGATCCGAAAGCCGATGTTGAAATATCCGGCGACAAGCGCTTGTCGATGGGTGTGCCCGCGCTGGATGAGATGATGGGCGGCGGATTGCCGGCAGGTTATTCCTTACTACTGGTGGGACCATCAGGATCGGGGAAAACTGTGCTGGCGACGCAATTCCTGGCGGAAGGCGTGCGCATAGGAGAGAAGGGCGTCGTTGCCGCTTTTGAAAAAAGCCCGAACCAGTTGCTGAGCCACAAGCTCAATGGCCTGATCAAGAACGGCGATGTCGGTTTGATCAATACCCGTACGCTGGATTTGTCGATCGATGAGATCCTGCACGACCTGGTGGAGATGATCAAGCGCATGGATGCTAAACGGGTTGTGATAGATTCGCTGTCCGGTTTTGAGCTGGCGCTGGCGTCGGTATTCCGCGAAGACTTCCGCGAGGCGCTATACCGCATGGTTGCCGTGCTGACCGGCATGGGCGTGACAGTGCTGATGACGGCGGAGCTGGAAGACCAATACACGATGCTGCGCTTTAGCTCTTACGGAAATGCCTTTCTGGCGGACGCCATCCTGATGCAGCGCTACGTGGAAATATCCGGGGAGCTAAGGCGCGTCATGTCGGTCGTTAAACTGCGCGCCAGTGCGCATAGTAAAGAAATACGCTTCTTTGATGTTGCCCGCGATACTGTCGTTGTTGGAGAAGCTTTGAGCGAATATGAAGGAATATTGTCCGGGCATCCCAGCAGTATTTCGTAGCCTATGTAAGAACTAACAGGTACGCAATCTGCAACAATGTGCGTCAGCGAACGCATCACCCAGGGGTTGCATGCTAGCCTGAAGTGAAATGCTTTCAGCAAAGAGCTAATTAGCAAGCCCCGCTTAAGTATATTGGAAAGTTGTCAGGCCTTGCCGTGGCCAGTCCGCAGTCAGAGCGACCAGTTGGCAGAGAGAGGGAATGAAAAAGCGAAGGAGCGACGGCGAGTTTGGTCATGATCCGGTTAAGCCGGGCGTAACACACAAGCGTCGGGGTAGCGCATCCGTTGCTGTCAAAAATGGCCATTCACGCCAGGGGAGATCTCTTATTTCCAACGCAAAAAATCTGTTGCTCCGCGAAGAACTCGTGGCAGAACGCGAGGCTGCGGTCGAGGTGCGTGAAAAAAGGCTTTCGACACTGGAAGACGAGCACTCTGACAACGACGGCCATCTGCTGCGCTTGCGGCAAGCCAATAGCCACCTCGTCATCGCGACGATAGAGGCGCATAAACTGACCGAAGAAGTGCAAGCGGCAAAAAGCAAGTTGCATCATTTGGCGCACCACGATGTTCTCACCGACTTGCCAAACCGCATGCTGTTGCAAGACCGCATAGGCCAGGCCATCGAACTGGCGCATCGGCAGGGGCGCAAGCTGGCGGTGATGTTCATGGATCTGGACCGCTTCAAGAATATCAATGATTCTCTCGGCCACGCTGTCGGCGACCAGTTGCTGCAATCGGTTGCCCAATGCCTGATGACCTGCGTGCGTCACTCGGACACCGTCAGCCGGCAAGGCGGCGACGAATTTTTATTGCTGCTTCCCTTCATTGAGCAGGCAGAAGATGCGGCACTGTCAGCGCAAAAAATACTAACTGCGCTTGCACTGCCTCACCACATTGGCGGCTGCGATTTGCATATCAGTGTGAGCATAGGCATCAGCATCTATCCGGATGACGCTGACGATGCGGAAAGTCTGGTCAAGAATGCCGATACAGCGATGTACTATGCCAAGGAGAAAGGCCGCAATAACTATCAATTCTTTTCCGCAGACATGAATGTGCGTGCAGTGGAAAGGCAGCTTATTGAAACCAGCTTGCGCGCTGCCTTGCAAGGTGGACAGTTTGTCCTGCATTATCAGCCCAAAGTCAACCTGGATAGCGGCGTGATTACTGGAGCCGAGGCACTGCTACGCTGGATCCATCCGGAGTGGGGCATGGTTTATCCGGCGCGCTTCATGCCGGTTGCCGAAGATTGCGGCTTGATTGTGCCCATAGGCCGCTGGGTTTTGCGCGAGGCCTGCGAGCAGGCCAAGCGTTGGATTGATGCCGGCCTGCCACCCTTGTCTATTGCGGTGAATATATCGGCACTGGAGTTTCGGCAGAGTGATTTCTTTGAGGAAGTGCGCACTATTCTGGATGATATTGGACTTGACGCGTCAGTGCTGGAACTGGAGATTACCGAGAGTGTATTGATGAGGGATACCGAATCCAGCGCAGCCATTCTTAATAATTTGAAAAATATGGGCGTGCAACTAGCGGTCGATGACTTTGGCACCGGTTATTCCAGCCTTAGCTATCTGAAAAAATTTCCTATTGATGTGCTGAAAATCGACAAGTCCTTTGTCGATGATATCGCATCTGGCAATGATGCCAGCGCTATCGCAGGCGCGGTCGTAGGCATGGGGAATAATCTGAAGCTGAAAGTGATTGCGGAAGGTGTGGAGAGTAAGTTGCAACTGGATTTTTTGCAGCGGCAACATTGCGAGGAGGGGCAGGGGTTTCTGTTCAGCAGGCCAGTAGCTGCGGAAGAATTTGCTAAACTATTGCAGGCGCACGGGAGTAAAAAGTCTTAGTTCTTAAGGCCGCTGGACATGTTGATGTCTGATGTTTGTTGGATTGAATTTGGTGTCGGAGAAGCAGGCATGAAGCTGGACTCCAAGCTCATGGCGTCTTCTCCGGGCTTGTCAGATATTGGAAACAAGCAGCCTGTCGACCACATTGCGCACGCCGGGTGTGCCCCAGGCCGAATGGTTCACCATGTCACGCTCGGCCCAGCTATGCACCACGCCGGTCAGAGTGACGTCAGATCCATCTACATCAACCTGTATGCCTTGTGCATCTGCCTTTGCCCGGCGCTTTAATGAAGCATCAATATCCGCCTTGATGCTAATTGCGGAAACCGAGGGTTTGACGACGATATCATTGACAGCACCGGTGACGCCCAGCAGGTGCCGCACTGCATCTCCGGCGGCTCTCTTCTGATATTCCAGGCCTACTTCACCTGTGAGTGTGATCCAGCCGTTTTCCACGACAACCTTGACGCAATCGCGCGGCAGGTAGGTGGTCCATTGCAATACATTTTCTGCTGAACGCGCGATGTCAGCATCGTGCCGCACACTGGCCCCTGGAAGCGCCACGTCAATTTCCACTGCCACCGCCTTGACTCCCGCGACACGCTGCACGGCACGCACAGTCTCGTGTTTTTCTGCATAGCTGTCAACGTGACCGGCAAGGGTGACGATGCCGTCTTTTACCTCAACTCCGATCAGCGCAGCGTTGACGGACGGTTCCCATTTTAATTCTGCAATAACGTCTTCCTGCACCTGCATATCGGTTTTCATTCCATTCTTTCGTTGTTGAGGGACACCCCGGAGGGATGCCCCAAACTGCGCGCGATGTCTGCCATGGTCTGTTCGGTAACGCACGCATTTGCGGTAGCTCAAGGAAAGAGAAAAGACTTCTCACTCTTTGGAGAAATAGTCCGGCCAATCGGGAATATCGGCCTATGATGATTCATCAATATCCATTTTTTTCATGCATTGCTTCGCCTGATTTAAAGCCGGCATGGGCGCATGGATTTAATTTTCCAGGATGCAATCCTAAAAATCCTGACCCTATTTTTGTGAAGTATCACGCAAAGGTTCAATATGCGAACGATGAAAGCAGCAGTATTTCTGCGCCCAGGCAAGATTGCGCTGGAAGACAGGCCGATACCTATAGCCGGGCCGGGCGAGGTATTGATGCGGATCACCACAACCACGATCTGCGGCACCGATATTCATATCCTGAAAGGTGAGTATCCGGTAGAGCCGGGCCGCATCATCGGGCATGAACCGGTGGGCGTGATTGCCGATCTGGGGCCAGGAGTGACCGGCTATGTGGTGGGGCAGCGGGTGGTGGTGGGAGCGATTACTCCCTGCGGACAGTGTCATCCCTGTCTGGACGGGCACCAGGCGCAATGTGGCGGCAAGGCAGCGGGCGGCTGGCGCTTCGGCAATACCATAGACGGTTCTCAAGCCGAATACATGCTGGTACCCAATGCGATGGCTAACCTGGAAGCTATTCCGGACGGGTTGACGGATGAGCAGGTGCTGATGTGTCCGGACATCATGAGTACCGGCTTCGGCGGTGCAGAAAGCGGAGAGATCAGGATAGGCGATATCGTGGCGATATTCGCGCAGGGGCCGATAGGCTTGTGCGCCACTGCCGGCGCCAAACTGAAGGGCGCCAGCATGATCATTGCGGTAGATGGCGTCGCTTCGCGCCTGGAAGTGTCCCGGCAACTGGGCGCGGATGTAACCATAGACTATACAAAGATCGACCCTGTCCAGGAAATCATGCGCCTGACGGAAGGGCGCGGCGCGGATGTGGCGATCGAGGCGCTGGGAACCCAGGAAACCTTTGAAAGCTGCCTTCGGGTGCTGAAGCCGGGTGGCACCTTGTCCAGCCTAGGCGTGTATTCCGGTAAGCTGACAATGCCGCTGGATGCTTTTGCAGCGGGCCTTGGCGACCACAAGATTATCACCACACTTTGCCCCGGCGGCAAGGAACGCATGCGTCGATTGCTCAATATCGTCGCCTCAGGCCGTGTGGATTTGAAGCCCATGGTCACCCATCGCTTCAAGCTGGCAGATATTGAGCAGGCCTATGAGCTGTTCGGAAATCAGCGCGACGGTGTATTGAAAGTCGCGATTACGCCTTGAGTGTACTTCCGCCGTTTATTTGCCGAATCGGCGAATGCAGCTTATGCTATGCCTGTCCCGTAAGCTGAATAGTCCCATGCTAACTCCAATGCTTTGAAGGAAGGCCGATGACGATACGCAATCTGCAATATCTCTTTTCTCCTGCCTCTGTTGCCGTGATCGGCGCTTCGCAAAAAGAACATAGCGTGGGCGCCACTGTCTTGAATAATCTGGTGGAAGCCGGGTTTCATGGCCGGATATTTCCAGTCAATCCCAAATACGACAGCCTCAGGGGTTTGAAGACTTATGCTAGCGTGGGTAGCCTCCCTGTTGTACCTGAGCTGGCCGTGATTTGTACACCACCAGCCAGCGTGCCCGGCCTGATCGCTGAATTGGGGGCAAAAGGCACCAGGGCCG
Organism: Parundibacterium terreum; assembly: GCF_014636315.1. Taxonomy (GTDB): domain Bacteria; phylum Pseudomonadota; class Gammaproteobacteria; order Burkholderiales; family Burkholderiaceae_D; genus Undibacterium; species Undibacterium terreum. Next base: position 828,007 of record NZ_BMED01000001.1, on the reverse strand, counting down.
CGATCGTGCTGACAGCCGGCCTCAGCCTTCATCCGGATGGGCAGGCGCTTTCCATCAAACAGATGATGCTGGATGCAGCCAAGCCGCATCTGCTGCGCATACTTGGCCCCAATTGTGTCGGTCTGCTAGTGCCGGGCATAGGCCTGAACGCCAGCTTTGCACATACGGGGGCATTACCCGGTAAGCTGGCTTTTGTATCTCAATCCGGCGCGCTGGTAACCGGTGTGCTGGAATGGGCAAAAACGCGCGGCATAGGTTTCTCAAAATTCATTTCCCTCGGTGACAATGCGGACGTGGATTTTGCCGATGTACTGGACTATCTGGCCGGTGATGCCAATACCTACGCCATCCTGATGTATGTAGAAGATATCAAGCATGCGCGCAAATTCATGTCGGCGGCCAGGGCTGCTGCGCGCAGCAAACCGGTGCTGGTTGTCAAGGCGGGGCGTGCTGCGGAAGGGGCAAAGGCGGCGGCATCGCATACCGGCGCACTGGCAGGGTCCGATGCGGTGTATGACGCTGCCATACGGCGTGCCGGCATGCTGCGTGTGTTCACCACGGAAGACCTGTTCGGTGCCGTTGAAACGCTCGCCCATGCCAAATCGATGAATGGCGAACGCCTGACCATCCTGACCAATGGCGGCGGGCCGGGCGTGATGGCGACAGACGCGCTGATATTTGGACAGGGCAAGCTGGCAGCCATGCCTGCACCTGTTATTGCTCAACTGGATGAAGTATTGCCCTCGACCTGGTCGCATGGCAATCCGGTAGATATCATTGGTGACGCGCCTGCCGAGCGCTATGTGAAGGCGCTGGAAATACTGCTGAAAAATCCGGAGTCCGACGCCGTGCTGTTTATCCAGGCGCCTACAGCGATTGTGCCTTCCCTGGATATTGCTAGTGCGATCGTACCGTTGCTGAAAGAGACATCGCGCAATGTGATTTCCTGCTGGCTGGGCAGCAATGCTTCTGCACCGGCGCGGCAACTGTTTTCCAATGCGGGAATACCCACCTACGACACTCCTGAAGAGGCAGTGCGCGGCTTTATGCAGATAGTGCAATATCGCCGCAACCAGCATCTGTTGATGCAGGTTCCACCGTCCCTGGCCGTAGATTTTGTGCCGGATCGCGAGCGCGCCAGGGCAGTTGCGGCAGCGGCCTTGGCAGAAGGAAGAAACATCCTGTCCGAACCGGAAGCGAAGATCATGCTGGCAGCCTATGGCATCCCTGTTGTGGAAACCCGGATTGCCAGGTCGGCTGAGCAGGCAGTGCAGTTTGCGCAAGAGATCGGTTTTCCGGTGGCGCTGAAGGTATTGTCGCCGGAAATTTCGCACAAGACCGAGGTCGGCGGCGTAGTGCTGGATCTGGAAACGGCGGAGGCTGTCGGCAAAGCCGCACAATCGATACAGCAGCGTTTAAGTGAGCTGAGACCTGATGCGACACTGCAGGGGTACTCCGTGCAGTCGATGGCGCGCCGGCCCGATGCGCAAGAGTTGATAGTTGGCGTCACCACCGATGCGGTATTCGGTCCGGTGATCTTGTTCGGGCAGGGCGGCATTGCGGTAGAGGTGATAGATGACAATACCATAGGCTTGCCGCCATTGAACATGGTGCTGGCGCGCGATATGATTTCCCGCACGCGGGTTGCAAAATTGCTGGCAGGCTACCGTGACAGGCCTGCGGCGGATGTGGATGCAGTCTGCCGCGCTTTGATCCGAATATCGCAATTGGTCTCCGATATTGCCGAGATTGCTGAACTGGATATCAATCCCTTGCTGGCAGACGCCAAAGGCGTGCTGGCGCTGGATGCGCGTATTCGTGTTGTGGTAGCAGATAAAGAGGCTGGCGTGGATAGGCTGGCAATACGCCCTTATCCGGCAGAACTGGAGCAGTTGGTAGATTGGCAGGGGCAGGCCTTGCTATTGCGGCCTATCCGTCCGGAAGATGGCGAGGCACATGTAGACTTTTTCCATGCGATGCTGCCCGAAGATATCCGGCTGCGAATGTTTATTCGCATGCGTGAACTGCAGCCTGACCAATTGGCTCGATTTACCCAGATTGATTATGACCGCGACATGGCGTTTATTGCCACTCGCAAGCGCGACGATGGGCGCGATGAAACGCTGGGTGTGGTGCGAGCAATGGCAGACCCTGGCAACGAGAAAGTCGAATTCGCAGTAACAGTACGTTCCGATTTGAAAGGAAAAGGTCTGGGGTCGATCCTGATGGCCAAGTTGGTCGAATATTGCCGCGCCAGGGGAATACAGGAGATAGTCGGCGAAGCTCTGTCTGAGAATGTCGGTGTTCTCAACCTGGTAAAGCGGGTGGGATTTGAAGTGAAACCTGTCCCCGGGGAGGCGGTAATGGCTTTGCGGTTGGACTTGCGAGGGGAGAAACTTGCTTGAAGTATGGTCGCCGGGAGTGCAGCGGCCAGGTTTTAAACTGAAAGTGAAACTAGAGCGGGCAGCTTGCCAAGCCGCTCCTTTCTCCAGGGCTAAAGCGACACGTTTATGCCTTGGAGGATTTGTTGGGCTTACTGCTTAGGTAAAGCAGCTTTCTTCAATTTTTTTTCTTCTTTCTTTTCCTTCGGTGTCTTTAAAGCTTGTTTTTTTACAGACTTCTTGCTGTCTTGGCCTTTACTCATGGTATTTCTCCGTCGATTGTGCAAATGTGAGGCTGAACCTTGGTTTGTCCAGATATGCCGTGCCGGCTGAAATGACGCGGCGCAGACTTATTATATAGTCTACACCATAGACAAGGGCAGACTGAGTCTATTTACATTTCTTAAGCCAAGGGGACTTCAGGCGTCAGTCACCCTCGAGCCTGCCAGGTATAGCCTTTCTTTCCAGCTCTTTTGTCTTTTGAATGTGTGATTTGCCGTACATACGCCGACTTTGAAAACCCCCAATCTATGGCTTTCAAAAGGAGACGATAATGACACCAATAGAGAGAAATTTTTTGGATAATCCGGACAAGAATCGCTCCGGCGTGTCCTGGGCGGCAATTTTTGCCGGTGCGGCCGGTGCTGCGGCACTGTCGCTTATCTTGCTGATACTGGGTGTGGGGCTGGGCTTTTCGGCGGTTTCTCCGTGGTCCAATAGTGGCGCTAGTGCTGCGGCGATTGGTACCTCGACCATTATCTGGCTGGCGTTTACGCAGATTGCGGCCTCAGGCGTGGGCGGCTATCTGGCTGGCAGGCTGCGCGTGAAATGGGCTTCCATGCATACGGATGAGGTGTACTTCCGCGATACTGCGCATGGTTTCCTGGCATGGGCGATCGCATCCCTGATCACTGCGGGATTGCTTGGCTCAGCCATAGGTAGCGTCATATCGGGCGGCGTGTCTGCGGGTGCTACGGTCGCTTCCACTGCCGTTGGCGCTGCAGGAGCCGCTGGGGTTGCCGGAGCTGCGGGCGTCGCGGGTGCGTTGCCGGGCGGTAGTGACGGCTCTACGGCGTACATTGTCGATTCCATGGTGCGCACCAATCCAGCCTCGCCTGATGCCTCTAGTTCGGCAGCGAGTACAGGCACTACAAGCGGAGCGGGCGCGCCTGCCAACCCGGCTGCGTCTGACAATGCCATGAAAATGGAAATCACCAGGATCTTCATCAATGGCGTCCGCGCCAAGGGCCTGCCGCCGGAAGACAGGCAATACCTGGCGCAAGTGATTGCCAAGCGCACCGGTTTGAGCCCGGCCGATGCCGACAGACGTGTCGCAGATGCTTACAGCCGCACGCAGACCGCCATCAATAATGCAGAGTTGAGTGCAAAACAAGCTGCCGACGCAGCACGCAAAACCGCTGCCTATACCGCCTTGTGGATGTTTGTCGCTTTGCTGTGCGGCGCCTTTGTTGCCAGCCTGTCTGCCACCTTTGGCGGCAAACAACGTGACCATGTTGTGCATCACAGCACTGTTACAGCTTAAATTTTATACAGGGAGACTATCATGCGTTCACTTTTATTATTGCTACTTGGGGTGCCTATTCCTATCATTATCCTGATAGCGCTGTTCGTGCGCTAACATCAGGCAAGTAAAAAAAGGCCACACTCATTTCTTAGCGTGGCCTTTTTGCTGGGGCGGCCCTTTTTTTTGCGATGCTCGTATTTATCGCGGAAGATTATCCAGGTCCGCAGGCTCTTTCATTGCTGCGCCGTTACGCTCTGCGCGAAAGCGGGAAGACATCTGGTAGGCCGCCTTGCGTACCCGCATGATAGAGCCTATAGGGCGGTGTGCGGCGATGCCGTGCCAAGGGCTGAATGACATGTCGTCATCCACGGCTTTTGACAGCGCCGCGCTCCAGGCTGCCTGTGGTGGTGCACTAATCCGGGCCACGGTGACGTAGGGGCTCAAATCTTCGGGCCAGGGCACTGACGCGTCTTCAATCGGCATTTTGTCCAGGTCGGTGCATAGTTGCGCGCGCACTTCCCACTCAGCGCTGTTGCTTGCAAAAAAATCGACCACCGCTTCGCGCAGTCCGTCGGGTTTGCCATCCAGATCAACCGGGGCCTTGGTCAACTGCGTCAGGCTGGAAGAAATCGGCACTATGGAGATTTTGGCCATATACGGACCGAACAAGATGGGGGCCTGGCTGAAAAAGCTTTCGCCGAGGATATTTGTTTCGGGATGACCGCCCAGTGCAATGATGAGTGGGCTCTGGCCGCCGACGGCTTCGATGACTTTCTCTGTGCCGCGCAACACTGCGGACAGCGCTTTTTTAAGCCCAGGCGCCTTGTCGGTCGTTGGCGCCAACAATTTCAGATTGCCAAGGAATTTTTTCGGCCCTGGCGTGGCGAAAGAAGGGGAGCCGTTGACCAGCGCCAAATCCTGTGTGACATCGCCCTCACTATCTTCCAGTCGTGGACCTTCAACGCCCACGATTTTTACCGCCATGCCGCGCGGGGTTGAGACATTGTCGTCCAGCATGTCGCCGGGAATAGTTGACAGGCGCATCACAACGGGCCAGTTGCCCGGTTTGCTAAAGATACCCTGCGCATAGGCGGGAGGCAGACCTTCAGCTACTGTCAACTTGCCGTGTAGCAGACCGTGGCTTTTTGCGTGCACGCTGCGCGTCGCGTGGCCAGAATCCTTATAGGTGACTTCAGAAATATGCCTCAGCGTTTCCAGCATACCGGCAATGGTTTCCACTTCCCCCTCTTCAGGTACTTCAAAGCCGGGTTGGTAGATGAGGGGGGAAATGGGCGGTGTGGTGTGGGAGTCCATAGCTGACCTTTAGAAAGAGGGGGTTACATCGGAGGTATAACCCGTCAATAGTGTGGGACGCCTCTTATTGCGTCGGTGTGTCAGCGCACCAAGTATGTGGGCTGGCGTACAGTGTTTGGCTGGCAGCGGCGTATGGTGTTTCTTGCCGGTGGCTGAAAACGGTCTCCCGGCTGTGCAGGTTTTTGATTAATTTTCAGGAGATTTTGATGACACAGCAATCCAAGGAACTGGCTAAAGGCATGACCAAAGAGCAGCAGCAAAAGATGGAAAGGGATGAATCCCAGCAGACAGAAAATGCCAATCAGCAAAAGCAGAAGGCAGAAGCCAGTGAAGTAGCTGGGAAGCACAAAAATGACGGGCAAAAAGATCATAAGGGCGCACGCGGGCAGTGACACGTGCCGCTTCATTTATGATCGGTAGCGGTTTTTTTGTTTTAGCTTCTTAGTGTGGCTGGCAGTTCGGGGTGTTCCTGATTTGTGCTCACCAAGCATCATCTCACGCTTCAGCCCACCCCGGCATTGCCGCAAACCAGTCGGTGAGGAAGTCGATAAACGCACTTACCTTGGCCGACAGATTCATTCTTTCCGGATACACGGCAAAAATATCGGCATCCGGCAGTGTCCAGTCCTCCAACACCAGCTTTAAATCTCCCGCTTGCAGGTGCGCCCGCGCGTCCCATTCCGAGCGCGTCAATATGCCAAAACCGGCCAGCGCCCATAGCAAAGCCGTCTCACCGTCATTGGTGCTGAGGCTGCCGCGTACCTTGACGGTTTCCCGCTTGTTGCTCCGCAGCATATGCCAGGTTCCGTAGGCGGCGTCACTTTCCCGCAATACGATGCACTGGTGCGTCTGCAGATCATGCGGCGTTTGTGGCATGCCCGCTGTTTTCAGATAGGCGGGTGATGCGCACAGCAGGCGGCGGTTGGCCGCGATCTTGCGCGCCACCATGCGCGAATCCGGCACCGTGCCAAACCAGATGCCGATATCAAAGGCCTTGTCCGCCAGGTTGACGGCACGGTCTGTCAGCTCCAGTTGCACTTCCACTTGTGGATAGAGGCGCGCAAATTCTACGATGGCTGGTGCGATATGCCGCCGGCCAAAGCCGAAAGTCGCATTCACCCGCAGCAAGCCCTTGGGCGTGGCCCGGCTGCTGGCAATGGTGCGCTCCAGTTCCTGCAGGTCGTCCAGCAGGCGAGCGCCGGTGGCCAGATAGATTTCTCCCTCATGGGTGACGCTGAGCCGCCGGGTGGTGCGGTTTAGCAGCCTGACTCCCAGGCGCTTTTCCAGTTGCGACAGGCGGGTACTGATGGCTGGCGGGGTCAGCCCTAGTTCGCGGGCAAGCGCAGCCAGGCTGCCTTGCTTGACCAGCCGTATGAAAAAATCCAGATCCGATATTGAGTCCATAAACCCATCCTTATACCTAAACCTCTATCTACCTATTCATAAAATTAATTTATGAATAGATAAAATGAGATTGTATTATAAATTTTCTTGGACGGACTACACTTCTCCCATCGCTTGTTAATGACTATCAATGTTCATTAATGCCGTTTATAAAATGGAGAAGACATGGAGCATACCCTCTACCAAAAGCTGGTTGCTACACATACAGTGATGCGCCTGGATGCGCAGAACGTATTGCTGTATGCCGATCTGCATATCATGAACGAATACACCAGCCCGCAGGCATTTGCCGGGCTGAAGGAGCAGCAGCGCTCCGTTGCGGTGCCTGCACAGCAGATGGCAGTGGTTGACCACATCATTCCCACGCATCCGGTCAGCTTCCGCGTCATCCAGGAGCCGCAATCGGCAATCCAGGCCAGCAATCTGGCCAAAAACTGCGCCGAGCATGGCATTACTCTATTTGATACCAATGACGCGCTGCAGGGCATAGAACATGTGATCGCGCCCGAACACGGCATGATACGGCCGGGCATGGTGGTGCTGTGCGGCGACAGCCACACTACAACCTATGGTGCACTGGGCGCATTGGGTTTCGGCATAGGCACCTCCGAGGTGGAGCATGTACTGGCCACCCAGACCCTGGTGTACCGCGTGGCGCAGGACATGCGCATTACCATCAACGGCACGCTGCCGGCAGGCACTACCTCCAAGGACTTGATCATGTATGTGATCAGCCGCATCGGTGCGCAGGGTGCGCGCGGTTATGCAGTGGAATTCTGCGGCAGCGCCATCGAGGCACTGTCGATAGAAGCGCGGATGACCCTGTGCAATATGGCAGTGGAAGCTGGCGCGCGCGGAGCCTTGATTGCGCCGGATACAAAAACCATATCTTATGTGCTTGAGCGCGCGCCGGATATTGCCGGGGAGATGATGGCTCTGGCGCTGGCGGACTGGGCTACGCTGCACAGCGACCAAGGCGCACGCTTTGATCTGGAATACAGCTTTGATGCAACCGAGGTCGCACCCTTTGTCACCTGGGGCACCAGCCCGGACCAGGCGGTCGCCGTTACCGGTACCGTGCCTTTAGGTGCATCGGTCACAGACGTGAACGACCATGCTGCACTGGAGCAGGCCCTGCGCTACACAGGTCTGGAGCAGGGCATGCCCATGGAGGGCATTGCTGTACAGCGCGTGTTCATCGGCTCATGTACCAATGCTCGGATTGAAGATTTGCGGCAGGTGGCTGCAATTGTGAAGGGGCGCAAAGTCGCCGCTTCCGTGCGGGCGATGGTGGTGCCGGGCTCCGGCGCGGTACGCATGCAGGCAGAGCAGGAGGGTATCGCCGCCTTGCTGATCGACAGCGGCTTTGAATGGCGCCGGCCCGGCTGCTCCATGTGCCTGGCCATGAATGATGATTTGCTATCACCCGGCGAACGCTGCGCATCCACAACCAACCGCAATTTCGAAGGCCGCCAGGGCCGCGGCGGCATCACGCACCTGATGAGCCCAGCCATGGCCGCTGCCGCTGCAATCACCGGCTATATCACCGATGTAAGACAACTGGGGGCCGCCAATGTCTGATACTAAATTGAACAAGACGAATATGCAGAATCTGCTGATCGAAGGCGTGGGTGCTCCTTTGCCTATTTCCAATCTGGATACCGACCAGATCATGCCCAAGCAATTTCTGCGCATCATCAACAAGGCCGGGCTGGACAAGGGCTTGCTGTATGACTTGCGCTTTGATGCGCAGGGGCAGCAGCGAGATGACTTTATTCTGAACCAGCCTGCGTATGCGCAGGCGAAGATACTGGTCGGCGGACCTAACTTTGGTTGTGGTTCCAGCCGCGAGCATGCGGTATGGGGCTTACAGCAGTACGGTATACAGGTAGTGATTGCATCGAGCTTTGGAGAAATTTTTTATAGCAATGCGATGAACAACCGCCTGCTGCTGGTGATGCTGGATGAGGCCGATGTACAACGCATCCTGACGGATCTGTCCGATCCGCGCACCAACCGCATCAGCGTGGACGTGCAAAGTATGACGGTGCATAGCCATAGCTGTACAGCGCAATTTTCCATGAGCGGGCGGCACCGGCATATGTTCCTGGAAGGGCTGGACATCATAGGCGCAACGCTGGCGCACGTCGATGAGGTCCGGGCGTTCACTGAGAATTACTGGCAGCAGCGCCCATGGCTGAAAGCCGTGGCGCGGAAAACCGGCGACAGGCTGGGTCTCACAAAATAAAGCATGTACGGATCGGGAATATCGTCATGATCGTGCCGATGAATATCCCAATTGCAAGAAATAAACGGCCCTGCAAGGACGGTCGCCGCATTGCCTCTGGCTTGCGTCAGCGATAAAAAAGTCCGGCCACTGACAGACCTAAGGAGACAAAAATGGAAGCAAGCATGAGCGACATCCCCGCAAGCCGTGGCGGTGTCTGGGGCAAAATCTGCGACTACAAAATCGGGCCGTTGCCCCTGCCGGTATACGTAGCCATCGCCGCTGTAACGATTATCGCCGCGCTGAACAAGCGGCTGCCGAACGACATGATAGGCGGCTTTGCCGTGCTGATGCTGGCCGGCTTCCTGCTGGGTGAGCTGGGCAACAGGCTGCCGGTATTCAAGCATATAGGCGGTGCTGCGATACTTTGCATGTTCGTGCCGTCTGCTCTGGTCGGCTATAAGCTGATGGACCCGGAGATGCTGAAAGCCATCACCACCACGATGAAGACGGCCAACCTGCAATACCTCTATATTGCTTGCCTGGTGGCCGGCAGCATCCTGGGAATGAACCACAAGATACTGGTGCAAGGCTTCATGCGCATGTTCATTCCGCTGCTGATAGGCACGGTCGCTGCGATCGCTGCCGGTGTTTCGGTAGGGCTGTTCTTCGGCTATGACCCTATGCACACTTTTTTCTTTATCGTCATGCCTATCCTTGGCGGCGGCATAGGCGAGGGCATTCTTCCTTTGTCGATTGCCTATTCTGAAATCATCGGCAAGCCGCAGGCAGAATTGATCGCCACGCTGGTACCTGCAGCGCTGCTGGGGAATGTGATCGCAATACTCGCCAGCGGTATGCTCAAACGCATAGGCGAGACGCATAAACACTTGACCGGCGACGGCATCCTGATCAAGTCCGGTGAAGACAGGGAATTGCTGAGGGAGCAAGGCACCACGGCGCCGCTGGATTTGGGCTTGCTGGGTGCGGGCTTGCTGATAGGCTGCGCGTTCTTCATCCTCGGATCGCTGCTGGCGCCTTACACCGGCATTCCTGGCCCCATCCTGATGATCATCACGGCGGCCTTGCTGAAGGTCAGCAAGATCATTCCTTCAAGGATGGAGCTGGGCGCCTACCAGATGTACCGCTTCATGTCGGTCAACCTGACCTTTGCCATCCTGGTCGGGCTGGGGACCTTGTTCGGCTCCTGGAATGAATTGGTCAAGGCCTTTACACTCGGTTACTTCGCCATTTGCGCGGCTACTGTCGCTGCCATGGTGGCCGCAGGATTTTTTGCCGGTAGCTGGCTGAAGATGTATCCGGTAGAGTCGGCCATTGTGACTGCTTGCCACAGCGGGCTGGGCGGCACCGGCGACGTGGCTATCCTGACTGCATCCAACCGCATGGGCCTGATGCCGTTTGCGCAGATATCCACCCGCATCGGTGGGGCAGCGATGATCGTTTTTGCAACCATCCTGATGAAGATATTTCACTGAGTTTGCGGTATCCTAGGGACTGTATGCGCCGGGAGCGGAATTCTGCACCGGCGCATATCCTTTTATCCGGCAGCCTTGCCATTTTGCTTTTGAGCTTGCTTCTCCATGACCACCCATCTCGCCCTGACCATCCTGCTTAACCTGATACTCGGCGTGGGCCTGGGGGCAGTGGGAGGCATGCTGGGCATAGGCGGCGGGCTGATTGCGATTCCGGTACTCAGCTTTCTTTACGGCATGGACCAGCATCTGGCGCAAGGTACTGCGCTGGTGATGATCACGCCGAACGTGCTGATAGGCTTCATTCGCTACCGCCAGCGCAACCAGATCGATATGGGTGCTACGGGCGGACTAGCGATAGCAACCATCATTACCTCGTTTATTTCAGCGCATTTTGCGTCCCTGGTGGCGGCAGAGAGCCTGAAGTTTGCATTTGCGATCTTTCTGATCGTACTGGCCGTCTACTTTTTATGGCAACTGCGCACACGCTCCGGCAGTTCGGATGCGCATGCCCCCAAAGCTTCGGTTTCCAATAAATTTATTCCCATCGTGGGCGTGCTCAGCGGGGCGATGTCCGGTTTGTTTACCGTTGGCGGCGGCCTGGTGGCGGTGCCGGCATTGGTGAGCTTTTTCGGCACCACGCAGATGCAGGCGCAGGCAATGGCGCTGGCTCTGGTGATACCGGGTTCCCTGGTCGCCTTGTTTACCTATGCGCACGCAGGGCATGTGAGCTGGATCACCGGTATCCCGCTGGCCGTAGGCGGCATTGCCAGCGTTTCCTGGGGCGTAGCGCTGGCGCACAGGTTTTCTCCTTTAAGGCTGCGGATACTGTTCTGCGCGGTATTGGTGGGAACCGCCGTGACGATGCTGATGCAGAAGTAAAGCATAGAAGTAGAGCCTTTTCCCCTGAAAAACGGCAGTTCCGGCCGTTTTTACTCCCCGTTTTTCCCGATTCGTCTGTCGTTTTTCGGTTTCGTCGGATATCATGCGGCGATATTCTCGCTGGCTGTTATTCTTCGCAGCAATACCACTACACCGGAAAGTCCATGATGACGAGCTTCTTTTTCATTGTCCGTTCCATGTTTGCCTGGGCGGTCGCTTATCTCATTTTTGTGATCTTCATGATGAACGTCGTCTTCTCCCATGCTGCGCATGCAGAGGGAGGGCTCTTGTTCATTGCCTTGCTGCTGGCCGTTACCGTCATCAGCAGCGCCTTTTCCCATTTGCGCAGGGTAAGGCTGATAGCGGATCAGGTCAATTCCAGCACGCTGGCGAACCGCCAGCGCCGCCAGATAGAAATCCCCTTCGATTCCGGGGAGGTATTCGACATGATTGATGCCGCCATACGCGAGCTGCCCGGATCGGAGTTTGTGGAGAGTGCGCGCGACAGCCTGCAGGTGCGTGCCAAGCTCAAGCGCATCAACCCCTACAATACGTCCTTTCCTGCCGGCCTGGTGTTTGCCCGCTGGTTCGGCACCCGGCGCAACCAGATACTGGCGACCATCATGCCGGGCGAATCCAGCAGTAGCGTCACGCTGATCTGCGAGCCGGAACGGGCTGCCTGGACAGACTGGTTCCTGATGGACGACGGCATCAATCTTGAGAACGCAGCAGCCCTGGGGCGTGCAATCACCCGCCGCGTTGCCGAGCGCCGCCGCAGCGAGCAAGCCAGCGCCAAGCAGACAGTCACTGAAAAAGAATTGACGGTTGCCAAGCTCAGCCTGTTGCATGCGCAAGTAGAACCGCATTTCCTGTACAACACCCTGGCCAGCGCCCAGGTGCTGACACGCACCGATCCGGCGCGGGCCGATGAGATGCTGGGCAACCTGATCACTTATCTGCGCCATTCGCTGCCGCGCACTGAGGATTCGCTATCGACCATCGGTGAGGAACTGGAGCGCGCCAAGGCTTACCTGGATATCCTGACGATACGCATGGGTTCCCGCCTGCAATTACAGATTGATATCCCGGAGGCGCTGAAGTTCGTGCCTTTCCCGACGATGATGCTGCAGACGCTGGTGGAAAATGCGATCAAGCACGGGCTGGAGCCAAAGACCGGTGGCGGCACGATCTGGATACTGGCGCGCACCGTCGAAAACGCCGTATCGGTGACGGTTGCCGATGATGGGCGCGGCTTTAGTGCAGAAGGCGGCGGCACCGGCATAGGCCTGCGCAATGTCAAAGAGCGCCTGCGTCTGGCTTATGGTGCTGCAGCATCGTTCTCCATCGTCGCCAATTTCCCGAATGGCGTGGCGGCCACCATCATGGTTCCTGCCTCTTACACTGCCGGAGGCGGACATGCTTAAGTGTGTTGTTGCTGAAGATGAAGCGTTGCTGCGCGATTCGCTGCTGAAATTGCTGGAAGAAGTCTGGCCCGATCTGAATGTGGTAGCAGCCTGCGATGACGGCGGTGCCGCGCTGGAAGCCATAGCGCAGCACCAGCCGGACGTGGTTTTCCTGGACATCCGCATGCCCGGCCTTTCCGGGCTGGAAGTTGCCACCGCGATGGCCGTAGCCAGCCCGCATACGCAGATCGTCTTCGTGACCGCCTACAACCAGTATGCAATAGATGCATTCGACAAGGGGGCAGTGGACTATCTGCTGAAGCCGATAGAAAAAGATCGCCTCGCGGCTACGGTACAGCGGCTGCAGAAAAGAAATGGCGCAGGGCGCAATGAAGCCTCGGCACTGGCAGAGCTGGTGAAACAACTGGGAGCGAGCCTGCCTAAGTCTAACGCTGCCGAGCCGCTGGTCTGGATTACCGCCAGCTCCGGCACCGAAACCAAGTTGATCATGGTGGATGACATTGCCTACTTCCAGTCGGACAATAAATACACGATCGTAATGACTGCCGAGGGCGAGGCCATACTGCGCAAGCCTATCCGTGAACTGCTGGACCTGCTGGATACGAATATCTTCAAGCAGATACACCGCGCGACCATCGTTAATGTAAAGCATATTGCTTCTATTACCCGTGACAATGCAGGAAAAGGGATGGTCAGGTTGAAGTCTCGGCCTGAGACTTTGAGCGTTAGTCAGCCGTTCATGGTGTTGTTTCGGAATATGTGAGGTTTTTGCGCGGTAGCTAATAGCTTTTGCATTTATTTGCGATTGCTGGCCGGGGGTAGCCCGGCGGCTACTTACTTTCTTTGCTTCGCCAAAGAAAGTAAGCAAAGAAAGGCGACCGCAAGCCTCGCCCCTTCGGGGTGCCCGATTGTGCGGCACAAAAAATGGGAAACAGGCGAAACTCGCTGCGCTCAAACACACCTGTTTCTGATCCATTTTCTGTGCCGCACAATCGGCGAGGCTCCGAGCGGTTGAAAGTCAAAAGCCAGATCAAAAGTCAGATCAAAAGCAGCAACCAGGGTGCCGCACTTTAGGGTGAACTCAGTTTTCAAATTTATGCTGGCTTGGCGCGAGATCAGAGTTGTTGCTTAAGGGTTGGATAATTCTGCCCAAATTAAAAGGAATCATCATGCCAAACTCAATTACTCTTTTGGCAAACCTAAAAACCTCCATCAAAAAATTCCTCGCCCTGTCCGCCACGATCAGCCTGGACACGCTGGAAGAAAAAGATGAGCAGGGGAATCACCGCTTCGCCCGGGGGCGCCATAAATATTATGGGATAGGCGCGCTGGTCATCTTCTTTGCGATCTTCTCGGGCTATGGCATGGCGCATATGCTGGGGACGATGGCGGGTATCTCAGCACTTGGGGCTGTAGTCGGCGGTGTGCTTTGGGGTGGCTTTCAGTGGCTGCTGGAGCGGCAGATCATGATGTCGGTGGCGCCGGATGCCCGGGTTTGGGCAAAGCTGTTTGGTTTTGGCTGGCGCAGCCTGATTGCGATGCTGTCGGTGGTGACGATGGTGTATCCGTTTTTTGTGGAAAGTAACCGCGCTGAGATTGATGTCAGGGCAGGGGAGATAGCGCATGCGCGCCTGATCGACAATGTGCGGACCTCGCAGCAGGCGGCCGGCGTACCGGCTTTGCAGGCGATGGCTTCGGTAGCGGAGCAAAAATTGCAGAGGGCGGAAGCCGAGCTGGCAGGTGATCCGCCGGAACTGCCGGCTTTGCGGCAGCAGGCCCGCGTGTGCTGGGTACAGTTGCGGGAGGCGGAGGTGAAAACTGCCGCTCGCCTGAGTCAGCTTGAAGACGCCAGACGGGTGGCTGCTGATGCTGCTGCCTTGAACCAGGCTGAGGCAGGCATCGCCGCGCTCGCTGCAAAGCGTGATAGTGCAAAGAATGTCTGCCGAAGTCGCGACAGGCAAATTGCAGACAAGCTGGCGGCATGGAAAACGGAAAAGTCTGTAGAACGGCAGGCTATCGTTCTGGAAAACCGGCAGATCGATAGCCGGGTCGAGGCCGCAGGCGCCAGGGGGAGGATATTGGAGGGTGAGCAGGCCGCCAGGATAGAGAAGGCTGCAAACTCAGGTTTTGCGGCCGACTTTGAAGCGGTGTGGGACATGCTGCAGCATGATGCGAGCCGCCGGGTGCAATTCATTTGGTGGTTTGCGTGGTTCCTGTCGATAGAGCTGATCGTGATGATCGTCAAGCTGAGTTCACTGACCGACCTTGACTATCGCCTGGGCTCTGACGAAAGTTTATTTAGGCAGCGGGTACAGCTGGACCTGGAGCTGAGGCAGGCAGAGCTGCAGACGGCAGGATTGCGGGCCAGGATGCAAGCCAGGGGAACGCAAGCCGCGTTGCAGCAAGATGAGGGGCGAGTCTGGCAAGAGATGGAAAGCCAGGCTTTACAGCTTGGCTTGTACAAGGAGCAGATAAAGCTACCGGCAGAACTGGCCGAGGCAGCGCTGCAGCAGATGCTGCGGATACAGGATATGGACAAGCGGGGTGCAGCTTTTGATGCGTGGGCCAGCCTGGATGCGGTCATGCGCCGTATGCTGCAGGATTTGGAAAATTTTTCCAATGACCAGTTCGTCAGGAACAAGGGAATCAAGCTGGGCAAGCATTGAGTGGATTCGCTGCAGGAAGAACAAACCGGGCGAGAAAGAAAAATCCCTGGCAGCACCGGTAAGTTGTCCGGCACTGCCAGGGATTTTTATGTGGAGCCGCCAAGGGCCGCAAAGACGGCTCCAGACACAAAAGTTCCGGGCTTAGAACTTGTAGCTGGCTCCGATGTTGATGAAACGTCCAACAGCGCCATCCTGATGCATCGCCGCATCATAGAAAGAATTGCCGGCGCCGCCATAGGTCTGGAAGTCCAGCGGTGGTTCCTTGTTCAGCAGGTTCTGGACGGAAGCGTGCAGGGTCCAGTGCTTGTCCAGCTTGTAGCTACCGTACAGGTCCAGCGTTGTGAAGCTGCTGATCCTGCAGTACTGTGGAGGCACGGCGCCGGAGAAAGCAGGGCCACTGAAGGAGTTGTTGATTGCATCTTCGCAGGTATTGGAGCCGACAGTAGGATCGGTCACGCTGAAGCTGCTGATCCAGTTCACCGTGCCGGCCACTGTCAGCGGGCCCTTGTCCCAGGTGGCGACAAATTGCGCGCGGTCCCTTGGGTTGCCGGTGTCGCCGGAAACGCCGGATGGGCCGTGGGTGCCTGCCAGTTCATAGACAGTGCCGTCAGCTGCACCTTGCTGGTACTTGAACAGATGGGTTTCATTCAGTTCCAGTGTCAGCTTGCCGTAGCTGTTCAGGTTCAGGGTCCAGCGTGCATCCAGGTCCACGCCCCTGGTGCGGGTGAATTGTGCATTCTCATACGGGAAAGGCGCATACAGGATATTGCCCGTTGCAGGAACTTGGTTGACCGTGCCCGTCGCTGTGTTGAAAGGCTGGATGGTCGGCGATGAGCGCACCAGATTGTCTACGACGTTATAGTTGGGATCGCCGGACGAAGAGATGATCTGGTTATCGATACGGATGTCATAGAAATCTGCCGATACGTTGAACTGCTTGGTCGGTTCAAAGATAATGCCCAGCGTATACGATTTGGAGGTTTCCGGTTTCAGCTTGGAATTTGGCTCTTGTACACCGAGCAGGCCCACTGCGCATTGCTGCGGATAGTTGCCCGGCAGCGTAGCTGGATCTACGCCAGGCGAGGTGTTTGGGCACAGCAGCTTGTCGCGGTAAGTGGTGTAGTAGAACGACTGGCCGGCATTGCCGCTTTCTGCCGGGTTAGGCGCGCGGAAACCTTCAGCATAGGTGCCGCGGAAGGTCAGTTGTTCCAAAGGCGTGTACTTGAAGCCGACCTTGGGGCTGGTTGCCTTGGCACTGTTGCTGTACTTGTCATAACGGGCGGCGGCATCCAGTTCCAGGTTTTTCAGCACGGGGGCGACCAGCTCTACATAGGCAGCCGAGACGTTCTGGTTGCCGATGGCAAACGCGTTGTTGCCGGTTTGCTCGCCATTGGCGAAGCCATCCGCAGCCCTGGCATCCAGCTCGCGATGGGTGAACTCCGTACCCAGGCCGATAGACAGGGGGCCACCAGGTAGTTGCATTAGTTCGCGGCTGCCACGCAGGCTGACAAATTCCAGCTTGTCGGTGGCTTTCGATGCTGCGGTTGGCGCGACGAAGGCATTGGCCGCAGCGCTATTGCCGCCGGCAGCCTGGCCGACCAGATAAGGCGTGGTCGGATTGTTCAGTGCTGCCTGCAGGTTCAGATAGTTGACTGCGCCGCTGACTCTTTGCTTGACGATATTTTCTGTATAGCCGGCAGAAGCGGTCACATCCCATTCGCCTATGCTGCCCGACAAGTCGCCGACCAGCCTGTAGGTTTGCGACTGTACCAGTGTGGTGGAATTACCCAGATTGGCAAAGTTGTATTGCAGGATTTGCGGCGAGCCTGTGGTATTGCCTGGATAATTAGCCGGTACCGTGACAATCAACGGTCCGCCGACGGGCGTTGCAAAAGGCAGTCCGCCCGGGCGGTAGGCAACCGAGGATAAGCCGCTCGTGCCGCCGGTAGTGGAGTAGTTGTTCACCTGGTCTGCGCGGGAATCAAACAGCGAAGCCTTGCCTTTGAACTGCCAATCTCCCGCCAGCTTTTGCGTGAACGAACCGATTACGTTAATGTTTTGCGTTGATGGCTGCACTTCCAGGCCAGCGCTCTTGTAGCCGCATTGGCCGGCTGCAAACATGGTGGCATTGCAGCCTGGCAGAAAGCCGCTGATGTTTCCGGTGTTGGGGTCAATCAGGTAGCCGGTAGTGCTGCCGGGGAAGCCTGCATTCAGGTTATTGGGCACGCCCAGTGTCAGATTGTTGCCACCCTGGCCAGTCCAGTCGGTGTTGGCGAAAGCCATGCCCTGGCGTTGCGATAGCAGGATCTTGTCCTGGCTGCGGTACTCCACGGAGAGGTAGGCATTGTGGCCGTCTTTTTGCAGGTCCCCGACGCCATAGATGCCTGAGACGTGGCTGGTATTGCCGCCGCCCCGGGTGGTCGTGCCGGTTTCTGCCGAGATTTCTGCACCTACATAGCTTTTCTTCAGGATGACGTTCACCACGCCGGCCACCGCATCGGAGCCATAGATGGAGGAGGCGCCGTCTTTCAGTATCTCTATGCGCTCAATTGCATCAAATGGAATCTGGCTGATATCGACAAAGCTGCGCTGGCCGTCATCCGACAATGCATACGGCGCCATGCGATGGCCGTCTATCAGCACCAGCGTGGCGCCGACGGTGAGGCCGCGCAGTGCAACGCCGCTGGCGCCGCTGGCGAACGCGCCGTTAAAAGATTGCCCGAGCGTGCCTGCGCCGTTGGCCGTGATATTGCGCAGTACGTCGGCCACGGCCGTGTAGCCGGATGCTTTCAAGTCCTGCTGTGTCAGAACCTGCACCGGGCTAGGAGTTTCCTTGTCGGTACGCCGGATGTTGGAGCCGGTAATTTCTACCCTTTGCACTTGCTCGCCGTCGGTTTGCTGCGCATGTGCATGGGGAAGTGCCAGAGGTAAAAGTACAACACTGCCAAGTGCCAATGAAAGAGCTTGGGGAAGCGTCTTGGCCTTGATTTTTTTAATAAGGGAATTCATTTTTACTCCTAAAAATACTGTCCAGAAGCGGTAATGACCGAGCCGGGGCCCGGCAAACCAATTGGCAAATAAAGTGGCCGAATATTTTTCTTCGATCGGGAGTGCCTGAAAAAAAGCCAGTCAAATTATTTAGATTGAATGGAAACACTTAGCTCAGCAGAGTGTCAAAAACACGAAAGTAACGCTGAGTAACATGTCCTGAAAACGCAACGCTGCCCGGTAGGGCGCTCTCAGATTTGTAACGAAATGCGAAGTCGCTTACAAAGTATTTACACTCTGATTTTCTGCGTGCTCTGCATTGCTGAACAGGCCGCTGAGTAGTTGAAGGAGGCGCAGGTTGTGGGAGTGAAAATAGCAAGCGCTGCTGTAGCAGCCATGGCGCAGATTTTTTTAAGGCAGGGACATAGCCTGGATATCGATAATTACCAGTACTATTTATACGAAAATTGAAACAGAAAGTTTCTGCCTGGCGGTGACAGGTACTTGCCAAAAACGGGAATTCAGACATCCCCGAAATACGCACTGGAAACTATCCGGCACGCATTGATGCAAGTTATGGCAAACTTGCTATCAGTCATCTGCCGAACCACCTTTGGGCTGCCGGCATGTCTTTGGCCAGACGGGTCATCCCCGCCCGGCCGGGAGTGCGGATTCAAAACGAATAGAAAATTAAAAATCCATCCTGGGAGAATATATGCGTTTGAAAATTATGCAGTCTGCGGTGGCAATGGCACTGGTTATGGGTGCGGCTTCCGGTGCTTATGCAATCGACGACAAGTCCATGCAGGATATCGCCGGCCGCGTGACCGCGATAGAACCGCAACTGATCACCTGGCGGCGCGACATCCACCAGCACCCGGAATTGTCCGGCAAGGAAACCAGGACAGCGGCCTTGGTTGCCGCTCATCTGAAAAAGCTGGGTTACGAGGTGAAAACAAACGTCGGCGGCACCGGTGTGGTAGGCATACTTAAAGGCGGCAAGCCGGGCAAGGTCGTGGCCTTGCGCGCAGACATGGATGCGCTGCCGGTCAAGGAAATGGTGGATCTGCCCTTTGCATCCAAAGCCAAGGGCGTACACATGGGCAAGCCTGTGGACGTAGCGCATGCCTGTGGCCACGATGGCCATACTGCGATCCTGATGGCGGTGGCGGAAGTGCTGGCGGGGATGAAGGACCAGTTGCCGGGTACCGTGAAGCTGATTTTCCAGCCTGCCGAAGAAGGTTTGTCAGAAGAGCAGGCTGAGCCGGGCGCCCACATAGGGGCGCAGGCAATGATAGATGCCGGTGTTATGGATAATCCTAAGGTGGATGCGGTCTTTGGCCTGCACCTGTCTTCCGGTCTGCCTGTGGGTGTAATCGGTTATCGCTCGGGGCCGGTAATGGCCTCTGCCGATGCCTATAGCATCAAGGTTACCGGCAAGCAGACTCACGGCGCAATTCCCTGGGGCGGCATCGACCCTATCGTATCGTCGGCGCAGATTGTGCTGGGGCTGCAGACCATCATCAGCCGGCAGACCGACCTGACCAAGGAGCCTGCGGTAGTGACCGTCGGCACCATCCACGGCGGCAACCGCGAAAATATCGTGCCCGACTTTGTCGAGATGACCGGCACCGTGCGTACCTTTGATGATGGAATGCGCGACGATATCCTGCGCCGCATGAAGCAGACTGCGACCTCAATCGCGCAAAGCAGCGGCGCCAGGGCGGACATGAGTGTTAGCCCGGTACATTATTCCACCACAGTCAATAACGAGGCGCTGACACAGAAGATGCTGCCTACGCTGAACAAGGCGGCGAATGGCAGGGTGGTGATGGTGCCCAAGGTCAGCGCGTCGGAAGATTTTTCCGAGTTCCAGAAAAAAGCGCCCGGCCTGTTTTTCTTTGTCGGATCTACCGCTCCCGGCATCGATCCGCGCACCGCGCCTGTCAACCACTCCCCGTTATACCAGGTGGATGAAGCCGCCTTGCCGGTAGGCGCGCGGGCTTTGTCGGCACTGGTGGTGGATTATCTGAGCGCCAATTAAGCAGGGCAGGGACCACCATCAGCGTAAGGTGGTTTCTGCAGCAGCAGTCCTGCAACTTGATTGCCTGGCCAAAGCCCGATGAGCCCGGCATCGATATCGGGAAATAAGCTGTCAGCTTGTTGCTTGCGTGTGGCCGCCACGCGCTTTGTTTGCCTGTGGCGTGCATGAGACAGTATAAGCATGCAAACGCGGGTACATTGGTGCTTGCATAAAAAATGATGTCCCCATAAATCATAGATAAGGAGAACTTCATGGATAAATTATTGAACATTGCGGCACGCCTGCTGATGGCTCAGATTTTTATCATTGCCGGTTTTGGCAAGCTGATGGGTTTTAGCGGCACGGTAGGCTACTTCGGTTCACTGGGCTTGCCCATGCCGCAGATCGTTGCGCCTCTGGTGATCCTGGTTGAACTGGGCGGCGGGCTGGCGCTGCTGTTCGGTTTCAAGACGCGCTGGGTAGCGGCGGTGCTGGCCCTGTTTTCAATAGCAACCGCGGTGATTGTGCATATGAACTTTGCCGATCAGGCGCAGATGATCAACTTCATGAAGAACCTGGCGATGGCAGGCGGCTTGCTGCTGTTTGTCAGGCATGGCGCGGGATCGCCAAGCATTGATAAGCCGGGAACGTAATACCGGCTGTTTCAGCTAGGGCCTGTTAACATTTAAATTAGGAGTGCGAATGGGTCTAAACAGGTGCAGGGCTAGGCGTAGTCCGCGCCGCAGTATGAATACTGCCAGCGGGCTGCAACAACGCCCTGCGCCTGTTTAGACTCATTCCCTCCGGGTTCCAGCCAAAACGCGGGCTGGACTGCGTTGCACTCCTTGTTAAGGCACCAGCCTTAACTGCGTTGCGCGCCTTGCCAGCCCGCGTTTTGGTTGGAACGCATCTCCTAATTTAAATGTTAACAGGCCCTAGATAAAAAACGGCCCATGCATCACAGCATGGGCCGTTTTTTTATGGGTGCGCCTGTATGAGAAAACCACAATTCCGGTAAAAATCGATAGACTTGCTTAAAAATAAGATTAAAATAAAGGCAACATGTGGCGACAGGGACGCCACTGCTTCCCGCAGCACAGGCGTATCTGCGGAGGCCGACCAGCAAGCGCCTTTGAACCTACAAAAAAATGACGCCAACTAAAGAATTCCGCAAGAGCCTGTTCAAGACTTTTCTGTATTCCCTGCTGTCGCTGTTCCTGATTCCCGTCATTACGCTGGGCTTTGTCAAATACGCAGAGCCGAATAACGATGCCCGCTTTGAAGAGTGGATCGCCGCCGATATTGCCAAGGATGTGCGCATGTCTGCGGAGGAGAGAAGCGAGAGAGTGGAGTTCTTTCGCAGCCATCCGCCGTCTGCCATGTGCGATAACCGCGACCCTGACTTGCTCAAGTACCAGGAGGGCGTGTGTGCGCAATATTCGGATAACTGGCAATTCCATATGGCCCACAAGGTCGCCTTCTGGACCGTGGTCGCCGGCGGCGTGGTACTGCTGGCGGTGCTTGTCCTGGGCGCTTTTGCCTTTGCCGACAGAGCGGCTCAGTATCGTAGCTTTGTCGCCGGCTGGCAATTGATGCGTTTTACCAGCGCGCTGGAGGTGATCGTGCAGGGCGGCATGCTGGTGTGGCTGTCTTTCTGGCTGACCGCCTATTTCCTTGAACACTATTCGATCAAGCTTATCCTCATCGTAGGCCTGGGCGTGGGCGCGGCAGTCCTGCTGACGGTATTCAGCATCTTCAAGAAAGCCGGTAACGATAGTGAGGTGGATGGTGAGCTGATCTCCGCAGAGGCCGCTCCCGCATTGTGGGAAAGAGTGCGCGAACTGGCTGCAAGGCTGAAGACTGCCGCACCGGCACAGATCGTAGGCGGTATCGATACCAATTTCTTTGTGACTGAATCGCCGCTCAGCGTCAACGGCAAGACATTGAGCGGACGCACCTTGTTTGTCAGCATCCCGCTGCTGCGCCTGCTGGATCAGCAAGAGGCCGATGCGGTGCTGACGCATGAGCTGGCCCACCTGCGCGGAGGCGATACTGCCAGCAGTGCCTTGCTAGGCCCCAAGCTGGTTCAATACGACCAGTACTGCTATGCGATGGCAACCGGCGGCCTGACCATCATGGTGTATTACCTGCTGAACCTGTATCGCGTAATCTTTGAGATTGCATTAAAAAGAGACAGCCGCGAGCGCGAATTCTTGGCGGACAAGATTGCGGCCAAGGTCATTTCAGGGAAAGCCATCGTGCAATCGCTGATCAAGATTGCCGCTTATGCCCGTTATCGTTCCCAGATAGAGCAAAACCTGTTTGAGCAAAACCAGAAGCACGGCGGCAGCCTTGGCATTGCCGGCTATGTGGCTTCCGGCCTGGTGCCGTATGCAACCTCTCCCGATTTCGTGGACGAAATGAAAAATGCCCGCGTGCCGCATCCTTTCGATTCGCACCCGCTGCTGGAAGAGCGCATGCGCAATGTAGCGCATGCGGTGCCGGAGCAGGAGTATGGCGCTGTCGTTACCAGCGCACCGGGAACGACCTGGGCCGACGCCATCCTTACCGCGCCGGAGATAGAGCAAAGGCTGTGGACTGCCTACGAGGCACAATTTGCGGCTGCGCATGAGCATAGCCTGGCCTACCGCTACGAACCGGCGAATGACGAGGAACTGGCCATCGTGCTGAAATATTTTCCGACCATTGCGTTCGATCTGAAAAAAGACCAGCAGATCATCATCAGCTATGCCGGCATTACTGCGCCGGGCCAGAATGAAATCCCTTGGGACAGCGTGAATAAAACCAAATATGAAGACGGCATAGGCGGCGACGTGCTGACGATAGAGCATCCTGAAAAAGGTTTCTTTGGCGCGAAAACAACCAAAATCAAACTGCCGGGCCTGGGCAAGCAGAAAGAAAATTTCAAGGCGGCATTCGGCCACTACTGGCAGCGGCATCAGGTAATGCGGCGCGGACAGGCCGGCGCTGCATGAATTTCTTATTGCCGTCACACTTTACTTCAGACAATTAATCCATGCAAAAATTGCTTCCCATTTGTAGCTTAGTTAGCTTATTGCTGCTATCCGCCTGTGCGGCGATCCACCCGCCGGCACCGGCAGACGACTATGTTGCTCCGTCATTCCGCAGGCCTGATCCAGCGGCGCTGATCGTGATGTTGCCTCCGGAAGCCGATGAGGCGGAACTGCAGCCTGGGATCGATATCCTGAAGAACCAGTTGCATAAGCAACTGCGTGCCGCCGGCTATAGGGTCGTGCTGCTTGAACAGAAAAACTACGACACGATGTGGGCCGAAGAAATTGTAGCGGTAGGGGGTATTTACGATAAAAATAATGGCAATCTGCGCCGCCCGGAATTTGTCAGGGCGGTGGGATATCTGGTGCAACGAGTGACTGCAGAAACCAAGGCCGCACTGGTTATTCATCCTCGTCTGGTCATCCGCAAGGCTGCGTTGTCAGGAAGCGGAGCAGTGTGGGACGGACAACAGCGCCGCGTACCTGTGGTTGGCTTGGGCGACAGCACCATGACCTACGATGGAAGCGTTGGGGCCTTGTCTGTAAGTCTGGCAGCATATACACCGAATGGCGAGCTCGTCTTGCGCACCCATGGAGGCGCCTCGCTTCCATATCGGGTTAACGCGCTTGAAAGCAAGCATGAATTACGTCTGGATTTATTTGCCAGAGATACCGAGCTTGCTGAAGCAGTGACGCTTTCGCTTGCGCCCATGTTAAAGAAGTAGGCCATGTACTCTGCGACTTTTATTTTTGACACCAAACAATTCGACGCCGATTTCCATAGGCTGGACGCATTGATTGCCGAGGCGGCCCGGCAGACTGAAGGCTATCTGGGCGAGGAGGCCTGG
The DNA here is from genome assembly GCF_014636315.1 of Parundibacterium terreum. GTDB lineage: Bacteria > Pseudomonadota > Gammaproteobacteria > Burkholderiales > Burkholderiaceae_D > Undibacterium > Undibacterium terreum. The sequence goes on along the minus strand of NZ_BMED01000001.1, from coordinate 803,797 downwards.
GAAGATCCCAAGACCGGGCGTATTTCCAATGTCTATTATTGGGAGTCCGAGATCGGCATGAGACAACTGATCGAACATCCCAATCACCTGGAGGCAAAGCGCCGCTATTCAGAATGGCTGGCCGGGTATCAGGTGATTATTTCCCAGGTGATGCGAACTTATGGGGATAAGAGAATAGCGCACGCGACCGTATCCTGACCGCTTCCTCTTTCCATCGAAGTCATCTTCTTGAAGTTCAATGTTTCCCCATGGAACATTGAACTTTTTTCATTTGAACCGGTATACACTGGGCGCAGGCTGCGTCTTCCTGACATCAGCCGTTTGCGAAAAAAAAGGAGAAAAGATGAACATGCAATCAAGTAATCTTGTCCGTGTTGTAAGCCGCCTGCTGATGGCTGGTTTGACTGTCGCCCTGGTATCTTGTGCCAATGGCGGTTTCATGAGCAAAGGCTCTTCAAGCACTAGCAACTTCAAGGCGTCACTGACCGGTGCTTCAGAGGTGCCGGCGAATGCGAGCACCGCAAGCGGCAGTGCCAAGCTGGTGTATGACCCTGCGACCAAAGGCCTGACGGTCAATGTGATGACCACCGGCATTGCAGGCAAGGCTGCGCATATCCATCAAGCTGCGGTCGGGGTAAACGGCGGTGTGATTTTTCCTCTTGCGGAAACACCGGCTGGAAGCGGGAACTGGGGTACCAGTGTGACATTGAGCGACGAGCAACTGGCCGTGCTGCAAGCGGGCGGCTACTACATCAACGTACATAGCGCGGCTCTTCCCGGAGGAGAGATCCGCGGGCAGATCGTTAAATAGCCGGTATTGCCAAGGCAGACCGGCCTGGCCGGTCTGCAAACCTTATCAGTACCTGGAAATTGCCGCCCTGGCTGCCGGCTTTGATTTCAACTGCGCCGTCTCCGGCGTATAACGCATCGCTGCAGAGCTGACAACCTGTGGCCGGTGTGCCGCAGTTTTTCCGGCTGTAGCATCCACCTTAAAAATGCTGACCACTTCGACCAGATTGGCAGCCTGATCCTGCATCGACTGTGATGCTGCTGCGGCTTCTTCTACCAGCGCTGCATTTTGCTGGGTGACTTCATCCATTTGTGCAATGGCGAGGTTCACCTGTTCTATGCCTGTGCTTTGCTCCTGGCTGGCGGCGGATATTTCGCTCACCACGTCAGTGACGCGCTGCACGCTGGCTACAACTTCATCCATGGTCTGGCCGGCTTGTTCTACCAGCTTGCTGCCGGTATCCACTTTGTCCACCGAATCGCTGATCAGGGTTTTGATTTCCTTTGCAGCAGAGGCGGAGCGTTGCGCCAGATTGCGCACTTCGCTTGCGACCACGGCAAAGCCGCGGCCCTGTTCACCGGCGCGGGCGGCTTCTACTGCGGCGTTCAAGGCCAGGATATTGGTCTGGAAGGCGATGCCGTCGATGACGCTGATGATGTCCACGATCTTTTTGGACGAGTCATTAATCGAGCCCATCGTGTCTATTACCTGGCCCACAACCTTGCCGCCGCTGACGGCAACTTGCGATGCACTCGCAGCCAGTTGGCTGGCCTGGCGCGCATTGTCTGCATTTTGCTTCACGGTGGAAGTCAGTTCTTCCATCGCGGATGCCGTTTCTTCCAGCGAACTGGCTTGCTCTTCCGTGCGGGAGGATAGATCCAGGTTGCCGGCGGCAATTTGCGAGGAAGCGGTGGCAATAGTGTCGGTACCGGCACGCACCTGGCTGACGATGCTTTGCAGGCTATTGTTCATGCGTTTCAGTGCGCCGAGCAGGCGCCCGGTTTCATCGGTGCTGGTAATTTCTATCTGCCGGGTCAGGTCGCCATTGGCGACGGCCTCTGCCAGGTCAACTGCATTGTTGATAGGGCGGGTAATGGAGCGGGTGATGAAGACGCCAGTCGAAACTGCCAACAAGACTGAGATGCCGGACAAAACTATCATCAACGTCTCTGCCATATTGGCCTGGGCCAGACCCTCGTCGCTGTCCGCGCTCATACGCTCTTCCTGAAAGGCGACCATTTTATCTACCTGGGCAAAATAGTCGGCTTGCAGGTCGGAGATATCCTTGAGCACGACCGTGGCGGCTTCTTCCTTATTGCCCTCGTTCAGCAGTTTGATCGCCTTGTTCCTTACGGCGCTGTATTTTTCACGCGCGTCCAACTGGGTCTTCAGCAGTGCCTTGCCTTCTTCAGAGACGATGGCATTTTTCAGTTTGTCATAGGCAGCGGTATTGGCCTTGCTTGATTCTGCAAGCATCTGCAGCGCTTGCTGCCTGCTTTGCTCATTCGGAGCGAGCACCGCCGCGGTAAGAGCGCGTGCGCCGATATTGGCCCTGCTTTTGATCTCATTAACCATAGCGACTTTGGCGTAGCGGTCAAAGACGATGCGTTTGGTGGATTCCGCATTGCTGCTCAGGCGATTGATGCCTATGGCTGAAATGCCGAGCATTAGCACGGTGAGCAGGCCGAAAGCGATGGCCAGGCGGGAGCCTATTTTGATATTGGAGAACTTCATTTTTCTTTCTGGAGGTATAACGTATTGATACGGCGTATTAAGTGTGCCGAGGCATAGAGAAGGGATGCCGCGGTGAAGCCATGATGATACATTCTTTGCGGCAATTTGTTCATATTGAGAACAGTGCCGGAGGGAGTGGGATTCAGGCTTCTGGAGGAAGCTGATTTGCTTAAATTTCTCTATGGAAATAGATGAATTTAAGAGCAAAAAGATATGAAAATGCTGGTGTGCAGGTGTATTTTTTATATCGCGGAAGACACAAGATTTAACACGAAAATGAGTAATTACTCTCCCGGCGAAGGGAGAGTAATATCGTATAAATATGCTGTAAAAAGCTTATTTAGCGTTTATTTAACGCTTATTTTGCGTTTTTGCGATGTGGTTTGGCTTTGTCTTTGCCCGGTCCGCTTTTGGATTTGAATGGCGCCGCCTTTTCCATCACGCGCCTGTCGCCGCCGGTTTTGCCGGCAGCAAAAGGGGCTTTCTTCGGTGCCGGCTTGCTGTCCACCGCAGCGCGTTCCTGGTCACCTGCCAGGCTGATCTTCAACTGCTGGCCGCCCACCCATACTTTTTTCAGGTGCTCGAACAACTCGTTGGGCATGCCATCCGGCAGATCCAGCACGCTGTAGTGATCGAAAATGTCGATGCGGCCTATGTGCTTGGCTTCCAGGCCCGCTTCGTTGGCAATAGCGCCGACGATATTGGCTGGTGTTACTGCATGCTCGCGGCCCACTTCGATGCGGAAGGTCTGCATCGGAATCTTGCCCTTGACCGGCTTTTCCTTTTTTGCCGCTGTAGGTTTTTCTGCCAGCGCAGCATGCACTACCTGTTCCAGCGCTTCCGGTTTAGGTTTGCGTTTGGGGGGCTCTGCATGGTCTTCGTCGCGCGCTTTCGGGCTGGAAAACTCCTTGGCGGGCTGCCTGGCCACCGCCACTCTTTCCGGCCTGACCGCTACTGCAGGGGCTACGCCGTCAGGGCGTATGCGCAATTGCTGGCCGGCCACGCGTACGCCTTGCAACTGTTCCAGCGTGGAGGCAGACAGGTCTTGCGGCAAATCCAGCACACTGTAGTCGTCGTAAATTTCTATACGGCCTATATGCTTGGAATCCAGACCCGCTTCATTGGCGATGGCGCCGACGATATTGCCAGGTTTGACGCCATGCTCATAGCCCACCTCGATGCGGTAGGTTTGCATGCCGGCATCGGCCTGCCTTTCTATGCGTTCTTTTTTAGGGAAGGCCGGACGCTCGAACCTGTCGTTGCGCTCAAACCTGTCTGCGCGGTCGCCGCGCTCGGGTCGCTCAGGGCGGTCGAATTTGCCGGCCCTTGCCGGACGTTCTTCAAAGCTGGCCTGCGGCTCGCGGTGTTTCTTGTCCAGCAGCAGCGGTACATCGCCGCGCGCCATCTTCGCCAGTGCAGCGGCGATCTCGATGGCGGGGATGTTTTTTTCCTGTTCGTATTCTTCGATGATGCTCTGGAATTGCTCCAGCTCACCCGCTGCCAGGGTTTCACTGATCTGTTCCTTGAACCTGGCGATACGCACGTCATTGACAGCCTGTATCGTCGGCAGCTCCAGCGGGGCAACCGGCTGGCGGGTGGCCCGTTCTATGGCTTTCAGCAGATTCTTTTCACGCGGGGTGATGAACAGAATCGCTTCACCGCTGCGCCCGGCACGGCCGGTGCGGCCTATGCGGTGGGTATAGCTTTCCGGATCATGCGGTACGTCGTAGTTGATCACATGGCTGATGCGTTCCACGTCCAGCCCGCGGGCCGCAACGTCGGTCGCGACCAGGATATCGATCTTGCCGTCTTTCAGTTGCTGTATCGTGCGCTCGCGTTGCTGTTGCTGGATGTCGCCATTGATGGCGGCTGCCGAGAAGCCTCTCGCTTGCAGTTTGCTGGCCAGCTCTTCCGTACCCAGCTTGGTGCGGGAAAAGATGATCATGCCGTCGAAGTTTTCTGCTTCCAGGATGCGGGTCAGCGCATCCAGCTTGTGCATGCCGCTCACCAGCCAGTAGCGCTGGCGGATATTGTCGGCGGTGCCGGTCTTGGCAGCGACGGTGATTTCGGCCGGCTTGTTCAGGTAGGTTTGGGCAATTCGCTTGATGGCGGACGGCATGGTTGCCGAGAACAGCGCAGTCTGGCGGCTCTCCGGTGTTTCTTGCAGGATGCGTTCCACGTCATCGATAAAGCCCATGCGCAGCATTTCATCGGCTTCGTCCAGCACCAGGGTTTTCAGTTGTGTCAGATCCAGCGAACCTTTGTCCAGATGGTCGATCACCCGGCCCGGTGTGCCGACTACCACATGCACGCCACGGCGCAGAGCGCTCAGTTGCGGGCCGTAGCTCTGGCCGCCATAGATAGGCAGTACGTGGAAGCCGGGGATATGCATCGCATAGCTCTGGAAGGCTTCCGCCACCTGGATAGCGAGTTCGCGGGTAGGTGCCAGTACCAGCGCCTGCGGCGTAGTTTGCTTGATGTCGATGCGGGACAGGATGGGCAGCGCAAAGGCGGCGGTCTTGCCGGTGCCGGTCTGCGCCTGGCCCAGCACGTCGCGGTTGGACAGTAGCACGGGGATGGTGGCAGCCTGGATAGGCGAAGGTGTCTCGTAGCCGACGTCTTTCAGCGCGCGCAATAGCGGCTCGCTCAATTTAAGATCGGCAAAGAGGGGGATAGGTGTTTCAGACATGGAGTAACTCACTGGTTTGCTGGCATCGCACTGTACGGTGCCGCGTTGGGACGTAGTTTACTCCGTTGTAGACAGGGCAGGGTTCAGGATTGCGTTTATTGGTGTGAAATAGCAGGTTAAAGCCTGATTTATTGGCGATTATTGAAGAATCCAGGGGAGTATCGCCAAAAAAGGGCCAAAACCGCGAAGCAGATCGGCTGGCAGGGTAAAATGCTGCACTTGAGTAAAACCGCACCACAGCACTCTCATACTCTTGCTTTGTTGTTAGAGAAATATCATTTACCTCCTTTGCTGAACCAGAAGATGACCATCGCCGATATCTCGATTGCCCCCCATTTGCCCGGCCGCGTGCTGCATGAGCTCGTCACGCTGACGCCTGCGTCCGTGGATGAAGCCAGCCGCCATGTGCGCGATATCCTGGCAATGGCCATTGAGCACACGGCAGAGCGGGCGGCGATCGTCGTCTGGGATGCGCATTGTGATTTGTCGATTGCTCTGGCTGAGGCGTATCACCGTAATTTGCCGAACGCCCGCTTCATCGACTTCGATGCAGTATCGCAGAATGATATCCTGGCCGCGTTTGAAACCCTGGCGCCTTCTGATCTGGTGGTGCTGGTGCAATCCACCAATTTCAGGCTGGAAGCCTATCGCATACGCATAGAGCTGTTCAAACGAGAGCTGAAGGTGATAGAGCATCCGCATCTGGCGCGCATGCCCGGTGAAGAGTCACTGCACTACATAGAATCGCTGGCCTATGATCCCGGCTATTTCCGTGATGTCGGCAATGCCTTGAAAGCGCGCATAGACCGCGCCCATTTCGGTGTGGTAGACAGCGGCGGCGAGCGCCTGGTATTCGGCTCGCCGTTTGAGGCGGCCAAGCTGAACATCGGCGACTATAGCCAGATGAAAAACGTCGGCGGGCAGTTTCCTATTGGTGAAGTATTCACCGAGGCGCAGAACCTGGAAGCGGTCAACGGCAAAGTACGCATCTTTGTGTTTGGTGACACCAAGTTTGCAGTCAACAAGCCGGAACAGCCGATCACGTTGGTGGTGCACAAGGGCAGGGTGACCGACGTGGAAAATTCAACCCCTGAATTTGACCAGGTGCTGGCCAATATCCGCGCCGACGAAGGCGAGGTGTGGCTGCGCGAGCTGGGCTTTGGCATGAACCGCGCCTTTTCCAAGGACAGGCTGGTCAGCGACATTGGTACCTATGAGCGCATGTGCGGTATCCATCTGTCGCTGGGCGCCAAGCACGGCGTGTACACCAAACCCAATTTCCGCCGCGCAGATGCGCGCCATCACGTGGATGTGTTTGCCGTGACCGAGGCGGTCTACCTGGATGATGATGTCGTCTACAAGGATGGCACCTGGACTATCTAGGGCGCCAATGCTTTTACTTTTGTTTAGCTGTAGCTAGTTGGCTAGTTGATATCCGGCCTGCGCGACAGGTAGCGCAAGCTCCGCTCCCACCAATGCAGAATCCGCTCATGCAAACGCAGGTCTTCGCCTGCTTGATAGAGCGCCATGGCGATGCCGAAGGCCATCAGGCCTACCGGTATCACCCACATCAGGTATAGCGTAGCTATCCTGCAATCTTGAACACCATTGCAAAAGGCCGCCTGGCTGGGCAGCAGGCTCAGCATGTCAGCACCGATCAGCGCAAAGAACAGGTAGCAAAGATAGGCTGCCTTGCCGTTGCGCTTTATTCTTGATCTGGGCATGAGTTCGCTCCGCCTAGCTGGCATACATGGTGCGGCGACCGGTTTTTGATTCTTCCACAGGCTTGAACAATCTGGCCGGCCGGCGCGATGGTTTGTCGCCCTGATCATCGCTTTCGCTGCGGAGATGTATCTTGCGCTGCTGGCGGAACTGTTCTTCCAGTTTCAGGGAAGTGTCGTCGTCATCGCCTGCCAAACCGAGATTGAGAAGATTTTTCATGATCGCCCGTGTCCTTTGTTTTCAAATATAAAAGAAAGTGAAGCCATCATAGATATCTGGCCATGCCTCCACTACAGGCGCACAGCTTCAGGATTTGTAAGATTAGTCTGATCAAAACAGGGATGTTTTCTGATATGAGAGTGGCAACAGCTATAATTCATCCCTACCACTGGAAACGATCAGGATGATGAAGGACTAATCAGGCAATGCAGCAACCCGTATCTGGAAAGAGAACCGTTTAGTATGGTGAGCATGGCGAGCATAGAATTGCCCGGGCATTTCCGCCCGCGTATGACTTTGCATACGCTGGGGCGTGGCGATGGTCTGCTGGGCATGCGGCCGTCCGGCGGCTTTGGACCGCGCGGCGGCAGCGTCACCGTGGTGCAGATAGACTGGCTATACACCACAGAGACCGGCCTGCGCTGGGAAACCCCGGCTCCTACAGCCTTGCTGAACCGCCGTCCCAAGTCCACGCAAGAACTGACTGATGCGCATGGCACTAGCGTGACCCTGCTGCGTGATCTGGGTGCCGAAGCCGATGCGCTGGACAAGGTCTGGGAGCTGGATCTGCATCCGGTGCCTGCAGAAAGCCTGCAATGGCGTACTGAAGAGGCGGGTATGTTGCATGGCCCTTTGTGGAGCCTGCTGCAGGAAGGCTTCTTTGCTGACTTCTGGGCAGAGCAATTGCCGGCCTTGCAGGCGCAAGGCTGGTCTGTCGTGGTGCGGCCCGGCTTTGCGCATGAGAGCGTGCCGGTGGAGGCCTGGCACTTGATCGTCAACCCGGACACCGCCGAGATACTGGGCAAGGAAGTGGCCGCCGCCATGCGCGGCCGGCCCACCGAAATTACTGCGCTGGGCTTGCCGGCGCGTGAAGGCTCGTGGATGCTGAGCCTGGGCGTGGAGATAGACGGCCAGATGCTGGATCTGGTGCCCATGCTGGCCAACCTGCTGCAGCGCGACGCGCGCTGGCTCAGCGCCAGCCAGGTGGCCACCATCGATGATCTGGCCGTAATCACGCTGCGTGCCCCCGGCGGCAAGCGGATAGATGCGCTGGCAGCACCGTTGAAAGCCATCGTTGGCAATATGCTGGAGCTGCTGACCGATATCCAGCAAAAAGAAGGGCCGCTGCAATTATCTTCCTGGGATGCGTACAGGCTGGAAGCGCTGCGCCAAAGCCTGCTGGATACGCAGCAAGCCCGCGCCGGCATGCATGGTAGCTGGCAATTGCAGGGTGATGCCGGCCTGCGCACGCTGGCAAAGCGCCTGCAAGGCACAGGCGGGCCTAAAACGATTTCTGCACCGGAAGGCCTGGGTATCAGCCTGCGGCCTTATCAACTGCATGGCGTGGCCTGGCTGCAGTACCTGCGCGAGCAGCATCTGGCCGGCATCCTGGCCGATGACATGGGCCTGGGAAAGACCGCGCAAGCCTTGGCGCACCTGCTGATAGAAAAGCAGTCGGGCCGCATGGATTGCCCGGCGCTGATCGTGTTGCCGACTTCGCTGATCTTCAACTGGCAGGCCGAGGCCAGACGCATGGCGCCCTCGCTAAGGGTTCTTACTTTGCAGGGCCCGGAGCGCGAGCAGGATTTTGGCGAGATGGCCGGCCATGATCTGGTACTGACCACCTATCCCTTGCTGTGGCGCGATATCGATGCGCTGACAGCGCAGCAATTCCACATGCTGATCCTGGATGAGGCGCAAACCGTCAAGAATGCCGCAGGGCGCAGTGCGGATGCGGTGCGCCGTATCCGCGCGCGGCACCGGCTGTGCATCACCGGCACGCCGCTGGAAAATCACCTGGGAGAACTATGGACGCAGTTTGATTTCCTGATGCCGGGTTTCCTGGGTGATATGCGCAGCTTCATGCGCCTGTGGCGCCGGCCGATAGAAGTGAATGGCGAAACCTTGCGCGCGCAGTTGTTGGCGCAGCGCGTGCGCCCCTTCATCCTGCGCCGACGCAAGCAGGATGTTGCCACCGAGCTGCCGCCCAGGGTAGAGGTCGTGAAGCGCCTGCAACTGCGGGGCAAGCAAAGGGATTTGTATGAGAGCGTGCGCGTTGCTGCCGATGAGCAGGTACGCCGCATCCTGCAGCGCAAGGGTTTTTCGGGTGCGCAAATCACTATCCTGGATGCCTTGCTGAAGCTGCGCCAGGTATGCTGCGATCCACGTTTGCTGAAGGGCGCAAAAGATTCCGGGGAAATGGAAAGAGCCAAGCTGGAGATGCTGGCTGACCTGCTGCCGGCCTTGGTGAATGAAGGCCGTCGCGTGCTGGTGTTTTCACAGTTTACCGAAATGCTGGAGCTGATTGAGGCAGAGCTGGATGCACTGGAGCTGCCCTGGTTGTCCCTGACCGGTAAAACCCCGGTCAGCAAGCGCGGCGCCGTGGTCGCACAATTCCAGGCCAAAGAGGTGCCGATACTGCTGATCAGCCTGAAGGCCGGCGGTGTTGGGCTGAACCTGACCGCCGCCGATACCGTCATCCATATGGACCCGTGGTGGAATCCGGCTGTGGAAGAGCAGGCCACGGCCCGCGCGCACCGCATAGGCCAAGACCAGACCGTATTTGTCTACAAACTAGTGGTGGAGGGCAGCATAGAAGAACGCATCCTGGATTTGCAAGCACGCAAGGCTGCGTTGGCTGAAGGCGTGTTGGGCAGCGATGGCGCGCTGGCGCCGAAATTCAATGCAGATGATTTGCAGGCCTTGCTGGCGCCATTGAGTGCGGCCGGTGCGGCGGAAAAATGAAATGGCATGGACACGTCGTGAGCCGCTATCTAAAATTGCTATGATAGACAGTATCTTCTTCCTGATTCTGCAACGGAGAAATAAATGACTGAGAAAAAGATCGCTGTCGTCACAGGATCGAGCCGCGGCATTGGCGCTGCGACTGTCCGCTTGCTGGCGTCTCAGGGCTACGGTGTCTGCATCAACTACGTGGCTAATGGGGAGGCCGCGGAGGAACTGCTGGCAGAGATCAAGGCGGTGGGCGTGCCAGCGATTGCGGTGCAGGCCGATACCTCGCAGGAAGCCGAGGTGGTGCGCTTGTTCAAGACCGTTGACGATCAGCTAGGCCGGGTCAGCGCGCTGGTGAATAATGCCGGCATCCTGGCCACGCAAATGCGGGTGGAAGACATGGATGCTGCACGCATCAATCGCATATTGAGCACCAATGTGACCGGTTATTTCCTGTCCAGCAGGGAGGCGATACGCCGCATGTCTCCGCGCCACGGCGGGCAGGGCGGCTCCATCGTGAATGTCTCTTCAGCTGCTTCGCGCATAGGCTCGCCCGGCGAGTATGTGGACTATGCGGCGTCCAAAGGCGCGGTCGATACGCTGACCACGGGCCTGGCGCTGGAACTGGCGGCCGAGAACATCAGGGTCAACTGTGTGCGGCCAGGCATTATCTATACGGATATTCACGCCAGCGGCGGAGAGCCGGGACGGGTAGATCGCGTCAAGGCAAATATACCGATGCAGCGCGGCGGCTCTGCCGATGAGGTCGCGCAAGCGATAGCCTGGCTGCTGTCGGATGCCGCTTCATATTCCACCGGTGCCTTTATTGATGTGAGCGGCGGTCGTTAATTGCTATTTTTTATCGAGCCTCACCACTCGCGATGTTATCTATTCTGCTATTGCGCCCTGCTGGACTAATGCCTGCGATTCTCCATTGCACCTGAACTACACGCTTATGTAACGAAAATGTGACACAAGGCCTGTCCATCGGCGCTGCCTGTCTCTTTCAGCCATTGTGCGCTGAAGTCTTGCATCATAAAATTTTACTTTTTTTCACATTCGCCGGTGCTTGCGTCTGCATGCAATGCGATATGCTGGTGTGGCAAGTCCACCATGCCCGTTTGCGATAGACAATAGTTGCCGGGCTGGTATATCGAGAGAGTCAGCTTGGCCATGTGTGCCTGGTCTTGTGCCGGGCAGCCGAGTTGAGTGAAAATAATTTTGCGGCCTTGCGCAGGTCTCGTATCAGGATCGCACATGGACTTGATCAAAGCTATCCTCCGCACCAGCCTGAAAATAAAAATCTCGGCGCTGGTGTTATTGGTGATCTTCGCCAGTTGCTGGGTGCTCGCCTATGCGGTAGCGCGCAGGCTGGAGCACGACATGACTGAGCTATTGACGGCGCAACAGTTCTCGCAGGCATCTTATATTGCAGAAGATATACAGATCAAATTGCAGAGCCGGGTCGCGGCACTCAAGAAAGTCAGCTCCAGCCTGACGCCTGAGATAATTTCCAACCCACAAAAGGCGCACGAATTTCTGAGAGAACATACTGAGTTGCAGACTCTGTTCAAGTCAGGCGTCGTACTGTTATCAAAAGATGGCAAAGGCATTGCCGATGAGCCCCACTTCTCCGGTTTTGGCATGGCACCTTACGGCGAACGCGAATATTTCAAGGAAGCCGTCGCCAGCGGGCAAGTGGTATTCGGCAAGCCGCGCGTAGGCATCATGAGCAAGCGGCCTGTCGCGCCTATCGCCAGCCCTGTGATGGATAGCGATGGCAATGTCACCGCGGTATTGGTCGGCTATGCGACGATTTCAGATACCTCTCTGTTCGGTTTGATTGAACAGGCTACTTTTGGAAAATCAGGCTATGTCGTGATCAGCTCAGCCAGATATGGCGTGGTAGTTACCTCTAGCAATCCCGCAAGGATACTGGATGCCATCGCCAAGCCCGGCGTCAGCCAGATGGTCGATAAGTTTGTGGCGGGCTATGAGGGCTCAGGTGTCGCCATTAATTCAAAAGGGGTGCTCACCTTAACCTCCGCCAAGCAAGTGCCGATAGCAGGGTGGTTTGTACAGATAGTGTTGCCCGTGGAGGAGGCATTTGCACCTATAGAGCAAATGAAGCGTTATGCCTATGGCGTAGCGGGTTTTCTGGCATTGGTGGCAACAGCCATCATGTGGCTGCTTGTCCGCTATGCGTTCTGGCCGCTGGAGGTCGCTGCCAAGTCCATCTATTACATGGCGAAAGGAAAATCGCCAATGCATCGCTTGCCGGTAGACGGTAATGACGAGGTTGCCAAACTGCTGACCAGTTTTAACCTGCTAGTGGACCAGCGCCAAGAGGCAGAGCGCGCGCTGCGCAAATCGAACGACATTTTCCAGACTATCCTGCTGTCTATCACCGAGAGTATTTTTTTATTTGATGCGGCGAAGAATCTGGTGGCTATCAATCCCGTGGGTGCGAAACGCCTGGGTGCAGACGCTGCTGAATTGCTGGGGAAAAACCTGGTTGAACTGTTTCCTCCGCAACTGGCAAGGCAAAGAGAAGTGATAGTCGACAATGTGTTCATGACGGCGGAACCCCTGATCCATGAGGATAGCCGGGATGGACGCATTTATTCCAACGCCCATTATCCTGTGCTGAGCAAAACCGGCAAGATAGAGGCACTAGTGGTGGTGGCGACTGACATCACCGAACGCACGCGGGCGCATGATTTGCTGGAGGCAGAGCGGCGCCTGGCGCAAAGCACGCTTAATTCGCTGGATGAGCAGGTCTGTGTGGTGGATGCGCATGGCACCATACTGATGGTGAATCGTGCCTGGCAGGACTTTGTCAGGGGGCACTCGGAAAACCCGCTGCGGCTGGGCGTGGGGGCAAATTATCTGGCGATTTGCGAAGCGGCGATGGGCCTGAGCGGCGAGTATGCCCGCGCTTTTTCTGCAGGGCTGAGTGGGGTGCTCAGTGGCGGCAAGGAGTTGTTCAGCCTGGAGTATCCTTGCCTTTGCGGTAGTACGCAAAGGTTTTTCATCGTCAAGATATTGCGCTCCCCTTCGGCCGATGGAGAGCGGGCCGTGATCGCCCATCTGGATATTACCGAGCGCAAGCAGATGGAAGACCAGCTGCGAGAGCTGGCGACCACCGATGCGCTGACCGGCTTACCCAACCGCCGCAGTTTCCTGGCGCATGTGTCGGAGGAGTTGCATCGTATTGGCCGCATTCCGCATGCACAGGCAGCGGTGCTGATGGTGGACATTGATCATTTCAAGCAAGTCAACGATACCTATGGCCATGCCACCGGCGATGCGGCATTGCGGCTGTTTGCCGTTACCTTGGGCCAGGTATCGCGCGATGTGGATATGAAAGGACGGCTGGGCGGCGAAGAATTTGGATTGCTGCTGCCGGGATCTGACCTGATAGCTGCGCAGATAGTCGCCGAGCGTCTGCGCATGCTGGTTGCCGAAACGCCGCTGATACAGGAAACCACGACGATCTATATCACCGTCAGCATAGGAATCAGCCTGCTGACCACTTCCGACGGCAATGTCGATGCGGTGCTCAACCGCGCGGACCAGGCTTTATACCGGGCCAAGAAGAGCGGTCGCAACCGGGTTGCGGTGTAACAGCACCAGCATGTCTGGTTTGCCGGCCCGCCTCCGGCGAAGGCAGGGACCGGCTTTAAGTGACTACGTGACTCTATCAAGTTCTCTTTTAGGCGTTCTTTTTCCGCATGCGGATTACCTGCAGCGTGACGCCAATCAGGAACAGCACGAATAGTACGCCGGTTGCCGTCTGCAACTGAGGCGCTTCTGCGTTCGGCAGCAATGGCGCTCCCAGCGGCAGGCGGGTGGAGGTTTCGGTAATGGCGGGGATCATATGGAACAGGAAGGTGAGCGAATAGCTGATGGTTTCCACATAGCGCGATGCCTTGCCGAATTTGCCCTTGCCGCCAAGCCACGCAATGCCCAGCACTACCAGCGTGATGATGCCCAGCATATGGGGCGCACCAAAACCGCCGTGCTGGAATATGCCGAAACCGGTCAGGCAGGTGAGTATCGTCGCATAGACATAGGTCTTTCCTACGGAGTTTGAAGAGATAATGGCCTTGTCGCGGAAGAAGGCAATCAGGCCGGCAAATACGGCGACCAGGCTGATGAGGGTATGGACAATGCCGAGTGGGGTCAATCCAAACATTTTGAATCTCCTAGGAACGGTGGGGGTACGAAGGGTGAGGCAAAAAGCTGGAATGCCGATCGGGCAATTTTTGAGAATTATGTCGGACGGCCGGATTTGTTGCAAGTGTTCGATTGCAGCGCTTGCGCAGGGTTTTGGATATTGTGGTAAAGCGCTTGGCAGCTGAGTTATGGCATTTTAAGCCTGAAGTCGCGCAGCACCTCGCGTGCTGCGTTGTGCCCAGGGGCGCCAGTTACTCCGCCGCCAGGGTGTGTTCCTGATCCGCAAGTATATAGTCCCGCAATAGGTCCACGGTAGTCCGCATGCCCCAGCATCGGCCTGGCTGAAAACAGCTGATCCAGCCCCAGCGCACCGTGGAAGATATCGCCGCCAATCAAACCGAAGGTACGCTCAAGATCCAGTGGGCTGAGAATTTGCCTGCCTAGCACAGCGCCTTTAAAGTTAGGCGCGAACCTGGTGACAGTATCCACAATCAAATCGGCAACCGTTTCGCGGTGCCCGTCCCAACTGGAGCCGTCGGGAAGCTGAGGCGCCACATGCTGGCAAAAAAGGCTTGCAACGTGGAGGCCAGGTGGTGCCAGCGAGGAATCTATCGTTGAAGGTATTAGTACCTCGATAATCGGCTCCTTCGCCCATCCAAACGCACGCGCGTCGTGGTAGGCGCGCTCCATATAGGCGAGGCTGGGGGCCAGGATGATGCCGCTGCCATGGTGTTCTGCCATTGCCTTTCCGGGCAGGCAAGTGAAATCCGGCAATTCGGACAGCGCCACATTCATGCGGAAAGTGCCGGACCCACAGCGCCAGGTTTCAATTCTTCGTAGAAAATCGCTGGGTAGTGCAGCAGGATTAAGTAATTGCGTATATAGCAGGCGCGGATTGAGATTTGAAATGACGGTACGGGCCTTCAAATGCTTGCCGCTCTCGGTTACCACGCCTGCTGCCTTGCCGTTTTCCAACAGGATCTCACGTACGCCAGTGCCGGTCTGGATTTCTGCCCCTCGCGACCCTGCTGACTTGGCCATGGCCTGGGTGATGGCGCCCATGCCGCCAATCGCATGTCCCCACGCGCCTCTCTTTCCATTCACCTCGCCGAATACATGATGCAGCAAGCCATAAGCACACCCAGGCGTGTACGGACTGGCATAGTTGCCGACCACACTGTCAAATCCATATAGGGCCTTGATGGGATCGCTCTCGAACCAGCCGTCAAGAAAGTCTCCAGCCGATTTTGTGAACAAGTCCAAAAGTGTACGCTGGGCGGAGAGGTTGAGTTTGCTCACGCGCTTGCCTAAACGCCCGGCCTTGAGCAACTCAGGAATAGCCGCCGTCCAGTTCCCATTGGTGACGTTAGGCGGGGTCTGCAGCACAAGTTCGCGCAAGACGTCGGCGGCGATATCCAGATGCCGGGTATAAGCATCCAGGCGGCCCGCATCTTTTTGAGAAAATTTGGCAAGCTCGCTTGCCGTTTTTCCCGCCCCGGCCTTTAAATAATGCTGATCGTCGAGCGGCAGGAAGTTGGACAGGGGCCGCTCTATGATGCGCAATCCATGTTTCAGCAAAGCCATGTCGCTGATCACTTTGGGGTTCAGCAAGGAAACCGTATACGCAGCGACCGAATTGCGGAAGCCCGGGAAAAATTCTTCAGTGACAGCGGCTCCACCCACCACGCCACGCCGTTCCAGTATCAGCACCTTCAGCCCGGCACGCGCCAAATAGTATCCGCACACCAGGCCGTTGTGTCCTCCCCCAACAATGATCGCATCGTGCATTTGCCGCCCCTTGTTCGTTGGGAGCTTATTTATTAGGAGTTTATTTTCTGCACAATAAGCGAGCAAAATACCGCGGACTTATTGAGTCGACAAGCCTAAGTCTATCCCTTCCAGATCCTTTACTTCCCGCAAGGAAGTCGCATGCCCAACAAAAGGGCTGCGTTCTTCCCAGCCGCCATTGCGGGCCGGCACCAGCCAATATCCATCCTCGTCGCGCACGACCCAGAAGCGCGGCTGGCTGCTGTATTCATAGATGGTTGTCACGCTTGCTTGCTCATATGGCTTACTCAAATACCGACAGCACCGGATAACGGCGCCATCCCGGTTCGGCATAGCGGGCGCAGTTCTCATAGATGAAATTCAATACCGCTTCCTGATTGGACAGCAGGGCAGGGTTGGCTGTCTTCCATGCGTCAAACTTTTGCTTCAATGCAGGCTCTTCGCGCAGCAGTTCCAACGCCAGATCTTCAAACACGTAGTCTGAAAAATGCTCCTTCTTTTCCATCACGCTATTGAAGAATCCCCAGCGGAAGAAGCTGTCATGGCCTTGCGGTTCCAGGGTTTCCACTGCATAGCGGGCCTGATCCTGGTTGAGTGGCAGGTAGTAGTCGCCAGCGCGCAGTTGCATGCTGGCTTTCCGCTTTTCCAGTCGCACTTCATCATGGAACATATGGCCTTCATACGGGCCGGGGCGGGACGATACGGCGCTGATATGATAGTACTGCGCCTGCACTGTTTTCGCTGCCGTGATGCGTTCCATTTTTACGCCGTTCCATTGCAGGCGCTCTATCACGTCGCGCCATTCCTGCGGGATCACATAGGCGACCGGCGCATCGATGACGGCATCTTCGCTAAAGTGATTGTAGTAGGCGATATCTTTTTCCCAGGGCTGCGTGCGGTCATAAGACAGCCGCTGGTAGTCGCCCAGCAGGCTGGCGCTGTAGCGCGCCGCATAGCCCTTGAAGCGGAAGGTCGATGGATTCTTTTCATTCATCACCCAGCTTACCGGCCATTGCTTACGGTGCTTGCCCAGTTCGCGTGCCGCCTTGCGCAACTGCTGTATCTGCCCCGCATGGCTGACCGTGAAGGCCATCACGGTTTCCACCAGCGCGCGCATGGAGTCATAGCGGTCTGCAAAGGGCTTCAGCATATGGGTTTCCGGCATAAAACCTATAGTGTGATGCAGCGCGGCAAAGCCGGTGGAAAAACGCGGCACTTCCAGAAATTCGGCGATGCCATGATCCGGGCTGTCCTTGATGGGATTCACGTAAGGGCAGGTCGGCCAGCCGCGCGCGTCCATCTGCTCAAAGATATGCGGCAGCATGGTGTCGCGCAGGAAAGGGCCGAGGCCGCTGCCCAGTTTATCTGCCTGCGTGTGGATCAGCGTCATCGTGTAGGGATAGTCGGCGCCGTTGGATGTGTGCGTATCCACCATCACGTCCGGATCCCACGCGGTGAAAAACTGGTTGAAGAAGCGTGCTGTCAGGCTGTCGCACTTGATGAAGTCGCGGTTCAGGTCCAGGTGCAGGCTATTGCCACGAAAGCCGAACAGTTCCGGCCCATCCTGGTTCACGCGCGAGGTATTCTGCCGGTTATGGCAGCCGTCCACATTGTAGATGGGGATAAACAGCAGCACCGTACGGCCCAGCGCTGCCAGACGCGCGGGTTCCACGCACAGGTCGCGCACCATCGCCATGCAGGCATCAACGCCTTCCGGCTCGCCGGGATGGATGCCGTTGTTATTGAAAAACACCGGGCGGCCTTCGCGTTTGATCTGCTCGCGGTCAAATACCCCGTCTGCGCTGACCACGCCTGCGTACAAGGGAATGCCTGCATCTGATACGCCGGCCTGATTGAAACTCAGGATAGCAGGGTAGCGCTGCGCCAGTTGCTGGTAGAAGGCGATGCATTCTTCCCAGGTTGTAGTCTGGTTCTTGTTGCCCTTTTCATAGGGCGTTTGCAGATCGGCTGGTGTGCTCATAAGGCTTTTGTCATTGAATTGGGAGGCTGGCAGCTTTTGGTTTAAGCGCTCAGGATATGGCGGGATTGTAGCATTTTGCCAAGGGAGTTTGCGCCGTGCCATAATGCCATATTGATAATGCCAGCGAGGATGCCATGGAAACCGATGTCAGCAAGGCGCGCGCCAGCCTGGACGGGGCAAGGAAGGCATTTAAGGCACAGCAGTACCCGCTGGCACTGGAATTGTATGAATGGTTTTTTGATCATGCATTGGAAGAGGGTGGCGGCAAATGGGTGGGAATACGGCTTTCATTTTGCCTGGGCGAATGGGCGCAACTGGCAAAGGTGTATGAACCCGCCGGGATTTCGCTGGAGCAAAAGCGTGCGCAAAGCATCTCAAACTTCGCCAAAAGCCGGGAGGCTGGTCAATTCCATGACTATGTCGCTATTTGCCGCTACACCGGAACCATGCCGCAGGCGATCGATACATTTATTGAATTTCATGATTCCGACAGGGAGTTGGCTCGACGGATTCTTTATTTTATCAAGGCAGAATTGAGGTCAGCAGGCAAGTGGGAAATCTGCAATGCCTACATACAGGACGCCGATGCTGCGTATGAGCGCGCGCTTGAGACGCTCCTTCGTCCGTTGGAATTTGCCGAAAGCAATCCAGAAAAGATCAACGATGAATTTGTTTCTACTATCAAGGAACAATTCGTCAAGAATGCAGACTACATTGTGGCCGTTCTAAGCCATGTTCATCGCATGGAAGATGCCCGGCGGATTTGTGAGCGAGCCAATCAGGATATGAAGAAACATGGCGTACCTGGGTTTTTGTCAGTCGCTTCAGGCGATGCGGGAGTTTGATGCAGGTATGTAGTTTGTCTTGGCTAGCGTTTGAGGCAGCTACGTAGTCAATAGCAAAGCGAATGGCAGGGTGTAAAAATCATCGCTATTTTTATGAAGACTTCTATCGCATGTAAGGAACGATGTTTATGGATACTACCCAGGAAAAGCCGGAACAGATTCTGAATGAGGCAAGGGCTGCTTTCAAGATCAAGGACTATCCGCTGTCTCTGGAGCACTACGAGTGGTTCTTCGACCATTCGCTGGACGAACCCTATGTCGGTTACGCCTCGGTCAGGCTTTCTTACTGCCTTCTTGAGTGGATAAAGCTAGGGGAGGTTTTTGACCCTGCCCGCATCAGCCTGGAGCGGCGGCGCCTGGAAAGCATTGCCGATCTGGAGCGCACCAGGCAGCCTGTCAAATTCCATGAATTTGTCGCGATCTGCGAGCTCACCGGTGCGCGCAACCTCGCTGTCGGGCAATTCCTTCATTACCACCAGTCGGATAAGGCGCTGGCAAAGCTTATCTTCGGATTCATCAAATCTAAGCTGATCGAACAAGAGCAATGGGAAGTCTGTGGTGACTATATTGATGACCCGGATAGAGAATACGCGATTGCCTTGCAGGTCTATGACGGTTCGCACCGGCTGGCGCAGAAAGATCCCTCTCTCGGCGAGGATTTTGTGCAAGTCTATAAAAATCGCTATCTCAGCGAGGCCAGCGGCTTGATTGCGGTATTGACGCACAACCGCCGCTTTGACGAGGCACAGCGCATTTGCGAGCGGGCAAACCAGGATATGAGGGAACGCGGGCTGACGGAATTCCTGTCGGTTTATCCTGAGGATTTTGAAGACTGATGACCTTAGATTTTCTGAATGATGAATAAAAAATGGGTGAGCCCCCATAAGGCTCACCCATTTTACGTTCGGTCACAGATTTTTTAAGTCTTAGAAATCCACCGATCCCGATACCACGAAGGTGCGTGGCGCACCCAGCACCAGATAGCCTGCGCCTGGGTAGCCGCCGGCGGATGCCCAGTAATTCTTGTCGGCCACATTGTCTATGCGGGCGCGGAAGGTCACTGCGCGGTCAGCAATCGTCGTTGTGTAGCGTGCGCCCAGGTCCAGGCGTGTCCAGGACGGCAGCTTCTGCTTGTTGGCGCCATCGGCATATTGCGATGAGGTATACACGGTGCGGCCTGTCAGGGTCAGGCCGCGTACGCCGGGCACATCCCATTCTGCACCCAGGTTCAGTTGCGTATCCGGTACACCGATCGCATCCTTGCCGTCATTGGCGCCGCCTGCTGTATGCAGTTGTTCCGCATCCAGTAGTGTCAGGCCGCCCAACAAGCGCAGGCCGCGCGTAGGCACGCCGTACACGGACAATTCCAGACCACGGTTGCGTTGCTCGCCAAAGATGCCGAATACCTTGTTTTGTACATAGGCGGAAGGCTGGGAGGTAGTGAACAAGGCCGCGCTCATCATCAGCGTGCCTGCATCATACTTGACGCCGATTTCCTTTTGCTTGGACTTGTAGGGCGAGAAGGTCTGGCCCTGGTTGACGATGTCGGTACCGCTGGCGACCGCGCCTTGTTGCAGCGCTTCGATGTAATTGGCGTACAGGGAAACGTTTTTCATTGGCTTGAACACCAGGCCAACTACCGGAGTAACTGCGCTCTCATTGTATTTGGAGTTTTCTGCACCGGTGTTGTAGTCGTAGCTGTAATCCTTGATGGTCTGGTTACGCGCGCCCACAGTCAACAATACCGTATCGTTGACGAAGGACATGGTATCCGCCAGCGCGTAGCTGGACAGGATGCTCTTGTGCGTGGTCAAAGGATTGGACAAGGTCCCGCCGGTAAAGAAGTTGGCGACAGGTTCCGCGCTATTGACCGGCTTGTAGATGCTGGTGGCCAGAGGATTGAAGAAGTCGCTCAATGCATAGGCGTTGCGTGAATCCTGCCAGTAACCGGACAGCGTCGCGCTCAGGCTGTGGGCGACGGCACCGGTTTGCAGCTTGCCGCGTATGCCGACTTCGCCTGTGCGCACTGTGTCTTTACGCGCATTATCAAAGCGGTAGGTGCTGGCAGTGCCGTCTGTCTTGCTGACGGTAGGTGCGGCCAGGGTGTTGGCTTCTTCGCCGGAGCGGGCACCAAAAGCTGCCCAGGCGACGACATCCTTGCTGATATCAAACTCGCCGCGCAGTGTGCCGAAAGTATCGCGCTCATTGGAGTAGCTCCATGGTTGCGCAAAATTGCTGGAGCCTTCCGGTGCTGCCGGCAAAGCGATGCTGGTGTCCACCGTCACGCTCGGGCGCGGCGCTGTCAGCCTGTGGTTCTGGTAGCCTATGTCCGCGGACAGACGGAAATCGCGTGCTTTAAAATCCATGCCGACAGACAGCACATCCAGCTTGCGCTTTTCATTGTCAACGCTGGTATCGCCATCGCGGTGCGCCGCATTGATACGGATACCGGTATTGTTGTCCGGGCCGAAGCGGCGGCCCAGGTCGGCTGCAGTGTAGATCTGGCCGCCGCTTTCGCCACCCAGGGTGACTTGGGTCAGGGGTTCGTTGGTCGCGCGTTTCGGCAGCAGGTTGATTGCGCCGCCTATGCCGCCACCGCCTGGTGCTGCGCCATTGATGAAGGTGTTGGCGCCGCGGAAGACTTCCACGCGCTCCAGCAGTTCGGACGAGACAAACTGGCGCGGCAACAGGCCATACAGGCCGTTGTAGGCCAGGTCATCCGAATTCACCGCAAAGCCGCGGATTACATACAGTTCCTGGAAATTGCCGAAGCCGCGCGCGACGCGAACCGATGGGTCATTTTGCAGAACATCGGCAACACTGTGCGATTGCTGGTCCTGGATCAGCGCTTGCGTGTAGTTGGTTGTGTTGAACGGCGTATCCATCACGTTGACGTTGCCCAGCAAGCCCAGACGGCCGCCGCGTGCGACCTGGCCGCCTGCGTAAGCGGAGGACAGACCTTCTTTGGATGCATCGGCAGAAGCGCTGATCGTCACCGTTTGCGCTTCGCCAGCGGAAGCAGGTTTAGCCTCGACTGCAGCGGCGGCTGGAGCCGTTTGTGCGTGGGCGACGGAGTTGGTCAGCAGGAAGGCAGCCAGTGCGAACGGGGAGGGCTTGAAGTTATTTTTTTTCATAATGCCTGATCAAAAATTAAAAAGCTAAATCGGTAATAAGAATTATTATCATTGTATCCGGCGCACCCTTGTTTTGCCTAGTAAATGAGAGTGATTTCTATTAATATTCATTCTTTAGCGGATGCATTTCCGCCTCTCCACAACATACTTAATAAGACATTAAGTTTTCTGGGCAAAGCTTTACAAGATGACACCTATTGCCATACGCCGCTGGGCCTGGACACATAAATGGAGCAGCCTGGTCTGCACCGTTTTCATGTTGCTGCTGTGCCTGACCGGCTTGCCGCTGATCTTCCATCATGAGATCGACCATCTGCTGGGCAATGCAATCGAGGCGCAGGACATGCCTGCCGGTACACCGAAGGCCGATGTGGACCAGGTGCTGGCAGCAGGCAAGGCCATGTACCCGAACAAGGTGATGATGTATATGTCGCGCGAGGCCGATGACGACCGCATCTGGAACCTGACGCTGGGCGACAACCCTACCGACATCAATTACAAATCCATCGCTGTAGATTCGCGTACCGGCAAGGTGATTGCAGAGGCAAAAACCGAAGGCACGCTGATGACCTTCCTGTTCCGCCTGCATACCGATTTATTCGTTGGTTTGCCCGGCTTGCTGTTCCTCGGTTTTATGGGTTTGCTGCTGCTGGTGGCGATCATCTCAGGGGTAGTGCTGTACGCTCCCTTTATGCGCAAGCTGGAGTTCGGCACTGTGCGCCGTGACCGCACGCCGCGTACCAAATGGCTGGACCTGCACAATCTGCTGGGCATAGTCACGCTGGTATGGGCGCTGGTGGTAGGGGCCACCGGCATGATCAACACCTGGGCTGAACTGCTGTTGAAGTATTGGCAGGTCACCGAGATGGCGGAAATGGTCGCTCCTTATAAAAACTTGCCGGTGCCTACCGTGCTGGCCTCGACGCAAAAATCCGTGGATGCAGCGCAAAAGCTGGAGCCTGGCATGAATGTCGGCTTTATCGCGTGGCCGGGTACGCCATTTACCAGCCCGCACCACTACGGTGTTTTCATGCGCGGCAAGGAAGCGTTGACATCGCGGCTCTACAAGCCGGTGCTGATTGATGCGCAGACGGCGCAAGTAACAGACAGCCGCAGCTTGCCCTGGTACCTGACCGGCTTGCTGATTTCGCAGCCCTTGCATTTTGGTGACTACGGCGGTGTGCTGATGCAGATACTATGGGCCTTGCTGGACATTGCCACTATTGTCGTGCTTGGCAGCGGCTTGTACCTGTGGCTGAAGCGCGGCGTGCGTGCTGTGGCGGACAAAGAGGTGGCCGATACCGGTAGTCAGCCATCAAATGCGGCGAGCCCGGCGCTGGCAAGGGCTGTGCAGGCAGGGGAGGCGCCATGAACGCTTTCCTGCGTCTGTGGGGCTGGCCCATCGCCCTGGGCATATTGACTGTGATCGGCCTGATCTCCGCGCTGCTGGGGGATGGCGCCTGGGACTACCTGTCGGCATTGACGCTGGGCGTGCCGGTAGCAGTGGGCGGCTGGTATAGCTTGCGCCGCGGCGGCGACTAAACCCTCTCTTGCCACTGCTGTTGTTGGGGCTTTTCTTGGTTTTTCCGGTTTCGGGTTTATAATGCGCCCATGTTGAAAAAAGTCATCTACATGCTGATCGTCGCTTTCACCCTGCAGTTGAGCTGGGGTGTGGCGAGCGCATATTGCATGCATGAGAGCGGCAAGGCCGAGCAGCATTTTGGCCATCATCAACACCAGCACCATCCCTCAGAGGCAGATTCCCAGGCTGCCGACGATCATCAGAATTCCACCCCCAAGAAATTTGCGGCCGACCCGGATTGCGCATCCTGCGCGCATAGCCCGCTGGCCGCTTATACCTGGCAAATTGAACTGGTACAGCCTCTATTGTCCGGCTACCAGAATGTTTTTTTACCCTCGCAACTCCCGGCTCCCTATCTTGGGATGCCCGAACGCCCTCAGTGGACGGTCGCCGCCTAGTGCCGGCGACTGTTAGTCTTCCCCTTCGTTTACCGTGATTGTGCCGATGTATTGGCACGCTTATTGACGTAGCTGTAGAGCGTCAATATGTCATCGCATTGCTGCGCAGACTTGCCGTCGCCGGATTCTTCCTTTCCATTTTCAGGAGAATTCGATGCGAACGTTTTACCTGCCGCCAGGCTTGGCGGCTGTACTCATCTCAGCCATTATCTTGCCCGGCTTTGCCCTGGCACAAACTATTGCCACGCCGACGCCACTGCCGCAGCCTGGCCTGACTAGCACTGCTGTACCTGCGCTGACGCTGGCCGCAGCGATACAGCGTGCATTGCTGGCCAACCCGGATTTGCGCGCGACTTCACGCGAGCTGGAAATTGCCGAAGCCGGCATGCAGCAGGCCGCCGCCAGACCCAATCCGGAACTGGCCTTGTTGTCTGAAGGCTTGCAAAAAGAAAATCGTACTACCACCGTGCAGCTAAACCAGTTGCTGGAACTGGGCGGCAAGCGCACAGCGAGGATGGCAGCTGCCGGCCTTGATCGTAGCGTCGCTGCTGCGGACCTGGCCGCCCATCGTGTGGACATCCAGGCCAGTGTCATCAATGCCTACTTTGATGTGCTGGCTGCCCAGCAGCGTCTGCAATTGGCGCAAGCGATGCAGCGAGTGGCCGGACAAGTAAGTGATTCTGCAAGGAAGCGCGTCACCGCCGGCAAGGTATCCCCGCTGGAAGAAACACGAGCCCGCGTTGCCGAAGCCGGTACCAGGATGGAGCTGGCGCAGGCTTCCAGCGAGCTAATTGTCGCGCGCGCTCGTCTGGCAGCCTTCTGGGGTAGTTCCAACGCCGATTTTGGCGAGCTAGCGGAGCCGGAAAAAAATCCCGGAGCGGCTTTGAGCCTGGCCGGCTGGATGGCGAAGCTGGTAACAGCACCGCAGGTGTCAAGGGCCCGGGTGGAAATCACGCGGCAGCAGGCGCTAATTGATGTAGAACGCAGCCGCCGTATTCCAGATATCACGCTCAGTCTTGGCAGCAAGCGCGATGAGCAGGCCGGGCGCACCCAGACCGTCGTCGGCATATCGCTGCCCATCCCGGTATTTGATAGCAACAAAGGCAGTCTGCTGAGCGCCTTGCGCAGGGAAGACAAGGCAAGAGACGAACTGGCCGCAACGGAAAATCGCCTGGCGCTGGAAATGGCCGCTGCTTACCAGCGCCATGCGCAGGCAAATGCGGAACTGGAAATCCTGCGCGCCGATATCTTGCCCGGCGCGCAAAGCGCTTTCGATGCTGCCAGCAGGGGCTTTGAATTAGGCAAATTCAGTTCTCTGGACGTGCTGGATGCACAAAGAACCCTGTTTCAGGCCAGGTCGCAGCATCTGCGGGCTTTGGCCGAATCCCATCGCGCACTGGCTGAGCTGCATCGCCTCGCCGGCACAGACCAACAGAATTAAAACATCCTGTTTTAGGACATAAAAATGAAATTACCAATGATAGACAAAAAACAGCGCAAAGCGCTTTCCCTGGTGCTGCTGACAGGCCTTGCCCTGGCTGCGCTGATCATATTTTTCCCAGGAAAAAATAAGAGTACTGAGTCAGCGGACACCGTTGCCGCAAGCGAGCATAAGGAAGATAAACATGACGTAGAAAAAGAAGGCGAGGCGATCCATTTCACGGACGAGCAGATCAAGTCCGCCGGCATATCGCTAGCCAAGGCCGGTCCCGCACGCATCAGCATCAGCTCGCAACTGCCTGGCGAAATTAAATTCAACGAAGACCGTACTGCGCACGTCGTTCCGCGCTTGGCCGGCGTGGTAGCGGCGGTGCCTGCAAACTTGGGACAGCAGGTCAAAAAAGGTCAGGTCCTGGCGGTGATCGCGAGTACGCAGTTGTCTGAGATGCGTAGTGAGCTCTTGTCCGCACAAAAACGGCAGGGATTGGCGCAACTGAACTATGAGCGCGAAAAGAAACTCTGGCAGGACAAAATATCGGCGGAACAGGATTATCTGCAGGCACGGCAGGTCTTGCGCGAGGCTGAAATCGCAACGCAGAACGCCTTGCAAAAACTGAATGCGATCGGCGCGGGTAGCGCATCGGCCGGCAGGCTGAATCGCTATGAGCTGCGAGCTCCTTTTGACGGCATGATCGTTGAGAAGCATATATCGCTAGGAGAGGCGGTGAAAGAGGATGCCGCCGTATTCACGATTTCCGATCTGTCTTCGGTGTGGGCGGAAATCAGTGTGCCCGCAGGCAGTTTGGATGTGGTCAGCGTTGGCAGGGAGGCGATAGTCAGGGCAGCCGGCATGAACTCGGTTGCGAAAGGAAAAATTTCTTATGTAGGCTCGCTGCTGGGAGAGCAGACGCGTACTGCCAAGGCACGCGTCGCGCTGGACAATCCCGGCATGGCGTGGCGGCCGGGCCTGTTTGTCACTGTCGATATCAATGCCGGCGATAGCGAAGTATCGCTTGCAGTACTGGCTGATGCGATACAGACGGTGGATGGCAAGCCTGTAGTATTTGTCAAAAACGGAAGCGGCTTCATCGCGCAGCTTGTGGTAACAGGCCGCAGTGATGGCAAGCATGTGGAAATTTTGCAGGGCTTGCAAGCTGGTGTCTCCTATGCTGCCGCTGGCAGCTTCGCCGTCAAGGCGGAGCAGGGCAAGGGCAGTGCTGAGCACGCGCACTGAGGAGAACAGCCATGTTTGAAAAAATCATAGCTTCTTCGATAGAACATCGCTGGATGGTCATGCTGACAGTTGTCGCGATGATGGCCCTGGGCATCTTCAGTTACAACAAGCTGCCCATTGACGCAGTGCCTGATATTACCAATGTACAGGTGCAAATCAATGCGTCGGCCGACGGTTATTCGCCGCTGGAGGTTGAGCAGCGGATTACCTACCCGATAGAAACCGTCATGGCGGGCCTGCCCAATCTGGAGCAGACACGCTCACTCTCCCGTTACGGTCTGTCGCAGGTCAGCGTCATCTTCAAGGATGGCACCGACATCTATTTCGCGCGCCAACTGGTCAACCAGCGCATACAGGAAGCCAGGGATAAGCTGCCCGCCGGTGTGACGCCGGTGATGGGTCCCATCTCCACCGGCCTGGGTGAAATCTATCTATGGACGGTGGAAACCGAAGACGGCGCAAAAAAAGCGGATGGCGCACCTTATACATCCACAGATCTGCGTGAAATCCAGGACTGGATCATCAAGCCGCAATTGCGCAACGTACCCGGGGTGACAGAAATCAATTCCATCGGCGGCTATACGAAGGAATATCATGTGACTCCCGATCCGGTGAAATTGATGTCCTATGGCTTGACGCTACCGGGCATGGTGGCCGCGCTGGAGCGCAATAACGGCAATGTCGGTGCCGGCTATATAGAAAAGCGCGGTGAACAGTATCTGCTCCGTGCCCCCGGCCAGCTTGGTTCTGTGGACGACATCCGCAATATCGTTGTCAGCAATGTGCAGGGCGTGCCGGTACGCGTGCGGGATGTCGCCGAAGTGGCGATAGGGCGCGAACTGCGCACCGGCGCCGCGACCGAGAACGGCCGCGAGGTCGTGCTCGGCACTGTGTTCATGCTGATAGGGCAGAATAGCCGCGCGGTATCGCAGGCGGTGGACAAGAAAATGCGGGAGATTAACCGCAGCTTACCGCGCGGCGTGAAGGCGGTGACGGTGTATGACCGTACGGTACTGGTGGACAAGGCGATTAACACCGTCAAGAAAAATCTGCTGGAAGGCGCCGTGCTGGTGATTGCGGTGCTGTTCTTTTTTCTTGGGAATATCCGGGCGGCGATCATCACCGCTCTGGTCATCCCCTTATCCATGCTGTTTACCTTCACCGGCATGGTCGGCTACAAGATCAGCGCAAACCTGATGAGCCTGGGCGCGTTGGACTTTGGCATCATCATCGATGGCGCGGTAGTGATTGTGGAAAATTGCGTACGCCGCCTGGCGCATGTGCAGCAGAAGCAGGGTCGGCTGCTGAACCAAAGCGAACGCTTTCATGAAGTGTTTGCCGCGGCGCAGGAGGCACGGCGGCCCTTGCTGTTCGGCCAGTTGATCATCATGGCTGTGTATCTGCCCATCTTCGCACTTACCGGGGTCGAGGGTAAGATGTTTCATCCCATGGCCCTTACTGTGGTGGTGGCGCTGGCTGGTGCGATGATATTGTCCATTACCTTTGTGCCGGCAGCGGTGGCCCTGTTCATGGGCGATCGCGTTGCAGAGAAGGAAAATCGGTTGATGTCCTTTGCCAACAGAATCTACGAGCCATTGCTGGCAAAAACCATGCGCAATAAGGCAGTGGTACTGGCCGCTGCTGCGGCAGCGGTATTGCTGTCCGGTTTGTTGGCTACCCGCATGGGGAGTGAGTTCGTCCCCAGCCTGAACGAAGGCGATTTCGCGATACAGGCCTTGCGCATTCCAGGCACCAGCCTGTCGCAGTCGCTGGAAATGCAGATGCAACTGGAGCGTGGCCTGAAGCAGAAATTCCCGGAGATCGAACGTATTTTTGCACGTACCGGCACTGCCGAAATTGCCTCCGACCCCATGCCGCCGAATATCTCCGACGGCTACATCATGCTGAAGCCCGAAGGCGAGTGGTCCAAACCAAAGAAATCGCGCGATGCCCTGTTGGCGGCAATACGGCAAGAAGCAGCCAAGTATCCAGGCAACAGCTTTGAGTTTTCTCAGCCGATACAACTACGCTTTAATGAGTTGATTTCCGGCGTGCGCAGCGATTTTGCGGTGAAAATATTTGGCGATGATATGGAAGTGCTAAATAGCACCGCTGCGAAGGTAGCTGCAGTATTGCAGCGAGTTCCCGGCGCATCTGAAGTGAAGGTAGAACAAACTAGCGGCTTGCCGATGCTGAGTGTGAATATCGACAGGAGCAAGATTGCCCGCTACGGCCTGAACATGGCGGATGTGCAGGATGCGCTTGCAATAGCCACCGGCGGCCGGGAAGCCGGCGCCATGTTCGAGGGCGACCGGCGTTTTGATATCGTGGTGCGCCTGCCCGAGGGGCTGCGCAGCGACCCTGATGCATTAAAACGCTTGCCTATACCTTTACCGAGAACAGAGTCCATACCGGAGTCCAATGCAGCGAATTATATTCCCCTGTCTGAAATCGCTACGCTGGACTTTTCGCCAGGTCCGAATCAGATCAGCCGTGAAGATGGCAAGCGCCGCATTGTCGTCAGCGCCAATGTACGCGGGCGGGATATAGGCAGCTTTGTGCCGGAGGCGGAAGCCTTGATCCGGAAGGAAGTCAAACTGCCGCCGGGCTACTGGAGCGCCAGCGGCGGCAGTTTTGAACAATTGCAGTCGGCCAGTCGGCGCCTGCAACTGGTTGTGCCGCTGGCCTTGATGCTGGTGTTCGTGCTGCTTTTTGCCATGTTCAATAACTTGAAAGACGGCTTACTGGTATTTACCGGCATTCCTTTCGCGCTGACCGGCGGCATCGTTGCGCTGTATCTGAGGGATATTCCGCTCTCGATATCGGCGGCGGTCGGTTTCATTGCCTTGTCAGGGGTTGCGGTCTTGAACGGCCTGGTCATGATTTCTTTCATTCGCGGCTTGCGCGAGGAAGGCCTGGATCTGGACTCCGCCGTCAGCACGGGCGCATTGACGCGCTTGCGCCCGGTATTGATGACAGCGCTGGTGGCGTCGCTGGGTTTTATCCCCATGGCGCTGGCCACAGGCACCGGGGCGGAAGTACAGCGTCCGCTGGCGACGGTGGTCATTGGGGGGATATTGTCATCGACGATACTGACGCTGCTGGTTCTGCCAATGCTATATCGCCTGGTACACGGCGGAAGCGCCAAGTAGCGGTGAGCATGCTAAGGCAAAGATAAGATAGCGGCAAGCCAGTGCAGGCCTGGGGGAAATGCGGGCTTCACTGGGCTTTGTCCGCATGTTTTGAGGATATGCGGGCAAGGTCGCCATTTCGCCGCCCCCGGACTATCGCCGCATTCAGCTTTCGTATGATGCCCTTGTCCCTATCAGGGCGTATCGCAAAATGCACATCCAGCACCGAGACCGGTTTTGGCAGCACACAAAACATGGTTGCATTTCCGATACTGTGCGTGCTGCCTTCCTTGCTGGCGCGATATTGCTGGTTGATGACAGCTTCAAGTTCTTCGCGCCGCAGGCTGTTGTTGTAGATGATGATCGCGTCGGTCCGCTTCAGCGACAATTTTTGCAGGCGTGCGGAATTGGAGTTCGTATCGTCTTCGACCCTGAACAGCACGTTGCTTTGCCTATCGAACTCATTGCCATAGCTCGTGCCGCGAACGATACCTATGGTTTTTCCCTGCAGATCATGCAGCGACGAGAAAGGAAACTTGGCGACGCAGTTAGTAACGAGCCATGCTGCATCGGAAATGACGGGGGCGGAAAACGTGAAATGGCGCAAGCGCTCGGGCGTCTTGGAGATGCCGAAAATGAGTCCCTCGCCATTTTCCGCATTAGTGACGGCGCGCTTCCAAGGGTAGCGCCGGATATCGAATTTGATCCTGGCCGCAGTTTCCACATACTGAAGCAGCTCGGCGATCTCTGGTGCCAGCGGGATCATGCCGTTTCTTTCATCCAGTTCTTCGCTCATCAGCAAGGGAATTTGCGATATCGGCGCTGCCCAGGCAATAACCGGACTGACCAAAGCCAGATGGAAGATCAGCAGGTAGTTCAAGCATCCCTGGCTGTGTGTTTTCATTCGTCCGATTTTCAAAAAGCGGTGGCTGAATGCTAGGCCGGTCTTGGTCTTTGCTGCGCCTATTTCATATTAGCTCAAATCAGCAAGCTGAAAAGTAAGCGTTTAATCGTGGATTTTATTTTTGTAGCAACTTAGTTTCTATTTAAAAATATTTGTAAAATACTATTTGATTGCAAAAATTTTATCATTTATTATGTTGCCTGATTACCACTATTCAGGGCCGTCTTCGCCATGATTCGCATATCAAAGCGCGCGCCACCTCACTTTATGTTGTCAAATTTGACCAAGTTTCATCAATTCCTGCTTGCCTTGCTGATACTGCTGGGGGCACTCTTCTTCCAGCAGAGGGTGATACTGAATGGCGACGTGTATGAATATACCGTCATGAGCGTGGCGCTGGCATCGCATTTGTCACCGGACATACAAAGCGAAGATCTGCGCAAGGTCCAGCACTTGTTGCCGCAGTACGCTCCTTATTTCAAAACGACGGAAGAGGGCATACGGGCCGGTAAGCAACAGCCTAACGGCGGCTTTTATCGGGCTCTGGACGACAATACCTATTCAATTCACTTTTTTTCCTATTCTGCGCTGGCGGCAATTCCCTTATTCGTATTCGAGAAAATCGGAATTGACCCCTTCAAGTCGTTCTGGTTCGTTAATCTGGTGTTCATATTTGTGCTCGGCGTGAGCCTGTATCGCTTTTTTGCTTCGGCAAGGAAAGCCTTCCTCGGCCTGGTATTGTTCATGCTGAGCGGGGGCGTCAACTATGCGAAGTGGAGTAGTCCAGAATGCATGAGTTCGGCCGCCGTACTGTCTGCGATGCTGTTGTTTGTGACGGATGCGCCGTTGGCAGGGGGCTTGCTGATCGGTTTGGCCGCTACCCAAAATCCGCCCATCGTCTGCCTGCTGATGTTTGGCCCCTTGCTGTTCTGGAGTACGAGCTACCAGAGCCAACTATCGTTCAAAGACAATCTGCGACTGGCTCTGCACAGGCGCATGCTGATCGGTATCGGCGCTGGCTTTGCCTTGTTTCTGATACCGGTTGGTTTCAATTTGTGGATGTTTGGCGTGCCCAATATCATCGCCAAAATCGCTGCATCGCCGGCATTGATCAGCCTGGGGCGCTTGCAGTCATTCTATTTCGACTGGAACCAGGGTTTGATCATAGGCATTCCGGGCCTATGGATAGGCAGTGCGGTCTTGCTGTGGCGTTCACGCGGGCTGGCCGGGAATAAATGGAAATTACCTGCGGTCGCACTGATCTGCATAACCTGCGCGCTGGCGTTGGCGATACCCGCACTGGCCACCACCAACTGGAATTCTGCTGCTCATGGGATGATGCGGTATGCCTCCTGGGGAGGCGCGCCTTTCCTGTTTCTGTTCCTGTTCTTGTTGCGCCAGCAAACTAGGCTGCCCTTTATTTTACTTTTATGCGTAGGGCTGTTGCAGTTGCGATGCACGATCGATGCGCGGCATTATTCCGAATTAGGGCTTAGCCCGATGGGGAAATTCATGCTGGAAAATGCTCCCGCCTGGTATAACCCCGATCCTGAAATATTCATAGAGCGTACGGGCCTGCCGGATGGAGCGCCGCTTGATGTTGGTAAACTCTATGCCTACGAGGTCAATGGCGAACGCAAGAAACTGATGTTCCATGAAAGTAGCACGAGTATAGACAGGGAGTTGTGCGGTCCCGGTAAGCTGATCTCACCGGACACGCAGTTTGGCAAGGCTAATTTTGGCTGGTTTTACATCAATGGGGCCGTGCAATGCGACAAGGCGGATGAATTGTCTCTGGCTGACTTTCAGAAAAACGCATCGCAATTCAGCACTGGCTGGAGTTATTTCGAGGATAACGGGACGGTGGCGCAGGGCGAATGGAATGGCATCTGGTCGGACGGTCCGTCCTCAGTGATGGATATCGCAGTTTCTCCAGCAAGGCCGGTACACGGCGTGCGGATACTTGTGCACTATTTTAAGAACAATGAACGTACCCGGGTCGTCATCAACGGCGAAGACATCGGCTGGGTGGACCTGCGCAGTAAGGATGTTCTGCGGCTCAAGATGCATGCGGGCCAGGCTATATCCAACTTGAAGATAGAATTGACGCATGAAGCACCTCATGACCCGCGCAAAGATCCGGATTTTCCGACCACGCGCCGCTTGGCGGTATTTGTCCACGGAATACGCTTAAGCTGATTGCGCTGTTTTGCTTCGCGTGACGAAAGCCGGTAAACAGCCGATAATCCTGTTTTTGGCTTATCAAGCATCATGTGCATTAACTTTTTAACAGTCAACAAGCAGACGCTGCAGGACCACTTCGAGACGGTGGTTCGCTCACCGGATGAATGGCCGGAAGAGGCGTATCAGGACTATGCCGCGCCTATCATTGTTGCGACACGTTCGGGGCAGCGCGCTGCACTCGCGGCCAGCTATGGCATGGTACCAAGGCGGCATATCCCGCCGGACATGAAGCACTATTCCACGATGAATGCGCGCACAGAAACCATTGCCGAGCGGCCCAGCTATGCAGATCCATGGCAAAGAGGTTTATTCTGCCTGGTGCCCATGCACGCGTATTTTGAACCTAACTGGGAGACCGGCAGCGCAGTGCGCTGGCGCATAGGCATGGCCGACGATGCGCCTTTCGCCGTTGCCGGTCTGTACCGCGCGTGGCAGGAGGAAGACGGCAGCCGGGCATTTTCCTTCACCCAGCTCACCGTGAATGCAGATACGCATCCGCTGATGAAGCGCTTTCACCGGCCCGAAGATGAGAAGCGCGCGCTGGTAATCATTCCAAAGTCCAGCTATGACGACTGGCTGACTTGCCGCAACCCTGAGCAGGCAAGGGCTTATTTGCAAACGCACCCGGCCGAAATGATGGACGCTGCGCCTGATCCCAAGCCTGTTATTGCCAGGGTAAAGAAGGAG
Source organism: Parundibacterium terreum (assembly GCF_014636315.1). GTDB lineage: Bacteria > Pseudomonadota > Gammaproteobacteria > Burkholderiales > Burkholderiaceae_D > Undibacterium > Undibacterium terreum. Next base: position 770,363 of record NZ_BMED01000001.1, on the reverse strand, counting down.
ACAGAACAGGAAGACCTGAACGGCTCCCTGTTTTAGAGACTGTTGAGAAATTACCCCGGCCGTTGCCAGAGTTAAGCTACGTGCATTAAAGCCGTGCCAAGACGCGCCTTACCGCGCCGGAGGCAATCGCCACATCCGGCGCGCTTTGCATCAAGTCCAGATAACGGGTGCGAAAATCTTCGCGCACCGCCGGTGCCGGGCCTAGCAGTCGTTCTATCACTTCCTTGCAGGGCGTAGCAGCCTGGCCGCCGGCGGCTTCGTCGTCAGCCAGTTCGTCGATTTCCACAATCAGTTCTGATAAGGCGTGCAGCCAGCGAAATTCCGGATGCTCCACCACCAGCATCAAGCGGTCATAGGGGCCGGTGGCGTCGGGGAAATTAGTGCTTTCTGCTTCGATCAAAGCGCGGTGCAAATGGCGCAGCGTGCTGGATAATTCTTTTAATATTGCTTGGCCCGACGGCATAGGTTTCTCCGGTAGTATTTCAGGCTGCAGTATAACCCGGCTGTCAGCGCCTCGCCCGAGTCTTGTCGATCTCTGCATTGAGTTTTTCGATCACAGAATCCGATACCTGGCCGGTACACCACAGATGCCTTGGATCTTCCTGGAGGGCATCTGAAAAATACACTATCTTGAAATTCTTTTCCTTGTAGTCGGAGCGCCTGATCAATTCTGTGGCTTCTTCTTCGCCGACGAAAAAATAATCGGCTCTTTCATAAAACAGCATGCTCAGCATATTGGTGTTTTCACCGACTGCGGTGACCATCCTGGGGTTCTTGCGTGCAATCTGCTCGTCGATCACATGGCCGTAAGAATATCCCTCCTTGACCATCAGCACCGCCCGCCGATTTGACAGCAATTCTGCCGCCGATTTCTCAGTGCCGAATTTGAGATTGGTTGCCAGGCCCAATGCGACGGTACGCTTGTCCAGATAAAGGGCGTGCGTGAATTTTCCTACCTTTTCGCGAGCGGCATTTTTGTGCCAGCCGACAAGGCAGGCCTGTTTCTGGTTTCCCCGTATGGTTTGCAACTGCACGCTGGAAGAAGATTTCTTCCATTCAAAAGGAATGCCTGCATTGATAAATGCCCACTTTGCCGGCGTACCTATCAATCCTTCTACGTCGCCATCGAGCTGGGTTTCGAAATAGGGGATGCGCTCATTGTATAAAAGGCTGATCTTTTCATCGGCCATTGCGGGCGCAAAAAGCGTGAGCATCAGCGAAGCGAGCAGTTGGCGGTACGGCATCATTCCCTCCTCTTATTTCTACATTGCTGCAATGTATTGGGGACGGCCTTATCGGATCTTCGATCAGTCCTTATTGTGAAAGCATGTCATAAAAGCTTGTGCAGGAGATGCAGAGGCTTTTATCTTCAATATTTTTAACAATTTCCAGAGGGTATCTCCTGATCTTGGCGGGGCGCAAACTTTTCTGATGACATTATTCGGCTAAAATCCTCATAAGGCTGACAGATAAGGTAGGGCGATGCGATTATTGCTGGTGGAAGATGATGTGATGGTGGGCGAGGGCTTGCGCAAGGGCTTGCGGCAGGACGGTTTCACTGTTGACTGGGTGCAGGATGGTGGCGCTGTGGAAGGCGCGCTGGCGCTGGAGAGCTACGACCTGCTATTGCTGGACCTTGGCTTGCCCAAAAAAGCCGGGCTGGATGTGCTGACCGCGCTGCGCCGCAAGGGTAACGCCATTCCTGTGCTGATACTGACCGCGCGTGATGCTGTGGCAGACAGGGTCAAAGGCCTGGATTCCGGCGCGGATGATTACCTGGTCAAGCCTTTCGACCTGGAGGAGCTGGAAGCGCGTATCCGCGCCTTGCTCAGAAGGCAGTCTGGCCGGGCTGATCCTGTACTCAGCTTTGGCAATCTGACCCTGAACCCGGCTACCCATGAAGTCCATCTGCAAGGCAAGCCCATACAATTGTCGGCCCGCGAGTTCGCCTTGCTGGAGGCTTTCCTGGACCGCCCCGGCGTGGTTTTCTCTCCGGCCCAACTGACTGAAAAACTCTATGGCTGGGACGAGAAGGTGGAGAGCAATACTGTCGAGGTATATATCCACGCTCTGCGCAAGAAGCTGGGGGCCGACTTCATCAAGAATATCCGCGGTGTCGGCTACATGGTGCCGAGGCCGGCATGAGCGGAGTATCCAGCATGATCCACCCAGCCAACCCCTCTGTGCGCCGCACCCTGCTGGTATGGCTGTCGGTCGGCATATTGGCCGGCATCGTCTTTGCCGGCAGCATGATCTATATGCAGGTGCGGGAACAAGCCAATCAGCTATTCGACTACCAGATGAAGCAATTGGTTGCTTCGCTGCCGGCGCAATCCTATGCGCCGCTAATACCGACACGGCCCGAGCTGTCGAATATGCAGGAAGATATCATCATTCAGATCTGGGACTCGCAAGGCTTGCGTATTTATCATTCGCATGACACATCGGCGCTACCGCAGCGCGCTGAATTGGGCTTTTCCAATTTCTCCGCACACGGCACCACCTGGCGCGTGTATAGCGCGCAACTGGGCGACACCATCGTGCAAGTCGCGCAGCCGCTGAGCGCACGGCTGGAGCTGGCGGCCCGGCTGGCGCTGAAGACGGTTGCGCCCTTATTGCTGATACTGCCTTTCCTGGCGGCGCTGATCTGGTTCGCGGTAGGCCGCAGCCTGTCTGCCGTGCAGCGCGCCGCTACCGACGTGCAAAGCCGAGATGCCGGAGCACTCACTCCGATTTCGGAAGCCGGCGTGCCGCAGGAGGTGCAGCCGTTGACGCGCGCCCTGAATGAACTGCTGCAGAGACTGGATATTTCCATCCAGGCGCAGCGCAATTTTATCGCCGACGCTGCCCACGAACTGAAGACGCCGCTCACAGCGCTGAAGCTGCAGATATTGCTGGCCGAGCGCGCCGGCGAAGGTCCGCAGCGCGAAGAAGCCTTTGCCGACCTGAAGCAGGGCCTGGAGCGCGCGATCCACTTGGTGCAGCAGTTGCTGACATTGGCGCGGCAAGAGCCCGGTGCCGTCGAGCAGGTGCCGCAGGTGGTGGACATGCAGGCGCTGGTACGCGCTGCAACCGGTGATTTTGCGATGGCAGCCAATGACAAGGAAATAGACCTGGGCGTGCAGGCTGATACGCCGGCCCAGATTATGGGTCACCCGGACGGGATACGCATCCTGCTGAATAACCTGCTGGACAATGCGATTCGCTACAGCCCGCGCGGATCCGCGGTCGATGTGTCCTTGCTTGCCGATGCAGATACGGTGAGCCTCTGCGTGCAGGACAATGGGCCCGGAATACCGGAGGGTGATCTGTCCAGGGTATTTGACCGCTTTTACCGGGTGCCGGGTTCGCAGTCCAAGGGGACTGGCTTGGGCTTGGCGATTGTGCGGCAGATTGCGGAGGCGCATAGGGCGGAAGTGGTGTTGACCAACACTGGCAAGGGCTTATTGGTGCGGGTTGTTTTTGGTCGGGAGCTTTTGCCTGCTGCTGGGTAGCGCTGGATATGTTGAGTGTCGCGTAATTAAATACGTCTGGTGATAGTTGGGATTGCTGGCCGGGGGTGGCCCGGCGGCCACTTCCTTTCTTTGCTTCGCCAAAGAAAGTAAGCAAAGAAAGGCGACCGCAGACTTGCCCTTCGGGTGATGGCGGCAAGCGCCATCACATTTTGCTGCATTACAAAAAATGGGAAATGAACGAAACTCGCTGCGCTCAGACAACGTTCATTTCTGATCCATTTTCTGTAACGCACAAAATGCTGCGTCCCGAGCGGTGGTACTTCAAAAACAACCCCAACATCAACATCAAATTCAAGCCGCCGGAATTTGTGAGGTTGCGTTTCTTCGAAATTAGAGAATCTGGTTGCCGTTGTTTTTGAATTTGCTTTTGATTTTGCTTTTGAACTTAAACCGCTCGGAGCCTCGCCGATTGTGCGGTACAGAAAATGGATCAGAAACGGGTGTGTTTGAGCGTAGCGAGTTTCGCCCGTTTCCCATTTTTTGTGCCGCATATTCGGGCACCCCGAAGGGGCGAGGCTTGCGGTCGCCTTCTTTCTGCTTACTCTTTCTTGGCGAAGCAAGAAAGAGTAAGTGGCTGCCGGGCCACCCCCGGCTTGTACCCACGAAGTACAAACCGATCAATCACCACCATCTAAACAATTGCCAAAAATTTAAATCAATTTTTCCAAAAAATTCCCATCAGATTTAAGTCTATTTTAAATCTACCCCCCTAATATCTCCCTCAATGATTGGAAAACCAGTCCATTGATACCAAGGAGTGTTAGATGAAAAATAATGTTTTTGCGAAAAGCATTCTTTCTGCTGCGATACTGGCAGCAGTGGTCGGCGGCGGCCTCTATCTGGAGGGTAGCACTCTGGGCAAGGTCCAGGCCGCTAATGTTGCGCAGAGCGGTCTGCCGGTAACGCATAGCGTGTCGGCCGGGATTGCGACGGCGACCGATTTTTCCGGGATTGTTGATCGTTACGGCGCTGCGGTGGTGAACATCAGTGTCGTCGGCAAGACCCACAAGGTCAGCATGCGCAGTAATGCGCAGGGCGATGATGACGATGATGATAATGGCAGCCAGCAAGATCCTCTGTCCGAATTCTTCCGCCGCTTTGGCCCATTGATGCCTAACATGCCGCATGGGCAGGGTGGTGGTAATGGCGGAGTCATGCGTGGTCTCGGTTCTGGCTTCATCGTCAGCCATGATGGTTTGATATTGACCAATGCACACGTCGTGGATGGTGCGCAGGAAGTGACCGTCAAGCTGACTGACAGGCGCGAATTCAAGGCCAAGGTACTGGGTGCGGACAAGCGTGCCGACGTCGCGGTGATCAAGATCGATGCGAAGGATTTGCCTACCGTGGTGCTGGGTGATCCTGCCTTGACCAAGGTGGGCGAGCCTGTGCTGGCGATTGGTTCACCGTTCGGTTTTGAAAACACGGCGACGGCGGGTATTGTCAGTGCCAAATCACGCACTTTGCCGGGTGACCCCAGCGTTGGCTTCATGCAGACCGACGTCGCGGTGAACCCGGGTAATTCCGGTGGCCCTCTGTTTAACCTGAAGGGCGAAGTGATTGCGATCAATTCGCAGATTTATAGCCAGACCGGCGGCTACCAGGGCCTGTCGTTTGCGATACCTATCGATACCGCCAACAAGGTGCAGGCGCAGCTGGTCAAATACGGCAAGGTGACGCGTGGTTACCTCGGTGTCTATACGCAAGAGCTGGATCAGGCGCTGGCAGATTCCTTCAGCCTGAAAAAGACAGAAGGCGCGCTGATCAGTGCTACCGAGAAGGATAGCCCGGCCGAGAAAGCCGGTTTGCAACCGGGCGACGTGATTATCGGCTTCAATGGCAAGACGGTAGAGCATGCGTCTGACTTGTCCGGCATGGTAGCCGATGTGATGCCCGGCACCTCCAATAAGCTGGATGTGATACGCAAGGGTGAGACTATCAAGCTGTCTGTCACGATAGGCGAGCTCAAGAACGCCAAGCTCGCACAAAACGATGACGCGAAGGCCGCCAAAGGGCGCCTGGGTGTGGCAGTAAGGCCGCTGGAGCGTGATGAACAACGGCAGTCCGGCTTGAGCAAAGGCCTGGTTGTGGAAGATGTGAGCGGCGCGGCGGCCAAGGCTGGCATACAGCCTGGTGATGTGATCCTGTCAGTCAACGGCGTTGCCGTGAACGACGGCAAGCAGTTCCAGGGCATGGTGCAGAAGGCAGGCAAGACGATTGCCTTGCTGGTGCAGAGGGAAGATGCCAAGATCTTTATCCCCGTAGATCTTGGCTGATACCTGAAGCGGTAGTTGTTGCACAGCCCGGTGGGGAAGCAGCGTGAGATGCTTCCCCGCTTTTCTTTTTTCACCTATTCGTCAAGGCTGGCTTCCGCGCTTATTGCCTCCTGTTCTGCGGCGGATTTCTTTTCATACACATGCCGCATCACGCTGTCGAAGTCGATGACTTGTATCATCCGGTTGTGGTTGCCGGTCTTGATCAGGTTGCAGACAAAACGAGTCTGATTGCGGAACATATCCAGCGGCGGGTCTATCTGCTCGCTACCGAATTCCAGCACATCATGCAGGCTGCCGACTTGCAGGCCCAGCGTATGCTTGCCTTGCCGGACGACGATGATTTCGCTTAAAACGCCATCTTCCCTGGATGCCGGGTGCAGCAGGTTGCGCATATCGACTACCGGCACGAAAATCGACGATTCTCCATTATTGTCCCGATAGTCCAGCACGCCGGCAATCAGCGGTTTCAAGGTGGATGCAGAATGCATGCGCTGTATGTCCAGCGCCTCCAGCACATATGCTGCGGGCAGCGCAAACACATCGCCGTCAACCAGGAAGGTGGCGTATTCCTGCGCGTCCACGCTCGGTTCACGCCGTTCATCCTGGTAGTTCCAGCTTTCATCCTGCATGCTTGCCGTAGTCTGCTCGCCTATAGGCACGAAGACCATGCCCAGGATGTCATTCTGGTAGTCGCCAGAATTTTTGTACTCGCGGTAGCCGAACGAAGCTGTATGGCCCAGCATCGTGTATTGCTGGTCGTGTACCAGTATTTGCGCGGCACTGACGCCGTTCTTTTCTTGCAGGACGGCGCTGGACGGATTCAGGATACTGCCGGGCGGATATTCAGCATGCGTGCTGGAGATGACGCGGCCGCTGCGGTCGGCAAACGCCGCAAAGGCGCCGGGGCGCGCAGGCAGTGAAGACAGCAGGATATTGCGGAATTCGGGTTCAGAGTCGAACACGATGCCTATACCGCCCACGGCGCGGTTTTCTTCCGGATGGTAGATTGCCGCGCAGTAGATATAGGTAGGCCGTTCCGCATACAGCCAACTGGGTTCAAACTCCGATACGCAATAGGCTTGGCTGCCGGGCAGGTTCAGCGTCTTGCGTACCAGCGTTGCGTCCATCATCTGGCCCACTGTTTCCAGTCCATCCTTGTGCAGGTCGGATGCCGCCACGATCTTGCCATTGGCGTCGAAGACCACCAGCCTGGTATAGGCCGTGTAGAGCGCGTTGATGGCTTCCAGTATCCGCGTGATGGCTTGCGCATCGTCGCGGCTTAGCGAGCCCGCCAATGAGCCCGAGGCCATCAGCCGCCGTATGTCCGGGGTCAATGCCCACCAGCGGCAGTCATTGGCACGCTCATATAGATTGCGGTCCATGATGTCTATCATCAGCCTGGAGATGAATTGTGCATCCTGCAGGCCGGAAGAGATCACGGTGCCGTACAGGTCGTGGATGGAATCCTTGAAGACGCGGCTGGTTTCGTCGCCGGTCTGGCTGATTTCCTGCAGTATGGATTTCAGCCTCAGCAAATCGTTGTCCTGGCCGGCAGACATGTTCTTGCCGTTCCACACGACGCGGCGCAGGGCCAGGTTGATGGCTTCTGCGCTGACCGACACTTCATGCAGCGGCGGGCAAAAAGTCTTGGCATGGGACATGATGCCCGCCAGGGTGGGCGTATCGTAGGCAGACAGTGCGTCTTGTTCCCGCTGGCGGAAGGCGGCTTCGCAGGGAATCATTACGTGCCCCAGCCAGCCCGGGCCGCCATAGCCCTGGTAATTTTGGGCGGCGCAGGTCTTGGCAAGATAGTCGCGCCCGGCATAGGTAACGATCTCGTAATCGCCGTTCAGTGCCAGTTGCATTTTCTGGCCGGAGGGTATGTGCTGCTCGTCGCTGCTGGAAATGACATGGCCTGCGCTGTCCAGCATCAGCATTACCGAGCGGTCTGCAGTCTTGCTCAGGCCGCCAAATACGCCCGCCATTTCCACTTCATGCGGGAAGCACAGGCATAGCACGCCGATAGCGCTGCCGTCTTGCGGGTGGGTGATTTTACGGGAGTAGATCAGGCTGCGCTTTTGTCCGGGACGCAGGTCGGAATGATGAAAGCTCTCCACATAGGTATCCGACGCCAATGTGGCGGCGATCAGCGGATCGGTGGAGTACTCCACCTCGCTCGTATCGTCCAGATGCGCGAGGACCTCGCCCTGGGTATCCAGGATCAGGATTTCATCATAGACCGTATATTTGTCGCGGTAGGCTTGCAGGCGCGGCACCAGCGTATCGGCATCGCACTCTTCATCCAGGATGAAGGCGCGTATGGCGTCATCCATTGCCAGGAAACCGACGTCGGCGGTGCGTTCGAACAGGTTGCGCACCACAATGTCGATAATGACCTGCGCTTTGAAGTGCAGCTCCTGCACCGATTTGGTGATGTTCTCTTGCGCCAGATTGGTGATTAGTTGTTGTTCCAGGCTGTTAAAGCCTTCCCGTGTTGTTTTCATCGTCGGCAGGATGGCCTTGGCCTCTACCGGGCATACCATCTTGGCCGTCGATTCGATCAGCCGCCACGAGAAATTCAATTCCCTCAGCAAGCGTTCGCATTTTGCTACTCCAGGCATATAAGGCAGAAATTCTTCCACCTGTTTTCTTGCTTGCATCGTCCCTCTATCCTCTACCTGCAAAATTTCCAATTTTTTAATGACAAGCGGCAATATGAAACGCCGCGCTGTTAGCGATAACTCAAATGCAATAAGCTTGCCATGCAGTATTAATTCTGAGTGGCGTGTGAAATGCCGAATTTTGTGTTCTCAAAAGAGCTGGAAAAGGAATTTCTTCAATTTGCCGAAGGGATCGCTGTTTGCTGCTTCTGGACAAGACAGGCAAATGGAGTATGATGAATTCAGCTTCATTGCAGTCCGGCATGGAAAGGCAGCGCTGAACCGGAAAAATAGGCGGAGGACGGGGATGGATGTCCAGCAGTTTGATCGCAATATCAGCCTCAGCGATTTACTCGCTGCGGTGCCCTTGATCAAAGTGCAGTCGGCCTTGACGGCGATGCTGGGTTCGCGCTGGGGTATTCTGGATACCTCGGGCCAGTTATTGCTGGGGAAGGGCGCCAAGACCAGGCATGACACGATGGCCTTGCCCTTGTATCTGGAGATCAATATCGTCGGCAAGCTGGCGGTGAACGGCGGGCGGCGGGAGCAATTGATGTCCGCTTCGACCTGGCTGGGCATTGTGCTGTCGGATGCACACCGCTACCTGATGATGGCCGAACTACACCGGGAAACGGTGCAGTCCAGCGATGACTTGCTGCGGCATCAGCAACAGATTTTGCAGGATGCCGAAGAGCGCCATCGTGAACTCATTGCACAGCTGGAAACCCATTTGCTTCATCTGAAACAGGTCCAGCAGGATGTTATTGCCGATACGGACAAGGCCTGATTTTTCAAGCCCTTCTGGTAACTCAAAAATCAACGCGCTTGTGCGTGCAATTCCTTCACTGCGTTCAAGGTGTTGATGATGTGCTTGTCCGGATTCAGGCTGCTATAGCGATAGATGATCTTGCCGTTGGGCGCAACCACATAGGAAATGCGATTGGCATAGTCGGGCCGGGTGGCGAGGATGGCGTCATAGGATTTGGCTATTGCCAGGTCCGTATCGGCGGCCACAGCAAATTTGCCGTTGCAGGCGGATACAGAGAATTTCTTTTGCGTATCCATATCGTCGCGCGATATGCCGACCACGGTGGCGCCGGCGGCCTTGAACTGGTCTATCGCTTCAGCAAAATTATGCGCTTCTATGCTGCAGCCGGTGGTGAACGAAGAGGGGAAAAAATACACGACCACAGGCCCCTTGCGCAGTTCGTCGCTGAGAGAAAAGCTCTGTGCCTGGCCGTTAATCGATACGTTGGCAGTAAATTTAGGCGCATCTTCGCCTATGTCCAGGGCGGCAAAACTGCCGGTGCTGAACAAGGCCAGACTGGCTGGAATGAGTAAGTGAACAAGTTTCATGGCACTTCCTTGCATCGTTTTGGCGGGTTAATGGCATTGAGGCTTTAAAGCCATGCCGTATTGCTTAACTCTTAAACCTAAGCTCTTAAACTTCAACTATTAGTTTATAGCACAAGGTGCAATATCTGCGCGCAGCGATATGTATCATAGTAATTCATCGGGTATCAGCGGCCCTAGCAACCATAGTTTCAGGCGTATCCAGGAAGTTGCATCAGGCTCCGTCTTCAAGACCATTTCTTGCTCATCGTCTGCACCCAGCCATTCCAGTCCGTGGCCCGAAGGAGAAAGCCGAACGCGGTAAGCGCTTTGCAGCCTGTCTATGTCGATGATATTGAGCAATTCCTTGGCCAGTGCCTGGCTGTCAACGATCGCCCCCAGTTCCGTATTAACGCTGGCGGAGCGCGGATCAAGATTCATGGAGCCGATGAAAGACAGATGCTTGTCGATCACCACCACCTTGGCGTGCAGGCGTCCCAGCGAGGAGCCGAAATGGAAAGGCCGGTTATTCATCTTCAGGCGCGAACGGCTCAGCTCATACAGGTCTACGCCTATGCGCAGCATATCCTCCCGATAGCGGCTATAGCCTGCATGGACGATGGGTTCATCCGTTGCCGCCAGTGAATTGGTCAGCACCTGCACCTTGACGCCTTTGTCGCGCAGGCCTTGCAATAACTTCATGCCACGCGCACCCGGTACAAAATAAGGGGAAGAAGCCACGACCTCGCTCTTGGCCTTCTTCATTTCTTCTACCACGTTGTAAGTTACGCTGGTTTCCAGGGGAATTGCACCAGCTTTGCTTTCAAAGGGCTTGTCAGGGTAGTCGGCAAACACATAGGCCTCACCCCAAATCAGACCCAGTCTTCCTGCATCCAGGTCGTCGGCAATCGGACCATAGCCAAGGATGTCGTTTGGACCCAGTTTGTCCGGGGGCGGGGTGGTCTTGGGACCTGTCCTGTCATCGAACTGCGCGATCAACTGTTCCTTGCTGAGCCCGGTTTTTGCAATGGTCTCCAGCGGATAGGCGGAAAAACTGTTCCAGTAACGGTCAAACAATTCTTGCAGGGGCGGGACGATAAAGCCGACCGTGAAGGCGTCCACATCGACAAAATTTTCTGCCATGCTGCGCTGGAAATATTCGTTGGCGACATTGCGGCCGCCTATCACGGCCATGGCGCCGTCGGCGATAAACAGTTTGTTATGCATGCGATGGTTGACGCGCGACCAATCACCGAAAGACAGTGCGAAACGGCTTATTTGCCCGGTATCGCGGGCGCAGCAGAAGGGGTTGAACAGGCGCACTTCTACATTTGGGTATGCTGCCAGGCCCAGGAAGAGCGTATCGCTGCCGCTGGTATAAAAATCGTCCAGCAGCAGGCGCACACGCACGCCGCGCTTGGCTGCGTCGGCAACTGCACGTAATAGCAGGCGGCCGGTCTCGTCGTCCTGAAACTGGTAATACTGCAAATCCAGTGTGGCCTCGGCACGGTGCGCCAGTTGCAGGCGCGTATCAAGTGAGAACGATCCCAATGGCATTAGCCTGAAACCAGACAATTCAGGTGCAGGGATGGAGTCTTGTGCAATCTTGCCCAGTGTGGTCTTGGCGGATAAGGGCACCGCTTCAGTGGCAAACCGGTCTACGACCGGCAAGCTGGTGCAGCCGGCAATGAGGCTGAGCATCATGCCGGCGAGGACTGCACGCCAAGCGCTATGCCAGTTCAGCTTGTATTTTTCCGGTATTGTGCAAAAACTATCGCTGCGGATAATCCGGATCAAGTTAAATCCCTTCTTTGTTGGTTTGTCTGCTCTCAATACAGCAGATCAGGAGTGCCTGTGGTTCTATTTTAGTGCATATGGTAAGTCTAATCGCAGCCCCTTGCACGGGTATAAACGCATGTGTGCGACGAAACTGGAAATGTGATGTTGTTTGACCCCGGCTTGCCAGCTTGTTGACTTAAAGCCAATGGGAATTTTGCTGCAGATGGGGCATCTGGGCAGGCGGAGCCACCACCTCGTTGAAGGCGGCTCCGTTGCCTGCGCTGACGTTGTTGCTGATGTTAGTGCTGATGTTTGTACAATATCAGGCCGCTTTTTCCTCCCTGGTCTGAGCCGCAGGATGCCCCTGCCGCAGTGCATCGATCGCAATTGGGTCCATGTCCAGCACGATGGATGTGTAAGTCTCTATGCGGGATACGATGGACTCCCTCGGGCCTAGGCGCCAGTCCGCGCTGCCGTAAAATGCGTCCTGGCTGGCTTGCCTGTGTGCCAGGCTGTCGTAGGCGCGTATCAGGTAGTAGGAGTCTTCATCATGCGGAGAGCTGCCGAAGGCGACAACGTCCACATCCCATTGCAGCAACAGCGGCCACGCATCCTGCATGAAGTGGCGATGGAAGGCTGCCCGCTGGCCAGGCTTCAACTGATAGGAGCGGATTTCAATGCATGTTGTGGTTTTGCTACTCATATTCTCACTCCCTGTTCGGCCAGCGCAGGCGCGAACGCTGTGCCGGGTCCATCACGATTTGCTCCGGCATTTGCATCAGCAGGCCGGTATCGGCCAGCCGCTGCAGTGATTGCTGCGCCAGCGGCGTCCAGATGTTATCCAGCATTTCCTGGTCCCTGGCCAAACCTAGCCAAAGTAGATAGGGGCCATCTGTCCTGACCGGCAATTGCGGAAAATTATTGGCCGCGTCCAGAGTAACCAGCACCCCGGCCTCCCTGATACCGGCAGCGCGGTAACGGGAAAAGACGGTTTCTGCCTGCTCTGCAAACCGGTCAAGCTGATTGGTTTTTACAGAAAACAGTTGCGCCACCAGGATGCCATGCGCACCTTTCGGCTCATGAACCGGGTCAACTGCTGGCATCACCGCCACGCCGCGTCCCGCAGCCAGCGGACGCATCAGGTAGACGTTATCGCTGTCGTCGATCAGGTTGTTGAGTGTGACCCTGTGCTCTTTCCACACTTGTCCGTAGTAAAAAGCAGAGCTGGCGATGGCGCGTGCTTCCATGGACTGGAAGCCGCGCAGCCAGGTGAAACCTCTGGCATGCCCGCGCTCGAAAAACTGGCCGAAAGCCATCATGCCTAGTTGCTGGAAGGCTTCCGGGAAATAGCTTTCAAAATAGCGGGCGAACTGTTCGCGCCCGCCGCTTTTGATCGTGTACCGGCGAAACTCGATGACTGGGTAGTCCTTGACGATGTTCGGTGCTGCCGGAAGAGGTTGTTCGTTATCCATGGTTTTATTCTTTATGCCAAGTTGAGCCTGCGCATTGGCGCACAGGCCGGAGCCGATCATTGCTGCGATCAGAAACTGGGTGCTGAAGGCGGAGAGTGTCATACTACGGCCTCTAGCCTCGCAGGCGTTGCTACCTCTTCTGCCGCATCCTGTCCGGAATTACGGACATGCTCCATGATCCAGTTGGTTTCCCAGTTCAGGCCGCCGTCGGCGGACATGGCTTGTTCCCAGCGTGCTGTGGTGGCGGTGATGCCGGACCAGGTATAGCGTACCCGTACGGCCTTTTCCCCCAGCATATCGTCGCCTTCGAAGATGCCCACGCCATCGCTAAATTTGCCGACCACGGGCGGCAGCAGTGCCCCTGCGGCATTCAGGCCGCCGGTCTGGTTTTCCAGCCAGTAGATGCTCCATAGCTCGGTGTGCGGGTTAAAAATGCGCAAAGACATGCCGACAAAATCCGGCCTCCATGCCTTCGCAATAAAATCATCGTAGTTGCCTATGCCTGCAGGCAGCGGGCGCACATGTCCGACGGCATCAAACTCTTCCCATTCGGTGCAGCCCTGCAAACGGGCAACCAGGCGGCGGTTGCGGATATGCCAGTGGCCGTAAAAGAAATTGAAATCGTGGATACCGGTTTCTGCCCTGGCTATTGCCGGTGTTTTTGCCGAATTTTCCATTGCCTTGCCCCTTTTTCGTGATTGAAAGCCCCATTTCCATATCGCCCTTGATGCATTGCCGGTGCGGCCGGGCGATAAGTGCAGCTTAAATACGATATAGGTCTATATCGGTCCTAGTTAAAAAGAAAATCAAAATAAGCCACAAATCACATCGGCAACCTGTAATGAAGACGAAACCTCAGCCGACTATGCTTTCTGTTGGCAATTGCTGATATCAATGGACAAGCAGGAGCAATACGATGACACCAAGGATGTTTTCATTTGTAGGGGGCAATACCGGCCGCTGGCGCATAGTCAGAAATCTGAGCGTCAGCGGCATGCCGCTGGGGGAGGCGGCAAGGCTGGATATCCTGCCCAATACCGAGATCAAACCGCAATTGGCGATGGGCTGGGCACTGCGAGGCCTTACCAGCAACGAGCGCTACGTGACGCGTGAAGAAAAAAATCACTTGCTGGCTGTGCAGCCCGACCTGGGGCGCTCAGAGGCAAGCTGCGCGGCTTTGATACCCATACGTAAAAACGCTGCATGGTGGGCAATGACACAGGACGAGCGGCGCAGTATCTTTGAAGAGCGTTCGCACCATAACCGCATAGGCATGCAGTATCTGCCGGCGATTGCAAGGCGCTTGCATCACTGCCGCGACCTGTCCGGCAATGAACCTTTCGACTTTTTGACCTGGTTTGAATTCGCGCCTGAGCATGAACCTGACTTCGACCGCTTGCTTGCCGCCTTGCGTGCCACGGAGGAATGGAGCTATGTAGACAGAGAGATAGAAATCCGCCTGATCCTTGATTGAACCAGGTTCAAACTTGTGGCCGGATGATGCGACCCTCCATGCTAAACTGAAGCAATATCAACAATATTAATAAGGCCCAACATGATAGAGATACATCACCTGAATGAATCACGCTCCCGCCGCATTACCTGGCTGCTGGAGGAGCTGGGAGAGGCTTATCAGGTGATCAGCTATCAGCGCGACCCCAAGACCCGCCTAGCTCCGCCTGAACTGCAAGCGATCCATCCTCTGGGCAAGGCGCCGGTGTTGCGCGATGAAGGGCAGGTATTTTTCGAATCCGGCGCCATCATTGAATACCTGGTGCGGCGCTATGGCAAAGGCCGCTTTGCTCCCGCCATTGATACGGCCGACTACAACCGCTACCTTCAATTCCTGCATTATGCGGAAGGTTCTGCGATGCTGCCGCTCATGCTGAAGCTGTATGTCGGCCGCCTGGGCGAAGCCGGCGTGCCTCTGCACCCGCGCATAGAAAGTGAACTGCAAAACCACCTTGGCTTTCTCGATCGTGAACTTGAACAGCGCGATTATTTTGTCGGTAATGATTTGACCGGTGCCGATGTGCAGCTTTCCTTTGTTGCCCAGGTTGCCGTGCGTGGCGGGCGGGACGCATTTCCCAACCTGGCGCGTTTTGTCGATACGATAGAAGCTAGGCCGGCTTATCAAAGGGCAATTGCCGCCAGCGGCGCCTGATTCAGAAAACCTGGAAAAGGAGTCGTAAATATATTACGGCTCCATTTTTTCAACAGCGCTGCAAAAAATGTCGCTTCATGTCAATATGACGGCATGAGTGCCAGAACCATTCCGCTTTTCCCCCTCAAAACCGTACTGTTCCCAGACGGATTCCTTCCTCTGCAAGTGTTTGAAGTGCGCTATCTGGACATGATAGGAAAGTGCATTTCCAATCAGAGTGAATTCGGCATAGTCTCGCTAGCCGAAGGCAGCGAAGTGCGCAAGATGGACAACAAGGAAGTGCTGGCGCCGGTTGGTACGATTGCCAAAATTGATGAGTGGGGCAAGCCGCAGCCCGGGCTGATACGCATTAGCTGCATAGGCGGCACCCGTTTCAAAATCCTGTCCAGCGAACAACTGAAGCATGGCTTGTGGATGGCAGATGTTGAGGCGATGGAAAATGACCATAACATTCCGATCCCGCAGGAATTACAAATCGCATCCGACATGCTGCAAAGCCTGATCTCGGCCTTGCAAAAAAAAGTGGGCGAGGGTGGCGAGCTGCCCATGCGCTCGCCTTACCGGCTGAGTGATTGCGGCTGGGTAGCCAACCGCTGGTGCGAGCTTCTGCCGATCTCGCTGACTGAAAAGCAGCACCTGCTGGCGCTGGACAATCCCTTGCTGCGGCTGGAGCTGATTCAGGATTTGCTGGATCAGCTTGGATTGAGCGAATCTGTTTAGAATTTGCGTTAAACCTGTTTAAATAAGTGTAGAGGAAGTAGCAAAATGAGTTTATCTATCTGGCTGGTATTTCTTGCTGCATCGCTGGTAACGACTTTCAGCCCCGGTCCGGCCATCTTGCTGGCGATTTCCAATTCTGTCGCCTTTGGCGCACGTAGGGCGCTGTTGAGTTCGGTTGGCAATGCCACCGGCATCTTCCTGGTATCCAGCGCCGCGATGGCTGGTTTGGGTGTGGTATTGAATACTTCCGCGATGCTGTTTGGTGCCTTCAAGCTGGCGGGCGCCGGCTACCTGATCTACCTAGGCGTGCGCCAGTGGCGCAGCAAGGTGAATATCTTTGAACAGCAATCCAGCGTGATGCTGCTTGAGCAAACTCCGTCCAAATTTTTCCGGCAGGGTTTGCTGGTGGCGGTGACCAACCCCAAAAGCATCCTGTTTTTTACCGCGTTGTTCCCACAGTTTATCAAGCCCGAGGTGTCGGTGCCCGAGCAGTTTTTTGTGCTGACCTTGACCTTCGCCTTATGTGCGATCACGGCGCATTGTTTTTACGTTTTGCTGGCGCGCCGCATGAAGGGATGGTTCTCCAATAGCCGCCGCGCCACCTGGTTCAACCGCATTTCAGGCGGTGCTTTTGTGTTCCTGGGGCTGGGCGTGTTCCGGCTCCGGAGTAACGCTAACTAGACCCTGGTCCTGCGTCGTAATGGCCACGCGCAATGTTGTGGCCGGCGCAGGTAATAAAAAAGCCCCGTCGGGGCCTGGTCTTGTCGTCGGATCTTATCGTCCCATTCGGGCTTAGGGCTCACGCCTCAGCAAGACTATTCCTAACAAGCCAAGTATCAGCATGAACCACGGCGAGGGTTCCGGCAGGAAGCCGGTTTCCGATCCCGAGGGCGTGCTTGTCTGTATGCTGTCGCAATGCATGGGGCTGGTCAGAGAGTTGCAACCGCCGCTCACATGCTGGACTGCCTGCACAGTTGCGCGGTGATTGCCGGCTGCATGATGGTCGGCGGTGAGCTGAGTCAAATAATTATCGCCATCGGCAGCCGTCAGTTCCTTGGTGGCCGAGGCTCGCATCAGTTTGTCTGTAGTGGATGTTGGCACACGGCTTGACAGGGCCGTGGCCGATGTAAGAGGGCGGTATTCTGCAGTTGCGCTGGCTGGCCTGGTCATCAAGGCCATCATCACCAGCAAGGCGATCAGGCCCAGCAGCACGTCCCTCATTAATTGAAGCACTTTCATACAAATCCTTCTTCTGTTGCGGCAATCCTGCGCGGACGGAGGCTCACCGCGCGATCCTGCTCAATAAGTTGTCGCCGAAAGACGCGGATACACTGAGATGCTCTGAATATGAGCCATCGCGTCCGCTGACATTTCGTCCTGAAATGGATAGTTCGCAGTGCCTCGTCCGCAAGGGGAGGGCAAAGCCACTATCACACGACCTTATTTCTGCAGGTGGATACTGATCAGAAAAATTCTTATGAAGAGATCAGTCCAGGCATGACTGATTTAACGAGAAATAAAGTATTATCTAAAAGATAATATAGACTACGAATCAGATGTTGTCAAATCGCTTTCATTATTTTGCTTTGCAACAATTGAAAAACGATGCAAATTTGTCGTTGGGCTGAGGGAATGTAGTAAAACACGATTAAAAAAGCGGGCAATTTTTGTGCTGCTGCAATATAGGCTGGCATGACCCATCCCGAGGCTTATTCCTGCCCGAAAATAACGGCAACGACACCATCCGAATCTTCCGCATAAGCGTGGCTGAGGCCCGCGGGCACCAGTATCATCTGCCCACATGCCGCATCCACTCGGTCATTACCGGCAACAATGCCTACCTGGCCTTGCAGCACGATAATGCGTTCTTCCACTTTGTGCAGTTCCTGAGGGTAGTGCTGCGGCCGCTGGTTCAGCAACAGTACAGAACCGGAGTTGATACGTGTCAGCAGATAATCCGTATCTACCGGTTGCTGCTGGCCTAGCGTGACCAGATCGACGGTCTTCAGTTGCGGTGAGGTGGAGTCATGCATGGTTAGGATTTCCTGTAGCGATATCTCTGGCTGGGCGGGAATTGTATCTGCTTTATTTGGGGCTCGCAGGCTTGCTCCCGGCGATGCTCTTTCTTACCGCGCTATTTATTGAATTAGGGCAATTATCAAATAAGTAAATAATTGTAACTTTGATAGGTAGATGATTTGCAGATGAGTATAGTGAAGACTCTCTCCCTCCAACCCCTAAGGTTTGGATTAGCCCGCGCCGCAAGGTTGCGGGCTTTTTTTTATGTGCATCGAACTGGAGGCGGATTGTAAAATACGGATTGCAAAAATATACATGGGCGGCAAGTCTGCAGACGCAGCCCGATGTGACTACCTATGCCTGGTTCTGAAGAACAGGGGGAAATATGAGGTGCTGGACGCAGTGCAGGATATGGATGGGCATGGCGCTCTGCTGTCTGCCAGCCTATGTGCCGGCTCAGACCTTGCCAGGCCCCTTGCTTCCCCTCCCTCAGGTGCAGGCACCCGCGGTTAATAATGGCAGGTTCGAGGGCAGCTTGCAGGTGGAGTGGCTGCCAGATGAAACACATATGCTGGTGCTGGCCCCATTTGATTTTATCGATCCGTCCGGCCTCACCTGGAGCGTTGGCCGCGGCAATATTGTTGACGGTAGTTGCCTTCCCGGTCTTGCCTGGACGTTGATGCGCGAACCCTTTGATGATAAGTATCGCGAGGCATCCGTCATCCACGATGTGGCATGCCATGATAAAGAGGGAGACTGGGAAGCGGCAGATGCCGCCTTCTACCATGCATTGCTGGCCTCGGGCGTGGACAAGCCGGTTGCGCGGCTTCTGTATGCCGTGGTTTATCATCTGGGACAGCGCTGGGATACACGGCTGGAACTGAAAAACATTCCAGCCTCGCGTGCGCAGATTGAGGCCAACAGGCTGTTGCAGCAACTGCCTGCCAGCAAAGATGCCAAGTTGACCCTTATCCCCGCCAAGCAGAATGCCGCAGAACTGGCGGCACATCAGCCTGCCAAGGTGAGCGTGCTGGTGACGGCAGCCGCCGCCAGGCGTACCATCAGCGAGGTGGATTTTGTGTTGTTGCGGCTGGCCCTGGAAAAGCGTGAGACTTCCAGCCTGGGGCCGATGACGCTGGAAGAGATCAGAAATTTTCAGGCCGGAAAATAAGAGGCTGTTGAAAAATTACCCTGGCGTTGTTGCTCCCCCTAGCCGGTGCAGTAGGGGCTTCGAGCAGCATGCTGCTCGCCTACGTAACGGTATTGCCTTACCAGGCAATACTCTTTCCCTATAGGGACAAAGGGGCTAAAGCACTGTCTTCGTCAGCGGCGCCTAGCCAGGCTAATTTCGCAACAGCCTCTAAATGCCCATACCCACTAGACGCCGGGCTATTCGCTGTTATTTATTGCTGACGGCATCCAGCTTCATGCGTAGCGGGAATTCCATTTCGCATGCCTTGCCGCCGCAAATGGCGGGCTTGTATTGCTGCAGCATCAGCACGGCGGAAGCGAATTTACTCATTTCCTGGCTAGGCGATTGCAGTACTTTGACCGATTCCGCCTTGCCTTCGGTGTCGATGACAACGTCCATCAGCAGCTCGCCTGTCACCGCCATTTGCTGCTGCGCATCTGCAATGGATTTATAGATGGAGCGGGTTCCTTGCAGGGGATAGGGCGGTTCCTGATCTGCTTTCAGTTGCAGGTATTGCGACCTTATATTGCGGACCTGTTCCGGACTGAGTTCCTGATAAGGCTTGTCATAGGCGGTGATGGCGTCGGCGATGATGTCTCGCCTGATCGGCGATGTGCTGTCCTTGGCGTCTTCAGGGATCGCAGGCAGTTTGGGCAAGTCATACAGATTATTGGCTGCTGCCACCAGCACGCCGTCCTGGAAAGTTCCTTCATAGCGGTTGCCGCTGGGCGCATGCAGCAGCACGCCCGGTCCATCGTATTTGCCCAGTTTCCAGTTGCCTTCATAGCTGCTGCCATCGGGATAGTCCGCCTTGCCGGTGCCATCGCGGTCGCCGGCCTTGAATTCGCCCACATACAGCGTGCCGTCCGAATATTTCATGCGGCCTTTGCCTTCGAATTTTCCTTCTTTCAGCAAACCCTGGTACAGGGCACCGCTGGCGTAGCTGAATTTTCCCATGCCCTCATACTGGTTGTGCGTCCATTCTCCCTGGTAGCGGTTGCCGTTGGCATACAGAGCGATACCTTCGCCGTCACGCGCGCCATTTTTGAAATCGCCTTCATACAGCGTGCCGTCCGCATATTGCAGGTGGCCCTGGCCCTCGAATTTGCCCAGTTTGAACGAACCTTCATAAATGGTGCCGTTGGTGTACACCATGGTGCCGGTGCCGTCGGGCTGCCCCTGTTTCCAGCCGCCTTCATAGCGATTGCCATTCGGGAAGATGGCTTTACCGCTGCCACTACGCTCGCCGCCTGAGAACTCTCCTTCGTACAGCATGCCATTGGTGTACCTGATGATGCCTTTGCCCTCAGGCAGATTATTTTTCCACCCGCCGCGATAGCCGGCGCCGTTGGCGCCGGTGGATTCAACCTCGCCGACAGGTTCGCCGTGGTCAAAGGTGGCGATCAGTTTGCTGCCGTCCGTCCTGGTCAGCGTGCCTTTGCCATGATAGACGCCATCCTTGAATTCACCCGCATAACCGCTGCCGTCATTAAAAACATAGATGCCCGTGCCATCGGACAAGCCTCGCACCAGCGTGCCCTCGTAGCGGGAAACCGGCTTGCCTTGTTCAAGCCATTGCAGTACGCCGCTTCCATCAGCAAAGCCATCCTTGCAGGAGCCGCTCCAGGTAATGCTTTCCTGCGGCTGCGGATGGGGATTGGCTACACGGCATGCCACATCGCCTATGTAGGACATGGAGTCAGCAGCAAATACCGGTGCGCCAGCAAATAGCAAGGGGATAAGGCAAATAAAGAACTGTGTCTGTTTCATTGATTTCATCGGTTCTGGTATCGATTCGGCTGGAGGAAAAAACATTGATGCAAAGAGTCTGCAATTCACTGAAACAGACAATAACAAAAATCCTGATTCCGTGCCGGAATACATCCGGTACCGCGCCCTGCGGGCAAGCTGCAGAGCGTGTATGCTGGCCTGCATATCTGCTTTGTCATTGCCGGGTTCCCTCATGAAAACCAGCCTCTGCGTTTTAAGCCTCTTCCTGTCAGCCCTGCTGATGGCGGTAATGCCGCTGCAAGCGGCAGCACAGGATACTGAAAGCCGCCTGCGGGAAGCGATTCGTGACGGTAATCCCACGATACTGAAAGTGCAGGGCGCGACTATCCGGGTGGTTTTTGCCGAAGGCAAGACAGTATTGTCCAAAGAGCAGATACTGGATTGGGTGCGTACCGATGCGCAGACAGTAGCGAAGTATTATGGCGCCTTTCCGGTACCCGAGCTGGGCTTGCTGCTGGTGCCGGTAGCCGGCGGAAAAATCAATCAAGGCGTTACTTATGGCGACGGCATGCCCGTGATCCGGGTAGGCATAGGCCGGGATGCCGATGCGGCCACGCTGGAGCGGGACTGGGTCATGGTGCACGAAATGGTGCACCTTGCTTTTCCTTTGATGCCGCGCAGGCATCACTGGCTGGAAGAGGGGATAGCGACATATGTTGAACCGCTTGCGCGGGCGCAGGCCGGCCTGCTGCCGCCGGAAAAAGTATGGGGTGACCTGATGCGCGACCTGCATCAGGGTTTGCCGGCCGATGGCGACCAGGGCCTGGACAATACCCATACCTGGGGGCGCACGTATTGGGGCGGCGCCCTGTTTTGCCTGATGGCAGAATTGCGCTTGCGTGAGCAAACCAATAATCGCTTTGGCTTGCAAGATGCTTTGCGCGGTATCAATCGCGATAGCGGCGGCATGGCGCACGAGTGGCCCATTTTGCGGGCCTTGAAGGCGGGCGATGCGGCGACCGGAATGCAGGTACTGAGTGATCTCTACGCGGAGATGGCCAACAAGCCGGTAACGCCGGATTTGCCCGTGCTATGGGCCAGGCTTGGAGTGGCGATGGTCGATGGCAAGATCGTATTCAACGACAGGGCAGCCATGGCTGGGATACGGCAGGCAATCACGAGGGCTCGTTGATATCTCCGGCACTAGCGGTTCTGCTTCTTCGTTATGAACGACATTGAGCGTGTCATGATGGAGAAATATTCCGGCCTTATACTAGCGCCTGTCTCACCAGTTTTCCTAAGGAATTGGATTCGACCCGCAGCGCAAGCTGGCGGGTCTTTTTTTTTTGCCTTGTTTTTGAGCAAGAGAAATAAAGCCTTATGAATCAGGGGTGTAGCAAGCCATTTCGCCACTTATCCACAGGATTGTTAACATAGGATGTGGGTAAGTGAGAGGCCGCAGCAGCCTATTTCAAGATCAGCTCGCGGACGAGTTCGCTGCCGAGTATGTCGCGCCATTCGTTGCGGTCTATGGTTTCCTTGTTTTGCTGGCCCGTGCTGCCGCTGACTTGTTTGCTAATGCTTTCAAATTGCTCCGATTTATCCAGGGTCGCCATATTCGGATAGGTCACCACCAGGATCAGGTCTGGATCTGATGGCTTGCGCGGGCTGGCGCCAAAAACGTTATAGCTCAGTATCAGGCCCGCTTTTTTATAGGCTTCCATTTCTTTTTTATACTTCAGATCAAGAAATTTTACGTAGTCATCAAAATGCCCTAGCTTGGTTTTGACATAGGTGACTTCACTGACGGGGCCGTCTTTATAGTATTTAACGTCATCAGCATGGGCAATATTGCAAAACGCAAACATGGCAGCCAACAGCAGCATCGTGCTCTTCATTTTTATTCTCCCTGAGTGGTTTCTTCATTTAATGAGCGCCCTTGATGGGCAATCCAGTCTTGTAAGAAATGATCTGGATATCAATGTCACTGTGCTAAGTGTGTGAATTATCAGGCAATGGAATAGGCTGTAGCATTCATAGGGATATGCGAAAACCATGAATCCTTGCAGATTCAGTGCTTCGGAGTAAGGGGGCGGATCCAGGGAGCCCGCCGTAGCGGGCGTTTGTTCAGACTGCTGAGATCAGGAGCGGATTTGATCGTTCAGATGAGTGATGGCATAGCGTTTCTCATCGATTTGTTTGACCACGTCAGCGGTCAGCAAGCTGGGAATGCCGGGCTCTTGCTCCAGGTCCCATTGGCGGGAATGTACTTGCCAATCAGTACCGGTGACTTCCTCGGGCAAAAGCTTGCCTGTAGGGACTGCTAGATAGGAATATTTATTGCCGCTTTCGGCGCGACGGTATAAATCAACAATCATGGTGGCTCCCTTGAATAAACCGCCTGACTAAATTGCCAGGATAAAAGACTGCAATGAAGATACGGCGCATGCAGGCTCGGGCTTCAGCTTGGCGCTGAATTACAGCATAGGCGATTTGGAAGCGACTTTCTGCTTGATGAGCAGATTAAGTCATTGATTTCATTGATTGAAATCTGGACCTTGATGCGCGGGGAAGCACAAGGCTAGTTGCGCGCGATGTCCATTGCGGGATTTTTCGATTGTGCAGATATCCCGCCGGTGCCGGCATGCCCGCGCTCCATGGGGAGGCGCAGGCATTGGCTGGTAAAGCTTATTTCATGGCGCTGGCTTCAGCCTTGGACTTCTTGTAGGCGGCTTCTGCATCGGCCTTAGCCATTTTTTCCTTGGCATCAGCGTCTTTGTTGCAGGCTTTTTTAGCGTCGCCGTCGAGTTTTTTGCACTCGGCTTCAGATGCTTCGTGTTCACCTTTTATTTTTGCCTTGGCTGCTTTGTAATCGCCCTCAGCCCTTTCCTTTACTGCCTTGGCATCTTGTTTCGCATCGTCTGCAATCGCATGCACGTTCATCGACATCGCGAACAGACCTGTCAGTATCACGGGTATTAATTTTTTCATCGTATGACTCCTCAAAGGTGGATGTTGCCCGAATGTTTCCGCTGCA
This sequence comes from Parundibacterium terreum, assembly GCF_014636315.1. Taxonomy (GTDB): domain Bacteria; phylum Pseudomonadota; class Gammaproteobacteria; order Burkholderiales; family Burkholderiaceae_D; genus Undibacterium; species Undibacterium terreum. Next base: position 746,466 of record NZ_BMED01000001.1, on the reverse strand, counting down.
CTAATTCGTCCTGCAATCACTGGAATTCGGGAAACGTGCGACAGTGAATTAGTGTTTCCACAATAAGCAGCTATGCAAACCGGCTCCGTGCGCCAGCGCACAAAAAAGGGCGCTAAATGCGACCCTGCCCATGGCAAAGGCCTTCCTGCATCAGCGCAGTATGGTGATTTCCTGCCTATGAGCGCTGGCGTACCGTCATGTTTTTTCTAGTGGATTAATCTGGTGTTTCAGTGAACAAGGAGATGAGCATGCCATTGAATCCACCCAAATATGAAACACTGCAATATGTGATTGCTTTTACGCCGCGCACCGTGGCGGCCCTATTGTCCAATCAGGCTATGGATGGAGAATCCGTGGCGCTCGACTTTCACGTGGATGGAGAACCGCATGCGATGGCCGGAGGCAGCGGCCAGCGCCATGGAGACAATGGCTTCATCGCCAGCGTGGAGGTCGGTGGAGAGCCGCAGAACCATGTGTGGAACTTCGATTTGCTGACGGACCGTGCACGATTGCATCTGGAAGATGCGAAAGCGCTACCTTGATTTTTCTGATGAATGGGTGCGATTTGTAAATTTGTAAGCCGGCCCTCGCTTTGAGATAAACCTGAAGGATGGATTATGCAGTCGCATATGGAATTTCTGGGAAGCCTGCCGCAATTTCACCTGCAAGGACAGACCGCCGTCCATCTGCGTACAGGCATGCAAGTCAGTGTTTGTCCCGGCGGGATGGATATCGATGGAGAACAAGTCACGGCCGTAAAGCTGCACTGGCCTGGGCAAGCCGGCGAGGATGCGCTTGTCGTTCCTGCTGAAAAGTTTCTGCATCTGCATGCACTGGAAGCGGGTCTGCTGGATATAGGATCGCGCGACCACTATCTGGGTTTATTCAATACTGCCCGCCAAAATCTCGGCTTGGCTACTCTTGTCGATCCTGCTGAAGCACAGGCAGCTTCGCTCTAGCTGTTTGCTCTGTAGCTGGAGGTATTCAGCAGCTACACGCATTCTGCAAATATATGACAGATTGACATTGAAAAATTGGCAATGAAGTTGTAGCATCAGCCGGCATCTGCCTATGCTGGGCGGACAACGGAGGAAGCCATGCCAAAAAATATCATCGTTTGTGCCGATGGCACCTGGAACGGGCCTGCTGTTGCCGGCGGTCCGGAGCCCATAGATGGCAATGACGACAGGGGCGAATTCACAGCGCCGCCGGTGACGAATGTGGTCAAGGTATTTGGCAATCTGATGGGATATTCCATTCCCGCAACCATAGGCCTGGCGGACGAACAGGAGATATCGTATAGCTCTGCTGCTGGCGAAGTATTGCAGGTGGCCAAATACCTGCATGGTGTCGGTGACTCCTCCAATATTTTATATAAGATACTGGGCGGCGCTTTCGGCATGGGCATCATTGCGCGTATCGTGCGCGGCTATACCTTCATCTCCCGCCATTACAAGCCGGGAGATTCCATTCATATCATCGGTTTCAGCCGCGGCGCATACACGGCACGGGCCTTGGCAGGCATGATAGCCAGGGTAGGGCTGCTCAATCCCGCCACCTACGATATCAATGATAAAGAGGCTGCTTACCGGCTGGGTATTGCTGCCTGGGCCAAATCCAAATCGGTTTCCATTTCGCCGCTGAATATCCTGTCGAATATTTCCAATACCTTTGTCAATTTCATCCAGGAATTTGTTGCCACCGGGTTGAGCGCGGCCAGCCTGATCCCTAATGTGCCTATCAAGACCGTTGCGGTCTGGGATACCGTTGGAGCGATGGGTGTGCCGGCCTATATGCAGGGGCAGCGCTACGATCTGTTCCGTTTTGTCGACGACCAATTGAGCCCATTGGTAGAGAATGGTTTCCACGCGATGGCGATCGATGAGTTGCGCATCGATTTTCCCGTCACACAGTGGGCCAAGCGTAATGGCGTCGTGCAGTGCTGGTTTGTCGGCGCCCACGCGGACGTGGGCGGCGGCTACGCAGCGGATCAGTCGCAATTGTCCGACCTGGCCCTGGACTGGATGATCAAACAATTGAAATCCGTCGGCGTCCTGTTCGTGAATCCCCTGCATCCGACTGCCCCGTCAGTACTGGGTGTGCCGGTTCACACGCCCTGGACCAAACCACCGTTCAGTGTGCTGGAGCAATCAGCGAGGAAGGTCGATACTGGGGATTTCATCCATGCCAGTGTGCTTGCCCGCTGGAGCACGGAGAACGCTTATCGCCCTTTGTCCATGCAGGGTTTTCGCAACAAGCCGCCGGGCGACTTCCACATTCTGGAGTAATCCTATACATTGAGAGCCATTCCTTGTCACCGGCGTAGCTTATAGCTTACGGTAGCTGGCTTTACTTCACCTCATCAGGGCAGAGCATGCAAATCGACTTCCATCACGGAGTAACCTATATCGTCGCCCGCCTGGCCGGATTCGGATTCGAAGAGGCCGATATCATTGCCCATAGTGCTCAATATGTGGACGATGCCACCAACAACGGCGAAATATGGTTTGACAATGGCATGTTGTATGAACGCATTGCCTCGGCGCACAAGATGCTCGATTACAATAATATGCAAATGCTGTCCAACCATAGGGTGTGGCTGCCTTTTCATTTCTTGCCCGGCAATAGCAATGAACCCAAGCCGGAATCGCCGCCGTCGCTGGATACCGAAGCATTTGCTCAGCGCTGCGTGTGCCGTCCCAATAGCGCGCCGGCCAAAGAGCTGATGCGCTCAGTGATAGAGCGCCAGGCACGCCGTTATGGCTTATACCGACTGGGGATTGCGGCGCACGTTTTTGTCGATACCTGGGCACACCAGGGCTTTGCCGGTTTCGAGAGCGAACTCAATATCGCGCGCAAACTGCAGGCAGAGAATGATGCGCACCATGAGCAGACATTTGGTGAAAAAGCGCTGGCCCTGTTTGGCATGAACTGGGATGCGACGGTGCAGGGTCTGGTGGGTGCGGTGCTGCCGCTGGGCCATGGTTCCGTGCTCAGCTATCCGGACCGGCCCTATCTGAAGTGGAGTTATCAAAATGCGCGCGGCGAAACCATCGTCCGCGATAATCCCAAAGACTTTGCTGATGCCGCTGCAGAACTGTTCCAGTGGTTTTGCCGCTACCGTGCGTATGCAGAAAATCCTTCCACCGACCTGGATAAAAAATATCCTTTGCCACCGGAATGGCCGACCTTGGTAAAACACTTGAACGACATCAGGGATGAAGATCCCGATGCGCGCCATGTGCGCTGGCTGGACATGGCCAAAGACGGCAGCTTTGGCTTCCATGAGCCGGTAGACTATCTGGAGTCCGGTATAGGTTCATGGAAAGAGATGGCGCTGGGCACCGAAGAAGACATCAATGACAATGAGGATGCCAAATTGCCATTGCCGCCACAGTTTCATAAAAGTCACTGGAAGCTGTTTCATGACGGTCTGCAGGCGCACCGGTTTTATGTATTGCATGAGTTGCTGCCTGAATATGGTATCTTAAGTAGCTGAGACCATCGGGACATTCCGGATCGCCAACGAACATCCATTAAAACCATACAGAGACATGGGCCCCATAGAAAAATTCCTGTTGTTTGTCGCCTTGCCGGTCGTTGTGGCTTCTTCGCTGCTGGAAGCCATGGTCTTGTCGGCTCGCCAGGATTATGACTGGAAGGCGCTGGGCATCTCGCTGTGCGACTTGTTCCTGCGTACCGCGATTGCCATTTTCCTGCCCTTGTCCATCGCAACGCCAGCCGTCAACTATGTGTGGGAGCATCGTCTGATGACGGTGCCGCTGCAGGGATGGCAGGCATTTTTTCTGTTATTTATCGGGCAAGAGTTCTGTTATTACTGGTACCACCGGGCCGCTCATCGCGTGCGCTGGTTCTGGGGTAATCATTCAGTGCACCACTCTCCGAACGAGCTGAATCTGGCGGCGGCCTACCGCATAGGCATCTTCGGCAAGCTGAGCGGCACGGCGCTGTTTTTCCTGCCCCTGATGTGGCTGGGATTCACGCCGGGGGTGGTAGCGGCAACGCTGACACTGAATTTGCTTTACCAGTTCTGGATACATGCGACCTGGATTCCCAAGCTCGGCTGGCTGGAGTACGTCTTCAACACGCCATCGGCGCACCGTGTGCATCATGCCTCCAATCTGGAATACCTGGACGCCAATTATGGCGGCGTGCTGATTGTATTCGATCGCCTGTTCGGTACCTACAGGGAAGAGCGTGCTGAGTTGCCGTGCAAATATGGGCTGGTGCATCCGGTCACCGGTTATAACCTGCTGCGCATAGAGGGTGGCCAGTGGCTATCCTTGCTGCGCGACTTGCTCACAGCACGCAGCCTGCGCGCCTTTTTCGGTTTTCTTCTGATGCCGCCAGGCTGGAGCCCGGATGGCAAAGGGGAGACCACGGAAGACTTGCGCAAACAGCATCAGTCGCAAGCCCACCAAGCCGATCACCTAGCCGCTCATCAAGCCCCTGATCGTGCGGCCATGCCTGCCGGCGGCGCAGTCGCTGAATAAGTTGATCGGCACATAATTCCGGCTCCACGAAGGCAGCACACCGCATTGCCGCCGCCGGAACTTTCCATCCCTTGCCTTGTCTATTTGCCTGTGGCTCCGGTAACTCCTATGCTATTGCGTATGCTGAGTTCGGCAAAAGTGCTCACCATATCCTGTTCACGCGTGAACTGGTATTCAGGCAACAGCACCAGCAGCAATTCCGCCGTGGTGCGCACGATGCAGCCCGCAGCGACATGGCCGCCGCTTACACGGCCCTGGGCGTCGGCGATGGCCATATGCAGGTGTGCGCCATCAACGGAAAGGGAGCCGGCCAGGCTGAGGATTTCCAGGTCGCCACGCAGTTCCGTGGCAGCCGGTGCTCCGGCGAATCGCAGTTGCGCAAGCTTGAGGCTGCCTATGCCCTGTAATACATACGCCGCCGTGACGTCATGGTGTGCCAGCACCTCCTGCAGTGCCAAGCGTAGATCCTGGTCAGGGTGTAGCCTGAGAGGGAGTGGAGTCATAAGAGATGAAGATGATTTCAATTGCTTAAGTCTATCTGGTTTTAGCGGCAATGTTTATCTGGGGTGCAAGACTTGCAATCTGGAATGAGGATTTGACGCATCGCAATATGAAAATGCGCGATATTGATTCATATCATTTCTGGATTGCGATGCTACTATTGCCGAAAATGGGTTCTATAATTAATTGACGGAGATCAGTGTGTAAGCTCATCCGTCTGAGCCGGCAAGATTCTGTACAAGCCGGAAAAGGAGACAGCAAATGAAACCCTGGGCCATCCTGTGTTTGTGCGCATTGCTGAGTGCCTGCGCCAGCCTTGCCACGGTGCCGCGCGCCGATACCGTACTCAATGACAATCTGTTCAAACCTGCTTCCGTTCGCATCAATGCTGCCGATGTATTCGCCCTCAGCGAGGAGATGGTCCATTACGCAGATAACGACATCGCCCGCCTGATACGCACCAAGGGAGCGACCAGCGCCCTGGTCGATGCCCTGTATAACAAGCAGCAGCTTAGGCTGGAGTATGAATCAGCAATGACCCGTAATGCATCTGAGGCATTTGCTTCACGCACCGGCAACTGCTTGTCTCTGGTTATCATGACGGCAGCATTTGCTAAAAAAATGGGCGTCAATGTCGAGTTCCAGAGTGTGTACGTGGAAGAGACCTGGAGCCGCAAGGGGAATATCAATTTCCTGAGCGGGCATGTCAATTTGGCGCTGAGCCGCTCGGCGACGGATTCACGCATAGGCGCCATCGGCGATCCCCCGCTGATCATCGATTTTCTGCCGCCCGACGATGCGCTGGGTTATAGAAGAAAAGCCATTGCAGAGAGCACCATCGTCGGCATGTACATGAATAACCGGGCGGCGGAATCGCTGGCCTACGGCAAGGTCGATGACGCCTACTGGTGGGCCCGCGAGGCCGTGCGGCAGGCGCCGACTTTCCTTGGCGCGTACAACACGCTGGGCGTGATCTACCAGACCCATGGCAACCTGAACGAGGCCGACAGAGTTTTCAGCATGATACTGGAACGCGAGCCCGATAATGTCGCTGCGCTGGCCAACCAGTCCAAACTTTTGCGGCAACTGGGCCGCGATGACGAGGCCAAGATATTGAGTGCCAGGCTGACCAGGATAGAGCCTTATCCGCCTTTCTATTTCTTTGACCGCGGTATTAATGCAATGCGAGAAGGAAATTTCCAGACTGCCAAGGAAATGTTCAGCCGCGAGGTCAGCCGTGCCGCGTATTACCATGAGTTCCAGTTCTGGCTGGGCATTGCCGACCTGCGCCTGGGCGACATGAAAGAGGCCCGCAAGCATTTGACCATTGCACTGGAAAATGGTCCTACGATTGCGGACCGCGACCTGTACTCGGCCAAGCTGGAGCAAATGAAAGCGTACAAGGGCTTCAGGCAAAATTGACAGGATTTACAAAGCACTGCGCCGCCCCAGATGCGCCTGCGGCTCCGGGGTGGTAGCAAGCCACTCAGCAGTCAAGCGTGTGTAGCCGGCAAATATCGTCTATCATAGCGGCCCTACCACGAAAGCAGCGCTTCATGAGCAATCAAGCAACTCCCTCGCCGGATCTGGATGGCGATATTCCCGTTCCCGAAGAAGAAATCAAAACCCAGGAAGCACGGCTATGGTGCGACAAGGGCTGGACCGCGCGCGTGATCAAGAATGACGATGACGAGGGCTGGGCTGTTGCGATGTACCAGGATGGCCAGGCAGAGCCGGCACTGGTCGGCCCCTGGACCATGGGGCGCGACAAGAAAAATCCCAAGCCGCTGGACGCCAATGCTTTTGGCACGCTGGTCAAGACAGCATCTGAAGTGATACGCAGGCATGAGCAGCAATTGCATGCCACGCTGCACAAGAGCCTGTTCATCAACCTGGACTCTGCCACCATCAAGGTCAACCTGGATATTGTGCCGGATGAAGATGATCCGTATGCATTGCTCAGTGCCTACGACGACATGGGCGAGCAACTGGCGCAGGTTAAGGTGGCGGCAAGCTTCAAGCTTAGCCGCTCCAGTGCCGAGGCATGGATAGAAAATGGCTATAGCAAGCCGCGCTGACGGCGACAGGCCCTGGTTTGCACTTTGGTGTATGCTGGCCTGAATTTACTTTCAAAGAATTGAGTTCTCATGAGCACTGATAACGACGATATCCAGCTGAGTGGCCCATTCAAGGCTGCGGACGCATCCGGCAAGACGCATGACATCAAGGGCATACGGATTTTTGACGAAGGCTACGGCATCATTGACGTGTATGTCGATTTCGCTGCCGCATTGGGGCAGGGTAAGCTGTACCAGGACAAGGTACTGGTTGGCCATATCCTGGCAAAGCTGCGCGCATTGGGTTATGTGGGGCCGGACTTCGGGCATGGCGACCTGGGCCTGCAGGACGAAAAACTGATCGTGCTGGAAGCGCCGGAAGAGTTCAATGCTTTTGCCGCGTCCAAGGGCTGGAAAAATCTGGCGGAAGAATTTGAAGACCATCACGCTGCCGAGCAGGATGATGGACATGTCACGCCGGCATCCAGTAATCAGCTGGATGCATTGATGCGCAAGTTCAAGTCTTGAGCAACTTAGGCCGATAGTCTGGCCTAAGTTGTCAATAGGACGGCAACGCGCTTGCTTTCTACAAGCGCATTTAATGGCCACAATTCACCGCTTGCCCGCGAAAAATCCGTTCTCATGCCGGTTCCTTCCGGCTCGCCATTCTGTCCTTGCAGCGTGCTGTTGACGGTGCCGCCTCCGAGTTCCTCGTCTTTACCCGGCTTTACATTTTCATAACCTTATAGCAACAGATGCGAAACATCTGCAAGCTATAGTAGAGGCTCATTTTTGGGGAGCAGGGTTTGAACGACAATAAGAATATACAAGCCAGCCGCCGCCGCGTGCTGGTTTCCGGCATCGCGGGAGCGGGCGTTGCAGTCCTGTCCGCAGCTGAGGCACGTGCTGTGGGCAAGGGTGCCCCAGCGGCCCTGCCGTTGACGGCACAAACAACAGAAGGGCCTTACTACTTCGATGCCAGGCAAGTACGCGCCGATATCACCGAAGGGCTGCACGGCGTGCCGCTGGAAATCAGGCTCACCGTGCTGGATCAGGCTGGCATCCCTTTGAAGGGAATGCGGGTCGATGTCTGGCATTGCAATGCAGAGGGCGTCTATTCTGGCTATGCAGGGCAGGGTGACGGGCGTTCCGTCAGCACCAAAGGCGCGACTTTCCTGCGCGGCAGCTTGGCTACGGATGTACAAGGCATCGCTGCTTTCCGCTCCATCTATCCCGGCTGGTATGAAGGGCGGACGACCCATATCCATTTCAAGGTAATGAGCGCAGACGGCAGCCGGACCATGTTGACCACGCAATTTTTCCTGCCGGACGCCTTGAGCGAATTCTTATATACCAGGCTACCGGATTATCAACGCAGCAGAGTGCGCGAAACCCTCAATAGTAATGACGGCATCGCCTTGATGGCCGGTAGCAGCGTCATCGGCGCAGTGCGCGAAGGCGCGGGGAAGTATGTTGCGAGCTTGTCGGCAGTGGTGGACAAGGCTGCCAATCCGGTAATAGACCGGCCGCCGGCGCCAGGAGAGGGGCCGCCGCCAGGGATGCCGCATGATTTTGCCGGACGTCCGCCAAGCCCGCCTCCGGGCGGCCCAATGGGGGCTAAGGGTGAGATGAAAATGCGGGGACCGCATCCTCACGGCTTTGCGACCGAAGAGGAGCGTATTGCAGCGCTGGTACCTGGGAATGTAAAAAGCTGAAACTGGTGAGTGCAGGCCCGGCCTGTTGTGGGACAGGGCTCTGCCGGTGAATTAGCTTGGGGCTTGCTTTTAGTGCGCTTCTATATCGGCCAGACTTTCGCTGCCGCGAGTGGTGATGTCAAAGCCGCCCTCGGCGCGGGGCACGATATGGCCTTTCTTGCCAAGGAAGTTAGCAACGTCATGGCTCAAAGGAGCCAGTGGGTCTGCCGAGATCGCGCGCAGTCCGTCTATGCAATTCTTGATAAACAGTGTTTCCTTGCCTTTGTCGGTAATGCTGAGACGGCCATCCCTCTCATAGGCGATGAATTTCAGTCCGGCCAGGCGTTTGGCGTTCCTGGCGACACAGGCCGAAGCCCGTCCCTGTTTTGGCAAAGTGCTGATTTGCTGTAGCGCGTCTAGCTCGTCGATGGTCAAACTATTGTTCATGCTGCTTCCTGAAAAAAGAATCCTGATGGGCGCCATGGTACGCGGCAAGTGCTGGACTAGCAAGACTGCCGGGCTGGTGGCCGGGGATTGGGGCTAATTATTTTGTTTAGTTAATATTTCCATATTGCAACTTATGGCTATGCGAGGTAAACTTTCGCCATTCAATATGCATTGACAAGGTAGGGTATGAGTGATTGTCCACGATGCGGGTCAGGCGATCTGCGCCGGCTCCGTCGCACAATCTGGATGAAAATCCTGGGCTTCAGCCGCTATTTCAGATGCCGCGGCTGCGGGCACTTCTTTGTGTTCTGGCTTAAATAAGTCCAGCTTAAATTTCAGCGGCGCGGCGACGGAGCTGCTGCGGTCATTGGGACAGCAAGCTCTTCAGTTCCTCAGGTCTTCAGTTTGAAGGGATTGAAGTTGGTATCCCGGTCGTAATAATCTTCATTCTCCATACGCTTCAAGAACGCCACGATACGGTAAGTCACCGGCGTCATCACAATTTCCCAGCCGGTTTTTAACACGTACTGCGCGAGTATCACGATCAGTAACTGATGGTCGGGCCAGATGCCGTAGAAGGCGATCACATAGAACAGGCTGGAATCCACCAGCTCGCCGCAGACTGTAGAGCCGACCACACGCGCCCATAGCTTGCGGCCTTCCATCGCCACTTTCATTTTCGCCATTACATAGCTGTTGACGAAGCTGCCGCACCAGAACGCAATCATGGAGCCGAAGATGATGCGCGGTGTGTTTCCAAATACGGCTTTCAGATGGGTCTGGTATTCGCTATTGAAGGGATCCGCTGCCGGCGTCAGCGCCAGTACCACTACCGACATCAAGGCTGCAAATGCCATCGCCCCGAAGCCAGCCCAGATCACCCGCCTGTCACGCCCGTAGCCATACACTTCGGTAAGGATGTCACCAAAAATATACGAGATGGGGAAGAACAATACGCCGGCACCGAAAGTGACTGTGCCGAATAAGGGCAAGGTGACCTGCGCTGCCTTGGCTGCACCAATCAGGTTGGAGCACAGCAGCACCGCGACAAAAGCGGCCATGACGAAATCATAGTATTTATACTGGGCGATGGGACGCGTCATATCGGTGATTTGTTAGCCGGGCAATGAGAGAGTGGTGATTTTATTGTAAACGCAGAAAGCGTGCCCATAGAATTCATTTCTTCCGGTGTAGCTGCGCAACAGGAATTCTGACCGTACCTTGCCGAAGCAACACCCAATAAAAACCCCGCCGCAGCGGGGTAAAGTACGACACTGAGAAGCTTAAATTTTTATGCTTATTTGTTATGCTTGTTTTTGCGCTTACGTGCCGTAGCCAATCCCGCCAGGCCTATGCCGAGCAGCGTGAGTGATGCAGGTTCCGGTACATCGCTGCGGTTGGAAAGACCGACCACGATGTTGTCTACTTCAAAGGCGATCCCTGTGGTCCTGAATGCAAAGGCGGTGAATTGCTGGTCTGCCGCAAAATCAAGATTTACATACACATTGGAGCCAGGTTGAGTCTGGTTGCCGGAGTTGCCGCTGGCGGCAGCGAGCACTTGGGTGCCGGTCAGGGAGCCGATTTCGGTAAAGCCTATGGACACATTGCCGGTATAAAAAATCAGGTCGTTGTAAGTATCGATAGAGCCGTAGTACAGGCCCAGGTAGGAAATTTTTACGCCGGGAGCGAGGAAGTTATTGTAGTCCACCAGTATCTGCGCATTGGTGCCGGCAACGCGGGGCTCAGGGCCGGGGCCGAAGCCGTAACAGGTATTGTCACCGGCGGGATTGGCGCCGGATGAGGTATTGCCGGTCTGTACCGCAAAGCTGCCTTGCGTGACCGTGACTGCAACGCCACCGCCTATGGAATTGATGGCGCAGCCGTGGTTTTGCTGGATGCCGATATTCGGGGCCGTTGCATTGCCGCCGTCCGCATTCTGCCCCGCATAAAAGCTAGGGCCTGCAGGGAAGTCCGTATTGCGTGTGGCGGAATCGAAGGTCTCCACAAAATAGCCGCTCGCGGTTGTCGGCATATTATTGGCGTTAATTCTGGAGCTGGTGAGACCTGAGCCATCAGTCGCGACCTGTCCGCCAAAAGTAATCGCCAGCGGTGAGGCTTGCGCCGGTATTGTTGAAAGTGCCGCGATAGCCAATGCAGTTGCAGTGATCAGATTTTTCATTTTTGTCTCCACCGAATTTTGACGTGAGGGTGGCCTCACTGCGATTTCACCGCAATGACATTACCCTCTGTCAACCTTACAGCAATAAGAGTGCCACATGAAAATATCCATATAAATCATATGCTTATAATGTTTTATATTGTATTGATGCAATAGGTGTAAAACATGCCGACACTTTCAGACGCGAAAAATAGTGTCTTATCAATAGAGTTGATTGTTTTCACAATGGTTTGAAGCAGGGCTTTCCCTATTCTGTTAAATATTGACTATGTAATCGCAAAGAAATCTGTAAAAGATATGGCGCGGATGTAAGAAATTCCGGCAACGGACGACCAAGCAGCATGGGATTTGAATTTGAGCGAGTTGAACTGTATGACAATCCGGAGGCAGGCATGATGAGCAGGCAGCGCAGGACGTTCTTGAGTTTGGCGGCAGTGGCCGGCGGGGTTGCGGCATTGCGCGGCTTGTTGTTTGGCGCATCGGCAAACGCAGCGCAAAGCACGGATGCTGTTTATGAGGTGACGCACAGCGACGCGGAGTGGCGCAAGCTGTTGACGCCAACACAGTACTCGGTATTACGCAAGGCAGGGACTGAGTATCCTTTTTCCAGTCCGCTGGACCATGAAAAGAGGGCAGGCATATTTTCCTGTGCCGGTTGCGCCTTGCCCTTGTTTTCATCGCGCACAAAATTCGATAGCGGCACCGGCTGGCCCAGTTTCTGGGCGCCACTGGAAAACGCGGTACTAAAGAAGCGCGATATTACGCTGGGCATGGTCAGGGATGAAGTATTGTGCCGCCGCTGCGGTGGACACCTAGGCCACGTTTTTGAAGACGGCCCCAAGCCTACCGGGCTGCGCTACTGCATGAACGGCATTGCGATGAATTTCGCAGCAGGCGCCGACATGCCGAGACAAAGCAAGATCACGTTGCCTGTGTACGATAGCAAGGGAAAGATGACATAAATGAAACAGCGCGACCGGAAAAGCTTAAAATGAAAACATCATGACATTGGACGATTTTTCATTTCACCGGAGATGCTGTGCAAGGATATCTGGATAAATTCATCCATCAATTGAGCCGGTTCACATGGCTGCAAACGGGCACGGCAATTATATTGATATTGATGCTGCGTCATTGGTTGTCGGCATGGTCGTCTTTGCCGCTGGCCGCCATTTTCATTACTACGGTTTTGCTTGCCAAGTATGTGGGTGAATGGTCGCAGACCTGGAAGAATTTTCAAGCGATCAGATATCAGGGTGGTGGACGATTTGCATGCTTTGTTGTATTCCTGCCTGCGCTAATACCTGCGGCGATTAAATTTGAACGCACCATGTGGAGCGCTTTCTTTCATTGGCTGTTTCGCCGGCGACCCGCAAACCGCGAACTCACCCCAATGCCGGGCCTGCCGCTGTATTACCGGAACGGGAACTATCGGCTGGTGTTGATATTTGCATTATTGGCGTGTGCAAGCGATATTCCGGTGTCCGCCTGGCTGGCAGGCCTGTTGCAGCCAGACCCCGCAAAAAGGACTCTCATCCATATCATTGTCCTGGCGGTCAGCTGTTTTTCTATGATATGGGTTATTGCTGATCGTTACCTGGTCAGTGCCAGTTGCCATACGCTGACTGAAGATCATTTACATCTGCGCATAGGAAGCCGATTTCTTGCCGATATCCCGAACGCCTGCATTTTGCATGCAGAGAAAATCGACGTGCCCCAGCGAGTATGGTGCCTGCGCAATAGACGCTCGTCTGCTGACATCATGACTGCTACCCCGATAGACGCCGCTAATCTTGTGTTGATGCTGGATACTGAGAACATGCCGGATATGGAGTATTTCAAACTGCGTTGCAAACCAACTCCCTATCTGATGCTCTATGTAGATGAGCCTGATATCTTGGTCAGGAAATTTGACAGCCAATCCAGGCCGTAGCAGTTCCAGGGGTCTTAGCTGGCGGCTGGCATTCCCACGACGCCGATAGGGCAGCTAACGCCGGTTCCGGCCAGCCCGCAATAGCCGTTGGGATGCTTGGCCAGGTATTGCTGATGCTCGTCTTCGGCGTAGTAGAAATTGGGTTCTGGGCGGATTTCCGTAGTGATCCTGCCGAAGCCCTGTTGGCTGAGCTGCTTTTGAAACAGGGTGCGGCTGGCTTCTGCTGCCGTCAATTGCTGTGCATCGGCGGCGTAGATCGCGGAGCGGTACTGGGTGCCCATATCATTCCCCTGGCGCATGCCCTGAGTGGGATCGTGGTTTTCCCAGAAGGTCTGCAGCAGGCTTTCCAGCGAGCATACCGCCGGGTCAAACACGACCAGCACCGTCTCAGCGTGCCCGGTCTGGCCGGAACAGACTTCGCGGTAGGTCGGGTTAGGGGTCACGCCGCCGCTGTAGCCTGCCGCAGTGGTCATCACGCCGGGAGTATTCCAGAACAGCTTTTCCACGCCCCAGAAGCAACCCATGCCGAACTGTATGTGCGACAGCCCGGGGAAGTTGCCCTGCAGCGGCCGTCCATGCACGGAATGCCTGTTGCGAATCACTAGCGGAGTGTCTCGCCCCGGCAGCGTGTCTTTGGCCTGCGGCATGCGCTGCTTGAAGGCACCTATCCCTGAAAGCATTTTTCCTAGCATTGTTTATTCCTTATGCTTGTCCATTTATTTTAGGCCGGTGCCTTACCTTGCCTTTGCCATGTTGCCCGCCTGCGCTGCTACCAGCACCGGAGTTTCGCGATACACATCTGGATACAGCTTCTTCAGGTTGGCAATCTTGGGCAGGTCGAAGCGGGCAATGTAGCCTGATTCCGGATGCAGGGTCGCATAGTCCTGGTGGTATTTTTCCGCTGCATAAAATGCGCTGAGCGGGCTCAGTTGCGTGACAATTTTTGCCTTGTACAAATGCGTGCCCTCCAATTGGGCGATATAGCGTTCAGCAATCTGCTTCTGGTTCGCATTCTTGTAAAAAATCGCGGAGCGGTACTGGGTGCCGGAGTCGGGATATTGCCGATTCAATTGCGTGGGATCATGGGCGACAGAAAAATAGATCTGCAATAGCTTGCCGTAGGAAATTTGCTGGGGATCATAGGTGACTTGTACCGATTCTGCATGGCCGGTCGTGCCGGAACTGACCCGGTCATAATCCGCATTTTCCTTGGAGCCGCCGGCATAGCCTGATACCGCATTGGCGACTCCCTTGGTATGCTGGAATACGCCTTGTATGCCCCAGAAACAGCCGCCGGCAAATACCGCAGTCTCCTGGATTGCCGTGCCTGCAGCCAGACCCGCGGTGACGGCAGGGGAGGGCGGCGGAATAATAAGCGCTTCCTCAGCCTTGGCCGTGCCCATGGTATAGACGATCGCGGCCGCAGCCAGCGTAACTGCGAGCATGCCTATGCTGGCTTTGCCCAGGGGATGCTCATTTGCTGGCACTTTGCTTTTCATCATGGTGGAACTCCCGGTTGATTGACTAGCGTACACCTAACAGGAGATGCTTGCCGCCGATGGGCAAATGCATCGCTGAGGTTCTGCTATTTAGTCGAGGCTAGGGGAGTATCCTTACAGGCAGCGCAAAGCGGAGCGTGCTGTTCGGGTTGGTCAAGACGCAGAGTCAGGCCAATGAGTGCGCGTTTTGCCTGGCAGCGTTGATATCTTCGGGCGAACAGTGCGTAGCCAGCGATTGATTGACCGCGATTTCATTGTCCATTGAAGTTGCCACAACGGCTGCGCCGAAGAAGTTGTTGTCAACACTGAAAGTGTCGATCAGGCGCAGGCGGCCTTCCTTGTCTTCCGGTAGTTGCAGCACCACCGTCAGATACCTGGATGCTGCAGGAGTGCTAATTCCTTGCACTTGCGCCGTCGGCGCAGGATTGGCTGAGAATTCTTCAGCGGGAAGCGCTTCAGGTTCAGCAGGAATCTGGCGCAGGCTCAGCTCGGCGGCGATCTCCTGTGCCGTGACGACAACGCCGGTATGCGGTTCTGGCCATTTTCGCAAGCCGCCAGTCAGGACCAGCGCTATGCCTCCGGTCACTTCATATTCGGTGGCAGAGATCTTTTCATAGTGAAAGGGCTCCCAGCCCGTTGCGCCATGTTTGCGGATGGCGATGGTTTCCAGCGCCTGTGCAGCGGGGCTGCCAGGGTCCACGTTGCCCATCATGCCCACCGGCAGCATGTAGTCTGGAGGAGTAGAGCTCATGGAAATGCCTTCTCGGTCTGTTCATGCTTTAAAAGGG
Source organism: Parundibacterium terreum (assembly GCF_014636315.1). Taxonomy (GTDB): domain Bacteria; phylum Pseudomonadota; class Gammaproteobacteria; order Burkholderiales; family Burkholderiaceae_D; genus Undibacterium; species Undibacterium terreum. The sequence continues at coordinate 730,854 of NZ_BMED01000001.1, read as the reverse complement.
CGTATTGTAGCGCCTATCCGCTGGAATCCGGCCTTATTCCCCGCTTTGGAATTGTTGCTCGCCTGTTATACTTCAGGTCGCGCTGCTCCCTCGGTTTGGCTTGCTTGGTTTGATAACTGATACAGGCTTGAACAATGACGGGCGTCTCGCATGCTGTTGATATAAATGCCACGCAGATTTTATGAAAAAAATAATTTCCCTACGCTCAGCTATGAATACCGCCGCCGGCACCCGCAAACGCCAGACAGGCTTGCGTCATGCACAAGCATTGATGCTGGCCGGCCTGCTGACAGGGGCGCCGGCATGCTTTGGCCTGGATCTGGAGCAATGGGACATTTTCAACACCGAAGGTGCTACCGCCGGTGCGACTTCCTCGATGCTGGATCCCTCCACAGCGGCTTGCAGCAGCGAGCAAAAAACGGCACTGTCCCTGATGGATGTTGTAGTCAGCTCACTGTGCAATAACCCCAGGACCAAGGCAGCATGGGCGACGGTGCGACTGCAGGCGGCGCAGGTCGGCGTAGCCAAATCGGCCTACCTGCCGACGTTGACTGCAAGCGCGATTGCGGTCAAGGATACATCCAGCAGCCGCGGTTCAGGCTCGACACCGTTTAATGTTGATTCCAATAGTGAATACCAGAACGATACGCTGACATTGAACTGGATGCTGTATGACTTCGGCCTGCGCAGTGCCGCTCTGGAAGCTGCGAAGAAGACGCTGGCCTCGGCGCTGGCCAGCCAGAATACGGCCTTGCAGACGGTATTTTCCAACACCGTCAATGATTATTACAATGCGCTGGTCGCGCAAAAGAATGCACTATCCACGCGCGAGATTGAGGCGGACGCCAAGCGCGTGCTGGATGCGGCCAAATTCCGGGTCGGTGTCGGCGTCGTCCCCATCAGCGACCAGTTGCAGGCGCAAACTTCCTACTCGCAGGCGGTCTACAACCGCAATAAAGCCGAAGGAGCGAGGCAGTCTGCTTTGGGCATACTGGCGATAGATATGGGTCGCCGTCCGAATGCGGTCTACGAACTGGCCGAGCATGATGCCGGCGGCTTGCGCAATACCGATTTTGTGCAATCGGTGGATAAGCTGCTGGAGATTGCGCAGCAAGGCCATCCGTCGCTGCTGGCGGCGCGCGCCGATCTGGAGGCGACCCAGTCCAATGTGAAAGCGGTCAGTGCAGAAGGACGGCCTTCGCTGAGCCTGATCGTACGCGAAAATTACAATACCCAGCCCACCAGCTCAGGCTTCGGCCAGATCTATGTCGGCTCCGTCAACCGCGACAGGTATATAGGGCTGCAACTGAATATTCCTGTCTTTGAGGGCTTTTCACGCACGTATAAAGTCAGGGCGGCACAAGCCCAGGTGGAATCCAAGCAGGCCAGCCTGGCCGATACCGAGCAGCAGGTGGCGGCCAATGTATGGACCCATTACCAGGAGTTGAAGGTCAATACCGACAACTTGCAGACCACGCAGGAAATCCTGGACAGTGCGCAATCGGCATTTGAAGCGGCGGTAGGGCGCTATAAGGTGGGAGTGGCGGATATTGTTGAATTGATCAACACCCAGACCGCGCTGGCGAATGCGCATCAGCAGCGCACCCTCGCATTGGCCGGTTGGCAAAATGCGCGGATACAATTGGCGGCTGCGTTGGGGACTTTGGGGCTGTGGGCGGTACGTTGAACTAAGTGCTGCAGGCTAATCCCAGGGCGGGCTGCCGATTTCTTCTGTCACGCTGTCTATCACTTCCTTGCTCAGGCTGATGGGAGTCATGCTGGAAACCCCGTTGTGCTTGGCATGCTGCGCCAGAATCTCGGGTGCCGCGACAGACTGGGCTGCGAGCGCTTCGCATTGCCTTTCCAATTCTTCCGCTGAAAAACTGGCCTTGGGTTTTCCCAGGCGAATATGATTTTTCGCCTCTGAGTGGATGGAATTATCAAACCTTCGCTCTTTGCGTTCGTCCGCGACCAGCGGCGGGTGCCTGTTCTTATGCCCGCTGCGCCGGTCCTTGAAATCTCCTGCAAACTGACTCTTGTCCGGCCAAAAGACTTTTGGTGGATCTTGCATGCAACCTCCATGAGTACCGGGCGGCTTACAGACCGCCTCTGGATATCTTACCGGTAGTTCATTGATTGCAGAACAGGAATACGGCGTAGCGGTTTGTAGGACAAGTCTGATGCATATACCCGTCTGTCTCAGGCTGAATATATTGATGTATTGCCAGATTGCAAAAGCATTACCAGGCCGTCACGCTAGCCTGGCTTCCCGCCGTCAGTCGCTGAGTGCTTCCTTGGCAGCTTCTTCCGGGGTCAATCCTTCGTAAAACTGGTCGGTAAACCACTCAACCTGTTCTTCAATATGCTCTTGTGCCTGTTCTACTGTGGCGCCGCCCGCAACCAGGTAGCCTTCTACCTCGATACACCATTTGATCAGTTCCAGGGTTTCTTCGTCCAGCTCTTCTTTCTTCTTTGCCATGCTTATTCCTTGTTGTCCGCCTTACCGCAAGGCGCAAGCGAAGGATAATTGAAGCGGGGCGCTATCGCCAGCTTTTATCGCGGGCATGGGGATGCTTTTGAGTTCATATCCTTGGTTTTAAGGCCATGAAAAAAGGGCGATGATTGCTCATCGCCCCCAAGTACTGCTTCTCGGTTAACTTTTCGTTAACTCATTAATGCTATTTGCGCTCTGTTTAAGCGCCTAAGCCCTTAGTTGAACTGATAGCGGGCACCGATTTTGAAGTAACGGCCGATTGCACCGCTAGCATCCATAGGGTTGTAGCTTTCGCCGCCGTAAGTCAGCGGGTCCAGCGGTGCTATCTTGTCGAATACGTTGGCAACAGAACCGAAGACTTGCAGGTTCTTCATTGCTTGCCAGCGGAAGGACAGATCCAGCGTGGTGAACGAAGCCAGACGGCAATCAGCATTTGGTGCAGGGCCGCCGTTAGCCAATGCCGAAGCGCACAGATCGCCTTTGAACAGCACGTTCTTCATGTCGCCGCGATAGTTGACAGTACCAGTAACGTTCCATACTGCCTTGTCCCAGGAGACTGTCAGGTTAGCCTTGTCTTTTGGCGTACCAGCGCAGTTGGACGTATCGCAGTTACCGTGCGTACCGGCAAATTCATACCGGGTTGTTGCATTTTCTGCGCGCAGCCAGGAGATGATATGTGTCCAGGTCAATGCTGCTGTCAGCTTGCCGTATTCACCCAGGCTGAGGCGCTGCTTCACGTCGAAATCGACACCTTTGATTTCCGTGAAGCTGGAGTTACGGTAAGGCGCTTTGGAGATCAGCAAAGTACCTGTGTTAGGTACGACCACGCCATTGATCGTCAGATTGTTATCTGAGCGGATCGCTGTCGGTAAGGCTGCCGCTTCGTTGTATGGCAGGGGATTGATCTCATTGCTACGCTTGATCTTCCATGCATCGATTGCCAGGCTGGTGCCGTCCAATGGATCCCAGATCATGCCCAGAGTGTAGCCTTTGGATTTTTCCGGTTGCAGGCTAGGATCACCCACTTTGACAGCAGCGACGGAGGCCGAGCAGTCATTGGTGGATGCGCCCGGCAATGGTGTGCCGTTAGGGCAGCGCACAGGATCACGAACGGTTGCCGTACCTGTACTTTGGCTGGCTGCGCCGGATTCTGCAGGTCCTGGAGCGCGGAAGCCTTCCGAGTAGGTGCCGCGTACTGCAAATTCCCTGACCGGTGTCCACTTGATGCCCAGCTTCGGTGTAGTGGAATTGAAATTGTCGTATTTGTCGTAACGGATAGCGCCGGACAATTCAACGGTTTTCAGCACAGGGGCTGCAACTTCAGTGTAGAACGCATATACCTTGGTGTCGCCCTTGGCTGCCACATAGCTGGAGTTGACGGAGCCGTCGGCAGTGCCGCTCAACGATGGATTGTCGAGAGACTCTTTGCGGTATTCGCCGCCGATCGCCACACCCAGGTTACCGCCTGGCAGCGCGAAGAATTCACGCGATGCCTTGACGTCCACACTGTCCATCTTGGTTGTGGAGTCGGAAGTGATATGGCGTGTCATTGCAGCATACAGGGAAGCCGGGTTTTTGTTTGCCTGGGCGCCGATGTAGTAAGGGAAGTAAGGGCTGGTAGGATCGCCCAACGCTGCTTTCACGACTGCCATGTTCAATGCGGCGCTGTAGTCCAAATGCAGTTTTGTTTCGGAGTGCAAATAGCCTGTATCGATGTCCCAGCCCATTGCGCTACCCTTGACGCCGACAACAAAGCGATTGAACTCGTTGTTTGCCTGGCGTTCCTGCGCGCCGATGTCAAATGCGGCATAGCGCACGCGAACAGGCACGCCATAAGGATTTTGCGGATGTGTCGCAGCCAGTACGATCGTTGTGCCTGCGCCGGAGCCGTAGTTGATCACGCCGGTAGGGTTGGTCGCATTTGGTGGAAAGGCAACGGTAGGCGTGATTGACGGTGGCGTCAGATGGAACGAAGTATCACGCTTGGAGTAGCCTGCCTCTGCATAGGCTTGCCAATCGGAATTGATCTGGAAAGTGCCGCGGCCGAACAGGTTGGTCGATTCGATCTTTGGCTGCATGGAACGGAACTGATCCTGATACCACAGGCAGCCGCCTTTTGGATCTTGCGGTGACGCGGTGGACAAGGTGGAGCAGCCTGGCAGTGTGACGTAGTCCAGAGTGGTCGGATTGCGGATTGCGCCGGCCGGGCTGGCGGCAGCGGCATTATTGCCGGTGATGTAGCCGGAGGCAAACTGCGTCGCCAGCGGATAGCCCCATGGACGCAAGTCGCCGTGACCGATATAGGCGCGGTCGGCGCGGTCCTTGTTCAGCAATTCGTCGCTCTTCGAGTACTCAGCATTCAGGATCACGTTGTAGCGGTCTTGATCCAGCTTGCCGAAACCGTAGGTCAGCGAAACTTTTTTCTGATTGTCGTCGCTATAGCGGGAAGTGCCCACGTTGCCTTTGATGACGGTACCAACGAAATCCTTGGTCAGGATGATGTTGACCACACCGGCGATCGCATCCGCTCCATACACGGAAGAGGCGCCGTCTTTCAAGATTTCAATACGTTCCACCAGTTCCATAGGGATGGTACTGATGTCGGTGAAGGTTTTTTGTCCATCGTCCGCGCGGCCGAAGGAGGCCATGCGGCGTCCATTAAGCAGTACCAGTGTCGATGTCGCACCCAGGCCGCGCAAGGAGATCGCGGTGGAGCCTGCTGCAAAACCATTGCCGAAGCCGGTTGGCAGGGAGCCCGCACCGTCTGCTGTCAGGGTTTGCAGATACTCTGCAACGGTTGATTTGCCCGATTTATCCAGGTCTGCGCGGGTAATCACTTGTACCGGCGACGCCGTTTCCGATTGTGCCCGCTTGATGTTGGAACCGGTAATCTCAACGCGCTGAACGCCGTCGGCGGATTGTGCCAACGCTGCTTGTGTCGCAAAACCAATGCCAACTGCCACGCCGCCTGTGAACATCAGGTGTAGTGATCGAGACAAAATTGTCTTTTTGAACATGCCAATTCCTGTATTGAAAAATGTGAAAAAGTCTAAATGTCAAAAACGTGGGCCTCGGTGTGGATATCCCTGGCTCTTGTCGTTTGAGGCATTTAGCGACGCTTGTGGCTTTCCCTATGAAATGTAATGTTGAGTAACAGAATTCATTATTTTTGTATTCAACTGTAACAATTTCATGACAAGCATATGACCATTCAAGCGATGCGACTGTCAATAATTGGCATGGGCTTGCAAATTAAAACAACACTTTTGCCCTGTTTTGGACGCGTTTTCCCCAAAAAAGTACGTAAAAAGTGATGAAAATTAACACTTTTTAATAATTTTGAAAAAGAGGATCTCAAAACAAAAACCGTAAAGATGGGAGATGTGTCAGATACATTGCGATACATAGTCTGAGGCTAGTTCCAGCGCATTTGCATGCGCTATGGATGCTCCGCCACGTATTTGTGGCGCGTCCTTGCTTATAGCTTGCTTACCGCTAGCCTTGTTTTACCTTCCGGATATATGCTTCGGGCTGAACTGGTTTGCTCCTTTTATGCTCCCCACATCCAGATTGATGCGTGAACCGCTTGCTGTTTTTTTGCGAGCCGGTTGCGCGTCCGCTTTAAACACCGATGAAGGTCCATGCAACAATGAATCCGGAACACCTGCAATTGCTGCTCACTCGCACCATGCCTTATGGCAAATACAAGGATCGCGTACTGGCTGACCTGCCTGGGCATTATCTTGGCTGGTTCGCGCGTGAAGGCTTTCCCAAGGGAGAGTTGGGGGCCTTACTTGCGTTGATGTATGAGCTGGACCATAACAACCTGCGTTCCTTGCTGGATCCGTTGAGGGGTCGCTAGCGCAGTCGTGCAAGGGCGGTACAGCGTAGCCCCAGGTTTTGTCTGCCAATGTGAACGAGATGATTGCGATATAATTAATTTCCATAAGCCAACCTAACCCGGTTGGCTTATCGGTCCAAGTTGGCCCGGTTCAGTTTTATCCAACCTGAAAAAACATATTCCATGAGACACTCCTTGTCGGCGACACGCTCGCCCGCGCTGCGCCTTTCCTCTGTTTGCCTTGCCGTATCGGCGACACTGAGCCTTGCCATTTCGGTATCCGCATCGGCTTACACGATCCCGGAGCCAGTAGATCAGGTGTACCCCGGCACGATAGTGCTGAAGGTGGATGCGACAAATCTGGACCAAAAAATTTTCCAGGTGCGGGAAAGCATCCCGGTCAAACCCGGTAAGCTGACTTTGCTCTATCCAAAATGGCTGCCAGGAACGCATGCACCTACCGGCCCCTTGAATAAAATGGCGGGCCTTAAGCTGTCCGGCAATGGCCGCAGCCTGGAGTGGCAAAGGGATACGGTAGACATCAATGCCTTCCATGTGGAGATTCCGGCTGGCGTCAGTGTGCTGGAGGCGGAGTTCCAGTTTTTGTCGCCGCTGGAAAAGGAACAGGGGCGCATCACTTCCACGAATGAAATCGTTGGTGTCCAATGGAACACCGTCGCGCTGTATCCGGCGGGATATTTTGCGCGCAATATCACGGTGCAGGCCAACCTGACTTTGCCGCAGGGCTGGCAATTGGGAACGGCGCTGGACCAGGCCGAGCAAAAGGGCGGCGAGGTGCGCTTAAAAACCATCAATTTTGACGATCTTGTCGATTCTCCTGTCTTTGCCGGCAAGTATTTCAGGCGCATAGACCTGGACCCTGGCGCCAAGGTGCCGGTGTACCTGAACCTGGTGGCCGACAGGCCGGAAAACCTGGATGCAAAACCTGAACAGATCGATGCGCACAAAGCGCTGGTGAAGCAGGCCTATAAATTATTCGGTTCCCAGCACTATAAACGCTATGATTTCCTGCTTGCGCTGAGCGATGAATTCAGCGGCATAGGCCTGGAACATCATCAGTCCAGCGAGAACGGCGTCAGGCCCGGATATTTCAATGACTGGAGCAAGTCGCAGGTGGGGCGCGATTTGCTGGCGCATGAGTACACGCATTCATGGAATGGCAAATTCCGCCGTCCGGCAGATCTGGCCACCCCCAACTTCAACGTACCCATGCAAGACAGTTTGCTCTGGGTCTATGAGGGGCAGACCCAGTATTGGGGCTATGTGCTGGCGGCCCGTTCCGGCTTGATGAGCCTGCCGCAAGTGCGCGATGCGATCGCCGCCACAGCTGCCACGCTGGATCAGCGCAATGGCCGCAGCTGGCGTTCGCTGCAGGATACGACCAACGAGCCTTCGCTTAATGGCCGGGCTTATCAAAGCTGGCCGTCCTGGCAGAGGTCGCGGGATTTTTATTCGGAAGGCTTGCTGGTCTGGCTGGATGTGGATAGCAAGCTCCGCGAGCTATCCAACGACAAGCGCTCGCTGAATGATTTTGCCCGCGCTTTTTTTGGCATAGAAAACGGTAGCCATGTTCCGGCAACCTACACCTTTGAGCAACTGGTGCAGACTCTGAATGGAGTTCAAAGCTTTGACTGGGCGGCTTTCCTGCGTGCCCGGCTGGACGGCAACGGCCCCGGCGCACCTCTGGACGGACTAAAGCGCTCGGGCTGGAAACTGGCCTATGCCGAGAAGCCGTCGGAATACCTGAAGGGAGTGGAAGACAGGAGCAAGACCAGCGATTTCAGCTATTCGCTGGGTTTTTCCGTGAATAAGGAAAACAAGCTGGAAAATGTGATCTGGGACGGCATCGCCTTCAAGGCCGGCATCGCTTCCGGCGCCAACCTGCTGGCCGTCAATGGCCGCAGCTACAAGCCGGAGCTGCTGAAATCTGCCATTAGCGAAGCGAAGGGCAGCAAGGAGGCGATAGAACTGATCATCAAGAACGGCGACCGCTATCGTACTGTGCGTCTGGATTATCATGAAGGCTTGAAATATCCTGTTCTGGTGCGGCTGGACGGCACGCCGGACAGGCTGGAATCTATCCTGCAAGCGATGAAATAGCTGCTGAATAGTTGCCGAATAGTTTCAGGGTAGCCGCCGCCCCCGGCCTGAGCTATAGTTCTGCATCGGCATGAGGAGCGTTTGCTATGCTATACCGAATAGAGTTCAGGCTGGACCATGTTCCCGATCCCTTAGAGTTTGATGTGCAGCTCGCACAAAGGCCGGCGGAGGCGGATGTGCTGGCGATCGTTGTTCACAAGCTGAGACCGCATGAGCCTGCACCCCTCATCACTAGCACTAGTACCAGCAGCGCCAACGGCTTTAATCAACTGATGAAAGAAAATGGCATTCGCTGTATCTCTGTGTTTGATGAGAAGGGTGCCGCGCTCTTTTCCATGTGAGCTCAAGCCGCGTTACGCAGACAGATATTTTTCGGCCTTTTCAGGCAATTCTCTTCCTATTCTTAAAGCGGGAATTCATCATTTCCCCCAAATTTGCGATCCCGCACAATTTGCTGAAACAAATCCATCCAATTCGCCAACTGGCGGCTGCCTCCTGCTGTCAGGATGACTATGGCCTCTGCTATACTCCCCGGCGGACATGGATTTGTTTGACTAACAGGAGTGAATGAATGGATCGTCGGGATTTCATGAAGTTGGGCGCGATTGCCGGTGCGGCAGGCGCGGGTGGGGTGGTCGCCGGGGAGGCGCTGGCAATGCCGGTTAATGCAGCTGAGGCGGCTAAGGCAGCATCAATAGTGGAGGCCAGCGTGAGCGATCTGCAGGCCGCGATGAGCGCCGGCAAGCTGACATCAAAAGCGCTGGTCACGCAGTATCTGGCACGCATCAAATCCATCGACCGTGCCGGGCCGCATATCAACTCCATCATCGAACTCAATCCCGATGCACTTTCCATAGCCGATGCGTTGGACAAGGAGCGCAAGGCCAAGGGGCCGCGTGGTCCTTTGCATGGCATACCTGTACTATTGAAAGACAATATCGCCACGGCCGACAAGATGCAGACCACCGCCGGTTCGCTGGCCCTGGTCGGTGCCAAGGCGCCACGCGATGCTTTCCTGGTAAGCCGGCTGCGTGAAGCCGGCGCCGTTATCCTTGGCAAGACCAATCTCAGCGAGTGGGCCAATATCCGTTCCACACGGTCCACTTCCGGCTGGAGCGCGCGTGGTGGCCAGACCAAAAATCCCTATGCACTGGACCGCAATACCAGCGGCTCCAGTTCCGGTTCCGGCGCGGCAATCGCTGCCAGCCTTGCTGCAATCGCCGTAGGTACCGAAACAGATGGGTCCATTACGTCGCCGGCATCCATCTGCGGCCTGGTCGGCATCAAGCCTACACTGGGTTTGGTCAGCCGTGACGGCATTATCCCGATTGCGCATTCGCAGGATACGGCAGGACCGATGACGCGCACTGTGACCGATGCCGCGTTGATGCTGACTGCGATGGCAGGCGTGGACCAGCGCGACGCAGCAACAGCCGGCAGCTCAGGCAAGGCGGCCGACTACAGCAAGTTTCTGGATGCGGATGGACTCAAGGGCGCGCGCATAGGCGTCGCTCGCAATGCAATGGGCGGCAACCTGCGCTTGCAGCCCGCTGTTGATGCTGCGCTGGAGGTCATGAAGGCCAAGGGCGCGATCCTGATCGACGTGGAAGTGCCCAACATGAACAAGTACGGCGATTCCGAGCTGGAAGTGCTGCTGTATGAGCTGAAGGCGGATCTGAATCGCTACCTGGCCGAATTCGGCACGGGCGCGCCGGTGCAGACACTGAAGGATGTGATTGCCTTCAATGAAAAGCATCGCGACAAGGAGATGCCTTACTTTGACCAGGAGTTATTCATCCGTGCGGAAGCCAAGGGCGGGCTGGATAGCAAGGAATATCTGGACGCACTTGCCAACAACCACAAATACTCCCGCGCGGAAGGTTTGGACAAGGTTATCGCCGATAACAAGCTGGACGCCTTGTTTGCGCTGACCGGAGGCCCGGCCTGGCTGACTGATTATGTGAACGGCGATCATTCCGGCGACGGTTTTTCTTCACCGGCCGCGGTGGCGGGTTATCCGCATATCACGGTACCGGCCGGTTTCGTTGCCGGATTGCCTGTCGGCGTGTCATTCGTCGCAGGTGCTTACGCCGAAGCCACTTTGATCAAGCTGGCCTATGCGTTTGAGCAGGCTACCAGGCATCGCCGGGCGCCGGCATTCAAGGCGAGGGCAGATGTCGGCTCCCAACTCTGATGGCGTAAGTAGTGGTGCGCGTATCCGGCAGCAGATACGCGCTGAAATCGCGCAGATAAAGCCGCTGGACAGTCTTGAGCAGGCGCATATTGAGGATGCGCTGGCCTGGGTGGATTCCGTGGTGGAGCTATGCCGGCTGGCCAAGCCGGCTACGCCGCCGAGGCATCTGGTCTCGTACTTTGCGGTTGTCGATGACGCGCATATCTTGCTGGTGGACCATCGCAATGCGCGGCTGTGGCTGCCGTCGGGCGGCCATGTGGAACCGGGGGAGCATCCACGCGTGACCGTGCAGCGTGAATTGCAGGAAGAGCTGGGTTTTGAAAGCCCGCATGCGATTGCTGCGCCAGTGATGATCACCAACACAGAAACGGTGGGCTTGACCGCGGGCCACACCGATGTATCGCTATGGTATGTTGTGCGTGCAAGCCGTCAGCAGAACCTGAGGCCGGATGAGTTGGAGTTCAATTCGGTAAAGTGGTTTCCGTTCTCAGAAGTTCCTTTGGAGCGCAGTGACCCGCACATGGGGCGCTTTCTGGCCAAGCTGGCGTCCGCAGTGAGCCTGAAAACCGAGGAGTATGATGCGAAGTGAACAGCCATCCGTGATATCTGTCGCTGTACCTGAAGAGTCGCGGATATCGACATTTTATGCCAAGACGGACCTGGCTGACGCATACGAAATTCGCCTGCCCGCAAATAGTATCAAAGACCCCGAATTGCTTGCGCGCCATGTCCTGGCTGGCCAAGCGGACTGGATGCGGGCTTTGATGCGGCTGCGCGATATTCTGGTGGCGGCATTTGGTATCAAGACCTCAGGGCAACTGCAGGGTGCGGATAGTTCCTCGCGCAACAAGCGCATCTATATATTCCGGATTTATGAAAGCAGCGCGAATGAAATCGTGCTGGGCGAAGATGACAAGCACCTGGATTTCAGGCTATCGCTGCTGCTTCAGGTGAGGAATACATCATCGGGCGATTCGACGTATCTGACTTTATCCACGGTAGTACATTGCCATAATCTTTTGGGGCGCACCTACTTATTCATTATCAGTCCTTTTCATAGGCTGATCGTCAAGTCCATGCTGCGCCGCGCAGCAACTGCGGGCTGGCCTACTACTACTTCTTCTTCTTCTTCTTCTTCTTCTTCTTCTTCTTCTTCTTCTTCTTCTTCTTCTTCTTCTTAGATTTTCCCCGTTTCTGCACTGCGGTAATTTCGCTGACCGATCACCGTAGTTTCCTTCATGGAACGGACTACACTGAAATCCTTATTATTCTTATAAGAAGGAAATCATGTTAGTCCCCTTTTCGAGTGGTGTGATCCTCTCAGTCGTTCTGTTTATCGTACTGGTGTTTTTCCTGTATGCGTCGCGCATGGTGCGCTACATTCCCAACGACAGGGTAGGCGTCGTTGAAAAGCTCTGGAGCGGCAGCGGTTCAGTGCAAAGTGGTCTGCTGGCCTTGAACGGCGAGGCGGGTTTTCAGCCTGAATTGCGCCGTGGCGGTTTTCATTTTTTTGCACCGTTCCAGTATCGTGTGCATATTCATCCCATGGTATCGGTCACGCAGGGCAAGGTCGCCTATGTATTTGCGCGTGACGGCATAGATTTGCCTGCCGGCCAGACGCTGGCAGATAACTCCAAAGTCAGTGACTTCCGCGATGTGCGCGCCTTTATTGAAGGTGCCGGCCAGAAGGGACCGCAACGCAAGATTTTGCGCGAAGGTACCCATATCATCAACCCGGCCTTGTTTGTCGTGATGACGGATGAAGCGACTTATTCCCTGTCTCTGGATGCGCAAGAGAAGCTGTACTACGAGAAGATGCGTGGCGTTCTGGATGAGCGCAATGCCTTCACCCCCGTGGTGATCAAGGAGGTGACCGGCAGCCACGATTCCGATCAGTTGGCGGTGGTGACGGTGCAGGATGGCCCCGGCCTGTTGAAGGATGAATTGCTGGCGCCGGATGTGGGTGACACGCATAACTCTTTCCAGGAACCTGAAAAATTCATCGCTGCCGGTGGCCGCCGCGGCCGCCAGGAGCGCGTGCTTGTGGAGGGCACTTATTACATCAATCGCCTGTTTGCAACCGTGGAATTTATCCGCAAGACCATCATCCCGGTCGGTTATGTCGGTGTGGTCGTGTCGTACACCGGCCGCAAGGGCGATGACTTGTCCGGCAATGAATATAGTCATGGCGAACTGGTCCAATCCGGTTGCCGCGGCGTCTGGCGCGATCCTTTGATGCCCGGTAAATATGCATTCAATACCTATGCCGGCAAGATAGAACTGGTACCGACAACCAACTTCGTGCTGATGTGGAAATCGGGGGAGAGTGGTTCCAGCTTTGACAAGAATTTGCGCGAGATCACCTTGATCACCAAGGATGCGTTTGAACCCAATCTGCCTTTGTCCGTGGTCGTGCATATCGACTACCGCAAGGCGCCGATGGTGGTGCAGCGCTTTGGCAACGTCGGCCAACTGGTGGAGCAGACCCTGGACCCTATGGTGTCGTCTTACTTTAAGAACGTGTCGCAGACCAAAACTTTCATTGAGTTGATACAGTCGCGCAGCGAGTTGCAGAACAATGCGTCGGAAGACATGCGGGAGCGCTTCCAGGCCTATTCGCTGGAATTTCAGGAGGTGTTGATCGGTACGCCCAAGCCGCAGGCAGGCGATACCAAGATAGAAAGCATCATGGCCCAGTTGCGTGATCGCCAGATCGCCCGTGAGCAGGTGGAAACCTTTGCGCAGAAACAGATTGCTGCCGACAAGGAGCGCGAGCTGAACGAAGCCGAACAGCGCGCAGCGAAACAGAAAGAACTGACCGGCTCGCTGGTCGATATCTCGATCAAGGAAAACCAGGGTTCTGCCAGCGTAAAAGCGGCCGAGAAAAAACGCCAGGAAATAGAATCGCTGGCGCAGGCCGAGAAGTTCAAGCAGGAAATGGAGGGCGCCGGCCGCGCATCTGCGATCAAGTCGGTGGGCGAGGCGGAAGCGGCAGCGATCAAGGCCAAGTCTGAGGCGATGGAAGGCGAAGGCGCGGACAAGCAGCTGATGCAAACAGTGATGCTGCGCCTGGCAGAATCGTTCGAGGCATCGAAGACCCCGCTGGTGCCGCAGATACAGATGGGCGGCGGCAATGAATCGAATGCTTTTTCGACGCTGATGTCACTGATGAGTTCGGTCAAGGCAGGCGAGCTGGCACAGTCCCTGAGAGCAGCTAATGCAGTACCGGGAGTCAGATAAGTATCTACATTCTGAAAGTTGAGGCTTGGCGTGTTCGCGAGGGGCTGCGGACACGCTTTTTTTTTGCAGATCGCTGGCGTTCCGTTTGTCTGCCGGAAAATTGTTACAGGCTGTATTTGCCGCCTCAAAAACATTATCAGGATGGTATATTTGTCAGCAGAGCCTTGCTAAATTCCGTGTGCGGCAGCAAGCTCACCGGCGGGAAGGTAGTCGATTGCAAAGGCGGGTCGCTTTAGGCTTCATTCCTGTATCACTTATTTTTCACATATTTCTCACACCCCGGGAGCATTCGATGGGCTTACCTTTGATTTTTCGCGCTACCTTTCTCGCTGCAGCCGTGGGCATGGCTTTGCATGCCCATGCCGAAAGCTTTGCATCGTCTGCCTCCAGTGCGGGATCGGCTTCCAGCGGCAGTATCTCCGATTCCTTCCGCGGATCAAGCAATAGTTCGACCGGGCACGATAAGACAGCCGATGGCGACTACCGCATCATTGAAATGGCAAAAGCCCCGGATCGCGCCGGCATTACCCGCCTTACCATGCAGGCCGACGAGTCGCGCCAGCAGATAGTGCTGGACTTGCCGCAGGCCGTTTTCGATAAGCAGGGGCTGGGCCGCGGCGATCTGGTGCATGCACGCAATCGCGTGTATGGTTTTGAGTTTGCACGCAGCGACACCAGGGAAGCTTTCTATCTGGTGCTCAAGGATGAATGGTATAACGACCTTGCCGCCCGTCCGGTGAGCCTGTGAGGGTTGGCTGTACATTTATACTTGCAAGCTTGCTCCTGGCCGTTGCCGCCCAGGCGCAATCGAGCTCATCCGGTACATCCGCCTCGTCGGCTTTTTGCGATCGCACGCAGCAACTGACGGCCGGCCAGCAAGACCGGTCGCTGCAATTTGCCGCCGTAGTTCGCGCAGAGCTCAATGCACTGGGCGATAGTTCGGCACTCATTAGCCGTTCAGGGCTGGACCTGTCGCGTTTTCAACTGCGTTATTCGCACGCTGCCGTTAGCTGGCGTGACGACCAGGGCGCGTGGTCGGCCCGGCAACTGTACTATGCCTGCAGTGAAGAGGGCCCGCGCATCTACGATCAGGGCATCCCCGGTTTTGTTACAGGCATCGACGACACTTCGCTTGCCTATGTGTCCATCGTGAGCCTGCCTGCCAGCGAGGCAAATTCACTGCGCCGCGCGGTGCTGGACACCCCGGTTGTCCAGCATCTGCTGGCGGTGAACTACAGTGCCAATGCTTACCCATTCAGTACGCGCTACCAGAACTGCAACCAGTGGGTGATGGAAATGCTGGCCGTGGCCTGGGGGGGATTGGCCGATGCAGATGATCTGCGAACGCAAGCCCAGCACTGGCTGCAAGAGGCCAATTATGCCCCCGAGCCGGTGGATGTTGGCTCCCATGCTGTGATGTTTGCGTCGATGTTCGTGCCCCTGGTGCATCTCGGCGATCATCCGGAAGAGGACCGCCGCGCGATGAAACTCAAGGTGAGCCTGCCCTCGACGGTGGAAGCCTTTGTGCGGCAGCGGGTTCCTGATAGCGAGCGTATCGAAGTGTGCCATGACGAGCGGCAAATTGTCGTGCATCGCGGCTGGACGCCTGTGGCCGATGGCTGCAAGCCGGGCGAAGGGGATCGCGTCCTGGCGTTTGACTGATATTGCCTGCTTTGCTGCTGAACAGGCGATACAAGGTTTCTATTCCCAGTTTGCCACACTGTTATCCCAGCATCCTCGCCAGCCATCCCGTAGTTTCGGCTTGCTCTTGCCATGTTGCACAGCGCAATAAATTGTCGGCGAGATACGTTATGATCGGCATTGATTAGTTCATTTAACCGTATTCATCAGCCGCCCATCAGCCGCTAATTAGCAGGGGCACAGGCAAACCGCAGGAGAAGCAAACATGGCAGTTGCACCTCGCGCCAGGCCCGACGAATTTTTTACCGCAGAAGAATGGTCGCGGCTCACCGCGCGCTCATCCTGGAAAGGCATATTGCTGGTGGTGCATTGCTGGCTGGTGATAGGCCTGGCCATGCTGGCCGGCGCATTGTGGCCGCTGCTGATTCCGCTGGCAGTGCTGGTGGTCGGCACCCGGCAGTTGGGTCTGTTCATCCTGATGCATGACGCGGCGCATGCGGGGCTGCATTCCAACCGCAAGATCAACGACTGGGTAGCAAACTGGTTTTGTTCTTATACGCTGGGCCTGTACCGGCCTTACCATTTGCAGCATCATCGCTATGTGCAACAGTCCGAGGATCCTGATTTGGTACTGTCGGCGCCTTTTCCTATCACCCGGGCCTCGCTGTGGCGCAAGGTCATACGAGACCTTAGCGGGCAGACCTTCGTCAAGCAGCGCTTCGGGCATATCGCGCAAAGAATCCGGGTTCGGAAAGAGGGGGAGTCGGCTGTGAAGCTGTTTTGCCAGGAGCTTGCCAAAGACCTGCGCTTTTTGCTTGGCAATGGTCTGGCCTTCCTGCTGTTTGCAGCGGCGGGCTGGTGGTGGGTCTGGGTGAGCATGTGGCTTTTGCCGATGATGACCTGGTTGCCGCTGATATCACGCATACGCAATATTGCCGAGCACGCCCTGGTGGCGCAGAATGAAGTCCATCCCTTGCGGCAGGCGCGCACTACGCACGCAAATATGCTGGAACGCATACTGATTGCGCCTTACTGGGTCAATTACCACTGCGAGCACCATATGTTCACCAGCCTGCCTTGCTGGAGCCTGCCCCGGGCGCACCGCTTGCTGCAGGCCAGCGGCGCCGTCAAGGACATGGAAATTCAAAGCGGCTACCTCAGCCTGCTGAAACTGGCAGCCCCTGCATGAACGCATACTGATGCCTTTGCTGGCGGCGCATCAGGCTCCGTTCTCCATCAAGCAAAAAAAAAGCGGGCAAATTGCCCGCTTTTGTGTTTTTGCCTGAAACAATCAGAAATAGCGTTTCACGACATCTGCAAATGCATCTTCTGCCGACATGCCTTTTTTCATCAGGCCGGTGATTTCTGCAGAATGCTCGCCTATTGTTGGCGGCAATGTCTGGCGGTTGTTCTTGAAGTAGTCGTACTTTGCCGCGTCAATCAGGTCTTGCGCCTTGACCGCAGCGGTTGTGTTACGGGTAGCGCCACTGCTGGAGCGGGTGACGCGGGTGCCGCTGCTGGTCTTGACGACGCCACCGGCGATGACCATCTTGATCTGGTCCAGCGTGAAGATGCCAGACACATTGCCGACGCTGAACTCGTCTTCCTTTGGATGGACCAGGCGGTTGCTGCTGTCGAAGGTCATGCGCTTGTCGGCAGCGTTGATGGTCTGGTAGTTGGGGCCTATGCCGGTGCCGGTCAGCGCGAATTGCACGCGGTCGCCGTAATCTGTCATTTTTTCAACGACGTTTTTCAGGTAATCCGGTGTAAAGGTGTCGATCTTGCCGTTCCAGCGCTTAGTTCTTGTGCTCAAAATACTTTATTTCCAAAATGAATGACGAAACCAGCTTTTTTTCTCGCTCTGAGCAAAATTCGCTGCTTCGCCTGGTATTGAACCGAGTATTAGTCGGATATTAATCGGGTGTAGAGCGGGTATTAAGGGTATTAAATTACCGCAAGCCTCCATTATCGCCGATAGCGATTTATTCAGCGCGGATCGGCATAAAAATATTATTTCCCCAAGGTAATTTGTGCCTGCAGCTAGTAGCCGGCCGTTCTGTGCATTGTAGAAAAATCAAGCATAATGGGTGCTGCCCATTTCCATGCGTTTGCTCGCGCCGGTGATGGGGCCTGCAGATGCCTGACGGAATGCGGTGCAATGCTACGCGCAGGCGCAGATCTGGGGTGGGGTGTTTTGGTGGTGGGGACCGGTTTTAGCTGCTGTCAAAACAGCCCGTAATCTGATTTCTCTCGTAAAAGGATGAATGATGAACAAACTTACTACTGCGGCGGGCGCGCCGGTCGTCGACAACCAGAATACCCAGACAGCAGGCCCAAGGGGGCCGGCTTTGTTGCAGGATGTATGGCATCTTGAAAAACTGGCGCACTTCGACAGGGAAGTGATCCCTGAGCGCCGCATGCACGCCAAGGGCTCTGCGGCCTATGGCACTTTCACCGTCACGCATGACATCACAAAGTACACCAAGGCCAAGCTGTTTGCGCAGGTAGGCAAGAAGACCGAAATGATAGTGCGCTTTTCCACTGTGGCCGGGGAGCGTGGCGCTGCCGATGCCGAGCGCGATATCCGCGGCTTCGCCATGAAATTCTATACAGAAGAGGGCAACTGGGATCTGGTCGGCAATAATACGCCGGTCTTCTTTTTGCGCGATCCGCTCAAGTTTCCTGACTTGAACCACGCCGTCAAGCGCGATCCCAAGACCAATCTGCGCAGCGCTAACAACAACTGGGATTTCTGGACCAATCTGCCGGAAGCGCTGCACCAGGTCACCATCGTGATGAGCGACCGGGGCATACCGCGCTCGTATCGCCATATGCATGGCTTCGGCAGCCATACCTTCAGCTTCATCAGCCCCAAAAATGAGCGCTTCTGGGTCAAATTCCATTTCCGTACCGAGCAGGGCATACAAAACCTCAGCGATGCCGAGGCGACCGAGCTGGTAGGGCGTGATCGCGAGAGCGCGCAGCGCGACCTCTTCGACAGCATAGAAAACAAGGATTTCCCGCGCTGGACCATGTTCATCCAGGTCATGCCGGAAAAAGAAGCCGGTAGCTACCACCTGAACCCTTTCGACCTGACCAAGGTCTGGCCACACAAGGATTATCCGCTGATCGAAGTGGGCCATTTTGAGCTGAACCGCAATCCGGAAAATTACTTCGCCGAAGTCGAGCAAGTGGCCTTTTCTCCCGCCAATGTGGTGCCCGGCATCAGCTTTTCGCCGGACAAGATGCTGCAGTCACGCCTGTTTTCATACGGCGATGCGCAGCGCTACCGCTTGGGGGTGAACCATCACCAGATTCCGGTCAATGCGCCTAAATGCCCAGTCAATAGCTATCACCGCGACGGCGCCATGCGGGTGGACGCCAATCATGGCGGCACTCTGGGCTATGAGCCCAATAGTTATGGAAAATGGCAGGAGCAGCCGGACTATGCGGAGCCGCCGCTGGCGATAGAAGGCGCCGCAGACCACTGGAACCACAGGGTGGATGACGACTATTATTCACAGCCCGGCAATCTGTTCCGCCTGATGACCAAGGCCCAGCAGCAGACCCTGTTTGACAATACCGCGCGCTCCATCGGGGATGCTTCCAAAGAAATCCAGCAGCGCCATATCTCCAATTGCACCAAGGCCGATCCTGCCTACGGCGCCGGCGTAGCGGCAGCCTTGGAGCGCGGCACTTCGGACAAAACGCCGAACAAGGTCGTCTAATTTTTCAGCTTCCCGCAAGAGCCGGTTCCTTGACGGAGCCGGCTTTTTTATTCAATGCTTGTAATTAGTGGCTTCAGGCGCATCTACGCCGGAATGACCACGACCAGGGATGACGATGATTTTCGGCAAAAAGGATGTGAAACCCGCGCCCGCCGGCAAGAAAAAAATTCTGCGGGATGTACGCAATTATCATGTCACGCAGTTTTCCACCGACCAGGCCAAGGCGGAGAAGGGTAAGCTGGAAGCCGGCATGCAGGTCGGCGGACAGGTACTCAGCTACAAAGATGGCGTGCTGAGTATCCAGGGTGGCACCAAGGCTGGGAGCAAAAAAACCTAGACCGTCCATGGCTGGCGTTTATGGAATAAGCTATAGTCGAACGACGACTTATTCCCTTCACCGAGAGTTTGAAACATGATCCATTGGGACGCACACGCCTGTCTGCCTATACACCCGCAAGCCAGTTTTGGACCCATTGCCGCCTTGCATGCGGCAGGCGTGAACTATGTCTCTATCAATGTCGGTGCAGACATGAACCCGGTGCCGCAGGTGATGGCGGTGATTGCCGGCTTTCGGGCAACGATTGCGGCGCAGCCGGAACGCTATGTGCTAGCTTCCCGTATTGCCGATATCCGGCAGGCTGCAGCGGATGGCAAGATCGCCATAGGCTTTGACCTGGAAGGTGCCATGCCCTTGATGGACCAGCCCGAGATGGTGGGCCTGTATCACCAGCTTGGCGTACGGCAGATTCACTTTGCCTATAACCGCAATAACAATGTGGCAGACGGCTGCCACGACGTGGAGCGCGGCCTGACTGCATTGGGGTGGCGCATGGTGCAGGCGGTGAACGAGGCAGGCATGCTGATGGATTGCTCCCATACTGGACGGCGCTGCAGCCTTGATATCATGCAGGCGTCCAGCAAGCCGGTTATTTTCAGCCACGCCAATCCTTTGTCCTTGGCTGGGCACGGGCGCAATATCACAGATGAACAGATACGCGCCTGCGCCGCAACCGGCGGCGTCGTCTGCCTATCCGGGCTGTCCTTTTTTCTTGGCAGTGACTACCCTAACGCAGACGATGTGGCCCGCCACGCTGCCTATATTACCGATCTGGTGGGCATTGAGCATGCAGGGATAGGCCTGGATATCTGCTTCCGCGAAGAAGGTTTGGACGACACGCCTGCAGGTGATTTTGACCCAGGCTACTGGTGGCCGGCCTCGGCCGGTTATGACCAGGACAAGCCACCTTCGTTTACCCCGGTGGACACATGGAAGCTGCTGCCCGCCGCGCTGGAAAAGGTCGGCATGAACCGCGAGCAGGCGGCACTGGTCCTCGGCGGCAACATGCTGCGGGTCGCACAGCAGGTGTGGCGGGACTGATTTTTCTCTGTAATGGCTTGAAACAAAATACCTGCACGGACTGGTGTTTTTGATAATAAGATATTCATACCGATAAGATATATCTCTGTTTGGAGGAGCCCAACATGCAAGTTTCCCTGATACGGCAAAGTCTCGCATTTTCCATTGCAATCGCCGTTTCCTGCACTGCGCATGCCGCTTCGCAAGCGCCGGTTGCGGCTGAACACGGGATGGTCGTCACCGCCCAGCATCTCGCCACCAAGGTGGGCGTCGATATCCTGAAAAAGGGCGGCAATGCGATTGATGCGGCAGTCGCCGTTGGTTATGCGCTGGCGGTTGTCTATCCGGCGGCCGGCAATCTGGGCGGCGGCGGTTTCATGACCATACAACTGGCAGACGGCCGCAAGACTTTCCTCGATTTTCGCGAGAAGGCGCCGCTGGCGGCAACGGCCAATATGTATCTGGATGCCAAGGGAGAAGTGATCAAAGGCTTGTCCAGCAAAGGCTATCTTGCCTCCGGTGTGCCGGGCAGCGTGGCAGGCATGGAGTATGCGCTGGCCAAATACGGCACGATGAAGCGTCAAATGGTCATGGCGCCAGCCGTGGCCTATGCGCAAGGCGGCTTCGTACTGGATGAGGGCGATGTGGATATGCTGACTACCGCCACCGAAGACTTCCGTCAGGATGCGCCTTCGGCTGCTATTTTCCTGAACAAGGGCGAGCCTTTCAAACCGGGGCAGGTACTGGCGCAAAAGGACCTGGCCAAGACTTTATTGCAGATCAGCCGCTATGGCGCTGACGGTTTCTATAAGGGGCCGGTGGGCAAGGCGCTGGTCGCAGCTAGCCAGGCAGGCAAGGGCATATTGACACAGGCGGACCTGGATCAGTACAAGGTGCGCGAAATGGCGCCGGTGGAATGCGACTACCGCGGCTACCACATCGTGTCTGCGCCGCCACCCAGTTCTGGCGGCGTGGTGATTTGCGAGATTTTGAATATCGTCGAAGCCTATCCACTGAAGGAACTCGGTTATGGCTCGGCGCAGGGCGTGCATTACCAGATCGAGGCGATGCGGCATTCATATGTTGACCGCAATAGCTATCTGGGTGATCCGGATTTCGTGAAAAATCCTCTGGACAGGTTGCTGGACAAGGGCTATGCGGCGAAAGTGCGTGCTGCTATTGATCCGGCCAAGGCCGGTGTTTCCAAGGACATCAAGCCGGGCGTGGCGCCGCATGAAGGCAGCAATACCACGCATTATTCCATCGTTGACAAGGATGGCAATGCTGTCTCGGTCACCTATACTCTGAACGACTGGTTCGGCGCCAAGGTTACCGCAGCCACTACCGGCGTACTGATGAATGATGAGATGGATGATTTCACCGTCAAGGTGGGAGTGCCCAATATGTATGGGCTGGTGCAAGGGCAGGCCAATTCAGTTGCGCCGGGCAAGCGGCCGCTGAGTTCCATGGCGCCTACCATCGTCACGCGAGACGGCAAGCCCTTCATGGTGGTTGGCACGCCGGGAGGCAGCCGCATTATCACGGCAGTGACGCTGACGATCATGAATGTGATCGACTACGGCATGAATATCCAGGAAGCAGTGGATGCGCCGCGCTTCCACCAGCAATGGCTGCCGGATGTGACCAATGTGGAAATCAATGCACTCGGCCCGGATACCCGCAAGATATTGACCGCGATGGGGCATAACCTGGGCGCACCGCAACCTGCCAACCATATTGCCGCGATCCTGGTGGGCGCACCCACCGCAGACGGCAAGCCACGCGGCGCAAACAAGTTTTACGGGGCCAACGATCCGCGCCGGAACTCCGGTCTGGCTCTGGGTTTTTGATCTGAATTGAACTGCAGTTAAATAGATTTCCAAGCCGGCCGCCTTCGGGGCGGCCGGCTTTTTTCATGCCTTCGCTTTGTCTGCGGTGCTTCAGAAAATCAGTCTTGCCACTGAGACGATGATATACTGTGCGCATATACAGTCAATTGCCGACTTAAACTCATTTCCCTGCAGCCCAAAGCCTTTGCCTGTTTTAAATCAGGCAATATTGCAATCTTGCCATCCATGATCCCTACGCTGGAAAACCCTTACTACTATCTGGATAATTTCCGCATGGTGCTGGACTGGATCAGTATGCGCTACGATGATTTGCTGATAGTGGAGGAGCGTGAATTCATTTCCCGGTTTGCTGAAATGCCCTGGGCTTCCCAGGCCCTTCTGGTGAGAATGGTCATGCGCAAGGGAGAGCTGTTTCGCGCCAGTAAATTGAACTATACGGAAATCGGCGATACGCGTAAGGCGGCAACAGAGCTAGTGGCGGCGGGCTGGGTGGATGATGCGCCGCTGCTATATCTGGAGCACCTGTTCGTGCTGCTGAAGAAGGATGAGATTGCGGCTGCACTGGGCTTGTCCGGGCCGGTGGCGGCGGCAAAGAAGGCAGACCAGCTGGAAATGCTGCAGGCCGAATTTGCCGACCAGACCCACAGCCTGCAAGACTGGTATCCCGCATGCGATGACTGTGTGTATCACCTGCAGATTGCGGAGTTGTGCAACCGCTTGCGCCTGATGTTCTTTGGCAATCTTTACCAGGATTGGTCGGAATTCGTGCTGGCCGATCTGGGTATCTACAAATATGAAAAGGTGGAGTTTTCTGCGGCCTCGTGCGGTTTTCGCACGCGCGCCGACGTGGACACCTACCTGCACCTGCACCAATGCCGCGAACGCTTCAATCTGGAGCAGGCGCTGCCCGGCATCATCGCAGATATCGGCTCTGCGCTGGATAATCCCTGGCTGGAGGGGCGGCGTGCCAAGCTGTTGTTCCAGATAGGGCAGCAGTATGAAAAGCTGCAGGACTGGGTTGCCGCGCTGGAGATTTACCGGTCCTGCAATTACCCGGGGGCGCGGGCACGCCGCATACGTGTGCTGGAGCGGCTGGAAGATTTTACCGCTGCGTTTGAATTGGCGGATGTCGCGCAACAGGCACCGGAAAGCGAAGCGGAAAAGCAGCAGCTAGCACGCATGCTGCCCAGGTTGCGGCGCAAGCTGGGGCATTCCCGCTTGCCGGTAGCCGCAGCTATCAGGCTCAGCAATGTGGAACTGCTTCTGCCCAGGCCGCAAGCGGATTTCTATGTGGAAGGCGTGGTCAGGGAACATCTGGCACAGCAGCATGCGGACGCGGCGGTGCATTACGTTGAAAATACGCTGATCAATTCCTTGTTTGGCCTGCTGTGCTGGGATGCCATTTTCCTGCCTTTGCCCGGCGCATTTTTTCATCCCTATCATACTGGTCCGGCTGATTTGCATAGCGCCGACTTTTATCACCGGCGCGAAGCCGAATTTACGCTCTGCCTGGCACAACTGGAGTCGGGACAATACAAGCAGGCCATACGTGCGCGTTTTATCGCAAAAGCCGGCATACAGTCGCCCTTTGTGTTCTGGGGCAGTCTGACGGAGGAATTGCTGGAGCAGGCCCTGGCCTGCATACCGGCTGCGCATCTGAAGAAATGGTTTGAGCGGCTGCTGCAAGATATCAAGGTCAATCGCTCCGGCTTGCCGGACCTGATCCAGTTCTGGCCGCAGGAGCGCCGCTATCAACTGATCGAGGTCAAGGGGCCTGGCGACCGCCTGCAAGATAATCAGATACGCTGGCTGGATTACTGCGTCGCAAACGACATGCCGGTTGCGGTCTGTTATGTGCAGTGGGCGGAAGAGGAAGTCGCTTGACTGAGCCAATATCTCCACCGGCGCCGGTTCAGCCTGCCCGCTACGCGGTCGCGGTCAGGGCCTTGTGCGAGTTCACTGCCAAGCTGGGTGATCTGGATTTGCGCTTCACGCCATCGCCGACTGCGCAAGAAGGCATCGCCGGGCATGCGACAGTTACTTCCCGTAGGCCCGCCGGTTATTTGACTGAGCTGAGCCTTAGCGGCGACTACAAGCAACTTACTGTGCGTGGCCGCGCCGACGGCTATGATCCGACCAAAAGGCAACTGGAAGAGATCAAGACCTATCGCGGCGACCTGAAGAAAATGCCCGCCAATCATCGTCATTTGCATTGGGCGCAAGTGAAAATTTATGGTCATCTGCTCTGCCTGCAAATGGGGCTGGAGGGTCTGGATGAGCTCAGCCTGGCGCTGGTCTACTTCGATATCGCCAGCCAGAAGGAAACGGTGCTGGCCGAGCCATACTCTGCGGTGGAGTTGAAGCGCCATTTTGAAGAGCAGTGCGAGGCTTTCCTGGCCTGGGCGGGGCAAGAGCTGGCGCACAAAGCGGCGCGTGACCTGGCGCTGGACGGGCTGGAGTTTCCGCATCAGGAGTTTCGCACCGGCCAGCGCCATCTGGCCGAAACCGTCTACAGGGCGGCCAGCACAGGCCGCTGCCTGATGGTGCAAGCGCCGACAGGCATAGGCAAGACCATAGGCACGCTCTATCCCTTGCTGAGGGCAATGCCCAAACAGGCGCTGGACAAGATTTTCTTCCTGTCCGCCAAGACACCGGGCCGCAGGCTGGCGCTGGATGCTTTGCATGTGTTGAAGGCAGCCAGGCCGGGCAAGATAGCTGCACCTTTGCGAGTGCTGGAGCTGGTTGCGCGCGACAAGGCTTGCGAACATCCGGACAAGGCTTGCCATGGCGACTCCTGCCCGCTGGCGCGCGGTTTTTACGATAGGTTGCCGCAGGCGCGACAGTCGGCGATCATCTGGGCGAAGCCCGAGGCAGCTTCTTCGCAGGCAGATGTGGCCGGCATGCTGGACCAGGGCGCTGTCAGGGATATCGCCCGCCAGCATCAGGTGTGTCCGTATTACCTGAGCCAGGACCTGGCGCGCTGGGCAGATGTGATCGTGGGTGACTATAACTATTATTTCGACATCAGCGCGATGCTGTATTCGATGACGCAGGTTTATCAGTGGAAGGCCAGCGTACTGGTTGACGAGGCACATAACCTGGTTGAGCGTGGCCGCAAGATGTATAGCGCCGAACTCGATCAGGCCGAGTTCAATATCATGCGCAGGACCGCACCGGCAGTCTTGAAAAAAGCACTGGACCGTGTCAGCCGCCAATGGAATGCCTTGCACAAGGAGCAGGGCGCCCGTTACCAGGTGTACCCGGAAATTCCTGAAAAATTTTTGCAGGCAATGCAGCAGGCGACGACTGCCATCGGCGACTTCATGGTAAGCGGCGTGGTGGATGCCGCCGAAAATAATGTGCCCTCTGATTTGATCAATGAACCGTCGCAGCAAACCAATCCAGCAGTGGGGCAGGACAGCAAGCTGTTGCACTTCTATTTCGATGCGCTGCTGTTCACGCAATTGGCGGAAGCCTTCGGCGAACATTCCTTGTTTGACGTGATCAAGGATGTCGATACCGGCACGGGCGCGGCCTACCGCAAGAATGCGCTGCTGTGCATACGCAATATCGTTCCCGCGCCTTTCCTGAAGCACCGTTTTCAGGATTCCCATTCCACAGTGCTGTTTTCGGCCACGCTGAGCCCCTGGGACTACTATAGCGACATGCTGGGCTTGCCGGGAGAAACGCCGTGGATCAACGTGGAATCGCCTTTCCGTGCGGATCAGTTGGAAGTGAACATAGCGGCCGCTATTTCTACCCGCTATCGGGATCGCGATGCATCCTTGCAGGCAATTACCGAACTGATGGCGCAGCAGTACCGGCGCCATGCTGGCAATTACCTGGCTTTCTTCAGCAGTTTTGACTACCTGCAAAAAGTAGCGGCACTATTCGCCGAGCGCTACCCGGATATTCCGCAATGGCAGCAGTCGCGCGGCATGGAGGAAGCGGCGCGCGAAGAATTCCTGGCGCGTTTCACGCAGTGCAGCGAGGGTATAGGTTTTGCGGTGCTGGGCGGGGCTTTTGCGGAGGGCATAGATCTGCCCGGCAGCCGCCTGATAGGCGCTTTCATCGCCACACTGGGCCTGCCGCAGTTGAATCCGGTCAATGAGCAGATCATGCAGCGCATGGACAGTATTTTTGGCAGGGGGTATGACTATACCTATCTGTTCCCTGGCCTGCAAAAAGTGGTGCAGGCGGCCGGACGCGTGATACGCACCCAATCCGATCAGGGCTACGTATATCTGATCGATGACCGGTTCAAGCGGCCGGAAGTGCGGGCCTTGCTGCCCGCATGGTGGAAAATCGGCATTCTGGCCAAGGACTAGTGCGTGTTTCTATTGCGCCCGCTGATAGGCAGGGTCGGGGCTGAAGCCGCTGTCGCTGACTGGTTTGATATCGATGGTCTTGACTTCATAGTTATAACTTAGCAAGGCGCCGCCTGCGGCTGCGGCCTTCGCGGTTTCCTTTACCTTGTCTTCCACCATGCCGCCCAGCAGGCTGCTGATGGCGCCGCTGACGCTGGTAGGCGGCAGGCTTGCTCGCTGTGTCGCGCTGTTTGCTGTATTGCTATCATCGCCGCAGGCGTTGCCGCTGACAGTCCACGACAGGTTCATGGCGATAGGATAGCCGTGTACTTTTTTCAGTTCGCCGCCCCAGCTTGCAAATGCCCTGGCATCCTTGGCGCTGAAACCCCGCATCAGGCCGCCAAAAGAACCCATTACCTCGCGCGGTACATATTTGC
Source organism: Parundibacterium terreum (assembly GCF_014636315.1). Lineage (GTDB taxonomy): Bacteria > Pseudomonadota > Gammaproteobacteria > Burkholderiales > Burkholderiaceae_D > Undibacterium > Undibacterium terreum. The sequence goes on along the minus strand of NZ_BMED01000001.1, from coordinate 703,644 downwards.
TGAAAGGATGCTCCGGCACTGCCAGTGCAGTCATCCAGCGCTTCTGAAAACTTTCATTGAGTGCCTGTACCTGCCTGATCTGGCTGTTTTCCGGCGTGGTCCACAGATCCAGTTGTACACGGTTGCTGTTGCGGCGGCTTTGCTTGTCTTCCAGTTCCACAATCCATGTCAGTTGTATGCGTTCAGTGTTGAAGCCATTGATATTTTTCTGTTCGCCGGTGGCGAGCACCTTCAACTCATTTTTCTTCAGGCTGAGCGGGCAACTGGGTTCCGACGGTTTTGATTTTTGCTCGGGTTTGGATTTTTCCGGCGCATTGCCGGTGCCGGTACTGCAGCCTGCCAGTGGACACTCTTTATAGGTTCTTTTTGCGGGATTCAGTGTCCAGACCAGCTTCTTGTCCAGCCGGATGATGTCGGCGGAACGGTTGTCGCCGGCGAAGGCATTGATCAGGCGGTTGTCGAAGTTCATCACGGCATCGGTGCGGCGCATGTCGCTGCGGGTCTGTATCAATTGCTGGCCGCGCACCGTAGGCAGGATCAGGCCGTCTATCGTATAGCTGGTATTGAGTATCGCAGTGGCGGCAGCCTTGCTGTCCACGACCGGTTCGGGCAGCGCGGGCATGGTGTCGGTCTGGGTTGCGGGGCTCGTCATGACAGGGGCTGCGGCGCCGCTTTTGGAAGCTGGCGGTGCGTCACCGGTGGTCACGCAGGCTGTCAGCAACAGGGGAGTAAAAGCTAAAGCACAAGACGTCTTGATGATCATGATAGTCTCCGCCACAGAATAAATGCATCCTACAGTGCCCGCAGATACTTGTCGATGTTGCCATCGGCAAACCTTCGGGGGGAGCATTTTTGACCAGCGAGTCGATTAGCCGATTGAGCACAAGGCGGTAAAAGTCGTTTAAGATGCGCGTTCTGCTTATTCGCTTTACAGGTACAAGAACGTGTCTCAACGCCTTACCAAGTTAAGTCTCGCTGCAGTTGCAGTTATCCTCGCCGCCGCCGGTGCCTATTCAGCAGCACATTATGCCGGATCTGAAGAAGATTCTTCTTCTTCCAAAGGCGGTTTGATCTCCAAGGTGATCGGCAAATCCGGCCCCAAGCCGACGGTCATGGGCTGGCCGGCACTGGCGACTACCTTTGCCGGTGACGGCGGCATAGGCTTTGCTGACGGCACGGCCCGCAAGGCACGGTTTGACGATCCGTATGGACTGGCGCTGGATCTGGTGGGCAACCTGTATGTCGCCGATGCCGGAGAGAATAACCGCATACGAAAAATTACGCCCGACGGCATCGTGAGCAGCCTGGCAGGCTCTGCCGAAGGTTTTGCCGACGGCCAGGGCGCTGCCGCATCCTTCAATACGCCATCCGGCCTGGCAGCAGATGGCGCCGGCAATATCTATGTCGCCGATACCGGCAATAACGCGATACGCAAGATCACCGCACAAGGCATGGTCACCACGCTGGCCGGCGACCGCAGCGGCAAGGCGGGGTACCGCGATGGCGCGGCTGGCCAGGCTCTGTTCAATGGCCCGATAGGGGTGGCGGTAGACAAGCAGGGCAATGTGTATGTGGCCGATACCTATAATGACCGCATACGTGTGATCACCGTTGATGGCCAGGTGAAGACGCTGGCCGGCGGTGCTGCGCCGGGCTACCAGGATGGACCGGCCCTGGCTGCATTGTTTGATACGCCTTGCGCGTTGGCGGTCAACGATCAGGGGGAACTGTACATTGCCGATACCAAGAACAATGCGATCCGCAAGCTGGGCAGCGACGGCCAGGTGACGACGCTGGCGCGTGCGGCAACTGACGAACGCACGGAATTGCTACGCCGGCCCGTGGCGCTGGCGTTGACACATGATGGCTACCTGTATGTGGCTGAAGCTTCGCATGGACGTATTATTCAGCTATCTCCGGTGGGCGAACTGGCGGGTCTGAAGGACGCCGGGGCCGATCCAGCCTACAGCACGGATACGGAAATAAGCGTAAGCGACCCCGCTGGCATTGTGCAGTCCGCTGACGGCAGCCTGTATGTGAGCGACTCGGCCAGGCGCCTGGTGCGCAGGCTCAGCTCGCATGAGCTGAGCCAGTTAAGCCTGCAGGAAAAGGCGCAGCAGATGGCAGACAGAACGGCAATTCCCCCTGCAGCGCCGCTTGCCAGGAAGCTGGCCGGTGCCGGCAAGCCAGGCCTTCTATGGCCGGTCAAGCCGCAAAATGCCTGGCATGAAATTGTGGGAACGGTAGGGGAAGTGCGGGGCAGTTTTGACGGTGAGAGCCGCGAGCATTTTCACGCTGGCGTGGACGTGCAGGCCGACATGGGGGAGCCTGTGCTGGCGGTTGCCGATGAAAAGGTCAGCAACCCCCTGCCCAACTGGGGCTTTGGCGGACTGAGCGAAGGCATCAGCCTGGATAGCCTCAGCTATATCCATATGCGTGTGGGACGCACAGCAAAGAACAAGCCTATTGATCCATCCCGTTTCCAGATACTGGAAGATGACAAAGGTCGTCCAGCACGCGTGCGCGTCAAGCGCGGCACGCAGTTCAAAGTAGGTGATACGCTGGGCACGGTCAATCGCATGTTTCACGTGCATATGGGCTACAGCCCGTATGGACAGGCAGAAAATGCGCTCGCCTTGCACTTTATCGGCTTTGCCGACAGCATCGCACCGCATATAGACAGCATTCAGCTATTTGACCAATCCGGCCAGCGCTATAGCAAGAAGCGCGATGGCCGCCTGCTGGTGGCTCGCGATCCGGCCGGTATCAACATTGTTGTGGATGCCTATGACCAGATGGACGGCAACCTGGCACGCAGGCGCCTGGGCCTGTACAAGCTGGGCTACCAGATACTGCATGCTGATGGCATGCCTGTCGCGGGATTTGAGCAGCCTGCGCTGACAATGGAATTCAACCGCCTGCCGCCGGACCGTGAGGCGGTCAAGATTGCCTATGCGGACAATAGCGGCATTACTGTGTACGGCAGTGCGGCGACCCGCTTCCTGTATTCCGTGACCAACACCGTGCGAGACGGAGAGGCCAGGGTAGGGGCATGGAAAACGGCGGCACTTCCTCCTGGTGAATATATCGTGCGTATATTTGCAGCTGATTTTGCCGGCAACCAGGCCAGGACCGGGCGTGATCTGCCGGTGACGATAGAGTAGGCCTGGCCAGGTAAGAGGACGGGGCAGGAGGGGCAGGGCTGGCCCGGATGTATAATGCCGTCGGAAAAACTTAATTAGAACTCATTTCATAAATAGGAGCGAGTGCGAACGAGTCCATTTGGGATGCAGTGCAAGGCGTGCTGCGACGCAAAGACTGGCCGTCTTTGCTAGCGGCACAACGCTGCAATGCGCCCAAATGGGCCGTTCCCGAAGGGTTTGCCTTAAAAGTGGCGCTGGACTGCGTTGCACTCGTTACCTCGGCGGCCCCGTCAAATAGCTTGCTATTGACGCCTCGCACGCCTTGCCAGCGCCGCTTTTAAGGGCGCCCGGCGTGGGGCAAACGCATCTCACTCCTATTTATGAAATGAGTTCTATCAGACATCGAAGCAGACTCATGACTCCAGAAAACCGTAAGCTCACTTCCGAAACCTTATTGCACAAGCGCGGTATCCGCATCAACCTGCAATTGCCGCTGACAGAGAGCGACGAGGAAGTCACGCTGCGCTCCAGTGAGGATCTATTGCACCGTATGGTGGCGCTGTGGTGCGTATCCAGTGCGGCGGCCGGTGAAGAGCAGTACCGCCAGTTCCGTGCGTATGTAGAAATGCACGATATCGCTGCGTGGCTGTCTGCTGCGGAACATGAGTTTTTGTTTAATGCAGCGGGATATTCGGCATGCGACGAAAAGACGCGTATTTCTTTTGCCGAGCGTCACGAAGCCTTATTCTTCCTGGGCTGGTGTGCTGGCCTGGTGCGCAAGCTGGATCTGCCCGGCTCCGCATCCAACCTGAAGCCTGTGCTGGCCAGCTTGCCGCAGCAAGGCGAGGCGCCGGATCGCCTGCGCTCCAGCATCAAATTGCGCTCCAAGCGCGAGATACTAGGCTGGGTGGACTTGCTGTACCGCCTGCACTGGGCAGTGCGTCATGCGCATCTGATCGGCAAGGAAGTGCCGGGAAATCTGGATGCGACTGTCGTGCAGCAATGGCACCAAGCAGTGAACTGGATTACCGGCTACGACGATGAAGACAATTGGGACCTGGTTCGCACCGATACCTAATGCACTCGCTCCTATTGATGGAATTAGCTCCAGACTTTCAGGCTTTATCTATTGGCTGCACTGCCATCAAAAAATTGCTCTATTGATTAACTATTGTTAACTGCCCTTTAAAAAAGAAGATTTACAACGTTCACCGTAAATAATTTAGCGCGTCCGTTTCCGCTTTGCCGCAATTTCAGGCACAACTGTCAATAATGACAGTTGTGCCCAAATGCAATAAGGCGTATCGAGTATCTATAGCGCTTGCTATTAAATGCCTGTTGCGGCGCCCTGTTGTAATGGTCCGCCGCAAGGGTATTATTTAAGTGTGCCAAATTGACATAAGTAGTGAATTTGTCTCTGTGGTGCGTTGCTAGCCTGTTCTGACATCGCGTGGGAAAGATGTTTCGTATGCCGATCATTCGCTTTTAACGACCATCCTATGACATCCACTAAAACTGACGAAGCAAAGAAATTACCGCACTTGCTGATCATCGATGATGAAAGGGAGGTAGGGGAGTTCGCCGGTATTGTTGCCCAGTCTCTCGGCTTCGAGTATACATCCACGACCAATGCCGGCGATTTTTTGAAGGCACTGGATGATGACGTCACGCTGATCATGATGGACTTGATGATGCCGGATATGGACGGCATAGAGCTGCTGCGGCTGCTGGGACAGCAAAAGTGCAAGACCACGCTGATACTGATGAGCGGCTACGACAAGCGGGTGCTGGAAACCGCCGAAGAGCTGGCACAGACGCTGGGCTTGTCGGTTGCTGGCCATTTGCAAAAGCCATTCAGGCTGCCTGAACTGCAAAAGCTGCTGAAAGGCTATGCGCTGCTAAATATACTGACGCCGGAACCGAAGCAGATCAGCAAGGCAGTCACCAAGGACGAGTTGCTGCGGGCCATGGTGCGCGAGGAACTGGTCCTGCATTACCAGCCGCAGTTGAACATCGCTACCGGCGAAGTGGTCGGCGTGGAAGCGCTGGTGCGATGGCAGCATCCCGAGCGCGGTCTGATCTTCCCCGATGACTTCATTCCGCAAGCGGAAGTGCTGGGCGTGATAGACGAACTGGGCTGGTATGTGGCGCGCCTGGGCCTGAGCGAAATCCGGCAGTTCGTCAACCGCGAAGGCCTGCAGCTAAAGTTGTCGTTGAACGTATCGCCGCAATCCTTGCATGACCTGCAGTTGCCGGATATTTTTGTCGGCCTGGCCAGGCAATACGGCGTGGCGCCCGAGAATATCGTGCTGGAAATTACCGAGAGCGGCCTGATCCAGGAACTAGCCAGCGCGCTGGATATCCTTACCCGCCTGCGCATGAAGCGCGTGCATCTGTCGATAGACGATTTCGGCACCGGCTATGCAATGATGCAGCAGCTGCGCCGTGTTCCCGCGACCGAGCTGAAGATAGACCGCTCCTTCGTGCATGACATGCACCAGTTGAACAGCGCCAGGGTAGTGGTGCGCAAGACCATAGAAATAGGCCATGAACTGGGCATGAAAATTGTGGCCGAAGGCGTGGAAACCAAGGAGCAACTGGAATTCCTGCGTATCAATGGCTGTGACATCGCACAGGGCTATTATTTCAGCCGCCCCGTTCCGGCGATCGTCTTGCTGGACTGGATGAAGAACTACGCCCCGCTGCACTTCTGATCCTGTTTTCCTTTCCATAAAAACACATTTTTCAATGACGGTCGATCTGTATAAATTATGTTGCATTTAATATGCATCTTAATTAAAATGGCTTGCACATGAGGACAGCCAGATGCGACTGACGCGCTTTTCAGATATAGGCCTGAGGGTATTGATGTACCTGGCCCGTGAACAAAGATCGCCCGCTGTGACCGTTGCAGAGGTGGCCTGCCAGTTTGATATTTCGCATAACCATCTGGTCAAGGTGGTCGGTGCCATGGCCAAACTGGGATGGATAGACGCACTGCGCGGCCGCCATGGAGGCATCAGCCTGGCTGTTCCTGCGGATCGTTTGCGCATAGGCGATGTATTGCAGGTACTGGAAGGCCGCGGCGAAGCGGGAGATTGCCAGGGACTTATATGCAGGCAGGCTGGTGATTGCGGTCTGCGCCAGGCACTGCGGGGAGGGATGCAAGCCTTTTATGCCGCGATGAACCGTCATACGCTCGCCGACATTGTCAGTGGAGATACCGGAGAACTGATCGTTGGCATGCACAGGAAATTTCTTGTGCGGGAGCTAAGAGAGGAGAGCTGACCGCTAGCCCGGTGGTTTTTGCGCGCGAATACTGGTGCGTTGCGGTGCCGAGCGAAAGAATTGACAGAGTTTGTTTTTTTTAATTTAAAAGTTGCATTTAATATGCAACAATATGTAAATGGAGTACTTATGATTTCAGCAGAAGCCCGTCCTTATATTGATGCCAGTGTTCCTGTTTTGCGCGAGCATGGCCTCGCGATTACCCGCCTTTTTTACAGCAATATGTTTGCGGAATATCCTGACCTGCACAATATTTTTAATATGGGTAACCAGGCTAACGGGTCGCAGCAGCAATCGCTGGCTTCCGCAGTATTTGCCTATGCCGCCAATATCGATAATCCAGCAGCGCTGACGCCGGTTATCTCGCGCATCGTCCACAAGCATGTGTCGCTGGGGATCAAGCCGTCTCATTACCCTATCGTCGGCAGGCATTTGCTGCAGGCGATACAGGATACGCTGGGCGATGCGGCGACGCCGGCGCTATTGTCTGCGTGGGCAGAGGCCTATGGCGTGCTGGCACAGGCGCTGATTGATGAAGAGAACAGGCTGTACCACCAGTCCGGCACGGAGCCGGGAACCTTGTTTGATATGCGGGTTGTGGGCGTGCAGCAGCAGAGTGAGTTGGTTACGTCCTTTACGCTGGAGCGCACCGACGGCAGTGCGGTGCCGGATTTCATTCCCGGCCAGTATGTCAGCGTCGCCATCGTTTTGCCTAGTGGGTTGCGCCAGTTGCGGCAATACAGCCTGTCTGACGCGCCGGGCAAGTCCAGCCTGCGTATTTCGGTCAAGCGCGAACCTGCAGACGCAGAGACGCCGGCCGGCATGGTCTCGAACTGGCTGCACGATCACCTGAAGCTGGGTGATATCCTGCCGGTCAGCACGCCTTGCGGCGACTTTGCGCCGGGTGCCATAGGCGATGGCCCTGTGGTCCTGTTGTCGGCTGGTGTAGGGATTACGCCGATGATTTCAGCGTTGAACCATATCGCGGCAACGATGCCGGAACGCCAGGTGATCTTTGCACATGCCGCCCGCGATGCAGCTCATCATGCGCATCAGGACGATCTTGCCGCCGCCAAGCAGCGCATGCCGAATTTGCAGGTAGTGACTTTCTATGAAAATGCGGCAAAAACGGAAACAACGGAAACAGCAGATATCGCTGTCGGCCTGATGGAAATTGAAAAGCTGGCGGCGTGGCCGCTGGCTGAGACACATGTCTACCTGTGCGGCCCGATCAAATTCATGCAGTCGCAATGGCTGTCGCTGATCAAGCGCGGTGTGCCACCCACCCGGCTGCATAGGGAAGTATTCGGCCCGGACATGCTGGACCATTTGCTGTAAGTTCGACGACCTGGAATCATCCCCGATGCACGTTTATCTAGCGTGCATCGGCGGCGTGTATTATCCATCAGCAGCGGTCGGTAGCAGCCAATAGTGGCCAATAGCATCCAGTAGCAATTGCTCCGCCCGTGCGCATCCTTAAGCTGGAACAGCGATGCACGGACGGTTTTCCAGTGCACAGTGGCGAGTCCGCCCAGCTATTGCCTAAAAAATATTTCTTATTTACATCGATAATTTTCCCAAGCCATCAAACTGAAGTGCCAGTAAAATGAACGCTGCCTGACCCGGCAAGCTTATAAATAAAGCTAATCGCCTGGCTGAGGGCAGTATGCACCGGGCACTTTATAAAAATATCAGCGGGTAGCTCCTTGTGAAGGGTGGGCTGCATGGATGTGGGCACAGATATATTGCTGGAGCTTGAATTCCAGCAAATGGACTCCGAAGATCGTCGCCTGGCCGAGCTATCGCGCTACGCGGTAACGATAGACCAATCGGATCCCAATCTCAATTTCCTGACCCAGCTTGCGGTCAAGGCTGCCGGTGCCCAGATCGGCGGCATCAGTATTGTCTACCAATCGCAAATCTGGCTGCCTTCACGGATAGGTGTGGATGTCAACACAGTGCCGCGCGCGGGATCATTTTGCACCCAGGCAGTCGGCTCCCATGCCAACTGGTTCGAGGTGGAAGATGCGACGCTGGATGAGCGCTTTTGCAGTAATCCGCTGGTAACCTCGGCGCCCGGCTATTCCCATTATGCGGCAGCGTTGCTGAACGGTGCGCGCGGTTATTTGCTGGGTACGCTGTGGGTCATGAGTGACCGCCCCCGCTTGTTGGATGACGAGCAGCGTACGACCATGCAGGCATTGGCAAACCAGATCGTGGATGTCCTGGAGCTGCGTTACTGTAACGAGATTACCGGCATGTCCAATCGCTCCACCTTTTTGCATCACCTGCAAATGGGCTTGAGTGCGGATGCCGGCACCCCCGGCACCCATGTTGTGGTCGGCTTTGTGGACCTGATGGGTTTTCGCCAGTTCAATGACGTTTTCGGGCGCGAGACAGGCAACCAGGCCTTGCGTATCATAGGCGAGAGGCTGAGCCGTTGGGCCGGCACCAAAAACCTGGTCGCGCATCTGAGCGGTGATAAATTCGCCTTTGCATTGTTTGGGCCCCGCCGCCAGCATATAGAACAACTGGAGCTGCTGAAGACGGTGATCAGCGCGCCTTTCAAGCTGGAAAATATCGGCAATCGCACCCTGCATGCGCGAGTCGGCATAGAACACCTGGATACGCCGTTCGGCGGCTCGGCGGTAGCCTTGCTGGATGCGGCGGACACTGCTGCATCATCAATCACCGGCAATTTGCTGCGTACGACGGTCAAGGAGTATGGGCTGGAGCTGCTGGCCCGCTCCCATCTGATCATGGAATTGCAGGGCGCGCTGGACGGCGAAAGCATGCATGGCTACCTGGTGGTGCACTATCAGCCCCAGGTCAATTTTCACACCGGCGAGCTGATAGGCCTGGAGGCGCTGGTGCGCTGGCAGCATCCGGAGAAGGGGCTGATCATGCCGAATGCCTTCATTCCACTGGCTGAAAGCACTAACAAGATCTATCCGCTGGATCATCAGGTGTTGAGGCAGGTATGCCGCGACATGCGGCAATGGATGGACTCTGGGCTGGATATTGTGCCGGTGTCGCTGAATATGTCGCGCGCTTCGCTGCTGCACCCGAGCATGGTGACGGATCTGCGCGCTGCGCTGGCGCGATACCATATACCCGGCCATATGCTGGAACTGGAAATTACCGAGAGCCAGTTGCTGGAGACTCAGTCGCTGCTGTCAGCGCGCGTGGATGAGTTTCGCGCATTAGGAATCCGTATCGCAGTGGATGATTTCGGCACCGGTTATTCCAACCTGGATGCGATCAATAGTTTTCCCTTTGACCGCCTGAAGGTGGACCGGCAATTTGTGCACGGCGTTTCCAGCAACGAACGCATCGCCGGGCTATTTCATTTGATACAGGGCATTGCGGAATTATTCAAGGCGGACTTGCTGTGCGAGGGGCTGGAGGATGCCGCCGATCTGGAATGGCTGTCGCGGCGCGGCGCCAATTGCGTGCAGGGATGGTATTTCAGTAAATCCCGCACCCCGGATTCTATTGTCAGTCTGCTGACCCGCCTGCGGGACCGGCCGCAGCAAGCCTTGGCGCTCAGCGCAGCGCAATTGCGCGACTTCCTGCAAGAATGACGTGCATGTGAGGCTTGGTGGGCTTAAACGTCCATATAGGCCATGCCGCCGGCATTGCTGATTTCCAGTCTTTCTTCCAGCAGCTTTTTGTCGCCCTTGCGGAACTCCAGAAACTCCAGGCCGATACGGAACAGCTGCTGCGACAAGATTGTGTAATTCATGCGGCAGCTGATTTCCAATATCTTTTCCCTGGTGCCCGCATTCAGAGGCGGCAGTGCCAGCAGCAGGATCACCTTGCCTTCATAAAAAACATTGTGGTCGCAGTGGATGCTGAGTCCGCCAAGGGAAATATCGTTGACCCGGCCGTGGAAGGTCTTTTTGCCGTTGCCGCCTTCATAGACAATGGCCATGCGCCATTTGACCAGGTAGCGCTTGTGTCCGCGGACATTGGGCCGCGGCAGCTTCATCGTGAAAGCCGGTAGCGGCGTGGGCGGTGTAGCGCTGACTTCCGGCTCTTCCTTGCCAAGGCCTTGCAGCACTCTCAGGCTGTCTTCCACGGCTTGGTCTACATCTGGATTTTTCATTATCTGCATCTGTCCAGCGCATGTATTGTGCGCTTCAAAATTCCTGCAACTGTTCTCGTTTCCGGCATGAGTCCCATATAAAAAATTATAAGCGGAAAACGAGGCTACCGGTCTGGCCTGCGAAGCTTAGGCCTCGGGCCTGACTCTATTGTGCTATGCAGTACATCATAGGTGAATATTTCTTGGGCGGCAATTCATTGATTATCTTTTTTGCCATGTTTTTGATGTGATAGGGTGTATTGAGGGTAACTGTTTATCGGATTTTGCTGCCGGGGGGATGTGGAGGAGAACCGCCGGAGACTTTTTGACGGGGGATGCGCCGACATCCTTCGGCGTGGGAAGGATGTCGGAGGGTACTTCTGGGCTTACTTCTTACTTAACTGATTTCGCGTTGATGAAATCTTTCAGCAGGGGAATTACTTTTTCAGGAGCTTCTTCCATGAGCCAGTGGCCGGAATTAGGAATGACTTCGCCTTTCACATCAGTAGCAACCAGCTTGACTTGATCCACCAGGAAAGTGCTGCCTGATTTTTCGCCTGCGATGACCAGTACCGGCATAGTCAGCTTGGTTTGGCCCAATTGCTGGAAGTCTTGCGCGTCTTTCTCAAAATTATGGAAATACTCGAATCCGGCACGCATTGCTCCTGGCTGCGCATAGGCCCTGGCATAGATGCGGCGATCAGCTTCCGATACAGAATGATTGCGGTCGGCGGCAAAATCGTTCCAGAAGTGTTCCAGGTAGATACGTTCGCGTCCTTCTACCAATGCCAGCGGGACTTCGCCGTAGAAGTGGAAGTGCCACAGATCGCGCAGCAGCCACATGTCTTTCCAGTTGCCTATGCCTGGCAGGAATGCATCCATCAGTACCACGCGGTCCGTCTCTTGCGGATATTGCGCTGCATACGCATAAGCCACCATCAGGCCGATATCATGGCCGACTATCGTTGCATGTTGGTAGCCCAGCGATTTCACCAGTGCGTGGATATCTTGCGCCATGGTTTTTTTATCGTAGCCACCGGCTGCTTTTTCCGATTGGCCGGCGCCGCGCAGGTCGGGCACGATGACAGTATGGTTCTTGGCCAGATCAGGCATGACAGGCGTCCACATATAGCCGGTATCGGTATAGCCGTGGATCAACACTACAGGGCTGCCTTTGCCGCTAATCTGGTAATGCAGCTGTACGCCGTTGACTTTGACATCGTGTGCGCTGAAGCCGGGGGCTGTCGGTGTAATTTCCTGCTGGGTTTGGGCCTGGGCTCCAAATGACAGGCTGATGCTGATCGCTGCGACGGTGCTGATAATGCCGCGCAGCAGGCTGTTTGCTTGTTTCATCATATTCTCCTGGTAGGTGGGCGTTACTGTCGACGACAGTGCTGCCCGGTGAACACAGGATATGATTTATGAATCAGTGTATCAATGTGAGATTTGTTGATAGTTCATTCATAATTTGTGAATTAATGAAAATGCACCTAGCAAACCGGGTGGTCGTTTCTTGTCAAATGGAAATAAGGGTTTGAAATGTATGCCCCGGTACGGGGTGGGGCATGAGGAGTTTATTTGAGGCCGCCGGTAAAAACGGCGGCCTCAATGGCCGGCAAACCCATGGGGCGCCGGTTTCCAGCCTACTTATTCAGCTACTTACTTAGCTACTTACTTAGCTACTTACTTAGCTACTTACTTAGCTACTTACTCAGGTAGTCAGCCAATGCACCGAACGCCGCATCGGTCAGCGGGATATTGGCCATATTTCCGGCTATTGGGTGGGAAGAAAATTTGGCAATCACCAGTTCCGCCTTGGGATCGATATACACGCGCTGGCCATGGATGCCGCGTGCATCGAATACGCCGTTCTTGTTGTTGGAGACCCACCACATATTGCGGTACGCATAACCTGCGCCGTAGCCCAGCACGTCTGGGTAGCCGGCTTTGGCGAATTTGGCGGGATCGCCGCCTTTGCGTATATCGTCAACGACGGACGTGGGCACAATCTGCTGGCCATTGAATTTACCGCCCAGGCGCATCATTTCGCCGAAGCGGGCCATATCGCGCAGCGGTAGGCTAAGGCCGCCGCCGCCGGATTCCGAACCGATGGCGTCCACGCTGAAGTAGGCGTCGTTTTCAGCTCCCAGCTTTTGCCAGATTTTTTCCGACATCAGTGCCGCTGCGGATTTGCCGGTGGCGCGCTTGATGATCCAGGTCAGCACCTCTGCGTTGACGGTCTTGTATGCAAAGCCTTCGCCGTGATTGCCTTCTTTCTTCAGCTTGACCAGGAATTCATAAAAATTCTTCGGGCCGGCATAGCCCGGGGGCAGCGGCAGCATACCGCCTGAGCGTGCATAGTCGAATATCTCCGCTTTGGGATCGGCATAGTTTTCTGAATACTGCACGCCTATCGTCATGTCCATCACCTGGCGCACGGTGGCGTCGCCGTAGGCGCTGTCTTTCAGTTCGGGTATGTATTTGGTGACAGGCGCGGACGGGTCCAGGCTGCCTTCGGTCGCAAGCATCGCGGCCAGCGTGCCTATGAAGGATTTGGTGACGGAAAACGCCGAATGCGGCAACTGCGGCTCTGCGCTGCCCGTGTATTTTTCATAGATCACCTTTCCCTTGTGCAGAACGATGATGCTGTCGGTATAGGTGCGGGTCAGCATCTCTGCCCAGCTTGCCTTGGCTCCCTTGTCATCGGTAAAGCTGAGCTTGTCCAGGTCTTTCGGGGCGACTGGCAGCACGGAAGGCGTGCCGCTGCCGCGCCAGACATTCACCGTAGGCAGCATCTCTCGCATGTGCGAAAACGACCAGCGGGTGCGTGGGAAACTATAAAAGCTGCCATTGCCGAAGGTGACGACTTTGTCCGCTGCAGGGGGGAAGCCTTGCATCCAGCCAAGGGCTTTCGGATCTGTGCCCGCCGGATCGGGCAGAGCGGGGGCGGTTTGCGCCAGACAGGCGCTGCTTAAGGCAAGGGCGGTCACTGCGGCCATAGTTACTTTCATAGTGTCTCCGATTTTGGTTTTTTATTGGTCTACTATTAAACAATACGAAAAGGCATAGATCAATCCTATTGTTTTCATCTGTGGGTTTCCTGTCTAATGCGTTAAAAATGCGCCAAGATGTGCAAAAAACGAATTTCCCTTGTCCAAATGATGCCTATACAGGCGGTAAATATGTTTACAATCGGTGCTCTCGCATCGGAGTAAAGATGAAAATACGTACTCAGCTCATGTTGATTGCTACTGCAACGCTGCTTCCGGTGGTTGTCTTTTCTGCCGTCGCGTTGAATTTGCTGCTGGATGCAGAGCGCAATGCTGCACTGAAAAATGTGGGTGAGGCTGCGCGTGCACTGGCATTGATGGTGGATGGCGAGCTTGGACGGGCTGACTCTGCGCTGAGAGTGCTCAGCACCTCGCGTGCCCTGGCAGAGGGAGATATGCGCAGTTTTCATGCGCAGGCCAAGTCTGCCGACCGTGGGCCCGGTTCCTGGACCCTGCTGTTCAATTATCAGGGGCAGCAGCTGATCAATACGCTACGCCCCTTTGGCAATGCCTTGCCCAGTTCCGCGGAATTGTTGAATGCCCAGGCTAACGTGCTGGGCTTGAAGGGCGTGCTGGACGGTGTAAGCGGCAACAGAACCTATGTCTCCAACCTGCTCAAAGGACCGCTGACTGGCCGCTGGGTAACAACGGTCAACATCCCCGTATCCCTTCCCGGAGACGTCCAATACATCCTGACCGAGACTTTTGCTGCAGACTACTTCATGCAGCTCATAACGCGTTCCAATATCCCCTCCAGATGGACGGTGGCAATCATTGACCGTGATGGCAATTTCATCAGCCGTAACCGTGGGGCCGAGCAAATGATAGGCAAGCCGGCGCGGGTGGAGTTGATCAAGGCCGCACGCGAAGCGTCCCAGGGGCAGATACGGCATTTCACGCTGGAAGGAACGGATGCCTACGATGTTTTTGTGCATTCGGCGCTGTCTGGCTGGACGGTGGCAATTGCCGCACCGGCAGACCAGATAGAGATGTCTGCGCGGCGGGCGGTCAAGGTGGCTGCGTTGGGCTTGCTGGCAGCCATTCTGGCGGCAGCCGGCACTGCGGCGCTGGTCAGCCGCCGTCTGGTGCACGCCATCGCCGGAGCGGCGGACTCGGCGGCTGTGATAGGACGGGCAGAAGTTCCACTGGAAAATCATACCGATATTGAAGAAATCGACAAGCTCCACGCTGCGTTGAATAATGCGGGAATACTGCTGCGCCAGGAATTGCAATCGCGCCAGCGCGCAGAAGCAGAGCGCGAGGCACTGCTGGGCAATGAGCAGCTTGCGCGGCAACTGGCTGAGCAGCAAAACAAGGCCAAGGACCAGTTCCTGGCCTTGCTGGGACATGAATTACGTAATCCGCTCAGTGCGATCGCCGGGGCCATACGGTTGATGCAAATGCAGCAGACGTCGGCCGGCGAAAATTCGCAGACGACCCGCGCACAGGAGATCATCGCGCGCCAGAGCCGCCATCTGGGTCACATCGTTGACGATCTGCTGGACCTGAGCCGCATGAGCATGGGCAAGATATCGCTGAGTAAAAAACCGCTTGATCTGGCCGCCGTTGCCAAAGCCTGCGTCGATGCCCTGCATACGACAGGGCGTACCAGCGGCTACGCCATTTCGGTTGCTGCCGAGCCGGTCTGGGTGGATGCGGACGCGACGCGGCTGGAGCAAATCATCAGCAACCTGATCGGCAATGCGCTCAAGTTCACGCCGTCGGGCGGAAAAATCGACATTACGGTCAAGGCCGAGGAAGTGTCGAATACGGCGGTATTGCTGATACGCGATACCGGCATAGGGATTTCCGAGGAACTGCTGCCGCACGTTTTCGATGCCTTTGTGCAGGGCACGGCGCAATCGGACAAGGCGCTGGGCGGGCTGGGTATAGGCTTGCACCTTGTCAGGCAACTGGTGCAACTGCATGGCGGAGAGGTCGTCGTCAGCAGTGCCGGCACCGGCCAAGGGGCGACGGTGCTGGTGCGGCTGCCTTTATTGCAGAACGCCGCAGACGTTGCTGCCAAGACGCTGGTGCCGGACAGGCGTCCTTCCGGTGCACTCGTGGTTTTGCTGGTGGAAGACAACCGTGATGCGCGTGAAATGATGGCGGCGCTGCTCGATATGCACGGCTATCAGGTAGTGGAGGCGGAAACCGGTGAGCAGGGAGTCTTGCGGGCGCTGGAGCACGAACCGGCGGTAGCCGTCGTGGACATAGGGCTGCCGGACATTGACGGCTACCAGGTAGCGAGCCGCCTGCGCAGCTATCCGGCCCTGCAGCATATGACCCTGGTGGCTCTGACCGGCTATGGCCAGTTGGCCGACAGGCAGCGCGCCTTCAATGCCGGCTTTGACCGCCATCTGGTCAAACCGGTGGACGTCGACAGCCTGCTGGATATATTGCGCAACCGTTTTGCCTCGGCCTGATTTTACCTGCGGCTGTTTGCTTTACTTTTACGTTCGGCGTTGCAGTTCATGTTTTAGTACATTGATCAGGTCACCCAGTTCATAAGGTTTGGCAAGAACGCGCACGCCGGGTATGTTCACGGCATTCTCCGTATATCCGGTGGCCAGCACGACATGCATCGCGTGGAAGCGGCTGCTGATCTCTCTCGCCAGCGCTATGCCATCGGTTGCGCCCGGCATCACGATATCGGACAGGATAAGATCGAAACTGGCGCCGGAATCAAGTATGCGCAGTGCCTCGTCGCCATCCCTGGCAACGGTCACGTTCAGGCCCGTCAGCTCCAGCGCTGGCCTGACCGTTTCCCTGATCAGCGTATTGTCCTCCACCAGCAACAGCCTGGCCGGCGGCATGCTTTGGCTGAGCTGGTCGCCGGACGTTTTTATCGCCGGAACGTCGTCAGGCGAGCGGGGCAGGTAAATGGTGACCACGGTGCCGGCTCCGGGTTTGCTGTCCAGTATCAGCGTACCGCCGCTTTGCTTGGCAAATCCATAGGCTTGCGGCAATCCCATGCCCGAGCCTTTGCCCGCTTCCTTGGTTGTAAAGAATGGATCCAGTGCTTTGCTCGATACATCGGGACTCATGCCGGAGCCGGAATCGCTGAGGGTGATGCAGACATAATCCCCTGCGGGCAGCGTGTCCTTGGGTTTGGTCAGGATCTCGTTATGGATAGCCAGCCTGATATTTCCTCCCTGGGGCATCGCGTCGCGGGCGTTCAGGATCAGATTGAGCAACGCAAGCTCGAACTGCAAAGGGTCGAGGGTAACCGGCCATAGATCGTCAGCAATATCCAACCCGAGTTCTACACTGCTGGGTAGTGCGCCGGTCAGCAGCGGCGTTGCACTGTTGAGCTGGCGTGCCAGGTCTATGGTTTCCAGCCTTGCTTCCTGCATACGGCCGAAGGCCATCAATTGCGATGCCAGTTGCGTGCCTTGCTTGACCGCGCGCTGGCAGGTGGCGATCAGATTCTTGATCTTGTCGTCCTTGCTGGTCATCGCAGCGACCTGCAATCCGGTGGTCAAGGTCTGCAGTACATTATTAAAGTCATGCGCAATGCCGCCAGTCAGGCGGCCCAGGGATTCCAGTTTTTGTGCCTGCAGCAAAGCCTGCTGGGCGCGCTTGGCATCCGCGACGGCTACTTCCACGCGGCGTTCCAACTCCTGCTTGGCGTCCTGCAGATCAACCGCGGCTTTTTGCATGGCGGTATGCACTGCATCCATTTCTTCTATGTCGAACGAGCGGGGCGCAATGTCTTCCCCGCGCCCCAGGGATTGGGCTGCCAGCCGCAATGCCTGGGCAGAATTGCTGGTGCCGGCAGCCACCCACAGGGCGGCCCAGATCGCGCATCCCAACAGGCACAGAGACAGCAAGACCAGCATCATCGTCGCATCTGCCGCCGCTCTTTGCATATCCTTTTGCGGCACGCTGACGACAAAGGTCCAGTCCGAGCCGGGAGCTTTGCTGAAGAAGGCGGAGACTGCTTCACCACTCAGCGCAGTACCCTCGTTGAAACCCTCGCGCTCCTGCCGGATTTTGTTCATGATGGGGCCGTTGCCCTGGCGGCCTACAAAGTCCTGCGCCTGTTTGTTGCGCGCGACTACGACACCCTCCCTGTCCACGATGGTGCCTATCCAGTTCGATGGCAAACGTTGTTCATCGAAGACGGATTGCAGCATGCTGGCAAACATCCCCATGTCCAGGTAATAGCTGATCTCGCCATTGCGCTGTATGGGGACTTGCACCGAAAAGCTGTTGCCTTTGCTGATAGGAGCGTAGTACAGATTGGACACCACGGTGGCATCAGGTCCGTAGCTTTTCCGCAAATCCCTGATGCTGGCGATCACAGGTTGCGATGCGCTGCCGAAAGGCAGGCGGGTATTTAGCAGGATGTTGCCGGATTTGTCGTGCAGCACGATCGCAGCGTTCATCGTGTTTGCAATTCTCTGGGCCTGCATGTAAAACTCTTGCAGATCCGCCTTGTCCAGGCTTTGCGAAGTTCCCAGGGTGCGCAATATGGCTTCCCGGCGCGCGATTTCCTTGTCCACTACCAGTGCCAGCGCGCGCGCCACTTCTCGCATATTTTGCTTATTGGCTTGCCTGGCCTCAGTATAGACATAGGCAATGCCTGCGGCTGCAGTAATAATTGCAGGGATCAGCACCGCAAGGACAAGGATCAGCAAACGGGAGCGAATACGCATTGATTGAATTCGGGGTTAATATATCCAGACCTAAGTCTAACAAATTATGCATATTGTAAGGCGATGTTAATTCATTGATACACTCTTGTTACTTTGCGGGAGAGTTTTAAGGTACTGGGGAGGGGTTTTGAGCATGCGATTATTTACCAAAGCAGTGTTTGCAATACCGGCCTTGTTGAACAGGAAGAGCACGTCGATGGCGAGCAAAAATCAAAAAATCCACGGCATTATCCACACCGCGGCTGCGGCCTGTGCGGGTGTAGGCGGTGGCTTGGCTCAGGTTCCCGGATCAGATGCTGCGGTAATCGTGCCGCTGCAAACGGCCATGATTTCTGCTATCGCCGCTGAGCATGGCGTGACGCTGACCAAGGCCGCTGCTGCCGATATCCTGCTGACTTTCGCTGCCACGACCGGCGGGCGCTGGATCAGCCAGGTGCTGGTCGGCTGGGTGCCGGGAGTTGGGAATGTGATTAACGCATCCACCGCTGCAGCGATTACCGAGGCGGTAGGCTGGGCGGCAAATACCTATTTTTCAAAAAACACCACCGATGTTCCTGTTGCGTAGGCGGCTTGCGCCGGCTAACGTTTTTTGCTTCGCGTTAGCCTGCATACACCGTAGTACCGGTGGCTATAAGGCAACCGTCTTTGCTGCAACCAGTCTGGCGCGGCCGGCACCTATGCCGAAGGCTGCTGCGCCTGCACCCAATATGATGAACAATACGGCTGTCGCATGGTGGCTGCCGGTCCAGCTATGCAGCAGGCCGACAGTCAGCGGTCCCATTGCCGCCAGCGTATAGCCGACTGCTTGCGACATGCTGGACAGGTGCGCCGCAACATGGGCATCGGGCGAACGCAATACGATGACCGTCATCGCGGCGGCAAACAGGCCGCCTTGCCCCACGCCCTGCAAACCGGCCCAGAACCACAGCCAGGGGCCGGAGATAGGGCCGAGTGTCATCGCAACCAGGGCAATGACGGCGATTGCGGTAAGCCCCACGTTGATCAGCTTTTGATTGCTGCATTTGAAGGCAATCGGTGGTACCAGCAGGCAGGTTGCCACCTGGAACATGACCGACACCGATACCGCCAGGCCCGCGGTCACGCCATCCATGCCCCTGGAGCGGAGGATAGGGGCAAGCCAGCCGAACACGCAATAAGCCAATGCGGATTGCAGCCCCATGAAAAAGGTCACTTGCCAGGCCAGTTTGTCGCTCCACAGGCCGCGCACGGTAAAGCCGTTGTGCTGCGCGTGGCGCTTGCTGGCCAGCGCTTGCGGAGCCCATACCAGTGCGATCACGATAGCGGGCAGGGACCACACGGCGAGTGCGGTGGCCCAGGAATCATTCAGTAATTTTTCCAGAGGGACCGTCAGGCCGGCGGCACCTGCCGCACCGGCACACAGGGACATCGTATACAAGCCCATCATCAGCGCTGTCTTGTTGGGGAAATCGCGCTTGACCAGTCCGGGCAACAGTACATTGCCGACCGCGATACAGGCACCTGCCAGGCCCGACGCAAAAAACAGCACAGGAATACCTGCCAGGCCGCGCATCGCGGTGCCTATTGCCAGCAGTATCAGCATGCCCAGCAGTGTACGCTCGGCGCCGAAACGGCGCGCCAGCATCGGTGCCAGCGGCGCAAACAGGCCCAGGCACAGCACCGGTAGCGTCGTCAGCAAGCTGGCGGATGCGGATGACAGCCCGGTGGCGGCCATGATCTCAGGCAGCAGCACCGACAGGCTGGAAAAGACCGGCCGCAGATTGAAGGCGATCAATACCAGGCTGGCGCCCAGCAGGATCTGGCTATTGCGGCTAGCCACTGCGGCAGTGGGAACAGGCGCAGGCTGGCTGTCGATTTCAGCATCGATGGCTTGCTGCTCCAGTGCGTTAAGGGGCTTGCCGTCCAGTTCTGCGGTGGCCGGGGAGATAATTTGTGATGTTGACGTCATGGTGAACCTTGTTGGATATCAGGGCAGCCGGGGCAGGGAGGGCTGGGGCGGCTGGGATGGCTCCACTGAGCCCGAAGGCGCAAGCAGGCGATCAAGCTCATTCAGGATGGGCGCCATGAAAGCATGCATCGCTGCTGCTGCCTGATCCGGATTGCCGCTGGCGACAGCATCGACGATGCGCTGGTGCGCCGCCTGGTCCGGCTCAGGCAGTTCATTCTTGATCGTGGATGCAATCGTCTCTCTGACCGATGCGGAAAAAAATTGGTAAATCTCTGCCAGCGCGACATTGCCGGACAGCGCGATCAGTCCCATATGGAAATCCAGGTCGCGCGCAATAAAGGCAGCTTTTGCGGCATCGTCGCTATCGTCAAAAGAACCCCTGGCATCTACCAGCGCTTGCAGGCGCGCCAGGCCCTGCTTGTCATGCCTGGTTGCCGCCAGACGGGCAGCCTGGACTTCCAGCGCGCTGCGCACTTCAAACTGGTCGCGTATGCTTGCCCGCTTGGCCCTCAGCATGCCGGCCGAGGCGTCGGCCACTGCGCGTACATAGGTGCCGGAACCCTGGCGAACCTCCAGCATGCCTTGTGTGACCAGCATCTTGACTGCTTCGCGCACCGTTCCGCGGCTGACTTGGAGTAGTTCCGCCAGTTTCGGTTCTATAGGAATACGCTCGCCCAGCGGCCAGTTGCCGGACGTGATTTCGGCTGTCATGGACGCGGCGGCGGTATCCACCAGTGAAGAACGTAATGCATTTTTCATTATAAAACGAGTAATTCATCAAATCATCTGATGATTTTAGGCGGCAATCTCGATTTGGTCAAGGATGGCTCCTGGCTGACGCTAATCCTTAGGGAGCAATTGCCTGAGCGGCGATATTTCCGTAATAATGGACGTTGAAAGTTCATCCATGCTGCAGGAATGTCTGCCCCTTTTAGAGAAAAGAGTCGCATGCCGTTCGCCATCCCTTTGTCGATACCATCCTCCCGGCTGACCATCCGCCCCATTGAAGAGCGTGACCTGGAAGCTGTCTTTAAATGCTATAACCACCACGATGTCATGCGTTATTGTCCGCCGACCCGCTGGGGCACGCTGGAGAATGCGCGCAAATGGCTGGTGCGCATCCGGCAGCGCGTCGCGGAGGGCAATGCGATGCAATTCGTCATAGAACTGAAGGGGCCGGCAACGGTGATCGGTACCTGCGTGCTGTTCAAGATAGACGAGGGCAGTTTGCGCGCCGAGATAGGCTACGCGCTGGGGAGGGATTTCTGGGGCGCCGGCTACATCCATGAGGCGCTGAGCGCATTGATTGACTATACGTTCAATACCATGAGCCTGCACAGGCTGGAGGCAGAAATCGATCCCCGCAATGAGGCTTCCGCTAGAAGCCTGCTCCGGCTGGGCTTTGTGCTGGAGGGTACGCTGAGGGAGCGCTGGATAGACGAAGATGAAGTATCCGATGCCGGCCTGTATGGCTTGCTGGCGCGCGACTGGTTTGCCCGCAAAGATAAAAACTAAGCAGCCCATCCCCATTGTGAAGATGGGCCCTTTTGAATGCCGCTAGCATACTGCACATCTGCTATACGGTACCTTTTCCTGCCATATTCTGTTTGGCGACAAAGCGCGACAAGGTGTCCGGTACCAGCCGCTCAAAGAAACCGGCGATAAACGACCAGACGATGAGCTTGGCATATTGCACGATATTGTCGGGAGTGGCGTTGGTGAAAAACTCGGAGACATAGCGCGCGTTTTTGGGGTCTGTGCTGAGCGCAGAAAAGCCGGGAAACAGATCGCCTTTTACCAGCCCTGCGACAAAGATAATATAAAAAATAGCCGCAAACAGGGCACCGCTGAAGGGCGATATCAGTACGCTGAAATTACCCCATTGCAGTACCGCGATGTTGTGGACCGGATCGCCTTCATCGGATGCGCTCTGGTAGCGCTGCTGCACGCTCAAGAGGCCACCCATCAAGCCAGTGTACAGCACCATGCCCAGCGTAGTGACATAGATAGGCCAACTGGTGAAGGAGGCCAGCAATCCGTAGATGAGCAGGGCGGTTAGCCCCAGCCCGGTCATGATAGCAATGCTGCGTGATACGTGTTCCCTTTGCAGGTCCCAGGCGGGCCGGATCGCATAGCGCAAATGGATCTGGGTCAGCAGGAACTCCACGTCGGCGCGCAAGGCCGCCTCCGTACCGCTGCTCATTACGATGGGCTTGGCTCCATCGGCTTCCTTGGGCGGAGTTTGCGTCTCCGGGCTGGCATCGGAACCGGCAGCGGCAGTGTCGTTGTCTGCATTGTTTGCGTCGACTGCATTGTCCGATGAAGAGATGCCATTTTGTGCGGAAGACGAAGTACTTGCGATGTCCGCGAGAGGTGGCGCATCGGACGAACGCTTGTTGTCGGGTATCTGAGCCAGATAGTCTGGCGGGCGTGATGCCAGGTAGGCGTCGTATTCGCGCAGACCTGCGACGTCACGGTAGCGGTTGCGCAAGCTCCAGACTTTGCGGGGTAATTCCGCCTTTGGGATCAGGCGCGACAGCACCAGATCAAAAGCGAACAGATCGTCCCAGTTGAGCTCCTTGCGCTCTTTTTTTGCGATGTCGTTCAGCTTTTGCAGGGACTCCAAAGGAATGGCCGCGGCGGAAAGGCTGTGGTATTTGCCTTCCAGATGGCTGAAGTAAATCAGCGCATAGTCGGGCAGGGGATTGCTCCTGCAGCTCTGGCCCCCGAATACGGATTTCAAAAACGCACGCATACTGCCTCCTTTTTGTGGAAGACCATTTACTGCAGAAGGTATTTCCATGCTCATCTCCAGCAGCGGGGCAAATGGAATACTTGCGATCAATCTATATCGTATGCGTGGATTGTCAATTTTATATTGAGCCGCGTTGTGGGCCCGCAACGGGCTCGTTCGTCAAAGAGATTTAGGGGCGGATTTCTTTTCCTGAGGCATTTTCTGGGGATGAAAGCTTTCGCCCCTGGCCATCATTTCAAGAATCAGTTTCACGCGCTTTTCGCGGGTTTCCGGCATCTTGGCAGTCTGCAGGCGGTAGGCGATGGCATACAGATTGGCCTTGTTCAGCGTAGCGAAAAAGCTGGCAGCTTTTTTGTTTTTGTTCAGCGCAGCCAGGAAATCTTCCGGGATGGCCGCTTTGCTTTGTGACGTATAAGCCTGCTGCCAGCGACCATCTTCCTGCGCAGCTTTTATTTCTGCGTGCCCGCTCGCTTGCATGCGGCCTTCCTTGATCAGGCGTTCCACGTGTCCGACATTGATGGCCGACCACGCGCTTCTGGCCCGGCGCGGGGTGAATTTTTGCAGCCAGCATGTCTCGTCACAAGCTTTTTTCTGTCCATCTATCCATCCATAGCACAGCGCTTCATCCAGCGCTTCTGCGTAGGTGACGGTTTTTATGCCTGATTCCTTCTTGAATATCTGCAGCCATATGCCGTCTTCCTGTCCATGATGTTTGACCAGCCATTGCTGCCATTTTTTTGCACTGCTGAAGGGGATAACAGCTAAATCGTCTGCCATGCGAGGGACTCCTGTTGAGTTATCATTTTACTTATTTTTTTGCCTTTCTTGTATTTTATCCATGTTTGTTGGCGCCCGCCTGTACGCCCGTGACCCTCATTGGGGAATTTTTCTTGGCGCAAAGCTCGGGATTTGTAACGCAGCTTGGGCGTAGAAGCGGGGGCCGGGCAGCACAATGCAAACAATTGTGAAAATTGACATAGGGTCGGCCAATTTTTGCATTGTTCGGGACTATCATTGATCGTAGGGGTAGTTTGCCCGGGACGAATATCGTCATGAATCGTCATCAATCGCCATAAGTTGCCATCAATGGCTGAGTGGAGAAAATAATAGTGGATGCTATGCGCCGGCCGAGGAAGACGATCTGGTTGCCAATATTGATATTGGCGGCTGGCCTTGTGCTTTCCTTGTCGCTGGAGTTCAAACAGCAATCCGATAATGCCAGCCATGCGGAGCAGCGTTTTGACGGCATGGCCGAACGTGTCTCTGCCCAGATAAGCAACCGCATGCAAAAGTATGAGTACGGTTTGCGCGGCGCGCGAGGTGTGGTGATAGGGGCCGGCGGCCAAAGCATTACGTACAAGACTTTCCAGGAATATGGGCGTTCCCGAGATATAGGCCGGGAATTTCCAGGAGTAAGGGGCTATGGATTTGTGCGCCGTGTATTGCCGGAAAAAGAAGCAGCTTTTCTCGCAGCGATGCGGCGCGAGGCAAGCCCAGAATTCAAGATCAGGGAATTTGTTCCCAATGCCAGCGAACATTTTGTCATTTCCTATATCGTGCCCGAGGCAGGGAATGAGGCCGCGATAGGCATCGATCTCGCCTCCGAGCCTAAGCGTCGTGCGGCCGCCATTGAGGCCATGCGCTCTGCCAAAGCGGTGATGACCGCACCGATATCGCTGGTGCAATACCCTGACAAACCCGATCGCGGTTTTCTGCTGCTGATGCCGGTGTACTCATCCATGCAAAAGGCGCAGGTCGCTGCCGACAGGGAGGCTGCCACCATAGGGTGGGTGTATTCCTCGCTGCAGATTGATGAAGTCCTGGCCGGATTCGATTATTTTGACGGTGAAGTTGCCATGACGCTGACCGATGTCAGCGAGCATGCAGGTTCTGTACCGTTTTTTGCTTCCGCCGGATCGGAGCAGGCCGTGCTGGATGGCCTGGAAAAACATTTCGATATTCCTTTGTATGGTCGTACGTGGCGGGTCCAGGTCAAGGCCTTGCCCTTATTTGTCAGCCGCCTGAATGCGCAGAACCCGAAAGTGGAAGGCGCGGTAGGCATACTGCTCAGTATCTTGCTGGCCGGCCTGCTGTACAGCTATTTGCGCGCGCATGAACGCGAAGTGAGATCCAGCGTGGAACGCAGCAGGCTCGCCGCCATCGTTGAAAGCTCTAATGACGCCATCATTGCAAAGACGCTGGATGGCGTTGTCACGGATTGGAACAAGGCAGCGGAAAAAATGTTCGGCTATAGCGCGAAAGAAGCGATAGGCCGCACCGTGCAGAGCCTGATCGTGCCGGCGGAATACTATATGGAAGAGGTGGATGTGCTGCGGCGTATCGCTGCCGATGAAGTGGTGGAGCATTTCTCTTCCGTACGCCGGCGTAAAGACGGCAGCCTGTTGGATGTGTCGGTGACGGTCTCGCCGATACACGGCGCGCAGGGCCGTATCCTGGGAGCCGCCAAGACGGTGCGCGACATCAGCGAGCAAAAGGCCCATGAGGACCATATCCGCAAGTTGAACGCGTCACTGGAACAGCAAGTGCAACTGCGGACCGCGCAGATACAAAAGTATTCTGCGCTACAAAAGGCAATGCTGTTTAACGCCGGATCGGCCATCATTGCCAGCGACAGAAATGGCATGGTCACGCTGTTTAACCCCGCCGCCGAAGCGATGCTTGGGTATGCAGCGAAAGACATACTGGGCAAGGATTCCTGGGTCGACCTGCACGACAGGGCTGAATTGATGGCCAGAGCAGTAGTACTGGGCGCTGAACTGGGCAAAACGGTGGAGCCTGGCATACAGGCGCTGGTGGCCAAGGCCAGCATGGGTAGGCCGGACACCAACGAATGGACGCTGATTCACAAGAACGGCCATTGCATCCCGGCGTTGCTGACTGTCAGCGTGCTGCGCGATGAGCAGAACGAGATTATCGGTTACCTGGGTATCGCCACCGACCTGACCGAGCGCCGCCGCAATGAACTCGCGCTGGAAAAGAATGAACGCTTCCTGCGCACGCTGACCGATAACCTGCCCGGCATGGTGGGCTACTGGGGTGCCGACCTGCGCTGCAGCTTCGCCAACTACGGTTACGAAACATGGTTCGGCAAGAACGCCCAGCAGATGGTGGGCATCCATGTGCGGGACATGATGGGCGAAGATATCTATCGCCAAAGCGAGCCTTATCTGCATGCAGTACTGAACGGTGAAAGCCAGCAGTATGAGCGGGTGCACGTGATGCCCAACGGCATGATCGCCTATGCGCAGGTGAACTATATCCCCGACATGGATAATGGCGAGGTACGTGGATTTTACGTGCTGATTTCGGATATCACCGAACTAAAGCATGCACAGCTCAGCCTGGAGCAGACCAACAAGATGCTGCAGGCGCGCACGCGGGAAGCAGAGGCGGCCAGCCGCGCCAAGAGCGAATTTGTCGCCAACATGAGCCATGAGATCCGCACGCCGCTGAACGCCGTCCTGGGTATGGCTTATCTGCTGGACAGTTCCGGGCTGACTGCGGAGCAAAAAAAATATCTGGAGATGATCAAGGTATCTGGCCAGACGCTGCTCAGCATATTGAATGACATACTGGATTTCTCCAAGGTGGAAGCGGGCCGCATGGAACTGTCGCTGACCGATTTCCAATTGGCCGATGTCCTCAATGCGGTGGCAACCATTATGACCGTCAATGCCGGCGAGAAGGATCTCGAGCTGGCAATTGCCGTCGAACCCGGTGTGCCCAAGGTATTGATGGGCGACGCCTTGCGCCTGCAGCAGGTGCTGGTCAACCTGACCGCCAATGCGCTCAAATTTACCGAGCGCGGCGAGGTGGCAGTCCTGGTCAAGATGGTGCAATTGCAGTCGGTCAAGAACCGGCCGGTCGCAACGCTGAGCTTTAGTGTGCGGGATACCGGCATAGGCATGAGCACGGAACAGCAGGGTAGGCTGTTTTCATCATTCTCGCAGGCGGATTCCTCCTTTACCCGCCGCTTCGGCGGCACCGGCCTGGGCCTGACCATTTCCAAGCGTCTGGTGGAACTGATGGGCGGCAATATCGTAGTCCGCAGCGAGGAAGGCAAGGGCAGTGAATTTGTTGTCACCTTGCCGCTGCAATGCGCCGCCAACCAGGAAGACCGGGCGCGTTCGCGCAATGCAATCGGCGACCTGCGTTTCCTGCTGGTGGATGACAATGACACCAGCCGCGACTATCTGAGCAAGACCATACGAAGCTGGCACTGGGATGTGGATGCGGTGTCTTCCGGTGAAGAAGCCTTGAACCGTTTCAGATCGGAACTGGCCGGCGGCAAGCCCTACGATGTCGTGCTGGCGGACTGGCAGATGCCGGGCATGGATGGCCTTGAAACCATACGTGCGGTACACGGCGCTTGTGCCGCGATGCGAGCGGTTGATAATACCGATATCAAGGCAGCAGTGCCCATCAGCATCATTATGGCAAGCTCATTCGGCAGGGGCAAGCTGATGCGCACTGATGCCGAACAGTTGACGGATGCAGTGCTCAGCAAGCCTTTGACCGGTTCCAGTCTGTTCGATGCACTGCATGGCGTATTTGTCGGCCTCGGTGCTTCCGCCCACGTATTGCAAGAAGCGCGTTCCACGCCGCTGATGCAGCGCATAGACGGTGCCCGCTTGCTGCTGGTGGAAGACAATCCCTTGAACCAGATCGTTGCGCGGGGCATGCTGGAACAGGCCGGCGCCAGCGTAGATGTGGTCGATAACGGCCAGCAGGCGCTCGACAAACTGGGCAGCGATGCGAGCCGCTATCACCTGGTGCTGATGGACATACAGATGCCCGTGATGGACGGTTTGACCGCGACTCAGAGGCTGCGCGAAGACCTGAAGCTGGGTTTGCCGGTGCTGGCCATGACGGCAGGCGTGATGGCGTCCGAGCGCGAGCTATGCACTGCGGCCGGCATGAATGATTTTATCGGCAAGCCCATCGATGCCGACGACATGCTGACAAAAATTATCCGCTATTTGCCAGAACTCCCCAAAAACAATAACTTCTCCCGCCCCGGCGCAGCAATGAGTCCATTTAAAATTTTTGATGTAAAGCCTGAACCGGATGTGCAAATACCGGTGTTTGATCCCGGCCATTTGATGGCAATTACCAAGGGTAAGCCGCAGCATACGGCGACCATGCTGGGGCTGGTGAGGAAGGTTGTGGAGAATGGAACCGCACCGGTCAGCGAGGCTCGGCAGGCATGGCAAGAGGGACGGCCGGAGGATGCTGCCCGCATGCTGCACACCTTGCGCGGCATGATGGGAACCCTGGGCGCAAAGCGTTTTGCCAATGCTGCGCTGGAGCTAGAAAAAACAATTCCGCATGAGGCGGCAGAGAGATTGCTCGCCATGTTCGGCAAGGTGGAGCAGGAATTGAATGACGCGATCGCAAAGGCGAGGGCCTGGGTAGAAGAGCAGGGCAATGCCTGAGTGTCCGCAGCACGGGCTTAGCGCCCTAACTGCACCACCTGGTTCCTGGCAACCAGGCTCCATTCCACGATGCCTATATAGCCGTCGGTGACGGCGACTACGATGTTGCGCTGATTGCTGTAGACGATGGTGCCGCAGGAATGAAAATGGGTTTCCGTCCAGCCCACGGCGCGGCGCACAAACATTAGTGTATTGTTCAGATGGGCGATACATTCCATCTGGCCGAAGGCGCGCACGCGGCGCAATACGGCTTCAACCGGCTGATCGAATTTGAGCAGCCACTCTTCGTCAGCCAATTTTTTCCAGTAACTGCCATCCTCACCCTGGGGAGTAGCCCTGTCCCACAAGGCCTGGAAATTGAACGCGACCTGGGTTGCCAGTTCGCGGGCCGCCATTTGTGTGCGCAGGCTTAGGGACTCGTGGCAATCAGACTGCGTCAGCGCGAAGTGTTTTTGTGCCAGGATGTCGCCGCTATCGAACTCATGTTCCAGTTTATGGCAACTGATGCCCCAGTTGCGATGGCCTTCCAGTATGACTTGATGGAAGGGATAGGGCCCCCGACCCAGCGGTAGAGGTGACGGATGGAAGTTAATCGCATGCTGCAGGTAAGCGCGCCACTCAGGTATGCGCCAATTGTAGCTGGCGATGATTAGTACTTCGCAATCGCGATCATGCAAATCCTGCAGGTCCTGCGTATTCATGCGGGACAACTGGACGTCGATGCCCAGATCCGTCGCATACTGGATCACCGCCTGGTTATGATTGACGACATTGTCCAGCGGGACAGTGAACAGTTTGACGGGGTGCCATCCTGCATCGACAAAAGCCTCGAATATGCTGATATAACGGTCCGCGGCAGCGATGGCAAAGCGCATGGTTTTCCCTTATCTGTGATTGTTGCTTAAGCAGAGCGTTTATCGCGATGTGGAGGGCATATAGGCACGATAGACGCCAAATTCTTGTAGTCAAGGATTTAAGCACGGGCATGTAACCTAAGTTTGTCTGCGGCAATCAATTTGTATCCTGACGTATCAATTGCATGGATTGTGTAAATTTGATCAGGCAATCGGGCTTTGGGATTTGATTTGGCAAGATTTAGCATTACAACGGGAGATTTTTGCAAAATCGAGGGATAATTAGAAAACCGGCTGCCATGGAGGATGCGCGATGAATACTGTTTCAAGCGAGGATGCATTGGGTGAATCGATCAAGCCAGCGCTGGAAGTGGCAGATCACCATCATGAACGTAAATCGGATTTACCCGACCAGAAGAAGAATGCCGCCGGCCGCAAGAAGGACAAATCGCATCAGGATAGCGGCCTGAGCCGGCGCAGCATGTATGAGGATTGAAGGTGAGGCTTAAAGGCTGAGGATTAAAGGCTGAATATTAAAAGCGAGGCCAAGCTGGCTTTGCGATGCAGGGAGTTCTGCCGCTGAGCGGATCATGAAACATGCCGCTCAGCCGTTTATTGGATATTGCTTATTCAGTTGTGACGCTGTCGACTTTTTCCTTGTCGAGCTTGCTGTCGTCATTGCGCGGTTCGCGATAAGGCCTGTCCAGGTATTTGTGATGGAATTCAACCACTCTGGCGACCACGCCGGGGCAATCAGTTTCTACTTCCCGCACTTGTTTCAATCTGCCATTGCTCGGTGAGGCAATGATCGCATTGGCGAATGCACGCTTGTCTGGCCAGAAGCTGGTATTTGGCATGATGGTCTCCTTGGGTGAAATTCTCTGATCATTATCGAAAGGCATTTCGTGGAACTTCTTGGCTACGCATGAAATGAATTGCTGATTCCATTAGCTTCATCATATTTTCTGTGCGAAAAATATCCAACAGGACACTATCCATAGCGCATGTCAGATGAATCTGACAACAGTGGGATGCTTGTAAGGGGAGACAGGTCCAGCCAGGACGGCTAGCCATAAAAAGGGGAGTGAGGCGAGAGCGGTACTGCTACGCCGCTCAGGATAGCATCAGGCTAGAGGCCTGCTGCGATCCCGGGCTGCGTCCGGTGTTGCGGAGATACTTGTTGTGCTGGTGTTGCTGCTATTGATGCCGGTACAGCTCATTCCGCTGCTACCGCTGCAGGTTTGCGGTGTTCGACATAAGGCACATCCAGGTATTTGTGATGAAATTCAACCACACGGGCAGAAATGCCGGGCTTGCTGGTTTTTATTTCACGTACCTGTTTCAATCTTCCGTTGCCGGCTGTGGATGCGAATACATTACCGAAATTGCTTTTGTCAGGCCAGAGGCTAGTTGCGTTTTGCATGATGATCTCCATTAAAAAATTTTAAAATTCCACCTGCGCTGCTTGTTGCTTAGACTGCTGTTACTTGTGAAGTTCTGTCGGACTGCCCAGTACTTCGAATAAAAAAGCCTGTTACCTAAAATAGGGAGGTAGGGGACGGTAACAGGTTGAGGAGTAATCTTTACTATCAGCCGCCTGCATTGTATTTGGCGTTGCGGCGGCTATCATTTGCTGCTGCCTTGATCGCATCTGCCTTTACTTCTGCACGGCTGACTGTGCTGCCGGTATTTTTGCCGACCATCGACACATAAGCTTCACCGCCGGTATATTGGCCTTGTGCGCGAGCTTGCACGAGTTCCGCTTGTACTTCTGCCTTGGTTTTGCTGCCGGTAGCTGCGTTGCTAAAGCTGTTTGGAACAGGGAAATTGACATAAGGTTCACCGCCAAAGTCGCCGGCAAAAACTGCTGCGCCGCTGAAGGTCAATATTGCTGCCGCGATCATTTGTTTCGTTTTCATCATCGTTCTCCTGGTTCAGATAAGTAAGATTCAATAAAGTTCAGTAAGATTCAAGTCTCTTCATTCCGCCTGCCAGGGGATTTGTTTATATGCTGCCTGGCTGCTTTGAGCCTTGTACTTGCTTGCTGCTTCTTTGCTGTACCTTGCTCAACGTTGAAGCAAGTGTAGCCACCGCCTTCCCAACGATAAAGATAGCGGAAAGAAATTCACTGTTCGCGTAGATGAAATAATCGATGCAGATATGCAGAGGATTACGCGGCTTCATAGGAGAGCGCGCATTGTTTGGAGGAGCGGTGTTGATTGAAACGGAGCTTCTGCACGCAATGCTGAAACCCCGAACTAGTATTTTTACCGTATAGCTAAAGCTTGACGTGAAGTGCCGAGCAGCGTCATTGCGGGAGAAAATCGGGCTTGCCGTGGGGCGCAGGGCGCTCTAGCTGAGTGTGTGGAGGTTCAAGCAGCTTATGTAGAACTGAAAGCGCTGCTTGATATCTTTAAATAGTGGTGCCGGTTGCCGTAAGCTCAAAATTGATTTGCTTGATTTTCCATAGCACCGATTGCCTGGAGCTATCGGGCCGATAGTTAATTCGATGAATTTTAAAATCCGAGGTCGGCCAGCAGATCGTCAACGCTGGATTGCTCCAGTGCGATGCCTCCTGCAGCGCCGGGGCCGGCCATCAGTTCGTCTTTCTTCGTGATGGAGATGGTGCCTGGCGGGGCGGCGTCAATCAGCAACTTCAGCAGATCGTTTTCTGTGCGCTCTATCAGCGATACTACTTTCTTGATTAACTGGCCTGTCAGATCCTGGAAATCCTGCGCCATCATGATTTCGGAGAGCGCCTGATAAGTCGTAGATGTCGCTTCTTGCGCTTCAACCAGATAGGCCTTGGTGCGTTCGGCCAATGGGTGGTCGGCGCTCTTGTCCCACTCGGCTTTCAGCTTCTCCGCAGTGTCGCCCAAGCTTTCCTGCAAGGGCATGGTCAGTTCCACTTTGTTCAAGACCGTATTCGCCGCTTTTTCTGTCAGGTTGCCAATGTGCTGCAGCCGTTCGCGCGCGGAAGGAAATTCGCTGGCAGCTTCGGACAGCACATTGTCGGCGCCGATCTCGGTCAGCGTATCGTGCAGTGCGCGAATGATATCGCCCAGGCGCTCATAGACTGGAACATCAGCGGAAAATTGCGCGGATCTGCCGGTGCCGTTCTCGATTGCTGGATGGGCGATAGTGTTCATGCTGACAGTCCTCTTGTTTTTTAGCTATGTTAATTGACGTTTATTGCTGCGCGATGACACGGTAGCGATAAATCCACTGATAAAGGCAATGTGACCGGCGAGTGCAGTGCTCTGGATAACCTCGTCATGGGCGTACCTGGCCATGTGAAAAACAGGCGGCGACCAGGGAGGAGAGGGGACATTGCCAATATAAGTTGACGTACGGCAAGTTTATCATAAAAAACTCCGGGCCAAATCCGGTTCGCCTGAATTTCCGGGCCGTATGCGAAATGGATTTGAAAAAGAATGTCAAATCTGTGCAAGCAAGTTGGCTTTCTTGCCACGATAGTGACAGATAGTTTTCTTTCCTTGTCAAACAGGGTACTCTTTCATGTAACTTCTTGTAACAAGATCTGGAAGCCGGGTTTCTATGATTGTTAGCCTGAAAGGAAGTTTTATGGATTTGCGACATATGACTGTTGGACAGCGCCTGACGCTAGGTTTCGGACTTATCCTGGCCTGTATGCTGATCATGGTGAGCATCACCGTGATACAACTCTCCAGCATTGCCACTATCAACACCCGCATCATAGAAAAAGACTGGGTCAAGGCAGATACGCTGAACCAGATGAAAGAAACCACGCGCGCCAATGCCGCCAAAACCCTGGAACTGTTTATTGCTACCGACAAGGGACATGCAGCGAAGATCCAGGAAAGTATCAGTGCCAACAAAAAGATCATCGCAGACAGCTTGCTGATCCTGGAAAAGCTGATCTACACGACGGAAGGCAAAAACCTGCTGACGGCCATCAAGGAATCGCGCGCGCTCTACCTGGATTCTTACGGCAAGGTTGCCGCGCTGCTGGAGCAGAATATGCACGACGAAGCTGCGGCATTGATGAAAGGCGAAACCCTGGCAAGGATGGAAAACCTGATCGACAAGATAGAAACGCTGTCGGTACAGCAGGATAAGCTGGTAGAAAAGGGTAATGCGGAAATGAGCGCCAGCGTTGGCACCAGCCGTTTTTGGCTACTGACACTGGGATCCTTGTCGCTGGTGATCGGTGTGATAGTCGCTACGCTGATACGCCGCAAACTGACGCGCCAACTGGGCGGCGAGCCGGACTATGTGATACAGGTTGCAGACAGGATCGCTGCAGGCGACCTGGATGCCAGGATAGATATTGATGAAAAAAACCAGGCCAGCATCCTGTATGCGATCCGCATGATGCGTAACAGCTTGCGCACGATTGTCGCCGACGTGCGTAACGGCGCTTCGCTGATTGCGACGGCCTCCAGCCAGATTGCGGTCGGCAATCAGGACCTGTCTTCCCGCACCGAGGAGCAAGCCAGCTCGCTGGAGGAAACCGCTTCTGCGATGGAGGAATTGAATGGAACAGTCAAGCACAACGCCCAGAATGCGGACCAGGCCAACAAACTGGTGATCAATGCCTCCGGAGTCGCTGTGAAAGGCGGCGAGGTCGTCTCCAATGTTGTCAATACCATGCGCGCCATTAATGAATCATCCAGGAAGATCGTAGACATCATTAGCGTGATAGACGGTATTGCCTTCCAGACCAATATCCTGGCGCTGAATGCAGCAGTGGAGGCGGCGCGCGCGGGCGAACAGGGCAGGGGCTTTGCCGTTGTTGCATCCGAAGTGCGAAATCTTGCACAACGTTCTGCCGCGGCTGCGAAGGAAATCAAGGTGCTGATCACCGAGTCGGTCGACCAGGTCGATGCGGGTACCAGGCTGGTTGATGCAGCAGGGCAGACCATGGCGGAGATCGTCAACAGCGTGCAAAGCGTGTCGGATATCATGAGTGAAATTTCAGTCGCCAGCAATGAACAAAGCCGCGGCATAGGCCAGGCCAATCAGGCCATCAGCCAGATGGACGGGGTCACTCAGCAAAATGCAGCGCTGGTAGAAGAGGCTGCTGCCGCAGCGCATTCCTTGCAGGAGCAGGCACGGCAACTGACGAAGGTGATCAGCATCTTCAAGCTGGACGAGGCAACTGTCGCCGCCCAGCCCGCGCCAAAGCGGCAGCTTGTATCCGCGCGCGAAGTCGCAATGCTGAATTAGACTTGGAGGCCTCAAAAAACCTGAGACCCCGCGAGCCCAGCGCCTGTATATATCCGTGATACCCGAGATATCCGTGTGAACGCGCGCGGATTTGTGGGGCTGCCCTAAGCGGCTTTGCAGTCCGCTGCATAACCACCTTGCTACCTGCATATAGTAAAAATACCGTAGGCAAGCTGCGGCTACCGTAAAACTACCATCTTTCATTGAGGTGTTTCACTGGCATATAGCCTGGTGAAATGCCTTATCGCGCCTCTACGCCCCTGCATGCCACTGTGGGTGCGGCCTTCTCTGACTTGCTGCCGGCTCTCATTTGTTCATTGTTGCGGAGATGGGAACAATCTATTTCCATTTGCCACCTTTATCGCAATGTGCTGCGTGGCTACACTGCAGTCATCGATGAGCACGACACCAAAGCAGCAGAGTAAAGCGGATAAGTGCACGACTCACCGAGGCTGGAAATAGTGACCTTTGTCAGCCAGCCTGTGGGAATGAATGAAATACTTGTTTTTACTTACTTACCTATTTTGGAGAATGATCATGAAAGCGAAACAAATTATTGCAGCAACAGTATTGGCCCTGACAGGTGCAGCAGCATTCGCAGCAGGCAACCAGGTAGGTGGCGAAGCTTATGTCAGCTTCCCGATTCCAAACACTTTCAGCCATACCGCTACTAGCGAAAAAACCAAGGCTGAAGTCAAGGCAGAACTGGTACAAGCACGCGCAGAAGGCCATGTAGTCGGCGGTGAAGAATATGTTTCCATCGTTGGTAAAAATACTAACAGCACTGTAAGCCGCGCCGATGTCAAGGCTGAAGCAATCAAGGCAGCCAAAAACGGCAGCCACAATACTGAATACAGCTTCGGCGGCTAATCTGCCCAGCTCCCAGGCTTGATCCGGCATCGAATGGATCGAGTCTCACCTTAAGTCTTCATTGATGGCCCGCCCCCGGTATAGCACCGGTGGCGGGTTCTTTTTTTGCGGGATCGCTTAAAGTTATCAAGCCGTCATATTTGCGTGGCGTGCTGTGCACAGTTTGTCCCAATCGTGCGCAAGGTTCGGGAATAAGCGCGCATTCATCGCCATGGCATGGCGGGCACTGCTATCATTGCTGATGAATCCGGCATGCTGCCCGTGAGGGATCTGTATTATGAAATGATCATCGTACTGATACATGGCTGACAAGAATCTCCCCAAGCGTACTACCGCCCGCTACAACCGGCTTGCGTTGTTGCGCGCCAATCTGTTCGCCCTTTTGTTGTGGCCGGTACTATGCGTGCTGGCCATTGCCTTGCTGTGGGGCCTGGTGCTTGCCAAAATAGACAGGGATAAGGCAGAGCTCACCCGCACTGCTTTCCATGATGCGCAGGCCTTGTCAAAATCCTACACTGAGCAGTTGAACCGGTCGCTCGAGCAAATCGAGCAAATCACGCTCAGCCTGAAGTTTTACTGGAAAAAAAGCGGTGGCAGGCTAAGCCTGGAAGAACAGGCAAAGGAGGGATTGTTTCCGCAGTCCTCACAAATGAACGTCAGTATCGTGGATCGCAATGGCTCGGTTGTGACCAGTTCCGTTCCCGCGATGCTGCCGCAAAGCGTAGCAGACAGGGAGTATTTCAAGGCTAGCAGCCAGGAGTTGTCAGGCCAGATGCTGATTGGGGAGCCATTGCTGGGCAGGCGCTCCGGCAAGATTATCGTCCCGTTCACCCGCACGCTGGAAGCTGCAGACGGTTCTTTCGATGGGCTGGTATTGATAGGGGTGGATAGCCAGTACCTGGCCTCTTTCAACGACAAGTCCAGCCTGGGCAAGCGCGACTTCCTTTCGGTGCGGACGCTGAAGGGGACTTTATTGGCAGCCAAGGTCGGCACAGGCCTGGGTGGGCAAATCTCAGTTTTCGTCAAGCCTCCTGCTTTTGAGACACATCAGGGCCTGCAGGCGATGCCGGGAGAGATATTCATAGACCAGGAGCCGAGAATTGTTGCCTGGAGCCGCCTCGGCAACTATCCTTTGGTCGCCACGGTCGCCTTGTCTGAATCGGCGATCTTTTCCCGCTATGAAAAAACGTCGTCCAACTATCTGCGTTTTGCCATTGCCAGCAGTTTGCTGTTATTGATATCTGCCATTGCTGCCACCGCATTTTCCTACCGGCTTGCATGGCGCAAGCAGCAGGCCGAGGAAGTAAAAGACACTTACCGGCTGGCCGTGGACGGCGCGCGCGAAGGTTTTTACATGGTCAGGGCTTTATATGATGAAAATGACCAGGTGGCTGATTTCCTGGTCGAGGATTGCAATGAGCGTGGTGCCAGGCTGGTCAGCACCAGCAAGGAACAATTGATAGGCGCCAAATTCAGCGACTTGTATAAAGGCGAGCATGCAGAGTACGTGCTGAACATTTTTCGCAGTGCGATGGAAACAGGTTTTTATGAAGATGAGTTCAAGGTATCTTCACTGAGCCCGGTGCAGGGCGACTGGATGCACAGGCGGCTGGTGCGCTCCGGCCCTGGCCTGGCGATGACCTTGCGCGATGTTTCCGACGCCAAGCGGCATGAAGAGCAGCTATGGAAAATGGCCAATGCCGATGCCTTGACGAGTCTGCCCAACCGCCATTGGATGATGAGCTATTTGCCTGCTGCGCTGGAACGCGCCGATAAGGAAAAAGTAACTTTGGCGATCCTGTTCCTGGACCTGGATGACTTCAAGACCATCAATGACAGCCTGGGGCACCAGGCCGGCGATGATCTGTTGAAAGCGGCTGCCTCGCGGCTGAAAGCGGTGCTGCGCTTGCACGACCATGCCGTGCGCCTCGGCGGCGACGAATTTACTATCATCCTGGAAAAATCCGAAAGCGATGCCGACATCGTGCATGTCGCCGAACGTGTCATTCATGCACTGAGCGAGCCTTTTTCATTTGCTGAGGGTGTAAAACACGCTATCAGCGTGTCTGTCGGCATTAGCGTCTTCCCCAGGAATGGCCGCGACACCGGCACCCTGCTGAGAACCGCGGATGAGGCCATGTATGCGGCCAAGACCGGCGGCAAGGGGCAGTTCAGGTTCTATACCGAGACATCGTCCTGATACCTTGCCGATACTGATCTTCTGTATCCGTCACTGGCATAAAAGCCGTCTTATGCTATTGCACATAACCAATCATGTGCGATGATCGACTACTTCCTCTTCCTACTTGCTTTTGCCGCATCGGCTGCTGCTCCCGGCCCTGAGATAGCCGCTATTGTCGGCCGCGTCCTTGCCGGCGGCATGCGGGCGGCCATTGCGCTGGCCGCTGGCATTATTGCCGGAAAGCTGCTGATGCTGAGCGCCGCTTTACTGGGGCTAGCCGGCTTGTTTGCCATGCTCGGACCCTGGTTTGGCGTATTGAAATTTCTTGGTGCAGCCTATCTGCTTTATCTTGGCTTGAAAAAATGGAGAGACGCAGGACGTATCCTGGAGGCTTCAAGAGAGGCGGGATTGCCTGGGCGTGCTGCAGAGCTGTTTTTGGGGCTGGCGATGACGCTGTCCAATCCACTCGCCATCATGTTCTATCTGGCGCTACTGCCGGGAATGATCGATGTGCAAAAGGCGGATCTACGCGTGTTCGGCCTGTTGTGCGGCATAATCACGCTCACGATGACAGTGATCGTGCTTGCCTATGGCAGCCTGGCAGAGGCCGCGAGGAGATTGTTTTCCTCCCCAGGCTCGAAAGTGGCGATAGACCGGGCGGCGGCTGTCATCATGATGGGGGCTGCCGGCTTAATTGCCTGCCGGTAGCAAGGGTATTCCGGATTTTTTTACATCAACACGTATGCAGATTGACTTACTCCAGCAAAGTGATGCGAGCGCCATTCTTCAATTCGAAAAAACGAACCGGGAATGGTTTGACCAATTTATCGAAGACCGCGGTGACTGGTTTTATACGCCGGAGGGAATACGCGCGCATATCGCGAACTTCCAGGAAAAATATGCCGCCGGTAGCCTGTATCCTTGCCTGATACGGGATGATGGCGGTTTGCTGATAGGCCGGATTAATTTGCGCGACATAGAGCGCAAATCTCATACGGCCAGGCTAGGGTATCGCGTGGCCGCAGCATCTGCAGGCCGCGGGGTGACCAGTATTGCAGTAATGCAGATGCTGGAACTGGCTCGCACGCAATTGCAACTGGCGCAGGTGATTGCCCATGTGTCGGTGGAGAATCCGGCATCCGTCAGGGTGTTGGAGAAATGTGGATTTAGCAGGGTAGGCATGCGCGATGCGAAGTCCATCGTCAGGGGCAGGGCGCTCGACTGCCATGAGTATCGCTGCATATTTGAAACGGCAGAGAGTTGATCCTGATTTGACTTGCCGCCGGTATGGATAAACCCGGGCTGCTTCATGCAGCCCGGAAGTCTTGCCTAGTCAGGCCTTGCTCGTGGTTGGTTGCCGCGAGACGCTCAGCGTTAGCACGCTGCCCAGGGCCAGGCAGCCCGCCAGCATATACATGCCGTTATTGGTGCTTTGTGTCGCATCCTTGATCATGCCTACCAGCGTGGGACTGAGATAGCCGGCCAGATTGCCCAGCGAATTGATCATCGCAATACCTGCTGCGGCTGCCGTGCCGCCGAGAAAGGCCGTGGGCAGGCTCCAGAACAGCGGCAGCGTGGACAGTATGCCTACGGTGCCCAAGGTCAGCGCTGCCATCGCCAGCACAGGGCTGTTGGCGAAGCTCACGCTGAGCACCAGTCCTGCCGCGCCCAGGAAGCCGGGGATGGCGATATGCCAGCGGCGCTCGCCGCGTTGATCTGAGCTGCGGCCTATCAGTACCATGGCGACTGCAGCGAAGGCATACGGAATGGCAGACAGCAAACCCACATCCATCAAGTCCTTGACGCCAAGCGCCTTGATCAGCGTCGGCAGCCAGAAGCTGATGCCGTAAAGGCCCATCACAAAGCAAAAATAGATCAGCCCCATTAGCCATACCTTGCCATTACTGAACACTTCACCCAGCCCGTGGGTCTGCTTTTCTTGCTGCTCGCGCGAGACCGCGCTATTGATCAGGGTTTTTTCCGGTCCGCTCAGCCATTTGGCATCGGCGATGCGGTCATCCAGATAGCTCAGGGTGATCAGGCCGACAAGGATCGAGGGTATGCCCTCCAGCAGGAACATCCACTGCCAGCCACGCCAGCCATTCACGCCTTCCATGCCTTTGACAATCAGGCCGGACAAGGGGCCGCCGATGACGCCCGCGATTGCCACTGCCGTCATAAAAAGTGCGACGATGCGCCCGCGCCGGGCTGCAGGGAACCAATAGGTAAGATAAAGGATAATGCCGGGGAAGAAGCCGGCCTCCGCCAGGCCCAGCAGAAAACGCAGCACATAAAATTGCGTAGGCGTGGCGATAAACATCATCGCGGCCGACAGCACGCCCCAGGTGAGCATGATGCGCGCTATCCACACGCGGGCGCCTACCTTGTGCAGGATGATATTGCTGGGGACTTCAAACAGGAAATAACCGATAAAGAAGATGCCGGCACCCAGGCCGTACACCGTTTCGCTGAACTGCAGGTCGCCCAGCATTTGCAGCTTGGCGAAGCCGACGTTGACCCTGTCCAGGTAGGCGACGATGTAACACAGGAACAAAAAAGGTACCAGCCGCCAGGTCAGCTTGCGGTAAGTCGCCTCTTCAAAACTGCTGCCTTCGGGTTCTATGATGCTGGTTGCATCGCTGATGCTCATACCTGTCCCCTCCCATTTATTTTTAGAGTCTGTCGCGAAATTACCCTGGCGTTGTTGCGCCTCCTAGCCGTGCTATAGCACTGTCTTCGTCGGCGACGCCTAGCCAGGCTAATTTTGCAACTGCCTCTTGATAGATTAACACTACCAAGATAATTTGGGAGGGATTCGATGTTGCAGGACAGAACGGAACTGGCCTGCGTAGTGGAGGGGATGGCCAGGAGCCGGAGTGCTGTTTAGCCTTCGCTGAAAATAGCGTCGCAGCCTTCCCTGGATTCTTCTTCATCTTCCAGTTCATCGACCATTTCCAGGTCCATCAGTTCTTCCATGGCGTTCATATAGTTGTTCAGCTTTGCCGCGCCGATCAGGCGGTAGATTTCTCCGGCCTCGTTACGGATGCCGATGACCATCTGTTCCTGGCGGACGTCTTCTACGCTGGCCTGGTCCAGCAACAGGTTGCCTATGATTTGTTTGTCGATGTTGGCAACTGCCTTGCCTGCGATGAGTGCGGTTTTCACTATGTGTTCCAGTTTCTAGTTTCTTTTGTTGAGCGTGTTTCGTTGTCGGCAAGATAATCCGCATGGTTTTGCGGACCATCTTCGCTGGCGAGGCGGTATTTTATAGGGATTTGCTGCACGGAGCGAATAAAGTAGCTATTTTGGTATGACCTGCCTTGGCAGGTTCAAGTTCCTCGCTTCAACTCAGCTATTTCCAGCGCAGCTTGGCCCATGCCGCTTTTTGAGTGGAGTTCAGAAAAGTCCATGCCACCAGCCTGCTCTGTTTCTGGCCCTGGCTCATCGCGATGGTTTTGCTGTTCTGTACGCCTACTTTTTTCAAGGCGGCGTAGATGCCGGGCAGGCTGGCGGATTTGGAGACCAGTGTGCTGAACCAGAGGATGCGGGTAGGGATTTGCGCGCTTTCCTGGATCATGCGCGTGATGAAGCTTTCCTCGCCACCTGCACACCATAGTTCTGCGTTCTGGCCGCCGAAGTTCAATGCGCCGCTGGCCTCTGCCGATTTGCCCAGGTTCTGCCATTTGCGCTGAGTGCCGGCACTGGCCTCTGCTGCCGAGGCGTGGAAGGGGGGATTGCACAAGCTCAGGTCAAACCACTCGTCATCCATCACGATGCCCTTGAAGATGCTGGTGCTGGATGTCTGCAAGCGCAGGCTGATCGCCTCTTGCAAGCCTGTGTTGGCTCCCAATACCTTGTTCGCATTGTCCAGCGAGGCTGGATTGATGTCGGTGCCTGTGAACTGCCAGCCGTATTCGTGATGGCCTATCAGCGGATAAATGCAATTGGCTCCCACGCCGACATCCAGTACATGGACGCTGCTTCCGCGTGGTATGGCCCCGCGCTTGCCGGCATTGCTTTCAGCCAGCAGGTCGGCCAGGTAATGCAGATAGTCGGCCCGGCCCGGTATCGGTGGGCACAGGTAGTCAGCAGGGATATCCCATCCCTGAATGCCGTAACTATCTTTTAATAGTGCGCGGTTGAGTGCCTTGACGGCGGCTGCGTCGCTGAAGTTGATGGTTTGTTCGCCGACGGGATTGGTCATCAGGCTCTGCGCCAGTTCTTCATCGACAGCCGCAAGGCGTGCAAAGTCGTATCGGCCCTGGTGGCGATTACGCGGATGCAGCGCAGCACCGCCGGTAGTGACGTTGATTGCAGCCGTGATTGCGGTGGCAGGTTTGGTTTTGCGTGGGGCGGCTGGGGGCATGACATTGATCTTTATGGGTAGCCGCTATTGTCCCACAATGTACAGCGGCGCCTGCAATTCAAAATATCAAGACTTCGTCGCCGGCTTGCCACGGCTCGAA
Source organism: Parundibacterium terreum (assembly GCF_014636315.1). Taxonomy (GTDB): domain Bacteria; phylum Pseudomonadota; class Gammaproteobacteria; order Burkholderiales; family Burkholderiaceae_D; genus Undibacterium; species Undibacterium terreum. Next base: position 661,673 of record NZ_BMED01000001.1, on the reverse strand, counting down.
TTTATGCATCACGGCGTTGAATAACTCGGATTCGAGCATGCGCTGCATCCAGGCATTTACAGCCTGAAAGGAGCTGGCATCAAACCATTCCCTATCCACATGGGCGAATTGGCGCACAAAAGGGAAGAGCGCCATATCGGCCAGCGAAATGCGTTCGCCGGTCAGGTAGCTGGTTTTAAGCAGTCTCTCCTCCAGCGGCGCGATCTGCAGGGCAATGCCGTTGTCGCGATAGTGGGCGGCAGGATGCTCAGGGTAGCGGCCTGCATACTTGTAGCGGTCCAGCATGGCTTTGAAGGGGGCGTCGTTGATGGCGATCAGTTGCTCTACTTCGCTGCTCTGCGCATCGTCCGGCAGCCACTGCTCGGGATCATTTTGGGCCAGCGCCCAGCGCATGATGTCCAGGCTTTGTTCAATCACTTCGCCGCCGGGCAATTGCAATACAGGCACGGTTGCCTTGGGCGATATCGCCAGCATCTCTGCGGGCTTGCTGCGCAAGGCGACTTCACGCAATTCGACAGGGATGGCGGCATATTTCAATGCCAGCCGGGCGCGCATTGCATAAGGGCAGCGGCGAAATGAATACAGGATGGGCAGGGACATCAGGAATCTGTTGGGAGGATGTGCAAGCAGCTATTGTAGGGGCTGGCGTCAAAATGCGCCAAAGACCGTTAGAATGATGCTTTTGCATTTTTATCCCATTGCTTCTTATGAGTAGTAAACATGAGTAATAAACCTGAGCTGGAAACAGCGAAAGAAAGAATGCCGCGCTTTGGCAGGCTGCTGGTAGTGTGTTTTGGTGTCATTATCATTTGTGGTCTGCTGGTATGGGTCAATGAATCCTATTTCTCGGATTGCTGCAGTTTTGATTTCCTGGACAGGATTACCGGCTACCACGGCAAGTAGAACGTAGCATCCTATTAACCCGGAGGAGACTTGTATGGAAGATAAGAAAACGCTGTCCCAATTGTGTTTTGCCGCCGCGCTCATGGTCTTGTCGGCCACTGCCGTTGCCGCTAATGTCAAGATCACTCCACTGGGTAGCCATGACGGCGAATTTTGTCGTGCTGACCGCGCACTGATCTTTGAAGATCCGGACGGCACTCGCATCCTGTACGACGCCGGCCGTACCGTACGCGGCGGCAGCGATCCCCGGCTGGGAAAAATCGATGCGGTGCTGCTGACGCATTTGCATGGCGACCACCTGGGCGACGTCTATCAGCCGACGGCAAACGCAGGCACCTGTGCAGCGCCGGATTTTTCAGCCAAAAGTACGCCGTCGTCAGTGACCGAGGAAGTTGTGCTGGCCAAGAAGGCCAAGCTCTTTGTCGGCGGCGAGATGGGTGATTTTTTTGGCAAGCGGCTTAAGGCTGCGGGTGGCGATGATCTGGTGCGCCTGGTCAGATTTGGCGGATTGGCGAAAATCGGCGGCGTTGGCATTGCCAGCGTTCCGGCTGCGCATACCAATGGCCTGGATCCCAAGTTCCTGACCGGGGCGCAGGCAGAAGGCCTGGCCGCCAGCGGATTGACGGCCTATGTCGGCCCTGCCGGCGGCTATGTCATCACTTTCTCTAACGGGCTGGCGGTGTATTTGTCTGGCGATACCGGCATCATTGCTGACCAGGACCTGGTGGTGCGCCGCTACTACAAACCAAAGCTGGCAGTCATGAACATAGGCGGCGTATTTTCTACCGGGCCGGCAGAAGCGGCGTATGTGATGAATGACCTGGTGCAGCCAAACGCAGTGATTGCCTCCCATGCCAATGAGGCGGCAACCAAGGATGGCAAGCTCTTGCCCGGCAAGACCATGGACTTCAAGAATGCGGTGAAGGTACCGGTCTATGTGCCTTTGAGCGGGAAGACGATGGAGTTTAGTGCGGAAGGGAAGTGCGTTTCCGGATGCTGAGTTAATGCTGAATTAAGCCGGAAAATCGAAAACTAAGGGTAGGCAGGGCGCCTACCCGGAATGCAGAACTAGTGAGCTGCCAGCTCTTGCGGGGCGGCAGTGCGCTGGTTGATTTCTGCCAGCCTTGCCATCCAGGGTTCTGTAATTTCAGTGATTTGCCTGTCAGTTGCCAGTATCTGGGTGATCAGTGCGATTTTACGCATGCGATCGGCGCCGCTCAGTGGTGGCAGTGGATTGGATTCCACGGCGCGGGAATGTTCTGCACATTCCTGTTCCAGCATGCTGAGGCTGGCCCAGTCATTGGCGCGTGCGGCCGCGAGCATCTGGCTGGATAAACCGGCAATATGTTCGTACAGTGCGATCACGTCTGAGGATGTCATAAGCTTCTACCGAAAAAAAGATTAAATTACGGCTTGTCCTGCATTTACGGATCGACTTTGGTGAAACTTTAGGGCGATTTGAAAATAATTTAAAAGAATTGTGAAAAATTGCCTTTCCGGTAGAGTTTTGTCATCTGTATTGACTGATTTACTTCAGATTTTTGGATGGCTTGTGTAATTTTGATATGTTTTTGTGCTCAATTCGCCGCTGAGCGAGAGCAGGCGGGCTATCCGAGGTCTGTTTGAAGATATGCGGCCAATGTGCCGATGTTATTCTGGGGCATCATTTCTGCTCACTACCTGTATGTTTACTTAAGTATTTGTTGCCTCGGCGGTGTGCGCCAGGGTCTACACTGTCTTAGGCATGCAATAGAAATCCGCAGATAAATCCGATTTGAGTGCCTCGATGAGTGATAAAAATACCAAGGAAATGAGTTCCAGCTCGCTGGATCCTGCCAATCCGGAGGAATGGCAAGCGTTCAGGCAGCAAGCTCACGGCATGCTGGACGATATGCTGGGATATCTGCAGGACATCCGCAGCCGCCCCGTGTGGCAGCCCATACCCGATGCAATCCGTGCCGGCTTTCACGAACCCTTGCCACGCGCGCCTGGAGACCTGGCGCAGGCGCATCGCACATTCATGGACAATATCCTGCCTTATGCGGTGGGTAATGCGCATCCGGGCTTTATGGGCTGGGTGCATGGCGGCGGCTCGCCGGTGGGCATGCTGGCCGAGATGCTGGCCGCCGGACTGAATGCCAACCTGGGCGGGCGTGACCATATTCCGATTGAGGTGGAGCGCCAGATCGTACGCTGGGTGCGCGAGTTGTTCGGCTTTCCTGAGACTGCCAGCGGCTTGTTTGTCACCGGCTCTTCCATGGCCAATTTTATCGGCACGCTGGTAGCGCGCACCAGGAAACTGGGCGCGGATGTCCGTACCGACGGCGTGGCAGCCAGTGCGCAGCGCCTGAGCGCCTATACCTCGGCCCGCGCACACGGCTGCATCGCCCAGGCGATGGATCTGGCGGGCCTTGGCAGGGACATGCTGCGTCTGATTCCTGTCAATGAATACGGGCAGATGGACCTGTCCGTCCTGGCCGCCCAGCTCAAGGTGGATAGCGAGCGCGGCTTTACGCCTTTCCTGATTGTCGGCACGGCAGGTACTGTGGATGCCGGTGCGATTGATGATCTGACGGCGATTGCCCAGATAGCGCGCCAGCATGATGCCTATTTCCATGTGGACGGCGCTTTTGGCGCGCTGGCCATGCTGTCGCCGCAACTGGCACCGCGCCTGAAAGGGCTGGAGCTTGCCGATTCCGTCGCCTTTGATTTCCATAAATGGATGCAGGTACCGTATGACGCAGGTTTTATCCTGGTACGTGACGGCGAACTGCATCTGGAAACTTTTGCCTCCCAGGAAAAAACCTACCTGAAGCGCGGTGAGCGCGGCATGGCTGCAGGCTCTCCCTGGCCTTGCGACTATGGACCCGATTTATCGCGTGGCTTTCGTGCGCTAAAAACCTGGTTCACGTTGAAGGTTTACGGCGCCGATGGCCTGGCGCGGGTGATAGAGCATAGCTGCGCGCTGGCGCAGTACCTGCAACAGAAAATCACGGCAAACCCGCAGTTGCAATTGCTGGCCCCTGTTGCACTGAATATCGTCTGCTTCCGTTATCTGCCGGAGGGCATCAGTGATGAACAGGCCGATGCGCTGAATCAGCAGATTGTAATTGCCTTGCAGGAGTCCGGTATTGTTGCCCCCTCATCGACGACGATGGGCGGCCATTTTGCGATACGGGCAGCGCTGTTTAATCATAGAACAAGTACCCAGGATATTGATGCACTGCTGGATGCAACACTGACATTCGGCCGGCGACTCGCTGCCGCATAGCGTCACCGACCGTCACCGACAGGAACACAAGGAATAACTTATGAAACCGACCAATCTTGCTCCTGTATTTACTCCAGGTTCTGATTACCTGATGGGCCTGGCAGCAATGCTGCGGGCCGCCTACTATTCAGTCAACCTGACTCCATTGGGCAATGAGCTGATCGAGCATTTGAATACCCATCCGGCGGATGCGAATGCAATGATGGATCTGTCCACCATCCTGTATATGCTGGGTAGCCGCGAGGTGGCCATCGCCACCCAGGCGGAGGCATTGGATCTGGCGCGCTTCTACCAGTTGCCGACAGCGCTAGGCAATGAAGTCAAATTACGCGTATTGGCGTTGATGGTGCCGGGCGACTTCATGGCGAACACACCGATAGAGTTCCTGCTGGAAGACTCCGATGTTGCTGTTGACCTGCTGTACGTGTTGCCGGGCGTGCCTTTGCCTGAGCTGGTGCCGGACCATGATGTACTTTTTGTCGCTGTCGGCGAGGCAGAAAATACGCATGAACTGTTGGCGCAGATCGCCGAAGAAACGCGCGATTGGCCGCGCCCTGTGCTGAACCGTGCAGAACACTCGCTGAAATTGTCGCGCGACCGGGTTGCCAAGCTTCTGGCCGGTACCGAGGGTATCTGCATGCCGGTGACCACCAGGGTAGACCGGCGCGCGCTGGAGCGGCTTGCCGCATCCGAGATTACGCCACTGTCCTTGCTGGGCGATGGCGACTTCCCTATTATCGTCAGGCCGGTCGGTTCGCATGCCGGGCATGGCTTGATGAAGCTGCTGTCCGCATCGGACGTGCGCGCCTACCTGGACAATATGCTGGAGGATGAGTTTTTCATTTCGCGCTTTGTCGATTACAGCAATGCTGACGGACTATTCCGCAAATATCGCATTGTTTTGGTGGACGGCAAGCCTTTCCTTTGCCATATGGCGGTGTCCGAGCACTGGATGATCCATTACCTGAACGCCGGCATGGCCGAGAGCCAGCCCAAGCGGGATGAAGAGGCGCAGGCAATGGCAAGCTTTGACGAAGGTTTTGCCAAGCGCCATCAGGCTGCCTTTGCACGGATCGTCGAAAAATTTGGTCTTGATTATGTCGGCATCGATTGTGCGGAAACCGTGGATGGCGAGTTCCTGGTGTTCGAAGTGGATACCAGCATGATCGTGCACGGCATGGACCCGGTGGATTTATATCCATACAAGCCGGTGGCTATGCAAAAAGTGTTTGATGCATTCCGTGCTTTGCTGTCGCGTGCCAGTGCGCAGACGGCCGGAGCGGTTTGAAGAGGGGCATAGATGATAGTCAGCGTTCCCGCCTATGTGTTGCCGGATACCGCAGCCTTGCTGGTATCGGGTGGCGATGAGCGCATTGCGCTGGACACTTTTCATCAAAAAAATAAATATGGCTGCCGCGCCACCTATACCAATGGCCTGGTGGGTTTCGGCTCCTGTACCGCATCCGGCATTTCCGCAGAAGGCTTTGCGGCGGCCGAGCGCCTGCGCGCTCGCATCGCGGGCGAGCTGCGGCATTTTTCACCGGTAGAGGTCTATCGGCGTGAAATGCGGCGCATGCGCAGGGCCGTGCTGGATCTGTGCGGGCTGAGCGGAACTGCCACCGACCTGATATTTGCCGCCTCCGGCACCGACATTCATCTGATTGCCGCACAACTGGCTTCGACCTTGTCCGATGCTCCCTTGCACATCATTATGGTATGTGCAGAGGAAAGCGGCAGTGGTGTGCCGCATGCGCTGGGCGGTCGTCATTTCAGTGCGGCGACAGCGTCCAGCCTCAATGCGGGCAAGGGTGAACCCATTGCTGCTCATGCCATCGCTGGCGTCAGCCACGTAGCGCTGCGTAACGCACAGGGGGCTGCCCGCGACCTTGCCGACATCGATGCAGACGTCAGCGGGCAGGCGCAGGCAGCGATAAGCGCCGGACAGCATGTGTTACTGGTGGTAACGGATGTCTCCAAGACCGGCTGTATCGCACCCAGCCCGCAATGTGCCATCCAGTTGCAGCATCAATATCGGAGGCGGCTGCATGTGCTGGTGGATGCCTGCCAATGGCGGATCACGCATTCAAGTTTACGTGCCTACCTGGAGCAAGGCTTCATGGTGGCGATCACCGGATCAAAGTTTGCCTCCGGGCCTTCGTTTTCGGGCGCTTTGCTATTGCCTGATGCCATGCGCCAGCTATTGCATGGAAAAGACCTGACAGCGGCAATCCACAATTACTCGATAAGGGATGATTGGCCGGAATACTATCTGGCAGCGCATTCGCTGGAGCCGGATTTTAATTTTGGTTTGCTGCTGCGCTGGGAAGTCGCCTTGCATGAACTGCGGGCCTTTTATGCGATACCCGAGGCCAGGGCCCGTTATTTCATGCAGCGTTTTTCTGCGCGGGTATTGCAGCGCCTGAATGAGGATGACTGTTTCGAGGTGCTCGATAGCACCGCGCTGGATAGGCAGGCGCTAGGGCATATCGCCGGCTGGGATGAAATTCCCGGCATCATGGCCTTTGTCATCTACAAGCCGGGCAAGGGCGCCCATGGTAGCGACCGGCAAGCTTTAAGCCGCGCGCAGACCAGGCAAGTGTATGAGCGTTTGCAAGATCCGCAGTATCCGCACATCAGCCCCTATCTGTTTCAACTGGGGCAGCCTGTGGAGTGCGGCGAGCGCGGAGGTGTGCCGGTTACCGCCTTGCGCCTGTGTATCAGCGCCCGGCTGGTGGCGCAGGCAGTGGGCGATATGCACGGCGATGGTGGCGACGCAGTGATCGAGCAGGCAATGCTGTGTCTGGATGAAATCGTTGCAATGATCTGATTTTTTACGATTTCAGCGATTGCAGCGACCTCCCTAAATACTTTTACTTGCTGACCTGGTAGCTGAGTAGCTGCTGGCGGGTCCGCGCTTCGGGCATGCCTTCAGGGGTGAAGGTTTCTGAAATGGACTGCACTTCGCGCTTTACCTGCGGGCTATACCAGCTGGTGATCACCACCAGGCCATTCGCCGGATTGTGTTCCAGCGACCATTTGTTTTTGTAGACTGTCTTGATGGCCTTGAATTTTCCAGCGGGCGTGTCTATCGTTTCCCAGCCTTTTACCTCCGCCTCAAACTGATTGGTCAGCACTTGTGACTCGCTATCCGGTTCCGTATTATTGACAGGGACTTCCTGGCGGATCTGGAAAGTCCATTTTTTGCCTGGCTCCAGCGGCCATTTATACATGATCTTTTCTTCGCGCTCGCCACGGAACATCGTCACACTATTCATGTCGGCACGGCCGGTAGTTTCAAATGCCTTGGGCATCATCAGCTCGCCATTGCCGGTATTGGCCTTGCTCTCGATGAAAAGGCGAATGTAGTCATCGTCCACGCCTATGGTTTTGAGTGTCATTTGCCCCAGTTCCCGGGAAGACCACAAGTCTATCGTGTTATAGGACCAGGTATCCTCGGCGGCGGGTTTGGGCGAGGGCACGCTTTGAGCATGAGCTGCCGGCGCAATCACCAGGCAGGCTGCAAGCATCAGGCCGGCAAAGCGGGCAATAGAGAGTAGGGGCAGGGAAGAGTTTTTCATCTGTATCAATTGCGCTGAAATGGGAGAGCCCATTCTAGTATGGAAAAAGGCGCGCAATTGCTGTACAGATGTTTGAGCTTTGTAACCGGGCGTAAGATTTTTTAGGCGCCAATTAAGCTTGTGGCGCGTATGCGATGGTCTACTGGCGGGCGCTGTCTGTTGCGGAAAGCTTGGTGGCTTCTATGGGGCCCAGATCTTCTACCAGCATGAAATAACCTGTCCTGGCGACGAACTTGCTGCCCTCCAGCATGGTTCCCGGTTTGATATAGCAAAACAGGCCTAAGCCTACGCCGCCGCATTGTATCCCCGCCGATGGCTTGCTTCCCGGTAGTAATGCATCCATCGCCTTGCGCAAGGTGGCATCGGTCACCAGCGTGAATTTGCTCTCTACATTGGCGACGTTAGGGCCCGCATTTGTGCCGGCGATGACACGCAACGCATATTGCTGGTCTTTTTTTCGCAATACCAGCTGTATTGGCGGATCTTGCTTGCTGGGGCGAAGCTGGTAGGTGCCGCTGAAATTGTCGGTATCAGCCGAAGTGGCTGCACCGGCTAGAGAAGCGACAAACAGCATTGTTATGGAAATGACTTTTTTCACCGGGGCCGTAGTAGATAAATAATCGATGCAAAGGCGATGCTAAGGATATGCAACTGAGTGCAGGATTCTACCATCGTGTATTGCATGGATGCACTGTCGGAGTTGGCGGTATTCAAATAGAAATGTAAAGAAAGGTGTATTGAGTGCAGGTTACAACAGGTGCATCAGGCGCTGAGCAGGCGAAGCGCGGCCTGGCCCGCAATATTGGCTTGGGCCAGCATTGCGGTTCCTGCTTGCTGCAGGATTTGATTGCGTGTGAGTGAGGCCGTTGCCGACGCAAAATCGGTGTCCTGGATGCGGGAGCGGGCGGCCGACAAGTTAAGCGAGGAAGCAGACAGGTTTGCCTGGACGCTGCCCAAGCGGTTCTCCAGGGCGCCCAGGTCAGCGCGAATATCATCAAAACGGGCCAGTTTTCCATCGATGTAGCTGAGTGCAGCGCTTGCGGCACTGATGGTCGTGACATCCACAGCGGGTTCTCCGCCAAAACCGGCGGCCTGCGGGGCCAGCACAAACTGGCCGGTATCGGTTGCCGCCACGACACCCGGTGTGAAGCCGGCATTGCCCGGGCTCAGTCCGCCTATGGTAAGGCTGGGCCGGGTCGGTGACGGGGTATTGCTGACTGTGATCTGGCCGTGGAAAGTGCCAGTTGACAATCCCAGTTTGGCGGCGGATCCCGGCACTGTTTCGGAGATGACGATATCGCGGCCGTCGGCGGCATCCAGGTTGATCGTACTGCCCGCCGTGGCTACAGCATCAACACCGCTCGCGCCCAGTGCAGCACTGATTGCGGCGGCGGCACTAAGCGCCAGCGCATGCCCGCTGGCACCGCTGATTGCGCCCAAGGCTACGCCGTTGATGGAAAGCGCGCCTGCCGCAATAACGCCATTGGAGCTGACATTTCCTGAAATGGCGGTATCTGCTGTCGCCGTCACCGTGGGGATATTCGCAGCTGTAATAGCCTGCGCAATAGCCCAGGCGCTGGAATTACTCTGGCCGGCTTGCGCACCCGCGGTTGATGCGCCGACCGATATTCCATTGATGCTGAGATTGCCCGCGGCAATTGCAGAGCTTGCATTGCCGATGGCGCTAGCCTGCGCGAGTGGCGTATTGACCAGCGTGATCTTCGTCAGCGGCTTGGCAAATAGCTCAGGAATATTCACAGCCAGGGTCTGGCCGTAGTTGGGGCCTATCTGCAATTTCTGGCCGGTGAAGGAGCCATCCAGCAATTTGTTGCCGTTGAATTCAGCCTGGTTCGCCATTTGTTGGTTGGCTGCAACCAGTTGATCCACTTCGGACTGTATGGCATCCCTGTCCGACCGTGAATTGCTGCCGTTGGCAGCCTGTACCGCCAGCGTGCGCATGCGCTGAAAATTATCGGTAATCTTGTCCAGGGTACCTTGTGCTGTCTGCAGCAGCGATATGCCGTCATTGGCATTGCGCAAAGCCTGGGTCTGGCCGCGAATTTGCGCAGTCATGCGATCGCTGATGGCAAGGCCGGCGGCATCGTCTCGTGCGCTATTAATCCTCAGGCCTGAAGAAATGCGCTGCACATCCGTTTCCATGCCAGCCTGTGCTCTGGTCAGGTAGCGCTGGGTGGTCAGGGATGCAATGTTCGTATTGATTTGTAGCATCCTGCGCCTTCATGGTTTGCTCATCCTCAAGCCGGAGCGCAGCGTGAGGATCGTTGCTCTTATAGCTTAACGGCAATATGGGGCCAACTCTTTAGGGGTCGGAAAAGCAAGGCGCATGCTGAAGTTGCAATTGTGCTATTGTTGTGGTGCAGTGTCAAAACTTGAACGCCTGAATATCTCCAACAAAGAAAGAGGTAGATCATGATGAAACTCATACTAGGTAGTACGTCTGCGCTTGCGCTGACCGTTTTTCTTGCAGGCTGCGCATCGTCCCCCATGCCCCTGGACAAAACGCCCGTAGTACCGGATGCACTTAAAGTGCCCTCCGGCCAGGTGTTGTCGCAAGCCTTCCGCGCGACAGGCATACAGATTTATGAATGCCGGCAAAATAAGGATGATGCACAGAAGTTTGAGTGGGTGTTCAAGGCGCCTGAGGCAACCTTGCTGGATGGTGCCGGTAATAAAGTCGGCAAGCACTACGAGGGGCCTACCTGGGAATCCAATGACGGCAGCAAGGTGGTCGGCGAAGTCAAGGGCAAGGATAACGGCCCGGATGCCGCTGCGATTCCCTGGCTGCTGCTGAGTGCCAAAACGGTGAGCGGCAAGGGCATCTTCGGCCCCACGCAAAGCATACAGCGCCTGTACACGACTGCCGGCAAGGCACCGGCGGCTGAATGCACGGCCAAGCTCAAGGGGGCTGAAGAGAGGGTTCCTTACACCGCCACCTATTACTTCTACTCTGCCACGAAATAAAACCGGGCTTGCCTTCTCGACGGCGTGTGCCGGCATAGTGTTGTGCCGGCACACACTGGCTTGACCAGGCCAGCCAGTCCTGCAATACTTGTATCCCTTCCCAACCTTGCACAGGAGAGAGCCATGAGAACATTTGATATTGCCTTCCTGTCGGCTGCTGCCTAAGCACGATTCCGCGATTCTCCCCCTGTTTTTCTAGCCGAAATTTTTTCAAAATTTTCTGCGGCTATACATTTCTTTTAATCCAGGTGCGCTGAGTCTCCCGCTCGCACGCGGCTGACCACCCACATTCTCGTTCCACCGGCGCGCGTAGTGCCGGGTGGCTGTGCCTGCGCGCGCAGGCGATCTGAGGGATTAAAACGACATCATGAACGACATCAATATTGAACATTTGAAATTGATAGGATTTACACAGGCTATTCGCAATCATTTTTTTAACAGGAATACCGATATATCTGAAATATCTGAAATATCTGGCATAGCGGAAAACACAACACTGGTACGTATCGTGGAGGTGCAGCGTGATTGTTTCATCGCACACACCCGATTCGGGGAATGCACGGTGCGGGTATTACCAAAGTTATTGGCTGATCTGCAGGAGCAGGGTGAGAACCTCGCTATCGGAGATTGGGTTTTAATCAGGGCGGATGCCTTTGGCGAGCTTTGGGTAAATGGGCTGCTCCCGCCGTTGAACCAGTTGGCCCGGCGTGCCAATGACGGCCGGCGCCAGGTGCTGGCGGCCAATATAGATACTGCCTTGCTGGTGATGGGGCTGGATCATGACTTCAATCTGCGCCGCATGGAGCGCTATATCGCGCTGGTGCATGCCAGCGGCATTGCGGCGCTTGCCGTGATGAGCAAGGCTGATATAGGCATCGATGTGGATGCGCGCCTGGCGCAATTGCGGCAGCGCCTGCCAGCCAGCGTACCGGTGCTGGCGGTCAATGCGCTGGACCGGCAAGCGAGTGTTGAACTGGCGCCATGGACGGGAGCAGGGCAGACGCTGGTGGTGCTGGGTTCTTCCGGCGTTGGCAAATCGACGTTGACCAATACGCTGACGGCAAGCAGTTCACAGCAGACCGGCGGCAATCGCAAAGGAGATGGCAGGGGGCGGCATACCACGACTGCACGCTCGCTGCACTTGTGTGAGGGAGGGGCCTGCATCATCGATACACCGGGTCTGCGCACCTGGAGGCCAGATGCCGATGAGCAGACGCTGGCAGCGACTTTCACTGATATCGAGGCGCTGGCTGAGCATTGCCAGTTCCGCGATTGCTGTCACCAGGGCGAACCGGGCTGTGCCGTCGCAGCAGCCGTGCCTGCCGACCGCCTGCTGAACTACCATAAGCTGCTGCGCGAGGCACGCCGCAGCCAGCAGACGCATCTGGAGCGCAGTGCCCAACTCAGCAAGTGGAAGAAGATCAGCAAGGCGGCCCGCCAAAGGTCCAGGGAAAAACGCGCCTGACCTTCGCGTTCCGGCGTGGCGGCTGTCTGGCTGCCATGCCGGGCACAGCGTGTTTTTTCCCTGTATGATCTTTTGCGGGTAAACAAGAAATAATACAAACCAAAACAGACCACGGAGACACTATGAAACGCACTATCCTTACTGCTATTTATCTGGGACTTATCATGACATCGACTGCAATTGCGCAAACCCGGTTGCCGACCATTGCGCCGGAAAAATATACCGATGAACAAAAGAAAGCTGCCGAGGAATTCCTGGCAACGCGCAAGGTGCCGGTATTCGGTCCGTTTGAACCGCTGATGCATAGCCCGCAGATGATGAGCCAGGCAAGGGCGATGGGCGATTATCTGCGCTATCACTCGGCGATAGGCAATACGCTGAGCGAATTCGCCATCCTGGTGACCGCGCGTGAGTGGACGCAAGACTACGAATGGTATGTGCATTATCCGATCGCACTGAAAATGGGCGTCAAGAAGGAAGTTGCCGACGCCATTGCGGATGGCCGCCGTCCTGCCGGCATGTCTGCCGATGAAGAGATAGTCTATGATTTTTCGATGGAACTGCATAAGAACAAGCGCGTCTCCGACGCCACGTTTGCACGCGCAGAGAAGCGCTTCGGCAAGAATGGCGTAGTGGACCTGACCGGCATCAATGCCTATTACACGCTGCTGGCAATGCAGTTGAACATGGCGCAATATCCATTGCCCAAGGACGGCAAGCCCTTGCAGCGTTTTCCTGAGTAGGGCGCTGGCGGATGGATAGATTAAGTGTAATGAGGTTGTTTGTGGATGCCGCGGCGCTTGGTAGTTTTTCTGCGGCCGGGCGCAAGCAGGGCCTGTCGCCTGCAGCCTCCAGCGCCTGCATACAGAGGCTGGAAGCTTCGCTGAAAGTCAAACTGTTTGAACGCACTACGCGCAATCTGCGGCTGACCGAGGAGGGCGAAGTATATCGCCTGTATGGCCAGCAGGTGCTGGACTTGATGAATGAAGCCGATCACGCGCTGCAGCAGGGTAAAGGCCTGGTGCAGGGAACAGTAACGATCTCTGCGCCATCCGATCTGGGCCGTAATTTGCTGCTGGACGATCTGCACCAGTTCCGCAGCATGCACCCCGATGTGCGTTTTGTCCTGACCCTGACCGACGGCACGCAAAACCTGGTGCAGGAAGGCATAGACCTGGCGATACGCTACGGCCAGCCTGCCGACAGCAGCATGGTGGCGCGGCCTTTGTTTGCCAACCGGCGCGTAATCTGCGCGGCGCCCGCATGTGTGGAGCGCTACGGCATGCCGGCAACGCCGCAGCAGTTGGCCGAGCTACCCACACTGGTGCTGACCACGGCACAATGGACTGTCAACGAGTGGCGCTATCGGGAGTGTGGAGAAGATGGTGTGGATGGCGGCACGAAGTCTGTTCGCCTGAGCAATACGCAGCAAAGCAATGACGGCGAAGTGATACGCAAATGGGCGCTGCAAGGATATGGCTTTGCCCGCAAGTCCTGGCTGGATGTCGGTGGTGATGTGCTGGCAGGCCGCCTAGTGACGGTGCTGGATGATTTTTTTGCGGACAGCGTGCCGCTGAATATCCTGTATCACCAGAATCGTTTCCAGGCCCCGCGCGTCAGGCTGCTGGTGGAATTTCTGCAGCAACGCTTTGAAAAACGCGCTGCCGAGTTACCGTGGCCGACTGCAAGATAGCGTCATCGCGGATTGTGCAATAATATGCTAAAGCATACTTTCATGACTAAAATTATGCTTTAACATACTTTACTTTCGCAGATTGATATGCTAAAACATAATTAATATTGAATTATTATGTTTTAGCATACTATGAATCTTGTCCAGCAAATCAAATCCCGGCAGCAAGCCCTGGGTAAAACCACCAGGGAAATCGCCAGGCTGGTGGCGATGGCGCCATCCAATGCCACCAATTCCCTTTCAGGGAAAATTGATGTGCGGGCATCCACGCTGGAAGGTTTCGCTGATGCGCTGGACGCCAAGTGGATGTTGATTCCGCGTCATTTATTGCCGGAGATAGAGCGTATCTTGTCCGGCAAGAGTATTGGTCCAGATGACGTGCCCAGCGCCGCACAGCGCTTCCTCGATCGCGGCGAGTAGCGCAGCATGGCCGAAGAACTCAGCCCCCGCTATCTGGAAGTATGGCTGCGCGACCTGCATGTAGGCTGGCTATGTGAGGCTGGCCGCACCACGCGCTTTGTTGCCACCGATCTGTATATCGCGGATGCGCGCAGGCCCACCTTGTCGATGTCGCTGACGATGCCGGGCAGCGATGCGCTGACCCGTGAAATATTGCAAAACCCTTTTGATCCCGCCCTCTATCGCGAGCGTGGAGAGTTGCCGGCCTATTTTGCCGGTTTGCTGCCGGAAGGCGACTTGAGAAAACGCCTTGCCGCAACCCGCAAGGACGTGCGTGATACCGACGACTTCGGCCTGCTGGCCGCGGCCGGCCTGGATTTGCCGGGGGCGATCAGGGTGGTGCCGGCCAATCTCGACAAGCTCACAGCCAACGCGCGCGCGACAGGAGTGACCGGGGGCTCGGATAACTTGGAAATAGGCGTGCCGGAGCAGGCCGCGGAAGGTGCAGCCTCGCTGTCCGGCATGCAGGACAAGCTGGCGCTGTCCACCGCATATAAAGGCGGCAGGTTCAATTTACCGGTCAAGGGCAAGCTGTCGGACATCATCGCCAAGCTGCCGTCCCGCCAGGATGATGCGCAGATCTTTAATGAATATACGGCGATGCAATTGGCAAAACTGGCCGGCGTCCACATAGCCCCTTGTGCGACGCGACTGCTGACAGACATCGATATGCCCGATCTGGTGCAGGCGCTGGGCGAGGACAAGCATTTCCTGGCAGTGGACAGGTTTGACCGGACACCCGATGGCGCCGTGCATGTGGAAGACGCCTGCCAATTGCTGACCCTGATGCCGGTCAAGAAATATGCAGACCCCAGGCACTTTGTCGCGCTGCTGAAGATACTGGACAGGCTGAGCGTGCGCGGCGTGGAAGACATACGCCAGTTTTTCATACGGCAAACCGTGAACACGCTGCTAGGTAATTCAGATGCCCACCTGAAGAATTTCAGCGTGATCTATCATAATGGCGTGCTGCCGGAACTCTCGCCGGCCTACGATATCGTGTGCGTCAGCGCCTTGCCCGGTTTTGCCGGGTTTGCGACCAATGTGGCGATCGACGCCAGTCAGCAGCGGCAGACCTTGCAAACCTACAAGGACATCGCCATGCAGGCTGGCATCTCCGGCCGGATTGCGGCGGCTGCGGTTAAGGATACAGTGGAACTGGCGCGTAACTTATGGCCCGAAGCCCTGAGGAGCCTGCCGGCGCCAATGGCGGTGGATGCAGAGATCCGGCGCCGCCTGCAGACATTGCCGCTGGCGCAGGCATGAGGTGGAGTCTTGCTTTCTTGTATTGGCGGGATACTTTACGGCGCTGAATAAATCATCTCGCGTACGATAGGGTAGATCTGCTGGTTCCAGCGCCGCCCGCTGAATACGCCATAGTGGCCGACGCCGGCCTGCATATGATGTGATTTCAGGAAGGGCGGTATGCTGCTGCACAAGTCATGCGCGGCCATGGTCTGCCCCAGTGAGCAGATATCGTCTTTTTCTCCCTCTACCGTTAGCAGGGCAGTGCGCCTGAGCGCAGCAGGATTGACACTGCGCCCGCGCCATTTCAATTCGCCCTGCGCCAGTGCATATTCCTGGAAAACATACTGTATGGTTTCCAGATAGAACTCCGCATCCATGTCTAGTACCGCAAAATATTCCTCGTAAAAAGCGCGTGTCGTGCCGGCTTTTTCTATCTCTCCGGCGACCAGATCCTGATACAAACCCTTGAATGCGCCCATATGCCGGTCCGGGTTCATGCTCATGAATGCGGATAGCTGCAGGAAGCCGGGATACACGCGACGCATTGCACCCTTATGCCGCCAAGGCACCGGGCTGATCAGGTTATTCTTGAACCAGTCCAACGGCTTGCTGGTGGCCAACTGGTTCACCTTGGTGGGGTTGATGCGGCAGTCTATCGGCCCCGCCATCAGGGTCAGGCTGCGCGGCTGCGCCTTATCTCGGTCCTCGGCCATGATGGAGGCGGCGGCCAGTGCCGGTACGCAGGGCTGGCAGATCGCCATCAGGTGCGAACCGGGTCCCATGATTCGGAGGAAATCCATTACATATTCGGTATATTCATCCAGCCCGAAGCGCCCGGCGGATAAGGGCACGTCGCGTGCATTGTGCCAGTCGGTAATATACACATCATGGTCTGCCAGCATGGTGCGTATGGTCTCGCGCAGCAGCGTGGCAAAATGGCCGGACATGGGTGCAACGATCAGCACGCGCGGCTGGCCGCTGATGCCTTCTTTCCTGAAGTGCAGCAATGTGGCGAATGGGGCGATATGAGCCGCTTCTTCAAACACGGCGACTTCATGCGCGGCCTTGCCTTCGCCCGTCATGACGGTGGCGAGCTGGAAGTCTGGTCTGCTGTGTGTGACCTTGCTGGCCATGAACACTTCGCAGGCGGCGCTCAGCTTGCGCAAGGAGTCACATTGGGCCAGCGCCGGATTTGCCAGCGAGCTATGCGCGGCTTCTGCGAGGAAACGCATGGGTGACATCAGGTCCACATAGGTCTGGTAGGCATGATAGTTCATCAATGGTCCTGTTCTGAAGTTGACTCCCTCATAGTTACAAGCAACTTGCGCGCCACCGGCCGCTTGCGTTTCTGGCATGAGCCTTGCGTTCATTTTGCTTGCTCTTATTTCACGGTCTTATTTTCACGCCCCTAAGTCGATGAGGAACAAGATGACGAAAGCGACGCTCACTATCAGCAGCAAAAATTACTCATCCTGGTCCATGCGGGGCTGGCTACTGGTCAAATTTGCCGGGCTGGCCTTTGAGGAAGAGGTGATCTCACCGGATGATCCATCGATGCGGGCCGAGATACTGCTGCTGGCGCCGTCCATACTGGTGCCGTGCCTGACGCACAGCGGTGTGAAAGTGTGGGATACGCTGGCCATCGCCGAATACCTGAACGAACTCAAGCCCAAGGCGGGAATGATGCCTGCCGACAAGGCCGCGCGCGCGCACTGCCGCGCCATCTGCGGCGAGATGCACTCAGGCTTTTCTGCATTGCGCTCGGCGTTGCCGATGAATCTGAAGGGCAAGTTCAAGGACTTCAAGGTATGGGCCAGGGCGCAAGCAGATATCGACCGCATTCTTTTCATCTGGCATGATTGCCTGGATACCTATGGCGGCCCTTACTTGTTCGGTGAAAAGCCTTGCATGGCCGACCTGATGTATGCGCCTGTCGTTACCCGTTTCCTCACCTATGGCGTGAAGCTGGATTCAGCCTGCGCCGGCTATTGCAAGCTGATCATGGCATTGCCGCACGTGAAAGATTGGGTAGATGCCGCTAAGCTGGAGAAAGACGACATCGGTGAACTGGATGCCGAATTCTGAGCTGCGTCCGGCCCTGCGCTTATTTCCACGGCGTGGGCGAGGGCGTATCGCATACCGCCTCCACATCGACGGTCTTGAAGTCGGCAGGGCTGACTATTTCCAGGTATTCCATGTCGGGTGAATAGTCGAACAGGAAATGGCGGATGCCGGGACGCTGATGCACCACGTCGCCGGCTTCGACCAGCGTTACCTTGTCTTCATACATGAACTTGGCCCAGCCCTTGGTCATGATGACGATCTGGAACTCTGCCTCATGCCGGTGCCACCCCGTGCCCGCTTCTGGTGCCATATTTGCCCTGACCAGGTGCGCGATCACCTTGCCGCCGGTTGCATCTGCAACACCGAGGTCGCGGTAAAGGAAAAAATCGCGCAGTCCTCCGCTCTTGAACTCGGTATCAGCAGGCTTGATATGAGAGAACTTTGTCGCAGTATCGCTTTGCATGGCTGCTCCTACATGGGTGAAGGTATCTTGTGCGGTGCAATAATTGTTCCAAGCCATAGACTCTTGCTAAGGCGCAAGAGAGTAGCCGCAAGATAGATTGGGCGATTTTGTAATCTGATATCGCCGAAAAACGTCGCAAGTTCTTGTCCATCCGCCCGGCGCGTTTCCCTCTTGCGGCGTGCTATAGTCAAATGGGATGGCTGATAGGAGAATCGCATGGCAACGCACACTATCGGGGGGGGCTCAGCTTCGCCAGCTTGCTGATTTGCCTGGCCCCAGGCGTCTTCCTTTCCTTGGCAATGCCTTGCAATTTGATCCCAAGAGCATGCATTTGATTTTGGAGAAATGGGGCGATGAGTTTGGTTCCGCCTATGTCATAGGCATGGGGCCGAAGCGCACGCTGGTATGTTCCGATCCTGAACTGATGCAGACCGTGCTAAGAGAACGCCCTGAAAAATACCGGCGGTTCTCGCCGATTGAGTCGGCTGCGGCAGAAATGGGCGGTAACGGGGTTTTCTCCGTGGAAGGAGAGGCCTGGCGACCACAAAGACGCATAGTCATGCAAGCGCTGGCGCCGACAAATTTCCGGAATTTCGTTCCCGTGATGCATGGCATCACCCAGCGTTTGTTGCAGCGTTGGAAAAGGATAGCGCAGGCAGGTGAAATCCTGGAAATGACGGACGAACTCATCCGTTATACGGTGGACGTTACCACCGCGCTGGCCTTTGGCGAAGACCCCAACACGATAGAAGATTCGGGCGACGTGATTCAAATTCATCTGGCGCAGATTTTCCCGATGTTGATGAGCCGGACCATTGCCCCGTTTCCGTGGTGGCGCTATATAAAGCTTCCGCAAGACCGGCGATTCGACCGTTCGCTTGCGGTAGTGCACAAGCACATCGCCCAATTGATTGAGCGTACCAGGAAGAAAATGCAGGATCACCCGTCCGACGGGCCCCACAATTTACTGGAGGCCATGCTGGCAGCCAGTACCCAGGAGGGTTCCGGCATCACCGACGAGGTGATCGCCGCGAATGTGCTGACACTACTGGTCGCAGGAGAGGACACTACTGCGCATACCCTGGCATGGACGATGTTTTTTATCGGCCAGGACAAAGCCTTGCAGCAGCAGCTTCATGCCGCATCGAAAAACGCGCTGGGAGAATCATCTACCTGCGCCACGTTTGAGGGCCTGAAGTCACTTGATTTGTTCGAGGCAACTGCCATGGAAGCAACCAGGCTGAAGCCCATCATTCCGCAATTGGTCTTTGAGTCCATTGATTATGCGGTGCTAGGCGATATCGCTTTGCCCGCGGGGACGCCCGTCTTTTTTCTGACACGGCCGTCCATGCTCGATGCGCAAAAATTTGGACGACCGGAGCAATTCCTGCCCGAGCGCTGGCAAGCCGGCCACGAGCAAGTGCGTCCGCATGATGCTCATGCATACGCCCAGTTTGGCGCGGGGCCGCGCGTATGTCCTGGACGCCATCTGGCAATGGTAGAGTTACGTTTGGTGTTGTCTATGCTGGCCAGGAATTTTTCCCTGGAGCTGGCTGCCGAACCCGGGTCGATCAAGGAAGAGCTGGATTTCACCATGCATCCGAATGCGATGCCGGTACGGCTCAGATGTTTGCCGTGACCGGCACCTTGCCAACGAACATTGCAGTCGACAGGAGAATGATGCTGCTGACCAATGTGGAACCTCTGGATGAGCTGTTTGATCAATACAGCACGCTGCTTGGCGCTGACTTGCCTGCCTACCGCAATCACGTCTATCGCCTTATTAATTTTTGCGCGGCGCTGTCGGACGATAGTGAGAACCGCTTGCAGAAGCTGGTGGTTGCCGGGTTTTTTCATGACATAGGCATCTGGTCGGCGCATACCTTCGATTATCTGCCGCCCTCCGATGCCCTGGCGCAAGCATGGCTGGAAGCGAACGCTAAATCGGCTTGGAGCGGGGAGATCAGCGCGATGATACAGCAGCACCACAAGCTTACCCGCTGCGATGGCGACAGCGGCCTTGGCGGCCTGGCGGAGGCGTTCCGCCAGGCTGACTGGGTCGATGTGACGCACGGGCTGATTTCGCATGGGGTGCCGCGTGCAGTGCTGCGCGCGGTATTTGCGGCATTTCCTGATGCCGGCTTCCATCTGCGCCTATTGCAGCTTTCTTGCCGGCGCCTGCTCAGTCATCCACTGGATCCGCTACCGATGATGCGCTGGTGATGAGAGGCCTTGCGTCTACAACAGGCCGCCACCTTCCACGTCCAGTACCGCGCCGGTCATGAAGCCGTTTTGCATCGCCAGCAGATAGACTTGCGCCACTTCATCTGCTTGCCCAACGCGGCCTGCTGGCAAGCCAGAGCCTACTTTTGCCAATATCGCCGTGCGGCCTTCCGATCCTGCTGTACCCCAAAGTTCAGTATCCACGACGCCTGGGCTGACCACATTGACACGGCGCGGCGCCAGTTCCTTGGCGAGATTCTTGCCCATCGCTTCCACCGAAGCATTCACTATGCTTTTGAGCAGACCGCCGGCACCATATTTGCGCGCCAGTATGCCGGAAGTCAGCGTGATTGATGCATCATCCGCGAGATAGGGCAGGGCAGCCTGTATTGCCTGTATATAGCCGAATACCTTGACGTTAAAAGCCAGTTGCATCTCTTCATGCGACAGCGCTGCCAGCTTGGGCGAACCGCCCCTGGCGCCGGAGGTAATCACAAGGTGCTGGATTGGCCCGATATCGGCCATCGCTGCTGCCAGGCTGCCGGCATCGGTAATGTCGGCACTGATGCCATTGATATCATTGATGCCTGCGCTGGAAGTGGCAGATCGGCCCAATACCGTAACTTTGGCCCCGGCTTCTTTTGCTGCTTGCGCGACCGCGCGGCCCAGGCCGGAAGTGCCACCGATAACGACGACGTGTTGCTGCTGCAGATTGATGAGTGTAGACATGATGATGTTCTCCAAAAAGTTTATGTTTAAAAGTTGAGCACTTTTGCCCCGGTTTATTGCGCAATGACACCCATTTGTTTCAGCAGCGTGAGGTTGTCCTCCAGATGCCAGTTCTCCGCGATCTTGCCGTCGGCTACGCGGTACAGATCAAATGCCTGGAAATCAATCACCTGACCCTGGCCCCTGGTTTGGCCAAACTGGCCGGTGAAGTGACCCTTGAAATGCAGGTGCACGCTGACACGGTCTCCCGCTACAACGACATCTTCCATGGTCGCTGTCAGGTCAGGCACCGCAGCGCGGAAGCCAGCCGATGCCTGCAAAGGTCCTGCTACGCCTTGCGGACGACCCGCAGGCAAGGTGCGATCCTTGAAGTCTGCTGCCAGTGCCTGTTGTGCATACTGGGCTTCTCCACTATTCCAGAAAGCCGCGTAGCGTCTCGCTGCAAGGATTATGGAAGCGGAATCTTCGCTTGCTGCCGAAACGCTGAGATGCAGCGGTTGCGGCAAGCTGCTATCGCCGGACTCTGCGGCATGGGCTGGCAATCCTGACAGTGCCAGCGTGGCGGCGGCAGTTGATATGGCGAGGGCAGAGGAAAGGCGCGCTGCAGATGTGGTGAAAGTAGTGCCGAGACCTTTGGTGGTGTGTTTGAACATGACTATTCTCCGGGTAAAGTATTGAAAACGACTTGGTGAGGAGAATTCTCTTCCTTTAGGCGATGATTGATAATTGGTGTGTATGCGAAAAGATATTCTTGTTTTTGTTGAATATTGTATGTGGTGTCGTGGGAGGGCGAAGGAGGGCGTGGCTAGTTTTTGGCCGCAGCTTCCATCTGCTTAAGAAAATTACTTGGAATTATTTACTTACAAATAAACTTAGGTGAATTGAAGTAAAGCGTGTATATTCCGTTTTGTACTTGCATCAGGTCGTAATATTGTTGGTCCCAATTCCGCATGGCTGTTCCTCTGGTCGTTCTGTTTTATCTCCTTCGGTTTTAATTTCTTGGTTTCAAGTGCCCTTCAGGCAATGTTGCCTATTATTTAAAATAAAAAGGAAATATCATGAGCAATCAAACAGGTATCGTTAAATGGTTCAACGACGCTAAAGGCTTCGGCTTCATTACTCCAGATGCAGGCGGCCCAGATTTGTTCGCCCACTTCCAGGACATCCAATCCTCCGGATTCAAGAGCCTGTCAGAAAACCAGCGCGTTTCTTTCGAACGCAGCGTTGGCGCCAAAGGCGACAAAGCAAGCAACATTCAAGTTATTTCTTAATTAAGTGGCCGGCATCAGCTGGCCCTTGAAAGAAAAGCTTTTAGCCTTATCTACTTCTCCAGATTGAATCATGTCCAGGGGCACTGTGCAGATAGCACGGGTCCTTGGTAGCAATCAGGAGTAAAAATTCACCTATCAAGCTCCGCAATGCGGTTCCTTGATGCGCAGACCGACTCTTACCGGCTGGTGACACCTCGCAGATAGCAAGGGTTTTCAGGAAATGGTTTAGTGGTCAGATGATATTCATCAGTGATGGAAAGCTGTGCTGAGGCTTTCTGGAGCAAGCAGACGATTCTAGCGGCCGGCGAACGCCTTAAGATGTTCCCGGAAAGTGCTTAGTTGTCAGGTGAAGCAATAATTCTTATGCCGGATGATGATCGCATTGCGATCTTGTTCGGCGCAGACGAACTCATCCCGTCGGTGGCACCATACAGATAGTACGGGTTGCCGATCAGTTGGAGACACCATGCAGATAGCATGGGTTGCCAGCGAGTCGTCTAAAGTAGTGAATGGAAAGCCCGTCTTTGGCGGGCTTTTTTGCGTTTACAGTTTTGCAATTGCGCCTCACAGTTTTCTGCTTGTGCGCCAGTTGCGTGATTTCCGTTAAAATACAAATGATTTCCATTGGGAAATAAAATGGGATGGCCTGATGCGATTTTGTTTAATGCGCCCGCTTTTTGTGCCGCATTACATCAGGATTGTTTAGGTGCCATTCCTTTGCCAGTGCTTTAGCGTGTCGGCGGCAGCGGAAGTCGGTGTCAAACCAACGATGTTGCGCTTTTTGGCTGGCAAAATCCTATTAATAAGAGTATACAAGTGTTAACTAATAAGCGGCTTGGTGCGGTAGGCGCAGACTATGGCTGGCCTTGCAGACAAGCTGATGTCAATTCGCGCAGATCTCTCAGGGAGATAGTGTGTTCACTCGGCTGATTAGTCGCACATTCCTGGCGCCGAAATCGGCTCCGGTAGACATACAGCAATGGCGCGAGCACGTGTTGGCGGCGATCCTGTTTGTAGTGCTGGTATTGGGCAGTATTACTGCTGTGCCTAGTGTCATGCTGGCGCTGAGCGAGGGCCTGTGGTCGGTGGCCATTATGGATGTGCTGGCGCTGGTGTGGGTGTTCTGTATCTGGCGGCTGCGCAATCTGTCCTTCCGCCTGCGTGCGGTCAATTTCCTTGCCGTGCTTTATCTGGTTGGCGTGTGGTTTCAACTGGTTGAAATTCCTGTCAGCCAAATTTACCTGAAGGCGGTGCCCGTCATGGCTGCGCTGTTGCTGGGATTGCGTCCCGCAGTGTATGCACTGATTCTGGATGCCCTTACCATGTTCTTCGTAGGCTACGTGGGCCATACCAGCCTGCGCATAGAAGGCTTTGCGGATCAGCCTCTGCTGCGCTGGATCATCATCACGCTCAACTTCAGTTTTGTCTGCTCCGTCATCACGATTTCCTGCGCTGTATTGCTGCAAAAGTTGGAAAAATCGCTGGATGCGCAGCGCGCCGTGACGGAATCACTGGAAGAGGGGCAGGAAAGTCTACGCCTTGCCAACGAAGAGTTGCGGTTGACCGCCGCAGCGGTGGAGCGCCTGAATGATCTGGTGCTCATTACCGAGGCCAAGCCGATTTCACTGGACGGGCCGCGCATAGTCTTCGTCAACGATGCCTTTGTGCGCCGCACCGGTTATGCACGCCAAGAAGTGCTGGGCAAGACTCCGCGTATCTTGCAGGGGCCGAATACGCAACGCAGTGAATTGAAACGCATCCGCAGCGCACTGGAGAATTGGGAGCCGGTACGCGCCGAGCTGATCAATTACACCAAGAGCGGTGAAGAGTACTGGGTTGAGGCCGACATCGTTCCGATAGCGGATGAGGCCGGCGTATTCACGCACTGGGTGGCGGTAGAGCGGGATATTACCGAGCGTAAAAAGTCCGAAGCCCGCATCCACAAGCTGGCTTTCTTTGATGTGCTGACCGGCCTGCCCAATCGCCGCCTGTTGCTGGACCGCATAGGTACCTTGCTGACCAGCGCGCGCCGTACCGGTTTGGTCAGCGCTGTATTATTTATTGACCTGGACCATTTTAAAAATATCAACGAGGCACGCGGCCATGCGGTCGGCGATGCATTGCTGCGCCATGTCGCCCGGCGTCTGGGTAATCTGCTGCGTGAAATGGATACGGTGGCGCGCATAGGCGGCGATGAGTTTGTTGTGCTGGTATCCAATGTCGCCACGGATATCAATGGCGGCGCGCATGCCGCGCTGGCCGTTGCCGAAAAAATCCGCGATGCGATGGCCCAGGCTTTTATCATCGATGGCCAGCCATACAGCACCGGCGCGACCATAGGCGTAACCCTGTTGCCCAAGACCGGGCAATCCGCGGACGATCTACTGCGCGAGGCGGATACGGCGATGAACCGCGCCAAGTCCGCAGGGCGCAACCAGATAGCCTTCTTTGAATCTGCGATGCAGTTTGAGGTGGAGCAGCGCCTGACGATAGAAAGAGATCTGGCCGAGGCCATGGCAAGCAACCAGTTGCAGATGTATCTGCAGCCGCAGGTGGATTGCGAAGGCCAGGCCGTGGGGGCGGAATTGCTGATGCGCTGGAACCATCCGGGCCGCTCCGAAGTGTCGCCGGCAATCTTCATCCCGGTGGCGGAAGAGTCCGGCATGATCTTGCGGTTGGGTGACTGGGTATTGCGGCAGGGGTGCCTGACGCTGGTGCGTCTGGCGGAGGCAGGCAAGGCGATGCCGATATCGATCAATGTCAGCCCCAAGCAATTCCGCCAGAGTGATTTTGTGGAAAAAGTCCGCGCGGTGCTGGATGAGACCGGTGCACCGCCATCCTTGCTGATACTGGAAGTCACTGAAGGGCTATTGATCGACAACCTGGAAGATACGATTGCCCGCATGCTGCAATTGACTTCGCTCGGCGTGCGTTTCTCCATTGACGATTTCGGCACCGGTTATTCCAGTCTGGCGTATCTGAAAAGACTGCCTTTGTATGAGCTGAAGATAGACAAGAGCTTTGTGCAGGATGCGCCGGCAGACCCCAGCGACACGGCGATTGTACAATCCATCCTGTCGATGGCCAAGCATCTGGGCTTGCGTGTCGTGGCTGAAGGGGTGGAAACCCGGGAGCAGGCGGATTTCCTGATCGCCAGCGGCTGCGATAGCTTGCAGGGTTATCTGTTTGCGCGGCCCATGCCGGTGAGCGAGTGGCTGGAAACGGGGCTATGCCATCGGCAGCCGGAACTTCTGAAGCTTTAGCCACGCCCAACTGTGGCTGCCCGCCCTGGTTTTCCATTGAGGATGGCAATACGTGTGCTGTTGCCTCACTTATTCTCCTTGCTCCTACGTTGAATAAAATATTAACGTACTGTAAGTTTTTCTCTTTTCCGTCGACCAAGCTTTGATGTCCTAGGTGCCCAAGGTGCTTTGACACGCCTGCGCATGCAGAATCGCCAAAATCGAGGAAAAACGATGAACTTTAGTAACTTGAAAATCAGCGCAAGGCTGGCTATCGCATTTGGAAGCCTGATGGCGGTGATGCTGGCAATGATCATCGCCAATGTGCAGAGGCTGGGGGCGATCGATGCAAAAAACACCACCATCATCGACAAGAACTGGATAGGCGCTTCTGCTGCACTGGAGATTGACGCGCTGACTCAGGAAAACGGCAGCCGCACGCTAGAGCTGTTTATCCGCAATGAGCAAAGTGAGCGCATTGCGCAGTACAAGATCATTGATGAAAACCGGAAAAAGATAGACAGGCTGGTTTTGCAGTTCTCCAAGGTGGCCACGACGGCAAAAGAGAAGGCGGCCTTGTCGAATTTTGTCGCTGCGCATGCGGCGTTTGTGTCTGCCTATACCAAGGTGGCGGACCTGATAGAGGAAGATCGGCGTGATGATGCAGTGGCACTGATGACTACAGTAGCCCAGCCCGCCCTGAATTCCGTCCTGGGCATCATGAACGAGATCATAAGCCTGCAGAAGGTGGAAATGGCAGGCAACGGGCAAGACATCAAGGCGAGCATCTCTTATTCGCGTTCACTGGCGCTGGGATTTGGCTTTTTCGCACTGCTGGTCAGCGCCATGTTTGCTTATTTTATTACCCGCTCCATCACGCGGCCGCTGGATATTGCGGTTGCTGCGGCAAAGCGGGTCGCGGCCGGCGATCTGACCGGCAAGATCAGCGTGGACAGGAAGGATGAGGCCGGGCAATTGCTGGGCGCCTTGTCCGATATGAATGGCAGCCTGATTGTGGCTATTGCGCAAGTCCATGCCGGCACAGGCAGTATTGCATCGGCATCCAACGAGATCGCTGTAGGCAATGACAATCTGGCAGCACGGACCGTTGCACAAAACAAGGCCCTGCAGGAAACCGCAAGGTCTATGCAGGGCCTGACGTCCGCCGTCAATCAAAATGCCGGTAATGCGGATAGGGCCAACCTGCTGGTGATGTCTGCATCAGAGGTGGCGACCAAGGGCGGACAAGTGGTGGGTGAAGTCGTGCATACCATGGGTTCCATCCGCGAGAGCTCGCGCAAGATTGTCGACATTATCGGTGTGATAGACGACATCGCCTTCCAGACCAATATACTGGCGCTGAACGCCGCCGTTGAGGCAGCCCGTGCCGGTACGCAGGGCCGCGGATTTGCCGTGGTTGCTACTGAAGTGCGCCATCTGGCACAACGCAGCGCAATTGCTGCAAAGGAGATCAAGGATCTGATCGGCAGTTCGGTCGAACGGGTAGATCATGGCACAAGGCTGGCCGATAAAGCGGGCGGCACGATGCAGGAGATCCTGCTGTCGATCAAGCAGGTCACCGATATCATGTCCGAGATCAATTCGGTAAGCCGCGAGCAAACGGTGGGCATAGGACAAGTCAATCTTGCGATTGCACAGATGGACGAAATTACCCATCAGAATGCGGCCCTGGTTGAGCAGGCGACGGCCACGGCGCACAATATGCGCGAGCAGACTCTGGTGCTGGACAGGGCAGTCAGCCAGTTCCGGCTCGATGCTTCGGTGGAGAATGCGGCTGTTATCGGCAGAGGCGGTATGAGCAAACCGGATATCTTGACGCTTGCCGCCCAGGGCAAGCGTGGCCTACGAAAGTTGCAGGCTTCGTGATGCCGTTTTAGTTTTTCAGCTCCACTTCGCCCTCTATTTCCACCGGAATATTGAACGGCAGCTCATACAGACCGACTGCGCTGCGCGCGTGAGCGCCTATCTCGGGGCCATATAGTTCATTGATCAGGTCGGAGAAACCATTGATCACCGACGGCTGCTGATTGAAACCGGGGGCGGAATTGACCATGCCCAATATCTTGACCCAGGCGCTGATGCGGTCCAGGTCGCCTATCGCACGTTGCAGGCTGCCGAGTATGGACAGTGCGGTGAGGCGGGCAGCTGCATAGCCTTGTTCAACACTGAGATCCTTGCCGACCTTGCCCAAAGGCGTGGCCAGCGAGCCATCCGGATTTTGCGGGCCATGGCCGGAGATGATGGCGCGGTTGCCGACTATACGGACAAACTGGAAGGGCAGCAGCACGCCGGGCGGCGGCGTGACAGCAGGCGGCAGGCTAAGCCCCATTGCATGCAGGCGTTCTTCAATTTTCATTTGAAATCCTTCAGGGTTCGTTGCGAACTAATCACTTCGGCATTGTAGCAATTTGCGTCACCGGTGGCAGGAGTCGCTTCATGTTGTCCAAAGCTCATGTATTATCGCTATGGAGCGTAATAAAATCTGCGGCAACGAAGACGAACGGGTTTGGCTGCCGGCTGGCCAAACCGCATAAATAAGAGATAGGAGACCCTGCATGAATTATGAAACCATCAAATACGAAATCAGCGATCACATCCTGACCATCACTCTGAACCGCCCCGACAAGCTGAATGCTTTCACCGGCAAGATGATGATGGAATTGATAGACGCGTTTGACCATGCCGATGCAGATGACGAAGTGCGGGCCATCATCCTGACCGGCGCCGGACGCGCATTTTGCGCCGGGGCTGATTTATCCAGCGGTGCTGCCACTTTCGATTATGCGAAACGCAGCGACAGGCCGGAAAAGCAGGGCACTCCTGTCACCGCTGACGGCGGCATGGACTGGAGCAGCGAACTGGTGCGTGATGGCGGCGGCAGGGTCACGCTGCGCATCTATGAGTGCCTGAAACCCGTCATCGCCGCGATCAATGGTCCCGCAGTCGGCATTGGCATTACGATGGTGCTGCCTTGTGATATACGGTTGGCGTCCGAAGATGCGCGCATGGGCTTTGTATTTGCACGGCGCGGCATTACGCCGGAAGCCTGCTCAAGCTGGTTTTTGCCGCGCCTGGTTGGCATCAGCCAGGCATTGGAATGGACTTATACCGGGCGTGTGATGCCGGCACAGGAGGCATTGGACGGCGGCCTGGTGCGCAGCCTGCACAAGCCGGAGGAATTGCTGGGTGCGGCACGTGCGCTGGCGCTGGAGATAGTCAATAATACCGCTCCGGTTTCCATCGCTCTGACGCGGCAGATGATGTGGCGCATGTCCGGCGCCGATCATCCTATGGAGGCGCACAAGATAGACAGCCGCTCCATCTACTCGCGCGGCGCGGCGGCGGATGCCAAGGAAGGCGTGATGTCCTTCCTGGAAAAACGGCCGGCAGTATTCTCCAACAAGGTGTCGCAGGATATGCCTTCCTTCTTTCCGTGGTGGCCTGAGCGGCCGTACAAGTAAGAGTAGCAATGAACGATGTCAGCGGGACTGGATTTTATGAGCGGCGATAGCATGCCTTACGATGTCAATGCGGCTTTTGAGTCTGCGCGTTTGCTGCATGAGGCCGGGCAGCTGGAACAGGCAAGGTCAGTTTACGAGCATATCCTGAGCATCGAGCCGGCACATGCCGATACTTTGCATTTGCTCGGCGTGATGGCGCATCAGGCCGGCGATCATCGCCAGGCGATCAAGTTGATCCAGCAGGCGATTGATGCTGCGCCTCGCCCAGTTCCTGCGATCTACTACAATAATATGGGATCTGCGCTACGGGCGGCGGGACGGCATCAGGATGCGATGATCGCCTTCAGCCTCGGCATTCATGTAGACAAGAATTATGCGCCTGGCTATTTCAATCTTGGCGTGGCAATGAGCGGGCAGGGTGATTGGGAAGCTGCGTTGCAGCGCTTTTCGCAAGCACTGGATCTGAAGCCGGATTTTGCCGATGCGCATTACAACAAGGCGATTGCAGAAAAACAATTGGGCAGGCCGCGTGAGGCGCTGGCCAGTTTTCGCGAAGTATTGCGGCTGCAACCCGGCAACGGGCTTGCACAGCATTATGTGGCCTTGCTGAGCGGCGCCGCATCCGAGCGCGCTCCTGACGAGTATGTGACCAGCATTTTCGATGGCAACGCAGAAGAATTCGACCGCCACTTGGTGCAACAGTTGCAATACGACACACCGCAACGCCTGGTCGAGATGCTGAAGCAGCATGCCAAACCAAGCAGTCGGCAGTGGGCCGTGCTCGACCTGGGGTGTGGAACCGGCCTGGTCGGCGCTGCGATAGCCCCTTTTGCGCATTATGTAGTTGGGGTTGACCTGTCTCCAAAGATGCTGGAGAAGGCGCGGACACGCGGCGTCTATGCACGCTTGGAGCAATCCGAGTTGCAGGCAATGATGGACGTTGAAGCTGAAGTTGGTGCTGTGTATGACGTGATCACCTCTGCCGATGTATTCATCTATATAGGCAAACTAGATCGGGTATTCCAGCGGGCACGGGGCTTGCTGAAGCCCGGAGGTTATTTCGCCTTTTCCGCCGAATCGCTGGATGCGCTGCCAAAAAATGATGGCTGCGGCACGGAAGACTATCGCCTGAATCCCAGTGGCCGTTATGCGCACGCTGCAGCTTATCTCAAGCGGCTTGCCGGTCAGTCCGGCTTTGCCGTGGAGGCAATGGCTAGTCTGCCTGCCCGGCTGGAGGGTGGGCAGCCGGTACAAGCCTGGCTGGTGCTATGCCAAACGATGTGAAGATAAAAAACGAGTAAAAATCTTCATTTATTTCTATATTTCGACTATTATGGAAATATGGAAACAAAAAATGCAATTACAGCCCTCGCGGCATTGGCCCAGGATTCTCGCCTGGCGGTCTTCCGGCTATTGGTGCAAGCCGGGCCGGAAGGGCTTGCCGCCAGCAAAATTGCCGAACATCTCGGCCTGGCACCGTCATCGCTATCCTTTCATCTGAAAGAACTGTCGCATGCGGACATGGTGATTGCAAACCAGCAGGGGCGTTCCATCATCTACAGCGCAAACTTTACGACGATGAATTCCCTGCTCGGCTACCTGACTGAAAACTGTTGCGGTGGCAATTCCTGTGGACCTGCCGCCATCACCTGCTGTAATGAAGAGGAGCTAAAATCATGAAACGATTACATGTGCATATCTCGGTCGATAATCTCGCCGACAGCGTACGCTTTTATTCTTCGATGTTCGCCTCCGAGCCCAGCGTCTCAAAAACCGACTATGCCAAATGGATGCTGGAGGATCCGCGCATGAACTTCGCCATTTCTCAGCGCGGCGCGCAGCCGGGGTTGAATCACCTGGGGATACAGGTCGAATCGGATAATGAACTGAAGCATATGCAATCGCGGCTGGAATCCCTGCAACCCGGTGTGCAGATGGAGGAGGGCGTCTCCTGCTGCTATGCCAAATCGGATAAATACTGGCTCACCGATCCTTCCGGCATTGCCTGGGAAACCTTTCATTCGCTGGACAGCATCCCCGTGTTTGGCGG
The DNA here is from genome assembly GCF_014636315.1 of Parundibacterium terreum. Classification (GTDB taxonomy): domain Bacteria; phylum Pseudomonadota; class Gammaproteobacteria; order Burkholderiales; family Burkholderiaceae_D; genus Undibacterium; species Undibacterium terreum. Next base: position 630,550 of record NZ_BMED01000001.1, on the reverse strand, counting down.
CGCTGAAATAGCTCAGCAGAATGGTGAAACGAAATTGACTGGCTCGGCTTGTTGCGTACCGAAAACCGGTTCAGCCTCAGCATGCTGCTAAGCGAAGGAATATCATGAGCGATAAAATCTACAATGTACTATTTCTTTGCACGGGCAATTCCGCTCGCAGCATCATGGCCGAAGCATTGGTAACGACAATGGGACATGGACGTTTCCAGGGCTATAGCGCGGGCAGCTTTCCTGGAGGCACGGTCAATCCTTTTGCGATAGAGCAGATACAGGCTACCGGCTATCCGCTGGACAGGCTGCGCAGCAAGAGCTGGGAGGAATTCTCTTTGCCGGATGCACCGCAGATGGATTTCATCATCACTGTTTGCGACGATGCTGCCGGTGAAGTCTGTCCTATCTGGCCGGGACATCCGCTATCGGCGCACTGGGGTTTTGAAGATCCGGCTGCGGTGCAGGGCAGCGATGAACAAAAACGGGCCGCTTTCGTCAAGATATACCGGCAGATACTGGCCAGGATAAATACCTTCGTTAACCTGCCCATCCATTTGCTGGACAAAAATGCGATACACCATGAGATCAAGACGATAGGCGACAAGCCGGTATGAGAGTGGAGTCTGGTCTTGCGAGGCGTGTCACCGCGGAGGGACTGGGTACGGCATTCCTGCTCGCCGTAGTGGTTGGCTCCGGCATCATGGGTGAGCGGCTGGCGACGGGAAATACCGCAATCGCCTTGCTGGCCAACGCGATTGCGACCGGTGCCGGCTTGATCGCATTGATACTGGCTTTTTCTGGAGTCTCCGGCGCGCATTTCAATCCACTGGTCACGCTGTCTATGGCATGGCAAAAGCAAATGCCTTGGCGCGAAGTTCCCGTCTATATTGCCGCGCAGCTTGCCGGGGCTTTTGCCGGTGTCGCCGCGGCGCACTTGATGTTTGGAGAGCCGGTTTTCTTCGCCTCGGAGCACGTGCGCAGCGGAATGGCGCAATGCTGGAGTGAGTTTGTCGCCAGCTTCGGTTTGCTGGCGGTGATCATCGGCAGTTCGCGCACAAAGCCGGATGCGGTACCGTTCGCGGTCGCCGCATACATCACTGCCGCCTACTGGTTTACCGCTTCCACTTCATTCGCCAACCCGGCGGTGACCTTGGCGCGCGCTGCCAGCAATACGTTTGCGGGAATACGCCCGGCAGATACACCGGGCTTTATCATCGCGCAATTGCTGGGAGCCGCCGCTGCCACCCTGCTATTCGGCTGGCTGTATCCAGTAGTGCAGTATCAGGAAAAGCCCACTACCGGGTGCGGTACATAGGGCGCTTCCAGCGCTGCAATCTCTTCGCTGCTGAGTTTGATTTCCAGTGCCGCCACAGCGTCTTCCAGATGCTGTGGTTTGGATGCGCCTATGATGGGGGAGGTAACGGCGCTCTTGCTGAGCAGCCAGGCCATCGCAATCTGCGCGCGCGGCACACCGCGCTGGCTGGCGATCTGCGCAACGCGTTCCACGATGGCACGGTCCGATTCTACCGTTTTGGTGTACAGGCCCTTGCCGAATTCATCGCTCTCGGTGCGCGCCGTTTTCTCATCCCAATCGCGCGTCAGGCGGCCGCGGGCCAGAGGGCTCCACGGCAAGACGCCTATTTTCTCTGAGGCGCATAGCGGCAGCATCTCGCGCTCTTCCTCGCGGTTGATCAGGTTGTAGTGATTCTGCATCGTGATGAAGCGGGTCCAATTGTGTTTTTCCGCCAGATGCAGCGCCTTAGAAAACTGCCACGCATACATTGACGATGCACCTATGTAGCGCACCTTGCCGGCCTTGATCAGGTCGTGCAGCGCTTCCAGCGTTTCTTCTATCGGCGTGGCGTAGTCCCAGCGATGGATCTGGTACAGGTCCACATAATCCATGTTCAAGCGCTTCAGGCTGGCGTCTATCGCCTGCATGATGGCTTTGCGGGAAAGTCCGGCGCCGTTAGGTCCGGCACGCATGCGGCCATGCACCTTGGTCGCAACCACAATGCTGTCGCGATTGGCGTAATCCTTCAAGGCGCGGCCGACGATTTCTTCGCTGGTGCCGTCGGAATAGATGTTGGCCGTATCAAAAAAATTGATGCCCAGGTCCAGTGCCTGCTTGATCAGGGGGCGGCTAGGTTCTTCGGGCATGGTCCACGGATGCGTGCCGCGCTCGGGCACGCCGTAGGTCATGCAGCCGAGACAGAGGCGAGAGATGTCGGTACCGGTATTGCCGAGTTTGGTGTATTGCATGCTGGGCCTTTGCAATGAAATGGAAGGCTTACTGTACACAAATTCCATCTTCCTTGCTGGCGCCACTTTTGTAGCAGGTGGCATTGACGATGCAAGTAAAGCCCACTACAGTGGGGCACCTGAGCCGGCTAGCCAAGGCAGGATGCGCCGGCATCGCAATGTGAATAGATAAGTTTGAATAAATAGATTTAAGCGGAGTTATTTTGATCACCAGCAAGTTACTACTTTCAGTTCCCGGCATCGTGCATGGGTTTGGAACCGCAAGCGAATTGGTTCCCCAGGTTTTTAAGGATGCATGGCAGGGCAAGCCGGAAAAGAAACAGACACACGGCAAGCAAGTCGCAGAAGTGCTGCAAATGAATCAGGAGTGCGGCGATGCAGACGGCCTGTTTTCAGCGGTGCCCGGCATTCCCATCAGTGTGATTACGGCCGATTGCGTGCCCATCGTGCTGGCGCGGCGCGATGGCAAGAAAGTGGCGGCGGTGCATGCCGGATGGCGCGGGCTGATAGGCGGCATTGTCGATACGCTGGCGGAACGCTTGAAAGAGAATGGCGAAGATCCCCAGCAGTGGGTCGCTGCGGTCGGCCCCACCATAGGTTCCTGCTGTTACGAAGTGAGCGAAGAGCTTGCGGCTGAGTTTGTTGCACATTTTCATACACAGGCGGCGGAGGCAGTTGTTCCGCGCTACCGTCACCTGGAGCTGCATGCAGTAGCAGAGGCGGAACTGTGCAAGATAGGCATAGGCGAGGTGGACAACCTGAAGCTGTGTACTTCGTGCACGCGCGATGCGCAAGGCGATTTTTTGTTCAGGAGTTACAGGCGTGGGGACCGCGGGCCGCAACTGCATTCAGGTGCGATGATCTTGCCTTAGCAATTTTGGGGAAATGAGCTGGAGCTGTTGCGGTATCCTGCCGGAGGTTCGCAACAAACTCCTGGAGAGCTCAAAGTACTTTTATCAAACGGGTGTTTTTTTCGGCAGCTCACCCATGGTTTCACCCATGCGCACTGCACCTGCAGGTTCCCATGAAGGATTGAAGCTTACCGTGTCTTTCGGGAATAGCAGCACAACCGTGGAGCCCAGCAGGAAGCGGCCCATCTCTTCGCCTTTTTTTAGGACGATGTTCTGGTCTTCATATTTCCATTCGCGGATGTCGCGGGTACGCGGCGGGTTGACCACGCCGTGCCATACCGTTGCCATGCTGCCGACAATAGTCGCGCCGACCAATGTCAGCACAAACGGACCATGCTCCGATTCAAATACGCAGACCACGCGCTCATTGCGCGCAAACAGGCCGGGCACGCCGCGTGCGGTGGTCGGATTGACGGAGAATAGCTCACCCGGTACATAAATCATCCGCGTCAGGCGGCCATCGCAAGGCATATGGATGCGATGGTAATCCTTGGGGCTCAGGTAGATCGTGGCAAAGCTTCCGTTTTCGTACTGGGCTGCCAACGTGCGGTCGCCGCCTACCAGCGCCGTGGTGGAGTATTGATGGCCCTTGGCCTGGAAGATCTGGTCTTGCTGTATCGCGCCGAACTGGCTGATGGCGCCATCCACCGGGCAGACGAAGGGCGCTGCCGCCAGCGGGCGGGCGCCTTCGCGCAATGCGCGGGTAAAGAAATCATTGAAGCTGGTATAGCTGGTGATGTCCGGGTTCGCAGCTTCGTCCATATTGACCTTATATTTCCGGACAAAGCGACGGATGATGCCGGTCGTGATATTGCCTGCCCGTGCATCGGCAATCAGGGAGCCAAAAGAGGTCATCGCCTTTTTAGGCATCAGGTACTGCGGCAATACGGCAAGACGATCGGACACGATAAAAATACCCTTTTTAAAGACAGGTGGGGATTATAACGGTGAGTCTGTGCAAATCGAAGCCTAAATTAAGTACTAACAACATTATCGCGCTGCAACATGCATTTATCGGCGACTGCATGTGCAAGTTGCGGTGGTATTGGGGCTGCCGGGCAGATGCGGTTTTCCTGCCTCAATTTTAATCAGTACATCAATTCCCTTTTAAATCAATCGCTTGGCGTATGCCGGCTTGGGTTATCCACAGCATTGTTAACAGTATATGTGGGTAAGCTCGGTTCTTGTGTGAAGCGGCGCACCGAAGCCAGCGACTGGGACGTTTATAAATACAAAGCTAGTCCGACTAAACACAGAAAGAAGGAAAATCATGAGCTCAAATCAACCATCCCAGTCCAAAGCCAAATCATCCATTGATACTGCCGCCATACGTGCTGCAGCGAAAAACCTGGATGATGGGGCGGTGACTGCAGGCTACCAGGGCAATCGCCAGGAGATTATCGACCTCTTGAACGGCGCGTTAGCGACCGAATTGGTCTGCGTGATGCGTTACAAGCGCCATTACTTTACCGTGACGGGCCGCGAGAACATTGCCGTCAAGGCTGAGTTCCTGCAGCACGCGCAGGAAGAAGAAGGCCATGCTGACCAGATCGCCGAGCGCATCGTGCAACTGAACGGCGAGCCAGACTTTAATCCCGCTTCGCTGACTGAGCGCAGCCACGCAGAATATGACGATTCCAGCGACGTGCAAGCGATGGTGCGTGCCAACCTGATCGCCGAGCGGGTGGCAATAGAATCCTATCGCCAGATGATAGAAAAAATCGGCGACTCCGATCCAACAACACGTCAAATGCTGATCGGCATCATGGCCGTGGAAGAGGAGCATGCGGATGACATGAAGGATTTTCTTTCCTAGGCATATAGACTTAGGCGCAGTTCCAGCCGCTGTTGATGCCGCCGCCAGAGACGCGCAACCGGCCCTTATTGCATTGCTGTAAGGGCCGGTCTGCTATGTCTACCCATATTTTTTGCGGCATCAATACAAAACGCCTAGTATGTAATCTAGCGAGGCAAAACAGGACTCCGACAGTCAACGTACAGAACGCACGGGATCTATGAAATACACCGACTACTATGCTGCCCTGGGAGTGGATAGAACGGCTACCCAGGCCGAGATCAAGCAGGCTTACCGCAAGCTTGCACACAAATACCATCCGGATATCTCCAAGGACGCCGAAGGGGAGAGCAAGTTCAAGGAAGTTGCCGAAGCCTATCGCGTGCTGAAAGACGAAGAAAAGCGCGCAGAATACGATCAGCTGGGCATCCACAAAGACGGCGAAGAGTTTGCCCCGCGCGGAGGATTTGCTCAGCAACCTGGCGGCGGCCATGGCACCGATAATTTCAATGGCGGTGCATCCTTCGAAGACGTGGATATGGCAGACCTGATGGCGGCCTTTGCTGCGGCCCGCAAGGGTGGCGGCGCTCACGCAGGCGGATTTTCACGTCAACAATGGCCGCAGGATGGGCAAGACTTTGAGATTGAAGAACCGGTCACGCTGGAGCAGCTTTACGCTGGCACGGAAATCGATGTCAGCGTCAATCTGCCGGAACACGATGCGCAAGGGCTGGTACATCGCGTCCCGAAAACCTTTCGGGTCAAGGTGCCCAAGGGCGCGGAAGACGGCCAGCGCCTGCGTCTGGCAGGCAAGGGCGGCCCAGGCATGCATGGCGGCAAACAGGGTGACCTGTATATCGTGCTGCGTATCCTTCCGCATCCGCTATACCGCATCGACGGCAGGGACCTGTACATGGACCTGCCACTGGCACCGTGGGAAGCGTTGCTGGGAGCGAGCGTCAACATACCCACGCTGGGCGGCACCGTAGAAATGAATATCCCCGCAAACACCGTCAATGCCCGCCGCCTGCGCCTCGCAAGGCGAGGCCTGCCCAAGGCAGACGGCAGCATGGGCGATCTGTATGCGGTGGTGCGCATCGACGTCCCGAGGGAAGTCACGGCGGAAGAGCGCCAGCTATACGAAAAACTGGCTGCGCAATCCACCTTCAATCCGCGCGCGCATTACGCAAAATTTCAATCGGGAGGTGCATGATGGCATCCGGAACGACAATACACACAGTGGAAAAAGTGGATGCCGTTTGGCTGAACGAAACCAGCTTCTGTTCCATCGAAGAACTCGTCAGCTTATCCGGCTTGTCCGCCGCCGAACTGGATCACCTGGTGGAAATGGGCTTGATCACTGCAAACTCCACCGCCGATGGCAACCTGCTCTTCCAGCAACACTATCTGGTCATCGCAAGAACCGCCAGGCGCCTGCGGGACGATTTTGAACTGGACCCTGCGGGCCTTGGCGTCGCCGTGCGCCTGCTGCAACGCATCCAGGAACTGGAAACCCAACTCAGCGCCGCCCAGGCGCAGCTCATGCATGGAAAACTGTCTTCCGATATAGCGGGCGAGGCTTAAGCGACAGAACTGGGAGACTGTCCAAGTTAGCCTTTATTGCAATGTCATTGCGATAGCACGGGAAATCTCTTGGCTTTCGTTTACCAAGCGCGTCGTCTACGCATGGAAATTACAATCAATCCCACTCCCAACAGGAGGAGGGCTGGGGCCGATGGTTCCGGGACCGCGGCAACGTCCCAATTCAACGTAACAGTACGCGTGTCTAATCCTGAGCAACCAAAGCCCGATCCTAAACACATCTCCGCCTGTATGGAGTAGGCTCCCTGTTCGATCCCGTCAGGACTTGAAGACCATAGCCAAAAGAAATCAAAAGTCTTCGATTCTCCTGGCGCAAGCACGATCTTTCCCATCGCAGTACTCCAGTCGAGCCATGGAAAAACGTCGTCGTGTCCAAATCCCTCATTGTATTGGTAGTCGGAAATACCATCGTGCTTTACTGCATAAAGTCCAAATCCGTGCGGCAAAGATAGATCGAGAGATTCGGTCGAACTTGCCAGATTGTAGAGGGTCGCCTGCGCGTATACGTTTTCAGTTGCCGACAGCGTGCCCAGGTTCGATTTATTGAGCGTCAAGTTCCAGTCCAGGCTGGCGTGAGCAGAACTACATATTAATACCGTAGCAAGGGAGGCGAAAATAAGCTTGATGATACGAGGCATTCTCTATTCCTTTAAGGTAAATTCATATCTTTAGATACAAAATAAGTTTCCAATGAATTAACATGGAAATTGCATTTTTGCATACTAATTAACATATGTGCAATATTTTTTTTGCAACATATGCTTTCATTGAGCGGTACTTTGCTTTCCTGAAGATGTTGATATGTTTTTGCCGCTTGGCAAGGGGAGAATGCTTTCGTTTAATTGCATGAACAGTAGCGCGCGCTTCACTCCTTTGCCTTTACCAGGTATCCACAAACAAGCTCCCGTCATTCACAACTTCCTTCGCACTCTGCAAGCCGCGCACCAGCCAGGCGCGGGTGTCGGCGGGGTCGATCACTGCGTCTATTTCCAGCGTGGCTGCCATATTGGTGGCTTCGCCGTTTTTGTATTGCTGGGCTACCAGTTTCCTGAACAGCGCGTCTCGTTCTTCGTCGGTGGGGGCGGCTTCCAGTTCTTTCTTGTAGCCCAGGCGGACTGCGCCTTCCAGGCCCATCGCGCCGAATTCGCCGGTCGGCCAGGAGACGGTGAAGACGGGTGCATCAAAGCCGCCGGCTGCCATCGCTTGTGCGCCCAGGCCGTAGCCTTTGCGCAGCACGACGGTGAAGTAGGGCACGCGCAGGTGGGCGGCGATGACGAACATGCGGCATACATGGCGGACCTGGGCCTGGGCTTCTATGTCCGGGCCGACCATGAAGCCGGGCGTATCTGTCAGTGATACGATGGGCAGGCCGTGAGCATTACAGAGCTGCATGAAGCGGGCGGCCTTGTCGGCTGCTTCCACGTCGATGGCGCCACCCAGGTGCTTGGGGTTGTTGGCGACGATGCCTACCGGCCGGCCTTCTATGCGGGCCAGCGCGGTGATCAGGCCGGCGCCGAAGCCTGCCCGTACCTCTAACTGTGAGCCGGTATCCACCAGGGCCTGCATGACCTTGCGTACGTCATACACGCGCAGGCGGTTTTCCGGGATGGCGTTGCGCAGCAGGCGCTGGTCTGCACATTCCCATTCGGTCGTGCGGCCCTGGAAATAAGACAGGTATTGCTTGGCGGCTTTTACCGCGTGCGCCTCATCCGGTACCAGGATGTCGATCACGCCGTTGGCCGTCTGTACGTTGCTGGGGCCGATCTCTTCCGGCCTGTAGGTTCCCAGCCCGCCGCCTTCTATCATGGCCGGGCCGCTCATGCCGATATTGCTGCTGGCGGTGGCGATGATGACGTCGCTGCATCCCAGCAATGCGGCGTTGCCCGCGAAGCAGCGGCCATGCACGATGCCCACTACCGGCACCTTGCCGGACAGTGCCGCAAACTGGCTGAAGGTATGATTGTTCAGCCCGGCAACGATGGGCATGTCGGTATCGCCGGGGCGGCCACCGCCACCTTCGGCAAACAGCACCACCGGTACCTTGAGCTGGTGCGCCAGCGCCAGCAGGCGATCGGTCTTGTGGTGGTTGCGCATGCCCTGGGTGCCGGCCAGCACGGTATAGTCGTAGGCCAGTACGGCGCAGCGCGATTTTTCCGCGCCGAACAATGCGCCATTGATGCTGCCCAGGCCGGTGACCATGCCGTCTGCCGGGGTATTGGCGATCAGGTCTTCGATAGTGCGGCGGCGGGTCTGCGCTGCAATGGCCAGCGCGCCGTATTCGATAAAGCTGCCGTCGTCGCACAGGTCGGCAATGTTTTCACGGGCGGTGCGGCCGCCCTGGGCGTGGCGCTTGTCCACGGCGGCAGGCCGATTGATATCCAATGTGTATGCGTGCCGATCTATGATCTTTTGCAGGTCCGGCCTGATATGTTCTATGTCTGCCTGGCGTTCTTCCGAATGGGATGCGGCTTCTGCATCCACCGGTTCCAGCAGGATCAGGACCTGGCCTTGCGACAGGAATTCGCCGGCTTGCACACGGATTTCCAGTATGCGGCCAGCGCTTTCCGCCAGCACCACATGCTCCATCTTCATTGCTTCTATCACCGCAAGCTGGGTCCTTGCCGTGACCGTATCTCCCACCTTGACGGCAATCTGTACCAGCTTGGCGGGCATCGGTGAACGTGAGGTGATGAGGGTGTCGTCAAAATCTTCCTGCTGCAAGGCCGTGGCCGTCAGCTTTTTTGCTGCAGGCGTAGGGCCGTGCTTGTCTGTCATTTTTGCGGCGGCCTGCAATAGCTCCGGCAAATGCTGCTCAACAAAACGGGTATGCACTTCATGCGGAGCAAACTCGGGCCGTGCTGCCAGCGCCCTCAGCAGGGGCAGGTTGGTGTCCATACCTGTGATGCGGCATTCGTCCAGCACCCGGCGCGCGCGGCGCACGAGATCGCTAAACTGCGGGCTGCGGCTGCTGACGATCAGCTTGGCCAGCAGGGTATCGTAATGGGGAGACGGTGCGTAGCCAGCATAGCCGTGCGTATCCACCCGCACGCCGGGGCCGGAAGGCAGGTCGAAATGCTCCAGGCTGCCGCCGGAAGCAAAGGCATTGCCCTGGGCATCGACAGTTTCTGCATTGATGCGCAATTGCATCGCGAAGCCTTGCTGTTGTGGCGGTGCAGACGGGTCAAGACCGCAATCGGCCAACGAATCGCCGGCGGCAATCCGTATCTGTAGTTGCACCAGGTCGATGCCGGTGACTTCTTCCGTTACCGTGTGCTCTACCTGCAGGCGGGGATTGGCTTCGATGAAAACGAAGGGCAGGTCGCCGGAGCTGTCGTCCACGAGGAACTCAAAAGTTCCCAGGCTGCGGTAGCGGACCTGGCGCGCCAGCTCCAATGCCGCATCGGTGATGCGGCGGCGAAGCTCCGCAGACAGCGTAGGGCTGGGCGCAATTTCCACCAGTTTTTGGAAGCGCCTTTGCAAGGTGCATTCACGGTCGCCCAATGCCATGACCTGATCGCCATCGCCTGCGATCTGTATCTCTATATGCCGCGCATGCGTGATCAGGCGTTCCAGATAGACGCTGTCCACGCCAAATGCCGCATGTGCCTCAGACACGCAGCGCGCGTAGGCAGCCGGTAGCTCTGCCGCATCCTGCACCACACGCATGCCGCGTCCGCCGCCTCCACCTATGGCCTTGATCATTGCGCCGTTACCGGCAGGAAGAGCTGCAAAGAACGCCTGTGCCTGTTCCAGCGTGACGGCGCCGGTGCCCGGTATCAGCGGAACCTTGCATTGCTGTGCCAGTTCGCGCGCCTTGGCCTTGTCGCCGAAAATATCCAGGTGGGCCGCATCGGGGCCGATGAAGCGTATGCCTGCATCCGCGCAAGCTTGCGCAAAATCGGCGCGTTCGCTGAGAAAGCCGTAACCGGGGTGGATGGCGTCGCAGCCGGTTTCCTGTGCGATGCTGATCAGCCTCGCGACATCCAGATAGGCAGCGGCGCCGGTGGCATTGAGCGCAATGGCCTGATCTGCGCTCGCCACGTGCAGTGCATGGGCATCGTCCTGCGCATAGACGGCAACGCTGGCTATGCCCAGGTCGCGCGCGGCGCGCAGTATACGCAGAGCGATTTCACCGCGATTGGCGATCAGTATTTTGTTGAACACGTTATTCCTTCGGCTTTCAATAGTCTTGCAATAATCTTTCAGCGACATCGGGGTTGCCGTTCAAAGGCTTTTATATATCTTTCAGCAGGCGGCGCAGCACCTTGCCTGCACCGGTGGCGGGCAGGGCATCGATGAACCTGACCTCCTTGGGTGCTTTATAGGTCGCCATATTGTCGCGCGACCAGGCGATGATGTCTGCGGCCTCTGCCTGCTGGCCGGACTTGAGTACGATGAAGGCTTTGACGACTTCGCCTTTCTCGGCATCCGGTATGGCGATTGCTGCTGCCTGCGCCACGGCCGGATGCTTGATCAGGATGGTTTCCACTTCTTCTGGAAACACGCTGTAGCCGGATACCTTGATCATTTCCTTGAAGCGGCCGATGAAAGTGAGGTAACCATCGGCATCCATCGATCCCATGTCGCCGGTGTATACCCAGCCATTGCGCAAGGTTTGTGCGGTGGCTTCCGGCTTGTTCCAGTAACCCTTGAATACGCCTGCGCTGCGCAAGGTGATCTCGCCGACTTCGCCGGGCGCGCATACCTGCCGGGTGTCCGGGTCGATGATACGGATTTCATTGCCAGCAATGGCCTTGCCCTGGGTGCCCCAGCGTATCGCATCTAGCGGCATGTAGGTATCCACGGTATGCGTTTCGCTCAGGCCGTACGCAGCCTCCGACATGCCGCATTGGGGAACGTATTGCTTCCACTGGTTCGCTAGCGCTTCGGTAAATGTGATGCCAAAGCTGGTCACCAGGTTGGTGCGCAGGCTGGATAGATCAAATACTTTGATGGTAGGCACCTGCATCAGCGCCACGTTCATCGGTGCGATGCTGTAGAAATAGCTGACCTTGTACTGGTCTATCGCCTGCAGCACGGCCAGCGGATCAAAGCGATACAGTAGCACGCAGGTAGCGCCGGAATAGACGGTGCAGTTAACGCCCATCACCATGCCGGCGATATGGTAAAGCGGGGCTACGGCGAGCAGCACGTCATCCTTGCTGATCCTGCTGCTGTCAACACCGGCAGCGGTTTTGTAGACCGCATTGCGATAAGTCAGCATCGCGCCTTTGGGCAGGCCGGTGGTGCCTGAGGTGTAGGTCATCAATGCGACGTCGTCCATTGCCAATTCGGGCTGTGGCGATTCTCCGCCGTTGCCTACTGCGGCCAGGAAATCGATGGTGCCTGCCGCTGCTTCTATGGGTTGTCCGCGCATTGCTTGCAGCTCCGGCGGCAATGCAAGGCTGGGCTGGTCCGGCAGCAGATCGGTGTAGCGCACGGTAAAAATGTGTTCCAGTGCGGTTTTGCTGCGAACCTTGTCAACGATAGGCAGCAGATTGTCCGCCGCGACGATGATGCGCGCCCGCAGGTCGTTTAACTGGTATTCCAGTTCATGCTCTTTGTTCAGCGGGCCGCAAGGGCAGACGATGGCGCCCAGTTTTTGTATGCCGTAGTGCGCCATTGCATATTGCGGGCAATTGTTCATGAACAGCGCCACCGGGTCGCCGGGCTTGACACCCAGTTCTTCCAGTCGCGCGGCGAAGGCATCGCTGGCGCGGTCCAGTTCAGCATAGCTGATGCGTTTGCCGTACCAGATATAGGCTGCCTTGTCGGGCTGGGTGCGCGCGTGCTGGCGCAGGTGTTCGTGCAAAGGTTTCATTTCCTGTGTCTCCTCAGTATGAATCTTTTATGTGCTGTGCTTGCTGCCCTGTATGGGTTCTTGGGGCAATTTTTCTTATATTATACTCAGTAGTATAATAAATCTACCAATGAGTATAATTTGTCCGCCGGATGGTGTAAGCTTCAAAAAAACAGAACAAGTACAAAAACTATGAAAACAGCAGCATCCACCCAAGGCAGGCAAAAGATTGCGACCACCAGCAGCGATGAAAAGCGCGAGCGCATTTTAAGCGTGGCGGAAACCCTGTTCTTTGAGCAGGGCTATGCCAGCACCACGATGGACCAGATCGTGCAGGCGCTGGGGGTGACCAAACCTTTTGTGTATTACTACTTCCGCAATAAGCAGGAGATTTTTGAAACTCTCTCCTGGCGGCCCACACTGGAATGCCTGAGCACGATGGATTTTGCGGATGACGATGCGCGCGCGGCGCACGAGAAAATCGCCGACGGCATACAGCGGCTGATACGCGCCACCATTAGCCACTATCCATCCGCCTTCTTCGGTTACCGCGAGCCGCAGGTGTACAGCGCTGCCTACAAGGAAAAACTGAACAAGCTGGCCCACCATTTCTATGACCGCCTATGCGAGTTGCTGGAGCAGGGCAGGCGCGACGGCATGCTGGATTTTCATGAGACCAAGATTACTGCGCTGGCAGCCTGCAGCCTGCCGGGCTTTCTCTATACCTGGTACAAGCCCGATGGCCGCCTGAGCCAGGAAGAGATGGTGCAGGAATTATCGCAACTGGCCTGGAGGGTGCTGGGACTGCGCAACATGAATTAATCACTTTCAACCCCGTTTCACTGCATCAAATTTCTAATTCTAATAATCGGAGACTTGCATGAAAAAGTTGTTCATCTCGGCGGCCGTTGCCGGCCTGTTAGCTTCCAGCGCCGGCATTGCGTCCGCACAGCAAACCCTGAAGCTGGCTTTCATTGATCCGCTCAGCGGACCCTTCGCCAATATTGGCGAGATCTTCGTCAATAATCTGCAGTACGGCGTGGATGAAGTGAATGCCAGGGGCGGAGTATTGAAGGGCGTCAAGTTCGAGATGATCAAGCTGGACAGCAAGCTCTCTGCACAGGAGAGCCAGACCGCTTTGCAGAATGCGATAGACCAGGGCGCGCGCGTGATCCTGGTGGGCGGCTCCGGCTCTTCCGTTGTGAATGCGGTTGTGCAGACGGCGGCACGGCACAATGAGCGCAATCCCGACAAAGCAGTCATCGTCCTGAATCACTCTTCGATAGACCCTGAGCTGACAGGCAAGAACTGCAGTTTCTGGCATTTTCAGTTTGAGGCCAATACCGCGATGAAGATGAAGGCGCTGGCCAATTACATCAAGACCCAGCCCAGCATCAAGAATGTGTATCTGCTGAACCAGGATTATGCGCATGGCCGCCAGTGGGCCAAATATGGACAGGAACTGGTGGGGCTGGCCAGGCCGGATATCAAATTCGTCGGCGAGACCTTGCACCCGATAGGCAAGGTCAAGGATTTTTCTCCTTATGTCGCCAAGATGAAGGCAGCCGGTGCAGATGCGGTGATCACCGGTAACTGGGGGCCGGATTTGAACCTGTTGCTGCGCTCTGCCAGCGAAGCCAGCTATAACCTGCGTTATTTCAATCACAGCGCCGGCTCAGCACCGGGAACGGTGCCGGCGGTTGCGCAGGCCAAGATAGGGCAGGTGACCTGGGTCGGTGAATGGCATCCGGGCGAGGCCGATGTGCCGAAGGCGGAAGCGCAGGCAAAGGCATTCAAGCAAAAGACCGGCAGCGATTTTTATGCGCCGCGCGTGGTATTTACGCCGCTGATACTGGCTGCCGCCATCAACAAGGCGCAATCGCTGGATAGCGTCAAGATCGCCCGCGCACTGGAAGGCCTGACTTATGATTCCGTGGTGGGCCCGGTGCGCATGCGCGCGGAAGACCATCAGCTATTGTTGCCGCAGGTGGTGAATACCATCGCGCCGGTGGACGGCAAGGCGGTGAAGGCGGGCTGGGAGGGAACCAATTATGGCTTCCGCACCGATGCCGTGTATTCAGGCAATGAACTGGCCCAGGGAAGCGAATGCAAGATCAGCCGTCCCTGAACGAAATGTAAAGTGAATTACCCGCCCCGGCGTCCTGTTGCGAAAATCGGAGGAGAGCCGGGTTTATTTGCCATTCTTATTGCGCTGTTCGCCTATCCGTGGCAGGATTGCTGGCATATTTGCAACTAGTTTCTGCTGAATAATTTATATTCATCCAGAAGCCATTTGCCCTTAATGATCCTGAGTGATCCTTAGTGACTTTACCCTCAAGGCGGCCTGCAAGATATGGAAATACTGGCTCTATTCGTATCAGGTGACGGACGCATCGCGCGCGGCACCATGTTCTATCGCTTGATTATCCTGGCTGCTCTGTGTGCAGCGTTTGGCACGCTGGGTGGCGAGTTGGCCGGTAATTATGGCAGCGCTGCCTTTGCGGTGATTTTTGTGTGGTGCGCCTGCGCGCTGTTTTTGCAGCGCCTGCATGATATAGGACGTTCCGGCTGGGCTTTACTGTTCTTGCTGATTCCCGTGCTGGGGCCGCTATGGTTGATCACGCAACTGCTGAAGCGCGGCGTTGAGGGCAGCAACCGTTACGGAAAAGATCCCATGGCCCGCAGCGGCTACCTGACTGTCGATATTTCACTTTAAGCCTATGCCTACGGTCAACGACGTCACCCAGCTTAACCGCATACCGGTTCTTGCAGTTGCCAATCCGCATTCCACGCACGATGTCCAGGCGATACTGAAAAACTCTTCTTTCCCTGTCTCGGTCGGCGGCGGCCACTTCAGTATGGGCGGTCAAACGGCCAGCCCCGGCAGCCTGCACCTGGACATGCGCGAGATGAACCAGGTGCTGGGATTTGATCCGCAGGCCAGGACCATACGGGTACAGGCAGGCATACGCTGGTGCGATATCCAGCGCTTCGTGGATCCTCACGGCCTGGCCGTCAAGATCATGCAGACCTATGCCAATTTTACGGTCGGCGGATCCTTGTCCGTGAATGCGCATGGCCGGTACATAGGGCTTGGCCCGGTCGTGCTGTCGGTGCGCCAGATTGTGCTGGTCACCGCCGATGGCGAGGCCAGAATCGCCAGCCCTGCAGAAAATGCGGAGCTGTTCTATGCCGCAATCGGCAGCTATGGTGCGATAGGCATCATTACCGAAGTGGAGCTGGATCTGGTCGAGAATGTGCGGATAGAGCGCAGCAGCACCAAGATACCCACCGCCGCTTATCCTGCATGGTTTGATGCCAATGTGCGGCATCGCAGCGATGCAATTTTTCATAATGCCGACCTGTATCCGCCTTTGTATCAGCGTGCGCGTGCGGTCTCCTGGTTCAAGACAGACAGCCCGCCTTCCACCCGGCACCGCCTGCAGCCTTTGCGCCGCATCTATCCGCTGGAAAAATATTTTCTGTGGGCGATCTCGGAAACGCCTATGGGCAAGCTGAGACGCGAGTATCTGATTGACCCTTTGCTGTATCTGTCCAAAAAAGTCTACTGGCGCAATTACGAGGCCGGCTACGACACTGCAGAGCTGGAGCCGACAGGGCGCCAGCGCCGCACCTACGTGCTGCAGGAATACTTTGTGCCGTATGAGCGCCTGCTGGAATTTGTGCCTAAGATGGCTGCGATATTGAACAAGCACAAGGTCAATATGATCAATATCTCGATCCGGCATGCGCTGGCGGATCCGGGTACCTTGCTGGCCTGGGCGCGCGGTGAAACCTTTGCCTTTGTGCTGTATCACAAGCAGAGAACCCGCGACAATGCCAAGGAGAGGGTAGGCGTCTGGACGCGTGAACTGATCGATGCAGTGATCTCTTGCGGCGGCACTTACTACCTGCCGTATCAGCCGCATGCAACGCAGGAACAATTTCATCGCGCCTATCCCGGCGCGCAAAAACTGTTTGAACTGAAGCGCAAGCTGGATCCTGAATACCGCTTGCGCGGCTCCCTCTGGGATAAATACTATATGCCAACCCTCAGCGCCAATGCCGCCGGCCAGGCCAGCCCATCGCTATTCCACACGGTGTACAAAGACCCGCTAATGGCGGACAAGTTTTATGCCTTCCTGCAAAACATCTTCCACCTATATCCAGAAGACCGTTTTCATACGCTGATCAAGCAGTCGATAGCGCAGCATAAGGATGACGAATCCATATACCGTGCCTTGCAAGCCGGCTTGCCGGCGATCAGCCCGCCCTTGTCCTTGCTGCGTTATGCCTTGCCTTCCCTGAGGGCGCAGAAGGAGGAGATGGGCTTGCAGACTGCGGAATTATTGGGCAAAAAAGTAAAATTTGCCGACTATGTGGAAATAGGCAGCACCGGCCGTTATGTGAACGCCTTGCGCAAGCATCTGCATCTGAGCGGAGGCGTGACGCTGGTGCATGATAAGGAAGCGAGCAATTCGCCGGTTGACATCGTGGAGCGCGGGCAGTTGGGGAAAATAGGCAAGTTCGTGCCGCTGAACGATTATGCGCCACTGGACCTGCCGCCGGCCAGCGCCGATCTGGTGAGCTGCTACGTCGGGCTGCATCATATGGAGCCGGAAAAATTGCAACCTTTCCTGGCCTCTATCGCCAGGACCTTGCGGCCGGGCGGCTACTTTATTTTGCGCGACCATGATGTCACTTCACCCGAAATGGACGCCTTTGTCAGTCTGGCGCATTGCGTATTTAATGCAGGACTGGAAGAGCCCTGGGCAACAAATGCGGCGGAACTGCGTTTCTTCGAAAGCCTGGAGACCTGGATACAAAGGGTGGAAGCAGTAGGCCTGTCGCACACGGGCGCCAGGATAGTGCAGGCCGGTGATCCTTCCGATAATGTGCTGCTGGCCTTCCGCCGCGCGGAGGCGAGCTAAGGTGGCGGGCAATGTGCGTTTTGCTTTGTTGTCGGCGGTGATGGCGCTTGCCGCAATATTTGCTCCGGCGTCTGCCTCTCCGTCAACGGAAAGCCTTATAGAACCGGAAGAGCGCAGGGGAGTGGAACAAACCTTCCTGACTTACCCTGAATGGTTCCTGGTACACAGTCCGGCTGAGTTCGCCAGCGAGATCGCCGCGCATCCCGCGCATGAGTTTCCGTTTGCAGGGCATATCGGTCAATTGTGGTCCAGCTATGCCAGCGTGATACGCGAGCAGGTGCGCCAGGATTACCCAGCAAACCCGGGCTATCACGTGATGATAGGCGTCATCGCCGGCAGCACCACGCTGGAATACGCATTGCGCTGGATATATGAAAACACGCTGGGACGCATCAGTTGGGCGCTATCCTCCGGCCGGCTTAGCGAGGAAGACCGCTATGCGGCTGTGGTGGCGCAAGACTATGTCGACTTTATCCGGCAGGAGCCCTGGTATCTCTACGACTTTGGCGCGAAGCTGAAGAAGCTGTGGAGCACGGTGCCGGCCTTTGGCCCGGACATGGTGCGCAAATGGGAAAGGCGCTATGCGCTGACGACTGAGTATGTCGTCAAGGCGGCTTATGGCAAGCTGATAGAAAAAGCCACGCGCGCTGCCTACACGCCAGCCTTGATGACGACCCGCGTGCAGGTCGACCGCATGCCGGAAGGCCTGGCAATAGACAAGGTCAAGTTGCTGCGCCGGCTGCCGGATGGCACGGCGATTCTAGATATGCCGCGCTACTATGACTTCCGCATTGCCGCCACCTCGCTGGCACAGCAGGGTGTCAGCTTGCTGGATATTGCCGGCAACCAGTCGGTCATTCTGGTGACGGTGTGGGCGGATACGGCTTTCAAAGACGCCCATTTGCGGGTATTGTTCGAGCAGCCGCTGATGACGATGCCCGGCAGGAAGCGCGTGGCGCTTATTGTGCCCGTCAGGGATTTGTCGGCATTTTTGCTGGGTGCGCCGCAGCGCGGGCTGCGGGTTGAGCATGTCTATGATTATTGAAGCCTGTTATTAACGGTGGTATGGCCGGTAACAGGTTTAGGGAAGAGCATGAAATCTACATTAAAAACGCTGGGTATCATTTTGATGTTGCTCGGCACTATCTGGTTCTTGCAGGGCATTAATATCTTGCCCGGCAGTTTCATGACTGGGCAGATGCAGTGGGCGATCAATGGCGCTGCCGTGTTTGCCACCGGCCTGATCGCCTTTCTGGTGGCGCGCAAAGTGGGAACTGGCAAAGATAAATGAACGCCCGGGCCAAATCGCTTTCTGTGTACAAGCTGCGGTATTGAAACCGGTGCCAATGGTGCTAGTATTGGCGGGCAGGGGCGATTTAGTTGGACAAGAACTGCTTGCTGCAATTCAGCAACGACACTTGCCGTTACACAAAGTTGACGCGGATAAACACTTGGTTCATATTAGCTAAATCCTTTCGCCAGCCTGGCACGCAAATGCTGCACACATCATTAAGAACAAATATCGCTAGATGAATTCCATTCTGTCTCCTTTCTCCAACATCAGTTCTCATGTCCAGGACATGTTGACCATGTATCTGGTGCCTATCGGCATTGCAATCGTCATCGCGGTTGTGATCATCCTGTTTGGCCTGGGTAGAGGGAAAAGCGGCAACAATGCGGAAGTTACTCCGCTTGATCTGGGCCAGGACCGCAGCCCTGCGCCAGAGACTCTTGCTCAGGAGCAGGCTGCTGAAGAGCCTGCCGAGGCAGGCAAGCTGGCGATACTGATCGTGGACGATTCTGCCGTTGCCAGGGCCAAGCTGGGCAAGCTATTCCAGTCCAGCGGCTATCATGTTGTCGTTGCCAATGATGGCTTGCAGGCATTGGAAAAACTCTCTGCCACCTTCTTCTCCGTGCTGATCACGGATCTGGAAATGCCGAACATGAATGGGCTGGAGCTGATTGCCTCCATACAAGGCAGCCTGGAGACTGAGGACTTGCCGATTATCGCCATCACCGGGCATGACGAACTGCAGGCGCGTGTGCATGAATATCAGGGCTTGTACGGCATCTTCAAAAAACCGTGGAATGACAGGGAGCTTTTGAAGCGGGTAGAGGCACTGGCCCAACTGCGCCGATCCCCCGAGCAGGCGCCGCGCCGCAGGAAGTCCGACGCTCACGCCTAGCTCAGCCTATCTGGAAATAATATTTAACAATATTATTTCCAGACGGAATTGAAATAAGTTGTATTTGCACAATCTCCCGGGTTCTTCTGGACAAGGATGCCGATTCATTTTACGCTTTGTCTGACCTGAAGATTTGTTTGCGCTTAATCGCTGGATATGGCCGGACGATTTTCGGATATGCCAGTCTGCCAACTAGAGTGAATGTATTCACCTGATTTTAACGCCAGCAAAGATGAAGCCCGTATTGCCTTTCCACGAAGAAATCGTTCGCCTGCTGACCCAGCCTGAATTGGCCGAGAGCCAGTATTACCGGTTCGCGATGATCCATAACAAGAACACAGGTTACCAATGGTCGGTGCAGACGCATTGGTGCGGCTACACAGAAGGCAAGGAGCGGCGAGAGATCCATGAAGGTACGCTATTTCATGGCGCGCAAGAACGCGAGCGCCTGCACGATACCGGCTATCCCGCGCTGATCATCAATGATGAAGCCGATCTTAAATATTTTCACGCTTTCGGCGGTTACGCGCTGATACTGAAGTCCATCGCGGAAAAATGTTTTTCCCATCACGTCGGCCCGCGCGTCAGCCTTGCCAGTTCTACCGGCCGGCCTCCCGTTGTCAACGGAGATGCCGGTAATGGGAAAAATGCAGACTTGCCAGCGGGTGTGCTTGCGGCAAAGAGGCTGCGCCTGGGAATATTCCGCGGCCGCAGGCGCTGCCTGATTTGCGGCCAGGCGCCTTCGCGCTACCTGGACGTGGAATTCAGCAGCCATCAGACGGCAGTTGCCTGGGGGCCGGGCGGCGGGCATGGCGAACGTAATAGCGTCATCATCTGCAAGGAATGCCATGAGGCTTTGCAGCCGCATATGGATTTCAAACTGATAGGTTTGCTGAAGGAAAAATATCCCCGCATCTCCAGCAAGTACTTTGAGGATGTGATGAACTATCAATCCTGGGTCAAGACGCACATGGGGAAACTAGGCTGAGCTTGCCAATTCGTACGGCTGGGCCGCGCGATGTTCAGGTTGGCTGTGCCAGTACCTTCAGCGCCATCTCGGACCACTCCACCCACAGCGCTTCATGCATGATCCCAGCTTGCAGCACCAGATGCTGTATCTGTGCTTCTCGCGCATCTTTTTCCGGCGGAAAATCATGCTGTTCAAGTTGCCGGTATAGCTCCAGCTTTTCTTTGTGCAGTTGCAGGCGGCGCTGTATATCTTCGGCCAGCAGGGTAGGGCCGACTACTGCTTCTGCCCGCAGCCGCAGCATCAGTTCTTCGCGCAAAGGCCTGGGGTCCTGGCTTTCTCCGGTCCAGCGCTGCAGTTCCTCGCGGCCCGCAGGCAGCAGGCGATATACCTTTTTGCGCCCCCGGCCGGATTCCGGCGGCAGCGATTCCAGCCAGCCGCTTTCTTCCAGTCGCCCCAGCTCGCGGTAGATCTGCTGATGCGTCGCATGCCAGAAAAAGCCGATGGAGCGGTCGAAGCGGCGGGCCAGCTCAAAGCCGGAGCAGGGCTGCTCCAGCAGTGAGGTTAGCAGGGCGTGCGGTAGCGACATGGATGGCTTATTCCGGCTTGGCTGCTTTTTGAGCTTTAAAGGCCGGCAGGTGCTGGCCCAGGCGTTTGCCCATTTCTTCCCCCAGCGCTTGCAGGCCGCTCAGCGGGCGTATCATCACTTCAAACTCGACGATCTTGCCGTGCTCGTCAAAGCGCACCAGATCGATACCCTTCAATTGCCTGTCGCCGACGTTGGCGCTGAACTCCAGCACCACGTTCAGGCCGTCATCGGATGACAGTTCGCGGTGATAGGCAAAATTTTCAAATACATTGATCACGGTGCCCAGCACCAGCACCACGGCTTCCGCCGATTTATACGGTGAATTTGCCATGGGTGAACGGAACTCCGCCTGCGGATGGACCAGGCCAGGCAGCGCAGACATATCCTTGCTGGCGACCATCTGGTGCCAGGTTGCCAGCGAGGCGGCTACGGCGGGAGTAACTTTGTTGAGCGTTGTCATGGTGTCTCCTGATTTTTGTTTGGTTTTCTCGGTTTTTTATTTAAATGCTTGCCGCCAGGCGCGTGCCCTGGTTGATGGCCCGCTTGGCGTCCAGTTCTGCGGCAACGTCGGCGCCGCCTATCAGATGCACGGTGCAGCCCGCTGCTTGCAGATCTGCATACAATTCGCGGCGCGGTTCCTGGCCGGCGCATAGCACCACATTGTCCACCGGCAGCAATTGCGGCTGGCCGTCTATGTGCACATGCAAGCCCGCGTCATCGATCTTGTCGTAGGTGACAGCCGGTATCATCTTGACCCTGCGGGTTTTCAGCGAAGTGCGGTGTATCCAGCCTGTGGTCTTGCCGAGGTTGTCGCCAACCTTGCTTTCCTTTCTTTGCAGCAGGAAGATGGTGCGCGGCGAGGTTTCCGGCTCCGGCTCGCGGATGCCGCCGGCTACGGCGTAGCTCGGATCGATACCCCATTCGGCATAAAACTTGGATGGGTTGATGCTGGGGCTGTCGCCGGAATGGGCCAGGTATTCCGATACGTCAAAACCTATGCCGCCGGCGCCGATGACCGCGACCGACTTGCCTACCGGTTTCTGGTCGCGCAATACGTCTAGGTAACCCATGACCTTGGTATGGTGCACGCCTTCTATCTGCGGTGTGCGCGGCAAGACGCCAGTAGCCAGCACGATTTCGTCGTAGCCGTCTTTTGCCAGCTCGGCGGCATTGACCTTGGTGTTCAGCTTCAGCTTCACGCCTTTCAGGTCGACCTGTTTGCGGAAGTAGCGCAGGGTTTCGTAAAACTCTTCCTTGCCCGGTACTTTTTTCGCGATGTTGAACTGGCCGCCAACTTCTGAATCGGCATCAAACAGCGTGACATCATGCCCGCGTTCCGCCGCCGTGACGGCAAAGCTGAGGCCCGCAGGGCCGGCGCCGACCACTGCCAGACGCTTGCGCTGCTGCGCTGGAGCAATGACCAGTTCCGTTTCATGGCAGGCGCGCGGGTTAACCATGCAGGACGTGATCTTGCCGCCAAAGGTGTGGTCCAGGCAGGCCTGGTTGCAGCCTATGCAGGTATTGATTTCGTCGGCCTTATCCTGCTCTGCCTTTTGCACAAAGAAGGCATCTGCCAGCAACGGGCGGGCCATCGACACCATGTCGCAGAAACCATCGGCCAGCAGTTGCTCGGCAACTTCAGGCGTATTGATGCGGTTGGTGGCAATCAGCGGCACGCTGACATGGCCCTTCAGTTTTTGCGTGACCCAGGCATAGGCAGCGCGCGGCACCTTGGTGGCGATTGTCGGTATGCGCGCCTCATGCCAGCCTATGCCGGTGTTGATGATGGTCGCGCCTGCTGCCTCTATGGCCTTGGCCAGTTGTATCACTTCTTCCAGCGTGGAGCCGCCTTCCACCAGATCCAGCATGGATAGGCGGTAGATGATGATGAAATTGGCGCCTACTTTTTCGCGGGTGCGGCGCACGATCTCTATTGGAAAGCGCATGCGGTTTTCATAGCTGCCGCCCCAGGCATCCTGGCGCTGGTTGGTACGGGCGGCGATGAATTCATTGATCAGGTAGCCTTCCGATCCCATGATTTCCACGCCGTCATAGCCGGCATATTGGGCGAGGGCGGCGCAATGCACGAAATCGCCGATGGTTTCTTCCACTTCTGCTGTGCTCAGTTCATGCGGCACGAAAGGGTTGATAGGCGCCTTGATGGCGCTCGGGGCCACCAGCGATTGTTGGTAAGAGTAGCGGCCGAAATGCAGGATCTGCATGGCGATCTTGCCGCCTTCCTGGTGCACGGCGGCCGTCACCACTTTATGGTGGTCTGCTTCGGCCTCGGAGGTCAGCTTGGCGCCGCCTTGCATAGGGCGGCCCCTGTCGTTCGGTGCAATGCCGCCGGTAACGATCAGGCCCACGCCGCCACGTGCTCGCTCTGCATAAAAGGCTGCCATGCGCTGGAAGCCGTTCGGCACCTCTTCCAGCCCCACGTGCATGGAACCCATCAATACGCGGTTTTTCAGAGTGGTAAATCCCAGATTCAGGGGTTCAAGCAGGTGCGGGTAAGCAGGCATGGCGGCGGCTCCTTTGTGTAATTGTGGTTCGTATTCTAGGTGGCATTTTTAATTTATGCAACCAGTTGCATAAAAGGGTGAAAAAAAATGGACACCTTAGGCATCCATCGTATTTACCCGTCGGCAAGAAGCAAAAGCCGGCTCAGGGCAGTGTGTAGTCAAACTCATAAAAATGCTTGCCGTCAACAATGTCGATCTTCATGCTGCCTTCCAGCCCGGTTAATTCTCCCGTCCCGGAATCGGGCACTACCGTGACGGACAACTGGGCTGCGCCGCGATTCATCGTGCCGGTGTGCTGTAGCACGAAAGTGCCGCTGCGGCCCTGCAGCTTGCCGGTGACCTGTTCTATCGCCACGTAGCCGGCAGAACCCTTCACATTGCCCATTGCTGCCAGCATTTCGCCCACGCTGTGGGCATCCAGCTCACCATTGAATTGCTTGTCGATGGACATGCGTCCCGGCACGGTGTCTGCCGGCTTGCCGGGGGAGGTTTGCGGAGTGAGCTTTACGTCGAAGCTGCCTTTGATATGCTGGGTCATTCTGGTTTCCTTGGAGGTGGCTGTCGATGCTTGCGCCAAACAGGCTGTGCCCGCCAGCGTAGTTGCGGCGAAAAGGATTGCCGCAGATGGAGCGGAGAAATACCTGTTCATCGGGCTTCCTGTAGATGGTTTTTATGATCATACAGGCATAGATTTTATTTGGACAGCGCGTGCCTGAAAAGACCTGCGATTTGCAAACCCTGCTTGATCTTCCCCTTGCAGCACGGCATCATGCAGGCATTGCCCAGCCCGAAGCCCTCCATGCGTAATGCCAACTTGCCGCCGATAACAACTCCGCACGCCGATAGAATTGCCTTCCTCGATGGCTTGCGGGGCATTGCTATCCTTATGGTCTTGCTATTCCATGCGTATGCGCGCTGGGCAGACATCTATCCTTTTGGCAGCCGCTTCACCGGCGTGCCGGTGTTTGCCTACGGTATGCTCGGCGTGCAATTGTTCTTCATGATCTCCGGCTTTGTCATCCTGATGACGCTGGAAAAATGCTCTGGCTTTCTGTCCTTCATGCTGAAGCGCTGGCTGCGGCTGTTTCCGGCGATGCTGATTTGTTCGATATTCATTTTCATCACTGCCGGCTATTTTCCTGAGCGCCCGGCGGGCCAGCCGGTTCTGAGGGATATGCTGCCGGGGCTGAGTTTTATCGAGCCCTATGTGTGGAGCAAGCTGTTGCATGCACCGCAGGGCGCACTGGAGGGCGTGTTCTGGTCCTTGTATATAGAGGTGAAATTCTATGTACTGTTTGGTCTGATGTATTTTGTGCTGGGCAGCCGTGCTGCGCTGACAGGTCTGGCGCTGCTGTTTTTTGCCAGTGTGCTGAGCGGGCTGCTGTTGCCGGTTGACGGGGCTGCTCAGTCACGCATGGTTTCGCTTGCGTCCACCTTGTTGTATTGGTCTGGCGCCCAGCATTTCGGCTGGTTTGCCGCCGGTGCGCTGTATTTCAGATACTTTAAGCATGGCAAAAAATGGGATCTCGGCCTCGCCGTCGTGCTGACATGCTGCGCGGCGCTGGCGTATGGTAAGGGAGTGGAAGAGGTGGTGGCAGCCCTAGTGGTAGTGGCATTGTTCAGCCTGGCAATCACCGCGGGGCTGGCGCAAAAGCTATGCGCTAGCCCGGTGCTGGTGTGGTTGGGTGTGATCAGCTATCCGCTTTACCTGTTGCACGAGAATCTGATGGTAGCCATGATCATCCAGATCGGCCGCGTCGCGCCATGGCTGCCGGCCATCCTGATTCCGCTTATCCCCATCCTGATCGTCATGGCACTTGCCGCGCTGGTCGCGCAGCTTGCCGAACCCTGGCTCAGGCAGCGTTTGCGCGGCGTTATTGCCCGTGTGATGCCTGCGCCAAGAACCTCGTCTTGAGCAATAAGCTCTATTTCAGGACCTTGGCCACAGGGCTGAAGCGCAGCCTGTGCGCATCCGGCATGCCAGCACCCAGCAGCGGCTGCAGATAAAGCCGGAAGGCATCTGTTACGCCGGTGCCGCTGGCATTGATGAATTCATCTTCCATCACGCGCGTCTTGCCGGCAACCGCCTCCAGCGCCAGCAGCTCATAGTTGACCGCATAGTTGCCGGAACGCTTTATAGCCACCGAGCCGTCGCGCTGGCCCCACATCGCAAATTGCACTGCTTTTTCACCGACTTCACGCGCCTCGCGCTGATCCACATCCGACACGCAGCCCAAGAAAGAGCGCTGCAGGTAGCCAAAGGTATCGCCGCGCACGCGCTTGATATTCAGCTTGGCCTTGATTTCATCGCATAGCAGGTCTGCCAGTGCGCCGGTGCCGGACAACTGCACATTGCCGTGCGCATCGCGCTCCACTTCCTTGGCAAGAAGACTGGCGATTGCCGTGCCGGATGCATCGTGTATGCCCTCGGACACTGCCACTACGCAGCGTCCGTAGCGCTGATAGGTTTCCTTGACATCGACCAGGAACTGCTCCATCGAGAAGTTGCGTTCCGGCAGATAGATCAAGTGCGGCCCGTCATCAGGAAATTTCCTGGCCAGTGCGGCGGCGGCAGTCAGAAAACCCGCATGGCGGCCCATGATTACGCCTATGTACACGCCGGGCAGCGAGGCATTGTCCAGATTGGCGCCGGCAAAGGCTTGTGCGACAAAACGCGCCGCTGAAGGGAAGCCCGGTGTATGGTCGCTGCCGACCAGATCATTATCTATTGTCTTAGGGATATGGATGCAGCGTAGTGGATAAGCCGCCTTTTGCGCCTCCAGGCTGACGATGCGCACCGCATCGGATGAGTCGTTACCGCCTATGTAAAAGAAATGTCCGATCTCATGCGCGCGCAAGACCTTGAAAATTTCCTGGCAATATTTATCGTCCGGCTTGTCCCGTGTGGAGCCGAGCGCGGAAGAGGGCGTGTTCGCCACCGCTTCCAGGTTCAGGCTGGTTTCATGGGTCAGGTTGACCAGGTCTTCATTGATGATGCCGCGCACACCATGCCGCGCGCCATACACCTGATCAATAGCGCGAAAGCGCCGCGCCTCCAGCACCACGCCCGCCAGCGATTGATTGATGACTGCCGTCGGTCCACCGCCTTGGGCGACCAGGATTTTTCCAGATGCCATGATGTGTCTCACTGGTTGAGTCGCCTGTGTGCTGGCGATTGGTTTTTAAGAATGTGACGGAGCGACGGCCCTCACGCTTTTTTCGCCGTTGCTCTGATTTGTGCTGCTTTGCTAGTCTAGTACCTTTCTTGGATCTGAATTCAGCGTACTTCCGCTATCGCCCCGAAGCGGATACTCAGAAATAGAGCTATACCCGATAAATTAGGTCGTGTTTTCTAAAATTACCCTTTTGCAGCGCCTTACGTGAAATGAAAATCCGCTGCGTAACCGTTGAATAGACGCCAAAAAGGATCGCCGTCTACCTCGAAGGTGAGTTCTTCTCGGGGAAAATTATTCTTAACCTCACGAATGTAGCCATCAACTACAAATGATGTGGCAAGGTAAATATAGTAGGTGCGCTTGCCAGCGAAGGTTTCGATCAGAGCGATCAGCCCCACAGTTTCATCTTCAAAGGCCGCGGTTAATGACACATCCAGGGATTCAAGCGAGTCATTGTAATCATGTTCTGGGAGACCGTTCTCTTTCACACAAGCCAACACGTGCGTGACGACCAACAGCATCGGGTACTTTGGTCGTAGCGCCTCAAACTCAGCAACCCTGACATCTGGGCGGCGGAAATAAATCGGAAAGCCTTCGTGTTCGGTATTGGCTGTCAGCCAAATTCTCTTCAGAATCGTCATTGGTGCTAGTTTCACTGTATATCGCAAGGAATTCATCCTTGGCAAAAAATTATTCAACGCACGGTTGTTTCAGTCGATTCTTCACTGACTGCTTCTGGCCGAAACGCGCCGGGGATTGTCGCACGTTCAACCCGTAGACTCTTCCAGGCCACGGCTACGCATTGTCACTGCTAGGCAGAGCTCGCCTCTATGGCATAGGTCGCGCTGCATTACGTTTTTTAACGTTCATCAAATTCACTGTCTGCTATTGCCACAAAAAAGTCAACTTCTCGATTAAGATTGAGACATCATGAACAATCAAAAGAAAATAATCTGCTTGGCCTTGCTACTGCTGTCATCGGTATGGGTCTTTTACAGTGCGCGACTGGCAATCAGTATAGTTCTGCTGACTATTCTTGCAGTTCTCGTTTACGCAATGCTGCGAACTCTATGCTTCTACTTTGTCAGTGAGCCCGCACACGCCAAGGTCCTTCAGGTAAGAGCTGTCGAGCGGCCGGATTCGGATGGCTATAGTAACTGGAGGTATTACGCGACGTTCCAACTCACGCTCGCAAGCTGCGCGTATGTGTCCGTAGAAGCCGCTACACTGATTAGACTGGACGTCGGCGATATAGTGAGGCTACGGTATCGCCGCACCGCTCCGCAGGATATGCATTACGACTATTGGAACACCCTTTTCTTGTTGGCGATATTGCTGGCCATGGTTACTGCCGGCATCTACATGACCTGGAATTGGCCGTGGAGATCGCATGGCTAACTCTTCCAGCACGAATTGTCGCGATATAGGCGACAGGCTGCTGTTGGCCGGTTTCTTCCGATTGAGCAGATGAAAGCCGGAACCCTTTTTCATGGCGCCCAATCACTCAAGACCAGGTAATCAGCGTTGTCCAGCGTGAAGTTCGCTACCCTGTGCATGCCCAAACGCAGATGCGCTTTCATCGAGGCGGCATTGTCGCTACGGATGAACAGTACCGCCTCTCTGCCGACATGGTGTGCCTGTAGCGCTGAATATAACTTTGGCAGCAAATTGCGGCCGCGCTCAGTTTCGGCGATGCACACCGGCCCATACACATAGGCATCTGGCTTGCCTGGCCAGGCCGCCAGCATTGCATGTATTGTTGGCGGTGCGGCTGGATTGTCCTTGGCCGAGCTGAACAGCACGCCAAGGACTTGAGCATCGCGTTTTGCGATTACAACCGGCGCACCATCTGCTAGCATCCGCGCGACTACGTCACGGGAGAACTCTCCTGTCAGCGAGCCGCCACGAGAAGGCGAGTTGGACTGCAACAGGGCAGCTATGCCATTGAGTTCAGCGGTACTGGCAAGAGTTATTTCATACATACTTCCATTTACTCCCGATGTTTCACTGCTTGACAACTGCTGGCCGGAAGAGGGCAGCAACTGCCAATTTCAATGACGGTTCTAGCCAAAAGCGGGGTCGTAAGGGATTACCTTATGTAGGCATTGTCCGAAATTGATTCAATCTTTTATCAAGGTATGGCTTCAGCTTGTCGAAACTTTCCCAAGTATCCGGAACGTGATAGGCGCCAGGCAAACCCTTTGCCAAAATCTTTTCATAATCATGAATATAGCTACCTCGCTGAAGATCAAAATAGAGGGCGGCAAAAGAATTTCCTTCCGCATTTAAATCTTCATCTACAAATTTTCCGTCGCACGCGGTTAGAAAGAACTCCCCCGGAGTCACCTGGCGAGACTGCAATAATGGAATGTTTTGTGGGAGGTCTTTGATGTGCAAATCCCCGGCTAATCCAGACAATAAGGCCCATGCCAGAAACATTCCGGTGTGTGTCGCGCCGGCTTCTGGCGGAAGCTCGGACGGGAAGTTTCCAGCGGTATGCCATGTTGCGTCGTCGTATTTCATTTCGGATCTTTCTTTTATTTCTCGAATTTCAGCATAGTCAATCCACCGCACCGATCCGCGTGTTCAACTCAATTTTCAACTTTGCCACCATTTCGGAACAGCGCTCAAAATGGCCGCTCGCGGGCTGTATGAGAAGCTGCTGCTTAGTCCTAGCCTCGGGTATGTGATATTTGCCATCCGTATCCACTGCGAGTCACAAAGCCGATGTGCAGAAGTTGATCGATACAGGCAAGTATTTCGGTCTCTGTCGGAGTGCTTTTTTTGGCCCATTCAATCAAGTAAGAGATTTCTGCTATGCCTATGCAGGCGGGTGCATGGTATTTGAAAGCATCTCTAACCAATTCCAGCAGTTCTTCCTGTGTAATTCCGTGCATGGAGTCCTATTTGGTAAAAACTCTAAGATATATACGAGGTACGGGGGCACCCGTGGTCTAAGCAGGCCAATAAGTTTGCGCCAATGTGGACAGATGCTGCCACGAGAAAGTTGATATTGCAATAAGTTTATACGAGCGGGCAAGACTCGAAGCTGCACCGTGCGCAGGGTAGTGTGGACGCGTTGCCTGCATGGACAAAGCCGGTAGCGCTTGCTAGACTTTTGCGTCATTGGCAAGCCTTGCCTGTTCACTCTGGATATCCTCATGCCTGCACCGAGCTCGCCCATGCCGCAATACCTGCGCCGCTATACCGATTTACCTGCCTTGCTGTACATGCTGAAGGAAAAGAAGATCACCTTGCTGGATCCGGCGAGCTGGGATGACAGCAATGATTCGCACTATCTGTCCCGGTATAAGGAGAAAAAAGCCTTGAGCAGCGTGCTGGCGATCTGCTTTTCGCAGGCGGATGAAACCTATCATCACTGGCGCGTTTTTTCCGGCAGTTCTTCCGGGGTGTGCATACGCTTCAAGCGGGAGCCCTTGCTGCGTGCCTTGCGCAAGCGGGCAGGGGTGATGCTGGGCGAGGTTAATTACATGACGCTGGCGCAGGCCAGGAAGCAGGCGCCCAGTATTGCCGGGCTGCCTTTCATCAAGCGTGCTGCTTTTGTTGATGAGCAAGAGTTTCGCGCGATCTTTGAATCCGGCGACCAGACGATGCGCAGCCTGGATATCACTTTGCCGCTGAGTTGCATAGAGCGCATATCGCTAAGCCCCTGGCTGCACAAGAACCTGGCCGATGCCACCAAGGAGGCGATCAAGGCTATCGACGGCTGCGCCGGCCTCAAGGTCTATCGTTCCACGCTGATCGGCAATGAAGAGTGGAAGACCATAGGCGGCAGTGCCTGCTGAAGGGCTTTCCTCCAAGTAGCGCCGGTAGATCAGGCAGGTGTGGCCAGCGGTATCTTTGATGCGAGGCTATACTCTGGCTTGCCTTATTCATTCCTTCGTTGGTCCGGCCGGTTTGGGGCCGCAGGTTTATTCACTCATAAAAGGATAAAAATTGGAGACAGCAGTAAAAACATCGGATGCCGCCCAGCCAGCTCACGCGCTGGATATCGCCACCGCAGTCCAGCGCCAGCAGGATGGCAGCTTTGCCGGCAGCACTAGTGCCGCTTACGGCAATATGGTGGGGCCGTTTGGCGGCGTCACTGCGGCGACATTGCTACAGTCTGTGATGCAGCATCCCGATCGCCTAGGTGAGCCGGTTGCGCTGACCGTCAATTTTGCCGGCCCTTTGGCGGATGGCGAATTTACGATGATTGCAGAGCCGGTGCGCACCAATCGCTCCACCCAGCATTGGCTCATCCGTATGCTGCAGGCAGGCGCGACTGCCGCCACGGCGACCGTGGTGACGGCAACTCGGCGCGATACCTGGTCTGCTACTGAATTGCGTTTTCCGGATGTTCCTTCTGCTGCCGCTATCGAGCGTACGCCGCCGCTGGAGCGTGCTGCGTGGACAGCGCAATACGACATGCGTTTCGTGCGCGGCGGACCCGGCGCAGATGGAAAATGGGCGATGGATGCAGGTGCGGGGGCTGAGCCGGATTCCGTCAGCCAGTTGTGGATACGGGATGAACCTGCGCGTACGCTGGACTTCATCTCACTGGCGGCGATTTGCGATGCCTTTTACCCGCGCCTGTTCGTGCGCAGGCCAAAATGGGTGCCGGTCGGCACTGTGTCGCTGACCACGTATTTTCATGCTGATTCTGCGGCGCTGGCCGCATGCGGTACCGATGCATTACTAGGATGCGCGCGGGCATTGAATTTTAGCAACGGCTACTTTGACCAGACTGCCGAAGTCTGGAGTGCCGCTGGGCAATTGCTCGCCACTAGCCATCAGGTGGTGTACTACAAGGAGTAGCAGGGGAATTGCGCTGAGGGACGCGTGGAGCGAAACAGTGTTTAACAATCCCCCATTCCATTTATTAGAGATCACGCCTATATTGTAAATACGACAATGAATTATCTTGTCGTCTACAAAAAAGAGGCGGCGATGATAGCCGAACAGATAGGGCAGGAGCGCGTAAGCGCCGGAGAGGCACATAATCTGAACTCGCTGGCAGATTATTCGCTGTGCTATGGGAGTTTGCTGATGCTGGGCTTGCTTGGCGTGATGGCGCTGTTGATCACGCTGGGTGTTCCCGTGTACGGCAGCTTTGGCGCGTTGAATGTATTCGATGCGCTGGCCAGGCTGAGTTCGGCAATCATTTTCCTGTTTGGGCTTTATGCGCTGTACTGCTACCTGCATGCCCAGGGCAGGGTAAGGTTGAAAGCGGGCGCGCGCCTGCTTCTGCTGGCGGCGCTCTTCTGGTGCGCCAGCTTGAGTAGCGACGGCGCGGCCATTTCTATTCCAGAATTATTGCTTTGGCTGGGGCAGGTCTGCCCGTCCTGCGGTTCGGCTTTGTAAAATAGAACCGACTATTACGGATAACGCGGTCGCGAGCCCATCAGGTGCAGCCAGTTCGTAAAAATCTGCAGCGGACTGCCCGTGTCGGCGCTGGCGCGATACAGCATATGAAAGCCGACATCCTTTAATACGATATGCGGGAACAACTGCACCAGGCGGCCGTTGTCCAGATCGTCTTCCAGCAATTCCAGCGAGCCCATCGCGACGCCGAGACCTGCCACAGCAGCCTGAAGGCTAAGGAAGAAATGCTGGTATATCTGGCCCCGCAATTGCTCTTGTAGAGGAACTCCGGCCTGGCTCAGCCAGCGGTTCCATGCTTCGGGTCGGCTTCCCAGGTGCAGCAAGCTGGCGTCGCGCAAGTCTGCGGGTTGCGAAATGTGCTGGCGTTCCAGATAACCGGGAGACGCCAGCGGCGCCGAAACATCATCCAGGAAACGGATGCACTCATAACCGCTGAGCTGATGTGCGTCACGGCGGATGATCACATCGAAGGATTCGGTCAGGTCTGCGATGGCATCGGTGGCGGAGGTGGTCACGCGGACTTCTATGCGCGGATTCTCTATCTGGAAAGACGAGAGGCGCGGAATCAGCCAGCGCATGGCGATCGATGGCGTGGTATTCACACGCACGATCCGATTTTTTCCCTCCATAGTCAATTGTTCGGCCGCGTCGGCGATCCGGTCCAGGCTTGCCTTGACTTCGGCATAGAACTTCAGCGCGGCACCGGTGGGCTGCACGCCGCGCGAGTTGCGCAGGAACAGCACCTGGCCGAAGTATTCCTCCAGCAATTTAAGCTGCTGACTGATGGCGCTGTGGGTGACGTGCAGCTCGGCGGCTGCCAGCGTCAGGTTGCGAGTGCGGGTTACGGATTCAAAGACCTTCAAGGCCTTCATTGGCGGCAGAGGTTTGTTCAAGGTGTTAAATTTTCTAATGGCATTGATAGAAAATGTTGCTATTCCGTATGTCGATATCCTTCTATTCTAAGCATAAGTTTCACCCGAATCTGAATTTATAGCGAGGGATTTATGTTGAGTATAGATACTTTTTCTAATAATGGGAAAGCGCATGCAAGCTGGCTTGAGGCTTGGCGGAAGACTTTCTTCTCCTTGAAAAAGGCGCTTGGAAGGCGGAGCGGGAATGTTCCTGAGTTGCGCGGGGCGCGAGAACTTGCCTACCTTGCTGCCGCGGAAGATCACGCGGATCTGGAGCGGCGCCTCGCTGCGCTTGAAAACAAGCATCCGCGGGCGGGCTACCGGCTGCAAACCCGGCCGGATTGAGGTGTTGCAGGGGGATTAACCCAGCATATCAAACAGCGAATGCGGCTGACCGTCCTGGCCGGTGATGCCGGTGCCGGACTGCTGGCTTTGCTTGGTATAGAAATCTACCAGCGCATTTGCTTGCGC
Organism: Parundibacterium terreum; assembly: GCF_014636315.1. Classification (GTDB taxonomy): domain Bacteria; phylum Pseudomonadota; class Gammaproteobacteria; order Burkholderiales; family Burkholderiaceae_D; genus Undibacterium; species Undibacterium terreum. The sequence goes on along the minus strand of NZ_BMED01000001.1, from coordinate 597,051 downwards.
TGTCAGTGCCTTGGTTACCGTGTCTTTTTGCGTGGTTAGCGCGGCTATGTCCTTGTTGACCTTGCTCTTGTCTTTTGCAATGCTGCCATCGGCGCCGTTGAGGCCGGTAATCTGTTTGGACCAGCGGTCGGCGATGCCGTTGCCGCTATTGGTGAATAGCTTGCTGACCGTATCCGGGTCGCTGGCGATGGCGTTCTGCAGTTTTGTCTTGTCGATCTGCATATCGCCGTTGGCGGCAACAGTGATGCCTATTGCGGACAATGAACCGCTGACGCCACTGACGATGGCGTTCATCTGGGTCTTGATATTGCCGGCAATGCCATCCGATTTCAAGTCGCCTTGCTTCAGGTTGTTCAGGCTGGAGTTCAGTGCATTGTAGTTATTGACCAGGGTCGTCACGTTATTGGCGATCTGGGATGAGTTCTGTTGCACCGTCAGCGTGGTCCTGCCGGTGGCTGTCAGGTTCAAGGTAATGCCGGCAAGGCTGTCTTTGCCTGTGACGGTGTTGGTGGCGCTGCTGACGGTATTGCCATCCACTGTCAGTTGGGCATCCTGGGCTGCTGCCGTTTGGGTGAGCCCTTTGGTACCTGCAGGATCAAAGCCGATCAAGCCCTGCAATGCCGTGTCGCCATCGACGCCGATGCGCATGCTGCTGGCCGCGCCGCTGGGGGAGTTCAGCACCAGTGCGTAGCCGTCGCCTTTTTGTACTACGCTGGCCTTGGCGCCTATGTTGGCCTGATTGATTGCCGTGGCGATGTCCTGCAGGCTGGCGCCGTTAGGAATGGAAACTGTTTTGGCGCTATCTCTGCCTGGCGTGAATTGATTGCCGTTGGTAGTGCCGAATTCAAACTTGATCGTGCTGGAGGCTGCCTTGGTATTGCCGGCTCCCAGCGCGGTGGTGGCGCTGGACACGCTTTTGGACACCAGGGTCTGCGCCTGCGCCAGTTGCTTGACATTGATCTCGTAGCTGCCGGCAGCGCTGGTGCTGGAGGTGCTCGCTGTCAGTACTGTCTTGTCGGAGGAGGTGGCCGCTGCCAGCATGCCTGCACCCGATACGGAATTTGCCAGACCCTGGAATACCGACAGCAGGCTGCTTAGTTTACCCAGGCCTGACAGGGTCGCCTGATCGGTAGCGATCGCTGCATTTAGCTTGGGCGCAATCGTGTTTTGCGATTGCATCATCTGGCTGACTTTGTTATAGATATCCACTGAAGCGCTGCCATTGCTGCCGGAACTGCTTGCAGGCGGCGTATAGCCAGGGGTGAAGGTGGTAACTCTCATAGCTGTATCCGATGTATGGCGATGCCGTGCACATGGCGCAGATTGTGTCTGCCGGATGCGCGATATCAGGACTGGTAATTTGGTAGTTATTATGCAAGTTGCAAGAAAATTTCAGAGGAAGAATAGAGCAGCAAAAAACACTTACATCGCCGCTTTGAGAAATGCCCGCGTCGCAGAGAGTTTGCCTGAAATTTCTTACCGCTCTGTTACCGTTAACATATTTATGAGCAAGAGGAGGGGTAAGCTGTAACATATTGTATAATAGTTGCTGCTCGGTAATTGCGCTAAAATACTGCCTAGTTTGCCTATCTGCGCCATAATTCCTTGGTATTTCTTTAAAGGCGAGCACACTAGACTCGTCGTGATCGGCCTTCCGCATTGAACAATACGCAGAATCCGAATCAAGATTGCAGAAAATTCCAGGTGATGATGTCGCGAAAAAAGCACCTGCCAAGTACCTGCCCACAAGCAGACGGGATCACCCGCGACGTGCGTCGAGCATGCTTGCTTCTTTGCTGATCGGTGCTGATTGGACCGTTGGCTGCCAAAAGCGTCGGCAAGATAAAAGATCAAAATTAATGCGCCGGGATGGCAGAATTTCCGGCGGCTCAGGTTTCGTCAAATAGGATACTAAAATGAATATGTTCAAGAACATTGGCATCGGCAAACGCCTGGGAATGGGCTTTGCGGTGATTCTGGCTTTCTCCATGCTGATCACAGCAATCGGCATCTGGCGCTTGCAGACCGTGGCCAGTGCGACGCGGGAAATGATGCAGCTTCCCCTTGCCAAGGAGAGGATGATTTCTGATTGGTACAGCAACCTGCACAGTGCCGTCAGCCGCACAACCGCGATTGCCAAGAGCAGCGATACCGCCCTCGGCCCGTATTTCAAGGAGGCAGCTGCAGCTTCTTCCAAAGCGTCCGCTGAACTGCAAAGCAAGCTGGAACCGCTCGTGTCCGGAGAGGCCGAGACCCAATTGTTCAAGCAGATAGGCGAGTTGCGCAAGGTTTACCTATCCTCTCGCGATGAAGCCGCCAAGTTTAAGGCAGCCGGACAGGCGGAAGACGCGGAGCGTGTCTTCTCGCAAGTGTTTGTGCCTGGCGCTGCGCGTTATGAAGGCCTGATGCTGGACTGGGTCAAGATGCAGCGCGATACCATCGATGCGTCGGCAAAAAGAATTGATGAGGTGGCAGCAGCAGCAACCAGGCTGCTGCTGTTACTGGCGTTACTGTCGCTGGTTTTTGGCGTCGTCTGCGCCTGGCTGCTGACCACCGGTATTACTCGTCCGCTGCGTAATGCAGTGGATGCGGCACGACGTGTGGCGGGTGGCGATCTGACCGGTGAAATCGCCGTCGATTCTACCGATGAAACCGGCCAACTCTTGCAGGCCCTGAGGGAAATGAATAGCAGTTTGCTGAATATCGTGACCGAAGTGCGCAACGGCACCGAAAACATCGCAACTTCCTCATCCGAAATCGCCGCCGGTAACCAGGATCTGTCTTCCCGTACCGAGCAGCAAGCCAGCTCGCTGGAAGAAACCGCATCGTCAATGGAGGAGCTGACGTCCACTGTGAAGAACAATGCCGACAACGCGCGCCAGGCAAACCAACTGGCAGCGTCCGCTTCCAGCGTTGCTGTCAAGGGTGGCGACGTGGTGGCGCAGGTGGTTGGTACGATGGATTCCATCAATGATTCATCGAAGAAGATTGTCGATATCATTTCCGTCATTGACGGCATTGCCTTCCAGACCAACATCCTAGCCCTGAATGCGGCGGTGGAAGCCGCGCGTGCAGGCGAGCAGGGCCGCGGCTTTGCCGTGGTGGCCACCGAAGTGCGCAATCTGGCACAGCGCTCGGCTTCTGCTGCGAAAGAAATCAAGACCCTGATTGGGGATTCTGTGGACAAGGTCAACGTCGGCAACAAGCTGGTTGCCGAAGCCGGCACTACGATGCAAGAGATCGTCAGCAGCGTGCAGCGCGTTACCGATATCATCAGCGAAATTACTGCAGCCAGCACCGAGCAAAGCGTGGGCATAGAAGAAGTGAATACCGCCATCGGCCAAATGGACCAGGTAACGCAGCAAAATGCGGCGCTGGTGGAGGAGGCTGCTGCCGCTGCCGAGTCCATGCAAAACCAGGCGGCCAATCTGGCGCAGGTGGTCAGTGTCTTTAAAGTCAACCAGTCGGCAGCCCATGGTTCGGCGGTATCAGCGGCATCGGCGTCCACGCGGCGTAAAGCTCCAGCGGTGGCGGTGCGTGCCGCCGCCAAGCCGGTAAGCAAGCCTGCATCCAAGCCGGCACCAAGGCAGCTGTCAAGGGCATCCAGCCAGGCTGACGATAGCTGGGAAGAGTTTTAAGCTTTAAGCTACAGCTCAGTTAAGAATGCCGCTCCTTATGTTGAGCGGCATTTTTTTTTGCGACTTTTTTTATTTTAAGTCGCCGATGTCCCGGCTTTGATTTTGGGGCCAATACACATTCCGGTATTCGCATATACTTAGGCCCTATTGAATGTGTGTAGACCTGCGCTCCAAGCTTAGACGTGCCAGGCTGCCTTAATGTAAAAAAACGACCATGATTTCTCTACAAACTGCGCTTACTTTTTTTGGCTTGTCCATCTTGCTGGGTTTGAGCCCTGGCCCCGATAACGTCTTTGTGCTGCTGCAATCTGCGATGCGCGGACGCAAGGCCGGCATGTTTGTGGTCCTGGGTCTTTGCACCGGCTTGCTGGTACACACCACTGCCGTCGCTCTTGGCCTTGCTGCCATTTTTGCCACGTCTGCGCTGGCATTTACCATTTTAAAATTGAGCGGTGCTGCCTACCTTGTATATATGGCATGGGGTGCATTTCGTGCGCCGGTCGGCAACCTTGGGGCGCAGCAGATGGAGCCTGCAAGTTCCTCCCATATGTATAGGCGCGGGGTGCTGATGAATATCACCAATCCCAAGGTGGCGATTTTCTTCCTGGCTTTCTTGCCGCAGTTCGTCAACGCAGGTGCCGGCAATGTCGGCCTGCAGATCATCAGCCTGGGATTTGTGTTCATGCTGGCGACGCTGGTGACCTTTGGCGCCATTGCTTATTTTGCCGCAACGTTTGGGCAAATCTTTCAGCGCTCGCTGCGAGCGCAGCGCATATTAAACTGGATAGCCGGCACGGTATTTCTGGGACTTGCTGCACGCCTGGCGTGGTCGCAACGCTAATCGGATAAGCAGCAATTTGGGGGAATTTCAGGGATTTCCCCCGATTACTCTGGCCCGGTTTTAAAGTGCGTGCGAACAACGAACGCAAAAGAAAAGTTGTCTGCGCACGTGCCTGAAGCACGAGCTAAGTCCTTGCTTTTGAACAGAATTTCCTGGGTATATCCTCGTTTTTCAAGTATTTTCCTCAACCCTCATAATCGGCGGATAATCGGAATCGCAGCGTGCCGAATTCTGGATTTTCACACACGAATGCCGCCTTTCATTTACAGCAAATTTGTTTAGCTCAAATAAATCAATTACTTACTGCTGAATCATAAGCTGGCACGAAGCCTGCATTAAGCCTTGGAATAATTCAACCCATAGGAGACCAGCATGCCTTTCAATCACTATCCACAGCGCTGCACGTCTGCAGGCAATCGCCAAGCCGGTTAGACTGCCGTACATAAGCAGATCAAAGTCAGTCTCAGCAGACTTGGCTTATCCAGATCAGACCGAATTCAGCGTCGAAGTCGTCCACATGACGGGTGAAGTCCGACCGCAAATTATTGCACGCTGCAATTTGGCACTACGCCAGTCACCTTGAATTTAGCGCCAGCATTTCTGACGTTCATTGTGGCTGACAAAGATATTTACCTTAGGAGACCCCATGTCCAATATTGATATTCCCATGACAGCCACTGAGCACGCGGAAAAGCGTGCCGATGAACGCCGGCGCATCTTTGCGATCCTTGGCGCCTCGTCCGGCAACCTTGTTGAATGGTTCGATTTTTATGTGTATTCGTTTTGCGCCATTTATTTTGCGCCGGCTTTCTTTCCCAAAGGCGATCCGACTTCGCAATTGCTGAACACGGCAGGCGTGTTCGCCGCCGGCTTCCTGATGCGCCCTATAGGCGGCTGGCTGTTTGGCCGCATTGCTGACAAGCACGGCCGGCGTACTTCGATGATGATTTCCGTATTGATGATGTGCGGCGGCTCCTTGCTGATCGCCTGCCTGCCGACCTATGCCAGCATAGGCGCACTTGCTCCGGCACTGCTGTTGCTGGCACGGCTGTTCCAGGGCCTGTCTGTGGGCGGCGAATACGGCACCAGTGCTACCTACATGAGTGAGGTCGCAATGAAGGGCAAGCGCGGCTTTTATGCTTCCTTCCAGTATGTGACGCTGATCGGCGGCCAGTTGCTGGCGGTGCTGGTGCTGGTCATTCTGCAGCAGTTGCTGAGCCTGGATGAGTTGAAGGCCTGGGGTTGGCGCATTCCTTTCGTGTTGGGCGCGATCACAGCAGTCATCGCGCTTTACCTGCGTAAATCACTGAGTGAAACAACGACAGAAGAGCAGCGTAAGAACAAGGAAGCCGGCACGCTGAAAGCCTTGATGAAACACAAGGCGGCATTTTTTACGGTGGTTGGCTTTACTGCGGGCGGCTCCTTGATTTTCTATACCTTCACTACCTATATGCAAAAGTATCTGGTGAACACTGCCGGTATGCCTGCAAAGACTGCCAGCAATGTGATGACCGGCGCTCTGTTCGTCTACATGATCATGCAGCCGCTGTTTGGCGCCTTGTCCGACAAGATAGGCCGCCGTACATCTATGCTGTGGTTCGGTGCGCTGGCAACGATCATGACGGTGCCTGTCTTGCATGCGCTGAAGGATGTGACCGATCCGTATGAAGCCTTTGGCCTGGTGGTTGTGGCGCTGGCCGTGGTCAGCCTGTATACGTCGATCAGCGGTTTGATCAAGGCCGAGATGTTCCCGCCTGAAGTGCGCGCACTGGGTGTTGGCTTGTCCTATGCGGTGGGGAATGCCGCGTTTGGCGGGTCGGCTGAATTTGTGGCGCTGAGCCTGAAATCCTGGGGCATGGAATCCAGTTTTTACTGGTATGTTTCCTTCATGTGCCTGATTGCCTTCCTGGTTTCTTTCCGCATGCGCGACCCGGGCAAAGAAGGTTATCTGGTGCATACGCCTTAAGCAACGCCTGCATTAGAATAAAAGGCCTGCGTTTGCCAATCTGTTGGCGCACGCAGGCCTTTTGCTAGCTGGGAGAAGCTTGTGTCCAGGGGCAGGCTACAACTTACGATCTACGACTGCCCGGCTGACAGATGGTTACACTTTAGCACTGCCTTCTATTGCAACCCTGCAATATAATTAACTTGTAAATAAATACATTCCTCGCATTTGCTGTATCGTAATGCCTGTAGATGCCGTTATCTGTTTTGTACAGGTTTCAGCAAGAGATTGAATTGGATTTGTAAGTGAATTATGTCGTAGAGGTGCAAATGAATACAGTAGACAAGATATACAGCAAGACCGCCAAAGGGCTCGCCGCGCTGAGAGCCGGCACCAAGGAGTTGAATCGGGATAGCCTGAAGGTGCTGTCCCAGGTGGATGGGCGCTCCAATAGCGTCGCCTTGCTCGCAGGCCTGAGCGGCATGACTATGCAGAAACTGAGGGAGGCACTGGACGCGCTGGAGAGAAGTGGCTACGTGCGCGTTTTGACGCAGACCTCTCAGGATATTGTTGAGCCGGCTGCAGACAAGGACGGAAAAATAGAGTTTTCCCTATCATCCTCCATTCCTCCGGCCTCGGAAATTGAAGTAACGGAATTGTCGCCGGAAGACAGCGTGCAGGCCTGGGCTGAAGCGCAAAGAGGCTCGCAGGCTCTGCAGCAAAAAGGCTTTTATACCCATAGCAAGAATAAGGCATTCCCCAGAATCAGCTTGTCGGGTCTTTCGGTATTGATCATGGAAGACGATGAAGACATCTCCAACCTGATGGCAACCATGCTCACCAGCAAGGAGGTTAGGGTGACGCAGGTGTTCGACATACCGACAGCGCTGACCGCTTTGCAGGGCGAGAGCGTTCCAGACCTGGTGCTGCTGGACGTGGTCGTGCCCGGCCTTGCCGACAAGGACGGTTTCCATGTGCTGGAAGTAATCCGCAATGATCCGCGCCTGGCGGCCATACCTGTCATCATGGTTACGTCCCAGATCAGCGACAAGGACGTCATGCACGGCCTGAAAGCGCGTGCAGACGGCTATATTTTCAAACCGCTGAAATGGGCGACGCTCTATCGCTGCATACGCAGTGTGTTTGGTTTGCCGGTGGAATAGGGCAAGACCAGGCGCAAGCCGCTTTCTTTGCCAGCTTGCTTGCGCGCAGTGTTCGCCAAGCCAGGCTGCGGCAGTGGGCGAGATGAATAATAATCTCCAGCATTTCTCAATTTCAAGGACGTTCATGCGATTCTTACGCCGTTGGCTGTTTACGTTATTCATTGCGGGCTTTTGCTCTATCACGTTTGCCCAGTCTATTGAAAATGGAGTGGGTTACGATGTGCTGGAAAGAACTACGATGCTCACGCCGGGCAAAAAAGTAGAGGTAACAGAGTTTTTTGGTTATTTCTGTCCGCATTGCTATGCGCTGGATTCAACATTGGAGGCCTGGGTAAAAAAGCAGGGTGACAAGATCAGCTTCACTCGCTTGCACACTTCGTATTTGGGTAAGACTCTACCGCAGCAACGCATGTATTTCACTTTGGAGGCGATGGGGCTTGGTGTGGAGATGCACAAGAAAATTTTTGACGCTATCCATCAGCAAAACTTAAGCTTGAACGACGAAAAATCCACACTCGAGTTTGTCGTCAAGCAAGGCATCGACCAGCAGAAATATCTGGAAGCATCACGATCCTTCACCGTCAGAACCAAGGCAGTGCGCACTGCGCAACTGGAAAGTTTTTATGGTCTTTCCGGGGTGCCAAGTATTATTGTCGACGGGCGCTATCTGACCTCTCCACAGATTGCCGGACGCAAGTTGCCCGGTAGCTTGCCTGAAGCTGACTATGTGGCGGCTCTGATGCCTGTGCTGGATGCCTTGGTCAGCAAGGCTGCAGATGAGAGAGCGAATAAAGAAAAATAAATGTAGGCGATTTACTTAGGCGATTGACACGTCGAGGTTTGCGGAAACGCGTCCAAGCTTTTTATTCATTGTATTTACGGTCCGAGCCTTTGAACTCAGCGGCCGGATACTTGGCCGCATTGGCCAGCATCTTTTGCCGGGCGGCCTGTTCCAGGTCTATCCCGGCCAAGTCGGCAAAGCGTATCAGGTACAGCAGGATATCGGCCAGCTCCTCAGCGGTGCGGTTCTTCAGTTTTGGGTCTTGCAGTTCGCCCCATTGCTGGCCGCGCGACCATTGGAACAATTCCAGCAGTTCAGCGGCTTCTATCGAAATGGAGGCGGCCAGATTTTTGGGGGTATGGAATTGCTCCCAATCGCGCTCCGCCGCAAAGGCTTTCAGTTCTTCGCACAATGCCTGGTTGTCTATCATCATTATTTTCCTGTAATGCTTGCTTTGTTCATGTACGTCATTAATGTGCTTTGGCAAAAATCTCTGCCATCCAATCTACAAATACCCTGACCCTGGGCGACAACTGCCGGTGATGCGGATAGAGCACAGCCACCGGCATCGGGTCCGGCCTGAAGCCGGCAAGTATCTCTTGCAGTTTGGCTTGCTGCAATGCTTCTTCCACATGATAGCGCGGCACCTGTATCAGGCCAAAACCGTTGGTGCAGCAGGCCGCATACGCATCGGCATTATTGATCGATACGCTGCCTTTGAGCTGGTAGCTGGTTTGCTTGCCGTCTTCGATGAAGTCGAAAGGGAACGCCTTGCCGGTTTGCGAAGAAAAGAAATTCACGCCGCGGTGCTGCTCCAATTCTGCCGGTGTTTGCGGTATACCGTATTTTTTCAGATAAGCCGGGCTGGCACAGGTGACTTGTTCCAGCGTTCCTACCCGCCGCGCCACCATTGATGAGTCGCGTAGTTCTCCCACCCGCAAGACGCAATCCACGCTTTCCCTGACGAGATCGATCAGGCGGTCGCCCATGCCTATTTCCAGCTCTATATTCGGATAGCGCTCGCAAAACTGCGGCAATACAGGCATTACAAAATGCATGCCCAGCGTGCCGTGCATGTCTATGCGCAGCTTGCCGGCAGGATTCACGGCCGCTTCGCTGAAGATGTTTTCTGTTTCCTCCAGGTCGGCCAGCAGGCGCATGCAGCGCCGGTAATAGGCATCGCCATCCAGCGTTGCGGTGACCTGGCGCGTGGTCCGGTGCAGCAGGCGCACCCTGAGCCTTGCTTCCAGTTGCTTGATGGCATGGGTGACGGTCGCCTTGGGGAAGCCCAGTTCCTCGCCCGCCTTGGTAAAGCTGCCCAGCTCTACGATGCGGGTAAAGATCCGCATTGATTCGAATCTGTCCATGGAATACCTATTGTTGATTTAAATTGCACAGTTAAGGCAATTTTACCTAGTTTATCCACTCAGAATCAATAGGCATAATGCATTCACTGGCTCACGCAAAGCTGCGCAGCCTTAGCAGAAAGTTCACTGTTTCGTTACTTACCTTATTACTTACCTTTATATCAAGGAGCATTTCATGACTACCATCTACACAACTAATGCAGCATCATCCCAAGGCAAAGTAGCCATCATTACCGGCGCTTCCCGCGGCATCGGTGCAGCCATCGCGCAGCGCCTGTCCAGCGAAGGTATGGCCGTTGTTATTAACTACGCAAGCCGTAGCGATGAGGCAGACGCGCTGGTGGCAAAAATCACAGCCCAGGGCGGCAAAGCCATAGCGGTGAAGGCCGATGTTGCTGATTCGCTGGCTGTGGCCCAGTTGTTTGACGCCGCCGAAATCGCTTTCGGCAAGGTGGATGTGCTGATCAACAATGCAGGCGTAATGCCGGCCGGCTTGCCTGCACTGGCAGATACCGATGATGCAGCTTTTGACAGCATCTTCAATATCAATGTCAAAGGCAGCTTTAACACCATGCGCCAGGCTGCAAAGCGTCTGCAATCCGGTGGCCGTATCGTGAATTTCTCTACCAGCGTCAGCGGTTTGGCACTGCCTGGCTACTCGGTCTACGCCGCATCCAAGTCAGCGATAGAAACGATGACCAATATCTTTGCCAAGGAATTGCGCGGCAAACAGATCACTGTGAACGCAATTGCTCCAGGGCCGACAGCGACTGCCTTGTTCCTGACCGGAAAAACGGATGAGGTGATAGAACGCATGAGCAAGGCAGCTCCGCTGGAGCGCCTGGGTACGCCTGAAGATATTGCTGCGGCCGTGGCTTTCCTGGTCAGCAATGACGGCGGCTGGATCAATGGCCAGACCCTGCGCGCCAATGGCGGCATCGTCTAAACCCCTTATTCAGTCAATCTTATATTCGCTAATTACTTATTCTCAAGGAGTACATCATGAAATCAGTCGTATTGGTTACAGGCGCATCCACCGGCATCGGCAATCTGGCAGCGAAGGCGCTGGCAGCAGCAGGACATACTGTGTATGCCAGCATGCGTGACATCAAGGGGCGCAATGCGCCGCGAGCCAGGGCGCTGGTGGACTATGCATTTGCCAATGGCTACAGCCTGCGCGCGCTTGAGCTGGATGTGTTGTCGCAAGAGTCTGCAGATCAGGCAGTAAAAGCCATTATGGAAGAGCAGGGACGACTGGACACGGTCGTACACAATGCTGGCCATCTGGTAGTCGGTGCAATGGAAGCTTTCAGCCCGGAAGAAATCAGCAAGGTCTTCGATACCAATGTGCTGGGTGTGCAAAGGGTCAACCGCGCGGCCTTGCCTGCGATGCGCAATAACGGCTCGGGCCTGATGCTGTGGGTCAGCAGCACCACGGTGCGCGGTGGTTTCCCTCCTTTCATGGGGCCTTACGCTGCAGCGAAAGCGGCAATGGATTCTATTGCGGTGACGATGTCGTATGAGTTGACACGCTTCGGCATCGAGACTTCAATCGTGGTGCCGGGTGCTTTTACTCGTGGTACTGCGCATTTTCCAAATGCAGGCAAACCCGCTGATGAAACCACGGCCGCTGCTTATAGCCGCTATAACGGTCTGATGGATCAGGTCGGCGCCCGTCTCAGCGCGCTGACACCGGATGATGCAGATCCACAGGCAGTAGCGGATGACATTGCGCGCATCGTCAGCCTGCCGGCGGGCACTCGTCCTTTCAGGAGCGTGATCGACTTTATCGGTGATGGTGCGGCGGAAGTGACGGAAGTGGCCGAGCAAGTCCGGACGGATTTTGCCAGGCGCATAGGTATAGATGACCTGCTGCAGGTAATGCCTAAAGCAGCATAGGGCGGATCGCTTGAAACAGGCAGGTGCAGGGCAGGCCGATAGCATGAAAGCCTGCCCGTTTTTTGGAGAGTCATTAAATGACTAGGATTATTTTAAACAAGGGAATGAAAGGGCATCCGCGTTTGACTATGGCGCTACTGGGATTGATTAGCCTGATGTTGAAGCTGGAATTTAATCTGGGCGCTGTGGTGTTCGTTTTGTCCGGCAAGGCTGTGCATGCGTTGCTGGAGGCGCATGTGTGTCCGCATCGCCAAGAAGAGGCGATGTGACAAGCTGCATTGACGAACGCCGATTGCTTGTGGCAGCATCTTTCACTCCATAATCTTTTCCGGGACGACGCAATGATCATCAGCCATCAGGGTAAAACTCCCCATATTGACCCTGGCGCTTATGTCGCACCGAATGCGGTGGTCTGTGGTGATGTCACTATAGGGGCTGGTTGCCGCATCCTGTTCGGTGCGCAGTTGATCGCAGAAAGCGGCTCCATCACGATAGGAAAAGAATGCATCGTGATGGAAAATGCAGTGCTGAGAAGTTCGGCGCAACACCCGCTAAGCATAGGCAATAATTGCCTGATAGGCCCGCAAACCCATGTGGTCGGCTGCACGATAGAGGATGAGGTCTTTGTCGCCACAGGCGCGGCCGTGTTTCATGCCGCGCATCTGGAGAAGGGCAGCGAGGTCAGGATCAACGGCGTTGTGCATATCAAGACCCGGCTCCCGGTGGGTGCTTTTGTGCCCATAGGCTGGGTGGCGGTTGGCGCCCCAGCGCAGATGTTTGCACCGCACGAGCATGACAAGATCTGGGAGGTGCAGAAGACGCTGAATTTTCCGCTGACCGTCTATGGTTTTGACAGGGATGAAGCGGATATGGTGAAGATTACGCAGCGCCTATCGCAGAGCCTGGCATCCCATAAGGATGACAGCGCGGCGTAGGCTGGTATTCGGCAGGCTGCAAAGTGTGTTCGCACACAGAAGTTGAAATGGACGTCTGGTAAGGTGGGCTTTTAGTTTTACGCCAGCCGAGGACGCTATGAGTTTACCCAGAATTCCGCCAGAACCCGATCCCAAGCCTGAACCGGTGATACCGCCGCAGCCGGACAGGCCGGATGATGAGCCTGTCAAGGATCCGCCGCCCGCACCGCATGTGAATGAACCAATGCGGCTAAGAGCTTGAGTGATCAGCCTTTCCAGATGCGTTGCAGGCCGGTATCCGTGTGTATCCAGCCGCCTTGTGCGCTAGGGCGGTAATAAAAGCCCACGCCGCCCTGGCGGAAGCTGCGTATCAGGCCGCCGAGTACTTCCTCATGTAACTTGGAAATGCGGATGTCGGCTGCGCGGCCTTCCAGGTGCAAGGACTTCCTGGCCGCCGGTACGCCTTCCTCGATCAGCCTGCGATTGGATTCCGGCGTGCGATAGCCGGAAAGAATCTGCAGCGGCTGTGTCATGCCGAACCTTTCCACGTAGGCTTGCGTTGCCCACAAGGTTTCCAGCAATTTGGGGGCGATCGGCGCAGTTTGCTTGCCGTTGACATCGCGCAGCATGTGGCACAGTTGCTGGTATGCCGATTCCTGGATGTCGCCGTCTTTCCAGTACAACAGCTTGGTGTGCTCGCCGGTGGCGGGGCGGATTACGTCCAGGGTGCGGGGCTTGACCCAGAATTCTATGTCCAGCGATTGGGAGTCGAACAAATCCGGTGGCGGTTCTAGATGGCCGGGGGGTGTTTTGCCGGCCTCGGGTTCTGCCGCGTTGGCGATATGCATGCCGGTGAACAATCCGGCTGCCGTCAGCCACAGGCCCTTCTTTAATACATTGCGACGAGATGGCATAGTGTTCCGAATCTGAATCTATAACGCGCTTAGTGTATATCACAGGTAGTAAAAAAGCATGCTACCGATACACTATGTTGCTAAATTGGCCCGTATCGCCGGGCCGGTTTCGATAGCATGCCTCTTTGTTTCAACTACCTCCGCGACTGACATTCTCGCCATCGGCTGGTCGCAGGGTCCAGAAAGACAGCGATGACAATGCTGTCAGTATTCCCAGGGTCAGGAAGGCGTGGTGCAGCGAGGAGGTCAGTAGCGCCTTGTCCGTCTGTGGATGGTTGCCCAGGAACCACGCGGTAATCAGCGAGCCGAAGGCCAGACCGAAGCTCAGCGACAATTGCTGCAGCGAGCTGGCGATGCTGCTGGCCATGCTGGAATCCTTGTCGCCTATGTCTGCATAGGCCATGGAATTCATGCTGGAAAATTGCAGCGAATTAAAGAAGCCCATGGTCAGGCTGAGAGGGACGATAAACCATACCGACGTGCTGCCGGTGACAAACGAGAACATGCTGATAGTGACGCCGATCAGCACTGTATTCACGATCAGCACCTGGCGGTAACCGTATTGTCGCAGCACCCTGGGTGCAATCAACTTCATCCCCATGGCGGCAAAGGCAGACGGCATCATCAGCAGCCCCGATTGCCAGGCCGGCAAACCCATGCCCAGTTGATACAGCAGCGGCAGCAGGAAGGGCAGGCCGCCTATGCCAAGCCGCGTGATAAATCCGCCTATCACGGCAACGCGGAAAGTCCTGATCTTCAGCAGCGTGATGCGCAGTAATGGAAACTCGGATTGGCCGGCATGCCATGTATACGCGGCCAGCAGACAGATCGCCAGCACAAACAAGACTGCGCCGGAAGTCGGGTCTATCTGGTGTTCGCCGAAGATTTCCAGCAGCCAGGACAATAGAGCAACGCCGGTGCCGTACAGCACCAGGCCGATCAGGTCGATGGGGCGTGGCTCATCGCCATGGTAGTCCGGCATGTAGCGATGGATCAGATAGAGCGCCGCAAAACCGACAGGTACATTGACGAAAAATATCTCGCGCCAGCTCATCCAGTGCACGATCAGGCCGCCTATGGTTGGGCCCAGCAAGGGGCCTATCAGCGCCGGGATAATCACAAAATTCATTGCGGCCAGCAATTCCGATTTGGGGAAGGTGCGCACGATGGCGAGCCGGCCGACCGGCATCATCATCGCCGCGCCTATGCCTTGCAGCAGCCGCGCGGCAACCAGCATCGGTGAATTGACCGACAAGCCGCACAGGATGGATGCAACCGTAAATACGGTGACTGCAATCATGAATACCCGCTTGGTGCCGAAGCGGTCCGCCATCCAGCCGCTGATGGGGATGCAAACCGCCAGGCTGAGGATGTAGCTGGTCACCACGGCTTTCAGGCTCAGCGGCGTAACCCCCAGGCTGGCAGCCATGGTGGGGATTGCGGTGTTGACGATAGTGGAGTCCAGCTGTTCCATGAACAGGGCCGTGGCGACGACCCAGGGCAGATATTTTTTTGTTTCGATATTGGTCATCGTGGCCGGAGGTATCGGGTATTGGGTATGGCGCGAAGCGGGAGGGTGAAAAGCAAGAGCAGAAACCGGTGCAAGATTGCTACGCCGTAGGCGAGATGATAATCCATTCTGCAAGATGCCGCAGGCGAAGCTGGAGACCATGCAATTTTTATAGTTTCCTGAAGAAAAGAAGTGCACGCAATTTTCTTGTTTAATTGCAAATTCAGCAATGATTAATTACACTGAATTGTCAATGCAGAACTGAAAAATGCTTTGGGGCGGGCGATGTCGTCAATCACACTTACAGGCAACACCATTATTCCTGCTCAGATACTGGAGGCTGAATCCAGCTATGCGCAGCAGATCAATCTGGGGTTCAGCGCCAGCGAGGAAGAGAATTTGCTGAAGCATACCTTGGTGAATCTGCACACCGCGATTGGAGAGTCGGGTGAGCTATCGCCTTTTCAGAGAAAGAGCAGCCTGACCGATATTGACAGCCTGACTGCGGAACTGTGCAAGCCTGCATTGCAACAAGACAAGGGCATAATCAAAGGCTTCTGGTCGCGATTAAAAGAGACGCTGTCTCACAGCGAAGAGCTGACCAGAATGAATTGTGCTGTTGGAAAATTGCTGGGTCTGGCGATTTAAGTAAATCAGACCACGTGCCGCAGGCTCCGTGGCGTTTGAAATCCACGCGAGTTACTTTTTGGATGGTGATTTTATCCATTTTTATTCGTTTCCAACGTAGCTATAACCGAATTCGATTTTTCTTTGTCGAGTTTTTATCCGGTCATTAAGCGGTCACATTTAGAAGCGACACTTTGCGCGTTCTTGCCCAAACACTAATTTCTGATTTAAAAAACAGAGTCAGTGAGGCGGCAGGATGACTCAATTCCGGTCGCGCAATCGATTTCGTCGCGGCTTTCTTACCTGGAGATCAGCTTCATGTTGAAAAAAATATCGGCCCCCGTACTGACGGTCATGGCCACCGCATTGCTTGCCGCATGCGGCAGCGGTTCTAATACGACGGCCCCCACAATTCCAGAAGGTACTACGCTGAAGATGGCGATCCTGGAAACGACGGACATCCATTCCAACGTGCTGGGTTACAACTACTATTCTTTGTCCGAAGATACCAGCCTTGGGCTGGACCGGACATCGACGCTGATACAAAGCGCCAGGGCAGAGAATCCGAACAATGTATTGTTCGATGATGGCGACGTGATCCAGGGTACTTTGCTGGGCGATTACCAGGCGGTAGCTTCCCCTAATCCTTGCGCCAACACGCTGGCCGTGCACAAGGTCATGAATGCGCTAAAGTATGACGGCGGCGGCCTGGGTAATCATGAATTCAATTATGGCCTGGGTTTCCTGAGCCAGATCACCAATACCGACTTTGGCGTGACCGGCGTTTCCAAGCCTGTCAGCTGCGGCGCCCCCAGCTTCCCATTGGTATTGTCCAACGTGTATAGCGTGGCTAGCCAGAAGCCTATCTTCAATCCTTATGCAGTGATCCCCAAGCAATTTACCGCGACCGGCCCTGATGGTGCGGCGATCAACGTCAAGCTGAATGTCGGCATCATGGGTTTTGTGCCGCCGCAAATCATGGACTGGGATCAAAAGAACCTGGCCGGCAAAGTGTTTGTCAACGGTGTGCAAGAGTCTGCCAACCAGTATGTTCCTGCGCTGCGTAGTGCCGGCGCCGATCTGATCGTGGCCTTGTCCCATGGCGGCCTGGACGCATCGCCTTATAGCCCTAAAATGGAAAACGGCAGCCTCTACCTTGCTTCCACAGGCATTGATGCCTTGCTGGTGGGCCATTCGCATTTGATTTTCCCGCAAGCCAAGGAAAAGAATGCGCCTGCGATCGATGCTTCTCTGGCTGCGTTGCCGAAGCCGCTGGTCGATGCCACCAATGGCTTCGTGAACGGCGTGCCGACCGTGATGGCACAAAGCTGGGGCCGTCGCCTGGGCATCATCAAGATGACATTGATTTACCAGGGTGGTAAATGGGTCGTGCAAAAACCACAGACCACGGTAGAAGCGCGCGGTTTCAAATATACCGATGGCGCAACCATCGTTGCGGCAGACCCTGCTATTGCTCCTATCGTCTCGACTGAGCACAAAGCAACCATCGCCTACGCACAGCAGCCTCTGGGCACGACAACAGACTTTGAAATGTCGTCCTACTTCTCGCTGGCTGGTGATGTTGGCGCTATTCAGATCGTCAACCAGGCACAAATCGACTATGTGAAAAATTTCCTGGCGACGACTACCGATGCAACCTTGTCCAGCTACAAGTCTATACCGGTGATTTCTTGCAGCGCGCCATTCAAGGCCGGCCGCAATGGTCCTACCGACTTTACCGATGTGGCGCCGACAGCGACTCCTGCCGCGCCGTTTGGCTTGCAGGTTCGCAATCCGGGCGACCTCTACCTGTATAGCAACAACAATCTGCAGGCAGTGAAGATCAAGGGCTCCGATTTGAAAAACTGGCTGGAAACAGCGGCTTCGCAATTCGGCAAGATCGATCCGAACAGCACGGCTGAACAAGACCTGGTACCGTCCTATTCCACGATCTACAACTACGACGTGTTCTACGCAGAAGGCAATGCACTGCAGTACCAGATCGACGTGACACAGGCAGTCGGTAGCCGTATCGTCAACCTGACTTACCAGGGCAAGGCGGTAGCAGCGACGGATGATTTCATCGTGGCGACCAATGACTATCGTGCAGGCGGCGGTGGCAACTTCCCTGGCATAGACGGCAGCAAGACCATCATCAAGTCGCCGGATGCGAGCCAGGCAGTGGTCAGCAGCTACCTGCAAAAAATCGGCAAGGTAACACTGGCAACTAATGGCAACGGCCAAAGCTGGAGCTTTGTGAGGGTAGCGACACAGGGACCGGTCATCCTGCGCTCTACACCAGGCAAGCTGGCGATAGCACAGGCGATAGGCCTGAGCCGCGTGAAATCTGAAGGGGCTCTGGATGCAAGCGGATTTGCCAAGTATGCGATAGACCTGAGCAAATAGTTTTAAATTGCTCGTCTTGCAAAGCGAGTACACCGGCAGGCCTTGTCTTAGGGCCTGCCGGATTTTGGGATTAGAGAATCATGTTTCAATATTCAGGAAAACTCACCCCTATCGTCTTAACCATCTTGCTGGTGAGCGGCTGCGCACAGCAGTCGGGAACTCCGCCTACTACGGCGCAAATAGAGTCGCTGTCCATCCAGGCGAATCAGGGGCGGCAGGAAAAAGCGGCTGCGCAATTGCGGCAGTGGGCAGAGCAGGGCATGCCGGTTGCCCAGCGTGAGCTGGCATTGTTGCTGCAGCATTCGCCTGCCGGCTATGCGGAGGCGCGCGGCTGGTTTGAAAAAGCAGCTAGTGCAGGCGACGGTGAAGCTGCATTCAATCTGGGCGAGGCGTATTATTTTGCCAGGCTGGGCGTCAGCCGCGATGCAGGCATGGCCTGGAAGTGGTATGAGCAGGCGGCGCAGCATGGCGAGGACAAGGCGGCGCTGATGCTGTCGCGCATGGCCAAGTACGGTGACGGCACGCAACTGGATGTGGCGGCATCTGTCAAATGGCTGAAACTGTCCAGCGAGCAGGGCAATGCGCAGGCGATGTTCTTGCTGTCCAATGCCTATCTGTCAGGCGATGGAGTAGAGCGCAACGAAGTATTGGCGCGTAGCTGGCTGGAGAAATCCGCGCAAGGCGACTTTCCGGTGGCGATACAGGCGCTGGCAATGGCAGCAGAAGGCGGGGATCTGCAATTGCAGAAAGACCCTGATCGTGCGCGGCATTTGTTGAAAGAAGCGACCGAGGAAAGGCGCATGCATTGGAATGTCGCGCGGTAGTAATTAGCATAAAATTGGCATAAAAAAAACCGGGCTTCATTTGCATGAGCCCGGTTTTGTTTTTTTCCGCAAGGATCAGAAGTTAGCCTTGAATTGCACGCCGTAGGCGCGTGGTTCGTTCAGGATACCTGTCAGGTTGTCGAAGTCGATACCTGCGACGATTTGTTGCCTGTTGGTGATGTTACGGCCGTAGGCAGCGAGTTCATACTTGCCGTTACCCCATTTGTAGCCGACGCGTACGCCGCCCAATGTCAGAGGTTTTGCGGTGTATTCCTTGGATTCATAAAGGAACTCGTTGAACTTGCCTTTATAAGACCAGTCCGTGAACGCATACAGATCGCCTTCGCCGAATGGAACCGTGTATTGCAGCGTGAAGTTGGCTACCCACTTAGGTGCTTGAGGCAAAGGGTTGCCGTTGATGGACACGGTGCCTGGCAATGGACCTGGCGCATTGGTTACAGTACAACCGTTGCCGCAAGGAGCTGCGAACAAGCCGGGATCTTTGATTTCGGTCTTGTTGTAGCTGGTGCTGAACGTGGTTTTCCAGTTACGGTTCAGTTTGGCTTGCGCTTCCAGTTCAAAACCCTGGCCTTCGACTTTATCGGCGTTCACCAGTTGGTTCTGGTTGACGGCGCCGCTACCGGCGGTCAACTGCATGTCTTTCACGCGGTAGTGGTAGACCGTGGCGCTGATACGTGCCGTGTTTTCCAGCAGGTCTTTCTTGATACCGGCTTCAAACGACAGATTTTTTTCCGCATCTGCCACCGAGATATTATTGCCGAACAATACGCGCCCCTGGATACTTGGAGCGCGGTAACCGGTTGCAATGCGGCCGAACACCGAGGTGTCGGCGTCTATCGTGTAGTTGGCGCTCAGATCCCAGCTCGCGTTGTTGGAACGTGGATGGGCGGTTAACACTGGTGTGCCTGTGTCGCCAGGGCCTGCGCCCGGAGTGACATAGCGTTTTGCATCAAAGTCTTTCTTGTCGTTGGTATAGCGTACGCCGGCGGTCAGCTTCAGTTTGTCACTGACGGCATACTTGATGTTACCGAAAGTTGCCCAGGACTTGGCATGCTGATGCTGGTTCGCATAACCATCCTGCACATTGCCAGCCAGTGAGTTGAAGTCGAAGCTGTCAACCTGGATGTCTTCTTTGAAGAAATAGACGCCGCCTATCCATTGCAGAGGATCCTTGGTATTGGACTGAACGCGAAACTCTTGGGTGAGCTGCCTCAGGAAAGGCAGGCCGTCTGCTGTTTCTGATGGGAAGGGGATGAAGCCTGGGCCCATAGGCAATGCGAACGAAGCACCGTAGCCACCGTCAACGTCGGCGCGGCTATATACTTTTGCCTTGTCGTAGCCTGAAATCGAATACAGGCTTATTGTATCCAGATCCCACTTCAGGTTCACATTCAGACCGCTGGAAGTCAGCGTCTGCCTGTTGATGCCGTCGGTTGGATAGCTGTCATAGCTGAAGCCAGGCACGATATTGTTGGTGCCTTTCTGGATGATATTGGCGCGGAATAGCGTTGCATTACCCGCCATGTCGCGGCCATGGGCGCTGAACAAAGCGGTAAAGCCTGCATCCTTGTACTGGAACTGCAGACGCGCGGCATTATCGTGGTAGCCCTCAAAGGACCTGGTCGCCGTATTGGGATTCGGGTTGGTGTTGTACACGCGGTCGTCGCGGCTTTGTGCCTGGCCGGAGAAGCGCATTGCCCAGCGGTCGCTCAGCGGTACGTTGATTGCGCCTTCCAGGTTGACCGCGCCGTAATTGCCGTAGCCCGCATTGGCATAGCCTTCAAATACATTGCTAGGTTTGACGGAATCGAACTTGACGATACCAGCCGGCGAGTTGCGGCCGAACAGCGTGCCTTGCGGACCGCGCAGTACTTCGATATTACCCACGTCAAATACAGGGAAACCTTTCAGGATCGGGCTTTCCTGCACGACGTCGTCAAAAATCAGGCCGACGGGCTGCGATGCATTCATGTCGAAATCGGTATTTCCCAGGCCGCGGATATAGAAACGCGGGAAGGTGCGGCCGAAATCAGACTCTACGTTCAAGCTAGGTACGCGTTGCGCAAGGAAGGTGATGTCCTGGCCGCTGGCGTTGTAGGTATCCAGCACTTCGCCCTTGATCGAGGAGATAGACATAGGCACGTCGCGCAGATTTTCTGTGCGGCGTGTGCCCGTGACGATGACTGTTTCCAGTTTGGTGGAATCAGCCGGGGCGTCGGCGGTGACGGCAGCAGCCGGCGCTGTTTGCGCCAGCGCCGCATGCATGGGAAAGGCGGAGGCGATCGCCAGAGCGATCAATGTCCGCGTTGCTCCTTGCATTACGGAATGGTTGGTTAGCTTCTTTTGCATGTGCTCTTCCTCGGTTATTTACTTCTTCCCAATCGGAATAGGGAGATAACTATTCCTGACAGTAATCCTTTTTACGGCACTTCCTTAATTCAGACGCAAACGTTTGCGCATTGCGTTTTAGCCATTAACCGCCTATGCCAAAAACAAGTCAAGAAATAGTCATTAGCATATGAATATTTCACCAAAATGACGCAGAATCTGTTGTGAATTCCAAACAAATTCTTGGTGGGGGGAAATTTTGGTGCGGCGCATTCACCATGCTGGACAGGGCGCTATTTTAATTTCCGAAATCAATGCCAGATTGCGCTATGGTATTGATTTTTATAGATATTTTATTTTTTTAGGCAATACCTGTTTTGATCGCAATACTCAATCTTGACAGTGTTTAGTTTCATCGGTATATTTATCTTAGCAATGTTTAGATTCGGGCCGGGGCACTTCGCTCTGCCGTCGCCCCGCACTGTCGCGCAAACAGCGCGGCATCAGATCAAGGACCATCATGGCAAACATCATCATTCCGCTTCCCAACCTGGATTTCGATCCCAGTGAAGTTGCGATTCCATGGAAAATTCTGCGCGAGCAGGGCCACAGCCTGGTGTTTGCAACGCCGGATGGCCGAGCTGCCGCGGCGGATCCGGCCATGTTGACTGGGGAGGGACTGGATTTCTGGAGTTTTATCCCGCTGCTGCGGAAACTGAAGATACTGGGGCTAAGCCTGCGCGCCAATGCCGGAGCGCGCCAGGCGTATCAACTATTGCAGCAAGACCCGGCGTTTCGGCAGCCGCTTGCCTACGCAGATTTGAACACGCAAGACTATGACGGTTTGTTGCTGCCGGGCGGCCATAGGGCGCGGGGCATGCTGGCTTATCTGGAAAATGAAACTCTGCACCGCTTTGTTGCAACATTCTTTGACGCGGATAAACCGGTGGCAGCTATTTGTCATGGCGTACTGGTTGCTGCCCGCAGCATTTCTGCCCGTAACGGAAAGTCTGTGCTGTTTGGACGGCAGACTACGGCGCTGACGTGGAAGCTTGAAAACACGGCCTGGTCATTGATGAAATATGCGGGCAGGTTTTGGGACCCCGCGTATTACCGTACCTATCTGGAGGAAGACGGGGAGCCGACGGGATATTGGAGCGTAGAGGGCGAAGTCAGAAGGGCGCTGGCGCGGGTCAGGGACTTTCAGGATGTGCCAAAAACCTCGCCCGGTTTCTTTCGCAAAACCAGCGGCTTGTTTCGGGATAGCGTGACTGACGATAGCCCGGCCTTCGTTGTGGTAGACGGCAATTACGTTTCCGCGCGCTGGCCCGGCGACGTGCATCGCTTTGCTACCGTGTTTGCCGATTTGCTGGGGAAGCAGGCGGCCAATGCGTCGGGTGCAGGAGCCCTTAGTCCGGCAATGTAGAACTGGCGCTCAGCCAGAAAGCCCGCACATCGCCAGCTCGCTTCTCGAGCAATAAACAGCCAGTTCAGTCGCCGCTGATGTAGTTATTGCACATCGTGATCAGTGCCGATAATTTGT
Organism: Parundibacterium terreum; assembly: GCF_014636315.1. GTDB lineage: Bacteria > Pseudomonadota > Gammaproteobacteria > Burkholderiales > Burkholderiaceae_D > Undibacterium > Undibacterium terreum. Next base: position 574,330 of record NZ_BMED01000001.1, on the reverse strand, counting down.
CTGCATCCGGCCTGGCTTGCAACACGGCTTTGACTTCTGCAATCTGGGCCCGGCTGGGAATGATCTCGGTTGGGCTGTCGCACATCCATGTGATCAACATCGCGGTGATCTTCTTCGGGGCCAGGTTTGCTACTTCCTTGCGCGATGGAACATGGCAAGGTTTCTTGTCATAAGTCTTGCACCACTTTTCTGCTGCCTGCAAATTGCTTAGCGGAACTCCAAATCGGTCACTTTCCTGTTCATGTCTCATACTTCATTTCGGTTCGTTGATCTTGTGAAACGCGCTGTTGAAGTGCGCTTCTGGCGGACCGTAAAGCACACTTTTTAAGTGCCTGCGGACGCGCCCCAAAAGATGCTGCATCACCAATAAGAGCTGAATGCGGTAAGTCTATTATGAACCATGCTGAGCAAGCTTCGCAATGCGGTCTCTTGCTTTATATCAAGGCGAACCGAAATAGTTTTTGCTTGCTGCATTGCAAGTATGCGCTTGAAATGTTTCCGGTGTGTATTTTTTGCTTTTTGCCATGTGGCATGTTGTGCTTATGTTACTTGACAGCCTTATTCCTGGCCGCAAAACTCTGGCAATATACGAGTTCGCTGTTTTGCATGAATCTTGCATAAATTCTGCTCGACTCTTTATCGCTTCGCAGCAGCGCATTTTCCTCCTATTGCAATTAGCCATTCCAGAAATGAAAGCACCTATGCACACTCCAAGAAATCTGGCCGCCGCGCAACTGCTACTGGAGGCCAGACGCAGCGGCACCTTGCTCGCGACCCTGGACGATGATGCCATGCCGCAAGATGCGGCGGATGCCTATGCGATCCAGGATATTGTGACGAGCTCACTGGGTGAGACTGGCGGCTGGAAAGTCGGCGCCCGCGGGCCGGGTATGCAGGCCAATTGTGCTGCTTTGCCGCGCAGCCTGATTCATGAGTCGCCGGTGCCGATCTCCGCTGCTGGAAGGGGGCGTTGCGCAGTGGAAGCGGAGATCGCGTTATTGCTGAAGCAGGATTTGCCTCTCAAGTCCTCCGCGTATACCCGCGCCGAAGTGATAGCAGCGGTCGCCTCGCTGCATCCCACATTGGAGGTGGTCTCTTCGCGCTTTTCGTCAACGCAATCCAATCCGCTGGCAGGCCTTGCCGACAGCTTGAGCAATGAGGCTTTGGTGGTAGGCCCGGGGCGAACCACGGATATTGAGATTGATCAGACGCTGCAGGCGGTGGAGCTGTATTTCGATGTGGAGCAGGTGGTAGCAGCAACGGGAGGCAATCCGGTTGGCGACATCTGGGAGCTGGTGACCTGGCTTGCCAATCACGCGGCAATGCGTTGCGGAGGGCTGCGCAGCGGACAGATTATCACTACCGGTTCTTGCACCGGATTGACCTATGCCAAACCAGGCACGAGGGTCAAAGCGGTATTTCCAGGACTGGGCGTTGTTGAGTTGCTGGTGGAGTAATGCTGAATAAATCCGATCAACAAATTTATCGAACCCGGATTTGATTGCTGGATGAACGTCGGGGCTAAGGCCCCCTGTAAGATTTACAAAATTCTCTGATCGGGATGCTTGCATGCTAATGACAAATAATTAAAACAGGGGCAGAATGCGTGCTCTGCCTAAGAGCTTACAATGGCTTGTTTCCACCTGGAAATGTAATGCCGGCGCGGGTTTTGAGTTTTTTCAGTTAAGCGGGGGGAAGCCTCTCTTTTGCAGAACAACGGGCCTGGATAATCAGGAATGTTCGGAGTAGCATCAAGGCATGGAAGACAAGATGGCGGGTGAGATTTATATTGCAAGAAAGCAGCACGACACAAACGACAATCACATCTGCCTTGAAGAATGGTTATCCGCCTGTAGCACCGATCCTTCGCTGCGCGTGGTGAGCGAGTTGTCCGCGGTGAATCCGGCGACGGGCGAAGCGGAACAGGTGGCAAGCAATGGCTGTGCTTTTTACATGCACCCGGTTCAGGGCAGCTTGTATGTGTTTGAATACGTGCATGGAAAAATCGCGGCGCGTTACGATCAGCAGGTGCTGCTGAAAGCCAGGGAACTGGCATCCCGTTTGGGAGCTATATTGCACGATGAGCGAGGCCTGGAAATCCTCGCATAAACTTGAGAAAGCGGTGCAAGGCCGCTTTCTGTGGTCCGACTTCTGGGGAGGCTACATGCATACAATAAAAACGATCGCCGAAACAATGACGGCGCTACTGGTTCCGTTTACTCCCGATGTGCTTTCCCGACGGCCCGATGTGCTGCCGCAGAGCCGTTGGCCTGCAAGCATGGAAGACACCGTCGACAGCCTGTTGTCGCGCATGTCGGCGCAAGACAAGGCAATGGTGAAGGCCACCAAGAGGGAAGACCTGATGATCTTTCATCATGGCTGGGCGCACGGCATACGCCGCTACTATGGGCTGGAGAGCGGCAATGATGCCTTGCTTACCGCAGCCTGCGGCCAGCAAGCTGACGCCGATCGCGCAGCCATGCTGATCGTCGAAGCGGTGTGGACGGAATTGCAGCACAGTTGAAGCAACTGCAGGCTCGGTCTGACGCGTCATCCAGTGCTGGATGTGTGGCTATTTGCTATTTGCCTATTTGGCCTGCAACTGATCGTAGACGCTGCCTGCGATGCGAGATAGCTCTGGCTTGGCTATGCTGCCCGACATGGCATAGCCGAACTTTCCGTCTATCCAGTAAAAGACATTGACCTGGCCTTCCTGCGCGAAGCGGAAACCGGTGTCGTGGTTTTCGCTATTTTCGGTCGCTACATACAAAGTAAGCCGCTGGCCGGATGCGTCGTTATACATGAACTGCGCTACCGGGCCATTATTGCCCGGCAAGAGCCTGCCGCCGATTAATTCATAGCCCAATGCCCCCAGCTTGGGTGGGTGCAGGCTGGTTCCCAGCCGTTTTGACAGCCATGCCACCAGATGCGCCTCCTGGTCTACACCCACCTCTACCGGATGCCTGACTTCGGGGCTGAATACAATATGCGCAATGGCTGCCTGCTGCGGCAGGGCGCTGAGTAATTGCATTGGATGGGCTGTGACTGCCAGCGCATCTGCCGCTGGCGTGGATTGCCAGCCATGCAGCGTCCATCCAGCAATGCCGCCGGCAAATGCCAGCAAGACGCTGGCGGCAATGCGCTGCAGGGACCATGGAGAAAACTGCCTGGCTCCAGGGTTGTGCGATGCGCCATGCTCCGGCTGTTGCAGCGAAGCAGGAACAGCTTCTTCCAGCACAGGATCAAACAGCTCGCGCAGCGCGGCATTTTGTTCGCGATAAATCCTTACCAGCTCTGCATCCTCAGGCGTGGCTTGCAGCCATGCCTCGACCTGCTGCCGTTTGGCTGCGGGTAACAAGCCATCAACGTAGGCATGCAGTTCAGCTTCGGTAATCGGTTCAGGCTTCATTTGACGACTTTCAGCGCTACGGCAGATGCCGGGGCCGCGGCGCGACCCTGCATCAGTACTCTTAATTTTTCCCTGCCACGCGCCAGGCGCGACATGACGGTGCCGATAGGGATGTCCAGTGTGTTTGCCACTTCCTCATACGACATTTGCTCCAGCGCCACCAGCAGCAATACTGCGCGCTGATCGCCTGGCAGTAACTGGAGGGCGCCGTGCAGGTCGCGCACTTCCAGCTGGTCGCTCTGGCTGGCACGCACTGCTTGCGCGAATGCGTCCTCATCCATGGCAACGGTGGCCAGGGCCGGTTTGCGTACCTGGTTCACATGCAGGTTGTGCATGATGCCGAACAACCATGCGCGCATGTCGCTGCCGTTGCGCCACAGCGCCAGCTTGTTCCATGCACGCTCCAGCGTATCCTGCACCAGGTCGTCCGCTTGCGCATGGTCGCTGACCAGCGCCCGCGCATAACGGCGCAGGCGCGGGATGCACGCAATCAACAGATGATCTTGTTCCGGCAAGTTTTCCATTCAGACGGCCTGGCCTTGAATCATGCTTAGTTTTTCACCACGTGCCAGATGTCCTTGAAATTGTCACCGGCGCGGTCTCCGGCCTTCTTGTCAGGAGTGTACATGTATAAAGGCTTGCCTTTGAAGGCCCATTGCTTGCCGCCGTCATCACGCGTAATTACGCTGTAGTCGCCGTTGTCCTTGGCGCCTGCAGATGCCATCAGGGGCGGCCACAGGCCAGCGCAGGGACCATTGCATGCGCTCTTCCCGCTACCGGCCGCATCCTTGTCGAAAGTGTATAAAGTCATGCCGGAATCGCTGACGAGAATATCCCCGGTTTTTTTAACGGGAGCTTCTTGCGCAAAAGCAGCACTGGTGGCCAGGCAGGATGAAAGCAGGGCGACAAGCAGGGAAATTTTTTTCATGGTGGCTCCGGTAAGGTGATTGATGGACTTGCATGAACGTAAACAGAACCGGGCACCGGTTTATTCCATGTTGCTTAAAATAATTTCGCCAGCAAAATTTTACGCTTTATTACATTTTAGATATCTGGAATTTCGTTCGGAAGCATCTATAGTACAAATAGGTACTATTGGATGGACGTATTCATAGCGCCGCTTTGAGACTTGCGCAGTACCCAGTGTTTATCTAGCGATTTATTATCATGCCTATTTCCGGTATTGGATCCAGCTATCCTGACAGCAGTGGGGTGTCCGCCTATCCCTCTACTACGGCTGTCGACGCCGGAAGTAGCGCGGCGGTTGCCCAGCAAGAAGCCAATGTTGTGCTGACTGAGGACTCCAGCGTGATTGCAGCACTGTCCGGAGGGAGTGGTAGCGCTGCTTTGACTTATGCGCCTACGGGCTTGCTCAGCGGCAACCTGTCTGTGGATACGAATTTGGCGAGCGATCCTTATGCATGGCTGCAAGCCAACGGGAGTAATTCAGATTCTGTCTTGCAGGATGCCGTGGACAAGGAGATTGTTGCCACGCTGTCGGCCAAATCTATTGGAGCGGGTGTCTATAATGCGACGGGCGTACTGGAAAGCCTGCCTTTTTCTCGCGTAACCGACTTGGGCAGCTTGCTGCGCTACAACCCCAATCTGTCGTCTATTCTGATCGGCAATTCGTATAATCAGGGAATCATAGAAAGCCTGAACATCATCGCCTGATTATCTTCTCTGATTATCATCGCCTGGTTTTTGCGGCTTTGCCCGCGCATGTTCTTACCTTCATCTCCCCAGCCATTTGTCATCCTGTCTTACCAGTGCATCGTCGATTTTTCTGGAAAAAAGATGATAGTCGGCCCTGCCTGCTTTCCAATCCGGTGTAAGCCTCATTTTGAGCAACAGCGCGGAGTCGCGCAATGGAATGGTCCTGGGATTGCCGACGAGGTTGACCTGCAGCGCCTGCTCGCCACCCTCACCATCCCGGCCACATTGCCTTGCTAGTTCGCTATATCCGCCGTCCAGTTCCAGGTCGAACTGGACCGGGCCCCGCTGTACATGGCAAATCCCGCGGATTCTTTTCAGCATGGTGTCCACGCAGAGTTCCAGTTTCAGGCTGGAGCCGAATTCGCTGCTGCTTTCGAGCAGGTAGGATGCCTGGAAGCTGGCTGGCGCCTGACGTGTCATGGCAGCGCCCATCACTCGACGAAATTCAGGTCGAAAGCGGCGGGCAGGTAGGCGCCGAATGCGCGCCCATAGGTGCAGCGCAGATATTCCTGCAGTTGCCCCAGAGCTGCCTGCTTGAGTTGCCTGGTTGGTTCCAGCAGCACAGGCACGTCGGGTATTACATGATGCTGAAAGCGAAAACTGGCATTGCCGTCTTTCCAGTCCGCAGTGACGAGCATATGCAAATTGAATTCAGTTTTGAGCGCGTCGGCCGCAGGCAGGTCGGCCTCTAGTTCTACCGCCACCAGCTTGCCTGTGGCATTGGGAATGCTGATCGCTTCAAAACTGCCGGTAACAGGCAGGCCGGATTGGGTTCCTTGCTGCATGACCAGGCAATGGCCGCGTATACTGTGGTTATGGCTGTCGACGGACAGGTTCAGTTGCAGCATCGGGCCGATGGCAGCCGGATCTCCGAGTATGTATGAGACGAAAAACAAGCCGGTCATGATGGCGTCCTTGGCTATTGAGCTGGTTCAGGTAGGCCGGAGCAATCCGGTCGCTGTGCTTGTATAGTCAAATTGCATGCCAGCTAAAAAAGCCGGGATTGCTGTAAAAAAGCACCCGGGATTGGCTTTAGGTGGGCATGTTTGTGTAAAAAAAGCCGCTTTTACATGTCAATGGCGTTCGCTGCCGGTGTAAAAGGGGAACATTGCTTGAAGTGCAAGCATCAGTAGACGATAATCTGCTATGCCTTCGATTCCATCTCAGTGAGCAGTTTGTGAGCGACAATACCGAATACACCTTGACCTCGCGTTTGCCTGCATTGCAGCGCAATAGCGGCCCCATGCTGGGCCTGACTATCCTGTGGCATCCAGAGATGGACAGGGTCGGTGAGCAATTCATGGGGCCGGCAGGCGAGGGTGTTGTTGAATTGAGCCGCTCCTTTCCCTTTTTTCATCAGCCGGGCAAAGGGGGCGTGGCTCTAGGGCATCGCTGCATTGCACGCGCGCCGCTCACAATCAGGCGCAATGCGCTGGATACGGTAGAAATCATTGCTGCAGAGAGCCTGATGGAGGTGGAGGTTAATGGCAGCCCTCTGGTTTCCTCATTGAGCTTGTCGCGCGAAGAAGTGGACAAAGGCGTTGTCCTGGCGCTGGGCGGGGTCGTGCTGGTGTGCATACACTGGATGCGCAATGCACCCAAAGCCAACGGCATGGACGGTTTGCTGGGCGTCAGCAGCGCGGCGATCACCATGCGCGATCAGATACGGCAGGTGGCCCAGACTGATTTGACGGTGCTGTTGCTGGGCGAGACCGGTACCGGCAAGGAAGTGGCTGCGCGTGCCGTGCATGCCTCCAGCAAATGCAAGGACGGCCCCATGGTTGCGGTGAATATGGCGGCGCTGAATGAATCGCTGGCGGCAGCCGATCTGTTTGGCGCAGTCAAAGGAGCTTATACCGGGGCACAGAATTCGCGTGCCGGCTTGTTTGCGGAGGCGGACGGCGGCACGCTATTCCTGGATGAGATTGGCGACACCCCGGTGACCGTGCAGCCCATGCTGCTGCGCGTGCTGGAGACTGGTGACTACCGGCCATTGGGCGCGCGTGCAGACCAGCGCTCCAGCGCCCGGCTGATTGCTGCGACTGATCAGGATCTCGACGCGCGTGCTTTTAACCAGGCCTTGCTGCGCCGATTGGAAGCCTTCGTCATCCATGTGCCCGCCCTGCGTGAGAGACGTGAGGATATCGGCCTGCTGATTGCACACTTCCTAAGACAATGGACCGCGCAGACGGGCGTTCAGGTGGAATTGCCCATGCCTTTCATCAGTGAGATGTGCAACGACGACTGGCCCGGTAATATACGCCAATTGGCGCAGGTACTGCGCCGCGCGGTGATGGTGGCGAGTGCCGGCGACGTGCCGGTGCTGGCGGATTTTGTGCGTAGCCATAAGGTCAGTTCAGCCCATCGCACTGCTAGTAGCGCGCAGCGAAGCATGAGCCGGGAAGGTAGTGCCGAGCCTGTGCATGCTGCTACGGCAAAGGCGATTAGCCCTGCCAGCAATGAGCCGGTGGCCGACCTTGCTTCACTGATTCCCGCTGAAGAGGCGGTACGCAAACCCAGGCTGTCTGAATTGACGCACGAAGATATTCTTTCCGCGATGGAGAGCAATGCCTGGCGCATCAGCAACGCCGCCCAGCAACTGGGGATTTCGCGCCCGACCATGTATAAGCTGTTGGAAAACCATCCACAGATACGGTGGGCCGAGGCTATTCCACAAGATGAAATAAGGCAGGCGCTGCAGGATCATGCCGGAGACCTGGACCGTTGTGCATCCACATTGAAAACGCCGAGCGAAGCTTTGCGTCGGCAATTGCGGGTACTGAGGCTGATCAACAACTAAGGCGGGGTGGCGCTCTGCTGCCACCCCCGCCACCCCTGTCAGCCAGTGTCTCTTAGTGTAGAAAGCCCATATACACGGCGCCGATCAGGAATATGCCCATTGCTGCGCGGTAGATCACGAAAGGCCAGGTCGAGAATTTTTCCAGGAAGCGCATCAGACCCCAGATCGCGCAGAATGCCGAGATACTTGCGATAACCAGTCCAAAACCCAGCAGTTTCCAGGCCTCCAGTGGAATATGCGCGTGATACAGAACCCACAGTTCTTTCAGGCCCGCCAGCGCAATGGCCGGCAAACCCAGCAAGAAAGAAAAACGCGCGGCTTCATCTCGCTTCATGTTCAGGAACAGGGCGGCCGTCAAGGTCGAGCCGGAGCGGGATACGCCAGGTATCAGTGCTCCGACCTGGGCAATGCCGACGATCAGCGCATCGCGCAAACGCATCTCCTGCATGCTGCGCAGGTGGCGGCAACTGAATTCCGCGATTGCCAGCAATACTGCCATTGCCAGCGACGAGATGCCGATGACGGTCAGGCTGCGCAAAGGCGAATTGCAGGCATTCAGTACAGATGACAAGGCCAGCCCGGCGATGCCGATAGGGATGGTCGCCAGTATGATCGCGACTGCCAGCCGGAAAGAGTGGTGGTCAAAATCACGGGTGCGAATGGCTGTGCTGCTGCCGACGATCACGCCACGTACATCGCGCCAGAAATAGCTGACGACGGCGGCCAGCGCTGCCAGTTGCATTGCTGCCGAAAACGCGGAGCCCGGATCGTTCCAGCCTAATATGGCAGGGATGATACGCATATGCGCGGTGGAAGAAATGGGCAGCAACTCGGTGATCCCTTGCACGACGCCGAGAATGGCAATTTGTAGATAATCCAGTGAAGCAAAGCCTATATCCAGGCCGCCGGGGCAAGAAATGGACACGTGATCTCCCGTTGTTGAATAAGTAAAAATTTGATCCGGCAGAAATATAACATTGCAAATGCCGGATAGGTGTATCAAATCGTTATGATTATTTTTAATTCTTATTTGGCGAGATCAGCCTGGTTTATCGCGAGAAGAATGTAAATTAAAAAATTTAAAACTGTGTCATAAGCGCGTCATAGTTGATGCGCATAATGGCGACACTCTCCCAATTACTCCCTAAGGAATTGGATTTAGCCCGCAGCCTGAACACCTGCGGGCTTTTTTTTTGCCCATGCGGTAATGGAGGGTGACTTGGGCATGGCATCCTTGGTTTCCCTTTACAATCATGTATGGACATCAAGTTTATAGGGACCAGCATCCATGCCGCCTGACAAAGATACTTCGCACGCTGTGCAGAGCCAGCCATTGCTGCGCCTATTGGCGCTGCAGTCCAGCCACCGCGGCCCGTTTTCGCTGGAACTCGCTGCCGGTGAATGCACATCCATTATGGGTGCATCGGGCTCCGGCAAGAGTGTATTGCTACGCATGATCGCTGACCTGGATCCGCATGCCGGCCAAGTGTATCTGGAGGATACCGCCCGTGACGCGATGCCGGCGCCGGAATGGCGGCGCAAGGTGGTGTATCAGGCGGCGGAGCCTGCCTGGTGGGAGCCGAGTGCAGCAGCGCATTTTTCCGCTGAAGACTTGCCTGCGGTGCTAGGTATGATGGAGCAACTCGGCCTGGAGCCGGCTTTGCTGGAATCGGATGTGACGCGCCTGTCAACCGGACAAAGGCAGCGGCTGGCGCTGATACGCTCGCTGGCATGCGAACCTCGCGTGTTGTTGCTGGATGAGCCGACTGCAGCCTTGGATCAGGCGTCCATCCTGGCGGTGGAAAAGCTGCTGCATCAGCGCATGGAGCAAGGGCTCGCCGTCATCTGGGTTACGCATTCTGACGAGCAGGCTGGTCGTGTCAGCGGGCGGCGCTTTGAAATTCGCGAAAGACAGTTGCACGCGCTATGAAACCTATCCATCTCGATACGCTTGATATTTGCCTGGCGTCTTTGCTGGTATTGCTGGACGTGGCGATTTCCATAGCCTTGGGCTTGCGCCTGCATAAGCAGGTGTTGCTGGCGGCGGTGCGAATGGTCGTGCAACTGCTGCTGGTGGGCTTTGTATTGAGGATTGTATTTAGCCTGAGTTCGCCTGCGATGACATTGGCGATTGTGATGCTGATGATTTTGGCAGCGGCCCGCGAAGTTGCGGGCAGGCCTTCCCAGCGGCTGTATGGCTGGGCTAATTTCAGGATAGGGGCGATCGTTGTTGGAGTATCGGGGATGGCAACGGTGTTGCTGGCGCTGCTGACCGCGATCCGGCCTGAGCCCTGGTACGATCCGCGTTATGCGATCCCCTTGATGGGTATTGTGCTGGGCAGCGTACTGAACTCCGCCAGCCTGGGCCTGGACGTATTCTTTAGCGGCATAGTAAAGGGGCGGTCCGAGATAGAAGGGCGGCTGGCGCTGGGGGCAACCCGCAGCCAGGCGCTGGCGCCGCTGATGCGCGATGCGATTCGCAAAGGTTTGATTCCTATCATCAACCAGATGTCCGCGGCAGGCATCATTACCTTGCCGGGCATTATGACAGGGCAGATATTGGCCGGCATGGACCCTGTTGAGGCAGTGAAATACCAGATATTGCTGATGTTCCTGCTTACCGGTGCCGGTGGATTGGCGGCGGTAGGCGCCGTATATCTTGCCGCCCGGGCTGTGACGGACGAACGACACCGTCTGCGGCTGGACCGCATGCAGTAAGCCTCTGGGCTTGTGTGGAAGAGGGTAGTGGGCTTAGTGTCGGTTGCGGCGTCGGGCAGGTTCGGATAAAACCCGTTGCGCTACGGTATGACTGACGCCTTCAGCCTGCAGGAATTCCAGTGCGCAAACGGTGCCGACGGAATATTGCAGAGATATGCCTTTTTCTACGGTTTTTTCGGTGGCCAGGTCATGGCGCTGTACAGAGCCGGGAGATTCCGTCCCTGTGACTGCCTGCATGGGCTTTCGCTGTATGCCGAACATGGTGACTCCTGACAGAATGACTTTGAAAAAAGGGGATTTTTTCTTGAGGTGATTCTTTCACTGCGGCTCCATTTCGGAGTTGTGTGCATCATATCGGGCATTGCATTCAAAAGCGAATGCATATAATTCATCAATTCTTGCCCGCAGATAGGCAGCCTGTTTCCCTATCGGGGATTTTATTGCCACATGGAACTGTACTTGCGGTTGCCGGCTATTTCTTTGCTGATAGACCGATTTTAGGCTGCAGTTAATAAAGTGGCATCACTGCTTAAATCATCAGGTAGTAGCAATAATTTTTGCATCAGCGCAGGTATTTGCTCTGCGGGAACAGGGCGAGAGATAAAATATCCCTGTATTTCATCGCAGTTGAGTTCCCTCAGCAGGGCTAGTTGCGCATTGCTCTCTACCCCCTCGGCAACGACTGTCATATCCAGTGCATGGGCCATTGAAACGATGGCCTTGAAGAAAATTTTTCCCTCTGCAGATTTATCCAGTTCATTGGTAAATACCCGGTCTATTTTCAGGATATCCATATCCAGCCGCTGCAGTTGCGATAAGGAGGAATAACCGGTGCCGAAGTCATCTACCAGCAACTTGATGCCCAGCGCCCGTATGGCTGCCAGTTCTTCCATGATGGCATTGTCTTCTCCCATCATGGAGGACTCCGTGATTTCGACTTCCAGCAAGTCTGCGCGTACATTGTATTTGCGGAGGCAATCGCTGAGCTTTTGATGCAGCTTGCCGGCATGAAATTGCTTGGCCGATACATTAATGGAGACCGGCAGCTCAGGCAATTGCATTGCCTTCCACGCCGCAATCTGCGCGCAGGCCTTTTCCATCACCATATCGCCCAGGCGCAGGATCAAGCCTGTGTTTTCCGCTATGGGAATAAATTCAGCGGGTGATACCAGGCCGCGTTCGGGATGTATCCAGCGCACCAGTGCTTCCATGCTGGCCATTTCACCGCTCAGCGTATCGACGCGCGGCTGGTAGTGCAGTACAAACTGGTTTTGCTCCAGTGCCTGCATCAGTGCCTGTTCCAGTTCAAAGCGTGCCCGCAGCCTTGCATACAGTTCTGGTCGGAAGAAGTCGTAGTCGCCTTTGCCGGCGGCCTTGACGGAATACATCGCGATATCGGCATTCTTCAGCAGCGTCTCACTGTCTTCGCCATCGCGCGGAAACATGCTGATGCCGATTGATGCGCCAATCTGGTGTTTTTCTCCCGCCCACCAGAATGGTTGCTGGAAGGCCTCTGCAATTCTTTCTGCAACCCGGGCGGGCTTGCTGTCCCGTTCTACCGGTTGCAGGATGACGACAAACTCGTCACCGCCCAAACGGATCACATTGTCGGTAGGCCGTAGCACCGACTGCAGGCGAGATGCGACCGATTTCAGCATATTGTCGCCGGCTGCATGGCCTTGTGTATCGTTCACATTTTTAAAGCCATCCAGGTCAATGAACAGCAGGGCGAGTTTATGCTGTCCGGCGCTCGCTTTGCTAATGGCATCGGGCAAAAAATTCAGCAGCCAGTGGCGGTTATGCAGGCCGGTCAGTCCGTCATGATTGGCCAATAGCTCCAGCTCGCGCTCATTCTCTTTCTTTACGCTGATGTCTTGTATGGTGACGGCTAGGCCGGATCCCGAGCGCACCAGGCGCCTGCGCGCCCATGCCATGTTCAGACCGCTTTCTTTTGAGAGCTGGTATTCGTCTTCATAGAAGCCGGTTTCCATGGCCTTTGAATAGATGGCAAGCAGCACCTTGAAGTAGGCCTCACCTTGCAGCGACGATAGCTTGACGTCTATTAGCTCCTCGCGATTGAGACCAAAGAACTCGGCCCCTCGCGCATTGCAATCGATGAACTGGAAATCGATAATTTGCCCCTGCAAATCGCGCAACGCGTTCATCATATAGAAGCCGTCGTCCGTGCCTTCGGTTGCCAGCCTGTAGGTGTCCCTGACTTCCCGGGCCTGGTGCTTGCGCCACGAAAGGCGGGCCGACATGATGCTGGCGACCAGCGCGAAGAGAAGCAGAAAGACACTGCCTGCAATCGTGTAGCGCCTGGTGCTGCTCCAGTCATTGCGATGCGTGCTCAATAGTTCTTCCTCGGACAAGCCGACGATGGCAATCAGAGGATAGGCACGCAGGTTTTGCCAGCCGACATAGCGCGACTGCCTATCGCTAAAATGATTGCTCCCTTCAACGCGAAGGGAGCCATTGTCTGCATCCAGGACCAGCTCGCTGATAAATGCCTGGCCGCCAGGATCGTTGATTTGATCTCCTATGCGCGAGGTACCGATCTTGTTTTTTTCGCCGAGGACAGCCAACAAACCATTTTTGCCCAGGCTCTGCTCATCGTAAAAGGTGGATAAATATGCTGCTTCGACAGAGAGGACGACGATGCCGTCAAAGGCATCCTCTTCTCTTTCCAACCGGCGTGTGAAATGTACCAGTCTTTTCTCTTCAGCGGCGCCGGTTTCTGGCATGGCGACCCTCAGGGCGCTGGAGTTATTGTTTCTATGGAAGTTGAATTGTTCAGCAAGCGCTTTGTCTTGCCAGCGCCCATTGGTCGAGGTAGACGTGATGGGCTTGCCATCGCGGCCCAAGATGGAAACCACTGCGAACTGGGATGCGGTGAACAGGCCGCGTTGGCGCAGGTCTTCCAGTCTCAGGTGGCCGTGTGAATTTTCCCAGTCATATTTGACGTGCATGCTGATCTGGTCAATTTGCTCGGTAGTGCGGGTCAGGTATTGCGCATAAGCGCGCGATAGCGTGGCGGCATCTTTCAGCGCACTGTCTTTTAGCAGCCGCTTGTCTTCTTTGATCGTGGATAAAGTCTGCCCCCATAGCAAGGCTGCGAGCGCTGCGCAGAGCAAGGGCCAGACGAGGATGAAGCCCAGGTTTTCCTTGAGAAAAGCAAAATTCTTTAGCTGTCCCATTGATGGGAGAGTTATATTTTTTCTCATACAGTGCAGTTCGGCGATACGAGGAAAATTGCGATAAGGAAATGTGGGCATAGGCTATCACGTTTTCCTCTTGCTGTTGTCGGCAAACACTATTTGTCATAGAACTGTCATGGAGATCAGCCATTCGATGCTCATAAGTTGACTACCGAACAAAGCCCGGCGAATTCGCGGCATACACTTTTGCCATTATGACCAGCAAGGCAAAGGAGAGATATCATGCGACACTTAGACAGGCAGCGCGGACCACAGTTTTCATCCCCACATTCAGTACATGCAACGGTACTGTGGGGCGTGATTTTATTGGCAATATTGTTGTTGGTGGCAGGTGCTGCTGCGGCGGCACCTGTATCCGGCAAGCTGGCTGATGCACAAGCGAACTATCAGCGCGAGCGGGCTATCTGCCTGAGCGGGCAATCCAACCAGGACAAGGCAACCTGCCTGAAAGAGGCGGGGGCAGCACTGCAGGATGCAAAAAATGGGCGGCTCTACGAAGTCGATCGCAGTGATTACCAGCGCAACGCCTTGCAACGTTGCCAGCAACAAGTGAGCGCCGACGACAAAGCCGCATGTGAGCGCCGCATACTTGGTGAGGGCGAAAAATCAGGTAGCGTTGCTGCAGGCGGTATCTTGAGGGAGTACAAGGAAGTGATTCCCGTACCAGCAGGAACTCCGGTTCAATAGCCTCAGAATCAGCCTGTAAAGGTAAGATGCTGGTTTATTTCAATGACAGGAGCGAGTATGTCCGCGAATGACGCAAGCCACCCTAAAGCCAGGCATTTTTCTATGATCCGCGGATTTCATCTCGCGGATTTTTTTACGCTGGGAAATGCCGCATGCGGCGTGGCTGCCGTATTCTTATCCATGCTATATATGTCCCGCCCGGCTGGTGATGCAAAATCGCTTTTTTACCTGGCGGCCATCATGGCGCCAGCGGCATTCTTGTTTGACGTGCTGGATGGTAGGATCGCCCGCTGGCGTCGCCAGCATTCAGCCATGGGGCGGGAGCTTGATTCACTTGCGGATGTAATCTCGTTTGGTCTGGCACCGGCATCGCTGGCCTTTGCCGCCGGCATGCAGGGCGGCTGGGACTGGATATGCCTGATTTATTTTGTATGCTGCGGCGTGAGCCGCCTGGCGCGATACAACGTGACGGCAGAGAGCCTGTCTGCAGGCGCGGACAAGGTGGCTTATTTTGAGGGTACGCCGATACCAACCAGTGTCGTGCTGACCGGCATATTGGCTTTTGCTGCGTGGAAAGATCAGTTAGGCGAGGTAATGCTAGGAGGGGTCTGGCAGATTGCCGGGATAGGCTTGCATCCGCTGGCTTTACTCTTTGTAGTGTCCGGGTCGCTGATGATCAGCAAGACCTTCCGGATTCCCAAATTCTAATTTGATTGCTGATGGATGCCTGCTATGCCGGGCATCCATCGTTTTATATTGCTACTTTATTTCTTGGCGAATTTTGCGGCCAGCTGCTGCAGTTTCTCTCCGCGCTTGCGCTCGGCATCTTCTTCTTCCTTGGCTTTGCGTTCTGCGTTGGCTTTCGCTTTTTGTTCCGCGAATCTGGCCTTGCGCACTTCGGCTTCTTTCTTTGCGCGCTCTTTCAGCATCAAGACCGCGTGATTGCGATGCTCGTCTGTCACCGCTTCGCCGGCATTGCCTTCCAGATCGAACCTGTTGGTCGCCTTGGCCATCACATGCATGTAGCGCGGTGATTTGGTATGTAAGCCCAAAGCGATGCGCAGGACCTTACGATCCAGCTCCGGCAGTTTTGCCAGGATTTGCTTGTCTATCCCTATCGCCAGCGGCAATGTATCGCGAAAGGCGACAAAATCGCTTTGCAATTGTTTAAGCAGCGCGCGGGCAAGATGCACAGGGCTAGGAGCGGTACCGGTTTCTTTCGTATTCATTGACAAAACAGCAAACGGGGTTAATTAAGGTGCGTAGCATATCACGGACAGCGTCTAACTTCGAATTTAGCGTACGCAGTTGTTGCAGAGGCTTAATATGGGGCGTCGATGTGCTTATATGCCGGATGTGATGGGAGAAGGCCGGCCTATGCCTAGCATCCATAACATGGCAGCGCAGGCAATTGCGGCCAGGCAGCCGGCAAAAGCATCGCCTAGCGCCATGCCTGATGACATTCCCAGAGCTGCCCCCGCCAGCAAACCCAGCAAACCCGAGATGAACAATGCCTGAGAAAAATTCAGGGCGTGGCCTTTTCTCAGGCCATACAGGCATACCGCATAGGCATAACCGACCACCGTGCCGGGCACCAGGCAGGCAGTAAAAGTGGAGGGCCAGTACATCGTCAGCACAAAAACATAGTCGCTGAGATGGGGAAGGGGAACTGCTGCCGTAGCGCGCAGGATGGCGTCCTGCGCAATCAGAATGCACAGGGCAAAAACAGGCCCCATCAGCACAAAATACAGAGTGATGCTGAAAAAGCGAACCGCGGTCTTTAAAGTGGACATGCTCAGGCTGTTCTATGCGGCGGCGATCAGGAGGCCTTGGCTGAGCCAGCCTTGAGTTGTTCCATCGCAGCCTTGATACGCTCAGGTTTGACTAGGTTGGCTGGCAAGGTGTCTTCGTAGGTACCAAAACAGCACATGTTGCCGTATTGCGCGAACGAGTACTGGCCTATGGTCGCGCTATCGGCCGCCAAATCCGGTGGGAGGGGATGCGGCACGCGCGCCTGCATGACGTGGCTCTTGATCAGATAGTCCACTTCGCGGACGGCAAAGCTGCTGTCGTCAGACAGGGCTTCTTTGGCGGCCCAGATGGCGTTGAGCTTGATTTTTCCTTTTACTATCGCAAAGGCGGCGACATACACCAATGTGCCGGTCCAGCTTCTGCAGAAATAGAGGTGTTGCTGGTAGAGGTAAATGTCCCATTTCTGTTCCATTTTGTCGGCCTTGTACAGCATGCCGTCGCGTACTTGTTCGCCGGGATATTCGAGTGAACTTTTGACTTCCACCGCATTCGGCGGCAACTGGCCGGCATAGCTGCTACCGATAATCTCACGTAAGGAAGCAAATTTTTTCGCCACTGCAGGATCCGCTGCCTCGGCTTTCATCGCGCGCACGAAGGACAGGCAATCATAGCCATCAACGATGAAGGGATTTGCCTCGTCAGTGCGGGAAAGCTGACGGACCTCAAATTGGGGCGTATTCTGCTGCTCTGCGGGGGACTGAATAGCTGCTGCAGGCTGGGCCTTGCCTGCAACCGCCTGTATTAACTTCTTAAACAAATGAATCTCCGTTGTACCGCCTTACGGCGGAATAAAGGAGTAGTTTAACAAATTACCTAGTCGGAGGCGCTAATTTGCCCGCCGGCTCTTGAAACTGGCAAGTTACGTTGAGCCTGGCTCAGGCTGATGCCTGGTTTTTCAGCCCGAAATTAAGATTCTGTTGCGAAATAATTTCCCCATCTCGTGAATAGCTCAGCTGACAGCGTGCTTTTTGTTTGCCTTGATCCTTTTGAGTGATATCTACGCTGATCTTGAGCGTGTAATCGGCGGTCACGCCTATTTCTATGCTCGCGGGAGCCTGATTTGAGAAGACCTGTTTTGGAGAACCCAGTAGCTGGTTGGATACCAGATCTCGGATTTCAGATGCAAGGACATAGTTTCCCGCTGCATCTGCCGACGGTTGCAAGTCTAGCTGCATGCCCAAGCGCGCGGGAACTGCTTCTTCAGCAAATAGCAATGGTGTGATGAAAGAGCTGACGATGGTCAGAGAAATGAGGTTTGTTTTTAGCAGAGCTTCCTTTGAAGAGGGCAGGGAAGGCGGCATCATCTTAGGAATGCAAAGATGCGATATGCGCCAATTTATCTGCGGCTGCAACTCCTTTATCCACTCATGATAGTGACTGTAGGTTTTTTCTTCATCGTCATAATACCAACTGTCCTCATCAACAGACCATCCTAGCAGCCTCATCTGACGTTCTACCATCGCAAGAAATCCGGTAAACGAAGAGGCGAGGACCCGCTTTTCATGTTCGTCGCAGCCGAAGATGATGACTTGGCCCATCGTACCTTTGATGTCGGGATCAAGATCCAGTCCGATATGGTTGCCGCCATGGTCCTTTGTGAAAGCTATCCACTTTGGGTTGGTATACATGGGTTTGACATAGCCTTCCGGAATTGAGCACATGCCGAAAGTATTATCTTCAGTGGAAGTTTCTTCTTCAGTCTCGCACCAGCCATCCCACACGTCTTTAATTTCTGCAATGCTGAGCAAGGGCATCTCGAAAATAAGGCCGTCCTCTCGCGCTTGTCCATCGTGGATGGATAAATATTCTTTGAAATCTGCCGGCAAGCCAACACCCAGATGCTGCTCCAACGCATCCAATTCTTCATTACTTGCGCCGGGGTTGAGTTGCATCAGATGCAATGAGTTTTTGTCGGCGAACAATTGTTTGATGGCGTTCAAGTGTTGTTTCATCGGCGCTTCCATTTGTGCTTGAGAAGGGATAATTGGAGTAATTTTTGTTGTGGTATTGGAAATAATTTTGCCTTATATTTGATAATTTGTCATCTTATCTGTTGGCAATTTTTGCTTGGAGATAAAAAAAGCCTCCGAAAAATCGGAGGCTGGAAAAGGCCGGTGACGGCCTTACTCTTGCCGAGTTATTGACTTGTACAAGCTACATGGTAAAGGGAAGGGGCAGCATGCCGAAGCCCTCGTCCAATACATCAATACTATCCAGCAGTCCTTGCAAACCCAGATCCAACTGGGAGAGTTTCTCTTCCGGCATCTGCAGCAGCGCTTCCGGTAGCAGGCCACGTGCTGGCGTAGGTGCTTGCATCAAAGTGCCCGAGCCTTCCTTCGTCAGCTTTACTTTTACTACCCGCTGATCCTTGTTGTCTCTGGTCTTGACGACATAGCCGCGTTTTTCCAATGTATCCAGCAGATTGCTGGCAGTGGTTTGATGGATGGCCAGCTTGTTCGCCAGTTCGCCCACTCGCAGGCTGGTATTTTCATGCAGTTCCTGCATGATCCACAATTGCGCGCCGCTGACGCCGCACTGTTTTTCTATCCATAAAGAATGCCGTTGCGCCGCGCGTATGACGACGCGTAGCTTTTTTAGTATTTCGAGGCGCGGAGCTATATTGCCACCACCTTCTTTTGTTGAAGCTTGCGCTGTCGGAGTGTTCTTTTTTGTCATGATGTTTGCCTTATGAAAGCATGCTAGCATAATTATATTTGTACAAATATAGTTTGATGAAATATAATTTGCTTGAATGTATTTCTTTGCGGCCGAGGAGCAGATGTTGTTCACTTTGCCGACTTTTTGCCGGTCAGCGGCTATCAGCCGTCACTATCCATGCCAATCTCCGAGAATGATCAGGTAGCCAGCAGTTTATCGATAGGTGAAGTGCTTCGTCTAAAAGTCGTCCATTTTTGGCACAGAGGGGCCGCATGGGTCCTGGGGCCTGTGCTGGTTGGACTGGCTGCAGTGGGGCTTGCGATGGGCAGCGAGTATGCGAATAGGCTGAATCGCCAGATCACCGAAGCGGCTCCTTGGTCACCCTTGCTGTTTATGCCGGCTGGATTTGCCTTGCTGGCCTACTGCTGCAACCGTTTCTTTCCGGGCTCGCAGGGAAGCGGGATTCCGCAGACTATTGCAGCGATGGATGTCAGCGGCGACGAGAAACGAAGCAGTTTATTGTCGATGAAGATTGCCGCGGGAAAGATCGTGTCGACTTTGGGCGGCCTCTGCATGGGTGCGTCAATCGGCAGGGAGGGGCCAACGGTGCAGATTGGCGCGTCCATCATGCACATGTTTTATGGATGGGGGCCATTCCAGACAGCAGCAATGCGGCGCATCCTGATCCTCGCTGGCGGCGCGGCCGGGATTGCTGCTGCCTTCAATACGCCGCTGGCTGGCATCATGTTTGCGATTGAAGAATTGAGCAAGAAGCATGTGTTTAACGCAAACAGCTCTACACTGGTAACTGTCATTGTCTCTGGATTGATTTCGCTGTCCTTGCTGGGTAACTATACTTATTTTGGGTCCAGCGGCGCTTTTTTGGACTGGCATACCGGGGTGGCCGCAGTCTTGTCGTGTGGCATAGTGGGAGGCGTGGGAGGTGGCATATTCAGTAAATTGCTGACTGCCAGCAGCTTTAATCTGCCGCCGCGCCTGGCAGCACTCACCAAAAACAGGCGCGTGTTATACGCTGCTGTATGTGGATTGTTTGTTGCGATCTTGGGGGTATGCACCCAAGGACTGGTGTTTGGCACCGGATATGCTCCCACCCGGCTGACTCTGGAAGATAGCGGTGTCTTGCCGTGGTATTTTGGCCTGGCAAAATTGTTGGCTACCCTGGCGTCTTCAATGAGTGGCATTGTCGGCGGTATCTTCGCTCCGTCTTTGGCCGTGGGGGCAGGCTTGGGGGACAATCTTGCCGATCTGTTTCCATCATTGGCAACACATAGTGCAGTCGTGCTGCTGGTCATGGCGTCTTATTTATCCGGCGTGACCCGGGCACCGGTGACTTCTTTCATCATCATGATGGAGATGACCGACAGCCACCAGATGTTGCTGCCTCTGATGGCGGCATCGGTGATTGCCAGCGGGGCATCAAAACTGATTTGTCCGACTGCCTTATACCATGCGCTGGCGCACAAATTCCTGCCCTTGCCGCAGCGGCTACAGGGAGAGGGGAAATCGGCGCAAGGGGAGCTGAATCCGGAAAAATGAAAGCTTTGCTTGATGATTGTTTTTTTAGATTTCTTATTTGCCGAGCTTGCTAATAGCCGCTTGCGCGAATATCTTCTTTGCACCGGCTTTATGCTGGCGGCATTCTTGGTAAGCCAGGACGCACTGTGTTGATAGGGGAGCACACCTAAGCAGCACTATGATATTTCCCCTAAAAGCGTCGTTAGTTACCGCACATACAATATCAACCGATTATTGATACTCTTGCCATCATATTTTCAGTAATCCTGCTGAAGTTTTTATCGGTCACCATACTCTTGTAGGAGGTATAGGCTCTTGCGAATCTTATTGACAGTTACCGACGCGATTGGCGGCAAAAAATGATTCCACACACTATTTTTCCTGTCATGCCCGAGGCCTTGAATACCTTGACGGCGATAGGATTCATTTTGGTGGCGGGCATACTCGGCGCACGGCTTATGACGCGCTTATTGCCTGTGCCCGCCATCACCAGTTACGTGCTGACCGGCCTGCTGATAGGACCGGCTGGATTAAACCTGTTTAACGCTGCCGCACTAGATAGCCTCGCTCCTCTTATTGATCTGACTCTCGGGCTGGTGGTGTTTGAGCTTGGCCGCCGCATTGACTACAAATGGCTGGTGAAAGAAAAATGGCTGCTGGTGACCGGCATCCTGATCAGCGTGGGAATATTCTTTGCGCTGTATCTGTTGTTGACTAGCATGGGTGTGCATCACATGGTCGCAAGTATGGCGGCTGCGATCGGCATGGCCAGTTCTCCGGCGGTTGCACTCAATATCGTGCATGAGCTGAAAGCAGAGGGACAAGTCAGCGAGCGCATGCTGAATATCATTGCCATCAATAATTCGCTGGCGTTTATTGTTTTCACGATGAGCTTGTCTGCATTGCACCTGGAATACAGCAGCGACTGGCGTATTCTGGTTTTCCATCCCCTGTTTTTGGTGTTGGGTTCCGGTTTGCTGGGCTGGGTTGCCGGCAGGCTGGTGATCTATATCAGCGAGTGGCTGGGCAGGGAGCATCAGAGCCAGCGCATTATCCTGTTTGCGCTGATTGCAGCAACAGTGGGCGCAGCAAGCATGCTCAATCTATCTGCCATGATCGCACTCCTCGTGTTTGGCATCACCAGTCGCCACCGCGACAGGGGATATGCGATTGTAGAACCGGATTTTAGCCAGTTCAGCGGTTTGCTGTATGCGATCCTGTTTGTGAGCGCCGGAGCTCAACTGGAATTGCTGCATCTGCGTGAATACTGGCTGATAGTTGCCGGCTTTGTTGGAGTGCGGCTGGTGATCAGTGTGATCTTTGGCGCAGCTATGGCACCGATGAACGGTCTTGCGGTGCGCCGGGGCGCCTTGCTGGGGCTGAGTCTGCTGCCTATGTCCGGCGTGGCGCTTGTGCTGGTAAAGAATGCGACAGTACTGTACCCGGAATTTGGTGCACAGTTGTCGGCGTTGCTATTGTCCGTGCTTGCCATATTGGAAATTGCCGGACCGGTTTGCGTTCGTTTTGCCTTGATACTTTCAGGCGAAGCAAAAAATTGAAGGAGTTGCCTGTGCTGGAATTTACATCATCAACACCTTTGACGATGGGGGTGGAGCTGGAGTTGCAGATTGTGAACCGACGCGATTTTAATTTGACGCGTGGTTCCAGTGACCTGCTGGCCTTGATCAACAAAAAGCCGCATGGCTATGACATCAAACCGGAAATTACCGAGAGCATGATAGAGATTGCGACCTCGGTGCATACCGACCACCAGGAAATGCTGGCAGAGTTGAAAGCGATGCGTACATTGATGGTGGCCGCTGCAGAAAAGACTAATCTGGGCCTGGCAGGCGGTGGCGCCCACCCTTTTCAGCACTGGGACGACCAGCGCATTTATCCCTCTGAACGCTATGCATTGGTATCTGAGCTATATGGCTACCTGGCCAAGCAATTTACCGTATATGGTCAGCATATTCATATCGGTTGTGTGAATGGAGATGAAGGGATACGGCTGGTGCACTTGCTGGCGCGCTATATCCCACACTTCATCGCACTATCTGCATCGTCGCCGTTTTATCAGGGCGTGGATACCAGTTTTCAATCGTCACGATTGACCAGCATTAATGCCTTTCCGCTGAGTGGATATATGCCATTTGTTAGTGATTGGGAGGGGTTCAACCGGTATTTTCAGACGATGAAGGATCTCGGCATTGTCGCCAGCATGAAGGACTTTTATTGGGATATACGGCCCAAGCCAGAGTACGGCACGATAGAAATACGGGTGTGCGACACGCCGCTGGAGATAGAAACTGCGGTGGCTTTGGCTGCCTACGCACAGACACTGTGCAAGTATCTGCTGGACCATAGGGAGCTGATGCCGAACCAGGATGTTTATCTGACATACACCTATAACCGATTCCAGTCTTGCCGTTTCGGATTGAAGGGAAACGTGATCAATCCTTTGGGAGAAAATTCCCAGGTGACGATCAAGGAAGACATTCTGCAAACCCTGATGATGCTGACCGAAACTGCGCAGGAACTGGGTACCGCTGACGCTCTGAGATTGCTGACCAACCGGCTGCTGGAGCGCCAGTCTGATGCTGACTGGCTGCGAGATACCTATGGCAAGGGCGGCTCCTTGAGTGAAGTGGTGCGGCAGCAAAGCCAGATGTGGATGGCAACGCAATAGGCGTGTCTATAGAAAGAAAATTATGTCAACTGATGATCCTTTACCGCCGGCGCGAGCCGATACAGGGGAACAAAAAGCGATTCCAGCAGATCCGGCAGCGATAGCGCGAGTTCCGTCGGAGCCTCTTGTTGCAAATGCCTCGATTGAAGCCGAACCGGAGTCCAAACCCGAACGTAGCCAGGGCCTGCCGGCGTACCAGGCGATGGACGAATCTCCCTGGACACATACCTTGAAATTGTTGTCGGCACGCTTCAAGGCGATGTCGGACAAGGCGTTGCGACGCATGACGCAGCGAACCCTGAAGATAGGCGTGTCTGCTCGCATCTTTCATCCGGAGGCCGACGGCACAGGCTTACGCAGCAAGACCTTGCAATACCTGGAAGAGTCGATTGCGCAATGGGTCATGTCGCGAGATGTGCTGGTATTCATGATACCTACGGTGAATACTAATGGTTTGCTCCACCCCAGTAACATCCGCTTGCGTGACTATGCGAAGCACCTTGACGGCCTTGTGCTGCAGGGCGGGGCTGATGTATCCCCTCAAAGTTATGCTGAGGCAGTAACGCGGCCAGAATGGAATGGCGACCGTGCACGTGACATGTATGAACTGGAGTTATTGCATGAATTTATTGAAGCGGATAAACCGGTTTTGGGCATTTGCCGCGGATGCCAGCTGATCAACGTCGGTTTTGGCGGCACCTTGTATCAGGATATCGCCAGCAATGTGCCTGCCGCGATTTCACATGTGAATGATATGTATGACAGGAATTACCATGAGGTCCAGTTTACGAAGGGATCTACACTTGGAAAGATGTTTGCATCAAAACCTGTTGCATTGGTCAATTCCATTCATCATCAGGCCGTAAAAACCCTGGGGCGAGATCTTGTGGTGGAGGCGGTATCGCACACTGATCAAATCGTTGAGGCAATTCGCTACAAAAAAGCCAGCTTTGTGATGGGGCTGCAATGGCATCCAGAGTTTCACCGCGCTGGCAGCCAGGATCTGCTGGATTGCACACCTATACTAGATAGTTTTCTACGGGCTGCGCGAGAGACGAGATTCTAGTGAAACCTTTGTTTCGAGCGTAATGGTATGTGTGTTGTTTCACAGACGGATTTCAGGCCGTCTATTATCGTGATGCCTCATACCTCTATCTTGGAGTAGTTCATGACTATACACACTATCAATCCGGAAATAGTTAAAGAGCAGGATTCATCGCTGGCCACAAAAACCGTCGACGCCGAAGCTCAAAAAAGCGCCCCCATCCGGCCAGCGCAAAAGGATGGCAGTGCCCCTGCTGAAAAAGCAGCAGAGACTGCGAGTGCAAAACGTTTTAGCCGCGATGTGGGAAAAAAATTGCCTCCTGATGTTGGTAGCCAGGAACCGATCTGAGCTTTGATGTCAGGCGCATAGTGCGTTTGCGTACAGACCTTGCAAAGGACAACCGCTAGCATCTTGCTCATGTAGAGACAAGGAGCTATCTATCATGTTGAAATCAAAAGAGAAGAAAAATACTGAAGCGCCCACAAATGGACGCATGTCTGATTCATTGGTCGCCGGCGAGGAAATGTCCGTTCCTTCTACGCTGGAAGATGAGGCGCTGATTGCGGATTTTGATAAAGCTAAGCTTGAGCAGGACGTGCAAGGTTTGAATGAAGACTCTGTTGCTACGGAGCGGGAAGCTTCGCTTAATAGAGACGAACCTGATATGGCGCTGGATAAATTGGATCCGGTTCCACCCAAGTAGGCGATTGTTCGCGCATGTTGTTGGAGACTTATTATGGCTACGCATAAAAATACATCTGATCTCCCAGGAGTATCTGGACGCGTCAAAAAAAATCAGTCACATCCGAAGGAGCGCCCGCAACCTACGCAGCATGAACTCGAACCAAATGAAGATGACCGCTCGCGGGTAGCGGGATTGCCTGCTGATGATGAAGGGCAAAAACAAGCTGGGCCAACAGGAAGGCCGGCTTGAATTCTCTTTCAGTGTTGAGTTGTTTTGAGTGCAACAAAGGGCACTGGCGTGCTAAATGCTCACTCTTTTTCAGAAATGGGTGCAGCAGTGCTTAGCAATTGCCAGTACGGGATAGCTTATGGCGTGCGCAGCGCATACCTCTGGCCAGTGCAACAAGAGTGACCTGGCTCATATTGAAATCGAGCGAAACCATCAATTGCATTAAACTCAACATGGGCATCACCATAGAGGGTTTATATAGCTGACGTTCAATGAGTGCTTTCATATGCCCCTCCATAGTTAAGGTTGGTAATAGATATTTCTGATTTCACCGCTGCAGCGGTTATCTCGGTTTCTTTTCAGTGACGCAAGTGTAGGGTAGGCCCGGTTTCTGATAAACCCTGTAAAAGTGAAAACATTGTTCGCACGGCGAGGACAATCACTTGAACTTGATGGTTACATCAGTCCCGAGCCTGTAGCTGATACAGAGAATTTCTCCACGCAGCCGCAGCGAGGGCTGATTGACGACGCAATTGCTGGCGTGCAGTCCACCGGCAAAAAAATCCTCGGTGCAATAGACAAGTCCGCGGTGGCGTTAAGTGACGCCATGCCGGACTGGGTTCCTGGCAAGATGTCTGATGACGATCGTGCACTATATTCCAAGCGTGGAGCGTTGCTGCAACAGGGCGGTAATGCCGAGGCGCCGACACGCTGGACTGGCATGGTGACATCCGGTTTAGCCTACGCACCCTTAGCGGCGGCGGCACCGATTGTCACCGGTGTTGCCGAAGGTACGGCGCGCTCACAGATGCTGCAGGATGCCGGTGTGGACAAGGCGACGGCAGACAAGGCCGGCGCGGCAGAAGGGTTCCTGCAGGCAGGAGCGCAACTGCTGCCTATGGGTAAAGTGCTATTTGGACAGGGCGTCAAGACACTGGCCAAGACGGGAGCGACCGCTGCGGCTAAATCGGGTGTCGTAGGCGCAGTTCAGACCGCAAGCAGTGACACTATAGCGAGCAAAATTCTGAGTGACGGTGGTTTTGAAAAGCAGGCGCAAGAATACGCGCCCACTCTTGAAAAAACACTGGATGGAGCGCTGTTCAATGCAGGGCTGCATGTGGGTATGGAAACCTCTCATGCCGTAGCCGGAAAAATCGCTAATACGGTTTGGCCAAAAAAATTTACGCCTCCACCATCGTAGCCAACTGCCGCGCGACCCAGCAATTCATACGCCTTAATGGCATGTACCTGGAAGACTCAAAATAGTCCTCCTTGGTAGCTTAGGCCTGGATGTCGATCAGGGTTCCCAGTGTCTGATCGGCAGTCCTGACCACCTTTGCTGAAGCATCAAATCCCGCCTTATAGACAAGTGAATTGACTGTTTCTGTCGCAAGATCCGTTCCGCTGGCTTCGGTGGATGTTGTCGAGGTGCCGTTGCTACCGTTTCCGCTGACGACGGCGTTTACCCCACCGTTGCTGCCTTCCTTGAAGGACGCCTGCTGGGGTTTGTAGCCGTTGGTCTGTGCATTGGCAATGTTGTTGGCGGAGGTATCCAGTCCGCGCTGGAATGCTTGCAGGCCGGAAAGACCGCTACTGAGTGCTGAGATAGACACGATGATCCTGTTCTTCGCAAAAAATTGCTGAAAAATAAATGAAACTCTCTTATATATCAATAGCTTACATCCAATCAGGCTTTCCTGCAGGCAAATTTTAAAAATAGGATTTGGAGGGGCTTTGATTAAAAAGCGAGAAGCTCTTGAGCACGCCGAAGTTTACGATATACTGTATATAAATACAGTATAACGAGGTGCCAACATGGTCAATATGCAAACAGCCCGAGCTTTTTCTCTCACTCAAGCCATCACCAAGACGCTGAATCAGGATCCGCTCGTGCCTGATCCCAGTTCCCCCTTATGCCGTTTGCCGGAACTGAGCCGCAGCCTGCCGCCGGACTTTTCTCCATTGGTCTCCGGCTATGCGGAAACCACGCTGGACCTGAACAACTATGTCGTTCCGAATAAAGGATCGTCTTTTTTCTTCGATGTGCAGGATGATAGCTGGTCCAGTTCCGGTATTTGTGAGGGCGACAAATTGCTGGTGGACCGTTCGCTGCATGCGGAAAATGGCCAGATGGTGATTGCTATCCTGCATAGCGAATATGTATTGATGCGCCTGTACAGTTCACACGGCATGCTTGTGCTAAAGTCGGAGCACCCCGATGTAGATACGGTAATCTGCAAAAAAGCCGACGATCCCCAGATCTGGGGCGTGGTGAGCGCCGTTGTGCGAAAGTTTCCTTTGTAGGATGTGCCTGCACCTTGCTGATGTATAAATTGCTTGGTATAAGTTGCTTAGGCTGGATCTGCTGTATTTGTGAAGCACCAGTGCCAAGGCTCATATTGATAGCCTGAGGAATTTCCCTTTGGGTAGGACATGGAAAAACCGAAAGCATTTGCATGCTGTGTCAGCCATGCAAATGCGGCAGTGGTTTCAAACTCTACTTCCAGCTCTGGCGTATCTTCATCGCTGCCGATGTCAATGGCGCGGCCGGTATGATGTTCGCTGTAGCCTGGCGGCGCAACGATAGTCAATATATCCGCTATCTGCTGGCCGGCATCCAGCTTGGCCTGGACGATTTCAATCTGTCTTTGCACGCTTCTGTATGCGGATACCAGCAGCAGGACTATGCCGTCCTGCTGTGCGGCGATCTTCATGCTATGCCACGCGGTAGTGGTTGCAGGTGTCAGCAAAAACTCCCTGCCATCTTCGCCAATCTCTGCGACCTGCAAATCGCTTGCTTCTTCCTGTGCAATAAATCCGCGCGCATCCAGCAGCGCTTGCCCTATGCCTAATTGTGCCAGTGCCGAATTCATTGTTGTTTATTGATGGTTTTGGCGGTTGTCGTCAGTACCTGCAAGATCGCCGCAGATTCGGCGTCTGGGTGGCCGTCGAATTTGGCAGGCCGGTAGCGGGCCTGGAAGGCGATCAGCACATTGCGGGTAGCATCATCCAGCACGCCTGTTTGCGGCGTCAAGTAGCCATGCTGGGCCAGCTTCTTCTGGAACCATGTAATATCCGGCAATTGCTGCTCATAGCCAGCTTGCAATGTAGCGACCTGGTCTGCGTAAGGCCAGGGGATCAGGCCTGCATCTGCCAACTGCTTCCACGGAAATAAGGGGCCGGGGTCAGGCTTGCGCTGCGGCGCAATTTCCTGGTGGCCCAGGATATTTTCCGGCTTGATTTTATGCCGCGCCACGATGTCCTTGATCAAGGGAATCAGCTTATCTATCTGGTACTGCGGGAAGGGTTGGTAGCTGCGTCCATTAGGACCATCCTGGTAGCCCAGGTTCACAATTTCTATGCCTATGGAGCTTGGATTTAGACGGCTGAAGCCTTTCCAATCGCTTAAGCCCGCTTGGTAAGCAGTCTGGCTTTCATCTACCAGGCGGTAGATCGTGGTCGGGTTGTCATCTCCAACCAGGTAATGCGCGCTGACTTCCTGCTGGGTCAGCACGCGCAAGGAGGTCGGCATATCCAGTGCTGTATAGTGAATGATCAGGAATTTGACCCGGCTTTCCTGGCTTATCGCAGTCTTGCTGGTATCCAGCCGCACGCCGGTTGCACAGCCGCTTAAAATAGCAATGGTACTCGCTAAAGCTATCCATGACGCCACTCTCAATAATTTCATTTTTTTTCCTTATTTTTTAATCTGAGCTGCCTGTTCCAGGAACGGCGTAACTATGGTGGATGGCGTGCTGGTCAGCACCTCCAGTATTGCTGCGGTTTCCGCATCCGGTTTGCCATCGATGTTGGCCGGACGGTACTTCATCTGGAAGGCGCCGATCACAGTTTGCGTTTCCGTATCCAGTTGGCCGCTTTGCGGCACGGTGTAGCCGTGCGCATGCAGTTTTTTCTGGAACCAGGCAGCATCAGGCACCTGGCTCTCATACGAGGCTTGCTTCAATTTCACCTGTTCTGCATTTGGCCAGACAATCAGGCCGGCGTCTGCCAACTGCTTCCAGGGGAACATCGGTCCCGGGTCTTGCTTGCGTTGCGGCGCGATGTCGCTATGTCCCAAAATATTTTCAGGAGCGATCTGGTTGCGGGCAACAATGTCCTTGATTAGTGGCAGCAGCACATCGATCTGTTTTTGAGGGAAGGGCGCATAGACGCGGCCTTGTGGCGTATCTGTGTAGCCCGGGTTGACTATTTCTATGCCGATGGAACTGGCTCCCAGGCTCTTGTAGTCTTTCCATTCACTCTTGCCTGCATGCCAGGCGCGCTTGTTTTCATCCACCATGCCATAGATGCGCGGCTGCGCCTCATCAGTCACCAGATAATGCACGCTGACATTGTCGCCTGTCAGTAATTCGATGGAACGCTGCAAATTGGACACCGTGTAGTGGATGACGAGGAAGCGTGCGCGGCTGTCCTGCATTTTGCCGGCATAGGTTCTGTCGATGTTCAGCGGGGTGGCGCAGCCGGCAAAAAGGGTCGTCATGGCAAGCAAAGCAAGAAGTTTTTTCATCGCGTGAATATGTGGGGGAGATTATGCTTGATTATGAAAAAAGGAACAGCGGTTGTACATCATTTACGCATCCCATAGTTGGATGCCATCCGGGCGGCTGCAAAATGCGCCTGGCTGCTGCTTTGCCGCAGGCTGTAGTCGGCAGGCAGGCTGTTGCGCATGCTTTGAGCAATGATAGGATGAAGTTCCTGTACGCGCCCAGCCAGAATGATGGGCTTGATACCATAGCGGCCGCATAGGGCCACCGCCAGCCTGGCGAGTTCGCGGCCGGCTTCCTTCAGTATGCCGAAAGCAACCGGGTCGCTGTCCGCCGCGGCTGCCACCGCCAATGCCAGCATGCCCACCTGGCCACGCGTGCCGTTATAAATGAATGCGCGCGATGAAGACCAGTCATTTCCGCCTATGTATTCAAACACCTTGAGCGCCAAGGTCGATTGGCGCCAGCTGCCTGGACGCTCATCTTCGCTGCGCCATATATGCCGTAAGGCTTCGCGGGCGATCCAGAATCCGCCGCCGGCATCATCCAATACCCCGCCATGCCCACCGGCGCGATGAAAACTGCCGTTTTTCTCAATATATGCCGCGATGGAACCGGTGCCTGAATACACCAGATAACCCTCGCCAGGCCGGAAATTGTCCAGGTAAGCCAATTCTATGTCGTTGCTGAGTATGATGTCCTGCGGTAGCAGGCCAAAAGGCCGCGCCATCAAGCGTCGCAATTCGTCGGCGACTTCGCTCTGGCCGCCAAAACCTGTCAGGCCAACGCGCACTCTCGCAGGAGATCCATGTACGGCCGCTGCACTTGCCAACGCCTGCAGCGTATCCTGCAGAGTTAGGAGTCCATCTGCCGTGGCTATCTGCAAGGCAGTAATGCCGCCGACAAAGCCGTCCGCAATGATTTGTCCTGCATCGTTGGCGAGTGCCCAGCGTGTTTGAGTTCCCCCGGCATCAATACCCAGGCCAAGTTCGCCGCCGGCTCTGGCAGGGCTATTCAGGCTTGCGTCGGGATTCGAGGCTACTGTCATTGATTGCTTTGCATTGGTAAGGTTGCAATACTGACGCTTGCGGTCTGGGCAGGCGCTTCACCTACAGATGTACGGAAACGATAATCTGAGGCGGTTTTTATCATATGATTCGGGTTGGCTGTCTGCCAATGAAAAGATAAGACGATAGTATGTCTTTTTGGAATACCTTTCCCGGATGGCCTTGCGTCATACGGAAAGAAAGCGGGATAGTCATAAATTAAATAAGAACTTAAATAAGAACTTTTTCCCGCAGCATTACTCAAAACCCGCCAGACTATAACTTTTTTATATGTGCCCGAGGCAAAATTTCAGTCGCCTTGCCCGAATTTTGCTGGGAAGATAATTAATTCATTGGGCATTCACCGCGTGTTACCGCGTATTTACTGAGCATCCACCACCCAGGCATGGACAAAACCGCAGCAGAATCAGACAAGCTTTGGCGCTGGATACCTTCCTTGTATTTTAGCCAGGGCATACCCTATGTGATCGTGATGACCATGTCTGTCATCATGTACAAAAAAATGGGTGTATCCAACGCGGATATTGCCTTGTATACCAGTTGGCTCTATCTGCCGTTTGTGATCAAGCCCTTGTGGTCGCCGTTTGTCGACATGTTCAAGACCAAGCGCTTGTGGATCATAGGGCTGGAGCTGCTGATCGGTGTGCTCTTTGGTCTGGTGGCGCTGACGATACCCATGCCCAATTATTTTCAGTTGACGCTAGCAGGCTTCTGGCTGCTTGCCTTTGGCGCAGCGACGCATGACATCAGCTCGGATGGATTCTACATGCTGGCGCTGGAACAGCACCAGCAAGCCGCCTATGTCGGCATCCGCAGCATGTTTTTTCGCATGTCCATGATTACCGGGCAGGGCGCGCTGGTTTATCTTGCCGGCTATCTGACAGATTTGACTGGCAAGCCGGCTTTTGCATGGTCAGTCGTATTTTTTGTGCTGTCTGCCATGTTTCTTTCGCTGTTTGTGTATCACAAGCTGGTGCTGCCTCGCCCGGACAGCGATCAGCCGCGCGGCGAGTCCGGCCATGTAGTCAAAACCTTCTTTTCCATTTTTGCCAAATTCCTGCAAAAGGAAAACGTCGTGCTGACGCTCAGCTTCCTGCTGCTGTATCGTTTTGGGGAGTCGCAGCTGGTCAAGATGGCGCCGCCGTTTTTATTGGATGGCATTGACAAGGGCGGGCTGGGTTTGTCTACGCAAGCAGTCGGTGTCGTATATGGCACGATAGGCATGTTATCGCTGACAGTGGGCGGCCTGGTCAGCGGCTACCTGGTTTCCAGGCATGGCCTGAAGCGTTGGCTATGGCCTATGGCACTGGCGATCAATGTGCCGCATCTGGCGTATGTTTACCTGGCCTTTATGCAGCCGCAGAATATCTATGTGGTAGCGGCAGCAGTGGCGATAGAACAATTAGGCTATGGTTTTGGTTTTACAGCGTTTATCATGTACATGATCATGGTCGCTGACGGTGAGCACAAGACTGCCCACTATGCGATTTGCAGCGGCTTTATGGCGCTGGGCATGATGTTGCCTGGCATGTTCAGCGGCTGGATACAGGCCCAGCTAGGCTACGCACACTTTTTCGTGTGGATATGCATTGCGGCGATACCCAGCCTGGGTATCACGGCGATGATCAAGGTAAATCCGGATTTTGGCCGCAAGAAAAGCTAGTTTTTCTCATTCACTTGTTTATTTGCCGGCGCGACGGTCCCTTACAGTTTTTAAATACTTGGCAAGCTTCAAGGTAGCGATATGTCTTCGTCAGAAATTCCCTCACTTCTTTTTAAAAGCACTTCTTATTCCTCGCCGCATGCCGGGCCGCGCCTGCTGGTCACTGGCGCCGTGCATGGCAATGAAACCTGCGGCACTAAAGGCATACGCCGGGTCATAGAGGAAATAGAAGCCGGCACTCTGAGTATCATCGCCGGTACGGTGACCTTTGTGCCGATTGCCAATCCGCTGGCCTACCAGCGCGGTGAGCGCAGCGGCGACCGTAACCTGAATCGCAAACTGCAACCGACAGACCAGCCCAGGGAATTTGAAGATTATGTCGCCAACTGGCTATGCCCGTTGATGGCGCAGCACGAGGTTTTGCTGGATTTGCATTCTTTCCGCGGCGAGGGGGAAGCATTTGTCATGGTCGGGCCGGAAAACAATGACGGTGCCATCGAACCTTTCCACTTTGCGGCAGAAGAGAAAGCCATGGCGCTGCGACTGGGTGTGAGCCGTTTTGTCGACGGCTGGCTTAGCACCTATGCGCGCGGCGTGGAGCGGCGCAAGCAGTATCTTGCCAGCCTGAGCGGAAAGGCCGATGCAGCGCAATTGCTGAATGCGGATCCGCTGTTTGGCGTCGGCACCACAGAATACATGCGCTCAGTCGGCGGCTACGCGATGACGCTGGAATGTGGCCAGCACCAGGATCCGCATGCGCCCGAGGTTGCCTACCGAGCCATCATCAATACGCTGGCGCACCTGGGGCTGATTGCCGGCGGCGATCCAGCACCGGTCCGGGATATGGAAGCTTTACGCATTTACGATGTGGTGGACAAAACGCATAGGGATGATAGCTTCAGCCGCGCCTGGTCCAGTTTTGATGTGCTAAAAAAAGGCGACCTTATTGGCACGCGCCATGATGGCACGCCTGTTGTTGCAGAGATCGATGGCCGCATTATTTTTCCGGATGCAAATGCGCAGGCCGGGGAAGAGTGGTTTTACCTGACCAAGGCCAATGCGCGGCTTCAGGATATATCTTGAAACCTAGTGGTTTAGTGTTTCTTTTTTGATTTGGCGTGGGCTGCCTTGATTGCTGCCTGTGCCCACTCCCGCAAGGTGCCGGGATTATCCAGGACTTCTTCCGGCACTGAATAGTATTTGCTGACCAGGATAGTTTTTTTCCTGGTCGCATAGGAAAACGGCTGCATCCCGGTTTCGACATATGCGTCACGGTTGCTATCGTCGACGCAGAAATACAGTGTATTTCCCATGACCATCGCAAACTGCACCTCGCTATAAGAGATGCCTATGCCTCCAAAGAAACGGGAAAAACTCACGTCTCCCAGAATTTCAAATTTTTCCTTGATATAGGCAGTAAATTCTGCGCTGGAACTCATGCCCGTACCCCGGCACTTTCTCTCGTTGGTGCAATACCTGCATACCCCAGGCGCAGCGACAATCCTTGAACTGCGTTTTGCAGGCTATGGGCGCTCTTTCCCTCATAACTGGTATCGAAGCTCCCGGCAGAGCCTATCAGCGCAATCACCATGCAGATGCTGCCGGTATGATCAAATACCGGCGCTGCCAGAGTATGTATGCCTGGGACGGGCGCATCCAGCGCAGTGTCTATCCCCGTTTCCGCGATTTTCTTTAACTGCAGCTTGTAGTCTGCCATTGCCGCATCGCTTAATTCCGCACCCGCCATTCTGATCGCATCCTGTGCCAGCAAGTCTTGCAGCACGTCTTCGGCAACATGGGCCGCAAATACCCGGCCTATCGCCGTATGTACCATGGACATCACAGTGCCCAGGCGCAGGCTGATGTGCTGCGGCCTGGCAGATTCTTCCAGCCGCATGATGGTAGGGCCCAAAGGGCCCAGCACCGCCATTGCCACGCTCATTCCTGTTTCCCGGGACATTTGCAATATATCCTGCTCCGCTTCGCGCGTCGGCGACAAGCGCTGCAGCGCAGTCAGGCCCAGTTGCAGGCTCAACGGGCCGGGTCCAAAGCAGCCATCGGCGTCACGGCTGAGCACGCCGGTTTTTAGCAGGCTCACCAGGTGTGGAAATGCCTTCGCGGTAGGCATGTCGGCCGCTCTGGCCACGTCTTTTAGCGATAGAGGTCGGCCGGCCGCCACCAGCACGCTCAGGATGAGTCCGCTGCTGTCCAGTGAAAGTATGCCGCGCTGTGGTTTGGGCTCCGCGGATGCCATGTCTTCGCTCATGTGGCGGCTCCGGTTTGTGCGGTGAGCATGCCACTGATGGCATGGGCTGCATTCTTCAACGCCAGCGCGGTGCTGCCATTCCAGTCAACATTGATGTCGCCGGAGGAGCCAATGACCGTCAATGTCATGCACAAAATCTGCTTGTCATCGAACACCGGAGCGCACAGGCTGCTGATGCCGGGGCTGGGAGCATTGATGCCGCGTTCCATTCCCTGTTCTCGTATCACCGCCAGATTTTTTTGGAAATGTGCATCCGGCACTTGCGCGGCGTGAACTGGCGTAGGGTGCGAAGGGTGTGTAGTGCGATTGCCGGATTGCTGTCCAAGCATTTGCCTCAGGGTTTCCGGTTCCGAATACGCGCAGAAAACGCGGCCGGTGGCAGTCAGCGGCAAAGACATGACTGTTCCTATGTGCAGGTTCACATGCAGCGGAAAGCCGCCGTGCTCATAACGAACGATGGTTGGTCCTTGCGGGCCGGGGGTACAGATCGCCACGCTATGCCCCAGGCTTTCCGCCAGCTGCGCTGCATAAGGAATGGCAATGCGGTAAGCCACCTGGTGTTCCAGGTGCATCAGGCCCAGACGCAGTGAGAGTGGGCCAGGTTCGTAATTGCCGGACAAATAATCCCGCTTGATCAAGCCCAGCTTCACCAGGCTGACCAGGTAGGTAAAAGCCTGCGCGGGCGTCAGCGCTGCTGCGGCGGCCAGCTCGCTCAGGCCCAGAGGCGTACGCGCGTTCGCCAGTGCTTGTAGCAGTCGGCCGCTGACCTCCACGCTCTGGATGCCGCGCTGCTGCTTTTCCTTGCCGGTATCCGGTGTTGGATCTTGAACTTTGGGTTTGCTCACGGGCAATGTCACTGTGTAATTGCTGTTACAGGGGATTGTATTTCAAGGCGACATGATAACGGAAAGGCAAGTGTACGCCTAAGCTGTTTATGCTTAGCTCAAAAATAAATTATACATAGTCAAATTAATTTGTCATTGACAAATGTAAAAACGAGGGATTATGATGTGTTCACCATATCGAGTACTGATTACAGCCTCGATCAAATTGACATGGAGGCATGCGTGCCTCCTTATAATCAGGAGAGCAGCATGGCCAAGGCATTTGCATCCCAGGCAGATCTGGAACAGAAAAAAATCAGCTTCATCCAATTATCGGAAAATGCCTGGGCCTATACGGCGGAGGGAGATCCTAATTCCGGTGTAATCATCGGCGATGACAGCGTACTGATTGTTGACACCACCGCCACGCCCGCGATGGCGCAAGACCTGATCGCCAGGATACGCACCGTCACCGACAAGCCTATCAAGCACGTCGTGCTGTCGCACTATCATGCAGTCCGCGTACTCGGCGCATCTGCCTATTTCGAAGAAGGCGCGCAGCAGGTAATCGCCAGCCGCGGCACCTATGAAATGATTGTCGAGCGTGGAGAAGCGGATATGAAGTCTGAGATAGAACGCTTCCCGCGCCTGTTCGCCGGTGTGGAGACGGTTCCCGGCCTGACCTGGCCCACGCTGGTATTTGAAAAAGAAATCACGCTATTCCTCGGCAAGTTGGAGGTGAAGATCATGCATCTGGGCTCCGGCCATACCAAGGGCGATACGGTAGTGTGGATTCCTTCGCAGAAAGTGCTGTTTTCCGGTGATCTGGTTGAATACGATGCCGCCTGTTATTGCGGCGATGCCCAGTTGGAGCAATGGCCGGCTACGCTGGAAGCCTTGCGTGCACTGAAAGCAGACAAGCTCGTACCGGGACGTGGTCCAGCCTTGTTGAATCCGGACGAGGTCAACAAGGGATTGGATTACACGCGTGACTTCGTGACCACCTTGCTGCAACAGGGGCGTGAGGCGGTAGCGCAGCAACTGGATTTGAAAGGCGCGATGGCGCACACCCGCAAGGCAATGGATCCCAAGTTCGGCCATGTCTTCATTTATGAGCACTGCCTGCCTTTTGATGTATCCCGTGCCTATGATGAGGCCAGCGGCATCAAGCATCCGCGCATCTGGACCGCGCAGCGGGACCAGGACATGTGGGCGGCTTTGCAGGACTAATTGGATTGATCCACGAAGGCAATGCCGCACCAGCTTATCTGGCCACTATAAAAATAAAATCAGCCGCAACATCGGAATGTAGCAGGGAGGAGACAATAGCATGAGCACAGATTATCAATCTCTGAGCTTTGAATACCGGCCGTGCCCAGAGCAGCAGGCTGGGCATAGTGCCGGGCTGCATCCGGTGATCGTCGTCGGCGCCGGGCCGGTCGGCCTGGCAGCCGCAATTGATCTGGCGCAGCAGGGCATCAGCGTTGTGCTGGTGGATGATGACTGCACCTTGTCCAGCGGTTCGCGGGCAATTTGCTTTTCCAAGCGTTCGCTGGATATCTTTGATCGCCTCGGTTGCGGTCAGCCCATGGTGGACAAGGGCGTGCGCTGGAACGTCGGCAAGGTCTTCCTGCAGGAGCAGATGGTGTACAGCTTTGACTTGATGCCTGAAAGCGGGCACCAGTGGCCCGCTTTCATCAATCTGCAGCAATACTATGTGGAAGGCTTCCTGCTGGACAGGGCGCGCGAACTGCCCAATATCGACATCCGATGGAAGAACAAGGTAGTTGGCCTGCAGCAGAGCGCCGATGGCGTCAAGCTGACAATAGAAACTCCCGACGGTGAGTATTGCCTGCAAGGCCGCTATGTGATTGCGGCAGACGGCTCGCGCAGCCCCATACGCAAGCTGATGGGGCTGGACAGCAAGGGGCGCACCTTCAAAGACCGCTTCCTGATCGCCGATGTGAAAATGGAGGCGGAATTTCCTACGGAACGCTGGTTCTGGTTCGATCCTCCCTTTCATCCGAATCAATCGGTACTGCTGCACAAGCAGCCCGATAATGTCTGGCGCATCGATTTTCAGTTGGGCTGGGATGCAGATCCGGTATTGGAAAAAACGCCTGAGCGTGTCATACCCAGGGTGCAGGCACTGCTCGGAAGGGATGTGCAATTCCAGTTGGAATGGGTCAGCGTGTATACTTTTTCTTGCCTGCGCATGGATGCTTTCCGGCATGGAGGTGTGCTGTTCGCCGGCGATTCTGCGCATGGCGTCTCTCCGTTTGGCGCGCGTGGCGCTAATAGTGGCATACAGGACGCAGAAAACCTTGCATGGAAACTGGCGGCCGTGCTCAAAGGGCAAGCGCCGGATAACCTGCTGGACAGCTATGCGCAAGAACGCGAATATGCAGCCGATGAAAACATCCGCAATTCCACCCGCTCCACCGATTTCATCACGCCCAAAAGCAATGTCAGCCGCATGTTTCGCGATGCCACACTGAGGCTGGCTGCACAGCATCCTTTTGCGCGGCAACTGGTCAACAGCGGGCGCTTATCGGTGCCGGCAGTGCTGCATGATTCTGCGCTGAATACGCCGGACGAGGATGCCTTTGGAGGCCAGATGGTGCCGGGTGCCTCTTGTTTGGACGCTCCGCTGGCATCCTTGCCGGACGGCAGCTCGGCAGGCTCGGAATGCTGGCTGCTGCCGCAATTGGGCCAGCAATTCACTGTGCTGGTCTTTTGTGATGTCAAGGGTTTGCATGCTGCGCTGGATAAGATGCAGCAGCTCATGGTTGCCGCACCAGCGCCGGTCAAGATTGTGCTGGTTAGCAGCGATCCAGTTGAAGGTGTGCCTGCTTCTTTGCCTGGCTTGACCCTGCTGCATGACGCCGACGGCATCGCCGCCAAGCGCTACGACGCGCAGCCAGATACCTGCTACCTGATCAGGCCCGATCAGCACGTTGTTGCCCGCTGGCGGGCCCTCGATAATGCCAAAGTACAGCAGGCATTGAGCCGGGCTCTTGGCCTGCATTTACCTGTTAGGTAAGAATATGACACTCAATACCCAAGCCAATCTGACCCGTCCCGACGATTTCTATGAAGCTTTGATAGACATGCATCAGGGCCTGGATGATGCG
The DNA here is from genome assembly GCF_014636315.1 of Parundibacterium terreum. Classification (GTDB taxonomy): domain Bacteria; phylum Pseudomonadota; class Gammaproteobacteria; order Burkholderiales; family Burkholderiaceae_D; genus Undibacterium; species Undibacterium terreum. The sequence continues at coordinate 535,670 of NZ_BMED01000001.1, read as the reverse complement.
CAAAGCCAGTCTGTGAATGCGCAACTGATACTCTTGCTCGCCAATCATATTGGCGACTTTGCCACCTTGAAGCAGGCTATGGACCTTGCTCGCGCCGCGACGGTAGAAGCACTAGAAGCAACAACGCCCTCCGGCTAAAAAACTCTTGCCGGAATTTCTGGCGATAGACCCATTTAAATAAGATTGTTCACCAAGAGCGCTATCCGCGGATTAGCGCCAGGGAGGCTGCTTGCCCGCATCCCGCAAGGCACATCAGATGCCGCAAATCAGTGGCCGGAATGGTTCCGGCAATACGCAATTTTGGAGCGAGACACCATGAGCAGTACATCCGTTGCAGCAAACGGCCTTGATCAATCCGGCAGTTCCACCCTGGTCGCAGAGGAAGATAACGCCGGGCTGTATAGCAAGATCGCCTGGCGCATTATCCCGTTTCTTTTCCTGTGCTATGTCGTATCCTTCCTGGATCGTATCAATATTGGCTTTGCGCAACTGCAGATGAAGCATGATCTGGGCTTTAGCGATGCGATGTATGGCCTGGGGGCGGCGGTGTTCTATATCGGTTATGTCGTTTGCGAGGTACCTAGCAACCTGCTGCTGGCAAAATTTGGCGCACGAAAAACTTTTGTGCGCATCATGCTGCTGTGGGGCATCGCATCGGTAGGCATGATGCTGGTGTCTACGCCTTACCAGTTTTATGCGCTGCGTTTCATGCTGGGCGTGTTTGAAGCTGGCTTCTTTCCCGGCATTGTGCTGTACCTGACCTACTGGTTTCCTGCCACGCGGCGGGCGGCGGTGATGTCGGTCTTCTTTGCCGGTGTGGCGATTGCCGGGGTACTGGGCGGCTTGATATCCGGCTGGATCATGCGGGACATGGCAGGCGTTGCCGGCATGTATGGCTGGCAATGGATGTTTGCAATTGAGGGCGCTCCGGCGATTATCCTGGGATTCATTGCACATTTTTACCTTGACGATAATCCGTCCAAAGCTGCCTGGCTCAGCGAGAGCGAAAAGACGGAGCTTGGTGCCGCTCTGGAACGTGATGGGGCTGGATCAAAAACGCATAGTAATCATTCCTTTGGCGATGCATTGCGCAATCCCAAGGTGTATCTGTTTGCCTTTATCTACTTTGCCCTGACCTGTGCTTCGCTGACGCTGAACTTCTGGATGCCTTTGATGATCCGGGACTTCGGTGTCAAGGATGTGGTGGAGATCAGCTTGTATACCGCCATTCCGAATGCAATAGGCGCGATAGGGGTGATCCTGATAGCCCGCCATTCCGACCGCAGGGCGGAGCGGCGCAAGCATTTCGCTTTCTGCACGATAGGTGGAGCAATTGCCATGTCGCTGCTGACCTTGCATTTGCCCAGCCTGCCGCTGATGCTAGGGATATTGTCGCTGGCGGCTGTCCTGATTTTTGCCGCCTTGCCTATTTTCTGGGCGGTACCTCCAAGCTACCTGTCTGGAAATGCGGCAGCCGGCGGTATTGCATTGATCAGCAGCGTAGGCATCACCAGCGGCATCGTCAGTCCTTGGGTGATAGGGCAGATCAAGGTGCAGACCGGTAGCATGGATGGTGCACTCTACCTGCTGACGGGTTTGCTGGTGCTGAGCGGTCTTGCGCTGCTGGCCGGGGTCAAGAATAAATCCGGCTCCGGGGAACTTTCATAGCTGGCAAGGTTCTTAAACGGATTATCGCCGCTGAGCGATCAACTTCATAGGAGTCTTTCATGCGCCAACGCCCCTTGCTACTGATTGCAGCGGCCTGTTTTTTCACCGCCAACCTGGCTTTTGGTTCTGCATCCGCCTTTGCTGCTGCCAGTGTGGCAGATGCGGTAAATTCGGCAAATGTGGCAAATTTGGGTGTCGCAGCAGTTCAACAACTGGCTGCAGCGCAGAAAAACTTTGATCCAGTGGCGATGGATGCCATCCTCGCAGCCGATTATGTGGAAATTTCACCGATAGGCGAAGTGGATGCGAGGGCAAAAGTATTGACGTTTTATGGCCCAGAGCAAAAAGCCAGGGCCGCGCAGGCACCGGTGCAGGTCATGGAGCTGGATCAGATCAGCGCGAGGACCTATGGAGACTCCACCATTATTGTGGTTGCCCGCTGGCCCAGCAAGTTCACCGACAAGGAAGGAAAAACCACGGAGCGGGCACTGCGCGTGGTCTATGTCGTATGCAAGATTGCCGACAAATGGCTGGTAAGTTCTGCGCAATATACCGGCATCCGCCAGTAAGTGTAACGGGCGCCAGAGTTCAGGGCTTGCCGGCCACTTCCAGCAGCCATTGCCTGAATGCGGTGAGGGGCGCGAAGCTTGCATGCTCTTCCGGGTAAGCCAGATAATAACCTGTAGTGCCGGACAGGCTGCGCTCCAGCGGGATGACCAGGGTGCCGGCGTCTAGCTCCGCCTGCACCATGAAGCGCGGGATCAAGGCCACGCCAAGCCCGGCGACCGCAGCGCTGACCAGCATCGTGAACAGTTCGTAGCGCGCGCCCTTGACGGCGGAGACATCATTACGGTATTCATGCAGCTCAAACCAGGTGCGCCAGTCATTGAGCCGGGTTGTCAGATGCAGCAAGGGGAGAGCGGCTATTTCCGGCATGCCGATTTCCCTCGCCGGCCTGGGTTTGCCGCTCGCCTGTTTCTGCGCCTGTTTCCGCACCTGTTTGGCAAAACGTTCCAGTAGTGCCGGGCTGCATACCGGCATCGTATCTCCCTCGCTGATCAGGAAATCGCCGGAAGTGCCCGGCCAGGCCACATTGCCGGAGTGAATGGCGGCATGGAAACTGGTTTCCGAAAACAGGAAGGCATCGGTTTTGGTGTGCAGGTTGACCGTGATGTCAGGCCGCTCCTGGTTGAATTCAGCCATGCGCGGGATCAGCCATTGGGTTGCAAAGGTTGGCACCACCGCCAGCTCCAATACCCCGCCGCCATCCTGCTGCGCCATCAATTCCAGCGTGTCCCTTTCTATCCGGGCAATGTGCACGCGTATCCTCTCAGCGTATTGGCGCCCCGCAGGAGTCAATATCACCCGCTTCTTCACTCTCGCGAAGAGCGGTAGGCAGAGGTATTCCTCCAGCCCGGCGATTTGCCGGCATACGGCGCCTTGCGTCAGTGCCAGCTCTTCTGCCGCACGGGTAAAGCTTTGCTGCCTGGCTGCCGCTTCAAAAATGGTCAGTGCGTTCAGGCTGGGGATTTTTTTGCGCATGGGCTCTAAGTATTGGTTGGTGCATTAAATTCACTAAGTCATGATTTTATATCGTTTGCCCCGATATTGCTGCTGAGTCAGAATAGGGTGTATGCCCTCGCTTATCGGCAGCCGGCCCAGCATGCAATGCTATGCCATGTGAATATAGCGATATCGCCAAATAAGCAAATAGCCAAATCTTGCAGGAAACGCAAAATGTCCATCAATTCTAACATCCATACGCTGCTGACTTCCCAGGTGGGTAGCAGCAAAACTGCAGAATTAGTGAGTTTACTGCATGTTTCACCAAAATTCAGGATGTGGGAAGAAGGCAAGATCTCCCGCTCCGAGCTGGCGCAAGTGCTGAATATGCTGCTGTTCGACGACATTTTGCAGCGCGTGCCTAGCGGCAAGGCGTATACGCTGGATGTAGCGGCCCGTAATGGCAAGGTGTTTTTGGATCATGGCGCGCTGCGTACCGTGCGCTGGTTCGGCATTGGCGCCTTGCCGCCTGGCGAGACCGCGCTGACCCGTATCCTGAAGCCTTTAGGCTATCGGTTGAACGGCAATTATCCGCTGGACAAGCTGAAAATGACCGGCCGCTCCTATGCACATATTGACGACGCCGAAAATATTTCACAATTCTTCGTCAGCGAGCTGCATCCGGAACGGTTCAGCCGCGACTTTCAGGAGGCGGTGAGCCGTGTTTTGGGTAATTCCGTTGATCCTTTGTCGCCTGCGGCATTGACTTTGCTGAGCGAGCTGGAGCGCGACGGCAGCCTGAGCATGCCGCAGGCGGTGGAGCTGCTACCCGTATTGCTGGCTTGTTTTGAGCGCCAGCATGAGATTCCCAGCCTGGATGACTATGAAACCCTGCTGAAGGAATCTGCCGAGATGGCCTGGATCGCGACCGAGGGCAATGCCTTCAACCACGCGACCGACAGAGTGCCTGATGTGCACCAGACCGCCGACCAGCAAAGGGCATTGGGACGCGCAATCAAGCCAACGGTAGAAGTCTCCGGCAGCGGCAGGGTCAGGCAAACCGCATTCAGGGCAGACAGCGTGCAGCGGCGCTTCCGTGCCGAAACCGGCATTGTCGAGCGCACCGTGCCCGGCTCCTTTTACGAATTCATTTCCCGTGATCGCTTTGTCGATGCCAGCGGCAAGGAACAACTGGATCTGAACTTTGATACCGGCAATGCGCAAGGCATCTTCAAGATGACGGCAAATTCCTGAAATGGCGGCCATGAGCAAGCAACTCAGTGAACAATTTAGTGAGCAACTTGGTGAGCATCTGGCAGCGCTGGCCGCACTGCTGGACGAGCGCGGCATGCTGCTTGATGCAGAGGAGTGTCGCCCTTATGTTACCGGTGCACGGTATGGTAACGGACAAGCCTTGGCGGTACTGCGGCCGACGGATGCCAATCAGATAGCCGGGATTGTTGCCTACTGTGCTAAGGCCAGGCTGCCGCTGGTCTTGCAGGGGGCAAATACCGGCCTGGTTGCAGCCAGCACGCCGGACGCTTCCGGGAACCTGCTGGTATTGAGCCTGGAACGACTGCGCAAGACTATTGAGGTCGATGCGGTGAACCGCTCAGTCCTGGTGGACGCAGGCGTCACTTTGCAGGAATTGAATGATGCGCTGGAACCGCATGGCCTGTTTTTCCCCATAGACCTGGGAGCCAATCCCAGCATAGGCGGCATGATTGCCGCCAATACTGGCGGTGCCCGCCTGATCAAGTATGGGGACGTACGCCACAATCTGCTGGGTTTGCAGGCAGTATTACTGGATCCGCCCGGCCAGATGCTGGACTTGTTGCAGGCACTCAGGAAAAACAATACCGGCCCCGACCTGAAGCAGCTATTTGTCGGCACCAGCGGAGCCTATGGCGTCATTACCGCGGCTGTGCTGCAGGCGCATCGCTTGCCGCAACAGACGGCGACCGCATTGGTCGTGCCGCGCGATCAGGCTGCAGTATTGCAACTGCTGCAGGCATTGGAGCAGGATTTCCCAGAGTTTCTTGCTGCGTTTGAAGGTATTTCCGGTGCTTGCCTGGATGCGGTAGCGCGGCATATCCCTGACATCGGCAATCCGTTTGCGCCGGAACCTGTGCCTGAATACTGTGTGCTGATAGAACTCAGCAGTGCCGGCAGTCCGCAGGCAATGGGCGTATCGCTGGAAGATGCATTGACTGCCTGTCTGGAAAAACTGTTCGGCGACGTGATTGTGAATGCCGTCGTAGGCCGCGGCAAGGAGCTGTGGCGCTTGCGGCATGCGGTCAGCGAAGCCGTGCGCCAGGAAGGCAAGGTCATCGCCTTCGATATTTCCATGCCGCGCTCGGCATTGGTGGCGTTTCGCGGCGAAGCCCTGGGCCTGGTTGATAGCCGCCACCCATGGCTGAAGGTGATGGATTTCGGGCACTGGGGCGATGGCGGCGCCCATTTCAATATGGTGTGGCCGGCAGATGCGCCGCTTGCCTACGATGCCGTTATCGTCGGCACGCTACGACATGCAATCTATGATCTGGTGGTCGTTAAGTATCACGGCAGTTTCAGCGCCGAGCACGGCATAGGCCCTTACAATCAAGCCTATTACCATCGCTATATTTCTGCATCCGCACAGCAGCTTTCAGGCAAATTGCAAAACCTGCTGGACCCGCAGCGCCTGCTGGGTGTGACTTGGTTTGGCGAGGAGGGAGAGCGCTAAGGGCATTGAGCGTATATCGCTCAATTGTCGGAATAGCGCCGCTTCAGTGCCTGCCTGCTGGGGAAGGTCGCCAGCAGCACACCGGCGGTGGCAATCGCAAATGCCACCAATTGCATTGCAGACAGCGTTTCGCCCAGCACCAGCACGCCCACTAGCGTGGCGGAAATCGGCAGCATCACGGTAAATACACCGGCCAGGTTGGCAGGCACGCCTTTCAGGCCTGTCATCCATAGCCATACGGTCCAGACGCTGGCGGCGAGCGAATAAAATACCAGCAGCAGCCACGAGCCGCCATGGACCGAGGCAAAATCGAATTTCAGTGCCCAATAGACGCCCATCGGCGTCATCAGCAGGAACCCCCATAGATTGATCAGTGAGCTGATGCGGCGCGGACTGAGTACGCCGCTCAGCTTCTTGCCTATCACCGCATAGGCCGCTTCACACAGCACGGCGCAAAATACCAGCAGGTTACCCAGCCAGGCCTTGTCGCTTGCGGCACTGCCTGTATGGCTGGCTGTGCCGGAATTGGACCAGGCCAGCAAACTGATGCCTGCGACCGCACAAATGACGGACGCCCAGACTCTTAAGGAAATCCGCTCGCGCAGGAAGGCCCAGCTCAGCATTGCTACTGCTGCAGGAATCGCCGCCATGATCACCCCGGCTGACACGGCACTGGTCATGCTCACGCCAAACAGCATGCAGATGGAAAACATGAAATTGCCGATAAAGGATTCCAGAAACACCAGCCAGCGGGTTTGCCGGCTCATCGGCGCCTCGGCAGGTGGTTTTTTCAGCCAGTGCAGCATCGCGATGCCCGCAATGCCAAAGCGCAGCCAGGCCAGCAGGAACACCGGCAGGGCGCTGGTCAGCGGTTTGGACAGCGCTACATAGCAGCCCACCAGGGACATGCTCAAAGCAAGGCAGCCATAGGCTACCGGACGGCTCATAGTCATGAAAATACTTGCTGAAAGTTTAAATAATGGACAAGTATACGGGTTCGTCACTGCTTAAGGAACTTATTAAGGAGCTGAATAAGGGGCTGAATGAGATTTTTTCCCCGGCTTGCAGGCAGCTGGCGGCGCTTTTTGGGGAGGTGAGGGTAGCTAAGTCGTGTTTGTTGCAGGTATGTCCAAAGGTTATAAGCGGGCGCCGGTTTGGTATTGGTTGCCGCGAGCTAGTGCTAATACACTAAGCCGCCTGCAGCTAATCGGCCCGCCTATGGGGATTTGCTTGAAAATGCTATGCTGCGCAAGCCAATGATGTCCTAGCTTTTATATTATTTATATCCAGTGCCAGTAACCGGAATTTCAATGATTTTTTGCCGCCTGATACCTGTTAAGACAGCTCTCCTTTGCCTGGCCTTGTCTGGTCTGGTCGTCACGCAAGCGGCGCTGGCTGCCGGAACGGATAAGGAATCCAGGACCCTGCATGTGATGCTGACCACGCAAGAGGCGGCGCTCGACCCTGCGGTTGCCTCCGACCTGGCATCGCTCAGCATCAATGAAAATATTTTTGACCCCATGCTGCGCTACGACTACCTGGCCCGGCCCGTCAAACTGATGCCCAATACGCTGGCAGCCATGCCGGAAATCAGCGACAGCGGCAAAACCTACACGATGCGCATACAGCCGGGTAGCTTTTTCACGCCGGATGCCGCCTTCAAAGGCAAGCAGCGCGAACTGACGGCACAGGACTACCTCTACAGCATTAAGCGCCTGTATGATCCAGCGCTGAAATCGCCCTGGCTATTCATGTTTGAAGGCAAGCTGCTCGGCGATGAGAAATTGAAGGCCGGCGGCAAGTTCGATATCGACCAGGCGATAGAAGGTATCCAGGCGGTAGATCGCTACACGCTGCGCATACGTCTGAAGGCGCCGGATACCAATTTCCTGTTCCAGTTGGCGACCTCTGCAACCGGCGCTGTCGCGCGCGAGGTGGCAGAGACCTATGGCGATCAGGTCGGCAGCCATCCTGTCGGCACCGGCCCTTTCATGATGGGCAAGTGGCAGCGCAGTTTTCAGATTGAGCTGCTGGCCAATCCGGGCTACCGCAATGTAGTGTTCTCATCTGTGGCCGGCAAGGATGCGCGGGATAACCAGATCGTCAGCGACCTGCAGGGCAAGCGCCTGCCGCGCGTGGACCGTGTGGAGATCAGGATCATGGAAGAGGCGCAGTCGCAGGTGCTCGGTTTCCTGAATAATGAATTCGACTACCTGGAACAAGTGCCGCCGCCGCTAGCCGAGATGGTGCTGGTCACCGGGGTCAGTCCGCACCTGAAGCCTGAGCTGCAAAAGAAGGGTGTGCAACTGGACCTGTTTTCCACCTTGCAGACCTATTATGTGTGGATGAACATGGATGATCCCGTCATAGGCGGCTACACGCCGGACAAGATCGCCTTGCGGCGCGCGATCGCACTCAGCTATAACAGCAAGGAAGACATCAGCCTGATGGAAAGAGGGCTGGCGATTGCTGCGCAAACGCCGCTGCCGCCAAATGTGCTGGGCTACGACCCCGCTTACCGCAGTCCGCTGGCTTACGACATCCGCCTGGCCAATGCCTTGCTGGATAAATTCGGCTACAAGCGCGCAGCGGACGGCTATCGCAGCCTGCCGGACGGACAGCCGCTGAGCCTGGTCATGCATAGCCTGGCATCGACCAAGGGGCGCCTGCGCGATGAAACCTGGCGCAAGAACCTGGATGCACTCGGCATCAGGATCAGCTTCAAAAGCGATAAAAACTCGGAGATACTGAAGGCGGCCAGGCTGGGCAAGGTGCAAATGACCGAGGCCAACTGGATAGCCGACTTCCCCGATGGAGAAAATTTCTATCAGCTCTTGTATGGGCCGAATAGCGGCAGGGCCAATTATGCGCGCTTCAACCTGCCGGCTTTCAACCAGCTCTATGAAAAATCCCGCACGTTAAGCGACTCGCCCGAGAGGCAGCGGCTATACCACGATATGGCGCAATTAATGCATGCGTACACGCCTTGGATAGTCCGCATCCATCCCTTGTCGGCCGATGTATGGCATCCGTGGCTAAAAGATTACAAGCGCCATCCGGTGGATTTCACGACCTGGCGTTATCTGGACGTGGATAATGCGGCAAAGGCGCAAGCCAAATAAGCCATACCCTAAGGTTATACGTAGCGAGTAAAGATTCATTTGTTGTTTGACTTGCCAAACCAATATGCTGAACAAATAAATAGGCCGCTCTGTGCATGTTTGCCGTGTATGTGTCCGTAAAATCGCTGGCTTCTACGTTCTAAAACAGCAATTAATTACGTCGACAAATCCGGAGGACCTGGCGGCCACCCTATGAGCAGGTATGGAGACGCACAATGTTGTGTGAATTGATCAAGGACCACCCCGATTTCCGGCGTTTGCAATCCATCGATGGCATCGTTATCGAACTGCGTTATGTGGGTATTAACAATTTTGTCGGGCGTGACCTGTATGGTGACCTGGACTGTGGCTGGCTGCATCGAGAAGCAGCGGCGGGGCTGGCGAACGCTGCAGACTGGTTAAGCCGCCACTATCCCGGCTATAGCTTGCTGGTGCTGGATGCCTTGCGGCCTCACCGCATACAGGAAATGCTGTGGAAGCATCTGGAGGGAACTCCCTTGCGCATGTATGTGGCAGATCCCGCACGCGGTTCCATCCATTCCTTCGGCATGGCCGTGGATGTCACGCTGCTTGATCCGCAGGGGGCCGAGATAGATATGGGAACCGCCTATGATGAAATGGTGGAAAAATCACATCCGGCGCTGGAGGCGAATTTCCTGGCGGACGGCAGCCTGAGCCAGACGCAGGCCGATAACCGCAATATCTTGCGCCAGGCCATGTTTGCCAGCGGATTTCGTGGCATCAACAGCGAGTGGTGGCATTTCAATTTCGGCGATCCCACTATGGTTCGCCAGACTTATCTGCGCATAGACTAAAGTCTCGATCAGATTAAAACGCAGATCAAAACGCCAGAGCCGGCCTCAACCAAGAGGCCGGTTTTTATTTGTGTTGCACGGACGCCAGGAAATCTGGCTATTCCCTCGGGTTATACCGTCAGCACAAGCATTCATTTGTCGCAGCCAGTATTCAGCTTTAGTCTGCTGAACTGGTTATATATAGAAATTTTAAGTGCAAATGATGACAGAAAAGAACCGCGTGCGTTGCGAATTCATCGCAGACCATTCTGAATTCCGCTCGCTGGACAGCATAAACGGCATCGCCATCGATTTGCGTTACGCCAGCAAAAACAATTTCGCCGGACGCAATCTGTATGGCAGCCTGAATTGCCGCTACCTGCATGCGGATGCAGCCAAGGGCCTGGACACTGCGGTCAAATGGCTGGCCAAAGAACATCCGGCGTATCGCTTGATCGTGTTGGATGCGCTGAGGCCGCACCGGGTGCAAAATCTGTTGTGGGAAGAGCTGGAAAGCACCAGCTTGCGCAAATACCTGGCCGATCCGGCGCGCGGTTCCATACATTCTTTCGGTATGGCAGTGGATGTCAGCCTGGTGGACGGCCAGGGTCAATTGCTGGACATGGGTACTGCCTATGACGACATGAACGACCTGTCGCACCCGTCGCTGGAAGACAGCTATTTTGCCAGCGGCGCATTGACCGAGGCGCAGATCAATCATCGCCTGATATTACGCAGCGCAATGCTGGGCAGCGGCTTTCGCGGCATCAGTACGGAATGGTGGCACTTTGATTTCGGCAATACCGAGGTTATCCGCCAGACCTATACCCGCATAGAATAGAGTACTGCCTGTCTGTGGTTCTTGCAGGATAAAATCATAAAAACTGGAGACTTGTTGATGGCCAAGGAATTTTCTGCCAGATGGCGCCGCAGTTTATTGTTCTGGGCAAGCGTAGCCGCCGTTACATCAAATGGTGCAGCCTTTGCTCAGACATCCAGTAAACCTATGCCGCAATTTACCCAGCTAGATCAGCAACTGCAATCCATCGTCACAGACCAGCGCAAGCCGCTGGCCAGCCTGTCCGCTCTCGCAATCAGGGGCGGCGCTATCGTTTATCAGCAATCCTTCGGCTATCGCACCATCGATGTGACTGGTGGGAGCCATAGTGTGCCTGCAGACAGCAGCACCTTGTACCGCGTCGCATCGGTATCCAAACTGGTCGCCAGTATAGGCGTGCTGAGGCTGGTGGATCAGGGCAAGCTGGACCTGGATGCCGATATCGGCAATTACCTGGGCTTTGCAGTACGCAATCCGCATTTTCCGGATATGCCTATCACCGTGCGCATGCTGCTGACCCATACTTCCTCCTTGCGTGACGAGGGTGGCTATAGCTTTCCTGTCGATGTCAGCCTGCGCGACGTATTGCGGCCGGAGGGGCTGCAGTACGGCAAGGGTTTGCAATGGGCGGCCAGCTCCGCTGATGCGGATCGTGCCCCGGGCAGATACTTTGAATACTGTAACCTCAACTGGGGCGTGCTCGGCTCCATCGCCGAGGCCGTCAGCGGCCAGCGTTTTGACCGCTATATGCAACAGGCCGTGCTGGCACCGCTTAAAATCGCCGGCAGCTATAACCCGGAAGAGTTGACGCAGGAAGAGATAAGCCGGCTGGCAGTGCTGTACCGTAAACAAGGTACTGACGAAGTATGGAATACAGCCGGCCCCTGGGTAGTGCAGACTGATGATTATCAAGGCAAGCTGCCGGCCCGGAGGCAAGGTCTGGAGCACTACATCCCTGGCAGCAATGCCACGCTATTCAGCCCTCAGGGCGGTCTGCGCATCAGCACCGGAGGTCTTGCGCGCCTGATGCTGATGTTGATGAATGGCGGCGAATTGGAAGGCGTACACGTTCTCAAGCGGCAAACGGTGGATGCGATGCTGAGCGAGCAATGGCGTTACGATGCCGGCCGCAAGAATGGCGATAACTATCAGGGTCTGTTTCAATCCTGGGGTCTGGGCGCACAGCACTTTAGCGATATCAGCGCAGCCCACTTTGGCGATCGCCTGGTTGCCGGTGGCGGTTTCAAGGCGTATGGGCATCTGGGGTTTGCCTGGGGTTTGAACTCGGGCTTTGTTTTTGATCCGGTGAGCCGCAATGGCATGATTTATATCATAGGCGGAGTGGGTGCAGATCCGGAGAAGAATCGCGGAGAATACTCCTCTCTGAATATCTGGGAAGAGCAGGTGCTGGATGCGCTGTATCGTGGGGCGATAGTTGGCCCTTAATCGGTTTGTGTCGTAGTTATGTGCTGCATGGATTTTCGTTTTTTTGTGATTGCTGGCCGGGGGTGGCCCGGCAGCTACTTACTTTCTTTGCTTCGCCAAAGAAGAGTAAGCAAAGAAAGGCGACCGCAGACTTGCCCTTCGGGTGATGGCGCGTGGCGCCATCACATTTTGCTGCATTACAAAAAATGGGAAACAGACGAAACTCGCCTGCGGCTCAAACAACGTCTGTTTCTGATCCATTTTCCGTAACGCACAAAATGCTACGTCCCCAGCGGATTAACATCAAAAACAAACCCAACCCCGAACATCAAAATCAGGCTGCTGAATTTTGCAGATTCGTTTTCTGCAAAATTTAGAAAGCCTGGTTGCCGTTGTTTTTGATTTGGTTTTTGACCTTGTTTTTGACTTTCAACCGCTCGGAGCCTCGCCTTTCTTGGCTTACCTTCTTTGGCGAGGCAAAGAAGGTAAGTAGCCGCCGGGCTACCCCCGGCCAGCAATCCCAATATCAACCAGCAAATTCGGCAAAAGCCCGAGCCAAAAAACGGTGCGCGCCGCCAAGTCCTATGCCGCAGTCGTCCTTGCGATACACTCGGCAGCCGATTCTCGGATACATTGCACAAACGCCCGCGCAGAGCGCGACAGCGGCGTTGCTTTCACTGTCAGCAGATACAGATTGACGGGAACGACAGGCACCAGCGGACGGCATTGCACCTTGCTATGGTCGGCGGTTGCCGCGGTGAATGGGTCGATCACGGCAGCGCCGGCGCCGTGTTCCACCAGCGTTCTTGCCAGCAGGTAGGTTTGCACGACGGTGTGGGAGGTAAAGCTCAGGCCTTGTTCTTCGCAGGCGTCCATCACGCGGCTGACCAGATGGTCGTCCAGATCCAGCGCGATCAGGTTTTTCGGCAGGTCGGCGATAGGCAGCGCGGTATTGTCCAGCTTGGAAGACCAGGTGCCTAAAGGGGCGATGGTCGTCATGCCGCCTTGCACCAGCGATTCCGATGCGATATTCGGATGTAGCGGGTCATACAGCGACAGGGCAAAATCCACATCTCCCAACAATAGGGCATTAACGATATCGCTGGTATGGTGCGTGGCGAGATTGCAATGCACATTGGCAAACTTGCTGCGCCAGGCGGCGAGTGCCGACGGCACCACGGTGATGGACAGGGTAGGGGTGGAGGCAAGGCGTACCGCTTCGTCCGGATGATTCTTCAGGTTATTGGCCAACCTGCGCACCGATTGCAGGTCGCGGTTCAGGCGATCTACTTCTGCGAACAGTTTGCGCGCTTCGGGGGTCGGGTGCAGTTTGCCCTTGATACGCTCAAACAGCGTCAGGCCCAATTGCATTTCGCAATGCTGCAAGACTTTGGTGGCGGCGGGTTGGGAAATACTCAGCAATTGGGCGGCACCGCTGATGGTGCCTGCCTGCATGATGGCGTGGAAAACTTCTATGTGACGCAATCGCATTCTGGCTTACCTATCTCAATTCAGCTTCAAATCAGCTTAAAATCAGCTTCAATCAGTAATTTTAACGCGTCAGACGCCAGAATAGTGATGCGCAGAAAAGTATTGTGCCTAAATTTTAGGCGCGAAAAAAATTTCCTTACAAATCAGATACCTGCCCGCTTGCGGTAAGGCTTATCCACAGTCTTGTTAACATCTTGTGTGGGTAAGCCGGGCTGCATTTTGCATTATCGTTGCAAGGCCTGATGGACATTGCCGTCCACCTGGTCCAGCAGTGTCTTGGCCTGCCTTACGTCTATCTGTTTTTTGATGGCGACTATGGCTACCTTGACATGATGTTCGCATGCGGACAAGGTACGCTCCGCCGTTGCTTCGTCGGCGCCGGTTGCGTGCACTGTCAATGCAATTGTGCGCTTCAGCAGCTTGGCGTTGGTCGCCTTCATGTCTACCATCAGGTTGCCGTAAACCTTGTTCAGCCTGACCATCAGGCTACTGGAAAACGTATTCAGTGCGATTTTTTGCGAGGTACCAGCTTTCAGGCGGGTGCTGCCGGAGATGATTTCCGAACCTGTATCCAGCGTAATGCCTACGTCGGCAGCGGTACTGACAGGAGCGTCCGGGTTATTCGCAAAACCTATTGTCAAGGCGCCGACGCATTTTGCCGCGTATAGCGCACCCATCACATACGGAGTGGCGCCGGAAGCTGCCAGCAGCAGTACCACATCCAGCGGGCCGACCTTCAGGCTCTTGATATCTTCCAGGCCCAGGCCCGTATCGTCTTCCGCGCCTTCCACTGCTTCAAACATCGCAGATGGGCCGCCTGCCAGCAATGCCACAGCGCGCTCCCTGGGCCATGAAAAGGTAGGCGGAAGCTCCACGCTATCCAGTACGCCCAGCCGTCCGGATGTACCTGCACCGACATAGATCAGCCTGCCGCCTTGCTGTATGCGCGGCAAAGCTGCATCCACAGCAGCGGCGATCTGCGGGCCGGCTGCGCGGGCGGCATTCACGGCCTCTGTCTGATCATTGATAAAGGCGTCGACCAGTGCTTCCGTCGTATATTGGTCCAGCTCAGTATGCTGATTGTTGGGGGTTTCAGTATTTAGCATGGTGATTCTCCGGCGCTTGTAAGCTTGCCGCGTACTTGCATTCACATCAGGCAAAGCTGTGGCCATATATGCTATGGCACCGGCTTTGGCAAAGGCAATCGCAGCAATCTTTTCAATAGTGTTGTCGGGAATAATGTACAGGGTAGACCATCTGCGGACAAATGAAAGCTAGTCTGCACGCCATAACCTGAGGTAATGCGACATCGGCGAAGAATTATTTGTCATATGGCATTGCTATGGCTAGGCTGGGTGCCAACCTGGAGGGAATTAAAATGAAACGCATCGCCAATATGACCTGGACATCTATTGCAGTTGTCCTGCTGTTGCTGACACAGACTGCCTGCAGTACTTTGACAGCCCTGGATACCCGGCACCAATTGATTGTCTCTGTGCCCGACCAGAAAATGATACTGCTGGAAAATGGCACAGCCGTTGCAACTTATACGATTTCCACTGCCAAAAAAGGCATAGGCGATACCCCCGACAGCTACAAGACCCCTGGCGGAAAGATGGAGGTTGCCGAGAAAATCGGTGCGGGCTCAGCCACAGGCACGGTATTCAAGGACCGCAAACCGACCGGGGAAATTGTCGGGCCGGATGCGCCCGGGCGCGATCCGGTAGTTACCCGCATCCTGTGGCTGCGCGGACTGGAAGAGCAAAATAAAAATGCCTACCCGCGTTTCATTTATATCCATGGCACTCCGCAGGAGAGCTTGCTGGGTAATCCAGCAAGCTATGGATGCATACGCATGCGCTCGGCCGATGTTGCCGAACTATTCGACCGTATCGGTGTAGGCGCATTGGTGACTGTGACGGAGCAGACTGTGGATCAATTGCTGCCGGTATCAAAAACAGCCGCAGGCCCCGTGCCTCAAGGGTAAAGCAGCCATAATGGCATGATGTTAAACTGGCACGACAATTCCCTTATCTACAGGATCTGTCATGCCTAATGCCATGCCTTCAGCACTTCATACCCGTGTCCAGGAATTTTGCCAGCGCTTTCAGTTGCGCCTGCCCATACTGCTGGGCCCTATGGCGGGTGCATGTCCTGCCTCACTGTCAATCGCCGTTGCCGAGGCCGGTGGCCTGGGGGCTTGCGGCGCCTTGCTGATGCAGCCGGAGGAAATCGCTGCCTGGGTGGCCGAAGTGCGTGCCAATACCAAGGGAGTGTTCCAGCTTAACCTGTGGATGCCGGATCCAGAGCCGAAAAGGGATGCGGAGCACGAGGCTCAACTGCGCAGCTTCCTGGAAAACTGGGGACCAGCGGTGCCGCCGCAGGCTGCCGACAGCAGGCCCCCCGACTTTGCTGCGCAGTGTGAGGCGCTGCTCGCTGCCAATCCGCCCATCGTGTCTTCGGTGATGGGCTTGTATCCTCCCGAATTTGTACAAAAATTGAAAGCCCGCGGCATACGCTGGTTTGCCAATATTTCCACCGTGGCCGAAGCGAAAGCTGCGGAAGCAGCCGGAGCAGATGCCGTGGTAGCGCAGGGGATGGAGGCCGGCGGCCATCGCGGCTGTTTCGACGCCAGCCTGGCGGAGGCGCAGCAGGTGGGCCTGTTTGCCTTGCTGCCCGCAGTGGTCGATGCGGTCAGTATCCCGGTGGTTGCCACTGGCGGAATAGGCGACGCGCGCGGGGTTGCAGCCGCGCTGATGCTTGGCGCCAGCGCAGTGCAGATAGGCACCGGCTTCCTGCGCACGCCGGAAGCAAAGATAGTTAAAGCCTGGGCCGATGCGCTGGCACATACGATGCCGGAACAAACCACGCTTAGCCGCGCGTTCAGCGGTCGCACGGGGCGCAGCATTGCCACCGATTATGTAAAGGCGGCAACCGCGCCCGGTGCACCCGCACCAGCGCCATATCCGGTGCAGCGCGCGCTGACGGCAGCAATGCGGACCGACGCTGTAAAAGCCGGCGATATACAGCGCATGCAAGCCTGGGCCGGACAGGCTGCTGCGATGGCAAAGGCAGAGCCGGCAGCGCAGATCGTTCAAAAGCTGTGGGACGACGCGCAAGCCTTGCTGAGTGCGCGATAGAGAGGTTTTGCTTATGGGTATCCGTAAAGCAGTTGCCGCCGATGCGCCTGCTATGAGCGCTCTGGCGATGCAGTCCAAGCAGCATTGGGGCTATAGCGCAGAGCAGATGGAAAAGTGGCGTGATGATTTACATATTTCTCCGCAAATGCTGGCCGAGACGCATGCCTATGTGATGGAACTGGATAGGGAGATTGCCGGATTTTATGTGCTGAGCATAGCGTTTGCCGATGCATCTTCCGCCACACCTGCCAGCCAGCTTGAGCATCTGTGGATTGCGCCCGAATATATGCGACAGGGGCAAGGGCGGGCGTTGTTTGCGCACGCATGCAATGTAGCCAGGCGGCTGGAGTCGCGGCAAATCAATATTGATGCCGATCCTTATGCCTTGGATTTCTATATCGCCTGCGGAGCGCAGAAAGTGGGCGAGATCGCCGCGCCGATTGAGGGCGATGCCAGCCGCGTACGGCCGCAACTGGTTTTGAAGCTCGATTAGCACCTGCTCTCGTACATGCTGTGCACACTGAGCTGTAGCGCGTTTGTGTTAAGTTCGCCAGCGCACATACCTGTGACAGGGCTGCGCGCATGCTGATGTCTTCGCTGTATATGCACAATATGGCATAAGGAGACATCTGATGAAACGCACAGCATCCGCAGCCTGGTCGGGCAGCCTGAAAGAAGGCAAGGGAAAGATATCTACACAGAGCGGTATATTGCAGGATGCACAATACGGTTTCAATACCCGTTTTGAAGACGGGCCAGGCACCAACCCTGAAGAATTGATAGGCGCGGCCCATGCTGGCTGCTTTACGATGGCGGTGTCTGCACAGCTAGGTGAACTGGGCATGACTGCGGACAGCCTGAAAACGACAGCCGCAGTCACGCTGGAAAAAATTGACGGCGGTTTCACCATCACCGCCGTACACCTGGATTTGCAGGCCAGGATACCCGGTGCCGATCAGAAGGCCTTTGAGGAAGCGACCCGGAAAGCAAAAGAAGGCTGCCCGGTATCCAAATTGCTGAATGCAAAGATCACACTGACAGCCAAGCTGGAAGCCTATTAAGCCTGTTTATGCTAAGCAGGCCCAGCCTGTTCAACGTTTATAACTTGCTCAATGCCTGTGCCGGAGATGCAGACGCATTGATACGGTCGCGTATCTCTGCGATCAGTTTCAGAGAGTGCAGGCGGGTTTGCTGGTCAAAGATATGCGCGGTCACCATCAGTTCATCCGGCTGCGTGCGCGCCAGGAATTCCCTCAGCTTGTTCTCGACCGTCGCTGCCGAGCCAACAATGGATTGGCCCAAGGTATGATCAACGCCTGCTCTCTCTACCGGTGATGCATAGCTATTGAAGTCGTCGATAGGCGGCGGCACTTGGCCCGGCGTGCCGCGCTGGTGATTGACGAAGGCTTGTTGCTGCGATGTAAACTGGTGGCGTGCTTCTTCATCGGTATCTGCTGCCAGCACATTGATGGTCAGCATGGCATGCGGCTTTTGCAATTGCGCAGACGGCTCAAAGCGGCTGCGGTAGATCTGCAAGGCCTGCATCATCTGGTCCGGCGCAAAATGCGATGCAAAGGCAAACGGCAAGCCCAGCATTGCTGCCAACTGCGCGCTGAACAGGCTGGAACCCAGCAGCCACAGCGGCACGCGCAAGCCGGCTCCCGGCACCGCACGTATCATTTGGCCGGTTTCAGCCGGCTCAAAATAAGCCTGCAACTCCTGCACATCCTGTGGAAACTGATCTGCGCTGGCTGCCATATCGCGCCTCAGTGCGCGCATGGTCGCACGGTCTGTCCCCGGTGCACGGCCCAGGCCCAGGTCTATGCGGCCCGGATACAAGGATTCCAGCGTACCGAACTGTTCGGCAATCACCAGCGGTGCATGGTTGGGCAACATGATGCCACCGGAACCTACCCGTATGGTTTTGGTACCGCCGGCAACATGGGCGATAACGATGGAGGTCGCCGCGCTGGCAATACCTTTCATATTGTGGTGCTCTGCCAGCCAGAAGCGCTGGTAGCCGTATTGCTCTGCCTGCTGCGCCAGTCTCAGGGTGTTGCGAAAGGCATCACCGGCGGTTGCGCCCTGGTTAATTGGCGACAAATCTAAAACGGAAAAGGGGATCATGCGTATTCCTTGAATATGGAGCTGTGGAGCGATGCCAGATGATAAAGGCAATCCATTTTGCGCGTATCGGGGCGTACAAAATGCCAGTACATCAATAATTTGATGACCGGTTTCTTTGTCGATAGGTGGGGATGGCGGCTGCAATATAAAGGGAGGGAGAAGGCCTAATTCAGGTATCTGCCGCTCAAGCGATTGCGCATTTTCAGCAATTCCCCATTTTTTGCGCGATAAGTGAAAAAAATTCCCGAATTCATCCTAGATATCGGAAAAAGTTACCGCAGTAACTCCCTATACTGGGGATATTGCAATCTCGTAAAGGAATTTCCATGCGCCCCGATAGCGACCATCCTGCCTTGCATCAGCAACTCGTCACATGGCGGCATCATTTGCACCGTCATCCCGAAACCGGGTTTGAGGAAGTGGGCACATCGGCATTTGTAACGGAGGTACTACGAGGCCTGGGGCTGGAAGTGCATGGCGGAATAGGGGGTACCGGCCTGGTCGCCAGCCTGACGGTTGGTGAAGGAAAAGGCGTTATTGCGCTGCGCGCCGATATGGATGCGCTGAATATCCATGAACAGGCTGCTCAGCGGGAATACGCATCAAAAACGCCAGGGAAGATGCATGCCTGCGGTCATGATGGGCATATGGCGATGATACTGGGCGCCGCCAGGCTGCTTTGCGAACGGCGCTATTTCAATGGCACGGTCCGCTTTATCTTCCAGCCGGCAGAAGAGCATGGCAGGGGCGCCAAGGCAATGATGGCAGAGGGCCTGTTCCAGCGCTTTCCTGTGGATGAGATTTACGGTGCGCACAATATGCCGGGCATTCCGGCAGGGCACATTGCTACCCGTACCGGCGGCATCATGGCCAGTGAAGACAACTTCGTCATTCGCATCAAGGGGCGCGGCACGCATGCTGCGCGGCCGCATATGGGCATAGACCCTATTGTGATCGCTTCCGAGATCGTGCTTGCGCTGCAGACCATCGTTTCCCGCAATCTGGACCCCGGAGTGCCGGCGGTCATTTCATGCACCGAGATCTTTACCGATGGCATACGGAACGCCATTCCCACGCATGTAACGATCAAGGGCGACACCCGCAGCTATACGCCCGAGGTGCAAGCGCTGCTGGAGAGGCGGATGCGAGAGATCAGCGAGGGCGTTTGCCGCCTGCATGGCGCGGAATGCGTGTTTGAATACACGCATGAATTTGCTCCCACAGTGAACTGGGAACAGTGCGTGCCGGTTGCTGTAGAGGCGGCCAGCCGCATAGCAGGCGTTGGCAAGGTGGATGCAAACATCCAGCCCATGATGATCTCCGAAGATTTTGGCGCTTTCCTGCAAGTGGTTCCCGGCGCCTTTGTGTTTATCGGCAACGGTGCAGACACGGAGCAGGGGAGCACTCCCTTGCACAATTCCAGCTATGACTTCAATGACGAAGTGCTGGAAACCGGGGCGCGCTACTTTGCCGAACTGGCGCGGGTACGGCTGCCAGTCTGATTGCTTCCTCCTGCTTTCTTGATATCTACAGATTGACTACTGACTATTTATGCCTGCACCTCTTCCAGCTATCCAAAGTGAACTGTTCATCAATCCGCACTGTGCTTCTGATGACGCCATATACAGCGATGAAATGCGCGAAGTCCTGTCCTTGCAGGCCTATGACTATGCCGAACGGCATATCTCGCAATGGGCCGGTTACAGCCCGACGCCCCTTTTCGCCTTGCCTGAACTGGCACGCCGGATCGGCATTTCCAGCATATCGTACAAGGATGAATCCGGCCGCTTTGGATTGGGTAGCTTCAAGGCTTTGGGCGGCGCCTATGCGGTTGCCAGGCTGCTGTTGCAGGAATTGAAGAAACATACCGGCAATGAAGCTTTGTCCGCGGCGGACCTGAATGATCGCTCCCATGCCGGTTTGCTTGAAAAGTTGACCGTCACCTGCGCGACCGACGGCAATCATGGCCGTTCAGTGGCCTGGGGCGCGCAGCGCTATGGGTGCCGTTGCATTATTTATGTGCATGCAGGAGTCAGCGCCGGCCGCGTGCGGGCGATCGAGGCTTACGGTGCGCAGGTCGTGCGTATCGCAGGCAATTATGATGACTCCGTCAGGCAGGCTGCTGCAGATGCGGAGGAAAAGGGATATTTTGTCGTTTCCGACACGTCTTATCCGGGTTATCTGGATGTGCCGCGCGACGTGATGCAGGGCTATACGGTGATGGTGGAAGAGGTCATCCAGCAAACGGCTGGTGGCGAGCACCCCACGCATATCTTTGTGCAAGGGGGTGTCGGCGGCCTGGCGGCTGCGGTCTGCGCGCACTACTGGCAGCGCCTGGCTGAGCGCCGTCCCAAACTGATCGTGGTAGAGCCGGAAAAGGCTGCCTGCCTGTATCGCAGCGCCGTTGCAGGAAAACCGGTGGCGATAGCAGGTGAGCTGGATACCCTGATGGCCGGGCTGGCGTGCGGCGAAATTTCGCCGCTGGCGTGGCGCATCCTGGAGACAGGTGCTTTTGCCTTTCAGACTGTCGATGATGATTCGGCGCTCTTCGCGATGAAGATGCTGGCCAGCGGAGATGCGGGGCCTGCACTGGTCGCCGGCGAGTCTGCCGTTGCCGGTCTGGCGGGGTGCATTGCCGCTGCCTGCGATCCGGCATCGCGCCAGAGCCTGGGCCTGAATCCGCAAAGCCGGATATTATTGATAGGGAGCGAAGGCGCGACGGACCCTGAGCTGTACCGGCGTATCGTCGGCCGCGATCCTGGCGAAATCGGCTGAAATTCGCCGGCTTTTGTCGAATTTCTTCGAATTTTTCTCTATCATTCCCTGATGAAAGGACCGTAATGAACTTGGAGTCGTTTGCTGCGGAGGCGTGTTTTCATTCGCCCGATATCTCCTTGCTGCGTGCCGATCTGGCGCTCGCTCTGCGGGCTGCGGCCCATCATGGCCTGGGTGAAGGTATCTGCAATCATTTCAGTATTGCAGTGCCGGAGCATGACGACTGGTTCTTGCTCAATCCACGCGGCCTGTTGTGGAGCGAGATACAGGCTGACGATATCGTGATGATAGACGCCGAAGGCCGCAAGCTTGCCGGCCGCCATGAAGTGGAGCCTACCGCCATGTTCATACACGCGGCCGTGCATCGTATCGCGCGCAAGAATTGCGTGCTGCATACCCATATGCCGTATGCCACTTCGCTGACCTTGACGGAAGGGCGCGCGCTGGATACTTGCCTGTCGCAGAATGCAATGCGCTTCCATGGGCGGATCGCAGTGGATGCAAATTACAACGGGCTGGCGCTGGACAACAGCGAGGGCGAGCGTATCGCGCATGCAATGAGCGGGGCGGATGTTGTTTTCCTGGGCAATCACGGTGTGGTCGTCTGCGGCGAACGCATTGCCTATGCCTATGACGACCTGTATTACCTGGAGCGCGCCTGCACGGTACAGGTGCTGGCTCATGCAACTGGACAGACCCTGAAACCGGTAGCCCCTGGGCTGGCCGCCAGCGTGGCGGCGCAGACCATGGGAGAGCGCCTGCAATCCGAACTTTTCTTTAATGCGCTACGCAGGGCATTGCCGGAAAAAAATTAACGGCAGACAGCGGCGATTACTCCGCTTGCAGCTTCGCCTGTTCCGCCGCGCGCCACAGATACCAGGCTGCGGCGCTGCGGTGTGGGCTCCAGGCCTGGCCTATCAACGCCAATTCCTTGGGCTTGGGCTGCTGCTCCAGCGATTTCAGTACGCGCCAGCCTTCGCGCACGCCAAAGTCATCTACCGGCAGGATATCTGCGCGGTCCAGCGTGTGCATCAGCATCATTTCCACCGTCCAGCGGCCGACCCCTTTCAGTGTGACCAGGCGCGCAATCAATTCTTCATCGCTGAGCTTGTGCGAGGCTTTGCGGGTAGGCACTACACCGGCAATACGGCCTTCGGCTATGCCGCGTATGCTGGCGATCTTGGCGAAAGAAAAACCGCAGGCGCGCAATAGCTCCGGCTCGGTTTCCAGTATGCTGGCCGGCGAGGGGAAGCTCTCATCGGGGTACATCGCCACAAAGCGCCCCAGGATGGCCTCGGCGGCCTTGCCGTGCAGTTGCTGGTGGGCGATGGCGCGTATCAATGCTTCATAGGGTTCACGTTCTTGCAGGGACTGCAGGCCGCAGGGACCCACGCGCTTGACCAGGGCCGCCCAGTCGGCATCGATTTTGGACAGGTAGGCCGAAGCGGGATGGACGGGTTTGCGCATAGTGTTCAAGGGCGATTTTCTGGGATGAGATGGTGCCGCAGATTGTACCCAATTCCAGTCATCCTTACTGCGCGTCATGAAAGATGATGCCCAGCGTATGCCGCTGCCCGCTGCGCAGCACGCTGACACCATGCCGCAGGTTGACGCGGTAAGTGCCGCGCGTGCCCTGCACAGGCCGGTGATGTACTGCAAAGATCACCGCATCGCCCTGGCGTAGCGGAACAACGGCAGGGCGCGATTGCATGCGCGGTCGCTGCTCAGTCATCACAAATTCACCGCCGTCAAAATCCCTGCCGGGCTCGGATAGCAGTACTGCCATTTGCAAGGGAAATACATGTTCGCCATACAGGTCCTGATGCAGGCAGTTATAGTCACCCTCGCGATATTGCAGCAGCAGTGGCGTGGGCCGGGTTTGTCCGGCAGCGTGGCAGCGCTGCAGGAAGTCTTCATGCCTGGCCGGATAGCGCACGTTTATACCCATGGCCTGGTTCCAGCGATTGGCAATGGCGCTTAGGGGCGGATACAGCGCGCTGCGCAGGGATGCCACCAGGCCTGGCAAGGGGTAGTTGAAATACTGGTATTCTCCACGCCCGAAGCCATGGCGCTCCATGACGATGCGGCTGCGGAATTGCTCTTTATCCGCATACGATGCCCCAAGCCCTGCGCATTGTTCTGGAGCGAGAATGTGCGGAATCAGCGCATAACCCTGGGTATCCAGCGCATCTTCCAGTGCTTGCCAGTCAAGCAGGCCAGTATCGCAGGCCATGCTATTTTTCGGCAGCTGCGGTGCCTTCAGCGATGCGCCCATCATGTGCGATCCCCATCCGCAACTTGCCGTGTTTCCTTGTCCAGCAGGCTGCGCTTACGTTCCACGCCCCAGCGGTAGCCGGACAAAACGCCGTCATTGCGTACGACACGATGGCAGGGTATGGCAACAGCGATCTTGTTGGCGGCACAGGCTTGGGCGACAGCGCGCATGGCCTTTGGCGCGCCTATGCGTTCTGCCACATCGCGGTAGCTGACTGTGGTGCCTGCCGGAATTTCTCGCAAGGCCTGCCATACCCTTTGCTGGAAGGCCGTGCCACGTACGTCCAGTGGCAGGTCCAGCCCTAGTGCCGGCGCCTCGACAAAACCGACTACCTGCGCAACCAATTGCTCAAACCCCGTGTCACCGCCCAGTAGCACAGCACGAGGGAAGCTATCCTGCAATTGGGCAATCAGCGTATCCGGCTCATTTCCGAGCAGGATGGCGCATACCCCCTGTTCAGTTGCTGCAACCAGAATTGTGCCTAGCGAACACTCTCCCAGCGCAAAGCGGATTTCCGTGCCTGCGCCGCCAGCGCGGAAACGGCTCGGGGTCATGCCCAAAACCTGGGTAGAGCTGGCATAGAAACGGCCGTTGGAATTGAACCCGGCATCATAAATGGCCTGCGTGACGGTATCGGTGCGGCCTAGCTCCTGGCGCACCCGCTTGCCCCGGTGCGCAGTGGCATAGGCTTTAGGCGTGACGCCGGTGATGGCCTTGAAGATGCGATGGAAATGGTATTGGCTCATGCCCACCGCGTCGGCCAGTTGCGTCAGGCTGGGTGCCTGTTCCGCGGCTTCTATCAATTTGCAGGCCTGGGCGATGGTAGCTGCATATTGCTCCGCCAACGCCGCCTGGTCCGGCTTGCAGCGCTTGCAAGGGCGGAAGCCGGCGGCCTCCGCTTCTTCACGATTATCATAAAAAAGCACATTCTCGCGGCGCGCAGGGCGAGATGCGCAGGAAGGACGGCAATATACGCCCGTGGTCCGCACCGCATAGTAAAACTGGCCGTCGGCTCCGGCATCCTTGGTTTGCACTGCTACCCAGCGCGCTGCATCCCCGGCGTGCTCAAGCGTGGCAAGCGCGCTGCTGCCGGCATCAACGCTGACTATGGCATTCTTTTTCATGATAGGCATCCTTGATTAACTGTCGATGGAATCATGTTAGGTATCCGGGCGGGAAGCTGAACTTCGGTTCTTGCTTTTGAATTCGATTTCTTTATCAAGTTGAACGCAAAAATCTGAAAGCAAGAATCGGAGCGATTTACTGAAAGATGAGGCCTATATTTTATTCCTCAACCATCAAGCAATGAGGAATTCCAATGATCACCCTGTACGATTATCTCCCATCCCAGAACGCTTATAAAATCCGTTTGTTGCTGGCCCAGTTGCAGCAAGAGTACAAGACCGAGCTGGTCAGTATTTTTGAAGGAGAGGGGCAGCGGCCGGAATTCCTGGCCATTAACCCCACCGGTGCGGTACCTGCCATCCGGCTGGAAGATGGCCGGGTGCTGGCAGAATCCAATGCCATCCTGTTTTACCTGGCGCAGGGCAGTCAATTCCTGCCGCAAGACTCCTATGAGCAGGCCAGGTTATGGCAATGGCTCTCGTTTGAAGGCGATTATGTGCAAGCCACGGTGGCAACGATAAGGCACTGGACGATGACAGGCAAGCTGGCGCGCCGGGCCGAGAGCCTGGTCAGTGCCAAACGCGCGGGTTCGCTGAAGGTGCTGCGCATTCTGGACAGGGAGCTGGCCGACCGCCGCTTTTTGGTGGCAGATACCTATACGATTGCCGATATATCCCTGTTTGCCTATGTGCATCTGGCAGAAGAAGGCGGCCTGCCTTTGCCGGACTTTCCGCATGTGCTGCGCTGGATAGAGCGAGTCAAATCCCAGGACAACTATCTGGGCCAGGTTTATCCCTATTCAATAGACCCGTACTCCATACGGGAATTGCCATAACCAAGCTTTGTTGGTATGAATGCTTGTCTAAATGGTATCGCAATCCTGGGGTTTGCCAGCCAAGACGCAGTGCGTCATCCAAACTTCTTGCTGTTCCTGAAATAGACTTGTAGAAAGCATTACATCGGTGTAATCTTTTCTGCAATTCGTTGCCGCACTAGAACGGCCGATATTCTGCACAGCAGAAACGTCGTCAGCATCCATGCCAAGATAAAAGGATAACCCCATGCGCATACTCCCCGGCCTTAATCCCCCAGGCGAAAATTCCCCAGCTTCGTCATCGGAAAAAAACTCATTGGTAACAAAGAGCAAGCCGGAACGCCGGGCAATACGGAAAATGGCGGGGGCAGGGCTGGCATGCGCGGCAATGCTGTTGTTGCCTGGCAGCTTATTGGCTGCCGAAGCGGCTGCAAGCACCAGCGGAACCAGCGGTATCAAGGCCAGCGTGGTACCCGGCAATGATTTTTTCGCCTATGCCAACGGGACCTGGATAGACCAGACCACGATACCCGAAGACCGCAGTAGCTGGGGCGCCGGGGCCATACTCGGTGAAGAGACCAACAAGCGCGTGATCAAATTGCTGGAGCAGGTGCTCAACAGCAATGAAACCTCCAGCCGCGACGAGCGCAAGGCCGCTGATTTTTATGCCGCCTATATGGATGAAGCTGCGATAGAGGCAAAGGCACTGACGCCGCTGCAATCCGGCTTTGACCGCATCAATGCGATATCCGACAAACAGAAGCTGGCGCGTGTACTGGGCAGCACCTTGAGGGCCGATGTCGATCCGCTGAACGCAACCAACTTCCATACCGAGAACCTGTTCGGTTTGTGGGTGGCGCAAGGACTGACCGAACCGGAACGCTACAAGCCATATCTGCTGCAGGGCGGCCTGGGCATGCCGGACCGCGACTACTATCTTTCCAGCAATCCCAAGACTGTGGAATTGCGCGGCAAGTATCAGGCGCACATTGCCGCTGTGCTGAAGCTGGCCGGGCTTGCCGATGCAGAACAGCGTGCGGCAAAGATTTTTGACCTGGAACTACAAATTGCGAAGACGCATGCCAGCCAGGAAGAATCGCAGGATGTCGTCAAGGCCAATAATAACTGGAGCCGCAGCGACTTCAGCGACAAGGCGCCCGGCATGGACTGGGCAGAATTTTTTGCCGGGGCAGGCCTGGAGCGCCAGCGTTCATATATCGTCTGGCATCCGAGTGCGGTCAAAGGGGCGGCAGCATTGGTGGAGAGTACAGCCTTGCCGGTCTGGAAAGACTATCTGAGCTATCACCTGCTGAACCATTTTTCGCCAGTGCTGCCGAAGGCATTCGCCGACCAGAATTTTGCTTTCTATGGCACGGCAATGACAGGGACGCCGCAACAGACCGCACGCTCGCGGCGCGCACTGGATGCCGGCAATGCAGCGATGCGCGACGCAATAGGCCGCATGTATGTGGAAAAGTATTTCCCGGCTTCCGCCAAGGCGCGTATCCAGACCATGGTGACCAATATCATCGGCGCCTTTGACCGCCGCATAGAACAACTGGACTGGATGGCGCCTGCGACAAAGGCGCAGGCAAGGGAAAAGCTGAAGACGCTGTACGTGGGCGTGGGCTATCCTGAAAAATGGCGCAGCTATACGCGTCTGCAGGTATATCCTGACGATGCGCTGGGCAATATTGCCCGTTCAGAATCCTTCGCCTACCAGTTTGCCCGCGCCAAGCTCGGCCATGCTGTAGACAAGAAAGAATGGTGCATGCCGGTCCAGATCGTCAATGCAGTCAATATGCCTTTGCAGAATGCCTTGAACTTCCCGGCCGGCATCCTGCAGCCGCCTTTCTTTGATCCCGAGGCTTCCGATGCCGTCAATTATGGCGCCATCGGCGCGGTGATAGGGCATGAAATCAGCCATAGCTTTGACGATACCGGCAGTCAGTTCGATGCGCAGGGCCGTCTGCGTGACTGGTGGACGCCGACTGACCTGGCGCACTTCAAGACTTCATCGGCGGCGCTGGTCGCGCAGTATTCTGCCTACAAGCCTTTCAGCGACCTGGCAGTCAATGGCCAGCAGACGCTCAGTGAAAACATCGCGGATCTGGCAGGGCTGGCAGCAGCCTATGATGCATACCACGCTGCAGTCCCTGCGCAGGCTGCACAGCAACAGCAAGCCGCGGATCAGCAATTCTTCCTGGGCTTCGCACAGAGCTGGCGCAACAAGATGCGTGAACCGGCCTTGCGCAGGCAGATCATTACCAATGGACACGCTCCATCACAATACCGTGCCTCCACAGTGCGCAATATCGATGCCTGGTATTCTGCGTTTGACGTGAAGCCGGGGCAAGATCTGTATCTGGATCCCAAGGCCAGGGTGAGAGTTTGGTAATACAGAACAGGATTTGAGAATCAAGGCCGGCGCATGATAGCCGGCCTTTTTTTTTGCGCCTTGCCTATGCTTATGGCAGGCCCAACTGGGCTAGCAACTTTTGTTTGCCTGACTCAGTAACTTTGAGCTCCCGGGAATCCGCGTATCGCTGCAGCCAGCCGTGGTCGATGAAGGCTTCCAGCATGGCCACCGCCAGCGGGCCGGCGAAATGATCTTGCCGCTCCGACCAGTCCACACAGCCGTATAGCATGCGTTTGCCCGCCATGGTATCGATGGTTTTTTGTGGTATGCCGAATTGCTGCAAGGCGGCCATGCCCTCAGTCGTCAGTTGATAATCGTGGCCGTCGCCTTTGGTAGCGCTGACCCAGCCGCGCTGGACGAAGCTGCGGCATAGCAGCACTCCGACTTCTCCCGCCAAATGGCCGTAGCAACTGCGCGCGTGGCGCAGTCCGCGCATGGCGGGCGCGTGCCAGCGGCTGGTTTCAGGCAGTGCCCCGTCGGCCACGCGCAGCAATGCTTCCAGCGCGTGAGCGACATTGCCGTCGGCCAGCATGAAGTAGCGGTGCCGTCCTTGTGTGCGCACCCGCGCCAGCCTTTCGTCCACCAGTACCTTCAGATGCTGGGAGGCGGTGGGTGCAGTCACGCCGGCGCAAAGCGCCAGTTCCTTGGCGGTATAAAAACGGCCATCCAGCAGGCGCGACAGCATTTGCGCGCGGGTAGCATCGCCGATTGCAGCGGCAACGCGCGAGAAACGCGGTTGTATGACTTGCTTCATCTTATCTCTCTGACCTGTCTATGATGGTTCCGGCTTGGCATTCAATTGCACATCCGGCCGGTATTGGCTGATGTCATTGTATTGCGCCAGCTCCAGGTAGTTTCCCTCGGGGTCCAGCAACAATGCGATCGACAAATCCGGCCTTATTTTAGCAGCGTCATGTGCCAGCGTCGCTCCATGAGCAAGGGCACGCTGCAGCGCTGTCGCAATGTCATCGACAATGAAGGTGATGAAACTTGTATTGGCCGCCTTAATGATATTGCCCGAGGCGCGCTGTTGAGTCTTCCCGGTTGCCTCACCTGATACCTCATTTGCAGCAAGCAGTTTCAGGCGCTCGCCGAATGGCGCCTGCAAGCGCACAACGCGATACCCGGTATCGCTGAATATTGTAGCTGCCACGGTGCTGGCGAGAACCGGGATATCGCTGATCAGCCGGAATGAAAAAACAGTAGAGTAGAAAGCTACCATGGCGTCCATATTGCGGCAGGAGAGGCCGATTTCCAATGGGGCAATGATTGGGGTAATGGCATGCATGGGCTTCCTCGTGTGTTTAAACATTGGGGAAGTATAGGTCGGCGCACATGGCTGATGTTTAGGCATAGGACGAAGTATCACGCGTTCTCAGCAGTGTATTTCTGGGAAATGCTTGCTACAAACCAGTACAATTTAATTGTTGACTGATCAGTCCAAAATAGATAAAGTTCGCGGAGCGGCATAAAAGGCAAAGCGTTTTGTGTCTTTCTTTTTCTTGAATCTGGACTGATTAGTCCATAATTGTAATCACGAGGATAAATGATGACTATAGCAACACAAATTTTCAGCAATAAAGTGGCCCTGGTTACAGGCGGTTCGCGTGGCATAGGCGCGGCGATTGTAAGGCGGCTGGCACGCGATGGGGCTGCGGTGGCATTCACTTATTCCAGTTCGCCGGGGCCGGCGCAGGAGTTGGCGCAGGCCATCAACGCAGCCGGCGGCCGTGCACTGGCGATCAAGGCCGACAGTGCCGATGCGGCTGCGGTACAGGCAGCCGTGGCGCAAACTGTAGCGGCATATAGCGGGCTGGATATCCTGGTCAATAACGCCGGCATTCTGCTGCGCGGGACACTGGATGAGTTTTCGCTGGAAAATTTTGACCGCATGCTGGCCGTGAATGTACGTCCGGTATTCGTGGCTGCCAAGGCCGCAGCGCCGCATATGAAGGAGGGCGGCCGCATCATCACCATAGGCAGCGTGGTCGCCGAACGTAGCGCCTTTCCGGGCGCGAGCATCTATTCAATGACAAAGTCCGCGCTTGTGGGCATGGTGCGCGGCCTGGCGATTGACCTCGCACCGCGCGGCATCACCGTCAATAATGTGCAGCCGGGTCCGACAGCGACAGACATGAACCCAGCCGACGGCCCGCATGCAGATATCATCACGGGCCTTGTCCCGCTTGGCCGGCTGGGCAAGGATGATGAAATTGCCGGCATGGTCGCCTACCTGGCTGGCCCGGAGGCGGGGTTTGTCACCGGAGCCAGCCTGACCATAGACGGCGGCTACCTGGCCTGATACCCAGGGCGTGGCAGCCGGGCATCAGGCTATCAGGCCATGGAGCGCAGTTTTTCTGCGATCACATCTTCAAAGCTGGTCGTGCCTGTCAGTTGTTCTGCCGCACCTCCTTCAAAGCAGATCCAGCCCTCGTTGAAGCCGTCCAGCATCTGCATGCGGGGCAAGGGGTTGCTCATGCCCTGCGATGTGAACAGGTCTTTCCAGTCGGCCCTTGGAATTACCTGCATCTGCACGGGTTTGCCGAGCAGGCGGCTGAAGCTGGCCGCTATCTGATTCGGTGTCAGGCGCGCGCCTTCCAGTTCGATAATGCGCTGGCCGTTCCAGTCTTCCTGCAGCAGGCGTGCGGCGTGCCTGGCGATATCGGCGGTGGCAATCATGGGCACCGCCTTGTCCAGCGGCTGCAGGAAGCTGGGGATGATGCCGCTGGTCACGGCAGGATCGATGTCCCAGATAGCATTTTCCATGAACCACGCAGCGCGGATGAACGCGGTCGGCATGGGTAAGTCGGAAAAAGCCTTTTCCATGATCTGTAACTGGTTCAGCAGGTTTTCCTGCGTGGCCTGCGCACCTATCGTTGACAGGCATACTATCCTTTTTGGTCTTGCTGCCAGCAGTGCCGTATGCAGTGCTGCAATGATGGCGCGGCTCTCGGGGAAGCCCGGAGTAGGGTCGAAATTAGGCGGCAGCAATATGAAGACGGCGTCTGAACCGGAAAATGCAGTGGTCAGTGCGCCAGCATCGGCCGCGTCGGCCACGGCCAGCTCAACACCTTTCTTTTCCCAGGCTGCCGCCTTGGCGGTGTTGCGCACTATTGCTCTCACATTTTGTCCTGCGGCCAACAGTTCGCCGGCCAATGCGCTGCCTACCTGGCCGGTAATTCCCATTATCGTGATCATGATCGTTTCCTTATAGAGGGCAGCAGGGCGCTGCGTCGGGGTGAATTATCTATGCTTTGATTCTGTTATGCGATAGCATGAGTGTTACTTGATAAGTGACACAGAATTACTAATGGGGTGGGTGGCAAATGACATTTGATGCCAGGCTGGCAAGTGGAATGGGTGTATTTGCGGCGGTGGTGGATACCGGCAGCTTTGTGCGCGCGGCAGAAGTGCTGGACATGACGCCGCCCGGTGTCAGCCGTGCAATTGCTCGGCTGGAGGGCCGGCTGGGAGCACGCCTGTTTGACCGTACCACGCGCTCCGTCAAGCTGACTGATGAAGGGCGGCGCTTCCATGAGCACATCACGCCCTTGCTGGCAGGCATGGAGCAGGCCGCCAGCCTGGTTTCCGATTCTGCAACGACAGTGCGCGGACGCTTGCGCGTGAATGCCGATCCCTTTTTCTCCCAACTGATGCTGGCGCCGTACCTGGGCAATTTTGTCAGCCGTTACCCGGAGCTGGAACTGGAGGTCATCACCCGCGATCACCTGGGTGACCTGGTTGCAGACGGCTTTGATGTGGCAGTCCGTTTTGGCCAGCCGCAGGCTTCAACGCTGGTGGCGCGCAAGCTGCTGGACACGCCCATCCTGACGGTAGCTTCACCGGCCTACCTGAAAAAACACGGCATGCCGAAGAAGCCGGCCGACCTGGGCACAGCAGGGCATATCTGCATACAGTATCGCGATCCGGAAACCGGCAGGCCCTTCCGATGGGAGTTTCATAAAGGTAAATCCGTCACCATCGTGCCCATGTCCGGCCGTCTGGTGATCAATGATGTGCGGACCATGCATGGCATCTGCCGGGCAGGGCATGGAGTGGCGCAGGTCATGGCGCTCGGCGTGGCAGATTATCTGAAAGACGGCAGCCTGGTGCAGATACTGCAAGGCTGGCCGGATGAGCGTTTCCCTTTGTATGCGCTGTATCCATCGCGGCATTTGCCGCCGGCCAAGGTCGTTGCCTTCCTTGACTTTGTGACATCGGTCAGCAAGAAGGTCTGAATCCTCTGTTATCTGTGTTTATTGACAGATCAGTCCATAAATTCTATAGTCCCGCCATGGCGAGGAAAAAAGAATTCAACCGCGAAGAAGCAGTGCATAAGGCGATGGCCGTTTTCTGGGAAAAGGGCTATGAGGGGACGTCTACCGACGACTTGCTGGCAGGCATGGGCATAGGCCGCCAAAGCATGTATGACACCTTTGGCGACAAGCACCAGCTCTACCTGGAGGCATTGCAGCGTTACGTCAGCGACAGCGTCGGCAATCTGCTGCTGTGTCTGCGCGGCGAAAGCTCATCCATACTGGCGATCCGCAAGGTGTTGCTGGAAATAGCCAGCGGCACCGCCGAGCATCAGGCTATGGGCTGCATGGGTGTCAATGCGGTTTCCGAGTTTGGCCAGACCGACAAGGATGTCAACGACATCTTGCAATCCGGCGGTACCTTGCTGGAATCGACGCTGGAACGAGTGGTCTCTGACGGCCAAAAAAAAGGCGAGATTCGGGCCTCCTTGCAACCGCGCATTGCCGCCAGTTTTCTTAGCTCCACCTTGCTGGGCTTGAAAGTCAGCGCCAAGGGCGGCGCCAGCCAGGAAGCCTTGCACGCAATTGTTGATTTTGCGCTGGAAGGCTTGAAGGCGCCGGCTTGATGGCAGTCCGGAGCCCGCACTCAATCAGGCGCGATAAAAATACGGATCCAGTACGCTGACTTCGGTGATGTTGTCCACCGGCAGCTCATTGCGCTTTGCCGCTTGGCGGATTGCTTCCGGTGTGGCGGCATCGTAGATGCAGAAGGTTTTGGTATGCTCCGGATTTACATAGGAATGCACCCAGGTCACGCCGTCCTCGGCATTGGCGTCGACCACCGTGCGGCAGATTGCGCTGCCTTCCTGGGTCATGGGGATGGACAGGCCTTGAGGAAAATTCCGTTCAACGAGATAGCGTGGCATGGTGAGCTCCTGTAGATGTTGCGGCGATAAGTGTGCCGTGTGATCAGGATAGGGGCGCGTAACTATTGTTGACAGGGTGGCATTGCCTATTTTGGCGAGCGGCGCCACCTAATTTAGGCAATCAGGCTAGGCAATCAAGCCAAGTTTTCGTGCCGCCTGGATTGCTTCTATTCGCGATCCCACTTCCAGCTTGGCATAGATGCCTGCAACGTGATGGTCGATGGTTCTTGGCGAGCGAGAAAGTTTTTGCGCAATCTGGCTGTTTTGCAAGCCATCAGCAAGCAGACCCAGGATCTGGATTTCGCGGCTGGTCAGGCCGGCCGGATGGCTGCGCGTGGATGGATGCGGCCCGCGTGGAATCGCACGCACGCCTTCACTGCGCATGCGCCTTCGCAGCCAGTTGGCCATAGGTGCGGCCTGCAGGCTATCGAAAATTTCAAGTGCGAGCTTTTGCGCCGCTTCATCGCCGTCGCTCAAGGCCCTGGCTTGCTCATACGGGCATCCGAGTTCCTTCCAGAAACGCGCAGCGGACTCCCATCGTCCTTGCATTTGATCCAGATACGGTGCCGCGCATTCCTGCGGCACCTGCTCAAGCTGTCCTGCACGCCATAGCTGGAATGCGATTTCGCCAAGAAACCAAGGATGACCCTTTGCCTGCGCCAGATCCAGCACTGCCGAGGCTTCTTTTGCCGCGGCAGCATCGTCTCCGGCCAGCCAGGCCGCTTCTGCACGTATGCAGCGTACCGGCGCGACCCGCTGCAGGGTGCCGCTTTGATTTGCCAATAAAAGCGCCTCATCGAGTACTTCACGAGCACCCGGGTCGCCGCGCCGCGTGCGCAGACGCCCAAGGGCAATCAATGCGGTGACGCGATTGGTGGAACCGAATTTTTCGCGCTCCAGCAAGGCATTGGCACGGGCTCCGCCGTGGTCCCAGTGTCCCTGGTAGATTTCCATCACAGCCTGCCAGGCTTCCATGTAGCCGGTAAAGCGGTCCAGATCATGCTCACGCGTGAACGCCAGTCCTTCCGAAAGATAGCGCTCGGCATTGATGAACTGAAACACTTCCGCTGAGCCGGTGCTCAGCATCACATAGGCATCCGCCACTGCGGCACCGCCGTCGCTGAGCCCGGAGGCAATGCGCAGGCTGCTCAGTACAGCCGAGCAGCCTTGATCGTAGTCGGTGAACAGCATGGCAGCCCCCATGGAATTGTGTGCTGCCGCGAGTGTCGCTGTGTCCTTGCTTTGTTTAGCAAGCCTTATCGCTTTCTCGCCCCAGGCAATCGCTTCATGGTAGTCCCGATTCAGCATGCGCAGATAAGACCAGGTTGCATAGCTGACGGCTTGCTCGGCGGGACTTTGCGCCAGGTCGGCGAGCTGCATCGCTTGCAGGCAGGCAGCATCTGCATCAGCGTTGCGCAGCATGCGCACCAGCAACTTGGCCCGCGCCGCCAGGGCAATGCTCTGGCTCTTGCTGTCATTTTTCCCCGCGAACAGGTCTATCGCGTGCAGGAGTGCCTGGTCCGCATTTTGATAGTCGTTCAGTTCAAAGCAGTGCTGTGCATAATGTTCCAGCAGGATGGCCTGTTCGGCGGCGGGCAAGGCGTCGGCAAAATCCAGCGCGGCACGGCAGTGCGCTGCGGCCTCGCGCCTTGCTCCTCGCAGTGTCGCTTCGTGCGCGGCAAGCGGGGCCAATCTCAGTACTGCCGGTCCATCGCCGGCACAAACCGCATGGTGAACCCGGCGTGCCAGTGGCGCCGCGCTATCCGGCTTGTCCAGTGCCGCTAGCAGTAGAGTATGCAGGCTGCGGCGCCGCGCGGGCGGCACGGCATCAGCGACTGCGATACGGGCCAGTTCATGGCGAAAGCGCAGGCTGTTTCCATCGGCAATCAGCAAGCCGCTGGCGATGCATTCATCGCTAGCACCCTGGCTGTCTTTTACCACGGCATCAAGGATGGCAAGTTCAACGCTGCGCGGCACCAGTGCGGCAACTTCAAGTATATTGCTTGCCGGTTTGGACAAGCGGTTGACCCTGGCAAAGATGGCGTCGCGGATCGAGGCGGGCACCTGCTCGTCGGGTTGGGACAATATCTCTGTGACGAAAAAAGGATTGCCTTCTGTTACAGCAAAAAGATGGTCCAGGCGGGTGCCGGCGGTAGTGTTAACTTCGCGCGCCAACGTCGCCATTTCGGCCATGGTGCTGACGGCGTCTGCGGACAAGGCCGGTAGTTTCAGGCGTGTCATACGGCTGGCGGGTATGTCGCCAAGGACAGCGCGTAGCGGATGTGCTGCCGTGACTTCGTCGTCACGAAAACTGAGTACCAGCAAGGAGTGCGACAGATGAATGCGGCGGCCGAGAAATTTGATCAGGTCTAGCGTAGCGGCATCTGCCCAGTGCACATCTTCCAGCACCATGATGGCAGGGATGTTGGAACCCAGCAGTTTGTCCAGCACGATGGAAAATAGCGTAGCCCGGTCAGCACCGTTTTCCAGTGCCGACTTCAATACGGGGAGCCCAGCGCGCGCGATATCGTACAGGGGGCCCAGCGGCCTCGGCGTCATCAGTGCCTCGCAGCCTCCGCAGTAGACGGTATTGCCGGGGAGCTGTTCAATGAAGCGCTCCAGAAGGCTGGTCTTTCCTATGCCCGCTTCGCCGGCGATCAGCACGACGCGCCCATGTTCCTGGGCGGAGGCGAGCTCTGCAGCCAGCTTTAATAGAAAAGAGTCGCGTTCAAGAAGTTGCTTCATGAAGTTTATCTGTTCATGGAAAACCAGGCATTACTGCAAATGGATGAAAAAATAGCGAGCGACATATCGCATCGAATGGCAAATGTTTTAACTGCCGCTTACCACGCGGCCCATGCTGAT
Source organism: Parundibacterium terreum (assembly GCF_014636315.1). GTDB lineage: Bacteria > Pseudomonadota > Gammaproteobacteria > Burkholderiales > Burkholderiaceae_D > Undibacterium > Undibacterium terreum. The sequence continues at coordinate 499,382 of NZ_BMED01000001.1, read as the reverse complement.
TTTCTGCACTTTATCCTCCGCAGTATTCAATGCATCATGCCGTGCCCGCGCAGCACGAAATTCCGGTAGCTTGCCGACTATCCAGTTCCATACCGGATTTACTGCTGCCAGTAATTCGGTGCCCATGGGCGTGATCTGGTATTCCACCCGAGGCGGCACTTCCATATACATGGTGCGCGTGAGCAAGCCATCTCGCTCCAGTTGGCGCACAGTCTTGGTCAGCATCTTCTGGCTGATGCCGCTCACTTCGTTCATCAGTTTGGAAAAGCGCAGGCAGCCGCGCTCGTGCAATACATGCAAGACCCACAGCGACCAGGTTTCTGCCACCCGTGACACGATTTCCCTGGCCAGCAGGTCGCCGTCCGCATCAAGCGACTCGCAAGAGCTGTAATCAATGACGCCTGCCGTATCTGCGCCATTAGTTACCTTGAGGTTAGTATGGGTCATTTGGGAACCTTATTTACATTGGTGACTATTGACCTTATCTTAGTGGCCGACAGCGGTATTGGCAATGCTTGCTAATGGATAAGATTTCTTAGCCGAACAGAATTCAAAGTAAAGAGAATGGATATGTCACAAGCTTCAATGCGCTCACAACATAGGCGCTTTAGTCTGCGCAAGATGCTGGTGGGCGGACTATTGCTGCTGGCGGTAGGATTTTCAGCGGCGCTGGCGCAGGCCTGGGATGCGCTAGGCGAGTCGGCACAAGGTGCGCGGCTGGCGCGCATGCAGGCTTCGCCGCAATGGCATGACGGGCGCTTCCATAATCCGCAGCCGCTGGCAAACGATGATTTGTGGAAAATTATCATGGGTGCCTTTCACGCCAGCGATGACGCTGCGCCCAAGCAAGTAGTGCCAGTTATGCAGGGCGATCACTTGCGTTTTGCGACGCCACCGGTATCAGGCTTGCGTGCCACCTGGCTGGGCCATGCGACTACTCTGGTGGAGATAGGTGGTCATGCGGTGCTTACCGATCCAATATGGAGCGAGCGTGCTTCGCCGGTAAGCTGGGCGGGGCCGAAGCGCTGGTATGCGCCGCCTGTCGCACTTGAGGATCTGCCGCCGGTGGACGCGGTATTGATCTCGCATGACCATTACGATCATCTGGACAAGGCCACAATCGTCACCATTGCGGCGATGAAGGCATGGAATACGAAGTTCATCGTGCCGCTGGGTGTGGGCGCGCGTCTCGCAGGCTGGGGTATTGCCGAGGAACGCATAGTGGAGCTGGACTGGTGGGAGAGCAGCAAGCTGCCGGGAGTGGAGATCGTTGCCGTCCCCGCGCGCCATACCTCGGGCCGTTATCTGGTGGACCGGGACAAGACCTTGTGGGCCGGGTTTGCAATCATCGCTGGTGACCAGCGCGTGTACTACAGCGGCGATACCGGCATGACGCAGCAGTTTAGCGAGATAGGCCAGCGGCTGGGGCCGTTCGACCTCAGCTTGATGCAGATCGGCGAATATGACGAAGCCTGGCCGGACTGGCACCTGAACCCGGAGCAGGCGATACAGGCGCAGCAGATGGTGAAGGGTAAGCTAACGCTGCCCGTACATCATGGCTTGTTGAACCTGGCCTACCATAGCTGGACTGAACCCATGGACCGCGCGCTGGCCGCAGCGGAGCAGAGCAATGTGCGCATCGCCATCCCGCGCCCGGGCGAAAGCCTGGAGCCGGCCAATGTGCCGCAATCCGCCATCGTTACACATTGGTGGCCGCAATTGCCTGCGCCATCTGCCGCAAACTTGACCCAATCTTTAACAAGGGAAGCACAATGAAAGTGATTATCTTCGGCGCCAGCGGCATGGTCGGGCAGGGAGTGCTGCGTGAATGCCTGCTGGATAGCAAGGTAGAAAGCATCTTGTCGATAGTGCGCACGCCTACCGGCATGCAGCATGCCAAGCTACGTGAACTGGTGCATCGCGATTTCTTTGACTTCAGTTTCATTGCGACGGAACTGAGCGGCTACGATGCCTGTTTCTTTTGCCTGGGCATCTCCTCTGCCGGCATGAAGGAGCAGGCCTATCACCGCATCACCTATGACATTACGATGGCCGCGGCTCAGGTATTGGCAGCGCACAATCCAGCGATGATTTTCATCTATGTGTCCGGCGCCAGCACCGACAGCAGCGAGAAGGGCAGCAGCATGTGGGCCAGGGTCAAGGGCAAGACCGAGAATGCTTTATTGCGCCTGCCTTTCAAGGCAGCATACATGATGCGCCCGGGGGCAATACAGCCATTGCACGGCATCCGCTCCAAGACGAAGCTATATGACACGATATACCAGTTGACGGCGCCTCTGCTGCCTTTGCTGAGGAAGTGGTTTCCAAATTCGATTACGACGACCGAACAGATGGGGCGGGTGATGATACTGCTGGCGGCTGGGGGAGGGAGCGTGCCAGCGAAGAGCATACTCGAGCCGGCTGATATAACGGCCTTATGTAAACCATAAAGAAAAAAGCCCTGCCCCGATAAAGGAGCAAAGCTTTTTGCAATAAAACAGAAAAATCAGGCCTTGATCGTATCCAGCGCATTGCGCAAATCCTTGCGCAAGTCTTCTACGTCTTCAATGCCGACCGACAGGCGCACGAAGGAGTCGGTGATGCCCAGCGCCGCACGCTGCGCGGCCGGGATAGTAGCATGCGTCATGATGGCCGGATGCTCGATCAGGCTCTCTACGCCGCCCAGGCTTTCTGCCAGTGCAAACACTTCGCAGCGCTCCAGGAAGCGGCGCGCGCCGGCCAGGTCGGTGCGCAGTTCTATGGAGATGATGCCGCCGAAGCCGTCCATCTGGCGCAGGGCCAGTTCATGCTGGGGATGCGAGGTCAGACCGGGGTAATACACATGCTGTACTTCCGGTTGCGCCTGCAGCCAGGTCGCCAGGTCCAGAGCGCTCTTGCAATGGCGCTCCATGCGGATATCCAGTGTCTTCACGCCGCGCAGCGCCAGAAAGCTGTCGAAAGGACCGGCAATCGCGCCCACCGAGTTTTGCAGGAAGGCCAGTTGTTCGCGCCATTCCGCCTGGCGCGGTTCTGCGCCGACGATGGCGATGCCGCCTATGATGTCGGAGTGGCCGTTCAGGTACTTGGTCAGCGAGTGTACGACGATGTCGAAACCCAGCTCCAATGGCCGTTGTACACGCGGGCTGGCAAAGGTATTGTCGGCCACGGCGATGATGCCGCGCTCGCGGCAGATTTCTGCGATGGCGCGCAGGTCGGCCAGCTTCAGCATGGGGTTGGTCGGCGTTTCCACCCAGACCATCTTGGTATCCGGACGTATCGCAGCCAGCAATTTCTTGGGATCCGTCATGTCCACATAAGTGAATTCCAGGCCTGCGCTGCGCTTGCGCACACGCTCAAACAAGCGATAGCTGCCGCCGTACATATCGTCCCCGGCGATGATATGGGCGCCGCTGTCGGCCAGTTCCAGCACGGTGGCAATTGCCGCCAGGCCGGACGCAAATGCAAACGCCTGCGCGCCGCTTTCCAGGTCGGCCACGCAGCGCTCCAGCGCCCAGCGGGTAGGATTGTGCGAGCGGCCATAGTCCAGGCCCTTGTGCACGCCTGGGCTATCTTGTACGAAGGTGGACGTTGCATAGATAGGCGGCATGATGGCGCCTGTCGATGGATCGGGCGACTGGCCTGCGTGGATCACACGGGTGGCAAAGCCTTGCTTGCCGCTGTCTTTAGGGTTTGTGCTCACGATAAAGTCCTGCGTAAATGGTTGAGAAGGTCAAAGCGGGTAATCAGGCCGTAGAAATGCTGCTGGTCGGCGACGATGGCAACCAGGCCACGGTTCAGGATGTTCCTGAGGTCGTCCAGGCTGGAGCCGGGCGCCAGGGTTTCTATCTGGCGTGTCATCGTTTCCTGCACCGGGCTGTGGAACAGTTTGGCATCGCCGGCTACTTTCAATAGCAGATCGGATTCGTCAATGATACCGACTATCTGGCCTTCGTGTATGACCGGCAGTTGGGATATGTCCGCGCTACGCATGCGGTTGAAGGCGACCATCAGCGTGTCGCTGCTGGCAACGCTGACGACATTGCCGTCATCGAAGCGGCGGCCTATGATATCGCGCAGGTCGCCAAAGCTTTCACGCTTCAGCAGGCCCTGGTCTATCATCCAGTTGTCGTTATATACCTTGGACAGGTAGCGGGTGCCGGTATCGCAGACAAAGGTCACCACGCGTTTCGGCGTGGTCTGCTCGCGGCAATAACGCAGGGCTGCCGCCAGCAGTGTGCCGGTAGAGGAGCCCGCCAGGATGCCTTCGGCGCGCAGCAATTCGCGCGCGGTGCCGAAGCTTTCCGTGTCGTCTATCGTATACGCATGCTTGACGCCGCTCATGTCGGCGATGGATGGGATGAAATCTTCGCCTATGCCTTCCACCGCCCAGGAGCCGCTGGTGTCTGAGACATGGCCGGTCTTCACGTATTCGGCCAGGATGGAGCCCTTGGGGTCGGCCAGTACGAATTCCAGTTTTGGCTGTTTTTCACGGAAATAGCGGGTCAGGCCGGTGATTGTGCCGGCCGAGCCTACGCCGCAAACGATGGCATCTACGTTATGCGCGGTCTGTTCCCAGATTTCCGGTGCGGTGGTCAATTGATGCGCGAGCGGATTGGCAGGGTTGTTGAACTGGTCGGCGAAGAAAGCGCCGGGGATTTCCTTGGTCAGCCTTGCAGCATAATCCTGGTAATACTCGGGATGTCCTTTGCCGACATCGGAACGGGTCAGGTGGATTTCCGCGCCCATTGCTTTCAAGTGCAGGATTTTTTCCGTGGACATCTTGTCCGGCACCACGAGCACCACGCGGTAGCCCTTGGCGCGTCCCACCAGCGCCAGGCCCAGGCCGGTATTGCCGGCGGTGGCTTCGACGATGGTGCCGCCGGGTTTCAGGCGGCCGTCGCGTTCTGCCGCTTCTATCATCGCAAGTCCGACCCTGTCCTTGATGGAGCCGCCGGGGTTTTGCGATTCCAGTTTCAGGAACAGTTCACACGGTCCTGTATCCAGGCGGGTAACCCGGATCAGAGGTGTGTTGCCAATCAACGCAAGTACTGCGGGATTAGTTTGGTTTGTCATGTTTTATCCATATACAAGGTGATGCACTATCAGTGTGGCCTTGTTTTGTGTAGTTCAAGAGGCGCACATGCTAGCTAGTGAGGTACACCGGTTGGAAGGAATGTTTTTGCATATGCTTATTCATATGCTGCATACACTGATATATCGAGAATATTAATTGCAGATATTCGCGCGGCCTCCTGGTTATGTCATTCGATGTCATTCTTCAGGGCAATAACATGCCCTTGATTGCTGCCGACATATTACTCCCGAACGCACTGGACGGCTTACCGGATGTGCAGGCCAAAAAAATCCCGCTATAAAGCGGGATTTCTATAAGCATCAGTGACCTGGCTTACTGGTCCAGAGCCGGTAATACATGCACATGCAAGGCGCTAGGCTGCGCAGCATCGTGGTAGACGCGCTGTGTCGCCTTGATGAAGTCGCTGTCCTTGGCCTGGTATATATTCGGCACGAAGCTTTGCGGATTGCGGTCTATGAACGGGAACCAGCTTGACTGTACCTGCACCATGATGCGATGTCCACGCTGGAAGGTGTGCAGCACATCATTGATCGCAAACTTGACCTTGGTTACTTCGTTCGGCGTGAAGGGTTTCGGTGTTTCGAAACCGTCGCGGAAGCGGGCGCGGAAAGGTTCGCCGCGTACCAGCGTCTGTTGTCCGCCGCGGTTGATTTCACCTTCGGCCACGTCGGGATTGTTCGGTGCAACGTCGATCAGCTTAACGACAAAATCGGCATCTGTGCCTGTAGTGCTGACAAACAGATCTGCTTCCAGCGGGCCTGCCAGCGTGACGTCGCGCTCCAGCACGTCGGTCTGGTAGCTCAGCACGTCGGGTCGGCGTGAAGCAAAGCGCTGGTCGGCAGCAACATACTGGTTGCTCCAGCGGTTGGAGATTTCCGTTGTGTACGGCACCGGCTTGGACGGGTCACTAGGATATTCATCGAACTGCTGGTCTGCCTGTTTGGGCGCGTCAAAACTCAGCTTGCCGCCGGACTGGAAGTACAGCGCCTGCGGTTTGACATTGCGTGGCGGCCAGGCATCAAAGCCGCGCCAGCGGTTGGCGCCGCTCTCGAACATCCAGGCCTTGGGCATAGACGGCTTATCGGTGCCTTTCAGATAGTGCTTGAAGAAAGCCAGTTCCAGCGGCTGGAAGGTCTCAGTGGTTTTGAAGCCGAAATTCGCATCGCCTATCTTCTCGCCACTCGTCCTGGACCAGCCACCATGCACCCAAGGGCCGATGACGATGCTGTTGTTGATGCCGGGATTGAGTTTTTCTATCGATTTATAGATATTCAGCGGGCCGTACAGATCTTCGGTATCGTACCAGCCGCCCACTGTCATTACGGCGGCCTTGACGTTTTTCAGGTGGGGCAGCAGGTTGCGGCTTTTCCAGAATTCGTCGTAGTTGGGATGCTGGATGATTTCATTCCAGAACGGGATGCCATCCTTGAAGTACTTGGGATTCACGTTCGACAATGCGCCCAGGTCGACGAAGAATTGATATGCGTCCGGTGTGCCGTAGTCAAAGGGTTTGCTTTTTACATACTCGCCGGGAACAGGGCGGGGTTTGCCAAAGCTGCTGAAGAAACCGAAAGCCATTTCCAGGTTGAAGGCGCCGTTCCTGTGCATGTCGTCGCCACGGAACCAGTCTGCGATTGGTGCTTGCGGAGATACCGCTTTGAGTGCCGGATGGGTATCTATGACGCCGACTGCCGTGTAAAAGCCTGGGTAGGAGATGCCCCATTGGCCGACCTTGCCGTTATTGCCGGCGATGTTTTTTACCAGCCAGTCCACCGTGTCATAGGTGTCTGTGCTTTCATCGATATCGGTCTTGCTTTTTTTCTGTACTAGCTGCGGGCGCATGTTCACAAATTCGCCCTCGGACATATAGGCGCCGCGCACGTCTTGAAAGGCAAAGATAAAGCCTTCCTTTTCATATTGCTCACTGGAGCCGAGCGCAGTCTTGTAATTGGACGTGCCGTAAGGAGCTACTGTATAGGGTGTACGCACCATCAGGATGGGGTAGGTTTTCTTGGCGCTGGCGTCGTTGGGCACATACACTGCGGTAAATAACAGCTTGCCGTCACGTGCAGGTATCCTGTATTCGTATTTAGTGTAGTTGGCGCGTATATATTCGGCGCGCAGTCTGGCTTTTTCTTTCTCGTCCACAGCCGAGTTGCTGGTGCCGGCTGCGGCTGTTGTGGAACTCAATGTGGCAGCGGTGGCTGCATTAGCTGAGTTTGCTGCCGGTACGCCTATGCTGAGTAAAGCGGAGGCGACCAGTAAGGCCAATGTCGATGGTTTCGGCATTCTATGATCCTATTGGTATATTTACGAGGTCGCCTATTTTAATGCGTGCAGGGCAAAATTACTGTAAAAAAATTTCGCTATGGCAATAATATTCGGATTAATATTAGTGCTCGGATTTCGTGGAATTTTAGTGCAAGTGCAGCATTTTTCAGGCGTGGTTTTCCGGGGCGCCTGGATTGTGATAAATGGTAAAAAAGGCAAAAGAAGTTTGCATTTTCATAGTGAATCGCTGAAGATGGTAAAAAGATAATCCCTTGCCTGCCCAGCGCGGATAAATGCTATATAAGGTATTGATTTCCGCAATGCAGACCACCGGAGAAACGGATCAGGAGCGTCAATGCAGTCTCTGCTTCGTCAGATCAGAAAAATCTTTGTCGCGCGCCGCACGACAGCCGTCCTGTTGCCTCTGGCCGTCGTTGTTATCCTCCTCTCCATTTTTGCTGCACTCAGTGTCGTCACGATGTCGGTGCTGCGCGCCTACGTCGGCGGAGAAAGCCATTGGTCCAAAGCGCAGAAGGATGCGGTATTTGCGCTGCAGCGTTATGCGGTAACCGGAGCCGAGATTGATTACCAGCGTTTCCTGAAAGAGCTGGAAGTCCCGCGTGGAGACAGCCGTGCCCGGCTTGAAATGAACAAGCCCAACGGCGATGATGCGCTGATCAAAGACGGTTTTATCGCCGGCGGTGTCGCCGAGGACGATATTCCCGGCATGGTATGGATGTACCGAAACTTCAAGCATACCTATTTGTTCCGCAATGCGATCAGCTATTGGGAGCAGGGCGATCACTATATCCAGCAGTTGTACGACATAGGCTTGCGTCTGCGGGCGCTGGAGCAATCCGGCCAGCGCGGCAGCCCGGCTGCGCTGACCACGGTGGCAGAAATGCAGGCCATAGACAGCATATTGGCACCGATAGAAGATGGTTATGCGCGCGCACTGGGTGATGCATCGCGCCAGGTAAAAGACATGCTGCTGGTGGCCTTGTTTGCGTCGGCAATACTGTTGCTGTTTGCCTGCACCTGGTATTCTCGCCGGTCCTATGCGCGCAGCAACCGGCTGCAAGCACAATTGAGGCAGAGCGAAGAAAGGCTGAGCCTGGGATTTGAAGGCAGCAATGCCGGCCTGTGGGACTGGGATATCATCAAGGGCGACGTTTATTACTCACCCTGGATCAATCAGCAATTGGGCTATTCGGCGGCTGAGATATCTTCGTCGCCAACCGCCTTCGTGGGCCTGATCCATCCGGACGACAGGGCGATGGCCCAAGAGGCGTTGAGGCGACACCTGGTGGCCAACACCTTGTATGACGTCGAATTTCGGCTCAAGACACTGTCCGGTGAATACCGCTGGTGTAAGTCGCGCGCGCAGGCAGTGCGCAATGCCGATGGCATTGCCGTGCGTATGGTGGGCTCGCTGTTTGACGTGACGGATCGCAAACTGGCCGAAGCGAAAGCCTTTGCCGAAAAAGAACTGGCCGAGGTTACACTGGCGTCGATCGCCGATGCGGTCATCACGACGGATAACCTCGGGCGCATCAGCTATTGCAACAAGATCGCGGAGCAGATGCTGGGCTTGTCGCGCCAGGACATGCTGATGCAGCCTTTCGATTCCGTGTGCAAGATCTTTGATGAAAAAAACCACGAGCACGTGCCGGATTTCCTGGAGCAGGTGCTGTCGCCGGAAACTGTCAGCGAAACCACCAAGGATCTCTATTTGCTTGGAGTGGATGGCAGCAATATTCCCATTGATCGTTCGATTGCTCCCATCCATAGCCCTGACGGCAATGTGATAGGCATCGTCATTGTTTTGCACGATGTCAGCGAGGTGCGCCGGCATGCAGCCCAGTTGTCCTACCAGGCGACCCACGATGAGCTGACCGGCATCCTGAACCGGCGCGAGTTCGAACGCCGCTTGAGCGAGCTGCTGGCCAGGGAATCTTCCAACGAAGATTATCAGGAACATGCTGTAATGTACCTGGACCTGGACCGCTTCAAGATCATCAATGACACCAGCGGGCATGCGGCAGGCGATGAACTGATACGGCAGGTCAGCCATATGCTGAGGCAGAGGCTGCGTGATGGCGACATGGTAGGGCGCATCGGTGGCGACGAGTTTGGCGTCGTGCTCGCGCATTGTAGTCAGGTGGATGCCGGCAGGCTGGCTGAATCCTTGCGCCAGAGCGTGTCAGATATACGTTTTTCCTGGGGCAGCCGTACTTTTGCGATCGGTGTCAGTATCGGTCTGGTTGTCCTCAACCCCGGCATGGTGTCTTTGAAAGAAGTGATGAAGGCAGCGGACGCAGCCTGCTATATGGCCAAGGAAAAAGGCCGTAATCGCATACACGTGTTCAGCCACGACGATGAGGATCTGTCTGTCCGGCACAATGAAATGGAATGGGTGTCGCGTATCAAGGCGGCACTGGACCAGGACCGGTTTTGCCTGTACTCGCAAAAGATCATGTCGCTGCATCCTGACGCGGCGGCAGAGGGCGAGCATGTGGAGATACTGCTGCGCATGCTGGATGAGAACGGCAAGCTCATTCCTCCCATGTCCTTCATCCCCGCGGCAGAGCGCTTTGACCTGATGCCTCAAATAGACCGCTGGGTGATACGCAAGAGCTTTGCCGCGCTGGCCGCGCTCAGCAGGGAGCCTGGCGCCCGCATCGATACCTGGGCCATCAATTTGTCCGGGTCGTCAATAGGCGATGACCGCCTGCTCGACTACGTGATTGAGCAGCAGCAGGAATCCGGCATACCATTCAAGCTGATCTGCTTCGAGATTACCGAGACTGCAGCGATTGCCAATCTGCAAAAAGCGGTTGCACTGATAGACCGCCTGCATGGACTGGGATGCCGGTTCGCGCTGGATGATTTCGGCGTCGGCATGTCTTCGTTTAATTACCTGAAGCATCTGCCGGTTGATTATGTGAAGATAGACGGCAGCTTTATCAAGGAAATCGTCAACAGCGCTACCGATCGCGCAATGGCGGAATCCATCAACCAGATTGCTCATGTCATGGGCAAGCAAACCATTGCCGAGTTCGTCGAGGATGATGCGATCATTGCTTGCCTGAAAAATATCGGCGTCGATTTTGTGCAGGGCTATGGGGTAGGGCGGCCGCAGCCCCTGCCTTCCCGCGCCTTTACCAGCAGGCATGTAGCCAAAATGGAGGCCATCCTGGCCGGTGGCTCGCGCAGGAGTGCTTGAGCTTATTCTTTCCCCGGTCGATGCGCTCGGTCTCCACACACGACAGTGTAGTTTTCTTGCCAAGGCCCTGCGGGGAAATGTATTGCTGCCGTATTTGCCTGTATATTCCTGTGTCTGAAGCCCGCCTTGTCTGGATGGCTTCTTCATTCGAGACAATCAGAGATAAATGAGCATGGCTGAGCAAACCGGGCGTCAACGAACCAGAACAATCAATATGGGTGACAGGAAGGTGATCACCCATGGCCTGCAGACGCAGTTCTGGCAAGACATTTACTATTACGCGATGACTTCCAGCTGGCCGGCATTTTTCGGCGCTATCGCGGTTGTCTTCTTTTCCATCAACCTGATTTTCGCCGGCATCTTCATGCTGGGCGATGATCCCATAGGCAACCTGTCGCCCAAAGGTTTCCTGGGTGCGTTCTTCTTCAGCGTAGAAACCGTGGCTACCGTTGGCTATGGTGACATGCACCCACAGACCATATACGGACATATCGTGTCCACGGTGGAAATTTTTCTCGGCATGGCCAGCGTTGCGCTGATCACCGGCGTGATGTTCGCGCGTTTTTCCCGCCCCAGGTCGCAGATCATTTTTGCGCGCCATCCGGTTACCCATTTCAAGGATGGACAGGAAGTGTTGTTGATACGCATGGCAAACGCCAGGCTGAATGTGATCAGTGAGGCCACGGCCAGGCTGCGCCTGTTGCGCGATGAGAATTCGCCGGAATCTGGCTTATTCCGCAAGCTGCATGACCTGAAGCTGGAGCGCGAACAGCATCCCGTGTTTGCGCTGGGCTGGACTATCATTCACGTCATTGATGAAAGCAGTCCCTTGTTCGGTCTTGGCACGGAAATCCTGGCAAAGGATAATGCAGCATTGATACTCAGCGTGGAGGGCGTGGATGAAACCACCAGCCAGACCCTCCGTGCCCGCTATGTGTATACGCATGACACGATACGCTCCAATCATCGCTACGCGAATATCTTCTCTGCAGCGGATGACGAAGGGCAGCACATCGATTACTCGCTGTTCCATGATGTCGAGGCCTTGCCGGAGCGGCAGGACCGCCCGGCTTGAGGCCTCAGGCGGCGCTCAGGTGTTTTTGCATGAATACGCTGAGCGGATCATCGGGGTAGCTGCCAAAAGGGCCCCGTTGCTGGTAGCCGAAGCTTGCGTACAAGCCGAGCGCTTCCCGGTGCAGCGGGCCGGTTTCCAGCTTTAGCTTGCTGCAACCTGCATTCAGTGCCTGCTGTTCGAGCTCCGTCAGGATCTGGCGCGCGATGCTCTGTCCTCGGTTTTCCGGGCGAACATACATGCGTTTTACTTCGCCGTAAGCAGGGTAAAGCACGATGCCGCCGCATCCCACCGCATTGCCCTGATCATCGCGGGCAACCGCAAACAGCAGCGTCTCCTCGGCTACTGAGGCCATATCCATTGAATACACGCTTTCGGGCGGATACAAAGAGTGCTGATACGCATCCAGCTCCGCAATGAGGGCCAGTACTTCCGCCTGATCCGGCGATTCGAGTCTGATTTTCATGATCTGTTTCATCAAAGCCGTTTGGAAAAAATCGTCGTCGCGCACAGACCGCCATCCGGCCACAGCGCATAGTCGGGAATGCGGCCGCACTGTATCCAGCCCAGCCGTTCGTACAGGCTTTCTGCGCCGCCACCGGTGGCAGTATCCAGTACCAGAACAGTCTTGCCGGCGGCCTTGGCGCATTCTTCTGCTGCCTGCATCAGCGCAGCGCCCAAGCCGTGCTGGCGCGCGCTACGATGCACCAGCAGCTTGGAGACATCGGCCCGGTGTGGCTGGTTGTCCGGCTGGCTCAGCACCAGTTGGACCGTGCCCACCACCCGTCCTGCGCCATCCCTGGCCACCAGCAGCGAGCGTTCCTTTGCTTCGACTCCCTTTGCGACGTTTTGCCAGAATGCATCAGCCTTGGCGCGCGGCAGCGGGTTCATGAAGCTGACGGAGGCGCCGCCTTCCACACAGTCGATCAACACATCTATCAGTGCTTCTTTGTCGGCAGCGTCCAGTGTATGCAACTGTTGTATCGGTGCAGAGTGTTCCAAGATCGTCTCCGTCTGAAAAAATTAAAAATCGCTGTTAATCACAACCAGGTAGTGGGCCGGCAGCGCGGTCGTGTTCTGGAACATCACAGCCTGGTCTTCCCGCATTGCCAGGCAATCGCCTTGCTCCAGTACATGGCGCTGCTGGGCAACCGTGATTTCCATGCTGCCTTCCATCATCCAGATTTGCTGCTGTATGCCTTTATCCCTGTGCCCGGCCTCATAGGCCACCGTTGCGCCTGGCGGAAAGATGACTTCCACCATCTGTATCGGCGAACGGAAATGCGGCGGCGACAGATTGCGCCGCAGATAGCCCGATTGCGGGTCTGTCCATTGCAATTGCTCGCTGCGCTTCACCAGCGGGCTGGCGTCATCGCGCGGGTCTTCAAATAGCGATGCCAGCGTCACGCCCAGGCCCTTGGCCAGCTTTTCCAAGACGACGGCGGTGGGACTGCTTTCGCCGCGCTCTATTAGCGAAATCATGGAGCGGCTGACATTGCACCTGCTCGCCAGGTTTTCCAGTGACATATCGCGCTCAGAGCGCAGGGCGCTGATGCGATTGGCGATGCGCATGTTGATGTCTTGCAAGGGTTTTTGATTGATTTCTTTCATAATGGATTTATTATCCAGTTTACTGGATAAGCTTGTCAAGGCAGTTCGTGCGGCGGGAAAAAAGGTGAGGAAACGGCGGAGGAAGTGCTAAGCGTTCAGAGTGGCTTAAGCAGGCCTGCATCCAGCAGTTCGCTGTCCCAGCGCGGTAGCGGCTGGTATTCAGCCACCAGAAAATCGATCAGCGCGCGCACTTTGGGGGAAAGGCGGCGGGTGGCCGGATACAGCGCGCTCAGGTAGTTCAGCGGCAAGCTCCAGTCTGCGAGTACGATGGCCAGCCGGCCATCCAGCAGGTCGCGCGCCGACAGGAAGCTGGTACTGTACACGATGCCAAGACCGCGCAGCGCAGCCTGTTGCAGTACCAGCCCGTTATTGGACGTGAAGCCGGGGTTGATATCGACTGAGAGCTGTTCTCCGTTACGCTCGAAATCCCAGCGGGTGCCGCCAGTCAGGTGGCTGAAATGCAGGCAGCGGTGCTGCTGCAGGTCTTCCGGCTTGCGCGGCGTGCCGTATTGCTCCAGATAGGCCGGGCTGGCGCAGAGTACACCACGGCAAGGCGCCAGCTTGCGTATGGACAGGCCGCTGCTGTCCGGTATGCCGCCGACCCGTACCGTCAGATCAAAGCCATGCCTGACGGGGTCGAGCAGCGCATCGTCCACGTGCAGCGAGGGTTTCAGTTGTGGATGCAGCAGGCTGAAGCGTGCAATAGCGTCCGCCAGCCAGGTGCTGCCGAAGCTGCTGGGTGCCTGTATCCGTAGCGCACCGGCCAGTTCTGCACGGGCATCGCTGATCACGCGGCGCGCTTCTTTGGCCTGCTCAACCGTCGCGGTACAGGGCTCCAGGTAAGCAAGGCCCAGATCGGTCAGGCTGACTTCGCGGGTAGAGCGGTGCAACAGGCGGGCACCCAATTGTTCTTCCAGTTGCATGATGTATTTGCTGGCCATTGCCCGCGTCAAACCCAGGCTGCGCCCGGCGGCACTAAAGCTGCGCAGGCGCGCCACTTCGACAAATACTTCCATCATCCGCAATTGATCCATGAAGCCATTGTCAATTAAACGAAGACAGTGTGTCAATCATATGGCGAGTTGCTGGCCTCGGTGCTTGCTGCCTACAATAACAGCATCTCACTTTTATATGCCATCCGGAGTAAATCGCATGCTCACCCCCGCGCAAAAAGAACACTATGTCCGTGAAGGCTATCTGGTACTGCCTGATTTCAAGAGTGCAGAACAGATAGCGGCATTGCGCGAGAGGGCGGCGCAGATCGTCGATGCTTTCGACCCTGCAGAAAGCGTGTCCATCTTTACAACGCAAGACCAGGAAAAAACCACCGACGATTACTTTCTCGGCTCTGCCGACAAGATACGCTGCTTCTTTGAAGAAGAGGCCTTCGGCCCGGATGGCCAGTTGCGCCAGGATAAATCCTTGTCGATCAACAAGATAGGCCATGCCTTGCATGACCTGGATCCTGTATTCATCGCCTTTTCACGCGACCCCAGGCTGGCAGCCGTAGCGGAAGACCTGGGACTGGCTGATGCGCAGATCTGGCAGTCGATGTATATCTTCAAGCAGCCGGGCATAGGCGGCGAGGTGCGCTGGCATCAGGATGCGACCTACTTTGACAGTACGCCGATCAGTGTCACCACTTTCTGGTTTGCGCTGGAGGATGCCACGCTGGACAATGGTTGCATGTGGGCAGAGCCGGGCGGACATCGCAGCCCCCTGCGCGAACGCTTCATCCGCGAGGGCGACAAGGTGAGGGTGGAAAAACTGGATGCCATGCCCTGGCCGGACGACAGCACTGCGATACCGCTGGAAGTAAAAGCCGGCAGCCTGGTGTGTTTCCATGGCTTGCTGCCGCATTACAGCGCTCCCAACCGCTCGCCAGTATCGCGCCACGCCTATACCTTGCATGCAACGGATGGCCGTACCGAATATTCCGCTAAAAACTGGATACAGCGAGACTCCAGCCTTCCGGTGCGCGGTTTTCGCTAAGCTTTACCAAGTTTCACTGCCCTTGTCGGCTATAATCCCGCCATTGAAGACTGCCTTGATGGCGAGGAAAACACATGCTGATAGAACAACTGGGCGCATTGACAAAAGACGAAGAGCTGGACGACTGGTTGATCAGCGCACCGGTCGCTGTTCCTTACCTGGGCGGTATAGAGCTGGAGTTTGTGCTGGAAGGCATGGAGGATGACGCACATCCGGAAGAGTTTGCCAGTGCTGTAGCCAGTTTTCTTGCCAAGAACAAGTCTGAACAGGCGAAGGCGGCACCGCATCTGCTGGAAGCCTATCGCAGTGCCGCCGCAGCAATAGTGCCGGAAAAGCCAGCCTGCGAAATTCGCACTGAAGACCAGACCTGGCCCCATGTGCGGCCGGAAGAGGTGCGCGTATGCCGTCGCCAGCGCGGCGATCGTAAAGTGTATGTGCAAGTGGTTGCCGATTGCGACTGGGATCATGAACATGGCCTGCAACTGGTGTTCCGCGAGGGCAAGCAGTTGTCCCGCGTCAGCAGCTTCGATGATCACCTGACCTATGCCGATGCGTTCGGTTTGCCGGACGACATGGACCAGATCAGCTAGGCTGTTCGTAGACAAAAAAACAGTCAGGCAATAAAAAATCCCCGGTCACCGTGAGGCGACCGGGGATTTTTGTTTCAGCCAAGCCTGATCAGTTGAACTTGTAGTTCACGTTCAGCGTGAAAGCACGGCCGCGTGGATCCGCTACGCGTGGATCCCAGCCGGCACCGACCACATCATCCACATTGTGGGCAGTGAATGGAGGGTCGGTGTTGAACACATTCTGGATGCCGCCGGTGATAGTCCAGTTTTTAAAGCCGGTGTAGGTGGCAGACAGGCCATAAGTGATGTACGCATCAACATAAGGATTGAAGCCCGGAGGGATGTCACCCTTAGGCAGTTGATCCTTGTAGCCGGATGCATACAATTGCGTACCCATCACGCTCCATGGACCACGAGACCATGTGATGGAGGCATTATGCTTCCAGCGCAGGTACAGGTCGCTGGTACCGAAATTGCCGACCAGTTCCTGGTAAGGCTGGTTTTCAAATTCGTGGTACTTGAAGCTGTTGGTGTAGGTGCCATCCAGTGCGAAGCTCCACTTGCCTGTGCTGAACTCTGTATCGTAGTGCAGGCTCAGGTCGGCGCCGCGAGTTTGGCTGCCTGCCGCATTGATCCAGCCGGCCTGGATATAGTTGATCGTGCCGTCTGGATTGCGCACGATATTGTCCAGCAGCGACTGGTAGTTCGCCAATACCTGGGTCACTGTACGGTTCAGGATGCGGTCCTTGGAACGGATTTCCCAGATATCCAGCGAGCCGGTCAGGCCTTTCATTGGCGACACGACAAAACCGATACTGCCTTGCTTGGAAGTTTCAGGCTTCAGCTTGGCATTGCCGCCGGTTTTGTAGTCCAGTTTCAGCGAGCAGTAATTAGGATCGCCAGGATGCAAAGGGCATTGAACAGGATCGTCCGCGCCATTCGGCAATTCCTGGGTCAACTGACCGGAATACAATTGCTGGAAGCTAGGCGCCAGGAAGCCGGAATTGACGGAGCCGCGGAACACAATCGCTTCATGTGGCTGGTAGCGGAACGCCAGTTTAGGATTGGTGGTGCCGCCAATCTGGCTGTACTGGTCATGGCGTACAGCAGCCGTCAACTCCAGATTCTTGGTGATAGGCACGATGGTTTCTGCGTACACCGCCTTGATGTCACGGCTGACGCTAGGCAGGTTGGCGTTGCCCGGAGCCAGCAGGATAGTGGTGGCATCCACGCCCTGTGCAAATTCATAGGATTCGCGGCGCAGGTCGAAACCCGTCGCTACGCTGACCGCACCTGCCGGCAACTGGAACAGCTCGCCGGAGATATTGCCGTCTGCCTGGGTCAGCTTGGTGGTGCCGCCTTGCAGGTCCACATGGGCCTTGGTGGAGTTCAGCAATGCCATGGCTGCAGGGGACTGCGATTGGCCAGGAGCTACCCAAGGGTTGATGATGCCGCTTGCCAGCGCTGCATACAGCTTGTCTGTGTATGCATAGCCGTCGATGAGCGTGGTGTCCGCCTTGGCGCGCGCGGTCGATACGCCGAGCTTGTAGTCCCACTTGCCAAACACGACGCCTTCCAGGCCCAGCAGCAGGCGGCTGTTATCGGAAGTTGTTTCCTGAGTGCGGTTGCCCAGGTCGCTGGCACGCCACTTGTAGGCGATAGGCTTGGTGTTGTCGAAGCTAGGAATATATGCTGACAAATCCTGATAGTAAGGACCGCCGACAGGGTACACGTTCTTGTTGGCGATGCTGGTGGATATTTGCAGAGGCGTCAACTCCGCCTTGGATTTTGCGCGTGATGCCGTCAGCTCGACAAAGGCCTTGGTATCCGCATTGATCTGTATCGTGCCTCGCGACACCAGGTTGGCGTGCTCGACAGGCTGCTGCATCACGTAGTCACCGCCGTAGTCGTAAGCACAGGAGTAGGTGGAGCGCAGGATGGAAGTGGAGTTCTTCCACAATGCTGCGTCATACTGGGACATGCCAGGGATGGTGTCGCACTTGCCGGTCAGGCTCAGCAGGCTGGCCTGCAGATAGGAGTTAGGATCGCCTGGCAGTTTGAAACCGGTGCCCAATGCCGTGCCGGCGCCGCTCAACTGATTCGCATATGGTGTGCCGGTAGTATCCGGAGACAAGCCACGGTTAGGCTGGTAGCCGCGTGCAAAGTCGCGTTGCTGGGAGCGCAGGATGTCCGACTTGTCCAGAGACAGGCTGGCCATGACGTTGTAGCCTTCCTTGTCCAGGGTGCCCTTGCCGACCAGCAGTGAGGCACGGCGCGTATTACCGCCGCCCTCTTGCGTGACATTGGTGTCGGCCGAGATTTCTGCACCGGTGTAATTGGTCTTCAAGATGAAGTTGATTACGCCGCCGATTGCATCGGTACCGTATATCGCCGAAGCGCCATCTTTCAGGATTTCGATGCGTTCTACAGCAGCGATAGGAATGGAGTTCAGATCGACCGATTTACCGCTGGTGCCATGCGCAGAAACGCGGCGGCCGTTCAACAGTACCAGTGTGCTGGATGGGCCAAGACCGCGCAACGAAGCAAAAGCCGCGCCGCCGACCAGACGGTCTGCATCTGCACCGAACACGTTGTTACCGGAAGTCATATTGTTGGTGCCGGTGCCATTGGCGGAAATCACGCGCATCAATTGTTCGGCGCTGGTGATGCCCTGGCGTTCGATGTCGCTCTTGGAAATGACTTGAACCGGCAAGGCTCCTTCCTTGGCGATACGTTTGATACTACTCCCTGTAATTTCAACTCTTTGCGGCTCTGCTTGCTGCTCCTGGGCGAATACGGTGCTGGATACACCGATCAGGGCAATACATTGGGCAATTTTCTTTAATTTCACGGTTGACTCTCCATTGAATTACTACCTTAGTCCGGGGGTACTTGCAAACTTGTGCCGTTATTGGTGCAAATTGGTGCACCGCAAGCAGCGGGTTTGCTTCGACCTTTTTTTATAAATGCTTGACTACTTATGCTTGTTGCTCGCCTGTCGGCTCGTATTTGCTGCAAATGGTTTACACCGAAATGCAGACTAGGGTCTGTGCTCGGCATGTGACAAATGAAAAAAGTGCCCCAATCGATAACTAAAAGATATAGGGCTGGCGGGCACCTCGCTCCGGGCATTGCCAGTAACCGTTGTCAAGACTATAGGGGTCTTATTTGGATGCTGTTTCAGCTTGCGCGGCAGGCGGTAAACCTGGCCGCCAAGTGCTGAAAAACCACACTTGCCGCAGTGTTTATGGACGACGCAAAATTTGCGGCCCTAGCGGAATTCATGTGATGCGCGGGCGCTTTCATTGCCGAGCCGGTCCACTGCCGATACCTGTATTTCTTGCAGTGCACCATAAGCGGGATCGTCAGCGATGCTTATCTTGGGATTTGCAGCCGTTTGCACCGAAAAGTACCATTGCTTGCCATAGCGCTTCCAGATCGCCAGCGATACCGTGTTGGCGTCGGCCTGGGCGCTTAGACTGGCAGTTGGTGCCGTATTTGCCGACTTGTTTTCGCGATCCAGTACCAGCACGGGGACAGTCGGTGCTGCGCTGCCCAGCCAGGGCGTGGCCGGCACCAGTGCGGCTTGCTGGTAGGGCCCCCGCTGCAGCAGATCGCGTATGCCCTTCCTGTCCTGCATCAGTGCTGTCATGCTGAAATGCAGGTTGCCGCCGGCTCCCGGCTTTTCACGCGTGGCGCTGATCTGGTTCAGGATTTCCTGCGGCTGCCAGGATTGCTCGCTGTCGGTGATGCGACCCGTATATAAGCCTGCCCATATATGCCTGCCAAGGGTGTTTTGCGCTACCCAATAGTCCAGCAGGGTCTTATAGGCTTGCGGGGCCTGGTCTATCGGCCAGTACAATTGCGGCGCCAGATAGTCCAGCCAGCCGTTTTGCAGCCATAACTCGACATCGGCATACAGCTTGTCATATTGGCTAAAGCCGGCGATGCCGGGCGGCAGGCGATCCGGCCGGCCTATGCCAAACGGACTGATGCCAAATTTCACCCAGATCTTTTCCTTGTGGATCAGCGTATGAAGCTGCTCAATCAGTTTGTCGACATTCTGCCGGCGCCAGTCGGCACGCGCGAGTTTGCCGCCTTCTTTCAGATAGTGCTGCCACGACGCATCATCTGGAAAATCCAGCTCCTTGCCCTTGGTATCATTGATTGGGTACGGATAAAAGTAATCATCTATATGAATGCCGTCGACGTCATAACGGCGCAGCACGTCGGCAATCACGGCCAGGGTTTGTTTGGCGGCTTGCGGCTCGCCGGGATCCATCCATTGCATGTCGCCATACAGCTTGACGATGGCCGGCTGCTGTTTGCTGACATGGCCGGCATGCGCCGCAGACTTCGCCGTTGCCAGCGTGCGGGCGCGGTAGGGATTGAACCATGCATGCAGCTCCAGCCCGCGCTGATGCGCTTCATCTATCCACATCTTCAAAGGATCATAGAAGGGCTTGGGCGGCCTGCCTTGCTCACCGGTCAGGTATTCGGACCAGGGTTCCAGGCTGGAGGGGTAGAGCGCATCGGCCGCAGGGCGTACTTGCAGCACGATGGCGTTCAGGCGCATGGACTTCGCAGTGTCCAGGATGGCGATGATTTCCGCCTGCTGCTGCGCTACGCTCAAGTCCTTGCGGCTGGGCCAGTCTATATTGCCAACGCTGGCCACCCAGGCTGCGCGAAACTCACGCGGCGCCGGTGGCGGTTTGTGCGGGTCGAATACCGGTGGTGCGGGAGCTGCGGTAACCGTGGATGCGCTGCCTGCTGCCGTCACCACTGGTGCGGGCTTCGGCGCGGGTTGGGGGACTTTATCGCCGGCGCAGCCGCCGAACAAGGCCAGTATTAAAGCAAACAGGCCCAGCCGGAGTGCGGCAGCAGTATTAGGGAGAAGATTTTTTCTTGTTAATTTTTCATTCATACTTTGACAAACCAGCGCTTGCGCCACATCAGCCAGGCCACACTGAACATCGCCAGATTGAACAACAGGGCGAAAATCAGCGAGGCATTCACCGGCGCGACCGGAAGGTCTTTGATGGGCGCATACAGAACGGCTTGCAAGGATAACAGCGTAGCGTCGGGCTGCGCAATTTTTATGATGCCCAGCAGTCTGGCGATGACACCGGACAGCGCAAACAGGAATAGCGCATTCATGCCATAAATAATGAAAGGGGCGGACAGTCTTTGTGCCAGCCGGCGTGGCCACTTGGATCCATTCCCATCCAGCAAATAATAAAAAGCTGAAAACAGCAGCAACCCGCAACCTGTCATGAAGATGCAATAAGACGTGGTCCACAGGCTCTTGATGATGGGCATCAACAGTGTGTCCAGCAGGGAGCCCAGTATCAGGCAGCCCAGCCCGGCCAGCACCATCCACGCTGTTTTTTGCTGGCGGCTGGAGCCGCTGCCGAGCAAATGCCCGGTGAGTACGCCAAACAGCAGGCTGCACAAGGCGGGCAGGGTGCTCAGCAGGCCCTCAGGATCCCAGGTCTTGACCTTGCGCCACAAATGGCCGCTCAGCAGCAGCCGGTCCAGGTAGGCACCGGCATCGCGGCCCGGTTCCAGCACGCCCGCGCTCCAGACCCCGTCCAGGTCAGGCACCGGAACTTTGAGCATGATGATCGTATAGGTGCCCAGCAGCGCAAGTATCCATATGCATTGCTGTTTCCAGTTGAAGTACAACACGATAGGGGCAGCCAGTAACGTACACAAGGCAATACGCTGCAGCACCCCCGGTATGCGCACGATGGAAAAATCAAAATGCGGAATCATATTCAACGCCAGGCCGATCAGGAATATCAACGCAGCGCGCTTTGCTAGTTGCCGCAGCAGCGCCGGTTTGTCTGCGCCTGCCGCTGCCCTTTGGCCTAGAGACAGGCTCATGGCGATGCCGCCGATAAACAGGAAAAACGGAAAAATCCAGTCTGTAAAAGTCCAGCCTGCCCATTCCGCATGGTCTAGCTGAGCATAGACATGGTTCCAGTCGCCTGGATTATTGACCAGCAGCATGCTGGCGATCGTAAAGCCGCGGAAGGCGTCAAGCGATACGAGCCGCCTAATATCGGGTATGGCGGGTGTGCCAAATGTAGCGGGGATTGCTGCCATGGGTCTCGCTCCGTAAGCTTTATCGCCATGCCCGTCATGTCAATGAAGCACGACGTCGCTGGGCTGGCGTTTGGATATTGTTTTATTGGCAAACCAGACGAAAAAACAGGGCGCGATTGCGCCCTGCAAAGGCTCATCCATCGAGGGGAGAGATGAGGGGTTACACCTTGGGAAATACAAATACTAAAAACTACTTGCAAACTACCGGGAGGGAATATCACAGAAGGAGGTACACATCTTTGCTACTCCCCTTGCTGCATTTGCATCCGTTTCCGAGCCGCTTCATTTTTCCATCAAGCCAAATGCGAAAAGAGTCGGACCGGATCTGCCGCGTCACCACGGCTTCACGGTTTGCAAGCGTTGTTGGCGCACAAAACGCTGGTTCAGGACGTCTTGCCTGCCTAAAACGCAAATGAATCTTTTCATAAATCCAGCGTGGCTGCGACTGACTTTTTGCAAGCCGGCTATGTAAAAAAGTTATGGGGTTTTGTCATCTTGCTTTCTGCTCAAGACAGATCGCGCTTTATATGTGATTTCTATTTTTTTCATGCGGATTTGACATATGGCAACATTTTGTCGCCTAGATCAAGGTATGCTTCGTTTATGCTGCGATGCTCCGCCAGCACGCAGATTCAATCATTCTAAAAACGTATAGAGGGATCTCATGCCTAACTTCATCACCAATCTGAACATAGGGAAGCGCCTCAGCCTCGGCTTTGCTGTTGTCTTGCTGTGTTCCTTAGCCGCTATCTTCATTGGCATTACGCGCCTGAACGCCGTTGCCAATGAAACCCAGGATCTGTTGGATGACCCGCTGGCGTCGGAGCGCATGATCAGCGACTGGTACCGCAATGTGCATACCGGCATACGCCGTACCCTCGCCATCGTGAAGAACAGCGACTCCACGCTGGCGGCATTCTTTGCCGATGAAGTAGCTGAGTCCACTCGCGTGTCCGGCGAGCTGCAAAAGAAAATCGAGCCGCATATCGTTTCTCCGAAAGAAAAGCAGATATGGGGTGAACTGAGCGAGCTGCGCAAGGGCTATCTTGCTGCTCGCGATGCCGGCATCAATCTGAAAAAGGACGGCAAGACCGATGAAGCGGCTCAGCTTGTGGACCAGAAATTTGTCCCTGCTGCAAAAGCCTACGGCGACAAGATTCAGGAATTGTTGAATGAGCAACGCCGGCAGATTGACGAGAAGGCCGGCGATATTCAGCAGATCTACAAGGCCAGCCGCAACCTGATGATCGTGCTTGCTGTCGTGATGATACTGTTCGTCGTTGTCTGCGCGTGGCTGCTGACCACATCGATCACCCGTCCGTTGGCGCAAGCTGTGAAGGTCGCGCGGCAAGTCGCAGCAGGCGACCTGACAGCCGAGATTGAAAGCAAGACCAAGGATGAAACCGGACAGTTGCTGGATGCACTGCGCGACATGAACAGCAACCTGTCCAACCTGGTATCCGGTGTGCGTACATCGACTGAAACTATTACGGTGGCGTCGCAGGAGATTGCCTCCGGCAATGCGGACCTGTCCTCCCGTACTGAATCGCAGGCCAGCTCGCTGGAAGAAACAGCCAGCTCGATGGAAGAGCTGACCAGCACCGTGAAACAGAATGCCGACAATGCGCGCCAGGCAAATCAACTGGTCGTATCCGCCAGCGAAGTGGCAGTAAAGGGTGGCGCGGTAGTAGGGCAGGTAGTGACCACGATGGGCACCATCAAGGATAGCTCACGCAAGATCGTCGACATCATTGGCGTGATTGACGGTATTGCATTCCAGACCAATATTCTGGCCTTGAATGCAGCAGTGGAGGCCGCGCGCGCCGGTGAGCAGGGCCGTGGCTTTGCCGTGGTTGCAACCGAAGTGCGTAACCTGGCGCAGCGCAGCGCCAGCGCCGCCAAGGAAATCAAGACTTTGATCGGAGAATCGGTAGATCAGGTTGACGCCGGCAGCAAGCTGGTGGACCAGGCCGGCAAGACCATGGACGAGATCATGAGCAGCGTACAGCATGTGGCCGACATCATGGCCGAGATTACTGCGGCGAGCCAGGAGCAGAGCGCAGGCATAGAACAGGTCAACCTGGCGATTACCGATATGGACCAGATGACGCAGCAAAATGCAGCCCTGGTCGAGCAGGCCGCGGCAGCGGCGGAGAGCATGGAAGAGCAGGCCAGTGCACTGGGCCAATCCATCAGCGTGTTCAAGCTGCATGCACAAAGCGGCTTCGGTGCCCGTGCGCTTGCCCAGCCTGCAGCGCATGCACCGCAAACTGCTCGCCGCGCGAATACCTTAAGGATATCCTGAGCCGTTTCCGCGGCATCCTGAGTTGTGCTGTTGATGATATTATGGCAATGAACCTGCATTAGCTAGCCGTGTTTTTGTGCGCTGGTTTTTGCAGGCAACTTCCATCCTATTCATAGAGAACACACAATGCTAAAAGGGGAACGCTGCAATCTGAGGCCCTTCAAGGAAACCGACCTGGATGAATTTATCAACCTGCGCAATGACATCAGCGGGGTAGGGCCGTTTTCTTCGATAAAACTGGTATCCGAGGTCGGTATCAAGCAGGAATTCCGCGAAACCGGTTTCCTGGGCGATACCAAAGGCCGCTTGCTGATCGTGGACGACAGCAATGGTATGCAGCGCATGATAGGTTTTGTCAGCTATTTTCCGCCGAATATGTTTTATGACGGCTTTGAAGTCGGCTACCGTATTTTCCGCAAGGAAGATATGGGTAAGGGTTATGCCAGCGATGCGTTGAAGACCCTGGTTAGGTATTTGTTCAAGACCCGCCATTTCAATCGCCTGCAACTGACGCTGAACAATGGCAATATCGGCTCGGAAAGAGTTGCGCAGAAATGCGGTTTTACCAGGGAAGGAATTGCCCGTGGCGCTTCCAGCGAAAACGGTGTGATCTTCGATATCGTCGTGTATTCCCTGTTACGCAGTGAATTCAAGGACTTGTAGAGAATTTAGCGGCATGCAATGAATTTATTAAAACACCGGGCATTTAGTGAAAAGGATGCCCTGCATTTATTTTCTGTTCAATTTTTGCTCAGTTCGCCAGGAAAGCAATCGTGCGTGCAATCACATCCGGATCTTTCAGGATGCGCCTGTGCCCCAGTCCCTCCACAGACACCAGCTCCGCTTGCGGCCATGCCTGCTGCAGGGCGACAGCCTCGCTGTATGGCACCTCGGCATCTTCCCTGTCATGCACGATCAGCGCGCGGTGGCGCAGGCCATGCTGCAGGCTCTCGATATCCATCGCGCTGGCGGGCTGCCCCAGATAAGCCTCGAAGCGCTGCCGGAATGCCTGCCTGAGTTCTGCAGGAAGCATGCCGCGCTCCAGGTTGCCCAGCATGCGCACCAGGGAAGAGGGGCCGCTGATGTGCACGCTGGCATTGACCTTTATCCCTTGCGAGAACGCATACAGAGTCGCCGGTGAGCCTGCCGAGTGGCCTATCGTTGCGTGTAGCGGACCAAAATACTGCGCCACGCTGGCGGCGGCACGGCCAAAGGAGATGACGTCGGCCTGCTGTCCATCGGAATCCCCATGTGCCGGCCCATCGAAGGCGCACACCTGGAAGTCGGCAGCAAGCAGCGCAGGCACGAACCCACCCCAGTGTGCTGCCCGGCTTTCCCAGCCATGCATCAGCAGTACCCGTCGTTCAACCGGGTGCTGCTTGCCCCACAGCCATGCCGACAGATGCAGGCCTTCGTGCACGATATCGTGCGCTTCGGCCTGATCCAGCAGGCCTTGCTCGGCATCGCTGAGCGGCTTGCGGCGCGGATGGGTAAAGCCGTGAAACAAGGCCTCTACTTGGTCTGGCTTGACTTCGCTCATGATCGCTTTCTTGCTGATGATTAAATGGCTTCAAGAATGGTGGCAATACCCTGTCCACCGCCTATGCATTGCGTTGCCAGCGCATATTTGGCTTTTTCGCGCACCAGCAACGCGGCGGCTTTGCCGGTGATGCGCGCACCGGTTGCTCCCAGCGGATGGCCTATCGCCAGACCGCCGCCGTCAAGGTTGACAGTGGCCGGGTCCAGGCCGAGCTCGCGTATGCAGGCCAAGGCTTGCGATGAAAACGCTTCGTTGATTTCCACCACGCCCAGGTCGGCAACGGTCAGCCCTGCGCGTGCCAGTGCCTTGCGGGTGGCCGGGATAGGACCGATGCCCATGACAGCAGGGTCAACGCCGACGGTGGCATAAGACTTGATGCGTGCCAGGCGCTGCAAGTTGTGGCGCAGCGCAAATTCATCGGTGGTCACCAGCACGGCTACTGCACCGTCCGTTAGCGGTGACGAGGTGCCTGCGGTTACTACGCCGTTTTCACGGAAGACCGGACGCAGTGCGGCCAATGCCTCTGCCGATGTGGTCGGGCGTATGCAGCCGTCAGTGGAAATCAGTTCACCGTCGGCATTGCGGATAGGAATGATCTCATCCTTCAAACGGCCTTGCTCACGCGCTGCCGCAGCCTTTTGATGGGATTGCACGGCCAGCATTTCCTGGTCGGCACGGCTGACTTTCCAGCGCTCGGCCACGTTTTCTGCCGTGTCGCCCATGGAAATATAGGCATCGGTGTTTTCATACAGTTCAGGGCTGGGTGAAAAATTCAGTCCACCCTGCGGCACCATCGTCATCGATTCCACGCCCACGCACAAATAAGCTTCGCCTATGCCGGCTTCTATCTGCGCCGCAGCGATATGGATAGCCTGCATGGAAGACCCGCAAAAGCGGTTGACAGTCATGCCGCCTACTTCGTGCGGCAAGCCTGCCAGCAAGCCGACGATGCGGGCTAGGTTATTGCCTTGCGAGGCTTCGGGGTAGGCGCAGCCCAGTATCACATCTTCCAGTTCTGCTGGATTGATGCCTGTGCGCTCCAGCAAGCCTTTGACGACTTGCGCCGCCATCGTATCAGGGCGGACATTGGCCAAGGCTCCTTTCTTGGCGAAATGGAAAGGGGATCGGGCGTAGGCGGAAATAACGGCTTTCATCATCTGTTCCTTTTGTAAAGCGCCATCTGGCGGTGGTAAAAACATCCATCCTTTTGTGGTCTGGATTAGCTTCAATGAACTACCTACCAATAGGTAGTTTTGAAAGGCAAAAAAAAGGCACGAAAGAAATAAGCTCTCTTTGCGCGCCTTGGTTTATGTCTGGTGCAGCGACTCTTTCAATTGCGTGATGACGGCATCAAAATCAGCCACGTCTTCCGTCATGCGTGCCGATACCAGTGCTCCCTGGCATACGGCAAAAATATAGGCCGCCAGTTTGGCAGTGGATTGCTTTTGCGGTATCTGCAGTTCGCCCAAGACTTGCGCCAGCCAATTGGTCTGCGTGCTTCGTAGTTCGCGCACTGCATCCCGCAGGTCGTCATTGATGCAATCCCAGCCTGGCGCCAGCGCACCTGCCGGGCAGATTGCATGGCCGGCATCCAGCGCATTCCTGTACATCAGGAAATAGTGCTTCAATTTCTTTTCAGCCGGCATTTGCATGCCGCCCGTCCATTCCTTGAATTTCATGGTTGCATCGCGTATCACTTCTTCCCCCAGCGCTTCCTTGGACGGGAAGTGGTGGTACAGGCTGGCCTTGCGTATGCCTACCTCATCAGCAACATCCTGAAAGCTGAAGCCGAGATAGGAGCGCGTCTGGATCAGCCGGTGTGCAATCCGGACAATCTGCTCGCGCGTGCTGGGCGGTGCTGAATAAATGGAAGAACTCATGATTTTGTCTGTGACTTGCTCTTTATGTCAGCCTACCTTTTGGTAGGCTGACATATCTTACCACCAATATCCCTTAATGTGCATCCGCAGATGGGGCCTTGGGCGGAGCTACCTTGTGCATCAGCGGCACCGTGATCGTCACCAGGATGAAACACAGCATGATGATCAGGAACACGTCCGAGAAGGTCTGGGTTTGCGCTTCTCTATAGGTCAACAGCCACAATTGTTTCAATGCTCCTGCCTGCGAGTCTGCGGCGCTCATGCCGGCGGCGGCGAGATTGCTGCCCACGCTTTGCAATACCTGGCCCATGTTTTCATTGCTGCTATTCAGGCGCTCGGCCATACGCTCAAAATGCAGGTTGGTCCTGTCATTCAAGAGCGTTGCACAGACGGCGATGCCGATCGCGCCACCCAGGTTACGCATCAGGTTGAACAGGCCGGAAGCCAGCTTCAATTTTTGCGGCGCCAGCCCGCCCAGTGTCAGCGTTACAATGGGTGCGACGGCAAATTGTTGGCCCAGTCCGCGCAGAGCCTGCGGCAGCAGCAGTTGCTGGGCGCCCCAGTCATGCGTAATCGGCATGAAATTCCACATCGAAAATGCAAAGCAGGCGAAGCCGAACATGGCTAGCCAGCGCAGATCTACCCGGTTGGCAAAGAATGCATACACCGGTATCGACATAACCTGGAAGATGCCTGTTGAAAACACCGCCAGGCCGATGTCCAGCGCGGAAAAACCACGCACCCGTCCCAGGAATAGCGGTGTCAGATAAATAGTGGCGAAGATGCCGACGCCGCTCATGAAAGAGAACGCACTGCCTAGCGCAAAGTTCCTGTCCTTCAAGGCCCGCAAATCAACGATGGGATTTTCAATGACCAGGCTGCGCCAGATGAAGCCCAACCCCGCCAGTCCGGACAGCCAGGCCGTCAACAGGATAGTGCTGTCGCCGAACCAGTCCAGCCGCGGGCCTTCTTCCAGCGTGTATTCCAGGCAGCCGAGGAAAATTGCCATCATCGCTATTCCGAAATAGTCGGCCCCGCGCAGCAGTGACAGATTGGGTTTATCTATGCGCACCAGGATGGGCACGGCAATAGTGATAAAGATGCCTGGCAGCAGGTTGATGAAAAACAGCCAGTGCCATGAAAAATTATCGGTAATCCAGCCGCCTACTGTCGGTCCCAGCGTGGGGGCGAGAGAGCTGAGGGCGCCTATCGTGGCGGCCGCGATGACCCTTTGCTTGCCCGAGAAAAATACAAACGCGGTAGTGAATACCATCGGTATCATCGAACCGCCCAAGAAGCCCTGCAAGGCGCGGAAGGCGATCATGCTCTGTATGTTCCAGGCGATGCCACATAGCAGGCTGGCGATAGTGAAGCCAGCGGCGGAGGCGGCGAACAGCCAGCGGGTGGACATCACGCGCGACAGCCAGCCGGATAGGGGGATCACGATGATTTCCGCGATGAGGTAGCTGGTCTGCACCCAGACGGTTTCATCGGCGCCGGCGGACAGGCCGCCGCCTATGTCCCTGAGCGACGCGGAAACGATCTGAATATCCAGCAGCGCGATGAACATACCGACGCACATGGTCGCGAAGGCAATCAGCTTGGCCTGGGTGGATAGTTCGCCAGGTGCAGGCATGGCTGCCGGCGCTGGTAGGGTCACCTGTGCTGGCGCGGCGGCCGGGAGGGGTAGGGTTGCTGTGCTCATGATGCCATCGCTTAGTTAGCCAGAGCTTGTTTGCTGTCGGCGTGTTTTTCTGAGCGTACATCGACCTCGGCCACTACCGACAGGCCGGGGCGCAAGGTGCCCAGCCTGGAGTCTTCCGCGTCCAGGATGATGCGTACCGGCACCCTCTGCACGATCTTGGTAAAGTTGCCGGTCGCATTTTCAGGCGGCAGCACACTGAATTGCGCGCCGGTCGCTGGTGCCAGGCTTGCTACCGTGCCATGCAGTACCTTGCCAGGCAGCACGTCCGCCTCGATGGTGGCGCGCTGCCCCGGCTGCATGCGTGTCAACTGGCCTTCCTTGAAGTTCGCATCTACCCAAAGGCCGGAAGCCGGCACGATGGACAGCAGTTGCGAGCCCGGTGTTGCATACGCGCCGTTGCGTGCGCGGCGGTTGCCGATAACGCCGTCTATCGGCGCGCGGATTTCTGTATACGCCAGGTTCAGTTTGGCGATGTCGCGCTCTGCGACTGCCTGCGCGAGGGCTGCTTGCGCCTGCATCTTCTGCGCGCCTATCACGTCTATCTGCCTTTGCGCAGCGACCAAGCCGGCTTGCGATCTTTGGCCGTTTGCTACTGCCTGCTTGAAGTCTGCATCGGCCTTTTGCGAGCTTTGCACTGATACGGCGGCGCGGGACGACAGGTTTTGGTAGCGGGTCTGATCATCGCGTGCACGCAACGTGTCGGCATCGCTAGCGCTGACACCGGCCTGCGCTTGCTGAATCACCGCATTTTGCAGGCTGCGGGTCGCTTCCAGATTGGCCAGCAATGCCTGTTGTGCAGCGACTGCACCTTCGGCTTTTGCTAGCGCTGCCTGGTAGTCCCTGTCGTCGATCTTGATCAACAGATCGCCTGCGTGGACCAATTGGTTATCGGTGACTGCCACGTTCGTGATATAGCCCGCGACCTTGGGGCCCATCACGGTGACGTTGCCGCCTACATAGGCGTCATCGGTCGTTTGCAGGAAGCGGCTCTCGGTCCACCAGTGGTAGCCGAAACCGGCACCGGCAATGATGGCCGCAGCAGCAGCGATGGTCAGCGCGATACGCTTTTTGCCGGATTTGGCTTTGGCGGTATGCAGCGGGATTAAATTTGCGTCGGTCTGGACGGCGGCAGTGCTGGTAGTCATGATCGTTCGTTCCTGTTTAATAGTGTGCTTGGTTCGCTGCGGGATATTTTTTATCAGGCATTGCCTGTTTCAGACGGGAAGTCTGGTTTTTTATCCGGCACGGAGCGTTTTTCTGCCGCAAATGCGATGCGCCTGCGTATGCCTTCGCTGGCAGCGGGGCCGGCTGCAATCCTGTGGTCGACCAGGTTGATAGGTTTGCCATTGGCCGCATCGACCAGCACCGGATCTACTGTTTTGCCGGTGCCGACGTCGGACAAAATTACCGATAGGCCTTCAGGGGCGAAGTGCTTATTACCCCAAGTCAGGAAGGCCAGCAGCACCGGCCTGAAATCGCGGCCGGTCTCGGTCAGCACATATTCAAAGCGGGGCGGCCGGTCCGAGTACTGGCGGCGTTCCAGCAAACCACTATCCACCAGGCCGTTAAGGCGGCGGGTCAGCATGTTCGGCGCAATGTCCAGGCTCTTCTGGAATTCATCGAAGCGCGTCATTCCATAGAAGGCATCCCGCAAGATCAGGATGCTCCACCACTCGCCTACATGTTCCAGGCTGCGGGCGATCGGGCATTTCGATCCTTCAAAACTTTTTCTTTGCATGGTCATTTCTCCACTTGCTATCAACATGAAAGTAACTCTATACTAGTAACTATTGTGATGCAAGTGACTTTTGAAGTTTTCAGGATTTTTTTAAAGGAGTGGTCAAAATGGCTATAGGATCAGAGATGAATACACGGTTGGAAGCATCGGCATATATAGAGCAGGGTGCTGTATTCAGGAAAAAATCAGCATTTGCCTTGACCGCGAAAGCCGCGCTGGCAGCTTTGATGGCTGTAGGGCTTGCCGCCTGTGCAACAGTAGGCCCGAACTACGAAAAGCCGCAAGTGCCAGTGAGCAAGGCTTACCAGGCGCTGGAGGCAAATAGTGCGCGGCAGGGCACATTGGCCGCACCTGCGCTGGAAAGCTGGTGGACCGGCTTCAATGATCCTGACCTGAATCGTATTATTCAGCGGGTGCTGGACCAGAACCTGGATCTGGCTGCTGCTATGGCGCGCGTCGATCAGGCGCGTGCAGTTGCACGCGAGGTTGGCGCCAGAGAACTGCCCAGCGGCTCGCTGGGAGCACAAGTGGCCAGACAGCATCAATCGCTGGAAAGTCCCCTGGGGAAAATTGCCAGTAATTTCCCCGGCTACCAAAGAAATGAAACCCTATCCGATATAGGTGCGGGAGCTAGTTGGGAACTGGATTTATTCGGAGGCTTGAAGCGCGGCACGGAAGCTGCCAAGGCAGAGGCGCAGGCGGCGGAAGCCGGCAGTTTGGGAGTGCGTATCTCGGTGGCGGCAGAAGCGGCAGACGCCTATTTCCGTGTGCGCGGAGCGCAGCAGCGGCTGGTGGTTGCGCAGGATCAGGTTGCTGCGAACAGCAAATTGCTGGAACTGGTGCGCCTGCGGCTGGATAATGGCCTGGCCAGCAGCCGCGAAGTGGCGCAGGCAGAAGCCTCGGTATCGCAGGCCAAAGTCACTATCCCGCCCCTGATGACCGAGCTTTCCTTACAACTGAACCGGCTGGATGTGTTGATGGGCGCTCAGCCCGGCACCTATGCGGCCGAGTTGGCGCAGCCGGCGCAAGGCTTGAAGATGGCCGTGCCGGCAATCGCACTGGCGCAGGGCCCTGCGGATCTGCTGCGCCGCCGGCCGGACGTGATCGCTGCAGAGCGCCGGCTGGCGGCTTCCAGTGCCCGTATCGGCGTAGCGACTGCCGAGTACTATCCCAAATTTTCCTTGTCGGCCTTGATAGGCTTCCAGGCCTTGAGCGGCGGCAGCCTGCTATCGGCCGCCAGCTTCCAGCCTCAAGCCGCCGCAGGTTTGCGCTGGAGACTGTTCGATTTTGGCAGGGTGGATGCCGAGGTGGCGCAGGCCCGTGGCGCCAATGCGGAAGCCTTGATTGCCTACCGCAAATCCATGCTTAGGGCCACAGAGGATGTTGAAAATGCAGTTGTAGAACTCACCCAGCTGGAAGTGCAGGCGCAGGAGCTGGACAATGAGGTGGCAGCCCATGTACGCGCCAGGGATGCATCGGAAGACGCATACAGGGGCGGTGCGGTCAGCCTGTTCGAAGTATTGCAGGAAGAGCGCCAGTTACTGACGGCACGCGACCAGTTGGCGCGTGTGCATGCAGACAATGCAAGGGCCGCTGTTGCTGCGTTCCGTGCCCTGGGCGGCGGCTGGGGTGGTGCTTAGCAGGTCTGATGCGCTCCCCGCGCTTTAAGTTTTGCCGCAAGCTCGTTTAAAATGCGCAAGCCATGTAAGTTTATTGCAATTGCCGCCGACCAAGCTTGTATCCGCAGCAAGGATCGGTGCTGATAAAGCTTGCTGAGGCATGCCGCGTGCAGGGGCGCGGCACATTTGAACGAAATCACGAGGGAGAAATATGAAGAAGCGACAGTTCCTGCAGCTTGCGGCCGGAGGCTTGTGCCTGGGAGGTCTGGGAGTATTGGGTTCTTCGCAAGCGCAAGCGCCGGCTTCTTCTGCTTCTTCCGTTTCTTCCTCTGCCAGTGCGCCGCAGACAGAACTGGAATTGCTGGAGCATAGCCTGAGTGGTGTCGATGCCAATGGCAAGAAGCTGGCGTTGACCGATTTCCCCAAGCAGACTGTCCTGGTCAGCTTTTTCACTGCAGGCTGCAACCTGTGCAACCACGACCTGAAATTGATGCGTGAGTTTTATGTGCGCAATGTCAAACGCAATTTCATCCTGCTTGGCATCAGCATGGATCAGAACAAGGCCGATTTTGATGCCTACAATCAGATCGTGTCTGTCACAGTGCCGAAAGAGCAGCGCTTTCCTATATTGTGGCGCAATGCGCCGGGACACAAAGATAGTTTCGGCACAATAGCGAAGCAGCCTACCCACTTTGTACTGGACAGGAAACGGCATATCCTGCTGCGCAGGGAAGGAACATTCCAGCCTAACGATTGGGATATGCTGTGGGAATGGCTGGATGCCTGATGCAAGCCTATGCCGCAGGCCAGGTGAATTTTGGCGCGGCTTAGTGGTGCGCTTTAATGTGCCTTGATGTGCATCAGGCCGTTTGCATCCACCTCGGCAAACAGTTCTTCGTAATTGCATATCGTGGCGTGTGTCGTCTCGATTTTATGCTCATGGGTTGATGTGACTACCACTACTGTAGCGCCGGCGGTCTCGCCCGCAGCAATGCCGGCAGCAGCATCTTCAAATATCAAACAATCATTCGAAGAGACGCCCAGCTTTTGGGCTGCCAGCAGATAGCAGTCCGGCTGGGGTTTGCCTCTTTCTACATCTTCGGATGTGATCAGCACCGCAGGTAGCGGAATGCCGGCAGCCTGCAGGCGCCGCATCGCCAGCGCTTTTGGCGCAGAGGTCACAATCGCCCATTTATCCGATGGCAGGGACAGCAAGAAGCGGATGGCGCCAGGTATTTCGACAACTCCATCGATATCGGCAATTTCTGCACGTGTAATTTCCTGCGCCTCCCGTTCCGCATCAATTCCCGGCAGCGCCAGTTGCCGGATGGTGTCAATTGCGCGCGCGCCGTGTATGGTTTTGAGAAACGCATCAACATCCAGTCCCTGACGTGCAGCCCACGCACCCCAGATGCGTTCCGCAGCCTTGATGGAACTGAGCAGGGTGCCATCCATATCGAACAGCAAGGCTCCATATTTTCCAGCTATTCCAGATGGGGCGGGGCTGAGGCTGCCTGCGTCGCTGGTCTTCAAATCGGTATCCGATGCATTCATTTGGAAACTGAACTCCACTGGTGCAGCATGCCGTCAATCACGTTCTTTGCCATTGTTTCCATGTCCGACCATACCATGGTGCGGGTCATGCGAGGGAAGGAGATGATGCCGTGCACTGCTGCCAGCAGCGTGTCTGCAGCAAGCCGGGCAGGTATGGGGTGGCGCGGCAGGCTGTCGAAGTAGGCATGCATTGCGCCATAGTAAACCTTCAGTGCCCTGGTCACTGTCGGCGATTGTCCGAAAGGCTTGTTTTCGTTAGTTAGCACCGATGCTTTTTTTACCGGCAACGCAAATACCAGGTCAAAGTCATCCAGATGCTTCAGCCAGTATTGCGCTGTCCCCAGGAACAACTTGCGGACCCGGTCTTCAGGGTCCTTGGTGCGCGCGGCAATGCGCTCGAAGCGCTTGGTTGCCAGCTCCATTTCATGTGCGCGCACCGCAGTGTATAGCGCACGGTAGTCGTCGAAATAGTTGTAGATGGTGGCAGGAGAATAGCCGGCGAAGGTGGCGATACGGCGCAGGGAAACTGTGGCCGGATCTTCGGTTGCAAATAGCTGACGGCCTGCACTCACTATGGCCTCGCGGACTTTTTCCTTGTCTTCTGTGGCGCGGGCCCGGCTGCGGTCAGTACGGGCTGTCTGTTTTTCCATTATTGCTTTAAATCCAGATAAAAATTAATTATACGTCAGGCAAGCCCGGATGCCAGCTTGTTGAAAACCCTTACTTGATTAAGTGAACGTGTTCAGTTATATTGGATAAAACGAGCCGGCAATCATAAAAATAAAAACCGGAATTGGATCGGCATGCGGGGTGCGAGCCCAGGCATGGCGACTGTATTTCCTGCGGAGACAAAGCATGACAACAACAGAACTCATCCCCCCACCCGGCCTAAACCCGGCAGCGTTTGCTACGGTCGATACCCAGGCCGATACTCAGCTCATTCCCGGAAGTTATGCTGTCAATGGCCTGGACGACCTGCAAATAGGACATCTGCGGCATATAGAGAATCTTGCTACCCAGCCCGACGGCGACTGGTCGCACATGGGCAATGCAGACCCGGGGCAGGAATGGCTGGACTCTTATCGCTATCAACTGGCAATGGCAGCCTACACGCTGGGACTCGCCCATCTGCACCGCCTGCCGGCGGCACCCTGCGTGTTCCAGCCTGTGTTCGATTCCCTGATGCGCAAGATGCTCAGGCGGGATGTGTGGGGATACTGGAAAGATACCAGCCAGTCCGGCAAATTCATCAACCCGGACTTGGCCGCACTGCGCGATCCCTGGATAGATCCGGTAGTCAAAGAAAACATCATGTACAGCGGGCACCTGCATGCGATGGCAGGCATGTATGCAGTGCTGTTCAATGATGACCGCTATGCGCAGCCGGGTGCGCTGACATTTACCCATGCGCCCATTTTCTGGGGCATGGGGCCGCAGAAGTTTGAATATGATTTCCAAAAGCTGAACGACGTGATCTATTGGCAGATGGTGGAGAGCGGCTGGCTGGGCGTGCCCTGCGAGCCGAATTGCGTGTTCCTGATTTGCAACCAGTATCCGATGCTGGGTTTCCGCTTCCATGATCTGCGTCACGGTAGTGCGATTTCAGAAGAGGCAACCAGCAGCTACAAGGACGCCTGGACCAGAAAGGGCATGCTGGACAAGGATGGCCATTTTTATTATTTCTGGCGCATGCAGCAGGATAATTTCTTTTCTGTAGGCCGTGCCAGTTCGGATGCCTGGCTGGGAGCGGCAATGCACGCCTGGAACCCGGATCTGGTGCGCTCGCAGTACCCTCGGCAATCTGCGGAATGGTTTCACCGGCATGCCGATGGGCGCGTATCACTGCTGGCACCTACCGTCGTGGCGGCAAGGCGCGCTGCGGCGGATAGTGGAGTACCCGTCGCACTACAAGATACCGCCTATCGCTGGACAGCGCCGGAGTTCGGTTATGCAGCGATGTGGGCTTCAGAGCTGGGAGACGAAGAGACCTTGCAAGGGCTGCTGGCCCATGCCGACGCCTGCATGGAGCCAACGTGGGAAAAGGGTGGCCTGTATTACCCGCGCCAGGATGCATCATGGGACGGCGACGGCAATATGATCTATATGGATCCGCTGACCGGCAATACCTTGCTGGCCTATGCCAGGCTGAACGTGCCCGGCGGCCTGATGCATCTGTATCGCCAGCCTTTTGACGAGCAGCACTTTGCGCAGCCCGCGATGACGGATATGCAGCCGCGCCTTAACGTGAAGCGCGCCGTATATGACCCGGAGCGGGGCTTGCTGCTGACGGTAGGCGGCCGCAGGCCGGTTCCGACGCTGGCGCACCTGACAATCAGTAATGCTCCCGTGGGGAAAGCCTGGAGCCTATGGCGTGACGGCGTGCTGAAGGCCAGCAGCGATGCCGTTGCCACCGGCGATACGGTCATTGAACAGCGAGGCGATCAATTAATCATTCACTGCACGGTGCTGGATTACAGTGAACTGCGCATACACTGGGAGTAAGAGCATGAACACAGCCACAGCAATGAATGCAGCAAAATCCTGTTGCCATCATCAATCCCATGCTGAGCCAGAGCAGGCAAAGGCGGCGGTGCGGTATGTCGCCATCGGTGGTGGATTCAGCCTGACCGACCATCATGGGAATACGGTTACGCAAGATAATTACAAGGGGCGACTGACACTGATCTTCTTCGGCTTCACGCATTGCAGGCAGGTATGCCCACGGGCCTTGTCCCGGATCAGCGAGGCGCTTGATTTGCTGCGCGATGAGGCCAGCCATCTGCATGCCTTGTATATCAGCGTTGATCCGGAGCGCGATACGCCCCCGGTGATGAAGGATTTTTTGAGCCGGTATCCGCGCATTACCGGCCTGACCGGCAGCCTGGAGCAAATTGAATCCGTCAAACAAAAATTCAAGGTATTTGCCAAACGGGCGGAAGACGAGGATGCCGACGATGGCTACGTGGTGCCGCATACTGCGCTGACTTATCTGCTGGGCCCTGACGGTGCCTATCTCAGCCATTTCAATGATGCGATGACGGCGCATGAGCTGGCGACCAGGCTGCACGTGCATATCTCGCATCTGCAATATGCCTGATTAGTTTGGGAGGCGATCATGAGTTGCTGCGTGGCCGGATTGGCCCTGGTTGGTGGACGTTGCCTGGGAGTGCATATGCCTCGCAGGCTGCTGCTGGCCTTTATGGTACTTGAAATTATTGGCGCTGGTGCGATGGCGTATGCGCATCGCGAGCATATTGCCGAGGTCGGCCATTATATCTGGCGGCAACTCGGCGTGGCAGGAAGCACCGGTTCTGCTGCTTTTGAAAGCACTATCTGTAGCAGCAGGTAGATATTCAAGCCGGCTATTCAAGCTAAATATTCCAGCCGCTACAGCGTGACTTCAGCCGACAGGATTTGGCCGGCTCGCCTTCGATTCTTCGACAAATTCTTTCCACAGACCGTCCAGTGTCGCGCCGCAATAGGTTTCAAACAGTTTGTCCGAGTATTCGCCGCGGCTGAGCGCCAGATTCAGTTTGCGTACGATGTCCTTGTCTTTTCTTGACTCCAGCCAATACAGGAAAGTGGATGCAACTGTATAGGCCTTCAGATAGCCTTGTTCTTGCAGGCTGACACCGGCGTGCTCCAGCGCATAGAAATAGGGCTCGGCTTTTGTGTAGCCGCGCATTTTTCCATCTGCATCCAGTCTCAAAGTCGGCTGGATATCTTTTTCAAAATACTTGTGCCGCACATAATCCGCAATGCCCTCCACCAGCCAGCCGGCATTCTCGGAAGGAGAGGGCGGATAGTTCTGGTTCACATGCGACAGCTCATGGATCATCATGGCCCGGAAATCGTCAGGCATGATGCGGATATATTTTGACGATACGTGGATGATGCCGCCGTCGGCATAGGCGGCAGCGCCATCGATGCCCAGCACGGGCTCGAAAATGATTTGTATCGTGTCATACGGCAGAGGATGCCCCTCGCCGAAAAGAGCGGTATTGATGCGCGGGTACCATTCCTCAAT
The DNA here is from genome assembly GCF_014636315.1 of Parundibacterium terreum. Taxonomy (GTDB): domain Bacteria; phylum Pseudomonadota; class Gammaproteobacteria; order Burkholderiales; family Burkholderiaceae_D; genus Undibacterium; species Undibacterium terreum. The sequence goes on along the minus strand of NZ_BMED01000001.1, from coordinate 461,070 downwards.
CAGTGTCTGGCTTTTTCGCCCGTAGTCGGCGGCGTCCGGCGCCTTGGAAATATCCAGGCTGGTGTGGACTGCAGGAGTTTCTGCAGCCTGGATATCGCCTTGTATGCCAACACCCAATAAGAAGGCAAGTGAACAGGCCGCACTTGTTTTGAATAAGGAAATTATCTTTGCCACTCTTGGCTCCGGCGGATTGAGGAAACAGAATTATATCTTTGTGCACTTTATACAAATGCAGCGCACTCAAAAAAAAACGTGGTGCATGCCATCGCACACACCACGCCAGGAGAGCATCTAAAACAGGTATCGCTTAGAAGCTGGTGGACATGCCCACATACAGGGTACGCCGCGCGCCATATTGCGGAGCGCCTACGCCGACACCGGAACCGTCACGCAGCAGGTAGGACTTGTCGAACAGATTGACCAGCGAAATACGTCCTTCCACATCGCCGACTGCCGTTTTTTTCCAGTTATGCGTAAATGCCGCATTGACTGTTGTGTAAGCTGCCAAAGAAGCAGAGTTAGGCGCGCCGCCATCCGGTGTTTTACGCAAACCGCTGCCGTACAGGAAATCTGCACTGACTTGTGAATCGCCAAAATGGTAGTGCGCGCCGCCGGACACGGAATAGGTCTGGTCGTGGTCCACGTAGATATAGTGGTTGGAGATATACGCCAGTTCGTCCGGATCAAACAGTGATTGGCCGGAAATGATATTTTTGGCCTGTGCTTTTTGCAGAGTTACATTCAGGAAGCCGCCCCAGCTCTTGTCGTTGTACACCGCCGACAATTCCAGACCCTTGGCATAGCCCTTGTCGTAGTTAAATGGCGACAAAATCAATGCCTGGCCGAACTGGCCTTCATCCAGCATATTACGGATTTTCTTGTAATAGGCATCCGCAGTCAGTGTCAATCTGTCGTTGACCTTGTGGCTGAGGCCGACGTCAAAATAATGCGTGCGTTCCGATTTCACATTGTCGGAATTCGGTATTGCCGGCGCATTGGTGGTGTTTGCATACAGGTTGATGCTTTTCTGTGAAGCCAGTTCCTGCGGTGGCGGAGTGAAGTAGCGCGAATAGCCGGCATGCAATGCCGTGGAGTCGCTCAGCTTGTAGGCCAGGTTCAGGCGCGGGCTCCACTGCTGCTCATTCACATAGGCGGAAACATGGTCAAATCGCACACCGTAGTTCAGGGTCAGCGGCGTAGAGATATGCCATTCATCCTGCGCATACAGGCTGTACTGGCTGCCGGTCTTGCTGGAATTGTCGGCAATCCTGAAAGGATCAGTCGAGCTTTGCGTGCCATCGTCGCCGGTAGGGAATACGCCCACTGTATTGTCGCTATGCGTCACTTGGCGCGTATAGGCAAGGCCGGTGCGCATTGTATGCGAAGGATTCAGCTTATAGCTGACATCAGCCTGCACGCCATTGGATGAGTTGGAGCGCAGCGTATCCGACGCGACGCCGTTGTAGACCAGATCACCTGTTGCATCCGGCGTGAAGTGCAGTTCTGAGTATTGGTGAAAAGCGGACAACTGGTAGTTCAGGTCGCCCAGGTTTTTCTGGAAGGACAGCACCAGGAAACGGTTCACTTCACGCTGGTTTTCATTCAATTGCGATGATGGCAGGCTGCTGGTACCTGCATCTGCATCACTGACGCCTGTCAGCGAGAAAGCCGGCGATTGTCCGGGATTATTCGGAATCTGGAATTTGCCGTTATACGTACCGAACATCATGCCCAGGCGGGTATTGTCATCAACAAAATAAGACAGATTGCCGAAGGTCTTGGTCTGTTTTGTATCGTCATGAATGGCGCTGCGGCCCGGAGTCGGGTTTTCTATACCCAAAGAATTGGATAGGAAGCTGCCGGATAAATAGTAGTTGAAAGCACCCTTGGTGCCGAAAAATTCGGCGCTGGGGTTGTAGTAGTTGTTGCTGCCGGCCAGGATGCCGATGCGGCCTCCCGGAGTAGTATGGCCTTCCTTGGTCTGGATATCCACGATGCCGGCTGTACGCAGGCCGAACTGTGCCGGCAGCGCGCCGGTCACGAAGTCGGTTTCGTCGATCTGGCGGGTATCGATGGACTGGCCGAAGCCGGTGATGCTTTCTGGCAGTTGCACGCCATTGATGCGGTACTGCACGTTGGCGTGGTCATCGCGCACATGCAGGCCGCCGGAAGCCTTGGAGTCCTGTGCCACGCCCGGCAGGCGCAATAAGACTTCATTGAAAGGCGTGCTGTCGCCCTGGCCCAGCATGTCAACCATATGCTTGTCTATCGAATATACGGTTGTGCCGATTTTTGGAGATAGCTCTACGCGGGCGCTTTTCAGATGGGCTGCAGTCACTTCAACCGTGGCAACCGCATCAACGACCAATGCCAACTTGGCATCTGTCGCTGCAATATCTACCTCCTTGCGGCTGGCGGCGCTATTGCCGGTCTTTGCCTCGACAATGTAATGTCCGCTGGCGATATTGGCGAATATTGCCCGGCCATTGCCGTCGGTCTGCGTCTGCGCTACCTCTGTTCCGGTGGCGGACAACAGCCTGACCTGGGTATTGGCCAAGGGCTGGCCCTGGTTGTTATGGACTTCACTTTGCAGTGTTGCCGCATAGGCGGCGGAGCCGAAGCTGGATACGGAGGTAATAAAGAGGCCGGCCAGTATCAGTGGCAGCTTGCGTAATTGGGGAGTGCGTTGCGGACCTTGCATAGTAAACCTTTAAAGCTTTGTATAGAGTCTTAGTCCATGCTGCTGCAAATATGCGGAGCACGGGCTTGCCAGTAGTTTTTCAACCAGATGTGTAAAGCGCCTGGAGTGTGATCCGGCGCGTAATCAGATGCCAGGCCAGATGCCAGGCTTGCCACGTTCTTGCGCTTGAGTAAAGCGAAACAACGGGACAAGGAAATGGCGTATCAACAGAGCTTGGCGAACAGCATCGGCCATCGGCTTGCCAGGCTGGCAGCGGGACGACCGGATTCTTTCATTTTCTCTATTACGGGCGGATCAGCAGGCGGAAGGAGGGCCGCAGCTAGGCGGGAAAAGCAGGGGAGTAGGATAGCTGACGCTGACTGCCTCGATGGAGGGCAGGCGGTAGGCCAGGAAAATAACAGTCTGTGCCAATTGCAGCGCGGGCTCGGCGCCCGTCAGCTTGTGTGCAACGGCGGTACATAAGGAGCAACCCTGGTCTTCCAGCGACGTCGCGTGGTGATGCGTTACCGCGGTAGATACCATCAGCACAAAGCTGATCGCGGTGATGACGGCAATCCATGCGCGCCATCCGCTGCCTAGGCGGGCGTGCAGCAACTGCCACATCTCTGGAGTGCTTGCCGGCCTGGGCTTGATGGATGGATATGTCTGCATGGATGGATATATCTGCGACGCGCTGTGTTTGGTGCTAACTTGTATATTAGTAGGAGTGCCGAATTAAAAGCAAAAACTGGATGCTGCTGTAGCACTTGCCGCGATCATAACAAAGATTGATAGCCCCCGTACATAGCTTTCTTTGAATTGGCCTGGGCGATCAGATAAAGCTGTTTATGTAAATGCAAGTAAAACGGCGTAAAGCTCATGGACAGGTTTGTGAGCAACTGGTTCAATTTTTTGTTGAAATTTAAATGGTGAACCGGGTAATGAGCTTGTCAGGATAATCAGGTATGTTGATAGAATGGACAGAGGGAGCACATAAAAATATGCGCGGATAACCAAGGATGCTGACAAGCTGACCATGGCGGTTACCAACAGTTACAGACAGTTGCTGCAGCAAACTTTACATTGTTGCCAGGTGCTTCATTTGGATTTACTTCAGCTTATTTCGACTTATTCAGGGACTCATTAAGGGATTTTTATGCGCTTTATTATTCCACTGCTCGTGTTATCTGCGTATTGTTCTGCCGCCAGCGCCGCTTTGGGTGGTGCACCTACTGATTTTGGCGCAAAAGATAGCGGCCGCCAGGTGCGTTCGCTGGCCGCGAGCAAAAATGGAAGCAGTTATAACGTGACCGAAAGCACCTTATCTTCCGGTACGGTCGTAAAAGAATATGCAGCGGCCGGAGTAGTGTTTGCGGTTAGCTGGAAGGGGCCCAGCATGCCTGATTTGCAAACCTTGCTGGGCAAACATGGCGAGACCCTGAATGCGCAGGCGGCCAGGAAGCCCAAGGCCGGCAACTCCCAGGTATCCGTCAATCAGGCTGATGTGGTCATCCATTCCGGCGGACATATGCGTGCCTATACGGGTAGCGCCTATCTGCCGTCGGAGCTGCCGGCCGGCTTTACCGCGGACGACATTCAATAACAGACCTGACGATGCATTGTTACATGCATTCTATAAACGCAGTCCACAATAACAGGGGCGAATACCCATGAGATTTTTTGCCGGCTTGCAAAGCCAATTAAAACATACGCGCGTCACGGCAGTGTCCGTTGCCAAGCGCGCACGCGGCCTGGTGCTGCTGTCGTCACTGGTGCTGGCCGCCTGCGGAGGCGGCGGTGGCTCAAGTGCTCCGACTACGCCCACAACACCGACCACTCCGGTCGTCAACAACACGGTGGCGATGATTGTTGATAGCGGCCCCGCTGGAGCCAGCGGCGTGATCAACCAGCCCTATGTCAGCGTGACTATCTGCCAGCCAGGAACGACCACTTGCCAAACCATAGATCATATCCTGGTCGATACCGGTTCATATGGTTTGCGTATTATCTCTCCCGGTATATTGAATGCTTCCTTGAGCCTGCCTGCACTGCAAACAAGCTCAGGTGTTGCTGTCGGCGAGTGCGTGCAGTTCACCAGTGGCTACACCTGGGGTTCGGTCAAATTGGCCGACGTTAAAATGGCTGGCGAGGTCGCGTCCGGCATACCAATCAATATCGTAGGCGATCCTGCTGCGGCATTTGCAAACACGCCGGCTGCTTGCAGATCCAGCGCAAACAGCAACTTGGGCACGGTGGCAAACCTTGGCGCGAACGGAATTTTGGGGATAGGGGTTTTCAAGGAGGATTGTCCCGCATGCGCGACATCAGCCGTGACTGCACATTACTACGCATGTGACGGCAACAACTGTAATAGCATCAGCTTGCCGATTGCCCAGCAGGTATCCAATCCGGTGGCTGCATTTCCGCAAGATAATAATGGCGTCATTCTCGTCTTGCCGTCGGTTGCCGCAGGAGGCTTGAATTCGGTGACCGGTTCCTTGATATTCGGGATAGGTACCCAGACGAATAACGCCTTTGCTTCCGAAACGGTGTTTGCTACCAACTCATCAGGAAATTTCAAGACCACATACAAAGGAAAAACCTTGACCGAGTCTTACCTGGACAGCGGTTCCAATGGATATTACTTCAATGATTCGGCTATTACTCCTTGCTCGCTTTCCGGTGGCTTTTATTGCCCTGCAAGCCCTTTGGGCTTGAGCGCAGTCAATATCTCCGGCGACGCGCAGGGCTCTACAACGGGAACCATCAATTTCTTTATCGAGAGTGTCGACAGCCTTCCGGCGCCGATTACAGCGGCGCATATCGCCGGCACCGCAGGTAATAATACATTCGACTGGGGATTGCCATTCTTCTTTGGCCGCCGGGTTTTTGTCGCCTTGGAAAACGCCAGCACGCCCAAGGGCAAGGGGCCTTACTGGGCCTATTGATTTATCGTGGCATTGAGGCCCGGCCCTACGGGGCCAGCTTCAATGTCAGATAGGCGGTGACGACGGTTTTGAATTCCTGCACCAGCAGTATTCTGTCTTTGGCGCTGCTTTGTGCATACAGGGGATTCAGGCCCTTGACCAGTTGCAGTGTGACATTGGCGATCAGGTAAGCCTGTGCTACATCAAGGGCAGGCTGTTTTTGCTGGAAGATGCGCGCAAAATGTTCACGCAGGCGCATCCTGGCGTCGGCGCTGCGCTGGTAGTTCAATGGCGCGCTGAGCAGTGGAATATAGGCCGGCCTGGCGATCATGAATGCAGTCATCAGGTCAAACAGGCGATGCACCAGTTCTTCCAGCGTCAGTTGCGCTGCGACTTTCTCCAGGGCGGCCCAGCCTTGCGCCATTTCCTCTCCGTATTGCTCGCGCAGCGCGCGGGCGACTTCTTCTTTGTTGCGAAAATACTGGTACAGCGCGCCTATGGATGATCCGGCGCGTTCCGCAATGGCGGTCATGGTGGCGGCTTCGTAGCCGGTTTCGGCAATCAGTTCTGCCGCTGCATCCAGCATGCCGGCCAGGCGGTCTTCGCTGCGTGCCTGGCGCGGCGTGCGGCGCTTCAATAATTGAGTATCTGAGGACATCCTCACATTATACGGTATAATAATGTGAGGATGTCCTCATGTTGCAAAAATGAAAAGGAGTGAAAATGACTATCTCGAATGATACTGTTGCCAACCTGGCCCTGGAACCGGCAAGCACCGCACTGGTACTGATAGATTTGCAGCACGGCATTGTTGGTCGCGCATTGGCGCCGCATGCCGGACCTGACATAGTGCAACGCTGTGCGCGCCTGGCCGACGCATTTCGTGAAAAAGGTGCCACGATTGTGTATGTGAGGGTGCTGGTGGACCAGATACTCAGATTGCGTGCAGATACGCCAACCACGCGCCCCGCCGATGCGCCGCCTTTACCGGCCAATGCCTGCGAGCTGGTGCCTGACGCTGATGTCAGGGATGGCGACGTGCTGATCACGAAGAAGCAATGGGGCGCGTTCTACGGCACCGACCTGGAACAGCAACTGCGTCGCCGCGGCATCCATACCATCGTGATGGCAGGTATTGCGACCAACTTCGGCGTTGAGTCCACGGCGAGGCAGGCCTTCGACCAAGGCTTTGAACTGGTGTTTGCCGAAGACGCAATGAGCAGCATGTCGGAAGAGCTGCATCAATTCAGCGTGCAGCACATCTTTCCGAAAATGGGCCGGGTACGCAATTTGGAGCAACTGCTGCAATCGTTGGGCCAATAAAGCGGAGGCTGCATGGAATTCAGGAAAGCGCGCGCAGCCGACCTCGGCAGCCTGGTGGCTCTATTGGCAGACGATAAGCTGGGTGCGCTGCGCGAAGATCCTTCGCTGCCTTTGAGCCAGGCCTACCTCAGTGCTTTTGCGGCGATAGACAGCGATCCGAACAATGAGCTGGTCGTCGTAGAAGACGGAGGCAGGTTATTGGGCATGATGCAGTTGACCTTCATTCCCTATCTGACGCATCAGGGAAGCTGGCGATGTCTGATCGAGGGTGTTCGTATTCACGGCAGCTATCGCGGGCAGGGCCTAGGCCGGCAATTCTTTGAATGGGCGATACAGCGTGCAAGGGACAGGAAATGCCGGCTGCTCCAACTGACGTCGGACAAGCAGCGCCCGGATGCATTGCGTTTTTATGAAAGCCTGGGTTTTCAGGCCACGCATGAGGGGTTCAAGCTGCCCCTGGTCTAGGCGCGCGTCTGCCAACTAAGCGAGCTTGCGCTTTTTTCCCGTCTTCAAATCTACCGAAAAACGCTGGCCTTTTTCGGTGACGAAGCTTTCGTCAGGAGGTTCGTCACCGGCCAGCGCGCCTGATACCACAGGCAGGCCTTCGCCCTTGCGCATCAATTCGTCAGCTTGTTCATACACATTGGAGCAGCCGGTTTCCGCGATCAGGCTTTTTGCGATCGCCACTTTCCAGGCATCGACACCCGCCGCATTGAACTGGCATATCAGGTAGCCTTGCTTGCCGCCATGCCAGTCCACCAGCAGGCCAGGCAATCCGTTTGCTTCGCCGGTGATCAGGTGCAGAGTATCCTGCGTCGCACCGGCATGCGCGCTGACCGCTGCTTTGATCCGGCGCTTGATCAGCGCATGGTCTACTGCTTCGCTCTGATCGAAGCTCCACACGCGGGCACGTATCTGCGATTTGGGGCTATAGGCGGCGCGCGCCAGGAACTGGCCGGAAGAGGACTGCACCAGCGCTGTTGCGCCCGGCTTGTTGCGCTCTTCATGCTTGCCATCCACCCGTTCTACCGCAGAGGCATAGATCCATGGTTGCTTGTCCAGCAGGCTCTTTTCCTTGCCTTGTTTGATAGTGATGATGAGCATGGCGATATCCTGTAGAACGTGTTTATGCAGAGCATGGGGAGGGCGGATTATAGGGCTTCCGGCCTGTCTGCGGTGAAATACTGTAGCCGGCTTATTTTACCCCTGGCATCCATTAGTAACTGAAATACTCATTCCAGCGGCTTGCGGATCTGACAAGCCAACTGCGGCAGGAGCAAACATTGATTGCGCACAATTAAGCAGAGTTATACGATACGATGAGCAGGCTTCATGTTAGGCAAATTCAAATTAAATCAAAAGAGACAGACATGAATGAAAAAGCGATCAAGATCATCCTCTATGTTACCGGCGTGGTGACTATGCTGCCGGGCCTGCAGTTTGTTGCACCTGAATTGTTTCTGCGGGCATCCGGCATGCAGCTTGGCGATGTAACCGGGATATTTTTTGCGCGGCACTGGGGCCTGATCGTATTTTGCCTGGGCGCCTTGCTGTTTGCCGCGGCCACGCGCAAGGAGCTGCGGCGCCCGGTGATGTTTGCCGCTGTAGTGGAGAAGCTGGGCCTGGTGCTGATGGTCGCAATGAACTGGAGCGAGCCGGCGCTGAAAGGCCTGCATCTGGCCTCGGTTTTCGATACTGTGTGTATCATCCTGTATACGGCCTACCTGTTACGCAGGCCGGCTGACCAATTAATCCATCCGTGACTCATTTCTGGAGTAGACCATGCGTTTTTTGTTTCCTTTGTTAGTGGCTGGCCTATTGTGCGCATGCGGTAAAAGCGATGACAAGCCGCCTCCGAACATCATGGAGGGCCAGCTAAAGGGGCTGCAGAAAGCGAAGCAGGTAGAAAAAGATGTGCAAAAAGCAGCAGATGCGCAGCGGCAGGCGATCGAGAAAGAGACGGACAAGGACACCGCCAGCAAACCGGCAGAGTAGGGGGCAGGTTGAGCCTTTGTCAAAACATGTCAATTTGTAATGCTTTGTAAATCAAGTCTCTTTCCGCTGCGGATTCCCGTTTAATAGGATGAGTTTATTTTTTTCACCTATTTTGATGAAACCAGCAATGATGATCCAAACGCAAGAGCAGTGCCGTCGCCGCTTATTCTTATCTGCCGCACTGGCTGCCGGCATGGTGCTGGCCGGCTGCGCAGCGCCGCAGCGCTCGCAGCATATAGACAGGGTAAAGACGGTGAGCATGCCGCCACCGCCGGCACCTATAGTCGAGACGATACCGCCGGCGCCTTATGTGGACTCTTACTGGATTGCAGGCCACTGGATCTGGGACAAGGATGAGTACGTTTGGACCAACGGGCATTGGGAGCAGTCGCGTCCGGACATGGTCTATCAGCAAGCCTACTGGAGCAGTGAACATGGGGGGTGGGTATTCCACCAGGGGCGCTGGGTGCAAATCATTGCCGAACCGCGTGCCATCAGCACAGTGATCACGGTTGCACCGCCAGCACCGAGAGTCGAGGTCGTCACCGTTGCTCCAGGTCCCAATCATGTGTGGATAGGCGGCTACTGGCGCTGGTCCGGCGGACAGCATAGCTGGGTTGCCGGTCATTGGGAGCCTCGCCGCCCTGGTTATTTCTGGGTGCCCGGACACTGGCTGCGCGCGGGTAGTAGCTGGCGCTTTTCCGGCGGATACTGGCAGCGGTATTAATGCTAGTTAAGGCATTAGCGCGTGAGTTGATGCTGGCGCCAATTGAATAGCTGATTAGTTTCAAGGGCGGCCCTCTACACAAGAGGGCCGTTTTCGTTCGGCCAGTTCAGGGTCGCTTAATGCGTGGTCTGCTCGGCCGCGATTTGGCGCAAAGCGCGCTCAAATACTTCTGCAGGCTGGCCGCCCTGGATCAGGTGCTTGTCGTTGATGATGATGGCAGGCACTGAATGGATGCCGCTATTCAGGTAAAACTGTTCCTGCAGGCGAACTTCCTGCGCATATTCATCCGAAGACAATATCTGTTGCGCGCGTGCCTTATCCAGGCCTGTCTGTTCCGCCAGCGCCAGCAGCACTTCGTGCGAGCTGGGGTCCTGGCCCAGCGTGAAATAGGCTTCGAACAATGCCTTTTTCAATGCATGCTGCTTGCCTTCCTGCTCGGCCCAATGCAATAGCCGATGGGCATCGAAGGTATTGTAGATGCGGCCGCGTTTTTCCATATTGAAGGTAAAGCCGACGGCTTCGCCGCGCGCGCGTATTGCCTCGCGGTTGCGCTCGGTTTGTTCTGTGCTGGCACCGTATTTTTCCGCCAGATGTTCGGTAATATCCTGGCCTTCATCGCCCATATTCGGGTTCAGCTCAAACGGCTGGAAATGCAGTTCGGTTTTTACCTGGCCCCCGATATTGTCCAACGCCTGCTCCAGCGACTTCAGGCCTATGATGCACCAGGGGCAGGATACATCGGACACGAAATCAATTTTTAACGATGCTGCTTGCTTAGTTGAGGTATTCATATGTTGGTTGCCTAGGTTGAGAGCATGGGCCTATTGCCCTGTGAATGCTCCGTGAAAGTTTGCATTCCGTATATAGGAGCGATGCTGGTTTTTTCAACATGCCGGATAAGCCGATTTATTCAGTTTAGTACCTGTATGAAGATTGTCTATGGTATAAAGGCGCGGCAAAAACCTATGAAGGATACTCCTGATTGCCATGAATAAAACCCTTTTCCGGTCAGTGTTATCGGCCTTGGCGCTTGTCGTATTTTTGGCACTGTCAGTTACTGCAGCCTGGCTGATGCAAGGGCAGTCGCCAATGCCGTCGGCAGGTGAAATCTCAGCCTTGCAAATGCAGGCCCGGACAGACACCGGGGCAGAACTTCAGTTGAAACGGGCAGCGGCAGCCGGCATGCCGGAGGCGCAACTGGCGCTGGGGCGTATGCTGCTGTTGCGTGGAGGAAGCGGGGAGCTGAGCCAGGCACTGGCCTGGCTCAATAGCGCAGCCGCCCGGCCCGGAGATGTCTCTGCCGCTGCGCGGACCGAGCTGGGGAAATTGTATTTTCGCGGCGCGGCCGGCATGCCGCGCGATTACCAGAAGGCCCTGGCCTTGCTGGATGCGGCGGCGCAGCAAGATAGCGCGGTGGCCGCCTATTATCTGGGCCTGATCTACAGGAACGGGCTGGCCGGGCCAGCGGATAAAGCGGCAGCAGCAAGCTGGATGCTGAAGTCGGCAGGACAGCATATCCCCGCTGCGATGTTCATTGTTGCGAATATGTATCTGGCCGGAGAAGGGCTGCCGCAAAATGACGGCGAAGCCAGAAAATGGCTGGAGAAGGCTGCGGAAATGGAGCACCCGGAGGCGCTGCAACTGATGGCGATCGGCTTGCATGAGGGGACTATGGGTTTCCCGCGCGACGAAAAGCTGGCGCAGCAGCAAATGCAGGAGGCCGCGCATGCATTAACGCATCGTGCAATCGACCCCTGATTTCCTGGTCCCACCCCTTAGCCGGTTACGGCTGCCAGCGCTGGACTCCACTACGGCTTTTCAGGGGCCTGGATTTGCCTGGCAGCGGTTTGTTGCGCCAGCTTGCTGGCACCCTCCGCGCTGCCGTTTGCCACCCACACCAGCAACTCATCCAGCACGATGCGTGCTTTGGAAACGTCGTCGTTATTGATCATGGCAACTACGATCCAGTTTTCATCATAGCTGTCGCGCACATAGCCGGCGACGGCCACCGTATTCCTTAAAGTGCCTGTCTTGATCCTGGCGCGTCCTTCCGCTGCCGTGCCTTTCAGGCGTTTGCGCATGGTGCCGTCCACTGCCACGATGGGCATGCTGCTGGCAAATTCTGCAAACCAGTTGCTGTGTTCGGCAACCCTCAGCAAGGCGGCCATTTGAGCCGGGCTGATGCGTTCCAGCCGCGACAGGCCCGAGCCATTTTCCAGCACGATGCCATTGGTGTCGATGCCGTGCCGGTTAAACCAGCCTATGATCCTGTCATTGGCTGCCTGTAAGCTGTTTTGGCCACTGCCCAGCCCCAGCCTGGCCTGCTCGGCACCCAGCGTCAAATACAGCAGGCGCGCCATTGCGTTATCTGAACGCTTGTTGACGATGCGTATGGTATCGGCCAGCGTTTCCGACTGCCGTTCCACCAGGATTTTGGCGCCTGCCGGTGTCACGCCGTCGCGCACATTGCCGCTCCAGGTGCCGCCGATTTCCTTCCACAGGGCTTGTATGGTGCGTTCTATATACAGATTGCGTTCCAGGGTATTGAGCTCGGTCGCTACTTTGCAATTGCGTGGAAAACTGCCGCTCAGGATCAGGTTGATGGACTTGTTGCGAGTCACTTCAACTTCCGGCGGCTTCCAGCCGGCTTCCCAGGTGGCGCAGTTGCGGTCGTGCAGGGACAAGTGGTTTTCCACGCTGACCCTGTTCATCGGCGGCGACGTGCGAACGGTGATCTTGTCGGAGGAAGAGTCAAGGCTGAAGTTGATCAGGTTGCTGTGTACCAGCAGGGCGTCGGGGATGACGTTGTAATACGCATCCGGCGTTTCATCAAAGGGCTGCACATTCACGTCCAGACGGGTGGGCTGGAAGAAACTGCGGTCCAGCACGATGTCGCCGCTGATCTTCTTGATGCCTTGCGCCTGCAGGCTACGCAGCATCAGTTCCAGCTTGTCCCAGCTCAGGTTGGGATCGCCACCGCCTCGCAGGTATAGCGTGCCGCGCAGGGTCTCATTCTTGACAGCTCCATCACTCAGCATCGCTGTTTTCCAGCGATAGGTTGGGCCCAGTTCATCCAGCGAGATCATGGTAGTCACCAGTTTCATCGTTGATGCCGGGCTCATTGCCCTGTCGGCAAGAATGGACAGCGTAGGAGCGCCGGAGGCCGCGGCAACTGGTGCAACCCATACGCTGAGCGACTGGGCTGGAAGATTGGCTTTGACCAGCGCTTCGCTGACATTGGTGGGAAGCATGCTTTGCGCGTGCAAGGCCGGGGCAAAACAAAGGAAAAATACTGAACTGAATAGCTTGCGCATGGAATAAACCGGAAGGCCGGCATGGTAAAAGTGGTGAGCGGTCGAGGCTTTCGTTCTATAGTGTAATCCAGGGTGTGCCGCTGCGGATTATTTGCTTGTGGTAAAGGAATGATTTTTTATGGGCAGCACATAATTTCCGGTTATGCCTTCACAATTGGTGCGACTGAATCCGCGTCAGAACCTGCTTCGGAGTAGATATGCACACTGTGATCGTGCTGTTCATTAGCTTTGTCGTGCTGGGCGCCTGCCATATTGCCGCCCGAAAAATGACTGCCAGCAGTGCTGCCGCGAACAGGCTGGCGACGATCATCTTTCTCCCACTCTGGCTGCTGGGTGCGGGGATCAATATGTGGATGGGGGTGAGCGGGGCCGGTTACAGCGTCGAGGAAGAGTTGCCGATGTTTGGGCTGGTATTTGGTCTGCCGGCGGCGATTGCCTTGTTTATCCGGTGGAAATTGTCCTGAGCGCGCTGGCAGATCAGGCTATAGAAAAAAGCCGGCAGGCCGCAATTGCTTGCGGCCTGCCATGCCATGCCTTGCCGGGTTGATGGTATTTATCTAGAGTTCATTTGGTCAAAGGCAGCGCGACAGGGAAATCGACTTCCGTTTGTGCCACTTCATTGACATAATTGGTTAGCGTGTTGAGTGCAACGTGCAGCACGATTTCCAGTATTTCTGCATTGCCATAACCTGCCGCCCTGACAGCTTGCAGATCCGCTTCACTTGCATGGCCGCGCGCTTTGGCGACACTGACTGCAAAGCGCACCGCGGCATTAGCCTTGGCGTCGTTTGAACTTCCCTGACGATTGGCGTTGATTTCTGCCGCATCCAGTTTTGCCAGGTTGCCGCCCAGGTAGGTATGCGCTGCCAGGCAATAGCCACAGGCATTGTATTCGGCAATGGCCAGTGCGATGCGCTCGCCGGTTTTGGCGCCGATTGCTCCTTTCCCTAGCGCGCCACTCAGACTAAGGTAGCCTTCCAGTGCCGCTGGACTGTTGCCCAGCAGCTTCATCATATTTGGGACTACACCCAGTTGTTTATGGACTGCAGCGAGCAAGGGTTGTGATGCGGCTGGGGTTTGTTCTGCTGCTGGAATGCTGATGCGGTTCATGGTGATTTCCTTTTGTAAAAATGACGGATTGCGGGACTCGCATGCTCGCGTGACCTTGTTTTGTTTAGCTTGCATCGCGAATGGAGTCTCTTTATATAATTCCTGTAGAATTAAGAATATTCAAAATATCTAATTCATTATTTCTTTAAGTGGAATTATAAAAACCAACGGAGCCCGTATGGACAGATTTCATTTGATGAGTGTTTTTGTTGCGGTGGCGGAGGAGGAGAGCTTTGCTGGCGCGGCGCGCAGGCTGTCAATGTCGCCTCCGGCAGTGACCCGGGCAGTATCCATGCTGGAAGAGCGACTGGGCGTAAAGCTGCTGAACCGCACCACGCGTTATGTACGCGTGACCGACTCAGGAATACGCTATCTGGAAAGCGCCCGCCGCATCATCTCCGAAGCGGATGAGGCAGATGATGCGGTAGCCGGCGTCAACGCCGAACCACGCGGCCACCTGGCAATCACGGCGCCGGTGCTGTTCGGCCGCATGTTCGTCACACCCAGCATTGTGAATTACCTGCGCGCTTATCCCGACATGGCAGTATCTGCGGTGTTTCTCGACAGGCTGGTCAATTTGCTGGAAGAGGGCATGGATATCGGGGTTCGTATAGGCGAATTGCCTGATTCATCGATGCGGGCGATCGCTGTCGGGCACGTCCGTCGGGTAGTCTGCGCTTCGCCCGCCTATCTGGCAGCCAGCGGCAGACCTGATACGCCGCAGGACTTGGCCGAGCACACTATTACGGTGGCGGCGCCTGTGTCGCCGACCATAGAGTGGCGTTTTGGCGATGCTAAAGCCGCCGGCGGCACTACGGTGAAGGTCAAGCCGCGCCTGACCGTGACCAATAACGACGCGGCGATCGAGGCGGCCCTGAAAGGTTTCGGCCTTACCCGCCTGTTGTCTTATCAGATTGCGCCTTACCTGGCTTCCGGGCAACTGGTTACGGTGCTGGACGACTATGAACCTGCTCGCCTGCCCATCCATATACTGCATAGGGAAGGGCGGCAGGCGCCAGCCAAGGTGCGCAGTTTTGTGGACCTGCTTGCGGACACCTTGCGCGCGGACCCCGCCTTGCGCTAGCAGGAAATCCGGTTATTTTCTGCTTGCTGTCTTGTCCGCCGCCTTGTTCACGTAGGGGGCATCTGTCAGCGCCTTCAGGAAGCTGACGATGTAGTCGATTTCTTCTTCCGTGAGTGCCGGCTTGCTGCCTTCTGGCCTGTTATACGGAACGGAATTGATATTGATGTTGCCCTGGTAGCGTGCCGGCACGTCGTCGAATTTTACGCCGGATTTATACCAGTCCTCAGGACTGGTTGCCCTGGTCGCATAAAAGCCGACCACATCGCGCAACGAAGTAAAGACGCCATTGTGCATATAGTTTTCGCGCACCGCGACATTGCGCAGACTGGGCGTCTTGAAGTAGGCGCACCATTGTTCGGGGTCATTCCATTTCAGCTTGAACGCGGTTTCGCATAAACCCTTGTCGTAGTGAGCCTTATTGCGGTTGGCTGGGATCTTGCTATTGCGCGGCACGGCGATTGCATCATAGCTAAAGTCGGTAAACAGCGAGCGGGCGGGGTTGTTGGAAGTCTCGTTGAGCTTGTGGCAGGACGCGCAGTTGCCCTTGTCGGTATCCTTGAACAGCTTCAAGCCTTTCAGTTCTGCTGCACCCAGGCTTTTCTTGCCGCGGATGTGATCGTCGTAAGGTGAGCTGAACGGGCTGAGTTCTTCACTGCGCAGGAAAGCCTCCAGCGCCAAGCCTGCTGCGGATGCCGCTTTTTCAGGATGCCTGAAGATGTCTTTGCCAAAGCTGGAGCGCATTTCCACGCCGTGGGATTGCTCCAGTTTCTTGGCAATCTGAAGCGCGTTTTTATTGTTCATTTCCATGGGATTCAACAGCGGACCCATAGCCTGTTCCGCCAGCGTGTCTGCCCTGCCATCAGCGAAAAAACCGCCGAAGGGAGTCGGCAGCAGAGCATCGTCATCCTGATAGAAGAAACGCGACGGCGTATAGCGTAGATATAGTAGTGACGGGGTATTACGGGTGCCCATGCTGCCGGGTTTGCTACCCAGCGCCACTCCCAGACCGGAACCATGATTGCCGGAGAAGGCTTTTTCCGGCACATGGCAGGCCGCGCAACTGGTGCCGCGCGGTTCAGACAGGCTTTGGTCAAAGAAGAGCTTGCGGCCCAGCACCGCAAGTGCGGGGTCTACCTTGGGCACGATCAAGGGATCAGGCATCGCCGTCAGCAAGGGCGGCACCTTGCCGGCAGGGCTGTTGGCGGTTCCGGGAGCTGCTGCCAGCAGCAAGGCCAGGCCGCTGGCCAAAAGCAGTACGGCGGCCCATGGCCGCCGGAAGTAAGGCTGTGTAATCACAAATTAATCACAAATTTCACAAATTGATAGGCTTAGTTCGGGAGCAGGTAGCCTGTTTTATCGCAGTTAACCTTGCTGCCGTTTTGCTGGCAAGTGGTCATCAGTTTGCCGGCGCGGGTATAAGCCTTGTAAGCCCAGCTACCGTTGCCTTGCCTGTCCATGACCATGAAGCCGAAGGCGCTGGTGTGCGTGATCTTGTCTATCAGCGTGCCTGGGGCTGGGATGGCGCTGGCTGGCAACGGGTCAGGCAGGTTCACGTCCAGGTTGTCGCCGCCATTGCCGGATACAAAAGTAGCAGGGTGGTTGGACGCGAAATTGATCGCCTGGAAATCATGCACATGGCCGTGCAGCGCTGTCTTTACTCCGGCTGGGTAGTAGGCCGTAGGCGTCACGGATTGCATCACCGATTGCAGGGCCAGGTTGCCCGGTGCCGGCGTGCTGCCTGCGATCGGTGCGAAGGCCAGCACAGGATGGTGATTGGTGAAGATGCTGTTAACATTGGCCTTGGCTGCCAGTTGCGTGACGGCCTGGAATTGCACCTGGTATTTCTGGAACTGCAGGTCGGTGGTCGCCAGTGCAGTTTTGCCTGCCTTGGCTGAATCAAACACGATGACTTGCGTATCGCTGCCTATCGCCACAGCATACGGATCAGTGTAGTTACCCAGGTCGTCATTGGCCGGATCGTCGCAACTGCGTTTGCTGTCATAGGCTTGCGTATCCAGGAAGCGGAACCAGCCCTGGCCGGCGCGCGCGCATTCTTCATGGTTGCCGCGCACCATGATCCATGGCGCGGCTGCCAGCAATGGTGCTGCAGGCTTGAACAGGTCGGCTTCCCATGCATCCCAGCCATAACCCCAAGGGCTGCCCTGGCAGCCAGCGATGTCTGACGGGCAGGCATTTTCACGGTAATGGTAATCGCCTATGTGCAGTACCAGGTCAGGCTTCATTGCAGATGCAGCAGCCGCAATGCTTGCCAGCGGCCAGGCATCGCCATCGGTACATGCCTGCCATGCATTGTCCGCCTTTTTCAGGCGGCATCCTGTATCCGCCAGGATGACAACGCGCTGTGGATTGGATTTTGGTATAGGCAGGTTGCGTGAACCTATCACGGCCTCGGTCGTGGTGGACGGCAACCGGAACTCGCAGGAGGTGACGGGGAATGCCGATGGCTTGGAGTCCGCCGCTGCGCTGGCAGTTGGGCGCAGGGCGATAGTGCCGGCGGCGCTGCGCAGTGTCATCGGGGTACGTATGCCATTGACCAGCATCGCAGGGCAGGCTGCATCAGCAGTGATCGCGCGCGCGACGGCCTGGTTGTTGGCACCTAATTCTACCCAGGCGGACTTCAGTCCGGCATCCACGGCAGACGCTTCATAGCTTTCCGCGCCGCCGCAGCCATAGGCCAGCAGGCCGGCGATCAGCAGTGAGCCTGCTGTAACAGAGCGAGGCATGGCACGGCGGATAGGGCCGACAGAAGGACGCAGGGATATCGATGTTTTCATTTGTATTGGCGATGGTTAAAAATGGCTAAACAAACGGCTCCTACAATGCCGAGATTTGCCAAATTGTAATCAGCGCTTGTTACATGCTTGTTACATCGTCGTTACAAATGAGGTATCGATGCTGCGGATTGAGATGAGGATATCGCTTGTCATGAGCCTGGCCATCACAAGCGATGTTGTTGCAAAATCAGCGGCTTATCTTGCCGTGCTCGCCGAGATCATTCGGTTGTTCCCCCAGGATGGCCGCTGTGATGACAGCAAATAATTGCCGCATCTTGCCGCTGTCCGCATCCCAGTATTCCGCGGCGTGGACATGCACCTTGATCAGTGCAATCTGCGGATCTTCTTTACCCTTGGGGAACCAAGCGGCGACCAGCGGATTCCATAATTGCTCGATTTTCTGGCGATCGCCGGAAACCGATGCATGTCCCGAAACGGAAATATACAAGCTCTTGCCCGGATCGGAAAAACTGACGTTGACGTGCGTATTGCGTGCGAGCTGTTGGGCAACCGTAGAATGGTCAGATGTAAAAAACCACAGATAGCCGTCCTCATCCAGCTGTTGATTAGTCATGGGGCGGCTGAATAGAAAGCCTTCAGTATTCATCGTCGTCAGCATGCCGACCTTGACCTGATCTGTCTTTTCTTTCAACTTGCGGTAGTTTTCATTGCTGAATGTCATGTTATGCCCCTTCGTCTCTATTGAATTTGAAGGGTAGGGGAGATGCTGTTCAGGCTCTGTTCGTTGGCCAACAGAGCCCGGTGCTTTTTATTTGACGAGAGCGTCGCGCGGAAACAGGTCGGGGCGGCTGGTGGAGGTATCCAGGATGGGGCTGAAGCTAGGCGCAGATTCCGGTTTTTGCTTGCAGTTGCTGACACTGGACAAGGAGCCGGACAGTGGAATCTTGTAGCCGATCTGGAAGCCGGTATCTGCCACGCCATCATCGCGGGTACGGCTGATGCTGAAGTTCCAGTTGTTTCTTTCTATGCCCAGGTTCATACGGTCATAGTTGTCGCTGCTGCGATAGCGGCCCTGTAATTGCGTGCAGTTATCGATGTTATGCGAATACTTGAAACGGCTGGACATCAGGTATTCCCTGTCCCTGATTTCGTCGCCCACATAATAGTTGAGGCGGCCACGCTCTCTCCGCCATTCCACGCGGCTATCGGCGGTGGGGTGCAAGCCGAGGTTGAAGACCAGGCTGGCTTTTTTGCCCAGCGCAGGCGTGTCCAGGTACATGCTTTCGGTATCGCCCATATCCATGCCGCTGCTGACAGCGCTCGCGGTCTTGCCGGTGGATTTGCCGTTTGCCTCGACAACGTAAGTACTGATGCCGACGTCGGATACCAGGCTATCCTTGGACCAGTATTTCTTAACGTCCAGCAGATAGCTGTTCTGCAATAGCGCGTTATACCCGTTATTGGCCGACTCGGACACATAGTCGCTATTGGGCCTTAGCTGACCGCCGGAGACGGTGAAACGCAGGCTGGGGCGAGGCGCATATACGCCGTTGACCAGGACTTCGGAATACTCGCGCTGGTGCGTCACGCGGCCGCCGGCCGCGAGCTGGTCGGTCAGGCGTAAGCCATAGTCGAACATGAACATGGGATTGCTGCTCTTGTATTCGTCGATACTGGCGCGCCATTTTTGCTGCATGCTGTCGTAGTTCAGTGACAGGCTTTTTCCCTTCAGGTCTGTATGGCCAGGGGCAGAGACATCCTCGCCAGGCAATTCGGGCAAAGACTTGCTGATGTCAGGCGGGTTGGGGATGGGGGCTGCTGCATCCTCTGCCACAGCAGTTGCCGCCAAGGCTGAAAACGCACCGGTGCATGCCGCTGCTACTGAAAGGATATTCAGCAGGCGAAAAGGGTATGCAGCGATTTTTTTCAGATTGAAGCGGAGAGTCATCAAAAGCGGATTTTTTCAAACAGGGTTTGTAGCGGCGCTTATTATAAACTGAGATAAACAGCGATAAACCGCGACAGCCTTGCGTCTTTCAGCACCATGGCGAATAAGCGAAATGCGGTACCAGCTCGGGCTTGGATATGTTGCAGTGCAAATAGTTCAACAAGTTTGAGGTTTTTACAGACGAGGCGACGCCGGGTCGAATCAGCAAGCCTTCCAGCAATTCCAGGCCTGCACAGGCACCATGTGCTGCGGGTCTATCCCGCGATCTTGTATTGAATACCGTATTTCTACCATGTTGCGTCGCACAAAAAATCCATATAAGATGCAGTTGTCTCCTCCAAGCCTCCTAAGGGATTGGAATTAGCCCGCTACCGCAAGGTCAGCGGGTTTTTTTTCGCCTTTAGATCTTGTGCTTTGCGCTGCTCCGCTGCATATGCTTATGAGCTTGATGTCAGGCTGCTTTTCTGTGTGCCTATGCGGATGTGCGCTTTGGCCGCTATCAACGGTCGGCATACTGCCGGCGTCATCGGCGGGATAGGGCTAGAATAAGGCTGGGGCCAGAAAAATCGTATACATAATTAAATAAATTGAAGATACTGCCGTTACCTTTAAGCAAGCAATTGATCGCTTGGCAGGCCTTATCGAGAAGAGAATGCGACTATTTTTCGTAAATGCTTAGGAATTTGTGTTTAAAATGAAAGAATTAGCTTGTAATTATGCTTCTTATCGGTAACATTAATAATGGTTTATATGAGTAATATAGATATTTGCGAATAATACTGTTGGAAGCTTGCAATAAAAATAAATATAAATGAAAAAAGTGCAATCTTGTCCTATGATTGAATTAAGAAAATCAATGATAGCGATGATTGCGGATGCAGATAAAAACTTGCGAATGATTTTAACTATGAGCTTTCTCTTGACTCAGTCCTTGTATGCCCCGGATACCGGCAGCTTGAAATTTATTAGAAACTCTGGAAGGTGAAGGGAGAATCAATATGTTTGGCTTCCAATCTCAAAAATCGAACGTGGGGACCCTGCTATCAGAAGAGCGGGAGATACTGAACTGCGGACTTGATTCAGCTTTGCAATCAGGTGACGATAGCGCTGCTGCAATACAAAAGGTATTGGCACGCAGATACCCAGATCTGATCCGTGAAGAGCTCGATGTGTATAGCCGCATCTGCAAGTCTGCGGTGAAATTCGGGCATGATCTGGTGAACTCTGTTCCTGCGCAAGACAGATCAGCTCAAATACCGATCTGGCAGGTGGCAACCCTCGCCGAGTTTCCATGGTTGAGCGATGCATGTCTGGAACTGTTGCTGACCAGGGATGTGTATCATTCGGAGAATGACACTTTGCCTGACCTCACCGCCAACTCTATTCCTGGATACGGCCTGACTTTATAAAGGTGTTTCAGCCTTTAAATCAAACGCCCGCGGTTGCGGGCGTTTTGCTATCTAAATCGGGGCCTTTATTTTGGCTTTATTCAATCGTCATTCTGCTGATATCTGGCAGGCATGACCTGTTGAAAAACCAGTTTCCAGTTTTGCCCCGTCCGTTTCCAGATTGAGCATCGCAGTATATGGCCGACTTCGCCGGATACCGGATTGACGGATTTCAGTTGAAAGCTAAGCTGGGCCAGGCCGGGTATCAGCTCATTCAGCTTGAAATTTTCAGGGACTAATTCCAGTACTGGGCAAGCCGGGGAGCGGCGCAACAATTCCGCCTTGCGGGAGGTACGGCCGCAATGAGCGAATTCGATAAAAGCATCATCGACCAGCTTGTCCAGTGCGCAGGCATTTGCCTGTGTCTCAGCTTGCAGCAGGCAGTGTGCCTGAGCGGTGAGTATGTCAAAAAGTGAAAGCTGTTTATTCACGATACGTCCGCAGTGAAATGTAGGGAGCCTGATGGCATTGCCAGCCTAGCCGCCTTGCCTGTATATGAATTCGCCGCAGATTCTCAGCAAGCCTAGCTGTTCCGGGGGAAACCGTTGATCCGGGTAGGCTTCCTTATTGACGTTTTTACCTTCCAGCAGCCAGCTTCCATCCGCTTCTATCGATAATTGCCTTACCTGTAGCTTGCCGAGATACTCGATAGCGAATATTCTGCCGCTGCGCGGCACTGTCCTGGACGTGTCGAAGATCATGATATCTCCATTGATGATAAAGTCACCCATGGCATCATCATCGGCGTAAATGGCAATGGCGTCCTCAGGTGTGACCTTGAACTTCGTAAAGAAGCCCGGTTCTTTGATGAGATGACTAACGGCCATGATGAATTTCCAACCCAGCGATATTAAACAAATACAGTAGGAATCTATTGTAGTGCATTATGGTAATGTTGGTAGACTGTACATGAAATGATTTTTTGAGCGCAGGCTTGATAGGGCTCACAAAATTTGACATGGCTGGGTCCATACATATATCTAGAGAGAGGTTAAACGTGGAAATAAAAGTCAGCAAGGGGCAGGGCAAACTGCAGCATGTTATCGAAATTGGCGAGCACAAGCTGCTTACCGATGTATCGGCTGCCCTGGGTGGTGAAGATACCGGCGCCGAGCCGCATGATTTGCTGGCCGCCGCTCTCGGCGCATGCACGGCATTGACCGTGACCATGTACGCGCAGCGCAAGCAAATGGATTTGCAGGATATCGATGTGCGCATAGAGCATAGCCAGCAGGAAGATGTCTATGTATTCAAACGCAGAATCAGATATGTAGGTAATTTAACTGAAGCGGAGCAGGCCCGGCTGACGGAAATCGCCGGTAGATGTCCTGTGCACAGGACATTGATGGGGCAGATGCGTATTGATACGGAAACCGTCACGGGCTAGAGCGCGCCGGCTGGAGGCTGGATGCTGGGCCACGCCGTTAGCTGTATAAGTCCAGAAAGCCACCTACTGTTAAACTGGCCGATCCGGGCCGGGCGCTGCCATTGGCGGTGTTCTGGTTCAGGTTGGCGGCAGCGGCTTGGTGGGCAGCGCTGTTGACGGTGTTATTCGTGGAGCTACTGTCGGTACTGCCAGCTTTGTTCTGGGTCTGTAATTTGCCGGTGCTGCTTGCGCTGCCGTCTGTTGACTCTCCGGGCCTCGCATCGCCGACCTTTTCTATGCGCGTTTTCAGGCTGCTGATTTTGCTGGAGATGTCGTCTATCTGCGCCTTGCCTTCCGGGGTTTTCGCCGATGCACAGTTGACGCAGTCCGACAATTCTTTTTGATAGCGCTCCAGCTGTGCTTCCAGTGCCGCGCTTGCGGCGCCACTGCTGGCGGCGGCTGCCCCTGTGCCGGCGCTCGTCGTAATCGCTTGTACCATGATGGAGTCCCTTTGCTAAACCTGCGGATATGCGCTGATATTGAGGATGTTTTCACTATTAGTCGAAGCGGGTGGGGAAACCTTACGCCTTTAGTTAAATAAATTGATTTTTTACGGAATGCGGAACAAGGCGGGCGAATGCGGCGAAATTGCATCGCTGGCATGGCGAAACGCTTGCTATCTGTGCTACTTCTGGTAAAACATGTAGACCCTCAACGCAGATTGGGATTTAAGTCTATGACCGACGCAGAATTGGAAAAACTGGCGCCGAGAAGCCTGCGGCTGGCAGCCAGGCTGATGGATGTGGCACTTGTTTCGTTTGCTTGCTGGTTGTTTGCCTTATGGGAATTGATTTCTGCTGCTACGGCTTGCCTTGCCTGGATGGCGATGGTTATAGGCATAGATATGGTCAGCCCCGGCAGCAGTCCCGGTAAGCGCGTATTCAGGATCGCGGTGGCATCCGACCGTAACTTGCAAGCCTGCTCCAGATTGCAGGCGGCTGGCAGGAATTTACCTTTACTATTCTTGCCGGTGCTGGACTGGGGCTTTATATTTTGCCGTGACCGGCGCCGCATTGGCGACAATCTTTGCAATACCCTTGTCATCAAATCCATACACCTGCGGACGACAGACGCCGATCCTGCTGCAGAAAACACGCACGCTCAGGAGCAGATGTCATTGGAAACGATTGCCGTCTTCGGTTCCATGCTGGACGCAGAAATCCTGAGTGCCAGGCTGAATGCCGACGGAATACCGGCAATTGTTGTGGACGGCAACCTGGTGCAGGCATATTCGCTGATCGCAATCGCCGTTGGTGGCGTGCGGGTGCAAGTGATGGCAGAGCATGCGCAGCGGGCGCGCGAACTGCTGAAGGTGCTTAATGAAGGCGGGTTGATGATAGAGAGCTGAGTCCGTGCGGAATGCTCAAAGAGGAAAAAGCCTCAGACAAACCTAGCGGTATTTGGCGATGATATCTTCCGCCAATTTCTTTTTGCTGATGTTCTGGAAGGCTGTGGCCAGACGCGGGTAGGGGATTCTGGATTTCTTGGAGATGCCACATTCCACCATATTGGTTTCCAAGGCAAGCGGCTGGTCGGCAAACATGCTTTTGTTGGCCAGATTTCGCAAGAAATAGTGATAGTTGATGGAGTCGATAACACCGTATTTGCTGCGGTCGGCGATCATCTTTTTCAGCATGTTCAATTCCGTCGGCGCATCTTCACGGATCACTGAATGTGATTGCAGGGCCTTGTCCAATGATGGATAAGAATAGCCGGTGACGGTGCCCAGCACCTGTCCATTGAGCTCCTTGATATCTTTGATGTCGTCCGCGTCCCAGCGCCTGACAAGCAATTCTGTTGTCGAGAACATCGGGCCGCTCCAGTAAAAATCCGCGACGTTCTTGATCCATTTCTTGTTGACCAGGCAGATCACGTCTACGGTTCCATCTTGCAGTGCCGATTCTATGCGTTTGCGCGAAATGGCGATGCGGCTGGGAACAAGGCCGCTTTCCCGGGCAATCAGGTCTGGCAACTCTATGCCTATGCCGGATACGATGGCGCCGCTTTTATCGCGGAAGATATAAGGCTCGGGATTGGCTTCGTTGATGCCAAAGCGCAGAAGTTCTTCAGCATGGCTTGGCAGCATGCAGCAGCCCAGCATCAAACTCAGCATTTGACCTGCCAGCAGCGAAGACGATCTTTTTAAATTCATAAGATAGAAGACAGAATTGCCGTATTTTTGAATGGCCGCTGAGCGGCTAACTATCAAAAGCGGTTTCGGCGAAGGCAATCTGCCCGGCCCCGGCGCAAGAAGGCGCCATTATAGCCGCTCACTGTGAAGCCCGTTGGGCAGCGCTTTTTGTGATGAGGCGTGCAATTGCGAGGGACGTGAAAAAGGGGCCAGCGGCCCCTTGTCATTCCCAGAACGCTGGCGAATGCTTCTTGCTTACTTCTTCTTAGGATTCACAGCGGCTTTCAATGTTGCGCCGGCTGAGAATTTTGGTGATTTGGATGCTGCGATTTTGATCGCTTCGCCTGTCGATGGATTGCGGCCCTTACGTGCAGCACGTTTGGCTACAGAGAAAGTACCGAAACCGGTAATACCTACAGTGTCACCTTTTTTCAGGCGTTCTGTAATGATGTCGATCAGCGTGTTCACTGCATTGTTGGCAGCATTGGCGGACAATTCTGTACGCGCTGCGAATTCTGCAATCAGTTCACCTTTTTTCATAAAAACTCCATAGTTGTAAGAACGGATAGATTAGCACATGCTTGGCAATATGTAATGCCTGTAGGCAAATTCCTATGTAAATTTTTAGTAATTTTTCCTGTAAACACGGGCCTAGCGGGGAATTTCTGGCTAGACCGGGTGATAACTAGGTGGTTTTTTACAAATTGATGACAGCAGAGGGCTCGGTTGGGACCGGAAGGTTCGGGCTACAAGCCTGCTGAAAATCGGCCGCTGGTGAAAATATAGGGCCGCAATGACGGAAAAGCATGACTGAAGCATTTGGCAGTAACTGCATAATTTCCGCTTCATATTTTGGTTAGCCTCAAGGGGCGCATTCCATGAGTCCATGGAAAGATTTTTTTTACCTTGACTTATATGGCGTACGTACGTATTATTTCTTCGGCACACAACCGTATTTGCCGGAACAGGGATTACTATGCCGAAACCATCATCACGCGAGGCTTTGCTGGATGCAGGCTTGTCCGTCATGTTCAAACAAGGGTATGCCGCATCGGGCTTGCGCGACATCGTGGCAGCCGCCTCCACCCCTCTGGGATCATTTTCCAATCACTTCCGCTCTAAAGAAGCCTTCGCAGTGGAAGTGCTGGAGCGCTATACCACGCATATGCGTGAATTGATGGCGCCGACTTTGGGCAATAAGGCTCTAAGCCCTCTGGCTCGGATCAAAAGCTATCTGGAGATGATCAGTTGCAAGCAGAAGGACTCTGGGTGGTCGCGCGGTTGCCTGGTTGGCAATCTGGGCCTGGAAACCTCGGCGCACAGCGAAGAATTGCGCCAGCATTTGTCCGCTATCTTTGTCGAATGGCGCCGGCCATTTGCGGACTGTCTGCGTGAAGCGCAACAACTAGGCGAGATAGATTCGGATTTTCCGCCGGAGGACCTGGCGGATTTCCTGATCTCCGGCTGGCAAGGGGCGATGCTGCGCATGAAAGTGGATCGCAGCCCGCGTCCATTGGAACAATTCAAGAGTATGGCCTTTGCGACTTTTCTGAAAGGAAAGCAGGCATGATTTCCAATATTAATATTGGCGGCAGCGCCATCACCGCAGAGAGCGTCGCGCATGCGCACGCAGTAACCATCACTTATTGCCGGCCCTGCGGTTTTGCTGCAAGCGCCATCAATACTGCCGCCGCATTGAGAATGCAGCTTGGCCTGGATGCAGATTTGATATCCAGCAAGAGCGGTAAATTTGAAGTGTCGGTGAATGGGCGAGCAGTGGCAAAAAAGTCCGGATATGGTTTTCCCGAGGAATGGCAGATTGTGGATGCCGTTGCGGCGGCGTTGGAAATTGCCTGAGCTTGACGACTTGCTGAAAAATGATGGCGGCGGCAGCCGTATTAATTAATTACGGCAGATTTCATTGTAAAATATTTATCATCCAGGGCCGGGTTTCGGTTCTCTGTTCTTCCCTCCGTTTTTACATATGGAACAACGATGATACTTGGCTTACGCACCGTGATTTATCCCGCTCCTGATTTGCAGCAAGCGAAAGCCTGGTACGCCCAGGTATTGCAACAGCAGCCTTATTTTGACGAGCCTTTCTATGTTGGTTTTGCCGTCGGCGGTTTTGAGCTAGGCTTGATTCCTGACGCTGTGCCCGGCACTGACGGCAACCAGGCGCTGTGGGGGGTTGAAAATGTCGATACCGCATTGGCGAGGCTGCTGGAGCTCGGCGCCAGCGTGCTGGATGCGGTAAGCGAGGTCGGTGGCGGTATCCGCGTTGCGTCGGTCCGTGATCCCTTCGGCAACCGTTTCGGGATTATAGAAAATCCGCATTTCTCCAGGGATGCGGTGCAATGAGCAAGTCCTTGACCATCATCAAACGCGTGGCCGCGCTGATCCTGATGCTGAGCTTCTTCCTGCCGCTTTCTCAATGCTCGTCCAAATATGCAGAGCAGCGCCCCGGTACTGAAAGTGCTGCAGGTACGAGTGCCCAGACAAATAATGTGACCACGACAGATATCTCCGCCTATTCGGTATATCCGTGGCCCAGCGTAGCGAGCATCGCGGTATTGCTGCTGTTTGCCTGGCCTGCCGTTCTGCAATTAGGCCTGTGGCTCAAGCCTTCAGCCGGAACCAGGAGCTGGATGCTGCTGGAACTGCCTTTGATCGCATTGACTTTGAGCTTTATTGCCTTCCTGTGCGGCTGGGGACAGGGCTTGCGCTATGGTGCTTTTATCGCCTCGGGTGCCGCTGTTGCTTACGGTACTGCGACCTTTATCACCTTGACCGGATTGATGAAGGCACCGCGAGGGAGCGGGCAGGCAGCCTGAACGGATCTGCACGCCTGCGTATTGTGCCGTACGGTATACTCCCGGTTTTATGTCTTGATCGCGGCCAGACAGCCGCGCAGCTTTATTATGTCTTCAACCGCAACTTATCCCGCCATTGATACTGCCGTCCTGATCCGGGTACGGAATCGCCTGATTGAATATCTTGAAGTCGCTGCTTCGTTTGACGAGCAGCGCGAGTACCAGCGCAAGTCCCCCGAGACAAACGTACCGATGGAAGTTGTGCATCAATGGGAGGACTGGCTGACCGACGATTGGCAACAGCGCTACACCAGTCCGCCTTTCTCGGAAGCGGAGCTCGCCGCGATGACCAGTTACCAGCGGGTAGTAGATCCGCTGGCGAATGGGCTGATCGATGGAGTGCATGCGCCCTTGGCGGAACTGGAAATTTTGTGTGCGATGCCCGCGTGGCAGGAGTTGCGCCAGGCGGCCGCGGACGCTCTGGCGGTATTCATGCTGCGCGGAAAATTGCCGGAACAGGCGAAAATCCAGTGAGACAATTGCTTCAGGCACGCCAGCTTTTTGATACAGCAGTACGAATCGGCTGCGCCACATTACTTCTGTTGGGCAGTTTGATGCCGCTGGCCGGCTTCGCGCAGGAAGGAGCTGCGGTTGCCAAGCTTGCCGACCTGATGCTGATATTACGCGAGGCGCCGGGCTCCAATAAGTTGGACGATATCATCGTACCGGCAGAGCCGCTGAGCGCAGCGGATACCGGCTGGTTCGACTATCTCGGCGATATGCAGTTGCGATTTGTCTTTGACGCCGGAGCCAGCTTGCGTGATGCGTCAGCCGGCGATCTGCATTCACTACAGTTGAGCCCCAGCCAGGCGGTGAGGGTCGCCCTGCAAAATATCAAGCGTGTGTATGGTGAGCCGGAGGTGCGGCGCGGTAATGGCGGTCTGATGCTGATACAGGGGCGCTCCGCAGATTTTAGTGCCAGCTACCTGCTGGACAAGGAGCTTTGGCAGCAACTGCTGACACAGGCTCCCGGCGGCCTGGTAGTGGCTGCGCCTAAGCGGGGAGGCCTGCTGTTTACACCGCTGGCTGACGGCAAATCGGTAGAGCGCTTGCGCAAACTGATCGTGCCGCTGCAAGCCAGCAGCGAGCAGGGAAAGCTATCCTCCGCCCTGTATTTGTTCAAAGATGGCCGCTGGACGATTTTTCAAGCGCCATCGGGCGAATAGCGGCTACCTGCAGCGCTTGATTTCATGATGCACCGAATTGTCCCAATTTGTCCGCTATTGGTCGCGGCATGGTGCACTCTTGAGCTGGGGCAAGGCATAAAATTCTTTCCTACACCCACCCGAAAGAATCGCCATGCCTATTGCAAACAATTCCTCCGCTCTGCTGGTCATTGATGTCCAGGAGTCATTCCGTCATTCTGCTTACTGGCGCGAAGATGACCTGGGCGATTATCTGGCAAACCAGAATCGCCTGATCGCCGGCGCCCGCGAAGCTGGTGTGACTGTAGTACGGATATTCCACGCCGACATCGGCATGCCTGAGTTTCCGCACTTCGATCCCGCATCAGGCTATCTGGTCGCCATGTCCGGTAGTGACCCCTATGCAGACCATACCGTGCAAAAGCAGGTCCATAGTGCGATGGTTGGTACCGGCCTGAGCGAGTGGCTGCAGGCGCGCGGCATAGCAAAACTGATTGTGTCAGGCATACGGACTGAGCAATGTTGCGAGACAACGACAAGAAATGCGTCTGACCTGGGATTTCAGGTTGACTATGTGACGGAGGCGACACTGACTTTCCCAATGCGGCATTTTGCTTCCGGCCGGGTGTTTGATCCTGCAGAAATCAAGGAAAGAACGGAGCTGGTACTGGAAAAGCGCTTTGCGCGAATTTGCACCGTGGATCAGGCGCTGGAAGGAATGCGCGATTCCGGACGCTAGCTTGCTGCCGGAATCGCATAATGCATAGAGGCTAGCGAGTGCGGCCTGATGTGAGAGCAGGGCGCCTGACAGGCACTGCAGCTTTCGTTACAAGCCTGGACGCCGGAGCGGCCATGCCTGCCGTGCTTGCCTGTTCTGCAATTTTGAATACGCTCACCGATTCGCTCAATGCGATCGCCTGCTCCTTCATGCTTTCGGCGGCGGCCGCCGCTTGCTCCACCAGGGCCGCATTTTGCTGCGTAATTTCATCCATGTGCGTAATGGCGATATTCACCTGCTCGATGCCGTCGCTTTGCTCCTGGCTGGCGGTCGTGATTTCACCCATGATGTCGGCGACGTGCTGTACGCTGGCCACGATTTCATCCATGGTCTTGCCGGCTTCATCCACCAGCCTGCCGCCCAGATCCACTTTATCTACCGAGTCGCCGATCAGAGTTTTGATCTCTTTGGCGGCGGCTGCACTGCGTTGTGCCAGATTGCGGACTTCCGTCGCAACCACGGCAAAGCCGCGGCCCTGTTCGCCGGCGCGCGCTGCTTCTACAGCGGCGTTCAGCGCCAGGATATTGGTCTGGAAAGCGATCCCATCGATAACGCCTATGATATCGACAATCTTGCGCGAGCTATCCTTGATCGAGTTCATCGTATCAACCACCTGGCCTACTACTGCGCCGCCTTTGACGGCAACGCTGCTGGCGGATACTACCAGTTGATTCGCCTGGCGCGCATTGTCCGCGTTTTGCTTGACGGTGCTGGTCAGCTCTTCCATCGAACTGGCGGTTTCTTCCAGCGAACTGGCTTGCGATTCGGTACGGTTGGACAGGTCGGCATTGCCGCTGGCGATTTCCTGCGACGTGACGGTAATGGTTTCCGTGCCTGCACGCACGCGGCCGATGACATTACTGAGGCCCTGGTTGATTCCATCCATGGCCGTCATCAGCTTGCCGATTTCGTCGTCGCGGCGGGCGTAGATCGTGCTGCTCAGGTCGCCGGTTGCCATTTGTTCAGCCATGCGGGTCGCAAAGCCCAGCGGATTGGTGATCATGCGATGGATGGCATAGTAAAGCAGTATCGCGATTGCCAATATCAGCACCACAGCCAGGATGCCGTACTTGATCAGCAGGTCCGTGCTTTCCTTAGTAATCTCGCTGGAGTAAACATCGCCAACCAGCAGCCAGTTCATGCTCTTGATCTGTGAAAATACTGCGATCCTGTTTTTAGCGCTGGTCGCTCCGGCATTCTTGTCTGCCCAGGAATATTCGATGAAGCCGTCCTTGCGCTCCATCATTTCCTTGATGATTTCACGTCCATTGGCATCTTTCCTGTCCAGCACATTGTCTTGTTCTTTTTCTTTGTCAATCACCAGGTTGCCATTGGTCTTGCCGGCTTTCTGGTCAACGGCAAAAAAGAATCCGGTATCTCCGATCTTGATTGCCTTGACGCGATCCTTCAACTGCTTCAAATCTTCACTGATATCAATGCCGATGAACAACACGGCAATGACACTGCCCGCCGCATCCTTGACGGGCTCATACACCGTCATCATGTCTTTGCCGAATAGCTTGGTCATGCCGGTAAAGGTTTCACCTCTGGATAAAACAGGATATGCAGGGCTGGTTTTGTCCAGTAGCGTGCCGATCGCACGTTCGCCATTTTCCTTTTTTACCGAGGTAGACACACGCAGAAAGTCTTCACCATCTTTGACGAAGACAGTGGCGGTTGCTCCGCTTTGGGCTGTGAACTGGTCAACAACCGTGTAATTCAGGTTGACGGTGCCGTCTCCATTCTTGAGGGTAGGCACGGACTTTCCTGCGACATCAATCTTGTTTCCCGCATCCAGGGAAAAAGCAGGCGCAAAACTGGACTTGAAGATTTTGCTGATGCGCGTGGCATCGCTCTTCACGGTTTTGTCGAACATTTCAAACATGCCGTTGACGCTCGACATCTGTTGAGACAGATCAAAGATGGAGCGGTTTTCCAGCAAGTGAAAGGTCGCATTTCCAATGGCGCCGGTAAAGGCGGCAAACACCATGACCAGCATGGCAAAAGTGAAAAACGCAAATTTTTCACCAACCCCCCAAAGGCGTGGGTTGAGTATTTTATTCAACATAATGATTTTCCGTTTTTTTGATGATGCGTTTTTCCTGCAGTAGCGTGTCAGCCAGGCGCTAATAGGAACACATTGATTCGCATATTTTTTATAGCCGGATATTGCGGGCGCAATATTGCAGTACTGACGCAGCGCTGATCGGCGTTGGTCGACTGTCTAATTAGTGGGCTGTGCGAAGGCGCCATTTTAGCGTTCTATTTGTTGCTGTGGGTAAATTTTTGTGAAATATAGTGAATTTTTGCGGGATGAATAATCATTGTAGTAAGTAATTTTTCTAAAAGACTATTTTTTCTCAACATATTGTTTTTAAAAAGAAAATTATTCTCAGGTCGCAGGTGGCAGGTCTCGTCCCGGGTGGCGTCTTACACATGTAGGGGCAACGCTTAGTCCTGAATTGTTGTCTGGAAAATATATCATGTTATGATATATTGTGGCCTCTTTTTATCCCGGATAAGTCGGATGTTCTGACCTGTTTTCGCGATCTACAGTGTGCGGACATATCTTGGCCGGCCGCTGGCCTTGTGGAAAAACGGGGCAGAACTCTCCGGGAATATCATTTTTTTAATAGCCATCTTTGCCTACACATGTCTTCCCATTTGCACTTGCATAAGCGTGACTTTGCCGGAGATGCTCGCTTGCTCCGGATTTCCCTGATCGCAACGGTTATAGGCGGCTGCGGCACTGTTGCTGCATTCGTCTTGCTGAACCTGATCCGTTTGTTTACCAATTTGTTCTTTTATCAGGCATTTTCATTTTCCGCGCGTTCACCTGCAGATCATCACCTGGGTCTCTGGGTTATCTTGCTGCCGGTGACAGGCGGCCTGATTGTCGGGCTCATTGCCCGCTTCGGATCGGAGAAAATCCGGGGGCATGGCATCCCAGAGGCGATAGAAGCAATCCTGTTTGGAAAAAGCAAGATGTCGCTCAAAGTGGCCATTCTTAAACCTTTGTCATCCGGCATCGTCATCGGCAGCGGGGGGCCTTTCGGGGCAGAGGGCCCCATCATCATGACTGGCGGTGCAATCGGTTCTTTAATCGCGCAGCTATTTCACTTGACTGCGGCAGAACGCAAAACCCTGCTAGTGGCTGGAGCTACCGCCGGCATGACGGCGGTCTTTGGCACTCCTGTCGCGGCGGTATTGCTGGCAATCGAACTGCTGCTATTTGAGCTGCGCCCACGCAGCCTGCTACCGGTGATCATCGCTTGTGCCGTGGCCGGATTTACCCGGCCCCTGCTGCTGGAGAGCGGCCCTCTATTTCCGCTGCTTACTCCGGAAATCGGGCTGAATGCCTTGGCTCCCTGCCTGCTCGCAGGGATCTTGGGAGGAGCGCTGTCTGCCTTCATGTCGACCGCACTGTACCGGGTTGAAGACCTGTTTGGGAAATTGCCGCTGCACTGGCCCTGGTGGCCTGCTCTAGGTGGTCTCGCTGTCGGTGTCGGAGGCTATCTGGAGCCGCGGGCGCTTGGCGTTGGCTATGATGTTATTGGCGATCTGCTTCACAATCAGCTTGCGCTACAGCTAGTGCTGGCATTGCTGCTTGTAAAAGCAATCATATGGGTGATTGCTCTTGGTTCGGGCACATCCGGTGGCGTGCTGGCTCCGCTGCTGATCATCGGTGCGGGACTTGGGTCCGTGCTTGCTCCATGGCTGCCGGGTGATAATGCTCAGTTGTGGCCTTTGGTCTGCATGGCAGCAGTGCTGGCGGGCGTCCTTGGGGCACCGCTGACTGCGGCAGTGTTTGCATTTGGCTTGACTCATGATGTCAATGCCTTATTGCCGCTGCTATTGACCACCGGTGTGTCCTACGGCTTCACGGTCATGACTATGCGCCGCTCCATCATGACCGAGAAAATTGCCCGCCGCGGCTACCATATCTACCGGGAATATGGCGTCGATCCGCTGGAGCGCCAGCACGTTGATGAGGTGATGACGCAAAAGCTTGAAGTCATCCCTGCGGATCTGCCGGCAGATACTGCGCTGGCCCATTATTTCGGCGCACAGCAGATTCACCGCTGCTATCCTGTGGTCGACAAGGAAAACCGTTTGGTGGGGATGGCGGAGCGAAGCAGTTTTACTCAACTGGAAGATGGTAGCGTCACTGTATCCACACTGTTTAACACGGACCGTAGCAATGTCGGTGTGGAGCTGCTTGCATTTCCGCACGAGACTTGCAGGGTAGTTGCTGCCCGCATGGCTGCCCATCACGTCGAGCGTCTGGCTGTCGTGTCGGATCTTGAGACCCGCAAATTGCTCGGCATCGTCAGCCGCAGCGATCTCATCAAGCCGTCACGGAATTTTTTCGAAGAGGAACATAAGCGCGAGCGTTTCATTCGCCGGTCGGTGTAAAATCGTTTATGCCTTGCTCCCATCGCCGGTTTGCCGATTTTGATTACCTGGCACGTAATCGACAGCCTTCACTGCTGCCGAGAAAATAGGAACCTGGATGGCGCCTGACTTGCCTGCGGGTTTTGCAGGATGCGTCCATCTCTCTTTTTTCTCTTCCGACTTCAGGAGCTTGCATCATGACAAAAATCACGAACGACGCCATTACAGCTAGTCACCTTGCCGACAATGCCACCCAGATCGCCGACAACTATATTGCAGTGTGGAACGAAAACGATGCGCTTCGCCGTGGCGAGCTGATCGCCAGGCTGTTTACCGCCGATGCCGACTATGCCGATCCGATGATGCGCAGCAGTGGCCATGCCGGCTTGAATGGCATGATAGGCTCGGTTCAGCAACAGTTCCCCGGTTTGCTGTTTGGCTTGCACGGCGGGCAGGACAGCCACAATGACGTCGTGCGTTTTTCCTGGGCATTGGGTGCAGAAGGCGCGCCACCAGTTGCTTATGGGACCGATATCGTCGTGCTCGCTGCAGATGGCCGTATCAGCAAGATTACCGGGTTTCTGGATGCAGTGGCGGCATAGTGTTCAAGCTACGCCGCAGCATCAATGAATGGTAGATTATCGGCAGGGCGGATTTCACCGGTATTTGCCATGACCGCCGCAATCCATCTATTTCGGAGACAGGGTATGGGAGCAGCCCAGCTAAAAATAGCCCCGGGGCGGGAAGCGCCTGCGCCCAGGGACCGGTATTTCAGTGATTTTTCGACCGCGCTACGCTACTGGCGCGATAAGCGCGGCTTTAGCCAGTTGCGCTTGTCTACCGAGAGCAATATCTCGCAACGGCATATCAGCTTTTTGGAGAGTGGACGTTCGCAGCCAAGCAGGGAATTGATTCTGAAGCTGGGTACCGTACTGGACAATTCCCTGCGCCAGCGCAATGTCATGTTGCTGGCTGCAGGTTTTGCTCCCGCCTATCAGGAGAGGAAATTGTCCGATCCCGAATTGAATTCGGTCAAGCAGGCTTTGGATTTCATGCTGGCACAGCAGGCGCCATATCCGGCCCTGGTGGTTGACCGTTTGTGGAATCTGGTGATGACCAATGGGCCGGCGGCGATGATGATGAAATGGCTGCTGGACCTGCCGGACAATCAGCCTTTGCCGCGCGAGGGCGTGAATGTGCTGAAATTGATACTGGATCCTGCCGGCGTCAGGAAGTACCTGGTCAATTGGGAAGACGTGTGCGCTGATCTGCTGCAATGGATACAAAGGGAGGCAATGGGGGATGGTCCCGGCAGCGAAGCGACGCATTTGCTGGAAGAGCTGATTGCTCTGCCTGGGGTACAGGCGGCAACGCAGGCCCCCAATCTGGATACGCGCGCCTTGCCCTTTCTGGCCGTAAGCATTCGGAAGGCAGATGTGGAACTGAAACTGTTCACTACGATCACCACCATGGGTACTCCGCATGATGTGACCGTGCATGAATTGCGGATAGAGTCTTTCTTCCCGGCCGATGCAGCAACCGCTGCCTGGTTCAAGGCCAGGGCTTAGCGGCTTCGCTGATTTTGGCGGCGCAGCCTTATTCCGGAAAGCCTGCCTTTTGCGGCCACAGGTTCACAAACGGTAAAACGGATGCACTGCCGTACACTCCGCCTTGTGTAAATGGCTCCTGTGCCTGCCATTGCAGAGCAGCTTCACGGTTCGGGAAGTCAATTGCGAGCAGACTGCCCAGCATGGCCTTGCCGTCTTCGCTGGTCAGCGGCCCGGCAAAGGCGATGCGGTCCGCTACTTCTGCGAGGTAGGCTTTGTGCAGCGGTCGCAGTTGCGTGCGCAACTCCAGTGATCCGGGTTTGTCTAGCAAGTGAAATACATAAATCATGATCTGTTCTTTCGTGAGACGGCGTATCTTTTGCCGCCAAAATTAGGTGGGCATTGATACATTATGCGGCAGATCGGTTTTCAATGCGGCTTCAATGTAACGCGCTAAGCCTTCTCCAATCCGGCTTCAAACAGGGCGGCAATCATGTCTGACTGGGTAATCATGCCCAGCAGCTTATTTTGGTCGTCCACGATCAGCAGTTGATGCATTTCCTGGTCTGACATTAGCGGCACCAGCTCTACGATGGGTTTGCTGACGTGTACCGTCTGTATTTCTGTCGTCATGATCTGGCCCGCAACTTCCGGCTTGGTGGAATGCGTGTGCCGGGTGCGGCGTATGAAATTCGCCAGCTTGCTGCCGGTCTCTGCGTGGTTTTGCAATTGGGCATGGCGCAAGAAACTGTCGGTGGTGACGATGCCGAGCACGCGCCGGGTGCGGTCGATGATGGGCAATGCGTGCAAACGGTGCTGCCACATCAGTTGCCATGCTTCTTCCAGCGGGGTGGCAAATTCTGCGGTAATCAATTCACTGGACATGATTTCCCCGCAACTGACTGCACCGAAGCGGCGCTGATGAGCCAGCATTTCTGTTTGCAGCAAGATCGCTTCCAGGTCGTCCCGGCTGACGTCCAGCACCTGATTATATTTTCGCAATGCCGCATCCAGATCTTCCGGGGTAAAACCGAGCCGGTTGGTGGGAACCGCATTGCTGGTTTCATGCTTGTTCTTATGTTCGAGCTGCTGGGGGTGAGGGTAGCGCCTGCCTGTGGTGTTGTTGAAGAAGATGGCGGTAAGTACCATCAGCAAGGAGTTCACCGCGACAGGCACGAGGACAAATTGGAAGCCCAGCGCATGAATGACCGGGCCGCCAAGGACTGCAGTCAGAGCCACGGCTCCACTGGGCGGATGCAGGCATCTTGCGGTAAACATGGCCGCGATAGACAGTGCTACCGCAATTGAGGCTGCGATGGCGGGGTCTTTGAATACCTTGGCGCAAGCGACACCAATGATGGCAGACAGGAAATTGCCTCCGATAATGGAC
The DNA here is from genome assembly GCF_014636315.1 of Parundibacterium terreum. Lineage (GTDB taxonomy): Bacteria > Pseudomonadota > Gammaproteobacteria > Burkholderiales > Burkholderiaceae_D > Undibacterium > Undibacterium terreum. The sequence continues at coordinate 424,073 of NZ_BMED01000001.1, read as the reverse complement.
CAGGGCTGGGCCAGCGGGCTGGCGGGAACGGCAAAAAGCAGCACTGCGGACGCACCCATAGGCGCAATCAGCCATATCGCCGCCGGGTCCCGTCCTAGCAGCATATAGCTGACGATGGCGGTCAATACCATGCCAAACAAGGCGCCCGCGCAAGCGCGCATGCGTTCGAAGCGATTGACGGGACTGGCGGAGGGCAGGAAGCTATGCAACCATTGCAGCAGGGGTTCTTTCATTTTCGGCTAATCTTTTCTACAAATACGGAGTGCGTGTTACCAATTCAGGTCCGCAATTACATCACAATGTGATGTAATTTGCTTGCGCCTCACTTTCAACTCACTTGCGACAGGCTGACAAAGCGTTTTTTTGACAAGTTTTTAATGCTATAGGCAAAGTCGGACAATTTCTCGGGGCGATCTTGAGATACTCTATGTGCTGACAAATTAAACCGATATAAGCAGCAATGAGCGATCTGAATAAAGATAGTAATCAAGATATTGAACACGATAGCAGCATAGGACCACAACCGGAATATCCCTGGATAGTGCTGACCACGACTTATGACGTGGAGATGTGGATAGACAACTACAACCGCGAATTGCAGCGTGTCATCAGTGACAAGAATCCTGTTGGATACGGCATCTGCTTCAGCCTGCTGCATGGCGGAGAAATTTATCTACACACCACGTCCGAGGGAGAGATTGTTCTTGATGTCACACCAGAAGCGGAATGGGTTGCACCGGTAATTACCGCGACGACGCAGATACATGCACCGAGCGGCCAGATCTGGGCCTTGCCGGGCGAGGTATTGACGCAGATGATCCTGGGATTGAGCACATTGATTGCTTCCACCAGGCTCGTCACCCGGCATGACTTCAAAATCAGGAAATATTAGGCACTAGCCGCTATGGCGGCTTGGTGGCATGGTAGATACAAAAATTTGCACGAGGGCAATACTGCTTGCCTGGCGGTCCTGGTATAGGGTGCGGCATAGTGCGATTTGAATCTTGGAAAAAGCACCATTATTTACTGTAGTATCTGTAGAACTCATTTCGTCAATCAATGCATCTATCAATGCGTTAGTCAATGAGTTCTATCGTTAGGCCAGCCAAGAGAGTGCCATGTCATCACGAACCGCGATTTCCGGTGAGAGGCGAGACGGACCATCGAACGATGGGGGCCGGGCGTCCGCCGATGCGGCTCCGGTCGGGGGCGAAGAGCGGCCGGCGCTGGCTCCCGGCCTGATCGGCGACGAGCACTATCGTTTGCTGTGGGAGACGACCACCGACGTCATCATGCTGCTGGATGAGAAAAATGTCATTCTGCATGCCAATCCGGCGGTTGCCGAGGTTTTCGGATACGAAGCCGTCGACATCATAGGGCAGCCGATTGCCATACTGCAGCCGCCAAGAATGCGTGATGCACACCGGCGCGGCCTGCAAGCCTACCTGGACAGCGGCGTCAAAAAAATCAATTGGCGCAGCACCGAGGCAGTTGGCTTGCATAAGGACGGGCATGAGTTTCCCATAGAAATTTCATTCAGCGATATGCGAGTCGGTGGCCGGCACCTGTTTGCCGGTTTTATTCGCGATATCAGCGCCAGGGTGCAATCGGAAAAAGCATTGAAGCTGAGTGAAGGCCGGCTGAATCTTGTCATTTCTGCGAGTCAGCTGGGCACCTGGGACTGGGATATCAAAAGTGATGAATTGATCTGGTCTTCCCAGTGCAAGTTGCTGTACGGCCTACCTCCGGATATACCCATGCTCCACGAATTATTCCGCAATGCGATGCATCCTGACGACAGGGAGTCGGTAGACCGGCAGGCCAGGACCGCTCTGGCCGAAAAAAAGCTGTATCAAGCCGAATTTCGCACCGTATGGCCGGATGGTAGCGTGCACTGGCTGAACTCAATGGGGCGTGGCATTTATGACCAGCAGGGCAATCCTGAGCGCATGCTGGGTGTGACCTTTGACATCAGCGAGCGCCACTGTGCGGAGCAATCGCTGCTGGAATGGAAGAATCGTTATGAGGCGACGGTGAATGCCAGTGGCCATCTGCTCTACGATTGGGTGCCGGCATCCAACGAAATGAGTTACGCGGGGGATGTGCAGCGGCTGCTTGGTTATTCGCTGGCAGAGCTGGGCTCCGAATTGCATCACTGGACGAATAAGGTCGTTCACCCCGAGGACAAGAGTAAATTTAATGCTGAACTGAACCGGGTGCTGATGTCCGGAGATGCGTTTCATCTTGAGTACCGAGTAGTAAAAAAAGACGGCAGTCCGCTGATTGTGCAGGATGACGGACATTTCGTGCTGGATGCTTCGCAACAGATTACCCGCATGGTGGGCTTTGTTCGCGATATGACGGAAACCCGAAAGAATGAGGGGGCATTGCGGGATAGTGAAGAGCGCTTCCGCCGTATTGTGGAAACTGCGGAAGAGGGTATCTGGACGATCGATGCGCAATCCAATACCTCCTTTGTCAATCCCAAGATGGCCAGCATGCTGGGCTATACCGCAGAAGAAATGTGGATGCGTCCCTTGGACGACTTCATGGACGAAGAGGGGCGCGAGATCTCCAGGGCCAACATCAAGCGGCGTGAGCAGGGCATCTCGGAGCAGCACGACTTCAAGTTCCGGCGCAAGGACGGCAGCGAATTATGGGCGTCATTGAGCGCCAGTCCTATTTTTGACAGTGCAGGCGCTTATGGCGGCTCGCTGGCGATGATTACCGACATTACGCAAAGGAAGATGTCGGAGGAGCTGATATGGCAGCAGGCCAACTTTGATGCACTGACACACTTGCCGAACCGGCGCATGTTTTACGACAGGCTTGGGCAGGAGTTGAAAAAGGAAAAGCGCGATGGCTTGAAAGTAGCAATCCTGTTCATAGATTTGGATCGCTTCAAGGAAGTCAACGATAGCCTAGGCCATAATGCCGGGGACCAGTTGTTGCTGGAGGCGGCTCGCAGGATTAACTCTTGCGTGCGGGAATCCGATACGGTTGCCCGCTTGGGAGGAGATGAATTTACGGTGATCCTGCCTGCCATTGCCGATGGAGGCAGCGCGGAACGTGTGGCACAGGAGATTATCGACGGCCTTGCGATACCTTTTAATCTGAGTGGGCAAACTGTTTACGTGTCCGCCAGTATCGGTGTCGCGATCTATCCGGACGATGCCGAAGAGGCTGAGGACTTGCTGCGTTATGCGGATCAGGCCATGTATGCGGCAAAAAATTCCGGCCGCAACCGCTATTGCTATTTCACCTCCTCCTTGCAGCATACCGCCGTTTCCCGCATGCGCCTGTCCGGGGACTTGCGCAGTGCACTGGAGAAAAAACAATTTGTCGTCTATTACCAGCCCATCATAGAACTTGCTACCGGACGAATGTGCAAGGCCGAAGCGCTGATACGCTGGCAGCATCCGGTTCATGGCCAGATCGAGCCTTCCGAGTTCATTCCCATGGCAGAGCAGGCGGGCCTGATCAATGCAATCGGCGACTGGGTATTTTTGCAGGCCGCGCAGCAGGTTAAATACTGGCGGCAAAAGATCGATCCCGCTTTCCAGATCAGCGTCAATAAATCACCTGCACAATTTCGCGCCGATAACGATGGAGGCCGCAACTATTGGCTCGGCTACCTGGAAGAGTTGGAGTTGCCGGGAGATTGCATTACGGTGGAAATCACGGAGGGCTTGCTGCTGGATACGACGGAGCGTGTCAAGCAGGTATTGCAGGAATTTCGCGGTGCCGGGGTGCAGGCTGCGCTGGATGATTTTGGAACAGGCCATTCCTCGCTGGTGTATCTGAAAGAGCTGGAAATCGATTACCTGAAGATAGACTGCTCTTTCGTCAACAATCTGGCATCCAGATCCAGTGACCGGCTCTTGTGCGAAGCGATTATACTAATGGCGCACAAGCTGGGACTGAAGGTGGTAGCCGAAGGTGTGGAAACGCGGGCGCAGCGCGATATTCTCCTGGAAGCAGGATGCGACTATGCGCAGGGTTATTACTTTTCACATCCTATGCCGCCTGCCTTGATGGAGTTGCAGCCTGCCGCTTCAACCAGGGCGCAAGCCAGGACATGAATAAGATGTAATGAGTAGGTATTGATCGGGGATCTGCATGCGTAGTTACAAAGGGCTGTTGCTGGTTATTGCATTTTTATTGTTATTGCTGGCGGTGGTTGAGTTTTCCGGGTTGCGTGAACATTTCAATCTACGCTTCATGCACCAGATCATCGTGGAACATCAACTGGGCGGTCTGCTGATTTTCGTATTGCTGTTTTGCCTTGGCAACCTGATCCATGTGCCTGGCCTGGTGTTCCTGGCTGCCGCGGTATTGGCACTGGGGCGCTTGTGGGGAGGTGTGGCCACCTATATCGCGGCGTCGGTTTCCTGCATTCTTACCTATTTCACGATACGCTTCATTGGCGGCGATGCCTTGCGTGAATTGAAAAATCCATATGCCATTCGGGTGCTGGCACAACTGGACAGGCACCCGGTGAAAAGCATCGCGCTACTGCGGACACTATTCCAGACGGCGCCCACCTTGAACTATGTATTGTCATTGTCAGGCGTGCATTTTTATCAGTATTTGCTGGGAACGCTCCTGGGGCTACCGCTGCCGATAACCCTGTACTGCGTGTTTTTTGATTATCTGGGCAAGACCTTGCATCTCAATTGATTGAGCTTACGTTGGGCCGTGTAAAATAAAATGCGGGTTAGCAGGCAAACCATGCAGAAGGACGTTGCTTAATTAATTTCCATAGCGGTCGCAATTCTTTACTTATCGTGCATAGCAAATGCCACAAAAGTGCCATTGGATAGGCGTGCAATATAAGAATCGCAGTATTCATTGTTGGAAGAAAGCCGGGAATTGGAAGCCATGTCAGATATCTACATACAAACCGAAGCGCTATACGCTGCCGTGTATGACGATGCAAGCCCTGCAAATGTGAGCGGGTTTGTACAGTCTGAGATGGATGCTGCCCGTCAGGAACTGGTGTCCAGGGCGACTGAGGAGCGCCTGGCTCCCTACTATCTGGACAAGCGCCTGATTGCGTGTGCCTGGCGCGGTGAAATGCTGGCCTGGTCTTTGCCGCTGAACGGGGTATTCAAAATCGCGCTTGAATTTGCACCAGCGCTGCAGCAAGGGCGGAATGAAGGGTTTCACCTGGAGGACGTACTGCCGCATACCGCGGATCTGACCTGCCGCAGCGGGCGCTTGCGGATAAGCTGCATCAGCAAGCTTGGCGTGGTGGCCCCCATCATTGCCAGCGTACAGCCGGGCGACTACCGCATTTCTTTATTGCGCAATGAGCAAGAGGAGGGGAAGCACCAGGGATTACGCAGCGATGCTGACTATCCGGTGACGGATGGCCCTGACTGGGTTTTCACGATACAGCGTTTGTTGGCAAAATAAAAATTCTCGCCCGGTTTGCCCGGGAGGCGAATTAATAATCTGTTGTTTGGCTTGCAATTTGGCAACCGATTTTGTAGGAATCCATTACCTTTTAATTGCATATGGACTATACTTTCCATGATGTAATTGCCGTCGGATCGCAGAATAAGCACTTTTATCCGGGCTTGGTAATGGGAGTAATAACGTGGTTGCGCTTTCAAAAAGAAAATTAGCATCAAGGATTTCCATCCTTGCGGCTACTTGCGCTTTATTGCAGGCATGCACCTTTGTTTTTGCATCGTTGGCAGATTACTTCAGGAAGCCTGACTATGCCGACTATGCATTCAAGCTTTTGATGGGCGTTTTCATCCCGGCAGCCTTCTTCCTGCTCTTTCTTGGGCTGTACAAATCTGCCCGCCGCAAAAAATTGTCTTTTGCGCTCGGCTATACCATTACCTATACCGTAGTGTCCTACTGCTGTTTTGCGATGGTGTCTCTGGTCATTTTGTTTTTCCCAAAATAGTTTTCGCTGACGCCTGTGGGCCTGGCTGTGGTTAATGAAAGCCAGATTTTGGTCGCTTTAAGCTCTTGCAAAGTATTTTGTTTTTTATTGTTGCAAGTGTCCGGTGCGGCGCAACGTCGGCATATACACCTGATTTGCCTTGTTCTATACTTTTTGATTATTTCCTGGCTTTGCCTCCTGGTCTTTGCATGTAGCACGTGCCTGGGTTCGTGTTACAGCGGTTTAAAAAATAATATCAATAATTAAGGGACACATGCCCAAGGCTTCAGCAACCATATTGGCCGTTATAACGGGGGTGGCGGCGCTCGCCATTCCTATCCTGGTTTCCTTGAAACTGGCGCAGAGCCAGAGCCTGCAATCTGAAAAAGATCGCGCACTGAGTTATGCGATGGAGGTCATGGGCCGGTCCGAGCGCACCGCGGGCCAGATCTATAACGGAATTGACAAGCTGTTGCGCACGCGCGGCGACAGCGGCGACGATCCCTGTTCGGAAATGCAGATTGCGCTGATGCGCGAGATCGATCTCAGTTCCAGCTACATCCAGGCGATAGGTTATGTGGCCGGCGAGCGCCTGCTATGTTCCTCAATGGGGATGCACGTGGGGGGCTTGGCATTGGGGCCTGTCGAGCAGCTTACTGCATCGGGCACGGCGATCCGCAATCATGTCAAGCTGGCGGCGATTGCCCCTGACATCGACTTCATCGTGATCCAAAAAGGCAGCTATGCCGCCATCATCCACAAATCCCTGCCTATCGATGTCTCTACACAAGAGAAAGATGTTTCCCTGGCGACATTCACACCGGGCTTTCGTGAATTCAGGACATCCCGCGGCCTGGTCAAGGAAAGGTGGATAGACGAACTGCAGGGGCGCCACCAGGCCAGCTTTTTTGACGGCGAATATGTGGTCGCGGTTGTGCAGTCCACGCAGTATGCGACTGGCGCAGTCGCAGCGGTACCTGCGGCCTATCTGACCAAGCGCGTCTATGAATTTGCGTTGATCCTGGTGCCCATCGGTTTGCTGGCAGGCCTGGCCCTGGTATATGTCGCTCGGTATATGACCAAGCTGCAGCAATCCCTGCCTGCGCTGATACGCACCGGCCTGAGAAAGAAGGAGTTCTTTTTGGCCTACCAGCCCCTGGTCGATCTGCAGACGCGCGAGTGGATAGGTGCGGAAGCCCTGATACGCTGGCGGCGCAGCGACGGTGTGCTGGTACGGCCGGACCAGTTCATTCCCGAGGCGGAAGAGAGCGGGATGATACAGCGTATCACTGCGCATGTACTGGAGTTGGTGGCGAAGGATGCGCCGGAAGTATTTCGCAGGCATCCGCATTTCCATATCGGCGTCAATCTATCCTCTGCCGACCTGCACACGCGCGACACGATAGACCTGCTGAAGGAAATGATCCAAAAGGCGCATGCCGGCCCTCACAATGTGCTGGTTGAGGCGACCGAACGCGGCTTCATGAATGCCGATGTCGCGCGGGAAGTGGTCAGGGACATCCGGGCACTGGGCATAGGCGTTGCGATTGATGATTTCGGCACAGGCTATTCCGGCCTGTCTTACCTGCAATCCTTTGAATTGGATTACCTGAAGATAGATAAGTCCTTCGTCGATACCATAGGCACCGATGCTGCCACCAGCCGCGTTGTATTGCACATCATACAAATGGCTAAATCACTGAACCTGAAGATGATTGCAGAGGGTGTTGAGACGGAAGCGCAGGAGCAATTTTTGCGTGAGCATGGCGTGCAATATGCGCAGGGCTGGCTGTTCGGCAAGCCCATGCCTATGGAAGATCTGGTACGCGAGCTGGCGAAAAGAAAATCTCGATCACAGGAATAGCTCTCAATCCTTCAGCAGCGCCAGGAAGTGATCCAGGATATGGAAATGGTCATCAAAGAACTGGTCTTCCATTACCGCCAGCTCTTCTACCGGCACCCAGCTGGCGCTTTCTGCGTCGTCAGCCGCTTCTACTTCCGGTAGCTGCTCATGTTTCAGGTCGAAGAAATGCGCATGCGTGATGGTGCGGCCACGCAGGCTGCGGTCGGGATGGTCGAATACCTGCACGCCGGCCAGCGCATCCGGCAAAGTATCGCTCAGCACACCCAGTGTGGTTTCTTCTTCCAGTTCACGTATTGCCGCTTGCAGCACGGTTTCCCATTGTTCAACGAAGCCGCCCGGCAAGGCCCACAGATTCCGGCCCGGGTGTCTCTTTCGCTTGATCAGCAGCACGTGGCCCGCGGTTTTAACAACGGCATCCACGGTGGTGAAGATAGGCGGGTAGGGCGCGCTGCTCCAGGAAGCCTTGTAGGCTTGTAGTACCGCATATTCCTGCACCAGATCCTTGTAGCAGGGAAGTAAAGCCCAGGCCTTCAAATACTGGCGTATGGTTTCCGGCATTGCGCCGGCGATCACGTTGAGGGAGACATCCAGGTTCTCGGCCTCAAACAGTACTTGCCGGATGTTGCTGGCGTCAATATTCGCCTGGTTGCCGACCTCTATCAGACTCCATTGCGGGAAGTGTCGCAGATAGCCGCTGGAGGCATCTTTAAAGTGACCCACCAGTGCAATGCTACCCGTATTGGGCGCCTGCTTACTGACGGCTTTTAATATCTCCTTTGCCCAGCGCTTTTCATCGTAATAATCTCGTATAGGGAGGTAAGACACGCGGGAGCGCTCGGTCTCATCCAGCGTGTTGGCGATCATCGTTGCGCGTTCTTCCCAGGTAAAAGGATTCTTGGGATTGCGCGCATGAAATGCCGATCCCAGTATCACGATGACATTCGGTGCGCTCTCCAGCGCTTTTTTCAGCAACGCTGCATGGCCATTGTGGAAGGGCTGGAAGCGGCCTATCAGGATCGCGAGTTTGGCAGAAAAATTGGCAGTCATTGTCTTTCCCGGTATGTCAATATTTAGCGGCAAGAGGCATCTGGCGGCCGCTGCCGAAGGCGCGCGAGCGCACCCTGATCAGCGGCGGCGCCTGGCGCCGTTTGTATTCGTTCCTGGCGACCATGGCCAGTATGCGCGCGACTAGCTGGCGACCTTCTTCGCTGGTCTGCAGCCCTTGCACGTGGTTGCGCGCCGCCTTGGCTTCGGCAGGCGGCATCCTGTCGCCTTCCAGGTGCCATTTCAGTATTTCATCCTGCACTTCATAGGGCGGCAGGCTGTCGGTATCTTTTTGATCCGGCGCCAGTTCGGCGGACGGAGGCTTGCTAATGATGGGTTCAGGTATCAACTCGCGTCCAGCCTGCTGGTTGATATGGCGGGACAGTGCATACACTTCCGTTTTGTACAGATCGCCTATCAGGCCCAGGCCACCATTGGTGTCTCCATACAGGGTGCAGTAGCCGACCGATATCTCACTCTTGTTGCCGGTAGTGAGCAGCAGGGCGCCAAAGCTGTTGGAATACTCCATCAATATGGTGCCGCGAATGCGGGCCTGCAGATTTTCCAGCGGTAAACCGCGCAGCGGCGTGTCAAAACTGTGCTCGAATCCGGTGCTGAATTGTTTGACCAGGTCGGCAACCGGGTGAGTGTGCAAGCGGATGCCGAGATTTTTGCATAAATCCACAGAGTCAGACACCGATCCTTCGCTGGACCACACGGACGGCATGGTAATGGCAATCACGTTTTCGGCACCCAGTGCCTGTGCCGCCAGTGCCAGCGTCAAAGCCGAGTCTATGCCGCCCGACGATCCCACGACGACTTTGCTGAAGCCGCAACGGCGCGCATAGTCGCGCAAGCCGAGCAGTATCTGGCGGCGAGTGAATTCTTCAACTGGCAAATCCACCAGGGCAGACGCAAGTAGCGGAAGGCCGTCCTTCATGAATGCACCGGCATCAAATCCTATGCACTGAAAATCCTCTTCGAATTGGGAGGCTTCAAAAACCACGCCCTGATCCGGCGTGACAGCAAAAGAAGCCCCATCAAACACCAGTTGGTCCTGCCCGCCTGTCTGGTTGACGAACAGGATAGGCAATTGTGTTTCCTGGCAGGCTTTGGATATGGTTGAATGCCTTTTTTTGCGCTTGCCAATGTCGGATGGACTGGCATTAATGCTGATCACGAGTTCCGGGGTGGCTTGTTTTAGTGCGTCAAAGGGATTGACCTTATAGTCCAGTCCCGGCTGATTCCAGCCGTCTTCGCAAATCATGAAGCCGACGCGATGTTCCCTGACGCTGAGCGTGCAAGCCGTTTGCGGCCCCGGTTCAAAATGACGGTATTCATCGAAGATGCCATAAGTAGGTAGCAACTGTTTGTAATACTCGGCAATGATCTGACCGTTGCGAATGGCGAGTAAGCTGTTGTGCAGAGGTTTGCCGGGGCCATTATTGCGGCGTGCCGTGCCCACTACTGTGACCAGCTCCGGCAATTCGGCGGAAGTGCGAATGATTTCGTCCAGGGCGGCATCGCAACGTGCCAGAAAACTGCTGTCTTCCAGCAGGTCACCGGGATAGTAGCCGCAAATAGCGAGTTCGGAAAAAACGGCGATATCGGCAGATGCCGCTGCTGCGCGGCGCATATGCGAGATGATCGCCGTGGTGTTGGCGGAAAAATCGCCAACGGTGTAATTCAGTTGCGCAAGTGCGATGTTCAGCATGGCGTTGTTTGTCTCGTCAGTAAGGGCCGAAGTTTATTAAAACAAGTGCTTCCTTATGATCGCCTACGCTGGATGATTGAAGACTTGCCGCAGATAGGCGAGGAAGGTTTCATCCTTGCACAGGGTCTTTCCTGGAGCATCGGACAGTTTGGCCACTGCCTGTCCATTGCACGATACCAGCTTCATCACAATGTTCAGCGGCGTGATGCCCATGTCATTGGTCAGGTAGGTGCCTATGCCGAAGGCTGTCATGGTCCGGTCGGCGAAGTGCCGGTATAAGGATAGCGCGGTGTCAAAATCCAGCCCATCCGAAAATACCAGGCGCTTGGTGTTGGGATTGACGCGCAGTTTTTCATAGTGCGCGATTGCCTTCTCTCCCCATACGACAGGATCGCCGGAGTCATGGCGTAAGCCGTCAAAAAGCTTGGCGAAGTAAAGATCAAAGTCGGCCAGGAAGGCATCCATGCCGACCACATCGGTCAGTGCGGTACCCAGGTCGCCACGGTATTCCTGCACCCAGCCTTCCAGTGCGGCCTTTTGAAAATCGCGCAGGCGTACGCCAAAGGACTGATAGGATTGCAGGTACTCATGCGCCATGGTTCCTATTGGGACCAGATTGTATTTCTTTGCCAGATAGACGTTGGAAGTGCCATTGAAGTAAGTGGGGATTTCGCGTGCCAGCGTAGCAACGACTTCTTCCTGCCATGCGCCGGAAAAACGACGCCGTAAGCCAAAATCGAAGAAGCCGAAAGAATTTTTGCGTGCAGGCTCTTTACTGAATGCTTTCAATACTTCGATTTTTGCGCTCAGGCGCCGGCGCCCCTCAGCCAGCAATGGCTCCGCATCAAAGCGGCGGAAGTAGAGTTCATTGACGATATACAGCACATAAATTTCAAAGCCCATCACATGCACTTGCGGCCCTTTGGCCTGGATGACCAGTTTGTCCCCATCCAGCTCCACGCTGATCAGTCTGCGCTGGAAGCGGAATACTGTCAGGAAGTCGACAAAATCACTCTTGATGAAGCGCAGGCTGCGCAGATAGGCCAGCTCTTCTTCAGTGAACGACATTGTGCACAAGTGGTCGAGCGCTTCATTCACTTCGTCTCTCAGCTCTGCCAGAGGATAGGCGGGCGTATTACGGCACACGAAAGAATACTCAGTCTGGGTATTCGGATGGCTGTGCAGCAGCGCTTGCCACATCGTGAACTTATACAGATCGTTTTCCAGCAGGCTGCGTAGGATGGTTTTCATTGTTCTTGTTTTCCGGTGTGATCGCCGAACAGGCTTTTTGATAGGTTTTGCGTGATGTGCCGGTCAGCAGCAGCGACTGGAACCAATGGCATACTCAAGCTGCGCGCCTGGCCAGTAATTCAGGCAGTAGCTCGGTGCTTTGCGCCAGGCGCAGGCCTTTCGACTGCATATCGCCAAGGAAATCCCTGTATTGCGAATCGAATCCGGACACCGGGCTGATGCAATCGGTGAGCAGTACCAGCCTGGACAGGGAGTGTGGACCGAAGTTGTCAACGATGTGCTCGGTAGTGGCTTTCACGCAGTGGCTGCCGGCTTCGCCTGCAATCAGGATCTGGTCTGATTGGGCAAGCATATCGATAAAAGCGCGATTAAGCTGGGTCGCGGGGTCTTCTGCATCGGGTACTTCCGCCATGATTGCAGAATAATGCTCGGTCCAGGGGTTGGAGCCCTTGCTCAGCTTACTCACGCTGCGCTGCGAGGCATCTTCCCAGCGGTTATACGCTGCATGCACATCGGCATGGATATTTTGCCCCCATGAACCTATCTCGCAATGTACCGGCCACACCATCAATTGATAACGGCCTGCGCTTTCCAGTGCATCCAGGTAGCTGAGTGCGCGCGCCAGATCCGTCGATTTGCGGGGCTGGTATACGCCGCTGCGCACTTCTGCTGCGGAGATCTGTGTGAATGGGGTCACTTGCTGCTTCTCGGCAGTTTGCCAAAAGCCGGGATGGGCAATGTCCAGCCTGTGGTGAGAATCCAGCGTGATGCTGATATCGCTGATGCCGGCACCGGCGCGATCTATAAATTGTGCCAGCCGTTGCATATCGGCGTGCGCTCCGGGCACCGGCAGAGCCGGTGAGACCCTGCTATTGGAAGCTGGGTCAAAGGGTAAGTAGTCCTGGGGCAGATCGCAAAAATCATTCTGCGGGTCAATGATTAACAGGTGCGTGCTGCGCATGATGTTCATCCTGGCTTTGAGGTGATGATGATTCTAGTGTAGGATACTTAAATTAAAAATGCAACTAAGTAAAAGTGTCTTTTTTTAATTTTAGTACCCATTGGTGTTGACAGTTTTTTTCACTGAGCTTATCTTTAGTCAACATTTAAACTAACAAGTAGTGAAGTTGGAAAACAATGCGAGAAAGAGCCTGGAGTAACCTATGAATCAGATAATTTGCACAGTGGATCTGGTTTTGCTGACGCTGAAGGAGGGCGCGCTGCAGGTTGCTTTATTAAAACGCGACAAGGAGCCGTTCAAAGATGTGCTGGCCTTGCCTGGGGGCTTTATTCACGCGGAAGAAGATGCTGATGCCCGCGGGGCGGCATTGCGAGTGCTGAAGGAAAAGGCGCATATTACTGCGCCTTATCTGGAGCAGCTGGCGACATTTTCCGGTCCGGCGCGGGACCCGCGCGGCTGGTCTTTGTCCATTGTTTATTATGCGTTGGTGTCGATTGATATCGTTGAGCAGGTGGGCCATTCCGGTCGCGATCAAATTCGGCTGGTGGATGTGGATAAACTCATGCAACTGCCGTTTGATCATCAGGCCATCATCGGCATGGCAGTGGATCGCTTGCGCAACAAGAGCCAGTATTCATCGCTGCCTTGCTATCTTGCCGGGGAAAATTTTACCTTGCCACAACTGCAGCGCGTGTACGAAGCCTTGATGGGAGGGGAGTTGAACAAGGTCAGCTTTCGCCGCAAGATGAGTGAGATGGGGATGCTGGAAGAGGTTGACGGGAGATTTGGCTTGGCTGGTGCGCACAGGCCTGCACAGCTGTACCGGCTCAGGCCGGAGCACAGGGAGCATCTGAGTCTGCTTGAGCGCGGCTTGTGATAGATGCCTGGCTGGCCATCAAATGCGACCGTCTTGCTGCAGACGGCATTTCTCAGAAAAATGCTTGCAATAGAAAAACACCAGTGGTATATTTATTTCCAATGAATGTCGCAGTGCTTGTGGTTATCTACTAGATTGCATTGGCTAAGAGATTCATATTGCAGTAATACATGAGTTGATTCTTTTCACGTCGGAGCCACTTTTCAGATAGAACTGGGTTTCGGGAATCCACTCATGTATTACTGTATTTAAGAAATAAACAAAAAGCCCCGCAAATGCGGGGCTTTTTGTTTGTGGCTTGCAGCCTGCGCGCCTTATGTTTAAGGCATGCTTGCCTCAGGCTTAGTATTTTTTTGACTATGCTGCAACCGGATTTTGTGCAAAACTGGCATTCTGTTGCGCATTTACATAAGCATGTGGAAAATTTGATTTCCATCTTGAAATTCGATCGGGAATCACCTATTGTGCAATGCACCAATAATAACTAGGTATTCACTTGTCTACCCAACATACTAAAAGCAGCCTCAGCGCTCTAACGCTGGCTGCTATCGGTATCGTCTACGGCGATATCGGCACTAGCCCTCTTTACACGATGAAAGAGGTGTTTTCAAAAGAGCATGGCCTCGCACTAGATCAAGCAAATATTTTCGGCGTTGTATCCCTGATTTTCTGGGGGCTGTTTTTCATCGTCGCAGTCAAATATGTCACCCTGATTCTGCGCGCGGATAACCGTGGCGAGGGAGGCATCATGGCGCTGACCGCACTGGCGCTGGAGTCGGTCACCAAATTATCCCGCTGGCATTTTGTGCTGATGGTGCTGGGCTTGTTTGGCGCCTCGCTGTTTTACGGCGATGGCGTCATTACGCCGGCGATCTCGGTGCTCTCGGCGATAGAGGGGCTGGAGGTGGCGACGCCTACCTTCAAGCCTTATGTGATCCCCATTACGCTGGCAGTATTGATTGCCTTGTACTCAGTGCAGTACAGGGGCACGTCCGGCATAGGCAAATTATTTGGCCCCATCATGATCTTGTGGTTTGTCGTGCTGGCGGCGATGGGCCTGGTGAATATCATCAAGATGCCAAGCATATTGCGGGCACTGAATCCCATGTACGCGATGGAGTTCCTTAATTATCACCGCTACCTGGGTTTCCTGGCCTTGGGTGCCGTTGTGCTGGCCTTTACCGGCGCGGAGGCGTTATATGCGGACATGGGGCATTTCGGCCGCAAGCCTATTCGCGTTGCGTGGTTTTTGATCGTGTTTCCTGCTTTGGCATTGAATTATCTGGGGCAGGGCGCCTTGCTGATTGCTCGCCCTGAAGCGGTCAGCAATCCGTTTTATCAGCAACTGGGTCCATGGAGTGTTTTTCCTTTGGTTGTTTTATCTACGGTGGCGGCGGTTATCGCCTCGCAGGCAACCATCTCCGGCGCATTCTCAATGACCAAGGAGGCGATCTCGCTCGGCTTCCTGCCGCGAATGAAGATCATTCACACTTCAGCAAAAGAAATAGGCCAGATCTACATCCCTATCGTCAACTGGCTGCAGTTGCTGGTGGTGGTGGGCGTGGTGGTCGGCTTCGGCTCCTCCTCCGCGCTGGCGTCGGCTTACGGTATCGCAGTCACCGGCACCATGCTGATCACCTCGATATTGACTTTCTTCGTGATCCGCTATGGCTGGAAATATAATCTGGCCATCTGCTTCCTGGCGACAGGCTTCTTCTTCGTGATTGATGCGGCATTGTTCTCTGCCAATGCATTGAAGTTCTTCCAGGGCGGCTGGTTCCCGGTCGTGCTGGGTGGCCTGATGTTTACCATCATGGTGACATGGAAGGGCGGCCGCGAACTGGTGTTCGACAATTTGCGCAAGCATGCAATTCCGCTGGAGGATTTTTTGGAGTCGCTGTTCGTGTCGCCGCCTACGCGTGTTGCCGGCACGGCGATTTTCCTGCGTGGCGAAGCCGATGGCGTGCCGCATGCGTTGCTGCATAATTTGTCTCACAATAAAATCCTGCATGAACGCGTCGTGTTTCTGACTTTGCACAATACGGATATTCCGTGGGTGCCTTTCTCCGATCGCATCAAGATCACGGATCTCGGCCATAACTGTTTTCAGCTGGATGTGTTTTACGGCTTCAAGAACGAGCCGGACATTCCAAAGGCGCTGGAGCTGTGCGCTGCGCATGGATTGGAATTTGAGCCGATGGAGACTTCTTATTTCATCGCGCGCCAGACTATTATTTCGCGCCCAGGCGGCGGTATGGCGATGTGGCGCGAATGGCTGTTCGTTACCTTGTCCCGCAATGCGCGCGATGCAGCCGATTATTATCAGGTTCCAACCAACCGAGTTATCGAAGTAGGCTCGCAAGTAGAAATTTGATGAAAAGGTAGTGACAAACGAAAAATGCCTATGCTATAATTTTGTTTTTCGCGGCTGTAGCTCAGCTGGATAGAGTACTTGGCTACGAACCAAGGGGTCGTGGGTTCGATTCCTGCCAGCCGCACCAGATTCAAGGGACTAGATGAAAATCTAGTCCCTTTTTTCTTTTCTGAGCCACCCACATACATCGGCGAATTCCATCGACAAGGATTGCAAGGCGAGGCGCTCAAGTCGCGCGAGCAAAGCTGCTGCATGGAGCAAGACCAAGTGGCCGAATTTGCTGGTCCCCCCGCATTCCCGCGATAGTGGCAGGACAGGCAGGCAAAGCGAGGCGATTGAGTAAATAGTGCGCACGGAACCTGGAGAAATGTCGGGTTGGCAGTGATTTGCTCCGTCTGTATTTTGATACAATGCAAGATTGCCCTGTCAAAATCGATGGTTATCAATGCTCAGCTGGCTCAAGAATTTTTTCTCGTCTTCCGAAGAAAAGCAAACTCCTGTAATCACGCCCGTCGATGATCGCGCTTCTGCTCAAGCTGCCGATGACATACGGATAGAAAAAAGTCTGGTTTTTAAAAAACTGGGAGATGGCTGCTGGAGCACCGGTTCTTGGGCCGATGCGGCAGGATACTATCGACAGGCTTTGGCATTGAATGGATCATCAGCTGCCATTCATATCAATCTGGGTTTTGTCCTGATAGAGCAAGGCCTTTTACAAGAGGCAAAGTCGCATCTTGAACAAGCAATTGTATTGAGCCCCGGCTTATCTGACTCTTATTTTTTTCTAGGAAAAATTGCGCAAGGTATGGGGGATCCGGATGCCGCCATCACAGAATTTTCCCGGGCGGTTTCGGTAGATCCTAATTTCGTGGAGGCCTACGAAACACTGGGCATTTTGTACAGAGATCGTGGGGAAATTAAAGAGTCGGTCGCGGCTTTTCGCGCCGCGCTTGCTATTAATCCGCAACTCCATAATTGCCACACCGGGCTTTTATTTTCGCTTCAGTATTTGCCTCAGGCGCATCCTGCTGAATTATTCTCCGAGCATCTGCAATTTGCCGGGCAGTTTGAGGCGCCGGTCAAAGCTCTGCAGCGCATGCATTCGAATAATCCAGATCCTGAGAGGCGCCTAAAAATTGCGTATGTTTCCTCGGATTTTCATGCACACTCCGTCGCCATATTCATGTTGCCTGTGCTGGAAAGGCACGATAGGGCGCAATTTGAAATCTTCTGTTACTACAATGCTAGTGTGCGGGACATCATCACAGAAAAAATCCAACAGGCAGCCAGTCATTTTTTGTTTTGCGAAAATTTGTCTGATGCGGAGCTTGATCAGCGCATCAGGGCCGATGGAATCGACATCCTGATTGATCTCAATGGGCACACCGGCAATCATCGATTGCTGACGTTTGCGCGCAAGCCTGCGCCGGTGCAGGTATCGTATCTCGGTTATGTGGATACGACGGGGCTCTCCGCGATGGATTACCGGCTGACCAACGAGGATGCCAATCCTTCTGAGAGCGATCGGTTTTATAGCGAGACTCTGCATAAATTCAAGGACCGCTTATGGTGGAGTTTTCGTCCGGTAGAAGATTTGCGCGAGATGACGGAGTTGCCAGCCCTGAAAAATGGCTTTATTACTTTTGTTTCCGCAAATAATATTTCCAAAATTTCTGACGTTAATATCAAAGTATGGTCAGAGCTCATGCGCAGTATTCCTGACGCGCGCCTGCTGATTATGGGTACGACTTCACCTGGCGCGCAACGGGTGCTTGAGCGTAAATTCAAGACAGAAGGCATAGAGCTGCACAGGCTGGATTTCAAAGGTAAGCTCAATCTTGCCGCATTCAGGGAGCAAGTAATGCAGGCGGATATCGCGCTGGATACCTTTCCGTTTAACGGCGGGACGACGAGCTGTGAAACGTTCTGGCAAGGCTTGCCTCTTGTGACACTCACTGGGGAGTCGTTTGCCTCAAGGGTAGGGTATGCTTTGTTGAATAACCTGGGATTGCCCGAGCTTGCTGCTGCGAATGCAGAAGATTTTGCCAGGATCGCGATAGAGTTAAGCAGGGATATGCAGCGCTTGTCCGCGCTGCGGCAAGGCATGCGCGCACGCTTGGCTGCCTCAAGTTTGAGTGACGAGCTCGGCTTTACAAAAGCACTTGAAGCGAGCTATCGGGGTATGTGGCGCAAATATTTGGAAAAAGCAAAGCCTGAGTAACAATAGTGCTCGGCACAAATGTCTTCGCATGCGCTTTTTGCGTTTGATGATGAATCTACTTGCTGACGATCGCAAATTCAGTGAAGACATCCAGCAGCAGGCGGGCGCGGAACGGCTTCAGGATGATGCGGGTTACTTCGCGCTGGCTTAATGCCTGCAGCAGATTTGAATCGCAGCGTTCAACCATGGCGGCAATCGGTATCGCCTTATTGCTGGCCGTGGCGCCGTTCCTGACCTGGTCTAGCAAGCCCAGGTTGGCGGCGTCGGTTTTCTCAGTATCGATGGAGATGACGGCGCCGTGAAAAGCCTGTTCCTTCAGCATTTGCTCGGCCAACACCATGTTGCCTGCTTCATGAATATTTCCTACGCCAATCGCACGCGCAGTCAGTGCCACCGTTTGCCGCAATAGCGTCTCCGGCTCCACCAATAACATGCGTCTGTTTGCCGCTGGATTAGCCATCGGAAGTCTCCATCGCATTGGACAATTCTTTGACCACCAGATCTCTTAACGTAGAGAGTATGGCCAGATCAAGCTCATCTAGCTGGCGAGGCTTGGTATCGATCAGGCATAGCGTGCCTGGGGAGTGCCCTGATTGCAGTATCAGCGGTGCGCCGGCATAGAGGCGGATATAAGGATCGCCGGTGACCAAGGGGTTGTCGGCGAAACGCTCGTCTGCAGCCGCATCAGGTATGACCAGGATATCGGTACGCATGATGGCGTGCCCGCAAAATGAAATATCGCGTGAAGTCTCGCAGGCACTTAATCCGAATCGTGATTTGAACCATTGCCGGTCGCTGTCAACCAGCGAAATCAGGGCAATGGGCACGTCGAATTCTGCTGCTGCGAATGCGACGATCTTATCGAAGCGTTCTTCGGGTGGGGTGTCGAGTATCAGCAGTGCATGAGGCACGGCAAGGCGTTTCGCATCGTTATCTGGAGTCGGGGCTGCAAGCATGATGTCCAAGCTCCGCTGTGCGCATTTAAAGAAACGTGTGGCCAATGTACCAGATCGCTATCAGATCATGTGAGTGAATTGGCAATTTTTTTGTTTATCTTGTCTTAATTTTGCACTTGCCCTGGTGTCTGTCGGTGGCTTTGCTATCGGGCAAATATTGAGAAATTCCGTGGACCTTATGTTGCCGAGGCTGCCATTCTTGATCGGTGCGGCATTCGGGGCCATGCTCTGGCATAATTGCTGTCAAGTTTATCAAACGTCAATATTTGCTGAGGAGCTTACCCATGAGTCTAAATCGCAGGACATTTGTGATCAGGTCGGTAGCAGGTGTTGCCGCTCTGACGACGTGCGGCTTTGCTATTGCGGATGATCCGCAGCTTCTTGAAAGCGACGCTTCAGCGGTAGAGCATGGCTACAAGCTCGATCCTTCCAAGGTCGACAAGAAAAAATTTCCCAAATACGAGGCAGGGCAGATTTGCGGAACTTGCCAGCTATACGAGGAAAAGAGCAAGGATATGGGTGGGTGCGCTTTATTCCCCGGTAAACTGGTGCATGTGAAAGCCTGGTGTGATGCCTGGGGATGACAGGGCTAGCGCATTAACTAGGGATATCTGCCTGGTGTTGCGTATCTGCTGCTGAAATAATGGGCAATGATAAATTATTTCATCTTTTTTATAGATAAACTTCCTATTTAAAAATACCCGTGCTATACTTTCGTTCTTTCGCGGCTGTAGCTCAGCTGGATAGAGTACTTGGCTACGAACCAAGGGGTCGTGGGTTCGATTCCTGCCAGCCGCACCAGATTCAAGGGACTAGATGAAAATCTAGTCCCTTTTTTCTTTTTCCTGTCAGCTTTTGCTATATTCGAATGTGAGATTGCTTAGATTGCGGATGTCAGAGGTTTTCAAGTAGCAGGCGGCGCAAGCTCCAGTCTTTCGGCGTGCCCTGGTTGAGCAATTTGCCATGCGAGATGCTTTGCTCGGTATTTTCCGACAGCGACGATATCAATCTATGCAATTGTTTTACATCGGGCAGCATGGTCCCAAAAAATAAAATATGGTCGCCATGTTGAATCAGGATGGTGGGGAAATTTTCTACATCGATCTCATCAACCAGATGGGCTTGATCCTCGATGTCCAGCCAAGCAAAGCATTTATCCGCATGCTGTGCGCGCAATGCATCGAAAGCTGCACGATAGTCACCGCAGGTATTGCACCAGGCTGCACACAGGCAGGCGACCAGCCAGGGCTTATGCTGCAGCTCACCCCTGATGTGGGCAAGATCTTCAGTATTGTTCAATATTGTACTCATGACGCTGCATTTTACGTGATTGGATGTTTCACTGCATGCTATCGCCCAAAGCGGCGATGCAATGATGATATTTGATGATATTAAGACAGGCAAGGTGATGATGAAATGGCTTCTCATCGGGCGAGGGCGCGGTAAAATACGGGCATGACAATTATTCTAAGCATAGAAACCTCGACTGAGCTGGCATCGGCTTCCTTGTTGACCGATGGCGGCATTATTTCCCGAGAACTGTCCGGCGTGCAGACGCATTCCCAAGGCATATTGCCTATGGTGCAGGAACTGCTCCGGCAAGGCGGCATCACTTTGAGTCAATGCGATGCGATAGGCTTCGGTTGCGGACCGGGTGCCTTCACCGGAGTTCGCACTGCCTGCGGCGTTGTGCAAGGTCTGGCTTTCGGCTCCGATTTACCTGTTGTTCCTGTCGTTAGCCTGCTGGCAATGGCGGAAGGTGCGCGCGCAGCAGCGCAGGAGCGGGGGCATAGCGAGCTTGTCTGTGTACTGGATGCCCGTATGGAAGAGGTCTACTGGGCGCGCTATCGTTATGTAGGCAGCGAGTGGCAGGTAATCAGCGAACCAGCGCTGGGTTCATTTGCAGGCCTGATGAATGTTACTGATCTGAAGACTGCTGCACTAGTGCATGGCAATGGTTTGAAGCTGGATGATTTGCCGCCTGACGTAGTGACATTACCGTGCATGCCGCATGCAGAACAGATTGCACGGCTGGCGCTGGCAGGCTATGCAGCAGGAAGGGCCGTGTCTGCCGAGCAGGCTCAGCCGCTCTATTTGCGTAACAAGATTGCACTCACGACCGAGGAGCGGCTGCTTGCCAAGCAGGCCGCGAATGTCGGTAAAGGTGCAGCATGAGTGTGGCAATGCCGGAATATCATTTTTGCGAATTGAGGCAGGACGATATTGATCGGGTGTTAAAGATAGAGCAGCAGGTGTATGCTCATCCCTGGACTCGTGGAAATTTTGCGGACTCCCTGAATGCCGGGCATGAAATCTGTGGTTTGTGCGATGCTCAGCAAGATCTGCTCGGTTATTTCCTGGCGATGACTATCCTGGATGAAGTCCATCTGCTGAATCTCGCCGTGGCGGCAGAGCGGCAGGGACAAGGCTTGGCCAGAATGTTGATGGATCAATTATGTGCCTATGCCAGGGAGCAAAAGGCGACGTCCATTTTATTGGAGGTGCGGGTCCGCAACACCCGCGCTATCCAGGTCTATCAGCACTATGGATTTGCAGAAATTGGCAGAAGAAAAGCGTATTATCCGGCGGAGGAGAATACCCGTGAAGATGCAATCGTAATGCGGATGACACTGTGATCAATCATCAAGGTAATGTAAAAAATAATTTCGACGACAGGCGTTCCCGGATGCTGGCGGAGATGCGACTGGGGCCGGTCTGGCAATTGCGGGACGCAGGTGCGCCGTTAGCCTTAGCCGCGTCAGACGCTGCGGAGGCCCAGATAGAAAGTGCTGAGGCACAGGCATCGGATGCTTTTGCGCCAGTCGTGCCATTGGTGTCGGCCGTGCCAGTAGCGCAGCCGCCGCAGGTTTCCGCGCCTGTAGCGACGATAGAAGACGCGTTTGCAGCGGCTGATGTTGTAGTGCCAAACACTATCGAATCAAGTGCAGGGACCGATGACCGGGCCTTGCAGCGTGCCGATGCGATTGCAGAAATGGGATGGGACGAACTCGAAGCCAGTGTCGCCGGATGCCGTGCCTGCGGCTTGTGCAAGGGCCGGGCCAATACCGTTTTCGGGGTCGGCGATCGCAAAGCCAAATGGCTATTTGTCGGCGAAGGGCCGGGCTATAACGAGAATTTGCAAGGCGAGCCATTCGTGGGCGCCGCCGGCCACCTGCTGGATAATATGATGCGCGGCCTCGACATGCAGCGCGGCGAAAACACCTTTATCGCGAACGTCGTCAAATGCCGGCCTACGGATGCGCAAGGCAAGGACCGGCCGCCTACCCCTGAAGAAGCCGCTGCCTGCCTGCCTTACCTGAAGCGGCAGATAGAGTTGATCAAGCCAGGCGTCATTGTTGCGCTGGGCAAGACCGCAGCGATATCGCTGCTGGGGCTGGATCCAGAAACGCCGGTAGGCCAGTTGCGCGGCAAACCGCATCGCTACGCGAAGCTGCCTTTGGTCGTTACTTACCATCCCGCTTATTTGCTGCGCAAACCTATAGAAAAAAGCAAAGCGTGGGCAGATCTGTGCCTGGCCGCAAACGCTGCAGATAGCGCCGGAAGCGTGGCGGCAGAGCATGCCTGAGTCTGCTAACCGAGTCTGCTGAATCATGGAATTTCAAACACTGTTTCACCGCTATTGGCAGCATTTGCATGATCCGCATGTGCGCGCGCTGGCATGGATGTTGACGTCGCCCGACATGCTGGCGGCAAAATCGCCGGTATGGGCTGGCCAGATCGCTACCGTACCCATCAGCGACCCGCAGGCATTGATAGACTGGCTGAGCGCCCTCGACAGGCAGCCGGCACCCCTGCATCAGGCGCTGGAATTGCACAAGCATAGCCGCCTTGGGCATTATGCAGAGAATCTGCTGGCCTTTTACCTGAAGCACCAGGGCATACTGTTTGCACATGGCTTGCAGGTCAGGCAGGGCAATAACCAGACGATAGGCGAATTCGATTTTCTGGTGCGTCAGCGCAGCGGCCTCGCTCACTGGGAGCTGGCGACCAAATTTTATCTGTTTGATCCCGGCTCCGATGATGGGGAGCTGCAACCGGGCTATGTGCCGGATTTGTATAGTTATGTCGGTCCCAATCTGGCAGATACGCTGGGCGCCAAGATGAAAAAAACGATAGAGCAGCAACTGCCGCTGGCGCAACATCCGCTGGCGCAGTTCACCGTGCAGGAGCCTATCGCCAGGTCGCAGGCACTGATCAAGGGCTGGCTGTTCTATCGCGACCTGACACATGCCGAGCACGGTGCGGACGGGATTTCATCCAATCATTGCCGCGGTTTCTGGTGGTTTATGGACGATCTGGAAAAGCTGGCAATCCCCTATGCAATGGTCTTGCCCCGCCTGCAATGGCTGGCGCCGGCGCAGGCCAGGGCGGAAGAGGTGATGGATAAGCCTTTGCTGCTTGATTCGCTGCTACGGCATTTTGCGCGGGACAGTGCGCCGGCGATGGTGGCCATCATGCGCAAAAGTGGTGACCTGATGCAGGAAATTTGCCGAGGTGTCGTCGTGCCTGACAAATGGATGCTGCAGGCGGCGGAGAGGCGGGGATTGTTGCGCAGTCCGCTGATATAGAGACTCGCCAGGTGCTTGGATGCCACCTAGCTGTTGCCTGTCTGGCGGTTAGTGGTGGTCGTCCTTATGCTCGCCGATCAAGGCCAGTGAATCATGCTCGCGCTGATTCGCCTTATGTTTCAGCATGACCATATACATGGTGCCAGAGACGAACAGGCCGAACAGGATGATGACGACATTGATATTCAGATTCAGCGATACCATCAATGCGTACAAGGCCAACATCGATAATACGGACAGATTTTCATTGAAGTTCTGTACGGCGATGGAATGGCCGGCACTCATCAGTACGTGGCCGCGATGCTGCAGCAGCGCGTTCATCGGCACGACGAAGAAGCCTCCCAGTACACCTATCAGTATCAGTAGCGGATAAGCGACCCAGACGCTGCTGACTACGGTCATGATCATCACCACCAGGCCCATGGCTATGCCCAGCGGCATCACGGACAGTGATTTCTTGAGCGGGATGAATTGGGCAGCGCCTACGGCTCCCAGTGCGATGCCGACCGCCACCACCCCCTGCAGGATCGCTGCACGGTCCAGCGGCATATTCAGCGACTTTTCAGCCCATTTCAATACGATGAACTGCAAAGTGGCGCCAGTACCCCAGAATAGCGTAGTCACGCCGAGCGAGATCTGGCCCAGTTTGTCTTTCCATAACACTGAGCAGCAGCCTGCAAAGTCCGCGACCAGCTTGACTGGATTATGCTCCTGGTGGGCGTAGCGCGCGCCGGTATCCGGTATCCTCAGATTGAATAATGCTGCAAACGCATATAAAGAGGTGATGACGCACAAGGCTGCTTCGGTCGGTGTTTCTATGCCCAGTTCTATCATCGGAAGATCAAACTTCAGCAAGAGCGCAGCCACAGTAGGATTGATCAGCATTCCTCCCAAAACCGTGCCGAGGATGATGGATGACACAGTCAGTCCTTCTATCCAGCCATTGGCTGCCACCAGCTTTTCGGGGGGGAGTAATTCTGTCAGGATGCCGTACTTGGCAGGTGAATATGCTGCAGCGCCAAAACCAACCA
This sequence comes from Parundibacterium terreum, assembly GCF_014636315.1. Lineage (GTDB taxonomy): Bacteria > Pseudomonadota > Gammaproteobacteria > Burkholderiales > Burkholderiaceae_D > Undibacterium > Undibacterium terreum. Next base: position 399,292 of record NZ_BMED01000001.1, on the reverse strand, counting down.
CGGCATACGCTATCAACGGATGAACATTGAAGAACATCAGCGCGCAACCGAAGACTTTGATCAGGTTGGTGATGAACATGACTTTCCCTTTGGGTAGGGAATCCGCGAAAGCACCCACGAAGGCTGCCAGCAGAACATAGGAAAGTCCGAAAAACAATTTGAGCAATGGAGTCATCCACTGCGGCGACTTCATCGTGGCCAGTAACGCCATCGCTGCAATCAGGAGCGCATTATCGGCAAGCGATGAGAAAAACTGCGCCGCCATGATGGTATAAAAACCGCGTTTCATTCGTGTTATTTGCCTGTTACAAAATGTCACCGGCTTGCTTTATACCATGAAAATGAGAGCTGTCATGTGAATTAAAGTTCGGCCGTGCTAAATGCTCGGTAAAATGTAAGCATACGAGAAACTTTGCTGAATGCATGCCCAGTACTATGCAAGTCGGGGCGGCCTCTTATTCTTCAACGGATGAGAAACAGTTTGGTGAACAAGTTTTTTATAATGATATGCAAGATATAAAAATATCAACAAGGGATCATGGCAAAAGCAAAAACCAATTACACCTGTACCGAGTGCGGTGGCATCGTCAATAAGTGGGCCGGCCAGTGCCCGTCTTGTGGACAATGGAACACGCTGGTTGAAACGATAGTCGAAACAGCGGGAAACCGCTTTTCAGGGAAACACCAAAGTCTGGCCCAGACTGCACCGGTCCTGAACCTGGCAGAAATTGAGGCGCTGGACGTGCCGCGTTTTGGTACAGGCATAGAGGAGTTTGACCGTGTACTGGGCGGCGGCCTGGTGGCGGGTGGCGTAGTGCTGATCGGCGGCGACCCCGGCATTGGCAAATCGACCCTGCTGCTGCAGGCGCTGTCCAATTTATCCCGGCTGAAGAAGGTCCTGTATGTCAGCGGCGAGGAATCCGGCGCGCAAATCGCGCTGCGCGCCAAGCGTCTGGCCGTGGATGCGCAAGACTTGCAGTTCCAGGCGGAGATACAGCTGGAAAAAATCCTGAGCACCCTGGGTGACGTCAAGCCACAGGTCGTTGTCATCGACTCCATACAAACCATGTACTCGGATGCGCTGACTTCGGCTCCGGGTTCAGTGGCACAGGTGCGTGAGTGCGCTGCACAATTGACGCGCGTCGCCAAGACTATGGACATCACCATGATCATGGTCGGCCATGTGACCAAGGAGGGCGCGCTGGCCGGCCCCCGCGTGCTGGAGCATATTGTCGATACAGTGTTGTACTTTGAAGGGGATACCCATTCCAGCTTCCGTCTGGTGAGGGCCATCAAGAACCGTTTTGGGGCTGTCAACGAATTGGGCGTTTTTGCGATGGGTGAGCGCGGATTGAAGGGGGTATCCAATCCGTCCGCCCTGTTCCTGTCCCAGCATGATGCGCAGGTTCCAGGCTCTTGTGTGATGGTGACGCAGGAGGGGACGCGGCCCTTGCTGGTGGAAATACAGGCACTGGTGGATAGTTCTCATGCGCCGAATGCGCGCCGGCTGTCGGTCGGGCTGGAGCAAAATAGGCTGGCGATGCTGCTTGCGGTGCTGCACCGGCATGCCGGCGTCGCCGCCTTTGATCAGGATGTGTTCATCAACGCAGTGGGCGGTGTCAAGATTACCGAACCCGCGGCCGATCTGGCGGTGCTGCTGGCGATTAACTCTTCCATGCGCAACAAGCCGCTGCCGCGTGGCCTGGTGGTGTTCGGCGAGGTCGGCCTGGCGGGGGAGATACGGCCCGCGCCGCGCGGCCAGGAACGTTTGCGCGAAGCCGCCAAGCTGGGATTTTCGATCGCAATGATACCCAAGTCCAATGCCCCCAAACAAAAAATAGAGGGGCTGACCATCATAGGCGTGGACAGGATAGAAGAAGCCCTGAACAAAATCAGGGATGTAGACAGCTATGTGACGGACGAGTAAATAAGAGCTGTCGTGTCAAGCCTGGGCGGACTGGCTTAGCGCTTGAGCCGCCTTGGTCCCGCTTCGGACCGCTGCTTCCAGCGTCGCAGGATATTCCCCTGCCGTATAGTCGCCGGCCAATAGCAGGCCGGGGGCGGAGGTCAGGTTTTCCGGTCTTGCCAGTGCCGGTGTGCAGGAAAAGGTGGCGCGTTTTTCGGAAATGACTTGTTGCCACAGCGGCGTCGCTAAGGTTGGCATATTCAGCATGCTGGCCAGTTGCCTTGCCAGCGCCGTGGCCAGTGCTTCATTGCCCAGCTGGATTGCCTGGCTGGATGCGCTGACGACCACCGCCAGCAAGCCCGCCTGGCCGGCATGCAATTGGCCTCGGTCAAATACAAACTGCCCCCATAAGCCTTGTTCAGGCCAATCAGCCAGGGCGAAGAAGGCGCGCGGCAGGCGTACATCAGCCGCATACTGAAGGTAGCAGGTGGTGATAGGCTCGAATGAAAACGGGGGAACAGCACTGGAAACCTCAGTTCCAGGGATATCGCTCAACAGCCTGCTTGCATTTTCCGGTCCCGTAGCGATGATTATCGCGTCAAACAGCGCATCTGCCCCGTCCAGCGCGGCACAGTCCAGCGCCCAGCCTGCAGTTTCGCGGCGTATGCTTTTTACCGTAGCGCCGGTCAGTACCTGGCCGCTGCGCTGTTTGACATATTCCGCCGCATGCTGTGGGAACAGTGCGGACAAGTCGACCCGCGGTACCAGCATATCGGAGGCTGCGCGTTTAGCGCCGAGGCTGTCGCGCAGCACGTTAAGGAATACTTGCGCCGACGCACGCTCCGGCGGTGTATTCAGCGCGGCGATGCACAAGGGCGTCCACATCAGGCGACTTAGCCGCTCGGTCTGGTCAAAGCGCTGCAACAATTCACTGACACTACAATCGGTATAAAGCTGCCATCCCATCCAGCGTGCCGTTGTCGAAAAACGTGCCAGGGACAGCTTGTCTTCGCGGCTTAATCCAGTCGCGCGTATCAGTGCCCATAGTAGATGCAGCGGGGCAGGGAGCCTGGGGGCGACAAAATGCATGCCGTCGGGGCCGGGGGGATAGCACATTTGCAGCGGCAAGCGTAGCAGGGCGCTCCCGGTATCGACACCGACCTTGTGCATCAGGCGCAGGCTTTCCGTATAGGCGCCCAGCAGGATATGCTGGCCGTTGTCCAGCGACAGCCCGTTGACTTCCACCATGCGGCCGCGGCCGCCCAAGGTGCGGGCTGCTTCCAGCAGGCTTACCTGATACCCCTGATCCGCCAGTTCGACTGCGGCAGCACAGCCGGCCCAGCCGGCGCCGATCACTGCGACGCGCTTTGTATGCTTATCAGCCACGGATATAGGTTTTCCAGGCCAGCCAAAGCTTGCGTATAGGCGTCAGCGAGATACGCTGGTTCAGCACATGGAAACCGTCCTCTTTCACTTCTACCAGCAAGGCTCGGTAGATGGCGGCCATGATCAGGCCAGTACGCTGCGTGCGGCGGTCTTCTGCCGGCAGCAATGCAAAGGCTTCGTCATAGAGTTTCTGCGCGCGCTCGTACTGGAACTGCATCAGCGCCTCAAATTGCGGGCTGTGGCGTGCGTTCAGTATGTCCGCCGCCGTGACCTGGAATTGTTGCAATTCGTTGACAGGGAGGTAGATGCGGCCTTTGCGGGCGTCTTCACCTACGTCACGGATGATATTGGTCATCTGGAAGGCCAGCCCCAGCTTTTCCGCGTACTGCAGAGTTTGTGGATTCTTCAGGCCGAAAATACTGGCTGACAAAATGCCGACGACACCTGCAACGTGCCAGCAATACTTTTGCAGCGCGATGAAGTCCAGGTAGCGCGTCTGGTTCAGGTCCATTTCCATGCCGTCGATAATGGCCAGCAGATGCGCACCGTCCAGGGCATACGCCGCCATATGCGGCAGCAAGGCTTTGGTCACCGGGTGGGTGGGGGCTCCGGCCAGCATGGCCTGGACTTCCTGGCGCCACCAGCCTAGCTTGGCGCGGGCGACGGAATCGTCGGTGCTTTCGTCAACGACATCGTCGACTTCCCGGCAAAATGCATACAGGGCAGTGATGGCGAGCCGCCTTGGCAGGGGTAGGAATAAAAAGCTGTAGTAAAAACTGGAGCCGCTTTGTGCTGCTTTCTGTTGGCAGTATTCGTCTGGAGACATGCTTGGGATCGTCTAGGGCTTACGTTAAGAGGCTAATTGTTTAGGGCTGATATTTATAAAGCTGATTTAAGAACTGATTTTCTGAATGCAGCGCTGTCTGAGAGCCTTCACCCAGCCTGATTCGCTGCGCATCTGCATTCGCGTCACAGGTTTGATGATATTATCGCATCAATTTTTCGATATACTTGTGGCATATCCATTCCCGGCGTCGGAATATTGCCCTGCGATGCGCGTGTAAAGACAGGTAACAGAATGTAATCCTGGATGCAGGCCGTTCACCCCAGGTATATCTAGCTCGTATAATGGTGCGCGCATTATAATATCGCCCGCAGGGCTTTCGCATTAAAAACATTAAAACTGGAAAATATCTTGAATAAACTTAAATTTGCAGCAGTTGCGGGTGTAGTTGGCCTCATCGCCGCGTTGGCGGGATGTGGTGGTTTCGTCTATACGACGGTTGGCGGTTCGGTGACAGGTCTTACCTCTACCGATAGCACGATAACAAATACATTGGTATTGAGGAACGATGCCAATTACACCCAGACATTGTCTGCAGATGGCACTTTTGCTTTTAACGTGGCCAGCGATGCTTCCTATACTATTTCTGTACTGACGCAGCCGACGACTGTATTTTGCACGGTAGCCAATGGTACTGGGCACATGACTGGTTCTGGCTCCGTGACGAATGTCAAAGTAACTTGCGTGCCTAGCGTACAGGTTGGCGGTACATTGAACGGTATGAACACCGGTGCCAGCATGACCCTGGAAAACAATATCAACAATACAGACACGACGCTGCAAGACAGCAAAACATTGTCCGTCAATGGTGTATTTACCTTCCCTAAATACATGCCAACCGGCAAACCTTACGACTTTAGCGTCTACATTCAGCCAGTGGCGCAAAATTGCACCATTACCAATGGAACAGGCGTTGCGGACAATACCAAACCAGTGGGAAGTTTTGCCAATATTGCTTCAGTAAATTGCGTTCAGGCGGTGCCTGTCTCTGTCGCTTTGAGCGGACTGGCTGCTGGTGGGACTATCGTATTCCAAAACAATGGCGATACGAACTCCATCAACATGATCACCCAGACTATCAACGGGAACTTTACATTCAACCAGAGCATGGTCGAAGGACAGGCGTATAACGTGACTGTGGGCACCCAGCCTGCGGGACAGATTTGCACCGTGACCAATGGTTCCGGTATTGCCCACCTGGCTAATCCAGCCGGCGCAAGCAATATTCCGGTCACTTGCGTTAATAAGTAAATAGCTAAATAGACTGGGGCAGCAATCTGCTGCCCCAGTCGCAATCATGCCGGCCCTTGAGTAGTTCTCTCAGCGGCCGGGCTTGAGTTTCACAGCTCTTCCAGCGCTCCTGCCTGGTTGAAGTAAAAAATCCCCTCGTGCTTGAATCCCCACTTACCACCTTTTAGCCTGACAAAAGGTTCGTAGCTGAAGAAGGGTACATCTCCCAGTTTGACGGAATTGTTCGCCTGTATGTACTGGCGTTCCTCGCGCGTGGTGGCGATGCTGTGTCCGACATTATTCCTGTAGTCCAGGTTGACGAAGCCGCCCTGGCGTATGCGCATATTGGTCCAGTCGAACAATTGTCCGAAAGTCGTAGTGGGCTTGACCACGGCGAGCATCTGCGCATGCATCTGGCGCAGGAAAGACAATCCATTCTTAAACTCCAGCGACTGCGGTGCGTCGGTCACTTTGCCGTTTTCTACGACAAAAGAGCGGGCGCAGTCTCCCCAATATTCTTTATGGGTGGGGCTGAGGTCTATGGTGATCAGATTGAATGAGCCGACCGACTCATCGGCAGGGCTGTAGTCCTTGCCCGAGACGGAGACGCAGCTACGTGACCCAAGCAGCACGAGCGCCATGCAATCGTAGTACCAAGTCTCGGGATAGCCGGCCTCACGTATCATCTCTTGCGCTTTGGCGGCGATGCTTTGCTCGGTATCATCGGGGGTAATTAGGGGGGCCAGTCTGTTTAGTACGGACTTGGCGGCAAGTTGAACCTTGCGGTGTTCGGCAATTTGTAATTCGGTAGGCATGGCTGATGGAGCGGGTTGCTCCTGAATGTTTCAGGATAAATCTATTTACTGGAGCTGCCTTTGAGGGCATTAAGTCCAGCTTGGGTAATATCGATAGCTATTCCGGCCTCGGCTATCTTAAAGACACTGCATCCGCTCACTGCAAAGCTGCATAGTAGGAAAACCGGGTGATATATACAAGTTTGCATGTTTGCGTGACGGTGTACGGGCGAAATTAAGGTATAAGGTGGTGGCAATGGTTCCTGCGCATGGTAAAACCGCCTCCCGAGCGCGCGCCATAATAAATTTGCAACAAATTGTAAGACATAATAAACGCTCGTTCGTAAAAGTCTGCTCAAGACAGGCTTACATGCGGGCGGCGCGCCACAATAGTAGCAGCCAGTCTGATTTGACGAGTTTGGGGCGTTGTGTAAACACATTGCCGTTGACTTTATCTATCTTTTCCAGGATGCGCAGGCCGCCTTGTACAACAAGCCGCAGTTCCCATCCTATGCGCCCCGGCAGCTTTTTCGCTAATGGACTGCCTTGCATCAGCATGGCCCTGGCGCGGGCGGTCTGAAAGCGCATCATCTGCTGCCATGCCTCGTCTGTCCTTGCAGCGGCGATATGCTGCTCACCGAGCTGAAATCTTTGCAAATCCTCCTGCGGGATATAGATGCGTTGTTTCTTCCAGTCTATGGCGACGTCCTGCCAGAAATTGATGAGCTGCAAAGCTGAGCAAATGGCGTCGGATTGAAGTAAATCCTCTGGGGTTGCACAACGATACAGGTGTAACATAAGTGCACCTACCGGATTTGCCGATCGCCGACAATAATCCAGCAAGTCGTCAAAATCAGCGTACCTGGTGGTGACGACATCCTGCTTGAACGCAGACAAAAGATCCCTGAAAGGCTGTACCGGCAAGCGATGCTCTTCAATCGTCGCGGCCAGAGAGCGAAACAAGCCGGATTCGCTCTGAATACCTTGTTCAAGCTGATCCAGTTCGTGCTCGAAGCGGCTGAGCTCAGCCAGCCGCTGCGCGGCCAAAGCATCGCCTTCGTCTGCGATATCGTCTGCGGTACGGGCAAATGCATAGATGGACTCAACCGCCGGCCTTAGCCGGGCAGGCAGCAAAACAGAGGCAACGGGAAAGTTTTCGTAGTGTTCTACCGGCATAAATCTCTTAATGACTGAAAAGTCATTGGCAAATATAAGATGCATCACTATAATTACTAACCGCCAAGTCAGTTACTTCTTAAGTTGTTCTTTAACTTACTCGCTAACCAGGCAAAATAATAAAAATAACAATAGATTAAAAATGGCGCGCAGTCACGCACGCCCGCTATCAGCAGCACCAAAAACGGTACTAAGTAAAATTAATTGGGACAGCCTTGTTTTCAAGAGCCTGAATAGTAAAGGAAAAACTCTCGTGTTAACACCACAAACTATAGACAACCCCAAAGCAGCAGGGATTTTGCGGACAGATGGCAACCTAGGCCGCAAGGCGGCATGGAGAATCTATCCCTTTGCGCTGAGCCTGGCTGCGGGACTTATATTGTCTGCCTGCGGCAAGCCGGCAGAGAAAACGGAAGATATCAGGCCGGTGAGAACGATCAAGCTGGCCGCCGCCGGCGTGGAGTTGACTAACGAGTACTCGGGCGAGGTCAGGGCGAGGGTAGAGTCGCGCCTGGGGTTTCGCGTCAACGGCAAGATTGTTGCCCGCAAGGTGGATGTCGGGACAGTGGTCAAGAAGGGGCAGGTGTTGATGCAACTGGATCCGCAAGACCTGGCTCTGGCGCAGGCCCAAGCCAAAGCCGGTTTGTATGCGGCAGAAAGCAACCGCGACCTGGCCAAGGCAGAGTTGCAGCGCTATCAGGATTTGCGCGAAAAGAATTTTGTTGCGGCAACGGTACTGGACAGTAAGCAAACAGCGTTCAAGGCGGCCCAGGCCAGCTATGAACAGGCCGTTGCTTCGTACAAGAATCAATCCAACCAAGCTGGCTACGCCACGCTGGTTTCTGATGTGGATGGCGTAGTCACGGGTATCGATGCAGAAGCAGGGCAGGTGGTTGCTGCCGGCACGCCGGTGGTAAGAGTGGCGCAGGCGGGTGATATGGACGTGGTCGTCGGCATACCGGAAGACCAGGTGAATGCGATACGCCAGATTACGGATATCCGCGTGCGTTTGTGGGCCAATCCTAATCAGATTATTCCGGCAAAGCTGCGCGAGTTATCGCCTATCGCTGACTCCGTGACTCGCACCTATACCGCCAAAGTGGCAATTCCATCTGCGACGCCTGATGTCAAACTGGGCATGACGGCCTATGTTACTTTCGGCGCGAAAGATCCTAATCCGATGATCAAGCTGCCGCTGACAGCCTTGTTCCAGGAAAAAAATACCACATCAGTGTGGATTGTAGAAAATGGCGCCGTCAAGCTGGTGCCAGTGCAGGTGGCCGGCTCTTCCGGCGATGACATCACGATTGCACGCGGCGTCACCGCTGGTCAGGTGGTCGTGACGGCCGGTGCGAATGTGCTGAAACCAGGGCAAAAAGTCACCATCCTGGGCGAGCCTGCACCACAGCCGGCAAGCCAGGCAGCCGCATCTGCGTCCGCAGGAGCGGCTAAATGAGCGACACGTCCAAGGGTTTCAACTTATCCAAATGGGCACTGGAACATATCCCGCTGACGCGCTACCTGATCGTGGCGCTGCTGTTGGGGGGTATTTTCAGTTACAGCCGCCTGGGGCAGGACGAAGATCCTCCCTTCACCTTCCGCGCGATGGTTGTCAGTGCAAACTGGCCGGGTGCTACGGCCTTGCAAATGGCCGACCAGGTTACCGACAAGCTGGAAAAAAAACTGCAGGAAACACCGTATATCGACCGCATACGCAGCTATTCCAAGCCCGGCCAGACCTTGATCATCTTGCAGTTGCGTGAATCCACGCCACCAAAAGAAACCGCACAGACCTGGTATCAGGTGCGCAAGAAGATAGGCGATATCCGCGGCACTTTGCCGCCCGGCGTGCAGGGGCCATTCTTCAACGATGAGTTCGGCGATACCTATGGCTCCATCTTCGCTTTGTCCGGCGACGGCTTTACCTATCAGCAGGTAAAGGATTATGCGGATTTTGTGCGCCAGCAATTCCTGCGCATACCTTCGGTATCCAAAGTGGAAATGTTCGGCGTACAGGACCAGAAGATCAATATCGTCTTCTCGCAAAAGAAATTTTCACAGCTAGGTATTCCATTCGATGCGGTAGTGTCGCAGATCGCGTCGCAAAACTCGGTGGAGTCTACCGGAGTGATGGTCACGCCCACCGACAATTTGCAGGTGAGGATATCCGGCGCGTTGATGACGACCAAGGATCTTGAGGATCTGCAGTTGCGCGCCAATGGCACGACGTTCCGGCTAGGTGATTTTGCCGATATTACCCGCGGCTACACCGATCCTCCTTCGGACAAGATGCGCTTCAATGGCAAGGAAGTCATAGGCTTGGGCATTTCCATGGAGCGCGGCGGCAATATTATTGAGCTGGGCAAGAATCTCGACAAGGTAATGACCGAGATCCGGGCCAAGGTGCCGGTTGGCATACAGATAGAGCGAGTCACAGACCAGCCCAAGGCGGTAGCCTCGTCGGTGGGTGAATTTGTGCATACGCTGATAGAAGCGGTGGTGATTGTGCTGGCGGTCAGCTTCCTGTCATTAGGTTTGCATACCAGGCCTTTCCGGCTGGATATCTGGCCTGGCCTCGTTGTCGGCCTGACGATACCGCTGGTGCTGGCAGTGACCTTCCTGTTCATGCGCATCTTCGATATCGATTTGCACAAGATTTCGCTAGGTGCCTTGATTATCGCCTTGGGTTTGCTGGTGGATGATGCGATTATCGCTGTGGAAATGATGGTGCGAAAAATGGAGGAGGGTTTTTCGCGTTTCGATGCCGCCACGTTTGCCTATACCTCGACGGCGATGCCGATGTTGACCGGTACCTTGATTACTGCGGCCGGTTTTCTGCCTATCGGCCTGGCAAAATCTGCTGCCGGTGAATATACCTTCTCGATGTTCTCTGTGAATGCGCTTGCCTTGATCATTTCTTGGCTGGCGGCAGTATTGTTCACTCCTTACCTCGGCTACTTGTTACTGAAGGTGAAGCCTGCCGCATCCGCGGATGGCCAGCACGAGCTGTTCGATACGCCGTTCTATACCCGCTTCCGCGCACTGGTGAACTGGTGTGTCGAATGGCGCAAGACGACGATTGTGATCACGCTGGCGGTGTTTGGCTTGGGCGTATATGGCTTCAAGTTTATTGAGCAGCAGTTTTTCCCGGATTCTGCGCGTCCGGAGCTGATGGTGGAAATGTGGCTGCCGGAAGGTTCTGCATTCAAGGCCAATGAGGCTCAGGTGAAGAAATTCGAGGCTATGATCAGCAAGGAGCCTGGTGTTGAAAGTGTGACTTCCTATGTGGGTACCGGTAGCCCGCGTTTCTATTTGCCGCTGGATCAGATTTTTCCGCAGACTAACGTGTCCCAGCTGGTTGTGCTGGCCAAGGATTTGAAAGAGCGAGAAACTCTGCGCCTGAAAATCACGCAAATATTCAAGACCGATTTCCCGGAAGTGCGTGGCCGCGTCAAGCTGCTGCCGAATGGCCCGCCGGTTCCTTATCCGGTGCAGTTCCGTGTAACTGGCCTGGAAGTGGCGAAGGTGCGTGAAGTGGCGGATCGGGTCAAGGAAGTGATGCGCGCCAATCCGAATGCGATAGGTGTCAACGATAACTGGAATGAGTCGGTGAAGGTGGTGCGTATCGACCTGGACCAGGAAAAACTGCGCGCGCTGGGCGTGACTTCGCAAAGCGTGATGCGGGCGGCAAACACTATCTTGTCAGGTACCACGGTAGGGCAGTTCCGCGAGGGCATCAACCTGATTGACATCCAGGTGCGCCAGCCTGTAGATGAGCGCTCGACAATCACTGCATTGAGCCAGGCGAATATTCCTACAGCCAGCGGCAAGGCCGTGCCGCTGTCGCAGCTTGCCCGCATCCAGCTGGTATGGGAGCCGGGCGTGGTGTGGCGTGAGGCGCGTGAATGGGCTGTTACCGTGCAGTGCGACGTGGTGGACGGCATACAGGGGCCGACGGTCTCCAGTCAGATATCACCGAAGCTGGATCAGATCCGCGCGAGCTTGCTGCCTGGTTATAAGATAGAGCTGGCAGGTGCGGCTGCGGATAGTGGCAAGGCGCAGGATTCCATTGCGGCCAACGTTCCGCTGGTGATCTTTATTATCTTCACCTTGCTGATGCTGCAATTGCATAGTTTCTCGCGTGCGTTGCTGGTCTTCCTGACAGGCCCGCTCGGCGTGGCAGGTGCGGCAATGGCCTTGCTGATATTGCAAAGACCGTTTGGCTTCGTGGCGCAGCTCGGCGTAATCGCCTTGTTCGGTATGATCATCCGCAATTCTGTGATCCTGATCGACCAGATCGAACATGATATCCAGAACGGCGCCAGTCCATGGGATGCGATTGTTGAATCGGCAGTAAGGCGTTTCCGTCCTATTATCTTGACTGCGGCGGCGGCGGTGCTGGCGATGATACCTTTGTCGCGCTCGGTATTCTGGGGGCCGATGGCGGTGGCGATCATGGGCGGCTTGATTATTGCGACAGCGTTGACTTTGCTGTTCCTGCCGGCCTTGTATGCTGCCTGGTTCCGGGTGAAGAAGCCGGTAGCATGAGTTGATAGCTGGGTAGATGCGCGTTATGAGATAGCAACAGCGCAACAGCGCAACAGCGCAATAGCGCAATAGCCGCATGAGTAGTCATGTAATGAGCGCGCGACCACGAAAATGGCCGCGCGGAGCAGGGCCTGAAACATCAAGCTTTCATCGATGTTGCAGGCCCTGCCTGCTTTATAAGCATAAAATTTTATAAATGGTTCTTCTCGTCAATTAAATTGCAATTTACTACGAAAAAAACGAGACACACGTAGGTAAAATCCAGTAGAATACGCGGCTGGAGTTGAAATGCCACATGCGATAGTTTTGGGCGACACTTAGTTTTCGGGTCGCCCTTTGCTTTTGTGCTAATTCCCGCGAGGATGGCGAAATTGGTAGACGCACCAGGTTTAGGTCCTGACGCCAGCAATGGTGTGGGGGTTCGAGTCCCCCTCCTCGCACCACAGAATTTTTTTATATTTGGACGATTTTCATGGCAACTGCAGTCGAAACTTTAGATAAATTAGAGCGCCGTCTTACTATTTCTTTCCCGATCGCAGAAGTGCAGTCCGAGGTTGAGAAACGTTTGAAGGTGCGTGCACGCACGGCGAAAGCCCCTGGCTTCCGTCCAGGCAAAGTGCCAATGAAAATGGTTGCCGCTCAATACGGCTACCAGGTTGAGACTGAAGTGCTGAACGACAAAGTCGGTCAGGCATTCAATCAGGCTGCCAACGAAAACAATCTGCGCGTAGCAGGCTATCCAAAGATTGAGCCAAAAACCGGCGACGCTGTTGCAGAAGGCAGCCTGGCTTTTGACGCAACTTTCGAAGTGTACCCAGAGTTCGCAGTTGGCGATTTGTCTGCTGCAGAAGTGGAACAAGTCAAAGCTGAAGTCAGCGATGTAGAGATCGATAAAACGATCGACATCCTGCGCAAGCAACGTGTGCACTACCACGTTAAAGGCGAGCAGGGCGCGCATGGCGACGGCGGCGAACAGTCCGCTCAAAATGGCGACCGCGCTACGGTAGACTTCGTCGGCAAGATTGACGGTGTTGAATTTGCCGGCGGTAAAGCTGACGATTTCGCATTCGTATTGGGCGAAGGCCGCATGTTGCCAGAATTTGAAACGGCAACTCTGGGCTTGAAAGTTGGCGAAAGCAAAACTTTCCCATTGTCTTTCCCTGAGGATTACCACGGCAAGGATGTCGCAGGTAAAACAGCAGAATTCACCATCACGCTGAAAAAGCTGGAATGGGCACATCTGCCTGAGGTAGATGCCGATTTCGCGAAGATGTTGGGTATCACCGACGGCGATCTGGCTAAAATGCGTACCGACATCAAGGAAAACCTGGAGCGTGAAGTCAAGGGTCGCGTTAAAGCGAAGACCAAAGACAGCGTGATGGATGCACTGGTCAAAGCGGTAGAATTCGACGTTCCTAAGACTTTGGTTGAGCAGGATGGCCAGCGTCTGGCAGAAATGACACGTCAGGATATGGCACAGCGCGGCATGAGCGTCAACGACGTACCATTCCCGCCTGAATTGTTTGCTACACAAGCTGAGCGCCGCGTGCGTCTGGGCTTGATCCTGGCTGAACTGGTCAAAGCTAACAACCTGCAGGCAACTGCAGAGCAAATCAAGGCTCAGGTTGAAGATTTCGCACAAAGCTACGAAGATCCGCAACAAGTAGTTAAATACTACTACAGCGATCGTAGCCGTTTAGCTGAAGTTGAAGCCCTTGTATTAGAAGAAAACGTCGTTACTTATGTGCTGGGTAAAGCGAAGGTGACAGACAAGGTTCTGCCTTTCGACGAATTGATGGGTAACAACGCGCAAGCTTAACAATTAAGGAAATCACACATGTCAGGCATCATCCATAATTCTGCATTAGAAACCAACATGCTAGGCATGGTGCCAATGGTTATCGAGCAAAGCGGCCGGGGAGAGCGTGCATACGACATCTACTCCCGCCTGCTCAAAGAGCGTGTGATTTTTCTGGTTGGTCCGGTCAATGACCAGGCTGCCAACCTGATCGTGGCGCAATTGCTGTTCCTGGAAAGTGAAAATCCGGACAAGGATATTTCACTTTACATTAACTCCCCAGGCGGGTCGGTTTCTGCAGGGATGGCGATTTACGACACTATGCAATTCATCAAGCCGGATGTGTCAACACTGTGTACCGGCCTGGCAGCGTCAATGGGAGCTTTCCTGTTGGCAGCCGGCGCCAAAGGCAAGCGTTTTTCCTTGCCTAATTCACGGATCATGATTCATCAACCGCTGGGTGGAGCGCAGGGCCAGGCTTCGGATATCGAAATCCAGGCACGTGAAATACTGTATCTGCGTGAGCGCTTGAATGCAATGCTGGCTGAAAAGACCGGCAGAAGCATAGAGCAAATCGCCAAGGATACCGACCGGGACAACTTCATGTCTGCTGATGCAGCCGCTGAATATGGCCTGATCGACAAGGTATTGACGCATCGTTCCTGATCCGGTGTTCGCGGCTTCCGCGATCATTGAAATAATAAAAAACGCCCGCACTATAAAGGTCCGGGCGTTTTTTTTATTGTGCTCTATAATCTGGCTTGTAAATGCACTAAATTGATTTGGAGATTGCTGAAAAATTATCCTGGCTTTGCGGGCGCCTTTGCAAGCAATGCTGTCCGGGTTAATTTTGCAGCAGCTTTCCAATAAATGTATCGTTGGTGGATAGAAATAAGTTCAATGACGAATCGTGAATTTGCAGGTAATATCAAACCCATTTCTGTTTAATTATTCGTACCATGCCCGATAAAAAATCCTCCACTGGCGAAAAGCTGCTCTATTGCTCATTCTGTGGCAAGAGTCAACACGAGGTAAAAAAACTGATTGCCGGACCGTCGGTTTTTATCTGTGACGAATGCATTGATTTGTGCAATGACATTATTCGTGACGAAGTGGCAAGCCTGGATTCCATTTCCAGCCCACGCACAGAATTACCGACCCCACTGGAAATCACAGAATTGCTGGATCAATATGTGATCGGGCAATCCACTGCAAAACGCATTCTGGCAGTAGCGGTGTATAACCACTACAAACGCCTGAAGCATTTAGGCAAAAAAGATGATGTAGAACTGGCCAAAAGCAATATTTTGCTGGTAGGTCCTACAGGTTCCGGTAAAACCCTGCTGGCGCAGACATTGGCCCGCATGTTGAACGTGCCTTTCGTTATTGCAGATGCAACAACACTGACCGAAGCCGGCTATGTTGGCGAGGATGTTGAGAACATCATTCAGAAATTGCTGCAGAATTGCAACTATGAAGTAGAGCGCGCACAAAAAGGTATCGTCTACATCGATGAGATCGACAAGATTTCCCGCAAATCGGATAATCCGTCCATCACACGCGACGTTTCCGGCGAGGGTGTGCAGCAGGCTTTGCTGAAGCTGATCGAAGGTACGATGGCTTCTGTGCCACCTCAGGGCGGCCGCAAGCATCCTAACCAGGATTTCATCCAGATCGACACGACCAACATCATGTTCATCTGTGGCGGTGCGTTTGACGGCCTGGCCAAGATCATTTCCGACCGTTCCGAGCGCAGCAGCATCGGTTTTGCTGCCAGCGTAAAGAGCTCGACCGAAAAGAGCGCCAGCGAGATCATGCAGGATGCGGAACCACAGGACCTGATCAAATTCGGTCTGATCCCTGAGCTGGTAGGCCGTTTGCCGGTTATAGCGACGCTGAATGAGCTGGATGAGGCGGCGTTGATCCAGATCCTGATCGAGCCTAAGAATGCGCTGATCAAGCAGTATTCGAAGCTGCTTGAGATGGAAGGCTCAGAACTGGAGATACGTCCGGCTGCATTGCATGCGATTGCGAAGAAAGCGATTGCACGTAAAACGGGTGCCCGTGGCTTGCGTTCCATCCTGGAGCACGCGCTGCTGGACATCATGTTTGAACTGCCTAGCCAGCAAAATGTGGCTAAGGTCGTTATTGATGAAAACATGATTAGCAACGGCGCCAAACCTCTGCTGATTTATCACGAACAACCCAAGGTTTCGGGCGGAAAATCTTAATTCCTTATAAATTGTGGGGGATAGCGTGCTCATCCCCCCTGTTTGCTGGAATCGCAGTACAATTTAAGCACATAAAAAATTTCTAGCTTCAATCGAAAAGCTACCGGAGAAGCCTCTGTGTGGCTTTTTTTTATTGTTTTTTAGCATGATGGGCTTGAGTTTCAGCCTAGTGCGCCAATCTAAGCAGTGAAATTTTGAATAAGGTGCGCCATGACAACTACTACAATCACTGAACAAACCGAATTGCCTTTGTTGCCCCTGCGCGATGTTGTCGTATTCCCGCACATGGTCATCCCACTGTTTGTTGGACGTCCAAAGTCGATCAAGGCCTTGGAAGCTGCAATGGACCAGGGCAAGAGCATCATGCTTGCTGCGCAGAAAGCTGCAGCCAAGGATGAGCCTTCCGCCGATGATATTTATGAGATCGGCTGTATTGCCAATATTCTGCAAATGTTGAAGTTGCCTGACGGTACCGTGAAGGTACTGGTAGAGGGCGCTCAGCGTGCGCGCATCCACAAGATCACCGAAACAGAATCCCATTTCACAGCCGACCTGACCCCGGTAGAGCTGGAAGAGGGCGATGATTCCGAAGTGGAAGCTATGCGCCGTGCCATCGTTCAGCAATTTGATCAATACGTCAAACTGAACAAAAAAATCCCGCCTGAAATCCTGGCTTCGCTGGCAGGCATTGATGACGCCGGCCGCCTGGCAGATACGATTGCCGCTCATCTTCCCCTGAAGCTGGAGCAAAAGCAGGTGATACTGGAAATCTTCAGTGTCGCCAAACGGCTTGAGCACTTGCTGGGCCAGCTGGAGGGCGAGCTGGACATCCTGCAGGTGGAAAAACGCATCCGTGGCCGTGTCAAACGCCAGATGGAAAAATCTCAGCGCGAGTACTACCTGAACGAACAGGTCAAGGCTATCCAGAAAGAACTCGGTGAAGGCGAAGAAGGTGCCGACATCGATGAGCTGGAAAAGAAAATTATCGCTGCCAAGATGCCTAAAGAGGCGCGCGATAAGGCTCAGAACGAACTGAAAAAATTGAAGATGATGTCGCCAATGTCGGCAGAGGCCACTGTTGTGCGCAACTACATCGACACCATCGTCAATTTGCCATGGAAGAAAAAATCCAAGGTCAATAATGATCTGACCAACGCCGAGAAAGTGCTGGAAGACGACCACTATGGCCTGGATAAGGTCAAGGAACGCATTCTGGAATATCTTGCCGTGCAACAGCGCGTGGACAAGCTGAAGGCGCCTATCCTGTGCCTGGTTGGTCCTCCAGGTGTTGGTAAGACCTCGCTGGGTCAGTCCATCGCCCGTGCAACGAACCGCAAGTTCGTGCGTATGGCGCTGGGTGGCGTACGCGATGAGGCTGAGATCCGCGGTCACCGCCGTACGTATATCGGCTCCATGCCGGGCAAGATTTTGCAAAGCCTGTCCAAGGTCGGCGTGCGCAATCCTCTGTTCCTGCTGGACGAAGTGGACAAGATGGGTGCGGACTTCCGCGGTGATCCTTCATCCGCTTTGCTGGAGGTGCTGGATCCTGAGCAGAATCATACTTTCTCCGATCACTACATCGAAGTGGATTTCGATCTGTCCGATGTGATGTTCGTGGCGACGTCCAACTCCTACAATATCCCGCCGGCATTGCTGGACAGGATGGAAGTGATACGCCTGTCGGGTTATACCGAAGATGAGAAAACCAGCATTGCACAGCGTTACCTGCTGCCTAAACAGATCAAGAACAATGGTCTGAAGGAAGAAGAGATCAGCGTATCTGAAAGCGCCTTGCGCGATATCATCCGCTACTACACGCGTGAAGCCGGTGTGCGTTCGCTGGAACGTGAAGTATCCAAGATCTGCCGCAAAGTCGTGAAGATGCTGCTGCTGAAGAAGAGCGACAAGAAGGCTATTGTCAACTCGAAGAACCTGGATAAATTCCTGGGAGTGCGCCGCTATGACTTCGGCGTGGCAGTCAAGGACAATCAGGTTGGCCAGGTGGTTGGTTTGGCCTGGACCGAGGTTGGCGGCGATTTGCTGACTATCGAGGCAGTGTCGATGCCAGGTAAAGGTGGCGTCATACGCACCGGCACTCTGGGTGATGTGATGAAAGAGTCGATTGAGGCAGCGCGTACCGTGGTTCGTAGCCGCGCCAAGCGTCTGGGCATCAAGGCTGATGTCTTTGAAAAGAGCGACATCCATATTCACGTACCTGAAGGCGCTACGCCTAAAGATGGTCCTTCGGCAGGTATTGCGATGACGACTGCGCTGGTATCCGTGTTCACAGGTATTCCTGTGCGTGCAGATGTGGCGATGACGGGTGAAATCACCTTGCGTGGTGAAGTCCTGCCTATCGGTGGCTTGAAAGAGAAACTGCTGGCGGCACATCGCGGCGGCATCAAGACTGTGTTGATTCCGGAAGAAAACGCGAAGGACCTGGCTGAGATTCCAGACAATGTGAAAAACAAGCTGGAAATCATCCCGGTACGCTGGATAGACAAGGTGCTGGAAATTGCATTGGAGCGTCAACCGGTTGAGCTGGTTGAAGAGGATGTGCCGGTTGCAGCAGCCGCTGCAAAAGCAGACGGCACTGCCGATACCGGTGTAGTAAAACACTAAGCTTTAGCTGATAAAAAAACGCCCTGGTGAATTTACCAGGGCGTTTTTGCTTTAAGCAGAGATTTATTCAGTGTGCCGGCTT
This sequence comes from Parundibacterium terreum, assembly GCF_014636315.1. Taxonomy (GTDB): domain Bacteria; phylum Pseudomonadota; class Gammaproteobacteria; order Burkholderiales; family Burkholderiaceae_D; genus Undibacterium; species Undibacterium terreum. The sequence goes on along the minus strand of NZ_BMED01000001.1, from coordinate 380,675 downwards.
ATCCACTCGCGGTAGAAAGCACCGCTTCTTTTTGTGCGCCGGGCTCTTGCCGGGCGCTGCTCATTTAGGTCCAGGCCCTGACCAGGCCTACTGCCAGGCCTTCCAGCGAGAAGTCTTCATCCTGCTCACCGATCTTGATGTTCGGGTAGTCTGGATTTTCTGCCAGCAATTCAATCAATGAGCCGGTGCGCTTATAGCGTTTGACGGTCACATCTTCGCCCAGGCGAGCCACGACGATCTGGCCATTCTTGGCCTGGTCGGATTTTTTTACGGCCAGCAAATCGCCATCCAGGATGCCTGCGTCACGCATCGACATGCCGCGCACTTTCAGCAGGTAGTCTGGCGTGGCGGAGAACATGGCCGGGTCGACCGCATAAGTTTTGTCAACATGCTCTTCCGCCAGAATGGGGGAGCCGGCGGCAACGCGCCCTATCAACGGCAGGTTGAGCTGCATCAATGCCGGGTGGGGCAGGGCCAGTTGCATGCCCATGGTTCTGCTACTTTCATGCGCCGATTCGCGCAGGCGTATGCCGCGCGACGTGCCCGGCGCTATTTCTATCGCACCTTTGCGCGCCAGTGCTTGCAGATGCTCTTCTGCCGCATTGGTGGAGCGAAAGCCAAGTTCGGTTGCTATCTCGGCGCGGGTGGGCGGAAAGCCGGTGTTCTGGATCGCGTCCTTGATCAGCGTCAATATCTGTTCCTGGCGTGCAGTAAGTTTTAGCATATTTTTTCTCAGGTGGTGGGCCGGTGTACATAAGTACAGGCTGCTTATATCTCCAGCCTGTATTTTTGTACAGTATAGCGCAAAATATGGCTATAAACGCAAGCTCTTGAGTGGAAAGCAAAGAAAAGTCTGCAAGAAATGTGGCTTATTTGAATGAAAGTACCGGTGGTGTAGAGGGTGCCGATTTATAGCAGAGGAGGAAATGCACGCAGCTATTGAACAAATTACCAAAACCGAGTATAGTCGTGGGCTTTCCTCTTCCCGCACTCGTCTTGACGCCGAGGCGGGCTATTTTATTGTCCACAAGGAGAATATATGCGTCATTATGAAATCGTATTTATCGTACATCCAGATCAAAGCGAGCAAGTGCCTGCAATGATTGAACGCTACAAAGCTAGCGTTACAGCTCGCAACGGTCAAGTGCACCGTGTCGAAGACTGGGGCCGTCGTCAACTCGCCTACATGATCCAGAAGCTGGCGAAAGCTCACTATGTTTGCATGAACATCGAGTGCGACGCTGAAACTTTGCTTGAGTTGGAAACAGCATTCAAATTCAATGATGCCGTTCTGCGCCACCTCACAGTAAAAATGAAAAAAGCTGAAACAGCTCCTTCGCCAATGATGAAAGCAGTACAGAAGGAAGACGCTGCCAAGACTTCACGCGTTGAAGCGCCTGCAGCTTAATTCATTAGCATTTAACCTGTTAGAGGACGCAACAGAGATCAGTGAACCAGCTTAGAGTCGTTGCCAGTATTGCGGAAAAAGGGACGTTGCGTTATACGCCGGCCGGAATTCCAGTAGCTTCAGCAGTATTGATGCATAGCTCTCAGCAGATGGAAGCCAACATAAACCGCCTGGTCGAATTTGAAATATCCGCAATAGCTGCGGGTGAAATTTCAAAGCGATTCATGGACATAGAGTTGGGTGTCGTCATGGTGTTCACAGGTTTTTTGTCGCGCAAGAACCGCAATAGCAAAAGCCTCGTTTTCCACATCGTTGGGTTTGAGGCCACAACTTGATTAGGAGCCAAAAATGGCATTCGGTAAGAAATTTGATAAAAGCAAGCTGAAACAAAAGCGTCAGCAACAAAACCCACTGTTCAAACGTAAAAAATTCTGCCGCTTCACAGCAGCACACGTAGAACAAGTTGACTACAAAGACATCGATACTCTGAAAGACTTCGTGCAAGAAAACGGCAAAATCATGCCAGCACGTCTGACAGGTACTAAAGCCCTGTATCAACGTCAAGTTGACACAGCAATCAAGCGCGCACGCTACCTCGCGTTGCTGCCATACACTGATCTGCACACAGCGTAATTGACGGCTGAACGTTTAGGAGAAAAATATGCAAGTTATTCTGATTGATAAAGTCGTTAATCTGGGCAACCTGGGTGACGTAGTTAAAGTTAAAGACGGTTACGCTCGTAACTTCCTGATCCCACAACGCATGGCACGTCGTGCGACTGCAGCGGCGATTGCTGAATTCGAAGCAAAACGTGCTGACCTGGAAAAAGCTGCTGCTGAGAAATTGGCTGCTGCTCAAAAGCAAGGCGAAAAACTGAATGGTCTGACTGTTCAAATTTCCCAGAAGTCTGGTGTTGACGGCCGTTTGTTCGGTTCCGTAACTAACTTCGACATCGCTGAAGCGTTGAGCAAGCAAGGTTTCCCAGTTGAAAAAGCACAGATCCGCATGCCGGTCGGTCCTTTGAAAACTGTTGGCGACCACCCTGTGTCCGTTGCTCTGCACACTGACGTAGTGGTTGAAGTGACTGTTGCAGTATTGGGCGAGCACGCTTAATACCCCAGCATCACCGAAGTCTTAAAAAAGCCGGGTTCGCCCGGCTTTTTTTGTGGGTGCCTGGGTTTTTCAACGCCAAGGCAATCCAATAAAATTAGTTGAATGTCAATTAATTGTGAAAATAATTTGGCTGATTTTTTGCTTGTGCTGTATTCGATACAAACCGGCTCCTTGCTCTAACGTCGGCCACTTTCCAAACTGAATTAGCAGGTATAATGCGCGCCATGAAAGCACCTTCTGATCCGCAACTCGATTCCATCCGTGTCCCCCCGCATTCCATAGAGGCAGAGCAATCTGTACTTGGTGGCCTGCTGCTGGATAACGCCGCGTGGGACCGGATTGCCGATTTCATACGCGAAGACGATTTTTACCGCTACGACCATCGCATCATTTTTTCCTGCATGGTCAAGCTGATCAATAGCTCCAAGCCGGCAGACGTGATCACCGTATTTGAGGCACTCACGGGCCTGGGCAAGGCGGAAGACGCCGGCGGTCTGAGCTACCTCAATGCGCTGGCGCAAAACACGCCGTCCGCTGCCAACATCCGCCGCTACGCAGAAATCGTGCGCGACCGCGGTGTATTGCGCAAACTGATTACCGTCGCCGACGAAATCGCCGGCAATGCCTTCAATCCGCAAGGTAAAGAAGTCAAGCAAATGCTGGACGACGCCGAATCCAAGATCTTTGCGATCGCGGAAGAGGGCGCACGTGGCGCGCAAGGCTTTACCGCGATCCAGCCGCTGCTGACGCAGGTTGTTGAACGTATCGACGAGTTGTATAACCGCGACCACACCAGCGACATCACCGGCGTTCCTACCGGCTTTGCCGACCTGGACAGAATGACTTCCGGTTTGCAGCCAGGCGACTTGATTATCGTTGCCGGCCGTCCTTCCATGGGTAAGACTGCGTTCTCGATCAACATCGGTGAAAACGTCGCAATCGACAGCGGCTTGCCCGTTGCCGTATTCTCGATGGAGATGGGCGGTGCCCAGTTGGCGATGCGTATGTTGGGTTCTGTCGGCCGCCTTGATCAGCACAGGTTGCGTACAGGCCGCCTGATTGACGAAGACTGGCCACGCCTGACGCATGCCATCCAGAAGATGAATGACGCACAGTTGTATATCGATGAGACGCCCGCGCTGAGCTCAATCGAACTGCGTGCGCGTTCGCGCCGCCTGTCCCGACAGTGCGGCAAGCTTGGCTTGATCATCATCGATTACTTGCAACTGATGTCGGGTAACTCCGCCGGTGAAAACCGCGCGACCGAGATTTCCGAGATTTCCCGAAATCTGAAGGGCCTGGCCAAAGAGTTGCAATGTCCGGTCATCGCCTTGTCCCAGTTGAACCGCTCGCTGGAGCAGCGCCCGAACAAACGCCCCGTGATGTCCGATTTGCGCGAATCCGGCGCGATTGAGCAGGATGCCGACGTGATCCTGTTTATTTACCGTGACCAGGTCTACAACCCCGATTCTCCGGACAAGGGTACTGCTGAGATCATTATCGGTAAGCAGCGTAATGGCCCTATCGGCAGCGTGCGCCTGAGCTTCCTGGGTGAATATACCAAGTTTGATAATTACACCGGTGCCTTGTCGATTTACGGAGATAGCGAGTAAACCGGCTTCGGCAGCTTGTTATTGCCGTTTTAGGGAAGGCGTTTTATGTCTTCCACGAAGTTTCTAGAAATTTTCTATTTTCAGTGAGAAAAAAATGTTTGGACGATTGATGCCCACAGAGGGCAAATTTTTTGAGCTCTTTAATCAGCACGCAGAGTTGTGTGTAAAAGGCGCAAAAGAAATGGTTGCGCTGATGACTAATTTCGATGACCTGGAAAATCGCGTGCACGCGATTGAAGTCATAGAAAAACAAGCTGATACGGTTACTCATAACACGATAGAGCTGCTGCACAAGACCTTCATCACGCCGCTGGACAGGGATGACATTCATAAGCTGATCACGCGCATGGACGATATCCTGGATCTGCTGGAAGATGCCGGCCAGACTATCTCCCTGTACGACATCCGCGAGATCACTCCAGAAGCCAAGCGCTTGGCGGAGCTGTGCCTGGGTTGCGCAGAAAAGGTCAAGGCAGCGGTAGCCTTGCTGAACAATATGGACAATTCCCGTGAAATCCTGCTGATCTGCGAAGAGATCGACAGGCTGGAATCGGATGCGGACCACGTCATGCGTGCCGCCATGTCCAAATTGTTCCGAGATGAGCCGGACGTGCGCAATCTGATCAAGCTGAAAGCCATCTACGAAATCCTGGAAACAGTGACGGACCGTTGTGAAGACGTGGCCAACATCATTGAAGGCATCATCGTCGAAAACGCCTGATAGTCCGGCCTACCGACATCGTTTCAAATGCGGCCGGATCTCTGTTCCCCGATCCGGCCGAAAGTATTGATAAGTAAGCGCTCTGCACTGCCTTGAGCGCACAAAATAAGAAGTGATTCCCATGCATACCCTCCAAATCAGCATTTATGCCCTCGTCTTGTTGATCGCGCTGGCATTGATATTTGATTTCATGAATGGCTTCCACGACGCGGCGAATGCGATTGCCACAGTTGTTTCTACAGGCGTATTGAAGCCGCAGACCGCGGTGGCGATGGCCGCCTTTTTCAACGTGGTTGCTATTTTCTTCTTTCATCTGAAAGTGGCTTCCACCGTCGGCAAGGGCACGATAGATCCGGCCATTGTCGACCAGTACGTGATCTTTGGCGCCTTGACCGGGGCCATCTTCTGGAACTTCGTCACCTGGTATTTCGGTATCCCATCCTCATCCTCCCATGCGCTGATTGGCGGCCTGGTTGGCGCGGCTGTGGCCAAGTCGGGTACCGGCGCGCTGGTGTCCGAGGGCTTGATCAAAACCGTCACTTTCATCGTTGTGTCTCCGCTGCTGGGCTTCATACTCGGTTCATTGATGATGCTGATCGTATCCTGGCTGTTTGTCAGATCGACTCCGCTGAAGGTGGATAAATGGTTCCGCCGCCTGCAATTGGTATCTGCCTCCATGTATAGCCTGGGTCACGGCGGTAACGATGCGCAAAAAACCATGGGCATCATCTGGATGCTGCTGATTGCTTCCGGCTACCTGGGGCAGGGCGAAGCACTCCCATGGTGGGTCATCATTTCTTGCTACGCGGCGATAGGCATGGGCACCTTGTTTGGCGGCTGGCGCATTGTGAAAACCATGGGCCAGAAGATCACCAAACTGAAACCGGTCGGTGGCTTCTGCGCCGAAACGGGTGGCGCCATCACGCTGTTCATCGCCAATGCGATGGGCGTGCCGGTTTCCACTACCCATACGATTACCGGTGCGATTGTCGGCGTAGGTTCCGCTCAGAAAATGTCTGCGGTGCGCTGGGGAGTGGCCGGTAATATCGTCTGGGCATGGGTCTTGACTATCCCTGCCTCTGCTTTCGTTGCTGCGATAGGCTGGTGGATAGGGAAACAGATTCTGTAAATCAGGAATAGATAGTGGGGTGGCTCTGGCTCTGTCAGAGCAATAAGACTTGCAAGGCGCCGAGATTTATTCTCGGCGTTTTTTTATTTATGGGATAGCGAGCGCGGAGGTCTTTTCTCCCGCCATCGCCTTCAGGTGAGTCGCTCATTTCTGCTTGTAGAAAGTCGTTGCAGAGCAGCCTTGCCGGAAAGTGTCTCCTGGGTAAAGATCGCAAGGCGGGCAAGCCTTGCGATCCGTGTTGCTTTATCATAAGGCGGACCCGGGACATCCCGGAACATGATCCTACCGCCGTTCAACGGAACGCCACGGCAACCAGTTGTTCTGCGGATCCGTTGCCGGCGGCAACATCACGTTTGACCAGCATCAGCAATTCTCCGCCTACGCTGCCGTCGTCATGCAGATCTATCCGCATTTTCAGTTTTTCATCCAGGGCAACAAATACGTTGGAGGCTGTCGCGACAATTTCGTGCGCGTCTTGGTCCTGCACTTTGGCATACATCTTTTGTCCCCGGCTGAACAAGGTCAGGGATTTGCCGTCTGAGAGGCTGTAAGCCCCTTTGTATTCATAAAACTCCACAGGCCACATTTTGTAATATTGACTAGGCAGGCTTATTGTACGTTCTGTGCCGGAGATCGTCACCGTATCGGAGGTCGATGCATTCTGCGCCACGGCGACCAGTGAGAGTGTGCTCAGTATCGAGACCAGGGCAAATTTTTTCATGATTTCTATCCTAAGAATTTTTGTTAAAGGACATCTATTGCATTTGATAGCTACTACGGAAGCATTTGCTTTCCCTTGTTGCGGATAAATTTTTGTCGCAGATAAAATGAAGATAAATAATAAACTGCCAATACGACATCAGAGATTGCAGAGATCCCGCCTGTGTACATTAGTGGCAGCGAACTTGCGGATGACTTACTAATTCTCCTTTTTTATGGATTTGAAGCAGAGCCGGACAATCAGCGCTGGCATATCTGATGTGGTGAACTAAACTTCATGGCGGACTGTCTTAAACAATAAACCGGATACGAAGGGCAGCCGTAGCAACAGCGCGCGTGCAATATACGCCAGTCATTGTGCTGAAGACATCGATCGGTCGCTCACCGGTGGCCGATGCATGAATCTGCATTTGCTTGTGCCGCGATCAGTAACAAACCACTTTTTGAAAAATCATGGCATATGCCAAAATCAGTGTGCCGCGTTTTAGCGGCATACTTCAGCGACCCCGGCTATTTCAGTTGCTGGATGAAATGAATGGGGCTGCTGCAATATGGGTTTCCGGCCCACCCGGCGCCGGAAAAACATCCCTGGTCGGCAGCTATCTTGAGGCTGCCGGTGCTCCCGTGCTCTGGTATCACGTCGATCGCAGCGATAGCGATCTTTCCAGTTTTTTCTCTTACTTCAGCGAAGCGTTGAGGCAAATTTGCCCGCCGGCCATGGGCACGCTACCCAGGTTCGCATCCGAGCAGACCTGCAACCTGCCTCTTTTTTATTCCAATTATTTTCGGCGCGCCTTCGAATATCTACCAGCTCCCTGCGTCATCGTGCTGGACGATTATCATCAGGCGGCAAGCAATATTCTGGATCATTTCCTCAAGGCCGCCATTCTGGAGCTGCCTTCATTTGCCCGCATTTTCATTACCAGCAGGACACCAGCTCCCTCTTTGCTTGCCAGGGAACGCGCTAATCGCAGCCTGGGTATCGTCGACTGGAGCCAGCTCAGGTTTGACGTGGAAGAAATTACCCGCTTGTGCGATACGGCAGGGGTGCGCGATGAGAATCTTGTTGCCAGGCTCTCAAAAAAAACACTGGGCTGGGTTGCTGGACTGGTGCTGTTGCTGGAAAGAGGCAGGGCAGGGAACCGGGTGGATTGGCCCTTGTCATCAGGGCATTCGCCTGGTGCGATCTTTAATTATTTTGCGGAAGAAATTTTCGAGCTCGAAGAGCAAAAGTCACAAAAAATATTGCTCAGCCTGGCATTCCTGCCGCAATACACAGGAAAGATGGCAATGGAAATTACCAAAGATCCGGGCGCGGGAGCGATTGTAGAAGAACTCTCAAGGAAAAATTTTTTCACTGACAAACGCAATGGCCCAGGTGAAATATATCGCTTCCATGCATTGTTCCGGGAATTTTTAGTAAAGAAGGCGAGGGCCGGGCTGCCGGCCGAAGAACTCAGGCAATTGCAAAAGGCGTCGGCTCAATTGATGGAGCAGAGTGAAGAATATGGCATTGCCGTAGATCTTTATCGCGAGCTGGAAGAGTTTTCAGAGCTGGAGCGTATCGTATTGCAGCAGGCTGACGGCTTGATAGCCAGAGCTCAGACTGAAACCATTGCCCGATGGATTCATGGCTTGCCTTATGCGTGGATAGAGGCTAGCCCGGAATTATTGTACTGGCTGGCGAAAACTGAGTTTTATACTGATCCGCTACGCGCCAGGCAATTGCTGGAGCGCTCTTATCCAGGTTTTGTTGCAAGCAAGAGCTCATCGTGGCAAATAGCAGTCGTCTCGGAAATTTTACATTGCTATGTCAATCAGCAGCAGAATTTTCAGGGCGCGGATTCGTGGATAGACAGGATAGAAGACCTGCTACAGCAGGGCGGACAAAACTTGCCTGTCGCGTTGCAGGCCAATGCTTATTGCGGCTTGCTGGCGGCGCTCATGTTCAGGCAGCCGCACCGCCAGACCTTGAGCGATTGCGCGCATCGCCTGACGATATTGCTGCACCAGGACCTGGAGCCCAAGCTCAAGATTTCCGTCGCAGCCAGCCTGGTCGAGCACTATGCATGGCGGGGCCAGTTCGCTATCTGCGAGGATGTGCTGGCGCATGTACGGGCAGTGGCTGAGCAGCCGGAACTTGCCCCATTAAGCCGAACCATATTTGGCCTGTCCCGCTTGCAGTATTTCGCATGGTCGGCAGACTATCCTGCTGCGAAGACTGAGTTTGCAGCAATGAAGCAAGGAGCTATTAAAGGTAGGCGGTTTTTCTTGCACGCGGCTATCTTGCTCCATTACATCCACGCTTGCCTTTCAACAGGACATCTGCAAGAGGCGGATGCGCTACTGGCTGAACTGGATAGTCTTGTCGATCCGCGCCGCAGCATGGACCTGGTGCTGATGCACATGATGAGATCCTGGAGTCTTCTATTGCATGGCAATCCTGTAGCGGCAAAAAAAGAAGCACAGCGCGCGCTTGCCTTATATGCGGACTCTGCGTCTGCAAAAACCTATGCACATAGTTTGTTTGCGTTTGCGATGGCGTGCGCTATTGCAGGAGAATATGAGACCGCTGCGGACGCGGTCAACGAGGCGCGTTGCCTGCTGCAGGGCATGCACAGTCCCCTGATCGAGTTCCATGCCTTGCTGATCGAATCTCATGTGCAGCTTCAACAGGGCCGTCGCGCGGCTTGCAGGCAACTGCTGCAAAAAGCCTTTTTGAAAGCCAGGCAAGAAGGCTTGCTGAATACCTTGCAATGGATACCGGAGCTCGTCACTCCTCTATGTGTCGAGGCGCTGGACGCTGGCATAGAGGCGGTCTATGTGACCCGCCTGATCAGGGCCCGGCAACTGGATCCACCGGACGGATGCGACTTGTCAAACTGGCCCTGGCCGGTTGAAATTCGCGCGCTCGGGAATTTTGAAATCAGCATAGAAGGAGAACTGCTTCATTTCACGCACAAGGCGCAAAAAAAACCCTTGGAGTTTCTGAAGCTTCTGATTGCGCATGGTGGCAGAAATATCGCTGCTGAAAAAGTGGCGGATGCCTTGTGGCCGGATGCCGATGGTGATGCCGCACAAAATTCATTTGATTCAACTTTGCACAGGCTACGCAAGCTGTTGCGGCGCGACGATGCCGTCACGCTGAGCGAGGGCAAGCTGGCGCTGAATCCCGGTCTTTGCTGGCTGGATATCTGGGCGCTGGAAAAGCTGGCAGAGCAAACTGCTGTTGCGGAGTCAGCGGAAACTGCCGAACGCTTGGGGGCGCAGCTTTTGCACATTTACCGGGGAACGCTATTGTCGGGAGATACGGAGCTTGCCATGCACACGCAAGCGGCAGCTAGCCATAGAGCTATTTTTGAGCGCAGCCTTATGGAGCTGAGCAATGTGTTGCAATTAACAGGAAAAACCGAGCAGGCAATTGCCTTGTTGGAGCGTGGGATGGAACATGATGCCGGCGTAAAACTTTTGCCCGCGTTGTTGAAGAATTTGCGGGAGCGCGTACAGTAAGCTGAGCGCAAGAAGGGCGGGCCATCCTTCATGAATGTCCCGCCTGCTTATTACCTGCTAATTACTTATTTATTACCAGATGATCGTACGTTTATCTTCAGGCACAAACATCTTGTCACCTTCCTTGACGCCAAAAGCGGAATAGAAACCCGGCACATTGGTCAGCGGACCATTGCCGCGGAACATGGCAGGGGAGTGAGGGTCCGTATTAATCAGGCGTATGGTTTCCGCATCGCGTGCCTTGCCGCGCCACACCTGTGCCCAGCCCATGAACAGGCGCTGGTCGCCGGTGAAGCCGTCTATGACAGGCGCAGGCTTGCCGCCCAATGAGATCTGATAGGCTTTGTAGGCGATCGCCAGACCGGAGTTGTCGGCAATATTTTCGCCCAGAGTCAGTGCGCCGTTGACGTGATAGCCGGGAATAGGGCTATAGGCGTTGTACTGAGCTACCAGCGCATTGGTCAATTTGCTGAAATTGGTCTTATCGTCCTTGGTCCACCAGTCGCGCAGATTACCGGTACCGTCGGACTGGCTGCCGGAATCATCAAAGCCGTGGCTGATTTCATGACCGATCACCGCACCTATGCCGCCGTAATTGACTGCATCATCGGCTTCTGGATTGAAGAAGGGCGGACGCAGGATAGCAGCCGGGAAGACGATTTCGTTCAAGCGGGAGTTGTAATAGGCATTGACCGTTTGCGGGCTCATGCCCCATTCGCTGCGATCCACCGGCTTGCCGAGCTTGTCCAGCTGGCGCTGGTTTTCGAATTCGCGGGAACGTATGACGTTGCCGACCAGGTCATCCTTGGCAATGACAAGCTTGCTGTAGTCACGCCATTTATCCGGATAACCAATCTTAGGCGTAAAGGCTGCCAGCTTAGCGAGCGCTTCTTTCTTTGTTTCCGGGCTCATCCAGCTCAGGGTTTCTATGCTTTGCTTGTACGCGACCAGCAGGTTGCCGACCAGTTGCTGCATGCGGGCCTTGTTTTCAGCCGGGAAGTGTTTTTCCACATACAACTGACCCAGCGCCTGTGACATCGACTCTTCTACGCGGCTTACACCGCGCTTCCAGCGAGGCTGCATCTCCGGTATGCCGCGCAGCGTAACGCTGCTGAATGCGAAGTCTTCATCAACAAAGCGCTTACTCAGGAAGGGTGCATAGGTATTCAACACATGCCATTTGAAATAGGTTTTCCATACGTCCACCGGAGTGTTCTCCAGCACCTTGCTCAAGCCGCTGATAAAACTAGGCTGGCGCACGATCACGTAGTCGGCGTTGCCATTGACGCCGCTTTCATTTAAAAAGCCGGTCCAGTCAAAATCAGCCAGCATCTGAGGAAGTTTGGCGACTTCTGTCTTGTTGTAGGTACTGACCGGGTTGCGGTTTTCCACCTTGGTCCATTGTATCTTCGCCAGTTCGGTCTCTAGCGCCAGGATAGCGGCAGCAGTCTTGTCTGCGTTTGCCTGCCCGCTCATCTCCAGCATTTTTTTCATGTGCTGCACATAAGCGTCGCGGAAGCCTTTCAGCTTGGCATCGTCGTCTTTCAGATAGTAGTCACGGTCCGGCAGGGTCAGGCCGCCCTGGCTAAAATGAACTGCATAACGGCTGGCGTCACGCCCATCCTGGCCTATGCCGCTTTGCACGGGAATGGAAATACCCAGTTTGGCCAGCTTGGCCATCATGGCAGGCAACTGGTTTTTCTTGGTCAATGTATCTATATAGGCAAATTCCGATTGCAGCGGTTTGATGTCCAAAGAATCGGCGCGGCTCTCGTCCATGAAGCTGTTGAACAGGTCGGCGATTTTCTTTTGATTGGAGCCGGCAGCCAGGCTGTCGTTGCGAGCGAGGTCACTGATGATGTCAAAGGATTGTTTTTCCGACAGATCGCGCAACTGATCGAAGGCACCGTAACGCGCGCGGTCAGCGGGGATGGCGGCGCTGTCCAGCCACTTGCCGGACATGTAACGGAAAAAATCGTCCTGCGGGCGAACGCTCTTGTCCAGCCATTGCAAATCGATACCCGAGGTGCGCGCGCTGCTGGATGACACGGAAGCCGGCGCGGCGCTGTCATTCGGCGCAGCAAGTGCCGCGGCGGGCAGGGAGGCATAACATAAGGCCAGTACTGCAGTTGCAATCAATGAACGACGCATGCTTGATTCCTTTGTATTGGAGGTTGATTTTATTTTTTATAAAGACAGATTTACCGGATTGCAGATGCTGAGAGCCGATTCACTCTATATAGTTCAAACTAATACGCGGGTATTGTAGTAACACTGTTTTGCACTGCAGTAATCTGCTTGCAGCGCGACCCCTTCTCTATAAATAATGCCTGATATATTTGTCTCATGTAAATAAATTTTCTTGTGGCAATGCAAAAAGACGGCATTTAGTTCAAATTCCAAGCATTCAGGCATAAAAAAAAGTCCCGTGAACGGGACTTTGGTGAGCTTTTAGCCTGGAGGCAGGGTTTTACATTTGCTTGAACAGATGAACGAAGCTGCGGCTGACTTCCAGCTTTTCTGTCAGGCCTTTAATTTGCACCAGATGGCGGCCGCGCAGATCGCGCACCACACCGGAAATGGCTTTTGCGTTGACCAGCGTCGCCCTGTGGATTTGCCAGAACAAGGCAGGGTCCAGTTCCTCGGCCAAATCGCGCACCGGTTTGCGGATCAGTGCCTCGTAGGTGGCTGTTTGTACGCGGGTATATTTCTCGTCAGACTGGAAGAACAGGATTTCCTCTACCGGTATCAGACGCAGTTCCTGGCCTATCGACGCCTGTATCCACTGCAGATAATTCGGTTTGCCGCCTATGCCCATCTGCTTGGCCAGTTGGGCCAGCATATTGCTCATATCATTAGGCTGGGCCTGGCTGACCAGGCGCGCCTTCAGGCGTTCCACGGTTTTTTGCAGGCGCTCCACGTCGGCGGGCTTCAGCACATAATCAACCGCGCCATGATCAAATGCCTGGATGGCGTACTGGTCGTAAGCGGTGATGAAGACGATATGTGCTTTGGTGCCGATTTCCTTTGCTGCTTCCAGGCCTGTTTTCACCGGCATGCGGATATCCAGGAAAGCAAAATCAGGTTGATGGGTTTCCACCAGTTGCACGGCTTCTTCACCATTCTTGGCTTCTTCCAGTATTTCAAGCTCGGGCCAGACCTGTTCCAGGCGCGACTTCAACTGGTCGCGCATCAATCTTTCGTCATCAGCAAGTATTGCAGTTGGCATAGTAGCGTTAAGGTTTGATTAGTTGGCTAATTCATAAGGAATCTCTATAGTAACGCAAACTCCGCTGGGTTGATTAGGTGTAATGATCATTTGGCCTTTTTCTTTATACAAAAGCTTCAGGCGCTCGCGGATATTCTGTAATCCGAGCCCGGTGCCGTTGCTCGGTACTGCACCGAAGCCCAGCCCATTATCGGTGACAGAAACGCGCAGCTTGTTATGCGCTACTTCGGCATGGAAGCGCAGCGTGCCGCCTTCCGCCTTTACTTCCAGGCCGTGCTTGATCGCATTTTCCACCAGGGATTGCAGCATCATCGGCGGGAAGGAGGCGCTACGCAGGCCTTCCGGCATATTGAAATCCACTTCCAGCCTTTCTTCCATACGCATTTTCAGCAGATCGAGATAGGATTTGACCATATCGGCTTCGCGGCCCAGATTGGTGATAGAGGCGTTTTCCCGCATTTGAGGCAGGACGGCGCGCAGGTATTGGATCAGATTGCGCTGCATGGCTGCGGCGCGTGGAGGGTCTGTTTCTATCAGATGCTCTACCGATGCCAGCGTATTGAACAAGAAGTGTGGCTCCACCTGTGCCTGCATCATCTGCATTTGCGCTTCGCTGACCTGCCTCAGCAAGGATTCCCGTTCCGCTGCCGCATTGGCGACCTTGGCATTTTCTTCCGCCCTGGCTTTGCCGCCCAGCAGGGCTTTCATGCCGAACAAGCCAACCACCAGCAAAATCACAAAGTTGCCGAACCATTTGGAAGATTTTTTCTTGTAGCTTTTAACTTCTTCGTCGGCGGCATCGGCCACAGCATCTTCGATTTCATTGCTGATGACTTGCGCTACCTCCGGCGGAAGCTTGATATGAATGTCGTCGCCTTCCTTGGGGATGGACATCGGCGGAGCAGGTTGTACTGGAGGCACCGGAGGTACGCCGCTTTCGCTGTTGGCCGGCGGGGCTACGGGCGCAGTGCTGGCAACATTGACGTCACTTTCGTCGCCGTTTTTGACTCGCACGCCATTCTCATCAATTTCTATCTGCTTGTTCTTGCCGTCACCCTTGTTCTTGCGGATGTAGATGCCTGTGCCATCGATTTCCACATTGGTGTCGCCATCGGTGATCGACTTGGCCTTGGTCTTACCGGTTTTTTTATCGGTTTTCTTTTTGGTGACGACGATATTCTCTTCTGCCGAAAACAAGGTGTCCTGCAGAATGGCTCCCGCCAGCATTGCCAGTATCGCGAACAGGAAAAATTTCCACCAGGACAACTTGGTAACCCAGGCTAGGGTTTTGTCAAAGGCGATGCGTACCCCATGCTTGAAATTATTAGCAGCGCGCTCTAAGGATTGGGCAGTGTTCGGATTCATGATGATATTTTTATAAATTGCAGTATTTTTGCAGCTTGCCAGTGTATATCAGAGCGGCAAGGCTGAGTTCTTTGTTGTGTCTTCCTGACAATGCCCTAAGTGAGTATCCTGCCGTGTTTTTTCGGCACCAGCGCATTTTGCGTAGAAAGCAGGTTTTCTATTTCGTCCATCTTGGTTTTTTCAGCCGGTGTCAGGCGCTTTGCGCTGACGATGACGGTTTGTATATGTGCATCGACCGGTTGCTCAGCGGGGTAAGTGATACCGGAAGGGCGCGCGGAAGATGTTTCACCAGTTGCCAGCGCATGGGATCCCACGGTATAGGATGCCGCGGCCAGCAGGCTGATCAGCAGCAGGGCTTTGCTAAAGATAGTGATATTCATGACGGGCTCCCATGCAATGCGGTTTGGTATGCTTGCACTGTAAAGAAAGCACCTGCACTTATCTATCGGCTTGCGACAGTCTGCATGAATGGCGGTACAGAATCGTCAAAATTCAAGCTGGTTTGATTTGAAATAGCAGATCTCAGAAGAGAGCTGGCGCTCCTGGACGGCCACTACGGCGGCTACAGGCGCGAGAAAACTAGGTTGCCTGAGCTTGATTAATTATATAAATGTTGTTTTTTCTGATCTACCGGTACCGCCGGGCTGAACCCGGCAGGGGTGGCAGGGGCATATCATAGCCCGACGCGGTACAATAGCGGATTCCAGAATTTTGATTTGCCATCCCCTTTATCCGTGAAATCGACCGCATTACCCTCCCGCCGCTTATCGGTGGCCCCCATGATGGACTGGACTGACCGACACTGTCGCCAGTTCCATCGCCAGATTACCCGCCATAGCTGGCTCTATACCGAGATGGTGACCACCGGTGCCTTGCTGCACGGCGACGTGCCGCGTCATCTGGACTTCAACGACGAAGAGCATCCGGTTGCCCTGCAACTGGGCGGCAGCGAACCGACCGACCTGGCAAAAAGCGCAAAGCTGGGCGAGCAATGGGGCTATGACGAGATCAACCTGAATTGCGGCTGCCCCTCGGAGAGAGTGCAAAAAGGCGCATTCGGTGCCTGCCTGATGGCCGAACCGACGCTGGTTGCCGATTGCGTCAAGGCGATGAAGGATGCCGTGCAGGTGGATGTCACTGTCAAGCACCGTATAGGTATTGATGACGTCGAATCCTATGATTTCGTGCGCGATTTTGTCGGGCAGATCGCTGATGCAGGTTGCAATACCTTCATCGTGCATGCGCGCAATGCGATCCTGAAGGGCCTCAGCCCCAAGGAAAACCGCGAAGTGCCACCGCTGAAGTATGACTACGCTTATCAGTTGAAGAAGGATTTTCCGCAACTGGAGATCATCATCAACGGCGGCATCAAGACGCTGGAAGAGATAGATCTGCATTTGCAGCATCTGGATGGCGTAATGCTCGGGCGTGAGGCCTATCATAATCCTTACATCATGTCGCAGTTCGACAGCCGCTACTATGGTGATGAAACACCATATAAATCAAGGCGCGAAGTGATAGAAGCAATGCTGCCTTACATCAGTTCGCAACTGGAAAAACATGGCAAAAGCAAGGCCGGTGGCGGTCTGAAGCTCAATAGCATCACTCGCCATATGCTGGGCTTGATGACGGGGCTGGTCGGCGCCCGCGCGTTTCGCCAGACCCTTTCGGATAGTAAAAAGCTGGCGTCCGGCGATCCGGCGCTTTTGCTGGAGGCCTTGCAGCGCATGCAGGGCATTTCCGATTACGTCGCACATGTTTGATGCACTGAATTGTCTTGACTGAGAAGATTCCTATGAAAACAGGTTTGAAATTTCTGGTAGCAGGTAGTTTGTTGGCGTCCTCCCTGGGAGCGCATGCGGAAGTGCTGGTAAAGGATGCCTGGGTGAGGGCGACAGTACCTCAGCAAAAAGCAACCGGCGCCTTCATGAAAATACAGGTGCCTCAGGATTCCCGCTTGGTCGAAGTGCAAACTTCGGCAGCGGCAACGGCAGAAGTCCATCAGATGAAGATGGACAATAACGTCATGAAGATGCGGGCGGTTCCCGATCTGGAGCTCCCGGCCGGCAAGGAGATAGAGCTCAAGCCAGGCAGCTACCACGTGATGCTGATGGGCTTGAAGGTGCAGGTCAAGGAAGGGGATATCGTGCCGCTGACTCTGATCATAGAAGGCAAGGATAAAAAGCGCGAAACCGTTGAGGTGAAGGCCAAGGCGCGGCCTTTGAACAGCGCCGAAGGGAAGATGTAAGCCCCCTTCATCTGGTGTTTGCGAGCCGGCTTCAAGCCGGCTTTTTCTTTGGATGTAAAGATTCGTGTAAAGACCGGCGTAAAGCTTCTCTTATACTCTGTATCCGCCAAGTACCAGTTGGTAATAATTTGTAATAAGCCTCAGTGAGACGAAGGGCCGGAGATATATTGTCAACAGCTTCATTGCATGCTCCTTCATCTCACTGCGACAGTGAGTTTGCCTACGTAGATACTACGTAGGCATTTTTTTTGGATGAACGGGTAGGGGTCTGCATTTCACCGTCTGGAGCAGTATCTTCATGATCGGCATGCGGCGTCCTCAACAATCTACAACGAAAGTGGACCATGAAACTCATCGCACGCAAATACATTTCTTCGATTACAGTCGCGCTCGCCTGTGCATTTGCCGGTTCGGCGCATGCCGTCTCAGTCATGGACCTGAAACTGGAAAGCCTTGTGCCTCGCATGGCAGAAATCAAGAAGGCCCTGAACCTCAACCCGAATCAACAGACTTTGTGGCAGCAGACCGAGGCCAAGACCAATAATATCCTGCACACCCGAGAACTCCGTCGTGATCGCTTACAGGCTGAAATAGGGCAGAGGATGGATCAAAGTGGCGGCGAACTGCGCGATATGGCAAGACTAGTCGATGCAGAAGAAGACATGTCCGAGCAGGAAGCGCGGCAGTTGAGAGAGCTATGGCTGACCGTGAATGACGCGCTGGATGATAATCAGCGGCAGATCGCACAGGGCTTCCTGGCTGAGCAATTGCGCCGCCAGACGGATGGCCCCCAAATAAATCATGAAAAATCCGGTGGCGATGCGCCGAAACGCGGCGGCGGAAGGAAGGGCGGCATGGGCGGCAGTATAGGCGGAGGCGGCGGTTCCGCCCAGTTCTGAGGGTTGGCAAGATGGTTGGCCAGATTATCTAAACGGGTAGAACTGAAGGTCCCCAGGCCCGCACTGTCGCACGGCATCTTTTTAGGCCAGGCTGCAGTTTAATTCGCGGGCCAGGGAGCTCCCTTCAGTTCCACCGTATTTCCTTCCGGGTCATTGATGTAGATGGAGGGGCCTTCTCCCTCGGCGCCATAACGCGACCCCACATCGCCGAGTTCAACGCCGAAGCGGGCGAGATGCGAGCGTATTGCGTCCTCATCATAGGCTTCAATGCGGAAGCAGAAATGGTCCATGTTGCGGCCTTCCTTGCCTGGCGCGGCACCGCCGGGTCTACCCAGTTTGCCGTCTATGGTGACCAAATCCAGCAGCGAACTGCCGGCACGCAGCTGGACCAGGCCGATTTCATCCTGGCGGCGCTCTATGCGGCAACCCAGTGCCTCACAATAGAATTGAATCATTTTGTTCTGGTCCTTGACCCGCAAGACCAGGTGGTCGATTTCGCGTATTTGTATCATGCTGAACCGTACAATAAAATTTAAGTGTAGCGCAGATGCCTGAGCCTGGCTTGGCTACCGCCAAGGCCGACCCTATTCAGAAAAATAGCTCCACTTGCCATTCTTGATCTGCACCATCACGCGCGCCCTCTGGTCCAGCCCCAGGTGGTCGTTCTTGCTCATATTGACCACTCCGTTTGTGGTGGGCAGGCCCTTGATATTTTCCAGCGCATCGCGCAAGGCCGCGCGGAACTCCAGCGTGCCCGGTTTGGCCCGCTTCAGCGCAAGCGGTATCGTATTCTGCAGCAGCAAGCCTGCATCCCATGCATAGGATGCGAAAGCGGCCAGGCTGCCGGCGCCATAAGCAGCTTCAAACTTATTGGAAAAATCCAGTGCCGCTTTTTTAACCGGGCTGGAGTCCGGCAACTGTTTCGCGACCATGACTGGGCCGGTCGGCAGGAAGGTCAATTCGCAATCCTTGCCGCAGACGCGTAGGAAATCACTGTTGGCGACCCCATGATTATGATAGATGCGGCCTTTATAGCCACGTTCTACCAGGGTCTTGGGCGGCAGTGCTGCCGGAGTGCCGGAGGCGCCGACGACGATAGCATCCGGATTGGCCGACATCAGTTTCAGCACCTGACCGACCACGCTGCTATCATTGCGGCTATAACGCTCAACGACGGCGACCTTGATCTTCTTCAATTCAGCATACTTGCTGACCTCCGCCAGGAAGGCTTCTCCCAGCGCATCCGAAAAACCGATAAAGCCCATGCTTTTTACGCCAGCCCGGCTCATGTCCTCGGCGATGGCGATTGCCATCATCGTATCTGTTTGTGGCGTCTTGAACATCCACGCACGATTGGCATCCATGGGTTCTATGATGCGGTTGCTCGATGCCAGGCTGATGGCGGCGGTTTTTCCTTCGCCCAAGACCGGTAGCATGGCCAGCGAATTCGGTGTTGTCGTTGAGCCTATGATGGCATCGACTTTTTCTTCCGAGATCAGCTTGCGGGTATTGGTCACCGTCTGCGTAGTATCCGACGCGTCATCCAGCACGATATATTCCACCTTGTTGCCTGCGATTTCCTTGGGCAGCATCGCAATGGCGTTTTTCTCGGGGATGCCCAGCGATGCTGCGGGGCCAGTGGATGAAATGGTCACGCCTATGCGGATCTGCGCTTGCGCGCCGACACAGAAAAATGCCAGCAAAGCGGTAATCGCGATATCGCGGTATTTTATGGAAATTGTTTGAGTGTTCGCTTGCATGGAGTCTCCGGCTTGGTTTTATTGTTGGCTTTGTATTTTGATTTTAATCAGGTTTGAGTCTGCAAGGGATGGACAGGAAACCGCGGAAACGGGCTCGTCCGCCGCGAACGGCTTTGCCCGCTAAGGTGTAGTGCGGAAAGCGTGCCAGGAAGGCAGCTATGGCGACGCGGGCTTCCAGCCTTGCCAGGAACATGCCGGCGCATTGGTGTATGCCGGACGCAAAAGCCAGGTGGCGGTTCGGCGAGCGCGATATATCCAGGGTATCAGGATCAGGGAAGTGCGCAGAGTCACGGTTGGCAGCGCCTATGCAGACGCTAATCCTGCTGCCGGCAGGAATTTCAACGCCGCCAATGACGGTGGCCGCCGTCGTGATGCGATTGCCGAGCTGGTTGGAGCTTTCAAAGCGCAGGAATTCTTCTATCGCAGTATGGATTAAGGCAGGGGTCGCCAGTAATCTTTGTTTTTCCTGCGGCCACTCCAGCAGCGCATACAAGCCATTGCCGATCAGATTGGTTGTCGTTTCGTGGCCGGCATTGAGCAGGAAGACACAGTTTTGCAGCAATTCCTGCTCGGTCAGTTTTTCACCATCGGCTTCGCCCTGTATCAGGCGGGTCAGCATATCCTTGTGCGGATCGCCGGGGTACAGCCGGCGCTCTGCGACGAGGACTTTCAGATAGTCGAGAAAATCGCTCAGGCTGCGATTGGCGTAGTCAAAGAACTCCGGCGTAATGCTCGGCTCCAGCGCGCCCAGGATCGCAAGCGACCAGGCGCGCAGAGGTTCACGTTCGTGATGCGGCACACCAAGCAAGTTACCGATGATCTCAACCGGTATGGCGGACGCAAAATCGGTGATCAGATCAACGTCCTGTTTGTGTTCCATCCGATCCAGCAGATCACCTACCAATGTCACCAGCCCGGGTTCTGTCTCTGCCATTGCCGCAGGCGTCAGGCCGCCCATGATCAGCCTCCGTACGCGCGTATGCAAAGGCGGATCATTGAATACCAGGCTGGTGGTGTGATGCTGGTACAGCAGCGAATCGCCATAACGCGGTTTGAACTCTATTTTTTTGTCGGAGCTGAAGGTTTTAGTGTCTTTATAGACCGCCTGGATATCCGCATACCGGGTCAACAGGAAAGAGCCGTCCGGCATAGGCCTGACCGGCTCATGCTCGCGTAGCGCCGCGTAGTACGGGTAGGGATCTTCGTAAAAATCTGCCGGCAACTCGCGCAGATCAAAGGACTTCAATGCTTGCATATGCCTTTTCCGGGTAATCGTCCATGGCAGGAAATGCGATCTCGGCCGCCGTTCTTCATTGGCCCGACGCTTACGAAGTTATTGATTTGCCATTGAACTGTATGCAACACTTTTACCGATTCCCGCCAGGCTGTCAAGTTCATCCGTCCTCTAGTAAGATGCGGTCTTTACGCGCGGGTGATGCATTTGGATACGGCACGAATTACTTCTTTATTACAGCAGGCGGTCGGCTTGCAGCAGCAGGGCAAATACGGCCATGCTGAGAGCCTGTACTTGCAGGTGCTGCAAATGGATGCATCCAATTTTGATGCGATGCATCTATTAGGTGTGCTGGCCCGGCAAACCGGACGCTCGGAACTGGCTCTGGATCTGATCAGCAGGGCCATACAGATCAACCCCAACCAGGCAGCAGCCTATTGCAATGCCGGTGCGGTTCTGCAGGATCTGCAGCGGCCGGAAGAGGCGCTGGCCAGCTACGACAAGGCGCTACATATCAAGCCTGATTACGTACTGGCGCTGAATAACCGCGGCAATGCACTGCGCAATCTGTCGCGCTATGAAGAAGCTTTGGAAGACTACCGGCAGGCGATAGCGCTGAAACCGGATTATGCCGAAGCCTATAATAACCAGGGCATCGTCCTGCACAAGTTAGGCCGTAACGAAGCAGCAATTGCGGCTTACCAGCATGCCTTGCGGCTGAATCCGGCGTTTGCCGACGCCTGCAATAACCTCGGTATCGCACAGCATGCGCTGCATGACTTTGAAGCAGCCATCGCGACCTATTCCTCGCTGATACAAGCTTACCCTGCATATGCCGATGCCTGGTGCAATCGCGGCATGGCACTGCAAAAATCGCAGCTCTTCCAGCAGGCGCTGGAAA
This sequence comes from Parundibacterium terreum, assembly GCF_014636315.1. Classification (GTDB taxonomy): domain Bacteria; phylum Pseudomonadota; class Gammaproteobacteria; order Burkholderiales; family Burkholderiaceae_D; genus Undibacterium; species Undibacterium terreum. Next base: position 358,824 of record NZ_BMED01000001.1, on the reverse strand, counting down.
ACTACGATGAAGCGCTGCGCCTGCGCCCGGACTTTGCGAATGCTCACCTGTATCGAGCCAATAGCCTGCGCGCACTGGGGCGGACAGAAGAGGCGAAATCTGCCTACCTGCATGCACGTGAGCAGGGCGCGGATGCCGAACAGGTTGACTATGCTTTGGCTGCCCTGGGTGTCATTGCAGCTCCTGCAAGCTCTCCTGCCTCATACGTGAAAGAATTGTTTGACCAGTATGCAGAGCATTTTGACCTGCATTTGCTGGAAGGCTTGCAATACCGTACTCCGGCTTTGCTGGTGGACATGCTGAGGGAAGGGCTGAAGGCTCCGAGTCTCGCGGGAACGCTGGATATAGTCGACCTCGGTTGCGGCACCGGTCTGTGCGGAACCTTGCTGAAGCCGTTTTCCCGGAAGCTGATTGGGGTAGACCTGTCGCCGAACATGCTGCAGCAGGCGGCCGCCAGGAATGTGTATGACACTCTGGCATGTGCCGAAATAAACCAGTTCTTGAGCGACAAACCTGAGAGCTGCGATGTGGTGCTGGCCGCCGACGTATTTGTCTATGTGGGTGACCTAGCTGGCATTTTTGCGGCGGCACGCGCAGCGCTGCGCAGCGACGGGCTATTTGCATTTTCCGTCGAAGAGTCTGAACAGGAAGAGATCGTCCTGCGACCCAGCTTGCGCTTTGCCCATTCTTCGGCTTACCTGCAAAGAATGGCGGAGCGGCACGGCTTTATCATCAAAAAAATGGACAGCCGGGTCATACGCCAGGATGACGGCGCGGATCTGTACGGCTTTCTGGTCGTTTTGCAACGCAACTAAACATCCCTTGTTGCAAATTCGGCTGATTATTTACCATATGTTACTTGTGCGCCGGCTTGCGGCGGCAGAATATGAAAGAAACCGATTCCGATGTTGATATTGATGAATCGATGTTGATGGTTTTTCTCATAGCCGTTTTACTTTAATAATAATCAGAGGCTCATCATGAAGCTCGCCACCAGGCGGATCCTTGCACTTATCGGTGCTGTTGGTACCGTCAGCAGCATTGCTGCCGTCACTGCTTTGCCATCCCAAGCAGCGGAATTAACTCCTGAACAACAAGCTGTACATGTTCTTAATCGCCTTGGCTACGGACCCAAGCCCGGTGATATACAACGTGTGCAGCAAATGGGCGTGGACCGCTACATCCAGCAGCAATTGAATCCGTCCTCCCTTCCTTTGCCCGCTAGCTTGAACAGTCGGCTGAAAGCTTTGGATGTGCAGGATGAAAGCGCCGGGCAGGTACTGTATGAATACCAGGCTGCGCTCAAGCTGACCAAGGATGACAGCGACGAAGCCAAGAAAAAGCGCCGTGAACTGATAGGCCGCATCGTGGAGCAAACCGCAGAGGCGCGCATTGCACGCGCAATAGACAGCCCGCGCCAGCTGGAAGAGGTCATGGTGGACTTCTGGTTCAACCATTTCAATGTTTTTTCCGGCAAGGGCCTGGACAGGGCATTGGTCGCCAGTTATGAAAGAGATGCGATACGTCCTTACGTCTTCGGCAATTTCCGTGACTTGCTGGGCGCTACCGCCAAGCACCCGGCGATGCTGTTCTATCTGGACAACTGGCTGTCTACGTCGGCCGATTATCAGCCCCGTGGATTTCGCAGGAACGCTGCGCAGGGAGTGAAGGCAAAAGCCAATGGCCTGAACGAAAATTTTGCGCGCGAAGTGATGGAACTGCACACCCTGGGTGTGGATGGCGGCTACACCCAGAAAGACGTGACTGAACTGGCCCGCATGCTGACCGGCTGGACTTTCGAACCGCGAGATCTGATACGCAATAATCGCACTTTCCAGTTTGATGCAGACCGGCACGACAATGGCAGCAAAGAGTGGATGGGCAGGCACATAAACGCCCAGGGCCAGCGCGAGGGCGAGTTCGCACTGGATGTGCTGGCCATGCACCCTGCCACTGCGCACCATCTGAGTTATCAATTGGCGCAATACTTTGTGCAGGACAATCCTCCCGCTGCGCTGGTGGACAGGATGTCCAAGCGCTACCTGGAGTCCGGCGGCAATATACGTGCCGTACTGGAGACGCTGTTCAAGAGCCCTGAGTTCATGGATGACAGCGTACTCGCCGCCAAATACAAAACTCCTTATCAATTCGTCATTTCAGCTGCGCGTGCTGCTGAAATGCCGGTGACCAACATCCGGCCTTTGCTGGGCACGTTGTCCCAGCTTGGCATGCCTTTGTATGGATGCCAAACTCCCGACGGCTACAAGAACACCGAGGCCGCGTGGATGAACCCGGATGCGCTGACCCGCCGCATCAATTTCGCTACCGCAATGGCAACCGGCCGCCTGCCTTTGAACAAGGCAGTGGATGAAGGTGACAAGATGGGCAAGCGCCAACTGGAAAAACAGGCAGATGGGCCGGACAAGCCGAATGCACAAGCAATGCCGCCGCTGAATTCGCAAAATTTGATGGCAGCCTTAGGGACGGTGATTTCCACCCGCACGCGCGACGTCATTGCCAATAACCCTGAAGCTTTGCGGGCCGCGATGCTGCTGGGTAGTCCTGACTTCATGCAACACTGATTTTCCTGGAGAAATAAGATGAAACGCAGAAATTTCTTGTTGTCATGCGCGGTCGGAGCGGGGCTGGCGACACCGGTGGGCCGCCAGGCCTGGGCAATCAGTAATACGGAAACTGCCGACAACGGCAAAAAAATGATTGTCATCATGCTGCGCGGCGCCGTAGATGGCTTGAACGTCGTGGCGCCCTATGGCGATGCCGACTACCTGCGCTTGCGTCCGACGATCGCGCTGGGCAGACCCGGGCAGGACAATGGTGCATTGGACCTGGATGGGTATTTCGGCATGCATCCGGCGCTGGTCGATTTGCAGCCCTTGTGGCAGCAAAAGAAACTGGCCTTCGTGCATGCCAGCGGCTCTCCCGATGCAACGCGTTCACATTTTGATGCGCAAGACTATCTGGAGTCGGCCACTCCCGGCCGCAAGAGCACGCAGGATGGCTGGATGAACCGCCTACTGGGTAATTTACCCGGCACCCTGACGCCAACCCGTGCCATCAGCATAGGCCCTGTGATGCCGCGCATTCTGACCGGCAGCGCGCCTGCGACCAATCTTGCCGCAGGCGCAGCGGGTACCCGGGCCAATGTGCTGGACAGGCCGCAGGTGGGTAGCGCCTTTGATCAGCTATATCAGGGCAATGAAAAGTATGCGCGCGCCTTTGAAGACTCAAAGTCAGCCCATAAAGAGATGATGTCGGCGTCGATGGACAATGAAATGCAGATGGCAAACGGCGGCGCTCCACTACCAAATGGATTCCCCGACGATGCGTCGCGGCTGGCAACATTGATGCGCAACGACCCCAAGATACAGATAGCCTTCATGGCACTGGGCGGTTGGGATACGCATGCCAACCAGGGTTCGGCAAAAGGCCAGCTAGCCAACAGACTCAGCCCGCTGGGGCAGGGCTTGGCCATTCTGGCCCGCAAGCTTGGCCCCATGTTTGACGACACCACGATAGTAGTGATGTCGGAATTTGGCCGTACCGTAAAGCAAAACGGCAATGGCGGCACCGACCACGGGCATGGCAACGTGATGTGGGTCCTGGGTGGCAATATCGCCGGCGGCAAAGTCTATGGAGACTGGCGCGGCCTCGCCAATGCACAATTGTACGAGGGGCGGGATGTGCCGGTGACCACCGATTTCCGCTCCGTATTGGCGCAGGTCTGCGAGAGGCATCTGCGCTTGCCGGACAATCACCTGGCGCAAGTCTTTCCTGCAATGCCGCAAACCGGCTCAGGTCTTCATTTGTTTGCTGCCTGAGCGCTAGCTTTTGCGATCAAACCGCGGCCAGCCTATTGATGACTTCTCATCGATAGGCTGGCCGCATCAGTTGGCTGTACCGCCTGCTGGCGCCTGTCGCGCTTTGGCGCACTGCAGCAGAATTGCCCGCTTTGCATGTGGCAAAATTTATCCTAAACTGAATTCACTACGGCTTTCCTGGCGCCCACAGTTGCCCGACAGTACCTGAACGTATCTGACGGCATGCCTCTCAACCGACGCCCGTACGACACAGCTAATCTTTGTTTGGCGCAAGCTTTGTTGCACGTCCATATCAAGCCGAAAAATTATTATTCCGCTTTTTAGGAGACAGCTATGGAACTTCGCATGCATTCCCATCATTATGTCGCCCGCACTCCTGATTGGACTGCGGCGGCGGTGTCCGGCTTTGTCGCCGGTGCTGTGGTCATGGTGATGGAATTGTTCTGGTCGACAGTCATTATCAATGTCAGTCCCTGGGCTGCCTCGCATCTTGTCGCCGCGATACTGATGGGGCCGGACGTATTGCAATCGACCACTTTCAGTATGGGCGTGGTTATCGCTGCCTTGGCTATCCACTATGTACTGGGTGCCATCTTTGGCGCCATTCTGGCTGCGATCATCGCGCCATTCCATCTTGACTCCAGCATACGCATGTCCTTGCTAACCGGTGCCATATTCGGCCTGCTGCTGTATGCATTCAATTTCTACGGCATGGTGAGTTTCTATCCCTGGTTTGCCGAAATGCAAAACGGCGTAGTGATGCTGAGCCACATCCTGTTCGGTATGACTGCCGCAGTCATGTACAGGCAACTGGAAAGATACAGGTCGGACGATTAATCGCCGCTCTGGCTGCACAATTAAAAATTACTCCCTGTAAGCGAAAGACAGTTCGTCTTTCGCTTGCTTATGCATGACATCCCGCTACCTTGTTTGCGGAGAAGAGGATAGATATGGCCATGGTCATAGCACTCATCGTGATTGTCGTCGCCTCGCTATTGTTCCACCTCATCAGTCCCTGGTGGTTGACGCCGCTGGCATCCAATTGGGACCGCATGGACCATACCTTGCTGATCACGCTGGTGATCACAGGATTCTTCTTCGTTGTCATCAATTTTTTCCTCGCTTATGCGGTGGTGAAATTTCGCCACAAGCCAGGAAATGCAGCACCAATGGACGCCCATTCCGGCCACAGGGCTGCTTATCAGCCTGAGAACAAGAAGCTGGAAAGATGGCTGATCATCGCAACGTCGATAGGTATTGTCGGCTTGCTGGCCCCGGGCCTGTTCGTGTATGCCGATTATGTCAAGGCGCCGCCGGATGCGCAGGTGCTGGAAATACTTGGCCAGCAGTGGCAGTGGCGCTTTCGCTTTCCCGGCCCCGGCGGAAAGCTGGGTGTAACCAATGTCAACCTGATCAGCACCAGCAATCCGTTCGGCATTGACCCCAAGGATCCGGCCGGGCACGATAATGTGATCATTAACAGCGGTGAGGTTCATCTGCCGCTTGGCAAGCCGGTCAAGGTGTTGCTGCGCTCCAATGATGTGCTGCATGATTTTTTTGTGCCTCCATTCCGCGCGCGGATGAATATCGTACCCGGCATGGTGACTACCTTCTGGTTTACGCCGACCAAGGCAGGGCGCTATGAAGCAATGTGCGCGCAACTGTGCGGCGTGGGCCATGCCAATATGCGCGGCTATGTGGTAGTGGAGGATGAAGCTACTTTCAAGGCCTGGCTGAAGGCGCAGCCGACCTTTGCTACCAGCATGGCGTCGCCCGTTGCGACCAGTGTCGCAAGCTCACCTCCGGCCGCTGGAACTGCGGCCGTACCGGACCTGGTGGCGCAAGGCAAAGCGCTGAGTCAATCCAAAGGCTGCGTGGCCTGTCATACACTGGATGGTAGCGCGGGGGTAGGGCCAAGCTGGAAGGGGCTGTATGGAAAAACCGAAACCATGGCCGACGGCAGCACGGCTTTGGTGGATGAGGCGTATTTGAAAGACTTTATCCGCAACCCGACCGCAAAAACAGTGAAGGGATTCGCACCCATCATGCCAAAAATAGAGATGAGCGACACCGAGCTGGCGGCACTGGTCGCCTATATCCAGTCTTATGGCAGCCCGCTGAACAAGAAGCAATGACAGCCGCAATAGCTGTAATTGTACGTAACAAATAGATTGAAAGAATTGATACCGGACGTTTAGAGTAACCAAGTGAGGACAGCATGAGCTACGGCGCAGCCAGTATGGACGATGAGCATCACGCTCCACAGAGTTTTTGGACCAAGTATGTCTGGAGCCAGGACCACAAGGTCATCGCGGTCCAGTACACCTGCGTGGCCATCCTGGTCGGGCTGGTAGGCATGATCCTGTCTGATCTGATGCGTTTGCAGTTGGGTTTCCCGGGGCGCTTTGAGGCCATCGATCCCACGCATTACTATCAGTTCATGACCATGCACGGCATGATCATGGTGATCTACCTGTTGACGGCATTGTTTCTCGGCGGTTTCGGCAATTACCTGATCCCGCTGATGGTGGGCGCGCGCGACATGGTTTTTCCCTACCTGAATATGCTGAGCTTCTGGGTCTATCTGCTTTCCGTACTGGTGCTGATGGCAAGCTTTTTCGTCACCGGCGGGCCTACCGGCGCCGGCTGGACCCTGTACCCGCCACAGACCATCCTGCCGGGAACACCGGGCAATGATGGCGGCATCATCCTGATGCTGGTGTCGCTGCTGATCTTTATTGTCGCGGCGACTATGGGCGGCCTGAACTATGTCACAACAGTTCTGCAGGCCCGTACGGAAGGCATGACATTGCTGCGCATGCCGCTGACGGTCTGGGGCATCTTCATGGCAACCATACTGGCCTTGCTCGCATTCCCAGCCTTGTTTGTCAGCGGCGTGATGATGCTGCTGGATAAAACCCTGGGCACCAGTTTCTTCATGCCCGCTATTTTGTCGATGGGACAATTGACAGGCCATCAGGGCGGCAGCCCTTTGCTGTTCCAACATTTGTTCTGGTTTTTCGGGCATCCAGAGGTATATATCGTGGCGCTGCCTTCATTCGGCATTGTTTCCGACCTGCTGAGTGTGCATGCGCGCAAGTGCATCTTCGGCTACAAGATGATGGTATGGGCGATTGTGGCTATCGGTGTGCTGAGTTTCGTGGTTTGGGCGCATCACATGTTTGTCAGCGGCATGAACCCGTACTTCGGCTTTTTCTTCGCCACCAGTACGCTGATTATTGCAGTGCCAACCGCCATCAAGGTCTACAACTGGGTGCTGACTATATGGCGAGGCGACATCCACATGACGGTACCCATGCTGTTTGCGCTAGCCTTTGTCAGTACCTTCCTGATCGGCGGTTTGACCGGCTTGTTCCTTGGTAATGTCAGCGTGGATATCCCCTTGTCGAATACCTATTTCGTTGTTGCCCACTTTCATATGGTGATGGGGGTAGCGCCGATTCTGACCGTGTTCGGCGGCATCTATCACTGGTATCCGAAAGTCAGCGGCCGCATGTTGAACGACACGTTAGGAAAATTCCACTTCTGGGTGACCTTTCTCGGCACCTACGCGATCTTCTTTCCCATGCACTACCTGGGCATTTTGGGAATGCCGCGCCGTTACTATAATTTCGACAATTACCAGTTCATCCCGCAATCGGCGCATACACTGAGCTCGTTCATCAGCGTGGTTGCCATCTTCGTGGGCATGGTCCAGCTGGTGTTTGTCTATAACTTGGTATCGAGCGCTTTCCGCGGCAAGAAGGCTCCCTCCAACCCTTGGCGCGCCGCATCGCTGGAGTGGCAGACGCCAGACACGCCCCCGGTGCATGGCAACTGGGGCGCGCATCTGCCGGTGGTTTATCGCGGCGCTTATGCATACAGTGTGCCCGGTGCTCGCGAAGACTTCATTGCGCAAAATGCGCCGCCGGAAGCTGGTGTCTTTGAGCATGACGAAGGCGAGCCAAGAGGAGTACCGGCATGAATCAATCCGCTGTCTTTACCGCCGATGCATCGCCTATTTCTGCGGAACTGCCACGCATCAGCAAACGAGCAACGCTGAGCGTTGCCCTATGGGTCTTCATGCTGGTTGCCTTCGCCTTGTTCGGGCTGTTCATGGCGGCGTATATCATGCGCATGACCGGGCCGGACTGGTCGCAGCTAGGCATGCCGTGGCAACTATGGTTGAGTTCAGCCTTGCTGCTCGCGGGCAGTCTGTCAATGCAAGCTGCCACAGCGGCAGCCAGGGCTGGGAGCGTGACTTCAAGCCGCCAGCTATTGGCTGCGGGAGGTGCCTTTGCTTTCGCCTTCCTGCTGGCGCAGTTCTGGGTCTGGCAAGTTTTGCTGGGGATGCAGGTACGCACTGCGGGCAACCCCGCAGGGAGTTTTTTCTACCTGCTAACGGCGATGCACGGCTTGCATGTTGCCGGCGGGTTAGTGTGCTGGCTGCTGGCCATGCGTTTTTCCATGCGCTTTACGGTAGGGCGCGAGGGGGTCGGTGAGATAGCGTGGCGGATAGCATTGTGCGCGCGTTATTGGCATTTCCTGTTGTTATTATGGGCAGTGCTATTTGCTGCATTTGGATGGCTGTCGCCGGAGTTTGTCCGCTATATCTGCGGCATACAGGCCTAGCAGGCCTGAGAGGGGAAAACCATGAATACCTCTGTTTCGTCCGTTTCCGGCGCAGCGCAGGACGGGCTGCGCGGCTTTGTCGCAGACTGGTCTTCCGACAAGGAGGCCTTCAAGATATCCTGGGGCAAGGCGATGATGTGGATCTTCCTGCTCAGCGATACCTTCGTCTTCAGTTGCTTCCTGACAGGATATATGACGGTCAGGATTTCAACCACCGCACCGTGGCCCAATCCCAGCCATGTCTTCGCGCTGAACATAGGCGGCACAGAAATGCCGCTGATCCTGATTGCGATCATGACCTTTGTGCTGATCAGCAGCAGCGGGCTGATGGCGATGGCCGTCAATTTTGCCTATCAGCGCCAGCGCGTGCGTACGGCCGTGCTGATGTTTGCAACTGCCGCACTGGGTGCATGCTTTGTCGGCATGCAGGCCTTTGAATGGACCAAGCTGATCGTGGAAGAGGGCGTACGGCCCTGGGGCAATCCCATGGGGGCGCCGCAATTTGGCTCGGTGTTTTTCATGATCACCGGTTTTCACGGCCTGCATGTCTCGATAGGCGTGATCTATCTGCTGGTAGTGGCATGGAAGGTATTGCAGGGGCAGTATGAAAAAAGCGGCAACTACCAGATCGTCGAGATCGCCGGCCTGTACTGGCACTTTGTCGATCTGGTCTGGGTATTTATCTTTGCATTGTTTTATCTCTGGTGAGGCCTGCCATGTCTACCAACGCGAACGCCCACGGACAAACACATCCCATAGGCATGTACCTGAAGATATGGGGGCTGCTGTTTGTGCTCAGCACCTTGTCTTATCTGGTTGATTATTTTCATTTCGAAGGCTATATCCGATGGGGACTGATCCTGATCTTCATGATGCTCAAGGCCGGGCTGATTGTCGCGGTGTTCATGCACATGGCATGGGAGAGGCTGGCACTGATCTATGCGATTCTGCTGCCGCCGGGCGCGCTGCTGGTGCTGATAGGATTGATGGCAGGAGAGGCCGACTACACGCTGGCAACGCGCCTGATGTTCTTTAAATAATAATGGCGGACGGTACATGTTTGAATGAGGCTTGTCGTCCGGACAAGCCTTGCGGAAAGCCTTAATAGAGGACACAATCGCTGCCAGGCAGCAATGCATCTCAGCTTGGCATCTGCCAGACAATAATAAAAGCTTCCATCATTCGCTCTCCAAGACGCCATGACTTTCCTGACCAATGTACGCATTTCCACCCGCCTTGCGATCGGCTTTGCTATCGTGCTGGTGCTTTCTGTCATCTCAACATCATTTGCGCTGATTAATGCCCGCAGCAATGCCGAGGCAACCCGGCAAATGATGGAAAAACCGCTGGCCAAGGAAAGGCTGGTCGCAGACTGGTATGTGCTGATTTATTCGGCGATTGCGCGCACGTCCATGATTGCACGCAGCACGGATGAAACCTTGTCGAACACCTTTAGCGAAGTGATCTCGGCCAGCACCAAAAAAGGCAGCGATACGATGAAGGGTATCGAATCGCTGCTTAATACGGACGAGGAAAAAGCGCTTTACAAGGAAATAGTCGACCTGCGCGTCAAGTACCAGGCAGGCAAAGACCAGGTAATGAATGCACGTAAAGGCGGCGATGCGGCTGCGGCGGAAAAGGCTTATAACGAAGGCTTCCTGCCCGCAAGTAAAAACTACGAAGCGAAAGTCATGGAATTGTTATCCATGCAGCGCAAGAGCATAGACCAGACCGCAGCAGCGATCGATCAGGCCAATGATAGAAGCACCAAGCTGATGATCTTGTTGAGCGTATTGCTGATATCGATAGGCATAGTCGCCGCCGTGATCATCTCGCGCAGCATCACCAATCCCTTGAAGCATGCCACCCATGCGGCGTCCAGGGTGGCTGCCGGCGATCTGACCACGGCTATCGATATTTCAGGCCGCGACGAAATCGGCGAGCTGATGCAGGCATTGCATGCAATGAACGAGGCCCTGCGCAATATCGTCAGCCAGGTCAAGAGCGGTACTTATGCGATTGCCGGCGCGGCAGGTGAAATTTCTACCGGCAATCTGGATCTGTCGGCCCGCACCGAGCAGCAAGCCAGTTCGCTGGAAGAAACTGCGGCATCGATGGAGGAGCTGACTTCTACCGTAAAACAGAATGCGGAGAATGCTGGACAAGCAAACCAGCTCGCGATGACGGCTTCCGATGTGGCAGTCAAGGGCGGCCGGGTAGTGTCGCAAGTGGTGGATACGATGGGATCCATCAACGAGTCGGCCAAGAAAATCGTGGACATCATTGGCGTTATCGACGGCATTGCTTTCCAGACCAATATCCTGGCGCTGAATGCGGCAGTGGAAGCGGCGCGGGCGGGAGAGCAGGGGCGTGGCTTTGCCGTTGTGGCGTCCGAAGTGCGCAGCCTGGCCCATCGTTCGGCCGATGCGGCAAAAGAGATCAAATTGCTGATCGGCGATTCGGTAGAGAAGGTCGGCATTGGCGCCAAGCTGGTTGATGAGGCCGGTGCGACCATGGATGAGATTGTCGCCAGTGTCAGGCGCGTGACCGATATCATGGCTGAGATCACCGCCGCCACCAAAGAACAGAGTGCGGGTATCGAGCAGGTCAACCTGGCGATTACCGATATGGATAACACTACGCAGCAAAATGCGGCGCTAGTGGAAGAGGCTGCTGCGGCTGCGCAAAGCATGCAGGACCAAGCCGCTTCGCTGGCTAATGTGGTTGATACCTTCAAGCTGGATCAGCAGGGTTTCGGCGGTGCTGCAGCCAGGCCGGCATCTGCGATGCGGGCGATGGCAAGGAAGCCGGCGGTTGTAGCGCTTTCCTGATCCAAAGCCAGCTTGCGCCTGGCTAAATAAATGCACATAGGTCCAGTCCCTCATGGGCTGGAGCTATACCTCCAGGTGGATAGACTGCAGGCGGCGTATTGCTGGATTCTTAATTCACTTCCAGTCTGGATAGTGAGGCGATCAGGTCGGCGAAACGCTGGCCTTGTATCATGATGTGGCCGCGCAGCAGGTCTGCGGTCAGTTCGCCGTCGCCATTGATGATCGCCTGTACGACATTGTCGTGTTCATGAAATGAGGTGCTGAGCCTGTCCCGCACGCGCAATTGCAGGCGGCGATAGGGGCGCAGGCGCCGGTGCAGCTTATTGGCTTCCTCGGCCAGGAAGCTATTGTGGCTGCCGGCATAGATCAGCCCATGGAAGACTTCATTCTTGTAAAAATAATCGTCAGGGTCGGATGCATCGCGCGCTTCCTTGCACGCCTGATGGGCGGCCAATAGCTCTGCGTGCTCGTCCGCGGACATCCTGCGTGCCGCCATGCGGCCGCACATGGCCTCAAATTCTGCCATCACTTCAAACATTTCCACCAGTTGCTGAGGGCCTATCTTGGCCACCAATGCACCTCTGCGCGGGCGCATTTCTACGATACCCATGGACGCGAGCTGTATCAGCGCCTCCCTGATAGGCGTGCGCGAGACCTCGAATTTGTTGGCCAGATCCACTTCGTCCAGATGCTGGCCAGGTGCAAGCTGGCCGACCGCTATCATTTCTTCTATGGTTTCGCGCAAGGTTTCGGAGCGATTTTTCATTTTTGACATGTCTCGGTTCGTGTTTTATTTTATTCTACCACTTGTATATAATTTTATTGACATAGGATGCAAGATGTACCATCTTGTATACATAAAAGAAAATTTGGCATATTTAATGAATAAATATAGTCAAAATAATAAAGCTAGGGAAGAGCGGAGAGTCATAGGATTAGTCACAACCCAGAAATTAATTGCTTGTAGGATATGCTTTTTTTTCTATAGTATGAGTATCCGTAAGATATAAACCCGTACCAGCAACCATCCAAACCTGTTAGGAGACACACATGACAAGCTTGAAGAGAAGAACCGTTTTAAGCGCTTTGGCCGCAGCACCGCTCATTTCCCCTTTTTCTGCCTGGGCTCAGGCTACAACATTAAAAATATCCCACCAGTTTCCTGGCGGAACACTGACCGAAGGCGATTTCCGCGATCGCCTGTGCCGCATGTTTGCCGCAGAAGTGGAAAAGCGCAGCAAGGGTTCCTTGAAATTCGAGATTTATCCAGGTTCTTCCTTGATGAAAACCAATTCACAGTTTTCTGCGATGCGCAAAGGCGCACTGGACCTGTCGCTAGTTCCTTTGTCCTATGCCGGCGGCGAAGTGCCTGAAGTAAATATCGGCCTGATGCCGGGCCTGGTGCCTTCCTATGAGGTAGGCGCAGCGTGGAAAACCAATGAGATAGGCAAGGAGCTGAACAAGCTGCTGCTGGACAAAGGCATCGTCCTGATTAGCTGGATCTGGCAGGCGGGCGGCGTGGCGTCGCGCACCAAGGCCATGATCGATCCGGACGACGCAAAAGGCATGAAGATACGCGGCGGCTCGCGTGAAGTGGACATGATGCTGAAAGCGGCGGGTGCAGCGGTTGTGACTCTGCCGTCCAATGAAATTTATGCGGCAATGCAAACCGGCGCCATGGACGCGGCGATGACATCGTCAACGTCCTTGATCTCCTTCCGCCTGGAAGAAGTTTCCAAATTCCTGACCAGCGGCCGCGGCCAGAGCTACTGGTATATGTTTGAGCCTTTGATGATGTCCAAGGCCATCTTCGATAAATTGAGCAAGGACCAGCAGGCGACCATCATGGCAGTAGGCGCGGAACTGGAAGCTTTTGCAATCAAGGAAGCCAAAAAGGATGATGTGCTGGTGGCCAGCGTGTATGAAAAGAAAGGCGCCAAAGTCGTCGATCTGGCCGCGCCATCTGTGAAAAAATGGCAGGCCATTGCCCGCACGACAGCATGGAAAGACTATTCCGACCGCAGCGAGAATTGCGCTAAGTTCCTGAAATTGGCGGAGAAGCTGATATGAGTCACGGCTTTGAGCTGGAGCCCGCCAAGGGGCCGGCCAGGCCCGATAATCCGGCAGTGGCGGGAATACAGACTGTGCTGAACTGGATCAACCTGACCATCGTTCGCGTCTCCATGGCGGCGATGCTGTTCACGGCGCTGATCCTGACTTATTCGGTAGTGGTACGCTATTTCTTCAAGGTGCCGACGGACTGGCAGGATGAAGCTTCCGTCTTCATGCTGATAGGCGTCACTTTCTTTTCTGCCGCCTATGTGCAGTCCTATCGCGGCCATATCGGGATTGAAGTATTGTCTTCACTGCTGCCTGCATTTATCAATCGGCTACGCCTGATCCTGGTGGATGTGCTCAGCTTTGCATTCTGCGCCTTCTTTTGCTGGAAATCGTGGACTTTGTTCCATGAGGCCTGGGTGGACGGGCAAACTACGTCTTCCACCTTCGCACCGCCATTGTGGATACCGTACGCAATGATGGCGCTCGGCATGACATTGTTGTCTGTACAGATACTGGTGCAGGTTGCTGCTGCGATCACGGCCAGCAGCGCGGCATCCAAGGCAAGGGGGCACGCATGAATCCGCTGACCCTTGGTGTCTTGTATGGCATCGTCACCCTGATCGTGATGTTTTCCGGCATGCCCATCGCGTTTGCGCTGGGTGCGGTTGCCACCGGCTTCATGTACTTCTTCATGCCTGCAGCCTCACTGGATACCATCACGCAAAACGTGTATGAAGAGATGGCCTCTATTACCTTGCTGTCGATTCCGCTGTTTATCCTGAAGGGGGCCGCAATAGGTAAATCGCCGGCCGGACGCGACCTGTATTCCGCCATTCATGCATGGCTGCATAAGGTACCGGGCGGCCTGGGAATAGCAAACGTATTTGCCTGCGCGATGTTTGCGGCGATGGCGGGTTCTTCTCCTGCGACTTGCTCGGCGATCGGCTCTGCCGGCATTCCGGAAATGCGCAGGCGTGGATATTCGCCCGGATTCGCGGCAGGTATTATTGCGGCCGGCGGTACCCTGGGTATTTTGCTGCCGCCGTCCATCACGATGATCCTTTACGCAGTCGCTGCCGAGCAATCGCTAGGGCGCTTGTTCCTGGCGGGTATCGGGCCAGGGATTTTGCTGGTGCTGCTGTTTTCCGGCTATGCGGTTTACCGGGCACGGCGCGAATATAAAATCGCCTATGCGGCATATCAGCAGGGTGGTGAAAAATCGGCCTACCTGGACGACGAGCATTTCAATTTTTCTCAAAAAGTGGAAATGCTGCCGCGCGTATTACCTTTTGTGACCTTGCTGATCGGTGTCATGGTTGCCTTGTACGGCGGTTATGCAACGCCTTCGGAAACTGCAGGCCTGGGCGCATTGCTGGCCATGGTATTGATCGCGATTGTTTACGGCGTATGGCGTCCCAAGCAGATTTCGCCTTTCATTACGTCGACCATCAAGGAATCAACGATGCTGCTGTTTATCATCGGCATGTCCTTGCTGTATTCGTATGTGATGAGTTATCTGCATATCAGCCAGTCGGCCGCGCAATGGGTGGTAGATCTGCACTTGTCCAAATGGATGCTGTTGTCGGTGATTTTGTTGATGGTAATCGTCTTCGGTTTTTTCCTGCCGCCGGTGTCCATCATCCTGATGATGTGCCCCATTATCCTGCCGCCGTTGAAGGTTGCCGGTTTTGACCTGATCTGGTTCGGCGTGGTGATGACGATAGTGATGGAAATGGGCCTGATACATCCGCCTGTGGGCTTGAATATCTTTGTGATCAAGAATATTGCACCGGATATTTCCCTGAAAGAAATCGTCTGGGGCGTGTTTCCTTTCCTGCTGTTGATGCTGGCTGCTGTCATCCTGCTGTGCATCTTTCCGCAGATTGCCACCGCCTTTCCTGACATGTTAATGGGAGTGAAATAAATGAATGCGCCTGCAATCTGGGATACCCTGCAGCAGAACAGGGCAGTACGTCTGAAGAAAGCGCAGCAGCAGTTGGGCGATGGCTTGTCCGGGAAAATATTCCCGGCGGGACGTATCGCCGACCTGCTGCATGCTGTGCTGGAACCGGGCGACCGCGTCTGTCTAGAGGGTAATAACCAGAAGCAGGCGGATTTTCTTGCCAAGGCTTTGGCCGGGCTGGATAGCACGAGAATACATGATCTGCATATCCTGCAATCCGTGCTGGCCTTGCCCGAGCATCTGGACATATTTGAGAAAGGCATAGCCTCCAGGCTGGACTTTTCGTTCTCCGGCCCACAATCTGGACGGCTGGCAAAGCTGGCATCTGCCGGTAAACTCAATATAGGCGCGATACATACCTACCTGGAGTTGTATGCCCGTTATTTCGTTGACCTGACCCCAAGGGTTGCGCTGGTTGCTGCCCAGGCGGCAGACCGGCAGGGCAATCTTTACACCGGCCCGAATACCGAGGATACGCCCACCATCATAGAGGCAACCGCCTTCAAGGGCGGTATCGTGATCGCGCAGGTAAATGAAATCGTCGACAAGCTGCCTCGCGTCGATATTCCTTCAGATTGGGTAGATTTTGTGGTGCAGGCACCCACGCCGCATTACATAGAACCCTTGTTCACCCGCGATCCGGCGCTGATTTCCGAGATACAGATATTGATGGCCATGATGGCGATCAAGGGCATCTACGCTGAATACCAAGTGGAGCGGCTGAACCACGGTATCGGTTTTGATACCGCGGCCATAGAGTTGTTGTTGCCTACCTATGCTGCATCACTGGGGCTGAAAGGCAAGATTGCCCGTTACTGGGCGTTGAACCCGCACCCGGCCCTGATACCTGCAATAGAGGCGGGTTTTGTCGAATCCATCCATTCTTTTGGCTCGGAACTGGGTATGGAAGACTATATCCGCGCACGGCCAGATATTTTCTTCGTTGGCGCGGACGGCTCCATGCGCAGTAACCGTGCCTTGAGCCAGGCCGCTGGCCACTACGCCTGCGACATGTTCATCGGCTCCACCCTGCAGATCGATTTACAGGGGAATTCGTCGACGGCAACGCTGGGTCGTATCGCCGGATTCGGCGGCGCGCCTAACATGGGTGCGGACGCTCGCGGACGCAGGCACGCCAGTGCGGCATGGCTGAAGGCAGGGCAGCAGGCTCGCGCCGGCAAGAACCAGATTCCCCGGGGGCAAAAACTGGTGGTACAGGTCGTGGAGACTTTCCGTGAGCATATGCAACCGGCTTTCGTAGAAACCCTGGACGCCTGGAAGCTGGCGGAACAGGCCAATATGGCCATCCCTCCGGTCATGATCTATGGCGATGATGTGACCCACATACTGACCGAAGAAGGCATCGCCAATCTGCTGCTGTGCCGCAGCGACGAAGAGCGCGAGCAGGCAATACGCGGCGTCGCTGGCTATACGCCGGTAGGGCTGGCGCGGGATAGACGCATGGTGGAAAACCTGCGCGACCGCGGCATTATCCAGCGTGCCGAGGACCTGGGCATAGACAAGCGCAGCGCAACACGCGATTTGCTTGCGGCAAAAAGCATGAAAGACCTGGTACGTGCATCGGGTGGCTTGTACCAGCCGCCGAAGCGCTTCAGGAACTGGTAGTACCAGTAGTAATAGGTTTTGCCGGAAATACGTCAGCAAGTATGGGAGTCATAAGATGGAAAGTCTGCTATTTAGGTTTGAACAAGGGCAGCGCAAAATAGCGCAGGCCTCGCAATTGGTTGGTGTCGTCAGCTCAGGCAATCTGGAAGTGTTGATCGGTCCGGCGGATCTGAACTCCGGTTGCGAAATTTCCGTGCAAACCGCCGCTCTGGGTTTTTCTTCAATCTGGCAAGCCGTAATGGAAGATTTTCAGTCACGCTGGCAACTGGCTGACATACGCATAGAAATCAACGACATGGGTGCAACCCCAGCCGTGGTCAGCCTGAGGTTGGACCAGGCAGTGGAAGCCTATCTGGAGCATGGCAAATGAACGCCTCATCTCATAGCTACCTGGAAGCGACAGCCAGACAGCGTGTCCACGCCTTGCTGGACAGCTTCGAAGAATTCTTGCCGCCATCCCAAAAACTGATCAGTCCACATCTGGCGCAATTGAATGCGCCGGCCTCGTTTGACGACGGCGTGGTGATTGGCGAGGGTCGGCTGCAAGGGAAAACTGTGTACGCGGCGGCCCAGGAAGGCGGCTTCATGGGCGGCGCCGTCGGTGAGGTCCACGGCGCCAAGCTGGTAGGGCTGATGCGGCGCGCAATAGTGCAGCGCCCGGATGCAGTATTGATGCTGCTGGATACTGGAGGCGTACGCCTGCATGAAGCCAATGCGGGCCTGATTGCTGTATCCGAAGTCATGCGCGCGGTGCTGGACGTGCGCGCAGCGGGCATTCCTGTCATCGTGCTGGTAGGCGGCAGCAACGGCTGTTTCGGCGGTATGGGTATTGTTGCCCGTTGCACCAATGCGATCATCATGTCTGAAGAAGCACGGCTGGCGATGTCGGGACCGGAAGTCATAGAAACGGCAAACGGGGTAGAAGAATTCGATTCGCGTGACCAGGCACTGGTATGGCGCACCACTGGCGGCAAACACCGCTTCTTGTTGGGCGACTGCCAGATGCTGGTAGCCGATGATATCAATGCGTTCAGGCAGGCAGCGCTGGACGTGCTGGACAAACTCGCGCATGCCAGCGTTGAATTGAGCCTGGATGAGCTGTCTCAGGAACAGGCGATGCTGGAGCAGCGGCTGGAAAACTACGGGGCATTGCACGAACCCATGGAGATCTGGGCTGCCATGGGTGTGCCGGCTCCGCAGCAGCTTGCGATGCTGGAAGCGGATGCCTTCATGGCCATGGCAAGTCAATACGGGCAAGGGAGGCCGCTATGAACTGGAATACTCTTGCCACACTGATGTTTCCGCAAGGATTTGAGATCACCGAGCGCAATAATTTTCTATCCGGCACTGCCCAGGTGGATGGAGCGACCGTGGCAGTCATCGGTACCACGGAACATACTCCGATAGGGATAGAGATTGCCCTGGCGCAGGCGCAGGCGGTGCTCAAGACCGTGCGCGAGCACCCGCAGAGACCTATCGTCATCATGGTGGATACTCAGGGGCAGCGCTTGCGGCACAGGGATGAGATGCTGGGTATCAATAGCTACATGGCGCATCTGGGGAAATGCATACAACTGGCGCGCAACCAGGGCCATATCGTGATCGGCCTGGTTTATGACCAGGCGCTTTCGGGCGGTTTTATTACTAGCGGCTTGATGGCGGACGCCTGCTATGCATTGCCGGATGCAACTATACGCGTCATGGGCTTGCCTGCCATGGCACGCATTACCAAGGTGCCGGAAGAACTGCTGATTGAGCTGGCCAAAGAGAATCCGGTATTCGCTCCCGGCCCTGAAAATTATGTGCGCATGGGCGGCCTGCATGCGATCTGGGATAAGGATTATGCGTCACAGCTGGCACAGGCCATACGCGACGCCGGCAGCGTGGACCAGCGTGCCGCACTGGGCTTGCAGCGCGGCGGCCGCAAGTGGGCACAAAGAGTGATGGACGCCATCGTGGATGGGCATGATGTTGCAGAGGCATGACCTGGTTTATTTGTCCGGTGATGGCTGGCAGCAACTAGCCATGCGGGCTAGCGAAGCCGACTTGCCGGTGATACGGCGGTGGCAGGGGGCGGACTGGCCTGTCATTGTACGGCGCCACGAGGCGTCTCAGCGGGAAGAGGGTAGTCTAGCGCCGGACCATAAAATCAGCCTGGGACTGGCGTTGCCGCCGGACCCGATAGACGGCAGCAAACGAAGAATGGCACTCAGCATTGGGGCGCAGCATGTCGCCAGGCGGCAAAGACCTTTATCCCTGCTGGATGCGGCTCCCTCCGCGCCAGAACGCTGGAGGGAGGCCCTGGCTCTGCTGGATGCGGCGGCTAAAGAAAGAGGCTTTTGCCTGCAGGTGTTTGGTTCGCTGGCTATGCAGCGCCTGACCGGCATGCAATATCTGACACCCCGCTCGGATATCGATATCTTGTTCCGCCCAGACTCTTCCGAGCAGTTGCAGGCGGGATTGGATTTGCTGGCCGACCTCAGCAATCGCCTGCCTTTGGATGGCGAAGTGATTTTCCCTGGTGAGCAGGCGGTTTCCTGGAAGGAGGTGGCCGCAGGAATTGCCGCTACGGGAGTAAATGGCACTCGTGTTTTGTCCAAATGCCTGAATAGGGTAAGCCTGCAGCCCCTGTCATCACTGCTGTTAAACCTTGACGGAGGCTAAGGTGCAAATCTCTGCAATGCACAAGGCTTTATTCGTGATGCCGGAAGCAGCGGCATTACCGCGTAAGTTATTTAAATCCAGACGGCTACAGAACTTGCGCACTGACCGGACTTTCGCCGGGCAAGTGTCCCGGGTTGCATTGCGCAGCTTGCATGCCGAGCTGCTGCTGTATCCAAAGCCCGGGCTGGTGTCTCCGATTGACAATGGCAGCCATCTGGATATGACGGCGGCAACTTTCGTGCGCAGCCTGTTTTCCTTGCGGCGCTATTTCGCCGACGTCACCCTGGCAGGAATGCAGGCCCGGGACTTTGAAGAATTGAAGCTGCTCGGCATCCAGGCCGAAAGGCGTATGCTGCGGGCGACCGCAGGCATCAATACTCACCGTGGCGCAATATTTTCTTTGGGCATGCTGGCGGCGGCGATTGGCAGTTGCAAGGCGCAAGGCATCACGCTGACTGCAGCAGCGGTCAGAGCAGTGCTATTGATACAGTGGGGCGAAGCGCTCGCCGCGCACACCGAGCCTGTGACCTCCGAGTCGCATGGTCGCGCGGCTGCAGAGCGGTATGCCGCAAGCGGTGCCAGGGAAGAAGCTGCAATGGGCTTTCCTTCCATCTTTGAAGTTGCATTGCCGCGCCTGCATGCAGCAATCGATGCTGGACGCGGCATGGAGGAGGCGCAGATGGACGTGCTATTTGCGCTGATCGCCCATATCAGCGATACCAATCTATACCATCGCGGCGGCCTCGCCGGTGCAGTTCTGGCCAAGGCTGCGGCACAGGAATTTCTGGACCAGGGGGCGACAAGCAATCCGCAATGGCGGGAGACCGCGCTACAGGTGCACAAGCTGTTTGTGCAGCATCGCCTGTCGCCCGGCGGAGCGGCTGATTTGCTGGCGGCCACCTGCATGCTGCAGCAATGCATCTCGCAAGCGGTGGCGGACTAATGTCCCGGCTGGCCATATTGTGTCCCGGGCAGGGAGCGCAATATCCACTGATGTTTGAACTGGCCCGCCAGGACGAACAAGCCCGGTCCTTATTGCA
Source organism: Parundibacterium terreum (assembly GCF_014636315.1). Taxonomy (GTDB): domain Bacteria; phylum Pseudomonadota; class Gammaproteobacteria; order Burkholderiales; family Burkholderiaceae_D; genus Undibacterium; species Undibacterium terreum. Next base: position 338,168 of record NZ_BMED01000001.1, on the reverse strand, counting down.
AGAGTGGGATTTGCAGCAATACCTGGACCTGCCGCTGCAGGAAATTTTGGCGGACGACAAGCTGATATTCCAGAATACCTATGCGCAGCCTTTGATTGTTGCCGCAAGCCTCGCCGCGTGGTCCGCATTGAAGAACAAATTGCCCGCGCCCAGGCTCGTGATGGGCTACAGCGTAGGCGAGCTGAGCGCATACGCTGTAGCCGGCTCCTTGTCTGTCAATGACGCTTTGGCACTGGCTACAGTGCGGGCAAAGCTGATGGATAATGCAAGGGCGCAGACAGGTGCGCAGCACATGCTGTCGGTGGGCGGGCTGGCATTTGGCAGCCTGGCAGAGACATTGCAGCGGCATGGCTTGTATGTCGCCATTATCGTCGGAGATGCCAGTTTTATCATTGGAGGGCTGACGGCATCCATCATGCAAGCCATTCCCGATTTCCATGAGCTTGGCGCGGAGACCTCCCTGATTCCGGTGGAAATTGCATCGCATACGCCGCTAATGCAGGCCGCTGTTCCCGGCTTCCAGAAGGAATTGGAAGCGAGAGTATTTGGTGATCCTGGCATTCCTGTCATGTCCGGCATAGGGGCTGAATTGACATTCAGGCAAGATGCCGCAAAAACTCAACTGCTGAGGCAGTTGACGGAAACCATACGCTGGGCCGATTGCATGGATAGCTGTGCAGAGCAGGGCATTACCGTCGCCCTGGAGCTTGGGCCTGGGGCAGCCTTGTCATCCATGCTGCAAAAGCGACATCCCGGCATTGCCTGCCGCTCGGTGCGGGATTTTCGCAGCCTTGCCGGCCTGCTTGCATGGGTTGACAGGTTTTATCCCTGAACTCCGCGCTGGTAGAGTCTTATTGTCAGGCTAGTCGTAAATTAGCCCTGTAGTCACCTTCAAAAACTCGTACTCCGCGGTTTCCTGCGATATCATAGGCAACGGACAGGCATGGCCTATGACAGAGGAAATTTGTGACCCCTGAACTTCAGATGACTGAGCCTCAGACTTTTTCGCGCAAGCTGCAGCTTAGGCTGGTTGCCGGAGTAGTTATTATCAATCTGCTTGTCTTTTGCCTGGCGGGATTTTCGCTCTATCAAAGCTGGGACCAATTCCAGCAACGGGCAATCATAGAATCCAATAGCCACCTGCAAATCCTGGAGCGGGATATTACCAGTTCGCTGGATAGGGTGGACTTTGCCTTTCTGTCCGTATCTGATCAATTCGTGCAGCAAAGCGGCAATGCTTCTTACGACCAATCTGAATTAAGCAAAACGATTGCCCGTATATTTGCCAGGCAGCCAGACCTGGAGGCGCTCAGGATTGCGAATGAAAAAGGCGATGTTCTGGTCGGCAGCGGCAAGCTGAGTACCCAGGCTTTCAATGTCGCCGATCGCGACTACTTCAAGCAGCTACGCGACAATCCTCAGGCAGGGCTGGTGATTACCAAGCCGTTACGCGGAAAAGTCGGCGGCAAATGGGGAGTGATACTGGCGCGGCGGCTACACCATCCTGACGGCAGTTTTGGTGGTGTCGTCTATGTTGGATTCCTGCTAGAGCGTTTTCAGCAAATTTCAGCGGGAACGGCGCCGGCCAATAACGCGGTACTCAGCATCTATGACGATAATCTTGGATTGATGATCCGCCGTGAAAATGGCAAGGAAAGCGAAATCCAGATTGGCAATAAAGCCGATGCGGCATTGTTAAGCGATCAATTCTCAAAGCAGGCAGGACAAGGGGTGTTCTTTGCGCAGCACGATGCAAAGGAAAGCCTGAATGCCTACCGCAAACTGGCTAAATATCCGTTTTACCTGCGTCTGGAAACAAAAAGTGAAGACTATTTGCGTGACTGGTATAGCCAGGCACGATGGGCATTTGCTGTCATATTTGCTTTTTTTGTGGTGACCAGCGTGTTTTGCTGGCTGCTGTCCAGGCTCTGGGTGCAGCGGGAGCAAGTGATGCAGGACCTCAGTATTGCGAAGACTCAGGCCGATAGCGCCAGTCGCGCCAAGAGCGAATTTGTCGCCAACATGAGCCATGAAATACGCACTCCGATGAACGCAGTGCTGGGCATGGCGCATTTGCTATCCCAGACGCCGCTGAATGCCGGCCAGAAAAAATATCTGGATATGATCAGCGCGTCGGGACAGTCCTTGCTGACTATCCTGAACGATATCCTGGATTTTTCAAAGATAGAGGCAGGCCGGCTTGACCTTTCCAACGCCAGCTTCGATCTGGGAGACGTGCTGAATATGCTGGCGACCATCATGACCGTCAATGCGGGGGAGAAAGAGCTGGAGCTGGCCATAGGCACAGAACCCGGCGTGCCGAGAACCGTCATCGGCGATGCGCCCAGACTGCAGCAGATACTGATCAACCTGGTGGGCAATGCAGTCAAATTTACACAAAAGGGCGAAGTTTCCCTGCTGGCGCAGAAAGTCTCGGAGCAGGATGACATTATCACGCTGAGATTTTGCATACGCGACACCGGCATAGGCATGACGGCAGAGCAGCAGACCAGATTATTTTCTGCATTTTCACAAGCAGATACCTCTACCACCCGTATTTATGGCGGAACGGGCCTTGGCCTGGCTATATCGAGAAGGTTGGCGGAACTGATGGGCGGCACGATAGAAGTAAGAAGCGAGCAGGGGAAGGGTAGCGAATTCATTGCAACCATTCCTTTTAAACTGGCAAAAAAAATGGCGGCAGAAGGCAGTACTACGAAGCCGGCACTGCGCTTGCTGGTCGTGGATGACAATGCCACCAGCCGCGACTACCTGAGCAAGACGATTCATTCCTGGGGCTGGGAAGTAGATGATGCCGAGTCCGGCGATGAGGCTTTGGACAAGATACGTGCCTGCAAGGCCGAGCAGCGGTATTACGATGTTGTGTTGGCCGATTGGCAAATGCCGCATATGGATGGGCTTGCCACGATGCAGGCGATCAAGCTGGCTTTGCCGGAAGAGCATATGCCTGTCATCATCATGGTCAGCGCCTTCGGCCGCCCCAAGCTGGCGCGTACAGACGCTGTAGTAGAAGCAGATGCAATCCTTATCAAGCCTGTTACCAGTTCCAGCCTGTTTGATATCGTGCATGAGGTATTGACACGCAAAGTGCACAATGGCAAGGCCCCTATTGTGCAAGCCCCCGCCCTCGTAAATGCAGGCAAGCTGGTGGGTGCGAGCCTGCTGCTGGTCGAAGATAACAGCTTGAACCAGATCGTGGCAACAGCCATGCTGGAACAGGAGGGTGCTAACGTAAAGGTCATGCAGGATGGGCAGCAGGCAGTGGACCTGCTACGCACCTCCGCCGGCGACTTTGATCTGGTGCTGATGGACGTGCAAATGCCGGTGATGGACGGTTTCACGGCCACGCGTTTGATACGCGGCGAATTGAAGCTGACTCTTCCTGTGCTGGCCATGACGGCAGGAGTCATGGAGGCAGAGCGGGAGCGCTGCATTGCCTCCGGCATGGATGATTTTATCGCCAAGCCAATAGACCCGGAAAAGATGTTTGCCATCATTTCAGCACATCTTCCTGCGGCGGCGACCAGGCCTGAAGGTATGGCTATTGCAGATGTCACGGCAAAGGATGCAGAGCCGGATAACGTGGAAGACCAGCATCAGCTTGAACAGGTTTCCTATCTCGATCAATTATATGAGATGGTCAAGAATAATCCCGCTCATAGCGAGCAGATGTTGGACGTGATGCGCCGCATATCGGAGCATGGCCCCGGTTCGATGGAGCAGGCCCATCTTGCGTGGATAGACGGCCGGCGTGATGATGTTTTGCGGATATTCCACGCGATGCGAGGCTCAGTAGGGACACTGGGCAACTTCCGTTTTGTTGATGCGGCGCTGGAGCTGGAAGGGGCTATTCGCAGTCAGCAGAATGAAAAGGTCAACAGCTTATTTGCAGTGGTGGAGAAAGAGTTGAGCATGACAATCGACACCGCCAAGGTCTGGCTGGATAAGCATGAAAAGAAAGCCGGATAAGCTTTCTGGGTGTCGGCGTGCAACCTGAAAATTTTACTTGTCCAACTCCGGGTAGTGGCGAAAAATGCCGTCTTCGTTGAAATCTATGCGCCGTTCCGACTGTAAATACGCTGCTATCCTCGGCCGGATGGCGACATCGTCATGCACGGCAATCAAACCCGGATAGTTTTGTTCCAGCTTCGCCATAGTTCGCGGGAATGCGTAACGCAAGCCTTCCACCACCTGGAATATGGACAGGTCTACATAGGACAGGCGCCCACCCACCATATAGCGCCCGCGCCTGGTATTGGCATTTAACACCTGTTCGAAGTAATCCAGGAATTTGGGGATGCGGTATTTCTTGAAATCTCCCGCGCGCTTTACTGCCGCCGCTTTCTGGTCTTCATAGTATAAATTTGTCGCAATGGGGTGGTGGGTATCGTGTACCTCGGTAATCAGATCTGCAATTGTCAGTTGCAACTGATGCGCCCACAGTTTTCCAGCCTCGTCTTTTGGGGCCAGTCTGAGGCGAGAACCGAGGTAGAGCAGGATGTTCGCGGTCTGGCCGATAAGAGCCTCGCCGTGCTTTAGAAACGGCGGAGTGAACATTGAGCGCTCCGTTGCGCTGTCTTCCATAAAGGACATCATGGCCGGTATGCCCATGCCGCCGCGTTTTGGCATGCGAGCGATATCCACATATTCCACTGCGGCCTCTTCCAGCGCCAACCTGATAAATTCTCCGCGCCCTTGGATTCCGGGCCAGTAATATAGTTCAAAGATCATCGCTGTCCTTCCTTTCTTCTGCCGAAAAAGCGGATGCTTTTACAATCGTTTCGAAATTTGACGTCAAGTAAAAAGTAGCCAAGGCATGTAAGTGTGTGTAATTAAAGCTGCGTTGGATCCGCAGGAACCTATTGATATCTTGCTGCCAGCATAGACCAGTTTGCCTGCCAGATATGCGAACTACAGCACATAGCTGCACGAAACAAGGCATTTTTACCGGGCATTATGCCGGCACACATCTGGAAACATCTCTGTACAAAACCACACACCCCAATTTTGTCGAGAGCCTATTATCAAGTCGCTGCCTGCAGGTTTGCATCAGATAAATAGCTCGGGGCTGCTTCAAATTACGCTGGAAGCGTTTGGATCTTTTTGCCGGATTTAATTTGCAGCACCCTCTCTTTGAAAAAGGTTAAATATGATAAACAGTAAAGTACTCGTGTTGTTGGCGGCGACTGCCCTGACTGCGTCGGCATATGCGGAGGATTTGTATGTAGTAGGCTCCGTCGGCCAATCCAAATTTAATGGCGCGAATCAAAGCACTTCCGACGCAATATTGAATAACAGCGGTGGCGTAGTCCAGTCTTCGGATCTGAAGGACACCGATACCGGATTCAAATTGCTGGTAGGGCACCAGTTTACGCCCAATTTTGCGTTAGAAGGCGGCTACGTCGATTTGGGAAAATCCAAGTATAGCGCGGCACTGAGTGATGGCGCAGTGTCAGCCAATTTCAAAAGCTCAGGCGCCGTGATTGACGCTGTTGGCATACTTCCTCTGTCCAATGAATTTTCGCTGTTTGGCAAGGGTGGCCTCTATTATGGCAAGACTTCTCTTGATGTGTCCAATAGTTCTGCCGCCGCAGGAACGGCATACAGCGGTCTGGACAGCACATGGAAAACCTCATTGAATTATGGCGCCGGCTTGTCGTATGCCATCAATAAGAATCTCAGCGTGCGCGGCGAGTACGAACGCTTCGCACGCCTGGGTGACAATATCGAGACTGGGGGCAAGAGCAACGTCAATTTGCTGTCCGTCGGGCTAGTCGCGAAGTTCTAGCAAGTGAAATAAAAGCCGGCAGCCCTGATGTCAGGGGTGCCGGCTTTGATTGGGTGTAAAGAAAAAGGGGGGAGGCAGGTGGCTTAGTTCACCAGCTTCCAGTTGCCGTTTTCTATGGTCAGTAGCACGCGGGCATTGTCTTGCAAGCCGAAATGATCTTTAGGCGTGTACTTGATCAGGCCCTGCGTAATTGCTACGCCGTTGGTAGATTCCAGGGCTTCCTTCAGTGCTGTACGGAAGGCTTGTGTACCTGGTTTTCCTTTTTTCAACGCCAACGGTACGACATGCTGCAACAGCAGGTTGGCATCATAGCCATGGGCTGCGAACTGGTTGCGAGTGCCGGCGCCGAATTGTTTTTCATAGCGCTCAACAAAATCTGTGGCAATTTTTTTGCTCGGATGGTTGTCGGGCAGGGCTTCAGGCATGACTGCCAGGCCGGCCACGACGAAAGAACCTTCCACATCCTTGCCGCCCAGCCGTATCAAATCACGTGATGCAGCACCGTGGGTCTGGTAAATTTTTCCTTTGTAGCCGCGCTCTATCAAGGCCTTGTGCGGCATCGCGGCACCGCTGCCGGAAGCTCCCAGCAGTATCGCATCCGGCTTTGCCGACACCAGTTTTAGTGCCTGCGCCGTGACGGAGGTGTCTGCTCGGGCAAACCGTTCTGTCGCCACCGACTGCAAGCCGGCTTGTTTGGCCAGCGCTCCGAAATCTTTTAACCAGGCTTCGCCGTAGGCATCAGAAAAACCGAGGTAGGCGTAGGTTTTTACGCCGGTTTTTTTCATATGCTCGATAATTGCGCCAGCCATCAGGGTAGTAGATTGCGCTACGCGGAAAGTCCATGCGCCTTTGCCTTCAGCTAGTTCAACCGGCGAGGTGGATATCTGCACCGTCTGGCCTTCCGCTGCAACATCGGATAGTGCGATGGACGCTGGCGTAGCGGTAGAGCCGACGATCACGTCAACTTTATCTTCAGTGATGAAGCGGCGTGCATTCTTGTTGGATTGGGTCACATCCGACGCATCATCCAGGATAATGACTTTCAATTTTTCGCCGGCGATGCTTTCGGGCCACATGCTTATGCCGTTTTTGGTCGGGATGCCGAGGCCGGATGCAGGGCCGGTCAAAGGCAGGCTGACGCCTATGGTAATGTCCGCCAAAGCCGGTAGGCTGGCCAGGCTACCGGCCACAACCAGCAACTGTGCAATCAACCGGGGTTTATTTGATTTTTTCATGCATGTCTCCGTTTCTGTTTTCTGAGGAACAGCTAGATTTGCCGCCATTTCCCCTAAGGGGATATTGTTATTTGTTATGTAGCATAACAGTTATTTACTATAACGGCATACCGCTTGATATGCAAGACGGCATGGCGCATGGAGTAAGTCGGCCCGGTGGACTTAAGCTTATATTGTCTTGCGGAAATCAGGGCTGATCTTCCGATCCTGTGCCGAGCTTGCGGAGCAGGCGGCGCAGTTCTTGTTTTTCCGTCGAATTCAACTTATGTGAAACCTGTTCGTCGTGCGCTTCGACGATCTTCTTGTATCTTTTGATTTCCTTATGCCCGAGCTTTGTCAGATGCAGATTGTAGGATCTGCGGTCTTCCGCAGCCTGCCGCTCTACCAGGCCATTTTTTTCGAATCCATCGATGATGGCGACTACCCCGGAACGGGCAATGCCCATCACTTCAGCCAGTCGGGTCTGGGAAATGCCGGGATTATTTTCTATGATGACCAGCGAAGAAAAGCGTTGCGGCGTAATGTCCTCGGCCGCGAGTGCCCTGGCAAAGTCTTCATAGATAGTGAGCTGGGCCCGGCGCACCGCATAGCCGACCAATTGATTCAGAATGTCATAATGGATGCCTGGAATGCGTGCATTGAAGGATGACATTTCCATTGTTGAAGGGGAAGTAACTTTTTTAAGCATCGTTTTGTTGCTGCGCAAGTTTTTTTCCTTTGTTTGTTCCGGCATGTGCCCGTCCCGATTGGTTGACTCGACGCCATTGTAGCGCTATCACAAGCACAGGATAAATGAAGACTTGTTCAGTGTTGCAAGCAGCTTGCGATTTTTCAATTTTTGTTTCATAGTACAATTGTTCTATCATATAACAATATTTACCAAAAGCTTGTAGGGGACAAACATGAAAGTTGCAATTGCAGGAGCGGGAATTGGCGGCTTGGTATTGGGGCTGATGTTGAAGGAACGAGGCATAGAGGTAGAGATATTTGAAGCTGTCAGCGAGATCAAACCGCTGGGTGTCGGCATCAACCTGCTGCCGCATGCCAGCCAGCAGCTCTGCGAACTAGGGCTGGAAGACTGCTTGTCACAGCAGGGTATACAGACCTCCAGCCTGACGTATTTTAATAAATTTGGACAGCAGATATGGTCCGAGCCTCGCGGCCGGGCCGCAGGCTACAGCTCCCCGCAGTTTTCCATCCATAGGGGCGAATTGCAGATGAGCTTGCTGGAAACAGCAATAGCACGGCTGGGCCGTGAGCATATCCATCAGGGCCATGCGTTTGCATCTTTCATCCAGGATGGACAAAAGGTCATTTCGCGCTGGCTGCGCAAGGATGATAATTCGGCAATTACTGTTGAGTCCGATGTGCTGATCGGTGCGGATGGCATACACTCGGCTGTCAGGAAATTTCTATACCCAACGGGGGACTTGCCACGTTTTTCCGGCCGCATGCTATGGAGGGGGATTACCGAAGCGCCACCTTATCTGGATGGCAGCAGCATGTTCATGGCAGGCTATCAGGATCAGAAGTTCGTTGCCTATCCTATTTCAGAGCCGTTACGGCAACAAGGCCGATCCTTGATCAACTGGATTGCGGAACTGAAGGTGCCGAATGGCGAGTTGCCCAAGACCGATTGGAACCGCAAAGTGGATAAAAGCGTGTTCAGTCCCGCTTTTTTGGATTGGCAATGGGATTGGATAAACATTCCGGCACTTATAGCAGATGCTGCGGAAGTCTATGAATTTCCGCTAGTAGATCGCGATCCCTTGCCGCGCTGGACGTTCGACCGGGTCAGCCTGCTGGGTGATGCTGCGCATCCCATGTATCCAATAGGATCCAATGGCAGTGCCCAGGCGATACTGGATGCTCGCTATCTGGCGGACTGCCTGGCAAACGAAGGCGACATCTTGTTTGCATTGCGTGAGTACGAGGCAGAGCGACTACCGCGTACGACGGGTATCGTTTTGCGCAACCGGATGAATGGGCCGGAACAGGTGATGCAGATGGCGGAGGAGAGGGCTCCAGGGGGATTCCAGCATATCAATGACGTGATTCCCCAGGAAAAGCTGGAAGAAATTTCTATGAAGTACAAGCGTCTTGCCGGGTTTGACAAAGACAGCCTGCGTAATGCGGGTAATGCGGGTAATGCCGCCAAGCCCTGACTCCCAGAAAAACCATCTCGGGTGATCAGGGGAAACGCGGAGAAATTAAAACGTAACAGTCACTGTTACGCTATCGGTGTAGCTGCCGGCAGGCTTCAATTGCAGTGCAGGTATTTTTCCGTATACCGTGTAGTTTTTGCTAAAGAGGCCTGCCACGACAATCGACAGGCTCTCATTGTAAATTGAACTGCCGCCGGTTCCGTCGCCCCAAAGTATGGTGCGGTTGGAGTCCTGATAGAGATTATAGGAGATGCGGGTAGTACCTGCCTTCATCTGCCTGTCCAAAAATGTACCGTTTCCAGCGCTGATGGTAATGGTATAGGTAAGGGTTCCCAAGCCCGAGGCAAGGCAACCGAAAGTAATGGATCCCAGACCGGTCGTATCGACAGCGCTGCTGGGGTCATAGCTGCCGAATGCGACACCGGCGGTGCTGACGCCGCACAGGCTGACGGTGACAATAGCCTGCGCCTGCTGTGCCACCAGACAAGCAATTGACAAAATCGTCAGCCGTGCTGCTCGTATCATTTTTTGTCTTCCTTGCATATATAGGGGCCCAACACCGGAAACCCCTCTGGTGTTTGTTCGGCGTTGATTTCGATGTCACACCTGAATTTGGAGGTGTCGATAGAAACGATGGCTGGAAAACTGGCTTCCGAAATAAAGACCCGCCCGCGCAAGGCAACCAGACTCACCTCTGCGGTCTGGTCCGCGCCTATGATGGTAACAAAAGTACCAGCCGGCAGAGGCTCACCGCTTTCATCCGTCAGGATGATGGTCGCACTGCGATTTTCTTTTGCCTTGAATTTTAATAACACGCCGGATCTGGAAATCGGCATGACGAATCTCTCTTCCAGCTCCAGGGACATTCTCAAGGGCAGGGAGTCGCCTTCAAGATGTATCTTGTTGTCTTCATACGGTATCAGGTTGGGGATGAAACCGACGCCATCCCTGTCGGTACGGGCCACCCAGCGATTATTGGCATAGATGTCGACAGGCTCCTTGATGGGCACCTCCACGACCCCGAAGCTGTCAGTAATCCAGCGTGATGCCCTCAGATGCCCGCCCATAAATGCAAGACCTCCACGCGCCGTGACTTCGACATTATTCTGGCCTGACAAGTGGTTTGCGCTGACGGACACATCACCCAGTTGTCCAAGATAATTAACTCCTATATCGCTGGTGGGATAGTCAAAAAAACCCTTGCGCAGCCGATATCCCCATCCGCCCTCTATCGGTGCCGTACGCTGGTACAGGGTTTCGAAGCCCTGTGTTCCATTTTGCCTGTTGACAGTCATTTGCAGCAGGCGATAGTTTTCCATCGGGATGATATACAGAGCATTTACAGTAAGATCCCGGGTATCCGTCAGCGACTTGATCAAGCCTACATTCAGTATGCTGCCATTATCAAAGTTAACATTAAATCCTGCGTTGAATGTCGCTACATTCGGCCGGTCGCGGTTTTTTTGTTTGAAGTAACCCACGGAAAAAGCCATTCTTCGCGAAAAAGAGATGCTGTCCTGTAATTGCATTTCCAGCGAAGAGGCCAGATCGGTATCGTCCGGCAAGGTTTGCCAATATCTTTTCCCCACCTTCTGCACCCGGACGGAAAAATTGTTGAGCATGTTTTGCTTGTCGTATTGGATGAAAGTCCGGCTGTCGTTACCGGACCTCGCATGGCTGTACCCGAGGCCGGAGCTGACGATGCCGATATCCTTGATCGCATAGGTCAAAGCGAGACCCAGTGTTTGTTTTTCCCGCATTACATTTGCGGTACCTTGCAGGGTCAGTTGGCTGGAGTAGCCGTAACGCATGCTGCCGGACCCGAAAACTCTTCCATAGGAATCGTCCCGTGTTCCAAAGCCGTCATGCAGGGCTCCAACTTCTACGGAATAGTCCTTGACACCGGCGCGCAATAGCTGGGCGCTGTTGATATAGCTTTGCGTATACAACTGCTGCCTGCCCAAGACATCCCTGACGACCATTTGCACGTTTCCCTGGCCGGTAAAAACGGGCAGGTTATTGATCGCGAATGGCCCGGTATCGACATTTTGGCGCAGGCGCAAAACGTTGTCGATGTAGATGTCCACAACGGAGGGGGAGGTCGCCGTGCCGCGCATCAGGGGGAGCGGGATATATTGATAGCCGGGGTTGGTTGCAAACTTGGTTTTCCATTGCAAGCCTCCGAAGTAATACTGGCGCGCGAAAGGACTTGCAGCAGTTACGCTGTCGCCTAATACCAGTACGCTCATTTCTTCCGGGAAGTCCCGGCTGTACTGGCTGTCCAGGCGATACAGGGAATTGCTCCCGTTTTGGCTACGCCCTACAAAACGGCTGGTGAAAGTGCCGGCTCCGTCAAAGGCACCGAGTTCAAAAATGCCCGACAAGCCGTTCCTGCCTGAATTGTTCAGGTAATCAAGGTCATAGTTAAAAAATCCGCCGATGTCAGACGGTGTACTTCCCCGGCGTTGCGAGAGGCTATGCAGGTCGTACGTGGAATTGGTGAAGGCACTGCTGGGAGCCGTGATGCTCAGCGTCTGCGTATCTTGCTCTATCTCTGTATGCAGTGAAGGCACGCCATCCAGAAAATAGTAATTTTCGTTATAGCGCCGCACTTCGCTTAATCCATTGTTGGTTGATGGAATTTTCAACCTGGCTTCCTGAAAAAGACTTTCTGGAGCAAGCAGGCGATGGTCTGTCGTTTGCACGAACCTGATTACACCCGACATCTCCTTATCATTCACCGTTACCGATAGCAATAGTTCCTGTTTTTGATAGTAAGACTCTTCCGCTGCAAAAAGTGGAAATAAGATGAAATAGAGGCTGCCTATAAGAAAAAATTTACTCAGCGCCTTGAACGAGAATTTCCTTTCTCTCTCCATCTTCAGTCTGGATTTCCAATCGATATTTAGCGGAAAGATTCTGTGCTGGTGCGACCGGCCACTCTTTATGCTGGCCTGGAAGTACATAGGTTGGCGTGGATACTTTGAGCAAGGGCTTGGTGCCGTCCTCCGTCAGGCTCACGGCGTTTATCTTGGCGTGGATGTTTCCGTCGTTAGCAGCAACTAGCATCAGGTTTTGACCTTGTTTTTTCAGCTTCCATATAAGCTGTTCATCTTTTTCTTTTGGCGAGAAAAAAACAGGCAGGCTGAAGCGCAACAGGGTACGAAGCCCGTTGGTCGGCGCTTCCGTGGGCACTTCCTCCACTACCAGGCGATAGCATTTTTCGATGTTATGATTGCGGTCGCCGGATGTGCGTAATCCGAAACGTACGTACTGGGTTTTATTGGGAGGGAGCAAAAAGATCGGCGGGTTGACCAGCAGGTCATCGGTGTCGGTCAGAACTTCCTTGTAACCGTCGGTAGTCCAGTCCAGCACATTGATCTGCAAGCGTACGGGCTGATCCGTCGGATTGGATATCTGCATTACTGCGACAGCGTCGCTTGCATTCAACTGGAATTTAACCGGATTGATGTTGAATGCCGCGGCACAGGCCAAGACCGCTTGGCATGCCAAGAGAAAGAGCAGCACATTCAAGAAAAATTTTCGCCCTGACTTCTTCGTTCGGGCATAAAAGGCAATCAGCATAGCCTGGTCATGACGCAGCACGAGTGCCGCCAATACTCTGGACATCATTCTGCTTATACGCATGGATTGAAGTAAGGAGCCCACCAGCATGAACGCACAGCCGCTCAAATCAATAGGTGACGGTGACAACCACAGAGTCGGTAAAAGTACCTATCGCTCCGGGGGATTGGCCAGACGGAATACGTGCGTACACAGTGTTGTTTGCGGTAGCACCCGTTCCGACAATCGATACACCCGTCAGGGCGGTATTGCCCCAGGTGGTAGTGCGGCCAGAATCCTGGTACAGGGAATAGTTCAAGAATACCGGGCTACCGCCGCCGCTGGATAATCGCCTGAGCGGGGTGATATCGGTAGAACCGCCCGCCGCATGGGCACCTTGTCCAAGGGTGATGATGGCGGGCGCCAGCAGGGTGCAACTGGTGGTAACGGTTGCAGTCACGTCTTGATTTGCTGACACGTTCGCGCTGACCGGATCATACGTGGTGGTGAAGCCTGTTGTACTAACTGTGCAACTATTGCTGATGGTTACCGTATTGGTCATTGTTGCTGTGACGGTCGCTGCATTCAAGATCTGACAGGTGGAAAAAATTGCCAGGGCTAGTGTGATTTTTCTTAGTTGTTCCGCCTTCATTTCCATCCTCCATTGTTATGCGAGAAATGTAATGAGTTCATTGAATACACTTTTGATAACTTATGTAACTGTTAATGTTGACAGGACTGAAAGCCAAATTGCTATTTTTCTCCTATAGTGGAAACAGGATAAATGCATCGGCATAATTAACAACAATTTAACGTAAATTGAAAAAATAATAAGGATTTCTTGTTAAAAATATTCTAGTATGGATATAGCGGGATTGTTAATTTGATAAATCTACTTGCGATGGGGGCACAGATGCATAGCTGGCAAGAAGAACAAATACAGTTGTTGCTGGACGCACAAACTGAAGCGGGCTTTCTTAACGCTTTATCGCAAATTGCGGATGAATTGGGCTACGACTACTGTGCGTACGGCATGCGCATGCCTCTGCCCTTGTCCCAGCCGCGCGTCATTATGCTGAGTAGCCAGCCTCAGCAATGGCAAAGGCATTATCTGGACGACTACTATCATTCGGTCGATCATGAAATCCACGACATGCACTCAATCACGCCCTATATCTGGTCGGGGGATGAATATGTCGGTAGTGCCAAGTTCTGGCGAGATGCCCGAACGCATGGACTGGAAGCTGGCTGGGCGCAATCCAGCCACGACGCCAGGGGCATAGTCGGCATGCTGACTTTTGCGCGCTCGCACTCCCATTTATCCTTCAAGGAATTGCGTAACCGGGCATTGCAAAAATCCTGGCTGGCGCAGACCGCGCACGAGGCATTTTCGCGCCTGCTGGTGCCCAGATTCTTGCCTGAGGCCGAGACGCAACTGACAACCCGTGAAGTGGAGGTTTTGCGCTGGAGCGCGGATGGCAAGACCTCAGGCGAGGTTGGCAACATCATGTGCATTTCCGAGCGCACGGTCAATTTCCACGTCAACAATGCCCTGGTCAAACTGGGGGCCAGCAATAAAACAGCAGGCGTCATCAAAGCGGCGATACTGGGTTTCTTGTGACTTTGTAATAAAACTTACATACAGTCGCTATTGTTACGAATATTACGAATGTTACGAATAGATGCACGGGCAGTAAACAGTTTGATACATTTATCCACTGTTGGCGGTACCATGCCTGTCTTGAATTCGTCTTTGCAGCGCTCCATTTAGTAAGCATCCGCAGCTTTCTGACTGCGGGAATAGCTCAAGGAGTGCGGTGATGATCAAGAACACTATTTTTCGTTCCTTTGCTGTAATGGCATTGGCTTCTGCCATGCTGTCTGGCACTGCCATGGCAGCGGATGATCCCACTCTGCATCAGGTTTATCAAGCCGCAGAGTCCGGAAAGATGGCTGAAGCGCAAGAGATGATGCAGAAGGTATTGCGCGACCATCCAAATAGCGGCAAGGCCCATTTTGTCGAAGCAGAACTGCTAGCCAAGCAGGGGCGTTTCTCCAGCGCTGAGACCGAATTGGCTACAGCAGAACGGCTGGACCCAGGCCTGCCTTTTGCCAAGCCCGCTGCAGTACAGGATTTGAAGAGCCTGTTTGCAAAAGCACATACACAACAATCCGGAACGCTGTCGCCGGTGTACACACCATCTCAGGTATCCAGCCAGAATAATGCAGGCACAAGCATGCCTTGGGGCATTATTATCCTGGGCGCCGGCGTGATCGCCTTGATTGTCTTTTTTGTGCGCAGAAATAACGGCAGTCAGCAGGTATATGCAGGTGGCGGCAGATATGGCTCGGTGAATCCCATGCCGCAGCCAGGATATGCCCCCGGTACATATGGTGCTTATCCGCAGCAGGCCACGTCTGGCGGTATAGGTTCCGGCATAGTAGGTGGGCTGGCGACAGGAGCTGCGGTTGGTGCCGGCATCGTAGCGGGTGAAGCCTTGATGCATCACTTCACTGACGGTGACAGAAGCGAGCGTTCGTCAGGAATGGCTAACCAGTATTTGAACAATAACGATACGCCGGTGGACCTGACGCGCAATGATGATATGGGTGGCAACGACTTTGGTGTTTCCGATGCGTCATCCTGGGATGACGGCGACAGCAGTGGAGGCGACTGGGATAACTAAAAATATCCCCGCATCCGCTGTGAGGGAGTAGGCCTCTTTGCAGCGGATAAAACCTCCGCCGCAAAAACAAAAGCGCACTTAAAAAAGTGCGCTTCGTTTTTATTCTGTGGGGTGGCTGATGGGACTCGAACCCACGACAACAGGAATCACAATCCTGGACTCTACCAACTGAGCTACAGCCACCACTGATTTACTGCCAACTTCTTTTCTTGATTTTGCTCCAAGAAAGCAAAGAATTATACGATGCTTTTGCGAATCTGGCAAATGAAAATAGGGAAATAAGTTAATAAATAGAGCGAAAACGGGCTGAAAAATAAGTGCTCGCGAGAATTTGCACAATCCTTAGGCAAATTGCACTGCCTGCACCATTTGCTTGGCGTTTTTCATCTTCAGCAAGTTGTTCAATGCATTGCTCATGTCTGAAGGTGAGCCGGTAGTATATGCGCGCATATCCGCTACACCTTCTGTAGCGGCCAGCCTATCATTGACATGTAATAGCTTCGCCAGTTGGCGAGCTACTGCTTCACCGGTATCGATGATGCAAACAGCGTGCTTTTGCCCGCCGGTGCGCGGGATCATTTGTTCTATTACCCGTTCTATCAATGGCCGTACAAAAGGATAATGCGTGCAACCCAGCACCAGCGTATCGGCACCTTGCTCAATCAGTGGATGAATATAGCCCTGCAAGAGCAGGGCAGTGGCCTGCGACTGTAGCTCGCCTTTTTCTATCTGGTCTGCCAGCCCCACACAGGCCTGTGGTAAAAACTTTACCTGGTGCGCCTCACTTAACTGATCTCGTAGCGCGATAAATTTTTGACTTTCCAGGGTTCGCCTGGTAGCCATGACGCCGATCAGCCCGGTATTGCTCGCGGCGATGGCAGGCTTCAGACCCGGCTCCACGCCAACTACGATCAAAGAGGGATAGGTGTGCCGGATAGCCGCAATTGCCGCAGCGGTCGCGGTATTGCACGCAACTACCAGCGCTTTCACGCCTTGCGCCAGCAGGAATTGCGCGATGCCCAGCGAGCGCTGCACGATCACAGCTTCAGGCTTGTCGCCATACGGCGCAAACGCGGAATCAGCAAAATACAGCAAGGATTCATGCGGTAGCTGCTGGCGGATGTGCTGCAGTACCGACAGGCCACCTACGCCGGAATCAAAAACGCCAACCGGCGCATTTGCATGCAGCGGTTGGCGCACTGGGTCTATTGCTGATGCGGAGCTGGACAACATCAAACCAACATCAAGCGACTGCGACAGGGATCTTGCCTATCTTGGCCTGCCATTCTTTAGGGCCAGTGTTGTGTACTGAAGTACCGGTGGAGTCCACGGCAACGGTGACAGGCATATCAACCACATCGAACTCATAGATGGCTTCCATGCCCAGATCGGCAAAGCCGACGACCTTGGCGGTCTTGATCGCCTTGGAAACCAGGTAGGCGGCGCCGCCGACAGCCATCAGATAGGCCGATTGGTGTTTCCTGATCGATTCAATCGCCACCGGACCGCGTTCCGCCTTGCCTATCATAGAGATCAGTCCGGTTTTTTCCAGCATCATGTCGGTGAATTTATCCATGCGGGTAGCAGTGGTCGGGCCGGCCGGGCCGACTGCTTCATCACGTACCGGATCCACAGGTCCCACGTAGTAGATCACGCGGTTGGTGAAGTCCACCGGCAGGGATTCGCCCTTGGCCAGCATGTCCTGGATACGTTTATGCGCGGCGTCGCGGCCGGTCAGCATCTTGCCGTTCAACAGCAGGGTCTGGCCTGGCTTCCAGGACGCGACTTCTTCCTTGCTCAATGTATTCAGGTCAATGCGCTTGGATTTTTCCGTGTCGGCTACCCAGTTCACATCAGGCCAGTTGGACAATGATGGTGGTTCCATGTAGACAGGGCCCGAACCATCCAGCACAAAGTGGGCATGGCGGGTTGCAGCGCAGTTAGGAATCATGGCGACAGGCTTGGAAGCCGCATGTGTAGGATGCATGCGGATTTTCACGTCCAGCACAGTCGTCAAGCCGCCCAGGCCTTGCGCGCCTATGCCCAGCGCATTGATTTTCTCGCACAGTTCTATGCGCAATTCTTCGGTCTTGTTTTGCGGGCCGCGCTGCAGCAGCTCATACATGTCGATGTCTTCCATCAGCGATTCCTTCGCCATCAACATCGCTTTCTCGGCGGTTCCGCCTATGCCTATGCCCAGCATGCCGGGAGGACACCAGCCGGCGCCCATGGTTGGCACAGTTTTCATGACCCAGTCCACCAGCGAATCGGATGGGTTCAGCATGACGAACTTGGTCTTGTTTTCCGAGCCGCCGCCTTTGGCTGCAACCTGCACGTCAACGGTATTGCCGGGCACCAGCTCCATGTGGATTACAGCCGGTGTGTTGTCCTTGGTGTTCTTGCGCTCAAAGTGCGGGTCCGCCACGATGGAGGCGCGCAAGACGTTGTCAGGGTTCGCATAACCCTGTCGCACGCCTTCATTGACTGCGTCGGTAATGGAGCCACTGCCGAAACCTTCGAAACGTACTTCCATGCCTATTTTAAGGAACACGTTGACGATACCGGTATCCTGGCAGATAGGGCGACGTCCTTCCGCGCACATGCGGGAGTTGGTCAAGATCTGCGCAATTGCATCTTTTGCAGCCGGGCTTTGTTCCGTTTCATAGGCTCGTGCAAGATGGGCAATGTAGTCGGCCGGATGGTAGTAGCTGATGTATTGCAATGCAGCGGCTACAGATTCAATGAGGTCTGCTTTTTTGATGACTGTCATGATAGTGGCTATATGGCTAGGGGTTAAAACTGAATAGTGGGCGGCAATGCGGCTTAGTGGGAGTCGCCAGCCTGCTGGGTTTTGGTAACTATGTAGTCGCAGTAAGCGATTGCCAGTGCAGACAACAGGAAGGCAACGTGAATCACGGTTTGCGCAATCCAGGTGTTGTCGCCCTGGGGGCCGGGATTGATAAAGGTCTTCAGCAAATGAATGGACGAAATGCCGATGATAGCCATTGCGAGCTTCACTTTCAGCACAGACGCGTTCACGTGCGACAGCCATTCGGGCTGATCCGGATGGCCGTCAAGGCCTAGTTTGGAGACGAAGGTTTCATATCCGCCGATGATGACCATGATCAGCAGATTGGAGATCATCACCACGTCGATCAGGCCCAGTACCACCAGCATGATTGTGGTTTCCGTCAGCTTGGTCGGCTTATCGACGAGGTTGGGGAAATTGGAAAGAATGTGCTCCAGCGCTACCTGGTTGCCGAATGCCGCCTTGATCAGATCGATCAGCTCATACCAAAAATGATAGACGTAGACGCCTTGGGCAAGGATTAATCCCAGATACAGTGGCAATTGCAGCCAGCGGCTCAGGAAAATCAGGTTTGCCAGCGGCGACAACTTGGAAAAGGCTACTTTTTCGGACATGGATATGATTTCGGCCGCGAGTCCAACCGATGTCTATTTTGAATCAAGCCGCCATTTTACACGGCTGGAGCCAATTCCTGCAGCAAGACTGTAAACGATAGATGGGAGATAATAAAACCAGGCGGCCATCAAATGCCAAAATTGAAATAAAACGCTGCTTGCTGTATCGTAGTTCTTTGTCGATGGCCTAGCGTAAGGCCTAAGTAAGACTGCCGGAATATGGTAGTGTCAATTTGCACATGCCCGTATTTCACGCAATTTGAAGCAGGTTCAGGCGCATTTGCATTGCTTATTATTAAAACAAGTTGGAGATAATCATGTCAGACCTAGAAACGGCAAAGCAGGAGTCCCGTGTGTTTTCACCACCTGCCGCTTTTGTCGCGAATGCCAATATTTCCGGGATGGATGCCTACAATGCGCTGTGCGCTGAGGCTGAAAAGGATTACGAAGGTTTTTGGGGCAGGCTCGCGCGCGAGAATCTGCAATGGCATAAGCCATTTACCAAGGTACTGGATGAAAGCAATGCGCCAAACTATAAATGGTTTGAAGACGGCTTGCTGAATGTTTCCTACAATTGCCTGGATGTGCACCTGAAAAACGGCAATGCCGACAAAGTCGCATTGATTTTTGAGTCCGATGCCGGCGACGTAAGCAAGATCAGCTACAAGGACTTGCATGAAAAAGTCTGCAAGTTTGCCAATGGCCTGAAATCACGCGGCATCAAAAAAGGCGACCGCGTAGTGATCTATATGCCGATGTCGGTAGAAGGCGTAGTCGCGATGCAGGCTTGCGCACGCATAGGTGCAACGCATTCTGTCGTGTTCGGCGGTTTTTCCGCCAAGTCCCTGCAAGAACGTATTGTGGACGTGGGTGCGGTAGCGGTAATTACAGCCGATGAGCAAGCACGCGGCGGCAAACATTTGCCTTTAAAATCCATCGTTGACGAAGCGCTGGCCCTGGGTGACTGCGAAAAGATCAAGGACGTCATTATCTACAAACGTACAGGCGGCAATATCAATTTTGTCGCCGGCCGCGATTTGTGGATGCACGAGCTGGTTGCCCCGCAATCCAATGTCTGCGAGCCTGAGTGGGTCAGTGCAGAACATCCTTTGTTCATTTTGTACACTTCCGGCTCCACCGGCAAACCTAAAGGCGTGCAGCACTCGTCCGGCGGCTACCTGCTATGGTCACTGCTGACGATGAAATGGACTTTCGACATCAAGCCCACCGATGTGTTCTGGTGTACCGCCGACATAGGCTGGGTGACGGGTCACAGCTATATCACTTACGGACCGCTGGCAGCCGGCGCAACTGAAATCGTATTCGAGGGCATCCCTACGTATCCAAATGCGGGACGCTTCTGGGACATGATACAGAAACATAAAGCAACGATTTTCTACACAGCACCAACGGCCATCCGTTCGCTGATCAAGGCAGCCGATGGCGATGCCAAGATCCATCCTAAGCAATATGACCTGAGCTCGCTGCGTTTGCTGGGTTCGGTGGGCGAGCCTATCAATCCGGAAGCCTGGATGTGGTACTACAAGCATATCGGCGGCGAGAAATGCCCGATTGCAGATACCTTCTGGCAGACGGAAACCGGCGGCCACATGATTTCGCCTTTGCCTGGCGTAACGCCTATGGTACCGGGCTCCTGCACCTTGCCGCTGCCGGGCATCATGACTGCAATTGTGGATGAAACCGGCCATGATTTGCCGAACGGGCAGGGCGGCATCCTGGTGGTGAAAAAACCATGGCCATCGATGATACGTACCATCTGGGGCGATAACGAGCGCTTCAAGAAGAGCTATTTCCCTGACGAGCTGGGCGGCACCATGTATCTTGCCGGTGACGGCGCGATACGTAACAAGGATACTGGCTATTTCACCATTACCGGCCGGATTGACGATGTACTGAATGTATCCGGCCATCGCATGGGTACGATGGAGATTGAATCCGCGCTGGTTGCCAATCCCCTGGTGGCGGAGGCAGCGGTAGTCGGCAAACCGGATGACACCACCGGGGAGGCAATCTGTGCCTTCGTGGTGCTGAAACGCAGCCGCCCGACCGGTGACGAAGCCAAACAGATTGCGACAGAATTGCGTAATTGGGTTGCCAAGGAAATCGGCCCTATTGCTAAACCCAAGGAAATTCGCTTTGGCGACAATCTGCCGAAAACACGCTCCGGCAAGATCATGCGTCGCCTGTTGCGTGTATTGGCCAAGGGTGAAGAAATCACTCAGGATATCTCCACGCTGGAAAATCCGGCCATCCTGGAGCAATTGAAACAGGCGCAATAAATCGCGTGAGTAAGTGAAAAGAGAGGGCATGCCCTCTCTTTTTTATTGCGCAGGATTCTTCTCGGCAGCACCTGCAATATCCTGGGTCTTGACCAGGGTTTCCAGTAGCCAGCTACCCGCCGGCCCCAGGCCGCGGCGACGCGACCACACCGCATCGACCTGCACGCTCTTGGGCCAGCCCATGCCTTTTAGCTCCACCAGGCTATCTGCAGCGAAACGCCGGCGTATCCAGCTCGGCAATTCCACCCATCCAAAACCCAGCTCCGCCATTTCCATCAGCAACAGATAGCTGGAAGAAGACCAGGCTTTTCCACGCCTGCGCTGAATCACATCGCCGGCATAGGTGTTCAGCCTCAGCTCTCTGTGACGATGCAGCGCAGCAGTGCTTAGTTGCGGCTCGGCCGCTAGCGCATGCTGTTTACCCACGTACAGGCCTATGCTGGAGTGCTCGGCAATCGACTGAAAGCCGATATCCGGTGGATAGTCGGCTTGCGCGGCCACCAGCCCCAGATGCGCGCGCCCATCCTGCACCAGCGCAACGACGTCAGTGTGTTCGGCAACCATGCATTCCAGTTCCAGATCCGGATACCGGCGCTCAAAATCCCCCAGCACCAGTTCCAACGGCACCTGGTAGGTATCCGATACTACCAGTGACAGATGCGATTCCAGGCCCTCTGCGAGGCGATTGGCAGCGCGTTCCATCTTGTCATTGGCTTCCATGATTTGCTGCGCATGGACCAGCATTGCCTTGCCATGTTCGGTCAGTGTGGGACGGCGCGTGCTGCGGTCAAACAGACTCAGGCCCAGATCAATTTCCAGGTTTGCGATCGCTTCGCTGACGGTTGATTGCTGCTTTCCGAGTTTGCGCGCGGCGGCGGAAAAGGAGCCAAGGCTGGCGGCTTCGGCAAACATGGTCAGGGACTCTAGGGAGTGGCGCATGGCGGTTTTCGTCTTTAGCTTGAAATATCGGTTTTTCCGATGATAACCAACTTCATCATATCAAAAATATCGTTGAAAATGCTGTCAATCCAATTGAAAGCATAGGAGATAGATATGACAATGCCGTTAAAGACGCCGCAAAATTTCCACAGAAGCATGTGGGAGCGTTCTTTTCACGCAGTGCTGTTTGAGATAAGCGCAATTGCGATCAGCGCGCCCCTGCTAGTCGGCGTGATGGGGATAACGCTGTCGGATGCAGGCATGCTGACCATCTTTGTGTCGCTGATCGCCATGTTATGGAATCTGGTCTTCAATATACTGTTTGACCGCGCACTGCGCCACTGGCAATTGACGCGGAATATGAAGGCGAGGGTAGTGCACGCAACTGCATTTGAACTGGGTCTCTTGCTGATGGTCGTGCCTCTGGCGGCATGGTGGCTCAATTTGAGCCTGTTGGAAGCGTTTGTACTGGATATAGGCTTGATCTTATTCTTTTTACCGTACACGCTGATTTTTAACTGGGCTTACGACAATTTAAGGGCAATATTGCTCAGGCACCGCAGTGCTGCGGTTTTGTGAAAATAAAAAAAGCGCAGCTATAAGCTGCGCTTTTTTCTTTGCGGTCGCTTGTTACAGAGATCAGCGATTCGCGCGCGACATGAATACCAGCCGCTCAAACAGGTGCACGTCCTGTTCATTTTTCAGCAACGCGCCATGCAACGGCGGCACTGCAGCTTTATTGTCTTTGCTACGCAGTGCTTCAGCAGGAATGTCTTCCGCCAGCAACAGCTTCAGCCAGTCTATCAACTCAGACGTGGAAGGTTTTTTCTTCAAGCCGGCAACATCCCGTACTTCATAGAAGGTCTGCAGCGCTTGCGCCAGCAGATCGCTTTTCAGCTTAGGGAAGTGCACGTCAACGATCTTCTCCATCGTATCCTTGTCCGGGAACTTGATGTAATGGAAGAAGCAGCGGCGCAGGAAGGCATCCGGCAATTCTTTTTCGTTATTGGACGTGATGATGACCAGAGGGCGGTGTACCGCCTTCACCATTTCACGGGTTTCATACACATAAAATTCCATGCGATCCAGCTCCCGCAGCAGATCGTTAGGGAATTCAATGTCGGCTTTATCGATTTCGTCGATCAGCAATACCACAGGTTCGTTGGCGGTAAATGCCTGCCACAACACACCCTTGACGATGTAGTTGTGGATATCCTTGACGCGCTCATCACCCAGCTGCGAATCGCGCAAGCGCGAAACCGCATCATATTCATACAGGCCTTGCTGGGCCTTGGTCGTTGACTTGATATGCCATTGCAGCAGCGGCATATTCAAGGCCGCCGCCACTTCTTCGGCCAGCATGGTTTTACCCGTGCCCGGTTCGCCTTTGATCAGCAGGGGGCGTTGCAGCGTCAATGCAGCATTGACGGCCAGTTTCAAATCATCGGTCGCGACATAATTTTGTGCGCCATCAAAGCGGGGAGCCTGAGTCATGGTATGCGGGCAAAAAAAGTAAAGTTATCCGAGTATAAGCGAGAACCGGCAATCTTGTGAACGAGTGTTCTATTTTGACGACGAGATGCAAAGATTGTAGAAAATTTACTGGATCGTGATTCTGCATATTTGTCGTAAAAATCTGCTTTCCACGCCACGAAATTCCAATTTGTATAGCTTTTTTGAGCTGTCAAGCTGCTATTTTTCAACAATTTTAGGTTTAATCAGCTAGAATATTGTGTTGGATCAAATCGCTTCGTTTGCTAATTCTATCCCTGCTACTATGAAAAAATTGCTTGCACTTCTCGCTCTGGCGGGCATTGCCCAAGTCGCTAATGCGGCTGAAATCGTCGGCGACGCCAAGGCTGCTGAAAACAAAATCGCAATGTGTATTGGTTGCCATGCCATTCCAGGTTACAAGGCAAGCTTCCCTGAAGTGTTCCAGGTGCCCATGATTGGCGGTCAATCTGCCAAGTACATCGAAAGTGCATTGAAGGCGTATCAGAAGGGTGACCGCAAAAACCCGTCCATGCGTGGTATTGCAGGCAGCCTGAGCGACCAGGATATTGCCGATCTGGCCGCTTACTACTCACAACAAAAATAAGAAAGGGTGCTGATAATGAAGAAAAATATCTTGTTGGCAGCGTTGTTGTCTGCAACTTCCCTGATGGCGTTTGCAGGTGGCGATATCGAAGC
Organism: Parundibacterium terreum; assembly: GCF_014636315.1. GTDB lineage: Bacteria > Pseudomonadota > Gammaproteobacteria > Burkholderiales > Burkholderiaceae_D > Undibacterium > Undibacterium terreum. The sequence continues at coordinate 313,856 of NZ_BMED01000001.1, read as the reverse complement.
CGGTAAAACTGCAGCAGCGAAATTCAATTGCGCCTCCTGCCATGGCGCGGACTTTAAAACGCCTATCGATCCATCTTATCCAAAGCTGGCTGGCCAGAACCAGGATTACCTGGCGCATGCATTGAAAGCTTATCAACGCGGTTCCGACGGTCCTAACGGCCGCGGCAATGCAATCATGGGTGCACAGGCTAAAGCCCTGAATGACAAGGATATCGAGAATATCGCTGCTTATTTCCATAGCCTGCCAGGCACTCTGGTCTTGAAAAAATAAGCCAAACCGCCTTTGCAAAAAAGCCACGATCATCGTGGCTTTTTTATTTTCCGGAGGGGATCGACCGCTGCCGCGCTAGCTGGCCCTCTGTTTCAGAGACTCTATATAGGCCGCACCATCCGGCGGCAGACCCGTGCGCTGCGAATTCCACAGCATCTCGCCCAGGCATTCCATGATCTGATGGTGTGCTTCATGCTCGGAATTGAATTTATTCGCCAGCTTCTGGAATGCGGCACGCACTCCCGGCGGCTGGTCCACCGATATCTGCTCAGCGATGGTCAGATGCATGGACAAATGCAAAAATGGATTGCTCTGGCCGGCATCAACTGAATAAGTCGCTTCCAGCGCGGCTTCCACATCCTGCAGGTCTCCCTCATATTCCGGATGGTGCAAGATCCAGTCCGAGGCGATCATTTCCATCGGTGTCAGGATTTCTCTGGCCTTGGACTTGCGGTAGGTTTCGCAAAAAAAACGGCGTACGTCGTGTTGGCTGGGTGTAAACATCAAATTTATCTAAAAGGCAGTTCAGCCGGTATTGTAAGGTGATTTGAAGATACAGGCTTGAAGTGTCATCAGCCGGAACAAAGCGGCAACATCAGGTATCATCCGCAGGGTATAAAATTGCAGCACAATTTGTTATGGCATTTATGCCTGAATTCCACTGGAGATATCTATGTTAAGCACTGAACACCTGGGAACCTTGTTTACCAACGCGCGCTCGCATAATGAATGGCTGGACAAGCCCGTCACTGATGCGCAATTGCATCAGATCTATGACCTGATGAAATGGGGACCGACATCCGCCAACTGCTCTCCAGCCCGTATCGTTTTCGTTCGTGGCGATGCAGAAAAAGAAAAGCTGGTTGCCTGTGTATCTGCAGGAAATGCAGACAAGACCCGCGCAGCGCCGGTAACGGCCATCATAGGCATGGACATGGCTTTTTACGACAAGCTGCCGCAACTGTTCCCGCACGCTGATGCGCGCTCGTGGTTCGTCGGCAACCAGCCCATGATAGACGCAACCGCATTCCGCAACTCTTCGCTGCAAGGAGCGTACTTCATGGTCGCCACCCGCGCACTGGGCCTGGATTGCGGCCCCATGTCCGGCTTTGATGCAGAAAAAGTCAATGCTGCCTTTTTCGCCGGCACAACGGTGAAAGCCAATTTCATCTGCAATATCGGCTACGGCAATGCAGAGAAATTGTTCGCACGCTCACCACGCCTGGCTTTTGACGAAGCCTGCAAGATTGTTTAAACGTTCACGGTAATCGCAGCAAGACGCCTGGACAAGTTCAGGCGCCTTTTGGCACCGGCGTTTTCTGCTTGAACTCGCACAGGTCCGCAATCATGCAATTCCAGCATTTGGGCGTGCGTGCCAGGCAGGTGTAACGGCCATGCAGGATCAGCCAGTGATGGGCATCCATCCTGTATTCGGCTGGCACCACCTTCATCAGCTTTTCCTCAACAATCTCCACATTTTTTCCCGGCGCAATTCCGGTGCGGTTCGATACGCGGAAAATGTGCGTGTCCACGGCGATAGTAGGTTCGCCGAATGCCGTATTCATCACGACATTGGCTGTTTTGCGACCCACGCCCGGCAAGGCTTCCAGCGCTTCACGCGTGCGCGGCACCTGTCCATCATGCTCTGCCATCAGTATGCGGCAAGTCTCGATCACATTTTTAGCCTTGGTGCGGAACAGGCCTATGGTCTGGATGTACGGAATCAAGCCGTCCACCCCCAGCGCATAAATGGCCTGTGGCGTATTAGCGACTGGATAGAGCTTGCGCGTGGCTTTGTTTACCGACACATCGGTGGCCTGCGCCGATAGCAGCACCGCAATCAGCAGTTCAAACGGCGTGGTGTACTCCAGTTCCGTGGTTGGATGCGGATTTTGAGCTTTGAGTCGTGCAAAGATGGCCTGTCTGATGCTTGCATTCATTTTTTTTCTTCAGGTTTTGCTAGATTGTCGTTTTCCAGTTTCTTCAGCCGGGCACGTTCTATCGCCGCGGCGATAATGGCTTTCTTGCGCTCTTGCGCCTGGACTTCTTCCGGTGCAAGCGCTGGCTCGGCACTGATAGTCTTCAACTTGGCCGCAGCTTTCGCGGCCAGCCTGTCGTCGTTCTCCTGCTTTTCACGCTTCAGCCTGTCCTGCCTGAAGTGAAATTGCCGGCGTGCCTGGTCTGCCTGCTGCTGCGTCCATGCATCCCAGCCAGTCTTGCCATGCGTAACCTCAACCATGCTGATGCAATCTACAGGGCAGGGCGCCACGCAAAGATCGCAGCCGGTACATAAGTCCGGCAATATCGCATGCATTTGTTTTGGCGCGCCGAGGATGGCATCCACCGGACAAGCCTGGATGCACAGCGTACAGCCTATGCAATAGGCTTCGTCGATTACTGCGACTGGCCGCACGCGCTCATGGCCGTGCGTTATATCCAGAGGAATGACAGGCTTGCCTAAAACATGGGCCAATCGGGCCACGCCTTCCTGGCCGCCAGGAGGGCATTGATTGTAACTGGCACTGCCATCGGCCATTGCTTCTGCATATGGACGACATGCAGGATAGCCGCACTTGGTGCACTGAGTCTGCGGCAGCAGGTTTTCTAGTTGATCGGCGAGTGAGAGAGGCACGAGGTGAGGCTTTGGCGGCTGCTAAAACCGCTATTATCCCTCCAAACCAAGCTTCTGTCCCCTAAGTTCTTGGCGAGGGCCAGCTGAATAACTTCCGTAAAAATTAAAAAGCCGCATGTCTTTGCGAGACTTGCGGCTTTCATGACTAGCAGTTACAGATCAGGAGTGGTCTTTAATGAACTGGCCGATTTTCGGTGCAATCACTTCGCGCCAGCGGCGGCCGGAAAAAATACCGTAGTGCCCGCATTTTGGCGCCACAAAGTCCTGCTTCATATTGGCAGGAATTCCGCTGCACAGATCGTGTGCTGCCTGGGTCTGGCCGGCGCCGGAGATATCGTCCAGCTCGCCCTCGACGGTGAACAGTGCCACGGTCTTGATATCCTGCGGACGCACCAGCTTGCCTTCAACTTTCCATGTACCCTTGGGCAAATCGAAATCCTGGAAGACAGTCTTGATCGTTTCCAGGTAGTAGTCGGCAGGCATGTCCAGCACCGCATTGTATTCATCATAGAACTTGCGATGCTGTTCAGCGGACTCATCATCCCCCTGGATCAGGTGCTCGTAAAAGTCATAGTGGCTCTGCGCATGGCGATCAGGATTCATCGCCACAAAACCCGCGTGCTGTAGGAAGCCCGGATATACCTTGCGGCCATGGCCAGGATAATTGGCGGGGACACTGTAGATCACGGTATTTTCAAACCAGGAAAATTTCTTCTCGGTCGCCAGATTGTTCACTGCGGTAGGCGATTTGCGTGGATCTATCGGCCCACCCATCATCGTCATGGTCTTAGGCAACTTTGGATCCTTGGCCGTGGCCATCAATGAGATCGCAGCCAGTACGGGAACGGTAGGCTGGCACACTGAAATAACGTGTACGTCCGGTCCCAATAAACGGATGAAGTCCTGCACATAGTAAATATAGTCGTGCAGATGGAAATCGCCTTCGCTGAGCGGCACCATGCGACCATCGGTCCAGTCGGTGATATACACATCATGCTGCGGCAGCAGGCCGCGCACTGTATCACGCAACAGCGTCGAATGGTGGCCAGACAAAGGCGCAACCAGCAACACCTTCGGCTGCTTCAGCTTAGACATGTCTTTGCCCGCAAACGTTTTCCTGAAATGCAGCAGTTTGCAGAATGGCTTGACGACAGCCGTGGTCTGTACGATTTCCACGGTTTTGTCATCCACGGTGGTGGATGTAATGCCGAATTCTGGCTTCTCGTAATCCTTGCCCAGGCGGTATACCAACTCATAAGCAGCGGCGATGCGCTGTGAATAGGGGGTATGGGCCAGCGGGGAAACAGGGTTGGAAAACAGCTTGGACGAGGCTTCCGCCCACTGTGTCAGTGGGTTCAGAAATGCACGATTCAGTTCATGTAATTGATAAAGCATATTCGTAACTTTCAGATGGGGTAGCGATCCGATTCGAATGAATTTTCTACCTTGTTGCAATGCATCATAAACCAGATTCATTTTTTTGTCGCAAAGCGACACTACAACATGAATGTCCGTTGTGAAATACTGTTAAATTCCCTGAGGAAATGCTAATGAATTATTAAAATGCAATGAATATGCATTTTTAGCAAGGAACTGAGAAGTGAGTCGGCATTGAGAGGTGCCGTCAGAGCGAAAGCTAGCATGGATGTCCCGGTCTTATATTTTGTATAAATTATATTTTGCCGCTGCAATTCTAATATATCTGGCTTACTTCTTACTTACTTATTATTGCTGTTGAGCCTCGCCTGAAAAATATTCATCGATAGGCGGTTCGAACAAAGAGATACGGCATGAAAAAAAGCGGCGAAAGCCTGGAGGAGGGCGCGGCTTGCCATGAGGGCTAGCCTGAATGTTCGTGCACCTAAATTGCTAAAGTTTTTTTGACCTTCTTGATTTAGCGCCCGCCCCCAAACTCTGAGGAGCGATTCCAAGGAGTGACGAAGCTTGTGGCTAGCGCATATCCATAAAAGCATAACTCAATGCGAGCGCTGGATAAACCATCTTCTCATTTTCACCACACATAAATTCACCTGCCGTGACTATTTTTAGCGATTGCAGTTACATGTTTCTCCGCAAATGCATTCTTTGATACAGTAAGGACATGCGCCTCAGGCAACAACACAAACAGAGTCAGGTTTAACATGCGTGCGCAGGGAATAAAAACATTCTTGCTCCGACCTAAGGTCATTGTCATTTTCGTGCTTCTGGTATGCTGTGGCGTGCTCGCGCTGCTTATCAGGAATGAATTGCGTACCTCCGCTCAGCAGGCGCATTTCTTTTCCAGAGTTGCCGGCGAAAGTAAATTTTCCGTTGATACCGGACCCAGCAACGCGATCCGGTTTCCGCAAAAAGCGCCATTTGATGAGCGGCTCGGCTATTCCGATCTTCCTGTCTTCCTGAATCGCCTGCAGGCCAAGGAATTTACCATCGCCAGCCAGGCGCGCATCTCGCCTCGCATGGCCGATCTGGTCGACCGCGGCTATTTTGCACCTTACACGGAAAAGGTGCAGGGCGGCCTCAGCATCCTGGATTGCCGTAACGAGTCGCTATTCCAGGAGCGCTATCCCAAACGCATCTATTCCCGCTTTGACGATATTGCGCCGATACTGATCAACAGCCTGCTGTATATAGAAAACCGCGAACTGCTGGATTCCCAATATCCAACGCGCAATCCCGCAGTGGAATGGGATCGTTTGACGCTGGCCGTGATGAACAAAGGCATGCAGGTATTCAGCGGCGACGCGAGAACTCCGGGCGGCAGTACGCTGGCAACCCAGATCGAGAAATACCGTCATTCGCCGGAAGGGCGCACCTCCTCGGCAAAAGAAAAGCTGCATCAGATGGTGTCGGCCGCGTTGCGGGCTTACCAGAATGGGGAGGATACATCGGCCGCAAGAAGGCAGATCGTCGTCAACTATCTGAACACGATGCCGCTGTCTGCAAAACCCGGTTTTGGCGAGGTGAATGGGCTGGGGGACGGCTTATGGGTCTGGTATGGCAGAAGCCTGGGTGACGTGAATCAGCAGTTGAAGTCACTCACCCCGGCCAGCAAGGATGCGGGCGACAGTGCGCAAATGTACAAGCAGGCGCTGAGCCTGCTGATTTCGCAGCGCAGACCCTCCTACTATCTGGATGGAAATGAGGCAGAACTGGAGCAGATCACGAATAGCCATTTGCGCCTGCTGGGCAGTGCCGGCATCATCAGCCCCGCACTGCGTGATGCGGCGCTGAAAGCAAAGCTGAACAGAAATACCCAAAAATTCAATGCGCCGCCAGTCTCCTTCCTTGCGCGCAAGGCGGCTAACACGGTGCGCAATCATCTGGCCGGCTTATTGGGTGGCAGCCGCCTGTATGATCTTGACCGCCTGGATGTTGATGTGACCAGCACACTGGATGCGCCGGTGCAGGAAGCGGTAACCGGTTTATTGAGGGAGTTGCGCGATCCCGAAAAGGCCGCGGCTGCTGGCCTGAACAGCAAACAATTACTGGATCGCGGCGATCCTTCCAAGGTGGTGTACAGCTTTACGCTGTACGAGCGCGGCGCCGACCGGAATTATCTGCGTATACAAACCGACAATTTCGATCAGCCGCTCAATATCAATGAAGGCACAAAGCTGGACCTCGGCTCCACGGCCAAGTTACGCACGCTGGTCACCTATCTGGACCTGATGGAGCATCTGTACCAGCGCCTGGCGGGCATGAGTAAAGAAGAGTTGCGCGCAGTGACGGTGGACAAAAAGGATGTGCTGTCGCGCTGGGCCATAGAGTATTTTCTCAGCGCCCAGGACAAGAGCCTGGCCACTTTGCTCAAAGCCGCGCTGGATCGCCGCTATTCCGCCAATCCAGGCGAGCAATTCATGACCGGCGGCGGCATGCATACCTTTGACAACTTCAAGCATGAGGATGACAACCAGATCATGGCGGTGCGCGACGGCCTGCGCAACTCCGTCAACCTGGTTTTCATCCGGCTGATGCGCGACATCGTCCATCATTACATGTTCCAGGTGCCAGGCTCCTCGGCCAGCCTGCTGCAGGATGCCGATGATCCGCGTCGGGCCGCCTACCTGTCACGCTTTGCCGACAAGGAGGGCAAGGTCTTCATCCGCCGCTTCCTGACCAAGTACCAGGGTAAATCGGCGCAGCAGGCAGAGGACCTGCTGTTTGAGAACATCAAGCCTACCCCGGCCAGGCTCGCTTCCACCTTGTTCGGCATCCAGCCTGACGTCAGCCTGGAGCAATTCAAGAAATTCATCAATGACAGGCTGCCGGAGGATAAAGATCTCGGCGACAAAAAACTGCAGAAGATGTATCAACAATATTCACCGCAGCAAATGTCGCTGGCGGATCGTGGCTACATTGCGCGGGTTCATCCGCTGGAATTGTGGCTGATCGGTTATCTGCGCAACCATCCTGAAGCTACCCAGGCGCAAGTGATGGAGGCCAGTGCAAAAGAACGGCAGGAAGTGTATTCCTGGCTGTTTTCCACCCATCGCAAGCATGCGCAGGACAAACGCATCCTGGATTTGCTGGAGCAAGAGGGCTTTCTGGAGATACACCAACAATGGAAGCGTCTCGGCTACCCATTTGAGTCCCTGGTGCCTTCTTACGCGACTGCGCTCGGAGCCTCGGCAGACAGGCCGGCTGCACTGGCAGAGCTGATGGGCATCCTGGTAAATAATGGCGCACGCAAACCGAATATGCGCATCAAATCCCTGCATTTTGCCAGCGCCACCCCGTATGACACCTTGCTGCAGTTCGCTCCCGGCAAGGAAGAACAGGTGCTGGCTCCGGAAGTTGCCCAGGCAGTGCTGGCAACCATACGCCTGGTCGTGGAGGATGGCACAGCGAGACGTGTAAAGCAGGCTTTTGTCAGGCCGGACGGCAGTTTCGTTCCCGTCGGCGGCAAGACCGGTACCGGCGACAACCGTTTTGACACTTTCGGCGCGCATGGGCAGTTGATAGAATCGCGCGTGGTCAACCGCTCGGCAACCTTCGTCTTCAATATCGATCAGCGCTTCTTCGGCACCATCATCGCTTATGTGCCTGGCTCCCAGGCAGCCGATTATGACTTCACCAGTGCTTTGCCGGTGCAGTTACTCAAAATTCTGGCGCCTACGCTGATGCCGCTGGTCGATGCCGGTAGCGACGAGGCGGCTGCGAGCACGGAGGCTAAAGCGGGGGCGCAGCAGTGTATACATTAAACCGACGGCCATAATTTTGCTGCTTTCTTGCGGCCTCAGCATCTCGTTTTTAGTTATTCCCTCCGGCCAGTTTTTTGGCGCAAGCTGTGCTACTTCGTCTATACTTTTCAGCTTGTCACGCTTTAAAGCACAAAGCCCATGCACTACGCCCTAGACCTTCGCACTTTCATCTTCAGCCATTACTTTTATACTGGCTTCAGGATTGCTATTGGCGTGATAGGGCTGACTTCTATAGTACTGGCTTACGCAGACTTGCCGACCGCGATGACAGTCTGTATCGGTGCCTTGTGCACCAGTCTGATGGACATGCCCAGCCCCCTGAGGCATAAATTCAATGAGATGCTGTCCAGCGTGTTGCTATGCACTGCGGTGACGCTGATCGTCAGCCTGTGCGCGCCCATCAACTGGCTGCTCAGCGTGATGCTGGTCGTGATCAGCTTCCTGGCCAGCATGATGGTGGTCTATGGCAAGAAGATGATGCCCTTGCAGTTTGCGGCCTTGTTCATCATGACGCTATCGATGGAAAACGAGCTTAGCGCGCGCCAGGCCTTCCTGCACACAGGCTTGTTCCTTGCCGGCAGCCTGGCTTACATGACTTACTCGATGGTCGTATCCTGGTTTTTGCGTCGGCGCATCAAACAGCAGGTGCTGGCCGAGGCGCTGTTTGAAGTAACCCGCTATATTGATATCAAGGCCGGTTTTTATGATACCAGCACCGACCTGAACGAGCAGTTCAACCTGGCCGTAAGACAGCAGATCATCATTGCCGATAAACAGCAAGCTTCCCGCGACATGCTATTGCGAGGCAAGCAGGACGAGCAGGATGCGGTTTTGGTACAGGTGCACTTCAGGATGCTGGATCTGTACGAACTGGTGCTGGCAACGCATACCGACTATGTCGTATTACGCCGCTACCTGTCCGACACCGAGGTCCTGGATCTCATGCATCAGATGGTGGACAAGGCTGCGCGGGACATTGAATCTGCTGCCTACGCTGTAACGCGCAAGCGCGTATCGCATAGCGAAGTCAATTACCAGCAGGATCTGGACGCCATCGAACGCTGCGTCATCCAGCTTGAACAGGACTGCCGTGAAGGCAAACTCCCGGAAGAAGCATTGACGTCATTGCGCTCATCGGTGAACAAGATACGCGACGTGATCGATATGATCGCCCAGTTGCATCTGGCAACGCAGGCACCCGTTGCTCCAATGCCGGGCCAGCCCGATGCGGACCTGACACCTTTCCTGACGCAGCAGAAATATGCGGTGGGCGTCATTTTGTCCAGTATGAGTTGGACCTCTCCCACGTTCAGGTTTTCACTCAGGGTGGCGATGGCAATCACGGTAGGTTTGCTGATCGCCGATCATTTGCCGTATGCGGCGCACGGCTATTGGATCGTGCTGACTATCGTCATTATCTTGAAGCCCAGCTTCAGCATGACCAAGCAAAGGCGCAGTGATCGCCTGATCGGTACCGTGATAGGTTGTGCCATTACTTCGGTAGTGCTGCATTTCGTGCATACTCCGGCCATTCTGCTGGCCTTCCTATTTCTGGCCACAGCCGGAGTGCCAGCCTTCCTGTATGTGAAATACCGCTACGCGGCGGTTGCGGCAACCATGCAGATTCTTTTGCAGATCAACCTGCTGGTGCCCACCAATGCACATGTCGTCAGTGAGCGCCTGACGGATACCCTGATAGGGGCAATCATTGCAACCGTCTTCAGCTTCATCCTGCCAAGCTGGGAATACAAAACCTTACCCCAGCTTGTGAAAAACGTGCTGGCAGATAATCAACGCTACATCATCGCTGCCCGCGACCTGCTGGAAGCGCGGGTAAATGACGATTTCGTATACCGTATCAGTCGCAAGCGCCTGATGGACAGTCTTGCCGGCCTGAGTTCAGCGCTGGTGCGCATGCTGGACGAACCGGAGAGCAAGCACAGGGCGGTGGAGGACATTAATTTATTCGTGGTGCAGAATTACCTGGTCATCGCGCATGTGGCTTCGCTCAGATTGCTGATGCGCAAACACGCAGCCAACCAGCCAAGCGCCTATGTAAAAGCCATGCTGGAAGATATCTTCTCCCAAGTGTGGAATAACCTGGCGCGTGCGCAGCAAAGATGGGACGCGATCATGCCTTCCAAGACTCCGGCGGTTGATTCAAAGGTGGAAGGGCATTTCGACGTAGACTATGCTCTTGATGCGCTGGCGGACGACGAGGCTGTGCAAGCCTGGTCCGGGCGGCGCCTGATGCAGCGGCGGAATAAGCTGATCGCAGAAGACGCTAACAGGATTGTCATTCACAGCACGGCAATCGCGCATAAGCTGATCAGTAACGAGGATTAAGTTTGCACCAAACTAAAAAGGCACCGCGATTGCTCGCGGTGCCTTTTGTTTTAAGCGAGAAAAGCTTAATCGAATACCGGTGTTTCCACACCCAGGATTTTGTGCAGTTTCGGCGAGGTTGTCGTGTACTGCATGTGGATTTTCTTTTCAGGGAAAATATACGGTGCAGCGCCGAAAGCGGCGAGGGCAGCCTCGTGGAAGCCGGACAGGATCAATTTTTTCTTGCCCGGATAGGTGTTGATGTCGCCAACTGCAAAAATGCCTGGCACATTGGTTTCAAACTTCTCGGTATTGACCACTTTTAACTGTTTGCGCTCAATATCCAGGCCCCATTCCGCGATAGGCCCCAGTTTTGGAGACAGGCCGAAAAATACCAGCAAGTTATCCAGCGGCATGCGGCGGGTAACCCCATCCGCACCCGTGACCTTGATCTCGGTCAACAGGTCATCCTTGGTTTCTATGCCGGTAACCTGGCCTATCGTCAATTGCATTTCGTAGTTGTCGCACAGCTCTTTCATCTTGGCCACAGATGCTGGTGCAGCACGGAAATCATCGCGACGATGCAGCAGCACGATGGACTCGGCCTTGCCTGCCAGCGCCAATGCCCAGTCCAGCGCGGAATCGCCGCCGCCACAGATCACCAGATTCTTGCCGTGAAATTGGGAAGGATCCTTGACGCGGTAGAAAACCTGTTTGTTTTCAAACGCATCAATGCCTTCCACTTTCAATGTGCGCGGCTGGAACGAACCAACACCGGCAGCGATGAAGATAGTCTTGGTGATGAAGCGCGTGCCCTGCGATGTTTCCAGGTCAAAACGGCCGTCTTCACGCTTTTGCACCAGCGTCACTTCCTGATTCAGGTGAAAGGTCGGCTCAAACGGTTCAATCTGTTTCAACAGATTGTCGGTCAGCTCCTGCCCGGTGCAGACCGGAACTGCAGGGATGTCATAGATGGGTTTATCCGGATACAACTCCACACACTGGCCACCAACGACAGGCAGTGAATCGATCACATGTGCTTTGATTTCCAGCAGGCCAAGTTCAAAAACTTGAAACAGGCCTACCGGACCTGCGCCTATGATGACGGCGTCGGCTTCAATCGGGTGTGCCGATTGTGCATTGACAGCGGAAGTGGTTTGCTTGGTATCCATACGACAATTTGTTCCTGATAAATGCTATTTCAGACGGTACAGGCGATAACGGGCCAAGGGCTTTTGCCCCTGTAGAACCAGCTATCGATGTTACGATTTGCGCTAAGACTTTGTACAGCACTATTGCGAGTGCTTATCGTTGCAGGTATTGCAGCTTATCTTTGACATCTTTCCAGTCGTCTGCGTCAGGCAAAGGAGCGGTAGTCTTGGTAATCGAAGGCCATTTGGATGTCAGCTCAAGATTGATCTTGATGTAATCTTGCTGATCCGCTGGAACATCTTCTTCAGCATAAATGGCATTGACCGGGCATTCAGCGACGCAAACTGCACAATCGATGCATTCATCCGGATCGATTACCAGGAAATTCGGTCCTGCACGGAAGCAGTCCACCGGACATACATCCACGCAATCAGTATAGCGGCAGCGGATGCAGGATTCGGTCACAACGTGGGTCATAACGTTCCAATCTTAAGTATTCTGGGTGTTCGATGCAGCAATGGATAAAGCTATAGCTGCAAAGCATTGTATTTTAAGGCAATTTCGGTCAACTCACAAATCAGGCTTAGATAAATTACGAATAAGCAAATACGCCTTGGGCATGGGCGACGGGGCCGGGCTTCCGCCAAAGAAGCTCATGGCAGATATTGTGCAAGTTGGCAAAAGAGTATTTATTGCAGAGGCTAGCCTCGCGCCTGATGCCGATTGTGGACTGGAGTCGCGCTAACTACTTGATTTTGTTGAAGGATAAGCTGGCCTGACGAAAAACTGGCCGATGAATAATTTGCCACCTTGCCTGAATACAAATCATCAGAGGCCGCCGCTCATTACGAATAGGATTCAGTTAAACTATTTTCATTGAGCTTTTATCTGAATTTGCCGATTGAAAGCTTCAGTCGGCCCTCCAAAAATCGATACACCAATAGTTCACCCACAATTCACTAATAACCCACCCTAGAAAGTCAAACAATGAAGCCTGGTATTTTGGTCGCGCGCGCGGTCTTTCCTGAAATTATTGAGCGCCTGTCACTGCATTTCGAGGTTGAAGCAAATCAGGATGACATTTTGTTCACGCCTGACCAACTGGTCGCCAAATTGCAGGGCAAGGCCGGCGTGATGTCCACGTCCAGTTCCCGCTTTGATGCGGGCATCCTGGCAAGGCTGCCGGATTTAAAGATTGTCGCCAATATGGCGGTAGGTTATGACAATATCGACGTTGCTGCATGCACCGCCGCCGGCGTCATGGCCAGCAATACTCCAGATGTGCTGAATGAAACCACTGCAGATTTTGGTTGGGCCTTATTGATGGCGACCGCGCGCCGCATCACCGAATCCGAACATTGGCTACGTGCCGGTAAATGGCAAAAATGGCGCTATGACTATTTTCTTGGCGCCGACTTGCATGGCTCAACCTTGGGCATTATAGGCATGGGCAGGATAGGGCAGGCGATAGCACGCCGCTCCATGGGTTTTGATATGCAGGTGATTTACCACAATCGTTCGCGCCTGAGCGAAGAACAGGAAGCGCGCGCCAATAACGCCCGTTACGTCGGCAAGGAAGAGTTACTACGCACGGCAGACCATGTGGTGCTGGTCTTGCCCTATTCCGCACAATCGCGTCATACGATAGGCGCGGCAGAGCTGGATCTGATGAAGCCAGACGCAACGCTGGTGAATCTCGCACGCGGCGGCATTGTCGATGATGTTGCGCTGATCGCGGCCTTGAAGGCAGGGAAAATTGCAGCAGCAGGCCTGGATGTTTTCGAGAATGAACCCAAGTTCCATCCCGACTTTTTGGGCCTGGATAATGTCGTGCTGACACCGCATATCGCCAGCGCCTCTGCACCAACGCGCAAGGCAATGGCCAATTGCGCGGCGGATAACCTGATCGCCGCCCTGGGTAATCAGCGTCCACCCAATCTGCTGAATCCGGAAGTCTTGAAGTAAAAGGAGGGGCGTCCTGGCGGCTGCCGGGACGCTGGACCCTCGTTCCCGAATCAGCCCTGCAGATCAGTGATCAGATCCACGTACTGCTGCATTGCCGCTTCCTTGTCCGTACCTGCCAACGCGCTCCACGCATCGTATTTGGCACGGCCGACCATGTCGGTAAAGCCTGGACGATCGCCGCTGGCATCGCCTGTGCTTGCCTGCTTGAACAGTGCATAGATCTTCAACAGGGTCATATTGTCAGGGCGCTCAGGCAAATTTTTGGAATCCGCTTGCGCTTGGATGAATTGGTCTTGCAGGCTCATGGTCTACTCCGTGAATAAAAATTAATGCAGGCCCGACCATAGCATAGTTATTTTTATCACTGAAGCGCGGCACTAGAGGATTTACTCAAGCGAAAAAGCCGAGGCCAAATAAATAGAGCGCAGTGTATGCGCTCTATAAGTTCCATCTTTTTGCATCCCGGACATCGGGATTATCTGACCGGTTAATGGATGGTCGGTTCAGCGCCACAGCATTTCTTATATTTCTTGCCGCTGCCGCAATCGCAGACGTCATTGCGTCCTACTTTGGGTGTTTCGCGCTTTACGGTCGCGATGCCTGATTTGCGCAAGGGAGCCCAGAAACGGCGGATCTCAGGTATGGCTGCTTCCAGCTCGACTGCCAGCTTATGGCATTTGAGCGGCGTGTCGACCAGGACCATTTCCTCTTCCTCGATTTCCTCCGCACCCAGCAAATAGATAGGGCGCAGCATCGGAGCAACGTTGGAATCACGTATAGGCTGCCAGGCTTCATCGCGCAATTGCATGCCTTCCCAGAAGCCCCAGGCCCATGTTTCACCGTCTATCAGTTCCTTGCCATCCTGTTCTGTGACCAAGAAGAGTGGTTCAAATTCCTGCGGGGCGACTTCGAAGGTAATCGCAATTTCGTTCATGAAACGGGCGATCAGGCCGGTGATGCGCTCCATTTCCTTTTCATTCTTGAAATCCGGCTCACCATCATCCGGCAAGCCCCAGACCAAAGGCAGCCACTCTGCCATGGGAATGACTTCAGGCCCGATTGCAATGGCGGTCAAGTATCCGTGCAGCGCATCCATGGTCATGCCGTCGTCGCCGACACGGTCTGACATCAGGAATTTATCCAGTTCGTTGAATTCTTTATCGGAAAGGGGTTGGTCCAGATGCATGGCTAACTCTTGGGTAAGGTGTAAATACCGGCAGTTTAACTCTTTGTCATTGATTGCGCGAGTTGGGTGCTTAAGAAAGTACAAGTTGCCAGTAGAATAGCGCCATGACTGAAACTCTACCTCCAAGCTCATTTGCCGGCTTGAGCCCGGACAGCGTGATGGACGCCCTGGACTCGCTGGGCAATCCGGATTTTCGCTGCGATGGACGCCTGCTCGCATTGAATAGTTATGAAAATCGCGTGTACCAGTTGGGAATGGAAGACGGACCGCCCCTGGTTGCCAAATTCTACCGGCCGCAACGCTGGTCCGATGCGCAGATACTGGAAGAGCACGCTTTTGTGCAGTCTCTTGTAGAGCAGGAAATACCTGTCGTACCGGCCCTGGCGGCGGCGAACGGACAGACGCTGCACAACTATCAGGGTTATCGCTTTTCCCTGTTTTCCAGGCATGGCGGCCGCGCTCCGGAACTAGATGACCCCGATACCCTGGAATGGCTGGGCAGGTTTATCGGCCGCATCCATGCTGTCGGCGCTGCACAGGCTTACCAATCCAGGCCTGCGCTGGATATATCCAGTTTTGGCCGCATCCCGCTGGATTATCTGCTGGCGCATGACTTTATTCCACCTGACCTGCTAAGTGCCTATAAAAGCACCGCCGAGATGGTGCTGGACGGCGTAGCACGCAGTTATGAACATGCCGGCGACGTGGCGATGATACGCCTGCACGGCGATTGCCATATGGGCAATGTACTGTGGACCGATGCCGGCCCGCATTTCGTGGACTTCGACGATAGCCGCATGGGGCCGGCGATCCAGGATTTGTGGATGCTGCTGTCCGGCAGCCGCGCAGAAATGACTGGGCAAATGAGCGACATCCTGTCCGGTTATGAAGATTTCATGGACTTCCATCCCCGCCAATTGCATCTGGTTGAGGCTCTGCGCAGCCTGCGCCTGCTGCATTATTCGGCATGGCTGGCGCAGCGCTGGGATGATCCTGCATTCAAGCAGGCTTTTCCCTGGTTTAACACCCAGCGCTACTGGCAGGATAGGGTACTGGAGCTGAGGGAGCAGATTGCATTGATGGACGAGCCTCCGCTGAGTCTGTATTGAGGCGCCTGATGGCCGCCAATTGAAGACAACTATTGGCGTCTCGCACACCCGTCCGTTTTTGATTGTCGACGCTATCCGTTACAATAGCGCCAATCGCAATATCCCAGCTATCCCAGTATTTCCCATCCTTTAGCAAAATCAAGCCCAAATATCATGACCCAGGACGAACTCAAGCAGGAAGTTGCACGCGCCGCCATTCAATATGTTGTAGAGAATGAAATTATTGGCGTAGGTACCGGCTCAACAGCCAATTTTTTCATCGACGAGCTTGCCAAGATGAAAGACAAGATCAAAGGCGCAGTGGCATCGTCTGAAGCGACAGCCGCGCGTTTGCGCGCGCACGGCATTGCCGTGCTGGACCTGAACGATGTGACTTCCATGCCCGTGTATATCGATGGCGCCGATGAAGTGACGCACCAGGGCGCCATGATCAAGGGTGGCGGAGCCGCATTGACGCGCGAAAAAATCGTCGCGTCGGTGGCCAGCAAATTTGTCTGTATCGCTGACGGCTCCAAGCTGGTCGATTTGCTGGGCAAGTTTCCGTTGCCGGTGGAAGTGATCCCTATGGCACACGCCGTGGTCGCGCGCAAACTGGCCGAACTCGGCGGCGAGCCTCGCCTGCGCCTGAAAGACGGCCAGCCTTTGCTGACCGATAACGGCAATGTGATTATTGATGTGCATGGGCTGCAGATTGCCGACCCTCTGGGCATGGAAGCCGCAATCAATAATATCGTCGGCGTCGTCACAGTTGGCCTGTTTGCCAAACAGGGCGCTGATATTTGCCTGCTGGGTACGCCCGAGGGCGTAAAGACGCTGAGCTTCTAAATACTGCGCTACTAAATACGGAGTCATTGCAAAGCGGCCCAATGTTTTGCCAGTGTCTAGAACAAAAAAGCCCGCTGCACATGGTGCCAGCGGGCTTTTTGTTGCTGCCGAATCTCTTACTCTGTCGGAGGCACATATCCGGTAGCGGCATCCGCGCCATCACCGAAGAAATGTTTTTCCATCTGTGTCGCCAGGTATTTGCGGGCGCGCGTATCGGCCAGATTCAAGCGGTTTTCGTTGACCAGCATAGTCTGGTGCTTCAACCAGGCAGCCCAGGCTTCCTTGGAAACGCTTTCATAGATTTTTTTACCCAACTCGCCTGGGTAAGGAGGAAAGTCCAAGCCTTCCGCTTCTTTATCCAGTTTAATGCAATGTATTGTACGTGCCATTTTACCAACTCCTAAGTCTTAGCGTTTTTACTGAGCTTGCTGAAAAACTCGCCGCGCCAGGCGATTCTGCAGCAGCTTCTGCGGTGGCGATTATAACTGTTTAATCAGCACCAGGGATTTGCGCTGCCAGTTATACATTTTTTGGCGGTCTTTCGGCAGATCGTCCACGGTGGCACTGACAAAGCCGCGCTTCAAGAACCAGTGTGCGGTGCGTGTCGTCAATACAAACATCGAATGGAAGCCCGCGCGGCGTGCACGCTTCTCCATATGCTTCAGTATACGCTCGCCGTCGCCCTGGCTTTGCACGTCCGGGTTCACCGTCAGGCAGGCCATCTCCGCCATTTTTTCTATAGGGAAAGGATACAACGCTGCGCAGCCGAAGATGACGCCATCATGCTCGATGACGGAGAAGTAGTTGATTTCCCGCTCTATCAACTCACGGCCGCGTTTGACCAGCGTACCATCTGCTTCCAAAGGCTCAATCAGCTTGATGATGCCGCCAACGTCTTCAATCGTTGCTTCGCGCAGGCTTTCCAGATTCTCATGGCTGATCATCGTGCCTACGCCATCATGTGTGAACAACTCAAGCAAGGCCGAGCCATCCATCTGGTAAGGCACGATATGCACCCGCGGCACGCCGCCGCGTGAGGCCTTGACCGCATGTTCCAGATAAAATGCCGAGTCCGCGGGCAGGTAGTTCGCTTTTAATTCTGCATCTGCCTGCGTGGACGACAATTCGCGCAACTCGTCATTGTCCCTGTCCAGCATCATCGGCGTTTCACTGATGAAAATCAATTTATCTGCCCGCAACGCGGTTGCCGCAGCGACAGCCACATCTTCCATGGTCAGATTGAAAGCTTCGCCTGTCGGTGAAAAGCCCAATGGAGACAGGAGTACCGGGCTGCCGGCGTCCAGAATGCGGTGCATCACGTCGTAAGCGACCTTGCGCGCAATCCCGGTCAACTGGAAATCAACGCCATCGACAATGCCGATAGGCTTTGCAGTAACGAAGTTGCCGGAGATGATGCGGACCGCCGCATGTGCCATAGGAGTGTTCGGCAAGCCCTGGCTGAATGCGGCCTCGATATCAAGGCGCAATTCACCGGCGGCTTCCTTTGAGCATTCCAGCGCTGCGGTGTCGGTGATCCTGATCCCGTTATGGAAACGTCCTTCGACATTTCTCAGTGCCAGTTGCTCGGCAACCTGAGGCCGTGAGCCATGCACAACCACGATCTTGATACCCAGGGCCTGCAGCAGGGACAAATCCTGCGCCAGCACCGGCAGTGCGCCTGCCATGACCAGTTCGCCGGGAAAGGCGACCACAAATGTCTTGCCGCGAAAGGCGTGGATATAAGGTGCGACCGAGCGCAGCCATTGTACGAATTGAACGGGATTTTCCATGCGGGCATTATAATCTGAGATAGCTGATTTGATTGGCGGTCGTGGCCCCACGGTGACATAAATCCCTCAAAAATAGCCGCTCTATCCGCTTGTGAAGCACGACTGGCGGTCACGCTGTAGCAAATTGACACGCAAACATGCTTAACAGCGGGCGAATTGAGGTGTGCGGACGAAAAATCTGGGATAATCCGCAGCGTTATGTCGAATACTAAAACACCCCAAAAAGCAGTGACCGATTTGCGCCAGTTGCGCGACTCACTCAGGCAAAAACAGGCAAATGCTGAGCCAGTAACGGCGCAGGCCGCTAAACCTGAAAATAAGCAGGGCATTAAGCCGAGCGGTCAACAAGTTCCCCAAAAGCAGGGCCAGCCCCGGCCCAAAGCCCAGAAAAGCGAACCAGCAGAAAACACAGCGGTAGGGCCTCTGCGGAATCCCTTGCCGCCCATCAGTTTCCCTGAAGAGCTGCCGGTATCCGGTAGACGGGCCGAAATTGCCGAAGCGCTGCAAAAAAACCAGGTCATCATCGTCTGCGGCGAAACCGGTTCCGGCAAGACCACGCAATTACCGAAGATCTGCCTGGAGCTGGGGCGAGGCCAGAAGGGCCTGATCGGCCATACCCAGCCGCGCAGGATCGCGGCCTCATCCACCGCCAAGCGGATTGCACAAGAGTTGAATTCGCCCCTGGGCGAACATGTGGGCTTCAAGGTCCGGTTTACCGATACCTTGACCAAGGGCGCTTCGGTCAAACTGATGACCGACGGTATCTTGCTGGCAGAGACTCAAACCGATCCTTTGCTGAAGCAGTACGATACGATCATCATCGATGAAGCGCATGAACGCAGCCTGAATATCGATTTCCTGCTCGGCTACCTGAAGCAAATCCTGCCAAGGCGCCGCGACCTGAAGCTGATCATTACATCAGCAACCATAGATGCCCAGAGGTTTGCCAATCACTTTGGCGAAACCATTCGTACCGCCGAAGGTGAAACAATCAAGCCGGCTCCGGTTATCGAGGTATCCGGCCGCCTGTATCCGGTGGAAGTACGCTACCGGCCAATCCAGGATACTGAAAAAGACAAAGAACGCGACCTGATGACGGCGATTACCGATGCCGTCGATGAGCTTTGCCGTATCGGCTCCGGCGATGTGCTGGTATTTTTGCCGGGTGAGCGAGAAATCCGCGATACCGCCGAGGCGCTGCGCAAGCACCATCCGCCGCACGTGGAAATTTTGCCGCTGTTTGCCCGCTTGTCAGCGCAGGAGCAGGAAAGAGTCTTCAAGGTATCCAATGCGCGCCGCATCGTGCTGGCGACCAACGTGGCGGAAACCTCGCTGACAGTACCCGGCATACGCTATGTGGTTGATGCCGGCCTGG
Source organism: Parundibacterium terreum (assembly GCF_014636315.1). GTDB lineage: Bacteria > Pseudomonadota > Gammaproteobacteria > Burkholderiales > Burkholderiaceae_D > Undibacterium > Undibacterium terreum. The sequence continues at coordinate 294,025 of NZ_BMED01000001.1, read as the reverse complement.
CCAGGGTCAAGCGCTATAGCTACCGCAACAAGGTGGAACAACTGCAGATAGAAGCAGTGGCGCAATCGGCGGCCAACCAGCGTGCCGGACGTTGCGGCCGGGTTGCAGCGGGTGTCTGCATACGCTTGTATGCGGAACAGGATTTCCTGCAAAGGCCGAAATTTACCGAACCGGAGATTCTGCGCTCCTCGCTGGCGTCTGTCATCCTGCGGATGAAGACGCTGCATCTGACCGACGTGGAAAGTTTTCCTTTTATCGAGCCACCATTGGGCAGGGCGATTGCGGATGGCTACCAGTTACTGCAGGAGCTGGGCGCCGTTGACGACAATAATCGCGTTACCGTGCTTGGCCGTCAATTGGGCAAGCTGCCGCTGGACCCAAGGGTAGGGCGCATGATCCTGGCTGCCAAAGAAAGCCAGTGCCTAACCGAAATGCTGATCATTGCATCTGCCGTATCGGTGCAGGACCCGCGCGACCGGCCACTGGAAGCGCAGGCTGCGGCAGACCAGGCCCACAAGAAATTTGCCGATGAAAAGTCGGAATTCCAAAGCTATCTGAAAATCTGGAAATGGTTTGAAGACGCAATAGAGCATAAGAAGACCAATCGCCAGCTGATGGACAATTGCCGTGCCAATTTCCTGTCGCAGTTGCGGCTGCGGGAATGGCGCGACGTGCATAGCCAGTTGCTGACCATCGTCAAGGAGCAGGGCTGGCGCCTGAATGAGTTGCCGGCGACGTATGAGCAATTGCATACTGCCTTGCTGACCGGCTTGCTCGGCAATATAGGCTATAAGTCAGACGAGGAAGCGCATTATCTGGGTGCGCGCGGCATCAAGTTCTTTATCTGGCCCGGTTCCAGCCTGGCCAAGAAGGCCGGCCGCTGGATCATGGCAGCTGAGCTGGTCGATACCACACGCTTATACGGCCGTTGCATCGCGCAAGTACAACCGGAATGGCTGGAGCGGGTAGGCGGCCATTTATTGAAAAAATCCTATGGCGAACCTCGCTGGGAAAAGCGCGCCGGCCAGGTGTCGGCTTTTGAGCGCGCGACGCTGTACGGCCTGGTTGTGTATAGCCAGCGCCGCATACAGTATGGTTTGACACATCCGGCAGAGGCGCGTGAGATTTTCATCCGCGATGCTTTGGTCGCAGGAGAACTCGATACCCGTGCGCCATTCTTTGCGTTTAACCAGAAGCTGGTGCGCGAGATAGAAAACCTGGAACACAAGTCTCGCCGCGTGGACGTGCTGGTGGACGAAGAGCTGATCGCCGCTTTTTACGACAAATTGATTCCAGCGGACGTTTGCAATGCGGTCCAGTTTGAGCAATGGCATAAAGAAGCGACCGCGCAAAATCCCAAGCTGCTGTATCTGAACCGCGAAGAATTGATGCGGCATGAAGCTGCCGGCATCACTACCGACCTGTTCCCGAAAAGCATGCAGGTTTCCGGCGTGCCGCTCATGCTGAGCTACCACTTCGAGCCGGGCAGCCCACGCGATGGCGTGACCATGACGGTACCGCTGTTTTCGCTGAACCAGGTGGTGGCGGATCGCTGCGAATGGCTGGTGCCCGGCATGCTGAAGGAAAAGGTACATCTGCTGCTGAAGTCCTTGCCCCAGAAAATACGCCGGCATTGCGTGCCCCTGCCAGACTATGCCGCCGGCTTTTGCGAGCGCAATGAGTTTGGCAAGGGCAACTTCCTGGATGCGGTAATAGCCGACATCCGCGAGCAAACCGGCCTACTGACCAAAAGCACGGACTTCAAGTTCGAGACCCTGCAAGCGCATCATTTCATGAACTTCAAGGTTGTCGATGAACATGGACGGCAACTGGAAATGGGGCGCAACCTGTCTGCGCTGCGAGCCGAGTTCGGTGGCCAGGCGCGTGAAAGCTTCCAGCGTATTGCCTCGGCTGAAAAACTGAGCCTGCTGGATACTGCGGCAGGTAAATCTCAGCCTGATGCTGGCAAGCCTGCCGGCACCAAGCCGGCGGTGATCCCTGCCGCATCTGGAAAAGCGCCGCAGCAAAAGATACAGCAGGAAAACCTGACTGCCTGGACCTTTGATAGCCTGCCGGAATTGCTGGAGATTCAGCAGGGCAAGCAAACGCTGATCGGCTACCCGGCGCTGGTAGACAAGACTACGCATTGCCAGATTGAAGTATTTGACGATCCTGATGAGGCAGCACGCGTACACCGCATAGGTTTGCGCCGCCTGTTCGCCCTGCAATTGAAGGAGCAGGTGAAGTTTTTGGAGAAAAACATCCCCGGTCTGCAGCAAATGGGCATGCAGTTCATGGCCCTCGGTTCGCAGGAGGAATTGCGTGACCAGATCATCCAGGCGGCCCTGGAACGTGCCTGCCTGCAAGAACCTTTGCCAAAGAATTCCGGCGAGTTCAATATCCGGCGGGAAGAGGGCAAGTCGCGCCTCAACCTGCTGGCCAATGAAATTGCGAGGCTGGCTGCGTTGATACTGGGTGAATATCATGGCTTGCCCAAGAAACTGCAAGGCTTGAAAGCACATGCGCAGGCCGCGGGCGATATGCAGGCGCAATTGCAGGCCTTGGTCGGCAAGCGTTTTATCGCGGAGAACGACTTCACGCAGCTATCGCATTTTCCGCGCTACCTGAAGGCAATGACCGTGCGTATGGATAAGCTGCGAGCCGATCCCGCACGCGATGCCAAGCTGATGGCGGAGTGGCTGTCTGTTGCGCAGCCATGGCATCGCGTGCCGAAAAAGGGCGAGCAGAATGCCGATCCCAAAATGCTGGAGTTTCGCTGGTTGCTGGAAGAGCTGAGGGTGTCCCTGTTTGCGCAGGAACTGCGCACGCCTATGCCGGTGTCGGTGAAACGGCTGCAGAAGGTATGGGAATCGATGCAGCGTTAATTATTGCTGCAATAAAAAAAGCCCCGCTCAGTCAAGGAGCGGGGCTTTTTACTTAGAAGCTGCTGCGAAATTAGGCTGGCTAGGCGCGACGACGAAGACAGTACGGGTAGTACGGCGAGGAGGAGTAACAACGCCAGCGTAATTTCGCAACAGCTTCTTGGAACTGCTTATTTACGCTTTGCCTGAATTGCTTCGATCTGGTCCATAATCTTGTTCATGCGCGCGAATATCGCCTGATAAGGTGCTGGGGTCGCCATATCGACGCCGGCTGCCTTGACCAGTTCATACGGATAAACAGAACCGCCTGATTTCAGGATATTCAGGTACTTGTCCTTGGCGCCCGGTACACCCTTCAAAATCTCATCCGCAAACATGGAGCCGGCAGCGATGGAAGTCGCATACTGGAACACATAGAAGCGGTTGTAGAAGTGAGGAATATACGCCCACTCAATCGCATACAGGTCGTCGATCTTGACTACGCCTTCCTTGTCGCCGTGGTAGCTTTTCAGGATGTCGCCGTAGATTTTGGTGATGGCATCGCCAGTCAGCGATTCACCTTTGTCCACGCGTGAATGCACTTCGCGCTCGAAATCGGCAAACATCGCCTGGCGGAAGAAGGTGCCACGCAGATTTTCCAATGCCGAGCCCAGATACAGCAGGCGCTCGTCATCGGTCTTGGCGATCTTCAGCATATGATCCAGCAGAAACACCTCATTCGTCGTCGATGCTATCTCTGCAGTGAAGATAGGGTAATCGGCAGTAATGAAAGGCTGATTCTTGTTTGCCAGGTAGGAATGCATTGCATGACCCCACTCGTGCGCCTCAGTCGATACCGACTCATAGTCGTCATTGTGGTTCAGCAGCAGGTAAGGGTGCACATCGTAGGCGATACCGTTCATGTAGGCGCCGGAACGCTTTTTAGGACGTGGATAAACGTCCATCCAGCGCTGGGTAACGGCCTTGGTCATTGCCTGCACATAGTCGTCGCCCAAAGGCTTGACCGATGCCAGCATCAGTTGCGTACTTTCAGCGATAGGATATTTCAGGTCGCTATGCACCAGCGGAGGATAGATGTCGTAGTAACGCATCTCCTTCACACCCAGCATGCTGGCGCGCAGTTTGAAGTAGCGGTGCAAGGTAGGCAGGTTGGCGCGCGTTTGCGTTACCAGCATGTTATACACGCCGACCGGCAGTTTGTTGGCATCCAGCGCCTGCGTCAGGGAATCAGGATAGTTGCGCACCTTTGCGTAAACGGAATCCTTTTTCAGCATTTCATAGAAAGTCACGCCGTAAGTGCGTTCGAACTCTTTCCATTTGCCCCAGAATGCGTCGAATACCAGCTTGCGGTCTTCACGGTTATTTGAAGAACGGTACTTGGTGTAGGCAGCCTGGTCGATGACGACTTCCTTGCCGTCAGACAGCTTGACCTTGGGCCATGGCATGTCGGAACTGGACAGCGTGGAATAGACGGTTTGTCCGGTATTGGTGGCCATGCCAAAGGTAGCAACCAGTTGCTCGCCTTTTTTATCCAGCGTGTGTGAAGCACCACGCAGGATGTCATCCATAGGATGCGCATAGATGGAAAGGGATTTATCCTGCGCCAGATAGGACTTGACCTTGGCCGCGCCCATCGTCAGCACTTCCGGCCGCATGAAGGAACTGGCTTCCTCTACTTTGCTGCCGAGGATTTCCGCGCGCTGGTTCAGGTCCAGGCCTGGCGTGCCGCCGGTGTCCTGGTCATGGAATTGCGATGCATAACTGGCCAGACGGGCGTAACGTTTCAGCAGGTCCGCGTTCAGGTCCAGGCAAGCCTTGAAACGCTTGACTGATTCACCGAGGTGGCCGCTGCAGCCGGAAATTTCTTTCAGCTGGGCTTCCAGCTTGGCTGCGTCCTTGTCCCAGTCGGCGCTGGTCGCGTACAGGTCTTGCAAATTCCATTTATCGGCTTCTGTCTCCGCGAAGGCCGGCAATGAGGGTAGCGCAATGGCTACAGAGAATAGACTGGAAATGAGATACTTATGCATGGCATCTTTTCTGTTCTGGAAGTTGATCGGAATCACAATCACCTCATGCCTGCAACATATTATTTATGCAATTACTTATACTGTATATATTGCAAGGCTGGGAAGAGGCTGTAACTTCGGCAGTATTGTGAGCTAAAAGTTCACAAGTTTGAATAAGTCTTGAAAAAAAATTTTCTTTTTCAATTCGGCAACAATGCGCCAACAGCGTTTCCAGCAGAAAAACCTATACGACAGGGATAAAACGCATCTTGAAATTGCGTCCCTTGATGTTGCCCTGGCTGAGCTTGTCGTAGGCTCGCTGGGCAATCTTGCTGTCCAGCGCCACATAGGTCATGAATTCAAAAACATTGATCTTTCCGACCTGCTCCTTGCTCAAGCCCACGTCGCCCGTCAAGGCGCCCAGCAGATCGCCGGGCCGCAGCTTGTCCTTTTTGCCGCCCATGATGCACAGGGTCACCATCGGCGCCTGTAAGGCAGCGCCTGCGGCAGGCTCCAGGTCTGCCAGATTGGACCAGAGTACCGGACCTTGCTGGTAGTCTTCAATCAGCTTGACCCATTTCTTTTCGCTGGGAGACGCCAGGCTTAGTGCCAGACCTTTTTCACCGGCGCGGCCAGTACGGCCGACTCGGTGGATGTGCACTTCGGTATCCTTGGATACATCCACATTAATCACTGCGCCCAGCGTCTGGATATCCAGGCCCCGCGCGGCGACGTCGGTTGCGACCAGCACCGAGCAGCTCTGGTTGGAGAACAGTACCAGGATCTCATCGCGCTCACGCTGCTCCAGGTCGCCATACAAGGCCAATGCGCTGAAGCCTTGCTGCCGCAACTCGTCCGCCAGCTCCTGGCAATGGATCTTGGTATTGCAAAAGGCCAGCGTGGATACCGGGCGGTAATGGTTCAGCAACTGCGCTACCGCCGCGTTGCGGGTTTCAGGGGTGACGGAATAAAAACGCTGCTCTATGCGGCTGGCATCGTGCTGTGCCTCGACTTTTACTTCGACAGGATCTCGCAGGAATTGCTCACTGGCACGGCGGATGTCGTCGGCGTAAGTGGCGGAAAACAGCAGGGTCTGGCGACGTGGCGAACAGGCGCTGACGATAGAGTGGATGTCATCGTAAAAACCCATGTCTACCATGCGATCAGCTTCATCCAGCACCAGGGTCTGTACCGCATTGAGCTTGATCGTGCCGCGGCTGATATGGTCTATCAGGCGGCCAGGGGTTCCGACGACAATATGCGCACCATGTTCCAGCGACGCAATCTGCGGCCGCATCGGCGCGCCGCCGCACAGCGTCAGTATCTTGATGTTGCCGGCAAAGCGCGCCAGCCGGCGCAGCTCATTGGATACCTGGTCTGCCAGTTCACGCGTCGGGCAGATCACCAGGCCTTGCACGGCAAAATAGGTCGGATTCAGCTTTGCCAGGATACCGATGCCAAAGGCGGCAGTCTTGCCGCTGCCGGTCTTGGCTTGCGCGATCAAGTCCTGCTGCTGCAAGATGATTGGCAGGCTCTGCGCCTGTATCGGCGTCATTTCCTTGTATCCCAGGCTATCCAGATTGCTGAGGAAGGCCGGCGACAGTGCGAGAGTGGAGAAAGAAGTTGAATTGTCCATGATAGTGTCGCCAGCCTGGTGGGCAGAGTGTGATTAGGGCTAGGGGCCTCCGGCAATGCGGACGGCTCCGGTTCCAGCAATGGTATTGCAAAGATGCCTGGATTGGTACAATTTGTACAGTTGATACAGCTTAGTTTTTTGCCCAGACAGGCAGGCCGGTCAGGTCAATATTCTCGTCATTCGTCCATAACGGCAGGCCACTATTGTCCGTGGGCTCCAGCAGTTCCAATTGTTCCTGCGCTTCCATCGTATTTTTGCGGGGAGCATGCGCACGCTTATTGTTCATGGAAGTATTGAATTCTGGCTCCATGCCGGGCAATTCCAGGGTTTTGCTATCTTGTATATCTCGCATTTCAGGCACATAAGGCAATTTAGGTCTCACTGTTTACACGAACCCGTATAAAACAGTGGCCAGAGATAAGGCAATTGTGCAGCGGATAGAATGACGCAGGATAAAGCAGTGCCGTCTATTATTGACTCAGCAGCCCAATATATCCAGGCTGCTGATGTGCCGTTAAGGCTTGTTTGGTTGCGGGGGCAGGATTTGAACCTACGACCTTCGGGTTATGAGCCCGACGAGCTGCCAGACTGCTCCACCCCGCGTCTGAAGGGGCGAATTATATAGAGCTATCTACGTAGCGACAACATATATTTGTAAATAATTTTCAAATGACTTTGCAGCGGAAGTTTTTCTGCCGATTTCTGCGCATTTCCGGTGGCTACGGAGTAAATGCTATAGTGGCGCTTATCTCACTTGCATTCATATCGCGCCATGAAGAACCATCTGGTAGTTGCGGTCGCCTATGACCAGTTATGCACATTTGAATTCGGTTGTACGGTGGAGCTGTTTGCTTTGCAGCGCGCAGAGCTGGATATGGAATGGTATCGTTTTGCCGTCTGTGCGGCGGAGCCCGGCAAGATCAGGGCGGCCGGAGGTATCACGGTGGAGGCGCCATATACCTTGAAACTGCTAGACAAGGCCGACACCATTATTATCCCCGGCTGGCGCGATGCGGACGAACAACCACCTGAAGCCTTGCTGAAAAAACTTCGCGCTGCCTACCAGCGTGGTGCACGCATTTGCAGCATCTGTTCGGGAGTTTTTGTATTGGCTGCCGCAGGCATATTGGAGGGCAAGACCGTGACCACGCACTGGCGCTATGCCGACAAGCTCGCCAGGCGCTATCCGGGACTGGAAATCAAACCGGATGCGCTGTATGTAGATCAGGGGCAGATCATTACTTCTGCAGGCTCGGCGGCCGGCCTGGACATGCTGCTGCATCTGGTGCGCAAGGATCATGGCGTGAAAGTCGCCAATCTGGTGGCGCAAAGACTGGTGATTCCTCCGCATAGGGAGGGCGGGCAGGCGCAGTTTGTGCCAAGGCCCGTGGCGTCGGACGAGGAGGGCCGACTGGCAAAACTGATGGACGCCGTCCGGGCTCAGCCAGCCTTGCCGCATACTTTGCAGTCGCTGGCCAGCCAGGCTGCGATGAGTCCGCGGACTTTGCAGCGCCAGTTTCAGCTTGCCACTGGCCTTGGCCCTTATGAATGGCTGATACGGGAGCGTGTCGCAATCGCCAGGGAATTACTGGAATCTCCGGCGACACCCCTGCAACAGGTGGCAGAATTGTCCGGCTTCGGATCGGAAGAATCCTTGCGCCGGCATTTCAGGCGCATCGTCAAGACCAGCCCCAGTGCATATCGCCTTCAGTTTACCGGTACGTCGGCAGAGCGGGCGCCGCAGGGATAGTCGGCGAGCCAGTTAGTGCGAAGACCGTAGGCAAGCCCGGCCTTCGCTGGACGGACTCACGGTGCCGCTGGCACCACGATTTCAATCAGGCCGGTATCGACATCATAGACCATGCCCGTAATCTCAAGCTCGTCCGAGAAGTCCGGGTTGGCCTTCAGCGCTGCGACATCGATGGCAACAGATGCATACGGATCTGTGATGGCCAGCGCATCCAGTGCTTCGCCTTGGGCCACGCCCATATGCTCTGCCAGCAAAGCCGGTGCGTGGTGATAGCAGCCCGCGATGCCGCACTTGGTATGATGCAAAACGATGAAGTTCCAGCCGCTGCCTATGGCCTCGCCGCCGGCTTTCGACACCGTGCGCAAGATGGCCATCGTTTCCAGTAGTGCCGGATTGACGCGTCCACCCACGTTGCGAATGATGGCCGCTTCGCCGGGCTCCAGTTTCAGTACGTCCATAGGATCAACGCGAGGATCGACACAGCCCAGTATCAGGGTGCGGCGCGACGGCAATATCTTCATTCCGGCAGAAAAGGTAGTGGCCGCGAAATCGGCATTGCGCTGAGCAAGGCTAGCTATGAAATCCATGATTCCCCCCCCCTCTATCAGATCAGGTTTGCACTGCGCTGTGGCAGGCGAGTGGCCATTTTGGCTTGCAGGCCTTTGGGGTCGGCAAGAAAAGCCTCGTAGATCGCCTTCGTTTGCGCGCCGGCTGCCACCTCGTCGCTGATTCCGTTCTGAATGGCGTCAAGTGCGTCGGCCACCAATTCCTGCGGTGTCATGCGCGGTTCGGGCAGGCTGGCGCCCATGGCTGTCTCGGTTTGCACCGCCAGCACACCGACAAGCTGCGTGCCTTGCGCTGCCAGTTCAGCCCGCAAGCTGCGGGTTAGCGACAACGCTGCGGCTTTGGAAGCGGAATAGGTCGCCGCCATGGGCAGGCTTACCAGCGAGAGCATGGACAACATATGCACAATGGCTCCGCCGTTCTTTGCCAGGATGGGTGCAAAGGCCCGCGCCAGGGCCAGGGGGGCGAAATAGTTGACTTCCATTTCGCGGTGTGCGGCATCCATATCCGGCGCGGAGATGGCACCGTCGAATGCGGCATAGCCGGCATTGCTGATCAGCAGGTTGACATCGGACGCCACAGCGGCGGCAGCAGCCACCTGGTAAGGATCTGTGACGTCGAGCGGTAGCGGCACCAGGCGAGGGCCGCCTTCCTTGAGCAGTTCTCTGAGCGAGGCAGTGTCGCGTGCAGCGACGTAGATTTTTGCCGCACCGCGCGCCAGCAATTCGCTGACGTAGGCGCGACCTATGCCGCGATTGGCGCCGGTGACCAGGACGATGGAGTTTTCGATATTCATGATGGATGTTCTTTCCTTGAGGTTGACAGACTGGAGATCGGTAGTAGGCGTTATGCCGTGAAACTGAATCCAGTATTGTTCAATTCGGGAAAGCGCGGTAGCCGCTGGTTTGGGCTAACACTTATCCTGGTGCAGCATGAATGGCGTCTAGCCCTGGCCCTTGGCGAATTCCGCTTCAATAAATTCAACGAAGGTGCGTGCAGCCATGCGTGTGGCGCGGCCCATGGGGAAATAAGCATGCACGGGCAAATCCACCATTTTCCAGTCCGGCAACAACTGCACCAGCGCACCGCTGCCCATATCCGTACGGCATGCCCAGGATGTGGTAGAGATGATACCGAGTCCTGCCACTGCGGCGGCAAGTGCGCCGGCCGTGTCGTTGACCGACATTTGAGGACGCAGGTCGATGGACTCCTGCTTGCCTTCCCGTTCGAATTGCCAGGAGGTCGCATGCGCGCCCGCCGGGCCGCCGACAATGCGGTGTCGCAGGATGTCTTCGGGACAGAGCGGCGTTCCATGGCGTTCCAGATAGCCTGGCGAGGCTGCGACCACGCGCTGCATGATTCCGATAAGGCGGGCGGTGCCCGACATATCGGGCAGGGGGCCGACGCGGACGCCGACATCCACCGCCTCCCGTATCATGTCCTGGCGTTTATCATCCAGCATGACTTCCATCTGCAGGTTGGGGTGGCGTTCCGTGAATGCCGCCATGCGCGGCAGCACCACGCGTATGGCCAGCGTAGACGGCATGGCGATGCGCAGCGTACCTCGCAGTTCACCGGTTTCACGTATGCTGTTTTCCGCGTCTTCAAGACTGGCCAGGATGGATTCTATGCGGGAAAGGAATTCCATTCCTGCTTCGGTCGGAACGACGGCGCGGGTGGTGCGGGCGAGCAGGCGCGCGCCGAGGCTGGCTTCAAGCTCAGCGATCATGCGTGACACTTGCGATTGAGCAAGGCCACATTCGCGGGCTGCGGCTGAAAAGCTGCCTAGCCGCGCCACGCGAGAGTAGAGCTTATAGGTCTGAACGTCCGTCATTTTCGCTCCTGGGGCGCCGATTGATGCTGCCGGAGTATGAATCCTAGCACGCTTTGCATGGCGCCCCGGGGCGGGAACTTAAACCGCCGTCGCGTTCAATACGGCGATGTTGGCTTGAGCGAACTCACCCACGGTCATCGAAGCCTTGCCGGTAATAACTTCAATGTTGTTGTCTGCGCCTGACATGCGGCCGACGTGGTAGTCCGCCATCGCGCCGCGCAAGTGCTGCACAATATAAGGCGGCACGCCCACCGCTTCAATCGACGTGCAGTACTCGTCTATCGGCAAGTCCTGATGGACAATCTTGCGGCCCAGGGCTGTGCTGAGTTCGGCAGCCATCTGCTCATGGTTCATCTCGACAGGGCCTGACAAGTTGATTGTCTTGCCGATGTGGGCCTCCGGATTTTTCAGGATGGCGGCAATGGCGCGGCCCTGGTCTGCACTTGCGATAGGCGAGTGACGCCCCTTGCCGGTGGGCATGCGCAATATGCCTTGCTGCAGGAAGGGCAATTGCCATGGGTACATCAGCCACTCCAGAAAGTAAGTCGGGCGCAGATGGATCACTGGCACACCAGACCAGTTGAAGACTTCCTCAGCAAGAAAGGTGTCTCGGCAGGAGTCGCTGGCGGATTCGCGGTTGGCTGAGCGTTGCGACAGGTTAAGCACCGCTTTCACCCCGTTTTCCCTAGCCGCCTGTGCAAAGTAGGCTGCAGCCTGGATCAGGCCGGGGGCAACTGGATAGACGAAATAGGCGGCATCTACCTCTTTCATTGCGGCGCTGATGGAGTTCAGGTCAAGAATGTCTCCCACCACCACTTCGGCGCCCATGCTGGCCAGAGCATCGGAGCGTGCGTCGAGTTTGCGCACAAGGGCGCGCACCTGCAGGCCCAGGGTCAGGGATTCCTTGACAGCAGAACGGCCAGTGTCGCCAGTGGCGCCGGAGATCAGTACTTTGGTAATCATGATAATTCCTTTAATAAAAAGAGAGGGATTTGGTACCGCGGTTCAGGCGGCGTTGATATCGCATTGGGCTACCGTATGGCATGCTGGAATGCACGTTGGCGGTGAAGCTGGGATTCAGTATCGGGCTTTGGCTGATAGGCCGGTAGCCGTCATTTTCGGCTTTCACTTATCTTGATCAAGCATAAATGGGCTGTGTTGCGGGCTGTATTACGGGCAGTGTTGCCGATAACACCGGCATGCCGGCGGTTTTGACGAGCAGCTAGCTGAGAGGCTTTGCTGCACAAGGGTTCATGCAAGCGATCTCAAATGAACAGAAAAACAGAAAATGCTCACTTGTATGGGTGCATTTTGGTTCGCAAGGGGCAGGTGATACTATTTCGAACAAATTTCGATTTGCCAGTGATTCTGGAAATTCCCATCCGTGTATCCCCATGCCGTGGGTGAGAAGACTGGGGAGGCTGGGGTGGCATGATGCGAACCTGCAGCACGCCATATTCCAAACGCGCGCAATCTACATATAAAGCTACCACTGGCCATTAGCGACTATTTTTAAGAATGCATACCTATCGACCGACCACTCGCGTCTTGACCGTGCTGGAACTACTGCAGAGCCACGGGCGCATGAGCGGCGCCGAATTGGCGCGGCGCCTGGACGTGGATGGACGCACGCTGCGGCGCTATATCGTCATGCTGGAAGAGCTGGGCATTCCTATTACCGCCGAGCGTGGCAGGTATGGCGGCTATGCGCTGATAGCCGGCTTCAAGCTGCCGCCGATGATATTCAACGATGACGAGGCGCTGGCCTTATCCATAGGCTTGCTTGCTGCTCGCAGCCTGGGAATGGCAGAAGCCGCGCCAGCAGTTGCAAGCGCGCAGGCAAAGCTGGAAAGGGTAATGCCTCCGGGGCTGGAAAAACGGGTGAGGGCGGTCCATGAAACTGTCAAATTGGACTTGCCGCGGCCGAACGCACCGGGCAGCAATGATGCGCTGGCCGGACTTAGCAGCGCGGCCCAAATGCGGCAAAGAGTTCGCATGCGATATATGTCTGCCACCGACGAACTGACCAACAGGGATGTTGATCCTTATGCGCTGGCCTATCAAAACGGCTCATGGTACGTGCTTGGCATGTGCCACCTACGACAAGACCTGCGCTCATTCCGCCTGGACAGGGTATTGGACGTTGCCATCATGGAGCAAAAATTCCAGCGGCCGGAAGACTTTGATGCAGTTGCTCATCTTAATTTCTCCATAGCAACAATGCCCAGGGCGTTTGCGGTAGAAGTTTTGCTGAAAAGCGATTTGAAAACCGTCAAGGAAGAATTGTTTGAATGGATGGGCGTGCTGGAAGCCGCCGATGAAGGGGTGATTCTACATAGCCAGACCGAGGATCTGCACTGGTATGCGCGGGAACTCGCGCGTTTGCCTTTACCATTTGAAATACGGCACCCGCCGGAACTGTCCTTGGCGTTGCGTGATTGCGCAATCAGCTTATTGGCGATAGCGCAGGCCGCAAAATGAGCGCACACTAGCTGTCAGATGCTGCAGTGTGTCATCCTATCCCGTCGTTTTTTCGAATCAAAATCTGAATAAACCCCGGCAATATAAAGATAATTCCAGAGAACAACAAAACTGTCATAGATTACGGGCATAATAAGTCGTTTGTTTGCATTTATTTCACACCCATGTATCTGTATGCCCTTGATGAGGAAGTAGAACGTCTCAAAGCTGAACTAGCCACGCTGGCAGGTCCGGCGCGGCTCGACTTGCTTGTTGCTACTGCATGGCATCAACGCCAGCGCGATAGCCGGGCGGCAACCCAGTTGCTGGATGAGGCCGAGACCCTGTTGCGCAACAGCTCATTGATGCCGGACCAGCGGCGCGCTGTACGTGCGCGCATTGCGCTTAGCCGCGCGGAAATCGCGGCATTGCTTGGCGAATTCAGCAAGGCGGAAACTTTGTTGACGGAAGCAAAGGCCGGCTTCAACGCGGTCAATGATATCGTCGGAGAAGGCGATGCCTTGCTGGGCGAGGTCGTCATTGCCCTGGAGCAGGGGCAGATGGAAAACGCGATGCGGGCTGCCAAAGCAGCTGTGTCCAACTATGACAGGGCAGGCGAATCACTCAACCGCTTCCTGGCCGAGGCCTGGTATCTGTATCTGGAATCTTTTTCAAATCCACAGGCGGTAGAAATCAAGCTGCAGGAGCTGCAGGCCAATACTGTGGAGCCGCGACATCCCGCACTGGAAGCCCTGATCACTGCAGCCAGGGGGGAGATATTATTTTCGCCAGAACTGACGCGCTCCGCCATCCTCTTCTACCACGCCAGTGAACTGGCGCGAGAGGCCGGCCTTGTGCGCCTGTCTATCATGGCGTCGGCCAATGCCGGGGCAGCGCTGCAAAAACTGGGCGACTTTGATGAAGCCGCAGCTTGCTACGACTGGGCGGTTTCCGCCGCCCGCAAGACAGGATGGCCCGCGCTGATAGGCTTTAGCCTGATGCGCCTGGGAGAATTGCTGCGTCACCTCGGCCAGCTTGAGCAAAGCCATGTGGTACTGCAAGAGGCCCTGCAGGGATTCAATATCACCAAAAGCGGCATCAGCAAGGCGGTGGCGCACGGCGAGCTGGCACACACGCTGCTGGAGCGCGGCATGCCTACCGAGGCTGCGGAAATGTTCGATGTCGCCATTGCCTTATACCGGGAGGCTGGATCGCGCAATAGCCTGGCCGAGCACCTGATCTGCCAGGCACGCGCACTTTCATCCGCCGGCAAATCCGGCGAGGCCCTGGATGCGATCGCCGAAGCCCGCACACTGATCAAGGAACTGGATTACGCCGCGCTGAGCGTGGACCTGCGTGAAGCGCTGGCGCAAATCCACAGGCAGCATACCTTGCCGCTGCCTGCCGGCATGACAGCGCCTAATCCCGTGCTGCATTATCTGGAAGAGGCTCTGAGGGTTGGGGCCGAGATAGAGGGATGGCTGGCGCCGTCCAAGCTGCTGCTTGCACTGGGTGAGGCCTGGTCCAACATCGGCGACGGCAAAAAAGCGTTTGACTATGCGAAGCAAGCGATTGCTGCCGACCAGCGCGAACGCAACAAGCAAGCGAGCAACTGGGCCACGCTGATGCAGGTGAGGCATGAAACCGAGCGCGCGAAAGCCGCAGCGGAGCATCACCAGCAGCTTGCAGCGACGCTGACCGAAACCTCGCACACACTGGATTTGCTTAGCAAAATCGGCCAGGAGCTGACTGCCAACCTGAATCCTGAGAATGTATGCAATGCCTTGCACCGCCACCTGGGTACTCTGCTGGATGCGTCGCACCTGTCCATCTGGCTGCTTGGTCCTGACGGAAAAGCGCTGGATCTGTGCCACCACGTAGAGAACGGTGTTGTCGTCCCCGACTACAACGCAGCCTCTTATAAGGATGCCTACAATGCGCGGCGCTGCATCGCTGAATGGCAAGAAGTACTGCTGGACCTGGATGCGACCAGCAACACCGGCGAACAGTTGCCCAGTGCTGCCGACTCTATACAGATCCGCACAGCGCTGTTCGGCCCCTTGATCGTCGGGGAGCGTGTGCTGGGTGCGATGTCGATCAAGTCCGGCAACCAGGATGCCTACGGCGAACGGCAGCGCCTGATTTTCCGTACGCTTTGCGCCTATGGAGCCATCGCGCTGGATAATGCAAACGCACACCGGGATCTGCAGGAAACCAAAAAGAAGCTGGAGCAAGCCTTACGCGAACTGGAGGATGCCAGCCTTACCGATCCTTTGACCGGCCTGCGGAATCGCCGCTTCCTGGCGCAAAACATAGAAGCAGACGTGACTATCAGCGTACGCAGCTACCAGGACAGCATGGCGACGGGCGCCAGCCTGCCCAAGGATGCCGACTTGTTGATGTTCCTGGTCGATCTTGATCATTTTAAACAAGTCAATGACAAGTATGGGCATGCAGCAGGCGACGCTATTCTGGTACAGATCAGGCAACGTTTGCAGCAAGTATTCCGCGATTCGGACTATCTGATACGCTGGGGTGGCGAGGAATTCCTGATCGTGGCACGCGGCGTTTCACGCGAGAGCGCAGACGAATTGGCTGCACGCGTATGTGCGGTAGTGGCAGACCAGCTCTTCACGATAGATGACCACACCAAGCTCAGCCAGACATGCTCGGTGGGATTTGCCTGCTATCCGTTTGTCACGAGCCAGCCGCGCGCGGTCAATTGGCAAGACGTGATAGACATCGCGGATATTGCCCTGTACACAGTCAAACACGCTGGCCGGAACGGCTGGGTCGGCCTTTTCGGCGAAGCCCATGCCTGGCCCGACCTGCTTTTGTGCACACTGAAGGCCGACCCCAAGAAGGTCATCCTGAACCAGGAGCTGCGCCTGGCATCCAACAAAACGGAAGACGAAATCAGGAGTGCGCTGGACCTGATGGCGCCGGCAATCGCGTAAAACCTGACAGGTCCAGTAGATATTATTAAATTTTAGATTTACACTGCAATCAAGCGCCGCACTGCGGCCGGCATTTAGACAATGGCGACGCTATCAAGGGTCGCCTTTTGCTTTTTTGAACAGATCAGCGAGGGAAACGCGCTCTATGGAATATGAAGTCATCGATACCCAGATATCGCCTGAAGGGCGCATGGATGTGCTGTCCAAGGCGGAAGTCGCCAAATTACTGGATAACAGCCACGGTGGGCTCTACAACATCTTCCGCAATTGCTCGCTGGCGGTGCTCAATGTAGGCAGCGGCCTGGATGACGGCAAGGAATTGCTGGAGCGTTACAAGACTTTCGATATCAGCATTATCCAGCGCGAGCGCGGCATCAAGCTGGATGTAAGAGGTGCTCCGGCGATTGCCTTCGTGGATGGCGTGCTGATCAAGGGCATACAGGAGCACCTGTTTGCGGTCCTGCGCGACATCATCTTCGTCAATGGCGAAATAGCGTCCAATCCCAAATTCAATCTCGATACCAGCGAAGGCGTCAGCGACGCAGTTTTTCACATACTGCGCAATGCCAACGCAATCCGCCCGCTGGTCAATCCGCACCTGGTCGTGTGCTGGGGAGGGCATTCCATCTCCGGCGCCGAATATGACTACACCAAGGAAGTCGGATACCAGATGGGCTTGCGCGGACTGGATATCTGCACCGGCTGCGGCCCAGGGGCAATGAAGGGCCCGATGAAGGGTGCCACCATAGGCCATGCCAAGCAGCGCATCAGCACCGGCCGCTACCTGGGAATCACCGAGCCCGGCATCATTGCGGCAGAGGCGCCGAATCCTATCGTCAATGATCTGGTCATCCTTCCGGATATAGAGAAGCGCCTGGAAGCTTTTGTCAGGATAGGGCATTCCATCGTCGTATTTCCAGGTGGTGCGGGTACTGCAGAGGAGATCCTGTATATATTGGGCATCCTGCTGCATCCTGACAATGCGGACATGCCGTTACCGCTGATTTTTACCGGCCCGGAAAGTGCTGCGGATTACTTCAGGCAAATTGATCAATTCATCGGCGGCACACTGGGGTCGGAAGCACAGGGGCGTTACAAGATTATCATCAACGATCCTGTGCTGGTGGCGCAAGAAGTTGCTGCAGGCATACGGCAGGTGCGTGAATACCGGAAATCAACCGGCGACGCCTATTATTTCAACTGGATGTTAAAAATTGATACAGAGTTTCAAAGACCGTTTGAGCCCACCCATGAAAACATGCGCAATCTTGCGTTGCACAAGAACCAGCCCAATCATTTACTGGCGGCAAACCTGCGGCGTGCATTTTCCGGCGTGGTTGCAGGCAATGTCAAAGACCAGGGCATACGCGCGATAGAAAAATTCGGCCACTTCGAAATACGCGGCGATGTGCAGATCATGGAGGCTATGGATGCTTTACTGGCATCATTTGTTGCGCAAAATCGCATGAAACTGCCCGGTAAGGCATATACCCCTTGTTATCGCGTCATAAAATAGGATAATGGGCAGAACTTGCTTCAGGGCTAGGGAGTTGCGTGAAGCGGAAGCAAGTGTTGGAAATAGACTGGCGAGAAGATGAATCAAGACCAGGAATTTACAAGGTAACCAACATCAATCGGAAAGACAAAAAATGAGCACAGTACAACAGGAAGTGGATGAACGCACCAATTTGACCGGCTCCAACAAGTTTGAACTCTTATTGTTCAGATTGGGTGCCGATGCCACTGGCGACCGTTCCGAGCTGTTTGGTATCAATGTGTTCAAGGTGCGCGAAATCGTCGCCATGCCGACTATCACCGCAGTTGCAGGCGCATTGCCGCACATGCTGGGCGTGGTGAATCTGCGCGGGCAGGTGATTCCTGTCGTCGATCTCCCCTCCGTCGTCGGCTGCAAACCGAAAACCGGTTTGAATATCATGCTGGTGACAGAGTATGCGCGTACGACACAGGGCTTCGCAGTGGAGTCGGTCGAAGAAATTGTCCGTCTGGACTGGAGCCAGGTATTGTCGGCAGAATCCAGCGGCGCAGGTGGCGGCATGGTCACCAGCATCGCGCGGCTGGATGGAGATATAGAAAATACCCGCCTGGCCCAGGTGCTGGATGTGGAACAAATACTGCGCTCGATTACTCCTAGCGACGGCAAGGAAGTCGATGCGGCGAATATGAAGAAATTGCTGCTCAAGCCGGGTACTGTGATCTTGGCTGCGGATGATTCTGCGGTAGCGCGCGGCCTGATAGAGCAGGCATTGACTGCGATGGGCGCCCCTTATGTGATGACCAAGACCGGCAAGGAAGCCTGGGAAAAATTGCAGGCCATCTCCGCTGCAGCTATCGTCGAGGGCAAGACAGTGCGCGATAAGGTCGCCATGGTGCTGACGGATCTGGAAATGCCGGAGATGGATGGTTTTACGCTTACCCGTAATATCAAGCAGGATGACCGCTTCAAGTTTCTGCCGGTAGTCATTCATTCTTCCTTGTCCGGTTCCACAAACGAGGATCACGTGAAGAGCGTGGGAGCCGATGCCTACGTCGCCAAGTTTGTGGCGGAAGAACTGGCTGCCACGATACGTGAAGTGGTCAGCAAGTAAGTCTGGAAAATACGCCCGAAAATAAGGCATACGCAAGACATAAAAAAAGAGCGCCAGCTTAAAACTGGCGCTCTTTTTTATTCAGTAACTTTTAAGTGTTCTACATGCTGCCGCTCAGCGATCTGAAGGCGCCTGGGCCGGAACTCGCTGCCAGCCGGAAGGGCAGGTTTTCACGGACGGATAATAGCCGTCCGGATTATGGCAATAGTACCAGTCGCTGGTTTGTCCCGGCTGCACGCTGGAAGGCGCGCTTGTGCTGTAGGTAGGGCCACTGATGGTTGCGGACGGTTCCACATACACGGTGGTCGGGCCAGGGCTGACGACGACTTCCGGATAATAAGAATACGGGTAATAAGCCGGGCCATAATACAAAGGGAAAGGATTCAGATAGAGTCCAAAACCTACGCGTGGACCATGATAATATCCGCCGCCGTGATAATAGCCGCCATGGCCGCCCCAACCGCCACGTCCCGGTGCTGCCCAAGTTACACTCGCTGTTGCCGCACTCAGGGCAATGAGTATCAGCAAGCTCGATTTAATCCACTTCATCATAAACCTCTGTCAAAGACGTCCCTAGGACACATTACATTCTCATATTGTAGTGTAGTTCGGAAATATTGACATGCTTGCCCAATTTACAGCTTGTAACCAATTGTTTAGCTGCGATACATGCACTATCCGCAAGACAACAATCAGGATTGAAATGATTGCGCCGGCGCCGATTTGGGATACCAGCGGGCATACGCGCGCAACTGGTGCTTGTCGCGATCCTCTCCCTGTGGCAACCAGTTCTGGTGTCCGCAGGCGGCACGGGCCAGAAAATCCAGCCAGACTGTATGACTGCGAAGGACCCGCTGCAAGCGGTGACGGGCGACAGGATTAAACATGCCCTGCCGGGAAAATAGTTGGCGCGGATTTTTCTTTACCCACAACCAGGAACCCATTTCCAGCGTCAGCGGCAAGAATACCTGGCCGGCGCCGGCGGAGTCCAGATAGAGATAATCCCAGACGTCGCCATGGGTCAGGTATTGGCGGCTTTGCGGTTCAAAAATATAGTTGTGGTTCGGGTAGCTTTGGCTGAACAAGTCTTCCAGTGCACAGATATCAGGCAAATGCAGGATGGGGTTCACCGTATGGGCGTGTGGGAACCAGATGCGGTCGCGCAGGCCAAAACCGGAGTGGCAATCCAGTGCAATACTGAATCGTCGGCTCAGCAACTCTTTCCGCACAACCCTGCAAAGTGCTTCATTTTCCACCTCCATCGGTGCGCCGGCAGCGCCACGGAACCAGGGCAGGTGATGGCTGATCCTTTGCCCGCCCAGTAAAAAAGGTACTTTATCCAGTGCATCGACAGGGGCATTTCTCATCAGGTCGATGCCACGGGGATTGCAGCGTGTCGATTGATACATGCCCCCGGGGTTGATGAGGGGCATAAAAACCAGCCTGACCCGCTCCAATTGCTGGTGTAATAGATGATCCCAGCGCAGACGTTCCAGCAAACTGCCGAGGAAACTGAGCAAGACCTGAGTGCCTATGCGCTCGAGTCCATGAATGCCGCCAAAAAAGCCGACTGCGGGAACATCCTTGTCCGGATTGCCCATCGCAATTGAATAGACAGGCAACTGTCGCTTGCCCATGGATATCTCGCACTCCGTCTTGACGTCCAGATGCAATTCTTTAGCTTGCCCAACCGCCTTCTGTATCAATCCGATCAGACGCTCAAGCTCTAGCAGTTCAGGGAGTTTATGTTCCAGCATGGCGGTAGCGAGGCGATTCCTTTTCAGGTATTCGGATTCTTACTATCATCCTCGCATTCCATGCATAAGGCTATCCCGGCGATACCTTTGCAGCGGTTTTTGCCACGTATTTCGATGCACTTCAATCCAAATTCAGTCCGAAATTTTGCCTCGCATCGCTTTAATCATGCTGCGATTGCTTTTTCCGTCCAGGCGCCTGGTTTGCGAGCCGCGGGTGGGCCTGGTTGGCCGCCGTGTTTTCGGCAGCGTCGCAACGCTCGCGATCAGCTCGTGGAGCCGCAGCAGTGCTTCCTCCTTGTTCCTGTCCTGGCTTCTTTGGGTCTGAGCCTTGATGATGACCACCCCGTCCTTGGTGATACGCTGGTCGTTCAGTTTCAACAGCCTTTCCTTGATTGTTTCAGGCAAGGAGCATGCAGCAATATCGAATCGCAGATGGATGGCGCTGGAAACCTTGTTGACGTTTTGTCCACCGGCTCCCTGCGCGCGGATCGCGGTCAATTCGACTTCATGCTCGGGAATAGGGGTAATCATTTAGTTCAATCCGGTTTTTCGTCTTATTTTTCGTTTTATTTTCCATCTTAAGCCCGCATTTTATAGGCTTTGCAGCAATTTTCCGGCCGATAGCCGCTTTTATAGCAGGTGAGGGGCGTATTAAGCGCTTCCCATGCCACTTTTAGCCTGCATATCTTGTTACACTCCGTTGTCCGCAAATTTTCGGATTATTTCGAAGTCAACATTTTCAATGAAAACCCCAAAAAGAGTACAGCCGCTGGTCGACGAGGGGCTGATAGACGAAGTCCTGCGCCAATTAATGAGCGGCAAGGAAGCGACCGTGTATGTCGTGCGCTGCGGCGAAGAAATACGCTGCGCCAAAGTCTATAAAGAAGCCAGCCAGCGCAGCTTCAAGCAGGCGATCTCTTACCAGGAAGGGCGTAAGGTAAAGAACAGCCGCCAGGCGCGTGCGATGGAAAAGGGGACGCGCTACGGACGCAAGATGCAGGAAGAAGTCTGGCAAAACGCCGAAGTTGATGCCTTGTACCGTCTGGCCGCCGCCGGAGTGCGCGTACCTCGGCCGTATATCTGCTTTGAGGGCGTATTGCTGATGGACCTGGTGACCGATGCCGGCGGTAATGCGGCCCCGAGGCTGAATGACGTCGTGCTGACCGAAGCGCTGGCGCTGGATTACCATGCGCAATTGCTGAAACAGGTGGTGCTGATGCTGTGTGCCGGCGTCATTCATGGCGATTTGTCGGAATATAATATCCTGGTAGACGAGCATGGCCCGGTCATCATTGACTTGCCGCAGGCAGTGGATGCCGCAGGCAATACCAGTGCGGAGATGATGCTGGAACGCGATGTGGCCAACCTGGCCAATTACTTCAGCCAGTTCGCGCCGCAACTGGCGAGCAGCCAGTATGGCAAGGAAATCTGGAAACTGTATGTGGCTGGTTTATTGCAGCCCGACAGCATATTGACCGGCAGGGTCAAGCTGGACCATAGGCCTGCAGATGTCGGCGCCGTCATGAGAGAGATGGAAATTGCCCGCCGCGAAGCCGAGGACGAACGTTCCCGCTTCCAGCAGCATGGAATATGATTAATATAGTAATGCCCCTGAAATGGGCTGATTGGAGTTGAAGAATGACCTACGAAGAATACCTGGACGAAGTGACCACCTTATTGACAGAGATGTACAAGCTGTCCGATGAGGCGGCGATCAAATACGTGATGCGTGCGCAAGCGGCAGACTATTTTACTCTGCACGACGACGACCCAGCGATGCGCACCCAGGAACGTGCGATCCAGGACGCAAAAACCGTCTTTGAGCAAAGAAATAAGTCCCGCCCCGAGATATATCGCAAAAATAAATCAAAATAAGGCAAAAATCCGGGATAAAAAATCCAGATTGCTTGTCTATACACTCTTGCGGCCCGAACCTTGCCGGTATCGGGCCGCATTCTATTCAAGAAGCGACTATACATAAATCAATAACACCCCCTGAAAGAAGCCATGGCACGTTTCCGTAAGCTGTCCCGTAAATTACTCCTCGTCCTGCCCATCTCCCTGTCTTTGCTCTCCTTGCCGGTCTTCGCCGACAGCTCCACGCAGTCTTCTGCGGACGCGGCCGAAGCATCCAAGTACGATTTGCGCGAGCACTACACCAAGTACGAATACCGTATTCCCATGCGTGACGGCACCCGCCTCTTTACGGTGGTGTATGTGCCCAAGGACAGCTCCAGGTCCTACCCCTTCTTGGTCGGCCGCACGCCTTACGGTGTCGGCGTTTATGACCAGGGGCAATCTCACTATGGTGTGGATTACTATCCTCCTGCACTAGGACCATCCCGCGATTTTGAAACCAGTGGTTATATTTTCGTCAACCAGGATGTGCGCGGCCGCTACATGTCCGAGGGAAGTTGGCAGGAAATGACCCCGCATCAAAAGGCCAAACGCGAAGCAGGCGAGGGCAACGAAAGCCAGGACATGCACGACACCGTGGAATGGCTGCTGAAGAATGTACCTAACAATAACGGTAAGGTCGGCATCTGGGGAATTTCCTACGGTGGCTTCTACACCTCGGCCAGTATCATAGATTCCCACCCTGCGATCAAAGCGGCATCACCGCAAGCGCCTGTGACGGATTTGTATATGGGTGACGATTCCTATCACGGTGGCGCCTTCATGCTGGCTGCCAATTTCGGCTTTTATTCCGCATTCACCAAAGAGCAAAATCCAACGACGCTTCCCAAGCGCTGGGACGGTTTTGACTTTGGCACGGAAGACGGCTATGAATTTTTCCTGTCTAAGCTGACGCTGCCAAACATCACCGGTACGCTGACACCAAAGCAGCGCGAACTGCTGATGCCGACCATAGAGCACACGACCTATGATGACTTCTGGAAGACGCGTAATATTTCGGCCCACCTGAAAAATATCCACGCCGCCGTTCTGACGGTTGGCGGCTGGTATGACGCGGAAGATGTGCAGGGTCCATTTACCACCTATCGCGCCATCAAGAAGAACAATCCCGGAATTTATAACGGCCTGGTCATCGGCCCCTGGTCGCACGGAGGCTGGGCTCGCGGTGACGGCAAATCCCTGGGCAACGTCAGCTTTGACGCAAAAACCTCGGAATACTATCGCAAGAACATCGTATTCCCATTCTTCGAGCAATACCTGAAGGGTGGCAAGGATGGTGCAGCGAAACCTCAACCGGAAGCACATGTATTTGAAACCGGCACCAATATCTGGAAGACCTACGCCGCCTGGCCGCCTCAGCAAGCGCAAAACCGCACCCTGTATCTGGGCGCTAACGGCAAGCTGAGCTGGCAACAACCGGAAAACAGCGGCTCCGCCTACGATGAATACATCAGCGATCCGAAGAAACCTGTGCCTTTCGTCGGCTACACCACTAATTCCGTCCCTAAAGAATACATGGTATCAGATCAGCGCTTCGCGTCCACCCGCCCGGACGTACTGGTGTACCGCAGCGATGTACTGGAAGAAGATGTCACGCTGGTTGGACCGGTCATACCTAAATTATTTGTGTCGACTACCGGTACCGACGCAGACTGGGTCGTGAAACTGATTGACGTTTATCCGCCAGAGTACCCAGCGGTAAAGAATAGTGCCGAGAGGGGCAGCGACGTGCCTCCGCCGTCATTGACGATGGCCGGTTATCAGCAACTGGTGCGCGGCGAGCCTTTGCGCGGCAAATTCCGTAACAGTTTTGAGAAAGCCGAAGCCTTCACGCCGGGCAAGGTGGAAAGCCTCAGCTATAACATGCCTGATATCAATCATACCTTCCGGCGCGGTCACAGGATCATGGTACAGATACAAAGCTCCTGGTTCCCGCTGGTAGATCTGAATCCCCAGACCTTTGTCGATATCCCGCATGCAAAACCCGAGGATTTCCAGAAGGCGACACAGCGGGTATTCCATGCGCCGTCCCAGTATTCCGGCATAGCGGTTCAGGTATTGCCGACTGCAAAATAAGCGCATGAACGCACCATAAATAAGAAATAAGATCAAACAAAAGGGAAAACATGAAACATAACAATAAAATCATCTTCCGCCGTAGCCTGCTGGCAAGTCTGCTATGCCTGTCATTTTCCAGCTACGCAGCCACTTCTAATAACCTGGTGCTTGAGTCGCAAACCATGGACAAGAGCGTGGATGCCTGCACGGATTTTTACAAATATTCAAACGGCAAATGGCTGGCGGAAAATCCTATTCCTGCGGATCGTTCGCGCTATAGCGCGTATGACGAAGTAACCGAGCGCAATCTGGCTGCGCTCAAGGGTATCGCCGAGGCTGCGGCTGCCACACCTGACAGCGGTAGCGCTGCATCCCGCCTGGTAGGCTCTTACTACCGCAGCGGCATGGATGAGGCCCGGATAGAGGCTGAAGGCTTTAAGCCCTTGGCCGCCGAACTGGCGCAGATAGATGCCATCAGCGACCGCAACCAGTTGTTACCGTTGATCGCCAGGCAGCACCAGATAGGCGTCGGCTCGTTGTTCAATTTTTACATCGACCAGGACGCAAAAAAGACTACGCGCTATATCCCTCAGTTGGTGCAGGGCGGCCTGGGCTTGCCTGACCGCGACTATTACCTGAAGACTGATGCGAAGACCGTCGAGATCCGCAAGCAATACCTGGCCTATGTGGAAAAAATGTTTGGCCTGCTTGGCGATACACCGGAAGCAGCAAAGAAAAATGCCGCCGCGGTGATGGCGCTGGAAACACGTCTCGCCAAGGCATCCATGACCAAGGTGCAGTTGCGTGATCCCCTAGCCAGCTACCATTTGCTGGATTTGAATGGCCTGAAGAAAGTCGACAGCAAAACCGCCTGGAATGTGTATTTCCAGGATCTGGGTCTGGCTGATCCGGGACAATTCAATATAGGGCAACCCAAGTTTTTTGCAGAAGCAGGAAAAATGCTGAATGGCCTGCCTTTGTCCGACTGGAAGACTTATCTGCGCTGGAATCTGGTCAACGCCAGGGCCAAGGATCTGTCTACTGCCTTCGTCAACACGAATTTTGATTTCTACGGCCGCACGCTGGCGGGCACCAAGGAGTTACAGCCACGCTGGAAACGCATCCTGACCAATATTGATGCCAACATGGGCGAAGCCATGGGTGAATTGTATGTCGCCAAATTCTTCGGCCCTGAAGCAAAGGCCGGTGTGCTGGAAATGGTCGGCAACATCAAGGATGCAATGCGCGACAGTATCGGCAAGCTGGAATGGATGTCTGACACAACCAAACAGCAGGCGTACAAAAAGCTGGATACGCTGGTCGTGAAGATCGGCTATCCAGATACGTGGCGCGACTATAGCGCATTGAAAATCGATACTGCCTCGTTTGCCGGCAACAATATGCGCGCTGCGGAATTTGAGTTCAAGCGTAACCTGGCCAAGTTGGGCAAACCCATCGACCGCAACGAATGGGGCATGACTCCACCGACCGTTAATGCCTACTACAACCCGACCATGAATGAAATGGTATTCCCGGCGGGTATATTGCAACCGCCTCTCTACCATGTGGGTGCCGATGCGGCTGCCAACTACGGCAATACGGGTGCCACGATAGGCCATGAATTGACGCACGCCTTCGACGATGAAGGTCGCCAATACGATGCACAGGGCAACCTGAAGAGCTGGTGGAGCAAGGATGACGAGAAAAAATTCCTGGTGCGCGTAACGGCCATAGAAAAGCAGTTTGATGAGTTCAACCCTATCGACAAGCTGCACATCAATGGCAAACTGACAGCCGGCGAAAACATCGCTGATCTTGGCGGCATGAAGATTGCACTGGCAGCGTTGCGAAAATCCCAGGCACGCAAGCCTCAGCCTGCGGAAATCGACGGACTCACGGTCGAGCAACGCTTCTTTATCGCCAACGCGCAGAGTTTCCGCGGGTTGATGCGTGATGAAAAGCTGCGCTTGCAACTGGCTACCGATCCTCACGCGCCGGAGAAATACCGCGTGCTGGGACCGATCGCCAACATGCCTGAGTTTTCTCAGGCGTTCAACTGCCCAGCCGCAAGTTCGCCGCTGAGGCCGGACGGTAAACGCGTCAATATCTGGTAATAGCCGTTGTTTCCCCCTCCGTAGCTGCCGGTTTCAGCGCTACGGAGGGCGTGATTGCAACACCGGACATCCCCGGCAGTTCGGCAAGCTTGTACAATTCATATCCTATACAAAATACCTGCGGGATAAGAATTGCTCACCACCTTCCTTCTGTTGGGCCTTGCCATCGGCGCAGCCTGGTTAAAGCCCATCCCGATTACAGCCCGATTTTCTTTGCATCCCTGGCTGCTGGTATTCAGCCTCAGCGTCATTAGTGGTCTTTTTGCCAGCATACTGAACATTGCAGCAGTAGCCGCCTTGGTAATCTTCACCGTTAGCGCCTATCTGGTCGTGCGTCCGCAAGCCCCAAGGACCCAGCGGGTACTCTTTGGCGCAATAACTACCATGATTGCATTAGCACTGGCCATGCATAAATTGCCGGGCTTCAATAATCCAGTTTTGCTCCCTGACAGCCGATTCTCTGCCAATGCCGAATTATTCAGGCAATACGCCAATTTTGATAAAGGCGCCGTGGGCTTGGTGCTACTGGCTTTCCTGTGCAAGCGAAGCATGTCCTTTGCCGAATTGGGCGAAGCCTTTCGCCGCGCGCTGCCAGTAGCTGGAATGACTATCGTACTGGTGATGGCAACCGCCATTCCTATAGGCTGCCTGCAGCCGGACTTCAAGCTGCCTGCCTTTACACCAATCTTTTTGCTGACTAATTTGTTCTTGACCTGTATTGCGGAAGAAGCATTTTTCAGAGGTTTTTTGCAAGACCGGCTAGGTAGGACACTGAAAAAACTACGATGGGGTGGGGTAGTCGCAATCGTGGTTTCTGCCGTGCTGTTTGGCCTGGCACATGCGGGAGGCGGGATGAAATTCGTCCTGCTGGCGACTTTGAGCGGCATCGGCTATGCGTATGCCTATCAGATCACAAAGAAAATCGAAGCGGCGATCCTGGCGCATTTCCTGCTGAACGCTGTACATTTTCTGTTCTTTACCTATCCTTACCTGCAACAAGCTTAGCGCAGGCGAACCGGAGACCCGCCACTCCTTTTTTTCGATAACGCAATCACGCTCCGAGCTGCTCATGCAGTTCGTAGCTCATCACAGCCAAAAAGGCGACCAGGCCGAGGTACAGCACGCCGTAGTTCACGCGGGTATTAATCGGCACGTCATAATAGCCTTCCGGCATTCCTGAGCCGGCGTCCTTCGACAGCGCCAATTTCAATTGCGGATAAGCCATGATCGCGATCAGGATCAGCATAGGGCTGGGCCGATACAGGAACATTGCAATCAACAAGGGTACGCCCGCCAGCCAGACTTTGGGCGAGATGATTGCGGTGATCCTGCCGCCATCCAGCGGTGAAATCGGGATCAGGTTGAACAGGTTCAACATGAAGCCGGAATAAGCAATTGCCATCACCAGACTGCTGTCATTGCTGCGGGCATACCAGTAGCAGGCGATTGCGCCAAGCGTGCCGGCAATAGGGCCTGCAAAACCGATATAAGCCTCGGTTTCTACATCATGCGGAAGCTCTTTCAGCTGTATCCAGGCACCGACAAAGGGAATGAAAGTCGGCGCACCGACATCCAGCCCGCGCTGGCGCGCAGCAATATAGTGTCCCATTTCGTGCACAAAGATCAAAAGCACAAAACCCGCAGCATATTGCCAGCCAAACACCCAGGAATAGGCGATTAGCGAGATCAGCATGGTGCCGCCGGTTAGCCACAGTTTGCCCAGCTTACCCGCAACAAAGAGCCAGCCTAAAAGTTTTAACATCCAGATTTCCTGACAGACGATTTTGAGATAGGACAGCTTTGGTTGAAGATTACCGGAGCCTGCGCCGCATGACTCATAAAGGCAGGCTCCCGCAAAACACTCAGGCCTGGTTGCTATCCGTATCGTTTTTCTTGCGGCCAAAAAATTTGGCGACCGCGCCGCCTATGGCGACAATGCCGACGAACAGCAGTTTCTTGGCTGCCAGAAGCAGCGCGAAGATTTTGCCGAAAAAGCCCAGTTTGGCAGCAACTCCGCCGGCGACCAGGGCTGCCAGCCCATATTCAGCCACCTTGTCTGTACTGCTGTCAAAGTCATTGTAGCTATTGCCTTTGGTGAACTCTGTAAAGGCAACCACATTCTGCATCTCTTGCCTGACTTGTCCTATCTGATCCATGCCGGCCACCGCGTTCAGCACCAGTACACCTTTGCGGCCCAGCACACGGATATTGTAATTCAACGAATGCTGAGCAGTTTTCTCTACTGCCAGCTCCTTGGCCCAATAGAATTTGTGCGTCGTCTTGTCATAGCTTGGGCTTTCAGCCCAGCCAACCAAAGTCATTGCATCGTAGCCCAGCTTCTTGCGCTCTTCATTTGCGGCCACAGTGGACTCCTGCATGTCTTTCAGCAGCTCGTCGTATTTGATGCTGTCTGCATCATTGTCTTTGATATGGCCGTCTTCGCTATAGGTAATGATGACGCCCCAGCCGTTCGCGCTGAGCGGGCTGACATCAGCTGGGAAAAGCATGCCTAGGCTCTTTGCTCCTGGTGGGTTGCCCCAGGCATCGACCAGCACGCGTTCTGCATCATCCGGCCCCAGATAGCGGAAGGAGGGCGGCAGGTTCAAGGTCGCAATACCGCCGGGGAGTGTGATCTTGCCTTGCTGGAATTTGAGCGAAGCCTCGAACTCGGCGGCGCTCATTGTTTTACCGGATTCGCTTGCAACGGCGGAACTCGCAGGCGCGTCTGCAGAGTAAGAGACAGGTGTCAGCAGCATGGCCAGCGACAAGGCAGCCGCCAGTTGTGATTTTTTGAACATGGATTCCCCGGCTTTCTATGATTTTTTAATGGATGCTGATTTCCTGTTTTCGCCAAGAAATCAAAATTTGTTGTGTTTTTTAAATTTTAAAGACACAACATATTACCTTGAAATTAGTACAAGGCAATAGAAATCGATGACAGGGAGAGGGTAACAAGCGGGAGGAGGAGGACTAAGGTTTGCATACCTTAGCCCTGTATGGTGCGGGCAAATGTGCGTGTTAGATCTTTTCCATTTCCTCAGGATCGAGCGCAATCACGTGGGTTTGCAGCAAGCCATGCTCGTCATGCCATTCCTTTATGACGCAAGGCTGGCCATATTCATCGACATCCACAATCTTGAAAAAATTGCCTACCATTGATTCAATCAAGATGCGCTCATCAATGGGAAAGCTCTTGATGAATTGCTTGCTCAGCGACACGATGCGGATGATATCGCCTACCGTTACCGCCTGGCCTTTGCTGTCCGTCATTTTTGGGTCTTGCATAGTGTTATTTCCTGTTGATTTTTATTTGGGACGGTGCGCATCTACCAGCGCACCAGAGACGGAGACGCCTATAGGGTAATCGGGTATGGGATTTCCCGGCCCGAACCATTGCGCGTCAGCGATCTCATTTTGATCCAGCACGATATCGCCGGATACGTATTCTGCAGTGAAGGCGATCATCAGCGAATGAGGAAAGGGCCATGACTGGCTGCCGAAGTATTGCAGATTCTTCACGCGCAAGCCAACTTCTTCAAATACTTCCCGGTGAATTGCTTCTTCTATCGATTCTCCTGCCTCCAGGAACCCAGCGAGCGGCACATAGCGCGTGGTCGGCGAGGCTGTGTGCTTGGCCAGCAGTATATGCTCTCCCTTTTTGATCAGCACCATCATTGCCGGCGAGATGCGTGGATAGGCAAGCATGCCGCAAGCCGGGCATTTGAAACAGCGTTCCCCCGCAGCCAGCTTCATCGGCGTACTACAGGTGCCGCAGTATTTATGGGAACGTGCCCATTCGGTAATTTGGAAAGCGCGGCCGGCAAGCCCCAGCAAACCATCCTCCATTTCCCCAAACAAGGCGCGAAATTTGGTGTAGGCATAGCCTGCAGGAGCTTCCGCCTCTTTCGCTACCCAACTGGTACGGCAATAACGCTGGTCAAGAAGGCCCAGAGGGTGGATATCGGTCTCCACCAGGCCCAGACCCGCGCAGATATCCAGATCAGGCAAGCCGAGATCAGCGGTGCGAACCAATAGCTCGTCGCCGCGAAAAATGAAGGACAAGGTATCGGAAGCCGGCTCTTGCGGGTGCAACAACAGTTGAAATTCGGGCGGAGTTTTAAGCATGATCGTCTAGGAAGTTGGAAGGGCAGGTCCGAGAGTTCTACACAATTGACCAGTTGCCTCTATCATACCTTTGTCCTATGGAATCCGCATTGCAGGCTTTGCGGAAAATTCAGGTATTGTCAAAAGGATTCCTGACGGTATGCACCTGCGATGTGGGCAAAACTTCAGGCAATGGCATGGATTCCAGCTTGGCGATAGCCTCGCCCAGCAGAGCATGCAGTTGCCGGGCCAGCGCCAATCCACGCTGATCGGCCGTCAGATCGACATCTCCATAGAGACTGATGCGGTCGAGCCGATTTTCTATCGTCAGCCCTGCCAGGGAAATACTGTCGGCTTCGTTTGCGTAAACGTCGAAATTATTCATGTTCATCCCTTCATCCAATGCCGAAGAACCTTGTAGATCAAGCCTGCAAAGGCTGCCAATAGCGTATATACCTTGTCCCAGGCTGATTCCGGTGCAGGTTTGTGTGCATGCGGAGCTGGTTTTTTTGCGGTATGCCCTTCGCTGTGCGGCGTCGGCTTGGGCAACTCCATCGCCGACTCTTTGATGTCCCGGGATAGCCCAGGCAATACATCAATGCCTATCGTCTTTTCCAATTGAGCGACTGAAATCGCGGTATAGCTCTGCGTGCCGTCGTTGGCAACAAAATAGGCACCCGCCCTGTGTTGCCTTGGGCTATATACCACCTTATAGACATGGGTGGGCACCATCACATTGCCGATTTTTCTCAGATCGCGACCGATGAAGGCTGGCCCGGTCACCACATATAGATCGCCTTCCGCTTTTGCCAGGCGGCGCACCGAAGCCTCTATACCCTCCCAGATATTCCTGTTGCTATCCGGATTCTGGGGAATCATGTTGGCAAGGCTGAAGCTTTCGTACTGGGCGCTGCGCGTGGGCATGTCGCCATTGGGACTCAGGTGGCCGCGATCGAAACCTGTTCTGGCGTAGTCGCTCAATTCTGCCCGTTGCGCGACGGGCAGCTCATTTTCCGGATGGAAGTTGTTTTCGCGGCTGAGCTCCTGCGCGCGCTCCAGGTTTTTTCTTTGCAAATGCTCGGCGGACCACAAGGGCGTCCGCGTAAGACCTGAATGCATCACGGCGAAAGCTTCATAACATAGCTCCCGCGTATTCCGCGACAGTGCGTGATTCAGGAATTCGGGTTCTTTGCCGGCGACAAAGTGGGAAGGGCACTGATTGGCGTTTGAGTGGAGAGAAGGAACAGCAATAGAGACAAACAAAAGCAGGGAATACAGTTTATGCATGCAAATCAGTGAATACAGAACGAGCCGCGCATTCTATACGGCCCGACTCCGTATGGCTAGGACTTATACTCCACACACCGGGATAAAAATCGGAAGACAGGATGGGTTCAGGATGGATTATCAGCGCCCATTTTTGCTAATATATCCGCATCCCGCATCAAAATTAACAAGCTCCCCATTTCAGGAACCTGAATATGCCCACCCCATCTTCCGGCACGGTCTTCCGCCTGCGCATTCTGCTCAGCCTTTGCTTGTTGGCTGGTCTCGCTCTTTTTTTTCAGCTTCCCGCTATTGCAGCGGCCGGTCCCAGGCTGGTAGTAGTGCTGGTGGTGGACGGCTTACCGCAAGACCAGGTGCTGAAGTACCGCGACCAGTATGGGCAAGGAGGATTTCGCCGCCTGCTTGAGCAGGGGGCCTGGTATGGAGACGCCCATCAGGCGCATGCCGTCACTGTCACAGCGGCAGGGCACAGCGCAGTACTGACCGGGACCTACCCCTATCAGCACGGCATTATTGAGAACTACTGGTCGGACAGGGCCACGCTTAAATCGATATACTGTACTGAAGACTCCGCATATACCTATATCGGCGAAGAAACCAAACCGGATAGCGGCACATCGCCTGCAAACCTGCGCGTCAATACCTTGGGCGACGAATTGCGCAAACAGACAGCAAACCGGGCCAAGGTAATCACTGTTTCAGGCAAGGACCGTGGGGCCATACTGCTGGCGGGAAAAGCCGGCACCGCTTATATGTATATGGGAAAAAGCGGCCATTTTGCCAGCAGCACCTACTATATGAAAGAGCATCCGGAGTGGCAAAAACGCTTTACGGCTGCCAATCCGCAAGACCGTTTCTATGGAAAAGAATGGCGGCCTCTGCTGGAGGACGTGGCCTATGCAGGAGATGCGCCTGACGGCAGCCCCGGCATGAACCAGGGTGGCTTTCCGTTCAGCTACAGCAGTAAGTCGGGCAAGCCGGATGCTGAATACTACGGCAAACTCTATACCGGCCCCTATCTGGATGAGCTGACACTGGAATTCGCCCGCGCGGCGATAGATGGTGAAAGGCTCGGACATAACCCCGCCGGTGTTGCAGATATTCTCGGCATCAGCTTGTCCAGCCATGATTATGTTAACCATGCATATGGCCCGGAAAGCCGCATGTCGCACGATCATATGTTGCGGCTGGATAAACTGCTGGCTGCTTTTTTCAGCGACCTTGACCAGCGTGTAGGATTGGACAATACCCTGATCGTACTGACTGCAGATCACGGTTTTGCCAATACGCCGGAATATTCTCGTAGCCTGCACAGGGATGCAGAACGGCTGGATCCTAAAAAGATGATGGATATCCTGAACGACTATCTGAACAAGCAATTCGGCGTCGCCAAACTGGCGGTCAAATGGTTCCATCCCAATGTCATGCTGGACTATGCCGCGATGGAGAGGCAGGGCTTGAATCCTGAACAGGTGGAAAAAGCGGCAGCCCAATTCCTGCAGGTCTATCCGGGTATCACTAATGCATTCACCCGCAGCCAACTGAAGGCCAAAGCCTTGCCTAAAACCCGGCTGGGCATGCTGGTGCAGCGGGGGTGGAATCTGGAACGGTCCGGCGATATCGTGCTGGTGACGAAACCCTATTGGTATTTTTCCAGCGAAAGCGCCCGTGGCGCAACGCACGGTTCGCCCTATGCATACGACACCAATGTGCCTTTGATGCTGATGGGCGGTCCCTGGATCAAACCTGGGAAAATCGCTCCTTACGCGGAGGTGGTGGACATTGCCCCGACCTTGGCCAAGCTATTGCATGTCGCTCCGCCAGCCACCAGCGAAGGCAGGGTACTGAGCGAGGCATTGAAAGCGGGCGTGCTGCAATAAAGTGATAGCTTGCCGGCACAAAATAGTCCTCGTATCACTGCGTATGCATGTGTTGCAAAATGTAAGACTGAGGCAATAGTCGATTGCAAAGTATAAACTTATGAGTAGTGCGCATCCGCTGTCGATTCAGCCTGTGTGGCCTGTGCTCTCCAACAAAAGTCAACATCAGCGAGAATTCATAATGAACAAACTTCTTTTCAGCTTGCTGGCACTCCTGGTGACAGGCACTGCGCTGGCAGGTGAAGCTAAAGTGACGTGGCAAGACCCGGACCACTATACCGATATCAATCCCACCAACGAAACCAGGGCCGGTTTTCGCGCCAGGGTATTCAAGGGCCTGGATGAAGTCTTCGACAGCCTTGCGAAGGAATTGCCGGATGGATACAAGTTACAGGTAACAGTGACCGATCTGGATCTGGCTGGCGATGTTAAGCCGATGCGCGGGCCGGGTGGCCAGGACATACGCGTCGTCAAGGACATAGACTGGCCAAAAATGTCGTTCAGCTATGTCCTCAGCGATAGCCAGGACAAGCAGGTAGCCGCCGGCAATGAAGATTTGAAGGATATCAATTTCAGATCCAGCGTCAAAATCAATACCGGCGGCAGTTTCTATTACGAAGAAAATTTACTGAAGGACTGGTTCAAAAAACAGCAGGAAAAGAAGATTTTTCCGGTGCGATAAGCCCGTCTTTTATTCCCAAATAAAAAGCCGTTCAGTATCTGCTGAACGGCTTTTTCTATTCCAGGCGATGCCCGGGCAATGCCCCGGCAATGTTAACGTGCATCAGGGCTGGCAGAGCTTGCTGTCTTTATAAGCAGCTACAAAGTCATCAAAACTGCCACGATCTTCTTTCTCTATCGCCAGCTGTTCAGACAATGAATCATTCGCCAATTGCTCAAAATAGGCATGCTCGGCTGCGGTAGGCGGTTTTGCTTTGAAGTAGCGGGCATGTTCCTCGCTCTGATGCAGGCCGAAACGCGCAAAAGAGTTTCCGTGCTGCGCCAGCGCGCGCATTACTTCTGCAGAGGGTGTCAATTCAGGATTCGCCAATTTCGCTTTTTGCCTGTCCATGCTGACGGTGTGTTCTGTACCGCCATGCTGCGTGTCCAGCATGGCTGCAATCGGTTGTATGCGTTGGAGTAACTCTTCACCCCAGGCTTCCAGTGTGATTTCCTGACCTTCACGCTCCAGTTTCAGGCCGGGACAGCGACCATCTTTCACTGTCGCTGCAAAGTTCCTGGCATAGGCCAGGCTTTGATCGGCATCAATCGCCGGGCTGTCCTCCAGCGCACAGAACAGCAGGAAAGCGTCCAGGAAGCGCGCAGTTTCCAGGTTCACGCCTACCGGATCAAAAGGACTGACGTCAAGGCAGCGGATTTCCACGTATTGCACGCCACGCGCGCACAAAGCCTGGATAGCGCGTTCGCCGCTGCGTATGACGCGCTTAGGACGTATCGTCGAATAATATTCATTTTCGATTTGCAGCAGATTGGTGCTCAGCTGTATCCACTCGCCATCCCGCTTGATGCCGAATTTTTCATACGGCGGATAAGGCTTGTTAACTGCATTGGTCAGCCTGTTGACGTAATCATCCAGGCTATTCTCCTGGGGCGTCAAACCGGATTGCGCGTCGTTCTGGTAGCCGAGGTCGCTCATGCGCAGACTGGTGGCATAAGGCAGATACAGGGTATCTTCCGACAGCTCCTCCAATTTGTGCTCACGGTTGCGCAGGAAGCTGCGCGACACTGCAGGCGAGGATCCAAACAGGTACATCAGCAGCCAGCTATGGCGGCGAAAATTGCGGATCAGGGCCAGATAACTTTCGGATTGAAAATTCTTGGCCGAACCGGTTTGTCCTTCCTTGGCCTGCAGCAGTTGCCACAGGGATTCCGGCAGCGAGTAGTTATAGTGTATGCCCGCAATGCATTGCATGGCTTTGCCGTAGCGCAGAGCGAGGCCACGCCGGTACACATGCTTGAGCATGCCTATGTTCGATTTGCCATACCAGGCAATTTCAATATCTTCCTCAGGCGGCAGAGGGCAGGGCATGGACTCGCTCCATAGCAGCTCGTCTCCCAGTTTACTGTAGGCAACGCGATGTATGGTCTCCAGCTTGTCCAGCGTCAAAGCAATATCAGACTCTGCGGGAGTGATGAACTCCAGCAGGGTTTCAGCGTAATCGGTCGTGATCTGCGGGTGGGTCAGCGCAGAACCCAGTGCAACTGGATGGGGGGTACGTGCCAGTTCACCCTTGCTTGTCACGCGCAGGGTCTCTCTTTCTATACCACGCAGGCCTTGTCCCAGTAGTGGGAGATGTTCATCAGTGGCCAGTAATGCCAGGCGGCTGGTCAATTGACTATTCATAAGCTTTTCCCGTATTTATATGCTGCATATTCAGTGGACGAGAGATTAACCGAAAATGAGAATTCGCGTACTGGAGTGGTCAAATTTGCAGTGTCGGCCTGGCTTGACTTCTCTGCAAATTCAATAAACAAAAGGCAACTTAAGCTAAGCTAGGGCAGATCGGAAGTGGGGGCCTTCAGCGGCATTTCCTGTGGCTTGGGCAGCGACAGCCAGATCCGGTAAACCAGTAGCGCTACCTGCGCATCGTCGGCCGCATATTTGATCTGGCGTTCGCTCAGATCTGCAGCCGCCCAGTTGGAGGTAGAGGTTTTCTTCGATTTTTGCAATTTCATGCCAAAGTATTTGGCAACGGCCGTTTTGGCCCCCATGTCATTACGCTTATGCTCCCGCATCGTTTTGGACAAATCCAGTACTCCGGCGACCTCTATACCCAGGCGCGAGCGCAGGCGCCGGGTATCCTCGCTCAGGCCGAAGCCCACCTTCAATATCGTTTTGGATTCCAGTATTGCCTTTACCGCAGACAAATCGCTGATGCGTAGCACAGGAAACAAAAAAGCCTTGGTATCTGTGGCGAGCTGTATCAGATGCGGGCCTCCGGAATCCTGGCCCTTTAAAAACGTGGGCTTGGATTCCGTATCAAACCCGACAATGTCCGCCTGCTCCAATAACTTGCAGGCTCTTTCCATGTCTGCAGCGGACGTGACGACCAGTACGTCCTGAGGCTGTATGCCAGGATAAGGGGGGAGGGATGCCTCGGTGGAAGTTTCAATGCTCATAGGCATATCATGACACAAAAGACCACTCATCTATTTCATGAAAAGAAGGTGAAAAAGTAAAAAAAGGCCGCATTTCGCGGCCTTTTCGTCTTCTACATTTACCTGGTGCTTGGTGTTGCTCGGGGTTGCTTAGTGTTTCACGCTAGACGTAGGCACGTGAGGTGCGCGCCCGGTAGCCAATAAAACCAGTTTCTTCAGCAGCCTGTATACCAATCTAACGAAGATCAGTGCCAGCAGCGCTTCAATCAGGGTCAAGACCAGTGCAACAGCAGTGTTCCAGCGTTCTGCGCGCCTGTGGAATTTTGCGATAGCGTGATCCCGGGCTATTTCTATGCTGTCATAGAAAGTAGGCACCACCAGCAATGTCAGGATAGTGGAGGTAATCGTTCCGCCGATAATCGCAACTGCCAGAGGCCGGTAGAATTCGCCGCCTTCGCCCAGCGCGAGTGCCACCGGCATCATCCCTGCAATCAGTGCGAACGTCGTCATCAGAATAGGCCTCAAGCGCATGCGGCCGGCATACATCAGCGAGTCTTCACGATCATATCCCTCGGCTTCACGCTTGCGCGCGCAGTCGAGCAGCAGGATCGCATTCTTCGCCACCAGCCCCATCAGCATAATGACGCCGATGAAACTCATCAGGTTCAGCGTACCGCCCGTCAGCAGCAAGGAAATAACCACGCCAATCAGGCTAAGCGGCAGCGATAACATGACCGCGACCGGCGCCGTGAAAGAACCAAACTGCATAACCAGGATCAGGTACATCAAGCCGATCCCGGACACCAGGGCGATCAGCATCTCAGTAAACAATTCCTTCTGGTCACGAGCAGCACCACCCAACTGAATACCGAAGCCTGGCGGGAAGTCGATGGCTTTCGCCAGTTTCAACGCATCCGCTGTCACCTCTCCGGGCGAACGGCCCTGGGCATTGGCAGACACTGCAATCATGCGCTT
This sequence comes from Parundibacterium terreum, assembly GCF_014636315.1. GTDB lineage: Bacteria > Pseudomonadota > Gammaproteobacteria > Burkholderiales > Burkholderiaceae_D > Undibacterium > Undibacterium terreum. Next base: position 256,118 of record NZ_BMED01000001.1, on the reverse strand, counting down.
GCCGTCCATATGCTGGATCTGGGCGGGACCTTTACCCATGGTAATGGTCGCGATCTGATCCAACGGCACCATCATATTGCTGCCGCCTACTGCGATAGGCAAATGCTCGATATTTTCCGGTTTGACCCGGTCATCCGGATGCAAGCGGACGGCAACGTCGCGCGACTCGCCATTCGGATCAACCCAGTCACCCACCTCCACACCGGCAAATGCAACCCGCAAGGCCTGGGCCGCATCATTGACCGAAATTCCCAGCGAGTTGGCGAGGCCACGGTTCAGTTCTATTTGCAGCTCATCCTTGGGGTTCAATTCCGACAGGCCGACATCCACAGCGCCAGGTACCTGGTTCAGCTTTTCCATGAAATCGCCGGTAATCGCCATAAGGCGGCGCGAGTCGGGGCCATAGAACTGGATTTGTACCGGTTTGCGTGCGCCGTTATTCAGGTCATCCAGCACTACGAATTCGCCGCCTATCATTTGCGCCATCAATTTGCGCAAATCAACCGCAATTTGTACTGCACTGCGCTTGCGCTTGGTGCTCTTGCCGATGTCCACATATACCCGGCCGCCTGCGGCGTTGACGTTGCTGTTGGTTGCCACGGCCTCGGGCAAGGTGCGCGCCAGTTCCGCTGCTTTTTCCACCTTCATGCGCGCGTAATCAAGACTGGCGCTGGATGGCGTCCGGACGTCAATTGCAATCGTGCCGAAATCGGAGGTCGGCAAGAAGCTGGAGCCGCCGAACTTGATATGCAGGCCAACAGCAGCGACCAGGCTGAGGCCGGCAATGATCGCCATCCACCTGCGATGGTGTAAGGCCCAGGCAATCACATTACCGTAGCGGTCTGCCTGATGATCAAACCAATGATTGAAGTGGGATAGCCACAGGCTAATGCCTTTCTTCGGCTCCAGATGATGGCCGACCGGGTCACCCCAATAAGCGGAAAGCATAGGGTCCAGAGTAAAAGAGATGAACAGGCTGACCAGCACCGAGCTGGCGACCGTCAGCGCGAATGGGCGGAACCATTCACCGGAGACGCCGGGCATGAAGGCAACCGGGATGAACACGGCAATAATCGAAAACGTGGTCGCTGCAACCGCCAGGCCAATCTCCTTGGTACCGGCGCTCGCCGCGGTGCGCCTGTCACTGCCCATTTCCATATGCCGGACAATGTTTTCCCGAACCACAATCGCATCATCGATCAGCACGCCAATGGCAAGCGACAGCCCCAGCAGGGTCATGAAGTTCAGCGTAAAGCCGCACAGCCACACCGCAATAAAAGCGGCAATCACGGAGGTAGGCAGGCTCATTGCCGTGATCAGCGTAGAGCGCCAGGAGTTCAGGAACACGTACACTACAAAGATCGTCAACACGGCGCCAAACATCAATGACTCGATCACGTTGTTCAGGCTGCTTTCTGCATCCTTGCCGCCATCCTGCGTGATTTCCAGTGTCGTGCCCTTAGGTAAAGTCTTGTTAACCTCTTCGACCAGGGTACGGACTTTATTGGCAACTGTCACCGTACTGGCATCACGCGAGCGAGTAATGGAAATACCTACGTTCGGCAAGCCATTGCGTACGCTGAAGCTGTTCAGTTCCGCAAAGCTGTCAGCCGTCGTCGCCACCTGGGCCAGGCGTATCACTTCATCGCCGCGGCGCTTAACCACAATCTGCTCGAACTCTGCCGGAGACTCAATGCGGCCGACAAGACGTATGCTTTGCTCGTCCAGTGCCCCACGGATCTTGCCCACTGGCGCCGTCGTATTCTGGTTGCGCAGCGCATTCACTACTTCCGTGATGGAGACATTGTATTCACGCAGTTTTTCCGCGCGCAGCAACACGCTCAGCTCCCGCCGCAATGAACCGCCTACGTCAACCGTCGCAACGCCGTCAATACCGCGGAACCTGTCGGACAAGTCATCCTCGGCCAGGCGCGAAATTTCGGCGTGTGATTGCCCCTTCGAGGACAATGCCAGCTGCATGATAGGTTGCGCCGACGGATCTATCCTCTGCAGGATGGGTTCCCGCATTTCGGTCGGCAACTTGTAGCGCACGGATGCAATCGCATTGCGTACCTCGTCCGAGGCCTCAATCATGTTCTTGCTGAAATTGAACTGCAGGACTATGCTCGCGCTGCTTTCGCTGGCCGTGGAGCGCATCTGATATACACCGGTAATGCTCTGCAGCGATTTCTCAATGCGATTGATGATTTCCCGCTCTACCGTTTCCGGCGACGCGCCAGGGTAGGGCACGCTGACGACCAGTACCGGCAAATCCACGTCCGGGCTCTGATTCACGCGCAGTTTTTTCAGGGCCAGCAGCCCCAGGCACATCAGCGCGATGATGATAACGATCATCGCGATAGGGCGCTTGATACTAAAATCGGATAGGAACATGATTTATTTCCCCGCTGTGCCGGAAGATGCGCCACTGGATGGCATCGCTGCCGCTGCAGTAGCCGCCGTCGCTGAAGGCGCCAAGGTAATTTTCTGGCCGTCTTTCATCGTTGACACAGGATTACGCACCACCTTGTCGCCGTCTGCCAGTCCACTGCGTACAACATAATCGCCGCGGCGCTGGTCGCGCTCCCCCAGTGTCAGGCTGATCTTGCTGACCACGCCGTCCTTGACACGCCATGCGAAGGATTTATCGCCATTACGCACCAGCGCTGCCTCCGGTATCATCAACGTGGAAACTGTCGCTGCCTCTATCCGGCCTTCAGCATACAGGCCGGATACTTTCGGCTGTTTGCTGTCGGTGAAGTTGACCAGTACTTCCACCTGGCGCGTTGTGGCATTGGCTGCCGGGTCAACCCGCTTGACTTTGCCGGTAAACAACTGCTGGCCGTAACCATTCACTCTGAAATCGACAGGCTGCCCTATCTTCACGCTGCTGATCCTGTCTGCAGACACAAAGCCCTCAAAACGCATGCTATCTGGATCGATTACCTTGACCAATTCCTTCCCTATCGCGGCCGTATCACCGGCAGAGACTTTACGCTCACTGACGATGCCTTCAAACGGTGCGCGGACTTCAGTGCGTTGTAATTGCTGACGCGCCTGTGCTGCACGGGCCTTGGCGCCGACCAGATCGCTTTGCGCATTATTGCGGCGGATTTCCGCGTCTTCCAACTGCGAAGTGGAGGTCATGCCTGAGGCGCGCAGGGTCTTCAGCCGCTGGAATTGGCGCTCTGCCTGGTCCAGCGTCTGTTCTGAGGCACGCACGGCCGCTTCTGCAGAATGCAGGCTGTCGCGTATGGAGGTATCGTCAAGGCGCACCAGCAGATCGCCGCGTTTAACTGCTTCACCGTTTTCCTTCAGCACTTGCAATACCACGGCGGAAACCTCAGCACGCAGATCGGCGCGGCGCTCAGGCTGCACGGAGCCGGTAATCACAGGGCCTGAAGATAAGGAGTTGTTTTGAACGGTAATCAAATCCTCAGGGGAGATCAGCAAAGCGACAGCACTGGCCGAGGCGGAAGCCGTTTTTGCGCTTGCACTGCCATCTGCACTTTTCCCTTCTTTATCGGCTCCTTTACTACACGCGGCAAGGGAAAGGGTAATAGCGACGGCTAACAAAGTCTGGCGCAACATTTATGATCTCCATTTATATAATGAGAGTGATTAGAGCGGTAAAAGTAAAAGAAGTTCAACCGCAGACGCGAAAGTGCCCATGAGTCCGATAAACCATATCTATCGGCCAGCAAGACTACTTATGTTGAGGGGGGGTTATTATTTTATGTAACACGCTGGAACGCACTATATGTTTTTCTTGTGCTTTATTGTCCTGAGCAGCGCATCGTGATTTTGATGCTATTTGAGCGCGTTGACAAGCAATTCTGATAAGAAACTTATCTGGTGACGCTGCATCGCGGCAAATTTGTCACAAACAGCTTGAAACCTCACGGAATCGTTCTTTGAGCAGCACTTTCGCAGCCCCATTTTAGTCGGGTGCCGAACTAATCCGGACGCGGGTAGCTTTCGCACAGCTTTACTCTTCGCGGCCTGGATACGGAGGCGCTGTTTACCGCTGGGTACAGGCCTTCGCGGTTGAGTTTCACTACCCTATAACTTATACTCCGGGGCGCGTGACACAATCACCGACCATATCGCTTGCCGGCTACACCCCGTCGGCAGATCGATGAGTATTTTGCTATTTTTTTTTGCCATTAACCCTTATTACTGCGGCAAACATCGCACCGTCCGACCAGGGCTGGCGATATTGATCCGCGCGGAGCCATAAGCATGACCGCTTTCATCTTCAATGAACTCAATTTCGACAACCACGAGCAAGTAGTGTTCGTCTCAGAAGCAAAATCCGGACTGAAAGGCATTATTGCCGTCCACAATACCAACCTCGGCCCTGCGATGGGTGGTTGCCGTATGTGGAATTACGCGTCCGAAGCACATGCAATTAATGACGTGCTGCGCCTGTCGCGCGGCATGACCTACAAAAACGCCGTTGCCGGCCTGCCTATCGGCGGCGGCAAGAGCGTGATTATCGGCAATCCCAAAACTGACAAAACCCCGGCCTTGTTTGAAGCCCTCGGTGAAGCGCTGGAGCGCCTGGCCGGCCGCTATATCACAGCGGAAGACGTCGGCACCAGCCCTGCGGATATGGCTTATGTCGCCACCAAGACCGGTTATGTTGCCGGCCTGGGCGACAGCGGAGATCCATCCCCATTCACGGCGCTGGGTTGCTTTGTCGGCGCACAGGCGGCCGTCAAGCACCAACTGAAGCGTGATTCCATGGAAGGCCTGGTTGTCGCACTGCAGGGTCTGGGCCACGTAGGCTACGATTACGCGCGCCGCCTGCACGCTGCCGGCGCCAAGCTGATCGTTGCCGACATTGATGAAGCAGCACTGGAACGTGCCCGCACAGAGCTGGGCGCGGAAATTGTTTCCACCAGTGCCATCTACGACGTACAGGCAGATATCTACGCGCCTTGCGCGCTGGGCGCTACATTGAATCCAGACACGCTGGACCGTCTGAAGGTCAAGATCGTTGCCGGTGCCGCCAATAACCAGTTGGCCACGGCTGACGTCGGTGACCTGCTGCGCCAGAAAGGTGTGCTGTACGCGCCTGACTTCGTCATCAATGCCGGCGGCATCATCAAGGTATGCTACGAATACCTGAATAAGCCGCAAGCCGATGTCGAAGCGCACGTGCGCGAAATTGGCGACACACTGGCCGAAGTGTTTACCCGTGCCGACCGCGAAGGCCGCTCTACCAGTGTTGTGGCAGACGAAGTCGCAGAAGCGCGTTTCAAGCGCTGATTCGCAAAGCGAGCTTGTAAGGTAAATAAAAGATGAAAATAGCCGCCGGATATCCGGCGGCTATTTTTTTATACTACTGCAGTAGTTGTAGAGTCTTGGTAATTCTGCCTTCGCCTTTTTCACCAGCACCTGATCCGCTGTTATAGCTTTCCTTGCGCAAGGTCACGAGCCTGTCGCCGACCTGCGAAAATACGTGATCTTCGTTATTCACCATATCAAAGCTGATGACGAGGAGCGCCCGTCCGGATATATTCAACCGGGAGCGACTGGCCAATGGAGTACCATCGGCGGCAATCCAGATTTCCGTTGTGCCTTCGAATTTCTTGACGTACTTCTTATCCTTGTCAGCTTGCTTATCCAAACTTGCCTCAAAACTCAGCACACGCGCCGGTTTGCCGTTCCAGTTTTCAGCCCGCTCACCCTTGAAAACAAGCTTCTCCAGGGACAGAGACAGCGCGTTGGAGGCATTGGTCATGCCCCGAAGTTCGCTGGAATTCAATTCCCTGAGCGCCGTCAGAGTAGGGGTCTTGGCCTTTTGATCTTTCTCCTTGGCGCGCTCCTCCGCCTCCATACGCGAGAGCACATCACGGCTGTAGAGTATCTGCATGCCGCGCGAATTGTCCTCTATCGCAATGCTGGCGAGTCCGCTGCTCTCGTCCAGGTCCTTGCCTTCGCCGTGTTTGCTCCAGGTCTTGAACTCCACCGTGGCTTTGATTGGAGCCTGTCCCTGCAACCTTCCCAGCGCTGCCTTTAAATCGGCCAGCCCATCTGCGTGAGCAAGACCCTGTGCCGTGATAAACAGGCCGGCAGCAAGCAAGCCTTTTCGTACTAGCATGTGAATTGAAGCGCTGTGCATCATTTTCCTTGTCGGTTTATTTGTGTTGATTGGAACATGATTGTTCATTTAGGTTCCATTGCGGATGGCATCGTTCTTTCTTTGCCTCTTGAATAGAGATGCTGCGCAGGATTTTTATGTTGAAATTCACCGTCATATCCGGTAGTCTCCGCGCTTCGCTGGAATTTCAGCAAGGCTGTCTGATTTTCTGTATCACCTGGCTTCACCAAGATTTCATTCATGACCGTACTCATCGCAACCGACGTTTTTGGCATCACCCCCGCAGTACACAGTCTGGCGCGTAGCCTCGGTCGCAAATGCAGGCTGGTTTCACCCTTCAGCGATATCGCAAGCGCATTTTACTCGGAACAAAAAGCCTACCAGGCTTTCCTGGCTGAAGGCGGAGTTGCCCGCTATGCCGAAAAGATCCAGCATCTGCTCAAGGAGCAGGGAAGCCATATTCATTTTGCGATAGGCTTCAGCGCCGGTGCTTCGGCTCTATGGCTGGGCAGCACCTCACCCGTGTTCCGGCACCTGCAGATGATGAGCTTGTTTTACGGCTCCCGCATCCGCGACTATACCGATATCCAACCCGTATGCCCAAGCCGCCTGATTTTCGCGGAAAAAGAAGCAGCATTTGAGCCGGGCCTGCTGGCAGCCGAACTAAAGGATAAGGGACACACCGTAGAACTGGTAAAAAATACCGCACACGGTTTCATGAATCCTTATTCGGGTGGATTTTGTGTCAAATCGCAGGCACGCTACCTTGCGGAGCTATCGCAAATGCTGGATACCGAGGAAGCGTCGCATGGCGAACTAGCCTGAACGCACGAATACAGCGGCGAAGAAGGCTACAAGCAGGGCCTAAAAGAAAAGGCTTAAACGATTTACGTTTAAGCCTTTTTTATATTCAGGCGACCCGCTGAGCAGGCTCACCATATCACTTATACCTCAATTACGCGGGCTTTTTCTCGCGCGCAACCCAGTACAAAGTCAGAATAATCAGCGCATAAGGAATCAGGGACAGCGCATCCGCATTACCGCCTTCAAAGAACGGATTGTTCTTTGTCGACCATTCGCCTATCGCCTTGTCGAAATTAGTCAGGATGCCAGCGGTGAATGCAATCACGATACCGGCCAGTGCGCCGCCTGCGATGTAGCCGGAAGCCAGCAATACGCCGGAACTGCGATCGCCTGCCGCCTGCTTTTCTTCTTCGTTCAGGTGCTTGTTATGTTCCAGCTTGTTGTTACGGCGATCTACCCACCAGCGTATCATGCCACCCACGAACAACGGAGCAGAGGAAGACAGAGGCAGATACACGCCAACCGCAAATGCCAGCGATGGTATTCCGGCCATTTCCAGCACCAGGGCAATCATCACGCCGAACAACACCAGCGACCATGGCAGTTGGCGATCCAGGATGCCCTTGATGATGTAAGACATCAGCACGGCTTTCGGCGCATCGTATTTCTTTACTTCGCTGCCGTCAGGGCGCTTGTTGTAGGCGCCGTTGATGCCCGGGTCAACCAGGTAGACCACTTTGCCTGCATTGTCGACAAAATACTTGCCGGCTGGGCCGCCCACGGTATCCATTTTTTGCCAGACTTTATAGGTGCCTTTGTCTTGCTCGGCTTGAGGGCCTTGCAACTGGCCGCTTTCAGTCAGCTTGGACACATCCGTGCTCAGGTTCGGTGCGACTTGCGCAGCAGGTACATACACTGTACCTGCATCATTCAATTTCAGCAGGATAGGGCCGAGGATCAGCGCGGAAGACAAAGCACCGGCCAGGATTGCATACTGCTGGTATTTCGGTGTAGAGCCAACCAGGTAGCCTGTTTTCAAATCCTGCGAAGTCGTACCGGCATTGCTGGAAGCGATACAAACAATAGCGCCCACAGACAAGGCCGTCACGTAGTACTGGCCACCGGTCCAGCCCATGATCAGGAAGATCAGGCAGGTGAACAGCAGCGTTGCCACGGTCATGCCGGAAATGGGGTTGGATGAAGAACCGATTTCACCCGTCAAACGGGAAGAAACAGTAGCGAACAGGAAGCCGAACACCAGGATCAGCAAAGCACCCAGCAAATTCATGTGCAAAGGTGTGGCAACAGTGATGATGGCGATGATAGCCAGGCAGCCGATCACGACCCATTTCATCGGGATATCCTGGTCGGTACGCAACGGAGCAGAGATGGTCGCTGCTGCGCCTTTACCCATGCCTGCCAGACCGGCAGACAGGCTGCGCCAGATAGTCGGCATCGCGCGCACCAGGCTGACCAGGCCGCCTGCAGCAACCGCACCTGCACCTATGTACAGAATATAAGCGCTGCGGATATCGTGCGGCGCCATTTGGCTGATCAGCTTGGTGCCGGGGCTAACTGGCACGCTCAGCGCATCGCCGAAAAACTTGATCATAGGGATCAGCAGCAGGTAAGACATCACACCACCGGCGGCCATGACGGAAGCAATACGTGGGCCGATGATATAACCTACGCCCAGCAACTCAGGCGACACTTCGGCGCCGAGCGAGCCGCCTTTCAGCGGTGCGCCAAACGCGACTTCCGGCGTATCTTTCCAACCCTTGAATGCCACGTTGAATATTTTGTACAGCAAACCTATGCCGAAGCCGCCGAAAATGATCGCGGCACGTTTGCCTGCATCATCCTGCGCACCCGGCTGTGCTGTTTCGCCGGCCGCTTCACGCGATGTTGGCGTTGCTGCCGCCATCAATACCGCAGCGCAGGCTGTACCTTCAGGGTATTTCAATTCATTGTGCTGCTCGACGATCATCGTGCGGCGCATAGGAATCATCATCAGTATACCCAGCAGGCCGCCTAGGCCGCCTACCAGCATTACCCGCGAGATTTCCAGGTCAAAACCCAGGATCAGGATGGCAGGCATTGTCACGCCCAGGCCGAAGGCCAGCGATTCACCTGCGGAGCCGGCTGTTTGCGTAATGCTGTTTTCCAGAATGGTGGAATCCTTGCCGCCCATCTTATTAAACAGACGGAACAGGGTAATCGCGATAACGGCCACGGGGATGGACGCGCTGACGGTCAAACCAACCTTCAGGACCAGGTACAGGGACGAGGCGCCAAACACCATGCCCAGGATTACGCCCATCAGGAGCGCCCGGATGCTGAGTTCGGGGATTTGCGCCGAGGCCGGGATATACGGGCGCACGACAGGAGAAGACGTTTCTTTTGGCATTTATAAACCTTATTATTTAGGCAAAAGCAGGCTGGCGGACATCGTGAGTCCACCTGGCCTTGACCGGGTAGCATAACAAAACTGCCCTGATGCTCTCTCAAATCACCGGGACAATTTTAGTCGAGCATTATGCTGCTTTTTGCTCGCGCTGCGCAATGGTATAGGGGTGTTGATTGTGTTGCAACGCGCAATAAGGAGGGAATACCCTATTAAATCTCTTTTTCTGCTCAAAAACAGGGGATTCGGTGGTTTTATGTGCGTTTTTTGCTCAGGCGCCGAGCAATTCTTCGTGCTTTTCTATCTGAGGGAGAACGGTGATGGCCCGTATCACCGGATTTCTCCAGGCAACACCTGCCAGCAGCAGTGCCGACAAGCCGGCAAAGCCCAAGGAATAGCGCAAGCCGATATGCTCTCCCATCCAGCCGCCTATCAAGGCACCCGGTCCAGCGGGGATCAGGATCAGCCAGCGCATGGTGCTGGTCATCCGGCCCAATAGCCGCTCCGGCGTTACAGCCTGGCGCAGTGCCAGAAAGTTAATAAAGATCAGCACGCCGCCTATGCTGAAGCACACCAGCATGAACGCAAATGCGAATACGCCAAACGCATTGGCCGGAGCAATCGCCAGCGAAAACCAGCCGATTCCACACACGGCGACTCCAGTCACCAGGCAAGGACCGGGGCCAAGATGGCGGCTGATACGATTACCGAAAACGCTGGCAATAATACTGCCCAGGCCCATACCCATGTAGCACAAGCCCACCGCCTGCTCGCTTAGCCCAAGCACGCGGGTAGCAAAAAGGATCTGCACAACTAACGCAGCGTTATAGCATAGCTGCCAGCCGCCCACCGTCGCCGCCAGCGTCAGCAACAGGCGCTTATTGCGTACGAATTGCACGCCGGCCTTCAGATCACGCCAAAAATGCGCATCTTCCCTTACCGGGCGAACTTCCTTCACATCTATTCCACGCAAGATGGTCGCCGAAGTCAGCAACAGAACGGCATCTGCCAGCAGGGCCAGCGGTGCTCCCAGTAATTTGATCAATGCGCCGGCAGCTGCCGGGCCGGCAATCTCCGATCCGGATGTGGCCAGCGCATTTTTTGCGTGCGCCTCGACCAGCCGGTTGCGCGGCACGATTTGCGTCAGCACGATCTGCGCGGCGCTCCCAGCTGTGGTGTTGACCGCACCAATGATGAATCCGACCACATACAGCCAGCTCATACTAAGCCATCCCAGCCAGGCAGCCAGCGGCACCGTCGCTACCGCAACGGAAATCGTGCTCTCGCCTATGATATATACCGGCAGCTTGCGTATGCGATCCAGCAATACTCCGGACGGCAGCGACAGCAGAACGAAGGGCAGGGTTTCCATGAATACCAGCAAGCCCATCTGTGTCGGACTGGCATGCAAGAGCACAGCGGCTGTCAGCGGCAGCGCCAGCATGGTTACCTGCGCACCGAAGGAGCTGATCAGTATGGAAGTCCACAAGCGGCGGTAGACGAGATCGCGCAGTAGATCGTTGGAGGGGAGCCTGAATTTGTCTCGAAGATTTATTTTCATTTTTACTACTGCAGTTGCTTCCTGCCGATATGTCATGCACAAGGCAGGGGACTGAACCCTTGTGGGGCTACGCCCTTGATATATTACCTAAACAACGGGCTTATCACAATGCCACGCCCCATCTGATTACTAGTAATGTGCTGCTGTTTTTAATCATACTCAATTGATTTGCCGGGCCGCTTGCCTGCATAATGCACGCCTTTGCTGTATGAACGCCCCGATGAAAGCCCCCATGTTTGAAAAGCCCATAGTAATGATCGACTTTGAAACCTCAGGTATGAGCCCCGATCAAGGCGGGCGCGTGACCGAGGTCGCGGCTTTGCGCATTGTCGGCGGCGAAGTAGTGGACAGGTATGTGTCGCTGATTAATTGCAATATACGCATTCCTTCTTTCATCACCCAACTGACCGGCATCACGCAAGCAATGGTGGATCGCGCGCCGCCGGTGTCAGAGGTCATGCCTGCACTGGTAGATTTTATCGGTGACGCGACACTGGCCGCACATAACGCCAGTTTTGACGAAAAATTTCTGCTGGCGGAAAGCGACAGGCTGCGCTTGGCTCCGCGCCATGATGGCCTGGTGTGCTCGGTAAAGCTGTCACGCCGGGTATTCCCCGGACTGGATAGCTATTCTCTGGGCCGCCTGGCTTCCTCCCTGGGCATACGCTTTAAAGGCACCGCACACAGAGCAGAAGCAGATGCCGAAGTTTCTTCAGCCTTGTTAATCAAGATAGGTGCGCATCTCCGCGAGCACTATGGAATAGCATCCGTAGACCCAGGCCTGCTGCAGCAGATCAACAAACTCAGTGCAGCCAAAGTCACCGCCTTCATGGAAAAGCGTCCATGGATAAAATCGGAGCCCGACATGAAACCAAAAACTGCTGCTACAAAACGAAAATCCGTGCAGCGCTACCGCCATTACAAAGGCGGCATTTACGAGCTGGTGTGTGAAGCGACACAGGAATCAGACCTGAGCCCCGTCATTGTGTATAAAGCGCACAACGGCACTATCTGGACTCGGCCAAAAGACGTATTTTTTGAAATGATCGAAGTCGAAGGCCAGCGTATGCAGCGCTTTACTCCGATTGAAGATTGAGCAGCCGCAGGATTATCCGGGCCTTCCGCTCAGTGCTGCGCTTTTCTATAAATTGTATTGCGCGACACCCCTAAAGCACGCGCCGCGGCAGACACATTGCCCCCATGCTCCTGCAGGGCTTTCTGGATAGCGTTCAGCTCCATATCCTGCAATTTGCCCGTTGCAGCCTGCAGTTCGGGAGCTGCATCCTTGACGGCAGACTGGTGCGGCACCGACAAGCCGGCCTCATCCAGGAAATCTTCCGGCAAATGCTCATGCCGGATTTCATGTGCGTCGCCGCTCATGATGACGGCGGTGCGCAGCAGATTGCTTAGCTGCCGCAGGTTACCCGGCCACGGGTGTTGCTGGAATAATTGCATCACCTCCGGCGAGATGCTATAGCCGGGCGCTGCCAGCTCGTTCAGCATTTTCTTGATCAACGCAGCAATGTCCGTACGCTCCCGCAAAGGAGGCAGTTTCAGTACCAGGCCGTTGAGCCTGTAGTACAAGTCATCCCGGAATGCGCCCTTGGCTATCTGTTCCCGCAAATTGCGGTTGGTTGCGCATATGATGGCAATGTCCACCGGCGTGGACTTATTGCTGCCCAGCGGCGTCACCATCCTCTCCTGCAATACCCTGAGCAAGCGTGCCTGCATATTCAAAGGCATGTCACCGATTTCATCCAGGAACAGGGTGCCTCCGTGGGCCTGGAGTATCTTGCCGATATTGCCTTTTTTTCTCGCCCCAGTGAAAGCTCCGTCTTCATAGCCGAATAATTCGGACTCGATCAGCGTTTCAGGAATCGACGCACAATTGACGGCAATGAAAGGCGCCGCCGAGCGGGGTGAATCCTGGTGGATGGCTTGCGCCAGCAATTCCTTGCCGGAACCTGTTTCACCGGTAATCAGCACGGGGATATCGCGGCCCAGGACTTTGCTGACCTTTTCCACCAGCGCCGCAAGGCTGGCGTCGCCAGTCCTTAAGCTGGCCAGACTGGAGCCGGTGGCCGTAGCTAGTTTCGCAGGCCGGGCCGCAGGTTTGACGAGATCGGACGGAGCATACGATGCAAAACTCTGGCTTAACTTGAGTTCTGCACGCGCTGACACCCGCACTCCGCCTGGAACGGTAAGACTCAGGAACTGCGGTATAGCGGCCCGATAATGGTCAAACAGGGACGATACCGGCAAGCCGAACAAGGAGCTGAAGGTATGTGACTGCAGGGCAGCCAGCGGCAGGCCTAGCTGAAACAGCGCGCTACGATTCGCGGACAGGAAACGCCCGCCGGGCGTAAATGATGCGATGCCTTCCATCAGCGTTCCGATGAATTCCGGCCGGCTATGGAAATGCAAGGTAATGGCATCTTCAAACGCGGCTGAAAATAACTGGTTTTCTATCATTTGCGCAGACATGCGCACCAGCGCCATCGTGTGCTTATGGTAGCTGCGATAGTCGCCGGTTACGTCCAGCACTCCGACCACATTGCCCTGGTGGTCAAAAATGGGCGCTGCCGAGCAAGTCAGGAAGTGATTCACCGCCATATAGTGATCGCCGGCATGGATCAGGGTAGGGGCCTGTTCGGCCAGGGCGGTACCTATCGCATTGGTTCCCTTGCTACTCTCGGCCCAGTTCACGCCGGGCTGTATCGCCACCTTTTCTGCCTTCAGCAAAAAGTCATTATCCCCAAATGCATGCAGGATGTGTCCCTTGACGTCGGTCAGCACCACCATGCTGTGCGTATCGGATATCTGCTCATACAGGGTTTCCATCACCGGCAGCGCATACGCGTGCAAGGTGCGATTCTGCTCTATCGCAAGGCTCAGTTCTTTATGGCTGAGGGCAGTGAAATCCGGCTCGGCGTGCACATCAAGCCCGAACGCCGCAGATCGTTGGCGAGATTCCTGAAGCAGGTCAGGGTGGGTGGTCTCGGAAATAAAGTTTGCCGATTTGCTGGGTACTTGCAGCGTTGATTGCACACTGCTATTGCCTGGCTCTATTGCTTGGCGCATTTCTCGGCTCCATGGAATGGATGGTTTTTTGGATAATGTAACACCTGTTCAAGTTTGGCGCACGTCGTGCACACAGGCTCTGTTGCAAGTGCCTGCCCAGCAATAGAAATTAACTTGGCACGGCAATTGCAATTTATCTATCGATGTTAGGTAGATCAAGTAAAAGTGTTTCAAATTGGAACAACACCAAGCTGTTCAACAAAAAAACGGAGATAAAAATGGCGATAGGTTTCAATCTCAACGGCAAGCCTGTAACGGTGACTTCAGAAGCAGATACCCCACTGCTGTGGGTCATACGTGATGAAATAGGGATGACCGGCACCAAGTTTGGTTGCGGCGCAGCATTGTGCGGTGCCTGCACCGTGCATCTGGACGGAGAGCCTATCCGTTCCTGCCAGACTCCGGTATCGGCGGTTGCAGGAAAAAAAGTGGCCACCATAGAATCTCTGTCCAAAGACAATTCCCATCCTCTGCAAAAAGCCTGGATTGCCTATGATGTACCGCAATGCGGCTATTGCCAGTCGGGCCAGTTGATGAGTGCCGCCGCTCTGCTGGCAACCAACAAAAACCCCTCCGACACCGACATCGACAATGCGATGAGCGGCAATATCTGCCGTTGCGGCACTTATAACCGTATTCGCGCCGCGATCAAGTCTGCCGCTGCCGAAATGCAAAAAAACGCCAGAGCGGCCTGAGGAGAATACGATGACGACAACAAGACGCGATTTCCTGAAAGTTTCAGCCATCGCCAGCGGCGGCCTGATCATGGGCATAACTTTGCCCGGCACGGTCGGAGAAGCACAAGCGGCAGGAACTCTATATACCCCGAATGCCTGGGTGCATATTGCCGACGACAATACCATCACGCTGATTTCGGCGCGATCTGAAATGGGGCAGGGGGTATATACCTCCATGCCCATGCTGATTGCGGAGGAATTACATGTCGATATACGCAAAATCAAGGTAGACATCGCCCCTCCGGGCGCAGTGTATGTAAATGCCCTGCTGGGAGGGCAACTTACCGGCGGCTCCACTTCCGTCAGGGATGGCTGGGAAAAACTGCGCATAGGCGGCGCCCAGGTCAGGATGATGCTGATCACTGCTGCGGCCCAAAAATGGGGCGTGGACGAGGCCAAGCTGAGCGCTGACAACGGCGTGGTAAAAGGTCCCGGCGGCAAGCATGCGACGTATGGAGAACTGGCGCAGGCCGCTTCCAAGCTGCCGATTCCCGATGCCAAGTCTGTCGTACTGAAAGATCCCAAGGACTTCAAGATCGTCGGCAAGGCAACCAAGCGCCTGGATACCCCACGCAAGGTCAATGGCACCGCAGAATTCGGCATTGACGTAAAACTGCCCGGCATGGTGTACGCATCGCTGGAACAATGCCCTGTCATCGGCGGTACGGTAAAGAGCTTTGATGCATCGAAGGCGCGCGCGATGCCCGGCGTAATTGACGTCGTGCAAATCCCCGACGGTGTTGCCGTGGTGGCCAACAGCTACTGGCGTGCAAAAAAAGCCCGTGAAACCCTGACTGTTCAGTGGGACGAGGGCAGTGTTGCAAAATTGAGCAATGCGAGCATGCTGGCCGACATCCGTGGCGCTTCTGCGCGAGAAAAGAAAATCAATATCAAGACTACCGGCAGCGATGTCGACGCAGCGATCAAGGGTTCCGCTAAAACCTTGCAGGCAGAATACGTGTCTCCCATGCTGGCGCATGCCACGCTGGAGCCGATGAACTTCACTGCCGACTATCGCGATGGAAAAATCCTGTTGATAGGGCCAACCCAGTTCCAGCAGGGCGCGCAAGGCGCTGTTGCCGCGGCTCTGGGTATCAAACCCGAAGACATCACACTGAAAACCACCTTCCTCGGCGGCGGATTCGGCCGCAGGCTGGAACTGGACTTCATTGTGCAGGCGGCGCAGATATCCAAGGCGGTGGGCAAACCGGTCAAGCTCTTGTGGACCCGCGAAGACGACACCACGCATGATTTTTACCGGCCTATGGCAGTCAATCGCCTGGCAGCGGGGCTGGATGCAAGCGGCAAGCCGACTGCATTGAAGTTTGAATTGACATCGCAATCCATTACCCAGCGTGCTTTTGGCCTGCCGAAAGAAACCCTGGACCCGTTTATGGCGGAGGCAGCGGTAGTACCTTACGACATCCCCAACATGCAGGCGGATATGTACATCCACGATGCCGGCCTGCGGGTCGGCTACTGGCGCTCCGTCAGCCATGCGCTGAACGCTTTCCCTAACGAAAGCTTCATTGATGAAATGGCCAATGCGGCAGGCAAGGACCCCTATGCCTATCGTATGGAACTGCTGTCCAAGCAACCGCGCTTTGCCAATGTGCTGAAGCAGGCCGCAGAAAAAGCCGGCTGGGGCAAACCACTGCCGGCAGGCCACAAGCTCGGCATCGCGCTGATGGAGGGCTACGATACCTATATGGCGCAAGTGGCCGAGATTTCCCTGAATAAGGACAATGAAATCAAGGTGCACAAAGTGACTGTGGTGGCTGACCTTGGCCGCATGGTGAACCCGGATACTGTCGATGCACAAATCCATTCCAGCATCGTGTTCGGCTTGTCGGCGGCGCTATACGGCGATATCACATTGGAAAACGGCCGGATCCAGCAGACCAATTTCCACAACTATCCCGTCATCCGCATGAACGAAACGCCGAAGATCAATGTGACCCTGATCAAGAGCACGGAGAAACCCGGCGGCATAGGTGAGCCGGCAACAGCGCTGATAGGTCCTGCGGTAGCCAACGCACTGTTTGCGGCAACCGGCAAACGGATCAGGAGTCTGCCACTGACACCGGAGAAAATCGCCGCTGCCTAGTTCTGCGCTCACCCCTGCACAGAGGCTGTTCTCAAGGTAAGATACGCGCACGGCATGCGAAAGCATGTTGTGCGCCGCTGTTTCATTTATTTGGGTGACCATGGATAGTATCGATCTGGAAGTACTGAAAACCTGTGACCAGTGGCTGCAAGCCGGTCTCAAGTGCGAGCTGGTGACCGTGATCAAGACCTGGGGTTCCAGCCCACGTCCGGAGGGCGCCACGCTGGCCTTGTGCGAGGATGGGCGGGTAGTCGGCTCCGTGTCAGGCGGCTGCATAGAAGACGATTTGATCGCCAGGGTGCATGAGCACGGCATACAGCGTACCAAACCGGAAATAGTCACCTACGGCATTACCGCAGATGAAGCGCATCGCTTCGGCCTGCCGTGCGGCGGCACCATACAATTGGCCATAGAGCCGTTGAATTCCGATAGCCGCATAGCGGAACTGTTGCAGAAGCTGGCGCAACACGAGCTGGTAGCCCGACGGCTGGATCTGCACACTGGCGAGGTCAGGCTGGGTCAGGCTGGGCCCGGCATGAGCCTGCAGGTATCGGATGCGGCGCTGACCAGCATACACGGGCCGCGCTGGCGCCTGCTGATCATCGGCGCAGGGCAGCTATCCCGCTTCCTGGCAAGCATCGCCTTGGGCATGGATTATCATGTGACCGTCTGCGATCCGAGGGAAGAATACCGCGACGGCTGGCAGGTAGAAGGTGTCAGGCTGGTGCACGCAATGCCGGATGACCTCGTGCTGGAAATGAAGCTGGACAGCCGCAGCGCTGTCGTCGCCTTGACCCATGACCCTAAACTGGATGACCTTGCCCTGATGGAGGCTTTGAAGTCCGATGCTTTCTACGTCGGCGCGATCGGCTCCCGCATTAATAATGCCAAGCGCCGCGAAAGACTGAAAGAATTCGATGTCAGCGAAGCGGAACTGGCCAAACTGCATGGCCCTATAGGCATATACATAGGCAGTAAGACACCATCCGAGATCGCCATTTCCATTCTGGCGGAAATGACCGCCGTCAAAAATAACATCCATTTGCCGGATGAAATCAAAGTAGAGGGCGCCAAGCAGGCTGCGGCGCAAAGCCCGTCAGAAACCCACTGCGTTCTCGCCAAATAGGTAAATATAGGCAAATTGCCGGCGGATTTAGCCAAATTCGCCGGTACGGCTTCAAATTTTCGCCTTTTTTCGCGTAAAATCTCACCCAAAATCAGTTTTTGGCACCATCCTCGTGCCTTGCAAACTGCATCTCTCTTCGCAATACCAATCGAGTAAATACCTATGAGCATCAAAGCAGACAAATGGATACGCCGCATGGCGGAGCAGCACGGCATGATAGAACCGTTTGAACCAGGGCAGGTACGCGAGCAGGACGGACATAAAATAGTCAGCTACGGCACTTCTTCTTATGGATACGATATCCGCTGCGCCGATGAGTTCAAGATTTTTACCAATATCAACAGCACCATCGTTGACCCGAAAAATTTCGATGAAAAATCCTTCGTCGACTTCAAGGGCGATGTCTGCATCATCCCGCCAAACTCCTTCGCGCTGGCGCGCACGATGGAATATTTCCGTATTCCGCGTAGCGTATTGACGATCTGCCTGGGTAAATCAACGTATGCCCGTTGCGGCATCATCGTCAATGTGACGCCTTTTGAACCCGAGTGGGAAGGCTATGTGACATTGGAATTTTCCAACACAACGCCATTGCCGGCAAAAATTTATGCAGGTGAGGGCTGTGCCCAGGTATTGTTCTTTGAGAGCGACGAGATATGCGAAACCTCGTACAAGGACAGGGGCGGCAAATACCAGGGTCAACACGGCGTAACCTTGCCCAAGGCCTAGTTTCATCAGCCAGGTGCGGGATGCGCTCCCGGGCCTGGCAAAAGTCTTATCTGCGGCCAGGGCATTACCGCTACACGCTGGCCTTTACAGCTACTGATAGCTATATGCCTGGGAATTGATACTGGTTGGCCTGCCTGCAATCATTTCTGCCAGCAATGCAGCACTACCGCAAGCCAGGGTCCAGCCCAGCGCACCATGGCCCACATTCAGGAACACATTCGAGACCGGCGATTTGCCTATGATAGGCAGACCGGTAGGCGTGGCCGGACGGAAACCTGCCCACGGTGACAGGCTGCCACTGTCAGACAGCTCGCCACAGCCCGGGAAGAGTTCCCTGGTACCGTTGACCAGTTCATCCACGGCACGCTGCGGTATGCTGCGATCCATGCCCAGGATTTCCACGCGTCCAGCGACGCGCAGGCGATTTCCCAGTCGGGCATACACGATCTTGCGCGACAAATCGGTAATCGACACTTTTGGCGCTGCATCTCCAACATCTTCAGCAAGCGGTACCGTAATGCTATAGCCCTTCAGTGGATAGACCGGCAGCGTAAAGCCCAGCTTATGCGCAAACGCTGTGCTATCTACACCCATCGCCAGCACGAAGCTATCTGCCTCTATGCTTTCCTTGCCTATGCTGACAGCCTGCAAGCGATGATCCTTTATGTTCACTTCGCTGACGTGCGAACCAGGTAAAAAACGGAATTCTGGCGACGGCTTCATTGTTTCCAGCAATTGCGAGCAAAACTGCGCGCAATCTCCTGCCTCTTCGCTGGCCGTGTATACACCGCCGGCCCATTGACGCTTCGATGCGGCAAGTGCCGGTTCTAACTCCATGCAGCGCTTGGCGTCTATGACTTCTTGCTGGCAACCATATTGCGCCTGAAACTCTACTTGCTTGCGGGCGGACTCCAGTGCTGCCTTGTCGGTAAACATCACCAGCTTGCCGGAGGTCTCATAGGAAAATTCCAGTGGTTTTACCGATTGCAGTTGCGCCAGTTTGTCCCTGCTGAAAAAAGCCAGTTGCAGCAGGTCTATCGTCGTACGCTTGACCTGCTGTACATTGCTGGCAGCCAGGAACTTGATCAGCCAGCTCCATTGGGCCGGATCCAGCCGTGGCTTCAGGGTCAGCGGAGATTCCGAGCTGAACAGGTAATAGGGCCATTTGCTCCATACCGAAGGATCAGCCAAAGGCGCTACATAGGAATAGCTGAGCTGCGCGCCGTTGCCGTAGCTGGTCATCCGCCCTGGCTCAGCCTGTGCTTCGATCAATGTCACCTGATGGCCGACTTGCAGTAATTGATGGGCAGTAGTAACGCCTATGACCCCAGCGCCTAGTACACAGATATGCATGAGTGTTTTCTGGTTGAAAAATTACCATTCCTATCTTACGCAACTGCAGCAAAAATGTCCCATGCCAAATTGGCATACCGCAAGCCTACATAAGTTATGGCTTTGCTTTGCAATGAAGCACTTCTAAGCTAAGCTGGCGATTCGATTTTTCATGCATTCTTTGCATTCTTTGCATTAAGCACTGCTTTCTTATCCGCGACAAATCTATGACGACCACCGATATGCAGGCAACACCCGACTATGCGGCAATCCTGGAAACCATCTGTGCCGAGGTACAGCCCTTGCTATCGCAAGGAAAAGTCGCCAGCTATATCCCGCAATTATCAAGAGTATCGGGCTACCACTTCGGCATGGCTGTATATTGCCTGGACGGCCAGACTTTTGCCATCGGGGATGCGCATCAAAAATTTTCACTGCAAAGCGTGACCAAGCTGTTTGCGCTCGCCCTCGCTTTCTCGCGCGAAGGCGACAGCATCTGGCACAGGGTAGGGCGTGAGCCTTCAGGCAATCCCTTCAACTCACTTGTGCAGCTGGAATATGAGAAGGGCAAGCCGCGCAATCCCTTCATCAATGCGGGCGCGCTGGTCATGACGGACATCCTGTCGTCGCGCTTTGTGCAGTCGGATATCGCCGTATTGCAATTTGCACGCCTGATCGCGGATGAGAACTGCATTGATTTTGATCTGGCAGTGGCGCAATCCGAGCGGGAGACCGCCCATCGCAATTATGCAATCGCCCATCTAATGAAAGACTTCGGCAATCTGCACAACCCGGTGAAAACGGTCATAGACAGCTACTGCCGCCAATGCTCCATCACGATGACCTGCGCTGAACTTGCCAAAGCTGGCGGCTTCCTGGCACAGCACGGCACCATACCCTGGAGTGGGGCCCAGATACTGGATGCCAGCTCTGCCAAGCGCCTGAATGCGCTGATGCTGACCTGCGGCACCTATGATGCGGCAGGGGACTTTGCCTATCGCGTGGGATTGCCAGCCAAGAGCGGTGTGGGCGGCGGTATCCTCGCCTTGGTGCCAGGAGAGCTGGCCGTTGCCGTATGGTCGCCGGGGCTGGACCACACCGGCAACTCCCTGGCCGGTACTTACGCGCTGGAGCGCTTTACGACGCTGACTTCGCGCTCCATCTTCTGACTGAACAAACGGGGATCACCCCAGGAAGCCGATATTACGCGTCGTAAAATTCACGATGTTTGGGAAGACATCATTGATCTGCGTCGCGCTCAGGCCGAACCAGTTGGCCAGCGTGGCGCCATACTGGTCCACCGAGAATTGTGGCAGCAAGCTGCCTGAGCCCACGTCCAGATTATGCTTGAGCCCGGTTACCGGGAAATCGCCATAGATATTGCCGCCCTTGACTGCGCCGCCAACCACAAAATGATGCGAACCCCAGCCGTGATCGGTGCCGTCGCCATTGCTGGTAAAGGTGCGACCAAAATCAGAGGCGGTGAACAATGTCACCTGTTGGCGCAAATCAGCCCCCTGCAAGTTGCCGACCACGCCGTCAAAATAGGCGATCGCATGCGACAGCCTCGCCAGCAAATCGGCCTGTGCAGTTTTCTGGAAGTCATGGGTATCGAAACCGCCCAGGCTGACGAAAAACACCTGGCGCTTCGCACCCAGAGCGCTGCGGCCGGCGATGATCCTCGCCACTGTCTGTAGCTGTATCGCCAGAGAATTGTTTGCCAGCGCACCGGTATTCGGGTTGGTGTATTGGGTAGGATTAGGCACGCCGGATCCACCGGCCGGCGCCATCGCCGGGCTCAACAGACTTTGCGCATTGATGGAGCGGCTAGTAACGGCTGCGTAGTCCTTCTGGAAAACATTGGAACTATCCCCGGTGATGATGGATTTGAATGCGCCAGATGCACTGCTGGAACCAAACAAGGTACCGGTCAGGCCACCGATAGGCACGGCGCCGGATGCGCTGACCTGATATTGATTAATCGTTTTCCCTGCCAGGAATACCGCATTACCCGATGCTGAAATCGCTGTAAAAATCGGATTGCTGTTATTTGCCGCCAGCAGATCGCCCATGCGGCCGCCCCAGCCATATGCTGCGCCTTCCGGCGCATAGGCTTGCCACAAGGATTGCTGGTCGTTGTGTGAGAATAGTTTAGGCGGCAATGGCACGCTGGCTGCCTTGTACTGCGCCAGTGTGGTCGGCATGATCAAAGGACCGACATTGCTCACAATGGCAGCGCGACCGCCATCAAACAGCGACTTCATTTCCACCATATTTGGGTGCAACGCAAAGCTGCGTCCTGCCTGCGTGCTCGATGGCACGATGGGGATGACGCCTCCCGGTGCTCCTACTGCCGGCAGCGCGATAGAACCCGCATCGGTCGTCGTACGCACGCTCAGGTATTGGCTCCATGAGCCGCTATCGGTTGCCAGCACTGTATTGGCGTGGTCATTTGCGCCAAACATGAACAGGCAGATCAATGCTTTATAGTCACCCGGAGCAGTCTGCGCCGCAGCGGAACCCATCGCAGCAAGATTGAGGGCAAAGGGTGCGGCAGTGCCCGCCACCGACAGGGCCGAAGCCATGCGCAGGAATTCGCGGCGCGAAGCATTTGGTGTTGAAGACATAAGGTTCTCCGCTTTATTTCTGTGCTAGGTATTCGGGTGATGCCATGGTCAGGAACACGGCCAGGCTGACGCGGTTCTTGCGCGCCGTATCCACATTGGTTCCTGTCCCCGACGGTATCGTTACAGAGTTGACCGCGGCCAGTATCTGGCTGCGCAGTGTCGAAGACATCTGGCTCGCCATCAGCAACAGGTTGACCCTGTCGACCAGTTGTTCCGGCGTCGCAGCCAGAGCGAGTTCTGCCGTGTAGTCAGGCTTGACGTCACGCGAGGAGCCAGTTCCGTTGGGGATCACATCGCGCATGAAGTTCAGGTAGCCGACTACCGTAGTCTCTCCCGTGATCTGCATTTCCGGCGACACCAGGCCTGCCGCTGCAATACTGGTATTTGGCGGCACATAGCCAGGGCGGTAGAAATTGAAGACAGAAGAAGAACGCATCGGGGTCTGCCCAAGCGCACTCAGCGGATCGTCCAGGTTGCCCATCAGGAAACGTGTAGAGGTGGAGCTGGCATTGAAGGCGCGCATCCAGTTGGCCAGGCGGATAACCGGCTCGCGCAATTTGCCGGTGGTCGCGCTGGAAAGGCTGCTGTCATCGCGGGCTTCGGTATCGAGCAGGATCGCGCGGATCACTGCCTTCATGTCACCGCGTACGTTCTGGCCGTTGTTGTTAAACGCTGCGGCAACCCGCGCCACATACTGCGGGCTGGGGTTGCTGGTCACCAGCCGCTGTATCAATTGCTTACCGATGAAAGGACCGACATTGGGGTGGTTGTAAAGGGTGTCCATCGCTACCTTGAGACTAGCCTCAGGATCCGCCGAGCCTTGGGCGGCAATAGTCACACCCAGAAAGCTCTTGGCCGACGTGGAGTGATATTTAGGATAACTCTGCATCGGCTTCCAGTCGCGGTCCGGATCGGGATTACCTCCGAAAAAGCGCGTATCGCTCTTGTCGGCGCCGGCCCAGCTCCAGCCAGTGAAGACCTTGGACAAGCCGCTGATGTCATCATTGTTGTAGGTTTCCACCGGCTTGCCGTTGGCGAGCTTGACGCTGCCATCCAGATTCAACTGATATAAGCCTATCGTGCAAAGCTGCATCACTTCCCGTGCATAATTCTGGTCTGGAATACGCGAGCCTGACTCCTTTTGATTATGCAAGGAAGTCAGGTAGATGCCCATCATGGGGTGCAGACTCACTGCCTGCAGCAAATCGCGGAAATTACCGAATGCATTTGCTCCCAGCATGTCGTAATACGAGGCGACTCCACGCGGAAAATTCGCAACGGTACTGTCCTGGAAGGACACCACAAAAATCTGCGACAAGGCAAAGGTCACGCGCTGGCGCAATTGGTCATCGCCGGTTACCGCCTGCTGCCAGAAGGATTCAAAGAAGTTGTTCTGGCTAAGCGATTGACCGGACGCCAGCGTTGCGCTGATGCTGTCCATATAGCTGCGGTGCAGCTTTTGCGGCTTCGTAAATTGCGCCTCCAGCCATGCGGAATAAGAACTGGCGCTGAGGGCACTGATATCGCCGCTGGTGGGGCCAAAGCTGGCTTGCGTCAGCATGCGGGCCGCTTGTGCCGCAGTAGGAGGAGGGGCGGAACCTGAACCTCCGGAGCCACCGGGATTGCTGCCGCCGCTTACGGGAGCAGTACCGCCCCCAGAGCCTCCGCCCCCACAAGAAGCCAGTAATACCGTGAGCAAGGCCAACGGCAATGCCCGTGAAAGCGACTTCAACATGGTTTATCCCTGCCTGAATTGAATTTGATGATGTAACGCAAAGTAACATGCGTAAATTTTTTGGGCCAAGCAATAAGTGTTACTTTGCGTAACTATCTCGACCAAATGTAATGTGGACAATCGTCGCCATCAAGAGACAGCAATCCTGTGTCTGGAGCTGCAGCTATAAACAAAAAAAGGGCCTGGGTATGCCCGGCCTCGTTTGTTGTATAAGAATGACAGTGCGGCGAAAAAGAGGGAGATGAGGCCAGCATGCGAGCCGGCCGATAGGGTCATATGGGCAGCGTGCTCAGCCTACTTAGTCCGCCTCAACCAGAGTCTGATGCACAAAGGCGGACAAGACCAGCCTGGATTGCGCATCCAGGTCGTTGAATTGAAAACCATATCGATAGCTGTCTTCATTTTCTATCGCCTCAATGGAGCGCAGAATGAAACTCAAGGTCAGGATTTCGTCATTGCCTGCAGCTCTCACCTTGAACTTGATCACGCCAGAATCGCCGCGCTCGCCGATATTCTTCTTGATTACGCCCGATGCACCGCCGGTACTCAAGTCATTCAGCACAGCGGCCGTGGTTTGTTCGGAATTACCAATCGTCACCGACGCGATGATCTTCACCGTCGCGCGCGAGCCATGCCGTATCACGGTGCTCCTGACTTTGTCCGGGTAAGACAGGTGCAGATAGGAATAGGGGAAGAACACCGATTTCAGTGCCGATGCGCTAAATGCATAGGCGGTCTTGCCGGTGAAAGCGCGGACAATGAAAGTCTGGCCGTCGCGTATCCTGGGCGCGCCGCCGTCTATCATCGGTGCCGACACGACGATGGATTTGCCTTTGAGGAAACCGATCATCTTGACGGTAAAACGCATCGCGGCATTATCCGCCATTTGCAGGAATAATTTTTCGCCGACGCTCCAGCGCACGCTATCCAGTTCTATCATCTGGTCGCGTTTGTCGTCTTCTTTTTCTTCGACCTGAGGCGGTGGTGGCTCTGGCTGCCTGGAAGGAACGCTATTCCAAAGGGAATCCATGCAATAGGCGTTAATCACCAGGCGTTCCAGTTGGTGCTGGTTTTCTATGATCATGCCGGCTTCAAACATCAAATTGCCGTGCATATCGTAGACCGGCCAAGGCAGCGCCTTGCCGACGCTGATGTCAGTCGGTTTAATCGCCGTTAATGCTGGAATATCGCCCATCTAAAGCCCGAGTTAATTTTTATTGGTGGAGTGCTTACAGATTCGAAATATATTCGTCCATATAGTATATGGAAAATATAGCTAAAAGAACATGGGGTTGCGCATCATGTTGCGATTAGCGAACATAAAAAATGCGCTTGATGGAATCAAGCGCATTTTTGCAGACTTTGGTACAAGCCTTGTACCGTATCACTATCCCGTTACTTCGGCACCGACCTTGACACAATCTACATAATAGCCGCGCTTGCCGTCCACTTCTTTCCTGACGAGGCCATGGCAGTCGGTTTCAAAACCAGGGAACTTCTCATTGAAATCGCGCACGAATTTCAGATAGTCGACGATGGTCTTGTTGAAGCGCTCACCCGGAATCAGCAAAGGAATGCCTGGCGGGTAGGGCGTCAGCAGAATGGACGTTACGCGGCCTTCCAGCTCGTCGATGGAAACACGTTCGATCTCCTTGTGCGCCATCTTCGAGAAAGCGTCCGAAGGCTTCATCGCTGGCTGCATATCGGACAGATACATCTCTGTCGTCAGGCGGGCCACGTCATGCGACTTGTAGGCCGCGTGAATACCCTGGCACAGGTCCTTCAGGCCCACGCCTTCATAGCGAGGATTGGCCGCAGCGAATTCAGGCAGGATGCGCCACATAGGCTGGTTCTTGTCGTAGTCGTCCTTGAACTGCTGCAGCGCAGTCAGCAAGGTATTCCAGCGGCCCTTGGTAATGCCGATGGTGAACATGATAAAGAACGAATACAGGCCGGCCTTTTCAACGATAACGCCATGTTCGGCCAGATACTTGGTCACGATGGAGGCAGGGATACCGGTTTCACCGAACTGGCCTTCCAGGGACAGACCAGGGGTGATGATGGTTGCCTTGATCGGGTCCAGCATATTGAAATTCGGCGCCAGTTTGCCGAAGCCATGCCAGTCGTCCTCAGCACGGATAACCCAGTCTTCGCGCGAACCTATGCCGTCTTCGGCAAAGGTGTCCGGGCCCCAAACCTGGAACCACCAATCCTTGCCCCACTCCTGATCGATCTTGCGCATCGCGCGGCGGAAGTCCAGCGCTTCCAGGATCGATTCCTCTACCAGCGCGGTACCGCCCGGCGCTTCCATCATCGCCGCAGCAATGTCGCAGGAAGCGATAATCGCATACTGCGGAGAGGTGGACGTATGCATCAGGTAGGCTTCGTTGAAGCTGTCCTTGTCCAGTTGCACTGTCTCGGATTCACGCACCAGGATTTGCGAAGCCTGCGAGATACCGGCCAGCAGTTTGTGGGTGGACTGCGTGGAGAAAATCATCGACTTCTTCGCGCGCGGCCTGTCCTTGCCGATCGCATGCATGTCCTTGTAGAAGCTATGGAAGGTCGCGTGCGGCAACCAGGCTTCATCGAAGTGCAGCGTATCGATTTCGCCGTCCAGCATATCCTTCAGCGTCTCGACGTTATACACCACGCCGTCATAGGTCGATTGCGTGATGGTCAGGATGCGCGGCTTCTTGTTTTTTGCCTGGCGTGCGAAGGGATTCGCTTCTATCTTCTTCTGGATGCTCTCCATCGAGAACTCTTCCAGCGGGATAGGGCCGATGATGCCGAGGTGGTTACGGGTAGGCATCAGGAACACAGGGATAGCGCCGCACATGATGATGGAGTGCAGGATGGACTTGTGGCAGTTACGGTCAACCACAACGATATCGCCGGGCGCAACGGTGGAGTGCCAGACCATCTTGTTGGATGTGGACGTGCCGTTGGTCACGAAGTAGCAATGATCCGCATTGAAGATGCGCGCCGCATTGCGCTCGGATGCAGCAACCGGCCCGGTATGATCCAGCAACTGGCCCAGTTCTTCTACCGCATTGCAGACGTCCGCGCGCAGCATGTTCTCACCGAAAAACTGGTGGAACATCTGGCCGATAGGCGATTTCAGAAAAGCCACGCCGCCCGAGTGTCCTGGGCAGTGCCAGGAGTAAGAACCGTCATTTGCGTAATGCACCAGCGCGCGGAAAAAGGGCGGCGCCAGGCCATCCAGATAGGATTTTGCTTCACGGATGATGTGGCGCGCCACGAACTCCGGCGTATCCTCGAACATATGGATGAAGCCGTGCAATTCGCGCAGGATATCGTTGGGGATATGGCGCGACGTACGCGTCTCGCCATACAGGTAAATAGGGATATCGGAGTTCTTGTAGCGTATTTCTTCGACAAAGGCGCGCAGTGACTTCAGCGCGTAATCGGTCTCTTCATCGGTGCCGTCGCCAAACTCTTCATCATCGATAGACAGGATGAAGGCGGATGCGCGCGACTGCTGTTGCGCAAACTGGGACAGGTCACCGTAGCTGGTCACGCCCAGCACTTCCATGCCTTCTTTTTCCATCGCGTCGGCAAGCGCGCGGATACCGAGGCCGGAGGTATTTTCTGAGCGGAAGTCTTCGTCAATAATGACGATGGGGAAGCGGAATTTCATGGAGGTCTCCAAAAAACATGAAGGGGAGACGCCTGGGCAAGTTAACCGGGAAGGGATCCAATTCAACCCCGGTTATGGCAACCGCTTGCGCGCCGAAAAATTCAAAGACCGAATTTTCTCAGATATGGGGGCGAAGATGTGAAAAAAAATCCTAAATCCGGCACTTGGACGAAAATTTCATGTTTTCGTCATATTGCGGGCAGCGCTAGCTGCCATATTGGCGGAAAATTAGTGAAATAGAAACGCCAGCCCCTGAGGCTTAGGGCTGGTTAAGGCTGAGCCCAAGGCCCGAGGCCAGGATAGCCAGCCACCCAAGGCAAACGGTTAAAAGCGATAGGTCGCAGCAGAAAATACGCTAACCGGATTCTTTTCCGACACAAACGGACTACGCGCGGCATCGCCCATCAAATGCTTCAAGGATGCGCCGGTAGTCAGGGACCAGTTGGAGTCGATGTTCCAGTTCCATGCCGCGCCCAGGCGGATATCGGTCAAGCCGGCCGATGGCGAGAACTGGGAGTAGCCGCTATTGGCCGACTGCACTGCGTTCACGCCGAAATAAGATTGTTGGTAATTGGAATTGGCCCAATTCGCTCCCACGCTGGCTGACAGCTGGTGCTTCTGGCCCAGGGATTTGTTGAACAATCCGCCTAGACTCAACTGCACGCCATTACGGTCCAGGCCTGAACCATAACGCACTGATGACACCAGGGCATAGTTGGGGCTGGGTACATAGTTGAAAAAAGCACCGGACTCCAGCGTTGTATCGCTATCCAGCACTCCGTGCGAGCGGATAGGGCGCGACAGATCACGGACCGTCTCCGCGCTCAATTGCAAACCATACTGGATGCCGGCGTCTTTGGAAAAATTGTAGCCGAAGCCGGAAAACGCCAGATAGCCAGTCGGTCGGCGCTCATCCTGCGCATTATTGCGTGAAAAACCGGGAATCGCAGCGCCCAGCGAATAGTCTGTGTTTTTTACCACGTAGTTCGGCGCCAGGAACTGGGCAAAATCCGACGTCTGCGCATGCGCAGAAAAAACGCCGAGTAAGAGAACTGAGCACAGGGAAGAACAGAGTATTTTTTTCATTTTTTATACCTCTTGTCGATCTTGTCAGATGTGCAGCCAAGCCAGCGCTGCCAGCACTACCCCCAAACCTGCTACTCCGTATGAACCAATTTGCAGCCACTTCTTCCTTGTCAGCAAGGTGATCGCCGCCAGCGAGATCGCAATTTGCAAGGCTGTTGTGGCCTGCGCCCAGCGATGATGCTGGTGCAGTGCGGCTTCCGATTTGTGCTCAAATTCTGCCGACTCCGCCTCTAAAGATTCCGCTTTCTTCTTGATGACTTCTTTTTCCGATTTATAGCGTTCCAGATCTGCCTTGTACTTGCCAGCATCAACACCCGGCAATGTCATCGCCAACTCAGCCAGATTCTGTTTATTGGATTTAGCCTGATAGTAATTCCACTGGTCTGATGCCTCGGTTTTCCGGATAGCGGCATCATTCTTGAACATGGCTGCATCATTTTGCGTGGCACCGCCCTGGAAGCCAAACAATGCGCCTACGGTCGCCATGATCGCTGTCATTACCGCGATCCTGCTGGCGAAATCATCGTTACCGTGGGCTGCGTGCTCCAGTTCATGGTCATGAGGGCCGTGTACGTGGAAACCTGATTCAGACATATATTCCTCTATTCCTTCAATTTTTGATTTATTTTTACTTGTTTATTTGCTCGCTTACTGCCAGCTTATGACCTTAAACGCGCTGATAAGTTACAAACGCATAGGTAAAATCGTTTTGCTCTGATTGCCGCGCGTCCCGGCTGACTTCCGTCCATTCTTCAGCAGAGATTTTCGGGAAAAAAGCATCGCAATTAAAGCGGCTATGAATTTCCGTTACGATCAACTTGCTGGACAAGGGCAGGGCCTGCTGGTAAATCTGGGTGCCACCGATGACAAACGCTTCTTCTCCGGCGACCAGCTTGCAAGCATCTTCCAGCGAATGCACGCATTCCACGCCTTCATGCTGCCATTCAGGGTTGCGCGAAATAACAATATTGCGCCGCTTGGGCAGCGGTCTTCCTATTGAATCGAAAGTCTTCCTGCCCATGATAATAGGATGGCCGGATGTCGTACTTTTAAAGTGCGCCATATCTTCCGACAGCTTCCACGGCAGGGAATTATTGATACCGATTCCCATATTGCTATCTGTTGCAACAATAATTGTAAGTAATGACATAGTGATGACGGTGAAACAATGCTAGCGTCGCTTTGCGACAAATGCCACCAGTTTTGCCCAGCTTTACATGATGACGACAGACAAGCTATTCAGAGACTGATGTTGCCAAAAGATCCATCCAATTAAACAGCAACAGGTGCTTTTATATGCGGATGGAATTGATAATCCGTGATCTCAAAATCTTCAAATTTATAATCAAAAATCGAATCCGGCTTACGCTTGATGAGCAGCTTGGGTGGCGCAAAAGGCGTACGCGACAATTGCTCCTGGACTTGCTCCATATGATTGGAGTATAGATGGCAATCGCCACCCGTCCAGATAAAATCACCAACCTCAAGACCGGTCTGCTGGGCCACCATGTGCGTCAGCAGCGCATACGATGCAATATTAAAAGGAACGCCGAGGAAGATATCCGCACTTCTCTGGTACAACTGACAAGACAGTTTGCCGTCAGCTACATAAAACTGGAAAAACGCATGGCAAGGCGGCAATTTCATTTGCGGAATATCCGCTACGTTCCAGGCTGAAACGATCAGGCGGCGCGAGTCCGGATTGCTCTTGATCTGTTGTATCAACTGGCTGATCTGGTCGATATGCTCGCCGTTCGGCGCCGGCCAGTTACGCCACTGCGAACCGTAAACCGGCCCCAGCTCACCATTCTCGTCCGCCCACTCATCCCAGATGGAAACGCCATTATCTTTCAGATATTTGATATTGGTTGAGCCGGCCAGAAACCAGATCAACTCATGGATGATGGACTTCATATGCAGTTTTTTGGTGGTCAGAGCGGGAAAGCCCTGGCTCAAATCAAAACGCATCTGATAGCCGAATACCGACAAGGTTCCAGTCCCTGTGCGGTCAGTTTTTTGCGTGCCATGCTGTTGAACATGGCGCATGAAATCGAGATATTGTTGCATGGCGAAAATGAAATTGGTTTACCCAGATTGTACCCCAGACGGGGTGGGCAAGGGTGTCAGCAATGCAATATTGGGATACAGAACGGGAGGATGTACGGCGCAGGCACTGATAAAGCACGCAAAATTTTCAGGATACTGTCAGGCATGTCTCAATTTTGACACGCCCAGCCTTTGTGATCCCCAGGCAAGACTGATGCTTGTCTGGGCATTGCAATTTCATCAATAACTTACTAATGGCTCAGCAGCGGGTTTCCGGATTCCTGGCTGCCCGGCGCTTTCAACGGAATGCTGATTTCAAAACGGGATCCCTGGCCGATTACGCTGGAAACCCTGATTTCCCCACCAAGCACATTGCTGATGATATTGAATGTAATACTCAGGCCCAGGCCGCTACCACCCTGACCAAACTTGGTGGTGAAGAAGGGTTCAAATATCCGGTTGATAATTTCCGGCGGTATACCCTTGCCGTTATCTTCAAACACAATCAGCACATGATCGCCCTGTTGCTGGGCAAAGCAGCGCATGTGGCCCTCGTTACGTCCATCCAATCCGTGCGCAACTGCATTGTTAACCAGATTAGTGAATACCTGGCCCAAGGGGCCCGGATAGCTATCGAGTTCGATATTGGCTGGAATATCCAGCTCCAGCGTGAATGGCGTTTTGCGCAAGCTGGAGTGGAGCAGGGCAGCCAGTTCCTGCAACATCACCAGCAGTGTGAATTGGCGGCGCTGAGCACTAGACTGATCCACTGCCACCTGCTTGAAGTCGCCGACCAGGCGCGCAGATTGCTGCAAGCCGCGCAATAGCAGCTTGGTCGATTCTGCGGCAGTGGCCGCGTAGCGGCTCAGGTCGGAGCGGCGCATTCCGCCATTTTCCAGCAGCGTCAGCAAATTCTTGGTTTCTTCTTCCAGCGTACTGGCCACCAATAGGCAGTTGCCCAGCGGTGTATTCAGCTCATGTGCAACGCCGGCCACCATGGAGCCCAATGCTGCCATGCGCTCCACGCGCGCCAGTTCATTCTGGGCGCTGTTCACGTTGGCGAGCGCGGATTCCAGATTCAGGTTGGCGTTTTCCAGCTCCTGGGTGCGCAGCTTGACCTTGGACTCCAGGGTGCCGGAATACTCCAGCAATTGCTGGTTTTTCACTTCAAGATCAGAGAAAGAACGTTGCAGAGCCTGCCTTGTAGCCTCCAGGCTGAGCGCGAGGTGCCCTAGCTCGTCTTCGCGGTTCAAAGCGATAGGCTCGCCAAGCTCGCCGTTAGCCAGCCGGTCCGATTCGCTCATCAGCACGCGGATAGGCTGGACCAGCCGCCACTGCAGCACCAGCAGGATGAATACGATGGCCATGATCAATGACAGGGCCGCGGTGATTGCATAGCGGTTACGATCGGAGCGCAGGCTTTCCAGCAACAGGTCTTCGGCCATCGTCAGCTTGACTTCGCCTATGATCTGCTCGCCGTGCTTGATTTCATGCGACAAGGTTTTGAACGGCCCGGTCTGGGTCGCCATGCGCTTGTCGTTGGTAATGAAGTTCTTGTGATCCGGCAGCGTGATGACTTCGATTTTTGCTACGCGCTCATCGGAATACACCACTTCGCTGGAAACATTGGCGATCTCCGGCGTGATCTGCCACAAGGGTTCGCTAAGAATAACCGCGAGAATATCCGCAAGGCGCTTATGATCTTCCGCCATGCGCAAGCGGGCGGCATCTTCAATCGTACGCAGATGGAAAGGGATGAGGATAGCGGATGGAAAAATCAATCCTACGCAAACCGCCGAGATAATCGCCGACCTAAGTGTAATTCGACTGCGGATAGCAGATAAGAGATGTCGAAACTGCATTGCAAGATCCTTGTGCATCACTTTCTGATGAGCGAATTTAGAAGGTCAGGTCCGGCAGAAGTATTTCCGTATTGCGCGGAAACGAATTCACAAGACGGAAACTACTCCAAACGCAATGCCACGCATGATCTGCAAAGCCTCCCGCAATATGCACAGCGTGCAATATCTTGAATTTGATAGGCCAGCTACATCTTCTCTTCATTACGGGCAAGCTTGCCAATAGTAGAAGATTTTTTACGTTTCGGCAAGTTATGCCAGCCCAAAAAAGACAAAACCCGCCTGGAAAGAGACGGGTTGTTTTTGAACAGCTATTTGGGTGCTCATTTAAGCATCAGTCGAGATGCCTATTTGGCTTCTTCTATCCAAGCCATTTGTATGGCTTCCAGGATTTTTTCGCCCGAGCGCTGCGGATCATCGTTAAAGCCATCCAGTTCACATACCCACTGATGCAGGTCGGTGAAGCGTATCGTCAGCGGGTCAATATCCGGAAACTTATCGTATAGCGCTTCGGCGATACGTGTCGAATCAGTCCATTTCATAGGATCACCTCTTTAGCCGTCAGGCTCAATGATTTTCGCGGGCGTGGTTGATCGTGTACTTGGGAATCTCTATCGTTATGTCTTCATCGCCGACTACGGCCTGGCATGACAGGCGGGAAGTCGCTTCCAGACCCCATGCTGCGTCCAGCAGATCTTCTTCATCATCGGTGGACTCGTTAAGGGATTTGAAACCTTCCCTGATCACAACGTGGCAGGTGGTGCAGGCACATGACATCTCGCAGGCGTGCTCGATCTCGACGTCGTTTTCCAGCAAGGCTTCGCACAAAGACTTTCCTTTAGGCGCATCAATCACTACGCCTTCAGGGCACAGCACGGGATGGGGCAATACAATAATTTGAGGCATTGTTTTCTCTATTCAATTTTCAGGAGTCATCTCAGACGATGTCGTCCAGTTTTTTTCCGGCCAGGGCCGTGCGCACGCTTTGGTCCATGCGTCGCGCCGCAAACTCTTCCGTTCCGTCCGCCAGGGCTTCTATCGCCTGCTTGAGCTGGGTGTGGTCGGCTGTTGCAGCCAATCCCCGCACCTGCTGCATCAATTGCGAGACGGACTCGCGCTCGGATTCAGACAGCAAATGACTATCCGCATCCATCGCCGATTGGGTCGCCAACAGAATGCGTTCCGCTTCAACCTGTTCCTCCTTTAATGCACGCAACTGCATATCGCCTTCGGCGGATTTAAAGGAATCTTGCAGCATGCGTGTCACTTCGTCGTCACCCAGTCCATAAGAAGGCTTGACGACAATCGACGCCTCGACGCCGGAACGCAGTTCACGCGCAGAGACCGACAGCAAGCCGTCTGCATCCACCTGATAGGTGATGCGGATACGCGCAGCGCCTGCCGCCATCGGCGGAATGCCGCGTAGCTCAAATTTGGCGAGTGAGCGGCAATCGCTGACCAACTCACGCTCACCTTGTACGACGTGGATTGCCAGTGCGGTCTGGCCATCCTTGAAAGTGGTAAATTCCTGCGCGCGCGCGCAAGGGATGGTGGAATTGCGTGGAATGACTTTTTCAGCCAGCCCGCCCATGGTTTCTACGCCCAAAGACAATGGAATCACGTCCAGCAGCAGCCAGTCATCGCCAGGCGCGCGGTTGCCGGCCAGCAGATTGGCCTGCATTGCAGCACCGAGGGCCACTACCTTGTCAGGATCGATATTGGCGAGCGGAGTGGTCTGAAAGAATTCGCCGACGGCTTTGCGCACATGCGGCATACGGGTAGCGCCGCCAACTAGCACGACACCGTCCACATCATCGACTGTCAACCCGGCATCGCGCAGCGCTTTTTTGGAAGGGGTAATCGTCTTGGCCACCAGATGCTGGGTAATTTCAGCAAAAACGGCTGCCTCAATGACGAGATGGACTTCCTCACCGGTGCTGAGTATGGCGTCGAAATGGGTGGAGGTCTGCGAAGACAGGATTTCCTTTGCTTCACGCGCCTTGACCATCAACAGGCTGGTATCTTCATCCGACAGCGGAGGTAACTGCGCCTGCTGCAATACCCAGCAAAACAGCCTGTGGTCAAAGTCATCGCCGCCCAGCGCGGAATCGCCACCGGTGGCCTGCACTTCAAAAACACCCTTGCTCATCCTCAGGATGGAAATATCGAAGGTGCCGCCGCCCAGATCGTAGACCGCATAAATACCCTCAGATGCATTATCGAGGCCATAGGCGATAGCAGCCGCAGTCGGCTCGTTCAGCAGGCGCAGGACATTCAGGCCGGCCAGCTTGGCCGCATCCTTGGTTGCCTGCCGTTGTGCATCATCGAAATAAGCAGGCACCGTAATCACCGCACCCACCAGATCATCGCCCAGCGCATCCTCGGCCTGCTGGCGGAGGGTGGCAAGTATCTGCGCAGAGATTTCCACAGGGCTCTTCAGGCCGGCAACGGTTTTCAACTGCACCATGCCAGGCGCGTCGTGAAAATCGTAGGGCAAGTTTTCCGCGTAGGCGATATCCTTTAAACCACGCCCCATGAAACGCTTGGCCGAGACCACTGTGTTCTTGGGATCTGTAGTTTGCGCTGCTTGCGCCTTATAGCCTATGTGTGCATGGCCATTCGGCAAATAACGCACGACAGACGGCAGCAGAGGGCGGCCTTCTTCGTCATTCAATACTTCGGGAATACTATTGCGAACGGTTGCCACCAGGGAGTTGGTGGTGCCCAGGTCTATCCCTACCGCGAGCCTGTGCTGATGCGGCGCGGTGGACATGCCTGGTTCTGAAATCTGGAGAAGTGCCATTGAATTTTTTTATGGATGTTGCAAACAATATGTGAAGTATAACGCCTGCAGGCTTTTCAGTTACCAGGCCCTGACTCGCTATTCGGCATGAACCGCGATGTCGGCGATGAATTTTTCCAGGAACATGCAGGCACGCACGATTTGCGCCGCCAGAACAAAATTGCCCGCATCCAGTGCCTGTCCGGCAGCATTCAACTCGGACTTCAACGCTGCATGTAGATCCGACTCCAGTTTGTCTAGCGCCGCGATATCGCCGGCCTGGCGCGCATCGTCAAAAGCCTCGCGCCATTCCATCTGCTGCATCAGGAAAGCGGCTGGCATCGACGTATTGGATTCCGACTGCAGGTCCACACCATTCAGCTCACACAGGTAGGTCGCACGCTTCAAAGGTTTTTTCAGCGTCTGGTAAGCTTCATTCGCACGGGTTGCCCATTGCATCGCCACTCGTTTTTCCGCATCGCCGGCTTGCACAAACTTGTCAGGATGTACCGTTGCCTGAACTTCCCGGTAAGCAATATCGAGCTGAGCAAGATCCAGCGCATATTGTTGGGGAAGGTGGAACAGCTCGAAATGATTTTGCATTATGCGTAAAGGCGGTGGAGAGAGGACCGATGGATGAGGGCGCTGGAGAGACAAAGCGCCGTCAATCCATAGTCAATGATGGCAAGCTTTGTATTGTTCCGGCGCCGGAATGGCGTTAAATCCTGAAGCTTTCGCCACACCCGCATTCGTCCTTGACGTTGGGGTTATAGAATTTGAAGCCTTCATTCAGGCCCTCGCGGGCAAAGTCCAGCTCGGTGCCGTCGATATAAGGCAAGCTCTTCGGATCGACAAATACTTTTACGCCATGCGACTCAAACACGCTGTCTTCGTTGCCGACTTCATCTACATATTCCAGCTTGTATGCCATGCCGGAACAGCCGGTGGTGCGAACGCCGAAGCGCAGGCCTAT
Source organism: Parundibacterium terreum (assembly GCF_014636315.1). Taxonomy (GTDB): domain Bacteria; phylum Pseudomonadota; class Gammaproteobacteria; order Burkholderiales; family Burkholderiaceae_D; genus Undibacterium; species Undibacterium terreum. The sequence goes on along the minus strand of NZ_BMED01000001.1, from coordinate 219,362 downwards.
GCCTTTGCCCCGGCGCTCCATATACCGCGTCACGTGCTTCGCGGCTTTTTCTGTCAAGGTGATTGCCATGTTCAGAAGCCTAAATAAATGAAATCGAAATCAGGCAGCCTGATTGGCAACAACTGCATCACCATGCTTGGTCTTGTAGTCCAGCACAGCTGCCTTGATCGCATCTTCCGCGAGGATGGAGCAGTGGATCTTCACTGGCGGCAATGCCAGTTCTTCAGCGATCTGGGTATTCTTGATCGCCAATGCTTGATCCAGCGTCTTGCCCTTGACCCATTCTGTCACCAGGGAGGAAGAAGCGATCGCAGAGCCGCAGCCATAGGTCTTGAACTTCGCATCTTCGATCAGGCCGTTCGCGCCGACCTTGATTTGCAGTTTCATGACGTCGCCGCAGGCAGGCGCGCCTACCATACCGGTGCCGATGGTGTCGTCACCCTTGTCGAAAGCGCCGACATTACGTGGATTTTCATAGTGGTCCAACACTTTTTCTGAGTATGCCATTTTGATGCTCCTTGCCTAATTTATTTGAGTAGGATTAAAACCAGCTTCGTATCTGTCTGCACAGGATTAATGTGCAGCCCATTGGATGGAGCTGATGTCAATGCCATCCTTGTACATGTCCCACAGTGGCGACAGCTCGCGCAGCTTGCCAACTTTGGCTTTCAGTAAATCGATCGTGAAATCGATGTCTTCTTCTGTCGTAAAACGGCCTATCGTAAAGCGGATGGAACTGTGCGCCAGTTCATCGCTACGGCCCAGTGCGCGCAATACATAGGAAGGCTCCAGGCTGGCGGAAGTGCAAGCCGAACCGGAAGAAACCGCGATTTCCTTGATCGCCATGATCAGCGATTCGCCTTCTACGTAATTGAAACTCACGTTCAGATTATGTGGAACACGGTGTTCCATGTCGCCGTTGACGTAGGTTTCTTCGATTTCCTGCAGGCCTTTAGCCAGGCGGTCACGCATTGCCTTGATATGCACCAGCTCGCTATCCATTTCTTCTTTGGCGATACGGAAAGCTTCACCCATGCCGGCGATCTGGTGGGTAGGCAGGGTGCCTGAACGCAGGCCACGCTCATGGCCGCCACCGTGCATTTGCGCTTCAATACGAACACGCGGCTTGCGGCAGATGTACAGCGCACCAACACCTTTAGGGCCATAGGTTTTATGGGCGGTGAAGGTCATCAGGTCGACCTTGGTCTTTTGCAGGTCGATAACGACCTTGCCGGTTGCCTGGGCAGCGTCGCAATGGAAGATGATGCCTTTCTCGCGGCACAGCTCACCGATCTGGTCGATAGGCTGGATGACGCCGATTTCATTATTGACCAGCATCACGGATACCAGAATGGTGTCTGGGCGGATCGCCGCTTTCAACTGCTCGATCGTAATCAGGCCGTTGTCTTGCGGTTGCAGGTAAGTCGCTTCAAAGCCCTGGCGCTCCAGTTCACGCACGGTATCCAGCACAGCCTTGTGCTCAGTCTTTACCGTGATGATGTGCTTGCCCTTGGATTTGTAAAACTGCGCTGCACCCTTGATCGCCAGGTTATTGCCTTCGGTCGCACCGGAAGTCCAGATGATTTCGCGCGGATCCGCATTGACCAGCGCAGCCACATGGCCGCGTGCTTCTTCAACTGCCGCCTCGGCATCCCAGCCATACATATGGCTGCGCGATGCCGGATTACCGAATTGCGCACGCAGGAAAGGAATCATCTTGTCGGCCACGCGCGGATCTACCGGCGTCGTTGCCGAATAATCCATATAAATTGGAAAGTGCGGAGCCTTGATGGCATCAATCAAGCTTTTTTCCAGAGGGGCGTTCATGTATTGCTCCAGTAAAATAATATTGTGTATTCAGTCGTAAAGTCCGCACTAAGGCGTTGCGTGGTTGTGATGCATCACCACCACGCTCTTTTCCGCGTTCTTCTGTCTTTGCTGATTCACCAGATCCTGCAAAGACACAGAATCCAGATAATCCACCATTTTCGCATTCAGCGTTGCCCACAGCTCATGCGTCATACAACGGGCGCCGGTAGCCTGGTCTGCACCGTGGCAGTTTTCCTTGCCGCCGCATTGCGTCGCGTCCAATGGCTCATCGACTGCAATGATAATATCGGCAACAGTGACTTGCTGCGCCTTCCGCGCCAGGCTATAACCGCCGCCGGGGCCACGTACCGATTCAACAATTTCATGCCTGCGTAATTTGCCGAACAACTGTTCCAGATAAGACAAAGAGATATCCTGACGCTGGCTGATACCCGCAAGTGTCACTGGACCCTTGTCCTGGCGCAATGCCAGGTCTATCATGGCCGTTACTGCAAAACGGCCTTTAGTGGTGAGGCGCATGAGTCATTTACTCCAAGCGTTGCCGCTTTGCTATTAATCAACTAGTTGTTCTTAACAAATTAGTTACTTTTGCCCTGAGATGTTGAGCAATTTGATCAAGTATAACAAACTTGAGTGATTCTGTCAGGAATAGCCCTCGTTGCGCTATGGTGAAACCTCCAATTCCTGCCCTTCATATGACCGCTGACATAACAATAATCAACATGAGAAAAGCTTTTATTTACGCCTTAATTGTCTTGACGACAATTTTTGGCAGCATCGCCCACGCCCAGAGCTCTCGCCTGGACGAGGTTTTAAAATCAGGCAAACTCAGGATATGCATGACCGGCGACTACAAGCCATTCACGTATCAGCAGTCCAACGGGGTGTTCGAGGGCATGGATGTCGATCTTGGCCAATCCCTCGCCAAGGCCATGGGTGTGGAAGCTCAGTTCATCAAAACAAGCTGGCCCGGCCTGATGAACGATTTTCTGGAAAAGTGCGATATCGCGATGGGCGGCGTATCCATCACGCTGGACAGACTGAAAAAGGCGGGTTTTGCAGAGTCGCATATGCTGGATGGAAAATCGGCCATTGCACGCTGCACCGATACTGCCAAATTCCAATCCCTGGAAATGATAGACCAGCCAGCGACCAGGGCCATCGTCAATCCGGGTGGCACCAATGAGCGTTTCGCACGCGCCAATTTCAAACGCGCAAAGCTGATTTTACACAACGATAATGTCAGCATCTTTGAGCAGATCGTACAAGGCAAGGCCGACATCATGGTGACAGATAGCAGCGAGACCTTATGGCAAAGCAAGCAGCATACTGAGCTATGTGCGATCAATCCAGACAAGCCATTGCAGTTTGCTGAAAAAGCTTTCATGCTCCCGCGAGGGGATGTGCCCTTTAAAGCCTGGGTGGATGCCTGGATGCATATGCAAAAGGAAACCGGCGCATATCAGCAGGTATTCAATAAGTGGCTCAAATAGGAGCCCGAGCGAATGCTAGCCGGCGCCGCGCGGTTGCAAGTACAGCTCTTCCACCTTGGCCCTGGCCCAAGGGGTTTTCCTGAGGAATGTCAAACTGGATTTGATGCTGGGATCATGCGTAAAGCAGCGTATATCAATACGCCTTCCCATTTCTTCCCATCCGTAAGCTGCAACCAGGTCATTCAGGATGGCTTCCAGTGTCATGCCCTGCAGGGATAACTGCGTATTTTTTTGATTCATCATTCAAACCTTAGCGCCGCTTTGGCCAACCAGCCCTGAAAAGCAGCATACTCAAATTCTTGGCTAGCGCAAGCCTGTATGGCAAAACGCGCCTCGCCAGATTTCATTTTTTGGCATCAAGCAGTGCCTTGCGTTCTTTCGTATAAGCCCACCAAGGCAACGCCGGGGCTCCCTCCATAAAACGCACCGCAGACATGAAGGTATCCAGCACACAGGGGTCGTGCCTGGCATGGGTCCGTTCGCACAAATCCAGATATAGCTGCATAGGATCTTTCCCGACTAATTCCTGCGGGCGGAAGATACCCAGCAAACGGAGATCAGCCGCAGCCGCCTTGCCTATATTCGGCAAATCCTCCAGCTTTTGGACCTCTTCTTTCAGTATCTGAAGTTTCATAGCACTTTTAAATGTTAGGGCTTATACCAGAGCTCGGGACGCTTGCCCGGTAAACTATCCGGCCCCAGCAAAGGATTGCTGAGCTCAAGGACGCGGCGTTTCTGGATATTCGCTTTTTTGATCGCCGGAAGCAAGTGCTTCCGGAATAATCTTTCAAAGCTGCCGTCCGCCACCGCCTTTTCCAGCCCGGCATGCAAGTCTTTCGCCAGTTCAGGACGCCGGGGGCTCACAAAAAAATATAAGGCCGTAGGGTAGTGCAGCACGATGGTTTTTTCCACTTCCAGGTTATGGAAAGGGTGCTCCCTGTACTCCTGCCAGATTTCCATCACCGAGCGAGGGAAATAGTCAAAGCGCTTGCCGTCCAGCATATTGAACAAGGCCTCATAGGAAGTGGCCGTCACCACAGGCAGGCCATTGCTGCGCAGGATAGGCGTGTCCGGCCAATCATGTTCCTGGCCGGCACTGTAAGCCTGCAAATCTTTCGACTTCATGACTGTTTTAAAGATATTGCCGCGACCTCTTTTAACCAGCGCGATACGCCAGCCAAACAAGCCTTTGTCTATCGGTATCTTGACGGCCAGCAGCTGCGCCTCCCGTTCAGCCGTCGTCATGGTCCACAGCAGATCAAGCTGCCCCTGCTCGGAAAGCAGTTCCTGTATCGCGCGTGCCTGCTGCATCTTGGCGCTGCTGGCGACTCGTTGATAGTCTTTGCCGCTGTGCCTGAGTCCCAGATCAAGTGCTGCGAGCACATATTCCTGCAAGGGATCATCATCCGCCATCAGCGTGGGATAGCGCACTATGCGATTCGCGTCTGCCGCGCACGCAGCAGGCTGAAATGGCAACTGGAACGATATCAGAAGGAGGGCGTAAAAACAGCGAAGCAAAAAGGGGGAGCTCATTTTTCTCAGGGCTGGTACCACAGGTCCGCGCGGTGCAAGGGCAATCTGTCACTGCTCAGCAAAGGGTTTTTCAGTTCTATGATACGCCTGTGCTTGATATCTGCGGCGTCTATGGCAGGCTGCATGTATTGCTGGAACAGGCGCTCAAAGCTACGATCTGCGATCGCTTTTTCCAGTCCCGCACGCACATCCTCTGCCAAATCCGGCCGGCGGGGACTGACAAAGAAGTAGAAAGCAGATGGGTAATGCAGGATAACTTCCTTTTCCATAATCAATCCGTGGGCGGGATGCAATTGCAGTTCCGCCTGAATTTCCAAGACCGAGCGTGGAAAATATTCAAAGCGGCCGCCTATCAGCATGCTGAACATCGCATCTTCCGAGCTCGCGGTCACAACTTCCAGGCCATTGCTTTTCAGGATATCCGTGTCAGGCCAGCTTTGCTCCTGGCCGGCTTTGATCCCTCGCAAGTCTTTGATGGTTTTCACTCCATGGAAAAGCGGCGCCTTATCGGGTTTAATCAGCGCGATGCGCCAGCCTATCAAGCCCTTGTCCAACGGAATACGGACGGGTAGCAACTGTGCCTCGCGCTCGTCGGTAGTCATGCTCCAGAACAGATCCACCTGCCCATTGGGTGAAGTCATATCGCGTATGACGCCAGCCTGCAGCATTTTTGTTGATGTAGGAGCCAGCTCGTAGTTTTTTTTGCTGTGGCTGAGAGCCAACTGCAGCAAGGACAAAAAATATTTAACCTGGGGATCATTCGCGAGTGCAGGTTTGGGGTAGTGCACAAGTTCGTCGGCAACGGCGCCGGGGGAGAGCAGGAAACCGCCTAAAATTAAGGCAATATTCAGACAGGCCAGATAGTATGCACGTGCGGCCAGCTTCATTAAGGTCCCCCAGTTAGCCTATCTCGCCGGCTCTAAAGACCAGCGTAAGCTCCTAGTATATCCAGTGCCGCTTGTTTCAAAAAGCAAACATTCTTTAAATCACAACCAATACGTCAGTCATACCAATTCATTACCAAAAAATAAAGCCGGCCTGCTTACGCAAAACCGGCTTTCTGCCCTTGCCTAAAAACGCTCAAATTCAGATATCAAAACTGATGCCTTGCGCCAGCGGCAGTGAGTCGCTGTAATTGATCGTATTGGTGGAACGGCGCATATAGGCTTTCCATGCGTCTGAACCGGACTCACGGCCTCCGCCGGTCTCTTTCTCGCCACCGAAAGCGCCACCGATTTCAGCACCGCTAGGGCCGATATTGACATTGGCGATGCCACAGTCGCTGCCGCTATCCGACATGAAACGTTCCGCTTCACGCACGTCGGTTGTGAAGATACTGGACGACAGCCCTTGCGGTACATCGTTATTCAAGGCGATGGCTTGCTGCAGATCCGTGTAGCGAACGATGTACAGGATAGGTGCAAAGGTTTCGTGCTGCATCACATTGCTTTGTGCAGGCATTTCAACCAGGGCCGGCTGAACATAATAACCGCCCTCGGAGCCGGCTACAGCAACACGTTCTCCACCAAATACCTGGCCTTGCTCTGCGCGTGCTGCGGCCAGCGCGGTTTGCATGCAGTCAAAAGCAGCATGGTCGATCAGGGGACCGATCAGCGTGCTTTTTTGCAAAGGGCTGCCGATAGGCAAACCTGCATAGACTTTTTTCAAGCGCGGTACCAGTGTGTCGTACACGCTGTCATGCACAAACAGGCGGCGCAGGGTAGTGCAGCGCTGGCCTGCAGTGCCTACTGCGGAGAAAGTAATCGCGCGTACAGCCATTTCCAGATCGGCGCTAGGGGCGACGATCATCGCATTGTTGCCGCCGAGTTCCAGGATGGTTTTTGCAAGGCGGGTTGCGCAATCCTGAGCAACCTGGCGTCCCATGCGGGTGCTGCCGGTGGCGCTGACCAATGGAACGCGCTTGTCATTGACCATTTGCGAGCCTGCTTCGCGGTCGCCGATGATCAGCTCAGCCAGGCCAACTGGCGCATCGCTGCCAAAGCGTGCGACCGCTTTCTGGAACAGCGCATGTACGGCAACAGCCGTCAATGGCGTTTTTTCAGAAGGCTTCCAGGTCACGCTATTGCCACATACAAAGGCCAGTGCTGCATTCCAGGCCCATACTGCAACCGGGAAGTTGAACGCCGAGATCACACCTACCACGCCCAGCGGATGCCAGACTTCCATCATCCTGTGACCAGGGCGCTCCGATGCAATAGTCAAGCCATACAGCTGGCGCGACAGCCCTACGGCGAAATCGCAGATGTCGATCATTTCCTGCACTTCGCCCAGGCCTTCCTGCAAAATCTTGCCCGCTTCGAGTGTTACCAGCTTGCCGAGGGCCTCTTTATGCAGGCGCAATTCTTCACCAAACAGGCGCACCAGCTCACCGCGGCGCGGCGCCGGCACATTGCGCCATTGCAAAAAGGCCGCGTGGGCGCGGTCTATCTTGGCTTTTACCTGATCCGCGTTGTCGGCGCGCAGAACGGCGAGCACCTGGCCGTCGATAGGCGAGGTGCTGGTAATATCCTTGCCAGCGTAATCAGCAAGATTGGCTCCCATCTCGGACAGCAGGGCTGCCAGGGTAGCTTGATTTGTTTCCATGTAGGTCTCCGAAAACGGCCCAGTTTTTGCGGGTCGCCTTAAAATTCAATTTCCTTTTTAAATCAAGGTCTTGCCTGATTTAAACAGCGTAGTAACGTCCAAAGCGGTTTGCCAGGAAGTCCGACAGAGTGGCTTGCTCCTGGCGCACCAGTCCGTGTTTCGGTAGTTTACCCTGAACTACCAGATCCACCATAGCGCAAATTCCGGAAGCGGTAGTCAACTGGATCGCAGACAGCAATTGGCCATTGACAACCTGGCTGTATATTTTCTTCGCATAGGTTTCCTGTTCCAGGCGGCCTTCGCGGGTGCCGGCAACGCTGACAAAGACCAGCACTACGTCCTGCTTGGTCATAGGGATGGACGCTTCCATCACTTCTTTCAGGATATGGCGGCGGTCGGGCTGGCCCAATTGCAAGTCGCGTATCAGCATCTTGACGATGTCGCGGTGGCCGGGATAACGCACAGTCTTGTAGTTCAGGTTTTGCACCTTGCCCGCCAGGCTTTCGCACAAGGTGCCGAGGCCGCCGGAGGTGTTAAAAGCCTCGTAATCAACGCCATCCAGAGAGAAGTGCTCGATTTCTTCCAGCGCAGAGGTTTCGCGCAGATCGCCGTCCACAATCGCCTCGCAGGGATTGCAGTATTCATTGATCAGGCCGTCGGTACTCCAGGTCAGGTTGTATTTGAGTGCATTGCTAGGATAAGTCGGCAATGCGCCGACACGCATATTTACATCGCGCAGGCGGTCAAAGCGTTTTGCAACATCATTGGCGACGATAGAGATAAACCCAGGAGCCAGGCCGCACTGCGGCACGAAAGCACAGTCTGCGCCTTCCGCCAGTTGCTTGACCACGCGTGTGCTTTCCACGTCCTCTGTCAAATCGAAATAATGGGAATTCGCTGCCTTGGCCGCACCTGCAATGATGGGGGTGAGGAAGTAAGGGCAGGCGGACAAGGTTACCTGATGGTCACGGATCAATTCCGTGACTGCATTTTTGTCGGACAGATCAGCCTGCACTACCTTCACATTTGGGAACGCAGCTTGCTCGACATACTTCAGGCGCTGCGGATCGCGGTCGGCCACGGTGATCTGATAATCACCGGTGTGCGATAGCAGATTCAGGATGGCGTCGCCGATTTTGCCTGCGCCTAGCAGTATGAGTTTCGTTGTCATGGGGTCTCCAGTATGCAGTGATGAGGGTATTGGTATGTGATGCAACTGGAGTAAGTGTATTGGCAAGTTTTGTCAGATAATAGAGTGTAAAATATCGTCAAGATGACCCACATCGCAACAATATGACCAATTTTTACTACAAAATGACCAAATGAAGCCCAGCCTGGACGATATCGACAATAAAATACTGGCGTTGCTGATGGACAATGCACGCCTGCCGGTAACGACGATCGCCAAGCAGGTAGATATTGCCAGGACAACGGTCATCGCCCGCATCAATGCGCTGGAGAAAAGGGGAGTGATCGCGGGTTACGGCTTGAAGCTGAACCAGGAGATGTTCCAGCCGGCAGTACGTGCCTATGTGGGCTTGTCGGTCGAGGCCCGCTATGCACCCAGTTTGATGAAATTCCTGCAACAACTGCCGGAAGTGGAAACCTTGTGCGCAGTCAGCGGCGCCATTGACTACATGCTGACCCTGCGCTGTGCTACGACAGAAGTACTGGATCGCTTGCTGGATCAGATAGGTGCGCTGGATGGCGTAAGGCAGACCTCTACGTCTATTATCCTGAGCAAACGGATAGACCGCGGGGCTTTATAACGGCAAGGCGAAATAGGACTAATAGAGGAAAACAAGGACAACTACTGGCAGAGCAGGAAATGCTGAAGGCGGGCAGGGTGGAAGGGCAGGATAGTTCTCGCCGGCAAGGCTGTGAAGACATCGGTCCACAGCCTGTTTTTACTGCAGAAGATCAGGATTGACTGGCGGGCTTCATCACAGCACGACCGCCGCTCATTTCATCAGCGGAGTTTTTTTTATCGGGGCAGGTTTCAGCAAAATGCGTCGTCGTTTGCTGCAAAATTTGCAAGTGGATAGACGCTCTGTCTACACCTGTCCTGTCCAGATAGACCGGCTGCGCTACGGCACTGGCAGAGGCCGATGCAGCGGCGGCGCTCAGCGCCTTGCGGCTGTCGAGCTGCGTTGTTTTTTCCGGCATGGTCAGCGCCAGGGCGCTACCGACCATCATGGTGGACAAGGCAATGCCCAATAAAGCGGATTTCTTTAACATGATTATTCTGTCTTCCAGGGTATCAATGATAATAATATGCGAATCTTAGCTAAATTGCGTTGCTACTTTGGCTCTTGCGGCAGAATTCAATGAGATTAAAGAGGCTTGCTCCTGCCGCAGGCTGGCCAGTTTCTCTGATGCCGACAAGCGTTTTGCTGTAAGGACAACAGTCTGTACCTGTTGCGCAGCCTCTTGTGTCGCCATTGCCTGCTTCTGTTCGTTGGACAGGCGCTTTGCCGAAATGATCACTGTATGAACCGTATCGTCCACCATGATAGCAGGTGTTGGGGACATATTGCGAGCAGTTGATGTTGCGGTGAGAGCTATCGTCAGCAAGCTAGTGAAGAATACCGCACACAGGGCGAGCTTGGTGAGAACAGATGGGTGCAGTACAGTGCTGATTTTCATGTTTTTCTCCTGCTGGTAAGCTTGTGTCGATGTCAGCACTGTAGACAAGACTTCTTCTTGTTGCCAATGCAATGCGACGAAATGCCGGAATGCGGGAATAAAGCAGGTGAAAGCAGGGCTGAAATGCAAATAAACTGGCAGTTTTTTCATGACTTATTGATAAGCCACCTATAATAATCAGCAACAATTCTCTAGAGCCAACATGCTTTTATCCTCACAAGGCCGCTTTGCGACAGCTATATTCCTCCTGGCAAGTCTGTGCATCAATCATGTACAAGCAGCGGATTCCGCCGCTCCCGCATGGGGCAAGCCTCCGGCAAGTCCGGTACGCACCGTCGTCAACAATTACTTCGGCACCAAGGTCAATGACCCTTATCGCTACCTGGAGCAACTGACAGATGGGGAAGTCAGCACCTGGATGAAAGCACAGGCCGACTTCACAGGAAATGTGCTGCAGCATATTTCAGGGCGGACTGCCCTGATGCAAAGACTGGCCGAATTGAACAATGCTTCCGACAGCATCGCGAATCTGGTTGAAGTGCGGGGCCAGCAGTTCTACCTGCTGGCCGAGGCGGGCCGTAATGGCCGCCGCTTGTTCGTACGCAATGCCGCAACGGGCGGCCAGAAGCTGCTGCTGGACCCGGACTCAATGTCAAGCCCCGGCAAGACCTATGCGATCGACTTCCTGTATCCTTCACTGGATGCTGCAATGGTCATTGTCGGGCTGTCACAGGGAGGTTCGGAAAATAGCGTCCTGAAAATCATCAAGGTGGAAGATGCCAGCCAACTGCCGGAATCCATAGACAGAGCAGGCCTGAATCACCACGGAATGGCCTGGCTGCCGGATAGCAGCGGCTTCTTCTATAACCGCCTGCCAAAGAAGGATGCGAAAGGCGTCGGCGAGCGCTATAACAAGAGCGTGGTCTGGCAGCATATCATCGCTCAGAGCCCGGACAAGGACCAGGCTTTGATCGGTTTTGGCCTGAACGCACAACGGCCCTTTGCCACCGCTGATCTGCCTCACCTCATCACCGATGCCAACTCGACCTACGTGATAGCGGAAGTCGAGCATGGCGATGCGGTAGACCGCAGCTTGTATGTAGCAAAACTGGCGGATCTAAAAGGTAATGCCACTCCTTGGCAAAAGCTGGCAGCTCCGGCTGACCAGATTCATGCGGCGTGGCTGCATGGAGACCAGCTATATCTGCTGTCCTACCAAAAAGCGCCGCGCGGCAAGATACTGCAGCTTGATTTGAAAAAACCTTATCTCTCCACCGCCAAGACCGTCGTCAAGCCGGGCAGCGACGTGTTGCGCGGCGGTGCAGTCGCCAAGGATGCCTTGTATCTGCATGCACTGGCGAACGGCAGCAGCAAACTCATACGGCTCGATCACAGCAGTTTACAAACCAATGCGCCAGAACTGCCATTTGCGGGAACAATACGCCAGATTGGCGCCGACTCCACCGACGAGGGTGCATCGATTGCACTGGAAGGCTGGACCAGTCCCAAGGCCGTATTCAAGGTTTCGGCAGAAGGGCGTTTCAATGACGTGGGCATTGTTCAACCCTCCAGAGCAGACTTCAGCAACATCGCGACCAGGCTGGTGATGGTCAGAAGCCATGACGGCGTTCAGGTGCCAATGTCTCTGCTATACCGCAAAGACATCAAACTGGATAGCAGCAACCCCACCATCCTGAGCGGCTATGGCGCCTATGGTTTAACCATGTCGCCGAATTTTGATCCGATGCGCCTCGCGTGGCTGGAGCAGGGCGGCGTCATCGCGATTGCCCATGTACGCGGAGGTGGCGAGCTGGGCGAAGACTGGCATCAGGGAGCGCATATCCTGAACAAGGCAAACACCGCGCTGGACTTCATCGCAGCAGCCGAATATCTGATCAAGAACAATTACACATCCAGCACTAAACTGGCAGGGCAGGGGAAAAGCGCAGGCGGAATCACCATAGGCGGCGCCATCAATCGCCGGCCGGAACTGTTTGCGGCTGCCCATAGCGGGGTGGGTTTATCGGATTTGTTACGGGCAGAGCTGACGCCAAACGGGCCGCCAAATATTGCAGAATTCGGTACAGTCAAGAATCCTGCGCAGTTCAAGGCCATGCTATCGAATAGCCCCTATCACAACGTCCGTGACGGCGTGGCGTACCCGGCCGTTATCATCACGACCGGAGCCAATGATCCCCGCGTGGCATCCTGGATGTCGTCCAAGCTTGCGGCCAGACTGCAAGCTGCCTCAAGCAGTGGCAAGCCGGTACTACTGCGCATCGACTATGACGGCGGGCACGGCATGGGATCAAGTAGAGCAAAGATAATTGCCGAAACCGCCGATGTCTGGTCCTTCTTCCTGTGGCAGATGGATGCGCCGGGATACAGCTACAAATAGATCCCGGCCCAAGTGTATTGGCCTGCTTAGATGAGTAGATATTTAAACGCGCACCAGCAGTTTGCCGACGTTTTTTCCTTCGAACAGCATGTTCAACGCCTGTGGCAATTGATCGAATCCATCTACGATGGTTTCATCAAAGACGATTTCGCGGTTCTTGACCCAGGGCGCAACGATGGCGCGCATTTCATCCATCCTGGCTACAAAATCGCGTGCCAGAATGCCTTGTATCGTCGCGCGCTGGAACAGCATATGCTGCAACATGCGCGGAGCCAGGTCAGGATGGTCCAGGCCGCCGTCATACTGGCTGATGGTGCCGCAAATGATGATGCGCGCTCTCAGCTTGATCAAGGGGATGACCGCATCGGTCACCATGCCGCCCACATTGTCGAAATAGATATCGACGCCGCCGGTTTGCTTCTGGATCTCTGCGGCCAGCGCATCTGCACTGGAAAAGGCCTTATAGTCGACGGCTCCGTCCAGGCCCAGCTCATTCAACAGATACGCGCATTTTTTTGCGCCGCCGGCAATCCCTATCACGCGGCAGCCGGCGCGTTTGCCAAACTGCGTAACCAGAGAGCCCACGGCACCCGCTGCGCCCGATACAACCAGGGTTTCCCCCGGGCGAGGGCGGCCAGCCTCCATCAGACCGAACCATGCAGTCCTGCCGGGCATGCCGAGTACACCCAGTGCAGTCGAGACGGGAGCGGCTTCCGCATCCAGCTTTTGCAGATCGTTGGCATGGCATTTATCAAATAACTGCCAGCCGTTATAGCCAAGCACCCAGTCGCCAGGCTGGAAACGCTCGCTGGCAGAAGCCAGCACCTGGGCAACGACGCCTGCCCGCTGCACGATTCCCAGCGGATGCGGCACGTCATAAGTCCTGCGTTCATGCTGCTGGATGCGCATATACGGATCAACGCTGATATAGCGCGCCTGCACCAGCACTTCATTATTGGCCAAGCTATCGTCAATCGCGCTTTCTCGGAGTTCATAGTGCTCGGCGCCCACGCGGCCATCCGGGCGCCTCACATAAAACCATTGTTTATTGTTAAAGATTCTGGTTTGCATAATCACTCCCGAGATTTATCAGATGTGCAAAGTATCGGCGATATCTATATACTTTTGTTCGATAAATATTCCATAATCATGTACTAATATTCAATCATCCATGATAGACCTGAACGAGTTAAAGCATTTTTTATTGATAGCCCGCTATCAGAATCTGGCGCTGGCTGCGGAGCAGATTCATCTTACTCCCGGAGCCTTGTCAAAGTCCCTGAAAAGACTGGAGGAAGAATTGCAGGTGCGCCTGTTCGACCGCGACGGCAGGGCACTGAAACTCAATGCCGGCGGCGAGAAGCTGAAAGAGCGTGCAGCGGACCTGCTGGCAGCCGCAGAGCAATTGCAATCAGAATTTGCAGGCAAAAAGCATACCTTCAAATGCAGGATCGCCGCGCCGGCGCTGCTGCATCTGGGCTGGGGACGCGAGCTGGCAGCCAAAGTAATACACAATTATCCCAAAGCATTGGTCAGTTTTGAGCAAAAGACCGAGCACGCCGCCCTGGCCTCGGTGATCAACGGCGAGGCCGATGTAGCTGTAGTCACTACTACCGTCACAGAAAACCTGGATGCTCGCCTGCTAGGCATGCCCCTAGGCCAAACAGAGTTTAGAGTTGCGATAAGCAATAAGCATGTGCTGGCAAATGGGTATCATGCCTATAAGGCAGCCGTTGAAGAAGTGCTGAAGCATGATTTCGCGGCGCTGCTGACGCCGCCGTTTGTATCGCTGGAACGCCATGCAGCAAGCGACGGTTGGCGCGATGACATTTTTCCCAGGACCATACGCTTCCGCAGCGATGACCTGCTGCTGATCAGCCAATTGCTGGCTGACGGCCAGGCGCTGGCGTATCTGCCTGACTACGTCATCGATGCGCTGGGCATGCAAACGCTGGCAATTACAGGCTGTCCTTACTTCTGCCGGCAAAATGTAGTTCTGGTGAGCAGGAAGAGTAATAGCAGCGGATGGATAGACAAGCTGAGCACTATATACAAAAACTAAACTCTGTTTTGATAGCGCCATCCACAGAAGGGCCGAAATACCCGCAAAAGAAGCCGGCGCCATGCTTTACAATGGGGGCTGCCCGATATTGGCGTAGAACCTGCTTCCGCCTCTTCTCCGATTTTGTTCTTTTTGCATAGCTCCCCCATGAAACGCCCTCGCTTCTTACCCGATAACCTGACCCTGATGCTATTGACCGTGATCCTGACGGCCAGCTTCTTCCCCTGCACAGGCCAGGTCGCGGTCGCTTTTGACTGGCTGACCACGTTGATGATAGGCCTGCTTTTTTTCATGCATGGGGCGAAGCTATCGCGCGAAGCAGTAATTGCCGGCGCATCGCACTGGAGGCTGCACCTGACCGTGTTGCTGTTCACTTTCGCGATATTCCCACTGCTGGGGCTGTTGCTCAAACCTGCGCTGCTGCTGATCATCACGCCAGACCTGTATCTGGGAATACTGTTTTTGTGCGTGCTGCCATCCACCGTGCAATCGTCCATCGCGTTCACGGCCGTAGCGCGCGGCAATGTACCTGCGGCGATATGCAGCGCTTCGGCTTCCAATTTGCTGGGTATCTTCCTGACACCGGTGCTGGTCGGCATGATCGTTGTCGCGCATGGTGCAGGGCACTCTTCGCTGGATTCCATCCTGAAGATAGTCTATCAATTGCTGGTGCCGTTCGTGGCAGGGCAGATCGTCCGTCCCTGGATCGCGCCGTGGATAGAACGCCATAAGGATGTGCTGAAAATGGTGGACCAGAGCTCCATTCTGCTGGTGGTGTATGTCGCCTTTAGCGAAGCAGTGGAGCAGGGGCTGTGGAAGCAATTGCCCTTGTATATGCTGGTAAGCCTGATCGGCATCAGCGCCGTCATGCTGGCCATCATCATGGCGTTGGCAACCTACTCCAGCCGCCGTTTCGGCTTCAACAAGGAAGATGAAATCACCGTCGTATTCTGCGGCTCCAAAAAGAGCCTTGCCAGCGGCGTACCTATGGCCAAGGTGCTGTTTGCCAGCCAATCGGTAGGCATGGTCTTGCTGCCTTTGATGCTATTCCACCAATTGCAATTGATGGTGTGCGCAGTCATGGCGCAAAAATACGCGTCCCGGAAAGGCACGTAAAAGCTGCCCTCGAAAAAAAGCCGTACTGACTACTGATCAGTACGGCTTTTTTATTTCCGGGCTATTTAAGCGCATTTATTCCTGGGCAACCTGCAGTATCAGCTTGCCGAAATTTTTACCTTCAAACAGCATCAACAGCGTATCGGGGAAATTGTCCAGCCCCTGCACGATGTCTTCGCGCGTCTGGAATTTGCCCTGCGCCATCCACTTGCCCATTTCTGCGGCAGCCTCAGGGAAGCGCGCAGCATTGTCAAACACAACGATACCTTCCATGCGGGCGCGATTCACCAGCAGCGACAGGTAATTCGCAGGCCCTTTGACCGGGGTCGTATTGTTGTACTGCGAGATAGCGCCGCAAATAATGATACGTGCCTTCATATTGATGCGGGTCAGCACCGTATCCAGGATCTCGCCGCCAACGTTATCGAAGTAAATGTCCACGCCATTGGGGCAGTGTTCTTTCAGGCCATCCTTGACCGAGCCGCCTTTGTAATCAATGCAGGCATCGAAGCCGAGTTCATTGACGACGAAATCGCATTTGTCCTTGCCGCCTGCGATACCGACTACGCGGCAGCCTTTTTGTTTGGCAACCTGGCCCACTGTCTGGCCCACCGCACCGGCAGCACCTGAGACCACCACGGTTTCACCAGCCTTGGGCATGCCGACATCCAGCAAACCGAAATAGGCCGTCATGCCAGGCATGCCGAGCGCATTCATGAACTTGGGCAGCGGTGCCATTTTAGGATCGACTTTGTAAAATGCCGCAGTCTTGTCGTCAGCCGCGCCCACCCAGTAATTTTGCACGCCGGTAGCACCAGACACATAGTCGCCTACCGCAAATTTGGTAGATTTGGAGGCAACAACCTTGCCTATGCCGCCTGCACGCATTACCTCATTGATGGCAACCGGACGGATGTAAGATTTACCTTCATTCATCCAGCCGCGCATGGCCGGGTCCAGCGACAGATAAATGCTTTGCACGACGATCTCGCCATCGACGATGTCGCGCACCGGTTCAGTGGTCACCGACCAGTCACTGTTTTTAGGCATGCCTACGGGGCGGGCTGCAAGGCGGAACTGCTTGTTGACGAGGGCGCTAGTCATATTGTCTCCTGGATGGTTTTATTAATTGCTACCGGTTTTACGACGCGTTTGCGGCACATAAAGAAGCGCCAAAGTGTGCAACTATACATTATTTAGAACGATCGTGCTTTTTACTTGTGCTTATATTTTTAATCTGCCCGCCATCTTTATGCCTATCTGCAGCCCTCGTGCTAGTCCAATGCGCTCCAGCGTGAGATAATGAGAAGTTAAGTATTTGCTTCATTCTGCAAAACAATATTCGCTTTCAACGCCGAATCAGCCAATGAAGCAATGGCGATTTAAAACAAGAATTCCAAAGCTCCTTCTTTATCATTATGCATCCAGAATACATACTCACCTTGTCTTGCCCTGATCAACGAGGCATAGTTCATAAGGTTTCCGGCTTTTTGGCACAGCATGGCTGCAATATTATCGATTCCGCCCAGTTTGGCGACGGACAATCGAAGCTTTTCTTCATGCGCGTGCATTTCTCGGCGGAAGACTCCCAGATAAGTGATGAAGCGCTGCGTGCCGAGTTCGCGAGCCTGGGCGGCGATATGCAGATGCAATGGCAATTGCACGATGCCCATCACAAGCCACGCGTGATGCTGATGGTATCCAAGATCGGCCATTGCCTGAACGATCTGCTGTTCCGCTATAAGAGCGGCCTGCTACCGGTGGAAATTCGTGCCATCGTGTCCAACCATACTGACTTTTACCAGCTAGCGGCCAGCTACAACATTCCTTTTCATCACTTGGCGCTGGCGGCCGGCGCATCGGCAGAAGCCAAGCGTGTGCAAGAACAGAAGGTGCTGGAAATCGTTGCCGACAACAATATCGAGCTGGTCGTTCTCGCGCGCTATATGCAGATCCTGTCGCCGGAAATGTGCAATGCGCTCAAGGGCAAGGCCATCAATATCCACCATTCCTTCCTGCCCAGCTTTAAAGGTGCAAAACCCTATTACCAGGCGCATGAGCGCGGCGTAAAACTGATAGGCGCGACCGCCCATTTCGTCACCGGCGATCTGGATGAAGGCCCTATCATCGAGCAGGATGTGGAGCGCGTGGATCATGCGATGGAACCGGATACCTTGACGGCGATAGGCCGCGATGTCGAGTGCGTGGTGCTGGCCCGCGCAGTCAAATGGTTTGTCGAGCACCGGATACTGCTGAATGGCCACAAGACCGTGGTCTTCAAATAAGGCTGCTCCAAAACATCCGCTCTAGACATCAATTCAGCATCACAACAGCAAGTCGAACAAAGTAAAAACGAATAGAACATGGCATTAAAATCAATTATCTACAAAGCAGATCTGAGCATCTCCGACATGGACCGCAATTACTATGCGGAACACAATCTGACGATCGCGCGCCATCCCTCTGAAACCGATGAGCGCATGATGGTCAGGGTGCTGGCCTTTGCCATCCACGCCAGCGAAACCCTGACCTTCGCCAAGGGTCTCTCCGATGTGGAAGAGCCAGACCTCTGGCAAAAAGACTATACCGAAGCCATACAATTGTGGGTAGAAGCCGGCCAGCCGGACGACAGGCGCCTTTTGAAAGCCTGCGGTAGATCCGAGAAGGTCGTGGTCTACAGCTATTCCAGCACCAGCGATATCTGGTGGAAGCAAATGAATAGCCGCCTGGACAGAGCCAAGAACCTGAAAGTGATGAATGTGCCGGCAGCCACCAGCGCCGCCCTGGAAAAGCTCGCACAACGCAATATGCAATTGCAATGCACGATACAGGATGGGCAAATCTGGCTGACAGCGGGTGAAGAATCGGTACAGATAGACCTGGAAACCTTCAAGGCGGAAGGCTGATCTTAACTGCTTAGGCTTGCGCGCACCGAATCCAGCGCATTGACCCGTTCCAGCAGCAAATCGGCAATATACCAGCTGGACGGCTGCCACGCGTGAACAATAGGTACATGCACGATCTCATCGGCCCAATCGGCCCTCACTTCGGAAAAGGCGACGATGCAGTCATTGCCTTCGTCGCCAAAGGGGCTGAACCTTCCGTGCAAACCTTTGTTGCCTATCATGGCCGTGGTCGGCACTGATGCGGCGGGCACGGCACGCATGCGTTCTTCAGACCCAAGCAACTGGCCGCAATCGCCGGTCAGCCAGCGGTAAAGAAAGAAATTTCTCAGCCAGACCGCAAGGCGGGCAGGGCTGGTGGGAGAACCTACCAGGAACAGGCGGCGGGGCAGGCGCGTGCCTGCAGGCAACTTGGCGATAACAGCCCTTAGCAATACGCCGCCTAGCGAATGCCCGAGCACCATATAATCGCCTTCAGCAGCAATTTCTTGCAATCGATCGCTCAGGCGCTGGCATATGCCGTCGAAGCTTTCCAGCGCGACGGAGTAGTGAAAACTGTCAAAAACATGGCCGTTCTGACGTAAACGGCTGCGCATGGCAAAACCGGAAACCGGGGAACGTCCCATGCCATGCACGTACAGAATGCGCATTTCTTGTCCCTAACAATCAATATTCAGCCCAGGCGAGAGGTGCCGGCAAAACCTCGGCACTCAATTCAAGGTGGACTACCCGCCGGTTTGAAGTCGCCAAGGCTTTTGACGACGCATGTAGCAGTAATGGTTTCATCAATAGCAAGTCGCCAGCTTGCATACTGAGATAGCTTACAGGTAGTTCTTTTTCAGATGCAAGCCTGATTTGCGCCGAATCCAGTTTTCCCGACAAATGCGAACCGGCAATGACTTTCAATGCGCCGTTGTTTTCATCCGTATCATCCAGCGCAAACCTTAAAGTCAGGATGGAGTTAAGCAACTCCACCGGAGGCTCAACATAATGGGTGTCATCCTTGAACGTCCATTTGGCATACCCGGCCATGTCCGCCTTTTGATTGACGGCAATTGAAAGATCCTGGTGCCAGGGCACCAGCCAATTGTGGCTTTCATTTTTGTTAAAAAACAGGCTTCTTACCGGCACCGCAAAAGGGTAGCCGAAGCTGCGCAGTAATGCATGCAGCTTCGGGGTAAACAGTAACTGCCGGACAAGAGGGAAGCGCTGCAGGAAATTCCTGACGCCATACTGATCTGCGACAGGCTCACAATGCTCAGTCAATAGCCGCAACTCTTCCGAATTCAGGAAATTCCTGGCAATTGCGTAACCATTTACCTCAAACCCAGCCCGCATATCTGCTTGAAGCATGACGGCCAGCAATATCAGGCGGCCAATACGCGGCGCAGCCACGCGCCGATATCATCGATCTCTTCCTGGCAAACCGAGTGCTGCATCATGTATTCATGCCATTCTACTTTGTAACCCATGGATACC
Organism: Parundibacterium terreum; assembly: GCF_014636315.1. Lineage (GTDB taxonomy): Bacteria > Pseudomonadota > Gammaproteobacteria > Burkholderiales > Burkholderiaceae_D > Undibacterium > Undibacterium terreum. The sequence continues at coordinate 199,298 of NZ_BMED01000001.1, read as the reverse complement.
AGCAAGTCGCGCGATTGTTCGGCACGCTGGATCTGAATCACCGGATCGCCGCGGCCATGTGCCAGATACACCGGCACATCCTGGTTTGCCGGACTGCGTTCGGCCGCAACGGCATCATGCAAAGGCACATAGCCGGACAGGCACAGCAGGCCGGCCAGCTTTTCCGGATAACGCAGGCCGGTCTGCAAAGTCATCGCGCAACCTTGCGAGAAACCGGCCAGAATGATGCGGTTCGCAGGAATGCCGCGTGACTTTTCGCGTTCTATCAATTGCTCTATCGATGCTTGCGACGCGCGCAGGCCGTTTTCATCTTCCCGGCGGGCGATGTCCGTACCCAGGATGTCATACCAGGCGCGCATCACATAGCCGCCGTTGATAGTTACCGGCATGGTCGGCGCATTCGGGAATACAAAGCGTATGCCGGGGCATCCGCTCAAGTCCAGTTCATTGACGATGGGTACGAAATCATTGCCGTCGGCGCCAAGGCCATGCATCCAGATGATGGAAACGGTAGGGTTAGGGCTGCTTTCCAGCTCTATGGTATCGAGTAATGGATTCATGGTTTTGTGCGTTGGTGGGAGTAGATGTTGATCAAGGAAACAAATACGAGACAAGGCAGCCAGATGGTCACCAACTCCGATTGGATGACCTGCAGGCCCCTGGCCGTCATGAAGTTGTGCAAGCCTATCGGGGAAACCTGGATGAATTGCACTGGAAAGAAATAACGCTGTAAAGAAACTGGCCAGAAAAATTCCACGCCTAGGCCACCGGTCGTCATTGCATCCAGCACGCCGTGCGAGGCCGCTGCAATAAAAATGAAGCCGAATATCCTGGCCTTAGCTGTTTTTAAATACCTGGACAGCAGGGTGAGCATGGCAGCAATCGCCGCTGCAAAGGCCAGGGAGTGCGTAAAACCGCGATGACCAAAAGGAGATTCGTAGGCGACTCCAAATTTGAACATCAGCACATCCAGATCTGGAAGCATCGCACACAACATGCCGGCAATAATCAGCCGCCACGGATATTTGTCCCTGTTTAAAACCAGACCCAGGGATAAAGGGATCAGCGCATGCGAGATAATCGTCGCCATTTATTTGGGACGCACCGCCGACTTCGGCCTGAAGGCCTTGCAGATAGCCTCGTTGGTTTCTATATACGGGCCGCCTATCAGGTCTATGCAATAAGGGACTGCCGCAAAAATACCGGATACCAGTTGCTTGCCATCGGCATCTTTCAATCCTTCCAGTGTTTCCTTGATGGATTTTGGCTGACCGGGTAAATTCAGTATCAGCGCGGCGTGGCTTGCCGTTTCACGCACCACCGCCACCTGCCTGGACAGGATAGCGGTAGGCACGAATTGCAAACTGATCTGGCGCATCTGCTCGCCAAAACCCGGCATTTCCTTGGTAGCAACGGCAAGCGTTGCCTCAGGAGTGACATCGCGGCGAGACGGCCCGGTACCACCCGTAGTAATCACCAGATCACACAGGCAGCTATCCACCAGCTCCTTCAAGGCTTGCTCGATGGCAGGCCTCTCATCCGGTATCAGCCGCGTTTCCATTGTCCACGGTGTAGTCAAGGCCTTGCTGAACCATTCCTGCAGCGCAGGCAAGCCCTGGTCCTGATAGACGCCGCTGGAAGCACGGTCGGAGATAGACACCAGGCCGATTTTCAGGGTTTCGGCAGTTGCGCTAACGCCACTTGGCGCTTGCTGCGCATTTACCTCACTCGTCATCTTCCTCGGCATCCTCGTCTAATTCATCCTCATCGCTGCCGCCCTTTCTGGCCGCGGCGATCTGCTTCAGTATCTGGAATATTTCACGATATGCTTTAGGCGGTTTATTTTCTGCCTGTTCCTTACGGGCATTGCGTATCAGGGTACGCAAATGCTGCACATCCAGCTCAGGATTTTCTTCCAGCAAAGCTGTCAGCGCTTCCGGATCTGTCAGCAGTTTTTCGCGGCGGCGTTCCAGCGCGTGCATTGCTGCGGTATCCGACTTGGACAAACCTTTCCAGCTATCCAGGGTTTTCTGGATGGCAGCGATCTCGTCTTCGTCCAGCGTACGCATTTTTTTGCCGACGTACTGCATCTGCCGGCGACGGCCTTCGTGATCTTTGATCTGCTGGCATTCCAGGATGGCATCGCGCACATCTTCCGGCATCGGTACCCGCTTTACCCTGTCACGCGGTTGCTCGACCAATTCCTGGCCCAGCTTTTGCAGTGCAGTCATTTCGCGTTTTAGTTGCGATTTGGAAGGGCGTTCGTATTCTTGCTCGAACTCGTTGGATTGGAAGCCCACTGAGCCTCTATTTGGATTTGGCATATTTCTGGCGCCTTTATTCTATAAACTTATTGAAACGACTGCTATGATACCCTCTTTATTCGTACACCCCAAATTACACAGCCTATGAGCCAACCAGTTTTTACCCATACCCAGGATCAATTGAAGCAAATTGCGCAGGATGTGCTGCGATTTGCACGCGAAAAGGGCGCCTCTGATGCCGCTGTGGAAGTCAGTGAAGGCGGTGGCTTGTCTGTCAGCGTACGCAAGGGTAAGGTCGAGACCATAGAGCAAAACAAGGACAAGGGCATAGGCGTGACGGTGTATATCGGCCAGAAGCGCGGCAATGCCAGCACATCTGATTTCTCGCAGCAATCCCTGCAGGCAACGGTGGAAGCCGCTTATAACATCGCCCGCTTTACCGCGGAAGACGATTGCGCCGGCTTGCCGGAGGCAGAGTTGCTTGAAATGCATCCCCAGGATCTGAAGCTGTGCTATCCATGGCTGATTTCAGCGGAAGAGGCAATACAAATTGCCACCCGCACGGAAGCGGCTGCGTTTTCTGTGGACAAACGCATAACAAATAGCGAAGGTGCCGGCGTCCATGTGCAGCAATCGCATTTTGTGTCGGCCAATTCCCGTGGCTTCATTGGAGGCTATCCATTTTCCCGCCATACCATCTCGGTAGCGCCGATTGCAGGCAAAGGGTCGCGCATGCAGCGCGATGACTGGTATTCGTCAGTACGCAATGCTAAAAACTTGGCAAAACCGGAAGAAATCGGTGTTTACGCGGCGCAGCGCGCCTTGGCCAGGCTGAATGCACGCAAACTGGATACACGCAAATGTCCGGTCTTGTTTGAAGCACCATTGGCTGCCGGACTACTCGGCGCATTCGTCCAGGCGGTATCCGGCGGCGCGCTGTACCGCAAATCCAGTTTTCTGCTGGACAGCCTGGGCAGCCAGATTTTTCCTTCGCACATACAGGTACTGGAAGACCCGCATGTGGTCGGTGCTGTTGGTTCTTCGCCGTTCGATGATGAAGGTGTGCAGACACGCAAGCGCAGCGTCGTTGAGAACGGCATGCTGCAGGGTTATTTCCTGTCCTGCTATTCCGCGCGCAAGCTGGGCATGCAAACAACGGGTAACGCCGGCGGTTCGCATAACCTGGCAATGACTTCATCGCTGACGAAGCGCAGCGATAACTTCAAGGCCATGCTGAAAAAGCTTGATACCGGCCTGCTGGTGACAGAATTGATGGGGCAGGGTACCAATTACGTGACGGGCGATTATTCGCGCGGCGCATCCGGTTTCTGGGTAGAGAAGGGTGAAATCCAGTATCCGGTGGAAGAAATCACTATCGCCGGCAACATGAAGGAAATGTTCCAGCAGATCGTCGCCATAGGCGCGGATACGCTGATACGCGGCACCAAGGAGACCGGCTCCATCCTGATCGAGAATATGACGATAGCGGGCAGCTAAACCGGGCAGGTCGTTTCAAAAAACCTTTTCCGGTTTCACCATAAAATCCCCGCCCGTTCGCGCGGGGATTTTTTTCGTCTTTTTGTTTCAGGCTGGCTGCACCTGCAGCAGAGCCAGCCTGGACAGCCGCAAGGATATGGCGACGGCGGCCGTCAACAACACGGCAAGCACCATCACCACGCCATTCCAGCCATCCATCTTCCATATCAAGCCGGAGCAGGATCCAATCAGGCTGGACCCAAGATAATAGGCAAACAGGTATAGCGCAGATGCCAGAGCCTGTGGCGGGCGGGCGCGGCGCCCCACCCAGCTACTGGTAATGGAATGTCCGCCAAAGAAACCAAAGGTAAATAATGCGATACCGGCAATGACCAGTATCAAGCCGTGCGCCAGCGTCAGCAGCAGACCGCACAGCATCACGGCAATCAAGGCCCATAACACTCTGCGCCGGCCAAACTTATCAGCCATCTTGCCGGACCATACCGAGCTGAAAATGCCGATCAGATACAGCGCGGAGATGGCGCCGACCGCGCTCTGGCTCAGGCCGAATTCAGGAGAAAGCAGGCGATAGCTGATGTAGTTATACAGGCTGACAAAGCAGCCCATCAACAGAAAGCCTATCAGAAAGAACCAGGGCAAGCCCTCGTCGCTCAGATGCTTGCGCATGGCTGCCGGCATCGCCACAAAACTCAGCGCGCGCTTGCTGAAATTCCTGGATGCAGGCAGGCTGCGCAAGAATTCCGCTGCCGCCGCCAGGCCGGCTACACCAACGATCAGCAGTGCCATGCGCCAACTCAGGTGATCGCTGAGTATGGATGCAACGACCCGGCCCGTCATACCGCCAAATGCACTGCCGCCTATATACAGGCCCATCGCATAGCCTAGCGATTTGGGCTCTATTTCTTCACTCAGATAGGCCATCGCCACGGCAGGTAAGCCAGCCAGCACGATGCCCAGCAAGGCCCGGCATACCAGCAATTGCGCGTAGTTCTGTGCAAAGGCGCACAACACCGTCATCAGTGCAGAACCGAACAAGGCAAAGCACATCAAAGGCTTACGGCCTACCGCATCCGATACCGCGCTGGCAAATAGCAGGCAGAGCGCCAGCGCCGCCGTGGAGACGGACAGCGACCAGCTGCTTTGCGACGGGCTCAGATGGAACTCATGCGAAAACAGCGGCATCAGCGGCTGCACGCAGTACAACAATGCAAAGGTGGAAAATCCGCCGAAAAACAGCGCCCGCCTGACACGCTGGAAATCGCGGGTGCCGATTTGTATCTGCGCCGGACCGGCTTCAACTGCGGGCTGCGCAAGCTGGCTGTTCATGTAAGACCTCGTTCATTCGATCAAATGCCGATAAGACAATACGGCACTACAGCAACACAATCTGGATTGCATATATGCATGCCGCTATGCTAAAACCATGCTTTAATGCAGTCCAATAGATATTTCTATCGCTTTTTATACTTTAAAAAGATTACTCACATGGAATTACGTCATCTGCGCTATTTCGTCACCGTGGCCGAGGAGCTGCATTTCACCCGGGCGGCGGAGCGGTTGCATATAGGCCAGCCGCCGCTGAGCCAGCAGATACAGGCGCTGGAGCAGGAAATCGGCGTGCAGTTGCTGGAAAGGAGCAAACGCTGGGTGCGGCTGACGCCTGCGGGCAAATCCTTTCTGGAAGATGCGCGCAAGATCCTTGCCCTGTCGGAACAGGCAGGCCAGACGGCGAGAAGGGCAGGCCGGGGGGAGATTGGTGAACTGCGGATAGGATTCACGCCCTCCACGCCATTCACGGAGATATTCCCTGCCGTGATCAATCTGTTCAGGACAGAGTTCCCGCAAGTGACCTTGGGCCTGCGAGAGATGCCGACCATGCGGCAATTAGCGGCAATAGAAGAGCGTCAGCTTGATCTCGGCTTTATTCGCCCAACGGAGGTAGAGGTGGGTAAGACCATATCGCTGACCGTGCTCAGTTCAGACCCGCTGATGCTGGTAATGCCCGCCAAACACCGGCTGGCAGGCCATAAATCAGTCCCGTTCGAGGAATTGGCCGCAGAGTCGTTCATCATGTATCCGCACCAGGTGGGCACCGGGCTGTCGCGGCAAGTCCAGCGCCTGTGCCGGGAAGCCGGTTTTGAGCCCCGCATCGCGCAAGAGGCCCAGGAAGCATCCACCATCATAGGCCTGGTCGCGGCCGGTTGCGGCATTTCCATCTTGCCGGAATCATTCAGAAAGATACGGCTGGAGGGAGTAACCTACAGGCCGATGGCAGGCAAATCCTCCAGAACCGCCTTGATGCTGGCCACGCTCGCTGCCGAAAACAATGTGATCACGGATGCATTTCTGCGCTTGGCGGCCTCGGTTGCAGACCAGGGCCGCGCCGCACATGAACCGGCTGTGTCAGGCTCCTAGGTAGGCCTCAATGACCTTGGGATTATGCAACAGGTTTTTACCGCTATCTGCCAGCACGATCTTGCCGTTTTCCAGCACGTAGCCATGCTGGGCAATCTTCAATGCCTGGCGTACATTCTGTTCCACCAGCAGTATCGTCAAACCGGTTTGGTTGATCTCTTTCAGTACACGGAAAATCTCCTGCACCATCAACGGCGCCAGCCCCATGGAGGGCTCATCCAGTAGCAATACCTTGGGCTTGGCCATCAGCGCACGCGCAATAGCCAGCATTTGCTGCTCACCACCGGACAAATTGCCGGCCAGACCATCCTCACGCGTTTTCAGCACAGGAAACAGTGAAAACACCCAGGCCAGATCCTTCAGCATTTCCGGCCGGTCTTTGCGCGTATAGCCGCCCAGTTCCAGGTTTTCACGCACGGTAAGAGTGGTCAGGATGGCGCGGCCTTCTGCAACCTGCACCACGCCGTGCTGCACGATCTGATGCGGAGCCAGCCTGGTGAGGTCCTTGCCGCCGAACACAACCTGGCCGGCGACCGGTTTCAGCAGGCCGGATACCGCGAGCAGAGAAGTACTTTTACCCGCGCCATTGGCTCCCACCAGCGCTGTTATTTCACCTTCGTGCAAGTCCAGGCTGATACCTTTGACTGCCTCTATGTGCCCATAGGAAACGGCGAGGTCTTTAATCTGCAGTATCACTCCCATGCTTCATCCTCCTTACCGAGGTAAGCTTCAATCACGGCAGGGTCGCTGCGGATTTCAGCGGGAGGCCCCTCAGCAATGATCTTGCCGAAGTTAAGCACGGCAATCTTTTCGCACAGCTCCATCACAAAACGCATGTCATGTTCAATCATGAAAATAGTGAAGCCTCGTTGCTTGATGTTGACGATCTCAGCCATCAGCTCGGTCTTCTCTGCGGGGTTCATCCCGGCAACCGGCTCATCCAGCAGCAGCAGCTTTGGCTCGGTCGCCAGCGCGCGGGCAAATTCCAGCTTCCTTTGTTCACCATAAGAAAGATTGTCGGCCAGCATATGCGCCTTGTGATCCAGCCTGACCCAGGATAGCAACTCCAACGCGCGCGCTTTGGATTTTGCTTCAGCCGACTTGAACGATGCCAGATTCAGCAAAATACCTGCAATGCCGTAGTTCAAATGATCGTGCATGCCGACAATCACATTTTCCAGCAGCGTCATCTCCTTGAAGATACGGATATTCTGGAAAGTGCGGGCAATCCCCAGCTTGGTAATCTGATGCGGCTGTACCGACGTCAAGTCCTGGCCGTTAAACTGTATATCGCCGCTAGAAGGCCGGAGCAGGCCGGTAATCAAATTGATGATGGTTGTCTTGCCTGCGCCGTTAGGACCAATCAGGCCGAAGATGCTACCCTGCGCGACGTTGAAATTCACGTCCTGCAGAACATGCAAGCCGCCAAAATTTTTACTGATGCCTTTAAGTTGCAGCATTAGCCAGCCTTTCCTGTGTTTCCAGTGGTCTTCGCCGCATGTTTTTGCAATGCGCGCCGCTCCCAGAAGGCGCGAATGCGCAAAGGATCCCAGATGCCTTTAGGCAGATACAACACGACCAGGATCAGGATCAGGCCATTGGCCGCCAGCCTGAAGTCCTTCAGATAACGCATCAGTTCGGGCAGCAAGGTTAACGTCGTGCTGCCTATGATGGGGCCGATCAGGTTGCTGGTGCCGCCGAACACTGCCATGGTCAGGATATCCACCGCATTTTCAAACGCGTAATTACCGGGGCCTATCGTGAAGGTATAGTGGGCATTCAGGCCGCCGGCGATCCCTGCAATCACGGCACCCAACACGAAGGCCAGCAATTTGTAAGCAGAAACATTCACCCCCATCAGCCGCGCGGCAGTCTCATCCTGCTTGATCGCTTCAAATGCACGGCCTATCTTGGAGCGGCGCAGCCGGGCCAGCACATACAGCGTTGCCGCCAGTATCAGGACGATATGCCACCATTCGGTTTTCAGTGGAATGCCGTTCAGGCCCATCGGACCACCGGTGATTTCCATATTAAGGACGATCACCCGGACCACTTCGCCAAAACCCAGGGTTGCCATCGCCAGGTAGACACCGGACAAACGCAAGGTAGGAATGCCGATAATCAGGGCCACCAGTGCAGGCATGACTGCAGCCGCCAGCAATGCAAGCGGGAAGGGCAGTGCAGTCTGCATGCTGATCATGGAAGCCGCGTACGCGCCTATGCCCATGAAGGCGGCATTGGCCAGCGACAGCAGGCCGCAGGACAAGGTAAGGTAAATCGACAGCGCCAGCATCGCATTGATGCCTATGCTGAATATGACGGTGCTATAAATAGCCCAGAAACCATCCCACCATTCGAGCATGGTCTTAAGCCTTTCTTTCCAAAACCTTGCCAAACATACCGGAAGGACGGACTAACAAGATCAAAAACAGCAGGCCAAACGCCACTGCATCGCGGAAATCACTGGAAAGATAGGCCACGCTCAATACTTCGGCAAAGCCCAGGAACAGGCCGCCTATCATCGCACCGCGGATATCGCCCATGCCGCCCAGAATGATGACGGCAATTCCCTTATGCAGCATGGGCTGGCCCATGAATGGAGAAATCGCGTTAAAGGACAGGCCAACCAGTACGCCGGCAGCACCGCCCAGCGCTGCGGCGGCAAATGAGGTCAGGAAAAACAGGCCTTCCACATTGATACCCAGCAGGTAAGCAGCTTTGGGGGATTCGGCAATGGCGCGCAATGCGCGGCCAAGCTGGGTGCGGCGCATAACAGCGAGCAAGACGATCATCAATGCAAAGGAAATCAGCACAATCGCCAGCTGCACCGCGGTCAGGTGCAAGTTGCCGACAGTGAAACTATCTTCCGGGATAGTGCCAAAAGGAAAACGCTTGTTTTCTGCACCGAATACACCCTGGGCGATATTCGTGATCATGATGGCGACGCCGATGGTGGCGATCATCGGTATCAAATGAGGAGCATTGCGCTTGCGCAGCGGACGCAATACCAGGAAGTCCACGATCAAGCCCACCAGGCCAGTGACCAGCATTGCCAGCAGCATGGCCATCCATAAGGACATTGCAAACTTGTTCACCAGCAGCAGTGCGACATAGCTACCCAGCATGAAGATTGCACCGTGCGACAGATTGATCACGCCCAGCACACCGAATACCAGTGTAAACCCAAGCGCAAACAAGGCATACACGCTGCCTAGCGAAAGGGCATTAATTAATTGTTGTTCTAACATGGCACCTGCTGATGAAAAATAAAAATTCTGCCCGTTTGATGAGCAGGAAAGGTGCGCTATTTCCGTCCGCTGCCTCCCATCAAGGAGACTAGAGAAGGAGGCTCACCCCCTAAACTCTTTCCTGGGACGGTGACGACGGCCACTGCCTGCATTTTAAAACGTGCAGACCGTGGCCATTGATTTTACTTCAACAGGATGAATTTGCCGCCTTTGGCAATATTCACGATTGCATCTTGCTGTGCGTCATAGCCGCCTTCCTTGCCGCCTTGAGGGGCAGCACGGCGGAATGCGAACTTGCCGGTGGCGCCGTCAAATTTCACTGCAGGCAGTGCATCGCGCAGTGCCAGTCTGTCTTTTTCCAGGCTGCCGCTCAGTTTCACTTTGGACAAAGCCTCGGCAACGATGTACATCGCATCGAAAGCCTGGGCTGCAAACTGATCAGGATCGCCGCCAAACTTGGCCTTGTAGTCAGCCATGAATTTCTTGTTGGCTGCAGCCGGGTTTTCGGCCGACCATGGGCTGCCCATCAGCGTATTGTCCGCACCATCTTTGGCGATCTCGAACAGCTTAGGCGAATTGAATCCATTGCCGCCGACGAAGGGCTGTTTCATGCCTAGTGAACGTGTCTGCAAAATGATGTTCGCAGCTTCTTCGGCCAGGCAGGAGCAGATGATCGCGTCCGGGTTCGTGGCTTTGATCTTGGTCAGTTGCGCCTTGAAGTCGACGTCGCCCTTGGCATAGGTTTCAGTATCGGTCACTGCGATTTTTTGCTGTTCCAGCGCTGCCTTGAATACGTCATAGCCGCTCTTGGTGAACGCATCGTCATTACCGTACAAGACTGCCACTTTCTTGATGCCGAACTGCTTGACCGCTGCGCGGGTTGTCACTGGCAGCACGTCTGCTTCCATCACGGAATTACGGAAAGTGAAAGGACCCATATTGGTAATGCCGTCCGCCGTATTGCTGGTGCCGAAGACAACAGTCTTGGATGCATTGGCGATAGGATCGGCTGCAAAAGCAGAATTGGACAAGGTTGGGCCAAAGACCATCAGTACCTTATCCTGGAAAATCAATTTTTTGAAGACGTTGATCGCTTCTTCTTTTTTGCCTTGCTCATCTTCCACCACCAGCACGATCTTGTTGCCGTTGATGCCGCCCTTGGCGTTCAGCTCATCGGCAGCCAGCGTAAATCCATTCTTGATCGCAACGCCATATTTGGCGGCGGGGCCGGTCAAGGCTTCGGCAACGCCAATTTTAATATCGGCAGCAACTGCAACACCGGCAGCGGACCAAGCAAGCAAAGCACTCGCAACCAGCGTTTTCATCTGATAGGACATTCGTCTCTCCTCCTGTTTATAAGTTTTATCTACAAGTTTTTAATAGCTTGTTGCATTTATTATCGCCGGAAATTGTATGTTTGGTTAGAAAGTGCGGCAATAAAACATCATGCGGCAATGCAACATAAACTACTTAAGTAGTACTACGGAGCTCAAAACAACTTGAAAGCGCGCATAAAAAAGGCAAGCCTCGGCTTGCCTTGATTTATCGTATCGCCGACAGACGTACAACCGCGCGAGGTTAATCCAGCTTGCTGCGCGCGCGGGCAATAGCCGCCTTCACCTGGTTCGGCGCAGTACCACCGATATGATCACGTGCCGCTACAGAGCCTTCCAGCGTCAATACGACGAATACGTCTTCGCCTATCAGCTTGGAAAATTGCTGTAATTCAGCCAGGCTCATATCGCTGAGGTCGCAGCCCTTGTCAACGCAAGTCCTGACCGCCAGCGCCACAGCCTCGTGCGCGTCACGGAAAGGCAGGCCTTTTTTAACCAGATAATCAGCCAGGTCAGTCGCAGTGGCATAGCCTTGCAGTGCAGCAGCGCGCATCGCATCTGCCTTGACCGTGATGCCGGTCGCCATGTCGGCAAAAATGCGCAGCGTATCGACGACGGTATCTACCGTATCGAACAGCGGTTCCTTGTCTTCCTGGTTATCCTTGTTGTAGGCCAGCGGCTGGCCTTTCATTAAAGTCAGCAGCGCGATCAGGTGACCGTTCACACGGCCGGTCTTGCCGCGTGCCAGTTCCGGCACATCCGGATTCTTCTTTTGCGGCATGATGGAGGAACCGGTACAGAAGCGGTCGGCAATATCGATAAAGCCCACGCGCGGGCTCATCCAGATTACCAGCTCTTCCGACATGCGCGATACGTGCGTCATGATCAGCGCTGCAGCGGCGCAAAATTCAATCGCAAAATCCCGGTCGGACACCGCATCCAGCGAGTTATGACAGACATCCTCAAAACCTAAAGTCTTGGCAACGCGTTCGCGATCGATAGGGAAGGTCGTGCCGGCCAGTGCGGCGGCGCCCAAAGGCAAGCGGTTCACGCGCTTGCGGCAATCCTGCATACGCTCTGCATCGCGGCTGAACATTTCTACATAGGCCAGCATATGGTGGCCAAAGGTGATCGGCTGAGCCACCTGCATGTGGGTGAAGCCAGGCAAGATGGTTTCTGCATGCTGTTCCGCCAGGTTCAGCAAGGCCAGGCGCAAATCGCCCAGCAAGCCAACTATCGTATCGATGGAGGAACGCACGTACAGGCGAATGTCGGTTGCGACCTGGTCGTTACGCGAACGGCCGGTATGCAGACGCTTGCCGGCATCGCCGACCAGTTCAGTCAGGCGCTTCTCTATGTTCAGATGCACGTCTTCCAGGTCCAGCAGCCATTCAAATTTGCCGGAATCAATTTCAGATTTGATTTGCGCCATGCCGCGCTGGATATCGGCGTAATCCTGCGCGTTGATGATATTTTGAGCAGCGAGCATTTCTGCATGCGCCAGCGAACCCTGGATATCAAAGGCCGCCATGCGGTTGTCAAAGAACACCGAGGCGGTATAGCGTTTGACCAGATCGGAGACAGGTTCGGAGAAGCGGGCAGACCATGCCTCGCTTTTTTTAGAGAATTGTGATGTCATAGTGGTTTCCAGTGTTATCCCTTTATTATAAGACACTGGGCTCCGTTTTCTCACCCGAAGCTGTAATACATAGCTGCAAACCAGGGTAAATCATCGGTATTCATGACTACATCCTTACAGAAAATAGCCGAACGCAGTGACTCCCTGATTCCAGATTGCTGCAATATTGGCATCATTTTTCGGACTCTGATTGCAGTCAACGGCATGGTTATTCTTGCGCTGATGTCACGCGGACAGGCAAAGGCGGACATCCTGCAGGATTTTATAGAAATGGCCATGCTGGTAGAAACGATCAGCCTGTTCTCATTGGTTTTATTATGTGGAATAAGAAGGCTGTCCTTACGCCACCCTTCGCCGGATTGGGTACAAAGGGCAATTTGCGGCGTGGTTCCTGCTGCAGTCTGCGGCATCCTGTTAAGCTATTTCTCGGGTCTGGATTGGTTTGCCAACAGCTATCCGCTGCTGCATGCCGGCTACGCAATGTGCATCTGCTTTGCAGTCGGCCTGGTGTTCCAGCATTATTTTGAACTAAGAACAAGAGCCTATTCTCCCGCATTGGGCGAGGCGCGGTTACAGGCCCTACAAGCGAGGATACGCCCCCATTTCCTGTTCAATAGCCTGAACGCTGTTTTATCGATGATACGCACTGAGCCGCGCCGCGCCGAAACTACGCTGGAGGATCTGGCCGACCTGTTCCGTGTATTGATGCGCGACACCCGCGACATGGCGAGCTTAAGGGATGAGATACGCCTTTGTGAACAGTATCTGGCCATAGAACAGATACGTCTGGGAGAACGGCTGCAGGTCACCTGGAATATCGCCAATCTTAGCGAACAGGACTTGCAACAGGGCGAAATCGCCACCTTGCTATTGCAGCCCCTGCTGGAAAATGCGGTGCATTACGGAGTGGAACCGTCAAGCAAGCCCGCCCACATCGTGGTAGACATACAACGCAAACTGGATAAGGTTGATATTCACATTGTGAATCCTTACCATGACAGCGTAAACGTGCCGGGGGGAAATCATATGGCCCTGGATAATATCCGTGAAAGGCTGAGTCTGCTTTACGATATGGAGGCTCATCTCAGTTTTGGCGTCGTAGCGGACAAGTTCGAGGTGAGATTGCATTTCCCCTATAAAAAGCAAGCAAATGCCCAAGCATAAGATTTTTATCGTTGACGACGAGGCTCCGGCCAGGCAGCGACTGGCTACGCTGCTGCAAGACATCCAGGCGACCTGTCCTTGCGAGTTGGCAGGCGAGGCCGTCAATGCACAAGATGCAATGGATGCAATCACTGCAAACACACCGGACATAGTCCTGCTGGACGTGCAGATGCCTGGCATGACAGGCATAGAGCTGGCGCATCATCTGACCCAGAATATGGGGCCTGCAGCGCCTGCCATTATTTTTATCACTGCCTATGACGAATATGCGGTAAAAGCCTTCGACGTGCATGCGCTGGACTATCTGCTCAAGCCCGTTCGCGCCTCCAGACTGGAAGAGGCAATCAAACGTGCCAGCCTGATCAGGGCCACTATCCAGCAAACCAATACCGTAGCTGCCATTCCGGCAATGCCGGCGCGGCGCGGTCATTTTTCCGTGCTGGAGCGGGGCAGGGTATTACTGGTGCCCGTATCGGAAGTGCTATTTCTGAAAGCGGAACAAAAGTATGTGACCCTGCACACCAGGGAGCGCAGTTACTTGCTGGAAGAGCCGCTGGTGTCCATAGAAGAAGAAATGGCGGATGTATTGGTGCGAGTACACAGGAATGCCCTGATCGCGCGCAATGCCATCAAGGGCGTCGAGCGGGTAAGCCATATCGCAGCACACGCTGCAGACAAAAATGGCCGGCAACAGGCCCAGCAAGTCGCAGATGCGGATAGCGAGCAGGAAAAAGTGACCGAATCCTGGCAAGTCATACTGCGTGATACCGATGAGCGGCTGCCGATATCCCGCCGCCAATGGCAAGTGATCAAATCCCTGGTGCGCTAAATAAATCACCATCTAAGCCACCATCTAAGCCGCCGTCATTACAAACTGCCATCATTTCTGATGCATGCAAGAGCGCAGAAATAAGCGCTCCGCACATCAATTACCTCACCAATTTCAAGTCCATGAATAATATCAACCAGCAAAGACAGCAACTACGCCACCAATGCGAGCTCGTTTTCCCCGGTTTTCACACGCTCAGCCCAGCGGAAGAGTTCCGTGCGATGTCTGCATGGTGCGAGACGAACCATATTGAGCACGATATCTATGGCGAAGGCGAATTGCTCAGCAATTTTGAGCAAAAAATCGCCTCCCTGCTAGGCAAGCCGGCGGCAGTCTTCATGCCCAGCGGTGTGATGGCGCAGCTGATCGCAGTACAGCTATGGGCTGAGCGCAGCGGCCTGCCACGTTTCGGCATGCATCCTACCTCGCATCTGATAGGACACGAGGAACAGGCCTACCAGGCACTGCTGAAACTGCACGGCGTACCGGTCGGCGACAGGCTGACTCCCATACTGGCCGCCGACATCGACGCGGTCAAACAGAGCCTGGCCTGCCTGCTGGTTGAGCTGCCGATACGCCACTCAGGGGGACAGCTTCCGGATTGGGAGCAGTTGCAGGCGCTGAAGGAAAAGGCCAGGGAACGCGGTATTCCACTGCATATGGACGGCGCACGCCTGTGGGAAAGCCAGGCCTTTTATGGCAAGACGCATGCGGAAATCGCGGACGGCTTCGATTCAGTCTATGTGTCCATGTACAAGGGCATAGGCGGCATTGCCGGCGCAGTCCTGGCCGGAGACGAAGACTTCATCGCCACCGCGCGCCTGTGGCAGCGCCGCCTTGGCGGAACCCTGGTACACCAAAGCCCTATGGTCGCATCGTCCGCAATGCGCTTCGACGAGCGCCTGTCGCAAATGGAAGCCTGCCTGCAGCGAAGCCGCGCGCTGGCTGAGGGCTTGCAAAACATCCCCGGCATCAGAGTCAATCCTGCAGTGCCGCAGACCAATATGATGCATATCTATTTTGACGCACACCAGGATAAAGTCATGGCGGTCAGAGACAAGATTGCCGAAGAAGAGAAATGCTGGGTCGTCGGCACAGTGCGCCCGGCCGAAGTGCCGGGCTGGAGCGTCACCGAACTGTATGTCGGTGACAACCTGCTTGCCTTGAGCAATGAACAGGTAATTCCGTATTTTCGGCAGCTGGTGGGATAAGGTCAATGCTGACACAGGCAGGTCCTTAGCCCTGCCTGGTTTTTTGTACCCTCGCTAAGAAAACAAAGATCAGGCCTTCAGTTCAGACAAATCCGGCCTTGTTTTTGCAGATGTATTGCTATTGCCGCTGGTAATCTGATACCAATCAATTTTACGCGTGACAACCATGATCACTGCGAGGATGGCAAATAACAGCAATGAACCCATCGCAAGCGAATTGTCTTCCGAAGCCAGCAAACCGTACAGGGCGCCGTACAAGGCGGTCAGCATCGCTCCGAAACCGAAGCCACGGGCTTTACTCTGCAATACGTGGCTAAGATAGAACACCAGCAAACCTATGCAAGCAACACTGGCAATGAGGTAGGCGTACACAAAGGGAATGTGCTCCGACAAACTCAACAGCAACAAAAAGAAAATAGTCAGGCTTAAACCTACCAGCAGATACTGTATCGGGTGTATCGCCAGTTGCTTGATCAGTTCAAACATGAAGAAGCCGACAAAAGTAAGCAGCACAAACAATAAACCGTATTTGCTGGCGCGGTCCGTCTGCGTATACACATTCACCGGCTCAACCAGATTAACACTCAAAGCATCCATCATCAGCTGAGCGTTGCTGCCGTCGGCAACACCGGGCTTTGATATGACAGAAGCTCTCAAAAATTGGCGTTGGGTATTGGCGGCCAAGGCCGAAATTTCCCAGCTTGCCTGGAAGCCCTGGTCATTGACAGTGCGGGTGCGTGGCAAAAAATCTCCGGCAAATTGCGGGTGTTTCCAACTGGAAGACATAGTGAATTTGTTGCTGTCACCCAGCGGCACCAGTGAAAGACTTTCTGTGCCGGACAAATTCAATTGCAGGCTTACTTGCCCCGAAAACCGTTCGCCGGCAACCAGCGCCGGTACGCGCGCATGAATTCCGCCAAGTGCGGCATAAGCCGAGCCGTTTTTAACGTCCAGGACCTGCTGATTCAGGGTCAGGCGAGGGGAGCCCACAATACCCCGTACATCTTTGATCTGCACACTCAACATGGCAGCTCCGTAGGTACGTCCTGCAGCCTGCGGCAATATATCGCTGAAAGTAGCATTCAGCTTTCCCTGCCATTCATAGACACGTACCCTGTGCAGTCCGCGATACCTGGTTTGCGGCTCCAGCTTGCCATCCATCTGCAACTCCTTGGGAAAGAGGTAAGTCACTCCCTCGGTGCGATTGGTTCGCGTCGTCTGTTTTCCCTGGGCATCGGTATCGGTAATATTCTCCACATCGACATAAGGGGCAATCAGCACAGGGCCCGCCAGAATCTGTTCACCTGCTGAACTCGCAGCGATACTGCTGATTGCCTCTTGACGGCGCTGAACCCTCTCGTTGATGACTCCACGTATCATTTCCAGCGGGATCAGGATCGAGAAGCTCAAGCCCACTACCAATAATACTTTCCCTATAAATGCCCGATTCATGGCTATCTCCATCAAATATGAAGATTCCACTATAGATTGCCACTGTGTTAACAAGATGAAGAAACGGATGACTTTTGTGAAGCCTGTGTGAAGCGAACAATCAGGATTTCGCTGGTAAAGCCAGAGTTGCCGTAACGCCGCCGCCTTTCATATTGTTGGATAATCTAATCTGGCCTCTATGCAAATGGGCAATTTCGCGCACGAAACATAAGCCTAACCCCGTGCTTTTGGCTTGGCCATCCGGCCGAGGCAAGGAATAGAATCGCTCGAAAAGACGCGGCATCGCGTATTCGGGAATACCGCTACCGAAATCACGGATACGGATTTGCAAGATATTCTCAGAAAGCTGCAGGCCAAGCTCAATATGGGAATCCGGTGCAGAGAAAGAAATGGCATTTTCCAAAAGATTGGCGCAAGCCTGTTTTAGCAGGAATTTATCGCCCATGATGTGAATTGCCTTGTCTGGCAATTGCAGATCCAGAGATACACCGGCCTGATTCGCCCTCTGCTCCAGCAGCCCCGCGACTTCAGCCAGCATCGCTTGTATATCCACAGGTTCCGGATGTTCTACAAATTGCCGATTTTCCAGTGCAGCAAGCGCAAGCATTTTTTCTACTAGCTCAGATAGCCTCAGTGACTGTTCCTGTATATTTTTCAAAAAACGTTGCTGCACGCTGGCTGGGACACTCTCCTTGCTTTCATCTGTGAGCAGTTCTGCTGCGCCCCGTATTGCCGCCAGAGGACTCTTCAGTTCGTGGGTCAGCGTATGCATGGTATTTTCCACATACTGCTTGCCTTCCAGTTGCTGCCGCATTCCTTCCAGTTGGCGGCCCAACTCAACCACCTCTTGCGGTCCCCGCTTGGGTGGTTCAGCCCGCTCTCCCGCCGTGACCGCTCGTGCATAGCTTTGCAAATGCCCCAGAGTATTGCTGACCCACCAGGTCATCCCGCCGCCCACCAGCAAAGAAATGACGATAAGACCGACGCTCCAGCGCAGGATAATGCGCTCGCTCTTGTCCAGGGCCGGCTGCAGGCTGCTATTTGGTTTTGCTACGGTCAATACCCCGATCAACTGGTCGCCGTCCCTGATGGCAGCAGCAACGTGCATGACCGAGCTTGAATCGTCGTTCGCATTAATTTTTGTGGAGCGGGCGCCGTATTTTCCGTGCAAGGTTTGATACACGTCATTCCAGCGGGAGTAGTCCTTGCCCAGGTCCTGGCCCGCCGAGTCAAAAACAACCTTACCGCTCTTATCAGTGATATACACGCGGTAGTCCATGCTATTTTTGCGCAGGCCCCATATGCTGGCATCGATGCCGCGCTGGCTGTAACCCTTGATATGCGCGGCAAACTCACCATTTGCGATAGTATTGTTCTTCATATCCGGCACTGCCAGTTCAGCCAGAATATTGGCAGTATCGACAAGAGTGGATTCCATTGCCTGTCTGACGGCAGGTTTTACTTCCTTCAGAAATACCTGCTGAACCACGAGAGCAGCGAGACCCACAATCAGAAAATAGCCGAGAAAGACACGTAGCCCTAGTTTCATGGTCGTATTATGGCGTGATGGAATAGCCCAAGCCGCGGTGCGTGCGGATGGGATCCAATTCCGGAGCGGCACTACGCAGTTTGGCTCTCAGGGTCTTGATGTGAGTATCGACAGTGCGATCTGCGCTGTCCAGCGCATCTTGCCAGACCTTTTCCATTAGTTGGGCCCGCGACAGGATGGCTCCCGGCCTTTCCAGCATCGCCTTCAACAATTGATATTCATACCGAGTCAGGTCGAGGACTTTCCCTGCACAAGAGATGCGCATGGCATCCGCGTCAAATTCAAATGCACCCAGCTTAATGCTGTTGACGGAGCTTGCAAGAACAGAAACGGGCAGGGATTCCGCCTGCAACTGCCGCACTGTTCGGCGTAAAACTACCCGTACCCGCGCCGTAAGCTCTCGGGGAGAGAACGGCTTGACGATATAGTCATCCGCGCCCATTTCCAAACCTGCAACCCGATCTATCTCATGATTGCGCGCAGTCAAGAAGATAACGGGAGCCTGGGTGATGCCGCGCAATTTTCGGCAAAGATCAAAACCATTGGCATCCGGCAAGCCGATATCCAGCAATATCAAGTCCGGCTGCTGGGCCGAAAGGGCAGCCAGCGCGTCACGCCCGAGATGGCAGTGGCGTACCGCAAAGCCTTCTCTTTCCAGGGCGTAGATCACTGTGTCGGCAATGGCTTGCTCATCCTCAACCAGCAATATGAGCGCAGCGGCATCATTTCGGGAAGGCGGCGGCTGTTCATTCATCATGATTTGTCAGGAAGAGTCTCGCACAAAATTATGGCAACAGCGCCATCAGCATTTTTTTAAATTCGTTCGATGAGCAAAGTTGTATATGGACCTGTTGAGTGCCATGCCATTGGGCAAAGCTGGTCAATGCCGCCGCGATATCGGTTGCCAATGCCTGGCTGACTCGGACGCCCGGCTCCAGATGCAAGCTCTTGACCTCGAATATGCCGTCTTTGCGATGCGCCTTTGCGTCCAGGCGGCCAACCAGCAGTCCTTTACGCAAGATAGGCAAGCTAAAGTAACCATAGCGCCGCTTGGCTTCAGGCGTGTAGCACTCCAGCTTGTAGTCAAAATCGAATAGCTCTATCGCACGTTTCCTGTCCCAGACCACAGGGTCAAAAGGGGACAAGATGCGGGTCGCGGTAGCTTTCAATTTTCCTTGTACAGCCATCTCCAGCAGGTCAGTGTGATCCGGATGTACGTAAGCCGGCTTGTCCCAGCCATCCACTTGCACTGTCAGCAGCAAGCCTTGCTCCGCCAGTGCGGCGGCCTGGATGCTGGGATCGAGCTTGCCCATGCGAAAATAATCGGCGATCCAGTTCGCCTTGGCGATGCCCAGTGCACGAACGGCTTTCAACACCTGTTCACGCTGGCCATCCAACTGCGGACGCAGGTCACGCTTGTCTTTCCAGGCCGGGTGAACACGCTCGCGCAAATCGTAGATACGCTGAAAATTATGCCTGCGCGCCACCATCAGTTCGCCGGTAGTAAACAACACCTCCAGCGAGCGTTTTTCTGGCTTCCACTCCCACCAGCCGCCGGCTTTACCATCCTTGCGCTCAAAATCAGCAGAGCGGGCCGCGCCATTTTGCTTGATATGCTTGCGTATCTGCTCGACAGAATCAGCATTATCAGCCAACCATTTGTGATTGTATTTCCAGCCCAGCCCTTGCGGCGAAATCATCTGATGCCGATACAGGCCGTAGTCCTCTATCGGCAAAAAGCAGGCTTCGTGCGCCCAATATTCAAAGAGGGCGCCATCCGCCAGCAACTCATCCAGCCACTCCTGACGATAATCGCCCAGCCGGCTCCACAACACCAGATAGGGGCTGCGGGCGACGACATTGATAGTATCAATCTGCAGCACCGACATATTGCGTATACTGGCGAGCACTTTTTCCTTGCTGGCCTTGCCGCGCGGAGGTGCCAGCAAACCCTGCGCGGCAAGGTGCAGCGCGCGCGCAGAGGCAAGGGATAGCGACGTCATGGGCGGATTAAGTTGAGCGTTTTCCACATCTTGGCCAAGAAATGCTTAGACCGAAGGTTTGGCAGCAGAATGCGGCCAGGACGAGCGCAGCAAACCCATCATCAGGGAATCCGATATTTCGCCGTTCACCAGCCAGCGTTCCTTCAACAAGCCTTCCCGTTGAAATCCCAGTCTTTCCAGCGACGCTATGGATGCAGCATTGCGGGGATCAATGTCCGCTTCTATGCGGCGCAAGCCCATGACTTCAAATGCATAACCCAATATAGCGGCCAGAGCCTCCTGCATATAGCCTTGCCCCCACATTTCGCGGTTCAGGATATAGCCTATGTCTGCGCGCAGGTTATTTAAATCGATTGCGTACATGCTGCATACGCCGATGACCTGATCATCTTCACTTCCACGACGCACCAGTCCCCATCTCAGCTGGGACTTGTCTGCAAAGGCCTGATCCGTTTTCTCAAAATAGGATTGCAGTTCTTCCGGAGAGGAATACGGCCCGCGCGACCAGTAGCGCATGGTTTGCACGTCGCCAAAGATCGCAAACAGTGCATCAATGTCGCTTTTGTCAATAGCGCGCAATTCCAGGCGCTCTGTCTGCAAGCGGGGAAGTACGAACGGAAATGTCCGCATAATAAAGTGTCCAATAAAAAAACGGGCGCTGCAAATGCGCGCCCGATTCTGATTCAGTGAATTTAGAAGTGTTTCAGCCCGATTGCGGCTTTGACTTCATCGGTAGTCCGCGCAGCAATTTCACGCGCTCTTTCAGTGCCTTGCTTCAGCATCTGCAAGACCTGGCCGCGATCCTTTTCGTATTCCTGGCGGCGTTCGCGTATCGGCGCCAGCATGTCCTGCAAGATGCCTTCCAGCCTTTTTTTCACCATGCCGTCGCCCAGGCCGCCACGCACATAATGTTCCTTCATCGCCTGCAGGCCTTCCTTGTCGGTATCGAAGGCATCCAGGTAGATGAACGCGACATTGCCTTCCAGGTGGCCTGGATCTTCTACGCGCAAATGCAGTGGATCGGTATAAACCATCTTGACCGCAGCCTTGATCTCGGCCGACGTTGCGCCCAGGTTGATTGTGTTGCCCAGGGACTTGCTCATCTTGGCCTTGCCGTCGATGCCGGGCAAGCGACCGATTTCCGGGACCAGAGCCTGTGCTTCGACCAGGATATCGCGCTTGGCCAGGCGGTTGAAGCGGCGCACGATTTCATTCGTCTGTTCTATCATCGGAATCTGGTCTTCGCCGACCGGCACCAGGCTAGCCTTGAAAGCGGTGATATCGGCTGCCTGGCTTACGGGATACGTGAGGAAACCTGCCGGAATATCCCTTTCAAAATTGCGTAGCAGGATTTCCTGCTTGATGGTCGGATTGCGCTCCAGGCGAGCAACTGTCACCAGATTCAGGTAATAGAAGGTCAGTTCCGTCAGTTCAGGAATCTGCGACTGGATGAAGATCGTCGATTGAGCCGGATCTATCCCCACTGCGAGGTAATCCAATGCCACTTCCAGCACATTGTTATGTACTTTGGCAGGGTCATCCATATTATCTGTCAGCGCCTGGGCGTCAGCCAGCATGATGAACTGCTTGTATTGGCTCTGGTATTTGACGCGATTGCGCAAGCTGCCGACAAAGTGCCCCAGATGCAATGGTCCGGTAGGGCGGTCGCCAGTCAGGATCAGGTGGTTCTTGTCGCTGGGGACATTGCTGGCTGCGTTGCCGGTTGCATTGCTGCCTGCATTGCTCGCAGTATTCGCTGGAGTAGTCTGTTCACTCATGTTGTTTCCTGTGATGCTGCTGTTCAATGATCTTGATGTTGATCGTGTATGTCTTCGCGCATAAAAAATGCCGCTCGGGAACGGCGGCATTTTTATGAAATGAAATCTGGAGAAATCGCGATTCGTCTGCCGTCCGGTTTTATACCAGGCGCCAATATACGGCTTGCAAAATCGAAAATTTGGTCTTGGTCGCGGAGTTCATCCCGTCATCATGCCTTTTTGCTTGCTCGGTTGTCAAGTTGAATGCCCATTCATTCTACGCAAGCCGCCTCCCTTTATTCATTTAGTTAACAGCTTGATATCCGGTTTCGGCATGTGCATAGCCGAAAACATTCGTTTGTCGGGCATTGGGCTGTCCGTATCATCGGCACCAGTGTTTCAGCATTCATAAGCAAAGCGATCCGGCTTCAACAGAGTCTCCAAAGATCATTTCAAAATCGACCAAGGAAAAGCATTTCATGAGTATCCGTCATCAAAGAAAACCTGCAGGAAAAAATTATCCGCTATCGCTGTTAGCCGTCGCCATCGCCTCTACGTTAGGTATTCAGCAAGCGGCGTGGGCTCAGGAATCCGATAAAAATCAAGGTGATACCGTGATAGTGACCGGCACGCGCACCGTCAAACGTACCGTTTCGGATTCCGAGGCGCCAATTGATGTGCTGACCAGCAAAGACCTGCAGAGCACCGGCTCCAGTGAGCTTGCGACCGTACTGAGCCGCTTGCTGCCTTCGCTTAACTTTCCCCGTCCCGCGGTTGCAGATGCCTCTTCCGCAGTCCGAACTG
Organism: Parundibacterium terreum; assembly: GCF_014636315.1. GTDB lineage: Bacteria > Pseudomonadota > Gammaproteobacteria > Burkholderiales > Burkholderiaceae_D > Undibacterium > Undibacterium terreum. Next base: position 176,132 of record NZ_BMED01000001.1, on the reverse strand, counting down.
CCCAGCTACGCGGATTATCGCCCGACCAGACCCTGGTGCTGGTCAACGGCAAACGCTGGCACACCACCGCCGTCGTTAATGTCAGCGGTGCCGCTGGCCGTGGATCTGCTCCGGCAGATTTGAACACGATTCCACTCGCAGCGATCGACAGGATAGAAGTATTGCGCGACGGTGCGGCCGCCCAGTATGGATCTGATGCGATTGCCGGCGTCATCAATATCATCTTGAAGAAGGGTACCTCCGGAGGAGAAATCCAGGGTAGCCTGGGACAATACGACAAGGGGGATGGCGCGCAAGGCAGCCTGAGTGCCAATTTTGGGGTTGCCCTCACCGACAAAGGATGGCTGCGCTTCACGCTGGAACAGCGCAATCAGGAACAAACCAATCGGGCCGGCGCCGACTTCCGCAACAAAGCCGAGCCTTTATATGGCCTGGTAACGCAGGTGCAGGGCGATCCCAAATCAAGGCAAACCAGCTTTGGACTAAATGGCGCCTTGCAATTAACGGATGATGTGGAATTGTATGGTTTCGCCAATGCCAGCCGCAGAAACAGCGACGTTGCCGCTACATGGCGCACCGCTTATACAACGACAACCGGCACCACGCTGCGCTCCAGCCTGTATCCGCAGGGTTTTCTTCCTGTAGAGCAAAGCACTAGCGACGATGTGAATATCGTCGCTGGCGTACGGGGCAGGGCTGACGGCTGGCGCTGGGATGCCAGCGTCAACTATGGCTCCAATACGTTTGACCTGAACATCGCCAACACCGTCAATCTGAGCCTGGGCGCTACCAGTCCTACCCGCTTTCATGATGGAAAACTGAAAAATTCTCAAACTCTGCTCAATTTTGATGCCGCCAAGGAGTTTGATTTTGCCTGGTTGCCGGCGCCGGTGACTTTGGCCCTGGGTGCGGAGGCCAAGCGCGAGAAATATGAAATCAGCGCCGGGGAGGCAGCTTCTTACTCTGGCTCGGGCGCGCAGGGTTTTTCCGGCTTCCAGCCTAGCAACGCCGGCAGCAATGACAGGCATAGCACGGCAATTTACGCCAGCCTGGAAACTGAATTCAGCAAGCAGCTCAGCGCTTCTTTTGCCTTGCGGACTGAAAATTACAGCGACTTCGACAGTGTGACCTCCGGCAAGCTGTCTGCCCGCTATGAAGTCAATAAGGCACTCGCGTTCCGCGCGGCTGTTTCTACGGGATTCCGCGCGCCTTCGCTGGCACAGCAGAATTACACGATTACCACCACCAATATCCTGACTTTGCCTAATGTAGGCCAGCAATTGATCGATACCGGCACTTTCGGTGTCAACACCGCAGCGGCAAAAGCGCTTGGGGCCAAGCCGCTGGAAGCTGAAAAATCACACAATTACAGTGTCGGCGCAGTCATCCAGCCTATACAAAATTTCTCCACCAGCGTGGACCTGTACCAGATTAACATCGACAACCGGATTCTCTATTCCGGCAATCTGGTTCTGCCTGCTTCGTTGCAAGCAACGCTGGCGAGCCAGGGAGTCTTGGTCGGCGCGGCGCGCTACTTCACCAATGCACTGGACACCCGCACGCGCGGTGTCGATATTGTCAGTACCTACCAGTTCAAACTATCCAATGCCGACCGGCTGGCGCTGACTTTGGGCTACAACTATAACGACACCAGTGTCAGCAGCATCGCGGCAAATCCTGCCGTGCTGACGCAAAACAAGCTGACACTCATAGACCGGCAGACTATTAACCGGGCCACTGTCGCTGCTCCCAAAGACAAGTTGAGCCTGGGAGCAGACTATGCTTTCAGCAATTGGGGCGTGCATGGTCTCGCAACGCGTTATGGCAAGTTCACCTCGCCGCAGAACGATCCGACCATAGACCAAACCTTCAGCGCCAACTGGGTGCTGGATGCGTCGGCAAATTATCGTTTCGGCAAATGGACCTTGACCGCTGGCGTAGATAACCTGACCGACAAATATCCCGACAAATTGATTGCTGCCAACAGCCTTTCCGGAACACTGCCTTACAGCACATTTTCACCATATGGGTTTAATGGCCGCTATTACTATGCAAAAGCCGCCTACACGTGGTAACTGGATGAACATCTCCAAACCATCCTGTCATTGCTGTCCGAGAGAGAAACAATGCGGCGCTTGACTACCAAAAAGTTCTTGAATGGCCACCTGATGCACTACACAGTGGATGGTCACGGGCCGTGGCTGGTCCTGATCCATTCACTGGCGACAGACATGACAGTCTGGACGTCCCATGCGAAACAACTGGCAAAACGTTTCAGGGTCCTGCGTTACGACATCCGGGGGCATGGGAAGAGCGGCAATTATGCTCCCATGAACGCCGACAGCTACACGGTGGATTTACTCGCCGGGGATCTGCTCGCAATCATGGATGCGCTGCATATTGGCAGTGCGCATATAGTAGGGATATCTCTAGGCGGCATGATCAGCCAATCGTTCGCCTTGAAATACCCGCAAAGACTGAACTCGCTGACCCTGGTCAGCACGACAGGATCCGTGCATGACCTGCAACAATGGGACGACAGGATTGCGGCGGCTGAGGCACAGGATATGGAAGGGCTTGTGGACGGTTTCCTGACAACATGGTTTACACCGGATTTCCGGAAACGCCACCCTGAGCCCATGTCCCGCATCAGCCGTTTGATCAAAAGCACGGACAAACTGGGCTTTATCCGGGCCTGCCGGGCAATCCGAAGCATGGATCTGGCCCCAAGGCCTGGCAAGGTCAAAGTGCCCGCGCTATTTATCGCAGGCAAAGACGATCCGCAGCGCCATGCAATAGAAGAACATTCGTTCGGCCTGACCGGCGCGGACAAGGTGGAATTTATCAGTTTGCCCAACGCCGCCCAATGGGCTCCATTGGAACAGGCAGATGCTTTCCAGTATTGCCTCAATAATTTTTTGCAAAGCGCCCTGGTCAGGAAGGCTTATTGATTCAATTCCTCTCGCTGCAATACACCTGGGCGCGTTGCACCTCTGCACGCATGATAAAATCTGCTTTGACTGGCTGCCATAGAGCGCAATAAGCGCAAAACAGCCGCATTTCATATCAGCAGAGAGACAGTTTTGAACGCATCCGCTCCAAACAAATTAATTATCGCCTCCCGCGAAAGCCGCCTTGCCATGTGGCAGGCAGAGCATGTCAGGGACAAACTTGCTACACTTTATCCCGCATGCCATATCGAAATTCTTGGCATGACCACCCGCGGCGACCAGATACTGGATAAAGCGCTGTCCAAAGTGGGCGGCAAGGGCCTATTTGTCAAAGAGCTGGAAACGGCCATGGCGGAAGGGCGTGCCGATCTGGCCGTACACTCGCTGAAAGACGTTCCTATGGACTTGCCGGAAGGCTTCGCGCTGGCCGCTGTGCTGGAACGCGAAGATCCGCGCGACGCCTTTGTTTCCAATGACTTTTCCGGACTGGATGAATTGCCGGACGGAGCCGTGGTGGGTACCAGTAGCCTGCGCAGGCAGGCACTTATCGCGGCGCGCTATCCCAAGCTTGTGATTCGGCCTTTAAGGGGCAATCTGGATACGCGTCTCAGGAAGCTGGACCAGGGCGACTACGCGGCCATCATCCTTGCCGCTGCCGGCCTGAAACGCCTGGGCCTCCCGGAAAGAATCCGCGCTTATCTGGAGCCAGAACAAAGCTTGCCGGCTGCCGGGCAGGGTGCGATGGCAATCGAAATTCCCGCCGGCAGGCCGGAACTTCTGGCGTGGCTGGCGCCGCTAAATCATGAAGCAACGGACCAGGCCGTGAGCGCTGAGCGCACCGTCTCGAAAGCCTTCGGAGGCAGTTGCCAGATTCCGCTGGCGGCATTCGCTACGATAGAACAAGGGCAGATGCATTTGCGCGCAATGGTTGCAACGCCGGACGGCAAGCGCATTGCAAAAGCCGAGGTCACTGGCGCGGCCAATGACCCGCTCGGATTAGGGGAGCAGGTTGCGGCCGCCTTGTCGAACCAGGATGCTGATGGGATATTGGCCGCTTGCAAGGCAGAGGCTGCCGAGGCCGCCGATTGAACGCTTAGTGTGTATCGTTAATCGTTTCGAGCAAGCTGACACCGGATTAATGCAAGGCCACCATGAACAAGCGCGATAAAGCCGTCGTTATTACACGGCCGGCCAGTCAGGCTGCGCCGCTAGCGCAGAAAATTGCAGCAATGGGCCGCATTGCGGAAGAGTTTCCCTTGCTGGAAATACATCCACTGGCCGACAGTAGTGCGCTGGATGCTGTATTGGTAACGCTGGATCAATATGCGCTGGTCGCCTTTGTCAGCCCGAATGCCATCGATGCAGTCTTTTCCCGCATCAAAAGCTGGCCGGCGGGCACCAGCATAGGAGTAATGGGCGCAGGCAGCAGGGCGGCATTGGCTGTCCATGGCCTCACCGACACCAATGCCAGGATATACAGCCCCGTTGATGCAGAGCGCACCGACTCGGAAACCCTGCTCGAAGTGCTGGATCTGCCAACGCTGCAGGCGGGCAAGGTCTTGATCATACGGGGAGAAAGCGGTCGCGAACTGCTGGCGGATGCACTCAGGGAGCAGGGCATACCTGTCAGCCAGGTGGCGGCCTATCGCCGGGTGGCTCCGAAGTTTACTGCAGCACGCCAGCAACGCTTATTATCAATGCTGTCCACAGAAAATGACTGGATCGTGACCAGCTCTGAAGCCCTGCGCACGCTGCTGGCATGGGCAAAAAAATTAGCCGAAGAGCAGCGCGGGGATGACGCCGTGGCAAAAATGCAACAGCAGCATTTGATCGTCCCCCATATCCGCATTGCAGAAACCGCACAGTCCCTGGGCTTCCAATCAATTACATTGACAGCTTCAGGCGACGAAAACCTGCTTGTCGCGTTACAATCTTGCCTATGACTGAACAGCAATCACCCCCCGGCACCGTATCAACGGTCAATTCGACAGAAATTCCCGTCCAGCAGACCGTTCCTCCTGCTTACTCCGTGCCTACCCCAAAAGCACCGCTGATCCTGCCTGCCTATGCCTTATCAGGCGTATTGGCCATATTGCTGGGCGCAAGCTGGTGGTATTCGCATTCGCAAATCAGCAGTTTGCGCGAAGAGGTCGCTCGTCGCCTGCAAAGTGCAGATACAGCCAGCAGCGAAACCAAGATACTGGCCAAGACCGTGCAGGAAAGCACCAAGGAAATCCAGGCCAAGGTCATCCTACTGGAAGGCAAGCAACAGGAGGCCACCAGCCAGCAACTGGCGCTGGAACAACTGTATCAGGAGCTGTCCCGCAACCGGGATGACTGGGCTCTGGCGGAAATAGAACAGGTGTTGTCCACTGCCAGCCAGCAATTGCAGTTGGCAGGCAATGTGCAGGGTGCACTGATTGCCCTACAAAATGCCGATAGCCGTCTGGCAAAATCGGATAAACCGCAATTCATCGTCATGCGGCGCGCAATTGCCAAGGATATTGAAAGGCTGAAAGCCTTGCCGGCGCTGGATTTGACCGGCATTGCGCTGCGTCTGGACAGTGTCATCACCCAGGTAGACCATATCCCGCTGTGGTCGGATGAAAAATCGGTCGTCAGCGCCACGCCGCCGAAGGCGCCGCTGCGCGTGCTGCCGAAGTCCAACCCTAATGCAAAAAGCAGCAAGAACACCAAAAACCCAACACCGGAAGACATCCCGGAAAATACCTGGTCCATGCGCGCGCAAGATGCGTGGCAGAGTTTTTACACTGAAATGTTGGGCGAAGTCAGGCAACTGGTGCGCGTTCGCAACGTAGAAACGCCGGACGCCTTGTTGCTGACTCCCAGCCAAGGCTATTTTGCACGCGAGAACCTGAAGCTGCGCTTGCTGAATGCACGCCTGGCGCTGTTATCGCGCAATGAGAGCACCTTCCGCAGCGACATGATTGCGGCCCAGGATGCCATCAACAAATACTTTGACACCAGAGCAAAGCAAACCCAGATGGTGCAAGCCTTGCTGAGGCAGGTACAGAGCAGCAACCTGTCCATAGAAATGCCTACGCTATCGGACAGCCTGAATGCCGTTCGCAACTACAAAGTGAAGCCATAAGCATGCGTTTATTTATTCGGCTTCTGATTATCTTTGCGCTGGCGGTGGGATTGGCGATGGGTACGCGCTATAACCCCGGCAACGTGGTACTGTTTTATCCGCCTTACAGGCTGGACCTGTCGCTCAACTTCTTCCTGTTCCTGGCGCTGGTGTTGTTCGTGCTGGCCTACCTGTTTATCCGGGCCATTGTCACCACGCAAAAAATGCCGCGCAAGGTCGCTGCATACAGACAAAACAAGCGCGAGCGCGATGGCAACAAGGCATTGAGAGAAGCCTTGAAGTCATTGTTTGAAGGCCGCTTCGGCCATGCCGAGAAAGCTGCATTGCGTGCGACCGAATTGCCCGAAAATGCCGGCGTCGCCTCATTGATAGGCGCACGCGCGGCGCATCACATGAGCCAGTTCGAACGCCGCGACTCCTGGTTTGCCAGCATAGAACATGATCCGCTGCATAAAACCGCACGGCTGGTCAGCATGACGGAATTGCTGGTGGACGAGCATAAATCCGACCAGGCTCTGGAGGCCGTCAAGGAACTGAACGCAAGCGGCACTCGCCATATACAAGTACTGCGCTGGGCCTTGAAAGCCAACCAGCAGGCAAAAAGATGGCCGGAAGTGTTGAAACTGGTGCGCACGCTGGACAAGCATAAGGCATTGCATCCGGCACTATCGAACCGCCTGCGCGAATTGGCCTATGAAGACATGTTGAAAGAACATGGGCACGATGCAGAATCAGTGCGCCGGGTATGGTATGAAATACCGGCGGCCGACCGCAAGATTGCTTTTGTCGCCTATTGTGCAGCAATCGCATTCAATGACAGAGGTCTGCATGACGAAGCGCGCAGCGTGGTGGAAAAAGCACTGGCTGAAGAATGGGATACCCGTTTGTTGCGCGCCTATCGCGGCGCAGCGGCCTCGGAAGGCTCTGCCGCCTTGCTGGCCCAGATAGAGAATTGCGAACAATGGGCGCAGAACCGGCCTACCGACCCCGAGTTGGCACTGACGCTGGGCGTCCTGTGCTTCAAGCAAAAACTGTGGGGTAAAGCGCAAAGGCATATGGAGCAAGCACTATCCGATGCATTGGAACCTCGCACCGTGCGCGAGGCCAATTTGAAGCTGGCGCAGATGCATGAGGCGCTGGGACAAGCAGAAGAAGCGGCCTTCCATTATCGTCAGTGCGCTGTCGCAACGACTTTGTAGTCTCCTCCAAGAACCGCTTATTTCATCAGTATGCGCTGTAAAAACTGATGAAATAAGCAAGTCTTCCCCTATTGCAATGCACAATCCCCAAGTGAAAACGGCTATAATTTAGCCCACTAAATTCCGTTCTCCATTTTGAAAGAGCAACATGAGCTTGAATAACGTTCCTGCCGGCCGCGACCTGCCAGTTGATTTCAATGTCGTTATTGAAATCCCTATGAATGCCGATCCGATCAAATATGAAGTTGACAAGGAAACTGGCGCGATCTTCGTTGATCGTTTCATGGGTACAGCAATGCATTATCCGTGCAACTACGGCTATGTGCCGCAAACCATAGCAGGCGACGGCGATCCGGTGGACGTGCTGGTCATTACACCGTTCCCGCTGATCCCAGGCGTTGTGGTCCGCTGCCGTCCTATCGGCGTGCTGAAGATGACTGACGAAGCCGGCAACGACGCCAAAGTATTGGCGGTGCCTGTCGACAAAATCCTGCCTATCTATACCCACTGGCAAAAACCGGAAGACATGAACGAACTGCGCCTGCGCCAGATCCAGCATTTCTTTGAACACTACAAAGATCTGGAAAAAGGCAAATGGGTCAAAATCGAAGGCTGGGGCGGCCCTGAGGAAGCCAAGGATGAAATTCTGGCTGGCGTAGAAAACTACAAAAAGACTCCGGCTTAAGCCTCAATAGGCTCAGCAGTCTGAAATAAGAAAGGCACAAGAAATTGTGCCTTTTTGTTTTTTTCAGATCTCTTTTTGGGCAAGCTCAGTGAGGGACAATCTTTAACCAAAAATTGGCCGTCACCGCCAGCACAGCGACAACCACTGCGGCACAACTCAGCCAGAACAGGGTGCCGCGTTCCGGTGCTTGCTCCTGTATATCCGTCGCAAGGCTGTCAGATGGGCGGCCACGTTTTCTCTTCAGGCGCTTGTCCCGCTCCAGAAACTTATCCAGCGCCTCTCCCATTTCTGCAGCACTGGCATAACGATCCGCCGGGTCTTTCTGCATCGCCTTCATGACAATATTGGATAGCGCAACCGGTATGTTCGAGCTCAGCTCGGAAGGAAATTTTGGCGTTTTATGCGCGATCTGCTGTAGCAACTTATCAATATTCTGTCCCTGAAACGGCTTTTGCTGCGTCAGCATTTCATACATGACCGCGCCCAGCGAATATACATCCGTCGCGGCAGTAACCTGCTGTCCAAGTGCCTGCTCTGGCGACATATAGTTAGGCGTGCCGAGGATATTGTTGTTAAAAAGGGTCTGCTCGGGATTAGCCTGGTCGGACAGGATGCGGTTCGGTGCCCGCGCGATACCAAAATCCACGACCTTGGGCTGGTTATTCGGCAGGATGAAAATATTGGCAGGCTTGATATCCCGATGAATCACGCCATTTTCATGCGCATAGGCCAACGCACCGGCGACCTTGCTGACGATATTGGCCGTCTCCAGGCTCTCAAAACGGCGCCCGCTTGCCAGTGCTTCACGTAAATCCTGCCCCTGCAGGAACTCCATCGCAATAAAAGTCGTTCCGCCTTCACTGGAGGCGTCATAGATCGTCACGATATTCGGATGGGAAAGGCGGCCTGCGGCACGCGCCTCATTGATAAACTGCTGTTCACGCTGTTTTTTTTCGGCAAGCCCGGGTGTGCTGGTCAGGCTCAGCGTCTTGATCGCGACATCTCGGTCGATCACCGGATCGTGTCCAAGAAACACTGCGCCGTTAGAGCCCTTGCCAAGTTCGCTGGTCAGGTAAAACCTGCCGACCCGGCGCTTGGTCAAGCCAGGGGAGGTAGGTATTGTAGGCGGAGTGGTATTTTGCATATCGTGACAGGATGCCTTGCCTTGATGATAATTTCAAGTTTTTCCGTGCATCAAAGCAGTGCGCCATCCAAGAAAAATGTAAGCAGATATAACTGTCCCAACATCCGTGATTATTCCTTTGCTTTTCCGGCGACAACCAGGATGATTTATCGCTATTTCCGGTAAGGGGCACGCTCATTAAGTTCACTGATGTAATCTTCCATGCCGCCAGCCTCCCGCTGCAGGAAGACCGCAACCGCATTGGCAAACTCTTCATGCGCCAGCCAATGCGCCGAATAGGTTTTCTGCGGCAGGAAACCGCGGGCCATCTTGTGCTCGCCCTGGGCTCCGCCTTCAAATACCTGAATGCCTTTGGCAATGCAAAACTCTATCGCCTGGTAATACGCTGTTTCAAAATGCAGGCAGGGGACATGCTCCAGCGCGCCCCAATAACGGCCATAGACTGTTTCCTGCGTATGTATCAACAAGGAAGAAGCAATGGGCTTGCCATTTTTTTGTGCAAAAATCAGATGGATATTGTCCGGCATAGTCTTGCCTATGCTCAGGAAGAACTCCCGATTCAGGTAAGGCGTCGAATAGTGATCGGAATAGGTATGGTCATAGCAGCGTTTGAAAAAATGCCAGTCCGCCTCCGTCATGTCGGCCCCGGCCACGTGGCGAAAATCGACACCGGCCTCGGCCACCTTGCGGCGTTCAGCGCGTATATTCTTACGCTTCTTTTGCTCCAGCGTAGCCAGGAAATGTTCAAAATCCCGATAGCCCTGATTCACCCAGTGAAACTGCACGCCGGTACGCAACAAAAATCCCGATGCGCTGAACTGTGCGGCTTCGGCCTCCGTGGGAAACAACACATGCGTGGAAGATATTCCGCTGGACTCCTGCAGTGTACATAGAGCTTGCAACAACAAGTCTCGGGCGCTTTGGTCAACGGCCAGCAAGCGCACGCCGCTCACCGGAGTAAACGGAACTGCAGAAAGCAGCTTTGGATAGTAGTTCAGGCCATGCCGCTGGTAGGCATCCGCCCAGGCCCAATCAAACACATATTCACCATAAGAGTGCGATTTCTCATAAAGTGGCATCGCTGCGGCAAGCTGATCCTGGTTCCATAGTGTCAGATACACCGGCCGCCAGCCCGTCTTTGCACTGGCGGAACCAGAATCATGCAGCGCGTGCAAAAATGCATAGGACAGGAAGGGATTGCTTTCCTGCTGCGTTGCCAGCAGTCCGTCCCACTGCTCCTGCCCGATTTCGGACAAGGAAGAAAGGATGCGCATGCGATAATGGGGCAGGTCAGAATTGCGGTCCGCAGCGGAATTCGAAGTAAGATTCATTATAATTTACGTGATACCGGCGCCGGAAACCGTCGGGTGATGCGAGACTGCTCCGGCCATTTGTTAAACTCAGGCTGACATCCTGGCTTCTTGATACAAATAAAGCCCAGGCTCATTTTACGCAAAAACGCAAAAAACTTATTGGAGCGTTGGATTAGAACGCTGGTTGAGGCAACTCTTGCAAGCATCCATGCCGGAATTTCAGGATGCCGGGCGCAATGTAAGTATTTAAGTATTGGACAGCGGCACATATAGCCGTAACGTACGGAAGATTTTGATGAAAAAATTATTTAGCAATCTTTATTCCCATGATTTCGCCCGCGTCGCCGTGGCGATTCCGAATTGCAGGATAGCAGATCCCGATTTCAACGCCGCTGAGACGATAAGGCTGGCGCAGCAGGCTCAACAGCAGGGTGCGGCTCTGGTGGCCTTTCCTGAGCTAGGCCTGTCAGCCTACACCTGCGATGATCTTTTTCACCAGCGCGCCTTGCTGGATGCCTGCGAAACGGCTCTGCAATCCATCGTCGCGGCATCTGAGCAATTATCCATTGCCATGATAGTCGGCCTGCCGCTACGGATAGAACATCAATTATTCAATTGTGCCGTCGTCGTTGCCGGCGGCCATATACAGGGCGTGGTACCGAAGAGCTATCTGCCCAATTACGGCGAATTTTATGAAGCCCGCCAGTTCAGTGCCGCTGACTGCGCCTTGGTAACAGAAATTTCCTTGCTTGGGGAGCTCGTCCCGTTTGGCAGCTCCTTGCTGTTTGAAATCGCCGACCTGCCGCTGTTCCGCTTCCACGTAGAGATTTGCGAAGATGTGTGGGTGCCGATACCGCCGTCCTCCTTTGCAGCACTTGCCGGCGCCAGCGTGCTGGTCAATCTTTCGGCATCCAACGTCGTGGTAGGCAAGGCCGGCTACCGCCATCAGCTAGTTGGACAGCAATCTGCGCGCTGCCTGTCGGCCTATTTATACACGTCGGCAGGCAAGGGCGAATCGTCAACCGACATGGCCTGGGATGGCCAGGCATTGATTTATGAGAATGGCGAACTGCTGGCGGAGTCGGAGCGTTTCCTGGATCACTCCCATATCATCTACGCCGACATCGATCTGGAAAGGCTGTCGCGTGAAAGGATGCGGCAGACGACCTTTGGCCAGTCGGTGCGTCGGCATGCAGATGAAGTCGCCAAGTTTGATGTCGTGCGCTTTTATTTGGCGCTGCCGCTGGATCAGCCCTTGCCGCTGGCAAGGAATGTCGAGCGCTTTCCATATGTGCCGTCAGACGTCCGGCGGCGTGACGAACGTTGTACTGAGGTATATAACATCCAGGTGCAGGCACTGGTGCAGCGCATGTCGGCCAGTAACATCTCCAAGCTCGTGATTGGCGTCTCCGGGGGGCTAGACTCCACGCACGCATTGCTGGTGTGCGCAAAAGCCATGGACAGGCTGAACCTTCCGCGCGCCAATATCCTGGCTTATACGATGCCGGGATTTGCCACCAGCGAACGCACGCTGAACCAGGCCAAGCAACTGATGCAGGTCGTCGGTTGCTCCGCAGAAGAAATCGATATCCGCCCAAGCTGCATACAAATGCTGAAGGACCTGGGGCATCCCTATGCGTCTGGCGAAGAAAAATTCGATATCACGTTTGAGAATGTGCAGGCCGGGGAGAGGACCAGCCACCTGTTCAGACTGGCAAACTTCAATCACGCGATTGTGATCGGCACCGGAGACTTGAGCGAGCTGGCCCTGGGCTGGTGCACCTACGGCGTGGGTGACCATATGTCGCATTACAACGTCAATGCCAGCGTTCCCAAAACCCTGATTTCACACTTGGTCAGATGGGTCGCCGAATCCGGTGTAGTCGGCGACTCCGGTTCAGACGTACTGTTGAATATCCTGAATACCGATATCAGCCCTGAACTGGTTCCAGGCAAAGCCAATGGCAAGCCGGAGCAAAAAACCGAAGACGTCATCGGCCCGTATGAGTTGCAGGATTTTAATCTGTACTACATCTTGCGCTATGGTTTCAGCCCTTCCAAGGTCGCCTTTCTCGCATTCTCGGCATGGAAGGACAAGGAAGCAGGGCGCTGGCCTAACGATGAGCATGTCGTCCGTAATGAATACACCTTATCGGAAATTAAGAACAACCTGGGAATTTTCGTAAAACGATTTTTCGGGAACAGCCAGTTCAAGCGCTCTTGCGTGCCGAACTCACCAAAAGTGGGAACGGGGGGCTCCTTGTCGCCACGCGGAGACTGGCGGGCACCTAGCGACTCTGAATCCATCGTATGGGTAAAAGATCTCGCCAACATTCCGGATTAATGCCACTGGAGACAATTCAGCCGGAAAAGAGGAAAACACTGTATTTTGACAAATTAAGTTCAGATTAAAGCGGTCATTGAGGTCATTTATATTAAGAAAACATTAATGAAATGGATTTTTATCGAGATAAAATGACAAATGAACGTTAAAATATCAATAAAGGAGTTACCATGAAGCAAATTACTGCTGTTATCAAACCGTTTAAGCTCGATGAAGTCCGTGAAGCCCTGGCTGATGTAGGCGTCACCGGCCTTACCGTTACTGAAGTAAAAGGCTTTGGTCGCCAGAAGGGTCATACAGAGCTGTATCGTGGCGCTGAGTATGTGGTCGACTTCCTGCCTAAAATCAAGGTGGAAGTAGTTGTAGCCGACAATATCTGCGAGCACGTGGTCGACGCCATCATCAAGGCTGCGCATACTGGAAAAATCGGTGACGGCAAAATTTTTGTGCAAAATGTCGAACAGGTAGTACGCATACGTACCGGTGAAACCGGCCAGGATGCTGTCTAACAGGTTTGCGGTTTAAGCATGCGGTATAAGCCCGCGACTAGTGCATAAGCAATCAATACGTAATCAATAAGCAATCCGATCATCAAGTTTTAGTGCTGCGGCCTCCGCAGCCTCTTGACGCAGCCGGCCAGGCACACCAGGGCCGGTTTGCGACAACAATCAGCAACCCCAAGCATCAAATATTCAAAACAGGTAAGCCCATGTGGAATCGTCGTATTTATCTTTCTTCAGTCTTGGCAGCAATTCTGTCTGTCGCCTCAATGTCATCTGCGTGGTCTGAGCCTGGAGTCACCGAACAAAAAATCACCCTCGGCCAGTCAGCCGCATTTTCAGGTCCTGCTGCTCAGTTGGGAATCCAGTTGCATGCGGGTGCCAAAGCGTACTTTGACCAGGTGAATTCACAAGGTGGCGTATTCGGCCGCAAGATAGAAATCCGCACCATGGATGACAAGTACGAGGCGGATCTGGCCGCTGCCAACACCAAGAAGCTGGTGGACAGCGATGAAGTCTTTGCCTTGTTCGGCTATGTAGGCACGCCGACCAGCAATGCGGCGCTACCCATTTTTACCCAGGCCAAGGTACCGTTCTTTGCGCCTTTCACCGGTGCGCAGTCCTTGCGTGAGCCATTCAACCGCCAGATATTCAATATCCGCGGCAGCTATTTCGACGAGACAGAACACCTGGTAGAGCGCCTGGTGCGCACGGGCATGAAAAACATCTCCGTTTTCTACCAGAACGATGCCTATGGCAAAGCGGGTCTGGCGGGCGTAGAACGCGCGCTGAAGAAAATGAACGTGCAGATGGTGGATACAGCCACCGTTGAGCGCAATAGCGTGGACGTTGGCAAGGCGGTGAGCAAATTGCTGCCTAAGCGTCCGGACGTGATCATACAGATCAGTGCCTATGCTTCTTGTGCTGCATTTATCAAGGAAATGCGTAAATCCGGCTACACCGGCCAGTTTTATAACGTCTCCTTCGTCGGTAGCCAGGCACTGGCTGATGCGCTGGGCAATGACGGCCCCGGCATCGTGATTTCGCAGGTAGTGCCTTTCCCTTGGCATGGCGCAGTTCCCGTGGTCAGCGAATACACCAAGGTAATGCAAAAAGCCGGCGTGAAAGACCTGAATTTCTCCAGCCTGGAAGGTTTTCTGGCAGCCAAGGTATTTGTCGAGGGTCTTAAGCGCTCCGGCCGCAACCTGACGCGCGAGAAACTGATTTCATCGCTGGAATCGATCAATCCTTCGAACTTTGATGTGGGTGGATTCGATGTCGGTTTTTCACCGACCAATCACAATGGCTCGAAGTATGTCGATATGACGATGATTACCAAGGATGCCAAGTTCCGCAACTAGGAACCTGGCGGTAGAGATCAGGGCAGGCTGCTCTTCAGCAGAACGATCAGCGCACCGGAGCCGCCATCGGCTGCGGTGGCCTGGCTGAAAGCCAATACTTCATCTTTCTGTATCAGCCAGTTCTTCACTTTTTGCTTCAGTACCGGCTCCTTGTTCACGGAGCCCAATCCCTTGCCATGAATGATACGCACGCAACGCACACCGTTGCGATTGCATTTACGCAGGAACTCGCCCAGGCTTTCCCTGGCCTCATCACGCCGCAAGCCATGCAGATCAAGCTGCGCCTGGATGACCCAACTTCCTTTACGCAGCTTCCTGACCACGTCGGCACCCACGCCTGGGCGTGTGTAGCTGAGATTGCCGTCGGTATCGAGCAGGGAGTCGGCATCGAATTCGTCCGACAGGGATTCGTGCAGCGCCGCGCGTTCATCCGCCAGATGCTGATAAGCGATAGGTTCTGGACGGGGAATGGCGGCAACGTGCTTTTGTGCCGTTTTTAGCGGTTCAACCTGGCCGATACTTTGCCTGAAAATATCGGCCTCGATCTTCGCCTGCTTTTCGCGTTTGAGCCGTTCGGCCTGCTCACGCAGGCGAACTTCTTCCTGCTGCTTGAGCTGCTGACCCAGATGCTTCAGGTCAGCAAAGTTCTTCAACGAAGACATGATGGTTTCGGAAAAGCGGTTTAATTACTCTTCCAGGAAACGCTGTGCATCCAGTGCCGCCATACAGCCTGTTCCGGCGCTGGTGATTGCCTGGCGATATACATGATCCTGCACGTCGCCGGCGGCAAATACGCCAGGGATATTGGTTGCAGTAGCCATACCTTCCAGGCCGGTTTTGGTTTTGATGTAGCCGTTATGCATATCCAGCTGGCCTTCAAAAATGCTGGTGTTTGGTTTGTGGCCGATCGCAATGAACACGCCATGCAAGGAAATATCCGTCACACTATCGTCCTTGCTGGATTTGATCTTGATGCCGGTCACGCCGGAGTCATCACCGATCACTTCGTCCAGCGTGTGGTTCCATTTGACTTCGATCTTGCCTTCGGCAACCTTTGCCATCAGGCGGTCAATCAGGATCGCTTCAGCGCGGAATTTCTCGCGCCTGTGGATGACTGTTACCTTGCTGGCAATATTGGACAGGTAGAGCGCTTCTTCCACTGCGGTATTACCACCGCCGACTACTGCTACTTCCTTGCCGCGATAGAAGAAACCGTCGCAAGTAGCGCAGGCGGACACGCCTTTGCCCATGAAAGCCTGCTCAGACGCCAGGCCCAGGTACTGCGCCGATGCGCCGGTTGCGATAATCAAGGAATCGCAAGTGTATTCACCCTGGTCGCCGATCAAACGGATAGGCTTCTCATTCAGCTTGGCAGTATGAATGTAGTCAAAAATGATTTCTGTATTGAAACGCTCGGCATGCTGCAAAAAACGCTGCATCAGCTCCGGACCTTGCACACCCATAGGGTCGGCCGGCCAGTTTTCCACATCCGTCGTGGTCATCAACTGACCGCCTTGTTCTACACCGGTGATCAGTACGGGCTTCAGATTGGCGCGGGCGGCATATACCGCTGCAGAATAACCAGCAGGACCGGAACCAAGAATCAAGACGTGGGCATGTTTAGGAGTGGACATAGGAAACCTGAGTAATAAGCTAAAGCAAAGAGTAAGACAGCGTAATTTTTATCCTGATGCGTTAATAAAAGTAGTGCCGGAACACAAAATTTCAAGTAAACGGCTAAATCTATTGGCGCGGATCGGAGCAGGGTGAGATTATAGACGAATACGCCCATTGAGACTTGCTACAGCCACGCCCCGAAGCGGAATCTGGCCTCTATTCCAGGAGAAATATTGCCCGTAGGATTAGTCTGATTGGCGAGTACCCCCCTTACATGCTATCTTGTCACCGTTTTGAAACTCTTTGTGTGGCTTTTCCTTCCAAGATTTATGACTACTACTAACGAAGCCTACACACGCAAGCGTACTACTGCCCCTGCGCAACCGTTGCCAAGCCGTGTCGTCGTGCTTCTGACCGAAGCACGCTGGATTGTCGTTGCTGCTCTTAGTGTTTATTTGATACTGATTCTGGTCAGCTATGCAAAGCTTGACCCAGGCTGGTCGCATGCCAGTGTGGTACCGCAAATTCACAACATCGGCGGTCGCGTGGGTGCCTGGATTGCCGATTTATTATTATTCATTTTTGGCTTGTCTGCATGGTGGTTGTGTATTGCCTTATTACGTATGGTCTGGAAGGACTACCGGCAACTTACCAAGCGCCTTGTCGTAGAAACAACAGGCGAGCCTGAGCATCAATACGAAAAGTTTATACAAGCCGCCGGTTTCGCCTTGCTGCTGGCAGGCAGCATGGGCATAGAGTATCTGCGCATGTACAGCCTGAAAACACCGGTGCCGCGCGCGCCGGGAGGCGTCCTTGGAGAGTTGATAGGGCATGGCGCATTTGTCGCCTTTGGCTTCACCGGAGCCACCTTGTTATTGCTGCTGCTGTTTGCCCTCGGCATCAGCCTGTACTTTCATGTGTCCTGGCTGGTCGTCGCCGAAAATCTCGGCCAAGGCATAGAATCTATATTTACCTTCATCCAAAGCAAGATCGCAGCCCGTGAAGACCGCCGGGTAGGGCAGACCGCGGCAGTCAAACGCGAAGAAGTTGTCGTGCATGAAAGGGCCAAGATTGTTGAAGCGCCACCTATACGGATAGAACCTCAGGTTGTCGCCGTGCAAAAATCTGAGCGCGTCGAAAAAGAGCGGCAAGTGTCGTTGTTCAACGATATGCCGGACACCAAGCTGCCGCCATTATCCTTGCTGGATGATCCGCCGCAAGTACAGGAAACAGTCAGCATAGAAACGCTGGAATTTACCAGCCGCCTGATAGAGAAGAAACTGTCCGATTTTGGCGTCGACGCCAAGGTGATCGCAGCCTATCCTGGCCCTGTGATTACGCGCTATGAGATAGAACCCGCCACCGGCGTCAAGGGTAGCCAGATTGTCGGCCTGGCGCGGGATATCGCGCGTTCGCTGTCGCTGACATCGATACGGGTGGTTGAAACCATTCCAGGCAAGAATTACATGGGCCTGGAATTGCCCAATCCCAAACGCCAGATCGTGCGCCTGACCGAGATCCTCGGCTCCAAGGTCTACAACGACAGCAATTCCAGCCTGACGGTTGCGCTGGGCAAGGATATCGCCGGGCATGCGGTTGTAGCCGATCTCGCCAAGATGCCTCACTTGCTGGTTGCGGGTACCACCGGCTCGGGTAAATCCGTGGGCATCAATGCCACCATTCTGTCGCTGTTGTATAAATCCGATCCCAATGATGTGCGGATGATACTGATCGATCCGAAGATGTTGGAAATGTCCGTCTATGAAGGCATCCCGCATCTGCTGGCGCCGGTAGTGACCGACATGCGCCAGGCCGGCCATGCGCTGAACTGGGCGGTAGCTGAAATGGAGAAACGCTATAAGCTGATGTCCAAGCTGGGCGTGCGTAACCTGGCCGGCTATAACGCCAAGATAGCGGAAGCGCAAAAGCGTGAAGAGTTGATCCCCAACCCATTCAGCCTGACACCGGATGCGCCTGAGCCTCTGGAAAAACTGCCGACCATCGTCATCATCATCGACGAATTGGCAGATCTGATGATGGTTGTCGGCAAGAAGGTAGAGGAATTGATTGCGCGTATTGCGCAAAAAGCCCGTGCCGCAGGCTTGCATTTGATCCTTGCGACCCAACGTCCTTCTGTAGATGTGATTACCGGCCTGATCAAGGCCAATATCCCGACCAGGATCGCATTCCAGGTCAGCAGCAAGATAGACTCCCGTACCATTCTGGACCAGATGGGCGCGGAAGCCCTGCTGGGTATGGGCGATATGCTGTACATGCCGCCAGGGACAGGTTTGCCGATTCGTGTGCACGGTGCATTTGTATCGGATGAAGAAGTACACAGGGTAGTAGAGCATCTGAAAGCCCAGGGTGAGCCAAATTACATAGAAGGCATACTGGAGGGCGGTGTGCTGGAAGAGGGCGGAGAGGGCGCAGTTGCAGGCGAGGGAGGCGGCAACGGCGAGGCCGACGCACTTTACGACCAGGCAGTGGCGGTGGTGCTGAAAAACCGCCGCGCGTCGATCTCGCTGGTACAACGTCACTTGCGCATAGGCTACAATCGCGCCGCGCGCCTGCTGGAACAGATGGAACAAAGCGGCCTAGTATCAACGATGCAGTCGAACGGCAACCGGGAAATCCTAGTGCCAGCCGGGAATACCGCAGAATAGGAAAACAGAGTGAAAAAGAGCAACTTGTTTAAAAAAATCGCGACCATCGCCGCCATTGGTGCGCTGGTTTTGCCAATGCTGGCGCAAGCGTCCGGCATGGAACAATTCAAATCCTTCGTCGCCAATACCAAAAGTGCAAAAGGAGAGTTTTCCCAGCAGATAGTCAAGATGGTCGATGGCCAGACCAAGATGTCCAAGACATCCACCGGCACCTTCCAGTTTGCGCGCCCTGGTAAATTCATCTGGTCTTATTTAAAGCCGTATGAGCAGCTATTGCAGGCAGATGGCGACAAACTGTTTATCTATGACAAGGATCTGAACCAGGTCACAATCAAAAAACTGGGCGATGCGCTGGGATCAAGCCCGGCCGCCATCCTGTTCGGCAGCAGCGATCTGGAAAAGAACTTCACGCTGAAAGAAGTAGGCCCCAAGCAGGGCCTGGAATGGTTTGAAGCCATCCCCAAATCCAAGGACAGCAACTTCGACCACATCGGTATAGGCATGAAGGATGGTGCCCCAATGGCGCTGGAACTGCGCGACAGTTTTGGCCAGATTTCCCTGATCACGCTGAAGAATGTAGAAAAAAATCCGGTGCTTAAAGCCGACCAGTTCAAGTTTGTGGTACCGGCCGGCGCGGACGTATTCCAGCAATGAAGTCAGGTTTTAATGCTGGATGCAATACCCTGATTGTTTGGCCTGTCCTGTGCTTTAAGGATGCAAGCCATGTCTGATTTGTTCAAGATAGAGCCCACACCGCCACTGGCGGAGGCGCTGCGCCCCAAAACCCTGGATGAAGTAATAGGCCAGACCCACCTGCTGGGACAGGGCAAGCCACTAAGGCTGGCTTTTGAATCCGGCAAGCCGCATTCAATGATACTGTGGGGACCGCCCGGCGTCGGCAAGACCACGCTGGCGCGGCTTACTGCGAATGCCTTTGAATGCGAGTTCATCGCGCTGTCGGCCGTATTTTCCGGCGTCAAGGATATTCGCGCCGCGATGGAGCAGGCGGAGCAGAACCTGGCGATGGGCAAGCATACGATATTGTTTGTCGACGAAATCCATCGCTTCAACAAATCTCAGCAGGACGCTTTGCTGCCGTATGCAGAGTCTGGCCTGGTGACCTTCATCGGCGCGACCACAGAAAATCCCTCGTTTGAAGTCAATTCCGCGCTGCTGTCGCGCGCCCAGGTGTATGTGCTGAAATCGCTGAGCGAAGAGGAACTAAAGCAACTGGTAGCGATTGCCCAAGCCAAGGTTTTGCAGCATCTGGAATTCGATGAGGCAGCGATTGATACGCTGGTGGGTTACGCCGATGGCGATGCGCGCCGGCTGCTGAACCTTTTGGAACAAACCAGCACCGCATCGGGTGCTGCGCGCACCAACCGGATCACGCCGGAATTCATCCAGAACGCGCTGACACTGAATGCACGCCGCTTCGACAAGGGCGGCGACAATTTCTATGACCAGATATCAGCACTGCACAAATCAGTGCGCGGCTCCAATCCGGACGCCGCACTTTACTGGCTATGCCGCATGCTGGATGGCGGCGCGGATGCCAGGTATCTGTCGCGCCGCATCGTGCGCATGGCATGGGAAGACATAGGCCTGGCTGATCCGCGCGCAATCCAGATCGCCAATGATGCGGCCACCACCTATGAACGTCTCGGTTCACCGGAGGGCGAATTGGCACTGGGGCAGGCCGTCATCTACCTGGCAATCGCCGCCAAGAGCAATGCGGGCTACAACGCCTTCAACCAAGCCATGGCTTTTGTAAAACAGGACAAGTCCCGTGAAGTGCCTGTCCATCTGCGTAACGCACCGACCAAGCTGATGAAGGAACTAGGTTACGGGCACGAGTATCGCTATGCCCATGACGAGCCGCACGCGTACGCTGCAGGAGAAACCTATCTTCCAGACGGCATCGCCGATCCCCACTGGTATCAGCCGGTACCGCGCGGCATAGAAAGCAAGATTGCGGAGAAAATGGTATTTCTTAAAAAGCTGGATGAAGATGCTGGTAAATCCTAGAGCACACTATTACGGCGGCCTTTGCCGCGCTTTAGCTTGAATCTGCCGTCTTTTGGCTTAAAGAGGGCCGTATTCTTTGTTTTTGCAGATATCACAAGGTTTTTCTAAAACCCGCTGTCTATTGGTACAATATGCGGTTCAGATAACAACATCGCATATTGCATAAATCGCCATGATCGACATCCAACTCCTCCGCAAAGACATAGACAAGGTCGCAGCACGTCTGGCCTCGCGCAAGTTTCAACTTGATGTCGCCGCTTTCAATGCACTGGAAGCCGAGCGCAAACAAATACAGACCCGTACTGAAGAGCTGCAAGGCAAACGCAATACCTTGTCCAAGCAAATCGGCATGCTGAAGGGCAAGGGCGAAGACGCATCTGCGGTAATGGCCGAAGTCGGCGGCATCGCTGACGAACTGAAGGCATCCGAGGTGCGGCTGGGCGAATTGCAGACCGAGATCAGCAATTTCATGCTGGCCATCCCCAATCTGCCGGATGAATCTGTACCTGTCGGGGCTGACGAGACCGGCAATGTGGAAGTGCGCAAAGTTGGCACGCCACCGGCATTTTCCTTTGAAGTCAAAGACCATGTGGACGTGGGCGCTACCCTGGGCCTGGAATTTGATGTTGCCGTCAAACTCACTGGTTCTCGCTTTGCCGTGCTAAAGGGCGGCATGGCCCGCCTGCATCGCGCGCTGGCGCAATTCATGCTGGATACGCAGACGCTGGATCACGGCTATACGGAATGTTATACGCCTTACATGGTCAACGCCGACTCCATGCGCGGCACCGGCCAGTTGCCCAAATTTGAAGCCGATCTGTTCGCTGTCAAAAAAGGCGGCCAGGAAGGCGAGGGCGAAACCCTGTACCTGATCCCGACGGCTGAGGTGACACTGACCAACACCGTACGCGATGAAATCGTCGCTGCGGAAGATCTGCCGCTGAAATTGACGGCCCACACACCTTGCTTCCGTTCCGAAGCGGGCAGCTATGGCCGCGATACCCGCGGCATGATACGCCAGCATCAATTCGACAAAGTGGAGTTGGTACAGGTCGTACACCCGGAGAAATCGTTTGAGGCACTGGAAGAAATGGTTGGCCACGCAGAAACCATCCTGAAAAAACTGGGCTTGCCTTACCGTGTAATGAGCCTGTGTACAGGCGATATGGGCTTTGGTGCGACCAAAACCTATGATCTGGAAGTGTGGCTGCCGGCACAGAACACCTATCGCGAGATTTCGTCGATCTCCAACATGGGTGCTTTCCAGGCACGCCGCATGCAGGCACGTTTCCGCAATGCGCAAGGCAAACCTGAGCTGGTGCATACCTTGAACGGTTCCGCGCTGGCAGTGGGCCGCACGCTGGTCGCCGTGCTGGAAAACTACCAGCAAGCGGACGGCAGTGTAACGATTCCTGAAGCCCTGCGTCCTTATATGGGCGGCATAGAAAAGTTGCTGCCGGCATCAAAATAAGCGAGTCACGCAATCAATAAAAAAGCCCGGACATTACAAATTGTCCGGGCTTTTTTTTACCCAACATTTTTCCATTGAGGCCCAACTAGTATCACGCAGTGAGCGTTGAAAATGTAGTTAGCCAGACCAGCAACGGCCAGACCCAGGCCCAGACCTTGCCGTCAGCTTCCCTGTATAGAAACTAGCTAGATCATGCCGGCCGTAGTTCGGCATCGATCCTGCGGTCGACAAAGAGGCTATTGCCATGAATTTTCTTGGCCTGTTTTTTTGCGTCCGATGCTGCAATCGAAATCTGATGATGCGAGTAATGCAGGCTCGCCCTGGATTTCACTACGCCCAAGGACAAGCTGATCAAGGGATAGAACACCTTCTTGCCTTGCCGGTCTTCGCTAATATAACCTCCACGCTCGCGGTCTTCATTGCTGTAAAACTCCTGGATGGCGACAGCAAAGCTATGCAATATGCCCTGGCAGCGCGCTTCCCAGTCGGCACTCTGGAACAGGATGATAAAGTCATCGCCGCCGATATGGCCGATAAAGTCATACTGCGCATCACAATGTTTTTTCAGCACTTCGCTAGTCATCTGTATGATGTCGTCGCCGCGCCTGTAACCATATACGTCATTGAAAGGCTTGAAGTGGTCCAGATCGCAGTAGCAGGCACAAAACGAGGTATGGCTCTGCAATAGCTGGTCTATGTGTTCATTGATAGGCACATTGCCGGGCAGTTGCGTCAGCGGATTCGCATAGCGTGCCGCATTGATCTGCATTTGCGTAATTTCCCGCATCAGATCGGGTCCGGTACCCAGGCCCAGGTAGCGTCCCTGATCGGTGATGATGATGCCGTTGATCAGGTGATCCGGATTGGCTTCGACGATGATATGGCTGACATCCTGCATGCTGGTGTTCTTGTCCACGATGATGGGATGCGGGTCCATGAACACCTTGCAGGGTTTTCTGCCATACAGTTCGCGCTGATAGGGGCGGGCGAAACGATCGATCATGTGATAGCGATTGATCAGGCCTACCGGTATGCCGTTATCGACGACGGGGATGATTTGCAGCTTGGGGTCGCGCAGGAACAGGTCATCCACCTGGTTGTTCAGCATCGATGAATTGATCGTTGTCGGCGTTTTCAGGATTTTCTCTACCGTGACAGCCTGCTCAAAATTATTCGAGGTGCGGCGGTGGATGGCGTTCACGCTCAAGATCTTGGCAACTTCCGCCGACACCGCGCGGCCGGGATTAGGATGTGGCTTGGCGATATGGTAGCCTTGGCCGCAAGCCACACCCAGATCGCGTATCGCAATCAGCTCCGCCTGCGTCTCTATGCCCTCGGCCACTACCTTGGTACCGGATTTTTCTGCAATGCTTTGTATTGAACGGACGAACTGCATCTTCACAGGATCATGGTCTATGCCCTGGATGAAATGCATGTCGATCTTCACATAATCCGGCTTCAGTTCAGACCACAGGCGCAGGCTGGAAAAACCTTCACCCAGATCGTCGATCGCAATCTCAAAACCCATCTTACGGTAATGCATCACAGCTTCGCTGAGCAACGCATAATCGTGGGTAGGCTGGTATTCGGTCAGCTCGATGATCACCCGTGCCGGGTTGATGCCGATATCATGGATATAGTCCAGGGTCTCACCATGCTTGACATCACGCTGCAGCAGGCTCTCCGGGCTCACGTTCAAGAATAGCTTGCCAGGTAGCTCCAACGCAGCAAACTGCTCCAGCACGATACGCCGGCACAAATGCTCCACGGTGACGGTCAAATGATTTTCCGATGCAGCCTTGAACAAGTTGACAGGGGAGTGCAGCGGACTATCCGAGGGGCCTCGGATCAAACCTTCATACCCCAGTATTTCACCGGTATGCATCTGGATGATGGGCTGAAAGCGGGCGGTCAATAGCCTGTGACTGATGATGCGGTTCAGTTGCGCCAGCATCTTCTGGTCCCCATCCTGCACCTGTCTTGAGGCTGAAACAGCGGGAGTCGAAGGAAGTGCCGCTTCATAGGAAGCAAACTCTTCGGAATGGCTTGTCAACACAGCGCCCATGATATCAACCTTTAAAAGGGCGCAAGCAAAACGAAAGCCGCCGACAGCGCCATATGGAATAAGTCGCGCTCCGGCCCCGGCATGAACGGCGCATGCTAGGGACAGAATTTGCTCATATTGCCGAATAGTAATGCCGTTTTATTACCGCAGTGTGTCAACCTTGCTGTAGAGATATTCTTATAGCCACTGGGATCATCCATAAAAATTGAAGCAGGAATTACTTTGCGCTATGAAATGAAATAATTTTTTGCTATACTCTTTGGCTTCGCTGCTCGATGCATAATTGCAGTGGCGAAATTGATTTTTGCGGGAGAGGTGGCAGAGTGGTTGAATGTACCTGACTCGAAATCAGGCTTAGGAGCGATCCTAACGGGGGTTCGAATCCCCCCCTCTCCGCCAAAAAATCAAAGAAGAAAAATTAAAGCTCCGGATTCCGGAGCTTTTTTTATGCCGCTTGCCATATGAGCAGTGGCGATCGCTGCATCGCCAGCCTCACATCTCACGCTGATCAAATTTATTAATTGCCGGGCTTGCGAAAACGCAGGATGAACTGGTCGGTCTTGCCACGGATGCCCGTGTCAAAAACTGCATTGTCATGCGAGTCCGCCGGATTGCGCAGCAATTTTGATTCACCATCAAAAACAAAACCTGCCGCCGTCACTTCTTTTTTGACCAGTGCTTCATCAATGCGGTGCAGCTTTGCCATGCCGGCGTCATCCAACCCTGCGGCCCCCGCATGATCCAACACGACATAGACGCCGCCCGGCTTCAACGCATCAAACACTGCCTTGTTCAATTGGGCTGCGCCTTCGGCTCCTCCCCAGATATGAATGTCATGGTAGTTTTGTGAAGTCCATACCAGATCAGCCTTGGCCGGCACATTGAGTGTGGCGCCAACACCTGTCGCCTCGTGCACAATGCCGCGCCCGGCCTCACCCGAGACTGCAGGCGGAAGAGGGCGGCCCTTCATCTTGTCGATCAATACCTGAGGCGTAACAGCGTACACCGCTCCCTGCGGGCCTACTGCAGTGCTGAAAATGCGGGTGAAATAGCCTTTTCCCGGAAAGTAGTCGATTACGGTCTGACCGGATTTGACTTGTGCGAAGGCGATCATATCTGCCGGTTTGCGGTCCGCATCACGCGCCACATCCTCGGCCGGGCGACTGGTGTCGGCGGCAAGGGCAGCGGCGGGAGTATTATCTGCTGCATGGGCGGCGGCTACCGATATGAGCAGAGCACTCGCCACGCAAACAATACCAAGTGCATGGCCCTTGAGCCGGGTGGACAATAGTTTCATGTCAGGTCTCCAAAGTTTGTTGTAGCCAGATCATATCCCTCTGCAGAAAAGTTTGCTGGGCACACCATTTCGAAAGCCCTTTCGGCCCGCTAAATCCTTGTTGATTTGCGGCTTATGAGGCTCGACATCTTACCCCTGAAGGTTCTCGCTCCCCCCGCACTAAATTTGAGTTGCAGGAACCATCCCCAGTCTCGGTGTTCGCTTGATCAGTTTGGTGAAGATATTCTTCCACCACTGTTTCTTATGTTCGGTACCTAATCCAAATAACCATGAGCCCAAAAGCGCAAAAACTACCATTCCGACCACGCTATAAAAAGAATGCGGGTTGTGGTGAAATACAAAAAGGTAGAAGTCCATCAATGGGCGATGCGCCAAATAGAGTGCAAATGTGAATGATGCCAAATAGACGATTGCCTTGCGCAGCCAAGGTTTGTTCAGAAAGTCCAGTTCAGCATATTTGGCAGCAAACAGATTCGTCGTCATCACCGCTGCAATCATGTAATGCCCCAGAAAGTGTTGCGAATTATGCAGATGCTTTTCGGGATAGCCGCCTAGAATATTACTCATCCATTCGTCCGACATATCGTCGGCTCCCGTCAAGCGGATTGCGAATAATCCCAAAAATGACAAGGCAAACATAATACGCGCAGACATTTTTTTGACGGTGACGCGCTGATGCAATTCATAAAGCCCCACCCCGATTAACCAGATAGGCAAATAAATCAATATTGGAATACCGAGTGCCACCAGCAGGATGGCTGCCAAGGCCCATTTCTTCCAGCCGGACCAATACACCACAATGGCAAAGAGCACGTAATACCAAACCTCATAAGACAGCGACCAAAATGCGACATCCGTCAGCATGCCCTCATGGAAAGGCCCCACATCCGTCAAAAAGGCCAGGAAGAGGGGCATATACTTCCATAGCTGTAAATATTGATAAGCTGGCAAAGGCTTGTCAGTACCCAAGAAATAACAGATGCCATCCAGGAGCATGGTAAGGAGGATTGCAGGAATCGCCACCGAGTAAATGCGCGCCATGCGGCTAACCGCGTAGTCAGTTAGCGTAGTTTCCTTTTCTTTGGATACGAAGCGGATCACATATCCGGACAAAACAAAGAACACTACGACTGCAGCACCCGCCCACGCACCTTGATAAGGGATATTTCCCCCTGTGTACTCCTTAAACGTCATGTGAGCAGCCATGACGGTCAATGCCGCCAGAAAGCGGATGGCATCCAAGTATGTAGAAAAGGTATTGTTCACTACTGTCCCGAGAAACATTGAAATAAATATACTATCTCACAGTTTCCCAAGGTTATTTAATTCCACAATACAATTATTTAAATTTCTCTGTCGCATTTTGAGTTGAAAGCCTCTCAAAATTAAAACTCTGAACTTTCGAGGCCTTAAGCAATTCTTCAGCGAAGCAAAGAGTGTCTCTGCTTCGCGAGTGTTTCCTCTTTTCCGAGACAGGCTGTCAATCTGACTGGCTTAGATTCCTTGCTTCGTCGGCATAACGACGACCTGTTGCAAATTCACATGCTTGGGCAGGCCTGCCAAGAAGCCGACGACTTGCGCCACATCTTCAGGCTGCAGGAATTCTATCGTTTCCTTGGCATTGGCCAGCCAGTCTTTGGCGCCCTGGAAAGTGACGTGGCCTTGCAGCTCTGTCGCGACTATACCTGGCTCTATCATTGATACACGTACGTTCTTTGCACCGAGTTCAACACGCATATGCCGCGTCAGGTGGCTGACATAGGCTTTCGTCGCAGAGTACACGGCGAAATAAGGATAGATGTACTGGCCAGCAATGGAGGAGGTATTGATCAGATCCACAGTCGCACCCTCTGCTGCAGCTTGCGTCAGTTGCGGGATGAATGCATGGATCACACGCATCAGGCCGGTAACGTTCAAGTCGATCTGGCTATCCCATTCTTCCAGCTTACGCTCTTCAATCGCGCCCGGCAGCATGACACCGGCATTGTTGAACACCAGGTCGGCGCGGCCGAACGTTGTGACAACTTTGGCTGCTGCCTTATCCACGGATTCCTGATCGGTCACATCGACTTCGATCGCAATCGCCGTGCCGCCGGCTGCGCTAATTTCCTCAACCAACTGCGCCAGCTTGTCCTTGCGGCGAGCCAGTACGGCGACCTTGGCACCTTTTTGTGCCAGCAGCTTTGCGGAGGCGGCGCCTATGCCGCTGGAAGCACCGGTTACGACAGCAATACGACCAGCCAGAGGTTTGTCTTGTACTTGAGAAGCGTTGTTCATGATATTTCCTTCGAAAGTGATATTAAAAAAATAATTAAATGACAATGAGTGTTAATAAAATTCCGCAAAAAGTCCGAAATGTGGCTCCGGTTGGAGTCGTCCTGCAAGCTGCGTGTCTAGGATGGGATGAACTATAGGACAGCACAACTTCACCGAATAGTCCAAAAAATGGGTTTCATTCACAACTAATGGTTTATAGTCTCAGACATGCTTCGCAATTTTTGCGAGAGAAACAGGGGGCTGTATATGGATGAATTGCGCGCGATCACCGTGTTTGCAAAAGCGGCGGAACTGGCGAGCTTTCACAAAGTGGCGGTAGAGCAGGGCACTACGCCGCAATCGATCAGCAAAACCATACGGCAACTGGAATCCGAGCTGGGGGTGCGGCTATTCCACCGTACTACCCGCCAAAATAGCCTGACGGAAGACGGCAGACGCTTCCTGGAAGCAGTCAAGCCGAATCTGGACGGCATGCTGCGGGCATTGGCGCAGGCCAAGGCCTCCGCAAGTGACGATGAAGGCCTGATACGCATCAGTGCTGCCGGAGCGGTAGGTAAAAAAGTCTTGCTGCCAATGCTGGCGGACTTCCACGCATTGCATCCTAAGATTGAAATAGAACTGCTATTGGAAAATGACTTCACCGATATCGTTGCACAGCGCATTGATGTCGGATTCAGGGCTGGATCGGAACCGGTGGGGGATATGATCGTCAGGCGTCTTTTCGCGATACAGCAACTGGCCTGTGCTTCCCCTTCTTATCTGCAAAATCGCGGCACACCGGCGAGCATCGAGGACCTGGCCCAGCACGCCTGCATAGGATACCGGCAGCCAAGCACAGGGCGCCTGTTTCCGTGGGAGTTTTCCATCGACAATGAAATCAGCTATCGGGACATACATGCAGCTTTTTGCACCAATGATCCGGAAGCGGAACTCGGCGCCGTTACTGCAGGATTTGGCATAGGCTTGATCGACAGTATTAATTCCACCGCACCCATACGCGCCGGCCAGCTTATTCCTCTTTTATGTGAGTTCACCAGCGAACGGTTGGGCTTGTATATCTACTACAAGCAGCGAGTAGACATCCCCAGACGAGTGAGAAAGTTCATCGATTTTTCTATTGCGCATTTGCTCAACAGCAAGGAGTACAGTATTCCGACTGCGGAGTTGCGTCAGCTTCAGCGCACCGGCCTGGGTAGCTGATCTTCGTTTCAAAACGCGGATGTTCAAGTTCGTGCTAGGATAGTCCAAGCGTCAAAAATCAGGAGCTTGCATGCCACATGCCACAACATTTGAAGATGAATACACGCGCAAGGTCAGCGGTGAAAAATTCCAGTACAAGGCTGAATTCAGTTCCGGCGAGAATGCTGTGTGGAAAGCCTTTGTTTATCAGGAAGGTGATTTCAAGGGTGAAATTGGCGGTAGACTGGTCGACAATGCCGCAGTCGGCAATGATCTCCGAATGTATGTCATCTCTTATATAGAGACGATGATAGAAAAAGGGCTGGGCATAGAAGAGTAGCCGCATTGCAATACCGGGCGAACATCCGGAGCCTGCTTGCTTTGGTGAGCGCCCGCATTGTGAACATACTGACTTTCAGGAGTACGCATGAAAGCAAATAATGTCATCAGCATTATCGATTACAGAAATAATCGAGCTGCTAATACCCTGGAACGACAGCTTGAGCAACTCAAGGTGTGCGGCTACACCGAGCTTGCCTATTTTATCGAGTTGGGAAAAGTAAATCACCCATTGAATAAAATCTCTCATGTCCGCGAGGAGCCCTCATCCGGCCTCGCTACCGTGGGCAGATTATTCGACAATCCTAAAGGCAATAATAGTCTTTAAGCTTCGGCGTGTTTGCATCGACGATGCTGACTGGTGATACGCATCGACGATACTCATTGAAAATACTTACACACGCTTTCACTTTTTGTAAGAACTGTACAAGATAGCCACGGTCTGAATGGAACGAACGCAGTAATGTTCGCGCTCGATTGTTAACAGGAGGCTTTTATGAGTACATCATTTGAACGCAACAAAGACCAGCTCCGTGCAGATGCGCAAGTAAAAAATGGAGCCTTGAAAGACGCTGCTGAATCCCGTAAAACAGTACAAGACCCTGAACGCACCGACGCTCCTGCCGACCCTGGTTTTCAGTATGGAGATTGGATAGAAGGAAATGTCGGCTAGCTGACGCTACATCCGGACGAGCCCGGCAGACGAATAAGCGCCGCGGCAGTTTTTCCGCCTGGGAAAAGGCTGCGCTGGCGCCAAGGCTTTCTAGGAATATTCTACGGATGCTACCTTGGACTGTGGCTGGCGCGCCAGAAATGCAGGCCTGGACCGCAGCATCAATTCACTGCCATCATTGAACCTGACTACATACATCTCCTTGATGGGAGTCACGGTATTGGCATGCACTGGGTTGACATACACAATACTGCCTTCGTAGTCAGGTCCGCCCGAGACATTGGGCAAATTTTCCCTCGTTAATATAGGCAGAATGCCGGGTATTTCCTGGAACTCGGTATCCACTGCAATCATGTCGGTCGTGCCTATCATATGGATCAGGCTCTTCCCAATTTGTCGCCTATGGGAAACTTCTATGTATTTGATATTTTCCGCATTAACGAAAATATCGTGCGTGGATTCCAAAGTCGTTACAGCCTTGAAATTAATGTAAGACATAGTTACCTCCAATAGGGTTTTACCAGGATTTGCATTACCTTTGACGGCGCGGAACTTTTATTCACAAATATCATCAACAAGCTTTACTCTCAGGCAAACATTGCCTGGTGAGATAGCCTGTATGTTTCTTATGTGTACTTTATAGCCTAGGTCGGCGCCGTCTTATGTGCGGTAACGTACTTACCTGTTTTTGTAACGAAATATACATTCCCTTTGGCTTGCCGGAATTCATTATGCCTATCAGTACGATGCTTGAGCTTATTAAATCTTCGCCTGTTCCGCCTATTCACTATAGGGCAATGATCACCATATGATGAAAAAATATCACATCGCTTTTCTTTGCTGCGCGCTGGTATTTTGCGGCCTGGATTATTTGTGGCTGGAACATGTGGCCAAAGACTTTTACCGTTCCCAGCTGGGTGACTTATTGGGCCATGTGGATATGGCTGCTGCCGCACTGTTTTACCTGATTTATATTTTCGGGGTCGTCGTATTCAGCGTGCGCCCGGCACTCAAGAGCGGCAATTTCTTCAAGGCCATGGTATACGGGGCATTGCTTGGCATGGTTGCCTATGGCACCTATGACTTGAGCAATCTCGCAACCATCAAGGGCTGGTCCAGACAGTTGGCACTGGTGGATATCGTATGGGGTATGTTTGCCACGTCGATGGCGGCGACGACTGGATTCGTTGGGGCAAGCTGGTTTAAATGAACATCAAGTAGGCGCCAGAGGTAAACCAGCCAGCGTATCAGCAAAAATCCCGGCTGCCTGTCGCCAGGTTGCCAAGCAAGTGCGACATGTCGACCAACCGCTTGGCAACCAGATGCCGTACTTCAGCCTCGCATTGCCAGATGCCATAGACGCCGAGCAAGGGCGCATTCAGCACCTCGCGGCGCTGCTTTTCCAGCAAGGCCGCCCAGATGATCACGTTCACCGGGCCGGTCTCATCTTCTATCGTGATAAAGATAACGCCCTTGGCGGTACCCGGGCGCTGGCGCACCGTCACGATGCCGCAACCACGGGCGAATTGGCCATTTTGAAATGTGTTCAGCATCTCGGCCGGCAAGAAGCGTTTTTCCAGCAGGGAAGGGCGCAGCAGGGCAACCGGATGGCGATTCAGTGTCAAGCCCATGCTGCGGTAATCGCTGACAATTTCCTGTGCCTCAGACGGCGCATTCAGACGCGGCATTTGCTCCGATATCGTGGTTGGCCGCAGCAAATCCTTATCCGGCACCGCACCGACTGCATTCCACAGCGCTTCCCGCCTGTGACCCGCCAGCGCCTGCAGCGCATTCCCGGTAGCCAGCGCCTCCAGTTCTTGCCGTCCGAGTTGCGCCCTGCGCGCCAGGTCGGTCAGGTCGGTAAATGCCTGTATCGCCCTGGCGTCTCCTATGCGCTTGGCAGCCTCGGCCGACATGCCACGCAGTAAGGACATGCCCAGCCTCACTGCCGGCTGTGCCGTACCAGTGAAAGGATTCACCGCATCATCCGCTTCCAGTGAAGAGTCCCAATGACTGCTTGTGATATCAATCGGCAACACCTTGACCTGATGCCTCTTTGCATCCTGCACCAGTTGCGACGGCGAATAGAAACCCATGGGCTGCGAGTTCAATAAAGAGCACAGGAAAATCGCCGGTTCATGGCATTTGATCCAGCTGCTGATATACGCCAGCTTGGCAAAGCTGGCGGAATGGCTTTCGGGAAAACCATAATCACCGAAACCTTTCATCTGTTCGAAAATGGCTTTCGCAAACACCTCTTCATAGCCATTCTTGATCATGGTCTGGACTATCCTGCTTTCATAATGTTCCAGTCCGCCTTTCTTTTTCCACGCCGCCATGGACCGGCGCAGTTCATCCGCCTCGCCAGCCGTAAAGTCAGCGGCCAGCATCGCGATCTGCATGACCTGCTCCTGGAAAATCGGAATACCCAGGGTACGGTCCAATGCCTCCACCATTGCAGGATTTTTGTGTATCTCTATCTTCTCCTTGCCCTGGCGCCGCCGCAGATAAGGATGGACCATGCCCCCCTGTATCGGGCCCGGCCTGACTATCGCCACCTGTATCACCAGATCATAGAATTTCCGAGGCCGCAAGCGCGGCAGCATGCTCATCTGTGCCCGGGATTCAATCTGGAACACGCCTATAGTGTCCGCCTTACAGATCATGTCGTAGGTAACTGGATCTTCACGCGGGACTTCCTCCAATCTTTGGGGCTTGCCCGGAAACTGCGCCATCATATCCAGCGCCCGCCGCAAGGCCGACAGCATGCCCAGCGCCAGCACATCCACCTTCAGCAACTTCAGAGACTCCAGATCGTCCTTATCCCATTCAATCACATAGCGATTTTCCATCGCTGCATTTTCTATCGGCACCAAGCGCGACAACTTGTGCCGGGAAATCACAAAACCTCCACTATGCTGCGACAGATGGCGCGGAAAACGCACCAGCTGCGTGACCAGTCCCGCCCACAGCTCGGCCACGGGGGAGGCGGGGTCAAGCCCGCTCTCGGCAAAGCGGTCCAGCAAATCATTCTTGCTGTCAAACCAGCGTTGCGATTTAGCAACTGCATCGACGATCGCCAAATCAACGCCCAGCGCCTTGCCCACTTCGCGTAGCGCACCGCGCGGCCGATAGGTATGCACAGCCGCTGCCAGCGCTGCGCGGCTGCGGCCGTATTTTTGATAAATATAGGCGATCACTTCATCGCGACGCTGATGCTCAAAATCGACGTCGATATCCGGCGGCTCGCCACGCTCCTTGGACAAGAAGCGTGCGAACAGCAGGGTACTGCTATTTGGATCTACCTCGGTCACGCCCAAACAAAAGCAGACAACCGAATTGGCTGCTGAACCGCGTCCCTGGCAAAGAATGTCTTTGGAGCGGGCAAATTTCACCAGATCATAAACCGTCAAAAAAAAGGCCTCGTAGGCGAGATCATTAATCAGCGTCAATTCTTCCTCTATGCGCTTGATGATCTTGTCACCTGGATCGGTACCGAAACGCCATAGCATGCCTTTCTCCACTTCCTGCCGTAAATATCTGGCAGGCGTATAACCCGGTGGCACCAGTTCATCCGGATACTCGTAGCGCAATTCATCCAATGAAAATTCGCATTTCCCTGCGATTTTTACAGTTTCTGCCAATGCCTGTGCCGGATAAATATTGGCCAGCCGCACCCGCGAGCGCAGATGCTGCTCGGCATTGGGCGCCAGGCCATAGCCGCACTCGGCAATCGGCTTACCCAGCCGGATGGCGGTCAGCGTATCCTGCAGCGGCTTGCGCGAACGCTTGTGCATGCAGACATGGCCGGTTGCCACCACCGGCAAACGATAGTGGCTGGCAACCGCCGTTAGGCGGTCACGGTGCAGTCCATCCATGGTCTGGTACAGCAGGGTCAAGCCCATCCAGGCGCGCTCGGAAAAAACACTGGCTGTCCAGGCGGCCTGGGCTACCAGCGTATCGAGCGGCACTGCATAATCCGGCACCAGGATCAGCAGGCAATCCGGCAAACCGCGCAAATGCTCATAGCCCGCCGGCGGTGCTGCCAGATCATCCGGCGTCAGCAGATAATTTCCTTTAATGGTGCGGGAGCGCGCCAGTGTGATCAGCTCCGACAGATTGCCGTAGCCCTCCCGGTTCTGCGCAATCGCGATCAGCGTCAGGGGAGGAGTATCCACTGCGGCATCTGGAGCGGTCAATTTGAAATAAGTGCCTATCAATAATTTGAATTGCTTTTCCTCATCAGGTTCTGCCTGTTTTTCCACTGCTTTTTTCACCGCGACATGGGCGCGCACTACGCCTGCCAGTGAGCACTCATCCGTCACGGCCAGACCCGAATAGCCCAGCTCCACCGCGCGTTCGACCAGCTCCTCCGCATGCGATGCTCCGTGCAGGAAAGTGAAGTTAGACAGGCAAAACAATTCTGCATAAGCGGGCAGAACACTCGCTGCCAAGGGAATAGCCGCTGTCGTCATCCGAACACTCCCTGCACATACCAGACCGTATGCTCGCCCTCCAGCTTGCCTATGCGCTCCTTATAGATCCAGTAGTGCACATGGTCTTCGCCTTCTGCAATGTGATAGTCGCGGGTGACCAATTGGCCATTCCACCAGCCTGCCTCTATCCTTTCCGCAGGAGAAACCAGCTTCAGCCGTGAATGATAAAAAGGCCGGTGATCCCGTAGCATCAAGGCTATCGGCTTGGCAAACAACCATGCAGGGCGTACCAATTGGGCCGGCAAGCTAGCTGGCTTGCTCTTTTGCAGTACGGGCACCCAGGCATTGGCGACTTCAGGCCTATGGTCTGCCTGTGGCGCTGCATGCAGTACATTGTCGGCACCCAGCCTTGCCACCAGCAACTCCACCAGCCGGTGATGATCTTCTACCGAGCCGCCGGGCTCAGGAAAAAGCGAGTCGCTGGGTGCCTGCATTGCCTCCACCTGGCTGGCCTCCAGGCTGACTGCGATCACAGGGGCAGCCAAATCCAGATGCGCCAGCCGTTCTTTCAACAGGCGCAGCAGATGCTCCTCGCGCCATGTGGCCTCAGCCAGCGCAATCAGCATCGACGTGGGTGGAATGGCCTGGCGCCCACGCTCGTGCTCCAGTTGCACGGTGATTTTTGTTACCGCCAATTGCTTGGCCGTTAACCAGCCGGTCAGTTGCACCAGCAAGCTATGGGCAAACAGCAGAATGTGTTCTGCGTGCTCCATGCGGTCCGGCAATTCCGTCCTGGCACGAAAGCCCGGTGGCGCCTCTATCCAGCTGAATAGTTCATTCTCGTCGCCATAGGCGCAGTCCAGCGTTTGCAATAACTCTTTGCCGCAGCGGCGTTGCAGGCCCGGGCGAGGTAACTGGCGCAAGTGGCCCAGGCGCCGGCAGGCAATGCCATGCAGCCAGCCCAGCCAGGGTGAAGCCGCCGGCAGCAGGGCCAGCGGCAAGCGGTCCAGCATGGGCAGCAGGGTCTTCATCGACAGGCTGCGTTTGCGGCCGCGCCGCTTGCCCAGCGCCGCATTATGCGCCAGCAGCCATGCGCCCCTGGCGGTGATTGCGCAACCCATTTCCGCAGACAGGCCCAGTGCAAGCATGGTCTGGCTGATACGGCGGCACAGCGAGCGGATACCGCCAAACAAGCGCAGGCTGGCGCCGATATCGATCAGCACAGTGGCATCTTCCGCCTCCGCCACCTGTGGCGAATACTGCAATAGGGCCATCGCCACCTTGTGCAAGGCCTCTTGCTCGCGCGCAGTATCCCGCTGATGAAAAATCGCGTCCGGCAGCAGCATCTGTACACCGCCACGGCGCATGTCGGCCTGCACGCCCGCCGCGCGCGCAAGCGCAGACATCGCCGATACGCGATTCTGGTCCAGCACGACCTCTCCCTCGTCACTCAGCCAGCGCGGGCGAAATACTTCCAGCTGGAGTAAAGGCAGGTATAAGGCTATCCATAAGCGCATGATCGGAAAACTGCAGAAGAGGGGACAAGGAAAGAAATAGCGGTACATCGCGTGATGCTCCGCGTCGTTTGGTAAAGCAGATTTGCAGCCCCTGGTGGACAGGTTGCAGGCTCAGCCGCAAGGCCGCCGGCGACGGCTGATCCGCACAAGCCAGCGGCCTCACCATGAAAAACAGCGTTTCATTGCTTTGCGCAGCCAGATGCAGGCGGCGCAAAGCCTCATTACGGGTATGCTCCTGCCATAGCAATAAAGCACCGCAACTACCGGTGCGCAATATCTGTTCACTGGCCCAGAGCGCATCGCCGGGCTTTTTGCTACGTACCCATAAGAATTGCGAGGGGGACAGGCCAAATCCGGATAAGGCCAGGCTCTGCGGCTGATGCGGCGGCTGCACCAGCGCAATCCGGCGGCCGGCAAGCCTGGCCAGCGCCAGCCTCAGCAGGCTCAGTTCGGCAGCGCCATTTTGCTGTATCAGCAATTCAATCAATACCCCGGTAGGCCAGCCACCACCCGGTAACTCCCTGTCCAGTGAAGCATGGCCGCTGCCTACGCATACCGTAGAGCTGCGGGCCAGCTGCGAAGCCCGCCATAGCGACGGGTGAATAGCCTCGGCAGAGAGGATGGATGGCATATGCATGGGAGAATAGGGTGCGATACGAATACTGTATATATGTACAGTATATGCCGATATTCACCAAATTTCCATACTTGTCAGTCTGCAAATTGACTTGCAACTGCAGGCATCAAGTTTTGGCCGCAGCTTTACAAAACTTTACCTGGCGTACATGCCCCAGAAAACCTGCCTGCCTATAGTGACACCATGCAAGCGAATTCCTCGCTATGCAATAGTTTGAGAGGATATGGTATGAACGAGCATCATCAGGCAAACACAGCAACTACATCCAAACCTGCGCGTTCCGGCCGCCGCTGGATCATGGCAGCCGCCATCGCCGGTGTGGTCGGCGTATTGTCCGTCACGGGCATCAGCTATGCGCAGGAAGGAATGGATGGAGGCCACCATCACCATGGCTGGGGCAGGCATGGCGAGGTAACGCCGGAAAACATGTCCAAGCATGTCGATGCGATGGTCAATCGCATCTTGAAAGACGGCACCCCGGAACAAAAAACCAAGGTGGCGGATATCGCCAAGGCAGCCTTCAAGGATATATATCCATTGAGGCAGCAGCATAAGGCCGACCGCCAGCAGGCCGTGAAGTTGCTGACCCAGCCCAAGGTGGACCGCGTCGCGCTGGAACAGGTGCGTGCCGATGAGTTGCGCCTGGCAGACCAGGTTTCCCGCCGCATCACACAAGCACTGGCAGATGCGGCAGAAGTGCTGACGCCGGAGCAAAGGCTCAAGCTCGCCGAGCATATGAAGAAAAGAATGGGCTGAAAATTAGCGGCTACGGCCGCTATGATTTCCTGCAAGACTGGGATATCTTAGCGCAACACATCCATATATAACCGCCCAACGCCATAACGAATGAATCAAAGACTGTTAATGATAGAAGACGACCAGCGCCTGGCAGGCATGGTCGTCACTTACCTTGGGCAAAACGGCTTCGATGTACAGCATGCGGCAAGCGCGCGCGAGGGCCTGGATAAATTGAAAGACAGCCCGGTCTCCGGGGCCTTCTCCATCATCCTGCTGGATTTGATGCTGCCGGATGCCGATGGGCTGGATGTCTGCAAGCAAATACGCTCGCAAGGCGGTGCTATTGCCAATACGCCGGTCATCATGCTGACCGCGAGGGGAGAGCCGATGGACAAGGTGGTCGGCCTAGAACTCGGCGCGGACGACTATCTGGCCAAGCCTTTCGAACCGAGGGAGCTACTGGCGCGCCTGCGCGCCTTGTTGCGCCGGCAACAGGCTACCGCCATCGCCTCCAGCAGCGCGGCACGGGTCTTGCGCTTTGGACGCCTGGAGATCAATCTGGATGCGCGCACCGTCAAGCTGGACGGGCAGGACAGGCCGCTCACTGCCTATCAGTTCAACCTGCTGGCAGCGATGGCCGAGCGGGCAGGACATGTATTATCGCGCGAACAATTGCTGGATGCACTGAAGGGCGAAGCCCTGGATGCCTTTGACCGATCCATTGATGTGCATATAGGGCGCTTGCGCACAGTGATAGAGGACGACCCCAAGCAGCCCAAGCGCATCATCACGGTGCGCGGTGCCGGCTACGTGTTTGCCAAAGTACAGGATGCCTAGCGTGAAAAAACCCTGGACGCAAAGACTGTATGTACGCATCTACCTGGCCATGCTGGCCAGCCTGGCCATCACCGCGCTGCTATTCGGCATCGTGACCCATATCCGTTCTGACCCGGAGCAATTTGCCTCGGGCCTGGAAACTTTTGGCGAGATTGCTTCTGATGTCCTGCCTCCCGCCACGGCACCGCAAGACATGCAGCAAGCTGCGCTGAACCGCTGGCGCGCCAAGGTAAGGGCCGATCTCGCCTTGTATTCGGCCGATGGCCAAAAGATAGCCTCGGTAGGGCGGCCTTTGCCTCCTCGCGAACCGGAACAATCCAGCAGCGGCTGGCAGCCCAGCCACCCCACCGTATTTGCATTGAAGTTGCCCGATGAACGCTGGCTGCTGGCCAGACGCATCAAGCCGCCGCACAAGCCGCCACTGGGCTTGATCGGCTTGCTGGCGCTGATCGCACTGATCATGGCAGTCGGCTCCTATCCTATCGTCCGGCGCCTGACACGCCGGCTGGAACGCCTGCAAAACAGTGTCGACACCTGGGGCAGTGGCCAGCTATCTACCCGGGTGGCAGTCGAAGGCGATGACGAGGTAGCACGTCTGGCGGTCAGCTTTAACCAGTCTGCGGCCAGGATAGAGACCTTGTTGCATGCGCAGAAATCCTTGCTGGCCAATGCTTCGCATGAATTGCGCTCTCCGTTGGCGCGCATCAAGCTCGCCGTCGAATTGATGCAAAGTCAGCCTAAAGATGAAATGCAGCAGGAACTCAGCCGCAATATCAGCGAACTGGATCAACTGATAGACGAAATCCTGCTGACCAGCCGGCTGGATGCCGTACAAGGCGGGCAAGACAAGCGTGAACAGGTAGATCTGACCGCAATGCTGGCAGAAGAGTGCGCCAGGGTAAATGCGCAATTGGACACGGAACTCGTTACGATCAATGCAGATGCCAAACTGATCCGGCGCATGCTGCGTAACCTGCTGGAAAATGCCAAACGCTACGGCGGCAATACGCAGATTGACGTATCGCTGAACAAGCCGGTCAATGGCTTTATCCAGCTGGACATCTGCGATCGCGGCCCCGGCGTGCCGGAAGCGGAGAGGGAACGTATCTTCGAGCCTTTCTACCGTGTGCCCGGAGCACGGGAGAGCGAAGGCGGCGTAGGTCTGGGATTGAGCCTGGTCCGCCAGATCGCAGCCAGGCATGGGGGCAAGGTCGATTGCCTCGACAGGCCGGGCGGCGGGAGTTGCTTCCGGGTTAGCCTGCCGGCCGAAGTCGCGCACTGAATTTCTCATATGCATAGCCGATTATTTTATTTTTTAATCGGCGAATGACGGCATACACTGGTTTGCATGAGGGAACTTTCAGTGGAGGCCGTACATCGATGGATACCCTGGACTGTATTACCGCCGTCTTGACGGCGCTTGCTGTCATCGCCGCACTCATCCATCCGATTGGCGGCGGCAGTGACGACAAGGAATAGCCATTTTTGGCTTTGTTTTGTGGACTTAAAAGCGACAAATATAAAATACTGATTGCTTATACAGTGTTTTATGTTAAAGTACGTTTCATGGACTGCAGTGGAGAAGGAAAACCATGAGTCAGTCACATGTTTCTGTATTTATTCGCTACTCATCAGGGCAATTCCACAGACAGGGAGATTTACCATGGCACAACTCAACAGTTCCTTCGAATCAGGCTTCAGCTTGCAATGCGCACCGACATCATTTTTGATGCGTTTCGGCCGCCGCGAGCTATTCGTTTGCCGTGATTTCCGCCAGCGCTATTATCAAGTCAATCCCTTGCTTGACTGCTCCACCGGCATACAAGCCGGCCATCTGGAAGTGCTGCTGTTCCGCAAATGGCTGGTGATACTGTCCAAAGCACGTTAATTCATCCATGCTCGTGCTCAGCTGCGGCTGCGTCGCCTGCGCACTTTCTGCATACAATTTCTGGTAGGCTAGGCATTCCTTCGGCATGGCTGCACCTGGCTATAACGAGGCAGGCATAAAGCCTGATTCATCTTGTTTCAGCGCAACGGTGAGAAAATGAAGCTGTCTTTTGCACACTTTCCAGTACTAAGCACAGAGCGCCTGGTATTACGGCGAGTGGAAGACAAGGACGTCCAGCAAATATACAGGTTGCGTTCCGATCCGGTAAGCAATGCTTATATAGGCAGGGTCGCGCCGGCAAACGAAGAAGAGGCGGCGGCACATATCCGCATGGTCAACGAAAATGCCAGCAAAGATCAAAGCATCTATTGGGTCATCAGCCTGCAACAGGACCCCACCTTGATCGGGACGATCTGCTTCTGGAATTTTGACCTTGAGCATGCCACGATAGAAATAGGCTATGAAATGCTGGCTGAATTCCAGGGCAAGGGTTTAATGGCCGAAGCGATAAAAAGAGTCATCGCGTATGGCTTTGATGAGATGAAAGCCAGAATCATCCTGGCTTACCCTTCAGCGGATAATGAACGCTCTGTCGCGGTATTAAAAAATACCGGGTTCAAGCTTGATCCCCGGCACTACGCCAATATCCACGATGATGTTAATAATCTGGTGACGTATTCGCAGACACGGCAATAAGGCCATCTGTAATGACCGGCAATCCAGGCATTTTCCAGGACTCCCGAAGCGCATGCCAAGCTTAGCGGTGATGGTGCATGCGCCCACCGCCGGGATCACGCAAGGGATCAGGGCCGTTTTCCATCTTGCGCACGATGTCCGACTTGTCAAAATAGACGGTCATAAAAGAATCCCAGACGCCGCCTTCCTTAAATCCATAAGACCATGCCTGCAAATCTGTCCGCGGATAATAGTCTTTTTCATGCGGCTGGCCGACTATGCGGAGTACCGCCTCTTTATTGGATTCGCCGACCTTGATCTCGGCAAATTTTTGCATCGTCAATACCTGCTCATAAGAAACCAGCTTGCCGTCCGCATCTATGCGGGCCATGTGCGTGGCCTGTGACATGCGTCCGCGCTGATATTCCAGCAAATGCTGACTGCCATCCTGGTATACAGTAGTAGGAGCACCAAGCTCAGCGCGAACCTGTGCCTCAGGTTCACCCGGCTGTACCTTGCCTACGCCCCAGCCGGCACAAGCCGACAGGCTGGCCAACATCAATACCGACAGCAAAGGCCTGCCTGCGGCCTTTAAAATTTGTTTCATTGTTTCCTCCTGGCAGTGATGCCAAACTTCATTTCATTATCTATCTTTTGTCATTGGATTGCAGGCGAGGGAAATTTATCCGGGCTTGCCGGGTTAATTTTCACCTGACTACTTATATCGCAGTGCTGACGGCGCCGACATAACCATCCGGTAAAAGCAGGGATGTCGGCTGGCATTGCGCCAGTGCGCGGGATAGGTCAGCGCTCCATTCGGTAATGGCTAGGCCTAGGCATTTCAAGCCGGCTTCATGCGCTGTCCAGGCCTGGGCAAACGCATGCGCCTGACGGGATGCAGGCTGGCGACCCAGGTTTTCCGCAGCTTCAGCCCCAAGGTAAAGCTGCGCCACCGGCTCCCAATCAAGCGACTCATCAACTCGCATAATATCCACGCCGACAGCGCCGGTAGCGCATATTGCCGCCAATGACAAACCGGGTTCATGACTAAGCGACAGGCCAAACCTGTAGCCGGGAATATCCGCCCGCAAGGCCTGGCCGGGGCTTGAGAAAAACTGCACCTGATGCAAATCGAGCTGGCATGAGAGCGCGAGGATTTCAGCCAGGCTTTGCCGTATGGTTTGCCTGGCGGCCTGCCGCTCCGCATGCTTGCTTGTCCCAGGCGCATCCGAGATAGCCGTTTCAGCAGAAACAACCACGAGCCCATGCTGCTTCAGCGCAGCGGCAGCCGCATGCCGCGCCGCAGGCTGGGCATAAACAGGAATGACGTCCATGCAGGCTACGCCGTTTAGCGTGTTGCTGCTGCCGGACAGCCGCGCCAGCTGGAGCCTGCAGGGATATACTCGCCCTTCATCACCAGCGTCAACGGCCCCAGCCGCGCTCTATCGGCAACAACGGCGCTATACAGTACCGAACTGCGTGCCCCCATATAGACTCGCTCGCCTATGCTGACGTGATCGATTTTCATGACCCGATCTTCAAACAAATGGGTCTGAGGGCAGGCCAGGGCGTTGATTTCACTGTAGTCGCCTATGCTGACGCAATCGAACTCGGTGATGTCGGTAGTATCCATATACACGCCGCGGCCTATCCGAGAACCCAGCAGATTGAAGGCCAGCGGCAGCCACGGCGTGCCGCGCAGATAACGCATGAAATTGGGAATCGCTATACCCTCATACAAATTGGTGATGCCCTCGGACAGCCAGACAAA
The DNA here is from genome assembly GCF_014636315.1 of Parundibacterium terreum. GTDB lineage: Bacteria > Pseudomonadota > Gammaproteobacteria > Burkholderiales > Burkholderiaceae_D > Undibacterium > Undibacterium terreum. Next base: position 133,412 of record NZ_BMED01000001.1, on the reverse strand, counting down.
CGGCGTCCACATAGGAACGCTGCTCTTGCGGTAACGGCCTATCAGCAGCCATTTCAAGGCCATCACAAAACCGAAGCTGCCTATGCCATACAGCAAACCAGCGACAACCAGGTAATACACGACTTCTCCCCAGCGATCTTCGCCCGCCAGCGGCATCAGGTTCAATACGATGGTGTAGCCGACTGCAATCACCATCGCATGCGGCGCCACAATGCGGTAAGCCTCGATCAGGCCACGTCCCAGGCGGCGGAAAGGCGAGGGATCGAAAGTCAGGTGCTCAGGAAAACCGGCTACCTCTTCGCGGGCAGGCAAGTGAATAGGTGGAGAACCCAGCCAGGTGTCGCCATTCTTCATCTGCGCATTGTCCGGCGCGCTGGAATGCACGCCTATCAAGACGTTTTCAGGAACAATTGTGCCGTCCGGGATATACGCGCCATTACCGATAAAGCTGCGGCGCGAAATCACGGTAGGCTGCATCGTCATCCAGCCGCCATCTATCTGTTCATCTCCCAGCAGGACGGCATCGGCGATAAAGGTATCCTCACCCAGGGTCAGCATGTCCGGCACTACGCCCAATGCCGTCGAAATCTCAGCCCCTTTGCCCACCTTCGCACCCAGCAGCCGATACCAGAATGGTGCATAGACGGTTGCATACACACCGTGCAGCACGTTCAGGCTGGACTCCTGGATCTGGTTGACCAGCCATTTGCCGCAGTAGGTATTGCTATGTACCTTGTAACTGCCGGCCTTCAGCTTGGGCAAAATACTCCAGCGTATACCCGCGGACAGCAAAGCAGTGCAAACGATCAGTACGGCCGTAGCAGGGAAGGCCAGGATGAAATACTTCAGTAATTGGAAAGAGATATTGGTGCTTTGCATCCAGGGGAAGCGGTCGATATTATCAAACCAGTCGATCAGGATAAAACTAGGAAACACCGGCATGAAAAACAGCGCGGTAATCAGGAAAGCGCCAAACACAAAGAATACCGCCTCGCAGGCAGAACGCAGGTGGCTGACCGACGGCCGTGGCGGATAAGCTGAGGCATCATAAGGACCGACATCGCGCGCAGGCGAGCCACGCCAGATGCGGCCGGCCGGAACCGCCTGCCCCTCACTCAGGGCAGATTGACCTTCCAGGTGGCCGGCATCGCCTATCGCCACATCACCTTCCAGCACCGAGTAAGAGCCGACATACGCCTCATTACCCAGCGTGATACGGCCTAATATCAGTTCGCCGCGCTCTACGCGCGCATTCTCAAAGTTGCTGGCATTACCTATGCTGACGCCATCGCCTATGGTCAGCAAATCGGCGGCGCGCAAGGTCATGGAGCCGACAATGACGTCATTCCCGACTTTAGCGCCCAGCGACCTCAGCCACCATGCATACAGTGATGAGCCGCTCAGCATATAGGTAGGCGCGGCTTCCACCAGCCTGTCCACGAACCACCAGCGGAAATAGGTCAAACCCCATAACGGATAGCGCCCCGGCTTGAGACGACCCACGACCAGCCACTTGCTGACAATCGCGATGCCGAACTCCGCTATCGTCAGCAACAGGAAGACACCAACGGATAATAGCGAGGCCCTGATGATGGAATCATCCGGATCGCCAGTAAAAAAGTGATAGGCAAAAAAGGGCGCCAGCCACTGCACCATGCGCATCGCGACCAGCCACGGAATAACGACGGCTTGCGCAGCACCGCATACCCAACGCTTCCAGGAGGGCGGAGGAGTCCAGTCCACTTCGGCATCGGCAGAAACCACTTGGGTTTCCATCAATACTTCAGCAATCCGCCCGATATGGCGGTTCTGGTAAATATCGCTGATCTTGAAGTAGGCAAAACGTGCATCCGTCCTCAGTGAGGACACCAGGCGCGCGGCGAACAGCGAGTGCCCGCCCAGATCGGCAAAAAAATCAGCATCCCGGCGTATCGGCTGGCCCGGAAACAGCTTGCCCAGCGCGGCAAACAGCACTTCTTCAGCCGGCGTACGCGGCACATCCGATTCAGCGGATTCGGCTGAGGCTTCCAGCGCCTTTTCCTTCAACAGCTTGCGGTCTATTTTGCCGGATGTCAGCCGCGGCATTTCTGCCAAGCTTTCATAGCGCGCCGGCACCATATACGGAGGCAGCACCTCCGCCAGCGCAGAGCGCAATTTTTTTGCAGCGATACCAGACTCGCTGTCCGACACGATAAAGGCGATCAACTGGTCAATGCCTTGTTCCTGCCGCAATATGACGGCAACAGTGCCAACTCCCGGCTGCTTGGCCAATACAGCCTCAATCTCGCCCAACTCTACCCGGAAACCGCGTATCTTTACCTGATCGTCTGCGCGGCCCAGGCATAAGACCTGGCCGTTCTCGTCAATGCGCGCCAGATCCCCGGTACGGTACAGGCGTTGGTCGGTTTGCTGCTCGCTCCATGGATTAGGCAGAAACTTTTCAGCAGTCAGTTCAGGACGGCCCAGATAGCCGGCTGCGATGCCGGGCCCGGTAATGCACAGCTCGCCAATCTCACCGCGCGGCAGCAGGCGCAAGCCGTTTTCCATCGCGGTATCGATGACAAACAGTCCGTAATTGGGCAAAGGCCGGCCTATCGTCACCGGCTCGCCCGCATGCAGTTCCGCCAGACTAGCGGATACTGTCGCCTCCGTCGGGCCATAAGTATTGAAGATCTGCCGTCCTGCTTTTACCCAGCGCTCAACCAGCGCCTCCGGGCACATCTCGCCGCCGAGGTTGATGATGCGCAGGCTCGCGACATCCTGGTTAAACAGGGCCAGCAGGGTAGGCACCGCATGCAATACGCTGATATTGTGTTCCGCCAGAGCGCGCGGCAGCGCATCCGGATCAACGGCAACCTCCTTGGGAGCAATCCACAGCGTCGCACCAACAAGGTAGCTGATCCAGATTTCTTCAAATGACATGTCGAAGGCGACCGAGAACCCCTGATAAACACGGTCAGACGCACGCACGCCCAGCACCGCGTTTTCACTGCGTAAAAAGTGGCAGATGCTGCCTTGGGTGATCGCGATGCCTTTGGGCTTGCCGGTCGAGCCTGATGTATAGATGACATACGCAGGGTCAGACGGCGAGGTGCCTTGGCGCCTTAACAAAGCCCGATCAGAAGCAGCAGGAGAGGGTATCGATTCAGCAGTCCATACCCTGGTAGCCAGCGTTTTTAGCGATGGTGCAAACAATTCACTGCTGACTATGCCGTATGCCTGCGCGTCCTCCAGGCAAACTGCTACCCGATCTACCGGCGTATCGGCATCAAAGGGCAGCCACGCCGCGCCGGTTTTGGCAATACCTGCCTGCATGATCAGCAGCTCTATTCCGCGCGGCAGCCACAGACCCACTATCTGGCCCGGACGGAGGCCAGCCTGTATCAGGTAAGAAGCAACCTGGTCGGCTCGCTCATTCAGTTGCCGGTAGCTGAGACGGCTTTCGCCAAAAATGAGGGCGATCGCATCCGGAGACCGCTGTGCGGTCGCTTCCAGCAAGTCGGCGAGGATTTCATTATTGATGAGATCGGGCCGGTTTGGCCCGTACAGGATATTGGGAGCAATAGCGGGATGACTACCAGGCTTGCCAATGTCATTGTCGGTGCTGTCAACACCGTTATTTTGATCTTCAGTGGACCACGTATAGGTCATAAAACAGGGGGCTGCGAAAAACACTAATGGTAGCACCCGCAACCGGTAACAGGCGTGATTTCTTTGTTATTTTATGTACGCACAGCAACAATAAAAAAGCCTGGGCATACTAGATGCCCAGGCCCGGAAAGCTAGCCCAACCTGTGATCAAATACCAGCAGGACTTAAAACACGCTCTCAGCGATATTCTGTTGCTCTATCACAGCACGCAGCGTGTTATGTGCAGGTTTTTGTTCCGGCTTGCCGGCAAACTCGCATTCGCTGCTGCCATTCAAAAACTCTGCATCACGGCCGCTGAACAATGGGCAGCGTGGGAATAGCTCTGCCACCCAATCTACAAAGGCGCGTACCTTCGGCGACAGATGCCGGTTAGCCAGATACACGACCGAAATAGGCATCGGGGCAGGGGTCCACTGCGGCAATACTTCACGCAGGGCGCCGGATTGCAGGTGCGGCATCAGCATGAAGCGCGGCGCCTGGATCAAGCCAAACCCCTTTACCGCACAATTGATATAGGCTTCCGAGTCATTGACCGAGATTTTACCGTTGACCTTGACTTCGACAGTTTTCCCGTCAACGACAAAATCCCAGTCCAGATTGCGCCCGGTGCGGCTGGAAAAGTAATGCACAACCTTATGATCTTGCAGATCGTCGATGGTTTGCGGCTCGCCATGCTGATCCAGATAGAGGGGCGCAGCACAGGTAACGCTCTGGAAAGTACCGATACGCCGCGCAACCATGCTGGAATCCTGCAGCTCACCCACGCGTATCACACAATCCACCGCTTCCTGAACCATGTCCACCATGCGGTCGCCCATGCCCATCACCAGTTCGATGTCTGGATATCGCTCATAAAATTCGCAGATCTGCGGCAGCAATATCAGCCGGCCTATCGACGCAGGAACGTCGATGCGCAAGCGCCCCTTGGGACCGCGGGCAACATTCTGGAAAGAAGTTTCCGTCTCATCGACATCGGCCAGGATGCGTACGCAACGCTCATAATAAGCCGCGCCATCCGGCGTCAGGCTAAGCCGGCGGGTAGTGCGGTTCAGCAAGCGCACCTGCAACAGGCTTTCCAGACTCTGTATTGTCGTGGTCACCGTCGTGCGCGGCAAGCCCAGGCTATCTGCTGCCCGGGTAAAACTATTGGAATCCACCACCCTGGTGAATACCTGCATTGCTTGAAAACGATCCATTGCTGGCTCTCCCTGAAAACACCTGGCAACTGCAAAAACACTCTTTACGGCTGTTTTAGACGTTTGCGTCCTTTTTAACTGACCGAAGTATAAATGGAATTTGACCGGCGATTAGTCGTCCTGGCCGAATAGTCATGTTCGATTATAGAGGTTTATCCAGAAACGTGTCCGACCTACCATTCGTTCCAATCTCAATCAATGGAGCGGTATTTCCGCGACGACATGGTAGACGCAACAACACCCATTGCCTCAAAAGCAAGTAAAAAGACCGGAAAAGCGCCTGTTTCACCTTTGCTGATCGACAACTTTGTCATTCCCGGCCCCATAGGCTCGATACCGATGCGCCTGTATCGGCCTATCGGCACTGAAATATTGCCTGTCGTGCTGTATTTTCACGGCGGCGGATTTATCAGCGGCTCTTTAAATGACGCCGATGTGCCTGCCGAATTCATCTCAAGAAATAGCAACGTACTGGTTTTATCGGTGGGTTATTCGCTGGCGCCGGCCAAACCCTTTCCGGCGGCCCCGGAAGATGCATACGCTGCCTTGGCCTGGGTGGGCAAGAATGCCGGCAAAATCCAGGCTAACCCTCATCGCCTGGCCGTTGCCGGTGATGATGCGGGCGGCAACCTGGCCACCTGCCTGACTCTGATCGCACGCGATCGCAATGCGCCTCCCATCCTGGCCCAGGCCCTGATCGGTCCTATGCTGGACCCCAGCATGACACGGCTGGGTGATGCAAAACGCCTGGATTCCGACCTCACCGCCCAGGAGTGCGCGAATTGCTACCGCCAGTACCTGCCAATGTCGCTGCAGCGTCTGCACCCTTACGCAGCACCACTGGAATCACGCCGCCTGGGTGGCTTGCCGCCGGCCTTTATCGCCACTGCCGAACATGATGTGCTGCATATAGAAGCAGAAAAATATGCCGCAGCGCTGATCAATGTCGGTGTACCGACCCAGGTTGCGCGCTTCTGCGGCGTCAAGCACGCCTCCTTGCGTGAACACATCCCTACCTTGAAAGACATAGCCGAGTTCCTGCGGCGGCACTTGCAGCCGCCCGCAGAGTTGGCGGCTGTATAGGATCAAGCATCAAAAATAGTCCAGAAAACCAGAAAAGGAGTTTCCATGAATAGATCTGTCGCGCAAAAGAATGTGAGAGCAAGAAGCGAAGTTCGGCATCCGATGCGATCCACTATCTTCCCGCTATCCGCTTTCAGGCAATAACGAACAACAATAATTTTCAGTCTCTTTATCTTGAATCCATCAATGAGGACCATCATGTCTAATTCTCCATCATCACGCAGCCGTCTATCCATCGCCATCAGCGCCGCCGTTGTCGTCCTGATCGCAGCAGCAGGCACGGTAGGGGCCATTCGCGTCCACGCAGGCACACCTGAAGCCAAAGGCGCTCCACCGGCAACCACGGTGGACGTGGCAGAGGTCGTCAGCCGCAACATCGTCGACTGGCAAAGCTATTCCGGCAAACTGGAAGCAGTGGACCGCGTAGAGATTCGCCCGCTGGTGGGCGGCACGCTGACTGCAGTGCATTTCAAGGATGGCGCCCTGGTCAATAAAGGGGATCCGCTGTTTACTATAGATCCACGCCCCTATGCAGCCGAAGTCGCCCGCGTACAGGCGCAACTGGCTGCAGCAGAAGCCCGTGCAGCCTATACGGCGTCTGATGTCGCCCGTGGCGAACGCCTGTTGACCGACAATGCAATTGCCCGCCGCGACTACGAAGAGAAGCAAAACGCATCGCGTGAAGCTGCAGCCAATGTGCTGGCAGCACAAGCCGCACTGAAGGCCGCCAAGCTGAACCTTGAATATACACAGATCAATGCACCGGTTTCCGGCCGCATCTCGCGCGCGGAAGTCACCGTGGGCAATGTGATCGCGGTAGGAGCAAGCTCACCTCCATTGAGCACCCTGGTATCCGTCTCCAAAGTTTATGCGTCATTTGACGTGGATGAGCAAAGCTTCCTGAAATATGTGAATCCGGCCCAGGCCAAAAACACCCAGGTTCCGGTATTTCTGGGGCTGGCCAATGAAGACGGCTACTCCCGCCAGGGCAAAGTCACTTCCATCGACAACCGTGTGGACACCTCTTCGGGAACGGTACGCGTGCGCGCCGTCTTCGATAACCAGGATGGTTTGCTTTTGCCAGGCTTGTATGCACGCATCCGCCTGGGTGGCGGCGCTCCGCATCAAGCCCTGCTGATCGATGAAAAAGCGATAGGCACAGATCAAAGCAAACGCTTCGTGCTGACCGTGGACAAGGAAAACCATACAGCCTACCGCGAAGTACGCCTGGGCGCGAAACAGGAAGACTTGCTGATCGTAGAGGGTGGACTGAAAGCCGGTGAACGCATCGTGGTCAATGGCCTGCAACGCACCCGTCCGGGCGACACGATTACGCCGAACATGGTTCCGATGAGCAAAGTGGCAGTAGCACCTAGTGCAGCTCCAAGCACCAGCAAAACCGTTGCTGCCAACAAGTCTTAAGACCAGCAGACAACGCATATAGACGAGATCCAATATGAATATTTCAAAATTCTTTATCGATCGCCCCATTTTTGCAGGGGTGTTATCGGTACTTATCCTGCTGGCCGGTGCGCTATCCGTATTCCAGTTGCCTATCTCGGAATACCCCGAGGTAGTGCCGCCTTCCGTCGTAGTACGCGCGCAGTACCCGGGCGCCAACCCAAAAGTAATTGCAGAAACAGTTGCCTCGCCGTTGGAAGAATCCATCAACGGCGTGGAAAACATGCTGTATATGCAATCCCAGGCCAATAGTGACGGCAACCTGACAGTGACCGTCAACTTCAAGCTCGGCGTTGACCCGGACAAAGCACAGCAACTGGTGCAGAACCGCGTGTCGCAAGCCTTGCCGCGCCTGCCGCCCGATGTGCAGCGCCTGGGCGTCACCACCATCAAGAGCTCTCCAGCCCTGACCATGGTGGTGCATCTGATCTCGCCGGACAACCGCTATGACATGACCTATCTGCGTAACTACGCGGTATTGAACGTCAAGGATCGCCTGGCCCGTATCAAGGGCGTAGGCGAAGTGGGCCTGTTCGGCTCGGGTAACTATGCAATGCGCGTCTGGCTGGACCCGCAAAAAGTGTCGCAACGCGGCCTGACGGCATCCGATGTCGTCAACGCCATCCGTGAACAGAACGTACAGGTTGCAGCAGGTGTCATCGGTGCGTCCCCAAGTTTGCCGGACACGCCTTTGCAGTTCAACGTGAATGCGCAAGGCCGTCTGAAGACGGAAGCGGAATTTGCCGACATTATCCTGAAAACATCCGCCGACGGTGCAGTAACCCGTCTGGCCGACGTGGCGCGCATCGAGCTGGCAGCATCCGAGTATGGCTTGCGTTCGCTGCTGGACAATAAGCCTGCGGTTGCGATACCTATTTTCCAGGCTCCCGGCGCCAATGCGCTGGAAGTATCGGACCAGGTACGTGCAGCGATGAAGGAACTGTCTGCCGACTTCCCAAGCTCCGTGCAGTACCGTATCGTGTATGACCCGACACAATTCGTCCGTTCCAGTATCCATGCAGTTGTAGAAACTCTGCTGGAAGCGATTGCACTGGTTGTGGTCGTGGTGATTATTTTCCTGCAAACCTGGCGCGCTTCGCTGATTCCTCTGCTGGCGGTACCAGTGTCCATCGTTGGTACTTTTTCGCTGATGCTCGGTTTCGGCTACTCCATTAATGCCTTGTCCCTGTTCGGGATGGTGCTCGCCATAGGTATTGTGGTCGACGATGCCATTGTGGTGGTGGAGAACGTGGAAAGGAATATCGCGGCGGGATTGACGCCGAAAGAAGCGACTTATCGTGCCATGCGTGAAGTCAGCGGTCCTATCGTTGCTATCGCCTTGACTCTGGTTGCCGTTTTCGTACCTCTGGCTTTCATGACGGGCCTGACCGGCCAGTTCTACAAGCAGTTTGCGATGACTATTGCCATCTCGACCGTGATTTCCGCGTTCAACTCGCTGACTCTGTCGCCGGCACTGGCTGCCATCCTGTTGAAAGGCCATGACGCAAAACCAGATTGGCTGACCCGCGTGATGAACCGCTTGTTCGGTAAATTCTTTGCGCTGTTTAACCGTGTATTCGATCGCGGCTCGGAAAATTACTCCAAGGGCGTGACAGCGGTTATCTCGCACAAAGCTTCGATGATGGGGATCTATGCGGTACTGCTGGCCCTGACCGTAGGCGTGTCCTATATCGTTCCAGGCGGCTTCGTACCGGGACAGGACAAGCAATACCTGATCAGCTTCACGCAATTGCCTAACGGCGCTACGCTGGACCGCACTGAAAAAGTCATCCGTGACATGTCTGAAATCGCCTTGAAAGAACCCGGCGTGGAAAGCGCTGTTGCCTTCCCGGGTCTGTCCATCAATGGTTTCACGAATAGCTCCAGCGCCGGTATCGTCTTTGTGACGCTGAAGCCTTTCGAAGAACGCCGCAGCAAGGAACTCTCTGCGGGCGCCATTTCAGACAAGCTGAACCAGAAGTATTCCGGCATCAAGGACGCTTTCATCGCCGTCTTCCCACCTCCACCTGTGATGGGGCTGGGAACGGTAGGGGGCTTCAAGATGCAGATCGAAGATAAAGGGGCTCTGGGCTATGCCGAGCTGGATGCGGCTGCGCAATCCTTTATCGCAGCAGCCAAGACAGCACCGGAACTGGGCCCCATGTTTTCCAGTTACCAGATCAATGTTCCGCAACTGGATGTGGATCTGGATCGTGTAAAAGCCAAACAACTAGGCGTTCCCGTGACCGACGTGTTCGATACCATGCAGATCTATTTGGGTTCACTGTATGTCAATGACTTCAACCGCTTCGGCCGTGTGTATCAGGTGCGTGCGCAGGCTGACGCTCCTTACCGCGCAAAACCGGAAGATATCCTGCAACTGAAAACCCGCAATACTTCGGGTGAGATGGTGCCGCTGTCATCGCTGGTCAAAGTTACGCCAAGCTTCGGTCCTGAAATGGTGGTTCGCTATAACGGCTATACCGCTGCCGACATCAACGGCGGCCCGGCTCCTGGCTACTCTTCCAACCAGGCGCAGGCTGCAGCAGAGCGTATCGCTGCCAAAACCCTGCCTGCCGGTATCAAGTTTGAATGGACGGACCTGACTTATCAGCAAATCCTGGCAGGCAATGCCGGCATGTGGGTTTTCCCTATCAGTGTCTTGCTGGTGTTCCTGGTGCTGGCTGCGCAGTATGAAAGCCTGACCTTGCCATTGGCTGTGATTTTGATCGTGCCTATGAGTTTGCTGGCCGCACTGACCGGTGTATGGCTGACCGGTGGCGACAACAATATCTTCACGCAAATCGGCCTGATGGTCCTGGTGGGGCTGGCGTCAAAGAATGCGATCCTGATCGTGGAGTTTGCGCGGGAACTGGAATTGCAAGGTAGTACTCCGTTGCAAGCTGCGATTGATGCAAGCCGCCTGCGTCTGCGTCCTATCCTGATGACTTCCATTGCTTTCATCATGGGCGTGGTACCTCTGGTTACTTCCAGCGGTCCTGGCTCTGAGATGCGCCATGCAATGGGTATCGCGGTGTTCTTCGGCATGCTGGGCGTCACCTTGTTCGGCCTGTTCCTGACACCAGTGTTCTATGTATTGCTGCGTTCCTTCAAGGGCAGCCGCAAGCTGCACTCGGCAGTCGTGCATGAGGCACCGGCCGTAGCTCATGGAACCCATGCATCACATGGAGCACACGGAACACATGCGCCAGCAGCAACAACCCCTGCAGCACCGCTGTAATCTTGAGAAAGTTTGGAGCAAAAAGATGATTAATACAATCAAACCCCTGAAATCGGCTTCATCGCTATTGATGGTGTTACTGGTGCTGGCGGGCTGTTCGGTGGCGCCGACCTATGAACGGCCTGAGATTTCCACGCCGGCAGCCTATAAGGAGGCCCCGGCCTCTCAGGCAAATGCGAATTGGAAAGAAGCGCAGCCTTCAGAAGAATTCGCCCGCGGCGAATGGTGGAAGATATTTGCCGACGCCAGCCTGAATGATCTGGAAACGCAAGCCCTGGCAGCCAACCAGAACCTGAAGGCAGCAGCGGCCCGATTGAAACAGTCGCGGGCCTTGCGGCAGGATGCGCGTTCCGGCCTGTTCCCGCAGGTGAATGCGGGATTGGGCGCCAGCAGAGGGAGGCCATCGCCGGTTTCACAGGGCTTGCCGGACAATAGCCCTGTGTCGACAGGCAACACCTTCAGTGCGCAATTGGGTGCATCTTATGAACTGGATCTGTTTGGCCGTGTTTCATCGACAGTAGATGCTGCCAATGCGGACACTCAGCAGAACGAAGCACTGTTCCAGTCTGTGCAATTGGCATTGCAGGCAGATGTCGCCCAGGCTTACTTCCTGCTGCGGGAACTGGATTCTGAGCAGGCTTTGTATTCCGGCACAGTGGAATTGCGCTCGCAAACTCTGAAACTGGTGCAGAGGCGTTTTGATGAAGGCGATATCAGCGAACTGGATCTGGCGCGCGCCAAGGCAGAGCTGGCGTCGGCCCAATCGGAATCGCTGGGCGTGGCCCGTACCAGGGCCGTGGCGGAACATTCACTGGCAGTTTTGCTCGGCAAGACGCCGGCTGAGTTCAGTTTTCAGCCGCGTCCCTTGTCCCGCACCACAGTGGCCATTCCGGCTGGATTACCTTCGTCGCTGCTGGAGCGCCGTCCCGACATTGCCGCGGCAGAGCGTGGCATGGCGGCGGCTAACGCAAGAATAGGGGTAGCACGTTCAGCCTTCTTCCCGCGCCTGGATATCACCGGCGCCTTCGGCTACGAATCCGCTGGACTGGGAGAGTTGTTCAACTGGAGCAGCCGTACCTTCCTGCTTGGCCCTTTGCTGTCCATGCCGCTGTTTGACGGCGGCCGCCGCCAGGCCGGCGTAGACAAGGCAAGGGCTGTTTACGAGGAAGATGTGGCCAACTACCGCCAGACCGTACTGAATGCCTTCAAGGAAGTGGAAGACAATCTGGCCGACCTGCGCATCCTGGGCGACCAGACTCAGGCACAAGACAACGCGGTACAGGCGGCAGAACGTGCGGCTAAGTTGTCACATATCCAGTATCGCGAAGGTTCGGTCAGCTATCTGAACGTGATTGACGCCGACCGCACCGTGTTGCAACAGCAACGCGTGGCGGCGCAACTGGATGGTGCACGCGCCAAGTCTGCAGTCGGCCTGATCCGCGCGATAGGCGGCGGCTGGAATGCTCCTGGCGCCAAGCAGGCAAGCTCCACAGCAAGCGCAGCAGCATCGGTAACACCGGTAAGTACGGCAAGCGTGGCGCAAGTCAACTAATCACTATTGTTTCCCTTGTCCAGAGCATATTCTGGGTTTGCGGCGTATCCCCTCCCGGATACGCCGCTTTTTTATATGATTATGGCTGTGCCCGCAGGACTAGGTGTTGCGCCGAAACACAAATCGTCCGCGCCTCTGCTGCGAAGTTGAAAACGTTGTATTGTTATAGGTAACGAAGTCGTTTCTTTGATTTTCCGGGAAATTTTTCGTTTCACCAACACCGTACCCTGGGAAATTCCATACCGAATCTGCTTCCATTTCCAGTGCCTGACGCTGGAGCCCCTATCTGAAAATCCGGGGCAGGGCTATCCATCAGGCTAGGCCAATAGCAAGCCTGGACATTGCCCGACTTGCTTTTTTCTGGAGGGTAAAAGTGTTTTTGGAACATAAACTTGAAGAATGGGTTCGCAACGTCACCAACAAGATGGCACTGCCTTTGCGTGTTGAGCTATGGAACGGAAAGCATTTCGATCTGAGCCAGGCCCCGCCCAAGGTCATCATCAAGGTCCCGCAAGCGTCCGCCCTTAGTTATCTGCTGACACCATCCCTGTCCAATCTTGGCTCTGCGTATGTCGACGGTAAAATCGATATCGTCGGCAAACCCAGTGAAATTATTTCCATAGGCGGCGAGCTGGCCTCGAATACGCTGAAGCAGGAAGGCAAATTTGCCAGGATCAAACGTTCCTTCGGACGTAGCAAGGCCAAGGATGCAGAAGCCATACGCTATCACTACGATGTATCCAATGACTTCTACAAGTTGTGGCTGGATGAAAACATGCTGTATTCCTGCGCCTATTTCGAGAATGGCGATGAGGACCTGGCCACGGCACAACTGAAGAAAATTGACCATATCCTGACCAAGATACGGGTGCGGCCCGGCGATAAATTGCTGGACATAGGTTGTGGCTGGGGCGGCCTGGTCATCCGGGCTGCCCAGAAATACGGCGCTCAGTGTATAGGCGTCACCCTGTCGGAAAACCAGGCCGAGCTGGCAAGGCAAAGGGTTGCAGAGGCGGGCCTCAGCGATAAGATAGAAATTCGCCTGCAGGATTACCGCGATGTCACCGGCAGCTTTGACAGAATCACCAGCGTGGGCATGTTTGAACATGTGGGCCTGCTGAACCTATCCAGCTATTTCAGCAAGATTCGCAGTCTGCTGGCGGATGACGGCATTGCCATGAATCACGGCATCACGTCCACTGATGCGGATAGCGGGGAGACGCCGTACGGGGGAGGGGAGTTCATTGAGCGCTATGTGTTTCCGCACGGTGAATTGCCGCATATAGGCCTGGTGCTGAAAACCATGCAGGAAGGCGGCCTGGAGGCGCTGGACGTGGAAAACCTGCGGCGGCATTACGCAAAGACCTGCGGTATCTGGGCAGAGAATTTTGAGCAGCACGCGCTGCAAATACAAGATATTGCGGGGGACAGGCGCTATCGCATCTGGCGGGTTTATCTGGCCGGCTGCGCCTATGCCTTCGAGTCTGACTGGATTTCCCTTTACCAGGTGATCTGTACCAAGGCAGGCCGCAACCAGGCAGATTTGCCGTGGTCGCGAAAATATATCTACAAGGCTTAAAAACAAAGGCTGCATTTGCAGCCTTTGTTTTTACAGCATATTCGGATCGAAATCCGGCATGGCCTGCTCCAGTTGCGAGCTGGAGCCGGGTCCTTTTGCCTTCGCCGCTTCCAGCGCCTCCAGCGCGCGGCGGATCATTTCTTCCGCAGTATCGCCCTGGGCATTGGTCGTCAAGCCTGTAGAAAAGCTGACAATCAGATCAGGCGCAATGCTGACCCAGTCCACCGCTGACACCGCATTGGTCAGCCGGGCAATCGCCTTTTCGCTCTGGTCCAACCAGGTGGTCGGCAATACAATCGCAAACTCGCTGTCGCTGATGCGGCCGAAGGAGTCCAGCGAGCGCAGCAGCTTAAGTGCTGCCTGCGTCAGGCTCCGGAGTATCTGGTCGCCGATTGCGCTGCCGTATTGCTCGTTGTGTCCATGGAAGTGGTCCACCGCAATCACGGCAAAGGAGAAGGGATGACCGGTGCGCTTGGCGCGATCGAGCTCAGCCTCCAGTTTTTGCACCAGGCCGCGGCGGTTCAAGGCGCCAGTCAGTCCATCATGGGTCGCCACCGCGCGCAGGATTTCCAGCGCAGCTTGCAGCTCCTGCACAACGGCATCACCGGACGCGCCGTTTTTGACCTTGTCTACCAGATGGGTCAATTGCATGGTCAGGTCCTGAATATCCTGTGTAGGATTGGTTTGCACATCGGTCTCCGTGTTAATGTTAAACAAAATGAAATAAAACAGACCCACTGAAGCAGCAGGGCCTCGGTTAATGCTTAGTTATTGCTCAGTTACTGGATTGATCTTCGTCGCTCGCAATATTTGAACGCATCCGGCCCAGCAATTCAATCAGGGACGCTCTTTCTTTTGCATCGAAATCAACCATCATTTCTTCCGCTATTTTTTGCTTGTGCTTATGCACCGTTGCTTGCAGGGCTTTCCCGGCTGCGGTGAGCTGTATCTGGTGCGAGCGTTTATCCTCTGCATCCAGCTCCCGGCTGATCAGGCCTCGTTCCTCCAATTGTTTCAGCAGGCGGGTGACTTGCGCCTTGTCGCGGCCAAAATAGCGAATTAGGTCGCGTTGGGTTCCTTTGGGATGCATTTCAAAAAAAGCCAGTGCCTGCGCGCCGAAAGGACCCAGCTCAAAATTATCAGTACTTAATGCCTGGTGCATCTGTGATTTGAAATGGTGCATCAAACCAAAAAACTGCTCCAGCACGGCGTCGTTTAAGTTTTTCATATTTTTCGTTGACATAGTCAACATTAATTCATAAACTAGTTGATAGTATCAACAAAAAGCTTAGCATAGATACGGCAAAAGATCCCATATTTCCACTATGGATCTATTATGACCAAATTAAGGGCTTTGCTACCAATTTTCTTGATGGTGCCGTTTTTTTTGTAAGGTGCAGAAGATGATCAATACGCAAAAGGAAATCGAGGCCGATATGCTGACCTGGGACGAATATCAAGCGCTCGCACAGCAGTTGGATGAGCTTTGGAATAAGCCGACCACGGCAGGGGACAGGCTGGAGATAGAGCGTTTGTTGAGGCTCATAGAGCCGAGCGATGCAATCGCATTGAAATGCCTGGGAAAACGATGACCGGACCTGGTCCGGCCATTTTGTCAGCAAACCGCCAATTGCAGCCAAGTTAAAAGAGATAGCCAGCCGCCATTCCTGCCAGCCCCCTCAACTCGTCATACCAGCTATACCAGCAGCGCCGCCGTTAGTGACTCAATTTCTTCTTCGGCGTCCTCCAGGATGCTGTGCAGCGTACCGCCTTCAACTTCGAAATTAATCGCCGCGGCGGTCTGCTTGATCGTGACGCCTTCTTTTTGATGCAAAGGCGAGACAACGCGGGCCAGGTCGTTCGCCAACAACAAAGTGTCCCCCAGCGTTTCCGGCGGCATCGCGCGCACGCCATGCCACAAGGCTTCTACTGCAGTCATTACGCCATCCGGCACACCAAGTTTTTTTAGTACACCACGGCCTATCAGCTTCTCGCCATATTCCACCCAGTCTTCCGGATCACCGTCCAGCAGGCCGGGGAATTCTTCTGCGCGCGAGATCAGATAAAAGCCGCCGACTTCATGCACAATGCCGGCAAACATCGCGGTATCCGGATCTACCTTGGTAATGCGTTTGGCAATTACCTGCGCCAGTGCGGCCACATGCGCCGAGTGTTCCCAGAGCTGCGCCGCCTTGGCTTTCAATGCCGGATCGGTGACCTTGCTGTTGAGCTGGCGCACGATGACCGACGCCACCATGGATTTGAGTGTACGAAATCCCAGTCGGCTGACCGCAACCTTGACATTGGTTACTTCGTTATTCGAGCGATTGTAGGCGGCCGAATTGGCAATCGCCACCGTACGGGCAGACAATAGGGGTTCGGCCATGACCATCTTGGCCGCAGCATCAATATGACAATCCGGATCTTCCAGCGCTTGCTGCAATTTCAGCGTAGCGTTGACATTGGTTGGAAAGGTCAGATCACCTTTGCTCGCCTCTGTGGCAATTCCCCTAAAAATTTCAAGCCTGTCCATCGTCGTCTCCTCATTGTTATCGTATTAGTGCAGCCAACAGACTGCCCCAAGCTCTGAACATCTGCGCACCTCGCTGGAGGAGGGGAGCTACGCCGGCCAGACTCAAGCCAGGCGTCTCATTATCATGCCAAATACTGCCGTCACGTCCTGTTAAATTTCAATTGAGCTTTGTCTGCGCCAGGCAGGTCTTTCCCAAATAGCTCAAAAAACATTCCTTGCAGCAATAAATTTATTATATACCTCTATGTGTGAGTTGTTGGCGTCAAATTCACCACTGCAAAGCTGGCGGGCAAAGCTGTATTGCAGCGATGTTTCTATATAGTCCAACGGACTTTATCGTAAGCATTGCACTTGAAAGTGAAACATTTCACCGATAGGCCGACATATAAAAACAACCATTACACGGAGGTCAACAATGATTCACACTTTTAATCAGCGCAGTATTTGATTTTCCTGGGCCGCCAAGGTTAGAATAATTGATATGAAAATTCTAATATCAATCTTGCTACTGGGCATGTCCAGCCTGGCCTCCGCAGCAGTGATGAACACCTGCATAGACGCGGAAGGCAAAAAAATCACAACGGACCAGCCCTGTGAAAAAGTGTCCAATAAGGATGCTGGTAAGGACGCCAATCCAGCAAATGTCGCGGCAGTCGACACCGCAATGGCTACCGCCGCCTCTGCCATGCAACCAACAACATCAACACCGGCTTCGCCAGACAATGCAGCGGCATCAGAAAATGCCAATGCGGCAGCCGCACTGGCAACGGAGAGCAATGCGCCTTTCCTGGTGCCGCCCATGCCCAAGGTAATGGTAGAACATAAGATTCCTCCACCGCCACCTCCCAATCAGTGGATGGAACTCATTCATGACGACTATTCGATACTGATCATGATAGGCGCTTGTCCTTTCCTGTTTGCCTTCTTCTGGTATGTCTTTGAATACAGGCTACGCCGTAGCTGATTGAAAGCGCTGCGTTCGCATCCGGCAATAAAGTCATTCAAAAGCAGCACAGATTCTCTCGTATATGCCGGGCGCCAATGTCGCCCGCATGAGATGCCGCCCCGGTAGCTGGCGGCACTCCCGAGCCCCCTTCCCAAATCACCATCAACGCCTTTTTTTCATTGAGCGGCATTTTTTGCTGCATACTTCCGCAACATACGCTATATTTATAAAAACATAGCGAAATACTTGCTGCTAAAGCAGACGCTTTTGTACTCACCCCTTTTGTTCATTCCATTGATCAGGTCTTCAATATGGACGATGTACAACAGATATTGAACCGTATCAAAACATCCGGCGATGACTTTTTTGAAGAGTTGAGCAGGGTGAGGGCGCTCAATGTTGCGCTGGAAGCGCAATTGCAGCGAAAACATGAGGAAAAAATCGGTCTGCAAGAAGAAATCGCTGCGTTGAAAAGAGCGTTTACTGCGGACATCTTCCAGCTCCTCGCTGCGAATGAGCTGGCGCAAGAAAAAGTCCGTCTGTCAGAAGCGGCTCTGCACGCTGAGATCCTGCATAATCGAGAACAACACCATTCCGAGCTTTCCAGATAGTTCTGCCCCTGGCATCACGTATCTTCTCCATCATCCCCTGCGTATCAGCTACGTAAATAATCCCGGCCGCTTCGACTACGCATCTTGCATGCGTCACGCAATGCTGCGAGCTCGCACACAACTTGCTTCAAATTTCGAATTACTGCTAAAGTAAAGCCGGAACAAATATTCTCCCTCTATAGCTACGTTCTTCCCTGAAAGCTTCTTCACGTGGATCTCCGCTGACATGACCAAGATACCCAGATCCAATACCAAATCGATGCTGATCGACGAAAGCCGCATGCATCAGGTTTTTCCTAAGTTAAACGAATACCAGATATCGCTGGCAAGCCGCTATGGCGAGCGGCGTATGATGGCGGCCGGCGAAATCCTCTATCGGCAAGGCGACCGGCATGTCGATTTCTATGTCGTTGTTTCAGGCGAAATAGAAATTGAACGTAGGTCGGCGATCAAGTCGCATATTCTGGGCGTGCATGGCGCGGGGCTGTTTACCGGTGAAATCGGCACGCTGGCCGGGCGCGCCGCTGTTGCCACCTGCAAGGCCATCAAAGATTCCGAGGTCATCGTCATCAAGGAAGCCGCGCTGCGCACCCTGATTATTTCCGAGGCTGAATTGTCCGAGACAATGATGCGGGCCTTCATCCTGCGCCGCGTCGCCTTTATTGCAGACGAAGATAGCGGCGGCATCATCCTGATCGGTTCCCGGCATTCAGACGGCATCTTGCGCATGCGCGAATTTTTGTCACGCAACGGCCAGCCTACCGCCTACTTCGATATCGACCTGCATGAAGAAACCGCCGACCTGATGCAGCGTTTTAATATCAGTGTAGAAGATATGCCGGCTGTAGTGACGTCGCATGGCGTGGTGCTCAGCAAACCGACCATACGCGAACTGGCGGATGCCATAGGCCTGAGCCCGGACAAGCTGGACGGCAAGCACTTTGACCTGGCCGTCGTTGGCGCCGGCCCTGCTGGGCTTGCCGCAGCCGTATATGGCGCATCGGAAGGCCTGAACGTCGTCGTGCTGGATGGCAAGGCAGCAGGCGGGCAGGCCGGCACCAGTTCTAAGATTGAAAACTACTTTGGTTTTCCTACCGGTATTTCAGGCCAGGCGCTGGCTGGCCGCGGCCTGTCGCAGGCGCGCAAATTTGGGGCGGAAGTCGCAGTCCCGGTAGAGGCGAAATCCCTCAATTGTGATGCCAGCAAGGATTTTGAAATCGAGCTGGATAACGGCGAAAAAATCCATGCCGCATCCATCGTCGTTTCAACCGGTGCGCGCTACCGCAAGCCCGACATCCCCAGGCTGGAGCATTTCGAGGGACGCGGCATCTATTACAATGCCTCGTTCATGGAAGCAAATTTTTGCACCAGCGAAAAGGTCGTCGTCGTAGGCGGCGGCAATTCTGCCGGCCAAGCTGCGGTCTTCCTTGCCAGCCATGCCAAGCATGTGCACATCCTGGTGCGCGCGGAAGGCCTGGCCGCCAGCATGTCGCATTACCTGATACAGCGCATCGATGCTGCGAGCAATATCACCTTGCATACAAGAACCCGTATTGTTGAACTATTGGGAGACGGCAAGCTGCAACAGATACGCTGGCAGCATCGCGATGACGAACCGGAACTGGCGCCGGTCCAGCACGTATTCCTGTTTCTGGGAGCGGAACCAAATACCGAATGGCTACGCGATTGCGTCGCGCGTGATGACAAAGGATTTGTACTGACCGGTGCTCAAATTCCCAAGCAGGATTGGCAACTGGAGCGCCCGCCGTATTCGCTGGAAACCAGCCGCCCAGGTATTTTTGCCGTTGGAGATGTGCGCAGCGGCTCGGTGAAACGAGTTGCCGCTGCGGTAGGTGAGGGAGCTTCCGCAGTGCAGTCTTTACATCAATTCCTGGCGGGTGTTTAGGCCGAAAGCACCGTTTTCAATCATGAACTTCGGGGCAGGGGATTTGTGGTTTGAACGCCAAGAGGGTAGGGCCTAGTCGATAAACAAATCGCCCTGCATCAAACCACTATCCTCCACCTGCTCACTGGCCTTGCTTAAGGTATTGGCCCGTACTCCCAGCAGGCGGAATTTCTCATCTAAAGGCACCCGTTTAAGGCATTCGCCGGCGGCTCTGCGGATCGCATCTGCACTGGCCGTCGGCACCGGCAGAGTGACGTCGCGAGTGGCAATACGAAAATCGGTGTACCTGATCTTGATCCCTACCGTTTTTGTCACGTAACCTTTACGATCCAGATCATCTGCCAGCCTGGTGCAAAGCTCGGTGAAAATCGTGGAAAGCCTGTCACGGTCCTGCTTTGCGTGCAGGTCGCGTTCAAACGTCGTCTCGCGGCTGATGCCCTTGGGTTCTGAACTGGTGCTGATCTCCCTGTCATCGATGCCTTGGGACGCATTGGCAAGCCAGGCAGCATACTTGCGGCCAAAATGCGTTTGCAGCAAATCGGGATCGGCCGCCGCCAGTTCTCCCACCGTATTGATGCCCAGGCCGGCGAGCTTTTCCGTCGCCTTGGGGCCGATGCCATTCACCTTCTTGACCGGCAGCGGCCAGATGCGTGCCGGCACATCTCCCATCGACAAGATGGTCAGGCCATCCGGCTTTTCCAGGTCGGAGCATATCTTTGCCAACAGCTTGTTCGGCGCCACGCCTATGGAACAAGATAGTCCGGTCGCCTCGCGCACAGCAGCCTTTATCCGGGATGCCAGCGACAGCGTATCTTCTTCAATTTCGCTAAAGTCGATATAGATTTCATCAATGCCGCGATTTTCTATCCTGGGTGCGATACTGGCCACCGCCTGCTTGAAAAGCCTGGAATAGTGGCGGTAAGAGTCAAAATCTGTCGGCAGGATATAGGCGTCCGGCGCCAGTTTGGCGACCTTCATGATGCCCATTGCCGAGAATATGCCTAGCTGGCGCGCCGCATAGGTTGACGTAGTGACTACCCCGCGCCCTACATAATCCCTGAGCCTGGAAAATTGATGGCTGCCGTCCGGCAGCTCTACGGGCTTATGCGAAGACCTTCCACCTATGACGACAGGCTCTCCTTTCAACTCCGGATACCTTAGCAATTCCACGCTGGCGTAGAAGGCATCCATATCCAGGTGGGCGATGCGACGTTCAGCCATACGCAATCCCCAACCCCGCCTCCAGTTGATTCCAGAGAGTCTTCACCAGAAATTTGCCGGCGCGGGACCAGGAATAAATAGAGGGCAGGGGAGACATCGATGTATTTGCATAATTACTGTTTATTCATACAGTATAACGGCAGCACGGCTGCCAAGCAAGAACAGGGGGCCGACGCATATATCTTATTGCGGCTGAGACCTATGTTAAACATCGAACGGACAAAGTTTTTTCAAAAATACAAGATAAGGTAAGTATTGAGCCAATGCCTTTTTCTGTGGGACTGATATGAAAAAATTTGCCTCCTGTCTGCTGTGTGCCTTGTTCACTTGCTGTTTTTACGCAAATGCAAAGCAGCCACCTCCACCTTTGGTTTGCAATAGCGGCCAGCAGATATGCGTGAATGGGTCTGAAAGAACCTGCTACAGCCCGTCTGATGGTCAAACCTGTACGCAAGGGCTAGTGTGCAATACCAATCAGCAAGTATGTACCGGCAAAACGGGGCGCTACTGCTATGACTCATCGCAAGGACAAACTTGTTCGGACGGCCTGGTTTGCTCTACCGGCCAGCAAGCTTGCAGCGGCCAATATGGAAAATCCTGCTTCAACGCCTCCCAAGGGCAAACCTGCAATCAAGGGCTCACGTGCAATAGCGGCGAGTTAGTTTGCGCCAAAGGTCGCACAGCACTTTGCTATAACCCGTCCCAAGGGCAGACTTGCAACTAGACAAATTAAAGGAGGCCGTATGTCGGAAGTGACAATCAAGATTGGAATAACGGACCAGATGGTAAACCTGACGCGCGTACCTTGCGTTGGGGAGATCATTTCCATCAAAAGAAAAGACAATGAACGACTCATGCATTTGCGCATTGATAATGTGATGCACATGGCCGACGCTATTCCTGAATACATTGCTCCCGGTACAGCATCAGGGCAAGCGGAGGAGCTGATTCCCTATCACGCTATCGTGCATGTGACTGAGTTGCGCGCATGACAGATCAATAAAGAGAGGTGGGGAACCTCGTTCCGACCTTCCGCTTAAAATACCGTTTCAGATATCGCCGGCGCTAGCTGGTATCATTAAAGCCAGCATCCATAAGCGGAGATGGAGATGGCCCACTTATCCAATATTGCTCTTGCCATCGGCAAACTACTGGGGCTGGGCATCTTCTTTATCAGCTCCACCGTATGGGCTTATGGCTGGACAGGGCACGCGCGCGTGCTGGAGCAGGAATGGAATACTCTGACAAGCAATCCATGTGCAGGCAACTCAGGCAATAGCTCGCCAAATCAGAAAACAAAAGCGCTCGATTTCTCCAACCCGGACATTGCCGCCTCAGCGGTACTGGGTGCCATATTCAGCGATATAGGATATGCGCAAAAAGATACTGAAGAGTTCAGTGACTTGATGCATTACGTCGGCACCGGCGAATTTGCCAATACTCTCCGCGCTATCACCTGTTCAACGCCTCGGTCGGATAGCCTGCTGGCTTTCATGGTCGGATTCCGCTCTCATTCCATCGCCGACCGCTTCGGCCACTTCGAAGGCACCAATGTCGCTACCGCAATGCTGTCGCAGAGTATCGCGGTGAAAGGGCTATACAGGGCGCCCTATGAATTAGATATTCAAACGCATAAAAACCTTGAAATGGTCACGTTTACGATTTTCGATCTCCGCTATGGAAGTACCTCGCTGCTTAGGCATTTCATAGAATCGGGGCACGATGAGAAATTGATCGAGCCTCTGATTTCGCTGATACGTGAAGCGATTCTCCAAACCTACAAAAATAGCGCGGCACAATTAGTACCGACAGTACCGACAATACCGACGGCACTGCAGATCAAGAAGTATATGGATGCCGTAAGGGGCGTGGTTTGCAAGACAGTATCGGAGGTATATGAAAAGCAGCCCGATATACCAAACATCAACGAAACACGGGCTTCCTGCAAGAAATCCCT
Source organism: Parundibacterium terreum (assembly GCF_014636315.1). Lineage (GTDB taxonomy): Bacteria > Pseudomonadota > Gammaproteobacteria > Burkholderiales > Burkholderiaceae_D > Undibacterium > Undibacterium terreum. Next base: position 110,475 of record NZ_BMED01000001.1, on the reverse strand, counting down.
GGACGCCCGCTCCATCAAAGATTGGGATCTTCCAGCTGGAATGGATTGGAAGCAGTTTATTGCGAGAGGAGTTTATTGGTCATGGAATGATCATCTCCGCTCCATCTACGAAGGCTCAATACAAGTAGTTCGCGACAAGCTCCTGGAATCAAACAACAAGGACTTTGCGAACTACAATCTGGATACCAATATGCCCTCAGTAGGAGGGCAATACAAGCATGCAGACAATGCCTTCCTACAAAGGCAAGGCCAGGTGGTGGCTACAGCCATTTCGCAATGTCAATCTGGCGACGTCATCCCCAAAGTGAAAACCGCATTGAAGTCCTTCCAGGGGTTTCAGGAAGCAGGCGTTTGTGTGCGTGGCTTTATGGAAAGCAAGGCGGTTTCAAGTTCATGTCATGATCTGTTGCATACGCCTGAATTTGAATTTATCCTGGGCACATGGCTACCGGACCTGGCCCGGCCGATCGGCATGATAGGAAACGCATCAGCCTGTACTAGCGAAAAAATAGAAATCTTCGGAAAGCAGCTACGCATGAGCAAGGATTGCACTATCACGAGTGGCATCCCCATCAATATGATGGAGGGCGCTCTAGCCTGTTTGGAAAACGGCGGGCAAATAAAGAAGGCTGGCAGTTCCGCAATCGGCCCCCTTACTCTTTATCCATTATTGCCGCCGGCGGATGTGGCCGAGAGATTGAGGATGGAGCCGAGAAAAGGAAAAATAAACCCTGCAGACGGCCTATATCATTAAGAAATGCCCTACACGAAAATCTACCCTCGCTTTTGCACGGGTGCAACGATAGCGGGGGAAACCGACACAAAATACTAACGTATGCAGTCCAAACCGGTATAAGATAAACACAGCACTTCATAATAAAAACAAAAATAGGAATACATGTTCGTTATCTATTGGACCGCACTGGTCCGTACACCGGGTCAAACTGACCTTGTCAAAACTCCATTCAGAAAAGAATTCGATCTCACTTGTATGAGCGAGTTGCTTGCCTTTGCAGAGCAGCTTCGTGTGCAACAACGATCCGGCCCGCCTGATGAGGAGGGGGCGGTCAGCCATATCAATTACTGCTCAGAAAATCCCAGCTCGATAGGCCAGGCCGGCGCGGCAGATCCTTTGCCAAACTACGATTGGCAAAAGCGCAGAAAGCACATGCCCTCGTACAAACGCCGACGGTAATTCGCGGCCAACGCAAGCGTAGTTACCAAGCGCCTGCCAATATTCCCTCGGTTTCGATCCCTGTCTCACGCCTATGAACACTACCTGTTTAGAAAAAGGCATCGCACTCTTAGTCGATAGGCACAGCAACGCTTCCATGAAATAATTTCCCCATAGGAACGCTAAAAATGCCGTGTATCACTCTTTGCACGGAACATACAGAATGAATTGAATTTGCTTAATTTTTATGCAAGACTACCGCCAGGTCATTTTCCCCGGAATGGCATGGTGGCCGGGTTGCCTGTGCGATTGTCTGGCTTTCGACTTGACCTGAGCGGACATGAAGGTGCCACATAGCACCCCAATGTCAAAAAAGGTATTGATAGACTCAATTGCTTTGAAATATTTGGTTCCACATTCTGGGGAGAAATAATATGGCAAGCACTGCAAAAACAGCAAGCAAGACTAACGGCTCTGACATCTCTGCCCTAGACGAGGACGGCCAGCCGGTTGACTGGTGGTTCATCTACAAGGTTCCCAAGCTGGATGCTGGCACCGGCACCGACAAGGCCAGCGGCTACGAATACGTGTATTACGATTCCAGCATAGACAAGCGCAAAGACGGGATGGTCAACAAGTCGCCTTATCGCCTGGATCAAGGCACAGGAGCGATGAACCGTACACTGGATGCGGTATTCAAGAACCGTAGCAAGGCGGCGGCCAGCACCGGCTGGATCTTGTATAACGATGAATTGCCGCTGAGTGAAAAACGTAAGGACAGTGGCCTGATGGGACACACCAAGGGAGTGATTGCCTTTGACACCAAAAGCCAAACCGCATTCTGGCTGCTGCACTCCTGGCCCAAGTTTGCCGATATCAGCACCGGTCACGAACCCACGCCGCAATACGGACAAACCTATATATGTATTTCCCTGACGCTGGATACTGCGCGCAAGATCGCCACGCAAATGGCCACGCATCAGGAGCCGCAAACCTATTTTAGCCGCACCGCAGACCTGCCCGAAAAAGATCCGCTGTATGCCCTGACACAGCCACTGCCGTCCAAGAACGTTCCTGACGCCAGCGTGATCGACCTGACGAGCCGCGTCGGAATGAAATTCAAGGTAATGGCAAAGAACCGCGAGTGGAATCAGGATTTCTGGAACGGCTTTGTGGGGCCTACCCTGGGCGAGGATATGGATGATGAGACCTGGATACGCGGTCCTATCCCACCCATCGCCGATACCGACGGCATCCACAAGACCTTTGACATCAAGTATATCAACCTCGGACCTCTGGGCGCACACTGGGCGTGGCCGGAAACCCATGATCATGCAAAGTGGGGCATCACCGTAAAATCCACCTGGGTATGCGTGGGCGATATTAACCGCATGATCTCGCAGCGCAAGCGCGGCGGCGGCACCATCGCATTTCAAAACGAAACCCTATGGCGCGCGCTGTCAAAAGCCGGCTTGCTGCTGGCGCCGCCCGGCCACAGCCGTACAGAAGCGCACGAGGTCATCCAGAAGACCCACGTGCACAGCATGATAGACCATGAGCAGCCGCATCCAGCCTCCAAATTCGTCGCCAACCATAAGACAAAGTTTCCGGTGCCGGCCAAGAAAGCTGCCGTCAGGAAGCCCGCTATCAAGAAAGCTCCGGTTAAGAAGAAACCGGCTTGAAGCATGGTCTAGGATCACATCCGAATTATATGCAGAGCTTTGCCTCAATGGAGGTGATTTAAACATTGATCATGTCATCAATCATGGCCTCAGCGGCAGGCTGGTACGGCGCCCGCATCAAGAGATTCGATTCGCCGCCCATACTTTGCAGCACCACGGGCTTCGCATGACTGAGCGTTCTGAAACCGTACTCTCCGTGGTAATGACCCATGCCGGATGCCCCTACGCCGCCAAACGGGAGCGCGTCGAAAAAGACGTGGGTCATCGCATCATTCAGCACCAGCGCCCCAGACGTCGTACGAGTCTTGATCTGCTCCTGCTCGCCGCTGTCGTCGCCGAAGTAATATAACGCGAGCGGACGCGGGCGGGCGTTGATATAGGCGATCGCCTCGTTCAAGCTTGTATAGGTCACGATAGGGAGTATCGGTCCAAAGATTTCTTCCTGCATCACCCGCATGCTATCGGTGGTACCAACGATAAGAGTCGGCGCCATCTTGCGGACATCGAAATCCGAGAGGTCCTCGCCGGCCGGAGCGAGGCTCACAATGCCGGCGCCTTGTTGCCGGGCATCTTCGACCAATGCCAGTTGGCGCTCGAAGCCGCGTGCATTGATCATCGCCGTGTAATCGGGATTGTCGCGCATGCCTGGATACATTTGCGACACTGCTGCCTTAGCTTGTGCAATAAAAGTATCGACGCGGCTAGCGGGGATCAGTACATAATCCGGCGACAAGCAGATCTGGCCAGCATTGAAGGTCTTTACTGTCAATACCCGTTCCGCCACGCGCTGCAAGTCCGCATCCTTTCCGACCAGGACCGGCGACTTACCGCCCAGCTCCAGGGTCACAGGTACGAGGTTTTCCGACGCGGCCCGCATCACATGGTGTGCCACCTGCGTACTGCCGGTGAACACAAGATGATCAAACGGCTGTGCGCTAAAAATCGAACCCGTTTCGGGGCCGCCCAGCACGGTCGTAAGTTCATCGCTATCGAAATAACGCGCAATCAGTTCCGCCACCAGCTCGGATGTGCGCGGGGTCAGCTCAGACGGTTTCAGGATCGCCCTGTTGCCCGCTGCGAAAGCGCTCGCCAGCGGCCCGAACGCCAGCACCAGCGGGAAATTCCACGGGCTGATTATGCCTACGACGCCTAGCGGCTGGTACTCTACACTGGCCTTGATACCAGGCATGGGTTCGAGCGTCGTAGGGCGCGCCATCCATGCATCGAGATGCTCGTGATTGAAGCGCAAGCTCTCAATGGAGGCGAGGATGTCTGCGAGCAAGGTCTGTTGCCTGCCGCGGCAGCCGTAGTCCGTATTGATTGCCTCAACCAGCTCTTCCTTGTGGGTACGCAGCATCTTGATCGTTCTATCGATGCGATCCTTTCGCAGCGCAGCCGACGGTGGTCCCTCATTGAGCTGCACCTGTTTCATGGTATCGATCTGGTTACGGATCTGCTGGCTTGTTGGTTTTATAGGTAAGCGAAAATGTTTTGACATGATTTTTCCTTTTTTAAAAGGTGTATTTGCTTGTTTATCTGGCGTGCCTGCACGAGAACGATCAGATCACGGCCTCGATCAGCATAGGACCACGACGTTTCATTGCCGATGCAAACGCGGCCTCAAAGTCTTCGCGCGATTCAGCGCGCACGGCTTCCACGCCCATACCCTTGGCCAGGGCAACCCAGTCAAGTGCCGGGTTTTGCAAATCGAACATGGATGCGGCATGTACTCCATTCTCTGCAGCTCCCACGCGTTTGAGCTCATTGCTCAATATCTTGTAGCCGCGGTTCGCATAGATCACCGTCACGACGTCGACGTTTTCCCTTGCTTGCGTCCAGAGCGACTGCACGGTGTACATGGCACTGCCATCCCCTTGCAGGTTGACGACCTTGCGCTCAGGGCAGGCAATCCCGGCGCCGACAGAGACCGCCATCATGCTGCCGATGGCTCCACCTGTCAGTGTCAGAAAATCGTGCGGCGCCGCTGTTTCAGTCAGGCCATAGAATGGCAAAGCCAGGGACGACTCTTCGGTGATGATCGCGTTATCGGGTAAGTGCTTGGCAACGACCCGCATGATCGATTCCGCATCCAAGGGACCATCCAGGGAAACTTCAACGGGCTGGCGTATGCTGGTCTTGGCGACACAGGTATTCACACCTAGCGCATCAACCAGAGCATCGAGTGCAGCCGGGCCATTTTCATGAGGATGGGACAGCACCGCCAGGCGGCAGCCTTCGGGAGTGAGCCAACTGGGTTTGTCCGGGTAGGCAAAGAAGCTGACTGGCGGTTGAGCACCAACCAGTATGATCAACTCAGTGCCGGACAGGAACTCGACCACCTGCTCGGCAAAATACGGCAAACGTTCCACCGGCACCCGCCCTGCACCGCGCTGCAAGCGCGGCGCGAAGGTGTCGCACAGCAGGCGCGCTCCAGTCTTGGCAGCAATCCGGCCTGCTGCGCGCAGCCCTTTTTCCTGCAGGGCCTCACCTCTAAGCAGAAAAGCCGTGCGGACACCACTTTGCACAAGGCTCGCAACGTATTCAATGGTTTGTTCGCTAACGAGAGCAGGTGCAGGGAATGGCAGCGTAGATGCTACATCGTCTGCCGGATTCCAGGCCGTGTCTGCCGGAAGGATCAGCGTCGCGACCTGGCCGGGGGCCTCTGTCGCAGCTTGCACCGCACGGGCAGCGTCGGCACCGACTGTTAAGGAGCTGCTTGATGAGTGTAGCCAGTGAGATACGGGGCGGGCGAAACCCTTCAAATCGGAAGTCAGCGGCGCCTCGTAGCGCGCATGGGAAGATGCATGATCGCCAACGATGTTCACCACCGGACTCTGCGCTCGCCGGGCATTGTGCAAATTAGCCAGGCCGTTGGCCAAACCAGGGCCAAGATGCAGCAAGGTACAGGCCGGCTTTCCTGCCATGCGTGCGTAGCCATCGGCCGCGCCTGTCGCAACACCCTCGAACAGACAGAGGATAGGCCGCATCCCCTCGACTTCATCCAGTGCCGCCACGAAATGCATCTCTGACGTACCAGGATTACCAAAACAGACATTTACACCGTTCGCCATCAGCGAGCGCAACAGACTTTCTGCACCGTTCATTTTCACTTACCTCAATAAAAGCTATTTAGCCTTGCCGTCCAAGCTTTTTATGGGGCGACGAGGACGTGCGACATTGCACGCCTGAATCTTAGCAACTGCGATATCATGAAAAAATACGACTTCATATGAAACATTGTTACGTTATGCGTAAAAATCTGGATATTGGGTTACTACATGCGATGACCGCGTTTTTACGGGTCGTCGACTCAGGCAGCTTTACAGCGGCAGCAATACAGATGGATCTGACAACGGCGCAGGTCTCCCGGCTGGTTTCCGACCTGGAGAATCATTTGCAAACAAAGTTGCTACAGCGCACTACACGGCGGCTGGCGGTCACAAGTGTCGGCGAGCGCTACGCGGATCAGTGTCGCAGCATTCTTGAACTCGTGACGGAGGCGGAGGGTGAGGCAAGCGGCGCGAGCATACAGCCCACCGGGCGGCTGAGAATACAGTGCATGACTATCTTCGGCGGTCGCTATATTGTGCCGCTGGTGTCGAAATACTGCGCCATGTATCCGAAGGTAACTATCGAATACAGCACTTCACAGCATGTACCGGACTTGCTCGCGGAGGGAGTGGATGTCAGTGTGTATCTGGCCCAGCAATTGCCGGACTCAAGTATCGTGGCACAGCAGCTTGGGGCGACCCATGGCGTACTGTGCGCATCGCCGGCCTACATGGCACAGCATGGCTCCCCGGTAAATGTGCAAGAACTGACCGATTACCGATGCCTGCGCCTTATCAATCCATCCACAACGCCGCACTGGGAGTTGACCGACGGGCAACATACCTACACGCTAGACCCAAGGGGACCTCTGGTCGGAGATACCCCAGAAGCCGTGCTGCATGGCGCATGCAGCGGATTGGGCATTGCGCTGCTCCCACTCTATTCGGTGGTCGACCGTATCCTGAGCGGCGAACTTGCACATGTCCTCCCGCATTGGCGCACGCCTGATATCGGCGTGTATATGCTGATGCCATCCAGGAAATTTCTCGAAGCCAAAACGCGCGCCTGGCTAGACCTGTTGAAAATGGAATTGCCGGCTGCGCTGGCGCACGACGCCAGTCATTTCAACCGCAGCATAAAGCCAAGCGGCGAGGGCGCACCCGTCTAGAATACGGTGCTTGCTGCCGTAAGAAAGCGCAGCGAGTGTGGGCTCGCCCGCGAATAAGGCCGACCTATCACCACAGCAGTTACGCTGGCCACCTCCATGTGCAGCAACTCCTCAAGCGCTCAAACTCGACGAACGATCAAGTTATACAGCGTGCGAATGGAAAGCACGACGATAGAAACTGTGAGCAGGAATAGCAGGAGCACGGCGATAGCTCCCAAGATTTCCCCACCAACAGCACTGGCATACACCAACGCAGAATTCGACAATGCCGCCATCGGGAAGCCTATGCCCCACCACGACGGTGAAAAAGGAGCGGGCCTGACAACAAGCCGCCAGGAGATTATCACGAATAGAAACAGGGCGAAGTAAAACAGCAGCGCCGCAAACATATCAACTTTTTGTACCAGATTGACATAGGCGATAAAGCCCACCGCAAACGGCGCAACCAAAATCATTTTGGAAGGACGCATGGCTTCCGCCAAAGGTTCATGATGAACCAGGCGCGAAAAAATCATGACAAAGAAAACAATAGCACTGACTCCGCCGATAGCAGCAGCAAGCAGGTTCACTTCATGCGTCCATGCTGCCGTCAGCCCGCCACCGGTGACGACGATATCGAGACTGCCAACACCGGCAATCAGCCAGGACGGAACCACGCTGGTGGGCGCGGCGCTTCCATTCAGCAACCGGGAAATCATGATAACGCTAAGTGCCAGGGTAACCGCCGTCCCGATAGCCCAAACGACCAGTTGGGCATCGGCGCTGTAGCTACTGATCACGCTTGATAGCAGCAAGATACTGATGCCTACAGTCCCAAAGAAGCTCCCGATGACCGGATGCGAAAATTCGTGTTTCACCAGGTCGGGGTACTTGAGCAGTTTACCCAGATAAGACAAGGTCAGAACAATGAACAGCGAGATCGCGACAAGCCCTATCGTGTTCGACACAGCGATACTCACGCCATACTCCTTGCTGGCAAGACGCCAGGCCAGTGAAAGACCGGCAACACTCATGACAGAGCCAAAAAAGCCAATTGCTAAATGTCGAACGGACGGCAGTGTGCGTGCTGCAGTGCCATGGCTCGATTGACGAGATTCCATAAAAGCTCCATATGATTAGTCGAATAAGCTCACTGCTTTCCTGGCCTGTTCCGCCTGCTGCATGTTGCCCAGAGGGAGTCACAGCTCCGCCCCGGCTCATTAAAAATGACGCCAATTTGGACTCATGCGATTGTCATAATCAGTGCGGCGTGCCGTTAGTTATCGGTCATCGCTAATGCATTGACAGCTTGATGCCACTCATTGTTTGCGAGGGCATAAGTCGAATTTTGGCTCGGATACAGCCATGATTCAGGCGCAGGTTGCAGTGCTACGTTCGCATTGTGCATGAGCGGCCCTGAGCTGTGGGTAGGTCAGGGAGGGTGTGGCTCAAAAGGAGTAGGGGTTGTCCCAAAAGTAGCCAAGCACGAGCATCAATCTAGATCGTACTCTACGAGCTTTGGCGAGAACTGCACTCACACATACGAACTATCGTCTATAACTGACGATGCATCTCTTCCAGAAAAGCTCTTATCGCCTTTTCGTCGCGCTTAAAAAATGCCCACTTGCCTTTGCGATGAAGGGAGATCAGACCGGCTCTCTGTAGTGCGGCCAGGTGAGACGATGTGGTTGATTGCGAGAGGCCGGAGCGCTCGTTGATCTGGCCTGCACACACACCATTCTCAAGGGGATGCTCGGGTGAAGGAAAATAGGACTTGGGGTCCTTCAGCCATGCCAAAATCTCTCGCCGCGCGGGATTCGCAAGCGCCTTCACAATTTCATCTATATTCATGATGTCTGATTCAAATGGAAATAAGCACACAGACCAGGTTCGTGCGTTAGAATTAATTTTAGGGGAAAGGCGACGGACGAAACAGTCTCTCCACATGCCGTTTCGGGCCAATCCGGCGCTAAAAAAGGACAGGGCCATACAAGCAGCCCCGGCCGATTGTCTTTTTACTGCCTAGCCTTTTGGCACACTGCGGCAATAGCCGAAGCTATCAGCAGCACTGGCGATATCCAGAGTCCGGCACTTACTGACCCGGTCATATCTGATACATATCCAGACAATAAAGGACCAACCGCTTGTCCCACAGCAAACGCTACGGTCAATGCGGAAATCGCAGCGGTCCAGATTTTGGGGGCAAGTAATTTACGAACCATCACAGTCACCGCCGTCGGACCGGCCATGAAACTTCCGCCGAAGATGATCGCTGAAACAAACGCGGCGGACAGGCTTGGCCAGATCAAGGTGGGGAGGGTGCCAAATAGTACGACTATGGCCACTACACCAGCGCCAACACCTTCCCGCATTTTTGTCAGCACGCGTCCCCACAGCAAGGTGCCGATAACCGATGCCATGCCAAGCACAATCCAGAAGCCTGCTGCATACAGTGCGCTACTGCCGCTCTGGCGAATCAACACAATAATAAACGTCATGTACGAGACATAACCAGCACCGAATAGCGCATAACTGATGAATGTCGGCCACAAAAAGGCAGCTTCCTTCATCGGCAGCACACCCGAGTCAGGTGAGAGCTGTTCAGGCACAGCGCGGGTAGCAGCAATAGCCGGCACCATCGCCAGTATCGCAATGAAGCCCATATACAACCAGCCATGCTCCCAGCCGGAAGCACCCAGTTTGGCCAGGATAGGCGGAATAAGCAAACCGGAAATAACGATGCCACTACCGACGCCAGTAATATATATAGCAAGCAGCAATGAGGATCTGGCCGGTGATGCGTCCGGGGCGACACCGGCTGCGAGCGACACGCCGACGACAAAAGTGACTGCCGTCGTAAGCCCGCCAATGAAGCGCAGCAGCATCAGGACATTGTAGCTATCGACGAGGCCGGTCAGCAAAAGAACCTGGCCGCTGAGCGCCAAAGAAACTAAAAAGCTGGTCTTGATACCCAGTCGTTTGGAAAACCAGGCCCCGGCAGCAGCACCGATGACATATCCCACCGCATTGGCGGTATTCATGCCTCCTGCCTCAACATAAGTCCAGTGCAATGACTCGCGCATTGCAGGCAGCAGCAGTGCATAGGCAAAGCGAGAAAATCCCAATGACACGGCAGCCCCGATCGACAGGCCGATTGCAACGAAAATTTCGCTTGTACTCCCACGCCTTAGCGGTACGGTATCAATTATCGATATCATGGAATTACTCCTTATCTGAATTCTTCAATACTCATCTCAATATTTCTTCGCAGCGAACGATCACTGGCTTTTTTTGTAGTGAACTAAGGCTTCACGAGAATCTCTAAAGAAGTCTTATTTCTGCAAAAAGTGGTTCAGTCAAAGTGAAGTGCGGTCCTTTGTATTCTCGTAGATGCCCGTCTTCTTCGATAGTGCATTGATGGATAGGTTTCGGCCATTCAATCGCTCATATCGGACATTTGCGTTGCGAGCGTCGATTGAAGATGATCTTTAGAACACATTGCGTCCTTTGGCGGAAACTCTTAAGGAGATAGAAAAATGTGAGAACAAAGTCTGGTAGCAAGACAGAAAATCATCTCCGTATGAGGCGATCCTAGATACTGACCTCTGTTTCATGCTGAGCAGGCTTCATCCGCCGTGGCAGAGGACAGGCCCCGCCGCCGGAATAAAAATGCCCCCAAACGCACGACCATAGGAAGGTAGTCAATGGCCATGGTCGCCAGGAGTAGAGCAATGCGTAAGAGAGCGTAAAATTGTGTGCCTGGATTGGATATCAGGGATACATTGCCGCAAAGATATTCGGTAGGCTTGCGGATTATAATGACGATGCATTTTTTCGGCGGGCAAAACACGATGAATTTTGGGCCAATCAGTGACTATTTTTTGCCACTTTCAATGGTCCCTACGAAGCTTTCCGGCATGAGTTACAGACGGGCTAATCGAGAAAACGAAAAGGAGACTGAATTGTCTACGTCGTTGTGGAATGAGGAGACAGATCGGTATACAATCAATTACATGGATACGCAAAAAACTCCGCCTCGCCATCGCTCACCAATGGCGCATCGCATATTGACGACTGCTCACGACCTTTTCTACCGCAATGGCATTCGCGCTACAGGTGTGGATAGAGTGATCGCCGAATCTGGCGTCGCAAAAAAGACTTTTTATCGTCACTATCCAGCCAAGGATGATCTGGTACTGACCTTCCTGGAATACCGGCACCAGAATTGGATGGCCTGGTTTATCGACGCATTGGAACGCCACGGTTCAACCACGCGGGCGATTACGCCTGCGCTATCGGAATGGTTTCACAGCGAAGCGTTCCGAGGTTGCGCGTTCATCAATACCGTCGCAGAAATTGGTGCAAGTTTGCCGGCAGCGGTAGATATTTCCAAGAATCATAAGCAAGACATGGCCGCCGCAATTCGCAAGCTGCTGCCTTCATCATCCCGAACTGCAAACGCAGACGCGCGTGCATTGGCCCTTGCCGTCGATGGCGCGATAGTCGGCGCCCAGTTCGGTGAGCCCGTCGATGAAATACTGAAGTCGTTATCGCGCTTGATAGCAGGAATTGAAGCAATAACCGGCACACCGAAGGTGAAAGGCCTGCTAAAGTAAACTTAGCCGGATTAGAAGGAAAAATTTGATGAAAATTGCGATTATTGTTTTTGATGGCGTCCAGGCACTGGACATAGCCGGCCCCCTTGATGTTTTTAAGGAAGCGAACGGTTTCCTGCCCAAGCATAAGCAATACGGAATCACGATGGTAGGTGTCCGCCCTGATAGCGTGACATGCTCAAACGGCATGGAGATCAAGGTGCCCGTTGACTATCTGAACTACCACGAAGACTGCGATCTATTGCTGGTCGCCGGCGGGCCGCGCGCACCCGAGATGCAACCAGATCCGGATTTCCTGGTATGGCTAAAAAACAAGACGCACGCGGCAAAAAGGTTCGGTTCCGTATGCAATGGCGTGTTTTTGCTGGCCCACGCCGGCGTGCTGGATGGCAGAGAAATCACGACGCACTGGAGCGATGTGAAGAGGCTATCCGCACAGTTCCCGCTGGCGAAAGTGCGCCCAGACAAAATATATGTCAGGGATGGTGGCCTGTTTACCTGTGCGGGCGTTACTGCCGGGATAGATCTTTGCCTGGCCCTGGTGGCGGAAGATTTTGGACAGGAGCTTGCAGTAAAAGTCGCAAAACGGCTGATCGTCTATATACGCCGTGATGGTGGACAGTCGCAATATAGCCCTTATCTGGCCGTTGGGCCGGAGGAAGATTCGATTGTTGGAAAAGTGATGCGCTATGTGACCGATCATCTCGCTGATACTTTATCTATCGAACAGCTTGCCGATGCCGTCGCAGTAAGTCGTCGCACGTTTTCCCGCATATTTGCCAAGCATGCCAAGGTAACTCCGTCCGTATTTGTCGAGCAGGTTCGTATTGATTTCGCACGAAAACTGCTGGAAGAAACCGACGTTCCATTAAAAACTGTTGCCTTCCGCTGTGGCTTTCATAGCGCCACGCATATGCGGATGATCTTTTCACGGCGGCTCGATACCACGCCTAAACAGTATCGCCAGCGTTTCCGCACAGAAGAATTGAATACCTCAGGAATTCTGGATGATATGGATGACGATCTGAATATGGAAACGCAAAAAATACCAACCCATTTCGATATGCCCAAACGCGGCAGGGTCTTGAATCAACAGAGCGATTCATAGGCAGTATTCAGGATGACTGCATTCAGTGAATTGCAGCATCTTTCAATACTAGCTGTTCCAATAAATCCTTGGGAATGGAATCGGCGCAGAGAGCGATGACAGTCGCTATCTCGCTCAGATTCTCGTCAGCGCCAGCTTCTTCGACTGCAAACCGTTCGCGCGCCTTGTCCTGAAGCAGTATCTGCATGCGTGCGGAAGTTGCGTTGTGCTGTGCATTTTCTGCCAGGTTCCTATGGTTCAATACCGTTGTCAGCGTATTGCCGTTGCCCGTGTGGACGACTTTGAACGGATCAAATCCAGCCGCCAACGAGTATCTGAGGAAATTTTCATGGAATTCGTTATGGTCCATGCCGTCTAAGGCCAGGATATGGAACGATAAGCCCTTGCCCTCGTTGTATGCTGATGCGCCGGCTTCTGCCAAGGCTTCCAGTTCGGTCCATTGAAATCTGGAAGGGTCATCCTGCCAACGTTCTTCCAGATACAGGTATTCGCCTATCAGGCGGTTGATGTCTTGCGTCGCTGCGATTTTCATACTATCCCTCTTTCGGGCTATGCCTGGGGTGTCGCAATCCTTGCCCCAGGATGTTTTCATCTATCGGCAATATGCCAACGCCCAGCAAAGCTGGCAGGCACCGTTACCAGAAAATTTACTGCCTTGTACTACCTGTAAGCCATCCATGGCTCAGCCAGGAGTACAAGGGACTTTCGCTCTTACAGCTGTCTTTAACCCGGCTAATACTTGAATGCACCGGCCACCAGCGCAGCTTGTTGCGCAGTGTGCATAGAAGGGTGGCCGGGGGCCGTAGAAGCCATCGCCGGACGGCTTGAGTCGCGCAAAATTGCATTCGCCGGCAATGCTTTTCTAAGATCTTCTTCAATGACCTTCCAAGCCCCCTGGTTCCTTGCCTCTTCCTGGCTCCACACAACAGCCCTGGCGTTTTTGTAAAGCGCCAATTCAGCCGCTAGCTGTTCGGCAGGGAAGGGGTACAGTTGTTCCAGGCGGACAATGGCGGTGTTGGTGATGCCGTTTTTACGACGATGTTCCAGCAATTCAAAGTAGATCTTGCCAGAGCACACGATGACTTGCTCGATAGCATCGTAGGCCGCGGGCTTTAATTCGGAATCTCCCAGCACGGCCCTGAACTCTCCATTCGCCAACTGGTCCAGGCTGCTGACCGCTTCAGGATGGCGCAACATGGACTTGGGCGTCATCACTATCAACGGCCGGCGGCCACGCTGTGTTGCCTGCCTTCTCAACAAGTGAAAGATTTGCGCAGGAGTAGTAGGCTGGCAAACCTGAATATTTTCCAAGGCACATAACTGCAGGTAGCGCTCCAGTCTGGCAGAGGCGTGCTCGGGACCAGCTCCCTCCTGGCCGTGGGGCAGGAACATTGTCAAGCCGCTGGTCTGGCCCCATTTCGACTCACCGGCAACAATGAAGTTGTCGATAACGACTTGGGCGCCGTTCGCAAAATCGCCGTATTGCGCCTCCCAGATTACCAGGGCCTCTTCCTTGACAGTGCTATAGCCATATTCAAACGCCAAGACAGCGGCCTCGGAAAGGATGGAATTATTTACGGTAAAGCGCGCCTGGTCTGCACTCAGATGTGCCAGTGGGATATAGCGGCCTTCATCCCTTGCCACACGCTGCTGATTGTTCAGTACTGCATGGCGGTGGCTAAAAGTACCGCGTTCTGAATCCTGGCCGCTGATACGAACCTCAATACCAGAAGCCAGCAGCGAGGCAAAGGCCAGATGCTCGCCCATCCCCCAGTCAAGCAGCTTGGTGCCATCCGCCATTTCACGGCGACCGGTGATTACTTTCGTCACCAGGGGATGCAAGCTGAAATCCTGCGGCACTTCAGTGATTTTGTGCGCCAGCGCGACCAGCTCTTCTCGCGCAGGTGGTGCATAGGTGATCTCAGTTACGCTATTTTTCGGCTTTCGGACTACTTTGCTTACACTGCCACTAGCATTGGGCAATGCAATCGCATCAGATACGATGTCCAGCTCTGCTTCAGCCTTGGCTTCTATCAATTGCTCGCGATAAGCGCTTGCACAAGCATCTACCTCTTCTGCTGTCACCACCTTGTCATCCATCAGTTTTTTGGCATAGATCGCGCGAGCACCTGGATGACCGGCGATAGAGCGGTACATCAGGGGTTGCGTAATATTTGGCGTATCCTGCTCTTGATGGCCATGACGGCGGAAGCAGACAAGATCGATCACAACGCTTTTCCCGAATGTCGCGCGGTATTCAACTGCCAGCCTGACGGCAGCGACAACAGCCTCTGGGTCGTCTCCGTTCACATGTAATACCGGTGCCTCTATCATCTTGGCGATATCGGTGCAATAGAACGTCGATCTGCTCTCGCTTGGATCAGAAGTGGTAAAACCGATTTGATTATTGACGACAATATGTACGGTCCCACCTGTGCCATGCCCTTTGGTGGAGCCAAGGTTCATGGTTTCCATGACGATGCCCTGGCCGGAAATGGCCACATCGCCGTGAATTTCTACCGGCATGACAGCACCATCGCCGACGACGCCAAGTTTTTCTGCTCTGGCTCTCGCAATTCCCTGCACGACGGGGTTAACGATTTCCAGGTGTGAAGGATTAAACGCCAGCACAACCTCAACGGGGCCATGCTGGGTCTCCATCGTTCCAGTAAAGCCTTTGTGGTATTTAACGTCGCCAGCGGGCAGCAGATGCGCGGTCTTGCCGTCAAATTCGTCGAAAAGCACTTGCGGTGGCTTACCAACGGTGTTGACCAATACATTCAGGCGGCCACGATGGGCCATCCCGAGGACGACACTCTTCAGGCCCAGCGACGACCCAAAAGAGATCAGCTCATCCAGCAGAACAATAAGCGCTTCGCCCCCTTCGAGGGAAAAGCGTTTCTGGCCGACATAACGGGTATGCAGATACTTTTCCAGGCCTTCGGCAGCAGTCAGCCTTTCCAGAATATGACGCCTTTGCTCAGCCGACAGCAAGGGCCTGGCGCGCGTGGATTCAAGCCTCATCTGCCACCACTGGCGTTGCGCAGCGTCTGCCAGATACATGTATTCCGCACCAAGCGTCCCGCAATAGGTATCCTCCAGCGCGTCCACAATTTCTTTTAAGGTGGCAGTATCGCGATCCCAGAAATAGGTATCTGCAGTGCTGAAGCTGGTCGCCATGTCCGTGGCAGACAGACCATAAAATGCCGGAGTCAGATCAGGCACGTGTGCAGTAGGGGTCCACTGCAGTGGATCAAGTAGGGCGCTGCGCGTGCCCACCATGCGGTACGCTGCAATCAGGGATTGCACTGCAACCTGTTTTTTCGCCAATTGCAAAGCATCGCCCTTGCTCAAAGTATGATGCGTACCTTTGGCCAGCTCAACAAACCGGTCTACGACGGGTGCGTGCGCAACATCATCCTTGTCTGAGCCGTCCACCGCAGGGACACCCCGTAGCGCTTCGAAATAGCTGCGCCATTCAGCCGTCACCGTACTTGGATCAGAAAGATATGTCTCGTACAGGCCTTCAATATACGGAACGTTTTCTCCAAACAGGAAAGAAGTTGTTCTGTTTTGCGTCATCATCGTAATTCTCCTCAGCCAGGCATGCCACCCGACATTCATCGTAAAATCCAGGGTCCTGGTCAGACCCAGCCTCATTCAACCAAAAAGCCGCCGGATTATCCAAGCCTGCGACAAGACATTGATCGATATAAAGCACGGGTGTCTGACTACCCACGACGAAATGCCTATTCACTTTCTGGTACTGCTGCTCTCTTATCCAAAGAGCACCTAACTCGCATAAACTCTTCTGCTTGCTGGCATGCACAGTATGGATTTGACTCATTTCAAAAGAAACTTCTGGCTGCATTTGTAAGCGGCCAACTAGTGCTTGTTTCGGGCCACAACGCTCCATCCTCTTTATTTTCAATAACCCGCCCGGTTGCAGATATAACCACTCAAACCAAGATGGCCGTAAAGCGCACTCAATTGACCAATAACTCGCCATGCCGGCGCTTGTGGTGCACCTTGTCCACGCCGATAATCTTTTCATCGAAAGCAAAAACGGATCGACTTTGAAAGACTTTGGAATCTCACTCTGGCCGGCGGCCAGGAATCAAAGTGCGATGACTTGTTTCCGCTAGCTGGTGATTTGAGATGGAGGGGATAGGCTTCTCCATACACTTTGATGAGTTTTCCATGTTCCCAACTGATTCCCCGTCATCACTTCCTGACCTGCTTGGTCCCGGCCTGGACGTTGTCTTCTGCGGTATCAATCCAGGACTCTCCGCGGCAGAGAGCGGCCATCATTTTCTGGGTCGGGGCAACCGATTCTGGCGAGTGCTTCATCTGGCCGGCTACACGCCAGAGCAGATAGCTCCTGAAGATGACAGCGATCTGCTCCAGTACCGGTACGGCTTGACGACGGCGGTCGGCCGCGCGACTGCGGGTGCGAGTGAACTGGCCATTGATGAATTTTTCGGCGCGCAGCTTCTGCTGGCAGAAAAAATCGAGCGTTACGCCCCGCGCTATATTGCATTTCTCGGCAAAGTTGCCTATGCCGCCATGTCGCACAAGCGTGTAGTTGATTGGGGACCTCAGCCTGAATTATTTGGTGGCGCATCCGTATGGGTGTTGCCCAATCCCAGTGGATTGAATCGCTCGTTCAACGTACATGATCTGGTATGTGCCTATCGTGAATTGCGTCTGGCTATCGATGGTCGTGACATTGCACTGGCCGGCCGGTCCGCCGGCACATGGCGTTCCGATATTTGTACCTACCCCGCAAAGACCTTGCCCCGCATATACGAAGCCGATACGGCGAAAAAAACCAAGCCTTCCTGATCATCGGTGACGGAGGAGGGGAGAAGCTGCTTACGAAACAGCAAAAACGAATGAAACTAAAGGAATCGCGATGGACACCTATGATTCAAATAACATCTTCGCCGAGATTTTACGCGGCGAGGTCCCTGTGCATAAAGTCTATGAGGACGGAGCAACGCTCGCATTCATGGATACCACACCCAGGACTGACGGCCATGTTCTCGTCATCCCCAAGGTACGGGCACGAAATATCCTCGACGTTGCGCCTGATATATTAGCGGACTTGATGATCAAGACACAACGGATTGCAGTCGCGATCAAAACAGCATTGAAAGCCGACGGCCTGAGCATTCAGCAATACTCGGAATCGGCCGGTGGCCAGACGGTCTTCCACCTGCATATCCATATCCTGCCCAGGTACCGTGGTGTCCCGCTGAGGTCTCCGGCTGAAATCATGCCGGGGAATTCACTACTGGCCGCACAAGCCGAATCTATCCGGAAGGCACTCGCTTAGCGCAAGCAGGCAAGTCGGCCAATTGGTATCAATAGGTCTCCCGGGCACACCGCCCCCGGCTTCAAACTGCCGGATGCCCTGATCCCGGATAACTATAAATATGTAGGTAAATAACAATGCGGCTATTCCTAGCCTCAAGCTTGATCGGGCTTTTATGCCTTACTTTCTACAATAGCCCAGAGTTCTCAACTCTCTTTGGCTTCCCAATCTTTTTCTGGTATCAGTTTGCATGGGTGCCGCCCACCGCTTTACTGATCTGGATTGTCTACCGTAATGATCTGAAAAAAAAATAGCCGGATAGCGGCAAGCGTAACAGGGGAGTTGGCCTCAGTAGCATTGCTGGTCATTACTGGGCATTATTCGACGCTGGCACATCCACGCTGGCTATATCAAGGCCAAGATAAGTAAGCCACTTAGCAGCGGCACAATTGAAGCAGCCTACTTCAACCTAAAAGAACTGGGATATGAGGCTAAAAAACCGGATAATAGCGGCTATATCATTTTGAGCACTATTTTGGAACTCTCCCATGGAAATTAAGGTCAACTTTCTCGATAAGCTTCGTCTAGAAGCCAAGTTCGATGATTTCACGGTGGTGGCTGACCAGCCTATCCGCTACAAGGGCGATGGCTCTGCTCCCGGCCCCTTCGATTACTTTTTGGCTTCATCGGCCTTGTGCGCGGCTTACTTTGTGAAGTTGTATTGCGATACTCGCAATATTTCTACCGAAAATATCCGTCTGTCGCAGAATAATATTGTCGATCCGGAAAACCGCTACCAGCAGATTTTCAAGATCCAGGTTGAATTGCCGCCGGATATCTCTGCCAAGGACCGTCAGGGTATTTTGCGCTCCATCGACCGCTGCACGGTGAAAAAAGTAGTGCAGGCCGGCCCTGAGTTTGTGATTGAAGAAGTAGAGAATCTGGATGCCGATGCCCAGGCCTTGCTGATGTTGAAACCGGCCTCTGAAGCGAACACCTATATCCTGGGCAAGGATCTGCCGCTGGAGCAAACCATCGCCAATATGTCTGGCGTGCTCGCGGACCTGGGCATCAAGATAGAAATCGCCTCGTGGCGCAATATTATTCCTAATGTATGGTCGCTGCATATACGCGATGCGCACTCGCCGATGTGTTTTACCAACGGCAAAGGCTCCACCAAGGAAAGCGCGCTGGCGTCGGCGTTGGGAGAGTATATCGAGCGCTTGAATTGCAACCATTTCTACGCCGGTGCGTTTTGGGGCGAAGACATCGCCAACGCAGAGTTTGTTCATTACCCGAACGAGCGCTGGTTCAAGCCCGGTCGTAAAGATGCGCTGCCGGCTGAAATTCTGGATGAGTATTGCCTGGAAATTTACAATCCCGATGGCGAGCTACGCGGCTCGCATCTGATCGACACCAATTCCGGCAATGTGCAGCGCGGCATCTGCTCGCTACCGTATGTGAGAAAATCAGACGGCCAAGCAGTGTATTTCCCATCCAACCTGATCGAAAACCTGTTCGTCAGCAACGGCATGAGTGCCGGCAATACGCTGGCCGAAGCACAGGTGCAATGCCTGTCGGAGATTTTCGAGAGGGCGGTCAAGCGCGAAATTTTGGAAGGTGAAATCACCCTGCCGGACGTGCCGCAAGAAGTATTGGCGAAATACCCCGGCATTGTGGCCGGCATTCAGGGCCTGGAAGAGCAAGGCTTTCCGGTGCTGGTGAAGGACGCATCGCTGGGCGGAACCTACCCGGTGATGTGCGTTACCTTGATGAATCCGCGCACAGGCGGTGTGTTTGCCTCGTTCGGCGCGCACCCAAGCCTGGAGGTAGCGCTGGAACGCAGCCTGACGGAACTGCTGCAAGGCCGCAGTTTTGAGGGCCTGAACGATTTGCCACAACCTACCTTTGTCAGCAATGCGGTGACCGAGCCGAATAATTTTGTTGAGCACTTCATCGATTCCAGCGGCATTGTGTCTTGGCGCTTTTTCAGCGCCAAGGCGGATTACGATTTTGTGGAATGGGATTTTTCCGGCCACGGAGAAAACTCCAATGCCGACGAAGCCACGACCCTGTTCGGCATACTCGAAGAAATGGGCAAAGAAGTCTACATGGCGACGTATGAGCAGCTGGGCGCCACGGCCTGCCGAATCTTGGTGCCGGGTTATTCCGAAGTGTATCCGGTAGAAGACTTGATCTGGGATAACACCAACAAAGCGCTGTTGTTCCGCGAAGATATCCTGAACCTGCATAAGCTGGACGATGCCAGCCTGGAGTCCTTGCTTGAGCGTTTGGAAGACAATGAGCTGGATGAGCACAGCGACATTGCCACCTTGATCGGCATCGAGTTTGACGAAAATACGGAATGGGGCCAATTGACGGTGCTGGAGCTGAAGCTGCTGATTCATCTCGCCCTGGAACAATTTGAAGACGCGCATGAGCTGGTGGGCGCCTTCCTGCAATACAACGAAAACACAGTCGAGCGCGGATTGTTTTACCAGGCCTTGAATGTAGTGCTGGAAGTGCTGCTGGATGAGGATCTGGAGCTGGACGATTACATCGTCAATTTCCGCCGCATGTTTGGCAACCCCAGGATGGACGCGGTACTGGGCTCAGTGGACGGCAGCGTACGCTTCTTCGGCCTGACGCCAACCAGCGTGAAACTGGAAGGGCTGGACAGGCACCACCGCTTGATCGACAGCTACAAGAAACTGCACGTGGCACGGGCCAAAGCGGCCGTCACATTCAGCTAGAGTTACGAGTTACGAGTTGCGGCCAGCTCTGCAACTATAACTTTCATTCCGGGCACAAACGCTTGTTCGATAGCAAGGCAGGCATTTGTGCGGTGATGAACCAGATATGTGGATCGCCGCCGCTTTTTACATCTGCAAATTCACCGATGAGCGAGCGAGGGTGAGGTTCTGCAGATCCATTCAGAAGGCAGAAGGAAATCTGGTACGGTACTGTGTCTATTGTCTATTGTCTATTGTCTATTGCTAGGCAGGGCGAGTTATTATTCATACAATCACGCAAGCTTGTGCGCAAGATTTCAATAAATTAACTACTCTGAGAAAAAATGGATATTGGTTTCATACAAAGATTGTGCCGTGACACCATAAAGCGCGGGCAAATCCTCACATTGATATGCGGCTTGCTGTTTGTTACAGGCGGCTGCTTTGCCCAGGCAAGAGATCTGGCCACTCCACTATCGATTGGCGAGACATTTACAATACGCTCAGATATCCTGGGAGAGACGCGACGCATCAACGTATATATGCCGTCGGTCTATACGACGACAAACAAACTACGCCTGCCGGTCTTGTATATGCCCGACGGCGGACTGGCCGAGGACTTCCTGCATGTCGCAGGACTGCTGCAGGTATCAGTTGACAATAACACGATGCGCCCGTTCATCCTGGTGGGTATCGAGAACACACAACGTCGGCGCGATTTGACCGGGCCAACCGAGGTCGCAAAGGACAAGGCAATCGCGCCGGTTGTCGGTGGCTCAGCAGCGTTTCGCCGCTTCATCCGTACTGAGCTGATACCGCAGGTAAAAGAGCGCTATCGCACTACGGCAGAAAATGCCATTGTCGGCGAATCGCTGGCGGGCTTGTTCGCCGTCGAGACACTCTTGCTTGAGCCAGATCTGTTTGATATCGCTATTGCTATCGACCCTAGTCTCTGGTGGAACGATAGTCAATTGATCAAAGACGCAGAGTCTTTGCTAAAAGCTAAAGCCTCAAGTAGCAAGACCCTGTATCTCGTCGCCAGCGGCGAGAAGGGCGAGGCCGAGATGATGCAGGAATTTTCGCACGCACTGACAAAGGCCGGAAATGTTGGACTGCATTGGCGTGTGGAGTCGATGCCTGGGGAAAGCCATGCCACCGTCTATCAACCTGCAGCACTGAAGGCGTTCCGCACTGTGTTCAAGCCAGCTAGTTAATGTCTGGCTATTGGGAAGCCTGACCGCTTCAATCCTGATGGACTAGTTCTTCTGCGATATGTCACCGAGCTGACAATGCAGGAACTTGAGGAGTAGGGGAGTGGTGCGATCAGGCCGGGCATCTAAACATTATTGAATCGCTTTGTAGCCGCTTCCGCCCAGTATCACGGTTTTCCTATCATTAAATACAGCGCATTTTTGCTACGCGAAGCACGCCCGGCGCCAAAGTAAAGTGGCCCCAGCGGCGTATCTATAGCCAGGTAGAGTGCGTTACTCCGTACCGTCTGTTCACCATTTTGCGCGTCGATCGTGTTGCCCATTCGTCCTAGCTCGGCAGATGCGCCGAGATAGACGCCGTCCAGCCAACCAGGTCCGGAGATGCGGTAATTGTAGACCAAGCGTCCGAAATGAAGGCTGTTACCCACCAACTCACCAGTCCGGTAGCCCGACAATTTGAGGAAGCCGCCGAACGAAATCAATTCATCATCCGGCAGTTCGTTGCCACCCAACTTGCGCTGCACCTCCATAGCAGCCGTCAGCGAATGTGGACCGGTAGCCAGCGCCGTCAGCGCCGAGAAGGAAAGCTTGTTGTAGTTGTTGTCTGCCCCCAGTGTGCTACGCGACGAATATAGCTGCAAGTCCGTTTCTACCCCCGAGCGAGGGAAGACCCGATTATCCAGCGTGTCGGCACGCAGACGCAATTGCAATCCAGCCGCGCGTGCTCGTGGAAGCAACTCACTCGCGGGAACAAAACTGGTGTCGTTGAGCATGCTTACATTGCCACGTGAGATGCCGACGCGTGCCTCGCCCCATTCCTGCACTGGTACGCCCAAGTCGACGCCTGAGGTGACCGACTGACGTCGAAAACGCGCCAACCGGTCACCGTTACGGTAGAGGTCGAACGGTGTGCGCTCGCCACTCAGGTAAGCGCTGGTGAATAGTCGCTGACCGGGCGTTAGCGGTTGCAGCCATTCGGTACTAAGGCGATCAGCGTGACCGATTTCCACCTCGTTACGCCACTCGGCACCCAACGCGTTAAGCCAGCTCCAGCGATGCGAGGCGCGTAGCGAGAAAAATGAGTCTCCCTCAAAATCTGTCGACACTCCCAGGCCCAGCCGCAAGTACTGCGGTCCCCAAGATTTTTCGCTGACAGTGGTGGTCATGACATTGCTACCATCGGGCCGAAGATTGACGGCATAGCTGACGTGTTCGAAATCGCCGCGCCCGAACAGGCGACGCATGTCACGCTCGGCCTTGGCTGAGTCGAACAAATCGCCAGCCTGTGTTTCCATGCCGCCACGCAGCGCCTCTTGCTGCACCCGCTGCGTACCGACGAATTCAATGTCATTGATCCTGATGCCGGTCATTGGAGAAACTTCTTTCCGGGAGGCGATCAGGGCGGCGTAATCTGTCTTGGTGACAGCATAACGTTGCAGTTCACCGGCGGCCGCGCGACCCGCCACTAGGCCTAGCGCTTCGGCCTCCTTGAGCAGATCAAAGCTGCTGGAATTGACGGTGCTGAGATCAGGGGTGATCAGTACGTCACGCTAGCTCAATTCCGCCAGTGAATGGCGCACATTGCTGGCGGTAAGCATGCGCGTCATCTGATTGGACATTGACAATACCGATTTGATTTCCTCGCGTTTAAGCAGGGGTGTACCAATGTTGACAGCAATGATGATGTCTGCGCCCAGCGCGCGCGCCACGTCGACCGGCAGATTGCGTGAAAGACCACCATCAACCAGCAGGCGGCCATCAATCTCGACCGGTGTAAGCACCGCTGGAATCGCCATGCTCGCGCGCACCGCCAACGCAAGGTTGCCCTGGGCCAGAACCACCATTTCGCCGCTGGCGGCGTCGGTAGCGATAGCACGGAAGGGTATAGGCAGGCGATCGAAGTTTTCGCTAGCCTGGCGCGCCGTCAGGCGCCTTAGCACAGCCTCCAGCGCCACCCCTGAGACCGCCCCCATGGGCAGGGAAATACCATTGGCGTCGATGCCAAACTCAGGTCCGACATAGCTGCCTTCGTCGTCGGTCTTTCGGGCCACTGACAGCGAGCGCCGGTCAACGTCGTGAAAAAGTGATGCAGTGCTGAGCGACTGCATCTCGCGCTCAATGTCGGCCAGCGGCATGCCGCTGGCGTAGGCAGCACCAACGATAGCGCCAGCACTGGTGCCGACGACAATATCGACCGGCACCCGCAGCTCTTCCAGCGCCTTGAGCACACCAATGTGGGCGCCGCCACGCGCACCGCCGCCGGACAGCACCAGCGCCACCTTGGGTCGGACAGCAACATCGGGCTGATTCTGCGGGGGCGCCGCAATCGCGCCCATGCTCGCGGCGCACAGCAGCAGTATCGAAAGTTTGAGCATGCCACCTCGTGTAAGGGATGTCCATTGGCCGTGTTCGCCAACTGTAGCACAGCATTGCTTTAGCGACAACATGCTCTTGATAGGGGCAATAAAGATCGGAAATCGCACTGCAGAACAAGGCGTCGCTGAGCCTATCTGCATCAAAGCAGATAGGCAAAACAAATATCCCAACATTCGATCGGTGCTAGATGCCACAGAAAATCGTGCTCGATACTTGCTTCTACTCCCTCGGCCAATATTGTGATTTTTAGATCATCACAAATGGAAGCTCTCCCTGGAGATACTCGTCGTTCATTAACAAAATTTAATGTGACGTTCATCTGCTTATCATTTGGAAAAATTTACACTGGCAGCACTTTACATGAAGCGATTGCAGGATCTTACCTATCTGCCCCGAACAAAGAACAGCTCAATAAAATGCCTACAAATAAATTCTCTTTTAAGACATGTGCCGGCTACGTTGGCCTGTTGATAATATCCTTCTTTTGTGGGGCGGGGGCCGAAGCGGGAGAGCAAACGCCTGTGAGTGCTCAAAAGGCAGTTCCGACAAATGCGCAAATGTGCTTTGTATGCCACGGCCCTGGTGGCATGGGAAGCCTGGAGAATGCGCCGCGCTTGGCAGGGCGTCCAGCGGAATATCTTGAACATGCTCTCACCATGTTCAAGTCCGGTACCCGAGCTAGCCCGATCATGCAAACTGTGGCACAACAGCTCACCGAGCAAGACATCCAAAATTTGTCCATTTACTTTTCCCAACAACGTCCGACGCGGCTGCCTAGACCTGTGGCAGAAGGCACTCTGATTGAGGCCGGAAGGGTCTTGGCGGAGAGCGGGGCAGGGCCAGTACCGGCATGTTTCAGTTGCCATGGTCCTGGCGGAAAAGGGGTTGGCACTCGCTTTCCCTCTATTGCAGGTGAATCTCCAGAGTTTCTGGTTTCTCGTTTGCACCAGTTCCAAGAGCGCGCGAAGACCATACCAATCGTAGCCGGCTCGATGACGGCCGTTGCATCGCAAATGAGCAACACAGAAATCGAGCAAGCTGCTGCCTATCTGTCACAAATCGATCCGTGATTGCCAACTATTCTAATCTTCGCCATGACTCCTGCAGCATGCTTCATGCAGTTTTAGTCTAGTACAAGGATCCGATGTAACCACACTATCAAAAAACGGGCCTTGCTGCGACAAGAGTTAAAGAGGGACGTGTTTTTCCTTTGGAGCCGATTCAGGCGATAGAAGGCCGGTTTGTATCGACAAGTGCCTTTAAGACCGCAACTGCGGGCCGCCGAAAGGCAAATTGCGAAGGCGCTTGCCGGTTGCCTGTGCCAAGGCATTGGCCAGGGCTCCCGCCATGGGCCCTTGGGCGGCTTCCGCAACGCCAAGGAAAGGCAAGCCCGGCCGATCCAGCAAATGTACCTCGATCTTAGCCGGAATCTGGGAAAAACGCATGATGGGATAGCTGGCCCAGTCTATACTCTTGATGCCGTTGCTGGCGAACTGTAACTGCTCGTACAGAGTCCAACTGGTTGATTGCACGATGCCGCCTTCTATCTGGTTGATGACACCGTCCGGGTTGACGATCTGCCCGCAATCGACTGCTGCAACCACCCGCACAACGCTGACCTTGCCCGTGTCCGGCTGGACTTCCAGCTCCAGAGCGATAGCTACATATCCCATCAGGTTTTTGTACTGGCCGAAAGCAAAGCCAAATCCCCGGTTGCGCTTCCTGCTGCGGTGTTCCCATCCAAATTGGCGCGCTGCGGTACGGATGACGTCTTGCGCTCGTGTATCCTCCAGGTGCCTCAGACGGAACTCCACCGGGTCAAGCGCGGCCATGGAAGACAGTTCATCCATCGTGCTTTCAATGGAGAGAATGTTGATATGCGCACCCAGTGAGCGCATCGCAGATGTGCGCAAGGGCGTGCGCGGCAGGAAATGGTTGGTGATATGTGCATTGGGAATCACATACAGAGGCAGGGCATTGCGGTCGCCGCCGCCTTCAGGCTGCAGCATCGGCAGGGAAGGGCTTGGGACGAATGGCCTGGCCAGCATCCACCCTGGAGCCAGTTTACCCGCGTTTCCCGGGCGCTCATTGTGTGAGCCGCTCCATAACTCATAGTGCCAGTAGGAGATGCGGCCGCTGGCATCGAGCCCGGCTTCGATCTCGGTAATCATCGCTGGTGCAAACGGTTCCCATTGGTTTTCCTGATCGCGCATCAGTTGTACCCGTACCGGCCTCCCTGGCATAGCCTTGGCGATCAGCACTGCGTCTGCGGCAACATCATCGGCTCCGTTTTGGCCGTAGCAACCTGAACCTTCGGTATGAATGCAGCGCACCCGCTCATCGGGCATGCCCAGCAATTCCGCCAGTGCACTGCGCAGCGGAAAAACGCCCTGTGTATGCGTCCACACCGTCATGCTGCCATCGGTCAGATGCGCTACCGCGCAGGACGGCCCGATAGAACCGTGCATGACATATTGCTTGGTGAACCTGGATTTTAGCGTACGCACCGCTGGCATCGCCATTTTGCCTTTATTTAAAATGACAATATCTTCAGAGGGTAGCGCCTGCAGTGTGGCATGGATGGTCTGCGGCGTCGGCAATACAGCGCCGCCTTCCCATTTTGCGCTGACCGTCAATGCACGCATGGCCGTAATTGCGCTCCACTCATCGGATGCCACGGCGGCCAAGTAGCTGCCATCACGTATTATTTTCAAGACGCCGGGCAGGCGTTCTGCTGCGGCAATATCAACTGACAGCAGACGCGCGTCCCTGGTCGGAGGCCGGATTACCCTTGCGTGTAGCATGCCAGGTAGCCGGATATCCTGTACATAGCTGGAGCCTCCAGTTAGCTTGCCCGGAATATCAACCCTGGGGACCGGATGGCCGATCAGCGTATAGCTTGACGGCGGCTTCAGCACTGAAGCCGGGGCCGCCTGCCGGTGCAGGTCTATACCGGCGATGGCGGCGCCATAGTTGATACTTCCCCCCTCGGCACTAGTGATTCTGCCATTGCGGATCCAGAGGCTGTCTGCGCTCACTTTGAGTTTGGCAGCAGCGCCCTGTAGCAGCAGCGCGCGAACCTGGGCTGCTGCGTTGAGAAGTGCCGTTCCGCTGTCGGGTATGGTGTGGCTGCCTGCAGTAAATCCTTCGTTGGGCGTCAGGCTGGTGTCACCAGCGATGAACATGATGTCGGCGGGCATCAGCTCCAGCTGCTCGGCGGCGATCTGAATTAGCGCGGTGCGCACGCCTGTACCCAGTTCGACCTTGCCACTGCAAACGGTCACTTTTCCGTCTGCCGCTATTCTGATCCAGGCATCCAGCCACGGTGTGCTTTTAAGGCTGCCGGGCAGCCCCTTGTTTAGCACCTTGGGCAGGCCCATGGCGTTCAACTCGGCATAGGCCAATTTCGGTAAAAAAGAAAATGCAACGACAAGTGCGCTTCCCTTGAGGAAAGCGCGGCGCCCGTTATTGGCAGGTATTTCGCGCATATCAAGCCCTCTTTCTTGTGTAAAGCACGCCGCTGGCGGCGACTTCGCGAATGGCGGCCAGGATGCGCATATGAGTTCCGCAGCGGCACAGATTGGGCTCCATGTATTCACGGATTTGCTCTTCCGTCGGATTCTCCCTGGTTTCCAACAGCGCCTGAGCGCGCATGACCATCCCGGCGATGCAGTAGCCGCACTGCGCGGCCTGGTGTTTGATAAAGGCTGCCTGCAATGGGCCGGGAGCGGCGGCGGAACCCAGCCCTTCGATCGTGCGCACATTGCGCCCGGAAACGGCGGCGAGCGGAGTCAGGCAGGAGAAGACGGGCTTGCCATCCAGCAGAACCGTACATGCACCGCATTGTCCCAGGCCGCAGCCGAATTTTGCGCCGTTCAGTTTCAGTTCGTCGCGCAAGACATAGAGTAGGGGCGACGAAGAGGCCGACTCTATCGTCGTCGCGATACTGTTGAGAGTAATGTTCGTCTTCATGGATGAATTTCCTTGCGAGCTTGAGCAACTTTACTGGACAGTTCCGGCCAGGGCGGGCGTTTGCCGATATCGACTCTAACGTATTGGGCAATGCTGACGATCTGTTCATCGGTCAGCACGTCGGCGAAAGGCGGCATGTACACGGCACTCTGCGTCACCCATGGCGCGCCGCCCAGCATGGTTTGGATCAGGTTGGCAGGATTGTCGCCCACGACCGAATGACTCAGTGCCAGGGAGGGGCGCTTGCCGGTAGTCGACATCGGAGCAGAAGCACTGTGGCAGGACGCGCAGGCAGCGGCAAATAAGGTCGCTCCCTCAGTGGTGTGCAGTTGGCTGGGAATGGCTGGTTGTAGTGGTGCCGGGTGGGGAAGCTGTACCGACATGATGTAGCTGGCGATCGCCTGCACGTCCTCGCGAGGCACTTCAGACAGGCGTTCCGTTACTGCCCGCATCGGCCCTTTGGCTGCGCCGTGCTCTGCCGACAAGCCGGTGCGCAGGTAGTTTTCCAGTTGCTTTGCTGTCCAGGGGACTTTGGCGCCGACCAAGGTAGTCAGCGCAGGCGCTTCCCAGCCATCCACGCTGCCGCCTCCCAGCAAGGTTTTAGATTCACCGCCTATCGGGTTAAGCTCGGTATGGCAGGATGCGCAATGGCCCAGGCTGTCAACCAGATAGCGGCCCCGCGCTATCTGCCTGTCGCTGTCCGTGGCCACAGCTGCTGCCGGCTCTTCACCCGGATGCAGGTACAGCAGATTCCAGAACGCCAGCGAGGGACGGAAACGCAGGGGTAGCAGGAGCTCGTTGGTGGGCGGCGTGTAGCGGACCGGCGTTCGGCTCATCAAATAGGCATAGGCCGCCTCAATGTCCTGGTCTGTCATCCGAGTGTAGTGAATATAGGGAAACGCGGGGTAGAGCAGGTGCCCGTCGCGGGAGATGCCATGCCTTACGGCGCGGCGAAACGCCTCCAGCGACCAGGCACCTATGCCCGTTTCAGGGTCCGGCGTGATGTTAGTGCTATAGATGGTGCCGAAGGGCGTTCTCAGTGGCAGGCCTCCGGCATAGGGCAGGCCTGTAGCTGAGCTATGGCATACCATGCAGTCGCCTAAGGCGACTATCCTTTGCCCCTGGGATACCAACTGGGCATTGTGCGTCGTAGTTTTTATCGGGGCAATTGCCGGCTGCAAAGCCCATGCCAATGCTGCGATACCGCCTGCTGCAAGGGTGCCTAAGCCGATCATTTTTCTTTTCAGAGACATGGTCTTGGTATCCGAGGATAAGTAGGGTGGTTAAACGCTTGCTGACTGCAATGCCTGTTCTTGATGCGGCGGCCCGCCGTGTTTTTAGCAGACCGGAAAATTCAACTTTTGGCCTGTCCTTTTGTCTTGCCGCTTGCTGGACGCTATTCTATGTGCAAGGTCCTTAAAGATAATTAGCTTGGAGTGCGCCTACACTTTTCGTTTAATTTGAACAATTGTCAGACTGCGCCACTCTTTCTAATCTTATGCCCCTTGAAATGTTCGACTCAATGAATACTGCGTCAATTGGAATATCGCTCAAGGGCTTCAGCACCTTCGGCATTCCTTGCGGTTGAAAATGCAATCTCATAAAAGGGGGCGGGTGTCGCTGTCCATATCAAGGCGTAGCTTAGGTGTCGGAGATAGGCTTGTCTATCATCCTTAAGGGTTAATCCGGTTGGTATTTGCTACTTACTTTTATTGAAAATTGACCTCGCCGGCATGGTATTGATCAATGATGCGCACGCAAATATCACCTCGGACCTGCCAGGTCTGAACCCAATACCGCCTGAGCGATATAAGTTGCAGGAATACCCGGACCGTGGTGATGTGAAAAAATGCAGCATAATGGATTTTTGCAGTATCGGTTGCGATACACAATGCGGCGGCAGGGCTGCCATGGATGTTTTGTTTATTCTGTCTGGCAGTGTTCACTGCTGTCTAAGCCGTGGGGGCTATTACTGAGGAAAGACAAACGCAATACAGCGAGGAAGAACATGCTCACTATTACAAATCGGTGCGGTATCGCTTTATTGTCAGGTTTTTTCGATCTCGTTGACCGCGTATCTCGCGTCTTTACGCGGACTGACCTATTGGTTTATGTTATGCGTACCGTCCGTTTCTAAACCGGTATCATTGTTTTGAAAATTGCTCTCGTTAAATTACAGATTGGACGAAGTAACCTCTCCAGTTATAGGTAGTGTCACTAAAAACTCACTCCCCATCCCTAGGCCTGCACTTCGTACATCAACGCCCCCCCCGTGCATATGTACAATGGATTTGACGATCGCCAGGCCGACACCCAGACCTTGCTGAGAATGATCAAGTGACGGGGGGCCTTGCTTGAAAAGCTCAAAGACCAAAGGCAGCATTTCGGATGCAATACCCATTCCATCGTCTTTAATTGTTACTGTTACTGTGTCGTCGTTCAGACAAGCGGATATCGCGATATGTCCTTGCTCCTGAGTGAATTTTGACGCATTGTTAAGTAGATTTGAAAATACCTGTGCCAGTCGAACAGCGTCACCGTTTAAGTTGATGGCCTCAAGCGGTAAATTGACCGTCAAGATTTGATTTCTGCTCGCAATAAAGGGCGCGCTGATCTCGACAGAATTATTAATGATATCTGCGAGGGACACTGTGCGCTTTTCCAATGAAATTTTTCCAGCGCTAATTCGTGACACATCAGCCAGGTCATCCACGAGGTACTTAAGATGCTTGAATTGTCGAGCAATGACTCCCTGCAGTCTCGGTAACTGTGGATGTGCATCTACAATTTTCCCAAGTAAGTCTGCGGCCAAACCTATAGGTGCGAGGGGACTACGCAATTCGTGCGCTAACAAGACAAAAAATTTTTCTAGTCGCAGGTTTTCGATCTCCGCCTTGGCTTGCAGGTCTTGCGCACCAAAGGTCGCTTCAATTAAATTGCGATTTGCCTCCCGCAACTGCAATACAAGCTTTTCCAAATTGGTCCTGCTTGTATTGACTATTTCTAAATCGGTCTCAGAACTCAAACTGTCAAAATCGTTGCGCACAACTCCCTCGACCTCGCTAGCAATTTGATGAGAGACTCTTGAACAGTTAGAATATGGCTGTTTTGGCAAGACTGTACCCATTTTCAAAGTTCCGCCTAGATGAAAAGGAGGTTCGTACAATTGATCCGCATTAACCGTTCAATCCTCTTGGAGAGACCTTGCAGAACCATTGGTCGGGGAATTACAAGAGTGAATTGGCCAACTGCTTTTCCATCTGCCTTTACTCGCCGCTGATATACCCATATAAATTACTTTAGTCGCGGCAGCGTCTTTCTCTTTGATCCATATCAAGGTTGTACGATTGAGCCCAGTGTCCTTTGGTGCTCGTTTGAGTAAGGATGGGGTAATTTGGAAAGCCACCCCCTTATTTTATTTAACATAATATAAAGAGTTAGCATCGCTAGAATGCTGGAGAGCCAATGCTGGCGCGGCTTCCGCTTGTGTCGGTGTCAAAAACAGATTGACAACGAACGCAAGGAGGAGGGCGCTAGCGGTCGCTGCCATCCTCGTCATAAAAACTTCAAACAGTGATTTTTGACCCGTCTTTTCCGCGCGGTCAATGCACGCCGCACCGATCACTTTGATCGGGTCAATTCCCAATTCCATCGCAACGGCGAGACATGCTTCGTCGTCCATTACGCGCTTTCCGGACATGTATTGGCTGATCGCGCTCTTCGTCAAATTCAATTTCTTGGCAAGTTCTGCATCATTAATTTGATGCCGTTCTTTTAACATTTCTAAGAATCTTACACTTTTCATATTAGTTTCTTTCTTGACAGAGTTTGCACCTGTGAACTAATGTTCACAACTGTGAACGATCACACCTGTGAACTTGACGAGACTTTACCATGAAACAGCAAGAAGACCGGTTTACCCGTGACGCGTTTGCAACGCCCGTAAGAGGTCGTCCGCGCAAGCCTGACGCACTGACACCGGCTCAGCGTTCCAAAGCGTACAGAGCACGCCAGAAGGCTGCAAAGCTCTCTCAGTTCACCCCCTCCAATTAATTTCCGTGACGCGTCACGAAAAATACATGACCACTTCCCCGAATCTGCAAAACAACGAAGTCCCGGCGGCGACCGCCAAAGGGTCGCGCTTGCGCGGCACTGGCGGTGCCGGTGGGACTTCACCCCGTCCTGTAAAACGGGGTGAAAGTCTCCCTACGGAGCAGGGCGTCATTGTGGACTGGCTTCGTTTTACCTTCCTTCCTACCGGCGCAATTACTCACGCCCTGGAACAAATGAATCGATATTTCAAGCTCTGGTTTCCAGTTCCGGTAACGATGGTCTCCAGCAAGCGCGGATTGCACGGCTATCAGGCTAGTCACGATGTCATGGCCTACATCGACGGCGAAATGATCAGGCTTGCGATTGTGGCCTGTGGAGGCGACAACGTCGGCGGCACGATCTGCGTCGATGTGAGCGGTACAGGCTGTGCCATTGTCGATGACTGGCAAGCCATCTACGCCACGATGCAAGACCTTGACGCACGCATCACGCGGTGCGATCTGGCGATGGATTTTCTCGACGGTGAATGCACCATCGGGCAGATAGAAGAGATGTACATGGCTGGCGAGTTCAACAGCGGTGGACGTATCCCGAAGTATTACAAACATGAGGGCGGCGATATTCATTCGCTCGGCTGTCTCGGACGCACATTTGAGATAGGCCGCAGGGCATCAGGGAAGCTCGTTCGCGCCTACGAGAAAGGTAAACAATTGGGTAATCAAGACTCCAACTGGCTCCGCATCGAGATCGAGCTACACAATAAAAATCGCGTCATTCCGCATGACGTGATTCTCAAGCGTGCTGAGTATTTCGCAGGCGCACACAAGGCGCTGGAAGGCTTTGTAGCAACAGCCTCGCGCAAGATTCCAACCCTACAGCGACAACACGAAAGTGAACTTGCAAGGAAGCTGGAACACCTGCGCAACCAGTACGGCAAGACCATCGACCAAGCGTCGAAATTCTATAGCGACGATTACGCCTCATTGATCGCGGATATCCGAGTAAAGGGGATACCGGCATCGATGCATAAATCTGCGCTGGCAACGCACGTGTACGGCTCACACGCTCCAGAGTCCGAATTAATGAGGGAGTAAATCATGGAAGTCAAAGCAAAGGTAACAATTCGCGGTGCCAAAATTTTCAAAGGCACCATCGACGGCAAAGACATGGACAGCGGCAAGATTTTTACGGACGTTGATCTGAAGGGCGAAACGTCTTGGGGTGTCTGCACGCAAGAACTGAAGTGCAGCGATTCGGCCATGGTGAAAGAGATCGCGCATAACCCTTTCCCCTTCATTGCCGAAATCGACATTCTGATGGAAAGCAACGGCAAGGTAACGAGCCAGTTGGTGACCAAGATCAAGCCTATGCAACGTGAAGCTGCTCCAGCTAGCGCAGCAAAAGCGGCTTAAACATGGCGCTCTGCGTATCAGCATCAACGAACCCAGACGGCTCGCTGCAGCTGGTGCCAGACCCGTCAAAAACGGATTTGGGTACATGTAGTTATGTACTGCAGTCAGGTGCGGAGGTAGCGGAATCGTCACTCGCTAATCTCACACCTGCCCAAGGTCTAGAGATTTCAATGAGCGTTTGCGCTCTTTGGGCTTTAGCCTGGGGAATTAAACAAGTGGCGAAAACATTGAAAGGAATTGGAAATGAAGAAATCGAATAAATTGAAACTGGCTGTTGCTGGTGCGATGGCTGTTGGCGTATCTGCTGCAAACGCTGCCAGCACAATCGACACATCCTCTGTGACTTCCGCAATGACAGACGCAAGTGCTGCAGTTGCTGTAGTCGGTGCTGCTGGTCTGGTGGTTATCGTCGGCACCAAAGTATTCAAGTGGATTGCTCGCGCACTCTAATTTCGGCTGCAGTAAGGGGGCTTCGGCTCCCTTTTTTTCGTTAACGACTATGAGAACTCAACATGCTTGGATATATCGTCTTGGTCGCCGTTTGCGGCGCGTTCTGGATATTGTTTTCCTCTTAGGAGCAATTTTTTATTGCGCCGATTCTTTGGCAATGGGCATTAATGGTCACGTGTGGACTAAGACCGGTGCCAACGGGACTTTTTCCTATCCAGACTGCGGCAGTCATGAGTCAAAGGTGAAATTTACCAACAACACCGCAGGCGATTATTCCGCTGGGAATGTGTCAGTGTCCTGCGGAGATACTAATCCTAATGACGGGTCGTTTTGGGGTCTTTATACCTATAATCTGATCGGCGGCTGCTCCGCTGGATATTCTGCGTATGGCGTTTCATCTTGCCGCAAGCAGTGTACCGCACCGCAATTCAACTTTCCCGACGCGTCAGACAGTTGCGTTGACAAGCCAGACTGCAAAGTCACTGAGAACTACATCAGCGCAAGCAATAGCTGTGTGCCTAAAGTTTGCCCGACCGGCCAGACCATGAACCCTACCACCGGCGCATGCTATGACAATACGCCGCCTCCAGATACAGGGACAACAAGCTCTACCGGCTCTACCGGCTCAAATGGCGGCGGCAGTACAGGCTCAACCGGTTCGACGGGTAGCGGCAGCACAGGTGACGGCGGAACAAGCAGCACTGGCGGCACCTCGACAGGATCTACGGGCACAACATCCAGCAGTACAAGCTCTACCGGCAGTTCAACAACCTCTACAGGCTCGACAGGCGGCAGTACCACTTCTACCAGTGGTAACGGCACTGGTTCAACGTCTACAGGCTCCACCGGCTCAACAGGTGGCACCTCAGGCGGTTCGACTGGTTCCACCTCGACCGGCAGCACATCCACCGGTTCAACGGGTAGCACATCTGGTTCTACCGGCAGTACCGGCTCGACCTCAAGCGGCTTAGGCTCTACAGGTGGTTCCACTGGCTCTACCGGCTCAACATCAGGCGGCTCTACTGGCAGCACGACATCCGGCTCCGGGTCCGGCAATGGCGATGACCCAAGCGGTGATTTTTGCGCTAAGCATCCTGAATTGAATATTTGCAAGAACTCCAGTGTTCAGGGCGATTGCGCTCAAACCACTTGCGACGGCGATGCGATCACCTGCGCCATCCTGCAGAAACAGCGCCAGCAGTACTGCGAAGATCATGACGAAAAAAATCCTCAAGTGATTTTGGGTAAGCAGTTGTTGAATGGTGAGGATCCGATGAAGTCGCAGTATCCGACCTTGGACAACGCGCAAACCGTCGATCTATCTCAGAACCACCTGGACACAGGCGGCTGGGGCTTAGGCGGTTCCTGCTTTCAAGATAAAACCTTTTCGGTTGCGGGTGCCTCCGTGACTATTCCGCTGTCTCAATCCTGCCAATACCTGATCGCCTTTCGCTACGCAATTATGCTGCTCGCCGGTATTGCTAGCTGGCGCATGGTGTCCGGCTCCATCTTAAGGAACTGATATGCAATTTCTCGTTGCCGCATTAATTGGTGGTCTGGTGCAAATCGCAGCCTCGTTGGTCGGTCGTGTGTTGATGGCCTTGTTTGTCGGCTATGTCACCTATACCGGCTTCTCGGCCACAACAAACCTGATCGTCGATCAGATGAAATCTTCACTGCTGGGCATGCCTTCTGATATCGCATCTTTTCTCGGCTGGCTGTGGGTCGATAAGGCGCTGTCCATGATGGTGTCTGCCTTCACTGCGGCGCTGGCCGTCAAGCTGGCCGGTGGCGACAAGCTGACTAAAATGGTGATCAAAAAATGATAAACCTCTTCACGGGATTACCCGGGAACGGCAAGACACTGTATGCATTGAGCTACGTCAAGGCATGGGCAGAGAAGGATAGCCGACCGGTATTCTACGCAGGGATTAAAGGTCTCAAGCTGGCATGGCAAGAGATCGATGCAAAACAGTGGATGGACTGTCCGCCGAATTCCATTGTCGTCATTGATGAAGCACAGTTTCAGTTTCCATTGAGAGCGTCGGCCAAGGATATTCCAGACCACGTTAAACAGTTGGCCGTGCATCGGCATTCGGGTATCGATCTGGTCCTGATTACCCAGCATCCCGGCTTGGTCGATCCGTTTTTGCGCAAGCTCGTAGGTCGTCACCTGCATATCGTGCGCACCTTTGGTACCGAGAGGGCGACCATACACGAATGGGCAGCCTGTCAGGACAACTGCGATAAGTCGGCAGGGCGCGCTAGCTCGATCAAGCATCACTGGAAATACGACAAAGCCGCCTATGCCTATTATGAGTCCGCAGAGGTGCATACCGTTAAGCGCAATATTCCTATGCGCCTGTTCGTGTTGATGGCGGTACCGGTGTTGCTGATCGCTGCCGTGTTCTATGTGTATCGCTTCACAAAAAAACACAATGAGGCCGATGCTCAGCCAGTCAACGCAACAGCGCAACTGAGTCCGGCTGCTCCAGCGAACGGCAATAAAAAGACCGGCTCCTATGTCAACGCCAAGGAAGATGCCAAGCAATACGTGTATGAGAATATGCCGCGTGTGGACGGTCTCCCATTTACGGCGCCCAAGTACGATGAATTGACGGCGCCCACGCAGGCACCGGCTCCGGTCGCCTGTATGGCCACAAAAAGCCGCTGTAGTTGCTACAGCCAGCAAGCCACTCCGATAGCCATGGCGGACAACCTGTGCCGCGAGATCGTGAAAAACGGCTATTTCCAAGATTTCGATGTGGCAGGCAAGAGCAAGGATAGACAGCCTGCCTATCAGGCTAATGCAGTGGTGCTGAATGATCAGGGCAAGCAGGCCCGGCCAGAACTACCAAGCCCATCGG
Organism: Parundibacterium terreum; assembly: GCF_014636315.1. Taxonomy (GTDB): domain Bacteria; phylum Pseudomonadota; class Gammaproteobacteria; order Burkholderiales; family Burkholderiaceae_D; genus Undibacterium; species Undibacterium terreum. The sequence goes on along the minus strand of NZ_BMED01000001.1, from coordinate 73,307 downwards.
GCGCTATCGTCATGCCGTTTGAACGCGGCGCACGTCTTACTCCAAAAGGATAACCATGATCGCATTGCCTATTACCGGCACAGATAGCCGCGTCCGCCAACTGGTGGCCAACTACTGCAGCACAGTGCTGCTGATGTATCTCGGCTTGCTGTTCTATACCGAGTTCAGCGTGTATCACGCTGGCATCTACGGCGCTTACTGGGAGCCGCAAACCTTGACATGGATGTCCGCGATACATATCAGCACGCCTAAGGCCCTGAGGGCTTTATTTTGGGCGTATGCAGTAGTGCTGGTGCCTTACTTCGCGCTGGCCGGTAATGTGGAGGCCAAAGGCTATTTGTTCATCAAATGGCTGTCGGCCGCAGTTTCCGGCCGCACTAAGATGCTGCCGGCAGAAAAACAAGCGGCGCTAGTGCTTTTGCTGAAATTCGTTTTTGTGCCATTCATCATTAATGCCGGCATTGTGCACGTGTGCCAGTTGAACTACCGGATAGTGGACGTGTTCAAGTACTACAGCTTGCCCGAACTGGAGCGGCCATACTTCGTCAAGGACATGGCCGTGCTGTACCTGCAGATCGCGACGGCCTTTGTCTATACGCTGGATGTGGTGCCGTTTGTGGTTGGCTATCTGACGGAAAGCCACCTGCAGGACAACAAAATCAAGTCGGTCGATGTCACTGCGTCCGGCTGGTTCTTCTGCTTGATGTGCTATCCGCCGTTTAACAACGCGGCAGGCGCTTTCATACCGACAAACGTGCCTGATCATGTGGAAAGCTTCGCGGCCATTCTCGGCACAGACTTCATTGGGCGCAATCTGCATCTGGTTCTAAACAGCCTGGCGGTTCTGTTCCTGCTGGCGTACGCCTCCTGCAGCGTGTCGCTGGGCTGGAAGTGTAGCAACTTGACGAGTAGGGGAGTAGTGCGGTCGGGGCTGTACGGGATAGTCAGACATCCAGCCTACGTGTGCAAAAATGCTGCATGGTGGATTTTTGCGGGTTCGATTGCGATACACAATGCAGCGGCAGGGCGTCCATGGGTGTTTGACTTACTGTGTCTGGCCTTGTTTACCTGTGTCTATGCGATGAGGGCGATTACTGAAGAAAGACACTTGCAATACAGCGATGTTGAGTATGCGAGTTATTGCCAACAAGTGCCTTATCGATTCTTACCTTGTTGGATTTAATATCGGCCAAAATCATAATTCATTGTAGACTAATACTTCAAATTTCAGGGAGCCTTCGATGACTAATCATGATGAGACATTATTGTGGCATTACACCAGACGGGATCCGGCGGAGAAAATTATTAGCTTTAGGAGTTTTTGGGCAAGCAGTATTTTGTTCTTGAACGATTCTACTGAGTTTGATCACTTAAGAGACTTGATTACGGAGTGGATAAAAATAACTCCTTCCAACGTCGGTGGTTGGGGCGATCCTAAGGATGTACCGTATTTTTTGAAGGGGAGTCAAACCGTTGTGGTCGAGTCTTTTCGCAAAAGCTTGTTTCATCCTTCACGTATGCACGCTTACATTATATCGTTGACTACAGTTCGTGATGACCTTAGCCAGTGGCGAGCGTACGGGACAGGTGGTGGAATGTCGCTTGGTTTTTCAAAAGGTGAGCTTACGGATGTCGCTGAGTCCGCTGGTTTTCAGTTAGAGGATTGTATTTACGATGACGCGGTTAAGAGGTCATTAGTGCATCAGCTTATGGTCAAGCATGTTGCAGAATATGACAAGGTCGCAAAATCTTTGGAAAGGGACGATTTACTCAATTCCTCCATGGGTAGTTGGACATTTTCCGAGCCAATGAAAGATCTACTTCGTAATTTTTATGCCGATGCCCAAAGACTGGCTTGTCGGATTAAAAGTTCTGCGTTTGCCGCTGAACGTGAGTGCCGCTTGATTGGACTGTTTGCTCCGAATGCTAAGGATGTGCGATTTCGTCACAATGACTCTATGACTGTACCTTATAGGGTTTTCTCAATGGAGAAGGACGGCAAGCTGAGCGCCCTGAGAAAAATTGTCGCGGGACCATCTCCCCATATAGACTTGAACCATTTAGCGTTTCAGGGCATATGTTTGCATAATGGCTTACTGGACGTCGAAATTACAGACTCTAGTATTCCTTTTCGTTTCTGGTAGTGCGTTAGCTTGTAATTTTCCTGACCCAAATTTAGAATGGCCGTTATGAAAACACTCATAGCGGCCATTTTTCTTTGTTCGTGCAGCCTGGCGTCAGCGGCCATCAATGTGTGTATCGATGCCGACGGCAAGAAAACCTTCACTGATCAGGCCTGCAGCAAGTTTTCTTTGAAAGACACCAATCCACAGCCAGTGGTTGTTGCTGCTCCCACTCGGCCAGCGCAGCCGTACGTAGCTCCACCTTTGCCAAATATCGTCATCGAGCCGTCTTCGATCAAAGACCCACCGCAGCAAAGTATTTGGTTTGTCCGTCATCGGACTGACTATCCTTTGTTGATACTCATAGGCGCGTTTCTATTTCCGGTCGTTTTTATCCTGCTTTGGTACGTCTTCGATTTTGGAAATCGGCGCAAGCGGCGTATGGGCGTAGACGCAGCGGCAAAGCCGTAAAATATCTCTGCCCTTATCGAATTTAGCTTGGTGCGTCTGGCAGCGTTTTCATGAAAAAAAAGGAGACTAATCTCCTTTTTTCCCTTGGTTGGATGCTATAGATTTAGTAGCCCTCGTTGGATGATGCCCAATTGTCTAACAGGTAGATGTAAAAGATTGTCGACTATGGTGTCGTCGGCGACCGTTTTTATGTACCACGTGCTTGGATCGTTAGGATCATGAATTACGGCTATCACATTGATTTGGTATCCCGCCACGTCAACATAAAAATGAGATTCGCGAGCAACAATCTGTCGTGCGGCCTCTTGTTTTGTGCAATGGCCCCAAGGCCCCCATACGTGCGTGATGCTGCCTAGATATAAGCCAAGAAGCCCGGCAGAGCGAGACACTTCAGTGATTTGCTTGTATAACATATTTAATACTCCAGTTACATTTATAAAGGAGCATGAAATTTTCGACCCAGCACACCTGTATCTAAATACAGTCTTGACATGCAGATGCTATTGCACGAAACTTCGGGTTCTCAGGCTCATCGTTTCGTGTAAATTCTACGTCTCGATTCCATGGCACCTAGGCATTAATGTCTAGGTGCGATCTCCACCTACTAGATATAGTAGGTCGGCCAATCTGACCACTACCCCTAGTTGCGCGCATTATACCTCCAACATTTTTTTGTGTGTCAATTTTTATTGTCAAATTGCCTTCAGCATAAAGGCGGCGGCAAAGCCGTAAAATATCCCTGCCATGATCGAAGTAAGGTAGTCGGGCTTATTCCAGGAACTGGAGCGGTCGACGCCTCTCAGGGCGGCCAGAGGGATTTTTAGCCGGGCATTCCCAGCTCGTGTTTTTCCCAGTGCGGCCAAATCAAATCAGCTCCCATCATGCAGACCAACTCAGCGTTCGCAGCTGGTCAGCATCGTTAGCACTTTTGCATTAAAATATTTGCTTTCCAGCAAAGCTGCAAAGACGTGCAACAACTCGAACTTTTCCCATTTGAGCATTTAAGTGACGCGGAAAAACAACAGGCTTTAAATTTAATTAGGTCGCAATATTGGATTCTCCGGAACACCCGAGGTTGGCGTTTTGGAGATGCGCCGCGGCGCAAAGCTTATCGCAAAATCGCAGCCGAAAAAAAACGCCTGATGCTATCAGGCGTTTCGAAAAGGGAGGTTTTGGATTTTTTAGCTTGCTGCCGGTTGAAGTGCAAACGGGGTAGAGACTGCCCGAATTGCTCGGCCAAATATGCGGCGTAATTTGCGAGCCATTTCCACAAGCCATTTAACATAATATAAATTATGCGAAATTATGACTATCCAAATTCCCCCTTCAAAATAACCAAAATTCTCTGTGGAAGCACACCCCAAATCCGTGCCTTTCCTATTTAAGTGCGTATATTAGTAACTTTACAATTCTCAACTGAGAGATGCGATGGCTACCGAGGAGCAAAAATACTTAAGCGTGGAAAGACCCGTTTTTCTTGCATTCATCAAATCTGCAAAATTACTAATAGACCACGAGAGCATTTGCAAAGAAATTGGATCATCTATGCCCGACATTAGCTGCCGCTTAACTGATAAAACCCACTATTTTGAGTTGGTCGAGATATGCGATTCAAGAATTGCAGAAGCGAATGCTTTCGAGCTAAAGAATTTTGCAGCCGATAACGATACGCCCGCGTCTTACACCAGAGCCGCCGATCCCACCGGAAATATAATCAGAGACAAGTTCAAGAAAACTTATAATACATCGCACCCAATTGATCTTCTTTGCTACGTCGCTGGGCGTACCGTATCACCAGATGATTTAATAATAAGCCGTATCCTCGAAATTGCCGAAAGCAAGAAAACCTCCTTCAATCGCATTTGGTTATACGGAGAAAAGTACGTCTATAGCGTTTGGCCTCAGTATATCGAATACCCAAGATAAAAACCTCATGTGGGACTTTTTTACTTCTTGCGCTTGCGAAATTGGCCGTTCGCCTTGGCAAGAAGTTTCATCACTATATCGGGATCAAATCCGGTAAGAAGCTTGCATCCAAAACGATAGCTCCGCTGCGATCAATCCAGCAGTAATGCTCGGGATTCGTTTGTCCTCTGCGAAGCGGGTTGCGCGTGCAGAATTTTGCATAGGCAGGGTCAACGAAGCGATATGGCAGTGACTCATCCCGCCCAGCCGTAATTCCTAGGCGTGTGGTTTGAATCAAATGCGCAGGAGACTCGCCCACATCGTCGACAAACAGCATCTCTGGATCAAACGGTTGAGCATCCCAATCCGGCACTCGCAGCGCCAAAGCTCGGCACAACTGGACCTGCCCCGCACAGAGGCGATGCAAGGGGCGCGTTGTGCCGTCCGGGCCTGGGTTTTCCACTTGCATGATGGCGAATGCCGCCGGGCCGGCGATAGGATCAATCCACGGATAAGCTGACTTGATCAGCACTGCATTGCCCTCGCCCGCACCACTGATATTGAACGAATCTCCGCCGCGCGAGTAGTACATATAGATGGTGCCGCTATCCATGAAGAGCGCGCGTCTTTTGTGGGTGTAGCCGAGCGATGCGTGGCTGCCCTTCTCATCCAGCTTGTATGCCTCAGTTTCTATGATGCGTGCAGACAGCCATTGATTTTTCCAGCGTCGGCGCAAGACCTTGCCGATTAATGCTCGCGCAAGGGCTGGGCTGTCTTGATCGAAGAAGGAATTCTCCAGCATATGAAACTTCGTGGCGCCTGCATTTTCATCCCGCATAGAATTTTTCATTCAATAGTTCTTCCAATACTCAATTCCACAGGCCAGACGCAATACTGATACGTCGGCGGAACTACATGATTCTTGATTGTGCCTTCAGCATTAATCAAGAGGTGATCTTGTCCGGATCAAGGTTCGCCAGGAACTGGTGGATCTGCGCCACCACTGCCGCGCCCTCACCTACCGCTGCAGCAACACGTTTGGTGGAACCGGCGCGTACGTCCCCTATTGCGAATACTCCAGGCACGCTGGTCTCCAGCGGCGAGCGCATCGCCATCTCCGGCGGATGGAGATTCCCGGCCAAATTGGCTGCGGACTGCGTTTTCGCAACGTCAGCGCCAGTCCGTATAAATCCATGTTTGTCGACATCCACACCCGAGTCAGCGAGCCATCCGGTATTGGGGTCGGCGCCGATAAACAGGAAAATCCGGCAGACGTCACAATCAGACTCTTCCCCGGTTTGCGAGTTACGGATTCGCACTTGTTTCAAACCGTCGTCATCCCCTTCCAGCGCCACAATTTCCGAATAGGTGTGCAACTCGATGTTGGGATGAGCCTGTATCCGCTCTATGAGGTAACGAGACATCGTCGATGCCAAGGCCCCTTTACGAATAAGCATGTGTACCTTGGAAGCATGCCCGGCGAGGAACACGGCGGCCTGCCCAGCAGAATTACCGCCGCCGACCAGTACCACCTCCTCCGTCTTGCATAATTGCGCCTCTACTGGCGATGCCCAGTAGTACACGCCCTTGCCCTCAAATTGCTTCAGGTTGGCCAGCGATGGCCGACGGTAGCGGGCACCGCATGACAGCACTACCGTGCGTGCCTTGATACGGCTCAGACTACCGCACATTTCCACTTGCAATGGATAGATGCCGCAGATCAAGCGGCCGGCCGGCGCGGGGATCGCAATCTCGACGCCAAATTTTTCTGCCTGCACATAGGCGCGACCTGTCAGCGCTCCGCCCGAGATGCCCGTTGGGAAGCCCAGATAATTCTCTATCCGCGCGCTGGCACCAGCCTGGCCGCCATAAGCATGCGTTTCCAGCACCAGCACCGACAAGCCCTCTGATGCCGCATACACCGCCGTCGCCAGCCCGGAGGGACCGGCGCCAACCACAATCACGTCCCAGACCTTGTCTTCGCTTAAGTGCCTGAGCGTGCCGATACAGCGGCCAAGCTCAACCACCGATGGATTTTTCTTGATACCGATGTTTGGAAAAATGACCAGCGGCCAATCCTCCAGCGTTGGCTGATGCCGGGCTACCAGCTCAGCGGCCTGAGGATCCACGAGCGGGTCCAGTACCGTATAAGGATGGGCGTTGGCCGTTAAGAAACTCTGCAATGCATGAATGCGTCCATGCCCGCGCGGGCCGATGATGACGGGACCACCGGAGTTTTGCTCCAGCAAAGCGACGGTGCGAAGGATCAGCGCCCGGATGATGCGCTCTCCCAGCTCCGCATAAGCCACCGCAAGCGTGCGCAAAGACTCTGCCGATAGCAACAGCACGCTCAATTCATTTACGGCGATGCCATTCGCCAAGGCAGGCCGGTCGGATAACTGGCCTGTATCGCCGGTAAATTGGCCAGGGCGCAAGGTAACGATCCGGGTGTTGTTATGAAAACCGTCGTGGCGGTATACCGCAATGGCTCCGGTCAGCACGAACATCATGCCGGCGGGAGGTTTTCCGGCTTCAAGCACTACAGCGCCATCACTGAAATGCTGCTCAGTGGCAAAACGCTTCACATGACGCATATCAGCTTCGCTCAGCGTCGGAAATATCTGGTGGCGGCGCTTCTCAAGCTCCACGCTAGGAAGCGATGGCTGTTCTTCTGGCGACTCTGTGAGCTTAGTGATCATGGCAGTGGCGAAAAACCAGGAGGGTTGAAGAATACGACAAGTGTATCCCAAACAAGCCGCTTAACCGGGCCGCGGCAATGTTCGCGTTGAGTCGCGGCCCCGTATTTCAATCTTTTTCAAAGATTGAGGAAATATGATCTAAGATTCTTCTCCGGGTTCTGAACGTATTTTCACGTGGAGTCTTGCCGATGCAAAAAGTTTTTCCGATAGCCGCCTTGATACTCGGATTGAGCGTGATGACGCAGGCGTGGTCGGCCAACCTCTGCCCTCCCCATGCGGTGAGGATTGCCCTTTACGAGGCGGGCCTGTTTTACTTCGACGGCAAGGGCATAGACCGTGAAATGGCAAACGAACTGCAGAGCCGCACCGGTTGTATCGTTGAGGCGACACCGCTGCCGAGGGCACGCGCCTATTTCTTGCTGGAAGAAGGTCACACAGACATAGTCATGGCGGCGGTCGTCAATCCTAAACGCGATCAGTATGCGTTCTTTATCCCGTATATGCAGCAACGCTTTGTGACAGTGATACATATGGACGTGCCCGTCGAGAAGACGACTCTGGCTGCATTCGCTGCTGATCCTGCCTTGCATTTCGGCGCGGTACGCGGCGTCAACTACGGCGGTGGCCGCGATGACTGGTATGCGAGGATGGAAAGAGAACAGAGGCTGGAGCTAGGCTCGGGCATGCCCAATGTATTTCGCATGCTGAAGTCCAGACGCTTCCAGGCGCTGTTCGCTGTTCCATTGCAATACGAAAAGGAGTTGGCCGATGCCGGCATGAGCGATCAGGTGCGCGTGGTCGACTGGTTTCCCAACGAACCTCCTGCCGCACGCGCGCTCGCAATGTCGCGCAAAAATTTCACAGCCGAGCAACTCAAGGGCTGGACAGAGGTCGTCCAATCGATGAAATCCGATGGCACGATCAAGCGCATCCTGGCCAAATACCTTTCCGCCGCTGAAGCGTCAAAAGCCGTCATTAAATAAGCTGGCCAGACTCGCCAGCTCAAGCTATCTCGCTATCTCGCGCTACAAGATCAGTCGCATAGTCCAGGATTGTGACGAATTAAGGTGGCATATCTCTAAAAAGCCATGCACAACGCGCACCCAAATGCCAAGCGCAGTGACTCAAAATACAACGGCCACAATCTTATCAATTGTAATAGATTGTAAGAGTTGTCATGAACGTCAACCAGATCCCAAGGCTTCCTTAGCTCCAATTGTAAAGAAATGCCTGGGTACCAGCAGGCACGGCATCGGACAGACAGCGAGCCGTGTCGCCGCCATTTGTTGCGCTGCAACCAGATTGTCAACAATCGCCTTGCAGCATCTTTTGATGTGCGTGAGATCCACCTCCGTAATATATCTAAGCTCTGCTGCCGCAGTGCCTACTTTATAGCTTGTAACATTTCCCTAACGGCGGAACGCTATATTCGTCGAGTCATCGTTTGGCCGCTGCATACCTTTTTACAGCGTGCTTCCTCTCGACGCAGCATTCGCCAAGGCAATCGAAAGCCGCATTTTAATGAATATGTTCACTTAATTCCGGCGATCTGGACACACAAAAAAACCGTGTCACATATCGGCTTGACACGTATAGGTGTGCGGGATAACTTACGCAAAATATTGCCTTATGGGAATTTTTTCGTACCAAACCCAAACCTGCGTAAAACCGCAAGCAGGTGTGCATCATCGAAGTTGTCGCAAGAGCAGTTGACTTTAAGGACCGTGCGGGAGTCTGTATTACGGAAGTAATGAATCAAGCAGCCTGATGCACGGGGCTTTTGTGCTTGCTTCGAGATATGGGGCCAATCAAGCGCCAGCATGCTCAAGAAGCAGGGGCTGAAAAGAATGTTGAACACCCACAGATTTTTTTTTACGTAAATAGAGTAGTAACGAACCACGAGCAAATGGAGATACTATGAACCGAGTTCCATATCAGCATAGATTAAACAAGCAGTTGCAGAATCTTTCAACACAAGGCTTGCCGTTAGCCTTGGCATTGTTGTTGGCGGGCTGCGGCGGCGGAAGTGATGAATCCACCGCACCCGACGCCAGGGGCCCTGTAAGCGCCAAGGTCCTGGCCGCTGCCATGGCTTCCGCCGAAACAGCACTGACGCCGATCAGCGCCAGCGCCAGTTCGTCGGAGCGTGGTGATCTGTCGGCCGCTGCAGCGATTGACCACAACGAAGGTACGCGCTGGGGCAGCGGATTTTCCGATGACCAGTACCTGACCCTGGACTACGGCAAATCCGTGGTCATCACCCGCGTTCATATCGAATGGGAAAATGCGCACGCCATCCAATACCAACTGCAGGTATCGGACGACAATGCTAATTGGACCACGATCAAGAACGTGGACAACAGCCAGGGCGGCACTGAAGATATTGCTGTTGCGGGCCAGGGACGCTACCTGCGCATGAAGGGCGTGAAGCGCTCCACGCAGTACGGCTATTCGATCTTCGAGATCCAGGCTTTCTCGGGCACTCCGGTCACACCTCCAGTGACAGACCCGACCAATCCTACTAACCCGACCAATCCGACGGACCCTACAAATCCTCCGTCAGGACCAATCGATACCAGCAAGCCTGGCGTATCCATCAAGCCGGTAACGGCAACCTCGTCCGCATTGGAAAACGGTGGCATGCCTGCTACTCTGGCGATAGACGGCAAGCCTGGCACCCGCTGGTCCAGCGCATCCGAGGATGGAGCCTGGATCCAGTTCGACTTTGGCACCAAGACCCAGGTCGGCTATATGAAACTGCTCTGGGAAAACGCCTACGGCAAGCAGTACACGCTGCAGGTATCGGATGACGGCCAGACCTGGTCGCAAATCCGCTCCGTGACCAACGGCCAGGGCGGTACCGAGGAGTTCTTCAATCTCGGTGTCAATGCCCGTTACCTCAAGCTGCAAGGCGTAGCCCGCGCAACCCAGTATGGCTACTCATTGTTCGAAGTGGAGTTCAAAACACCAGGCAGCGATAACACATTGCCTAATGCGACTACTTCGGCACTGAAATTCCCTGTCAACGGCAACGGCTGGGCTGCATTGCCTACGCCCGGCCAGCCGCTGGAAACTCTGCAGTTCACACTGCCTGACGGTACGCTGGTCACCCGCTTCGGCGCGCGCGGCCTGGCTCGTCACGGTCGCGAGCGCGGCGAGGAATGGAATGAAATCGGCTACGGCCCCAATGAAACTGTTGACCCAGCGACTGGCTTGCCGGTAGACAAAGGACCGGGCAATTACCTGACCTTCGTGCCGCAATACTTCAAAAACCGCACCTGGGGTGTTGAGGTCATTGACAATAGCCGCGTAGCAGGCGTGACCAAGCCAACGTTAACGGTGAACCAGTACACCACTGTTGATTTCCTGAAGGGTGGCGTCGCCTACTTCCGCGCAATCGACCGCCCGGGCGTGACGGGTTATGGCTGGATGTCTCCAGGCCAGCTGGTGGATGACAATGTGCCTATCTGCAAACCGGTTGCCTACCCAGCCAACGGCAAGCTGACCAATGCCAACGGCATCAACAACGGCTGTACCATGCTGGTCAAGGAATATCCAGGCATGAGCGGCCTGGATGCTAACGGTTTCCCGAACGGCACAGATATCAAGGCCCGCCCTCTGGTCGTTGGCGATGTCATCGAAGTTTCACCATCGATGTTCACCACAACAGACTCAATGGCAGCCAAAGGCGACAATGGCGGCATCCGCTACTATTCAGCCGAATGGATCTACGTCGTAGGCTCGGGCCTCAAGCCATGGTACGGCGTACAGCCACGCCTGAACTCGGTACCGCTGCCGGATGAAACTTTGTCTGGTGGTGCAGGTTCAGTGTCCTATAACTATTCGGACAATGGCCTGTTCATGTTCCAGCAGCCGCAAAATAACGTCGGTATGCAAAACATGCAGCGCTTCGTCGAAGGTCGTCGTCTGGTTCACACCAACTTCACCACCGGTGACCACAACGAGCCGGGCAATGACCGCTATGCACCAGCCGTGGGCCTGCAGGGACAACGCTTTAACCAGTCCGCCTGTATCGCTTGCCACGTCAACAATGGCCGCAGTGTAGCTCCAACCGCGCTGAACCAGCGTCTTGACAGCATGTCCGTCCGCGTTGCGACAACCGATGCGAATGGCGTACAGTTGCCGCATCCGCAGTACGGCACTGCCGTCCAGATGAATGCGTTCTCTGCAACCGGAACACCGCAAAACTGGGGCAACAGCGTTCTTGTCGCAGGGTTCGACACCAGCTCAGTGAAGCTTGCAGACGGCACGGTAGTTGAACTGCGCAAACCTAAGCTCGCATTTGAAGGCCCGACCCCGGATACCTTCTCGCTGCGTGCAGCCCAGCCTATGATAGGCACAGGCTTGCTGGAAGCCATCCCTGAAGCGGATATCCTCGCTCGAGTACGTTCGACACCGGATGCTGATGGCGTAAAAGGTGTAGCCAACTTCGTGTTCGATCCTGAAAGCGGCGCTGTCCGTGTAGGCCGCTTTGGCTGGAAGGCATCCAAAGCGACCCTGCGTCAGCAGGCTGCTTCTGCGCTGCTGTTGGACATGGCAGTAACTTCGCCTCTGTACCCTAACCTGAGCTGCAACACTAACCCAGCCGGCTGCAATTCTGCCGGTGCCCAGAAAGGTATTTCAGAGTCCGATCTGCAATCGATCTCCAACTACCTCGCACTGGTGGCTGTACCTGCTCAACGTAGCCTTGCCAGCGGCTTCCCTAAAGGCGTAGCGCCAATGGATGAGCATGTTGTCGATGCGGTTAAGGTCAGCGCCGGCGCCAAAGTCTTCCAGGGTATGCGTTGTGCAGCTTGCCACACAGTGGAAATGAAAACTGGTCCAGGACACTTGTTCGCCGAACTGGATAATCAGACCATCCGTCCTCACACTGATTTGCTGTTGCACGACATGGGCACAGGTCTTGCCGACAAATTTGTCGAAGGCCAGGCTAAAGGCAGTATGTGGCGTACAGCACCTCTGTGGGGTATCGGTTACACAGACAAGGTCATGGGCAACAGCGCCAAAGTCGGTTACCTGCACGATGGCCGCGCTCGCAACCTCACTGAAGCCATCCTCTGGCACGGCGGCGAAGCAGCTACAGCAAGCCAGCGTTTCCAAAACCTGTCTACCGCAGACCGCACAGCCCTGCTGGCATATTTGAAATCGCTCTAATGTGTAGTTAGGTTTGCTTGAGATAACGGCCGCTGAGTAGATAGCTTACTCAGCGGCCGTTTGCATGATGCTTTGTGGGAGAGTGACCATGAGTTGTGTGACCAATTATCCGTATGGGTATATCACCACTGCGAACTTAAGATCAAATTCCTTGCTGCAAGCCCCGACACCTTGTATCGAACCCCATGACCCTCGCTCCCTAGCCGGGCGTTACGTAAATGAAGCCCTCGCTATCAAGTTTGGTCAGCATCTTATCCAGCATACGCAAAGTCGAAGTGTGATCATGAAAGAGAATGACGTCTCCCCTTTCGATCTTCAAATTGTCGACGTATGCTTTGACGCTGTCGATGACGCGCGATTTATTGCTTTGAACCATATCCATCGAGTTGACAGTCCAGTACAAGGAAGCCATTCCCTGTTCAAGCGCAAAGTTCGTCACATTTTCTGAACGCTCACCCCATGGAGCCCTAAAATAGGCAGGCCTAGATCCGGTCAAATTTTTAATATATGAACTGCATTCACTGATCTCCTGGTGCATTTTTTGCGGATCATCTCTGTCAAGATTCTTAAGATTCAGGTGATGGTATCCATGATTGCCAATCAGATGTCCCGCACTTGTTATTTCTTTCAGCGTATCCCTGCTTGCCTGAAAATTGGAATTTGCCGCTGGATCAAGATGTTTGCAGTTAACAAACCAGATGCTTTTTGCAGAATGCTTTTTTAAGATGGCAAGTATCGCCAAATCGATCTCCGGGTCATCCGGGCCATCGTCAAAAGTAAGCAGGATAGGTTTTTGTTTGAACGATAATTGCGGCAAAAATTTATCCAGGCCATGCTTAGGTTGGGAGATTTGCTGAGATTTCGAGTCGATAAAGTATTTTTCTGAGTAAGACGCTGCACTTACTTCAGAAAAGCCTAACTCTGGATTAATCGCTAGTGCGGCAACACTAAACAGTAAAAGCCATATTGGATTTCGTTTCACGTCTCAAGCCCGCCGCGTTGATTAATTATGTGTTGAAAACTCGTAAACCTGTAAGCACCGCACAAAAAACATTTCGTCACTAGTGCTTTAAAGCATTGTTTCACACAATAAATAAAAAAACCGGTGAAAAATTTGATTTAACTTAAGTTCACAACCCAGATGTCTTTTAGACATTAAAGACCTCCATATATCTAACAACAAGAAAAACTGGCAGATATAACAGCCCGCACAGCAAGACGACAGCACCATTTTCTACAAGCTGTCATAGCTGTAATGAGTACTTGGGAGCCCGCCATGCGCAGCAATACTGCTGATGCAAAAGTAAAATTAGTTAGTATTCAAGCTACCAATTTTTCTCGCCCATCTACCTTGTTCCAAAAGACGTCATTACCGCTTACCGTGGTTCTATTGAGTATCCGTCTTTGGTCGGCGCTGACAGAAGTTGCCTTGTGCGCCACCCTGAGATTGTCGGCAATAACAAAATCACCTTTTTGCCAGGCATGGATATAGGTCGCACCGGGGCGAGAAAAATGCTGGTCCAGTTCAGCCATCAGTTCCTCAGACTCCCCCTCTCTCAGGCCCTGGATATGATGCGTCAATCCCATATTCAGATAGAGGCCGGGGCGTCCGGTTTTGGGATGCAGCATCACCAGCGGATGCAAGATGCCGTTCCTGTGTACGGTAATCAGCTTTTCAACTTTGCGTTTCATCTCTAGTGACAGCTCACGGTAAGCAAGCTGCAAATCAGTAAACAAAGTCTGGCCGCCCTCCCTTGCTTCCTCTACTGTCTGCCATAGCGTGATCGGCGTGGCGACTTCACGGAAAGAGCCGTCGGAGTGCCAGTAACGCCCTACTTCTACATGGCCGTCTGCCGGGCGGCTGGCAACGCGGAAAATTTGCGGCACACCGGCAACCTGGTTACCGGTATTGGGGAATGTTTCGAGGCTGCCGAAAATGCGCGATGCAGCAACCTGCTCATCAGGCGCCAGGCCTTGGTCACGCACCACCAGAAGCCCATACTCCAACAAGGCCTCACGCAACTTGCCGGTATCACTCTCGCCAATCTGGCGTAGATTGATCTCTTCCACAAAGGCACCAAAACCGATAGGCATAGCCAGAATTTTCATATTTCGCTCCAGGATCTGAATTGTTTCGCCATAGAAAGGCAGACTTCTCCCGGCTTCACAAAAACTCAACAGGCCGGGGATAGAGCAACTATAGGCTTTGTCCATATTGCTGTTAATATAGGAAAAATCGTCAACACCTTTGCATTCAACGCAAAAGCCAACATGGACAGATTCGCTGCCCTCAATACCTTCATCCTGGTAGCCCACACCGGTGGATTCTCGGCGGCGGCAAGAGAGCTAGGCCTTGCAACCTCCTCCGTAGCCCGCTTGATAGACGCACTTGAAGAAAAGATAGGCGCGCCTTTACTGAATCGTTCCACGCGCAAGGTGACACTGACCGAGGCAGGACGTGCCTATTATGAAAAGGCCGTAAAAATCCTGTCGGATCTGGAAGAGGCAGATAACACCGCGGCGGCAAGATCCAGCGAGCCGGCTGGGCTATTGCGCATCTCGGCCCCGGTCACCTTTACCAATTTGCACATCGCTCCGCTACTGCCGGAGCTGACGCGCCTTTATCCCAGGCTCGAATTTGATATGCGACTGAGCGATGCAACGGTGAATCTGGTAGACGAGTCGATAGATGTCGCGATACGCATAGGCGCAATGGAACAGCAAGCCAACTTGATTGCTCGCAAGCTGTCCATGCACGAGCGCTATATTTGCGCCAGTCCCACTTATCTGGCGCAGCACGGCCGTCCGGTGCTGCCGGAGGATCTGATGAAACACAATTGCCTGCAGTTTGCCTATGCAGCGGGCAGGCAGATCTGGCATTTGCAATCGGGGGCCAGGATGGAAGAGGTACAGGTAAGCGGCAATTTGAGTGTCAACAACTCGGAAACCCTGCGGCAGGCGGCGCTGCGAAGCATGGGCATTGCGTTGCTGCCTGACTGGCTGGTACATGCCGATATACAGGCCGGGAATCTGATACGCCTGATGGAAAAGTACCAGGTCAATCCGGGCGCAATGGATATTGGAATTTATGCGGTTTACCAGCTTAATCGCCGTGGATCGTCAAAGATCAAGGCGTTCACGGACGCCTTGAGTATTGCCTTGCTTGATGCGCAATCATCCAGAAATAAACACAAGTGATCTGGCGAGCCGCTGGTTCGGCGGCACCGCCAACTCACCGAATAATGCCAGCTTAAGACCGCGCGTCCGGCTGCCAGCCTCCACCCAAAGCGCGCGCCACCGCTGCAGCCGCCAACAGGCGTTGCGTCTGGATCTGAACAGTAGCGCGATCAGCCGCCAGGGAGCTCCTTTGCGCGTCCGTCACTTCCAGGAAATTGGACAGGCCGCGTTCATAGCGGAAACGTGCCACTGTGTAGGCGCGGCCAGCCGCAGTCTGTGCCTGCTGTTGCGCCTGCGCCTGTTGCTGCCTTTGTTCAGTATCGGATAACGCATCTTCCACTTCACGCAAGGCAGTCAGCAGCTTGCCTTCATGGTTGGCAAGTGCCTCGTCATAGCGGGCACGCGCCAGATCCAGGTTGGACTGGTTGCGGCCGCCATCAAAGACAGGCAGCGATAAAGCCAGAGGGCCGACACTGAACTGGCGCGAGCCGGATTCCATCAGCTTGCTCAGGCTCTCGGACGCAAACCCGAAATTACCGGTCAATTGCAGCGATGGGTAAAACGCAGCCTCTGCCACACCTATCTGTGCATTGGAAGAACGCAGCAAGGCGACGCTCTGCTGCAGGTCTGGACGCTGCGCCAGCAGGCTGGCAGGCAAACCCGCCTGCACCCGTGGAGCCTCGGGAAGAGCAACGTCAGCAGTCAGCTTCAGGCCTTCGGAGGGAGAAGCACCAATCAGCACTGCAAGCGCATGCTCCAGCAAATTGGACTGGCGCTGTGCCTCGTGCAGGTCTGCTTCCGCATTGGCGGTCTCCACTTGCGCGCGCGCGACATCCAGTTCATTGGTAAAGCCGTTATCGAAGCGGGCTTGCACCAGTTGCTGGGTTTCTTTACGGCTGGCTAGTGCGTCTTGCAGGATGCGCTGTTCCGCCTGCAGGCCGCGCCATTGCCAATAGGTCGTTGCTACCTGCGAACTCAGCAGCAGCAATACACCGTCGCGGTCATAGCTGGCGGCCAGCGCTTGCGCATCGGCGGCTTCTACCGCACGGTGTAGTTTGCCCCACAAATCCAGTTCATAGGACAAACCAAGGCCCGTCTGGTACTGGTTGCCGCTAATCGCGCGGCCACCCATCATCAATGCCTGAGAGGTATTGGCCGACGTACGTGAATTGGAAACACCGGCATTGGCTGTAAGTTGCGGGGCGCGATTGGCGCGGGCGCTACCCAGTTGCGCCTCGGCCTGCAACAGGCGGGCTGCTGCTGCCTTCACATTATAGTTGTCGCTCAGCGCAGTTTCTTCCAGGCGATTGAGGCTGGGGTCACGGAAAATTTCCCACCAGTGTTGCGGCAGATGTGCGGCATCCGTAGCGAGCGATCCGGCAACAGATCCTGAGTGGCGGAAAGCAGCGGGCATTTGCGCCGCCGGCTCATGAAAATCCGGGCCCACAGCGGCGCAGCCGGCAGTAACGGCCATCACGGCAACCATCATGCCTGTCATTGCAAAACGTTTAAACATAGTAATAACCTCGGTATAAATTTGATTCAGGAAGGGTTTCATTGCCACGACTATCGTCAGCAAGTCATTCATCAATGCCCCCCTCCTCCGCCAACAGCCGTTACGCGGTCAAACATCCAGACCAGCGGCACACAGCCAATCAGCACTACACCCATGATCCAGAAACAGTCGTTGAAGGCCATTACCGATGCCTCGCGGGTAATCAGATTGTTGATCATTTGCGTAGCCTGCTGGGCTGCCATGGAAGGCTCGATGCCGCTGGAGACAAAACTCTGCGTCAATTGGTCCAGCCTTTCCTGAGTGGCAAGCGCATAGGAAGAAGCAGCTTCCCCTATGCGTGACCAGTGGAACTGCGTGCGTTGCGTCAGCATTGTGGCCAGCATCGCAATCCCTATCGAGCCGCCCAGGTTACGGGTCATGTTGAACAGGCTGGACGCTGAGCCGACATCGCGCGGTGCCACGCCCTGCATGACGAAGGTCTGCAAAGTCAGCATCAGGAAGGGCTGGCCTATCGCGCGTACAACCTGCGGCAATATCAATTGCGTATAGCCGACATTGGCATCCATATAGGCGTTGATCAGGCAAGAGATGCCGAACATCGTCAGGCCAAAAGAAGCCATGATGCGGTTATCCAGCCTGGTGCTTAGCCTGGCGACTATCGGCGTCACCAGCAATTGCGGCAGCCCCATCAGCATGATGACCTCGCCAATTTGCATAGGGCTATAACCGGCGATCTGCGCCAGATAGATAGGCAGCACAAATGTAGAGCCATACAAACCCATGCCCGTCACCAGCGCCATTACAGTAGAGATGCGGAAATTGCGTGTGGCAAACAGGCGCAGATTGACGAAGGTGCTAGGACGCAGCAACGCCGACAATACCCAGCCGAGCAGGCCCGCAATCGCAAGAGCGGCGCACACCAGGATATAGCTGGAGTCAAACCAGTCTTTGGAGTTGCCTTCCTCCAGCATCACCGTCAATCCGCCCAGACCTATTGCCATGCAAAAAATGCCGGTCCAGTCGGCTTCACGGAACAGCTTCAACTGCCCGCCTTCATCACGCAGGCCGTAAGCAATACCGGACAACATCAGCAAACCGGGAGCCATATTGACGTAGAAAATCGAGGGCCAGCCATAGATTTCGCTCAGATAACCGCCCACCGTCGGTCCCAGCGATGGCGCCAGCGTGGCAGTCAGGCCAAACAAGGCCATGCCTATCGTGCGCTTGGATACCGGCAACCGGGTCAGCACCAGCGTCATCGCCATCGGGATCAGCGCACCGCCGCTAAAACCCTGTATGACGCGGAAGGCGATCATGCTGTTCAGGCTCCACGCATTGCCGCACAAGGCAGACGCAGTCAGGAAAACAGCCGTAGTACCCAGCATGTAGCGGCGCAGGCCAAAGCCGCGGCTCAGCAAACCCGTCAAAGGAATCACGATAATTTCCGCTACCAGATAAGCGGTAGAAACCCAGGAGCCTTCCTCCTGCGTTGCAGACAAGCTACCGAGAATATCTTTCAGCGACGAATTGGTGATCTGGATATCCAGAATCGCCATGAATGCGCCGAGCATCCCTGCGCACATCGCAATCCAGTCACGGGTGCTCATTTCAGTCGGCGGCGCAGGAAAGGCGGCTGGCGCCGCTTTAGGCGGAACCGGCAGCGCTGCAGTAGATGTGGCGCTCATTTTTCGTTCCTAGCGTGCGGCAACTTGCGCGGTGTGGCCGGCATCGGCAGCAGAGGCTTGCTTCGCAGCCGGTTTGCCCTGCCCCAGTTCAACCTCTACGATGACTGACATGCCTGGCACCAGGTGATCGCTGTGCGCGTTGATGTCTTCCTGTGACAGCAGAATCTTGACCGGTACCCTTTGCACGATCTTGGTAAAGTTGCCGGTTGCATTGTCTGCCGGCAGCAACGCAAACTGCGCGCCGGAGGCAGGAGCGATGCTGTCTATCTGTCCATGCAATACCTGGCCGGGAATTGCATCAACGCTGATGTCGGCGACCTGGCCCGCATGCAAGCCGTGCAGTTGTGTTTCCTTGAAGTTGGCAGTCACCCAGACTTTTTCTTCCACGATTGCCAGCAATTGCTGGCCGGCCTGTATCCGCGCACCGACTTCCAGCGAACGCTTGCCGATCCGACCCGCCACGGGAGCCAGGATCTGGTTATACGCCAATTGTTGCTGCGCATCTTTCAGTTGGGTTTCTAATACCTTCACCTGGGCGCGCGCTACGTCACGCGCAGTGTTGGACGCTGCAGCCTGGGCCTTTGCTGCGGCAACCGAGCTATGCTTGGCAGCCACATCAGCCAGCGCACCGGACAGACCGGCATTGGTAGCATCCAGTTCCGCCTTGGATACGGCTTTCATCTGCGCGTTATACAACTGGGAATAACGTTCGGCATCCTGTTTTGCACGCAAGGCTTGCGCGTCAGACTGGGCCAGTTGGGCTGTCGCTGCACCTGTTTGTGCCTGGGCCTGTGCGAATTGTGCATCCGCCTGCAATACCTGTTGCTGGGTCGACGCGATTTGCGCCTGTATCTGCTCTATGCGCAGACGCTGGTCGGTAGGATCCAGCTCGGCAATCACCTGCCCTGCTTTCACCAACTGGTTATCGTCCACCAGCACCTTTGTCACCACGCCGGCCACCCTTGCCGATACCGGATGCACATGGCCGGTCAGGTAGGCATTGTCCGTTTCTACCAGATGCATGCTGCGCCACCAGATACGGCCACCCGCGCCCAATGCCAGCAAAACGATGGTCGCAGCAATGATCAGCACGCGGCGATTAGAGGCCGGTTTGGCCGGCTTAACTGCCGGAGGCGCAACTTGCGCCGCAATGGGGCTAACCGGTGCCAGTGCAGCATGTGCTTGCGCTGTTTGTGGCTCTTGAGAATTTTGTGAATTTGACATCAGGCACTCCTTGGATAATCTGGACTAATCGCAATTTAATGAAACGAATGATGTTCATTATTAATGAGGCGAACCCTAAAGTCAAGGAATGAAACGATTTCATTTCATTATTTTGCGCTATACTATGAAAATGCTATTCAAGCCGGAGCTTCAAGCCATGAGTGATGTAACAATAAAAAATGAAGAAGTTGAAAAACCAGCAACTACTACCAAGAAAGTTTCGAAAGCCAAACCCCGCAGCGCAGGCCGCCCTCGCCAGGATGACGTAGAAGAACGCGCACAGGAATTGCTGGACGCCGCGGTCAAGCTATTCCTGAAAAAGGGATATGGCGACGTCAGCCTGGAAGCGATCGCAAAAACGGCGCATGTGGCTGTGCGCACCATCTATGTGAAGTTTGGCGGCAAGGTAGGCCTGTTCCAGGCCGCCATCTGCGCCGAACGTGATCGCCTGTTTGGCGAAGTAGACCAGATGGAATTCGATATGCGCCCCATGCACGATGTGCTGATGGATTTTGGTAAACGCTTTGTGAATACTGCAATGAGCGAGCGCTCGGCGATGATACAGCGTATCGTCATCGCAGAATCAGGACGCAACCCTGATCTGGGCAGGATATTTTTTGAAGCAGGCCCGGCGCTGACCAGGGCAGCCCTGGGTCGCTATTTCGCCCGCCCAGACATACGCGCCAAGTTCCGCGACGATGCGCATCTTGAGGTAATCATCTCCCACTTCCTCAATAGCATTAGCGGCGACTACTGGGTACGCCTGATCAGCGGCAGCACCCGCGGCCTGACAGACGAAGAATCCCGGCAGCGCGTAGAACAGGGCATATCGCTGTTTTTAACAGGCATGCAAAAATAGGCATACGCAAGCCCTCCTCTATTGATGAGCCCAGCAGACTCGCATTTTGTCATGCACAATGTGCTCAATACAATGACAAAAGACTCAGGCATGCCTGCTCGCCATAACTCATGAATAACAGCATAAATGATGATCTCCATGCCGGCGCCAGCGTGGAAGATCTGGTCGCTTTCCTGCATCGTCATCCCAAAGTGCTGGCACTGACCGGTGCGGGTATCAGCACTGCATCGGGCATTCCAGATTACCGCGACAAGGATGGCGTGCGGCGCGGGAACGCCCCCATACAGGGGCCGGATTTCCGTAGCAAAGAGCCGGTACGTAAACGTTACTGGGCGCGTAGCATGGTGGGCTGGCCTGCCATGGCTAGAACGCTGCCGAATGCCGGCCACCACGCGATCGCGTCTATGGAAAAAGCCGGCTACCTGTCTGCGGTGCTGACACAAAACGTGGATGGCCTGCACCAGCAGGCCGGCAGCAGCAAGCTGATCGAGCTGCACGGCAATATCCACAGGGTGGTTTGTCTGAATTGCAGAACAGAATTTTCACGTGCCGGCATCCAGGTTCTGCTGGAGCAGGCCAACCCTGCACTGGCTCAAACCACGGCAAAAGCCCTGCCGGACGGCGATGCCCAACTGGAGCCGGATGCACTGGAAGACTTTCATATACCGGCATGCAGGCACTGCGGCGGCATGCTGCAACCGGACGTGGTCTTCTTTGGCGACAATGTGCCGCGCGCCTGGTCTGATGCAGCAAGGCAGGCACTGGCAGAAGCGGACGCCCTGCTCGTTATCGGCTCTTCGTTGATGGTATTTTCCGGCTACCGTTTCTGCCGCATGGCCGCAGAAGCCGGAAAGCCCATTGCCGCCATTAACCGCGGCATCACACGCGCAGACGATCTCCTGTCCTTAAAGCTGGAAGCGGCATCTGAAATCGCACTGCCGGAATTGCTACAGCAAATGTCGATACAAACATCTTGATTTCAACCTGACATGAGCTGCGTGCTCTCATCCTGCAGGCAGCAGATATGACAAGGGCCGGGGATCACCCGGCCCTTGTCATATCTGGAAATACAGATCACACGAAAATAATCAGCGCTGCCACTGCCAGTATCAAGCCAAACTTGGTCAGCTTGTATACGTTCTTGTTCCAGGCCTTGAAGCGGCGGCGGTATTGCCCCATCACGTGGGACACATAGAATATCTTGCTGACACCACCGGTCTGGTCGCCGGTTTCATTCGGCGATGCAGCCGCCGTCATCATCGTGCGGCCCAGCCAGCGGTTGATCGCTTGTGCCCAGCGGAAGCGCATCGGCCGCTCGATATCGCAAAACAGGATGATGCGGTCGCCGTCGCTGCCATTGATCGCCCAATGGATAAAGGTTTCGTCAAAGATCACGCCCTGGCCGTCGCGCCAGCTATAACGCTGGCCATCAACTTCGATAAAGCAACGGTCATCATTCGGCGTCGCCAGACCCAGGTGGTAGCGCAGCGAGCCGGCAAACGGGTCACGATGGGGATTGAGCTTGCCGCCCGGTGGCAACTCGGCAAACATCGCTGCCTTGACCGAAGGGATATTACGCAGCAAGGCATAGGTCTTTGGGCAAAAACGCTCGGCCGACGGATGGCTGGCGTTGTACCACTTCAGGTAAAAACGTTTCCACCCATTTTTGAAGAAAGAATTGAAACCGGCATCATCATGGTTTTCTGCTGCCTTGATCTTTTGCAGCTTCAACAGGTTTTCAGCTTCCTCGCGTATCACTTGCCAATTCTGTTGCAATGGCTCCAGATCCTTGAACTGACTCACATCAAAATAAGGCGTTGACGGCACCCGGGAAAACACGTGCATGAACAGGTTGATCGGCGCCATGAAGGACGAATGATCGAACAGTTGGCGCATGAAAGGCAGACGTACCTTGCCACGGAAGTGGATATGAAGAATTGACAAAAAGTAAAAGGTAACTACAGCCCATTTCATGGAGCGCCCCAGTATAAAAATTTTCTCGTCTTGCAGAGATTGCAGATAACGGCGCCAAGACGGGAAACTCCCGCAATACAATTGGCGCAAAGACGTGCATTGTAGCGCAGCCTTCAGCGATCGGCAGAACACCGAAGCGTAAAATGTTACCCTTCAGTCATGAGAAAGCAAGCCTCAATCGCTTTTCGTCCTTCCGCCAAGGTCCTCATAAGAATTATAGATACCGGCCACGCAAACAACATGGCAAAAAAGACAAGCAAAATAACTTGTAAAAGATAGGCTTTCAAAAAAACTAAGAGCGGCTGCAAATGCAGTCGCCCCTGGCTTAACTGTTAGCACGAATTACCGCGATAATTCGCGCGCAAGCAAAGAAATTATTTGGCAGCCTCACCCAGGTATATCGGGCGCGCGGCAGTCAATTGGCTCTTCACATGCTGGGCAACGCCATCGGCCAGCAACTCTTCGTCGCCGTTTTCAACCGCTTTCAAAATTGCTGCAGCGATGTCAGCCGGATCAGATTTTGGCGCATCTACTCCGCTAGTCATATCGGTATCTACATAACCAAAATGTACACCCAGCACTGTCGTTCCCTGCGCGCGCAAGTCATTGCGCAAACCATTGGTGATCGCCCATGCAGCAGCCTTGGATGCAGAATAGACGCCCGAATTGCCAACCACTGCCCAGCTCAATGCCGACAGGATATTAACCAGGCCGCCACCGCCATTGGCTTTCAGCACAGGAGCGAACGCGGCGCTCACAGCCAGCGTACCCAATGCATTGGTTTCAAACTGGGCACGGGCCGCCGCAGCAGCGCCGGCATCCAGCAAGGCCGCAGTCGGGGTTGAAATGCCTGCGTTGTTGATCACCAGATTGACATCGCCAGCGATCTTGGCAGCCGCTATTGCGTGGTCTGGATTAGTAACATCCAGCTGTATCGCGGTAACGCCTTCAATCTTGATGGACTCCGGATTACGCGCGGTGGCGTAAATCTTGCGCACGCCGGCCTTCTGGAATGCGTTGACGAGAGCTGCGCCTATGCCACGGTTAGCGCCGGTAATCAGTACGGTAGTGTCTTGAAGTTTCATGGTAAGTCCTTTAAATACAGTGTCGGGTTGAAAAACGCTTTGCAATTTCTGCCTGCGGATTTATTATATTACGACCTTAATATTAAAGTCATCATATAAAATGCAATCTAACGAAAATATTTTTTGGAAGCCTTATGCGTTACAAAGAAGACCATAAAGAACAGATACGTCAAAAGATACTGGAATCGGCAGCGGTGCGCTTGCGCTCCAAAGGCATTGCGGCCTCTGGCGTAGTGGGATTGATGGCGGACGTGGGATTGACCCAGGGCGGCTTTTACTCGCACTTCAAGTCCAAGGACGCGCTGGTCAGGGAATCGCTGCAAAGTGGCATGCAGCATCTCTACGATACGATATCCGAGATCATGGAGACTTCCAACGGCAAGCCGCTGGAAGCCTTTCTGGATAGCTATTTGTCTCAAGCCCACAGGGATATGCCAGGCAAGGGCTGCGTGGCGTCTGCGCTGTCGGGAGAAATACGGGAAGCATCTGAGGAAATCCGGAATATGTTTACCCAGGAAGTCGCCGGAATGACCACCCTGCTCTCTCAAGCCTTGCCGGAAAGCTGGCGGGAAGAAGAAAGGCAGACTTATGCTGAAATGATCTATGCCACGCTGGTAGGGGCAATGAGCCTGGCCCGCGCGGTCAATGACAAAGCGACATCAGATCGCCTGCTTATCAATGCGAAAAAGCAGATATTGGAGATGGTGAAGAGCAAATCTTAATAGACTTGCTCTTTATGAAATAGATCTCAGGCAGCTTTTGCGTAAATGCCTGTACCCGGCATTGCCGCAGGAATCTGCTGGCGCATGGTTTCCAGCAAGGCTGAGCGCCGACGGTATTCGTTACGTTTCTTTGAAGGCCGTTCTTCGATCGGTTTTTCTTCTACGAAACTGGGGATATCGAAATTACCCTGCGCATTTTCCTTGCCACCCGCCAGTAACCAGAGCTGGTTGTACTCGGCATTGATATTCTTCTTGGACCGGTATCTCCACGAACGGTAGATATGGTTCTCTTTACTGATGCATTCAATTTTGCTGCAATGAATCTGATTGGCGATGCTCCTCAGCGCCTCTATCAGCAACAGGCGGGGCTGGATGCCGTGCAAGGCATGCGTTGCATCACGCACCATCTCCCTGCAGTCTCCTACTTTGGATTGTATGCCGCCTACCTTGATCTGGATCTCGTGACCGGAGCGCACCAGGCTAAAAGTCAGCCACTGGAATGCGATGTTGTTCATGCTTAACTCTAGCGTGACGCCGCCTTCACGCTTAAAGGTTTCGCTGCGAAATAGTTTTATTTCAAAACTTTCGTCTGACTTGCCTTCGAAACGGCATACGGAAACACCTTGTCCGGCCATCACATCGGCAGTCTGCTGAGCGCCAAAGGTCGTATGAAACAGTTCAAAATGCCCTTTCATCAGGGCAGCTCTATTGAATGCGGTGATATTCCTGTCAAAAAAAGGCCGGTGCACAGCCTCTACCAGACTAGGCTCCTTCTTCGCAATATCATTCAGATAACTATCTTTGAGGAAGCGAAACCAGCATGCGCTTGATTGCAGATTCATCAGGGTCCGCAATACAAACCGGCTACGGCGGTCATAACTGACCGCGTTACAAGGGAATGCAGTGCGATAAGCCCAGCCGAAATCAGAGGCGAAGCGGCTGATGCCAAAAGAAGCGTCCCTCAGACGACCAAATGGATTCAGGTATGTAGCCAGCGGATTTTTTTGCTCAAGAGTATTCACTTCACTCACCAGTCAAATGTAACCAAATATGACCGATTGTATCGTACTGTTTCAAACTTTATACAAAAGAAATCTGTTAAACATCGTCAACATTTCAAATATGAACAATTTTTTGTTGCAAAAAAAGAAATTATTGCTATATTTAAGCAAAATGTAAGATTGTCTAGATATGCCCGGCGGCGCTGATTATACTTAAGGCGTTATTCCGCACACTGGAGCCGTATTCATGGCGTACCTTGCTGATACCCCTAAAAATAAACTGGCCGACATTGTGTCGAATGTTGTTTCGGATATCACACAAGATATTGCGCCTGATGTCATTCCGGCCGCTCCCGAGGCCGAAAGACCCGAGGAACAAGGTTGCATCAATCGTGCGCTGCGAACTCTGAGCGCGGTCAATCGTGCCTTGCTGCGGGCCACCTCGGAGCCTGAATTTCTCAAGGAAATGTGCCAGGTCATCGTCGAACATGGCGGCTACCGGCAGGCATGTGTCGGCTATGCCCGGCACGACGAGAACAAGAGCATATGCTGGATGGAATGTGTAGGCGTCGACAAGGCCTTGCTGAATGCGATGCACTCAAGCTGGGCCGATTCAGAATTGGGCCGTACCGGCAGCGGTGCAGCAATCCATAGCGGCAAGCCCAGCATAGGCAGAAATATCCTCACCGACCCTTCCTACTCCGGTCCAAACTTTGCCGCCTTTCGCCAAGAAGCGATAGACAAGGATTTTGCATCCTTGAGCGCTTTTCCCCTCAGCAGCGATGGAGAGGTGTTTGGCGTGCTTGCGCTGGCAGCATCGGAACCTGATGCATTTAACCAGAACGAAGTGCGCCTGCTGAACGAGCTTGCCGCCGACCTCGCCTACGGCATCACCAACCTGCGCGTACGCAGCAAGCACAGAGAAGCAGAAGCCACCATAGCGCGGCTGGCCTATTACGACAGCCTCACCGGACTGCCCAACCGCACCTTCCTGCTGGAACTATTGGATGCAGCAATACAAGTTGCCAAGCAACTGCGCCAGCCTCTGGCCTTGCTGCATCTGGAAGTTGGCCGCTTTCATGAAATCAATAAAGTCCTGGGTTACCGCTCCGGGGAAGAGTTACTGCAGGAAATTGCCCGCCGGCTGACCAATACCGTCAAGGAAAATGAGACCCTGACCCGGGTAGGCGAGGCTGAATTCGCCCTGGTGCTGCCGACCGGCGGGGCCGATTATGCGATCCAGACAGCGCAAAGACTGGCAACGATGCTGCATCTTCCGGTCAATGTATCCGGCCTCAGCGTGGACGCCAGCGTCACCATCGGCATTGCGCTGTTCCCCGACAACGCCACGACACCCGAGACCCTGCTACGCCGCTCAAATGCAGCGATGCGCAGCGCAAAGCTGATCTGGGGCGGCTATGCAATGTATACCGGAGGACAGGAAGAAAGGCATACACGGCAGCTTTCCCTGATGGGCGACCTGCGACGCGCCATACAGCAAAATGAGCTGCAATTGTATTGCCAGCCCAAGCTAACCATGTCCTCACGCAAAGTATGCGGTGCCGAAGCCCTGGTGCGCTGGAAACACCCCGTCTACGGCATGATCCCCACCACTGAATTTATCAAACTGGCAGAACATGCAGGCCTGATCACGCCTATCACCAATTGGGTACTGGAAGCGGCATTCAAGCAAAGCCTTGCCTGGCATGAGGATGGAATAGAGTGTGCGTTATCCGTCAATCTGTCCGCCCACGACCTGAGGGATCCGGAACTGATCAGCCGCATACGCGAGCTATTCTCAAGATTCCCCATTCCGCCGAAAACAATGCAGTTTGAGCTGACTGAAAGCGCACTGATGGAAGATCCGGCCAGCGCGCTGGAAACATTGAGCCAGCTAAAATCTCTGGGCTGCAAATTGTTTATCGATGATTTCGGAACCGGTTATTCCAGCCTGAGCTATCTGCAAAAACTACCGGTGGACTCGGTCAAGATTGACCAGTCCTTTGTCATTCCCATGGCAGAAAGCAATGATTCATCAGTGATTGTCCATTCCACCATAGAGCTGGGACATAACCTGGGGCTGGAGGTCGTGGCAGAAGGCGTCGAAAGTAAGTCCGCATGGAATCTTCTGGCACGCCAGGGGTGCGACGTCGCCCAGGGATACCTGATCAGCGCGCCTTTCCCAATTGGCCAGTTCAAAACCTGGGAAACCAGTTGGACCCACAGCCTGGCAAAAATGGGCGGTAACTAAATGGGCGGCAACTAGACGCCCTTATCCAGGCTAAGCGATACCTGGCCTGGATATTTTTTGCTGAGAAATAAATACAACAAAAATTGCAGCCGTGCTCTCGCATTCTGTGTTTGTGCGACCATTCCACTCATCCCAAATTTGCCAGTAATGGTTTGCCAGCACTGCTTGCAGCTTTGCAGTGGACACCTTCCATCAGCGAATTTATCCGGGATTGGCCTCCCGAAATCCTTGCTCGCGGTTATATCATTTCTTCATGCCTTCTGACTTGCAGCATCGATACAGCGGATGCCGGGGCAACAAACCAATTTCTCAACGACCAACGACGGAGAATCTCATGAACCAACGTACCGATTTTTATAAAGCCTCCCCCGACGCATTGAAAGCAATGATTGCGCTGGATGGCGCCAGCAGCAAACTGGGCCTGGAAACCTCGCTGCTGGATTTGATCAAGCTGCGCGCATCGCAAATCAATGGCTGCGCATTTTGTGTGGACCTGCACAGCACCGACTTGCGCAAGGCAGGCGAAAGCGAACGCAAGGTATATGCGGTGTCCGTCTGGCGCGAAGCCCCATTCTTTACTGAACGCGAGCGCGCCGCGCTGGCCTGGACAGAGGCCATCACATTGATATCGCAAACCCATGCTCCGGATGCCGACTATGAAGCCCTGCGCTCACAGTTCACCGAAGCCGAGCAAGTCAACCTGACCGTAGCGATCGCGACGATCAATAGCTGGAATCGCCTGGCGATAGGTTTCCGCAAATCGCCGGCAAAATAGAAGCAAACAGGCAACTCGCGCCGATACAAAAGCGAAGTATGAAAAGGAAACAACCGGACTGTCGTTTCCCGGGCAATCACCAGGCAGCTGGGAGGACTAACGTTGAAAACGAATTTTTACAGCGCCGGCTGGATCTTTCTTTCCTCGCCCACCGCTTTTTTGTACCAGTTGTTCCAGGGTCACTTTGTCCAGCACTGCAAGGTAGGCACTGGTCGCATCCGACAATACGCCCTTCAGCATACAGGCAGGGCTATAAATACAGGTATCGTTTTCTTCATCAAAACATTCCGCCATAAAAAAATCGGATTCGCTGCTGCGCACCACTTCACCGATATTGATATCGGCCGGTTCTTTATTAAGCCTGAAGCCGCCATTACGCCCCCTCACGGTTTCTATCACCCCGGTCAAACCCAGTTGATGGACGACCTTGGTCAGGTGATTTTGCGAAATATGATGTAGTTCAGCGATATCGTGCACCGTCGCCAGCTTGTCCCTATGAATAGCAAGGTACATCAGCGTGCGCAGAGTGTAATCGGTAAATGCAGTGAGTCTCATGGATGCCCATTTCAATTAAAGCTGTATTTAAAATATTGATTTTATAGATATCTTAATGTAGTATTTATTATATAGGTTATTTAATTCCAGGTCCGCAATGAGAAATTCCCGCCTGCTACACATCAACGAGCCCGAAACCGGTAAATTTCAATTTGGGAACATGCCTCTTTTTCGCCTGGGATTTCGTCCGTTCTACCTGCTCGCCGCCTTATTTGCCGCCATCAGCATCCCTTTATGGCTGGTCAGCTATACAGGCCACCTGCCCTACGTGCAATCGCTTGATCTGAACTGGCATATGCACGAGATGGTATTCGGCTTTGCCCTGGCGGTGATTATCGGTTTTTTGATGACGGCGGTGCGCAACTGGACCGGCCTGTGGACACTCCGAGGCTGGCCACTCGCGGGCCTTGCTTTGCTGTGGCTGGCGGGCAGGCTGGCGATGATCTGCTTGCCGGCGCCGGCAGCGGCCGTCATAGACCTCGCCTTCATCCCCTTAGCGGCCTGGCCCTTGTATGCGGTCATCAAAAAATCCGGCAATACGCGCAACATGCCGCTACTTGGATTGCTGGCCTTGTTGTTTCTTGCCAACGTTTTTTTTCATGCGTCCAGGCTTGAATATCTGCCCTTGTCACCTTTCGCCAGCATCCAGGCCGCCATCCTGTTGATCGTCATACTTGAAACAGTCATGGCGGGCCGTGTCATTCCGGGCTTTGCAGCCAATGCCATACCGGGTGTCGCACCTCGCACCTCCCCTCTCCTCAACAAATTGGCGTTGATCCTGCTCGTGCTGGCAGCCCTGGGCTGGGTGTTGCAACTGCCTGCATCCGTCGCAGCCGTTTTTTCTTTTTCTGCCACAATAGCCCAGGCATTGCGCTTGTGGAGATGGAGGTCGTGGAAAACCGGCAGGCATCCATTGCTGTGGATACTGCACCTGTCCTATGGCTGGATCGTGATCGGCCTCTTTCTTTTGGGCATGGCTGAGCTTGGATTCATCGCTGCCAGTACCGCGTTTCACGCACTGGCTGTCGGTTCAATGTCAGGCCTCATCCTCGGCATGATCACGCGCACCGCCCTGGGCCATACCGGACGATTATTAAAAGTTGACTACCGAGAAATTACTATGTATTTACTTCTTCAAGTCGGCATCCTGGCCCGAATCTGTGCGAATATCCGATTTGCCCAGAATAGGAACATGGCCCTGTTCCTGGCAATGATCTGCTGGTCATCGGCCTTCCTGCTTTACCTTGCTGTATATGTTCCTTATTTGTGTCATGCCCGGCTTGATGGCCGGGAAGGTTAAAGGAGAAACATATGTACCTCAATGCAGCCAGCTATCTGGGCAGTATCCTGTGGGCAGGCGTCGTCATCGGCATTTCCTTCGTCGCACAGCCGGCCAAATTCAAAACCCCGCAATTGACGCGCACTGCCGCCTTGGCGACCGGTAGGCAAATCTTCCGCAGCATGCACGCAGTAGAAGCAGCGCTCGCGACGATCTGCATCCTGCTGTCCGTATTCACCGCCAACCAGGGCATCCAGAGACTGATGCCATTGTATGCGGCAACGCTGATACTGCTGGCCCAGGTATTCATCCTGATGCCTCCTTTATCGCGCCGGGTTGACCTGTTACTGTCGGGCCAGGAATTACAAGGCAGCTCGCACCATCTTCTGTTTGCAGTGCTGGAAGTTATCAAGCTGGTTTTGCTGCTCACTTTTTCCCTCTCTTTATTCACCCTCACCTACCACGGCTGATCATGGATACCGTCACCATACTTCTGTCCTCGTTTATATTGTCGATTACCGGTTTGTTTGTCTTCATCTGGTCTTTGCGTAAGCGCCTGTTCGACAACAATGTCGCGGCAGCAACCGTCATTTTTTCCGAGGGAGAAATAGGCCAGGTTGAAGAACCTTCGGCCAGCCCCAAACAAATGGAAGGCTTGCAAAAATCTTCCGGACCGGATGAGCGACAGCCGCTGGACGCTGCACAGAAGGCCCACCTGCAGGAAGAGTTACTGGAGCGCCTGCAGGCCGACCGCTCTACCGCCTTCGTCTCTTTTGTGTTCCTGAGTTGCGCGGTGGTGTGGCTGATTGTCGCATCCCTGGCCGGACTGACCAGCTCCATCAAGCTGCATGAGCCGGACTGGCTGACGCAGCAAGCCTGGATGACCTTCGGTCGCCTGCGCACGATACATTTGAATGCGGTCGCCTACGGGTGGGCGCCAATGGCGGCGCTGGGAACCGCCATCTGGATGCTGCCGCGCCTGCTCAAGACGGAATTAATAGGCGGCAGGTTCGCTGTACTGGGTGCGATGATCTGGAACGCAGGCCTGATCGCCGGTCTCGGCTGCATTGCGGTGGGTCTGAATGACGGGCTGGAATGGCTGGAAATTCCCTGGCAGGTAGACATCCTGATTGTCATCGGCGGCTCCCTGGTGGGCCTGCCCCTGGTATTTACCTTGCAGAACAGGCGCGTGGATCATCTGTATGTGTCCATCTGGTACATGGGTGCGGCGTTGTTCTGGTTCCCTATCCTGTTCTTGATCGGCAATGTTCCCGGCCTGCATATCGGCGTAGAGCAAGCCACCATGAACTGGTGGTTCGGCCACAACGTACTTGGTCTGTTCTATACACCGATGGCCCTGGCTTCCGTCTACTATTTCCTGCCCAAAATCATAGGCCGCCCGGTGCAGTCATATAACCTGTCACTGCTGGGCTTCTGGACGCTGGCATTCTTTTATGGCCAGGTAGGCGGCCATCACCTGATAGGCGGGCCGGTTCCCGGCTGGCTGGTCACACTGTCCATCGTACAAAGCATGATGATGCTGGTGCCGGTCATTTCCTTCTCGGTCAACCAGCATCTGACAATGCGCGGAAAATTCGCAACACTGATCTACTCTCCAACGCTGCGCTTCATTGTGCTGGGCGGCATGATGTACACCCTCAGCTCCATTCAAGGTTCTTTCGAAGCCTTGCGTGCCGTGAACACGGTGACCCACTTCACCCACTTTACCGTTGCCCACGCCCATCTGGGTCTGTATGGCTTCTTTACGATGGTAATGTTCGGCGCGATCTATTTCGTCATGCCACGCGTCATGTCCTGGGAATGGCCTTATCCCAAGCTGATTGCCGCCCATTTCTGGCTGGTTGTCCTCGGCTTTTCCATCTATTTCATTGGCCTGACCACCGGCGGCTGGCTGCAAGGCATGGCAATGCTGGATGCCTCCAAGCCTTTCATGGATTCGGTGAGCGTCACCATCCCTTACCTGAAGAGCCGTTCGGTAGGCGGCGCAATCATGACGCTGGGCCATCTGGTCTTTGCCTATCACTTTGTCGCGATGGCCTTGCGTTACGGCCCGCGCCGTACCGGAGCCGCCCTGCTACACACAAAACCTGCAGCCAGCGTACTGGTTGGAGCATAACAAATGGAAAATGAAATCAAACTACTGACCGGCGCCATGGTCACCCTGGCTCTGGCGACATCCACACTGGTTGTCGTTCCCTATCTGCAACTGAGCCATGTAAAACCCGCTGCCGGCTTGAAACCCTACACATCGGCCCAATTGCGTGGACGCGAGCAGTACATCAGGAACGGTTGCGTATACTGCCACTCGCAGCAGCCGCGCGACAAGGCGCAGGCACCCGATGACAAGCGTGGCTGGGGCCGCGCCTCGGTCGCTGCCGATTACTATTACGACAGCCCGCACCTGCTGGGCACCATGCGTACCGGCCCGGATCTGTTCAATATCGGCGCGCGCCAGCCGAGTGCCGACTGGCACCTCGGCCATTTGTATCAACCGCGCGCCTATACGCCGGGCAGCATCATGCCCTCTTACCCCTATCTGTTCGAAATCAAGAAAGAAGCAGAAACCGGTGACCGAGTGGTGAACCTGCCGCCCGGCTACGCGCCACCAGGAAAAATCGTGGTCGCCACACCGGAAGCATTGGATCTGGTGCAGTACCTGCAAGGCCTGGACCACACTTATCCGGTATTTGATGCTCCGGCAACAAAATCCGCAACGTCAGGAAAATAGTGTGCTGCGATGACTCATGTTGTAACCGAAAGCTGCATCCGCTGCAAATACACTGATTGCGTCGATGTCTGTCCAGTGGATGCATTTTGCGAAGGCCCAAACATGCTGGCCATTGCGCCGGACATTTGTATCGATTGCGCGCTGTGCGTCGCAGAGTGTCCGGTACTCGCCATCTTTGAAGAAAGCGATGTGCCGGCGGCACAGCTTGCATTTACGCCGCTGAACGCCGAGCTGGCGACAAAATGGCCCGTGATCTCCCGTACCAAGCTGCCGCCGGCAGACGCAGACGAATGGGCAAAAGTAGAACACAAGCTACATTTCCTGGAACGCTAGAACATAACGATTTGGAGTAAAAAATGATACAGGACCTGAGGAAAGACGGGGCGCAGCGCAGGGAAAATCCCGACCCGCATGAAAAAAACCGCCCCGTCCCCCGCATCATACTGGCGATGGTTTCGCTACTGCTGATCTGGGCAGTCAGCTATATCTTCATGTCGCATCCGAATGACGATGCATCCCTGGGGGACTCACGCACCATGGCCACGCTGGAAGGCAAGCCCGGTGCCAAAGCGGGTGGCGCAGTGGATGGCGCACAGATCTACGCGGCACAATGTATTGCCTGCCACCAGGCCACCGGCGCCGGCCTGCCTGGAGTATTTCCACCGCTGGCCGGTTCCGAGTGGGTGCTTGCAAAAGAAAGCCTGCCCCCTAGCATAGTGTTGCACGGGATTACTGGAAAACTGACGGTGAAAGGCACTGCCTATGATGGCTCCATGCCCTCCTTCAAGGATAAGCTCAGCGATGCGGAAATCGCTGCAGTGCTGAGTTATGTACGCTCCAATTTCGGCAATAGTGCGGCCAAGATCACGCCTGAAACAGTGAAGACCGTCAGGGATGGCAGCAAGGATCGCGCACAGCCATGGAATGGCGATGATGAGCTCGCAAAACTCAAGGAATAATTCACTGCAGCAAACCAGGCCGGACACGAAGCCCGATGCGGGCTTCCTGTCGGCGCCGACTTTGGCAGCGCTGCTGTTGATTTTTGTATTGGGGACGGCAGCCATTTATCATGCGACCGACAGTTTTCGTGTCGTCAGCACGGAAGATGGCCGCCGCCTGGCTATTGCAGAACATCCCAGGCAAATCCCAGAGGCTGCGGTCAGCTACGCAAATGGCCAGCAATTGCAGTTATCGCAAGCCTTGCACAGCGACAGCAGGGTCGCCATCGTGACCTTTATCTACACCCGCTGCAACACAATATGTTCGATCCTGGGGACAGAATTGCAGCAGATGCAGGGCCATCTGCAACAACGCGGCCTGCAGCAGCAATTGCGTCTGCTGAGCATCAGCTTTGACGATAGCGACGGGCCGGCAGAACTCAGCGCGTACGCAAAACGCATGCAGGCAAACCCAAAAGAATGGCAGTTCATGCGCGTCAACAATGCCGTCCAGCGCCAGGCGCTGCTGGACAGTTTCGGCATCGTCGTCGTTCCGGCGCCGCTGGGAGAGTTTCAGCACAATGCAGCCTTTCATGTCGTCACTCCAGATGGCAAGCTGGCTCGCATCTTTGACTATGATGAGCCGGATGCCGCGCTGGAATATGCCGCCGCGCTTTCTCAGCAACAAACGCCGCTGGCACAAAAGCAGCACACTACGGCACACCAGGCAGCACTATGAAATTCGCCAGATTCTTGCCCATACGCGGCACAACATTCCCTCTCATAACAGCCTGCCTGTTGCTGGCTGGCCTGCTGATCAGCCGGGAATGGCTGGAACGTTCCATGTTGCGGCATATGCTGGTTCAGTTGCCGCTGCTGGCACTATGCGGATATCTGTTTGCGGCAGCATTCAGGCGGTCGGCGATGCCGCAGCGCCCTTTTGCAAGCACTGTCCTGCGCCGCCTGCTCGCTTGCGACCAGAATGGCGTAAGCGGCCTGTTTGCCCTGCTCTTCATCAGTGCTTACTGGATGATTCCAAAAGCCTTGGAGGAATGCCTGCGCTTGCCAATGGCGGAATTATTGAAATTTTCTTCCTTGATCTTGCTGGGCACAATACTGCGCGGCTCTCTCTCACGCTCCAACTGGATTATCCAGATTTTTTTCCTTGGGAATTTTTGCTCGATGATGGCCATCGCCGGAATGCTTTATCAGGATGCCCCACAAAGGCTGTGCAATGCCTATCTGCTGGATGACCAATCCTATACGGGAATCGGGCTGGTAAGCGCCTCACTGGTAATTGCGGCCTGCTGGTGCCTGGCCCAGCTACCGGCCAATTCGGACAAAGCATCATCTCGGCTTTCCGCCTCATCTTAAATTTATTGTCTATGTCACTTCACGAACAGCAACAACAGAAACATCACACTTCCTATCAGGAGCTGAATCGCAATTCGGTTGCCATGCTGGTGCATCAATTCTATGACACTGTCCGCGAGGACCCTGACCTGCAACCCGTTTTCGAAAAAGCCATCGGTGGCAACTGGGGACCTCATCTAGAACGCATGGTGGACTTCTGGTCCACCGTCATGCTGGGGACCCGCGATTTTCAGGGAAACGTTTACGGCAAACACATGTTGTTTGGCGGTGTAGAACCTGAGCACTTCCGCCGCTGGCTGCAATTGTTTGAAGCGGCAGCGTACCGCCTGTTTGAAAAAGAAATCGCCGACGAGTTCAGCGTTGTTGCCCACAGGATCGCCAACAGCCTTCAGTTCGGCTTCTTCGGCAAAGTGGTGGTCGCCTGATCCAGACCCAGACTCTGGCACCGGTCAGGCGGCTGGTATAGCCGCCGCCAGTGCAGGCAGCATAGTTTATGCCGCCCTGTGTCTTTTGATACTAGCTGCCGCCAATATCACCCTCCACATGAGCCGCAGCAAACGCCGTTCTGTCCATGCTTGGGTTTTGCCTTCTGGCTGGCATATCCCGCGTGGGACAGGATTGTCTGCAACTGCTGGAGGGTAACTGTAGTTTCATCGAACAGGATGCTGCATTCCTGTTTTGGTTCAACGACCAGCACATCGCGCACACCGCTGGTTTGTTTGAGCAAGCTTTCTATCGCCAGCGTATAGTTGCTATGGCCTGCCGCGTCGAGTTTCAATGTTTCGGTTTGCATCGCTTTCCTCTCAGGATTAAAGAAATTTTTAATATATATTTAAAATACACATTAAATTGAATTGTGCCATAATATGCATATTAAATCCAAGTTAAATACGCGAAAGCCTGGCTCCGGCCTTTTATGAACGGATTTAAACCAAGCCTGACTGGCAGACTTTTCCTTAATGAAAGAGCAAGATGAAAACCTTACCTGACACTGTTAAGCACTATAAAAGCACACCGGAATTCAATGAAACCAGCATCCCCGCAGGCCTGCTGCGCAGGCATACGACTGCGGATGCGGTATGGGGGCATATCCATATACTGGAAGGCCAGCTCCTGTATCGCATACTGGAGCCGGTAGAAGAAGTAATTATCTTGTCACCAGAACGCTTTGGCGTCGTGGAGCCCCAGGTTCCGCACGAAGTGGAAGTTATCGGACCAGTACGTTTTTGCGTTGACTTTTTGCGGTAACAGCTTATGAGTCCAGCAGGAGCCGCTACCGGCTCCCCGGACGAGGCGATGAAGAATGCGTAGCTGCCCGAGGCTGGCATCTACTTGCCTCAGACCATAAGGTATTTCAATAAGTTATTTCATCTGGACCGCAGCCACTGCCAGGCAGTAAAGCTAGTACGCAGAAATAATGTACCAATGACCAGGTTGGCGCCGGCAAAAATGGGGATAGCAAGTATTTTTGCAGCATCGACACCAGACAAGGCAAGCTTTAAAGCACATACCGTCGTCGAAGCAATACCGAAAGTATACGACCAGTATGAATTCGAAAAAGGCTGCATACCCAGCCAGGCTTGCAACCTCATGCCGACCAGCAGTTGGAACAAGCCGTAACCCCACAACATCAGCAACCAATGGTCCGTGGAACCCGGGGCCAGCAACAGCCAGGCCGTCGCGCAAACTACAGGCGGTGCAAACTGGATACCCAGCAGTGCTCGCTGTCCCACCGGCAAAGCTTCACCATGCCACAAGCGCTGAATGATCAGCGACTCTATCGCCACCCAGGAAAACACGCCGGCACCAAGGAATAGCCAGCCGAAATCAGCATGGCCCAGGGCGCCCAGCGCACCCGCGCTGGTGAAGTTGCCGGCGACACTGGGAAGATAAAGGCTGGGGACAGTATCGAGGGGATTGCGGCCGCCCTGCCACAGGGTTCCGGTATGCCATATAGAAAACAGCAGATGCCAGCTTAACCCCAGTGCTGCAAGTACCCAGGCGAACCTTAGCGAATAAGGCAGCACCGCCAGAACGATCAACAGTGTAGAGACACCTATCAGGGCTGCTGCCCCGCCCTGCACCGGATGCAGAAATTCCTGGATGACCTGCTGTGGCTTGCGGCAAGCCTGCACGATGTACGCCACCAGCAGCCCCGCCCAGACAATAAAGGCCAGCAGCAGCACGGCCTCACCTATGACCGGGGAAACACCCCATAAGCGAGCCGCCAGGCGCCATCCCTGCCCCAGGCCGCACAGTCCCAGCACCATGCTGAAGAGAGAAGCAGAAAGATAGGCCTGCTTCACAGGACAGGCTTATCTGCACCCAGCATTTCGCCAAGTTGGGCAAACAGGCTGTCGAACTGCTTGTAGGCAACCGCACAGTAAGGACAATGCGCAACATGCTGCTGCAGTTGGGCCGCAGCCTCCTCGGTGATAGGACTATCCCGCTGTTCCGAGACCAGCATGGTCGCGTCTTCGCAACTTATTTCAGTATTCTCATTCATCATATTCTCCCCATCCACGTACCGTGCAATCTCTCAGGCGCATGCGCGCGCGATATAGCAGCACGCGCAAGTTCCCCTGAGTGATCGACGATGTGGATGCAATATCATCCAGTTCCATGCCCAGATATTCGCGCATCAGGAACAGCCTTGCGCTTGCTTCCGGTAATTTATTCATGCAAAGCTCAACCAGGTCCAGCAGTTGCGACTGTATCAGCGCAGCCTGCGGGCAGGCGTTGGACACGAAGGTTTCCGGGTCCCAGCTACCGTCTTCGGTAAAGAAACCATCGAAGGGCAGGTTTTCTTCCGCCGAGTACAGTTGGCTGTAGCGGGCCATATCGAGCTGGCGGCTGCGGATCTGATCGATGATCTTGTAGCGTAGGATACCCATCAGCCAGCTCCGCAGCGTTGCCTTGCCGGCGAAGGATTTCCAGCCACTGATCGCAGCGATCAAGGTCTCCTGCACCACATCCTCGGCTTCGGCCTGGGAATATAGCTGCAACCTGGCAATTCTCAGCAAAAATTGGCGATGCTGTGCAACTGCGTCGACGACGTATTCTTTCGATGCAGTATCGGGAGCTTTTTCAGTCTTGTTCTCATCCATCGAGTGCGCCACCATGGTCGATTTATCGGGACCTTCTCGCCAGTGAAACGGCATAGGCTGCAGCCCGCGCCTTCAGGATAGGGTCATCGGAAGCCTGTATGCCCTCCGGCAATTGCAAAGGCAGGAAAACAACGGCGTCATCGCCACCGTCTGCCAATACTGCGGTCACACGCAAAGTACCCAGCACACGCCGCTCGCTTACTTGCCATACCTGGCTTGGGTCGGTCAGCGAATCGCCTTCGGCGGGCAACTGCGCATAAATGATGAACTCGGCAGGAGATTCTGCAATTCTAGCCTTCAATTCATCCTCCAGAAATGCATCCGGCAAATTTTTCTCCTGATCCTCGCTCAGGTACTGAGTCCCTGCAACAGCTTCCACTTGTACCCTGGCCCAGCTGACAAGGCCCTGCTTGTTACGAAAACCAAACGCATTATTGGAAAAATACGAAGTCGTTGCATAAGAGGCTGGAGCAGCATGCGCCGCCAGCAAGCCAGGCTGGATTTTCCCCTCGGGGAAGCGGAGATTGTGCGCAGCGATCTTTTCGGGGTCCGGTTTCTTGGTCTCGGGATCCGCGACCCTGGCCTGCAGGAAGCTGACAAAGGACTCCGGCGTAGCAGCAAAAAAGGCCGGCTCGGAGATCAACACCAGATCATAGGTCTCTTCATCTTGCTGCAGCCGGATGGACAATCCGCGTACAGTCCGGCTCTTGTCGGATATGCCGGGATTTCCACCGCCTATGGAAAAACGGATGCGGGCAGCAAGGCTAGCTTGCGAAAACAGCTTGTTGCTGACGAAGTCGCCAATCTGCGGATCAGGAATGAACTCAGCTATTGCCTGAAACCCCTTGGCATGCGACGCCCTCGCCTTCGCATGTGTGCCAAAGACGCCATTCAAGGCGTCAATCATCTGTACAGGGCCTGGCAATGCTGCCTTGCTTACTTGCGTATCGGCAGAAGCTGCCGCATTAGTCTCAATCATGATGAATCTCCAGAAAGTGAAATCGATATAGAACGATGTAAAGCTTGGTTCTTGCCGATAAGTCCCGATTCATCCTGGTTTGTTACAGACTTTTTTATATTTTTTTGAGGGTAGCCGCGCGACGCAAGTCGCCACAATCAGTCTCGATTATTCCATTTCAATAATTTCTAATTATTTTTGCAACTTTTTAAGCAAACCCATGTCAAATCGCCATCTTATCAAGCTGATATTTATGAACGATGGATAAATATGTCTGTGGCAACGATTAAAAGCCGCTCCTTCCGGGTATTTTAATTTTTTGACATATATTAAAATCATCATCTTATTAGCCTGACAAGACATTCACAGAATGCTAATATATTAAACGCATCAATTTAAAAACTATTTTTCTTGGTATCTCACATTTTCAAGGACGTTTTAATGAGCACAAAGATTTTATGCATGCTGGCAATTCCCCTTGTGATTTCGGCCTGTGCAGGTCCGGCAACCAACGCTGGCGAAGACAATATGCAGGAAGAACGCACATATGTTACCGGCAGCAATTTGCCACAGCGCAGCACATCCAATGTCAAAAGAATGAGTAAAGAAGAGCTGGAAGAAATGCGGCGCAATGCCACCATGCCACAGCAAAACAAATAATATCTTCACTTAGCCTATCCCTGCCCATTTCGCGCAATGTATCGGTTGCGCGAAATATCCGCATTAGTTTTATGATGTTCATTGTGCTGCTCCTTTGTGCTGTTCGTTAAGCGCTGAAGCACGCCCTGAATGTGAATTGCCGAACATACAATTTTGGCAATTTCACAAACACTCCTTAGCACCTTGCCTGTTTTAGCCACCCCGGTTAAAACGCTGTTCTATTTTTTGGGACAAGGCGATTTGCAAAGTGATTCAGACAATGAGGACTCAAGACTTATGCCGCATACCGTCAAAGATGAAGCCGGGCACGCTACGCTAAGGTGGAACTACAGGGACATTGATTTCGCATCTATCGACAAATCCGCAATCCACGATGACGATTTAATGTTTTATATGCTCGCGTCAGCATCCCTGGTTGAAATCATGGCGGAGCTGTATACCGATAATCTGATAGAAAAATTTCGCGGCAATGCCGAGCTGGTGGAGTGGCTTAAATCACACTGGCAACATGAAGAGGTCCAGCATGGCTACGCGCTGAAAGCCTATGTCAGGCATGTATGGCCGGAATTTGACTGGCATACCGCCAATGCGCGATTCCGCGAAGAATATGTGGCGCTATGCACGGCAGAACAGCTTGAGGATGATCCTGCGCTGGAACTGATCGCGCGCTGTGTGGTAGAGACCGGCACCACCACGATGTACCACGCTGTCCATGACTATGTGCGGGAACCCGTCCTGCGCAAACTGTTCGCCGATATCAAGACGGATGAAGCAAATCATTACGCGCGTTTCCGCCAGTTCTATGAGATATACAGCAAGTCCTCGCCGAAAAGTCCATGGTCTGTAACCAGCACAATCTGGCGGCGCATGACAGAAATACGCGGTGAAGACAGTTATATCGCGTTCAAGCATGTTTTCAGCGTCCGCAATCCGGCCATGCCGTTCCAGGAACAAAACTGGCGCGATTTTAGCCGTATGGTGAAAAACAAGGCACGCAGGCATTACCCGTATCCTGTCGCAGTAAAAATGCTGGTAAAGCTCATTCCCGTGCCCTTGGCCGTCAGGCACATGATAGGCTGGCCCCTGCTAGGCATGGCGCGCCTGGTAGCACGCAAATAGCCTCCCGCCTCTGCGGTTTATACTGCCTCTACTGCATTCATCTGTCCGGACCATATGCTTTGAACGGACGGATTACTCCCTACATTAACAATCGTTAATGAACCGCCAATCCAGGCTTCACTGACAAAAGCGCAAAGTACTCCTGCAGCCCCTACCACGAGGACTGAAATATCTATTGATTAAGGAGTACGACATGAACTTGAAATCCCTCATTCGCGGCATTATCGGTCTGGCCTTTATCGCAACGGCCGTTTCATCGCTGGCAGCAACCGGCTCTGATTTACTGGGAGAACCCGCTCCTGCTGACAAGGCTACACGCACTATTTCCATTGACGCAAACACCAGATATGTCAACGTGGAAGGCGGCGAAACCATCAGATTTGAGATCAACGGCAAAGCAATTGCCTGGGTGTTTGACGGATCAGTAAGCTCTTTTGATCTCGAAAGGGTCATGCCGAATGGTCTTTTGGACCACAAGGTAATGGCATACGTCTCCCCCAATCCCCTGTATTCCAATTAATACCAGCGCTACCGGTGCTTATAAAAACTTTGCGCCGGTAGCTCATGTAATCAACCTCACCTCACCAATCCGTGCACCGGGAATGACGCAAGCATCCATCAACGAGATGCGCTGCAAACCAACTTGGACAAATGGGCTCGCCGCTTATGTTTACCTATCTAAAAAATTTATTGCCGCTACCAAAAGCATATGCACAATCACATGCGCGATCAAATGCACGACTATATGCAATGAGCGCTCTGGCGGCAGTCGTACTGGCAGGATGCGACTCCAGGGGGCAAGAGGCTCCCAAGGCGCAAATACCTGAAGTGACGGTCCTTACAGCTCGCCATGCCAGCGTTCCCGTCGTCCAGGATCTTCCCGGCCGCACATCTGCCTATCTGGTGGCGCAGGTACGCGCCCGCGTGGACGGCATAGTTCAAAAGCGAAGCTTCCAGGAAGGTGCGGAGGTCAAGGCAAATCAGCAGCTCTATCAGATTGATCCAGCCCCCTATCGGGCGGCCCTGGCCAGCGCAGAAGCAGCGCAATTAAAGGCGCAGGCAAACCTCAGCACGACAAGTGCTCAGGCAGATCGCTATAAATTGCTTGTTGCTGGCAATGCAGTAAGCAAGCAGGCTTTCGATAATGCAATCGCCGCGCAACAGGAAGCGCTTGCAGATGTAGCTGCGGCAGCGGCAGCGGTCACTTCGGCAAAGATCAATCTGGGATACACCAGCGTGACATCACCGATCACCGGCCGCAGCGGCATTTCGCAAGTAACCCAGGGCGGCTACGTACAGGGAAGCAGCGCGACACTACTGACCACGATACAGCAACTTGACCCCATCTATGTAGACCTGAGCCAGCCCAGCATTGCAGGCTTGCAATTGCGCCGCGATGTCGCTGACGGCCAGCTCAAACTGGATGGCGCGGATAAAGTAAAACTGTGGCTGACACTGGAAGACGGTACACGCTACCCGCTGCCTGGCACGCTGCAAACCAGCACGACCACGGTTGACCCGAGCACGGGCTCATTGACGGTGCGGGCGGTCTTTCCCAACCCCCAGTACGTGCTGTTGCCGGGAATGTTTGTGCACGCCAGAATGGAACAGGGCATCAATGATGCAGCCTTTCTGATTCCAATCTCAGCCGTTACGCACAATGCCAAGGGAGAAGCCACCGTATTGGTAGTCAACACGGAGCAAAAACTGGCCGAACGGGTGATCCAGGCATCAGGCACCGTCGGGAATAACTGGGTGGTAAACAGCGGCATTCAGGAAGGAGAACGCATCGTCCTGGCAGGAGCGCAAAGAATCCAGCCGGGAACCCTGGTGCGCTCTGTACCGTCACAAAACATCGCCACGGCTGCACCAACCGAAGGCAAGAAACTGCCTCCTCCGGAAATTGCCATGAACGCTGAAACCAAATAAGGGCATGGAAAATGTCAAAATTCTTTATTGATCGCCCCATATTTGCGATTGTCATTTCTATCCTCATCATGCTGGCAGGCGGTATATCCATCTTCGCGCTGCCTGTCGAACAATTTCCCCCGGTTGCGCCGCCGACAGTGCAAATCAGCACCTCCTATCCGGGAGCCTCCGCAGTCACCGTGCAAAATACTGTTGTCCAGGTGATAGAGCAGCAAATGAGCGGGATCGATAATTTACTATACATGTCGTCCACCAGCGACGACACCGGGGTGTCCACCACGACCCTCACTTTTGCATCAGGCACCGATCCCAATATTGCACAAGTGCAG
Source organism: Parundibacterium terreum (assembly GCF_014636315.1). Classification (GTDB taxonomy): domain Bacteria; phylum Pseudomonadota; class Gammaproteobacteria; order Burkholderiales; family Burkholderiaceae_D; genus Undibacterium; species Undibacterium terreum. Next base: position 29,668 of record NZ_BMED01000001.1, on the reverse strand, counting down.
GTACAAAACAAATTGCAGCTTGCCGTGCCCTTGCTGCCGGCCCAAGTACAGCAAACCGGCGTAAGGGTAACGAAGTCGACCAATTCATTCCTGATGGTCATCGGTCTGGTATCGACCGATCACAGCATGAATAAATTCGATATCGCAAATTACTTCGTTTCCAACGTCCAGGACCCCATCAGCAGGATCAACGGTGTCGGCAACATGAATGTATTCGGTACGCAGTATGCAATGCGCATCTGGCTGGACCTGGCCAAGATGAACAGCTTTTCACTGGTACCCCAGGACATCACAGCCGCGCTGCAAAACCAGAACGTACAGATATCCGGCGGTCAGCTAGGCGGCGCCCCTTCTGTACAAAATCAGCAATTGAACGCAACGATCACCGAATCTACCCTGCTACGTACGCCGGAAGATTTTGGCAACATATTGCTCAAGGTGGCCCAAGACGGTTCCCAGATACGCTTGCGCGATGTCGCGCGTATCAATCTCGGCCCGGAGAACTATAACGTTGACAATAAATACAATGGCCAGGCCGCACTCGGTGTAGGTGTACAACTTGCGCCGGGAGGTAACGCGCTGGCCACCGCGAATGCCATCCGGGCCCGCATCCAGGAACTGCAACCCTACTTCCCGCATGGCCTGAAGGTCGTTTATCCGAATGACGTCACTCCTTTTGTGAAAATTTCCATTGAAGAAGTGATCAAGACGCTGCTGGAAGGTATCGTCCTCGTCTTCCTGGTGATGTATCTGTTCCTGCAGAATTTCCGCGCCACGCTGATTCCATCCATCACCGTACCGGTTGTCCTGCTGGGCACCTTCGGTGTCATGGCAGCGCTTGGCTTCACAATCAATACGCTGTCGATGTTTGGGTTGGTTCTGGCCATAGGCCTGCTGGTGGACGACGCCATCGTGGTAGTGGAAAATGTGGAAAGGATCATGCAGGAGGAAGGCCTTGATCCGCTGGCGGCAACACGCAAGGCGATGTCACAGATCAGCAGCGCCTTGATCGGGGTCGCCATGGTCTTGTGTGCCGTGTTCGTACCGGTGGCATTTTCCAGCGGTACCGTAGGCGGTATCTATCGCCAGTTCTCATTAACGATCGTCGCTTCCATGCTGCTGTCTGTGTTTGTGGCGCTTTCGCTCACACCGGCCTTGTGCTCCAAACTGCTCAAGCCCTCTGCCGGCCATGAAACGAAGAAAGGATTTTTCGGCTGGTTCAATCGCAGCTTTGATCTCAGGCGGGACCAATACGTTAGCGGCGTAAGCCATATCGCCGCACGATCGGGGCGCTGGCTGATCATCTACCTGGCCATCATTGCCGCTGTCGTCGTGATGTTTATCCGGCTTCCCTCCTCTTTTCTGCCGAACGAAGATCAGGGCTATATGTATGTGCAAGTGCAAGCGCCAGTAGGCACAACCCAGGAATACACAGGGAAGATACTGGACAAAGTAAGCGATTATCTGCTGAAAGACGAAGCGTCGACAGTTGACGCAACTTTCATCATCAATGGCTTCAACAATGCCGGCCGCGGCCAAAACCAGGGGCAATTGTTTGTGCACTTGAAGGATTGGAGCGAGCGCCCGGGAAGCAAACTAAGTGCCAAAGCCCTGAGTGAACGCATAGCCAAACACTTCTCCTCCGACAAGGAGGCGATCATCACCCCCATTAGCCCGCCGCCTATCCAGGGCCTGGGGACCGCCGCCGGCTTCGATTTCGAGCTTGAAGACAGGGCCGGACTGGGCCATGATGCTCTCGCGAAAGCGAGGGACCAGCTGCTGGAGCTGGCAAAACACGATCCGGATCTCGCTCAAGTACGCTTTAGCGGGCAAAAAGACAACCCCACGTTCAAGGTCAATATAGACAGGGAAAAGGCCGCTGCCCTCGGCATCAATGCCAGCGACGTTGACCAGACTTTCTCGATTTCCTGGGGCGCGCGCTATGTCAATAATTTCCTGGATACAGATGGCCGCATCAAGAAAGTCTATGTCCAGGCAGATGCGCCTTATCGCATGAACCCAGAGGACCTGAGCCAGCTCTTCGTCAGGAACAGTGCCGGCAGCATGACGCCATTCTCTGCTTTTTCAAGCACAAACTGGACTTACGGACCGCCCCAGCTGCAACGCTATAACGGCGTGGAAGCCATGGAAATCCAGGGCCAGGCCGCATCAGGCCGCAGTTCGGGGCAGGCAATGCTGGCCATGGAAAGGCTGGCAAAACAACTGCCATCGGGAATCGGCTTTGAATGGACCGGCATCTCGCTGCAACAACAGCAATCCAGTTCACAGGCTCCTTTGCTGTATGGCCTGTCTATCCTGGTGGTATTTCTCAGTCTCGCTGCGCTTTATGAGAGCTGGTCGATTCCGGTTTCAGTCATCATGGTTGTGCCTCTGGGCGTGCTGGGTGCACTGGGAGCCACTTCCTTGCTTGGATTGTCCAACGACGTCTATTTCCAGGTCGGACTGCTGACGACCATCGGCCTGTCGGCAAAGAATGCGATTCTGGTCATTGAGTTCGCCAAGGAGCGCCATGCCGAAGGCTTACCCGCGTTGCAAGCGGCCATTGAAGCAGCGCATATGCGCTTGAGGCCCATCATCATGACTTCCATGGCATTCATATTGGGCGTACTGCCACTCGCACTGGCAAACGGCGCCGGTTCGGCCAGCCAGAATGCGATTGGCACGGGCGTCATAGGCGGGATGTTAACGGCGACCTTTATCGCCACCTTCCTGATCCCGATGTTTTATGTGGTTGTCGCAAACAAGCTGGGGCAAAAGGAGCGAGCATCCCCCGCCCCGGCAATCCAAGCACCCTCGGCAACCCAGCACGCTACAGGAGCATAAAATGCGCTTACGCACACCTATTTCCCTGGCGATCTTCGCTTTGTTTCTATCCGGCTGCGCGCTGCAACCTACCTACCAGCGTCCTGATTCGCCGGTAGCGACATCCTACCCGCAAGGTGCAACCTATCCCGCAAAGGCCGGCTCCGGCCCGGTGAGTCCCGCCGCGGCCGGTATCGCATGGCGTGATAATTTCAGAGATCCGCGCTTGCAGCGCCTGGTTGAACTGGCGCTGCAAAACAACCGCGACCTGCGCGTTGCGATACTCAATATAGAAAAAGTGAAAGCCCAGTATCAAATCCAGCGGGCCAGCTTGTTCCCCCAGGTGAATATTGCCTCAAGCGGCGGCGGCAAGAATCCCGGAGCCACGGGCGCGGCCGGCGGTAACGCAGGCACATCCCACAGCTATGCCGCCGATCTTTCAGTTTCCTGGGAAGCAGATTTCTTCGGCCATCTGCATAATTTATCGGACGCCGCCTTTGAACAATACATCGCCAGCTCGTATGCCCGCAAAGCGACAGAAATCCTGCTGGTCTCCCAGGTCGTGGACCAGTACCTTGCCGTCCTTGCCTACGGCGAGCAGCGCGATGTGACGCAACAACTGCTGCAGACAGCACAGGCTTCGTACAAACTGGCCAAGCTGCAATTTGATGTCGGCACCTTGTCCGAGCTGGATTTGAGACTATCCCAGACCGCTGTGGAGCAAGCCCAGGCCAATTATGCTGCGCAGACCCGCCTGCAAGCCCAGGCGGGGAACGCCCTGGTCCTGCTGGTGGGCCAGCCCCTGCCTGCGGATCTTCCCGCTCCGGCAAAGCTGCGGGACCAGTCCATCCTGGCTGATATTCCTCCAGGTTTGCCGTCGGACCTGCTGGAAAACCGCCCAGACATCCTGCAGGCAGAAGCCATCCTTCGCTCTGAAAATGCCAACATCGGTGCCGCGCGCGCAGCTTTCTTCCCGCAGATAGCACTGACCGGTTCGCTCGGCACAGCCAGCTCCTCACTGGGTGGCCTGTTTGCGGCGGGCTCGGGCGCATGGTCTTTTCTTCCCGCGCTGTTGGCGCCAATCTTCGACGCGGGAGCGAACCGGGCCAACCTGGACGTGGCCAAGGTGCAAAAAGACATAGGCATAGCCCAATACCAGAAGGCTGTGCAAACGGCCTTCCGCGAAGTGTCTGACGGATTGGCAGCCCGAGCTACCTATGATGAACAATTGGCGGCGCAGCAACGCTATACCAATGCGCAAGCCCGGCGCCTGGAACTCGAAAATATGCTGTATGCGGCGGGAAGCGATAGTTATCTGAATGTCCTGCTGGCTCAAAACGACCTGTACAACGCGCAGCAGTCGCTGATCACAACGCAGTTGAATCGACTGACCAGCCTGGCCGACCTTTACCGTTCACTGGGCGGCGGATGGAAGGCAGATGCCGCTCCGGTCAGGCAAAATACAACGGGATCGACGGTGGCAACCGAGGGAATGTTAGAGATGCCTTCACGCACAGGAAGTTAGCCTCCATATCAGGCACATACAGCACGGCACTGCCGGGATTATTGCAACAAGATCGAGCCGGGTTTAGTATCTTGTTTCATGGCTCCCGGAATATCAACATTCTCGAACCGGATACAACATGAAGCTGCTGATCATCGAAGACAACGAACGGGTTGCCCTATTCCTCAAGAAAGGTTTGAGTGAGGCAGGACATACAACCGATCATGCCGATAACGGCAGGGACGGCATGTTTCTGGCCGCCAGCGAACCCTATGATGCGATCATCATGGATCGCATGCTACCGGGTGGCATAGATGGCCTGGCGATTATTGAAACCTTGCGAAGGACAGGAAACAAGACGCCCATCCTGATACTAAGCGCGCTGTCCGGCGTTGACGACAGAATACGTGGACTGAAAAGCGGTGGCGACGATTACCTGGTAAAACCTTTTGCCTTTGGTGAATTGCTGGCCCGGCTCGATGCCCTGTTGCGCCGCTCGCAGGAGACCCACGCTGAGACCATGCTGTCTCTGGACGATCTCGCCATGGACCTGCTATCCCACAAGGTGACGCGTGGCGGCAAGGTCGTTACATTGCAGCCGCGTGAATTCAAACTCCTTGAATACCTGATGCGGCACGCAAATCAGGTAGTAACGAGGACCATGCTGCTGGAAAATGTATGGGACTATCACTTCGATCCTCAAACCAATGTCATCGACGTGCATGTCAGCAAGTTGCGCCAGAAAATTGATGCCGGCAATAGCCGTCCATTATTGAAGACCATACGCAATGCCGGCTACATGCTGACCGCAGATGCTTAAGTCGCTAAAATTTTCCGGGCTGACTGTCGCCTTGGTGTATGTGGCAGTCAGCCTTGTCGTGCTTGCGGCATTTGCCACCCCGCTCTGGCTCGCATGGCGCGAAACCATCGAGGATGGAAGGGTAAAATTTCTTAAAGCCGATACGCAGCGCCTGATAGCAGTATTCAACAAGGGTGGCCTGGCGGCGTTGGCGCCAGCGATTGAGATAGAAGTTGGAACGAGCGCTGACGGTGCCGAGAAAATCATATTGCTTGCCGACGCAGCGTTCAGACCGCTTGCCGGAAATCTGCCGGCCTGGCCGAAAGAACTGTCCACCGCAACCGGCACATACAAGTTGTCGATCACAATCGGCAAGCAGCCTTTGCGCGTGGCCTTATTAAGCACAGCCCTACCGGGTGGCTACCATTTGCTGGTTGCCAATGACATTGCCAAGTACCGCAGACTGGAAAATTTTTTCCTATACGGGCTGCTGGGTGCGGCTGGCATCGTGCTGGCGCTGGGCACAGCCGGGGGATTTTATATACGTCGCATGCTGCTTTCCCAGGTAAAGGATATAAACCGGGCCACCTCTGCCATCATGCTTGGAAACTTCTCGCATCGCCTTCCCGCCCATGGTGGAGAAAGCGAATTGAATATTTTGGTAGAAACACAAAACCGCATGCTGGACCAGATAGAACATCTGGTGGAGGGCATCAGAAATGTGTCGAATGCCATCGCGCACGACCTGCGCACTCCTTTGGCAGAATTGCGCTCGCGGTTGGAGGAGCTATCGTTAACCCGGCCGGAGCCGGAGCTTACCTTTACCGAAATAGAGTGTGCGACCGCCGATGTAGACAGGGTAATTAGTATCTTTAATGCGCTGTTGCGGCTGGCCGAGATCGATTCCGGGATACGCCGCTCAGGTTTCATCAAGATAGACGCCCGCACGATAGCCGCTGAAGCTGTGGAGTTTTATCAGCCCGTAGCAGAAATCAGGGAAGTCGATTTTTCCTTTTTATGCGCAGAATCACTCCCGCTGTGGGGCGACCCCTTGCTGATTGCGCAGGCGATAGGAAACCTGATCGACAATGCACTCAAGTACGTTCCTGAAAAAGGTAGTATCACTGTAAATGCCACGCGAGGCGCCGGTGGCGGCGTTGAAATAGTTGTCGCCGATAACGGGCCGGGTATTCCGGCAGAGGAAAGACCCAAGGTGCTTGAACGCTTCTATCGTGGCGACACCAGCCGCGGCACGCCTGGTGCCGGGCTGGGACTGAGCCTGGTCGCAGCAGTCGCCAAGCTACATGGGGGTGACCTGCTACTTGCCGACAACTCTCCTGGATTACGAGCAACGCTGGTCTTGAGCACGCCGGAGGGAGAAGTTAGTTCACCGCAAGTCATCTAAGGCAAGCAGTGCAAACTTCCTCTCCAGAGTCAGCCCAGATGCAAGCTGTCACTTGACGATGAATTTATAGCTGCCTTTTGCCGTGTGCCCATCGTGGCTGCCGGCGCTCCATTGCACGGTGTAGCCGCCCACAGGAAGCGCCGGCAAGGCCAGCGACATAGCTAGGTTGTCAGGAGCAACGAGCACAGCCCTACCGGTAGCAACAACTTCGTTACGCTCATTGCTAACGACGATATTACTTTCGGGTTCCAGAGCCTTGTCGTACACAATCCTGATCTCAGCCGGGGCGCTCACTGCCGCATCCGCCGCCGGGCTTAAACTGACAGGATGGGCATGCGCCCAAGCCGCAGCAATGCACAGATAGAAGCCAAGGCCTGCCAAGGCCCGAGCCACAAAAAATTTCATTGTATTCATCTTTCCTCCTGTTTATTGCTGAAACCGGATCCGGATTCAGCAATATTGGCTATCAATCAATTATCAATCAGCACTGCCTTGCTGGCATCGGCCGGTGCAGCACCTTCCATCACAATCAGGCGGCTGGCAGCCGCAAGCGCATCTGGCTTCGCCAGCTCACGCTCAGGTCCTATCATGGTACCGTTGGCAACGCCTTTAGCATCTGTTTTAAAAATTCCCACCGCTGATTTGTGCCCACTCAGGTAAACACTGTACTCCGTTTCTGGTTTTAGCTTGAACAGCGAGACTTCAAAAGAATCAACCACTCCGAGATTCCGCGAAACCGCAAACCCTTTAGCTTCACCGACAACCGGTTTGAGGCGGATATTGATAGGGTCATTATTTACTCGAGCTACGAGATTGGAAGCACCGTCACCGCCCTCCACAACATGGGACAGGTAAACCAGTGCTTGCGGAGCCTGGCCACCTGGCATATGCGCAATGATCTTGTTGCTTGCCGGATCCAGCACCTCCACGCCATCGCCATTCTCCAGGCCGATATAGACGCGGCTATTGTCATCCGATGTCCATATGCCATGCGGCAAAGCGCCTGTAGGTATGGTCGCGAGCAGTTTTGCATCCTTGTCGGTAGTAAATACTTTGACCACATTTTCACCACCCACGGTAACATAGCTTAAGACCTTGCCGTTCACCTTGGCAAAAGCCAGATGGTTTGTGATGAAACCGGTATCAATTACGCCGGTAACTTCCAGCGTCTTGGTGCTGATGCGTGTAACCTTGCCGACATCCTTATGCGTCATCCATATTTCGCTATAGTCCGGTGTAAATTGCAGGAAAGGCGAAAACGGGCTGACAACACTGATCTTCTTGATGATCTCATGGCTTTTCACGTCAATGATATCGACCGTTGGTGTAAAGCTGGAAACAGCAAAAGCCAGTTTTCCGTCAGGGTGAAACTGCACCATACCGGGACCGAGATCAGTTTGAATACGGCGGGTCTCCTTGTATGTCACCGGGTCAATCACCGAGATATAGTCTTCACCGCGCACAACTACCCATACCTCCTTGCCATCCGCGGTAAAAAATCCTTCATGGGGAGAGCGGCCCACATAGGTGATGCCCTTGACTTTGTTGGTAGCTGTATCGACAAAGCTTACCGAATTGGAGCCGTTGGAAATTACCAGCAGTGTCTTATGATCGGGAGAAAAGCCGAGGCCGTGGACATTGATCTGGCCCTTGTATAGAGGAGAAAGCACGTCAGGCCGCTGATTACCCAATTTGATCTGGCCGACGAGTGTATTGGTGGAAGGGTTAAACACCGAAACGGTATTCGTATTCTGATCCGCCGTATAAACCCTGTCCTGCGTCGATGGCAATGCCCAGACGGAATTGGCAAACAGCGCGCTCATGGCAATAGCGAGGATAGTGGAATTTTTCTTCATGATAGGTCTCTATGGAGGTGAAATTGTTCAGGAAATTTTATTTTTTTGCGGCGCTATCAGGGTGATGCTCCAGCCAGGCCTGCATGACGCGGATTTCGTTTTGCTGTTCTGCGATGATGCCCAAAGCCAGATTCCTCAGCTCCGGGTCCTTGGTATAAAGAAGCAAGGCCTTCGCCATATCCACCGCCCCCTGGTGGTGCGGTATCATCATCGTGACGAAGTCATGCTCGCTCTGGCCATTCATCGGCGCCCGTTTCATTCCATCGTCCATCACGGCCATTGCATCATCCATCAAGGCTGCAAATGACTTGGCGGTGCTGGCGACGAACACGGGCGGTGCGGCTGCATCAGCCTGCTGCGGGTCAGAGGCGGTACCGTGATGGTGGTGATGCATTTCCTGATCCGCGGAAGCTTTTGCCTGAGGCGAATCCGGCTCACAGGCATATGCAAGCGGGAGTCCGAAACACATGCCGGCAGCAAGCAGTAGTACAGCAGTTGCGGTACCTGCAGCACGGCTCAATTTTTTTCTGTAGCGTTGCATGTCAAATTTCCTTCTAAAAATTAGGCGGCAGCCAAGTGAGTTTTTGGTATCAATCCATATCGATAGTGTAGCCAGCGCATGCGCTTGGACGAGTGACAATCGCATGACAAATTTGTCATTTAGGGCAAGCCTGAAAAGCCCTCAACGGCTCAGAAAAACTTCTTCAAATCCATTCCGCCGTACAGGGATGCAACATCGTTATAGCCGTTGAACATCAAGGTTTTGCGCTTCTTCGTGAAGAAACCGTCCTCGCCTATACGCCGCTCGCTAGCCTGGGACCAACGGGGGTGATCGACATTCGGATTCACGTTGGCATAGAATCCGTATTCATTTGCGGCAATCCCGTTCCAGCTTGTGCGGGGAGCCTCTTTCAGGAAACGTATCTTTACGATTGATTTAGCCGATTTAAATCCATACTTCCAGGGCACGATAATCCTTACTGGCGCGCCGCTCTGATTGGGTAAGGTTTCACCGTACATGCCCAGCGTCAGCAATGTCAGCGGATGATTGGCCTCGTCAATGCGCAGGCCTTCGGTATAGGGCCAATCCAGCACGCGGTCAGACAGGCCAGGCATCTGCTTTTTATCGGCGAGACTGACGAACTCTATGTATTTGGCATTGCCTGTAGGTTCGACCTTCCTGATCAGCGCAGATAGCGAATAACCCACCCAGGGAATGACCATGGACCAGCCCTCAACGCAACGGAACCTATAGATGCGCTCCTCCAGCGGAGCGAGCTTCAACAGGCTCTCCAGATCCAGCATCATCGGCCGCTTCACCTCCCCTTCAATCGAAATAGTCCAGGGATTGATCTTCAGCAAACCAGCATTGCGCGCAGGCTCGGATTTATCGGTACCGAATTCATAGAAATTGTTATACGTCGTCGCATCCTTGTACGCAGTCGCCTTGTCCACGATGACATAGGCATCATTGTGTTTAGCGGCCAATTTGCGTGCGCCCGTAGTCTGCGACCATGCGCTGCCTGAAGCTATCAGCCCACTGGCGGCGATTGCTCCAGTTGCCATCTCTTTAAGAAAAGTCCGGCGCGATTCGAAGATGCGTTGCGGCGTTATTTCAGATGAAGCGGGAATATCAATCTGGTCTGGTTGCAGTCTGATTAACATGGATAACTCCTTGGATGAATTGGCAAGAGCATTAAGAAAGATCTCTATGTCCGATGATTCATCTTACTTATCTGCTGGTGAAACTTTGATGGCATCCGAATGACAAAATTGTCATTAATCCATAAAAGCAAGATGCTAGAATCAAAATCATTAGCCACATTTCCGGGAAGAAACGGCATGGCCATCCTTGTCATAGAAGACGATTTGAAAACCGGTGATTACCTGAAAAAAGGATTGCGCGAGTCCGGCTACTCGGTAGATCTGGCGCGGAATGGCACCGACGGCCTGCATATGGCATTGGAAAACGACTACGATCTCGTTATCCTGGACGTGATGATGCCGGGCAAGGACGGCTGGACCGTGATGAGCTCCCTGCGTAGCAAAAGAGACCTTCCTGTCATCTTCCTGACTGCCAAAGACCACGTGGATGACCGCATACGCGGGCTGCAGCTCGGTGCGGATGATTATCTCGTCAAGCCTTTTTCATTTACCGAGCTGGTATTGCGCGTGCGTACGCTGCTACGACGCGGCGTCACCCGAGAATCCGACCTGTTCCAGGTCGCCGATCTGCAACTCGACCCCGTTCGTCACAAAGTTACGCGGCAAGGCACGAACATCGTGCTGACCAATAAGGAGTTCATGCTGCTGCACCTGCTGATCAAGCGCAAGGGCGAGGCTTTGTCACGCGCTGTTATCGCCTCCGAGGTGTGGGATATGAACTTTGACAGCGATACCAATGTCGTCGATGTCGCCGTCAAGCGCCTGCGCGCAAAAATAGATGCGCCCTTTGAGCAAAAACTGATTCACACCGTGCGCAGCATCGGCTACATGTTTTCGGATGAACCATGAATATCTGGAAATCACTGGGCCTGACACACAGAGTGACAATATTATTTGCACTGCTGGTCTTCCTGATTACGAGCAGCCTGGGCGCCTATTTATATTCCTCTGCCAGGCAGGCTTTGGAAATGCGGGCAGACTATACGCTGATAGGACGTGTTGAGCATTTCCGCAATTTGTTCCACGACTTGTATAACATCCGCCAGATGGAAGAGCGGCCTGCTCTGTTTGAAAGCATGCTGGGCAATGAGCAGGACGTGCGAATCTTTCGGCGTCAGGGTGAAACTCCGTTCATACAGGTGAATCCCGGCGACCTGCAAGCCCCCTCAATGGTTCCGGTGGCGACAGGAATCCCGCTGAAGCTGGACTCCCTGCATGAAGGCGAACGCTCCGATGGCGTTCGCGTGCGTTGGGTGTCCGCACTGGCAGAGGTCGGCAATCATAACGACACCGTAGAGATCACCGCGGCCTATGTGATGAACCAGGAATCAAAAGTATTGTCTGGTTATCTGTTGCGCGTCATAGGAGCTGTCACGCTGACGGTAGGTTTAACCATCGTATTGAGCTTTATGCTCTTGAAACACGGACTGAAAACCCTCTCGGTCATCGGCGACCGTGCAGGAGAGATCACGCCTGAAAATCTATCTGCTCGCTTGAGCGTAGAAGACGCGCCAGCAGAGTTACGCAAACTCGCCCATGCCTTCAATGCGATGCTGGACCGACTGGAGGCCGGCTTTGAACACCTTTCGCAATTTTCGGCCGACCTGGCCCATGAAATAAGGACGCCGGTCAATATCCTGATGGGACAAACCCAGGTAACGCTAGGCCAGTTAAGGCCGGCGGAAGAGTATGAGCAGGTATTGGAATCCAACCTGGAAGAACTGACCCGCCTGTCCCGCATCATAGAAAATATTCTTTTCCTGGCAAACATGGATCACGCAACTACCGTCGTTGATCGCGTTGATTTTTCAGTTGAGGAAGAGCTTGGCAGGGTCAGGGATTACTTCGAAGGCATTGCCGAGGAGCGTAATATGCGCTTTCAGCTCGAAGCAAGCGGCACCGTCAATGCCAATCTGACCATGTGGCGACGAGCAGTCAATAATCTGGCGATCAATGCCGTCCGTTACGGAAAACCCGATACAAGCATCTCGCTACATGCCAGGACAGATGACAGCGGCACGACGATCACCGTCAAGAACCAGTGCGACGCAATATCGCAAGACCATCTGGACAGCATGTTCAACCGCTTCTACCGTGGAGATAAATCACGCAGCGAATTTACCGAGTCCAATGGCCTCGGGCTTGCCATCGTAAAGGCAATCATGACTTTGCATGGAGGCAGCGTAACTGCGCTCTACTCTTCTCAAGATGGAGAGATCAGGTTTGCCCTGCATTTCCCGGTATTGAAGACCATCTAATAAAATTAAGCAGTTCCGGCAAAAAAGTAAATCTACACAAATGCAAGCTAGGTCGCGAAAACTCCAAGGGCGATGCTTTGCCTGCCGCCTATGCATCATGGCACGTCAAAAATTATATTAAATGAAATTTTCATGTAGGACGTCAGAAAAGGGTTGGCACAGCCGGTGTATGCGCTCCTGCCTCCACGGAAAGTCACGTAACAAACTCACTGAATCGATCAGCTTTCGCCTTACCGACCGCCGCCGCACTAAGCCCCGACTTAACCTGCTACCGCTGAGATAGTAAATTTCCGCATAAGCAAAGCTGGATTTCTTCGTGTACGAGCAGGTATGGGCGATGCAATACTAAGTCATCGCAACCACACTCGTGTCAGGTCTGTCATGTCGCCCGCACTTATACTATCCCCTCAGCAAGATCAAAACGAAGTCGCTGAAAACGATCCCCTCTATATTGCCAGCACGCTTGCCGCACGCCTGGCAGAGACGGCAGTCGCGCGCGACCAGCAAGGAGGACACGCAGCCCAGGAACGCGAGTGGATACGCGAATCCGGTTTGCTGACCCTGTCTGTTCCCACTGAATTTGGCGGCCAGGGGGCGGATTGGCCTACGGTCTATCAGGTCATCCGCATCCTGGCGCAGGCGGACAGTGCATTGGCCCATGTATTCGGCTTCCATCATCTGCAACTGGCTGGCATACAGCTATATGGCAATGCGCAGCAGCAGCGCCAGCTATTGCAGAAAACAGTTGAAGAACGCCTGTTCTGGGGTAATGCACTCAACCCTTTGGACAGGCGCACCCTCGCCACCGCCAATGAAGACGGTTTTCTCATTGACGGCATTAAAAGCTTTTCTTCCGGATCGGTGGGTTCGGACTGGCTGACTATTTCTGCCTGGGATGAAACATCCCAAAGCGCGCTGATCGGCGTATTACCAACAGCAGCAGACGGTATCAGCGTCAAAGCCGATTGGGATTCCTTCGGCCAGCGCCAGACGGACAGTGGCAATGTGCACTTTAGTAAGGTGCAGCTTCCAGCTGATCTGGTCTTGCAAGCGCCATCTCAGGTGGCAACACCGCAGGCAACCCTGCGCTCTCAGGTGGCACAACTGATCATGGCAAACCTTTACCTTGGCATAGGCCTCGGTGCCTTTGATGCTGCGACCGGCTATACCCGCAAACAATCCCGCCCCTGGTTTGCTTCCGGCGTGGATAAGGCAAGCACCGATCCATTTATACAGCATCGCTACGGCGAGCTCTGGCTGCTACTGCGCCCCGCCACAGTGCTGGCCGACCACGCCGCCGGCGAACTGGAAAAGGCGTTCCGCAAGGGAGCATTGGTTACCGCGCGCGACCGCGGAGAACTGGCTATCGCCGTGGCAGAGGCTAAGTGCCTGGCACATCGCGCGGGCATAGAAGTAAGCAGCCAGATGTTTGAGCTGACAGGAGCAAGCTCTACTTCGGCGCGCTACGGCTTTGACCGCTTCTGGCGCAATGTCCGTGTCCATACCTTGCACGACCCTATTGATTACAAGCTGCGCGATCTGGGCCGCTACGTGCTGGAAGGCACGCTGCCAGAGCCAACAGCATACTCCTGATACAAAATGCCAAACACCTCCTTACAACTTGGGCCAGTGATCCAGGTCAAAGCAGTCAGCAAATCCTTTTTTCCATCACGTGGCAAGCCATTCCATGCCATCAAATCGGTATCGCTGGACATACAGCAAGGCGATATCTTTGGGCTGATAGGTAAAAGCGGGGCCGGCAAGTCCACCCTGCTACGTCTGATCAACCTGCTGGAAAAACCCGATAGCGGTGCTGTGACCGTGGCCGGGCGCGAGCTTACCAGCCTGGGCAAGCGGGAGTTACGGGACGCGCGGCAAAATATAGGCATGATTTTCCAGCAATTCAACCTGCTGCAAAATGCCAGCGTGTTCGACAACGTCGCTTTCCCGCTAAAAATACACGGGAGCGTGCCTGCCGCAGAAATCGCTACGCGCGTCAATGAATGCCTGAAGCTGGTGGATCTTTCAGACAAGTTGGACAGCTATCCGGCGCAATTATCCGGAGGGCAAAAACAAAGAGTTGCGATTGCCCGCGCACTGGCAAGCCGCCCCGCAGTACTGCTATGCGATGAGCCTACTTCCGCCCTTGATGCGGAAACCACCCGTTCTCTGCTGGATACCTTGCGTGACATCAATCGCCGCCTGGGTGTCACTATCGTCATCGTCAGTCATGAATTATCCGTGTTGAACGCCATCTGCAATCACGTGGCGGTGATTGAAGACGGAGTCATCGCGGAGCAGTTTGCGCTGCACGAAACCAATACGGTACGCAAAACTGCTCTGGGGCGCGAGTTGGTTCATCACGGCAAGCAGGCATCCCTGCCACATAAGGAGCTCGCGTATGCTTGATAATATCCTCAATCTGCTACCGGAAATGTGGACGGCGTTCGGTCAAACCCTGACCATGCTGGCGATAGGACTATCCTCTGCCGTGCTGATCGGCGGCCCTCTGGGAGTTTTGCTGTTTCTGGTGGCGGACGGCCAGTCGCTACAAAACCGGCCCCTGGCATTCATATTGGGCTGGTTCGTCAATATGGTGCGTTCTTTCCCTTTCATTATCCTGCTGGTGGCCTTGGTGCCTTTTACCCGGTTCATAGCCGGCACTTCGATAGGCCCGCTTGCTGCGGCAGTGCCGCTATCCTTTGCCGCTATCCCCTACTTCGCCCGGCTGGTGGAGCAAAATTTGCGTGAAGTGCCGCGCGGCGTCATTGAGGCAGCACATGCAATGGGCGCGTCCGAATTCCAGATCATCGTCCGTGTCTTGCTGGTGGAAGCCAGGTCCGGCCTGGTATTGGCACTCACTGTTTTATCAATCAGCTTCCTGTCGTATTCCGCCGTAGCTGGCGTGGTCGGTGGCGGCGGCATCGGCGATCTGGCCATCCGTTACGGTTATTACCGCTTCCAGACCGACGTCATGATAGCCACCGTGGCAATTCTGATCGCATTGGTACAGGTAATTCAGTTCACCGGTACCGGCATCGCAAAACTCATAGATAAGCGGTAAAAACGGTAACAAAAAATCAGCGCCAAATCAGCCCCAAAGCAACGCCATATAAATATCACTCAACCAGGAGAGCATAGATCATGATCAGATATCCACGCCCCAGTAGCGTACGCCGCGCCCTAATCGCCAGCGCACTAAGCCTCGCTTTTATCTCAACGGCCTCCTTTGCCAATGACCCCAAGGAACTGGTTATCGGCACCAGCGCCGGCCCTTATGCGGATCAGGTCAAGCTAGGCATCAAGCCCATCCTGGAAAAACAGGGCTACAAGGTAAAAGTCGTCGAATTCAATGACTACATACAGCCGAATTTTGCACTGGCCGAAGGTGCGTTAAATGCGAATGCCTTCCAGCACATCATCTACCTGACCAAATTCGCAGCAGACAACAAGCTGGCATTAAGCGAACTGATCAAGGTGCCGACTGCCCCAATCGCCATCTACAGCAAAAAACACAAGTCGCTGACGGAAGTGAAGGAAGGTACGACCGTAGCGCTGCCCAATGATCCCACCAACCAGGCGCGCGCACTGGTCTTGCTGGAACAACTGGGCTGGATCAAGCTGCGAGCCAACTATGACCCGATACGCGTATCGGATAAAGATGTGGCCGACAATATCAAGAAAATCAAACTGATCCCGCTGGAAGCAGCACAGTTGCCGCGCTCCTTGCAGGATACCGATTACTCCTTCGTCAACGGCAATTTTGCACTGGCGTCCGGCCTGAAACTGACCGAAGCCCTGGCGGTAGAAAAAACCTCGGAAACCTACCAGAACCTGGTCGCTATCCGCACCGCAGACAAAGGCAAACAATGGGTGAAAGATCTGGAAGCGGCCTATCGTTCCAGGGAATTCCTAGATGTCACCAATAAGTATTTCTCCGGTTTTGCCAAGCCTGACTATCAGCAAACCTTGCAAAGCGCGAACAAATAATTCTGCATCATGGGCAAACAAATACGTTTCAACGCTTTCCAGATGAACACCGTGGGCCACCAGTCTCCCGGCATGTGGGCACACCCGCGGGACCATAGTCATCGCTATACCGATCCCGACCATTGGACGGAATTGGCGCGGCTGCTGGAGGCTGGCCGCTTTGATGCGCTGTTCCTGGCGGATGTACTGGGTGTATATGACGTTTATCAGGGCAGCGCTGACGCGGCTTTGACACATGCGGTACAGGTACCACTCAACGACCCGCTAGCGCTAGTGCCTTTGATGGCGTCGGCGACTACACATCTGGGTTTTGGCGTCACCTGCGCCCTCACCTATGAGCATCCCTACACTTTCGCGCGCCGCATCTCCACGCTGGATCATCTCAGCCGAGGCCGCATAGGCTGGAATATCGTCACCGGCTATCTGGATAGCGCAGCCCGTAATCTTGGGCTGGACCGGCAACTGGGCCATGACGAGCGCTACGATCTGGCGGATGAATATCTGGATGTGGTCTACAAATTGTGGGAAAAAAGCTGGGAAGACGATGCCGTCATCAATGACAAGCAACATGGCGTGTATACCGATCCGGCCAAAGTACATCCTATCAATCACCATGGACGCTACTACCAGGTGCCCGGCTTTCATTTATGCGAGCCGTCGCCGCAGCGTACCCCTTTGCTGTACCAGGCCGGCACCTCACCGCGTGGTACGGCTTTTGCCGCACGCCACGCCGAATGCACCTTTGTCAGCGGTCCCAGCAAGAAAGTCGTCCGCCGTTATGTGGAAGACACCCGGGCAGCCGCCCATGCAACGGGGCGCGATGCCGACCGTCTGCTGATTTACGCGCAGGCGCTGATCATCACGGGGAAAACGGCAACCGAAGCGCAAGCAAAATATGAAGACTACCGCAGCTACATCAATATCGATGCGGCACTCGCGCTGCTATCAGGCTGGACGGGGGTCGATTTCTCGCGTTTCCCTCTGGACGCGACGATTGATTACATAGAGTCGGATGCCGGGCGCTCCGCGCTAGCTTCCTTCAGTGCCGCAGACCCGACGCGCAAATGGACGGTAAGGGAAGCCGCGGAATACATCAGCCTCGGCGGGCGCGGCCCTGTCATCGTGGGCGATGCGGCTCAGGTGGCTGACCAGTTGCAGGCCTGGATGGAAGAAACCGGTATCGACGGCTTTAACCTGGCTTTCGCCATCGCGCATGAAACCATGCGCGATGTGGTCGACTTCATCGTACCGGAACTACAGCGGCGTAGCTGCTACCGCACCGAATACAGCGGCGGCACGCTACGCCATCAATTGTTTGGCGCAGGCCCTTACCTGCATCCGCAGCATGCCGGGCGGCAGGTAAAGATCGATCCACCGCTGCAAACGGCAGCATAAAACTCATTCACTTAATTCACTCGCTTTAGAAAGACATCATGCAACGCAGAACACTGCTCCAACTTGCTGCCGGCAGCGCCGCAGCCACCGTTTTTCCAGGACTGGTACAGGCCGCATCGCCGCTAAAAGAGCTGAGGCTGGATTATGCCTATTACTCTCCTACCAGCCTGGTGCTGCGCAGATTCGGCTGGCTGGAGGAAGATTTCAAGGCGGATGGCACCAGCATCAAGTGGGTGTTGAGCGCAGGCAGCAACCGCGCGCTGGAGTACTTGAATGCCAACAGCATAGACATAGGTTCCAGCGCGGGACTTGCCGCTTTGCTGGCAAAAGCAAACGGCACGCCGATCAAGACGCCGTATATTTTTTCGCGTCCGGAATGGACCGCACTGGTCGTCCGCAAGGACTCAGGCATACGCAGCCTGGCGGACCTGAAAGGAAAAAAGATTGCGGCAACCAAAGGCACCGACCCCTATCTGTTCCTGCTGCGCTCCCTGAAGGTGGCTGGCCTGAAGCGCAGTGATATTGAACATATCAGCCTGCAGCACGCCGACGGCAGGATCGCCCTTGAGCAAGGCAAGGTCGATGCCTGGGCCGGCCTGGACCCGCATATGGCGGCCAGCGAACTGGAATCAGGATCGCGCCTGATCTACCGCAACGTGGCATTCAACACCTATGGCTTTCTGAATGCGCGTGAAGATTTTCTGGCAGCCCATCCTGCAGAAACAGCGCGAGTCATCCGCGCTTACGAGCGTGCCCGCCTTTGGATCATCGCCAACCCTGCCGATGCTGCCAGGATATTGTCTGAAGAGGCCAAGGTCAGCCTGCCGGTCGCGCTGCTGCAGATCAAGCTGCGCAGCGATTTCAGCAACCCGCTGCCATCCAGCGAGCATGTGAAGGCATTACAGTTGGCGGCGCCCATCCTGCAGGATGAAGCACTGGTCAAGGCGGGCACCGACTTGAATCGCGTGATCCTGGATCTGGTAGACACTCGGTTTTCCCAACCGCTGATTACCCGCACTTGATACGAATGAGACAGGGCCCAGAAAGCACACAATGAACACCAGATCGGTCAAGCTGGACATATCAGCGATAAATCGGCAACCGGAAAGCAAAAGACGCATCCCAGCGGCGCTGCTTGGTGCGCTGCTGCCATTCACCGCCTTGCTTGTCGCGGAGATAGGCGTTCGCTCCGGCCTGATTCCGGCAAACCTGCTGCCTGCACCCACCGAGATTCTGAATACCATCTCCTACCTCGCTCAGCATGGGCTGGCCGGTCACATGGCAGCGAGTACCTTACGGGTTATCGCTGGTTTTCTGGCGGGCAGCCTACTCGCTGTTGTCATAGGGTCGCTAGTGGGTTTAAGCAAACGCATGGAGCTAATACTCGACCCCAGCTTCCAGGCATTGCGCGCGATCCCATCCCTGGCCTGGGTTCCCCTGTTACTGCTATGGCTGGGCATAGATGAAGCGCCCAAACTGGTGCTGATCGCCATCGGTGCTTTTTTCCCGGTCTATATGGGCACTGTCTCCGGCATACGCGGTGTAGACCGCAAACTGATCGAAGTTGCACAGTTGTATCGCCTGCGCCGCCCCGCCCTGGCTTACCGGGTTTTGCTTCCGGCAGCACTGCCATCGCTTTTGACCGGGCTGCGCAATGGACTCAGCCTGGCGTGGATGTTCATGGTCGCGGCAGAGTTGATCGCTGCCAGCAAAGGACTTGGCTACCTGCTTTCAGACGGACGTGAAACCAGCCGTGCCGATATCGTACTGGCAGCTATCGTGTTGCTGGCAGTGCTAGGAAAAATCAGCGACAGGCTAATGATCAAACTGGAGAGTCGCCTTTTGTCGTGGCGCGATAGCTTTGCCAATTCTGTACAGGATTTGCCATGAGCTCCCTGCTGGACATCAGCATCCATGAAAAAAACTACGGCGAGCGTGAGGTTTTGCGCAACGTGCAGTTGCAGCTTGGACAGGGTGAAATCGTCAGCCTGATTGGCGCCAGCGGGTGTGGGAAAAGCAGCTTGCTCTCCATCGTCGCCGGCCTCGACAAACTTTTCCGTGGCAGTGTCCGGCTTGACGGCACCACGCTGAAAGGAGTGAGCCGGGATATAGGATTCATTTTTCAGGAGCCTCGTCTATTCCCGTGGCTGACGGTTGCGGAGAATATCGCCTTCGATCTCGGACGCTCCGAACGCAAGCATCCTCTGGTAGCGAGCTTGCTGGAAGAAGTCGGCCTGGATGGGTATGCCGATGCGTTGCCGAAACAACTCTCCGGGGGCCAGGCACAACGGGTTGCCATCGCGCGCGGCCTGTTCACTCGCCCGCGTGTGCTGCTGCTGGATGAACCTTTTTCCGCTGTTGACGCTTTTACCCGCATGAAATTGCAGGATTTGCTGGCTCAGATCGCACACCAGCATGGTCTAAGCGTGCTGCTGGTTACCCATGACATTGACGAAGCGGTCTATCTGAGCGACCGTATCGTCATGCTGGGTTCGGCACCACAATCCCTGCATGCCGAGTTTAGCGTCCCGCTTGCCAGGCCAAGGCAGCGCACGGATTCTGATACTGCAGCTTTGAAATCAAGGATACTGGACAAGCTGCATGCAGCGCAGGTTTACTAGGATGACTGGGACGCCTGATGTGGAACACGCTGTCATCGGGCATGACAGCAAAGTAATTGGCATGCCTAGTCGAACAAGGCGGCAATCGCAATCGGCGCATTTTGAATAATGATCTGGCCACGCTCAGGCCAATCGGCAAAGCGATAGCTCACCGTCTTGAATGTCGCAGCATCATCTGAAAAAGCTGGTCCGTCCCTTACAGGCAAAGGTGTCAATTTACCATTCGACCTGAAGCTGACCGCAACATCGCCGGCATTCTTCGCATACGAGAATTTCACGCCTGTGCATTTTTTGCCGGAGGAAGAAACCTCTCCCGTATACCGCAGATAGTTTAAAGCCTGCTCACAGGCCGTTTGCAGATCGCCGGTCTCATATATGCCATCGGCACGGACAATGATGGAAATGCGGGTCTGGAAGCTGAACAGATTCGTCTTGCGATTCAGGCTCAGTTCCGCATTTTCATCGTAAGCGGTTTTCAATAGCGGAATCGCAACCCGGCCCACACCGTCGATAGGCAGATTGAGGCGCACCGTTTTCCCATTCAGCACCAGATGCAAGTCATCCAGCGATGCCCTCCTGTCCAGGGGCGTGATTTGATAGTTATTCTGGATAAACTGCTTGGGCTTGCCATACTTTTCAAAACGTATCATCAACCGGTAAACATCCCGGTAACTGATCCAGTCACCTTCCTGCTTTTCAGACGCGATCAAGCTCTGTCTTTTTTGCATTTCATTGTCATTGGACTGCGCAGCACTACCCCCTGCTGCCAGCAACATGAAAACAAAAATAAAAAAGGGCTTATGGGTCATGAAATTGATCGTATGGATTAGAAACGATAAGCCAGACCGGTATACACAGTCATATAACTTCGTCTGTTATTCAGCGGGTTATCCGCAACACTTCCCGTTAATCGATAAATCGACGCTTGCGACGTCACCAGCCAGGTGGAGCTTAATTCCCAGTTCCAGTTCACCCCGGCATGCACATCCTTGATGCCCGACCGCGTGGAAAAATCGGTTTTTGCTGCTGCGGGCGCGGGAGAAGCGACCAGCGCTTTCATCGGGTCAAACTCAAAACGCGTTTGCGTGTAGGCCTGGTTGGCCCAGGTCAAGCCAAGCGACAATGCCACGCCATGATGCTGTGCGACCTGCATATACTTTCTGGCTTCCAGGTTGAGCACCATGCGCCGGCGCTCATTTTCAGTGCCCACCAAGAGTTTGGAGCTGAGCCTGAAGGAGTCGGTCAAGTAATAATTGAAGAAGCCGCCTACACCCAGCGATGAGTCGATATCCTTTGCACCCTCCAGCTTTTTCTGATGCGAGGCATCGCAGCCGCGGTCATATTCAAGTAGCGGGCCGTACTCTATCCCCGGCTCGTTGCTAAGATGCATGCCCAGGCTCTCATTGCGCAGAAAGATGCCATTGCTCCATTGAACCTGGATATTCGGCTTCAATCTGGTCTCGCGCTCGTCAGTACCGTCACACAAAGGCGCAGAACCTACCCCCAATCCCACATACATGTCCCGGCTCCCGTCCGGCATCATATTTGCGGCAGGCGTCTGTGCGATGGCCGGTCCGCAAAAGCTGAAGATCAATGCAAAAGAGAGTTTTTTCATTCGGATTACTCGGGAGAGTTACTGCAGTGTGAATAGTGGAGACGGATTATATAGTCGATAGCGGGTCATTATTGTTTTAAAGGAACTTCATCTTAAATGCCTCGCTACCGAATGTCCGCCTCAAAGTGTCTTTAAATTGTCTCGAATTTGTACATGTCATCAAAATATGCATCCGCTGGCATCACATGGAAACCGCTGGATGGGAGCATGCAATTACAGTCCTGACGGAAGGCGCATGACAAATCTGGCGCCACCCAGCGAAGACTCTGCCACGTGGATATTCCCGCCATGCAGCAATGCCGCTTTCTGCGCGATCGCCAGACCCAGGCCGAAGCCTCCGGTTGCCCTGTCGCGGCTTCGGTCCAGTCTGTAGAAAGGGTCGAAAATACGCTCACGCTCTTCCACGGGAATGCCCGGCCCATCGTCCTCGACTATCACCTCTACCGCGCCATCCGCCAGGCGATGCGCAGACAAAACAAGCTGATGGCTGGCATACTTTGCCGCGTTCATCATCAGGTTGGTGACGGCACGTGAAATCAGGCGCGGATCGCCCGCCATGAGGCCTATTCCCGCGCCGATATCGGTCTTTAGCAGCTTTCCGGATAAAGCATGGTCCATGATCCCTACACAATCATGCAAGGCCTCGGCCAGAGAGAATTGGGTGTGCCTGTTCTCCTGCTGCTGATCCAGCCTGGTCAGGCTCAGCAACTCCTTGACCAGCATATTCAATTCAATCAAATCGGCTTCCATGGCTTGCATGCGAGCTTCCGCGGCACTGCCGTCGGCTGTTTTCTTTACGTCCTGGCGCAATAATTCAAGGCCGAATTCCAGGCGAGCTACCGGAGTGCGCAATTCATGCGAGACAGAATGCATCAAGTTTTTTTGCGCCTCCAGCAGGCTCTCTATACGCGCCGCCATCTGGTTCATGCGCTCAGCCAGTGGATAGATGCTGGAAGTTTTCTTCGTCGTCGCTCTGGCCGACAAATTACCTTCACCGAAATCACGCGCCACCTTTGATAGCGACTGCAAGCCACGCCAATGCAGACTGGACCATACGGCTACCGGAATCAGCAAGAACAGGGCAACGATGACATAACGCACTAGCTCCACTTTAACCGCCAGGCCAACATCGATGGGAAGGTCTTCCGCATGGATCACCTCTTCTTCGCTGCCTATGTATTTGTCGCCAGCCAGATCCACCCGCCGGAAGAAAGATTTGTCCGCCGCATCAAGAACTACCTCACCGCGCATCAGCGAAGCTTCTTTTTTCGCCGGCAGCAAAGGCAAGGCGGCTTTCAGCGGGATCAGTTCAAACTTGACCCTGGAGATTTCCCTCACCTTGTTCAATCTCTGCAGCCACTCATCCGCCGGTGCCTTGTCGACATATTGCTCCAGCAAGAAAATCTGGCCGGATGCCTGCTTCAGGGCTATTTCTTCAAACGGATCGCCGAACAGATTGCTGATCACGAAATAGATGACAAAGCTGGCGACAGTGACCGCGAGCATGACCAGCAGGGAAAACCGGACAAAGATACGATTCACGGCCGTTCCTGGCTATTCCCAGGCGGATGGGCTGAACAAATACCCTTCCCCCCATACGGTCTTGATCTTGTCGGCATTGGCATCATCAAACTTGCGGCGCAGTCTGGAGATACTGTTATCGATGCTGCGATCCAGGCCATCGAACTCGATGCCCCGCATCTGTATCAGGATATCGTTGCGGGACAAGACCTGGCCCGCAGCTTCGGCCAATACAAGCAGCAACTTATATTCCGTGCTGTTCAGCGGGACGGGCTGATCTCGCCATACGACGGTGCGGTTTCCCTTGGATAGCTGAAAAGCACCGAAGGTCAGGTTTTCCGTATCCGTCCGCACTTCATCTTGCGACCTGCGCAGCAAGGCGCGCAAACGCGCCAGCAATACCCTTGGCTGCACCGGTTTATTGACATAGTCATCCGCCCCTTGCTCCAGGCCGGACACTTCATCAAACGCATCTTCGCGCGCCGTCAAAATGAGGATGGGCACATTGCTGACCTCACGCAACTGGCGGCATACCACCATACCGTCCAGGCCAGGCAGCATCAGATCCAGGACGACGATATCGGGCGGCTGAGACCGGAAATGGTCCAGCGCAATATCGCCGCGAGTCACTATATCGACGGAAAATTCGTAAGCACCCAGATATTCAGCAACCAGCGACGCCAACTTGGCATCATCCTCCACCAGCATTACACGAAACATGACTTTCCTCCCAAGCCAGCATTGTATAAGAGCTTGCCCCTGAATAGGTGCCAGCCGCTGTCCGCGTACATTTGAATACATTTTCAGTACACTTTTTATACATTCAAGCGGTGCCCCACCGCCTGGGATCGGGGGCGTACAAATTTACGACAAATTAGGGACATTCCGAAGCGGATTAATATAGACAGAAAAGCTATTCTGCGCTGGCTCCAGCATATTGAATGATCAAAATTGAAACCCGGGCGATTACTATCGCCCACGAATGAATTTCGCGGCCCAGCTTCGCAGCCAAACTTTTTATGCAGACCGATGCACCTCAAGGAAAGATAACAATGCTACTCCAACCAGTGATTTTATCCGGCGGTTCCGGCACGCGCTTATGGCCCTTGTCGCGGGAAAAGCACCCGAAGCAACTCCTGGCCCTGGTCGGTGAAGACACCATGCTGCAGGCCACCGCCGGCCGCATGCGCCAGTTTGGCGGCGATTTGCCGGTCGCCCCCGACATGATCGTCGTCTGCAATGAGGAATACCGCTTCATCACCGCCGAGCAACTGCGTGCAGTCGGCTTTGCCAATTCCACGCTATTGCTGGAACCGGCCGGCAGGAATACCGCACCGGCATTGACGCTGGCGGCGCTGTCGGCCACCGACCATCAGCAGGATGCGGTGCTGCTGGTGATGCCGGCAGACCATGTGATCGCCAATACCGAGGGCTTCCATCAAGCCATCCAGCACGGCTTGCCGCAGGCGCTGGACGGGGCCATGGTGACCTTCGGCGTGGTGCCGGACCGGCCCGAAACCGGTTATGGCTATATCCATGTCGGCGAGACCTTATCAGGCTCGCCGGTACGGGCTTTGCAGGCCTTTGTCGAGAAACCGGCGCTGGAAACGGCGCAGCAGTATCTGGCCGGTGGGGCCCATTTGTGGAATAGCGGCATCTTCATGATGCGGGCCAGTACCTGGCTGGCGGCCATAGGCCATTTCAACCCGGCCATGCTGGCAGCGTGCCAGCAGTCGCTGCAGCAAGCCAAGGTCGATTGCGACTTTGTGCGGGTGGACAAAACCGCCTTCCTGGCCTGCCCTTCCGATTCCATCGACTATGCGGTGATGGAAAAGCTGCCCAAGGCGCCGGAACTGGGCATTAGCGGCTGTGTCGTACCGTTTGATGCCGGCTGGTCGGATGTCGGGGCCTGGGATGCCGTGTGGCAGGTATCGGACAAGGACGGCGATGGCAATGCGGTACAGGGTGACGTGATGATGGAAGATTCGCGCAATTGCCTGGTGGTATCGGATAGCCGGCTGGTCGCCTGCCTGGGGCTGGAAGACGTGATCGTGGTGGAGACGCCGGATGCAGTGCTGGTGACGACCAAGCGCAATACGCAGGATATCAAGCGCATCGTCAGCCGTCTGCGCGAGGGCAACTATGCGCAGGCGGAGAATCATCGCAAGGTGTACCGCCCCTGGGGTCATTATGATTCGGTCGACAGCGGCGAGCATTTCCAGGTCAAGCGCATTGTGGTAAAACCGGGCGCACAACTATCGATGCAAATGCATAGATACAGGGCAGAACATTGGATAGTCGTAAAAGGCACGGCAATTGTCACCAGGGGAGAACAATTGCTGACCCTGCGTGCCAACCAATCGGTATATATTCCACTGGGTGTCAAACACAGGCTGGAAAATCGCGGCGAAACCGATCTGGAATTGATCGAAGTCCAATCCGGCTCCTATCTGGGTGAGGATGACATCGTACGTTTTGACGATATCTATGGCCGTGTAGCGCATGAACATGAACTGACTCGCGATCTCACACACGCAAAAACCGCCGCAGCATCCTGATTTCATTTCACTAAGCTTGAATGACAAAAGCCGGGTCCAGGGTTAAAACTCTGGACCCGGCTTTCGCTTATATTTTGCTTTCAGGCCAAACTGATGCCCCAAACTGATGTCCTTATACCGAACTCAGTTGCGCCATCCTGCCGGCAGAATTCTCCATCACCCGCTGGTACAGACCCACATAGCCACGCGCCATCTGCTCGGACGTAAACAGCGCCTGGTAGCGTTCATACGCGCGCCTGCCCATCTCTTCTGCCCTTTGCGGGTGGTTCCACAGGAACTGCATCGCATTTCTCAGTGCACCCGGGTCATTCGGCGGTACCACCAGGCCGGTCTGGTCGGCCAGGTTGATATAGGTGGTGCCAGTGCCGATTTCGCTGGAGATCATCGGCTTGCCGAACATCGCGCCTTCCAGCAGGGAAATACCAAAGGCTTCGGAGCGCAGGTGGGAGGGGAACACCATGGCGTAGCACAGCGTCAGCAAGGCGACCTTGTCTTCTTCGGGTAATGCGCCAAGGAAATGGACATTGTTCAGGCCGAGTGCGCGGGCTTGTTGCTTCAATTCGGCTTCCACCGGGCCATCGCCGACGATGACGACCGGCATCGAGGTATTGGCAGCGGCTTCCAGCAGGATATGCAGGCCTTTGTAGTAGCGCAGCATGCCGACGAATAGGAAGAAGCGCTGGCCCAGTTGCTGGCGCCATTTGTTCAACGTATCCAGTGCGGGCTGCGGGTAGATGCTTTTGTCGAGGCCGTAGGTGATGATCTCGGTCTTGTCCTTGTAGCGTTCCAGGATAGGGCTGGTGGCCAAGTAGTTGGGCGAGGTGGCGACAATGCGGTCGACGTCGTTCAGGAACCAGTATTTGAGCGGCTGGTAGAACTTCAGCAGCAGCTTCTGGCGCACGATGTCGGAGTGGTAGGTGACGACGGTCGGTTTCTTGATCCTGCCCAGCAAATGGGCCAGGTCCATGAAGGGCCAGGGGAAATGGTAGTGGATGACATCGGCTTCGCGGGCCAACTCGACAAAACGAGAGAGTGCCGACCAGGAAAAGCCGGTGGAGGCGATTTCAAAGTTGAGGCGGGCGCGGTGTACCTTGTGGCCTTCGAATTCCAGTTCGGGATGCTCTTTGCTGCGGGTCAGCGTCAGGACTTCGTTGGTGACGCCCAGGCGGGTGGTGCTGACGGCCATCTGGCGTATCAACTGTTCGACGCCGCCGAAGGTGTCTGGATGGTAGGTGCGATAAAAGTGCAGAATCTTCATGCGTGAATTCCTCGGGCTGGAGCAAGAATGTGATTGGCTAAAAAGACCACTCTAATCATTAGCGGTCATTTCAATCACTTCTATCGACTGTTCGCTCAAGCTATTCGCCAAATAAAACAGACCTGAAACGTGGGCTTTCGTGCTGCTTCGTGCTGTAACCAACTTCGATAAAGCTAGCTCATATTAAATTTGCCACGTGTTTAAATCTGCCTGGAAGTGTCGCTGAATTGTCATGAAATTGTACGAGCCGCGTGCGCAAGTTTTTATACAGCAAAAGGAGGGATTCACGCGATCTGCGTCGACTCCCTCTTATTCTCTTCAGGCACGATGAATATGCGAGTCGGTAACTGTCGCCTGCTTTTTGCCGCCAGCCCCCTCATTGCGTCTAAGTGCTGTCAGTGCAGAAAACTCCCAGGAACGGAAACCCAGCATCAGCGTAAAGCCATCGCGCTCTTCAGCGGGCAGTCTGCGGTCCTCCTGGTGCAAGCGGGCCAGGTCCGCCGCGAGCTGCTGTATCTTTTGTACGATCTCCCTGGCACTTTGCATTGATAGCCTGGCCGGCACGCACAGCAGGCTCTCCCCTTCCCCATCAAAACGTCCATCAAAATAATCGCTGACGACAAATTCCCTGAAAAATTGCTGCACCGGCCCATCTGGCCGCCAATGAAAAGTATTGGAAACCTTCAGACGATAGCGATTCATCGGTTTCAGCTCAATCAGGCCCAGGCGATCCAGCTCTACCAGGCTGAGTATGCATTCAGGCTCCGTCAGCGTATAGGTCTCGATGATCTGCTCCATGGTCCAGTATCCAAGGCAACAGATAGCAACCAGTAGCAATTTGGGGCTGGCCATCAGGGATTTTTCTTGCGCCAAAGTTAGCGTATCGGAATGCGGGGTCACGTCGGCGGCCTGGCGCAACACATCCTCCATCGCAATGCCTGCCGATTTGCAGATCAAGGCCAGGCGGGACAGCGACATATCCTTTTGCCCAAACATGCGCTTCACACTGGATTCGCTCATCTCGATACGGTCAGCCAGCATTTTGTAAGTGACGCCCGCGCGGCGCAACTCGGTGCGCAGCACTTTCAGAACCAATTCGGGTGAACTCATTTCATCTCCGCATTTTCACCAGCCAATAAAAGTACCGTAATTCAGTACCGATCAGATCAACAGACGCATCTTCGCATAAAAATCTCGTACTTAATGGAGAAATTTGCAACACTTCGCGCGAAGATAAATTATTGTCGGCAAGACTCACTGACGCCTCTGGCCAAAAGCTTCGCCAAGCAGTCGGCCACTGTAAATCTCCCAAGATCTCCAGCAAAAATTGAAAACATTGTCCCTTGGAAGTCTCATGCTCAACTCACATCCGGCGATAGGCGCAGCTTTGGCCTGCGTGGCCTGTGCCACCGCGATTTGTGCCGCGACCAATGCCAGCGCAACGGAAATATATATGGGTGCGGGCGTCGCATCACCAGGAAGCCAAGCAGTGAGTTGCAGCAATCCTACCGTGTGCAGAAATCCAGGCAACGTCAGCGTTAAACTTAGCGCCGGCTACCTGTCACAGTTCTCAGCCACCGATAGCATCCAAATCGCGCAAGGCATGGAGTTGATGGCATACAGTGTCGGGCACAACAAGCTTGTAAAGTACGATATAGCGAGCACAAAGGCAGGCAGCATGAAAAACACAGGCCTGGCCGCGTCTTACCTGGTCCAGGCAGGAATGGGGCAAGCTGCGTTGACGGGCAAGATCGGGCTGGCCTACTCGCAAGGCAAGCTCAGCACAGACGCAGGAAAGTCCAGCACCAAGAATGCCCTAGTGCCGGTTGTCGGTTTGGGTATCCGCTATTCACTGACCGGCCATTGGAGCTTGAATGCCGACTGGGATCGCTTGCCGGCAAAATATGACGATGGTCAAAAAAACAGAGTCAAGCTGTTCTCTATTGGTCTCAGTTATCGATTTTAGATGATGCGGCGCGCGTCAATATAGAGAAATAGCTGCGTGGCAGCAGCAAAAGACGATTAGAAAGCCGGAGCTATAAGGGAAGCGAAGCTTATAAGAGCGACGCAGTAAAGCCGCTCGCANGTCCTGTTCGGGATGGGAAGGGGTGGTACCAACTCGCTATGGTCATCAGGCATAACTTGTTGATTCATTGTGGTGCCGTTGTTCTGGCGGTCACAACAAATCCAATTCGGAAGAAGCTCGTAGAGTGTGCGTCGGAGGGTTAGTCTTCGCACTAATCAAGTTTTTTGGAGTACCGACAGACCATCGATACTCCGTGCTCATGGTGGGGCACACCACAAGACTTAGGCGGTTGTGATTGTTTGCGAACAACGGGCAAACACACAAGCTTACTTGTCGTAGCCTATCACCTGTTAAGGTTATAGGGACAAGCCGCA